>JACKAP010000009.1 GCA_020635015.1 Calditrichia bacterium | reverse complement strand
AGCGGAAAGAAGATCGCCATTGGGGGGAGCATCACGCTGACCACCCAGGCCATGGCGAGGTACATGCCGTCGATGACCACTCCGCTGATCCACCAGGGAACCCCCATTTGGGCAGAAAATGTTTTCAGCGCCGGATAGATGATGCCGATCAGCAGTTCAGCGATCAGCGCCGAGGGCATGTTCGCCCCGGAGATGGTCAACCAGAAGACCACCGTCAGAACCAACAGCATGATCGGAAATCCGGTCATGCGGTGGGTCAGCAACCGGTCCAGGGTACGGTCCCAATCAAAGCGCTTCGGCTTTTCCTCAGACACCACCGCCCGCTCGGCGATGCGGGCGGCATCCTGGTAGATCGTTTCCACCACGCTGGTGTGCAGATCATTCCCCACTTCCCAACGCAAGGCATTGGCGGCGCTCAGGATCGCTTCCCGGCCGTTGTTATTTTGTTCTTCCATGGAGATATCCGTTTAATACCCAATGTATTTATTCCCGTACCGGGTTCGAAATCGCCGGGGATTTACCCAGATCACGCAATTCTCCGCTGCGCACGGCTTCGACGATCAGCGGATCGCCTTCCAGCAGGCGCAGCGCCACCCAGCGGGCATTGGAGAGGCCGGGAAATTCGTGCTCCAGCTTTTTCACCAGGGTTTTCAGCGCTCTCTTCAGCGCCGGCGGTTCGTTCTGCGCCCGCCGCGGTTGACAGACCGTTTGACCGCTGGCAACCGCTTCTATCTCTGCCAGCAGTTCCGTCATCCCTTCGTTCTGGCGGGCGGCGGCAGGGATCACCGGCACCCCCAGCTCCTTTGCCAAAATACGCGTATCGATGCTGATGCCATGCCGGCGGGCTTCATCGATCAGGTTCAGGCACAACACCGCCCGGTCGGTGATCTCCAGGATCTGCAGCACCAGGTTGAGATTGCGCTCCAGGCGGGTGGCGTCGGCCACAATCACCGTCACGTCCGGGCGCCCGAAGAGGATAAAATTCCGCGCGATCTCCTCATCACTGCTGGTAGAAAGCAAGGAATAGGTTCCCGGCAGATCGACAATTTTATAGCGGTTATCCCCATAAAGGAACCCACCTTCGGCCCGGGTGACGGTCTTGCCCGGCCAGTTGCCGGTATGCTGGCGCAGGCCGGTCAGGTTATTGAAAACGGTACTCTTGCCGGTGTTGGGATTCCCGGCCAGGGCGATCAGGAAGTCGTAATTATCCATCCGGATGCCCAGTTTGGTAAGGTTCCCGGCATGGTGCACCGGGCAGCTTTCGCAGCTGGGAGCGGGTTTAGTGGGATTCATCATTACCTCGGGCGATATAGACCAGGCTGGATTGTTCTTTACGAAGGGCGATGACCGCGCCGCGGATCCGGTACGCCACCGGATCGCCGGCGGCGCTGCGCAGCTCTGCGGTGATCATGGTGCCGGGAATGATCCCCAGGTCCATCAATCGGCGGCGCTGATAGGCCCGGCAGGCTTTGGAGATACCGGTCACCCGGCCGATCTCTCCCGGCCGGAGCTGCGCCAGGGTTGCCTGGGCGCCGGGCGCCGGCAGCATTTCGCTAAACGGCTGCACGTTGATATTGGCAGCAAACAGCGGCGCCAGCAGTATTTCCTCGCCCTCAACGGCAAAGCTGATCCGCTGCGGGGCAACATCAAGCATCTGCACCCGCATCCCGGGATATATCCCCAGGGCAACCAGTTGGGCATAAACCGCCGCCGGCTCATCTTCCACATGCACGATTTCGCCAAAAGCGCCTTCGGGCAGCTCATTTAAGGGAATCCCCTTCAGCGGAGGAAGTTCTCCGGAAGCAGTCGGGATCGGATCGCCGTGGGGGTCGAAGCGGGGATAGCCCATCTGGGAAGCGAGGTGGTCGGCTTCCTGGATACTCAGGCGGTGTTCCTGATCTTCCGCCGACTGGTGCCATTCCGGTTCCGGGATACCGGTTCTATCGGCCAGGTGGCGCTCCCATAGCCGGTGTACCCGGATGATCCGCAGGGCGTAGGAACGCCCATCCTCGCTCAGTTGCAGTTCCTTACCCCCGGATTGGATCAACTCCAGCGACTGCAAATGATCCGCCAGCCGGGCCGCCTGATCCCCGCTGATTGAGAGTGCCCCGCCGAGACTCTGCAGGGTGCAGGGCAGTTTGTTGTATTCACAATCATGCAGATGTTTGAGGGCATCTTCGATCAGCATCCGCTCGGTATAGCGGAACGCCCGCTGCCAGCGCCAGAACAGACCTTTCACCGGCCGGAACAGCGCCCAGAAGGCAAACACGCCGAGGATCGAAACCAGCAATGCCGTAATCGGTTCGGTCATGATATCATATCCTTATCCACATCTATTTCTACTGCTACTATGCATAATCGTTCATCGTAATCCCAAAATCATCCAGATCGACCATCGCGCCGTACACCTTGCCCCGGCCCCGGGCAATGGTTAGTTTCCGTGCCAGCACCACCGGGCGCCAGGTTGCGATGCTGAGGTTGGCGCGTTCCTCGGCAATGATGACCAGTTTGGAAGCTTCATCAGGATTACCGGCATTTTCGATCCGCTGGCGCACCTTTTCCCGCACTCTGCCCTTGTAAAGCAGGCCGTTTTGCACCCGGATGTCAAACATCAACGCCAGGGCGCGCTCGCTGGTCAGGCCATAATCCTGGCACCACCCTTCCGCGACATCAAAAAGTTTTCCGGCGGCATTCAACTGAAACTGCCGGGTTTTCTCACCCAGATACCGGAAGGTTTCCTGCCATTCCGGGAAGAGGGTATAGGTTTTCCCTTTCTGTTCTTGAATACTCTTGGCCCAATCCAGTTGCGAGGGGCGGGGCATCTGCAGCACCTGGTGGAGTTGCTTCAGGTTCAAATCATTGCGCCAATCATCGCCGCTATGATCAAAATAGGCCTGCAGGATCGGCTGCAGGGACCCCTGGCCCAGATTCCACTGCAGGCAGCCGAAGCTGATGCCCATGCCGTCAAAATTCCCCGAAACGATGCCGCAGGCCTCGGCAAATTTCTTCCCGGTTTCGAAATATGCGGTCAGGGAGAGGCATTTCTCGCGACTGGGCCGGGTGTTGTCCGGGGTATCACCGGCGGATTTCAATACTTTGCTGTCGGGCGGTTCGGACACTCTCAGGGGAGAGGTGACCGGCAGCAGTTCAGGGAGGGCCCGGCTAACCGGGCGGGCCGGTGAAGGTTGGGCCGCTTGCGAACCCGCGCCGGCGCCGGCATCCGCACCCAGGGTGCGCCGGGTCTCCTCGCGGACCTGCAGGGCATCGACTGCCTTAGATCCGAAATAAAATGCGATCATCATCAGAAAAGCGGTCTTGATGTATTCCAACCGCCCTTCATACAGCGCCGAAGGAGGGGCGTAATGGATAATATAGAGAATCAGGCAGTTGGCAATCAGCAGGGTAATGGTCAGGAATCCGCGCACGGTCCCCTTGGGCAGGCCCAGGGTCTCTTCCCGGTGGGGATTCTGGGGATAACGGTTGGCTTTTTCGTCAAATGGGATGGTGTCGTCTTCATCGATCAGGCGCATCAGCTCATGATATTTCTTGCGGCCCAGCCCGGCGGTAAAATTGAAATAATAGAGCCCGAACAGGATCAGGGCAAAACTGCCGACCAGCCAGAGCAGCAGCATCCAGTAGGTCGACTCTACTTTGCGGGTATATTTCTCCTTGTTCTGCTCATTCCAGAGATCCCATTCCTGCTGCCCCCCGGCTTGCGCTTTCAGGAGGGAATCGCTGCGCTGGTTGGCCGCTTGCAGTTCGGCCGCCAGTTGCTGATTGACCGCCTCCAGGCGCTGGTTCTTTGCTTTCTCATCCTGCAACTGCGCGGACGTCTGGTTGGGGCGCGGTGTCGGTGACTGGCGCGGCGGCAGGGCAAAATCATCCAGATTCCCCGATTGCGAGAACAATCCCAGCGGTAATAAAAGCCATAATAACAGGATACGCATAGCTTGATCCTTCCGTATCGGTTAATTGAAAATATTAAAACTGAGATACACCGCGCCGGCGGCAATCGCCAGCGGTTTACCGATTTGCAGCGGAACGCCGTCTCCCTCCCGGATCCACAGCGCCCCTCCGACCAGTCCCAGCAGCGCGGAATAAAAGATCCCCTTGCGCCGGAAGGTGTGGAGCCGGTCGATGGCATCCTGAGAAATGTTGCTTTTTTCTTCCGAGAGCAGCTGGAGCTGCTGGAATGCTTTCTGTTCGGCGCCGATTTGTTCCCGCAACAGCGTGTTTTGTTCTTCCAGGTTTATGATTTTCCGCGAGAACAATTCGCTTTGCAGTTCCAATTGTTTCACTTTATCCAGATTGAACAAGGCCATGTGAAAAGACTTTTCACCGATCATGTAAATCAGGGAATCGCCGACAATAAACCCGCCCCGGGGCCGGTCATCCCTCGCGGTATTGAAGAATTCAATCTTCATTCCCCGGTTGAAAGCATAAAATGTCGACAAGGTGCTGTCCGCATTTAACGACACGGTTTTTTGACCCCACAGGCCCATGCTCAGACACAGGCTAAACACGACTGCAAAACAATATTTCAAACCGGATCTCCCTTTTTTGTATATGGGTGGATGGGTGAATGGGTTTATGGTCAAAGTGAACCGTATTAGTTTCAGTTAACCCATCCACTCATATACCCTTTTTTAATTCGGCATTACATATCATAATAAAAATCTTCCAGGGAACCTTGCCGGCCCACCGCGTCCCGGGTCAGGGCTTCCTTCGCTTCCGGGCTCATCTGCTGCCAGACATTAGCTTCCCAGCGTTCCGCATCGCTATAATTTTCCAGCACCGCTTGCTGGGCGGCAATTTGAGCGTCGATCTGCGCGCCCTCCCCCTCCAGCCGGGCCAGCCGGTCTTTGAACACCTGGCGCTCCTTCATCAGGGTGTCGATCAGCTCTTTTTCAACCCGGTTTACCTCATCCAGCCGGTCCTGCAGTTCGGCAATCGAATCCGGTTCGCCTCCCAGGAAGAAGCCTTTCAGCTTGCGCAGCAATATCAAGAATGCCGCGTAGGCCGAGGAAAGCATCACCCACAGATTCTTACCGGCGGCGGTATTGCGCAAGAGGTAAATCACCCCCACGATCACTAAGAGAATGATGATGACCAGCAGCACCCGCTGATAGGGTTTCCGGGGAGCGCGGCCAGCGCCCGCCGATACTGTTGCCTGTTCCATAAATCCCACCTTTGATAAAGATCTGACAAAGAATGATTGATATGCGCTCTGAGGCAGTTAAACCGTGATTTTTGCTGTCGCAAATATCTGTTTTGAATATAGTCATTTTTTTTCCGATAATCAAAAAACTGTCGGGCTATTTCCCCGCGAGACCTGGCTCGATCTGATGCGTGAAAACGGCTTCGAGGTCGAAATCATTCTGGATTCCTTTCAACGGGAACTGTTTGCTGATGTAAAATATTGACCATCTGCCAACAATCGCTTATATTTTGTTCTGATTGATTGGATGATCTCAAATACGATAAAACATCGCCACGTCAGGATACCCATCTATGCCCCATCTCTCCAAACGACAGCAAGAATTACTCAACCGCTATCAACATCTCCAGCCTTCCGAAAAAACCGTGCTCCAGGCGCTGGCCCTGATCTATGAACCGGTCAACCGCACCGAATTGAACAAGTGCCTGAGCGGCAGTATCTTTCTCACCGGTCCCGGGGGAAAATCGCTGACTTTCCGGGACCTCGGCGTGCTGGTACAGAAGCTTCAGGGATTGGACCTGGTTACCCCGGGACAAAAGCTTGAATGCACCCGCCCGCTGCTCAACATCGTTAGCCGGGAAGCTGCAGACGAAAAATTTTTCCCGACGCTGGTGAAGGCGATCGAGCAGGAGCTGCCGCTGTTCCGGTATCGTCATGCCAGCTATTTTAACTACCCGGAGAATTTCCGGCGCTGCGTGCGCCAGTTGCGCCTGGCCATCCTGGCCCGCGATGTGGAAAAGCTGAATGAGCACATTCAGATTGGCCTGAAACATTTCCGTCAACAGTTAATGTCTTTTGAACTTTACCATACGACCTGCCGGGAGCCTTTTGATCTCTCATGGTTCAGCCGACTGCCGACGGTGATACAGGCTGCGGCGCTGGATATTTTTGTCTACGCCGATATTCATCAGCTCAATCCGCTGGACGACTACCTCGAACATCTGGACAGTTTCCGCGAGCTCGACGAGCCGCGCAACGGCCCGCTGCTGCGCGATCTATTGACAACCACGCTGGTGCTGCGGGGAGAACTGGATGAAGCGGCGGCCATCCTAGAGAAAGACCTCGATGTCAGTTACGCCTGGGTCAGGAAAGGATGGATCGCCTTGCTGCGCGGGGAATACACGACGGCAGCGAAACATTACGAAAAAGGGAGGGCGCTCCTCAAAACGAGCACGCGTAAACGGAAAAACATTCCCTATTTCTATCACTTCAGCGGCCTGTTTTACCCCCTGGCCCTGTTTCGGCTGCGCGATGTGGCCGCAGTTCCGGAAGTGCTGCAGATCGTCAACCAGACGGAAAAGGATGGCAACGAGTACCTTGAAGGCTATCTATCCTTAAAAGCGCTGGCTTTCGCCCGGCAAAATAAAATGGTAGAAGCGCGAGCCCTCCTGGCGGGCGTGCCCGGCCATCATCCAATTGCCCCATCCTACCTGGTTTCATCCCTGGCAACGTATTGGATTTCTCCGCAATCATTAAAAGACCGCACTTCCCAGTTGACCGCCTTATATGAAAAGGCCCGGAAGAACGGCTACCGCTGGATCGCCGCGGAACTGGCCGGTCTGCTGGCCGCGATCCCGCATCAGCCGGCGGAATACCGGCGCTATCATGAGGAAACCATGGCCGCACTGAGCGCGAATAGCCTCACCACGCTCATCCGTCCGGAGGAGGAGTGGGAACGCTGCCTGAAAGCCCTGACCCTGCTGGGCGGCAAAGAAAAGCGCGCCAAACCGGCGGAAAAGGAAACCCGCCTGATCTGGGAAGTGAATTTCGACAACAGCAACTATTATTTTCAACCGAAGGAGCAGCGCCGCACCAAATCCGGCGGCTGGACCTCCGGGCGGCAGGTCGCCCTCAAGCGCCTGAAGTC
This sequence comes from Calditrichia bacterium, assembly GCA_020635015.1. Lineage (GTDB taxonomy): Bacteria > Calditrichota > Calditrichia > RBG-13-44-9 > J075 > JACKAP01. The sequence goes on along the minus strand of JACKAP010000009.1, from coordinate 237,848 downwards.
GGGGGAACTGGCCTGCATGACCCCGCAAGACCGCAGCATTGCCGAGACCATCCGGGTAGAGTATTATTATTACGGCCGGGAAAATCTTTATTTCGATACTGAAAAAACCCTCCTGGCGATGGTCGGTCACCCGCTGCTGTTTTCAGCCTGGTCCCCGAACACCCCGGTGGAGCTGGTCAAGGAATCGCCCCAATTGCTGGTAGAGCGCAGCGGGCAGGGCTACGAGATCAAATTTTCCGTGCCGATTCAGGAGAGCGGCGTGCGGATCGTCAAGGTAGGGCCGACCCGCTACTCATTGCTCGAGATTACCGAGCAGCACAAGCAGATCGCCGACTCTCTGGGCAACAAAGCGATCCGCATCCCGGCTCACGCCCGGGAGATGCTTCAGCAGGTGATCGCCCGGCTCTCCTCCCTGGTGACGGTGCATTCCGCCATCGAGGGCAGCGAAACCGCGATCCCGGCAGTGGATGCCGATGCGCGCATTCACATCCACCTGCTGCCGGTAGGCGATGGATTCCGGCTGGAGACCTTCGTCAGACCTTTTGCCAGCGCCGGGCCTTACTTCCGCCCCGGCGCCGGGGGAGAGAACATCTTCGCCGAGATCGAGGGCCGGCGGGTGCAGACCCGCCGCGATCTGGCTGCGGAAGCGGCGCAGGCCCGGCGGGTAATTGAAGCCTGCCCCAGCCTGCACAACAGCGCCGACGGCAGCGGGGAATGGATGCTGACCGATCCGGAAAGCTGCCTGCAAGCCCTGCTGGAACTGGAGGAGATCCAGGAGCAGATCACCCTGGAATGGCCGGAAGGCCAGAAGCTGCAGATCAGCCACCGCGCCTCCTTCGAGCAGCTTTCGCTGCGCATTCAGCAGGATAACGACTGGTTCGCCCTCTCCGGCGAACTGAAGCTGGATGAAAAGCTGGTGCTGGATCTCCGCAAGCTGATGGAACTGATCGAAGCGACCCCGGGACGTTTTGTCGAGATCGAAGCCGGGCAGTTCATTGCCATCACCGAGACGCTGCGCAAGCGCATCCAGGAATTGAACGCCTATTCCGAGCCGGTAAAAAACGGGCTGCGCTTCCATCCCCTGGCCTCGCTGGCCTTGCAGGATTTTACCGACAGCGCCGGTGAGGTGCAGGTCGACCGTCACTGGAAACGCCTGGTCAAACGGCTCAAGGCCCGGGACGATTTTCAGCCGCAGCTTCCCTCCACCCTGCAGGCGGAGTTGCGCGACTACCAGTTGAAGGGTTTCCGGTGGCTGGCCCAGTTGGCCCACTGGGGAGTGGGTGCCTGCCTGGCCGACGATATGGGCCTGGGCAAAACCCTCCAGGCCCTGGCGATTATTCTCGACCGCGCCAAGGCCGGGCCCACCCTGGTGGTAGCGCCGGCCTCGGTGACCACCAACTGGATCCGGGAAACCCAGCGCTTTGCCCCCACCCTCAATCCGCTGTTGTTCGGGGGGCAAAAGCGGGAGGAACTGATCGAAGGCCTTAAGCCCTTCGACCTGCTGGTATGCAGCTACGGACTGCTGCCCCAGGAAACGGAATTGCTAAGCGGCCTGCGCTGGACCACCATCGTGCTCGACGAGGCGCAGGCGATCAAGAACGCCGCCACCCAACGTTCCAAGACCGCCATGAAGCTGCAGGGCGACTTCAAGCTGATCACCACCGGCACCCCGATCGAGAACCATCTCGGAGAGTTTTGGAACCTTTTCCGCTTCATCAATCCCGGACTGCTCGGCTCCCGGGAGCGCTTCAACGAAAAATACGCCCTGCCGATCGAAAAGTACCAGGACAACGAAGCACGTAAGCGTCTGAAGAAACTGATCCAGCCCTTTATCCTGCGCCGCATCAAAACCGAGGTTCTGGAGGAGCTGCCCCCCAAGACCGAGATCACCCTCAGCGTGGAACTCTCGGCGGAAGAAGCGGCCTTTTACGAAGCGCTGCGCCAACGGGCGCTGGAGAAGCTCGACGGCAGCGCCGCCGCTGCCGGGGAGAAGCATCTGCAGATCCTGGCCGAGATCATGCGCCTGCGCCGGGCCTGCTGCCATCCCCGCCTGGTGCTGAAAGAAAGCCCGCTGGAAAGCGCTAAGCTGAATCTGCTGGGAGAGATCGTCGACGAACTGCTGGAGAGCCGCCACAAGGCGCTGGTGTTCAGCCAGTTTGTCGATCACCTGGCGATCGTGCGGGAATTCGTGGAAAGCAAGGGCATCACCTACCAGTATTTAGACGGCAGCACCCCGATCAAGGAACGCCAGCGGCGGGTTGACGCCTTTCAGGGCGGGGAAGGCGAGCTGTTCCTCATCAGTCTCAAGGCCGGCGGTACCGGACTCAATCTCACCGCCGCGGATTACGTAATTCACCTCGATCCCTGGTGGAATCCGGCGGTAGAAGACCAGGCCTCAGACCGCACCCACCGCATCGGGCAGCAGCGGCCGGTGACCATCTACCGCCTGGTGACCGAGAACACCATCGAGGAAAAGATCGTACAGCTCCACGCTCGTAAGCGCGATCTGGCCGACAGTCTGCTGGAAGGCAGCGACCTCGGTGGCCGGATCTCGGCGGAGGATTTGCTGCAGTTGATCCGGGAAGGGTAAGCAGCTTATTTTCGAGAGATGATCATATAAAAGTGGGTCAAAAACAATCCCAGGGTCGAAAAAGAAACCAACCCTTGGACAGCCAATAATAGGTTCCAATAATTCTTTGAACCAAACAGGAGCGCTTCACCCGGCTCAGATACTTGTTCCAGAGTAAAGAAAAACGCGGTGGATTCTGTAAATGCGTTATAGATATTATCGAAGCCTGCAATGCCATGTTTACCCCAACAATAGACTCCGGCAAAAACAATCAGCCATAAGACGACTGCCGCAAACAAGTTCCACAGAGAACGCAGCAGGAAATCGGTATACTTCACAAAGGGCCAGGCCGGGCGATGGTACCATTTCTGGCGCAGCCAGAAATCAAAGCGCAAGCGGCGGGCCTCGGCCAGGCAATAATGCTCCTCCTCAAACTGGTTCAGTTCCCGGAATCTGTTCGCCAGGCTTTCCACGATCGTCAGTCGGGCATTGATGGTGGATTTTTTATAGGACGCCGGTCTGAACCAATAACCGATCGAAGCCACTTCCCGGGCAATATCCCGGAAGCGATCTTTCACATTCAGGTTATACTCGATACCATAGAACATACTCTCGGCACTGATTTCCGCCTGATGCTGAACCGCCAGCGCTTCCATCGCGGTGGTCGGGGTACGGCTGGCCAGCAGTTCTTTCGCCTCCAGCGCCAGCACTGCGGCGTGGATGGCGTCGGGCACGGTTTCGGTCTCATGAAGAATTTTCACCGCCCGTTTGATCAGGCGCTGGGCAATAATCAGCAGTTTACCCGGCGCACTATGGGGGTCGCTCCCTTCCCGGCGATCGCTGCGGCTGGGCGGCCAGTCAAAATCATCCGCCTGCCGGGGCTTCTTCCGGAAGAAATGCCATCCCTTCCGCTCCCGTTCAAACAGGCCGGCGCCTTTCCAGAGATCAAAAATGCCGGCGAACGGCTTGAACAGTATTCTGCTTTTTCCTTTCAGCGATTTCAAATAGGTCATATTGTTATTCCAGATGTCGCCTTCCTGCTCCCTGGCGCGGGGGCCGACTGTCACCAATACCCGGTGCTGCACATTCTGGAAAGCCGGCAGGAGGGTATCGCGTCTGGTCAGATTGGATAGACGGATTTCCTGGTCGGTTGCATCATTATCCTCCGTTTGGGTCTCGGGAAAGCTGGATTGGTGCGGTTTATCCGGAAAATTCAGGTAGAGATCCTCAAAAACCACCGCAAATTTTTTCCCGGGGTGCCCGAAAACGGAATGGAGCATTTGCCAGGTGTTGATCGCCCAGGCGCGATATCCGAAGCGGTATGCGGTATAAGCATTCATATAAGCGTAATTTACTTCTTCATCGATCGCGGCGGCGAACAACTTTCGCCGGGGGATTTCCGCTGTGGCGGCCCGACCATCGTGCTGCAGCCGGGAAACGATATTTTCCCGGATCGCATTCCGCAAACCGCAGGGGTCGAACAGCGGTATACAACTGGTTGGTTGGAAAATGTCCGTCAGGTCCATATCAGGCGGAAGGCTATGCAGCTTGAAGCGCCCCCCCTTGTGCCGGGAAAACGCATGGTTCAGAAAAATCCAGCGTATTTCCGGGTATGTCAGCACCAGCCAGCTCAAGAGAACTTCCGGCGGATAATGCCGCTCCCGGTTTTCCTCATAATGCAGCAGGGGGTTCCAATCCTCAAAGTTCTGAAAATTCACCCAGGAGGTGACGATCACCATAAAATTTCTCAACGAAGTGGGGCTCACCCCCTCCAGATAACGGCAAATTTCTTCATAATAACGGACATACTCGTCGATTTTATAACGCGGCGCTTCATCAAAAAAAGACCGGGGCAGCAATAGATAATCGACCGTCTTTTGGTACTGGCGTTCTATATGTTCTTTCAAACGATGTACCAGCGGTTCGTAACTGATCAGCAAGACCGTTCTGCTCATAAGCTCCCCTTTTATATGGCTTGATGCAACTCATCAAACATCGCATTTAAGGCATTGACCCATCCCCAAAAGTCATCTATCACAATTCCGGAATTCATACCGGTCAACCGGGCAAGCTCCTGATGTAAATGGTCGTAGGAGAACTTTTTTTTCTGAAGTGCGGCAACCGGGATTTGGTTGGTTTCCGCCAGGGCCAGGAGGTACCACAGGAAGGTCAGCGGCGTGCCTTTGTGCTTCCGCCCGGCAAGCGCATCCAGATCCCGCAGCCAGATATGCGGATCCGGGCTCTTGACCAGCAGTTCCAGCGCCCCGACAAAATTGGCGATGCAGGAGGTTTTCTTTTTCGTAAATTTTTCGCCGACCTGAACCAGCCCGGAAAGATCGACGAGCTGCTCCCAGGCGCCTTCCTCGGGAGGCATTGCATGACCCCGATAAGCCAGCAGCCAGGAATAGAGGTCTTTTTCCGGCTTGTACCATTTTTCCCGCGGCAGGAACACATCTGCCGGTGGGGTTAATCCGATTTTTTCCCAATGCACTTTTTGCCCGGCCAGAACATACCAGAACCGGATGAGCTGGGCGTAAGGCGACCGGGAAAAAGAGAGCGGCACCTGCCACGATTGGGCGAGTTGATCCAGCAATTTTTTCAATCGGCTGGATTCTCGTTTATGCCACAAGTTCTGGATGCTTCTGATGTCGATGCACAGGGTCAGAAACAGGTTCAGTGCGGTATGGCGCACCTGGCGCAACATATAATGCTTACCGGCTTCGGCATAAACGCCGATCCACTTCCCGGCGATTTGCACCAAGGATTCCCGGGAGCGGATATCTTTGACGTCTTGCAGCATCTCCCGGTAGCGCGAGGCATCGCTGGAGCTATAATCCAGCACGTTGACCGCCTGCGGGATCAGTTCATAACCGCGGATCATGCTCTTATCATGGTGCAACAGAATCACGCCGTGCTTCAACTCGAGATCATCCGCAGGCATCGGCCAATCGCCCTTCTTGAAGCGGAGCCAGACGCTCTCTCCCTTGGCGGCAAATTCAATCTGCTGCTGCGGCGCCACCAGCAGGCGCAGCTTTTCCTGCGGATCCTCGATCCATTTGCCGTGCAGATGCCCGAGGGGAGCGAAACTGTCATGCTCCCGGGATTGACTAGCTTGATAGGTCCAGACGATGGTCCTCATGATCGGCCTGCACTTTGGGTATCTTTCCCGGACAGCGCCGCCTCGATCTTCGCGATCGCCGCGGCATAAGACGCCGGTTTGTGGAAGTAACCGTCTACCAGTTCTCGCAGCGGGTCCATCCCGCCCGATGACACCGCCAGGCGGGGCTTGCTCTCCAGCAGGGTCCATTTCCCCTGCAAACCGATCTGCAAGGTGCTCAGCGCCGGGGTTGACCGGTTTACCTCAAAAAAGACCCCTCTGCCCCAATGGTATACCACGATCAAGCTTGGCGCTCTGTCCAGCGCGATGGGATGATCCCGGAACGGCGGGGTATCAACCCGGAGTTCCCCAGGGCGGTAAAAGGTCTCGAGGGACTGATACTCGCCGATTTCAACAAAATAAAGTCGATGGCGTTGGTCCGGGAAACAAAAGATATGGAGGCCTTTCGAAGCCACAGTGGCGATGCAATGTCCGTTGCCGTCCGGGACCGGATCGAGAAAATCGCGGATCTGCGGTGCAAAAATCAGAAAATTCATGGTTGCCCGTCACGTTTTAATGAATAGATTTGCCGCACCAGGGGCAGTTTTTCAAAATGGATCCCGTTGATGCAGGCTTCCACCGCGCTGAAAGGGAGGAATTTGATCCCCGGCGGCAGATTGGTCGGCGTGCCCCGCCCGGAGGTAATCACCCAAAATGGCACCGATTCTTTCCAATACAGCAGCCCTTTCAGGGTGTCTGCCGGATTAGACTTCCACTTATCCAGTATTCCCTGGTGCAGGATCAGCAGATCGATCTTACGGTCGATCCGCCGGTTGGCCGTAATCATGCTAAAATATGCTTCATTGCTAAAATGTGAATCCAGGCCGTACCGGGAAACCTTCACCTGGGCGTACAGCGCGTGGGGAGGCTCCTTTTTCTGATCGTATTTCAGGGGCGCCTCCAGATAGCTCACAAACAGCCGCTGCTGGATCAGGTACCCGGCCACTTCTTTGGGAAGGGTATGGTACCAGTCCTGGATCCGTTCATCGACCAGGTAGATCCGCATCAGCGCCTGTTCCATCAAGGACAGGATGAAACGGATCGCCCGCTCCGAATTGGGGCCGGACAGCGCATCGACAAAAGTGGTCCAATAGGACAATCCGCCGGACAGGCTCTCCCCATAGAATACATGGTCGCTGTCGCCGTACTCCGGCTCCCATTTCTGCTGCTGATCATAGTAGCGGAAAGCGTTGGCATGGCGGCGGAAGAGGACCGTGGGATGGGACAGCGCGCCGGGATGCGCTTGGGAGAGGTTGAGGACGCATTTATCCAGGTCGAAAATAAAAATTCCTTTTTTGAGATTCGGCTCGCTGTCGCGCAGGATTTGCGGAAGGGTATCGGAAAAATAAGGGGAGTTCCGCTTCTCATCTTCCGAAGTCGAGGTAAGATTGTAAAAATTCGCAATCAGATGGGGATCCTTAATCCGCCGAACCCGCCGGGCCAGGTGAATCAACCACTTGAGATATAGCCAAAGCTTCAGGTAGCTTTCCGCGCACAGCGGCCGGCCGGCTTGATCCACGGCCCCCTCGAAGGCATACGGATAATGATCGGCCAGAGAGGGGTATTCAAAGCAAATCCGGTAAACCTCATCCTTCTTCACCCAGCAGATCCGGTTGTACAGGAAGCGGGAATGAAACCACTCCGAGCTGCTTTCCGCGTCGTTTTTACCGGCGTTCATGCCCTGGCGCAATTCCCGAAGGAGTAAATTGTTATTGGAGGGCTTTTTCTGATACCAGAAATCTTCATCCAGCGGAGAGCGCCCTTTATGATCCTGCCAGCCGCCCTCCCGGGCGGGTTTGTGCGGATCGATGGCGATAATCAGACGGTAGGGATAATTTTCGATCGCGATCTTGAGCCAGTTCAGCGGGATCAGCAGATTCGGATGTTCTTTCCCGATCCAGGCTTGCAATTCTTCGTAATGATGGTCTCTGGCGAAAGCGGTGCTCTTTTGGGCTTCGTTTTTGATGAGCACCTGGTATAATTCCTGAATAAAATCCGGCCGGGAACCGGGATCATCCGAATCATAAAACAGCAGTATTTCGAAATCCGGATGCTTCAGGTCCGAACCGACATAAATCGACTGCTTTTTTAACTTTTCGGCGATGTCAAAGAGTTTTTTCATAACGGATCATGGTCTTTCGTCAACACAATGCCCACGGTTTGGGGTTGCAGCATATAGAATTCATATCCCAGGGTCTCGATCGGTGAGGCCACCGCCCGGATGATCGCGCTGCTGCCGGGTTCTTTATCGTCGGATTCGGCCAGGAGGAGCATCTCATCATCCAATTCGCCTTTCGGCGTCTCAAGTATTTTTTTGCCGGTAATCGAGTCATCCACTTTTCCGATATATTCGATCGAGCGTCCCTGGAGGTAGCCGGCAGCAATTTTCATCTCGGCCAATCCCCAATCCTCCTTCTTGACCCCGCCCTGGATCACCGAGGTTCCCAGGCGGTCATTGATGCCCCGGGTCCCGTTTTTTCCTCCCCATAACAGCACCTCACCGTCATTATACCGTTTTTTCACAATACTGACATTATCATAGATCCGGATCAGCCAGGCCGGGGCCTGGGGATCGTTGTCGGTCTTGATATTAATTTTTTGGGAGGGATCATATAATATTTCGATCACGATATCCAGATGATCCGCGCCGGCCCGGGGAAAGCCGTGCTTGGCAGCGTTGCGGATGATGTTTTCCAGAATGACGTAAAACGCCTGGTATCCGACCACCCCCCCGGGTACCGCCAAGAGGATATCCTCCTCAACACTGCTTTCGGCCTGGCTGTTTCCCGGGGTATACAGCAGCACCGCATGATGCGGACTGCGTACCTCGTTTGGCCAGGGTGGAGGCTTGTACGGGAATTGAATATCCTGTTTCCGCTGCTCCAGAAGGCTTTCTGCGCCGGGGCCGTTCCGTTTGCGCGGGTCAACCGGTTTTCTCCAGACTTTCTCAGAAACCAGGAAAATATGAAAGCGAATATCGCCGCCATATTGGGTCAGGTTTTTGAGATGCCGCTTTTCATGAAACAGATGGGCGCCCAGGTTTTCGGAAGCGGCGATAAAATTCAGCAAATGTTTTTGCGACAGGAAGCTGCGCATCAGGTTCTTCAGCAGGTAGGCGGGCTCGCTCCAGCGCGGCCATTCCGAGGAGATCTGGGCAATAAAATCCATCCGCTGCTGAATGTATAAAGCCAGAATTTGCGCATCCTTGGACCAGAAGATCAGCGTCTTAGCCAACTCCTTCCCTTCGCTTTTCTCCTTATAAAGGGATTTCAAAATCTCCGATATGCCCTGGTTCTGCATCCAATCGCCCACTCCCCGATTGGCAATCCGCGCCAGCACATGACTGCCGAGATTATGGGACATATTCCGCGACATGATCGCAGCCACTGCCGACCGCAGGCTGAAATTTTTTAGCAGCATTTCACTCAGTTGCAGATCGAGATGGGCGGAGATCAGGTCGAGCAGCTGAACGATTCTCAGCAAATATTCCCGGTCAATCGGGCCGGCGGTAAAGATCGAGACCCCAGTCACCGCGCTCTCCCGCTTGATCGGCGTGACGTAATAATAGAGATATTTCCAATTCGAAAAATGCTTTCTCAAGCGTTTGAACATCATGGCGAAGCCCTTTTGGTCGGCGGGATCACTCAACTTGAGGGTCTCGGACAGCTTCTTCCCACCGTTTTTATTTAAAGGCACCTGAAAAAGAATATTGTTCAAATCCGGGTAGAGCAGCTCTTCCGGCCGCGCACCCCGGGTGATCAATAGAATCGGGTATTTTCGTTCCCCTTTCTCAAAAACATAATGCCGGAAACTGCGCACTTGTTTGGCGTCCCGGAAAGTTCGCTGCAATCTCCAATCCTCATTGACGGTGTGCTCGGAAAAACGTTCGGAATAGAACAGGATCTTGTTTTCGGATTCGGGCAAGCTGAACCACCCGTTCTCGGCGACATTATAAATATTCAGGTAGGAAATCAGGTGAGTGGCCGGGATATATTCCCCAATAATTCGTTTGTAGATATCCAGCAACACCCGGGGATCCTTTAATTCTCCCCGAGAAATCATTTCCAGGATATCGGCAAACAACCGCATAAGCGTTTATCCGTGCTGTTTATGATTCGCCCGCCGCTGTTGGCATCCGTTGGCCGGAATATCACCCCTAATGGCATGGCGCATAGATGCCGCCCCTCAATCGGGATACTCTTCAATATGCAAATGATTATTTTTTCTGTTTTGAATGTTTGAAAAAACGAAGGAAGAAGCTAAAAGTCAAGGAAGAAGAATAATAATGCGAATCACGAGCTTCGAAAGTGGTTGTCTGAGCCGCCGGATTACGGCTCAGGGGTTGGAGACGTCAACATCAGGTGAGAGGCTTTTGCCGCGGCATGATAACAGCGAATAATGCTTCGTAAAACCGGGAGGTTCTCCTCACGTAACTTGCAGGCGTTATTTTTATATGCCTCGATATCATGATCCGAGGCCACCAGGCGCTCCTGCTGGTATAATTTGAAAAGTCTACGCGAGGAATGTTTACCGATCACGATTTCCCGCGGGCTCCCGGCGCTCTCCGCCGGGATGGTCTCAAACATCGACGAGCGATGGCCGATCAGGGTCAATAAGGGGGTAGCGGTTTCATACCAATAGAGCCCCCGGCCGACCACCGGCTGGCGTTCACTGACCACAATCGCCGTGATGTCTTCGATGGCATAAGCCAGCCGGCGGATCTTCCCCAGGTCGATCCCCAGCTCCCGGCCATAAAGATACTGTAAACCGGCCACGATTTCTGCAGTGGAGGCGATGCCGCAGCGTTCCCCCAGGCTGTTGAAACTGCATTGCAGCAAGGTTGCGCCGTGGCGGCTGGCCGCCAGGGTATTGGCGGCAGCCAGGCCGAAATCATTATGGAAGTGCCCGCCCCATTCCACTTCGGGGTATCCGGCCGCCAACCGCTGCATCACCAGCGCAACCTCCTCCGGCAGCAGCAGGCCGGCTGTATCGGTCAAAATAAACCCGGTCACACCGCGCTCCAGGAAGGGGGTAATGACCTTCTCCAGACTTGCGATATTGCCGGTGATATGGGCCGGATCACGATTCAACTGCTGCCGCTCATCCAGCAACAATGCCCGCGAGGCGTCCGCCAACGCCACCCGGAGCTGTTTCCCGCTCCGGCACAGTTGATCGATCCAGTGCATCCGCTGTTCCAAAAAAGCATCGACAGTAAAGCCGAAGGTCGCCGCCAGGCAGTCGGTAACCGGGATGACCAGGTTCAGGTTGGTAACATCGCTGGCCAGCGCTCTCTCAAACAGTGGCTCGCAGGGCAGCAGGGTCATGGAGATCTCCGCCGTCCCGGCGATCTCCCGGGAGCGCATTTCCCGATAGGCGCACTCGTCGCTTTCGATCCCGACCACCCCGGTCTCGATATGGCGGATGCCTGCGTCACAGAGTTGCGCCGCCAATTGCAGCTTCTCCTCCGGGCTGAAAAACAAACCCGGGGTTTGCTCACCTTCCCGCAAAGTGACATCGAAGATTTTTATGTTTTTTTTCGCCACACCACCATCTCCATTTTATGCTCAATCAAAACGTCCTTATTCAGTGCCTCTTGCGTAACGGCCCATTTTGTCATTTCCCCGCCCAGTTGCTGCAACAGCGCCGGCTCAACCCCCTGCCCGGTGGCAAAGGTCAGGCCGTGTTCGATCGAGAAGATCATTTTGGGGATACTGGCATGCGATTTCCAATTGACCTGCTCCGTTTTCTGAAATTCATATCTGGCTTCCAACAACTCGCGCAGCAGCGTATGAACGTGGTAGACATCATAAATCAGGCGGCATTTGGGATCGATTTTCACGTTCAGCGCATCCCGCAGTTCATGATATCGCCGCCAGAATTTGCCGTAGCGGGAATCACTGTTCGAGTTGGTATATCCCACACCGCTCTGCATCCGGGTAAAATCGTCGGTTTTGAAGACCATGACCAGGTGGCCGCCGGGCTTCAGAACCGGATCCAACTGCACCAGGCAACCTAACGGATCGTTCAGGCAATGAAACACGCCGGCCAATATCATGGCATCAAAATCTGCGCAAGGCAGGTCCAGCGGCTGTTCAAGATCTTTATTGAAAATCGATATCCGATCGGGATTGGATTTCAAGTGGGTCGATATTTCAGATTTTTGATGCAACACCTGCAGCATCGGCGCAGAATTATCCACGCCGATGAAGCAGCTCTCAGCATCGCGCCGGAACAGATAATCAATCACCGGGATCGTAAACAGGCCGGTGCCGATGCCGCCTTCGAAGATCTTCAGTGCTCCGGTTTGACCGGCCGCGCAATAGTCGAGTAGCCTGAATACCGTTTCTTCGAAAACGGGAAGGGGAAAATCCCGGATAAAGCTCCGGTCATAATGCTGCGCGACGATCTCGCGCTGGTATATATGAGTTTCCCGGACAGGCTCGGGTATTTTGCCAATTCGTTCTTTTTCCTTCGGTAAATCCAGCAGGTAACTCATCATGCAAAATCCTTTTCGCAATCATGCCGCCGTTATCGGGCAATGCCCGGTTCCCTGAAACGCGGCCTCCACAGCAAAAACGCATACACTTCCCAATGTTATTTAGCAAGGTGCGGGGTTGTCAGTGTTGCGGGAAATCAATTTTTTGGATTTTAAATCTTGTAAAGTCGGGGATAATTTATTTAAAAACATTTCTTTGGAATGGGTAGTTATCTGAGAGGGATAGCGGAGATCCGGCCCCCCGAGTGCGACTTCGGAGGGCGGATCTTGGTGGCGAGATTGCGGCTGCTAATACGGAAAGCGTACGCCTCGCTTCCAGTCTATTTCAACCGGCCGTTTCCCTTGCTGCCATAATCATCCTCATCATCAACCAGTTTGCCATCCGGATCGATCAATTCTTCAATATCAAACTCCGGCAATTCCAGGGGGGATTCGGGTTTTTCTACCTCCCGGGTCTTCTGATCGATCATACCGAACAACCGCTGCAGAAACGGGGGCATCATGTAAAGGGTGGTGCCCTGCAGGTTTTTTATAAATTCGTTGAGAGCGGCAGCGTCTTTCCCCAGCACTTTTGCCACGGCGGCGAGTTGGTATTCCAATGCCCGGGCCTCCTGCTTGCTCTTGAACAGTTTGAGCGGGGCGATCCCCGCCTCATTCACCGCCTCCTGCACAATCGGAGCCAGTTGGATCGATTGGATCTGCACCCGTTCTATGCCGATCCCATAGTTTGCCAGTTTATTCCGCAACTCCTTTTCCATCTGGGTTTCGATGGTGCCTTTGAGAGTGGTTTCTTTTTCAGACATGATCCGCTCTTTGCTGCCTTTATCAATTTCGGTGATCAGGTAAGGGGTTGGCCGGTCGGAGACCAGCTCACCCAGGCTCACCAGGGAAACCAGGTGGCGAATCGTGCTGTCGGTAACGTCACGGATAATCTGTTCAGCCGCTTCCTCGGCCTTCTGGCGGCGTTGTTCGGGCGTATCCGCCGCCGCACGTTTGATGCTGAAAATGTATTTCCGCACGTCGGCGACGGTCCAAAGAATAACGATGCTGATGTGTGCCTGGAAAGACTCGCGGGTAAGCACATTATTATCCTTCCAGGTAAGGTCGCGCACCGCCCGGGATATTTTGGCATAGAATTCATAGCCGAACATCGGAATAATCCAACGGGTACCGCCATCGTCACCGTCGCTGATATAGTTCACTTTTTTGTCGCGGAGAATTACCACGCTCTCGGAAGGCTTCCAGTGGATCAGTTTACCGCCCCCGAAAACGGGAACTTCGTTCTCCCTCCGGGAAATTGCCTTTGACTTAATTTGACGAATGAAAAACAAAAGGGCACCCACGAGGAGCGGCAACAGGAATATTAAAGCTTTCAGGAATAGCGAGAGGTCTTTCATGACGCCATCCTTTCTTTAAATGTGCAGCTATGCCGTGCGTTTATTTTAAATAAAAGCTCATAGCCGAATATTCCGCATCAAAGAGATATCATTGGAAGCACCATCGGAAGCTTCGATTATAACGCCTTGTCCACTTCCGTCGTTAGTTTTTATACTAACGATTTTCGAGCGGGTTCACGAAAATGTAATTTTATTCATTTTCAGGGGACCGGCGGAAATGATGGGAATCCGCTGGGTGGTGCGAAAATCTTTGCAGCGAAAAAATAATTGGGAAATGTTCGGACCTATCATTAAGTTGGGCGGCGAATAAAACATATTGCCGCGGCCCGGCGGAATCCATGTTCATGTAATATTGCCACAACTTCATTCAATCACATATTAGCGGTAACAGCCCGAGCGCATCGATGCAGGCATTTGAGAAGAAACGAACACAGGTTGATCAGCAAACGACAGAGCGGACCTCGCGTCCAGGTTTTAAAACAACCTTCATGGCATATCTGCTGGTCGGTTTGGCCCTGTGCGCATTTTCCGCCCGCGCCGGTGAAACGAAGCTTTATTATTACCAGGGAAAAGATTACGGCTCGGAGGCGATCTTCAACCCCTTAACCGTCATCACCAACGGCGGCTTCGGCATCCTGCAGATCAGCAACCGCTCCAACAAATTCAGCGATGTGGATTTTCGCCGCGGTTATAAGAATGTCACCTACAATTTATCGCATCCGTTTAAAGCCATCGAACAGCTCGGGTGGAACAATTTCCTCTCCCGGGAAGTGATCCCGACCAGCGTCAAGTTCCGCAATGCTCAGTATTATCCCAACTACTACAATCACCTGATCGGGGGAGGATTTACCTATCGCGCCCTGACAGATTGGTACCGCTATCATCAATTTCCCCAGCCGCGCATCTGGGCGTTTACCTCCTGGTTTGCCTACCATTTCCTGAACGAGGTGGTGGAGAATAATCGATACAGCGGCCCCAATGTCGATCCGATCTCGGATTTTTACGTGTTTAACACCGCCGGTTTTATCCTGTTTTCTTTCGACAAGGTGGCAGGTTTTTTTGCCAACACCCTGAACATGCGCGACTGGTCGTTTATGCCGGCGATCGATCCCTGGCTGGGCAGCATCGAGAATAACGGCCAGAACTTCATGACCCGGATCAAGCTCCCATACGTGCGGAACCTCAGTCTGATGTATCACTGGGGCACCCACGGGATGTACGGCCTGTCCTATCACCGCAAACGGGGCAACACCTATTCGCTGGCCGGGGGGCTGGTGGTCAAAGACCTGGTGGAGATCAAAGATGACGGCTCAGGCCACGGGGTGCGGGAGCTGACCGCAACCCTGGTTTGGACTGCCGGCGTCTTCTGGGACCGCGACAACTCCCTGATGTCTTCGCTGATCCTCTCCGGCACCAAGGGCTACAAGGCCCGGCTGAATATTTATCCCGGAGTCGTGAAGTTGGGCAAGTTTTCGCCAGGCTTTTTCCTGAATCTGCGCAAGGATAACCAGATGGTGCTGGGCCTGCATTATATGCTGCCGGTGGGGCTGGGGCGGCGGGTGCGCTAAGCGCATTCGATGGATACCCACGAAAGCATACGAAAAGCTCATAAATTCTTAGTATTTGAGTAGCTGTCCCCTTTGTAGCGACACTATGCATAGTGTCGCTACAAATTTTAGAACATGCTCAGGCTTCCAATTGCCCATTTGCTGCAGAAAACAGCGTTTCTCTGCCCGATGTGGAAGCTGGTCGGTTCGACCACCAGCGCATGATCAAGAGCGCCAATCCAATAACCGGGATGATGAGAATGCTGCCTTCCGGTCCGAAGGCGCCGCCGCTCAGCCAGGCCGGGCCGGCGGGCGTTTGCGAGATCAAACTGGCTGTTTCCTGTCCGCTGGCAGCATAGCCGAAGACCGGCCCCTGGAAAAAATTCCAGCCGATATGCATGCCCATGGAAAGCCACAGCTGGCCGGTGGCCAGATAGCCGTAAATCCGCAGGTAGCCAAATAGCACGATGATAGCGGTGGAGAGTAGGCCGGCGTTGGGATTTGTTATGTGCACCAGGCCGTAAATCAGGCAGGAAAGCGCCACCGCGATCACCAGCCCCATTCCCTCGATCATATTCTGCAGCAGATATCCCCGGAACACCAGTTCTTCCCACCAGCCGACTACTACATCCATCATCAAGAAGAACGCCAGAGAGCCGAGACTGACCATCGCCAGGTAAGCGGCCAGCGATCCGCCCGGTTGATTTTCTCCCCCATTCCACCCCCAATTAATGCCGGTTACCTCGATCAGCCCGGCGGCCTGCATGATGAAAAACACTGAGGCGGCCATGAACCCGCTTAACACGAATCCAAACAGCAGATCTTTGACGGTATTGGCATCCAGCTTCAGCCCGAGGGATCGAAATGATTTTTTATCGAAAAAACGCCGGGCAACCGGCACCGCCAGGCTGGCAGCCAGGGCGGCGATGAAAATCACGATCGAATTCCGCAAATAAGCGGTCGTTTTGGGAATGCCACCGTAAATATATTTCACCAGCGTCTGCCCCGCCAGGGATACCATCATAAAAAAAATAATAAAAAGAAGGATTCGCCAACCGGCCCGGAGTCTGCCGTCATCAGGATTTATAAAATATGATTTCATCTGAACCTCTATTTTTTAATTTTTGCTCGTAGTAAGTACATTGTAGAACAAGTTTTTTGCCATTTTCAAATCGCCATTAGTCGTTGGCCATTGGCCTTTGGTGAAGACAGGTCTTTGCCAATCACCAATGACCAACAACCAAAAGCTATTTTTAAAACTTTAGTAGTAAGCACAGTGTAATACAGAGAACCATTAATTGCGCTCGTTGCCGCGCATCTAAAACCCTTCATCATATCTGGGCATTCTGATAGACCACTTCCGTTCAAAATTGTTGCAGATTGAAAGCTATCAGGATTAGAGAAATAACAATTTGAATGTATTGACGTACCAATTTGATAATGGCTTCGCTCGCGCACCGCTACCTAACCAACAATATTTTATGGATTTGATCATATTTCCCTGCCTGGATTCGACAGAAGTAAATTCCCGAGCCCGCCGGCTTCCCAAACTGATCCCAGCCGTTCCATACCACTGATTTTTCACCCGCGGCTTGCCGCTCATTTACGAGTACAAACACCTCTCGACCGAGTATATCGTAAATCTTTAGTGTGACATCCAGGGTCTGCGGTAGATGATATCGAATAGTCGTCGTGGCGTTAAAGGGATTGGGATAGTTTTGAAATATTGCAAAACCGACGTCACCGTCAAGCGGAGATTCGCGATTCGATGCCATAATGCCATCGAAATAAATCAACCGGGAAGGTCCGCTAGCTTGATTCTGGCTATCGACGGCAACGACTCGGTAATAATCATATATCTTGCCGGTTATGTTGAATTCTGATTGATCACTTATGCCAATGCGTGTGCTGGAATCAGCTAAAAACCCATTGGGCTCATTACTGCCATGGATTTCAAAATATGCCGCAACATTACCAACCGGATTGGGTTGCCACTGCACGTAAAATTCATTTCCGATTTCGACAACTTCGCCATTGAGGGGCATCATCACGCCATGCGGCATAAATGACCAGATAGGGCTCCATCTGCCCCAGGTCCCATTTGAATCCTTGGCACGTACTTTCCAATAGTAGGTGGTTCCATCATTGAGCAAACCGGGCCATGGGATGTTAAACTGGGGTTCAACCGTATCACCGAAGGCGCTTATATACATCTCAAAATTGGTAGACAGCGGGAATCGCATATCAGGCCGATCACTCAGTTGGAATTCGTAATCTACAATCTCATCCCCATCCGGATCCGCTGGAACGCTCCAGGAAAAAGTAAATTGGGTATGCTCCGGCTCACCTCCATCAGGTGGAAAAACGGGGGTAACAATTTGGTCAGGCGGCGAATTTTCAATGCTTTCCTGCCAGACGATCTCTATTTCAACACTTCGGCCGCTGCTGTTGGCATCGGCGTATTCCAATATATTGTCATTTAACTTAAGCCGGGGCATAAACCGGCGGGAGGTCTGAATAATCGTAGCAATTTTTAGGGAATCTATGCCACAGCCGGTTACCGAATCTGCTGGGGAAAAAATAAATCGCAAATAATAAGCGTATTTTCCAAGTACACGGGAAACAAGCAAATTAGAATTAGTAAAGAAGCGAACCGAATCTGTAGGATATGGTTGAGTTGGATAAAAAAAGCGCAGCGAATCTTGTTGTTGCGAGTAGCGAATCGCTTGGCTTGTTAACATCAATGATGGGTCTCCCAGGCTCACCGAATCCAGGAATAAACCCACCGTTGATGCACTCCACAAATTTTCCCAAGGAGTCTGATCGGAAGAGAACTGAAGTGTTAGTGTATCTTGCAAAGTCGCCTGAAATCCATAAATTTTCACCATGCCGTCTAACATCACAAACGGACTTTCAATTTTCATTTCAAAATAGGCCGTTTTATTCAGGCTGTCCGCATGCACGATCGGTGATTGACCGGTATTGCTTGTTATCCGGATATTCCGGTAAACATCCACCAAATCTAAGATGACATCTCCGTCCCCAAAGTCAATTTCGGCAATGGCATGTCCCCGCTCTGGTTGTGGTTGATATCGCAAATGCCAGACCCTTCCGCTGCACCCCAGGCCGGTTCCGATGCTGGTCATCATGGTTGAGGCATATCCGCAGGTCATATAGCCATAAATCCCCAGGGCTTTCAACGGATCTGCGACATTACATCCGCTAGTGGGTGTCCGGTAATGAAAACGATTATCCCGCATAAGCTTCCAAATTGAAAGCGCTTTTTCTTTGTTGGTGTGCGCGCCGGATAAGAATTCTGCGGAAAGCGTATTAAAATCAAACCAACGTTTTTCATCATTCATCACCAGCCGGGGAGCATGTATGATCTCCGCGCCGATATTTGAGATACGTATGAATACCATTGGCTCAAAACCAATTCCTCCCAGGAGAAAGTTCGATTCCGTATAAGTATTTTCACCATCCAATAAACCACCCATATGGATCGACTTATATTCTGGTGAATTATTGATTAGAAATTCTCTTTCATAAATCGAGACCTGGCAGAATCCAATACCTGCAACAAGAAGCGGTATATTGAGAAGTAAAATAAATATGAGTGCCCTCATCATTAGATACCCCCTAGGTTGATGATACCATGATGCTAATATTGCAGTACATATGACGGAGATAAGGACGTCACGGTCCGATAGAAGCAGCGTAAACTTCAACACCAGAAGCATGATTTGCGGGAACTATTTCAGTTTAGGAAAGCAGGAGAGGACGAACAGAAAATTAGAAATGGAATGGCAATTTTAACATCAGATGATGAATACAATAGACCATTTTGGGATCAAGTCTCAAAAGGGAAATATAAAGATAAGTTATTGTTTTAGCATATTCTTACAAATCCTCCTTAATGTGTGGGACTTTTATCGAATCAAGTAATCGCATATTTTCGGAGTCGTATTCATAAATATTTGTCATACAATATACCTCAAATATACCTCGAATACATTCATTTTAAAGAAATGCAATATCATTAATCTCTTTTTATATCCCCCCAGCCTCAAAAAGAACACCCCGGATTCATCAGCATGCAGTTTGCTGATGAATCCGGGGTGTCTTCGTACCCCTGGTAGGAATCGAACCTACGCACCTGGCTCCGGAGGCCAGTGCTCTATCCACTGAGCTACAGGGGCAAATAGGCTCCAAATTTATATCGGTGGGAGAGCGAAAACAACCGAAAATTATTTCAGCAAATAATAAAGCCCCAGACCCGCCAGGCCGACTACGATCAGGGGAAAAAGCGCAGAGAGCAAGACGGGAATAACCACCAAAGGCAGCAGGATCACACTGCCGATCACCGCCAGCAGGATGCCCAGGATCTTGAACGGGATCGCCAGCAGAAAAATCCCCGCTTCGAAGACCAGCACCAGCAGTTTGAAGAAAATGATGGCGGCGAAGATCAGTACAATGATTGCCAACAATTCGAACATATCCCCTCCGGATTTCATTTTGTATACGGTTATTGTAACGAAATGTGCGAACGATTGTTGCGCGGTGAAGTAGGGAGTTTTGATTGCGGAGTGCGGAGTGAAATACGTATGGGGCATGGGGGCAACCGCCCCTGATTGGCTCGCTGAACGCGTCGCCAATCTGTCCCCGCCTTGAAAATGCGGGGAATAATTATTATGACTTATCAACATCGTGAGCGAAGCGAACAAACATCGCGAGCGACAGCGAGCAAACATCGCCGGCAAAGCCGGCAAATATCGTGAGCGACAGCGAACTAACATCGTGAGCAAAGCGAACAAACATCGTGAGCGACAGCGAGCAAACATCAGTCTTTCTTTTCATACTTTCGCGCCAGCTCAATCATCCCCGTCTCCAGCAGGGCGGCCAGCAGCAGGATGAAGCCGACGTATTTCAGATAGAGCGGCCAGAGCTGCGGCCAGATCGCGCCGGCCGATTCCCCCGCCAGTTGCGCCTCCGCCAGCACAAACCCCAGACTGAAGCTGATCCAGGCCGCCGGAAATTCCAGCCAGGCCACCGGGTTGATGAAGATCTGCCCGATCCCCTGCCAGCCGAGCAGCTCATAGCTGATCACCGCCACATTAAAACCGGTCAGGAACGCCGCCAACGGAGGCACGACTACCAGGAAGCCGGAGACGAAACTGCTAAAGAGCGAAAGATTGTTCAGAATGAATATGATGGTGAAGGTCAGCCAGAAGCCGAAATAGGGCTTGAAATAACGCTCCAGGAGGTAATGAATCCAGCGGGGATAACGCAGCAGGAAGCCGATCTCCCGGTCCACCGCCAACGGGCCGCAGTAGATTCCGAGCATAAAGAGCAGGGCGGAAAGGAAGAAATAAGCCGGATGAATGGTCTCGAACAAATCGCTGAACATAATGCCCCCGGGTTACGGTCATCACGATTTATGGGCGATGACAAGATAATATATTGAAAATAATTGGAAATCGAAATGCTCTATGTAGATTGCATGGGGCATGGGGCATGGTGTATTACAGTGCGGGTATCGGAACCTGAGCTTGCACATTACGGCGCCATGCACCATGCCCTTTGCCCCATGCGATAAAACGTTGCACGGTGCTCAGTATGAGCGATGGTTAATTATATGCCGTTCTCAGGTGTCGTCATTGCGAGCCGCGTATGTTGCGGCGCGGCAATCTCCGACGAATCGCTTCCAACTTAACGGCAGATGAATACATCCCTCTCTCGGCAGGTTAATTCGAAAACGCCTTGTAATGCCGGTGCTTGTGCAATGCTAAAAAAATGATCCGGTTGATTGTTGGGTATATCATCATCCGGACATGATTAGAGCTTAGTTTCTTGCTTCGAAGGGTCATTTAAATGCGTATCGTCAGATGACATTTGAGGAAGATCGTTGCACGAACAGATTCCTCGGCTAAAGCCTTCGGAATGACACGAACTGGCAAATAACGAACAACCAAACGAGGCAAATCAGTTGAAAGGTAATTGGGAACGCTCATACTTAACCCATCCACCCATTACCCCATCAACTCATCAACAAGGATTTTTCACATGAATCGCAAGGTCGTTGCTTATCTCTTCGGATTTTACGTTTTTTTTACGGTCTACAATACCCTGATCCCCTTCAGCTTCGATTACGGCTTAGGCGATCTGCCGGAGCAGCTTTCCCGGGTTAACTGGAAATTCTATTTCGGCAGCGAAGACATTGCCCTGACCGACATCGTGGGCAATATCATCCTGTTTATGCCCTTTGGATTTTTGCTCTATATGCTGCTGTTTTATCGCGGCAGCCGCCACCCCATCCTGCTGGCCACCCTCGCCGGGGCGGCGCTGAGCCTGGGGATCGAGATCGTGCAGCTCTTCATCCAGTCGCGCAACAGCGCGCCGCACGACTTGCTCAACAATGCACTGGGGAGTTGGATAGGAGCGGTGGCGGGATCGATCTACGCGGTGCGGCTGGCCAGCATCTCGCGGCGGATCTTCTACGACCTGCTCGACCGTAAACCCTTCCTGCTGTTGATCACCCTCATCGGGTTGGGCCAGTTTGTGGCCGCGGTAATGCCCTTTACGGTGTCGATCAGCGTCTCCTCCCTGGCGGAGAGCGTCAAGGAAGCCAACATCGTGCCCTTCACCTACCTGCCGATCGGCACCCTGGTCTTTGGGTATCCCAACGAGAAGACCGAGTACCAGATCAGCGACGCCGCCCTGGACAGTTTGCGTGCCCGGGAAGTGCCGGAGGAAGTTCTATCACCCCTGGCCGGCCTGAAGGATCTGGAAAGCTGCCGGCGCAGCCGCTTCCTCAACGAAGTGAAGCGGGTCATCGGCGGGCGGGCGCGCGACAAATACCGCAAGCTGATCCTGCGCTTCAGTGAACTGAAGGAACAAGCCTATTTTTCCTTCAGCAAAATGTTCGAGAATCTGCTTTACTGGATGGCAGCAGGCTACCTGTTGATGATCTGCTACCGCATTTACTGGCGCCATAAAGCCTACGGCCCGCTCCTCCTCTTCGCCCTGCCCCTGGCCTATTTCCTCTTTCTGGAAGGGTTTCAGTTGATCATCACCTCGCGAATCAGCGATATCAATGACGTCATCAGCGGCTATGGCGGGGTGCTGCTGGGCATTCTGCTTTACAAACTGCTCAAGCCGCTGCGGCGGAAAAATTTGCGCAGCGATCTCGACCTGCTGCGCATCCCCCTGGTCATCTACGGAATCTTTGTGCTCTATGCCGGATTCCAGCCCTTCGACTGGTCATTCGATGCGGAGGTGCTCGCCAAAGACCTGCTGCCGGAGAACCTGATCCCCTTCTACGCCTATTTCCGCAAGACCAGCCTGTGGAATATGTACGATCTGATCGCCACCACCGCGTTTATGGTGCCGATCACCCTCTACTGGTCTTTCCGGCGTATCGAAAACGGCGCATCGTATCACACCCAATATATGCTGACCACCCTCGCCGGATTGCTCACCGGCATGGTGATCGAGTTCAGCCAATTGCTCTCCTTCGAGCGCATTGCCGAGATCACCGACATCCTCGCCTACGGCGCCGGTGGGGCGATCGGCACCTTCCTGGTCTACTATTACCACGAGCAGGTGGCGCCCACGCTCGGACTGATCCGTAAAGGGCAGTTGCGGTTGTAATGATATGCGGATTGTTTTTTGCCACGGATGAACCGGATGCACACGGATGAAACTAAGCCACAAATTTGCGCGAATGTTCACGAATGAACCGAAAGGCTATTTTTATTTATGAATGATTCATTCGAGGAAATTCGGGTTCATTCGTGGCTAAAACAACATCGGTATTTATCCGTGTAAATCCGTGGCGAAAAGTTTTTCAATCGCCCGGTTGATCCCCTGGCGGCATTCGGGGGTGTCCTGCCATTGCAGGGCGAAGTGTTTTTTTTCGTCATGATAGCCGTACTGCGCCAGATTGGAATCGATGAAGATCGTCAGGGTGGGCAGGCCTAATGCGGCAGCCAGATGCATCGGGCCGGTATCGCCGGAGACGAAGAGGGCGAAGTGTGCGAAGAAAGCCGCCGTCTCCGGCAGGCTTTCCTGCCAGATCACGGTGCGCTCGCGGATCCAATCCGGATAAGCGTGCAGCAGCCCGGCATCGGCAGTGCCAGCGGCGAAGTGCACCGGCAGATCGGAATGCTCCCGCAATTGCTCATAAAGGAAGGCGAAGACCCCCGCCGGCAGCACCTTTTTCCCGGTCGCTCCCAGCCACACCAGGATGCCCCCTTCGGCGAACTCCGGAAACCGCTCCCCCAGGGCTTTTTTCGCTTCCGGTGATATTTCCAGGCCGCCAATCTCGCAAACGGCCTGCGGCGCCACAATCCGCAGCAGGTCGATCATGACATCGGCATAATGCTTTTCCGTGCCGGAAGCGACCGCGACATCGTAAAACCGCGCGCTGTCCTTGGCATCGAAACCCACCAGCCAGCCCGGCTTCATAAGGCGGCCGGCCAGGGCCTGGGAGAGGGAGAAATTATCCGGGTTGTGGGAGGTGATCACCAGGTCGAAGCGCTCCCGGCGCAGCCGGCGGAACAGGCCCAGATAGCGCAGCGGCCAGCGCATCAGGTAGGATTGGTGATAAGGCCAGATCCGGTCGACCCAGCGGGCGGCGCTCTCCCGGAACAGCCCGGCCACCGGATGGTGGATCAGCAGATGAATCTCCGCGCCGGGCAGCGAGGTGCGGATCGCCCGCAAGAGCGGCAGCAGCAGGATCCCGTTCCCGATGCGCTGATCGAGCCGGAACACCAGCACCTTGCGGATCGCCGCCGGTTTCGGTGCGCCTTTCTGCAGCGGGGGCAGGAAACGCAGCAGGACACGCTTCAGGGTGCGCTTGAATCCCAGCTCCAGCCTTTTGGTAATCGATTTATTCATAGCGGTGTTATTCACTCTTGCCGGGCGGCTTTTTGCGGGGCGCACTGCGGCGCTGCGGTCGAGTAGGTGTATCTTCGGGCACGGCGGGCTGGTCCAGCCGGTAGTGCTCCAGATAAATCTCGATGGTGGTGACCAGGAAAATCATGATCACCGGGCCGTAGATGATTCCCAGGAAACCGAAGAGGTTGAGCCCTCCGAATGCGCTGAGCAGGATCAGGGCGGAATTGAGCTCGGTCTCCTTTGGGGCCAGGCGGGGGCGGAGCACATTATCGAGATTGCCCACCACCAGCACGCTGCCGGCGATCAACACAATCCCCTGCCAGATGTCGCCCATCACCAGCAGCACAATCCCGGTGGGGATCGCCAGGATCTGCGCCCCCATCGGCAGGATCGACAGGAAAATCGACAACAGGGTGAAAAACAGCACGTAAGGCACCCCGGCGATCCAGAAAAAGATCCCGGTCACCACCCCCTGCACGAAAGCGATGATAAACACCCCCTTCACCATCGACTTGGTCATCACCGTCATCCGGTCGATGTAGCGCTGGTCGAGCCGATCATCCAGGGGACTGAGGTCTTTCAGCAGTTGGATAAAGCGCTCATAGCCGGGAAAAAGCACCGCAATAATGGAGAGGAAAATAATGATCTTTGCCACCCATTCGGCGGAAGAACTGCCGATGGAAACCGCCTTGTTGGCCAGGAAGGTCGCCACCGGCTCCACTATCCCGCGCACGTTTTCCACAATCTCTGCCTCGGTGAGCTGGTATCGATCGAGGTAAGGCACCGAAGCCAGCAGCCGGTTGATATGGGTAATCACGTTGGTCAGATTGACATTTTTCCCCACCACCAGGGTAGAAAGCTGCTGTTGGAATTCGATCGCCTGGTTAACGGTAATGTTGATGATCAGGAACAGCGGGATGAGCAAGGTCAGGGAGATCAGCACCACCGTGGCCAGGGTTGCGGGCGTTTCCCGCCCCCGAAACCACTTCCGGAAGAGATCAAAAGCCGGTTTGAACATCACCACCACGACAACCGAAAAAACGATCGTGGCGAGGTAATCCTGCAGCAAAAAATACGAGACCACAAACGCTGCCAGCAGCAAAAAATAAAAAAATGTCCGGCCTTCCTCAGTGCGAATTTTCATGGGCGCAGTAAGGTATAAAGTTGATTTGTTAACTATCGCAAACGTTTTTAATAGAACACGGATGACACTGATAACGCGGATTTTCGCGGATTACTGATTAAGTTAAACGACAAGGACATTAGAAAACTCAGTGGCCTTTGTGTTCGTTCTGCTACCTTTGCAGTAAGTCTTGATAACACTACGCGAAGCATCACAAAAAAAATCCGCGTAAATCCGTGTCATCCGCATCATCCGCGTTCTATTAAGGCTATTATGGAACTCAAAATTTTTTCAAGGAACACTGCGCAGGAAGCTGTCGATCACATCGCCGCGCACCCCAATGTTGATCCCGACCGCCTCTTTGATGCGCCGTTTCCCCAGGGTCATTTTGATGGTGCCGTCGGGATTTTTGATCGGCTGATTGTTGGCATCCAGTTCCGGCACCGGCACAAACACGATCTGGTTTCCCTGGCCGCTGTAGTGAATCCCCACCACCTGGCCTTTCTTGTTGAAGATCGGGCTGCCGCTGTTACCGCCGGACGTCTGGCAGTCGTGCTGAATATATTGGTTGTTGACGATCCGCCCCACCGCCCCGCGGGAGAGGGTTGCCAGGGGATTGTTCGGGTCCATGGTAATGCCCGGGAAGCCATACACCGCCACTTCATAACCTTCGCCGATGCTGCCATATTCGCCGGAAGGCGCCAGCTGCACCGCCTTGAGGCGCGCCCCTTTGGTGTCGAGCACCAGGGCGGCCATATCCGGCGAATAATTCGCGTTGGGATCATACTGGGGATGGACGGTGATGGTGCGGATCACATAGAGGGTGCCGGGATTCTTGTTCTGAATGGCGATGCCAAGGTACTGTTTTCCGAATTTTTCCTGCAGGTTGAAGATCTCCCGGGCCACATGCCCGTTGGTCAGCAGCACCCCGCTGGAACGCACGGCAAAGGCGGTGCCGATGGAGGTGGCCTGGCTGGTGGCGGGATTAAACCCACAGATCAGGAAGATCGACTCCGAACTTTCCCCGGCCACATCCTGGAAGGAGCGCATCGACAGGATCGCGTCGCGGGTCATGCGGTCGAGGTTGCCCAATTGCTGGCGGGTCGACTGCAGGGCGTTGGCCAGGTCGCTGGTGTTCTGCCGCTCCTGATCGAGCAGATCCTGCAAGGCCTGGAGGCGTGCCCGGCCGACGGTGGCATCCTGCTGCGCCCGGTTGAGCTGCTGCTGCAGGGCGTCGGAGCGCTGTTTCGATTCGTCTAACTGGCTGCGGAACCGCCCTTCCAGCGTGGCCAGTTCGGAACGCTGATTTTCCACCGAACTCTGCAACTCGGCCTTCAGCTCCAAATTTTGATAAATCAGCCCGCCCCCGCCCAGCAGCAGCAGCAGAATGATACTGCCCATGGCGATCTTGAGCTTTTTTGAGGACTGGGTGACCGCCTGGGAGACGATCTCCTTCATAAACACGGTGGTACTGGCAAAGCGGCTGCTCTTCTGACGCGATTTGACCAGCGCATCGCTGATCATCATCTGCACGGTTTTGGCGCCAACACTGCCCCCCTTTTCGAGCGCTTCTTCCGCCGCAGAGATTTTGTCGGTCATGGCCACCTCCCGGGCCTGCTCGGGCAGTTCGCAGCGCAATTGCGGCCCTCCCTTGCCGAATTCCACGACATCGCCATCCTGCAACACATGGTGCTCGATGCGCTGGCCGTTGACCCGGGTGCCATTGGTGCTTTTCAGATCGTAGAGCACATACCGGCCTTCTTCCAGGCGAATCTCGGCATGCTTGCCGGACGCACGGATGTCCTTTTCGGCATCAAACGTGACATCATTTTTCGGATGCCGACCCAGCGTAATCACCTCCGGTGCCGCAAAATCAAGGGTCTCCCCTTCCCGGGAGCCGGAAATAAAAATCAGTTTGATTTCCATGAAATAGTACCTCTCCGCAAATATGTGATATATTTGTTAATGGGTTGATGGGGTGATGGTGTTCTAACACGTAGTCTTTGATAATCCAAGCTTTTCAAGTGGCAGTAGCAGTTGCAGTCAACTTCCTGCCACTGCTACTGCCACTATTCGATTCTCAAAGATCAGGTGATAAGACACCATTAACTCATTAACCCATCATGGCTTATCCGGCGCAGCCGCCGCCGATGTATCTTTCTCGATCCGGGCGGATTTTCCGCGCTGTTTTTCCAGGGTCGATTTGATCTCCGCCATCATATCCAGCGCCAGGGTTTCCGCTTTGAAGCCTTCCTTCACCAGGATGGGATTATCGCTGTAGATCTTTTCGGCAGCCGTCTGGTGGAGGCGCTTGACCATTTTCAGCTTGCTCTCCAGCACTTCATGCAGCGGATCTTTTTCCCCCAGGGTGCGCCGGAAATCCGCCACCTGGTACTGAGTATAGGCATAGGTCTCCAAAAATATGGCATCGACATAACGCTGCACCTCGGTGCGCAACTGTTCCGGGGACAACGCCGGTAATTTCTTCAGTTCATCAGGGCTCAGCAAGGCAACCGAGGCATTGATCGCGGCGGCCTTTTTCTGATTTTTTTCCAACTGCTGCACCCAGAGCTTGCGTACGCTGGCGGCCCCGGCCTGCCGGTCGGTGGAGATCAGCAGGAGCGCCTGCTGCAGCGATGCCTTCCAGTGCGCCAGGGCCTGGCTGGCCGAATCTGCCATTGCCCGCGCCTGGGGCAACTGATCATTTTCCAACAGTCGGCGGGAGCGGGTAAGCCATTGCCCGATCTCCAGCGAATCCGCCAGAAGCGTTCCGGAATCGGGCAGCATTTCCAGCAGTTCCTGCTGATCTTTAATAAAGAAATCCCGGGCCTGCCCGATGCTTTGCAGACGGTCACGGATCTGCCCATATTGTTCATGGTGTTTCTTATCCTTCCAAATCCACAGGGCCAGCACCGCACAGGCAACCACGAACCCCAGCAAGCTGAGCAGGGTGATGCGGTGGGTGCGGGTAAAAAAATTCCATTTCCGGCGGCTCCGGGCAGGCAGGTTCTTCAGAAAATCACCAAGCGAGGGATATCCGGTTTTGACATCATCCTCCCCGTCGCCCGGTGGGGACAGGGTGCCGTTGGTAAACTGGGCCAGGATGACCGTAATGTTGTCATGCCCTCCGCGCTGATTGGCCAGGTCGATTAACTGCTGGCAGGCCTGGGGCAGATCCGGGGCGTCGAGCACGATCTGGCAGATCTCATCTTTGTTGACCAGCCCGGAGAGGCCGTCGCTGCACAACAGCAGGTAGTCGCCCTGGCGCAACTGCACATCACTGAACACCACCTCCATCCGCGCCTGATTGCCCAGGGCCTGCAGGATCACATTGCGCCGCGGATGGCGTTCCGCTTCTTCCTCGGTAATCTTCCCAGCCTCCACCAGTTGATTGACGAATGACTGGTCGCGGGTGACCTGCCGGATCTGCTCCCGGCGGATCAGGTAAGCCCGGCTGTCGCCGATCTGGCCGATGAAAGCATGATCATTGAGAATGCCGGCGGCGGTGGCGGTAGCACCCATGCCCTGCATCTCCGGATGCTGCCGGGTATGCTCGGAAATTACCCGGTTGGCGCGCTGCAGGGCATGGTCAAGCTGCTCGACAAAATCCTTGGCTTCCGGAGGCCGGCTAAACTGCATCTCTTTCATCACTGTCGTGACGGCCAGACTGCTGGCCACTTCCCCGGCGGCGGCGCCGCCCATGCCGTCGGAAACCATCAGGGTAATCCCTGCCTCACCGGAAGCGACCTCGCGGATGTCCGGCAGATGCTCGGCCGACTCACTGGTGGTATCGATGACCAGGAAACTGTCTTCGTTTCCTTCGCGCACCATGCCGGTATGGGTTTGTGCATAAATTCTGATCATATCATCTCAGCCGTTTTCAGGCGCTCCCGCCCTCCTGCTTTTGGGCAGGATTATTTAATATTAATGCCATCGACAATGCCGTCACAGATCGCGCTGTTGTTCACCAGCGCCCAGCGCGCCTCATTATCACTACGCCACTCGAAGGTAAACCTCCCGGTGCGTTCGCAAGGCTGTCCATTGTTGCGTTGCGGATGTCGAAACGTCAAGGTGCCCTCAAAGACGAGTTGCTGCGCGGTGAGCGACACGATCTTCCCTCCCATGCGCACATATTTCTCCTGAAGCCCGGGAAGCGGGCTGTACACCGGCAAGCTGTTGGCGCCATCCTGAATTTCGAGGGCGCTGGAAATGGAGCCAATACCACTGGTGGTAAACCAGAATAAATTGAGCGAGCGCTGCCCGAGCAGACGCGGCTTCACCCCCGCAGCGATCGATCCCGCGGCGCTGTTGTTTACTTTGTCCTTGTCAAGAATCAGCAGGTCGGCAATGCTTCTGACCAAGGCGAACTCGGTAAAGGTCAGCAAATTCTCCGAACTGACATTCACCGAACGGGTCTGGGAATGATACCCTTGTTTGGAAACGGTTACCGTGTAGGTGTAGTCGGGTGGCAGATCAAAATTGACCAGGCCGCCGGAGCGGGATTTGGGGCGATATTGAAGCAGCCGGTTATTGGCCGCATACACGATCACCGTGGCATCTTCCGGGATGACCTTCACCTGCAGGGTGGACAGATTGGCCCCATCACGTCCCAGGGTGCCGACCTTCCCGCCGGTCTCACCGAGGTAGATCAGCGAAACCTCTACCGTATCGGCCCGATCGGGATCGATCGTCACTTCCGTGCGGTAATCGGCATATCCATCAGCCGTCGCCGAGATAGTATAATCACCCGCCGGCAGTTCGTAGCGGTATTCCCGCTTCGCGACCTGGCGGCGCACCGGGATGATACGGACCTGCTGGCGACGAACTGCGGCCAGGTTACCAGGACTCCCGGTTTCCCGAGCGCTCTTGAGCAGTTTGATATCATCCTTGTCCACCTCCGGCGAGGTTACGCTCACCGCCGCCTCATGGGGACTCACGTAGAGGGTCAGGTAACCGGTGCCCGGCCCGCTCAGGAAATAGTAGGCGACGCCCGCCAGCACCAGCAGCGCCGCCGCCAGGGCCGGGATCAACCAGGCGGGCCGCGGCGGCGGTTCGATCGCCGTTCTCCCTCCGCCGGCGATTTCCGTCTGATTGATGCCGATTTCGGTCGGATCGATCTCGATATCGGTTGCCGCGACCCCACTGCCGGCCGAGGATCTTCCCGGCTTGCCGGAGGTGGCGGGCAGCGGCGCCAGATCCGGCAGGGGCAGATGGCGGGTGGCCTGGTCCAGCTCTGCGGCTAGCGCCTCCGCGGAATCGTAACGGTCTTGCGGGCGCTTGGCCAGGGCTTTCAGAATCACCGCCTCCACTGCTTCGGGAATATCGAGATCGGGGCGCAGCTTACGCGGCGGAGGAGGTGGATCCTTCACGTGCTTCAGCAGCAGTTGCAGGGGAGTGTCGGCTTGAAAGGGGGTATCACCGGTCACCAATTCGTAGAGGATGATCCCCAGGGAATAGATGTCTGAGCGCAGATCGATCTTGCCCCCTTCCGCCTGCTCCGGCGACATGTACTGGGGGGTGCCGATAATCATCCCGGTCTGGGTCATGTGGGTGGCTTTGGTCTCGTCGCTGACAATCTTGGCGATGCCGAAATCCACCACCTTGACGTGTTCGCGGTTACGCCGGCGGGTAATCATGATATTACCCGGCTTCAGGTCGCGGTGCACAATATCCAGGGCATGGGCTTCGGCGAGGGCGGAACAGATCTGCCCGATCAGATTCGCCGCCCGGCGCAACTGCAGCGGCTTGCCCGGCTGGAGCATATCGCGCAGGCTCTGCCCCTCGATGTATTCCATCACCAGGTAGGTCAAGTGGTTCTCGATCCCGAAATCGTACAGATGAATGGCATTTGCATCCTTCAGCTTGCTGCAGGTCTTCGCCTCGCGCTGGAAGCGCTGCATCGCATCGGTGTTGCTCATCAGATGGGGGTGAAGAATTTTGACTGCGACGGTACGGTCGACGCTGGTCTGGATCGCCTTATAGACCACCCCCATGCCGCCGTCCCCCAGCTTAGAAACAATTTTATACCTGCCTGCGATCGATTTACCGATTAACCCGTTCATTTTTCCAACCCATACGTTAAAATCTTGCTAATATAAGTTTTTATTCCCAAGGCTAACGTGCGTTAACACAACTTTTCACAAAAACTTCCCAACTGTCAAGCCGACTCTTTGTGGCTGTAGTAGAAATTGACTGCCACTGCCACTGCCACTGCCACTGCCACTGCCACTGCCACTGCCACTGCCACCAAGATACGCCATTGCCCGGCCTCATCATCCTTCCATCTCGTTTTTCCGGGCCAGCGGATTTTCCGCTTCCTTGAACGGCGAGAGATTGCTGAGCACCCGCATTCCCCATAGCGAAAGCAGCAATCCGACCAGCAGCACCAGCAGCGCCCCGTAGGTCAGCATCGGGTAGATCTCCTGAAAGAGAAAAAAATCGTATGCGCCATGGAAAAAAACCGCTGCCAGCAGGCCGGTCCAACGCAGGGTGGCGGAATGGCGGCGGAACTTTGCCAGTCCCACAAAAAAGCCCATCATCACCCCGAAGATCGCGTGCGCCGGCACCGCCGTCAGCATACGCAGGAAGGCGATCTCCAGTCCTCCGCGGTAAACATAAAAGATATTCTCAAACGTAGCGAACCCCATGGAGATAATCACCGCGTAGGTGATGCCGTCAAAGGGCTCATTGAATTCTTCGCTGTGATAAATATTGGTGACCAGCAAATAATACTTGCAGCCCTCTTCAATCAAGGCCACCATCAGAAAGGCTTCGATTGCCACCATCCACAATTCCGGAGAGGTTTTGATCAGGCTGTCGGCCCAGAACTCCAGCAGCCCGGCCAGGAAGGTGACCAGCACCCCGTTGATGAATGCCTTGAACAGCAAGTGCCAGGGCTCGCGCTCATACTTATCCTTAAAATAAACAAACAGAGAGATCGCAATCCCCGGCGCGATGGCCAGGCTGAGCAGTATCAAAACAGACATCATCGAATAGGAGGGTCCTTCAAATATGATGTTCGGCCAGGTCATCAGCGCGTTTGCGGTTCCGGTTAGCTTGTAGGCTCTATTTCTTTAATTCCTGCAGAATAAACAGCATAGGCAGGATTCGCCAATATAACCATAAGGAACGGAATATGTCAAAGCCAAATTGGATTGAAATGGCCCTTGCTGCGGTCGCCGCTGCCGGCGGCGATGTGGTGCGCCGGAGCGGCGACCGCAGCAAGGGCTTTACCCAAACGAACCAAATTCCGGATTTATCTTTCGCCTCATGCAAAAAAATTCTGCATGAGAAAGCATTCCATATGAGCGCAAAAAAAAGGGCACCCGGCCTTTGCAGGCCGGGCGCCCCGGGCTTTATGAGTGGGTTTTTTCTCGCAAAAATAAAAAGGGCCTTCCGCCTTCGCAAAAGCGGAAGGCCCCGGGCTTTATGAGTGGGTTTTTGTTGTCGGAGATCTTGCCAGTATCCATTTCGATGCCGAGTTACTGGATACTGGATGCTGGATAAAAAACTTGATGTTGGATGTTAGATGGTGGATAAATACTGGCGAAAATATCCAGCATCCATCCCGAAAGCATTCGGGAAGCATCCAGTATCCAGCAAAGATGTAATGGATTCGCAATTCGGTGAGGTGACGCGTCGAATTCTATCAACATCCCTGTTTCAAAGAAACTGAAAGCATAATAACCAATAATTGCCCATTTAACGTGACGTTAATCACCAGTTTTTAAAAGCGTTTACGAAATCAATCGATGGGTATATGGGTGAATGGGTATATGGGGAAAAACCGGCGCATTACCAATAGTTTCGATCCCCATATACCCATCCACCCATATACGCAATTCCTTGTTTCCTCTACCCTATTTCCTTTATCCTTCATCCTTTATCCTTTACCCTTTATCCTTCTTCCTTGCCTTTCACCAGGTCCACACCGACGGAAAGAACACCGTAATAGCCAGGAAGACCGCCGACATCAGCAGCAGGCGTAGGAAGAGGGGCACCATGAAGCGCAGCCAGGTGGTGTAGGGAATTCCGGCCAGGGAGAGCATCGCCATCAGCACCCCGGAGGTGGGAATGATGGTGTTGGAGAAGCCGTCGCCGCAGGTAAAGGCAAACACGGCCGTCTGACGGCTGATGCCCAGCACGTCGGAGAGCGGGGCCATCAGGGGCATGGTTACCGCCGCCTGTCCGGAGCCGGAGGGGATCAGGAAATTCAGGGTAGTCTGGAACAACAGCATGCCCTCGGCAGCGATATAATTGGGGAAATTTTTCAAAATGCTCGCAGCTGAGAAAATCAGGGTGTCGAGGATCTGCCCGTCATTTAGCACCACCTGGATACCCCGGGCAAAACCCACCACCATCGCCGCCACCACCATCTCTTCCATCCCCTTGATGAAGGCCTTCACCGCTTCATCCACCGGCAGTTTGGACACCACCACCGCAATGATCGCCATCAGGATAAAGCCGCCGGACATTTCCGCCATCCACCAGCCCAGGGAATTGACCGACCAGAGGATCGCAATGAAGATCAGGATGCTGCTCACCAGGGTAAAAATGTGGGCGTTGGTCAATTCGATTTTTTCGAAATCGATATGGGAGATCTCGAAGTCATCGTCTTTCATCAAGGATTTGGAAGGATCTTTTTTTACTTTCGCGCCATAGCGCAGCACGTAGAAGATCGTCATCGTCAGGATTGCCGCCAGGAATAAAACCCGAAAAGGCACCGTGCCGTTAATCGTCAGTTCGGCAATCCCCTGCGCCACATTAACCGTGAAAGGATTGGTGGTCGCTGCGGCAAAGCCCACGTCCGCCGCCACCATCACGATCGCCAGCCCAAAGATGCGGTCGTAGCCCATCTCCTTGGAAATGATCAGGAAGAGCGGCACCAGGGGAATGAATTCCTCCCCCATCCCCAGGGTGGAG
This sequence comes from Calditrichia bacterium, assembly GCA_020635015.1. Classification (GTDB taxonomy): domain Bacteria; phylum Calditrichota; class Calditrichia; order RBG-13-44-9; family J075; genus JACKAP01. The sequence goes on along the minus strand of JACKAP010000009.1, from coordinate 203,739 downwards.
CCGCCGATGGCGATCAGCACCATCAGAATGACCGTCAGCAGGATGGTGCGCTCACCCAGCAGCGCCAGCAGTTTCTGGATCACCGCAATCACCATTCCTGTGCGTTGCAAAACCCCCAGCACGCCGCCGATGATAAAAATAAAAAAGATAATGTCGGCCGATTGCTCCATCCCCCGGGGAATCGCGCTAAGAAACTGCTCCAGGCTGACCGGTGAAGCCTTGCCATCCTCCGAGTCGGGTATAAAGACCCCTTTCAGGGTGAGGTGCTTGGTATGTTTTTCATAGGTGCCGGGCAGAATCACCGTACGCTCGGTGCCCTGGATGTTTTTTTTCTCGCGCTGGTATTCCCCGGAGGGGATCAGGTAGGTCAGTATGCTGCAGAACAGCACCATCGCGGTGAGCAGCACAAACACATGGGGAATTTTCACACGTTCCAGAAAAGATTTGGCCACAGGCTCTCCTTCGGGCTTTGTTCGATTGACGAAATGCAGTAAACATCATTATCAGGCTTTGAACCTACTGTTTTTCGGGGAGAAAGTCAAGGGGATGTGGGGAGGAATCTGTTAAAACCGTCAGGCATGACCCGCAGTCCGGGTCATGCCTGACGCAAAACCTACTTCATCAGAATCATTTTTTGTACTTGCGTAAACTGCTGTCCACTGCTGCTGCGCGCTGCCAGGCGGTAGAAATAAACCCCGCTGGAGAGGCTCGACGCATCCCACTGCACCGAATGAATCCCGGCGGGATGGAAGCCGCTAATCAGAGTAGCCACCCGCTCGCCGAGCATATTATACACTTCCACTGTCACCTCGCTGTTTTCCGGCAAGGCGTATTTGATGGTCGTGCTCGGGTTGAAGGGGTTGGGATAATTCTGCCCCAGGGCATAGGCGGTGGGAATGATCGAGGTATTGTTATCGACAATCCCGGTGGTCGGCCCGCCCAGCACACTGCGGATGTGGAAATCGCCGGCGAACGGTGCCCAGGAGCCCACGCCACTGGCGCTGCGATTGTATACCGCCGGTTGGTCATAAAGGTGGTTCATGGCAATGCCGGAGGTATTGACATAACCGACCCAGTAAGCCGCGCCGGGTACCACACTCAACTCCGACAGGTTGACGATGGTCCAATCCTGGGGACTGGCCAGCGTGGCGCCCGGATAGACCTTGAAGGGCGTCATCAGATCGGTGCCGGGAGTGCCGCCGTTATCCGTCCAGACATGTACCGTAACCGAGTCGATCGGGTTGTTGACGTCGGTATAGATCCGCAGCAGCGCCGCCGCCACATTGGGATAGGTGGCGGAAGGCGCATCGAAGCGCACCGCCATGCCGCCGCCGGGGTTCACCGCGACAATAAATTCCGGATCCCCGTCGTCGTAAATCTCGTGCTGGCCGGAAACGTAGGCATAATCGGCGGTGGTGACGCTGTTCGGCGAGGTAGCGCCGTCTTCGGCAAAGATATTGAAATAAACCTTTGAGCCATGCGGCTGGGTCGGAATGTCGAAGGTGTAATCATCGCCCACCACGCTGGAAGGCGGGATGGTGATGATCACCGGCAGGGGATCATCCACCCAGTAATTCAGTTCCGCCGTGGCCACGCCGGAGAGGTCGGTGATGGTCGCCACCACCTGGAAATCTGCCGGAGTGCCCTGATAGTGCTGGGGCGGGTCAAAGACGATCAGCGGAGCGCTGACATCATCGGAGAGGCCGGTGATCTTGACGTCGTCGATATACCAGCCGTCAGTCTCGTAGCCGCCATCGGTCACCACCCGGAAGCGCACCCGGAAGTCCGAGCTGCCGGCAAAGGCGCCGATATCGACGGTTTCCAGGGTGAAGGTGGTCACCACCCCTTCTCCGTTATAGGTTTTCAGGCTCAGCCAGGAAGCGCCGCCGTCGGTGCTGGCTTCCAGATAGCCGTAGTCAAAACCGGTTTCCAGTTCATACTTGGTGTAGAACTCCAGGGTAGCGCCAAAGTAGCCGCTCAGGTCCACGCCGCTGGCCATCGCTGCCACCAGGTTGGCGTTGGGCGGATAGTTGCCGCCGGGAGAATCGGTGAAGGAGTTGACCGGGGAATTGGAAGCAGCGGTGGTCAGGCCCCAATCGCCGGTCCAGTTGCCCGCGCCGCTTTCGAAGTCGTCAAAGAACACCGGTCCCTGCACTTCCTCCACCGCGACGCGCAGCATGGCGTCGTCGGTCTCGAAATTGCGGAAGACCGCCCACACCCCGGTATATTCCCAGGTGCGCCGGGAGGCCAGCGTGGAGACGTCGATGCCCAGGGCTGAGGAGGTGGTGCTGTTCATCCGCCAGGCGGCATAGACCCCGCCGTCATTGAGGACGATATCTTCGGCGGAAAGATCAACCACAGCCCAACCCTGAACTGCCTGGTTCACCGAAGTGGTATAGAGCTGGGTGCCGGGCTGGCCGTTGGGGCCGTCATCGTCAAAGAGTTCCAGGTGGGTAACGTCGGTGCCGGCGCCGAGAAAGGCGCTCAGTTCGGTCACCTTCACCGGATAGGAGGGAGGCTGATAATAAATGCCCATCCCGCCGTTGCCGCCGTTCCAGCTCCACAGGTTCTCGTTGGAGCCGTCGTCGAAGGAAAGTTCGCCGGGCAGGTCGACCACGTTAAAACGCACGCGCTTGTTATCATTGCTGGCGACCATATCGCCGGTCAGATCGGTGCGCACCCGAATGACGTAGTTGCCGGGGGTATCCAGGGTCCAGACATCCGGGAAGGTAATCGCCAGCGCTTCGCCGGCCAGCAGGGAGGCGATCGGCACAGTGCTGGTGTGCACCACGGTGCCGGCCGGATGATTGAGCACTTCCGCGATGGCGTTGAAGCCGCTTTCATCCTGGTTCCCGAAATTTTTGATCACCGCATTGGCCTGATAATCGTCGCCGGTCTTGACGAAAAAGCCGCCGTTGCTCTCGTTCTGCACCTGGGCCACCCCGACGTCATGAATATCCAGCAGGATGGTCGCCGGATAGTAGAACTTGATGCTGTAGTTAGCCGGGATCAGATTGTTAGGATAATTTTGGATACCGTATTCCCCGCTGTTGTTCTCGATTCCCACCATCCCGTTGGTGTTGTTCAACGCACCGCTCTGCGGGCCGATGTTGAAAGTGATCGAGGTATCGACCATCGATAGCACGATCTGGAAATTGTGATCCCCGCTGCTGCCGGTGGGCAGCCAGGCCGGGATATGCTCGTAGGAAACGATCAGGGTATCCACATTGTTCGACCAATAGTACACCGTTCCCCCGCTGGAAGGATCGAAGTCGGTGGTAAAGGGGCAGATCAGATCGTTGGGCGCTGCCGAATTGGGAATGCTGGTAAAAGGATCGCTCAACTGCCCGCCTCCGGAAAACCGCAGGTAGCCATTGGAACCAACATGGAATGTCGTGACATCATACCAATAGAAACGGAAGGGAAAACCGACATTATAGGGACCGACGATGTTGTCGTCGCCCAGTCCGGTGACCACCGTGCCGATGGCAGAAATGTCGATCCATTCCACGGAAGGGCCGCCCGGCTCATTGCTGTCCAAAGCCGTATAACCGAAGGCATCCGGCCCCCAGGCTGTCTCGATCCCGATCGGGGGATCATAGGGCTTCCCCGTTTTGGCATTTTTCTCCGCTGCCGCCTGCAAAAATGCCAACGAGACAACGAGTATTAATAGTGTCAGTATTCTCATACTGTCCTCCTTTGGGTTAAATTGGGGAAATGAAATTGCAATTGGTATTACCCGGTGGATCCATCGAGGCACGTGATAACAAGGGCATAATTTAACCGGGAAACCTAAGCAAGGTACTGTTTCCGATGGTCCTATACAATATTATATTTCTAATTTCTTAAAATTTGAACGTATGTTGCCGGGTACCGCAGCGGCACAGCGCATACAAATATAATTAATGTAACCCTGCTGTTTGCGTCCGGTAAAGCAGGCACTTATTTATGCCCCGGCATCTCACACAAAATCATTGACCGGCCCATAGAGGTGGAAAAATCCGTTCATCAGCACCCCGTTGACATCCTCAGCCGAATGGGCTACCCCCCCGGAGACCAGCGCTTCACCGATCTGTTTGGAATTTTTGAGGTAGGCGGTGGCCAGGCGGGCGCCGCGGGTATCGCCGGCCGTCAAACTGGCAAAATATGTGTTGAGCGCGGTGGCACGGTCTTCCGCCTTCAGCAGTTCCTTCCAGGGAGCGTACGCCTCGGGGAGGGGGCCGAGAAACTGATCCGCTTCCGAGGGCCAGCTCTCCGCGGCAAATTCGCGGTAACCATTGCTTTCCAGATCGAATACCCCCACCGGCTTGCCGGATTCATACTTGAAAAAACCGTCTTTCTGCGAACCGTCGGAGAACTGCCCCCCTTTCACCCCGAGGGTGACCAGGGTATCGATCAGCTCGCTGTGCAGCTTTTCCGCCGGGAAGTGCGGATTCATGATCTTGAGAATACTCTGAAAGATATCCAGCCCCACATAGTCGATCAACTGAAAGATTCCCATCGGACGCACCAGAAAATCCTGGCTGATGCGGTTGACCGCGTAGACCGCCTGCACAAATCCGATCTCCTGCGCCAGCACTTCCGCCTGGTGGATGCCGTAGAGCCCGTCGCGCATAAAGTGGCCGTTGCCGATAAAGCCGGCGACATCGTTGGAAGGAATGATAATCTTACCCAGGCGTTTGCCCAATTCCCGGGACAGGGCGGGCAATTCCGGCTGCACCCGCTCGGGAATGATCAGTTCTACCAGCCGCTGTACCGCCGGGGGATTGTAGAAGTGAAAGCCGATGATCCGGCCATCCAGGCCCACCTGTTCATCCAGCTCTTTTAGCGGAATCGAAGAGGTATTGCTAAAAAAATAGGTGTCGGGAGCGCAGGTAGACTTTAGCTGGTTGAAGACCTTTACCTTAAGGTCGAGCTTCTCCAGGATCGCCTCGAAAACCATCCGGGCGCCGCCAACTTTTTCCAGCGAGGTGACCGGGTGGAGCAGCGACATCATGGTATCGACGAAATCCGTTTCACTGCTGCCGCCGGGAAGGGCAGCGGCGTTTTTCTGGGCATATTTTTGCGCCTGTCGGCGAAGGTAATTCTGCAGGCCGTCAAGGGCCGCCGGATCGATATCCATCAGGGTGATCCGGTAGGATTTGCCGGCGTTGTCCGGGTTCAGTTTTTGCAAAGCCATCTCCCGGGCCAGCAACAGGGAGATGCCGCTGCCCATTTTTCCGCCGGCTCCCAGCACCGCCACGTTTTGCAAACGTTCGTTTAGTGTCATGTTGATCTCCTGAAAGGTTAGCATTGTATATCAAACTTGATTTTTTGCCATAGAGACACGGAGTTCACCGAGCTACCTGCAAGTCAATTTAAGGGGTATCAGGGAGACAATCAATCCAATTTCCGATTTGGCTCGGGGGATAGTGTTTTGCCACGGATGAACGGGATACACACGGATTGTTTCTTGCCACGAATTTACGCGAATTTCCTCGAATAAAACGCTCCCTTTAATGACAGCATGAATTACATTTTGGAGCATAGCGCGGAACATCAGTAAGATTAATAATATCAGTGTCTATCCGGTTCATCCGTGGCTTTAAAATTCGGGTACATTCACGTGAATTCGTGGCAAAAAAATCACCTCTGTATCGCCCCCTCCTTGTAGATCCCCTCCAGCCGGTCAATATAATCCTCGAACCGGAAGCGCTGCGCCACCACTTCCCGGCCGGTCCGGGCCAGGCGGCGGCACAGTTCGGGATCTTCGATGAGTCTTTGCAAGCCGGCAGCCAGGGCGGGGCCGTCCCGGGGGGGCATCAAAATGCCGGAGATGCCCTCCTCGATGATCTCCGGCACTCCCCCGCTGTTGCTGGCCACTACGGGCACGCCCATCGCCATCGCTTCCAGCAGGGTGTTGCCGAAGGCTTCCTTATACGACGGAAAAGCCAGCAGATCGATCGCCGCCAGCATCCGCGGAATATCGTTGCGAAAGCCGCAGAAGATCACCCGGGGCTGCAGGAGCGGATTGCCCGCGACCCTCCGGCGGATCTTCTGCTCGTAGGCCTCCTCACCGTGACTGGCGCCGCCGACCACCAGAAAAGTCAACCGATCGGGATATTGCCGGATCAGAATTTCAGCAGCCTCCAGAAATTCCCGATGTCCTTTTTTGGGCGTCAGGCGGCCGATGATCCCCACGACCAGCGCCGCCGGATCAATACCCAGTTCACGGCGAATCTCCCGGCGGTCATGCATTTCCGGGCGAAAATTCTCCAGCGGGAGGCCGTTGTGCAGGCGGTGTACCTTCTCGGGGTTTACCGGACAGGTATCAATCACGTTGCGGCGGACATATTCCGATACCGCAAAAATGTTGTCAACCCGCCGGTAAAGCAAGCGGTGCAGGGGGTCTTTTTTGTTGAGCGAACTGCCCATGCGCTTGGTGAACAGCAGCATCCCCGGCCAGCGGCTTAGATAAATCCCCGGCACCAGCGCCCAGAGGTCATTTGACAAATGGACATGGATCACCTCACAGGATTGCCGGCGCAACCAGGCGGAAATTCGCCAAGCTGCAACCGCCTTGCCCCCCGGCCCGCCCAGCAGCGGCGCCGCCGCCAGTCCCGCTTCTAATGCCTGCTGATGCAGGGTGCTTCCCCGGACACAAAGCAACGTCACCCGGTGTCCCCGCAGCGAAAGGGCGACGGCAATCTTCACTGTCTGCATCTCCAGCCCACCCCAGGAATCGGAACCGCATGTTTGAATAATATTCATGTCCGCAATATAACCTTTTTTTCAAAAATTTACTTGACAAATTCAATTTTTAAATTTAAAATAGTGAACATAAATTCACATATTGTTAATGCCGTACGTTATTACACGGTATACTAAGTTTTTTGCAGTAATAGATTTCTCATAAACCACGTTCGAAATGAAGGCGTTGTGTCATTCCGAGGTGCCGGCCGAGGAATCTGTAATTTTAAAAGACATAATATAAAGTGTATTGTACATGAAAAATCCTCTGACAGATTGGGCTTGGGTGTTTAGTTGAACCATATCTCTCGTATTTATTTGCTGACACCCAAGCCCAATCTGTCAGAGGATAAAAAAATAAAATCGCGAAACAAATATTTACCCCTGGCGTTTTCATTTTCCTTGACCTATATTTTCGACCCATTTTGAAATGGGTCGAAAATATGAATAACCAGGGGAATTAGATGACAGTCAATGGAGATATTGAAAAAAAGGCGTTGATCAAACATGCTGCACGCGAATTGTTCTTCCGTTTCGGGTTCAACAAGACTGCGATGAGCGACATCGCCCAGCAGAGCGGCATGGCCAAACCGACGCTCTACTATTACTATCCCAGCAAAGAAACCATCTTTGATGAGATCGTGGTGGAAGAGGCCACCGGGTTCATTAATCAAGTCGAGAAAAAAATGCCTCGCGATCTACAGGCAGATGAAAAGCTGGCCTTCTTCTTTCGCACCATGTACCAGGATCTGAAAGTATATGCCCGAAAAATGGCCGATATGCCCAAATACCTCTGTGAACATTCACCCCACGGTCATCCTATCGTGGAAAAACTTAATCTGCTGTTCATGGAGAAGCTCATTCCCTTACTGCGGGAAGGGCGGATGCAGGGGCGCTTCGATTTTGAAGATGAGCCGACCATGGCGGCGACCCTGGTCTATATGAGTGAATTTCTCAATTTTGACTGGATGCAACATTACCCGGAAACCATGCGCGACCGAGTAGTGGAAACGATGATCAGCGTGATATTAAACGGGTTGAAAAGGAGCCGAAATGTTGAATAAAATCATCGGGATACTCATCATCATCCTGCTGCAGAACCTGCTGGCCGAAGAATACGGCCTGGCCGAAGTACTGAAAATGGCCGAAGCCAACAACAAAACCATCCAATTGGCCCGGGCGGACCTGAAAACTGCCGCCGCCGAGGTCAAGGGGGCCTATTCCGCCGCCCTGCCCAAGCTGGATGTCAATCTCGGCTACAACCGAAACTTCAAGGAAAGCAAGTTCTTCTTTACCGTCACCGATACCAGCGGACGGGAGATCACCCAGAGCTTCCGCACCTCATTTACCAATCAGTATCAGGCCAACGCGGTGCTACGCCAGACGTTGCTGAGCTTGCAGGTGGGTTACGGGATCCAGGCCGCGCGTTATTTCAGGCGCCTGAGCGAAGAAAATTTCGAGTTTACCCGCCAGCAGGTACTGGCCCAGACCAAGATTGCCTTCTATCAGACCCTGCTGCTGAAAGAAGTACTGCTGGTGGCACAGGATTCGGAGAGCAGCGCAAAAGACAATTATGAGAATATCAAAGTGAAATTCGAAAGCGGGATCGTATCGGAATTTGACCTGCTCCAGGCAGAAGTGCGCTGGCAGAACAGCATTCCGGAGACCTTCCAGGCGGCGCAGCAATACGAACTGGCCCTGAATAATCTGAAGGTGCTGGTCGGTTTTCCGCTGGAACAGCCGATGCCCCTGCGCGGGGCCATCGACCAGTTTCCGGCCCTTCCCGAGACGCCCGGATTCGAAGCGGTGACGGCGCAGCGGCCCGATTACAATGCGCTGGTCTGGCAAAAGAAGTTGCAGGAGAAGAATGTCAGCGCCCAAAAAGCCGATCGCTTTCCGGTGCTGGAAGGTGTCTTACAATACAATTACACTGCTGCATCAGATGCGTTCCGCTTTGATAACGAGAACGACAATTATTTTCTGGGATTGTCTCTCAGTATTCCTCTGTTCAGCGGAGGCCGCACCAGCGCTCAGATCCGCAAAGCCCGGGCCGACCTGGACCGGGCCAACACCCGGATTGCGGAAGCGGATGACAATATCCGCATCCAACTGGCCAACCTGCAATTGCGCATGAAGGAAGCCCGGGAGCGCATCAGCGCCGCCAACAAGGCGGCTTTCTCCGCCCGGCGAGCCTTCGAGATCGCCGAAACCCGGGTCGACAACGGCCTCTCCACTCAGGTGGAGCTGAAAGATAGCCGGGTGGCCCTGGACCGGGCGCAGCTCAACTACTACTCGGCGATCTTTGACTATCTCCGGGCTTACTTTGAGTGGGAACTGGCGACGGGAAAGGTGGAGTGAGTGCGGAGTGTTTCGAATGCGGAATTCGGAGTGCGGAGTGCGGAGTGCGGAGTGAAATGATGTTGGATGTTGGATAACGACGAAGTCCAATGACGCGAAGCCTATGACGCCCGAAGGGCCAATGACAATGGTCAGATTTCAGTTTGAATTAACGAAACATCATTATAATACTGTTTGGGAGAAATCATGAAAAAAAATTATATCCTGATATTATTGATAGCCGCTTCCCCGCTGCTGATGCAGTGCGCCGATAAAAGCAATGCGGAATCGGCCCATGTTCAGGCGGAACGGGCAGTGCCGGTACAGACTGCGCCGATCGAACTGCAGTCTTTCAGCAATTTCCTGAAGGTCACCGGCACGGTGTCGGCCCGCAACCATATCGAGATTGTCGTGGAGGAGCCGGGCACGCTCAAGCGGGTAGTGGTCGACAAAGGCCGCTATGCCAGCAAAGGCGACACTTTGGCAATTTTGGAAAACAAAGTATTGGAGGCCGGTTATCAACAGGCCCGGGCTGCCTTACAACAGGCTGAACTGGAGTATAACAGCCGCAAGGTGCTCTACGAAAAGCGGGCGATCTCCGAGAACGAATACCTCGGCGCCCAATACGGGCTGGATGCCGCCCGGGCTGCCTATGACCTGGCCAGGGTGCGCTATGAAAAACTCTTCATCACCGCCCCGCTGCGCGGTGTGGTCAATGACCGCTATTACGATCTCGGCGCCTACGCCAATGCCATGACCCCGATCTTCGAATTCATCGACAATGAGGTGATGAAGATCCGCGCCGGGGTAGCGGAGCGCTATATGGGCGATATCAGCGTCGGCACCCCGGTAACCCTGAGCTTCGACGCGTATCCCCAAATGAAAGTCGAGAGCAAGGTCAGCTTCGTCTCACGCAGCATCGAGCCCGGTAACCGTACCTTCGAGATCGAAGTGCAGGTGCCCAATCCGGAGCACAAGCTGGTGCCGCAGATGGTGGCCAACCTGACCATCCTGCGCCAGACCTTCCGCCACCGGGTGGTGGTGCCGCTAGATGCACTGATCGAATCTGAAAAAGGCTGGTATGTCTACATCGCCGAGGAAAACCGGGCGAAAAAAGTGCCGGTTACCCAGGAAGCGATCTACGAAAATTCGGTGCTGGTGGACGGCCTGTCCCCCAACCAGCAATTGATCGTAGTCGGACAACGTAATCTGAGCGACGGCGACCTGCTGGAAGTTGTCACGAACTGAATCTGAGGAAAATTATGAAAATAACCAATATTTCACTAGCGCATAAAACCAGCGTCTTCGTATTGCTGGTCATCATATTTGTCGGAGGCCTGACTTCCTATGTCGGCCTGCCGGTGGAATCTTTCCCGGACATCAAGCAGCCGGTGGTTTTCGTGGCGGCCCCTTACGTGGGGGTAGCGCCCTCGGATATGGAAACGCTGGTGCTGAAGCCCCTGGAGGATCAACTGGAGGAGATCGCCAAGATCAAGCGGATGACCTCCCAGGCCAGCGAGGGCTATGCCAGCATCACCTGTGAATTCGAACCGGATATCGAGGTGGACGAGGCGGTGCGTAAAGTGCGCGAGAAAGTCGATCTGGCCAAGCCGGACCTCCCCAAGGACCTTGATGACCCGATGGTGCAGGAGATCAATTTTGAAAACGTGCCGATCATGGTGGTGAGCATCACCGGCGATGAATCCCTGGTAAAGTTGAAAAAGATCGCCGAAGATCTGCAGGACCTCTTCGAGAACGTCTCCGGCGTGCTGGAGGTCAACCTCACCGGCGGGCTGGAACGGGAAGTAAAGGTGAATGTAAATCCCAGCCGCCTGGAATATTATAAGATCGGCGTAGAGGACGTCATCGCAGCGATCCGGCAGGAGAACCTGACCATTCCCGGCGGCGCGACCGAAAGCGGCAACCTGAAGTGGACGGTGCGGGTACCCGGCGAGTTTGACAGCGTGCGGGAAATCAGCGATATTGTGGTGAAGACTAAAAACGGTCAGCCGATCTACCTGAACGACCTGGCAGAGGTCTATTTCGGATTCAAGGACGAAACGAGTTACTCCCGGCTGAACGGCAAGCCCAGCGTCACCCTGACCATCACCAAGCGCAGCGGGGAAAACATCATCCGCATCACCGACGAGATCAAAGCGATTCTTGCACGTGAGGAAGCCAACTTCCCCGCCAGCACGGAGTACCTGATCGTCACCGACATGTCGGAAGAGATCCGTACTATGGTGAACGACCTGGAGAACAACATCATCTCCGGGCTGCTGCTGGTGGTCTTCGTGCTCTATTTCTTCATGGGGGCGCGCAACGGCCTGCTGGTGGGCATTGCCATTCCGTTATCGATGCTGGTCTCCTTCATCATCATCAGTTTGCTGGGTTATACCCTGAATATGATGGTGCTCTTCAGCTTGATCCTGGCCCTGGGGATGCTGGTGGATAATGCGGTGGTGATCGTGGAAAATATCTACCGACACCATGAACAAGGCAAGGGTGTGCTGAAAGCAGCCCAGGACGGTACCGAAGAGGTGGGAATGGCAGTGGTGGTTTCTACCATGACCACATTGATGGCCTTCCTGCCGCTGATCTTCTGGGATGACATCATGGGTGAATTTATGAAATTCCTGCCCATCACCCTGATCATCACCCTCTCCTGCTCGCTGTTCGTGGCCCTGGTATTCAACCCGGTGATTGCTTCAGTATTCCTGCGCATTGACCCGAACATCGACAAATTGCTGGGCGACCGTCTGCTGCGGCGACTGACCGGCTATTATGAGCAGACCCTCGGCTGGACCCTGCGAAATCGCTGGAAGAGCCTGGGGGCGGCGGCTTTCGGATTTTTGATGATGACCGTCATTTGGGTCGTCTTTACGCTCTCGGAATATGGCGTGGAGCTGTTCCCGAGCATTCAGCCCAATCAGATATTTGTGGAGGTGGAAGCGCCGCTGGGCACCCGCCTGGAGACCTCCGACGCCATCGTGCGTCAGGTAGAGAAACGTATCCAGCAAACCACCGACATGGAAGATTATGTGGTCAATGTCGGAAATGTGCAGAACATGTTCGACTTCGGCACCAGCGGAGGATCATCCCACAAATCGCAGGTCACCATCGACCTGCTAAAAAGCTATGAGCGCTCGCAAAACTCCTTCATCACCATGGAAGCGGTGGGCGATGCCATCCGCGGAATTCCCGGCGCCACCGTCGACGTCTCCAAGCCGGATGAGGGCCCGCCCACCGGCAAGCCGGTGGAAATCCGCATCAAAGGGCAGGATTTTAACGTGCTTGCGCGGATTTCGGAAGATATCATGTCGAAGATCGAAGATGTTCCCAATATCACCAAACTGAAAGACAATTACGACAAGGGCAAACCGGAACTGCGGGTGCGCATCGACCGGGAAAAGGCGGCGCTGTTTGAACTCAACACCTCAATGATCGCCAATACCGTGCGCACCGCCATCAATGGCACCGAGGCCTCGGAATACCGCGTGGGTACTGATGAATATGACATCACGGTGCGCTTCAGCAAGGATTTCCGCCAGAACTACAACGACCTGCTCAACCTGACGGTGTTTCACGAAGGGGTGCACTACCCCCTGGCCAATTTTGCCAGCATCGAACTGGCTTCCGGCATGAGCAGCATCAACCATGTCGACGGCGACCGGGTGGTAACCATCACGGCGGAATCGCTGGGCAAAAATCCGGCGGAAGTGCTGGAAGCCTGCAAGCAGCGCCTGACCAACTATCGCCTCCCCGCCGGATACACCATGACCTTCGCCGGGCAGAACGAAGAGCAGCAGAAGTCGATGGACTTTCTCTCCAACGCCTTCATGATCGCGATCTTCCTGATCTTCTTCCTGCTGGTGACGCAGTTTAATTCCGTCACCCTGCCCTTCGTGATCATGATGTCGGTGCTGCTCTCCTTTTTCGGGGTTTTCTTCGGGCTGTGGATCACCATGCGGCCGTTCGGGATCATCATGACCGGTATCGGGATCATCTCCCTGGCTGGAGTGGTGGTGAACAACGCCATCGTGCTGATCGACTATATCCAGAAGCTTCGCGAGCGCGGTCTCTCCAAGCTTGAGGCGATCATCGAAGGTGGGAAGACCCGTCTCCGCCCGGTGCTGCTGACCGCCATCACCACTATTCTGGGATTAATTCCGCTCACCGTAGGTATCAATATCGATTTCATCGGGTTGTTTACGGGCGATGTCAGCAAATTTATCCAGTTCGGCACCGAAAGCTCCGAATGGTGGAGCGGGATGGGCATCGCGGTGATCTTCGGGCTGTTTTTCTCCACCGCCCTGACCCTGATTATCGTGCCGATCATGTATCACCTGCTCAGCGACTTCGGCGCGGAACTGTTCGATAAAACCGCGGAGGATACGGCAGTCGCCGGTGGAGATGATGAGGTGGGAGAAGCGGTGAAAGCCTAACGATTTCGGAATGCGGATTTCGGAATGCGGAATTGAAAGGCAATGATTTTTTGCTACGGATGAATTGGATAAACACGGGTAAAACAGCGGGCTCTGCGGCGGATGCGGCAGGGCCCGCCGTTTTTTGGGGCGCGGGGGATGAAAAATTGAATAATCGGACTGAATGCCGTATATTGGGCTTTACTTTATGAGGAGACAGCTGATGAAATCAATTTATTATTGGGGCTTATTCATTTTACTAAATTTTTCCCTGTTCGCCCAGCAATCGCAGACATGGGTGAAGGTACAGTTCGATCCCTCCCTGCCTTATTTGCAGATGCTCCAGGACGCCGGGATCATCGATTCCGAGCGCGAAGGGGCGGCGCAGGGATGGATGCTGCGGCGTGATTTTGAGCGCTATACCGCCGCGCATATCCCGCTGGAAATGCAGCAGGAAGCGGAACGGCCCTTCGTCCCCCTCCACCTGACGGCCGTTGCCGAGGATGATACCCTGGGGCAGATCCTGCTGATGCAACTACTGCCCCCGGCGGTGGAGGGCGCCATCGGCCTGGGATACCTGAACGACCATCTCTATCTGTCGGATTTTACCATCAATGACGAGAAGATCTACCGTATCGATCCCGCCAATAATTTCCAGGTGGTCAATACCTTCCCGGCGCCGGGCGCCGGATCAAAAAATCCCTGGGGCGTGGCGTCCAATGGGCGGGTGCTCTACATCGCCGACGGCATCCAGAACCTGATCTTCATCACCGATGACTTTCTTTCGGTAGAGTACATCATCGGCACCCCCGGCCCGCTGGCTGCCGGACTGGGCTACCGCTTCAATCAATTATGGAATTCCGACCTGGGCGACTTTACCAACGGGGTGCCGCAGCGGATGTATGTCTCCGACACCGTCGGCACACTGCTGAACCAATATACCACCAACATCACCAACAACGGGGTAACCGCGCATGATTCGGCGGTAATCGTCGCCCGCAACAAGAATAACGGCCAGGTGGTGATTGGTTACGATCCCGCCACCTATCAGCAGATCTATTCCTTCCCCTCGCCCCTGGAATATCCCAACGGCCTGGCCTTCGACGGCACCTATTTGTGGATGAGCGGCAATCATCTGGGCGGGCGTTATATCGTCAAGATCAGCCTGGGGCTAAGCCCGCCCGCGCCGGCACCCCGGTTGCAGCTTACCGCAGATTCACTCAACTTCGGCACTGTGCCGCCGGATTCAGCCGCGTCCCTGATGCTGGGCCTGAGCAACATCGGCGACACCACCCTGGTGATCGACAGTCTTTTTACCGGCAGCGCCGTTTTTTCCGTATCTCCCGGGGGGAACCTCGCGCTGCCGCCGGGTGCCGGCATCGAACTGAGCCTGACCTTCACCCCGCCGGCGGAAGGGCTCTTCCGGGACACCCTGAGCATCATCAGCAATGCCGCCGGGCAGGATACCGCGCAAGTGCTGCTGATAGGCGAAGGCGAGCTGCCCGTGGGGCTTAACGGGAACGTCGCAACGCCGGAAGATTTTGCCCTGCTGCCCAATTATCCCAATCCGTTCAATCCCTCCACCACCATCACCTACCGCCTGGGACGCACCGCGGAGGTAGAGCTGGTCATCTTTAATCCGCTCGGGCAGCAGATCCGCATACTGCAGCAGCAACGCCAGCCGGCGGGCATTTACCGGATCGTATGGGACGGCAGAGATGATAGCGGTACCGTTCAAGCCAGCGGCGTCTATTATTACCGGTTGAAAGCGGGAGTGGATTTTACCAACATCCGGAAGATGATATTTTTGAAATAAGTACGATTTGATGTTAATGAGTAAGACGGATCCGTAGGGTTGAGTCTCGGCTCGAACCGGCATATCCATTAACCCTTCAACCCATTAACCCATCAACCCTTCAACGGAGCGAAATTTGCGGCGCATCTTCAACATTTACCGCCGGGCCTACAGCGGCCTGCCCCGGGGGGTATGGCTCCTGGCCCTGGTGATGCTGGTCAACCGCGGCGGCTCGATGGTGCTGTTTTTCATCACCCTCTACCTGACCCAGGAGATGGCTTATTCCGTTGCCGCTGCCGGCCAATTGGTCAGCCTCTACGGCCTCGGCTCCCTGGCCGGGGCCTTTCTGGGCGGCTGGCTCAGTGACCGCTGGGGGGCGAAGTGGGTGCAGATCGCCAGCCTGGCGCTTTCAGGTATTGGCTTCATCATTCTCGCTTACCTGACCACTCCCCTGCAGATCGGAGCGATGCTGTTTCTGGTAGCGTTGGTCGGAGAGGCCCTGCGTCCTGCCAACTCGACCGCCGTGGCCCGGCACTGTCCTCCGGAACAGCGTGCCCGGGGGTTCGGCCTCAACCGCCTGGCGGTCAACCTCGGCGTGACGGTCGGCCCGGCCCTGGGCGGCTTTCTGGCGACGATCGACTACCATTATCTGTTTTGGGTCGATGGGGTCACCTGCATTGCGGCGGCGATCCTGCTGGCCTACTTCTTCCATGGAGAAGATGACCGGGTGGATGCGCCCCATCCCGATGTCAAAAAGGCCACACGCTCCCCCTGGCGCGACCGCCCCTTCCTGGTGCTGTTGCTGTTGCTGATGTCCTGTGGGCTGGTGTTCAATCAATTGTTCAACACCTGGCCGGTTTATCTGCGCGAGACGTATCAATTGCTGGAGAACCGCATCGGGCTGCTGATGGCCATGAATGCGTTTCTGGTAGTGTTGATAGAGATGCCTCTGCTGCATCGCCTGGAGGGTGCCCACCCGCTGCGCATGATCACCCTCGGGGCGATATTTCTCTTCGGCGGTTTCGCGATATTACCCCTTGGAACAGGGATCGGCTATATCGCTTTTACGGTGGTGATCTGGACTATCGGCGAAATGCTGGTGTTCCCGATCGTGGCCAGCCTGATCGCCAACCGGGCCGCCGATCACAACCGCGGCCAGTACATGGGCATGTTCACCTTCGCCTTCGCCCTGGCATTCGTGATCGGACCGTTGCTGGGCACCTGGATCTATGATCATGTCGGCGCAAACATGTTGTGGTATAGCTGCGGCGGGCTGGGACTTTTGGCGACTTTGGGTTTTTTGGGGTTAAAGCCGTTTTATAGAACTCAGTAATGGTAAATGCTTAATGCTCAGCGGTAAATGGTAATTTTAGCATCAATTGCCGCCTGCCAATAGCCAACGTCCATCATCCCCTAATACGTCTCCCGGAACACCTTCTCCCGCACCTGCTCCAGGAACTTCTCCTTCTGGCGGTAATTGTAAAACCGCGCGGTGCGGTTGGCGCCGATGATGTTGGCGAGGTGGAAGATGCCGGTTAGGGAGATGGCGGCGTAGGTGCTGAGGTAGTTGGTGTTGAGGTCGTGATCATAGCGGTAGGCAGCATAGCTGGCAAAGGAAAAAGCGCCGACAAACAGGAAGGCTTGCACCCCGTCATAGTAATGGTGATTGTAGAACTGCCCGCTGCCGGGCAGTAGTGCAGACATCATCGTTGCCAGCCAGGGACGCCGCCGGGGCAGTTTTTCGCCCAGCAATATATCCTGGGATAGCTGGGCGGAAATAGCCGCAATTGGGCCGGTGGGAAATTGTTCCGCAGCCTCCCGGAAGGTGCTGCCGGCCTGCGTCCAATGCCCCCGTTCGCTCTGGAGCAGGCCCAGGTACAGCAGCGCAAAACCGCTGCTGTCGGCAGATTGTGCCTGCCGAAAATGGTCCTCCGCCAAAGGGAACACCCGCATCCGGTAATAATTTAACCCCAGGTATATTTGCGCTTTCGGGAGATAATCCGCCGTTAGATCCGGCAGATTCAGCAGGCGGGAGGCAAATTGGATCGAGGATTTGTAGCGGTTGCTGAAATGATACGCTTTGGCGATCTGGAGAAGGCTGAACTGCTTCTCCGCCGGATTATCCGTGAAAAACAGGAGACGTTTATACACCGATATCGCCCGAAAATAATCCCGCTCCTGCATCAGATAAGTGGCATAATCGGCTTCACTCTGGGCCGGCCCGGGACGAGCGGCCAGCAGTGCCAGCACCCACAGGCATTTAATCCATCGATTGCGTACGGCAGTTTGCTTCATTCGTTTTCAACTCATCGGTAAAGGGTCTCGTGTGGCCCGTAGAGGTAAAATCCATCATCCAGCTTTAAGACCCCGGCCCCGGTTTCACGATAGGGATAATACCAGTGGGTGGTGCTGTTTTCCCGGTAGAGGTTGCGATCGATATACAACGCCAGACCGAGCACAAAACCGTGGCGCAGGATTGCCCGGCGGGCAAATTCGGAACAGGATATGTAGAACGGGCAACGGCTGACCGACTGCGGGCCGATCTCCTTCTGGTAAAACCCGATCAAGCTGCCGGCCAGGGCGATAAACGGAGAGGTTTGCGGTGCTTCTGCCCCCGCCAATGGTCCCGGCGGAAGCAGATCTTCCGCTTCCCAGGGCTCGATCTCCCGATATTCTTCCTGAGAAAATACCGCGACGGGCAGGCAGCAAATCAACAGCAAAAAACATCCAAAAATTATGTTTAACTTGATCCTTACCATAATATCGAAATGCTCACAAACGGCTGCACTGTCAGCAGCACGGCCGAGACGTCATTCGGGGTAAAGAACGTATTCTCTTCTTCATTGAGCCGCTTGAGCAATTCGTCATCGGCATCCGGGAAAATCATCACGCCTCCGGAGATTAGCAGGGTGTTGGATTTACGGGGTGATGTATAACTGATTCCCCCGCCATAGCCGGTTTTCATGACAGTACTGTAGGTGACGCCGAACTTCAATCCCAGCCGGTCTTTGCCGGGATCGCCGGATAGTTTCAGATCGAGCTTTCCCCCGAAGGTCCCCGGAAAATAAAACTTCAGATAAGTCTCTTTGGATGATCCAAACCCGTTGTATCTTTCAATCTGCCAACCGACGAACAGAATATTGACACCTGCCCCGGCCTCCAGTGCCACCGGGCCGTTCCCGATGCGGGCAATCATTCCCATCCCGTATTCGCTGCCCAAATTAAGGCCGACCTGAGCAAATAGCGTCTGACCGATCAGCCAGACGGGCACAGCAATCATCCACAAAATTCGACCTTGTTTCATAATTATCACCTATAACGGATGATACTTTAAGACTCACGCAAAGGTGCAAAGACGCAAAGAAATATTTAAGTTTTTCCATTGCGAATCTCTGCGCCTCCGCGTCTTTGCGTGATAAATATTAACGAGCTACAACGGTACCTGTTGATCGCGTAACATCACGATTTAATAAACGGCACCGCCAACGAACGCACCTGCCCTTCCGCATCAAGGGTCTGGAACACCGCAAAGAACTCCCGGGTGCCGTCCTGGTTATAGGCGGTGGCCATGGTCACATTGATCACCTCCGGAGAGAGTTTGTTCATCGCACCGTTGGTGGCGTCGATGATCAGGCCGATGATCCCGCCGCACAGCAGGTTGCCGAGGTACCAGGCGTCGAATTCTTTGCTAATATGCACGCGCTGCTCTTTGTAACCGTCCATAGAGATCATAACATCATACTCGCTTTTCCGGGAGAGGGTAACCACCGCCGGGGTGACCCCGTTAAACATTTCCAGACCACCGGCGCCAACCACCTTCAAGTTGGCCCGCGGAGGATCCGAGCTGATGCTGACATCCTGTTTGGTACCGTGGATAATCGTTGCACATCCCATTAATAATAAAAAAGCGCCCAACAGAATCCCTTTTAAGAGAGATGCCCCTTTCACAAAAAGCATATCAACCTCCAATCGTGAATTGTAATTGTGTAAGACTCGCGGCATTCAGTTAGAGAATCTTTATCGTTTATTAGACCTATGCTGTTCGTCAGGTATAAAAAAATTTGGACTTTATTGGTTCCGGTTGTTTGCGGAATCTACGGATAAAAGCGCATTTATTCAACGAAAAATTTATAAGCCGTGTTCAGATTACCGCGTGCAGCCGGAACGCAGCTGTCCCCCCAGGCGATAAGCGAGGGTTTTTCTCAACGGGACGGGCTTGTTTTTTAGCAGCCGCGGCTGTATTATTAGGCAGGAATGGAGAAAACCTCCGAGCTTATTGGGTACACCCGGGAGAGTCATTTTTATGAGCAAGATCAACACCAAAGGCCTGCCCAACAACTGGTTCACCTACTGGTTCAGCGGCATGCTCCTGAAGCTAGCCGGCTGGCGCATCGCTGGGGAAATGCCGGATATCCCCAAAGCGGTGGTGATCGTAGCCCCGCACACCTCCAACTGGGATTTCCCAACCGGCCTGATGCTGGCCTGGCGGCTGCGCCTGAAGGCGGCGTTTATCGGAAAACACACCTTGTTTAAAGGGCTGTCCGGCAAGCTCTTCCATTGGCTGGGCGGAATTCCGGTCGACCGCAGTTCCTCCCATAACCTGGTGGAGCAGGTGACGCAGGTATTCCAGCAATATGACCGTTTTCTGATCACCATCGCGCCGGAGGGCACCCGCAAGCGGGTGGAACACTGGAAAACCGGGTTCTACTATATTGCCCAGGCCGCCGGGGTGCCGATCATGTGCGCCTACATCGATTTCAAGCGCAAGGCCGGAGGCTTCGGCCTGGTGATCCATCCCAGCGGCGATATCGAGGCGGACATGGTGCAAATCCGCGAATTCTATCGCGGCATCACCGGGAAAAGGCCGGAGAATATGGGCCCAATGCTGGTGCCGCCGCGATGAACATCACCCGCCGCCATTTTCTGAAAACCTGCAGCATGTTCATCCACGATGCTGGATGCTGGTTGAAGGATAAGGGATAAAGGATAAAGGATTAAGGATTAAGATTGAAAATACTGGTGTATCAATTAATCCATTTGAAAATCTTCCGATAATTCGATATAATAGTCTCGATATTACCGGTTAAGCTTAACCAGGGAGCATTGCCATGAAGAATGAAAAACTGCGCACCCTTCTGCTGATTTTTATCGTGGCGCTGGTAACGATCCTGCTCTACCGCCTCTTCTTTCCGGGAGAGGACACCAATGCGATCAAAAAGGAGATCGAGCGGCGCGAGCAGCGGATCGACTCGCTGCAGACTGTCATCCAGCAGCGCAATGACAGCCTTGCCGTCATCCATACCCGCGTGGCCGAGTACGAAAAAAATATCGGCGACCTGAAGACTAAAATCGACGAAAAAGACCAGCAGATCACCTATTACCAATCCAGAAAAGGGAGATTCAACTATGGGGCCTCGAGCGATTCTCTACTTCATGAGCTTAATATTATTGCTAAGCAGCGCCTGGGAAAGTAGCAAAGCGCAACAGCAGGCCGTCTTTCCGGACAGCATCGTGATCATCCGCGATACCCAGAGCGGCCGGATAGGATTTGTATTTCCCGAATCCCTGGCAGTGGATTACCGCAACCTGATCGTCAATTACGTACCGGCCCTGGAAGGGAAAATCTCCCTGCAGGATTCTTTGATCGCGGAAGGGAAAAAACTCCTCAAGGATAAAAATGCCGAGATCGTTATCCTCAATGCCAATATGAAGGATACCCATCAGATGTTCGAGGAACAGAAAGGAATTTCCGAGTCATTTGAGAAGTTATATAAACAGGAGCGCCGCGCCAAGCGCTTTTGGCGGGTGATGGCCTACCTGCTCGGGGCCGGGGCGGTGGCGGTGCTGGTGGTTAAGTGACCGGCTGCGCCGGCGATGTTTGCTTGCCGGCGCTCGCGATGTTTGTTCTCTCACGCTCGCGATGTTTGCGCTACGCGCGATATTTGCTGCTTCGCAGCGATGTTTGCTCGCTGGCGCTCGCGATGTTTGTTCGCTTCGCTCGCGATATTTATTTTTCGCCCTTCGCCCTTCGCGTCTTTTATTCCGCATTCCGAAATCCGAAATCCGCATTCGCACAAGTCACTCCTGCCGCAGATAAACCATCTTATGCGTATCGGTCTTCCCGTTAGCGCTAAGCATTACAAAATAGACGCCCTGCGCCAGGCCGTCGGCATCCCAGTTGATCAGGCGGGTGCCGGCATCTTCTTCACGATCACGCAGCACCGCTATTTTTTCTCCCAACACATTGTAGACCGTCAGCTTCACCCGGCCGGCCCGGGGCACTGTATAGCGGATAGTCGTGGTGCCGTCAAAGGGATTGGGATAATTTTTTACGATCTCCAGCTGGTTCCCTACCGGCGGCAGTTCCCCACCGTTTTCCAGATATTCCAGCGCCCGGAAAGCATCGACGATCCCCCAGCCGCGGTCATTGTCCGGCGACTGGGCATTGCCGGCGGTTTCCTTCAGCGCCGCCCGCAGTTCGCTGTTGGTGCTCTGCGGGCTGGCTTCCCGCAACAGGGCCGCAACGCCGGCCGCCAGCGGGCAGGAGAATGAGGTGCCGCTCAGGCTGGCGTAATTGTTGGCCACTGCGCTGACCGTGCGCACCCCCAGCCCCCGCGCCGCGATATCCGGCTTAATACGGCCATCGGCGGTGGGGCCCCGGGAGCTGAAAGAAACCACGTCGCCGGAACTGTTCACCGCTCCCACCGCCAGCACGCTGGGGCCGTCGGCCGGCGCGCCGATGGTGGTCACCCCGGCCCCTTCATTGCCGGCTGACACCACCACCAGGATACCCCGGCTGGAGGCCAATTCCGCAGCTACCGTGATCACCGCCGTCTGGCCGTCGAGATCGTCTGCGCTGTAATCGCCCTCCCCGGGATCGAAGAAACGGTAGCCCAGGGAACTGCTGATGATATCGGCCCCCAGACTGTCGGCCCATTGGGCGGCAGCCACCCAATGATCCTCTTCGATATGGCGTTCAAATTCGACCACTTCAGTCTTTGCCAGCAGGAAGCTGGCGCCGTAAGCAGTGCCGATCAACTGACCAGGCATATAGCCGCCCATCGCTCCCAGGGTGTTGGTGCCGTGATCGTCGTTGCCGGCCTGTCCGGATTGATTATCGACGATGCTGTCGCTGTTAATGAAATCCCAGGTAGCGACAATGTCCAGATGAGCCAACGCCTCATGCGTAAGGTTGGGGAAGCCGGTATCCAGGGAGGCGATCAGCACCCCGGCGCCGCTAAAGCCCAGGTCATGCAGGGGCGGGGTGTTGATCTGGCTGTTCTGGTCGAAAGAAGGTCCGTAATCCAGAGTGGTGGACGCGGCTCCGCCGCGCAAAAGCGTATGGGTTGCCGGTTCCGGCAGCGGCGCACGGCCCCGGCGCACCAGATCGATCCGCACTACGAACGGCATTCGGGCGATCTCCGCCAGCGCTTCTGCGGTCGCTTCCAGCGATACGGCATTAAGCCAGCGCGATTTGACCCGCAGCTTTTCCGCCAGCGCGCTCACTTCCCGGACGTATTCGCCGCGCAGCGGCAGGTCATGTTCATCTACCAGATTGGCGATTCCCCGTTCCCGCACCCGGCGCTGGTAGGCCCGCGCATTCAGCCGCGCCGCAACATCGGCCTGCTTGCGGAGCAATCCAGTGCCCTTATCACCAAAATAAACCCAGGCCGCCTGAGTTTCGCCTGCTTCCGCAAGGATAATGGCGTGCTGAAGCCGCTCGCTCATTTTCTCAACCGGCTGGGCGAACGCCAGTCCGCCGATGACAAGCAGTAACCATAAAAAGGGAATCGAAACGACACTCCGGCGCATGGGGATACCTTCTCTATATTTTTTGTTGCTGATGTGTGGATGGGGTTGAGTCGCGACTCAACCCTAGGGGTTGGTCTTTTCCCATTAACCCATCAACCCATTAACGATTTCGTCAACTTTCGGCCATCCGTGGCAAAACACCCGTAATTATCCTGCCCATCCGTGGCAAAAACATCCGGCCTACTTCAGCAGCACCGCCTTGCGCACCGCATGCTCGCGCCCGGAGGTCAGGGTGATGTAATAAACCCCCGATGCCAGCCCGGCGGCATCCCAGCTCACCCGGTATTCTCCGGCCGGCTGCACGCCATCTGCCAGGGTGGCGACCTTCTGCCCCAGCGGGTTGTAGACGTTCAGTTGCAGCGACGCTGCTTCCGGCAGGGTGTAGCGGATGGTCGTGGTGGGGTTGAAGGGATTGGGATAGGCCGGGTAGAGCTGAAACTCGGCAGCCACCGCTCCCTCATCATCCGGAATGCCGGTCAGGGAAGCGAGATAGGCGTCATGCACATTAATGATGCCCCAGCCGTAATCATTATCCGGGTTGGCGGCCCGGTCGGCCGTATTGTGAAGCAGCTCGATCATGTCCATATTGGTCAGGTTGGGATTGGCCTGCAGTAATTGTGCTGCCGCGCCGGCAACCAGCGGGCAGGAGAGCGAGGTGCCGCTGGCAGTGGTGTAACCGCTGGGATTATACGGGCTGCAGGAAACCGTGCCCACACCGCGGGCACATACATCCGGCTTGATGCGTCCGTCGGCGCTGGGACCGCGGGAGCTGAAGCCGGCGATGAAGCCAGACTCATCCACCGCACCGATCGCCAGCACGCTGTCGCCGTCTGCCGGAGCCCAGATGCTGGTCGCTCCCGGACCTTCATTGGCGGCGCTGTTCACCACCAGGATGCCCCGGCTGGCGGCGAGATCTGCCCCGATCGTCGACACCGCGGTGTTCCCATCCATATCCTGCCAGGTGTAGCTGATCTGCCCGGGATCGAAATCGCGGTATGCCAGGGAGCTGCTGATGATGTCCGCTCCCAGGCTGTCGGCCCATTCCGCACCGGCAACCCAGGCATCCTCTTCCACATTATGCTCCCAGTCGGTGTTTTCGGTCTTGGCCAGCACAAAATCCGCCCCATAACCCGGCCCGACCAACTGACCTTCATGAAAGCCGGCCAGGGCGCTGAGGGTGAGGGTGCCGTGATTGCCAGTGCCCATCTGCCCGATCTCGTCGGAAACGATGCTGTCCCCGTTGACAAAATCCCAGGTGGCCAGGATATTGAGGTGATCCATCGCTTCGTGCTGCAGATTATTAAAACCGGCATCGAGCATCGCCACCAGCACCCCGCTGCCGTTGAAACCGAGATCGTGCATCAGGGTGGCGCCGATCTGGTCATTCTGGGCGAAGGAGGGGCCGTAATTGAGGCTGTGAATCTGCTGCGGGCCATTATTAGACGGCGGATTCACATTGCTGCCGCTGTTCAGTATGGCCTCATCGGGAAGGGAGCTATAAGTTTGGACCACCAGATCTATTTTCGACACAAACGGAAGTTGGGCAATTGCCGGGAGATCCGTTTTGGCCACCTCTACCGACAACGCATTGAGCCAGCGAGATTTATGGCGAATCCGGCTCACTTTTTCCCGCACCGCGTGATAGTAGGGGGCGTAAACCGGCACATCGTGGTGATCAACCAGATTATCGGCGCCACGATTGCGCAAACGGCGCTGGTAAGCCCGCTCGCTGAGATTCGCGGCCGCTGCCTGGAGCTTGCCGCCCAGATCGGCACCTTTGTCGCTGAAATAAACCCAGGCAGTCATAATGTCCTGGGGAGCAGCTTGTTCCAGCGCCCGCTGCAGTTTTGCGGTGTATTTTTCGCTGCCTTGCCCGAACAGCACACTGCTGCCGGCCAGGCAGAACACACTTAACATCATAATCATTCGCTTCATGTTAACATCCTTTGCATTTGATTGAAAATTTACGCCCCTGTACAAATTTCAGTTCCCGTTATCATTATAACTAAATACTGTTCAAACCTTTGATGCCCTAATCGCTTTGTTCGCTGCGCTCACGATATTTGCTCGCTCTCGCTCGCGATATTTGTTCGCTTCGCGAACGATGTTTGCTCACTTCGTTCGCGATATTTGCTCGCATTCGCTCACGATGATTTTTTATTGCTTTTTATATATTTTGATTTCACCTTCGCTCTTCGCTCTTCGCTCTTCGCTCTTCGCCCCATGCGTTCTATTTTACCTGAAACACCCATCCGATCACCCATTCCGCCCACACTGAGATGATCAGGGCACCGACGGTGTTCATCACCAATCCCACCACCAGCATCCGGGCGAGAGAGACATCCTTGACGCCTCCGAAAGCCAGCCCGTTCACCCCGGTGGCGATCGGGCTCATGAAGGCGCAAGTGCTGGAGAGGGTCACAATGATCAACGCCTGGATCGCTGAGAATTCCATCGTGGCGGAGAGGGGCAGTACGATCAGAAACATGCTGATCTGCACCGCGGTATTACTGAGGATCTCGGTCGAAAAAGAACTCAGCAGGGCGATCAACAGAAACATCGCCAGCACCGGCAGATGTCCCGGCAGCAGTTGATTGATCAGGCGGGCGAAATAAACATCCGCACTGAGCAGATACAGCAGCCCGGCCAGCACCACCGCGATACCGACGAAGACAAATCCCCGGGTCGGCAGCTCATTATAACAATCCTGCAGGCGCAGCAGGGGCGCCTTAACGGCGCCGAGATTCAACGGAAAGAAGAACAGGAACAACACAAACAGCAGCGTAAATCCGGCGGTAACGGCGACGATGGCCAGGGTATGGGCGGGATACTGCAGAATCAGCATCGACAGCAGCAGCGAGGAGACAAAAAACAACCCGGTCAGGATCAGGGTGATTCGCTGCAGAGGGTGGGTGGCGGCGGCCTCATCGAAAGGCAGCTGGATTTTGCCGCTGCGGTACCGCCAGGGGCGGAAGATGCTGATAATCGTCAACCAGGCGGCAATCACGAAAATTACCACCAGGGGAATCCCCCACCCCAGCCAGGCGGCGAAATTGAGAAACTCCCGCCCCGCCACCTGGTTCAACTCGGCATAAGTCACCAAAATCCCGTTGGCCGGCGTGGCGGTAATCGAGCCCATCCCGCCGATGTTGGCCCCGTAGATCGTCGACAATGCCAGCATCGTGGGCATGCTGCCGGCCGGAATCCGGCTCTTCTCATAGGACTGGCGCAGCAGTTCCAGTACCGGCAGCAAGGTTAGCACGGTGATGGCGTTGGGAATAAAAAATGACAGGAAGGCGGATATTGCCACCAGGTAGAGAATGATGCGGACGACCGAAAGATGCCTTTTCCCGATGAGCACAAACACCATCCGGTGCGGCAGCCGGGATTTGATGATCAGCCGCGAGATCAGAAATCCGCTGACAAAGAAGAAGATGAGCTGAAGTTTATCCATGCAGTGTTAATCTTTCCGCAAAAAACCGCCGTAGAAGTCGCCAACAAGTTTAATATTAACGACAGGCTGTAGTAAAAAGAAACCGGAATTTATACGACTGTTCAAAAATATTCATTTTGAGACGATTTTGTATTTGGGTAGATTAAGAGATAGAATCGGGATTTTGCGTGCCGTTTCTTATGTAGCTGCACTTTTCAAAGTGCAGCTACATAAGAAAATACGTTCATCCAGCTACCCAAACACCCGATTTTAATTTAATTTTGCCTGGAAAATTTGATCCTGTTTCAAACTTGAAAGGATTATACCCATGTCAACCCGAACCAAATCATTAGACGAACCATTATACAATTATATGCTATCCGTATCACTGCGTGAATCGGAGTTGCAGCGCCGGCTGCGGGAGGAGACCGCCGTCCATCCCCGCTCCAGCATGCAGATATCACCGGAGCAGGGACAGTTCATGGGTTTGCTGATCAAGCTGCTCGGCGCCCGCCGCTGTCTGGAGATCGGAGTATTTACCGGCTACAGCGCCCTGACGGTGGCCGGCGCGCTGCCGGATGACGGGCGGCTGATTGCCTGCGACCTCAGCGATGAGTATACCGCCATCGCCCGGCGTTATTGGCAGGAGGCGGGCGTGGCGCACAAGATCGATCTGCGCCTGGCTCCGGCGCTGGAGACCCTGCAGGCCCTGCGTGCCAGCGGGCAGGACGGCTCGTTCGACTTTGCCTTCATCGATGCCGACAAAATCAACTATGATGCCTATTTCGAACAATGCCTGAAGCTATTGCGGCCCGGCGGGATGATCACGATCGACAATGTGCTCTGGAGCGGGCGGGTGGTCGATGCGGATAATCAAGAGGAGGAAACCCGGGCGATCCGCGATCTCAACCGTAAACTTCACCGCGATCCACGGATCGATCTCTGCCTGCTGCCGCTCAGTGACGGGCTGACGCTGGCGCGCAAAAGGTGAATGGGTGGATGTTGGATGGTGGATGCTGGATGCTGGATTATAGTGCGAGTGTCGGAACATGCGCTTGCACATTACGGCGCCATGCGCCATGCCCCATGCGCTAAAACTTCACATAGTGCTCAGGATGAGCGAACGCATTTTAGAAGTGTGTTTACTGTTATGGCAGGCGAAAAAACTTGTGGAGCCGAAAGGATTCGAACCTCTGTCTCCGCACTGCAAGCAGTGCGGCGCTTTCCCAGCTAAGCTACAGCCCCTTCTGGATGCGGGATGTTTTCCGCTATGATCAGCGATCACGGGATAAATATAGCGGCTCACATCCCGGTGATTGTTAGCGAATTCACGAAAAACCGATTTCATTTTTTGACAGGCGCATTTCCCAACCAGTAAATCGTCGATCCTCAAAATCTCTCAGCGATACCGAAAAAAAATTGCAAGAAATCTTTTCTTCGCCGGTCTAACCGATTAAATAATGAAATTCAACATTTTTTAGCAGGAGTTGATATGAACGCATTATCCCGGAAAGTCATTTTAGTCGCATTGGGACTGATTTTTTTCAACTGCACCGCCGCCGAGTACGACCCGGTGGCCAACCAGGTCGATTATCTGAAAAAGGAGCTGAAGCTCAGCGATGAACAGGCTGCGCACGTCAAACAAATTATTTCCACCGCCCAGCAGCAGGCAAAGGAGGTCCGTGAGCTGAACCGGGGCAACTTCCAGGCGATGGAGGAAGCAGGACAGGAGCGGCGGGCCCAGACCGACCGGCAGATCGAAATGCTCCTGGAAGCGGATCAGAAAGCGAAATTCGAGGAAATCCTCGCCCGCCGGGCGGAATTCGATGAGCGCACCCTGCGCCTGGCGGATCAATTGGGCCTGACCGACGATCAGGCGGAACAGATCGACCGCATCCATCGGGAATCGCGCGAGAAATTTGAAACGATGCGCGAAAGTGGCGGCGACCGCCGGGCCATCATGCAGGAGATGCGTAAATTCCGCGAGGAATCGGATAAGAAAGTGGAAGCAGTGTTAAGCGATGAACAGATAAAACTCTATCGCAAGCTCCAGGAAGAGCGCCGGGATCAAATGCGCGAACGTGGCGACCGCGAAGGCCGGGGCGGCCGTGACGGCCAGCGCCGGCGGCAGTGGTAGGGGTAAACATGCGTGTTCATGGAATGGAACACATTGAATCATATTGTGAGATGTAGAGATCATATTGCGCGCGCAGTGATTACATCAATTCACCCGGACCGGGATTCTTAATCAACCTGACCCCAGAAAGGAGGCTTATCATAATCGTTGCCAGTGGTCGGGCAACGGCGATGCTAAGGGGAGACGAGGCAGGAACAGAGATAGCGGTAATTAGTTAACAATTCATTGAATTCAATTTGGAGAATACGATATGTTTAAATCCATTTTTGCTGTATTGCTGATGTTGGGGCTACTATTGCTCTCCGGCTGTAACCAGGATTCGGTGACGCCGTCGGAGGTGTCGCTGGAAGCTGATGGGCCGACCTATCTGCTGGTGGAAGACAGCGATCCCCTTTCGCTGGAATCGGACCATGCGTTTATGATGGACGGCGCCGGGCCGATCATTTTCCAGGTGCTGGATCTGAGCGAGGAGCAGATCGCCCAGATCCGCGAGATCGTCAGCAGCTACCGCGGGCAGTTCGGACGCTGCCAGGAGCGCTGGCAGAGCGGGCAGTCCTGGGAAGAAATCCGCGCCGCGCGCGAAGCCGCCCGGGATTCGATGTTCGCCGAAATCCTGACAGTACTCACCCCGGAGCAGCGAGCGATTATCGAAGAGATCCAAAATCAGTTGGATCAGGGTATCTATCCGGAAATCCTGGTCGAGAAGCGGGTGGAATTTTTCACCGAGTTGCTGAGCCTCACCGCCGACCAGCAAAATATATTCAGTGCAATGTTCGCTCAATTCGGCCAGGATATGCTGGAAGCGCGCGACAATGCCGCCAACCGCCGGGAACTGCACGAAACCCTGCGTGCGCTTTTCGAGGAATTGGACACGCAGATTGCTGCCGTACTGAATGCCGACCAGCTGGAAGTGTATAACGCCTGGAAAGCAGAGCGGGAACGGCACCGGCCGCACCATCGCCCCCATGGAGGATGAGCGTTGTAATCTAGTCGTTTAGTCGTTTTTTTATCCACGGATTACACGGATTTTCACCGATCATTCGTGTTAATCCGTGGGAAACGGTTTTTTTAAATCAACTTACATTCATCCAGCATCCAGTATCACTCCTCCCGGATCGCCTCAACCGGATTGGAAGACGCCACCCGGTATACCTGCATCCCCACGGTCAACACGGCGGCCAGCATAACCAGCAGCACCCCGGCCAGGAAAGGCAGCATGCCGAAATCGACATGATAGGCCCAAATTCCCTTGAGCATGGCATCGAAGCCGAAATAGGCCAATGCCGCCGAAATGGCGGTGGCGACTGTCAGCAGCAGGATAAATTCCCGGGAAATCAGCCGGCCAATATGCAGCACCGACGCACCGAGTACTTTCCGGATGCCGATCTCCTTGCTGCGCCGGGCAATATTCAATGAGACCAGCGCATAGAGCCCCATCCCGGAAATCATTATCGCAATAATTGCAATATAGCGGAACACTCGCCGGATACTATCATTGACCATCAGCGCCTCAGCCTGCAATTCATCGATAAAAATTCCGCTGTAGGGTAATGCCGGAAAAAGCTGTTTCCACTCACTTTCCAGAAATCCGGAGATCGCTTTCAGATCATCACTGCGGAACTTGACCGTCAGGTAGCGGTAACCCTCCACGCCGGTAAAGCGCATCATCACCGGCTGCACCCGCCGCCACAGGCTGTTGTAATAGAAATCTTTCACCACTCCGATCACATGATAGGTCACCTCTCCATCGTCAGTGCGGTATTGAATCGCTTTATCCAGGGGGGACTCCCAGCCATACGCACGCGCCAGGGTTTCATTAATCAGTACCGCCTCCCGGTCGCTTTCCAGTTCCCGGTCAAAACTGCGACCGGCGGTCAGGGTAAATCCCTGTGCCGCCAGATAATTCTCACCGATGTCAAAAGTAACCACTTCCGCTGCTTTCTGATCGATCTCAACTCGCTGATTGCTCCAGGAGAGGCCCACCAGACTGCGCGATCCCGCTACCTGCAAAATATCCGGATGATTCTCAATCGCGTTTTTCATCAGTTCATATTCCTGGCCGTTGCGGATCTGGACCGCGATCACCTGCGTTTTGTCAAATCCCAGGTCGAAATTGTCAATATAATCGGCATTCTTCTGCATGATGATCCCGCCGATGATCGCCGCCATGGATAGCGCAAACTGGAACGTCAGCAGGACGCGGATAAGGGGATTGGTGCCCCCGAGCTGTTGCCGGCCCTGAAAGATATGCACCGGCTTAAACCGGCTGACGTATAGCGCCGGATAGGCCCCGGCGGCAATTCCGGTGATGAACAGCAGCCCTCCCAGGAACAACAGCAATTCCGGATTCTCGGAGAAGTTGATCGAGAGCGATACCGCAGGCCACAGGCTGTCGTAATACGGCACAAAAATATAACTTAGCCCGATTCCGGCCAGGAGCGCGATCGTGCACAGGATCAGGTTTTCCCCGATGAATTGGGCGATCAGTTGCCGGCGCAATCCTCCCAGCACTTTGCGCACTCCGATCTCTTTCAGCCGCCGCGCGGAAAAGGCGATCGCCGTGTTCACAAAATTAAAGCAAGCCAATAGGAGCACCAGCAGGGCGGTAACCGACGGTGCGATAATCGAGACCGGCGGCATGGTATTCATGAAAGGCTCTCCGCGAAGATCGCGGCTTTGATTGGCCAGATCCAGAAACGGCAGGAGGTAAAATCCATTGATCTGCCAGTTCTCATTGGCGTCATTGGCAACCGGCACATACTGCTGCAATTGCTGTTCGATTTCTCCAATCCGGGCACCTTCGACCACCTGGATCATGGTCGCCCGGGCCCAGAATTCCCAGTTGTTGATCTCAAAATTGCGCAGGGGCTCGATGTTCTGCAGCGGCAGAATGATATCGGCCTGAATACTGGAGTTCATCGGAAAATCTTCCAGCACGGCCTGAACCATATAGTCATGATATGTCTCCCCATCGCTGCTGATCGTGATTTGTTTTCCCAGGGGGTCAGCGGTGCCAAAATATTTCCGGGCGATCTCCCGGGAGACCACCACGCCGCTGACATCGTTGAGTGCACCGGCGTTGCCGGACAGGAGGGGGAAGTTGAACATCTCGAGAAAATCACTGTCGGCGAAATAGAACGATTCGTTAAACACCTTATCTTCATACTTCATGATCCCGCCGGCCACCGAATAGCGGCTGACGCGTTTGATCCCGGGAATATCCTTCCGGATTGCCTCCGCTACCGGCATCGGCGCCAGCGTCCAGTTTTGCCGCTGGCCGTCCTGGATCTGGTAACTGTTCACCAGGTAGATCTGCCCGGCCCCGGGATGAAAATTGTCAAAACTGGCGCTGAATTGATAGTTTACGTATGCGACCACACAACAAGCGATGGCGACACCCAGCCCGATCATATTGATCAGCGCATACATCTTATTCCGGTAGAGATTACGAAAAGCGACGGCAAGATAATTCCGGATCATAGACGCCCCTTTCTAAATTATCCGGCAAACATTTTTTCAATTGGGGTACAAACGGGAATCGGGCTGATTTGTTACATCAGCCCGATGTTATGGTGTGGCTCAGCGATAAATGAATTCCCAGAAATGCCGGCCTTACTCAACGATCTGGATGCGGAAATCATTATCCAACGGTTCTCCGCTGATCTTTTCGATGATCCGGCGGTATTTCGCCGCATCCGCATCTTTGAGTAATTTTCCGTTCAAGTGGACCTTGCCGTCTTCGTATTTAAAATCAAACTTCTCAGCACCCTTTTTCAGGAATCCGTCCTCGATCAGCGCACCGCGCACCCCTTCCACCAGACGCTGCTGCTCCTGTTCCACCTGGCGGAGTTCCTCCTCGATCCGGGTATGTTCAGCGGCGGCCCGGTCCCTTTCCCGGACTATTTCCTTTTCCCGCGCCTGGAGCATTTCCTGATATTGCTTCATCAATTCATTCTGACGTTTTACTTCGGTTTCATGCTGCGCCTGTAATTCTTTTTTTACCTGGCGCATCCGCTCCTCCTGCCGGGCCATTTCGGTCTCCCGGAGGGCCATCAATTCCTCCCGCTGCAGCGTCCTGTTTTTCTGCTGCTGTTGGAGGTATTCTTCCCGCTGCAACTGCAGCCGCTCGTGAGCGGCGCGCAATTTATCCTCCATTTCAAGCATGTTTTGCTCGACATACTGCAACTCCTGCTCGGTCTGCTCCAGCAGCGAAAATTTGCGTTCCCAGAGGGCATACTCCCTGCTGCCCTTCTCGTAGACCTTGCGCTGCCCGTTCTCGCGAACTTCCACTTGTTTTGCATCCAGCGTCACTTTGATGCCATCGGACTGATATATCCTTTTGTCATCCTTTTCCGGGCCGGCCGCCTGCAGGGCCGAGCATGCCATGGCCAAAAAGCCGGACAGGATGATCAGCAGCAGGGCGCTGGTAATGCGATAACTGCGATAAGATGGTTGGGGTCGATTCATGACCAGGATTCTCCTTTTGAGTTGTGATGGTTGGCTGTAGAAAAAAATGACCGGCGAGAGCCGGCCGCCGCGCTGCGCAATTTCAGTGACCCGCAGCAGGGTGGCGGCATAGCTTTTCTTGCCGTTTCCGGGATACTTCAGCACCTCGGCATCGCAGAGCATTTCCCGTTTTTCCTCGATGAGACGGTCGCTGACGTGGATCAGCGGATTGTAAAAAAATAAAACCCGCACCAGTTTCTGCGCCAGGTTGAGCAGGAAGTCTTGGCGGCGGATATGGACCAATTCGTGATAAATGATCATGCGCAATTGCGGCAAAGTTAACACCTTCGCCAGAGATTCCGGCATAACGATCAGCGGACGGCGCCAGCCGAAGCTGAAAGGCGCGTTGAACCAGTGGGCCAGCACGATCCGAACTTTCTGCCGCATGCCCAGCATTGCCCGCACCTCCGCCAATTGTTCATTGAGCCGATAATCTTCCGCTCCGGCGAAGCGGAACAGTGAGCGGAAATGGTGCAGAAAGCGTAACATTGCCAGCAGGATCAGAACGCCGGCGGCCAGTGGCAGTAGCGAGATGGTATGCTGCACTTTCGGCGGCGCCGGGGGGAAATAGCCGGCGGCGGCTGCACTGACAAAAACATTGTAGGTCAACGGTGATCCATCGGGCAGTACCGTGCGGTTATTGATGATTAGCAGCGAGATCAGCAGCGCTAATGGCAGCAGCAGGTGCCAGGCCAGAAGTGCGCGATATTGCAGCATCGTGTCCTGCCGGCGGGTTAAACCGTATATGGCGCCGAAACCGGCCATCCAGATCAGGTTGATCTGCAAAACAAAGAAAAACAGGTCACTCCCGGGCTGCCCAAAAATATCCATCATTCTTCTTCCAGATCGTTTAAAATTTGCCGAATCTCCGCCAACTCCTCCCGGCCGATTTTCTCGGAATTAACCAGCGACTGCACCAGGTCCAGCACCGAGCCGCCGAAGACCTTATCGAGGGTTTTTTCCAGCAGCGAGATCTTGAGCGATTCCGGGTTCACTGCCGGAAAATAGATAAACTTCTTACCGATTTTTTTATATCCCAGGTAGCCCTTTTCAGACAGGTTCTTCATCAGGGTCATGACCGAAGTGTAGGCAGTCTGGCGCTCCCGGCTAATCTCATCCACCACCTCCTGCACCGATGCTTCTTCCAGCCGGCAGACAATGTGATAGATCTCCAGTTCCACTTCACCCAGACGTTTTTCCAGCATGGTGCCTCCCGTTAATTTTGATTTGATACTAATGTATTAGTATTTTGTTTCAAACGCAATTATTTTTTTGTGAAGAGCACGGAAATCAACCGCCCCTGATTTGCTTGCTGAACGCGTCGCAAATCTGTCCCCGCCTTGAAAAGGCGGGGAATAATTGCCAGGGTTCATCAATTCTGAATCAATATCGTGAGCGAAGCGAACAAACATCGCGAACGAAGTGAGCAAACATCGTGAGCGCCAGCGAACTAATTCAAAATCTCAATCACCTGCGGATGCAGCTGCGGATTGGCCGCCACGCTGGAGGTGCCGCTGACCGCGTCCTTCCCCTGCCAGTCGCTAATGACCCCTCCGGCGCCGCGGATGATCGGGATCAGCGGAAGCAGATCCCAGGGATTCATAATCGGATCCAGCACAATATCTGCCCGGCCGGTGGCGACCATAAAGTAGCCGTAGCAGTCGCCCCAGGTGCGGAACAGCCCGGTGCGCGCCAGCAACCGATCGAATCCCGCCTGGTCCTGATAGCGGCTGATGTATTTGATGTCGGTGGTCAGCAGGGTAGCCCGGGAGAGTTCCCGTTGTTCCCGCACCCGCACCACCCGGCCGTTCAGGGTCGTGCGGGTGTTATCGCCCAGGCAGAGCTGCTTGAGGATCGGTTGATGGAAGGCTCCCAGGAAGGGCTGCCCTTCACGGAGCAGGCAGATCAGGGTAGCAAAATGAGGCGACCCATGGGTAAAGGAGATGGTGCCGTCGATCGGGTCCAGCACCCAAACGAACTCGGCATCCTCATTCTCGCGGCCGTATTCCTCCCCGATGATCCCGTGCCCGGGAAAGCGCTGCCGGATCAGCTCCCGCATCACCTCCTCAGCCCGCCGGTCGGCGATGGTCACCGGGGTCTCATCCTGCTTCGCCTCGATATCCAGATCCGGATTCAGAAACCAGGGCCGGATTACCTCCCCGCTCTTCTCCGCCAATTCATGAATAAAATCGATGTAGGGTTTGTTGTTCATTGTTTTGGTTGTTGGTTTTTGGTTATTGGTGTTATTGGTCCTTCGGTTGTAGGGTAGGGTCGCGACCCTACCCTACGCGCGCACTATCCACATCATCATCATCATCCGTGCCCATCCGTGGCAAAAAAAATCCGCATTCCGAACTCCGCATTCCGCATTTGATTCACCCCACGTCCTGCACCGCCAGCGCCGCCCCGATAATCCCGGCCTCGTTCAGCAGCGCCGCTGGCTTGACCGGGGCTTCCGATTTCAAATATTTGGCATAATTGTCAAACCGCTTGCTGATGCCGCCTCCGAGAACAATCATATCCGGCCAGAACAATTTTTCTACTTCAGCCAGGTATACATTGAAACGCTTGGCCCACTTTTTCCAGGAAAGATCCTTCTTCTTGCGCACCGAATCGGCGGCATAGTCTTCCGCAATCCCCTCATCTTTCAGGAACAGATGTCCCAACTCGGTGTTGGGCACCAGCCGGCCATTTACAAACAGCGCGGAGCCGATCCCGGTGCCAATGGTCACCATCAGCACCACGCCCGGGTGATCCTGCCCCAGGCCGAAGCGCACCTCCGCCATCCCGGCAGCATCGGCATCATTGATCACGCTAACCGGGCAGCCGGTGGCTTCCCGGAGCAGCTTTTCCACCGTGCACCCGACCCAGTTGCTGTGAATGTTAGCGGCGGTGCGCACCACCCCGTTTTGCACCACCGCCGGAAATCCGCACCCCACCGGCCCCTGCCACTTAAAATGCCGCACCAGTTTGCCGACCGTCTTTGCTACTGCCTGAGGCGTCGCCGGCTGCGGAGTTGTGAGGCGATACCGTTCGTCGGCCAGTGCCCCGCTGGCCAGGTCGACCGGCGCTCCTTTAATGCCCGATCCGCCAATATCAATGCCTAAAATTTTCATAAAACCCCTCGTGTATTTGTCAAGTTGCTTCGAAGATACACGAAACCGGCTTTTTTTGCAAACGGAATTCGGTAATCGATTGGCAGACCAGCGGAAACCGCTTTCCGGCAGCTCCGAAAAACATTTCCCTTGCCCGCTGTCACGGCAAGACAATCCGGATTATAATAATTTGTAAAGCAAGCAGTTAGCAATTTCCACCTGTCTGATGGCATTTTATTTGTCATTTGACGGTGGTAGAATTATTGTGGCAGTTTTCATCAGGGAAGTGATATGAAACCGGCGCCAAACATCGTTTACCGCAGCGGATTGCTGCTCTTTATGCTGCTATTTTGCGGATGCTTCAGCGATCAGGATCCCCTCGGCAGTGAGGTTTTCAACGGCAACCTGGCGGTGTCTTCTCCGGAAGCGCAGGGACTGGACAGCGAGCGGCTCAGTCAGATGGAAAGCCGCATCGAAGCGGGTGATTACGGGGAGATCCACAGCGTGATCATCATCCGTAATGATCACCTGGTGCTGGAAAAATATTTCCGCGGTTATCAGCGCGATGACCTGCATTATGTCTACTCCGTCACCAAGAGCGTCACCTCGGCACTGATTGGCATCGCTATCAGCCAGGGCCACATTTCCGGCACCGCCACCCTGATGCTGGACTTCTTCCCGGAATATGAAGCCTTTGAGAACGATGTGCCGGAGAAGCATCTGATCACCCTGGAGCACCTCCTCACCATGAGCGCCGGCTTCCGCTGGGATGAATGGTCGACCGAATACGGCCATCCCCAGAACGACGTCACCATGCTGGCCAACAGCGGCGACTGGATTCTGCACATGCTGGAGCTGCCCATGGCTCATGACCCCGGCACCGACTTTACCTATAACAGCGGCTGTAGCGTACTCCTTTCCGGGATCATCGAGAACCGCACCGGTCAGACCACCGCCACTTTTGCCGATAAACAGCTTTTTCAGCCACTAGGGATCGATACCTGGGGATGGGACAGCGGGCCGCATGAACTCACCAATACCGGCTGGGGATTACATCTCCGCCCGATCGACATGGCGTTGTTCGGTTATGTTTTCCTCAACCAGGGCCGCTGGGAGGGAGAACAGGTGGTGCCGGCAGGCTGGGTGCAGACCTCCACCGCCGTTCATATTGACGCCGGCTCGCAGAACGATTACGGATACCAGTGGTGGCGCTTTGCCGAGGGCAGTTCCGTAGCCAATGCGCTGGCCACCAATGATCTTTTCTTCGCCTGGGGCTATGGCGGCCAGTTCATCTTCGTGATCCCCCATCTCGATATGGTGGTGGTCAGCACCGCCGACAATTTTGACAACGGCACCCGCGCCTTCAATTTCCTGCGCGATTACATTCTCGCCTCCGTGCAGTAAAATCCCGAATTTCATTTTTTAATTGACTGCTTCCTGCTTATCTTTATCCCCTTATTTTTGACAGGTATTGAATATCAGACGCTATCGCGCTATTATTCAGCCCGCTAAACACACGAAAGATTCGAAAAAAAAGTATATGACGAAATTACTTTATCCTGAGGAAAGCGATGCCCGATAAACGTGTTAGATTATTTCGTGTATTTCGTGTATTTCGTGGGCTGAACAGTTACAGCATCGATAAGCGTTGGTTGAAAACAGGATTGCTGCTGATTATGATGCCGTTCGCGGGCATCGGCTTGATGCACGCACAATCCCCGGTGCTGCCGGACAGTGCCGACCGCGAGGCCTTTCAGCAGCTGCGGATCTACCAGGTAATGGTCGCCGCCTTCATCGACGGCGATTCGTCGCGCAATTTTGACGCCGGCTACGGACCTTCCCATCATCACGGCGATCTGAAGGGCGTCATCCGGGCCCTGCCTTATATCAAAAACCTGGGGATGAACGCCGTCTGGCTGACCCCGATCTTCGATTCCAGCGGCGGCGGCAGCGATGATCCGCGCCTGGATGCCACCGGATATTTCCCGCGCAATTATTTCCGGATCGATCCCCGCTTCGGCACGCTGGAAGATGCCCGGGAACTGGTCGATACCGCTCATTCACTGGGACTGTATGTCTTGTTTGACGGGGTGTTCGGCCATCACAAAGGCGAAGTGCCTCCTTCGCCCGGCGGACACCGGCCGGTTGGACCGGCGAAGCAGGTAGCGTATCCCGCCAGCCTGGCCTTTTATCAGGAAGTGGCGACCTACTGGATCGACGAATTGGGTATCGACGGCTGGCGGCTCGATCAGGCCTACCAGGTGCCGCCGGAAGCCTGGCAGGAAATCCGGGGAGCGGTAGAGGCGACGTGCCGGGAACGGCGCGCCGCCGGGGAATTGTGGGGGGTATTGGGCTATATGGTGGCGGAGATCTGGGACGGCGAGCAGGCGATATCACCTCAGGCTTACGGCAGCGCTGAGACGCCGGCACTGTATTCCGCGTTCGATTTTCCCCTGCGCTACCGGCTGGTGCAAACTCTGGCGGCGGAAGAAAGCGGCATGCGCCGCCCCGATGCCGCCACCCTGGAGGAAGGTTACCGCACCCACGCGCAGTATCCCCCCCACGCCATTCCCAATCTGATGCTGACCAATCACGACCTGGTACGCTTCGGCGACCTGATCGAACGGGCCGGGCTGCCGGGGAAAGACCATCCGGATTACTGGAAACGCCACCGCTGCGCCTTCAGCTTTATGGCCGCCAACAGCGGACCGCTGACCATTTATTACGGCGATGAATACGGGGAAGAAGTGCCCGGCTTTGCCGCTAAAGTAAGCGACCGCTGCTGGGAAGTGCAGCGCTGCGACGATCACGTCTCCCGCACCAGCGGGCGGATCGATGGTTTTAGCAAGGAGGAGCAGTCGCTGCAGGCCTACCTGCGCGAGCTGATGCAATTGCGCGAAGCCCATCCCGCTTTGTGGAAAGGCGCCCGGCGTAATCTCCGGGAGGAAGGCTTGATCTATGCTGATGAAAAAAGTGTTCAAGACGAGCGCATCATTTATATCATGAATATTGCCGATGAAACGGCCACAGCAGAATTCACGGTCGATGAACTCAACGCCACTTTGCTGAAAGATCTCCTGAGCGGCCGGAAATGGCGGGAGGAGAATGGGCGGTTCAGGATTGAGATGGAGGGGTTGAGCGCAGCGTTTCTCTTGGTGGAGTAGAACTTGCCCGATTTGGCTGGTACACGAAAGCGGCGGGTGATGTTGCGCCGACTGCAGGTGTCGTCATTGTGAGCCGCGTATTTGCGGCGCGGCAATCTCCCGCGAATCGCTCCCAACACAACTGCAGATGGGTGCACTATATATTTTGCGGAATTTATATCAATTATTAACCAAAACGGGATTTTGAAAATGCGATATTTTGTGACCGGAGCGACCGGTTTTGTCGGGAGTTGGGTGGCGCAACAGTTGGTAGAACGGGGCGACGAGGTGATCTGCCTGGCGCGCAAAACCAGTAACCTGCGCTGGCTGAAAGATCTGCCGGTGCAATATCATTACGGCTCTTTACTGGATGCAAAAAGTCTTCAAGATGGAATAAAGTCGGCCGATTATGTGCTTCACATCGGCGGGGTCACCAAGGCGCTTAGCATCCAGGATTTTTATGCCGGCAATGTGGAGGCGACCCGCAACCTGATGGAGACCGTCAAGACGGTGAATCCGGATGTTAAAAAAGTGGTTTATGTCGGCAGCCAGGCGGCGGTTGGTCCCTCTCCGCAGGGCACCCTGCTGGACGAAACCTGCGAAATGGCGCCGATCACCGATTATGGCACCAGCAAAATGCAGGGAGAAGCGGTGGCCCGGGAATATATGGCCGATCTGCCGGTCACCATCCTGCGCCCCCCGGCGGTCTACGGCCCGCGCGACACCGACGTCTTCGAGGTATTCAAAAGCGTCAAGAACCGGGTGAACCTGAAAGTCGGCAGCGGCGATCCTCATGTCAGCATCATCCATGTCTTCGATCTGGCCCGGGGCATCATCGAAGCGGCACTGCATGAAAAATCGGCCGGGGAGACTTATTTTATTTGTAACGAAACTCCCTGCTACTGGTCGGAGGTCATCGCGATATTGGAAAAACTGATGGAAAAGCAAGTGCTCAACCTGGCGATCCCCTACCCTGTCGCGAATCTCTTTGCCGGGGCAATGGAACTGGCGGGGCGCTTGAGCGGAAAGCCGACCATCCTGAATCGTCAAAAGATCCGCGAGGTCAACGCCGC
Organism: Calditrichia bacterium; assembly: GCA_020635015.1. GTDB lineage: Bacteria > Calditrichota > Calditrichia > RBG-13-44-9 > J075 > JACKAP01. The sequence goes on along the minus strand of JACKAP010000009.1, from coordinate 163,255 downwards.
CCACTGGATTGTGTCCGCGGAGAAAATTAAGCGGGAGCTGGGATTTACCACCCAACTCAGTCTGGAAGCTGGATTGGCGCAGACGCTGGAGTGGTATCAGGAGCAGGGGTGGTTGTAGCGAGTGCGGATGTCGGAATGCGGAATGCGGAATGAAAGACGCGAAGAGCGAAAAAGCGGCAAGATAGAATCAGGCGCAAGATGTTTTAAAAAAATCGTGAGCGACAGCGAACAAACATCGCGAACGTAGTGAGCAAATATCGTGAGCGACAGCGAACAAACATCGCGAACGTAGTGAGCAAACATCACAGGAGAGAAGTAGGAATGCCTTTAACACCGGAAGAAGAGCAGCAGTTACGGGAGCAGATCCGTGCAAGTTTGGAGGCGCGGGAGCAGCAGCGCAGCACGGTTCAGCATCAAGAAGATCAGGGCCGTCAGCAGCAGTTGGAAGAACGTCTGCGCCAGCAGATTGCCGAAGAAGAGGAAGAGCGCTTTTACCGCGAACGCGGCTATGTGCAACATAAAAACCGCCAGGGCATCATTGAGTGGGTCACGCCGGAGGAAGCGGAAAGGCGGGCCGGCCGGCGCAGCAAACGAAAATCTTCCGGCCGGCGCAAAATCCGCCAGCGCAACCAGATCCTGCAATGGGCCCTCAACATCGCCCTGGTGACGGTGGCACTGGGCGTTTTCTATTACCTTCTGAGATACAATCCCGGCCCTGCCCGGGTGAATCATGGCAACATCATCGTAACCAGCGATGTGCCCGGGGCCCACATCTATCTCGACGGCACCGAAAAGCGGCTGCTGTTCACGCCGGATACCCTGCGCAATCTCCCGGCCGGGGCTCATTTCCTGGCGATCTACAAAGATGGCTACACCGCCTGGCCCCCGATGCAGCGCATCCAGGTGGAAGCCAACGGCACTGCACGGGCGGAATTCACCCTGAAAAGCGCCGGCTTGCTGGGCCAAATCAGCGTCAGCGCCAACCTGGCAAAGTTCACGATTTATGTCGACGGGATCGCGGTGCCCGCCCGCCCGGAGTCGGTGATCGAGGTGCCGGCAGGCTACCGGGTGATCACTGTGGTAAAGGAGGGCTATCTGGCCAATCCGCACTATCAGCGGGTGCTGGTAAAAGCAGGTGAACTTACCCCACTCCGCTTTACTTTCGACCCCGGCGGCGATATCGGCTACCTGGATATCAGCAGCAACCTTAATTCCGCCTACGTGTTTATCGACAACCGCTTTAGCGGTCTCAAAGCCAACGGCGGCCCCTTCCCGCTGCCGGCCGGGGTATATGAAGTGCGGGTGTGCCAGAACGGCTACAGCAACATTCCCCAGGCGGAGCTGCTCCGGATCATCCCCGGCCAGACCCACGCCCTCTCCTTCCACCTCCAGCCGGAAGCGGCCCGCGACACCCTGCATATTGCCACCGCCACTCCCGGCGCCGGCATTATCATCGACGGTCACTGGCAGCCGGTCGTCACCCCCGCCCGGGACCTTTACCTTTCCCCGGGCATCCATTTCTTCAACTTCATGCGCGACGGCCGGCTCTATGCAGCGCAGGAATTACAGATCAATTCGGAGCCGAATAATCAGAAGCTGTTGAGTTATGATTTTTGATGGGATACATGATGTTAATGGGTTGATGGGTTAATGGGTTAATGGGTTGATGGGTAACTACCTGACCTTGAATGCCTCGCAACCCCATCAACTCATTAACCCATTTACCCATTTACCCATCCACCGAAGTATAAAACCCCTGGACTTTCCCCCCGCCTTGTTGTAACTTCCGGATAGGCAAAGCGTCTAAGATGACCATTTCAAAATCCGGAGAAGCCCATGCATATTAAATCGTTCCCCCTGCCGTTTGCCACGTCTCTACTCAGCGATTACCTTACCGATGCGCCCAATATACGCTCTTTTTTCCCGACGGATTTCCGCAACGACTGGCGGGAAGTGCTGGCAGCACGCAGTAAGTTTTCCCTGCCCCGCAAGGCGGTTCAGGAGGCGCTGGAGCGGCAGAGCCGGGCCCGGGGAGCCAGCGCAGAGACGCTGGCGAATATCGCTAAATTGAGCGATCCCAACACCCTGGCGGTGGTGACCGGTCAGCAGGCCGGGATGCTGGGAGGACCGCTTTATACCTTTTACAAGACGATGACAGTGCTCAAGCTGACCGCCTCGCTGCAGCAGCGCTATCCTCAGTACCATTTCATTCCGGTGTTCTGGCTGGAAGTGAACGACAGCGATTTTGCCGAGATCAATCACCTCCATTATATCGACAAACAGAACGAACTGCAGCGCCTCTCCCTGCCGGAGGGTGCCCACGATCAACTAAAGCCGATCGCCGCCCGCAGGATTTCCGGGGAAATCGGGCAGTGGCGGCAAAAGCTGCAGGAGGATTTTTTTGATACCGAATTCAAGGCGGCGGCGCTCGACCGCTTCCTGGGCCGCTACCAGGCCTCCCATTCCTATGCCGAGGCCTTCGCCGGGTTGTTGAACGACTGCTTCCGTGCATACGGCCTGGTGCTGATTGATCCTACCGACGACGCCCTGCTGCAGTTGAGCGTACCTCGCTTTCAGCAGGCGCTGGATGAGGCGCCGGCATTGTATGCCCGCTTCAGCGACCAGAGCGAAGCGGTGGCCGCGGCCGGTTATCCGGCCCAGATCAAGCCGGTGCCTCAGCAAACCTTCCTGTTCTTTCAGGATGAAAGCGGGCAGCGGGTGCGCATCGATTATCGCGATGACGGAAGGCTGGCGCTCAATTATCCTGATAAAGTACAGAATGTCACTGCGGCGGAACTGCGCCAGCGCCTGAACGCCACCTCCGCCCGCCTGCTCCCCAACGTGGCGATGCGCCCGCTGATGCAGGACAGCCTGCTCCCCACCGCCGCTTATGTCGCCGGTCCGGGAGAAATTGCATACTTTGCCCAGTTGGGAGCGCTCTATCGCTATTTTGAGATTCCCATGCCGGTGATCTATCCCCGGCATAGCCTGACCATCGTGGAGGGCAAGCTGCAGAAAAACATCCGCAAGTTCGCGTTGGATTATCCCACCCTGCTGGCCAACCGTCCGGATTTTATTCAATATTATCTGGAGAATTTCGGCGACCAGACCCTCTACCGGGCATTGGAAAATACCGGCAAGCAGATCGACGAATCACTGGAAGCGCTGCAAAAAATCATCGAAACAGCCGACCCCACCCTGCTCAGTCCCCTGGAGAAAACCCGCCAGAGCATCGATAACAATTTCCAAAAATTCAGCAGCCGCATCACCCGCTCGCTGGAGGAAAAAAGTAAAATCGAGGTGCAGCAATTGGAGAAGATCCTCGCCAATCTCCTGCCGGACCAGAACTATCAGGAACGGGTGTTAAGCATGGTCTATTTCTGCATCAAATACGGCCTGGATTTCGTCGACCGCCTTTACGCAGCCCTGCCGGATGCGGTGGACAAACATCACGTCGTGGAGTTGTAAAAAGTCAAATAGAACGCGGATGACGCGGATTTTTGCGGATTTTTTTTAAGATGCTTCGCGTAGTGTTATCAAAGATTTACCGAAAAGACAATAATATTGATGCAAAGGCACAGAGTTTTATGCTGTCTTTGTCTTTTAACATCATCGGTAATCCGCGTAAATCCGCATCATCCGCGTTCTATTTCAGCCTGATAGGGATCCCATTCATTGATATTTCAGCCAGCGTGCGACTTCCCGCAATGACGGCCGCTTGCCGTACATCAGGGTGCCCACCCGGTAGATCTTGGCCGCCAGCCAGGTGAAGAGTAGGATCGCCAGCACATTGATGCCCACCGAGAGCGCGATTTCCCATCCCGCCGGATTGGAGAGCTGCACCCGCATAAACATCAGCATCGGGGCGAAGAAGGGCAGCAGGGAGAGGATCTGCGCCAGGGAGGAATTGGCGTCCAGGGAGACGGTGATCAGGAAGGGAATGATGATCAGGAAGGTGATCGGCGAGGAGAGGGCCTGGGCATCCTCCTGGTTGGAGCACATCGCCCCCACCGCGGCGTAAAGCGCGGAAAACTGGAAATAGCCGAGCAGAAAAAAGAGCACAAAATAAAAGAAGGTGCCCGGGGAGAAATCGACGTATTTGATCATCTCCGGGGAAGACTGATTGACCAGAAAGAACGAGCCGTAGGCGATCACCGCCCAGGCGACATACTGCACCAGCCCCACACTGCCTACCCCGAACAGCTTGCCGAGCATCAGTTGAAAGGCATTGCCGGACGAGAGCAGGATCTCCAGGATGCGCGAGGTCTTCTCCTCCAGCACCCCGCGCATCACCGCCGCGCCGTAGATCAGGATGGTCATATAGAGAATGGTGAGGAAGACGATGGTCACCGGCCATTCTGATTCGAAGCCCTTTTCTTCCGCCTCTCCAGAGGAGATCTTCACGGTTTTTAATCCCACCGGCATGGTCAGTTGCCGCACCTGTTGGGGATCGAGCCCGGCGTTTTGCAGGCGCAACTGGTTTACCGCCGCGCCGATGCGCTGGCGCACCAGGCGGATCAGGTCGAACTGGGTTACCGAGGTAGCCATGTAAGTGGCGGTCCCGTGCTCCAGAATATCTTCCGGCAGGATCAACAGCACGTCGCCGATGCCGTCTTCGATCGACTGGTGGAAAGTCTCCGGGTCATTCTCATAGGCCGCCACCGCCACCGGGCTGAGCACAAAGCGCGGCTGGCCGTTCTCCAGCTTATCGTCAAACAGATCGGGCAAACGCTCCCCCACCACGCCACTATAATCGACGATCTGGATCACCTGCGGCCGCGCCTCGTCGTGACTGCGGAAATAGGCCGGGATGTAATAAAAGCCCATGATGATGATCGGCCCCAGGACGGTGCTGATCACAAAGCCCTTGCTGAAGACCTTGGAGATGAATTCGCGTTTGATCAGTTTGAGGGTTTTGCGCATGGTTCGGGTTTCCCTAATTTTGTTGCCACAGAGGCACAGAGGGCACAGAGATTTTTTTCAGTTGTCGGTAGTCAGTTGTCAGTTCTCTGTGAACTCTGTGTCTCTGTGGCATCCGTTTGTAACAACATCCATTGAGCATTTACCATTTACCATTGAGCATTTACCATTCATCAGTCTTTAACCGCCTGTATAAATATTTCATTCAGCGAGGTCTTCGCGGCTTCAAAGCGCTGGATCTCCAGTTCGCTCTCCGCCAGCAGCCGGAACAGCTCGCCGGGACGGGCGCCGTCGCGGAGGCGGATCTCCATGTAATTGCCGTAGTCGTTCAGCGATTCCACCAGCGGCAGGTTCTGCACTGCTGCAGCGTTACCACGGTATTCCACCGTTACGCTGTTCTGGCTGTATGCCTGCTTGATTTCATCAAGATTGCCTTGCAGCACCGCTTTCCCCTTGTTGATCAGGCAGATCTCGTCGCAGAGCTTCTCCGCCTGCTCCATCATGTGGGTGGAGAGGATGATGGTCTTGCCCTCCTTTTTCATCTCCAGCAGCACGTCCTTCATGAACTTGGTATTGACCGGATCGAGGCCGGAGAAGGGTTCGTCGACAATCAGCAGCCGGGGAGAATGGAGCATGGTGCCGATGAACTGCACCTTCTGCTGCAGGCCCTTGGAGAGCTCCATCACCTTCTTCTGAGCGCGTTCTGCCAGGTCGAAGCGCTCCAGCCATTCCCGGGCCAGCTTCTTCGCTTCGGCGCCGCTCAGGCCTTTCATCTCGCCCAGGAACTGCAGGTGATCCAGCACCTTCATCTTGGGATAGAGCCCCCGCTCTTCCGGGAGGTAGCCGAGCAGGTTCTTGTGCGACTCCCGGAACGGCTCCCCGAAGATGCGGATCGATCCGGCGTCGGGCACGATGATGTTCATGATCATGCGCATGGTGGTGGTCTTCCCGGCCCCGTTCGGTCCCAGCAGAGCAAACATCTTGCCCTCGTCCAGGGAGAAGGAAACATCATCCACCGCCTTGAAGTGGTTGAACGATTTGGAGATATGCTCGATTTGCAGTGCTTGCATGGAGGTTCCTTGCCCGGTTATGCTTCGCCAGGGATTGGTAAAAGTCGACTTGTTAACTTCCGCCACAGAGACACAGAGATCACAGAGTTAGTTGTCAGTTCTCTGTGTGCTCTGTGTCTCTGTGGCAATTATGTTTATATGCTTCAATCGATCCTAACATAATAAGATTTTGCGAAAGTACAGTACCAAGATGTAAAAAACAATCCAATATCGCGTAATCTCTATTGCCTGCGAAAGTGATTGTTATTCACCCCGGAAATGAATATATTTTTTCAACCCAAAAGGAGCAACACCATGATGCGAGCGACCCTCAGACTAACCATGATCACCGCGCTCCTGCTGTTCCAGAGCGGTTTTTCCCAAATTTACCATATCGACATTTCCGGCACCATCGACATGGGGCTTCCCCCCTACATCGAGCGGGTGATCGAAGAAGCGGAGGCGGCCAATGCCACCGCCATCCTGTTAGAGGTCAATACGTTTGGCGGGCGGGTGGATGCCGCCACCCAGATCAAGGACCTGCTGCTCAACACCAAACTACGCACCCTGGCCTACGTCAACAAGCGCGCCATCAGCGCCGGGGCGCTGATCAGCCTCTCCTGCAAGGAGATCGGCATGACCCCGGGCAGTTCCATCGGCGCGGCGACGGTGGTCGACCAGGGCGGCAACAAGGCCTCGGAGAAATACATCTCCTACTTCCGCTCCGAGATGGGGGCCACCGCCGAGCGCAACGGGCGCGACCGCCTGATCGCCGAAGGAATGGTCGATGAGGATGTGGTGGTGGAAGGCCTCTCCGAAAAAGGCAAGCTGATCACCCTCACCGCGGAAGACGCCCTGAAGTGGAAGATGGCCGACTACCTCGCCCCCACCCTGGAAGCGTTCATCGACAGCCTGAAGCTGAGCGAAGAGAAGCTGGTCTATACCGAAATTACCTGGGCGGAAAAGCTGGTGCGCTTTCTCACCGACCCGGTCGTCAGTTCCGCCCTGATGTCGCTGGGGCTGATCGGCCTGTTCTTCGAGATTAAATCGCCCGGCTGGGGGGTACCCGGCACCCTGGGGCTGATCTGTTTGGCGCTGTTCTTCGGCAGCCACTACATCATCAACCTGGCCAGTTCCATCGAAATCATCCTCTTTTTTGTGGGAGTAGGACTGCTGCTGGTGGAGATATTCGTCATCCCCGGCTTCGGAGTGGCGGGCATTGCCGGGATTGCCTGCATTGTCGGCGGGCTTTACCTCAGCATGGTCGGCGCCCTGGAGAACGTTACCATGCCGGAACTGGCCGGAGCGGCCTATCGCCTGGGAGGGGCGCTGCTGGGTACCATACTGGGGGCAATGGTGTTGGCGCGGTTCTTCCCCCGCACCAGCATCTGGCGCCGGCTCAGCCTGGGCTCGGAATTCACCCGCGACAAAGGCTACGTCTCCAGCGACGACTACAGCAGCTATGTCGGCAAAATCGGGGTGGCCCATACCCCGCTGCGCCCGTCCGGGGTGGGCATCTTCGATGACAAACGTCTCGATGTGGTCACCGAAGGCGAATTCATCGAAGCAGAGCAGCCGATCAAGATTGTGCGGGTGGAAGGCTATCGCCTGATCGTGCGCGAGGAGAAGGCCAGGTCGCACCGGCGCGACAGCGCGGCGGGGTGATAGCGGAGGGCTGAGAGCTGAGGGCGGAAAGCGGAGAGCGATGGGGCTTTGCCCCGCGAGGCGCGTAGAGCGAAAAGCAAGGAGGTTTAGTTCTCGTTCTACGCTCAGCGTCGAATGCGCATACTGACGCTCTGCGTCAGTTCAGCTAAAATATAAAATGACCCGTTACGACGCAGAGCGTCGAAAAAACCGGCGCCACGCGGAGCGTGGCACCAGAGTGTGCTTGAAAACAGCATTTTTGACACCATACACATCTACCATTCTTTAGGAGGCGCGATGGATATTTTTGGTATTTTCGGGATTTTTTTACTGATCATCTTTATTTTTATGTTCTTTTATTTCATACCGATCCAGCTGTGGGTCACCGCCCTGGCGTCGCGGGTGCGGGTCAGCCTGGTCAGCCTGATCGGGATGCGCCTGCGGAAAATTTCTCCGGCACTGATCGTCAATGCCCTGATCAACGCCCGCAAGGCCGGGCTGGACATCAACACCAACCAGTTGGAGACCCACTACCTGGCCGGCGGTAACGTAGGACGGGTAGTGCTGGCAATGATCGCCGCCGACAAGGCGGGCATTCCCCTCACCTTCCAGCGAGCCACCGCCATCGACCTTGCCGGGCGGAACGTGCTGGATGCGGTGCAGACCAGCGTCAATCCCAAGGTGATCGACTGCCCGGCCCAGGGCAAGATCTCCGCCGTAGCAAAAGACGGGATCCAGCTCCACGCTCGCGCCCGGGTGACGGTGCGCGCCAACATCGAACGGCTGGTCGGGGGCGCAGTGGAAGAAACCATCATCGCCCGGGTCGGGGAAGGGATCGTCTCCGCGATCGGTTCGGCCGACTCCTACAAGATCGTGCTGGAAAATCCCGATCAGATCTCCAAAAAAGTGCTCAGCCGCGGTCTGGATTCCGGCACTGCCTTCGAGATCCTCTCCATCGACATCGCCGATGTGGATGTGGGCAAGAATATCGGCGCCCACCTGCAGGCCGATCAGGCGGAAGCTGACCTGAAAGTGGCCCAGGCTAAAGCGGAAACCCGCCGCGCCATGGCAGTGGCCCAGGAGCAGGAAATGCACGCCAAGACCCAGGAAATGCGCGCCAAGGTAGTGGAGGCGGAATCGGAGATCCCGCTGGCAATTTCCGAGGCCTTCAAAGAGGGCAAACTGGGGGTGTTCGATTACTACAACCTGCGCAACATCCAGGCCGACACCTCGATGCGCCAGAGCCTGTCTCGGGAAGGCGGCGGGGAAGACAAGCCGGAAGAGAGTAAGTAATGGAACAAATCATTGGTCTGATTATTATTTATCTGATTTATTCATTCTTTAACGCGATTATGCGCAAAGTGCGGGAGGCGGCATCTCCCAAACGGCCGCCGATGAAGCCCCGACCGCAAGGCGCACCGCCGCAGGAAGCCGAGCCCGGGCGGGAATCTCCCGCCCGGCAGCCCCAGCCGGCACCCGCCGCGGCAGAGCCGGATATCCCCCCGTTTCTGCGCGAATTGCTCGGATTGGAGAAAATCCCTCCGTCCCCGCCCACACCGGCACCGGAGGAAGTGTCATATCAGGACATATCTTACGATGATACCCCGGAGGAACCGGAGGAAGCCGCGCCGGCAGTATCGGAGCTCTCCAGCGAGGCGCAGGCCTGGGAAGCGCGTAAGCCGATCGAGCGCATGAAAGTGCCACAAACCGGCAAACAGCGCGCCGGCACCCAGGCCATCACCATGAGCAGCCTGCCGACCGGCAAGAAGGCCGCCCCGCTGCGCTCGGGAAGCCTGATCAGCGGCAAATCCGACCTGCGCAAGGCAATTCTACTAAAAGAGATCCTTGATAAGCCGGTAAGTATGCGCAAAAATCGTTTCCCCCTTTGACCCGATCTAATCCTTCTGGAGTATATTTGAGACTGATCTTGGTAATGTTTTTGGCCCTGACGGTGCTGTTTTCCTGTATCGAACGCAGCACCGTCGAACCCGATGATGACGGCGGCAACGGCGGTGGATCTTCGCTGGAACTCTCCGGCAGCCTGGAAGGCACCCTCAGCGACGCCGGACAGGCTTATATCGTCACCGGCGATATCCGGGTCGATTCCCTGAAATCGCTCACCCTGGAACCGGGGGTATGGCTGCAGTTTGCGGATCAGACCCGGTTGACAGTGAAGGGCCGGTTGAGCGCCTCCGGCAGCGCTGCCAAACCGGTGCGCTTCGAGGCAAGCAGTAGTCACTGGCAGGGCATCCATATCCGCAATGCCACCGGCCTGGCGGTGCTCTCCCACTGCATCGTCGAAGATGTATTGTGGGTTACGCCCGCCTCGGAAGGTTACGGCGCGATCGAGATCAATAATGCCGCGGCGGAGATTACCAACTGCATCATCCGCTACAACCAGGTCGATTTTGGGGGCGGGCTGGCAGTGATCAACGCCGACCTGGTGCTGCACAACAACTTGATCCATGACAATCGCGCCGTAGTGTTCGGCGGCGGGCTGTTTGGGTTCGAATCCACCACTGAGCTGATCAACAATACCTTTGTCGATAATTTTTCCGAGAACAGCGGCGGCGGCATCTACTATCTGACCTCGGTGCTGGCGGATATTCAGAATAATATTTTCTTCCGCAACAGCGCCTTCTCCGGTGGGAACCACTGGGTGGCTTTCGGCGATTCCGGCATAGTGACCCTGCAATACAATTTCCTGGATATCAGCGCATCCGACGACCCGTTATTCATTTCCGAAACCGATTATCACCTGCAAATTCTCTCTCCCGCCCGCAACCGCGGCAACCCCGGCCCGGCGTACAACGACCCCGACGGCACCCGCAACGACCAGGGGGCGTATGGCGGACCGTTGGGAAATTGGTAATTCAGTACTGCGCGATGTTTATTGTTGAATTGATGTCATCGTGGATGGGTTAATGGGTGGATGGGTTAATGGGGAAAAACGGACTTGCTCCAAGGAGACCCTGAACCTATCGCCCCATCATCATATAAACCCATATAAAATAATAAATGATTTTATCTCTACGAATATCATCTTTTCATACCCGTACTTCCCCGGGACGTTTTTTTCGCCGTATACTGCGTCTCCTGGTCCCCTTGCTGTACTGCATCCGGGCTCTGCAAGCCGCGCCTCGGGACTACCCCCTGGAGCATCTTTCCATCAACGAAGGGGTGTCGCAGAATACCGTTTTCTGCATCTTCCAGGACCGGCGAGGGTTCATGTGGTTCGGCACCGAAGACGGCCTCTACCGCTTCGACGGCTATCGTTTTACCGGCTTCACCCACGACTGGCGCGATCCGCAGTCGATCTCCCATAACATGATCTCTACCATTTTCGAAGACCGCCAGGGTCGACTCTGGATCGGCACCAACGGGGGAGGTTTGAACCGCTTCGATCATGAAACCGAGCGCTTCATCCACTTTCGCCACACTCCGGAAGACAGTGCAGCACTGGGATCGGATGCGGTTTCCTGCATTTATCAGGACCGCAGCGGCAACCTCTGGATCGGCACCGGCGGTAGTGGGCTACGACGGTTTGATCCGGCCAGCGGACGCTTCCGGGCGTTTCACGACCGTTCCGGCCAACCGTCGCCCCTGGCCAACCGCCACGTGCGGGTAATGCTGGAAGACCGCCAGGGCGATTTCTGGATCGGCACCAACCGGGAGGGGCTCTACCGCCTGGCCCAGGCCAGCGGACGCTGGATACACTATACGCACCATCAAGCCGATCCGGCGGGCCTGGCCAACAACACTATCACCTCGCTACTGGAAACTCCGGGCGGGGAACTGTGGATCGGCACCGATCGCGGACTGCACCGCTATGATCCGCACAGCGGCCGGGTGCTCCTGCACAAGGCGCCGGCGCTGGCCCAGGATATTATCACCGCTATCATCATGCCGGACCTGCCGGAGAACGAGGCGGAGGAAACCCTGTGGATCGGCACCCTCGACGGTCTGAAAATCTTCACTCCTTCCCGGGGCCAGGTCACCATCCTGCAGCAGAATGCGACCGATCCCCGGGGACTGAGAACCAATAACATCCTCTCGCTTTTTCAGGATCGTTCCGGGATTGTCTGGATCGGAGTGGAAAACGGGGGCATCAACAAGTACGACCATAAGAAAAACCGTTTCCATTTTCTGGGACATCGACAACTGGGATTGGATGATCCGGAGGAGTACACTATCCGGGCCATCCTGCACAGCCGCCGGAATGGTCGGGAGCATCTCTGGCTGGGCACCCTCGGAGCCGGACTGGTGCGCTACACCCCGGCAAATGCCGTCAGCGAACGCCATATTCATCATCCGGAATGGCCGGGAAGCATCAGCAGCAACAATATTCTTTCCCTGCTGGAGGATGAACGCGGCGATTTATGGATCGGCACCTGGGGGGGTGGACTGAATCGCCTGCATCCGGAAGCCGAACAGCCGGGCGGGGCAATATTTACCCATTTCCGCCACGATCCGCAGGATCCTGCCACCCCCGGCAGCGACGTCATCCAGGCGATCTACCAGGCACCCGTCACGTCGGACGCCGGGGCCGGCCTGTGGATCGGCACTGACCGGGGGCTGGATTACTTTGACCGCGACCGTGGGCGCTTTCACCATTTTACCCATGATCCCGGCGACCCGGCCAGTCTCAGCGACAACACCATTCAATCCAACGGCATCCTGATCGACCGCCGCCGTCAGCTCTGGGTGGGCACCTGGAACGGCCTCAACCGCCTGGACCTCAGCACGGCCGGTGATTTTGCCTCCGGCAGCCAGGCGAAATTTATCCGCTATCTGCACGACCCGGCAAATCCCAACAGCCTGAGCGACAACCGGGTCATTGCCCTTTTCGAAGATCCGGATAGCACCCGGCAGATTCTCTGGGTGGGCACCCACGGCGGCGGGCTCAACCGCCTGCTCCTCATCGACGGAACATCCGGCGAGGTAAAGATCACCCACTACAGCGAAAATGACGGCTTACCCGATGACGTCATCTACGGCATCCTCGGCGACGAAACCGGCAATCTCTGGCTGAGCAGCAATTACGGCATCTCCAAATTCAACCGCGCCACTCGCACCTTCAGCAATTACGACGAGCGCGACGGGCTGGCGATGACCCGCTTCTTCTGGGGCGCCGCCCACCGCAGCCGGATCAACGGCGAGATCTTCTTCGGCGGCCGGGAAGGGTTTGTCGGATTTGATCCCCGCGACCTCGGCGGAGAGCGCTATATTCCGCCGATTTATCTCACCGACTTCCAGATCTTCAACGAATCGATGCCGGTCAAACAGCCCGGCTCCCCCCTCACCCGGGCGATCGGCAGCAGCGAGGAAATCGTACTCACCCATAATCAAAACGTCTTTTCTTTCGAATTCGCTGTGCTGGATTATGCCATCCCGGAAAAAAATCAATACACCTACCGGATGGAAGGCTTCGACAACGGCTGGATCTTCTCCGGGCGGCGCAACTTTGCCACCTACACCAACCTCAACCCGGGCAGCTACGTTTTCCGGGTAAAAGGCAGCAACAACGACGGGATCTGGAGCGCCCATGCCGCCGAAGTATCCCTGCACATCCTGCCGCCGTTCTGGAAGACCTGGTGGTTCCTGCTGCTCACCGGCACTGTATTGGTCGGGGCGGTGGTGATGATCGTGACCGCCTACGTTCGCCAGTTGCTGGCAGTGGAGCGGCTGCGCACCAGGCTGGCGGCGGATCTGCATGACGACATCGGTTCCAGCCTCACCGAGATCGCCATCCTCAGCGAGGTGATCGCCTATCAACTGCGCGAGGAACGCCGGGAGTTGAAGAAAAACATTCAGCGCATCAGCAGGACCGCCCGGGAACTGGTGGACCGCATGAGTGACATCGTCTGGCTGGTCAATCCCAAGCGCGACTCACTCTACGACCTGATCCTACGCCTGAAGGACAACTACGCCGAGATGCTTACCGGCACCGACATTTCCTTTCGCTCGGAGAACTTGAAGTCGCTGGAGAAGGTCTCGCTCTCGATGGAGCACCGCCAGCACCTCTACCTGATCTTCAAGGAAGGGATCAACAACGCCATCACCCACAGCGGCGGCAGTGAGATCCTGCTCAATGCCCGGGTGCAGGGCCGCCGTCTGGAGATGGAACTGCGCGATAACGGTCGGGGATTCGAATCCGAGACCCGCCGCGAAGGCAACGGCCTCAGCAATATGCAGGCCCGCGCCCGCAAGATCGGCGGCGAGCTGCTCATCGAGACCCGGCCGGGGGGCGGCACGGTGCTGCGGTTCAGCGGCAATATGCGCTGAAGGGACGGTTTAAAAATGTTTTTCAGTTTGCCTATTGTTATTGGTCTTTGGTTATTGGTTATTGGTTATTGGTCTTTGGTTATTGGTCTTTGGCTGTTGGTCGTTAGTCGTTGGTTTTGAACTAAAAGCCAATAACCAACAACCAACCGCTGTTTAAAAACTTCAACAACTTTTCCTGCGTCTGTTGAGACAAGGAGTATATATGAACGTGATGATCGTTGAGGACCGCGATATGATCCGCCATGGATTGGAAATGCTGATCGACGGCACCGAAGGCTACCAGTGCGTCGGAGCCTACCGCGACTGCGAATCGATGCTGGAAGACATCGAAGCGCTCTCTCCCGACATCATCCTGATGGATATCGATCTGCCGGGCATGTCCGGGATCGAGGGCATCAAGCGCATTAAGGATATCTCCCCGGATTACACCATCCTGGTGCTGACGATCTACGAGGAGAACGAGATGATCTTTGAAGCCCTCTGCGCCGGCGCTTCCGGCTACCTGGTCAAGAAGACCCCGCCGGCCCAGTTGCTGGAAGCGATCCGCGACGCCTGCGAGGGAGGAGCGCCGATGAGCTCACACATTGCCCGCAAGGTGGTGGACTTCTTCCAGCAGAGCAAGCTTGCCACCGGCCCGGAGCCTTCAGGCGACGATGACCTCACCCCGCGCGAGATCGAGGTGTTGCGCCGCCTGGTGGAGGGAGATAGCTCCCGCGCCATTGCCGACGCCCTCTGCGTCAGCGTGGAGACGGTGCGCTTCCATTTCCGCAATATCTACAAAAAACTGCACGTGCACTCCAAATCCGAAGCGGTGGCGAAGGCGATTCGGAGACGGTTGGTGTGAATTGGTGTTGGATGTTGGATGTTGGATGTTGGATGAAATGCTAATATCGATGATTGGCATCAACTGATTGCAAAAAACGATTTAACATTTTTCCCAACATTTCTAATCGGTTGCGTAAATCGAGGTATAATTTTTCATTTTTTAGTGACTTGGTCTCCCAAAGGATATTCAAATGATCAATCGTCTCATTATTGGATGCAAGCGCGTATACCAGAAATTTTATGAAATCCTTTTTATATCGACGTCTGCTATAGCCCTCAACAATATTTGATCTAACAGATTTAACAGAACGGCGTATTTGGCTGCCTTCTTCATATAATTCGAAGCCCGGCAAATTGTATATTGTCATATTATGAATATCAGTTGTCAAACTTTGCGCAAGTCGCCATATCTGAAGTTCGTGATAACTCATTTAAGACCTTGTATTATCTAATATATTAATTCACACATTTGGCACTTTTTCAGAAATAATTTTCGATTCAAAAAAACATCCAACATCCAACATCCAACATCCAATAACCAACAACCAACAACCTCCACCTACCCAAATGGGTAGTCCCCATCCTCCAATCGCAATATATCACGCCCAAAAACCCCGCATCCGGGGAGTTGAATAATTATGCAATTTTTCCTATTTTGATTACAGTGCGGAATAGTTTTGTCAATATTCATCCACAGTAACCGGAGGTCAGCCATGTTTTCTTTCTTACCATCCTGGAAGTCCTGGATTCGCGTAATTGTCTTGATGCTCGGCATCAGCACCCTCAGCAACGCCCAGAATGATGTGATGATGCAGGCATTCTACTGGGACGTTCCGGTGGACAACCAAAACTTGAACGGAAGCTGGTGGGATACCCTCTCAGCCAAGGCCTCCGGTATGAAGAGCGCCGGGTTTACCGGCATCTGGGTGCCGGCCCCTTCCAAGGGCAATTTCGGCATCTGGGATATGGGCTACGGAATATACGACCATTACGATTTGGGCAACTACAACCAGAAAGGCACCACCGAGACCCGCTTCGGCAGCCGCTCCGAGTTGGAGAGCATGATCTCGACCATGCACCAGAGCCCCAAGATCGAGGTCTATGCCGATATCGTGCTCAACCACATCTATACCGGCGATGACAATGCGGAATCCAATCCGGCGGTGAAGCAGTATGTGTTCGATGAGGCCTACCGCAGCGGGCAGCAGTACCAGGCCTATCCCACCAACGAGATCGTATGGAAGATCCCCAACGCCGCTCCGGGCGATTATTACGTGCAGATCAAGGGTTACTTGCTCGACTGGGGGGCCAGCTACACCCAGCGCGGTTATGATGTGTCTATCGATTGGACCGGCGCCGGGCCCAACGGCGGCACCAACTGGGAATCGGAATACAACAACGGCGGCGGCTCCTTCAACACCTTCCCCGGCTCCGGGCAGACCGTGCGCGGCCACATGAATTATAGTGGCGACATCGACGAATATAAAGTGTCGGTTTCCTCCACCCACGATATCGAAATCCGCCTGATCGCCCGGCGGGAAGACACCTCCAACGGCTGGGAATGGGCCTGGGCCGATCAAGCCAATGGCTACTATCCCACGGCGGTGTGGTATAACGGCAGCAACCTGGCCAATTCCACTCTGCAGGCCCAAACCAACACCAGCGTCACCTACCCGACCCATACCGGCACCGGCGAACCAAACTACAGCTGGAATTACACCAACTTCCACCCGGTGAACAGCACCGACTGGCTGGGCTTCCCGGGTTCGGATGAGATCATCACCAACACCAAGTTTTTCGGCAATGACATCAACACCTTCGGCACCACTGAGAAGACCCGCCTGAAAGATTGGGGGTATTGGATGGCCAACCAGATCGGCTTCGACGGCTTCCGCCTCGACTTTGTGCGCGGCTTCCAGGAATCGTTTGTGGCGGAATGGGTGAACAACCTGCCCCTGCTCTCCGGCAGCCAGCGCTTCATCGTGGGCGAATACTGGGGGGCCGATTACCGCATCAAAAACTGGGTCAACAATGTCGCGACAAACGGAGCGGACGTCGACGGTTTCGACTTCCCGCTGAAGTTTACCTTGACCGACATGGCCAACGGCAACCAGAGCAGCTTCAACATGGCCTGGCTGAACCATGCCGGGATGGTACGCAATAATTCCGGCAACAGCCTGCCCGGCACCTCGGTGGTAACTTTCGTCGACAACCACGACAGCGGCAAAGAGCATGACAAGTGGGTCACCAAGGACCACAAGATGGCCTATGCCTATACCATCACTCACGAAGGCCGCCCCTGCGTGTTCTATCCCCACTACTACGGGGTGACCCAGGTGGATGCCCATAACAGCAGCTACACCACCACCGCTCCGGCCAGCCTGCAGACCGACATCAACAAGCTGATCTTTGTGCGCAAGAATTACCTTGGCGGCAGCCTGGCAGTGCTCAGCGAGGTGGGCAATCCCTGGCCTTCCGGCGACACCTACCACGTCTACGCCGCCCGCCGCCAGGGCAACGGCACCCGCGACGGCGCCATCGTGGTGATCAACAATCACGATTCCCAGACCAAAGGCTTGTGGGTCGACAGCTCCCCCAGCGGCTTCTCCAACTGGACCAACACCACCCTGGTGAACGCCTTCGATCCCAACCAGACCACCCAGGTCTACAGCGACGGCCGGGTGTGGGTTTCCGCGCCCTCTCGCGGCTATGCAGTGTGGGTAAAGCAATCCGATTATACCGCCTTCAGCAAGGAGCGGGGCAATGCCGATGATCTGCTGGAAACCGGCGCTGCCGGCAACCTCCCAGCCAGCTTCGCGGTGCTGCCCAACTATCCCAATCCCTTCAACCCCTCGACTCACATCCGCTACCAACTGCCCCGGGAAGGTAAAGTGACCGTGGCGGTCTACAACGCCATCGGCCAATTGGTCGCGACGCTGGTAGACGATGTGATGCCCGCCGGCAGCCATGAGTATCAATGGAATGCCATCCGCCAATCCAGCGGGGTGTATTATGTGACGGTCAACTGGAACCATCAGGTCAAGACGCAGAAGATCATCCTCATGAAGTAACTGGTATCTCGATGGCCCGGACTACGGGCCATCGAGATACTTTTCCTAGTAGTTGTGGAATTGATGTTTGGCTTTGAAATGTACTTCCTTGATGAAATGCAGCTATGAAGCCACCATCACCTCGAAGGGGAAGTGCCTTTTTAGGAGGAGCGCACTTCCCCTTTTTACTTTCCGTAACCGTTGCTTCGCCACAGAGAACACAGAATATTGTTAATTGTCAGTTGCCGGTTATCTATTGGCAATTGTCAGGCATTCGTTTTCTCTGTGCGCTCTGTGTCTCTGTGGCAGATCAAAGGTGACGCTTACAAAGCAACAATGCCACCTTCCTCATATCCAAAAAACCATTGCATCCCCACTCCCCCCTTCTCATATTTCTACCAGACCCACAAACCCAAAGGAGGTGCCATGTCCCTGCTGATCCGCAACGGCCGCATCGTTAGCGCAGTGGATGATTATGTGGCCGATATCTATATCGCCGCCGATACCATCACCATTATCGGAACAGAGCTGCCGATGGAGGCGGACCGGGAGATCGATGCCGGCGGGCGCCTGGTGATCCCGGGAGGGATCGATCCCCACACCCACTTCGACCTGCCCTTCGGCAAGGAGGGGATCGTTTCCGCGGACGATTTCGAGAGCGGCACCCGCGCGGCAGCCCTGGGCGGCACCACCACGGTGATCGACTTCGCTACCCAGGCGATCGGGAGCTCCACTTTCGAAGCGCTGGAGATCTGGCATCGCAAAGCGGAGGGCAAATGCGCTATTGATTATGGGTTTCATATGATCGTCACCGATATGCCCGCGGCGCGCCTGGAGGAGCTCGACCGGCTCTTCCACAAAGAGGGCATCACCTCCTTCAAGATGTTCATGGCCTATCCCGGAGTGCTCTACAGCGATGACGGAGCGATCTTCCGCACCATGCGCCGGGCCGGGGAGTTGGGAGGCATCGTCACCATGCACGCGGAAAACGGTATCGCTATCGATGAGATCGTAAAGCGGGCGGTGGCGGAGGGCAAACGCGCCCCGGCCTGGCACGCCCGCACCCGGCCGGCAATCCTGGAGGCCGAAGCGGTGCACCGCACCATCGCCCTGGGAGAAAGCGCCGGGTCGCCGGTCTACATCGTGCACCTCTCCTGCGCCGAAGCGCTGGAAGAAGTGGTGCGCGCCCGCGATCGCGGCGCCCACGCCTATGCGGAAACCTGCCCGCAATACCTCTTCCTTGATGACAGCCGCTACGATCTGCCCGGTTTCGAGGGCGCCAAATACGTCATGACCCCGGTGCTGCGCCCGAAGTGGCACCAGGAACAGCTCTGGCGGGGACTGCGCATGGGCGACCTGCAAACCACCGGCACCGACCACTGCCCGTTCTTCTTCGAAGGGCAAAAAACAATTGGTAAGGATGATTTTACCCGCATCCCCAACGGCGCACCGGGGGTGGAGAACCGCATGAGCCTGCTCTATCAGGGCGGGGTGGTGGAAGGGCGAATCTCCCTCAACCGCTTCGTGGAGATCACCTCCACCGCCGCGGCGAAACTTTTTGGCCTCTTCCCGCGCAAGGGCACGATAGCGGTGGGCAGCGATGCCGATCTGGTGATCTGGGACCCGCAGCGCACAGAAACCATCAGCGTAGACAATCCCGCCACCCATCACATGAATGTCGATTACAACGCCTACGAGGGCATCACGGTGCAGGGGATGGCGGAGACGGTGATCTCCCGTGGACAGGTGATCGTCGAGCAGGGGCGCTATTGCGGGCGCGCCGGGCAGGGGGAGTATTTGAAGCGTGCCGCGCCGGAATTGATTTAGCCACGAATATACGCGAATGATCACGAATGTTTTTTTGCCACGGATGAACCGGATAAACACGGATGGGGTTTACAGCCGGAGAACTTTTGCATGGGGCAAGGCGCATGGGGCATGGTGTATTATCGTGCCGGTGTCGGAACCTGCGCTTGCACATTACGGCGCCATGCACCATGCCCTTTGCCCCATACAATAAGATTTTACACAGTGCTCAGTATGAGCGATTTATTTTTTTCCTGAGAGAAATCCCCTCTCCACCCGCTCTATTCAGACAAATAGGCAATAAGAAGGACCTTATCCATTAGGGAAAAGGAGTGGGCATGAGAAAGTATACAGTTTTAATCGTAGACGACGAGCCGCATCAACTGTTGCTGCTGCGCAAGAGCCTGGAGCGGGAAGCTTGCTATGAGGTGCGCGAGACCAGCGATCCCCGCAAGGCCCTCCTGATGCTGCGGGAGCATCCCGCCGACATCATCATCAGCGACCATCACATGCCGGAGATGACCGGTCTGGAATTGCTCGGCCTGGCGCGCACCATTGCGCCGGCGGCGATCCGCATCATCACTACCGGCCTGCCGGATGGGGTGGCCATCCGTGAGGCACACCGCCAGGGACTGATCCACCACTACATTGCCAAGCCGTGGGATCGGGAAGCATTTATGATCACCCTGGAAAATACCCTGACCCATTTACACCTGCAAAACGAAAAACAGCGGCTGGCCCGGGAACTGAGTGAGAAGATTCACCACATCCGCGACCTGGGGAGGGAATCGGAAAATTTTGCGGAGCTGAAAAAGCAATTTATGATGATCGCCAATCACGAGTTGCGCACCCCGGCGAGCATCATCACCGCCTCGCTGGACTTGCTGGCCAGCCGCCAACACGGCCTCGACACCACCCAACTGAAGTTCATCACCAACGCCCTGGGCGGCGCCCGGCGGATGAACGAGCTGCTGGAAAAATGTTTCACCATCCTGCGCTACGAGCAGGCACCGCCTTCCCCCGGGCTGAAGCGGATCGACCTGGCCGGGCTGCTGCGGCGCACCGTCTGTGAAACCACCGAAGCGGCGGCGCGGCGCAACATCACCCTGGAAGTCGACTGCCAGGCCGGCCTTAACCTTGCCGGCACGGCGGAGCATCTCCTTCAGGTATTCGACAACCTCCTGAGCAATGCTATCAAATATACCCCGGATGGCGGGCATATCCGCATCTGCGCCCGGGAGACAGACGGGCAGGTGCTGATTGCCGTTCGCGACAACGGCATCGGCATCCCGGACGGCGAGCTTGAGAATATCTTCAAGGATTTCTACCAACTGAGCGATGCCCGCAATCACCACAGCAGCAAATACGAATTCCTGGGCGGCGGCGCCGGGTTGGGTCTCTCCCTGTGCCGAAGCATCGTCAAAGCCCATCTGGGCGACATCTGGGCGGAGAGCGAAGGCCAGTATCTCGGCAGCACCTTCTTCGTGCGCCTGCCCCTGAACGGAACACCAGAAAAAGCCGTCCGGCCGATGCTGGAAGCGCGCCGCTTTGAACGATATCAGGAACGGCAGGCGGTGTGATCGCCAGAAGGATAAAGGATGAAGGATAAAGGATAAAGTTTAAAAGATACACATACGTTTTTATAATTCTATCAGGGTGGCGGTATATTTACACTACTTTCTTCCCGCATCATCCTTCATCCTTCATCCTTCATCCTTCATCCTTTATCCTTCATCCTTCATCCTTCATCCTTCATCCTTTATCCTTCATCCTTTATCCTTCATCCTTTATCCTTCATCCGCATGCCATTCTCCCCCCTTTCATCCCAAAAAAAACTTCATTTTTCCTGAGAAAAATCCCCTCCTTCCCGGCTCTCTAAAAGTAACCGGCACTGACGCCGGGATGATAATCGAACCATTTAACCGACAGGATGTGTGACCGCTTATGTTTCAACGTTCTCTACAGCCGGAGCCATACCAGAGCGACCGGGACATGCTGGCAGCCCGGGTACACCACTCCCAACACCTCACCCGCCAGATGGCCACGGTGCTGGGGCTGACCAAGGTGCTCAATTCCCGCCACAAGCTGGAACAGCAGTTGACCGTTATCCTGAATGAGACCAATCGCATTCTGGATGCGGATTTCTCGGTATTCTACCTGCTCAACGAACGGCGCAAGGAGCTCTGGCCGCACTTCCTGTGGGATGGGCGGCTGCGCCAGATCCGCCAGCCGGTGGGCAACAGCATTGCCGATTATGTGATTGAGCACGGCAAGGTGGTCAATGTCGCCGACGCCTACAACCATCCGCAGTACCAGACCCAGATCGCCAAACTCGGCCAGGTGCCGATCCGCTCTTTCCTGATCGTGCCGATCTGCAACCGCAGCGGCAAGATCAGCGGCTGCCTGCAGGTGATCAACAAACAGCGTGGGCCGTTCGACCAGAAAGATACCCAGTGCCTGATGATCATCGCCGATCTGATTGCGATTGCGATCCAAAACAATCTGCTGTGGAACCAGGCGGAAGAATGCAAGCGCTTGGAAAGTGAGATTACCCGGGCGGTGGATATCCAGCGTCAATTGCTGCCCGGCAAATTGCCCCAGCTCCCGGGATATGAGATGTTCGCCTTTAACCAGCCCTCAAAATATGTCGGGGGGGATTACTACGACTTTTTCCCCTTCCCCCGCACCATGTCGATGGTACTGGCGGATGTTTCCGGCAAGGGGGTGCCGGCGGCGCTGCTGACCGCCAATCTGCACGCCTCCCTGCACGCTCATGCCAGTGAGATCAACTCCTGCAAGGAGATCGTAAAGAAGATCAACAACCATTTTTATCTCTACACCGCATCCGATATGTTCGCAACCTTCTTCTGGGCGAATTTGAATCACGATACCCATCGCTTTAAATACGTTAACGCCGGGCATATTCCCCCGCTGCTGGTGAAGAAAGACGGCACCGTTTCCAAGCTCAAATCCGGCGGGCTGCCGATCGGGATTGTCGATTCCTTCGAGTATGAGCAGTCGGAGCTCAAGCTAAGCCGGGGCGATACCCTGTTGCTGTTCACCGACGGCATCACCGAGATCGTCAACCAGAACAACGAGCAGTTCGGGAAGCGCCGGCTAAGCGAGATCGTGCAGCGCCACTATCATCTCCCGCCGCGGGAGTTGGGCAAGATGCTGATCAACCAGGTGCGGCTCTTCGCCAAATCGCCCAACTATCCGGACGATATGACGTTGATGATCATAAAGCGGAATTAAACTCGGAGGGCAAGGCCGGGCGGCTTTCCGGCTCTGCGATGTCTTTTTGTAGAATTCAAGTTTAATAGAACGCGGATGACGCGGATTTTCACGGATTACTGATTAAGTTAAAAGACAAAGACATAGTAAGACTCTGTGGTCTTTGCAATAGTTTTTCTCCTTTGCGGTAAATCTTTGATAACACTATGCGAAGCATCTTAAAAAAATCCGCGAGAATCCGCGTCATCCGCGTTCTATTCATTACCTGATGATCACTCCCGGACCTGCTGTATAAAACAAACCTCATTGGCAATCTTGAGATAAACATTCTTGATGATCTGCTCGTGCTTATTTTTAACGTGCAGGGCCTTCAGGTTCCACCAGCCGGCCTTGAGCACCTTGTTCATAT
The DNA here is from genome assembly GCA_020635015.1 of Calditrichia bacterium. Lineage (GTDB taxonomy): Bacteria > Calditrichota > Calditrichia > RBG-13-44-9 > J075 > JACKAP01. Next base: position 140,033 of record JACKAP010000009.1, on the reverse strand, counting down.
TCCACCAGCCGATCTGGTCGATGTGATCGAACCGCATCGGGAAATCATGCTGCCGCACCGGCTTGACGGTACCGTCCCGGGCCACGATGCGGTCGGTCCAGCGCTGGGAACGGTACGAAACCAGCCCGTCGTTGTTCCCCTCCCGCGCATCGAGGATCTTCCAGGCATATTGAAACGGATAGAAGGTCGCTTCCCGGGTCTGGTAGCTGGCATAGGTCTGGTAAATCACCTTGTTTTTCGCTTCCACCTCCCGGGCAAAATCATTGAACTCGGCGCAGGCCGCCAGTGAGCAACTGCGGATGCCTTCTAGATTGACCACCTTCGACAGCACCCCGACCACCCTTTGCACCCCGTTTTCCATGATGTAATCGGACACGCTGGATCCCAGGTGCGGGGTGCCGATCGTCGTCAGGGTTGCGACATGCTCAGCCATCCCCTCATTGACAATCATATAGCGGGCATCCAGCCCCCCCATGCTGTGGGCGATTATGTGCACCTTATCGTGCCCACTGCGGACCAGGATCTTCTCCACTTCCCGCTTCAGGTCTCTGGCCCGCTTCTCCACCCCGGCGGCGAAGCTGACGCTGCTATGATAGACCTCGAAGCCGTAACGCTTCAGATAGCTGGCAATTCCCTTAAAATAATGAAAGCGGTCAAACACCAGGCTGTAATCGTAAAGCGATAGACTGAGCGTGCGGGCCAGGGAATTGATCAGATAATCCGGGCGGGCGATACCGTGGGCCAGCACGATCGGCAGACGGTTCTCCGGGAGGAAGGCCTTGTAATGATCCATCTGAATTGGATCGAACGCCTCGAAGAGTTCCTGGAGGTCTTCGTTGGCCAGGGGGATGGAGATGTCGAATTCGTCGTGTTTATCAGTCATTTGAATGTTTGATTCGTGTTTGTTGTTGATGGGTGAATGGGTTGATGGGGAAAAACGAAGTTAGGGTACTACCCTACGCGCGCCGACACCCATTTACTCATTCACCCATCCACCCATCCACTCATTTCCCATACAAAAAAAACAGCACGCTGGAAACAAACAGCCCGATCCACAACAGCGGATGCGCTCCCTGCACGAAGGCCAGCACCCCGGCAATTACCATCGCTCCGGACATCAGGCTGCTTTTGATACCGGTCAGGGGATTTTCCGGGGTGCCCTGCGCCAGGAACTGCTCCAGGGAGCGGGAGCCGTCCGAGGCCAGCTGCGGCAGATTCACCAGGGTATCGATCAGTTCCGGGATGTTGCGCATCAGTTCCCCGAACAAATGGCGGGGATTATAGCGCCGCAGGTAGACCGCCTGGATGTGCTTGCGCGAGAGGGTGGGGATATCGAGATGCGGCGCCAGGTATTGGCCGACCCCCTCGAAGGTCACCAGCGCTTTCACCATCAGGGTCATCTCCACCGGAAAAAAGATGCGGTAGCGGCCGCCGATCGACACCGAGGCCAGGATCAACTGGGCCAGGCTGAAGTTGCCGTGTGCCGACACCAGCAGGTAGCGCCGGAACAGATCGGTCACCGCCCGTTTGAAGCCGGGAATATCGCCCCCGACTCCCACTTTCGCCATCGCCAGCAGATGCTTGGCGGTATTCTCGATATCGCCGTTGACCAGGGAGTAGAAATAATAAAACATGTGGCGGCGGATGGTCTCATCGAAGCGGCCGACCATCCCCACATCGATGAAGCCGATCCGGGGGCCGGGCAGGATGATCAGGTTACCGGCATGGAGATCGGCATGAAAAAACCCGTCTTCGTAGAGCATCTTGATGATCGTGCCCACCCCGGTCTCGATCACTTTCTGCTGATCGCTGTCGCTCAACTGGAAGATCTCCGGGGTGTTGGGCTTAAATCCATCGAAGAATTCCATGGTGAGCACATCTTCCGAGCTCAGCTCGCGGTAGATCCGGGGAAAGGCGACATCGGGATAACTCTGAAAATTGGCGGCAAAGATCTCCGCATGGTCCGCTTCGAAGGTCAGGTCTACTTCCTTGAGGGTATAGCGGCAGAATTCGTTGATCACCACCTGGGGCTGGTAGCGGGGCAATAACCACTCCAATATCCTGCCCAGGACCTGGAGCAGCTTGATGTCGGCCATGATCGTATCGCGGATGCCCGGCTTGATCACCTTGATCACCACCGGCTTGCCGTGATAGGTGGTGGCGCGGTGGGTCTGCCCGATCGAAGCCGAACCGAGCGGTTCCCGGCGGATATCCAGGAACAGCTCCTTCAACGGCCGTTTCAGGCTCCGCTCGATGATCTCCCCGATCACCGCGAAGGGCACTTCCGGAAGGCGGTCGAGCAACTGTTTTAACTCGCGGGTAATATGCTCGGGGAAAATATCCTCGCGAATTGCCATAATCTGCCCCAGCTTCACGTAAGTGGGACCCAGCAATTCCAGGCGCCGGCGTAGTTGCACCTCGAAAGGTTCTTTTCGCAACTCCCGCTTGACGAAGATTTTCAGGAAGAATGCCGATATTCTGGGAACGGCGGAGCGGAACCACCTTTTGCGGTAGGGCGGCAGGCCGCGCACGTAGGCAACCAATCCCCCAATCAGCAGGCCGGCGGTATGTTTGTAAAGCAGATACAGCCGGATCAATGCGCCTTTGTAGATGGTCAGGGGATTATAGGTCACGCTCATGGTCAGCCCACTCTCAGTTTCCGTCAGAAGATTATCAAAAAAATATCACCGCCCAAAGCGATTTTTATTTTTCGCTAGTTCTGCATTAAGACTTTGATCGATATGTTGAAAATTGATGCCCACGAAATACTCGAAATGATGCGAAAAGTCTTAAATTTTTAACTTTCTTTGGTGTACTTTCGCGTGTTTCGTGGGCCGATTCTTAAAGTCATAAAATAGAACCAGGTAAAAAAAAGGCGGCTGCCGGATCGACAACCGCCTTGAAGTCGTACGGAAGTTCATGCTATCCGCCGTCATGGGCATCCGGGAGACTTATTTACCGGCGGCGCTCTTCTTCATATTTTCTTCCAGTTTTTTGGCCAGCTTTTCCACGCTCTCGGTCAGTTTATCTACCTTATCGGTGAGATTCTTGACTTCGTGCTGGGGAGAGATGCCGACCTTGTCAAACACCAGGGTCATCTTCTCTTCCACATATTTGCCGATCTCGTCCAGGCTGGGCATGGTGCCGACTTTGTCTTTGGCTTTCTTTTCGAATTTTTCGCCTTTTTCTTCCAGCTCCTTGCCTTTTTCCAGGAACTTATTGAAGAGTTTGCTGCCTTCTTCTTCCACGGTGGAGAAGACGCCCAGTCCCGCCAGCCAGATCTCCCGGGCTTTCTCGGTGATCACTTCCTGCACGTTTTGGGTAGCTTCTTTGGTTTCTTTGACCATGATTTTCTCCTTTATGATAGGGTTTGATTATCTTATCTGATGCCACAGAGACACAGAGGGCACAGAGATTCGTGAGAATGAAACATCGTCAGTTTCTCTGTGATCTCTGTGGCTCCGTGGCTACATTTTTAAATTCCGCTTACTCCGCCGATTTTTTAGGTTCATCCTCCGCCCCACCCACCTGGCTGCCCAGTTTGATGATCAGCTCTTCCAGGGCGCCGATGCGCTTTTTCAGTTGATCGATCTCTTTGGCATCGCTGCCCTTGAACAGCCGGGTGAGGGATTCCGGGATCAGGTGATCGAGCCCTTCGCGTACCTGCTGCAGGCCGTCATCGATCACGTGATTGCTCCAGCGGATCACATCATGAAGCATCTCCTTGGAGAGGGGATTGCGCCCGCGTTTGCCCTCTTCGAAGATCACCTGGGTGAGGGTCTGCTGGGTCAGATCCGCCTCGCTGGCATTATCAACCACCCGCACATCCACCCCCTGGCGGATCAACTGCGCAATCTCCTCCAGCGAGACATACTTGCGGTCTTCGGTGTCATATAACTTCCGGTTTTCATAGCGCTTGATAATCCTCATGAGGTTTTCTCCTTTGCTTCCCGCAACACGGCAGGGGGTTACGCTTTGGCATCGAGCTTCTTGTTCAGATCGGCAACCATTTGGGTCAGCTTGTCGATGCGCGCGGAGAGGGTTTCTACCTCGGCCGGCGAGCCGGTCCCCACCCAATCGACCATCTCCTTCACCTTCTTCTCAACGAAACTGAAGATTTCATTTACCCGCTCGGTGACCATGTCTTTCTGCTCGCTGCCGAATTCCTTCCCTTTCTTCTCCAGGATTTCCCCTTTTTCCACCAGATTTTTGCCGGTTTCCAGAAGATTCTTCAACAGCTTCTCCCCTTCTGCTTCCGCCACGGAAAAGGCCCCCAGCCCGGTCAGCCAGATTCCCCGGGAACGGGCATTGATCTCATCCTGAATTTTCTTGAATGTGCTTGCGCCATTTTGAGCGGCCATGATAGCCTCCTTTTTGTCAAATGCGATTTTTTTTGTTTACATCGTTCTTTAATTCGAAAGCAATATAACACAACGCGTCATAGATGTCAAGCATTTTTTGACGCAGTGCGTTATTTTTTGTAAATGTGAGGTTAAGCTCAACAACGAAATAGAACGCAGATGAGACGGATGACACGGATTTACGCAGATTTTATCGGTGATCGCTCCGGGAAAGTAAAAATTGGGGATGATTCACTGGGGTGATGGGATAAGGCTTTTGATATATTGACATAATTAATTATAAACAAAAAACTTCTGTGGTTTTTTAAAGATTTTTGGCCTGACGTTTGCTTGCCTTTTACCCGATCGTTAATCCGCGAAAATCCGCGCCATCCGTGTCATCCGCGTTCTATTCAAAGCGATTACGCGAAAAGATAATTGCGGGAATCATGTGGCAGATCAACCTTGACGCAGTAAGTCATAAAGCAACTCAATCATGACGCGATGCGCTATCAGATGCCGCCAAAGATCACGAACAGCTGACCGAAACCGGCGATGCATCCCAGGATGGCGCCAAGGATGATCAGCTTCATCTCATCCTCCTGGAAGGCCGGGCGCAGCAAATGCTGGAACTCCTTTGGGGAAAGCTGCTCCATGCGAGCTTGCATCAGGGTTTTGACCACCCGGGCGCGGTCTTCGCAAAAAACCGGATCGTCAAAAGCATAAGAGGTAAAAATCACCGCTTTCTCGGAAGCGAGATCCTTTATATGGGCAAACTGCTCGATGCCCATGGTAAACTCCACCATCGGCCGGGTAATGCCCACCGCTTCATCGATAATATCGCGAATATAGCGGCGGATCACTTTCCCGGTGGTTTCGGATTTTTTGCCGTGCAGCATCTCCTCGATGATGTTGTGCAGGGTGATGATCTCCCGGGCCACAATATCGCACCAGATCTCCGAGACTTCCTTCTGGCGCTTCAGAAAGATGCCCTGCAGCACATAAGGCCCCAATTTGATCGGGTTCAGCGGCTGAAAGATGATCCGGATAGCGATCCAGTTGGTGGCAAATCCCACCAGGAAACCGAAACCGGGTAAGATCCACCAGGCGGGAAATGCATACCATACCGCCATCTGGATCAGGCCGAAGCACAACCCAAAGTAGATGCCGGAGCGGATAATAAACTTAAATTCCACCGCCCCACAACTCAGAAAAATCTTATTGACGATATGTTTTTCCTTGCTGAGCTGCTTGACCACCACATCCTTGATGTCGACCATCGCTTCGATATTGCGGGTAATGTCGAGCATCATCGCCCGGATCGCCAGGGGCAATTTTTCCCGCACCATGGCATAGACCATCGACTTTACCACGCGCGGCATCGCTTTCCAGACGTGGGGGCTCTCTTCCAGCATCACCCATTCGACATAAGCTTCGATCCGCGGTTCGACCGAATCGACCAGGTGATCGGCGATCGTCTCCGGATCCATCCGGTTGAGCAATTCCTGCAAGGTGCCCAGCCGGGAGAGGGTGGAATCGGCAGTCACCGCCCCCATCTTGGCCGCTTTCGAGGGAATAATTCCCTGCCAGCCCAAAAACGGCGGCTTTCCCAACGGCTCGACCGGATAAAAGGTCATCTTCACCGCCAGCCAGTTGGTGCCCCACCCCACCAACGCCGCGACCACCGGTATGCTGAGATATTTCCAGAATTCAATGTTGAAGAAAAAGTTATCCGGCATCAGTCTGCGTGCTGTTCTCTTTAACCACCTCGATCACCGCCTGAATGTCCTGTTCGGCAAACACCGACTGGAGCTGGCGCACGATCTCCTCCTCCACCCGGCGTTCGACATCGACAAACCAGGGCGCAATCTTTGAGAGAAACCGCCCTTTGCGCTTGGCGACGATTTCCCGGGCATTTTTTACTTTTATGACGATCATCGTAATTGGGTCGGGTTTATAGGTGAATTGATAATATTCGTTAATGGGTGGATGGGTTGATGGGGAAAACCGAGCCCCTGCCAAAACCACCAACCCGGTATAAAAAACGCTAACCTACAATGTCAATTGCATTGGCTAAATCTATGAATATTTTGCAGGAACAAACAAATATTTTCTTTATTTGTACGCCGGATTTGATTATTCTGGAGAGATTGATTAATATTGAATCAGTATTGATAGAAGATTTAAAGTGAATGGATTATGGGTTAATGAGTTAATAGGTTAATGGGGAAAGACGGACGAAGGGATAAGGCATGACTCGCATCCGGGCAACTCTCATCAACCCATCAACCCATTAACCCATTAACCCATCAACCCATTAACCCATCAACCCATCAACCCATTCACCCATATGAAACGACCGCGCCGACCCTACACCCCGGAAGAAATTCGCAAAAACCAGAAGATCTATACTGAATATTTTGATTCCGCTTTTACCGAGGACCTGGTGAAGCATGTGCTGGGCCTATTGGATGAGTGTTATTTCCGCTCGGAGTTGATCGGCTTCGAGCAGATGCCGGAACGCATCCATCCCGACCGGCCGCTGATCTACGCCAGCAACCACTCCGGAATGGCGTTCCCCTGGGATGCGATCATCTTCTGCGCCAAGCTCTACCAGCACAACAACTACACCTTCACCCATTCGGTGCGGGCGCTCACCGCGCCGATGCTCTCCCAAACCACCCTGATGAACCCGTTCCTGCTGGACGATTTTTGGAAAAAATGCGGCGGCATCGACGCCACCTTCAAGAACTTTGAGACCATGATGCATTATAAGGAATCCAATCTGCTGGTTTATCCGGAAGGGGTTCCCGGCATCGGCAAGGGTTTTAACCGGCGCTACCAATTGCAGCGCTTTGCCACCTCCTTCATCCGCATGAGCATCAAACACCGCACCGACATCATTCCCTTTGCCACCGTCAACGGGGAATATATCAATCCCTATAACCTGGAATCCCGGGCCCTAAACTGGCTGACCAAAAAGATCGGCATCCCCTTCCTGCCGGTGGGACTGATCACCCTGCTGGTGCCGCTGCAGCCCTGGATGTTCTATTTCTGCTTTCCGGCCCGGCTCACCTACGTGATGGGCCAGCGCATCCGCCCCTACGAGATCATCGACAAGCCTTATGAGGAGATCAGCGAATCGGAATTTCACCGTCTCGCCACCCAGATCAAGCAGGAAATGCAGGGGTCTCTAAACGACGCGGTCGCCCAATATGGCCGGAAGCCATATAATATTCCGCATCTGCTGGGTACCTGGCGCCGCCGGCTGAAAAAATTTCCCTTTTTCCTGCCCTTTTTCTGGCCATCTATTTTCTCGGAATTCAACCGGCTATCGAAAAAAGGCCGGGTGCATGCCCTGAAGATAAACATATTCTCCGGAATCAAGGCCTTTTATAAGAACCCGATCAACATCGCCTTCTTCCTGCCCCTGATCGGCTGGATTCCGATATTGATGCGCGGATACCGCAATAAGCGTAAGGGGAAAGGCAAGGATAAGTGAAAGGCAAGGATAAAGGAGTAAGGAGTAAAGGATAAAGTTTTACCTTTACCCTTACTCCTTTATCCTTCATCCTTTATCCTTCATCCTTTATCCTTCATCCTTTATCCTTCATCCTTCACCCTTCATCCTTCATCCTTCATCCTTTTTAATCGGCTTGGCTGGCGGGGAAGATCATGAAGGGTGGCGGCTTCGGCCTGCTGGGCATGCTGGTTGCATTTGTCTTTACCATCCACCCCTGGTCACATTTGCATGGTGCTGATCTTCGTCGTGCATAATTATGCTGGAAATCTTATCTTATCCTTCGCATATTTCAAAAGAAGAGGAATGAGCAGTCTACTGAGGTCTTTGGAGAGGAATGTGCCTGGAACCGCCGATTTGCGGCGAGGCTCCAGCCATGGCAGTGTGTATGAAACATTGCGGCCATAAACTTTGCATTTTATGATGCAAGATGCCGGATCAACCGACTTCTCAATCATCCAGTATCCAGTATCCAGCATCGACACAAATTCAGTTTATGCCCGCTCATCGTTAAACTGGGCGCTTCTCTATGACCAAAGTAATTGCCATATCCAACCCGAAGGGCGGGGTCGGCAAAACCACCACCGCCATCAACCTTGCGGCCAGCCTGGCGATTGCCGAACAGCGGGTCTTGATCATCGATGCGGATCCCGCCGGGGCAGTGGCGGCCGGGTTGGGCCTGCTTCCGGCAACCATCCGGGGCGGCATTTTTGAGATCTTCTCGGGAAGCGCCCGCCTGAGCGAGATCATCCATCCCGCCGGTTACCTGAATGTCGACCTGATCCCCGCCAATATTTTCAGCAGCCAGCAGGAGATCCGGATCTGGGAGATGGCCAAGAACCGCATCCGGCTCAAAAATTTTCTGAGCGGCTATCTCTACAGCGGCAAGCTGCCCTACGACTATATTCTGATCGACACCCCTCCTTCCCTCAGCGACCTGACCATCGGCGCCCTGCTGGCGGCCGATTCGGTGCTGATTCCCCTGCAGTGCGGTTATTACGCCCTCAATTCGATCGGCCAGCTCCTGGAGATGATCGAACGCATCCGCAAAAGCGCCAACCCGGAACTGCGGGTGGAGCGCATCTTCCTCACCTTTTTCGAGAAAGGCACCCGCGCCAGCCATATCAGCGAGCAAAGCGCTCGCCGCGACTTCCTGCACCTGCTCTCCGGCGCGGTGATCCCCAAGAACGCTGCCATCGGCTACGCCGCCTTCGAGCATAAACCGGTGGCACTGGTCGACATCGCCGCTCCCGGGGCACAGGCCTATTTTGAGCTGGCGAAGGAGATTATTAATAATCAGCGGGCGCCGTTTCCGGTGGGGTGAGACAAAAGGATAAAGGATAATGGATAAAGGATGAAGGATGATGGATAAAGGATGATGGATAAAAGTAAAAGAATAAAGAGCAGAAAAAACGGTCACAGCCCGATTCCGAAGATTGGTTTGGCAGAAGACACATTGCAGTGGCAGCTCAAATTGAGCATTTCCACCCCTTGCCCATCTACCGTCCTGACCGCATTCACCAATTAATTGTCTTTCCTTTATCCTTCATCCTTTATCCTTCATCCTTCATCCTTCATCCTTCATCCTTCATCCTTCATCCTTCATCCTTCATCCTTCATCCTTCATCCTTCCCATCCACCCATTCAAAATTTCCCTTGAAAAACCCTCCTAATCTTCCTATTCTTACTACCTTTATTTCAACACCAATGTCTGATTCATATCCGGAAAGGAAACAGCGATGAAAATGCGGTTTTTTGCGATTGCGATCTTATCCCTGACACTTTTAGCCTGCAACCAGGAGCAGCTCGACCGCCTGACCCAGAGCAATGAGCGGCTGACCAAAGAAAACGCCGAACTCCAGGATGAGAACCAGAAGCTGCGCAGCGACATCAAAAAAATTGAAGCGACCAGTGGGCAGTTGCTCTTCCTCTCCAAGAAGCTTCGCGGGGTGAAAGCGCGGCTGGTGACCACCATGGGCGATATCGAACTGGCATTTTATACCGATAAGGCCCCGCTGCATGTTTTCAACTTCATTGCCCGGGCGGAGAGCGGCTATTATGACAACACCCAGTTCCACCGGGTGATCCCCGGCTTCATGATCCAGGGCGGCGATCCCAAATCCAAGGATAACGACTTCAGCGACGACGGCACCGGCGGGCCGTTTGTGAACATTCCCCACGAATTCAACGATACCAAACATGTGCCCGGCGTGCTCTCCATGGCCCGCACCGGCGACGTCTCCGCAGGGGCCGGCTGCCAGTTTTTCATCATGCACGGCACCGCGCCCCATCTCGACGGCCAATACACCGCCTTCGGAGAAGTAACCAGCGGTATGGATGTGGTGAACGAGATCGCCCAGGCCCGTACTTACGGCGCCTCCAACCCCAAACTGGCCGACCACCCGGTGCAACCGATCCGCATCAAGCGGGTGGAGATTTACCGGCATGGGGATGGCAGACAATAATAGATGCTGGATACTGGATGCTGGATGTTTGCGCTTCGCGCGATATTTGCTCGCTGGCGCTCGCGATGTTTGTTCGCTTCGCTCACGATGTTTGCCCTGCGGGCGATAAACGACACCGGCAGTATCCGGGCGCGGCAATCTCCAATCAGGGCATGACTTCCAGGTTTCCCCCCTTGGTAAGGGGGGACGGAAGGGGGGTAATAACCTCGATGATGTTTCATATTTTTCTGAAAATCTGCCGGAAATGTGAATATAATAATGAGGCAGGAAGGAAAGGGATTCAAATATCGACCAGGTCTTTCAAAGTTACAGATTCCTCGGCTAACACCTTCGGAATGACAAATCGTTGGCAGATGCATCCGTGAAAATCCGTGTGAATCCGTGGAAAAGTTTTTAAAAGATAAGGGCACATTGGCAGAAAAGCACACCAAATCGCCGTTACCGCGGCAGGTGCTGAAGGAGGTCTTCGGCTACGATCAGTTCCGCCCGCTGCAGGCGGAGATCATCGGGCAGGCGCTGGCCGGCAAGGATGCCCTGGTGATCATGCCCACCGGCGGGGGGAAGTCGATCTGCTACCAGATCCCCGCCCTGATCTTGGGGGGACTGACCATCGTGGTCTCGCCGCTGATCTCGCTGATGAAAGACCAGGTGGAGCAGCTCCAGGAAGTGGGCGCGGCAGCAGCGATGCTCAACAGCTCCCTCGCCCCGGCAGAGTATGGTGACACCATCACCAAAATCCGCCAGCGGCAGTTGAAGCTGCTCTACATGGCCCCGGAAACCCTGCTCAAGCCGGATATTTTGGAATTGCTTGACAGCGTGCCGGTCGATTGCCTGACCATTGACGAGGCCCACTGCATCTCCGAATGGGGGCACGATTTCCGCCCGGAATACCGCCAGATTGCCCCGATTCGCCAACGCTTCCCCAACGCAGTGTGCCTGGCCCTCACCGCTACCGCCACCCCGCGGGTGCAGGATGACATCTGCGAGAATCTCGGCATCAGCGACGCCGGGCGGTTCATCGCCAGCTTCAACCGCGAGAACCTTTTCCTGCAGGTGCAGCTCAAACATGATCCGGCCCGCCAGACCGTCGAATTTTTGAAGCGCTTTCCCAAACAATCCGGGATCATCTACTGCTTCTCCCGCCGCCAGGTGGAGACGCTGTGCGAATTTCTACGCAAGCAGGGTTTTTCCGCTCTGCCCTACCATGCCGGCCTGGGGGACGAGGCCCGTAAGCAGCACCAGGAGCAGTTCATCCGCGACGATGTGCAGATCATCGTCGCCACCATCGCCTTCGGGATGGGGATCAATAAGTCCAACGTGCGCTTTGTGGTACATTACGACCTGCCCAAGAGCATCGAATCCTATTACCAGGAAATCGGCCGCGCCGGGCGCGACGGGGTGCGGGCAGACTGCCTGCTGCTCTTCAGCGCCGGCGATACCCAGAAGATCCGCTACTTCATCGACCAGAAGCCGGATGCCCTGCAGCGTCAGGTGGCGCTGCAGCATCTCGACCGCCTGGTGGACTTTGCCGAGACCGAAGCCTGCCGCCGCCGCCCGCTGATCCGCTATTTCGGAGAGGATTACGACGCCGAGCGCTGCGGGATGTGCGACAACTGTCTTTCGGAAAAGCAGGAGAAGATCGACATCACCGTGCCGGCCCAGAAGTTCCTCTCCTGCGTCTTCCGCACCGGCCAGCGCTTCGGGGCGGCGCACATCATCGACGTGCTGCGCGGGTCGCGCAACCAGAAGGTACAGCAGTTCAGCCACGACCGCCTCACCACCTACGGCATCGGCAAGGAATTTTCCAAAAAGCAATGGTCGCACCTCTCCCGTCAACTGGTGCGCCAGGGCCTGCTGGAGAAAGAACCGGCTTACGGGGGGCTGAAGCTGACCCAACGGGCGGGGGAGGTTTTCGCCGGGCGGGCAAAGGTCTTCGGCACCATCCAGGAAGAGCCGTTAGCCCCGGCCCGCGCCGAGACCCCGGCCAACTACGACGCCGCCCTGTTCGAGCTGCTGCGCGAGAAGCGCAAGGCCCTGGCCGACGCCGCCAACGTGCCGCCCTACGTGATCTTCTCCGACAAATCGCTGATCGACATGGCCAGCTTCTTCCCCCAATCCGCAGCGCGCTTCAGCGATATGCACGGGGTGGGGCAGGTGAAGCTGGAGCGCTACGGCGCGGGATTTCTGGAAATCATCCGCAATTATTGCCGGGAACACAACCTGGCGGAAGTGCCCGCTTCCCGTTCTACCGCCCCGGCGCGCACCTCGCGGAAAACCCCGCTGCAGAAACTCCGCCACCAGGTAGTAGGTGAGGCCTTCCGCGGCGGCGCCTCACTGGAGGACCTGATGGCGGAATACGGCACGAAACGCAGCACCCTGATCAGCTACCTCTACCAATATTACCAGGAAGGGCAGCGCCTGCCGGCGGAGCGCCTGCTGCCCGCCTCTCAACTCCCTCCGGCGCAGCGGGAAAAGGTGCTGCAGATCTTCGAACGCCTCGGCACCCAGAAGCTGCGCCCGGTGTTCGATGCGCTCAATGGGGAGGTTGCTTATGAGGAACTGCATATTCTGCGATTATACTACCTTAACCGCAAAAAAATCAAATAATCTATTGCCGATCCAGTTTTTATTTATTAATGTTTCTGAGCGAAAACAGGTCCTTTTCAGGGGGCTATGTGCATAAGGATGCAATTTGTAAACACCTAACTTAATCCAATGGAGGTATTATGTTTCACAGAAAAGCTACCATGATGTTATGTGCTTTAGTTGCCATGGTAATTGCAGTGCCCGCTTTCGGCAAAGGTCCGGAAGTGAAGAGTAAAGTTTTAGATTTGGAAGGCGCTTCCCAGCCGGGCACCATTCCCGCCCGCAGCATCGGCACCAATCAGACCACCGGTAATTCCACGGTTACCGCGGTGCTGGCCGCCCAGTTGCCCAATGCTTATTCCAGCCAGAGCAGCAACACCAACTTGATCGCCTGCGATCCCTATAGCGGCCTGGTGACCATCGTTCACCGCCAGACCACCGATATCAGCCCGACCAGCGGCTACATGTACTACACCGCCTCCTTCGATAATGGCGTGAACTGGGTGGATGTGGGACCCTGGAACGGTCAGAATACCCCTTATACCGTGATCGAGACCATCCGTCATCCGAATATGATCATCAGCAACCCCACTCAGAACAGCGATCCCTTCTCCACCGACATCAAGCCGGTGATGTTCACCAATACCCTGTGGCCGGCCGACTGGGCAACCCTGCTGACCGCCACCGATGCCGGCCCATTCCTGCAGACCTTCTACGCCAGTGACACTTTCACCACCATTACCAACCCCCGTTTTGTGGAAGAGATGACCGTCAACCAGAGCACCGGCCGGGTGTATGCCACGGTGACCGAACCCTTCTTCAATGGTGTGGCCCGCCACGGCTTTTACTGGAGCGATGACGCCGGGACAACCTGGAATTTCGTTCCGGAAGTGATCAGCGCTGCCGCCAACTTCGGCTTGACCGACAAGGCGATGCTCGACTTCGCCCCGGATGGCAATAACGGGATCTACGGCTTCGACGGCGGCGACCTGACCAGCTCCGGCGAATGGAAATTCGCCTACATGGAAACCAACGACGGCGGCGCCAGCTGGGGCGCGCTGAACTGGGTGCCGATCGCCTCGGTGAGCGGGCTGACTACGACCGTCAACAGCCTGGGCGGGGAATTCCCCTTCGTTGATTTCATCGCCGAATGCGACATGGTGGTGGATGCCAACGGCGATCCCCACTTTGCCGGGGTTTTCCAGGACACCCTGGATCTCACCGGTAATAGCAGCAAGAGCCTCTATGAGATCTACCGCAAAGACGGCGCCTGGTATGGCAAGCTGATCAGCATGGTGGATTCCACCCGCTTCGACCTCCCCGGCGGCCTGCAGGCGCGCAACGAGACCGAGCTGGCCCGCAATACCGACGGCACGGTGATCTATGCCAAGTGGATCCACCCCACCCCGGACAGCGGCAACAACAATGATGTCTGGATCTCCGCCCGATGGGTGGATGGTGGCGATTGGACCCCGCCAGTCAACGTGACCAACACTCCCGGCATCAACGAAAAGTATACCAACCTTGCCTCCAGGGTGACCGATGAAACCGAGGGCGACGGCAGAATGCACATCTACTATACTATTTTCGGCGATGGCGACACCAATGACCTGGCGCCCTCGGAATTCTGGTATTTGACGGATGTGATCGGCGATCCCGGCCCGGGAGTCGGTATCGAAGACACCCCCGGTGCACTGCCGGCCGATTTCGTGCTGCACCAGAACTACCCCAACCCCTTCAACCCCTCGACCACTATCGCCTTTACCCTGGGCAAAGCGGCCGACGTGAAGGTGGAAGTGTTCAGCATTACCGGCCAGAAGCTCGCCACCCTGGCGGAAGGCTTCCAGAATGCCGGCACCTACGAAGTGACCTTCGATGCCGCGAACTTCGCTTCCGGCCTCTATTTCTACAAGCTCACTTCCGGCAGCTTCACTGCCACCAAAAAGATGGTCCTCATGAAGTAAGCTTTTGCGTCTGGCATGACCTGGACTGCGGTCATGCCAGACGTATCAACTTTGGTTTAGATACGACATCATGGTTTGAAGCCCTCTCAGCCTTTTTGGTGAGAGGGCTTTTTTATGGGCGGATGGATCAGAATAACCCCTCTAAATCTCCCCTTACTAAGGGGAGACTTGCAGGTTTCCCCCCTTGGTAAGGGGGGACGGAAGGGGGGTAGAAATGTCAATTATTTTTGTTCATTTACTTATCTGTGTAAATCCGCCTAATTTGTGTAAATCTGCGTGCAATTCCCCGTACGATATTTTTTCCCAAAACCCAATTTTCTTTTGTCTATCAAATTTTTATTTGGTAATGTTACCCATACCGCAACCGGCTCTTTTGCAGGGGAGCCTTTTAGTTTAATTATCCCAAACTCATCGTTATTCAAGGAGGTATTATGCTGCGTAAGTTTACCGTCATGCTGGTCCTGGCAGCCATGCTGCTCGGCTCCGGGGCCTTTGCCCAGGGCAAAAAGAAGATCTACCACGCCACCGGGCCGGAAGATTTTGACCGTTTTGATGCCAGGGTGACAGCGATGCTGGAAGCCGGCTACCAGCCGCTGAAACACCGCCCGAATCCCCATCCGGCAATGAATCCCAGCAACGTAGTGCGGGAAGTGTATGTGGATACGTTAGGGCATACCACCTACGACTTCTCTTACAACGAAGTGGCCGACCACCAGGTGGCGCTTGCCAGCGGCGGCAGCTTCAACGGGGTGCACCTGGGTTATATGTACCGGGATACGGACAACAATGCCGACCGTTATGCTGCCTATAATTATTTTTCGAAAGAATTCGGAGTGTTTTTCGGAACCCTGCCCGGCTTTACCCCTTTCGGACAGGGCGGCTCCGGCTGGCCGCGGGTGGCCGACGGTCCCGGCCATACCGGGGTGTATACCTATCACTATTCCCTCGGTGCAACCGTGCAGACCCACTTCCGGATGGATGACGGGGAAGGCAACCTGACCTTCACTTCCGATCAGATCATCGATGCCGATGCCCTCTGGCCGGGGATCGAGGCCCAGGGCGATCTCATCGCAGTCACCTGCACCGACAACGTTGCACGCAAACCGGGCAAGCTTTATGTCTCCACCGACGGCGGCAGCAGCTGGACCTTCGTTGGCTGGCCGCCCCAAATGCAGCCCTGGACCCTGGAGCAGACCAATGTGGAAGCCTCGCCGATGATCCATCCCAACGGTAACAGCATCGGGCTGGTCAATATGGAGGACAGCGATGCTACCGCCGGCAGCACCGTCACCGCTGACGGCGCGCTGGTGCTCAGCGAAAATGTCAGTCCCGCCTCCAACATCTGGAACCAGACGCTGATCTATGCCTTCAAGGATGTGCTTCCCGGCGATTATTTCTATGACCAGTTCGGAGTGGGCTCTTCGGTCTACAGCCAGTTGCAGTCAGTGTATGACGAAAACGGCACCGCCCACGTGATCTTCAACGGCGCCGGGGTGCAGCTCAGCGCCAGCGGCGATACCCTCAGCCGGATCCATGACGCCGCTTACTGGAACAGTGCCCAACAGCAACTGATCGCCCTCAGCGACCCGGCGATCTCCCGCAACCCGGCATTCTGCGATTCGATCGATGCACGCTTCCCCGGCACCAATTGGGGCATGTCCTTCCCCCATATCGCCATGGCCCCGGGCGGGCATATCCTGGCTTGCTGGGAGCAGCCGGAACTCAATGCCGGTGGCACCGACCTGAATTATCAATTCGGCCTGGTGGGGGGCGTACCGGTCTTTAAGACCTATGCCCAGGATATCTACGCCGCCTATTCCCCGGATTACGGCGTCACCTGGAGCCTGCCCTTCCCGCTGGTGAATGAGGTCGGCGTGATCGAACATTACCCCCAACTGGGCGAGTTGGAAATCGTCAACGACAGCGTGCAGGTCAACCTGCTCTACCAGATCGACACCAACCCCGGCCAGAGCGTCACCGCCGCGGAATCGGATTTCTCCTGGTGCCCCTGGGTCTTCAAGACCCTGGTGATCGATCCGCAGTATCCCCTGGGCATCGGCGATGATCCCCGCGCCGGCATCGCCGCCGGCTTCGAGCTGAAGCAGAACTATCCCAATCCCTTCAACCCCTCGACCACCATCGAATACGATCTCAAGCAGGCCGCGAAGGTGACCCTGGACGTCTACAATCTGCTGGGTGAAAAAATGCTCACCCTGGTGAACAGCAAGCAAAACGCCGGCAGTCACCGCGTGGCGTTTGACGCCGCGAACCTCGCTTCCGGAATCTACTTCTACAAGCTCTCCGCCGATAACGTCAGCGCCACCAAGAAAATGATGCTCATGAAGTAGGGTTTTGCGTCTGGCATGACCTGGACTACGGTCATGCCAGACGTTTTGACTTCGATTAAGACGCGATATGCTGGTTGGAATGTTACGAATGCCGCAACCAGCATATTTACAGGCGATTCCTTCGCTTAATAATCCCAATTTTAACATAATCTATAAGTAGGAGGTATTATGATGCGTAACTTTATCATCTTGCTTGCTTCTATCCTACTGGCAACCGTGCTCGCTTCCGGGGCATTCGCCAAAGGGAAAAAGAAAATTTCCCATGCGGTCGGGCCGGAAGATTTAGACCGCCATGATGCGCAGGTGACAGCCATGCTGGAAGCGGGATTCCAGCCGCTGAAGCATCATCCCAATCCCTACCCGGCCCTGAGCCCCAGCAACGTGGTGCGGGAAGTGCATGTGGATACCCTGGGACATACCACTTATGATTTTTCTTACAACAACATCGCCGACAACCAGATAGCCCTCTCCAGCGGCGGCGCCTTCAACGGCGTGCACATGACCTACATGTACCGCACCACCGATGCCAATACCAGCCGCTTTGCCGCCTACAATTATTATTCGAAGGAATTCGGAGTGTTCTTCGGCGTACTGCCGGGTTTTTATCCCGCCGACCAGGCCGGTTCCGGCTGGCCGCGGGTGGCCAATGGCCCCGGTAATTCCGGGGTGTATAGCTATCACTATTCCACCGCGACAGGATTGCAGACCCACTTCCGCAAGGATGATGGGGAAGGCAATCTCACTTTCACCACCGACGTGGTGGTGGACGGTGACGGCCTCTGGCCGGGAATCGATGCGCAGGGTGACCTGAGCATTGTTGTTGCGACCGACAACGTCACCCGCCTGCCCGGAAGAATTTATGTTTCCACCGACGGGGGAAGCAATTGGACCCTCACCAACTGGCCGCCACTCACCGTGCCGGGCAGCCAACAGATGGCCAACGCGGAAACCTCTCCGATGATCCATCCCGACGGCACCCGCTACGGGCTGGTTAATTTGGAAGATAGTGACAATACTGTTGGCGGCGCCAGCACTGCCGCTGACGGGGCGCTGGTGCTCAACGAGAGCAGCGACCTTACTTCCACCACCGGCTGGAACACCACGGTGATCTATAAATTCAAGGATGTGCTCCCGGGTGACTTCTTTTACGATCCATTCGGGCTGGGCGGTTCACTCTTTAGCCATTTGCAATCCGTCTACGATGAGAACGGCAACGCCCACGTGATCTTCAACGGACCCGGGGTGCAGCTGAGCGCCAGCGGCGACACCCTCAACCGCATCCATGATGCAGTCTACTGGAACAGCGCCGACCAGCAGTTGATCGCCCTCAGCGACCCGGCGATCTCCCGCAACCCGGCGATCTGCGACTCGATCGATGCCCGATTCCCGGGCACCAACTGGGGGATGTCTTTCCCGCATATCGCCATGGCCCCGGGGGGGCATATCCTGGCCTGTTGGGAGCAGCCGGAACTTGACGGCAGCGGCACCGGCCTGAATTATGTGTACGGTCTTTTGGGAGGGGCGCCCACCTTTAGAACCTATTCCCAGGATATCTACGCCGCTTATTCTCCGGATTACGGTCAGACCTGGAGTGTCCCCTTCGCCCTGGCAGGCGAGCCCGGCGTTGTCGAACAATTCCCCCAACTCGGCGAGATGGAAGTGGTGAATGACAGTGTCCGCGTCAACCTGCTCTACCAGATCGACACCAATCCCGGCCGGAATGTCACCACCGGTACGGTGGAGTCGGATTTTTCCTGGTGCCCGATGGTCTATAAAGAATTGGTCATCGATCCGCAGTATCCCCTGGGCATCGGCGATGATCCCCGCGCCGGCATCGCCGCCGGCTTCGAGCTGAAGCAGAACTATCCCAATCCCTTCAACCCCTCGACCACCATCGAATACGATCTCAAGCAGGCGGCGAAGGTGACTCTGGAAGTCTACAATCTGCTGGGGGAAAAGATGCTCACCCTGGTGAACGGCAAGCAGAACGCCGGCAGTCACCGCGTCGAATTTGACGCCGCGAACCTCGCTTCCGGAATCTACTTCTACAAGCTCTCCGCCGATAATGTCAGCGCCACCAAAAAAATGATGCTCATGAAGTAAGGTTTTGCGTCTGGCATGACCTGGACGACGGTCATGCCAGACGTATTAACTTCGGGGTAGACATGATATGATTTTAGGAAGCCCTCTCGGCCTTTTGGGTGAGAGGGCTTTTTAACGGAAAAGAATTGCTGACAGGGCGGCTCAAACAGGTGTCGTCATTGCGAGCCGCGTCTTTGCGGCGCGGCAATCTCCCGCGAATCGCTTCCAGCGTAACTGCGGCCGGGTGCACCACGCAGGAGATTGCTTCGGCCAAAAACGCCTCGCAATGACTGCACGAATTTGGTTCCGGGACATAGTAAATTATATCGCTTCGAAAAACACAAGACCCGCTCAGCCTTTCCGGTGAGCGGGTCTTGTGTTTTTACCCGGGATGCAATAACGTATCAAAATCAATCTGCGTAAATCTGTCCAATCTGTGTAAATCTGCGTGCAATTCAGTTTACGCCGCAAATCTGCGTGCAATTCGGCCTATTGCCCGGAACCGGGTGTAAACGGCGGCGCCAGGTCGTCATCGCCATCCGCCGGCGGGGGAGGAGGCGTCTGTGGGGCTGGAGGCGGAGGAGGTGGGGCTTCTACCGGCGGGGGCGGTGCGACCACCGGTGCGGGCGGCTGCTGCTTCCCTTCACCCATGCCGCTGTGCTTGGGATTTTCCGGGATCTTCAATCCCAGATAAGCGCCATTGCTCACTCCCATCAGCGCCAGCAGGGTATTGTCGAATTCCGGCATCGCGTAATTGATCGCCATGGAGATGACAAATCCCACCCCCATCACCAGGTTCCACACCACCATCTGGAAGCGGTGGATGCTGACCCCATTATCATCAGAAAGAATATCGATAATAAACCCGGAGCTGGGTGAGGCCTGGGGCCGGTGTTTCTTTTCCTGGGATACGTCGATCACCTTGGCGCCCACCGAGGTGGTGATGCCGATGCTCAGCAGCGCCAGGGTGGATTCGGTGATCGGCACCCGCGCGCCAGTCACCGCCCAGATGAAAATGTAACAAGAAATAATAATCCCCGTCCACCAGGCCAATTGGGTCTTGGCCAGGCTGAAGGGTTTCTGCTGGGTCGGCAGCAGGCAGTTGTCCTTGATGATCGAAGACCGCCGCGCCAGGATGAAAAGCGAGATGATGATAAACAGCAACCCGGCCAGGGCAAATCGGTAGATCCCTTTGCGGATGAACACCACCTCGATCTCATGCCCCTCATTCTCCGCCACCGCCGAACCGTCCTTCATGCCCACGCTGAATTTCACCATGTGGGTGTAATCGCGCGGCATGGTGTAAAACATCTTCCAATCCTTCATGGTCTCTTCGGTGCGGATCAGCTCGAAGGTCAGCACGCTCAAGGAACTGTCCTCGGAACTGCGGGCGATCGCCAGGGGGCGGATCTGCTCCATCGGATAATCGGCGACATAGAGCACCAGATCGGATTTTTTCGGCAACGTTCCGCTGGTATCCCCGGTCAGCTTTTCCAGATGGCTGACGGTCATGCGGATACGGTCGCCCAGGGTAAGATATTTGGTGCTTTCACCCAGGCTGTCGGTCAGGGAAAACCGCTGCACTTCCTGTACGGTCGCTTTCTGGGCAAAGAGCACACCCGGGCTTAGCAGCAACATAATCCCCAGCACAGCCCCGGCACCGCCAAAATTACGGACGATCTGTCTTATCATATTGATACCTCGATTATAGTTGTGATAAATTTAACCACCAGGCTGATATTACGGAAGGGCTTGAACATATGCAAGGGGTAGTGCTGGGATCGCATCGTTTTCGAATTTCTCGGCGATTTCATCGGCCAGACGCCGGAAATCTTCCGCGCCATGGCTATCCGGCTGGTGCTCGAAGATGGTTTTCCCGAAGCCAGGCGCCTCCGCCAGGGCCACATTGACCCGGATGCGGGTGCCAGTCAGGGCATCGGGGAACATCGTATTGAGACGGTCGATCACCTGGTCGGAGAGGCGGTTGCGCACATCATACATGGTGGGAATCACCGTCAATTCCCGGCGGGGCAGGCCGTTGAATTTGCGCACCCGGCTGATCAGCGAGACGGTCTTTTTGGTGGATTCCAGGCCGAGATGCTGGCATTGCACCGGCATCAGAATGTTCTGGGCATACACCAGGGCGTTGATGGTGACAAACCCGGCATAAGGGGGACAATCGATGAAAACATAATCGTAGCGGTCTTCCAGCGGCTCCAGCACATTGCGCAGCAGGTAGCAAAAGTAGGTGTCCTTAGCCTTCACGAACATATTGGCGAGGGACAGCTCCAGATCCTTCAACTTCTTGCCGGCGGGGATGATATGCAGATTTTCGCTCAGCGGTACCATCACATCTTCAAATTTCAGGTCTTTCTCCAGCAAGAACTCTACTCCCCGGGTCTCAATAGCATTGATCCCGAAACTGTAGGTCAAGTCATGCAAGGGATCGAGATCGACCAGCAGCACCCGCCGGCCCATCAAGCTGAGCGCGGTGCTTAAGTTAGCCGCCAGGGTGGTCTTCCCCACCCCGCCTTTTAGGCTTAATATGGCAAACGCTTTCATGACCGATCCTTCCTTCAAAGAGTATTTGCTGCCGCTGAACTTATCTTCGACATGACGGCAAGCTACTTTAAGTACAACAAACTCGACCCCTGGCGGCGGCCGTATCTCACATTTCCGGAAATCCTTTTTGGGAGAGGGGGGTAGTACAATGTTGTAAACTTTTTCCACCGCTTCCCTGTCTAATCTAAAATGTAACTGCACAAACCGCGAAAGGGGCCGCGATGCTAAAGAACTACTGGAAGATTACGATCCGCAATCTGCTCAAGAATAAAGTCTACGCCTTAATCAACATCCTCGGCCTGGCGATCGGGCTGGCCGGCTTTATCATCATTTCCACTTATATCAAAAACGAACTCAGCTTCGACCGCTTTCACAAAAATGCCAACCGGATTTACCGCCCGGTGGAGATCCAGCACCATCCCGGCGTGGGCACCCAGCACGTGGCAGTGACCATGGGGCCGTTAGCCCCGGCCCTGGCAAATGATTTTCCGGAGATCCTCAGCGCCGCACGCATCCGGCCCCACGGCAACTTTCTGCTAAGCTACGGTGATAAGCGCTTTTACGAAGAAGCCGCCGCCGCCGATCCGGCGATTTTTGAAATCTTCACCATTCCCTTTAGCAGCGGCGATCCCGCCACCGCCCTGGCTGCGCCCAATTCGATGGTGCTGACCCGCACCCTGGCAGAAAAATACTTCGGCGATGCTAACCCCCTCGGCGAAATGATCAGTTACGGCCCTTACGAATGCCAGGTAACCGGGGTGATAGACGATTATCCGGAGAATTCTCACCTGCACTTCGAAATGCTGCTTTCTTTCTCCACGATCGAAAATGAATACAGTTGGCTGAACAGTTGGCACAGCAATTCAATGGCCACTTATATCCTGCTTCGGGAAGGCGCCTCTGCCCAGGCGCTGGAAGCAAAATTCCCCGAGTTCCTGAATAAATACATCGAGGAAGAGAAGTTAACTTTCGAACTTTACCTGCAGCCGCTGCTGGATGTCCACCTGCGCTCCGATCATATTATCTACCAAACCTACAACTACCACCGGGGTGATATTCAGAGCGTTTATATCTTTTCCCTGATCGCCCTGTTCATCCTGCTGATCGCCTGCATCAATTTCATGAACCTGGCGACGGCCCGTTCGGCACGGCGGGCCAAGGAAGTGGGCGTGCGCAAGGTGCTCGGTTCCCAGCGCAAGGACCTGGTTCTGCAATTTTTAGGCGAGTCGATCCTGATCACCGGTTTCGCTTTGCTGCTGGGATTGCTGATCGTGCAGGTGGTGATGCCTTTCTTCAAAGAGATGCTCGGCGATCGCTTTATTTTCGATTATTATGAAAACCGCGGCTTTATCCTGGAACTGGTGGCGCTGACCCTGCTGGTGGGGATCGTTGCCGGCAGCTACCCGGCCTTCTATCTCTCACGCTTCCGCCCGGTGGAGACCCTGAAGTCGACCACCGCCGGCAGCCGGGCGGGACAGGGCGGCGCAAGCCTGCGCAAGGTGCTGGTGGTGCTGCAGTTCGCCATCGCCATCGTGCTGCTGGTATGCACCGGGGTGGTCATCGAGCAGCTCGATTATGTGCGCAATCGAGACCTGGGCTATAACAAGGACCAGATCGTCTACATTCCCCTGCGCGGGAAGGAAGTTCGCCAGCAGGTCGAGCTCCTCAAGGAAGACCTGAAACGCCAGGCCGGCATCCGCGGGGTGACCGCCTCCTCCGGGCTGCGCGGGGCCAGCGGCTCCCAGGGCACCATGACCGTCGCCGGCACCTCCCAGGAAGTGAAGATGATGATGCGCTACGCCCATGTCGATTTCGATTTCATCAAGACCATGGAGATGCGCATCATGGAGGGGCGCGACTTCTCGCCGGCGTTTGCCGAGGACACCGTCACTTCGGTGATCATCAATCAGGCGGCGGTAAAGGAATTTGGCTGGGAGAACCCGATCGGCAAGGAGTTCGAGGGCTGGGGGGATGAAGCGCCCAACTTCCGGGTGATCGGGGTGGTCAACGACTACCACTTCTATTCCCTGCGCCAGAAGATCGAGCCGCTGATCATGTTCATCGATCCTCCCCGCTACTACTACCTGCTGGTCAAGCTCCAGGGAGGCGACATCCCCGCCGCCCTGGAAAAGGTCGAACAGGTGTGGAAAACCCATCTCCCCGATTACCCGTATGAATACGACTTCCTCGATGCGCATTTCAACGGCATCTACAAAACCGACCTCAACACCGGCAAGCTCTTTGGGATTTTCGCCTCGCTGGCGATCTTCATCGCCTGCCTGGGCCTGTTCGGGCTGGCCGCGTTTACCGCTGAGCAGAAGACCAAGGAGATCGGGATCCGCAAGGTGCTCGGGGCCTCGATCCCCGGGCTGATCGCCTTGCTCTCGAAGGACTTCATCAAGCCGGTGCTGCTGGCCAACCTGATCGCCTGGCCCCTGGCCTATTGGGGCATGCGCAACTGGCTGGCCGGTTTTGTCTACCACACCGAGATGGGCATCCTGGTCTTTGTAGCGGCGGCGCTCCTGGCGCTGTTGATCGCCCTCCTGACCATCATCTACCAGGCATTGAAGGTGGCATTGGCCAATCCGGTCAAGTCTTTGCGGTATGAATAAAAGGTATTAATTGCACGCAGATTCTCCCTTATTCACTACGCAGCGCACTAACCGGGTTGGTGCGGGCGGCGCGCAGGGCGTGGAAGCTGATCGTCAGCAGGGCGATCGCCAGGGAGAGCGCTCCCGCCAGCACAAATACCCAGGCGTTGATCTCGATCCGATAGGCGAAATTTTCCAGCCAGCGCTGCATCAGCAGGTAGGTTAGCGGCGCGGCGATCAAGAATGCCACTCCCACCATTCCGGCGAACCCCCTCGAAAGCATCAGCACCAGTTCCCGGGGAGACGCGCCGAGCACCTTGCGGATGCCGATCTCCTTGGTGCGCTGAACCGTGGTGATCGAGGCCAGGCCGAACAGTCCCAGGCAGGCGATCACCAGCGCCAGAACGGCGATGATACCGATCACCGTGCCGGACTGGCGGTCGGCCCGGTACAATTCCGCCAGATGGGTATCCAGAAAAGTGAAATCAAATGGGCGGTCGCCCACCAGTTGTCCCCACACTGAGTCGAGGTGGGCGATGGCGGCAGCAAGCTGGTTGCCCCGCACCTTCACCGACATCTCATTGAAAGACCAGTCCTGGGCGGTTATCAACAGCGGTTCAATCTGATGGTGCAGGGAATTGAAATTAAAGTCCTTTACCAACCCGATTACCGTACCCATTTCCTCCTTCCAACTCAGCTTGGCGCCCTTGCCCACCGGTTGATCCCAGCCCAGTTTGCGAGCCAGCGCCTGGTTCATCAGGTAGCTGCTGCCGCGGTCAGCTTCGCGTTCCGGGTTGAATCCCCGGCCCTCCAGCACGGCGATGCTGTAAAAATCGAGATAATTCAGGTCCACATTCAGGATCGACACCCCGTAGCCGTCTTCCTTGCCCTCGTAGCGCGAACTCATCTGGTGAACATTATTGCCGAGTCGCTGCCCGGAAGCGGTAACACCGAGCACACCGGGATGTTTCAGGAATTCGGTCTGCAGGGTCCTGTATTGGTCGTTGGCTACATCGCTCATCGGGAGCAGCAGAATGTGATCGCTGTCGAAGCCTAGATCCTGCTCGCGCATATAGTTTAACTGCTGCATCGCCAGAATGGTGCCGGCAATCATGATGATGGCGATGGTAAATTGCGATACGACCAGGATACTGCGCGAGCGCGACTTGCCGGCCACCCCGTGCTGCAGGCCTTTCAGCACCATGGCCGGGCGGAAGGCGGAAATCAGCAGCGCCGGATAAATTCCCGCCAGCAAACCGGTCAGCGCAGCTGCGACGAACACAGCGGGGAGGATCAGCGCATTTTCCGCGACATCCGGCCGGAGATTCCGCTCGCTCAAAGTATTGAGATAGGGCAGGGCCATTTCGGCGATAGCAATCGCCAGCATGCTCGCCAGCAACGCCAGCAGCACCGACTCGCCGACAAATTGCCCGGTCAGTTGCAGCCGCCCGGCGCCCACCGTCTTGCGCACCCCCACCTCCTTGCCGCGGCTGGCCGCCCGGGCGGCGGTGATGTTCATGAAATTGATTCCGGCAATGATCAGAATAAAAATTCCCAGGATCACAAAGACATAGATATAGCGGCGGTCGAATTTCTGAAAGTTCTGATAATCGTGGGTCACGTCGGTCGAGCCCAAATGCACATCCAGAAACGGCTGGAGATAAAGCTGATAATAATCGGTCGCCCCCTCACCGATATACTTGGTCAGGAAAGCCGGGAATTTTGCCTCCAGTCCGGCGATATCAACATCCTCCGCCAACTGCAGGTAGGTGACCAGGAAATTGCTGCCCCACTGGGTGCGCCGCCGTTCGGTGTCGAAAGTGCTGATCGAAACCAGGGCGTCGAACTGCAGGTGAGAGTTGGCCGGCACCTCACGTAGCACGCCGGTAATCCGGTAGAGCAGGCTGTCCTGGTAGAGCATCTGCCGACCAAGCGGGTCGGCATCCCCAAAGAATTTCCGGGCGGTCTCTTCGGTCAATACGATGCTATAGGGTTCCCGAAGCGCGCCGGTGACATCCCCGGCGCGAAGCGGGAAATCGAACATGGTGAGGAACGCCGTATCGGCTGCCGCTACTTTCTTGATGAAAATCCCCTGTTCCCCCTGGCGGAAGAACTGCTCGCCGCGATCCCAGAAGCGGGTAAATCCGCGAACTTCCGGATATTCCTCCTGCAGCGCCGGCCCCATCGGGAACATCGACAGCGCCACATGCTGGGGGGTGATGCCCCCGAAGGACTGCACTTCATTCACCCGCCAGATCTGCCCGGCATGGCGGTGGAAGCGATCGAAACCAAGTTCATAACGCACAAACAGGAAAATCAACAAACAGGCAGCCATCCCGATCGCCAGCCCGAGAATGTTGATTAGCGAATAAACCCGGTAACGCATCAAATTGCGGAAAGCGGTCTTGAGATAATTTGCAAGCATGCTCTTTCTCCGAACTGGTTCACATACATTGTTACATTACTCGCTGCGCAGTGCGTTGACCGGGTTGGCACGGGCAGTTTTAACCGCTTGAATGCTGACGGTCAGCAGCGCAACCACACTTACCAGGCATCCGGAAAGCAGAAATGTCTCCCAGCCGATATTCACGTGATAGGGAAAATTGCTCAGCCACTCCCGCAGCGCCAGGAAGGCCAGCGGAATGGCAATCAGGTAAGCGCAGAGGATCAGCGTCATGAAATCCTTCGAAAAGAGCATCGCCACCTGCAGCACGCTGGCCCCGACCACCTTACGGATGCCGATCTCCTTGCGCCGCTGCTCTGCGGCGAAGGCGGTCAGCCCGAAAAGCCCGAGACAGCTGATCAGGATGGCGATGGCGCTGAAATAGCGGAAGAGCTGCCCGACCTTTTCTTCCGCGCGGTAGAGCCGCTGCACATCGGCATCCAGCAAGGAATAGACGAAGGGCACATCCGGGAACATCGCGGTCCATTGCTGCCGGAGGGTGTTCAGATGTGTTGGAAGATTTTGTCCGGCGATCTTGACCGATAAAAAACGCACGAAATTGGCATTGGTTTTGATGACCAGCGGGCCGATCGACTGGTGCAGGGAGCGGTAGTGAAAGTCTTTCACCACGCCGACCACCTTGCCGGCATCTTCAAAAAATGGGTGTTTTATCGCCATGCCGATCACTTGCTCGTTGGTCGCTCCCAGGGCGCTGACGGCACTTTCATTCAACAAAAACGAGCGGGTCTGCGCCGTCTCCCCGGGGTCTTCCCGGAAGCCCCGCCCGGCCACGACCTCCAGCCCGAAGACATCACTGAAATGCGCATCGCTGACGATGTAGTCGCTTTCCAAGACAGTCTCGCTGCCGAGCAGTTCCGGGATGATAAATTCGCCGTGTTTGCTGGCGGTGAAGGGAATGTGAGAGCAGGCGGCCGCGCCCAGGATTCCTTCATGCTGTAGAATCTGCTCCTGAAATACTTTCACCTGGCGGAAGGTGTCTTCACTGCGCAGGGGGATGTTGACGATCTGCGCCTCCCGGAGCTGCCATTTGTTCTGCTGGAAAAAATCCATCTGCCGGGAAATGATCCCGGCGGCAGCGATCAGGAACACCGCCGCGGCGAATTGCAGGATCACCAGCGCCCGCCGCATCCGCCGGCCGCTAAAGAAATTGGTCGCAACCCCCTGCCCGGCATTGCCCCGCAGCGCCTGCACCGGGCGGAATCCGGAGAGGATCAGCGCCGGATAGCTCCCCGACAGCAGCGACACCAGGAAGACCATGCCCAAAAAATAGAAGAAAAAAGCGCTCTCCCACAACCGGCCGAGGGTAAAGTTGCGCTCGGCCAGGTGGTTGAAGAGCGGCAGCACGATCTCAACCAGCGGCAGCGCCGCCAACACCGCCAGCAGCACCAGCAGCAGCGACTCGCCGTAAAACTGCAACAGGAGCTGCCAGCGCTGCCCGCCCATGGTCTTGCGCAGCCCGATCTCTTTAGCCCGGCGCAGGGAACGAGCCGTGGCGAGGTTCATGTAATTGATACAGGCCACCAGCAAGATCAAAAAGGCCACCGCGGCAAAGATGTAGACATACTCGATATCGCCGTTGGGATTAAATTCACCGATCAGGTTGGAATGCAGATGGATATCGGCCAGGGGCTGCAGGAAGGGATCGTAGACCTCCGCTTCATCCCCGGTGTGTTTATGGATAAATGCGCTGATTTTTTGCGCCGTCTCCCGGAAGTCGCTCCCTTCCTGCAGCAGCAGGTAGGTACGGTAGAAACAGTTGGTCCAACTGGTGGGCAGCCCGTACTTCCAATGCCAGGTGCCGGGGG
Source organism: Calditrichia bacterium (assembly GCA_020635015.1). Lineage (GTDB taxonomy): Bacteria > Calditrichota > Calditrichia > RBG-13-44-9 > J075 > JACKAP01. The sequence continues at coordinate 111,306 of JACKAP010000009.1, read as the reverse complement.
CATAGGTGGAAAGGCTGCCGATGAATTCCGGCCGGAAATGGGAATTGGCCGAGACATCGGCCATCACCCCGGTAACCTGTAGATTGAAAACCGTGCCCTGGTTGGTATAGGTGAGGGTTTGGCCCACGGGATTATGCTCGCCAAAATACTTTGCCGCCATGGCGCGGGAAATGACCAGCGAATTTGGCTGCGCCAGCGCCTGTGCGGGATTGCCGGCGATCAGGGGGAAGGTGAAGATCTCCAGCACGGCGGGATCGGCCCAAAAGAAATTGCTTTCATAAAAACGGTCATCCGACGCCGGGTTGGCGACGATAATATCGCTGCGGTAGCGGTAAATGCGCACGGATTTTTCCACCTCGGGAAAGGTCTCCTGCAGCTCCGGCCCCCACATCCCCGGGGTTTGGGCCAGCCGGTCGGTTCTGCCGTTGCTGGTCACAGCGGCGGACAGGCGGTAGATACGCGCTTCTTTTTCGTGGTAGCGGTCGAAACTGAGTTCGTCCACCACGAACAACAGGATCAGAATACACCCGGCAATCCCCACCGCCAGACCGGCGATGTTGATGATCGAGTAGACCTTTTGACGCACCAGTTGGCGGAAGGCGATCAGGATATAATTTCGGATCATGATGGCTCTATTTTTTTGAGTCCACGGATTTCACGGATTAACACTGAATAATGACAACATCAATTTATATGCCAGGGGTGATTTTACGGGGTTTTTCCAGATATGTTATGCCGGGGATGACCGCTGGCAGGGCAGGGGTTGTTCGGGGGTGAACAGGGGGATGAGTTGAAAGCCCAATAATACATGCGTATATGTTTTTAACACTACCGTGGTTTTTCCCGATCCTGGCGCATCTTCGCCTCGATGGCGTCGAGCAGGGGAATATAACCGTGCTGTTCCACCTCCGGGGGGGTGAGCACCCGCATGTCGGTAAAGATTTCCAGAATACGGGCGATCATCGCCCGGATGGCGGTGTAGAGATCGATATCTTCGCGGAAACCCTGCAGATTGGCGGAACTGACTTTCTTCATCGCTGCTTCCAGCGCCGCAATCTGCCCTTCCCAGTGCTCGATGTAGCGTATCCGCTCCAGCGGTTTAAAAATCGCCGCATCGGGCTGGACGATCGGGAAGATCCGGTCGTAAAAATCCGGCTGTTCGGCCATTTGCAGCAGCTCGAACATGCAATACGGCGAACGCAGGTAATGGTCGCTGATGATTGCCACCCCGTAGCGGCTGCGCCCGATGCGTTTCATGAACTCGCGGATGGAATCCTTGTACTTCACCTCGCTGCTGTCCCGGCGCAGCAGCAGAGCTTTTTGCCGGAAGGCTTCTTCCAGCTTCGCCGCCAGCTTTTGGCTTTCCGGCTCCCAGCCGTAGGAGAGGTAGATCTCGGGTTTATCTTCCGCGGGGATGGGTTTCGGGGTACGGGATTTTCCCGCCGGGAGCAGCGCTTCCGCGGCGGTGCGTGCATCCAACGCCGGGATCTCTCCGCCGGCTTCCCGCATCCGCTGCAGCAGTTTTTCCCGGGGTTCGAGCAGCGGTTCCAGCAACGGGCGCACCTCCACTTCCCGGAAGCAGCGGCGGCACTGCAGGCGTCCCCCGCCTTTTTGATAGCTTGCCAGCAGGTCTTCCAGGGAATGGCCGTGGGGCGGACGGCGCTCGCGGTTTTCCGTGCAAGGACAAACCACCCGCGCCTCCACTTCCATGCGCTCATGGATCTCCTTAAACGAACGGAAGATCTCCCGCAGCAATTCCCCGGCAGGATGGCCCTCCAGGCTGACGCTGATCTGCCGCTGTGCCTCGTCCGCCTGTACCAGGGCGCGCTGCGGGCCTTTTTTGATGATGATGCCGTGCTTCCAGAATACCTGCTGCGCCGCCTGCGCCCCGAAACGGGAGAGGAAGCGCACCATGATGTTTTTGTGCAAAAAGCGCGGATAGTGATATACCAGCACCGGCGGTCCGGAATGCTCCCACATCAGCCCAAAACCTTCCGGGGTTTCCGGGGAGAGGTATTGGGGGGCGACATACTGCTGTTTGGCTGCATCCAGGGGAAAGACCAGCTCGAAGCGCTGCAGCAGGTCGAGGAAGCGGTCGATCTCCGCCTCGCTGAAATCCGCCAGCACCTGGCGCAATAGCTCCCGCCCAAAGCGCCCCCGCCCCCGCAGCAGCTCCGGGCGGTTGAGGATGGCGTACACCTGCTCGATCGCCCAATTGGGATCGATGATCACCATGCTGCGCAGGGAATGCATGTCGGCGAAATGGAGCAGCACCCCGGTCTCGTGCAGAAAGCGGCACAGCACCGGCGCGCTCTCCTCGGGCAGTTGCTCCGCCCGGCAGAGTTCGAGATATTTCTGGTAGGTGATGTGCGGTTCATCTTCCGCTTTCTTTTCCACCGCCCGGCGCACCCGCTCCCAGGCCTCCGGCATCGGAAAGCCGATGATGTGCTTCAACTGGGGATCGGCGGCGAACCATTTGCGGATCTGTTCCTTCAGGTGTTCCACCCCATCCCCGGCGGAGGCGCTGACGTCGCAGAACTCCCGGATATTATCATACCGTTCCGCCAGCTTCCCCTGGTCGAGGAATTCCCGCTTCAGGTCGGTCTTGTTCTGCACCAGGATTACCGGGCTGTTGCCTCCCAGGGTGCGCACATGCTCCAGCCAGTATTCGTAAGGAAAATCAGCCTCATCGGCTGCATCATCGGTTTTTTCAGGAGGCGCGGCGCTCCACACCAGCAGGTAGAGGGCCCGGGTGCTGAGGAAAAAGCTGTGGGTGGCGTGGTAGATCTCCTGCCCCCCGAAGTCCCACAGCTTCGCCTTCACCGTATACCCTTCCGCCTGGATATCCTGGGGCACCACCCGGATCGCATGGGTGGAAGGCTCTTCCGGGTCGAATGGCTCTCCCAGCAGCGCTTTGGAGAGGGAGGTCTTCCCCACCCGCCCGTTGCCGATCAGGATCAGCTTGGCCTCGTAGTTGCGCACCACCCCTGCTTTCAAGTCTTCGTAGTAGCGCCGCAGGGCGGGAATGCCGTGCATGGCGACTTCCAGCGGGGGCTGGTTTAAGGGGTTTTCATCAACAGTAAAATAGCGGATAAAGTGAAGATTAACCAGAAATTCAGGGAGCGACGTTAATTGATTGCCATTGACACCCAGCGAGGTCAGATGCTCAAGGTTGCCCAGAAATTCCGGCAAACTCGTTAATTGATTACCACTGACATACAGCGAGGTCAGATGCTCAAGGTTGCCCAGAAATTCCGGCAAACTCGTTAATTGATTGCCACTGACATCCAGCGAGGTCAGATGCTCAAGGTTGCCCAGAAATTCCGGCAAACTCGTTAATTGATTACCCCAAACATCCAGCGAGGTCAGATGCTCAAGGTTGCCCAGAAAGTCCGGCAAACTCGTCAATTGATTACGACCGACATACAGCGAGGTCAGCTCAAAGAGCCCAGAAAGTCCGGCAAACTCGTCAATTGATTACTGACATTCAGCGAGGTCAGATGCTCAAGATTGCCCAGAAATTCCGGTAAACTCGTTAATTGATTATCACCGACATCCAGCGAGGTCAGATGCTGTAGATTGCCCAGAATTTCCGGTAAACTCGTTAATTGATTACCACCGACATTCAGCGAGGTCAGATGCTCAAGAGAATTGCTCCAAGAGATTACTACCGACATTCAGCGAGATCAGATGCTGTAGATTGCCCAGAATTTCCGGTAAACTCGTTAATTGATTACCCCACCGACATCCAGCGAGGTCAGATGCTCAAGGTTCCGCCAAAGAAATTCCGGCAAACTCGTTAATTGATTACCCCAGACATCCAGCGAGGTCAGATGCTCAAGGTTGCCCAGAAAGTCCGGCAAACTCGTTAATTGATTACCACTGACATCCAGCGAGGTCAGATGCTCAAGCTTGCCCAGAAAGTCCGGCAAACTCGTTAATTGATTATTCCAAACATCCAGCGAGGTCAGATGCTCAAGTTTGCCCAGAAAGTCCGGCAAACTCGTTAATTGATTATCCCAAACATTCGAGGTCAGATGCTCAAGTTTGCCCAGAAAGTCCGGCAAACTCGTTAATTGATTATCCCAAACATCCAGCGAGGTCAGATGCTCAAGTTTGCCCAGAAAGTCCGGCAAACTCGTTAATTGATTACCACCGACATACAGCGAGGTTGCCAAGTTTGCCCAGAAAGTCCGGCAAACTCGTTAATTGATTATCCCAAACATCCAGCGAGGTCAGATGCTCAAGTTTGCCCAGAAAGTCCGGCAAACTCGTTAATTGATTACCACCGACATACAGCGAGGTCAGATGCTCAAGATTGCCCAGAAAGTCCGGTAAACTCGTTAATTGATTATCACCGACATCCAGCGAGGTCAGATGCGTCAAATTTCCCAAAAATTCCGGCAACGACGTTAATTGATTACCACCGACATTCAGCGAGGTCAGATGCTCAAGATTGCCCAGAAAGTCCGGCAAACTCGTTAATTGATTACCACCGACATACAGCGAGGTCAGATGCTCAAGATTTGCCCAGAAAGTCCGGCAAACTCGTTAATTGATTACCACCGACATCAGCGAGGTCAGATGCTCAAAGTTGCCCAGAAAGTCCGGCAAACTCGTTAATTGATTACCACCGACATCCAGAGAGGTCAGATGCTCAAAGTTGCCCAGAAAGTCCGGCAAACTCGTTAATTGATTACCACCGACATCCAGAGGTCAGATGCTCAAAGTTTGCCCAGAAAGTCCGGCAAACTCGTTAATTGATTACCACCGACATCCAGAGGTCAGATGCTCAAAGTTGCCCAGAAAGTCCGGCAAACTCGTTAATTGATTACCACCGACATCCAGAGAGGTCAATGCTCAAAGTTGCCCAGAAAGTCCGGCAAACTCGTTAATTGATTACCACCGACATCCAGAGAGGTCAGATGCTCAAAGTTGCCCAGAAAGTCCGGCAAACTCGTTAATTGATTACCACCGACATCCAGAGAGGTCAGATGCTCAAAGTTGCCCAGAAAGTCCGGCAAACTCGTTAATTGATTACCACCGACATCCAGAGAGAGGTCAGATGCTCAAAGTTGCCCAGAAAGTCCGGCAAACTCGTTAATTGATTACCATTGACATACAGCGAGGTCAGATGCTCAAGATTGCCCAGAAAGTCCGGCAAACTCGTTAATTGATTACCACCGACATCCAGAGAGGTCAGATGCTCAAAGTTGCCCAGAAAGTCCGGCAAACTCGTTAATTGATTACCACCGACATCCAGAGAGGTCAGATGCTCAAAGTTGCCCAGAAAGTCCGGCAAACTCGTTAATTGATTACCACCGACATCCAGAGAGGTCAGATGCTCAAAGTTGCCCAGAAAGTCCGGCAAACTCGTTAATTGATTACCACCGACATCCAGAGAGGTCAGATGCTCAAAGTTGCCCAGAAAGTCCGGCAAACTTGTTAATTGATTACCACTGACATCCAGAGAGGTCAGATGCTCAAAGTTGCCCAGAAATTCCGGCCGGCAAACTCGTTAATTGATTACCACTCCAGAGAGGCCAGATGCGTCAAATTCCCCAGAAACTCCGGCAACGATTAATTGATTACCACTACAGCCAGTGAGGTCAGATGCTCAAGATTGCCCAGAAATTCCGGCAAACTCGTTAATTGATTACCACCGACATCCAGAGAGGTCAGATGCTCAAAGTTACCCAGAAAGTCCGGCAAACTCGTTAATTGATTACCACCGACATCCAGAGAGGTCAGATGCTCAAGCTTTCCCAGAAAGTCCGGCAAAACTCGTTAATTGATTACCACCCGACATCCAGAGAGTCAGATGCGTCAAATTCCCAAAAATTCCGGCAACGACGTTTAATTTGATTACCTCCGACATCCAGCGAGGTCAGATGCGTCAAATTTCCCAGAAATTCCGGCAAACTCATTAATTGGTTGCTGCTGAGTTCCATTTCCCGGAGCTGTTCCAGTTCCCCAATCTCCGATGGAAGCCCCACCGCATAATTGCCGCTCAAATCCAGAAAATACAGTTCCGGCAGCTCCTTCAGGTACCCCGGCAGTTCCCGGCGCACCAGGCGCAGGCGCAGCCCGGCGATATGGCCCGGGGAGATCCGGGGCTGCAATCGCTCATAATCCTCCGCATCCAGCACCAGCCCGGGCATATCCGGCAAAGTTTGCAGGGGATTGCCGCGCAGATCGATCCGCTGCAGAGCAGACAGTTGCCGGAGTTCCTCCGGAATAACGGTGATCCGGTTATTGCGCAACACCAGCCTTTCCAACCCACTCAGCGCCAGGATCTCCCGGGGAAATTCGAACAGGCATCTTCCATTTTCCGGGTCACCGGAAAGGTCCAACTCCGCCCATCCTTCCAGGCGGGCCTGCTCAATGCGGTTGCGAATATCCGGAGGGGTAAAGGCCATGCGCGCTCCTGATCCTGCTGACAGTTTTCGAATAATTGATCTTGCTGGAAACATTGAAAAATAATACCAGCGGAGGTTGGTTTCAACCTTTTTTCGCAAGATCAGTGGGTGAGAAAGGGCGAATGGCACACAGATTTTCGCAGATTTGACAGATTTTCACAGATTTGTTCTAAGGGAGAATGATAAATGCCTTATCTTAGAAAATCTGTAAAATCTGCATGCCAGTATTCCCGTAAATAAAAAAATCCTGTGCAAATCAGCCCAACTGCACGTATTTTTCGTGGAGCGAAGAGCGAAGAGCGAAGAGCGAAGAGCGAAGAGCGAAGAGCGAAGAGCGAAGAGCGAAGAGCGAAGAGCGAAGAGCGAAGAGCGAAGAGCGAAGAGCGAAGAGCGAAGAGCGAAGAGCGAAGAGCGAAGCGCGACTAAAGCTGAAGCACAAAATTGTCGAAATCAATTTATTAAAAAATTACGTGAGCGAAGCGAACAAACATCGCGAGCGCAAGCGAGCAAATATCGCCGGCGAAGCCGGCAAACATCGTGAGCGCGAGCGAGCAAACATCGCCGGCAAAGCCGGCAAACATCGGAGGTTCAATGCCCGACGAATACACCTCAAAATTAGCAGTCCTGATCGACGCCGACAACGCCCAGCCGGCGATTATCGAAGACCTGCTGGCGGAGATCGCCAAATACGGCACCGCCAGTGTTAAACGTATCTATGGCGACTGGACCGGCACCCATCTGAAAGGCTGGAAGGAGGTGCTGCTGCTGCACTCGATCCAGCCGATCCAGCAGTTCCGCTACACCGTGGGCAAGAACGCCACCGACGCGGCGATGATCATCGACGCGATGGACCTGCTCTACACCGAAAAATTCGACGGCTTTTGCATCGTCTCCAGCGACAGCGACTTCACCAAGCTGGCCTCGCGCATCCGCGAATCCGGCCTGGTGGTCTATGGGTTCGGCGAGAAGAAGACCCCCGAGCCCTTCGTCTCCGCCTGCGACAAATTCATCTACACCGAGGTGCTGGTCTCCAAGCCGGACGCCGCCAGCCCCACCATCAAACGCAAAACCACCCAGGAGCTGAAGCAGAACACCAAGCTGATCAGTCTGATCCGCAATGCGGTGGAGGCTTCCTCCGACGACGACGGCTGGGCGCACCTGGCCCCGGTGGGCAGCAACATCGCCAAGCAGGCCCCGGACTTCGACCCCCGCAACTACGGCTATGCCAAGCTGGGCGAGCTGGTGGCCGCCACCAAGCTGTTCGACATCGACGCCCGCCCGGTGGGAGACGGGCATTCGAAGGCGGTTTATATTCGGGATAAACGGAAGAAGTGATGCGCATCCGGGAAATCCTCAAAAAGCGCGAATCAAAAGTGATCATCGTCGACCTGCTGATGATGCTGATTCTGCTGGTCAATCTCAACCTGATCCTGTTCGACTGGCTGTTTATCAGCAAGACGGTGCAGAACCTGCTGGCGCATTATACGCCGGTGTTTTATGAATGGTATAAGCTGAACATCCACCAGGACTTCCTGCGTGTCGACCTTTATTTTGTGGCCATCTTCGTTTCCGAGCTGCTGGTGCGCTGGGGAATTGCCATCAAGCGCAGGAGTTATCACCGCTGGTTTTTCTATCCCTTCGTGAACTGGTACGACACCCTCGGCTGCCTGCCGGTGGGATCTTTCCGCTTTTTGCGGGTGCTGCGGGTGGTGGCGATCATCGTGCGCCTGCACAAGCTGGAGATCATCGACATTACCAAAAGCTACCTTTTCCAGGTGTTCGAGAAATACCTCAATGTGCTGGTGGAGGAAGTCTCCGACCGGGTGGTGGTCAACGTGCTCTCCGGCATCCAGGATGAGATCCGCGGGGGCACCCCGGTGACGGAGCAGATCATCGAGGATGTGCTGCGGCCGCAGCAGGCGGACCTGGTGGCCTGGCTTTCCCAGCGCATCCAGCGCATCACGAATCAGGCGCATCAGACCTACCGCGAGAATATCCGCCAGTACATCGCCGGGCTGGTCAACGAGGCGGTGAAAAAAAATATCGAGATGCGCGCCATCGACCTGGTGCCGGTGATGGGAAGCTTCGTCAATTCCCGCCTGGAGCACGCCATCAGCGACATCGTCTTCAACGTGATCAACGGAATCATCGAAGACCTCGCCTCACAGCAGAATAAATTTCTGGTAGATGAACTCACCGGCCTCACCTTCGACACCATCCTGAAAGAAGAAAGCGATCAGAAAATCAACGACATCGCCCGCGACATGATCATCGACTCCCTGGAGATTATCAAGGACCAGGTGAAGGTGCAGCAGTGGAAGCTGCGGGAACTTGAGGAGAAAAAAGCGCAGTTGGAGAAGCGTTTGGGGTTATAGCGCACTCCCACTCGCGATGTTTACTCGCTGGCGCTCGTGATATTTGTTCGCTGCGCTCACGATATTTGCTCGCTGGCGCTCGCGATGTTTGCAGGCTGCGCCTGCGATGTTTACTCGCTTCACTCGCGATATTTTTGTGAAATTATAGAATATATTATACTTTATTTCTGAAATTTGGCGTTTTGGGGTAATTCATATATAGACACGAGGTGATTTATGAGTTACTACCAACTTGAGATTTGGAAGCTTGCCAGAGGATTGGTTATAGATATTCACCTTATGACGGTTCAACAACTGCCTAAATTTGAGTTGTATGAAGAAGGTAGCCAAATCCGGCGATCGATCAAATCGGTTAGGTCGAATATTGTGGAAGGGTATGGCAGGAGAAGATATCGTCAGGAATACATCAAATTTCTGGTGTATGCACTCGCCTCAAACATGGAAACCATTGATCATCTGGAGATTTTATACGAAACACAATCTCTGAGAGATGAAAACATATACCGGGATTTACATCTTCGGATAAATACACTGGGCATCAAATTGAATCACTTCCTGAATTCAGTCATCACCCAACACCAATCCCCCAAATAACCGCAAGAACAAATCTCCACATTAATTATCGCGAGCAAAGCGAGCAAACATCGCAGGCGAAGCCTGCAAATATCACGAGCGTCAGCGAGTAAACATCGCGAGCGACAGCGAGCAAACATCGCGAGCGACAGCGATGCAAACATCGCGAGCGACAGCGAGCAAACATCGCAGGCGAAGCCTGCAAACATCGCGAGCGACAGCGAGCAAACATCGCAGGCGAAGCCTGCAAACATCGCGAGCGACAGCGAGCAAACATCGCAGCAAACATCGCGAGCGACAGCGAGCAAACATCGCGAGCGCAGCGAGCTACAACCCCATCAAAACTTTCACATACTTCGGCGCCGGGGAGCCGAAGGAGAGCATGGTGTCATGGAGGGTCTTGAGATTGACCTCGCCGCCCATCTTATCTTCGTAAGCCTGGCGGATGTCGTTGACTTCCAGGTTACCCACATAGTAGGTCGATAGCTGGGTGGAGCTGAGGCAGGCGCGGCGCCACTTGCCGGCAGCCTCGCCCTCTTCCTGGAAGCCCTGGTTCATCATCATATCCATCGCTGCTTCGCGGGTCATGCCCGCGGTGTGGATCTTCTGATCGATGATCGCATTGATGATCAGGCGCAGGCGCATCTTGAGCTGCTGCATGCGCACCTCCGGGCCGCCGAAACCGAATTCCGCCATCAACTGCTCGGCGTAGGTTCCCCAGCCTTCCACAAAGGTGCCGCTGCCGAAGATCGCCCGCACGTTGGTCGGGGCCTTGAACTTGTTGGCGTGGGCCAGTTGGAGATAATGCCCCGGCGTACCCTCGTGGATGCTGAGGTCGTGCAGCATGTAAATATTGTATTCGCGGTAAAACGAGGCTGTGCGCTCAGCGCTCCAGTCCTTCGGAGTTGGGGAGATGGCGTAGAATGTTTTGGCATTCTTTTCCAGGGGGCCGGGCGCGTCGCAGTATGCCACCGAGAAGCCACGACGGAACTCCGGCATCACGATCACCTCCAGCGGTTCTTCCGGGAGGGTCACCAGATCGTGAATGCGCACAAACTCGGTACATTCCTCCACCGATTTCCGGGCCAGCTCAAAGATGTTTGCGCTGGTCGGCTGGTCTTGCGCCAGCCGGTCCAGCACCGTTTTGATCACATAGGCGCGGTCCTGGCTGATCTCCTTCTCGGAAATATTGGGAAAATATTTCTGATGGAGCTCCCGGGCGGTCTGGTACATCACTTCCTGGGTCTCGGCCAGATCCTGCTCCGCCCGCTCCAGGATTACTTCTTTTTGATAATCGGACTCCAGGGCATAGGCCAGCTTCTTGCGGTAATTGGCGTCGCCGAGACGGAAATCGCCGTTGGATTGACCCAGCATCTCCCCTTCCAGCCAGGCGACGTAAAATTCCAGCGCCTCCACGGCAATGGCCTGCACCGAATCGAACTCCGCCTGCAGCGCCGGGGTCTGAGCGATAAATTCCGGCAACTGGTCGCGGATCATGCTGATGTTGCCTTTGTTCTGCAGGATGGCGGTCTCGGTGTATACCTTCGGCGGGTTCAGCAAATTGATCTTGCACTGATCGAGCACATTGGGCACCGCGCGCAGGCGGGACACCAGGTTTTTCATACGCACTTCCATCGGGGCGAACTCGCGCGCAATCAGCATATACAAGCCGTTCCCGACATTATAATATAAGGGATTCCATTCGTGCTCGCGCAGGGTATCGAGGGAGAATATCGTGGCCTTGATATTATGGCGCAGGATCTGATAATCGATCCGGTTCACCTCCGAAAGGCGGGCGGGATCCAGTTGCCGCAGCGAATCGAGGTAAGCGCGGTTCATCGCCAACGCCTGCCCCACCGCTTCCGCACTGTAATCGTTCATCAGATGATCGAAGCGATGGTCGCCCAGATAGGTGGCGAATTCCGGATTGCTTTTCAGCACCGCTTCGATATAATGGTTGGCCAGGGATTCGAATTGGGGGTCCTGGGCCGGTTCGCTGCAGGAAAACAATACCAGCAACACCGGCAGCATTATCAGAAGTCCAAACTTTTTCATCGTCACACCTCACGGTAGTTACAATTCAGGTAAGGTTTAAATTAAAACACTTTCGAGCACTTATTCAAGGGAGAAAAGGAATTTCTACGGGGATTTTGCTGAAGGTGGCAACCATGTGGCGGGAAGCACTTTCAGCAAGAGATTAAAGTATCATCGGAGAATCACCGATTTGGATCATTGGAAATTTAATTCAGAAAAACATTGATTTTTCGGAGACAAGATCACATGTTCATGTCGGATATATCATCACTAGAGAATATTTGGGAGGGCACAGGTGAAAAAAACCGATCATACGTTCGACGCTGTCCTGGAACAGCCCCCTAAATATCCCGGCGCGGCCTACGTAACGGTGCCCTTCGATTTTTATGGGTATATGAGTTGATTGGTTTCTGGAGTTTCGATAGCGGTTGGCGGTTGGCGTTGATGCTGATGATTGTGTTTGCCACCGTGCAAGCCCAGGACACCATGCCGCTTCAATTTGATCACCTGACCATTGAGGATGGCCTCTCGCAGAGCACTGTCAACTGCATTTACCAGGACCGCCGGGGATTCATGTGGTTTGGCACCCAGGACGGTCTCAACCGCTATGACGGATATAACTTCAAGGTTTATCGACATCTTCCTTCCGATTCCACCACCCTGAGCGACAATTACGTCTGGTGCATCTACGAGGACAGCTCGGGCGGTTTCTGGGTGGGCACCTTTGGCGGGGGGCTGAATTATCTCGACCGTGACAGCGACCGTTTTACCCGCTATAAGCCCAACCCGGACGATCCCGAACATTCACTCAGCTTTACCTCTGCCCGGGCCTTGCTGGAATTCCCCCGGGGCAACCTCTGGATCGGTACTGATCGCGGATTGTGCACCATGAATCTGGCCAACCGGGAAATCACCAACTATCGGTACCAGCCGTCCATTCATCCCAGCCTGCAGGAAGAGAATGTGCTGGCGCTGGAGGCGGAAGCGCCCGGCACCCTCTGGATCGGCACCTCGGTTGGATTAAACCAGTGGAATACCGCTACGGGAGAAAATCGCCACTATCCCGGTCTTACGCTGATCCCGGCAGGACCTTTTTCCCGGCACCACTGGGTCGAGACGGAGAACGGCCTGGCGCAGATTACCTCGGCTGGCGAAATGATTCCGATCTTTTCGCCGGGTCCTCAGCCTGCCACCCAGATCCTCTCGCTTCTGGAAGACCGCAAAGGCTGGCTTTGGGTCGGCACCAACAACGGCCTGTGGCGCATTCCCGACCGCGGGCATGCGCCGGCACAAGCGACCCTATTCCGCCATCAGCCCGATCAGCCCGGCAGCCTGGGCCATAATTTCATCGCTTCGCTATACGAAAATCGCGGCGGCACCGTTTGGGTAGGTACCCGGGAAGGATTGAACCAATTTAATCACTATACCCGGAAGTTTCCCCACATTGCGCCGCTTCCGGAGCAGACCGGCGGTATATCTCAACTTCACGTGCTCGCCTTTGAAGCTTCGCGCCGTTATCCCGGCAGCATCTGGATCGGTACCACCAACGGCCTTAGTCGCTTTGACCCGGAGAGCGGCCGCTTTACCGTTTTCCGGAACGACCCCGCCGATCCGCATAGCCTGAGCAGCAGTTACATCCTGGATCTTTATGAGGACGCCCAGGGCTACCTTTGGATCGGTACCCGGGGAGGCGGGCTAAACCGCTATAACCCGGAAACAGGCCATTTTACCCGTTATATGCCGGACCCGGACAAACCCGGAACCATTTCATCCCCGATCGTCAGCTATATTTATGAAGATCGCCGCGGCGAATTATGGATCGGCACCTCCCGGGGAGGCTTAAATCGCTTCGAACGGGAGACCGGCATTTTCCATCATATCCCGTATGAACAGGACTCACCCTACGCCACCCGGCACAGCTTTATTTTTTCCCTTCTCGAAGACCGCCAGGGCAATTTCTGGGTCGGCACCGCCGGGGGCGGCCTGCATCTGCTCGACCGACGAAGCGGGCTTTTCCGCTATTTTTCCCACGATCCGGAGGATCCGACCAGCCTGAGCAACAGCCTGATCCTCTCGATCTATGAGGACCGTCAGGGCGACATCTGGATTGCCACTGCTGGCCGTCTGAATCGCCTGGTGGCACTGCCAGCCGGGTCGGACAGTACAGGACCGGAATATCAATTCGTGCAGTATGGCAAAGAGGACGGCCTGCCCAATGAGGTAATATACGGAATCCTGGAAGACCGACGGGGATATTACTGGGTCAGCACCAACAAAGGCCTGGCGCGCTTCCGCTGGATCGACGACGGCATGCTGCGGGGCCGCCTGGAAGTACGCAGCTATACCGTCCACGACGGCTTGCAAAGCGACGAATTCAACCAGAATGCCTATTACCGGGACAGTACCGGCCGGCTCTATTTCGGGGGGATCAATGGATTTAACCTGTTCGATCCCGACAGCATCCGCGATAATCCTCATCTTCCGGAGGTGGTCATAACCGATTTCAGGATCTTCAACGAGAAGGTGCCGGTGGGGCCGAATTCTCCTTTGCGGGAAGACATCAGCCGGGCCGGAGAAATCTTCCTGACCTACCGCGACCAGGTCATCTCCTTCGAATTCGCCGCTCTAAATTACGCCCGGCCGGAGAAGAACCGCTATGCCTATATGATGGAAGGATTTGATGCCGACTGGACCGAAAGCGGCCACCGCCGCTTTGCCACCTATACCAACCTCGATCCAGGCGAATATACCTTCCGGGTAAAGGCCAGCAATCATGACGGCGTCTGGAATAAACGCGGAACCACACTCCGCATCACGATCTCACCGCCTCCCTGGAAAACCTGGTGGGCCTACTCCCTCTACTTCTTGGGGATCGTCGGCAGCATTGCGGGATTCATCCGCTACCGCCTCCGTGCCCAAACCCGTCGGCTGCAGGCTGAGGCCGAAGAAAAGATGCGCATCGAGCAGGCCCGGCGGGAGGAACGGCAGCGCATGCGCAAAAAGAGCGCAGCGGATTTTCACGATGAATCCGGCAATGTGCTCACCAAGATCAGCCTCTTCGTAGAACTGGCTAAACGGCTGCTGAGCAAGCGGGACGATCTTGCCGACCTGCAAAATTATCTCCACAGCATTGAAGAAAATACGAAACTATTATCCGGCGGCATGCGCGACTTTATCTGGTCGCTGGACCCGGAGAAGGATTCCCTCTATCATGCTCTGGTGCGCTTGAAAGATTTCGGCAACGGCCTGTTTGAGCATAGCGAGATTCGTTTTCACAGCGAGAACATTGACCCTGCGCTGAGCCGGATCAATCTCTCTATGGAGCAGCGCCGCTCCCTGATCCTGATTTTTAAAGAAGCGATGAATAATTGCCTCAAGTATTCCCGGGCAGATCATGTATATTTCGAGGTTTCGCTCGATGATGGCGAACTGTCCGTGCGTCTGCGGGATGACGGCTGCGGCTTCGATCTCGAAGGAGCGCCAGCCGGATACGGATTGAAAAACATGGCCGCGCGGGCCCAAAAAATCGGCGGGCTGCTGGCAATCGATGCCGCCCCGGGAAAAGGCACCTCGGTGCAACTCCGAAAAAACCTCGCCTGGGAAACCGATATACCGCATATGAGGGATTGATTCGCTCATAAAAGGAGCATATTTTCTAAGATGGATATCAGCGTTGCCATTATAGAAGACGATCGGGAAATTCGACAGTTGATGACGCTGCTGATCGACAGCTCCCCCGGTTATACCTGCCAACAATCGTTCAACGACTGTGAAAGTGCGCTGGAAGTTATCCGGAAGGACCCGCCCGAAGTGGTGCTGATGGATATCGACCTGCCGGGCATGTCCGGCATCGAAGGCGTGCGTTTGTTGAAGCAGCAATATCCTGAGATTGATTTTATTATGCTTACGATCAAAGAAGATGATGATTCGATCTTCGACTCCCTGTGCGCCGGCGCCAGCGGTTATCTTCTCAAGGACACCCCTCCGGCCACCCTCCTGGAATCAATCCGGGTGGTCTATGAGGGTGGTGCGCCGATGAGTGCCGCGATTGCCCGCCGGATTGTCTCCTCTTTCCGCACCGCCCCCGACAATCCCCTCTCGGCGCGGGAGCAGGAGATCCTTCGCCGGCTCTGCGAGGGTGATAATTACAAGGTCATCGCCGATCAGCTATGTATCAGCGGTCATACGGTGCGCGCCCATATCAAGAATATTTACAAGAAACTGCACGTCACCTCTCGAGCGGAGGCGGTGCGGAAAGCGATCAATGATAAACTGATTTAGCGTACCCCAAAAAACCTGTTTTCGAAAAATACCCCATATGGTCTATTGATTAAATTAGATTAACGGTTTACATTGGCCTAGATTATTCGCATATTAGGTGCGCTCTAAAAAAGCAGCCTTATCATAAACCCTAATTGTCATATTTTATAAGGAGATTTGTATGAAAAAATTAAGTGTGATTGCTATGATGTTGATCATGTTGCTGGTTGCCCTCTCCAGTTGCAGCGATGATGATAACCCCACCAACACCGGGATATCAATACAAGGTACCTGGGATGTGACCGAATACAAATATATCAGCCAGGCCGACCCGACCGTGACGTTTGACTTTCTCACCGAATTCGGCGCCTCCTTCACCATGACCGTCAGCGAAAACGGCGCCTATACCATGAGCGGTACCGTGCAGGGCGTGCCTTTCAGCTTCTCCGGCAACTTCTCGGAAGACTCAAACGGCGACATCAGCGCTGACGATCCTAACACCACCGTGACCGTCACCAACAATACGATCACCATGGTGTCAACCGATGAGTCCTGGGATTTCAACGAGGACGGCACCGATGAACCGGCGAACCTGCGGGTGGTTATGACCAAACGCTAAACGAGTGCGGATTTCGGAATTCGGATTGAAGGAATCTCTGCTTTCGAATTATGCAATTTGAAATCGAGTTTCGCAAATGTTTTCGGAGTTTAAAAAAGGGCGGCATTTCAGTGCCGCCTTTTTTTTATTCTCTGACGATACGACCAGACTCCAGAATGTGAATTTTTAGCCGGAAAAGATAGCTTTGCCCAAAAAATCTGCATGCCATTCCCCCACCGAATTTGACCGAAATCATTCCCTGTCCTGACCGATGTCCTGTTATTAGGGCTGATGCCGGGGTTAAATTACCAGCGAAGGGTTCATTAGCGGCAGGAGGTGCGATGAAAAGTAAATTTTGGGCATCATCTCTGTGCATCGCGATGTTAACCACAAGCTTGCTGGCCGGCGTCTATATTTCCCTGAAAGACCTGATCGAACACCGCCAAACCTACGACGGTAAAATCGTCACCGTGCGCGGGGAAATCAACAATTTGCAGGAGAAGACCACCCGCCGGGGCAACAAATTCTTCACGTTCAAACTGGTGGAAAAAGCAGATGTGGTCTCGGTCTTCGCCTTCGGTGAGGCGGAAGTGGCCAACGGCCAGTACGTAGAGGTGAACGGCAAATTCCATGCAGTCAATTTTGTCGACCGGGAATATTACAACCAGATCGATGCCACGGAAGGGGAGATCCGGCCGTTGATCGAGCATGTGGGGTGGTAAGTAATTCGAGCGTTTTTAATTGCACACAGATTCCGCAGATTTAACAGATTTTCGCAGATTTGATATTAGGAAGTAGGGGCAAGTCGCGACTTGCCCTTACCCCATCAACCCATTTACATATTCCGCCGGTATTGCCCCCCCACTTCATACAGCGCGGCCGAGATCTGTCCCAGTGAGGCGATCTTCGCCACTTCCATCAATTCTGCAAAGGTGTTCTGGTTGCGTACCGCCGCCTGTTTGAGTTGCTGCAGCGCAACGGAGGCGGCGGAGGCATTGCGCTTCTGGAAATTGCGCACCGCATGGATCTGAGACTCTTTCTCCTCGACGGTAGCGCGGATCACCTCCCGGGGCACCTGGAGGGGCGAGCCGTTGCTGCCCAGGAAGGTGTTGACCCCGATGATCGGCAGTTCCCCGCTATGTTTGAGCGATTCATAATAGAGCGACTCTTCCTGAATTTTGTTGCGCTGGTACATCGTCTCCATCGCCCCCAGCACCCCGCCGCGGTCGGTCAGGCGGCGGAATTCCGCCAGCACCGCCTCCTCCACCAGGTCGGTCAACTCTTCGATGATAAATGCCCCCTGGAGGGGATTCTCATGCTTCGCCAGTCCCAGCTCCTTGTTGATAATCAACTGGATCGCCACCGCCCGGCGCACCGACTCCTCGGTGGGAGTAGTGATAGCTTCGTCGTAGGCGTTGGTATGCAGGGAGTTGCAGTTATCATAAATCGCATAGAGCGCCTGCAGGGTGGTGCGGATATCGTTGAAGTCGATCTCCTGGGCGTGCAGGGAGCGCCCGGAGGTCTGGATATGATACTTGAGCATCTGAGAGCGGGCGTTGCCGCCGTATTTGTATTTGATCGCTTTCGCCCAAATCCGCCGGGCCACCCGCCCGATCACCGCATACTCCGGATCCACCCCGTTGCTGAAAAAGAAGGAGAGGTTGGGGGCAAAATCGTCGATGTGCAGCCCGCGGCTGAGGTAATATTCCACATAGGTGAACCCGTTGGCCAGGGTCAGGGCCAGTTGGGTGATCGGATTGGCCCCGGCCTCGGCGATGTGATATCCGGAGATCGACACCGAATAGAAATTACGCACCTGGTTTTCGGTGAAGTAGGTCTGGATATCCCCCATCATGCGCAGGGCGAATTCGGTGGAAAAGATGCAGGTATTCTGCGCCTGATCTTCCTTGAGGATATCCGCCTGCACCGTGCCGCGCACCACCGAGATGGTCTCGGCCTTGATCTTCTCGTAAACCTCCCGCGGCAGCACCGCATCGCCGCTCACCCCCAACAGCATCAGGCCCAGGCCTTCGTTGCCCCGGGGCAACTCGCCGTTGTAGACCGGGCGGGTCATATCTTTTTTCCGGTATATCTCCTCAATTTTCTTTTCGATCTTTTCCGTCAGTCCGTTCTCCCGGACGTAAATTTCGCACTGCTGATCCACCGCGGCATTGAGGAAAAAGGCCAGCAGCATCGGCGCCGGGCCGTTGATGGTCATGGAGACCGAGGTGTTCGGCTGGCTGAGGTCGAAGCCCGAATAGAGCTTCTTGGCGTCATCCACGGTAGCGATACTCACTCCGGAATTGCCCACCTTCCCGTAGATGTCCGGGCGGTAATCGGGATCTTCCCCGTAGAGCGTCACCGAATCAAAGGCCGTGCTCAGCCGCGCCGCCGGCATCCCGTAACTGAGGTAATGGAAGCGGCGGTTGGTGCGTTCCGGCCCGCCCTCGCCGGCAAACATCCGGGTGGGATCTTCATTGGTGCGCTTGAAGGGATAAACCCCGGCGGTATAGGGAAATTCCCCGGGGAAGTTCTCGGTCAGGGCCCATTTCAGGATGTCGCCCCAGTCGCGATAGCGCGGGAAGGAAATCTTGGGGATCTGCTGGTGGCTGAGCGACTCGCTGAAATTATCCACCCGGATCTCCTTATTGCGCACTTTGTAGACGAACTGAGGATCACGGTAGGATTGCTTTTTCGCTTCCCAGGTGTCGAGCACATCCTGGCAGTCTTTGTCCATCTCCCGCTTCACTTCCTTGAAGAAAGTTTCCAGTTCCTCGGCATCCCGGCCTTTTGCCTTCAGCAGATCGATGGTGCCGCGCAGTTGATAAGCCTGGCGAGCCAGATCGGTCTGCTTCTGCACGTAGCGGTTATAGCGGTCGCTGATCTCGGCGATCTCCGCCAGGTAGCGCACCCGCTCGGGAGGGATGATGTACTGCTTTTCACTCAACTCTTTGCTGATCTGGTAGATCGACTCCCAGTCCAGCCCAAGCTTTTCCACCAGACGGTCGATCAGCGCCCGGTAGAAAGAGTTGGTGCCGGGATCATTAAATTGTGAGGCGATGGTGCCGTAAACCGGCATCTCCTTTGGCGACTGTTCCCAGCGACCGTGCCCGCGCTGGTACTGCTTCTGCACATCGCGCAGGGCGTCGAGGGCGCCGCGCTTGTCGAATTTGTTCAGGGCGACCAGGTCGGCGAAGTCGATCATGTCGATTTTCTCCAACTGGGTAGCGGCGCCGTATTCCGGGGTCATCACGTAGACTGAAAGGTCGGCGATCTCGGTGATCTCGGAATCGCTCTGCCCAATCCCGGCGGTTTCTACGATGATCAGATCGAATCCCGCGGCCTTGAGCACGCTCAGGGCCGGCACCACCGTGCGGTTGAGCGCCAGGTGGGCCTGGCGGGTGGCGAAAGAGCGCATATAGACCCGCTCATGGTAGATCGCGTTCATGCGGATGCGGTCGCCTAACAGCGCGCCGCCGGTCTTGCGCTTGGAAGGATCCACGGAAATAATCGCGATGGTCTTCTCCGGAAAATCGATCAGGAAACGCCGCACCAGCTCATCGGTCAGAGAAGACTTCCCCGCCCCGCCGGTACCGGTGATCCCCAGCACCGGGATGTTGCGCCCGGCGGCCAATTGGTTCAGTTGGGCGATCAGCTCCTCCGCCTCATCGTGATAATTCTCGATAAACGAGATGGTCTGAGCAATCGCCAGCGGGTCTTTCGCCTGCACGCCCTCCAACTCACTGCCAATCAGGCTGGTCTTGGTCACAAAATCCGCGCTGCTGAGCAGGTCGTTAATCATCCCCTGCAGCCCCAACTGCCGGCCATCCTCCGGAGAGTAAATGCGGGCAATGCCGTATTGGTGCAATTCTTCGATCTCCTCCGGCAGGATGGTCCCCCCTCCCCCGCCGAAAATCTTGATATGCCCGGCACCGCGTTCCTTCAGCAGGTCGTGCATATATTTGAAGAACTCCAGATGCCCCCCCTGGTAGCTGGTGATCGCCACCGCCTGGGCATCCTCCTGGATGGCGCAATCGACGATCTCCTGCACCGAACGGTTATGCCCGAGATGGATCACCTCTGCGCCGGATCCCTGTAATATCCGCCGCATGATATTGATGCTGGCATCGTGCCCGTCGAAAAGAGAAGCTGCGGTAACGATGCGGATTTGGTGTTTTATGTCGTATTGGACAGTTGCCATGATTTCTCCCGCCTGGGTTTCTGGATGCTGGATACTGGATGCTGGATACTGGATACTGGATACTGGATACTGGATACTGGATGAGCGTGTATCCGGCATAGCCCAAAAATGTTAATACATGGCTGGAATAATTGCAAACATATTGTAATTATTCGGCCCGCGAAACACACGAAATATTCTAAAAGGCTCATGACTGCATCGTTTTCTTCAGAATAAAACCTTTCCGCCATACTTCTTGCTTTCGAATCTTTCGTGTATTTAGTGGGCTGATTAATACTGGTTGGAAGTCGAGTCAGTAGCCGCTCAAGTACGGATAAACATTTTCCCTGGCAATTGCCGCACCAGCCCGCGCAGCTCCAGGTGGAGCAGCCGGGCCAGCAGCACGGCTGGTGATTCCTGCAACTCATAGACCAGGCGATCGATATGCCGGGGATCTTCGCCAAGCTGCTCCAGCAATATTTTTTCCGGCCCGGAGAGGTCCGGGGGAAGTTTTTTCACTGCGGGCGCCGCCGGGATCAGGCGTACTGATATCTCTTCCAGGATATCTTCCACCGAGGCAACCAGCTTGGCGCCCTGCTGGATCAGGCGGTGCGGGCCGCTGCTTTTAGGGCTGCTGATGCTCCCCGGCACTGCGAACACCTCGCGATTTTGTTCCAGGGCATAATTAACCGTGATCATCGCCCCGCTCTTCACCCCGGCCTCCACCACCAGCACCCCCAGGCTCATCCCGCTGATAATCCGGTTGCGCCGGGGAAAATTGGGCGCATCCGGCTGGGTGCCGATAAAATATTCCGACAAAACCGCCCCCTGCTGCTGGATTCGCCGATACAGCTCGCGGTTCTCCCGCGGGTAGATATAATCGGCGCCACATCCCAGCACTGCGTAGGTTAGCCCCCCTTCCCGCAAGGTGGTGTGATGAGCGACGGTGTCAATACCTCGGGCCATTCCGCTGACGATCGCCAGCCCCCGTTCGGTCAGGCGGGCGACCAATTGTTCGGTCATCGCCCGGCCGTAGGGGCTGGGCATGCGGGTCCCTACCACCCCCAGGCAGGGCGGCCAGGCGGCGGGCAGTTCCCCCTTGTAGAACAGCACCAGGGGAGGATCGGCAGTCTTCTTCAGCAATGCCGGATAGGCGTCATCCCAGATGGTCAGGCAGCGGATTCCCCGAATCTTCATCAGGCGCAACTGCTCGGCGGCGGTCTCCCGGTCGGCCCCTTTGCGAATCCGGGCGGCCAGCTTGAGATCGATGCCGTCGATCTGGATCAGGCGACGCAGCGGAGCAGCCAGCAGTGCTGCTGCCGAGTCGAATACCGCCAGCAATCGCCGGATCCTCCCGGGACCGATCTGGGGAATGGTCAGCAGGGTGAGGAGGTCTTCGAGATTGGGTTTGATGGGTGCGGACATAAGTATAATGGTTAATGGTGAATGGTCAATGCGCAATGGTGAATGGGTGGATGGGTGAATGGGTAGATGGGTAGGGTAGGGTCGCGACCCTACCTTACAACCTCCTTTTTTACCCATGCACCCTTCACCTCATCAACCTATTATATACTTAACCGGAATGAGGAATTTTCAGAAAAAATCTGCGAAAATCTGTTCAATCTGTGAAAATCTGCGTGCCATTAGCAGACTTAAGCACCGGGAGAAATGGGCGAGGGAAGTTTTTCCAACTGTTCCCAGATAAACTTTTTCAGCTCATCCAGGCCCAGGCGGGAAACAGAGGAGATGGCCAGCACCGGGTAGGGCACTTGCGGGGCGAGTTTCTCAAGCCAGCCGCTGTCCTGCCAGATGTCTTTCTTGGTGATCACGATGGCGGCGGGCTTGTTCAGCAGTGCGGGGGAGTACTCCTGCAATTCATCACGCAGGGTGGTGAAGGTTTCCAGGGTGCGTTCGATGGAAGGCGGCTGGTCGAATTGTTCTTCCAGCGGATCGATCAGGTACAGGATCATGCGGTTGCGTTCGATATGGCGCAGGAACTGCAGTCCCAGTCCCTTGCCTTCGTGGGCGCCTTCGATCAGCCCGGGAATATCGGCCATCACAAAGCTGCGAATTTCCTGGTACTTCACGATACCCAGATTGGGGGTAAGGGTGGTGAAGGGGTAGTCGGCAATCTTGGGCCGGGCGGCGGAAATATTGGCCAGCAGGGTCGATTTGCCGGCATTGGGCTTGCCCACCAGACCGACGTCACCGATCAGCTTCAGTTCCAGGATCACCTGGCGCGATTCTCCCGATTCTCCCACTTCCCATTCCCGGGGCGCGCGATGGGTCGGGGTCGCAAAGCGGGCATTGCCCCGGCCGCCCCGGCCGCCGCGCGCGACCACGAATTTCTCACCGGCTTGCACCAGGTCGGCCAGCACTTGCCCGGTGTCCGCATCCCGCACCACCGTTCCGGAAGGAACCTCCAACGTCACGTCGGCGCCTTTGCGGCCGTGCTTATTGCTGCCTTTGCCATGCTCCCCGCGCTCGGCGCGGTAATGGGAATGATATCGGTAATCGATCAAGGTGCGCAGTTGGGGGTTGACCTGCAGGATGATGCTGCCGCCGCGACCGCCGTCCCCGCCGTCCGGCCCGCCCTTGGGCACAAACTTTTCCCGGCGGAAGCTGGTACAACCGCTGCCCCCCTGCCCGGCCTCAATTTGTATCTTGACAAAATCTAAAAACACCACGGACGGTATCTCCTGATCGAACACAACACCTTTGCGGAGCAAGTATATAAACTCCCCATTTGCAAAGCAAGGCATTTGTAGAAAGGATAAAGGATCAAGGATTAAGGATAAAGACAAAACTGTTTAGGTCACATGCCTTATCCTTTATCCTTCATCCTTCATCCTTCATCCTTCATCCTTCATCCTTTATCACCGCACAAATTTCCCATCTCCGAATATGTTTTTCACATCACGTCCTCTGCATGGTTAATATTGAAAATTAAAGGCTGTAATGTTGATCTTATGCCGGGGTGGATTGAATTATCGCTTGATAAGCAACCGGATTTGTGTTAATTTCGCCACACTCCGCAATACATGAACATGGTTCGGAACGATGATAAGACGTGAGTTTTTGAAAAAATTGCTGCCGGCCGCTCTGGGAACGCTGTTCTTCGAGAGCAGGGGAATTTTCGCCCGGGTTCTGCCGAACTGGTGGAACAGCCAGGCTTCGGAACTGATGGTTTATCGGGAGGGCAGCAGCTACGGCACGCCGATTCCGACCTGGTTACGCCAGAACAATCTTTATGTCGGGGCGGAACAATTCGCCCGGGCGCTGGATTTTCACACCTACCTGAATGAAGCAAAACGAAAGCTGGTCATTTACCTTCCGGAAAACAAGATCATCGTAACCGCCGACAATCCCTTCGTCATCATTGACAATCGCAGTTTGCAGATGCCGGTGGCCTGTATGTGGGAGCAGAAGAACATTTACATACCGCTGGTGCATCTGGTCGGATTGGTCAACCGCTATTCCTCACTTTCACTAAACTATGACGAAACCCGCCGGGAACTGCGCACCGGAAGCGCCGTGGAAAAAACCGCTTCAGGTGAAACACAAGCCGGCCTGATGGAGATCGATCAGAAAAAAAACGGGATTGTGATCCGTATCGGCGTCAACCGGAAACTTGAACCCTCCGAGATGAAGCTCAACACCCGGTATAATTGGCTGCATGTCGATCTCCACGGGGCCAACGGCAACATCGCCGCGTTGAACCGCACCCCGGTGCAAGGCAAGATACGGGAATTGAAAGCACTGCAGCTGGACCGCACCCTCTCTCTGAGCTTCCGCCTGAGCCAGCTGCCGACCTCCAGCAAGATCTACCAGGATCAATACACCCGGGAAGTGGTCATCATTTTACGCTACGAAGCAGAACTTGCGGAAGCCGACCTTCCCGAGCTCGATACGCCGGCCGAGCAGCCGCTGCAGGAAGCTCCGCCGGATGCAGCGATCCAGAAACAGCTGGAAAAAGAACGCAAACGCTGGCTGATCGACACAGTTGTGATCGATGCCGGCCACGGCGGCAAAGACCCCGGCGCCATCGGAGTGGGTAAGCTGAAGGAGAAAGATGTGGTGCTGGCGGTGGCGCTGAAGCTGGGGGCACTGATCGAAAAGAAACTGCCCGGAATCAAGGTGGTTTATACCCGCACCGATGACCGGTTCATAGAACTGCGCCAGCGCACCCAGATTGCCAACGAGAGCAACGCCAAGGTCTTTATCAGTATCCATGCCAATGCCAATGCCAGCGCGAATGCCAGCGGCTTCGAAACCTACATCCTGGGCCCGGAGAAAGGCGCTCAAGCCAGCAATGTCGCGGCGCGGGAAAACTCGGTGATCCAGTTCGAGTCGGCCGGCAGCCAGCAGCATTATGAAGGGATCAACGCGATCCTGGCCGGCATGGCCCAAAGCGCCTTCATGCGCCAGAGCGAACATCTGGCCAGCGGGGTGCAGACCGAGATGGGCAAGCGCCTGCGCAGCCTAAACCTGAAGAACCGCGGGGTCAAGCAGGCCGGTTTCTGGGTGATGGTCGGGGCATCGATGCCCAGCATCCTGGTGGAAATCGGCTTCATCACCAACAAATACGAATCGCGCATCATGAAAACCGCCAGCCACCAACAGAAGATTGCCGAGGGGATTTTTTACGGGCTGGAGCAGTATAAGCGGGATCATGAGAACGCAATATAAACAGTGTAATTCACCGGTATCTCTTGACAACCAGGTTTTTTATCATTTTATTGATGGCGTCTTGAATGAATTCGGATTTTTGCAAAACAAAGTCAGCAAGAGGATAACATGATAGCACGGTTCCAGCGCTGGTTCATCATTGGGTTGCTCGGGTTTACGCTGCCGCTGGCGGCACAGTCGGCCGGCACGACGGTTTTTGAGTTTCTGAAAACTCACTATAGCGCCCGCGGCGCCGCCATGGCCAACAATCTGGTGGCGGTGAGCGGCGATGTCAATGCGATGTTTTACAATCCGGCCGTGCTGGCCCAGATGTGCGAGGCTCAGTGGACCGCCAACTATGTCGACCACCTGCTCGATTTCCAGGCCGGTCAATTGCTCTACGGGCGGAAGTCGGCCCGCTTCGGCACCGTCGGCCTCGGCCTGCTCTACTTCAATTACGGCGATTTTGAGGAAACCAACAGCTTCGGGGAGCCGACCGGCCGCGATTTCAGCGCCTCGGAATTCGCGTTCGGGCTTTCGGTATCCAACCAGTTGGGTGAGGGGTTCGATTACGGTCTGAACCTCAAGCTGATTTATTCCTCGCTGGATGAATATAACGCCAGCGGCCTGGCGCTGGATGGCGGGATCATCTATTCGCCGGAATTTATCGATAACTTTCAGTTCGGGGTGTCGGTATCAAATCTTGGTTTCATCACCAGCAGCTATACCGGCGCTGATGAAAAGATGCCCCTCTATGTGCGTCTGGGCTTTTCCAAACGCCTGGCGCACCTTCCCCTGCTTTTTACCGCCTCCTTGAATGACCTCACCCTGGGAAATGAAGAGACCTTCGATATTGTCAAACGGTTCAGCTTAGGTGGGGAATTTGACATCAGCGAAATCGTAAAATTCCGCATCGGCTATGACAATAGCATCAATCAGAGCGTCAAGCCGCTGAACGGCCGCAGTTTCGGGGGGATCTCCGCCGGCCTGGGAATCAGTTGGAAAAAATTCCGCCTCGATTATGCCTACTCGGAATTCGGCGACCTCGGATCACAGAACCGCTTCGGCATCACCGGCGCTTTATAAAAAAAGAAACCGGTAACCTCTCCAAAGCAGCAGCGCCTCGCCACACCGGGCAGCGTCCTCAATCCGCCGGGCACGAGTCTTCGATTTCAGCGGCGGGCATAAAAACGTCTTCGGAGAGATTTACCGGCCACTGTCAACATACCAGGTATTTTAATAACCTAATTTGCGCGAAATCATATATTTTTAGCATAAAAAATTAATTTTATGCAAACTTTGCAATATTATTACATTTTCTGCATTTAAGAAAAAGTATAAAAAAGCCTTCAGGAAAAACAGCTTCCTGAAGGCTAAAAGTTAAATTTGAGCCATTTTTTCGGATTATTCTTCTGTTTCGATGTTCATCATCGTGCTGTCATGCTCCACCGGAACGGGCATGGATTCGCAGCGAGCCTTGAGATTGGCCAGGCCGCGCTCGAACTGGCCGCCCAACTGCGCTTCCACCATTGGCCGAAACCAGCGACCCACGGGATAATCCAGGCCTCCGCTATTTTTCCAGGTCACCTCCGTGCCCCCGTCGGCGGTAGGCGCAAATTGCCAACTGTCATCGGCAGTGCCCTGCATCGGCGCCTTGAATACCAATTCACTTTCGATCAAACGGTTCGGCGCCAGATTCACAATGGTCAGGGTGCCGGAGCCGATCACCTCCCCTTCCCAACTCCAGGAGGAGCCTTCGCTCATGGGTGTGCCGCTCACTAGATTCCGAGCTCTCGGCTCCATCTCCGACCAGGGATTCCATTCGACCCAATTGTTAAAATCCGCCACTTGTGGGAAGACCGTTTCGACCGGACGATCAATCACGGTGCTGCGCTCCACCGAATAGCTCGACGCCATAAACAGCGGGATGATCAAAAACAGAGCCACGATAATCAGTAGCACGATACCGATAATTTTCAGCGCTTTCATGTTGCCATCCTGCAATTAAATGAATGTAAAATTTATCCGCTTCCCGGAATAAGATCCATTTCGGAAACTGTCCAAGTTACACCTTTTGCAGGAGACATTCAAGCGTTCCACAATAACCAGGCGGAGATTTTGGCCACAGAGGCACTGAGCACTCAGAGAACTGACAAAATGAAAACTAACAACTGGAAACGAACTCTGTGAACTCTGTGTCTCTGTGGCGAATTAACGACTGGGATCGGGATCACTGGGCTTAACAAGTTATTTAATCCAATGAAACGTCCCCGTCCCCTTCTCCGGCATTCCGTTGGCTTTGGCTTTATATTTCACGAACAGCAGCTTTTCCTGCCCGCAGCAGTTGCAGCGGATAATCCCGCGCACGTAGCCGGTCTTGGGATTGTAAAACAGGGCCGCGCTGATGTGGCAATCGATATCGACCTGAACACCCCGCTTGGTGCCCTTGTAGGTGTAATGATAATTTTCCAACGCCCCGAAAGTCACCAGATCCGGATTGTTGAGGCAGTCGATCAACATCCCCGTCGCCGTTTTGGCCACCAGGCCGGCCACAAAGTTTAGACCCAGCATGGAAACGAGGGCGTTGGCGCCTCCTTTAAATGCGGCATTGGCCACTCCGCGCACCAGCTCGACGTAGTTATTCCCCAGGATATCCTCCAGGGCCAGCAGGCACTTGTTTTCGCAGGTATTGGGATTGCCCAGCGCATCGCCCTGCTTCTGTTTGAACAAAAAGGTTAACCCGGCCACCAGTTGTTCTTCGCTGAGTTCCTGTTCCTCCGGCAGAGCGGCGCCGTCGCCGAATAATTTTTT
The DNA here is from genome assembly GCA_020635015.1 of Calditrichia bacterium. GTDB lineage: Bacteria > Calditrichota > Calditrichia > RBG-13-44-9 > J075 > JACKAP01. The sequence goes on along the minus strand of JACKAP010000009.1, from coordinate 83,388 downwards.
CTTACGTTCTTCCTCCTCCTTTTCCCGGCGTTCGGCATCTTCCGCATTCTTGATTTCCTGGTCGGTTTTCTTCACCTTATTTCCCGCATCGCGGGCCTTTTGCTTCAGGGCCTGCTCCAGGGCTTGCTTCTGGCGCAGGAGTTCCCGGAAATGCTTCCAAAACTGCTCCCAATCTTCCGGGGTCGCGGGACTCTCCGTCATCAACTGATCCAGCAAATCTTGAAAAGCGCACTGTCCGGGATGGGCGCGGCACCAGTCGGCGAGCTTTTTCAGTAGATCGTGGATTTGCCGGGCGCACTCCGCCATTTCCTTTTTCGCCAGATCCTGCTTGCTTTTCACCGCCTTCGCTGCCTTTAGGGCCGCCTCCAGTTCTGCGCATTCTTTCTCCGCTTCCTTGATCTTATCCGGCAGATCTTTCAATTTATCCAACGCGTCCTGATATTGGCCGTTCAATTTTTTTAACTGGCCGGTGATATTTTTATATTGGGTATAAGCCGGCGTGCCGTAACCGATTGAGGGTCCCAGGGTGACGTAGCCCCAGTGGTACTTCCCATTGCTGTGATAACCGCTGCCCCCGGTATACCCGTTGTCGTGGTGAAGTTGATCCAGTTGTTGGAGCAGATCGTCCTGCTGCTGCTTCAGGTCGTCGCGCTGCTTTTCCAGGTCGGCCTGCTCTTTTTTCAATTGATCGAGCTTCTTTTTGCAGGCATCCGCCCGGGCCTGGGCATCGTCGACCGCCTTCTGAATATCCGCCGGGTTGGGCGGGGAGGCGATCTTGCGCAGTTTTTCCTGCAGCTCGCGGATCTTGGGGATGAAAGTATTGGGCACCGCCTCCAGCAGGCTGTCGATTGTTGCCAGTTCCGCTGCCAGCGTTGCGGCTTTTTGCTGCTCCTGCGCATGCTGCTGCCGCGCCTGGAGCAGGCTGTCGCGCTTGCTCAATTTTTTAGACTGTTCCTGCTGCAACTGCAGCGCCGCCCCGTTCCAGTTCTGCTGGATCTGCGCCTCCAGGGCGGCCGCCTGCTGTTGATTCACCGGGGCCGGCATCCCGCCACCCGGAGGCGGAAACACGTTAAAGGGAATGTTCACCAGCGGCGGCCGGGCGGTAACCTGTACGATCTCATAGGTTTGGTTCTGGCGATTGACCGCCCGGGCCATCACTTCATAGAATCCCGGCGATAGGCCGTCAAGCGCCCAGCGGGCTTGCCAGCCGTCGCTGCCGTCCTCATCCCGGCTGATGGCCTGCCAGGTGCTGTCGCGCAGCCGCCGGTAGGCAAAGATGGCGGCGGCAAGGGTGTCGGCGGCGACCGTCGAGCGGATTTCCAGGGAATGCTGAGCTTCGCTGAGCAAGCCGGGCAGGGAACTTTTCCAGCCCAATCCCGGCACCGCCGCCGGCAGGGTATCGCCGCTGCTTGCTTTCAGCCCGGGAATGCGGCCATCCGGATCGCCGCCCAGCGCCAGGCAGACATCTTCCGGCAGGAGGAACAGATCGTCCCCCCAGCGGCAGACCACGCAGACGCCCGCACCGGCTTCTCCTCCAGCCGGCGCGCCAAGGTATCGAAACCGCCAGATCTCGCTGCGGCCGTCATTTTCCCCCACCGGGTAACCGGCTTCATCCAGCGCCTGCACCTGCCAGACGTACCACTGCGCTTCCTCCAGCGGCAGTGCATCGGGCGGATAAACCAGGAAATCCAGATTCGCCAGAGAAATCTCTAATTGGGGCGCATTGCCGAACAGCGCCTCCTGCGGCGTCTGCCCCGGCTGCTGCGGCACGATCCGCAGCAGGAATTGCAGCGGCTTGCCGGGAATCCATTGCGCAGCGGTCCATTGGAACAGCGGCGTGGCCTCGCTGAGCGATGCCCCATCTTCCGGAAGGATCAATGATGGTGGCTCCGGCAGCAGCACCGTAAACGGCTGACAATCCTCCGCCAGCGGGATATCATCCGGAAAATGCAGGGCGGTGATGCACAGCTCGTACTCATCCTCCGGGATCCGCCCGGTCTGGATGATCTGCGACTCCAGGATCTGGTTGTAGCTGACGCTGCCCCAATCGACCATATCCGGCGAATGAATGGTCAGGAATTGTTCTCCTGCCGGGATGCGGATCGGCAAGCTGCGCCCTTCCGCCACCTGCCCATAGCGGCTGCCGCTGATCCGCGCCTGGAGCACGATCTCATATTCCTGTGGCGCATTGGAGCTGAGCTCCACCATTACGATCCCGGGTTGGGTTTGCCAATCGGAGATATAGGGCGAGGGATAGGGCTGGATAATGGTTTGCAATTGCAACTGAGAGGTCTGGGCATACCCGATTCCCAGCAGCAATATAATCCCGAGAAACAACCGGCATACCGGCACCCGTGAGCGGTTCAGCCAGGTCCAAATAGTCATTTGCAGCAATTTATCATCCCGCATATTAGTCCCCTATATTCATATATCCTATTATTCTTGCTGTCATTGCATGGAGCTTTTTGCCGAAGCAATCTCATGTACGGTGCACCCATCTGCAGTTACATTGAGAGCCGTCCGCAGGAGATTGCCGCGCCGCAAAAGACGCGGCTCGCAATGACGACACCTGTTTATTGCATACCGTTCGTTCTTAAATTGTGTCATCTTTTCTCTGTGACCTCTGTGAACTCTGTGGCTAACCATCAAAGACGGTCAGTACACCTTTCCAATCAAAACCGCCGGGTATAGCGCAGACCGGCGCGGAATTCCTGAAAATCCTGGCGGAGCGAATTGCCGGATTGATAATCGCTGTTGCGCAAATTCAGGCTGAAGAGATCATCGGCAGAAGCCCGGAATTGCACCCCCAGCACGACGCCCAGCTGGGTATCTTCGCTCTCATCGGGATTGCGGATTTGATTGAGGCTCACCGTCAGCGACGGCATCAGCGAACGCCGGAGCAACTGGGCGCTGCCGCCCAGCGAATAGGTAATCCAACGGCTCTCGCGCTCCGTCGTCCGGTTGTCCTGATACTGCACCCCCGGGGTCAGGCGCCAGCCTCCGGGGAACAGCACCCCCCAACCACCCTGGAAATGGTAGATTCCGGTCTCCGGCTGTAGCCGGTCCAGGGAGCCGCCGCTGTCGATCTGCCGGGTCAGGAACATCAGGCTGACCTGATGATCGAGCACGCCGGTGCGCAGCAGCAAGCTGGGCCGCAGGTTCAAACCCCAACTGTGATGCTTCAGGCGTTGACGCGCGGAGGCAGCATCATTGTCCAGCCGGTAGCTTTGATACCCCGCACTGAGGTTAAACGCCCGGGAGAAGCGATAGCTGCTGAACAACTGCAATTCCTGACGCCGGGTGGTGAACTGCTTTTCATCCTTGAGATTGTCGCGACGGCGGCCGTAGCCCAGGCGGAGCAGCCAGCGCCGCTGCAGCAGCCGGAGCTGCGGGGAAATTTTCCACTGTTCCAGATCGTTGATCAGGTAGGGCAATCCCAGGGAGACAAAGCCGGGATTCACCCGCCGGTACAGGCCCTTCAGGGCGAAGCTGCGTTCGCGGTATTCCCCCTCCCCCAGAAACGCGCTGCTGACCCGGGAACTCAGACGCAGGGTGTAGAGATCATCCACGGCTGACGGGATCTCCTCGGAGGTGAATTCATCCGCACGGGTATCGCGGGTATAGGCGGCGCCGGCCAGTTCGCCGTGCAGACGCAGACGGGATTGCAGCAGCTCGATCTGGCCGCTCAGCGCCGCCGACAGATTCTCCTGGGGCCGGGCAGCACCGGGCTGCTGGATCGAAGTGGTATCATCTTCCGCTTTCAACAGGCTGAGGTCCAGAAAAGAACCGCCTTCCCTGCCGATGCCGATACTGGCGGCATAAACATTCCGGCGGAAAGCAGGCGTCACCTGCCGGCGATTGGTATCCGCCTCCACTTCCCATTGGGTGCGCCCCCCCGCCACTGCCAGGCGGAATATCCCGGGATTGATCTGCAGCGCCGCCCCGCGCATTTTGATATTATTGAGGGTAAATTCAGAATGTCGAGTATGAAAATCGCCCAACTGCAAACCGCCCCATCCCCAGGAGGGCTTCAGGCTAAAGCGGTTCACCGGCTGGCGGAAGCGCTCATCCTCGCTGGAAAGGAAAAATTCCAGGGGCAGGCTAAAGTGTTTGAAGGTCAGAGTCGGACGGAAAGCAAGGTGCCAGGTGTGGTCCGGGCGCCGCGCCTCGCGCCCGTCGATCTGATAGATTTCGCCGTAAGCAGTCAATTCCCCGCGAAATTGCACCTGCGCCACGGCGGAACTGGCAGCACTCAGCATAAGACAAACAAGCGTAAGCTTTGAAAAAAACCTCAATTTCCACAGTATTGAAATCGGAAAGAATATATAACCTGTCATACCATCTCCAATAACGGATGGATGGATTGCACCATTTATCAATTTTGTCGACTTGGAGGATGTCGATATTGTCATCCCCGCTTACGGTATGTGGATTGTTTCCACCGGACAGGTAAAATCTGGTAAGTAATCCCGTTATTTTTGAAGTTAGGTTTAAAATAGGGCATCTCAGGTGGGAATGCAACCTTTGGTTGGAATCGGGGTAAATTTTGAGTGGGAAGGGTAAAGGATTAAGGATGAAGGATTAAGGATAAGGGATAAAGAATGGAGATGCTGGATGCTGGATACTGGATAATTGAAAAAAATGCTTGTTCTGGCGTGAAAATCGCGTTCCTTCCAGCATCCAGCATCCAGCATCCAGCATCCAGCATCCAGCATCCAGCATCCAGCATCCAACCATTCACATACCCAAATCAGAAAGGAGCCTCCATGTCCCCATACCGTACCGCCGCTCGGGCAATCGTTGTTATCACCATGCTGCTTACCTATTCCTGTTTTGCTCAGGAAGAGCGTTGGGAGCGCCGTGACCAGTGGCAGAACTTTCCACGTATTTTCAGCGCGATGGATGTGCAGGAAGGCAGCGTGGTGGCGGATGTGGGCTGCCGGGAGGGATATTTGACGGTGCGCCTGGCCGGGGCAGTAGGCGAACGCGGCACGGTCTACGGGGTCGATATCGATGCGGAGGCACTGGAGCGGCTCCGGAAAAATCTTCAGGAGACGGAGATCAGCAACGTGGTGGCGGTGCACAGCCGCCCCGACGATCCGCTACTGCCGGATTCGGTGCTGGATGCGATCGTGGTGGTCAATTCTTATCACGAATTTGACGCTTACCGGGAGATGCTCGCACATTTTTTAACCGCGCTCAAACCCGGGGGGCGGCTGGTGATCGTGGAGCCGGCCAAAGCATCGTCGCGCGGCGATTCCCGGGAAGCGCAGGTGGCGGAGCATCGCATCGCCCTGCATTTTGTGCTGCAGGAAGTGCGTGAGGCCGGGTTCGAGATCGTGGAAGCGCTCGACCCCTTCGTTGAACGCGCCCACCGCAGCGACGAGATGTGGCTCCTCGCCGCCCGGAAGCCCTCCGAACCTTGAGCGTTTCGGATAGACTAAAGAGAACGATTGCCACAGAGACACAGAGATCACAGAGTTAGTTTTCAGTTGTCAGTTTTCAGTTGTCAGTTCTCTGTGTGCTCTGTGTCTCTGTGGCATAATGCTTTAATATTCGACGAATTATTCATTCATTGGTCTTTAGCGGATTAACAACATCTTTTTAGCGGCACGGAAGTGCTTTCCATCCGGAGCGGTGGCGCTCATTTCATAGAGATAGATCCCGGAAGAGAGCAGATGGCCGCGGTCGTTGCTGCCATCCCAGTAGAAGCGATGGGTCCCGGCCGGCAGCGCGCCGTCGAATAACTGCCGCACCCGGTGGCCGAGGGCGTCGTAGATGGTGACACGCACCCGGCTGTCGCCTGATTGACGCGAGGAAACCGTCAGGCGGATCTCGGTGCCGGGATTGAAAGGATTGGGAAAATTGCCGGTCAGCTCATAGTCATCCACAACCGCGGGAGGCGTCACCGGCGGTTCGCCATCATCCACCACCGGCACCTTCCCGACGCCCACGGTGATGCGATGTGGATTGAGTTCCTGGTTGCCCGCCGCATCTACCGCCTTCGCTTCCAGCACCGTGCTGGCGGCGTTCAGGGGCACGGTCGCCTCCCAGTGGGTATAGTTCTCGCCGGTCGCAGTGGCCTGCACCCCGTTGACCGTCACCGAGGTCACCTCGCCGGCGTCGATACAGGTGCCACGCACCGTAATGCTGCTCACTTGCTCTCCGAACACCTGGAGATCGGCCGGATAGGTGATCACCGTCGCCGGCGGCATGTTGTCAAGCTTGCGCACCGGGTTGGCCGGAAAATCCACGCTGGTGCGGGCCACCCGGATGTCGTCGCGGAAATCCGGCGTCATGGTCTGGTAGTTCAGCCCATCGTTGGGATTCTGCGCCGCCGGGATTACCTTGGCGTCCTGCCCGGCACCGAACCAGTCGTGCAGGAACAGGGCGATAAAAGGCGTCGGTTCCACGCCCGAGGTGGAGGAAGCGCCGTTCAGCCCGCCTTCAGTGTTGGTGATGGTGTAATCCTTCACGTGCACAAAGCAGTCTTCCTCGCGGGGATCGCGCCCGTAGACCTTGAAGGGCCATTCATTGGAGCTGTCGATCAGCACCTGCTCGAAGGTAATCAGCCCCTCGGGATGATCCTGGAAGGACATGGCGTGATTGCCGGTGCGGATGGCGTGATAGTTTTCCACCCGCCCGTTCTTGGGATCGATGGCGTAGAAACCATAGGCATGATTCCAGGCATAGAGGTTCTTGAAGTAGAAATTGTTCAAATCCGGCCGCAGCGCCCGCCAGGTGCCCCACAATTCCATATCCTCGACAAGGAAGGCATCATCGGTGGAGGCCATCACCCCTTCCAGGGCCAGGCCGTATTCCATGGTGCCGTGAGCTTCGTTGCCCCTGAAAAAGATGTTGGATAGCTGGTTGATCTGCACATTCTGCTGCATGGCGCCGTCCGGCTGCAGCACCGTCATGTAGATGTCTTCCCGGATATCCAGTTGGTAGCCGTAGCGGTCGGTCTCGTTAGCCACATTGTTCAGGAAGGCGTTCTGGGGATTGGCCCACCAGAACCCGGCGCCGTCGTTCTTATCATAATCCAGCGCCTGGTTGGGCAGCTTGTCGCTGTCGAAGGCCTGCACCGAGAGGTTGTTCTCCAGGAAATTGTTCACCTCCGAGGCATCTTCCATGAAGAAGCCGTGGCCGATCGATCGGTAACCCACGCAGTCGCGCACCACCAGGTAGTCGGTGCCGTGGATGGTGACGAAGCGGTTGGCCGAATCCCAGATCGAAGCCCCAATCACGCTGCTGCCCCGGTTGGTGGAGCGCATCACGTGATAGTGGATCGGATAGCGAGCCAGCACCCCTTCCTTGCCCAAATGGGCGAATTCCGCATAGCTGATGCTGCCTTTGGAACCGTGGTGATACATGGTATGCCCGCGCACCCCGTTCGGTTCTTTCGATTCCACGATGACGTTGCGGGAGATCAGCGCCACCTCGCCGGCGTAACGCCCGCCCTTCCACACCGGATGATCATGTTCGAGCGCCTCATTTAGGGTAATGGTATTCCCGGCAACCGCAGCCACCAGACGTTCTTCGGTTTCGATCTGGCCGTTATCGGCATAAGAGCCGGTATTGGTGATGTTGCCGCTGGGCCGCTGGGAGCGGGTGACGATAATCCGGTCGCCGGGCTGCCAGTCGACCGCCTCGGCCACGGTGACGGTATTCTCGCCCTCCATCGCCGACTGAGCGATCTTGACCCAGGTCTTATTGACCGGCTTGCCGTGGAAATCCATCCGCCCGTTGTAGCAGATGATGCCCGGCGCGCAGTCGGGATCGAAGCCGGAGAAGTGTTTCAGGCGAATGCGGGCCGTGATGCCGTCCGGGATGGGATTGTCCGTGCTGCCCACCTCCAAAGCGGGCAGCGGAACGCCCTCCCAATGCGGGCCGTGCTGGTGCATCGAGCAGTTGGCGTTGAAGTCGACCGTCGCGGCGGTGGTGATGATGATCATGCCCGCATCCAATTGGGTGTTGGTGCTGCGGGAGAATTCCAGCTTGCCGCGGATGTGGATGGTGCGGATCTCCTCGCTGGAGGCAACGTCATAGAGCACCACGTGGCCGCTGTCCACCACCACATCATCTCCCTGGCCGGGAACACTATTGCCGCTCCAGACTGTGCGGTCGCTCCAGCGCCCGCTTTTCAGACTGCGCTGGGTTTCCGCATTGAGGAAACTACTCAGCAGGAATATTATCGCCATCCCGACCGCCAGCGCCCTTCCCAGGCGGCGGATACCGGGATATTTATCTGAATCTATTTTAAGCATCATATCAACTCCCTTTGGTAATGTAAACGCTTATGGTATTGAACGTCTGTTTTTTAGTCCACGGATTACACGGATTTTCACGGAAATTATTAGTTCTACTCTAAGACTTTGACCTATATGGTGAAAATTGATGCCCACGAAATACACGAAAAGATGCGAAAGGCGCTTAATTTTTTATCTTTCTTAGGTGTCATTTCGAGTGTTTCGTGGGCAGTTCTTAAAGTCTTAACTTAGAATTAGTAAAGGAACCAAAACAATCGATAATTCTACCCCCCTTCCATCCCCCCTTACCAAGGGGGGAAACTCTCAAGTCTCCCCTTGGTAAGGGGAGATTTAGAGGGGTTGAAAAGTGTCGGTTGATGCGATCATACTATATTAAACCCGTGTAATCCGTGGACAATTTCAGTTATTCAAAATAGATCAACTATCGACTGAACCCGGCTGTACTTTAACCAGCATATCCGACAGCAAAACCCATCTAACTATTTTTATATATAAAAGTTTCCGGAGATTTTTGCCTTGATCTGGGTCAAGGGAGAAGGGATCTTTCATTTGAAGGTGACCGCATGTTTTATGTTTAGCCAACCTTTATCCTGCTGTGCGCACAGGAAAAATGTATAAGTTCTCCCGCCATTTGTATACGTTTTGCCGGCGGTAGTCACTTTATATTGGTATTGTAGTTAATGCAGAGCACTTTTGCATGGGGCATGGTGTATTACAGTGGGGGTATCGGAGCATGCGCTTGCACATTGCGGCGCCATGCGCCATGCCCTTTGCCCCATGCGATAAAACGTTACACGGTGCTCAGTATGAGCGTTTATTCAACAAATTATCAAGCGAAAGGAAAATGTCATGGATATTAAAAGAATCGGCACCCAGCCATCTGTCAAAGGGCCGGAAGATTGGTTTAGCGGTACGGTACGCATTGATCCCCTGTTTCAAGCAAGCGACCCGGGCCGGGCGGGCGGGGCCAGCGTCACCTTCGAGCCTGGCGCCCGCACCGCCTGGCACACCCATCCATTGGGACAAACCCTGATCGTGACCTCCGGTTTCGGCCGGGTGCAGCGCTGGGGAGGGCCGGTCGAGGAAATCCGGCCGGGCGATGTGGTCTGGTTCCCGGCGGGTGAAAAACATTGGCATGGCGCCGCACCCGACACGGCCATGACCCACATCGCTATCCAGGAGCAACTCGACGGCAAAGCGGTGGACTGGATGGAAAAGGTCAGCGATGCGCAATACCAGGGCTCGCGATGAGTCAGGCGGATACGCCTTCGGGTTTTGATCCTTCGGTTGGAGATATCACTTATTACGCGCCCTGGGGCAATCTGGCAATATTTCATAAAGATTTCGGATATGCCAGTGGACTCATAAGCCTTGGAAAAATAGATCACGGCATTGAAGCATTCAATAAATCAGGTTCGATAAATGTAAGAATAGAACTCAGCGAATAAACCAGGAGAATAGTCATGATCTTAAAAGAAAAGTACACGCTGTCGAACGGGGTTGAGATCCCTAAATTAGGTCTTGGAACATGGTTTATCAGTGATAAAGATGCGGTACAGGCAGTGAAGGATGCGGCCAACATCGGTTACCGGCATATTGATACCGCTCAGGCATACCAGAATGAAGGCGGTGTTGGGGACGGCATCAGAGCGTGTGGCGTGAAACGGGCGGATATGTTTGTGACCACCAAACTGGCGGCAGAAGTAAAATCGTATCAAGAAGCGGTTGCATCGATTGATCAATCACTGAAAACCCTGGGGCTGGATTATGTTGACCTGATGATTATTCACAGCCCGAAACCATGGGCGGAATTCGCGGGTGCTGATCGTTACTTCGAAGGAAACCGGGAAGCATGGCGAGCGCTTGAAGACGCCTATCAAGCCGGGAAACTCCGCGCCATTGGCCTCTCGAACTTCGAAACAGCAGATATCGACAACATCCTTAAGTCCTGCTCGGTAAAACCAATGGTCAATCAGATTTTGGCGCATATCAGCAACACGCCCCAGGCGCTCATTCAATATACCCAGGATAACGGCATGCTTGTGGAGGCATATTCACCGATTGGACATGGCGAATTATTGAAGCATCAGGAATTAGCCGCCATGGCGGAAAAATATCATGTTTCGGTACCGCAATTAGGGATTCGTTACTGCCTTCAGTTGGGATTTCTGCCATTACCGAAAACGGCAAATCCGGCGCATATGAAGAATAATGCAGATGTGGATTTTGTAATTTCTGAATCAGATATGGAATTTTTAAAAAATATGGCGCAAATTAAGGATTATGGAGATGCCAGCGTGTTTCCAGTATACGGAGGGAATTGAATGCATTTCACTAAGATCAGCGATTTGTATGAATTTGAAGGCCGTCCGGCGCCGGAGAATCCGTTGTTGGGGCTGGTTCAATTTAACAGTTGCAGCCAGGCTTTAAGAAATAAGGAAGTATCCTACAACTTTTTCACCATCTGTTGTAAAAAGTTGGAGAGTGGTGAGTTCTGGTATGGCAAAACCAAATATGACAGTGATAAAGGCTTCATGTATTTTTTTAAGCCGCGACAAATGCTGACGATCCACGATGTCGTTATCAAAGAACCAGGATTCACCATTTACATCCATGAAGATTATTTGATGGGGCATCCGTTATATTCCGAAATTAAAAAATATTCCTTCTTCGATTATGAAATCAATGAAGCGCTGCACCTTTCCCCCAGAGAGAAAGAAGTGATGTGGTCGCTGTTTCACAAGATGGAAACGGAATATCACAATAACCCGGATGAATTCAGCAAGTCGATTATTCTGTCTCACCTGGATTCGATGCTAAAGTATGCCCAGCGATTTTATAAGAGGCAGTTCATCGACCGAAAACCACTGTCCGGCATTACCATTACCAAATTTAATGAGTGCCTGAATGCCTATTTTGAAAAAAGAGAAGCGGAAGAAATGGGCTTGCCCACCGTGAACTATATGGCTTCCCAGCTCCATCTCTCGCCCAAATACTTAAGCGATTTATTGAAGCAGGAAACCGGCAAAACCGCTTTGGAGCTGATCCATCTCTATGTGATTTCCGAAGCCAAGAATATGCTGGTTGCGGGTGAGCAAAGTATCTCTGAAATTGCCTACCGGCTGGGCTTTGATAACCCGCCGTATTTTTCCCGGCTGTTCAAAAAAGAAGTCGGTATGAGTCCGAAGAAATATAAAAACCAGCTTCTGAATTAGACCATCCGTAGATTCATCCTCCCAATAAAAAAAGCCGGGGAAATGTAGGGGCGGGTCGCGACCCGCCCTTACAGCCCCGGCTCGTGTTCACGAGATGGAGGAGAGGGTCATCTCACGAGCAACATCTTTTTGGCCTGGCGGAAAGATTGGCCGCTGTGGCTCTGGGCGACCATTTCATAGATGTAAACGCCGGAGGCCACTGCTTCACCATTGCTATCCCGCCCGTCCCAGGTGTATTCATGGGCGCCGGATGTCAGGTAGCCGTTCACCAGCTCGCGCACTTTATGACCGAGCACGTTGTAGATATTCAGCCGCACCAGGCTGAGATCCTGGCCTTGCGCGGCCACCGTAAACTGGATGCGGGTCTCCGGGTTGAAAGGATTGGGATAGTTGTTGCCCAGCTCAAAGCCGTGGGCCACCGCCGGAGAGATACCGCCATCCCCGGTGCCGGTCGGCACCATGCCGAGGCCGATGCGGATGCGATGGGGATTGAGTTCCACATTGCCGTGCGTGTCGGTGCCTTTGGCCACCAGGTCCATCGTGCCGGCAGAGAGGTTGGTCAGGGTCACTTCCCAGCGGGTAAAATTGTCGCCTACCGCAGTGGCCTGCACGCCATTCACGGTTACGGAGGTTACTTCACTGGCGTCGATGCAGGTGCCGCGCACCGTGATGCTGTTCACCTGGTTGCTGAACATCTGGAGATCGGCCGGATAGGTAATCACCGTTGCCGGAGGCATGTTGTCGTTCTTGTGCACCGGGTTATTGGGAAATGCGGCGCTGGTTTGGGCCACCTTGATGTCGTTGCGGAACATCGGGCTCATGTTCTGGTAGTTCAGCCCGTCGTTGGGATTCTGCACCGCCGGGATCACCTTGGCGTCCTGGCCGGGGCCGAACCAGTCGTGCAAGAACAGGGCGATGTAGGGCGTCGGCTCCACCCCGGAGGTGGAAGAAGCGCCGTTCAGACCGCCTTCGGTGTTGGTGATGGTATAATCTCTCACATGCACATAGCAGTCTTCATCCCGGGGATCACGCCCATAAACCTTGAACGGCCATTCGTTGGAGCTGTCGATAACCACCTGCTCAAAGGTAATCAGTCCCTCAGGATGATCCTGGAAGGACATGGCGTGATTGCCGGTATTGATGGCATGATAGTTCTCCACCCGCCCGTTCTTGGGATCGATGGCGTAGAAACCGTAAGCATGGTTCCAGGCGTAGAGATTCTTGAAATAGAAATTGTTCAAGTCCGGCCGCAGCGCCCGCCAGCTGCCCCACACTTCCATATTTTCCACATAGAATGCATCATCGGTAGAAGCCATTACCCCTTCAAGGGCCAGGCCGTATTCCATGGTGCCATGGGCCTCGTTATCTTTGAAGATGATATTAGAAAGCTGATCGATCTGCACATTTGGCTGCATGGTCCCATTGGGCTGCAGCACTGACATGCGCACGCTCGGAACAATTTCCAATTGATAGCCATAGCGGTCGGTCTCAGTGGCCACATTGTTCAGGAAGGCGTTCTGGGGATTGGCCCACCAGAAGCCGGCGCCGTCGTTGTCATCATAGCTGAGCGCCTGGTTGGGAATCTCATCGCTATCAAACGCCTGCACGGCGAGGTTGTTCTCCAGGAGATTGTTCACTTCCGACGCATCTTCCATGAAGAAGCCGTGGCCGATCGATTTGTAGCCTACACAGTCGCGCACCACCAGGTAGTCGGTGCCGTGGATGGTAATGAAGCGGTTGCTCGAATCCCAGATCGAAGCGCCGATCACGCTGCTGCCCCGGTTGGTGGAGCGCATCACGTGGTAGTGGATCGGGTAGCGGGCCAGCACCCCTTCCTTGCCCAGATGGGCGAATTCCGCATAGCTGATGCTGCCTTTGGAACCGTGGTGATACATGGTATGCCCGCGCACCCCGTTCGGTTCTTTCGATTCCACGATGACGTTGCGGGAGATCAGCGCCACCTCGCCGGCATATCGCCCGCCTTTCCACACCGGGTGATCATGCTGCAGGGCGCTGTTCAGGGTGATGACATTGCCGGAAATCCCGGAGACCACTTTCTCCTCGGTCTGGATCTGCCCATTGTCGGCATAGGAGCCGGTATTGATGATATTGCCGCTGGGCCGTTTGGAACGGGTCACGATGATCCGGTCGCCGGGCTGCCAGTTGACCGCTTCGGCCACGGTAACGGTGTTGTCGCCGTCCATCGCCGACTGAGCGATCTTGACCCAGGTCTTATTGACCGGCTTGCCGTGGAAATCCATTCGCCCGTTGTAGCAGATGATGCCCGGCGCGCAATCGGGATCGAAGCCGGAGAAGTGCTTCAGGCGGATGCGGGCGGTGATGCCGTCCGGGATGGGATTGTCCATGCTGCCCACCTCCAGGGCGGGCAGCGGGGCGCCGTCCCAATGCGGGCCGTGCTGGTGCATCGAGCAGTTGGCGTTGAAATCCACCGTCGCGGCGGTGCTGATAATGACCACTCCTACATCCAGTTGGGTGTCGGTGCTGCGGGAGAACTCCAGCTTGCCGCGAATATGCATGGTGCGGATTTCCGCGTTAGAGGAGACGTCGTAAAGCACCACATGGCCGCTATCGACCACCACATCATCGCCCTGGCCGGGAACGCCGTTGTCCCAGGTGCCGGGATCCGACCAGCTCCCGCTCTGCACCGAACGCACGTCGCCGGCAAAACCGTTGAATCCCAACAACAGCAGCAGCGCCAGCAGCAGCCAGAAGACCTGCCCGGCATGCTTCTGATCTATGATAAACGGTAACTTTGTTTTCTTTTCCATCTCACCCATAATCAAACTCCTCAAGTTTTGGTATAACGATTTAGTTGCAGAGAAACGCATATAAAGTCCTTACACTTTAATTCGTCAGTTGATTTCCGGCATCATTTGGGAATTATGCGCTAGTGATGCACTGTGGGAGCGTTCTACAAGATATATGCCAAAATTCGGCGAAATCCAAAAACAGGTTATTTATAATGGATTTAGCGGTTTTTTCAGAAAAGTGAAAAAGAATACAAAGCAACTGGAAGTTCATGCAGGAAAGGATTTCTGTACAAATATTTTACAACGTGGGATGATGCGAGTGAGGTTGGGTTTGCAGAGTGTTAGGTTTACAGTGTATTATTGAAAGAGATCCACGGATTACACGAAAAAGAAGTCCACGGATTACACAGATTTTCACGGAAATAAAATGAACAAAAACCATCAGCTTTTCTACCCCCCTTCCGTCCCCCCTTACCAAGGGGGGAAACCTTCAAGTCTCCCCTTGGTAAGGGGAGATTTAGAGGGGTTGAATAGTGTCGGCTGATGCGATCATACTATTTAATCATCCGTATTAATCCGTGTAATCCGTGGACCTAAAAAAAGCCGGAGAATTCTGCTTCTCCGGCTTTTGCTCAGCGACTTAACGTACCAGCAGCATTTTCCTCACCTCACGAAAAGATTGCCCGCTGCGGCTTTGCGCCGTCATCTGGTACATGTATACGCCGGTCGAGACCGCTTCACCGCGGTCATTTCGGCCGTCCCACTGTACTTCATGCGCCCCGGGCGGCATCTCTCCCGCCAGCAACGTGGCCACCTTGCGACCGCTCAGATCATATACCGCTAATCGTACATACCCGAAATCCGAAATCCGAAATCCGATATGAGTTTCCGGATTAAATGGATTCGGATAATTATTGCCCAATTCAAAAACCTCGACCGTCTCCGGCGAGTCGCCCGGTTCTTCGACGCCTACCACGCCGCTGCCAATCGCATCCGCACCCAGATCGGCGGTTGCGCCGAATCGCGCATCATTGTCGATATCACGGGCCGGGACGTCCGGATCGGCGGCAGGACCGCAACCGACCGCTACAAAAATAGCACCTGGTTTAAGATGATAATTCCCGTTGGCTGCATCGACAAAAATGGCCGGGTCGGAAGTGGCGCCGCTGAACCAGGGCGATTGGGTGTTGTTGCGCGATGAATTCACAATCGCATCACCGCTATGCTGCGAGCTGTTGTAATCCGAAACGGCGGTGAATATCCCTCCATCAGTGGCGTAATATGCGTCGGCGGAAGATCCCCGGGAAATATTGTTCACTGCGGTCACCACCCCTTCGGTCTCGAATGCCCGCTCCCAGCCGACAAAGGTATTGTTATAGGCGCAGACCTCCGCACCGGGCTTGGCCCGGACCGCGACCCCGATCCCCTGGCTTTCCCGGAAGATGCAATTGTAGATTTCCACTGCCGATTTGGGATCGATGCCGCTGCCGGAACCGCTGGAAAGATCGAGCCAGACATAGCAATTGCGGATGATGAACTTGTCGCCGGCATCCGGATCGAGCACATCATTGTTGCCGCCGCTGCCGGTCAGGCGCATCTGGATGCCATCGATCACAATATTATCAATTTCGATATCGATGCACTCCGAGTTGAGGGTGGTATGTTCGATGATCCGGTATTTGTTGTCATCCCAGCGGGCGGAGGCCCGGTGGTCGGTATCGGCAATGATCTTGACATAACATGCGGTATCGGTCACCCAATCATAGAATTGCGCCGGGCCGTCCGGCGTGCCGTTGCTGCTGCGGCAGAGGGCGACGGCAATTTCGTTGGCGCTGACCAGGTTGCGTTTTTCCGTGTCGGCAAAATCCTGTAACGAGGTATAGTCGGTGCCGGGACCGTTGTCCGGATCGATGATGCGCACCACCTCCAGCGGACCGTTTTCCGTCGGCGGGTTTTGCGCCATCCCCAACGTAACCAGAAAAAGCAGACATGAAAACAACAGCAGGTTAAAAATCGCTTTTTTTGATTGCCGGGCATGATAAAGACTTTTCATGAGTTTCCCCTTTTTTAGTTTATTCACCTGATTGGGATTCTATCTGCTGTATGCCCGCAATAGATCTCCCATAACTCTCCTGAGGGGAAATTGACAAGATATGTGCCAGAATTCACATTACAGAAACACGCGCTTTGGAAGTGTTGATTTTATTGAGTATTGAAACAATTATGAAATGTAACGGATGAATGCTGGAAGAACATGCAGAATTGTGAATCTGTACAATAAATTCACAATCGGGCAGCGCTGCGGGATTGCCGCTTGAAGGTTCTCTGCGCTGCACGATCTCAAAAGTTTGTTTTTGTAGCAAAGCTTCCCTTGTCAGCAAAGACATTCTTCTTACCGCAGAGGTCGCAAAGGTCGCTGAGAGATAAACCCGTAAGTATTGTTTCTCTTTGCGTTCTCTGCGCTCTCTGCGGTGAATAAAATATATGTTGATAGTGTTGAGAAAGATGAATTGCTCGAAGGCTCTATAAGAATGCGGAGCAGCCGAATAGAAGTTTTTTTCATTAATCAACTTCGGTCACGATTGACGGCCTGGTCGATGCTTATGTTTCGTGTCAGTGCCGGGCATTTTCTAAAATTAGAGAATTTAGTGAGGCGTCAGACTAATTTTAACCGCAAAGATCGCAGAGAATTCGCGAAGTTCGCAGAGCAACAGACGGATGATGGTTTTTCTTTGCGAACTTTGCGGAATCTTAGCGATCTTTGCGGTTAAATTCAAAAGTATCCGGTACCGAAATGGCTGGTTAAATTTTGGATGGGCTGTACGTGCACATAATCACAAAGATTGCTGCTATTTTATCCAATTATGCCATACGCAAATGGCGTATTTATTGAACTTGAAAAACAATGATGAATGTTACCGAGGAATCGAGAATGAAGCGAATTGTCAATGTGGTGGGCGCCCGGCCGAACTTTATGAAAATTGCCCCGATCCAACGGGTGATGCGGAAATTCCCCAACGAGATTGAACCGCTGCTGCTGCATACCGGCCAGCATTATGATGAACGTATGAGTAAATTTTTCTTCGAAGACCTGCAGTTGCCTCAACCGGATATTTACCTGGGGGTCGGCTCCGGCTCCCATGCCGAACAGACCGCGAAGATTATGGTCGATTTCGAGAAGGTCTGCCTGGAGCATAAACCGGATATGGTGCTGGTGGTGGGCGATGTCAATTCGACCGTGGCCTGCAGTCTGGTGGCCTCCAAGCTATGGATTCCGGTGGTGCATGTGGAGGCGGGACTGCGCAGCTTTGACCGCCGGATGCCGGAAGAGCTCAACCGCCTGGTGACCGACACCCTCTCCGACCACCTGTTCGTCACCGAGAAAAGCGGCATGGAGAATCTGGCCAGAGAAGGCGTAGACCCGGCGAAAGTGCACTTTGTGGGCAATGTGATGATCGATTCCCTGGCTTACTTCCTGGAGAAGGCGGCACAGTCGCCGATCCTGCAACAACTGGAGTTGACGCAGCGGAACTACGTGCTGGTCACCCTCCACCGCCCGTCGAACGTCGACGATCCGGAGAATTTCCTGAAGATCATATCGGCTTTCGAGCGGATTCCCAAAGATACCCCGATCGTCTTCCCGATCCATCCGCGCACCGAAAAGAACATCAAAGCCTTCGGCCTGGAGGAGCGGGTGCGGGCCCTGTCCAACCTGAAGCTGCTCTCGCCGGTCGGCTATCTGGATTTTATGCAATTGACCCAAAACTGCAAGTTTGTGATGACCGACTCCGGCGGCATTCAGGAGGAAACCACTTATCTGGGCATTCCCTGCATCACCCTGCGGGAAAACACCGAACGCCCCAGCACCGTCGAGGTGGGCACCAACGAGATCGTCGGCACCGATCTCGACAAGATCCTCCCCCTGATCGACCGCCTCTTCGCCGGCCAGTGGAAAAAAGGCGCCATCCCGGAAAAATGGGACGGCCATGCGGCGGAGCGGATTGTGGAGGTGTTGCGGAGGGTGTAGCGCGTGGCGCAACCGCCCCTGATTTACTTGCTGGACGCTTCGTAAATCTGTCCCCGCCTTGAAAAGGCGGGGAATAGTTATCGAGGTCTCATCAATATTTAACCAACTTCGCATGTAGTGGCGGGTCGCGACCCGCCTCAGCGAACAAACATCGCGAACGAAGTGAGCAAACATCGTGAGCGAAGCGAACAAATATCGCGAACGAAGTGAGCAAACATCGTGAGCAAAGCGAACAAACATCGTCGGCGAAGCCGGCAAACATCGTGAGCATAGCGAACCAACAACCATTAAACATTGAAAATCATCATGTCATTTTTAGACACGTTTTCGAAACTGCAAAAAATGTCATCCGACGAGATTCTTTTCCGGGTGCGGCAACAGGTATACAATCGCCGGGAACTGTTCCACTGGAAATTCAAGGGGAAAACCGATCTCCACGAGCTGTTCATTCCCGATGACGTGCGCACCTGGAACTACCGGCGCTACGAGTTTCCTTCCCGGGAGATCGCCTTTTTCGGCTTGAGCGGCGACCGGCAAGCGCTGCGCGAAGCCTACATCGCGCAGTTCCCTGAGGCCTACCAGCAGTGCCGGCGCGAGGCGGAGAAGCTGCTGGAACACCGCTTCCATTTTTTGGGGCTGGATGTCACCCTGCCGGACCCAATCCCCTGGAACCGTAATCCCCAGACCGGCAAGGACTATCCCATGGTGCACTTCACCATGGTCGATACCTTCAACACGGAAAAATATGGTGACGTAAAGTATGTCTGGGAACTGAACCGCCACCAGTTCTTCATCGATATGGCCAAAGCTTATTTCCTGACCGGCGATGAACGCTATGCCAACAAGATCTGGCTGTGGTTGGAAAGTTTTATCAAAGCGGTGCCCTATAAAATCGGCATCAACCACACCTCGGTGCTGGAGCATGCGATGCGGATCTTCTCCTGGGTATGGGCTTATTACCTCACTCAGGATTCGCCGGTCTGGACGCCGCCCCGCCAGAAAGCCCTGGTGCAGCAGCTCCTGCTGCAGGGAAGCATCATTGAGAAAAATCTCTCGTTTTTTTACAGCCCCTACAATCACCTGATCGGCGAGCTGGCCGCCCTGACCTTCCTGGGAACGGTCTACGGCAATTCTCCCAAGATGGGCATCTGGCGCGATAAGTATTGGCGTGATATGGAAAAACAACTGGAAAAGCAGCTCCATGGCGACGGATTTACAGTGGAGCAGGCCAGCTACTACCATCATTTTACCATTGGGTTTTATTTGATGTTGGTGCAACTGCGCCGCCAGAACGGTCTGCCGGTGGCCCAGAAAACCCTCGACCTGCTGGAGCGCTCGCTGGAATTCCCGATGTACCTCACCCGCCCGGACGGCCAATTGCCGATGCTGGGCGATATTGACAGCGCCCGCTCGATCTACTTCTACCGCCCGGCGCCGCAGTGGAACCTGCGCCCCTTCCAGGCCCTGGGCGCGGCCATCTTCCAACGCGGTGATATGAAACATGCCGCCGGCGCCCCGGCGGAAGAGCTGCTCTGGTTGCTGGGCAGTGAAGGGTATGAATCGTTTGAGAAACTGCCGGCAGAACTGCCGAAAGATACTTCCCGCCCCTACCGCCAGAGCGGCTACTTCATCATGCGTGACGGCTGGGAGGCCGGCAGCAGCTACTGTTGTTTCGACTGCGGGGAGATCGCGCACGGGGTATTCAAGGATGAGACCCCTTCCGCCGCCCACGGGCATGGCGACATCCTCTCCTTCGAGCTCTGCCTGGAAGGGCAGCCCCTGGTGATCGATCCGGGATTTTACACCTATTTCGGCGACGAACAGTGGCATCGCTATTTCCGCGACACCCGCGGCCACAATGCCATCTCGGTCAACAATGCCGGGCAGGCGCTGCATGCCGGACGGATCACCTGGTCGAATGTGGCGTCTCCG
This sequence comes from Calditrichia bacterium, assembly GCA_020635015.1. Lineage (GTDB taxonomy): Bacteria > Calditrichota > Calditrichia > RBG-13-44-9 > J075 > JACKAP01. The sequence continues at coordinate 63,173 of JACKAP010000009.1, read as the reverse complement.
CGCTTCGACGACTGGGTCTCCACCGCGGAGCTGGATTTTGCCGGGGGGGCGATCGACCGCTTCTCCGGGCTGGAAGACACCGTTTGCCAGCGGCGATATTTGCTGTTCCGCAAAGGCCATTATTTCCTGGTGATGGACGAGGTGAGCGGCAGCAACACCCGCAAGCCCTTTGAAGTGGAGTCTTCCCTGCATTTCTATCCCGGCGAGCTGACCGAGCAAGACAACGGCCTGATCTACAACGGTCAGAAGCGTTGCCCGTCTGGCCCTGCCTCCGGCGGCATCGCTGCACATCGCCAACGGCCAGGACCGGCCCGACGGAGGGTGGATGGCGACCGGCTACGGCTGCCGAACCCCCGCGCCGGTGCTGCGCATCCGGGTCACGGATAAGCTGCCGCTGCACCTGGGCATGCTCTTCCCCCTGGAAAGCATTCGCGAAGATCAAACGCTTTCCCTGCAGCAGCGCCAGGTCGATGTGGCGATCACCGCATACCGGATTCAGTGCGCCGAGGGAGAAGAGACGGTCTACCTCAATCCCCTGCGCCGGAAATTTGTGCTCGGCGGAAAGGAAAAGATCGAAACCGATGCGCTGTGCGTCATCGAACGCCATGAACACGCTAAAGAAATCGAATTCCGTTTTATTAAGGTAAATCACCTCCAAAAAGACGGCACGGATGTACATTCGCAACTTACCGAGACGAAGGTCGCCGGTCTCAAAATCTTTGCCAATCAATTAGACAAACCGAACGTTGAATCCTGGAAATAGTGTGTTATGAGTCGCCGAAACGGAAAACCGAAGAAAATCCTTGAAATCAGTTCCTACCCCCCTCCCCGCGCCGGCTGGGGAATCCGGGTCTCCTTTGTGAAGGAAGCATTGATCGAAGCCGGCCATGTATGTGACGTGATCAACATCGCCCCGGAAAGCCGGAAAATTCCCAGCCCGGAGTACCTCACTTCGCTGAACGGGCTGGATTATTTTTGGAAATGTCTCAAGCTGAGTCTGCAGGGCTACCGGGTGCACATGCATCTCAATGGCAATTCGCCCAAGGGTTTTATTCTGACCATCCTGGCGGAGATTGCCAACCTGCTCACCTTCAAGCGCCCGGTGCTGACGGTGCATGCCGGGCCGTACCAGATCTATTTCCCGAAGGAACGCGCCCCGCATCTGACCCCGATGTTCAAGTTCATCTTCGGAGTGGCGCGCAAGGTGATCTGCAATAGCGAGGCGGTGAAAGAGAAGATTGTGGAATATGGGGTCAATCCGCAGAAAGTGGTGCCGATCCAGGCCTTTAGCAAGCAGTATCTGCGCTTTCACAAGATCTCGGTGAACGGAGAGCTGGGTGGCTTCATTGCGAACCGCCAGCCGCTGATCAGCTCGTATGTCTTCTTCCGCCCGGAATTTTTTATCGATGATATGGTGCGGGGAATCGCCGAACTGGTGAAAAGCTATCCCAATATCGGATTGATGATCCTGGGCTCTTCGGACAACTCCGAACCGATCCGTGAATTGGTGCAGGAATTGGGAATCGAAAAGCATGTCTATTTTGCCGGCGACCAGGATCATGACAGCTTCCTGACCCTGGTCACCCAATCGGATATCTGCCTGCGCACCCCGATCCGTGACGGCGTCAGCTCCTCGGTGCTGGAAGCGCTGGCCCTGGAAGTGCCGGTGGTGGCCAGCGAGAACGGCCGCCGCCCGGAGAGCGTGATCACCTACGATCATGAAAGCATACCGGACATGGTGCGGGCCCTGCGCGAGACCATCGAGCAGTTGCCGCAGGTCAAATCGCAAATCGTCAAACCGCACATTCGCGATACCGTGGCGGAAGAAGTGGCGGTGCTGACGGAAGTGTGAGGGGGAGTGCGGAGTGCGGAATGCGGAGTGCGGAGTGGTGTGCTAATGACCAAAAACGAATGACCAATGACCAACATCCACCATCAAAAGACCGATAAAGAACTAAACACTGGAAATATCTAAAATGGATGTCCTCACTGTAAAAGATGTAAAAGATATCGAAGCCTTTACCGGCGGGGAGCAACCGCTGAAGATCCTCTTCCTGTCGCAGCGCTTCCTGTTTCCGATGGATACCGGGGGCAAGATCCGCACCGGCAAGATCCTGGAACAGCTCAGCCGGAAAGCGGAACTGACCGTGATCAGCAATGTGGAGTCGCCGAAAGACGATCCCTACCTGCCGGAGATGTCGCGGCTGTGCCGGAAGTTCATCCCGGTGCCCTGGAAGGAAACCGAACGCTACAATCTGAAATTTTACCTGAAGATCGCCGCCCAGTCGCTTTCCCGCTATCCGATCTCGGTGCTGAACGACTATTCCCCGGCCCTGGAGCAGGCGGTGCTGGAAGAACTGCAGCGGGAAAATTACGATCTGGCGATCTGCGACTTCCTGCAATCGACCCTCAACTTTCGCCGGGTAAAGAACATTCCCCAACTGCTGTTCCAGCATAATGTGGAGGCGACCATCACCCAGCGCCATCTGATGAACGCCAAAGATCCGGTGTCGAAGGTATTCTGGGGGTTACAGCACCGCAAAATGATGGCCCACGAGGGCGCCATGTGCCGGCGTTTCGACGCCACCATCGCGGTTTCCGAAAAAGACAAGGAACGGATGGAGGAATGGTTCAGCGCCAGTCATGTATTCGACATCCCCACCGGGGTGGATACCGACTTCTTCAAGCCGGCTGAAGGGGTGCGGGAGAAGAAACAGCTGGTGTTCACCGGCTCGATGGACTGGCTGCCCAACGAGGATGCCATGATCTACTTTGTTGACAAAATCTTCCCCCTGATCAAGCAGGCGGAGCCGGAAACCACCCTGAAGATCGTCGGCCGCAAACCCACCCCTTCCCTGCTGAAGCTGACCGAAGGGCGGGGCGACATCACTACCACCGGCTGGGTGGAGGATACCCGGCCGTATATGGCGGAAAGCGCGGTGTTCATCGTGCCGATCCGCATCGGCGGCGGCACCCGCATGAAGATCTACGAGGCCCTGGCGATGGGCAAGGCGATGGTCTCCACCTCGGTCGGAGCGGAAGGCCTGCCCCTGGCGCACGACGAGCAGATCCTTTTTGCCGACGACGAGCGCGCCTTCGCCGACCGGGTAATCGAGCTGCTGCGCGACCGCGAGCACCGGCGCCGGCTGGGCGAAACCGCCCGGCAGTATGTCTATGATCATTTCCGTTGGGAAAAAGTGGCGGATGTATTTCTCGATCTATGCAGACAGACGGCAAAAGGATAACCATGGCGGTGGTGATTACATTCTCCGGACTGGTGGGCACCGGCAAGTCGGTTTGCGCCCGCTATGTCGCCAGCAATCTCTTCCGGGAAGGCCTGCCGGTCTATTATCTGCGCTTCCGGCTGATCTCCCTGAAGTCTTTCTTCGAAAAGAAACGGCAAGTGACCAAATTCAATTTTAAGGAAAACATGCCCGAACCGGTGCAAGGCAACCTGATCAAGCGGTTCGAGAATTTCCGCCTGAAATCGAATTTCGCCTTCCTGCTGTTCATGTTTTTTATCTCTGGAAGGCTTATTTATTTTATTTGCTGGTCAATCTGCGCTACCGCAACGACATCGTGATTGCCGACCGCTATATTTACGATCACCTGGTGCACTACCGGGTGAGCGAACGCAAGCAGTGGTTCATCTACCGCCTGTTCCTGAAGCTGTTGCCGAAGCCGAATATCCCCTTCATTCTCGCCGCTGATGCGGACTCGATCCTGAAGGCGCGGCCGAATTACGACCGGGAATATATTCATGTCAACCTGGAGAATTACCGCCAGTTGAAAGAGCTCTGCCCGGATACGGTCTTCCTGGATTCCGGGGAAATTCGCGAAAAAATAGACTTAGCATTTAACAACGTACATACTTATCTAAACCGAAAAAATGATGGAGGCGAGTAGTGAGAATCGCAGTATTTGGACTTGGTTACGTTGGCTGCATCTCGGCAGCCTGTTTTGCCCGGGAAGGACATCAGGTCATTGGCGTGGACGTCAATGCTGACAAAGTGGACATGATCAATGCCGGCAAGAGCCCGATCGTGGAGCCGGGATTGGATGAGGCGATCCAGGAAGCGATCGCCGGCGGGCGCTTGCGCGCCACCACCGATTTTAAAGATGCGGTGCTGCACTCCGATATTTCGCTGGTCTGCGTCGGCACCCCCAGCGGAAAAAACGGCAGCGTGCATCTGGATTTCATTTTCCGGGTAGCGGAGCAGATCGGCGACGCCCTCAAGGAGGCAAATCACTATCATGTGTTCGTGATCCGCAGCACCGTGCTGCCGGGCACTCATGAGAAGGCACGCGAGATCATCGCCGAGCGTTCCGGCAAGAAACCCGGCGAGGAATTCGGCGCCTGCTCCAATCCGGAGTTCCTGCGCGAAGGCAGCGCCTTGAAGGATTTCTACGCCCCGCCCTTCACGGTGATCGGAGAGATGGACACCAAGAGCGGCGACTACCTGGCGGAGATCTACAAAAACATTGATGCGCCATTGGTGCGCACCGACGTCAAGGTGGCGGAGCTGGTGAAGTACGCCAACAACGTCTTCCACGCCATGAAGGTCGCCTTCGGCAACGAGATGGGCACCATCTGCAAGGCGGAAGGGGTGGACAGCCACAAGCTGATGGAGATTTTCTGCATGGACCATAAGCTCAACCTGTCGCCTTATTACCTGAAACCGGGCTTCGCCTTCGGCGGCTCCTGCCTGCCCAAGGACGTGCGGGCAATTACTTACCGCGCCCGGGAGAAGGATCTCGATCTGCCCCTGCTCAACTCGCTGATGCCCAGCAATGTCTCCCATGTGCAGCGCTCGATCGACCTGGTGATCGGCCAGGGGAAGAAAAAGATCGGTATTCTGGGGCTGAGCTTCAAAGGCAACACCGACGACCTGCGGGAAAGCCCGATGGTCGATGTGGTGGAGACCCTGCTCGGCAAGGGATACGATATCCGGATTTACGACCGTAACGTGCACCTGGCCAAGCTGTTCGGCGCCAACAAGGAGTACATCAACGAGAAGATCCCCCACATCTCCAACCTGATGGTGGCGGATATCGACGAAGCGGTGGCGCACGGCGAGGTGCTGATCATCGGCAACCACAGCAAGGAGTTCAGTGAAAAGCTCAAGCAGTTGCCTTCTGACAAAATGGTGATCGATTTTGTGCGCATTCTGAAAGACACTTCCGAGGTCAGCTCGGAATATGATGGGCTTTGTTGGTAATGACGATCGCCACTTACATCTTCTGGATCTGCCTCTTCCTGCTGGTCTATCCGTACCTGATCTATCCGCTGATTCTGAAGCTGCTGGCGCGGTTTTTCAGCGCCAACGGCAAGCTGGCGGAGAGCCGGGAGGACTGGCCGGCAGTCAGCTTCATCATCTCGGCGTTCAACGAGGAACAGGTGATCGGCGAAAAGCTGGAGAACACCCTGGCGCTGGACTACCCGGCGGATAAGCTGGAGATTATCGTCATTTCTGACGCCAGCGACGACCGCACCGACGAGATCGTGCGCGCCTGGTCGGAGAAGGATTCCCGCATCCGCCTGGTGCGCCAGGAAGAGCGCCGGGGCAAATCCGCCGGGCTCAACCACGGGGTGCAGGCCGCCCGGGGCGAGGCGATCGTCTTCTCCGACGCCAACGCCATGTACAAACGCGATGCCATCTACGAATTGGTGAAATACTTCGTCAATCCGGAGATCGGTTACGTGATGGGCGCCGCCCTCTACAATGACGGCGGCGATAACGAAGCCACCGAGAGCGAAGGGCTCTACTGGCGCTTCGAGCTGTTCCTGAAAGAGATGGAATCGAAATTCTATTCGGTGGTGGGCGGCGACGGCGCGATCTACGCCATCCGCCGCAATCTTTTCTGGACCCTGAAAGATGACGATATCAACGATTTCGTCAATCCGCTGCAGATCGTGGCCAAGGGCTACCGGGGCATCTTCAATCCCCAGGCGATCTGCTACGAGGACGCCGCCGAGGCCTTCGGCAAGGAGTTCCGCCGCAAGCGCCGCATTGTCAACCGCAGCTGGCGGGCGGTGAAGCGCTATCTCGGCTGGTTCAATCCCATCCGCCAGTTCCGCTTCCTGTTCGAGCTCTTTTCCCACAAGGTGCTGCGCTGGTTCAGCATGGTGATCCTGATCGCCATGTTCGTCGCCAACATCCTGGTGGTGGCGCTCAGCGGGCACCCGTTTTACGCGGTGACCCTGGCGGGTATGCTCCTCACCGTGGGGCTGGCCCTCTACGGCGCCTCCCTCGACGGAAAGAACCGCCCGATCCCGAAGCTGGTCTACCTGCCCTATTATTTCTTCCTGGTCAACTACGCGGCGCTGCTGGGCATCTGGGACGAAACCCGCGGGGTGAGACATGCGGTGTGGAACCATGTGCGGGACTCGTGAGCATAAGTCGGCTATGATTGCAGATCAAACGATATGTAATTAGCCACGGAGGCACAGAGAACACAGAGAACAGGGTAGTTTTTAGCAAAAAGTAATTTGAGCAGTCATTGCGAGGTGTTTTGTGCCGAAGCAATCTCGGGCTCTACGTAACCAACTGCAGTTATGTTGGAAGCGACTTGCAAGAGATTGCCGCGCTGCAAAAAACGCAGCTCGCAATGACGATACCTGAAAACGGATCAAGAATACTTGTCATACCTCAGTGATCTCTGTGTCTCTGTGGCAAAAACATTTTAACAGGATGTATTAAGGAGTACAAACACCCATGTGCGGTATTGTCGGCATATATTATTTCGATAAAGATAAATCGGTGCAGGAAGGCGATCTGAGGTTGATGACCGACGCCATGGCCCATCGCGGGCCCAATGACGAAGGCTTTTTCGTGCAGAAGCACGTCGGTTTGGGGATGCGCCGCCTGAGCATCATCGACCTGGGGGGCGGGCATCAACCGATCTTCACCCCGGACAAACGCCAGGTAATCATGTTCAACGGCGAGGTCTACAATTTTGTCGACCACCGTCCGACACTGCTGCAGAAGGGGCACCAGTTTTCCACCAAAACCGACACGGAAGTGGTGCTGCATCTCTACCAGGAATACGGGCTGGACTGTTTCGAGAAGCTCAACGGCATGTTCGGCTTTGCTATCTGGGATGAAGATCAGCAGGCCCTGCTGGTAGCGCGCGACCGCATCGGGATCAAACCGCTCTATTATTACCGTGATGCGGAAAAGATCGTCTTCGCCTCGGAGATCAAATCGATCCTGGCCCTGCCCGGCATTCGCCGCGAACTGGATATGGAGGGCGTCTCCGCCTTTCTGAAATACGGATTTACCCCGGCGCCTTATACCGTGTTCAAGAACATTCACAAGATCCCCCCGGCCCACTTCCTGCGCCTGAAAGGCCGGGATGTGGAGTTGAAGCGTTATTGGAAGGTTTCTTACCAGAACAAGTTCACCGGCAGTGAAGATGAGATCGCCGACGGCCTCTACGAAACCCTCAAAAGCGCGGTCAAATACCGCCTGGTGGCCGACGTGCCGCTGGGCTCCTTCCTGAGCGGAGGGATGGATTCCAGCGGGATCGTGCACCTGATGAGCGAGCTGGGCACGGAGAAGATCAGCACTTACTGCATCGGTTTTGGGAAAGGGTTTGACGCCTACAACGAGCTGGAAGCGGCGCGGCGCTTTGCCGGCGATTACAAAACCGACCACCACGAGATCCTGGTGGTGCCGGACGTGGTCGATCTCTTCCCCAAACTGATCGCCGGGCTCGACGAGCCCCTGGCCGACTCTTCCTTCCTGGTCACCTACCTGGTCTCCAAGCTGGCCCGGGAATCCGTCACGGTGATCCTCTCCGGCGTGGGAGGCGATGAGCTGTTCGGGGGCTACCGCCGCTATCTCAATGTGCAGATGAACAAATATGTGCGCCTGATGCCCTGTGGTTCCGCAAGCATGTGGTGCGCAACGTGCTCAACAGCGTGCCGGTCGACCGCAACAGCAGCATGCTCAACTACTTCCGTCTGGCCAAGGCCTATTTCAACACCACCGGCATGGCGCTGCAGCAGCAGTACGGCGAATACACCTCGGTGTTCAAGGATGATTTCCGCGAGCAACTGGCGCTGAACAGCCGCAATGTGCCGGATTTCTACCAGCAGTATTTCGACGAATGCGACTCCCCGGATGTGCTCGACAAGATCATGTACTTCGATCTCAAGACCTCCCTGCCGGAGCAGCTCTTGATGCTCACCGACAAAATGACCATGGCGGTCTCTCTGGAAGGACGGGTGCCTTTCCTGGATCACCGCATGGTGGAATATGCGGCGCGAATCCCCTCCGATCTGAAGATCAAAGGATTTAAGCTGCGCTATATCCAGAAGAAGGTTTTTGAGAAGCGCTTCCCGCCCTATGTCTTCCAGCAGAAGAAGAAAGGCTTCGGCGCGCCGGTGGGGGTGTGGATCCGCAATGAGCTGCGCGAGATGACCCACGACCTGCTCGGCGAGTCCTACCTGCGCAAACAGGGCATCTTCAACCCGGCGGTGGTGGGCAAGGCGATGGAGGATCACTTCCAGATGAAGGAAGATTACACCGACAACCTGCTGGCGCTGATTACCTTTCAGATCTGGTATGATCATTATTTTAATAAAGGGTGAATGGGTAAAAAGATCTGGTGCCACGCTCAGCGTGGCGCCCGGCTGATCGACGCTCCGCGTCGAGAGCGCACGGACGTAACTTTTGGGGGGTGACGCAGAGCGTCACCAACATCATTCGACGCGGAGCGTCGAACGAGAACTCGTTCCCCAATTAATTCAAATTCCCCTGAGAAAAACATCCCGCCCGCCGGCTCTAAATAAACGGGGCTCAAGGTGTGTTGACATTTACGATTCAATCTATTCGGGTTAAATGTCAACACAACCTAAATCGTTTAAACCCATACTTTTCTGAATAAAGATGTGAGGATCGTGAGGCGAGTCAAGTCTAATCCAGGGGAAATGGGTAATTTGGGGGCAGGTGGATGAGTATATGGGAGGATAGTGGATAGGTTGATGAACCGTTAGAATCAAAATTTTTAGAGCCGTTTCTTCTGTCGCCGTGCCGTTGTTAAAACCGGTTAAACAATCTGGCAAGGACGACATCCCCCCTGTCCCCCCTTCGAAGGGGGGAACCGTAGAATTCCCCCCTTCGAAGGGGGGACAGGGGGGATGTAAAAAGTTGCTTCCGGTTCAATGACCCGATTCATTATTCAAAACCCAGAAAGCCGCAGCTATCAAAGAGAAATGTTACATCGGATTTTGCCAAAATGAAAAACCAGCTAACCAAACATCGTGATCTGATTCGTCAGTTCGTCTCCTTCCTGGGGGTGGGCGGGGTGGCGACCCTGTTTCATTACGCCATCTACATCGGCCTGGTGGAACTGGCCGGCATCCGCCCGTACATCGCCACCGGGATCGGGTATTTTTTAAGCACATTCCTGAATTATTATCTCAACTATCTTTACACCTTCCGGAGCCAGAAGCGGCACCGGGAAGCGATCGTGAAGTTCTTTACCATTGCCGGGATCGGGTTATTTCTCAACTCCTCTATCGTGAAGATCGCCACCGAAAGCCTGGGATTAAATTATCTGATCGCCCAGGTGGGGGCCACCGGCCTGGTCACGATCTGGAACTTTGCCGGAAATCGCCTGTGGACCTTTCGGGAAAAAAAACAACTGACCTAATCAAAAATCGCAGCATCCGTCCGGCGGATGAAAGGAGGTTTTCATGCGATTGGGAATCGTAGTGCCTTGTTATAACGAAGAGGCAGTGCTGGCGGAAACCGCCAAGCGCCTGATCGAACTGCTCAACCGGATGATCGAAAAAGGCAAGATCTCCCCGGACAGCATGGTCTATTTTGTCAATGACGGCAGCAAGGACCGCACCTGGGAGATCATCGAGGCACAGAGCGCCGCCAGCAAGCTGATCGGCGGCATCAACCTCTCCCGCAACCAGGGGCATCAGCATGCCCTGTTGGGTGGGCTCTTCACCGCCAAGGGCGACGCCCTGGTGAGCATCGACGCCGATTTGCAGGATGATGTCAATGTGATCGAAGAGATGGTCGACCGTTACCACGAGGGCTGCGACATCGTCTACGGGGTGCGCAAACAGCGCGAGACCGACACCCGCTTCAAAAAGCTCACCGCCGAGGGATTCTACAAGCTGATGCTCTGGATGGGAGTGGACATCGTCTACAACCATGCCGACTACCGCCTGATGAGCCGACGAGCGGTGGAGGAGCTGAAGGGTTACAAAGAGGTCAACCTCTTCCTGCGCGGGATCGTGCCCCTGCTCGGCTTTAAAACGGCCAACGTCTATTACGACCGCGCCGAGCGCTTTGCCGGGGAATCGAAATACCCCCTGAAGAAGATGCTCGCCTTCGCCTGGAACGGGATCACTTCTTTTTCTACTGTTCCTCTGAAGCTGATCACGATCCTGGGCTTCATCATCTTTTTAACCACCCTGATGGCCACCGGCTGGGTGTTCCTGGTCTGGGCGGTGCTGGACAGCGCCATCCCCGGCTGGGCCTCGACGGTGCTGCCGATCTTTTTCTTCGGAGGGGTGCAGATCCTCTCCATCGGGGTGATCGGCGAATATCTCGGGAAGGTCTACAGCGAAACCAAAGCCCGTCCCCGTTTCATCATCGAAAGGGTGCTGGAGCATGACGACAGCCCTCCTGCGCGCACCCGGAAATCGGCAGAAGCAAATCATAAATCACGAGAAAAAACGAATGAGCATCATCGATAGATTGGGAATTTCGCTGCGTTATGCAGCCTTGTTGGGTTTTATATTGGTTGGATTTACGGTCTTTTTCTTTTCGCCGGGAGAAATCAAAAGCCTGCCCCTGCTGGTGTCGATCGCGCTGGGTCTGGCCGGTTCCGCCGTTACCATCGCCCTGGCGATGGCGAAAATCCCCCTGCCCCTGGCACGCTGGGAAGCAGTGGTGAGCCGCCAAGGGGGAAAGGTCACCGGCGGGATCATCGCCGCCGGGGTGCTGCTGCGCTTCGGCTGGGTGGCGGTCTATCCCCCGGTGCAGATCTCCAATTTCGAGAAATACTGGAAGCTGGCGGTGCAATTCATGGAAACCAGCCGCTTTTACGAGGTCTTCCAGGGCCACACCGTCTACGCCTACCGCCCCCCGGGATACCCGGTGATGCTGGGATTGATCATGAAGGTGTTCGGCCCTCACGCCTGGATTCCGGCGGTGAGCAACATTATTTTTTACGTGATCACCAGCCTGATCGTAATTTCCCTGGCCCGCCGGATCGCCGGCGAGCTCCCGGCAGTGATCGCCGCCGCGCTGTTGGCGTTTTGGCCCTGCTATTTTGCCTTTGCCGGATTATCCGCCACCGAATATGTGTTCATGCTGATCATGATCAGCGCCATCTGGGCTTTCCACCGCGCCGGGGAGGCCGGCTGGCCCTATGCCCTGCTGGCCGGGGTGCTAACCGGCCTGGGCACCCTGGTGCGCGCCAACCTGATGGTGTTTCCCTTCTTCTTCTTCCTCTATGCCCTGATGAACCGCGGGCGGCTGGGAAAGGGACTGCAGCATACCGCCATCGCGATCGCCGCGATGGTGCTGGTGGTGCTGCCCTGGTCGATGCGCAACTACAGCATCTTCGGCGAATTTGTGGCGGTCTCCACCAACGGGGGTAGCAATCTCTACCGGTCCAATAATCCCAATGCCACCGGCACCTACACCGAACGCGGGGAGCGGGATCTCGATCAGTATCTCCATGACGAACTCCTGTGGGATGAAACCGGCAACGCCTGGGCCAAGGAGTGGATATTGGGAAATCCCGGCGACTTCCTGCAACTCTCCGCCAAGAAGCTGCGCATCTTTATGGGAGAAGATAATACCGGGGTGAAGTGGAGCATGAAGGGCCATGACAAAAATGCAGGGCTGTTATATGAACTGCTGAGCGCCTTCTCTACCGTCTGGTGGATGGGAATATGGGTGTTGGTGCTGGTGGGGCTGATCCGCTGGCGGGATTATTTTGCCGGCAGCGCTTTGGGCGCCACCCTGCTCTATTCGGCCCTCTTCCTGGTGGTGATCCACTCGGTGTACGAAAGCCAGCCCCGCTACCACATGCCGATCATGGCGGTGATGGCCATCGTGGCCTCCCTGCCCTTCTCCACCCGGCAGCCGGAGGAGGTAAAAGATTAGAAAAAACTTGATCCACGGATTACACGGATTAACACGGATTTATATGTAGTTTGGTCGTAATAACCGTTATTTTTCAACCCCTCTAAATCTCCCCTTACTAAGGGGAGACTTGATGGTTTCCCCCCTTGGTAAGGGGGACGGAAGGGGGGTAGAATTGCTGATTGTATTGCACATTTACCAATTATTTCCGTGTCAATCCGTGTAATCCGTGGACTAAAAAAGTAGTTTAAAAACATAATCAGGGCCAAATGGAAATACTATCACTCAACGAAAGCCTGGCTGTCTCGCGCCAGGCGGATACGCTGTGTATCCTGATCGATGAAAATACCGAAGCGCTCCGCGAGGGGCGATTTGGCAAAAGGACCCGTCTCAACGGGGTGGTGTTCGAGTTGATCCAGAAAGGGCGCAATGCCGTCTACCGGATCAACAGCAAGCAGGGCCGCTGGTTCCTGAAGCTGGCCTGCAGCGATAACCGCGCCGGCATTGAGGGGAGATCCTGGGGTTCCAGTTCATGCGCGAGCATTTCCGCGACGTGAGCGAATACCATCATCCCGCTGCGGTGCGGGCTTCGGTGAATCACGGGTTCATTCTGGCTTCGGAAATTCCCGGCCAGCAGCTCAACTACCAGCTCTACCGTGCCTGCCTGCTGCCCTGGCGCCACAATGCCGGCGACCTCAACCACCTGTTCTACCATTGCGGGCGGGTGCTGGGACAGTTTCATAAGCGGGGCGAAAACTTCCCGCTGCGCGAGATTAAATCCGGCCTTCCCAACACCCTGCAGCGCCGCCTGGAACGGGTGAAGAAACCGGATGAGCTGACCGGCAAGATCGGATTATGGTACGAGCAAAACGCGCCCTTCGATACGTCCAACACCATCGTGCACGGCAACTGTACCTTCCGCAATATCTTCGGGCATGGGGAGCAGGTGAGCATCCTCGATTTCGAAAGCGTCGGTCACGGCTCGCCATATAATGATCTCAGCCGGGTGTGCAGCGATGTGATCATGACCCGCACCGCCTTGTGGTTCCCCTGGGAAAAAGCCTACGGCGCGCTGGAGGCGCTGCTGAAAGGCTATCGCAGCACTCATCAATACAATCCGGAAATCCTGCTGAAATATATCGCGCTTTACATCCTCGACCGCTATGTGCAGGTCTACAACATCAAGCGGGGGAAAGAGAGCGTCTCCGGCATTCCTCTCTCCGGGGCGAAGCATCGTTGGCTGCTGCAGAGTTTGCTGAACAATGATGTGCGGGCGGTGCTGCCGGGGTGATTTTTTTGCCACGGATGAGCGGGATGAACACGGATTTTTTGCCACAGAGGCACGGAGATCACGAGATTTTGTTGTTATTGATCCGTGAGTTAATTTACGAAGATATTCAGCATAAAATATGTGGCATTTTTACCCCCCTTCCGTCCCCCCTTACCAAGGGGGAAACCTGAAAGTCTCCCCTTAGTAAGGGGAGATTTAGAGGGGTTGAAAAATGCCGGTTTAACAACGCACTGACTCAAATACTTGCTCCTATCGCTCCACCTACTCAAATACGGACGAGCTTACGTCGGGCGGAAAATTTTGATGTCGATCTCTTTGATCGCTTTGTAGTGCTTGTCGTTGGCCGTCATTAACGGCATTCCGTTTATGACAGCCGTTGCGCCGATCAAGGCGTCGGCCAGGTGGATCGAGTGGCTCAGAAAATGCTGCTCGACATAAAACAGCGCTTTGGCCGATATCTCCTCGTTGATATATAGTATTCGCGCCTGCCAGTGACGCAATGCCTTCCTGAGCGCATTCAGTTCCTGCTTATTACGCATTCCCTGTATAAGTTCCATATATGTAACGACAGAGATATAAAGGCTCCGCTGACTTTCAACCGCTTTATAGGCTTTCTTATTGCCTTTCATATACCAGATCAGCACATCGGTATCGGTCAGCATTAGAATCTCCCCTTGCGGAGTTCACGCACGTATTCATCAACTGCTTCGATCTCGGTATAATCTGCCCAAATACCAAACAATTCAATATTTGTATCGCTATCATAGTCAGCATCATCCAAAGGCACCAGTTTTGCAAAAGGTTTTCCGCGATAGGTAATAATCACCTCTTCTCCCCGGGCAACGGTTTCCAGGAGTTCTTTGGAATAAAACCTCAAATCTTTTGCAGTTGCTTTCATGATTATATCTCCGAAGTATACACTCGAAAATATAAACTTCCGGTGATTCAAAATCAAGATAAAGGTTGAATAAGTTAATCGGATCTATTTTTCGCCACGAATTTACACGAATGAACACGAATGGTTTTTTGCCACAGAGACACGGAGAACACAGAGATGGTTGTCAGTGTTTAGTTATAGTTGTCTGTTATCAGTCGTCAGCCTCTGTGAACTCTGTGTCTCTGTGGCTAATAAGTTTTTATTCGGGTCCATTCGCGTAGATTCGTGGCAAAAAAAATGTCATCCCCGACCCACCCCGCTGATCAGCTCCGGATAATCGGTGAACACCCCATCCACCTCCAGCGCCTTCATCTGCGCCAGGGTTTCCTCGTCGTTGACGGTGTAGGGAAACACCTTAAGGCCGCGCTGGTGGGCGTCTATGACCAGCGACCGGTTGAGGAACTCGCAGCTGGGATGGATCGAATAAGCTCCCAGTGCTTCGGCCATCCGGGCATAATCCAGGGGCAGGCAGTAGATCAACACCCCGGTGCGCAGTTGCGGACGTAGCTGTTTAACCAGGCGCAGTTCATGATGATTGAATGAAGAGATCAGGAACTGCTCCCAATTCCCTCCCGAGGCACTGAGGTAAAGATCGAGCTGCCGGGCGGTGGCGGCAGCGGTATGTGCCCCCTTCAGCTCGATGTTGATCCCCACCCGGTGATCGACGTGCTCCAGCACCTCGCGCAGCAAGGGAATGCGTTCCCCTTCGCCGGCATCAAGGGTGCGCAGGTAGTCGAGAGATTGTTTCTCCAGATAGCCTTGGCCATTGGTGGTGCGCTCCAGGCGGGCGTCATGGAATACTACCAGCTCCCCGTCTACCAGATAGACATCGATCTCGATCCAGTCGGCGCCCAGGGCGATGGCGGTCTCCACCGACGTCAAGGTATTCTCCGGCGCATGCCCGGCTGCACCGCGGTGGCCGAAACAGAGGAGTTTTTTCATAGTTCTTTCCACCTTAAATTGCACGCAGATTTGGCAGATTTTCACAGATTTAAATATGTTAATGGGTTAATGAGATAATGGGTAAAAACGGACGTCGTACGTGCAAATTCATCAACCCATTAACCCTTCAACCCATTAACCCATCAACAAGTATCCACAAACTGAGAACTACCTACCGAACGGAAACAACATCCCTCCCATCAATTTGATGCTGCTGGTCTTGCGGGTCAAGCCTTCTGCGGCGGCGGGGGAATCGTCGATGTTGACGACGCCCAACCCGAACTGTGCTTCGATGAACAGGAAATTGCCGCCCAGCGGGGCGCTGATGCCCGCGCTGAAGTTGAGGCCAACATCAATTCCTTTGAGCAAATCTTTGATATCGCTCTGGGCGCCATCGGCATCTTTCTGCACCGCATCCAGCAACAGCGCAATATTGGGGCCGGCGGCGAAGTAGACGCCGCTGCCATCTTCCACCGTGTTATAGCGCAGCAGCAGCGGCAGATTGAGATAGGCCAGGCGAATGCTGCCGCTGGCTTCGCCGTCTATCTTCAGCTTGCTCCCCTGCTGTAGATAGAGCGGTGCCATTTGCAACAACAGCTTGCCGGGCACGTCGAGGCAGAGCATGCCTCCGGCGCCGAAGGCCGTTCGGGTGGGATGCTCGATCCCGGAAAGATTATCATTATCCTGCTTCACGCTCAACCCGGCAAAGTTCAGGCCGCCAATCAACCCGACGCCGCTCTGCGCCCACACCGCCGGAGCAAAGAAAATGCATATTAAGCACAGTATACCGTAGAACCATTTGTTCATCTGTCGCCCTTTCCGCTGTTTGAGGCAATATAACGTATGAAGGGTGGATCTACAATCATCAAGGAAATGTGGTTGTTAAATAGAACGCAGATGACACGGATTATCGCGGATAATACATAAAAAAGCATTTCAAAGACAGTCACAGAAGCACAGAGCACACAGAGGTTTTTCAGTTGCCAGTTATAAGGGATCAGTACCGGTTCTCTGTGGGCTCTGTGTTGCTGTGGCAAAAAACCGGTCAGAAAATCCGCGTCATCCGCGTTCATCCGCGTTCTATGAATTTTCGATCAAGCCCCCGCGCCTCGCGCACGATCAACTCCCAGGCCGCCTCCATGTGCCGCCGCTCCACCCGGGTCTGGCCCAGCACCATGCGGATGGTATAGCGATCGTTCAGCCGGGTGTGGGTCAGAAATACTTTCCCGCTGCGGTTGAGATTTTCCAGCAGAGCGCTGTTCAGACGGTTCAGCGTCTCCTCGTCATCGATCTGCGGCGGCTTGTAGCGGAAACAGATGGTATTGAAGGGCACCGGGGCCAGCAGCTCGAAATCGGGCGATTGTTCCACCTTTCCGGCAAATTCACGGGCCAGGGCCAGGTGCGCACGCAGGCGCGCCTGCAGCCCCTCCACCCCGTAGCTGCGGATCACGAACCACAGCTTCAGCGCCCGGAAGCGCCGCCCCAGGGGAATGCCCCAGTCGCGGTAATTATTGACCCGCTGATCTTCCGGGGTTTTCAGATACTCCGGCAAGATCTCAAAAGTGCGGATCAGCGCCCCGGGGTCCTGCACAAAATAAGCCGAGCAGTCAAAATTGGTGAACAGCCACTTGTGAGGATTGAAGACAAAGCTGTCGATCATCTCCGCGCCGCGGATCAGGTGGCGCATTTCCGGCAGCAGCAGGGCGCTGCCGGTCAGGGCGGCATCGACATGGTACCACAGGCCATGCCGGCGGCAAATCTGCCCGATCGCTTCCAGCGGATCGATGGCGGTAGAGCCGGTGGTGCCCAGGGTGGCGATGACGCAGAGCGGCTGCATCCCGGCCCGGATGTCGGCAGCAATCGCCGCTTCCAGCGCTTCCGGCAGCATCGCAAAGTTTTCATCCACTGCAATCTTACGCAGGTTCTCATCCCCCAGCCCGGCGATCCGCACCGCCTTGTCGATCGAAGAGTGGGTCTGCTCCGAGCAGTAGACCCGGTAGCGCGGCCCTGTGCGCAATCCTTCGCGATTGCAACTAAAGCTGGAAAACTGTTCCCGTGCAGTCAGGATGGCGCAAAGGGTGGCGGTGGAAGCGGTATCCTGGATCACCCCGGTGAAAGACGGCGGCAGGCCGATCATCTCGCGCAGCCATTCCATCATCCGCTCTTCCAGCTCCGCCGCCGCCGGGGAGGTCTGCCAGATCATGCACTGCGCCCCGATCGTTGCGGTGAGCATCTCCGCCAATACCGACGGAGGGCTGGAATTGGCCGGGAAGTAAGCGTGAAAGGCCGGATGCTGCCAGTGGGTGATGCCCGGGAGGATGATCTGCTGAAAATCTGCGAAGATTTGCTCGAAAACCTCGCCGGATTCCGGGGCCGCTTCCGGCAACTGTTTGAGAATGTCCTTCGGCCGCACCTGAGATTTAACCGGGTAATCCTCGATATGCTCCAGGTAATCCGCCATCCAGTCGACCAGTTCATGGGCGTGACGGCGAAAATCTTTTAAGTCCATTGGAAACCCTCTTTTTTTGCCACGAATTTACTCGAATCTACACGAATGAGCCCGCAATATCAAGCATCATCAACACATTCCGCATTTCGTCATTGGCGCTGCCGCGCGTCAGTGGGCTTCGCCGTAATTGGCGCTGCGCGCGTCAGTGGCCCGTCGGGCGGCAGTGTGCTTCGCCGTCAGCGGCGTTCTACGCAACAGATGACTATCTTTAAATACGCCCGAAGGGCTAATGACGCCGCAGGCCAATGACGCGCGAAGCGCCAATGACAGACCTTATATCTTTCGCTCCTCGCTCCACGCTCTTCGCTCTTCGCCCCATGCGTATTTTATGCAATTCTGTGTAATATTTTCCCATTTCTCTATCCGTCTTCGCTGCGGAGCCAGACCTGAGAATGCATCAAAAACTGGCATTATATTGGCTTTATATGGTCCTGCATAAACTTGAGGATTGCCATGTATAAATACGGATTTCTTTTCGCCGTGTGCTGCTTTTTGAATATTGCCATCGCGCAGACATCTTCCCTGAATATCCTGTGGGACCCCAACAGCGAGCCGGATATCGACAAATACAAGCTGCAGCGCGCGGTGAATTCGACCACCAGCTTCAGCGATTTTACGGAAGTTTCCCATCCCCAAACCTCGGCCAGCGACAACAGCGTCACCCCGGGCAATCTCTACGCCTACCGCATCGCCGCCATCAACGATGCCGGGATGATCAGCACCTACTCTTCCCCGGTGCTGATCGGCATTCCGGGCATCCAGCTAACGATTAGCACCATTTCCACCGGCAGCGATACCTCCATCGCCCTGGCGAGTTTCCTGAACGATCCCGATCACGATCTCAGCGACCTGCAGCTCAGCTTCAGCCAGGAGACCAACCTGAGCGTAACCCAGCAAGGCGATGATCTGGTAATCACCCCGGTGCCCCTGAATTACCAGGGGCCGGCATCTTTCAATATCCGGGCGGAGGATCCCGACGGATTTTACGACCGCAAAACCATCTCGTTTGATTTCAACGAGATTTCCCAGAGCACTTTCACGGTGACGATCCCGGCAATCGATTTTGACGAGGACCGCAGCTACGCCATCTGGATGGACACCTGCGTGGCCCACTCCGATTACAGCGACGATCAGATCAGTTGGTCTTTCAGCGCCGGCAGCGATTTGGATTATGACTATGACGCCGCCGCCCGGATGGTGACGGTATCGTCTGCCGTGGCGAACTGGTCCGGCCAGAGCAGCATCACCGCCACCGCCACCGCGCCGAACAACGCCAGCCGCAACGCCGATGTGGAGGTGACCGTTGCGCCGGTCAACGATGCGCCGGTGGCGAATATCAACAGCCTGAATATCGAATTCGATCCGGCCAACAATCTGATCGATCTGAAAGATTATGCTGTCGACGTAGATAACGATCCGGAGGAATTAAGCTGGAGCTTCTGGGGATTTTCCCACTTCAACTTCGAGTGGGCCAATGCCGCGCAGAAGATCGTGCGCATTGTGCCCCTGGATACGGTGCGCAACGAGAGCGGTTTTTTCCGGGTCGCCGACCCGGCCAATGCCGCCGATACCGCCCAGGTGGCCATCCACGTCACCGGCATCCCGGTGTATACCTTCGAAGTGAATATTCCCGACAAGACCTTCCCGGAAGACCAGTGGGTGCGGATCCAGCTGGACACCACCGTCACCATCACCTATTTTAACCCGGCGCAGTTGAACTGGAGCTTCGACCTCGACCCGGACCTGAAGCACACCTTCAACAGCGCCACCCGGGTGCTGACCATCGAGAGCCGGGTGGCGGACTGGTCCGGCGACGGCGAGGTGACCGCCACCGCCACCGCCCCGGACCAGAACAGTGAATCGGCCACGTTTCAGGTAACGGTGACCCCGGTAAATGATCCCCCCAGCATCTCGATGCAGCAACTGTTTGTCAGCAATGACCCCGCCAGCAACCTGGTCGATTTGAAAGATTATGCGGTCGATGTAGATCACAGCGCCCTGCAGCTGGACTGGAATTTCTGGGGATTCAGCGAGTTCGACATCGCCTGGGAGGATGCGGCGCAGAAAATCATCCAGATTGTGCCCCTGGTGCCCAACGCCAGCGAAAGCGGGTTCTTCCGGGTGGTCGATCCTGGCGGAGCGGCGGATACCGCCCAGGTGCAGATCCAGGTGAACACCAGCGGCCAGGTGTTTATCGTGCAGATCCCCGATGTTACGGTCCCGGAAGACGGGCAATTCGACATTCTGATGGATACCACCCTGACCGTTTCCGGCTACTCGCCGGCAGAAATCGGCTGGAGCTTCACCCCCGGCGCCAATTTGGGCTACAGTTTTAATGCCGCTTCCCGCAAGCTGAGTATTTTCTCCCAGCAACCCGATTGGTACGGCAGCAGCCAGATGACCGCCGTCGCCACCGCCCCGGACCTGGCCTCACGAGTGGTGACCTTCGCCGTGACGGTTGCCCCGGTAAACGACCCGCCGCTGGCTTCGCTGCAGGATCTGTTCGTCAGCGAAAACAGCAATAATCTCTATGATCTGCGACTCTATGCCGGGGATGTGGACAATGACGTGCTGGATCTCGACTGGAGCTTCTGGGGATTCAGCCAGTTTACGATCGAATGGGCCAATGCTCCCGGCAAGATTATCCGGATCATTCCCCAGGGAACCCCGGGCAGTGAGAGCGGCTTCTTCCGGGTGGCCGATCCCTCCGGCGCCGCCGATACCGCCCAGGTGACCATCACCTTTTTGCAGGATAATACCGCGCCGCACCTGCAGTTCCACAGCCAGCTGGTGCTGGCGGAAGACAGCAGCCTGACCCTGGAACTGGTGCACTTTGTGGTCGATTCCACCAACAATGCCGGAGAATTGACCTGGCAGTTCGACCCCGGCGCCCACCTCAACGGCAGCTTCGATCCCGCGGGAATGACCTACACCCTCTTTCCGGATGATGACTGGTCCGGCAATACCACCCTGCGCATCGTCGTGCAGGACCCTGACGGTTTGAGCGATTCCCAGCAGATGGCGGTGCTGGTCGACAACCGCAACGACCTGCGCAGCGTGGCGGTGCAAAACACCGGCGACTTTACGGCGGATTTTACGGTGCAGACCGACCTGCCCAGCCGGCTTGACCTCAGCTACTGGCTGGATCTCTCCCAGGTGATCACCGTCAGCAACAACAGCTTCCGGCTCAGCCACAGCATCAATCTGATCAACCTGGCGCCGGACACCACCTATCACTTCGCCCTGCGGGTTACCGACGAGGAAGGGCGCAGCATCGTCATCCGCGACTCCACCTTCCAGACCGGAATGCGGGCGGCAAGCAGCGGCACCCTCAGCAAGGATAACCTGATCGTCTATCCCAATCCTCTCAAGCCCGCCCAGGGACACCGGGAGATGATCTTCACCAATCTGCCGGAAAACGCCAATACGGTAGGCCTATATTCGCTGGTCGGTGAGCGGGTGCTGGAAGAACTGCTGCCCTCGACCGTAAAGGAATTCCGCCTGGGCATCCTGGACAGCCGTTCCGATCTTCCCAGCGGGCTGTATATCTACATGGTGAAAGATGCGCGCTCGAAGGTGATTTCGACCGGGAAAATTGTGGTGATACGGTGATTTGAATGCGGAGTGCGGATTTCGGAATGCGGAATGAAATACGCGAAGGGCGAAGGGCGAAGGGCGAAGGGCGAAAGATTACGCGCGGTAGCGCAAACATCGTGAGCGAAGCGAACAAATATCGCTGCGAAGCAGCAAACATCGCCGAAGGCAAATATCGTGAGCGAAGCGAGCAAACATCGCGAGCGATAGCGAGCAAATATCGTGCGCCGTAGGGTAGGGTCGCGACCCTACCCTACTTGCGCGTCATCAACATCAACACCACTCCCCCAACCCCAAAAACGATATTTCCGATCCAGGCGCCCAGCCAGGGGGGGAGGGTGCCGTTGTAGCCCAGCACCTGCCCGCTTTTCATGAAGCCGAAATAGACGAAGCTGATCAAGAGCGCCAGGGCAAAGCCGAGGGCCGGACCGCTGCGCCGTTTACGGGAGGCCAGCGGCGCCCCGAAAAGCACGATGATGAAACTGGCCAGGGGATAAGAGATCTTCATGTGCAGGTCGACGATCCACTTCCGGGCGTTCGAGCCCATGATGCTCATCCGCTCCACGAAGCGCTTCAATTCGAAATAATTCATCTCCTCCGGCTGCTGGTCGAGATCTACCAGGTCGCCGGGCAGAATCTGGGAATCCTCATACCACAAGGTGTCGAGCCGGCTGATTTCTTCATCGGGATCGAATTTCCGCTGGGTGATCCCGGACATCCGCCAGGCCTGGCGGGTACTGTCCCAGGCCATGGTCTTCACATCCCAGCGCTCCCGGATGCGGTTGCCGTCCCGCCAGACAATGTTCACCTTGTTGGCCTTCTGGGTGCGGATATTATAGTAGTCGATGCTCAACTGCCGCTCCCCCCGGTCCTGCAGCGAGATCTCCCGCCGGGTGCCGAACTGCTCCCGGGGACGGTCGCGGATTTCATGTTCGTAAATATCCAGGCGGGTGCGGTTGGCCTGGGGCACCACCGTCTCGTTGGCGATGCCGGAGAGGATGCTGATCAGCAGCGCCACCAGCAGCAGCGGCCACACCAGCCGGTAGAGGCTCACCCCGGCAGACATGCAGGCCACCAGCTCGTTATGCTGCGCCATGGTGCCCAGGGCAAACAGGCTGCTCAACAGCATATTGACCGGAAGGGTCAGGGTGATGATGGAGGGAATATAGTAAAGATAATACACCACTGTGCGGCTGAACGGCGCTTTCGATTCCAGGAATTTATCGAGATGCTCGATGAGATCGACCACGATAAATATCACGATAAACGCCATCGAGGCGAAGAAAAGCACGAACAGAAATTTTTGGATCAGGTAACGGTCGAGTAAGCGCATGGTCATCTGTTGGTAAAAAATTTTGCCAGTTTGCCCAGTTTTTCCCACTGGATAAAGGTTGTCTCCTGAACGGTCTTATAAGTAAGATACAAGCCCAGGGAGCCGACCAGGATATTGGGAACCACATCGCCAGGAACGGATGGATGATCTGCTTATCGGCCAGGTCCTCTCCCCCGATCAAGCAGACCCAGTAGAGCAGAAAAAACAGGATGCTGAACGCCACCCCGATGCCCAGCGAGCCCTTCTTGGCGCGGATGCCCAGCGGTGCGCCCACCAGAATGAAGACGATGCAGGCGAAGGGGATGGAATATTTTTTCTGGATTTCCACCCCGTATTTATAGATCTGCCGCTCAAAATGCGCCTCGCTTTGCAGATTGGAGCGCATCGTCGCTTCGACATTCTGCAGTTTGCGTGATGCCCGGGTCAGGCCATCTCGCCTGACGAAGGTCGCCATGGCTGAATCCGGGGCGGCGCCGCTCTCCAGGCGGGCGGCAATCTGATCCGGCGGGACCAGGAAATTCGTGACTTCGTTTTGCAGGCGTTCCTCAGCTTCCTGGCGCTGTTGCCGGAAACCGGCGATTTTATCGCGCATCATTTGAATATTCATCTCCCGGTCGCCCCGCTGCAAATCCTCCACCTCCTGCAGAAAAAGATCCGACGCCGGCACCTTGATGGCGTGCTTGCTGAAGCCGATCCGCCGGTATTCGGAATAATTCCGCGAATCGGTCTCATGGATCTCGCCGTCATAGAGGTAGAACACCAGCTGTTGCCGGGCTTCATCCAGCACCAGGTAGCCGTGATCGGCAATGACGGTGCGCTGATGCTGCGGATCGCTGTAGTCGAAAATCGTCACATCCTTGAGCTTGTCGGCATTGGCTTCCGGGTAGACCGGGTCGGCGATATTATCGTTACCCGCCAATTGCGCCGGGAGCGGCTTTTCGATCTTCTCGACCAGAATGTTGAACTTATCGAGCTTGAGATAAATCCCCTCCTCGATCTGCAAAGTGGGCTTCTTGCGGCTGATGCTGTGCGAGAGCACCCGGGCCTGGTGGTTGAATTCCGGGAGCACCTGGTCGTTGTACCACACCATCGCCACCGTCAGAATGGTTCCCCAGAGCAGGGCCGGGGTGATCACCCGGTAGAGGTTGATGCCGGTGGATTTTAAGATGGTGATCTCGTTGTCGGCGGAAAGTCGCCCAAAGGCCATCAAGGCCGCCACCAGCACCGCCATCGGCACTGCCAGGGCCAGCATCCAGGCCAGGTTCAGGAAGATAAACTTGAAGATGGTCTCATACGCCAGCCCTTTGCCGAAAATCTTCCCGATATACTGCAGCAGAAACTTGATCACGAAAACAAACATGATCACCGCCAGGGAAAACAGGAACGGGCCGGTCAGTTCTTTGATGATGTAGCGGGAAATCAGTCGCATTTTTCTGTTCGTTATGTTAAGCGGGTTAATTTACGTGTTAGATGGGCTTTACCCAAATGGAAAATAAGTCTGATGATGCTGGATGCTGGATGCTGGATGCTGGATGCTGGATGCTGGATGCTGGATGCTGGATGCTGGATGCTCTATGCTGGAACAATACTAAATCTATTCACATTGTCAATAAAAACTTATCCCTTTATCCTTTATCCTTTATCCTTTGACCAGTATCCAGCATCCACCCCCAACAATCTATTTTCATTGATTTATCCCCCCCCATTTCGTATTATGAATTAACAGATCTCCAGCAGGGGTGGGATATACATAACTTGGATCGATGATGCTTTCTCCGTATATCCGTTTATCACAATGACCCTAACATTCGGGAGCATGATGCACTCGCTTATTTATGAATTGAAAGATATTCTGCGCTGGCTGGACCGTTTTGTCGGCCATTTTCCGATCTACATCTACCTGGTCGATGCCGAGAATACCATCTCCTGGTTTAACCGCTATATGGCGGAAATGTTGCCCAATATTTATGTCGGGCAGCAACTGCGCTGCCCCAATGCCCTGCTGCCCTGCGCGGAGGATTGCGACGACTGCAAACTCTACAGCCCTCTGGACAATCGCAAAGACCCCCGGAAGAAGCAGATCAGCATCACCGGCAGCAACGGAGAAGAGATCTTCCTGGAGTTCTTCAACCTGCCGGTGTTTCACAAGGACGGCAGCATCCTCGGGGCCCTGCGCATCGGGATGGATGTGACCGAGTATGAGAAGCTGGAGCGCAAGCTGCGCGAGAAGGAGAAGCTCTTCAGTGCCATCATCAACACCTCTACCGATGCAGTGATCTTTCTCGACAACGAGGACCGCATCAAAAGCTGGAACAAGGGCGCGGAGGATATCTTCGGCTACCGCGAAGAGGAGATCATCGGGGAACCGCTGCAGCGGCTGGTGCCGGATGATCTGATCAGCCTGGGCGAGTTGAACTATCTGCGCAGCGAACTGGCTTCCCAGGGACTGATCAAGAAATACGAGACCCAGCGCCTCCATAAAAGCGGGCGCTCGATCTATGTCGACATCTCCGCCACCCGCATCTATGATGAAGCCGGGGAGCCGATCGGCACTTCCGAGAGCATCAAGGATATCGACTCCCGCAAGGCGCTGGAGTTCGAGCTGCTGCGCACCATCCTGGAACTGTCGAAGCTGAACGAACTGAATGAGATCCTTCACCGCACCCGGGACGAGCGGGAGATCCTGCGCATCATCCTGATCGCGATCACCGCCGGCGAGGGGCTGCGCTTCAACCGCGCCTTCATCATGATGGTTGATGAAGACACCCGCACCCTGAAAGGCCATCTGGCCATCGGGCCCTCCGACCAGGAAGAGGCCAACCGGATCTGGAGCGAATTGAACCAGGATTACCACTATCTCAAGGACATTATCCAGATCTACCAGATCGACCTGGAAGGCGCCGACCGCAAGGTCAATGAGATCGTGACCCAGATCGAAGTTCCCCTCGACCAGGAAGATCATATCCTGATCCAGTCGCTCAACCGCAAGCGGGTATTTCAGGTCAAGAACGGCCAGCCGCTTGGCCCCGGCGAATTTGAATTCGGAGTTCACGACACCGATTTATTCGACCTGCTGAAGAACGACACTTTTGTGATCGCCCCGGTCTATTCCAAGACCGAGCCCCTGGGGGTGATCATCACCGACAATTGCATCAACAAGCGGGAGATCTCCACCGAGGACATCGAGGGGCTGAAGCTGTTTGCCAGCCAGGCCAGCTCCGCCATCGAGAACGCCCGGCTCTACCGCCACCTGGAACATCGCATTCAGGAAGTACAGGAGGCCTACCGGCAGTTGGAAGAGAACCAGGAAAAGCTGGTGCGCGCCGAACGGCTGGCAGCGATCGGCGAGATGTCGGCCAAGGTTGCCCACGAGATCCGCAATCCCCTGGTGTCAATCGGCGGCTTCGCCCGGCTGATCGAGCGTAAAATTGCGGAAGATTCAGAAATCAAACAATATGCCGGGGTGATCAGCGAGCAGGTGGCCAATTTGGAGAATATTCTCAACAATATCCTCAACGTGGCCAATCCGCCCCAGCCGGAGCGGAGGCTGGTCAACATCAACCAGATTCTCGAACAGGTGTTGGCAGTGATGGAGCCGGCGGTTGTGAAACGGCGCATCTCGCTGGTCAAATCGCTGGCAGCGCAGGATATCTTTATCGTCGGCGACAAAAAAATGCTCTATCAGGCATTGCTGAACCTGGTGAAGAACGGTATCGAAGCTCTGGACAGCCGCCTCGATAACCGCGAGATGCGCATCATCACCCGGGTGGAAGGCGGACAGATCGAGATCCAGATCGCCGACAACGGCCCCGGAATCGAGACCAGCTTGCTGGGGAAAATTTTCCAGACCTTCTTCACCACCAAATCCAGCGGCACCGGGCTGGGCTTGCCGATCGTCAACCAGATCGTGGAAGCTCATGACGGGCGGATCGATGTCAAAACCGAAGCCAACCGGGAAACGGTCTTCTCGCTCAGCTTTCCTGCAGCGCCGGAGGAAATGGTGAACCAGACCGCGTCTGATGACGTTAAAAAAGAGACGCACCCGGCACACGGTTAGGATGCCAATTTAGCCACAGAGCCACCGAGGCCACAGAGAACCGACAACTAACAACTGAAAACTGAGAACTGACAACTAATA
Source organism: Calditrichia bacterium (assembly GCA_020635015.1). Classification (GTDB taxonomy): domain Bacteria; phylum Calditrichota; class Calditrichia; order RBG-13-44-9; family J075; genus JACKAP01. The sequence continues at coordinate 36,307 of JACKAP010000009.1, read as the reverse complement.
TCCGTTACACCCGAAACCAAGGAGTCAACATGTCAAAAATCTTGATTGTGGAAGATGAAGCAGCACAACGGCTGCTTTATGAAACTGAGATCGTGGATCTGGGCCATGAGGTGGTGCTGGCCAGTGACGGCGTCGAAGCCATCGATATGGTGCGAAAGGAAAAGCCCGATCTGGTCATCCTGGATCTGATGATGCCCAACATGCACGGACTGGACTCGCTGCGCAAGGTGCTGAGCATCAATCCCAACATCCCGGTGATCATCCACACCGCCTATTCCCACTACAAAGACAATTTCATGAGCTGGGCAGCCGAAGAATATATCGTGAAATCTGCCGATCTCAGCGAGTTGAAAGGCGCGATAAAACGGGTGTTGGCCAGTCGAACGGTTTCGAAATGAGTGGTTGACTGGTTTGATATCCTTGCAAAGTGAGTAAAATTTGTGTATGGGTTGATGAGTGTATGGGTTAATGGGTTTTTACGTATTCGTATGCTTCAATCCGTAACTCTTTCCGAATAATAATACCTGTTGTTTTTCGGTTGCTGCACCGATAAATTGCGCTGGATGGATTGGATGGTACGACGTCCGTTTTTCCCCATAACCCCATCCACCCATCACCAGTAGTTCAAGCTTCATGCCAGTGTACGGGAAGCGCGGTGAGAATCCGCCACTGCCCCGCAACTGTAATGGCCGACGAAAGCTCAAGGAAACCACTGTTCAGTATCTGGAATGGGAAGGTGAGTGAGTAGGCAGACGCCTGAGTCAGGAGACCGGCTGGTGTGAGTAACCCGAAACGATCTTCGCGGGAAGACCGGGTTTTCGCACGCGCCCTGACACGTTCGATAGAACCCCGATTTTCCTATGCGGAAGGTCGGGGTTTTTGTTTTTGTCTCCGGCTGACGGGGATTTTTTAGCTGCCGGTAGATACATTTATCGTCGTTGAAAATCCCCGCCAGCCGGAGACAAAAATTCGGTAACAGGCCAACACTTAATTGGGTCTGTCATTGCGAGGCGTTTTTTGCCGAAGCAATCCCCTGCTTGGTGCACCCATCTGCAGTTATATTGGGAGGAATTTGCGGGAGATTGCCGCGCCGCAACAAACGCGGCTCGCAATGACGACACCTGTTGATTACGTCACATCAGTAGCTAATACATGAAAGCACAATCCGTGAAAATCCGTGTCATCCGTGTTATCCGTGTTCTATATCGGCAGTGCCCCCCGGTACTGACGGTTGGGCTCGGTCTGCTGCTCTCGTTGAACGTCCTGGCGCAGAGCAACCTCCGCCTGAGCGGCCAGGTATACGACCGGCACAGCCGCCTTCCCCTGGCCGGGGTAAACGTGGAAGTGGCTGGAACACCTTACGGCGCGGTGAGCGATGCAGATGGTTTTTTTCAGGTTGAGAATATACCGCCGGGGAGCTATACGCTGCGCTTCTCGATGATCGGTTACCACGATGCCCGGCAGAGCGGTGTGGAAATCTCCCCGGAACTGCCCCGCCGGCTCTCGGTGGCCCTCACCCCGGCAACGATCGCCGGGGATTCGGTAACCGTCACCGCCGGGCGCGAAACTTCCGGCAGCAGCCTCGAGGGCGATAAGCTGGTGCTCACCGCTGACGATATCGCCCGCTATGCTGCTTTAGGGCTGCCCCAACTGCTGCAGCAGGCGGCCGGGGTAGAGGTGACCTCAACCGGCGGAGGCGACAGCCGGGCGCAGATCCGCATCCACGGCAGCCGCGCCAGCCAGGTGCTGGTGCTCCTCGATGGGCAGCGTCTGAACAATCCCCAAACCGGCGAGGTCGATCTCGGCGAGATCCCCCTGGAACAAATCGAGCGGATCGAGATCGTGCGCCAGGGCAATAGCGCAATGTTTGGAGGAAATGCCTTTGCCGGGGTGGTCTCCTTTCGCACCCGCGCCCTGCAGGAGCGGGGTTATGCCGGCCTGCGCACCCGGGGCGGCGCCTTTCATAGCGCCCGGGGAGAAGCGGGAGGAGGCATCACCCTGGGTCGCACCGGCCTGCACCTGCAGGCCAGCTATCTGCAGGATTATTCCCAGCAAGATTTCAATTTTGAATACGACGGAGAAACCCTCACCCGGCAGAATGCCTGGTACCGCAACCGCAAGTTTTTTGGAAAAATCAGCTATCAGGGCCACCGGCAGCAAGCCAACTTGCGCTACCATCACCGCCGGGGCGGGCAGGGCCTGCCGTCTTCTTATTTCGAAGCAATGCCCCATGACGGCGCCTTCAGCGACGGCGCTTCCGATGCGCTGCAGCTCCAGCACCAGTGGTTTTTCTCGCGCAGGGGCTATCTGGAAAGCAGCCTGGGATACCACCATCTGACCACCACGTATGACAATACCCGCGCCGCTTCACCGTTCCTGCGCTATCACACCCGCCAGGAAAATACCGTGCTGGAAGGGCGGCTTAACGGTATGCACTTTCCGGCATCCTTCCTGGAGCTGCGTTGGGGACTCAACTACCAGGAAGAGCGCCTGGATCAGGAGAACCTGCTGCTGCCTGCGGCATCCATCGGCCAAAAACGCCGCCATACCGCTGCCGGGGTCGCCGGAGCGGAAGTCGACCTGCCCGGTCTGGGTGCGCTATTTTCCAGCGCACGGCTGCGCGGAGCGCTGCGCTATGAATCTTACTTTTCCCGGGCTACACAGGGCTACCCCCTGGCCGGCCTCAGCCTGGTGCCGGCAGCCCTCCCCTGGGTCAGCGTCTCCGGAAGTTGGGGAAAGGCGATCCGCTATCCGGATTTCAACAGCCTGTTCTGGAAGGGGGACGCCCGGGCGCGGGGGAATCCCGAGTTGCAGCCGGAACGGAAAACATTCTGGAATACCAGCATCCGCTTCGGAGGCGAAAACGAATACCTGCCGGTTTTCAGCGCCTTTTACTATCGCGAGCGGATCCGCGACCTGATCTTCTGGCACCGCACCGTCAGCGGGGTGTGGGAGCCGCGCAACGAGGAGCGCGCTCGTCAGCAGGGAGTGGATGTGCAGCTAAGCCAAAAGCTGGTGACGGACCATCTACACTTCCAGGCTGCCTACAGCTTCATCGAAGCGCTCAATGAGAGCCCGGAGCCGAACCGCCGGGGGCGCGAGATTGTGTTCATCCCGAGACATACCCTGAACAGCTCGCTCTGGCTGGGCCTGGGCCCGCTCCATGCCCTGCTGGTGTACCGCACCCTCAGCGAACGGCAAACCGTACCGGCCAATACCGCCGTGCCGCTCTCCGCCTACGACGTGTGGGACCTGTCCCTCAATATCCGCCATGAGTTCGGCCCGCTGCAACTGGATGCCGGCTACGCCCTGAAGAACCTCGGCGGAACCAGCTATGAACTGTTGCGCGGCTACCCGATGCCGGGACGGGAGTATCAGGCTAGCCTGAGCGTGAATTATGTGTTCAAAAACCAATGACCAACAACCAACAACCAACAACCAATGACCAATGACCAACAACCAATGACAAAGACCAACAACGCAAGGATCCCCCTTATGCGCAGTTATATTCTAAGCACATATCTCACCCTGCTTTTCATCACCGCCTTCCTCTCCGCCCAGCCGCCCTACAGCGCCTGGGTGTTGAACACATTGGGAGAGAATGTCTCGATGATCAACCTGGAGAACCAGAGCGTGATCTCCAACGCCTTCGGCGCCGGCTTGTATGCCAATCAGATGAAAGTACGGGGGGAAAGGGCCTATATCGTCAATTCCGGCCTCAATGCGATCCAGGTGGTCGACCTGAACACTCGCACGACGCTGCAAACCATCAACCTCGGCCCCGGCACCAATCCCTGGGGGATGGACTTTATCGACGACCAGACTGCCGCGGTCAGCCTGCTCTTCACCAATCAAGTGGTGTTCGTAGACCTGCCCACCGGCAACACAATTCACACCGTGGCAGTAGGCAACGCCCCGGAGGATGTCAAATTCCACGGCGGCAAGGTCTATGTGGCGATCTCCGGGTATAACGGAACGGGTTTCGATCCCGGGGTAGTGAGCGTGATCGACCCCGTCAGCTACACAGTGGCGCATGTCGGCGTGGGCGTAAATCCCCAGGGGCTGGATGCGGATCTCCAGGGCAACATCGTGGTAGCCTGTTCCGGCGATTATGCATCGATCGAAGGGCGGATCGACCTGATCGATCCGGCCGCCCAGACGGTCATACACTCGCAGAGCGTGACATTTGGCATTACCACCGTCGCGGTCAGCGGGGGCAACAAGGCGTATTTCTCCACCTACAGCGAAGGGGTGCTGGTCTACGACCTCGACAGTTACAGCTTTGAACGCGATGAAAACAATCCCCTCCCCGGCGGTCCCGCAGTAGCATTTGACCGGGATGATGCCGCCTATATCGGCGATTTTGCCCGGGATTCGGTATATGTCTACGATCCGTCCCATCTGCGCCAGCATGCCTTCCTGGTGGGGGACGGTCCGGTCTCGCTGGCGATCTTCGATCCGGCGCCCAGCGGTCTCGCCGATGGTGATGATAGTGCGCCGGAAGCATTCGCGCTGTATCAGAATTATCCGAACCCGTTTAACCCCGCAACGAATTTCGGATTTCGGATTTCGGATTTCGGATTTGTGAATTTGAATATCTTTGATACCACCGGGCGGAAGGTAACGAAGCTGCTGGCACAGGAGATGGCGCCCGGCGAATATGAGCTGCAATGGGACGGACGAGATGATACTGGAGCGCCGGTCGCTTCGGGGGTCTATTTTTACCAGCTTTCGGCCGGTGGACAAAGCGCAGTGCGGCGGATGGTGCTGCTTCGGTAAAACGCTGAGAGCGAAGAGCGAAGAGCGAAGAGCGAAGAGCGAAAGAATCTCAAAAATGCATTGCTGTCAAGCATTGTTTAACCAATTTTCCTCTGCCCTCTGCCCTCTGCCCTCTGCCCTCTGCCCTCTGCCCAGTTAAAAACATATTTCAGAAGAGGTTCAAAAAACCATGAAAAAAGTATTACATTCCCCCTGCATCAAATTATGCCGGATTGATCCGCAGAGCGGGTTTTGCGCCGGCTGTTACCGCACGATCGAGGAGATTGCCCGGTGGTCGCGCCTGGATGATGCCGGGAAATCGGAAATTTACCGGGAGTTGGAAAAGCGGAAACAAACCGACAGCAATTTGGCTTCTTGATATATAGCCACGGAGACACCGAGTTCACAGAGAACTGACAACTGACATGGAAAATCGCATGATATCCCTCAAGAAGATCCTCTGGCAGGCACTGCCACTGCTACTGCCACTGCTCCCTACGCCCCTCGCGGCCCAGGAAGCCCCCAAGCGGGTGATCTCCCTGGCGCCGCACATCACCGAGATCATCTACAAGATTGGTGCAGGCGACCTGCTGGTGGGGCGCACCGAGTACTGCCTCTATCCGGAAAAAGCGCAGGCGGTGGAAACGGTCGGGGGCTATCTAAATCCCGATTTCGAGAAGATGGTGGCGCTGGCGCCGGATATCGTATTTCTATTTCCCAATACCGACATGGACCGCAAGCTGCAGATGTTCGGCATGAAGACGTTCACCATTCCCAACGAAACCGTCGATGAGATTCTGCAGGGCATCACGGCTGTGGGGCGGGTGCTGCACCGGGAAGCGGCGGCCGGGCGGCTGGCGGCGGGCATCCGCGATACGCTCAATTGGGTGCAGCAACAGATGTTCCTGCGCGACTCCCTCACCTCCACCCTGCTGCTGGTGGGTCGGGAGAGCGGCAGCCTGCGCGGGCTCTACGCCGCCGGCAAGGAAACCTACCTGAGCGAACTCCTGGTTATGAGCGGCGGGCGCAATATCTTTGCCGATGTCAATGCACGCTATTTTGACGTGTCGAAAGAAGATCTGGTGCAGCGCGATCCGGAGATTATCATGGAATTCCGGATTATGGAAGCTGCCGACAGCGCCCGCATCACCGCGCTGAAGAAAGACTGGGAAGCCCTGCCCCTGCTTCGGGCGGTGCAGTCCGGGCAGGTGGAGATTCTCACCGAGCGCTATTTTCTGATCCCCGGCCCACGCATCTCCCGCATCGCCATGGCCCTGCATCACCTGCTCAACCGGTCGGTGGAATGATTACCGCCGCCCAACTGAATTTTGCCTATCACGACACCCCGATTTTGCGGGATATCTCCCTGAGCATTGCCGGTCAGCAATTGGCCGGTCTGATCGGGCCCAATGGCGCCGGGAAATCGACTTTTTTGAAGATCATCGCCGGACTGCTGCCGCCGCACAGCGGTAGCATCTCCCTGGCCGGGAAGCACCTGCCGGATTATAGCCGCAAGTCCCTCGCCCGGCTAACCGGGCTGGTGCCCCAGCATTTTCAGGCGGCATTCGACTTCACGGTCTACGAGATCGTCGCGATGGGGCGCTATCCCTACCAATCGTCCTTCCACAGTGAGCGCGGGGAAGACCGGCAGGTGATCCGCCGGGCGATGGAGGAGACGGAGGTCTGGCAATTCCGGGATCGCCCCTTCAGCGAGCTAAGCGGCGGCGAACAGCAGCGGGTGGTGCTGGCCTCCGCCCTGGCCCAGGAGCCGAGGATTCTCCTGCTCGACGAACCGACCAGCGCCCTGGACATCAAACACCAGCTGCGTTTTTATGAGATATTGAAGCGCCTGCCGCAAGAGCGCTCGATGACCATCCTGACCGTCACCCACGACATCAACCTCGCCGCCCGTTTCTGCGAGCGCATCCTGGTCATGAAGGAAGGGCGCATCGTCGCCGACGGCCCCCCGGAGACGGTGATCGAAAAATCGCTCCTGGAGCAGGTCTACGAAGTGCCGGTGGAGGTGCTCATCCATCCCCGGTCACAGACACCGCTGATTGTACTAGGCTGAGGGTGGATCGATTTAAGATTAACTTGATGAATATCAAAATCTATTTGCCACAGAGACACAGAGTTCACAGAGAACTAACAACTGACAACTGACAACTGACATATGACAACTGACAACTGACTCTGTGATCTCTGTGTCTCTGTGGCAATATTAAAAAGCTAATTTTTAATCGATTATATGAGAAATTCACGGCGCAAATGGATCCTCCTCGGATGCCTGCTGCTACTGGCCGCGGTGTTGGTTTTCACGCCCCTGGCGGGCAGCCAGCCGCTCGACTATCGCCAGGTATTGGCGTACTTGAGCGGTGAGCAGACCCCGGACGGGCTGATCTTCTTCCGCATCCGCCTGCCGCGGATCTTTCTGGGGGTGCTGACCGGCGCTTCGCTGGCGGTCGCCGGGGTGGTGTTCCAGGCCCTGCTGCGCAATCCATTGGCCACTCCCTACACCCTCGGCGTGGCCAGCGGCAGCGCCCTGGGCGCATTGCTGGTGATCAAAAGCGGCCTCTACTTCTCCTTCCTGGGCTTTTCCAGCGTGCAACTGGCAGCGTTTGCCGGCAGCCTGCTGACGGTGCTGCTGGTCTACGCCATCTCCCGCCGCGCCGGGCGCATCTCCATCTACGGGATGATCCTGGCCGGAGTGACGATCAGCTTCTTCTTTTCGGCGCTGATCCTGATCCTGCACTATTTGGCTGACTTCACCGAAACCCAGCAGATGATCCGCTGGACCATGGGAGGGCTGGACATTGTCGAATACGGCGTTCTGCTGCGCACGCTGCCGCTACTGCTGGTCTCTTTCCTGGTGCTATGGGGAATGAGCAGCACCTTCAACATCCTCAGCACCTCGGAAGAGACCGCCCTCAGCAAAGGCGTGGATGTACCCCGGGTGCAGATCCTGGCCTTCGTAATCGCCTCCCTGCTGACCGGTTCGGTGGTGGCGTTGAGCGGCCCGATCGGCTTTGTGGGGCTAATCATTCCCCATCTGCTCCGGCTGCTCGGCGGGCCGGATCACCGCTACCTGATCCCGGCATCGATCCTCCTGGGCGGCGGCTTCCTGGCCCTCTCGGACACCCTCGCCCGCACCCTCTTTGCGCCGGTCGACCTCCCGGTGGGGATCATCACCACCTTGCTGGGAGGCCCCTTCTTCCTCTGGCTGCTGATCCAAAAAAGATCATAGAATTGGCTTTTATGCTATTGTTGATGTTATATTACCAACTTGTTTTTAGACAAGCTCGTATTGAGAAGTTTGTAATGCGGAGAATTTTTGCATGGGGCATGGAGCATGGTGTATTACAGTGCGGGTGTCGGAACATGCGCTTGTACATTACGGCGCCATGCCCCATGCCCCATGCGACCCTATTCAAGAGCGACGATAAAACTCTAACCAGGATACCCACATGACCCAACTGAAACGATCATCCGGCCTGCTGCTGCACCCCACCTCGCTGCCGGGGCCCTTCGGCATCGGGGAAATTAGTATCGAAGCATACAAATGGATCGATTTTCTGGTGGAGGCCCGCCAGTCGGTCTGGCAAATCCTGCCGCTGGGGCCCACCGGTTACGGCAATTCCCCCTATCAAACCACCTCAGTATTTGCCGGCAACCCGTTGTTGATCGATCCCGCCCGGCTGGTCAGCGAGGGGTATCTCTCCCAGAGCGACCTCGATCATGCCCCGGTCTTTTCCGGGCAGGAAGTGGAATTTGATAAAGTAATTGACTGGAAGATCCCGCTCCTGCTGAGCGCGTACGAGCGCTTCGAGCATAATGCCCCGGCACACGAACGGGAAGCTTTTGCCAGCTTTTGCCATACCAATGATGCCCGCTGGTTGGATGAGTATGCCTTTTTTGTGGCGTTGAAGAATTTTTACGGCAAAAAAGCCTGGTACAACTGGCCGCCGGAAGTGAAGCTGCGCCGGCCGGAGGCGCTGCAGGCGCTGCGGCAGCAACTGGCGCGACAAATAGCCGCCCAAAAGTTTCTGCAGTACCAGTTTTACAAACAATGGCAGGACCTGAAGCGCTACGCCAATGAGCGCGGGGTGCAGATCATGGGCGATATCCCGATCTACATCACCCTGGACAGCGCCGAAGTATGGGCCAACCAGGAGGCGTTTTGCCTCGATGAAGACGGCAATCCCACCATTGTTGCCGGGGTGCCGCCGGATTATTTCAGTAAGACCGGCCAGCTCTGGGGCAACCCGATCTACGATTGGGAGGTGATGCACCGCGACGGCTACCGCTGGTGGGCCGAGCGGGTGCGGGTGACCCTGGAATCTGTCGACCTGGTGCGCATCGACCACTTCCGCGGCTTCGAGGCTTATTGGGCGGTGCCCTACGGCCATAAGACCGCCGAGCACGGCGAGTGGCTGAAAGGCCCCGGCCGGGCGCTGTTCGACGCCCTCCGCCAGCAGCTGGGCGAGATGCCGATTGTGGTGGAGGATCTCGGCTTCATCACCCCGGAAGTAGGAGCACTGCGCGATCATTATAATTTCCCCGGAATGAAGATCCTGCAGTTTTCCTTTGGAGGCGATCCGGAAGAACCGTTCTTGCCCCACAATTACCAGTCCAATTGCATCGTCTATACCGGCAGTCATGACAACGACACCACCAAAGGATGGTTTAAAACCGCGCCGAAACATGAGCAGGAATATTGCCTCAAATACCTCGGCCGTTCCCGGCCCCGGCTGGATATCGCCTGGGAACTGATGCGCCTGGGCAGCGCCTCAGTGGCGAAGATGTGCATCTTCCCGCTCCAAGACATGCTGAGTCTTGACAGCCGTGCACGCATGAATGTGCCCGGCAAGGCCAGCGGCAACTGGGGCTGGAGGGTCAGCCGGGAACAGATCGCGGCGGCAGATGTAAAAAAACTGGCGGAAATGACCGAGATGTATGGACGGGCGCCGGGGAAGTAGGGGGTGAAGGATGAGGGGAAAAGGATGAAGGATTAAGGATGAAGGGAAAAGGATGTTGGATGTTGGAGTGAAGCGAAATCTACTCACAATATCAATCAAAAATTATTCCTTTAACCTTTATCCTTTATCCTTTATCCTTTAACCAGTATCCAGCATCTAACTACCAAGACTATTAACCTAAAATAAACTACTGAAGGAGGTTATTCCCATGCTTTCTAAAAAAATCAACGACGCATTGAATAAACAAATTGCGATGGAAGCGTATGCCGCAAACTATTACCTGGCGATGGCATCCTGGTGCGAGATCAAGGGATTTGACGGCAGCGCGCAATTCTTTTACGCCCAGGCGGAAGAAGAGCGGGCGCATATGATGAAGATCTTCCGCTTCGTCAACGAGGCCGACGGTCATGCCTATGCACCGGCCATCGCCCAACCGGACCTGGAGTTTACGTCCTTTCAGAGCCTGTTCGAAATCGCCCTGACCCACGAAAAGAAAGTAACCAAGTCGATCGATGAGATTTTGAAACTGGCCACAGAAGCCAGCGATTTCCGCACCCAGAACCTGCTGCAGTGGTTCGTGGACGAGCAGTTGGAAGAGGAAAACCAGATGCAGGTGATCATCGATAAGCTCAAGCTGATCGGCGACAACGGTACCGGCTTATACATGATGGATAGCGAGCTGGCCGCCAAGGCCAAAGCCAAAGCACAAGAAGAAGGTGCCTGAGATCAGTCAGCCGGTACGCATCAAAGGCCTGGTCCGTTTTTTTAATTATGTCCAGGAGCGACTCCAGAACGGCCTGCCTCCCGGCGAGTTGCTCCGTTTCCGCGAGCAGGTGCGCGATGTAGTGCGCCAGGTAGAGGAGATCTGCCGGCAACACCGCACCACGCCCGCAACACTCCCCGGCCCCTCGCGCAATGCCTATGCGTTTTTGAAAAATCTCGACCTGGATCATCTCCCCTCCCGCCAGCGCCCGGCTCCGGCCCGCCCGGCGGGACGGCGGGAAATTCGCCTGAGCAACGTGCGGAAGATGACCGATTACCTGGCCGACAAGATGTGGCAGAACGCCGGGGAACTGGCGATGTCTTCCCGGGCCCGTGAGCGACAGCGGCAGGAACTGGAGCAGGAAGCCGAGGGGATCGAAGCCGTCTGCCGCCGCAACCATCTGCCGCTAGAAGCGCTCTCCGGCAGCGGGCGGCAGCTATATTGCTGGGTAAAATTCCTCTGCTCGCCGGAGAACCTGCTGCAGCATGTCGGCACATTGCAGCGGGTGAAGGATCTGCTGCAGCGCCCGGATTTAGCCGGGGTGCGGGTGCCGGTTACCTTGCACCTGATCAACCTGCAGTCGATCTACCGCAGCCGAATGTTCCACGACCGCCTGATCCTGAAATGCAGCGAAGGCTTCCTCGCTGCCGGTGATGCAGTCTGGCTGGCCTTGTTCGGCGCCATCATGGGGTCCCGCCGGCGCGGCGGGAAGGCCCTGCTCAGCGAATTCGTCAATTCGGAAGAATTCAGCGGAATTCTCTTCGAGATGGAATCGGTGCTCGACCCGCCGGAAGGGCAAACCCGCGGGCAGGCCCACGACCTGGAAGACAGCTTTCAGCGGGTCAACCGGGCCTATTTTCAAGGCCGGATGCCCCGCCCGCTGCTGAAGTGGAACCAGTCGCCCACCGTGCGCAAGATGGGCCACTACCAGCCTGCCCGCGATACGGTGATGATCTCGCGCACCCTCGACCATGCCCGGGTGCCGGCATTCGTAATCGATTACATCATGTACCACGAACTGCTTCACAAAAAGCACGGCCATACCATGATCAACGGCCGGCGCTACGTGCACACCCCGGCCTTCCGCCGCGAGGAGCAGCTATTCCAGCAATATGCCGAAGCGGAGAAATTTCTGCATGATTGGGTGCGGAAGTTGCGGAAATGAGTTTTTTTGCTTTTAATCGCCCCAAAAATCTATTATTTTTGGCAGCGCATTCCGGAGAGGTGCGAGAGTGGTTGAATCGGGCGGTCTCGAAAACCGTTGTCCTCATTAGAGGACCGTGGGTTCGAATCCCACCCTCTCCGCTAATGAGAAAGGGCTTTCAAAACTACTGAAAGCCCTTTCTTTTTTCAATTACTATTGACGACTTACCATTCACCAATTACCATTATCATCATCCCGCCTGCTCCGCTTCAATTATATCCCCACCCGGTTGCTCCCGGTTAAGCAAATTCGCTATCGCGATCTTGACGTCTTCCAGGATGGTATACAGCACCGGCACCAAGATCAGGGTGATCAGGGTGGCGAAGAGCACCCCGAAAGCCAGGGATATCGCCATCGGGATCAAAAACTGCGCCTGGAGGCTGCGCTCCAGCAGCAGCGGGGTAAGCCCGGCGAAGGTGGTCAGCGAGGTGAGGATGATCGGGCGGAAACGCGAGACACCCGCTTCCCGCACCGCCTGCATCAGGGAAAGGCCTTCCGCCCGGGCGCGGTTGATGAAGTCGACCATCACCAGGCTGTCGTTCACCACCACCCCGGTCAGGGCCACGATGCCGAAGCCGGAAAGGATGGTCAGATTCGACCCCATCAACACGTGGCCCCAGATGGCGCCGATAAAACCGAAAGGAATCGCACTCATCACAATCAGCGGCTGCAGGTAGGAGCGGAAGGGAATTGCCAGCAGCACGTAGATCAGCAGCTGGGCAAAAAGGAAGCCCCGCAACAGACCTCCCAGGGTCTCCTGCTGCTCCGCCTGCTCCCCTTCCAGGGAGTAGCCGATGCCGGGATACTGCTTCTGCAATTGCGGAATGTAGTTGCGGGTAATATCGGCGACGATCTCATTCGAGTTGGCGATGCTCATGTCGACATCGGCGGTGACGCTGATGGTGCGCTTGCGGTCAGTACGATTAATCGAGGCAAATCCCCGCCCTTCCTCCACTTCCGCCGCCACCGCGAAAGGTACTTCAGTTCCCCCGGGCATACGCACCCGCAGATTCTCCAGGTCGCCGACCGAGCGTCGCTCTTCTTCCGGATAACGCACCATCACCCGCACATCATCGCGCCCGCGCTGGATGCGCTGCGCTTCCTCGCCATAAAAGGCCTGCCGCACCTGGCGGGCAAGATCGGCGAGGGTCAACCCCAGCGCCTCCGCCTCCGGTTTGATGCGCAGCTTCATCTCCTGCTTGCCGTCCTGGTAGGAATCGCCCACGTCAAACACCCCGGGATATTGCGCCACATGGGCCTTCAGGGTTTCGGTGGCAGCACGCAGCATCTCATAATTACTGCCGGACAGTTGGATGTTGACCGCTTCTCCAGAAGAGAATAGCGAGGAGGTGAAGGTCAGTTCATCCACATCCGGGATCGGGCCGGTCAGCTCCCGCCAGCGCCGGGCCAGTTCGGGACTGGTCACACTGCGCTCCTCGGAAGGATAAAGCTGCAGGTTTACCTCACCCAGATTGGCCCCGCTGAAGCTGCCGTTGCGCCCGCGGTTCGGTCCCCCGCGATCGGCCAGAAAGGGCTGCTCGCCGATCGAGCTGAGCATATGCTGAATGCTGCCGTGCCCGTCGCCGTTATATTCTGCTTTCAGTTGCCGGGCACTTTCTTCCAGACGGTGCACCACTTCCGCGGTCACCTCTGCCGGGGTGCCGGGAGGCATCTTAACCAGTGCCACCACATTGTCTGCCTCTACATCGGGCATAAAAGTAAATTTGACCCGCCCCCCGGCCACCAGACTGAGGGTGATGATCAGCCCGCCCAGCGCCAGGGCCAGCACCGGATAGCGCCAGTTAAGCGCCCGCCTCAGGCTATTGCGATAGCGGGTATCGGCAAAGCGCTTCAGGCCGGCGGCAAAACGGTCCTGGAAGCGGCGCCAGCGCTGGCGGATGCCTTGACGGGAATCGTCCTGGTTATCCATGCGCAAATGGGAAAGGTGCGCCGGCAGGATCAGCAGGGATTCCAGCAGCGAGAACAACAGGGTGGCGATCACGATGATCGGCACTACTTTCATGAATTTGCCGATATTGCCCGGCACCATCAGCAGCGGAAAAAAGGCTGCCACGGTGGTCAGCACCGCAAAGACCACCGGCACCCCCACTTCCTGGGCACCCTCAATCGCCGCACGCAGGCCGGTCTTTTGCCGGCTCTCCATGTGGGTGTAAATATTTTCTCCTACGACAATCGCATCATCAACCACAATCCCCAACACCAGGATGAAGGCGAAGAGGGAGAGCAGGTTGATCGATACATCGTACTGCGGCATCACTGCGAAGGCGCCGAAAAAGGAGATGGCCATGCCCACCCCCACCCACAAGGCCAGTTTCAGTCGCAGGAACAGGGCCAGGGCCAGGAAGACCAGCAGCAGACCGCTGCGTCCGTTGCGCAGCAGCAGGCTGAGGCGGTCCTTCAGGATGCGGCTGTCGTCGCGCCAGGTGGTGAGCTCAATCCCTGCCGGCATGCGCGGTTGGGCGTCGGCGACGTATTCCTTCACGGCCGCGGCCACTTCCAGGGCGCTCTCGTCGCCTACCCGGAAGACCTGCACCAGCACCGCCGGCTGGTTGTTGAAGCGGGCCGCCTGGTCGGTATCGGCAAAGCCGTCGATCACCGTGGCGACATCGCCCAGTTTCAGGCGCACCCCATCGCGGGAGCTGCGCAGGATCAGATTTTCAAATTCGCTGCCTCGGTAGGCCTGGCCCTTGGTACGCAGCAGGATCTCTCCGTCGCGGGTCTCGATTGCCCCGCCGGGCAGGTCCAGGGAGGAGAAGCGCACCGCCCGCACGATTTCATCAAAGGTAAGTCCGTAGCGGCGCAAGGCCTGCTCCGAGACTTCGATGGAGATCTCGTACGGCCGGGCCGCGGACAGCTCCACCTGGCTAATTGCCGGGAGGTCGGACAGTTCGTCACGAACGCTTTCCCCGAGGGTCTTCAGAGTTTTCTCGTCAGCCGGGCCAGAAATCGCCACGTTGATCACCTGGCGGCGGATCAGCAGTTCCTGCACCACCGGCTGCTCAGTCTCATCCGGAAAGGTGGAAATCCCGTCCACCCGCGCTTTGACGTCGTCGAGCAGCTTGCGGGCGTCGTAGCCGGCCTTCACCTCTACGGTGACGCTGCCGAGGCCCTCCGCCGCGGTCGAACTGAGCTTCTTGATTCCTTCCAGATCCTGGATCGCTTCCTCAATGCGCACGCAGACCCCCTCCTCCACCTCTTCCGGGGCGCCGCCGCGGTAGACCACTGAAACGGTGATGATATCGGAGGACATCTCCGGAAAAACTTCATACTTGATGCTCGCGACCGAGATGATCCCGGCGGCGATGATCACGATCATCAGCAGGTTCGCGGCCACTTGATTTTCGGCAAACCAGGCGATCAGGCGATTCATGGCTGCACCTCCCCGGCACTGCCGCTTTGCGAAACTGACGGCGTGCTGTCATCGAGCACGATGGTGACCGGCATGCCGTCGACCACTGCAGCAAGGGGGGAGATGCAGATCTTTTCTCCGGCCTGCAACCCGCCGCGCAGGTAGGCGATGTCGCCTTCCTCGCGAATCACTTCCACCTCGCGGTGATAGAGGCGCTCCTGGTTATCCACCACCAGCACCTGGCTGCCGTTGCGCAGGGCGGCACGGGGAATTTCCACCACATCGGAGACCTGCCGGCCGAAGATCTCCGCTTCCACGAACAGCCCGACGGTCAGCGGTACCTGCTGCATTTTACGGCGCTGTCCGTAGGGATCTTCCACACGCGCAACCAGATAGATCATCCGGCTCTGAGGATCGATCTCCCCCTCGATGCGGCTGAGATACCCTTCCCAGGATTGATCCTGCCCGGCAAAGCGGGCACGCAGAATCACTTTCGGCGCGCTTTCCCGGTTGCGCTCGCCCCGGAAGTTGAAAGGCATGTCAATGTAGGCCAGGGCGTCATCAGACACCGGCAGACGCACCTCCACATAATCGACGGCATAGACCATCGCCAGCGGGCTGCCCGGTGCGACGTACTGCCCCACGTCGACATTCTTACTGCGCAACCGCCCGACAAAAGGCGCGCGGATACGGGTGCGTTCCAGATTCAGCTCCGCTTTGCGCAGGTTGGCGCGGGCGGCTTCCAGATTGGCCCGAGCCTGGTTGAGCTGGGGCTCCCGGGCCACCAGGGGAGGAATTTCTCCCTGATTGAGGCGCCGCCATTCATCCCGGGCAATCCGGCCCTGTTGCTCTTCAATCTGGTAAGCCAGCTCCGCCTGAGCCACCTGAGATTTCGCCTGGGTGAGGGCCAGCTCATAGTCGCTGGGATCTAGGGTAATCAGCACCTCGCCCGCCTCAAAAAAGCCACCCGCGACAAAGGCCGGCGAGACGGTGATCACCCTCCCGGCAGCCTCCGCGACCAGCATGCTCTCGGTGCGCGGCACCACATTGCCCTGGGAACGCACTGTCATGCCCACGGTTTGTTTTTCCACCGTCATCACCCGCACCAATTTGCGCGGTATCTCCACCGGCTGCGGCTGCACTTCCGGCCGGGTCAGGGCGATGGTCAGGGCAGCAATAATGCTCAATAGCAAGATCCCCACCGGCAACAGGATTTTGGTTTTTCGGGTCATATTTTAGCTCCTAAGTTTCTCCGCTTGAAGTAAGTTTTTTGCACATCGATATTTGTTCGCTGCGCTCACGATGTTTGCTCGCTCGCGCTCGCGATATTTGCCGGCTGCGCCGGCGATGTTTGTTCGCTGCGCTCACGATGTTGAATCCGGTGCTGCAAGTCAATAACACCGGCGCAGCCGGTAAATATCGCCCGAAGGGCAAATATCGTTCGCGTAGCGAACAAATATCACGAGCGCAGCGAGTAAACATCGCGAGCGCAGCGAGCAAACATCGTGCGACGCACTAATTCAGCTCCACGCGTCCGGTATAGTCCGCGCCGCCAAACCCACCTCCCAGCGCCAGTTGGAGGTCAATCCAGGCATTGAGACGCTCCCGGCGCACGCTGAGCAGTTGGCTTTCATTTTGATAAGCGCTACGCTGGGCGTCGAGCACATTGAGATAATCGCTGATCCCACTGGCATATTGGGTTTCCGCCAGATCGCGGGCGGCAAGCGCCTGCTCGGTGGCGCGGGTCAGGGCTTTTTCCTGCTCGTTGAGGAAACGTTCTCCGGCCAGAGCACCCTCCACCTCGCCGAAGGCGAAGAGTAGTGACTGAACATAGCGAGCCTGGGCGATCTCCGCCTGGCTCCGGTTCAGCTTAAGATTGGCACGCAGCCGCCCGCCCTGGAACACCGGCTGCAGCAGGCTGCCGGCAATACTCCAGATGCTGAAGTCGCCGTTGAGGATGTCTTTCAATTCATTACTGGAGGTGCCGCTGCTGCCGGTCAGGTTAATGCGCGGATAGAGCGCTCGCCGGGCGCTGGCCACCCCGGCATCCGCCGCCAGCAGGCGCCGCTCGGCGGCAATCAGATCCGGGCGGCGGGCGATCAGCTCGGCCGGCAGTCCGGCGGGAACTGCCTCCGGCAGCGCCGGCAACTCGGCCCTCGCGGTCAGCGCCGCTGCAGGATAGCGGCCGAGCAGGATCTCCAGTTGGCGCACGATGCCGTCATGCTGTGCTTTACGCTGACTGAGGGTCGCCTCCGCCGCCGCCAGGTTGGCCAAAGAACGGCGCAGGTCCAGAGAGGGAGTCAACCCGCTCTCATAGCGCTGGCGCACCCGCTCCTGGGAAAGGCGGTAGTTCTCCACGGTTGCTTCCGCCAGAACGACCTGTCGCTGCGCCTCGACGGCGGCGAACCAGACCTTGCTCACCTGGGCGGCGAGGGAAAGTTGCGCGCCGTAGTAATCCGCCTCTACTGCCTGGTAGTTTGCCAGGGCGGCTAGCCGGTCAGCGCGCAGCCGGCCCCAAACATCCACTTCCCAGCTAAGATCCAGCGATACCCCGAAGCTGTTGCTAAGATTGCTCAGCACGCCATCGCGGGCGGAGGGAATGGGCAGGCCGATGAAGTTCTGCTTGCGCCGGCCGGCGCTGGCAGCCAGGTTGGCCTGCGGGTAGAGCGGCGCCCCGGCAATCCGCGCCTGGGCCTGCGCCGCCTCCACATTGGCGGCGGCAATTTGCAGACTGTGGTTATGCCGGAAGGCCTCGCGGATCAGCGAGTCGAGCTGGGCATCGCCGAAGGCCTGCCACCACAGCGAGTCGGTTTGTCCTGCTTCCAGCGGCAGGGCGCTCCAATTCTGTGGGATGTCGGTGCCGGGATCGATCGGGCGTTTGGAGGACACCGCCGCGCAGGAAGTCAGCAGGGCGGAGAATATCAATAAGATAAATATGGGTCGCATCTGGTGCTCCTTCAGTTCGCTAGCAAAGTCATTTCCGCACGAAATCCTGCCGCCGTGAAAGCGACCAGGGATTTAAGCAGCAGCCGGGTATCATGGTTATTTTCGGTCATTCGGGTAAATTTGCTGAACTCCGGGGGGGCAATCATGGTCATGAACATCGACCCCATCATGAACTGGAAACGCCATATCACTTCCCGAGGAGGCAGATGGGGAAGCGCCTTGCGGAAGGCCGGAATATAATAGTCGAGCACTTCCCGGAACTGGCCGAGGATCACCTCGCGAATCTCCCCGGATTCGGCATGGATGCGCCCGAAGAGCTTTTTAACCAGCTTTTTTCGTTCCGGGTTTTCCGCTTCCATCAATACGATCGGGCAGAGGAAAGCATCCAGCAGCGCCTCCAATTCCACTGCTTCGCCCCTGGACGCCATTTTCAACGCTTCCAGCCGGGACAGCCGCTCCCGGTTGACCGGCTTGATGTGGCGGGCGTAGACCTCC
The DNA here is from genome assembly GCA_020635015.1 of Calditrichia bacterium. GTDB lineage: Bacteria > Calditrichota > Calditrichia > RBG-13-44-9 > J075 > JACKAP01. The sequence goes on along the minus strand of JACKAP010000009.1, from coordinate 17,795 downwards.
TCCACCAGGGCCTGCTTCGATCCGAAGTGATAATGCACCGCCGCCAGATTGACCTCTGCCGCAGCGATGATATGGCGGAGCGAGGTGCCCCCGATGCCGTTTTCGGCAATCAACTGCTCGGCCGCATCGAGGATTCTTTCACGGGTGTCGGACTTGCTCATCGTTATCCAATTTGATCAGTGCCCGTTTTGGGCGTTTAAAACAATCGTTTGAATTAAACAGACGTTTGAATTATGGGAAAGTTTCGGAGAAAAGCAAGAGGAATTTTTGATTTCGGATTTCGGAATGCGGATTTCGGAATGCGAAATGAAAAGAGGTAACGATGAGCGAGGAGCGATGAGCGAGGAGCGGAGGGCTGAGGGCGTGGAGCGAAGAGCGTGGAGCGAAGGGTAAGGTGTGGCGCGAGGGGTGAATTGGGAGTTGTGGATCTGATGTTATGGGGCAATAGGGTTGTAATTGCCTGTTCAGGTGGTCGATCTCTTGCCAGGTATTCAGGCTGGCAATCGTTCCCCCGATGCCCCCAACCACTGCGCCGCCCAAAGCGCCCAGAAGCATACCAGCGCCGGTTGCGGATTGTTCGTCGTGTTTAGTGGGTTTCCCCCATATGTTAATTGAAAGGGGCATTTTCATCTTACGCTCTGAACCGATCCAGGCGCCGATCAATACACCCGTTCCCAGACCGATCGCCATCCCATAAACTCTTTTATTTTCACCACGCTTCCGGGAGGCCAGGCGCAGGATGGCGCTGCAGGGAATCATCAATTGCGGCGGCCGGTAGACCACGCCCGGGAACAAGGACGCGATTTTATCGGCGGCTTCGAAGCGTTGGGGCAGGATGACCAGTGTATCATCGCTGAACGACACCAATTCGCCATACATGATTTTCGGGGGCTCGGCGCGCAGCACGACCATCAGTTTCTTGCTGGTAAACCCCTCCGGTAGTGGCGTGCCCGCCTTTCCCGGATACCATCCGCTCGAAAGTGCCAGTGTAAAGATGAGTAAATTAATCTTCATAGTTTAAGCTCCACCTGTTATCATGGCACATGTCAATCAGGGTTTGGGGGTTGCTGATGCCGGTTCAGGTCAACCACAACCCAGCGGTCCGCTTTGACAGTTGAGCCCAACAAACCCCCGATAACAGCGCCGCCGAAACCGAAGGCCAGTATGTTGGTATCATAGGTCTCTTTTGAATCCTGTCGTCTTAACCTATATTGATCAGAAGACACCAACCTAAAGACCGGTTTTTCGACGGTGCCGATAATGACACCTGCCAGGGCGCCGCCCGCGAACCCGAATGCGATCCCGCTCAGCGTACGGTTTCCGCCCGACTTCCGGGTTTCCAGTTTGGCGATTCTGCTCAACGGCAGCGCTTTGTGCGGATCGGATTGCGCGGCACCCGGCCGGTAGGCCTGCAATCCAGACCCTTCATCCCACTGCAGCTGCATAAACTGCAGGGTATCGTTCTCCAGCGCGATAAAAAGCCCGTATACGATCCGCGGTGAATTGGCGGCGTCATACGGAACAATACTGATCTTGAGCAACTTACTGGCAAATCCCTCCGGCAGCGAATCTCCGGTCTGCCCCGGGCTCAGGCTGCCGACGATAAGCAATGCGCTAATGATCAAAAGATTTTTCATGATATCTTCCCTCTAAAATCCGCATTCCGCCTTCGAATAACGCTGCCGGAAGGGCTCCCCCTCCCGGCAGGCGTCCTCTCTCCTCAAGGCTCGAAAGACCAGGAAACCTACTTAGTTCCACGCAGATGCAGCGTGGCCACCACCCCGGCGTGATCGGAAGGCCACAAGCTGCCGGCGGTGCGGTCCTGCAGCTCATCACCGATGACGGTGGCCTGCACCGGGCCGATCGGCTGGCTGCCAGGGTGGGGGTTGGGGGTGCGCACCAGCACCAGATCGATGCGCCGGGTGAGGTTGGCGGTGGGATTGAGCAGGTCGTAGGCATGCGGTGCGGTATTGCCGTCGCCCTCGTTGGGCAGCACATTGTGCACCCAGGCATCCTCAAATTCGGAGGTCAGGAAATTGTAAGTCTGACCGTCCGGCGCCGGGGAATTAAAATCGCCTGCCAGAATCACCGGCAGGGTTTCGTCAGCCAGTTCACCCAGCAACTCATCCGCCTGGGCCAGGCGGAAGCCTTCATCGAACGATTCCAGGTGAGTGCTCACAAAACGATAGGTCATCTGTCCGACCGTCGCATCGACGGCGGCATAGCCGCGGAGAATATCCATCGGAGGCATGAAAGGAACCGGTACACTCAGGAAAGTGCCATAATTCACTGCCGTGGGGTTGTCAAATGCGACATCACCCCGCACCAGTACCACATCATAATCGGTGAGGCGCACATCATCGAGCGAATAGGTGAAGGGATTCAGCATCGGCAGTTCGACGTCGGCGTTCTGCACCTTGGCGCCCACCTCGTAATCCAATCCGCGGGAGGCCAGCTCCGCTATCAGGATATCGAGATAATCGAACTCGATCTGCTCTGCCGCTACCGGGTTGCCGATCATAAAATCACCGGGAATCTGTATCCGGATCAGCGAGATTTCCTGAAGCGCGATCAGGTGTGGATTATGTTCGGCGATCTGGTCGACGATCGCCACCGCCCGCAGATGGAAGTCGGTGTCATACAGATCAGCAAAAGCGCCTCCTACCACGAAGGGAATCTGATCCGGCGGTGCCGCCAGAATCGCATCGACATCAGCACCGACATAAACATTCCAGGTCATGGCGGTTATGTTGCCGGTCCCGGCATTCTGGCCGCCCTTTTCAAGCGCTCCCGGTTGATTGGGCGAAAACGGACTTTCTTCTTCGCAACTACTGAACAATCCCAGCATTGCGACAATGAGCAGGGTAACGAACAGTCTGGCTATCATAACAATTCTCCTTATGTAAATGATGGTTGACCGTTAAGCATCTTTCGGTCCGGATATAACAAGAAGAATGCCAGACTGTAAAAACAAACTTAATCCACTATCTAATATGAATTTAGAAAACTTGAAAAAGTGTGGGTGGGTCACGGAAAAGTCTACTTTTGTAGACGGTGCAGTATGTTTAATGATACGCGATAGGGAGAGAAGCCGAATCAATGGGCTGATCCCAATACTGATATCAAGCACGTGCCATTCTGCTAAGGCTTCCCGAACATAAATGCCATCACGCCTTGGGACCGCCCCTGACGGGGCTCAAAAATCTTTAAAATGACCGTCAGCACCGGCCTGCAGCCGGTGCTGACGTTGGACGCCCTACGGGCTTTTGATACAGGTTGTCAATCCCGATATTGTAACCGCAGGAATCGAAAGCGTACGTTTTGTCATCCCCCAGCCCACTCATAGATGTGGGGTATCTTGAGCTTCGAATGAGGACCTCCGGGCTAGCGGATCCCCAGCTCCTTCAGCAGCCGGTTCAAATAAGTGCGCTGAATGTCCAGGATGGCGGCGGCCTTGCTTTGCACGCCGCCGGCAGCGGTTAGCACCTGCTCAAGATAGCGTTTCTTAAAATCATTCACCGCATCCTGCAGCGGGCGGGGCTGGAAGAGGTCGTTGGCGTTTCCTGCAGCAGCGAAAAAATCCGGCAGATCGTCCCGGTCGATCACTTCACCCTGCGCCAGAATCACTGCCCGTTCGACGGCATGGGCCAACTCCCGCACATTACCCGGCCAGTTGTAGCTTTCCAGGTATCGAATGCCCTCCGCGGTAAATCCGCGGATATTTTTCTGGTAGGTCTGGTTCATCTGCTGAAGAAAATGCTCGGCCAGGAGGGGGATATCCTCCCGCCGCTCCCGCAGCGGGGGCAGGTAGATCGGCATGACGTTCAGGCGGTAAAAAAGATCCTGGCGGAAACGGCTGGCCTGCACTTCTTCCGCCAGGTGCTTGCTGGTGGCGGCAATCACCCGCACCTGCACCCGGCGGGTCTGGCTGCTGCCCAGAGGGCGAAACTCCCCTTCCTGCAGGGCGCGAAGGAATTTGGCCTGGATCTCCAGAGGCATGTTGCCGATCTCGTCCAGGAAGAGGGTGCCGCCGTCGGCGGTCTCCAGCAATCCCGGGCGGTCCTGGCCGGCGCCGGTAAAAGCGCCTTTGACGTAGCCGAACAGTTCGCTCTCCAGCAGATTGGCCGGCAGGGCGCCGCAATCGACCGGGCAAAAAGGGGCATCCTTCCGCGGACCGCTGAAGTGGATGATCCGGGCGATCCGCTCCTTGCCGGTGCCGCTCTCCCCTTCGATCAGCACCCGCACCTCGGTAGGGATGATCCGCTCCAGCAGCGCAAAGACCTCCTGCAGTTTCGGGCTGGATCCGATGACCCCCTGAACATTATATTTCTCGTGAAGGGCCCGTTTGAGGCGGTTGGTCTCGCTGAAAAGCGCCTCCTGCAGGCGGGCGTTCTGGATAAAGCGGGCACAATGCCGGGCTAACAGCGATATCAGGTCGAATTCGCCGGAGGTGAATTCCCGCCCTGGCTCATGACTAATCAGGCTCATAACGCCGACCATCTGGTCATCCAGGGAGAGCGGAATACCCATCACCGCGGTAATGTTGCGGTATTTGTCCGGAATATTTTTCTCACCGAAAACGGCGATCAGGTCGTTGGTCAGCAGCGGCTGTTTCTGCCGGAATACCCAACCGGCGAAGAGGTGGGTCAGGTAGCTGTCCAGCATTGCCCGGTGATCCTCCCCGCCCCGCACCAGGGTGCGCGCATCGGTGCCGGCAGCGCTGCTGTAGAGCATAATGGCGCCCTGGTCGGCCCGGCCAACGGCCAGCGCCGCTTCGATGAAGTGCCTGATCACGTCCGCTTCGCCGGAAGCGGACCAGACGTTTTCCAGCACCTGATACAGACATTCGTATCCAGCAATCTGCGCTTCCAATTGGTTTAGTTGGTCGGATGAACGGTTCATACTTCTACCTGCCCGGTTGGTTTAAAAAATGATAGTTGCTGGATGCCGGGTATTGGATGATACCAGCGGCTTCCAATCGTGAGCGAAGCGAACAAATATCGCTGGCAACGCCAGCAAACATCGTGAGCGAAGCGAACAAATATCGCTGGCAAAGCCAGCAAACATCGCGAGCGATAGCGAGCAAACATCCAGCATCAGCTCATTCCAAATGCCGCCACTTAAACCCCGTCTTGCGCATCAGTTCCGCCAGTCTCGGGTCATCGCGAAGTTGATCGACCAACGGATCAACCTCCAGATAGATCATATATCCCGCCCGCTGATCGTAGGCCTCCTCGAGATACGCGAAGACCTGATCGTTATCATGGAGTCCCAGGTAAACCAGAGCAAAATAAAGCGGATGCACATAGTGCCCGCTTCCAGCGATTTCCTCCAGGGCTTTCAGTGTCTCCATCGCGAACCTCCTGTCACCGGCGCTTCCCCGGGCATACCCCAGCGAGGCGATGGTGAGGGGATGATCGCCGGACAGCTTCCGGGCCCGTTCGAAGTAATCTGCCGCCCGTTTAAATTCCCCTTTCGCCGCCAGCGTATATCCGATATTCACCTGGGTCACCACAAAATCCGGATCCATACGCAGGTTTTCCTGGAATTGGGCCAACGCCTCATCATAGCGCCGGGCGTAGCGCAGTTGCCATCCTACTTCGGAATTGATCACCGGAGAGCTGGGATCGAGTTCCTGAGCCTGGCGGATCTGGGTTAATGCCTCATCGCTACGCCCGGCGACCATCAGCATCACTGCATACCACTGCCGGGCGGTGGGGTAGTTGGGATCGAGCTCGATGGCACGCAGGAATTCTTTTTCCGCTGCCGGCCAGTTCCACTCATAAACCAGCAAAACGTTGGCCAGCGAGGTATGGGCCTGGGGGAGGTAAGGATCCAGCGCCACTGCCCGCTGCGCCGCCTGCTGCGCCGCCGGCATGGTGATATGGGCCGGCACCACGCCGTATTCCAGGCTGGTGAACAAGGAGAGCGCATCCGCCACCCCACTGTAGGCCAGGGCATAAGCCGTATCTTTCTCAGTCGCTTCGCGGAAGAAATCCAGCGCCAACTGCAGCGATGCCGGGGTGCGTTTGTTCCAGTTATAGCGCCCCTTGATGTAAAGGTTGTAAGCCTCCAGATTGGTGGTGGGAGGTCTCTGCAGGCGTTCCCGAAGGGGCATCTTCATGTTAATCTGTAGACTATCGGTGATGTTCTCCGCGATCTCATTCTGAATATCAAAAATATCCTCCATCTGACGGTCATAGCTCTCTGCCCAGAGGTTGGTCTGCCGTTGAATATCCACCAGGTTAACGCTGATCCGTAGCCGGTCGCCGGATTTTTGCACGCTGCCCCGCACCAGGTTGGTCAGTTTTAGTTCTTTGCCAATTTGATCGACCGGCATTCCGCTGTTCCGGTAGTATTGGCTGGTCGTTTTGGAGATCACCTCCAGTCCGGGCAATTGGGAGATGTGGTTGATCACTTCTTCGGTCATTCCCTCGGCAAATATGGCATTCTCTTCTCCATTATTCAGACTTTCGAAGGGCAGAACCATCACTCTCAGGGTGCGGGGGCGAGGTGTACAACGATCTATCAAGCCCGGAATCAGGAGCGCCACCAACAGCAAGACAGCCGCGAAAAGGGATAGGTAGCGAATGGAGCGCAGCCTGGAACGGGGTTCCCGCTCAGGCGGCATTTTAACCGGGCTGTGATCCGCTGTGGGTTCTAATGCGGCCGATAATGCTCCGGCATCCTGATAGCGTTCGTCGGGATCTTTCTGCAGTAGCCTGTCGAGCACCTGCTCCAGCTTCTCGGGTATATCCGGGTTCAATTCCCGGGCGGGGCGGGGCGTTTCATTCAGTATCGAGTAAAATGTTACCTGAATATTATCCCCGGGAAAGGGGTGTTCGCCGGTGAGCATCTGGTAAAACAACACTCCGGTCGCCCAGATGTCGGTGCGGGCATCGACCGCTTCTTTGCGCAATTGCTCCGGCGCGCAATAGATCATGGTGCCGATCATGGTATCGGGCCGGGTCAACTCGCTGTCGATGATCTTGGCAATGCCGAAATCCAGCAATTTGACCAGGCCGTCTTCGGTGATGAAAATATTTCCCGGCTTAATATCGCGGTGGACGATGTCTTTGCGGTGGGCCGCTGCCAGGCCGGCGGCGATCTGGGTTACGATATCGACAGCTTCCTCCAGGGGCAGTTTTCCCCGCCGGAGTTTCTGTGCCAGACTTTCCCCGGTATAGCAGGACATCACGATAAACAGCTGCCCTTGCTCCGTTCGATCGATCTCGTGAACGGTGCAAATATTGGGATGGTCGAGGGCTGAGGTTACTTTTGCTTCATTGATGAAACGTTCGGTATGTACGGTGTCGTTGGCAAAATCGTCTGGGAGTAATTTGATCGCCACGTTACGGCCCAGGCGCTGGTCGATTGCCTTATAGACGATCCCCATCCCGCCCTGCCCCAACTTTTCCTGCAGCAGGTAGTGAGAAATCTGCTTGCCGTTTAAATCATTCATGCCGACCTCACCGGTCTGGTCAATCCATTCATCTGACTTTCGGACAGAAACGAACGGCACCTCCCGGACGAATGCTTTTGTTGCATACTCGGAATGCCTGAGAACGGGATCTATGATAAAGTCAGTTGTTTGCCAAAATCCGGTGAGGAAAATTTAAGCGGTATATTTCATAATTCAAAACCATTTCAGAACTATTCGGCCCACGAAACACACGAAACATGCTAAAGTACTGATCTTTCGTGTATTTAGTGGGCTGACGAATTGCCGTCATTCTTCCTTGATCGCTCAGGCGCGCCGCTGTTCCCGGTAGGTGTAGACGATATACCCGGCCAAAGCCAGGGCAAAAATGATCCCCACCAGCACGGTGGTTTCCTCATCCATCACATCCAGAAACTGGTTGAAGGCATAAAAGTTGAGCACCATTTCCGCAGCGCTTAATCCCAGCCAGTAGGTCGCCGCCTCGAGAATCGACAGCTCTTGCAAAGCGCGGCGCAATAGATAAATACCGCTGCCCAGGATCAACCCCAGAGAGACAATCGCGATCAGGCTTCCCACATCACGAACATAGAGATCGCCATTGAATTCGTTCAGCGAAACCGCCAGCGCCGCCAGGCCAAAGCTGCCGCCGAACCAGAGCAGCGCCAGCTTGCCGCCCTGCAGTTCATCACGGTTTTGATATGCCATACCGGCCCCGCTGAGCAGCAGAACCAGGCTGCCGATCACACCGGCCCCGCCTTCATCGGTCATATAGGTCAAGTCATAAAAGTACAGGTAAGCAAAGCCGATCCAGACGATCCCGCAGGCGACCCAGAAGGCTGTCGCCCAGAGATCGCGTGCTGAGTCGCAGTAGCGCCAGGCCAGGAAGATCCCGCTCGCCAGGAAGATGCCCAGCATCCAGACGCCGATCTCATCATCCATATAAAAGCTGCCGCTCATTTCCAGCAGGAAGGTAAAAAGCAGCACCCCGGCCACGCCGCCCAGCCAGTAGAGAAAGGGCTTTTGGGCTTTTGAGGCGCCGCTGACGGGGTTCTTGCCAGTCGCGGAAATCCCGGTGGCCAGCTCGGTGCCGCCAGCCAGCATAGTTTCCGGCAGGTGCACGTCGGTGCCGGCAACGGTCTCCCCGGCAGATTTTTTCCCGGGTGCAGCGCTGCCGGCCGTGTCTGCCGGAGCCGGCTTGCCCAGCACCGCCGCCTCCAGGTCAGACAGCAGGGCATTGGCATAGGTATAGCGCGCTGCCGGTTTTTTCTCCAGCGTCTTCAGCACCGCCTGTTCCAGCATCGGGGGAAGGTCGTTGCGGAATTTCCGCGGCGGGGTGGGCGGTTCGTAGATCTGCTTGTGGAGAAAACCGTGCGGGGTAGTCGATTGAAACGGAGTGCGTCCCACCAGCATGGCATAGATCATCAGCCCCAGGGAATAAATATCCGAGCGTTGATCTAAGGGCTCGCCGGCAGCCTGCTCCGGCGACATAAATTCCGGCGTGCCGATGATCATCCCGGTCATGGTCAGGCGGGTGTTTTCCATTGCCCGCGAGATGCCGAAATCCAGCACTTTTACCCGCAGACCGCGTTTGTCATCGCGGTAGACCAGCACATTGTCCGGTTTGAGATCACGGTGCACAATGCCCTTGCGGTGCACCGCATCCAGCGCCTGGCAAATCTGGCGGGCGATATAGAGCATCATCTCCGGCTTCATGCCGGTGGGATGCTGGGAGATCACCTCGCCGAGATCCTGCCCCTCCACATATTCCATCGCCATGTAGAGCAGCCCGCCGTCGAACTCGCCTGAATCCAGGATCGATATGGCATTGGGATGGCGAACGCTGGCGGCGTTCTTGACTTCCCGGAGAAAGCGGTCGAGAAAGTTGGCATCCTGGCGCAACTCCGGGCGGATGATCTTTAAAGCGATCACCTCGTCCATAAACGTCTGCCGGGCTTTATAAACCGCCCCCATCCCTCCTTCACCGATCTTCTCCAATATCTGGTAGCGTTTCCCCAGGGTAGTGCCGATCAGCGGATCGTTTGGTGTAGACATTGTTAGCTCTCCTGCTCGTAAGTCTTATTGATGCTTGTTGGTTGTTGGTTGCAGTTAACAAGTTAATTTTTACTCAATCCTCAGGATCAATAACCCGTGCCCAACGACCAAAAACCAACGACCAAAAACCAAAAACCAAGCTTTTCTCTCATTCCCTATATATCTCCCGCACCGCATCCAGGAACCACGCCGGGCGCTCCATGATGACATACAGCAGGATCAGTCCGATGATCGGCAGCGGGATCAGCGCATCGACGATACCGAGCAAGATCAGCGACACGATTATGCCGGTTTTACGGTTCATGACAGGCAAATGCTCCTGTTGACGGTTTAAGACATCCAGGCTACACTGCTGCAAAATTCAGTGCAATTCCATTATCACAATTCATTGCAACCAATATACAAAAATCATTTTGATTGATGAACAAATATGGAGAATACTTACTCAACAATGTAGCAATGTGGCCATTTAAGAACGCGTATCTGCGTAAATCTGTCCAATCTGCGAAATCTGTGTGCAATTATGACCCCAAGCGCCATCAGAATTCCATCCCATCCAGCTTCTCCAGCACCCCAGCCACATTCTCCTCAATCCACGGCAAATCGAGATTCTTGAAAGAACCGACATGGGGATGGATCCGGCTGATCCAGTAGCTGACAGAAAGCGGGGCGACCAGGGCTTCTTCCAGACCGATTTCCCGCCGGTATTCCCGCACCAGGTCGGCTTCGAAGCCGGAGAGCTGGAAGGGGAAGACATATTTGAAGAGGGTGTGGGAGAAAGACTTGCGCTCCTCCACCATCTGGCGGCGCACCAGCAGTTGCAGCAGGTCGAGCAGCGGCAGGCTGTCTTTTTGGGAGAGGTCCCAGTCGATGATTCCGGAGACGGTATGTCGCTCCGGATCGAATAGGATGTTCTTGAGGGAATAATCGCCATGCCGCCACACCAGCGGGATGGACTTGCCGAGCAGCATCTCGCCCAGGCGCGCTTCCAGCCGGGCGAAGGCCGGCTGCTGATCTGCTCTTCCGAAGAAAGCCGCCACTTCCCGCAATGGATGCAGGAACTGCTGTTCCAACAGGCTGTCATCGACCACCCGGTGGCTGATCGCCGCACCGTGGAGCATCAGCAGATGATCGAAGGCGGAGCGAAGCATCTTGTGGAGCGCCTCCCGCCCGGCGGAGATGCTCTCCCCGGGAACGCCCGGGCGCATCGCCTCGATGTGATAGTGCTCCCCGCGCAGCTCTCCGCTGAGATAGTTGCGGGGAATCCGTTCGCGCAGCGCCTCCGGAAGGGCCGGATGGTCATGGAGACTGTCCAGAATACGGGCATTTTCACTCAGCCGCTCGTTGGCATAAGGATTCATGGCAATATTGATAATCGCTTTTGCCGCTTGCGGATGGCCGTTCTGCCCCGCCGCCCGGTTCTCGATCACCGCCAGCACTTTGTTGCCGGAGGCCACCAGCAGGGAGCTTATCTGCCAATCGGCAGCAGGCAGCCCCATCGCCCGGCACAGCGGACCGGACAGCTGCCCGAGCAATTGCTCCAGGAACGCCGGGGGGCATTTCCCTTTACCGGCCAGCATAAAAAAAGATGGCGCAAACAGCTTGAGAAAGCTGGGACTGTTCATCAAGCGGGTCTTGCGGGAATTGGGATTGCCGCCGAAGAAGGCGGCATGCACCTTTCCGTGGCCGGAGAGGCTGAGGATCTGAGTAAAGCGGCGGTACATCGGATAGGGGGAAAACGCATGGGCCGGCTGCAGCCCCGCTTCCCGGAAGAGCTTTTTGTAACCGCGCATGGAATAGGTATAGGAGCGATAGGGCTTGCCCTGCTTTTTCAGCGAGTAGATGTTGGCCACCTTACGGGGCATCAGGGAACTGAAGGCCAGGGCCGTCTCCGGAGCTTGCTGCCCCAGAAATTCCTCGAAGCTGTAGCGGTTCTCGATACCAATCAGGCACTCCCCGCCCGGCTTGAGCACCCGGCGCACTTCTTTCAGAAAGGCCAGCTGCACCCGGCGGGGATTGCCCTCCCGCGATTCCGGCAGCCAGCGCAGCACGCCATTGAGCACCACAGTATCGAAGCGGTCGTCGGGAAAGGGCAGCCGGGGCAGGTCGCCCCCACGCACGCCGGTAATGTTGTCCATCCCCAGTGCGGCGGCGCGCATCTGCAGCAGTTCCAACTGCTCGCCGGTGAGATCGTACCCCACCACCTCTCCAAAACTGCGCGCCAGGGAGATCGCCAGGCTGCCCAATCCGACTCCGCAGCTCAGCACCCGCTTTTGGGGATGAAGATCCAGCAGGTATTTCCAGGCCGCCTGACCTTCATTGAAAAGCATCTGGGTGAGGTAGCGGCGCAGGTTCAGCGGCAGCGTGGGAAACACCTCCCCCAGCGCCTGCTGCCAGCCTTTTTCCTTTCCCCGGTCCAGCAGCTTCTGCAGCGCCTCCCGGGGGAAGTCGCTGTAATAAAAATCTTCATCCGCGGTAAAATCCGGAATATTCTCTTTCCAGAACCGGTATTTCCGGCGGCAGTTGCCGCACTGCAGCGAATGTTCCGTACTCGTTACTTTACCGCCGCAGGAGGGACAAAGGAAATCCGAAGTATTCATAGGAACTCGTAATTAAAACGATTTATGGTTAATAGGTTGATGGGTTAATGGGGAAAAACGGACGACACCCACTAATCCGTGCGTTATGCAACATACGCCTTCAACGAATAGAGGCTTTTTTAAAAGGAAATATCTCATTTTTCAGTTTGCGTCATACGCATTAATTCTTTATCCAACATGTCTTTAGGCCCGTAGGGCCGTCCCAAGTCAACACCAGCGGCCAGGCCGGTGGAACAGAACCCATCCATGCCAGATGTTTTTCGGAGGGGAAATTTAGGCGGGAAATTCCGGGAATCGTTGACCTTGCGCAAGCTTTTTCAATATTCTTCCCAACTGCGGATCTCCAGATCATCCTGCTGCAGGCGGGTCAGGGCCTCGATGAAGCGCTTGGCGATCTGACGGTTGGTAATCAGCGGAACATTGAAATCCACCGCCGCCCGGCGAATCATATAGCCATTGGTCAGTTCCTCCGGCTGGTAGTTCTTGGGGATATTGATCACCAGATCGATCTTGCCTTCCCGGATATAATCCAGGGCGTTGGGCTGGCGTTTTTCCAGGGGCCAGTGGAGGATTTCCACATCGATGCAATGCTGACGCAGAAATTCGGCGGTGCCGTGGGTGGCATAAAATTTCACCCCCATTTCGGATAGTTGATAACAGCTTTCCAGCATCGCCACCTTGGAGACCAGCGGCCCGGAAGAGAGGAAGATACTGCGGATGTTCATATCATAACCGACGGCGATCAGCGCCTTGAGGAATGCTTCGTTGAAATCGTGCCCCAGGCAGGCCACTTCGCCGGTAGAGGCCATCTCCACTCCCAGAGTAGGATCTGCCCCCTGCAGGCGGGTGAAGGAAAACTGCGGCGCCTTCACCCCCACATAATCGAGTTCGAACAGGGAATTCTCCGCTGTTTTGACCGGCAGGTCCATGATGGCCCGGGTGGCGATATCAATAAAATTCTGCTTCATGATCTTGGAGATGAAGGGAAAGCTGCGCGAGGCGCGCAGATTGCATTCGATTACCTTCACCTCGTTGCGTTTGGCGATAAACTGGATGTTGAAGGGTCCGTTGATGTGCAGCGCAGCGGCAATTTCCCGGGTGATCTTACGGATCCGCCGCACCGTCTCCAGGAAGGTGCGCTGGGGCGGGATCACCAGGGTGGCGTCGCCGGAGTGCACCCCGGCATTCTCCACATGTTCGGAGATGGCATGGATCAAGACCTTACCGTCTTTGGCCACCGCATCCATCTCGATCTCCTTCGCTTCTTCCAGGAATTTGCTGATCACCGTGGGATGTTCCGGGGAGATGTCCACCGCCTTGCGCAGGTAGCGCAGCAACTCTTCATCACTGGCCGCCACCGCCATCGCCGCGCCGCTGAGCACGTAGGAGGGCCGCACCAGCACCGGATAGCCCACCTTGTTGGCAAACTCCCGGGCCTCATCCAGGGTGCTCAACTCCGCCCACTCCGGCTGGTCGATGCCCAACCGGTCCAGCAGGCTGGAGAACTTACGGCGATTTTCGGCGTTGTCGATGCTTTCCGCATCCGTGCCCAGGATGGCCACACCCGCCTGACGCAGCTTCAGGGCCAGATTGTTGGGCACCTGCCCGCCCATGGAGACAATCACTCCCAGGGGATTGAGCAGACGGGTCAGCTCCACCACGGTTTCCAGGGAGATCTCGTCGAAAAAGAGTTTGTCGAATTCGTCGTAATCGGTGCTGACCGTCTCGGGATTGTAATTAAGCATGATGGTGTGATAGCCCTGCTCGCGCAGGGTTCTCCCGGCATTGACACAGCACCAGTCGAACTCCACCGAGCTGCCGATGCGGTAGGCGCCGGACCCCAGAATAATTACCGCCTTATCGGTTTTCAGATCCACATCATCGCCGTCGCTGTTGTAGCTCAGGTAGAGATAATTGGTACGGGCGGGATATTCCGCGCCCAGGGTGTCGATCTGGCGCACGTAGGGTCGGACGCCGGCGGCATAACGCTGGGAGCGAATATCCGCCTCCCGCGCCCCGGTGATCTGGGCGATCTGCCAGTCGGAAAATCCGGCTTGCTTGGCGGTGCGCAACAACTCCTTCGGCACTTCCCCAGCGGCGGCGAGCTGCTTTTCCAGTGCGATCACCCGGGCGATCTTGTGCAGAAACCATTTATCGACGTGGGAAAGTTCGTAAATGCGGTCGATGGAATAACCCGCTTCCAGCGCCTCCACGATGGCGAAGATCCGTTCTTCGGTCGGTTCCCGGAGATCCTTTTCCAGATCCTCAAAATGAAAGGCGTCGTCTTCGTTGGCCACCAGCCCGCGGGCGCCGATCTCCAGCATGCGCAAGGCTTTCTGCAATGCCTCCTCGAACTTGCGGCCGATCGCCATCACTTCGCCCACCGACTTCATACCCGAGCCGAGGCGGCGCGAGACCCGGCGAAATTTTTTCAGATCCCAGCGGGGAATCTTCACCACCACGTAATCCAGGGCCGGCTCGAAAAAGGATTTGGTCACCCGGGTGATGGCATTGGGCAGCTCGTGCAGTCCGTATCCCAGGGCCAGCTTGGCGGCCACGAAGGCCAGGGGATAGCCGGTCGCCTTCGAGGCCAGGGCGGAGCTGCGCGAGAGCCGGGCATTGACCTCGATGATGCGATAATCCTCTGATTTTGCATCCAGGGCATACTGGATGTTGCACTCACCAACGATCCCGAGATGACGGATCACCTTGATCGCCACCTCGCGGAGCAGGTGATACTCCCGGTTGGTCAGGGTCTGGCTGGGGGCCACCACGATGCTCTCTCCGGTATGAATGCCCATCGGATCAAAGTTTTCCATATTGCAGACGGTGATGCAATTGTCGTAGCGATCGCGCATCACCTCGTATTCGATCTCCTTCCAGCCCTGGAGATACTCCTCGATCAGGATCTGCGAGGTGTGGGAAAGGCCTTTGGCGGCCAACTCACGCAGTTCCTCCTCGTTGCGGCAGATCCCCGAGCCCAACCCGCCCAGGGCGTAGGCGATGCGGATCATCACCGGGTAGCCGATCTGCTCGGCGATCTGCACCGCCTGCGCCACCGTGCCGGCGGCTTTGCTGCGGGCGTACTTGACGCCCACTTCCTGCAGCCGTTGCACAAAGCGCTCGCGGTCCTCAGTGTCGATAATCGCCGCCACCTGGGTGCCCAGCACCCGCACATTATATTGCTCCAGGATGCCCTGATGAAATAGTTCCAGTCCACAATTGAGGGCGGTCTGCCCCCCGAAGCCGAGCAGGATCCCGTCGGGCTTTTCTTTGGCGATCACCTTCTCCACAAAGTAAGGGTTGACCGGCAGAAAGTAGACCCGGTCGGCCAGGTGTTCAGACGTCTGTATCGTAGCGATATTGGGATTGATCAGGACGGTATAGACCCCTTCTTCCTTCAGGGCCTTGATGGCCTGGCTACCGGAATAATCAAATTCTCCGGCCTCGCCGATCTTCAGAGCCGAACTGCCCAGGATGAGTACTTTTTTGATGGATGGGTTGATGGTTTTTGTGTCTGCCATAGTCTCTTTGGGTTATGATGTTTGTTCGCTGCGCTCACGATGTTTACTCGCTCGCGCTCGTGATATTTGTTCGCTGCGCTCACGATATTTGCCGGCTTCGCCGGCGATATTTGCGCTGCGCGCGATAAATATTTCCTCATTACATCGATAAAGCCAGTCTACTACGTGAGCGACAGCGAACAAACATCGCGAACGAAGTGAGCAAACATCGCCGGCGAAGCCGGCAAATATCACGAGCGCGAGCGAGTAAACATCGTTCGCGCAGCGAACAAATATCACGCCTTCACCTGCGCAACGAATTCGTCAAACAGGTACGCCGCATCCACCGGTCCCGGATTGGCTTCCGGGTGGAACTGCACGCTGCGGAAGCGGCCGGAGCGGTGGCGGATGCCTTCGCTGGTTTCATCATTCAGATTGACGAACCAGGGCTGCCAGTCGCCGGGCAGGGTGGCGTGATCGACCGCGAAACCGTGATTCTGCGAAGTAACCAGGCAGCGATGGGTGTCCACCTCACGCACCGGCTGATTCTGGCTGCGGTGACCGTATTTCAACTTGTAGGTATCCGCTCCGATCGCCCGGGCCAGCAGTTGGTGCCCCAGGCAGATCCCGAACACCGGAATGTCGCGGGCGATGGTGCGGCGCACCAGCTCGGCAGTCTGGTCATACATCTTGGGATCGCCCGGACCGTTGGAGATCAGTAAGCCGTCGAAGGTCTCACCCAGAAAATCATAATCCCAGGGCACCCGCAGCACCGAAACCCCGCGGCGCACCAGGCTGTGAATGATGTTGGCCTTGCAGCCGCAATCGATCACCACCACCCGGGGGCCGGCTTCGCCATATTGGCGGGGCTGGTCAATGCTCACCTGCGCCACCAGATTGTCGCGATTGGGATCGTAAAAAGTCACGTCGGCATGATCGTAGATAATCTTGCCGAGCATGGTGCCCTTCACCCGCAACTTCTGGGTCAGGCTGCGGGTGTCGATACCGCTGAGGGCGGGAATGCCCTGGGCGGCAAACCATTCTCCCAGACTTTGGGCGGCATCCCAATGGTGATAGTGCTCAGAATAATCCGCCACGATCAGTCCCTGCACCTGAATGCGATCTGCCTCAAAGCTGTGGATCAGCTCGGTTTGTTCGCGCCGGGGGGGAATGCCGTAATTACCGATAAGGGGATAAGTGGCGACCAGGATCTGGCCTTTGTAGGAGGGATCGGTCAGCGTTTCCGGGTAACCGACCATGCCGGTGTTAAACACCACCTCACCGGCGGTGGATTGGCCGGCGCCAAAGGAGGTGCCGGGATAAACGCTTCCATCTTCTAATACCAGGCTTGCTCGATGCTGCTGAATAGACATACAAATCCCGTTTAAATTCCGGGAGCTTAATATAAGCATTTATTTGCAGAATCCAATGGATATTTGTCAGGCGACTCATCGAGCCTTTCAAAAGTCATCCATATAAATCAGCGAAGATTTGTCAAATCCGTGTAAATCTGCGTGCCATTGACGAGCCTGCATCCGCTCACACCACCCCGCAAAGCGCCGCCTCGAAGATCGGCAGCGACATCTTCAGGCTGATGTTGACCCGGTGCAACTGGTAGCGGTCGGTTTGGGGATCGTTGTAGAGCGGCACCTGGGTGAAGGCGCACTTAAAGCCCAGTTCCTTCAGATGACGGATGTTCATCTGGTTATAATTTTCCCGCTCCCCGTTGGGATAGCTGAGGGTCAGGCAAGGCCGGCCGGTCTCGCGCTCGATGGCTTCCTTGCACAGCAGCAGCTCACTGCGGCTCTCCGCCTCGGTGAGGGTGGCCAGCATGGGGTGGTTGTGGGTATGGGCGCCGATCAATTGGCCTCCTTCGATCATACCGCGCACTTCTTCCCAATTCATGAACAGGTAGCGTTCTTCTTCATCCCGCCCCACGGTCAGGGACACATCATCCAACTGGGTCTTGAGCTGCCCCATCACCGTCGACAGCTCTCCGGAGGGAAGCATTTTCAAACGCTTGCGGATGCTTTGTGAGGCTTGCTCCTTCTGCTGGGCGGTCTGTAAGGAAAATGTCTGCGGCTGCCCGTCGAGGTCCAGCACCACCTGCGGGCGGGCGGTGCGCTCCAGCAGCAGGGTTACCTGCTCGGTCCAGAGATAGTCCCGGGTGCCGATCAGGTTGGTGGTGATGAAAAAACA
>JACKAP010000008.1 GCA_020635015.1 Calditrichia bacterium | reverse complement strand
CCGCCTGTCGGTTTTGCCGGTTAAACATTCTTTTGTTTCGGTTCCTATCGCTGTTATCACAAGTTTGGTACCAACGCCGGAATCAATCCTTTATTTTCCATATTTACAGCGGTTTGTGGTCACAAAGAATAGCCATACCAAAAAACACATGGTTATACTTTTATAGACATCAGTATGATAAAAAACACATTTTCCGACATTTTAACATAGTGTCAGAAATAGGACGGATAAAATCTGCAGGGTCATCTTCTCACCAAAAAATTCATCCTGCCTGGATGGTAATGAAAAACTGTTCCGGGATGACATTCTGGATTGTGAAATTATTCTTTATTTTAAATCGAATATTGCGTAATTTTCATAAGCATATCGTAGAGCGGTCATTAAACATATAGGGTGATAGATTGCTGGGGCTAAAGTCCGTTTTCCCCCTGTACTCATGCCCCCTTCTACCATCGATAAAATTTTTGGTACAGCAATTATAGGCGACAACCATTTTGGATTGAGTTTCTACCGCTACCCATAAAACAAAGGAGAGATTCATGAAGAAATTTACACTACCTGTATTGTTCATAACCGTCGGACTACTCCTGGCGGGGTGCGCCGGTGAGGATGCCGTGACATCATTCGAACCGGCTGCCCAGTCTTTCGCTAAGGTGAACGGCGGCACGCCGCATCCTGCGGTCATTCCACCCCAGGCACGCCCCCATGGCCAATCCTACGGCGAGTGGTCGGTCGCATACTGGCAGTGGCTGTGGGCCATTCCAGCGGCATCGAGTCCGGTGCTGGACGAGACCGGAGAATTTGTCGCAGCCGGACAAAGCGGTTCGGTCTGGTTCCTGGCACGCACCTTCGGCGGTACTGCCGTACGGACGGCATGGATACCATCCGGCAAGATGCTTTTCATCGATGTGGCCGGATGGTTCTTTGCACCGGCTCTCGGCGACCCGGAAGATGAAAACGAGCTGAGAGCCGCCGCGGCCGCAGCCGTGGAGGCAACTCAAAACATCATGTTTGAGATCGATGGCGCGGCCGTTGGGAATATCGACGCATTCCGGGTGCAGTCCCCCGGGCTTTTCGATTACACCCTGCCCGATGGGAACGTACTTGAACTTTTCGGCTTCAACGCGCCCGCAGGTAACTATTACCCGGCGGTGAGTGACGGGCACTTCATCATGCTCGCCCCCCTGTCCGCCGGCGAGCACACCCTGCATATTTATGCCGAGTTTCCGGAACCGTTCGGAGTCAGCGATGTAACATATTATCTCACGATTGGACCGGGCCAACATCAGTAAGCGCAAGCGATAGGATTAACCGCATCACAAAAAATAGCAGATTCCCCCCACCTCTGAATAGAGGTGGGGGTGATAGCGAAATACAACTTATAGTGAGAGTGATAAAACTTAATTCGGCAAAAGAATTGGCATCAGGAGATTACCATGACATTCCATCCCGACTCCATGTCCCATATCGAATTCATTGACGGTCTTTTCTACGATCATGGGTACCTGGCAAGTGCCTGGTATCAAAAATATGATGAGAATGATCAGGTGGTGCAGAGATCATTTTTCATGGATGGCAAAAAACTCCGGACAGAACTCTTTGGCCCCAATGGACTGGAAGTGGTTTATGAATGGGATGAGGATGGGGAGTTGATTGAATATGAGGACTTCAGGGAAAAATAATTTTTACCAAAATGAATATTCCCCGCCGGTAAATTTTTTAAAACATTTTCGGTGCTTTTAGGGTATAGAATCCCATGACGCCCATTCAACTCACCCCCTGGTCCATCTTCTACGCCTGCGCCTCCCTCCAGGGCGCCTTCCTGACTGCAGTTCTGTTGACGGTCAAAAAAGGCAATCGCACCGCCAATAAGCTGCTGGCCCTGCTGACGCTGCTGTTGACGTTGTACCTGACCGATATCTTCCTGGGCAAATCCGGTTTCTTTTACAATCCATCCACCACCATTCGCTATGATTTGGCGCAAGTCGTTAAAATTTCACTGAAGATTTTCGACAGTGGCGGGCGCGAGATCCGCACCCTGGCTGCAGGCAGACAATCGGCAGGAACCCACTCGCTGGTTTGGGATGGGAGGAATGAAAAAGGTGAGCCGGTGGCATCCGGCGTTTACCTCTACCGGCTGCGCGCCGGATCTTCCATAGCAGCCCGAAAGATGTTACTGGTGAAATAGTCTGGTATGACCCAGACTACGGGTCATACCAGACTATTTGTATCTGTAACAAGATGACATAGCTCAGTAGATCGGATGCATAGTGTCGCTAAAAAGGAGAAGACACTCAAATTAGCAAACCATAAGTGGCCCAATAAGCGCCACGTGAGGAGGTTGAAGGGCGGCAGCAGGAGCGAAATTATTTTAGCGCTGTCATTTTTGGCGAATGTGATTTATTTTAGGCCATCAGATGTCGTTTCGCCCCATTGTTTAACAAACCAGGTAAGAAAACGATGCCAGGTAATCAATCCATATCTGCAATCGCGGCGGTCTTCCTCTGCCTACTACTCAGTTGCACCGGCGAAACGCCGCAGCCGGTGCAGTTGCGCGCCGCACCCGATACACTTTCGGTCGATGCCGCCCGCACAATGATCGTTGACATGGGATTTTATGACTTTCACAAGCACAAAGCAGGAAAAGGCATCATCCATCAATATCAACTGACAGCAGATGGTCTCGCGGTCATCGACGCCACCACCGGTCTGATGTGGATGCGCTCAGGTTCGAAGATCCACATTCCCCATGCCCAGGCCGCCAATATGATCGACTATCTAAATCAAGAAAGATTTGCTGGTCATAGCAATTGGCGGCTGCCCACATTAGAGGAGGCAATGTCGCTTCTGGCAGCGGCCAAATTCGAGAATGAATTATATATCGATCCGCTATTCGATCCAAAACAAGTCTGGATCTGGACTTCCGACCTTTATCCGGACGGTTCCGCCTGGCGGGTGTTCCTCAATGAAGGCTATTGCGGCTATTACGACGCCAAAAGCCGCAGCTATGTGCGGGCGGTGCGCTCTTTGCCGTAAATCTCCGGTCACATTCACCTATTGGTCACATTCACCTATTGGTTACTGATTGGGAATCGGTAAACCATGCATTCTCAAAAACGACAATTTATCCCAGTATCCCCGTTGAAAAATGATTTTATGCTCCCGAACCTGAAAAAATCCGCACCCCCGGAGCCCGAGCGGGTCTTTCCATTCCAGGATGGCCCATTCGCCGTCTTCAAACAGATTCTCGATGATGCAGGTCATCTCCGCCCGGGCGAACTCCCGCCGGAACATCTCCCGGATTGCTTCCCGGCCCCGCACCGGCGCTTCCGCCACCTGGTGGTTGACCGCATCTTCGGCGTAATACTCCGCCAATGCATCGGCATCGGCGCTGTTGAATGCTGCAACCCATTTTTCAACCAGAGTTTTGGGGTTCATGGAGACCTCGTTAATTTGTTAATCGCACAAGAGGATTCGCTTCTTATCCTGAATGTGGAAAATTTCTGGATCATTCCCGGCCCTTTGCCGCCAGTTTATCGGCGAAGGGTTTGATACGCGGCCAGAGGTGGCGGGCAAACAATACAATTGCCAACACCTCCAAAGCACGGCCGGCGAGTCCGAGTAGTGCGGCATCATATATCAGGAAGCTGATCAGGTTTAACCAGATGCCGAGATTGAGGCAGATGAACGCCAGCCAGGCCGGGCGCTCATCACCCCGGAAGGGCGCTTCCGCAAAACGCGGCATCATCCAAAAGGCCACTCCCATCACCAGTTGCAAGATCCAGCCGAAGATCACCACTTCGATATGCAGCGGCCGCAGCAGCCATATTTCTACGGCGAAGGGCAGGCCTTTCTGGGTCAGCAGCAGCGCTCCCAGGGTAAATCCGGCCAGGAGATAAAGCAGCGCCGCGCGAATGAAGTAAACCGACAGTTTTGGCATCGCTTCTCTCCCCTACTTCAGCTTCACCCGCGGCCAGATCTGGGCCACGTAGAGTGCTCCTGCGAGCCACTGGGCAAGGGCGGCCAGCAGCGCCAGCCCGCTCAGCAGCGGATCGGTGCCGCGCACCACGAACGGTTCCGAGAGCGCCCGCAGCAGCAGTCCGCCGTTGAGCGCGCCATAGATCACCCACCCCATTCGTTCGCTGCCCCGGGGCTGTTCGCGGTCGCGGCGGGGAAACATCCACCAGGATACCCCGATGATGATCTGGGTGATCCACCCCAGCATCAGCCAGTGATAGAACAGCGGGGTGAAGGCGCTCAGCCCAGACCAGATCTCCCCCGCCGCGCCCATTTTTTGCAGCAGGCTCAGCAATAACGAGGCAACAAAATAAACCAGCCCGGTCTTGATAAACCAGCGGGATAAGGTTGGCATGATTCTCCTGAACAGTTAATAGATTGCACACAGATTTCACAGCCCTTTGGCCATTTTGGTGTCGACGAACCCGAAACGCAGATTGGTGACCCGCACCCCGCTCGGCTTCAGGGCGAGGGCAAGTCCTTCGAGATAATTGGAAAAGCCGGCCTTCGCCGCATGGTAACTGGGCGCCTCTGCTGAGATCATCTCATCCGCCAGGCTGGAAAGCCCGATAAACGCTCTTCCTGCACCCCGGCTTGAACATGGCGGTAGCGTGCTTCTTCCAGCGGAGATTGGCTGCGGGAGATGCCCTCGGCGCGCCATCCTAAACGGAGCAGCGCCTCCGTAATCCCCAGGCCGATGCCGCTGGAGTTCCCGATAATCAGTGCGTATTTATTCATGATAAGCACCTGAGGATCATGGCAAAGATATGATGTTTTATTAAATCCATTTACGAACCCGATCCGCATAAGCCGCATACGCTTCCCCAAAAGTTTCCCGCAGCATTTTTTCTTCTGTACGAATAAAGACGTATTCCATAATCAGGGAGAAAACGAGTACCACCAGGAAAGGAAAAAGGGAGCCGAGCAGCAGCGCCAGCCCCAGCAGGCTCAGCGCCATCCCGAGATACATCGGATGCCGGCTGATGCGGAACACCCCGCCGGTCACCAGTGCGGTCGAGGTTTGAAACGGCTTTACGGTGGTCCTGGCTACTTTGAACGCCCGGTCTGCCGACAAATTCAGCATCAGCCCGGCGAGGATCGGGAAAATCCCAACCCAATTCCAGGGAACGTCGATCATTTCGATGACCGGTAGAAAATAGTGCAGTGCCAGCATGGCAATGATGGCCCCCATCCAGTAAGTGGGCGGAAGGATGGGATTTTTTGCCGGGGTTTCAGGAGCGACGGCAGCGATCTGCTCCACTTCCGGGGAAACATCCGGAACACTTTCCTGCGCTGATTCAATCCACTCCGCATTACTGCGAAAACGGTCGAGCCCCAGTGCCTCGAAGCGATCGGTAGCATCACCTTTATCGATGCCCATTCGGGCCAGCACCTGGTTGATCGCACCGATCCGTGCCTGGTAAGGCGGCCCGATCACCTCCCCAGCCTCCCAGAGTATCGCCGCCTGGTTACCGCTACCCCCGAAGTAATCGGTCTCGACATAGGCGACCCTGCCGGCTTCTGAGATTTCCTTCCCTAGCCCGGCCAGCGGGGCACTCAGCCGCCAGAATTCCGCATAGGGATTTTCGGAGACTCCCCCATCTCCCAGGGCTTTTTCCAGCGCGTCGGTAAGCGGTAGCAAGCCGAATCCTTGCGCCAGCGGGATCACCGGCGCGGCGCCGGGATATTTCAGGCCCTCCTGTAGAACTTCCAGCCGGGCGATGAACGCTTCGAGATGATGTCCCATCAGTTGCAAACTCCCATGAATCCGGATGCAAGATAATCACCGCAGGACAAACACACAAGCCGCAGTTAAATGTGCGGCCGGATAACAAAAATGTTGAATTTGATGTTATTTTTGCGGTTAATGGGTGGATGGGTTGATGGGCAATTTGAGGAAGCGCATGTAGGGCAGGGTCGCGACCCTACCCTACGTCCGTTTTTACCCATTAACCCATTAACCCATTAACAAAAACAGCATCACATCAATAATCTAATACATGAGGAGTATTACATGCGGTACCGCATTTTCATCACCGGCTCGGGAATCGCGAAGGAAGCGCAGCAGTTTTTGCGGGAAAACGATTGCGTGTTTGAGGTGGGCGATCCCAAAGACTCCCCGGAGGACCTCGCCCGGAAGTTCAAAGCCTTCAACCCCCACGGGATCATCGTGCGCCAGGGGAAGATTACTGCAGAAGTGCTGGATGCGGCGGAAAGCCTGCAGGTAGTTTGCAAGCACGGGGTCGGCACCGACAATATCGACATCGCCGCCGCCAGTGAGCGGGGCATCCCGGTGCTTTACACCCCGCGGGCGAACTTCGAATCGCTGGCCGAACATACTCTGGCTCTGATCCTGGCGCTGGCGCGGAAAATTCCTCAGCAGGATCAACGCATTCGCAATGGGGTGTTCGACAAGAAAAATTTCGACGGGCTGGAGTTGTTCGGAAAGACCCTGGGGATCATCGGCTTCGGCAACAGCGGGCGGCGGCTGACAGAGCTGGTTGCACCGTTCCGGATGCAGGTGCTGGTGTACCATCCCTCCCGCACTGCGGAGAAACTGCCCGGTTACATCCGCAAGGTCGATCATGCCGCGGCGATATTCCCCGAAGCGGACATCATCAGCCTGCACTGCCCGCTGAACGCGGCAACCCGTAACCTGATCAACCGCGAGACCATCGACCAGATGAAGCCGGGGGTGCTGATCATCAACACCTCGCGGGGCGGGATTGTCAACGAAGGCGATCTTTTCCAGGCCTTGCAGGAACGGCGCATCCGCGGCGCGGCGCTGGATGTATTCGAAAACGAGCCCCCGGCAGTGGATCATCCGCTGTTCAAGCTCGACAATATCATTTTTACTACCCACGTGGGCGGGGTCTCGGATAATTCAGCCAAAAATATGGGGATGGATTCGGTCAAAAATGTACTAGCAGTGCTGACCGGCGCGCCGGTGGATAAAGGTTCGCTGGTGAATCCGGGATTTTGAGCGAAGAGCGAAGAGCGAAGAGCGAAGAGCGAAGAGCGAAGAGCGAAGAGCGAAGAGCGAAGAAAAAAAATTGTTCTTGTAACCAGATGCAAGCTGAGGTTTATTTTTTGCCCTCAGCCCTCAGCCCTCAGCCCTCAGCAAAAGATATCAGAACTTCCGCTGCTTAATCACCGCCTCATCCATATGCGCCTGGCGCACGTACTGGGCCAGGATGTGCATCAATGACTGGTGGGCGTCCTCGATCACCCCGTAATTGTCGGCGGTGACGTGCAGGTTGACGTCGGCGATCTTTGCCGAGCGCCCGCCCGAGAAGCCGGTCATGGAGATCACCGACAGGCCGTTCTCCTTCGCCCACTTGGCAGCGCGCACGATGTTTTCCGAATCGCCGGAAGAGCTGATGGTGATCAGCGCATCGCCGGGGCGGGCCAGGGAACGGAGCTGATAGAGGAAGATCTCGTCATAGGAAATATCATTGCCGATGGCGGTGATGATCTCCACCGTAGCGCTGAGCGATACCACCCGCGGGGTCAGTTGTGTGTCGGTCTGCACCAGTTTGCAGTGGTCGCACACCAGGTGATTGGCGATCGCCGCCGATCCCCCGTTGCCGCAGGAGTAGACCATCCCTCCGTCACGGTAGACCTTAGTCAGGATATCCGCCGCCTGCTGCAGCTTCTCCCAATCGATCGTCTCCACTGCATCCTGAAATTTTTCAAAATAAGCCCGGGCATAACTGCCGGCATTACTGAATTTGTTGTCTGGGAATGTCATGGATGTGTTCTTTCTGTGGTTTTTTTAACTGATTTGCGGAGGGCGGAGGGCGGAGGGCGGAGGGCGGAGGGCGGAGAAAGATTGATAATAAAACACTTGACAGCAATACTTCTCTGAATTTTCTTAGCCCTTTGCCCTTTGCCCTTTGCCCTTTGCCCTTTGCCCTTTGCCCTTTGCCCTTTGCCCTTTGCCCTTTGCCCTTTGCCCTTTGCCCTTTGCCCTTTGCCCTTTGCCCTTTGCTATTTAATCCCTTCCCGCACCGCCGCTACTTCTTCTTTCGCTTTGGCCATCAGGAAACGGTCATCGCTCTGGATCGAGACAAACTGGAAACCTTCCTTTATCATAGCGACCGATACAGCGGTAGAATTGGTGTGAATCCCGGCCGGGATGCCGTGGCGTTTGGCAGTGGCCAGGATATGCTGCCGCGCTTCCACGACTTCCGGATCGCTCTGCCCTTTGCGCGGCTCCTTGCCCAGGGCCATGGAGAGGTCCGAGGGACCAATATAGATTGCCCCGATTCCCGGCACTTCCAGGATCGCATCGAGATTTTTGATCGCCTCGCGGGTTTCGATCTGGGGAATTACCAGAGTCTCCTCATCGGCAAACTGGTGATAGTCGCCGCCGCCGTGGCTGCTGCCCCCACCGTAATATTTGGCGCGGATGGGCCCGAAGCTGCGGTATCCGCGGGGGGGATACTTGCAGGCCCCCACCAGCGCTTCCGCATCTTCCGGGGTGTTGATCATCGGGCAGATCACCCCGTAGGCCCCGGCATCGAGCATCTTCATCAGCCGTCCCGGCTCGTTCCAGGGCACCCGGATCAGCGGGATCACCGGCGTGGTGGAGATCGCCTGCAGCATGGTCACCGCCGTCTGGTATTCCACCAGCCCGTGCTGGGTGTCGATGGTGATCGAATCGAAGCCCTGGTGGGCCATGATCTCGGCGGAAAAAGAGCTGGGAATGGAGCACCAGCCGTTGATCACCGCCTCGCCGCGGGCCCAGATTTCTTTGAGTGTGTTTTTGCGCATGGAAATTCTCCTTAGTTGTCAGTTTTCAGTTGTCAGTTGTCAGTTGTTAGTTGTTGATGCATGGGGCATGGTGTATTACAGTGCTGGTATCGGAACATGCGCTTTTACATTACGGCGCCATGCCCCTTGCCCCATGCGCCTTGCCCCAAGCAAGCGTTATCAATTACCGGAACCCCGACGTCAAGGTGCGCTGAGCACGATAACCGGAGTACGGTTCTGCGCGAGCACCAGGCGCAAGGGAATTTCGGCGGGCGAACCGGGCTGGCGGGCGGCGGCGTATTTGGCATGCTTATCCGCGCCATTGAACAGCAAAAATACCTTGCCGGCTTCGAGCAGCGTCGGGGCGGTAAGGCTCATCCGCGGCAGGCGGGAGCCGCTCGGCGCCACTGCCACGCAACGGCCCGCACGCACTTCTACCGCCGGATCGCCTGGAAAGAGCGAGGCAATATGGCCGTCGTCTCCCATCCCGAGATAAACCGCATCAAAGGGCAATTGCAGCGTCTGCATCCGTGCTTCGCAGGCGGCCTGCCCGGTCTGAGGCGTATCTTCTCCGCCATAGAGCGGCACAAATTCCGCTGCAACGGCAGCTCCTTGCAGCAGATGAGTGCGCACCAGCAACTCATTGCTCTCGGGATGATCCGGCGCCACCCAGCGTTCGTCGATCAGCGTCACCGTCACTTTCGACCAATCCACTTCCAGTTCCCGCAGCCGTTCGAACACATGGCGCGGGGTACGCCCCCCGGAAACCGCCAACAGCCCCCGACCCCAGGTTTCGATGCCTTCCCGGAGCGCAGCGGCCAGTTCGTCGGCCAGGGCATGGGCGGCGTCTATCATAGTGGGAAAATCTCTTTTTTCAATCATTATCCTGGCTCCTTGATGAGTGGCAGTGGCAGTGGCAGTCAACTTCCTGTCACTGCCACTGCTACTACCACTTGAAAAGCTTGATTTATCGTAAACAACTCGCTGAACATTCCTATCCGTCTATCCCGCCGGGGGATAGTCGGCGGTGGGAATGGCATTTTCGTCTAAACCCCGGATGGCGGCACGGCCCATCGCCAGGATAGCCTCTTCCGAGCTGCCGCCGATATGCGGGGTAGCAAGGAAATTGGGCAGTTGCAGCAAATCCAGATCTTCCGGCGGTTCGGTAGCAAAAACGTCAAAACCGGCGGCGGAAAGCCGGCCTTCGATCAGCATACGCTTCAGCGCCGCTTCATCCACCAATCCTCCCCGGGCGGTATTGATCAGCACCGCCTCCGGCTTAAGCAGCGCCAGACGTTCGGCGCTGAGGATGTTGCGGGTGCTGTCGTCGAGCGGCAGATGCAGCGTGACCACATCGGCGCGGCGCAGCAATGCTTCAAGTCCCAGCGGGGTCACCTGGTGGGCGGCGTAAAACTCCGGAAAATCCAGGATATCATGCGCCAGCACCGTGCAGCCGAACGCACGCAGGATCGGCGTCAAGTCCTTGCCGATATTTCCGCAGCCGACAATGCCGACGGTGCGCCCGGATAATTGCCGTCCCTTGCGATTCTTCCATCCCCCTTCGCGCACCTCCAGGCTGGTCTGGGGCACCAGGTGCAGCAGCGAAATCATAAAAGACAGGGCCAGTTCGGTCACCGAGCGCTTGTTGACCCCGCCGGTCCAGCCCAGGCGGATGCCATGGCGGATCAGCGCCGCCTTGTCGAGCATATCGGTACCCACGCCGTATTTGCTGACCACCTCCAGTTCCGGCAGGGCAGCCAGAAACGTCTCATCGATCCGCTCCAGGGCAGTGATCAGCTTGCGCCGCCCGCGGGCAAAATCGATCAGGGCTTCGCCTTTCAGGGCCAGCCCCTCATCATTGAAGCGAACATTATCGTAGCGGTCCAGCAATTCCTCCCGCAGCACCGGGTGAAGGGAAAAAGAACGGGAGGTAACCGCGATTGGGGTACTATTTTTCATTAAAGCTCCTTATGCTTCACGTAACACGGCAGCGGCGCGCTCGCGGAAACTCTCATCGGCATCGTAGATCCCGAAGACCAGGCGCATGGTTTCGTAGGCATCGCGCGAGGTGCCGTTCTGCACCGGCCGATCGTGGCGGATGCAATCGACGAACTCCTCCAGCTCCTTTTCCCAGGAGGGGTCGGTATTGCAGAAGGTGGCCTGCTCCGGAGGATTGCCGATCGCGAAGCCGGTATGCTTGCGGCCTTCGATGATCCACTCGTCGCGGTAGCTGCGGGTGGAAGAGGGCATGCCGTCGACAATCACGTAACCGTCCTCCATAAAGATTTCCAGAGTAAAGCGGTGCTTCCATTGAGTGAACGAGCTGTGCAGCATAGCGATGCGCCCATTTTCATCGCGCAGCAGGGCGAAGGCATTGTCTTCCAGCGGGAAATCCCAGAAAGCGGTAGTGCACATGCTCTTGATCTCATTAAACTCGCCATTGAAATGACGGAAGAGATCGAGCATGTGAATGCCCTGGTCGAACAGGATGCCGCCCCCGGCCAGCGCCGGGCTGTTACGCCATTCGCCGGGCTTGCCGGAGCCTTCCGCCTTGCCGTAGACCCCGCGCATCCACAAAATTTTACCATACTTACCGCTATCAACGATCTTCTTCGCCTCCATGATGCCGTAGTGATAGCGGTGATTGAATCCCACCTTCAACACCAGGCCGGGATTACGTTTTTCCGCCGCCATGATGCGCTCGATATCCGCCATATTGCGGCCAGGGGGTTTTTCGCAGAACACATGCTTGCCGGCATCCAGGGCGGCGATCACCACCTCGGGAATAAAACGGTTGGGCGTGCAGACAAACACCGCATCGACCCCGGACTCGATCACCGCCCGGTAATCCGGGAGGATTTTCATATCGTTAAACCCTTTTTTCGGCGGATTGGGATCGGTGCCGGAAATCAGCACCGTGTCGTCATGCTGCCGCACCGTTGCCGCGCGAATGCCGCCCATCTTCCCCAGCCCGATAATACCGATTTTCAATGGTTCATTCATTTGTCAGAAATCCTTTTTACCCAAGAAAGTTTCAATTATAACATTTAGTCTTTCCGATTCCAATAATAATCGCCGGATTTGCGTTAATGGGTTGATGGGTGTATGGGTTAATGGGTTTCCGACTTGTTTTCCCATCAACCATCCATCCAACCAACCGCAGCATCCGTTCCCCTATTGTATAAACATAATCGGGCGGAAAAAGTGATCCGTGCCTTTTTTGATAAAAGAAAATTCTGTTTGATGTGAGGATGAAATGGTTTGATAAAATGGCATGCGCTTTTATGGTCCACGGATTTTCACGGATTTTCACTGAGTACAATGCACACAGTTACAAACCTTAATTTCCACGCAAAGCCGCAAAGAACGCAAAGTGTTTACATTATTGAAATCATCTTTGCGGACTTGGCGTCTTCGCGTAAGATAAAAAAGTTCAATTTTATCCCATGCAAAGAATAGTTCAGAACAATCCGTGTTAATCCGTGGACAATCTTTTCAGAAAAAAACTACTGCACCGAGATATCCAGCTTCAGCCGGCGGAACAGGCGCAGGATATAATCGTTGCAGCCGTCGACGCGCACGTTTTTGCCTTTTTCACGCACCTTGCGACAGAATTCGATGAAATAGCGCATCGAGGCGTCCTTGAAGGCAGTCACGTTGGACAGGTTGAATACAACCTCGTCGAAATTTTCCCGGAACAGCCCGTCGAGCTGCTTCTGGAGATTGTCCGAGAATTGATCATCGAGGGCGCCAAAGACGCAGAGGTAGAGGGTGTCATTCGGAGGGTCTTGCGGTTGCTCGTTCATGATTTCACCGATCTTTTAGACTGACAGACGGTTACTTAATTTGTTGATGGGTAGATGGGTGTATGAGTTGATGGGCATGACAGTGCAGCCGAAACCGATTTTCGCCCGATGCCTCAACACCCTGGCTACCGATCGGAATTTAGCAAACCAATGTTACCGTTGTGTTACAATTGGGGAGGTTTTTGAAAAAATGCGGAGGGCATGGGGCATGGGGCATGGGGCATGGGGCATGGGGCATTGTAATGGCGAAGGGGATTTTGTCAAGCGATATTTAGACATTATCATCAAAATTATGGTAATATTACAAATCAAAATTATTCGCAAGGCTTTTTAGCATTGTCTTTTGCGCCATGCCCCTTGCCCCATGCATCTAGCCCGTCACTTTCCTCACAATCGCCCGTCCCACAAAGCGGAACTTGTCGCCCAGGGAGAAGCGCTTCATCACCGTATCCACCACCCCTTTGGTAAAGCGGGTGCGCTTGCTGTAGTCGATATGCACGTCGACAATCACCGGCTGGCCCTTGGCAGCGATCTGCAGGGCGCTGGGGATGATCGAGTCGATCTCCGGATTCTCGCGGATCTCCAGGAAAGCCGCCCCGGTGGCCTGGGCCACGCCGGACAATTGGAAATCGCCAAGCACAGTGCAAACTTTACGGTTATAGGGTATTTCCTGCCCCTGGGAGATCTGGGAAAGCTCTCCGTCGTGGAACACGAAATAGACCACCCCGAGATTATGGCTCGAAGCGGTGATGATCTCCATACAGGTCATCAAAAACGCCCCGTCGCCCACGATCCCGATCACGGTCTTTTGCGGATTGACCAGCTTGGCGCCGATTGCGCCCGGCACGCAATAGCCCATGCAGTTAAAATCGGTGGGTGAGATAAACGTTTTTGATTGATATACCGGGAACAGCTCCGCAGCCAGAAATGTGTGATTACCGTCGTCGACCACCGTGATCGCATCCTCCGGGAGGTGGCGGCGCAGGGATTCGAAGAACAACGCCGGATTGACCCGTTTGGTGCGGTGTTTTTTCCACTCGTTGAGATATTTAGCTTTATCATCGCGGATCTGTTTGCGAAGTTGATCACCTGACCGGGAAGCATGGTGGCTGCTGTTTTTCAGGCCGTTCACCAGCGCCTCCAGCACCTCGGCGGCATCACCTTCGACGGCTACTTTGGCGGGATAATTCTTGTGAAATACTTCCGGGTTGATATCGATATGGATCAGGTTCTCCGGCACCGTCACCCCGTAACTGCCGGTAGGGATCTCGGCAAAGCGCACCCCGGCTGCCAGGAGGCAGTCGCAATCCTTGAAAGCGTTCTCCGCTGCCGGCACCGCACTGGGGCCGAACCCCATCCCGGCATGCAGGGGATGATTGGCCGGAAAGACGCTGAGTCCCTGCAGGGTGGTTGCCACCGGCGCCTCCAGAAGTTCCGCCAGCGCCACCGCCGCTGCCGTGGCTTCCCGGCAGCCCCATCCCAGGAACAACGCCGGTTTTTTGGCGGCGCGCAGCAGCGCCAGGGCCTGGTCGATCTCCTCTTCGTCGAACATCGCGGTCAATTCCGCTTCCTGAAACGACGGCAACACCCCGGCATCGCCTTTGAAGAGCTGGATATCGACCGGGATCTCGATAAATACCGGTCCCGGTTCCCCGGAGGTAGCGATGCGGTAGGCTTCAAAAATCGTGGGCACGATCTGGCGGTGCTCACTGATCAGGTAGGTCTTTTTGGTCGCGTTCGCCAGGAATTTATGCTGATCCCACTGGTGCAATTGGTAAAACTTGCCGGTATCGCGGCGGATGCCGCCGGAGATGATCAGCATCGGGATGCCGTCGAGGAACGCTTCCCCGATGCCGCTCATGGCATGGGTGATGCCGGCGGAAGGCACTACCACCAGGGTGCCGACATCGCCGCTGGTGCGGCTGATGGCATCGGCCATGAAGGCGCCCCCTCCTTCATGGATCACCAGGATGGGCTCGATCTTTTTCGATTTGTTCAGCTCGTCATAGATCTCGGTATTCTGTACCCCGGGGATACCGAAGGTATGGCGGACCGGCAATTGTTCCAGGGCATGCACGCACAGCCAGGCACCGGTTTGCTTGACGCTTTTCGCTGATTTTGCCTTGTTAGCTTGCTGCGGTTTTTCTGTTCCGCTCATAACTTGCCTCCTGGAATCGAATAATATCTATAAATCCGGTAACCATTCAGCCCACGAAACACACAAAACACCCTAAGCAGTTTAGTTTATTTCGCGTGTTTCGTGGGCTGAAAAATCAACAGGATATTGAACTTATCCTGCAATCGCCCGGGCCGCCCGCCGGCCGGTGAGCACACAACTGCCCAGGAAGCTGCCTTCCAGGGAGCGGCGCCCATGGATCCCCCCGCCGCCGAATCCGGCCGCCTCGCCTACAGCATAGAGCCCCGGAATCGGTGCACCCTGGCGGTCCAGCACCCGGCACTGCAGGTCGGTCTGGATTCCGCCGAGGCTCTTGCGGCTAAGAATAAATTCACGGATAGCAATCAGCGGCCGGGCGTTCGAGTCGTTAATCGCTTGATATTTGCACAGCCGCAGGCGATCGCCTCTATACGTACGGAAATTCATCAAGCGGCGCAGCTGTTCATCGACAAAATAGGCCGGGCCGCGGGCGATCTCGGCATCATAAGAGGCGATCTCCGCCTCCAGCAGTTCCGGATCTACCCGGTGGCCGGTTTCCAGCGCATTCA
The DNA here is from genome assembly GCA_020635015.1 of Calditrichia bacterium. GTDB lineage: Bacteria > Calditrichota > Calditrichia > RBG-13-44-9 > J075 > JACKAP01. Next base: position 233,978 of record JACKAP010000008.1, on the reverse strand, counting down.
TTTTAGCCGCCAATTCCTGCACGCTGTCGGCCGTCACGATATCCTTCGCTTCCCGGATCAGCCGCCCGGCCAGTTCCTTATTGCCGAAAAGCAGCTCTTTGAGCATGCGCAGCTTCTTTTTTTCCCGGAAGGCGGTCATATAATCGCAGCCCGAAACCGCCAGTTCCTTGATGGCGATTTTCCAGTTGAGGATCTGCCAGGAGAACTGTCCCGGCTGGCGGCAAATTTGTTCCACCAGATAGCGGGTGTCAGTATAGCCCACCAATGGAGGAGGGCCGATGCGTTGGCCGTGGGCGTTCATCCACAGGGCGGAACGGGGCGGCACCAGGCTAAGGCCGTGGTTGGGCCGCGGCGAATTGGGATAATGAATCCCGGCGGCATAATGCCAGTGTTTATCGAGATGGGTCAGGTTGCCGCCGATCGCTTCTACCTGATCGTGGAGTAGGCCGTCGGCAAAGATATGGGAACCGTTGAGGATCACCGGCGGGGGATCGCCCCATTCCCGGAACCAGTGCTGGCGCACTTTGCGAAGGTCGCCTCCGCAGATGCCCCCGGCGGCGACCACCACCGTGCCGCTCGCGGTAAAGGGCTCGCCGCTGTCTTCCAGTCGGCCGGCGCAGCCGCTCACTGCGCCATTGCTGCGGATCAGCTCTTCTACACGATGATGATAGTGAATGGTAAGATTTTTCCGCCGGGGATGTCTTTCCAGGCCCATCAGCACGGCTTCGATGATCCCGAAACCGGTGCCCCAGGCGATATGCCAGCGCGGCAGGGAGTTGCCGCGGCGATACATCCCCCGCTCCGGCCAGTTGACCACCGGCAGGAAGCGCACCTTGCGGGCGCTCAGCCAGTCGTAAATCATCTCCCGGGACGTATGCACGTAGGTCTCCGCCCACTGCCGCGGCCAGTCGTCGCCAGGCTCGAACTCGGCATAGCTGTGCCAGTCGGCCAGGGCCAGCGCCGGGGTGTCGCGGATCCCCGCCTTGCGCTGCAAGGGGGTATCGACCATCAATATCCCGCCAAACGATTCTTTGGCCAGCCCGCCGAGTTTTTCCGGCTTGTCGCGCTCCAGGATCAGCACCTGCAAGCCCCGGTCAAGCAGCTCGAAAGCGGTCGCCAGTCCGGCCAGTCCGCCCCCGGCGATGATCACATCGGCTTTATAATCGCGGTTCGGCATTGTTTCCCAGGATTGTTTTTAGCCACGAATGAACACGAATTTTCGCGAATGTTTTTTATCGTTCATGTTGAGGTTTGCCTTACATTCCGCATTCCATCCTCAGCATTCTGCATTTATGTTTTGCCCATGCCCCATGCAAATCCAACATATCCCGCCTCAAGGAAATAAACAAGCATTTTATCGGGAAGGGTGATTCTCACTCGCGGTAAAAATCGATCCAGCGAAAAGAAAAACTGCGGGGATTTTCCGGAAAGTAAATCGGCGGGATGGTCAGTTCAAAATAACCGGCCGCCGCGCCGGCTGCTCCGGAGCTCTGCTGCACCCCTACCCAAAATATGCTTCCTTCATCCAACCGCTCCCGGTGAAGGGTTACGCCGCTGCCGGACTGCAATTCCTGGGAGACCTGCCCGGCTTGGCTGCTGGAAACGCTCAGTTTCAGGGTCTGCTGGGCGGTGATCAGTTGAAACGATTCCAGCCCGCGCAGGTGCAGGCGGATCTTCAGGCCGTCGCGGAAATTTCCGGAATGAAGGGTGACCTCGGCAGCGCCGATCCCGCTCTCGCTGAAGATCTCGATCACCCGCCGGCCTTTTTCCTCCCGAAGTTCCACCCGGTCGCTGCGCTTATCCGGCGTGATATCAAACTGCGGCAGCGATCCGGAAAGGCCGCAGCCGGCGATCCAGGCAAAGCCAGTTAATATAAGCGTAATTCGTAAGATCATATTCCTCGGTTCCTTCGGCGTTAAACTGATAAGCCACGGATTACACGGATTGACACGGATGTTGGCAACCGATACATGGAAAAGGTTGCAATAATTCGAGTTACTGCGGCAGTTCGGCCGTATCAGAACTTATTTTGAGCAGTCATTGTAAGGCGTTTTCTGCCGAAGCAATCTCCTGCGTGGTGCCCCTATCTGCAGTTACATTGGTAGCGGCACGCCGGAGATTGCCGCGCCGCAAACCGCGCGGCTCGCAATGACAGCACCCGGATACGCCCGCAAAGAGATATCGCGCGCAGCGCAAACATCGTGAGCGAAGCGAACAAACATCGCCGGCGCAGCCGGCAAACATCGCGCGCAGCGCAAACATCCAGTATCCAGTATCAGGTCTTTACCCGCGTTCCCCGCACATCCACCGCAAATGCCCCCTGCCCTTTCGGGAGGGCGTAGAGCGGGTTGATTTCCAGTTCGGAGATTTCCGGAAAGTCACAGGCCAGCCGGGAAAGGCGCAGCATGGCGTCGATCACCGCTGCCCGGTCGGCGGGGGGGGCGCCGCGCAGCCCGTTAAGGCGTTTGCCCGCCAGGGTGGAGGCGAGCATCTGCTCCGCCTGGCGGCGGGTGAGCGGGGCCATACCGGTAGCAACATCCCGGAGCAGCTCTACTTCCACCCCACCGCTGCCCACCAGGATCAATGGGCCGAACTGCGGATCGCGGCGCATACCCACGATCACCTCCTGGCCTTCGCGTAACATTCGCTGCACCAGCACCCCGCGGATGGTCGCATCCGGCGCGGCGGCTTTTGCAGCGGCGTAAATCTGTCCAAATGCTTCCCGCACCGTGGCTTTATCTTTGAGATCAAGCTTGACACCGCCGACATCGGTCTTATGGGTCAGTTCCGGTGATACTAGCTTGAGCACCACCGGGAACCCGGCCGCTTCCGCCATTTCGGCCGCTTCTTCAGCGCTGGTCGCCAGTTGGGAAGGACAGACCGGAATGCGGTAGGCGCCGATCAGCTCGTAATAGCGCTCCCCGGCCAGGGCAGCCGTCGCGGCAGCACGATCAACTCCATCCATTGCTGGCGGTTCCTCTGGAGGAATTTCCAGCCACTCCCGGCGGTGCAGCATTGCTGCCAGGGTGGAAGCGCCCCGTTCCGGGAAGGCGAAATTGGGGATGTGGCGCTGGTGGAGGATCTGGGAGGCCTGGTCCACCGAAGCCAGTCCCATAATCGAGGCCAGCACCGGCTTGTGATGCACCGCCGCCACTTCTCCCACCACCTCTGCCAGGCTGGCCGGCAGGAACCAGTCCTGCGGCGCCTGGATCACCAGGGCAGCATCAACAGTGGGATCGGAGAGCAGGGCATCCAGCGCGAGGCCGTAGATGCCCGGGCCGGAGCCGGCCAGCACGTCCACCGGGTTGGCGATGCTTGCGGCCGGAGGCAGGCGCTTGCGCAGATATTCGCGGGTCTCGTCGGTCAACTGCGCCAGCGAAAGCCCGGCCGCCTCCAATGCGTCGACGGTCAGGATACCCGGACCGCCGGCATTGGTCAGCACCGCCACCCGGTTCCCTCTGGGCAGCGGCTGCCAGGCCAGACCGCGGGCCCAATCAAATAAAGTTTCCATATCCTCCGCCTGCAATGCGCCGCTATGCTCAAACACCGCGCTGTAAACCTCGGCACTGCCGGCCAGCGCGCCGGTATGGGAGGCCACCGCTTTCGCGCCGCTGCTGCCCTGGCCGGCTTTGATGATCACCACCGGCTTATGCCGCGCCGCCGCTTCCAGCGCTTCGCGGAATGCCCGGCCATCGACGATTCCCTCGATGTAGGCAGTGATCACCCGGGTCTGGGGATCATCGACCATTGCAGTGATCATCTCGGTAACATTCACATCGATCTGATTGCCGAGGCTGACGATACGGGAAAAGCCCACTCCGGCGGCGCGGGCCCAGTCGATCACCGCCGCGACCATCGCCCCGGATTGAGAGACGAAACCAATATCGCCCTCATGGGGCATCCCTACCACAAAAGTGGTGTTGACCGGCGTATGGGTGTCGATACTGCCGATGCAGTTGGGGCCAAGCAGGCGGATGCCATGTTTTCTGGCGGTTTGCGCCAGTTCATCCTCGAGCTGTTTGCCCTGTGGGCCGGTTTCCCGAAAACCTCCGCTGACCACAATCACATGGCGGATGCCCCGCTCGCCGCAGGCATCGACGGCCTCAGTGACCCGGTGGGCCGGTAACACGATCACCGCCAGATCCACCGGATCGGGCACCTCACCCACCGTGGGATAGCAGGGATGGTCGAGGATCTCGCTCGCCACCGGATTCACCGGATAAATCTTGCCCTTGTAACGATATTCAACCAGGTTTCGAATAACTCCGTATCCGAGCTTGTGCGGATCCCGCGATGCACCGACCACGGCCACTCCGCGGGGATTGAAGAAGGAAGTCAGCATGGGCACCTCTTTCGCGATAATAGCATTCATAATCGCTCATACTGAGCACCGTGTAAAGTTTTATCGCATGGGGCATGGGGCATGGCGCCGTAATGTACAAGCGCATGATCCGACACCCGCACTGTAAGTCACCATGCCCCATGCGCCTTGCCCTATGCAAAAGTTCTCCGTATTACACAGCCCGCAGTATGAGCATTAATAACAAGAACTTGACAATACCGCATTAGTCCGGCAGTTTATTGGTCACCCCCAGGAACCAGCGGATGCACTTGTGACCGATATCGACCGGCGCCAGGTACATCATCGGGCAGGCGCCGGCAATCAGGGTGATATGATTTTCCCGGCAGAAGGTCACCGCTGCCGCAGAGACGCTGCCCGGCCCAAAGGCGCGATGCATCCACACCCGGCGCACCCCGGCAGCAGCGCAATCCTGCACCAGTTTTTCAGTTTGCTGCGGTGCGGTCACCGCCACTACCCCGTCCACCGCCTCCGGTAGATGGGCCAGATCGGGATAGCAGGTATCTCCCTCCACCGTTTCAGTGTTGGGGTTAAGGGCATAGACCGTATAGCCGGCACCTTTCAGTTTACGGTAAATCGCATTCGCCGCTTCGTTTGGCCGACTCCGGGTTACCCCGGCCACAGCAATTTTCTCTTGAGCTAAAAAATCGTTGATCTTTTCCTGCAGGGTCATGTCGCTTCCCCTTTGCAGTTGTTGTGAATCATTTCTTAAAATGGATGGCAATTTACCAAGCCCGGAAGGGCAATGCAATGCGGAAGGGATTTTGCAGGGGGGGCAAACGACTTTGCCACGGATGAACATGGATCGGCACGGATTTTTTTTGCCACAAATGGACACGAATAGACGCGAATGGATTTTTTACCTCCGTAATAAACCCATTAACTCATTCACGCATCAACCCATGAACGACATCTGTGAAAATCTGTCCAATCTGCGGAATCTGTGTGCAATTTCAGCCTTGACAGGTTGCAAACACCCTGGCGGGTAAAAAAAAGAGCGAGTCGCTTTACGCTTCTCGCTCTACGAGTTGGTGGAGCTGAGGGGGATCGAACCCCTGACCTCTGCATTGCGAACGCAGCGCTCTCCCATCTGAGCTACAGCCCCATTTTTGCGGCACAAAATTACAACAATTTTTAGCGTTAAAGAAGCACTTTTTAATCTTTTTTGTACAATCGATTACTTTCGGAAGTTAAACCCAACCGAGAGATTATCGCAGGGCCCCCAACAGCACGAGAACAATCCCCAACACCCCGGTGATCAGCGCGGCAATCAGCAGGCCACGCATTTTCGAGCGCATCTGCCGCTGCAGTTCTTCCTCGCTTTTCACGCTGACAATAAACTTGCCGCCGTCTTCCGGCCGGCGAATTTCCAGCCGCCCATTCGGGTCCGCCGCCTCCCCCAGCACGTAAAGCGGGGCATCCAGCGGAATCAGCGACTCCTCGAACAAATAACCGAGCGTATTGGCACCCCGCCCGGCCAGTGAATAATCGAAAGAAAAACTTCCCAGACGGAAAGTGCCCTGTCCGGGATTTGCCCCCGGCTCAAAACGCGATAGCACCTTCTCGGCAATCACCTCCGCATCTTCCGGATTAACCGTGATGCGCCCGCTGCCGTCATCCACCTGAAACGGCACTGAGCGGGTATTAGACGCAATGGTTTCCGTACGCCGGCGGGTTTTCTGCACCGGACGGCCGCTGCTATCGCGTTCGGTATAATGCTCCTCGAACTGCCGCTGCACTGACATGCGATAATAAACGCAGCTTACCCCGGCCAGCTCCGAGGTCAGCGGCTGATCGCAAACCACATTTCCCTTCACTTCAGTGTTGTATCGCAGGTTGCCTTTTCCGACTCCCTCGCTCATCGAATCCGCCAGCGATGTCAGCATCGCGACCGTGGCGGTTTCGGTCGACTGCATCACGCCCAGTTTTTTTTGCTGAAAATGACGCACAATTTGGAGGATAACTGAGACAAGCAGCAACACACTGCCGGCAATCCACCATCCCATCGTTCTACCCCTCCTTAAATTTAGAACCGCTTGCAGGTAGGCGCATCCGGATGTAATTTTAAGCCCATACGGATACGACCATCTCCCAATTGATGTGACATGCAAACTACGACTGATCGTGCGGCGGCTTCCAGCAGGTTCCGGCAGGAGGATCAAGACAGCTCGTAGTACCGTATAAATATATGAACGGTATCAGTCAAAAACCAACTTGCTTCAAAGGAGTCTGTTATGTCAACCTTTATCATGTTCGGGAAATATTCCCACGACTCTGTACAGGAAATTTCCAGGGACCGCACCCGCCATGTGGTAGAAATGATCCAGGAAACCGGCGGAGAGGTGCGCGCAATTTATGCAGTATTGGGCGCTTATGACCTGGTCATGATCGTGAACTATCCGACAATGGAAGAGGTGCTGCGTATCTCAGTGTTGATCTCGCAGACCTTTGGGATCTCTTTTTCCACGCTGCCGGCCATCGCAGTGGAAGAATTCGACGAGTTGATCTCCAAAACATCCTAATCCGGAAAGACGGCATTCAGGCTGCGCCGGAGCTGCCCGTTAATCATACATAATCATCCCAAAATCGGGATTATTTCGATAGTCGGCTGAGCCGCAGAACGGGCAGCGCGGCGGGGCGTCGTGGATAAAAGATCCCCCGCATTCGCATTGCGGCGAGCCGGCTGGCACGGTCTGACTTACGCGGTCAGTTGTTTCAGAAACGGCACCAGCGTCTCCGTGCGGCGACCTACCGAATGCCTGCCGCACCCGCTTCCAGAATGCAGCAACTCCGGCAAACCAGCCGGAGGCGGCAGCATATTGTTCCGGCGCTTGCACCACCTCACGTGGCACACCAATGCTCCGTCCGCAGCGATCGCAGCGCAGCAGATCAAAATGAAATCCCCCGCCCTCGTTAATAGTAAACTCACGATCGCATTGATTGCAGATAGCCCCAATGGTTCTGCCCATGCCCGCACCCTGATGAAGGTTTAATGGTACCGCAATGGTAATCTTAAACGGTTTTGAGCCATTTATTTATGATCTGGGAATTAGATTGTTGCCGGAAGGAAAAAAGCAGCTTGTGGGCGATACTGGAGTCGAACCAGTGACCTCTGCCGTGTGAAGACAGCGCTCTAACCAGCTGAGCTAATCGCCCCTCAATTTGACGCAGCAAAAATAAACACTTTTTTTGCCGATTGCAACGAATTTTAAAACCAAATAATGCTCAATGCTTAATGCTCAATGCTCAATGGTAAATTACTGTTGAGCATTGAGCATTTCAGTAGCCGTTTCCGTTCAGATCGATCACCCCATCCGGCCAGGGTGCGTTTCCGGGGTAGATCATGACGTTTGCTTCCCACCAGGGATTGGCCTGCGGATTTTCCGGATGGCGGCGATTGATAAAACGGTTACTCACCGGGCGTGCGCCGAGTTTTTCATAAAACTGCGGAACGCCGGTCTGAAACAGCGCCAGGGGAAAGTCGCCCCGCCCGATGCGGGCAAAAGCGGCCAGCGCCGCCTCCCGGCCCAGGCCCAGCCCGCGGAAGGCCGGATCGACACAGACGCTGTTCAGCGCCTGCACTTCCATCCCTCCATCTGCAGTGAAGATGCGCCGAGCGTAGCTATCGGCCAGAGCCAGCGGGCGCTCTTCTCCCCAAATCACTACCCGTTCGTTGGGCGCCCGCTCCGGCAGCCGGCTGCGGCGGATAAAGTCCTCCACCAACTCCTCCACCCCCCGACGGGGATCCGGCCACACCCAATTTAGCAGGGTGACGATCGACTGTACCTGCTCCCGGGTGAACAAATCATCGCTGCATATTGTCTGTTTCCGGTGGCGGATCATCGGTATCTCCATTGCATATAAAACTTTATAGCCAGGTTACGTCATCAAATTCCCGCTCATGCCGCTCCTGGACCCGCTGGCGACAATTTAGCGATCATTTCGGAAAATCCGCGTATATATTCTCAAACGAAAAGTTGACTGATTAAGCGTGAGGCGATCATGATTTCGAAAACGGTTTCTCCGGAATGGATGGTGCTGGCAATGCTGGTGCTGATCAAACTGCTGATACACGGCTTCGCCGGCGGCAATTACGAGCTGCACCGTGACGCCTTTCTCTACCTGGCGATGGGCGATCACCCCGCATTCGGTTACGTATCGGTGCCTCCCTTCACCGGCCTGCTGGCCTTGATACTCAACCAGGCAGGCAGCGACGGGGTTTTCTGGGTGCGGCTGCTGCCGGCCCTGGCCGGGGCGGCTTCGCTGCTGGTGATCGGGTTGCTGGTAAGAGAATTCGGAGGCCGAACCTGGGCCATGTGGATCGCCGGACTGGCCTTTCTGCTCTCCCCGGCCTTCCTGCGCAGCAACGTACTCTTTCAGCCGGTTTCCTTCAACCAGTTTTTCTGGCTGCTGAGCGCTTATTTTATGGTGCGGATGCTGAAAACCAAGCACCCGCGCTACTGGCTGCACCTGGGCATTCTCTGGGGCGTGGCCTTCCTCAACAAGTATTCGATCGTCTTCCTGGCACTGGGTTTCGTGATCGCCCTTGCCCTCACGCCGGCGCGCGGCCTCTTCCGCTCCCGCTACCTGCTCTACGGCGCCCTGGCAGGACTGGCAATCACCACACCCAACCTGATCTGGCAATACGCCCACAATTGGCCGGTGATCACCCACATGCGCACCCTGCACGAAACCCAGTTGGTAAATGTCAACATCACCGATTTTCTAATGATGCAATTTCTGATGAATTTCCATGCCCTTGCCGTATGGCTGGCCGGGCTGATTTTCCTGCTTTTTCTCAAAGCGGGAAAACCCTACCGGGCGCTGGGGTATACCTTCCTGGCGGTGCTGGCAATCCTGATCCTGCTGCAAGGTAAACATTACTATTCGCTGGGCCTCTACACCCCGCTGTTTGCCGCCGGCGGCTTCGCGTTAGAACAGGTTCTTTTTCAGCGCTACCGCTTCCTCAAACCGGCGATAGCGGCCTCCCTGTCATTGCTGATCCTTCCACTGGTTCCATTTAGCCTGCCGGTTTTATCCCTCGAGCAGATGGTGGCATACGGCAAGGCAACCGGCTCCTACGGCCTGGAAGGCGCCCTGCGCTGGGAAGACGGGCGGGTGCATTCTCTGCCCCAGGATTACGCCGACATGACCGGCTGGCAGGAACTTGGCGTGAAGGTAACCCAGACCTATCTCAGTCTCAGCCCGGAAGAACAGGCCCGCTGCATGGTCTATGCCGAGAATTACGGGGAAGCCGGCGCGATCCGCTATTACGGCCGACAGTTCGGCTTGCCGGAGCCGGTTTCCTTCAGCGACAATTTTCTGCTCTGGGCCCCGGACAGCATCCGCGGCGATATTTTAATTTATGTTAATGATGAAGTCGAAGAAATTTCGTATTTTTTCAGCGATGTGCGCCCCGTGGGGCGGATCAACGATCCCTTCGCCCGGGAGAGCGGCCTGCCGGTATATCTTTGCCGCGCCCCCCGCAACGGATTTGATCAATTTTATCAGGCCAAAGTAGCCGAATTAAAAGCCGAATACCAGCAACCGGGAATCCGCTGATGTTCCAGCAGTTTTATGAAAAGCTGCCCCTGAAAGTCTGGGCGATCCTCTTCAGCTTCGGCACGATGGTGGCGCTGTTCAACATCGGCATCATCGTGACCGGCGAATTGGCCGATCAGAATTCGATCCCGCTGGTTTATCCATTCATCAACGAGATCACCGGTGCGTACAGCGCCCTGCTGCTGATCCCCTTTCTCCTGGCGGTATTCCGGCGCTTCCCCCTGCGCCGGGATACCCTGCTGCGTTACCTGCCGCTGCACCTGCTGGCGACGGTGCTCTTCGGCTTTACCCATACCACGCTGATGTATTTCAGCCGGGACGCGATCTACAGCCTGGTGGAACTGGGCGACTACGGCAAATATTACGGCCTGCTGCAATACCGCTACCTGATGGAGTATCAAAAGCAATTCCTGCTCTACTGGATGGTCTACGGAGTTTATTACCTGTTTCAATCCCTGCAGGAAAACCAGCGCCAGAAGCTGCGCGCGGCACAGCTGGAGCAGCAACTGACCGAAAGTCGCCTTGAGGCGCTGCGCATGCAGCTCAATCCCCACTTCCTTTTCAATACCCTGAACATGATCTCCGCCACGGTGTACGAAGACGTGCGGGCGGCGGATCAGATGATCGCCCGCCTGAGCGAGCTGCTGCGCATCACCCTCTCCGGCGCCGCAGTTGCCGAGCACTCCCTGGAAAAAGAGCTGGAACTGGTCGAATTGTATGGCGATATTATGCGGGCCCGTTTCAGCGATAAGCTGGCCATCACCTGCGACATTCCGGAAGACACCCTTGGGGCAGCAGTGCCGGGATTTATCCTGCAGCCGCTGGTGGAGAATTCCATCCGCTACGGCATGGAAAACCTTCAGGTGGCTGAGATCCGCATCGGCGCCCGGCGGCAGGAAGCGCGGTTGATCCTGACGGTGGCCGACAATGGCCCGGGCAGCGGACAGAATTTCACCCAGTTGACCCGTAATGGAATCGGCTTGGCCAACACCGTGGAACGGTTGGAAAAATTGTACGGAAAAGATCATCGCCTGGAACTGACAAACAATACAGCGGGAGGATTGCAGGTGACTATCGAAATTCCCTTCCGCCGGATGAAACCCGAGGAGGCGCATGCCGCAGCCACTGCGCATACTGATCGCCGATGATGAAAGCCCGGCCCGCCGCAAGCTCCGGGAATACCTGGACGAGGAGGCCGATATCGGAGAAATTGCCGAAGCCGCCAACGGCGTGGAAGCACAGCAATTGATTGCCAGCTTTCAGCCGAACCTGGTGCTGCTGGACATCCAGATGCCCGGTAAAACCGGTTTTGAGGTGATCGAAACGGTCGGTGTGGAAGCAATGCCGGCGGTGATTTTTGTAACCGCATACGATCAATATGCTATCGAGGCCTTCGAAGTGCAGGCGCTCGACTACCTGCTGAAACCTTTCGACCGCGAGCGTTTCCGGAAAGCGCTGGCACGGGCCAGGCAGCGATTGCAGGCACGGGAGAACAACCCGGAGGTGTTGACCCAACTGCTCAAAACAATGCGGCAGCCGCAAGCATATCCCGGGCGGATCATGGTCAACCAGGACGGACGGCTGTTTTTTGTGAAGACGGTCGAGATCCGCTATATCGCCGCCGCAGAAAAATATGTGCAGCTTCACGCCAAATCCGGGAAATATCTGCTGCGCGAAACCATGAACCACCTGGAGGAACGTCTCGATCCCAGCCAATTCGTGCGCATCCACCGTTCACATATCGTCAACATCGATCATATCCGGGAAATGCATCCCTGGTCCCACGGCGACTATGTCGCCATTCTCCAGGATGGCGAAGAGCTCATCGTCAGCCGGCGCTACCGGGATCGCTTGTTCAGCCGGGGCGACCGATGATGCGCATAACAGCACCCATAAAACGCTGGCTCAAGCGGGGGCTTCCTCCGGGCATGCTCCTTTCTCTTCGCAAACGCTATGCGATCCTGCGCTACCGGGGAACCGCGCGCTATTGCCCGGCCTGCGATAGCCACTTGGCACGATTTATCGCCGGGGGCGAATTTCTCAACCGCCCGGAAGCGCGCTGCCCGGCTTGCGGCGCCCTGGAGCGGCACCGCCTGATCGCCTTGTTCTTCCGGGAATGGAGCGATCTCTATGCCGGCGGTGACCGTTCCATGCTCCATTTCTCCCCGGAGGCGGTCTTTGAGCAGCAATTCCGGCGTATTCCGGGACTGGATTATCTCACGGCCGACCTGTCCGATCCGCGGGTGATGGTGCAGATGGACATCGCCGCCATCCCCTACCCCGACCAGCATTTCGATATCATTTATTGCAGCCACGTACTGGAGCATGTACCCGACGACCGCCAGGCGATTCGGGAATTGCGCCGGGTGCTCAAGCCTTCCGGCTGGGCGGTGCTGCAGGTGCCGGTCACCGCAGAAAGAACCATCGAAGATCCCACCATCACCGATCCGCAGGAGCGGCTGCGCTTGTTCGGCCAGGAAGATCATGTACGCCGCTACGGCATTGATTACCCGGAACGCCTGGAAGCGGCGGGCTTCCGGGTACTGGCGATTCCTGCTGAGGGCATCGCCGGCGAAGCGCGGATCGCCCGCCTGGGGATTGATGAAGACGAAAAGGTATTCTTCTGCACCCCGGAGGAAAACGCGATCTATCGGCAGATTAGCGCTCGGATGGAAAAAAGAGACCGATAAGCCCCTGGTGACGCGGATTTTCAGAAGCCGGTTACTACTGCTTCGGGGCATCCAGGGGAGAGCGGCGGATCTTCACATCTGCCGGGTGGCAGGTGGCGCAGTCAGCTTTCTCCATATACTGCTTCAGCGGCATTTCGATCGGGATCTCCGTCATCAGGCTACTTACGGTAGTCGATTTCCGACCCAAGCACACTGTGCGGAATCAAATACACCGCCAGCATCAGCACCCCTGCCGCCACCACCCACCAGCGGGCAGCGGGATTGCGGCGGGAAGCAAAATAGGCCCCCAGCCAGCCCAGCATTGCGATCAGCGTTTTATTGTCGGTGAGATCATACCCAAAGGGGATGCCGGTCCAAAGTTCGCCGAAAGCATATTTCTGCACCAGCGGGCCGAAGATGAACCCTCCGAGCAGGAACAGGCCGATGGTCCAGCGCATCAGCCGCTGATAATCGCCGTCACGGCGCAGCGCTTCCAGGGCGGTGCGGTTGGCATAAAGCATCGCCAGGAACATCAGCAGCACGTGCGGCAGCAGCACCGCCAGGGGCACCGCCCCCTTATAGCGCAGCACCAGCGGTGCTTCGCCGGTCAGCGCAACCTGTTCAGCGCCTTTTTGCAGCATCACCCGGTACATCAGCTTGCCGGCGGCAGGCTGATGGGGCAGGACGGCCTGCAGCTTATCTCCCTCCCGCAAGAGCGGTTTGCGCGACCAGTCGTCATAAGATTTGTAGCGGCGGTATTCGACATAGCCGTTTATGCCGGTATCCGGCACGGTTACGACCACCGGCACGTCGATTTCCACCGTCTGGCTGCGCAGAAATTTAAAATCGATTTGCTGGCCCTGGAATGCCACCGACCCGCGCAACGGATGGGTGGGGCCGGTCAGTCGTTGGTAGACCGCCGACGCGGCAGTGATCAGAAAAGCCAGGATCCAGAGTAGAGCGTGTTTGGAAGTTGCGGTCATATTATCCTCTTTCAATCTGTGGAAACGATCGGGGCATTCTTCATAAATATCGCTTCTTATTCGCCGCTGATCAGCGGTCATATCATAATCACTAAAATAATATTTTTCAATAAAATTCCCCAATAAGAAAACATTTTGGCCAATTGCTTTTCAAAACCGGGATTAAATAAAACACTCTTGCGCTTCCCGACAAAGATCGCTAATTTCCACAAGTCCTATTAAAACAAGTAATAATTTGTTGACAATGGCAGCGATCCAGAAAAAATCTTTTTTCGGGGCGGGCTTTTGGTCGGTTGTATTCGTGCTGAATTTTATCGGCATGATTGCGCTCTTATTTATTCTGGAACTGGATGAGCAGCTGGCGGTCGTCACCAAGGTGATCTCGGCCGTATGGAGCGCCGCGGCGTTTCTCCTGGGACTCCTGGGCTGGAAAAAGGAAGAGAGCCGGCTCAGTTTGCCGGAAGTGCTTGTACGGCTTCCCATGAAGATCCTCAACACGGTTGTTTTGGTCGGTCTGATTGCCACCTTCTACATTAAGTTTTTTTATACGACTCCGGTGAGCATCAAAATTCAGAACGAATATGGCGAGGAGGTTCTGGAAGGAATTTCCATTAACGGCATCTCCGGCGCGACACAGCACCTCCCGAACGGGGAATATGCAGTTTTCTTCGCCAATTCTTTATATGAGGAAGAAAATACAACGCTGGGCAAGATTTATGTGCCGTTGCTGCGGAACGCCCCCATCACGAAAACTTACCGATGCCACCTTAAAAAAGGCGCGTTAAAATTTAACCTCCATCAGCAGCATACCCGGCTGGAAGTTTATCCGGTCGAAATTAAGGCTTCGGTGAAAGATCTGAAGTCCCACAGCTACGAACCTTATGAAACTGAGTTTGTTATCGAGAACCTGCTGGAGGGTAAGTATGGTTACCGCGCTTCGAATGAATGGGCGGAGACGACAAGCGATACGGTCGAGGTAAAATTCCCGGATACAACATTGATCGAGTTGGATCTGAAGCCGAAAGAATCCGGGATAAGGATTAAAGTTGATTACCGGAAAGGCAATATCAAACCGGATAACTTACAACGCAAGCTTCGCTACTTCTGGGATCGGAGTTATCTGGAACAATATTCCGGGCAAACGCTGGAATTCTTTATCCCGCTTCAGGATTATCAACAACATTTGATCGAGATAAAATATTATGATGAAAATCTGTATTATGTGAACCTGGTCGGCCTGACCCGCCCGGGGACCATCACGATTGAATGTCCTTTGGAAATTTACCCGATATCGATTGTCGACTTTTACGGCCCCAAACACCCCGATGCCGCCGTATACATCGATGGCGAAAACCGCGGCAGCCTGGATCATCTGGAATATACCATCAGCCTGCCGGTTTTCGACGGTTTCCGAAACGTAAAGGTCGGCAACTGGGAACAGATGATCCGATTCCCCACCCTCGACAATTATGTTGAAATTCCTTGAAAAGGACGGCCATGAGAGAACATATTTTATCAATATGGTTCGGCTTGTTGTTGCTGATGACAGGGCCGATCTCCGCGCAGGGATCCGGAATATCCCGTTACCAACTCGAGGTCCGAAAGCTGGTGGTCAATTTTGATACTGTGCTGGAAACTTTTCACAGCAAGCGTGATGTTTTCAAAGATTTACTGCTTGATGAACTCTACCGTAACCGGATTAAGATTGATTCGATATGCCTGTCGCTGAGTAGCGAAAGCGGCGGCTCACAGCAAACAGAAAACCATAATATTATCCGGGAATACCGCTCCAAAACGTCTTCCAAAGATGATTTCGACATTCCCAGCTATCTCATTCAGCTCGATCTCAGTCAAACCACCAATTATCAACTGATCGTGACAATCCAATGGATCGACCTGATAGATTCAAAAGTATCGGACCAATACCGTTTTTCGATCCGCACCACCACTCCCCAATCCCTGTTGCCCATTAGCAGTAAGCGGATCGCCGAGAGTATCCGTTTAAACCTGACGAAAAAAGTGCGGATTGCCATCGCGCCGTTTACCCCGGAACGGCTTGACAGTGTTTCCCAACATGGGGAGCCATCGCGCTTTTTAAGTGAGTTGAACAATGGTCTGCGGCATATGTTGGGCACCAGTTTGTCGCAGGTCCCCTGGATCGGGATCGCCAACATTGAGGTAGAAGCGGACCCGGCCTATTCAATTGTCAAAAAGCAGCAGCAGTTGCAGCGCCAGAAAGAGCGCCTTGCCCGGCGTTATTTTTCCGAAACAGCGATTGAATCCGGCAAGCTGGTGTTTCCCAATTACATCTTGCAGGGGAATTTGTTGATTGGAAAAGATCAGCGGGAAATGTATCTGGATTGCTGGTTGGTCAGCCTGGAATCGTCCCTGGTGATTGCCGCAGACGGCATCGCCATTGCGGATACATCATTGAAAAATCTTGGCAAGAGCGTTCAGGGACTGGCAAACCGGCTCTCCCGTTTGATCGAGTTGCAAACCGCCCTGAATCGTCCCCCGATGGAAATCATCGGTGTACTGCCCAGCCGCACGATGAAAGTCGATCCCCACCGTGCCAACCGGGTCATAGAGGTGATCAATGCGCTGAATCAAAAATTACGGCAAATCATCGATGTCGATAAAACCATTCTGTTGTCAGACAATGACGCCCTGGAAGACTATCTGAAACCGCAGGGACATCCGGACCGGATCAATTACGACGAATTGCTGCTGCGTTACAATGTCGACAATATTCTCAAAGTTGATTTTGAGGAAGACGACCGCCAATTTTTTGTGAATATGACCTTAGAATCCATCAAGGATCCCCGGAAGCGCCCCCTTCCCAGCGAAAATCTGTCCGGCGATATATTTACCTTTAACCGGAGAGTGAATGAGATATTGAAAAATCTTGCCACGTCCCCCCAGGTTAAAGATTCGATCGCGAAGCAGAATAACAAAAAATCAGTGTCTGCAAATGCGAAGCCGTTAAAAGATGATAAGAAAAATGATGACGATTCTTTGGAAAATAAACAAGCGTTGCGCGACGATTATTCCAAGCTGTTTCTTAAACCCGACCTATCGTTCGAGAAAAGACTGAAGAGCGTTAATATTCCCGATGCTTTTAAAAATTACAATCTTTCCATATTTACCGGGTTAATCGGCCGCTGGCCTTCCGGCCGCGACATTTTCCTGCAAAATGGCGCCAACCGGATGTGGGCGATTTCCCTCGATATCAAATTGCCGCTATTTTACCTTCCCTTGTTGAAAGAGTTGAAAAATTATGGGATCGGAGGCGTCGGCGGGTGGGATAGAGGCAGTTTAAAAAAGGCGTTCGAACTCCAGGAGGAATACCCCAATTTAGATTTAGAAGATATTGGGGATATCCAGATTGATGAGTGGTTTTTATCATTATATCCGGTGAAGTATTATCCCTGGCGAAATTTTGAAGTTTTTGTCGGCGGTGGGCCGGTGGTTTTCTTTGTGAACAGGGGTATTGGCCTGGGCACCGACAAACCGGACAGCGACTCCAACGTGGTGTTTGGAGGCGCGATGTTTGGAGGATTTAAGGGATTGATCTTCAATCACCATCGTTTAAACGCGCATATCGATATACGAGGCGGGTTTATGGCCGGAAAATTGAAAAATGACTTCGAATCCAGCCATCCTTTGATGAAATATATTGAAATCGATCGGACGTTCCCCGATGGCACCCTGGGAGGCTATTTTATCGGTGGGGGCCTTTCGGTCAGCTTCCGCCCTTAAAAACCTGCCGGGCCGTCAATCCAGTTTCAGCCAGCGGATCATTCCCTGTATCATTCTCCGGCTCAACCCCCGCAGGCGCGGCGAGCGGCGCAGCAGCCGGGCCAGTGGGGGGCTGGTGCGGTAATAAATGCGGGTTAACAGACGCCCTGAAGCACTCGGCAGCAGCCGGCGGTCACGGAAGCGGCGCAGCAGCCGCACTTCCCGGCTCTCCACCCCAAAGGTGGCAGTGGCGATAAAGCAGCCGGCCCCGCCGCGGTCGTCATCAATGCCGCCACCGTTGCCGGTGCCGGGATCCGGCTCGGTCCCACCACTGCCGTCCGCCACCAGATCCAGCTCTCCGGCGCGCACTTCGAACTCCCGGCGCAGGCGCTGGCGCTGTTCACCGGGGGTCTCGTTGGGACCGCCGTAAAAGACCCGCTTCCACCAGTCGGCCCAGCCGTCGGAATGCTCGGCTTTATAGACCGGCTTCTGCGGATCGTCGCTGAGATTGGCGGGATTTTGCGGGGGAAAGCGGTGCTCCAGAAACTGGCGGAAATAGTAGCGCATGATCAGCAGCGCGAAGCTGTCCACGTTGCTCAGCCAGTGCTCCACCGGATTGCTGCCGGAAGGCCAGGTATTCTTTCCCACCCAGACCTGGCGATCGCTGTTCCAGGTTTTGTTGATATCGACAAACTCGCTCAGCTTCGATCCCATCTCATCAAAATTCACTCCGGCGGCTCCGGCGAGATTGCTGAGGCGGTCGGTATGGCCGAGCAGGTAGTGAGAGATCAGATCCCAGAGGGTGGCCGGCTCCATCTGCATCAGTCCCCGGGCGGGACCGCCGCCAAGCTGCTGGCGGGCGGTAGCGCGAATCCCTTCCCACCAGATGATGTAAAGAAAATGCCACTTGATCCAGCGGCGCTTATCGGCATTGCTGCCGCCGGGATCGATCTCGTTCAGCACGTTGTCGATAATAGCGCTCAGGCCCTGGTAGCGCTCGATTGCCGGCGCGGAGGTGTTGATGGAAGCTTTTGAGATAGCCATGGGAACCCCTTTGATACTGGATACTGGATGCTGGATGCTGGATGCTGGACAAAAAACGGGGCATCACAGCGAATATTGCTTCATGCTGTAACAGCAGTTTAATACTTCACGACTTATGATTCAATAATAAACCGTTAATAATAATCTGTAAAGCATTTCCCAATCCATTGAGCATTTACCATTGAGCAATCACCATTTACCATTTGGCTGCGGCTACTGGTCGTGCCAGGAAAATCCGTATGCCATATCAGGCATCACCCAACGCCGCCATGCGCTGCCGCACCTCCAGCAGGTCCTGCAGGTCGGCATCGGCATTCTTCCAGAGGTCGAGCAATTGCTGGTAATATTTCCGGGCCTGCGCCGTCTCTCCCTGGGCCTCATGAATTTTGCCCAGTATCAGCAGGCTGCGCGGATAGTAAACCGACTGAAACGGCGCCTCGATCGATAAGGCCATCGACTGGGATTTTTCCAGCATTTTGGCGCTTCGGTCGAGATCACCATGGTCGAACAGGCACTCTCCCAGCGTATACAGGACCTGGGATTTCACAAAATCCGGCGCCGGCGAGGCCATGACCGGATCGACCCCTTCTGCTGCCTCCGGACATTCGCCCGCCAGGCTATGAATGATACTACCCGCCACATCGTTGCCGGGGTTCGGGTGGGCGTCCAGGGAGGCCCAGGCGCCATTAAAATCGCCCGCCAGCGCCATCATCACCGCATAATTGGGATAGAAGAAAGGGATCTGGGGAGTAACCGGCAGCGCCTGGATCTCTTGCACCGTTTCACGAATCCGGCTCCGATCGCCCCACCCCCGTAATGCCAGCTGCCCGTTAAAATAGCCGCCGAGCACCACCATGCCGTATTCCTGCTGTGCCCTGGCTTCTGCAGCTCCCTGACGCAGTATTTCCATCGCTGCTCGATAACGGCCGGTAAAGGCATAGTTGCTGAAGAGCCAGGTTCGAACTTGCATCAGGTCTTGTGGATTGCTGATACCGGAGATCACTTTCTGGAGGTCGACAATCGCTTCCTCAAATTGTCCCATTTCCATATAATTGAGCGCCACCGCGCCGCTGTAGGCGATATTGTCGGGATTGGCATCACGGGCTTTGATCGCCTCCGCCAGCGCCCGTTTACGGTCGCCTCCAAAATATTCCGGCCGGGTGTAATAAACGGCAACCGCCTGATCATAATGAAAACGGGTGCGTAGATGATTGGGGTCCAGCGCCAGCACTTTTTCAAAGTAAGCAAGGGCCGTCTTCAGATCCTGGCTGTGAAAGGCCCAATCACCGATATTAAACAGCATTTCCTTGTCGTTAGGGTAATATTTTTCCATCTCGTGGAGAATCGGAAGGCCGGCGGCAAATCCCTGGCTCTGGCGGATTTCTTCGGCGCGCACCAGATAACGTTCCTTCTCCGGGATCTTGTCGATATATTTGATCGCTTTATGGAGAGGCTCCTCCGCCAGGGATTCGGCAAACCAGCCCATGGCATAGGATAGGCGATAGTATGCCAGCCCGAACGTGCTGTCCAGGGCTATTGCCTGGCGGAAGGCAGCCTTGGCCGGTTCGAACTGCATCTGGTTCAGGTAAGTCTCGCCCCGGAAATAATATTCATAGGCTTCGAGGTTGGGCGTAGTGACCTCGGCAATCTTGCGGCTGGCGGCCAGGATCTCCGCCTCATTCTCCCGCAGGCTCTTGCGAGTCGCTTCCGACAGCAGGTCGATCAGCCCGGGAATCTGTTCCTGCCCCTCATCCTGGGCTTTGCTGGTAAAGACGTATTCCCCGCTGCGGGGATCGAGCACTTTCAGATCCACGGTGTATAATTTGCCAAACTTGCGGATCGAGGGGATAACCAGGGCGTGGATATCGGTCTGGCGGCAGATCTCCCGGCCGAGCGCTTCATCGATCGTCTTCACCTCCCGGCGGCCGAGTTGCGCCAGCACATCGAACATGCGGGAGCGCGACATCACCGCCAGTTTGCGCGACTGCTCCAGGGAGGTGATCAGCATTCCGGAAAGGGCGTCGAGTTCGCGCTCGCCGGTATAGTTGACGAAATCCGCCACCGCCACCGGAATGCGCACTCCCTCACCCGGTCCGTCCGTCTCCGGCGACCGGGAGCCGGCAAAGTAAAACAGCAGCACGGCCAGCGCCATGATAGCAGCGGTGACCCCGGCCAGCAGGCTTTTCCGGGAAACCGTAGAGCCAGGTGCGGCTGCAGCCGGCGGCACATCCTCTGCAACCGGCGTCGCGGGTACCCGTTCGGTGCTCGCTTCGGAGCGGTTCAAGTCACGCAAGACTTCCGTAAATGAAGCGTAGCGGCCCTCCGGCGCTTTACTGAGGCATTTTTCAATCACCCGGCGCAGCAGCGCGCGCTCCGGCGAGCCGTCATCCGGCAATTCCGGCGGCGCTTCGTTCAGGATTGCAAAGATTACCGCCTGGGCGTATTCGCCGCGGAAGGGCAATGCGCCGTTGAGCATCTCGTATAGCACCACGCCGTAGGACCAGATGTCGGTGCGCAGATCGACCTCCCCGCCGGTAGCTTGCTCCGGAGACATGTAGGCGGCGGTGCCCAGGGTGGAACCATCGCGGGTCACCTGAGCCCCACCGTGCACCTTGGCCAGGCCGAAATCCATCACCTTCACCCGCTCTTTGGCATCGAGCATGATATTGGCGCTTTTGATATCACGATGGATAATGCCTTTTTCGTGAGCCGCCTGCAAGCCCTCGGCAATCTGCCGGGCGATATCCAACGCCGCCGCCGGGGCCAGCGGGCCGGAGGCCTGGATCCTTTCCCGCAGCTCCTGACCGGCAATGTATTCCATCACAATAAACACTTCATCCTCGGCTTCTTCGATGGCGTGGATAGTAGCGATATTGGGGTGATTTAACGCCGCCGCAGCCTGTGCCTCGATCTCGAAGCGGCGGCGCTCATCGACATCTGCGGCTATCAGGCGAGGAAGGAATTTTATCGCTACCTCGCGCTTCAGCTTGCGGTCCATCGCCAGATAGACGATCCCCATCCCCCCTTCACCCAGCTTTTTGGTGATGGTATAATGCAGAATTTCCCGGCCGGTCATGTTTTTCATGAATTTCAGAGTATGTGGATGTGAATATTTGGGATATTTGTGAATGGGTTAATGGGTTGATGGGTTAATGAGTGGATGGGTTAATGGGTTACAAAGTTTGATTTCCACCTGATTCATCTTCCCAAAGTATCCCTTTTACCATCGATCTTTTTATTTGCGAATTATAACAGCATGTCAAAATATGATCTCCGGCCGGATGACGCAACAAAAAATTTCGCAATCAACAGTTGGAAGATTGGTAGAGAGAAAATGCGGCCACTATGCAAAGTTTCACGCATCCACTCATCCACCCTTCCACCCTTCCACTCATTCACCCATCACCCCATCAATAAAACACTGCCAGCCACACCGTGGTCGTATGCGGATCGGTCCAGTTGACCCGGTGTTTGCAATGGGCCGGGAGGTTGAGATAATCGCCGGGACGGAGCGTGCGCGGGGATGCCTCTCCCTCCACCTGCAATACCGCCTGCCCCTGGAGCAGAAACACCAGTTCATTTTCCTCCTGATCGTACCAAAAATCCGGCGGCGAGGCATGGCCCCGGGATAAGATTCGCTCCACCCGCAGCCCGGGCGCCCGGCAGATGACCTCGAACAGCTCCTCGGGGAGATCGGGTGGGATGTTGTGGAAAAGATTTTGGATCATAGAAAACCTCACTTGGAATGCGGATTTCGGAGTGCGGAGTGCGGAATTAAAGACGCGAAGAGCGAAGAGCGAAGAGCGAAGAGCGAAGAGCGAAGAGCATCTAAAATTACCCCGAAGTATTAAAATAGCAACACTTAATTACATCGTGAGCGACAGCGAACTAACATCGCCGAAGGCAAATATCGTGAGCGATAGCGAGCAAACATCGCCGAAGGCAAATATCGTGAGCGAAGCGAACAAACATCGCCGAAGGCAAACATCGTGAGCGAAGCGAACAAACATCGCCGAAGGCAAATATCGTGAGCGACAGCGAACAAACATCGCCGAAGGCAAACATCGTGAGCGAAGCGAACAAACATCGCCGAAGGCTAATATCGTAAGCGACAGCAAACTAACATCGCCGAAGGCAAATATCGTGAGCGAAGCGAACAAACCTCATTCTCGCGCATGCCACTGATCGACTGTCTCCTGGGTCGACCACACCTTGACGGTTCCCTTGTCATCCAGTGCCGCCACCAGGTCGCCGGCCGGGGAATAACTCACCGCCACGATTCGCCCTGCAAACTGCTGCAGGACATGCTTGACATCGTTTTGAGGCAGGGAACTTAGGTGTAGGCGGTTGCCGTCGCCATAGGCTAGGATGCTGTCCGCCGGGCTGATATCCACCGCCACCACGCTGTTATGATAGCTTTCCCTCAGGGTGATGCTGCGGGTAATTTCCCAGGTGCTGCTATTGCGGAACTCCAGCCGTTTGAGATAATCGGCTTTGAGCGCCAGCAGCAGGGTGCTGTCGGCATTAAACCCGGCGCTTTGATAAATCACGTTTGGGGCGGGGAATGATTTGACGATCCCGCTGCCGTCCCGCCGGTACACCTGCATCAGTTCGTAAGCGAAACATGCCAGGGTCTCCCGGTCCGGATTCAGGAATGCGCTGTAGATCGAGCCCAGGCTGTCGATGGTGCGCAGCAATTGCCCCGAGGCGACATCATAGAGCCTGATCCGGCCGCGGAAATCGGCGCTCAGCAATTCGCGGGAATCCGGTGAGAATGACAGGCAAACCTGATTGGGATCGCTGATCAGGGTCTGGACCACCGTGCCGCTCCCGCGATCCCATACCCAGACGATATTCCCGCGACTGTAGGCGAATCGCTCGCCAGAGGGGTTGAAGGCCAGCGCGGTGTAAAACGATCCGGCGTCACCCTCGGCAAAAGCGGTTTGCCAGTCGCTGCACCGCCACATCAGCAGGGAATCCTCTCCCCAGCAGGCGAGGTAATTGCCGTCGGGGCTGAAGGTCAGATCCCAGACATAACGCCCGGAGGGATATTCGAAACGCAGTGCCGGAGCAGGGCCGCGCTCGATGCTCAATGTGAGCTGATTGCTGACCAGTTCCGGCTTGCGGGAACCGCTCTGCTGCACTGCGCTAATGCGGTAATAATAAATCTCGCCGCTGTCCAGACCGGTATCGATAAACTGCGGATCGGCCGATCCCTCCTGCCAGCGCTCGTACTCCCCGGCAGCCGTTTTCCTTTCCAGGATAAAATGATACGCGCCAGTTTCGCTGAAGTGCGCTTCCCAATCCACCTGTACCGATTGCGGGCTGAGATGGGTCAGGCGGGGATGAGCCAGATAGGGAGGATCCTCATAATCGTAATATTCCTCGCCGTCATCAGGGGAGAAGATGCAGGCGGTGACCAGCAGCAGCGCTGTCACCGCCGCCCGGCGGAAAATCGAGCTCAAGCGGTTATATTTAAGCTGTTCCATCACTCCCAACAATTTTTTTTCGAGGTAATGTAGGCAGGCAGAAAAGCAATTTCAAGTGGAGATGATGATGGCCGGGAAGGATAATTCTGAAGGGTGATGCCATAAATGGATGAATGGGTGGACGGGGAGCATTTTGGGGCGATTCATCTCTCGCCCCGAAATGCTCCCCGTCCACTCATCACCCCCTAAAAAGCGACATCCCCCCGTACTCCCCTCGAAAAGGGAAAGGGGGGATGCTTGTATGGGTTTTATCAAATGAAGTGAAATGATCCATACGGCGGATCATTTCACTTCATTTGATCATGACCATTTTGATGACCTTGTTAGCGGTGCCGGAGCGCAGCGAAGCAAAGTAGATGCCGGCGGGGAGCAGGCTGCCGCTGTCGCTGTCGCCGTTCCAGGTGTATTCGTAATTACCGGCGGGGAGATTATCCTGCACGACGGTTTTCACTTTTTGGCCCAGGGGATTATAAATCTCCAGGCGTACCGCATAACTTTGCCCGATCTCTCCGGCCACATTAAACGCCAGCGTCGTGCTGGGATTAAATGGATTGGGATAGTTGGGGCGCAGTTGAAAATCCGCCGCAACCGCACTGACTTCCAGCGGCATGGCTTCGATGGGACCATGGGCGGTACGGATGCCGCTCAGGCTGACATCGACCAATTGGTACCAGTAGGTAGTGCCGTTGGCCACACTGCGGTCAATATAGCGATAGCTGGTTTCCTGACTGGAGTTGATCTGGCCTTCCAGGTCCGGATTGGAAATGTAGGAGCTGATCAATTCGTATGGGCCTTCCAGCGCCATGGCACGCTCGATCTCGAAGCCGAGATTTTCTACCTCGCTGGAGGTCGCCCAATTCAGGATCACTTCCCGATTTCTTCCCTCCGCCTGGAACAGGCTCAACTCGACCGGCAGGGTAATATCGCCGGTGGTCTGTCCGCTGTTGATCGAGCCGGCGGTCGCGGTCGTGTATCCCCACCCGCTGCCGGTATCGTCAAAAAGCAGGCTGGGGGCTTGCAGACTGTTATCATTATTTTCGTCACTGGGAGTGACGGCCAGGTAATTATTTGCGGAGGCGGGACCGGTGGTCACAACCGTACCCGGATCATTGGTCGTCATATCCCCCCCCGTACCCCAGGCAACGGCATCGAGAATATTACCCGAAGGATCATATAATATCAAGCCAGCGCCATTCGGGCCATCCAACAGATTCAGAGTACCCCTACTGCCAACCGTCGCATCGGTAACCCCGGAACTGCTAAAACCGCCGAAACCCACCACGTAAAATCCCAGGTGAGTGCCGTTCGCGGCGGTAATGCCGTCATCCGGCACCGTAAAAGAACCGATGGTATGCCGGATGACTTCATCATCCTTGTTCTCCTGACCATCATAATGCACGATGGCAAATCCGCTTAAGTTAGTTCCGGCGGGGGCAATCAGTTCAACAAATTCCGCATCATCATTTCCGGCATCATTGGCACGGATTTCGTTGAAATACACACTAAAGCTGTTCTGAGCAAACAGCGGGCAGATCACACTAAATGCGAGTACTGCCGCCCCGAGATAGCGGGCGATGTTTCGGTAACCCAATTTCATTTCACCACCTATGTTATGATTTCCCTGAATGCTTTTACAAAGATCATCATTGGTTGTTGGTCGTTGGCTTTTGGTGAAGACAGTTCTTTGCCAATGCCCAATAACCAACAACCAATCGCCAATGTAGTGGCTTCGAGGGAGAAATTTAGTATGAGATGGCGGCAAACTTGTGATGAATGGGAAAAATTATGAGAGCGATTTATTAATATTGCATGAAACAGCAGAAAAAAAAACAAATACCTGGGATGGTAAGATGATCTCCCGGTATAACACCTCAATCTACCCAACTTTTCTTACAATAGATGCCAGAAAGCCTGGATACCCCAAAATATTTGTGAATTTTCTTGACTATATCAAAAATACGGTTTATTTTTGCTCGAATTACCGGGTAATCTCAGCCGTTAAAAAATCAAGGGTTTAGACCCCGGGAGTTATTTAGTTGTCTTATTTTATTTATTTTTTTAAGGAGTCGTTGTAATGTCAGATCGTGTTAGCGGCGTTGTCAAATGGTTCAATGCCACCAAGGGCTATGGTTTTATTTCGACCGAAAACGGTGAGGATGTTTTTGTCCACTACACTTCCATCCGGGAAACCGGTGGATACCGTACGCTTGAAGAGGGCCAGGAAGTAGAATTTATTCTGGGCCAGGGCAAAAAAGGCCCGCAAGCGCAGGACGTAACCGTTAAGTAACAGCAGAGATATAGCCAGGACCGATCTGTGCAGCGTGCTCCTGGTGCGCTGCACTTATTTTTGGAGCGCGTTTATACCGCCTCATTTTACCTGCCTCTCGCAATACCTTCAATGGATTTCCGCGTTCATTTATGATCCCCGGAGCGGGTTAGTTATGCCCGTCGATATATGATCAAGACCTCAGGAGTATTTGCCAGATACCGGACGTTTTGAGGAATGAGAACCTATTATAAGAAAGTATCGATATCATGGAAAAGTTAGAAAAATTTGCATTACTCGGCCTGTCGCAAAACATGCTGAAAGCCCTTTACAAGAAAGGGTTCGAAGAACCCACCCCGATCCAGGAAAAGACCATCCCGCTGCTGTTGGGCGGCGCCCGCGACATCGTGGGGCAAGCCCAGACCGGCACCGGCAAGACCGCCGCCTTCGGGGTGCCGATCCTGGAAAAGCTGCCGGAGAAGCGTAAAACAGTGCAGGCGCTGATCCTCACTCCCACCCGGGAACTGGCCATCCAGGTGGCGGAGGAGTTAAACTCCCTCAAAGGCAATAAGAAACTGCGCATCACCGCGATTTACGGCGGGCAATCGATCGACCGCCAGTTGGCCAATCTGCACAAGGGGGTCGACATTGTGGTGGGCACCCCGGGACGGATCCTCGACCACCTGCGGCGGGGAAGCCTCGACCTGCAATCAATCGCCTATTGTGTGCTCGATGAAGCCGATGAAATGCTCAACATGGGCTTCATCGAAGACGTCGAGCTGATCCTGAAAACCACGCCGGCGGAAAAACGCATGCTGCTGTTTTCCGCCACGATGCCCAAAGAGATCCTGCGCATCGCCCGCAACTATATGGGCGATTATGAGCTCATCACCATTCAAAAAGCCGAACTGGCCACCCGGCTGACCGACCAGATCTATTTTGAGGTAGCGTTGTCCGATAAGTTCGAAGCACTCTGCCGGATCATCGATATTGAAAAAGATTTTTACGGTCTGATCTTCTGCCGCACCAAGGTGGATGTGGACGACATCGCCGCCCGCTTAATCGACCGCGGCTACGATGCCGACGCCCTGCACGGGGATATTTCCCAAACCCAGCGGGAAAAGATCCTCTATAAATTCAAAAACCGCCGGGTCAATATCCTGGTTGCCACCGACGTCGCCGCCCGGGGCATCGATATCCAGGACCTCACCCACGTAATCAACTACGCCCTGCCTCAGGATCCGGAAGCCTACGTGCACCGCATCGGCCGCACCGGGCGGGCGGGCAAGACCGGCACCGCCATCACCTTCGTCACTCCCGGAGAATACCGCCGGCTGATGTTTATCCAGAAAATCGCCAAGACCGACATCCGCAAGGAACGGCTGCCCGAAATTACCGAGATCATCGAAAGCAAAAAAGCCTCCATCAAGTCGGAAATCAAAAATATTATTGAATCGGAAATTTACCATGATTATCTTGGCATGGCTCGTGAGCTACTGGAGAAAGCGGACCCGGAAAAAGTGCTCTCCGCCCTCTTGAAGCACGCTTTTCAAAAGGAGCTTGACGAAAGCAATTACAATGAGATCCGATCGGTCACGGTGGATACCAAAGGCACCACCCGCCTGTTCATCGCCCTGGGCAAACATGACGGCATGACCCCCAAGAAGCTGATTCGAATGATCAAAAAAGAGGCGAAGATACCGGACCGCAAGATCGGCAAGATCCAGATCTTCGATAAATTTTCCTTTATCACGATGCCCTTCCGGGAAGCAGAAGAGTTGCTGGAAATATTTAAACGGAAACAAAGCGGCAAGCGGCCGATGGTGGTATTGGCCAACGCCAAAGCGAACAAGGAGAAACTCTACCCATGAAAAAAGTCACTTTCCCGGCCCGTGCCGGGTTCCACAAAGCCCTGCGCCAACGGGTCGATGCCTATTTCGACGAGCATCACCTTTCCAAAAACGGCAACTGGCGGATGTTTGTGAAAACAGCCGTGATCCTGGTCTGGCTGATCACCGCCTACCTGCTCCTGGTGTTTTTCTCCACTTCGATGCTGATGGCGCTGATTTCGGCCTTTGCGGTGGCCCAGGGATTTGTGCTGGTGGGTTTCAACATCATGCACGACGGCAATCACGGCAGCTACTCGCGCAATAAGACGATCAATCGCATCATGGGGTATACCGCGGATATGATCGGGGGCAGCAGCTTCTTGTGGAAGCAGAAGCACAACATCCTTCATCACACCTACACCAATATTGAGGAATTGGACGACGACCTCAACTCCAACGGTCTGCTGCGGCTCAGCCCGGATCAGCCCTGGCGTCCCTGGCACCGCTTTCAGCATCTCTACGCCCTGCCGGTGTATAGTTTGCTGACCCTCTCCTGGATTTTGTTCAGCGACTTCAAGAAATTCTTCACCGGGAAAATCGGCAGTTACGAGATCAGCAAACCCAGCGCCGGTGATACCGTGCTGTTCTTCCTGGCCAAGCTGTTCTATTTCGGTTATACGCTGGTATTGCCGATGTTCTTTCACCCGGTGCTGTATGTGCTCATCGCCTTCGTGTGCATCCACCTGGTATTTGGGTTGACGATGTCGGTGGTATTTCAGTTGGCCCACACGGTAGAAGGGAACACCTTTCCCCAGCCGGACCCGGAGCGCCGTACAATCGAGCAGGAATGGGCGATTCATGAGATCGAGACCACCGCAAATTTTGCCCCGAAGAGCAGATTGGCGGCCTGGTATATGGGTGGGTTAAATTTCCAGATCGAGCATCATTTGTTCGCCAAAGTATGCCATATCCACTATCCGGAAATCAGCAAACTGGTGGAGAAGACTTGTCGGGAATTTTCCGTCTCTTATCTCAGCTTCCCCTCGGTGCACGCCGCTCTGGCGGCGCATTTCCGGTTTTTGAGAAGACTGGGGAAGAAGCGCCTCTCGCTCAACCCGGTCTAGCGGGTAGCGGATGGGAAATTATTAAAATCTTTATTTTTGTCCACGGATTTGTAGTTAGAAGCATTTTGTCAAACACTCCCTGGCCGGGCAACCAGCAGGTCGTATAACGCCCGCAGCGCTTCCGCCGGATTTTCGGCGAGGCCGCTGTGCACCGGCGAGGCCTGGATAATGGTGCTGCTGGGCGCCACCAGCCAGTTGAAGCGCTCCGACTGGCTGAGCGTGCCGAAATACCCTGCTTCCGCACCGCCGCGGCAAACCGTTTCCACCGCCCGAAGCTGGGCGCGGACCATTTCCAGTTCACAGCCCGGGGCAAACGCTGCCAGCCGTGCCAGTTCATAATCGATCTTCACCTCCAGAAAATGCCCGGTGCGGGAGAAGACGACCACGCCGACGTTAAGGAATTCCTGCCGTTCCACCCGGGGCACAATACGGATAATGGCATAATCAAAGGATCTGGGCGCGGGCACGCTCGGCCTCCCCGACGAAAATATGTGACGATCGCAGGCGTCTTTCCAGAAAATCGGCATAAGCCTGACGATGAGCCTCCCGGTCGGGAAAGGGCGCCTGGGAATTTAGCCATGGGTCCGGTATGGCGGCGATAATCGCTTCAAAAATATCCCGGTTCAATTTCCCGGTATTCACCCGGTCCGCTTCCTCCAGACGGTCTGCCAGGGGCAGCAGCACGTGATCTTTGATCAGGGGAAAGGCGCTTTCGCTCTGGCCGAGGTAGTTTTGCCAGCTGTGGTGAAAATAAAGGGCCGCCCCATGATCGATCAACCACACCTGCCCTTGGTGTACCAGCAGGTTGACATTGCGCGGGGTGCGGTCAACATTGGTGACGAACGCATCGAACCAAACCAGGCGCGAGGCGAAATCCCCGTCAGGCTTGGGTGGGCTGAGCAGATTAAAAGCGGAGGCATGGGGCAGGAATCTTAATCCCAGATTGAGGCCGGCGCTGGCGTGGAGCAGATCCTGGATCTCCGCATCCGGCTCGGTATGGCCGATGGCCGGATCGAGCTCGATCAGCGCAATCTCCGGCACCCGCAGCCCCAGCGCCCGGGCAACCTCCCCGGCGAGCAATTCCGCGATCAGCGCCTTGGCCCCCTGCCCGGCACCGACGAACTTCATGGCGTACATCTCCCCGTCATCGGCTTTGACAATCGCCGGCAACGATCCACCCTCGCGCAGCGGCGAGATATATTCGGTTGCGATTACAGTTTTGATCATTCGGAAACAACACCTATTTTTGTCGGAATTTGTAAAACGACTCATCCACGGATTACACGGATTATCACTGAAAAGATGCTCTGAATCAGTGTTAATCCGTGGACTAAAAAAGCATTCTCACCCGGAAAACGAGAATAAATTTTTGCGAGGTCAATATAGCGTTCAGATCGCCCGGAAGCAACATGCTTTGCTTTACAAACCGCTATCTCAAATGTAATTTATTTCACTTGAATAAGGCAGACCCGATTCGTACATTTTCTGCGGCAATCGCATGATCGCGCGGAAGCGTTAACACTGTATGGAACCCGGGAGGATTGCAAGATGACTTTTAGTCCGTAATGCGTCGCTATCCATTGTTCTTCAAAGACGCTTCCCCATACTGCCGTACCCCCTTCTACTTTAGCAGGCCTAATCCAGATGAATCGCAACAATTTCAGCGGCACAATCGCCGCGGAAGATGGTTGCATGTACCACAATCCAAAACATCAAACGGAGGTTAACATGATGAGCACTTCCAACCTGTTCAAAGCACTATTGATTTTAGTCATCACTTTTTTCCTGTCAACCTGCGCGGATAAGCAGGGCGGCAATGATGAAGGCGGGGCAGCCGTCAAGGAAGCTGCCGAGGAAACCGCTCCAGCCAAAGCCAGCGACCGTCTGGTTGCCTACTATAAAATGGCGGTCGAATGGGCGGAATCAGATGAATATCTCACCAAGATCAAAGGAAAAGACCCGATGGCCGGTTTCACCAAATTGTTTGAAATGGCCAAGAGCGTGGGATATGACGGAGCAGATTTTGCTGCGGTCTCCCAACAGGTCGAAGCTGATTATAAGCTATATCGCGATGATCCGGTGGTCAAGGAGTGGAACGACAAGTTCCAGAAAGCGCTGCGTTGACATGTTTGTTGCTTTCACCATGCCGGTGCGGGTTGTGGTCAACTTCCTGCGCAATTATGTCATTTATATTTGAGGCTGAGCAAGCTAGCTTTAGCCACGGATTTTCACAGATCAACACGGATTAAAACCTAATTTGTCGAAAAAACAACATCTGTGGGAATCCGTGTAAATCCGTGGCTAAAATTCAACTTATAATTTACATCGTTACTTAAAGACCACCTCGGCGTTGGAATCTTCCACATAGGTAGCCTGGTGACCATCCACCCACTCTCCGTTTTTGAGATACTGGGTGGTGCCGCGCATGGTGCCGTCAGGGAGGATCTCGCCGATCGATTTGACTTCCGTGATCCCATTCTGGTTGCCGGTGACGAACTCATGGCTGATCATTTTATTTTCTTCCATGGTGATGGTGCCGGTGGTATAAAATCCGGCAGTGGTGAAATAGTAAAATATCAGACTTTCTTTGGCTTTATCCCAATAGATGATTGTCTCTCCGCCATATTCTCCGTCGTTGAGCGAATGCAGTATCCGCACGGCCTGTCCGTTCAACGCCCGCTCCCAGCGGGAAACGTCGGTGGCCGGCTTCTCCTGGCCCGGCATGCTCAACTCGCCTTTATAAGTTTTTCCGACAAACGGCTGCAGCGCGGCCAGATGTTCGGAAAGCGCCTCCTGGGCCGGCAGCAGATGGGTCAACATGAACACAGCAATTCCGATCGCCCACATTATTCGGGGTGTCTTACGCATTTTTTCCTCCTGAGATGATAGATTCGTGAATGGGTTTATGGGTGAATGGGGTTATGGGAAAAAGCAACCGCTCTCCCATATCGGAAATAGATTCCCAATCACCGCTAATATTCTATTAAACTTATTCTTATTTTCCTGTACATATTTTTTACGTTCATACTGAGCAGTGTGTAAAGTTTTGGGGCATGGGGCAAAGGGCATGGCGCATGGCGCCGTAATGTACAAGCGCATATTCCGACCCCCGCACTGTAATACACCATGCCCCATGCCCTTTGCCCCATGCAAAAGTTCTCCGTATTACACAGTCCTCTCTATGAGCGTTTTTTAAATATCCCCCCAGCATCCAGCTACGGCTTTTCCACCCGCGTAATCTGCTCCAGCGCCCGTTCTGCCAGCACCTGCAGGTTGGTGTCGCCCGATTCCTGCAGCAGCGCTTCCAGCAATGGACGCGCCCCCTCCACGTAGAGTTCGCCCAGGGCGGCGATCGCAAATTGCCGCACCCGGTAGGGCGATGCTTCGGCGCAAGCCTGTAGGGCGCGGTGCAGTTCCGGGTCTTCCGGGGCGCACTTTTTCCAGGCGACCAGAGCGGCCTGGCGTACGTCCTGGTTGTGTGGTGCTTCTACATAGGGTTTGATCTGCAGCAGGTTTTTCGCGTCTCCGATATCTCCCAGCGCGACCAGGCAGGCAATGGTGATCTCATCGTACCAGGCTTTGCGACCAAGCTGCCGGGGAATAATCCCCGCCGCCTTTTCCGGAGCGCATTGTGCCAGGGCGACGATCGCAGTTGCAACCACATCGGCATGGGGATCTTTTCCAATGATGTCGCTCAACGGTTTTAGCGCCGCCTCTGTGCCCAAGGCCGGCAGCGTCATCACCGCCGCCTTGCGCAGACGGTAGTCGCCGGATTTCAGCGCACGGGTGAGCGCCTGCGCAGCTGCCGGGGTGCGGATATTACCGAGCTGCACCAGCGCCTCCGCCTGCAATCCCCAGAAATACGTTCCGTTGAGGATCTTGTTAAAGATCTCCATGGTTTTAGCCTCGACCGGAAAACGCTCTGCCAGTTGACGCAAGGCCCGGATCTGTCCCGGCAGGCTGTCCTGGAGGGCCTGGTAAGCCAGTTCATCCAATGATTTCTCAAAATTTATTTCCGCAACCAGATCGCCACTCCCGTCAAAGCTTACCATCAGCGGCTTGCCGGGGGATGCCAGGAAAAATGATTCGCTCGCTTCCTCCAGCCAGATGCGGTGCTGGGTCATCCCCTCGGCAGTGGCAATGCGAACCGTCACCGGCAGCGTGAACCGGTCCTGTCCATCTACCAGCGGCTGCACCTGCGTCACCTGCAGATCGATCTGCCGTCGAGCGGAAAGGTAGGTATAGGAGATCTCGAACAACGGATGGCCTCCGCCATAAACCCAATCATCAAAAAACCAGTCGAGATTCTGCCCGGTCGCTTCGGCGATAGCGTCTAACAGATCGCTGCTTTCCACATTGGCAAACTGGTGCTTTTTCAGATAATACCCCATAGCCCGGAAGAACGGCTCGTCGCCCATGATCCCCCGGAGCATGTGCAGCACAATCGCGCCTTTTAAGTAGGTATGAGCCTCGTTATAGATATCGTCCGGCATATCAAAACGATGATACTCCAGCGGGCGGATCAGGTGCTCACTGTGCACATAGTCGAGATACTGATCCAGCGCCACTTGGCGGTCGAGCATCAGGGTCTCCCGTCCCAGATCTTCCTCATCCCAGAGTATCTGCAGATAGCTGGCAAAGCTCTCGTTGAGCCAGATGTAGCTGAGATTGCGGCAGGTAAGATTGTTGCCGAACCAGTGATGGGCCAGTTCATGGGAAATGGTGCCGTCGGCAGTCCAGAAATCGTGATATTGCCGGAACAGCGGCGGCCCGAAATTTTCCGGCGCAGCGGCATCGCGCAGCACCGACCAGCGGTGGCCGGTCACTCCGGTATGCTCCATCGCACCGATGGCGTAATCCGGCACCGCCACCTGATCATATTTGTCCCAGGGATATTCATAATCGAAGCGCCGGGAAAAAAACTCCACCATCCGGGTGGTGTTGCGAAAAGCGTAAGCCCCCTCGGCCAGGTGGCCTTCCGGCACCCAATAGCTCAGGGGAATTGTGCCAAACGCCGGGTCTAGATCCCCTTTTTCGAAGCGTCCGGCATAGACCGAAATCAAATAGTTGGCATGGGGCAGGGTTTGCGACCAGTGATAGGTCGCCGCGCCGTTCGTCGCGGTATGTTTTTCCAGCAACCCGCCATTGGAGATCGCCGCATACCCGGCGGGCACGGTGACGATCATCTCGGTGGAGAATTTATCGTTGACATCGTTGTAGATCGGCAGCCAGTTGGCATGGAGTCCTCCTTCGCCGTAGGTATGCACGAACCTCTCCCCGGGACGCTCCGGATCGGGCTGGAAATACATCCCATCACGGGGCCGGCAGTTGTAGCGGATCGTAAGACGGAGGGTATCATGCGGGGTATAAAATCGATCCAGGAGAATGGCCAGGGAACGGCTGTGTGGAAGGAAATCCAGTTCAACAGGCTTCTCTCCCCGGTGCAGCAGCACCTGCTGTACATTCAGATTGAAGGCATCCAGGGAGAAGACATCCAGTGCCTCCAGGGGATGAAATGCGATTGTGGCTTCACCGCTGAGCCGGGCGGCGGCCATATCCAGGGTTAGCTCAGCCTTGTAGTGCACAATATCGATGGACCGCTCCCGGTTGCGGTGCCATTTCCCTTCCGGCAGTTGTTGAGCCAGCAGCGCTCCGGTCAACCAAACAATCCCCACAATACTAAAACGCCATTTTGACAGCATCTTGCCACCTCCTTTTTTAGCCACAGAGATCCTGGTATGGCCTACAGCCGAGACCAACCACAGTGTATTTTTAAACCGCAGAGGGCGCAGAGAACGCAAAGAAAAACACGAATTAGGAATCGAGAACTCAGCGGCCTCTGCGGTGAGATTAAGCCCCTTACTGCAATCAAAAATTCTTTTTAAACCTCAACCCGATTGCCTTCAATTTCCTCCTCCAGCGCAAGTCGCATCGCGCTGCGGGCCTGTTCAAAGGCCGCCCGCCCCGACTCCAGCCGCGACGGTCCCGAGCGCGGCAGGCCGTGAATAGTCAGGCTGACCAGGTTATCCCGCGCCGGGAGCGCCAGAGCGGCGCTGCCCTTTCTCCGCCAGGGGGAACGGGATGCAATATGGTGATAGAACACCCGCTCCCCGGATGCCACCCCGGCCAGGCCGTGGCGGTCTTTCAGTCCACCGTCGAGAAAATAGCGCCGCCCGATCCGCACCGGCTGGAACAGCAGCGGCACCGCGCAGGAGGCGGAAACCGCTTCGGCCAGCCGGCCGCTTCGCAGCACGTGTGGCGACCAGGAGCGCATATCGGTGACCGATAACCCGACCGGAAAACGCCCGTCTTCCAGCAGCGCATCATCACATAATTCCCGGAGCACATCCCGGAAACGCTCTCCGCGCAGCAGACCCAGGCCCAATCCCGGATCCCAGAAATCTTCCCGGGTCAGGCTAAAGAGCCGCTCTTTTAGCACTGCACTGCTGCAGCCCGCCGCCCAGCAGGCTCCCACCAGGGCGCCGGCGCTGGCGCCGGTAATCTGCACCGGAAACAGCCCCTCCTCCTCAAGTAGCGATACCATCCCGCAGTGGGCAAAAAAACTGAAAAAACCGGCCGACATGGAGAGGGTAAACGGGGCGCTGCGCAGCCATTGGTGAAGGGTGGGCATGGGAGAATTTCTCCGGAATGGTTGATGGATTTTGAGTGGATGGGTGGATGGGTGAATAAGGAAATATTGGCGTAGCGGGTGAGCTGCGACTCGCCTCGCACGCTAAGACATCTCTGCCCTATCAACCCATTCACTCATCAACCCATCCACCCATTCACTTCAACAAAAATGTCAACGGTATATCGGCACGTTCCCGCCAGGCTTTTTCATTATGTGCCGCCCCCTCGAACCTCCGGGTGAGCCAATCGCTGCCGGGGGTATAGCCTCGGCGGCGCAGCACCGCATCCACCTGTTGCTGGAAGGGCTCGTAACGAGCGTCGAGGGTCTCGGTGCCGTAATCGAAATAGATCTTATGTTTGCCCGGCGCGGGGAGGGCCGTTTCCAGGTAGCGGCACATCGCCTGCCCGATCCGGGGATCGGTAACCGCCAGGCTGACCGGCCAGTGAGTGGAAAGACAGGCCGCCCCGCCAAAGACCTGGGGATATTCCGCCAGGGCATAGATCGAGATCAATCCACCCATACTCGACCCCATGATGAAGGTATGGTCAGGCTCCGGCAGGGTGTGGTAGCGCCCATCGATAACGGGTTTCAATTCATCGGCCATAAATTTCAGGTACGCATCTGCCAGGGGCGTTCCGCCATATTCGGTTTCCAATTTGTGTTTGAGCGAATCATCGGTGAGATAGCGCCAGAATTTATCCGGCTGGTATTCACGAAAGCGTTTGGGGGTGTTCCAGATCCCCACCACAATCACTCCGGGGATGATTTTTTCCGCCATCA
Source organism: Calditrichia bacterium (assembly GCA_020635015.1). GTDB lineage: Bacteria > Calditrichota > Calditrichia > RBG-13-44-9 > J075 > JACKAP01. The sequence continues at coordinate 197,503 of JACKAP010000008.1, read as the reverse complement.
GCCGGCTAAGGGTTTCGTCGATGCCCCACTCCTCCCCGCCGAAAGCCATCCCTGGCCGAAACAGGTTCTGGCCGTCGTGCATATAGATCACCGCATAGCGCTCGGTGCCATCATCGCGGTATCCCGGGGGCAGCCAGACATCGATTCGGCGGACATCAACATAGGCAGAGCTCACCTCACCCAATGTGTCGATACGCCCATTCTCCCCGACCGCCATCTCCACCGGCACTTGCTCCCGGCAAGCCGCCATCAAGCCAAGCAGAACCAGCAATTTCAGCCCAATGCCCCATCTCAGAAAAAGCCCATTTACATTCTTCCTACCGCTCATCCTTTATCCCTTATCCTTCATCCTTCATCCTTCATCCTTTATCCTTCATCCTTCATCCTTCATCCTTTATCCTTCATCCTTCATCCTTCATCCTTCATCCTTCATCCTTCATCCTTCACTCTGGATTCACTCAAGCTGACGCGACGCTTCAATCCGGTACAACACCGGCAAATTTTCCGGCTGATACCCACCGTGCTGAATCTTGTCAAGCACGCTGCGATGGATCAGGGAATCTTCGGCAATGATCCGCGGCAATCCCCGGGGGATGAAGTAGCGAGTATGTTCCAGCGTATAATTCTTGGGCCAGAATTCCAGCAGCCACCAAAGCCCTTTCAGGGATTTGTGCACTGGAGTCTTCCAATCCGGCCCGGTGTATTCGCCTTTTTTATCCTGCCCCAGCACAAACCGGTGATAACGCTTCCGGTCGATTTCCAGGCCATGATCTACCGCTTCGGTGATCATCCAATTGAGGGCGATCTTGGATAAACCGCTCTCCGCTTCCGGATAAGATCCGCCCACATCCGAATGCACCCCGGCGAACCACACCTGGCGCACATCGCTGTTGGGGGATTTTTCTTCATTCCAAAGATTCTGGCGGTAATACGCCCGCCGCTCGTCAATCGACACTGCGTGGCGCACCGTTTTTACGTCGGGATTGGCAGCAGTGTAGGGAAAAGTTCTGCGTTTTCCGATCCACCCAACCGATGAAACCGTGTCCCACACTCCCAGAAATTCAATCGGGCATCTCCGGGCGTAGGTGGCCTTAAACTGGGCGGCGACTTTGAAATTCGCGTTCTTGAACAGGCGATAAGCATAAGGAATCAGGTTCTGGCATCCTTTTTCCAGCAGTCCGCTCATACGGATAAAACCGGCCAGCACCCGGGCGGTATAAGCCCCGCGGCTGAATCCGAACAGGAAAATTTTATCCTTCGGCTGGTAGTTATCCATCAGATATGAGTATGCCTCGAAAATATTCGTCTCCAGTCCGTAACCGAAGGCCAGGCCAAAATATTTCGAAATTTTTCTGGCGAGGGGCGCTTTCACTTCCGGATCACTCATGGTGCCGACCCCGGGATCATAATAAGCAATCTGTGACTGCATATCCCGGCGCAGCACCCGGTATAGATTCACGACATTGGAATTCCGCTCCCCAAACTGGTTGCCGGTGCCGTCGAAACAGACGATGATGTTTTTGGGCATGGTTTTGATCCTTTAACGACATCTGTTGATGGGTTGATGGGTTGATGGGTTGATGAGTTAATGAGTAAAGACGGACGTGAGGGAACGTGGGCGAATTGCGACCTGCCTCCGTGGTCGATGGGAAGATTGCTAAGTCTGGGGCGCGTGCACGAAAGGGCAAATCGCGACTGCCCCTACATTCGTATTTCCCCTTTAACCCATCAACCCTTTAACCCATTAACTCATTAACCCAACCTCATATCAAATCCGGAAAATGCCGCTTCATATACGCCCCCCAATCCGGCTGGCGGCCGTCGACGTCACGAAAGCCGTATGCTTTTGCCAGGGTCCAGGTGGCCCAGGCGCGGCCGGATTTTTCTGCCACCTGTGCATCCGCCGCCAGCGCCACCACCGCGCGGCCGATGTAGAATGGCGTCTCCGATTCGCTGAAATGGGGATCGACGGCGATCGCATCGCGCCAGTTGGCTTCACTCACGCCAAAGTGATCCAGCATCGCCTCCGAGCGCAGGAAACCGGGGGTCAGCGCCAGCGCCGCAATGTTATGGGCTTTCAGCTCTGCCGCCATGCCGAAGGCCAGGCGCATCGCCGAGATCTTGGCCAGATCGTAGAACAGATTATCGCGGTAATGGCGATTGGTCGCCTCGTCGCCGTCGGTGATCTCGATGATCAGCCCCTCCCGGCGGGCAATCATCAGCGGCGCGCCGTGGCGGCTGGTGATGATATGGCTGTGCACCGCCCGCTCCAGCAATGTCAAGCCCCGGGAAATATCCAGTTCCCAGAAGGGTTTTCCCCATTCGGTCAGGGCATCGCCGCCCCAGACGTCATTGACCAGGATATCCAGCCGGCCTTGTTCCCGGCGGATCTGCTCGAACAGCCGGCACACCTGGTCTTCCCGGGTATGATCGGTCTGCACCGCAATACCCCGGCCGCCGCGGGCGGTCACCATCTCAGCGGTTTCCTCGATGGTTTCCGGGCGGTTGGCGGTGGCCGGCCTGCCGCGCACGCTGCGGCCGCTGCAATAGACCGTCGCCCCGGCGCTGCCCAACTCGCAGGCAATCCCCCGCCCGGCTCCCCGGGTGGCGCCGGCGACCAGGGCGACTTTTCCTGACAGCGGTTTCATGATAGATCACTCCTTATGCGATGTCTCATTATAGCATATTCAGCCGCAATTTTCTACCGTAAAATCTACAAAATAAAACCTTCGCCCGGAGAAAGAATCATTCCTTTCCCGGAATGATTATTGAAAAAGAATCTTTCGCTCTTTTCAAAACGGTTGGATTTCCTTTCTTTCGCGCTTAGAATTTCGACGAACATACGATATGAGCCCGGCAGCTACGATGCTGAGGAGAGATCCGGATCTATTATTTTTCGAAAGGAAGCACACTATGAAATGGTATATACTGCTCACAGCGATGTTTTTTAACAGCTTACTGCAACCGGCCTATTCCCAGAACGAAACCCGGCTGGGCGGATATGGCGAGCTGCATTACAATAAACCGGTCTCCGGCTTGCCGGAAGCAGCATCGGCCGGAGAACTGGATTTCCACCGTTTCGTGGTCTATTTCAGCCACCCCTTCGAAGATTGGATCTGGTTTTATTCCGAACTGGAGCTTGAGCACACCCGGCTAGAAGGGGGCGAGGATGGAGGTGAACTGGCCCTGGAGCAGGCTTATATTCAACTGCAATACAGCAAAGCCTTCGGGATCCGCGCCGGCATCATGATTGTGCCACTGGGCCTGGTGAATGTTTTTCACGAGCCGCCGGCCTTCCACGGGGTGGAACGGCCCAATGTGGAACGCTACATCATCCCCTCTACCTGGCGGGAAGCGGGCATTGGCATCAACGGCAGTTTTGCCGGGGGATGGCAGTATGAGGTCTACCTGATGGCCGGCTTGAATCCCGACGGCCTTCGCGCCGGCAACGGCATCCGCGGCGCACGCCAGATCGCCTTCGAATCGTCTACCGATGACATCTCCCTGGCCGCCCGGCTGGATTACCGGCTGAGCCTCAACCTGACCCTGGGAGGGGCGCTGTTCTATTCCGGGCTGGAAAAACCGGCCAGCTACGGGGACGCGCTGAAGGGCGCCAACCTCAAGATGGGCGAAGTGCATCTGCAATATCAGCGGGGCAACTTCCAGGCGAAGGGGCTGGCCGCCTATAGTAAAATTGCCAACACCGAACGGCTCAACGCTTTTTACGGCTACAGCGACAATATGCAGATTGGCGATTCCCAATTCGGTGCTTATGTTGAGGGTGCTTATGATATTTGGGGTTGGTTCCAGCCGGAAAGCACCCAGCGGCTGTATGCCTTCACCCGCTATGAGCAGTACAACACCCAGAACAGTACCAGCGGTTTTGAGGCCAACAAAGACTTCGAGCGTCAGGAAATCACCTTCGGTCTGACCTATCTGCCCACCTCGCAAGTCTGCTTCAAGCTGGATTACCAGTTTCTCAATACTGCCGATAATTTTGACCGGAAGCAGTTTAATTTAGGGGTGGGGTATAATTTTTGATTGCGGAGTGCGGAGTGTGGAGTGCGGAGTGTAAAATGAAAGACATGGCGCATTAACAGGTGCTGTCATTGCGAGCCGCGTTTGTTGCGGCGCGGCAATCTCCCGCGGATCGCTCCCAACCTGGCTGTAGGCAGCTGTACAATTTCGGGAAATTAGCCACAGAGACACGGAGTTCACAGAGAACTGACAACTGATCACTGAAAACTGACAACTGACGACTGACAACAAGAAAGGTTGATTTATGCGCCGGATTGTGGTGAGAAAACGAATCATTTATTGCCTGAGCGCGCTGACGCTGCTGCTGGTCGGGCCGGGGCTGCTGGCCGGGCACCTGCTGTCTTCGCGGGCGCCGGAAGGGCTGCTGGCCGGGTCGATTGCCGGGATCTATGGAAAGGAATTGCCGGTCCGTTGGCAGGAACTGATCCTGGACAGCGCGCAGAAAGAGATGCTGCTGAAGGAAATGCGCTACTATAAATCATTGCCGGACACCCTTGCTTTCGGGGTGATTCGAAACGACGCTGCCGCCAACTACGTGTTCGTGGAGGATGCGCTGAGCAAGACCGAAACCTTCACCTACGCAGTCTACCTGACTGCCGAAGGGGAGATCATCGATGTGGATGTGCTGATCTACCGGGAAAATTACGGCGGGGAGATCGATTACCCGGCGTTCCGCAAGCAATTCCGCGGCAAACAGCGCCCGCAGGAGCTGGTGCTGGGCCGGAGCATCCAGAACATCTCCGGCGCAACCATATCGGTACGTTCGATGACCCTGGCCACCCGCGACCTGCTGAGCCTGTTTGCCCGCCTCAACCCCGACATCAGGCGGATCAGCGAATGAATATATTGCCGCCCCTCTCCGACTGGCCAGCGCAATTGCGCGCGCTGGCCGGCCTGTTTACCGCTATCGCCCTGTTCGGATTTATCTGCGGATTTTTGTTCCTGGATGTCACCACTCACCTGACCCCGGACGGCATCATCACCCATTACAACGGCCTGCCGGAAGCGGCGCTGGATGCCGGCGGCGAGCTGAAGTTTGAGAAATCGCTCAAAGACATGCTCACCACCACCCATAACCACGTGCTGGGCCTGGCGGGGCCGTTCTTCCTGATCGGCTTCCTCTACCTGCTGTGCGGCCCCCTCAACCGGCGGCGTACGATGGTCGCCCTGGAGCCGCTCTGCGCCCTGCTCATCACTTTCGGAGGCATCTGGATCGTGCGTTTTGTCTATCCCCCCTTCGCCTACCTGGTTATGCTCAGCGGCATTTTGATGGTAGGCAGCTATGTGTGGATGTCGCTGGTGATCTTGAGGGCATGTATGCGAATATCCCGGAGCAATAATTAACTTGACTTTGACAGATCAAATCACTAAAGTATGACAAAAAGTAATACTAAAGGATTTCTCATGTCCACGACCAAAATTGCAATATCACTCGATTCGGATTTACTGAAAATCATCGATGAATTTGTAAAAAAACGCCTTTATCCCAACCGCAGCAAGGCAATCCAGGAAGCAATTCGGGAAAAAGTTGAACGGCTCAACAAAAGCCGCCTGGCACTAGAATGCGCAAAACTGGATCCTGAATATGAACGGGCGATGGCAGAAGAGGGAATTGCTGCGGAGATGGATGAATGGCCAGAATATTGAGAGGTGATATTTATTGGGCAGATCTAAATCCGGTTCGAGGAAATGAACAAGCCGGAATCAGGCCGGTTTTGATCATCAGCCACAATATTTTCAATGAAAGATCCGGGACTGTTATTGCCCTGGCGTTGACCAGCCAACCTCAACGTGCGGGCTTTCCATTGACTTATTTGCTAGATGACCCCAATTTACCAAAGAAGTCATGGGTGAAAATTAGCCAGATTCGCACCCTGTCAACAGAAAGGATCAACAACAAGATCACCTCGATCGATCCGGAAATTGTCGATACAATTGTAGAAGGATTGAACGAGATCATCAGCAGTTAATCTAAATACCTAATAAATGGTTCAGCCCACGAAATACACGAAATAATCAAAAATGTTTATAAGGAATTCTTTCGTATGATTCGTAGCTGAATCGTTGCAGATCAAAAATCCCCTTCCACCCCCAACCCGGGCAGTTCGTTGTAGAGCACTTTTCCCCGCTCGATCCGCACCCCCCGGAAGGGATCCTCGCGCAGCAGCAGATTGCCGTCGAGGTCGATCCAGTCGGTGTACGGCGCTAACTGGGCGGCGGCGGAGATCGCCAGCGAGCTTTCGATCATGCAACCAAGCATGATCTTCAGATCCAGCGCCCGAGCAAGATGGATCATGCGTAATGCCTCCAGCAGGCCGCCGGATTTCATCAGCTTGATATTGATCCCGTCATAGGCGTGGGCGACCTTGGGGATATCGGCGGCGGTCTTTACCGCTTCATCGGCTACTATCGGCAACGATGCCCGCTCGCGCAGCCAGGCGGTCTCCTCCACCATCGCCGCCGGCAGGGGCTGTTCCACGAACTCCACGTTCTGATCGGCCAGCCAGCGGATCTTTTCCAGAGCCTCCTCCTTATTCAACCAGCCTTCGTTGGCGTCTACCCGCAGCGGTCGGTCGGTCACCCGGCGCACCGCCCCCAGCACCGCCTCGTCATCGCCCATGCCGAGTTTGATTTTCAGGATTGGATAATCCGCCGCTTCCTCCACCTTGGCCTGTATCACTTCCGGCGAGTCAATGCCGATGGAGAAAGAGGTAAGCGGTGCCCGGGCGGGATTCAGCCCCCACATCCGGTAGAGCGGGGCTTGCAGCGCCTTGCCAACCCAGTCGAGCAGGGCCATCTCCAGCCCGGCGCGGGCGCAGCTTTGGTCGCGGATGGTTTCCGCCAGCGCCGCTGCCAGCTCCTCGAAGTGGAACAGGTCATGCTGTTCAAATACCGGCGCCGCTGCTTTCATCCGGGTCACGGTCAATGCGGCGCTCTCGCCATAGCGCACATTGGGCGCCGCTTCCCCGAAACCGCAGATCCCGCCCTGCTCCAGCTTCACAAACACATTTTCTTTATAGTCGGCCGATCCCCGGGCAATCGTCCAGGTATGGGCCAGGTCGAGGCGTTTGATTTTGATTTCCAGCATGGGGTCTCCCAGTGTAAGAGATTGATAATCTTATATTTTTTGCATGGGGCATGGAGCATGGCGCCGGATTGTACAAGCTCAGATTCCGATACCCGCACTGTATTACACCATGCGCCATGCACCTTGCCCCATGCAAACCACCTCTTCGCTCTTCGCCCTCAGCGCCTCACTGCACCACCCGCTGCACCTGCATAAAGGTGCGCTTGCGGTAGGGGCTGAAGTCCGCCGCCGCTGGATCGAGGCTGTTGATCCGCACATCGCCGCTCTGGTGAATAAAGCGCGCCCCTCCCAGGCTCATACCGACATGGGTAATACGCCCTCCGCTGCCAAAGAAGAACAGATCGCCGGGACGAATATTAGAGAAGTTTTCATCCGGCACCACCGCCTCTCCGGCCCGGGCCTGCTGCCGGGCATCGCGCAGGATGTCGATCCCGTGCGCCTTGAAAACCGTCTGGGTAAATCCGGAACAATCGCTGGCCTTGCTGGAGTTGCCGCCCCAGAGATAGGGAATTCCCATCATGCTGCGGGCAGTGGCAATCAGCGCCTCCGCCTGCGGGGGAACGGCATAGGCATCTGCCCCCACAGCATCCGCCGCTTTCAGAAAACCACTCCGGCCGTCAGGGGTGGACACTTCCAGCCATTCGCCGCGCTTTCCTTCCAGCTTCAGCAGAGCGTTGAGCACCACATCGCACACCGGCTCGGATTGATCATCCGGGTGAGTGCGGATCATCGGCGCCAGGGCGGTGACCCGCACCCGCGAGGCTTTTTCCCAGGCATCCACCCCGGCGCGGTCAGTGCGCACAAAGGTGCCGCCAATCACCCAACCCAGATAGCCGTAGTCGGTCTGCACCAGGTACCAGCCGCGATCATTGCGTTTATGAAGGGTCAGCACCCGTCCCATAATATTTTGATCGACCTGTTCCGCGGAATGTCGCGGTTCGCCGCGCAAGGGGATCACGCTGGTGCGCACCAGGCCATAGCAACTATCGCCCAGCGCCGGGTCCGGGAGCCGGGTAAATTCATTTCGATATTGTCCCTCCCCCAGCAATGAATCGGCCAGGGCCTGCACCCGCTGTGCGGCATCCGGCACGGTCGTTTCCCCTTTCAACACCCAACCGCCGTCTTCCTTTTTTAGCTCGGCGGAAAGCAGGTTCAGGCTGAGATCCGGGGCATATTGGGGGCGCAGCGCGTCAAAACGCTGAGTGAATGTTTCGGTGACCTGTTGGTTCTGATCGGCGCAGCCGCTCAGCAACAAAAACAATCCGATTAATAACGATGCAGGCTTGTAAATATGCATTATGTTTCCTCTCGATCGATAGATTCAACTTTACTGATTGCAGAGATTATAAAATATTTAAGGCATACATATTCCTCACTGCGCTCCGCTGTGTTCGGAATGACGACCGGGTTGTCATTCCGAGGTTCCGATATCCATCGGAAAGGAATCTGCTCCTCCAGCGGATTTGAAAAATCATGTTACCCTCCATCCGGCGACACTTCAGCCGGTGTCATCCCCACCCGGATCTTCTCGAGCATCTCCCTGGCATGCGCATTATCGGAATTCAGTTGCAGCGATTTTTCAAAGCTTCCGGCGGCGGCCTGCGGATTACCGGCCTGCAGTTGTGCCCCTCCCAGACTGTCCCAGCATTTCCAGGAATCCGGATAGGCTTCCGCATTCAGGCGGAACATTTCCAGCGCTGCAGCGAGACTTTCCTTTTGCAGGAAATAATTGCCCAGGCGGTTGAGTTGGCTTTCCGAAAAGTCATACTTATCCGGGGCTGACCGTTTCAGCTCCGGATACTGCGCGACGGCCTGATCGATTCCGGTTTCCCGGATCAATTGCGCCATTTTCAGCGCGATGGGGATCGGAGGAAGATCGAATGATTTTCCTCCCAGGATATTGACGATCGCGTCGCGCATTGCCGGCCTCGGCACCACATCACCTTTGCTGGTCAGGAAAATAATCGTATAGCGGTTCCCCAGCTTCCGCTCGATATAGGAGCGAAACCCGGACAGATCGCCGGCATGGGAAACAATTTTTCCACCCTGCCCATCGTCACTTAGCGCCCAGCCAAAACCGTAGTCAAGCAGGCTGTCATTATTCAACTTAAACGGCTGATAGGCCTGCGCCTGGGAAGCCGGGGCGATTGGGCGGCCGGCATAAAGCGCCTGGTCCCAGCGGAACAGATCCTCCACTGTGGAATACATCCCGCCGGCTCCGCTGGTAAGGATCTGGTAATCATCCTTATCGCCGAAGCCGTTGTAGCCGGTCACCCGGGCCGGCAGTTGCGGCCGCGACTCGTCATACACCAGGGTGCGGGTCATTCCCAGCGGATCAAAAAAGTTTGCTTTCATGAATTGATGATAGGGCAAGCCGGAGACTTTTTCCACGATCAGCGCCAGCAGCACATAGCCTCCGTTGCTGTAGCGAAAGCGTTCCCCGGGGGTGAAGGCCAGGCTGTCCTGCCGGGTCAGCAGTTCGTATACATCCCGATTGGTCAATCCCGGACGGTAGGCGCCCAGTTCAAAATGATCACCGATCCCGGAGGTATGACTCATCAGGTGGGCAATCGTAACCCCATCGGCATAAGCGGGGAAATCGGGGAATATCTTGCGCAGCGGATCCTCCACCCGCAGTTTGCCCCGCTCCTGAAGCAACAAAATTGCTGCGGTAGTAAACTGCTTGGATACCGAGGCCAGATAGAACTGCGAGCCGGTCTCCAACGGGGTCTGCGATTCCGGATCGGCATATCCGAAGGCGTTTTTGTAAAGCACTTCCCCGCCTTTCGCCACCAGCACTGCGCCGTTAAACACCCCGTTCTCATAACAATAGCGCATCAGGGAATCGATCTGTGCCGCCTTTGACTGTGCCGGCAGAGGCAATACCGCCAGCAACTGGATTGTCAGCAGCAGGATAATCTTGCCAATCAGTTCAGACTGTTTCATCCTTTAACCTTTATCCTTCATCCTTCATCCTTCTTCAACGTTCGCGGCACGGAGAAGATAAACTCCGCCAGCTCTTCGCAATCCTCGCGGTTAATTCGCTGAAGCCGCTTTACCATCATAAAATTCTTCACGATTTGGATCACCAGGTCATCATAGCGGTAGATCACATCGAGGAACTCCCGGTTCATTTTCCGGCGTACCCGGGGCTGATTTTCGGAATCGGTGTAGAGATAATATTTCCGGCTGAATTCGGGATGGATATCGAAATCCACCTCCTGCTCGATCAGCACCTCAAAGATCTTGTCGCCAATCGTTTCCGGGCGGATCAGCACCTTGCCCATGTCGGTTCGCAGGTCGATCAAAAAAAACTGGTAGGGATCAGTCAGCAGCACTTCCTCCTCCCCTTCCGCGGCGCTCTCTTCATCGCGGTCGGTCGCTACCACGCAATACAACGCCCGCTGCGGGATGTGCTTGACGAAATATGCATCGATCAGTTGATTCATTTTATAGGGTTTGAACAGGTAGAAATCATCCAAAAAGGCCGAGATCTTTTCAAAATCCTGGCGCACGATCCGGCTGACGTCATAGTTCTCGCTCAAGAAATCCAGGCACTGCTGATAGATCTCTTCATATTCCGGGATCAAAACCCCCGTATCCACTTTCATGATCAGGATCCTCTTTTTTTGCGGTAATTTATCGATTTATCGGCAGATATCAAACCTTTCTTGCGATTCGGCGCGCAGTTGACCAAAGTCATATCCGGCGCTGAGCAATCTCATTGTATAAGTCCCTGTATATTCCCCAATTTTACCTATTCCATTAATACGTCAACCTAACCGAAAGGAGACATGCAATGGCAGACAAAAAAGCTGACCTGGCGGGTCCCGGCATTGGGAATTACGAAGAGTTGGAGCAAGTCCTGCCAACCGACTATCATTCCCTCCTGAATCCCAAGGAAACCCAGAAAGCCCTCTTTGCGGCGAAGCAGTACATCGAGGAGAACCTCTGCAAAGCGCTCAACCTGATGCCGGTGACGGTACCGCTGATTGTCGACCGGGAAAGCGGGGTGAACGATTATCTCGACCGCGACGGCTCCCGCACCCCGATCGAGTTTCACATTTCCAACGATTACAACCAGCATCCGATCGATGCCCAGGTGGTGCAGGCCGCCACCAAGTGGAAACGGGTGGCCCTGAAGCAGTTCGACATGGAGGTGGGAGAAGGGCTGATCACCGACATGCGCGCCGTACGCAAAGATTATTTCCTGGATCACGACCACAGCGCCTATGTCGATCAATGGGACTGGGAGCTGCGCATCACCGAGGATCAGCGCAATCTTGATTTTCTCACCAACGTGGTGAAAAAAATCTGGAAGGTGCTGAAGGGAGCGGAAGTGCACGTGCAGGAGCTGTTCCCTGCTCTGGGCAACAGCAAGTATCCCAAGCTGCCGGAAGAACTGACCTTCCTGCATGCGGAAGAGATCCTGGAGCGTTTTCCGGACCTGCCGCGCAAGCAGCGTGAGACCGCCATTCTGCAGGAATATCCGGCGATCTTCATCTACGGCATCGGCTGGACCCTGGCCGACGGCTATCCCCACGAAATGCGCGCCGCCGATTATGATGATTGGGTCAGCGAAACCCGCTCAAAAGACGGCCGCCCGATGCACGGGCTCAACGGCGACATCCTGGTCTGGAACCCGGTCACCCGCCGCCGCCACGAACTCACCTCCATGGGGGTGCGGGTCAACAAGCAGACCCTGAAAAAGCAGTTAGAGATGACCAATCAACTCCACTTCCTCGACATGCCCTACCATCAGGCGATCCTCAACGACGAGATTCCATTGAGCATCGGCGGGGGCATCGGGCAGGCCCGCACCTACATGCTGCTGCTCCAGAAGGCCCATCTTGGAGAGGTCAGCGTCACGGTATGGCCGCAAAAGTTGAAGGATATTTGTGCGGAGAAGGATATTTTTGTGTTGGAATGATGTGGATATGACATCATTTACGTCGGGGCGAGTTACGACTCGCCCTTTTTTTTGCCACGAATTTTCACGAATAAACACGAATGATATTTTAAACCGGATCGCGTAGGGTAGGGTCGCGACCCTACCGGTAGGATCGCGACCCTACCCTACCGGCGGATCGGTAAATACCATCTCATGATTGCAAAGATTGCCAAAGGGTGTTCCACACCTGGCGGCGGGAGGCGGGGGAGGCGGCATTCCAGAACATCACCCGGCCTTTGGGGGAGAGGAAAAAGCCGGCGCTGCGGATATCCGCATTCAGTAATTTCAGGGCATCGGCATCGCTCTTAACCGCCACCACGGTGGGCCGCCCTTCCAGGCGACGGGCCAGTTCCTCTGCAGCTTCGGCCCCGGGGAAAAAACCGGTGCCACCCGGATTGTCGGCCACCACTAAAAATGCGCCCAGGTGCTCCTGGAGGTGATCCATCATCTCCGGGGCCATTTTCTGATCTTCGTCAAGGTGATACATCAGGATCACCAGATCTTCATCGATCTCCAGACGGTAGACATCGATATCAAGAATACGCTCTTTTTGCAGCGGCAACTCCGCGGCGAGTTCGCCAAGCAGTTCCGCGCGTTCGGCCACCACCGCCGTTTCCAGAATTTTCATCAGGAAAGCCCTTCCAGTTTTTGCTCAATTTTTTCCAACTCCTGGCGATGCAGTTGGACCGGATTCACTTCCAGCCGGGGTGCCGAATGCTCACCGTTGCCATCTTGATATTGATAGGGATAACTTTCCTCCTCGTCTTCCTTCTTCTTGAACATCGAAGACAGAGACGAGATAAATTTTCCGAACCCGCTTTGCGATTCGGCTTCCCGCACCATCGCCTCCACTTCGCTCTTGCGGCCGATCAAGCTCTGCTGCAGCATGATCTTCAATTCCAGCATAATATCGATATTGCTGTCACGCAAAGAAATCAGGAGATCAAAGACAGTGATCGGGGTCTCGCAATAATTCAGGATGCGGTGCTGCAGCGGGGGGAGCTCTCCCTCCACCTGGGTCAGGGGATTCTTAATGATCTCTTCAAACAGATCCGGCAGGCCTTCAAAGAGCTGCTCCTGTTTGAGCAGTTTTTCCACCAGGATCATCAGGATCTCCTGGTTGCTCAGGCCGATCTCGTCGGTTTGCGACTCTAATTCTACCTGCTTGGTCTGGAAATGCCCCCGCGGCCAGGAGAGCATCTTCTTCAGGGCCGGTAATCCCTGCAGGGTCAGGAACTGGGCGTTGATCAGCTTCCCTTCCCGGAAATAGACTTTACCGCTCTTATCTGTATAGCTGAGGGTCAGCTCGGCATCCCGGCCGTTGTTTTCCAGCATCTGGATCAGATCAATCAGCCCGTATTCTTCCACGCTGCCCTGCCAGTTAACCCCTTCCACCACGGTCGATTGCACCTCGACATCCTGCACAATCTGCTCGATGATCTGATAAAATTGCTGTTTCGATACCGGGAGGCGGATCAATTCCACCAGGGGCAGGTCATACAACGGTTCCAGCGGCTCGTTTTCATCGACCATCGCCACTACCGGCACGTATTGAAATCCGTTTTGTTGTAACAGATCGATAAACTGCCCGGTCGCTTCCCGACTGGCGGGCCACACCAGGGCCAGGTCGAACAAGTCCTGCTGACAAGCTTGCAGGACATCATCCAGGTTCTCAATGATCGTCACCTGGTATTGATGGCCGGAAAACAAGTAGCGGATTTCCTCGGCATATTCATTGTTCAATAAATAGATCAAAATATCGCGCATCGGCTATCCCTCTTCATTTTCCGTCCCTACCCGGCGCAGGCGGTAGAGCAATTGCCGGGCATCGGCAAAATCATCGGGCCGCACCGGCAGCACCTCGATGCCGGAGGGCAGGTTAAACCGTTTGCGGAACTGCTGCAGCGCCGCCTCGGCATCTTCCCCCACATGGGTCAATCCTACCACAAACGGGATCTCGTAAATTTGCATGATCCGGCTGGCCAGGTAGTTGATAAACTCGAACCGCTCCGGTTCGGCATAGTCGATCAAAAAGATCCCGCCGATCAGGCTGGGAGAAATTTTTTCCAGCACCGGCAAGAAGGTTTCTTCCACCGAAACGCCAAAGATGGTCAAATTGAGATTTCCCGGGAGGGTAATGCGCACAAAATCGATAGATTGCATCGATTTTACCGCCGAGCGCTGAATGCCCGCCAGGGTGCGCACCAGCTCGTTGCGACCGGCGCTGGGCAATCCCAGGATAGCCAGACTACCGGAGCGGGCGCCTTCGGCAAACAAATGCTCCCGGAAATACAGGGCATCTTTTTCCTGGAACCCTTCCAGCGCCACGCTTTCCCCTTCATAAGCCAGATACCCCTCGCGGCAGAGCGTGTCAAGCATCCGCACGGTCTTCAATACCGGCGCGGAGCTGTAGAGCAGGATATCCTGAAACGGGTGCTGTGCTTCCGCCAGCCGGTAAATATCTTTCCGCTGCGTATCTGCGCCGGCGCTGCCCAGAGGGGCGGCAACCCGGAAACGGGGATTGTCTTTCCCATCGCAAACCCGGTCCAGGAATCGCCGGATCTCATTCTGCTCGAAGCGTGCTTCCGCCAGGATAGCCAGGGTGGAAGCGGACATCGGCGAGAACTCCTCCGGCTTCTGATAGCCGCGGATCACAAAATTCCCGCTGGCAAGCTGCAGGGTTTTCAGTACCGCTTCTTCATTACTCAAATTTGAGGTATAGGCATTGACGATATGTCCCTGGAAGGTGCGAATCTTGGCATCCCATCCGTCTCTTTTGATCTTGAGGATCAGGTTCTTCTGTTCCAGCAGGGCATTTTGCAGCACTTCCGGCAGGGAAAAAGTCTGCACCGTGCCATGAGTCAGCGACTGCTGGCGGGCAAAACGCACCTCATTGCGGCGGTAGAGCACCATATTGGCGGCAGCATGCACCCGACCGGCCAACTCGCTGCCCGGATCTACAATCACCCGTTTCACCCCTTGCTGGTAGAGCACCATCTGGTCGTCGATATCCATATCGCCGGCATACACCACGGTCGGCGCTTTCCGGTAGAGCGCCTGCGCGACCTCGCCGTCATCGTTCAGCGCCGGATTTAACAACACGATGTCCGGCAGGATATTTTGGGAATTTTCGATCAGGCTGGAAAGATCGCTAAAAACGTGACATTTGATGCCGGCGGCGCTCAGCTTCTCACCGATCTGTTCCGCCAGAGAGGAAGACGATTCGCCAATATACGCAAGATATGCCATATCATCCTGATGGGTTTGGGTCAGACTTGAATTATTATGCATGATCTTCACCCATATCTCGCACTCCTTATCATCACAATTCCATTCAGAATTAGCGCCATCCATGGGTATGTTAAACTATCTTAGAGCACCTTATACGTTCCAATTATATCACAAGTTAGCTCACAAGTCAACCGGCAAATCAATCCGGCTGGTTGTGGATTTGGCTTTCAGGCTTCCAAACGCTTTTAGAGCTAGTATCGGTCTTTTGGGATTCTACTTTAAAATATGGCATGAGCAAATTTGAAAGCGATCTCACTCCTCCGGCCGCTTGATCTCCAACCTCCGCATCATTTTCAATAAATTGGAATGATTGGCGATCCCCAGCGCCCGGGCAGTATTGGTGATGTGCCAGTCGTGCGCCTCCAGGTAGCGGATCAGGATCTGCTTTTCGGCTTGCTGCTTGAGTTCCTGGAATGATTTGCCATCCTCCAGGTCGGGCGCGGCCTCCCGGGGCAGGATGTCGGCGGGAATATGTTCCGGCAGCACCGCCGGGCCGTCGCTTTGGATGATCATGCGTTCGACGATATTCTCCAACTCCCGCACATTATTTTTGCGCCAGTCGTACATTTTGAGGGCATTGATGGTATCCGGAGGCAGTTGTTTGGGCGGCATCCCGAATCGCTTGCAGGTCTCCGCCACAAAATAGGCCGCCAGCGGTTCGACATCTTCGATCCGTTCCCGCAGCGGCGGCACAGCGATGATGTGGGTGCAGATACGGTAATAGAGATCCTGGCGGAACCTCCCGGCGGCGCTTTCCCGTTCCAGATCCCGGTGCGTAGCGGCAATCACCCGCACATCGATTTTGATCACCCGGCCCTCGCCTCCCAGGCGGGTGATCTCGCTTTCCTGGAGCACCCGAAGCAGCTTAGCCTGGATGGCCAGAGGCATATCGCCGATCTCATCGAGGAACAGGGTGCCGCCGCGGGCAATCTCAAATTTCCCCCGGGTGGTACGGTTCGCCCCGGTAAACGCGCCTTTCTCAAAACCGAACAGCTCGCTTTCCACCAGGTTTTCCGGGATCGCCGCGCAGTTGACCGCGACAAACGGTCCCTTGGCACGGCTGCTGAGGCGGTGGATCTCCCGGGCGACCAGTTCCTTGCCGGTGCCGCTTTCTCCGGAAATCAGCACATTGCTGGGCACCGCCGCCACCTTCTCGATATGCTGGCGCAGTTCGCGGAAATTGCGGCTGTTGCCGATCAGGGCGGATCCGCTCCCGGCGGCCCGGCGCAGCGCCTGGTTCTCCATAAGCAGGTTACGGTGCGAGATAGCATTTTCGATATTGCGGATCAGGGCATCGATGTTCACTTCATCCTTGTCAAAGAAATTATAAGCGCCCAGTTGGATCGCCCGCACACATTTGCTGAAATTACCGGCCGCGGTGTACACGATCACCGGCACGTCCCGGGGGCCTTCCCGGGAGAGCACTTCCAGCATATCCAGACCGCTCATCACCGGCATTTCCAGGTCGAGAATCACCACGTCAATCTGCGCTTCCTCGGCCAGCATGGCCAGGGCATCCCGTCCATTGGCGGCACTGAGCACCTCAAAGTCGGTCTTCCGCTTGATATCGTAGGTATATTGCTCCCGGATCGTTCTCATGTCATCAACGATCAAAATCGTTCCCATCGCAACCTCATGGTTTATTCAATTTTAAGCCGGTCTTTCTTGCGCAGGGATTGGGGTAAAATCACCTGGACATCGGTTCCTTTCCCAACCTCACTCTCGATCAGCAATCTTCCTCCGGCATCCTCGATAATCCGCTTGACATTCGACAGGCCAATGCCGGTGCCGGCAGGTTTAGTGGTCAGGTGCGCGCTAAAAAGCTGCTCACGGATTTCTTCGGGGATCCCGCTGCCGTTATCCTGCCAGGAGATCCAGACTTCCTGTTCATGCACATCCGTGGCAACCAGGATCCGGCCCGTCTCCGGTATCGCCTCGATGGCATTACGCAGAATATTCTCGAAGGCCCGGCGTAACTGCACCCGGTCGGCTTCCACCAGCGCCTCCCCTTGATAAAAATGCAGATCCATTTCAACATTCAACCCCGGCACACCCCGGTAATTTCGCAACAGCGCCTCGATCAATTCGTGTACATCCAGCGTCTCCGGATTCAGCGGGGCCTGCAGGCGGGAATAATCCCGGGCCAGCTTCTCCAGATACGTCAGGCTGTCCAGCACGGTTCCCTTGCGTTCGATGAATACCCGGGGAAGTTCGTCGGGTTCCTGGATGGCAACTTCTTCCCAGTGGCGCATCACATGGCGGATCGGCATGAAACCGTTTTTGATGTCATGATTCACCTGCCGGGCCAGTTCTCCCAGGGCCGCTTTCTGTTCGGCGGCACGGAGTTCCAGGCGACTTTTGCGCAGCCCGTTAACCATTCGCTGAAGCGCATCGCTGAGAATGCCGGTTTCGTCTCTGGGGCCGGCGGGAAATTCCACACCCAGATTTTCCAGGGTCAGCTTTTCCGCCGATTTTGCCAGGCGCTTCAGCCGCCGGGTTATCATCCAGCCAATACCAAATAACAGGCTGATGCCCACCAGCAATCCAACCATGAGCATCCCAAAGATTCCCGAATTAAGATCCGTCAAGAGCTGGTTCAGTTCGTTTTTAGGATGCACCAGCCAGAGCGTTGCCGCAGCAACGGAATCGTCACGGAATACCGGCAGGCGGAGCGAGTCAATCGCATAATCCACCGGCTGGGCTGCCAGAGAATCTCCCTGCAGCAAGGTATCCAGTGCCGTGATACGCTTACCCGCAAAATTACCCGCTGCGGCATAATAAGTTGTATCCGGAAAACGGAGCACCACGGTATCGCTGGTATCTCCCCGGAGCGACTCCAGCATAGAAGAAGCCACCTCCACGCCTCCGATCAAAAAAATCTGCTGGCTGCCGGAACCGACCGCCTCCAGGGCGGTGAGGCAGGGAAAGGCGCTGTCCGGGCTGTAAAACCAGGCCGTAACGGGAAGGCCGGGGTGGTCGCGCAGGAAATGCAGCAGTTGGCCGGACCTTCTTCCAAAATCATTGCGATGATGGCCGGAACTGAGCACCACCCCGCGGCGGTCGGTAATTTCCAGGGCCTGCAGTCCCATGGCGCTCATATAGGTCGGCGCATAATCGATCAGGTAAGGTTCGGAAAAGTTTTCCAGCACCAGGGCATGGAGCCGGAAGTCGGTATCATCGAGTATCCTGGTCCCTAACTGGCGCAACTGCCGGGCGATCACTTCCCGGCGGGCGGCGATTTCCAGGCGGGTCGCGATAACCGCCGATTTCATGTCGCGTTGATATTGATTGTCGAACTGGTTATGCACCACTCCCCTCGCGTAGTTCATCACCCAGAAAGCGATGGCGATAAACGGTATCGCGAAGGCAAGCGACATTTTAATTGCCAGGGAAGTGCTTAGGATTCTTCTCAAGAGGTTTTTCATGGGGTTTCCGGCGTTTCCTGCGGTTGCCAGCTCCGGGAAAAATCAATCCGGTCGGTTCCGATCAGGCCGGTACCGCGCAACTGCTCCGGCAGCATCGCATAGGGCTGAATCCGGATCAGCGGCATCAATACCGCATCTTCGATCAGCATCCGCTCCACGGCCTCCGGCGCGCTGTCCGGAATGACGGACTGCAGCGCTTTATCCAGCATCACCGGCAGTGAACGGTCGACTGCATACCCCCGCTTCAGGAGTGTCACCCAGTTATATACCGGCAGCATGAATGGAGCCTCGAACCTATCCACCAGAATATCATACTTGCCGCTCCCGCGAAGCAACTGAAAATCTGCCGGGGATAATCCTTTGGGGGACTGTGCGGTTAACTTCGATTGATTCAGCCGGGCGGCCAGGCGCTCGGCAATCTGCCGGGCCACCGGATCGCCGGCGGGATAGGCGATGCGCAGCGGGCGCTGGGGCGGCAGCGGCCGTTTGCGCCCAACCGGGACACTCACCGCCTGATCATTGAAAAATGTGGCCGCTACCCGCGCCTCTCCTTCGGTAACGATGTCGGCGATCTCGTTGCGCTGGATAACCCTGGCCGCAATTTCCTGGCGCAGCTCCCGGTTTCCCAGCGGGCCGTAATCGGGATTGAATGCCAGAAAATATACCGGTGACGCCGGCATAGGCCGGGCAGTCATCTGCGGCAGTTTCCGGAAAAAACCGATGTCTTTCCCCAGGCGCACCAGCGCACCTTCCGGCGGCGCGGCAACATCGATCGCGGTGATATTATCCTGATAGAAATTCAGGTTCAGATGCTTTAGCGGAGGCGCTCCCTGATGGTAGTAATCGTTTCGAAGGCAGGCAATTTGGGTCTGTTGACTGCTGTTGCGGATCTTCTCAACAGCAAACGGGCCGGTGCCGAGCGGTACCCCGGCCGCTTTAGCGACGCTGAAAACCGCATGGGTTAATTGCTCTACAAAAAATGGGCGCGGCTCGGTTAACTCAATCCGCAGGGAAAAAGAGTCCGGCAGACTGATACCGTCGATCTGCTTACGATTATCTTCCAGAAAATCGCTCGCCCCGCGGATGGACGAAAACAGCCATTTCACCTCGGGCTCCCCTGCCGGCGGCAGCCGCCAGAAGTGCTTCCACCCTTCCAGCACATCGGCACTGCTCAGCAGCGAGCCGTCGGAGAAGCGCACATCCCGGCGCAGGCGAATCTCCCAGGTTCGGTAACCGTTCTCCGCCCGGGCATCCCGGGCGAGGAAAGGCCGCGCGATACCGTCCGGGCTGCAGCGGTATAATGTCTCGTAGACGTTCTGAATCGCCACCGGCGGAAAGGCCAGTGGCGAATTGCCGCGATAGGCCTCCTGAACTTTTTCCTGGCGCAGCGTAAAATCGCCATCCGGCCGGGCGGCGGAGATCGCCGGCGGGAAATCCTGCGGCTTCCAGCGAAAATCATCCTCATGAACAAAGCGCAGGATGCTGACCGGAAGCTGGCCCGGCCGGGCCAGGCGGACGGCGACGAGATAGCCGCTGACCTGGGGCAGTGCCGCATAGAGAACCGCCTGCACCGGGCCCTCAAACTCCGGCGACTGGCCCAGATAGCGCAGCTTACGGTTATCCAGTTGGTAGGCCTGAAACGAACGCTGGCCGGGGTAACACACCGCCAGCAGATCCGGTTTGAGCACAAACAGGCGGTCTCCGGCCGGCCGGTCGGATTTCCAAATGATGTCGAGTTTATTATCGGCCACCAGGGTCAGGTGCCCCTCCCGGTCGAGCATCACGCTCTGCCCGTTGCTCAGTGAACGCTGGCTGTAGACATCCGGCGATCCGGCATAGCCGGAGCTAAAATGGTTGTCGCCCGGTGCAGTAGTCCAGGTTTCCCCTCCATTGGCAGCGGCACTGCTGTCGGCAATGGAAAGTTCCGGTTGTTTTCCGAACGCCAGGAGCTTCATCCCCCGCCGTAAATGTGAGGAGAGCACCACCACATCGATCAGCTCGTCGCTATCGAGCTTGCGGAAGGCCAGCAGACCGGTCGGATAGGGAGAGCGCACCGCGTGAAGATCCTTCAGCGTGAAGCGCTGCACCGAAATGGCTGGATCACCCGCTGCCGGCCAGTCAAAGCTGACCAGGGAATCCGGAAGCAGCGCCATCAGCCGGTAGGGCAGGCCGCGGCTGCCGGGATACAGGGCAAGGTCGATGATTTCTCCGCGAAACGAGAGATCCAGGCGGGTACCGATCACCCGGGACGTATCCGCCCCCGGCACTTCGGTGGCCAGATTGGCAACTTCGATCACCTGGATCGGCAGCACAAAAGTAATCCCCTCGCGCTTCACCGGAAGGTTGATGACGTTGCGGAAACCGCTAAGCTGCAAATATTCATTGAGAGCCGCCTCGAATATTTTCCGCTGGCGGGCATATTCCCCGGGGGAGAGGGTCTGGGAGATCGCAAGCAACTGGATGGCGGCTTCTGTGAGTTCAGCCTCGGCTTTTTGCAGGTTGGGGACCGGGAGCGGCCCCGGGGGAGAGGGATCGGATTGTTTGATCAACGCGCAGGAAAAAAAAAACAGGAATACCGCAGGGAGTAAAAGGAACTTGCTAATTGCCAGTGTTTTTTTCCGCCAGGAGATCATTCGGGCTCTTGCATTTTACAGGGTTCTCAAATTTTTTCCTCGATCGCTTCGACAGAAGGTTAAGTATAAATAGTTCGTAGTTAAAAATAAAGGGGATTCATCACAAAAACCATTCTCCGGGTAAAAATTGTTTGTGTGAGGGGAGGTGCGCCCCTGGACTTCGGGGCGCACCTCCCCTCACACAAACTTTGAGTTTTCAAGGGGATGCTCACCACGCAACAAGCAATTCAGACTTTATAATTCCCCGCCTAAAGGAAGGCGGGGACAGATTTGTGAAGCGTCCGGCGAAGCAATCAGGGGCGGTTGCTGGACCGTACCGCCCCTGATCGCGCTGTCTCGATTGTTGCGCAACTCAAATCAGTCTTTGCCAAACACCGTCTTATAGGCAAAATCACCGATGATCGGCAGGCGGAACAGCTTGCCGCGCAGGGCCATCATCATCAGGAAGAACCATAGCGGGATGGTAACGGCAAGGATCGCGTAGATCACAATATCCGGCCAGAAGAAGACCCAATGCCCCAGCCAGAGCAGCAGGAAGATGATCCCGAAGGTGATCAGCGACTGCAGAGCATGGAAGCGCACGCACTTGTTCTTATCGAACAGGAAGAAGAACAATCCGGAAAAAGCGCCGAAGAGATAGCTGAGCATCGCCCGGATCCGGCCATCGGGGCATTCCACTTCCGGCTCGCCTTCCACCGAGATATAGTGCTGGCGGACCTTGCTGTCGCTATGGGTGCCGTCGGAGACGGTCAGCTTGACGGTCTTGGGACCCTTTTTCTGATAGGTATGCACCGGATTTTGAGCGGTGCTGCTGCCCCCGTCGCCGAGGTCCCACTGCCAACTGCTGATCGGGTTTGTGCCCGCCGTCGACTGATCGCTAAACTGCACCTTCAGCGGCGCGGTACCGCTGGTCGGATTGGCGCTAAAGTTCGCCGTCGGGCCGGTCACCATCTCCGTCACTGTGATCAGGTTACTCTTCTCGATGCTGTTCGACAGCGTGCCGTCGCTCACCGTCAGCTTCACCGTGTAGGTGCCCGCGCTGGCGTAGACGTGCTGCGGATTCTTTTCACTGCTCGTGCCCCCATCGCCGAAGTCCCACTGCCAACTGCTGATCGGGTTCGTGCCCTGAACCGACGCATCGGTGAAACTCACTTCCAGCGGCGCGGTGCCGCTGGTCGGATTGGCGCTAAAGTTCGCTGTCGGGCCGGTCACCACCTCCGTCACCGTGATCAGGTTGCTCTTCTCGATGCTGTTCGACAGCGTGCCGTCGCTCACCGTCAGCTTCACCGTATAAGTGCCCGGATTGGTGTAAA
Organism: Calditrichia bacterium; assembly: GCA_020635015.1. Lineage (GTDB taxonomy): Bacteria > Calditrichota > Calditrichia > RBG-13-44-9 > J075 > JACKAP01. Next base: position 174,764 of record JACKAP010000008.1, on the reverse strand, counting down.
CATGGGTCGGATTTTCCTCGTTGCTGGTGCCTCCATCGCCGAAATCCCACTGCCAACTGGCAATCGGGTGGGTGCCCTGAAGCGACTGGTTGCTGAACTGCACCGTCAGCGGCGCGGTGCCGCTGGTCGGATTGGCGCTGAAACCGGCCGTCGGGCCCACGACCGCCGGCACCGTGATGTAGTTCTGTTTAACCTCCGTATCGCTCAGGGTGCCGTCGCTCACCGTCAGCTTCACCGTGTAGGTGCCCGCAGTGGCGTAAATGTGCTGCGGATTCTGCTCGCTGCTCGTCCCCCCATCGCCAAAATCCCACTGCCAACTCGTAATCGGATTCGTACCCGCTGTCGACTGATCGCTAAACTGCACCGCCAGCGGCACGGTACCGGTCGTTGGATTCGCATTGAAATCAGCCGTCGGGCCGACCGCCGGGGTTAGAGGCAATCCGGCCATCCACAGCTCATTGCGGTTGGAAGCCTCATTGCTCCAGGCCACCATCACCTCATCCGCACCATAAGCGGCGCTGACCGGGGTCTGGCGCAGATCCTGGTAGCCGGCGGCCAGCTCCCCGCTGAGGCCGGACGTCGCGTCGCTCCAGGCGCCGTCGGCATAGGTAAGATAATGCATGCGCTGCTGGTCGTGATTTTTGAAAAAGAGGTGCAGGCGGTCTTCGCCGTCGATCTGTAGTGCCAGGCTTTGCGTGTCATCGCCCGCCGGCGAGGTAAAGGAGCCCAGGATCAGCCATGTATTGTTTGCCGACTGATAGCGGAGATGATGAAAGCGGGGATTGCTGCGGTTGTCGAAACAGACCAGGTGCACATTACCCGCGCTATCGATCACCGGGGCGGAGATGGTCTGCTCGCGGATATTCACCTCGGCAACCTTCGGATCGCCCAGTGAAGTGCCGTTCCAGCGCCGGGCGACTAACGTGCGGTTCTCCCCTTTGTAGATCAGCAACAGATCATCGCCGTTCAGGCCGACCTGGCTGATGCGATAAGCAGCATAGGAGCCGCCCGGATCGCCGGGCACCTGGTTGCCCCGATCCTGCCAGTCGCCGCTTCCCGGCGTGGCGGTGGATGCACTATAAAATGGAACCGCGATCGCGCCGTCGTCGCCGGTACGTTTCAGAAAAATACCCCAGCGCCCGCTGGCCGAACGTCCCAGCACCGGATTGTCGAACTCCGGGTACGCCTGGGGATCCACCAGCGATTCTTCGCCCCAATTGATGGTTCCGTCTGAAGCAAAGGTGCCGATCTTGAAATAAAGCCGGGAGGCGTTTGCTTCGATATTGGTCATCCAGGCAATCCCCACCCGGTCGTGATCGGCATCGAAAAGCACGTCATAATTATCACCAAACTGGCTGTCGCTGTGCGCCGGGTTGACCGCCTGGTGACTGGATGCATCGACCAATGCCGCGATCGAACCGGCGAAACGGTAGAACAGGGTTTGGGACCCGGATATGTCGTCCGCCCAGAATAGATAAAACTGGCCGTTCCGCTTGAATATTTTCCGCTGGAACGAATAGCGGACCGAATTTGATCCGTGGGTATTGTTCACAATGATCGGCATGGCAGATCCTTTGTATATGTTATCATTACAATGGACTAAGGAGGAGCTATACATTACGGCGGAGGAAATAGAATTGCAAGCGTTTTTATTGGGGGGGATTGGATAGAATGAGGTTAGATATCATGTTGGATGTTGGATGTTGGATATTAGATAAACAACACCATCCACCATCAAAATCTACAAAACTAACAACACAGTGCACTACCCCGTATGGTCGGGCAGTTGCCGGAGCATATCGTAAATCATGATGCCGAAGGCCACCCCGGCATTGAGCGAATGTTTTGCCCCGAACATCGGGATTTCCACCGCCAGATCCGCCAGGTCGAGGATCTCATCCTGGATGCCCCACACTTCGTTGCCGATCACCAGGCAACAGGGGAAGGTATAGCGGCATTCCCAGTGGGGGCGGCTTTCGGTGGTATGTTCCAGGGCGATAACCGGAATGCCTTGCGCCTTAAGCTGCTTCACCGCTTCCAGGCCGCTGGGGTGATATTCCCAGGGGACCGTATCGGTGGCGCCAAGGGCGGTTTTATCGATCTCCCGGCGGGGCGGTCGGCCGGTGATGCCGCAGAGCAGCAGCTTTTCCACCCGGGCGGCATCGGCGCTGCGGAAGATCGCGCCCACGTTGTACAAACTGCGGATGTTGTCCAACAGCACATAGATCGGGAAACGCGCCGCCGAGCGCGCCGCGCCGGGCCGGAGGCGCTGCTGTCCGATCTCTTCCAGGGTGAGCTTTTTCATCACCCGGCCTGCTTTTTGAGTTTGGCCACGCTTTCGACATGATAGGTGTGGGGGAACATATCCACCGGCTGCACCTCAACCACTTCATAGCTGCGGGTGAGCTCTGCCAGGTCGCGCGCCATGGTGGCAGGATTGCAGGAGACGTAGATGATCTGGGGCGGGGCGACCTCCAGCAGGGTATTCACCACATCCTTATGCATCCCGGCCCGGGGAGGATCGCAGATGATCACATCCGGCGGGGTTTCCGCATATTTCATGAGGTTGAAGCGCAGATCGCCGGCGACAAATTCGCAGTTGGTGATGCCGTTCAGTCCGGCATTGCGGTAGGCGTCGCGCACCGCATTCTCCACAATCTCGAACCCGATAATCTTACGGGCGGTCTCCGCTACAAAAATGCCGATGCTGCCGGTACCGCAGTACAGATCCCACACCAGCCGGCCCTCGACCTCGGCATACTGTTTAACCACTTCATAGAGCTGCTCCGCCTGGCGGCTGTTGGTCTGGAAAAACGAATCCGGGGAGATCTCGAAGCGGAATTTTCCCAGCTTCTCCACCAGCACTTCCGCACCGTAGATCAGAATCTGCTCTTCTCCGGTGGCCACCTGGGCCACCCCGCGATTGATGGTATTATAAACGCTGCTCACAAACGGGCATTCCCGGGTCAATTGCTCGGCATAATCCAGCAGTACCGCTTCCAGCCCGGTGGACGTCACCACATTGACCATCACCTGTTGTTCGGCAAAGGACTGGCGCAGCACCAGGTGGCGCAACACCCCGTCGTGATTGCGCAGATGGTAGGGGGCAATGCCAGCCTGCTTAAAATAATGTTTCGAGAATGCCAGCACCGCATTCATTTGCTCGGTCTGAATCCAGCAATGATTTATATCGATGATCCGGTCGAAGAAGCGCGGCACATGCAGCCCCAGGGCAAAATCTTTCTTAATTTCAAGATCTTTTAATTCCTCCGGGGTCAGCCAACGGTTGGCGGAGAAGGAAAACTCCATCTTATTACGATAGCCGAAGATCTCCGGCGCCGGCAGCGGCTCGTGCAGCGCACCCGGGGAAACTCCCCCGATATGGCGCAGCGATTCCTCCACATGCTGACGCTTGAATTGCAGTTGCTGCGCATAATCGACATGCTGCCATTTGCACCCACCGCAATGGGAAAAATGCGCGCAGGGCGCCTCCCGGCGCAGCGGGGAGGGGGTTAGCAATTCGCGCACATACCCTTCGGCATAATTTTTTTTCGATTTGGTGATGCGGGCGATCAGGCGGTCGCCGGGCAGGCACTCGTCGACAAACACCACGTATTCATCGACATAGGCGATTCCCTTGCCTCCAAAAGCCACTTTTTCGATCTGCAGTTCGATTTCCTGGCGGCGCTTCAGTCGGTTGCTCATGCGGCTCCTATCATAATCTCGCAGTCAGACTCACTTCCAGTCCTTCCAGTTCCGGTTTCACCACGCAGACCCCACCGATGCAGACCTTTCCCTTACGGCGGGTACCGCCGAAGACGGCCAGATCGATACGGTTAAAAAGCGCTGCATTCAATTGCCCGCCGGCCCAGAAGTGATGTTTTTTCCGGGAAGTGAGATCGTCATTCAGTTCGGCTTCATCGGCAAACTGGTCGGTGCTATGCTCGCCCAGGAAAGAGAAAGCCAGGCGGCTGCTCAGCCCCAGCTCCAGGGTCAGCAATTGATCGTAATGCTGCCGCTGGGTGATGAAGCCGGGAATTTCGGACACCCGGGCGTGCTGATGCTCGAAGATCATTTTCAGCGAGCGGTAATGGGAGACGGCGAAGGAAGTGCTGGCCAGGAAGTTGAGGTAGCGGCCTTCGAGATCCTGCTGCCGGGCGAAGCCCCAGACCCATTCCGCCCCCAGAATATCCGCGGCCTCGTACAGGGCGGTAAAATCTTCGTAAACCTTCCGGCCCTGCAGGCTTTCGGTGCGGCTGTAGCTGACCGTGGCCACGCCATGCTCGGCGACCGGATAGCCGAGCTGCAGCAGGTACCCTTCTTCATTGTCGCTGTTCTGGATCAACTGCCGGCGATTGAGCAGGGTATAAAGGTGTTCCTGGATCACCGTCGGCGGATTGTTGGTCAGCCCTCCGTCAAACGCTAGGCTGTCATACTGGCGGTATTCACCCAGCAGGGTAAAATCTCCCAGGAACAGGTTGGCAGAAAAATACAGCCCCCGGCCGCCTTCCACGGTGTTGGTGTTCCCGCCGGCGCCGTCGACCCCGGCATATTCGCCGTAAATATTGGCATAGTCGAAATTCAATTCGCTAAAGACCGACCAGCGGTGTACCCCGTCTTTGATATTCTCCAGAGAGTCGGAATAAAGATAGGCCCCTCCCAGCCCGATCCGGCGATCCGGCTTTAGTTTCAGCTCCCCTCCGGTCAACGCCGGCAGGCGCTCGCCGCCCGGCCGGGGATCCTTGCGGTCGATCTCCTGGGGAGAGAGGCGGGATTTGCGAGGCTGACCGTAAATCAATTGGCCGTCGGCATAACGGTGACGGTATTCCAGCTTTACCCCGTCGATGTTACCATCCCAGCGCAAGGTGCGGTTCTCGAAACTGCGCAGGATCAGCCCTCGGCCGAAGAGGCTGTAAAAATTCCCGACCCGCGCCAGGAATCCTCCCTTGCGGTATTCCAGAAAACGGTGCTCCAGGCCGCTGACCGAATTCTGGCTGGCAAAGCTCACCGGCGGCTCGTGCACCCCCAGGCGGAATCCCGCCCGGAAATTGCCCCGGGTCAGGAAAAGGTCGGTCCAACTTTCGGTAAAGCGGGATTTGCTGGTATCGGAAAGCGCAAATTCGAGATAAGTGTTTCCAGACACCTCAATGCCGCCCGGCAACAGGAATCCCTGCCCCAAAACCGGCAACGTCAAACCCAGCCATAACAGGTGAAGAAGTATCAATCGTTTCAATGGGGTTCATTCCTTTTTAAGCAGTTTGGCGATTTCTTCGGCGAGTTTGATTTCATCGCCTTTGCGGTAACCGGTATGGGTGTAGGCGATCTTGCCGTTCTGGTCAATCAGTACCGTCTGGGGAGGATTGCTGCCCTGGTAAAGCTGGAACACCTCGCTGTTGGTATCGAGCAGAATGGTAAAGGGATAGCGGTTGGTTTTGACAAACCCTTTCACCTTGTTGACGGTTTTGGTGTCATCGATCGAGATGGAAAGGATTTCCAGGCCCTGATCGTGATAATCCTTGTAAATATCCTTCAGCTTCTTCATTTCCGCCCGGCAGGGGATGCACCAGGTGGCCCAGAAGTTGATCAGGATCGGCCCCTTGCCGGTATTTTCCGACAACTGATAATTTTTTCCATCCATATCCGGCAGGTTGAAATCCGGGGCAGTGTTATCCTGGGGGAAGACGCTCAGGGTGAAGGTGAATAGGAAGGTCATTAGCATAAGCGATTTCATAGTGTATATCTCCTTTTGGTGCATCGATAATGGGTGAATGGGTGAATGGGTGAATGGGTAAAAACGGACGTCGGGGCGAGTCGCCACTCGCCCGGGCACCTCCACCCCATATACCCATCAACTCATTAACCCATCAACCCTTTAACCCATCAACCCATTTACGGATACAACGTCCACGCAGCCTGGATCACCTCTTTGGGTGCGCTGGAGGCACCGGCAGCATTCTGCAGCAACGCGACCACCTGGAGCTGATCGGTCTGCCAATTGACGTTGCCGGGAATTGCAAAATCGAAAGGCACGAATTGCCTTTCTCCCGGGCTCAGGCTGAGGATGACCCCGCCCGGATCGGGATAAAACCGCCGGAAAACATCAAAGAAATACGTCATTTCATTGATCCCTGGCGGCGTGGCAAAATTCACTGCCCGCTCGATCAGGGCGATGCGCAGCACAACATTGCTCAAATTCTGCAGCGCCTCGACCCGCACCCGCCCGGTCACCAAATCTGCGCTGGCGGCAAAATCGAAAATCTCCACGATCGCTCCCGGCGCCGCCTGTTCCCGGGTGGTGAACGCATTGCGCAGCCGGGTTTCCAGGTTCAGCGAGCCCAGGCCGACAACCCCGTCGACATAGATCGTCGGAGCGGCAGCGACGCTGTAAAACTGCAGCCGGGCATCGTTTCCCGCCTGGGAGGTCAGGTACATCGGATCGCCGGGAGAGGGGAAATTGGCGTGATAACCGATACTGAGGGCCGTCACCGAGCCTTTTTCATGCAAAATATCCTCCAAAATACGGTCGGTTTCCACACAAGGGATACAGCCGGTATTGGAAAAATGTTCGACCAACACTCCCCGCGTCAGTTGCAGGTCGGCGGTGAGCGCCAGGGAATCGCCATCGCTGATCTGGCGGGTGAAGGTCTGGGGAAGGTGGCTGCCCTTACGCAGCTCAATATCATGACTGCCTTCCTCCAGGAACAGGGTCAGCGGCGTAAAACCGCGCAGCAGGCCATCGGCGATTACCGCAGCGCTGTCCGGCGCGCTGGTGACGGTCAGATAGCCGGCGCGCAGGATTGCCTCCATCTGGAAGGCAACCTCGGCCCGGGTGTTTTCCTGCACCTGCACTGCGATGGAATCCGGGGTGCTGCGGTAGTTGTCCCGGGATACCTGCACAACATGCCGTCCTACCGGTACATCCTCCAGCAGCGCCGGGGTAAGCAGACCGCTGTCCTGGTAATCCAAAAAGATTCGGGCGCTGTCAATGTCGCTGGTGACCATGATCTCCCCATAAAGCGTTTCGGGAACGATCAGTTTTCCCTCTTCCAGAGTGCAGGAAAGCGCCAGCAGCAGCATCCCCAGAACCAACCCGGCGCCATATTGAAATTTCATGCCATGCTCCGTATTGCGGCTAAGGATCGAATAAAAATTATTTTAACATATTTCAAATATAATTGCCACAGAGACACAGAGCACACAGAGGTTGATTTTATTTAACTTAGATATAACATCTCTGTGATCTCTGTGCCTCTGTGGCATCAGTTCGTCAATCAATACAAATCTGTCCCAGGCAATCCCAATTTAGCGCAGCAGCAGCATCTTGCGTACGCTTTGATGGGGGCCGTACTGCAATTTGTAGAAATAAACCCCGCTGGCCACGCTGTTGCCGGCATCATCCATCCCATTCCAGGTCACTTCATATTGTCCGCTGGACTGGGTGCGGTTCACCAGAGTGCGCACCTTTTGGCCGAGCTGGTTGTAGATCACCAGTGTTGTCTGATGATCACCGGCAGTGGCCGGTAAAGCGTAGGTGATATGCGTTTCCGGGTTGAACGGGTTGGGATAGTTGGCTTTCAGCTCGAAGCGGGTTGCCGGACCTGCCAGGCGATCGTCCTCGATGCCGGTGGTGCTCTTCAGCCAGGTGACCACCCGGTCGGCAAACAGGGCGCGGATATTTTCATCCGCCAGAGTTTCGAAACCGAAGGTAGTCAGCACCACCCGCCCCTGGCCACCGCTGCCGTTGTGAATCGCCCGGATACCGGCATAATCAGTCGGGTTGTTGAAGAACGAGAAGATCGGCGCGGCATCGGCATCACCGGGATTGATTTGGTTGGCAAAATCGTTGGTGGCAAAGTTGATGGTGCTCGCCCCGGTGCCGCCATACAGGCCAACCGTCGCCATGCCATCGGTGATCGGATCGCCGGGGATCCCGTCAACCACCAGGAAGGTGTACTGGCGTTTGACATAAGTGGCATGGAGATAATCGTTGAAGAAGGCCAGGGTGGTAAAATTATAGTAAGGACTGGTCGGGTCGGCCAGTTCATAAGCGATATCCACCCCATTGAGGAAGAGCTTGCCGCCGTTATCCAGGAATTGGCTCAGCAACGCGCGGTCGGCATCATTGATGGTGGGCTCGACATTGGCGCAATTCCAGAAGATCACTTCGATACTGCCCAGATCCGCCCCGGCCAGGTCGCCGGAATTGATCGACACCACTCCGTAGACATAGGGCATCTGGTTCAGCTCTTCGACGAAGTAGGATTCGTAGGTCGCCCCTCCGTCATCATCCACCACCAGGATATCCACATCGTTGGTAGAGACCGAATATGTCGATGATTCCGAGATATTAGGATCGGAGGCCAGGCTCACATCTGCCTGGAGGGAAAATCCGCCGGGATTTCCCTGAGGATCGGCGGTAATGGTATAGTTCAGGGTTTCCATGCCGTCGAGGGTTACGGTCGCAGTGCCGTTATTCACCGGAATGGCCGCGCCCTGCTCGGTCTGGGCGGTCACATTCCAACCGGCGGGAACATTGACATTGATACCGATGGCCAGATCGATCGGGCTGAGGGATTTATTTTCCATAAAACCGCTGAGGGTGGCGGTCTGGCTGTTGTTGATCAGCGCGCCGGCCACATTGGTGCCGATGTTTACTCCCGACTCATGATAGGCAGCCTGGAGCACTTCTTTATTGGCGTCGTTCTGCATGAAGGCCACCACTGCCAGCAGGGTTGACAGGCTGGTGGGCGGGTGCATGTTCACCAGCGTGGTATTATAGGGGAGCGTATATTCCACACTGTCTCCGACCGCCAGATCGATCGCCGTGCCCAGACCGTCCGGCAGCATATCCAGCATCGCATAGGCGATCTCCGTTTCGCCATTCGGGAATGGCGAATTGGTATTATAGATCTTTTCCAGCACCCCGATACGCAAATATTTGTTGCCGGCCGGCGGGGTGGCGGTTGCTTTGACCTTTACTGTGACGGTATGGTTGGCCAGATCGGAAGTCATCGAGATATCATAAGGCGAAGGGAGCGCATAACGGCTGTTAACCACCGGGGCAAAACCACCGGTCGAAGTCTGGGTACCGTCGATGCGCACCTGGGGAATGGAATTGACCCCATAATACGTGCGCCGGGTGGTATTTTCCGACACATTGTTGAAATACCAGGGATCGTTGCCCGGCGCCGGCCAGTTCATGTGGTATTTGATCGCCACCACTTTGTCGATCCCCAGGCTGGCCAGGGTGGCGTCGATGCCCGGATTGGCTGCGGCGCAAGGCCCGCAGGTGGTGCTGGTATGCTCCTCCAGCAGCACGACACGCTGACTCTGGCTGTACAGCGCCGTCAGCGTAAGCGTGATAAATGCCAGTGCGATAACAACTTTGTTCATTTTGCCTCCTCATAATGGGTTTTACTGAACAAATTTATCTTAAAAAACGGAATGTTATCGAACCAATAACAACTTTCGTAATTCCCGGAAATCGCCTGCCTGCATTTCGCAAAAATAAACCCCGCTCGGCACCGGTTGACCGAAACTGTTGAGCGCATCCCAGGTAACCTCATATTCGCCGGGCAGCAGCTTATCATCGATCAGCAGCGCCACCGGTTGCCCCAACAGGTTATAGACGCTGATCCGGGTATCAAGCGCCCGGCTGCCGCCCACCGTAAACGGAATGGTGGTTGAAGGATTAAAGGGATTGGGATAATTCGGCAAGAGGCGGAAAGCGCCGGAGAGGGGATCGTCCCGCTCATCCAGACCGCTGGAAACCGTGGTAATGGTAAAGGACAGTTCCTGGAATACCGCGGCATTATCGAGCAACTCCACCCGCACCGTCACCGTCGCGGTGCCCGGTTCCAGGGGATCGGTGGTCACATCCAGGATAAAATCGACGCTCTCCCCCGGCGCCAGCGGCGGCGACCCGAAGATGCCGTCGGGAATAGTGAACTCATCGACGAACGGCGCATAGCAGAAAGCGGTGCCGTTGCACATCGAACTGCTCCAGTTGGGGTTGGCCGGCAGGTTGTTCTCGCTGCGGATCACCCGCAGGTGAAGCGAATCGCTGCTGAGGTTATCGATATCGGCATGAATGGAAAAAAAATGTCCAGTGGTATCAGACCAGGCAAGTTGATCGGCGTGAAACGAAAAGGGCTGGGCAAGCATCAGCATCGGGAATAACCAGGAAACCAGGCTGCACAGGATTGTCTTTTTCATAGTATTACTCCATTTCCCAATGGTTAAAGATCTTTACAACATAATACCAGTCTTCCCTGACATTCCCTCCTGTTTAGCATATTAGACTTTCACATAAATCCAGTCAAATAGCGCTTGTATTTTGCATTATACCTAACATAAGAAATAAATCACATTAGTGCAAGAGGGGGGAAAATTATGCGGAGTGTTCGCGAAGGGCGGAGGGCTGAGAGCGAAGGGCGGATCTGAATTTAACATCGTGAGCGAAGCGAACTAATATCACGAACGAAGTGAGTAAACATCGCGAGCGTCAGCGAGCAAACATCACGAACGAAGTGAGTAAACATCGCGAGCGCAGCGAGCAAACATCAAGTTACTTCCCCCGCCTGGATCAGGTTGGTCGATCCGCCCATCCCGAAAGGGAATCCGGCGGTGATCACGTATCTGTCCCGTTTGTGCAGCAGCTTTTCCCGCTTGCCGAATTCGATGGCATGCACCAGCAGTTTATCGACCTCGGTCTCATGTTCAAAAATCCGCGGCAGCACCCCCCAGTAGAGCGCCATCTCGTAATAGGTTTTCCAGTTAGGGGTAAGGGCCAGGATGTAGGCTTTGGGGCGGAAACGCGCCATCATCCGGGCGGTAAAACCGCTGCTGGTGGGGCAGAGCAGCACCTCCGCCTTCAGATGGCGAGCCAGAGAGGTGGCGCTGTTGGAGATCGCTTTGGCGATATCGAGTTCGGCAATATCCCCTTCCCGGATCAGGGGGTTGTAGAACGGAAAGCTGTGCTCGGTCTCCAGCGCAATCCGGCGCATGGTCTCCACCGCCTGCAGGGGATACTGGCCGCCGGCGGTCTCTTCGGAGAGCATGATCGCGTCGGTGCCGTCGAGGATGGCATTGGTGATATCGGACGCTTCCGCGCGGGTAGGGCGGGGATGATCGACCATCGACAGCAGCATCTGGGTGGCGGTGATCACCGGTTTACCGGCCAGATTGGCCAGGCGGATGATCTTCTTCTGCACCAGCGGCACCTTCTCCAGGGGGATCTCCACTCCCAAATCGCCCCGCGCCACCATCACCCCATCGACACTCTGCAGGATCTCGAAGAAGTTCTTGATCGCTTCATGCTTTTCGATCTTGGCGATCAGGCGCACTTCCTTACCCGCTTCCCGGCAGATCTCCCGGGCGGTTTCGACATCCTCCGCGGTTTTGATGAAGGAGAGCGCCACGTAATCGACGTCATGTTCCAGCCCAAAGCGGAGATCGCCCTGATCCTTGGCGGTGATCGCCGGCAGGCTGAAGCTGCCTTCCGGGTAATTGATTCCTTTGTTAGAGGTCAGCGGCCCGCCGGTGATGACGCTGCACATCACCCGGGGAGGCTGCACCCGGAGAATTTTCAATTCCAGAGCACCGTCGGCCAGCAGCAGATGATGGCCTTCCTCCACATCCTCGGCAAAATTCTGGTAGGTGACCGGGATGGCATTCCCGGCGCTGGCGGTGATGCTGGTATCCAGGATCACCTCGTCGCCGCTCTTCAGTTCCAGCGGGGGATCGCTGATCTTGCCGATGCGGATCTTCGGCCCGCTGAGGTCCTGCAGGATCGCCACCGGCTTGCCCAGCGCCTGGCGCTTTTCTTTGATCCAGCCGATCAGTTGGGCATGACTCTCATGAGTGCCATGGGAAAAATTCAGCCGGAAGGCATTCACTCCGGCTTCGATCAGCTTCCCGATCATCTCCGGCGTGGAGGTGGAGGGACCCAAAGTAGCAACGATTTTGGTGCGTTTATGGGTATGCATGGTATTTACCTGTCAGGTTAAATAGAACGCTGATGACACGGATGACGCGGATGGATTTTCTGGTTGATGGGTTAATGGGTTAATGGGTTAATGGGTTAATGGGTAACTATTTACAACGAAACGGCGCCGCGGACCATCAACCGATCTACCGTCGATTGTGCCGGCTGCGGCGGAAAACAGTCTTTCCGTTTTCCGCCGCAGCCGGCACAATCGTCAAAATTAGAAATCAAATTCCATTGATTCGGAGGCGAGGTGGGTCTGGGGGAACAGTTTCCGGGCATTGGCTTCGATGGTTTGCAACTTCTCGTCATCATGCTTGGGATCGTGATGGATCAGCAACAGCTTCTTGACCCCGGCCTGATGGGCGATATCACAGGCCATTTCATAGGTGCTGTGGCCAAATCCCTGGAACTTGCCGTAATCCTCCGGGGTGTACTGGGCGTCATGCATCAGCAGATCGGCATCTTTGGCAAATTGAACCAGGCGCTGGTCTCCCCCCACAAACCCTTCCGTATCGGAGGCAATCACCACCACCTTGCCGCTGCGGCTCTCGATGCGGTAAAAGTGGGAGCCGCCTTTGGGGTGCATATAATTGCGCATATTGGTGATCTTAGCCAGCCAGTCTCCGGGAGCGGCGGCAATGGCGGGAATGATCTCGAAGCGGTCCTCGTAAAAAAAGACTGTTTTATTCTCGGCAATGTCATGATAATCGCCCCGGAACGGCAGATCCTGCATGCTGACCGGGAAATAAGGGGGGTGCATAAAGGTATTTAACACCTCCTCCAGTTGATAATCCATAATCCGCGGCGCAATAAAATGGATCTGCGATTTCGGCATGTAGAGCATCGCAAAATAAGGAAAACCGACCAGGTGGTCGATGTGCATGTGGGTGAAAAAAAGATGGGTGGTCCAATGCTGCTCCGCCGGAGGTTTTGCAAACATCTCCCGCACCAGATCCTGGCCGCAGTTAATGATGCCGGACCCGGCGTCAAAAATCAACACGTGGCTGCCGATATCGATTCGAAAACAAGTTGTATTTACTCCGATGGAGGTCGCATTTCCCACAGTAGGCGAATAACTCCCACGCGAACCATAAATCTTGACACGCAGGTCTGGATATGACATTCCTGTTCCCTTTTCGTTTGATCCTTTTTAAATCCTTTTATATATATCGTATTTTATTGGCGCGACTCCAGTTTTTTTATATGATCTCTTAATTTCGCCGCTTTTTCGTATTCTTCCTTCTCGACCGCCTCATCCAGTTCTTTCTTCAAGCGGTCGAGCTGTTCCTGGTGAGTGTCGATCTGGCGCTCTCCGAGATCCTCTACTTCCTTGGCGTCATAGGCGCCTTTGCGCATCACTTCTTCTTCGATAAAAATCTGGATATTCTGACGCACAGCCAGGGCGATGGCATCGCTGGGGCGGGCGTCGATATCATACATCCGGGCCTGGCTGCGCACCTGGATAATCGCATAATAGGTATTGCTGCGCAGATCGGAAATAATAACCCGTTCGATTTTTGCATCCAGGGTTTCCAACATATTGAGCAGAAGGTCGTGCGTAATGGGCCGGGGAGGCATGATGTTTTCCAATCCCAATGCAATCGACTGCGCTTCATATTCGCCGATGATAATTGGCAGGGTACGCTCGCCGTCAATTTCTTTCAATATCACGCCGCTTGCTTGCGATTGGGTTAAAAATAAACCGTTTATTTTTGCCTCGATCATTGTTACCTCAACTTAAAGCATTGATATCCTATATGATTATAAATCTTTGTCGATTTCAGCACTGAATACACCACAATTTGGACCGCCTTATTTTTGTCAATAAACAACATACAGGAAATTTAAACATGATCCAAATCAATTTCAAAATGATAATCTAACACCTGGCGATTTAAATCGAAGGGCATGATCGAACTCAATTGCAGGTTCTGTAATGCCAGGGTAATGTAGCGCAGTTTGTCTTCCCGGAAGCGCGGTGCGGACTCGGCCAGGAAACGCCGGCCGGCATTGACCAGCGCTTCTGCCGGCAGGTAGCCAAGAATCTCGCAGCCCACCACTTCGATGCCCAGTTTTCGCGCTTCCTCGCGGATCGCTTTGATCACCGGGGCCAGCGGGGTATCCAGATAATCGGAGATATTGCAGATCAGGCGCACGATCTTCTCATCGGGCAACTTATCCGCCGCCATTTTCACTCGACCCAGCAGGCGCAGCGCTTGCTGATGGGCGTCTGCTCCGGGTGGGTTTACACCGTTGCGGGCCTGGGTCTGGTAGTGCTCGCTGAGCTGGTTGATCAGATCCACCTCTTCGGTGTCGAAATAAAGCGCCAGGTTGATATGATAATAACGCGCCCCCACGATGCAGGCGCCGGATGCCGCTTGCCACTGCCGGGGACCGTAGTCCGGTTTCCAGCGGGGCTTGTCGATCAATTCGGAGAGATCCCGGTAGGCATACTGCCGAAAAAAATTGAGGTTTTTTTTCTGCGCTGCCCGGGTGGAAAAGCCAAACAGGTAGACCGGCAAGTCGAATTGCCGGGCGATCTCCCGGGCATACTGTTTCGACAGTTTCACCACCCGGGGCATTTCCCGGGAGTGCAGCGGCAGGAAAGAGACCAGGTCGATAGCCCCGAAAAGGGCGCTTTCCGCTCCGGCCTGGCGCATATCGATATTTGACAGCGCCGCGCTGGCAAACCTGAGGGCGGATTCCAGCACTGCTTCCGGAGGACCGCCCCAGATCAAATTGGTGCGGTTATATTTGCGATTGGGATCGATACTGATAATGACCGTATCCGGAACGGCCTCGATCTCCCGGGCAACCAGATCGATCTTCCCGGGATCGCAGCCTTCGGCCATATAGGCAGATACGATGATGATGGTTTTAGCGTCTGGGTCCGCAATCAAAACATCTTTCCCGCAAATTTTAGTGATCGATTTTCCCACGCCCACAGTCATCAGTATGAGAGTAGAGACAAATCATCACCGGTTCAACACATCATTGTAAAGTTTTATGTATTGCGGAATAATCGAGTCCGAGTGAAAATTCTGCAAGGCATGTTCCCGGGCATTGCGGGAAAATCGGGCTTTGAGATCGGGATTGCGCAGCAGTTTCAACACCGCCGCGCTCATCTGCGCCACGTCGCCTACCGGAGCGGTAAAGCCGGTAACACCGTCAAGATTCAGCTCCGGCAGACCGCCCGAGTTGCTGGTGATGCAGGGCAGGCCGCAGCTCATCGCCTCCAGAGCCGCCAGCCCGAAACTCTCCGACTGGCTGGGCATCAGGAAAATATCGCCCAAATGCAGCAGGTTATAGACATCTTCCTGCTTTCCCAGGAAGGCGATATGTTTTTCGATTCCCATCTCGCGGCCGGTCTTTTCGGCGATCGGGCGGTCCGGCCCGTCACCAATCAGCACCAGCTTGGCGGGCATTTCCTGCAGCACCAGATTGAGGATCCCCAGGGTATCCAGCACCCGTTTCACCGGGCGAAAATTGGATAGATGCACCAGGATCGGCTCCCCGTTGGGCGCCAGACGGCGGCGCAGGGTCGAACAGACGTTGGCATTGGGCGGCGGTTCCTTGATAAAATTGTAGATGACCTCGATCGGCACGGTGGGCTGGAAAGTCTTGATGGTTTCCTCACGCAAATAATTCGACACCGCCGTCACTGCGTCGCTCTGGTTGATGCTGTACTGGGTGATACGCATGAAGGAGGGATCCGCGCCCACCAGGGTGATGTCGGTGCCGTGGAGGGTGGTGATGATTTTCAAGGGATACTGGTCTTTGATCATCTCCCGGGCGATGAAACCGGAAAGGGCATGGGGAATGGCGTAATGTCCGTGAATCAGGTCGAGCTTCTCATAGATCGCAATATCGGCCAGTTTGGTGGCCAGCGCCAGGGCGTAGGGCGGATATTCGAACAGGGGGTATTCCGGCACCTTCACTTCGTGAAAGAAAATGTTGCTGTAGTAACCGCTCAGGCGATAGGGCAGTGCATAGGAGATAAAATGGATCTCGTGCCCCATCTCCGCCAGGATCTTGCCCAATTCAGTGGCGACAATCCCGCTCCCCCCATAGGTTGGATAACAGGAAATACCGATTTTCATGAATTTTTCATTACCTCTTTGGCATCCACCACCCGGTTACGCCCAGTGTTCTTGGCATGATACAACGCCTTGTCAGCGCAGATGATCAGATCATCTTCCGTCAGAGCGTCATCGGGAAAGGTGGCGATACCGATGCTGACCGTCAATTGCCCTCCCGGCTGAATTTCTTCCCGGTGAAACGCATGTTCCTCAACCTTGACCCGGATCCGTTCCGCCAGGGCCATTGCCCCTTCTTTCTCCGCTCCCGGAAGGATCACCGCAAATTCTTCTCCGCCATAGCGGGCAACAATATCATTATCGCGTACCGAATGCTGCAAAATTGCGCTGACCTGGCGCAACACCTCATCGCCGGCCGGGTGGCCAAGGGTATCATTATAATTCTTAAAATGGTCAACATCCATAATTAATAAAGAAATTATCGAATCCTCCCGGCGGGTACGCGACATTTCCTCCTTGATCCGCAGGCGGAAAAAGCGATAGTTGTGCAGGCCGGTCATACCGTCGGTATAGGACATCGCCTTGATGTGTTCGTAGACGCGGGAATTGACCACCGCCACCGCCAGGATATTCCCCAGGATGCCCAGGGCCTCCAGGCTGTCTTCGCTGTAGGCTTCATCTTTCAGGTTGGGTCCCAGGCAGACCATGCCGATAATGTTGTCATCCTGGAACATCGGGCAGACGACCTCCACCTCCAGGGCGCTGAGCCGGGGCACGATCTCCTGAAATTCTTCGGGCACTTCCCGCAATTGGAACGGGCGCTTGATCAGTTCCAGATAATGAATCAACTTATCATGGCGGTGCATGCGAAGTTCACGCAGGGTTTTCGCCCGGAATCCTTTGGCATCCACCACCTCAAAGATATCGTGGTCATCCTTGCTGGTCAGCATCAGCAGGGTGTTTTTGGTGGCAAAGATGCCCAGAATATTGATCAGGGCCTGCTTGATCAGCTGGGCGAACTCCAACTGGCCCGACACCCGGTAGCTCACCTCGAAGAGATTGTGAAAATCATAGAGTTTCTTCTGCAACTGCTTATTGGTCTGCACCAGCACATGATTGAGGCGGCTGATCTGATGGTTGGCTTCGTTCAGTTCTTCGGACTTCAGCACCAGCCGGTCCTGCAACTGCTTCAGGCGGAGCATGTTGCGGATACGCGCCATCAGTTCTTCGATCTCGAACGGCTTGGTGATGTAGTCGTCGGCCCCGGCCTCCAATGCCGTCACCATGTCGCGTACTTCCTTCTTAGCGGTCAGCATGATGATCGGCAGATAGGAGCTCAGCCGCAAATTGCGGATCCGCTTGGTAGCGCTCACCCCGTCTAACGCCGGCATCATCAGATCCAGCAGAATCAGATCTGGTTCGAACGAACGTACCTTTTGCACGATTTCCTGGCTGTCGAGGCAGTTTTCCACAATGTAATTATACTTCTTCAGATAGGCGGTCAGCAAGCGGTGAACCGACATTTCATCATCAACGATCAAGATTTTACGGGGACTAGCCGTCTGGTTCCCATTCCCGGTCATGAGGCATCAGCCCTATTTTTAATTCCACTTTAATTATTCTACGAAATGTAGTAAATTTTTGGCCTGTAAATTTGATGAAAACGGGAAGAATCAATATAAAATTTAAAATTATGCTACAAACAGTATTTTTAAAACCATTTCTGGTGTTGTTGGTCCTCGCTGCAGTGCTTTATTTATCCTGCGAAGGCGACCCCAATGTCACTGATCCGGGTGATGAGAATTTTCCGGATAGCAATCTCAGTTTTACGACCCATATTCAGCCGATTTTTTTCGACTACTGCAGCGCCAACGGCGCCTGCCATCAGACGGCGATCCAGGCGGGCGGCCTGGATCTGGAGTCGGATCTACCTACTTTTATCGGCAATTCCGGGCAGGTCGTTATACCGAATCGAAAAGATTTGAGCCTATTATACGAACTGCTCTATCAACAAGTCGGCACCATCCCGCGCATGCCGCAGGATCGCGGCAGCCTATCCGATGCCAAGATCAAGGCCATCGGCACCTGGATCGATGAAGGCGCCAACACGGCGAATTAAGCGGAAGCGGCTGCCCGCCGCCAGAAACCCCTTCACCGGCAGCCGGCAATTCCGACGCCGGTACTTTATTTCAGAATTGTTACTTTTGTGTTTTTTTCAGCAGACTTTTGGGGAAATGGGTTGTATATATTAAGCAGGCTAAGTTTGTTGCAGTAATAGATATGTTGTTTTATCTGCCACAGAGATCACAGAGTATGAAGACAAGATACTCAGAAACTCTGTGATCTCCGTGTCTCTGTGGCAATGATTAAATACGGTTTTTTACGTTTACCGGCGGTTTTCCAGGGCAAGCGACCAATGAAGACATTTTGGTTACATATAATATTCACCACCTTCCTGATCAGCAATTTTCTGTTTGGCCAGGTCCAGAAGGATTTCCGCGAGGCGGAGATGCTGATGACCCAGTTGCAGGCCAACCAGGCGGAACTCTTTTTCCCGGACATTATCTCAGACCTGGCCGGCCGGATCGATCAGTTAAAAGTTCAGGCGGAAAATGCTAACTGGCTGGTTTATGATGCGGAGATGAAAACGCTGCGGGATGACCTGCACAACTGGGTGGCGGTGAGTGAGAAGGTGCATCAGACATTTATCACCCTGCTCTCCATCCGGCAACAGGCGGTGCTACTGGGGGCGGAAGATTATGCACCAAACCTGTTCCGCCAGGCGGAAACCGCGCTGTTGAAAGCAGCCGACGCGCACCGGCGCAGCAAGATCAGCAGCGCTTCGCAAAGAGCTGCGGCTGCCCGGAAGCTCTATCAGCAAGCCACCCTCACGGCCATCCGCAACAATCTGCTCGGAGAAGTGCGGGTTAAGATTCAGGAAGCAGAAGATTTTCAGGCGGCTAAAACCGCCCCCCAGACTTATGCCCGCACCCAGCAGTTGCTGGCACAGGTCGAAGAAATGGTGCAGCTCAACCGCTATGATAACCACGAACTGCCCGCCAAAAGCACCGCCCTGGATCAATCCGCCACCCAGCTATTGTTCCTGGCGAAGCATCTGCATCCGGCCCATTTCGACAGCGGTCAGGGGGAGGCGCTGCTGCTGGGGCTGGAAAAGGGCCTGACCCAGATTGCCCAGCAATTGGATTACCAGCCCCGCTACGGCGAGGGATTTTCCGGAGTGCTGCAGGATATCCAGGTGATGCTCCAATCGCTGCAAGATGAAACCTCCCGCCTGAGCCAGCGAAATATGGCGCTGGAAACCGAGAATCAGGAGTTGGAACGGCGGCTGCGCCGCTATCAAAGCCTGGCCGATCAGGAGCGATTCCTGCAGCGGAAAATCAACCGCGCCATGGCTACTCTGAACAGCCGGATCGAGAAGCAGGGCAGCTTCCTCACCATCTATCTCGATTCCCTGAACTGGAAGCAAAACGAGCCGGCCCTCTCTCCGGAGAATCAGGTGCGACTGTTGAAGCTGGTCGAGGTGCTCACCGAATTTCCCGACCAGTCCGTGATCATCCGCTATATTCAGCTTGCCCCGGAAAACAACGCCTATTTCCAGACCCTGGCGGCACAGCGGGCGGAGATCATCCGCAACTTCCTCCAGAGCCGCCCCCTGTTGCAGGACAAGCCCATCCAGGCGGTAGGCATCAACAGCACCGACTATCTCTCCCTTTCCGGCTCCTCGCACCTGGAGGTACTGGTCGATTTAAACAGCTACCTCACCCTGGATAATCCCTCCCGGGAAACCCCTCCCGCGGGCGGCGGCAAACCGGCGGAGTAATACACCGATCTTTTGCCACAGAGACACAGAGTCCACAGAGTTTTTATATTTTGCTGTTCCGTTCTCTGTGATCTCTGTGCCTCAGTGGCATATTTAAAAACCTGATTCGCAACCAAGGCATGCGATGTTCCAGCCGCCTCAAAATAGATAAAACGCATTGGGATAGTGACGTATCTCGTACTTGGCTTCCGTGCCGTCGATGATCACGGCATCGAAGCGGTAATCGGCGCTGTCGTCAGGATGGTGCTGAATGTAATGGTTGGCAATCTTATATAGCTGGCGCTGTTTGGCGGGAGTGATGCGTTCTTCCGGGGGGCCGAACTGGCGGCTGCGCCCGGTTTTGACTTCCACAAATACGATCACATTTTCCAGGCGGGCGATGATGTCGATCTCGCCGCGCAAAGCGCGGTAATTCCGCACTAAAACTGTAAATCCTTTTTCGGTCAAATATTCGACCGCGACCGCTTCCCCCCAGGCTCCGAAAGCCTGTTTTTGGTTCGCCATAATC
This sequence comes from Calditrichia bacterium, assembly GCA_020635015.1. Taxonomy (GTDB): domain Bacteria; phylum Calditrichota; class Calditrichia; order RBG-13-44-9; family J075; genus JACKAP01. Next base: position 154,389 of record JACKAP010000008.1, on the reverse strand, counting down.
ATTTCCCCCGAATGATGTGGATGTTGTTAATGGGTTAATAGATTGTGATGAGTTTGCTCATACTGAGGGCTTTGATAATCGGGAAAATTTTGCATGGCGCATGGGGCATGGTGTATTACAGTGCGGGTGTCGGAATATGCGCTTGCATATTACGGCGCCTTGCCCCATGCCCCATGCAACAAAACTTTGCCCAGTTCATCAGTATTAGCAAACCCATCAACCCATCTGCAACTCAAACGCCTTCACCGTATTCTTCAACAGCATCGCGATGGTCATTGGCCCGACGCCCCCCGGCACCGGGGTGATGAAGCTGGCTTTTTCCGCCACTTCCGCAAAGGCCACATCGCCGGCCAGGCGGTAGCCCCGTTCGCGGGTAGGATCATCAACCCGGTTGATGCCCACATCGATCACTACCGCGCCGTCTTTCACCATATTTCCCTTGACAAATTCGGCCTGCCCGATCGCCGCTACCAGGATGTCGGCCTGGCGGGTCAGGGCGGCGATGTCCTTGGCCCGGGAGTGCGCCACCGTCACCACCGCATTGGCCCCGGCTTTCTTCTGTACCAGCAGGTTGGCCATCGGCTTGCCGACGATGTTGCTGCGCCCCAGCACCACCACATGTTTCCCCGCCGGGTCGATCTCATAGCGGGTCAACAGTTCCACGATGCCCGCCGGGGTGCAGGGTTCAAACACCGACATCCCGATCACCAGGCGACCGACGTTAAAGGGATGGAAACAGTCGACATCCTTGAGCGGCGATACCGCTTCGATCACCTTTTGGGGATCGATATGCCCGGGCAGGGGCATCTGCACCAGGATGCCGTGGTAGAGGGGATCGCGGTTCAGCGCATCGATCTCCGCCAACAGTTCCGCCTCCGAGATAGTGGCGGGATGTTTGCGGGTCAGCGAGCGGATCCCGACTTGCTCACAGGCGCGTCCCTTGCTGCGCACGTAAACTTCCGAGGCGGGGTCCTCCCCCACCAGGATCACCGCCAGCCCCGGCGTGCCCCGGGAGGCCAGTGCGGCAACGGCGGTCTCAACCTCGGCACGGATCTGCGCCGCCACCGCCTTGCCGTCGATCAGTTGCGCTTTCATTGAATTTCCGATTTGTTGAGGTTGATCCGGTAAATTTCTTTCGCCTTGCCGGTGGATTCATCGATCTCCACCACCGCCCCGTTGAGACGAATGTTGTGCTTCGCCACCGAATAATAGACATGGGATTGCAGGATGAAGCGGTCGATCGCCCGCTGGGTATCCATGCCGATGACTGAATCGACCGGCCCGGTCATGCCGGCATCGGTCAGGTAGGCGGTGCCGCGAGGCAGGATGCGCTCATCGGCAGTTTGTACGTGGGTGTGAGTTCCAATGACTGCCGACACCTTACCATCGAGATGCCAGCCCAATGCCTGCTTCTCTGCGGTGGCTTCGGCGTGGAAATCGACGAAGATCATGAAGGTCTCACTGCGCAGTTTGCGCACTTCCTTCTCCGCCGCCCGGAAAGGGCACTCGATCGAATACATGAAGCTGCGTCCCTGGAGATTGAGCACCGCAATTTTCCGCCCGTCGGCCAGCTTGAACACCGAAGCGCCCAGCCCCACATTTCCCTCGGGATAATTGAGCGGCCGCAGCAGGTAGCCGCCAAACTCCATCAGCACCTCGCGTTTCCGCGGATCCCAGATATGGTTGCCCGAGGTCAGGCAATCGACCCCCACCTCTTTCAGCCGGCGGATCTGCGGGCCGGTGATGCCCTTGCCCTTGTCGGCGTTCTCGCCGTTCACTATCGTAAAATCGATCTTGTGGAGATTTTTCAGGCGCGGCAGCAAATCCGCCACCAGCCCCACCGCATCATCTCCCACCAGATCGGCAATAAACAAAACCCTCATCTACCTTTCCCCTTTATCCTTTAACCTTCCCCCTTTATCCTTTATCCTTGCCACCATCACGTGGCATAGCTGTGCGCCCGGAATTCCCGGATCACGCTCACCTTGATCTGCCCCGGGAACTCGATGCTCATCTGGATCTTTTTGGCGATATCCCGGGCCATATCCCGGGCCTTATTGTCGTCAACCTTGTTGGTTTCCACAATCACCCGCACCTCACGGCCGGCCTGGATGGCATAGGATTTCTCCACTCCCTCGCAGTCCTGGGCGATCTCTTCTAACTGATGCATCCGGGTGATGAAACTTTCCAGCGACTCGCGCCGGGCCCCGGGCCGGCTGCCGGAGATATGATCGGCTGCGGCCACCAGCAGGGTGATCGGAGAAGCCGGTTCCCGGTCTTCGTGATGGGCTTCGGCAGCATTGATCACCACCGGATGTTCGTTATACTTGCGCAGGATCTCCCCGCCCAGCAGGGCGTGGTTGGATTCCGTATGCACATCGACACCCTTGCCGATATCATGCAGGATGCCGGCACGTTTCGCCAGACGGGCGTCCAGACCCAGCTCCGCCGCCATGATGCCGGCCAGATGAGCCACTTCTTTACAATGGTTGAGCACATTCTGTCCGTAGGACGTGCGGTATTTGAGCTTGCCGAGAATCTCCACCAATTCCGGCGCCACCCCATGTATTCCCAGATCCAGCAGGGTCTGTTCTCCGATCTCCCGAAGCGACTCTTTCATTTCCACGGCGGTTTTCTCCATCACCTCTTCGATGCGCGCGGGGTGAATGCGTCCGTCGGTGATCAGTTTCTCCAGGGCCATCTTGGCGATTTCCCGGCGGTAGGAATTATAGGAAGAGAGCACCACGATCTCCGGGGTATCATCGATAATCACATCGACGCCGGTAATCAATTCGAACGCCCGGATGTTGCGCCCCTCGCGGCCGATGATCCGGCCTTTCATGTCGTCGTTAGGCAGGGTGACCACCGAGACCGTGGCTTCCACCGACTGTTCCGCGGAGATCTGCTGAATCGCCTGTACCACGATCTCACGGGCGCGGCGATTGGCCTCCACCCGCGCCTGTTCGAGGATATTTTGGGTAATCTTCCCCCCTTCATCCCGGGCTTCGGCCTCCATATCCTTCAGCAACAGATTTTTGGCTTCTTCCCGGGTCAGGCCGGACAGCTCCTCCAACTTATGGAGCTCTTCGGTCACCAGGCGGTTGAGTTCGGCGCTTTTCTCCTGCACGTAGGTTTCTTTTTCTTTCAGCTTTCTTTCGAACAGCTGAATTTCCCGCTCTTTTTTGCTGACCATTTCTACTTTACTGTCGACTTCCATCTCCCGCTCATCCAGTTCGGCTTCGACCTTTTTCATCTGCTGCTGGCGGTTGTCATACTCCTGTTCCAGACGCTGTTTATGGTCAAAAATTTCTTCCTGGGCTTCAATCAACTTCTCTTTCTTTAAGGTCTCCGCTTCCTTCTCGGAATCGGCAATTATCTTCTGGGCCGTTTTCTGGGCATTCAACAAACTTGTATTTGAAGTTGTTTTCAGGTATAGAAAAACGCCTCCACCACCGACCATCATGCCCAACAGCAACGCGACAACCCATTCCATATATGTCACCTCCGGTTTTGCTGTTCGATCTAAGTACCGTCTCGGCATATACAAAAAATCCCTGCATAGCTTGGCGGCTTTGAAAAAGAACCGTATTCTTCACGGTGGGTGCCAACCTAAACGATTCACGCTTCCTTCTATCGAGGAAGGCCTGCATTAGGCGTCTAGAGTCAAGCTCCCAAGTTGATAGTGTTGGTTCTTTCCAAATGCTACACCAATACTAGCAGGGATTATCCTAATACTCCAAAAATCTGCTTAACTGGCTATCGATCGTACTACAAAGTTCTTTACTCTCTGTTTCAAATTTTTCCAGTTTGGTTAACGCTTCCTGGTACTTTTTCCGCATAAGAAACAGTTCGCTCGCAATATTTAACGCTGCCAGCACCGCAATTTTCGTATCCGATTTGACCTTTGTGCTGTCCGATAGCGATTTAATCTTTTCATCTACAAATCGTATAACTCTGGCGACTTCTTCAGGATCTTCATCGGTTTTTAAAGCATAATCAATCCCTGAAATTTGAACTTGTATCGTCTTTTTCTCCATATGCCATCAATTTTTATCTCACCAGAAATTACGAAAGAACTTTTCGCAATGAAAGACTTTTATATATCTATCTCACCAAGCTTGACTGCCAGACGTTCCGTTTTGTTCCTGATTAGCTTTTCTCTCTCCTTTAAGGTTTTATTTTCTTTTTTTAACTGGCGAACTTCCGCTTCCAGATCGGAGATGCGTTGTACCGCCCCGGCATCGGCACCGTCACGCCGGGCCGCTGCGAGCGCTTCCTCCAATTGCCGGTTTTGCTGCTGCAAGTCGGCAAATGCTTCCAGCAGTTGCCGCACCTTTTGGCTCAATAAAACCAGTTGCGAAGTTCCCAATGTGCACCCGTATTTAGGTCCTTAACTGTGCCGCAAATTTTTGATGCAGCGTTTTCAAAATATTGTCGGTGGCCTGGTTTACTTCCTGTTCGACCAGGGTTTTTTCCAGCGACTGGAACCGCAGACGGAAGGCGACGCTTTTCTGCCGGGCATCGACCTGTTTTCCGCTGTAAATGTCGAAGATGAATACTTCTTTTAAATAACGGCCTCCGGCGCTCCGGATCGCTTTCACCAGGGCTTCAGCAGCAACCCCGCGGTCCACCATAACGGCCAGATCGCGTTCCACCCAGGGATAGCGGGGAATTTCCTGAAATCGTTTTTCCCGGCGAGCCAATTCGTACAGGAGGGATACATCAAGTTCGGCCGCGTAAACAGGACTGTCAATGTCATAATGCTTGAGTAAGGAAGGGCGAATCTTTCCCAAAAAGCCCAGTTCTTTTCCGTCCGCCACTACCCGTAACGCCTGGCTCTCCACGGCAAAATTATCATACGGAATAAATTGAATTTTGTCAAGCGAAATTTTGGTGCCGAGGTAGTCGACCATGCCCTTGATATCGTAAAAATCACAGGGCGCTTTAGCGGAATACCACAGCTCCGATTCCCGCACGCCGGTCAGGGCAATGCTCAGGCGCATCTCCTCCCGGGGCAGGTGGTTAAGGTCGCCGGGATGGTGGTACACCCGGTTAATTTCGAACAGTGCCAAATGCTTCTGCTGGCGATTATAATTCCAGCGCACCACGCCCAGGGTAGACAGGGTCAGGTTGTTGCGCATCCCGTCCATGTCGCTGCTGATCGGATTAAGGATCGGATAAACGCGCTCGCCGCTCAATTTTTCCCAGGTGGCGCTGTGGATCATACTGTTGGTAACGATCTCCTGCAGCCCGATACCGGTGAGGATATCGCGCAGCCGGTCCATAAAGTCGTCGAACTCATTGGCGGGATTGACATAAGGCAGCAGGGAAACTTTGGTCTCCGGAATATTGTCGTAGCCGTAAAGCCGCCCCACTTCCTCGGCAATATCGGCGGTGTCGAGCAGGTCCGGACGGAAGGTCGGGGCCAATACCCGCTCTCCGTCCACCTGGAGACCGATCCGGGTCAGCAGCGCGCTCATTTCTTTGGCAGAGAGTTTCGTACCCAGCAGGCGGTTGATCCGCTCGGCATCGAGCTGAATCGCCTTCGGCTGAATTTCCACCGGATAGTTATCGACCACCCCGGCGCTCGCTTCTCCGCCGGCCAGTTCGATCATCAGCGCCACCGCCCGCGACTGGGCAAAGACGGCTCCGTTGGGATCGACCCCGCGCTCGAAACGCTGCGAGGCTTCCGAAGGAATTTTCAGGTGGCGCAGGCTCTTACGGATGCTGCTTGGCGCAAAGTAAGCGCTCTCCAGCAGAATGTGGCGGGTCTCCTCCCCCACTTCCGAATTCAACCCGCCCATGATCCCGCCCAGGGCCACCGGTTTTTCGCCGTCACAGATCAGCACCGTGCCGGCAGGCAGTTCGTGGGTTTTCTCATCCAGGGTGGTGAATGTTTCGCCGGGTTTCGATTCCCGCACCACGATCTTGTGTTTTGCGATCCGTTCGGCATCAAAGGCATGTAGGGGCTGGCCGGTTTCCAGCATCACATAGTTGGTGATGTCGACAATGTTGTTGATCGGGCGCATGCCCACCGTCTCCAGCCGCCGGGCCATCCAGTCCGGCGAGGGCCCGAGTTTGATGTTGCGCACCAGCCGTGCAGCATAGCGGGGACAGCCCGCGGGACAGTCGATCTCCACCGCCACCGCCTCGGCGGTCTTCTCAGACCCTTCCGGAAAGGCCACATCAGGCAGCTTCAGCGGATTGCCGGTGATGGCGGCCACTTCCCGGGCGATCCCGATATGGGACAGCGCGTCGGGGCGGTTGGGGGTGATGCTGATGTCGAGCATGTAATCGGTTTCATATCCCAGCGCCTGGGCCAGCGGTTTCCCCAGCGGGGTACCTTCCGGCAATATCCAGATGCCGTCGGCCTCCTCGCTGATCCCCAGTTCCGCCTCGGAACAGATCATGCCTTCGGAGACCTCGCCGCGGATCTTCGCCTTGCGGATCTTGAACCCTCCGGGCAGTTCCGCCCCGACCGTCGCCACCGGCACCAGTTGGCCTTCCGCCACATTGGGCGCGCCGCAGACGATCGGCAATTCCCGCTCGCCTCCCACCGTCACCGTACAGAGCGACAGCTTATCGGCATCGGGATGCTTGGCTTTACTGAGCACTTTTCCCACCACCACCCCGGGCAGGTCCAGCCCCTTGCGCACCACGTCCTCCACTTCGAAACCGACCAGGGTCAGCGCCTCGCCCAGTTCTTCCGCCGTCATGGAAAAGTCGACATATTCTTTTAACCAGTTATACGAGATCTTCATCAGAACTGCTCCAGGAAACGTAGATCGTTATCAAAGAATAAACGGATATCGTTAATGCCGTATTTCAGGATCGCCATACGGTCGATCCCTCCTCCGAAGGCCCAGCCGCTATAGCGCTGCGGGTCAATACCGACATTTTCCAGCACCTTGGGATTAACCATCCCGCAGCCGAGCAGTTCCAGCCAGCGCCCGCCTTTGTCTGACTCCCACCACATGTCCATCTCTGCGCTCGGCTCGGTGAAGGGGAAGTAACTGGGACGGAAGCGCACTTTCGTGTCGGCGCCGAACATCTCTTTGGTGAATACTGAAAGGATCGCCTTGAGATCGCCCATCGAGATACCTTCATCCACCAGCAGCCCTTCGATCTGGTGGAAAAAGGGCGAGTGGCTGGCGTCCGGGGTATCGCGGCGGTAGACCCGCCCGGGGGCGATGATCCGCACCGGCGGCTTCTGCTTCAGCATGGTGCGGATCTGCACCGGTGAGGTGTGGGTGCGCAGCACCAGCTCTTCGGAAATATAGAGGGTATCCTGCATGTTGCGCGCCGGATGCAACTTGGGAATGTTCAGGGCCTCGAAGTTGTTAAAATCGGTTTCCACTTCCGGGCCGTCGGCCACGGCAAATCCCAGGCGCAGGAAGATCTGCTTGATCTCATCACGGATCTGGGTCAGGGGATGGCGCCGCCCCACCCGCGGTGTCCGCCCGGGCAGGGTGAGATCGATGCCGGCTTCTTGCTGCGTCTCCCCCTCGTCATCCTTCCGGGCCTGGATCGCATCCCGCACCAGCGTATTCAGCTCGTTGATCATTTTGCCAATTACCGGGCGATCCTGGGGGGCGACATGCTTCATGTTGCGGGAAAGCGCCGTAACCAGCCCGTTACGCCCGAGGTATTTGATGCGCAGCGCCTCCACATCCCGGCCGTCGGTTGCAGCGGCGATGTCCGCCTCAAACTGGGTTCTCAGTTGTTGGATTTCTTCCTTCATATCGTTCCTCTCAGACTGCCACATAAAAAAATAGGAATTGAATGCAATATCCAATTCCTATTCTTGTCGAAACAAGTTGAAGCTTAGCCGGCAACCTGCTCGACCAGGCCTTTAAACGTTTCCGGCTCATGCATGGCCAGGTAGGAAAGGGTCTTGCGATCCATCTCGATCTGCTTGGCTCTCAGGCCGCTGATAAACCGGGAGTAGGTGGTCCCGTTCAGCCGGCAGGCGGCGTTGATACGCACGATCCACAAACGGCGGTAGAGGCGCTTTTTCTGCTTGCGGTCGCGATAGGCATAGCGCAGACTTCTTTCAACCTGATCTTTGGCAACGGTATAAAGCCGGCTTCTGCTCAGGCGGTAGCCTTTGGCCAGCTTTAAAAGTTTTTTATGCCGCTGCTTGGCGGCAACATTATTTTTTGCTCTGGGCATTTTTTCCTCCAGCGGATTTGATCGTCTGATTCACTGATGTTACCCCACTGCCCGTCTTCTGATAAGGGAAGACAGTTCATACTGCAAAGACAACAGCGGCGCGGCGGGCAGGTCGGGTTGCCCGAACCGGCGGCTTATGCCTCCAGCAGCATCGCTTTTACGCGCGCGGTATCCGAATCGTGCACATAGCTGTACTTCCGGAGCTTGCGCTTGCGTTTGGGGGATTTTTTGGTCAAAATATGGCTTTTATAATTCCGGCGATGTTTGATTTTTCCCGAAGCCGATACTTTAAAGCGTTTCTTAGCGCCGCGATTTGATTTCATCTTGGGCATATCCAAACCTCGTCTGTTATGATTTAACCACCTGCAATAGGTACGTTGCTCCTGTTCACAAAAGGCTTCAATATTAAGCACCTTTTGCACTGAAAACAACCTTCTTTTTAAAAAGGGAAACCGGTTCCGGGCTCCGCTTACTGCCCCTTGCCGGAGAGCATCATGGTCATCCGCCGCCCTTCCATTTTGATCGGGCTTTCCACATCACCGAATTCCGCCAGGGTCTCGATGACATGCTCCAGCATTTCCCGTCCCATCTCTTTGTAAGCCAGTTCGCGGCCGCGGAAGATCACCGTAAATTTGACCTTATTGCGCTGCTCCAGGAATTTCCGGGCCTGTTTCATCTTGGTTTCCATGTCGTGGGTATCGGTCTTCGGGCGCATCCGGATTTCCTTGACGGTCACCTGATGCTGCCGCTTCTTGCCCTCTTTTTCTTTTTTGCTCTTCTCATACTGATATTTACCAAAATCCATGATCCGGCACACCGGTGGATTGGCATTCGGGGCAACTTCCACTAGATCCAATTCCGCTTCTTCCGCCTTCCGTAAAGCCACTCTGGTCGGCAGAATTCCGAGTTGATTACTATGCTGATCGACGACCCGAACTTCCGAGGCTCTGATCTGCTCATTAATCCTGGTAAATTTGTCTTTGCTGATATGCGTCTCCTGTGAGATTAGTGATTGATTAACTACTTTTGTATATGGGTGGATGGGTGAATGAGAAAAAACGGACGTCGCGAGCAAAAGTTTTTCACCCATTCACCTTTGATTTGATCTCTTCCGATATGCGCGAGACAAAATTCGCTATTTCCATTGCGCCCAGATCACCTTCTCCTTTATGCCGCACGGCGATCTGCTGCTTTTCGATTTCCTTGTCGCCGATGATCAGCATGTAGGGCACCTTCTGCACTTCTGCTTCCCGGATCTTAAAACCGATCTTTTCATTGCGGTTATCCAGCTCCACCCGGATCATTTGCCGGCGCAGTTGCTGATAGATCTCCCGGGCGTAGTCGTGATGACGGTCGGCGATCGGCATAATCACTGCCTGCACCGGCGCCAGCCAAAGGGGGAAAGCCCCGGCATAGTGCTCGATCAGGATCCCGAAGAAACGCTCCAGCGACCCCATCAGGGCCCGGTGCACCATCACCGGACGGTGCGGTTTGCCGTCTTCGCCGATATACTCCAGCTCGAAGCGCTCCGGCAGGTTAAAATCGACCTGCACCGTGGAGCACTGCCAGGAACGGCCCAGTACATCCTTGATCTTGAGATCGATCTTCGGCCCGTAGAACACCCCCTCGCCGGGATCGACTTCATAATCCAGCTTGCGGATCTCCAGGGCCTGCCGCAGCGCTTCGGTGGCTTTGTCCCAATTTTCAATGCTGCCGACATACTTCTCGGGCCGCGTCGACAGGTAAACCTCATAGTCTTCGAACCCGAACGTGCGCAGGATCAGCAGCACCAGGTCCATCGCCTTGATGATCTCGTCGGTCAACTGTTCCGGGGTGCAGAAGATATGCGCATCGTCCTGGGTAAAGCCGCGCACCCGCATCAGACCGTGCAGCACCCCGGAGCGCTCGAAGCGGTAGACCGTGCCCAACTCGGCATAGCGGATCGGCAGATCGCGGTAGCTGCGCAGATCATTTTTATAGATCGTCAGGTGGAAGGGGCAGTTCATCGGTTTGAGCTGATATTCCACCTCCTCCAGGTCCATCGAGGCGAACATGTTCTCGCGATAAAACCCGGTATGGCCGCTGGTTTCCCACAGGTTCAGCTTTGCCGCGTGGGGCGTGTAGATGATCTCGTAATCGTGTTTATAATGCTCTTCCAACCAAAAATCTTCCATCACCCGGCGAATCCGGGCCCCTTTGGGATGCCACAAGATCAGGCCGTTGCCGATCGATTCCTGGATGGAAAAAAGATCGAGTTCCTTGCCCAGTTTACGGTGGTCCCGTTTCTTGGCCTCTTCCAGGCGATTGATGTGCTCCTCCAGCATCTGCTTCTTCGGGTAGCTGGTGGCGTAGATGCGCTGCAGCATCTGGTTGCGCTCATCCCCGCGCCAGTAAGCGCCGGCCAGGGTGAGCAGCTTGAAATATTTGCTCAGGCGGCCGGTGGACGGCACGTGAGGCCCCCGGCAGAGATCGGTAAATTCGCCCTGAGTATAGGCGGTGATGGTCTCTTCATCGGGCAGATCGTTGATCAGCTCGATCTTGAGATCTTCATGCATCGACTTGAACAATTGCAGGGCTTCCTGACGTTCCAGCACCCGGCGGGTGATGGGATAGTCCTGCTCGACCACCTTCACCATCTCCGCTTCCAGTTCGACAAACTCCTCCGGAGTGATGTGATGATCGAGTTGAATATCATAATAAAAACCGCCGTCGATCGGCGGGCCGATCCCCAGTTGGGCGTTGGGATATTTGCGCTTGATCGCCTGGGCCATCACGTGGGCGGAACTGTGCCAGAAGACCTCCCGGCCTTCCTTATCATCGAAGGTCAGGATCTGCAGGGTGCCGCTTTCCTCCAGCGGCCGCCACATTTCCACGATCCGCCCGTTGAACTTCACCGCCAGGGCCTGTTTGAGCAGGCGCTGGCTGATCCCTTCAGCAATCTCCGCACCAGTAATACCGGCGGGATAATTCTTTTCGCTCCCATCGGGAAAATGAATTACAATGTTTTTACTCATTAGAAATCTCGCTATCGCTTTTTCGTTGCAAACAGGCATAAAACTGACAACTGCCGGCAATCTGCCAGACGGCCGGTACAGGGGCGGGATCCTATGAAAATCCCGCTTCAAAAATAAAGTTAGTTTAAGAGAGGAGGGATGTCATTGACGCATGTCCAAAATTGGAATTCCTTGTTTTCCGGATTAAACAAAGCCACGAATAAATATTCGTGGCTGTCATTTGTGGGGCGAGCCAGAATCGAACTGACGACCTCCACGATGTCAACGTGGCGCTCTAACCAACTGAGCTACCGCCCCGTTCCACGGTAGTGAGGCGGAAAATTAAGCGCTGCCCTAAATAAATGCAAGAATAAAATTAATAAAGCGAACGGTTATTTTCCGGCATATTTAGATTCATTTTCCGAATATATTATCGTATATTTTCCGGCGAAATATGAAACGAAAGCCTAAAAAAGCGACTGGCCGCCCTGCGGCAGCAGAAAAGACGCCATTCCCCGCCCTGCACCAGCTGCTGTTTTTGCTGAGTGTGGGCCTGATCCTACCGCTGCTTTACACCCGCGACACGGTCGAGCCGGTGTTGATGCCGCGTTTCCTGGCGCTCTCCCTGGCGATGATGCTGATGCTGGGGATCTATTGTTTCCGTCCCCGCCCGGATTACGGGGTGCTGCGGCGAATGATCTTTGCCGCCATGCTGCTTTACTTTACGGGCAGCGCCCTCTCCCTGAGCATCGCACTGAACCTGGGAGAAGGTCTGGTCGACCTGCTGAAACTCCCCCTCGGGATGATCCTCTGTTTTGTGACGGTGCAGCTGCTGCTGGAGGATGAACGGTTTCTGGCCTACCTGAGCGCCACGGTCAGCACTCTGGTGTTGATATTGTCGCTGATCGGCCTGGCGCAGTATTTCGGCCTCGCCTTCAAGGAGATTCCCGGCAACTTTGTCATCTACGCCACCATGGCCAATAAGAATCTGCTCGCCAGCTATCTGCTTTTGGCGATGCCCTTCGTATGGTATGGCATCCTATTCTTCGGCGGAAAAGGGCGCATCCTGGCCATGCTGGCCTATCTGACGGCAGTGCTGGTAATCGCGATGGTTCACGCCCGCACCGCCGGGGTTACCGGAGGAATGCTGTTGGCGCTGCTGGCGGCCATCCTGCTCCTGGTTCGAGGTAACTACTTCACGATCGATGCCGGGGTGCGTAAGATTCTGCTCCGCCGCCTGGCCCAGGTGCTCGGGGCAACCGCGGTGCCGCTGCTGCTGGCCGTGCTGATTTATTATGGTCACACCGCAAGGGACGCCAATCTTGACCGGGCCATCACCGCTGCCAGTGTGGGCGTCTCGTCGGTTGACGAACGTTTGCAGCTCTGGGAGAAAACCCTGCAAATGGTCCGGGATCATCCCCTGCTGGGAGTGGGCATCGGCAACTGGAAGCTCTTCATTCCGGCTTACGGCAGCGAAGGGCTACGCTCGGCCGGCGGCGCGGTCAATTTTGTGCGGCCGCATAACGATTTTTTGTGGGTCCTCTCCGAATCCGGTCTCCCGGCCCTGCTGGGGTTTCTGGCGATCTTTTTCCTGGGGGGCTATTATGCCTGGCGATTGGTTTCCCGCAGCAATCAGCCGGCAGTTCAAATCACCGCTTTGCTGTTTGCCGGAGGTATTGCCGCTTATCTGGTGGTCTCTTTGGCATCTTTCCCCCGGGAGCGCATTGCCCACTCCGCCCTGCTCTTCATGCTACTGGCGGTGATAATTGCCGGCTACCATCAGGATTTTCCGCTCCGGCATGCGGGATTTTCCCGCCGGCTGGAACTGCCTCTGAACGGGCTGCTGTTGCTCCTGCTGACTTTTTCCTCCTGGATGGGATATCAGCGCATCCGGGCCGAGATAGACACTAAAAAAGCCTACCGGGCCCGGGCGCTTGAGCAGTGGCGCCAGGAGATCGCCTACCTGACACAGGCGGAATCGGGGTTATACCAATTGGACCCTCTGGCGACCCCCCTGGCGCTCAACCGTGGTCTGGCCTGGACGAAACTGGTGGAGCAGGATCCGGCAGCAATGGAAAATGCTACCCGGGCCTTCCGTGAGGCCTACCGGGTGCATCCCTATAACCTGATCGTGCTAAACAATATGGCAGCAGTGCATTACCAGGAAGGCGACCTGGAAAAAGCAGCGGCATTTTTTGAACAGGCGCTATCCCTCTCGCCCCACCTGGAACATACCCTGGTTAACCTGACCGCGATTTACTATAAAATGGGACGTTACCAGCAAGCTTATGACACGATTCAGAAATGCCATCCCCAAAGCACCAACCCCAAGATCGTCGAATACCGGCGGGCGTTAGAGGAGAAGTTGGGGATACGGTAGAGCGAAGGGCGAAGGGCGAAGGGCGAAGGGCGAAGGGCGAAGAGCGAAGAGCGAAGAGCGAAGAGCGAAGAGCGAAGAGCGAAGAGCGAAGGGCGAAGGGCGAAGGGCGAAGGGCGAAGGGCGAAGGGCGAAGGGCGAAGGGCGAAGGGCGAAGAGCGAAGGGCGAAGAGCGAAGGGCGAAGAGCGAAGAGCGAAGAGCGAAGAGCGAAGAGCGAAGAGCGAAGAGCGAAGAGCGAAACAATATCGATTTTTCAGGATCCAATGCAATAGATTTTTAAAAAACATCGTGAGCGAAGCGAACAAATATCGCGAGCGCTAGCGAGTAAACATCGTGAGCGAAGCGAACAAATATCGCGAGCGCTAGCGAGTAAACATCGTGAGCGAAGCGAACATATATCGCGAGCGTTAGCGAGCAAACATCGCGAGCCACAACGAGCAAACATCAAGCATCAATACCCCCCTCCCCCCGCCAGCAGGGTGGCCCGTAGATCGAAAATATTCATTCCGGCGCTGATGCCGTCGCTGTAGAGCATCCGGATCAACTGGCGGTCAATTTCAGAGAACCTGTCGGTTTCGGTGCGGCCCTGATAAAAAATGCTGTCGCGATAGCGCATCGAGTCGTTCATCAGCCCCAGCGTCTGGGTCACTTCTTCGCGAATCAAGTGATTGCGCTCTGCCTGGGAGAGGCGGTCGCTGCCGATCACGATCTGGCCGGTATGGATCTCTCCGGCAAAATTCCACCAGTTCCAGAAGAAGCCTCCATAGAAGATAATACCAGGGGGCTCATATTGCGAAAAGGCCTGATGGGGAATAAAATGAAGCTTGACATTCCCCCCGGAGGATACCAGTTCGATGCGGATCCGCATATCCAGCAGTTCGTTCAGTTCGGCGACTACCTTCCGGAGGGTCTCCATATCCTCCCCGGTCGGTTCACCCAGCACTTCAAGTTGAATATCTTGCACCCATTTTTTGATGGTAAAATCCCCCAACCCGTATTCGGATCCGAGAGCGATCTCCATAAAATAGCGCTGTACATCCTGATCCGTCAACGGCGGCGGTTCGGCATCGGCCAGCGGCGTGTGGTCGGCCGGTTGGCCGGGCAGGGCGGACACCGGTGCTTTTAGCACCGTCGCACTATGGTAGACACAGCCGGCAAACAAGAGCGGCACTGCCAGCGTCAACATAAATTTCAGCACCATCCCCGGCCCTCGCGGTCGATAAATCGTTTCAGATACATAATGCAAGATTCGACAATATAAGCGCGTCAAAATTGTAAATCAACAAGTTACTCTGGATGCTGGATAAAGGATAAAGGATAAAGGATAAAGGATAAAGGATAAAGGATAAAGGATAAAGGATAAAGGATAAAGGATAAAGGATAAAGGATAAAGGAAATTTGGTAAAAAAAGCTTGACAGTTCCAATCAAATTTGGTTTTTTCCAGCATCCAGCATCCAGCATCCAGCATCCAGCATCCAGCATCCAGCATCCAGCATCCAGCATCCAGCATCCAGCATCCAGCATCCAGCATCCAGCATCCAGCATCCAGCATCCAGCATCCAGCATCCAGCATCCAGCATCCAGCATCCAGCATCCAGCATCCAGCATCCAGCATCCAGCATCCAGCATCCAACATCCAACATCCAATAACACACTTCCTCCCCTTTCCCGCCGTGCGGAAATCCGCATTCTCGGAATTTATATTTTAACGGGCATTTTCCTTTGATTGCTTTCATCATATAAAAGCGCTATAATTGGCGGCGATGGAAACGAAACAACCGGAACTGACGCTGCGGCGGATCTTTATTTTCTGGGTTCCCCTGGCGGCCACCTGGCTGATGATGTCGACGGAAGGCCCCTTCCTTTCCGCCATCATCGCCCGGCTGGCAGAGCCTAAATATAACCTGGCGGCCTACGGCGTGGCATTTGCCTTTGCCCTGATCATCGAGTCGCCGATCATCATGATCATGAGCGCATCGACCAAACTGGTGCGCAACGGCGAGGCTTACCGCAAACTGCGCAACTTTACCCACCTGCTGAACGGGCTGATCACAGTGGCCATGCTGATCTGTATTTTTCCGCCGGTATTTCACAAAATTGCCTATGATATGATCGGGCTCCCTCCGCCGGTGGCAGAGTTGACCCACTGGGCCTTTGTGGTGCTGCTGCCCTGGCCGGGGGCGATCGGCTTCCGGCGGTTTTACCAGGGCATCATGATCCGCAACAACCGCACCCGCCTGGTGGCTTACGGCACGGTGGTGCGGCTGGTCACCATGACGCTGACTGCCCTGGGGCTGTATTTTTTCTCTGCCCTCCCCGGCGCAGTCATCGGCGCGGCGGCCCTGTCAGCAGGTGTCACGCTGGAAGCCCTCGCCAGCCGGGTGATGGCCCACAGCATTGTGAACCGGTTGATGGCCGAGTTACGCAATCCCGGCACCATCTCCGTGCTGCCGGATCTCAGCTATCGCCAGATCGCCCGATTTTACTATCCCCTGGCCCTGACCCCGATCATTGCCATGGGCACCCATCCGCTGGTCACTTTTTTTATGGGACAGGGGCGCTTTGCGATCGAATCGCTGGCGGTATACCCGGTGATCCATTCCCTGGTGTTCATCTTCCGCAGTATGGGCCTGTCGTTTATGGAAGTGGTCATCACCCTGCTGGGCGAGGAAAACGAAGGACGGATCCCGCTGCGCAATTTTGCCCTGATTGTTGGCGGCGTGATTACGGCCATGCTCACCCTGATCGCCTTCACCCCGCTAAATGAGCTGTGGTTTCACCATATTTCCGGGCTCTCGCGGGAACTCACCGCCTTCGCCCGCACCCCCACCCGCCTGTTCGTGCTGATGCCGGCGCTCTCAGTGCTGATGTCGATGCAGCGCGGCACCCTGGTGAACAATGGACACAATACCCCGATCAGTTGGGCCACCGTATTGGAAGTGGGCAGCATTGTGGCGATATTGATTCTGACCATCCATTATCTCGACTGGGTCGGCGCCGCCGCGGCGGTGACGGCCATTGTGCTGGGACGTGTTTTCGCTAATGCTTATCTGGCGCTTCCATATTTTCGGGCG
Source organism: Calditrichia bacterium (assembly GCA_020635015.1). Taxonomy (GTDB): domain Bacteria; phylum Calditrichota; class Calditrichia; order RBG-13-44-9; family J075; genus JACKAP01. The sequence continues at coordinate 137,771 of JACKAP010000008.1, read as the reverse complement.
ATGGGCGCGAAGGGCTGAGAGCGAAGGGCCGGGGGAATGCGGAAGGCGGAAGGCGGAGTGAATGACGCATGGGGCATGGAGCATGGTGTATTACAGTGCGGGTGTCGGAATATGCGCTTGCACATTACGGCGCCATGCCCTTTGCCCTCAGCCCTCAGCCCTTAAAGAAATTTTACAATTGCGCCGGCCTCTGCGGTTGGTTAACATAAGCGATTTGTACCAATCTATGACGTACGAGGCATGCGTGGCGACAGCGGCAGAACAGTTAAGCGAGGAATATCGCCGGCTGAATCCGGCACTGGAGAAGGTGTACGTGATCCCGGATATCGCCCGCGTTTCTGCTCAGAACAGCTATCTTTTTCTGCTCTACCGCGAATTTCTCGAAGGCAGTATTCCCGGCGTACTGCTGGAAAGTTTTTCCTTCCTGCACCCGCGAATTGTCTGGCGACGCCTGCGGGGAGAGCAGAGCCTGCTCCACCACCACTGGTTCGAATTTCACAACCTGCGCACCTTCCTTAACGTCCTGTGGAAACTTTTCTGGCTGAGCCTTTACCGCCTGGCCGGGGGAAAAATTGTCTGGACCATCCACAACCGCCAGCCTCACCAGGGAAATCACCCGGCGCTCAATCGCCGGCTGCGCCGACTCTGGGCCCGTCTGCCGCACAAGGTCCATCTGCACTGCCCCAGCGCCGGCCGCATTGCTGGCCCGGAACTGGGCATCGCTGCAGAAAAATTTTTCGTAGTCGCCCATCCCCCCTACCCCGCCCGGCTGCTGTCCCGGGAGGAAGCCCGTCGGCAACTGCAGTCAGCCTATCCGGAAATCGGCCTGCCGGAATCCGCGCCGCTGTTGATGATGTTCGGTTATATCGCCCGTTACAAGGGAATTCTGGCCACGGTCGAGCTGTTCCGACAACTTGAGGGCCGGGGCTGCCTGCTGATTGCCGGGCCGGTGAAATGGGGCAATACCGAATACGGTGTGGCACTGCGGCAGTCGGCGACAGAGGACCCGCGCATCGTGCTGATCGACCGCTATATTCCGGAGAACCAGGTGCCGCTTTTCCTGAATTCGGCAGATTACCTGGTGTTCAATTATGAAGACATCCTCAATTCCGGCGGGGTGGTGTTGGCGCAGAGTTATCGCAAACCGGTCATCGTGCCCGATATGGGCTGCCTGCAGGAACTCTCCGGTGAGGATGTTCACAAATTCAGCGACCAGGCCGGGCTGCGGAGGATTTTGCAGGGACTGCTCTCCCCGGCCTGAAGGATAATCGGTCGCTTGATTTCTTGCTATTAGGATGCGGCAGTAGCAGTGGCAGTCAACCTCCTGCGACTGCCACTGCTACTGCCACTTAAATCAGACAAACGGTAAAAAACGACATCATACGTTCGCCTGAAGTTAGAGAAAGGAACCCATCCGCCCGTGGCGCTTAACCGGCATTTTCGTAATATGCTTTACCTGTTCAGCGGGGATATTGCCGCCAGGTCCCTGGGATTCCTGGCCACGGCGTATCTGGCCCGGGTGTTGGGAAAAGCCAATTTTGGGGTGATCCACATCGCGCTGGCCCTGCTCACCTATGCCATGCTGCTCAGCAACTGCGGCCTGACCCTATGGGGCACCCGCCGGATTGCCGCCGGCAGTGATGATGCAGCGAATTTGACCGGGCAAGTGCTTTTTATCCGCCTGATGCTCGCCTTCCTGACCTTTCTGCTGGTGCTGTGCGGGATTGCCTTTTTCTCCGCAGACCCGGAGATCGCTCAAGTGATGCTGGTATACCAGATCTACCTGTTCCCGGCCGCATTGTTACTCGATTGGTATTTCCAGGGCCGGCAGCAGATGGCGGCTGTGGCGGGGGCGCGATTTGCCGGCATGCTGACCTACCTGTTTTTTGTGATTTTCTTCGTGCAGCACGCCGGAGATGTTCTCAACACCGCCTGGGGATGGGTGGCCGGGGGGATGGTCAATACCATCTCTCTCGCTTGGCTGTTCCGGCGGCAGGGATATTTGATCCGCCTGCGCGGCGCGGCGCGGCACGCGTTTCAACGCTTGAGAGCCGCATTTCCCCTGGGGATCGCCGGGCTGATATCTCAGGTAGCCATTCAGTTCCCGGTGCTCTACCTGGGGTGGTTTGCCGGTCCGGAATCGGCCGGGATCTTCAGCGCCGCCTTCCGCCTGACCGCCATGCTGCTGATCTTCGACCGGGTATTTTACACCGTCTTTTTTCCGGCAATCAGCCAATGCGCCCGGCAAACCCCGGAACGCCTGGAAGTGGTGTTCGGGCGAATTCTCAAGATCGTCATTTTTGCCGCACTTTCGCTAAGTTTGCTGGCAATATGCTTCGCCCCAGAACTGCTGGAAATGATATTCGGCGCGGAATACCTGGCGGCGGTGCCGGCTTTCCGGATGTTGACGGGTTACTTTGCCCTGACCATCATCAACTCGGTGATCGGCTACACCTTGTTGGGGATGGGGCAGGACCGCACCTTCACCCGGGCATTTCTGACGGGACTGGCGGTACTGCTGCTTTCGATCTATCCCCTTACCGCCCAGTTCGGCAGCAGTGGTGCGGTTAGCGCTCTCAATCTGTACCAACTGGCGGCATTAATTTTGATGGCGCGGGCGCTGCGCCAACAGCTTCCGTTACGGATTTTCCGCCACATCGTGCTGCCGCTGAGCGCGACCTTTTTGATTTTGTCTCCGGCGATATATTTCCTAAATTGGGGGCTGCTTGGAAAACTCTTATTCATCTGTGTGGGCGGGATTCCGGCAATTACCGGCTTATCCGGCATCGGCAGGGAAGAAATCGATTATCTGAAGAGGGCTTTGAAGTGAAGCTGAGCGTGGGGATCATCGCAGCGCAGCCGGAATGGGAATTGCTGTTGCGGCAAATCGGAGTCGGTTTCCATTCTCTGAACGGAGCCGACGATCCCCGGGCCGCCGAAATTCCGGTATGGATTGCCGGCGCCGGTACGGCACCCGACACACACGAGTCCCTGCGGCGCTTCCTCGAACAAGGCGGCGCATTGCTGCTGGAAGCCGAGACCGCCCGGCGCCTGCTCGGCATCCCCATCCGGACAATTTCGGTCGGTTATTTTTACGGCATCAACGATCCCAGCTTCGGCAACCTGCCGGTCAGTGATCTCAATCGCCGCTGCCGAATAGGCGCATCCTCCGCCCACCTGCAGAGCCAGGCCGGCCAGGGGCTGATCGAACGGCGGGAGGTTGGGAAAGGCCTGGCGATCATCCTGCCCTCCGGGCTGATCGGCGCCTTGCAGGACCGGCGGGTGCGGCGCAAGAATTTCCCTTCCCCATTTGGCGAACGCCTTCCTTCTGAACGGGTTGCCGCTGTTTCCGCGGAAGGTATCCGCCGGGTGGTATCCCGGGCCCTGGCCTTGCTCTTCCATGCCCGCGGCCTGCCCTTTTTGCAGCTATGGCCTTTTCCCGATGGGGCGCAGGGCCTCTTCGGCTTCCGCATCGACACCGACTTCGGGAATGAGGCGGAGGTGCGGGCGTTGCAGCAATTGTGCGAGCGCTTCGAAATGCCGGCGACCTGGTTCCTGGAGACCCGTTCTCCCGGCGACTGGTTCCGGCTTTACGGCGAGATGCCCGGGCAGGAGATCGCCTACCACTGCTATCGCCACCGGGTGCTCTCCGACGCGGCCGCCGGCCGGGAGGATTTCCGGCAGGGACTGGCGCGGCTGGCCGGGATCGGGGTCTGCCCCCAGGGATATGCCGCCCCTTATGGCGAATGGCATCCCGAACTAAACCGAGTATTGGAGGAAAACGGATTTGTTTATTCTTCGGAATTCAGCCTGGGCTGCGACAACCTGCCGTTTTACCCCTTTCTGGAGGAACGGTTTTCCAAAGTGTTGCAGCTTCCGGTGCACCCGATCAGCGTGGGACGGCTGCACTGGGCCCGGCACTCCGAAGCAGGGATGGTGGCTTATTATCTGCGGGTGATGGAGGAAAAACTGCAGGCCAACGAGCCGGTCTTTTTTTACCATCACCCCGGCCAGCGCCGCCTGGAGGTGTTTGAACACGTTTTCCGGGAAGTGCGCCGGCGTAATCTGGCAGTGCGATCTCTCGGCGATTACGCCCGCTGGTGGCATCAGCTCAGCGATTTTACCTGGGAAGGGTGGAGCGGGTCAAACCGGCGGGTGACGCTGAAGGCCGCGCTGCCGGACCGCAGCATCCGCCTGCAGGCACACTGGCCGGACGGCACGGTGCGGCTTTATCCGCTGCAGAATGGGACGGTCACGCCGGAAGACGGCGAGTCCCGGGCAGCGGCCCGATATCCCGCGCCATACGAACCGCGCCGTTTGCGCCGCTACACCGCTCAGATGCTGATGCATGACATCACCTGGCATTACGGGAGGTCGAAACAATGAAAATCATCTTTGCGACTCACGAAGGGGTGCCGATTTACGGGGGCGGCCCCTATGTCAAGATGCTGCATACCAAACAGCATCTCGAACGCCTGGGTCTGGAAGTGGAATTCCTCGACATCTGGCAGCCCCGGGAAAAGATCCTGGCATGCGACCTGGTGCATCTGTTTTCGGCGAATTTCGCGGTATACAACCTCGCCCGGCTGCTGCAGATGCGCGGGGTCAAGTTCGTGGTCAACCCGATCTTCTACACCCGCCGCTCCCCCGGCTTTGTGAAGACGATTGCTAATATCGACCGCCTCAGCCGGCATTTTCTGCGCGGCATGTGGTGGGACTGGGGATTCACCCGGGACATCTGCGAATGGTCGGAGCAGGTGCTGCCCAATACCCGCGATGAGGGCACCATCATCTCCCGGGGACTGGGTATTTCCCCGGAAAAGATCCGGGTGATCTACAACGGGGTTTCCGAACGTTTCCTGGAAGCGGATCCGGCGCTGTTCGAACAAAAATACGGCCTGAAAAATTTTATTCTGTCGGTCGGCCACATCGGCCCGGCGCGCAAGAACGTGCTGGCGCTGGTTCGCGCCCTGGCGGAGATCGACCGCCCGGCGGTATTGATCACCCGCATCCTCAACACCGGGGAAACCCCGGCGGTTTTGGAAGTCGCGGCACAGAACAAACGGCTGCTGATCATCGACGGTCTGGCCAACGACGACCCTCTTCTGGCTTCAGCTTATGCCGCCTGTGATGTGTTTGTGCTGCCTTCGCAGTTCGAGACCCCGGGACGGGCCGCGCTGGAGGCGGCGCTGGCGGGGGCCAAAGTGGTGATTACCCCGCACGGCGGCACCCGGGATTATTTTGCCGATCTGGCGGAATATGTTGACCCTTTTTCGATACAAGACATCCGCCGGGGGATCGAAAAAGCGCTCAACGCTCCCAAAACGCCAGCGCTGAGAAACCATATCGCGCAGCATTTCCTGTGGGATAAAATCGCCCGCGACACAGTTGAGGTGTACCGGGAAGTGCTGGAGCGATAAGCTATTATAGGATACATTAGACCTTATTACTGCTTATGTTATTGTTTTTACTGAATGCGTGTCATTTCGAGCGAAGCGAGAAATCTATTTTTACGCCCGATTTGAACCAATCGACACCTTCAGCTTTTTGCAGCGACAGATTTCTCACCCTAAACTGCAGGGTTCGAAATGACACCCTACTTCTTTCTTCAAATTATTCAATGGTTTAGCTTGTAATAAGGCCTATTTTTAGATCAAGCCCAATATTTTGTGTAAAATCAGAAGTGGCTGTTGGCGGTTGGAAAATGGTTCAAATTGGCGGTTGGCGGTTGGCGAATGAGCAAATATCGTGAGCGAAGCGGAACAAACATTGCTTAAAAAAAATGAGCAAATATCGTGAGCGAAGCGAACAAACATCGCGAGCACCGCGAGCAAACATCGTGAGCGCAGCGAACAAACATCCAGCCCCCCTCACTCCCCGATCTCATACACCCCGAACACCCCATCGCGGTACACCGGCGTCAGAAAAGCACAATTGGCAGAAAAGCGCTCCGTTTCCAGCACCAGATGCGTCAGTCGGTAGGTTTGATGCATTTGACGCAGTAAGCTGCAATCGATAGTTGGCGCCCGGTAAAAACGCCGGGCCAGGCTGATCCGCTCGTACCATTCCAACACATCCGCATCGCGGTAGGGCACCGCCTTGAAGTCGACCAACGCCGGAGCGCCGGTTTCCAGGCGGAAATTTTCCAGTTGCTCCAGTTCCAGGCTGGGAATCAGGTACTGGTCGCCGGGCCGGGCGTGGGTTTTCACGTAGTTGAGCATTCCCCGGGCCGGATCATTCGCATGGGCCTGAAACCGTTCATAGATCGTATAAGCGCCCCCCAGCAACAACAGTACCAGAAGGGCAATATTCAGCCGCAGCAGGGGCGCTGCCATCCGTTTGGTGACATCAGCGTAACGCCGGAACAGCATGTCGATGCCCCGGCCCACCATCAGGGCGGTGGCCAGGGGCACCAGGATCACCGAGATCCGCCAGGGGTAGATCAGCGCCAGGCTGTCACTGCCGCTCAGGATCTGCAGCAGCGTCATCAGAAATGCCAGCGCAGTGGAGACTGCCAGCACTGGAAACAGCCGGGTGCCTTGGGCGCAGGCAAGACCGGCGATAATGATCGCGATTCGCGCCCAAAAAGATTCGGTGCTCCAGCGAGCGGTGACCAGGTGGTGAGGGGTACGAAACGAATTGAGGATGTGCTGCGCCCGGGCTAACTTCTCCCCGGTGAAGGGATCAAAATGAATTACCACATAGAACAGCACCGGTGCGATCAGCAGCAGGGCCAACAGTCCCGGCTTGAGCGCAGGCCACAGCGCGCGTTTTTCGAGATAAATCGCTGCCATATAAGCCAGGACCAGCCCCCCGGCGGAGAACAGCGAGCCGGTATGGAAGGCAGCCGCCAGCACCGCCAACACCACCGCCCCGCGGTAGCGTTTTTGCAGAAACAGCGCAATCGATAACAGCAGCAGCACCCCGAACACGCTGGGCTGGAATTCATACGCCAGCACATATTGTTTGGCCAGGCCGGTATAAAACAGGCTGAGGAGTTCCTTGCCGCTCACCTCGTAAATCAGGGTTTTCAGAAATCCGGAATGGATCAACGCCATTCCCGTAAAAAAACTGAACTGGCGCAGCCGGCTGCCGCTGAAATCGAATAGGATAAAGACAATCCGGCTCAGGGCATAAATATAAATCCCGACGGCTGCAGCAAAGTAGACATAAAACCAGTCGACACTCAGGAAGCGGTAGGTCAGGTATACCAACCAGCTAAACAGGGGCACCGGATCGGTGGTGTTGGCCATCCAGTCATTGCGGAGCCACCCCATGCCACCCCGGGCCAGCCCGTAGAGGAGATACTGATTCTGATTGGAAGTATACAGAGGGGAGATGCCGTAAATCACCGTAAAAATCAGCGCAGCACCGACAAAAGCGGCAAACGGTAATAATCGCCTGGCAACAGGTTTTCGTATCATGATCATCTTCGCCACTGGAATACAGGCACCGGGGATTGAGCGGGACAAGGTGTATGGGTGAAAACGTAAACCTGAAAATGGGAATGACGGGATTGAAGCGGTCGTCCGTTTTTCCCCATAAACCCATTCACCCATTAACCCATATGTTGATCTTCCGGCGTTTCAATCTTTTCCGCCTGTTCGGGAAGCATATTAGGCAGGCCGTTGGTCACGATATAGGCAAGATTACAGCGGCGGCAGAGGAGCTTACCGTCATTGCGCTCGGGGTCCGTCACCATCACCTCCAGCGGCCCCTTGCAACTGGCGCAGGCGAGTATTTCGAGTAATTGTTGGTCGAGCATGGTCATCTTGATCTCTTTTGGTATTATTCGTTCCAGAAGCCCATTTTCTCGTATTTCTGGATCCGTTTCTCGATCAGCTTGTCCGGCGCGATCTTACTGAGTTGCTTCAGCTCCGCCAGCAGGCTCTTCTTGAGATTGTCTGCAGCGGCGTCCCAATCCCAATGCGCGCCGCCAAAGGGTTCCTTAACCACTTTGTCGATCACTCCCAGTTCCAGCAGATCCGGGGCGGTCAGCTTCATGATCTCGGCCGCCTGCGGGGCTTTGGCATTATCCTTCCAGAGAATCGCAGCGCAGCCTTCGGGGGAGATGACCGAATACCAGCAGTTTTCCAGCATCAGGATCACATCTCCGACCCCGATCCCCAGCGCGCCGCCGGAGGCGCCTTCACCGATCACGGTAATGATCACCGGCACCGGAAGGCGGGCCATCTCCAACAGATTGCGGGCGATTGCTTCCGCCTGGCCGCGCTCTTCCGCCCCGATGCCGGGATAGGCCCCCGGCGTATCGATGAAGGTGATGATCGGCATGTTGAATTTGGCGGCCAGTTTCATCACCCGCAGGGCCTTGCGGTATCCTTCCGGATTGGACATCCCAAAATTGCGGTGCAGGTTTTCCTTTACATCCCGTCCCTTCTGCTGCCCGATCAACATCACCCGGAAATCCTCGATCCGGGCCATGCCGGTGATCATCGCCGCATCATCGGCATAATAGCGGTCGCCGTGCAGCTCTGTGAAGTCATCGGCAATCCGTTCGATATAATCCAGGGTAAACGGGCGGTCGGAATGGCGCGCCAACTGCACCCGCTGCCAGGGCGTCAGCTTGGCATATATTTCTTTTTGCAGGGAATCCGCTTTCTTCTTCAGACGTTTGGCATCTTCCGAAACATTCACGCCGGTCTCTTTCGCCAACTGCTCCATCTCGGCAATTTTCTTCTGCAGTTCCACCACCGGCTTTTCAAAATCCAGTACAACCCGAAACGTTCTCTTCAAGGTAGTATCCTCTCCAGGTTAAAATCTGTTTTCATAGTTCAATGTACAAAATTCCGTCAGAATTTCAAAACGCTCATGCGGAGGACCGTGAAGTATTATTGCATGGGGCATGGCGCATGGGGCATGGCGCCGTAATGTACAAGCTCATGTTCCGACACCCGCACTGTAATACACCATGCGCCATGCCCCATGCCCCATGCAATCGTTCTCCGTATTACACAGCACTCCGTGTGGAAGTCTCCACAAAAATGCGTATCAGCCTAATACTTCCCAAAGAAGCTCATCAGCTTCAGTTTCCAGACCATGTAGGCGGCTTCGAACATAATTTTACGCGACATTTTTGATTTCCCGACGGTGCGGTCGGTAAAGATGATCGGCAGTTCGCGGATCTTAAAACCGCGCTTCCAGGCCTTAAAATTCATTTCAATCTGGAAGGCATAGCCGTTGGAGCGCACCTCATCCAGCGGGATCTGTTCCAGCACCTCGCGGCGGAAGCATTTAAACCCCCCGGTACAGTCGCTGATCGGCATGCCGGTGATGATCCGGGTATACTGGCTGGCAAAAACACTCAGCGCCAGGCGGGCCAGGGGCCAGTTGATCACGTTGACCCCCTTGAGATAGCGGGAGCCGATCACCAGGTCGGCATCTTCGATCATTTCCAGGAAATTGGGAATCTCTTTGGGGTTGTGGGAAAGGTCGGCGTCCATCTCGAAGATGTGGTCATAGCCGTTTTCCAGGGCATATTTGAACCCGGCAATGTAGGCAGTTCCCAGTCCCAGTTTGCCGGGCCGCTCCAGCATAAACAGCGCCGGATTCTGCTTCATCAATCCGCGAACGATCTCGGCCGTCTGGTCCGGTGAATTGTCATCAACGATCAGCACCGCAAGGCCGGGCACCTTCAGCCCGAAAACCGTATCCAGCAGGAGTTCGATATTTTCGCGTTCGTTATAAGTCGGCACAATAACCAGGGTCTTCTTCATGAACCTCCTGTTCCAGCCGGCGCCGCCAAACGGCTCAGCCAGCTTCGACGTTCGATTTGAGCGAGGTTAATACCGCCTGCAAGGGGGCCGGGGCGAACCCTAGTTCCCGCATTGCCAGATCAATTTTCAATCCTCCGCGCATCGGTCGCGGTGCGGTCTGTCCCAGTTCTGCGGTCGTCACTGGCCGCACCCGTTCCCGGGGAAAGCCGAAAACTTCCGCCACCTGCACCGCAAACTCATAGCGGCTCAGGTATGCTTTACCAGCCAAATGATACACACCATATTGGGATTTTTCAACAAGTAATCGAATTCCTTCCGCCAGTTCCTGCGCCAGGATAGGGTTGTTATACTGATCGGTGACGACGTTGATCTGTTTTCCAGCCTTGAGGCTGTGGTAGATCCACAGGAAAAAATTGTTCTTGATCCCGTTACCGGTGCCGTAGATGACGTTGGTGCGGATAATCGCATAGGGGATGCCGGTCATCCGCACCACATTTTCTGCGGCGAGCTTGGACTTGCCGTAGTAGCCCAGGGGATTGGGAGGATCATCTTCTCCGTATGGCCCGTTCGTACCATCAAAAATATAATCCGTCGAGAGCTGCACCAGCAGCGCCATATTGCGCCGGGCGGCCTGGGCCAGATTTTCCACTCCCTTCACATTCACCTCCCAGCAGTGCGACTTCTCATACTCACAGCCGTCCACGTTGGTGTAAGCGGCGGCGTTGATGATCGCATCCGGCCGCACCTCGCGGATCACAGATTTGCAGGCGCGGGCATCGCGGATGTCCAGCGGCAGATGGGTGACGCCGGCAGCCGGCGCAACGGCCTGGCCTTCGCGGGAGGTGGCTACGACCTGAAAGTGCCCGGCGAATATTTCCACCAGCGCCTGGCCAAGCAACCCGTTGGCGCCGGTGATTAGGATTTTTTTCATAATGAGTGGATCGTCTTAGGATTGATTAAGAATTAACTTGTAAACTACAGCCACAGAGACACAGAGATCACTGAGTTGGTGTTCAGTTGTCATTTTTCAGTTCTCCGTGAACTCTGTGTCTCTGTGGCAATTATACTTGAGATTCACCAAATTATTCATAATTCGATCCTTAGTTTCAATTTCAAGACGGATTCAGGGTCGCCACCTGGCGCATTGCTTCCGGCAGCTTATCCATTTCCGTGGTGCCGCGCAGGGTCAGTTTGGCGGCGGCGACGCGATTGGCATAGGCGGCCGCGGCCGCCAGGCTGCCCGATTGCAGATATTCCACCACAAAGCCGGCTCCGAAGGCGTCGCCACAGCCGGTGGTATCGATGATGCGCGGCACCCGCAGGCCCGGAAAGTGACGCTGCGCCACCATTTCCTCGCGGCGGTAGACTGCCAGAACCCCCTCCCGACCGCGGGTCAGCAGCAGCACCTGATCTTCCCGGCAATGGCGCTGGAAGAAATCCACCTCATTGCGGCTGCCGGCCGCCAGCAGGGCGTACTCATCGGCATTCATCTGCACAAATTTACTGCGATTGAGCCACTCCGCCGCCCCGGGCGGTTTTTCGGGAATCCGCCGCCCCAGTTCGTCGCGCCCCATCAGCAGGTAATGAACGTCCAGGTAGAGGCGGTCATAGGCCAGGTCGCTCAATTTGGTAAACGCATCAAAATCGAGATCCCACCCGCAGATCAGGTTGACGATAATCATATCCGCCCCGGCCACATGCGGTTCTATCTGCGCCCAACTGAGCGGGGGAAATGGAAACAATGAGCGCTCCAGGCGTTTTTCCGGGGTGCTGTATTCCAGGATCACTTTGTGGTTTTTTTCGGGGATCGGGATCAGCCCCTCCTGAGCGACATGGGGCATTTTGCTCACGATCGCCTGAAAATTGGTGGCGATGTCTTCTCCGATATAGGATACCGGCACGATGCGGTCTTTTTCCGGATCGAGCAGCCGGGAAAGCACGCTGACATCGTAAAAAATGCCTCCGAAGCTTTCGATTGGCAAGTCGCGGAAGGGCAATATTAAATCTTTGTTGATGGTGCCGATGACGGTAATATTCATATCAGATTTTGCATTCCTGCTGTTTGAAACGGTTCAGCTTCTGGGTGATGGCTTCGTCGCTGAGCCCGAGGATCTCCGCCGCCAGCACCGCCGCATTGCGGGCGCCGGATTTGCCGATGCCCATGGTAGCGACCGGCACGCCGGCCGGCATCTGCACAATCGAATACAGCGAATCGACCCCATTCAGTTCGCCGCTGGCCAGGGGCACCCCGATCACCGGCAGGGTGGTATAGGCGGCCACCACCCCGGGCAGGTGCGCCGCCATCCCGGCGCAGGCAACGATCACCCCATATCCGTTTTCCCGGGCTTTACCGGCAAAATCATGCACTTTCCCGGGGGTGCGGTGAGCAGACATCACATGCATCTCCACCGGGATGCCGAAAAATTCATAATACGGCAATGACGTCTCCAGCACCGCCCGGTCCGACTCACTGCCCATGAGGATAGCGACTTTTTTCATGTCTGCTCCTGTGTGTAGGCTTCTGCTCAATCAATATATTGGTTCGTCACGGCATCATTGATTTAGTTGTTGGGTGTTGGGTGTTGGGTGACAATTTTCAACCCGACGACCAATCACCAACAACCACTAGCTAATAACCAATAACCAACAACCAATTACCAGTGAGCATTGACCATTCAGCATTGATCATTATAATCCGCTCTGCGCTTCCTCGCTAATATAGCTTTTCGAACGGAAGGTATGGGCCATCACATCGAGCTGATCGAGGTAAGGTTTTTTGCGCTGCCCGATCGCCTGCACGTAAAAATCGATGGTAAAGATCAGGTTGCTTCTTTTATCCACAAAGGTCGTGCTGCGGAAAGGGCCGCCGATCATGTGCGTGGGATTTTTCCAGGTGCCCTCCACCCGGATGGCCGGCCAGCGGGAGAAGCGCACCTGTTCCCAGCCGGTTTCATCTTCCACCACCACATCCCCTTCATAGATCTTTGCTGCCAGGCGATTGCGCTGCTGCACAATCCAGTCGTAATTGATCTTGATGGAATCCGCATACGGGGTCCAACGCACCAGCATGGAACGGTCCGGGAAGAAGCGCCGCAGCCAGACATACCCCTCGTCCAGCGATTCATCCACCACCTCATAATCATGCTGCACCCGCATGGTGAAAGGGAAGTGGCGCAGCAGGTATTCCTCGATTTTGGTCTGCTCCCCTTTTGCGAAAATAAAATCCTTCAGGCGCTGATAATAGGACTTTTCAAAATCGTCATACACCAGCTCTCCCAGGTCGTAAATCCGCTGGATCATCTCATCCCGGGTGGGGGCCACCATGTAGACCACATACTGATCCTTCGCCCAGGGATCTACCTGGGGAATATAGAAATACTCGCCGGATTTAACCCCTTTGATCACATCCTCGCTGAGGATGCTTCTTACTTGCTTCGATACCGGGCCGTCGCTGTCCAGGGTGGCCAGGAAAAACAGTGTGCGGCGGTACTGCAAAAATTTCAGATCTCTGATCGGCTGCCACTTCAGGGCATATTCCCGCTCCAGTGAAGGCATCATGATGGTTTTTGAAAAATGCGATTCCAGGGCATTGACAAAATCATCTTTGTTGAGGGAATCGGCGAACACGATGATCTCATCAAAATCCCCCTTGCTCTCACGCTTCACCGAACAGGCGGAACTCGCCGCCAGAACCGCTCCCAACAACAAAAGCCAGGCTGCTTTATGCATCCATTTCATAACATACCTCCTACCTCTCTGCTGAACCGGCATTTTATCTTAGCGATAACCTGCTTTATTATATCCGCGCTTCCAAACCGAGGTTCCCACGCCGTTTATAAAGGATAAAGGATGAAGGATTAAGGATGAAGGATGAAGGGTGAAGGATTAAGGATAAAGGATTAAGGATAAAGGATCAGAGTGTCGCCGGGTGCAGCCAACTGCAGTAACGCTTAGAGCGATCCGGGAGAGATTGCCGCGCTGCAAAATACGCAGTTCGCAATGACGACACCGGCTCGAGTAATTATTTACCCTTCATCCTTTATCCTTAATCCTTAATCCTTCACCCTTCCCCCCTTTCCCTCTCCCCCACCGATAAGCTCAATCTTCTCCACTGCTTCCGCCGGGGGAACGTAGCGCCGGTAGAAGAGCAGCAGCACCCCGCCGATAGTGCTGAGGGCCATCGGCACCAGGGTATTGAGGAACGACAGTGACAGCGCCTGTGCCGAAGAGACCCCGATCTGGGTCAGCAGGCTTTTATAGCCGAAATCGCGTACCCCCAGACCGTTGATCGAAGGTGCCAGGCTGATCACAAACGATACCGGGATCACCAGTAGAAGATACGAAAAAGTAATCTGCTCGATATTCAGCGAAATCGCCAGGCAGTAGTTCATCACCACCAGCAGCAGTTGCGCCGCCAGGGAGAGCAGATAGCCCAGCAGCACTGCCGAAGGCTCATGGCGGTAAGCGTGGATCGCGGTATTGAGCTTGTTGATCTTTTCCCCGATTCCCAGCAGGGTGATCCCGGCCATCATCCGGCTGGTCAGGCGGAAGAGGGTCTCGCTGAAAATATTCACCAGCACGGCAGCAATAAAGAACAGGGTGGTGAAGACCACAAACAACACCAGCGCAGTGCGGAAATATGCCGACGCCCAAATCACCGAGAGCGAGGCCAGGGTCATGGTGGCCAGCAGCCCCAGCACCCGTTCCAGCAGGATGCTGGCGATCCCCGGCGAGCGCCGCTCGCTATGCCGCGCAACGTTAAAGGCCCGACTGACATCTCCGCCGATACTGGTGGGGAGAAAATTATTCAGAAAATAGCCGATAAAATAATACATCAGCAACCGGCGGTAACCCGGTTCGATGCCGACGCATTTCAGCAGCACCTGCCAGCGCAGCGTCAGCACAAACACCCCACCCAGGAAAATCACCAGGGCCAGCCCGATGTAGGAAAAATCTGCTTGCGCCAGCACCCCGGCGATCTTGTCCAGGTCGGCCATTGTGATCAAGTAAGCGAGCAGCCCGAAGCTGATGACAGCCCGCAGGAGATTCATGGCGATCTTCTTCATCCGGCGCGTCCTAGTCTTCCGTGACCGGCGCTTCCTTCAGCTTGCGAAATTCCTCCAGTTGACGCTTGACGAATCCGTCATTGGGCGCCTTTTCCTGCCACGCCTCCAGGAAAGCGATCCCGCCCGCATAATCTTCTGCAGTCTTGTAGATATTGACCAACTGCCGCCGGGCCTGGCTGATCGCGCTTTGCAGCACCTGCTGCTTCTGCACCTCCGAGGCGAGGTCGAACTGCCGGGGATTGCGGGTCATCGAACGCATGTAATCCCGCACCGCCGGTCCCTGGGGATTGCTCTCCAGCTCCTGCAGCAGGCCGTGATAGCCTGCCAGAGCGGTCTGGTAATCCTTGAAATTGTACCCGAACTCGCCGAAAGTCTGCAACTGGCGCAGGGAATAATTTTCGATGGTCAGCGCCTTTTCTGGGTAAACCTTTGCCATCGAGGCCAGCACCGTCATCGCTTCCTCAAACGGCTGGTTGGTGAAAGGGATCACCTCCGGAGGCATCACCTCATACAGTTTCTGGATCACCTCCTCGAAGCGCTGGCGGTTGCCGGTTTCCAGATAGTGGGTCGCCAGCCGGAAGAACGCCGATCGATAGTTTTGCAGCAGGCCGATGATGTTTTCGTTAAAATAGACATCCGGATTGTTCAGGTTGGTATAATAGAACTTGTTCACCAGGTTGTCGTAGAGCGTTTCCGGATCGATCGACCAGCCGGGGATGGTGGTGATGCGGAAGAGCAGGCCGTCCATCCGCTGGTACTCCCGCAGGCCGTCGAGACGGTTTTGGTCCGAGGTGGTCACGGCAAAATACATCGGGCGCTCGAACTGGTTGGTGATCAGGATATTGAGGATCATCCAGTCCTGGATGCGCAGCGCCCCGCCCCGGCCGGGAATCTGCATCTTGGGCCGCACCTTGAAGCTAACCTTGTCCGGGATGTTGCTAACGGTCTGTTCCAGATTGAGCCGGTAACGCTCCGCTTCCAGTTTGCGCATGGCCGGATCGATCGCCGTCACCTCGATGGTCTTTTCCTGCGCCCAGGGCACCGGATAGATCAGGTTATCGATCTCCTGGTCGCTGAAGCTGATCGGCACCTTCGGCTCCTTATTCTTGAGCTGTTCGATATACCAGGAGGTGTTGAGCAGGCTCAGGTTGGCCACCCGCACGTCGGTGCGGAATTCTTCCACCTCCTGGAGGTACCACAGCGGGAAGGTATCATTATCACCGTTGGTGAACATGATCCCCCCCTCGTCGCTGGAAATCAGCATATTGCGGGAATAATCGCGCGCCACGAAATTGCCGGTGCGGTCGTGCTCGTGATAATTGAGCGCCAGCATACGCATCGGCGTGGCGAAAAAGATCAGCAGCGCCGCCAGCCAGGGCAGACTGTTGGCCATTTGCGGCTGCTTTTCCCGAAGGGTGCGGGTGAGCCACTCCAGGATGGCTGAGGCCCCGATCCCGACCCAGATCGCAAAGGCGAAAAACGACCCCACATAGCTGTAGTCCCGCTCCCGTGGCTGAGGATCGGGCTGGTTAAGATAGATGATAATCGCCAGCCCGGTCATAAAGAACAGTGCGAATATCGCCAGGCCGTGTTTCCAGTCGCGCTGAAAATGATGGGAGATGCCCAGCATGCCGATGATCAGCGGCAGCCACCAAAGCTGCCAGGGATCCGCCCGCTTGCGTTCGCGGCTGAAATCCTGGGTGTCTTCGATCCCTCCGAAGTTCCACAGGAAATAGCGCACATACATTTCATAAACCTGATATTTCCAGAAAAACTCGAAAGCGCTGCTGTAGTTGTTGCCGTTGGGGGAATCCTTCCACTGCTTGGTGCGGCTCAGATGATGCTCGCCGTACTGCTCGCGTTTCAGGTAGCTGATAAACGCCTCCACCGTTTCCGGGTCGTTCTCGTCGATGTTGGGATCGAGCCCGGAGCGGATATAGATCATCATGTAAGAGGAGTAGCCGACGGTGATCAGCAGAATGCAGGTAAGGGCGATCGACAGCACCTTGTGGCCGTTGCGGATGGCGAAGCCCAGGATCATCAGGGAGATCAGCAAGATCACCAACAGGCCGCCGAAATCGAAAATCTCGATGGCCTCCGGAATCAGCACCACCATCTCATAAACGAATCCGGTAATCGCCCCGCCCACCAGCACCAGCAGGAAGAATGAGGTGGCATTAATCTCGAAGCGCTTATAGTAGATAATCATAAAGATCATCGGCAGGGTCAGAATGTTCAGCAGGTGCACCCCGATGGCCAGACCGACCAGGTAGGCGATCAGCAGCAGATATTTTTCATTGCCCGCCTCTTCGCTGATCTCGCTCCACTTGAAGATCAGCCACACACTCAGACTGGTGAAGAGCATCGAAGGGGCGTATACTTCCGCCTCCACCGCATTGAACCAGAAGCTGTGGCTGAAGGCAAAGCACAAGGCGCCGATCGTCGCACTGACATGGGGCACGTAACGGAAGAAGCCGTCTGTTTCCTTGAGATATTCCCGGATCAGGTGCACGATGGTCAGATGGAGGAAGAGGATGGTGAAGGCGCTGGAGAGCACCGAAATCAGGTTGACCCGTTTGGCGATATCTTCGATCAGGAAATCCGGGATCAGGGTAAACACCCGCCCCACCAGCAGATAGAGGGGCGCGCCGGGCGGATGGGGCACCGCCAGGCGGTAGGAGCAGGCGATAAATTCGCCGCAATCCCAGAAGGAAACCGTTGGCGCCATGGTCATCGTATAAATCACCAGGCTGAACAGGAAGGAAAAAACCGCAAACGCCCGGGTGAGCATCTTTTGATCGTTCATGAAAGAAGTACTCCTATGGTTATATGCAATTGTGTTTCATTGTATGTCTGTTGATGGGTGAATGGGTGAATGGGGAAAAACAGACAATGTCGGCAAGTGTCTTTAACCCATCAACCCATCAACCCATTAACCCATCATCTCATCATCCCATCAACTCATCAACCGCTTTCTTCGCCGCTGCTTCCGGCGTTGCGGGTAGGGGATTCAGCCCTGCCCGCGCCAGCAGTTTACCGATCCGGCCCAACCGGCTGAAGGATTTCCGCTGCAGCAGGAAATATTCGAACACCACGCTGCCGGGATAAATGCAGCGCGCCACGTCGCGGTCGCTCACCGTGCGTTTTTGCTGCACCTCGCGGCGGTGGCGGAAGATCAGCGGCAGGTGGGTTAACACCCAGCCGTAGGCGCGCAGGATGGCTCCGCTGCCGGCAACTTGCCCCTTGAGAAGCTCCACCACCAGCGCAACGGCATCAAGCAGCACCCGCAGGGGCAGACGGATGATCAGATTGATGCCCGACAGGTTTTTGATCAACAGGAAGATGTTGTTCCGGAAATTCCAGTACATCTTGCGTGGGTTGGTTTGATTGAGGGTGCCGCCGCCAAAGTGCCAGATCCGCGATTGCGGAATACTCAGCACCTCCCACCCCCGCAGGTGGAAGCGCCAGCAAAGATCGATCTCCTCCATGTGCAGACCAAAATCGGCATCCAGCAGGCCGGTTTCCCGGAGAGCGTCACGGCGCAGGAAGAGGCAGGCGCCGCTGCCCCAGAAAATTTTCAGCGGCTGATCGTACTGGCCGCGGTCTGCCTCGGTGGTATCCATGATCCGTCCGCGCAGAAACGGATAGCCGAACCAGTCGAGAAACCCTCCGCAGGCCCCGGCATATTCCAGTTGCCCCGGATCGGCCATCGCCAGGATCTTCGGCTGTCCGGCGGCCATGCGGGGATAGCGCCGGAACATCTCCACCAACGGCTCGACAAATCCGGGATCAACCGTCACATCATTATTCAGCAAACAAAGATATTCCCCGGCGGCGATCTTCAGCCCCTCGTTATTACCCCCGGCATAAAGATAATTTTCGGCGTTCTGGTGCACCTTTACTTCCGGATAATGGGCCTGCACAAAGGCCACGCTGTCATCTGTGGAGCAGTTATCGACCAGGATGATCTCCAGATTGGGATAGGTACAGCGCCGCAGGGAATCCAACAGGTCTTTCAGGAACCGTTTTCCGTTGTAGTTGAGCGTGATGATCGATACCAGCGGTGTATCTGCCTTTTTACCCATAGATTTATCCGTTTATCCGTATCGAAAACATCACCGATAATAAGCAAATAAACAAATTTTCGCAAGCACTAAAATTCCCTTCAAGGCCTGGCCGCCTCCCCTTGCAGGGATTTCAGGCGGGCGGTGGCGTAAGGGTCGCCGGGATTATCCTGCAGACGTTTTTCCAGCAGTTCCCGGGCGCGCTGCGGCTGGCCGGAGATCTCCCAGGCATCAACCAGTTTGGCCTGCATCTGTTCGACCAGCCGGGCAATCAACTGGGCCTTTTCCTGCGCCGAGGCACGGTCGTAGATGTCCCGGGAACGGAACAGGGAATAGATCAGCGCGGTTACCTCCGGCCCGGTGGGATTGCGCTCCAGGGTCTGCAGCATCTGCTGCAGGGCGGGGATCCCCAGGTCGTAGTAGCCATACTGCACTGCCATATCGCCAAACAGGCGCAGGTCTTCCAGGGCGTAGCCGCCCTCCAGCACCTTCTCCGGAGGATAGATCCCTGCCATCACCGCCATTCCGTTCAGCAGCCGCTCCAAGCGCACAAAAGCAAAGGGAATGACTTCCGGCGGCATCACGCTGTAGAGCTTTTTCATCAGCGCCTGAAAGCGCTCCGTATCGCCTTCGATCAAGAAATGGTGCGCCAGGCGGTAAAAGGCGCTGCGGTAATTTTGCAGGAGGCGGATGGTGCTTTCGTCATAGTAGACGTCGGGATTGTCCAGATTCCGGTAGCGGAATTGATTCATCACCAGGTCGTACATCCGGTCCGGGGCAATGTCCCATCCCTTGATGGGGGTCACCTGCAGCAGCAGGCCGTCCATGCGCAGGTATTCCTGCAGGCCGTCGAGCTGGTTGTCGGTGCCGGTGGTGATGGAGAAATAGACCGGCTGGCGAAACTGGTTGGTGCTGAGAATATTCAGGATCATCAGGTCCTGCACCCGCAGCACCCCGATGCGCTGGCGGTTGGGGCCGGGCACGTAAAGTTTCGGCTCGATCTCAAAACTCATCTTCTGCGGCGGCGCCACGCTGTCCAGCGCCAGGGTGCGTCGGTAGCGATCGGTTTCCGCCCGCCAGTATTGCTCCATCTGGATGGGGATCTCGAAGGCCTGACGCCGCGGCCAGCGGGCGAGGTTGATGTTCTGGATCTGCTCATCCGTCAGGCTGATCGGCACCTTCGGCTCACGGTTCTTGAGCTGTTCGATATACCAGGAGGTGTTGAGCAGGCTCAAGTTCGCCACCCGCATATCTTTGCCGATCCCTTCCACTTCCTGGAGATACCACAGCGGGAAGGTATCGTTATCGCCGTTGGTAAAGAGCACACTGCCCGATTCACAAGAACGCAGCAGGTTGTAGGAATAATCCCAGGCGACAAAATTGCCGCTGCGGTCCTGGGTATGATAGTTGACCGCCAGCATGCGCGCCGGCCCGATCAGCAGCAGCAGGGCGGCGACCCATCCAACGATACTGCCGGCAGGATTGCCGTTGCGCCGCAGCGCCAGGGTGATCTTTTCCAGCAGCGCCGCCGCTCCGATCCCCACCCAGATCGCAAAGGCGAAAAAAGAACCGACATAGCTGTAATCGCGCTCCCGCGGCTGGGGGTCGGGCTGATTGAGGTAGATGATGATCGCCAGGCCGGTCATCAAAAACAGCACCAGCACCGCCAGTCCGTGCTTCCAGTCGCGATAAAAATGATAGAAGCTGCCGATCAGCCCCAGCAGGAGCGGGATCAGCCAGAACTTGCCAAAATCCACCCCCGCGCCGTCATCGGGATTACCGGCAAAATTCCACAGGAAATAGCGCACATACATACGGTTTACCTGATAGCGCCAGAAAAAATCCCCCGCGCTGCGGTAGTCGTTGCGATTGGGCGATTCCTGCCAGGCTGCGGCGCGGTCGAGAAAATACAGGGCGCCGCGGGTGCCATACTGCTCGCGATTCATATATTTGATAAATTCGCCGATGGTTTCCGGGTTGTTCTCGTCGATGCTGGGATCCAGTCCGGAGCGAATGTAGATGGTCATATACGAGGAATAGCCGACCGCGATCAGCAGCACGCAGCTGAGCAGCAGCGCCAGGGCGTGCTGTCGCTGCTTCAGCGTCAGCCACAGCATCAGGATGGCGATGGCCATCAGCACCACCATGCCGCCGAAACCGAGTATGTCGATCATTGTGGGAATGCCCTTGACCATTCCGGGATATACCATCAAGGTCAGGAGCACGCCGCTCACGGCCAAAAGCGCAAAAGACACCAGCGTAAACGGAAAGCGCCGGTAATAGATGATCATAAACACGGTCGGCAGGGCCAGCACATTGAGCAAATGCACCCCCAGCGCCAGCCCGACCAGATAGGCGATCAGCAGAATATATTTTTCATTTCCGACCTGCTCGCTGCGTTCACTCCAATGGAACACCAGCCATACCACCAGCCCGGTGAAGAGCATCGAAGGGGCGTACACCTCCGCCTCGACGGCATTGAACCAGAAGCTGGGCGTGAAGGCAAAGATCAGCGCGCCGATGGCTCCGCCGAGGTAGGGGACAAAAACCAGAAAGCCTTCGGTCGATTTCAGATAGGTCCGCACCAGATGCACGATAATCAAGTACAAAAAGAGCACCGTGAAGGCGCTGGATAACACCGAGATCAGGTTGACCCGCCGGGCGACATCTTCTATCAGGAAATGCGGGATCAGGGTGAATACCCGCCCCACCAGCAGATAAAGCGGCGCACCGGGCGGATGCGGCACCGCCAGACGAAAGGAGCAGGCAATAAACTCCCCGCAATCCCAAAAAGAAACCGTCGGCGCCATGGTCATTCCGTATACAGTCAGGCTAATCAAAAATATGATCGCGGCAATGAATTTATGCCAGGGGTGATGCTGCATGTTTGCTCCTGCTTTTTAAACAATTCCTGCCAATATACGACACGGATAGCGGAAAAACGTTTTTAGATTTTTTTTGAATCACGGGGCTGCGCGAAAAGGGTTTAAAACACACCCTTTTCGCGCAGCCCCGTGATTTCATTGTTTTCTGAGGTTTTGCGACAAGCAGGTATCGCCTATTTTAAAAAAAATTCTGAATTTTATGAAAAAATGTGAATAAGTCTATAGAGTGAGTTGGGAATGTTTATCCAGGAAAGGCCTGAATCGTGAAAACATCATCAACCTCCCCCGCGGCGCCGCGGCATTGCAATGATCCCCGGCGGGCGCTGCTGGACGATTATGCGCTTGGTAAGCTGTCACCGGAAAAGATGGAGGCGCTGGAAGCCCATTACTTCAGCTGCGATGAATGCTTGCGGGATCTGCAACTGCGGGAGCGCCTGGTGCGCTATCTGCGGGATCAAAATGGGGAAATTTCCCTGGCGGCGCACGTCTATCTCCTCCCCCGCCCCGGGCGGATCCGCACCCGGCTTTACGGCGCAGCCGCCGCTGCGCTGCTGATATTGACCCTGTTGCGGGCATTTCTTGTTCCGCAGCCGTCTCCTCGCGACCATGAGCTGCGGAGCGATTATCAGCAGCAATACGGTCCCGCCTTTGCCGCCAACCCGGCATTTGAAGCGCGCATGAAGCAATCGCTCCGGTCGGCCGGCACAGTTGCGGTGCAATCGCCCGCCAACGGCGCGATACTTTCCCCGCCCTTTCATTTCCGCTGGAGCCGGGACAGCGCCGGCAACGCCCCGGAGGTATTTACCCTGACCATCTTCAACAATCGATTGGAGCTGATCCGTACTTACATCACCCCGGGAGATGTCATCTCCTGCCCGACAGAAATTCCACCAGGCCGCTATTACTGGACCCTGGATACCCCTCACGCCACCCTGCACCGGGGCAGCTTCCTGGTGCTCCCATCCGGCAGGGTTCCCTACCTTCCCCGGCCGGAAGCGCTCCCGCCGGAAGCAAGGCTGTGAATGGAAGGATTTCGTATCATTCCGCATTCCGAAATCCGAAATCCGCATTCCCCTCACCCCGTAAACGTCTCATACACCGCTTCGTCCAGAGAGGTCCGGCCGGCGAGGGCTTTCTGCAGGGCGATCTCTTTCAGTTCCCGGTAACCGCTTTTCGCAGCCAGCCGGCGCAACTCGCCGGCACTGCCGCCACGGAGGATTTCAGCGGCGATCCGCTCATCCACCGGCAGGCGGGCCACCAACGCCTCCCGTCCCCGGTAGCCGGTATGCTGACAATCCTCGCATCCGGCGCCTTCATAGAAACATTTATTCCGCAGGGTGGCCGGCAGGCCGTAGCTGCGAAATTTTTCCCAATCGATCTGCGCCTCCTGTTTGCAGCGGGAACAGATGCGACGCACCAGGCGCTGGGCCAGCGCCAGCTTCAGGGAACTGGCGAGCAGGAATGGTTCGATCCCCATATCGATCAAGCGCGCAATGGTGCTGATCGCGTCATTGGTATGCAGGGTGCTCAACACCAGGTGCCCGGTCAGGGCGGCACGCACGGCAATCGCGGCGGTTTCGCGGTCGCGAATCTCCCCAATCATGATGACATTGGGATCCTGACGCAGCACTGTGCGCAGAATCGCTGCAAAATCAAGGCCCAGTTCCGGCCGCACCGCGGTCTGGTTGATTCCGGGCAGGTTATATTCGACAGGATCTTCGATGGTGATAATATTACGCTCCGGTTGGTTCAGATGCTGCAGTCCGGCGTAAAGGGTGGTGGTTTTGCCGCTCCCGGTCGGCCCCGTCGCCAGCAGCATGCCGTAGGGCAATCCCAGCACACTCCGGAACCTTTCCAGCGTTTCCTCCTCCATTCCCAGGTTTTCCAGGGAGAGGTTCAGCGCGGATGGATCGAGAATGCGCAGCACGACCTTCTCACCAAAGTCGGTCGGCAGGGTGGAGACCCGGATATCCACCCGCCGGCGCTCGCTGACCATACGGATGCGTCCATCCTGAGGACGGCGTTTTTCAGCGATATCCATTCCAGCCATAATTTTCAGCCGCGAGATCAGCGCCGGCTTGCGCTGGATCGGGGGATGGTCGTATGCCTGCAGCTTTCCATCGATCCGGAAACGGATGCGGAAGATCTCTTCATAGCTTTCCACGTGAATGTCGCTGGCCCGAAGGCGAATCGCTTCTGAGATCACCTGATTGACCGTCTGCACCACGGAGTGATCGTCGAGCAATGCAGCGGGATTCTCCTCACCGGGCGAATGGTTTTCCAGCGCCTCAAAGCGGGCGGGGGATTCCCCGGAGGCGGCCCCATCGCCAAGCCGGTAGCGGCGGGATATTGCCGGCAACAGCTTCTCTGCCGTCCAGGACTCCGCCACGACCGGTTTGTTGAACATGAATTGCAGCTCCTGAAGCAGCGCATCGTTCCTATTATCAGCAACTGCAACATAGACCGTCCCCCCTTCCTCCCGGAGCGGCAGTATCCGATGCTTCAGCGCATACTCAGCCGAAACAATCCTCAAACCCGATTCATCCCTCATCCTTCATCCTTCATCCCTTATCCTTCATTCTTTATCCTTCACCCTTCATCCAACCTCCAACATCATTTCATTCCGCGTTCCGCATTCCGCACTCCGCATTCGCATCATCCCCTTCCCGATCCAACGCCAGCCGCTTCATGCGGTATTGCAAATTTTGACGCGAGAGGCCGAGCCGGTCGGCGGTGCGGGTGATGTTATGGCCGTTGCGACTTAATTCATTCTGGATACGCGACCGCTCCACCCGCCGCAAAAACTGAATTAAATTTTCTTCCGCCGGCTCGCTTCCGGGATGGCGGCATAGTGCTTTTTCAAAATCTGCCCACCTCAAGTAGGGGTCATCTGCCGATTTAAAGGTCAGCACCCGGGCAAGCAGATTTTGCAGATCACGGACATTACCGGGCAGCTCCAGGGTTTTCAGGTTATGCAACACCGCCGGTTCGATACGCTCCCGCCAGTCGTTCAGCAAGGCGAACCAGCTCCGGCCGACCAGGTGATAGGCCAGGGCCGGCACATCATCCGGCCGCTCACGCAGGGGTTTAAGATGGAGACCATAGGTATTCAGGCGATAATAAAGGTCGGCCCGAAAACGCCCTTGTGCGACCGCTTGTTTTAGGTCGCAGTTGGTCAGGGCGATGACCCGAGTGTTCAGGCGCCGTAGTTGCTGACTGCCCACCGGAAAGATCTCCCGGTTTTCGATGGCACGCAGCAGCTTGGCCTGAAAGGAAAGATCGATCTCGCCAATTTCATCGAGGATCAAGGTGCCGTTTTGGGCACAAACAAAGTGGCCCTCCCGAGCGCCGGCCGCGCCGGTATAAGCCCCTTTCACATGGCCGAAGAACTCCGCTTCGAACAATTCCGGGGAAACCGCGGCGCAGTTGACGATCTGGCAGGGCCCGGTCCGGTGCCGGCTGTGAGCATGAATGTAGCGTGCCAGCACATCCTTGCCGGTGCCGGTCTCCCCGGTTACCAGCACCGGATCCTGATGGGGGGCGATTTTCTCCGCTTCCGCCAGGATGCGGCGCAGTTCCCGGCTCCCGGCTATTACAACCGGCGATGCTTGCGGGGCACTAAAATCGGTAAACAGTTCCAGCGGAAAACCGGCAATCCGCCGGCCAATCCGCCGGGCCAATTCCGTGCAGCCATCTTCCCCATCCCATTCGATCAGGGCCACCGGCAGGGACTCCGGATGCGGATGCTGTCCGGGAAGGGCCAGCAGAATGTTCAGACATCCCGGCATCAGGCGTTCCAGCCTCCGGAACAGCTCAGTTCCGTCCATCCCCCCGGCCCGGAAGGAAGAGATCACAACCGGAAAGGGATGACGTTTGAACGCCTGGATCAGCTTCAGGGGACAATCGAACATCCGGAGGCGGAAGATGCGCGATAAGCCTCCTCCCAGCCTTTCCCGCCGCCGGGATTTGCTATCGATGTATGCGATCTCGTTATCCATTTACAAACTTTCCATTGCCGAAAATATAAATTATTGCTATTATCTTTCTGTGCTTCTGCCCCGGCACAGCAGTTTAAAGCGATTTTCATCAATCAATATTAGATGTCGGCAATTGAACCGGCACCATCGAATTGAAAACGGATCTTTGCATGCCTGAAATACCTCATGATCACCTTGTGGCCCTGTTGCAGCGGATTCAGTCCGGCGACCCGGAAGCGGAACAGGAGTTGTTCGTCAAAGGCAATCTGTTGGAAAAGATTAGCATGATAGTACGTCACCGCATTCAGGATTCGCCGGAAGCGCAGCAGGAGCTGGTTAGTGATATCGTCATGTCGCTGCTCCTCAGCCTGCGTAAAGGCATGTTTGACCCGGAAAAAGGCTCGCTCGGCACCTATGCCTATGGTGTCGCCCGCAATAAAATCCGAAATTACTACCGACCTTCCGTCAGCAATAAGCGTCAGGGAACCACCTTGATGGAAAATCACCTGATCTTCGAAGACAACCGGCTTGAAAAAGCGGAAGTCACTCATGTCATGGAAAGGGTGCTCAAAAACCTGGCGCCTAAGTACCAGGAAGTCATCATCATGCGCTATTATGAAGAGCTTTCGGTTAATGAGATCGCCCGGCGGATCAATCTTACGCCCAAGCAGGTCTACAGCCGGATTCATTACGGACTGGAACTGATCCGGTCTGAAATCGATAAACTGGAATAGGGTGGATATTTATTCCCGGTAGTGCATGATGGCGGCTACCCATTAACGACTTACAAACCAGAGACATCAGATGCCTGACCGTAAACATGTAGATCCGTCTTCCCAGAAATGCACTGACAAATGCGCTGCATATATTGACGATTACCTGCTCGGTAAATTATCTCCAGCGCAGATGGATGAAATGGAATTGCATTATTTCAATTGCGAGATATGTCTCCGCGAAATGCAGCTTCGGGAAAAACTGATCGAACATCTCCGCCGGCCGGGCGCGGTTCCAACTCCGGCCG
This sequence comes from Calditrichia bacterium, assembly GCA_020635015.1. GTDB lineage: Bacteria > Calditrichota > Calditrichia > RBG-13-44-9 > J075 > JACKAP01. Next base: position 111,024 of record JACKAP010000008.1, on the reverse strand, counting down.
ACGTGACCGAACACCCCCGGCCGGCGGGCGCATTTTTCGGCAGCCCGCTGCGCCTGGCCGGGTATATTGCTGCAGCGGTAGTCATTCTGCTGCTGCTCCGCTGGTGGATGTTTTCCGGTCCCACCGGTCCGGCCAGCGAACAGGAGACCCTGGAAAAGTATGCCGCCCGGTATGGCGACAATTTCCAGCCCGATATGGCTTTCGAAGAGCGGATGCGCACCGACGTGCGGACCGCCTCACCCCGGGTAAACGTTCTGGCCCCTTCCAACAACACCCTGAAGCAGGGCGACCTGCGCTTTCAATGGGAACCGGCCATGCCAGGCAACACCTCCCCGGCACAATTGGAACTGACCATCCTGGATAATCGCCTCTACCCGGTGCAGCAGTTTACGGTGGAAAACGGCACCTTCATCCTCCGGGAACCGCTGTCGCCTGGGCTGTATTATTGGACTCTGGATTCCGAACAGGCGACCCTTTACCGGGGTCGATTCTTCGTGCTTCCTCCCGATGCCTCCCCCTGAAGCGCATCAGAGTTTATCCACCAGCGCCCGGAGCATGTCATCGATGACTTGCGTCAGCGGCGCGCGGCTCTCTGCACGACGCTGGACGATGTGCAGGATCTCCCCGGTGCGGCCATCCAGGAAACGCAGCGTAATTACCAGGCGATGGAGGGGATGCTGCCCTCCCACCTCTGCCGGCTGATTTTCGATCAGTCCCAGCACCACCACCGATGCATCCAGCGTATCGGCCAGTGCACATAGGGAAGCACGGCTGAGGAAATAGACATTGGCCTTCCCCGCCTGCTGCAGCAAATCATTCACCTGGCTCCGGTCCACCACCGGGTAATGCCTGTGCATATAGAGATAGGCGGTTAATCGATCCGCCGCGATATGACCGTTACGCAGCGAAAGTCCGGGGCCCCGCCCGGTGAACGGCAGCACCATCAGCTTATGCGGCCCCGGCGGCAACATTGAAGGCGTGCCGGCCAAGAAGCTGCATCGCATCAGGCTCAGGGCGCATAAGACCACCACCCAGGTTTTTCTGCTCAGCATAGACATCATCATTAATCCAACGATACAATTCGTATATGTCCGCTCTGATCGACCTCCAGCACGCTGACGGAGCCGTCTTTATCACTGTCGATGACACTGCTGGCCCGGGCAAGAAAGGAACGGCCGTCTGCCGAGACAATCTCGATCTTATACCGGGCGCTGCCCCCTTCCGATACCAGCGGAGACTGCTCATAACCGATCTCGCCTGGGCTGGCGCTGTAGCGGTCGTGCTCATAGAAAAACGATTTCTGCAGCGTGTGCAGATGCTTCAATTGCAGTTTCGCTTCGGTGGTTTTGGTTTTATCAATCACACTGGTAAAACGGGGTAGTGCCAGCAGAACCAGCACCCCGATGATCACGATCACCACCAGCAATTCCGTCAGTGAAAAACCGGCATTTCCGAGATAGCTGCGATAGTATGTCATGGTTTCCTCCGTTATGAAGTTTTGATTGGGGTTGATGGGTAAATATGAGATAATGGGGAAAAGCGGACAATATCAGCAAGAGTCTTTACCCCATCAACTCTTCAACCCATTCACCCATTAACTCCTTCCCCCATCAACCCATAATGCTGCTCATATTGAACAGCGGCAGATAGATCGACATCAGCACCATTCCGATGATCAGCCCCAGCAGCAAAATTACCAGCGGCTCCACCACCGAGGCGAGCGTCTCGATGGTGCTGTCCAGTTCCCGGTCGTATAATTCGGCAATCCGGATCAGCATCGTTGGGAGCGCAGCCGTTTCCTCCCCCACCGCCAGCATCCGGGTGACCATCAACGGAAAAATCCTGGAAGCAGCGAGCGATGTGGCCATTTGTTCTCCGGCACTGACATATTGCCGCATCTTCAAGACCTCCCGGCGAATGTGCGTATTGCTGCTGGATCTGGCGGCAATATCCAACCCATCCAACAGTGATATGCCGCTTTCCATCAGCATGCCCAGGGTATAGCAAAATTGGGAGATATGGTGTTTGCGGATCCACTCACCGGCCAGCGGCAGGAGGAGAGACCAGCCATCGAGCCGGCTACGCAACCGGGGATGTTTTTGCAGAAAATACCCCCCGAGAACAACAGCGGTCAATCCGAACACCAGCAGGATAAAATTTCGCTGGAGAAACCGGCTGAAGCGAAAAATCTGGCGGGTGCTCCAGGGCAGTTCCGCATTGAAGTCGCGGAAGATATCGGCAAAGGTCGGGATCACATAGATCATGATAAAGCCGACTGCCAACAGGGCCACCCCTATTACCAGGGCCGGATAGGTCAGCGCCTGTACAAATTTTCGCTGTAATTCGGCGATCTTCTCCCGGTACCCGGCAATCCGGGCCAGCATCTCATCCAGCCGCCCCGTAACTTCCCCCACCTCCACCAGATGGATGTAAAAGCGCCCGAAAACCAATGGATAATTGCGCAGGCAATCAGCGAGCATTGCGCCATTCTCCAGTCGGCGCTGCACATGGCGCAGCAACAATGTGAAATTCCGGTGGCCGCTTTGCCGGGCCAGCACGGCAATACTTTGCACCAACAGCATCCGAGCGGCGAGCATGATGGCCAGATCGCGGGTAAAACGGGTCACGATTTTACGCGGCACCCGCAGGCGGGTCCTGTGCCGCACAGAAAAATCCTGCCGGGATTTCATCTTGCGGATCTCCTTCCGGTGAAGCGATTCAATTTGTTACTACCTGGCAATCTTCGACAATCCAGGCCGCTCAGGTGGCAGCGGCAGAAAGTAGCTGAAATTGCGACGGCTGACCCCATCCCTCGATGATCAAAGCCCCGGTTATTAGATAAGGTTCAGGGCAACAGCGGCAATAGCGCTTCACGTTTGCGGAACCGCACCCGAAGCTGACGAGATTCGATCCGGAGCACCGTCATTCCCGCCAGGGAATCGCCGGCCGAGCACAATCGGGTAAGACCGGCGGCCGTTTCCAGCACTGCGACATAACCATTCCCATCCTGCAGAAAGCCGCGATAGCAAACTGCGGGCAGCGGCGATTCCTTCTGGGGGGCAGAAGGCGGCGAGCGCTGGGCTGGTCGCTCGCCGGCGATAAAAGGATTTCGAAGCCCGGCGAGATGATCTATCCAGGCGGATTCCGGCGGGGCAGCGGCCCCCGGCTCCGGCGACAGCTCCTTACCGGTGGCCGGCACCGCTGACGGATTGGCGATCCGAATAAATTCATGGGCAATGATCCCCCAGATTACCAACGAAACACCGCTGAGCAGCAAGATCAGTATTTGATGATGTTTCCACTTCCCATGCATGTTTCCCCCTTATTATCCCCAGTCTCTCTACTGCAAAAACGCCCGGACCGTAAATGCAGCGGCAACCCGGTCCATTTGTGCGGGCTGAAGCGTTAGCGTCTGTATCCGCAAGCCGGTGTGCTCCTGTTCGACCGCATGAAGAAAGCGTAGCAGTCGGGCAAATTCTGCTTCGACCCGCAGTTCGATTGTTAGCACCTGGAAACCATCTTGCGGTTGTAACGGCAACGGCTTGATTTGCAGGACGCGCACCCCAAACTTCACTGCGCGACCATTCAGACTATCATAAATTGCTGCATGTGCACCGCCGGGATAAACTTCCCGGAACCCTCTCGCTACTTCGCCGCTCAGCTGTTCACTGGCTTTTTTGAGACGGGCGATATCAGCATTGATTTCCACCTCGGAGCGGTCTACATCCGGCGGCAATAAATATCGGTGAAGCCCAGACCAGCTCTCGCCAGCCAGCGGAGCAAGCCACTGGCAGCCGGCAGCCGGCAGCAGCAGCCATACCGACACCAGCCCCCATCTCCAGTTAATTCGCGACATTAACCTGTACCCGAAATTCGCACCGCCCTGCGACCTGCCCCTCCGGGCGAACCGCCATTTCCTCCAGCCTCATTTCCCTAATAAAAGACTGCATCTCCAGCATGCGCAGGAAGCGCGTCAATTGAGCAGCATCCCGGGCTTGCCCGACCAATTGCACAGTTAAAGCACCGGAAGATGGAACATCCATGTGAATCACCTGAAACCATACCCCTTTCGGTAGCATGGCGGTAATTTGGTACAAATAGAATGCATGCCGAGAGCGGCTCCCGGCAAGCCGGGTGAGGCGGTTCCGCGACTGAGAGAGACTATCCAAACGGAACGCCAATGAATCACGCAGTGTCAATAAAGGTGTCAGCGCCTCCTGCCGCTGCACCTCCTGCTGCAACTGCCCGGCCATAACCATGTTCATCAGGCCGAAACCGGTGGCGGCAAACAGAATGACCGTTCCCAGAAAAAGTGCGCTTTTCAGAGTGAGCTGGCGGAAAAAAACCGTATTCCTATCGCCGGCATTTTGGGGCAGATGTAGCGCAAATGCTGCCGCCGGGTCCCCAAAAGGCGTCAGGCTTAGAGAATAAGCTTGCGTAAATCGTTCTACACCCGGCTCGGCGTCACGCTCCACCAGATCAATGCCCGCGTTTTTAAGCTCCGCTGCAATAACCGACAATTCTGGAGACACACCGTACAGCACACACTTTTCCTGAGATATCCCAGAGGGAAACCGTTCCAGCCACCAGCGGCGGAAATGCGTCGCGTAACCGGATGCGCCGCCGGCATCGACAAATGAACCGCGCATTTCCGCGAATAAAATCAGCCGTCCGGCACGGAAGCGCAGTGCGGTCAGATTGCTTGTGCCGGCATGCAGCACCATCCCGGAAAAATTTTTCCCGCCCAACGTAACCAGGTTAAGCAATCCTGTGCTGCCGGCAAAAAGGCGGTAAACCGGCAGACCGGCAAACATCCGGGCATAGGCGTCCGCCTGGCTGGTACGATATATCAACAGTTGCAGGTGGAGCTGCGCGTCATCTATTTCCAGACGATGAAAGTGGTACCGCAACTGCTCGCTTTCCAATCCCGGCGGCAGAAAAAGCGCCGGATGGGCAGCGAGATATGCGTCGATTTCCCCATCCGGCATCAGGGGGACCGAGCACTGTTTCAGCAGCACCGCCGCCTGTGGAATGCCGACAATGGTGTATGTCGCATCCATCCGTTCCCGGGCAATCGCCTCGCGGATACGCTGCGACAGCTCTGCCTGCGGCGGACAGGGCAGTGAAGCAGTTTTCAACACCCGAAATCCGCGCAGCTCCCGGCGCAGGCGCACCATGGTGATTTCCTCCGCATCGACACAGATTCCGAGGGAGGTGTCAAAGATTTGCAGAAACCGAACGATTCGATCCAAGAATGGAGTGGATAAGATCATTTATTGCTCCTGATGTTTACCGGCGGCGCCGGCGATGTTTGTTCGCTCCACGCTCCACGCTTAACGTCTTTTATCCCGCACTCCGCATTCAACGGTCGCCATTTGCCCTAGTCCGGCTCCAGCCAATCATCCCCGTAGAACAGGTGCGGCGTGACGTAGATGAGCAATTCGCTGTTGATCTTCTGGTGATTCCGGGTCTGAAAAAGCCTTCCCAGGAGCGGTATCCGGCCCAGAAGCGGTAGACGGGAGATGCTCTCCGAAACGGATTCCTGGATCAGCCCGCCCAGCACAATCGTCTCACCGTCCCGCAGCCGGACGGTCGATTTGAGCGAGCGGCTCTGGATATTGGGCGGCAGATTGGCTGACACCTGCTCGCCCGGGGTATTAAATACCGGCTCGATCTCCACCGTTATCTCCCCCGAAGCGCTTACCCAGGGGGTAATGGTCAGGGAAATATTGATCTCCACCGTCTGAAAACGTTCGCTGGTTTGCACATACAACTGGGCCGGATCGCGGATCGGGGTCTCGGATACCAGCCGGAAATAACGGGTCTCTCCGATTTTCAACTCGGCTGTATGACCATTGAGGGTGGCAATCTGCGGCCGGGAGCGGATATTGGCCTTGCCGGCGGTTTCCAGGGCCTTGACGCGAAGATAAAAATCATCCGGCAATCTCCCGATATTGACACCCGGAATTTTCTCACCAACCCGGCTGAGGAAATTGCTCACATCCTTTCCCCGGCGCAAAACATCCAACCCGGGAATCCAGCGGGTGATGTCGCCGGAAGATGTTTGACTAGAATCCCCCGGAATACCGGGCCCCGTCCCCAGTTCGAGTGAAATATCGCGGATGTCCGATGATTGATAGTCCACCACCAGCGCTTCGAAAAATATTTGGGGAATGGGCCGATCCAAGGAACGCAGCACCTCCTCGATCTCGCCGATGACATCTGCGCTCCCATTCACCAGCAGGGCGTTGTGCGATTTGACTATTTTCAGCTCCGACCGGCCGGTAAGCGGCTGCGGCAGCATTTCAATAATTCCTTCTGCCTTCAGATGCTTCAGCCGGAAGAGCCGGGAAACGCGCATTTCCGGGCTGTTTTTGTCGCCGACCCAATATATACCGTCGGATTTTTTATAACTCAATCCGCTGTCGAGTAGCAGCAGCTCCAGGCAGGCGTCCAGTTCGAGATCCTCTACCCGCAGGTTGACGCTCCCTTTCGGCTCGCCGAAAAGCACAATGCTGACTCCGCTCCGGCGGGAGAGTTCCCCCAACACCCGGGACAGGGGCGCTGCGGCAGCTTCCATCCAGACTTTCTGCCCGCGTATTTCCAGCCATAGCGGGCGATTCTCCCTCCCGGGACCGCTGCCGCCGGCCGGGTATAGCGGGTGAACCTGATAAGCCCCGGTGGTTTTCCGCAACTGAAATCCGTTCATTTGTAACAATTGTCCCAGGCCTTCCTCCAGCGGCAGGCGGGTGATTATTCCCCGGAGCATTCCGCTCACATCCCGCTCGCACAAAATAGTTTCACCGCTACGGCGGGCAATCTCATCCAGTGCATCCTGAACATCATCATTGCGGAAATCGACCGACAGCAACCCGTCTTCATAGCTGATCCTCCAGATCTTAGGAGGCGGCAGCGGTTCTTCCGGCGGCAGGATCTTGTAAATATCCCCAAACCGTTTGAGCCGCAAACCATTATCTTCCACCATAAACTGCAGCGCATCCGCTACGGTGACATTCACCAGATTGAGCGTCAACCGCTGGTTCACGTTATCGTCAACCATCAGGTTGATGCGATATCGCTGGGCCAGCAACCGGGCAATATCTTTGATGTCGGTATTTTTAAAGTTCAACGATTCGATTACCTCCCGGAACGACCCTCTCAGGGAATCCGCCGCTCCACCAGCCGCCGGCGCTCCCCCCAGCAGCCAGACGGTGCAGGAATAGAGCAGGCAGTGTCTTAATGCCGTATGTATGGCCATGAATGCTCATTGGTTAATGGTGAATGGTAAATGCGCATTTAAGGGTGCAATCCACTCTAAAACTGACAGCGGAGAACTGATCACTGACAACTGAAAACTGAAAACTGATTCTCCACACCAGGCCAGCAGGCATCCGCTGCTCAGGAATGGGGCGAAAGGGATAGTGTCCGGCATTTCCCGTGACTGCCGGCAAGTCAGGAATGCGACACTCAACAACCCCAGCAATGCCCCCAGGAACAATGCCAGCAGGAATGATTGCCAGCCCAGGAAAAACCCTACCACCGCCCCCAGTTTGACATCGCCCATCCCCAGCGCTTCGCGACGGAAAATAATTCCGCCCAGCCAGCGCACCAGGAGCAGCAGGAGTGCGCCGACCAGTAGTCCAGGTAAGGCAATGCCGCCGGGCGGCATCTCCAGTTGCAGGGTACCGGCAACGCCGAGCAGCAAAAGCAATAGCAGAATACGGTTGGGAATAATCCGGTGAGCAAGGTCGATTGCGCTGATTACCAGCAGCGCATAGAAGAACAGCAGATAGATGAATGCCGCTCCCCCTACCCCCCGGGCCAAGCACAAGAGTGCCAATGCACCGGAGACAATTTCAATCAGTGGATACACCGGGGAAATTGCGCTGCGGCAGTCGCGGCAACGCCCCCCCAAACAAAGATAGCTAAAGAGCGGGATATTGTCCGGCCAGCGGATAGACACCCGGCAGGCCGGGCAAAAGGAGCGCCGGGGCGCCAGCAAGCCGATCCCCCGGGGCAACCGGTAGATGCATACATTCAAAAAACTCCCGGCACAGCTGCCGGCAAAAAATATCAATACGCTATCAGCATACGCCATGGCATCCCCCTTTCCTGCTTGGTGGCGATTGGCAGCGTCTTTTGTGCCCCTCATTCTCTTATTGGCAGTTCCGGTATTTTTTCAGAAAACTTTTCTAAAAAAAATCAAAATGGGCCAATAATAAGACAGGAGGCACAATGAACAATGCACAATATCATCTAATAATCCGGCACCGATACCGGCGCCTGCTTGCGGAGAACCGGGGATTTGCCCTGGTGGCGGTGCTGGTGATCAGCTTGTTGTTAAGCGCCACGCTAGTCATTATACTGGCATTCGTCGCCCGACACCGAAAGCTGTTGCTGGAAAAAGCGGAAGATCTCCAGACGCTCTATCTGGCGGAGAGCGCACTCCATCGGGCGGCTGCGGATTTTTACAGCGGTGAGCGGGCGCTCTATTCACGGTCGCCCCGCACCTACTCCCTTTTACTTGCAGATCGAGACTCGGCCCGGATCGTGCAATTCCCTTGGGGCGGGTATACCGCCCTGCTGGCCACTGCCGGCTCAACACCCCGGGAGGAAATGCTAAGCGCACTGATCGCCAAGCGCCCTTCTTCCGCTTTCCGGCCGGCGGTGATCGTCGATCCCGCCGCCGGCCCGTTAACCCTTGCCGGGAACGCTCGGCTAACCGGAGCGGTGCGAACCGGGCCGGAAGGGGTAAGAGCCGCGCCGCCGGGGGAACGGCGGCATCGACAGGGCATACCGGTTTATGGAAATATCGTGCGACGGCAGGAAGATGGTCGGCCGGGTATACAGCGGGATTTAGTGAACGAAATTTACCGGGAATTCCGCGCCCGGCTGGCCCGGGCGGATACCCTGCCATGGCTGCCCACCATTTCCGAGGCGGACTCGTTGATCGATCTCGCTCCCGGGGGAATGTTGCGCAGCTACCGCCTGCCGCCCGGTTTCTTCCATACCGGCCCCCGCCATATCCGGGGGCCGGGCATTCTGGTGATCGATGCAGCGCTGACCCTGGATAAACCGCTCCGGTTAAGCCATTTCGTGTCGGTACTGTGCCGGGAGGAGATTCGGTTGGATACGGCGGTGATCGCCGATCAGGCGTTATTTTACTCCCCGCGGCAAATTATTGTCGCCGGCACCGGGCAATTCCGGGGACAGCTATTTTCCGAGGAGCAAATCACGGTGACGGGTGCGTCAACCCTGGCCTATCCGTCGCTGCTGATGGTATACGGGAATCGTGATGAAAGTACGATCCGAATTGCCGCCCCGGCGGAAGTTTCCGGCACGGTGCTGTTCACTTCTCCGGAACATGGTATCAACCCCGCACGGCAGGGTAGTGGCATCATTATCGAGAAAGGCGCGACGGTAAACGGCCTGGTCTACTCCGGCAACCTGCTGAATCTGGGCGGCACCATCAACGGGATTTCCGTGACCGGGAGATTCCATTTTTACCGCTCGCCAACAGACTACTATAATTGGATCCGGGACGGAACGGTCGACCGTTCCCGCTTGAGCGAAAGATTTCTCATCCCGCTGTTTTTAGAGCCGGAGAACCGGAATTTTGTGCCGTTGGTAGAGTGAGACGAATGCGGAGTGCGGAGTGCGGAGTGCGGAGTGCGGAATAACAAACGTGGAGCGTGGAGCGAACAAATATCGCGAGCGAAAGCGAGCAAACATCGTGAGTGAAACGAACAAATATCGCGAGCGAAAGCGAGCAAACATCGTGAGCATAGCGAACAAACATCGCGAGCGAAAGCGAGCAAACATCGCCGGCGAGGCCGGCTACACCCTGGTGGAGACCCTGACGGCGCTGGTGCTGTTGATGATTGTGTTCCTCCCGCTGACCCGGATCATCAGCGGGCTGCTGACCGGGAAACACAACCGTGCCTGCATCACCGCAATCGATCTGGCCGAGCAGGAAATGGCCATCGCATTGCTGCAGCGCGAGCCTCAACCGCAGGTGCGAAGCGAGGTCATCGGCACCCGCAGGTATACAATCGAACGCCGGGTGGTACGGGAAAAGTCGCTGAAAAAAATAATCGTACGCGTCGGCAGCGATCCTTCCCGGTTGCCGCTGGCGGAATTTTACATTTATCAGGTTGACTATGATCCGGCGGATCCCTAACCACGCTTCAGGTGATCAGGGCTTCACCATCGTCGAAGTGTTGATCGCGCTACAGCTCAGCCTGCTGATCGTGAGCATGGCTTATGTCGCCTACCACTTCAGCAGCAGGCTGATCGGCAATTATGAGCGAAAGATCGCCGTCGAACGCGAATTAAACCAGCTTTCCGCTACCATCAGCCGCGTCCTCAGCCAGGTGCGATCGGTGCGCATGCTCACTCCGCAGGAATTCAGCGCGATACGCAGCGACGGCCGCCCACTGCGAATAAGCCTGGAGAAGCAGGTATACCTGAACGGCGAGCGGCTTGGCAGCGGGCTGCTGCGCCTGGGCAACGGCACTATTTCCGGAATAGGAGCGGAAAGGGATCAATTCACCGTCATTCCGGAGCGCAGCGGCAGGCTGGGGCCCCTTCCGCGGGCCATTGCCCTGAAGTTAATGTTCTACGACGGTAAGGTCCTTTATACCCTTAACCTGACCGTTCGTCTGATTCGGCAGCCGGAAAATATAGTCGATCCCCGCCGAGCACCTTCGTTTTTTAAGACTCCCGGCCGATTTTAATCTGCCATGATTTTTTAACCATTTTCAGTTCGCTCATACTGAGGACTGTGTAATGCGGAGCACTTTTTGGGGCATGGCGCATGGGGCATGGTGTATTACAGTGCGGGTGTCGGAACCTGCGCTTGCACATGACGGCGCCATGCACCATGCCCTTTGCCCCATGCGATAAAACGTTACACGGTGCTCAGTATGAGCGTTTCAGTTTTAAAAATCATACGCCGCCAGGCGATGACCATCGCGGATGTAAAGATGCCCATCAGCAATTGCGGGATGGGCCCACATCAAGGCGCTGCCCAGGCTATGTGTGGCCAGAATCCTGAAGCTCTGCACCGACACCTGGCCAACCACCAGCATGCCGTCTTCCCGGAATACCAGCAGGGTATCCCCCCAGGCGATGAGGGTGGCATGCTCACCCTGACGGGGTTCCCCTCGCCACAGTAGCCGGCCATCTGTGGGATCGAGCGCGACCAACTCGCCTTTTCGGAAATGGGAAAAACCCACAATGATATCGCCCACCCGCACCGGCGAACTCGTAAAAAGCGAGGCCTTTCGATGCCGCCAGCGTTCCTGAACCGACCAGTTGGCACCGCGGCGCTGAATCTGCCAGGCGCGGAAGCCGATCTCATAATCAGAGGTCACCAGCACATCGTCCAGCAACAGGGGGGTTATGATGGTATTGGTCATCGGCACTTCATAGAGAATGCGCCATAATTCCTTGCCGTTATGCGGGTTGACTCCCACAAGATATACACTGGTCTTAAAGATCAATTGGGGAAGATTCCCGATCATCCCCAGCACGGGCGAGGCACCCACCGCCGGGCCGTCGCCCTCCCAGCGCCAGACCTCGCGGCCGTCCGCCACCGCCAGGGCGATCATGGCGCCTTTCGCCGGATCGTCCCAGCCGCTGCTACCGAAATGCAGGTAGCAGTTCCCTTCCCATACCAGCGGCGAAGCGCTGGCGCCAAAATAAGGATAGCCGGGCGGGAATTCCTGCCCGTAGTCTGCCCGCCAGAGCAGCCGGCCGGTGGAAGTCTCCCAGACCGACAACACCCCGCTCATGCTCAGGGTAAAAAGGCGCTCGTCCGCCAATGCGGGTGTTGAGAACGGGCCCGCTCCATGCGCCTGGGCATCGGTATCCACCCGGAAGGGCACCTCATAGCCGGATTGCCAGATCAACTCGCCGCTGCCCCGGTCCAGGCAGCGGATTACTTCCCGGCCACCTTCCCGCGACTGAATCCAGATTCGATGATCTTTTACCAGTGGGGCGGAATACCCACCACCGACCTCGCGCTCCCACAGGAGAATCGGCTGAAGCTGCCAAACGCCTTTACGAGCAGCGGCCGGCACAGAACCATCCCTGGCCGGCCCCCGCCATTGGCACCACTGCCCGTGGCCGGTGCCGGAAATCCCCAGGCACAGCACGGCATAGAAAAACCCCCACCGCATCCGTCGAAAAATCCAATTTTGGCGCGACATCCATTTCCCTTGCTTCTTGCACGGACATTACGGCAACTTATGCACCATCCGCTTTCGGCTGCCGAAATGTATCACGGCTCCTGAATAACGAGTACCACCGCACCTTGCTCCGACTCCATCGGGTCATGGGCATTGCCCGCCGGGATCAGCCGGTAGTCGCCCGTGTCATACTTATCCTCGTCATTGTTGTAGCTGCCTTCCAGCACAAAATGCTGCTCGGTGTGTGAATGTACATGGGCGATGCCCCGGAAATGCGCCGGCAATTTCAGCAAAAAGGTTTTTTTGAGCCCTTCCTGGCGAAGGATCTTGATCTCCGCCCCGGTCATCGGTGACGGCGCTGCTTCCCATTTTGATCCGGTCTTGTAGTTCACCAGTAATTCCTGCATGTTCAGCTCCTTGCGTTTTGTGTAGTTGTTGGAATATTTCGTGATTTCACTCGCTCATCGATTCAGATGTAACTCGCGCTTCCACACGTGATTCCGGTGCGTTTGTCAACCTTCTATTTTTGAATGACGACTCGTCAATATTGATCAGAGACCAGCAGATCCGGCTTTCGTTATCGCTTACACCGGAAAACCGGCTTCCTGCAGCCGGGCAGCCGGCACCGGGGCACCATCCTCGGTCTGAGAATCCAGCACGGCGATGGCGGTCATATACACCACATCGATCTCGTCAAAATCGCCCACCTGCAGTACATGCACCGGTTTGCGCATCCCCATCAGGATCGGCCCTACGGCTTCCGCTTTGCCCAGACGCTGCATCAGCTTATAGGCCACGTTGCCCGCCGCCAGGTTGGGGAAGATCAGCACGTTGGCGCCTCCGTGACCGGCCAACTCGCTGAAGGGATATACCTCATCCAGGATGCGCGGCACCACGGCGGTATCTGCTTGCATTTCACCGTCGACCAGCAGATTCAGGCCGCGGCCTTTGACCATATCGGCGGCCCGGCGCACTTTTTCTGCCAGCGGGTGGCGGGAACTGCCGAAATTGGAAAAAGAGAGCATGGCAATGCGGGGTTCCACTCCCAGGCGGCGCACCTCGGCGGCGCAGAGCAGGGCAATTTCCGCCAGATCCTCTGCCGTGGGATCGATGTTCACGGTCGCATCGGCAAAGAAGTAAACCTGATCCTTCATCACGATCATGTAGAGTCCGGCAACCTTATGCACCTCCGGCCGAACCCCGATGATCTGCAGGGCCGGGCGAATGACATCGGCATATTGCTGGGTGACCCCCGCCACCAGGCCGTCGGCATGTCCCTGATGCAGCATCATGGTGGCAAAGTAATTGTAGTTGCGGATCAACTGATATGCTTCCTGGCGTACCAAACCTTTGCGCCGGCGCAGATTGAAGAGCGTCTCGGCATACCCCTCCAGCCGGGGCGAGCTCTTGGGATGAATGATCTCGATCCCTTTCAGGATATCCAGCTTCAGTTCCGCCAATTTTTCCTCGATCACTTCCGGCCGCCCCAGCAGCACCGGGTGGGCCATACATTCGTCGACGATCACTTCCGCAGCCTTCAGGATGGTTTCGTGCTCCCCTTCCGGGTATACGATCCGCTTTGGCGCTTTTTTAGCCTTGTTAATGAACACCCGCATAACGTGACGCGACATGCCCAAACGGCTTTCCAATTTCTCGCGGTACTCGTCGAGATCCATCGAGACCTGGGCAACGCCGGTTTCCATCGCTGCTTTGGCCACTGCCGAGGCCTCCCAAATCAGCACCCGGGGATCAAACGGTTTGGGAATAAGATATTCAGTGCCAAAAACCAGATGTTCTGTACGGTAAGCCTTAATGACCGAATACGGCACCGGTTCTTTAGCCAGTTCCGCCAGTGCCGTGGCGGCAGCGACCTTCATTTCCATGTTAATCTGGCGGGCCCGCACATCCAGGGCGCCGCGGAAGATGAAGGGGAAGCCGAGCACATTATTCACTTGATTGGGATAATCGCTCCGCCCGGTCGCCATGATCACATCATCCCGCGCGGCCCTGGCTTCATCATAGGTCATTTCCGGATCGGGATTGGCCATGGCAAAGATGATCGGCCGCTCGGCCATCCGGCGCACCATCTCCCGGGAAAGCAGATTGGCCACCGAGAGGCCGACAAAGACATCTGCGCCATCAAGGGCTTCATCCAGGGTGCGGATATCCCGGTGGGTGGCAAACTGCAGCTTGTAAGGGTTCATCCCTTCCGTGCGGTCGTGATGGATCACCCCTTTGCTGTCCAGCATGATGATGTTCTCCCGCCGCGCTCCCAACTCCAGGTAAAATTGAGCGCAGGCGATACCCGCCGCCCGGCGCCCATGAAGACGATCTGCACATTCTCGATGCGCTTGCCGGCCAATTCCAGAGCGTTGAGCAGCCCCGCGCCGGAGATGATCGCAGTGCCGTGCTGGTCGTCATGGAACACCGGGATGTTCATCTGCTTCTTCAATTCTTCTTCGATATAAAAACATTCCGGCGCCTTGATATCCTCCAGGTTGATCCCCCCGAAGGTCGGTTCCAGCAGCTTGACAGTGCGGATGATATCGTCGGGATCGTGGGTATCCAGCTCCAGGTCGAACACGTCGATATCAGCGAAACGCTTGAAGAGCACCCCTTTGCCCTCCATCACCGGCTTGCCGGCGCCGGCGCCGATGTCGCCCAGCCCCAGCACCGCCGTGCCGTTGCTCACCACCGCCACCAGGTTGCCCCGGGCGGTGTAGCGGAAGATATCCTCGGGATTTTTCTGGATCGCCCGGCAGGGCTCGGCCACCCCGGGGGTATAGGCCAGCGACAGGTCGCGTTGGGTCACGCAGGGCTTGGTCGTGCATACCTCGATCTTGCCCGGCCGCCCCTCGCGATGATAGGTTAATGCTTCGGTTTTATAGCTCATATCTCGCTCCTGATTTAATGGTTTTTGTCCCATTTCCCGTCTGAGCCGGAACCGCGCTGGAGACGTCGAACGACATACGGTCTGTGCCGAAGAGACTCCCCGGAACCGAATGAACAAGAGCGATTAAAAGGTGGTTATATTTGCAGATATAGTGCTTGGATGCATCCAGGATAGCGGGATGGTAGGTGGGGAAGCGAAATGAGAAACACCGGCACATAGCAAAACTTCCCACGTCGTTGTTGACAGTAAGCTAGGTATAATTTGATTGATTAGCAAGGGTTTCCTTTCATCGCGTCCCCTTTTAAAAATATTGTTTGTTCCGGCGATAAAAATTGTAAATTGTGTTAATCTTTTGTTGGCAATATGCTGCTGGGGCGGCCTGGTTTGAAACAGAGCGTGTGGGTAACGGCAAACAGGAATTCAAGTCTATGCATATAGATTCACCGGAAAATAAAGCGCTGGTGGGGTTGACGGCGGCAGAAATAGATGCTTTATTCGCCGGTTTTCAACAACCCTCCTACCGTGCCCGACAGGTTTATAAGTGGATACACCATTACGGGGTGCGCACTTTTGAGGAAATGACCAACCTGCCGAAGCCGTTCCGGGCCGAATTGGCCGCCCGTTTTTCCCTGCAAACATTGCAACTCGCCACCCGCCAGGAATCCATTGACGGCACCATCAAATATCTCTGGCAACTCGCCGGCGGCCAGCATATCGAAAGCGTCTTCATTCCCGAGGAACGGCGCACCACCATCTGCATCTCTTCGCAAGTGGGATGCGCCCTGGGATGCGCCTTTTGCGCCACCGCCCAAATGGGCTTTTTGAGCAATCTGAGCAGCGGAGAAATTGTGGAACAGGTGCTGCGGGTACAGCAGGATACCGGGCGGAAAATCACCAATGTGGTGCTGATGGGGATGGGCGAGCCCTTCCTGAATTACAGCCGGGTGATCCAGGCCTGCCGGATCATGAGTGACCCGGAAGGCCTGGCCATTGCCGCCAAGAAGATCACCATCTCTACCGTCGGAGTGGTGCCGCGGATTCGCCAGTTTGCCGACGAACGCCAGCCCTTCAGCCTGGCGATCTCCCTGCATGCCGCCACTCAGCCGCTCCGGCAAAGCATCATGCCCATCGCCGACAAATTTCCCCTGGATGATCTGATCGACAGCGCAGTCTATTATACCCGGAAACTGCGCAAACGCATTACCTTTGAATATGTGCTCCTGGATGCGGTCAATCATTCCCTGGCGGATGCCCGGGCGCTGATCAAACTCCTCGCCCCCCTGAAATGCAAGCTGAACCTGATCCCGTTTAACGACACCGGTCTGGGCTTTAGAACTCCCTCGGAAAGCAAACTGAAATCGTTCGTCGATATACTGGAAGCGAAAGCGCCGTTTGCCGTCACCTTACGGAAAAATCGCGGTAATGACATTGCCGCCGCCTGCGGGCAGCTCTACGCCCAAAGCGCAGCGGATGAGAAACCGCGCTTTATCGCCGCAAAAACCAAAGCAACCGGTATGGTATAAACCATTCCCTGCCGGTGCTGCAAAAATGAAATGTTGGTTTTGTTTGTGATTTTTTTCTTATATTTTCACAAGACAGCCCCGGGTGGGCGCGATGTTTACCGTTAACGAAGGAGTCCTACTATGCATGTTATTCTCTTGGGCACCCCCGGTGCAGGTAAGGGAACACAAGCCAAGTTAATGATGGTGCAATACCGAGTGCCGCAAATATCTACCGGCGACATCCTGCGTGCTGAGGTCAAAAAAGCATCTCCGCTGGGGCGCCAGGTTAAAGCAGTTTTAGATGCGGGCGAGCTGGTATCCGATGAGTTGATCCTGAAGATCGTGGAGAATCGCCTGCACGAGCGGGATTGCCGAAATGGGTTTATCCTCGACGGGTTTCCCCGCACCATCCCCCAGGCGCAAGGGCTGGACGGTATCCTGAAACGGATGGGCGAAATGGATCTGAAGGCGATCGAGATTGCCGTGGAAGACGAGGCGATCGTCAAACGCCTGACCGCCCGCCGGGTCTGCGCGGAGTGCGGCCAGATGACCAGCGTGCTGATCAACCCCAAAGACCGCTGTGAAAACTGCGGCGGTAAATTGTTCCAGCGCGACGACGACAAGGAAGAGACCATCCGCAACCGCCTACGGGTCTATCACGAAAATACCGCTCCGCTGATCGGCTATTACCAGCAGCAGGGCGTCTATCATATGGTCAACGGCCTACAGCCGGTCGATGCGGTCTTCGCCGAAATCCAGCGGGTGATTAATAGCTGATTTTTACAAATTAATGGCACGCGGATTTCGCAGATTTAACAGATTTTCACAGATTCGATATGGCTAAATTGTTGCATTGCTGCATTATTAAATTGTTCAAAGAAAGTCAGGGCGGTGATTTGAACTCCCGCCCCTCAACCTTGTAGCAATTTAGCTATGTAGCAACATTTACCGTTGAGCAATAAGCATTTACCATTTGATTGCGGTCGCAGGCCGCGCCAAGTCATCTGCGTGCCATTCTCCCCCTAATCTACCTCCGTACCCCCATCAAGCGGAATTCCTTCCCTTCCCCATCCCATTGCAAATAAACACTGACCGGCTGGTGCCAGTCGCCACCGGGACGTTGGGCTTCTACCAGCACATGCAGTTGATCCCCGCTGGCGCCGCCTTCCAGGGAGGCCGGCAGGGTAATGCCTGTTTTATTGCCGATTTCCTGCGCCGTCAGCAGCAGGGTCTCCCCGTTTTGCTTCAGCGAATAGCGGTAGGCCGCATCCTCCTGAGCATACAGCTTGCCGGCCACTGCCAGATCGGTGAACCGCAGTTCCTGCCCCCGGCA
The DNA here is from genome assembly GCA_020635015.1 of Calditrichia bacterium. Lineage (GTDB taxonomy): Bacteria > Calditrichota > Calditrichia > RBG-13-44-9 > J075 > JACKAP01. The sequence continues at coordinate 93,105 of JACKAP010000008.1, read as the reverse complement.
GCATTTTTTCCAGCACGAAGCGGTCGAGCGGGTTCACCCGGTCAAACCAGTAGCGGCCGACGATATCCCGGCGCTCGATGATGGTCTTGATAAGGTAGGCCTCCGCCGCCGGATCGGAATACTGACCCTGCTGCACCGCCGCCTCGATCTGCTCGTCGCTGAAGGACATCACGATCTTGGCGCCCCAAAAGCCGTCGCGGTCGGTCAGCAGCTCGAACGCCGGATTGGGCTGGATAAACTTATACTTCTGGGGATGAAATCCTTCGCTGGTAAAATAGCCGATAGAAGGATAATCCACTTTCCAGTTTTTCTCCCAGGGACGCACATACAGCCCCAGCGAGAGGGTGTTGAGGCCGATCTCGTGGGGATCGAAACTGTTCTCATCGCCGATATAACCGGGCATCGGCTCGTCGCCGTTGCTGCCCAGAGTAGAGCCAAAGTCGATCAGGTAATGGCGCACGTAGCCTTCCGCGGTATAGACGTCCAGCGAGTTGTTCGCCTTGGTATCGAAGTGATTCAGCCAGGCGGCAATCACCCGCAGCCCGCGCAGCTCCCGGCGGTGCTGGTGGGAGATGAAGTCGTTGGCATCGTCTTTCCGCCGACTCTTATAATAGAACGGCCCCAAAAAGGCTTCGGCCTGCAAAAATTTGCTGGCCGCCGCCCGGATGCGCCCGTCGGGCAGTTTATGGATCTTGCTCAGCAGCCGGGAAAGATCCTGCTGGTTAAACGCCCGCTTCCGCCCCAGCGGATCGGTAAAGGTGACATTATCCCCCAGGCGCAGGATGGAGGGATCGAAAAACACCACAAAATTTTCCGGCACATTATAGCCGGCAGCGTAAAACAGTTTGGTGGACACCACTTCCGCCCCGGACGGCATCTCGGAATAAGCCGGGGGCTCGAACTTGATCACGTAGCGCTGCCCTTCACTGTCCTGGATGTTAAAGCCGGGCGTCACCCCCTCCACCTTCACGCTGACGATCGTCCAGGGACCACCGGTGTTGGGGCCCATCTGGCCGCGATTGGGACCGGTGGCGACCTCCTCCGGCGTCATCGGGTGGAGATGGTTGCGGTTGGTAAACCAGCTGTTGTTATCGATCTCGTCAAAGGCGTTGATGTTGTAGGCTTCTTTTTTCTTGCCGAAGAGATTGCGGAACTGCCGGGAAAGGTCGAATGACTCTTCCATCTGATCGAGAAACTGCTTTTTAACCACATCGCCGGCGATGTTGATCTTGCGCGAGGCCGGCTCAGGCACCTTCCGCATATCCGAGGGCACCTTGGGAGGCGCAACAAACTTGCCGCTGCTGCCGCAGCCGCTCATCAGGACAGCTACCAGGAGCAAAAGCGCGGCCCGGCGCAAAGTACCAAAAAAACAGACAGTATTAACAATGTATATCGTTTTGGATAATTCGTTCATTTTCAATCACCCCGCTGGTTACAGTTCCCGGTTCAGGCCAAAATATAAACGCAGCCCGTCTTCGCTGATCCCCAGCGCCAGGCTGGTCATCACATCGGTCTTGCCCCAGATCTCCAGGCCGAAGCCGTAACCGACCTTCCAGTCGCTGTCGGAGAACTTGCTGTCGGCAAACACCTTGCCGGCATCGGCGAAGAGGAAGGCATCGAGGATCTCCCACACCGGTAGCGGTATTCCGCCGATCCGAGCACCATGTTTTCTTCGCGGAAACGCCCCGTTGGAAACCGCGCACCGTCTCTTCCCGGCCCAACTCGCTGAGGTAATAAAAAGGAATCACCTTATCCGAAGCCATCGGCTCCGTCACCTCGCCGGCCAGGCGCAGGATCAGGGTGCGGTCATAAAAAAGATGCAGGTGCTGGGAGACATCGGCAGTGAGCTTCCAGAATCCGTATTGGAAGTCTGAATCGTGCCGCCCGGTATCTTCAAAGAAGCCGCCGCGCAGCAGGGCCACCCCGCCGGAGGTGGGCCGCACCCCGCGATTGCGGAAATCGCTGCGCACTTCCAGTTCCAGGCGGGTCAGACCCACTTCGCTTTCGAAACCGGGCAGGGTTTGGGCATTGGCGACTTCCGAGAGCGAGGTATAACGCTCGTTCTTCCCCCCGCGGGCACTGTTCACTTCGTAGCCGGCAACCGCCTTGGCGCTGAAGCGATCGCCGACATCTGCGCCCAGTTTCACTTCGCCAAAACTCTGCTCCAGCAGGTAATTGGTGCGATCATCATCCACATCGGAACCGTTCTCGAAAGCGGACTCAATCCCAAAGAACGCTTCGTCCGGCTGCAGATGATATTTCACCAGCATATCCGCCGCCAGAGGACCGCCCAATTGAATCCGCTTCATGCTGAACTGATATTTCTGCCGCCCGCGCAGGCCGTGGGATGCGGAGAGCGACAATTTCGACTTCTCGGTCAGCAGCCCCTTTTGGAAAAATTTGGCCCCAAAACCGATCGGCGGGGCAGAGATCGGATAAAGTCCGCGCTTGCGGTCGTCGGTCACCAGCACATCATAGGTTTTCTGCACCAGCTTGGTTTCATCCACATACGCCACCAACCCGGAAAGGCCGCTGCCGAGCAGCTTGAGCGGCAAATAGGCGATGGTGCCGGGCAGGGACACCAATGTCTCCCAGGTGCTGTTACTGCGGTACGAACGGTAAGCGGCGACCGTGCTGTCCTCTTCCGCCTCCGGGAACTCTGCCGGAACCGGCTCATTCCCGGCCTGGAGCGGCGCCAGGAGGGCCATTCCGGCCAGCAAGCCCAGAACCGCCGTCAGGCGCAGCACCAAACCGCCGGTGTTCGCTGAAATGGTTCGCCATTTATTCATAGATCATCCTCTCTGTCATTATCTGGAACGGCACAGATACCGAATCATTTGATCCAGTGAATCAAGCAAGATGTGTGATATTAACAAGTTATCTGTTGAGAAAAAACCGTTAACTAATTCTGAATATGATACTTAAATAAAAATTTAAAGTCAATGCCAAATTTAGCCTTTCGCTTGAACATCCGCCTACGCGCTATCCAGCCGGCGAGCGCCCCGTCGCGCAGAAGCAGTGAAAAATTCATTTCCGGCGTTGTGAGAACGGGGGAAAATGGTTATCTTTTGCCGCCCTGAAATAAATGGGGGTAATACGGATCGTTGAAACGGCATGATATCGTGAATACATTGTATACTCAATTTTGTAAAGGTTAGTGTTGGTTATTGGTTGTTGGTTATTGGTTAGTTATTGGTTATTGGCAATGGACTGTCTTGACCAAGAGCCAACAGCCAACGACCAACAACCAACAGCCAACAACCAATACCAGCTTGAAAAGCGCAAAAATCTTAATTCACAAGATACAATTAAAACATGAAGTTAAAAACCGACACATCTTACGATGCCCTCATCATCGGCAGCGGCTTTGGGGGCAGCATGACCGCCAAAGCGCTGGTGGACGCCGGCATGCGGGTGCTGATGCTGGAGCGGGGCGATTGGGTGACCCGCAGTCCGGAAAACTGGGGACTGTACGGCTCGGTCGACCTCACCCCTCACTACGCGATGGACAGCCCGCTGCGGGTGCTGGCCGGGGGCAATAAGGATGTGATGGGCAGTTACCATTGCGTGGGCGGGCCTTCGGTGTTTTACGGCGGGGTCTCCTTTCGTTTCCGGGAAGGCGATTTTGAGCCGGGAAGCGAGATCGTGGGCGACTCCGGCGCGGCCTGGCCCTATCGCTACAGCGATCTGGAGCCGTTTTACAGTGAGGCGGAGCGCCTGCTGAACATTTCCGGCGAAGCCGGCACCGATCCGACCGAACCTCCGCGCAGCGCTCCCTTCCCACAGGATTTGCCCCCGCTGGCGGACATCTCGCAAAAAATACGCCATGCGGCAGAAGCACTGCAGTTGCACCCGTTCCACCTGCCGCTGGCCATCAACTACCACCGGCCGGAACGCGCCCAATGCATCCACTGCACCACCTGCGACACCTTCGCCTGCGCTATCGGCGCCAAGAACGACCTGGCCACAGTGCTCCTGCCCGACCTGATTGCCCGGGGAATGACGCTGCAGGCCAACACCGTTGCAGTACGGCTGAATGCCCGTGAAAAAGCGATTACCGCCGTCGATTGTATCGATAAACACAGCGGAGAAAAAATTTACCGTCAAAGCCCGTTATGTGATTCTCTCCGCCGGGGCGATGGGCTCGCCGCACCTGCTCCTGGCCTCCGGCCTGCCGGAGCTAAACCCGGGCGGGCACAACGTCGGGCGCTACCTGATGCGCCATGTCAATGCGATCATCTTCGGCATTTTCCCCGGGGTGGCGGACAAGGAGCAGCGCTTTCACAAACAGTTGGCGATCATGGATTATTATTTCGGCCACCCATCGATCACCGCCCCGGCGGGCAAGTTGGGCAGCCTGCAGCAGATGCCCACGCCTCCGGCCGGGCTGGTGCAGAAAGAACTGCCGGGACCGCTGGGCAAGCTGCTCAGTCCCGGGGTCAAGCTGCTCACCGGACTGCTGGCGATTGCCGAGGATCAGCCGCAATACCGCAATCATATCGCGCTCGATCCGCACCAAAAAGACCGCTACGGGTTGCCCCAGCCGCTGGTGACCCATCATTACAGTGAACGAGACCTGGCCGCGCTTAACAGCCTGGCCCGCCAGGGGAAAAAAGTTCTTCGCAAGGCCGGCGCCATTCTCCATTATGTTCATCATATCCGCACCTTTTCCCATGCGGTGGGCACGGTGCGCATGGGCAGCGACCCTAAAACCTCCGCCCTGGATGAATTCTGCCGCTTCCGGGGAATCGACAACCTGTTCGTGGTCGACGGCAGCTTTATGCCCAGCGCCGCCGCGGTCAATCCCAGTTTGACGATATCGGCAAATGCGCTGCGGGTGGGGAGATATATTGTGAATGGGTGAATGGGTTGATGGGTTAATGGGTGTCGTAGGGTAAGGTCGCGACCCTACCTCCGTTTTCACCCGTCATCCCATCCCCCCATCAACAATCAAAAAAATCGTCAATATTGTATTGATTAAAGAAAGTATATCCTATGCACAACATCGACCCATCCCACCCCATCCGCCTGGCGTTTTTGGGGTGCGGATTTGCGACCCGGCTGCACAGCAAGACCCTGGGGAAGTTCAAGGATGTGCAGTGCTGGTATGCCAGCCGCTCTGCCGGGAAAGCCCGGGAATACCAGGCCAAATACCGCGGACAGGGCAGTTTTGATTCTTATGAAGCGGCCATCGCTTCTCCCGAGATCGATGCGGTGCTGATCGCTACCCCGCCCGACAGCCATCTGGCACTCACCCGCCAGGCCCTGCAGGCGGGCAAGCATGTGATTGTGGAGAAACCGCCCTTCCTCAGTTCCGGCGATTTCGACACGGTCAAAGCCTTGAGCATCGAGCATGGCCGCCAGGTGATGGTGGCGGAGAACTACTACTACAAGCCGCTGCTGGCGACCTTGCGCCGGATCATCGCCTCCGGGATGATCGGGGAAGTGCTCTTTCTGCATCTGAACGCCACCAAAACCCAGAAGACCGGCAACTGGCGGGATGATGCCGCGCTATCGGGAGGCGGCGCGCTGTTTGAAGGGGGCATCCACTGGATCAACCTGATGGCCAATGCCGGCTTGACCATCGAGACGGTCGAAGGTTTCCGGCCGGGATCGCAGGACGGCGCCGAACGCAGCGTGCAGGTGGTGGCGCAATACCGCGAAGGCGCGATCGGTTCCCTGCTTTATTCCTGGGAGGTCTCGACCATCTTCCAGGGCCTGCGCATCTCCCGGATCTTCGGCCGGGAAGGATCGGTCACCTTTGAAAGCAACGGCATTTTTCGTTTTGTGCGCGGCAAAAAGATCCGCTTTTTCTGGCCGGGGCTGAGCGACATCGCCGGCTACCGGGGCATGTTCCAGGATTTCTTCCGCGCCCTGCGCAGCGGAGAAGCGCCGGCATTTAATCTCGATCTGGCGAAGCGGGATGTAGAACTGATTGAAGCGGTGTATGAATCTATAAAAAGAAAGCAATTGTGAATGGGTAGATGGGTGAATGGGTGGATGGGTTACCATACTTGAAGATATCGTCCGTTTTTACCCATTCACCCATCAACCCATTCACAAAAAAAATCAACCAGAATATCATTAGGAGGAATTATTAAATCATGAATCCAATGCATTTTATCATCGCACTCATCACCGGGCTGGCGGCGGGTCTGCATACGTCCACCTGGGGCATGTATAAAGATTCTCCCCACGAGGGTTTCACCTTTCCGAAGTATTTCCGCAGCACGATTATCGGCGGACTGCTCGGGCCGGTGATCTGGTGGGTCAGCGGCCTCGACCTCAGCCAGCCGGCCCAACTGCTGCTGCTGTGGGGCGGCACCTATGCCATCGAGCGTCTGATCCTGGAATTTTACAAAACCTTCCTGCGGGAAGAGGATCAATCGAAATATTTCATTCCCATGCAACTGCATATCTTCGGCAAGGTGGTGGAGAGCCGCAACGGCCGGCTGCTGGCGGCGGCGGGCTATCTGGCAGTGGTGCTGCTGGTGGGCTGGGAGTCTACACCCTGTGGCAACTGCATCAGGCGGGCAGCCTCGGCTGGCATCCCCTGTTGATCGTGTTCGTGATCGGCAGCATCGGCGGATGGATCTCTGCTTTCGGCGGGGCCTGGAAAGATGCGCCCCTGGAAGGGTTTCAGATCTTCAAATTCTTCCGCAGCCCAGCTTTTGCCTTCGGCTTCTCCCTGCTGGCGGCGATGCTCACCGACAATTTCCTGTTCATCACCCTGTGCGGGATCGGCTACACCATCGCCACCATCGAGACTTACAAGACCTTCTTCTTCCCCAGCAAGCCCCGGGGCAAATTTGCCGGCAAGCCGATCGACTTCCCGGAGATGCTGCAGCGCCGCCAGCGCTATGTGCCGGTGTTCGTTTCTATCTGGGTGGCGATTCTCATCCTGGCGTTCATGGCCTACAGCAGCGGGCCGCAGGGGTTGATTTAGGAATCGGTAATATTAAATTTGGTAACGATAGCCACAGAGCCACAGAGATCACTGAGAACTGAAAACTGATCACTTCAACTCTGTGCTCTCTGTGGCAATTATTTTTAAATGCCTGACAAGAGGATCAGATGAAACAAAAAACGACAGAGAATCAACAGGCCGATCCGCCGCCGCCCTTTTTCAAAAGCTGGAACGGCTGGTATGCCCTGGTGCTGCTCAATCTGGCGGCGCTGATACTGCTGTTTTACGCCTTCACCCGCTATTTTCAATAATAACCCCAGGAATCCCATGCAAACACTCGACTGGATCGTTCTCTCTGCATCGCTGATCTTTATCGTGGTCTACGGGGTCTGGAAGGGCCGCGGCAGCGAGGACATCACCGGCTACTTTCTGGCCAACCGCAGCATGCGCTGGTATACCGTGCTGCTGTCGATCATGGCCACCCAGGCCAGCGCCATCACCTTCCTCTCCGCCCCCGGCCAGGCCTATGTGGATGGAATGCGCTTCGTGCAATTCTACTTCGGCCTGCCGATCGGGATGGTGATCCTCTCTATCACTGCCATCCCGATCTACCACCGCCTGAAGGTGCATACCGCTTACGAATACCTGGAAAACCGCTTCGACCTGAAGACCCGCACCCTGGCCAGCCTGCTGTTCCTGGCCGGGCGGGGACTGGCGGCGGGATTGACCATCTACGCTCCGGCGCTCATCTTCACGGTCATCCTGGGCTGGGACATCCACTGGACCAATCTGATCATCGGCACCCTGGTGATCATCTACACCGCCTCGGGGGGAACCAAAGCGGTTAACTGGACCCATTTCTACCAGATGATGATCATCATGTTCGGGATGTTTGCGGCATTTTTCATGATCGTGATCAACCTGCCGGACGGCGTCTCCCTGCTGGAAGCCACCCACCTGGCCGGGAAGCTGGGACGGCTCAACGCGATCGATTTCGGCTTCGACTGGAACAACCGCTACAACATCTGGTCCGGCATCCTGGGAGGGATGTTCCTGCAGCTCTCCTACTTCGGCACCGACCAATCGCAGGTGCAGCGCTACCTCACCGGCGAGTCGATCACCCAAAGCCGCCTCGGCCTGCTGCTGAATGGGATTGTGAAGATCCCGATGCAGTTTTTCATCCTGTTCATCGGCGCGATGCTCTTCGCCTTTTACCAGTTCGAAGCACCTCCGGTCTTTTTCAATTCCGCCGAGATTGCCAAGGTGCAGGCCAGCGATCATGCCCGCGAATATAACTTCCTGGAAGTGCAATATAAACAGGCTCATGAACAAAAGAAGCTTCGTGCCCGCCAGATGGTGCTGGCGCTGCAGTCGGAGGATGAAAAGAACATCACCGCCGCCCAGCAGCACCTCCTCCGCGCCGATGCGGACGCACAGGAAATCCGCAACAAAGCCATCGCCCTGATGCAAAAGAACGATCCGGGGATGGATCCCAAGGATACCAATTATATTTTTCTCTCCTTCGTCACCAAGTACCTCCCTGCCGGGCTGGTGGGGCTGATCATCGCCGCGATCATCGCCGCCTCGATGTCTTCCACTTCCGGCGAGCTGAACGCCCTGGCTTCCACTTCGATCGTGGATATCTATAAGCGCATGTTGCGGCGGAAGGGCAGCGATCGCCACTATCTAACATCTTCTAAAATCGCGACCGTGCTCTGGGGGATTTACGCCATCCTCTTCGCCGAATATGCCAGCCGGCTGGGCTCGCTGATCGAGGCGGTGAATATCCTCGGTTCGCTCACCTACGGGCCGATCCTGGGCATATTCCTGGTCGGTTTCTATTTCAAAAAGATTGGCGCCAACGCCACCTTTTACGGCGCCTTCCTGGCGGAGGCGGCGGTGCTCTACTGCTTTTTTTTCACCGACATCGCCTTTCTGTGGTACAACCCGATCGGCTGCCTGGGGGTGATATTCTTTGCGTACCTGCTCCAGCCGATGTTTGAGACGCAGACAAGCTGATTTATCTAACATAGAACGCGGATGACGCGGATGACGCGGATTCTCGCGGAATTTTTTATGGTGCTTCGCGTGGGATTATCAAAGATTCATCGCAAGGCAGCAAAACGAATGTAAAGGAAACACCATAAGCCTTTGTTTTTTAAAATAATCCGCTATCCGCGTAAATCCGCGTCATCCGCGTTCTATTTTGGCCCTATCGGATCTCAATTTTTTCTTATTGTGTACAATAAAATTTGTGAAATGCCCGAATCTTCTTTAAACTTAACCAGGAAAAAGCTTACTGCGAACGCTTGAGGAGAGGCGCACCATGGAAGCACGGATACTGGTGGTCGATGACGAACCGGATGTGGAATTTTTGATCCGCAAAAAATTCCGCAAGAAGATCCGCGACCAGGAGCTGGATTTCAGCTTTGCCCAGAACGGCCTGGAAGCGCTGGAGCAGCTGGCGCAAGTTGACAGCATCGACCTGGTGCTGACCGACATCAACATGCCGCGAATGGACGGGCTGACCCTGATCCAGAAAATCGGAGAGTTCCGCTACAATGTCAAGGCGGTGGTGGTGTCGGCGTACGACGATATGGACAATATTCGCAAGGCGATGAACTTCGGGGCGTTCGACTTCATCACCAAGCCGATCGATTTTCAGGATTTCGAAAACACGGTTTATAAAACCTTGCTGAAGAAGAAACAGGAAGAGAACGTCGAACTGGAGGAAACCCTGCGCGAGCTGCGTGAAACCCAGCAGCAGCTGGTGCTGCAGGAGAAGATGGCTTCCCTGGGCAACCTGGTGGCAGGGATCGCTCACGAAATCAACAACCCGATCGGGGTAATCAACAGCGCCTCCGATGTGGTCAAACGCTGCATCGAGAAGATCGAGGCCGCCCTGGCACAGCGGCAGGAAGGGAACGCGATCGAGAAACCGATCCTGCTCCTGAAGGATAACAACCGCCTGATCCTCAATGCCGGCACCCGCATCGCCACCCTGGTGAAGAGCCTGAAGAACTTCGCCCGGCTGGATGAGGAGGAATACCAGGAAGCCGACCTGCGCGAGGGCATCGAGAGCACCCTCACCCTGGTCGAACAGCAAGTCTGCGGCCGCATCGCGATCGAGAAACGCCTCTCCGAGCTGCCGCGGGTGTATTGCTCCCCCGGGCAGATCAACCAGGTGTTCATGAGCATCCTGCTGAATGCCATCCAGGCGATCGACGGTCCGGGCAGTATCGAAATCGGCGCCTTTGCGAAAGACAACCGGGTGTATATAGAGTTCCGCGACTCCGGCCAGGGCATCCCTCCGGAAAGGCTGTCGCGGATCTTCGATTTCGCCTTCAGCCGCAAATCGAGCCGGGTGACCATGGGCGTGGGGCTGCCGGCCAGTTATCACATCATTCAAAAACATAATGGGGAAATCCGCATCGAAAGCGAACCGGGCAAAGGCACGGTGGTCACCATCGCCCTGCCGCTGGGTTGAGTCCTGTATCGAATCTGTTTGCCACAGAGACACAGAGTTCACGGAGAACTGAAAACTGACAACTGAAAACTAACTCCGTGATCTCTGTGTCGCTGTGGCAGTCGTTAAGAAGTTAATGTCTAATTTATCCAAAGCTGGTTCCCTATAAGGAGCGATATAATGCGCGTGTTAGTGATCGATGACGAACAAGATGTCGAACTGCTGTTCCAGCAAAGATTCCGCAAGGAGCGCCGCGACGGGAAGATCGATTTCCGTTTCGCCTTCTCTGCGGAAGCGGCCCTGGATCTGCTGGAAGAATTCGATCCGGCGGACATCGCTCTGATCCTCTCCGATATCAACATGCCGGGGATGAGCGGCCTGGAATTGCTGAAGATCCTCCGCCCCCGCTTCCCGAATTTGAAAATTTACATGATCACCGCCTACGGCGATGACACCAGCAAGGACCGGGCCTATGCCTACGGTGCCAACGACTACCTCACCAAGCCGATCAATTTCGACGAATTGAAGGATCGCATCTTTGATCAATCGGCGACCTGACGATAAACGGATAAAACCTAGATGATGGCAACTGCTCCCGTCCCTTCAATAATATTCGCCCTGCAAACCCGGCACCGACGGGCTCGGGCCGGCATTCTATTGCTATTGCTGCTGCTCAGCACGCTGCTGCCGGGACAATCCTCCCGGAACGCAGCAGCGCCGGAAGGCAATTTCCGGGAAAGCGGGCTGCCGTTCCTGCGCTACATTTCCCCCAAAGAACACGGTGAGAGCACCCAGAATTTCGACATTGCCGAAGACAACCGCGGATTGATTTATGTCGCCAATGCCTACGGCATCCTGGAGTATGACGGGGTATCCTGGCGCGAAATCCGCGGGGCCCGCAACACCTCGTTCACGACCCGCTCGGTGGCGGTCGATAGCAGCAGCGGACGGGTGTATGTCGGCCTGGAAGGGGATTTCGGCTACCTGGAGAGCGACGCCGCGGGCCGAACCACCTTCCGCTCCCTGCGGGATTTTATACCGGAAGATTCGCTGGAATTTAAGGATGTCTGGCGCACCCACGCCACTGATAAGGGGATATATTTTCTTTCCCAAAATCACCTGTTCCGCTGGGATGGGCAACGCATCAAAGTATGGGAGAACGATAAGGGATACGATTATGCATTCCCGGTCAACAACCGTTACCTGGTGTCGGCATTTGGCAGCGGGCTGATGGAGATGCGCGACAGCACGCTGGTGCCGCTTCCCGGGGGCGATTTCCTGGCCGATAAAACAGCTCGCCTGGTTCTGCCCCTGGATAGCCGCCGTATGTTGATCGGCGTAAATTCCGCCCTCTATACCTATGACGGCAGTCGTTTTCAGCCGTTTTCCGGGGAAGTGAACGCCTTTCTGGCGGAGAATTTCCTCACCGGAGGGATTTTCCTCCCCGGCCGGCAGATCGCCCTGGCGACCGACCGTGGCGGATGTGCCGTGATCGACACCCTGGGGCGTATCCGCCAGGTGATCGGCAAATCCGCCGGCTTACGCGACTTGAAGATCCATTCCCTGACCACCGACCGCCAGGGAGGGCTGTGGCTGGCCACCAATAACGGATTGGCCCGGGCGGAGCTGCCCGCCCCGTTGACGATCCTGAATGAACATCACGGGCTGGAAGGCAGCGTCAACCAGATGCTGCGCCATCAGGGGGCGATCTATGCCGCCACCTCCACCGGGGTTTACAAACTGCTGCCGGCAAGTATCACCGCCGACGGCGTCTATAACGCCCCCCGCTTCGAGCAGCCGATCATCGGGGAGGTCTGGGCGATGCTCTCCATGCAAAACCGGCTCCTGCTCGGCACCAATTCGGGAATTTACCAGATCGTCGCCGGAGAGCTATCCCGCATTGAGACCGGCTGGCGGGAAGCGGTCTACAGCTTTCACCGCTCCGCGGCCGATCCCTCCCGGGTGCTGGCCGGCCTGCATAACGGCCTGGCCATGCTGCAACTGGCCAACGGCCGCTGGCAGGATGAAGGCAAGCTCCCGGAGATCGGCGAGCAGATACGAACCATCGTGGAAACCCCAGACGGCACCGTCTGGCTGGGCAGCCAGTACCGCGGGGCGATCCGGATCGAGGACTTTTCCCGGCCGGCAACGCTGCCCGCGGGTGACCCATTTCGATGCCGGGCAGGGGCTGGAAAAGATTTATACCGGCGTGCACCGGTCCGGAGAACGGGTGCTCTTTGCCACCGAACGGGGCCTGCGGCGCTTCGATCCGGCAGGGCAGCGCTTTGTTCCCGACAGCACCCTCGCCCCCACCCTCGCCGACAGCAACAAGTGGATCTTCCGCATCATCCCCGCCGGAGACGGCCGATTGTGGGTCAACTACCGCCTGAACGACAAGCTGGTTCGGAAGATCGTCCTGCTGATCCCGGAAACCGGAGGAAGCTACCGCTGGGAAGATCGCCCCTTCAACCGGCTCAGCCCGGAAGATTATGACCGGATCTACTGCATCTATCCCGATCCGGCCGGCGGCGGCCTGACCTGGTTTGGCGGTCCCAACGGCATCATCCGTTATCAACCCGGTACGGCAAAATCGTATACGGCATCCTTTTCAGTCCAGATCCGCCGGGTTTCCTTTGGCAGCGATTCCCTGCTTTATGACGGCGGCGTAGCGCCGACGCAGCAGCAGTCCGGCGATCCTTCCCCCGGCTCGCCGGTGCTGGCTTATGCGGACAACACCATCCGCTTTGGATACGCGCCCGGCAGCAGCGACGCCAGCGGTGCCATGCGCTACCGCTACCGGCTGGAAGGATTCGAGCATGACTGGTCGGACTGGCAGGGGGAGACTCAGAAAGAATACACCAACCTGCCGGAAGGCCGCTACCGCTTCCGGGTGCAGGCCAAGAATATCTATGAACAGCTCAGCAGCGAGGCGAGCTATGCTTTTCGAGTACAGCCGCCGTGGTACCGAAGCTGGTGGGCTTACGGCATCTATGCCCTGGGGCTGATCCTGCTGTTGTACGGCATCGTGAAGCAGCGCACCCGAGCCTACCAGGAACGCAATCGGCAACTGGAAGCAACCGTGCAGGCGCGCACCCGCGATCTCCATGAGCGCAATAACGAACTGCGCCAGACCCTGGAACAGCTGCAGAAAACCCAGAAACAACTGCTGGTGCAGGAAAAGCTGGCCTCTCTGGGCGCCCTGACCGCCGGCATCGCCCATGAAATCAAAAATCCGCTGAACTTTATCAACAATTTTTCCGACCTGGCCATCGAGTTGATCCAAGACTTAGCAGAAGAGCTGGAGAAAGCCGGGAGCGCCCTCCCGTCTGAAAGCCGGGAGATCGTTGAAGAACTGCTCAACGACCTGGTGACCAATTCGCAAAAGATCAATCAGCACGGCCGGCGTGCCGACAGCATCGTCAAAGGCATGCTGATGCACTCCCGGGGCAAGGCCGGCGAGCGGCAGATAACCGATGTCAACGCCCTGTTAGAAGAATATGTCAACCTGGCCTATCACGGCATGCGCGCTCAGGACACCAGCTTCAACATCACCATTCATCAGGAGTACGACCACGACATTAAACCCTTTCCGGTGGTGCCCCAGGATCTCAGCCGGGCGCTGCTGAACATCCTGAACAACGCCTGCTACGCCACCCACCAGAAATTCAGCGACCGGAAAGCCTCCGGCAATGCCGGCGGGGAATCGCCCGGCTTGTGGGTGCAGACCAAAGACCGCGGCAAGCGGATGGAGATTCGCATCCGCGACAATGGCGCCGGCATCCCGAAGGAGATCCGCGACAAAATATTCAATCCCTTTTTCACCACCAAACCGACCGGCGAGGGCACCGGCCTGGGCTTATCGATGACCCACGAGATCATCGTGCAGGAGCATCACGGCAGCATTACCGTAAACACCGAAGCGGGGCAGTATAGCGAATTTGTGATTGAGTTGCCGAAGGAATGATTTGAGTGCGGAATTCGGAGTGCGGATTGCGGAATTGATTTTTCGCCACGAATGAACCGGATACACACGGATAATATAACAAATGTCCTCTGTAGGGTCGGGTCGCGACCCGACCTCACACCCGCACACGCGTTTATATCCCACACACCCCAATAGCGCACGGCATCCAAACAACGCGAGCGACAGCGAGCAAATATCGCCGAAGGCAAATATCGTGAGCGCAGCGAACAAACATCGCCAGAAGGGCAAACATCGCGAGCGGCAGCGAGCAAACATCGCGAACGAAGTGAGCAAACATCGTGAGCGTTAGCGAACAAACATCGCCCGAAGGGCAAACATCGCCGGCTACATCTCCGGCCGGAGCGTCCGGATCACCTCGCGGTATTCGGTGAGCTTCTCCCCGATCTGGTAAGGATCATCAAGTTCATCACCGATCCGGCGTTCGAGGTCTTTCAAGACTGCATCGGCCGGCTTCCAGAAGAGCTTGATCAGTTGATGATCCGGATCGTCGGAAATATCCAGCAGTTCCTCCAGCAGCTCGTAATATCCCCCCAGGTCCAATTGCGGATCATCCTTCTTCAGGCCGTACCCCAGCGGCAGCATATATTCAATCCCATTGACCTTGAACTGAAAATATTGCACGAACAGGCTGTCTTTGCGGGAATTCAGGTAAAAACAGTCTTCCAGAATGAAGCGTTCATCCAGATAGATGATCGCGCCGTTGATGGCGACATCCCATTCGATCCCCTCCGGGCAGTCTTCCGCCAGATGTTCGAAAACCACCATCAGGGTGTTGGGCTTGCAGGCCAGATGATCTTTCAGATAATCCTGGTAGCGTAAAAAATGCACCGTATCAGGAATCAGCTTGATGTGCAGGTCGAGGTCTTTCGCCGGGAACAGATGGGCCAGCGAGCGTGCCAGTTTGGGGAAATCCCGGGAAAGCGGGATACCATCCGCTCCGGCCTCGTAATCAAACAGGCCGGCCAGCACCGATTCATAAAGCTGTTCGCCGGGCATTTCCAGAAAGTAGTTCTCATAAAATTCATCGTTAAACAATAACCCGACCTCGCCCTTTTCCGAAAGGTGTATCTCGCCCTCCACGGTTTTCCAGAGCAAGCGCACCTCGTCGCGGACGACCCTCTGGATCTTGCTTTCCGGGGTGATCCCTTCGGGAGGCTTACGGGCGAATTCTTCCCGGATAAATGATTCCGGGAAATTTTCCTCAATATCGATGTGCAAGGCGACCCCGGCCGGCTTTTCCTCCAGCCCGGTGCTTTCAGCCGCGGCCACCAGTTCCCGGCGCAGCGGATCATAGAAGAACTTCAGGGGATGAAACGACAACTCGCCGGGCAGCTCGCCGCGCTGCAGCATCTGCGCGCCTTCGGCGGTGAGGATAAGGTCCTGCAGACGCACTGTGCTGAGTGAGGCAAGATCGCCTTCAAATTGCAGCAGTCCTGCCGCCAGCAATTTCTCCAGGGACGGCCGCACAAAATTATCCACTTCCGGCACCCCGAGAATCTCGCCGAAGACCTTCTCCAGATTGTATTCGCGATAATCCTCATCACCGGAAAAGCGCTCCGTCAGCTCCAGCAGGGCGCGCTCAAAGACGGTCGGCTTGCGCGGCACCCCGTGGGCCACGGTGCAGGCGATCTTCATCACCGGAAAGGAAAAACGCAGCCGGGTCAGCTTCATCCCCGCCCTCCCAACTGCTGCTTGTAGGCTTCCGGCGAGATCACCGTGGCGCTGCCCCAAAAGTTCGATTTGCGATTCAAACTGTGAATGATTTCGCCATAAACTTTCTTCACCGTCATCCCCGGCTGGTCCATCAGGGGCAGCTCCACCTCGCACTCGGCGAACATATCGCGCGCGCCGAAGATCACCAGCAATTCCTGCGCCCGGGAGAAAGCTACGTTAATGCGCTCGAACTGGGTCACGAAGGCGGTCTTCGATTGCATCCCGGAACGGGTGTTGCGCACCAGGCTGACCAGGATGATCGGCCGCTCCTTGCCCTGGAAGCGATCGACGGTATTGACGTCCACCTGCAGCGCCTCCAGTCTCAGGCTGCGCAGGCGGCGGCGCAGCTCCGCCACTTGCTTTCCGTAGAACGAGATCACGCCGACCGCCTTGCGTTTCTCTCCCCCGTAGCCCTGCTCCCGATAGGCGGCATCCATCTTCTGCAACAGTTCCGTAATCAGCAGCGCTTCCAGGAAATTGACCTTCGAGGTGCCGCTCTGGGATTCATAGTGGGGGCGGTTGAGCGGATCACGCGAGGAATCTACCCACACCGCATGGCTCTCCGGGGTGATAAAGTCGAACCCTTCCGCCGAGCGGATGGTAAGATGGTGCTGGCGTTGCTCATCGGGTTTAGGCAGGCCGCAGGCGAGGCGATATTCGTAAAAATGATTGATCACCTCCATGATCTGCGGATGCATGCGGTACTGAGTAAGCAGGGTGGTCTTGATCGCTGCCGGCGCATGCTCGAAATAGGTCTTGAACAGCGAAGCCGTTACCATATCCTTAAACCGGTAAAAATTCTCCCGGGTCAGCAGGCGGTAGACCGGCTCACGGACATCCGCTTCTTCCGACTGGCCGATCACCTCCAGCCAACTGCCTTCTTGCTCCTTGAAGAGCGGAGGGAGCTGGCGATGGTCGCCCACCAGGATGCTCTTCTTGGCCAGCATCATCGGCATCAGCAGCTCCGGGGGGGTGGCCTTGCTCACCTCGTCAATAATCGTCACATCAAAGCAGCTCTGGCGCTTGCCCTCCAGCAGCCGCCGGTTTTCGTTGCAGGTAATGCCGATCACGTTGCAGTTATCGATATAAGTCTCAATAAAATGCAGGTTATCGTTTTCAATCTGTGCCGGATCGTTCAGCGCCTGCACCCAGCTCTGCAGAAAAGGCTCCCATTTTTCCCGGAAACCCACGTCCGGCCGGCGCGCCGCCTCCAGTTCGGCGATCTGCGCCTGCAGCGACTGCCGGATATCGCCCATCACCGCCCCACTGTCGCCATCTCCGGCGCCCGGCTGCAGCTTCGCCAGGCGCCCGGCAATCTCCTCCTGCTGCCGGCGGAAGGCCTCCTCCAGCTCAGATTTGCTGCGGCTCAGTTCCTGGATCGCCTCCGCCGTTTCTTTCAGCGGCGCATCATCCGGCGCCGGGAGGTTGATCTTGGCGATGATCCGGCGCACGTTGTCGATCAGCAATTCCGATGCCCGGGCAATGCGCTTTTCCGTGCTGCGCAGTGCGCGCACGGTATGAGCGAGGATCAGCAGCAGCTTGTATTTGTCGAGATTGGGATGCATCAGGCGCTCATAGAACGGCTTTCCGTTATCGACCAGATTGAAGAAGCGGGCGTAAAGCGCCATTTCCAGGTTGGTGCGGTTCTCCAGCATCTGGATCTTGCGGCGGATCTCCCGCCAGTTGGCCAGTTGGGTATCATCGCCCCCTTCCAGAGCGGTCTCGGCCTCGTAGAGCGCCTGGCGCAACTGATTGAGCATCAGGCGGTCCTCCGGGTCGATCCGCACCTGCAGCTCCGGATGCTGCAGGCGTTCGATCTCCGCCTCCATCTGCGGGATCGCCGACTGCAGCTCCGCCCAGCGCTTCAATATTTCCTTCACAAAGCGGGTCTTCTCCGTGGCGGAATAGCGCCCGTTGTTCTCCGTCCAATAGGGATTCAGATCGATTTTATACTTGCGCAGTTGGTTGATGCTGGAGATGATCGTCGCCCAGATCAGGTCGAGCAGTTTTTCCGGGATCAGCAGGTCGACCTCATGCTGCCCATGGAGCAGCTTGATCAACTGGGTAAGGTTTTCTTTCAGCTCGGCCAGGGTGCTCAGGCGCTGCCGTTCCTCTTTGCGCTTCTTTTCCGCCTCCAGATATTGCAGGCTGACCTGGTGCCGGCGGGCGTCCAGCGCCGCCAGTTCGCTGTGCAGCGCGGCCATTCCGGAGGCCATGGCGTCGATATCCTCCAATTGGCGGCGCAGGGCCTCAAGCTGCAGATCACTTTCCCGCCAGGCGGTGAGATAATTGTTATCGCAATAATCCGCGATCGAGCTGTAAAATTTTTTCAGCACCTTGTCTTCCGCAAACTCCTGGCCCTCGGGAGAGAACTTGTGACTCCGTCCCAGGCGAATGGCGCGGATCTCCGGAACGGAAGCTAATTTCTCCAGGGCGTTATCGACGGCCAGATTGGCCTGCGAGGCCAGCAGCACCCGCTTGCCCTGGCGGGCCAATTGGTAGATCGCTTCCCCGATGACGGTGGTTTTGCCGGTGCCGGGCGGTCCCTGGATCAGCGCCACATCCGGAGCGGTAAGGATTTTCTTCACCGCTTTCTGCTGCTCCTCGTTGATGTTCTCCATCAGCCAGGCATCGACCGGGGCGGTGATCTGGGGGTATTCGCCTGACTGATGTCGAACAGCCAGGAAGAAAGAAAAGGCGCGTAGCCGGACTCCATCTCCAGATCGCGGATCGACTGGCTCTGGCGCTGGATCAGGGTAAATTCGCCGACCAGCGACACCGCCAGGAAGCCCTCGTCAGGAATTTTTTTCAGCAGGAAGCGGCGCAGGGCCTCTTTTTGCGCCGGGGGAGATTCATCGAATTCGGCCTGATCATCCTCGCCGAGGTCGAAGATCAGTTCCGCCACGAAGGGGGTCGGCCAGGGACATTCGCGCAGCTCGGCGTCATACTCCCGGCTGTCCACCTTGCGCAGCTTGCGGAAACGGCCCAGGGCCACCGAGGGGATGGAGCGGATGTTGCGGTTATAGTTGAATACCCAGGCATCGCTGGAATAGCGCAGCGGAAAGGCCATCAGTTCGTCGCGGTTGAGGGAGCGCTCGAAAGTCTCAAAAACCGCCTCGTTTTCCGTGGCCACCCGGAACGATAACTGCTCACCGGACATCTCGGCACTAAAATAGCGCAATCCGGAAAGCTGGCTTTCCACGATCTCGCGTTTCCATTCCAGGTAGTCTTTCCAATGCTGAAGATGCTCGCGGGTTTTCTTGGAGATCTCCGGCAACTGCAGCATCAGGCGGCCGGTAAAGAGATTATCCGGCGCTCGCCGTTATTGGCCAGCAGCGGGATGGCGCTCACCTCCAGTTCGAAGCTGCGCCGCGGGGCGTCAAAAATGTCGATCACCCGGTCGATCACCAGTTCCGGGCTGGGGTGCTGGCGGGGAAAGAGCCCGCCGCGCAGGCAGAGGGTGATGCCGGTGGGCAATTCCTTCTCCAGCAGCCCCGCCCGCTTCGGCCGCACGGTGATGTCGATATAATTATCTTTCAGCGAAGTATTGGCGAGAAAATATTGTCCGGGGGCACCTTTCTCGAATGCCGTCTCCACAAAATAATCCAGGATGTTGGTATCCGGATGCAGTTGGGGAAACAGCCGGTTGCCATGAATCCGCCGGATCTCCAGCAGCCGTTCTTCCAACCGCTCCCGGTTGCGTTCAAAATTCAAATAAAGGTAAGGGGTTTGCTCATTCATTCGTATGGTTCGCTTTGCTCACGATGTTTGCATTTCGCGCGTCATTGGGCCTTCGGCCGTCATTGGCGCTTTGCGCGTTATTGGGCCTTCGGCCGTCATTGGCGCTTCGCGCGTCATTCGCTTCGCTGTCAATGACGCTTTGCGCGTTATTGGGCCTTCGGCCGTCATTGGCGCTTCGCGCGTCATTCGCTTCGCTGTCATTGGCGCTTCGCGCGTCATTGGGCTACGCTGTCATTGACGCTTCGCGCGTCGGGGAAATATCCGCAAATTGCGCCCGAAGGGCTAATGACGCCGAAGGCTAATGACGGGCGCAGCCCCAATGACGGTCCAATGCTTGTTGCCCCATGCGTTTTTCATTCCGCAATCCGACTTCATTCCTTGCCCAGCGCTTCCTGCAGCGTCTGCGCCAGCTTCTCCGGCAGCTTCCCCTTCTCGCGCAACTCTTCCAGCGAGGCTTCCTTCAGCCGTTTGAGGGAACCGAAAGTGGTCAGCAAGTGTTTCTTCCGCGCCGGGCCGATGCCGGGGATATCATCCAGCGGCGATTTGAGGGTCGATTTTTTGTGCTGCTTGCGGAAATGGGTGATGGCGAAGCGGTGCGCCTCGTCGCGGGTCTGCTGGAGCAGCTTCAGGCCGCTGGAGCGTTTGGGGATATTCATCGCCTCGCTCTGCCCGGGCAGGAACACCTCTTCCAGGCGCTTGGCCAGCCCGATGATCGGCTGCCCGGGCACCGCGATGCCCAGCTCTGTCAGCGCCTGAATCGCGCTGCTCAGTTGCCCCTTTCCGCCGTCGATCAGGATCAGGTCCGGCAGCGGCCGGTTTTCCGCCAACTGCCGTTTATAGCGGCGAAAGACCGCCTCGTGGATCATGGTGAAATCATCCGGTGTATCCTTGGAGCGGATCTTGAAGATCCGGTATTCGCTCTTCTTCGGGCGGCCATCGACGAAGCATACCATCGAAGCCACCGCATCCTTCCCCTGGATATTGGAAATGTCAAACCCCTCGATGCGCCGGGGCGGGCGTTCCATGTTGAGGTGCTTCTGCAATTCCTGCACATTGAAAGGCACATGGTCTTTGCGCTGCAGCTTCTGCAGTTGCAGTTCATCCAATAAAAAACGGGCGTTCTTCTGGCAGAGATTGATCAGCTTTTTCTTCTCTCCGATCTGCGGCACCACGAACTCCACTCTTTGATCGCTGCGCTGGCTGAGCCATTGTTCCAGCAGGGCCTGCTCCTCACCGAGCTCCGCCGGCAGCAGGATCTGGCGGGGACATTCGTCGGGATTGAGATAATACTGCTGCAGGAAATTCACCAGGATCTCCTGCTCGCTGTTCTCCGCCACCCCGTCAAGGTAGAAATGCTGGCGGCCGATCACCTTGCCGTCACGGATCTTGAACACCACCCCGCAGGCGTCTTCCCCTTCCTGGGCCAGGGCGACCACATCGCGGTCCAGCAGATCGGTCAGTTCCACCTTCTGGGCCAGGAAGTGATAGTTTTCGATCATCTCGATCTGGTCACGCAGCCGGGCCGCCGCTTCGAAGCGCATCGCTTCCGCCTCCCGCTGCATCCGCTCCTGCAGTTCCGTCACCAGTTCCCGGGTGCGGCCTTTCAGGAACTGCTCCACCTGGCGGATCATCGCGTTGTAATCCTCCTCGCTCACCAGCCCTTCGCAGGGACCCTGGCAGCGTTTGATGTGATAATCCAGGCACAGCTTGACCTTCCCGGCGGCAATCACCGATTCGTTGAGGAGATATTTGCAGGATCGCACCGGGAAGATCTTGGTCAGGGTGCGCATGATGTGGCGCAACTGTTTCACATCGGTGTAAGGGCCGAGATATTTGGAACCGTCTTTGATGATCCGCCGGGTCACAAACACCTGGGGAAACGGCTCTTTGGTGATGCGGATATAGGGATAGGATTTATCGTCTTTCAGGAACACATTATAGCGCGGACGGTGTTCTTTGATCAGGTTGGCTTCCAGGATCAGCGCCTCCACTTCCGAATCGACCAGGATGGTCTCGATGCGGCGGATGCGCTTTACCAGGCGACGGGTCTTCGGGTCGTGGTTGCGAGAGCTCTGGAAATAACTGCGCACCCGGTTGCGGAGATTTTTCGCCTTACCGACATAGATGACCTTGTCGTTCTCGTTGCGATAAAGGTAGACCCCCGGCTGGGTGGGCAAATTTTTCAGTTTCGCTTCAACCGCTGCCGGCCATTTTTGCTCGGACATGAATCCCCGACTGATTTTCGATTGGTCCCTGGACATTCATCAATGTTGAACTTGAAATTTAGGCAAGTAAGCGCTGCTTTTGCAAGAGATTGTTTGATCGATCTGGGCTTAAATTGCGCGCAGATTACAAAGATCAAGTAGCGATAGCCGCTAATTCCTTCGGTATGGGAAAGCGGTAGCGCAGGAAGAGCCGGTCTGTTTGAGCATCGATGGTCAGATTTCCCTGTAAGCCTTCCATGCATTCGCACAAAAAAGAGGCATCCAGCCCGGGCGGGGCTTGAGCGGCAATCTGCCCGGCCCGGCCTTCCAACGCAACCGGCAGGGCTGGCGCCCCGGCTTCATCCGCCTGGAAATCGCCCCGCATTTCCAGGGTAAAACCGGCTTCATTGCCATCCCGGAAGCTCCCCACCCGGCAGCGATAGTTGTGCTCTGGAGGCATAAACTGGCGCAGGAAACGGTATCCTGCCGTCAGCACCCCGCTGATGTCCAGATAGCGGGCCGGGAAAGGAGGAATTTCGCCGCCAAGGTCCTGCTGTAACGTCACATGATGCTTAAAAAACAGGTCGCACTGCAGCACTTTCAATTCCGCCTCCAGCAGCCGGTTCAAGTCCTGGGAAGTCGGCTGATCATAGCGCTCATGGTTGATCTTGAAATTCATGCTCTTGATAATTTCCTGAAGCTGCTGGCCGGCCTGGATGATCTCATTCAGATCGCTGATGTCGGGATGTTGGAAGCGCAGCAGCTCCGCCCGGCCGAACAAGGTGCCCAGGGGGCCATTCAGATTGTGAATGAATCCCGGCAGAAAAAGCGATTGATAATAGCATTTCTTATCGGCTGCGCCCGGCTCCGCTGTCGGAGGCGCATCTTTCACCAGCGAAAATATCTGCTCGGCACCTTCCCCGGCGGGATTGCGAAACCATCGCACCGGCAGCGGCGAAGAAACGCTGCCGTCCGGCCGCTGCCATATCAGCGGTGTGCCGTTATCGCTATCCTCCTGCAGCAAAGCTTTAAAGGCAGCAGCATCCAGGCGGTTGGCGGCGAGCAGGTGCTTTCCCAGACGCAGTCCTGCCAGATTCTCTGCTGTCCAGCCCTGGAAATTACTGCCATGGGGCTGCAAGGCCAGGCATTCACCCCGGCTGCTCCAGCGAATCAGCACCAGCCCGGCAAAGCGCAAAAATTCATCATCCAGGGTCGGCAGGCGGTTTTTCATGATGGGATCCTCGAATGGTTGATGGGTGGATGGGTGGATGGGTGGATGAGTGGATGGGATAAAACCGACGGCGATCCCATTACCCATATTCCCATCACCTCACATACAAGATCGTAAATTTGCATATATTGACACACCCGATACGTGACTGGAGACATGTTTAGGGAGTGAATTTTCCGATTTTTAATTTGTGAGAAATCTATAACTGCACAAGACTCAGTTTACAATTTATTTACCCCCTTCACCCATTCACTCACCAAACAAAAAGGGCAGGTAAAAAATACCTGCCCTCTCAAAAAGCACTTACTTGTGTCGTCAAGACGGCCGCACGTAGACTGGCACCGCGCTGCATGGCTCACCCCAGAAAATCCGCTTGGCATGGGGGCGAGGTGCGCTACCAGCACCAGATAAGCCCAGGTCGGGATCGGCACCCGGTCGCAGCCGGCAACGATCACCTTGGCATCCTTATACTCACTGGCCCAATCGATCGCCGCCACTTTTTCCCGGAAGGTCTTCTCGCGCAGCATGCCGTTATCGAGAAAATCCATAATATCCAGGGTAAGTGCTTTGGGAGTCTTAACGGTAGTTTCAGACATTATCTACCCCCTTACGCCGAGAACGATTGCCCACAGCCGCAACTGCGCTGGGCGTTGGGATTATGCCATTCAAAGCCGGAGCCGTTCAGGCCGTCGGTAAAATCCAGCTCACTGCCGTTGAGGTACATCGCGCTGAACACATCGATGAACAACTTCACATCCCCGAACTCCAGCACGTGGTCATTGGCCAGCGGGGTCTCCTTAAATTCCATGAAATAGCTCAGGCCGGAACAGCCGCCGGATTTGACCCCTACCCGCAAGCCGTGCCCTTCTTTCTTTTCCATCGCCATGATCTTACGGATCTGCTCCGCTGCTTTATCAGTGACGGTTACTTTCACATCGGTGCCGATCATAGATTCACCTTTCTATTGGTTTCAATTTTAGTATCGTGCTTTTGCCCGAGATCTTAGATGTTTCTACTTCCATTTAGATACAAAAAATGATACGCCGCATCGGGCAAAATTTTTCACTTCATCTCATACAAAGCAGCAAAGAACACTAAGTATAAATTACAATGGACATCAGAAACCCGATAAATTTAGTCGCCTTTAAATTATAATCAATCCGGGCGATTTGTCAAGTGCTAATTCAGAATCGATACTGCAAATTCACATTCCCACTGGTAAAATATTGGATATTTTCGCTGTAGGCTGTGGTGTTAATACTGCGGAAGCGATTGGTCGAGCGGTTGGGCGCGTAGGTGAAATAAAGCAGCAGCCGTTCTCCAGCGGGGTAAAGCACGGTAAATCGCGGGGTGATGCTGCGATAGGCTCGCACCCGTTTGCGTTCCCGGGAAGGGGTAAACTGCCACTCATCGCGCAGGAACAGCGTCACCCCGCTGGTCACCTTCAATCCCAGTACATCCTGATGCTGTAAATTAAAATTCAGAAAATGGGCGGTCAATTCTTTACTTACCTGCTGGGTAAACGACTTCTGAAAGAAGGTGCCGTTATCTTCCTTTTCCAGCTGATAGATTTGGATATAGGACAGGTTGTCGGTCAGGCCGATGCTCAGAGAGTCGGTGTAGACCAGCTTGCGGAACACATAACTGCGCACCTGGGGAAGCAATTCCTCAAAATCGAACACCGTATAATTGGCCAGGATCTTGATTTGTTGATCATGCCGCACCCGTTCGCCAAGCTGATGATCGAACAGGGCGCTCATCTGGTAGATCCGGTTCCAGTTGTTGTTTTGACTTCTCCCCGAACGGATGTAGATCTGGTGAAACAGGTACAGGTTTCCTTTGACGGTGGCGGCAAAATACGGGCTGAAGCGGTGCCGGTACCCGGCATCGAAGATAAAGCGCTGTTCATCGCGATCTTCCCGGTTGTTCAGGGAGATGCCCGAGCCGCCGCGGTCGCTGGCATTGGGAGTGTTGTATTCGAATTTGCTGTAGGAGAATTTGCTCCAGAGCAGGTCGCGGCGGGAAGGGGTAAACTGCACCGTGCTGCTGAAAGCGGTCTGCAAAGTGTTGATGTCGGTGTTGAAACCGGGATTGTCATTACGCACCTGGGAGAACAGGATACCGTTCTGAATCCGAAAGCGCTCGGAAAAGATCAGGTGCTGGATCTGGTTTTCCAGGGAGAACTCTTTGCGCAGGTTGATGGTCACGCTGTCGGCGATGCTCAGGGAAGGGGTTTGCTGGTCGATCGAGCGGTTTTTCAGATTGGTCAGCACCGCCAGGAACGAACGTTCGGAGAGGCGGTATTGCAGTTGATTGGCCAGGAAGCGCGCATTAATGACCACCTGCTCCCGCGGCGCTTCCAGAATACTGCTCTGGCCGGGATTGATAAAATAACGGCTCTCGGAGAGCTGGTAGCCAATACGTAGCGAATCGCTGGCATATTGTGAGAAATCCTTGCTCCAGCCGGTAAAAAAAGAGTGTTCCAGGTTGCGGCGCCCCGGAAAAGCCCGGATGGTGGAGTTGAGATCACTGTTGTTGATGTAACCGCCCATATCGAGCCTGTCGATCTTCAGCCCGGCCCGGGTATACCACCCCTGATCGCGATTGTTGAACGCCTCCTCTACCGCCAGCCCCAGCGCCGGGGTCAGCCGTACCTGCGGATGCAGCTGCACCGTCAGTTCCTGGGCCAGCAAATGTCTGCTGAACTCCCGGCCGGCGTTCTCATCGGAAAAAATCTTCGAATCGATCAGCGAACGGGTCTGAAACACCCTGGAAAGCGGCTGCCGCCAGGCCAGCCGGAATTCGTTGTCATCACGCCATTTATCGCCCTGGGCGGACTGGCGGAAGAGATTGCTGGAAAACTGCTCATTGAGGGTTAGTTGAGACTGCTTGCCGGTTTTAATCGCGCTCTGCAGCTTTCCCTGCCACATCCAACTGATGTAATCCTTGCGGAAATCCAATTGGTAAAGCGAAGGCGTCTGCGCCGGCAGCGGCAGGGCTGTGACGAAGGCGCAGCAGCAAACCCACTTTAGGAGTGCGGAATGCGGAGTGCGGAGTGCGGAATTAAAAACCTGAAGCGTGGCGCGTGGAGCGAAAAAAACATCGTGAGCGCAGCGAACAAATATCGCGAGCGAAGCGAGCAAACATCGTGAGCGCAGCGAACAAACATCGCGCGAAGCGCAAATATCGCGAGCGAAGCGAGCAAACATCTATTCCTGCTTCTCCGGCACTTCCGGCAGGATTTTATAGATATCCTCATCTTCCCGCTTCAGATTGTAGCGCTCCCGGGCGATTTTTTCGATATACTCCAGATCATGCTGCAGTTTTTCGATCTGCTCCTGCAGCTTCTGATTCTCCGCTTCCAGGGCCTGCTTCTCCAGCAATAGCTCGTTTCGCTGCTGATAAAGATCGTACAAACGGAAAACCGAACGGCTGCCGGTCAGGAAGGCAAATAGCAGGAACACCACCACCGCCATCAGGATCCATAATGGCAGATAGCGATAGCTGACGGTGATGGTTTTATTTTTCGGATTCCGGTTTGCCACGGGCATCTTCTTGCTATCAAGCGACTCACATTAAAACTGTCAGTCATGATATTTCTGCCACAGAGGCACAGAGAACACAGAGTTATCAGTTGTCAGTTGTCAGTGATCTCTGTGCCTCTGTGGCTGTATTTAAAAAGATGAACTTTTTTATCGTAATACTTTTTTACCGTAAAAGACCGCCATGTCGCCCAGCATCTCTTCGATGCGCAGGAGCTGATTGTATTTGGCAATCCGGTCGCTGCGCGAGGCGGAGCCGGTCTTGATTTGTCCGGCATTGGTGGCCACCGCGATATCGGCGATGGTCGAATCTTCCGTTTCCCCGGAACGGTGCGAGATCACGGTGGTGTATCCGGCGCGATGCGCCATCTCGACGCAGTCGAAGGTCTCGGTCAGAGTGCCGATCTGGTTCACCTTCACCAGCACGGAATTGGCCACGCCCTGGCGGATCCCCTTGCCCAGGCGTTCGGTATTGGTCACGAACACATCATCGCCGACCAGTTGGATCTGGCCGCCCAGCTTTTCGGTCATCAGCTTCCAGCCCGCCCAGTCGTTCTCATCCATACCGTCCTCGATGGAAATGATCGGGTATTTTTTAACCAGTGTGGCATAATAATCGACCATCTCTTCCGGGCTAAGATAGCGCTTTTCCGAGGCCAGATGATATTGTTTTTTCTTGGCATCATAAATCTCGCTGGAAGCCACGTCCAGCGCCAGGTAGATATCCTCGCCGGGGCGATAGCCGGCTTTTTCGATCGCTTCCATGATCACTTGCAGGGCTTCCTCGTTGGACTTGAGGTCCGGGGCAAAGCCCCCTTCATCCCCCACCGCGGTGTTGTAGCCTTTTTTGTGCAGCACTTTCTTGAGATTGTGGAACACCTCGGTTCCCATGCGCAGCGCCTCCCGGAACGAGGTTGCATTCACCGGCATCACCATGAATTCCTGCAGATCGACATTATTGTCGGCATGCTGGCCGCCGTTAAGGATGTTCATCATCGGCACCGGCAGGGTTTTGGCATTGAAGCCGCCAAGGTATTGGTAGAGGGGCAGGGCCAGGGCTTCGGCGACTGCTTTTGCTGTTGCCATGGAAACCCCCAGAATGGCGTTAGCGCCAAGCTTGCTTTTGTTGTCGCTGCCGTCCAACTGCAGCATCAGGCGGTCGATCTCCACCTGGTCAACCGCGTCCATGCCGACCAGCTCCTCGGCAATAATGTCGTTGACATTCTGCACCGCTTTCAATACCCCCTTGCCGAGAAAGCGCTCTTTATCGCCGTCGCGCAGTTCCACCGCTTCGTGCTCGCCGGTCGAAGCGCCGGAAGGCACCGCCGCCGTGCCCATGGCACCGCTCTCCAGGTAAACATCCACTTCCACCGTGGGGTTGCCGCGACTGTCTAGTATCTCGCGGGCATGGATTCCTACGATCATGGTCATGAGAAACTCCTTCTAAAAACGTTCGGAATGTTATAATTTAAGCAATCTTTAGCTTCGTCATCCGTCACCGATTTGCGGTTGGGAAAATAACCAATGTTCGCATGATTCGCAAGCCAGTAAGAATATATTATAATCGTGCCTCCCGGCGGAAACGGTTTCATTTTCTATTCGACGCGGCAGGGGGAAATGATTATATTGCGGAGAGCGAAGGGCGGAGGGCGGAGGGCGGAGGGTAAAATGTCATTGGCGCTGCGCGCGTCATTGGGGCTTCGCCCGTCATTAGCCTGCCGGCGTCATTACAAACATCGCGAGCGCCAGCGAGCAAATATCGCGCGGAGCGCAAACATCGTGAGCGAAAGCGAACAAATATCGCGAACGAAGCGAACAAACATCGTGAGCGAAGCGAACTAACAAGGAGCCTGATATGAACAACTGCATTGGAATCCGCCGGGAGAATAAATATCCCACTGAACGGAGAGCGCCGCTGACCCCGGGACAGGTACAGAAGCTGGTCGACAACTACCATATCCGCGTGCTGGTGGAGCCCAGCGAACGGCGAATTTTCCGTGAGGATGAATACCGCGCCGCCGGAGCGGAGATTAGCGCAGACCTCAGCGATTGTAACATTATTTTCGGGGTAAAGGAGATCCCGTTACCGGACCTGCATCCGCACCAGGCTTACTGTTTCTTTTCCCACACCATCAAGGCCCAACCCTACAATATGCCCATGCTCAAGCATATCACCGAGCAGGGCATCAGCCTGCTGGATTATGAGTTGGTGACCAACCGCCAGGGGCGGCGGCAGATATTTTTCGGGAATTTTGCCGGGTATGCCGGAATGATCGACTCGCTGTGGGCGCTGGGCCAGCGGTTAGCGGCGGAAGGGATCGACACCCCTTTCCTGGAAATCCAGCCGGCTTATCTGTATGACACCCTGGATGCGGCAATGGAAGCCATCAAACACGTCGGCAACCACATCCGCACCCGGGGCCTGCCGGAGCAGCTCTCGCCGCTGATCTGCGGCTTCAGCGGCTACGGGCAGGTGTCGAAAGCCGCGCAAAAGATCTTTGAACTGCTGCCGACGCTGAAGCTCTCCCCGGATGAGTTAAGCGATTTTGTTGAACGGGGACAGTTCTCCAACCATACCCTCTATAGCGTGGAGTTTTATGAAAAAGATATGTTCGAACCCCGCGATCCGGCTGCAGAATTTGATCTGCCCGATTACTTTGCTCATCCGGAAAAATACTCCAGCAAGTTTGAGCCGTACATCCCCTATCTGACCTTGCTGATCAACGGCATCTTTTGGACCCCGCAATGCCCCCGGCTGGTCACCAAAGCCTATCTCAAAGATCTTTTCCGCCAGAGCGGGCAGCCCCGGCTGCGGGTTCTGGGGGATATCTCCTGCGATATCGAGGGGTCGATCGAAGCCACGGTCAAAGCGACCAAATCCGATAATCCGGTCTACGTCTACGACCCGGAAACCGATAGCGCCCGCGACGGGGTCAGCGGCCGCGGCCCGGTGGTGATGGCCATCGACATCCTCCCGGCTGAATTGCCCCGGGAGGCCACGGAATTTTTCGGCAATGCCTTGATGTTTTACATCCCAGCCCTGGCGGCAGCCGATTTTACCCAGGCGAGCGGCCAACTGGCCCTGCCGGCCGACTTCCAAAAAGCGCTGATCGTGCACAACGGGCAGTTGGCCCGGGACTTCCGCTATCTGGATGACCATCTCTAAGGATTTATTAAAGAATGATTTATTAACTTCAGCCACAGAGGCACAGAGATCACAGAGAACTGACAACTCTGTGTTCTCTGTGCCTCTGTGGCAATTGTATTTGATATTCGACTACTGATTTCGATTGATCCTAACCGCCGGACCCGGATCATTCCGGCACCGGCACAATTTCTTCGTTGAAGCGGATGCCGAGGCTCTCCAGCTCGCTCAACACCGGTTCATAGATCACCGGATGGGTGGGCAGCTGGCAGCCGGTCAGCGGCAGTTGGTCAGTCAGCACCAGTTTGGCGGCGATGGCGGCGGGGAGCCCCACCGTCTTCGACATGGCGGTAAAGCCGTCCGCTTCACCGAACTCGATCAGGGCGCTGCGCAGCCGCTCCTTGCGCCCACCCTCGTCGGGATATACCACATCCAGCTCATGCAGCAACACCACCATATCCCGCTGGCCGGCTGGCAGGGGCAGCTTTTTCTTGAGGAGATCAATCATCACATCCGCAACAGTAGCCGGGTTACCGCCAATCACTTCTTTGGAAAACAACCCCAGGAACTTCAGGTTGTCCATAATCTTTCCGGTGGGATTGATCCGCAGGAGATTGGCCACCCGCTGTTCCAGCTTCGAGCCGGAGGCATGCAAGGGCAGGAACATCTCCAGAAATTCGCGGTAGGTATGCTGGGCCAGGTCCGGCACCGGCATGGTGTCGTTGGTCAATCCCAGGCGCACGATCTGCTGCCAGGTTTCGCTCCATCCCGGATAGCGCAGGGTGCCGCGGATCATCGTCTGCACATGGGTCAGACCAAAGATCTCCCGGTAGATCAGCGAATTACGGTTGGGATAGGCTTCCATCGTGCCCACTCCGTTTACCTCTACGGCCCAGGTGCGGTTAAAGACGTGGTGATAGGAGAGCACCTTCACCTTGCCTTCCTCCATGTATTGCGCCCCGACCTCTCCGGCGCGCACCACGTTGCGCGGATTCCAGGTGATGCAGTAGCGCAGGGGATTGCTCTGCACTTCCGGCGCCGGCACCCCGCTGCCGTAGGAGAGAAAGCCGGTAATTACACCGCCCTTATCCTGCACGTAATGGATCATCTTCATCGCCGACATGTGATCGATGCCGGGGTCCAATCCCATCTCGTTGAGAAAGATCAGCCCCTTGCGGTTCAGGTCCGGATTGAGGTCGCGGATGCCGGGATTTTCATAAGAAGCGGTGATCATATCAGCGGTATGATTGAGGCATTCCAGGCCCACCAATTGTTGGAATACCGGGGAAAGCATGTTCACCACCAGGTCGGCTTTCTCGAAATGGGTCGCCCGCATGGCCTGGTCATTGATGTCGAACTGAATGGCGTTTCCCCGGGGGTGATTGTTGATCGCTTTCTGCGCACTGGCGATATCCAGATCGCCGACGGTGACAAACCAGTCATGTTCTTCTGCCTGGTTCAGCAAATAATTGATCAGATAAGGAGTGCTTTGTCCCGCCCCTAAAATCAGAATATGTTTCATAGCATCCTCCTACGGAAGTAAATGTAGTTACGATAGGATCGGCTGTTGGCCCTTTTGATTTATAAAGGTTGATAACTTATAAAGAAAAAGCATCAAAACAAAGGGTAATCGGACGAGCCGCCAGCGCGATAAAATGCCGCCGGGCATTTTATTATTGGGCAGGTTTTTGTATACTAAAACAGCAGGCGAAGCGCGAAGCGCGAAGCGAAGCGCGAAGAGCGAAGAGCGAAGAGCGAAGAGCGAAGAGCGAAGAGCGAAGAGCGAAGAGCGAAGAGCGAAGAGCGAAGAGCGAAGAAAAAAATAAAAGACTTGCAAAGCAATGCAAGTAAAGAATTTTTCCACGCTCCACGCTCCACGCTCCACGCTCCACGCTCCACGCTCCACGCTCCACGATAACCAACAAACTTTAATCGCATTTGGAGACGCCAATGACCCCGGAAATATTCGAATCCACCCACAAAGTGCGGCCTTATGAGTGCGATTTTTACGGCCATGTGAACAATGCCATCTACCTGAACTACCTGGAATTTGCCCGGATGGAGACCCTGGAACAGAAACAGCTTTCCCTGCCGGATCTGAAAACGATGGGTTTCATGATCCTGATCCGCCAGATCGATATCCGTTATAAATCGCCGGCACTGGCGGGGGATCAGATTGCAATCCGCACCCGGCTGAAGGAATATCGACAGGCCAGCGGCACTTTTTTTCAAGAGATCGTGCGGGTGGCGGATCAGCGCCTGTTGATAGAAGCGGACGTCACCTGGGTGGTGGTCAATCTCGCCGGCCGGCCGTTGCCGATACCGGATCCGATCCGCCGGGCCTTTGGCCTGCCCCTGCGCCACCAGCCTGCCCGGGGAGATGGGGGCGATGAACGATAAATCGCGCCACACCCATAAGGTCGCAGTGATCGGATATGTGTACCGCGCGGGACGATTTCTGCTGCTCAAACGGCGGGTTCCACCTCAGATCTGGGTGCCGCCGGGAGGGCGGCTGCAAATAGATGAAGCTCCCGCCGCCGGCCTGCAGCGGGAGGTGTGGGAAGAGACCGGTTTGGAAATCCGGGTGCTTCAGCCGGCCAATATCTGGTTTGGCGAATGGCAGCCCGGCGCTCCCCTGCTTTCCATCGACTATCTGGTGGAAATCATTGGAGGAACCCTGCGTCTCTCCGATGAGCATAGTGCGTATGCCTGGGCCAGCGTCGCCGAACTGGAGCAGGGCCAGCCGGTGGCACTTGATCCGGAGGTCGGATTTAAACCTGGCGATTTCCGCCATGCGGAACGATTGATCCAATGTCTAAAAGATTAACCGGTTCGCAAAATGTAAAAAAACGCGACACAAACTTGATCGATATCAAGGCATCAAAGTGAGCGCTTCATTAACTTTAACCGGTTTCATGAATTTTTATCGAACCATGAAAAAGCAGCAATCGTCTGGCCCCCTATCAAACGGGCAGGTGGGAACCGGTGGAAAAATAAAATTGCTGCAACTAATTGGCGTTTGGGAAGTATCAAAATTATGGCATTATTATTGTAGGGATTGGGGAGGATCATATTATGCTGTATGCAAAAGAACCGTTAATAAAAGTGATTGAGTATCAAGTGCAGAAATCGAAAGAACTTAAGCGCAGCATCCCCCTCTCGGAAGCACTGGCATTATGGTTGTGGGAGAATGTCAACCGGCGCGGCCGGCGCGCCGCAAGCAACATTCCGGCGCGTTAAGCACTGAATCAATCGAAGGAGTCAGCTATGAAAACAGATCATTATAAATATCACGAATCTCAACTCGATGCGATCGAAGATTATTATAGCACACTGAACGAATACGGCGCACAATATGCGGAAACCCCGGTATCGATGGAAGATGCGATTATCCAGTGGTTCACCGACGGCCATGCCGAGAATTTCCGCGATACGTATCTGAAAAGTACCGAAGATGTCGCCGAGCTGGGATAAGACCTTAATCTGAACCGTCGAAAGCCAGCTTACCGGTCAATTGCAGCACCAACTCCCGCTTGCGCGGACGATTATCGAAATCGATCAACACCACCTGTTGCCAGGTGCCGAGACACAGGCGTTTATTGGCAAAGGGGATTAGCAGATTCGGTTTAAGCATAGCAGCCCGTACATGGGCATAGCCGTTGCCGTCATGCCAGGTATCATTGTGATAATAGTGCCCGTTCATGGGTACCAGCTTCTCGAAAAAATCCTTCAGATCCTTCACCAGACCATTTTCGAATTCTATTGTGGTAATGCCGGCAGTTGCGCCGGGCACAAAGACGAGCATGGTGCCTTCAACAAAATCACTCTCGCGCAGGAATTTTTCCAGTTGCGGGGTGATATTGATGATATGGTTGAACCCGTCGGTGGAGAGTGAGATCGTCTTGGTAGAGAGTTCTAGCATTCACTGACCTCCCGAATAGCAGATGAAACTGATGATAGGCTTATGAAATGATGTTGGATGCTGGATGCTGGATGCTGGATGCTGGATACAAAGCAAATTAATCTCACGAAAAAATCAAGCACTGTGTTTATCCCTTATCCTTCATCCTTTATCCTTCACCCTTTATCCACCATCCAATCACCCCAACACTTTTTCCAGATTGTATCGGTTGCTGCCCGGCACATCCTGACATTCGAAGCGGAATCCCTCCTTCATCAGCCGCCGGAATAGCGTAATTTCTCGATCGCTCAAAAAGAGGTAAGGCAGGAATTGCCTCCGTCCTTCCTCATAGTGGATACCGCCGAGGTTGATCTGCTTCCACTGCAAGCCGTTTTCCGCCATCCGGGCCAAATCGAGGGGAGAGGCCAGCAGCACCATGCTCAGGTCCGGTGCCTGAATATGGGCATGAGTAAAGGCCAGGGTTTCCTCCAGGGAAAGCACCTGGGCTTCCATCGGAGCGGCCACTGCCATCAGCAGCAGGTTTTTCTCCCATTCATTATCGGCAATCTCATCGTTACCCACTACGATCCGTTTGATGGAATAGTGATTTCCCCATCCCACCAGCACCTGGCCATGAATCAGGCGGTCATCAATCCGCACAATCAGCGATTGCTGCGCCACGGGAATCTCCTCTAAAAATGAGTAAATGGGAAAAAACGAAATTCACCCCGGCCTCTATAGATCCATTTACACATGTACCGCAAAATCTGTCTTATGAATTAAGCGCGCTTATTCAATCATTTCCCATTATTGAGCGGTAGTGTAAATATAAAAGAAACCCCTCCCTGCGGATTATTCTCAGCTGAAATGACACCTCCGTGCGCCTTTACGATCAGCTTACAGATATACAGGCCCAGGCCGTAGCCGGAATGCTGCTGTTCGTGTTGTTTCACCCGGAAGGATTTCTTAAAGATCTTTTCCAGATCCTCCTCCGGAATCCCTCCACCGTTATCCGTTACCAGCACTTCCGCCATCCGATCGCTCTTTTGCCGGGCCCGGATGATCACCAGGGAATTATCCCGGCAATATTTAACCGCATTACCGATCAGGTTCATGAACACCCGCTGCACCTGGAAAACGTCGCCGAGGATATCCGGCAGACCATCCTGGATCTCTTTGCGGATCGTGATATGCTTCTGATCGGCCTTCGCCCAGACGTTCAACAGCGCCTGATCAACCGACCGGGAGATGGGAAAAGGCGCTTTATCGACAGAGAATACGTGCTGTTCACTTTTATAGACTTCGTTAATGTCTTCCAGCATCTTCAGGGTTTGATCCCCCAGCAGCATCGTCTTTTCCAGGTAATTTTTTTGGCTGTCACTGAGCGGTCCGGCGTTATGGTTGAGCAGCAGTTCGATATAGGCCAGCATGCTGTGCAACGGCGAGCGGATATCGTGGATCAGCATCGCGGCCAGTTCGGTACGCGCCCGGGCCCGGCGAAAACCTTCACTGAGGTTACGGATAAAAGAAGCCGCGGAGATCTGCCGGCCAGCCCCGCAATACAAATAATTGTGGCCACTCGGTGGAGCAGCTGGTTCATGGCCGAAGTTCAGCACCACGGCATGCGGGTTATAGCGGCTGATATAATCAAAAAAGGTCTCGAAATCAAACTCGCCGTCCTCATTGTCGATCAGACAGACGTCGAACTGGAACAAGTGCCGTTTCTCGCTCCAATCATGGTATCCGCGAGCCTTGATGATCTCAAAATCTTCGCTTTTGAGCAGGCGAGCGTAATACCCCAGGAACTCCCGGGAGGCGGATATTAACAAGGCAGCAGTAGTTGATTTCATCGATCCGTCATGGTTTATCGTCCTTTGAATGCCGCTTTCCGTTTTTCCATAAACGCGCGGGTGCCTTCCTGCATGTCTTCCGTGGCGCACGCCTTGCCAAAGTAAGCCGCCTCGATCTCCAGCGCTTCATCCAGACCGGTATCCATCCCGCGGTAAAGCGCTTCCAGTATGTACGCGCTGGCCAGGGGCGCCTTGCCGGCAAAGGTCTCCGCCAGCGCCTTAGCCCGGGTCAGCAATTGATCGCCGGCGACCACTTCACTGACCAGGCCAAGCTGGTAAGCCCTTTGGGCGTTGATCATCTCCCCGCTGAGCAGTAGATGCAGGGCATTGCTAATGCCGATCAGGCGCGGGAGGCGCTGGGTGCCGCCATAGCCGGGGATAATACCCAGATTGATTTCCGGCTGCCCGAAGCGGGCGCCCTCCGCGGCGATGCGCAGATGGCAGGCCATAGCCAGCTCGCAGCCGCCCCCCAGGGCAAAGCCGTTGACCGCCGCAATCACCGGTTTGCGCATCCGCTCGATCTCCCGGAACACCTGTTGCCCCTTGCGGGCAAATTCGCTCCCGCTCTTTTCGTTCAGCGAGGTGATCTGAGCAATGTCCGCTCCGGCCACAAAAGCCTTCTCCCCCGCCCCGGTCATAATCACACTCAGAATCTTCGGATCGCGGTTCAGCGATTGCATCACCTGCTGCAATTCGCGGATCGTATCGGTGTTCAAGGCATTGAGCTTTTCCGGCCGGTTGATGGTGACAATCGCGTAGCGTTCGGTTTTCTCCAGCAAGAGGTTATTCAACTGCATGGTGGCTGCTCCTTTGATAATTTTATTAACGGTGGATGGGTTAATGGGTGGATGGGTTAAAAACCTTTCTCTTACATATATATCCCCAATTCCGCCTCCCGATCACCCCATTCACCCATTCACCCGTACACGCATCTGCCCATCATCTCAAACAATCTCCAAATGACTTTGCGCCCCCAGAATAAAACGATGGGTGCGGGGCTTGTCCTGGGCGCGCACCACCTCCACTCCGCTGCCCAGGATGCTGCTCTCGATACGGATTCCCACGTCGGTAATCCGGCAGCGCTCCATCACGATGCTGAATTCGATCTCGCTTTTTTCGATCAGACTGTCGTGGTAAATCGCCGTATAGGGACCGATGTAGCTGTTTTTGATCACGGTATTCTTCCCGATAATGACCGGCCCGCGGATGTGGCTGTTGATCACCTGCGCGCCCTTCTCCAGGGTCACCTTCCCCGCCAGCAGCGACTGCGCATCGGCGCTGCCTTCCTGATAGGGTGCCAGATTTTCCAGCACCAGACGGTTGGCCTCCAGCAGGTCGCTGGGTTTGCCGGTATCTTTCCACCAACCGGTAATCTCGGAGTAGGTGACCTGATAGCCGTTGTCGAGCAGATACTGATGGGCGTCGGATATTTCCAGCTCCCCCCGGGCGCTGGGGCGGATGGCATTGACCGCTTCGAAGATGCTGCTGTCGTAGATATAGATACCCGCCACGGCATAATCACTTTTCGGATGGACAGGTTTTTCCTCGATCGAAACGATGTGCTTCCCCCGTAGCTCCGGCACTCCGAAACGGGAAGGATCTTTCACTTTCGCCAGGGTGAGATGGCAGTTGCCGCCACCGTTCTCGAAGCGCTCGACAAACCGTTTCACCCCGCCGACCACCATATTGTCGCCCAGGTAAAAAAGAAAAGGGTCATCCTGGATAAAATCCTGGGCGATCTTTACCACGTGTGCCAGTCCCAGCGGCGCTTCCTGCGGGATGTAGCGGATGCGGGCATCCCAGGCCTCCCCATAGCCGATGGCCCGCTCGACTTCGTCGTCATCGGCATTAACCACGATCGCAATATCGCGTATGCCCGCCTCCACCACCGCATCGATGGCATAATGCAGGATCGCCTTGTTGGCGATCGGAATCAGGTGCTTGTTCTGAGTATGGGTGATCGGCTGCAGGCGCGTCCCCCTCCCTCCACTCGTGATCAGTGCTTTCATTGGCAGTCCCTTATCGCTTGAGAACGGTAAATTTAGACAAATTATCGCTGAGTTGCAATAAACAAACCAGATCGGAAAGATTTTTTCATTTTTTTGTTTGATTGGCATTTTTCAAAAATTATATTATTAGCGCTCTGGCATAAAGAGTGCCAAATTTAAACCTTAAAATCCTTAAAAACAAATACATAAAGGAGGATTCATGAAAGTAAGACCATTAGCTGACCGAGTTCTGGTAAAGCCTCTGGAAGATGAGGACAAAACCCCCGGTGGCATTATCCTTCCGGATACCGCCAAAGAGAAGCCGATGCGCGGACGAGTGGTTGCTGCTGGAAAAGGCAAGACTGACGACGACGGTAAACACATCAAAATGGAAGTCAAAGTGAATGATGTGATTTTGTACGGAAAGTATTCCGGCACCGAGATCAAGGTCGACGGTGAGGAATATCTCATCATGCGCGAGAGCGATATTTTAGCGATTGTTGAAAAGTAAGCGAAAAAAATCATAAGGAGAAGACACCATGGCAAAACTGATTGAATATAGCACTGATGCCCGCGCAATGCTGAAAAAAGGCGTTGACCAGTTGGCCAGTGCGGTAAAAGTTACCCTGGGCCCAAAAGGCCGCAATGTTGTGATCGAGAAAAAATTTGGTGCCCCGACCGTGACCAAAGACGGCGTGACCGTGGCGAAAGAAATCGAACTGGAAAACGCCGTGGAAAACATGGGCGCCCAGATGGTGAAAGAAGTGGCTTCCAAGACCAGCGATGACGCCGGCGATGGCACCACTACTGCCACGGTGCTGGCCCAGGCGATCTTCACCCAGGGCCTTAAAAATGTTACCGCCGGTGCCAATGCCACCGAACTGAAGCGCGGTATTGACAAGGCTGTGGAAGTGATCGTAAAAGAACTGAAGAGCATCAGCCG
Source organism: Calditrichia bacterium (assembly GCA_020635015.1). GTDB lineage: Bacteria > Calditrichota > Calditrichia > RBG-13-44-9 > J075 > JACKAP01. The sequence continues at coordinate 54,489 of JACKAP010000008.1, read as the reverse complement.
CCCGATCGAGGGCAAAAAAGAGATCGCCCAGGTCGGCGCCATCTCCGCCAATAACGACATGACCATCGGTGATCTGATCGCCGACGCCATGGACAAGGTGGGCAAAGACGGTGTCATCACGGTGGAAGAAGCCCGCTCCACCGAAACCACCCTGGACGTGGTGGAAGGGATGCAGTTCGATCGCGGCTACCAGTCGCCCTATTTCGTGACCGATCCGGACAACATGGAAGCGGTGCTGGAAGACGCCCTGATCCTGATCTACGACAAGAAGATCTCCGCCATGAAAGACCTGCTGCCGATCCTGGAGAAAGTGGCGCAGAGCACTCGCCCGCTGCTGATCATCTCCGAAGAAGTGGAAAACGAAGCCCTGGCGACCCTGGTGGTCAACAAACTGCGCGGCACCCTGAAAGTGGCGTCGGTAAAAGCCCCCGGTTTCGGCGACCGCCGCAAGGCGATGCTGGAAGATATCGCCATCCTGACCGGCGGCCGGGTGATCAGCGAAGAAACCGGCTTCAAGCTGGAAAGCGCCACCATGCAGGACCTCGGTAAAGCCAAGCGGGTGGTGATCGATAAAGATAACACCACCATCGTGGAAGGCGCGGGAAAATCAGCCGATATTAAAGCCCGCATTGCCCAGATCCGCAAGCAGATCGAGAACACCACCTCCGAATACGACCGCGAGAAGCTGCAGGAACGCCTGGCGAAGCTGGCCGGCGGGGTGGCGGTACTGAAGATCGGCGCGGCCACGGAAATCGAAATGAAAGAAAAGAAAGCCCGGGTGGAAGATGCACTGCACGCAACCCGTGCCGCAGTGGAAGAAGGTATCGTTCCCGGCGGCGGCGTAGCCCTGCTCCGCACCCTGAAAGCCCTCGGCAAAATGAAGCTGGAAGGCGATCAGCAGATCGGGGTCAACATCATGATCCGCGCCCTGGAAGAGCCGATTCGCCAGATCGTGCACAATTCCGGCCTGGAAGGGGCGGTCATCGTGCAGAAGGTGAAGGAAGGCAGCACCAACTTCGGCTTCAACGCCTACACCGAGAAGTTCGAAGATGACATGGTCAAATCCGGTATCATCGACCCGACCAAGGTGACCCGCACTGCAGTGGAGAACGCCAGCTCAGTGGCCGGCCTGCTCCTGATGACCGAAGCGGTGATCTCGGAAATTCCCGAAAAAGAAGAGCCGATGCCGGGCGGTGGCGCCCCGGGCATGGGCGGTATGGGCGGTATGGGCGGCATGTACTAAACCGCGCTTTACCGACAATGTCTTACCTTGCAAAGGCTCCCGTTTGGGGGCCTTTGCTGTTTTTGGGCATGGGGCTGAGGGCGGAGGGCAGAGGGTTTTTGGGTCGGGAACGCACGGCGTTGTTAATTGCACGCAGATTCCGCAGATTGGGCAGATTTACGCAGATTTCTGAAATACCTGGTTAATGGGTTGATGGGTTAATGGGTTGTTGTTGGCAAATCCGTTTCGCTCCACGCTCTACGCTCCACGCTCTATGTCTTTCATTCCACAATCCGCATTCGTAACATCCCCCCCATTTCCCCGTATGCGCATCAGGGTTTGCATTTTTACTGGCCCGAACTTAAGTTGTGCTGGATGCGAAAGCAAACTAACCCCATGAGGGAATCAAGCATATGTTCATTCAACTTTATCCTTAATCCTTAATCCTTTATCCTTTATCCTTTACCCTTATCCAGCATCCAGTACCCAGAAACAACCGGAGAACACATGAGCAAAACCCTCGGCAAAATCCTGATCGTTGACGATGACGAAGATGTGCTGCTGGCCGCCCGGCTGCTGCTCAAAAAACATGCCGCGCTGGTACATACCGAAAAGAATCCCCGGGCCCTCCCTGCCCTGCTGCGCAACGAGAGCTATGATGTGATCCTGCTTGACATGAACTTCACCCGCGATGTCACCAGCGGCCGGGAAGGATTCCACTGGCTGAACGAGGTCCTGGCCATCGACCCTTCGGCAGTGGTGATCCTGATTACTGCCTATGGCGATGTCGATCTGGCGGTGCGCGCCATCAAGGAGGGGGCTACCGACTTCGTGCTCAAGCCCTGGCAGAATGAGAAGCTGCTCGCCACCCTCTCCACGGCCATGAAGTTGCGCAGCTCCCGCCGGGAAGTGGATGAACTGCGCTCCCGCCAGGCCCTGCTCAGCGCCGACCTCGACCAGCCCTTCAGCGAATTGGTAGGATCCTGCCCCTCGATGCAGCAGGTGTTTGCCACCATCCGCAAAGTGGCCGCCACCGACGCCAATGTGCTGATTCTGGGAGAAAATGGCACCGGCAAGGAATTGGTGGCCCGGGAACTGCACCGCCAGTCGCGGCGAAGTCAGGAGGTATTCATCAGCGTAGATATGGGGGCGATCAGCGAGACCCTCTTCGAAAGCGAGCTCTTCGGCCACATCAAAGGGGCTTTTACCGGCGCCAAGGAAGACCGTCCCGGCCGCTTCGAGATCGCCGATGGAGGCACGCTCTTCCTGGATGAGATCGGCAATCTCTCCATGCCGCTGCAGGCCAAGATCCTCACGGTGATTCAGAGCCGCAAGGTTACCCGGGTGGGCGCCAACCAGGCGCGGGATATTGATATCCGTCTGATCTGCGCCACCAATCTGCCGATTCTGGAAATGGTCGCGCAGAAAGAATTCCGCCAGGATCTGCTCTATCGTATCAATACGGTGGAGATTCATCTGCCGCCGCTGCGGGAGCGCCAGGAAGATATTCCCCTGCTGGCCGATCATTTCCTGCGGGTCTACGCCACCAAATACCGCAAACCCCCGCTGCGCCTCAATGCCGCCACCCTCGGCAAACTGCAGAAATATCACTGGCCGGGCAATGTGCGGGAGCTGCAGCATGCGATCGAGCGGGCGATCATTATGAGCGATACCCCGGTGCTGCAGCCAGGCGATTTCTTTTTCAGCAGCGCCGATAGCGGGGAAGACAGCCTGTTCTTCGAGAACTATAATCTGGAAGAAGTGGAAAAACTGGTAATCCGCAAGGCGATCACCAAGCATGCCGGCAACATCAGCCAGGCGGCGCGGGAGCTGGGACTGACCCGGGCATCCCTCTACCGCCGATTGGAAAAATATGGTTTATAAACGTTTCCGGATCGTGCTGGCCGGACGAGTACTGCTGTTGGGAGGCTTCATTTTCCTGCTCTATTTCCTGATTCTGCAGACCTCCTATTATGCCGCGACCCTGATCGTCGCCGCCCTGATCGTCTACCAGTTTACCAGCCTGATCGCCTATGTGGAAAAGACCAACCGCGACCTCACCCGCTTCCTGGATGCCATCAAATATTCCGATTTTTCCCAGACCTTCGCCCATACCGGACTGGGCTCATCCTTCAATGAACTCAAGGCCGCCTTCAACGAGGTGATCGAAAAATTCCAGAAAACCCGCGCCGCTCAGGAAGAACACTTCCGCTACCTGCAAACCGTGGTGCAGCATGTCGGGATCGGCCTGATCGCTTTTAACAGCGAGGGCGAGGTCAGCCTGCTCAACAATGCCGCCAAGCGCCTGCTCAATGTGTCCCATCTCAAAAACATCAAATCCCTGGCCGGCAGCAGCGAAAAACTGGTCGAAGCGCTGTTCCGGTTGACCTCGGGCCAGAAAGCCCTGATCAAGCTGAAGCAGCACGACCAGTTGATGCAACTGGCCGTGTACGCCACCGAGTTCAAGCTGCAGCACCAGCGCTACACCCTGGTTTCCCTGCAGAATATCGGCGCAGAGCTGGAAGAGCAGGAGATGGAAGCCTGGCAGAAACTGATCCGGGTGCTCACCCACGAGATCATGAATTCCATCACCCCGATATCTTCTCTGGCTTCAACCGCCAATGAGCTGCTGAAGGATGTGGTGGCAAACGGAGAGGCGGGGGATTCGCTCGACGATATCAGCAACGCCCTGCAGACCATCCGCAACCGCAGCGAAGGACTTTCCAATTTTGTCGATGCCTATCGCAACCTCACCCGCATTCCCCGGCCGAATTTCCAGATTTTCCCGATCCAGGGCTTGTTTGAGCGCATCATCATGCTGATGCGCACTCAGGCGGCCGCGGGAAAGGTCGACCTGCGCAGCGAGATTCGCCCCGCCTCCCTGGAACTGACCGCCGATCCGGAACTGGTGGAGCAAGTGCTGATCAATCTCGCCTTCAACGCTATTCAGGCGGTGGCCGAACAGCCGGGGGCCCGGGTGATCCTGAGCGCCCGAATGGATGAGCGAGGGCGGGTGTTGATCCAGGTAGAAGACAACGGCCCGGGCATCCTCCCGGAAGTGCTTGACAAAATTTTCATCCCCTTCTTCACCACCAAAAAAGGCGGCTCCGGCATTGGCCTGAGCCTCTCCCGCCAGATCATGCGCCTGCACCGGGGCACCATCAGCGTGCAGTCGGAAATCAACACCCGCACCGTCTTCACCCTGCGTTTTTAAAATTACCCTGCATTTACCATATTTCCTGTGTAATTTCCGGAAAAGCGCATTATCCCGTAGAGGAATCTGGTAATGGCCGTTTACCGACACACATTGAGCGGACTTCTGCTTGCCATCCTTTGCATCACCGGCCTCCTCTCCCCTGCCGTCTTTCCCCAAAATAGAGATGCCGAGCGCCGCCCGCTCAATTCGTTTAACTTGCGTTATTTGCGATTATCCTTTTCCGCGCCCACCGCCCGGCCGCTGTCGATGGGCGGTGCCGCCATCGCGCTTTCCGACGATCCCACCGCCGCCACGATCAATCCAGCCGGACTGGTATTTTATGTGCGACCGGCGATCTCCCCCAGCACCAAGTTAAGCGTGCGGGAATTTTCCGAGCCTGCGGTCGTCACCGGTTCCGATGATATGGAGGTGCGCCATACCGACCTCTTCTTCGATGAAGCGCTGCTCAGTGCGGTGGTGCAATATAAACGCCTGCATCTCTCTACCTTCCGGGAAGTGATCTACGATGCCCGGCTCTCATTCCAGTCGCTGCAAACGATAGAGGTTGATCCCGCCCTGCCGGTGGAAACGGTTATCCAACGCAATTTCCCATCGCGTAAAACCCTGCTGAAGACCCGGATCGTCGACAACGGCCTCTCCCTCGCCTGGGGTTTCTCCGAGAGATTGAATTTCGGCGCCTCTCTGCGACTGACCCGTCTGGAATACCATCTCAATGAGGAGCAATATTATGAGAACGAATTCCCCGGCCCGGCGCTGCAATACCGGGGGCTGAACCACATTACCGCCGACAATCTCTATCTGCTCCAGAGCATCGATGAAAAGCGCTGGGGAATCGGTTTCAGCGCCGGGATGATCAGTCACTTATCCGAGCGGCTGATGGTGGGCCTTGTCTACAATTATCGTCCGGCATTCGACCTGAAAAGCAATATTTTTCTGCCCCGCTACAGCGTCAGCCGGGGCGACTCGCTGATTACCTTCGCTTCCCGGGAAGATACCACCACCCGGGTGCGCTATGATCTGCCCGATGCTTATGGGATCGGCATCGCTTATAAATATCGCGGCCGGCTTAATATTGCCCTCGACCTGGTGCGGGTGCGCTACAGCGAGTTGCTCTCGCCGGCAGAGAAGAGCCGCAGCGGCCGCGACCCCCGCAATCTGATCCAGGACGATCTGCCGGGAGGGATCGACCCGGAAAAGCAGAACGACCTGGTGCTGGAAGACGGCTGGGAATTTCATGCCGGGGTGGAATATATCCTGAAAGTGGGCGCCAGGAAACTCCGGCTGCCGCTGCGAATCGGTTATTATTACGATCCCGGACATATCGCCCACGCCCGGGAAGGCCAGGCAGCGTTCCAGCCGCTTTTTCCGGAGGAGAAAGGATATCATCACGCCACCGCCGGCCTGGGTTTCTTCTGGGGAGATAAGCTTCGCCTGGACGGCGCTATGGATGTTACCTCCAAAGCGATAACCCTGGTGGGGACGACCATTTATGTGTTTTGAGGGACCTAGCGCATGGAGCGACGAAGCCACATATCCAGCATTTTCTGTGTCATCGCACTGCTGCTCGCCGTAACCGCGCGCTCCCAGGAGCAGTGGTATACCTACTACACCAATGCCCAGGAGGCGATTGCCGCCAGCGACTGGTCACGGGCAGTGCCAGAACTGGAGAAAGCGCTGCAGCGCAAGCCGGCGCCGCAATTCGAGGCGGAGACCTATGCCCTGCAACTGGTCAACTATGTGCCTTTTTACTGGCTGGGAGTTGCTTATTATAACCAGGGTGATTTTGAGAAGGCAGAAGCCAATTTCTCCAAATCGCTTTCCTGGGGAACGGTGAAAAAAACCGAATTTTATAGTACGCTGCTCAAATATCAGGGAATTTTACAGCGCATCCAGACCGCCAGCGACAGCCTGGCAGCCCTACACCACTCAATTGCCGAAGCTCCCGGCACAGCTGGTGATGCCGCCGTCCTCACCGCAAGCTGGAACGCTCTGGCGGATGCGCTGGCACAGGATGATTTCCCGCGGGCCCGCGGGATTGTCCGGGAAATCAGATCTCTATCTCCGGAAAATGCCAGCAGCATGATCGTAGAACGCCTGATGCAGCAGTTGGCTGAAGGACGGCAGGAAACAGCGGATAATCGCAACACCGCTGCCGCCAATCGTTTGTTCGATGAAGGACTGGCTCAATTTCTCAGCGGCAATTACCAGTCAGCTTATCGCAGCTTCAGCGAGGTGGCCCGCAGCGAGCCTCAGTACCGCGGCGTCGACGGCTGGCTGCGCCGCACTGAATTGGAGATCGAACAAGCCGGCATTGAACTCCCGGACCCCCTGGAGCCGGATACCGTACGTGTTACCGTGGCCCCGGTGGTGCTGTTTTCCAGCGAGCAGTCAGAGACCCGGCATGATTCAATCTGGGTAAGCGGTTCCCTGGGAGACGATCAGGGAATCGACTATTACGAATTCACCCTCAATGGAGAAGTCTACCGCGACGCGAAGGGCGACCCCCTGCAGCGCCGTCCTCCCTCGCCGGAGCAGAGTACGCAGTTCCAATTCCGGGAGCGCATGCCGCTGCAGATGGGCGAGAACCGCATCATCATTACCGCCTACGATGTCGATGCGCTGCGCCATAGTGCCGCCTTCCCCCTGACGGTGCTCCGTAAGCCGCCCTATTATCAGACGCCCGTATTTTACTACAGCATCGTCACCCTGCTGGTGTTGCTGGCGGGGGCACTGGCAGCCAACCTCCTGATCAAACGCCGCATCGCTTTTGTGAACCGCTATAATCCCTACATCGCCGGCGCGCCGGTGCGCAATCCCAAGATGTTTTTCGGCCGGGAACAGCTGCTTCATAAAATCGTCAATACCCTGCACAACAACAGCCTGATGATCTACGGCCCCCGGCGCATCGGCAAGACGTCATTGCTGCATCAGCTCAAGCAACATCTGGAGCAAACGCCGGACCGGGAATATTTTTTTGTGCCGGTATATATCGATCTGCAGGGCACCCCGGAGCAGCGGTTTTTTGCGGTGATGATGCACGATATCGTCGATGGATGCGAATCCCATATTCGGCTGCCGGAGGGCCTGCGCATCAAATCCGGCGACAGCGATTACAGTGCGCGGGATTTCAGCGCGGATATCAAGCAGATCCTGGCGCTCCTGAAACCGCTGAGCAGCAAACGCCTGAAGCTGGTCATGCTGATCGATGAGGTGGATGAACTCAACGCCTACAGCGAACGGGCCAACCAGAAGCTGCGCAGCATCTTCATGAAAACATTTGCAGAGCACCTGGTGGCGGTGATGTCCGGCAGTTTCATCCGCAAACGCTGGGAGAGCGAAGGCAGCCCCTGGTATAATTTTTTTGAGGAAATTCCGGTGGACAGCATTGACCGGCAGGCTGCGGAGGCATTAATCCGTCAACCGGTCAAAGGCATCTTCCGCTACGAAGCGGCAGCGGTTGACAAAATCATTGAATATAGCGATAATGTGCCGTATCGTATTCAAAAATTCTGCGTGAATATCATCAGCCATGTCATCGAAGCACGGCGGAGGGTGATCACGGCGGAGGATGTGGAGCGGGCCAAAGCGAAAGTTCTCGAAAGCGAGGATGTATGAAAAATCCCTTCATCGCCGGCAATTGGGTACGGGGCGAAGCTTTCTTCGGGCGGCGGAAAATGCTCGGCGAAATCCTGGACGGCAGCCATAGCTATCTCTGGATTACCGGTACCCGCCGAATGGGCAAAACGTCTTTGCTGAAGCAAATCGAATATCTCTCCTCCCAGGGGGAATATGCCACCCGCTATGTCAGCCTGTTCTGGAACATGCAGGGGGCCGGCGACCTGGAAGGCCTCACCGAATCGCTGCTGGAAAGCATCGAAGATGCCGGAGAACGCTTCCTGCCGCTGGGGATTGCGGTTGATGATTTGGAGGACAAAAGCCTGGTAGAAATCCTGCGCACGCTGCTTAAAAGCGCCCGCCAGCATAACCGCACCCTGCTGCTGCTCTGCGACGAATGTGAAGAGTTGATTGCGGTGGAAAAACAGAATCCGGAAGTGATGCCCCGGTTACGCCGGATCTTTCAGCAAGGGGAAAACATCCGCACAATTATCTGCGCCACCAAGCGCCTGATGCGCCTGGAAGAGAGCGCTACCCCGGATACCTCGCCGTTTTTGCACGGCTTCATCCCTCCGCTCTATCTGGGCTGCTTTTGGGAAGATGATGCCCGCGCCCTGATCCGCCAGGGCCAGTTTGATGAACCGGCTGCCGCCGAAATCCTGCAACGCACCAACCGCCATCCCTACCTGGTGCAACTGCTCTGCAAACGCCTTTTCGAAAGCGGCGATCTGGAAACGGTGATCCAGGATATCAGCAACGATGACATGGTCTCGCACTTTTTTGCGGTCGACTTCGACTATCTCGACAACAATGAGAAGCTCATCATTTGGTTTGTGCTGGAGCAGGCGCATATCACCTCCGGGGAGTTGGCGCACAAAACCGCCATTCAACAGGAGAATCTGGCCAAATCGCTGCACAGCCTGATTCAACTCGGTTACCTCTGCAGCGACGGGGAGCGTATCTGTATTGCCAATTACTTCTTCGAGAAATGGCTGCGGCGGGAAAAGGAAGAGCTGTTCAAAGACTCGGTATACCGGAATGCAGCCGTGCCGGCCAGGGGGCTGAACTTACCGTCGCCGGACCTTGAGCAAAACACGCTTCCCGGAAAGATGATGAGCCATTACCAGATCCTGGAAGAGTTGGGACGGGGCGGTATGGGCACGGTTTTTAAGGCCCGTGACATTCGCCTGGAGCGCACGGTCGCTCTGAAGACACTCTCTTTCGAGATGCTCCGGGAGGCGGAATTCCGCAAGCGTTTTTTCCTGGAAGCGCGGGCCGCCTCGGCACTGAACCATCCTAATATTGCCACGATTTACGAGATCGACGAAGCGCACGGCATTCCCTTTATCGTGATGGAATTTATCGACGGTCCGACGCTGAGCGAATGGAATCGGCAGGGTGCGGCCACATTGCCGGAGAAACTCGCCCTGGCGTTGCAGATCGCCCGGGGCTTAGATTGCGCCCACCAGAACAATATTATCCACCGCGACATCAAGCCGGACAACATCATGATCGATCGTTCCGGCATCGCAAAGCTCACCGACTTCGGGCTGGCCAAGATCCTGAAGGAAAAGGATTCCAAACTTACCCGCACCGGGAGCACCATGGGCACCCTGGCCTATATGTCGCCGGAGCAGGTGGCCGGCCTGGAGGCGGACCATCGCGCAGATATCTATTCACTGGGAATGGTCTTTTACGAAATGTTCACCGACAGGCTGCCCTATACCGCCACCAACGAAGCGGCTTATATCTATGCCATCGTGCACGAAATCCCACCCAAAGCCGGCAGCCTGAAAGCGGATATATCGCCGGAACTGGAAGCAATGCTGGCTAAAATGCTCGAGAAGGAGCGCAAACAGCGCTATCCGAGCTTGGAGTCGGTGATAAAAGAGTTGAATGTATTGTTGGCCGATCAAGCTTAAAGCGGTAGGGTCAGGGTGAAGGTACTGCCCTCCCCTACCCGACTTTCTGCCACGATCCTGCCGCCGTGCTCTTCCATAATTTTATAGCAGATCGCCAGTCCCAGCCCTACCCCCACCCGCACTCCTTTGGTGGTATAGCCGGGATCGTAGATTTTCGCAAGTTGTTCCGGAGCAATCCCCACGCCGGTGTCGCGGAAGCTGACGTTGATCTCATTGCCAGACATTGCGGTGCGAATATAGATCTTGCCGGTTTCCAGGATCGCTTCACAGGCATTGAGCAGGAGGTTCATAAATACCTGGTTGATCTGGGCTGCCTGGCAGAAGATCTGCGGCAGTTCTCCGTACTCTTTAATGATCTCGATCCGGTCGCGATACCGATTTTCCAACAGCACCAGGGTGCTCTCCAGCCCTTCGTGGAGGTCAACCTGTTTGAATTCTTCCTCATCAAGACGCGCAAAATTGCGCAGGGCGCGAACGATATGGGAGATGCGTTCGCAGGCGGTCTTGCTCACCCGGGAGAGGTTCTCCAGATTAAGCGCTGCCTTATAGGCTTTTTTCCGCGCCTCGGGATCATCGCTCTCCAGCCCTTTGCGTATCGCATCAAAGCTGCGCACAAAGACATCCATATTGCCGTTGAGTGAACCGAGGGGATTGTTGATCTCGTGCGCCACCCCTGCCGCCAGATTGCCCAGGGAGGCCATTTTTTCCGAGCGGATCAACTGCATCTGGGTGTCACGCAGCTTCTGATTGGCGTCGGTCAGTTGGGCATTTTTTTCCTGTAGTTCCCGGGTACGCTGCGCCACCTTCTGTTCGAGGTTGGCGTTCAGATGCTCGATTTCCTGATAGCTGCGGGCATTTTCAATGGCGATGCAGGCCAGATTGGCAAAAGCCTCCAGGAATTCCAGATCGGCATCTTTAAAGAAACACGCTTTGTCGGTGGTATCCAGATAGATAGCACCGATCAGCTGATCCTTCGCCTTCAGGGGCACGCAGATGATCGATTTGAGCTTAAACATCACCATGCTCTTGGTGGCATCCTCCCCGGGGATGTCAGGCACTTTCTGCAGCAGCACCGGCTCCCCCTCTTTTTCCACCCGTTCGATGACGCTGCGGCTCATCGCCACTGCGTCGATCAGGTTCTGCCGGTCCATCTGACGGGCAACCTTCACCCCCAACTCTCCGCCTTCCGCTTCCCGGAGCAGGACCAACCCCTTTTCCGCCCGCAGCAGGGCAATGGCCTGGTCCATAATTTCATCCAGCAGTTTATCCAGATTAAGTTGGGAGTTGATTTGCCGGCTAACCTCATAGAGGGTTATCAGGCGCAGTGGAGTAATGCTGGTCGTCGTGGACATAATCACCTGCGTTGCAAAAGTCAATCTATTGAAGATTTCATTTGTCGTGCCTGGCAAGTTAGGCCTATCGACCGAAAAAGTCAAGTAGCAGCGGGTTTAACTGCCGGGATTGATCTTCATCAATTTGACGGCGCCGGGGATTGATTATCTTCTCTGTCTGAGTTAGATTAGCGATATGTAAAAAAAGGCATGATCCCCTCCTGCCCGAATTGCCACGCGAGGCGCACGGGTAGGAGGGAGATCCTGCCACGAAGGAGATAAGTGTCGTCTGGCACTTGATTAACGATCGTAAAAAATTGCCATCCGAATGTTGCATCGCATCACATTCCCCAACCCACCTTTTTTAATATTGGCACACAGATTTCTTGGCGCGGCCTACGGCCGCGCCAAGAAATCTGCGTACCATTCAGCCTTTTTTCCGCACCAGTGCGGCCGAGACGAGCGCCTGAAAAATCCGTATTTGGGCCGGCTCGCGGTAGGCCATTTCCGGATGCCACTGCACCGCGATCATCCAGGGATGATGGCGGTGTTCCTGGGCCTCCACCAGCCCGTCCGGGGCGTAGGCGCAGGGTTGCCATTCCGGGCTGATTTTACCCATTCCCTGGTGATGCAGCGAAACGGTCGGCACTTCCGCAACCCCGAGAATTTCTGCCAGACGGGTTCCCGGTTCAACCTGCACCGGATGAATCACTTCCCGCTCTTGATCCCCACGGTGCACCACCCCGTTGCGCTGCCACTCCGGCAGATGGGGAATCAGATCCCCGCCGGTAGCGACATTCAGCATTTGGTGGCCCCGGCAGATCCCCAGCACCGGTAGGTCGCCCTCCAGCACCGCCCGGGCCAGGGCCAGCTCGAAGGCATCACGTTCCGGATCGACGCGTTCGATCGACGGATGCGGCATTCCCTTATACAGCCGGGGATCGATATCCTCTCCACCGGCCAAAATCAGGCCGTCGATCACTCTCAGGATATCGCCGATATGCGCCTCCCCGGGCGGCAACAGCACCGGCAAGCCGCCCCCTGCCCGTACCGCATCAACATAATCCCCCGGCAAATGAAAACGCCCTTTGGTATTTCGCCCATAGGTCGTAATCCCAATCACCGGCAGCGTACTCATCCTACTTTTCGCCATAAGCGTCTCCAGACATTCGCATATTATCGGCACAAAGTACAGCGATTTTTGCCCAAATCAAACTTGCTTATTCAGAGGCTTTTTGATAATTTTATCTGGTATCAAATTCATTTTAGCACAATCAGATCTGGAGAACATATGAAAGCACTGGCAACGATTTTAGCGATCCTGCTGATTGCAGTCGCGGGCACCGGCGGTTATTATTACAATGAACACCGGAAAGCCCTGGCGCAGCTTGAAGAGCTGCAGGGCACCAACAGTGAACTGGCCTTTGAAGTAGAAAGCCTGAAGGCCCGCATCGCAGAAGTATCCAGTCAGTACGAAACCAAGCTGGCTGAAATATCCCAGGAAAAAGAAGCGGAGATCAACCGCCTGAAAGAAACCCAGGACAAGCTTCTGGAAGAGATGAAGGATGAGATCGAGCAAAAGCAGGTGGAGATTACCCAAATGGCCGACCGGCTTTCGGTCAGCATGGTGGACAAGATCCTCTTCCCCTCCGGAAAGGCGGAGATTACCCCGGAAGGATTGAAAGTACTGGAGCGGGTCGGTAACATCATCAACAAGATCGAGGATAAGATCATCCGGGTGGAAGGGCACACCGACAATGTGCCGATCCATCCCCGGCTGCAGGATGAATTCCCCAGCAACTGGGAACTGTCGGCGGCGCGGGCGACCCATGTGGTTAAATTCCTCCAGGAGAAAGTCGGAATTGCGCCGGAGAAGCTTCAGGCGGTGGGTTTATCGGAGTATCATCCGGTCGCCAGCAACAAAACCAAAGCCGGGCGAAGCAAAAACCGCCGCATCGAGATTGCGCTGCTGCCGGTAGAATCGGTGTTGGCGAATGTGAAGAAGTGAGGTTTTTAGTCAGCCCACGAAACACACGAAGATGCTTATAAAGATTTTTTTGCATCGCTTTCTTCAGGATAAAGCAGTGCCGCCATACCATCGTTTTTTGTTTCGAATCGTTCGTGTATTTCGTGGGCGGAGCTATTACAAACAGCAACAAAAATCCCCGCAAAAGCGAGGATAATCGGCCAGGGATGACATTTTACGATGGTGAGTGCTGGAAAGCGGGATAACGGCAACTGACACAAACCCGGTTCTACCGGGGCAAACCGCCACTGCTGCTGAAGGGCGACCCTACAGATCTCCCAACAGCCGTTTGATGGTTTCATCCATTTCGGAATCGAGTTCGATCTCCACTTCTTCCTTGGTACCGTCGAGAAAATAGACCTCGATTACCCGGGTTTCCGGCGTCCAGTTATCGGTACCCACGTCTCCATCATCGAAATCTTCGTACATGCTGTAATCGACTTCATCAAAATCTTCATAAACCAGGTAGTCAACTTGTTCGGCATCCAGTTCCAGGAGTTCGCAGATTTCTTCGAACATCACGTCGTTTTTGCTGACCACCTTGTGGCTCATACGATCAGGGAATTCCATAGACACGCTCCCGGGCTAATTACACTTATGATTTAAAGCCACTTTGCTTAAAGAGTTTCCTAAACCACGGTTTATCGGTTTATTTGCTTAAATTCAATCGTATTTTTCGGGGATATTATAAGCAAAAAAAATCCAGAAACAACCTTTATTTTTTCTAACTCAAAAAAAATAAAGCATTCCGGAAACATCCCCGGCAGCCGGCGTAATATAGAATTGAGTGAATGGATAGAGGGGTAGATACGCATAAGGAGCAAAGTTTGAAACGACGAATACAGCAAATGATTACCGGTATGATTCTGATCGGGTGCGCCGTTTCCCTGAACGGCCAAAATGTAATATTGAAACCCTACTACGGCTATTACATACCGCGCATGGCCGATGTCAATGCCAAGATCGATCAGGATATGGATAATGCCCGGATCTTTCTGCAGGCCCCGGTACCGGACGCCGGCAAGTTCGATGGCGAACCGATCTTTGGAGGGCAGTTTGAATACCATGCAGGTGAGGATTACTTCTTCAATGTGAACTTCTTCCTCTACCAGGAGCAGGTCACTACTTCCTACCAGGGTGACGGCTGGATATTTAATTATGAAAGAGAAGTCGAGATGTTTGATTTTGTTCTCAATATGCACTATTATTTTAATTATAATTCGTGGCGGCGGCTGAACAAGTATATCGGGCTGGGAGTCGGTCTGCTGGTGCTGAACGCCAATTCGCTGACCTTCTCCACCAACAGCGATTATCTCAGCGATTCAAAAGGAGAGTTCAACAGCAACACCCTTACCGGCGTGCTGAGTGCCGGATTGAATTACCGTTTGTCAAATTATTTGCAGTTATGGGGGGAAGGCGGGGTGCAATTCGGTAATTTTGGGCAGATCGACGGGAAGGTGAGCAGTCTGGAGAATCCGGAAAAACGCGATTTTATCAGCGATTCATCCTTTGATATGACCGGATTTTTTCTACGGGGCGGCCTGGGCATCGGACTGCCGTTCCTGCACTAAAATCAGCTAATGTTTGGTAGCGCAGTTCCGATGATAATTGGAAAAACTGAAAATATTCCCGAACCAGATACAATTTTTTGTAAGTAATCCAGGAGGCACCCCATGCAGGATCTGGCCATCGATAGCAACTTGGTCAACTTTTTACTGGTCGTTATCGCAGTGCTGCTAATTTTACAAGCTTATATGTTGCTGCGGATCCGCAATATGTTGCAGGCAATCGCCCTCAATTTTGACTCGATCACCTACCTGATGCGCAAGCTTTCCGCCGCCAGCGCACTCGGCGGCAAAACGGCCTCGGGCCAATTCCCCCGCACTTGCCAGTTCTGCAAACACCGCCTGGCCTTCATCAACACCGGCAAAACCAGCGCCGATGAAGACGATTTTTATCACCGTTGCAGCCTGCGCAATATTAACGTCTCCCTGGAAGACAGTTGTCCGAAATTTGAAACCGACGAGCGCGGCGGGATTTGATTTTGGACGAGAAGCCGGCGCAAGGAGCCGTTTCTGTAGATTTGTGAATGAGTGAATAGGTGAATGGGTATATGGGGAAATACGGATGCCGGGACGAGTCGCGACTCACCCTTACGCACGCACCACTCCCATCGACTCCTTTACTCATTAACCCATTAACCCATCAATTCATTAACCCATCCCCTTTTCATCGTTTGATCGATACCACTACTTCACCCGGCGCACGCAGGTAGGCGAAGGCCATTTTAGGCGTATTGTAGGCAAAGGCATATTCGCCATGCCGGTCGATGCCGATCACCCCGCCCAGCCCGTTGACCCGGCGGGCGAGCCGTTCGATGCCCTGCCGGGCGGCTTCTGACGCACTGTGAGTCGCCATCAGATCGCACACCGTCTTGCTCAGCAGCACTTTCAGGATCGACTCTCCCCAGCCGGTGGCGGAAACCGCGCCGCAGTGATTATCGGCATAGGCCCCGGCGCCGACCACCGGCGAATCGCCCACCCGCCCGGCCAGCTTGCGCGGGGTGCCCCCGGTGGAAGTCGCCGCTGCCAGATTGCCGGCACCGTCCAGCGCCACCGCGCCAACCGTATCCATCGGATGGTCGTCGAAGGGCAGGCGAGTATGGAAATCCGGATCATGACGGATCTGCTCGTAGTAAACCCGCTCCCGTTCGGTGAGCAATTCGCGGGGATCGACCTCTGCAATACCGGCCTTCCGGGCAAAGTCCTGGGCACCGCCGCCCACCAGGAAGCAATGCTCGGTATGCGCCATCACCCGCCGGGCCAGGCTGACCGGATGGAGAATATTCTGCACTGCCGCCACTGCCCCGAAGCGCAGATCGCGCCCATCCATGATCATAGCATCCAGTTCGATCTCGCCTCGCTCGTTGAGGAAAGCCCCCCGACCGGCATCAAAAGTGGAGTCGGCCTCCAGGATGTTGACCGCCGCCTCCACCGTATCCAGAGCGCTGGCTCCCTGCGCCAGCAGCGCGCCGGCTTCCTGCGCTGCCCGGCGCACCCCGGCCAGATGCGCCGCTTCCAGGGACTCGGGAATATTCCAGGCCCCGCCGTGAACAATTAATTTTGCTTTCATAGGCGTAAGATAGGGAACTAAACGAATCTTACCGCGATAAATAATCTTCAAAAATGAAATATAATTTGACTCGCCAACCGGCATTGTTTATAATCAACTTCGATCATCTTAATTGCAGAAAAGGATACTATGAAGGAACCTCAGGACATCAACGATCAAGAAGTGGCGCTGCTGGAAAATTTTGCCGACATCAACCGGAAAATCGTTCAGGAAATTCACAAGGTGGTGATCGGTCAGGAAGAGATCATCGAACAGTTGTTGATCTCGCTGTTCTCCCGCGGGCATTGCCTGCTGATCGGCGTGCCCGGGCTGGCCAAAACCCTGCTGATCAATACCCTGGCCAATGTGCTCGATCTGAAATTCAACCGCATCCAGTTTACCCCGGACCTGATGCCTTCGGACATCACCGGCACGGAGATCATCGAAGAGGACCGCAGCAGCGGGAAAAAAGCCTTCCGTTTCATCAAGGGGCCGATCTTCGCCAATATCGTGCTGGCCGATGAGATCAACCGCACCCCGCCCAAAACCCAGGCGGCCCTGCTGGAAGCGATGCAGGAACATAAAGTGACCGCCGCCGGCGCCGATATGCATCTGGATGCCCCCTTCTTTGTGCTGGCCACCCAGAACCCGATCGAGCAGGAAGGCACCTATCCCCTGCCGGAAGCGCAGCTCGACCGCTTCATGTTCAATTTATGGATTGACTATCCGACTTTTGAAGACGAAGTGAAGATCGTCAAGGCGACCACCGGTGATTACGCACCCCAATTGGAGAAAGTGCTCGATTCCCAGCAGATCATCGCCTGCCAGAATGTGCTGCGCAAGATGGCGGTGGCGGATAATGTGATCGAATATGCCGTCAAGCTGGCCAATCTGAGCCGCCCCAATTATGCCGGATCCCCGCAGTTTGTCAAGGATTGGATTAACTGGGGCGCCGGTCCCCGGGCCTCGCAATATCTCATCCTGGGCGCCAAAACCCGCGCCGCCCTGCAGGGCCGCTTCACTCCCCAGGAAGAAGATGTGCGGGCTTGCGCCATTCCAGTGCTGCGCCACCGCATCGTCACCAACTTCAACGCCGAAGCGGAAGGGGTGAATACGATGGATATTGTGAAGCGGTTGTTTGAGACGATTGGGTAGTTTTCAGTGATCAGTTGTCAGTTTTCAGTGATTAGGATCGCTGAAAGAATAATTTGTAAAATATCAAACATAATAGCCACAGAGACACAGAGCCCACAGAGAACTGACAACTGAAAACTGATAACTGACAACTACCTCTGTGATCTCTGTGTCTCTGTGGCTGTAGGTAAGATGTAAGCGCTTTTCGGCAATTTTCCACACATATACCCAAAAGAACAGGGATGGCATCATGATTGGAAGTTTTTCCCGCCTGCGCAACGCAACCCTCTTGGTCCTGCTGACCCTCATCACTGTTCAGTGCAGCAGTCTTTTCAAATCGAAAACCGCCGGAGAATTGTCGCCGCAGGGCCAGGCGCTTTTTCGGGAAGTGGCGGAGAGCGATCTGCCCTGGACGGTCTGGGATAAATCGGTGCAGCAGCGGGACATTTACCTGTTGGAACTGGGCAGCGGCGAGGATGTGACGGTCATCTTCGGAGGTTTCCACGGCAACGAACGCCTGGGGGCGGAGCTGGTGTTCCGCTTTGCCGAGTATCTTTATCGGGAGCAATTGCCGGCGGATGCGCGGGTGATCCTGGTGCCGGTGGTCAACCCCGACGGCCTGGTGGCCGGCACCCGCAGCAATGCAGGCCGGGTGGATGTCAACCGCAATTTCCCCACTGCCAACTGGCAGCCGTACGACGGCTCCCGGCAGAATTATCATGGCCCCTCCCCCGCCTCGGAGCCGGAAACCCGGGCGGTGATGGCGCTGTTGGATAAATACCATCCGCGTAAAATTGTCTCCGTACATACGCCGCTGGAAGTGGTCAATTACGACGGGCCGGGTCAGGCGCTGGCCGAGGCTATGGCGCGGCATAACGGCTATCCGGTCAAGGCGGATATCGGCTATCCCACCCCCGGCTCCTTCGGCACTTATGCCGGGGTGGAAAAGCAAATTCCGGTCATCACCTTGGAGTTACCCCGGCGGGCGACGTTCGGGGATATCTGGCCGGCAAACCGGGAGGCGTTGTGGGAGGCGGTGCGGTTTCGGGAGGAGTAAATTTAGTTTATCAGCTTAGGAATGATCTGTGTGCAAGTCATTCCGTCCAAACTTGCACACTCCATCAAAAAGGCGACCCCAAATCGGGATCGCCTTTTTGATAACGATACTTACCAAACGACGTCATACAATTTCGTCTCGACGTAATCTTGCATGATCCGCAGTTTGGATCAGACAAGATTACTTAATCAACGTCACCTTGGCGGTTACTTTTTCCCGGCCGTTTTGCAGCAGCATCAGGTAGATGCCGCTGGGGAGGTCTCTGGCGCTAAAATCGGCGCGGTAGACTCCCGGGGCATGATGGCCGCTGGCCAGGGTCGCCACTTTTTGGCCGAGCACATTATATACTTCCAGGCGTACATCGGCGGCTTCCATCAGGGTATAGTCGAAATGAGTCGACGGATTGAAGGGATTGGGGCCGGTAACTTTCAGCGCCAACCCTTTGCCGGCCGGCAGGGCTGCCGGTGCGGCGGTCGGCACATAGCCGTCGGTCAGGGTCTTCATAAACGCCACGATCGCCCTTTCCTCCTGGAGCGTCAACCCCAGATCTCCCAGTTCGGAGTCGTTGATAGTTTCAGGCACTTCCGGCGCCGGCCAGGGCTCAACATCCCGGGTATTGTAGAAATGGGTGATCTCTTCCAGGCTCTTGAAATAGCCGTTATGGCCGTAGGCCTTGGTGAAGCCGTTGCCGGGGCGCATGTCGACATTGCGCAGCGTCGAGACTTTGTGCTTGCCTTTATTTTCATCTACAAGCAACATAATTTCAGCTGAGGTCATGGATTTCAGTTGGTCCGTGGTATACGGCAAGTCTCTCCAGTCATCGCTGGTCGCCAATTTCGTCAGAAATTCCGCCAGACCGTAGTCGATCCAATTCGGTCCCAGCGGGTTGATTGGGCTGCCGTCATCCAGGAAGACCTGATCCATCTTGTAAAATGGGTTGTCCGGATTGGGGGGAATGCCCAGGTTGTCATAGGTAAAGTCGGTGAAATCAGGCGGCATATGGCAGGCGATACAATTGGCTTTTTCTTCATCTTGAAAAAGATCCCAGCCTTCCTGTTCCTGGGCGGTAAAGGTCGCCTGGCCCGCCATCACGTAATCAAACTTAGAGGTATAGGGATTCACTTCCTCGGATGCTTCATAAGCGGCAATCGACACGCCCACCCGGTCGTAGTTTAGATTAACTTCCTCAGGTGTGCTATAGCTGATTGGTTCGCCCCACACCGATTCCCACAATCTGGACATTTTTTTGGACTTGGCGATTTGTGCCAACACTGCTGCGGGACCGGCATTGTTATGTTCCACCGGGTTGAGGAAGGGGCCCTGAGCCTGATCGGCCGCCGGATTGCCCAGCTTCCAGCCGGTTGCGCGGCCATCCCAGAAGGTGCCACCGAAGAACAGGCCTTCGACCGGATCGTAATCGAACAGCGGTCCTACCGTCACATAATTTGCGCTGGGCGGCTTACGGTTGCCGAAACGCTGGGGAATGGCCCCGGGATATACCGCGCCTTTTTTGTTGATCCCAGCAATGGGGCCGGTAAAACCGGTTCGCGGCGCATGGCAGGTGGCGCAGGCGATGCGATCGGGACTGGCGATATTCTCGAAGAAGATCTTCTTGCCCAGTTCATCAGCCCCGGCGGGTGCAGGCCAAAGATCTTGTGCGATCATTGTGCTGCCCAGTGCCAGGAGCGCCACCACTACCAGCAAGATGTTTAGCTTTTTCATCATGGTAAGTCCTCCGATACATCTGGTAAAGGTAGTAAAATGATTACTGCAGTGTCTAGCACACTGCCTTTGGATTAGGTAATAAAAATACGTGGTCGTATGGGTGTATATCACCTCCTTTGCGGGAAAGATACATAAAAATTAACGTCCGGCATTCATGCCGGTGCATGGGATTAATAATTCAAATGGAGGGAAGCAGGAAAGGGCACAGTACAGTTTTGAGGTATTCACAAAACATTGGAATACATCTCAAAGAACTCTGTGCGTCTCACAGCATCGTAGAGGTTCGCCAAGCGGCAAAAAGCATCACTAGATTCGAAAGTAGAAAAACCGGATTCTTAATCCACGTGCAAGAATGTCCTCTCCTCAAATACTCCCTCGACTAAATGCCCACTCAAGGTTTAGCCGCGGTGTGATACAGCTGAAAGTCGAAGATATAGCTGTCACGTGAAAAATTTAACAAATCAAAATATCAATTACAAGGGAAAAATGCAGCGGTAAAGAGTACTCAGAGATTCCTTGCGAACGCCGGGAATCTCTGATGATATATTTCCGGCCATAGTTCTCACAAATCTCAACAAATTGATCTGTTTAATCTGTGCAATCTGTGTGCAATTCTTTTAGTTCAACCTTGAGCCTTCCATAAAAAAAGCGCCCCCGAAAGGGAGCGCTTTTTTTTGAAACATACACCAAACTGCATCATACAGGCTCAGTTTAAAATAGTATTGTATGATCCGCAGTTTGGATCATACAATACTACTTGACCAGCAGCATCTTGCGAGTTTGCACAAAATTGCCGGCCTGTAAACGGTAGATGTAAATACCGCTGGTAACCCGCGCGCCGTACTGATCGGTGGCGTTCCACTGGAAAGTATGGAAACCGGCTTCCAGATTGCCCCGCACCAGGTTATAGACTTCCTGCCCCAGGATATTGTAGATACTCAGGGTCACGTTGGACGCTTCCGGCAGGGCAAAGCGCACCGTGGTGGTGGGGTTGAACGGGTTGGGATAATTCTGATCCAGGGCGTATTCCATGGGCAGATTGCTGATGGCCCCGTTTTCCGCTTCCGTCTCGTCGTCGCCCTGGGCGATCACCTTGCCGGCTTGGGGCATCACGTCGATACCATGGTGGTAAAGTTCCACATTTTCATAGACTTCAATCCGCTTGGCACAGATGGATCCCTTGAAGTAGACGGCATCCTGCAAGTAGACGGTCGCATTCGGGGCCACGATATTTCCCAGGATAGTGGCGCCATCGCGGATCTTGCTGTCGGCACTGCCGTAGATGTTGAAGGTCAGGTCGCGCGAGGTGCCGTTGCCAATTACCACCTGGGCATCATGCACGACATCCAGATTCTCGTAAATATTTACCGTCACCGCACCCAGTTGGGCATCAACTTCCAGGGTCGAGTACTTGTTCAGGTAGAGTTTCTCAATATTATACACCCCGGCTTCCAGTTTCAGGGTAGCACGCTCATACACTTTAACCGTCTTGTAATCGCCGGGAGGCAGCGCCAGGTAATCATCCGCAGAGACACTGATATTGATGCTGCCAAAGGAGAAGGGCGCCAAATCCGGGAGCACCACTTCTTCGACATTCTCATAATAATCGCTGACGATTCCGGTAACGGTGGCATCGTCAAACAGACGGATGCGGTCGGCGGAGGTGAGTTCGCCATGGATGGTATTACGTTCGCGGATATCGACCTTCCCCAGCGCAGTGATATTGCCATAAAAATCGCCGGGTTCGCCTTTCTTCAACTCAATCATGTCATTGCTGTGCATATCGCCGTAAGCCGTCAAGAGCGACTGGAACCGCACCGATTCGTCGGCCAGCAGCAGGTACTGGTAACCGTCGGTCAGGGTCTTCATAAACGCTACGATCGCCGCTTCCTCCTCGAGTGTCAACCCAAGATCACCGAGTTCGGAATCGTTGATAGTTTCGGGCACTTCCGGCGCCGGCCAGGGTTCGACATCCCGGGTGTTATAGAAATGGGTGATCTCTTCCAGGCTCTTGAAGTAGCCGTTATGGCCGTAAGCCTTGGTGAAACCGTTATCGGGACGCATATCGACATTGCGCAGCGTCGAGACCTTATGCTTACCTTTGTTTTCATCCACAAGCGCCATGATTTCCGCGGAGGTCATGGATTTCAGCTGGTCCGTGGTATACGGTAAGTCTCGCCAGTCATCGCTGGTCGCCAGGTTCGTCAGAAAATCCGCCAGCCCGTAGTCGATCCAATTCGGTCCCAGCAGGTTGATCGGGCTACCGTCATCCAGGAGCACCTGATCCATCCCGTAGAAAGGATTCTCCGGATTTGGAGGGATCCCCAGGTTATCATAGGTGAAGTCGGTGAAATCAGGCGGCATATGGCAGGCGATACAATTGGCTTTTTCTTCATCTTGAAAAAGATCCCAGCCTTCCTGTTCCTGAGCGGTAAAGGTTGCCTGGCCCGCCATTACGTGATCGAACTTGGAGGAATAGGGATTCACCTCCACGGATGCTTCATATTCGGCGATCGCCCAGCCTACCCGGTTGTAGTTCAGTTCAATCTCTCCCGGAGTGTTGTGTTTGAGCGGTTCTCCCCACACGATTTCCCACAGGTTGGCATATTGGGAGCTGGCGATCTGCTCCAGCACCGCTGCGGGATCGGCATTGTTATGCTCTACCGGATTAAGGAAGGGCCCCAGGGCCTGATCGGCCGCCGGATTACCCAGCTTCCAGCCGGTGGCGCGGCCATCCCAGAAGGTGCCGCCGAAAAACAGGCCTTCATCCGGATCATAATCGAACAACGGCCCTACCGTTACATAACTCGCGCTGGGCGGCTTGCGGTTGCCAGTACGCTCGGAAATGGCCCCGGGCACTACCGCGCCTGCTTCATTGATGCTGGCAATGGGGCCGGTAAAACCGACTTGCGGTGCGTGGCAGGTGGCACAGGCCATGACGTCGGGACTGGCAATTTCATCGAAGAAAATCTTCTTTCCCAATTCTGCTTTGGGACTTAGCTGTGAGAACATGACGCCGCTTAGCGCCAGGAGCGCCATTATGACCATTACGATGTTTAACTTTTTCATCATGGTAAACCCTCCATACAACTTGATAAGGTAATTAAATTGTTAGTACAGTGCCGAATACACTGCCCTTGGGTTAGGATATAAAAGGATCTGGTAGTATAATGGTATATCACCTCCTTCACGGAAAAGGAATGCATTAAAGACAGTATCCGGCATTGAACCGAAATATGGATTAATAAAAAACTCAGATGGCGGGAAGCAGGAAAGGGTACAATACAACGCTTGGAAGATTCACATGCCCCTGGAATACATATTAAATGGCACTGTGCATCTCACCACATTGTAGAGGCTTGAAAGAGGTAAAACAGCTAGGGTAAATTTGTCAGTATAAATACCGCCTCTTCATCCAAGTGCAAGGATGTCCTCTCCTCAAATACTTCCTCGACCAATTTCCCACTCACACTTTAGCCGCGGTATGTTGCAATAGATATGAATAAGATCGCACAACTACTATGTGAAAAATATAACAAATCAAAATATCAGTTACAAGGGAAAAATGCACTTGGGGAAAAAATTTGACTAATGCCGGTAATTCCGAGCCACCGTAATTGCCGGCTATCCGAAAAAGAGTCGCTATTTTTGCTTATATCGATTGTTTGTGGTAACTTTTTCAAATCCTGGTTTTATAACCAAATTTGGAGGAGTACAGATGGAATTATTAATCAGCTTGATCGGTGGTGCAGTTGGCGGGAATGTTGCCGGTAGTTTGCTGAAGAACTATAATCTCGGTACGCTCTGGAATTCTGTGGTCGGCATCCTGGGTGGTGGCCTGGGTGCACAACTGCTGGGTATGCTTGGGATTCTGGGCGGGGGCGGTGGATCAGCCATGGACATCGGGAGTATCATTGCCAACATCGCCTCCTCCGGGGTCGGCGGCGGCGTATTGATGGTAATCGTCGGGCTGGTGAAAAATATGATGGGTAAAAAATAACCGCTCGTGAAGTTGGCAACAACCGCCAGAATGAATTTTAGCGGTTGCGACCGGTAAAATTCATTCATAGCTTATCGAAGCGGGGTTATGACCACCAAGTCCAAATTTCGGTTCGAGATCCGCGTACCGAGGCGTCAGGACTGGCTTAAATGACCGTTATCCTGTTATCAGGAGCGCCCTGATCTCTTTGTGGCATAACCCCGCTTATTTTTTTCCCCGTTTACACACACCGCTTCCGGTTCAACCGGTCCGATCAACGAAGCTTTAATAATCGAGAGAGTAACAGTGGCAGTGGCAGGAAGTTGACTGCTACTGCTACTGCCACTGAAGAACTTGGATTGTCGAAGCCTACGTGATAAAACACTGCCCAACCTCAAGATCTGTCAGTCCTAAACCTCCTGGCTGCTGCGAAAATTTTCATAATATGATGCGGTGCGCCCATTAAGGTGCCGGCTGTAAAAACACCACTCATCAAGGCGCCGACAATGCCGTGCACCCCGGCATCGGCGCCGGTTAGGTAGAGATTTTTGACCGGGGTGCGGGTGCCCAGCCAGGAATGACGGTACCGTTGCGGGATCGCCGGAAGTCCGTAAACATTCCCCTCGCGGTGCGCGGTGAAGTGTTCTGTGCTCAGGGGCGTGGAAAGTTCCCGGTAGTCGATCATGGATCTTAACCCCGGCAGCCGCGCTTCGCAGAAGTCGATCAGGGCCTCGCAGATCCGCTCCTTCACCGCTTCATAATCCGCACTACGTTTCTGCCAGGGTTCTCCCGCCCATTGGCGAAAGAAATCGTAATCCAGGAACCCGATAATCTCCGCGGTTGCTGCCCGGGCCAGGGGATTCTTCAGCGAGGGGAAGGATAGATAAGCCGCCACAGCATTTCCCTCCCACAGCCGGTTACGTTCCCGGAACATCCGGTCATGGTCATAAGACGAAAACAGCCAGTAATTTTCCCCCTGCAGCCCGAGGGTGCGCGGATCATCCTTGAAGCCTAGATACGCCGTGACGGTAGAAACCCCGGGGGTATAAGTCTCGACCTCCCGGCGGAATGACAGCGGATAATCCGCCGGAAGCAGCCGGGTATAGGTCAGGTAAGCGCCGGCATTGGAAACGACGGCATCGGCGAAATATTCTTTTTCGATATATTCCTCCCCTTTAATCTCCCGCACCTTTACCCCTACCGCCCGGCCGTTTTGAATGAGGACCTCCTGCACCTCGTGGTTGACCAGCAACTGTCCCCCATGCTGCTCCACCAGCGGCACCACACTATCGGCGATAGTTTTCGATCCTCCCACCGGGTAGTAGCCTCCTTTAAAATAATGACTGGCGATCATGGCATGAATCGTAAAAGCGCTCTGGGAAGGGGGCAGCCCATAATCACCCAATTGGGAGACCAGGATCGCCTTCAGCCGGGGATCGCTCAGATGGCGATCGAGATATTCCCCGGTGGTGGTCAGGGCCAGCCGCCGGCCGGGATAGCGCAGCGCGGCGCCCAACGGGGTGAGGACGCCCGGCAGCGACTGTGCCATATAGTGACGGCCAAACCAGCGGGCAACCTTCATCACATCGCTAAAATAGCGCTCGATCCCGGCGGCTTCCCCGGGGAATTGAGCGATCAGATCCGCCTTCATCTCCCGGCCGCCCTTACGGGCTTTGAAGGTCAGGTCGGGATAGACGAACACATCATAAACATCGGGCATCTCTTGCCAGGTCACGCCGCCGCCGGTCACGTAATCGAATACCGCCCGGGACATTTCTCCCGCTCCCATGCCGCCGACATAATGCAGTCCCACATCCCATACATACTTGCCTTTGCGTTTGAAGATATGGGTAAACCCTCCCAGCTTGAAATGGCGTTCCAACACCAACACCTTTTTGTGATATTGCTGGCTGAGAATACTGGCGCAACTCAACGCCCCCATTCCGGAACCGATTACAATCACGTCGTAATGATTATCCGAAGCAATCATACCGCTCACTCCTTTCCCCTTGATTCTTATCCTTCATCCTTCATCCTTTATCCTTCATCCTTTTCCCTTGATCCCTTCAATACGCCTTATCCAGCAATTTCAAGATCAAATCTGCATCGGTAAGATTTTTCACTTCCACCTGGGCAAATTTGCGGTTGATGATTTTCGCACTAAAGCGCGCCAGCGTATCGCGATCGGGGCAATCCTGCGCCCCGCCCAGACTGGTACAGGCATAGGCCCCCCAGATGCTGGCCGCCTGGATTGACCGCAAGAATCCCGGAAATTGTTCGCCGGGATGCTCGAACAGCGTAGCCGTAAAACCGGCGGCGAAGGCATCACCGGCGCCGGTAGAATCCACCACACTCTCCAAATCGAAGGGCCAGTCGAAGATCACCCCTTCAGCACCGTCGCGGTAGGTGGCAATTGCACCAAATTTATCGAGAGTGATCACGGCAGTAATGTGCCGTTCGCGAAACCAGTGAATAATATCGGCCAGGGAGCGTACCGCCGGATGGTTGCGGAAGAAAGTGCGCACCTCTCCGAGGGAAAGCTGAAACACATCCACCATGGGCAGATAGGGCTCCCAGAAGTCCGCACCCAGCGAGAGCTGACTGGCGCCGAGGTTGGCGTAGATCAGTGCGCGGCCGCTATAGGTTTCGATCAGGCTGCGGGTGATCCCTCCGGCCGCCCCGGGGGAGACATCCGGATGATCGCTGTAAATATGGCCGATCATCACGGCACCCACCCGGAGCTCCGGAAACTCCCCAATCGCTGTCAGGCGCCGCTCAACCAGTTGCTTGAAGTACGCCACACCCTGAATCTTTTCACTAAAGATCGTGCGGGTATCTTTGGACACGATGATGGTGGTATGGGGAGTGACGATATGGCGGCTAAAAAAATCCTGCCGGGCGATCAGTTGGCGCAGCGGCTCCGGAAAGGCCTCGTCGGCACAGGCCTGCAGCAGTTCCTGCTGAATGAAATGCCCCAGGCGGTCGTCGCCGACCGACAACAGGGGCAGGGCCGGAAAACCGGCCCGGAGCAAACGGAGCGCGTAATTCAAACCGCTGCCCCCCAGCAATTCGTGACGCTCGATGCGGTGTTTATCCCCGATCCGGATATCGCCGGGGGTGGTCAGCACGCTCTCTCCGGAGCAGCTTCCCACGGTTAGTATGATGTTATGCATATGGTGATTCCTTTAAACCGTTCGCAGCAGCGGCCGGGTGAGGCAGGTAGGCCCTCCGCAGCCTTTGGCGCTGATTTCCGGTCCGCTATATTCCAGCACTTCCACCCCCACGGCTTCCAGCCGCCCCCGGGTCAGCGGATTGCCGCTCAGCATCAAACAGCGGCGCGGAGACAGCGCCAGTACATTGCCGCCCATACTGTCGAATTCGTCCTCCGCAACCTCCACCAATCGGATACCACGCTCGACCAGCTTTTCCCGGAACGGCACCGGCAGCAGCGGGGAATATACCAGGGCCAGATCCCGGTCGAGCGGACTGATCATCGACATCAGGTGAAACACATCGGAAGGGCCCCGCCAATGGGGCAGCGGTACCACGACCAGCTCGTCAATACAATCGCTCAGCAATTCCCGCAACTGGCGGATACCCTCGTCATTGGTGCGATAGCCTCGACCAACCGCGATCGTTCGTTCATCTAACCAGACCACATCACCGCCCTCCAGCGTGCCTTCGCCGCAGATCTTCCCGCAGATCGGCAGACCCAGGCTGCGATACAGCTTCTCTTGCGCCTCCGGCTCGCCGCGCCGGGCGGCTTTACCCATGTTGCAGAGAATGATGCCCCGGTCGCTTACCACCGCGGCATCCCGGGTATAGAGCGAATCCATGCCGGTAGCGGCATCGGCCGGCAAGTAGTGCAGGGTAATGCCGCTGTCACGCAATCGGGCGGCAAAGCGCTCATATTCGGCTTCCGCCCGGGCGAAATCCGGGCAGCCGCAATAATTCAGCCCCTGCCATTGTTCATCGACTGCCGCCTGACTGCGGAAAGCATCGCGGGCATGTTTTAAGACCAGGTTTTGGATGGCACCGGTTTCGCTTTGGTAAGTAAGAGTTGTCATAATCGTGGTAAATGGATTATGGTGCAGCGGTCGCTTCCGGCAGTTTGAATACGGCGATGAGCGGAAGGTGATCGGAGATCTCCAGCGTATCATGCTGGCGTACGTAGGCGTTCAGTCGCTGCAGGTTGCGGGAATAGAAAAAATAATCGATCGTCTTATCCGGTGCGGTCACCTGCGGATTGTTGGCATTATGGGTATACCACTCGCGGAAATTCGGCCCCTGCAACTCCTCCCGGGCAGGAATGGCCGAGTAGCGGTCGTAAAGCAGGGCCAATTCGGTCAACTCACGGTAATATGGCTTTTGATAATCCGGCAGACGCTCCGGGTTCAAACCGGGCGGCATAATATTAAAATCCCCGCCAATCACCCAGGGATAACCTTCCCGGTCCAGGGCGGAAAGGATTTCATCGACCTTTTCCACCTGGCGGGTCATGATGTCGTTCCCCTTCGCAAAAGCATCCAGGTGGGTATTCAACACATAGACATCCTTCCCCCCCTGCACCGGCAGCCGTGCTGCCAGCACCGCCCGCTTGAAATAAAATTGGCGGGTAAAGACATCCTTCGGAAAGAGCGGAAGCTGATAGCGGGTTGCTTCGCTGATCTGATACTTGGAGATAGTCGATAACTTCATCCCCGCCGGCCCCCAAATACGGGGATGGGGCACAAAATCCGCCTTCCAGTAGAAAGCGGAGGTATGGCAGCGGTAAGCTTCCGGGAGCAATGCCAGCAGCCGGGCCAGCTGATCTTCCCGGTCGGTTCGCTGGTCGTTTTCATTCATCTCCTGGAGGATCACCACATCGGGATCTTCATCAATAATAATTCGCGCCACCGCCTGGAGGGTTTCGCTGATATGCGCTGGCGAGGGGCGGGTGTCATCACCCTGCCCGGCAGGAGAGTCATACCAGAAAAAATAGTGCTTGCCGGCCATATACTGCACGTTAAAGCAGAGCACCTTCAGCGAATCGCCGGCCCGGAGCAGCGGAGCGCCCTCGGCGCCGGTGACCGGTTGAGGCTGCACCGCTGCCGGATGGAAAGTGGTAAAGCGAACCAGGAGGCTCAGCAGCACGATCAGCAGCAGCAGGATCGCCAGCACACTGAGCAGTATTTTTTCTCGGGAACGTTTCATTACGCATGCCCGTTTTTTTAGATTTGAATGATTCTTCAGCGATTTCCAGGCGGCCAAACTTAACCAATAATCTCCATAAATCCAACCGGATTAATCGTCCTCTGTCAGGGCATCGATTGCTTCCGGACGCTGATAGCGGGCGTTCTCGATCCGGTTCATCCGCTTATTAAACTGATCGAGAGCGTATTCGATAAAATCTTCCAGCTTCAGTCCGAAGGGGATCACCTCGTAGGTATCGAAAAGCTCCGTGATGGTGGCGAGCGCGTGTTCCAGCATGATGGCCATATGCTTCTCCAGCACTTCCCACAGCGCCGGTTCCCGCGCCACCAACCGTGACAGTAGATAGATGCCATAGGCGATATGGCGCGACTCATCGCGCTTCAGATAGGTGATCCCTTCGCGCAGCCCCGGGAGGAGATCGTTGCGCTCCAGCATGGCGTAATAGGCATGGTAGCCGGTTTCCGCCAGGGTGCCTTCCACGATCATGTTATACGTCGCCGACGCGCGGGCCTGGGCCGCCGGCGAAGGATCATTCAGCAGGGCATTCATCGCTGCGGGCAGGGCTTCATAAAAAATACGCTGATAGGCGGGACCGTGAAAGCGGGTCAGATCGCTATGATTGCGTGCCACCTCATCCAGAAAACGCCGAAAAAACTCGGTATGCTTAGCCTCTTCCCACAGAAAGGTGGTCAGATAGAGCTCTTCCTCGATCCGCCTCTCTTTGGCGATCACCATGATCAGGGGCAGCAAATCCAGGGTCACCGCTTCCTCGCCCCCCTGGAAGAGCGCCGTCAGGTGCAGCAGCACTTCCTTCTCCAGATCGCTGAGGCTTTGCCAGTCCTCCCGGTCGCGCTGCAGATCGATATCCTGTGGATTCCAGATCCCGAATTTTTTGGCTTTATGATAGAGCCGCATCGGCAGGATATCCTGGCGCAATCCTCCGGGAGAGGTCGTGGCGAAACGGTGGGACGCAGCGGAAGCGATTTCCGGCGGGGGTGCTGTTGCAGTAACCGCCGGCAGATTGACCGGGAATGCCGTTTCAACCTGAACGGCGGAAGCCAACAATTGCTTGGCAGCCTGGGTATAGCGGGCCAGTTTGAGCAGATTTCCCTTGCGCAATTTCAGCCGGCCGCGCGTCAGGGCCATCATTGGATCGGCCTGCCCGGCGAGGATCTCCTGCCAGACCGGCAGGGGGGCGGAGATGATGTAGGGGGCCTCTTGCAAATCATTCCCCTCGGCCGGGCGCGCCTCCCGGCATTCGCCATGCCAGAGATCCAGATAAATTTCACGGTTTTCCGGCAGGCCGTGTGCCGGATCTTTCTCCAAAATCAAAATCAGCGGCCACTCCCATTTTTGCGCGGCAGAGCGGTAGTGTGGATTGCGGTTCAACTGCCCGGCCCAGGCTTGCGCCCAGGCTAAGGTAAAGATCTCATGTTTCAAGACGTTCCCTTTCATAAACAAAAACGGCAGGCCGGCGATTTTGCCGGCCTGCCGTTAAAAAATCTGACAATGTTCTAATTACAATCTGCCAGCCATCGCTTACATATTCAAGGTCAGGCGGGCCATACCCAGACGGCCGATTTTCGGGGCGCCAATAAATTCGCGGTGACGGTTGTCGAAAATATTCTGGCCGATCAGGTCGATCCGCATGCCGTTATACCAGCGGGAAAGATCGTAGCCGATGTTCAGATCATAGATCACGTAATCTTCCACGCCGCCCAGGCCGTTGCCATAGGGTGCGGGCAGGCCGCCGACATAAGGACCGGATAGCACCGGGAAGCCCTTGACGTAGCGGATGCTGGCATTGGCGGAAGCGCCACGAGGCACGTTGATGCTCAGGCCGCCCTTGATCTTCAGGGTCGGGGCGTTCAAGGCCAGCGCCAGATTGCTGTTCGCTTCATCCAGTTCCTCGTTATCAAAGAAATCGTCGCTGACGTAGGAAACGTTGCCGAACACGCTGGTGTTCTGATCAAGGAAATAGTTCATGCTGGCATCGATCCCCCAGAACTTGATCTTCCCGAAGTTGCGGTAGGTCAGCATCAGTTCCGGCACCTGGCCGACACCGAGGTCATTCTCGGCGGGCACCACAATGGCGATCGGAGTGGAGGCGCTGGGCAGGCTGCCGGCGGCAAAACCGGTGACAATCGCGGCCACCTGCTGCGGGGTCAGTCCCAGACCGGCAAACTGCTGGGCCACCGCTTCGTTACCGGCAATACCCGAAGCAATCGCACCGGTCAGGTCGGCGTTGAGGGTCGGCACAAACACCAGCGGGGTTTCCATGATCAGCGGGCCAACGAAGTTTTCTTTGATCGAATAATATCCGTCAATCGCGAAGAGAACTTTATCGCTGATCAGGCCTTTATACCCGACTTCAAAGGTCTGGGAGACGGTGTGCTGAAGCGGCTCGACATCCACCAGATTGGATACCGGGCTCGGGGAGCCGCCGGATAGGCTGGGGATCGCCATCTGGCCTTTGGAGAAACCACTCACGGTGATGCTGGAGGGCGAGAGCAGCCCGACCAACGCAGCCGCAGTTGCCGCATCGATCGGAAATCCGATGCGGTCGCTGAGCAATGCAGCAAGCTGATCGCTGGGGATCGCGGCAATGCCGGCATGGACGCTGCCGTAGGTGGTGCGAAGATCCATGCCCACCGGGGTGGCCGCCCCAAGGGCTGCTGGATTCAGGCTTCTGGCGACAAGGTCGGTACCGGCAACGGCGCTATAGGCGGCATTGCGCTGCCAGGTGTAGCCGTCTTTCGAGCCGCGGCCGCGCACCGTGATCGGGCCGGTCTGGCCGGCGACGATATCCAGGAACATGGAGTTGGTGCCCGGCAGAGCGAAAGCGCGGTTGTAGGTGGCGCGGAAGGCGTGAGAAGTGCCCGGCTTGAACACCAGACCGACGCGCGGCGAAACCGATACTTCCTCGATGATATTGTCATAATCGCCCCGCACCGCAGCGGTCAGGTCCAGACGGGGGGTCAGGCGGGTCAGCGACTGCAGGTAACCGCCCATTTCGTTGATGGTGTCATCTTCATCATTACGACCGTAAATGGTGCCTTCGGTCTCCGGCTTGGTCTGATCCATATCGCCGCCAACAATAAACTGCTGCTTGCCATCAGCCATCTCAAAATCGTATTGGGCCTGCACGTTCAATTGCTGCCCCTTGTCTACCACCTTGTCGCCGGTGCCGTAGACAAACGAATCATGAGCATCATTCTTATTCAGGTAAGCCTGTGCAAACAGCCGTCCCGCCTGCAGGCGCAGCTGGCCGTACATCAGGGCAAACTGGTCGCCCTGCACGGTGCCGATCCCGGTCAGCACGGTGCCGGTCAGGTCGGAATAACCGCCGTTAGCGGTGATGGTGACGTCATCGGACATGCGGTACTGCAGCATCCCATTGATATTGCGCTTCTGATAATCCCGCTGCGGGGGACGGGTGAAAGTAGCCAATTGGGCCGCATCCAGGCGATCTTTCGGATCATATTCCCAATCGTCGGCTTCGCCGTACTGTCCGGTCACTTTGTAAGCCAGGTTGTCGCTCAGTTTCCCGACATGGCGCACCGAATACATATAAGCGGAGCGTTCTCCCATCCCCAAAGAGACGGTGGTGCCGGGATAGGTGAAGGGGTCTTTACTGATATAGTGGATTACCCCGGCATCCACACCGGCGCCATAAAGCGCCGATCCGGGTCCGCGCACCACTTCCACTTTATCGATATCGATCGCCATATTGGGCATGATCGAGTGCACGTTCACTGCCAGCGCCGGCGCAGCGGCCTGGCGATAGTCGGTCAGGATATAGGTGGCGCCGGAGAAGGCATTGTTGAACCCGCGCAGCACCACTTCCTGACGGTCGATACCGGTCTGGGACACATCGACACCGGTGATATTTCGCAGCGCGTCAACCGAACTTAAACCGGAGTTTTCGGTGAATTCCCGGGCTTCCATCACCGTTACCGATGCCGGCGCTTCCAGGGTTTTTTCCGGGCGGCGCGAGGCACTGATGGTCACGGCATTCAAGCCGATCCCGCTTGCCGTTAATTGCGCATTCAGGGTGGTCATCCCACTGCCGACGGTAGTAGATAACACCGCCTCGGTATAACCGATATAAGCAACTATCACGGTATAAGTACCGGCCGGCACGTTTTCCACGGTATACTCGCCGTTCATATCGGTGGCAGCACCCATCGTGGTTCCTTCGATGGTCACATTGGCCCCAATCAGCGCATCGCCGTTGTCGGCATCAGTAACTTTACCCTTCAGCGTGCCTGCGGCCAGTTGCCCGATGCTCAGGACAACCAACAGAACTATTGCGTGTAGTGTTTTGACTTTCATAAGGCCTCCACAAGCTGGTTAAGATCTTTGAATAGTTAAATTTATAGAAACAGTTTGCACATCACTGCCGATGTTGGCTTCATTTAAGGGGGGGATCGTTTTTGCCGTAGATTTTCAGTCATAACTATACTCTCCTCGATTGAACAGAATTGATGCGTTTAATATACTGTTTTTATGAAACATAAACAAAAAACGCCAATAATACCTCCAGCATTTCACCGCAAAGCAGGACATAATACGAATTTTTATTTAATTATCATACAATTGCAATAATAAAATATCGATTTTTTTCATTATCCGGCCCGGTAAATATAGCAGAAACATCAACGAAACTCAGCCTGGTAGTGGACGGTGTACTTGCCCAGCACGTGGGCAATCTTCTGCACCACCGCAGGCTGCTGTGCACCGGGGACAAGGGTGACCTCGATCCGGGCAGTGAGACCGTGGATACGGTCCGGGCATACGGTCACCACGACCGCTGCGACCCCTTTAATGTGACGCACCTCCTCCCGGTATACCTCCTCAATCTCCCGCTGGCGCAGGGCCGGTTTGAAAATCTTGCCCACCGCGGTCTGGGGCATCCGGGGGATAATCCTGATATCCCGGGGAATGGCCGCCCGTTCTTCGATATGTTTTCGGGAAAAGACAATCAGTTCTTCCGGAGTAATGTTCCGGTCTGCCTTCAGTTCCACGTAAGCGACCGGTACCTCCCCTACCCGCGGGTCCGGCCGACCAACCGCCGCTGCCAGCGCCACTGCCGGATGCTGGTGCAGCGCACCTTCGATTAGTTGGGGGTCGATATTATGCCCGCCGCGGATAATAATTTCTTTGCGCCGGCCAGTCAGCCAAAAATAGCCCTCGGCATCACGCCGCCCCAGGTCGCCGGTATTCAACCAGGGGCCTCTCCCGTCAGCGGTATCGATCCAGGCATCGTGATTGTGGTGTTCATCCTTATAGCCGGCGAAGACATTCGGCCCACGAATGATCACCAGCCCAATCTCATCCGTATCGCAGTCTCGTTCGTAACCACCCTGGCCGTCGAGCCGCACCGTTTTCATCTCCTGGTAAGGTAAGCGGAAGCCGATCGAGCCGACCCGCCGTTCACCGGCCGGAGGATTGACGCAATTCACGCAGGTGCCTTCGGTCAGGCCGTAACCTTCCAATATCGTCAGGCCGGTGCGGGTTTCGAACTCCTGAAGCACCTCTACCGGCAGCGGCGCGGCGCCGCACAGGGCAAATTCCAGAGAACTGATATCATGGCCGCCTACCGGAATATCCAGCAGGGTGCTGTAAACCGTCGGCACGCCGCTGAAAAAATGGATTCGGTAGTGCTCGACGATCTTCCAGAAATTTTTCATTACCCCATCCCCGCGGTAGCCCTGAGGGGTTCCCATGATCACCCGGGCGCCTTTGCTCCAGGGGATCAGCCCGGTTACAAATGCCCCGTTGACATGGAACAGCGGCAGCCCGCAGAAGAGATTTTTGCTGCCGTTCAACTCCAGGTTAAGCGCTGCCGACCAGGCATCGAAGACTTCGTTAAAATGGGTATGACGGGCCAATTTGGGGGTGCCGGTGGTGCCGCCGGTGTGAAAGCAGGAGGCCAGATCTGTCGGTGCAATTTTTCGTTTGCTGACCAGACGATCGGCCGGGTATTGATCTAACAGCCGGTCGAAGTCGTATATTTCCTGGGGGCGGTTCCGCTCCCGCCCGGAACCGCCCAGGGTCAGTAGCCGCACCGCAATTTTCTTCAAACCGCCCAGGTACTGCCCGAGGTCAACTTGCAGGATCATTTTCAGGGAAGGCACTTCCCGGCGGATGGCGTCGACTTTTTGCCAGATATCCACCCGGGGAAACGGCGCAAGGGTCGCCAGCAGTTTGGTGCCGGCGGCGTTCATGATACTGGCATATTGCTCGGCTTCCAGGAGCGGATTGATCGGATTGACGATTCCGGCCGCTTCCCCGCCCCACAGCAGAAAGTGGGTCTGGGGAAGGTTGGGGAGGATCAGGGAGACCACATCCGTTTCGCCGATCCCCAGATCGTGCAGCAGGTTGGCAGTCTGATGAATCCGGCCGAGCAGTTCCCGGAACGTATAATGCACGGCATTGGCATAATCGCCTCCCTGCAGAAAGAAGCTCAGGGCGATGTTGTCCGGGGCCAACTCGCTACCCCGGCGCAGCATCTCCAGAGTGCTGGCGGGAAGCTTGCGCTCGCTCAGAGGCACCTTCTCGATAGCCAGGATATCCGACATGGTGGCGATCTGGCTCATCTCAACGCTCGCTCAATGAGATCAGGGTTTCCACTGCGGCGGCCACATCCCGGAGCAGCGCCTGCATGTGCCGACAGGCAGCCGCACCGTCGCGGTCACGAATCGCACTGAAGATCTGTTGATGATGATACACGCTGCGATCGATGCCCAGCTCAATTCCGGAGGTCAGATTCTGCCCGGGTCCGCTCTCCGGCAGCGGCACCGACAGCGCCCGGCTTTTCAGCAGGGTTTTTCGCAGGGTATTGACCAGGGATTGGAGCAGAATGTTGTGGCAGGCGTTCAGGATACTGACATGAAATTCTATATCGGCTTCGATCCATTGTTTCGGTGAGGCAATACTCTTTTCCAGTTGGCGGAAGCATTTTTCGATCCGGGCGATTTCTTCCGGCGTCGCCCGCTGGGCGGCCAGTTCCGCGGCGGCCGGTTCGATCATGGCGCGGATTTCCGTCAGGTGGCGCAGGAATTCCCCCTGGGGTTTCCCCTCAAAATACCAGATCAGCACATCCGGATCGAGCATTTGCCAATCCTTGCGGGCACACACCTGGGTGCCGACCCGGGGGCGGGCCTTCACCAAACCGCGAGTGGAAAGCCCCTTCAGGGCCTCGCGGATGACGGTTCGGCTCACCTGGTACTGCTGGCAAAGGAGATATTCCTGGGGAAGGTTCTCGCCGGGCCGCAGCCGGCCCTGCACGATCTCCCGCCCAATCTCCTGCACAATTTGCTCTCTCAGGTTAAATCGTAGCGCCATTTGCTTGCCATCTCAATTATCATATTGTATGACAAATGGAGTTTAGCGCATAGACAAATTTTTGTCAAGGAAGAAATAAAAAACGGTAGGAATTCCCCTATCTCCCAATCAGCACAAAACTGCTCCATGAACCGGGAAAAGCGGTAAGCGGATTGTCAATCAACTGCAATTTGGCCTCGCGCAGGGCGGTGGCGTAGGATTTTCCCTGGAGCATCTGGCGATAGAATCCGACCATCAGTTCGCTGGTATGTTTATCGAAAACCTGCCAGAGAGAGACCATCACATTAGCGGCGCCGGCATAGAGGAAACCGCGGGTCATAGCCATTAATCCCTCTCCCCGGACCAGTTTCCCCAGACCGCTTTCGCAACTGCTCAACACCACCAGGTCCGCATTTAACTCCAGATTGTAGATCTCCCCGGCATAGAGGATCCCATCATCGGCGGAGGTGCTGTCTTCCGGAGGGAAAAATGCAATGCCGGAGAGATTGGGCTGCGCTTCATTGACAAAGCTGTGGGTCGCGAGGTGGAGGTAGCGATACTTCCCGGCCTGTGCTTTGAAATTCACCTTAGTGGCGGCGCGGGCGATAAAACCGGCGCTCTTCTCCCGCTCCCAGTCGAACGCCTGCACAATCCGGCGCACTTCCGTTTCCGAATAGGGCAGCTCACCGAAGTGCCGTCCATTTCGGGTCATCTGTTCCCAGGCATCGCTGAGCATGCCCCATAGCGGCGATCCTCCTTCTATAATGCGTGCGTCATCTTCTCCGGAAAAGACCGGCGCAAATCCGGCAAAATTGAGAACCCCGGATGCGGGTACTTTTTCCAGGCCCTGCAGGTAGAGATGAGCGGAGTAATGGTAACTGACATCATATTCGCGCACCAGGTAGGGCAGTCGGGTGTAATCGGTCTCCCCCGGAGAATTTTCCCGGATCAGCGCCTCAAAAGGGATATAGTAGAGTGCGCCGTCAGGGATAATCACCAGCTTCTTTTTACCGGCGATTTGTGCCGCCACCGGGCGGATGAGGCGATCGTAAAGCCTTGCGCTCCGTTCGGCAAAAAACCGTCCCTCCGATTCCCGGCGCAGTGCGGTGCCAAACTGTTCGATCAATTCATTCAGGCTGCTGTCGCGCGGGATAGCGGTGGCAGTGTAATCTCCAGAAGAAAGGGCTAAAAGATAGAGTTGATCCTCACCGGCAAAATATTCGAGCAGCACGGTTCCCTCGGGAATCTTGCGCTGAAACTCCCGGATCGAGTGCAGACGGTTGCGGTATTTCAGCGCATAATATCCCGGATAGTTCGCTTCGAGACCGTCGATCAATTCATCATAGCTACGGGTCAATTGCAATAACCGGGAATTGAGAAAATTGATCTTCAGGCTGTCTCGATCCGCATATTTATTGTTTTCTTTTTCCAGTTGAAGATCAAAGATACGGATCTTTTCTCGCAAGGATTTTTCTTCTTCTAACAGCGCTTCCGGGATCCGCGAGAACTTCTTTGCGTCGATCTCCTGGATAGCGGAGGTCAGTATCACAGCCTTGCTTTTTTCCAGGAATTGAAAGAAGTGATTGGCAATCTTGGGCAGGCTTTCCCGTCCTTGCAGGCGGTAGGCCATGGCAATCGACTGACGGTGGATCTGCTGAATCTCCCGCAAGAGTTTCAGTTTGGCATATTCGCCGCGGTAGTTGCGGTTAAGATAATCGATCAAATCGAAACCAAGCTCATAAGTCGCGACCGCATTCTCAAAGAGTTCACTTTGATCGTTGCTGATCAACTCCGGTGATGCGCTTTTTTCTAAGCTAAGCCCCCATTCAAAAAGCACCTTTGCCTTGGCATTGAGCACCTTCAGAGCAAAAAAAGGATCGATAAAATCGCTATGATTCCCGGGATTAAGGCGGAAATCCAACGCCTCGAAGTTCCGTGTAATCGCAGTTAACCCTTTTTGATAGTGAACCAGCGCCAGGGAAAACTTTTCCTGGCGTAGAAACAAATTTCCAAGCCCCCAATATGCCTCGGCAATGTCCAAATGTTTTTCGCCATAGCCTTGCTGGCTGATTCTCAAGCATTCGTTATAATTGGAAAGCGCCTGCTCAAAATGGTTCTTTTCCAGATAGACATGCCCCAGCTGCTTGTAGATTTTTGCCAGAATCACAAAGTCGCCGGAATAATTGGCGCGGTAAATCGACAGGGCTTGCCGATAGGTCGCTAGCGCCTCACCGTAGTTTGCCTGCTCAAAATAAATATCACCGAGATGCTTCAAACTGAGGGCGATCTCGCCATATTGAGGACCATGAATTGCTTCCCAAATCCCGATCGCCTTGTTAAATAATGCGATCGCCTGATCATATTCATTGATCGCTTTGTGGATGATCGCGATAAAGCTATAGGCGAGAGCGGTTTCGTCGTGTGCTTCCGGGAAAGTGTGCTGAATGATCGCAAAAGCCTTATTGAAATAGAGAAAAACCTTATCAAAATCGCCTTTGAAGGAATAACTCCGGGCAAGTTGCATGTAGTTGCTGGCCAGATTGGGATGATGCGGCGCCAGCATGCTCTCATTGATCTCCAGTGCTTTTTGCAGATAAAAAATCGACGCATCGATATCGCCGATATCGACATGGGTTACCCCAAGATTGGCGTAGACGATGGCGGTTTTGTAATGATTCTCCCCGTAGTGGGCCTCATAACAGGCCAGGGATTGGGTGAGATAGTCAATGCAGCGCTGATAATCGCCCAGCTTCAGGTAAAGCAGCCCCAGCGAGTTAAGGGTTACCCCCACGCGAATATGCCGGTCGCCATAAATTCGTTTACGGATCTCAAGCGCCTTGATAAAGTAATGCAGCGCCTGATCATATTCGGATTTGATCCGGTAGAGCACGCCCAGCTGGTTATACAGCACCGCCATGTGCTTATTGTTATCCACATCCAGGGTATTATTGCCAATCAGCAGCGCGTTATTGAGGTGGTGCGCCGCGATGTTGTAATCGCCTTGTAATCTTGCGACGATCGCAAGATTACAAAGCGTGTTCACACATTTTTCGTAAGAATTGATCCGGCTATATTCATCGTACGCCGCCAGGAAGTAGAAATAGGCGCTGTCGTATGCCGCCTGTTCCTTGAATCCATTTGCCCGGGAATATAGCATGAATGCCCGGGTGGTATCCGGCGCCGGCTGGAGAGGCGCTTCCTGATACCCCCCGGCTTGCCGGGCGAATCCTTCTCCATGAAGCCCCAACACCACAATCAGCAGTGCCACCGCAAGCCGGCAGCGTTTTTCCAGCGATAAATACAAATCCTTAGTTCTCCCCAAATACCGTCGCGTGTTCATGATCCACTGCGTAGTCCCAGTAATAAAACGCCACCGGTTCCTCGTCGTTAAGCAGTGGGTATACTTCGAATCGCACCTGATAAACATAGTTGAATCCGGGCAGCGATAGTGAATTGAATACCGGGAAACTGAGCGTTTCCTCCGGCGATATTATTCCGTTGAATTCGTACGCCACCCCGTCGTAGCGGGTAACCGTCAGTTCCATCCGGAGGGTCTCAAAGCTATTACCGGGATCAAAAGGTGCGTAACGCACCGTGATGTCCTGGGTTGCCCAGCTGTTCGGCGTGACCATCTGCAGAATCAGCTCATTTTCAAATGAGGGCTCCGGATGCGCCAGGGTGTCGATCGCCAAGTCTCCTTCCAACCCTTCGGCAGTCTGTGAAAAAACGAATGGCCGCCGCACCGGGGTGCCGCCGGCGCCGCTATCATCTTCCAAAACCCCTCCGCTTCCCCAGATATCCCGTTCCAGGTGGGATAGCGGCGTCTCATGGGAACGAACCGTGTCCTGCCCGACTTCCGGAACGATCATCTCGCGGCAGCCTGATAATATAACCAATAAAACCAAAATGCCCAGAACCGGAATCATTTTTACCTGCATCATACAATCTCCTCCAAAGTTATGGATGAACCGATAATTGAACGATTAAGAATAGTCGCTGCCGGTAACCGGAAAACACCGGCGACAACCAGCGACCCAGGGCACCTTTAAGACAGTGCTCATTTATATATTCACCGGCGGAGGAGATTTTCAGAATTTTTTTTGAGATTTTTTTGTTGGTGAAGATAGCTGCCCACGAACGACTCGAAAGGATACGAAAGGCGCGCTATTTTTTATCAGGTAAACGTTCGAATTTTCATAGAAAAATTTACAGCGTCTTCAAGTAGGCATAAAAGTATACAGAATGGGATAAGGAAAGGGCCCTTTCAACAATACGCTTTAGCGCACCTCCCGGCAGCGCCAGCGGCGCCACCGGGAGGTGTGGTGGTTTATTACACTGTGAATTCATCTTGTTCTACAAATTTCCGTTCAAAAAAATAGTATGGTATGATCCGTAGTTTGGATCATACCATACTATTTCAAGAGGATCATTTTGCGCACCTGCCGGAAGTCGCCGGCAGCGAAACGGTAGATATAGATCCCGCTGGCCACCTGCAGGCCCCGGTCATTTCGGCCATCCCACTGTGCCTGGTGGAAACCGGCTTCTTTATGCTGATTGACCAGCGTCCGCACCTTCTGTCCCAGGGCGTTATAGATCTCCAGGGCCACCTCTCCGCTCCGAGGCAACTGGTAGGCAATGGTGGTGCTGGGATTGAAGGGATTGGGATAATTCGGTTTCACCTCGTAAGTGAGGGGCAGCGTACCGGATTCATCTTCGATCGCCAGACCGGGCATGCCCACTTCCACGTCATCGATGAACCAGTCATCGTTGGGGAAGAAGCCCGCTCCGCCGATACTGCTGAAGCGCACCTGGAATTGCCCGAAGAAATAGCTCCCGCCTCCGTTGGGAGCGCTTTCGATGTCAATTTCCTCCAGCACAAACGGCTGCAGGGTGGTGCCGGGATAGGACTTGATCAACACCCAATTGCCGAGGTCGTTCTTGAAATGCACCCGCAAACTGTCTTCCGGCTCCGGTGCGTTGCCATTTCCCTGGGGCTGGTAATAATAGCGCAGGCGCATGCCGGTGCCGGCCATGCCGCTGAGGTCGAGCGGCTTCAGCTCCAGTGCATCATCCCCATCCGGCTTGCCGTTGAAGTTGAGCGCATAGGCGCCGCTGGGGGGATTGTCGGCGCGGTCGTTGATGTCGGTGTTGGTGTTTACCCACAATCCGGGATTGGGATCGCCGGGATCGGCAAACGCATCAAAAACCGGCAGACTGAGCGGGGTATCAACCGTGTCGCTGGAAGCGCTCTCATTCTGGGCCGATTCGTTGTCGACCACCGTGATATGCCAGGCATAATAACCCGGTGCCGCCGGCGTATAGGTAGCGGTATCGGTCCGGGCGCTATCGGCGCCGCTGCGCAGGAAGGTTTCCACCAACACTCCGTTCTGGAAAAGGTTGACTCCGGCGAGGTCATCCAGCGGGGTGCCGTCGACATTTTGGGCAGGGTTAACCCAACTGATGGTCACTTCCTGCTGGCTGCCGGCCACGCTGAAGGTGGTGGGCGGATTGGGGATCGGCGATCCGCCGGCAATCCAGGACGCATTGGCTTTGGGGCTGCCGAAACCGGAGCTGTTCATAAAAGCGAAGATCTCGTAGGTATACTCAGTGCCGTCAACCACGCCGGCATCGACATATTGGGCAATTCCGCCGCTGACCGTATCGACCACTGCCCCGTCGCGGGAGATCTCTACAGAAAAGGAATCCGGCGAAAGCGGGTCGCCGTTGAGCAGGGTAACAGGATCCTGCCAGGTCAGCAGCATTGAGTTGGGCGTCGTATAATCGCTATAGGCTGTCAGGGAATCCGGTGAAGCCGGCGCCAGGCTGGAGAGAATATCCGCCGCCGCCCAGAAGGCGGGATGGAAGGTGCTGGTGCCGCTGTTATTGCCGGTGCCGCTGGTGGAGCAGCCCCCGTGGGTGTGGATTCCGACCGCAAATCCGGTCGCTTCATCGATCACCGGGCTGCCGGAGTTGCCCCCTTCGGTGTCGGTCTGATAGCGCATGGTGTTGGAAGAAGAACCGGTATTCGGCCCCACGTGGGTCTGCTGGATCTGGTTCCATTCCGGATCGTTAAACTCGACCCCATAACCAGTAATACGGATATCGACCGGGCTGTAATCCTGCACCAGCCAGAAAGCCGCGCCCTGCGCCTGGATGGCGGTCAGGCCGGTCACCGAATTAGGGAAGGTATTGTAAACCCCCCAATCGTTGCCGACGCCGCCATTGGTCGATTGAAAGCTGGTTTGGTCGATGGCATACTGATCTTCCGGGCCGGGGTGCTGAATGGTGCCGGATGAAGTCGACAGCGGCACGTTAAATTCCAACACCTGGGCGCTGCCGGTAGAGCAGTGGCCGGCGGTGAGATACTTGCCATTGGTGATGATCCAGCCGGTGCAGCCGATCGGCACAATCCGCCCGGAGCGGGGATCGTCTGAGGGCAGACGGTCGTCAGTAGGGCCGCACTGGGATTCAATCGGTGCATTCTGCGCCCATTCCCCTACCGTCACTTCATCGACCATCACAAAAACGTTCTGATCGCCCGGGGCCACATGGAGGGCAATCTCCACCGCATCGCCATTAAAATAGGCACTTGTATTCGACCACTGCGCCAGGCTGATGGCATCGAGCCGTTGCCAGGCGCCGTCCTGAAGCGAAGTGATGATCAGGTAACTGTTGCTGCCCAGATTCGCATCCAGAAAATTCAGGCGCATCCAGGGCACGCCAGCCACTTCCACCAGCCCGCTGTAAGCGACATACGGCTGAGTGGCGCCGGGATTGCTGCTAAACTCTCCACTGTTAAGCAAATAGGGTTCGCTGCGCGA
Organism: Calditrichia bacterium; assembly: GCA_020635015.1. Lineage (GTDB taxonomy): Bacteria > Calditrichota > Calditrichia > RBG-13-44-9 > J075 > JACKAP01. The sequence goes on along the minus strand of JACKAP010000008.1, from coordinate 10,807 downwards.
AGGAATTTCCGCAGTCTGCGCAAATGTCATAAATGGTAGGCAGGCGCCAATCATCAGCAGGATGAAAAGACCAGCCCGTTTGGAAGCATTACCTGAAAAGATCATTCCCGTTTCCTTTGGATTTAAATGGGACATTATAGCAATTGGTTGTTGGTTGTTGGTTGTTGGTTGTTGGTTGTTGGTTGTTGGTTGTTGCCAAAAGCCAAGAACCAACAACCAATTGACAAGTGTCTACACTTTGAAGATCCGCAATCGGTGAACTCAAGCATCCATTCACCAGCGTGATAATATATACCGCTAACGCCGTCCTATCCCTACGCCGGAGAACCGTGCCGCACAAGATACCGCATTGGCGCTTTTTTTCCAAATTATATATCTGATTACTCCTAATGCGCCATTTGTAATTCATGCTGTCATTGCGAGGCGTATTTTGCCGAAGCAATCTCCTGCGTGGTGCACCCGCCTGCAGTTAAGTTGGAAGCGATCATCGGGAGATTGCCACGCCGCAAAATACGCGGCTCGCAATGACGACACCTGCCTACCGCATAACATCCGAGAATAAAATGCAAAAAATATCGCTGTCCGGTAGGAAAGTTCCGGTGGCGGTGTTACATTCTTTTGAAAGGGTAAAGGATAAAGGATAAGGGTAAAGGGGCTGCGATGAGGAATGTTTCGCCGAAGATGCGGCAGGTGGTCGACTGGAGTGCGGCGGTTTGGGCCGGGATTGTTGCAGGACTGGTATTTATGCTGCTGAATTTGTATGTAACGCCCTATGTGCTCGGCGGCAATGCCTGGGTGATGGTGCGCCTGTTTGCCTCGGTCATCCTCGGGCAGGGCATTCTCGCCCCTCCGGCGAGCTTTGACCTGGCGGCAACCGTGGCGGCGCTGGTGACCCATTTCACCCTTTCGGTCGCCTTTGCGCTGCTGCTGGCCTATATCATCCACCGCGGCGGGCTGATCACCGGCGTTCTCGGCGGTGCGCTGTTCGGCATGGCGCTTTATTTTATCAATTTTTATACCCTCACCTGGTTCTTCCCCTGGTTTTTTGCCCTGAAGAGCAACATCATGCTGGGCACGCACCTGCTGTTCGGCGCTCTGGCCGGAGGAACTTACGAAGTGCTGGAAGTGGAAGAATTTGTTCCCATCGACGATCAATAATCGGGAGGACTCGCAATGTTATCAAGACGCCCGGTCCGCTACGGCCCCGCCGGTCTGAGCGGCCGCAGCAATGGAAAACTGCGCCTGTTGATGGCGCTGGGAGTAGTGGTTTTTTCCCTGATCTCCTATTGCAATTCGAAGGAATACAACCCGGTTACCGGGGAAAATCAGTATATCAGCCTGACTCCCCATCAGGAAATTGCCCTCGGTCTGCAGTCGGCACCGGCGATGATGCAGCAGCATGGCGGATTGCATCCCGATCAGCGGGCGCAGCAGTATGTCGACCAGATCGGCATGCGCCTGGTGCAGAGCAGCGCCGCGAAGGATACCGAGTGGCGCTTCGATTTTCATTTGCTGGCTGATCCCCAGACCATCAACGCCTTTGCCCTCCCGGGCGGCCAGTGTTTTATTACGGCGGCGCTCTACAGCCGGCTGGAGACCGAGGGGCAGCTGGCCGGCGTGCTGGGGCATGAGATCGGTCATGTGGTGGCGCGCCACTCTTCGCAGCGCATTGCCAAGGGCAATCTTACCGAAGGGCTTACCCAGGCGGTGATGGTTGCTTCCGGCGATGCCCGCGGTGCTCAGGTGGCGGCGATGATCGGGCAGATCGTCAACATGAAATACGGCCGCGACGACGAGTTGCAGTCGGATTATTTAGGGGTGCAATTTATGGCCGATGCCGGCTATGATCCCCGGGCGATGATCAAAGTAATGGAAATATTGCGCGATGCCAGCGGCGGCAATGCGCCGCCGGAATTCTTCAGCACCCATCCCAACCCGGACAACCGCATCGGGTTGATCGAGGCCGCCATCCGGGAGCGGTTTCCCAATGGGGTGCCAGAGGGGTTGAAGCCGTGATGAGTGCGGATGTTACGAATGCGGAATGCGGATTTCGGAATGCGGAGTGCTTTTTTGCCACGAATTTACACGAATCAACACGAATAAATTTTAACTCTCCTATTATGCCGTAACCGGTAAGATTAAGCCGCTGCTGCGAAAGGGAAAAAGGCGTTCCCTTTCGCAGCAGCGGCTTATCTATCACGGTACCTGCGAAGCGCTACCGTTGCGGGGGCGCCAGTGCAGGTTCAAGTCCAGCACGTCGATGCCGCCATCAAGATTAAAATCGCCGTAGCTGCCGTACCCCCACACCTGCCCGTTTTGCGGGCGCCAGACCAGATTTTTGTCGAGCACATCGACGGCATCATCGGCATTGCCGTCGCCGGAAGGGATGGTAAACACCCCGCTCACCTCCACCAGGGGATCGATACCGAACGCCTGCGCCTGAGCGCTGCTGAAGTCGTATAATCCTGCCGCCACATCTACCGTCACCTGATTTTTGCTCATCACCGAGAGGTGGTTGCGATGGCGCAGCACGACATAATATTTCCCGGCGGTCACATCAAAACTGAGCGGGCGGCTGCCGTCAAGATCGACGATCATCCCATCCCCGCGCAGGAAGGCCGCCCGGCGGGCCACGGGACTGGCGCCGGGAGTATTCTCGCTGCGCAGTTCCACCAGGATCCAGTCGGTGATGCCGCCGGGGATGGCGGCGACGCTCTCACTCCCTCCGTAGGACCAGGGCGCTCCGCTGAACGGCTGGGTTAAGGGGATCAGGGCATTGTCACCCAGGTAAGTCGACATGGCGCCGCTGATCGGGTTATAAGGTCCGCGCAGGAACGCTTTCAGCCGCGCCACCGGAATGGATAGGTTATAATCGGCGTCGGCCCACACGGCGTACCCCAGCGGCGGGGCGCTGACGAACACCCGGTTATCGCCGTAAACTTCCGTTGTGCCGCTGCGGTTGCCGGTCTGGTCGCGCAGGAAACTTGCTCCCACCCCGGCGCCTTGCACCGTCACCCAGGCACCAACCGCATCGGTGGGATGGGTGTTGATCACCACAATGCTGCCTCCCAGCCCGCCGCTGCCTTCCCGCTGGGCGACGTAAAGTTTCGGCGCATATTCACTGAATGTGCCGCCGTTATACGGATCGTCTCCCGGCTTATAGTCAGGATTGCCCAGCGCCGTCAGGGCATAAAAATTCCCACCGACAAAATTCTCCCGGATACTCAGCAAGGTGTTGATTTCGCCTTTCAACCCATTCATCGTGAAAGATTCCGAAGAATCGGCATTGTAGAAAGTTCCACCGAAATAATCGGGATAAAAGATGGTGGCGGTGCCGGGATGGGTCAGGATAAAGGCATAGGCCAGCGCCAGATTATTGACGATTGGATTATGGGCACTGGTGTAGGGACGGAACACGTCGTGGTTGTGCACGAAGGTGGTTAAATTGACCCCATTGCCGTAGAGCGGATAGAGCCCGGCGCTGTGCAGTCCGCGGATGTCGTAGCCACTGTTATCGCACATCTCCTTCAGAGCGTAGAACAGCGGGAAATCGAAGCCGGTCATCGGGCGGCTGCCGCTGAGATTGGCATTCACCTGGTCGACCCAGCTCTTGATCTCCCCGGCGCTGCTCCAGTGCTCGCCCACGTAATAGCGGTCGGTCATGCCCGGTTCGTTGATCCAGGACGCCAGGAAAGCCGGGTCGGTGCCCTTGGCAAGATCAAAGCGGAATCCATCGAAGCCGAGGGTGCCGGTCAGCCATTCCCCCCAGGCTTTCAGGCTGTCGAGGGTCGGGGCATAGTGGTAGCAGAGATCGTTGCCGAAGTAGGGATAATGATACTCATAGGCGATGTCGTTATGCCCGGCCTGATCGGTCGGATGGTAATTGCGGTAATCCTTGGGAAAGCGGTTGCTGGCGGTGGGCAGGTTGGTATAGCTGTATATTTTCAACTGGCTGCTCACCTCATAATCATCGCCGCCCTGGTTGATGTCGGGATCGTACCAAAGTTGCACGACCACAAAATCGCGCATCCCGCTCCCGTCGGTGGAGTTGAGTTTGAACTCCAGCCAGCCCCCGGTATGGTCGATGTAAAACTCATCCACATCCCCCACCCCGTTCACCTGCCCTTCCATCACCCGACCGGGCAGGTCGATAAGAAAAGCATCGAAGGGCCCGCTGTCCCCGTCGCCGATGTCCCATTCGTACCAATGGGCCTGCCCGTCGGCGTTCATCCCGCTGCTATGGGTAAACCAGGGGCGAATGGAATAGTAGCCCTCCCGGTCATCATAGCCGGTCTGACTGTGATTATATTGATTGCCGCTCAGCTGCACATAATAACGCCCCGCCGGCGCGCTTTCGTAGACGTAGAGATATTTGTCGTAGGGCATCACCGGCCACCAGGAGCGGGTCAGGATATAATCTTCCAGGAACGGATTGTATTCCGGATTACCGCCGAAGACGTGGTTAAACACGATATCGCACACCGCCTCCATTCCGGCGCTGTGGGTCGCCTGAATCGCCGCCGTCAGTTCCGTACGGCTGCCGAAGCGGGTCTCCACCGTGCCGTTCTGATCGAACTCGCCGGCATCGAAATGGTCGGCAATCCCATATCCCATATCATAAGCCCCGCCGAATCCCTTGAAGGGCGAGGGGAACCAGAGCATATCCACCCCGGCATCTCCCAATTCCGGGCTTTTCGCCGCCAGGGTATCCCACCAGGTGCCTCCGGCGGGCACATCCCAATAAAACCCCTGGAACAGCACCGGATCCTGAGCCGCGGCCGGCAGCACCAGCAGGGCCCACAGGGCCAGGATTACAGAGAATAGCGATTTACGCATGGCAAAGACCTTTCAAAAAGTTGTCAGTGATCAGTTGTCAGTGATCAGGCGCTGTCATTACGAGCCGCGTCGTTTGCGGCGCGGCAATCTCCCGCAGAACGCTTCCAACGTAACTGCAGATCATAGCAGTGCTGGCTCATAGCATTCAAGACGGGATGTTAATGTTTCGATCCAAAAAAGTCAAGATATTTGCCGAAGATATTTGCTCGCTGGCGCTCGCGATATTTGCCTTCGGCGATGTTTGCGCTACGCGCGATATTTGTTCGCTGCGCGAACGATGTTTGCTCACTTCGTTCGTGTTATTTGGACGCCGTGCGCCATTGGGGTGTGCGGGATATAAACGCGTGTGCGGGTGTGAGGTCGGGTCGCGACCCGACCCGACAGGGGGCATTTGTCATATCATCCGTGTGAATCCGGTTCATCCGTGGCAAAAAACACTTCCGCATTCCGAACTCCGCCTGCCCCGATTATTTCGGGGAAATCCGCATTCATCCTTCGCCCTTCGCCCTTCGCCCTTAAAACAAAAAATTTGCTTGATTCAGCCGGATAATCGGTTTATCTTTGCCGTGCTTTTTGAAAATAGCACAGTTTGTTGTGATCTGGAGAGGTGGCCGAGTCGGCTGAAGGCGCTCCCCTGCTAAGGGAGTATGGGTCAAAAGCTCATCGTGGGTTCGAATCCCACCCTCTCCGCGAGAAAACGGGGCTTGCAGGAAAACGCTGCAAGCCCCGTTTTTATTACCGGTGGTGTCCTCATGAGCAACTGCAAATTATCCATCTTCTCTGACGGGTCTGCACCAGAACTTTTTTGATATCTCGTTCCCATGGGGTAAATTGGGTCTTAACGGTATTTTTAGTGACACGATTTAACACATAGCCATATCAACCACCTTTATTCCATAGGAGCACCACATGTCATTCCGTTCCAATTTGTCTTCCCTTTTGTCGATTATTTTGATGCTGTTAGCCCTTTCCCCCTTCACCGAAGCGAAAAAACCGATGGGGCAGCGCCAGTTGGAGATGATTCCCGAGGAGACGGAAGCCTCCTACCGCCTCGGCAATATGCGCATCGCTCAGGAGAGCGGGGTTCCCCGGGCGCTCTACCGGATCGATTACCCGGTAACGCCGGATAGCCCGCTGAACATGGCCCGGCAGTACCTGCGCGACCACGCCGAACTGCTGCAATTACCGGCGGATCTCGCCATCCTGCGCCATACCGTTACCCGGGAGACCCCCGGCGGCTTTCATGTGCGCTTTCAGCAATATGCCGGGGATTACCCGGTCTACCGCAGCGACCTGGTGGTGAACCTCAACCGCCATAACCGGGTCACTTTCGTGATGAACAGCTACCAGCCGGCGGCAGCGTTGCCTCCCGCGGCGCAGCGGATCGGCATTACCGAAGCAGCGCAGATCGCCAAAGCCTACCTCGGGGTGCGGGGATCGATCAATCATGAAGCGCAGGAGACCGTGCTCTATGCCATGGGCAGCCAAAACCGACTCGCCCACCGGATCACCATCGTGCCGGCGGAAGATACTTTCGGCGATTGGGAAATTCTGGTGGATGCAATTTCCGGGGAAATCTTCCGGGTGGAGGATCGCGCCTGCTATCACGGCCCGCAGACGCCCACCAACGGCTCCGGCTGGGTGTTCGATCCCGATCCCCTGACCCACGCCCGGGCGGTCTACCAGTCCGGCGGGCAGTTCGGCGACAACAACGATAACGACACCGACTCCCTGCTGGCGCATATCGTAGAGCGCACCCTGCTCGACATCGATTTCAGCGGCGGGCAGTATCATCTCGACGGTCCCTATGCCAATATCGAAGACTTCGAATCGCCCTTCTTCGGCCAGTTCAGCCGCCCGGACAGCCTGTGGCACTTCACCCGCAATCCCAGCGAATTCGAAGCGGCCAACGTCTATTTCCACATCGACCAGTCGATGCGCTACATCAACGAGACCCTCGGCTTCAACCTGATGCCCTTCCAGTATACCGGCGGGGTGCGGGTCGATCCCCACGGCCTCAGCGGCGCGGATAATTCCCACTACATTCCCTCCACCGGCCAGGTGGCCTGGGGCGAGGGCGGGGTGGACGACTCGGAAGACGCCGACGTGATCCTGCACGAGCTCGGCCACGGGCTGCACGACTGGCTCACCAACGGCAGCCTCTCCCAGGTAAACGGCCTCAGCGAGGGTTGCGGCGATTACTGGGCCAATTCCTACAATCGCGCCACTGGTCAATGGACCCCGGTCGATCCGCAGTATTATTGGGTTTTCCAGTGGGACGGTCACAATGAATTCTGGGCCGGGCGGGTAACCAACTACACCGCCACCTATCCCGGCGGGCTTACCGGCTCCATCCACACCGACGGGCAGATGTGGGCCTCCACCCTGATGCAGATCTACGAGGAGATCGGCCGCACCGCCACCGACAGCAACTTCCTGGAGGCGCTCTCCATGACCAATGGCGGCACCAACCAGGAGGATGCCGCCCAGGCCTTCATCCAGGCGGATATCGATCTCTTCGGCGGCGCGAACCTCAGCGTCATCGAATTTTATTTCACCCAGCGCGGTTACAACATCACGATTCCCCTGCCCCTGCCCCTGGCACCGGCGAATTTCAATGTCTATAGCGACTACACCACCCCCACCTCGATGCAGCTGAACTGGAACGATCCTATCCTGTTCAACACCGGCGATACCCTGCAGCCGGAGCAGTTCACCATCGAGATCGAACGGGACGGCGCGCCGATGGTGTCGATTCCCGGCGGCAGCGAGCAGTTTGCCGACACCGGGCTGGTCGACGGCCAGGAATACCGCTACAAAATTTTTGCCCGGGTGAACACCACCGGCATGGTCAGCCCGGAGGTGGAGTATGCCTGGATCGCGGGAGGATCGCCGGTCCCCGCTGCGCCGGCAAGCTTCAGCCTCTCCGGCAATGAGATCAGCGTGAAGATCTACTGGGAAAGCCCCGCCGTCAATGTCGACGGCACCCCGATGGACGATTACGCCGGGATCAATCTCTATCAAAACGGCACCCTGGTGGAAACCTTCACCCGCAGCAGCGCCGATACCGGCCGGGCCGATACCGCACTATATGATCTGCCGGTAGCGGGATTTTACGACTGGCACATCACGGTGATCGATAATGAAGATCCGCAGAATGAGAGCGAGCCCACCCAGCCCCTGGGCACCCCCCTGGCATTACCGCTGCTGGAGGAGTTCGCGGTGCCGGGAGAGCCCAATCCGGGGCTGTGGATCAACAGCAATACCGACATCAACGACCGCGCCGCCAATCCCCCCAGCGGCGACTACGCCCTCAACCTCAACGGCAAGCCGGACGGGGAAGATTGGGTCGATCTGAAGCCGCTCGATCTTAGCGGCCTGGAAAGCGGCGGGGTGACGCTGCGCTATTACTACCAGCCCCAGGGCAACGGCAATGAACCGGAGCCGGAAGACAGCCTGCGGGTCTATCTGAAGAACGATCTCGGCGAATGGGTGCGGGTGCGTTCTTATGAAGGCGGGCCGGTGCATCCTTTCACTTTGGAAGAGATCGATCTGGCCAGCGCGCCGGCAGGAAACGGGAGCTATTTCCACGGGCAGTTCCAGGTGCGCTTCCACAGCACCGGCGGGGCGGGCTTCTTCCCCAACGACGACTGGTTCATCGATGACGTCTCTCTGACCCTGAATCCGCTGGCGGTGGAGGAGGATATCGCAGGACAGCCGCTGACGTTTGATCTTGGGCAGAATTATCCCAACCCGTTCAATCCGGCGACGGTTATCGGTTATCAGTTGTCAGTGGTCAGTGATGTGAAATTGACTGTTTATAACCTGCTGGGTGAAAAAGTGGCTGCTCTGATCGACGCCCGCCAGAATGCCGGCAAATATCAGGTGCAGTGGAACGGCCGCGACCGGCAGGGCCGGCAGGTCAGTTCCGGGGTGTACCTCTACCGTTTGGAAGCGGGGACGTTTGTGCAGACCCGGAAGATGATCCTCTTGCGCTAAACCAGGGTTTGAATTGCACGCAGATTACGCAGATTGGACAGATTTTCGCAGATACGACGTTGATACATAGTTAAATTGCTGCATTGTTACACTGCTGTATACTTATATTATTTATTGACTTTGACAATGTTTATTTTCTATTCTTTCAACCATGTAGCAATGTATCACCGTCGTATCTGTGGAAATCTGTCTAATCTGTGTAATCTGCGTGCCAATCGTTATCAAGCTTTAACCGATAATAAGGAGGTGCGTATGAAGCAATGTATTACCACTCTGGTGTTTGCAATTACCCTGTTCCTGCCGCTGTTAGCCCAGGAGAAACCGCTGGCGGAACATCAGGAATTTACCTCAAACACCCACCTCCTGGAATCCTGGATCAAGGCCCAGATGGATTACCGCGGGCTGCCGGGGATGTCGCTGGGGATCGTATACGACCAGGAGCTGGTCTATGCCCGGGGCTTTGGCTACAGCGACCTGGAGCAGAAAACCCCGGCGACGACGCAGACCATCTACCGGATCGCCTCCATCACCAAGACTTTCACCGCCACGGCTCTGATGCAGTTGCGCGATGCCGGGAAGCTGGGTCTGGATGATCCGATTACCCAATACCTGCCCTGGTTCAAGATCCAAAACCGCCATCCTGACGCCCCGGCGATTACCGTCCGCCACCTGATCACCCACACGTCCGGATTGCCCCGGGAGGCGGCCTTTCCTTATTGGACCGATCATAAATTTCCCACCCGCGAGGAGATGATCGCCGCCCTGGCCAATCAGGAAACCATTTATGCCCCGGAAACCGAATACAAATATTCCAACCTCGCCCTGGCCCTGGCCGGCGAGGTGGTGGCGGCGGCCTCCGGCATGGCGTATGATCAATATATCGAAAAAAACATCCTTGCTCCGCTGGGGATGACCCGCAGCAGTGTCTTTCTCAGTGCAGATGAGAAGCGTGGTCTCGCCACCCCTTACAGCCGGCGCCTGGATGACGGTTCGCATAAGGTGATGCCCTTCACCGATTCGAAAGGCATCGCCCCCGCCGCCAATATGTCGTCGACGGTAGAAGACCTCGCCCGCTACCTCGCGCTGCAGTTCCGCGAAGGGCCGCAGGGGGGCAGCCAGATCCTGAAAGGCAGCACCCTGCGCGAAATGCACCGAGTACACTGGCTGCAGCCGAGCTGGCGCAGCGGCCGGGGGCTGGGATTTTCCGTCTGGCAGATGGACGAGCACACTGTGGTCGGTCACGGCGGCTGGGTGGCCGGCAACCGCACCCAGATCGCTTTCATACCCAAGCGCAAGGTCGGGGTGATCGTGCTGACCAACGCCGACGACGGCGATCCCTGGTTTTATGCCGACAAGGTGCTGAAGATGTTCCTGCCGGTGCTTGCTAAGCTTACCGCCCCGGAAACCCCGGTGGCGCAAGCCAATCCGGCCTGGCAGCAATACGTCGGCATGTACTCCGATCCCTGGTGGTTCGACACCGAGGTGCTAATTTTCAACAACAAGCTGATGATGAACGGCTACAGTTTCCCCCCGGAGAGCGATCCCGCCGGGGAGCTGGTCGAGCTGGTCCCGGAAGGCGAGCACACCTTCCGCATGAGCGGGCAGAACGGAAATGGGGAATTGGTGGTGTTCGAGATGGATTCGCAGGGAAAGGTGACGCGGGTGAAGGTTGGGGAGAATTATATTTATCCGAAGGCAAATTAATCCTTGCAAAATTAATGGCACACAGATTACGCTGATTGGACAGATTTTCACAGATAAGACGGTGTTACATGGCTACATGGCTGTAAGTTAATATTAACGCTTGACTTTGGCATTGTTCAAAACTATTCTTTTAACCATGTAACCATGTAACCATGTAGTAAAGTCTTATCTGCGAAAATCTGTTTAATCTGTGTAATCTGCGTGCCATTTACCCAACTCCCCCGGTACAAAAGCGGCGATACATTCCGCAGGCGGTGTTTGTCCATGT
>JACKAP010000007.1 GCA_020635015.1 Calditrichia bacterium | reverse complement strand
GATCGCCTTCGCCTCGGCGCGGGAGGATTATCTCGACGAACGCCTGGTTCCGCCCGATTTCCGCATGAGCCAGTTCGATTATGAAAATCGTGATATTTATGTGATCGATGTGGAAACCGGGATGATTCAACGAATCACGTCGACGCCCGGGAAGGAAGACCATCCGATCTTTACTCCGGACGGCACATCCCTGGCGTTTGTCTCGGATCGTAACGGCATCTCCAACATCTACCTGCATCATCTGGAAAGCGGCATCGAGTATCCCCTCACCGATATCATTTCCGGGATCTACCAGATCAACTGGGACCGCCGGGCGCGCAAGCTGGTATTCACGACTTTTTACGAGGGCGGCTACGATATTTACCTGCTCAGCTACCCATTGAAAATGAGTGCTCTGGAACCGGCTCCGACCGTTTATAAGGAAGCCATGCAGGGGGAAACGCTGCCCGCCTATGATCGCAACTGGCAGCCTAGCTACGGCCGCCCCCGCTACCATGCGCCACCGCCGGCCGGCGAGCACAACAACCCGGTCGGAGGCGTGCGCAATTTTGTATTTCGCCGGGGCACGGCGGAATTGGTCGAGATTCATCCCCAAAAACGCATCAAATTGCCGGCGGACCAATACCTTGATACCCGCGGCAATTACAAAACTCACCGGTATGTGCCCCGCTTTACCCCGGAGCAGGTGTCGCTGCGCGCCGGTTACCATACCTTTTTCGGCCTGGCGGCATATAGCACTTTTGCTTACAGTGATCTGCTCGGCGATCACCGGATCATGTTCAATGTTAACCTGGTATCGAAGCTCAAGAATACCGGTCTGAGCCTGAAGTATCTCAACCAGCGCCAGCGGATCAACTGGGGGTTCGGGGGATTTCAACGCACCTGGTTTTTCGATAACCGGGGCGACAACCGCCAGCGCTACCGCAACTACGGGCTGAATCTGCTGGCCGGCTATCCCTTCAGCACCTTCAACCGCCTGGCGCTGACGCTCGACTGGCACAATATCGACCTCAAACACTTCAGCGGCAGCGGGGAAGATAAAAGCGTATCCACGCTGGTGCCGACCCTTTCCTATCTCCATGATGCGGTATTGCTGGGCTCAACCGGCCCGGTTGACGGCAGCCGTTACGGGATTGAGCTGACCCTCAGCCGGCAGTACCGCGGGCGGGGACTTGATTTCCGCACCCTGGGGCTCGATTACCGGCGCTATTGGATGGTCAACCGCGATTATAATTTCGCATTCCGCTTCAGTGGGGCGGCGAGTTTCGGGAAGGATCCGCAGCGGTTTTTTTTGGGCGGGCTGGACAACTGGATCAACTATAAAACCCGGGGCAACCTGCGCACCGAGACCATCCAGGATGTCTACTTCTCCCGCTTTGTGACCCCTTTGCGCGGCGTGCCGTTTTACCAGAGTGAAGGCAACCGCTATCTGCTCACCAATCTGGAGTTCCGCTTTCCGTTGATCCGCTTTCTGCGCCTGGGCTTTCCCCCACTTCGCTTGTTCAATGTGCGCGGGGTACTGTTTTACGATGTCGGCACCGCATTCGATGCCGGGGAGAGCTGGTACCGCAATGACCGCTGGCGGGGCACTTATCGCAATGCGGAAGGAAACCGGGCTTTCCGGGATATCGTCAGCGGTTATGGTGCCGGGGCCCGGGTATATTTTCTTTACTTCCTGCTTCGGGTCGACGTGGCCTGGCAGTTTGATCTGGCCGATTCCGGGCGGCCGGTGTGGTATTTTTCGCTGGGGAGGGATTTGTAAATGCGCGAAGGGCTGAGAGCTGAGGGCTGAGGGCTGAGAGCTGAGAGCAAAAAGCGTGGAGCGTGGAGCGAAAAAAATGGAAAGTACTTGCATACGACAACAAAACAATTTTCTTCGCCCTGTGCCCTGTGCCCTGTGCCCTGTGCCCTGTGCCCTGTGCCCTGTGCCCTGTGCCCTTCGCCCTTCGCCCTTCGCCCTTCGCCCTCAGCAAAATAAAAAAAATCCTTGAAAACGACTATTGCCCGATTTATATTTAGTGAAATTTTGTTCACCATACACAAATGGAGGTTCATCATGGCAAATGCATTGAATTGGTTTGAGATCCCCGCGGCAAATTTTGAGCGGGCAACAAAGTTTTACAGTAAAATTTTCCAGATAGAGATGCCGGTGAATAACATGGGCGGGATCGACATGGCCTTTTTCCCGGGGGACGGCATGAAGGGAGAAGTCAGTGGCGCTGTGTGCTTCGGCGAGATGTACCAGCCCAGCGACAGCGGCACGATGGTCTACCTCAACGGCGGTGCGGATCTCGCCAAGGTGCTCGGCCGGGTCGAAGGCGCCGGCGGCAAGGTGGTGGTACCGAAAACCAAGATCAACGACGAGGTCGGTTATTTCGCGATCTTCATGGATTCGGAAGGCAACCGCGTCGCCCTGCACTCGATGGGATAAATCGGCGGTCCCGATCAATAATGGCACAGGACCTCAGCAGACCGCACGGGATCATCATTTTCCGTGCGGTTTGTGTATTGTAGCGATTGCCACCGAGACACTGAGCACATAGAAAGGTAATAAGCCACCTGCGTAAGTCCTCTACTAAGCCCAATTTTGTTGTTGCACAGTAATTCATATTCGCAAGGACATTAATCTTACCGCTGAGATCGCTGAGATCACAGAGATACAAACTTCAAAGTATTGTTTTTCTTTGCGCCCTCTGCGCTCTCTGCGGTGAACAAAATATATTCTGTGATTTACAGCCACAAGCCACGCCAAGATATCCGTACTTCGGTGGCAAGAAAGTCGCTTTTTTTAACGCCCTCAACTCAATCATATTGAAAGGGGACAAAATAATGAAAAAACAATTTGTTCGATTCGCAGGCGCTGTGACACTAGGCTGGTTACTGCTGAGCGGCTGCTCCCCGGAGAAGCCGCCAGAAGAAGTGAGTGACTCTGGAGAGGATACACGCTTTGCCCAACTGGTCTGGATTGCCGGGGAGTGGCAGCGGGAGGTAGACAAGAAGATCTACCGGGAAAGCTGGGAGGTTGCCCATGCATTGCAGTTGAACGGGCGGGCTTACAAAATTGTCGACGGCGATACCACCGTGACGGAACTGCTGTCCCTGGAACAGATCGGCGATGATATTTTCTATATCCCCATCGTGCCCCACAATCCCGGGCCGGTCAAATTCAAGCTGGTGCGTGTCGACGAAAGCGAGGCGGTTTTTGAAAACATGGCGCACGACTATCCCAACCGGATCATCTACCGGCGGCAGGAGGATGGGGGGCTGCATGCGCGGATTGAGGGAAAGACGGCGGGGGAAAATGCGCGGGATTTTTATTATCAGCGCTTGGATTGATGGTGAATGAGTTGATGGGTGAATGGGTTGATGGGTGAATGGGTGAATGGGTTGATGGGTGAATGGGTTAAACGGTTTTCGCGCTCATTTTGTAGCCGCACTATGAATAGTGCGGCTACAAAATATTAATCGCTATTTCAATAATACCATTTTTGCTCGTTGCAACTCCTGACCGTTAGCCTTGAGCACCGCGAAATAAATTCCGCTGGGGGCACTCTGACCGTTATCGCCGTCACCACGCCATTGCACTTCGTAGGCGCCGGAGGCCAGCCGCTCCTGCACCAAAGTCTTGAGCTTCTGCCCCAGGGCATTGTAGATCGCCAGGGTTACGGTGCCGCTGTTGGCCGGTACCTCGAAACGCAGGGTGGTTGCCGGGTTAAAAGGATTCGGATAGTTAGGATGAAGCTTGAACCCGTTTGCCACGCCGCCGGACAGCGGCTCGATTCCCACCGTCACGTCAATATCCTCCAGGGAGCGGGGCAGCAACTGGTAGCCGCTGTTATAAGGCGAACTATTGTCGAACTGGTTGAAGACCCCCTGCACGTTCACCGGCCACGCTGGTTCCGGAGATCCGTCGATATCGGTATCGCCGTCGATTCGCAGGATCAACAGACTGGTGCCTCCGTCATCAGTAATTTCAAGGTTGGCATCAGAGTTTTCTACCGGCCAGCCGGCACCATTGCCGGTGTTGCTCACCTGCTCGATCAACACAAGTCGACCCTCATAGGTCTCCGGATCGGCCAGCAGAGCGGCGATGCTCAGGTTGAAAGGATCGGGCAGCGTGGAGGCGCCGTTATCGGTGATGTCGGTTTCCGGATCGTCGGGGATGATTTCGGTCTTACCATTATAATGATCCAGCTTGCCCACCACGGTGTAGCTGTTGCCCACGGTAATGGTCACCAGCGAGTCGGCGCCGAACTGGAAGAGGTTGACCCCGCCGCTGTTGTCCTGAAGGTAAACATCGAGATTATCGACACTAAAAGTACTATTGCCCACTGTCGCCACGCCGGTCACCCGGGCATAAGCGAGGCGGTATAACGGCACCCCATTGGGGTCGTTGATGTGCAGATTAGCAATCGGGGTATCGCCCACATAGACCTGGGTGTGCTCGCTTTCTGCCGACTGCGGGGCGTCGTCTTCCGCCCAGATCCAGTATTCCAGCACCTGGCCGTCGCTGAACTCGCCGCCGGAGATGACGCCGGTCCAGGTATCGCCCACCGGGCCGGTCATCGCCACCGACTGCATGGCCCCGCCGTCGACGCTCCAGCGCAGTTCCGCCGCCGCCACGTCGCTGTCATCGGTGATGTCCGCAGTAACCGTCAACGCAGTGCCCGGCTCGGGGATAAAGAGATCACGCGCGATGTTGGAAATCGCCGGAGGCGGATCCCCCCCGCCGGTGCCCTGGGTGTTACCGGCGCTGCCGGGAGAGCCGAGGTCGCCGTCGCCATAGGGCGAAGTCGCAGCTACATAGCTACCTTCCTGGGTCACGCCACCGCTGTGCAGGGTAACGTTGCTCAATTCAGCACTAACCCCCGCACCGAACGGATCGCCATTGGTATAATTCAGCCGGCAGATCTCGGTGCCGCCGGAGGTTTCTAATACAATCTCATCGCCGCTATTTCCTAGCACAAAATTATCATACTGGTAGTTTGCACTATAACCACCATTGGTGCCTGAATTGGCATCGACACCCAGTACAATAAAGCCGAATGCCGGCACCACCAGGGGACCGCCATTCGCGATCACGTGGCTGTCAACGCCGTCATCCCGCAGGGTAAATCCGTTAATATCAACCGGGTTGCTGGTATTATTATAAAACTCGACATATTCGCCATTAGCATCCAGCACCGCCTGGGGATTGGCCATAAACTCGCTGATCACCAGGTCGCCGGGCGATTGCCCCAGCACCCCGACGCTGAGCAGCGCGAGCAGGCAAGGGATGAACCATTGTAATTTTTTGAGCATGGGTTACCTCCGATATTTTGTTTACAATAGGAAAATTTGTATTTGGGGTCTGGTGCCACGCTCCGCGTGGCGCCAAGCTTTTCGACGCTCCGCGTCGAGCGTGCTCAAATTTGATGCTTACCGTCGTGACGCGGAGCGTCACAAATGACATTCGACGCGGAGCGTCGAACGAGAATGTGAACTGCTAAAGGTAGATAGATTTTACTCTCACCGTCCGTTTTTCCCCATCTCCCCATAAACTCATTCACGTACCATATCGCTATGGCCAGTGTGCATGAATCAAATCTAAGCGACCGCATGTTACTAAAAACCCCAACATCATGCAATTTCAAATTAAATTGCTGTACTAATTCAAATAAAGACAATCACCTTGATATCCCGGCATTCATTTTCTATATTCTCAATCCGAACCGCTGACACTGGAGCCTGTATGACCCCGATATTTGCTACCCAGCTCTTCCTGCCGCCCTGCGGTTCAATCTTCTACCGTAACCTTTTTCCGATTCGACAATACCGCCCGACAAGAACATCAAACCGGAGACATTTTGCATGAAGTATGCGAAGCTGCTGATCGCCCTGCTCGTTTTAACCGGCTGGACCATTGCCCAGGAACATTTGCTGATCTCGGAAGTGGCCAAGCAACCGAACAGCGGGGAATTCATCGAGATCTTCAATCCCACCGCTGCGCCAGTGGCGCTGGACAATTATTACCTGGCCGATTATAATGAATACTACAAGCTGGTGAACAATGAGTTCACCAGCGTTTCCAGCGATTTTATGGTGCAGTTTCCCGCCGGCACGGTGATCGCACCCAATGAAGTGCTGGTGATCGCCCTGGAAGGGAACGGCCTGCCCGGGGTGGCGGATTTCGAGATCGAGAGCACCGATCCCGCGGTGCCGGACATGGTGCCGCTGTATGTGACCGGCAGCGCCGGGTTGACCAACAGCAGCGAGATGGTGGTGCTGTTCGTTTGGGACGGAAGCAGCGACCTGGTGCAGGATGTCGACTATCTGACCTGGGGTGGGAGTACCGACAACTTCGCCGATAAAACCGGTATCGCTATCGACGGGCCGGACCCGGACAGCGATCCTTCCACCTACCTGCCGGATACCCCAACGACTTCCCAGCTCAGCATCAGCAGCGATCACGGCGACGGCGAATCGTTCCAGCGCCTCAGCGGCACCGAGAATGATGAAACCTCCAGTGGCGGCAACGGGTTGCTGGGGCATAACGAGACCAGCGAAAATTTTGCCGCGTCGTTCCTGGTGGGAGGCAGCAATGCCGGCAGCGGATTCGGCACCCCGCTGATCAGCAATATCGTGCAAACTCCCACCGCCCCCACCGAGGCGGAGAATGTGACCGTCAGCGCCGACATCAGCGATGACGGCACCCTCACTAGCACCCAGATCATCTTCACCCTCAACAGCGGCGCGCCGGACAGTGTGGCGATGACCCAAACCGGCGGCACGGCCTACGAAGGCACCATCCCGGCCCAGCCGGCCGGCACCGAAGTCACATACTACCTGAAAGCGGTCGATGACGATAACAATGTAACCGTATCGGCAAACTTCAGCTATACGACCACTACCAACCCGCCGCAGATCAACAATATCTCCCAGACCCCTCCAGCCCCCTCAGCGTCAGATGAGGTGACCATCCTGGCCCAGATCATCGACAGCGACGGCACGGTGGTCAGCGCCGACCTGCTCTACACCATCAATGCCGGCGCCGCGGACAGCGTGGCCATGACTCTGGTGAGCGGCGATGTCTACCAGGGCATCATTCCGCCCCAGGGCGAGGGTTCTCAAGTGGCATACTATATTAAAGCGCGTGATAATGACGGGAATGTCGGAGTCAGCGCTACCCGCTCCTACGCGATCCTCGGCACCACGACGATCGCGGAAATCCAAAGCACGCCTTCATTAATTGGCCAGGTGGTAACGGTGGAAGGGATCGTGACCGTCGGGGCCAACCGCCTGATCACCAGCCGTACCGACGCTTACCTCCAGGACGAATCCGGGCGCGGCATCAACATCTTCAGCTTCGACCCTCCCAGCGATCCTCCCCACAACCTGCTGGTGCGGGGCAGCCGCCTGCGCATCACCGGCACGGTAGCAGAATTCAACGGCGTGACCGAATTGACCGAGTACAGCATTCAGGAGATCTCCACCGGCAATCCCCTGCCGGACCCGCTGGAACTGACCACCGGCGCCGCCAACGATATCTCTCTGGAAGGCACTTATCTCCAAATAAATGGGGTGGTGACCAGCTTCCAGGACTTCGGCGATGCCGCCAACATCACCCTGGATGACGGCAGTGGCGAGGTACTGATCCGGGTCTGGGCTACTACCGGGATCGATCTTTCCATCGTGACGGTGGACGATTCTCTGGAAGTACGGGCGGTGATGGATATTTTCAATAGCGCGGCCCAACTGGTCCCGGCTTACCAGGATCAGATCAGCGCCCCCGGCGCCCAGCCCGGTGACGGCAGCGGCGCCGCCACCATCGCCCCGGATTCGGTCGGGGTGGGCGAGAGTGTCAGTCTCGCCGTCACGGTGGCAGGCGAAAGCGGTTTTACCCTGGAGCGGGTGGCGGTGCGCATCCCAACCGAATGGGATTGGGTGGCCCTGCCCTCCAATGTGCAGTTGAGCGGCGGCGGCTTCAGCGGCGCAACCGTCGCAGTGAGCGGAAACGAGATCACGGTCAGCAATGCCGTGGTGAGCGATATTGCCACCGGCCAGATGACCATCGCCGGCCTGACCGCCCCGGCCTACGGCATTTTCACCACCTTCACGGTGCGCACCGCGGTGGCGGAAGGCTCGCTCAGCGCCATCGCCGGCAGCCCGGTGGTGAAGGTGGGGGAAGGAGCGCCCGCCGGGGTGACGCCCATCGCCCAGATCCAGGATAATGTCGGAGCGTTCCTGAATCAGGAAGTAACCATCGAAGGCGTAATCACCATCGGCGCCGGGATTATTAATACCGGGCGGGTAGACGCCTACATCCAGGACAATTCCGGCAAGGGGATCAACGTATTCTCCTTCGATCCCCCCAATCCCGCCGCCAACATCAACCGCTTCAGCCGCCTGCGCATGACCGGGATCATCACCGAATTCGGCGGGGTGACGGAGATTACCGAATATACCACCTCGCTGGTGGCGGAAAACCAGCCGCTGCCCACTCCGCTGTTCGTTTCCTCGGTGATCGCCAACGACCTCGCTTTCGAGGGCACTTACATGAAAGTGGTCGGGGTGGTGACTTCGATCGACCCCGACGCTGACGACAACGATACCAACATCACCCTGCGCGATGACCAGGGCACGGTGCTGGTGCGGGTATGGAAGGAGACCGGGATCTCCCTGGATTTCCTCAGCGTGGGCGATACCCTTTCGGTGCAGGGGGTAATGGATGTCTTCTCCAGCCAGGCGCAGATCGTGCCTGGCTATGCCGACGAGCTGGTGGTGCCGGGCAAAACCGCCCGGGCCGACGGCAGCGGCTTTGCCTTCACCTCTGCGGCGGTGGTGGATACCACCGACACCCTCTCCAATTTTACGGTCTTCATCGTCGGCACTGTCGATGAGCCGGTGAGTGATATCCGCATCGACCTGCCGGTGCGCTGGCAATGGAGCGGCGATGCGGCCGACGTAAGCCTGAGCGGCGGCGGCTTCGGTGAGAGCACTAGCGCCGAAGCGGTGGCCGACCCGATCGACGAGGTCTACCGGGTTCAGGTCAGCGGCGCCACCCTGGAGCAGGGCGATACCCTGGCGGTGAGCTTCAACAACCTGCGCAGCGGGCCGGACCCGGTGCGCACCGCGCTGTGGATCCGTACCGCCGGCGCGGGCGGGCGATTGCGCCTGATCGGCGACCCTCCTTTTGTCAGCGTGGCCGGAGGGAGCCGTTACTACATTTACGATTTGCAACAGAATTCATCCGCCTTCAGCGGCACCATCACCGTGCGCGGGATTACCACCATCGGCGCCGGGCTGCTGCGCAAGGTTTCATCTGCCGGTGATTCGCTCACCACCGCCTATATTCAGGATGAATCCGGGCGGGGCATCAATCTCTTCCGTTTCGGATTGATCGATCCGGCTCTGGTGCGCGGCAACCTGGTGGAGATCCGCGGCACCGTCACCGAGTTTAACGGGGTGACCGAGATCGAATATACCCAGATCACCGAACTGGCCGACGGCCTGCCCACCCCGGACCCGATCAGTCTCAGCAACCGCGCCGCCAATTCCCCCCGCTGGGACGGCACCCTGGTGGCGACGGAAGGGGTGATCCTGGAAAGCTTCGCCGCCGGAGGAGGCACCACCCTGGTGATCGGCGACGGCGAGGGCGTCACCAATGTACGTATTTGGGACACTGCTGACCTGGATCTCAGCGCCTTCGAGGTCAACAACCGCCTGCTGGTGGAAGGGGTCAGCGGCGTCTTCATTAGCGACGGGGATTCGACCTACCAGCTGCTGCCGGTCTACCAGGATCAACTGCAGCTCGATCCGAACTATTCACCTTCCCTGGCCGAGGTAAGCCTGAGCGTGCCCCCTCATCCTTTCGCCCCGGACCTGGGGGAGACGATCGGGATCCGTTACAACACCGGCGGGGTCAACAATCAGGCGGTGCTGCGAATTTTCGACCTGGGCGGGCGCTTGATCATCACCCTGCTGGATGAGTCCGCCCAGATTATCGAGAACACCTTCCAGTGGGACGGCTACAGCCAGTTGCGCGACCGGGTGCCCCTGGGCACCTACATCTGTCACCTGGAAGTGATCGAACCGCTCAGCGGGAAGAAAGTGACCAAGGTAGTGCCGATCGTGGTCGGAACAGTGCTTTCGCGGTAAGATATAGGTTCGAGAACTCGTTCCACGCTCAGCGTGGAATGGAAGTTACGACGCTCCGCGTCGTAACAAATGGCGATAGATGTTGCTGTTTGCATGATCCGACGCAGAGCGTCGGGTTTGGCGTTCCACGCTGAGCGTGGAACGAGGTAAGAACAAGAAGCTTAACATTGAAAAGAAATCAGAATCAGCACTAAACCTAAACGGGTTCGATATGAGAAAATATCTTCTATTCTGGCCGGCCTTGCTGGCGCTGCTCTTCCTGACCTCGCTGCCGGCGAATGCCGGTCTGTTTGACGACCGTTTTCCCAGCCCGCGCATCATGGCGATGGGCGGCGCCGGGGTGGCGGTGGGAGACGGAGTGTGGTCGCCGTACTACAATCCTGCCGGCCTGAGCAGCCTGGAGAAGATCCAGATCGGGGGCGCTTACCAGCGGCTCTACAATCTGAAATTCTTCAAGAATTTCTTCGGCGCCGCTGCCTATCCCCTGCCGCAGAAATACGGCACCCTCTCTCTGGGCGTGCAGTATTTCGGGGTGGATTACGAAGGGGAGAGCCTTTCCGGCGAGTACACCCTTTCCCTCTCCCACGGTTTTTACCTGCTCAAGGATATCCACAGCAGCCTGGCCTTCGGCTACTCGCTGAAAGCCTACAACTGGGACCTGGGCACCTCGGTAGGGGGCACCGAACTGGGCAGCACCACGGTGATGGGTGTCGATGTCGGTTTCCAGGCCTCGGTCTATTCCCGAACCTTCGTGGGGATCTACTTCCTCAACATCAATGCCCCGCAGGTGGGCGAAGTGGCCAAATACGACCTGCCCCAGCGCTTCGTAGCCGGGGTCTCCTACCAGCCCTACGACGGCGTCACCACCAGCCTGGACCTCAACCGCCTGGCCGGCCAGGAAGAGACCGAGCTGTGGGGCGGAGCGGAGTTTTCAGTGTTCGAATACGTCAAGCTGCGTTTTGGCGGCACCACTAATCCCAACCGCTTCTCCGCCGGCCTGGGTCTGGAGGTAGAGGGCTTTCAGCTGGACTACGCCATGCGCACCCATAGCGAACTGGGTGAGACCCATATGATTGGATGGACCTATAGTTTTTAAGTCTTGTAAACGGGTGTATGGGTGAATGAGTAAATGGGGAAAAACGTACGTCAAACCCATATACTCATACACCCATACACCCATATACCCATTACCATTATAGAGCGATCATGATGTCACGCTACTTAACGTTTGTTTTCGGATTAATGCTGTTGCTCTCGGTCGGTAGCTGTCCGGTGTTGGCACAGGAGGCATCGCCTTATTCCTATGAGAATCAGCTCGATATCAACAATGCCGAGTATGAGGATATCGCCCGGTTGCCGCTGCCGGCGGACCTGGCGGAAAAGATCTATGACCGGATCCTCTACCAGGGCCCCTTCACCAGCATCTTTCAGTTACGGGAGATCGAGGGGATCGATCAACCGCTGCTGCTCAAATTGAAGCCACTGATCCGCATCGAGCCTTACATGGAACGCTCCGAGCGGGAGGAACGGCTGGAGGAACTCTACTACCAGCTCGATCGCTGGGGGGGCGATGAGGGATCCAATCAAGCCCTGATCGACTCCTGGATCGAGCAGGCGCTTTCTCCGGTGAACATCAACGAGATGCGCCTGGACGAGTTGCTCAACCTGCAGGGCGTATCCCCGGTCGATGCCGCCGCGATCATCAACTACCGCAACGAGAGCGGGCGCATCGCCAGTCTGCGCGACCTGCGCAATGCCCCCTATCTCTCCTACTTCGGCTACCGCAATACCCGTAATTTTGTCTCTTTTGAGGAAGCCGCTCCCACCCGGGAATTTCATGGCACCCTGCTGACCCGAATGAGCAACACCCCGTTCCTGACCGAGGAAGGCGATGTCACCAGCGCCAGCATCGGGGACCTGGCGGACGTTGGCGCCAACGATTATCCGGATGTTTACACCCGACTGATCGGCAGTTGGGGGCCGGATCTCAAATTCGGGGTATCGCACTGGCGCTCGTTGGGCGAGCCGAGCCTGACCAGCGACATCGGCTTTGCGAAGGTCCCCGACCTGAAGGTTTACCTGGGCCTGGAAAATCGCAAGTTGGGTCCGGTGGATTTGCGCAAGCTCTATCTCGGCAATTACACCATTGCCTTCGGACAGGGAGTGGTGATGGAGAATACCGATTTCTTCACCCCCCGCAAATCCGGCTTCGGGTTCCGCAAACGCTACCTTGGCCTGGCGGGGGACAACTCCCGCACCCGCGAATTCAAGTTCACCGGCGCGGCGGCGGAACTGGGTTATAAAAATGCTCACCTCTTCCTGTTCGGGGCCTTCGACAAGCGCGATGCCATCCTCAACCGCACCCCGATCCTGTTCGACGGAGAAGAAATACACCCGTTCAATCAACTGATCGTCCTTGATCAGCGCTTTGAATATGCCCCCTTGGATTCCTCCCGCCGCAATGCCGGGCTGCCCTGGCGCAGCAGCGTAAAGGAACTGATGTACGGCTTCCATGGCGCCTATGACCTCTTCCCCGCCACCCAGATCGGCCTGACTTATTACGAAAGCGCCTACAACCGCCCGCTGCGCCCGGAGATACTGGAGATCGTCAACGGCAGCGACGCCGGGCAGATCGGTTTAACCGACAACGAGATCTACAATGCCTACGGCGGCCCGGTCTCCGACGGCAGCAACCCCTTCTGGAGCGATGCCAAATCCTTCCGCCGGGTCTACGGCCTCAACCTGCAATCGATCTATGAAAACGTCGCCCTCCAGGCGGAATATGCTGAGCTCGACACCGACGGCGGCCTCGCCCTGTTCCGCAAGGAAAAGAATCCCTGGGCCTTCGTGGGCAGCGCTTACGTTCAGTACAACAGCTTCAACCTGATGGCGCTCTACCGCAATTATCAGGTCGGCTTCGACAACCCCTACCAGCGTTCGTTTTCCAATTATAACCGCTTCAAGCGCACCATTTACGAAGACTATTTTTATCTTCAAGATGATTTTTACCTGCAGCTCTATACCAATAACCCCCAGCCTCAGGCGGAGCGGGGATGGTATTTCAACAGCCGCTACCAGATCAACCGCAAGCTGGTGCTGACCATGGAATACGACAACTGGCTGCGCAATGCCGACGACGTCTCCCAATACCGCCTGCGCGGCAATCTGCAGTTCCGCCCGATCTTTCCGATTACCATCGATCTGCGTCAGAAATACCAGGGGCGGGAGGCGCTGAACAGCTACACCCTGGAATATTTCGAAAACAGCGAGTTCCGCGCCCGGGTGCGCTTCCGCCTCTCACGCTTCAATGAGCTGGCCCTGCTCTACGGCGACAGCCGGGTCGATTTCCGCCCCCGCCCCCGCCTCTCCTTTCCGGTGGATCCCACCGATCCCGGGGATGTTTACGGGAACGACAACCTGGCCGGCACCAAGTCGCTGCCCGGCAGCGTACTGGGAGGATCTTATACCCACAACTTCAACGAGTGGCTGAAGGTGCGGGGCTTCCTGGGCTATTATCAGGGCTTCTTCTGGAATTTCGAAGATACCCAGTTCTTCGCGGTGGAGAGCGACCGCGGGGCGATGCGCTACTGGCTCTCGGTCTATTCCCGGATCACTCCCCGGCTGAGCCTACGCTTCAAGTATACCCATGATTATCAATATCCGATCAATTATGTGCAGACCCGCGACAGTGGCAACCAGGTAGTGGAGCCGGGGAATTCGCTCTACGTGCCCGGGCAGTCTTACGGAGGCAGCCTGAAGCAGCCTTCACAGCAGTTTTATTATATCGAAATGAACTATCATTTTTAAGCTGAGGTTGGCACTCACGACTTTCCAGCGTTATTGACAGGAGATTCAAGCATGCGTTTGATCGTATCCATTTTGACATTATTGCTGGGCTTTGCCGGCGCCCTTCTGGCCCAGAATGAACCGGCCTTCCCGATTGGCGAACAGTGGCAATTCCCCGATGCCCGCACCCTGGGGATGGGGGGCGCCGGATCGGTGTCAAACACTTCTGCCGCGGCACTGTTGCAGAACCCGGCGGCGCTGGCCGGTAACGAGGCCGGGCTGCACCTGCAACTGTCGCCCAGCGGCCGCAAGTTGGAAGAACGCCGGGCCTTCCCGATCTACGACCGCTTCGGCAGCTTTCTGACCGACGGGATCTATGCCGTCAACGAACACTGGTTTACCCAGGTGCAGGGCGGCCTGCAGTATAACTTTGAGACCATCCCCTTGCTGAAATCGCTGGCCCTGGGCGCCTATTCCGAATACGATCAAAACTATACTTATGAAGAAGAAGTGCGGGAGAACGATTTCGAACGGGAGCAGGCACCGTTTGCCTATAATAAGCTGAACTATGACGGCAGCCTGACCCGCTACGCATTCGGCGCCGCTTTCCAGCCGGCGGCTTCTGTTCACGCCGGGGTGCAGGTCGGCATCCTGAACGGCGAACTCAAAGATGAACGGTCGATTATTTTCGTGCGCAATAGCGATCAAAACATTCGCCAGGAAAATACCCGGAAACTGGCCAACACCCCGTTGGTGGCGGCGCTGGGAGCGATCTACCAGGTTAACCCCTACCTGGCGCTGGGCAGCCATCTCCGCCTGCCCTACACCGTGGATTATGATGTGCAACCGAACAGCTTCGGCGCCAGCGAAGACGAGCCCTATTCGGAATCGATCGAATATCCGATGCTGCTCAATGTCGGGCTGGAATACCGGGGCCAGCAGGCGTTTCAGGCGCGCCTGAATGTTGATGTCAGCTACGAGTGGTGGTCGCAGGTCGACGTCACCCGCGACAACGCCGTGGCAGCAGACGGCTTCGATGATGTGGTTCAGATCAAAGCCGGGATCGAGCACCTCTTCTTCGAACAGGTGCCCTTCCTGGTCGGTATCCAATACCGCACGACCTACCAGGACCGCCGCAACACCCGGCTGATGTTTACCGGCGGCAGCGGCTTTACCGGACGCTTCTGGCGGGTCGATGTGGCTGCCGGCTTCAGCAAGGTGGACTATCGGGCAAGCGACCTCTTTGCCGATGCCCTCTTCGGCGGCGACCGCAGCGCCAACGCGATTGATGATGTGACCGAGAATTACTTCTTTGGGATGGCCACGTTGCGGGTGAATATTAAGCCCTGAGAATTATGAAAAAAAAACTGCAAATTGACTGGATTCATCACGGAATTGAGCTGATTGTGGTGTTTATTAGTATCAGCCTGGCGTTCATCGTCAACCAGTGCCGTGATGATTACCAGAGCGCCCGGCTGGAGGGAAAATATTTGCAGAGCTTCCGGGAAGATGTCGGTGGCGACCTTACCACGCTGGATAGCATGATTGTGCAAAACGAACGACATTTGGAAAACCTGCAGACACTGATCCGCATGATCAAGGCGAGGGACTTTTCCGATAAAACGCTATTCGAGAACGCCATTGCTTTGATCGGCATTTCCCGTTTTTTTCCAAACCAGCGCACCTATCAATCGATCATCGGCAGCGGAAATTTTGGCGTGATCAGCGATTACCGGCTGAAGCAGCAAATCAGCAAATATTATCAAGAACTCGGCTCCCGGGAATTGATTGAAGGCGTTTACCAGCTTCATTTGAATGAATATGTGCTACCGTTCTTTTACCGCAATGTCGATTTGCTCGAAGGGAAGATCATCAAACTGGAGGCACTGAAGACACCAGCTTTCCGCAATCTGGTGGCGGGAAGTTTTACCCTGCTGGATCAAAATACCCGGTATTACCGCAAGCTGCGGGAGCTCGCCGGGGAGTTGAACGCTCACTTGGATCAAACAGTGACAAAATAAAGGGATTGAGTTATGGTCACGCTCGAGATGGTTCTGGAAGAATTGAATCAATACCCGGCGGAAGTGCTGACCCGCTTTGCCGGCGCCAGCACCGCGGCCGTCGGTGAATTGGAGCAGAAGATTGCCCGGCCGCTGCCGGATAATTATAAGCGTTTTCTGCAAGCCTGCAACGGCTTCCGGATCGGCTACAGCGGCGCCATTTTCGGGATCCATGGCGATAATGAGGGCCTCGATGTGTATGATAACTACCGCTGGGAAACCGAGTCGGCGGCCCACCCGCTCAATCCCGACCTGCTGCCGATATCTCCCAATGGCCTCGGCGACTTTTACTGCCTGAACCTGCACCAACTCAGCGTCTCCGGTGAGGACTGCCCGGTCGTCTTCTGGAAGCATGACGGCCGGGGACAGAAACACTGGCCGGTTACCGCTCCCGGCTTTGTGGAATTTGTCTGGCAATCGCTGCAGCAATTGCGGGTGAAAATAACGGCGTGAATAAGATTATGGGTGGATGAGTTGATGGGTGAATGGGTAAATGGGTATGATGCTGCGGTGCACAATCACCGCGGTTGCAGAGGCGATGCTAAATTCCGCTCTTTTGCGAAATTTGTCTATCCACCCTCCTCCCCATCCACCCATCAACTCATCCACCCATCCACCCATCCACCCATCCACCCATCCACCCATCCACGATGATTTCTATCTCCCTCTCCTGGCAAGCACTGACCACCCTGCTCATCATCATCATTATGCTGATTGCCCTGATCCGTGAGGTAGCCCGGCCGGATTTGATCCTGCTCGGCACCCTGGGACTGCTGCTACTGCCGGGGATCATCACCCCGGAGGAGGCCTTTGCCGGGTTCTCCAATCCGGCGATGCTGACCGTCGGCGCACTGTTTGTGGTGGCGGCAGGGATCCAGAATACCGGCGCGCTGGCGTTTGCCGACAAGTTCCTCTTTGTGCGCAAAGCGCGGCTGCCTTTCGTGCTGCTGCGGCTGATGCTCACCACCGCCTCAATGTCTGCGTTTCTCAACAACACCCCGATCGTCGCGATGCTGATCCCCCGGTTGCAGACCTGGAGCGAACGCAGCGGCATCCCCGCCTCCAAGCTGATGATCCCGCTCTCCTACGCCGCGATCATCGGAGGCATGACCACGCTGATCGGCACCTCTACCAACCTGCTGGTCTCCGGCTTGATGCAGGCCGCCGGCCATGAGGGGCTGGGGATGTTCGACCTCACCTGGGTGGGACTGCCGGCGGCGGTGTGCGCCATTATTTACTTTGTGCTGGTCGGGCACCGTCTGCTGCCGGACCGCTCCCAGCCCTCGGCATTGAAGGATGATCTGAAAAACTATTTTTTTGAGGTGCGCATTACTGCCGACTCCCCCCTGATCGGCCGGAGCATCGAGGCGGCGGAACTGCGCGCCCTGGGCGATGCCTACCTGGTGCATATCCGCCATGAGGATGCGATCATCCCCGCTACTCCGGAAACGGTGCTGCGGGTGGATGATGTGCTCACCTTTCGGGGGAAACTCTCGGTGCTCGACCAACTGCTGGAGCGCAATGGCTTTGAGCGAGTGATGCCGGAGCTTGAGAATCGCGGCCGGGAAACCCTCCCTTTGTTCGAGGCGGTAATCGCGCCCACCTCCAGCCTGGTCGGCAAGACCCTCAAGGAGGCCGGCTTCCGCGACGCCTACCACGGGGTGGTGCTGGGCATCCAGCGCCGCGACGCCATGATCGAGGGCCCGCTGGGGCGCATCCCGCTGAAGGCCGGCGATCTGCTGCTGATCGAGGCGCGGGCCGGGTTCGACCGGCGCTGGAACGAACTGCGCGACGAGTTTTACCTGGTGGCGCCGCGCCGCCCGGTACGGGCCAAGCCGCAGAAAGGCAAGGCCCCACTGGCCCTGTTGATCCTGCTGACAGTGATCATCCTCGCCGCCACCGGGATCGCCTCGATCGTGGTCACTGCCTTCCTGGGAGGGCTGGCGATGATTGCCACCCGCTGCCTGCCGGGACAGGAAGCGCGCAAGGCGGTGGAACTGCCGGTACTGGTGGTCATCGCCTGCGCGTTGGGCCTGGGGCAGGCCATCGAAACTTCCGGACTGGCCGATGCCCTCGCCAAGATCGTGATAAATCTCGCCGCCGCCCTGGGCCCGTTGGGAGTCATCGCAGCAGTTTACATCGCCACCAGCCTGCTCACCGAGTTGATCACCAATAATGCCGCCGCCGCCTTGATGATGGCCATTGCCATGTCCGCTGCGCGCGATCTGGGAGCGGAGCCGAAAGCCTTCGCCATCGCCGTTGCCATCGCCGCGTCGGCCAGCTTCATGACCCCGATCGGTTACCAGACCAACCTGATGGTGATGTCCGCCGGAGGCTACCGCTTTTCCGATTATCTGCGCAGCGGGCTTATCGTCAATGTGCTGGTGGGGACAGTGGCGATTGGGATGATTGGGTGGATTTGGTTGTGATGTTGGATTTGGTTGTTGGTCGTTGGTTATTGGCAAAGAACTGTCTTGACCAAAAGCCAATGGCCAATAACCAATAACGGCTTAGTAAGTTCAAACCTTATCGCACAGCTAGTGCGCATGATTCATGCTGCAGTCTTCCGCTTCGAACTCGACTTCAATCGTGATATGCTCAAAATGATGCTCGTTAAACAGGGCCTTGCAGTGTTGCTTAATTTCGATCAGCCGTTCCTTGCTGGCGTTTTTGTCGATAACGATGTGGGTTGACAGCACGTGATGCTCTCCATCGAGCGACCAGAGATGAGTGTGATGGGTAGATTTAACATCCTCGATCGCCAGCAGCGCCTTTTCGATGTCTGCAATGTTAATTTCCGCCGGCGAGGCCTGCAGAAACAGCTCCAGGGTTTTCTTCAAATTTTTGACCACATTGAACAGCACATACAAGGTAATCAGGATCGATAAGACCGGATCAAGTATGCGAATGTCGCTAAACAGCAGAGTGATGCCGACGACCAGCACCGCCACCCAGCCCAATACATCCTCCATCAGATGCCAGGCCACCACCCGGGCATTCATCGAGCGGTCCCCTTTCAGGCGCAGCACCGCTGCGCCATTGACCAGAATGCCGCCCACCGCAAACAGGATCATGCCCGGAGCGTGGGAATGTTCCGGGTTGATCAGCCGGGGGATCGCTTCCGACAGAATAAATAACGAGCCGACGATCAACACCAGCGAGTTGATCAGGGCCCCGAGCAAAGAGAACCGCCGGTAGCCGTAGGAATATTTGCCGGTATGTTCTTTCTTTGAAAAATTCTCCAGATACCAGGCCATCCCCAGCGAGAGGCTGTCGCCAAAATCATGCAGCGCATCGGAGAGGATGGCGATGCTATTGGTCAGCAGCCCGCCGAAGATCTCCAGCACTGTAAATCCCAGATTGAGGAAAAAAGCAATCTTGATATTGCCCGATGTCGCATGGGCATGCGAGTGATTATGATGATGTGACAATAGTGAATCCCTATCAATCAATCCGGCATATTTTTCAGCCACAGAGCCCCTTGAAATCTTCCTTTAAATACTGAAACAAATATATTATCTTCCCTGCAATAATCAAGCATAAATCGGAGCTGAACCCGGCATTCCTGTCGATAGAAAGGAGAGAATGATGAAAAATCAACAATGTTTCTTCCGGATGATCCTGCTGCTGGCCCTGGGATTTGCAGTGATGATACCGCATGAGAGCTGTGCGCAGGACAAAGCCGCCCAAATTGATGTGCTGATGACAAAATTTTACGAAAACGGCCAGTTCAACGGCTCGGCGCTGGTGGCGGAAAAGGGGAAAGTGATTTTCAAAAAAGGGTATGGCTATGCCAATATGGACTGGCAGATCCCCAATCAGCCGGATACCAAATTCCGCATCGGTTCGATTACCAAGCAGTTTGTGGCGCTGCAGATCATGCAATTGGTACAGGAAGGCAAGATCAAGCTGGACGGCAAGCTGACCGACTACCTGCCCGAATACCGCAAAGATACCGGCGATTTGATTACGATTCACCATCTGCTGACCCACACCTCGGGCATTCCCTCCTACACCGGGCTGCCCGGCGTCTGGTCTGATTCTACTCGAAATCCATATGACGTCGATTACATGATCCAACATTTTCATAGCGGCGATCTGGAGTTTGAACCGGGAAGCACGTACCGTTACAACAACACCGGCTATTTTCTGCTGGCGGCGATTCTGGAGCGGGTGACCGGAAAATCGTTTGAGGAGAATTTGCAGGCGCGCATCCTGAAGCCCCTGCAGATGAACCAATCAGGCGTTGACCGCAACGAGCGGATTCTGCCGAACCGCGCCTCCGGCTACCTGCGGCAGCTCGATGGGCCGGTCAATGAGCCTTATTTTTACATGCTGAATGCTCTCGGCGCTGGAGATATGGTGTCGACGGTGGAAGATCTCTACTTATGGGACCAGGCGCTGTATGGCGATAAGTTACTTTCTGAAAAGTATAAGAAGATTATGTTCACTCCCTTTCTGAACAACTATGCCTATGGCTGGGGAGTGTATAAGGTGGCGCTGGGAGAATCGGCCGACAGCGTGCAGGTGATCTCCCATACCGGAGGCATCAACGGTTTTAACACCATCATCTTCCGCCTGGTGAAGGACCGCCATCTGATCGTGTTGTTCAACAATACCGGCGGCACCAGTCTGAGCGCCATGGCTCGCGCCATCGCCAATATCCTCTACGAACGGCCCTACACCCTGCCCAAGACCTCCATCGCAGAGACCCTCGGCAAGATCGTTTTGAAGGATGGGGTGGAAAGCGCGGTCAAGCAATATCATGATTTGAAAACCAGCCGGGCGGATCAATATGATTTTTCGGAAAGCGAGCTGAACACGCTGGGCTATCAACTGCTGCGCAGCGGCCGGGTGGCGGAAGCGATCGCGATTTTTAAGCTGAATATCGAAATGTTCCCGGAAGCGTTCAATCCCTATGACAGCCTGGGCGAAGCCTATATGGTCGCCGGCGACAAGGAACTGGCGATCAAAAACTACGCCAAATCGCTGGAGCTGAATCCGAAGAACACCAACGCGATCTATATGCTGCAGCAGATCAATGCCGCAAGTCAGTGACCATTTTTTTATCCACGGATTACACGGATTGACACGGATGAATGTATTGTATGCTAAGTTTGTTGTAGCTTTCAAACCGTCATTGGTTTTTGGCATTTGGTCAAGACAGGTCTTTGCCAATAACCAATGCCCAACAACCAATAACTAAACTGAACTTTAAAAGACCTCAAATACAATGCGCTGAACAGTCAGTGTAAATCCGTGTAATCCGTGGACCAGTTTTTTAAGGACTTTATCAACAGGAGGAATCACATGAAACGTCTAGGCCTGACCTTTTTGACAATGCTAATGTTGGTTTGGGGATGTGGGCAGGAAACGCCGCAACAGAATGTTGCCGAGGCATCCGCAGAAGAAGCGGCGGAGATTGTGCCGCTGGGCTCCCGGGCCGCGACCATGCTGATGGACAGCCTGAAGGCGGCGCTCAGTGCAGCGATCATAGCCGGAGGACCGGCCCATGCCATCGACATCTGTAATCTGCAGGCCATGCCGTTAACAGCGGAGATCGCCCAGTCCCTCCCCGGCGAAGTGCAGATCAAACGCACCAGCTTCAAATACCGCAACCCCGCCAACGCTCCGGACGACGTCGAAACTGCCGCGCTGCATTATTTTGCGGCCAAAGCCGATGCCGGCGCGGAACTGCCGGGGCATTACGTGCAAAAGGTGAGTGAGAACGGCGCGGTCTATTTCAATTACTACCAACCACTGCGCACGGCGGGGTTATGCCTCACCTGTCACGGCGATCGGGAAACGATGGATGACAATCTGAAAGCGGCCCTGGCCGCCCGCTATCCTCAGGATCTGGCCACCGGTTATGGGGAAGGGGATTTCCGGGGGGTGATTAAGGTGCAGATTGAGCCGGAAAGTGATCAGTGATCAGTGATCAGTTGTCAGTTGTAGGGATCACTGGCCAGTGATCCGTTGTCAATCGCCTCACCTCCGGGCGCAATTGACACAGAGGCCACTCTCCGGCATGAACATCAGGCGGGCGACCGGTATGGGCGACTTGCAACGGACGCAATAACCGAATTCCGGCTGATCGATCCTGGCCAGGGCATTCTCCAATTTGGGTAATTTGGCCAGAGCGGCGTTCAGGGCAGCTTCGTTGACACTCTTGCTGTTGAGCGCCTCCATGCGGGAGAGGCGGCCAATGGCATTATCCGGCGCCACCGGGCGGGTTAGTTCCTCTAATTGAGCAATATCGTGGCGGGTGCGCTCGATTTCGCTGCGCAATTTTTCCTTAATTGCGGCTCTCTCTTCCGGGCTCACAAGGCAGCCTCCTTTCGTATCCAATCAGAAATCAACGCCATGGCGGAAGGAGCGAAAGTCTCTTCGATATGGGCATATTCTGAGGGTGCGCCGGTTTCGGCGGTCTGGAAGAGGTGGTTCAGGCCGGAAAGTTCCTGCACGGTAAAGTCCTTATTTCCACCCGCTTTCAGGGCGGCGGCGATCGCATCGAGATTCTCTTTCGGGGGCACCTGCAGGTCTTTCTCACCGTTCAACGCCAGCACCGGGCAGGCAACTTTCTGCAATGTAGGTGCCGGATCGTAGTTGAGAAAATAGCGAAACCAGGGGCTCACCAATGTTTTCAGGCGCAGCTTCAGTTGATCCGGACTGGAACCGCTTTCCCGGAATGCGGTCTTCATCGCCTCATCCATTTGCTCCCATTCATCCTGAAAATATGCCGAAATGGCCTCCTGTGCGGCGGCATCATCCGCTTCACGTTTGATAATACCGAAAATATGCTGCGACATTTCCTGATCCTTGCGGATCAACGCCTCGCTGGCGCCATTGGCTTTCATGATCAGCGCACTCTGCAAATCGAGCAGCCGGTCGCCCGGGATCCCGGGGCCGGCCAGCAGCACAATGAAGGCCACCTCCCGGGATTCAACCGCCGCCAGCGGCGCGATCATTCCCCCTTCACTATGGCCGATCAGCCCGATATGCCCCGGGCGGATGTCCGGGCGGCTTTTCAGATACCCGACCCCGGCCAGGGCATCCCCGGCAAAATCTTCGCTGGTGGCGGCGCCAAAATCACCGGTCGACTGTCCCACCCCGCGGTCATCATAGCGCAGCACCGCAATCCCCCGGCGGGTGAGGTAATCGGCCAGCACCCAGAACGGGCGGTGCCCGAACACCGTCTCATCACGGTCC
Source organism: Calditrichia bacterium (assembly GCA_020635015.1). Taxonomy (GTDB): domain Bacteria; phylum Calditrichota; class Calditrichia; order RBG-13-44-9; family J075; genus JACKAP01. The sequence continues at coordinate 243,179 of JACKAP010000007.1, read as the reverse complement.
TGAGGGCCGGAACCGCTGATCAGCAGCACCGCCGGGAACGGCCCGCCGGAACGCGGCAAGGTCAGCGTTCCGGCGAGGGTGATGTTGGCAGAAGTATTTTCGAAAGTAACCTCCTCCTCGGCGTAGGGATAGGGCTTTTCCGGATGTTGCGGACGATTCGGTTCCGCTACTTTGTCGGTGGGCGCCAGCGTGAGTGGAAACGAACCGCCGCCCTGCCGCCAGGTACCCTCAATGCGCGAAAAGTCATCATTGACAGTGCCTTCATAGCTTCCGCCAATGGAGGCAACCTCCAGCCGCAATTGTTTGCCCTCGAACGTTACTTTACTTACCGGAATTCCTTTGGCGCCCTGGTCCGGGCTGTCCAGGCTGGCGTTCAGGCTGCCGTCATCTCCCTGATCAAGATGAAAAACGATGCGCAGCTCGCTGCCGGAGACTTTCAGTTTGCCCATCCAGAGGCCGGCAATCCTGGCGGCATCCGGATGAACCGGGGCGGGCTTTTCGACTTTCGGGCGACTTTCGTTTACGGCTGGGTTCGATTTCTCCCGGTTCATGGTTAAGGGCAACGAGGCGCCGCCCTGCTGCCAGGTCCCCCGGATCTCCGCCGCCGATCGATCGAGATCACCTTCGTAAATCCCTCCGATCGAACTCACTTCCATCCGCACCCGGGTACCGCTCAGCGCGACCTTGCTCAGCGGGATGCCGTAAGCCCCCTGATCCGGGCTGTCCATGGTGGCGCTCAACTGGCCGGATTCATTCTCGGAAACCTTGATTACGATGCGCAGTTCCGCACCGGATACCGGCAGCTTTCCGTTCCAGGTGCCCAGCAGGTCCTTCGCCACCGGCACATCCTGGGCGGTCAGCGCTGCAGAGAGGCACATACCCAAAAGCGCACTCAACAGTGCGATAATACCAATCTTATGCTTCGAAAAAATCATATGAACCTCGCGTTAATGTCATATCAATATATACCCATCTTGCCGGCAAAATATTCAAGGTTGTTTTTTTGTGGATGGGTGGATGGGTGGATGGGCAAGTCGCGACTTGCCCCTACGTACGTTTTCCCCATCATCCCATCAACTCACTCATACGTCAACCCCGGATACAACAGATTGATCGCGAACAAATGCACCGGGCCAAAAATATCATCAAACAAAAACCAGGCGATCACCAACCCGATGATGCCGATGCCGGGCTGCTGCAGGAAGTCCATGATCTTGTGAGCGGTCTCTTCGCCCACGATAAACGGGTAGAGATTACTCCCATCCAGTGGAGGTAAGGGGATCAGGTTAAAGAGGAACAGCAGCAGGTTGAGGGAGAACATGACGCTGACGAAAGTCGCCAGGGTGGTCGGCAGGCCCGCATCATAAGCGCCAACCACGCTGGAGGTGATAATACGGTTGGGCTCGAAGAAAATTTCCAGATAAAGCCCCAAATGGATGGCAGCGACGGAAAGCAGCACCAGCGCCAGGTTGGCCAGGGGGCCGGCCAGAGCCATATAAGCGGCCCGTTTGGGATATTTTCGCGCCCAAAATGGGTCGTAAGGCGCGCTGGCCCAGCCGAGCATCCAGGTATATCCTCCGTAGAGGAAGGAAAGGATCGGCACCAGCACCATGCCGAGCGGCTCCCGGCGAATATGGGGAAAGGGATCGACCGTCACCTGACCGGCATAGTAAGCGGTCTTGTCGCCCATTTTCATCGCCGCCAAAGCGTGCGCCGCCTCGTGCAGGGTGGTGGATAGCAAAAAGGCGGCGTACCAGATCACCCCTAACCAAAATGTCTCCATGCATGAACTCCTTATCTAATGAGCACCATACGTTTTGCTACACTACGCTGCCCAAATTTCAAACGGAAAATATAGGTTCCGGATGCCAGCACATTACCCCGCTCATCCCGGCCATCCCAGGAAACCCGGTGATTGCCGGCATTTTGAGATTCACTCACCAGCGTCGCGACCCTCTCTCCCAACAAATTAAATACCGACAGATTCACCTCCCCGGCAACTGACAACTGATAACTGATCACTGTCGACTGATTGAAGGGATTGGGATAATTCTGCGCCAGATGGAAATCGCCCGGCAGTTCCGCGTCCCGCTGGGCCGGCAGGGAGGTCAACTGATTCAGATCATATTTGAACATGGAGCGCCCATAGGTGGCCGCCAGCAAGGTGCGGGTAGGATGATGCAGGGTGAGATCAGTCACCGGCACCAGGGGCAGGTCGCTGCCCAGGTAATCCCACTGCGCCCCCAGGTTGCGGGTGACGAACACCCCGCCGTCGCCGGCCACGAAAAGAGTGGAATCGTCTGCCGGATCGACGATCACATCATTGAGCGGAATTTCCGGAAGATTGCCGGAAATATCCTCCCAACTGCTCCCGGCATCGGTGGTGCGGAAAATATGGGGCAGATACTCATCCCAGCGATAGCCGGAGAGGGTGACGTAAGCGCTGTGGGCATCCTGCGGATCGACCGTCACCCGGGTGATCCAGCGCTGGGGCAGCCCGGCGGAGATGTTGCTCCAATCGCTGCCGTTGAGGGTGACTGAGACGGTGCCGTCATCACTGCCGGTATAGATGACGCTGCCGTCTGCAGGAGCGACCGCAATGGTGGTGAGGGTGCCAAAGACCAGGTTGCCGGGCGAGGGACCAGCGGTCAGATCGCCGCTGATCGCCGTCCATGATTGGGCGCGGTTGGTCGATTGATAGAGCCGGTGGGTACCGAAATAGAGGACCTGGGGAGTATTCGGATCCAACTCCAGCGGCGAATTCCAGTTTTTGCGGTCAGCGCCGCTGATGCCGCTGAGCGCGGAGGTAAAGCTGCTCCCGCCGTTGGTGGAACGCCCCAGGCCGCCGTACTGACTCTCCGCATACATGTAGCTGTGATCTTCCGGATCGACCCGCACGTAAAAACCGTCGCCGCCGTAGATTTGCTGCCAGTCGTCAAGACCCCCGCTGAGGGTACGGATGGTGCCGTTGTCCTGGGTTCCGCCGTAGAGCCGCTGGGGCTGCTGATAATCGATCTCCCCGGTATAGAACTGGGTGATCGGCAGATGGTATGACTTGCTGTAGCTGCTTCCCCCATTCTGGGAGATGTAGATCCCTCCGTCATTGCCCGCCACCAGGTAGGCGGGATTCTGCGGATGGATATAAAGCCCGTGCTGATCGACGTGAATTCCGCTGGAGCTATAGAACCAGCTCTGCCCGCCGTTGGTTGTCTTATAAATGCTCAGGCCCAGTACATACGCCACATCGGGATTCGTCGGATCGATGCGGATATTGCCGAACCACCAGCCAAAGGAAGAATAGACGCTACCCAGCGCGCCGTCATTGGTACGGGTCCAGCTGTCGCCGTGATCGATCGATTTGTATACCCCGGCAAAAAATCCGGTCGCATCGGCATAGATGGCATAAAGGACCGCCGGATTGGAGGCTGCGATGGCGATGCCGATCCGCCCGATGTTGGGGGAATGGTTGGGAATACCGTTGGTTAGCTCGATCCAGTTCTCCCCCCCGTCATGGGAGCGGTAGAGCCCGCTGGTGAGGCCGCCGTAGGAGCGGCGGTGCGGCATGCGGATGCGTTCCCACATCGCCGCATAGAGCGTGTCGGGATGGTGCGGATGGATCGCCACATCGATACAGCCGGTGGAGTCAGAGATGAACAGCTTCTGCTCCCAGCTTTGTCCCCCGTCGGTCGAGCGGTAGAGCCCCCGTTCGGCGCTGCCGGCAAAGAGCTTGCCCATCGCCCCGACGAAGATCCGCTGGAGATCTTTGGGATCGATCACCACCCGGGAAATGTAGCGGGTATCTTCCAGGCCGAGGTGCGCCCAGCTCTCCCCGGCATCGCTGGAGCGGTAGAGGCCTGTCCCGTCGTAAGTCTGGGAGCCGCCCCCGGCGTTGACCTCGCCGGTGCCGGCATAGATGATGCGCGGGTTGGCCGGATCCAGGGCCAGATCGCCGATCGACAGGCTCAACGCGCCGTCAAAGACCGGCTCCCAACTGTTGCCGGCGTCAACCGAGCGGAAGATCCCCCCGGAGGCGGTACCGGCATAGATGGTATCGAAACTGGTGGGGCTGAGTTCCAGATCGGAGATGCGCCCGCCGACATTGCGCGGCCCGGCCGGCTGCCACGACGCGCTTTCCCGGATGGCTGCCGCCTCGCGCAGTGCCAGCACCTGGCGCTGCCCTTCCCGGTAAGCCTGGTGGTTGATCTCCCCTTGCGGATAAGCCCGCTGGGCGTAGAACCAGTCGTTGGGGATCTTTGCTTCCTGCTGCTGTGGTGGCGAAAAAACACGCCACCACAGCAGCAGGAAGATTGTCCACATTCCGGCAAACCATAAGCGTTTGTTAATATACTTCATAAGCTATCCTGTTTTAATCGAGCGCAGATTAACGATACCGGATCAGGAGATGTTAAACAGGATTCATACCGTTATCAAGTTTTTTTCGATTCGATTGTAATAACCCGTGCGCTTCAGTATATTTTTCGATCGGGAGATTCACTAAATCGTGAATGGGTATAAGCGTGGATAGCCTATGGATGGATGGGCATTTAACGTGATGCAGCGCTTCATCTTTTTCCCATTTACCCATCAACTCATTCACCCGTATACACATCATCTTATCGTCGAGGCGCCATGTTCGCTGAAAATTTGAACAAGATCATTCGCAACAAAAAGACCCTGGTATGTGTCGGGCTGGACACCGATATCGAAAAGCTCCCCGCCTTTTTGCACAGCGAGTTCGATCCGCTGTTTGCCTTTAACCGGGCGATTATCGAAGCGACCCATGAATACGTCGCCGCTTTCAAGCTCAACCTCGCTTTTTATGAATCGCTGGGGGTGCCCGGCTGGGAGCTTCTGGAGAAGACCCTGCGCCTGATCCCCCGCGGCGTGTTGGTAATTGCCGACGCCAAGCGCGGTGATATCGAAAACACCGGCCGCAAGTATGCCGAGACGTTTTTCGACACCTACAATTTCGACGCGATTACGGTGACGCCCTACATGGGAATGGATTCGGTAACCCCTTTCCTGGAATATGAAGATAAGGGCGTGTTTATCCTATGCCTGACTTCCAATCCCGGGTCGACCGACTTTCAATTCTTGAAGACCGAGGATGAGCCGCTCTACGCCCGGGTGGCGCAGAAGATCGTGGGCTGGAATTACCTGTACGGCAACTGCGGGCTGGTGGTCGGTGGAACGCATACCCACGAGATCGAGGAGATCCGCGAAATTGCCCCGGACCTGCCCTTCCTGGTGCCGGGAGTGGGGGCGCAGGGAGGCAACCTGGAGCAGGTAATCAAATCCGCCACCGACGCCCGGGGGATGTCTGCCCTGATCAATTCCAGCCGCACGATTCTGTATGCCTCGTCGGAGCGCGATTTTGCCGATGTCGCCCGGGAACGCGCCCGGCAACTGCGCGATCAAATCAACCTGCTGATCAGTATTCACAAAAACCCCGGCTTAATGGAGCAGAACTGATATGGAAACCGAAGAAATTTTACGCATTTTTGAACAAACCGGCGCCCTGCAGAAAGGGCACTTCGAGCTGACCTCGGGACTGCACAGCACCACTTATTTCCAATGCGCCCTGGTGCTGCAGCATCCCCAGTATCTCGAACAGTTTTGCCGGGAAATTATCGATTGTTTTTATGATGATCAAGAAACCCTTGATGTGGTAGTCGCGCCGGCGGTCGGCGGCATTGTGGTGGGCCAGGAGGTCGGCCGCCAGCTAGGCATCAAGAGCATTTTTGCCGAACGAAAAGATGGCAGCATGATGTTCCGCCGCGGCTTCACCGTCGAGGCGCAGCAGAACGTGCTGATTGTAGAAGATGTGATCACCACCGGCGGCACCGTGCAGGAACTGGTGGAACTGGTGGAGGCGAAAGGCGCCTTCGTGGTGGGGATCGCCTGTGTGGTCGACCGCAGCGGAGGCAAATCCGAGATCGATATTCCGATCTGTTCGGTGTATTCCACTAAAATGATTACCTATGAACCGGAAAATTGTCCTCTCTGCATGGAGAAAAAGCCCCTGATCAAGCCGGGCAGCCGGGACCTGAAAGCATGAAAAGAGCTTTATCAACTGATATTTTACAATTGAATAGTGGCAGTGGCAGTAGCAGTGGCAGGAAGTTGACTGCTACTGCTACTGCTACTGCCACTGCCACTTGAATAGCAGGGATTAAAGACTACCTGATAAGACAGCATAAAGAGACATATGAAATATTGTATTCTGGCCAGCGGCAGCCGGGGAAACTCCATCTATGTGGAAGGGCGGGACACCCGGGTGCTGATCGATGTGGGCCTCTCCGCCCGCGAGATTGAAAACCGTCTGCGCAGCAAAAATCTCGATCCTGCCGCCATCGATGCGGTCATCCTGACCCATGCGCACAACGACCACGTAAAGGGGGTGGGGGTATTCGCCAACCGTTACAAGATCCCGGTATATGGCCATCCCGAGACCCTCGACGGGATCACCCGGCTACTCAAGCCGGGGCAGAAGGTGCAGGCGACGAACGGCCCTTTCCAATTTCGCGGCATCCATCTCACCCCCTTCCGGGTACCCCACGATTGCGAGCCCACCCACGGCTTCCTGGTGCAGGAGGACGGCCGGGTGCTGGCGATCTGCACCGATCTGGGATATGTCACCCCGGATATCCGCGCCCACCTCAAGCAGGCGCATGCGCTTATCCTGGAAAGCAATCATGATCCGGAGATGCTGATGGGCGGGCCCTATCCTTTTCATCTCAAAGACCGCATCGCCGGCCGCACCGGCCATCTCTCCAACCATAATGCCGGCGAACTGCTCCAGGAATTGATCGGCCCTCATATCCGCCAGGTCGTCCTGGGACATCTAAGCAATGAGAACAATACCCCGGAACTGGCCCTGAACACGGTGCGCCGCTATATCTCCCCGGAATACCACTCCCGCCTCTCGGTGATCGAACAGCGCACGGTCTCGGAGGTTTATCATCTGTGAACTGCTTTTTTTGTCCACGGATTAACACGGATTTTCACTGATTTTATTGTATAGGGCAAAGTCTGTTCTATCACTTAGTCTTTGATAATCCAAGCTTTTCAAGTGGCAGTTGCAGTCAACTTCCGGCCACTGCGACTGCCACTGCCACTCATCAATTATCAAAGATCAGATGATAAAACAGTCAAAGTCTTATAGCTGAACTAGGGTGTGGCAGCTTCCACCGCCTCCAATCCCCATTGAATCACATGGAGTTGAAAACGCATGGCGCTGGCCAAACCCAGTGCCTGCACCTTGAATGGCGCAATATGTGCTCCGATCGATTCTCCGTTGGCGAGTTTCAACTGCAACTCCGGCAACAGTGTTTTCCAGGCCAGGTAGGCCGCCGGCACTCCCGGCGCCGCCCCTCCCACGCTCCCCCGGATATCAAATAACGGCAATTCCGTCACCAGGCAAAGCGGATCGCCGCCCAGGGTGCGCACGTATTCCATGGAACTAAGGTGGAATAATGCGGCAGTGGCCTCATCCCCGGCGTCGCGAAAATAGCGCTGCATCGCCTGCCCTTCCGGAGTGGTAGTGAAGCCGGCGCCCAGGTAGAGAAAACCCTTTTCTCCTCTGCGGTCGTGATCGTGCAGACTCAGGTTTAACTGCCGGGCGTAGCCGGCGAACTCTCCCCGCAACTTCTCGGTACGTTCGATCCAGTGACGCTCGATCAACAGAAAGGCCCCTTCCGCAAAGGCCATCCCGTGCAGACTCAGATGCAGAGCGTAAGGCGCAAAGCGGCGAAGCAGTGCGGAAATCTGTTGATTTTCCACCCGCATCTCCGGGTACCCGAATTCCACATCGCGCCCGGGTTTTTCACGGAAAGCATGTTGGAGATAGGCCTCCAGGTCCGGCCAGCGGCGGATCCAGGGTTGATTGCGCGCCTCCCCGTCAGGGTTGATGTGGGGAACGATCAGGAAACGGTAGCGGCGGAACAGGGCACTCAGCTTATCGCGCTGACGCAGTCCCTCGACGATCAAAGTGCGCAGGGTTTCCGGCCCCACCGGCTCGTCGGAATGAGCCCCAGCCAACAGGCTGACCGTGCGGGGGCCGTTGCCTAATATCGCGCCATACAGCGGGCGCCCCTCCTCACTGTGGCCGAACTCCAGATACTGCGCAATGTCAGGATGTGCTTCGCATTGCGTTCTGATAAGCGCTTGCATCTCCTCGGTAGTGTGGAAACGAGGGTATTCGGGTAGCGTAAGATGAGATAGCATGTTAATGGTAGATGGTGAATGGTAGATGGTGAATGTTAATTGATGTTGGATGTTGAAGACTAGATGCATTGATGGTCGCGAACATAGCGTTCTCTCAAGTATTAGCCCTGAGAGGGCGGTGTATCCCAACCTCGGGTAAGTTTGCCCCTGGCAAACGCCACCCGGGGAGTGCCACTCCTCACATCACGACAAGTTCCGTGCAAGCCCGACGCAGAGCGTCAAAATACCCGATGCCACGCAGAGCGTGGCACCAGAACATCCAACATCCAATATCCAACATCATTCCGCCTCCAGCGCCGCAAACGCTTCCCGCGCTTCCGCAACGAAACGGGCGATCTTTTCCGGGCTTTTTCGTCCGCCGGGGCCTTCCACCCCGGTATGGGCATCCACCCCGGCAGGACGCACCGTCATAATCGCATCGCGCACATTCTCCGGGCGCAGCCCCCCGGCCAGGATCAGCGGGCGGGGCGAGAGTTCCGCCAGGCGGCGGCTGATCGACCAATCGTGGGTCTTGCCGGTGGCGCCGTCCGCCCCGCTGTCCGGGTCGTGGGTGTCGGTGATGAAGGCATCGACATAAGGGCTGAAGCGCTCCACCCGCTCCCGCAAGGCGGTGAAATTATCTCCACGCACGATCAGGCTCTTGATCATCAGCAAATCCGGATCGAGCTCATGCAGTTTGCGGGTTTCTGCAGGCGAGATGGCCCCATGCAACTGCACAATATTCGTTCCCAGGGCACGGCAAAGCGCCAGCACCTCCAGGGCGCGGTCCAGGTAGGTGATCAGCACCCCGGCATGGGGCGGGGGCAGTTTATGGATGATCGCCGCCGCTTCTCCTTCGCTGATATCTTCCCGGTGCACCGGCAGGCGCAGCGGAAAACCCAGCCAATCGACCCCGGCATTGACCAACATCTGCGCCTCCGCCCGGTCGATAATCCCGGCAATCTGGATCAAATTTTTGATAGCAGATTTTTCCACTATGCGATTCTTTCAAATTTTTTAGTCCACGGATTACACGGATTCACACGGATTGATTTCGGAAACCAGAATAGCCGGTTTATGACATACATGTTGATAGGTCATGGTACAATTTTTCCCCGCGCTCATATATCCTTCTTTGCCTGTACGTTTTTTTCAGTGTTAATCCGTGTAATCCGTGGATAAAAAAATCAGTTATCATCATATGCTCAAATTCTCGGTAAGCTTCTAACCGTACGGTCGCTTTCAAGGGTACCGGTGTTGAGGGTGGTTTTCGGTTCGAAGAGCAGCAGATGCACTTCCTCATCCGCCACGGGGAGGTGTTCAACACCGCGAGGAATGATCAGGAACTCCCCGGGATTGAGCACGATGTCGCGGTCGCGTAACTTGATGGTCAGTTGCCCTTTGATCACCAGGAACATCTCGTCTTCCTGCTCGTGATGATGCCACTCGAATGTCCCCAGCAATTTGGCTGCCTTCACCTGGCAGTCGTTCACCTCCCCCAGAATCCGGGGAAGCCAGTGATCGTGAAACAAGGCAAATTTTTCCTGGAGATTAACTTTTTCCATACCAAAGCCTCTTAATGCCGGTTTTCGATAAATTAGTTCATTGACCCGGCTCCGTCAAGTCGTTATCCGAGTGGAACACATAAAATAACGGCAAAACCATCCCAGTTTTTATCATTCCCACCAGAGCGGTGATCATGCACAGCAATGCGAAGAAGACGTAGAGATGTATGCGGGTGCGGTTGTTCATGGCGGTTTCCTGTGTTAATAATGATGGTTTCTTTACCAAGAAAGCATTGCGGAGCCATAGATTCCTCGGCTGCTGCCTTCGGAATGACACCGTCCACGTCATTTCGAACGTAGTGAGAAATCTGTTGATGCAAGAAACTGAATCTGCAGATGAATGTGTTTGTGGATGACGTTTTAGCCCGGCATCTCACCGTCCGGGTAGACGGTGAGATGCCTGACATCCTCCTGACCAGGGAGGTGGTGGTATTATTTGAAGGAATAGGTTAAGCCGACCAGCAGCTTGGTGGTGGTGATTTCTTCCAGGGTGCCGCCGGGGGTAAATTCATCCTCGCTCTCCTGCTCCCAACTGCCGCGCAGGAAGGTGAGATCCAGGGAAACGTAGCGGTCGATCCGGAAGCCAATCCCGCCGGTGAGGTATTTTTTGTCCATCTCTGCCGGAGCATCCTTCAGTGGCGAGGGGAACACCGCATATCCCAGGCGCACCATTGCATCCAGACCATCGAGGTAAAGTTCCCCGCCGAGGTTATATTGGAGGGTGGCTTCATAATCCTGGCGGATGAAGCTGTTCTCCTGCAGCAATCCGACATAATCGGGATCGTCGAGAAAATCATTATTGATGTTAAACTCGGTCTGCGACCAGTCGCGGTAGCGGATGCCTCCGGCGAGGGTCAGCAGATCGGTGTTGATCGAGGCCCCGGCATCGAAGTGCATCGGGGTGGTGACCTCGTATTCGAAGACGGCCGGATCGCCGTCGATCCGGTCTTCGAAGCCATCATCGAAGATCAGCACGTCGCTCTCGGTGAAGGTCTCATCGATGTGGAAATTCACCGGCAGCCCCACCGCCACCCCCAGCTTCAGCCCACTGGGCAGGTTGAACATCCCCCCTAATTTCAATCCGATGGCGGAATAGTCGGTCAACAGGTTGCGGCTCAGGGTATAACTGTCGAAATCGCCCGGCAGCACGTTGTAGAGGTTCTGGCGGTCTTCCTGGCGGAAGCTAAACTGGTAATCGCTCTGCCCGCTCCAGATCATGGCGGTGGCGCCGGCGGTAAAATTGGGAGAGAGCGAAACTCCCGCCGCCAGGCTCCATTGGTTGAGCCCACCCTCATCGCTGACCTGCTCCAGCTGGTACACATTCTGATCAAAGTCATAAATCGTTCCGTCGAAATCGAAACTCAATCCGTTGCTCTGGCTATTGGTGCCGGAGAAGAGCAGGTTCTGATCGAAGTCCTTGATGCGGTTATAGCCGAAGGCCATCACAAAGCTGCCCCGGTAGGTCTGGAAAGGATAAGCAAAGCCGATCGAGCTAACCCGGGTATAGTTCTGGCTCTCGTCGGTGAGATTGCCGCGGAAGGTGGCCTGATTGGCGAAGTTGTAATGGGAGAGTTCCGCCACCACGCTGGATTTGCGGATCGCCGCCAGGCCGGCGGGATTCCAGTAGATCGCGCTGTAGTCGTCTGCCGCGCCGCTGTAAGCCCCGCCCATCGCCAGGGCCCGGGCGCCGAAGCCCAACTCATCCTGCACAATGCGGATGGCATCCGGCGCACTCTGGCCGTAGGCAATACCAATCAATACAATCCACCACCACCGCCATAAGTTTGCTCTCTGCATGTTTCGTTTTCTCCTTCGTAAGTGAAACCGTATATCACAGTGGTTTAGCGCTTCTTGCCCCGCGAGTTGGAAGATGAAGAGCGGCTGCTGCTCGAAGAGGAGCGGCTGCCGGAACTGCTGCTGGAAGAACGGCTGCTGGAGGAGCGCACACTGCTGCTGGAACTGGAACTGCTGCTGGAAGAGCGGCTGCTGGAGGAGCGCACACTGCTGGAATTATCCCGTTTGCGCGGCGAAGAAGAACGCGCCTTGCTGCCGGAATCACGTTTTCTGCTCGGAGAGGAAGAACGCGCCTTGCTGCCGGAATCACGTTTTCTGCTCGGAGAGGAAGAACGCGCCTTGCTGCCGGAATCACGCTGCCGGCTCGGCGAGGAAGAGCGCACACTGCTGTTGCCGGAGCGGGACGATGAATTATCACGGGTTCTGCTCCGGTAAGTGCTGCCGTCCTGAGTACGCACGCTGCGCCGCGGGCTTTTCTTCACCGTTCCTTCCGTGTTGCTGCGCTGCCGGGTGGGGCGAACCGAGGTGTTGCCCTCTTCCCGGGCACTCTTTGGATTGCCAACCGCGGATGAGCCGCTGCTGCCCCGCCGGCCGCCGGATTGCACCACCGGATAAGGGTTGCTGCCGCGCTCTCCGCCACCGCCGGAAGATCCCACACTGGTACCGCGGTTGGAGGGACGCGCCGTCAGGGAACCGCTGTCACGGCGGTTCCAATCGCGCCGCTTATAGTCGAAATTGCTCCGCCGGCCATGATCATACCCATAGCCTCCGTAATGATGGCCGTATCCGCCATAGTACGGATGATGCCGGAATCCATACCCGTAAGGATACCAATAGGGATCATAATAGCCCCAGTAGAGCGGCGGGCAGGTCACCACATACCAGGGGTTATAATAGCCGTAAGCGTTGTAATAAGAGGTATAGTACCCGTAGCGGTAAGGATTATATCCGTAATAATAATCAAACGGATCATACCAACTGTAATCCCGAATCGTGATATGCACGTCCGGAGAATAAAAGACCTCATAGGGATCGCGCAGATCGCGGTCGTAAAGGCTCAGCTCGCTGGGCGGGGCGTCATCATAAAAATAGGAATCGTTGACCCCGGCATCAGCAATATCGCCCTGGTAATATTCGTCATCATAATCGCCGTAATATTCGGTCGAATCGGTATCGCTGGTATCGCTGTACCCGCGATCTTCTTCCTGGTACTGCGTTTCGCGCGGCGCATCGCTGTAACTGCGGGGCGGGCTGAATTGGGTATAACAGGATTGCAGGAAAAAGGCCATCAGCAATCCGGTTAAGAGATGAATGATATTTTTAAAGTGCTTCATAATTCGCCACCTTCCCTTCAATGTATGGTCACTTATGTTATAAGCAAAAATGAAACCAAAAGTTCAAAGCCAATCGAGCATATCGATTCAAGGCTATGTTTTAAAAAAACTTAAGACCTAAAGCAGTCAACATCCCACCGCCCCTCCAGAGACAAACTGTTAACCAGGTTAACGATTTGCTGTTAACGCCGTTTGTATTTTGTCGAATCGATCTCGTAGCGTTGCATTTTTTTGTGCAGACCGAGGCGGCTCAACCCTAATTTTTCCGCCGTTTTGGTGATGTTGCCCTGAAAATGCTGCAAGGCTTCATCAATATAGTATCTTTCCATGGCCTCGACAATCTCTTTCAAACTATTCGCGCCGGTTAGGTCCGGTCCGGCCGCTGCCGTCCCGCCCTCCCGGCGGCGGGTTGGGTCGGTTTCCAGCAGGTCCGGGGTAATCTCCGCCCTATCATCAGCCAGGGTGACCGCCCGCTCCACCAGGTTTTCCAACTGACGCACATTGCCGGGGAAATCGGCTGCCATCATCTGCGAGAGGCTCTCCCGGGAAAGAATCAGTCCGCTTTTTCCCATCTTGCGGGCGAATTTCTCCAGGAAAAATTCCGTCAGCAGGGGGATATCCTCCCGCCGCTCGCGCAGGGGCGGAATGCGGATCGGAAAAACATTGAGTCGATAATAGAGATCCTCCCGGAAGTTACCCTCGCGAATCGCATCCTCCAGGCTGCGGTTGGCGGCGGAGATGATCCGCACGTCCACCTGTATGGTTCTTTCCGAACCGAGGGGATGGATTTCCCCCTCTTGCAGCACCCGCAGGAGGCGCTGCTGCATGGCCGGGGAGGTATCGGAGATCTCGTCCAAAAATACCGTGCCGCCGTCGGCGATCTCGAAGAGCCCTTTCTTGTCGGCTGCCGCCCCGGTGAATGCCCCGCGCACGTGGCCGAACAGCTCGCTCTCCAGCAGCGTGTCCGGCAGCGCCCCGCAGTTTTGGGCCACAAACATTTTCTCCCGGCGTGGGCCGTTGAAGTGGATCGCCCGGGCGATCAACTCCTTGCCGGTGCCGGTTTCCCCCAGCAGCAGCACCGAGGTGGAGGTGGGGATCACCTTCTTCATCAGGCGGAACACATCGTGCATCGCTTTACTGTTGCCGATGATATTGTCAAAGGTGTACTGCCGCTCCATCTCCTGATGCAGGATCACATTTTCCTTTTGCAGGCGCTGGTTGGCTTCGGCCAATTCCCGCAGCAGGCGCTTGTTCTCCTTGATCAGGCGGTACTGTTCGCCGGCCCGGCGTACCGTGATGCGCAGATCCTCCGGCTCCCAGGGCTTGCTGATATAATGAAATATCTGCCCTTCGTTAACTGCCTGGATGATCGTATCCACATCAGTATAGCCGGTGATGAGAATCCGCATCGCTGCCGGCTGCAGAGCGATGGCGCGCTGGAAAAAGGCCACCCCACTCATCTCCGGCATGCGCTGGTCGGCCAGAATCACGTCGATCTCCTCGTTCTTCAGGATCTCCAGTGCGGAATGGCCGTTCAGTGAGAGAAAGACCTCGAATTCCCGGCGCAGGGTGCGGTAGATGGCATTTAAGCTGGATTGTTCGTCGTCAACTGCGAGAATTTTGGGACGTTTGTTGGATTCCATATTGGGTATTCATGTTTGTTGGTGGTCTGGTGCCACGCTCCGCGTGGCGCCCAAGTTCCGACGCTCCGCGTCGTTTCATTGAAATCATATCCGTGCGATATCCGACGCAGAGCGTCGGTCGTTTCGGCGCCACGCAGAGCGTGGCACCAGGAGTTCCCATCAACCCATCCACAAGAAAACACATTTCCCACCTTACCTCTGTGATCTCTGTGCCTCTGTGGCAAAATTAGTTGTCAGCGGCAGCCGGATCAAAAATTCAGTCCCTTCCCCCGCTTTGCTGTTAAAAGTGATCTGCCCGCCGTGCTTCTGGATGATGTTGTAGCTGATACTCAATCCCAGCCCGGTACCTTTGCCCACCGGCTTGGTGGTAAAGAAGGGATCGAAGATCCGGTGCTGCACCTCTGCCGGAATACCCCGCCCGCTGTCGCGAATCCCGATCACGGCCTGCTCGCCTTCTACGGTGGTAGTGATCCAGATGTCGCCCTTTCCGTCGATCGCCTGGATGGCATTGAGCAGCAGGTTCATGAACACCTGGTTGAGGTGCCCGGGATTGCAGGGAACCGCCGGCAGCTTTCCATAATTCCGGTGCACAGTGATGCGGTTTTTGAGCTCATTGTTGAGCAGCAGCAGGGTCGACTCCAGCCCTTCATGCAGGTCCACCGCCTTGAACGCCGCCTCATCCAGGCGGGAGAAATTCCGCAGATTCTGCACCACGGTCTTAACCCGCTCGCTGCCTTCCAGCGACTCATTGATCAGGTTGTCGATGTCTTTCTGGATGAAGTGCAGGTCGTATTTTTGATCGAGTTCCCGGAGTTTCTCGCGAAGCCGATCCTGAAATTGCGCTGCGCCATTGTGCTGATCGAGCAGGTCCAGCAACTCGCTGATCGCGGCATTGTACTGCTGAAGTTCCCGCATATTGGCGTAAACGAAGCTGATCGGGTTGTTGAGCTCGTGAGCAATGCCGGCCACCAGTTGTCCCAGCCCGGCCAGTTTCTCGCTCTGGATCAACTGGGTCTGGGTCTCCTGCAGTTCCCGGTAGAGCTGCTCAAGCTTCTGGTGCTGGGTTTCCAGTTCGGTCACGTATTGTTCGCGGATTTCCGCTTCGGTCAGCCGCTGGGTAAGGGTGCGGGTCTCTTCGATGTAGATATTGTTCTCGATGGCGATGGCGGCCTGGCCGGCCAGGATCTGCAGAATGCCTAAATCCTCCGGGCGCAGTTCGCCGCCGTCTTCCCGTGCGCCCAGCAACAGCAGGGCGAGGAGCTTCTCTTTGCGGGCCAGGGGAATGATCAGGCGGGCCTCGACATCGTGTAGCGCCGGCAGGTCTTCCCGGAGCGCCGCCACCCGCAGGGCCGGAGCGGTAATCAACTGCCCCTGCAGTGCAGGAGAAAGCGGCAGTTGCAGCGCAGGGTGACGCCAGATTCCGGCCACGGTCTTGAATCGGGCCACCTGGCTTTCCACCTCTAAAGCGCTGCAGAAGGTCACTTTCATCGATTGCTGAATGGTGGAGACCAGTCGCTCATACAATTCGCTGTTGTTTTTGATGAAGATCAGCTGCTGGGAAAAATTTTGCAGCAGTTGGCGGTACCCGTAGCGCTGCGTCTCGATGCGATGCAGTTTTTCCATAAAACCGGCCAGCACCGCCATCAAGGTCAGCAGGGTGCCGATCTGAGCGAGCAGGACTATCCAGGTGGGCTGTCCGGAAAGCAGGAGGAAAATAAGATAGCCCAGCACCATGGTGCTGATCAGGAACAGGGTGGTCTGGTTGTTTTGCCACAGATAGCGCCGGATCGAAAAGCGCATGAAGCCGATCAACAGCAACAGCCAGGTCAGCAGCAACAGGGTATTCAGCCAGAAGTCCTCGCTGCGGCCCACCCGTGCGGCATATTGAAACGCGCGAGTAACGCTTTTCTGCATCCCGCCGCTCTCTGCTACCGGGTAAATCCCGCCCGGCGCCAGCGGGGCAGTGCGGATCTCCGTTCCGGAAGGAAAGCGGATGCGCGCCTGATAGCGTTTCCCGGTTTCGACGCCGAAATGCGCCGCCGCCTCGCTGATCGAGAGATATCCCGTCCCGCCGGAAATCTCCCGGAAGCCGTAGAGCCGGGAAAAATCACCCGGGGCGGTTTCCTGGTAGAGCCAGATCTTACTGCCGATGGCGTCGCGGTTGCTGGTGACCCCTTCCAGCACCAGGCGCAGGAAACTTCCGGCTTGCAGCGGGTTATGATACAATACGCTGAGGGTATCTTTATTGGCCACAAAGAGATCCAGGTCGCCATCGTTGTCATAGTCGGCCACCGCGGCCCCGGTGCTGTAGCCGCGCCGGGGAAAGGTTGGGGAGAACGTTTCCTGGTATATCAGTTGAAAACGGCGATCGCCGCGATTGAGATACAGCTGATTGGGACCGATATTGGTGAAAAAAATATCCTGCCAGCCGTCGTTATTCAAGTCGGCGATTATGCCGCCGTAGGCCGGCAGGTCATTGGCGATGCCGGCCGTATCCGTGATGTCGCGGAAACTCCATGCTTCGGGGCGCTCCGGGGAAAAGTTGTTTTCATAGAGCCGGGTCTGGCCGTCGCGGTCGGTGACCAGCAGATCCAGGTCGCCGTCATTATCGATATCCCCAAAACTGGCCCCGTTGCTTTTCAGGCTATCTTGAAGGTGCGGGAGGGGCAGCGCCATCTGCTGATACTGCTTGCCCTCAATATTACGGTAGAAACGGTCCGGAGCGAACCAGTTGCAGACATAGAGATCCGGATAGCCGTCCTGATCGACGTCGGCAAAAGCGGCTCCCTGGCTGATCGCCGGCTGGTTGAGGCCGAATTTTTTGCTGCGCTCCCGGAAGTGCCCGGCGCCGTTATTCATGAACAGGCGGTTGTGGTAGTGTTCATCGGTGACGAAGAGATCGAGCTCACCGTCGCGGTTCACGTCCGCCCATATCCCGGCGTTACCGTCGATTGGATAATAAATTTCTGCCAGGGGAAAGTTTTCGCGAAACGAGAGATTGGCCTGCTGGGGGTAGAGATAGGTGGTCAGGCCCCAGCCCACGATCAGGATATCCTGCCAGCCGTCATTATTATAATCGACCGCCGAGGCGCCCAGTTCCAGGTTGTTCTCGCCGTAGGACATCAGGTTGCCGCCCAGTCCGGATTGGATGGTATAATCCAGGAAAAAATCCGGCTTCCCCTGGTTGATGAAGAGACGGTTGAGGTTGCGGAAGCATACGATGTATATATCAGCAAAACCGTCGCGATTCAGATCGCGGAACACCACGCCATAACCATCGGCAAACTCCGGCAGCAGCTGCGGCTGGAGATCCTGCCGGAACATGCGCTCTGCCCACCCGGCAGCGCTGCTGTCGACGGCGGTGCTGTCCTGCCCGAACGCTGTCGCAATCCACAGCAGCACCCCCAACCCGACAATGATATACCTGATCCGCTTCACGATCTCTTTCTCTCCAGGAAACTTCAGTGCTTTCAATTGAGAATCTGGTGCCGCTAACCGCTTTTAAAGATATCCACGGATTACACAGATTAACACGGATTATTTTACCGGTATATGGATTAATGAGTAGATGGGAAAAAACCGACCGCACGCGATTAAACCGATTCAGCCGTTTCCTGTCTACACAGATACTTTTCCCAATCGATTTTCCGTGTTAATCCGTGAAATCCGTGGACTCAAAAAATAGCCTACTTATCCTCCAATCCCGCTCCCTGCAAATTAGGGTATTTCGTCTGGTTTATCAAATTGAAATAATCGTAAGCCACATCTTTAACGATGAGGCTTACGATTTGTCTATAATTAATCCGCGTAAATCCGCGTCATCCGCGTTCTATTTTGCCCGCGATTGCGCCTTAATCACGCTTCTGACGATACTGTCTGCTTCCACCGCTTCCAGATCCAGGGCCTTTTCCACTGCCCGGTAGTCATTCACATCGACCCCGGCCAGTTTGCCAAGATAATAGGGACCGTGAATGATGACGATCTTGCCGGCGAAGACCCGGTTTGCCGGGGGAATCCAGTCGGCGTCATCGCTTTCGAAAATGAAGATTGCCTCTTCCAACTGGTAGGCAAAATTATAGCCGTAGTGGAAGCCGCTGGTATAGGATTCGGTATAGGGCAGGGCCTGGAATAATCCCGGCTCCTTTTCATGGTATGCCAGCACTATTCCTTCATCAACGATGGAGGGAGTGATTTCCGGCATGTAAACATAAGCCTCACTGTAGTCGCCGTAGATATCGGCCTCGCCATAGGTGAAGGAAAAATAGACCGTTTCCAGATTGGCGTTGCCCGGTTCGCCGGGAGGCCCCTCCGGTCCCATCGGGCCGGCTTCGTTAATGGTGCAGGCGCTCATTAGCAGCGCCAGGGTGAACATCACAAGGATGCGGACAGGATTTAATAATGCAGTTTTCATTTTCTTTTCTCCTCTGGTTAACGATTTTGTTATCAGCTTCATCATCACAACCGGAGAAAAGTCAAATTGTCTGCCAGAAAACGCCTGCGACAAAAAAAACTTGTTAAATATTTGTTTTTTAAAATATTAGTCATTCAACAAAAATATCGCCGTCAATCACTTTTGCTAACAAAGTTTACAGCCTTGCTGAAAACAAGGTTAGCGTTTGTAGACATTAGTGTTCACAATATTATCAGTACACATCTGCAATTCACTAGCTGCTTGCAGATTAGGAGGCAGAGAATGTGAATTTTGTAACTTATGGGTTGAATGTTTGGGAGATGGTGGATAACTTCCCAACAAGCGCAAAGTATTGTGGTTGCTTAATAAGCGGTTTGGAAAACGTCACGCATACTCATCGGATTGTTTCCTCTTATAATGAAAGGGTTAGCATGAAACTCTATCTCCTTTTTAGCCTATTTTGGTTCAACCTCGCCTACTCACAAAATATGTACATCGACATGTCTGCCGTGGAAGATTCGCTTCAGTCATATTTGGAGAAACCAGCGGTCTTAAAATTAAGACGTTTACAATGGAAACACGAGAATTATGACCCGAATGATCATATTAAGCAAGATCCATATGAAACAAGAAAAGAATATTACAAGAGGACAGACAAAATTAAAAAAGAAAATCTCAGAAATGCGAACAAAAATAAATGGGATGAACTCTATGCGTATTATCAGAAATTAGAGCCGAAGTATTTCACCATAAAGTCGACTCCCGATGCCAAAAACCGGCGTTATGATCCATACCAACATAGCTTAACGATTGACTCTGAAACGATTGAAAGTCATTATATTTCTAATTATTACCACCAAAGGAATAAAAGCTGGTATGGCAAGAACTGCCATGTACATATGAATTTTCGCAATAGTAGTGGTGTCTGGTTTAAATTGGTGATTGAAAAGCTGGAGCAAGATTTAGCTCGTCAGTATGATGTCGCATATGCAGATTGTGAATTCATAATTGAGTTTTACATCGGTCCCAGCAATAATTTTTTAAATAAAGGGCCATCAAAGAATCTGATTAAGAGTGCACCTATCGAATACTACTATAATCCAATTTTTCAAGTTTCTTCAATCAAATGCTATATTAAAGAAAAATTGATTTTGGCATGGCCTTCTTCTGATGGCAAACCGCAATCCTATCTGCAGTAAAATTGTATGTCATCAAAAAGGTAATCGGGAAAAAAGGCCCCCTCCGGAAGGCGTACCTCCCAGAGGGGTGTGGGGTGGGGAGATTATGCGACCTGGACAATCTGCCAGGTAAATTTATTGCTGTCAAAGCTCAACTCGTAGTTGTCGGGACCGTTGGATTCGACGATGAAGTGATACAAATGCCGGGCCCCCTGGGTCTCAGTCCATTGCTTGTTGATCCGGGTGACCGGGTAGACCTTGCCGTTCCAGCGAAATTTGATTGGATCGATCTTTCCGTTCTGAAAGAACGTCAGCACATCGACCGGTTTACCGCCTCGTTCCTGCGCCATATCGTTACCTTGCCTTTCTCTAACTGAAATTGAACAAAACTGTCATTAAATTCATCTTTGCCGGCAGATGTTTGGTGAACATATTTTCACTGAAAATATAAACGGTTTTCCGGCAGAACGCAACGAAAATTTTTGAAAATAGTATACAAAAATCTATCTTATGTCAACCGCCTTGTACTGCAAAGCGTTTGCGTCTCCAACGCCGCGGAGGGAGCTCCTTTATCACAAAGGACCAGCCGGTTTTAAAAATAATTTATTGCGGTGAAACATCCGACGTTGTAATATGTCAGCCCGGTGATTACCTGGAAAACAAGTAATGGAGCGCCGGATTTAATCTGGAAAGGAGCAAATAACATGAGCGCCTGGTTTGGCTCAAAAAAAGATAAAAAAGCATCCGAATCCGCCGCACCGGCGGGGGCGGCGCAAGGACAGGATATGAATGCAGAAAATGAATTGGTGGTCATCACCGACATCGCCCGGGAGAAGCTCAATCAACTGATCCAGGGGGCGGCCTCCCCGGTGCTGGGCATCCGGGTGCTGGCGGAAGCCACCTCCCCGGTCAATCCGGAATACAGCTTGGCTTTCGTGCAGGAAGGCGAAGCCTACGACGATGATATGGTGATCGATTTCGACGATTTCAAGGTCTATATCGATGCCGACAGCCTGCCGCACGTGCAGCATGTCAAGCTGGATTTTATCACCGCCGGCGCCGGGGGAGGTTTCCGGATCGATAAGATCATTCAACATTCCCAGGCCGACGGGCCCCTGGCAGACAAGGTGCAGCGGGTGATCGATGAGCAGATCAATCCCGCCCTGGCCTTGCACGGCGGCTTTGTGCAACTGATCGACGTCAAGGATACCACTGCGTATATCGAACTGGGCGGCGGCTGCCGCGGCTGTGGGATGGTGGATGTCACCCTCAAGCAGGGTATCGAGGTGATGATCAAGCAGAACGTTCCGGAAATTACCGAAATTCTCGACAGCACCGATCACGCCAGTGGCAAGAACCCGTATTATCAACCGTCGAAGTAGTTTTTACATGCCCATCCCGCCTTTTCAGATTGTGCTGATTTCCACTTATGAATTGGGCCGCCAGCCCTTTGGGCTGGCTTCACCGGCCGCCTGGCTCCAGGAAGCCGGCTTTACGGTCACCTGTGCCGATTGCGCTGTGGAACCCTTCCCTGCAGAAGCCGTGCGCCGCGCTGATGCAGTGGCGTTTTACGTTCCGATGCACACCGCCACCCGCCTGGCTGTGGGGATGATCGAGCGGGTGAAAGCCTTGAATCCGCAGGCCCATCTCTGCTTCTATGGTCTTTATGCGCCGGTCAACGCCTCCTACCTGCGCCGGCTTGGTGCGCAATCCATCCTGGGCGGCGAATTCGAGAGCGGGCTGGTGCAGTTGTGCCAGCGCCTGCGTGGAGAACAGCAGGGGCGGGCCGGCCATCCACAGGAAGCGCCGCAGATTTCCCTGACGCGCCAGTCGTTCCGGGTGCCACAGCGGGGACAACTCCCTCCCTTAAGCCGTTATGCACAGATGCACCTCGGCAACGGCACCACCCGGATCACCGGCTACGTGGAAGCTACCCGCGGCTGTAAGCATACCTGCCGCCATTGCCCGATTGTGCCGGTCTATAACGGCCGCTTCCGGGTGGTGCAAAAAGAAGTGGTGCTGGCAGATATCCGCCAACAGGTGGAGATGGGCGCACAGCATATCACCTTCGGCGATCCGGATTTCCTCAACGGTCCCGGGCATGTGCTGCCGATCGTAAACGCCCTGCACCGGGAATTCCCGGAAGTGACCTATGATGTGACCATCAAGATCGAACATCTGCTCAAATATCAAAAGCATCTCCCGCGTTTGCGCGATACCGGCTGCCTGCTGGTCACCAGCGCGGTGGAGGCGGTCGACGACACCATACTGAAGATTTTCGATAAAGGACATACCCGCAGCGACTTCATCCGCGCCGTACGGTTGCTCGATGAAGTGGGGCTGGCGCTCAATCCGACCTTCGTGGCCTTCAATCCCTGGATCACCCTGGAGGGCTACCGCGATCTGCTGCAGACCGTGGCGGAGTTGGATCTGATCGGCAACATTTCCCCGGTGCAGTACGCCATCCGCCTGCTGATCCCGGAAGGGTCCCGCCTGTTGGAACTGCCGGAGACCCGGAAAGTGCTCGGCCAATTCAACGAAGCGCAGCTCTCTTATGAATGGCGGCATCCCGATCCCCGGGTCGATGCCCTGCAGCCGCAGGTTTTTGAGCTGGTCAATGCAGCCAACTCCCAGGCAGTCGGGCGGGAGGCAATTTTCGAAAAAATCTGGAGCCGTGTCAACGAACTGTCGGGCAGCGCCACCCCGCCGCCCCGGCCGCGGTCGCTGCTTTCTCGAAGCGAAATTCCCTATCTCAACGAACCGTGGTACTGTTGAGCGGAACCGACGGAAGAGCAGTTGGCTCGGATTTGATTAACGACATTGGATGTTGGTATTAAGCATGAAAAACGTAGAGCGTAGAGCGTAGAGCGTAGAGCGTAGAGCGTAGAGCGTAGAAAGATTTAAGGTGACAGCTATTTCGTGATAAAAGCAAAAAATTTACCAAAATCGCGAGCGACAGCGAGCAAACATCGTGAGCGAAGCGAACAAATATCGCGAGCGACAGCGAGCAAACATCGTGAGCGAAGCGAACAAATATCGCGAGCGACAGCGAGCAAACATCCAGCATCTATCCCTCCGCCTTTCACGGCCTGATCACCACCTTCAGCCGGCGGTACGCCTCCCGGATCGCCGTTTCCGCATCTTCCGGCTGCTCCGCCCGGGCGAAGATGAATCCAAGGTAGCGCCCGCCCCGGGGCAGGGGCAGCACTTCCTGGCCGGCGGGAATGCTGAGGATCACATCTTCCACCCCTTCCACCGCTTTTGCTGCCTCCACACCTTCTACCGCCTCCAGAATGCCGGCCTGCGGCACCGGCAGCATCATCACCGCGGCAGCGGCGCGCTCCCGCTGTACCTCCAGAATATTTTCCCCTACTGCCTGGCGCAGGATCAGCTCCTCCAGGCTCATCTCCGGCAAAAAGCGCAGCGTCTGGGAGCACAGGCCTCCGATAGAACGGGCGGCGATCTCGATCACCCAGGCGCCCCGCTCGTTGATGCGCAGTTCGGCATGCACCGGCCCGTTTTCCAGTCCCAGCGCCAGGGCGGCGCGGTGGGCGGCGTGGACCGCCTCCCGCTGCACGTAGCCGGGGAGCCGTGAGGGGGTCACATAGATCGTTTCTACAAAATGCGGCCCTTCCAATGGATCGGGCTTATCGAAGATCGCCAGTGCTTTGAATTCTCGCTTGACCAGGATCCCTTCCAGGGCAATCTCCACTCCCTCGATGTAATCCTCCGCCAAAATATGGGCCGCTTCCTCCCCATAAGCCCGGCCGGACACTTCCGGCAGTGTCAGCAACGCTTTCAACTCCTGGAAAGCAGCGGCGAATTCAGCGGCATCATTCACCCGGGTCACCCCCCGGCTGGCGGAGAGGAATAGCGGCTTGAGCACGGCGGGGTAATTCACCTCCCCAGCCAGGCGTGAGGATTTTTTCTTCACAGGCAGCAATTGATAGCTCGGGTTATTGAGACCGACGGCCTCCATTTTTTGGCGCATCAGGTATTTATTGCGGGCCGCTTCCGCCGCTTCCACCGGATTATGGGGAATGCCCAAGGCCCGCGCCGCCAGGGCGGCGATATACGCGGAAGCATCATCCACACCCACCACGGCGTCGATGGACTTTTTCTGCCCGAATTCATAGACCCGCTCGGCAATCGTCTCCACCTTGCGGAAATTCAGCGCCAGGGTGGTATCCGGCACCAGCGCTCCCAGCGCCTGGCGATGATCGGAGGCCACCACCAGATCAATATCCAGTTTGGCCGCCGCGGTCATAAAGGCGTGGGTGCGGTAAGTGGTGGAAGGTAGAACGAGCATGATTCTTTTTTTCATCAGATTTCCAGATTTTTATTATATGGATATTATGAATGGGGGGATGGGGGAGGGCACGTAGGGTAGGGTCGCGACCCTACCCTACATCAATTTTCATCCATCAACCCATCAACCCATCAACCCAAATTAAAATGTCCCCCGCTAAAATCCTACCACATTTATTCCTCCTCATCTACCGTAGTAAAAGTTAATGTAACACACCCCAATGCCGGTTTTGTAAACAGGGCTGTTCAGGGAAAAACATATCCGGCAAAAAACAAGTTTGATTTGCACGGATGAAAGCTTATAATGCATCAGCATATTGAAAAACAGGCTCATGTGCCGCTGGTCATAATGCTCCCTTCGCGTTTGATCAAAACCATTCTTTTCCAAAAACCAAGAACCAAGAACCAAAACTTTCCACCACACACACCTAATTAATCGCTGTTTTACTCAAATCTTTTATCATCTCCGGAGGTATAAATGAGAATAGTGAAACGCTCGTTGGTCGTGCTTAGTGCGTTAAGTTTAATTTTTGCAGGCAGTGTTTTCGGTCAGGATAAGGCCCTGGAAGATCAGGAAACCGACATCCGGGCGCAATTGGCCCCGGACATCAGCTTCCTGAATGAAGCCGGTCAAACCGTGCAAGGGATCCGTTGCGCCGTGGTATCGGACGCCGAAGTCGATCCCCTGGGGAATGCCGAAGGTACCGCAATTTGGTACAATACCGAAGCAGTGGTGACCATTCCGGTGGCTTTTCATGTGATCTACAAAAAGAAACGCGGTGTTGAAACCGGCAACATTCCCGATCAGTGGATCTATGATCAAATGGATGTCCTCAATGCTGCCTACGCCGGCACCGGTTTCCAGTTTTCGCTGGCCTCGATCGATCGCACCAATAACAGTAAATGGTTCGACCGGGTTTACAATACCAGGGTAGAACAGCAGATGAAGCAGGCCCTGGCGATCGATCCGGCCCATACCCTCAATATCTATACCGCCAATCCTTCCAACGGCATTCTCGGCTGGGCCTACTTCCCGGATTCCTATCCGGAAAGCAGCTACTGGCACGGTTGCGTACTGCTCTATTCCTCCCTGCCCGGAGGTTCGGCGGCCCCTTATAATCTCGGCGATACCGGTACCCACGAGATCGGCCACTATCTCGGCCTTTATCACACCTTCCAGGGCGGCTGCAATGGCAACGGCGACTATGTTGCCGATACCCCGGCGGAAGCCTCCCCGGCTTACGGCTGCCCCTACGGTCGCGATACCTGCCCCGGCGGTGGCGCTGACCCGATCCACAACTTCATGGATTATACCGACGATGACTGCATGTACGAATTCACCGCCGACCAGGCCACCCGCATGAACCAGATGGTCGCGGCCTACCGCCCCAGCCTGCTGACCAGCCAGCCGCTGATCAATCCGCAGCCGGCAGTGGCTCAGGAAAATATGACCATCGGGAACACCCCCAACGGGTTCACCCTGGCGCAGAACTATCCCAATCCGTTCAACCCTTCGACCACCATCCGCTACGCGATCCAGCAGGACAGCCGGGTGAGCCTGAAAGTCTTCAACTCGCTGGGTCAGGAAGTGCGCACGCTGGTGAACGGTTTCGAGAGCGCCGGAGAGAAAGCGCTGCAATGGGACGGACGTGACAATAACGGCCATCACATGCCCAGCGGCAACTATATTTACCGGCTTCAGGCGGGTGAACATACCCAGACCCGCATGATGATTTTGATGAAATAGTGTTTAATGGCCTAAACAACAGGCCATTAAACACTATTTGTGTCTGCTTTGGGCGAAAGTTGTTCCGGGGCGGATCATTTAAAAAGTGTGTGTGGAAAGTGCTGAGTAAAAATCCCGCCCCTGAGACAGGGCGGGATTTTTTTTGGCGGGAATCTGAACTTTTTATTGTGTAAATTGGTCTTCAAACAGGAGGCCCGAACATGATTGCCTTTCGTGATGTGCGTATTACCGAAATCGAGATCTTCAAACTGAACGTGCCCTTGAGCGAACCCTTCGTGATTTCCCTGGGCACCATCACCGACGCCAACAACCTGGTGGTGAAGCTGCACACCAATGCAGGGTTGACCGGCACCGGAGAAAGCTGCCCTTACATTTATATTGTTGGAGAGACCCAGGCGTCCAATTACGAGATGGCCCGGCAGATCGCCCGCCTCTGGAAAGGGCAGAATCCTCTGGAGATCGAAGCCCGCCTGGGCGAGATGAACCGCGCCGTGGCCTATAATTATACCGTGAAGAGCGCCTTCGACATGGCGCTCTTTGACCTGCTGGGCAAGTACAGCCATCTGCCGGTCTATGCCCTGCTGGGGGGCAAGAACGACCGCAAGATCCACACCGACATGACCGTCTCCATCGGCGATCCGGCCAAGATGGCGGCCGACGCGCTGAAGTTCAAGCAGGAGGGCTTTCCGGCGATCAAGGTAAAACTGGGCGGCACCCGCGATGATGATGTGGCGCGGATCCGCGCCATCCGCGAGGCGGTGGGCAGCGAGATTCCCCTGCGCATCGACGCCAACCAGGGATGGGACTGCGTCACCGCCATCGCCACCCTGAAGGCGCTGGCGCCGTACGACATCGAGCACTGCGAGGAGCCGGTGCCCCATTGGAACAACCGCGACCTGGCCCGGGTGCGCGCCGAGAGTCCGATCCCGATCATGGCCGACGAGTCGCTTTTCGACCATCACGATGCCTTCCGCCTGGCCAGCATGGGCGCCTGCGATTATTTCAACATCAAGCTCTCGAAATCCGGGGGCATCCAGAACGCCTTGCGCATCATTGCGGTGGCGGAGAGCTGCGGGCTGAAGTCGCAGATCGGGGTGATGTCCGAGACCCGCTACGCCGTAACCGCCCTCTGCCACCTGGCCCTGGCGCGGAAGAACATCATCTACTTCGACCTCGACTCCCCCCTGATGCTCTCCGCCGATCCAGTCACCGGCGGCATGGAATACTTCCCGAAAGGCGAGATCCGCATTCCCGACGCCCCCGGCTTTGGGGCGGATTTCGATGCGGATTTTCTGGCAGAGATGGAACGGGTGGTGGTTTAAGCGGTTATAAAAATGGGCATCAATGATCTACCTTCGATACCGCTTCTTTGGTGCGGGAGGCGTGAGTGAGTCGGCATCTTTTAAAGCGACTCTACGCCATGCCGGTGACGGTTGGCGTCCTCTAGTGTTTTGAATTTAAAAACGCCCTTTGCGCAGGGTTTTGGAGGCCTTAGCGCATAGAGAAGCGCCTGGAGGTTGGATAATTTTGCCAGCGGGTGTGATGACTGAAGTTCCTTCAAATGCTCACGGGCGGCTTGAAACGAGCGATACTTGTAAACCGGCATTATTCCCCTCCCTGTAGTTTTTCCTGTAGCATTGCGACATCTAACCGGTCTACCTCCCGTATAGTTCCCTTTTTAAGCTTTATTAGTGTTTCAATGGTAGCTATCCGGACCGGGATGCCATCCATCTCGATCACCTCGTATTCGAGGTCTTCATAAGTGAAAGCCTCACCGATACGGTCCATCACATCGATATAAAAATCATCCGGCGTACCGTAGCGAACCACGGCATACTCAACCAGATCATCATAGGTTATTTCATTGATACTTTCATCATCAAATACCATGCGGAGAGCATTTTTTAGACGTGAAATGTTTTCTGGATCCCTTCGTACGAACAGGTCAATATCCTCCGTAAACCTCGGGATGCCATGATAAGCAACCGCCAGCCCGCCGATCAGAATATAATCGACATTACCAGCGCTTAGCGCGCTCAAAATAGCCTGAAAATTTTTCATCCGGGCATTCACAGTGCTATATTAATTTCGATATCTTATAATAACAATAGATTCAAAAAAAATCTGCCCATCTGCCATCGCATCGCGTCAGGTCGATAGCTGCCATTTTATTTTGATATCCGGGCGATAGAGTTTAGATTGATCCTTACAATTTCTATCGAGGATCGATTCGTTGAGACCCGGGCATCATTCCGGAAACGCCCGCCTGAATTTGCGTTCCCGGATCATCATGATCATATTGACAGCAATTTTTTCCGGCGCCGGTTTGGCGCAAAACCCGGCTGGTGCGGCGCGCCTGGCCAACAAAATCAAATTCGAGCGGATCGGTCGCGGGCAGGGCATGCGCGGCAGCGACATCAAGTGCATCCTGCAGGATCGCCGGGGATTTATGTGGTTCGGCACATCCCGAGGGCTGCACCGCTACGACGGAAACGGCTTCACGGTTTACCGCTACGACGTGCGGGATGCGACCACGATTTCCGGCGACCATATCCTGACCATTTATGAAGACCAAAGTGGTATGCTATGGATCGGCACACTGATCAACGGCCTCAATCGTTTTGACCGCGCCAGCGGCAAGTCCGCTCGTTTTGTCCATGACCCGGCAATCCCCAACAGCCTGAGCTACAATCAGGTTCACGCCATTTTAGAAGACCATGGCGGAACGCTGTGGATCGGCACCCAGGAAGGGCTCA
The DNA here is from genome assembly GCA_020635015.1 of Calditrichia bacterium. Lineage (GTDB taxonomy): Bacteria > Calditrichota > Calditrichia > RBG-13-44-9 > J075 > JACKAP01. The sequence continues at coordinate 214,238 of JACKAP010000007.1, read as the reverse complement.
ACCGTTTCGACCGGGAGCGGAGGCGGTTTACCCGCTTTGTTCACGACCCGGAAGACAGCAGCAGCCTCAGCGGCAAGTCGGTATTTGCGATTCACGAAAGCCGCGACGGCAATCTGTGGTTCGCCACCAATAACGGCCTCAGCCGCCTCCACCACAGCCGGAACCGCTTTATACATTACCGCCATGATCCGAATGACCCGCACAGCCTGAGTCACAGTCATGTCGTCAGACTGCATGAAGACCGTCATGGCAACCTTTGGGCAGGAACAATGAACGGCCTGAATCGCTTCAACCGTGAGCGAACCCGCTTCAACCGCTATCTGCATGACCCCGGCAATACCCGGAGCTTAAGCAACAACGTAATCTGGGCGATCCATGAAGATCATTCCGGCACGCTCTGGATCGGCACCGAAGCCGGTCTCAATATTCTGGACTCCATCGACGGTCAGTTTACCCGCATTTCTCATGATCCGGCGAATCCCCATAGCCTGAGCTCCAATTATGTGACCGCGATCCTGGAAGATGGGGCCGGCACCCTCTGGGTCGGCACCGGCAATCCATGGAGGCGCGCCAGGGGAAGCGGCTTCGGGATCAACCGCTTCGACCGGGGGCAGGATCAGTTTCATCATATAATTCCCCCGGCGGCGGAACGCTACAGCCAGGAAGATTTTCCGGTACACACCGTGTACGAGGACCTCGCCGGCATCCTCTGGATCGGCACCGCACGCGACGGCCTCTACCGGCTGGATCGCGCCACCGGGCGGTACCGCCGTTTTGTGCACGATCCGGAAAATCCTCGCAGCCTGAGCCAAAATTTTATTATGTCGATCCATGAAGACCGCAGCGGCACCCTCTGGGTCGGCACCAGCGATACCGGTCTCAATCGCTTTGACCGCAAGCAGGAAACCTTCACCCGGTTTGCGCATGATTCGTCGGATTCATCTAGCCTGAGCCACAACCGGGTGGTCTCGATCCACGAAGACCGCAGCGGTAATCTCTGGATCGCCACCTTTGGCGGGGGGCTCAACCGCTTTGATCGGGCGCATAAAAAGTTTATCCACTTCAGGCATGATCCCAACAATCCGCTTAGTCTGAGCAGCGATCGAATATCTTTTATTCATGAAGACCGTGCCGGAACGCTCTGGATCGCCACCTGGGACGGCGGGCTCAACCGCTTTGACCGCGAGGAGGAGCGGTTTACCCGATTCATGCATGATCCCAATGATCCCGCTAGCCTGAGCAGTAATATTCTCTGGCACATTCATGAGGATCGCGCTGGTGCGCTCTGGATTGCCACCAGCGGCGGGCTTAATAAGTTCGAACGCAACAGCGGCCGGTTCATGGTTTACACCGAGGCCGACGGACTGCCGGAGAATATCATCTTTGCCACCCTGGAGGACGACCGGGGACGTTTGTGGCTCAGCACTAGTAACGGTCTGTCGTGTTTCGATCCCCGGGGCGAACACTTCCGGAACTTCAGTGTAAACGACGGGCTGGAAAACACCGGTTACAGCTTCGGCGCTCCCTGCGCCAGCCGCAACGGGGAAATATATATGGTCGGCAGTATGGGGATCGATTGCTTCCATCCGGAAAGTATCCGGAATAATTCCGACATCCCACCGGTATACATTACCCGGCTGACGCACTACATTCGTAGTGAAAACGGCGATACCACGCTTGTGGACAACGAATTATCGGATAAAGACCGGGTCGCCTTCGCCTATGCAAACCGCAACTTCTCGGTCGATTTCGCCGCCCTGAATTTCCGTGATCCGCAACAGAATCAGTATGCGTACCAGTTGGAAGGGGCAGAGGAAGAATGGGTTCATCTCGGCACCCGCCATTCTCTGACTTTCACCAACCTGGCGCCGGGCAGTTATACCTTGCGGATCAAGGGATCGAACAACGACGGCATTTGGAACGAGGCCGGCACCTCGCTGAAAATCACAATCCTTCCGCCCTGGTGGCGAACCGGATGGATGTACGCGCTTTACCTGCTGCTGGCGATAGCACTGATCTACGGTATTCGCCGTTATGAGTTGAACCGCCAGCGCTTGAAGTATGACCTGGAGCTCAAAAATGTGGAGGCACAGAAACTTCTGGAAGTCGACCGCCTGAAATCCCGCCTCTTCGCCGGCATCTCCCACGAATTTCGCACCCCGCTGACCCTGATCCGGGGGCCGGTGAAGCAGCTGATTTCCGGAGAAGGCAAGGGAAATGCGTCAGAACTATACGAGATGATCCTGCGCAACAGCAACCGTCTGCTGCGCCTGGTCAACCAGTTGCTGGACCTTGCCAAGCTGGAATCGGGCGGCATGAAGCTACAGGCGTCTCCTCATGACATCGTACCCCTGACCCGCCAGCTCACCATGGCCTTCGAATCTCTGGCCAAAATGCGCGGTATCGAGTTAATTTTTAATGGTCCGGCGGAAGCGGTGGCGATATACCTGGAGCGTCGGCATTACGAAACCATCATCACTAACCTCCTCTCCAACGCCCTTAAATTCACCCCGGAAGGAGGAAAAGTTCTTGTGAAAGTCGCAACTGAACAGGCGACAAACCAGCCACTGACAACTGACAACTGTCTACTGATAACTATCAAAGACACCGGCCCCGGCATCCCCGCCGCCGACCTGCCCCATATCTTCGACCGCTTCTACCAGGCCGGCAACACTCAGGTCGAAAATGCCCGGGGCAGCGGCATCGGGCTGGCGCTGGTCAAAGAACTGGTGGAACTGCATCATGGCAGCATCAGCGTGACCAGCGAGATGGGAAAGGGCACGGAATTTGTTCTGAAACTGCCACTGGGGAAGGGGCATTTGAAGCCGGAGGAAATTGTTGAGACGAATGCGGATTTCGGAATGCGGATTTCGGAATTGGATAAGGAAGTGATTAATTTGGATACAGATAATTCCACTGGGAGTGCTTCAACCACAGATTCGCAAGATCCATCCCACTCCGCACTCCGCATTCCGAATTCCGAATTCGTCGTCCTGTTGGTCGAAGACAACCCCGACATGCGCGCCTACATCCGAGACCTGCTGCTGCCGGACTACCGGGTGCTCGAGGCAGTTGACGGGAAGGAAGGGCTGAAGCGGGCCAAAGACGCCGGGCCGGATCTCATCATCAGCGACGTGATGATGCCGGGGATGGACGGATTTGAGTTCTGCGAAAAGATCAAGACCAGCGAACAGACCAGCCATATCCCGGTAATCCTGCTCACCGCCCGCGCTTCCGGGGAAAGCAAGCTGGAAGGCCTGGAGACCGGGGCAGACGATTACCTTACCAAGCCCTTCGACGCCGCCGAGCTGCGGGTGCGGGTGCGCAACCTGATCGAGCAGCGCCGCCGGCTGCGCGAGCGCTTCCGCCGGGAACTGATCATCCGCCCTTCGGAAGTGACCGCCACCCCGATGGATGAAGCCTTCCTCACCAAAGTGATCGCGGCGGTGGAAGCGCATATCGACGATCCCGCCTTCGAGACCGATGACCTGGCCCGGGAGGCGGGGGTCAGCCGCCGCCACCTCAACCGCAAGCTGCGCGGTCTGGCCGGCCAGTCGGTGCGGGAATTTATCCGCAGCATGCGGCTGAAGCGCGCTGCGCTGCTCTTGCAGCAAAAGAGCGGCACCGTCACCGAGATCGCCTATGCAGTGGGATTCCAAAGTATCGCCCATTTTGCAAAGATTTTTCGCGAGGAGTTTGGGGTGGCGCCGGCGGCGTATAAGGGTGATGAAGATGAAGTGTAGTTTGGGTTGAATGAGCGCTTCCTGTGTTACCGCAAGTTGGGCCATAGAACGCGGATGACACGGATTTACGCGGATTTTTTTGCAACAGAGACACTGAGGTCACGGAGATTGTTTCCGTTTACACCAGTTATCCATTTATCTTTTTGTAACAACAGATTCTTATCTTTCTAAGAACGTCTGCTCTTCCCATCCACCGCTCAATCCATTTCCCCATCCAACATCCAACATCTAACATCCACCATCTAACCCACCTCATTCGCGGTCAGAAAAATCCTAAAATCCCCCAAAATGTCCCGCCAACGCTCAGTTATGTCCCGCCGGCGTTAGCTAATTCCTGCCTGATTTACCAAATTATAGCAGTTTCGAAAATTCGCGAATTGAGAGCGATCCGGTCAGCGCCTGTTCATCCAGGCAAGGCGAGTCATATTGCCGGAAACAAAACCGTTCGATCCCGGCAATATGACTCGCCGCCGGAACCGGTGCCGGTAATGCTAAATGTCAAATAATCAATACTCGCATCCGGCCGACCGACTGCCGGGAAGCCGGTCGCGAATTGATTGTTGTGTCAACAAACCATTTTTCGGAGACCGATATGAAATCATTTTTTCACAATAGAAAATCTCTGTGCGCTTTCCAGCAGGCGGCAGGCGAGACGATAACGGGAAATTCGGCAGGCATCAATATAAAGAAGTGGATTCTCCCCATCCTGTTTTTATGCCTGATGGGCTCCGCTTTGTATGGACAGGGGGGCACGATACTCCCCAGGAGCTTCATGCATGAAGGTAATCTGCGCAACTATATTTTGTATGTTCCGAATGCTTATACCGGGCAGGAGGCCTGGTCGTTGGTGATTCATTATCACGGATTCGGCATTTCGGCAGCAACCCAAATGGATTACACCAATATGAATGCCACAGCGGATACGGCGCATTTCCTGGTGGCCTACCCGCAAGGGCTGATCGTTGAGGATCTTATATTCGGCGGTTCCGGTCCCGGGTGGTATATCCCCGGATCATACGGCGCCGACCATGATGATGTGGCCTTTACCGACAGTTTGATTGACCATATTGACGCCGATTATAACATTGATTTGATGCGGGTCCATGCCACCGGCTGGTCGAACGGGGGCGAAATGTCCTATTACCTGGCCTGCAAGCTTTCCGACCGTATTGCCTCGATCGCCAGCGTCTCCAATGCCATGAACGAAATGTCGTTTGATTCCTGCCAGGCGGGAAGGCCGTTTTCCACCCTGCTGTTCCACGGCACCGCCGACCCGTTCTTCCCCTATACCGGGGTTCCCGGCGCTTTTCCGCCGCCCCCGCTGACCCCCGCTTTTTGGGCGGTGCAGAATAATTGTTCAACCGATTCACTGGTTTCCGAGCTGCCGAACCTTGTGTCCGGAGACAGTTGCACGGTGACCTCGATTACCTATCAGAATTGCGTTCCCGGGGCCGAGGTTCAATACTACCGCATCAACGACGGAGGCCACACTTGGCCGGGCTCGGTTCCCAACCCTGGCTGGGAATGGCTGGGACCCACCAGTCAGGATATCGATGCGAATTCCATCATCTGGAATTTTTTCCAGCGCAATCCGCTGCTCCCGGTCGGGATTGGCGACCATGATCCCACCGATCAACTTTTGGAATCGTTCTATTTGTTCCATAACTATCCCAACCCGTTCAACCCCTCTACAGTGATCGGTTACCGATTGTCGGTTGCCAGCCGCGTGGAATTGAGCATTTTTGACCTGCTGGGTAAGAAAGTGCGGACGCTGGTTGACGAACGCCAGCCCGCCGGGCAATATGAGGTACGCTGGAACGGCGAGGATGCCGACGGCAACGCCCTGTCCGCCGGCATCTACTTCTACCGGATGAAAGCGGGCGATCATCTGGCGGTGCGGAAGATGACCTATATCAAATAATCTGGCATGACCCATAAGGAGGGATCAAGCACTCATCATCACCGGATATATCCGGTGATGATGAGTGGAATTCAGTAGCAGGTACGGGATGTTGTTTCAGGCAAAGATTATCGCAAGTTGCAAGCAGCATGGGGAACGTCTCTGCCCATGCTGCTTGCAACTTGCGATAACATTTATGCGATCCCCAGCGCTTTCATTTTCTTATGCAAATTAGTCCGCTCCACCCCCAGCAGCCGCGCCGCCTGCGACACGTTGCCCCCGGCGCTCTCCAGGCAGTGCTCGATGTAGGCCCGCTCCGCCGCTTCCCGCACCTCGGCCAGGGTCTGGCTGCCCGGGGTAATTTGCCGCGCCGGGAAATCGGATTGGTAGAGATGTCCCGGCAGATCCTGCACGGTGATGCGCTGGTTTTCCGCCAGGATCACCAGCCGCTCCACCAGGTTCTGCAACTCGCGGATATTGCCCGGCCAGGCGTAGTTCTGCAGCACCGGGTAGACCCCTTCCTGCACTTCCGGAACCCGGCGGTTGTTGCGCTGGCAGTAGCGCTGCAAAAAATGCCGGGTCAGCAGCACGATATCCTCTTGGCGTTCGCGCAGCGGCGGCACCTCTACCGGCAGCACGTTGAGGCGGAAGTAGAGGTCTTCCCGGAATGTGCCCTCCTGCACCATCTCCGCCAGATTTTTGTTGGTGGCGGCGATCACCCGCACATCTGTCTTGAGGGTCTCCTTGCCCCCTACCCGCTGGAATTCCCCATCCTGCAGCACCCGCAGCACCTTGGTCTGCACCCGCAGGCTCATATCACCCACCTCATCCAGGAAGAGGGTGCCGCTATGGGCCTGCATGAACTTGCCCTCGCGCTTCTCCCCGGCGCCGGTGAAGGCGCCCTTCTCGTTGCCGAAGAGCTCACTTTCGATCAGATCTTCCGGAATCGCGGCGCAGTTCATCTTGATGAAGGGGGCAGTTGCCCGGAGGCTGTGTTGGTGAATGGCATAGGCCACCAGTTCCTTGCCCACCCCGCTCTCCCCGGTGATCAGCACCTTGCTGTCGGTGGGAGCGACCTTTTCGATCTTGCGCAGCACTTCACGGATTTGCGGCGACTCGCCGATGATGCGGTACTGCTCCTCCAGCGAAGCCTGCAGCGTGCTGTAGCGGATCTCCAAAGAACGACGCTCCAGCAGCCGCTGCAGGGTGAGCAGGATCTTCTCTTTCTGCAGCGGTTTTTCCAGGAAGTCGTAAGCCCCGGCGCGGGTGGCCTCCACCGCGGTGGCAAGGTTGGCATGGCCGGAGATCATCACCACATCGGTTTGAGGGGCGATGGTCTTGAGCTGCTTCAAGGTCTCGATGCCGTTGATTCCCGGCAGCAGCACATCCAGGAACACCACCTCAGGCGCCTCATCCTCCAACGCCTCCAGAAAACTTTCCCCCGATTCGAAGCTGCGCACCCGGTAGGAGGTCGACCGCAAGATGATCTCGAAGGAGCGGCGGATGTTTTTTTCATCATCGACAATATGAATCAGGGCATGTTTCATGTTTGTGCACCATATTTAGTGTTGAAGTTTCGAATGCGGAGTTCGGATTGCGGATTGCGGAATTTTTTTGCCACGAATTTACGCGAATGCCCCCGAATAAACCACCATACACTATTATCCCACCCTCCCCGTAGGAGTCGCTTCCAGCGACGATCACCTCTATACAAACCATACTCCCTCTTATAACGCAAAATCAATGACGCGGAGCCAATGACGGCCGCAGGCCCAATGACGCAAAGCCAATGACCAATAACCAATGACCAACACCCAGCATCACCCTTCCGCCAATTCAAACACAAACCGGCTTCCTTCCCCCGGCGTCGAGTGCACTGCAATCCTCCCCCCATGCTCCTCCACCATCTTACGGGTGATCGCCAACCCCAGCCCGACACCCTTCTTTTTGGTGGTAAAATAGGGCTGAAAGATCTTCTCCGCCACCTCCACGCTCATACCGCTGCCCCGGTCTTCCACCTCCACCTCCACCCGGCCTTCCCGGCGGCGGGTGCGGATGGTGATGGGGTGATGGCCCGGATCGGCCTGCAGCGCATTCTCGATCAAGTTGATCAACACCCGGCGGATGCGGTCTTCGTCGATCGGCAGCGGGGGGAGGTTTTCCGCCAGTTCCAGTTCGATCTCCTGCTTCGGATACAGCGCCCGTACCTCGCGGATCAACTGATGCAGATCGCCGGGCTGAATGTGCAGCTCCGGCAGGCGCCCGAAATCGGAGAACTCCCGCACCAGCCGGCGCAGGTTCTCGATCTCCTCGTGGATGATCCCGTGGCACTCCCGGAGCAACTGGGCGTAATCCGCATCCTCGCCCCGGTATTGATCGACCATTTCCTGGATGGTCAGTTGGATCGGGGTGAGCGGGTTCTTGATCTCGTGGGCCAGGCGGCGGGCGATCTCCTGCCAGGCGGCCATGCGCTCCAGGTAGATGGTCTTCTCTTGAAATTCCTGCAACTGCCCGGCCATGCGGTTGAAGTGGCGCACCAGTTCGCCGATCTCATCCCGGCCCTGCGCCGCGATGCGGTAGTCCAGGTTTCCCCGCCCCAGTTCCTCGGTACCGGTGGCCAGCGCGCCCAGCGGACGGGTGATGCGCCGGGAGAGCCACACTGCGATCCCCACCGTCAGCAGCAGGATCGCCAAAGCGAAGATCAAAAACGCATTGCGAAAACTGGCCAGCACCGCCTCCGGCGATACCGCCAGGGTGCGGTAGAGCTGGTAAACCTCCAGCCCCTGCTCGCTGTCGGCCAGAAAATCCGCTGTCAGCGCCGCCTGCAGGGCGAAGTGGAAGGTATTACCGCCAATCACCCGCTTCTCCAGGGCAATAAAACGATTCCGCTCCCGCTCCGCCAGCACGATCTTACCGGCGCTGCTTTCCTCCAGGCGGGCAAAATTGATTTCCAATAAACTATCTGCATCGGTACCCTGACGAAAGGACTGCCAGACTTGCCGGCCGTTTACATCAAAAATCTGCACACCCTTTAACTGCCATGCACCCGCATCCGCTGGCAAAGCCAGGACCTCCGCATGGGCCGCCGGCGCAGTCAGGATCGCGGACACCGCCGCTTCGTCAATATAATTGCTGAGCAAATCCGCCAATTGTACCTTGTAAGCCTGGTAAAGATCGCGGGAGAAGGCCACATTGTTTCCCAGCGCCTTCTCCACCCGGGGATTGACCCCGATGCGGTAGCTCTTCAGCACCAGCCCGTTCACCAGCCACACCACCGGCAGCAGCGAGAGCAGCACGATGCCGGTGGAGAGAAGCAGAATTTTGGTGCGGATTTTTTTCATAATGTGTGCGTTGGGATTATTGCCACAGAGAACACAGAGGTTTATTCTTGTTGATGGGTTGATGGGTTAATGGGTGTATGGGTAACTACCAATAAATTTGATGTCGACATTCATGTAGTTACCCATTAACCCATACACCCATTAACCCATCAACGATAAACAAATCTCCTTGTCTCTGTGGCAAATTCATTTTTGCTTTCCAGTCAAATCCCCCACCCGGAACGCCGGCGATTTCTGCCGTCCTTCGTAGCTGGCGCGGACTTCAGACTTGTTGAAGAACAGTGACACCAGGCGGTTCAGGTTTAGCTTGAAGCCGGTGTCGCGCTCCTGGGAAGGGAGGTTCTCTTCGGTCTCGTTGGCGCCGAGCAGCCATTCTTTGAGTTTGTCGCCCTGGGTGCGGCTCAGCAGGATTACTTTCAGGTGCAATTGCACTTTCCAGGTTTTATCGCCATCCAGCCGTTTCAGCGGCAGCAGCGCCAGGGAATCGCGCGGATTCCACCATTGCTTGAGCGCATCCAGAGAGGCGAAACGGCGCTGCCGGCGGGCGCTCTCCAGTAAGAATTGATCTTCCCAGATGTCATAGGACAGGCGGTATTTCCGCAGCGGCAGGGCTTGGGTTGCGCCATTGCCGCCATCCAGCGATACGCTTAATTCGATCAGCACTGGCAGCCCGGAGAGCAGGGTTTCCCCGATCGCCCCGTCAAACAGGCCGGGTACGGTGAAACCGCACATCAGGCTGTCGCCGCTGGCAAACGGGCGGATGGAGGTAATCTCCAGCGCAGTTTGCGCGCGCAGGGCAACGCCGCAAGTGATGGCGAGCAGCAGAAAGAATGTCCGGTAACAGTGGCGCAATAGAGAACCTGTGATAATAAATCGGAACTATTTATTGTTAATGGGTTGATGGGTGTATGGGTTGATGGGTAACTACATGGATGCCAACATCAAATTCACTGCAACCCATTAACCCATCTACCCATCCACCCATCCACCCATTATCAAAACGTATGCCCCAGCGACAGATGGAAATTCAACTTGTAATCCGGCACCGGGTAGGCAAAATCCAGCCGCAGCAGGCCGATCAGCGGCACCCGTACCCGGGCCCCGAAGCCGAGGCTGGTCTTCAGTTTTTCCGGCTGCCAGGTTTCCGGCGTGTTCCAGGCATAGCCGGCATCATAAAAGAGCACCCCCATCAGGCGGCTGCGCTCCTGAACTCGGGCGGAAAGGGGAAAGCGGAGTTCGGCGCTACCCAGTGAATAATGCGAGCCGTAGCCGGCGGGAGTCTGGCTGCGGTCCTCATAGCCGCGCAGGGAATTGGGCCCGCCGAGATAGAAGCGCTCGTAAAAAGGTGCATCATCGCTGGTGCGGCCCAATTTCACCCGCAGCGCGGCGCTGACCCCTCTCCAGAGCGGCTGGTAGCGGCGCAGATCCAGAATGATCCGCTCGAACTTCTCCGCCGGATCATCCTGCTCGAATTTCAAGAAACCCTGCTCCAGGGTCAGCGCCCCCCACCAGCCCCGGGTAGGGTCGCCCGGGCGGTTGCGGGTATCAATATTGATCGAAAAGGTCACTTTTGCAACGTTCTGCTCCCCGTTAAAGGGCGCCAGGTAATCCGGTGCGGGGATTTCGAGAGAGTCGCCCGGAAAATCACGCAGCAGGCTGTCGGCGGTCACCTTTTGATTTGACACCGCCAGCGCAAAATATTTTGCCAACCCGCTGTTGCCGCGCAATCCGATCATGGCGCCGTTATACTTCACCTTTTGCTCGAACTTCTCATCATCGATAAAATGGAGGAAATTACGTTGATCGCCGAAGAGGCGAACCATCAGGTCGTATTCGGAATTAAACAGGTAGGGCCGGGTAAATTCCAGCCGGGAGCTGCCGTAACGGTCGCCGAAAACCAGTTCATACCCCAGATAGTTACCCACCCCGAAGAGGTTGTCGAAGCGCAGTCCCAGCGGGCTGATGTACCAGCCGTCCAACTCATTGAAGCCGCTCTTGAACTGGAAATAGGGCCAACGCCGTTCCCGGAGTTTTACCAGAACCTTTGCCCATCCCTTTTCCCGGCCGGGGGTAATCAGGATCTCCACTTCCTTAAAAAAATTGGTGTTCTGCAGGCGGATTCGGTCGGTTTCCAGTTGCTCGCGGGTTACCGGCTGCCCCTCGCGGATGCTCATGTACTGCCGGATCACCCGCTCACTGGTCTTGGTATTGCCCTGGTAGCGGACCGACTCCACCAGCAGACTTTTTTCCTGGGCGAAGATTTCCGGAGGCGAGAGAATCGCCAGGAGCAGGAGGAAAAGAAAGATGTGAGAATGGTTTTTCATTTCGGATTTTCCTACGGGACACCTCGGATTTCAGATTTCGAACGCAATCGCGTATCCGGGCGTCAGCAGTCAGTAATGCTGCGCCCGAGCAATTTATAGCGATTTTGTGGTTCAGACAATAGCAGATTTCATGTGCTGCACTTTATTCTTCTTGATTACGACCTCTACAAGGTTGGAAAAAATATTTGAATAATATTTTGGCCTGTATGATGAAGATTGATGCCCACGAAATACTCGAAAAGATGCGAAAGGCTCGATATTTTATCCTTTTGGTGCCTTTTCGAGTGTTTCGTGGGCTAATTTTTATAGATTTAATTTCCCCCGATGCTGCTAAAACGATCGCGTTGTCCGACTTCATCGACCACCTCAATCTCCCCGCCGGCGGTATAGCGCACCTGGTAGGTCTGCCCGTCGTAGACCAGTTCCCCGCTGCCGCTGCCGTCCGGATGGTAGACGATGTGCAGGGTGAGGATCGGCGGCTCGTTGTTGAGATAGGCTTCCCGGGAGGCATAGACCTTCACCCACAACTCTCCACTACCGTCTTCGTATTCGATCCCGTTGAACAGGTAGAACAGGCCGTCGCGGTCAGTATGCTCCCCTTCGATCTCCTTATAGCTGTCGAAATAGGTGACGGTAAAGCTGCTCTCACCTTCCCGGCTGTTGCGCACATTGAAATATTCCTTCCAGTAGCCTTCCTCGAAACGCCGCTCCACTCCCACCGCCACGGAATCCGCCCCGCCGGCGCGGTAGCGGTAGACCTCGCTGATGGCGGTGCTGCTGCTGGAATCGGCCGGATCATAAGTAAATTCGGCCTGCTGCACCAGTTGGCTGACCAGCGGATGATGGGCAAAATTGACCGTACGGCTCACCGCGCCATGGTTATCGTCTTCGAACAGGTCGAAGCTGCCGCTCACGGTGCTGCCGTCGCGCCAGGTCTCGCTGAACGTGCCGGTCTGATTGGGATGGAAGGTGATATTTTTTTGAAGCGTGGTATTGTCGCGGTAGTGCAGGATCTCTTCGAAGAAGCTATCCGCGCCTTCATAAAACTCCGCATGCTGGTTGAGTTCCAGCAGCTCGATCTGCCCGCCATAAGTCACCCGGTTATCGGCGCTGGCGCTGACGATCTGATTCAGTTCATCATAAGCCAGGGCGGTGACATTGCTCGCTACTTCCTGAATGTAAAAATCCTCCCGGAAGCGGCTCAGCTTGTCGAGCGAGCGCAGTTGATCGTCGGTGGTATCGGCCAGGGAGGGGCCGAGGTAGGCGTGGATTTCGGTGGAATCATAGCGTAACTGCACCAGGGGCGGGAACTGGTAGATGGTCTCGTAAAAGCGCCCGTAGCCGCTGGAATCGTTGTAGAACAGCGCCCGCCGCCCGGAGGTCCCGGAGACCGGATCGGTCCATTCCTCGAACCAGATCAGAGAATCGCCGCTGGTTTTGCCCAGGCGGGCGGATTGGGCGGCATAACTGCGCAGCCGGCTCATGGTCTGCGCTTCCCGGCGAACCTCCGGCATACTGTTGATCATGCCCCCTTCATCGTTCACGAATCCCTCCTGCCCGGCCAGCATCTCAGAGAATTCTTGTTGGGTGCCGGCCTGGTGGAGGGTCTGCCATCCCAGTTGCGCCGCGGTGCGAATCTCGCTGTTGGCGGTAAAGCCGGGATCGGTGGGATCGCCGGGTCCGGTGGGGTCTTCTGCGCAGCCGCTCAGCGCCAGGAGCAGGAAGCCCAGCAGGCTCAGGTAAAATTTCCATTGTATGGCACGATGTTTCATATCGATTTCTCCTTTCGGTAAATTTATGTCAACGGTCAATCATGCTTTACCGCATTAGGAGATCATAATTCGTGCCAGGATGCGCACCGAGATATTTACAGCAAAATAATTATTTGTTTTTAATTTAATTACAAAAAATTATTCTGGAATAAATTTGCGTTTCTCAATCCCCCAAAAGAATGAATAGCGCGCACAGGTGTGAATATCCCACCACAGCGTTAAGTACTGATGTTGTGTGGTAAACAGGTGTCGTCATATGGAAGATAGAAGAATCGCCTTAACTATGCCAACTACTTAAGGCTTTTTTGATAGCAGGAAATAACAAAATCCGTGTGCATCAGTGTAAATCCGTGGCAAATGTTTCAAATGATTTTCCACATTTATTGCGAAATCTCCAAGCAAAAGATCTCCTTGAAACTTATCCTCCCCGGCGCTATATTAATGCTACCATCATCAGATAAAAAATAATTGCAGATATCGAGGTTTGTTTTGGCGTTCCTCCCCGGCTTTGAATACGATATTTTCATCAGCTACGCCTTCGATGACAATTCCCCCATCGGAAAACAGCCGGGGTGGGTGACGCAGTTTCATGAGTCGCTGGAAAATTGGCTGCGCAAGCGGCGGGGATTTAAGACCCTAAAGATCTGGCGCAAAGAGTTGACCGGCAACATCCGCTTCGATGAAGAAATTCAGGAAGCGATCGGCGCTTCCGCGCTGTTCTTCGCCCTCCATTCCCATAACTACCGAAAATCCGAATATTGCATGCAGGAGTTGAGCTGGTTCCACCGCTTCAGCAACGCGCGTGGCCGAAGCCTGCTGGTGGGAAATTTTCACCGGATCTTCAACATTCTCCTCAACAACATCGACTATCATGAATGGCCGGCGGAAATAGGCAAAACACCAGGCTTTCCGCTTCATGACGCCGCCTCGGCAGAGGCGCCGGGCGATTTTACCTCGCCGGGCGATCCCAATTTTGAGAAACAATTGCGGGTAGTGGTGGACCGGGCGGAGGAGACCCTGAATGCTTTTCCCCATTCTCCCCCACCGCCACCGCCCGGGGACAACGGGAAGCGCCGGCCAAAGATCTTCCTTTCCTACGTGGCGGATTCCCTGCAGGATTTCCGGGAGCGCCTGAGCGCGGAGGCGGCCGGCGCCGAGGTGCTGGCGGAAATACCTCCGCCCGCGGAGAGCGCCGCCCATGCCGCGGCATTGCAGCAGGCGCTGGCCGGAGCGGATCTCTCCGTGCACCTCTTCGACGCCTGGCCGGGACGCAAGATCAAGGATCAAAAAAAGACCACCTATCCCCGGGAGCAACTGGACCTGGCGCTGCAGATAAAACACCTGCCTAAGCTGATCTGGGTACCGGAAGCGCTGGCGATCGCGGATATCGAAGATGAGGCCCAGCGCGATTTCCTTAATAAATTAGCGACTGGCGACCGGGAAACCGGGGCTTTTGAATTTGTGCAGGGAACCCAGAGCGACTTCATCCACCTGTTGCGGGAAAAGATCGCCGCCCTGTGCCAACCGCAGACCCGTGGTGGCACTTCAACCACTTGCCTGGTCGACACCCACCAGAAAGATCAGCGCTACGCCTTCAAGCTGGCCGATTACCTGAGCGGGCGCGGGCTGGCAGTGGAGTTTAACCAGGAGTCGCGCGATCCGGCGCGCAGCCTGAGCAGCTTCGAGCAGGCGGTGCGGGAGGTGCAGAATCTGATCATCCTGGCCGGGCTGGTGGAAGCAGCCTGGCTGCTCGGGCGCATCAAGAAAGCACTCAAGATCGTCGCCGAGCAGTTTGAGCGGGAGGACCGCTCCCGGCTGGAGAATATCTGGATCTACCGCACCCCGGGCAGTTCCGGGCCGCTGGAACTGGTGAAGAAGCTGCCCCCGCTGATCCACATCGACATCCTAGACAACCGCCACAGCGAGGCGGTCGATCCCGACGTGCTCCCTCCGCTGCTGGGCGGCAGCACTGCCGGAGGCCGCCCATGAGCGCCCGGCACACCGCAGCCAATCCCTTCGTGGGACTGCGCCCCTTCAAGAGCGAGGACAGCCTTTACTACTTCGGGCGGAGCGAGCACATCAAGGCCCTTCTGCGCCAGTTGCAGCGCACCCGCTTCCTGGCGGTGGTGGGCAGCTCCGGGGCCGGCAAGTCTTCGCTGGTGCGGGCGGGGCTGATCCCCAACCTGGAGGCGGGCTTCCTGGTGCAGGACCGCGACCGCTGGCAGATCGCCGAAATGAAGCCGGGGGACGATCCCCTGCGCCACCTTGCTGCCGCCCTGCTGCAAGCACTGAACGAAACTCTAGATGTCACATCGGTGGAGGCTTTCTGCGAGCAGATCCGCCGCCGCGGGGCGCAGGCGGTGCTGGAGAAAGCCCGCCCGGTGCTGAACGCGGGGGACGCCAACCTGCTGCTGCTGGTCGACCAATTTGAAGAGCTCTTCCGCTACCACCAGGATGAGAAGCCGGCGGGCGACCCGGACGCAGCGGCGGACTTCGTCAGTATCCTGCTCGGCCTCGCGGCGCCGGCAGCAGAGGGCGACGCCGAATCCCCGGCCGCCCCGGCGGCGGTGCCGGTATTTGTGTGCCTGACCATGCGCTCAGACTTCCTGGGCGACTGCGACGCCTTCCCCGGGCTGCCGGAGGCGATGAACCGCAGCCAGTACCTGGTGCCCCGCCTCACCCGTAGCCAGCGCCGGGAGGCGATCGCCGGGCCGGTGCGCCTGAGCGGGGCCGCCATCGCCCCCCGCCTGCTCGACCGCCTGCTCAACGAGAACGTGGGCACCCGCGACGACCTCCCGATCCTGCAGCACGCCCTGATGCGCACCTACGCCGCCTGGGCGGAAAACCCCGCCGGGCCGATCGACATGCCCCACTACGAAGCGGCCCACACTGTGCGCCGGGCCCTCAGTCAACATGCTGAAGAAGCGCTGGAGGAACTGAATGTGGAGGAAAAAGAAATTGCCCGGCTCCTCTTCCAGACCCTCACCGAAACCGACGCCGCCAACCGCCGCATCCGCCGCCCGGCCCACCTCAAGGAGATCGCCGACATCTGCCAGGCTTCCCCGGAAAAGGTCTGGGAGGTCATCAAAAAGTTCCGGGAAAAACAGCGCAATTTCCTGGTGCTCTCCTCCGAAGACCTCCAGCAGAACCCGGCGGTGGACATCTCCCACGAGAGCCTGATCCGCCAGTGGCAGACCCTGGCCAGCTGGGTGGATGCTGAAGCGGAGTCCGCCGATATCTTCCGCCGCCTGGCCGCCGCCGCCGCGCGCCAGGCCCAGGGGCGGGGAGAGTTTTACCGGGGGGCGGACCTGGAGGAAGCCCTGGAATGGAGGGATAAGTGCCGTCCCACAACTGCCTGGGCCAACCGCTACGGCGGCGGGCTGGAGGAGGCTCTGGCCTTTATGGAAAGCAGCCGTGAAGCCCGCGACCGCGAGATCCGGGAAAAAGAAACGCAGCGCGCCGAGCGGGAGCGGCTGCTCAGAGAAAAAGCCGAACAACAGCGGAAAGCCTTAAAACAAACCCGAATTTATTTGATGATACTTGCCATGGCATTGCTGGTTACAATTATTCTGGGTTTTTGGGCATATAAACAACAGCAACTGGCGGTCGAACAAAAAAATATTGCACTTCAGGAAAGGGCTAAAGCCGATTATACAGCCCGGGAGTCTCAGAACCAAAAACGTCTGGCATTCAGTTATCTGGAAAAAGCAGCCATAAATGCAATTGAAGCAAGAAAGTTAAGTCTTCAAATATTGGAAGGTCTTGAGTCTCCGCTCGTGAAGAGTCAGTTAAACCAGAAACTAAAGGAATTGCTGGAGAACCAATATGTTGATGCAAATTTTAATCTAGCAAAGGCATTTGAAGAGCGGGCATTAAATGCACTTATTGAAGCCCAAGAACAAAAACGCGTTGATGATTATCAACAAACCTGGCTTTACGCTGCGGCTGCATTCAAACAGGAAATACACCCGGATAGCATTAATCAACGGATTCACTTTCTAGATTTATTATATGACTCCAAAACCATACACAATGCCTTTTCTGTAAAATGGTATTCACCCGCACCGATTTTCCCAAATAGCCCGATCTTTTGTATCGCCTTCAGCCCAGACGGGAAGACGCTCGCTTCTGGTTCTGCTGATAACACCATCCGTTTATGGGATGTCAGCAGCGGAGAGGTCATCAGAAAATTGAGCGGACATGCATCTTCTGTCTACAGTATGGCATTCAGTCCGGATGGGAAGACGCTCGCTTCTGGTTCTGCTGATAACACCATCCGTTTATGGGATATCAGCAGCGGAGAAACCATTAGAGAATTGGACGAACATGCCGCATTTGTCTACAGTGTGGCCTTCAGTCCTGACGGCAAGACGCTCGCGTCAGGTTCTTATGATAGGACCATCCGATTATGGGATATCAGCAGCGGACAGACCATCAGAGAATTGAGCGGACATACACATTCTGTCGAGATTGTGGCCTTTAGTCCGGACGGGAAAACGCTCGCGTCAGGTTCTGGCAATATCATCCGGTTATGGGATATCAGCAGCGGAGAGGCCATCAGAGAATTGAGCGGACATGTGTATACTGTCTTGAGCATGGCCTTCAGCCCAGACGGGAAGACGCTCGCTTCTGGATCACAGGATAAGACCATCCGCTTATGGGATATCAGCAGTGGTGAAACCACCCATCAATTGAGCGGACATGCAGATTATGTCAACAGTGTGGCTTTCAGCCCCGACGGCAAGATGCTCGCATCTGGATCAGAGGATAATACCATCCGATTATGGAATATCAGCAGCGGAAAAACCATCCGCCAATTGAACCAGCATACCGCTGCTGTCTTGAGTGTGACCTTCAGCCCCGGCGGCAAAATACTCGCATCTGGATCACGGGATAAGACTGTTCGATTATGGGATATCAGCAGTGGAGAAACCATCAGTGAATTGAGCGGACATTCGGATTATATCCGGAGTGTGGCCTTTAATCCAGACGGCATGACTCTCGCTTCTGGTTCTGATGATGGGACCATCCGATTATGGGATATCAACAGCGGAAAGACCATCAAAGAATTTCACGTACATGCCACTTCTGTCTGGAGTGTGGCATTCAGTCCAAATAGTAAGACACTCGCTTCTGGTTCTGATGATAACACCATCCGATTATGGGATATCAACAGCGGAAAGAGCATCAGAGAATTAATCGGACATACGGATTATGTCAGGAGTGTGGCATTCAGTCCAGACGGCAAAATACTCGCTTCTGGTTCTTCTGATGAGACCATCCGGTTATGGGATATCAGTAGCGAACAAACCATCCGCGAATTGAGCGGACATGCTGCTGCTGTCTTGAGTGTGGCATTCAGTCCAGACGGCAAGACTCTCGCTTCAGTTTCTTTAGATAAGACCATACGATTATGGGATATCAGAAGCGGGAAACCCATCCGCCAATTAAGCGGCCATACGGATTATGTCAGGAGTGTGGCATTCAGTCCAGACGGCAAAACACTCGCTTCTGGTTCTTCTGATAAGACCATCCGATTATGGGATATCAACAGCGGAGAGAACATCAATGTATTGAGCGGACATACAGATTATGTTATGAGTGTGGCATTCAGTCCAGACGGCAAAACACTCGCTTCTGGTTCTTCTGATAACACCATCCGATTATGGGATGTCAGCAGCGGGAAGACTACTCAAGAATTGAGTGGACATTTTGCTTCTGTCTCGAATGTAGCCTTCAGTCCTGGTGGCAAGACTCTCGCTTCTGGTTCTTTAGATAAGACCATCCGATTATGGGATATCGGCAGCGGACAGGCCATCCGGGAATTGAGCGGACAGGTCGCTGATGTCATAAGTGTGGCATTCAGTCCAGACGGCAAGACTCTCGCTTCTGGCTATGCAGACAACACCTTACTAGGAAAATTAGGTTCTGATGATAACACCATCCGATTATGGGATATCAGCAGCGGGGAGACCACCCAAGAATTGAGCGGACATACCGCTGCTGTCTTGAGCGTGGCATTCAGTCCCGGCGGGAAGACGCTCGCATCAGGATCTGGAAATACCGTCCGATTGTGGGATATCAGCAGCGGGGAGACCATCCACGAATTGAGCGGACATGCGGCTGCTGTCTTGAGTGTGGCATTCAGTCCTGGTGGCAAGACTCTCGCTTCTGGTTCTTTAGATAATACCATCCGGTTATGGGATATCAACAGAGGTGAGACTATCCGCGAATTGAGCGGACATACCTCTGCTGTTTGGAGTGTGGCCTTCAGTCCCGACAACAAGACGCTTGCATCAGGATCTGGCGATTATACCATCCGATTATGGGATGTCAACAGCGGGGAGACCACCGGAAAATTGAGCGGACATGCCGATGATGTCAGTAGTGTGGCCTTCAGTCCCGACGGCAAGACGCTCGCATCGGGATCTTCTGATAATACCATCCGATTATGGAACCTCGATCATTATTTTATGTTTTTCCGGGAGGGCAAGCCCACCCCGCTCTTTTTCGCTTTCGCCGAGGGCACAGAATTCTTCTGGCAGGTCCGGCGGGAGGGGCTGGAATTTAAGCGGCATATCGAGCCCACCCTCTATCCCCAGGAGGGTGGCTATTACTTCAAATACGATCCCAAATTCCGCCCCCTGCTCAACCCACCCAAACCAGGGCAGGGCAAGTTTGAGCAGATTTTGGAGTGGGCGCGGGGGCAGGTGGAGTGATTCGAATGCGGAATGATTCGAGTGCGGAATGCGGAGTGCGGATTTCGGAATGATTGATGTTGGGGAATCCATCAAACCATAATTTGGAAATTTAGTATGGGCGCAGGATCCAAAGCCCGCAGGGCGTCCCAAGCCAGCCCCGGCCATCAGGCCGGGGCGTTATAAAATGTCCAATTCCATCCCAGCCCCGTCAGGGGCGTCCCAAGATAGTTTCGGAGCCGGGATTGCCGATCAGGTTTTTATTGCACGGCACCCATTTCGGCATACGGTCGTTCCATCGATGCGATGCAGGGCTGGCTTGGGACGCCCCTGGCGGGGCTGGGGTGGAGGGGGTTTTTTCCACCGGCCTGGCGGCCGGTGTTAGCTTGGGTGGCCCTTCGGGCCAAAAACGTGCTGATTTTACGGGGTTCGAAGCCCACTATAATTCTATTATAGGAATGACGCTTGTGAGAGCAGGTAGCCCCGGTTGTCCGCCACCCGCCCCATCGCAAGGCTTAATAAAATAACCGACGGCGCGGGGCGGGTGGCGGACAACCGGGGCCATTACCCCGAAAACTCCCGGCGCAAAATTCCATAAATTTCGATGTCCTCGAATTTATCCCATTTAAGAATCGTCTCCCGCACCCGCCCCTCGTGCTGCATGCCGATCTTTTGCAACACCCGGCCGGAGGCGGGGTTGCGGGTCATGTGGTGGGCGTAGATGCGGTGCAGGTCCAGCTCCCGGAAACCGAACGCCAGCACCCGCTTCGCCGCTTCGCTGCAGTAGCCTTTGCCCCAATAAGGCTTGCCGACCCAATACCCCATCTCGGCATTGCGGTGCACCAAGTTGATGTTCATCAGGCTGATCGAACCGATCGCCAGGTTGTTCTCCGGCAGGCAGATCGCAAAATTTACCACTTTCCCGGCTTCATAGTTGGGGATATGGGTCTCGATCCAGTTTTCCGCCAGGCCGTCTTCGTAGGGGTGGGGGATGGCCATGGTGGTATCGGCGATCTCAAACTCGCCGGCCAGGCGCTGCACCTGTTTGGCGTCGGAAAGCTCGAAACCGCGCAGCCGCAGGCGGGGGGTGGTTAGGGTGGGGATTGGCATGGGTTTATCCTCAGCTAAAGATTGATAAACAACTCGGTATATCAATTATTCCCCACCTTGGTAAGGAGGGGACAGGGCCGTGAAGCGTTTAGCGAACGGCGCAGGGGCGGTTGGGACGCGCGCAACCGCCCCTGATTGGCTTGCTGGACGCTGCGCCAATCTGTCCCCTCCTTACCAAGGTGGGGAATAGTCTTGCGCTACAAGACTTTACAAAAAAACTAACAAAATTTTGAATTGATGATGCAAGAATTTTTACTCATAATTGTGCCATCAAAACCGGCCGTTCATCCAGCACCTCGTCGGGGATGTCTTCGACCGCCCGGTGTAAAATCGCTGAGGTGGTTTCCGGCTTGTGGGCGTTTTCGCTGAGGTAACGCTTCCAGGCCTTGGTGCCGCGCCGGCCGTGGAACAGCCCGTGCATGTGGCGGAGAATGCGGTTGGGATAGACCCCCAGCGCCTGCTGCGCTTCGATGTAGGGGACCATCGCTTCCACGATCTCCCGGCGGGAGGGTGGCGCCGCTTCCTCCCCGTAAAACAGCGAATCAAAGCCGGCAAACAGGAAGGGGTTCTCGTAGGCCGCCCGTCCGATCATCACCCCGTCGACCTGGCGCAGTTGTTCCGCCACCGCCGCTTCGCTCTTGATACCGCCGTTGATCTCGATGATCAGCTCCGGAAATTCCTGCTTCAGGCGGTAGACATCTTCATAGCGCAGCGGAGGCACACTGCGGTTCTCCTTGGGATTGAGCCCGTTTAGCAGGGCGATGCGGGCATGCACGATGAAGCGCCGGCAGCCGTAGCCGGCCACCGTCTTCACGAAAGCAGCCAGGTGCTCGTAATCCTCCAGACCGTCGATGCCGATGCGGTGCTTCACCGTCACCGGAATGGAGACCACCCGCTGCATCGCTGCCACCCCTTCTCCCACCACCTCCGGCGTGGCCATCAGGCAGGCGCCGAAATTGCCCTTCTGCACCCGGTCGCTGGGACAGCCAACATTGAGGTTGATCTCATCATAGCCAAAGTCCTCGGCAATCTGCGCGCATTCCGCCAGTTCCCGTGGGTCGTCTCCCCCCAACTGCAGCGCCAGGGGCTTCTCCTCCTGGGAAAAGCCGATGATCCGCTCCCGGTCGCCATGGATCACCGCCCCGGTAGTGATCATCTCGGTATAGAGCAAACTCCGCCGGGTGATCTGCCGCATGAAATAACGGTAGTGGCGGTCGGTCCACTCCATCATTGGGGCGACGGAGACGGGATAGATGTGGGATGTTATAGCCATGTTTGTTTCGGTGCTTTTATCCTATACTGAACGATGGGTGAATAGGTGAATGGGTGAATGGGTGAATGGGTAGATGGGGTGATGGGGTGATGGGGAAAAACGGATGTCGCACGGGCAGCTTTTCGCGAATTTTGGTAGCTGGTTATACGTTTTTCTTTTCTAGCTACACTATTCATAGTGCAGCTAGAAAAGGAGCTATTTCGTCAACCCATTCACCCATTCACCCATCAACAATGTTTTCAATTCGCGTCAAAGCAGTCAACTATCGTCTTCAACACAATCAACATCCAGCCCTTATTATCCTCCTCGATATCGATCGCTTCCTCATCATCGCCTTCTTCCATGATCGCTTCCACGATATACTTTAGCACCTCGAGCTGGTTGTACTGGTTGAGCATGTTCTCGGCCACCGCGATAAAATCGCCCGGCGATTCGCGGTCCAGCGCCTCCAGCATCTCGAAATTGGCGGCTTCCGCGGTGTCGAGCATCTGCTCGTCGACCTGGGGAAGCGGCGCGTCCCCCTGCGACATGATCCGCCACACCACCATGCCGATATACAATAAAATTTCCCGCTCTTCATCGCTGAAGCCTTCCTCGCCGGCCGCCATCAGATAGACCAGCACGTAGGGCTGTTCCTCACTCATTTTATCCACCATGGCGCGAATTTCATCGATCTCCAGCCCGGCCATCTCCTGCCAGGCGCTGTCTACTATGTGCTCGGATATTGGTTTCATGGGTTCCCTTTCGCTCGTACGATATTTAGGACAAAGTCTTTAAGTAGAACTAAACCACTAAAAAAATATAAGCCAGGATTCCCGGAAAACCGAAATTTTTTTATTCGCGCTGTTTTAATTTAAAATTGCCATCATTTTGATTTCTTCTTTATATTTACCGGCTTGCGAATTATGTATTAATTGTTCCGAGAAATTGTATCAAATAGAGGGTCACCATGTCCGAACAGGAATTTTATCAGATAATTGCCCAGGAGATGAGCCTGCGCGCCATCCAGGTCACCAGCACGGTGGAACTGCTCGATGACGGCAACACCGTGCCGTTCATCGCCCGCTACCGTAAGGAGGTCACCGGGAAACTGGACGAGGAGCAGATCCGCCAGATCGAAGAACGGATCAAATATCTACGGATGCTGAGCGAGCGCAAATCCACCATCCTGAAGTCGATCGAAGAGCAGGGCAAGCTGACCCCGGAACTGGCAGAGAAGATCGAAGCGACCATGAAGCTTCAGGAACTGGAGGATCTCTACCTGCCCTACCGCCCCAAAAAGCGCACCCGGGCCACCATCGCCAAGGAGAAAGGGCTGGAGCCGCTGGCGGAACTGATCCTGAAGCAGGACATCACCTCCGGCGATCCCTTCGCCTTTGCCAGCGAATACATCGATCCGGAAAAAGGAGTGGAGAATGCCGAGGAGGCCCTGGCCGGGGCGCGGGACATCATTGCGGAAGTGATCTCCGATGACGCCGAGGTGCGCAAGGCGATCCGTGAGCGCACCCGCAAGATCGCCCTGATCGTCAGCACCGCCAAAGATCCGGAAGCGCAGAGCGATTACGAGATGTATTACGACTTTTCCGAGCCGGTCAGCAAGATCGTGCCCCACCGCATCCTGGCGATCAACCGCGGGGAGCGGGAGAAGATCCTCAAGGTGAGCATCGAGGTGCAGGAGGAGGTGATGTTAAGCGAGATTCAGCGCCGCCATATCACCAACCGCCAGTCGATCTTCCGCAGCGAGATCGAGACCGCGGCGGCGGACAGCTATAAGCGGCTGATCGCCCCCTCCATCGAGCGGGAGATCCGCAACGAGCTTTCCGAGCGGGCGGATGACCACGCCATTCACATCTTCGCCACCAATCTGAAGAATCTGCTGATGCAGCCGCCGGTCAAGGATAAGATCATCATGGGCATCGACCCCGCTTACCGCACCGGCTGCAAGGTGGCGGTGATCGATGAAACCGGCAAATATCTGGAAGGCGCCACCATCTTCCCCCATGCGCCGCAAAATCGGGTGTTCGAGGCCAAGAGCGCGCTGCGCCATTTTATCGATAAATACCAGACGGAGATCATCGCCATCGGTAACGGCACCGCTTCCCGGGAAACCGAAGCGCTGGTGGCGGAGCTGATCGGCGAGATCAAGCAGGAAACCCCGGAACGGGAATTGGTCTACATCATCGTCAACGAAGCCGGCGCCTCGGTCTATTCCGCCTCGAAGGTGGCCAAGGTGGAGTTTCCGGAGCTGGAGGCCAGTCAGCGCGGCAACATCTCCATCGCTCGCCGCTTGATGGACCCACTGGCGGAACTGGTAAAGATCGATCCCAAGCATATCGGGGTCGGCTTATACCAGCATGATGTCAATCAAAAAAACCTCGACGAGGCCCTGCAGGTGGTGGTGGAATCGGCGGTGAACTCGGTGGGAGTAGATCTCAATACCGCCTCGGCCAGCCTGCTCAAATATGTCTCCGGCCTCACCAGCCGCACCGCGGAGAATATCGTCAAGTTTCGTGATGAAAAGGGTAAATTCAAGAATCGCGAGGCGCTGATGTCGGTGGCGGGGGTCGGGGCGATCGCCTTTCAGCAGGCGGCTGGATTCCTGCGCATCCCTGACGGCGACAACCCGCTCGACAATACCGGCATCCATCCCGAGTCCTATGACGCGACCCAAAAACTGCTGGCGCTGTTCAATATTCAGCAGGACCGCACCTCCTGGCGCACCCTCCGCCAGCGGCTCCGCCAGGAGCGCAAACCGCTGACCGAATTGGCCGGGCAGGTCGGGGTGGGTGAACCGACCCTGGAGGACATTTTGGCCGACCTGGAGAAACCGGGGCGTGATCCTCGTGACGGGATGCCCAAGCCGATCTTCAAGAGCGATGTGCTGAAGATGGAAGATCTGCGCGAGGGGATGCTCCTGAAGGGCACGGTGCGCAATGTGGTCGATTTCGGCGCCTTCGTCGACATCGGCGTCAAGCGCGACGGGCTGGTGCACGTCAGCGAGATGGCCGACCGCTATATCAAGAATCCCCTGGAGGTGGTCGCGGTGGGAGACGTCATCAGCGTCAAGGTGATCAAGGTCGATCTGGAGCGGGGACGGGTGCAGCTCTCGATGAAAATATAGTCTACCCCCCTTCCGTCCCCCCTTACCAAGGGGGGAAGCCTACAAGTCTCCCCTTAGTAAGGGGAGATTTAGAGGGGTTGAAATATGTCGGTTATAACTACAAAATTACTTATATAAGCAAATGATGAAGTTAACCCCAACATCCGGCCAGGCGGTGCTGCGGCAGATCCATGAGGCGGCAGTGCAGTTTGGGGTGGAGGTTTATGCGGTCGGCGGGTTCGTACGCGACCTGGTGATGGGCAAAGAAGGAAAGGATATCGACTGTGTGGTGCTGGGCGATGCCATTGGCTTTGCCCGGCATTTTCGGAAAATGTACCACAGCAGCAAGGTGGTGCCGTTTGCCCAATTTGGTACCGCCCGGGTGCAGTATCAGGACTGGCAACTGGAATTCGTCACCGCCCGCGAAGAGCATTACCAGGAGGATTCCCGCAAGCCGGAAGTGCGGCCCGCCACCCTGGAGAGCGATCTCTCCCGGCGGGATTTCACCATCAACTGCCTGGCGATGGATATTTCTCCGGAACATTTCGGCGAGGTGATCGATCTTTTCGACGGAGAGGAAGATATCCGCCGGCAACTGATCCGCACCCCGCTGGATCCCCAGATCACCTTCAGCGACGATCCGCTGCGCATTCTCCGGGCGATCCGCTTTGCCGCCACCCTGGGATTCCACATCGATGGGGCGGCCCTGCAGGCAATCCATGACAACCGCGAACGGCTGCGCATCATCTCCCAGGAACGGATTACGGAAGAATTCCGCAAGCTGATGCTGGCGGACAAACCCTCCACCGGCCTGGAGCTGCTGCGCGATACCGGGGTGAGCGCGATTATCTTCCCGGAGCTGGACCAGATGGCCGGGGTGGAGCAGCGCCAGGAATATCAGCATAAGGATGTGTTCTACCATACCCTGCAAGTGCTGGACAACATCAGCGAGCATACCGGCCGCTTCGAGCTGCGCATGGTGGCCCTGATGCATGACATTGCCAAACCGCAGACCAAAAAATTTATCGCGGAAACCGGCTGGACTTTCCACGGCCATGAGGAACTGGGCGCCAAAATGGCGCAGCGGATCGGGCGGCGGATGAAGCTGCCCACGCACACCATCAAATATATCAGTAAACTGGTGCGGCTGCACATGCGCCCCTCGCAACTGGTCGATGATGATGTGACCGACAGCGCCATTCGCCGCCTGATGTACGAAGCTGGAGATGAAATTGACGACCTGATGATGATGTGCCGCGCCGATATCACCTCCAAGAATCCCCGCAAGGTGGAACGCTATCTGAATAATTTCGACCGGGTGGAGCAGCGGATGATCGAAGTTGAAGAGCGGGACCGCATCCGCAACTTCCAGCCGGCGCTCGACGGCAATGCCATCATGCAGCATCTCAATATGAAACCGGGACCGGTGATCGGAAAGATCAAACAGGCCATCACTGATGCGATCCTGGATGGTATCATTCCCAACGAATATCAGGCCTGCTTCGATTACTTCATGCAAATTAAAGATCAAATTATCGCGGAAGAAGCGTAGGGTCGGGTCGCGACCCGACCTGGCGGCCAGTTTTATCCATGCATTCATATTTACCGGTCGGGTCGCGACCCGACCCTACTCAAACCCACGGCCGTTTTTGCCCATACTTGCGGGGGATCACGTTAACGCTGCGGTTATAACTTAAATTCTCTGAAACAATTAAATTTTAACTAACGTCAATTGTCAACGTAATCAGAAAGGGACTGTCGGTGACTGATTCCAAAAAGAAACAACAAAAATCCGCTTCAAATGCAGAAAATCCGGAACTGGATAATATTCTGGATCAATTATCGGAGCGCGATGATGCCGATCCGGCAGCAAAAGCCGACCATCCGGCGGAGGAAGAGATCATTAAGAAACCCCTGGGGCTGGAAGAGCAGCCGGAAGACATCGAAGGAATGCTAGAGAAAATATCGGAAGCGCCGCCACAGGCAAAAAAACCGCAGGGTTTCTTTCAGCGGCTGCTCAGTTTTTTCCGCTAAGCAAAATCGGTAATACCGTATCCTTCATACTTTTTAACCATGGGTTCTTGCAATATTGCGGTGAAGTCGGCATATTACGGCCTATCCCCGGTTCACAGCTGCCGTCGGGAGGTACGTATTGATGATAAGGGTAATCTATTTTTTCTGAATGTACAACATCGGAGGACCTATGAAGCTGAAGTGGCACGTTATTACTTTCTTCATTTTATTAATCTCATTCAATGCCTGGGGTCAGGAAGGTCCTACCCCAATTTCCCTACAAGAATGTATCCGCATCGCATTCGAGCGCAATGCTGATGTTCAAATTTCCCGAAATGCCGCCCAAATAGCCGGACACAATTATACAGCTTCCTATAGCAGTGTCCTGCCCCGGGTCAATACCAACTATTCCGCCACCAACTTTCGGTCGGGCGACGCCACCACCCAACAGGATGTGCCGGTATTTGATTCGACCAATACGGTGGTCGGTTTTGTCAACCAGGAAGTGACCAACCCTGGCTTCGAACGGAATTCCTACCGGGCCAGTTTGGATGTCGGGTTGGATTTGTTTGACGGCGGGGCCATGTGGAACAATATCCGCAAAAGCAAAGCGGATAAAAACGCAGCCTATCACAGCCTGAATGTGCAGATCGATCAGACCATCACTGCTGTCGCGGAGAATTATCTGAATCTGTTGAAACAGGAAAAGTTGTTAGAGGTCAATACGCTCGCGGTTCAGCGGAGCCAGGATAACCTCGACCGCAGTGAGAAGATGTTCGAGATCGGCTCCGTCGCCAAGGTGGATGTCTTCCGCGCCCGGGTCAACCTGGGGAATGACCGCATCTCCCTGATCTCCCAGCGCAACACGGTGCACCAGGCCAAGCAGACCCTCAACGTCGCCATGGGCCGGGAGCCGAACACGCCCCTGGAAATTTCCAAGGATGTGAATTTCGATTACCAACTGCCGCCGCTGGAAAGTCTGCTCAATTCTGCGATGGATCAGCAGCCGGAAATCAAACGCCGGGAAATGGAACTCCGCTCCCGGGAATTAAACGTTTCCCTCTCCAAAAGTTCTTTTCTGCCCTCGCTGAGCGCCTTCTTCTCTTATGGCCGCTCCAACAGCGTTTTTGATAAAATTTATTCTGATGTGAACCAAAACTGGTCGGTCACCGTTGGCGTGCAGGGATCTTTTAATTTGTTCAATGGCTTCCAGGATATGGTCAATCACCAGAACGCCAAGCTGAATGTGAAAAGCACCCAGATCGACCTGGAAGCGTACAAGCGCACCCTGGTATCGAACATCTCCACCACTTATCAGCGTTATAAAGATCTGCTGGAAATCATCGAGATTAACAAGGAAAACCTGGAAGCGGCCAAGGAAGAATACCGCCTGGCCACCGAGCGCTACCGGCTCGGTTCCGGCACCTCGCTGGATGTACGGGAAGCCCAGGTGAATCTCACCGATGCCGAGCGGATTCTGGTTGCGGCCGAGTATGATCTGATCATTACCTACGCCCAGCTCCAGGAAGCGGTGGGCGATATCCAGCAGGCGCTGAATTTGTAGTAGGATGAAACATCGTTCCAATTCGTACAACTTTTATTGCCACAGAGACACAGAGGCCACAGAGAACTGACAACTAAAAGCTGATAACTGATAACTCTGTGTTCTCTGTGTTCTCTGTGTCTCTGTGGCATTTGTTTATTAGCGATAGTTCCTTCCAAGGCCCATGCATTTCCAGCGTGGGCCTTTTCGTTTGCCCTCCGGCAAAGTGTATTTAGCGGTTTGATATGTCTCCCCACAGCCTTAACTTAAATTATGAGAAGCATACACTATCTGATCGCCACCGTGCTGGGGGCGGGATATTCTCCCACCGCGCCGGGCACGGCCGGTACCCTGGTGGGGTTGCTGGTCGCATATTTTTTCTTTCAGGGCGATGCGGCCTGGCTGGTTCCGGCGACCCTGATCGCCACGGCAATCGGCACCTACTCGGCCGATTTCGTAGAGAAAGACGACGGTATCCAGGATCCTTCCAAGGTGGTGGTAGATGAACTGGCCGGAATGTGGCTGGGACTTTGGTTCGTGCCGCCCGAACCGCTGCTCTACCTGATCGCTTTCGGACTCTTCCGCCTGTTCGATGTGAGCAAACTCTATCCGGTCAACCGCTTGCAGGATCTCCCCGGTGGCTGGGGAATCATGCTCGACGACATCGGCGCAGGGATCTATACGCTGCTGATCATGCAAATCATCATCTATTTCTGGTAGGAGGTCATTGAAATCTTGAAACTATCGATCGTTATACCGGCTTATAACGAAGAACAATTCATCCGCGAAGCCATCCAGCGGGTCATCGACTGCAACATCGGTGATATCGAAAAAGAGATCATTGTAGTGGACGATTTTTCCACCGACCAGACCCGGGAGATTCTCCGCAATGAAATAGAACCTCTGGTAGCAAAGGTCATCTACAAAGACAAGAATGAAGGCAAAGGCGCCGCGCTGCGCACCGGGTTTCAGCATGTCACCGGCGATTTTGCCATTATCCAGGATGCAGATCTGGAATATGATCCCAACGAGTATAAAGATCTGCTGGCCCCGATCCTGAGCGGCAAGGCGGATGTGGTGTACGGCTCCCGCTTTGCCGGCGGCCAGCCGCACCGAGTGCTGTTTTTCTGGCATTCGGTGGGGAACAAGTTCCTGACCCTGCTCTCCAATATGTTCACCAATCTCAATCTGACCGATATGGAGTGCTGCTATAAGCTGTTCCGCAAAGAGGTGCTGCAGACCCTCGACCTGGAGGAAGACCGCTTTGGCATCGAGCCGGAAATGACCGCCAAGGTGGCCCGGGGGAACTGGCGCATCTATGAGGTGGGAATATCCTATGCCGGCAGAACCTATGCGGAAGGAAAAAAGATCAACTGGCGCGACGGTTTCCAGGCCATCTGGTGTATCGTCAAATACAGCCTGTAGCGTTAAAGTATCATGAACCGGCGTACCCAACATTTGTTCATAGCTGTCTTTTTACTGATCCTCTTCCTGCTGCTGCTGAACCTCGGCATGGAAAAACCATTGGATCATGACGAGCACCAGTTCGTCGCCAGCGCCGCGCTCTATGCCCGGGACGGCCTGCTGCCCTACCGGGATTATCCCTATTTTCACCAACCCTACCTGGTATTCATCTACGGCACCATTTTCCAATTCTCCGACCGGCTGCTGTTCAGTGCCCGGCTGTTTTCGATCTTGTGCGCTTTTGCCACCCTGACCCTGGTATTCGGACTGTTCTACCGGCGCTTTGGCAGGGAGGCTTTCCCAAAACGGTTTCTGCTGGCCGCCGGGGGGGTCATCATGCTGATCGGCAGCCCACTGTTTGCCCATACTGCCGGCCTGGCCTGGAATCACGATCTGCCGATGCTGCTTACCCTGGGCGCCTTTCTGCTATACACGCGCGCCATTCGTCGGCAAGGGGGCATTCTGGCCCCGCTGCTGGCCGGCTTGCTGCTGGGGGTCGCCACCGGGGTGCGCCTCTCCTTCGCCCCGCTGTTTGCGCCGTTTGCCCTGCTGAGTTTTTTTTACCGTCAAACCCTGCCCCGGAATGTGGTATGGCAACTGCCGACGCTTTTTGCCGCGGGCTTCTCCCTGGCGCTGCTCCCCTCGCTGCTATTCTTAGTACAATATCCAACGGCGTATCTTTTCGGGAACCTCCAATATCCGGTGCTGAATACCCTCTACCGGGAAGGGCTGGGATATACCCGCTCAATGGACTTTTTTTCGAAAATCCTCTATACCCTGGAAGTGCTGGTGCAGCCGGGAAATTTGCTGATCGTGGCCGCCGCTCTTTTTTTCGCTTTCCGGAAAGCCTGGATCGGCGACTCCCGGCGGAATCACCGTCGGCCGGAGGTGTTTTTTGTTCTGCTGCTGTTGCCGTTTCTGCTGATCGGCACCTTTGCGCCCACCCCTTCCTTCAAACAGTATTTTTATCCTCCGCTCTTCTTCTGCTTACTGGCCGCCGCTTACGGGTTGGCCGAGTTTCCCCGGGAAAGCCCCCATCCGCAGCGGCATCTCACCATCTGGGGCTTGCTCCTGATCCTGTTCAGCCTCTACAACCTGCCCCAGTTTCCCGATTCATTCCGGCTCAGCAAGGCGAAATACTGGCAACCCAATCAGATCCATCGCCTGGGAAAGTCTGTTGGCAACACATTGGCAGCAGAGGGACCGGTGTTAACTTTCGCCCCGATCATCCCACTCGAAGGCGGCCTGGCCATATATCCTCAACTGGTTACCGGACCTTTTGCCTGGCGCACCTCGTCCTATCTCTCCGGGGAGGAACGAAAAACTTATCGGATGCTCGCTGAATCCGATCTGTCTGAATTCCTGCAGGAACATCCACCGGCAGCAATTCTACAAGGATTCGAATGGCGGGAAGAACCGGCGCTGATCGAATACGCCCGGGAAATGGGATATCAGGAAAAATCATTGCTGATGGGAAAACGGCTATGGATTGCGCCGGAGGAAAGCAATTAGCCACAGAGATCACTGAGTCATTAGTTATCAGTTGTCAGTTGTCAGTTGCCTTCTGTACTCAGTTCTCAGTGATCTCTGTGGCTCTGTGGCTAAAAAAAAGCCATCTCCCGTCGGAAGATGGCTTTTTTAATCAAATCTTTGTTGTAAAGCGGATTACATCACCACCAAACCCTCGATATTGGCATTTTCCAACTTCTTCAGGTTGAGGTTGTTGTGGATCAGCACTGCCCGCTGGAGCAGCGGATTGGTAATGTTGCAGCGGTTGAACTTGCCACCGACAATCTGGGCCTCCCGCATCACCGGCTTGACCACCTTGCAATTATCAAAAGAAGTGTTGCGAATAATCGCAGTGGTAAAACGGCAATTGCGCAGATGACTGGTCTTGAACTCGCAATCATCCAGAATACAGCCGATGTAATTCACCTTGATCAGATCACTCATCATAAAATTACAATTGTGAAACTGGCTGCCGGAGCACAGGGCATTGTCCAGCTTGCTGTCGGTCACCTCCAGGGCGTCGAAGTAGCTCATCATGAAGCTGCCGTCAATGATCTTCGCCCCTTTTAATTCCACATTTTTCCAGAACGTATTTTTTAGATCGGCCGACTTGATATAAAGATTTTCAAAGCGGCAGTTTTTTACCTTCAGCAAGTTGCCTTCTACCAGAGAGAGGTCGGTTTCCAGAAAATCAGAACCCACCACAATCGCACTGCTTAAAGTCGCCTGCACCAGCTTGGAACGATGAAATTTACAGTTTTGAAAAAAGCTGTGCTTAAAATTGGCATTGGTCAAATTGGAATCGGAGAAGTCCACATCGATAAACACCGCCCGGCTGAAGGAGGCGCTGCGTAAATCTAAACCGGTAAAGTCGAATCCTTCGAATACAACCTTATCCAGGGTCACCGGTGCAACGGAATTTTCCACGCTGCTCCGCAATTTTTTAAGATAACTTTTTTTATCCGGGATATGCTGCCAGCAATAGTGGGTGAAGGATATCGGTTTAAAAGGACATCCTTCGATCGCACATTTATGATAAGACATAGATAAACCTCATAGAAATAGACACTATTACCCCAATTTATGCTACTTTCAGAGCACAATTATATAAAAAACCAACTAATATTACAACAAAAAAATAATTAAATAGTTTCAATTAGAGAAAAATTGCCATATATTTTTTGATTTTGGGTTTTGTGACCTTTCTAACAGACACTTTTCCAGAAGAGACAGTATTGCTCCGGATAGCGGAAAGCTCCGATAGACGATCGCGAAAAATCGTCATTGGTTTTGGCGGCGGGGCGAATAGGTATGGAGAAATGCATACAGCAGCGCAAAGATACCGGCGCTGTTAAAGGCGGTTATTTGCAGGGTAAAGAAACTCATCACGCTGTAGCCAATGCCGGCGGCAGCCAGGCCGGTCAGCAAGAGATCCGGAGATCGCAATCCGTGCCAGATCGCTCTGATAAAGCCGGCGTAAATCCCCATGGCCAGCAGCAATCCAATCAATCCCTGATTCATAAATACTTGCAGAAAATCCGATTCCCAACTGCTGATGTAGCCTTCCACCATCCGTTTGCGGCTGGAGAGTCCGTGGCCGAAAATTAATTTGGAGTAATTCCCCTGGCGAATTTCGCCGGAAGTAATGCGCAGGGCGTCAATAATGATCGCCTTCCGCCCGCTGGAAAAATCCTGTCCCGGGACTGTTTCCGTCGCCGCTTCTGGGGGCGCTTTATAGAAAGGGTTGATCCGCGGGTCTGCGGCGGTCAACATCAGGCTGAGCAGGATCGCCGGCAATGCCAGAAGCATTCCCCACCTGGCCAGAATCGCCCTCCTCTCCCGCTTCGGGCTGCGAATGTCACGCAGAAAAAGCGCCAGGGCAAACACCCCCATGCCGATAAACAGCCCTAGAAAAGCGCTGCGGGTATAGGTCCACCACAAGGTCAGCAATTGCAGCCCCAGCACCGGCAGGTAGTACGCCCGCCGCCAGTCGAGTTTGCCGGAGAGCAGCATCCCGCAACTGATCGGAATGGTGCACACCAGCAGCACCGCGATGGTGAAATAACTTCCGAAGAATCCCTTCACCCGATCCATCCCCTGAAAATGATGATATACCCCGGCAAGGCAGGCCAGTAGCGCCAGCCCCACCAGCCAGCGGCTCCAGGGGCGCAGCGCCGGGTATCCGGAATCCTCCTGCCATAGAGAGAGCGGGATCAGGCCCAGCAACACCAGTTGGGAGAGCAATGACGAATGCTGCTTCAGAGAATGGCCGGCGATCCAGAACGCCAGGATCGCAGAGAGGGCATAAGCGATCAGCAGCCAGTGAATCGTCTGAAAACGGCGGTGCTGGCCGCTGGCGATCAGCCAGAGCAACAGCAACAGGTATATTGCGCCGGTCGCTTGCAAAAAGATGTGGGTGAGGGCCAGACCGGCAGTGTATCCCCAGAGCAGGTATTGGGGCCAGGCCGGCCGCAGCGGAGTGCCCCTGAACTCAGTAAGCATTTTCCCCCCGGAAGATTTCCATGAAGGTCAAAATAATGATCTTCAGATCGAACCACAGCGACCAGTTTTCGATATAGTAGAGGTCGTAGCGGGTGCGCACTTCTATCGGCGATTGTCCCCGCAGGCCGTTCACCTGCGCCCAGCCGGTCATGCCGCAGCGGAAGCGATGCCGCTCCAGATAGTGCGGGATCGAAGCACGGAACTGATCGACGAAATGCTGCCGCTCCGGCCGGGGACCCACCAGGCTCATTTCGCCTTTGATCACGTTGATCAGTTGCGGCAGTTCATCGAGGCTGCTGCGGCGCAGGAAGCGGCCGAGGCCGGTGACCCGGGGGTCGCCTTTGCTGGCCCAAACCGGCCCGGTGGCAGATTCCGCATCCGCGCGCATCGAGCGGAATTTGAGCATTTTGAACTCCTGTCCGTCCAGGCTGACCCGCGGCTGAACATAAAAGACCGGCCCCCGGGAGGTCATTTTGATCAACAGCGCCAGCAGTAAGAACAGCGGGGAGAGCAGCAGCAGACCGAGCGAGGCACTTACCAGATCGAAACCGCGCTTGATCAGCCCCTGCCAGCCGGAGAGTGCCACCCGTTTCAATTGCAGCAGCGGGACTCCCCCCACTTCCAGCGATTGAAAGCGGGAAGTGAGCAGATCGAGAATGTCCGGCACGTAAAACAGCTCCAAATTTTTACCCTCGACGGCCTGGATAACCGGCCAGATGCGGTCATGTTCCGTATGATTGAACGAAATCAGTAGTCCGCTATAATCAACCGAATGGGTCAGTAGCGCATTCAATTCCTCCGGTTTCCCCAGATAATCAACCGGCAATGCCGTATGTTTTTGCTCGGCCAGGTAGCCGGCGACTTCAAAATTATAATTCTGATCAGACTGCAGCCGCCGGTAGACCTGCAGCAGGTTCTCCCCGGAACCGATCAGCAACACCTTCAGGATGCCAAACCCCCGGCGGAGGAAGCGCTTCTTCAAGCGGTGAAACATCCAGCGTTCAATCAGCAGGAAGAGATTGAGATTCAGATAGATCATCGCAAACACCAGGCGGGAATAGGAAAAATCGCGATAGAGAAACGCCCCGCTCATAGCGAACAAAATCCCCAGCACACAGACCTTCAGCAGCACCGGAATATCCTGGGAAAAGCTGCTGAAAAAACGGCTGCGGTAGGCATTGAAAGTGCCGAAAAGAAAGATCATCACCGCCATCAGGAAGAGGGAAAAATAAAAATAGCCCTGGAACTGCGGATAGCCCTTGGTGACCGGAATGATCCCGGTCAGCGGGGAATAAAAGCGCAGATAATAAGCGGAAAGTACCGCCAATTCGATCGCAATCCCGTCGAAGATAATTTTCAGGAAGGGGATCAGCAGGTTTCGCTTATAAATATCTTGTTTCATCTAAGTCATTTGCTTTCAATAAACTGCCACAAATGCACAAAGATCACAGAGTTAATTTAGTTGTCAGTTTTCCGTGTTTTCTGTGCCTCTGTGGCAAAAGACATGTTGAAAAAACTTGCCGTTTTATCCGTAATAAACTGCGCGATCTCCTCACGGAATCTTTCACGATTGAATTTGGCGGCATGGGCGGCGACGAAATCCGCATCCCAATTCAGGCGCTCGAACTGCGCCAGAGCCTCGACCAGTGCTTCGGCGGTTTGTTCTCTGAAAAATACCCCGCTGCAGCGCTTTTCATTATTACCATCATAGCCAATCACCGTCTCCAGCGCCCCACCCCGGGCGTAGGCGATCACCGGCTTGCCGCAGCTCTGCACCTCCACCGGCACGATGCCGAAATCCTCCTCTCCGGGGAAGATCAGCGCCCGGCAGTTGGCGGCGTATTCGCGAAGCTCATCATCACTCACCCAATCGAAAAAGCGGATATTGCCGGCCGCCATTTTGGTCAGTTTCTGCTGCTCCGGCCCACTGCCGACGATGTAGAGCGGCTGTCCGGTTTGATTGAAGGCGCGCACCGCCAGATCGATCTTTTTGTACGGTACCAGGGCGGAGATGATCAGGTAATAATCCTCGCTGCGATGCGAAACCGGAAACTGGCCGGTATCAACCGGTGGATAAATCACAGTTGCGTCGCGGCGGTAATATTTTCCGATTCGCCGGGCCACGTGGGCGGAATTGGCAATAAAATGATCCACCCGGTTGGCGCTGCTGACATCCCACATCCGCAAATAATTTGCAAAGTATGGGATGATCGCCCGTTGCAGCCGGCCGATCTTATCTGCTCCGAAATATTCTTCGTACATATCCCAGACATAGCGCATCGGGGTGTGAAGATAGGAGATATGCAAGGCATGGGGCGGCGTGCGGATGCCCTTTACCACGCAGTGCGAGGTGGAAATGATCAGGTCGTAGGCTTTGAAATCGAGCAGTTCCACCGCGGTCGGAAACAGCGGGAGATAATAGCGGTAATGGTTGGCTTTGAGGGGCAGTTTATCGATGAACGAAGTGAAGATGCGCCGGTTCTCGATCTGCGGCGAAACGCTGCCGGGATTGTGCAGCAGAGTGAATAGATCCGCCTCCGGGAAGATTTCGCAGAGGATCTCCAGCACTTTCTCGCCGCCGCGCATGCCGGTCAGCCAATCGTGCACCAGGGCAACATTAAGATGATTAAGATTGGTCGTCATAAATAGCGGTTTATTGTCGATTCGACATGATGAAGATACTGGATGCTGGATACTGGATACTGGATACTGGATGTAATATGGGAATAGAAAACATAGGTTTATAGTGCATTAATTTGATAATTGATGTTACGGTGCTCAATTTATGGGTGGTTGCTTTTAATTTATTTTTTGCTTGCTTCGTGTATCAAATGAGCGAACGTTTCATCCAGCATCCAGCATCCAGCATCCAGCATCCAGCATCCAACATCCAACATCCAACATCCAACATCCAACATCCAACATCCAACATCCCAAAAGGCCTTAAATTAGCGGTAATTTTACTATCATCATACCATTTTTATAATTTTTTTAACCCTGTCCAGTCGCTTCGTTTTGGCAACAGAAGTTCGCTCAGCGCCACCCCGCTGACCCGGCGGTAAAAAGCCATCATCATCAGTGCCGCCACCAGGTAG
The DNA here is from genome assembly GCA_020635015.1 of Calditrichia bacterium. Taxonomy (GTDB): domain Bacteria; phylum Calditrichota; class Calditrichia; order RBG-13-44-9; family J075; genus JACKAP01. The sequence continues at coordinate 176,851 of JACKAP010000007.1, read as the reverse complement.
GCAATACTGGAACTGAGCGCCGCTCCGGCAATCCCGATCCGCGGAATCAGCCAAAGATTCAGCCCCAGATTAATACAAAAATTCACCGCATTGGCATAGAGATTATAGCGAGGCAGTCCCCGGGCGGCGAGGTCGGCGGAAAGCAGCTTGGGCAGGGTAATCGCCACCACCCCGGGCAGCAGCAGCAACAGGGGCAGCACCGCCGGCTGGTATTGGGAAGTAAAAACCAGCGGGATCAGCCAGGGCGCAACTGCGCCGAGCAGCGCGGCCCCTAGCAGCACAACCAGCAAGTTGGCCCGGATCAGCAGCGGCACCTTTTCCTGCTGCTCCGGCGCATGGGCTGCCGCCGGCATCAGCACCAGGCGGGAGGATTGGGTCAGATAGAGCAGGCGCTCCGCCACCATCACCGCGATGTAGTAGTATCCCACTGCTTCCTGGGAGAGAAAATAGGCGATCAGGAAAATATCCGAACGATAGACCAGAAATACCAATAGATTGGTGCCCATTACCTGGATCCCGTAACCCATGGTGGCGCGGGTAATTCGGGCATCCCATACCAGGGGCAGCGGAAAAACGCTCACCCACCAGATATACAGCCCGGGAAGCAGCCAGGAAGTGCCGTAAATGGCCAGCGCAGCATTGACATCCAGGGCGCCCTGAACATAGACCAGCAGCAGCAGGGCAACATAAATCACCGGGCGGGTCAGAATATTGCCGTTGTAGCGCCGGAACTGTTGCAGTCCCAGCCAGATGTTGCCGCCATATTCATGAACGATGGCGGCAAAGAGCAGGTAGGTACCCCACCAGAGTCCTGCTTTCCCCAGAACAGCCTCTTCCGGACGAAAGAGCAGAGACATCCCACCGGCATACATAAAGCTGAGAATCGCCAGCACCCCCACCCCATACAGCACCAGACCGTTGATGATATTGGTACCGATGAAGCGCCGGAAGGGATAGCGGCGGTTGCTGACGAAGTAGAGGATGGAGGTCTCCAGGCCGAAATTGGTGAATTTGTTCACCGCATCGGCAAACATCAGCAAGGTGGCCATCACCCCGAATTGGAGCGGCCCCAGCCAGCGGGCGGCCAGCACCTGGCCGCCGACGGTGATCAGGAACGCCGCCACCTGGGTGGCAAAGGTGGCCCCGATAATATGCCGCAGGGATGTGCTCATAGCAGGTCAGCAAACGGCGCGGTGATACGGCTGGCGTTATTCGCGGATAAAGGCGTATTCTTCCCCGCTGGCGGCCACATGGAAAAGTCGATAACGGTGTTGATTCAGCAACTTGATGGCCTGGCGGGTTTGATCGACCCGGACATTATTAAAACGATGGTGAAATTCCACCAGAATCTGCGACACCTCGATATCGCTGTTGAGCAGATCCGCCAGCACTGCGTATTCCGCGCCCTCAATATCCATCTTCAGGATATCGATCTTTTGGTGTCCCAGCATTTTCATAATCGTCACCAGGCGGTGCACCTTGACCAGGATCTTGCGGGCAGGGCCGCCGGAGGATGGCAGCATGGTATGGGAGACGTGCGCCGGATTTTCCGGGGGATAAAACGCTGCTTCTCCGTCATAATCGGCAACGCCGTAATCATGAAAGATAAAATTATTCGGAAGCGGTTGCGACTCAACCCAGCGGATCGATTTGGGAGTGGGATCAAAGGCATGAACCTGCAGACCGTAGCGCTCGATCAAGGAAAGATCAAAACTGATATCCTCGCCCACGCCGAAAGAATAGACAATGCTGTGCCGGTCAATCTGTTCCGGACAAATATGCCATCCCCCGTAATCGGAGCCGTGCCGCTCGCAGGAGCGCCGAACCTCCGGACGGCAATAGAGATCCTTTCCCTGAAGAATCCAGATCACCCGGCGCAGTTTTCTCAAGGTTCGTTTCATAACCGATTCACGCATTTAGGTTTTGTATCAAATGACCAGAGGCGATTTTACTTTGCATAAAAGGCCGTTTCACAATACGTAGCATCTTATCTATAAACGAAAATAGTATTTAGGGCATGGCCCGGACTACGGGCCATGCCCTAAATACTATTTCTTCATGTTCAGCACTTTGGTGATGACCTGCAAGGTCTCTTTGGCGCAAAATTCCCAGGTATATTGCCGGGCGCGCAGGGCGCCTTTCCGGCGCAGCGCTTCCGCCTGCTCGGGACTGCCAAGCACCTGCTGGATCTTGTCGGCGATATCTTCCGGGCGGTGGGGATCGCAATACAGCGCGGCATCGCCGCAGCGCTCCTGCAGCGCGGGAATGTCGGAAGCGATCACCGGGCAGTTGCAGGCCATCGCTTCGATCGGCGGCAGAGGAGACGCTTCATAAAAAGAGGGGAACACCAGGCAGGCAGCATTGCGATAGAGCTCGATCAATTGATCCGTATCATTGATTTGGCCGGTCAGCTCCACCCGGTCACTCAGCCCCTTGGGAATTGCCAATTCTTTGTTTTGGAATGATTTACTTCCCCCACCAGCCAGCACCAGGCGGAACTTCATGCGCCTGGCCAGCAGGGAAACCGCCTGCAGGATGCCCTGCGGATTCTTGCGGGGGTTGAGCGCTCCGACGTAGAGAAGCATCGGCTCCTCATCGTCGGCCGGCGGTTCCGCCTGCGGGGCGGCTTCCATGAAGCGCCGGCCCAGACCGCCGTTTTGGATTACATGGATCTTGTGGGAGAGGCGCGGGTAATACCGCAGCATCGCCGCTTTTTCCGAGTAGGAGACGGTAATCACCGCATCCGCCCGGCGGAAGGCAGCCGGGATGAGCATCTTATATAACGCTTTAAAGGAAAAACTGTAGGCATCGGGAAAGTAGAGATAGGAAAGGTCGTGCACCGTCACCACCACCGGCTGATCACTGTGCAGCGTGCTCAACGGGGCGGTATTGCCGGGGCAAAACAGCACCCCATCTTCAAACGCTGCAGGCAGATCCCGCTGCTCCCACAAATGTCCGCGGAGGTTTCCGGCATGGCGGATATCGATATGGCGCAGGGGCAGTTCATGGATCAGATCCTTGCGCGGGGCGACAATTTGGAAGGAAAACGGTTCCACTTCCGGCGCTGAGCGATCGATCAGGTCATCGAGCGCACGAACGATCTCATGGGCATACCGCTGCACCCCGGTAATCGGCTGGGTCAGGAAGCGGCCGTTGATAACGATGGTGGTTTTATCGGGCATGATGATTTTGGGTTAAGTGGTGAATGGGTTGATTGCTTTGCAAGGGGCATGGGGCATGGCGCATGGTGTATTACAGTGCGGGTATCGGAACTTATGCTTGTATATTATGGCGCCATGCCCCTTGCCCCTTGCATAAGTTCTCCGCATTTTACAGTCCTTCTATACACATTATTTTTTTCCCAGAACCCGCTCATACACCGCAACCGTCTGCTTCGCAATCGACTCCCAGGAATAGAGCTGCTCGGCCCGGCGGCGGCCCCGGTCGGCCAGTTCCTGGCGTAGATCCGGCCGGTTCAGCAGAGTAGTAATTTTTTCGCGTAGTATGGGTTCATCACCCTCCGGAAACGTCCACCCCGCATCCGCCAGCACCCGGGGGATCTCTCCCGATTCCGAGCCGATCACCGGCACCCCGCTGGCCATCGCTTCGATCAGCACCCGGCCGAATTTTTCGATCCAGTTCTTGCGGGTCAGGGACGGTAACACAAACACATCCAGCGCGTTGAAATATGCCGCGACCCCGGCATGGTCGGCCGGGGGGCGCCAGCACAGATCTACCTGTTGTTCTCCGGCCAATTTCATCAGGGATTCCCGTTCCGGACCGTCGCCCACCAGCAGCAGCCGGCAGGGCAGGCCGCGGACAGCCCGGATCAGATGATCGATCCCCTTGTGTTCTGCCAGGGCGCCAATATAACCTACCAGCGGTTTGCCGTCCGGGGAGAGTTCCCGATGCAGTGCCGACGCTTTCCGGGGCGCGAAGGCTTCGGTGTTCACCCCATGGGTGACAATCTCCAAAATTCCCCGGTAGCCCTTGCGCAGCAGCACATCGCGGGCCATGCTATTTCGCACCAGGATGGCATCGGCCCGCTTGAGCACATAACGCTCCACCCAGTTGAAGGGCGGTGGATAATGCTTAAACTGGTGCTGCGATGCATGCAGCACAATCTTACTGCCCGGGGTATAACGCCGGCGGTACCACATCATCTGAAAGCTGCCGGCATTGAACGGTTCGTCCTCCAGATCGATAATGTCCGGCTGAAGCCCCTTTAATAAACTAGCCAGGCGCTCTCGAAAAAAGGCAAAATGTAAATTTCCCGGAAAAAAAATCCGTCCCACATGGAGCCGATAGAAGGGATCTTCGCTTTTTTCCAGCCATTTTTTGCCGCCGCTCCAGATCTCCTTCCAGTAAGGCGGCACCAGCACCTCCACTGCCGCCCCGCCGGCGCGGGCGATCTCCCGGGGAAGGGTCTGGTAAAACTTCTGGATAAAAGAGGTGTAGGAGACCATCAGTATTTTTTTGTTGGAAAGTTCACTCATAATTACCCCGGCAGCTTCACCTGCCGCACCCAACCGGCGTAAATTTGCGTCACCTGCCAATAAGTGCGGGCATAACGCAGGTGAGTTTCCCGGTTTTCCCCGGTCGCCGGAAGGGCCAGCAGTTGGTGCCAGATCGCGCCCAGCACGTTCGCGACAATCACCACGAGTCGATAAACCAGCACCTCCGCCCCGGGACGGAACTTCTCATAAAAACGCAGCATCGCCTGGGTGCGAAGAATATGGCTCCTTTCCCGGAACTGCCGGGTACTGGCGGCACTATGATGCAGCGCCGCAACCCGACCGTAATATACCGCTGTTTTCCCTGCTTTCGCCAGGCGGTAACAAAGTTCGAACTCTTCGGCATAGAGTGTAAAATCCTCATCGAATCGGCCGACAGTCATAAAGTCATCCCGGCGCAGCAGCATGCAGGCCCCGGAGACCCAATCGACCGGATGAACCTGTTCCGGATCCCACCAGCGGCCCATTCCAGAAAACTGACCCGCCGGCACCCTCGACAGTAATGCCAGGAAGGGGATCAAGGCGCTGAGACGAAGCATTTTTAAGAATGAGTAAATATTCTGAACGAGCATACGCCACAGACCAGGAAAGTTGCCACTGGTCATCTGCACGCTGCCGTCGGGCAGGAGCAGCCGGGGGCCGAGCACCCGGTAAGGACTTTCTTTCAGGTAAGCGATGATTTCCGGAAAAATATTGTCGCGGATTTCGGTGTCGGGATTAAGCAGCAGCAGGAATTCGCCCCGGGCACATTCGGCGGCGCGATTGTTGCCGGCGGCAAATCCGATATTCTCCGGATGAAAAATCGCGCTCACCTCGGGATATTTACCCAGCACTTCCCGGGAATGATCGGCGGAGGCGTTGTCGAATACGATAATTTCGAAGTAGATCCCGGCGGTATAGCGGTAAATGCTGGCCAGGCAGGCATCAAGCAGGTCGGCGGTGTTCCAGTTGACGATCACAATCGATAAAACCGGCGGAGAAGCGGAAGATGCCGCATTGTGCGGGGCTGCTTCCGGAAACTCAGATGGCCGGGGGCCATTTGGGGTATCTGGCACGTTGATATCCTGTCAGGCTTTCTTGCGGGCGAACAGCAGAATGGCGTCTCCCATGTTGAACAATTCAAAGGGTTTAAAGATCACCCTCCCAACGGTTTCATTGACCAGTTTCAGGCTGCCGTTGACCAGCTTCAGCAGCCAGGGGCGATTGCGCAGGCGGTTGCGGAAATTGGGCAGGATCAGCCAGCGGGTGTAGCCGGTGCGGGAATACAGCACTTCAAAATCGCGTTTTTCCAGCATCATTTGCAGGGTTTTGCGGGAAAAGTAGTAATTATGCTCCCGGGGTTTGAAGGCATACCAGCGCCCCCCCTGGATTTTACGCTTGATGCTTTCTACATTGGGGGTATAGATGCACAGGATGCCGCCGGGTTTGAGAATCCGGTGGATCTCGCGAAGTTCCTTCAGCGGAGCGTAGAGGTGCTCGATGAGATCGAACATGGTGACGGCGTCAAAGGCGGCATCGGGATACTGCTGTTCCTTCAGGCGGCCGTAAGCCACGTCCAGCGACAGCTCGGTGCGGGCAAAATCCAGGGCCGGCTTGGCAATATCGATCCCGCGGGGTTCCCACCCGCTGTCCCGGGCATCCTGCATAAAAAAACCGGCGGCGCAGCCGATATCGAGCAGTTGATTGCCCGGCGCATATTTCTTGAGTTTTTTGAGCACCCGTTTGTGAAAGCGGTTCAGGTGGAATTTGCTGCTTCGCTTGTGCTGATTCTCCTGAATATAGCCCTGATAGCACTTTCCGTAATCTGCATTGCTTCCGGAAAAATAGCTGCTATACAGTTCGTCTGTTTCCATCTCCACCGGACGGTGATCGATATAAGTGAACGAGCAGGTTTTGCAGCGCATCATCCGAAAGTCGTCCAACTGACCGATCGGCTCAGCCTTGGCATGGCCGCACAGATAGCAGTGCTCTACAGTTTCATACTTCATGCCACAAGATCCATGAATTTTGGTTTTTCAGGAGAAGCCTGTGCAATCGAGGCACAGCATAACGAAGATTCGGCATCATGTCAAGAAAAATCCTACGAAACCTGCCGGGCAGAAAGTTTCTTCGCAATCACCCCGCGGAAATACAAATAATCTTCCCGCGAGACACTCCCGGTCAGCAACAGCAACAGCAGATAAATCAGCCCAGAGCCACCGATCGCCAGGAACAGGTTGGCCGACTGCAGCCAAAAGAGCACCAGATAAAACCCTCCCCCGACCAGCAGTAATTTCACAAATATCGGGGAAAAGCGGGGCAGCCCGGTAAATTTGCGCAGTCCGATATAGATCAGCAGCAGCCCGGCCGCCTCGGAGACAACGGTTGCAAAGCCGGCGCCGCCGATATCATACTGTGGAATCAACAGGTAATTGAGCACCACGTTGAGCACCATGGAAATCCCGGCGAAAAGCGAAAACAGGTGCTGTTTGCCCACCACATTGAGGGTGGTGGCGAAGGCATATTTCAGGAACAGGATGCCCAGCCAGAGGGAGAGCCACTGCAGAGCAATATAGGAACGGGCAAATTCCGGCTCAAACAGCAGTTCAATAAAACGCGGCGCCAGCAGGTAGCTGCCGATGGTGAGGGGCAGGGCAATGATCAGCATATACTGCAGAATGCGGGTGAAGGTCTCCTGAAATTTTTTCGGGTCGCTGAGAAACAGCACCGACAGGGCCGGGAACATAGCAAAAGCGATATTTTCCGGGATAAACGCCAGGCTCTCTACCAGCTTGCGCCCGGTATTATAGAGACCGACGGCATCGGCGGAGTGAAAGACTTTCAGCATGATGGTATCGATGCGCATGCTCATCGCCCCAAAGATGCCCACCAGGGCAAAGGGATAGGCCTGGCGGAGCATCGCCAGGGCCTCGCTCCCATTCCAGCGCAGTTTAAGCGGAAAGAAATGCCGGTGCACGAAGTACCAGGCCAGGAGCAGTTTCAGCACCATGATCAGGGTAAACCAGGCCACCAGGGATTCCAGCCTCCAGTTCAACTGCCAGCCGATCAGGGTAACGATCAACAGGCCGGCGCGCTCGGTCATGTAAACCAGCGCCTCGTAGGCCATGCGTTCGTAGGCGCGGAAGATGGAGAACAGGTAGCGGCCCAGGGCATCGAAGATCATGTAGCCGCTGAAGACGGCGATAATCAGGCGCTCCTGCCCGGACCAGTTTACCATCCAGGCGATGCCGTTGACCAGCGCGGCGGTGAGCAGGGAGCAGATCAGCACCAGCGGCAGGGTAAGGGCGATGTGTTCCGGCCCGGAGGATTTATCCTTGGCGATCTCCCGCACCAGGTAGGTGTTCAGTCCCAGGTGGGTAAAGAGGAGAAACAGCATGACGTAGGCAAAGGCAAAGCTGTAGAGCCCGAATCCTTCGCGGCCGAGCATCCGGGTGAGGATCAGCAGCAACACCAGGTTGAGGGCCTTGGCCACCACGTTTCCGCCGGTCAGGAAAAAGCTATTCTTGATGATGCGTTGGGTTGTCGTCATGTTCTTTCTTGATAATGAAGCGGCAATATCGAAGCGAAGGGAATTTTAAGTAGCGAATGAGATCACAACTGCAAGACCGGAAAAATAGAGAATGGGTGAATGAGTGTATGGGTGTATGGGTGTATGGGGTAAACCTGGTAAAATTTCATCCCTATATTAACTCATCAACTCATACACCCATTCACCCATTCACCCACCAACAAAAATTTATCATACCGGTTTTTCAAACAGCAATTCCTCAATCAACAGACAAAGAATATGCCCGATCAATATGTGCGATTCCTGAATACGGGCGGTGGTATGGGAGGGAACAGTCAGGGGCAGGTCCACCAGCGCCGCCAGTTTACCGCCGCTGCCTCCCAGGAAGCCGACCACAAAGATCTTCTTTTGACGGGCGGTTTCCACCGCGGCGATCACGTTGGGGGAATTGCCGCTGGTGCTGATGGCGATCAACACGTCGCCCGGATGGCCCAGCGCTTCGATCTGCCGGGAAAACACCTGGGTAAAGCCGTAATCGTTGCCTCCGGCGGTCAGCACCGAGGAATCGACCGTTAGAGCGAGGGCCGGCAGGGCGGGGCGTTCCACGGCGCTGCGCAGGCGCACCACCAGTTCCGCCGCCAGGTGCTGGGCGTCCGCCGCACTGCCGCCGTTGCCGCAGAACAACAACTTGCCGCCGCCGTGCAGACAATCGACCAGTTTTTCCGCCGCCTGCGCCACCGGCTGGATCATCTGGCTCAGGATCTCCTGCTTGACAGCAATATTCTCGCGGATATTATCTTTAATGACCTGGTTTATGGAGGATCGGTCCATGCATTTTCCCTCGCAGGTTTTACTGATGAATGGCTTCGGCAAACTGCTGCATCAGGGCGTAACTGCCCTCTGATTCGAAGAAATTGCCGACCACTACAAAATCGGCGCCGGCGGCCACTTTGCGGGCGGCGGCCTCCGGGGTACGGATGCCCCCACCGACGATCAGCGGGATATCGATGTGACGGTCGAGCAACGTGATCATCTCCTCCGGCACCGTGTATTTGGCCCCGCTGCCCGCCTCCAGGTAAAGGGTTTTGAGACCGAGATACTGCCCGGCCAGGGCATGGGCCAGGGCAATCGCCGGCTTGTTGCGCGGTATTGGAATGGAGTTGCTGACGTACTGGGCGCTGGTCAGGGTGCCGGATTCGACCAGCATGTAGCCGCAGGAGATCGCCTCCAACTGCATTTTCCAGAGCAATGGGGCGGCAACGGCCTGATTGCCGATCAGGTGTTCGGGATTCCGGCCGCTGATCAGGCAGAGGAAAAGGATGGCATCGGCGTGGGGAGAAATCTGCTGCAGGCTGCCCGGAAAGAGCACCACCGGGTGTTCGCCGGCGGCCTGCTTCACCTGTTGAACGAATGCATGGAAATTTTTCTCGATCAGGAAACTGCCCCCGATGAAAAACACATCGACCCCGGCCCGGATGGCCGCAGTGACCTTTTCCTCGATCTGCGCCTCCGGCACGTCATCCGGGTCCAGCAGCAGCACAAAACCGGCCTTGCGGCGCTTGAGGATCTCCTGTAAAGCCTGATAAGTTTTTTCGGTTTTCATAAAGTTTTGGATGGTTGGTAGGGACGGGTCGCGACCCGCCCCTACTGCCGGCGACTGAAAAAAAGCCCTGCATGGCGCAGGGCTAACCAAATTGCGACTGAATTGACCTGTTTAACGATCCTCAAATGAAAACATCCCGATCCGGTTCTCCTTGGCGGCGCGGATGCGGCTTTTGAAATATTCCCGGTTCTGGATCTCAGAGAACCACTTGGCCCGGATATACTGATTGCGTTCAAACCACTCATACTGGATCGACCCGCCGAACTCATAGCGAATGCCCCGGGCAATCTCCAGCGCCAGCCGGGTGGTGTTGGTGAAGATATAGAGGATGTCATTCTTCTCGGAGACATCGATGATCACTTCGAACGGCATCCGCCCTTCCAGATCCCGCTCGATGCCCCGGGCAAAATCCAGCATGCTCTCTTTGCGCTCTTTCAGATTCTTATCGTAAATCTCGATACTGCCGATGAACAGCCCCACTTCCCGCGCCCGGTCGAGATATTTATCGCAGATCGCCATCTCGGTCTTGACGGTGTAAAGATCGGTAATATTATCCTTGATCCATTTGTTGCGGTAGAATATCTTACGGGTGACCGGGCAGGTATAGATCACCTTTGCCTTAAGCAGGGCGGCGGTGGTCAGCGCTTCCGACGATTGCAATTCCATCGCTTTCGCTTCCAACGCATCATCGTCTTCTTCCGGCTCATCGGATTCTTCGAGCACCTCATCGTCATCTAGCGCTTCGATATCATCATCCAGATCATCATCACCATCACCATCATCAAAATCATCGTCGTCATCTGCATCGACCGAATTCACAAATCCTTCATCGGCAGTAAAGTTTGTTCCTTCGTCATCCAAATAATCTTGTTCTTGTTGCTGATCTGACATAACTACCTCCAGGCAAACGGTCATTCTTAACGATCTAACAAATCTATCAAATTTAATTTTTAATTTCTTATAAATTCAAGCACTTTCTTTTTATAATATACGATTTGTTAATATTTTGATTGAATTTTGATTTCCTGAAACGTGAGGTGATATGCCAACCATCCGACGAGTTGAACGCATGATCCGGGTATTGAAGCACCGCCAGCCGGATCTGACGGTGGTGTGCGAAAACATTCATGATCCCCATAATGTCAGCGCCATACTTCGCTCTTGCGATGCGGTCGGTATCGAGCAGATCCAATTGCTCTATACCGATCACGAATTCCCCAAACTGGGTAAAAAGTCATCCGCCTCGGCCAAGAAGTGGATTGATATCCGGCGCTACCAGCATAGCGAAGATCTCCGCCAGGCGCTCAAAGCCAACCATTTTCAAATCTATGCCACCCAATTGTCCGGTCACTCCGTATCGATTTATGATATCGACTGGACCCGGCCGTCCGCGATCATCGTCGGTAATGAGCACCAGGGGGTTTCCGACGATGCTCTGCAGATTGCCGACCAATCCATCTATATTCCCATGCTCGGCATGGTGCAGAGCCTGAATGTGTCTGTGGCAACTGCGGTGATTCTCTACGAAGCCTGCCGCCAGCGGCTGATCAACGGCCAATATCCCAATCCGGAACTGACTCAGGAGAAACTGTCATCCATGCTGGAGCGCTGGCAGGAAAAAGGCTAAAGTCCTTCCCCGGTCGACTTTTTAACAACATGGTTAAAAACTTGTTAAAAAGTCTGTTAACTTCCTGTTGAAAATGTCAGAGTATTGTTAGAAAACAGCTTGTTTGCAGAGATCTTAAGAACTTTCCACAACTTTATAAAAGCCGGGTAACAGCATTTTAACAATTTTTTAACACTGAAAATCATGATAGATAAGGCCTGCAACCGGTTTTCCACACTTTTAACACGATAATAATAATGATAATAATTTTTTGTATTAGTATATTCTTTTACTTTAAAGACATTAGATAATCCGGGAGAGAAGTTATGCGATGCTCGAATTTAGCCAATGGTCTACAGACCTCACCGATCATTACCCTGGCCGCAGAAATAAATGAAAAGATTCAACGGGGTGAAAAGTTTTATAACCTGACCATCGGCGATTTTAACCCGAAGGTGTTCCCGATTCCGGAAAAGCTCAAGTTGGAGATTCAGGCAGCCTATGACGCAAGTCAGACCAATTATCCCGGCGCATTCGGCGCACTCAACCTGCGGGAATCCGTTTCCCGTTTTCTGGAAGGCGACGCTGATTTGGCCTATACCCCGAACGATATTTTGATTGCCAGCGGAGGACGGCCGCTGATTTACAGTGCTTACCGGGCGGTGGTGAATCCCGGCGAGCCGGTCATTTTTCCGGTTCCCTCCTGGAACAATGATTATTATACGCATCTTTCTTCCGGAAAGGCTGTGATCCTGGAGACCCGCGCGGAAAATTATTTTATGCCCACTGCGGCGGATATCAAACCGCATCTCAAGGATGCCGCGCTGATTGCGCTTTGCTCCCCGCTCAACCCCACCGGAACGGTGCTGAGCCAGGACGGCCTGGCGGAGATATGCGACCTGGTGCTGGAGGAAAACCGGGCGCGCGGCAAGGACCGCAAGCCGGTTTACGTGATGTTCGACCAGATCTACTGGCTGTTGACCTTCGGCGACACCCGCCATCATACTCCGGTGAATCTCCGTCCCGAGATGCGCGATTATACGATTTTCATTGACGGGGTTTCGAAGGCATTTGCCGGCACCGGCGTGCGGGTCGGCTGGGCTTACGGACCGAGCGACATCATCAAAAAAATGCGCACCATGATCGCCCACATGGGCGCCTGGGCACCGAAGCCGGAGCAGGTGGCGGTGGGCAACTTCCTGGCCGACCGTGCGGCGGTGGACGGATATTTGGACTGGTTCCGCAAGGAGATCCGCAGTCGCCTGGAAGGGTTTTATAAAGGGTTTATCGCCCTAAAGCAGAAGGGGCACCGGGTGGATGCAATCGAACCGCAGGCAGCGATGTACCTGACGGTGCAGCTAAACCTGGCCGGGGCGGTCACCGCGGAAGGGCAGCGCCTGGAACATAATGCGGATGTGCATCGCTACATCCTCGATGAAGCAAAAGTCGGCCTGGTGCCTTTCTCCCATTTCGGCGCTTCGGAAAGCTCGAACTGGTACCGCCTTTCAGTGGGCACCTGCCGGCTGCAGGAAGTGGAAGTCATCATCTCCGCTCTGGATGCGGCCCTGAATAAATTGAAATTTAATTGATCCTGATGATGCTTGTTGACGGAGTGGAAACGGCATGCCTGATGCTTTCGATTGTCCCGAGATTCGCTATATCGACGCCTTTCCTTTTGAGCAGGATGGTGAAAAGTATATCTACATTCGCGATCCCCTGGAAATTGCCAGTGCGCCCCTGGTCATGACGCCGCTGGAGTTTTATGTCATCACCCATTTTGACGGGGTGCATACCGTTGCCGACATCCAGGAAAAATTTGCCCGGCAGTTCGGAGCGTTGCTGATCACCGAAGAGCGGATCCGGGAGATCGCCCGCACTCTGGATGCGCATTACTATCTGGCGACAGAGAATTATCACGCCCATGCCGAGCAGGTAATGGAAGCCTTCCGCCGCTCTCCCGTCCGTAAGGCCTGGCATGCCGGCAGCGCTTATGAAGCTGATCCGGAAAAGCTGCGCGGCCAGATCGAGGGATTCTACCGCTCGCCGCACAGCGCCGGCATGCTGCAGGAACTGAAAGAGGTGAACGGCACCCTGCCGGATAGCGCCCGCAAGCGCCTGCTGGGCATCCTGACCCCGCACATCGATCTGCGGGTGGGAGCCGCTGCCTATACCCCGGCGTACCGTCAACTGTTTGAGCACACCGAGGCGGATTTGTTTATCATTCTCGGCGTGGCCCATTATGGAGGGGGCAGTTTTTTCATCGCCACCGAGAAGGATTTCGAAACCCCGCTGGGTATCGTGGAAACCGACCGCGACTTTCTCCATGCCTGGGAGGATTTTGCCGGGGGCAAACTGACCCGGGAAGATTGGGCGCACCGCATCGAACATTCGATCGAGTTCCAACTGCCCTTTCTGCAGCACGGTTGTTCCCATCCGTTCAAGATTCTGCCGGTGCTGTGCGGCTCGGTGGAGCCCCATTTGGGAGAAGGGCGGAGGCTGGAAGATGCAGCAGGGATCAACCATCAGATTGCGGCCCTGCGCCGGGCCCTGGAGCGCCAGGGCAAAAAGGCGGTGTTTGTGCTGAGTGTCGACCTGGCCCACATGGGCCCGAAATTCGGGGATGACTTTGCGATCACCTCCGGAAAGGCGCAGGAGATCCGCCAGGCCGACGGACGGATGTTCGATATCATCTCGCGCTTTGACATCGACGCATTTCAGCAAATCATGGAAAGCGACCTGCTGCCGCGCAAGGTCGATGCCTGTTCCGCAGTGTATACCTTCCTGTCGCTGATGAAGACCGGCCGCGGGGAAGTGGTCAGCTACGATCAGAACTTCCAGCCGGAAACCCAATCATTGGTGAGTTACGGGAGCATGGTTTTTTGGGGGGAGAAGCCTGAACGGCTTATTAAGGATAAAGGATAAAGGTTAAAGGTTAAAAATGCGCTATTAACATGTGATTGTAATGTTTGAAGTTTTATCCTTTATCCTTACTCCTTTATCCTTACTCCTTTATCCTTTAACCTCATACTCTGGCAAGCGTTCCGGGGGGATTTGGCTCAGCGGCAGCAATTGGCGATCTTTGGCCGAGACCAGCGGTTCACCTTCCAGGGGCCAGGCGATGTTGATCTCCGGATCCCACCAGGCAACCCCGTATTCATCGCCCGGGGCATAGAAATCGGTACATTTATAGATTACGTCGGCGCGTTCGCTGCATACGTAAAAGCCGTGGGCAAATCCTTCCGGAATGTAAAGCTGGCGCTTGTTCTGGGCCGAGAGGGTCACCCCCACCCAGCGTCCAAAGGTGGGGGAGCCGGTACGGATATCAACCGCTACATCAAAAATTTCCCCACTGACCACATAGAGCATCTTTCCCTGGGGCTGCTTCAACTGGTAGTGCAGCCCGCGCAGGATGCCCCGGGAAGAATGGGAGTGATTATCCTGCACAAATTCTCCGGGAAGCCCGTTCTCGCCATACTTCCCGGCGTGATAGGTTTCCAGAAAAAATCCCCGCGGGTCTTGAAACACTTTCGGTTCGATGATCACGACTTCGCGCAGTTCGGTGGGAATGATTTTGATCGACATGATTTTCGACTCTTGGGATTGGAATATGGGTGAATGGGTGAATGGGAATATGGGTTAATGAGTTGATGGAATGATGAATAATGAACCGTTGTGGTCGTCTTAACCCATCCACTCATTCACCCATATACTCATTCACGCAGTAAGCGCTTTTACAAAAAATCATTCAATATCCGGCATCTTCATCACCGGCGATCCCACTGCCAGATAGGTGTAGCCGGCATCGATCAGGTCTTCATAATCAGGAATCATCCGCCGCCCGTCGATGATCAGGTAGGGGGGCGACACGGTCTGGCGGATGCTGTCGGTCAGACCACGAAACTCTTCCCAGTCGGTGGAGATGAAAACCGCGTCGGTGTTCGCCAGGGCGTTTTCCGCCGAATCATAATAGCTGATCTTTTCGAACAGGATATTTCGCTGCACGTTGAATTCTTTCCGGGCCTCCGCATTGGCCAGGGGATCATAAGCGTGGATCTGGCTGACGCCCTTCCCCAGGAGGGTTTCGATCACCTTGATCGAAGAGGCGTCACGGATGTCGTTGGTTTGCTTCTTGAATGAAAGACCCAGCACCGCGATGCGTTTGCCGCTGAAGGTGAACCCCACCTCTGAGATGGCGCGGTCGATCAGGTAAAATTTCTGATATTCGTTGACCTCGTAGGAAGACTCCAACAGTTTGGTATTGACATCCACCTGGCGGAGTTGGTAGATCAGCGAGCGAATGTCTTTCCCGAAGCAACTCCCCCCGGCGCCGTTGCTGACATAGGAGCCCCAGGTGCTGATGCGCTCATCGGCCGTGACCCCCCGGCGCAGATCTTCGATATTGACATTATCGATCTTTTCCCCGATCCGTGCCCCCACCCCGTTCCAGAAAGAGATGTAGGTGAGCAGCATGGTATTGGCGACATACTTAATGGCTTCGGCGGTCTCCGGGGTGGTTTCGATATATTTGATGCGCACGTGATTGACATATTGGGAGTAGACCCGGCGCAGGATCTTGAAATCCTCCTCGCGGTCACAGCCCACGACCACCCGGTCCGGCTTGCGGGCCTGGGAGACGGCGGTGCCTTCGGCGAGGAACTCCGGATTGGAGGCAATCCCGAAATTCTCCACTTTGTGCTGCTGCAGGATTTGCTCCAGGTGCCGGGCCGTGCCGATCGGCACCGTGCTCTTGTCTACCAGCACGACTCGCCGCCGATCTTTGCGCGCAGCCAGCAGTTTGGCAATTTGATGCACCGCATCGTTGTAGTAGGTCAGATTGGTAGAGCCATCCAGGTTGGCCGGGGTGGGAAGGCAGAGAAAGATCACGTCGCTGCCTTCGATGACCGAGGCCAGGTCGTCGGTGAAAAACAAATACTTTCCCACACTTTCCTTGATCAATTGTGATAGTCCCGGCTCGTTGACGTAGCGTTCGATCTCCACCGCTCTGCCGCTGGCGTAGGCGTCGATCCGCTGCCGGTCGATATCAAAGGCGTGCACCACATGCCCGTACTCGGAACACACTGCCGCATGAACCAGGCCGACATATCCGGTGCCGGCGACGATAATTTTCATTGGATACCTCCCACAGTATCAAATCCGGTATATGGTAGAAATTGCTTAGGAATTATATTGTTCGCGGATCCATTGCTGATAGGCCCCGCTTTTGACCCGCTCTACCCAGGCCTCATTATCCAGGTACCAGCGCACGGTTTTCAGAATACCGCTTTCAAACGATTCCGCCGGCGACCAACCCAGGGCTTGATGGAGTTTACTGAAGTCGATAGCATAGCGGAAGTCGTGTCCCGGCCGGTCTTTCACAAAGGTGATCAATTCCCGGCGCGATGGGGCGTTTTTATCCGGGCGGAGTTCATCCAGCGCGTCACAGACTGCGTGGACCACCGCGAGGTTGGTCATCTCGTTGTCGCCGCCGACGTTGTAGGTCTGGCCGCGCTCCCCACGGGTCATGATCTCCCAGATCGCCACGCAATGATCGCGCACGTAGAGCCAGTCGCGCACATTGCTCCCGTCGCCGTACACCGGCAGGGCTTTTCGCTCCAGGGCGTTCAGGATCATCAGCGGGATCAACTTCTCCGGGAACTGGTAGGGGCCGTAGTTGTTGGAGCAGTTGGAAATGGTCACCGGGATGCCGTAGGTCTTGTGATAAGCCCGTACCAGGTGGTCAGAGGAAGCCTTGGCTGCGGAATAGGGGCTATTCGGCTGATAGGCGGTGGTTTCGGTAAAGTATCCTTCGCTGCGGAGGCTGCCGAAGACCTCGTCGGTGCTGACATGATGGAAAAGCCGGAGGCGGTCTTTTCGCTTCCGAACCAGTTCCAGCAGGTTGAAGGTACCGATTACATTGGTGAGGATAAAAGCATCCGGCCCCACGATGGAGCGGTCGACATGCGTCTCGGCAGCGAAATGGCAGACGGTATCAATGCCATAGCGATCGAAAATTTGCTCCAGCGCCTCGCGGTCGCAGATGTCGATCTTTTCGAAAAAGTAACGCTCCGGGTAAGCTTCTTTGAGCCCCTGAAGATTGTCGAGATTGCCGGCGTAGGTCAGCAGATCGACATTGACGATCCGTCCGGAAAAATCCGTTTCCCCAAGCACATAATGGATAAAATTGGAGCCGATAAAGCCGCAGCCGCCGGTTACGAGAAGGTTGTGCATAAGTATATCCGATAGTTTTGATCGTAAATAGATTGCTTGAAACCACTTTTGCCACAGAGGCACTGAGATCACTGAGAACTGACAGGGGAAATAAACAAATAAATATGCCGTGATACAATTAGGAATATCATTTGTAAGGAAAAGTAAATTGGGGTTGAACGTTTGGGTGGGTTGGGGGTATTATTGTTCTGGATGCTGGATGCTGGATGCTGGATGTTTGCTCGCTGGCACTCGCGATATTTGCCGGCTTCGCCGGCGATGTTTGTTCGCTTCGCTCACGATATTTGCGCTGCGCGCGATGTTGGACCTACGTCAGTCGTGATCGAGTGGCCATTCGATCCTACATTTGGGGGATCATTCGTGTAAATTCGTGGCGAAAAGAAAATTTCGTAATCAGCATTTGAAACATTAAATATGGATACCCTGACATGAGTTCACCCCCCTTAGACTGGCACCAAATCGATCCCATCCTGGAAAATGCGTTGCGGGAAGACGTGGGCAGCGGCGATGTGACCAGCGAGACGCTGTTTGCCGCCGCTAAACCGGGACATGCCTACCTGCTGGCCAAGGAAGCCGGGATCATTGCCGGGCTGCCCCTGGCGGAACGGGTGTTCCATAAACTCGATCCGGGCTGCCGCTGGCAGCCTGCTGTCGCGGAAGGTGCCGCGGTGGAATCCGGGCGGTTGATCGCCGAGGTGCAGGGGAGCGCCCGGGCGCTGCTGACCGGCGAACGCCTGGCTCTGAACATTCTGCAGCGTCTCTCCGGCATCGCCACCCTTACCGGGCGATTTGTGGAGAAGTTAGCGGGGCTGCCAACCATCCTGCTGGACACCCGCAAAACCCTGCCCGGCCTCCGCGTGCTGGAAAAATACGCCGTGGCGGTGGGGGGCGGCCGCAATCACCGCTACGGGTTGTATGACGGGGTGATGATCAAGGACAACCACATCAAACTGGCCGGGGGCATCCCCGCCGCGCTGGCGCAGATTGGCCCCGCCCGGGAGCGGGACTTGCAGATCGAGGTGGAGACCACCACGCTGGCAGAAGTGAACGAAGCGCTGCAGGGCGGGGCAGACATCATCATGCTCGACAATATGACCCCGGCGATGATGCGCGAAGCAGTGACACTGATCGCCGGCCGGGCTAAAACCGAGGCGTCCGGCGGCATCACCCTGGATACGGTGCGCGCCATAGCCGAAACCGGGGTGGATTTCATCTCGGTCGGCGCCCTGACCCACTCCCCCCGGGCGCTGGATATCGGGTTGTATTTTTACTGAATTCGCTTGCATTTCCGGAATGCACGCCCTAAATTTTGCACCGTTTTGAAAGGAAACCAGTTA
This sequence comes from Calditrichia bacterium, assembly GCA_020635015.1. Classification (GTDB taxonomy): domain Bacteria; phylum Calditrichota; class Calditrichia; order RBG-13-44-9; family J075; genus JACKAP01. The sequence continues at coordinate 158,055 of JACKAP010000007.1, read as the reverse complement.
TGGCAAAAGTGAAGAAAAAAGCGGCAACACCCACCGAAACCTTCCAGTTTCCGCTGAAAAAAACCAATTTTTTGATTCTGGCCTTCGGCATCCTGGTGCTGGTGGTTGGGTATGTGTTGATGGCGCTGCCGGAAAACCCAGACGATTTCCTGACCCGCACCCTGGCTCCGGTGCTGCTGGTGATCGCTTTTCTGGTAATTATCCCGGCCGGCCTGCTATACAAAGAAAAAGCACCGCGGAAATAAAACCTTCCCTTAGGATCTGCTTAAAACTGATGGCAGTGTGGCCCTTCGCCCTCTGCCCTCCGCTTCAATAATAAATTTGCAATTGCACTCGCATATCCCGCTTACGGTTGTCTGATATCAGATCCAGACCGCTGCCCAGTTCGCTCAGGTCGGGATAGGCTATTTCGCGGTATTTCAACGCCATCTCGCCATTCGAAACAAAACGGTATTTCAGCAGCAGGAACCATTTTGTTCCCCGCCCGTTCAGCAGCACATTTTGAAAACTTCCTGGCAGATCACTTTCAAATTCGTATAAGCGGTCGGCATAGTCGGGAACGTCGAACTGACTCAGGCGCGCCTGCACAGTCAGCTTACGCCCGATCTTCAAGCGGGCCTCCTGGTAGATGCTAAATCCGGTTCGCCGCTGCGGATCAGCGGGGGGATGGGACCAACTGAATTCCACCCGCTGGCTCAGGCGCAGTGCCGGCGAAACATCGCTGTCGACATGCACCCGCGCGCTGCGGTGCTGTTCATTTTTCAGGGCGGGACGGCCGCCCTCCAGATGAACCGTCTGTTCCCGCTGGCTGAAACGGAGCAATAAGCGGGCTTTACCCCACCGGTGCCGCAATTGAATCTGCTGGCTGCGCTGGATGGCCGGCGCCTGGTCCCATATCCGGAGCGGCCGGGCAGACTGGAAATAGGCCGCCAGCGTTGCCGCGGCAGATAGCTGCAACTGCAGGTTCAGGAAGTACCCCAACTCATTCCCCGGCGATGCGCCGATCTGCCCAAAGCCCCGGCCATGAAACGCCCGGAAATCCGGATGATAGTAATAAAACAGCACGCCGTACTGAAATCTCGGTAGCAGTGAACGCATTTGGAGCGTATGTTGAATGGCAGGAAAGCGCCCGTCATGCAGGGCAATCTCGCCGCGGAACGATAGCCGTTCGAGATCCGCCCCATAAAAGGCGGATAAATGGTTGAACCGGCGTTTTGCGAAGCGGGTATTCAAATGGATCACCCGGGAATATCCGCTGTTCAGCATCAGCAGACCGGCCTCACCGCCCGGAAAATAGCCCTGGATGCTGGCGGCCAAGAGGGTTTCTGTCACCCGGTCCCGTTTGCGGACCTCGCTGCCGGTGCGGTGATAACCGCTCAGATAGAAGCTGCGCACAGTGACGCTGTCTTCCGCAAGGGTGGCATCCAACGCATGATGGGAATAAGCCAGGCTGAGATTTATTTTCCGGAGCGGCCGAAAATGCCACATCAGACCGCGCAGAAAAGCATTCTCGTCGGATGAACGGTTGGCCCGCCAGCGGAATGGCTGCCGGGTGAATGTCTGGCCCCCCTCGATGCTGCGCGCGCTGCCGTAGGAGCTATTCAACAGCAGACCTTGCCCTGCTTCCAGATGGTAATCGCCCAGCAGCCATTCCATGCGCGCATCCGGCCAGGAGGCGCTGAGATACGCCGAACCAAAATCGAACCAGTTGGCCTCTCCGGCATCCTTTTCCCACAGCACACCTGCCTCCCAGCCGGAGCGGGGTTGCAGCCGCAGGCGGTGATGCAAATACAACGGGTGGTGGTAGCGCCGTTCGGGATCTGTGCTGCGGTATCCGGCAGGGATGTGAAGGGCACGGGCAGCGCGGATGCGGTAATCGAATCGCGTTTGGGTTGCCTGCTGCCGGAAATGGAGCAGGGGGGCAAGCACCTCGGTCAACTCCCGGCTGATCCCCGGCACGCTGTCCAGATCCGCCACACTGTTCAGGCGTCCGTGCCGCTTGCGGTACCGCACGATCTCCCGGGCGATGTCCCCGGTCAGAAACGGAATCCGCAACAGTTCTCCGGCAGTGGCATTATTAACAGCCAGCGGATGCCGCTGCAGGTCTTCGAGCAGTTCCAGAAAGCCATCCGCTCCCTGCGCTTCCTCCTCAGCATTCTCCAGCAGGGATTCCAGCAGCGGCGCCTCCTGCGCCCTGAGGGTTGCCAAAGATACCGGCAGCAGGCAGATAAACATGTAGATCCATCGCTTCATTCTATAATAATATTGGCGGATTGCGTAAAAATTTGGAAAAATAGTTAAAAAATAAAATCCAGTTTTCGTCATTCGCCTGCATGGGTTTCTATGGTGCTAATCGGTTGTAGAATCGCTGATTTAGCAAAATTTCCAACTGATAAACTCCTTGACAGCTTATATGCGGTTTATTATATTCGCTCTTTATTATACACCATCGGCAACTTACAGGAGGATCCCCCTTGAAAGTGTTCAACAGTGAGCAGATTCGCAACATCGGCGTCGGCGGGCATAGCGGTTCCGGAAAAACCTCGTTGGTGGAGACCATGTTATTCGCCATGGGTGAAACCACCCGGATTGGCGCAACCGAGCAGGGAAATACGATATCGGATTATAATGAAGACGAAATTGAGCGGCAGGTATCCATCAATACTTCGATTCTGCACGGCGAATGGAAGCAGACCAAGCTGAACATGATCGACACCCCGGGATTCAGCGATTTTTATGGGGATGTGGTGAGCGGCATGCGGGCGGCGGATTTTATGATGATCGTGGTCTCTGCGGCAGACGGGGTGCAGGTGGGCACCGAACGGGTGCGCCAGATGGCCGACCGCTATCACCTGCCCCGCTTTTATGTGATCAACAAACTCGACCGGGAAAATGTTGATTTCGATAGTGTGTACAAGGAACTGCGTGACCGGTTCGGCAAGAAACTCGCCATTGCCCAATTCCCAGCCGAAAGCGGCCCCAACTTCACCACCGTGATCGATGTCATCAAGCAAAAAGCCTATAAATATGCTCACGACAAGAGCGGAAAAGTCACTGAGGAGGCGGTTCCCGGCAATCTCCAGGCGCAAGTGGATAAAATTCGCAATGAACTGATCGAAACGGTTGCCGAAAGCGATGACGCCCTCCTGGAAACCTATTTTGAAGCCGGCGAGTTGACCGAGGCGCAATTGCTGGAAGGTTTCAAAAATGCCATTAACCGCCAGATGATCGTTCCGGTGGTCGGGACTTCCGCAACCGCGAATGTCGGGGTTCATTCGCTGATGGATTTTGTCGTCGATTATATGCCGGATCCCACCCGGCGCCCGGCGATCGAACATGACGGCGCGACGCGCGCGCCTTCCGATAGCGAGCCGCTGTCGGCACTGGTATTCAAAACCGTTTCGGAAGCCCACGTCGGCGAATTATCGCTGGTCAAAGTGTTTTCCGGCATCCTGAAGTCCGGCGATGAAGTGTATAATCCCGACAGCAGCAAGTCGGAGCGCATCGGGCAGATTTTCCTCCTCAACGGCAAAAACAAAAAGAACATCGACCAGCTCCATGCCGGGGATATCGGCGCGCTGGTGAAGCTGAAATCGACCCACACCGGCAACACCCTCTGTCAAAAAGGTAAAGAGTTTGAATTGCCCTCGATCGAGTTCCCCGAGCCCCTGATCAGCGTGGCGGTGGTGGCCAAAGCCAAAGGCGACGAAGATAAGATCGGCTCCGGCCTGCATACCCTCCACGAAGAGGACCCCACCTTCCTGGTGCGGTATGACGGCGAACTGAAACAAACCATTGCATCCGGCCAGGGGGAATTGCATCTCGACATCATCTTCAAACGGCTGAAACAGCGTTTTCATGTGGAAGTGGATACGGAAAAACCCAATATCCCCTTCCGGGAAACCATCCGAAAGAAAGCCGAGGCTCAGGGCAAGTTCAAGAAGCAAACCGGCGGCCGCGGGCAATACGGCGATGCTCACCTCCGCATCGAACCGCTCCCCCGGGGTGAGGGGTTCGAGTTCTCCGACGAGATCACCGGCGGGGTGATTCCCGGGAAATTTATTCCGGCAGTGGAAAAAGGCGCTATCGAAACCTGCGAGAAAGGCGTGCTGGCCGGTTTTCCGGTGGTTGACATCAAGGTCGCAGTTTTCTACGGCTCCTATCACAATGTTGACTCTTCAGAAATGGCCTTCAAGGTCGCTTCCTCGATGGCTCTCAAGAAAGCTTTTATGGATGCCAGCCCGATACTCCTGGAGCCGATCTATACCCTGCAGGTAAAGGTGCCCGAGGATTACATGGGGGATGTGATGGGCGATATCTCCAGCCGCCGCGGCAAGATCTCCGGGATGGACGCCGACGGCCGCTTTCAGGTGATCAATGCCAAGGTGCCCCTGGCCGAGCTCTACAAATACTCCAATACCCTGCGTTCCATGACCCAGGGCCAGGGAATCTTCCATATCGAATTTTCCCATTATGAGGAAGTTCCCGGTGATGTGGCGCAGAAGATCATCGAAGAAGCAAAGAAAGCGAAAGAAGAAGAGTAGATTCTTCAGCCATATTCAGAATACTTTCCAGCCCTGTGGTAACAGTTCCACAGGGCTTTTATTTGATATGGTTAATGAGTTAATGGGTTAATGGGTTGAGGGGTTGAGGGAGGCGTGTAGGGTCGAGTCGCGACTCGACCTTAGGTCCGTTTTTCCCCATGCACCCATTAACTCATTAACCCATTAACAGCATTCGTCTATACCTTCAGGAGGTATTTGCCATGACCACCATCCTTCACAACCTTCAGGGCATCGTGACGCCGGCCGACACTGTTGGCTGGGAGTTGAACATTCAGGCCGGTGTGGCGCTGGCGCTGGAGGATGGGCGCATCCGGGCGATCGATACACCAGAGAAATTGCAGGAGATGTTTGCCGACGCCCGGCGGATCGACGGTGCCGGATGCTGGGCGCTGCCCGGCTTTGTCGATCCCCATACCCATCCGGTGTTCTTCAAGACCCGCGAAGGGGAGTTTTCCCTGCGGGTGATGGGGAAATCCTACGAGGAGATTGCCGCCGCCGGAGGAGGCATCCGCAACAGCGTACGGGTGTTTCGCCAGGCATCTTTCGACGAACTGAGCGAATTAACCTATCAACGCATCCGGCGCTTTCTGGAATATGGCACCACGACCATCGAAGCGAAGAGCGGTTACGGTCTGTCGCTGGAGGATGAACTGAAAAGCCTGCGTATTCTCAAAAAGGTCGCGGAACTGCTGCCGATAACCATTGTGCCGACCTTCCTCGGGGCCCATGAGGTGCCGGATGAATATCAGCGTGACCGGGAGAAGTATGTCGATCTGATCATCAATGAGATGATTCCCCGGGTGGCGGAGGAAAAACTGGCGGAATTTTGCGATGTCTTCTGCGAGAAGGATGTCTTCACCGTGGCGCAGAGCGAGCGGATTCTGCTGGCGGCGAAAGATCACGGCCTGCAGCCCAAACTCCATGCCGATGAGCTGTTCTACACCGGTGGCGCGGAACTGGCAGCAAAGGTTGGGGCCATCTCAGCCGACCACCTGCTGAAGATCTCTGCAGAGGGCATCCGCTCTATGGCAGATGCCGGGGTGGTGCCGGTGCTGCTGCCGGGCACCACCTTCTTCCTGGGGAAAAGCGGGTACGCCCCGGCGCGGCAGATGATCGATGCCGGCATGCCGGTGGCGATCGCGACCGACTTCAATCCCGGCAGCAGTATGACCCAAAACATGCAATTAATGCTGACCCTCTCCGCGCTTTATCTGAAGATGACTTCCGCAGAAGTCATCACCGCCGCTACCCGCAACGCCGCCCGCGCCATAGCCCGGGAAGACCGGGTGGGAACACTGGAGACCGGCAAGGATGCCGATATCGTGTTGCTGGATATTCCGGGCCACGAGTATCTGCCTTATCATTACGGCGTCAATCATGTGCGCAAGGTGATCCGGCACGGCCGGGTGGTGTTTGAGCGTCAGGCTTGAGCGGATGATGTAATTTGCCACAGAGATACAGAGACCACAGAGAATTTATCAATTACAATTGATCACAAATATCTGATCGTCTACAACCTAAATACTCTGTGCACTCTGTGACTCTGTGGCAAAAAGACTTAATAAAATTGGTTTAATCTCTTTTATTGAAAGGATTAGGATGAAGCAAATTATCGTAACGATGATACTCGCCCTGGGCATCAGCGCGATGGGACAGCCGGGAGGTAATAACCAGGTGCTGGAAGTGCGGCTGCTCAGCGCGACCGAAAAACTGCTTCCCGGCGGCGATAACCGGATTGCCATGGAACTGGCCATTCATGAGCCCTGGCATATCAACGGCCATGAGCCGCTGAGCGAGTTTCTGATTCCCACCGATATTTCCTTCAAGGCAGCGGATGGGCTCGGGTTTGAGAAAATCAGCTATCCCCCGGCGGATGAACGGGTATTCTCCTTTTCCGAAGAGCCGGTGCTGGTGTATGAAGGTCTTGCCTATATCACGGCACAGGTGAGCGTTGGGGAAGCATTGGCAGGACAGACAGTGAAGATCAGTGGGATTATCGGTTATCAGGCCTGCAACGATGAGATCTGTCTGCCGCCGGCCGATTACGAATTCTCCTTCGAGATCGCCGTGGCGCAGCCGAATGAAGAGGTGAAGCAGATTAATGCGGCGGTTTTTGGTGGGGCGAAGGATTAACTTTTTTAGTCCACAGATTACACGGATTTTCACTGAAAAGACTAAAGAACCTGTATTTGATATGGGTATGGTGAAAGCTCTCAATTCTTCGCCCGTTTTTCCCCATTAACCCATCAATCCATTCACAAAAATCCGTGTAAATCCGTGTAATCCGTGGACTAATCTTTTACTCAATTTCCTTCAAGGCGTCTAGCACAATTCCGGGGGTGATCAGTTCCGGCAGGATGATTGGCTCCCGATTCGGATCAGAGCTGTAAAGCACATAAAGCGGCACGCTGTTGCGGCCGAATTCGGCCAGCGCCCGGGTGATGGTCTCATCGCGCGAGGTCCAGTCGGCGATCAGCGCATTGACCCCCAGGCGGGAGAACGCCTTTTGCACTTCCTCCGAGCCAAAAGCGACTTTCTTGTTGACCTGGCAGCTCAGGCACCAACTGGCAGTGAAATCGATAAACACCGGTTTGCCTTCACTGCGCAGGTCCTGAACCAGTTGTGGGGAAAACGGCTGCCAGGCAATGCCTTCAGCAGATTTCGCTGCCGCGGGATTGCCGTTCGACGATGGAGTCACAGCAAACAGATCAAGATTGGCGATAAACAGGTAGAGCGGAACCAGGATCAGCAGCACGGCCCCCACTTGCGCGGTCAGACGGGTGTGTTTCTCTTTCACCGGGCTGCCCCAGCGACCCAGGATCCACCCACCGACGCTGACGAACAGCAGCACGAACAGCAGCAGCACCACTGCATTGACCCCAGCCTGATTGCCCAAGACCCAGGCGAGCCAGATCACCGTGGCCATCAGTAGAAAGCCCATAAACTGCTTCAGCGACTCCATCCACAGGCCCGGTTTGGGCACAAAGCGCATCAGCGCCGGGCTGGAGGCCAGCACCACATAGGGAGCCGCCATGCCCATACCCAGCGAGGTAAAGATCAGCATTGCCACCAGGGCCGGCTGGCTGAGGGCGAATCCCAACGCCGACCCCATGAAAGGGGCGGTGCAGGGGGTGGCCACCACCGTGGCAGTAACCCCGCTCATGAAGGAGCCGAAGCCGCCGGATTTGGCCGGAACATTCTGACCCACCCCCATTAATGAAGTGCCGATCTCAAACACCCCAAACAAACTCAGGCCGAAGAGAAACAGGAAAACCGCTAAAAACACGATGAATGACGGCGATTGCAGTTGAAATCCCCAACCCAGCTGTTCGCCGCCGGCCCGGAGCAGCAGCAGGGCTCCCGCCAGCACCCAGAAAGACGCCAGCACCCCAAAGGTAAACATCAAACCGTGATGAAACACTTTTTTACGATCTTCCCCGGCCTGCTGCACAAAGCTAAGGATCTTCAGGGAGAGCACCGGCAGCACGCAAGGCATCAGGTTGAGGATTATCCCTCCCATGAAGGCAAATCCCAGGGCCAGGAGCAGGCTTTTCAGGCCGTTGCCGCTCTGGGCGCCGGATGCCGCGCTCAATTTTGTCGCCACCGGAACATCAATCTCCAGGGCTTTCTCCGAACCTTCACCGCGCCATCCGCTGTCGGTGACCAGGATGCCGGCCATTTTCTCGGGAAGATCTGCTTTGGCCACCGCCAGGGGAACCATGATGCGGTAACTGCCGCCGGTTTTCTCAAAACCCTGCTCGGCGGCGTTGTGGATCAGGAATTCTTCATAAGGAAAAAAGATGGTCTTGCTGAGCGTGCCGCTGAACCAGGTCGGCGGCGTGGCAACGATCACCAGGCTGGTATCTTCAACTGCCGCCTCGATCTGCCAGTCGGATTGGGTCAGGGGCAAGCGTGACCGGGTCTCCGCGAAAGCCTTCAACCATTGCGGATCGGTCTCCGGCGGGCCGTCTTGTACGGTCAGCGTAAGGGATACCTCGCCGGATTCCGGGATGCAGACATCTTTACAGACCAACCAATCGGCAGCAGCTTTCAATTCGACTACCTGTTCGGGATCCAGATTGTTGGGCGGGGTGATCTGCACCATCAGCAGTACTTCGTCCTCATAACCAAAGTTGACGAATTCATCCATCCAGACCCGTTTGGGATAGGGCCACTGGATCTCCCCGGTCTGGAATCCTTCCGGCAGCGTCCACTCCACGCTGGGCGCCTGGCCGGCATCACCGGGATTGATCCAGTAGACGTGCCAGTGTGGGGCCATTTTCAGGCGGAGCGCCACCCAGAATGGCTGAGCGGGACGGATCGTCTTTACTTCCGAAACCAGTTCCGCCTCCACCTGCCCGGTGTTGACCACGCTGGCGGTGGTCATGCTTGACAAGCTTAAAATAAAAATGAGCCAATAAATTTGCACAAAGTGTCGCATCGGATTTCCTGTGTGTCTGATAATGGTTCTTTTTTGACTGGCTGAACAGGATCAACCGATTTGTTTGATAACCCCAATCCGGTCCATCCTGTTGATCCTGTCGAAAATTATTCCGCAAACGATTTAACCGCTTACCTGATACGAGAAATCTAAATCCGCTTTGTAAAAATAGTTCCCCGGCGCGAAATGCCGGTGATAAAGTACTACATATTGTTGTTAATTTCAATGGGAGGATTATCTGGAACGGGGAACTCTCAAGATGAGGTCATGGGATGCAGATTCTCAGATCTTTTGCGCGAACAGATTCCTCACTGCGCTTCATTCGGAATGCCTGCATCATCGTAGTCATTCCGAAGGCACCAGCCGAGGAATCTGTTTGGGCTACAAACTTTACAGCGATAAATCGATTTATTCTTCCTGCCGGTCGATCAAGCCCGAATCGTACAGCACCCAGTTGATCAGTTCCCACTCAAACCCCTTGCCCTGTAGGTGGCGGATCAGCTTTTCGGTGCGTTTGGGGGGAGTTAGATGGCGCTGGCGCTGCAAAAACCGGGCGGCAATCTGGTGGATGATTTCCTCCGGTGATTGGGTCGCATAGATCTCATCGAGAATTGGCTGCAGAATGGCGCGATCAACCCCCTTTTGTAACAGCTTTTCCAGGAGAAGATTTTTGCTGCAGGGGCGGAGGGTCAGTTCGTTGTGAATAAATTGGCGCACGAACTGAGCGTCATCGATCAGCTTGAGGTTTTCCAGGGCATCGAGGGCTTCATCGACGTGGTCCGGCTGGAAGCCCTTGGCGAGAGTTTTGCGGCGGAGCTCCTGGCGGCTATGGGCGCGGATACCCAGGTAGCGGAGCATCTGGTCCTTGGCCCGGCGAACGCCATCTTCCCGCAAGATCTGGCGATACGCCGCATCGCTGAATTCTTTTCCGGGAGCGAAGCGGTAGGTTGCGGCAATTTCCGGACTGAACAGATGGGTCTCTCCGTTGTCCCACTGCACCACAAACCGTTCGGGGCGGCGGCGTTTGAATTCGATTTGAATAATCGTCGGCATGGGCAAAGAAACGGTGCATCATCACCACGACGATGCACCGGTCATAAAACTATTTCTTCTTGGCATTTTTGTTGTCGGCTTCCGCCGCCGGGGTTGCTTCCGGCGCGTCCGGATCCAGATGAAGCTTCTGGCGCACCAGCTTTTCCAGCTTCTCACGGAATTCGACATTTTCCTTGAGGTATGCCTTAACATTCTCCCGGCCCTGGCCCAGCCGTTCGTCTCCAAAACTATACCAGGTACCGCTCTTTTGCAAGATGTTCATGTCCGAGGCAAGATCCAGCAAATCGCCTTCCCGGGAGATTCCCTGGGAATACATGATGTCAAATTCGCATTCGCGGAAGGGTGGGGCTAACTTGTTTTTGACGATCTTCACTTTGGTGCGGTTACCCACCAGGTCGGTGCCGTTTTTGATCGAGGCGATCCGGCGGATGTCGATCCGGATCGAGGTATAAAACTTCAGCGCCCGGCCACCGGTGGTGGTTTCCGGGTTGCCGAACATCACCCCAATCTTTTCCCGCAATTGGTTGATGAAAATAACCGAAGTGTTGGAGCGGCTGACCGTGGCGGTGAGCTTACGCAGGGCCTGAGACATCAAGCGGGCCTGCAGACCCATGTGGGAGTCGCCCATTTCCCCTTCGATCTCCGCCCGGGGCACCAGCGCAGCAACGGAGTCCACCACCACCACATCCAGCGCGCCGCTGCGCACCAGGGTCTCGACAATCTCCAGCGCCTGTTCCCCGTGGTCCGGCTGGGAAACCAGCAGGTTGACCGTATCGACCCCCAGCTTACGCGCGTAGATCGGATCCAGAGCATGCTCGGCGTCTACAAATGCCGCCAGACCCCCGGACCGCTGGGCTTCGGCAATGATATGGAGGGTGAGCGTGGTTTTACCGGATGACTCCGGCCCGAAGACCTCGATGATCCGCCCCCGGGGAATCCCACCGATGCCCAGCGCGTTATCCAGGGAGATGGAACCGGTAGGGATCACATCGACGTTTATCTTGGGGCGGTCGCCCAGGCGCATGATCGAGCCTTTACCAAATTGACGCTCGATCTGGGTCACGGCCAGATCGACTGCTTTCTGCTTATCACCGTTATCGATACTCATGTTGACCTCGTGGGTTTGGGATAAAACAATTGTCAAAAACATCACCGCTACCGGCAGGCCACGCAGGAGTTTCGGCTGTGAACCCGTGCGTTTGCCGGATTAGATTGATAGTGAACAAAAATATACGTCAAATATAGAATACGCCGCAACGATATCCAAGCGCAAAATTAATAAAATTTGTAGCTGGGTAGCCGGGTGAATGGTAGAGCGCCTATACCCGATCTCAAGTATGTCAACCCATTCACCCGGCTACCCAGCTACAAGTGCTTTTTAACCGCTGACCGACCCTTCATTGATATATTGGCATTATAGAGCAAAATTCGGAAAATTATTTTATAATTATTACGCTCTTCGCTCTTCGCTCTTCGCTCTTCGCTCAACTATTTACCCAACGGAAATGCCTGCTGCACCGAATACACCGCCCCCGCCCGGGTCAATTCGCTTTTCATGATCAATACTTCACTCACCGGCAGGTCTATAATGGGAAAATCGTTTCGGGTGAATGCTGTCACCACCTGGTCGATATCGCGCAGACTGCGCACCCGCCCAATCGTCAGATGGGGTTTAAAGGCACGTGCTTCCCGGGGAAAGCCAACCGCTTCCAGGCGCTTTTCGATATCTTGCTGCAACTCCCGCAACTGCGCCTGATGCTGCTCCTGCAGCCCTACCCAGAACACGCGCGGCCGCCTCAAGTTGGGAAATGCGCCTTTTGCTCCGCTGCTCAGCACGAAGGAAATTTTGCCGGCGGTGGCGGATTCCACCGCCCGGGACACCCGGGCAACATCATCCGGGGTAATTTCTCCCAGAAACTTCAGGGTGATGTGCACCGAGGCGGGATTGACCCACTTCACATCCCCGCCGGCGCGGCGCAACTCTGCCAGCAGCCCGTCCAGTGCGGCTTCCAGTTTGCGGGGAATTTTAATCGCGATAAACGTACGGATTTTTTCCACCGGCATACCTCGCTATTCGATCAAGTATTCTTTCTTTAAACGCCGGATGCCCTCGGGATAGCCGATGATCGTTAAGCGGTCCCCCTGATGCAGCACGGTGCTGCCCCGGGGGATGATGACATTCCCGGCGCGATGGATCATGGAGATCAGGCTTCCTTCCGGCATATGGATTGCAGAAATGGGGCGATCGATCAGTCTGGCGGTGGCATTATCATCGCGAACTTCCAGGGAGAGGAAATGATCTTCCCGCAGCAGCACTTCTTTAATCTCCTGCTCGGTTTCCGCCGCCAGCCACTGGCGGGTGAAGTCCCGGTCGTCCACCCGGCCGGCAATCTGGGCCAGGATACGCAGATGCAGGCCGGGATTGGCTTCCGGGCTGACCAGGAAAAAGAAGGCGAACACCGGATTGTCGCTGGCATGCTTGCGGAGGAACTCATCGGCGATATCGACATAGACCCCGCTGTCGGTACGCACGATGATCAATTCCGCCTGTCGGATATCCCCCAGGCGAAGATGGGGCAGGGCAGCCCCGTGGGATACCGGCGTGGCACCGATGCGGGTGCCTTGCATAAATTTATCGAACAGCACTCCGGTGTCAACAGCGACTTTTTGACTCAACACCTCCGCAGCGCGCCGGACCACTTTTTCAAAATCAACTTTCCCCTCGATGTCGATTACCGCGGCCTGCGATACCAGGCTGTCGAAGGGATCCTGCGCCCGCAGGCCTTTCTCTTTCAGGATGCCGCGCAGTTCCCGGTCCAGCCCTTCGAAGCGCAGTTCTCCCAGGCGGGCGAAAATGTGGTAAATCGCCCCTCCACGAACTACTTTTTCCCGGGCGTAATAAAAATACCAGATGGTGCCGATCGCCAGCAGGCCCAGGGTGAAGAGGGTCGGCAGCCAGCCCATTTCGATGATCAGCAGGAAGCAGACCACGATGCCGAATATTTGCATCCAGGGGTAGAGCGGGGAGCGGAAGCCGGGATCGTAAGAGGGGATGTGGCTTTCCCGCATGACGATTACCACCAGGCACACCAGGGCAAACAGCAGCAGTTGAAAGGCGCTGGCCAATTTGGCGATCTTGGTGGGATCGAACAGCAGCAGGAAACAGACGATCAGGCCCACGGTGAGGAAAATGGCGTTTGCCGGGGTATGCAGCCGGGATAGCCGTCCCAAAAAAGCCGGGAAGAGGTGATCGCGGCTCATCGCCAGAGGATAGCGGGAAGCGCTCAGTATGCCGGCATTGGCCACGAAAGAAAGCCAGATCGCGCGGATCGACACCACTGCGCCGGTAGCGTCCACCTGGCACTCTGGCTGGTCGCCAGCGCCACGGGGTTAGCGCATTGCTCAACTCTGCTGCCGGATAATGTGTTGACCATCACGACAGTGCCCACCAGGTATACCACTGTCGCGGTGCCCAGGGCCAGGAACATTCCCAGTGGGATGTTGCGCTCGGGATTTTGATTTCGGCCACGCTGGCGATCCTGTGCCTCCCGACGTAACGATATAGACCAGACCGGCAGTGCTGGAAAAATATCGCCGGATCGCTATTGGGAATCTCCTGAAATTTTGCGGTTGATCGCCGATAGACCGATGCCTAAAACCGCCCAGGATCAGCAGTAAGCCCACCACCAGCACACTCTGGAAGATGCCGTCTGCGAGCCCCCAGGTTGACGATCCCGAACAATATCGCAAGGCCGATTGCTAGCGGTTGGAGCGGCACCTCAGGCAGAAACAGGCTGACATAAGCGCCCATACCCACCAGGGCAAAAGCGGTTTTCAGGATCAGGGCCAACCAGGTACCCAGACCGCCCACAGTGCCCCATAGCGGCCCCATGCTGCGGTCCAAGAAGTAGTAAACTCCGCCCGAGCGGGGCATGGCGGTGGCCAGTTCGGCTTTGCTGAGCAGGGCCGGGAATACCGGGATGGAGGCAAGCAGATAGCTGAGCACCATACCGGGACCGGCTTCGGCAAACGCCAGCCCGGGAAGCAGGAAGAATCCCGAGGCAATCGTAGTACCGGTGGCGATGGTGTAGATGTTGAAAAGGGTCAGTTCCTTCTTGAGCCGCTTCGATTTGTCCAAAATCGCCATTCGCCGTCCTTACCTGTGAGCCAATCGCTGATAAGATATGAATTTATCGAATAAAATGTAAGGAATTGTTTCTGTGGTGGCGGCTGGGTATATTTTTGGGGTGAATGGGTGAATGGGATTACAGGCCAGGTGAAGACCACCGTTTTTACCCATATACCCTTCCACCCATTCACCCATTCACTTCTTTTTCATTAGCAATCATTAATAACATCCGAGGATTTTATGCAGATTGGAAACTATCAGGTCAAGTTATTAGATGCCGGGCGGTTTCGCCTGGATGGGGGAGCGATGTTCGGGGTGGTGCCGCGCACGCTGTGGGAACGGCAGAAACCGGGGGACGAGCGTAACCGCATTCAGATGTGCACCAATCTATTGCTGATCGAAGGAGAAAAACGGAAAATTCTGGTCGACACCGGCATCGGCGATAGTTTTGACGATAAGCTGAATGATATTTATGGGTCGATCATTCCCGCTACAGCCTGGCTTCCGCCTTGCAGCAGGCCGGGATTAAGCCGGAGCAGATCACCGATGTGATCCTGACCCACCTGCACTTCGACCATGCCGGGGGATCGACCTTCCGCGATCGGAACGGAACGGTCCGCGCCACCTTCCCCAATGCCAAATACTACCTGCAGGTCGGCAGTTCGGCTGGGCAATGCAGCCGAGCGAAAAAGACCGCGCCAGCTTTTTTCAGCAGCATTTTATTCCCCTCCAGGAAAACAACCAGCTGATCCTGCTCGAAGACGGCAGCGAGCTGTTTCCCGGCATCGAGGTGATACCGGTGGAAGGGCATACCGTGGGGCAGCAGATGGTGCTGATTCACGATGACCGGCAGCCGCTGCTCTTTGCCGGCGATTTACTGCCCACCTCCGCCCACGTCTCCATTCCCTGGGTGATGGCCTACGACCTCTATCCCCTGACCACGATTGAGGAGAAGAAACACTTCCTGAAAAGAGCTGTGGATCAACAGTGGATCATTGTATTTGAACATGACCCGGTCATCCCCGCCGCGACGGTCGCATTGACTGAGAAGGGCTATCGATTGCAGGATAAGATTGATCTGGTTTGATAGATGACGTATTCTCGTTCCACGCTGAGCGTGGAACGAGAGCGGGGAACAATCATAATACCGCTTAAATCAAATCCTTCCGGAGCATTCTTCGCCGGGAGATGTAAAACAGCAGCCATACCTGCAGGAGCGCAATCACCAGGAAAACCATCCGCCAGTTCAGCACATCCAGGGTGACGGCCATAAAATTGAGTTCCAGGAACGGAGGCAGCAGAAACGCGAAGAGGTTGGCGTAGTCGCCCGGGGTTTCAAATACCATCATCGCTTCCTTATTGATGATGTTGCCGAAGATGATCAGCAGGAACACCAGCCAGATTTGCCGGGGATGATAGGTGTAGGTCAGGCTGAGCAGCAGCGTCGAGAGCAGCAGCACCAGGGCGATTAGAAAGAGGCGCAGTGGCAGCAGCATAAAATAATCCACCGATAAAAAACGCAGTCCGTAAAGAAACGCAAACAAAAACACCCAAAACAGGTCCACCAGCACAATCAGGATGATCTTGGCCAGGAAGAGTTGTCGGCGGCTGTCCGGCTTGCTCAGCAGGAAATAGAGGGTATTACCCTTCTCCAGGAAAAACAACATTGAGGAGGTGAGCAAATTCAGGATGATCGCAAAGACCGTAAAGACCAGCCAGATATTGTCGTGTAATTCCGTGGTGGCAAAAAAACCTCCGAAAAAAACGCTGAAAAGCACGATCACGATCAAATCCCAGATGTAGCGATGCTGCCGCAGGTAGTTGATAAAGCAAAACCGGATGTAGGTGAATAATACCATAGGATTGCTTTCTTTTGGGTTCATGCCTATTTTAAGTCGGCAGACCAATACGTGCAAGCATTTTCCGTTGGTTGTTGGTTATTGGTTGTTGGTTATTGGTTGTTGGTTATTGGTTATTGGTTGTTGGTTATTGGTTATTGGCAAAAACGGTGTTGGCCAAAAACTAACGGCCAATGACCAATAGCTGTCAACAGGATGTAAATATTTGGAATAAATTTGATACGAGATGATGATGGAAAAAAACCCGAAAAACGCCTTTCAGACCATCCGCAAAGAGTATCTCAGCAGTGGGATCAGCCGTAAATCGCTGCTGTCCGATCCGGTGGAGCAGTTTGGCCGCTGGTTTGACGAGGCCCTCACTTCCGGCTGCACCGAACCGAACAGCATGGCCCTGGCCACCGCCAATGCGCAGGGGATGCCCTCACTACGCATGGTGCTGCTGAAAGGTTTTGACCGCGATGGATTTGTCTTTTTCAGCAATTATGAGAGTCGCAAGGGCCGGGAGCTGGCGGAAAATCCCCGGGGGGCGCTGTTGTTCTACTGGCCGGAACTGCACCGGCAGGTGCGATTGGAAGGGGGGATCGAACGATTGTCTGCAGCGGCATCCCAGGCGTATTTTCACACCCGCCCGTTCCTGAGCCAGATCGGCGCCCTGGCCTCCCGCCAGAGTGAGCGGATTGAAAGCCGGGAAATGCTGGAAAGACGCTTTATGGAACTGGAGGAAAAATACCGCGGGCAGACGGTACCCATGCCGGATGTCTGGGGCGGCTACCTCCTGCAGCCGGTGCGTTTTGAATTCTGGCAGGGCAGGGAAAACCGGCTGCATGACCGGGTCGCCTATATTCTCCAGGACCGCCGCTGGCAAAAAGAACGGCTGTCGCCTTAACCCTTGCGTAAATTCTTTTTTCCACGTAGATTGAAAAAACATCATCATATTAATGGTAAACAAAACATTTTATCTCCCGATGATATAAATATGATTGCGGCGGGGAAGGCAGCCCCGAACGGTATTATTTTCAGTTGGAGAAATTCGCATGAAAGTGTTGATTGCGGAAGATGAGTCGGTAACCCGGCGAATGCTTCAAAGGACCATGGAAAAATGGGGCTATGAAGTGGTGATGACCCGCAATGGGGTGGAAGCCTTGGAAGCATTCCGTAAAGAACGTTTTTTAATGGTGATTACCGATTGGGTGATGCCCGAAATGGACGGCCTGGAACTGGTTCAAAAGATCCGCGATTCGCTGAAGGAAACCGATTATGTATATATTCTGATGCTCACCGCCAAGTCGGAGAAAGAAGATCTGATTGTCGGGATGAATGCCGGGGCGGATGATTTTGTGGCCAAACCCTTTGACCGGGACGAGTTGCGGGTGCGCCTGCGGGCCGGACAGCGGATCATTGAACTGGAAGATATGCTGCAGAAGCGCAATGAGGAATTGCAGACCGCCAACAAGCGTATGAAACGGGACCTGCAGGCCGCCGCCCGGATTCAGAATTCCCTCCTGCCGGGCATTTCCCCGGAGAATGCGCAGGTGGCCACCGCCTGGCATTTCCTGCCCTGCGAGGAACTGGCCGGCGATATTTTGAATATTTTTAATCTCTCCGACCATGAGATCGGCTTTTACGTGCTGGATGTCAGCGGACATGGTGTGCCCGCCGCACTGCTTTCAGTAACCCTCAGCCGGCTGCTCTCCCCGGTGCTGGACGATGCGTCGCTGCTGAAGAGCCAGATATCCCACCCCCCGGGCTACGAAATTACCCCCCCGGAAAAGGTTGCCAACCAGTTGAACAAGCGCTTCCAGATCGACCTGGAGAGCGGGCAGTTTTTTACCATGCTCTACGGCATCATTAACACCCGCACCCGCGAAATGCGCTATGTCTCTTGCGGCCATCCCGCATTATTTACCTGCCGGCCGATGGTGAAGCCCAGGTGTTGCACGCGCCCAGCCTTCCGGTCGGGTTCGTGGAGGATGCCGGCTATCATGAACACGTGCTGCCATTGAACAGCGGCGACCGGGTGTATATTTATTCCGATGGCATTCTGGAGGCGGAAAACGCCGCGCGCGATCTCTTCGGCGCTTCCCGCATGCTGGAAGTGCTGAACAGCGCCCGGAATGTCCCGCTGAAGCAGAGCTTTCAGCAACTCGTCAAACAAGTTGAAAAATGGACCCATTCGAAGGCATCGCTTAAGGATGATGTGACGCTGGTCGGGATCGAGATGAAATCATAATTTATGAGCGTTTTTGCCGTGTATTTCAAAAAATCACAGCTTGTAATATGCCACAGAGCCACAGAGAACACTGAGAAAAAACCACTGTAATGTCTCTGTGGCTCTGTGGCAGAAGTCTTTAGAAATTGATCGATATACTGACGCATAGCACCCGGTAAGGAAATATTATGTTCTCCACGAAGTTCTTTCTCAAAATAAGCCTCACGCTGGTCGTTCTGGCTTTGATTACCTTTTCCTGCAACTTTAAAGAGCCGGTGCTCCCCTCCTGGGAAACCGTGGTGCGCCTGCCGCTGGTCGTGGAAAAAATTTATGTCGGCGACGAAATCACCGCCGCCGATTCTACTTCCACGATCACCTTCCAGAGTTTTGACGGGCGGGATTCGGTGCTCTTCATCTCGATCGATGACACCGCGCAGTTGCGGGAAATTTCCGCCAGCGACCTCAGTGTTCAACCCCGGGGCAGCAGCGAGTCGCTGACCATCGGCACCCTGCGGATTACCTCTTACAGCGATATTGCGACCCCGAATATTACCCTGGCCGATCTCTTCCCGGACGACAGCATCCTGATCGGCCAGCAGGTGGTGATTCCTCCCATTACCCTGGAAGGGCTCTCCTATGACCTGGACACCCAGGATTTTGAGCAGATCCATTTCCTCAACGGGCTGGTGCGGCTGCGTATTACCAACAACCTGCCGTTTGCACTCGGCCCCGATCTGGAGGTGCGGGTCATCAATCTCAATGACAGCCTCAGTGGAGAATTTGCCCTGACCTTCCCCGATCCGGTTGCGGCGGGTGCCACTGCCACCACCGAAGGAAGCCTCTCCGACACCTGGCTGGCGTCGCCGCTGCGCCTGCAGATGACCATACCGGTTGCCGGAGCGGTGATCGATACCCTCACCAGCACCCTCTTCTACAATGCCGGATTCCAGGTGGCGCTGGAGCTGGAAGATATCGAAGCCGACGAGGTGGTGGCGATCCTGGAGCCGCAGCGCTTCCGCAGCCGGATCATTCTGGGCTACGAAGATCAGACCCGCCTGCGCAATGCCATCATCGACGGCGGGGCTATCACGATCAATTTTGAAAACGAGATGCCCCTGGACGCCGGGGTGGAAGTGATCCTGCCTGCCATCCTCAATGCCCAGTCGGATACGTTCCGGCAGGAAGTGCTGCTGCCATCCCGCCAGGTGACGCCCATTGAGTTGAGTTTTGATGGTAATGAACACCAGATTCGCAATCCCGATCATCCCGGCGATCTGCTCGACAGCCTGGAGATCATGCTTAATGTGGAAACCCTCTCCAGCGGCAGCAACCGGGTGCATATCCGCAGCACCGATGGGATTGCCCTGGATATTTCTTCTACCACCCTGCAGTTCCGTTCTTTTTCCGGGGTGCTTGGCGGGGATACCCTGACCATTGCGCCCTTGCTGAAGCGGTCGGTGGCCGATTATGAGAATTTTGAGGGCGGGGTTGAATTGAGCGAAGCGGAACTGCGCATGACCCTTTTCGGCGACTTCACTTTCGAAGATTTATATGCCGAGGTCGACATCACCGCCTATCATGAAGACGACAACGGGGTGATCACGGATTCCGCCAGCCTTACTGTCAGTGAGCAGGTCTTCCTGGGCGGGAATAGCCGAGAAATCGTGCTCAATGGCGCGCCGATCGTCAACCTGCTCAACGTCCTGCCCACCACCCTGAAGTTCGAGGGACGGCTGATCTTCGCCGGCGAGGCGGAAATTGAACGCGGCGACAATATCTGGGCCGACTACGATTTTGAGACCCCCTTTCGTTTCCGGATCGACGGTCTGGCGAAGGTGGAAGGCGAACCTTCCCTTCTGGCGGATGAGGACATCAGCGATATTATTCAGGATGCGGCGGAAGATAATATTCTCAATGGTGAACTTACTTTTATCCTGGAAAACCGCCTGCCGGTAGGGGGCATTCTGCGCTTTATCCTGAGCGCCGACACCGCCGATCCCTATCTTTATGATGCCCCCCGGGATACCAATCTGGTAATCGAGCGCGAGGTGCTGATCCAGGCCGCTCCCACCGATCCGACCAGCGGTTTCGTGACCGGTTTCAGTCTTACCGAAGTGAACTATACCCTGAATCGCCGCGAGATCCGTTTGTTCAAGAATCCGCCCCTGGTGTTCGGCTACCAGCTTCGGCTCAGCGACACCGACGGATTTGTGACGGTACGTTATTCCGACAACCTGGAGATGCTCGGCCGGGGCAATTTTAATGTATTGATCGAAGACAACTAACCTTTGAACGTGATGAAGAGAGAGATTATGCGCTTTTGGATCTTTGTGGGAATGCTTCTCGGCACGATGAACCTGTGGGGGCAGCAAGCGTTTGATGCCCGGGCGGCCGGGATGGCCTTCAGTAATGGCGCGGCAGCCCGGGGATTGGAACAGGTGGGCTTAAATCCGGCGGTTCTGGGATTAAAAACCAGTTTTAATTTTGAAATCAACCTCCTCTCTGCCAACCTCAGTGTTGCCAATAACGGCTTTAAAAAAAGCGAGTATGACCGCTACTTTACATCCGGAGATGTGCTGACCTCCGAGGATATCGACCATATTCTCAATGCCATCCCCGATGGAGGGTTACGCGCTGATGGGTTTGCCCGCCTCAATACCCTGTCGCTCTATATGCCCAATTTCAGCCTGTCGCTGGTGGGGCTGGGAGTGGGATCGCTGAATATCCCCCGGGATATCCTGGAGCTGCCCCTCACCGGCAATAACCAGCCCGGCCGGGTCTATAATTTCGATGATGCCAATGGCAGCGATTGGGCCAGCATGGGCATCTATGCCAGTGGTGGCTACAATTTTGTGCTGGACGCTCCGGCGCTTCAAGCCCTGGCGGTGGGCGTTACCCTCAAATACCTCGCCGGATTCCGCTATGATGACATCGTGCGTTCCTCTGGCGAACTGCGCGACTTCAGCCTGCTCGAACGCAATCCCTATGTCAATCTGCGCGGGGAGGCGGAAGTGCTCTCGGCCGGGGGCGGCCGGGGGTATGGGATGGATCTGGGGCTGCTCGGCACGATCTCACAACGCTTTTCGGTGGGCATCACCCTGCTCAATCCGCTCGGCAAGATCGATTGGGACAGCGATCCGGAGCGGCGCCTGCTGGCAATCGTCGGCGACAGCCTGACTCTGCCGGACCGCATCAGCGACAGTCTGCTGGTAGACAGCGACACCCTGATCGCTACCGCCAGCTTTTCTTCCAACCTGCCCACGGTGCTGGATCTGGCGCTCGCCTTTCAGGCCACGCCGAGTTTGCTGGTCACCGGCGAATACGAGCAGGGTCTCAACAACAACATGGGCGGCACCCGCCGCGCCCGGGTGGCGCTGGGGATGGAATACAGCGGCATCTACGGTTTTCCGCTGCGGATGGGGGTTAATCTGGGCGGAGTGATGGGGCCGTCCTATGCGGTCGGCGCCGGGATCGATCTGAAATACTGGTACCTCAACCTGGCCTACATCAACCACGGCCGCATCCTGCCGGGGATCAACAAAGGCGCCACCCTGGCATTGAGCACGCGGTTGCGGTTTTAACGGATTTGTCGCCACGAATCTACGCGAATGAACCCGAATAGGTAGAATAGGATTAAAATTCATTTTTTGCCACAGAGGCACAGAGAACACAGAGTTTTAATAATTTATTTCTCTGTGTTCTCTGTGCCTCTGTGGCAAAATGCAAACTCGATATTGTGCTTTTCAAGTGACTCATGCGAGTTCATTCGCGTAAATTCGTGGCAAAAAAACTAAAACAGTGACAACTGCCGTTCATCGGGATTGCGGAAAGCCTCGCAGGATAACCGCGGGAAGCTGTTCTCGATCCCCGCCTTGCGGCAGGCGCTTTTAAACAGCGTGTTCACCTGATCGGCAAAGACCCCCTTCCCTCGCATCCGTTCCTTAAATTCCCCCACATTCAGCTTACCGCCCCGGATATCGCGAATCCGGTTGAGGATCTTTTCCTTCCGCGCCGGGAAATGATCTTCCAGCCAGCGTTCGAACAGTTCCGCCACCGCATAGGGCAGGCGCAGCATCACGTAGCCGGCGCACTGCGCGCCGGCCGCCACCGCCTCCTGGATGATTTGCGGAATTTCATGGTCGTTTAATCCCGGGATCACCGGGGCAGT
This sequence comes from Calditrichia bacterium, assembly GCA_020635015.1. GTDB lineage: Bacteria > Calditrichota > Calditrichia > RBG-13-44-9 > J075 > JACKAP01. The sequence continues at coordinate 135,631 of JACKAP010000007.1, read as the reverse complement.
CATCACCCCCACCGGAATGCCTGCTTCCGCCAGCCGGGAGATGGCGGCCAGACGGCGCCGGGGCTGGGAGGTGCGCGGTTCCATCACCCGGACCAGTTTATTGTCCAGAGTTGTAATGGAGATCATCACCGTCACCGCCCGGTGGCGCGCCAACTCCTGCAGCAGGTCGATATCCCGGGTCACCAATTCATTTTTGGTGATGATGCCCTACCGGGTTGCGGAAATCCGCCAGCACCTCCAGACAGCCGCGGGTGATCTGCAGCTTCTGTTCGGCCGGCTGATAGGGGTCGGTATTGCCGCTGAGGGCGATCGGCTGCGGCTGCCATTTCGGCGATTGCAGGGTCTTGCGCAGCAGGGCCGGGGCGTCATGCTTGACGAAGATCTCGGTCTCGAAATCCAGCCCGGCGGAAAGCCCGAAATATTCGTGGCTGGGCCGGGCATAGCAATAGATGCACCCGTGCTCGCAGCCCCGGTAAGGATTCAGCCCCGCTCGAAAGGGGATATCCGGGCTATCATTGAAGGCGATGATGCTTTTGGTGGCATCAGGATGATAGCGGGTTGGCGGCGCTGGCGTTTCCTCAACCGGATCTTCCTCCTCGGGCAGGTAGTCGATTTGCTCGAAGCGGTTGCGCGGGTTGGCCCCGGCCCCCCGTCCCTTCCGGGCCTGCTGAAAATTTATATTCGGTTTGGTCATGGTGTGCTCTTATATTGGGTTGATTTTGTAGATGGGTTGATGAGTTAATGGGTTAATGGGGAAAAACGGACATCGCGCGAGCAACGCTCTTTATAACTCACTAACCCATCAACTCATTAACCCATAAACCCATCTACCCATCAATAAAAGATACACAAAAGTTCACCATAAAACAGCAAAAATTTTTATGATCCGCCGAATTTTTGATGCCATCCCCCGCCACATCCGCTTTCTGACCAGCATCTACCTGTTGGGCATCGCCTTTTTTACCGTGCCGCGGCTGGTGCTGCTGTTTCAGCACTGGGGAGAGATCCGGAAAATCCCTGCTGCCGTCACCCTGCAGGCGTTGTGGATGGGGTTTCGCTTCGACACGGTGATCAGCGGCTATTTCCTGGCACTACCGCTGCTGCTGTTTACCCTGCTGGCGATTTTCCGGCTGGATTCGAAAGCCGGCCGGCACAGTATTATCGGGCTGATCGTGGCGCTGTATTCGCTCGGATTTCTGCTCTGCGGCATGGACATCCCCTATTTCAACTATTTCAACTCCCGTCTGACCTATTCGGTGCTGAACTGGATCGATACCCCGGAGATGGTCGGTAAGATGATCTTTCAGGACCCGACTTATTATCCATATATGCTCTTGTTTATCAGCTTTACGCTGCTGTTTGCCTACCTTGCATTTAAAATTGCCGGGCGGATCTGGTGCGGGCGGGAAGCATCCTCTGCCCGACCCATGCCCGCGGCTTACTATCTTCGGTTGTTGCTGGTGACCGTCCTGGCCGCCGCCCTGCTTTTCATCGGCATCCGCGGGCGCCTGGCGGCGAAGTCGCCGATCCGCTGGGGCACCGCCTTCTTCAGCACCTATGCCCTGCCCAACCAGTTGGGGCTGAACCCGGTGTTCACCTTCCTGCGCAGTTGGATCGATGCTCGCCGGCCGGACAACCGCCGACTTGCCCTGATGAATGACCGGGAAGCGCTGGCGCAGGTGCAGGCAGCGCTTGCGATCCCGGTAGACAGCAGCCTGGCCTCACCGATTGCCCGCAGGATCAATCCGGACGGGCCGCCCACCCCTCGTAACATCGTGCTGGTACTGATGGAGAATATGGCCGCCGCCAAGATGGGGCGGTTCGGGCATACCCCCACCCTCACCCCCCACCTCGACAGCCTGGCGCAGGATCGCTCTTATTGGTTTACCCATTTTTATTCCGCCGGCATTCACACCTATAACGGGGTCTATTCCACCCTCTTCGGCTTTCCGGCGCTGCTGGGCAAACATTCCATGAAGACCACCGAAAGCATGCAGCCCTTCAGCGGCCTGGCGCGCAGTCTTTCCCGGCATGGCTACCGGAGCATCTTCTTCAGCACCCACGATGAACAGTTCGATAATATGGGGGGCTTTTTAAGCTATAACGGGTTTCAGCAGATTGTCAGCCAGAAGGACTATCCGGCAGACCAGGTGCTGACCGCCCTGGGGGTGCCGGATCACTTCATGCTGCAATTTTCCCTGCCTTACCTGGAACGCCTTGCCCAAAGCGATGCCCCGTTCCTGGCGGTGTACCTGACCGCCAGCGATCACGGCCCGTACGTGATCCCGGAGGGCATTTCCTTCCGGCCGCGCAGCGGGGATATCAAGCAGCAGATCGTGGAATATGCCGACTGGTCGATCGGTCAGTTTCTCCGCGCGGTGTCCCGCGAGCCGTGGTATCAGAATACCATCTTCCTGTTTCTGGCCGACCACGGCACCAACATCGCCCCGGTTTACGACATGTCGCTTTCCTACCATCACATCCCCCTGATCATTCACATGCCGGGCGGATTGGAGGAAGCGCAGCAAGTCGATGCCCTGGGCGGGCAAATCGATGTTTATCCGACCCTTATGGGATTGCTCAACCTGCCTTATGTCAACAATACGTTGGGAATCGACCTCTTCCGGGAAACCCGCCCCTTTATCTATTTCAGCGCCGACGACAAACTGGGCTGCCTCAACCGGGAATATTTCTGGGTATGGCGCAGCAATGGGGGCGAGTCGCTCTACCGCTACCGGGAAAAAGATCGCCGCGATTATCTTGCCGAGCATCCGCAACTGGCCCGGGAGATGAAAGTTTATGCCGAATCGATGCTCCAGACCACCCAGTGGCTGATTGATCGGCAATTGGTGAAATGATGATTTCGCCACGGATGGGCGGGATGCACACGGATTTTTTTGCCACGAATTTACCTGAATGCGCACAATGTAGGGTCGAGTCGCGACTCGACCGGATAGGATCGCGACTCGACCGGGCAGGATCGCGACTCGACCGGATAGGATCGCGACTCGACCGGGTAGGGTCGCGACCCTACCCTACGGTGCGTGGGCCGAATTCAACAAACCATCCAAATATGCTCCGTCATCGGCGATGAATTTGTCGATGCCCCAATGGCGGATCTTTGCCAACTCGGTGCTATCCTTCACCGTGAAAGCGATGTAGCGCGGCAGCATACCGGAAGACTTCAACCAGGCGGCGTAATCATCATCGATCTGATGGTGAAAGGTGGCGATAAAGTCCGGGCGAAACCCGCGGGGAATCAGGGAAAAAAAATGATGGGAGGGAGGCTTCAGTCCTTCCAGGCAGGTAATGATTCGGGGATAACGGTATTCCAGGTAGGAGGTAAACAGGAAGTGCGCGCTGGAAACGATCACCCGGTCATAAAGATCGTGCTGCCCGAGGAACCGGTCGAGCCGCTCGGCGATCTGCACCAGGTCCTTGTCGCTGTAGCGTTTCACATCGAGATAAAAAATGAAATCGTCCCCAAAGTCGCCCACCGCCTGCGCAAGCGTGATCACCTTTGCCGCCGTCGGCTGGCCGTTCTGCCGGATATCATGCTGCTGTAAATCGGAAAAATCCATCCGTGAAGCGTGGCCGGGGGTGCCCAGGAGGCGGTCGGTGGTACGGTCGTGGAATAGGAAGAAGTGATTATCACGGCTGATCTGTATATCGAGCTCCACCGCCGGATAATGTCGCTCCCGGGCCTGCCGCAGGGCGGCGGCGCTGTTCTCCGGCGCCGGATCAACCGCACCGCGGTGGGCGAAGATCAGGGGTGAGGTTCGCTCGATCAGATGGAGGGGCAGACCGGGCTTCGCTCCGTAACCACCTCCCAGCAAAACCACCAGCCCGAACAGCGAGCCCAGAAAAGCAGGAGGATCAGCAGCACCTTCAGCAGAATACGCATGATTTATTTCCGGCCGGCCCCGCTGAAGTCATAGTTGGATTCGCCGATCACCGGCTCGTAGCGGTAGACCTTGTTCCATAAGTTCAGGGTGGTGGCGACATCAAACTCGCAGTAGCGTACGATCCGCTCCCATTCGTTATTCACATAAGCATCGTACACCTTGTCGCCGCTCAGGTCCTCTTTTGGGCTGGGAATGCCATGCAGCTCCGCCAGGATGCCCAGGGAGAGCACCTTCTGCATATCCCAGTTGTAATACTGCTGCATCAGGTCGAAGTGCGGCTCGCTGCGGAAGCGGGCCAGGTTGCGGAAGCGCTCGTTGGTAAGGCGGATTCCGTGGTGGGCCATGCGCTGGAGTATAAAGGGAATATCGAAATTGAGACCGTTATAATGGATGAAAATCCCATTGATGCTCCGTATCACCTCGTTGAATTCATTGAGTAATTGGGATTCATCATGCCCGTGAAGCGATTTTAGTTTGATCTTTCCCCCGGGATGAATATACCCCATGGAAAGACAGACGATCTTGCCGAAGTCGCCGTGGATGCTGGCAAAATAGCGGTAGTCAAAATCTGGATTGCGCTCCTGCTGGCGCTCGATTTTCTGCTGAATTTTCTCCTGCACAGTCTCGCTGTAATCCGCTAAATCTGCTGCCGGAACGGTTTCGATGTCCAGAGCAAGGTGGTCGACCATGATGATGTTCCTTCTGTTTTGTCGATGATGTCGCTTGATATCGGTATCGGGGAGAAAACTACGGATTTGTAATTATATTTGCAAGTTCTATCATGCGAGCACGAATTTCGCTGAAAAACTTTTGCCACAGAGTCACAGAGAACACAGAGTTGATACAACGATCAGTGGTCAGTTCTCTGTGGCCTCTGTGCCTCTGTGGCAAAAGAGTCGTTTAGGTATTACGGTTGCCTCCCAATGGGATATACTGCTCGAATTTTTTCAGCAGGTCCAGCAGCGGGGGCATCTCCAGTTTGCGCACCTGGGTGGCGGTCGATTTAAAAATCAATTCGGAGGCGGTGTGAAAATCCTGCCCGCGATATTTATCGGAGAGGTAGACCACTTCCCGGATCTTCTTTTGGGCGATCTGCTTGGCGCATTCGTTGCAGGGGAAAAGCGTCGCGTAAATCCGGCAATGGCGCAGATCGCTGGTGGTGGCGCTGAGGATGGCGTTGGCCTCGGCATGCACCACATAGGGATACTTGGTATGAATCCACTCTCCTTCCCGCTCCCAACTGAACAGGGTTTCATCGACCCCGGCAATAAAACCGTTATATCCGGTGCCGATGATGTGATTCTCATCGTTGACGATCACCGCTCCCACCTTGCTGCTGGGGTCCTTGGAGCGCAGGGAGGTAAAGATGGCGATACCCATGAAATACTCATCCCAGCTCAGGGAAGATGTTTGGCTCATTGGTGCCTCTTGGTTAGATGGTTTTGGTGAATGGGTTGATGGGTGAATGGGTTGATGGGGAAAAACGGACGGACTATCACAGTGGCGTGTTTTTAACCCATACACCCATCAACTCATTCACCATCAACCTATACGGCAAAAAGTCGGGTCAGTAAAAAATAGAACACAATTCAAGCTTTTGCTGCGAGCAGCCGTTTTTCGAAATCCGCCTGCCCTTCCAACACCTCAGTGCGGGGCAGGTTTCCTTGCTGCAATGCCGCATCGCTCAGGGCCAGCAGCCGCACAAAGAAGGCCCGGCCTTCTTCAGTAATGCCGGGATACCCAATCGCCAGGAGGGCGAAGAGCAGATCTTCGGCTTTGGCATAATAGCCGAGCTGCTCGGAATAACGATATAGTTTGAAGGTCACATGCCCCGGAAGCGGAAACGCGCTGAGCCGCTTTCTCAGGTCCTCTACTTTGGAAAAATATGTTTCATTATGCAGTTGTTTATTCTCGTCCAGGGCGCTGAGAAATAGGCTAAGTGATTTGCTATAATTCCGGATGCTCTCTTCCGCTTCCCCGAGCAGGGCGGTAATTTCGCCCTCTTGGAGAAACAGCTCGGCCGTCACCAGGCAGCGGCCGCTGTCGAGACCGTCGGAGGTAGTGAGAAAGTCAACGATCTGCCGGTCGTCCAGCGCACGGAGCAGGGTCATGTCCAAACCCAGCAAAGTTTTGCCGGCCTGGCTGATCTCATGCAGCGCGGCATCGAACTGTTTCGCTTCCTTCACGCCGAGGATGCGCTGCAATGCCTGTCCGAACTGCTCGATCAGGCGCATAATGTAGTCTCGTTGGTACATGGGTTACTTCCGAACGCTGACTTGACAAAAGCAGGATTACGCTGTATAATGGAAGTTAATATAACGATCGGGAGCTTAAATGCAATCGAAAATCTTTTGTTGTGATGAACTTCAACCGGATGCCAGCGTTATTGGAAAGTGAGCCTGTGGCATCAAGATGCTTTTGCTACAGCGCTACAAACTACTTGGATAACACACCCTAAGGAACTAAAAATTGAGAACGGATCATAGAAAGGAGTATATAAAATGTATGTCATCACCGGAGCATCGGGAAATACCGGGCGGGTCATCGCGGAAAAGCTGCTGGCCGCCGGAAAGCAAGTGAAAGTGCTCGGCCGCAGCGCGGAAAAGCTGCAGCCGCTGGTGGAGAAAGGCGCAGTGGCGGCGGTCGGGGATATGAGCGATCAGGCGTATCTGAATAGCGCTTTCGCCGGGGCAACTGCCGCATACGTGCTGATTCCCCCGCACCTGGGAGCCTCCAATTTCCGGGCTTATCAAAACGATATCGGTAAGAAGATCGCCCAGGCGCTGATGCAAAATAGTGTCAAACACGTGGTGAACCTGAGCAGCCTCGGCGCGCATCTTCCCAAAGGCACCGGGCCGATTGCCGGGTTGTATGACCAGGAGCAGCGCCTCAACCAACTGGAGGCGAACGTGCTGCACTTACGCCCCACTTATTTCATGGAGAATCTGTTCACCGGCATCAACATCATCAAGAACATGGGCGTTAACGGCTCGCCGGCAAATGCGGACGTCAAGATCCCCATGATCGCCTCCGTGGATGTCGCCAATTATGCCGCCAAACGCCTGCTGGCGCTGGACTTCTCCGGCAATTCGGTGCAGGAACTGCTGGGAGAGCGGGATCTGAACATGGAGGAAGTGACCCAAATTCTCGGCAAGGCGATCGGCAAACCGGATCTGGCCTATGTGACGTTTCCCTATGATCAAGCCCGGGAAGCGATGCTGGAGATGGGCATTTCCGCCAGTGTTACCGACGGCTATCTCGAGATGTACAAAGCGATTAATAACCGATTCGGCGTGGCGGTGATGAAACGGGATAAAGAAAATACCACCCCAACTTCCCTGGAACAGTTTGCCGATGTGTTTGCCCGGGTTTACCAGAATGCTTGAGAATTTTTATAACGAGTAATACATTGTGAACTAAGTTCTTTCATTTTTGAAATCGCCATTGGTTGTTGGCCGTTGGTTATTGGTTAAAACAGTGCTTTGCCAATAACCAACGGCCAACAACCAATGGTTAATACCGAACTTTAATAAACTTGATTCATAAGGTTGTCAATCAATTCCCATTCTCTCCCAGCATATTTTCCAGCCGCACCGGTTGATGCCGATCGCTCCAACTGGTATAATCGCCGTCATACCCGACGCGGCGTTGCATCGCTTCTACCCGCTGGTAGAGCGACTGCACTTGCGATTCGCTCAGCATGTTGGGGCGGTTGACGGCATCCCAGCCATCCGCCTCCGCGCGTTGGTAGTCGGCCTCGCCCCAACCGAGATAATGGTCCATCACGTGATGGATCACTTTACGGGAGTGTAATTCGGATTCGCGGATGTTGCCTCTCCCGGTGACGGCATTTCCCAGGGCAAAGACATGCTCGTAGCCGTCCAGTTGCCCGGTATCCTCATTGGAGATGGTAAAAAGCTCTCCTTTGCTGGGGATGCCGGGGATCGGCTCCGGAATGCTGCCGATGGAGGAGATGACCAGCGGGCTGCGCACTTCGAACTCCGTGCCGGGCAGCGACTGCACCCGCCCCTCGGCGATGCGGGTTTTTTGAAATACCAGCCGTTCAGGCGGCTATTCTCCACGATGGTACCCACCGGCTTACAGCACTCCTGGAAATGAAAGCAAAATTTTTCCCGCGCCAGGGTGAGAATTTTTTCCCGCACCTGCTGAGCCTTGGCCAGTTTGTCGGCATCGGCTCCTTCCGGGATCGAACTCAGCGGCATATCGATATTGCGGCGGCGGTAATAAAGCGTGCATCCCTTCAGGCCCAGATCGGAAAAATTGACGCCGAACTCCGCCAGGGCGGCGGGGATGCCCCGATGCTCCAGTTTCAACACATTGGTGGTAATGCCGCGCTTCGCCAGTGCCCGCACCGTACTCTCCAGCATCAGGATCTTCACCACATCGATGGAAGCCAGCCCGCCCCCCACTACGATCGCGCCATCCGCCACATCATATGCATAATGATGATAATCCGGCTCATGATTGTGATTGAACCACTCCACGAACGGATTCTGATAATACAGCCCTTTCTCCAGATAGTCATCGGCCCCGTTTACCGGCAGGGGGCGGTCGCGCCAGGCCCCGCTGGCCAGCAGCACCGCGCTGAATCCCCAATGCTGTACGATGTCCTCAAACTGGAGATCCCGGCCCAATTTGGTCTGGGGAACGTAAAAAATGTTTGGGTGGGAAAGCTTTTGGTCGATCTTGGCTTCTTCCTTATCGCGCAGCTTGACGTGCCATTTGGGCAGCCCGTCCTCAATTTTTCCGTATGGCAAGGCCTGCTGATCAAAAACCGCTACGTAGATGCCGCGATTTGCCAATTGGAAAGCCGCTTCGGAACCGGCACAGGCACCGCCAAACAACGCCACAAAATGCCCTGGATGAAATTTCATGATAACCTCCGGAAGTTAAGCTGTTGAAGCATATCAATTTTTGCAGTTAAATTCAATTCGAAGATTATTTTGAGCTAATGGGATAATGGGTTAATGGGAAAAAACGGACATCGCGCGAGCAATTCCCTTTATATCCCATTAACCCATTATCCCATCAACTATTTCCTCAACCAGATGACCGGATTCTGCGCCTGATTATTGGCATAAATCTCGAAATGCAGCATCGCCCCTTCCAGAGAGCCGGAATCGCCTACCGTGCCGATGACCGCCCCGGCGTCCACAATCTGGAACTTCTTTACGAAAATTTCATCCAGGTGGGCATAAACGGTATAGTAGCCGTTATTATGATCCAGGATGATGGTATTACCAAAACCGCTCATGTAGGTAATGACGCTGACCACGCCGGAAAAGACACAGCTCACTTCGGTGCCTTTCTCCGCCGCAATGTCGATTCCATTGTTCAGCAGCACCGTCTTCAACCGGGGATTTTTATACTTACCGAAGGGATGTACCACTTTCCCCCGCACCGGCCAGTTCAGCTTTCGCTTCTGCGCGGCAAAATTGCCTTTGATTTTGTCCCATTCGATCTGTTGTTGCGGTTCCAGCACTCTCTGTCCTTTATCGCGTTCCAGGTTGCCGATTAAGCCTTTTAGTTTTTCATAACTTTCCTGCTTTTCTCTCAGGGCGCTTTCCAGCAGGGATTGATTGGCGGAAACGCGCTTGACATAGGCTTCCCGCTGAACCTTCTTTTCCTGCAGAGCGTTCTGCTCGCTGAGCTTCTCGCCGGCCAGAGATTCCTGCCGGACCAGTTCCCGGCCGCGTTTATCCTGGAGCGCGTTCAGGGTCTGATGCTTTTCCTGCAGGCGCTGATAGATCCTTCGGACGTTTTCCGAAATGGTCTGAAAATAGCGGTAGCGCAGCAGCGCCTGGTTCATGTTCTCCGCTCCCAGGATCCACTCCAACTCGCTGCCCCGCTGGTATTTGTAGCTGAACAGGATTTGTTTCTTGAAAATTGCTTTCAGCGAAGCAATCTGATTTTCCAGGGTGGCGATTTGTCCGGTGAGGGAGACGATCTCGTGCTTGTTCCGCTCGATCTCCCCGCGCAGCACTCGCAGCGCCTCCTGCTGCAGGCTGGTCTGCTGGTCGATAATTTTCAGATCCGCCAGATAGGACTTCAGCGAAGAGGCCGATTTTTCCAGTTGTGTCTGCAGGTCGGCAATCTCCCGGCGGATCTGCTGCAGTTTACGCTGGTTATCGGCGGCAGAAGGAGAATCCTTTTGCGCCGCCAGCGGAACCGCCAGCAGCAGAAAGGTCAGAAAAATTTGACGCATACCTGTCGAAGCCATCAGATCGATTCAGTTATGAACGGGGATGAAAGGCCAGCCCGATGTAGTGGGTCGGCCCCAGGTCAAAATGGTGTTGTACGGCATAGCTGGCCTCCACGCCGAAGGCATCCAGCACGATGCCCAGCGACGGCATTGCCGAGGCGGAAGAATAGCCGCTTAAAATTTCCAGCTGTTCATAAATCCGGCAGGATGCGCCCAGAGAAATTTCCGGGGCATGCCAGCTATCTTTCCGAACCGCCAGGTAAGCGGATATTTCCGGGAGGCACGTAGGCAACACCCGCCTCAGCAATCTGGGGAATCTCCTCTGCATGACCATATAAACCCGGTTGGTTGATGTTGCTCAGGGTTCCGGCAATATATAAACGATCCTGGATCCGGTAACGAAATCCGGCATCGAGTCCCCAGGAAGCAGTCTGCGCATAACCTTCGGCCGTGACATGATAGTAATGTAATGAAATTCCAATAGATAAGTGTCTGTTATAAAATGCTTTAGCGGTGTTTATTGTTAGCTGGCTTTCGCGATAGATCCCGCTGCCAAGCGTTTGCACTGCCAGTCCGATGCTGCCGCGGTTATAAGGAAGGAGGGCAATTCCATTGGCAAACTGCAATTCGCTCATTCCGTACAGGTTCGCATAATTAAGCGCAGCATAGCTTCCCGTGCTCAGTGCCGATAGCGCCGGATTGAGCAAAAAACCGTCGCGGATCTCCCCGCCGGCCAGGTAGCTGTTACCCAGCCCGGCATTCCGAGCGCTGTATGCCGGATAGTCGAATCCTCCATAGAGCGGTTGAATCCAGATCGCCAGTAGCGAGACAAGCGCAAGAACCTTCATGGGCGCTGATTTGCGGTTGAGTGTTCGCGGTATGGGAACAGTTTTTCCAGGATTTTATTGCGCTCAATGAGCAGAGCTTCTCTCAGGATCGGCTCCTCCTCGAGATAATCCAGGCGACTGCGGTTATAATTGGAGAGATTCTGCATAGCGAACTGGATTATCTCTTCCTGCTCATGAGCGGGAAGTTGATGAAAATGCGCTTCGTAGAAAGCTTTTTTCTGGCGCGCACCGGCATGGTCGCGCAAAAATTCTTCCACAAAATTCTGATAATCGAAGGCTCCGGTAGAAGCGGCGTCGTATTCAAAGATGCTCTTGCCGTGCGAGGAGGCTTCCTTCAGGGAGACGCTGTTGCGAATGTAGGATTTGTATAATTTATGGGGAAAGTTCTTTTCGAGAATTTTGCGCACTTCCTGAGCATGGCGGGTGCGGAAATCGCACATGCTCATCACCACTCCCTTGAACTTGAGGGTGCGGTTGAGTTTGCTCTTGACCATCAAATAAGTTTCGTAAAGCGGCTTAATGGCCCGCATCGGGAAAAACTCCGGGGAGACCACCAGGATGAACTCGGTGCTGGCCACCAGGGCGTTGACCGAAAGGATTCCCAGGTTCGGCGGGCAATCGATCAGAATAAAATCGTACTCGTTGCTCACCGGGGCCAGCACATCGCGGAGGATGTATTCACGGGAGAAGGATTTATAGAGCGAAAACTCCACCGAGGTCATCTCGATATTATTGGGGAGAATATGCAGGTGTTCATCCCGCTTGAGCACCACTTCCTCGAAGCTGTTTTTTTCGGTAAAGAGATGCACCAGGGAATAGGCGAGGTTGTCGGTGTCGTATCCGAAATGCTGAGTAAGATTGCCCTGCGGGTCCATGTCGATTGCCAGCACTCTGTATCCCTGGAGGGCCAGATAGCTGGCGGTATTGGCGGTGGCGGTGGTTTTGCCGCATCCGCCTTTCTGAATGATGAATGATACCGTCTGCCCCATGAAACCGCCTCTGCATTTGTGTTGGAAGTAAATATTACCCCGTTTTTCCAGATAAAGCAATGCTTTTTCTCTCAACATTCGCCTCCAAAAATATGACAATGCGGTAAGGGATCATGATTGTCCCCTTCATTTATATATATATTCACCGAAAACCGGCTGATTCAGAATTTTTGTGAAAATCTGTCAAATCTGCGGAATCTGCGTGCCATTCGGCCTTAATGTCCCCGCTATCCTGGGAAAATTGCGCTAAATCCATTGACATAGCGTATTTTTTTTGCTTTATTTATCGGCTCGACAATAATAATCGATTGGAGGAATAAAGATGAAAAGAACTTTTCAACCGCATAACCGGAAGCGCCGCAACAAGCACGGTTTCCGGGCTCGCATGGCCAGCAAGAACGGCCGCAAGGTAATCGCGGCACGCCGTGCCCGGGGGCGAAAAAGATTAACGGTCAGTGGATAATCGCCCCGCGAAGCGTTTTAAACTTCCCCGCTCAATCATGATCAAAAAGTCCGGGGATATCAAATACCTGCTGTCCCGGGGAAAAAAAATCTCCGGGCCGACAGTGAATCTTTACCTCAGAACCGCATCCGAGATCGGGGTTGCGGTTTTAACCCCGAAACGGATCGGCAAGGCATATCAGCGGAACAAAATGAAACGGCTGATTCGCGAAATTTACCGCAAAAACCCTACCTGGTTCAGTGGTAAAAAAGTGATTTTTCTGATCAAGCGGCTCAATGCTGACTATGCCGGGTTGGAGCGCGAAATCGGCCAAATGGTACAACAACGATGAAATTTTTAATTATCGCCGTTATCCGGCTGTATCAGAATTTGATATCGCCGCTGTTCCCACCGTCCTGCCGATTTTATCCCACCTGTTCCCACTACGCAATCGAAGCGGTTTCCCGTCACGGTGTTTTTCGCGGCGGTTGGCTGGCGCTTAAACGGATCAGCAAGTGTCACCCCTTTCATGAGGGCGGAGTGGATCCGGTTCCTGAAAAATTAACCGAGGATTAGTATTCGCAATGGATAAGAACACAACCACCGGTATCATTCTAATTGTACTCCTGACCTTCGTCTGGTTATGGATCAGCCAGCCGGAAATGCCCCCGGAGCAAATTCGTCAGTCGGAAGCGCGGCCGGATTCTGCGGCCGGCACCACGCCGGACAGCGAACAGACCCCCCGGCCGGATCTGGTTGCCGAAACGGAAATCGCCGCCGAACCGGCTCCCGAAGTTGCCGCCTGCCGCCGTCCCGCAACGGGGATATTCGCTCCGATTCCACCATCAAGCAGATTCACGTGGAAAATCAATTTCTGAAAGCCACGATCACCAATGCCGCCGGCGCCCGGTTGGTTGAATGGACATTGAAGAAATACGAATTTCATGCCGACGGAAAAGACCGCGGCAAGGTGAACCTGGTGCTGGGCAACGAAGTGCTGCTGACCGGGCAGCCAAACCTCGATGAGGTGACCAACGGTCTGGATGTGGAGATTGTCGACCGTAACGGCAAGCCGGTGGAATTGGCGAAGCATACCATGTTTACGGATTTGCTCGACGGCACCACCATTACCCTTGACGAGGCAAATCCGACCCGGGAAATCGAATTTTACCTGCCGGTGGAAAACGGCCGGATCGTTCAAAAGTATATTTTTTATTACGACCGTTACGCGGTTGATCTGGTGATTCGTTTCGAAAATCTGCGCGACTACATCGACAACAGTTGGTATTCCCTGAAATGGGAGAACGGGCTGAAAGCGACGGAAGAAAACCTGACGGACGATTACAGCTATGCCATTGCCTATGCCTACCAGAACGGCGAATTGGAAAAGCTCAACATCTCCGATGAGCCGGAAGAAGTCTTTCCTCCCGGCAGCACGACCTCCTGGACCGCGATCCGCACCAAATATTTCCTCGCCGCGATCATCCCGCACCAGCGGGAGAATCTGACGGTAGCGCTTTCCGGCTATCCCGGCAAGGTGGGCGAAGTGACCACCAAAACTTATACCACGAAGCTAGGGGTGCCCTTTCCGCCCAACCGGAGCGGAGTCAGCCAGGATACCTTTACGGTTTACATGGGGCCGATGGACATTTCCACCCTTTCTCCCTACGGAGTGGACCTGGAAAATCTGGTGATGAACAAGGACTGGTATGAAGGCATCTTCCGCCCGATCAGCCGCTGGATCGTGCTGCCTTCGTTTAAGTTTCTCCGCACCTTTATTCCCAACTACGGCCTGGTGATCATTATCTTTTCAATCCTGATCAAGCTGCTGTTGCATCCTCTGACCAAGAAGAGCTACGAATCGATGAGCCACATGCAGGAGTTGCAGCCGCTGATGACGGAGCTGAAAGAGAAATACAAGAATGATCCGCAACGGATGCAGCGCGAGACCATGAAGCTCTATAAAGAAAGAGGGGTCAATCCACTGGGAGGTTGCCTGCCGATGTTGCTGCAGATGCCGCTGTTGTTCGCGCTCTTTATCGTGTTCCGCTCCACCATCCAGTTGCGCGGGGAGCCGTTTGCGCTGTGGATTCACGATCTTTCCCGGCCGGATATGCTGCCCCTGGGCTTTTCGCTTCCGGTCATCGGCGATCATCTCAGCGTCTTACCGTTCCTGATGGGCCTGACCATGATCTGGCAGTCGAAAATGACCATGACCGATCCGAAACAGAAAGCCCTGGTTTATTTTATGCCGGTTTTCCTGATCTTCGTCTTTTATTCGCTGCCCTCGGGGTTGAATCTTTATTATGCGGTTTTTAACCTGCTCAGCATGGTTCAGACCAAGATGATCAAAAAGAAGAGCGCAGCCGCACAGACCAGCAACGGCAAGGCCGTGAAGCCGGCCGCGGCTAAGTCTCGCAAGCCTGAAGCCCCCGGCAAAAGTAAGGCGCGCAGCCGGAAGAAGAAATGATGCAAATGGGTGAATGGGTAAATGGGTGAATGGGTAAAAACGGATCTCGCGCGAGCAACTTCCTTAATAACTCATCCGCCCATCGCCCCATCCACTCATCCCCCCATTCACCCATTTACATTAAAACAATCATCAGCCGTTTCTACGGCGGTTCTTTATGAAGTATTTACCGGAAGAAGACATCATTGTGGCGCTGTCTTCCCCGCTGGGGAGCGGCGCCATTGCTATTATCAGGGTTAGCGGCCGCGCCTGCTTAACCCTGATCAACCCCCTTTTGAAAAAAACGCTTGACGCTGACGATGCCCGGCGGGCCCGATTCAACGAGTTCTGCGCCGCGGGGTCCGGAGCGGCGGTCGATCAGGTGGTGACCACTTATTTCAAAGCGCCGGCATCCTATACCGGCGAAGATCTGGTCGAGATCAGTTGTCACTGCAATCCGCTGATCATCGAGCGGATCATTGGCGAAATCGTACACCGCGGCGCCCGGGTGGCGGAGCCGGGGGAGTTCACCTTCCGTGCTTTCATGAACGGCAAGATGGACCTCCCAGGCGGAGGCGGTCGCCGGCATTATCAACGCCCGCTCCCGGCAGAGCCTGACCCAGTCGCTGCGTCACCTGGAGGGACGACTCTCGGAGCGGATCTTCGCCATCCGGGAACAGATTCTCGGCTTTCTTGCCCTGATCGAGATCAGTCTGGATTTTTCCGAGGAGGAGATCGAAGTGCTCCCCCTGGACGAACTGAAAATTCGCCTCACGGAAACCATCGCGCAAATCGAGCGTTTGTTAGATACCTACGATTACGGCCGTCTGCTCCAGGAGGGGATCAAGCTATTGATACTCGGCAAACCCAATGTGGGTAAGTCGAGTCTGCTAAACGCCCTGCTGCAGCGCGACCGGGCGATTGTCAGCGAGATTCCCGGCACCACCCGCGATTACATCGAGGCCAGTCTGGAGCTGGATGGATTGGCGGTGCAGGCGGTCGATACCGCCGGTATTCGCCACACGGAGGACCTGGTGGAAGCAATCGGGGTAGAGCGGGCTCTGAAGCAGTTGGAGAGCGCCGATGTTGCCCTGGCCGTATTCGAGAGCCAGCGCGAACTCGAAGCGGACGACCGGGCCCTGCTGGAGATCATCAAGCAGCATGGTGCGGATGTGAATTTTGTGCTGGTGCAAAACAAAGCCGATCTCGGGCAAAGCGCTTCGGCCGTGGCAGCATTGGGCGAGTTAAATCTGCCCCTGGTGGCAATCTCGGCCAGGACCGGCGAGGGAATCGACGGCTTGAAACAGGCCATCAAAAATGAGATCTTCCGCGATAGCAGCATCGAATCGGAAGAAGTGGTGGTGACCAGCGCCCGCCACAAGCGCGCCCTGGAGGGCACCATCACGGCGCTGCGCAATGCCCTGGAAGCCGTCGATCTCCGCGCCAGTGAAGAGATCCTGGCGGTGGACGTTCGCCTGGCCCTCGACAGCCTGGGCGAGATCACCGGGGAAACCACTTCCGAGGATGTGCTTAACCACATATTTGCCAACTTTTGCATCGGCAAGTAAGTGTTTCACGTGAAACGATTTACGAGGATAACCATCATGAATAGATATGACGTGGTCATTGCCGGAGGAGGCCATGCCGGTATCGAGGCGGCCCTGGCAACCGCGCGCCTGGGCTTCAAAACCGCTCTGGTGACCCTGAAAAAGGATACCATCGGCAAGATGTCCTGTAATCCGGCCATCGGCGGCCTGGCCAAAGGTCACCTGGTGCGGGAGATCGATGCCCTGGGCGGAGAGATGGGCAAGATCATCGATGCCACCGGCATCCACTTCAAGATGCTCAATAAGTCGAAAGGCCCGGCGGTATGGTCGCCGCGCGCCCAGGCCGACCGTATCGCCTACATGCAGGAAGCTCAGCGGCGAATCTTCGGGCAGGAGCATCTGGATGTGATCGCCGGCTCGGTGAGCGGGTTGCAGGTGCGTGACGGCAAGGTAAACGCCGCGCTGCTGGAAGACGGCAGCCGCATTCCCTGCCGTAGCCTGATCCTGACCTGCGGCACCTTTCTCAATGGGCGGATCCATATCGGCCTCAACAATATGGAAAGCGGCCGGGCGGGGGAACAGGCGGTGAAGGGGTTGACGGAGAATCTCAAGGATCTCGGCTTCACCACCGGCCGCCTGAAAACCGGCACGCCGCCGCGAATCCATATCGACAGCATCGACTTCAGCCGGATCGAAGAGCAGCAGCCGGACAACCCGCCGATGCCATTTTCGTTTACCACGAAAGCGATCGAGCGTCCGCAGCTGAGCTGCTACATCACCTATACCAATGCCGCCACTCACGATTCGCTGAAAACCGGCCTCGACCGCTCGCCGATGTACACCGGGGTGATCACCGGGATGGGGCCGCGCTACTGCCCGTCGATCGAGGACAAGGTGGTGCGATTTGCCGATAAGGATCGACACCAGATCTTCCTGGAGCCGGAAGGGTTTGACAATCCGGAAGTATACGTGAACGGTTTTTCCACCAGTCTGCCCGCCGATGTGCAGGAGAAAGCGATCCGCACTGTCGAGGGTTTGGAAGGGGCTCAGATTATTCGCCTCGGCTACGCGGTGGAGTATGATTTTTTCCCTTCCTACCAACTCCACGCCACGCTGGAGACCAAGTTGGTCGAGAACCTGTTCTTCGCCGGGCAAATCAACGGCACCTCCGGCTACGAGGAAGCCGCCGCCCAGGGATTGATGGCCGGGATCAACGCCGCCCAGAAGCTGGCAGAACGCCCGCCGCTGATACTGGATCGCTCCGAAGCGTATATCGCGGTGTTGATCGATGATCTGATCAATAAGACCATCCTGGAGCCCTACCGCATGTTCACCTCCCGGGCGGAGTTCCGGCTGTTGCTGCGCCACGACAACGCCGATCTGCGCCTGATGGATGCCGGGCATCGCATCGGATTGTTGCCGGAGCGGGTTTATGAGCGGGTCGCGCGGCGCCGGGAGGAGATTGCCGAGCTGTCTGCCCGTATCGACAAACTTTCGGTACCCCCGGCAATCTTTAACGCCTACGCCCGTGGGAAAGGCAGCTCCGAGATCGATTTCGCCACTCCCCTGCCCCAATTGCTGAAGCGCCCGGAAGTGAGCCTGGAAGAACTGCTGCCGGAAGTGGTGCCGGATGGGCTCAATGGTTATGCCCCGGAGAGCCTCACCGAGGTCGCTTTCGCCGTTAAATACGACGGCTTCCTGAAGCGGCAGCAGGCGCTGGTTGACAAATTCAAACGTATGGAAAACAATCCCATTCCGGAGTGGATCGATTATCAGGCGATTGGCTCCCTCTCAACGGAAGGGCGGGAAAAGCTCCAGCAGGTGCGCCCGGTGTCGATCGGGCAAGCTGCGCGCATCTCCGGGGTGCGCCAGAGCGACCTGGCCATCGTGATGGTCTACGTCGAAAAAGCCCAGCGCCGGCGCCCGGGTGTTTCACGTGAAACGGTGGGGTGAGGCGGAAATTGAAAATCAAAAAGTTTCACGTGAAACCCTAAGTCGCTGATTTTGAGGAGGCTGGGGAGGTTTCACGTGAAACATAAAGCTGTTAGGGCCGGTGCGATAAAGCGCCGGCCTTTTTTTGTTGGATTGCTGAGGGGGTGATGAGTTGGTGAGCTTCTGGGAATGGATGAACGCGTTTCCTTATGTAGCGGCACTTTGAAAGGTGCCGCTACATAAGACGAGCTACCCAGATACCCGGTTTTTTCTATCAACTCAAGTCTTGTTCACCCGCCAGATTGAATCGCTGAAATAGCCCTGGGGATCGGTCAGGTGCTGGAGAATCGTGTATCCGGTTTCCTGGGCGAGTTCTTCGATGTCAGAAGGCAGGAATTTGTAGGAGTATTCCATGTGGATCGGTTCCCAGGGTTTGAAGCGGAAGCTCTGTCCGATGCTTTTGATCGGCACTGTCTGTGCCTCCAGGCTGACCAGATAGCTTTCAATAGCGCCGGAAAAGACGTCGTAGCTGGCATAAAACCGAAATTTCCCAATGTCAAAGTCGCCTCCCAACTCGCGATTAATCCGCTTCAGAAGATTGAAGTTGAAAGCGGCGGTAATACCCCGGCTGTCATTATAGGCCTTCAGCATCAGGTCGATGTCTTTTTTGAGGTCGAAACCGATCAGCACGATGTCGCCATCGTTAAGGGAATTCCAGAGGCTGCGCAGAAAATGCTTTGCCTGGGGGCGGTTGAAGTTGCCGATGTTCGAGCCCAGGAACAGCACTAACTTGCGGTGGTCGGTTTGCGCCGACAGCCACTTCAGCCCGTCAAAGTATTCCGCCACAACCCCATCGGCATCCAGTTGGGGGAATTCCCGGGAAAGGGTGGTGGTCAGTGTTTGCATCGCTCCTTCGGATATGTCCACCGGCACATAAGTGAAGCTCAGCCGGCGGTGCAGGAAGTGGTCGATCAGGATGCGGGTTTTCTGGCCGTCGCCTGCGCCAAGTTCCACCAGTAAAAAAGGCTGAGCGGCAATGTGGCCGGCGATGTCCTGCCGGCGCTGAGTCAGTATGTCGCGCTCACAGCGGGTAAGGTAATATTCCGGCAGGGCCATGATCTGCTGGAATAATCGGGATCCCTCGTCGTCGTAAAAATATTTCGACTGCAGCCGCTTGGGGTTTTCCGACAGGCCGGTCAGGACCTCCAATGCGAACGTCTGGCTGGTAATCTCTCCATTGTCAAGATCTTGCGGGGTCAACACCCGATAAGTTGCTTTCATGGACATCCCCGTGTTTGATACGCCGGTTTCTTTATTGATCAACAAGCTACTATAATGCTGCTGTGAATTCAACGGTACACGTCTGCTGGCAGATCGGCGTTTATTGGCTTTCACCGGTATATTTTTGCAGATCAGTTCCCTTGAGCGAAAATGGCGCCGCTGCTTTGGTGGCGACGATCAGCCGGTCCGGGGTCGAGTAAGCCGTGGTCAAAAAAACTAGCATGAGGGTTAAAATCAGAAGACGCATGGTTATCCTTTGGTTTGATTCGACGAATACTTATTAAGATAGGCCTCGATCAGCTTCCGGGCAATGCTGCCCGGGGGAGGCAGCGGCGGCAGTTTGATCAGGGGAAACCAGCCGGCGGCCTCAATTTCTTCTCCATCGACAACAATATCGCCGCCGGCATATTCGGCATGAAAGCCGATCATCAGCGAGTGGGGAAAGGGCCAGGGCTGGCTGCCGAAGTAGCGAAGATTCGCCACCTCCACCCCGACCTCTTCCCGGATTTCCCGGTGAATACATTCCTCCAGGCTTTCCCCCGGCTCAACAAAGCCGGCCAGGGTGCTGTACATCCCGGGCGTGAATCGGGGGGAGCGCGCCAGCAGCACTTCCCTTCCCCGGGTTACCAATACGATCACCGCCGGAGAAAGCCGGGGAAAAGTGGTCAGGCCACAGCGAGAGCAGCGCCGGCTGTGCTGATGATTCTCCTGCACCGTCGGCGCACCGCATTGGCCGCAATACTGGTGGGTGCGGTCCCAGTGAATGATCTGCAGCGCCCGCCCGGCAGTAAAAAACAGATCTTCTTCCAGGAGGCTCAGCAACCCCCGCAATGAACGGAACTCATAGGACGGCGGCGCAACTTGATCCTCCGCCACCTCGGCGGCGTAACAAGGGATGCCCGCAAAATTCCCGATAAACTGACGGCGCAGCAAATGCAGGCTCAGTTCTTCCGGACCGCGCAGCCGCGGCAGCAATTCGACGGTGTTTTCGGAATTGACCAGCAGATTTTTTTGGCGGAAGATAAACCAGAAAGCAGGTGTCTTATCAGGAGGAGGCGTATGGGTAAGGGAAAAGCGTTGTGTCATGAAAATTAGATCGTATTCTTTGGTTAAATAGTTGTTTTTGTTTGGCTTGCTGGTCATTTTTGATGACCGCATCATGAATGGTGTGGCGATAAAAATGATAGCGAATATTTGTGGAAATCAGTTCAATCTGTACTACACCGGCCCAAAATTTTGTTTTTTTAACAAACTTTTGTGGTGCAACAAAGTGTTTTACAATGAGCATTGACCACTGAGCAATAAACATTTACCATTTGGTGGCGACTGCAGGCTGCACCAAGAAAATCTGTGTGCAATAAAAAAGTTACTTATCCTCGCTAGTAAACCTGCTCCAACTGCTCCAGCTCCAACCCCAGGCCAATGCGCCGGATCTTCCCCTTGCGGTTCCAGCAAAAGCGCTTGCGCAGCAAGCGGGTCAATTGCTGCAACAGCGGCTCGGGAATGTACTCGATGCCATTATCTGCCAATGCCCGGCGGCCTTTTTTTTGCAGTTTGTAATGAGACAGGGTGCGCCAGGCCAGGTAGGCCAGCAGCAGGTTCGGTCCGGGAACGATGGTGAACAACGCGCCCAGGGGCAGGAGGGCGCCGTCGACCATCATCCAGCGCTTGTGCTTGCGTACCTGGCCTTCGATCAGTTGCTGGTAAATTGCTTTCGCCTCTGCTTTGGTAAGATGATCGGAAAAATGCACCCGGATCGCCGGCATCTCGCCCGCATCCTGCAGCATTTGCTCCGCCCGGCGGCGTTCGCGGGTCGCCGCCTGGTAACCCGCCTTCAGGCCTTCCCAAAGGCGGGTGCGGAACTTTGCCTTGCCACCGTTATCCGGGGCGGTTGGCAAATCGCTGCCATTGCCATCCGGCGCTTCCGATTCCGGAATGAGTGCTTGATCCTGGAAATCTTCCGAATAAAGCAGATAACCATCGCGTTTTTTCGGAAGTAGATAAATATCCATCAAATTAATTCCTCGCTAGCAGCATGATTCGTTGATAAATGAATGGGATGCTGATATATAGAGGAGAAAGCAACCCATCAACCCATCAACCCATCAACCCATCAACCCATCAACCCATCAACCCAATCTAACACCCATCACCCCGGTAGTCAACCGCCAAACGCGGGAATGAAAGTGAACGCTTGAACCCATCGATTATTCGATGTACATTCCCCGGTCGAAATTTGAATCTTACAGCAGGAATTTTATGTTCGAATATCAGGCGCAGCAGCGCTATTTTGGTCAGATTGCCGGGGGAATGGAAGATCTGGGTGCGGCAGAACTGGAAGCGTTGGGAGCGGTTGATATCCGCCCGGCCTACCGGGGGCTCTATTTCGAGGCAGACCCGGCGGCGTTGTATCGGATCAACTACTGCTCGCGCCTGTTCTCCCGGGTACTGGCGCCGCTGGCCAGCTTCAAATGTACCCATCCCGATCAACTGTATCAGCATGCAAAGGCGCTATCCTGGGAGCGCCTGTTCTCCTACAAGCATACGTTTGCGATTTTTGCCAATGTCTCCCATAGCAAGATTACCCACTCGCGCTATGCGGCGCTGCGCCTGAAGGATGCGATTGTCGATTATTTCCGCGATCATCAGCGATTCCGCCCTTCGGTGGATACTGATAATCCGGATGTGTGGCTGAATCTTCATATCGAAAACGACCGGGCGGTGATCAGCCTGGATACCTCCGGAGGATCGCTGCATAAGCGCGGCTACCGCAAAAAGACCATCGAAGCGCCGATGCAGGAAACCCTGGCAGCGGCGATCATCCGCCTGAGCGAATGGGACGGTGCCCGTCCGCTCTATGACCCGATGTGCGGCTCCGGTACCTTGCTTTGCGAGGCGCTGATGGCCTACTGCCGCCTCCCGGCCAATTACAACCGCAACGATTTCGGGTTCCGGTTCCTGGAAGATTATCAGCAGGAAACCTGGGAGAAGATTCAACTGGAGGCGGCCGAAAAAATCCGCCCGCTGCCGGAAGGGCTGATTGGGGGGAGTGACAGCAGCTATAAGGCGATTGCCGCCTCCAAGACCAATCACCGCGCCCTGCTCTACGGCGAGCAGGTGAAGCTGCGGGTGGCGGATTTTCGTAAGCTCCCGCAACTGGAAAATCAGGTGATCGTTTGTAACCCGCCGTACGGGGTGCGCCTCGGCAAGCAGGATGAGATTATCCGGCTTTATAAAGATTTCGGCGATTTCTTAAAAAAACGCTGTCAGGGGTCGGTGGCCTATGTGTATTTCGGCGAGCGCACCCTGATCGGCAACATCGGCCTGCGCCCGGCCTGGAAGAAACCGCTGGTCAATGGCGCGCTGGATGGCCGGCTGGCAAAATTCGAGATTTATTGAGGCAGGTGCATGTGAATGCAACCATCAAAGCGCTGATCGCCGCACCGGTTCCTATACCGCAGGCAGCGGTGCGACTGGGAAAAGACCTGACGGCATTATACCCGGAATCCGATCCGGCCTTACTGACGGCATTGGACTTGCGGGAAGGCTACCGCCAGTTTCAGCAGTGGCTGATGAAACTGCTCCGTCAGGATCCGGTTCCAAAAGATATCGTGGCATTGTACTTCGGGCTCTTCGAAGGCAACGGCCGGCTGGAATATTACCTGACCGGCGCGCCGGTATGGTCGCCGGACGATCCGGACTGGCCGGGATATGAGGAATTCATGCCGGTCTTCCAACATGCCCGGCTGGACATCCTGGCGCAACTCTATCCCATTTACCAGCAGCATCCCGGCGCAGGGGCCTATCTGGCGCTGGGGATGTCGGTGCTTTTCATCATCAATTATATTAGCAGTAATTCCCACCGCCTGCTCCCCGGCAAGGGATTGCTTCCCCCGGGCAAGGTTCCCCTGGTGTTGGCCACCGGCTTTGAGGGAGAAACAGTGTATAACCTGCTGAAGGTGCGGAAGAAGGGATTTGAGCTGATCGGTTGAGCACATTATAATCTGCGTGCAATCGAGCCTTTACCATCCCGGCGGCTGAGCCCCGAGTCCCGGCCCCAGCAGGAGCGCATTAATCAGCAGCCGGGCGGTGCCGTGAAAATAGGCCCGAAAATTCGGTTCGCCGGCAAAGAGGATGATCTGTCCCTTGCCCAGGGCCTCACGAGTCAGGTAGGCACTATCCTCCCAGCGTTCCCGCGCTTCCGGCCAGAGCAGGCCGGAGAGGCGTAGGTCCACCGCTTTCGCAAAGCGGCCGGGCGTTTCCACCGGGGGGCGGGAAAGGAAAGCATAGGAGGTGGCGATCATCGCCGGCACCTCGCTGCCTGCCCCATAGCAGAGCCAGTGCTCCGGATTCAGCATGATTCGGCAAACCGTGCCCCGGGGACGGAAGATACGCTGCCGGGCATCCAGTTCCTGCAAAACTTTCAGCTCCTGTGAGGCGGATTTCTCCTGATCCGTTTCTTCCGTTTCGCCATTCTTGCTCTTTTCCCCCTTCTTCGCGTCGGACGCCGCCGGGATGCCTTCCCAGATCGCCACGCTGTCGATTGGCGTCTGGCCGATGGCCTGCTCCAGCGTCACTGCCGCGGCATAGCGATCGAGCTCCTTCAGGGCCTGGCGGCGCTGTTTGACCTTGCTGAGCGCCGAGGCGGAATCGGACAGGAATGCCGCAGCATCATCGATCCCGATCAGGGTGCCGCCCTGGTTGATCCAGTCTTTCAGCTTTTGGGTACCCTCCTTGCCGAAAATTTGCGAATAATCCGATGATGCCGGCAGGAGCAGCACATTGTAAACGCGCAGATCGCTGCGCCCGAAGTTGTGCTGCTCCAGAATGGAAAAGCGGGTACGCAATTTCTGATCGAGCAAGTGCCACAGCGTACCGAAATTGTAGGAGCTGATGTCCGGTCCGGCCAAAATAGCGATGCGCGGCGCTTCCAGCAGGGCGAAATCGTTGCCGCCGAGATCCGGTCCCTCCTCGCTGTGAGCAGTGTTGATTCCGGCAATCCGGCAGCGGCTGTCGTCCGCCAGGATGCGGATCATTTCCGGGAGATCGGCAGGGTTCTCGTTGCGGCGCAGCAGCAGGGTGCCGGGCGCATAGCGCTGCCCGCCAATCCGGAACGCCTTCCGGGCGACGCGCACTTTTGCGCCCTTTTCAAACAAGGCCAGCAGCGCCTGCACCCCGCTGTCATCTTGATAATCGATCAAATAGCCAAAGGCTGGACCGGGATGGCTCAAAGCCGGGGCCTCCTCCGTCCCGGTGAAGGGCCGGGTTTTAACAGCCGGTGCAGAGCGGGCAGTATAGGTCTCTACGCCATAGGCCAGGGGCATCGACCAGCCGCTCACCTCGTAGAGGCGGGTGCCTTCGCCTTTTTCCAGAGATTCCCGCTCGGAGCGTAAAAAGTTGTTGGTCATGCGCGGGTCAAACTCCAGGATGGCGTCGATCAGCGGGCGCAAGGGCTGCCGGGTGCGGATCACATAAGTGCCGGCGGGCAGTTGCCGGTCGGCCGGCCGGCGCTCCCGGTAGCTGCGCAGTGCCTTTGCCGTGAATGCCGCCTCCGCGACTTCGATCTCCACGCCCTGGAAATGCAGCTTCCCGATCAGCTCGGCTGCCCGGGAGGGATTTTCTCCCGGAAGGATATAATAAGCCTCTACTCCGCCGGAACTGCCGGCGAGGGCTTCCTGTTTCATGCGATAATAATCGCCCAGCAACGCTTCCCGGTTTTCTGCTGCGGTGGTGAGGTTGGCGATGGAACCGGTAAACTGGCGGTGCACTGCATCGCGGAAGGTGAGCAGGGTGCCGTCAGGCCGGCGCACCGCCGACCCTTCGGTGCTGGCCTGTTCGTAGATGAACCCGACTGCCCCGATCAGGTAGGGATAGGAACTGCCGTAGCCGGGGTACCAGTCTTCCAGCCACTCGCGGGTGTAATAGCTCCAGCCGTAGCGGTCGAAGGCCCGGGCCTGCTCGGCTGCGATACGTTCGGTCCATTTCAGGGTGATCTGGCTGTAATTGTGGTTGATCGGTTCGCGCGCCGGGTTGAAGAGAAAGGTGTCGAAGGAACCCATCTCGTGGGCATCGACCACCAGTTGAGGATGCCATTCGTGCAGTGCCTGCACCCGGGAACGGCTTTCCGGCTGGGAGAGGATGAACCAGTCGCGGTTGAGGTCGAACAAGTAGTGATTGGTGCGTCCCCAGGGCCATACCCCGGTGTGGTGGATGCTCTGGGCATCGCTGTTGGGCACGGCGCCGCCCCACTGCTGCATCGAGGCCAGGAATCGCTCCCGGCCGTCGGGATTTTCCATCGGGTCGATGCCCACCAGCAGTTCCCGGCGAAGCTTTGCGCTGCGTTCATCCGTGCCGGCAGCCAGTTGATAAGCCACCTGGAGGGAGGCGTCGGCGCCGGAGAGTTCATCTCCGTGAATGCTGTACATCATCCAGGCCACCGCCGGGAGATCTGTGATCAGCGAGCGGCTGTCGGCTGGCGAGGTGCGGCGAGGGTCGGAGAGGCGGGCCAGTTTTGCTTGAATCGCTTCCAGGCGGTTCAAGTTGGATTCGTCGCTGATCACCACATAATAAAGCGCGCGCTGTTCATGGGTGAGATAACCGGATTCGAACAGGCGCACCCGGGGCGAGGCTTCGGCCAGCGCTTCGAAGTAAGCCCGCGCCTCGGCATGACGCACCGGGCGCGAGCCGAGGGGAAAACCGAGCACCGCTTCCGGGGAGGGAATGCCCGGCGCGTAGCGGCCTTCGGGGTAGAATGGCAGTGGTGCGTTTTGTGAGAATAAGGGCGAAAAAAACAGCAACAGGACAAACAGGAACGGCCCGGTGAATTTGGGTGTGGGGAAGAGACGGAGGTGGAACATGGCAGCGCCTTTCTGGGTTTGAGGCGGATCAACTATGATAGGAGTGATAAACAAATTAATCTTTACCCGATCCTAAATTCGTAAATTGGGCTTCGAATTCTGCAACGGCCGGTGCGTCGAACAGGCAAATCCGCACTTCTGTCAGCGAGCAGTCCGGATGATCGGCCAGGTAAGCGGCCGCAGTTTGCAGGATGATGCCGGCGCAGCGCGCCAGGGGGAAGCCAAAGATCCCGGAACTGATTGCCGGCAGGGATAGCGTGCGGAGTTGCTGTTTTGCCGCCAGCGCCAGGCTGTTGTGCACGGCGTTCTTCAGTTTGGCATCCTCATCCCCCTCACCCCAGCGGGGACCGACGGCATGGATGACATAGCGCGCCGGTAGCTTTCCGGCGCCGGTCAGCGCCGCCTCGCCCACCGCCACATAGCCGATGCGGTCGCTTTCCTCCTGAATGATGGCGCCGCCTTTACGGACGATGGCGCCCGCCACCCCGCCTCCGTGCTGCAGGTGTGAATTGGCGGCGTTCACAATTGCATCCACCGCCTCGACGGTGATGTCGCCCTGCACCAACACCAGGCTTTTTTGCTGGGGAAACGTTTTACGAGCAATCTCACGATTCATTTGAACCTCCTTCACCGGAGATAATGCCGGTGGAAAAAGATACGAAAAGGTGAGATGAAAAGCATAATTAAAGTTGATGCTGGATGCTGGATACTGGATACTGGATGCTGGATACTGGATGCTGGATACTGGATACTGGATACTGGATGTTGGATGTTGGATATTGGATGCTGGATGTTGGATATTGGATGCTGGGGATCAGAAAAGATGGAGCTATTATAACCCATCCACCCATTCACCCATTAACCCATCCACCCATTAACCCATCCACCCATCCACCCATCCACCCATCCACCCATCTACAACCCGTGAATAGGGGAATTGGGGGGAAATATGTATTACTGATAGTCATACAAACGGATGATACGGTCTTTTGGGGATTTTACCCCGGGCATAAACCATGCTTAAATATTTGAAAATTATTATTATTGGTTCTTTTCTTCTGGGCGAGCTGCAGATGCTGGTTGCTCAGGTAAGCGCTGGCGGTACCCCCTACAGCTTTACACATGGTAATCTGATTCCCCTCGATGAGGTTGCCCTGCTTGATCTTCCTCCGGTTCCGTTGGGCGCACTGCTGGAAGCAGAAGCGCTGCGTAAAGACGGGGAGAAACCGCCGCGCTTTGGTTACGCCCATGAGGTCGATATTGATCTGATAGCCCAGGGCAGCGTAGAAGATTTGCCGGATGGCGGTCGGCTGTGGCGCTTGGGCATTATGACCGAAAATGCATTTTCGGTGAATTTGATCTATGACCATTTCCGGCTGCCGGTGGGGGGAAGGCTGTATTTGTATAATGAGGGCGGCGAGATGCTGCTGGGCGCTTTCACCGAGCGAAACAACAAACCGCACGGGAAATTCTCTACCGGCCTGGTCAAAGGCGACCGGCTTTTTTTGGAATATTACCAGCCTCCCGGCGTGAGCGAAGCCGGGATCATTCGTATCAGCAAGGTGATCCACGGCTTCCGGGATATCTTACCGGATCTGCCGATCGAAGGTTTTGGCGATTCCGGGGAGTGCAATGTCAATGTCAATTGTCCCGCCGGGGATCCCTGGAAAAGCGAGACCCGCTCGGTGGCGATGGTGCTGGCGGATGACAATACCCGGCTCTGTTCCGGGTTCCTGATCAACAACCTGCGCCAGGACCAGACGCCCTATTTTATGGTCGCGGAACATTGCCTTTCGCCGGATTACCAGACCTGGTTGTTCATCTTCAACTACCAGAGTCCGGGGTGCGGCAATATCGACGGCCCGCTGGACCAGAGCATTTCAGGCGCAAGTCTGGTGGCCAAGCACCATGCCACCGATTTTGCCCTGCTGCACCTGAGTGATACGCCCCCGCTCGCTTATGGCGTGTATTACGCCGGCTGGTCTGCGCTGAATACGCCGCCGTCCTCCTCGGCAACGATACATCATCCCCGGGGCGATATCAAAAAAATATCGATCGATAATGATCCGGCGGTCAGCAGCAGTTGGCCGGGAACCCCCCCCAACTCCCACTGGAAGGTGATCGACTGGGACCTGGGCACCACTGAAGTCGGCTCTTCCGGATCGCCCTTGTTCAACCAGAACCATCAGGCGGTGGGGTGGCTGCATGGCGGCGCGGCCGCCTGCGAAAATGATGAGCCGGATTGGTACGGCAAGTTGGCCTTTGCCTGGTATTATGGGAACACGCCCGCCGAGCGTTTAAAAGACTGGCTGGATCCGGATAACAGTGGCACCCTGACGCTGGCCGGGTTGGATCCCAATCTTCCCTATCCGGATATCACCCATACTCCCCTGCCCAATACCGAAGAGCTTTATGGCCCGTATCTTGTAGAAGCGACCGTGACGACGATATATCAGCTTGCGGCGGTGCGGCTGTACTTTGGCCTGGACAGTACGGTCAGCGACTCACTGACAATGACACCGGCAGGGAATGACCTTTTCACGGCGGCCATTCCGGGCTATGGGCAGCCGGCCGATTATTGCTATTTCATCGCCGCGGTCGACACCGGCGGACGAATATCGACCCATCCCTGGGGCGCACCGGAGGAGTTGCACTGCTTCCGGGCGGCGCCGGACCTCACCCCGCCGCAGATCGTGCATATCCCGCTGGGCAATCAGCCGCTCAGCATCTGGCCGGCGGAGATTTCCGCGGACGTCAGCGACAACCTGGCGGTGGCGGCGGTGTGGGTTGATTACAGCGTCAATGGCGGCGCGGGGGGCAGCGGCAGCTTCGACCTGCTGCCCGGTAGCGGAACCACTTACCTGGGGAGCTTCCCCATACCGGCCGCATCCCTCTCCGCCGGAGATACGATTGCTTACCGGATTGTGGCAGAGGACAACTCGCAACTGTCCAATCGCGCCACCCACCCGGCTTCCGGCGATCACCGCTTTCAGGCAATCGATCAACTCGGGCGCATCCTGATCGTCAATGATGACAGCGGGAATCAGAATGTCGAATATGCCGGTCCCAAAGGCCGCGCACTGCGGGATCCCCGGCATCACCCCTTCGGACTTTCGGCCCAACTGATGGCTGCCCAACTCACCGAGAAGGGATTCAGCGTGGAGATCGAAGATGTTTCCGATACCAATCCCGCAAACTGGGGGAATTACGATCTGCTGATCTCATCTAGCGGTTTCAACGATGAGCCGGTGGGGGCCGGCTGGTACCGAACCGCTCTGGAGAGCTGGGTCAGCGATACCTCCCACAAGCTCCTGGTGGAAGGTGGTGAAGTGGGATACGCGGCCACAATCTATCCGGAATATCCATCCTTTGCCGCTGCGGTGCTGCATACCGGCGATTGGAGTGCCGATAACGCCGGCAATCTGTATGCAATTCCCGGCCAGGCCGGCCATATCATGCGTAACTGCCCCCACCCGTTGCCGAATTCGATCAGCATTACCTATCACGATTGGGCCAGCCAGGATGCGGTGGATGTGATTGGCGGTGCATATCTGCTATACGATACACAAGCAGAGCCGGGCTATGCCGGTATTTCGGTTTATGATAATGACAACGATCCCCGCAGCGCCCAGATCGTCTATTTCCCGTTTAATTATGCCGACCTTACGATGGCCTCCACCGCAGAAGCCCTCCTGGAGAATGCAGTTGATTACCTGATGCAACTGGAATGTCCGGTCGGCAACGGGCGCTCCGTTAGCGAATTTCCACAGCACTTCGAACTGCTGCCGAATTATCCCAATCCGTTTAATCCTGAGACAGTTGTCAGTTATCGGTTGTCAGTTGTCAGTGATGTAAAGTTAATGATTTATAATGTGCTGGGCGAGCTGGTTCGGAACCTGCGTCAGCGTCGTGAAACGCCCGGTCTGCATACGGTGCGCTGGGACGGCCGGGATGATGCCGGCCGGCCGGTGTGCAGCGGTGTATATATCTATCGCCTGGAAACCCCACAGCAAACCGCCACCCGCAAAATGATCCTCCTGCGATAAGGCCATCTGTCCTAATCATCGATAAAATCGAGCTTCCCGATGGTTTTGACTTGCGTCCCGCCGAGAACTTTCCAATATGATCCGCGTTCAATTATCCGGATGCTTGAACAGATAACTTTATCAACTTTGTTTGTATCCTCTGCACCGCGGAGGTCATCTAAGAATCTGCGGTGCCATCTATCCGGCAAGAATCAAAAGGAGAATTGAATGCTGGCTGATCTGAAGAAGCAAGTATCGATATATGCAGAAACCAAACTGCCCACGCTGTACGGCAATTTTAAAGTATATGTATTTCACAACAAGATCGATCATAAAGAGCATCTGGCGATTGTGCATGGCGAGATCGGCAGTGGTGAAGCGGTTCCGGTGCGGATCCACTCGGAGTGTCTCACCAGCGAAGTGCTGGGTTCTCTGAAGTGCGACTGCCGGGAGCAACTGCAGGAAGCGCTGCGTTATATCGCTGCCCGGAAATCCGGGATGGTATTATACATGCGCCAGGAAGGGCGGGGCATCGGGTTGGGTAACAAGATCCGGGCCTATGCGCTGCAGGAGCAAGGCTACGATACTGTGGAAGCCAATCACAAGCTCGGATTTGCCGACGATCTGCGCCGCTACGACGTGGCGGCAGGCATGCTGGCCACCCTGGGCGTTCATTCCGTGCAACTGATTACCAACAATCCCCAAAAAGTGGAGGGGATCGAAGCGCTGGGTATTCCGGTGATCAAGCGAATTCCGCTGCAAATCGAACCGAATCCGGTGAATGAATTTTATCTTTACACCAAATCGAAAAAATCCGGCCATCTGCTCGATATCAAGCCGGTGGATATGGCAGTGTGAGCCGGTTTTCAGACTACCGAAGATGACTTCCAAAATACCAGTAGCAGTGGCATTCGCAGGAAATTGACAACTGCCGCTGCCACTGCCACTGCTAAAGCCCCTCAAACAACCACATCTTCAGCAGCATATCAGGCCGAGGCTGCTGACTGGTACACATCCGTAAAAGAAAAGAGCCGCTGCTGAATGGCGGCATATGTGCTAAGATCAAGCCGGTCGAAGCCCTGTCCTCCCAGGAACAGCCGGGAGTCATATTTCTGGCAGAGCTGGCCGATGTGCTCGAACTCCATCTGAGTGGCGGGCACATCTTCGATCATGGTGCTGGATAGATAGACCTTTTGCGGGGTAAGACGCGCGAAAATGGTTTCGATATCCAGCAGCGGAGTGATCTGACCGCTGAAGAGCACTTCGTACCCGAGCGACTCCAGGATATGATCGACCATCTTCAGGGCGATGTCGTGCAGCTCATGGGAAAAATTAAGGCACAAGACAGTGGCAATCTTCTTCTCGGGAATCCGGATGATACCCTGCAGGCGGGTGATGCAGTCGCGGATCGCCTGGGATGCGAAATGCTCCTCGATGATGGAGATCTGCTGCTCATGCCAGAGGGCGCCAATCCGGTGCAGCACCGGCGCCAGCAACTGGTCGTAGATCAGGTGAAGGGGGTATTGGCCGAGATAGAGTCCGTTAAGCACCTTCTGAAGCTGGGCGCGGTTGCCGTTGAGTGCCTGGGTTAATACAAAGTCGGCTAAGTAATCAAAATCGCCTTTGAGGATATGCTGGCTGATCTGTAAATCGGTTTCAGTCTCCAGCGGAAACAGATTTATTTTGGCGGTTTTTTGCTTATTTTGCTCCAGAAAAGCCACCAAATGTTCCATCAGAAATTTACGGTGCCCGCCGGCGGTACGGATACATTCCAGTTTGCCTTCATCAGTCCAGCGTTTGATGCTGGATACATTCACTCCGAGAATCTTGGCCGCTTCCAGACTGTTAAAATACTGAATCTCTTCTTTCATCTGCCGCTCCGTCAGTTTTCCCCAATATAGCACATTGCGAAACGCTTGTCAATCGGTTTGAGCGTTATGAGCGATTTTTCTCTTGACAGTCGCAATTCTGCGATGTATATTAAATCGCTCATAACGCTCAAATTGTCGCGTTATGGTAACGAGTAAAAACTGCTCAACGACATAAAAAGTGGTCACGAAGCGATGAAGTATGAATACATCCTATTCAATCTGCTGGTCATTACCGGCCCCCTGGCGCTGAGTTTCGACCGCCGGGTGCGCTTCGTGACCCATTGGAGAAAAGCGCTGCTGAGCTTGCTGATCGCCATGGTGCCGTTTGTGAGCTGGGATGTGCTGGTGACCGGCCGCCATTGGTGGTTCAATGATGCCTACACCCTGGATGTGCGCCTGGGGGGGCTGCCGCCGGGAGAATGGCTGTTTTTTGTGACGGTGCCATTCGCCTGCCTCTTCACCTGGGAAGTGCTGAAGGGGTATTTTGCCAATCCTCCCCTGCCCCGAATGGCACGGGTGGGCAGGTTGCTTCATCTGCTGATACCGGCTGGTGTCATTTTGTTTGTGCTGGGTAAGGAGTATACCGGCCTGGCGCTCCTGGCGCTGGGATTGGTTGCCGTCCTGGACCGTCTTCTGCACACGAACATCTTTCGCCAAAAGCTGACCTACCCGTTTC
This sequence comes from Calditrichia bacterium, assembly GCA_020635015.1. GTDB lineage: Bacteria > Calditrichota > Calditrichia > RBG-13-44-9 > J075 > JACKAP01. Next base: position 102,586 of record JACKAP010000007.1, on the reverse strand, counting down.
TGGCAATTTCGACGGCTTTCATGCTGATCTTCAACGGCTACCTCACCGCCCGGCCGGTGGTGCTTTACGGCGAAAGCTACCAACTTGGCCTGCGCATTTTCACCATCCCGGTCGAGGATTTCGTTTACGGATATGCATTGCTGTTGCTCTGCCTGGTTGTTTTCGAGCGCCTGAAAGGGGGACGTCATGGCTAAGCAAGCAATTGTGGTCGGGGCCGGCCTGGGAGGGCTCAGCGCCGCGATCCATCTCCGGCTCAGCGGTTTCGAGGTGAGCATCTTCGAGCAGAATGTCCGTCCCGGGGGCAAGATGAATCAATTTGCCGCCGGGGGATACCGCTTCGATACCGGCCCCTCGCTGCTGACCCTGCCGTCGGTGATCGATGAACTATTCGCCAAAGCCGGGCTGGAGCGGAATGATTTTCTGGAATTCGAACCGGTCGAACCGATCTGCCGCTATTTTTGGGACGATGGACAACGTCTCGATGCCGGCAAGGACGTCGAAGCGATGAAAGCGGAGCTCGCCCGCATCTCCCCCGCCGACGCGGAGAACTACGCGGATTTCCTGCGCTATGCCGGGCGGATCTACGATATGACCGCCGACATCTTCCTCCATACCCCGATCCACGAGGTGCGCAAATTGCTGACCCGGGAAAACATTCCTGCCTTCCTGCGCCTGCTCAAGATCGATCCGCTGCGCACCATGCATCAGGGTATCGGCCGTTTTTTTAAGCATCCGCACATCGTTCAGCTGTTCGACCGCTATGCCACCTACAACGGCTCCGACCCCTTCAAGGCCCCGGCGACCCTGAATGTGATCCCCTATGTAGAGCATGGTCTGGGCGGATATTACATCAAGGGCGGGATGTACCGGCTGGTCGAAGCATTGAGCGAACTGGCGCTCAGCCTGGGGGTGAAGCTGCACCTTTCCGCGCCGGCGGAGAAGATCTTCCATCAGGACCGAAAGTTGCGCGGGGTGGTGGTCAACGGCGATTTTATTCCGGCCGACTACCTGGTGTGCAATGCCGATGTGGTCACCGCCCACAACCAGCTCATCGATGGCTTTCCCGAAATGCGAAAAAAGCTCAACCGACTGGAGCCGTCGATCTCCGGGCTGGTGTTTCTCTGGGGGGTCAAAAAGCGCCATGAGCAATTGACCCATCACAACATCTTGTTCTCCCGCGACTATCGCCGGGAGTTCACGCAAATATTCGATCGCCGGGAAGCGCCGGATGATCCGACGGTTTACATCGCCATCACCTCCAAATGCGATCCGGAACATGCCCCAGCCGGCGGGGAAAACTGGTTTGTGCTGCTCAATATGCCCTACCTGAAGGACGGCCAGGATTGGGCAGCAATAACGGCACAGATGCGTGAGCGGGTGCTGGCGAAACTCAAACAGGCCGGCATCGATATTCGCGACCAGATCGAGATCGAACAGACCTATACGCCGGCGGATTTCTACAACCATTACGGCAGTAATCGGGGCAGCATCTACGGCATCTCTTCCAACCGCCGCAGCACCGCCTTTCGCCGCCCGGCCAACCGCAGCCGGCTGATCAAAGGGCTCTACTTCGCCGGCGGCGCCAGCCATCCCGGCGGCGGCATCCCGCTGGTGCTGCTCTCCGGCAAGATGGCGGCGGAGTTGATCGCGGAAGATGCCGGCGTGGCGGCCAAAGGACAACAAATTGGCCACAGAGTCACAGAGATCACCGAGAGCTGATCGCTTAACTGCATGATCACTGGCCAGTGATCACTACAACTGACAACTGCATGATCACTGACCAGTGATCACTACAACTGACAAATGATAAATAAAAGAGGGTGAAAAGATGAAGAAAATTGTCGTAATCGGATCGGGGTTTGGCGGGCTGGCTTCCGCCATCCGTTTACAGGCGCAGGGCTTCCAGGTGACCTTGCTGGAAAAGAATGCCAAAGTGGGCGGCCATGCTTACCAGATCAAAAAGGATGGCTACACCTTCGACATGGGGCCCTCGCTGATCACCGCCCCGGATATCATCGACGACGTCTTCAAAGCTGCCGGGCGGAACATGGCCGACTACCTGGACCTGATCTATCTCGACCCATTCTACCGGATCTACTACCACGACGGCTCGGTGCTGGACTATTGCGGCGACGGGGAACGGATGAAGGCGCAGATGGCCCGCTTCAATCAGAAAGACGCCGACAACTATGACCGATTTGTCGATTATATCCGCAAACTCTACCAGGCAGTGATCGTCGACGGGCTGGGCAAGCGGCCCTTCGACCTTGCCACCATGCTGCAGTTCCTGCCCAAGGCCCTGCGCCTGAAGGCCCTGCTGCCGGCTTACCATGTGGTTTCGCGTTTTTTCAAGGACGCCCGCAACCGCTTCGCCTTTTCCTTCCATCCCCTGTTCATCGGGGGCAGCCCCTTCCGGGCGCCGTCGGTCTACCTGATGATCCCTTATCTGGAAAAAGAAGGGGGCGTATGGTTCACCCCCGGAGGCATGTATAGCGTGGTGGAAGCGCTCGAAAAAGTCTTTCTGGAGATCGGCGGCGAGATCAAGACCGATTGCGAGGTGAGCAAAATCCTGGTAGAAAACGGTAAAGCCGCCGGCGTGATCGCCAACGGGGAACGCTACGATGCCGATGCGGTGGTCTCCAACGGTCACTTCGCCCACACCTATCTGGATCTGATCGACCCGCAGCACCGCAAGAAGTGGAGCGATCGCCGGGTGAAGAAGGTCGATTACGGCATGAGCACCTTCCTGATCTATCTCGGGGTGAAAAAGCAGTATCCCAAACTGCTCCACCACACCCTGATTCTCTCGGAGCGCTATAAGGAACTGGTGCGCGACATCTTCGACCGCAAAGTGCTGGCCGACGACTTTTCGATGTATCTCCACGTGCCCAGCCGCACTGATGCCGGGATGGCCCCGCAAGGCTGCGAGAGCATGTACGTGCTGGTGCCGGTACCCAACCTGGAAGCCAATGTCGATTGGTCGACCATGGCCCGCCCGTTTGCCGACAAGATCCTTGCTTTCCTGGAAGAAGATTTCGGCATGGAAGGCCTGCGGGCGAACATCGAAGTGGAAGAACTGTTCACTCCGGACGATTTCCGGGTGCAGCGCAACAATTACCTGGGCACCGCCTGGGGGGTTGAGCCGAAACTAACCCAAACTGCCAGCTTCCGGCCCGGCAACCGCAGTGAGGATGTGAAAGGACTTTACCTGGTGGGCGCCAACACCCATCCCGGTGCCGGGGTGCCCGGGGTGCTGCTCACCGCCGAAGCCACCGAGCGGGCCATCCTGGAAGACCTGGGAAAGCCGGTGCTGACCGCCAAACCTGAACTGCAAATCGCATAAAGGAGCTTATCGTGAAATTCTGGTTGAATCATCATCATAAAGCAGCGTTTGAACATGCCCGTCTCCTGACGGCGCATTTTTCCAAAAGTTTTTATATCTCCGCCCGGATGCTGCCCCGGGAGACCCGCTGGGCCACCTACGCGGTGTACGGATTCTGCCGCTATGCCGATAATCTGATCGACAATCCCCGGCATCGCTCGCGCCAGGAACTGCTGGAAGAAGCGGAATTTCTGATGAAGGAGCTGCAGATCGCCTACCGCACCGGCGAGTCCGAGCATCCGATCGTGAATCCATTTATCATTGTGGCCCGGAAGTATAATATTCCGATCGAGTACCCCATGGACCTGCTGCGCGGGGTGCAGATGGATCTGCAGAATACCCGCTACCAGAGTTTTGAGGATCTCTACCTGTTTTGTTACCGGGTGGCCGGGGTGGTAGGGCTGATGATGACCCATGTGCTGGGATATAAAGATCCCGCTGCGTTTAAATATGCCGAAAATCTGGGGATCGCCATGCAATTGACCAACATTCTGCGCGATATTCAGGAAGACAAGCGCATGGGGCGGATTTACCTGCCGCTGGAGGAATTGCAGCAGTTCGGGGTGAGCGAGCACGATATCATCAACGAACACATGAGCGAAAATTTGCGCCAACTGATGAAGTTCCAGGTGCGGCGAGCGCATCAATATTATGAAAGTTCGGCAAAAGGGGTTGCAATGCTGCACCGGAAATCCCAATTTGCGATCTATGCCGCCAGCAAGATCTATCGCGGCATTTTATATAAAATTGAGGCCCGGCATTACAATCCCTTCCTGGGACGGGTCTTCGTTCCCCAAGTGAAAAAGGTAGGGATTTTGCTGCAGGAAATTTTCCGCACCCGGGTGATTGCCCTCCCGGAGCGGGTATGAATTTACGGCATTGTGAATAATGAATTTACAACGGAGTAAGCAGCAAGATGATCAAAGCGCGTCATTCTTTCTGGGCGGATCAGCTGTTTCGTCTCTATGTGACCCGGCTGCTGAAGCGGCATTTTCGCCGATTCCATCTCCTGGGGGAACGGCCGTCGCCGGATCCCGCTTATCCGCTGCTGCTGTTGCCCAATCACAGTTCCTGGTGGGACGGATTCTGGGTGTATTTGCTCAACCAACAGTTGTTCCAGCGGCAATTCTACGTGATGATGCTGGAGCGGGAGCTGCTCAAATATCCCTTTTTTTCCCGGATCGGAGCATTCGGGATCGATCCGGATAATCCCAAAGGCATTTTACACACGTTACAATATACTGTTGAAGTGATGAACGCGCCCGGTGATAACGGCAAGCCGCTGGTATGCATTTTCCCCCAGGGTGAATTGCGGCCCTGGGCGCGGCGCCCGCTGGACTATAAGCGCGGCATCGACTGGATCATCGAGAAGCATCAGGGCAATATCAACGTGGTCCCGCTGGCGATGCGAGCGGAGTATCTGGGACAGCAGCATCCGGAAGTTTTTTTCCTGTTCGGAAAATCTTATCTGTTCAATGCCGGAAACTTCCCGGGAATTGATTTTTTGGAAGCGGTCGAGAATTTTCTATTGGACGATCTGGCACTGCGCATCATTTACGGCGAGAGCGGCGAAGATCTCTTCCAGGTCGGGCCAGATCATCAGTCCCGGGGAGCCGCCGCACCGGAAATGCCGCAGGGTGGAGATGTGCGCACCAATTGGTAGATCCGGCCGGCCAGATATATAGGACCTGATAATGCGGATATGGAATTGGCGGCTTTATTATATTTTGCGATCGGTTTTCTGGCGCTGCTGCTGTTGATTGTGCTGATCAACATCATGACGGCGCCGCGCCTGGAGAATATTTCCGGGCCTGTGAATCTGCCGCTGGTTTCGCTGCTGATCCCGGCACGAAACGAAGCGAAGAATATCGACCGCTGCCTTGCCGGTTTGCTGGGTCAGGATTATCCGAATCTGGAGATTATCGTGCTCGACGATCACTCTGGCGATGGCACCGCCCAGATCCTTGCCCGGCTCAAGGCGCAGCACCCGCAATTGCAGCTCCTGAGCGGCCAGCCCCTGCCCCGGGAGTGGACCGGAAAAAATTGGGCCTGCTGGCAACTGTTCCAGGCATCGCGGGGAGAAATTTTGATCTTCGCCGATGCGGATACCCGCCATGCTCCGGAAGCAGTGCGTAAAACCGTGGGTTGGATGCAGCACCAAAAGCTGGGAATGCTGTCCGCTTTCCTGGCCCAGGAAACCGGCACACCGGCGGAAAAACTGGTGATCCCGGTGATCGACATTCTGATCTACAGCACCCTGCCGCTGTGGCTGACCTATTACGGCCGTTCGGAAAAATTTGCCGCCGCCAACGGGCAATGGATCGCTTTTCGCCGCGGCGACTATCAGGCGCTGGGCGGGCATGAGGCGGTGCGCGACCGGATCGTGGAGGATATGGAATTGATGCGCCGGGCCAAGCGGCGCGGCATATCCACCCTGACCCTGACCGGCAACGCCTTGCTCTCCTGCCGGATGTACCGCAGCGCCGGGGAAGTGTGGGAAGGATTTTCCAAGAACCTGTTCGGGATCGCCGGCTATAACCGCACGGTATTTCTGGGATGGCTGCTGGCGTTGTGGAGCGCAATGGTTTTGCCCTATTTTCTGCTGTTCCTTCCCGGCGTCCGGCACCTGGCAGTGACGGCGGTGGGATTGAATCTGCTGCTGCGCCTGCTGCTGGCGCTGCGCCTGCGCCATCCCTTCTGGGTCAGTCTGCTGCTGCATCCGCTGGGGGTGGCGCTGACCGGTGTCATCGGTTTGAACTCCCTCTTCCGTGCCGGGCGCGGCATGGTGCGCTGGAAAGGACGGGAGATCCCGGTGCGGCGGTGATGATCGGATACTGATAAATATTTCTAAAATTGTAATTTTCAGCCACAGAGCCACAGAGTTCACAGAGAACTGACAACTGACAAGTAACAACTGAAACTCTGTGTTCTCTGAGTCTCTGTGGCAAAAAAGTCATTATGAACAACGCAAAAATCATCTTTCTCTACTTCTTCCTCCTCGCCGGGGGGATGTGGCATCTGCTGGGAATGTTCCAGGAGTTGATGCGCATCCTGGCCGGGCCGCTGCTGATCGGGCTGGCGATTTGGCTGTTGCTGGAATATCTGCCGGGGGATGAACCGAAAAGCGAACGGCGTAGCGCCCGGATATCCCTGCTGCAGAACTGGCGACGGCAGTCGCGCTTGGTGCTCTGGTTCCTGCTGGTGGTGGTGCTCAGCTTCAGCGTGGAGTGGCTGGGCGTAAAAACTGGGTTGATCTTTGGCGAATATGATTATGGCGACACCCTGCAGCCGCTGATCTTCGGGATACCGCTGGCGATCGGCTTTGCCTGGGCGGGCATGATCCTGGCGTCGGTTGCGGTGGTTCAGCGGTTCTATCCCGGCATCAGCGGGCGCGGTGATGGGTATTTCGCCTTCTGGGTGAGTCTGGTGATGGTGTTGTTCGACATGGCGATGGAGCCGGCGGCGATTCGCCTGACCTATTGGACCTGGGCCGGCGGCGAGGTGCCGCTGCAGAATTATCTCGGCTGGTTCGTAACCAGCTTCATCCTGGTGCTGGCCGGGCGTTGGCTGCAACTTTTGCGCAAGCCCCTGCCTGCCCTGGCCTTCCACGCCTTCTGGGCGCAGTTGGGGTATTTTGTGCTGGTGATTATGGCGAAATCAAATAGTTAATTTTTTAAAACCTTAGCCACAGAGGCACAGAGGCCACGGAGAACTGACCCTGACAACTGATAACTGACAACTGATAACTAAAACTCAGTGAACTCTGTGACTCTGTGGCCAAAAAGATAGGGTTGAAGACAATGAAATTCGGCAAAATCGACGCCTACAAAGGTCTGGGTATCGCGTTGTTGATGATTATGGCATGGGGGGGCAGCCTGGGGATATTCCTGAACCTCGATGTCGCCAATCTGCATCCGGCCGGGATCGTATTGGCGATGCTCTGGCAGACCTTCCTCTATACCGGCCTGTTCATCACCGCTCATGACGCGATGCACGGCACCCTGTTTCCGCTGAACCGCAAGATCAACAATTTTATCGGTTCCCTTGCCGTGCGGCTCTACGCGCTCTTTTCCTACCGCAAGCTGCACGCCAAGCACTGGGAGCATCACAGGCATCCCGCCAGCGAAGATGATCCGGATTTTCACGACGGGGAGCACCCCCAGTTCTGGCGCTGGTATCTGCACTTCTTTATCGGCTATGTCAGTTGGCAGCAGTTGGCCGGCATGGCGATCGCTTACAATGTGCTGCAGTATGGCTTCAGCATCTCGGCCATAAACCTGATCCTGTTCTGGGCGGGGCCGGCCATCCTGAGTACCTTCCAGCTCTTCTATTTCGGCACCTATCTGCCGCACCGCGACGAGGGGGAAGGCTATGCCGACAAACACCGCGCCCGCAGCAATGATTACCCGGTGTGGCTGTCCTTCCTGACCTGCTTTCATTTCGGGTATCATTGGGAGCACCATGACGCGCCTCATGTGCCCTGGTGGCGGCTGCCCCGGGAGCGGGAGAAGCGAACAGCGCAGAGGGCAGAGGGCTGAGGGCAAAGGGCGAAGGGCGAAAAAAAATGAAATATATTTTCCAGCCAAGCTTTTATTGAGTTTCTTACCCTCAGCCCTCAGCCCTCTGCCCTCAGCCCTCAGCCCTCGGCCGGTTCAGCGCATAGATCCGCACATCCTTCCCCCCAAACACGCTGTCCTGTTCGTAGGTCATGCCGATTTTCTCCGCCACATGCCAGGAACGGGTATTCGCCGGCTCGATGATCGAGATTACCCGCGGCAGTTGCAGAGTCTTTAGGGCGTAATCCCGTACCGCGCTTGCCGCTTCCGTGGCGTAGCCGTTGCCCCATTGTTCAAATGCCAGGCGGTAGCCGATCTCCATCTCCCGCCGGCCGTTGATCATCTGGGGGATCAGGCCGCTATAGCCGATGAGGGTTCGCGCCGGTTTGAGAACGACCGCCCAAATCCCGTAGCGCTGCGCTTGATAGGTGGTCAGGCAGCGCTGAATAAATTCCCGGGTTTCCAGGCGGGATTTCGGGCCGCTCAGAGAATAGCGCATCACCTCCCGGTGGCGCAGGATTATCCCCAGCGTCTCCAGATCGGCGTAATGAAACTGCCGCAGGATCAGGCGGGCGGTTTCAAGGATGATGATTTCGGAACGGTCTTGATTCATGCTCCTTTTCCCATCATATACGAGCGGTCAATATGCGGCTTCGAAATGAAAATCGAGCGAAAAGCGGTTGGCGCATGCCGCCAGAAAACGCGGGTTTTTCCGCAGCAGATACACCAGGCCTTCAATTAGAAACGGACTGTGGTGCATGCATTGCTGCAGCCAGTAAGAGCGCCGGAATACCGGGTTAAAAGCCCGGCGGCACAACTGCTCATATTGTTTTAACATCCGCAGTGAGGTGTCGTTCCGGGAGAGCGCCTGATCGATTACCCCGGCGGCGAGTTTGGCGGAGCGCAGGGCATTGTGAATGCCCTCGCCGCTGAAGGGATCGATCAGGGCGGCGGCATCGCCGATCAGCAGTGCGCCGTCATAAGCCCGCTGTACCCGCTGCTGCGATGCCAGGTTGAGCGGCCAGGTGGCCACCCCGCTCAAGCGCGCGTCGTTGCGCATCCGCGCCTTGATTGCCGGCCGCTGCAAAAAATCGTTGAGCAGGTCGGGCAGCTTCCGCCGTTCCCGGCGCAGCCGGTCGGCGCGCATCGCCAGGCCGATATTGGCCCGTTCGTTTCCCAGGGGGAAGATCCAGCCGTAACCGGGCAGGATCTCCGGATACCAGTGAAACTCTGCGGCATGTGAAAAGATTTCCAATCCTTCGATATAGCCACGGATAGCGAGAAAGCGGTGACGGGGCGCCGGCTTGATTCCGGCCAGGGAGCGGGCGACGATCGAAGTGCATCCATCGGCGCCGATGACTGTGCGGGCGGAAATGGTCGTGGCCTGGCCGTCTATCTCTGCCTGCACCCCGCAAACCTGCCCGTTTTGCCGGAGGAGGCCTTTTACCTGCGCCTGCTGGAAATGCGCCCCGGCAACAATTGCCTGCTGTTGCAATAAATAATCAAAATCCCGGCGGGGGGCGACAAAAAATCCCATCCCGGGTTTTTTAGGGCGGAAACGGGTCTTCAGGAGCTGTCCGGCAGGCGTGCTGAAATGAAGCTGTTCGACCGGGTAAAAGCCGGCTTTTTCCAGCGGGGCCTGCAAGCCCAATTCGTAAAGTAATTCCAGCGAACCGGGAGGGATCCCATCGCCGCAGATTTTATCGCGGGGGAAATTCTGCCGGTCGAGCAGCTGCACTGTGCGTCCGGCCCGGCACAGGGCGATGGCGGCAGCAGAGCCCGCCGGTCCCGCGCCGACAATGATACAGTCGTACCCGCCGGGCGGTGGTTGATGAGCGGGAACCGTTACCATGTTTCCGGCGGAATTAGGATTCTTCATCCCGGATAGGCGCTTCGGTTTGGAGCTGGCGTTTGAGGGGTGAGCGCGACTTTTTTTGTCCGGCTGCATGAATCACTTTATGGGGAGGCGATTTGACGGTGCGCAGGCTGCCGAAAATTTCCCAATCGCCCATCCGGGGATGCTGCCAGCGCTGGGAAAATTTGATGACGCCCTTGTGGCGGTCGATGTCGGCATGGCTGAAATCCCAGATGTGATAACCGACCAGGTCGTCCTTGTGAGCCAGCGACCAGATATTTTGCAGCACGCTTTGGGCGTTGCGCACCGCACTTTCCACTGAACCGACAATCTCGCCGGCAAACTTCAGCACCCGGTGCTCGAAGTAGGCCCGGATCGATTTTTCGACATGCAGCAGGTGGAGCTTCCTGGGATCGAACTCCCGGATCGACTGGTTGACGGCATTTTGCACCAGGGTGCAGAGCTGTTGATGTCCCGCTTCCACTCCTTTTCCGCTGACATTGCCCTGGAGCAGCAGCACGGTCAGCATGCCGGCCATGGCCGGGAAATGGGATTCGAAGATCGGCAGTTTAAAGGGGATCAGCGGGGTGTGCCACTCGCCGATACTTTCCGGGATGTGGAGGCTGGTGCGTTCGTGCATGTTGTCGATACCCAGATTGCCCTGGTGCCCGGGCACCAGCTTGAACTGCCCTTCGCCCACCAGTTCGAAGCGGTCGGTAATCATCACCGATTCATTGTCCACCTTGAAGAAGACATTCCAGATGTACGGACTGGCTTTGCCCCAGCGGCTGCCGCGTTTATGGAATTTCAGCTTGTCCAGGCTGAGCTTGATCTCTACCCTATTGAACATGCACCATCCGATCCCGTTTTAAATGACCCGGTTGCAACGCTAACAAAGACATTTGTCTTAACTTCTATAAGATAGCAGATTTTCTGCCCGCATGATGAAAAAAGTCACAATATTTCCCACTACAAATAAATAGGTCATTAAAAAACCCGGTACCAATATACCGGGTTTTTTTGAATTGAGCAATTGTTCGAGCAAGATATCGAATATCAATGGCCGGTGATGATCGGGGTGCATGGGTTAATGGTTACTGGGGCGATAGCAGGATGCGGGTGGACGGTAGGGTAGGGTCGCGACCCTACCCTACCACCGTTTTTTACCCATCAACCCATTAACGTATCATCAATCAATCTTACTGAGCAAAATATAATCCCCCAGGATATGCGCGCTTTCAGTGAGGAGCAGATCTTTTTTCTTCTTATCCGGGTCGGTATCGTGCGGATTTTCTTCATCCGGATCATCGGCTTCTGCGGCTTCCCGCTCTTTCTGCCGCTCCGCCTCCTTCAGGGAATAGATCTCTCGATTTCGGTTCTTTTTGAATTCATCCAGATTATGCAGCAATTTGGCATATTCGGCGTTGCCGGCCAGGCGATTCTCGTGGCGCTGCCGGATCAGGGGAAGGATGCCGGTAAAATCCTGCAGTTCCCGATAGGGCACCGGCCGGATCTGGTCCCATAACAGGGCGTTTTCCCGGGAGCTTTCGCCGATTTCCATCAGGGTGTAGCGGGAGGGAAAATCGACGTCGGGAATCACCCCCACATGCTGGGTGCTGCGACCGTCGATCCGGTAGAATTTGGCAATGGTCAATTTTAGCTGCCCCAATTTATCAGGATAGCTGGGGATATAGCGTTGCAGAGGCAGGGCATTTTGCACCGTGCCCTTTCCGTAGGTCTGGCTGCCCACAATGATACCGCGGTGATAATCTTGAATCGCGGCGGCAAAGATCTCCGAGGCGGAAGCGCTGAGGCGGTCGACCAACACCACGATCGGGCCGTCGTAAATCACTGCGGGATCGTTATCCTCCTCAACATCGATATTGCCGAGGGAGTTGCGCACCTGCACCACCGGACCTTCCTTGATAAAGAGGCCGGTCAGGTCCACCGCTTCGTTGAGGTATCCCCCGCCATTGCGGCGTAAATCGATAATCACCCCGTCGATATGCTCGGATTTAAAACCTTCCAGCAGCTTGCGCACGTCGCGGGTGGTGCTTTTGTAGTCATTGTTGCCCCGGCGGCGTCCGTCAAAGTCGGAGTAAAACGAAGGAATCTCGATCACCCCGAAGCGCATCGGTTTGCCTTCATGGTGGATCTCCAGGGTGTCGCCTTTGGCGGCCCGGTCTTCCAGTTCGATCTTGTCGCGAACGATCGCAATCATTTTCGGCTTGGCGCCGGCCAGGGCTTCCGCTTCGATGATCTGCAGATTGACCACCGTGCCTTTTTTCCCGCGGATCAGCTGTACCACGTCATCGATGCGCCAACCCACCACGTCCACGATCTCACCATCCAGTCCCTGGCCCACCCCGATAATCTTGTCATTGGGATGCAACTGCTTGCTTTTATCAGCCGGACCGCCGGGCACGATTTCACTGATGATGGTATAATCGTTCTCCGTGGTCAGGCGGGCGCCGATGCCTTCCAGCGATTGGCTCATCTGAATCCGGAAATCGTCGAAATCTTTCGGCGAAAAGTAGCTGGTGTGCGGATCGTAGGATTCGGCGAAGGCATTCATCAAAATTTGGAATACGTCTTCGCTCTGGAACTGCTCGACATTGCGTTTGGTCCGCTCATAGCGCTTGGTCAGGGTCTCGCGGATGCCCGCCCAGTCTTTTCCGGCCAGCTTGAGGTTCAGTGCCTCATTTTTGATCCGCTTGCGCCACAATTCATTCAATTCGGCCGGCGTCTTGGCCCAGGGATCGTTTTCCCGGTCGATGTCGATCGTCTCATCAATCGTAAAATCGAACGGCTCGCCTTCCAGCAGTGCGAAGACATGCACCAGCCGTTCCGCCATACGTTTTTCATAAAGATTGAAGATATCATAGGCGGTCTGCACCTGCCCGGAACCGATATAATCGTCGAACATATAGCGGTATTGCTCGAAAGACTGAATGTCCGATTCCAGAAAATAGAGGCGCTGATAATCCAGCTTTTCCAGGTAACGGTCGAAGGTTTCCGCGCCCAGGGCATCATCAAGCGCCTTACGCTGGTAGTGGGTCTCCCGCAGCAGATGGGCCACCACCTGGCTCACCTGGCGGTGCTGCGGTTCGGGACTCAGCGGTTGAAAATTGACGGTTGTCGGTTCGGACCCGGCAAAAACCAAGGCATTTATCAGTATCCAAAACGGGATGAAACGCAGAAAGAGAGTTTTTTTCATTGAGTCAACCTCATGGTTAAGAAAAATCGAATCGCTTAAACAGCGGATGCGCAATTTTATCCGGCTATTAATTAAACGTCATTTTGATTTTTTGTTTCGCGCTGCAGGGGGAAATTGTCAAAATATCGCTTCAAAGACCTTGCCGGATATCGATTTGCGCAAGATAAGCAATTTCGTTTCCGATGTAAACAGTTTATCGCTGAGAAATTCATCAGGTTCCGGGACGGACCGCTGCCGGTTTTAACCGGCTCACCCGAAGGATGCTGGTAAACAGGATCGCCACGCCGATCCACTGCACATAATGGAGGATATTTTCCCGGGTGACATATTCCAGGATGACCGCTGTCAGCGGAAAAGCCAGTTCACAGATCGTCGCCACCGAAGCGCTGATTTTTTTCAGCCCATAGTAATATAAGAAAATTGCCGGGCCGCCGGTCGTGAAGGCGATCAATAAAAAGAGAAAAACCTGTTTACTGGAGATCTGGCCAATCTGGGTAATATCCCGGGTCAGGGAGGCGATAATCAGCATCAGGCTGGCAGTAAACAAAAAGCGCAGGTAGGTGGCAAGATGAAAGCTGGTATTTTTCAGCGCGCGTTTGCTCAGAACCGTGGAGGCGGCAAATCCGGTAGCAGCCAGCAGGGCAAACAGGGCGGCAACCGCGGTTTTATCACCGGTGCCCAAATTGGGGCCGCCGGCACCGAAGGTCATCAGGTAGGCGCCGAATATCGCCAGGGCGGCCCAGAGAAAAAATATCCGGGGTGGGCGTTCCTTCAGGAAAAGCGCCGCCAGGCTAATGGCAAAAACCGGCTGGAGCTTCTGGATCAGAATTACGATCGAAAGGTTGACAAAATTGACATAAAAAAGCGCTTTGGTAATCGACATGGTGCCGATGACCCCGCCAAACAAGGCAACACCGGCAAAAGCCAGCCAATCTTTGCGCTCCAATTGGCGGATTTCAGGAAGATACTTATGAAGGGCTACTGTCAGGATCAGGGCGACCAGAGTGGTTTCCACCCACACCACCAGCGGCACCGGCAGACTGTAGAGCCCCGGACGCAGGAGGATTCCGTCCACCCCCCACAGGCTGGCACCGAGGATCACGAAGAGCGGGGCAAGTTTGGTCATGGCAGTTTTACTTTCGATTAACCGGGGATGCCGTAGGCTACGATTAGTACATGCTATTCTGAATTTTGATCTCATGATCAGCTATTGGTTATTGGTTATTGGCAAAAACTGTTTTAACCAACAACCAACAACCAACAACCAATGGCAAAACACTTAATAACCGTGCATCAAAACAGATTGGAGATAATCTCATACGCCCCGACATACGTGCCGATCAGGCTGCCCAGGCTGGTGAAGATAAACACTAACAGAATGCGCAACAGCTTATTTCGCCACCATTTTTTGAAGGAGCTGACGTCATCGCTAACCGTCTGGAATTCCTTGACCACCGGGGGTTGGAAATATAGCTGCACAAAGGCCGATACGTAGCCGGCGCCGATGACCGGGGTCAGGCTGGTGAACGGAGCTCCGAAAAATGCGGATAGGATGGTAAAGGGATGGCCCAGTGCGATAATAGCACCCAGGGCGCTGGGAATACCATTGGCCAGCACCCAGAACAGCAGGTTGTCCCCGGCAGCAGCGCCTCCCTTGCTCCAGCCGATATAGGCGATGGAGCCGAGGATAATTGCCGGAATGCCCCAGCCGATCCATTTGATCCAGGAGGATACCGGAGGGATGACCTCAAGCGGCTTGAGATCATCGCGGCGGTTTTGTTGCAGGGCTTCGATGATGCCGCTTAAGTGTCCGGCGCCCACCACCGCCACCACTTTCTCGCCCGCTGAGGCGCGGATCTTTTGGGCCAGATAGGTGTCGCGTTCGTCGATCAGCACCCGCTTGAGCACCGGCATGGCCTCGCCCAACTGGTGGATCATCTCCGAGAGTACGTCTTTTTGGCGAATTTCGCTTAGCTTTTCTTCGCTGATCTCCTGCTCTTCCAACATGCCGGCCAGCCCGGATGTTAGCAGCTTCATTTTATCCCAAAAGGGCATCGAGTTCCAGGCCCGGCGCAGGGTGATGCGGATATCGCGGTCGCATAGCTCGATGGGAATGTTCAGATCCTGCGCTACCTGGGTTGCTTCCAGCAATTCGACACCCGGCGCGACCCCCAGCTTTTCTCCCAGTTTTTTCTGATAGGAGGCGAGCAGCAGGTTGATCAGGAGGGTACTGAGCTGCTTCTGGCGGATAATCGAACGCAGGTCCAATGCTTCCCAGCGGCGCTGCTCCGCCAGCGATTTATAACGTTGCTGATCCAGCTCCACGCAGACCCGCTGCGGTTTTTCGGATTCGATCACTTCCCGCACCAGGTCGGCAGATTGCTGCGAGATGTGGGCCGTACCCACCAGGATGAATTCCCGGCCATCCAGATGCACCGTATGGACATCGGAGGAATATTTTTCTTCCGGAGTATCAGGTGTTTGCGGTTCCATGATCGCTTTACAGGCCTCCTGCGGGTTTCCGGTTAAGCGGATAATATAGGCATAAAAAAGGGAATTGGTAGCTAGGTTTTCGAAAAAATTACGGCTGAATTGCACGCAGGTTTTAATTGCACGCAGATTCCACAGATTGGACAGATTTACGCAGATACCCTGTTAATGGGTTAATGGGTTGATGGGTTAATGGGTTGATGGGGAAAAACGGAGTTTAAGTGAGGAAATTCATAAAATCGCATCATCCTTTTGTAGCCGCACTATGCATAGTGCGGCTACAAAAGGAATGATTTGTGAAAATCTGTTTGATCTGTGGAATCTGTGTGCAATTATGATGGGAAATTTGCCGGGGCTATTTGGGTGATTTGATCTTTTTGAGCAATTCCTGCTTAACCGTCTCCGGCACCGGTTCCGGGGGGTGGACGTCCTGGCAGATCTTCACGGTCATCTTGACGGAGTCGATATATTGCTGGCATTCCGGGCAATGCTTGACGTGCTCGTGCAGCTCCTTGCACATGGGGCTCTGAAAATCGTACCCCAGGTAGTTGCACAGCTCATCAACGATTTTTTTGGTGTGCGGCGACATTGCCTAACTCTCCTTAACCTGTTCACTCATATAATCAGCTAATTGCTCCCGCAGAAACATCCGGGCGCGTTTTAGACGGACTTTGACATTGGTCTCGGTAATGCCGAGAATATTGCTGGTTTCCTTGATCGATAAATTTTCCAAATCGCGCAGCACAAATACCGACCGGTAGATCTCCGAAAGTGAATCGACTGCCCGGTCGAGATGGCGGCGAAACTCCTCGGTCAGCAAATTTTGCAGCGGCAGGGAGCGCCATTCTTGTATCTCCGCACTGTCGGGGCGGTCAAATTGCGCTTCCAGGTCTTCGTCGGTCAGCACCGTGCGCTTATTCTTGCGCATCTTCATCAGGCTCAGATTGGTGGCGATGCGGTAGATCCAGGTAAAGAAATCCGAGCGGCCGTCGAAAGTGTCGATCTTTTCAAAAACTTTGATAAAGGTTTCCTGCAGCACGTCCGCCGCTTCATCATTTCGGCGCAGAATGCGCAAGGCCAGGTTGTAGATCCGGTCGCTGTACAGGTTGACAAGCTCAGCGTAGGCCGCTTCTTCCCCTGCTTTAACACGTTTGACTAAATCCCTGCTGTTGTTCATGTTCTCGTTACGTTTGTTTGATTGATCCACGGTTGTAAAGGTTACAAACTTACGCGATATTTTCTGCAATTCAACAAAAAATTTAATTGCAATTCCGGACTGCACGAAAAGATCGCTCAAGGCATCCTTGGAACGGCAAATATTTTGGGGCGATCTTTTCGTGCAGCCCGGAACTGACATGGTAAAGTCAAATTAGCATGCAGCGCAAAATTAAGCAAATCGTTGGTTTTCAGCCCCGAAGGTGCCGACCAAGTCAACACCGGCCGTCAGGCCGGTGACATAAACCAACCAATCCGCACTAGCCCCGTCAGGGGCGGTCCCAAGTTAACCCCGTCAGGGGCGGTCCCACGCTCGCGGTATGTCAAACATCCTGACGCCGGTATCGCAGCAGGGCTGGCAACAGGAATAGTGCAAAACTGATCACCGTCGCATAGATATTAATGGCGAAAAGATCGGCATATTTCCCTCCGGTCAGATGCAGCGAAGCCGGCAGCCAGCCGAAGGCCAGGATGATTCCCGCAAAGATGCCGGTCCAGACCGACAGATGAAAGGAAATGGCCGGGGCGGGCATCCGCCAGAAGATAAATACCGGCGCCAGTCCCAGCACCATGGTGCCGCTGATGGTGGTGGCGGAGATGATCTGCGGGGCAAAGAGCAGCGGGATCAGCCCCCCGACGGCAGTTACGATCATCACCCAGCGCCCACGGCTGAGAGAGTGCACCGCCCGGCGCCCCTTGACGATCCAGTCGACCACCGCCAGCTTGGAAACCGAGGCGAAGGTAGAATCCAGGGTGGAGGCAGCGGAGGTGATCATGATGAAGTTGGTAATCAGCATCATCCCCAGGCCGAAGGTTCTGGCCACCTCCACCGCCGCCTCGCCCTTAAGGCCGAGAAACTGCCCGTAAATGCCGACGAAGCTGAAGAGCGCGATGGCGATAAAGCCGATCGCGGTGGCGGCGATGAAGCTGCGCAGGGTGGTGCGGGGATCGGAGATGAAGCCGCGATCGGTCAGCACCGGATCGTGAAAGGGATAGCTGAACACCTGGATCATTGCCACGAAAAACAAATTCAGCCCGGAATCCATTGCCCAGGTGCCGGAGGTGATGAAGGGGGTCAGCTCGCCCTTTGCCGGGATCACATAGCCGAGGATGATCAGCAGCAGCACCCCGAAGAGCACCATCTGGATCATGTCGGTGATCAGCGAGCTGCGCAGACCGCCCTTCAGGGAGTAGGCCAGGGTCAGGCCGGTGAAGACCAGCACTGCGGCAATGTACTGCCCGGAGCCGGCTTTACCGAAGTAGCTGCCGATCACCGCGGAATTCGACCATACTTCGTTGAGCAGCCGGATGCTGATCACCAGAGAGAATACCGCCATCGCCCCGGCGCCGAATTTGCCGGAGAGAAATTCATGCAGGCTGCGAAAGCCTCCCTCCTTCCGCATCCGGTAAATGATGATCCCGGCAGTGAGGAAGGAAAAATAATACATCGCATAGGCCAGCCCGCCGACAATCCCGAAGCTCATCCCCAGGTTGGCGGCATTGGTGATCGACTTGGCGAACAGCCAACTGATCACCAGGCTGAAGGTCAGGATCCAGAACCCCGGCTGTTGGTCGCGGGAGGAAACCCCGCTGAAGAAGCTTTTTTCGCTGCGGGCCAGCGGCGATATCAGGTAGAGGGCCAGGGAAGAAGCGATCACCAGGCCCCATTGCCAGTAGAGTGCGGTGGACATGTGTCTATTCCTCGAATTGATTTTTCTGTGAATGGGTGAATGGGTGAATGGGTGAATGGGTGATAGATTCCGGGACTTGATATCGACGTCCGTTTTTACCCATCCACCCATCCACCCATCCACAACGCACTGATTCCATTTCCACCTCCAACCTCAAAACTTCATCTGCACCATCGTCAATATCTCAAACGTATCTTCCTTCCCGCTGAAGCGGGTCTCTTGCAGTTGCGAGGGGCGGTTGGCCTGCTCGTAGATCAGGTTGACCTGCAGGCGGAAAATGCCGTCGCGGTAGAAGTTGTTGCCCAGCAGGTAGCTGGTCAGGCGGGTGGGGCCGGCCAGGCTGGGGTGCAGATCGCCGTATTCGGCGCTCTCGATCCTTGCGAGCAATTGAAAGCCGTTGCTGGTATTGCCGCTCAGGAAATATCCTGCTTCCAAATAGCCGCCGCGGAATTTGCCCACCTGCTGCTCGGAAGATAACGGCGCATCGTACTGGAACTGAAAACCCTCCGTGCGCAAAAGGAGGGGATTGAGATCATAGGACAGCTCCAGCAGATAGCCGAGACGTTGCCCGCTGATCTTCGCCTGGTTGAAGCTGTTGAAGGTGTGGTCGACCAGCCGCAGCAACTGCGCCCGCTCCTCGGAAAAATTGAAGCTGCCCCCGATGCTGACCGCCTTGCCGGGATGATATCTCAGGCTGGCCTGGATGTCCTTGGCGTCATTGTTCTCCCGCAGGTTGTCCGAGGCCTTGCCGTTGCCGTTGGTGATGCTCAGGTAATAGTCGATGATGGTTCCTTTGCCGTGGAACATGATCCCGTACTGGGTGTCCAGCGCCGGGAGCAGGAACATGCTGTTGAGGGCGCTGTAACGCTCCACGGTGGTCAGGCTGCGCGATGAGCGCAGGTTTTCCGGGGAGAAGGGGGTGATGAATTTGCCGATCTGCAGCTTATGATGCTTAAAATAGCGCACATCGAACTGCCCCAGCACCAGCTCGGTTCGGCTGCCCCGGCCGTCCAGCTCGAAAAAGATCTGGTAGCGGTTGAGATAATCGAAGATCACGTCGAGCCGGGCCCGGCGCACGAAGAAGTCGTTGCTGACCGCCTCGTTTTCGGCGGTGCTGTGAAAGGTGTGGGTGCTCTGGATGTATCCGAGCAGGCGGAATTTCCAATTCTCTTCCGGCGAATGGAACTGAATGCCGCCTCCCGGCTGGTAGCTGATGGTCTGGGAAAAGGCCGGAAGCGCGAACAACATGATAATGATTAAGCAATACCGTTTATGTCTTGAGAACCGTTTCATGATCGTTTCCTCTGGTATTTGAACAGTGAAATATGTTTTACTTCGCACTCGTTCCACGCTCAGCGTGGAACGTTGACCGGGACGCTCTGCGTCCGGTCAACGGAGCGGCAGAAAGTGCAAATACGCTGCGCTGACGCAGAGCGTCAGCCATTACGTTCCACGCTCAGCGTGGAACGAGATACTGCAATCACCGCAATCAGAATTTCCCGCGGATACGCTCCTTCGCCGGCAGGATCTCCAGACAGGTGGTCCACCAGCCGGTGAGCACGGTTTCCACGAATTCCTCCGGAAGCTTTTCTTCCTGCATCTCCCGGGCCAGCCGGCGGTAGTCGTATTCGACCGGAATGTAGCGGAAGACCGGCCGGGGATCGACTTCCAGGATCATGTAGCCCACATGGGTCTGCCCGTCATTCTCCGGACGGCCGATCACCCCGACGTTGGCGAAATGCTGATCGCCGGGCAGTTCCACTTGCCAGTGAATGCCGGTGTGGGTGGCGCAGATGATATCCGCCTGATGATCCCGGCAAAGTTTCTCCAAAAAATGGGCCGGGGTGGTCGACTCCCACAGGAACTCATTCATCTTGCGCGGCGAGCCGTGGCAAAGCAGCACCCGGTAACCGCCCATTTCCAGGCGGATCTCCGGCGGAAGCGCCTTCATCCAGCGCTTGTTTTCTCCGCTGGTGTTGGCGTAGGTGTAGTCGTAGCTGATTTTGGCGAAGTAATTATCGCGGGGATCGGTGTAGCCGCATTGGCAATCCTGGAGATCGTTCCCGATGGAATGGTCGTAATTTCCCTGCACCACCGCAATTTCATTTTCGCTTAGCAGCGGGAACACCCGGTCCGGATGGGGACCGAAGGCGCCGAGGTCGCCCAGGCAGTAGATGGCATCCACCCCGCGGCGGCGGGCGTCTTTGATCGTTTCCTGCAGGGCGAGATAATTGCTGTAGACCCCGCCGATCAGGGCAATTTTTTTCATCATATCAGGCATCCCGCTTTCCGGAGCTGAAGTTGGAACAGATCGCGCCGTAGAGGTAGCAGGTGTAGCAGGCCTGCTCCTGCAAGGCGTAGCTGCGTTTCGCGTCCTCCAGTGTGTCGCCCAGCCGGGCGGATGGGGATTCGATCAGGATCGGGCAGACATAGACGCCCCGGTTGGTCACCACCCGGCTGTTGGCGCAAATCAACTGACTGCAATCGTATTCCTCAAGCATCTCCGCGGTGACGTATTCGTAGCGGTCGTACCCCTGCGTGCGGGCTATCTCCTTGCCCAACTTCAGCGAGGGCAGGATCTTGATGCGCGGGCGGGCGTAGCCGTGGGACTTCAGCAGATCGGCAAACCCTTGCAGCACCGCCTCATCTTCGGCATCTTCCCAGGTTTTGGTCACAGTGATGATCGGCAGGAACCCATGGGCATAGAGCCGCTCCACCCCGGCCATGGCTTTTTTGAATACACCCTTGCCGCGAATGGCATCGTTCATCGCCTCGGTATAGCCGTCGAGGCTGACCCGCAGTTCCAGGGAGTAGCGGGTGTTGTCCGCCAAGTGCTGCAGTCGTGCGGCTTTGGCGGGGGTGATCAGCATCCCGTTGGTCAGCACGGTGGCGGGACCATAGCGCAGGGTGCGCTCGAGGATGTCGAGCATCTCTTTGTTCATGAACGGTTCGCCGCCGGTGAAGTAATATTCCTTCACCCCCAGCGCCGCCGAGGCTTCCAGATGCGGTTCGATCTGGGCCAGGGTCATCAATTCGAAGGAATGATTGCGGGGACTGCAACTGATGAAGCAGTGGTCGCAGGCGATGTTGCACAAGGTGCCGCTGACCTGGAACCAGAGGTTGTCGAGCGCGTCGAGATGCAGCTCGGGATGCACCTCTGGAGGGGAGGTATATGATAATGCGGGAGAAGCTTCCATGGGATCTCCGGATTGAAATGGTGTATGGGTTGATGGGTTAATGGGTGAATGGGGTGATGGGGTGATGGAGGGGAGGGCGCGTAGGGTAGGGTCGTGACCCTACCGGTAAGGTCGTGACCCTACCCTACCACCGTTTTTTTCCCATTAACCCATACACCCATTAACCCATTAACGATTCACCCACCAACTCGGCTTAAATTTAACACAATGGGGATGTCGGAAGGATTTCAGGAGGCGGTTTTTGCCAAAGGCGTTTGCTTAAATGGGTTTTGGGCAGAAAGGGAGGCTGGTAATATAAGTGAAAACTATGGAGCGCTAATAATACGATCAGAATGTGCTTGGCAAGCGATTCCGCGTCCGGGGAGGGCGCTGCCAGCCAGGTTTTCAGGTCGCGGTCATCGTCAATATCGGCCAGGCAGGGCAGCAGGTTTAAGCTGAGTTTGAGACGGGCGATGTTGGCGCTGATTTGCGAAAACACCGTGGCTCCGCACCAGCTCATCTCCCGGAACAGCGCCGGGGTGAAGGCATTCAGTCCCAGCAGGTAAAAACCACCGTCCGCCGCCGGCCCCAGCACCACGTCGTTTTGCACCAGTTGACAGAAGGTATCGTTCAGGAGTTGCGGGGTCAGGTCCAGGCAGTCGTTGCCGATGATCGCCACCTGTTGATAACCGCGGTGGAAGGCATCGTCCAGGGCGTATTCGAATTTTTCCCCGAAGCGGCTTCCCGCGTGGGGCAGGAAGGTATAGCCGGGCGCGCCGGGGAAATGGCGGAAGACTTTTTCGATATTGCCTTGGTCTGCTTCATCGGAGGCGACGATGATATCGAAGCCGGTTTGGCGTTGGGCGGCGGTGATTGTTTTCAGCAAATGCCCCAGGAAGGCGCGGTAGATCTGCTGAGTCTTCTCCACATTGCCGCCACCAAGCTGCTTGCGCTGCGCCTCTTTGACCGGGTGGCTGGTAAACAGGATCAGCGCCCGCCGCGGCGGGGAAGAGGGCTGGGGACGATGAAGCTCTGGTGGGCGCATGCCGGTTGACCTGGTTAATTTGAATCCGAATGATTTAAATCCACTGATTACACGGATTTTCACAGAAACTACACAAGCTAAGAACGTTCCTGTTCAGGAAATGTAATATAGTATACAACCAGCTAAAGTAACAAAATTTGCCCGATTCAGAAAGCGTTAATTCTGTCAGCGTTTGATGATCTCCTCTGAGCGCAGTTTGCTTTTCAACGGACGCTTGTTGCGCAGATGCCAGTCGATTGCCGATAGAAAGATCGTGGCGAGGATCTTGGTGCCGGCGCCGACGACCCCGCGGATGGTGCCGGAGATCTTCGACTGGCCGATGCGCTTGCGGTAGCGCACCGGAATCTCCCGCTCGCGCAGTCCCCGCTGGGCGGCTTTGATCTGCATCTCCACCGTCCAGCCATAGTTGCGGTCGCGCATGCCCAGGGAGGTCAGCGCCTCCTCATGGATTGCCCGGAAGGGACCGAGATCGGTATACCGAACCCCCCAGAACAGGCGCATCAGCTTGCAGGAGAGCCAGTTGCCGAAAATCGCCTGGGGGGTGAGCGCTCCTTTCTCCGCACGTCCGGCTACCCGGGAGCCGATCACCAGATCGGCTTCCCCGGCGATGATCGGATCGACCAGCACGGGCATTTCCTCCGGGTAATCGCTGTAGTCGCCATCCAGGAACACCACGATGTCATGATGATCGCGGGCAGCGATCCCGGCCAGGCAGGCGGCGCCGTAGCCGCGCTCAGCCTCGTAGATCACTCGCGCTCCGTGGGCCTGGGCCACGGCTACAGTCTTGTCGGTCGAGCCATTATCGACGACGATGATTTCGTCCACCCATTGCGGAATATCGGCGATTACCTTGCCGATCGAAGCTTCTTCATTGATGGCGGGTATGATGACGGATATTGAGCGATCATCTTTCATGCGGGAAAACCTCCACAGGCGTAAGTCGATTCAATTGACGGCTGAAACGCCATTCCCGGTAGAGTAGATACCAAACCGGAAGAAATTCTATCCAAACGAAGTAGCGATCGAAAAGTTCGGTGTGACCGATCCCTTCCAGGTAATAGCGCAGGTAATAGAGGGGCAGCACCAGGGTGAGCAGCAGGAGCGATTTCCGCGGCGCCAGCGCTAAAAGCGGCAACAGCCACAGCGAATACCAGGGGAATTGGGTGGGGCTGAGCAGAAAGAGAGCGGCGATCGCCAGTATATGGCGGCCGATGATCTTCCGGGGAGCTTTCGGGAACCTGTAAAGTTGCCCCAGCGTCCAGGCGACCACTAAAAAGGCGGTGATCTTACGGGCCAGCGGCTGGCTTTCCCAAACCGGCGCGCCGGTGAGCTTCAGCCAATTTTCTGCGATAACCAGCACGATGCGGAAGAAACTGTCGTTCAACTGCCAGCGATGGCTGTAGGCATGGAGGCCGGCGTTAGGGTCCAAACCGGCGGTCAGGAGTGGGAAGAGCAGCAGCAGGGTTAAACTGCCAAAAAGCGCGCCGGCGCCGAGTATCCGCCGGAAGTTGGGCCAGAAAGGGCGCAGGATCAGGGGCAGCAGCAGGGCCGGCCAAAGTTTGACTCCGGCGGCCAGGGCCAGGGCGCCGGCCGCCAGGTAGGGCCGCCGGCGCAGGGAAGCATAGATCGCTCCCAGGAGAAAAGGGAAGATCAGCACATCCATGTGGCCGGAGTTGAAGATCTCTTTCAGCAGCAGCGGATTGAGCCAGTAGATGCAGATCCACAGCGGCGACAGTTGCAAATAGCGCAGCAGCAGGAACAGCAGCAGCAATGTCGCCAGATCAAACAGCAGCAGCACCGCCCGCCAGGCATTGAGTTGCATCGGCGCCAGAAAATAGGCCAGGGCAAAGGCGCCCTGCACCGGCGGGGGGTAGATGGTGCGCAGATAGGCGTGATTGATCCGCTCCAGGGTGGATTCGGCGGCCGCGCCCAGAACGAGGACCGCCTCCGGCACTGCCGGATCGGCCCGGAGAATTTGCTCGGGTGAATATTGGTAGGGATTATGGCCGTTCGCCGTCATGGCCCCATCCCAGAAATAGCGATGAAAATCGACCTCCAGGATGGGTGTGGAAAAGAACATCATGCCGCGCAGCAAGGCGCCGCTTAGCAATACCGCCAGCATCAGGCGGCGATTGCTGCGGGAGTGCACAATCAGCTCCGCTAGAAATAAAAAAACCACCCCGGCCAATAGCAACAATCCGCTAAATTCAATGACCGGTTGGCGGGTCAACGGAATTTGCGGAAGGAATAGCGGCGATTGCCAGGTGATGAAGCCGAAGATTGCCAGCAGCGCGGCGAAAACCATTGCCCAGCGCCAGGGAATATACGGCGGTGCAGCAATCTCAATATCGAGCCGGGTTTCCGCCGGGGCGGGAGTGTCCTGAAAAATGAATCTGTACAGCCGGTTGAATCGCACTTTCGGCATCGATCCTTATCGCTGACCGGATACCGAGGAAAGCCCGGTATAGAAGAATCCTACCTGGAAGAGCAGGAAAAACGGCATCGAGAAGTAGACTTCCTGAGAAATAAAATATAGGGTGCCGTAGGTAAAGTAACTTGCGATCAGCAGCTCGATCAGGGGTTGATAGCTTTTGCCCGGTTTGTAGAACTTCTTGCGCCAGCTGTCATTCCGCCCGATCAGATTAAACTTGGGGGTTCGTTTAAATTCGCTCTGATGACCGAAAACCGCTTCCAGCGCCGCCCGTCCGTTGTTGAGCGACAGGCCGATGCCCAGGGCCATCAGCAGGGGAAGATAGAGCACGTGCGGCCACAATTTTCCCAGGGCTTCCTTGATGGCCACCGAGTAGTAGATGATCACCGAAAGGGTCGCGGCAAAGAATACCGCGAAGTAGATAAATACCAGCTTCCAGGGGATATCGTACATCTCCGACTGGATTTTTACCACCGGCACCAACAGCACGGCGGGAATGGCCATCATCAAATAGGCAAAGTTGTTGCTGAGATGGATGATTGCCTCCAGGCGAATATGCAGCGGAAAATCCGAGCGCCAGATGCGGGGAATCAGTTTCAGGCCGGTCTGCACCGACCCTTTGGCCCAGCGGTGCTGCTGGTTCTTGTAGGCGTTCATCTCCGCCGGGAGTTCTGCCGGCGTCACCACCTCGGGCAGGTAGATGAAGCGCCAGCCGGCAAGCTGGGCGCGGTAGCTGAGGTCGAGGTCTTCGGTGAGGGTGTCGTGCTGCCATCCCCCGGCGTCGATGATCGCCTGTTTGCGCCATACTCCGGCGGTGCCGTTAAAATTGAAAAATCGCCCGGAGCGGTTGCGGGCCAGATGTTCGATGATAAAATGGGCATCGAGAAACACCGCTTGCAGTTTGGTCAGGAGGGAATAATTACGGTTGATATGGCCCCAGCGGGTTTGCACCATGCCGATGCCCGGCTGCATCAGATACGGAATGGTCTGTTTTAGAAAATCCGCCTGGGGAAGAAAGTCGGCGTCAAATATCGCAATATACTCCGCCGCATGCCGACGCACCCCATGGGCCAGCGCTCCGGCCTTAAAGCCGGTGCGCTCAGGGCGGCGGATATGCTCGATGTCAAAGCCCTGCGCGCGGAGCACCGTCACCATCCGCCGGCACAGCTTGACGGTTTCATCCGTGGAATCATCCAATACCTGAATATGCAGCTTCTCCTTCGGATAATCCAGCCGGACGGCAGCTTTCAACAGCCGCTTGATGACGTAGCGTTCATTATATACCGGCAACTGCACCGTGACCCGCGGCCACATCGCTGGATGCGGGGGAACCGGTAAAGGACGTTTCTTAAGCTGCTTATACATCCGCAACAGGTAATATTTGTGGATACCGAATAAGCCCAGCGCCGACAATGCGATCAAATACAATGCAAAAAGGATCGAGTCTAACACAACATTTACCTCATTTACCTGGATTTACCACCACAGCCTGATACCGAAAAAAAGTGCCAAGGGGGAATGTTAACGCCCGTGAATCTAATTTGCAAAAAATTTGTTTTTTTTACACGGATCAGGGTTGCGAATCGTTCAATTGCCAGTCGTACGAATAAAAAGTGATGGTAAAATCGCCCGGGATATCCTCGGTAAGATAGCGGTTGATAAAGTCGCGTACCGTGGCGCCTCCGCTTTCAAAATCGCCACGGAACCATTTGAATATTTCGGAGATGGCAGCGGATTTTTTGGCCGGGTCGATCCTTATAAAGGCGGGATCGTTCAGGATTTGGCGGGTGCTCGTTTCCAACTGGGCGTTCAGGATTTCCGGTCGGTAGGCCTGGTTGCGGATCGGCGGGCAGCCCCGGGCGGCACAGACCAGGGCAAAGTGAATGCGGGCATCCCCGTATGCTGCGCGAATGCGCTCATGCTCGATCTCGTCCAGGGTGAGCATCTGCCCGGCAACCGGGTGCTTGATCTCCTTGAAAAATCCCGGGATCGACAGCGGCGAGTCCGTGGGGTAATGATCGATGATCCCTTTGATCACCAGAATGTTGTAGGCGTTGATCCAAAAGGCTTTTTGCGGATCACCTTCCGGCAGCTTGCCGGGATCAAATCCGGCTATTTCGCGCGCCAGGGCGTTGAGGCGCTCCGGGTTTTCGTGTATCGCCCCGTAGTCGACCCTGCCATCGTGCGCATACACCTCGAGGAAGCGGTCGACATGATCGAAAAAGGTATTATCATCCGCGGCAAATGCGGCAAGGTTGCAGCAGAGCAGGATGGTGACAGCCAGACGGAAAAGTTTCATTTTAAGATCCTCATATATTTATCAAACCCTAATCACATACATCGGCCAGGGTAATATGGGCCGATCCGATCCCGCAGTTCCTCACAAAATCTTCACCTTTTTGTGATTTTTCCAGCGGTAAGCCGCACCGGGAAAACGGCGCGGCTGTGCAGCGCTGCTGGAAAACACTAAAAAAACCTTTTTGCCGGCGGAAAAAATCGCTATTTTTAATCCCCGTAATTCGATTGGACGGGAGGAAGTCCGGAGCGAGTGAACAGATATCGCCCGTGATGCCAGAATCATAACAAATTGTAAAATATGCCGATAGGATTATATCATTATAAATTCTCGGTCACTGAAACCGCTCCGCCGGCGGAGCTGACGCCGGAAAAACGCCGAGGCATCTCCCGGGCACTGGGTGTAAAGGATTGGCTCTACCTCCCCTATTCGGGCGGCTGCCGTTTTTTTCTGACCCTTCCCCTCGACCACCTGGACGGTAAAGTCATTAAGGTCTTGCGTCACACCGGCCTGATCCCTCCCGAGGCGGCTATCGAAAAAGAGATCCTGGTCGGGCGGGAGCCGGTTCGCCATCTCCTGGAGATCGCCACCGGGCTGCTGAACGGCAATAACGGCAAGAAGCTGCTCACGCTATTGCATGAGGCTTACCTCCAGGCGGCGGAGCACGGACATATCGGCCTGAATCTGCAGCGCCTGGTGCAGCAGGGCATTTGGCTGCACGAGAAAGCGCGCCAGGAGACCGCCTTCTTTCAATATGCCGTGACCCCGGAGGCGGTGTTTGCCGAGCTGGCGGGAAAGATCCTCGGTTCACTCAATCACACCACCGTGGCGGTCGTTGGGTCTCATCCCGCGCTTCCCCAGGTGGTTGATGAGTTATGCCAGGCCGGATGTGAAAAATTCGCCTTCCTGGGCAGCGAGCAAGAGCTGATGCCGGAGTGGGCTTCCGCCTACAACAGTGCGCTGCACGTTTCCGCCGGATTGACCACCCTGCCGGCGGGATGCAATATCGTGATTGTTTATCCCTCCCGAACGCACCGGGTCAGCGGAGAATGGATCCGGCAGATCATGGAAGGGGAAAAAGGATTGACCCGGCTGGTCTTCGACTGTGCGGAAAGCCCGCTCGATTTTAAAAAGCTCAAACGCTACGACAATCTTTACCTCTACACCCATAAAGATATCGAAAACGCCATCCGTTTCAACAAGACCGAACGCCAGGAATCGGAGCGGGAGATCGAACGCTGGATCGATGCGGAGGTGGATACCTTTTTCCGCTGGCATCAGAGCGAGGAACGCTACCAATTTGCCGGGATCATCGGCAATACTCCGCAGATGCAGCGTATCTTCGAGATGATCTCGCGCATTGCCCGTACCGACATCACGGTGCTGATCGATGGCGAGAGCGGCACCGGCAAGGAACTGGTGGCCCGGGCGATCCACGATCTCAGCGCCCGCGCCCACCGGCCCTTCAAAGTGGTAAACTGCGGGGCAATTCCGGACAATCTGCTGGAAAGCGAGCTGTTCGGCCACGTGCGCGGTGCTTTTACCGGCGCAGTGGCGCAGAAAGCCGGCCTGTTTGAATCGGCGGATAGCGGCACCATCTTTCTCGATGAGATCGGGGAACTGCCCCAGCATCTTCAGGTCAAACTGCTGCGGGTGCTTCAGGAAGGGGAGTTCAAGCGAGTGGGAAGCACCGAAACCACCCGGGTGGACGTGCGGGTGCTGGCGGCGACCAATAAAAATCTTGAGGATATGGTGCCGGAGGGCACCTTCCGCAGCGACCTCTACTACCGGCTGAACGTGATCCAGTTGACGGTGCCTCCCCTGCGGGAGCGTCAGGAGGATATTCCGCTGCTGGTCAAACATTTTATTCGCAAGTATGCGCAGAAGCTGAAGAAGGACGTGATCGGCATTGCCGCCGATGCCCAGGAAGCGATCCTGGCTTACGCCTGGCCGGGCAATATCCGGGAGCTGGAGAATGCCATCGAGCGTTCGGTGGCGCTGGCCTTCGGCAATATGATCTCATGTTATGATCTGCCCCCGGCGATTTATAACAGCGGCCAGAAGGCGATTTCCGGCAATGGCGCAGCTTCCGAGGCTCCACTGACCTTGAAAGAGTTGGAGAAAAAGCACATCCTGGAGACCCTCGAGGCCTGCGACTGGAATTATGAGCTGGCCAGCAAGCAACTGGCCATCGGCCGCACCACCCTCTGGCGCAAGCTGAAGGAGTATCAGGTGATTGATGATCCGGAGTGAAGGGGTGTAGGCTTTAATTGCACGTAGATTTTCTTGGCGCGGCCTACGGCCGCAACCAAATGGTAAATGCTTATTGCTCATCGGTAAATGCTCATTGAATCAAACTATTCCCCGCCTTGAAAATGCGGGGAATAGTTTGCATTATAAAATTTTGTTAAAAAAACAAAGTTTTGGGCAGTACAGATTCTCTTTTATAATATTAAAGACAAAAAAACCCCGGCACTTTTGCCGGGGTTTTTCTTTTACCCGAAGAAAAATCTGCGGGAATCTGTCAAATCTGTGAAAATCTGCGTGCCATTAGAATCTGCGTGCCATTGTTTGTTCCTACCGC
Source organism: Calditrichia bacterium (assembly GCA_020635015.1). Lineage (GTDB taxonomy): Bacteria > Calditrichota > Calditrichia > RBG-13-44-9 > J075 > JACKAP01. The sequence goes on along the minus strand of JACKAP010000007.1, from coordinate 72,648 downwards.
CCGCTGGGGGTGCGCAGGAACTTGAAGAAGTCGCTCTTCGTGGAGAGAATCAGCAGATCCTTTTCCGAGAGCGTTGCTTCATAGGTTTCCATGGTCTTGAGGAAGCGGTAGAACTCGCGGGTTTCATTGTCGCGGTCATAGGCAGAGGCGTAAATCGCAGTCGCTTCTGCATCGGCTTTACCCTTGATTTCTTCTGCCTGGCGATAGGCATCAGACTGGATTTCCTTGAGATCGCGCTCTTTATTTCCCAGTATCCGCGATGCTTCACCCTGGCCCTCAGAACGGAATTTTTCTGCAATCCGGCGGCGCTCGGCAATCATCCGCTCAAAGATGCGCTGCTGTACTTCGTCGAGGAATTTGATGCGCTTGAAGCGCAGGTCGAGCAGTTCGATGCCCAATTCCTTCAGCTTCGGGGCAGCGGCGCTGATGATTTCGCTCAGGATCTGCTCCCGGCCGGCGGAGATCTCCGAAAGCTGGTCGCTGGAAAGGTCATCGCGCAACTCGTCGATGATCTGCGGATCGCGGTTGCTGGTGCGGATCAGCTCCACCAGGTCGTAGCGGGCGATGGCGCTCTTGGTTTCGCTGTCGAGGATGTCGTCCAGGCGCGATTGCGCGCCGCGCTCATTGGTAACGCGCTGCAGGAACAGCAGCGGATCGTCGATCCGCCAACGGGCGTAGGTATCCACCCAAATGAAGCGGCGGTCCTTGGTGGGTACCTGGTCGCGGTCTCCGTCCCATTCCAGGAAGCGCTTGTCGAAAAAGTTGGCTTTCTGAACCAGGGGAATCTTGAAGTGGATGCCCGGCTCGCTGATTGGGGCGCCGACTGTTTCTCCAAACTGGGTGATCACCACCTGTTGGGTTTCATTCACGGTATAGGCCGCGGAAAAGATGACGATCAGAACCGCCAGCACCACAATGATGATAAATAAAGATTTTGAATTATTCATGGTTATTGTCCTCCCTTGTTCAGATCCAGCAGCGGCAAGACACCGGTACCCGCTTCGTCCGTAATCACTTTCTTACCCACCCGCTGCAGCACTTTATCCAGGGTCTCCAGGTAGAGCCGCTGCCGGGTGACTTCCTTCGCTTTGCGGTATTCGGAGTACAGGGCATTAAAGCGGGCGGCGTCCCCCTTGGCGTTATTAACCCGTTCCAGGGCATAGCCGCGGGCTTCCTCGATGGTACGGGCCGCTTCTCCCCGGGCTTTGGGGATGATCTTGTTGTATTCTCCCTGGGCCTGGTTGATCAATTTCTCTTTTTCCTGCTCGGCTTCATTCACTTCATTGAAGGCCGGCTTGACCGGGTCTGGGGGGGTCACTGACTGCAATTGCACCTGCTCCACTTCGAACCCCAGCTCATATTGATCCACCAGTTCCTGCATCTTGACTTTGACCGTGGCTTCCACTTCCGCGCGGATGTTCAGCACCTCGTTGATGGTGCGGTCGCCCACCACTTCCCGCATGATCGCCTCGTTGATGTCACGGAAGGTCTGGCGGGCATTGCGCACCCGGAAGAGATAATTGTAAGGATCCTTGATGCGGTATTGCACGATCCATTCCACTTCCGCTATGTTGAGATCGCCGCTGAGCATCAAGGAGACATCCTCGAAGTTGCGATCGGAAAAGCGGCTGCGCACCCCGGCTTCCAGGGTCTCGAAACCAAATTCTTCCTTCAACTGGGTGCGAACCGGTACTTTGTAGACCGCCTCCACACCCATCGGCCATTTGAAATTCAGTCCCGGCTGCACTTCCCGGGTGTATTCACCGAAACGCAATATCACGCCGACCTCTTCCGGAGCGACGGTAAAGAAGGAACTGGAGAGAAACAAAATAATCAGCACCAGGGGGATGCCATACCTGAATACATTCCGCGGCACGCTCGGCGGGCGGAAATCATTCAGGTCGAATGGGGGTTTCGGTTGCTGCATGGTAATTCTTCCTCCGTATTTATATTGATATTAGAAAAAAGCCTGATATAATGATCAATTGTGATAGGTCGACGATAAATGGTAAATATAACGGATGGGGAAAAGGGGAAGCAAGTAAGGCGTCCTTATATTTTTTGATATTGCAATATAAGCCCAAATTAATATTGTTCCAAGCGAAGTTGCGGTTATCGGCTGCCGGCTGAACATCTCCATTTGGCAATCGGAAGAAATTTGCTTAGATTTAGGGCCTGAACGCAAAGACGTGAGAGTTACTTTGACAAACATGAGTTTCGTGCAATTGTGAATAAGTTGATGGGTGAATGGGTTAATGGGTAAAAACGGACATCGATATCAAGTCTTTGAACCCATCAACCCATTCGCTCATCCACCCATTAACCCATCCACCCATTAACCCATCCACCCAATCATGCTTCAGATCAAAGACCTATCCTTCACCATCGGCACCCGCCAACTGCTCTCGGGGGTAAGCTGGATCATTAATCCCGGGCGGCGCATTGCCCTGATCGGCCCCAACGGCGCCGGCAAGACCACCCTGCTGAAGATCCTCTACGGCGATCTGGAGGCGGATGAAGGGGAGATGACGTTTCCGAAAGGTTATCAGATCGGGCTGCTGCGCCAGGAAGAGCCGGCGGTGGAGCTGGGGTCGATCCTGACCTGCGTGCTGCAGGGGCATCAGGAGGTGGTCGATATCGAGACCGAGATGGAGCAGGTGCACCGGGATCTGGAAGCGGGCGACGGCGATCAGGAAGGGTTGCTGCAGAAGCTGGATGTTCTGCAGGATAAATTTCAGCGGCTGGGCGGCTACCGCCTGGAGGCGGATGCCAAGGCGATCCTCTCCGGACTGGGATTTTCCGAAAATGACTTCTCGCGACCGATGGGAGACTTCAGTGGGGGCTGGCGCATGCGGGTGCACCTGGCCCGCCTGTTGCTGCAGAGCCCGGATCTGCTGCTGCTGGATGAGCCCACCAACCATCTGGATATTGAATCGCTGGAATGGCTGGAGCAGTACCTGCGCAGCTTTCCCGGGAGCATCGTATTGGTGTCGCACGACCGCTTCTTCATCGACCGCCTGGCACAGGAGATCTGTGAACTCGACCGCGGCAAGCTGACCCAGTATACCGGCAACTATCACGATTTTGAAATTCAGAAAGCTGCCAACGAAGCCCTACTGCGCAAGCGTTATGAGGAGCAGAAGGAGGAGCGGGAGCGGATCCAGCGTTTCATCGACCGCTTCCGCTATAAGGCCAGCAAAGCATCTCAGGTGCAAAGCCGGGTCAAACAACTGGAAAAGATGGAAATCATCGACGTGCCGCCCCCTGCGCGGCGGATGTCCTTCAATATTTTTGTCGCCAACTCCAGCTACAAAGATGTGCTGAAAATCGATAATATGTCGTTTACATATGACCAGGACTGGGTGCTGCAGGATGTCAATCTGAGCATCTTCCGCGGCCAGAAGATCGCCCTGGTAGGGATCAACGGGGCCGGCAAGACCACCCTGACCCGTTTGATCAGCCAGCAACTGATTCCGCAGCAGGGGCGGGTGGAACTGGGGGAGCGGGTGGCGATCGGTTACTATGCCCAGCACCAGGTCGATACCCTCAACCTCGACCGCACCATCCTGGCGGAGGTGGGGGAGACGGCGGCGGAGACCCACCGTGCCCGCCTGCGCGATATTTTAGGAATTTTCCAGTTCAGCAACGATGATCCGGAAAAGAAGATCCGGGTGCTCTCCGGAGGGGAAAAAGCCCGGGTCTCTCTGGCGAAGATGCTGCTCTCTCCGGTCAATTTTCTGATCATGGACGAACCGACCAACCACCTGGATATCGCTTCCCGCACCGCACTGGAGCAGGCGCTGCAGGTTTACGACGGCACCCTGCTGCTGATTTCGCACGATCGCTATTTTCTTGACAAACTGGTCACCCGGGTTATCGAGATCAAAGACGGGCATTTGAAGGAATTTGAAGGCAACTATACCGATTATCTGGCCCGGCGGGAAGCGCTTTCGGCGGCAGCACCGGCGCCGGCGGCGACAACTGTAACGGAAACGGATAATGCCTCTACCCCCCGCAAGGTCAAGACCAAAGAGCAGAAGCGCCAGGAGGCGGAAGCGCGCCAGGCGGTCAGCAAACAGCGCAATCAATTGAAAAAAGAGATCGAAACCTGCGAGGGGCGCATCAGTGAACTGGAAAGCCGCAAGGGCGAGATCGAAGCGAAGATGGCCGACCCCGCCACCTACCAGGACGGCGAGCGCGCCGCCGCCCTGCAGCGGGAATATGCCGAGGTGAAAAGTGCGCTGGAAAGTACCTTCGCTCGCTGGGAGGAAGCGCAGGTGGCGTATGAGGCATTGTTGGAAGGGCTGGAGAAGGATAATTAGCTCGGACTTAATTGCCGACACTTTTCAACCCCTCTAAATCTCCCCTTACTAAGGGGAGACTTGAAGGTTTCCCCCCTTGGTAAGGGGGGACGGAAGGGGGGTAGAAATGTCGATCCTTTTGGTCCACTTACTCAAAGGATAAAGGAAAACGGCTGTTGATTCGTCAGCTTGTTAAAATTCTAATTTTACTGCTGATTATCGCTTCTTTTTTGGTGCAGATCTCCCAGGGGCGCTGTCCGGCGCCTTGAGCATGAGGATTGTATGAGCCAGAGCTGGAAAACCTATCTTTCGCTCCTGAAAAAGAAAAAGCGCCAGGAAGCTGGAATGTTTATGGTGGAAGGATTGCGCATCTGCCGCGATGCCCTGGCGTCCGGCTGGGCCGTGGAGGCGGTTTTTGCCACCGAAGCCTTCGCCGCCTCGAGTGCGGGAGAAGCGTTCCGGGAAATGCTCCGCCAGCACGGGTGGGAATGGCAACTGTTAGCCCCGGGCAACTTCCGGCGTTTGGCCGAAACCGAATCTCCCCAGGGCATTTTGCTGGTGATGCGTTTGCCGGCGGAGGACGCTCTGCTGAGCGGTTCCGGCTGGATGCAAGCCGGCTTTTTGCTGGTGCTTCAGGGAGTGCGCGATCCCGGCAATCTTGGCACCATTATCCGCAGCGCGGACTGGTTTGGGGTGGACGGGATCATCCTTTCCGGCGATTGCGTCGATCCGTACAATCCCAAGGTGCTGCGCGGCACCATGGGTTCAATTTTCCATGTGCCGCTGGCGGTGGCGCCGGAACTAACGGAAACGTTGACTCGATTGAAGCAGCATGGTTTCCGGATGTACGCTTCGGCAGTGGAGGGCGCACAGGCAGTTCCAGAAATCCAGTTCCGCAAGCCCCTGGCCTTGATCCTGGGCAATGAAGCGCACGGGGTTTCCGGAGAATTGTTTGCGCTCAGCGACCAGACCGTTCGGATCGAACAATATGGCCGGGCGGAATCATTAAATGTCGGAATTGCCGGAGCGGTATTGCTGGCGCATATCGCCGGTCAAATTTATCAAAAAGGACACAGTACACGATAAAAAAATCTTGAGGTGCATAATTGTTTAAATAGAACGCAGATGACGCGGATTCACGCGGATTTCTTTTGAGATGCTTCGCGTGGCGTTATCAAAGATTTACCGCAAAGATCGTAAAACGAAATAAAAATCCAGGTTTTACGATGTCTTTGCTTGTTTACTTAATCAGTAATCCGCGAAAATCTACGTCATCCGTGTCATCCGCGTTCTATGAAAAAGTTATGTCGTGTAGTGTGCAAAAAGGATTCTCATGAACCAACAGCCGGAGCAACCGCAAGCCGTGACGCCTCTGGAAGCGTTTGTGATCTTGATGAGCAGCTTCTTCTTTTCGATCATGCCGCAGTTTTTCGTGATGTCTTTGACGCCGGAAGCGGAAGAGATCGACTTCAGCGGTACCGCGCTGAAGGTCTCGCTGCTGATTAGCGGGTTGATCCTGTGGGCGCTGCCGGTGCTCTATCTGCGGATGCGCAAGCTTTCTGTGACCGTCGCTTTCCGCTGGCAGCCGGTGCCGGGGTGGGTGGCCGGCGCCAGCGTGCTGGTCGGTATCGGCCTGACCGTGCTGGTGGACGAACTCGACCGTCTGGTTCAAATCCTGGTGCCGATGCCGGAAGAATGGACCAGCGGTACCCTGGAAATGATGCAGATTCATTCCACCTCGGACTTTATCCTGCTGTTTTTAAGTGTGGTCGTGCTGGCGGGCATCGTGGAGGAATCGCTATTCCGGGGATTATTGCAGGGATCGATCGAAACCTATATCAATGTCACCCGGGCGGTCATATACAGCAGCCTGGGGTGGGCGATGATTCACATGAATCCCTTTGTGGGGGTGCAACTGTTCCTGTTCGGTTTCATGCTGGGATTTATAACCTGGCGCAGCGGCAGCATCATTCCGGCGGTCATCTGCCATATGGTGTATAACAGCATCAGTTTGCTGTACTACAATATCGAATTCGAGACCGCGCTGCCGTTTTACGAATGGAACGGCCACGTCGCGCCGCTGGTGCTGATCGCGGCGGTCGCCGTCGTCTTCAAAGGGGTGCAATTGATCGATCAGTATTACCGGGCATTGACCGCCGCGTCCTCATCGAGCAGCGGATCATCGGAGATGTGAGCGGTGCATAGGGGGTATTTTCGGAAATAATCCAGCAGGCTCTCTTCGGCCGACTTAACCTGCAGTGCCCGGGTGTTTTTTAAAGCTTCACAGACCGCCTGCGGGGTGATGTTCTCCAGCGAGGCCACTTCCCGGTAGGTGCCCAGGTCCTTGTAATTCCAGAACAGGCGGTAATGCCGCTCATTCCAGCGCAGCTTGATGGCGGTCATCAGTTGAAACACCGTGTTGGTGAGAATGTCCAGTGCTTCATCGGTACTCTTGATACAATAATCGATCTTTTTCTTCTTGGCGAGATTCAGGGCATTGTTCGCGCGGTGGAACGCCGGGCCGTCCATTTCGATCGGCAACCGTCCGCCCATTTTGTAAATATTACCCACCCCGATCCCGAAGCGCAGCTTTACCGGAAAGGTCAATTTTTCCAGGGCCAGCACCACCCGGAAGGCCGCCTCCAGGTTGGTCAGCAACCCCTGGAATTCATCGCCCTTGGTGATGGTAAACGGGGCCTCGATATCCTCCGGAAATTGCTCATTGATCTGCACGATCGCCGATTTCATAAACAGTTGGGTGCGGTAGCGGTTGCGCCCGCTCAGCCGTTTCGACCCACTGACATCGCCGATAATCACGGCATAAATTTTATTATCAAATTCCATCGATTTTCACCAGGTTGTCAATTCGTCGTCAAATTTTATCCATATTCAAGTAAAATATGATTTTATATATTAATTTACATGATTCAAATCAAAAAATCAAACTTATAAACTTGATTTTGGGGCACGGGCTTTGGTCCGGGGGGTGCGCGACTTCTCGACCGGAAGGAGATAAACTTCGAAACAGGTGCCTTTTCCGGAGGCGGTATCGACTTTAACGTAGCCGTGATGGGAGGTGACAATATCCCGCACGATCGACAGGCCCAGCCCGGTGCCTTTGCCCTCCGCTTTGGTGGTAAAAAAAGGTTCGAATATCCGGTCAAGATACTGCTCGGGAATGCCGCTGCCGGTATCGGACACGCTGATGCGCACATACTCCCGGGCCGTAACACCGGTGGACGGTGCGTACGCCGCCAGGCCGGTGCGGTAGATGATCTTGCCCCCTTCCGGCATGGCATCGCGGGCATTGATGGTGAGGTTCATGACGATCTGCTGCAACTGGATGCGGTCGATCTTAATCTGCGGTAAGCCCGGCGCCAGGTCGGTCTCAAGCTGGAAATCCTTGCTCAGGATGCGCCGGAAGAGTGTTGCCAGCTCCTCCAGCAGTTCATTGACCGCCAGGTCGGCCGGCGCGCTGCGCGAATTGCGCGACACCAAAAACAACTGGCGGATCAGGTCCATCGCGCTGTCGATCGCCCCCCGGATGGCGCCGATGCGCTTGTGGAGCACCGGCTGTTCCCGGGTCTCCTGATGCAGCAGGTCGATATTCGGCTTCATGATTCCCAGAATATTGTTGAAATCGTGCGCCACGCCTCCGATCAGCTTGCCCAGATTGGCAAACTGCTGCTGCTGTGCGGTCTGCCGCCGGAAATTATCCAGCAGCTCATCCTGGGCCGTCAGTTGCCGGGACTTATCCTTGAGGCGTTGGGAGAGGTAAATGCGGTTGAGGGTGATGGCTGCCTGCTGGGCAAACTGGGTGATGAAGCGCAGGTCTTCCACCGCTAGCGCTTCCGGATGCGGCTGGATATAGACCGCCACGCCGTAACGGAAATCCTCGTCGCTGATCGGAACGGAAAATATGTTGTAGTGCTGATCGGCGGCGAGACCCAGATCGCGGTAATCCCGCTCCTGGAGGGATTCGCTGCTCCAGTGGTAGGGCCGATTGTCCTGGAAGGTTTTCCAGACAATTCCGCTGCTTTCCACCAGCGGATGCAGCAGTTTTATCTTCTGTTCCGGCGCAGCCTTTGCCGGGAGCATGTGGCGCTTTTGTTTTTCCCAGAGATAGACCCGGCTCTCCGCGGCATCGATCAGGTCGCGGCCCTCGATGACGAACTTGTCGAGCAACTGCACAACCGACTGACATTGGGCAACCTTATAGGAAACCTGGGCGAGCTTCTCCAGCTTCAGGGCATACTCGGGAACGCCGTATTCCGGTTCTTTGACCCGCCGGGCCTCATTTGACTGCACCCGTTCCGCCAGAATCTCCTGTTGGGTACGCATGCTGTCGGTAACATTGATCAGTGAGATGATGAAGTTCTTCAGCGCGCGCTGGGCATTAAAGAGCAGGGAGAGGTGTACTTCTACAATCTTCTGCACTCCGTCCGGCATGGTGATGACTCCCACGTAGCCGCGGATATTCTCCCCTGATTCATTGATGTGATTTTTAATCGCATTGAAATTGGCCGGGCCGAGCAGGTTTTCCAGGTGACTTTTCAGCATGCCTTCCATGTTGAGCTCGAACAGGGCGCAGGCGCTCCGGTTGGCTTTTTCCACATTGCCGATGGTGTCGGTGATGATGATCGGCATCGGGCTGAGCGCAAAAAACGCCTCCAGATAATTCTGGTAGCGGATCGAGTCTTCCAGGCGCTGATCGGTGGCATCGGCCAGGCGGTTAAAAGCACGGGCCAGCCGGCCCAGTTCTCCGCCTCCGTCCTCCGGGAGGCGCACGTAGATGCGTTCGCCCTCTTTTTGATAATGGGTGATGGTTTCGGCCGCTGATGTCACCGGCTCGGATACATAGCGGGCGAATATCAGGCCGAGCACCGCCAGCAAGGCGGAGAAAAGCAGGATATAAAGATAGGCTCTCCAGCGCTGGCGATCCGTCTCCGCTTGCAGGCGCTGGCGGGTGAAGCCGGCGATCAGGTTGCCGCGCATCTGGTCGGTCTGGATGATCGGCTGCTTAACGATCACATACCCGTTGGTGTCTTCATATAGAACGGTCTTGGCCATAAAACCGGCCAACAGCGCCTGAAACTTCTCGGTTTGAAAGCTGTACACCGTATTACCCCGGGCGTCGGCGAGGTGGAGGAAGGCGATGTCCGGATCATTTTCCGCGGCGTGAAAGGCGCCGGCCAGTGCCGACGGGGCATCCGCCCAATCGAGCCGCTCCGCCTGGAAGGATGCCCCTTGCATCACCGCATTGATTTTAAATTGGAAGAGGATCTGTAGCTGGGCGCGGGACGCAGTAATCCAATGAGACGCCAGCAGCAGGAAGGGGATCCAGATGCATAACGCCAACAGCCATATTCTGCTTTTCAATGAGCGTTTTTCCAGTAGCTGTCGCATGAACAATCGCAATCCCGCATTATTCGATTATACCGCCGGCGCCGTCCGCTGTTTTGCCGGTTGGTAGGATTTCAGGTAAATATGAAAAGAACTGCCTCGGTTAAGCTCCGTCTCCACCGTGATAAAACCATTATGACTTTTAACAATTCCGTATACTTCCGAAAGACCCAGCCCGCTGCGCTTTCCCCCTGCCGCTTTGGTAGTAAAAAAAGGGTCGAATATTTTATATAAATAGTCGTCAGGAATACCGCGACCTTGATCCGATACCGTAATCTCCAGAAAATTTTCCTGCGGAGCGCCGGGGTCGTCCGGGGAGGCCAGGGTCTGCTGCGCGGTGCGAATGGTGATGATGCCTCCTTCCGGCATGGCATCACGGGCATTGAGGGCCAGGTTCAGGATCATTTGGCGGATGCGCTGCTTGTCGGCATAGATCTCCGGGAGGTCCGGCGTCAGCAGGATACGAAGCTGGTATTTGTCGCCGATCGAGCGCTGTATGGTCTCCTGAAACTGCAGCAGCAGGTGGTTGACCGTCAGCGGCGCTGCCGAAAGGGGCTGATTCCGGGAAAAGCGCATCAGCCGCCGGGTCAGAGCCGCGGCCCGGTCGGCGGCTTTTTGCAGCACTGCCAGCCGTCGCGCTACTTCGGGATCGGATTTGGCGCGGAGGAGCAGCAGGTCGATATTGGGATTCATGATGCCCAGGATGTTATTAAATTCGTGGGCAATCCCGCCAACGATCTCCCCGAGACTCTCCAGTTTTTGCGCCTGGAGGTCCTGACCGCTTGCTGCCGGCAGGCGGCTGCCGTTCTGTTCCAGGCGGCGAATTTGCTCCTGGTAATCCCGGAGCAGGCGATCCTTTGCTTCCAGTTCGCGGTGAATCCCGGCCAGATCCTCCTGACGTTCCTGGATTTCCTGCTGGGTCTCGATCTTTTCAGTGACGTCGATGATCGTCAAGATCAGGCTGTTGGACTTCTGAGCGGAATTGACCAGGCGGGCGATGTTCAATTCCAGCACGCTTCTTTCGCCCTGCTCGGAGATGTAGACCGTAACGTACCCGTGAAGATCTTCCTCGGATTTGTCGATATGATTCTTCATGGTGTAATAATCGCTGGATCCGAAGAGCTCCTCCAGATGGCGTTGTTGCAATTGTTGCAGCGGTATCCGGAACAGCGTGACGGCGCTTTGGTTGGCACGTTCGATTTTCCCGGCGCTGTCGGTGATCAGCACCGGAATGGGGCTGAGGGAAAACAGCGTCTCCAGGTAATCCTGGGCGCCGGTGGCTTCGCTGAGTTGGCGGTGAGTGAGTGCGGAAAAGCGGCGGAAGGCGTCGATCAGCCGGGCAATCTCCCCATTGCCCCGGGTGTGCAGGGGGAAATCCTGCGACTCCCCACCCTCGCCGGCCTGCTGCAATCCGGCAATCGCTTTGCGGATCGGGCGGGTGATCAAATAAGAGAAAAACCCGGTCATTATCATCAGCAGCAGTGCGGCGATGCCGGTTGCGGCCAGCAACTCCTGCCGCTTCTCGGCGTAACGCTGTTGGACCCATTGACGGTTAAATCCGCTCAGCAAGTATCCCAGCACGATGCCGTCGAACAAGACCGGCTGCTTGATCAGCAACAGTTCCGCGATATCCTGCCGGGCGACCGGCTGATATTTGAAGCTGTCAATCTGGGCGCGGTAGGCATCCGAGCGAAACCCGTAGAGTTCGGTATAGCCGGAATCCAGCAGGGTTAGGAACGAGATATCCGGTTTCTTTTCCAGCGCTTTGAGATGCCGGTCAACGTAATCCGTCTGGTGCAGCCACAGGCCGGTGCTCAATTCCGCGCTAACCTGACGGATCAGTTCATCTGATTTATGAAAAAGCTCATTTTCAAACTGGGCCTGTACCAGTTGCAGGGTATAATATTGATAGCCCGCAATCAGCGCAAAGATCCCGGCGGAAAGCAGCCAGAGCTTGCTGCTGATCGAAAATATGTTGACAATCTTTTTCATAAAACGCGCATTATTCCCAAATGATCTGTTTGGCCAATTGCAAAATTTCCACCCGGTACATCCCGCCGCCGGCTTCCAGCGATTTTACATTAAACCAGATCTCCGGTTTCTGGCTGCTGCTCATGGTCACGCCGGCGGCAATTCCCTGCGATACCAGGGTAGAGTCAGTGGTCATGGAAAGCACTTTAAAGGCGGCGCATTTTTCCCGGATCGCGTCGATCCGGTTTGCCTGTCCCGGCAGCACGACCACCGCCTGGATGGCCGGCCAGTTGATATCTGCCAGCGCCCGGTTGGAGAAACTCAGGATCCGCAGCGGTTTACCCCGGAAGGGCGGGTTGGGAAAATCACTGAACCAGCGCCGGTAGGATTCAGTCTGGCGCCGGGCGGTGGAATCGCCGGCGTCGTAGACCAGCGCAATGGTAACGGAATCGAGGTTAGCGATGTCTATGCCCTGGTTTAGCGAAAGGAGCTTCAACAACACTTCTACCCGGAGCAATTCTGGGGGGTGGATTTGTGGGTGTGCCGGCTTATTGGTGAACATCGTCAGCATCAATAGCGGCAAAAGAAATTGGATGCGCATAGACCGTTGGGCGTTTGGTGGTGGTCTTCATGCCCGTTCCTGGATACTGTTAACCTCCCATACCGTTAAATTTTAAGCATTTCAGTCAAGAATAGAAAGGAAAATATCTCAACCGGGGAAATTAACCTTCGCTGATGCCGTTGAGGATGATCCGGAAAGTGGACCCTTCACCCTGGTGCGATTCTTTCAGGAGCAGTCTGCCGCCATGATATTCTTCTACGATTCGTTTGGCCAGGCTTAAACCGAGCCCCCAACCGCGCTTTTTGGTACTGAAGCCCGGTTTGAAGATGTTTTTTTTGTCTTTCTTTTCAATTCCCTTGCCGGTATCCTTCACATCAATGTAAACCTGGGAGTGGTGCATCGTCCCGGCCTCGATCGTGATGCTGCCGCCCTTGTTCTCCATGGCATCCAGGCCGTTCTTGATCAGGTTCTCCAGCACCCAGGAAAACAGTGATTCATTGAGCTTGACCCGGAGCGCGCCTTCCGGGAGCAGCATCTCCAAACGGGTGTTGCCGTTTTTCTGGGGAATGCGGCTGCGGAAGTATTGCACGGTCTGGTGGATGATCTCGTTCAGGTTTTCCGGCTTCATGTCCGGCAGGGAACCGATCTGGGAAAAACGGTTGGTGATGTTCTGCAGCCGTATCAGGTCCTTCTCCAGTTCCGGTATTACCGCCGGCAGCTGTTCCGGCGATACCTTCAGGTACTCCAGCCAGCCGATCTGCGAAGAAAGCGGGGTTCCCAGTTGATGGGCGGTCTCCTTGGCCATCCCCACCCAGATGAAGCGCTCCTCACTTTTCTTGATGGAGTTAAATCCGGCATAGCCGATCAGAATGAACATCGCCACCACGATGATCTCCACTACCGGCAGCCAGCGCAGTTGGCGGATCATATCCGATTCGCCGTAGTGGTAGTAGCCAAGCACGCTGCCCTGGTAATTGATCGAGATCGGAGAGTTGATCGCGTCAAATTCTGTCACCATTTTCCGGAGCAGCGCCAGGGTATCCGCTCCGGGGGGGCGGCTGCTCATCTCCGGGATGCCCACATTGCGCCAGAATTGCGGGTTGGTATCGGGATCGGTGGTGATAATCGGGTAGTCGGCGGTCTGGATCACGTTGTTGAAGAAAAAGCTCAGGTCGGTCATCTCCTCGTTGTTGAGGCTCTGCTCGAAGATGCTGACCTTAAATTGCTGGAACTGCCGCGACTGCTTTTGCAGTTTTTCGACCAGCCCCTGGGTGTAATAGAGGAAGCCCAGGGTGATCATCACCGCCAGCATAAATAAAAAGCTTTTAAAATTACCCTTAAATCGATATACATTCCTGGTCATGGGTGTGCTTGTCCCGTGGTTAAGTATTCTACCCATTTACCCCGCTGCAGGGGGAAAGTTCAAATATTACCGCGGAAATTCAGCGAAACCAGTGATAAATTTTTTCCCGAAAGGTAAGTGCAAATGTCCTGGCAATTGAATATGATCTTACGCATGGCTCCGGTGCTGCTGCCGGTTTATCTTTATTGTGGCTGGAGGGTTAGCTCGGCGCTGATCCAGTTATTTGGATTTTCCCCCGGCTGGACCCGCAGTATTACCGTCGCTGGCATCCTGTTTGTCAACCTGCTTCCGCTGGCGATTCTCTACCGCAGCCGCAGCGGCGAACTCTCCCGCCTGATACTGTTTCAGCCATCTCTGCAAAGCGCTGATTTCTGGCTTAATTTCCCGTTCTGGTTTGCACTGGTCATTGCGGTGGAGAGCGTGCTTTATCTGATTGGGCTGGATCTGCTGGGCGGCCTGTTTCGATTGATCCCGGCCTGGCGTCCGCAGAACTGGCTGAGTTTAAAGTCCGCCTTTGTGCTGGGTATTGTGCTCTTTTTTACGATTTTTGCCGTCTACCGGGTATATCGCGACAGCTATCAGGTGCAGCTTAGGCCTTATCAGATTCCCGTAAAAAATCTTGCATCGGAATTGGCGGATCTGCGCCTCACCTTTGTGTCGGATGTCCAGGTGGACCGTTACAGCGGGGAAACCAAGCTGCAGCATTACCGGGAGCAGGTCGCGGCGGCGGGTGGCGATCTGATCCTGTTTGGAGGCGACCTGGTGACCTCGGGCGAAGATTTCATTGATCCGGCGCTGGATCTGATGGGCCGGCATCAGGCGCCGCTGGGGAAGATCGCCTGCCTGGGTGATCATGACTTCTGGGCCAATCCCGGAAGGATTGCCGGCGGCCTGCGCGACGCCGGGTGGGATTTCCTGGATAATGCCCACCAACTGATTGATTACCGGGAAAAGCGCATCCTGGTGACCGGTGTGACCTACATCTACAGCCGGCGCATTTCCGAAGCGGATTTGCGGGAATTACTTGAGCGGGCGCCGGAGGCGGATCTGAGAATTTTGCTGGTGCACCAGCCGGCCGGAATGGTGGTGCGGTTAGCGGAGGAATATGGGTACGACCTGCTTCTGGCCGGGCATACCCACGGGGGCCAGTTGGTGTTCCGGCCCTTTGGCCTGACCCTTACCCCGACCCGGCTGGAAAACCAATTCTACAGCGGACGCTACCAATTTGGGCGGATGGCGGTGCTGGTGACCAATGGGGTCGGTCTGACCCTGGCGCCTTTCCGCTACCGGGCGCCGGCGGAGGTGATGAGAGTTGAGTTTGCAAGGATGGAGGATGAATAATGTAGGGAGTTACCGGTGGAAAAATAACGGCGTGGATGGGTGAATGGGTTGATGGGTAAAAACGGACATCGATATCAAGGCATTGCCCCATTAACTCATCATCACATTCACCCATTTACCCATTCACTCATTCACCGCGCCATCACCACATACTGATATTCCAAACTCTCTTCATCCACCGAAATTTCCGTGAAGCCGGCCTGCTGCAGTTCGCTGACCACGGCTTCCGGGGCGAGTTTCATTTCCAGCGGCGGGCCGTGGGGCAGCTCTTCTTTTTTATAATCGATTACCAGCAGCGCGCCGCCGGGTTTGAGACCGGTTTTTACCTTGTGAAAATAGTCCGGGCGGTTGCCGATGTGGTGGTAGGTGTTCACGATGATCACATCATCCGCTTCCCCCGGCATCAGTTTGGGATTGTCTTCCGGCACCAGGCGGGTCTCAATCGCCGGCTTCTCGCTCATGGCGTCGCGTTTTTGCTTGATGTAATCGAGAAAGCGCTGATTGATGTCCAGCGCCAGCACCCGCGCCCCTTTGGCGGCAATCGGAAAGCTGAAATAGCCGCTCCCGGCGCCGATGTCGACCACCGTCTTGCCCTCCAGATCGCCCATCAACCCGATTACCCAGTCCGGCTTCTGCCAGGCGTCGCGCTCCGGATTGTTGAAGCGCTCCACCAGGCTGTCAAAGGGCGTTTGGTGCATGTGATCATTGGCGTGTTGGTGCGCGCCATGATCATGTCCATCGTGTCCGCCATCATCATCATGCTGTTGACAGGCGGCGAGCAGAAAGAAACTCAGCCAGAAAAACATCAGGATAATCCTCGCAGTTTGATGTCGGGTCATTTTATTCCCCCCATATACGTTGGATGAAGTTAGCGGCATTGCGGTAACACAATTTCTCCAGTTGGGCCTTAGAGAAAGCCGCCCGCAGAGCTTGCACTATTGCCGGGTAGCGGCTGGCATTGCGGTGCTCCGGCCAGTAAAGCGGCTGGTAATCCGGATCAGGCACCTCCGGCTCATAGAAATAATCCGCTCCGAAGGCGACGGCATCTTCCCCGCCCCGCGCCAGGGCGTATTGGAGGTGATCGCGGATCGCAGCGGAATTTTCGTCGTGCAGGAACCGGCGCAGGAAGTTGACCCCGATCAGGCCCCGGCGGGTGATGATTGCATCGGCCAGATCTTCCGGAAGATTGCGCGGATGGTCCCACACCGGACGGTAGTTGGAGTGACTGGCGATCACCGGAATATCCAGGGCGCGGCGGTCGATATAGTTGAGGATGTCGCGCCCCTGGGCGTCGCTGGCATGGGACAGATCTATCGCGGTCTTGCGCCCGTCGAGATATTCCAGCAGTTCCTCGCCATCGGCTTTCAGCCCGACTTTGCTGCCGCTTGGCCCCCCGAAACGGTTTTCGTATGAATGGGTCAGGCTGATGTAGAGCAGCGGCCCGGTCAGGGCGGAAATCGCTTCCAGCTTGCGGAAAGCTTCTGCCAGCGAGTCTGCGGAATTGCAAAACCCATTGGCGCTTTCAATCGCTGCCACCGCTTTTACTGTTGCGGATGGTGTCAAATCCGCCTGCCCGGCGGAGTCGAACAGCGCCTGAAAATGGGCCGGATGATCCGTCAGCAGTTTCCGGTACGCCCGGGCTTGCTGCAAACCGAAAGCGGCGCTGTCCGGGATGTCCGGGGTAAAGAGCACCATCACCTGCAACTGTACGTTGCCCTGTCTCAGATGCGGCACTGCGCAGCCGATCGCCTCGCCGTCCAGCGGATCGGCATGTTTATAGCGCGCCAGGTAGCTGGGCAGGTCGCAGTGCAAATCATAGATCGGGTACGACTTGGTTGATGGCATTTGTTTTGAATGTAGGTGGACAGTTTAAGATTGCCTGCGAACAGATTCCTCACTTCGTTCGGAATGACAGGCGTCGTCATTCCGAACGAAGTGAGGAATCTGTACTTTTACAAAGCGCGATTTATCCCTCGCATTTAAGATGCTACCAATCAAAATGACCGGATACAACCGATATCCGGTCATAAAATGATCTTTGTATATGGGGGGCATGTGGGAAAACGCCGTTTTTTCCCACATGCCCCCCATATAGCAGATCGTTACTTCTTCAGCAAGTCGCGGATCTCACCCAGCAGCACTTCCTGCTTGGAAGGTGCAGGCGGAGCAGCCGGAGCAGCTTCTTCTTTCTTCTTCAGACTGTTGATCCATCTGACCATCATAAAGATCGCAAAGGCGATAATGACAAAGTCGACCACCGTCTGAATGAAGGCGCCGTACTTCCACAATACCGCCGGCGCATCCCCGGCCGCTTCCTTCAGGGTGACGGCGAGGTCGGAAAAATCCACATTTCCGAGCAGCAAACCAAGCGGGGGCATCAAAATATCGTTGACGAACGAGGAGACGATCTTCCCGAACGCCGCGCCGATGATGATACCGATGGCCATATCCATCACATTGCCTTTTACCGCAAAATCCTTGAACTCTTTCATCATGCTCATGAAAAGCTTCTCCTGTTTAATGAATGGGATATTGAGTTATGATTATATGCGTGGTGGATTTGAAATCGCTCATACTGAGCATCGTGTAACGTTTTATCGCATGGGGCAAGGTGCATGGCGCCGTAATATGCAAGCGCAGGTTCCGACACCCGCACTGTAATACACCATGCCCCATGCGCCTTGCCCCATGCAAAAATGCTCCGCATTATACAGTCCTCAGTATGAGCGATTTATAAACGTGTGAATTTACGGTAAATTGCGTAATATCCAATGGCTCAATTTCTTTTTTTAGTTATACTGAGCACAGTGTAAAATTTTATTGCATGGGGCATGGGGCATGGGGCATGGCGCCGTGATGTATAAGCGCATGTTCCGACACTCGCACTGTAATACACCATGCGCCATGCCCCATGCAAAAGTTCTCAGCATTACACAGCCCTCAGTATGAGCGATTTTTTTAAATATATGTGAGGTGGCTTATGAAAGTGTTGATGACCGGGGCGAATGGGACCGTGGGAACGGTTTTGCGGAAGCATCTGACCTCGCGGGGAGCAGAGGTGGTTGCCTGGGACCGTGGAGAGGTGCCGGTTGATGATTACCATGCGATGGAGGCTTTTGTGCGCCAGGTGCAGCCGGAGGTGCTGTTTCATCTGGCGATCGCCTCGCAAAATACCGGGCGGGAGAATGAGTCCTGGCTGGTGAACTATCATTGGAGCAGCGAACTGGCCTGGATCTGCCGCATGCTGGGGATTGTCTTCGTCTTCACCAGCACCGTGATGGTGTTTTCCGATAACGCGCCGGGGCCGTTCAGGATCGATTCTCCGCCGGATGCCCGGGAAGGATATGCTTATGAGAAGCGCCGGGCGGAGGAGCGGGTATGCTATCAGAATCCCGATGCCCGGGTGCTGCGGCTGGGCTGGCAGATCGGGGAGGCACCGGGATCGAATAACATGATTGATTTTTTTGAACAGAAGATGCGTGAAGACGGGAAGATCGCCGCCAGCGCCCGCTGGTATCCTGCCTGCTCTTTTTTGCCCGACACCGCCGCCGCACTGGCAAAGGTCGCCGGCATGCCCCCCGGGCTGTACCAGGCCGATTCCAACCGCCGCTGGAATTTTTTTGAGATCGCCACGGCGCTGAATCAACGGCATGGCAATCGGTGGGATATTGTTTCAACCGATGACTTCGTCTACGATCAGCGGATGATCGATCCCCGCCTCAACCTGCCCGCCCTGAGCGAGCGCCTACCAGAACTGATTTAATGGCACGCAGATTTTCACAGATTGGACAGATTTCCACAGATTAACTAATGTCACACGTTAAACAGGTATCGTCATTGCGAGTCGCGCTGTTTGCGGCGCGGCAATCTCCCGCGGATCGCTCCCAATGTAACTGCAGATGGGTGCATCGCGCAGGAGATTGCTTCGGCAAAAAACGCCTCGCAATGACAGCATGAACCGGTTTGTTTCTCCAATATCCAACATCTATCATTCACCAAATCCGCACTCCGCACTCCAAATCATTCATATCGCAGCGCATCCGCCGGGTTGGTCAGGGCGGCTTTGATCGCCTGGTAGCTGATGGTCAGCAGCGCAATGACCAGCGCGATCAGGCCGGCGGCGATGAACGGCGCCGGGCCGATCGTGATCCGGTAGGCGAAATCCTCCAGCCAGGCGCGCATCGCCAGCCAGGCCAGGGGCCAGGCGATCAGGTTGGCCAGCAGCACCCAGCGGGTGAATTCCCGGGAGAGCTTGAAGATGATCGCCGGCACCGAGGCCCCCAGCACCTTGCGGATGCCGATTTCCCGGGTGCGCTGCTCGGTCGTGAAAGAGGCCAGCCCGAAAAGCCCCAGACAGGCGATGAAGATCGCCAGCAGCGAGAAGCGGGTGAACAACTGCCCGGTGCGCTGTTCTGCCCGGTAGAGGGCATCGTAATTGTCGTCCAGGAAAAAGTATTCGAAAGGTTTGTACGGGATGAATGACGCCCAGGTCTTCTCGATATAGGCCACCGTTTCCGGCACATTCTGCGGGCGGATCCGCACCGCCAGGTAGGCGCGCTCGATGTTGTTCAGGGCGATAATCAGGGGCTCTACCTTGCGGTGCAGCGATTGGTAATGGAAATCCTCCAGCACGCCGACGATGTGCAGGAAAAAGCGGTCGTTGCCCGGGAAGCCGATCCGCTTCCCGCTGTACGGCGGCTCAAGGCCCAGGGTGCGGGCAGCAGTTTCATTGATCACCACCGCAAACGAGTCAGAGGCCATCTCCCGGGAGAAAAACCGCCCCTCCACCAGCTTGAGTTGAAGCGTTTCCATCAAATCGTAATCAGCGAAAAAGAAATTCATCGGATGCTGCTCGCCCCGCGGCGCACCTTCCGGCACGAACACGCTGTTATTGATGCCCTCTCCGGGAAGGCTATTGGCGCCGGCTGCCGCAATGATGTTGGGATTTTTCATCAGCTCATGCTTAAAAACATCGATGACGCTCTGGTTGTTAACGGCCTCCTGCTGTGTCCCATCGGGATTTTGCCCGATGGCCCAGCCGCGTTTGATGACCACCACATTTTCTTTGTCAAATCCCAAACGTTTATCCTGCACGTACTGCAATTGCTGATACACGATCAGGGTGCTGACGAACAGGAAGATCGATATGGCGAACTGGAATACCACCAGGGCGCTGCGCAGGGCGGTGCTTCGGATGCCCAGGTTCAGGCGGCCTTTCAGAACTGCCACCGGGCGGAAGGCGGAGAGGAAAAATGCCGGATAACTGCCCGCCAGGATGCCGACTGCCACCGCCAGCGCGATTGCCGACGGAATAA
Source organism: Calditrichia bacterium (assembly GCA_020635015.1). Lineage (GTDB taxonomy): Bacteria > Calditrichota > Calditrichia > RBG-13-44-9 > J075 > JACKAP01. Next base: position 52,392 of record JACKAP010000007.1, on the reverse strand, counting down.
GATACCAGTTTGCCAGATAGCTGGAACTGAGCTGCTTGCCGGTGATGTGGTTGAAGTGCGGCAGTAGCAACTGCAGCAGCACCAGCGCCACCGCCAGGGCGATCAGGGTCAGCAGGATCGACTCCAGCAGAAACTGCATAATAAGCTGGTTGCGCGGCGCGCCGAAAACTTTGCGCAGGCCCACTTCCCGGCTGCGCCCGGCGGAACGGGCGGTGGAGAGGTTCATAAAATTGATACAGGCGATCAGCAGAATGAAAAGCGCCACCAATGAAAAGATGTAGATGTACTTGATATCGCTGTTCGGCATCAATTCATCCTTAAAATGCGAATGCAAGTGAATGTCGGTCAGTGGCTGCAGGTGATAAGAAATCCGGTTGCCGGAGGCGTTCATTTCCTCCAGGGTCATCCCCAGGACATCCTGAATCTGCGGAGCCACATACTTGCGGATGAACCCGGGGAATTTCGCTTCTAATGCTGCCGGAGATGCGCCCGGACGCAGCATGATGTAGGTGTACATGAAATGATTCAACCAGAATGAGCCGATATTCTCCTGTCCCCAGGATGAGAGTGGCGAGAGCATCCCATATTGAAAATGGGTGTTGGGAAGCGGATCGGCGATGATCCCGGTGACGGTATAGGGCGTGCCGTCCTCAAAGGTGACAATCTTCCCAATCGCTTCCGCCGGCTGATCGAAATATTTTGCCGCCACGGTTTCAGTCAGCACCAGGGTGTGATCATCCTGCAGCGCCGTGCGGGGATCGCCGTGGCGCATCGGTATGTCGAAGATGTCGAAAAAGTTGGAATCGACCCAGAAAAAACCGGTTTCGTTAAACACTTTCTCCTGGTAGCGCACCAGCATATTAGAATTATAATTCAGGCGGGTGGCATGAACCACTTCCGGATATTCGCTGACCAGGGACTCGCCCATCGGCGCGGCGGTGGTTGCGCTGCTGATTTCCTGGTTGCCGACCGTCCCATGCACCACCACCCGGTAGATCTGCTCCGCGTTGGGAAAATGGCGGTCGTAGCTCAGCTCATCAAGCACATAAAGCACGATCAGAAAGCAGCAGGCGATGCCGATCGCCAACCCGGCAATGTTGATCAGCGCATATCCTTTCTGGCGGCCCATGTTCCGCAGGGCGATCTTCAGATAATTTTTCAGCATGGCGCTCAGCCCCCGTCAAATTTGATTGGCGATACTCTAAACAAGTGTATAATTTACATCATTCGCTACAGAGACGCAAAATTTACTGAGCACTGATAACGAATAACTGAAAGCTGTTTCTGAAATTACGCCGCTGCCGCGCCGCAGATGTCATCGGAATGTAAATCCTTGTCATAAAATGTCTGCGCACTCCGGCAGAAATCTTCGATAGGACCCGGCGTGATGAAAATCCTATGCTAATTTAGTTAGGTCCGGTATATTTCAAAACAGGTACTGCGATGCGGTACCGTTATGGTAGAAAAATAAGCGGAGAAGATGCCATGCGATTATTAAGCGGGCTTATCAGTCTGTTACTCGTTTGTTTTGGATACAGTGGGTGGGCGCAAACTTATAGTGGTTCATATATGTTGAACACCCCGGAAGGGGCGTTTAAGATCCAGCTTTCTCAAGATGGGCTGCAGGTGCGGGGAACGCTGAGCATCCTGGACGGCACCATTTACCAGGTACAGGCTCAGGTCCAGGACGGCGAAGCAGCGGTCGGATTTGTGACCAGCACTCAGAGCAAAGAATATTTTGAGGCTTTTGTCGAGGACGATACCCTGTATGTCACCCTGGCGGATTGGAATAATGCCACCGGGGAGCCGGTATGGGAGTCTGAGGTCGAATTTGAGTTCGCGCGTAGCGGGGCGGCCGCCGCTCCGGGGAGATTGCCGCGTAATCCGACCCCATCGGCTGATGTCAGCCAACCGTACCGTCCGGCACCGGCCGCTCAACCCGGCACCCCGGCGCCGGCACCGGCACTTCCCCCCACGCCGGAGCGCAACCTGGCAACGCTTACCCCCGGCCAGCAGTACAACGCCGGCACCCGGGTGCAATCGACCGGCGATGGGGTTTCTTTTGTGATCCCCCAGGACTGGCTGGGAGGATTGCGCCCCAATCAGGCGGCCTTTATGCTGGGCTCCAACACCAAACCGGGTATCGGGCTGGTGATCATGCGCGCCAGCGCTTCGATGGCGGATATGGATGGATTGTTAAACACGGCGCAAAACCTGGGGGATGGGGTCGTATTGTATCCCGCTGGCGCTCCGCAGAAAACGGCTACCGATTACCGCCTCAATTTTAGCGGGGGGCAGTATGTCGGGATGGCGGTCGGTAAACTGGGACCGGGAGGCAATGGGGTGATCTTTTTCTTTGGCGGTCCCGCGGAACAGCAATCCTACTATAACCGCCTGATGCAGCAGATGGTGTCATCCCTAAAATTTGTCCAGCCGCAAGTCAGCGGAGAAGTGCAGCGCTGGCAGCAGCTCCTGTCCGGCATGATGCTGAAGCAGATGAGCAGCTATTATAGCGGCGGGAGCGCCGATGGCAGCTATGTGGGGGGGAGTTCTTCCAAAACCCTGCATTTATGCAGCGATGGCAGTTACGCCTATGCCGGCAGCTCCAGCCTGGGAGTGGACGGCGGTGGGGGCAGCAGCGGTTACAGCGGGGGCAGCGGCGAGGATTACGGTCGCTGGCGGGTGGAGGTGATCGGCGCCCGGGTGACCCTGGTGTTGCAGTCCCAGGACGGCAGTTCCGCGATGTACGGGATCACCATGAACGAAAAAGGAGAAACCTACCTGGACGGCGAGCGAACCTACCGGGTGCAGAGCGACCGCTGCCGCTAGCCCACTGTCATTAAGTTAAGGCGCCATGATCAAAAAGTAGCAGTAGCAGTCGTTGTCTTTCCTGCCACTGCCACTGCCACTCGTAAAATAATATCACGCTTGACTTAATGGCAGTGGCCGTTAGTCCCGGCTTTCCAGGTAATCGCGGATGGCGGCGATATGCCCGGCCACCGGCTTGGGGTCCGGCACCGAGGCGTTGGCTTTTTCCGCGGTTGCCAGGTGTTGTTCGATGTGGCTTACATCGCCGGAGATGATGGCAATCCAGGCCTGGCAGACCGAAAGCATCGGGCGCGCTTCGAATATCCGGGCGGGAATGCGCGACATCCAGTTGAGCACCGTGACCAGTTGGCCCTGCTGAAGCATCTCCATGGCATTCTCTTCCACAAACTGCCCGGCCAGATCAAAATTCTGCGCCTCCAGGGCATGGTAAAAAGCCCGGGAGATCATCTTACGCTGGGTGAACCACAGGCTGGCCCGCAGATGCAGATTGATACCTTTCTCTTCGCTGATTCCCGTAAAATATGTTGCGGCGCGCTGGCTTAAAAAGCTGTGAAAGCGGTACCACTGGCCGTTCTTGTCGACCTGCTGCACAAAGGCGCCGGCGCCGGCGAGGTTTTCCAGGATCTCTGCGCTGTTTTCCGCCCCGCTCAGGGAGGTGCACAGCGAGGGCGATAACTGCGGTAACAGGGCGCACTGACGCAGGAAGGATTGCACCTCCTCTGGCTGCTGTTTTAAAAGAATCTCAACCAGAAAAATACACTCCTCCCGGCTGTCATTTTCAAATTCGCTGATAAAATCGGAGATATTTCCAAAGTGCCCCAGGCAGAGGGCCGCGTATTTCAGCGCGGCCGGCTGCGCCTTGGTGCGCACCACCAGGGCGGAGATCTCGCCATAAGGCAGCTTGAGTTGCATCACCTCGTTAAACAGCGCTCCGGCCTCGTCCATGGTGAATGCCAGATGGGGAGAGCGGACCTCTTTCAGATCGCCGCTGCTGCGCAGCTTGTTCAGTTCAAAGGCCGGGTCGGTTTGGGACGCGATCAGCAGGTGCAACTGGGGCGGCTGGTGCGTCAGCAGGTAGTTGACCATATTGTGAACCGGATTGGCGCGAATGACCTGGTAATCGTCCAGGATCAGGGTGAAATCCTGCAGCACCATGCCGATCTGATCGATTACCCGCTGCAGCACCTTTTCCATGGAGATATCCGGTTGCGATTGCAGCATGGTGAAGGCATCGCTGCCGATGTTGCGGTTGACGGTTTGCAAGGCGGCGATCAGGTTGCGGAAAAACTGAGCCGGGTCATTGTCGCTGTTCTCCAGGGTCAGCCAGGCGGTCTTGAAATTGGGCTGGGAGGCCCAGTGTCCCAGTAGGGTGGTTTTGCCGTACCCCACCGGCGCCGTCACCACCGTCAAGCGCTTGCCGGCCGCCTCGTTCAGTTCACTCACCAGGCGCATGCGGAAGAGGTCGCTGCGCTGTGAAGGCGGGGGGAGCAGCTTCAGGCGATTCAGCACCGCTTCGCCGCCGTCGTCGTGCTTGGATGTCGAAAAATTGTCAGGCATACGGAAAGGTCTCCCGGTCTATTATCTTGTCAGCGCACCAGCAGCATCTTACGGGTTATATCAAAATTACGCGTTGGCGCTATTCTGGGCCTGGAGCGCAGAAGCGATCAGAAGTATCCACAGAATCCACAATTTCGATTTCATGCCAGACCTCAGTTTTATTGTGAATAGAATGGTGCTGTGGCATTTTTGAAGCGAAACTTAACGCGTGATCCGCACTCTAAAATATGCCCCCCTAAAGCGGCATCAAAGCATTTTTTCGGGGATTACGGATTTCCAGTTGCGGAAACGCGTGCTGTTTTTCACTGGGTATTCACACAATTCTGATATTCGCCGCATAATATACGGGAAAAGACATAAATTAATGTTCTTAAGGAACTGTAAAATAGAAGTTAAAGTAGACTTTTTTGAAACAGTATTCTTGTTTTGATGCTTTCGATCAAACTCCGAAAAATGTCCGGCGCTTATATTGCCCAATCTTTGATAATCCCTGAAATGATTCAGCGTATTGCGGGATGCGCTAATAATGAGTAAATTAAGCAGAATGCTTAGAGGTGTTCCTCTGTTGCAAATAGCCTGAGGAGGCGCGTATGGCGGATCGTATCGAATTGGATCGGCTATTAAGCTTTGGAAAAAAAATCGAATTGGAAGTAGCAGAAATTGCCTGCGAGACATCAACCAGTATTCTAATCGAATGGAACCGTCAGAATGCCTGGTTCCAGAAGAAGAAAGTGCGGATCGAGCAGCGGGAGAATTCCGTGGTAGTGACCATGCCCAAGTGGTTGTTTGAGCGGAAGTTTTCGTAAGTTTGATACGCGGGTTTAAGGAAGAATAGTAGGGGCGAGTCGCGACTCGCCCCTACATGTTTCAGTTCATCTCCGTCAAAATTTCCAGCCCTTCTTTTTTCTTATACACCGTGCCGTTTTCCAGGGTGATCGAGGCGATGCCCATCTGCTGCAGTTTGGCCAGCAGCTGTTCCACGGTACGTTCCGGATAGCGGTAGTACTCGCTGCTGCGGATGCGCCAGAATTGCCAGCCGCAGCGCTCCAGCAAGCGTTGACGCGCCAGTTCTTTTTCGAACCCGTCGACCCCGTTCCAGGCCGGTCCGTAACATTCGATGGCCAGGCGGGTGTGCGCACCTTCCACTACCAGGTCGATGGTATGTTCATCGATGGCGAATTTGGGGGTGACCCGGAATCCGCGGGATCTCAACTGCAGAAAAATATCGATCTCGAACCAGCTTTCGAAGGGGTTCGGCAGGGGACTCTCTTCCCGGTTGGCAGCCGCGGCCAACCGGCGCAACTTTTCCACATCGAAGTTTTCCGGTTTGGCCAGCGGCACTTCCGGATTTTTAAAATACTTCAGCAGGCGGTAGCGCAGGCCGCTGGAATTGAGTTCTTCCGGCTTGACCGAGTGGAACAGCCATACCTGGTCGCGGGCCCGGCTGACCGCCACATTGAAGCGGCGTTCGTCTCGCGGGCTGGACAGCACCCCGATGCGGCGATCCGGCGCTTTCACCATGCTCAGGAACATCACATCCCGTTCGTCCCCCTGGAAGGCATACGCATCTCCGCAGACCAGATTGCGTTTCTCGATCTCTTCTTCTCCCAGCAGATTGATCAGCAGTTTTTCAATATAGCGGGCCTGAGCGGTGCCCTGCAGACTGATCACCCCGAAGGTTTTGCCGTCATAATCCGGATTCTCGCAACAGTCTTTGATCTTGCCGGCCAGGGCTTCCGCCTCCAGGGGATTGACCAGCTTTCCTCCGTTATCCTGGGTGAAGGCCTTGTGGATGTATTCCGAAGCGACCACCGGCTGCAGGCGGGAGTGCCCGAACTGGCGGAGGGGAATCAGCGGTTCGGTCTGATAACAGAGGCGGTTGGAGAATTCGATAATTTCCGGCATGCAGCGGAAATGCTCCCGCAGCCGGATCGGATGGCCGAAGCGCACCTCCGCCTGGTCGAAGAAGCTGTTATCCACCCCGACGATGTCGTGATGGGGAATGTCGCTGAGGTATTTTTGGCGCAGCCCATCGACATCTTCCCGGCTGATCCCGACATAATCCGGGCTGATCTGGTTGTTGTCGCCAACCACCACGACTTGCTTGGCGATGTACATCAGAAACAGCGCTTCCGGGCCGGATTGGCTGGCTTCGTCAATGATTGCCACATCGAACATCTCCGGCAGGGGACGGACTGTTTCCGCCACCCGGTAGATCGGCATGATCCAGGCCGGGATGACGCTGCGGCATTCCTCCAGATGCTCCTGGGCCGCCTTGCGATGCTGGTTGACATATTTGCCCTTACCCTTGCCGATCCGCTGCACCGCCTTGGTCCAGGCCAGCAGGTGCTGGCGTTCGTGTTCGGTCATGCGCGAAAAACAATGATCCCAGGCTTCCACGGTGGTCAGCTTGGTAAGCAGTTCGCGGATCACCTGCTGGGCGGTCTCATATTCCAGCTCCAGGCGCTCCTGGTCCTGCTGGCTGCGAGTGCGTTCCAGCCAGGCCTCGGCGCAGGCCCAATTCCAGGCGGCGCCGAAGCGGATCATCTTTTCGTCCCACTCGCTGTCGTTGTAGCTCAGGAGGATTGCTTTCAACAGCTTGGGGGCGGTATCCATCAGTTTATTGAGCAGCACGTTGCGGCGGTCGAAGTCTTCCCGCAGCTTATAGAAGGTATGCAGGTTTTTCAACTCCGCGTGATACTGCTTTTGGTCGCGATTGCGCACCGCCTGCAGCAGCCGCTCCAGAATCGGATGGGACTGCTCCTGGAAGGTCAGCTCCAGCAGTTTTTTCTCCATCTGATTGAAGGGATGCTGGGCCTGCATCATGTAAGCTTCTACATCATTTGCGATCAGCATGGTGCGGGCGTGACGGATCGATTCGATGTCATGCCAGTGCGGCTCGAAGATCTCCGGATTTTCTGCAGTGATCTCGCGCAGTTCCATGGCGCTCTCGTGCAATTCCAGCGCCCGGGTCAGCGGTTCATAAAGGCTTTCGTACTCCGCCAGTTGAATGCTCAGCGGGGCCTTGCGGGGAATGTCGGTGTGCTGCGACCAGTGCTTGGCCAGGGTGTCGAGACGGTCGGCCACTTCGATATAATCCAGCAGGGTCTGCAGATTGCTCATGGTATCGCAGGGGCTGCCGTCGATCAGCACCAGCTTCATCAGGTAGAGCGACTCGCGCACCACCCGGGGGCGGAAGGGGCCGATGCCGACCCGGCCTTCGTGAAGCAGATGCTCGTAAAGGCGGCTGGCATGTTCCTTGACGGCGCGGAGATCTCGCCCTTCCAGACCGGAAATGCGGATTTCGCTGACCGAATCGATATGAGATTTCAGGTACGTGACGTTCTTTTCAGTGAGCCCGTGGAGGGTCTGCCAGATGGTGATCCGCCCCGCCAGGATGTCTGAGCAGGCCCGCTTGACCCAGGCATAGGCCTGATGATCCAGGGTGTCATAAGTATCGAGCACCTTGTTGATCAGCGTCAGGTAGCGCTGGCGGGTTTGGGCCGGTTGCTTGGCCATGGCCGGGTATTCCGCGCTGTTGCGGATCTCGGCAAACTGATCGTAGCGCCGCCGCGCCTTCGCTTCCATCTCTTTGGCCCGGATGAATTCCTGCATCGGCACCATGGCCGGGAGGGGCAGCACCTTCATGCGCAGAATTTTTTCTTCTTCCGGCCCTACTTTCCGGAGCAGCCGCACCAGCTCCAGCGCTTCCTCATCACTGATGGGCGGGGGGGCTTCCTTCTCCGGGCGGTCCGGGAACCAGCCGTAGAGCTGGGCTTCCTCCCGCAGCCGCCGGGCAATCGATGCCAGGTTGCCGCTGTAGGCATCGCCCACCAGCAGGTATTCATAGGTCTCTACTTCCCGCAGTGCTTGAAGATCGCGCAGAATCCGCGCCTCGGTGCGGCGGGCATCGCCCAGGCGGGTGCGCAGCGCCTTGATGATCTTGCGGGTTCGCTCCGGCTCCCAGTGATTATAACGTTCGATGATGCCGGTGGCGGAATCTTCCAGTTTCTGGAGGGCATAGCTGCTGTCATCCAGGGCAAGAATTGCCAGGGAGGCCAGCGATTCCGGAAGCATTTGTTCCAGCACCTGCAGCGCCCGGGAGGCATGGGAGGTCACCAGCACCCGCTGCCCATTGGCCAGCAGGTGGCAGATCAGGTTGGCGATGGTCTGGGATTTTCCGGTTCCGGGAGGGCCTTGCACCACCACTCCATCCTGGCGCTTCAGGGTACGCACGATGTCGCGCTGCGCTTCATTGGCCGCCAGCGGAAAGTAGATCTCGCCATCGATCAGCGGATTGTAAGCCGGCAACGCTTCCGGCTGCGGACGGGGGCCGGCCGCCGGGATGGACACCAGGCTGGTCACGCCGCCGGGAATGGTCTCCGCTGTTTTTAATTGCTCGATGATCTCGGCGTAAGCATTATAAAGGCTCTGATCGGTGCGCTTGCGCAGGATCAGCGCCGGCGAGAGGCTAATCTGCGGATAGTCGGCCGGCTCGATATCCGGCTGGAGACTGTCGATAAATTTTCCGTCGGCCGGGATGGAGTGCAGCCAATCGCGCAGGAGCGAGGTCATTTCCCAGAGGTCGGCAATCCGGTGACCGATTTTATCCAGCCATTTGTCAATCCGGGCCTGGTCATCGGTATCGGGGCGGTCGCCGGCTTCCAGCATATCCTGTTCCAATTGTAAACCGCCCCCTTCCGCCACCGGGCCCACGGCGATCGATCCCCGTTCGGCATCGAATGCAATCTCGGCCGGCACCGTCAATAGGTGCCGCTTGATCCGGGTACCGCCCGGGGTATTCCAGGCCAGGCAGCCGATGCCCAGCACCACCTCGTAGGCCTCGGCAAATTTTTGCTGGTGTTGATATACCGAGTAAAGCTCGGCGAATTGTTTCTGTACCTGCTGGTGGCTGCGGTTGCGTTCCGCCCAGGGGCGCCAGCTTTGGGTGACGTATTGCTTCCAGAGCGGAGCTAACTGGGATTTGTATTCTTCCAGATAAAGGAATTCCGCAGTGTCGCCATGGCCGGCGCGGTTGCGGAAGCGGGGATTGGGGATGCGGTTCAATAATTCCGGGATATTGCGGTTCGGATCGGTCAACTGCCGGGGGTCCAGCCAGGGGTGCAGTGCCGGTGGCGGCGCCGGCACTTCCTGAGTACCGGCTTTTAATACTTCCAGCCAGACGTCGGAGTCGCCGAAATGCTCGTTCTCCTTACGAAAAATCGAATAGCAGCCTTTGCCCTCCGGAATGTCGGACAACCAGATCACTTTTTCATAATGGTCGACCCAGGTCGTCACTTTGCTGCGCAATTGCACAAATTCCTGCAGGAACGCAAACAGCCGGATGGAGCGCTGGCGGATCATGGTTTGAAAATCGGTCTCTTCAATGTGATTTTGCATCTTTTCAAATATCTCCCTGATAATGGCCACAAACCTTTGTGAACGTTACGGGCTAGAGAATTCCCAATGTAACCAACGATAATTGTGGTAATTAACCGGATTTTTGTGCAAAATAGCTGAATCATATCACAACTCTGGGAATCAATTTGTAATTTTAGAACGCTCATACTGAGCACAGTGTAAAGTTTTATCGCATGGGGCAAGGAGCATGGGGCATGGTGCCTTACAGTGCGGGTGTCGGAACATGCGCTTGTACATTGCGGCGCCATGCCCCATGCCCCATGCAAAAGTTCGCCGAATTGCGCAGCACTTTGTACGGGCTTCAGAAAAAATTTTATTCAGGCCAACTTTTTTCCGGAAGGGCCTGTCTAAGTTTTGAAACGAACGGAAGGATATGGATAATCACGAGCTCGAATTGATCCGGCGCGCCCGCCAGGGCAGTGTGGAGGCCTTTGATCAACTGGTGCGTCTGCATGACCGCCAGGTATTGCAGATGATCCGCAACATCGTGGGCAATCTGGATGATGCCTATGATGTTTACCAGGAGACCTTCATCCGGGCGTATCACAAGCTGGCTTCCTTCCGCTTTGAAAGTGAGTTGAGTACCTGGCTGGGGCGGATCGCGATCAATCTGTCCATCTCTTGGCGGAAACGCCAGCGCCGGCGGCAGTGGCTAACGCTGGAGCCGGTGAATAACGATGCGGTTTATGGGAAAAACACTGAAGGCGATGCGCAACCGGATGAGGGGGCGGAAGGGCTGATGATGAATCGTGAGCTGCGTGCGGAGATCCTCCGCGAGGTTAACCGCCTCCCGGAGCAGCAGCGCACCGTGTTTATTCTCAAACATTTCCAGGGATTGAAGATCCGGGAGATCGCCGACATGATGGATTGTGCGGAAGGAACCGTCAAGAACCACCTTTTCCGGGCAACCCAAAAACTGCAAAAATCATTGACGGCATATGCGCAGCCGTAAAGGAAGGTAAACCGATGAAGGCCTGTAAATATTATCAAAAGCAACTGCCGCTCTATGTGTATGGCGAACTCAATCCGGCGGAAGCGGCGGATGTGGATGCCCATGTGCAGCTTTGCACCGATTGCCAGGAGTCGCTGACCCGGCTGCAGGACCTGCAGCAGCTCTTGCCGTCGCCGTCGCTGGAACCGCCGGAGGATGCGACGATGACGCTGCTGCGCAATGCGGTGTCTCGGCGGCTGCGTGCCGGAGATCCTGCCGGTGCGGGATGGGGCGCCGGGCTCCGCTCCTTGCTCTATCCTGCCCCGCTGCTGCGGATCGGCTTTGCTGCTTTGGTATTTCTGGTCGGTTTGCTGATCGGCCGCCAATCCGCTCCCACCGCTGCGCCCGGCGCAGACCTGCAGCAGCTTTTCAGCGCCGGGCAGGCTGTGCAGTCGGGTGAGGGGGCCATTTCCCCCTTGCTGGCCGGGGTGGAAAAGATCCGCTACCATCCGGAAAGCGGCGATATGGAAATTTACTACACCACGGTGAACGATGTCTATCTGAAAGGCGATCTAGGCAACCCGGCAGTGCGCAGCATGCTCCGGGAAGCTCTTTTAGAGGAAGAAAGTCCCTCGGTGCGCCTGCATGCGGTCAAGGCAGTCAAATCGCTGGCGGAAAAGCGTCAGTCGATCGATCCCGATCTGGTCAGCGCCCTGGTGTACCTGCTGCAAAAAGAGCCGAATGGAGGAGTGCGCTTGAAGGTGATCGAGGCCCTGAAAGCGTTGCTGCCCGATGAGAACGTGAAATATACCCTGGTGAATATCCTGCTGGACGATCCCAACCCGGCCATGCGGATCGAAGCGCTCGGCGCCCTGGCCGGCAACTTAAACGGCGAGGATATCAACATCTTTCGGCGGATTGCCCGGGAAGACAGCAATAGTTTTATCCGCACCCGCAGCAGCGAAATGGTGCGGGAATATGATGCGGGGAATATCCCGGGGTCGGGTAATGAGTAAAAGCGGTGATGGGTTAATGGGTTAATGGGGAAAAACGGACGTAGGGGCGAGTCGCGGCTCGCCCTTGCACACCCCGACCCATCAACTCATTATCCCATCAACCCATAACCAAAAATATTGATGATTGAAAAAGGAGTCTTACCATGTTTACATCACGAAGAAAATTCGGGTGGGTTATTGTGATGCTGCTGCTGGCAGGATCACTTTATGCCCAGAATCTCACCGAGCAAAACGGCCGCTATGTGGCTGAAATCAGCAAAACCTTTGCGGTCACGTCCGGCGGCACCCTCAGCGTGCGGGGCATTTCCGGCGATGTGAAGCTGACCGCCTGGGATAAGGCGAGTGTGGAGATCCGCGAGACGGCACGCCTGAAGGTGTTTACCCGGGCGGAAGCGGAAGAAATTCTCCAACGGTTGGAAGGTGAAATTTCCCAAAACGGTAATCAGGTCGGCATCGACGGCGGCGATGAATGGGAGTGGGCCGACCGTCAACTGGAGATCTCGCTGCCGACGCAGTTTACGGTCATGCTGCGCATCTCGGACGGCGACGTAACCCTCCGCGGGGTTTCCGGGAGCCTGGAGCTCCGCACTTCGCACGGCGATGTGGAGGTGGCGGATGCCGGAGGTACCCTGGACATTCATACCTCCGCCGGCAACCTGGAGGTGCTCAATCTGAAGGGGCGGCTGGATGCAAAAACTTCCGGGGGTAATATCCGTATTGCCAATGTAACGGAAGATGCGATGCTGAATACCTCGGGAGGAAACATCCGGGTGAACGATGTGCAGAAAGCACTCTCGGCGAGAACCTCCGGAGGGGAGATCGAGATTCGTAATGCCGGAGGGAATGTGGAGGCCAGAACGTCCGGGGGCAATATCTCTCTGATGAGCTGCGCCGGTGATGCGGTGCTGCGCACTTCCGGCGGTGATATCGATGCAGAGACGATTGCCGGCAACCTGGAGGCCAAAACCAGCGGGGGCGAAGTGAACGGCAACAATATTGCCGGGCGGGTGGATGCCGCAACCAGCGGCGGTGATATCAATTTCCGCAACGTTCGCGGCGCGGTGCGGGCGGCCACCTCGGCCGGCGACGTTGAGGTGGAGATCACCCTGGCGGATTTCAAACAGGACCACCGCATCTACCTGGAAAGCAGTTCCGGCACTATCCGCCTGTATCTGCCGGAAAAATTGCCGGCGACCATCAGCGCTGAGATCCGCCGCAACAGCCGCTGGAACCGCAACGAAATCTACAGCGATTTCCCTTTAAGCGGGGAAGATACCGGCAGTGAGCGCACTTTGCGCAAACGCGGGGACATCAATGGCGGCGGCGACGAAATCATTCTGGAAACCACCGGCGGGGATATTTACATCAAAAAGAACCGCCGTTAATCGGATCAACATCAAACCAAAAGGAGCATATGATGCAGTTCAAATCACGACTTCAATATTGGCTGGGGGCTTGCTGGATCGGGTTACTGATCCTGAGCGCGCCGGCGCTGTCGCAGAAAACCGATCTGGTGATCGAGAAATCCTTCAATGTCGCTGCCGGCGGGACGCTGACGCTGAACAGTGACGTCGGCTCGATCGATATCAGCACCCATAACAAAGATGTCATCGATGTGCGGGTCATCCGCGACCCCGATGCCGGCAGCCGGGCGGAGGCAGAGGAGATGCTGAAGGAGTTTAAGGTCGATTTCCAGCAGTCCGGCAAAGACCTGCGCATCACCGGGGAATATGAAGGGAACTGGAAGCGCCGCCGCCATCGTTCTTTGAGTGTGGAGTTCCGGGTTGTCGTGCCGGAGCAATACAATGTCGATCTGCAGACCGCCGGAGGCAGCATCCGGCTGGATGACCTCAACGGCGAAGTGCGGGCGGAAACCTCCGGGGGCAGCCTGAAATTTGGCAACATCAAAGGAACGGTGACCGGCCGCACCGCCGGGGGGAGCGTCTCGCTGCTGAGCAGCAGCGGGAAAGCGGATATCCGCACTGCCGGGGGCAGCATCAACATCGGAGATGTGGATGGCGATGTCGATGCCCATACCGCAGGTGGGTCTATCAGCATCGACCGGGCCAAGGGGAATGTGCTGGCGGAGACTGCCGGTGGCAGCATCTCGGTAGATGAAGTGGGCGGTTATATCGATGCTTCCACCTCCGGCGGCTCGGTCTCGGCCAAGATCACCGGTCAGCCGCAGCAGGATTGCCGCCTGAGCACCTCTGCCGGCAGCGTCACGATTTACATGGCGGACAATGTGGCGGTGGATCTGGACGCCCGGGCAAGCTGGGGGCGGATCGATTGCGATTTTAACCTCAGCGACAAATCCAGTCGGGAGGATGAGTCGGTGCTTTCCGGCAAGATCAACGGCGGCGGCCCGAAGCTGGTCCTGCGCACCTCCAGCGGGAAGATTCGGATTCGTAAGCTGTAAGAGCACGACTGTCCACGGATTACACGGATTGACACGGATTCTTGCGAGGATTTTTCCGTATAGGGGCATTATGCTTTAAGTTTTTTTACAGTAATAGATTTCTCACAAAATACGTTCGAAATGACGACTTTGTGTCATTCCGAGGTTCCGATTATCCCTCGGAAAGGAATCTGTGATTTTAAAAAACATTAATGCACAATGTATTTACCTATCGACCGATACCCCCATCAACATCCGTGTAATCCGTGGATAAAAAAACCTCATCGACATTCCCCATCCTGGCATTCAATTTTTCTCCCAATTATAAAAAATGATTGTGATCTCTTTCCGGATTGCTGATGTTTAGGGCGTTTCGGGATGATGGTACCCCGATCAGGTTAATCAACGTTCTATTTATCAAGGTGGAATCGCTTATGTTCAAGATCGCGATTATCGGATGCGGGAATATGGGGTTGACCTATGCCCGCTCATTTTTGCAATTCAATCTGGTTACCCGGGAAAATTTGTTGCTGGTGGCCCGGGATAAACATCATGCCCGGGAACTGCGCAAGCTCGATCTGGGGAAGGTCGCCGGGGGGATCGATAAAAAGATTGCCGATTATGGGGTGATCATTCTCTCGGTGAAGCCGCAGGATTTTCACAGCACGGTTCCGGGATTGACCAAATATTTGCAGCCGCACAACGTGGTGCTCTCGGTGATGGCCGGGATCACGCTTTCACGGCTGCATCAGTCCCTGCAGCACCGCTCGATCGTGCGGGCGATGCCCAATACCCCGGCCCAATTGGGAATGGGGGTCACCGCCTTTGCTGCCAGCAGCGAGGTTAATATTCACCAAATCAGCATTATCGACAATCTCCTCAACACCACCGGCCGCACGATTCTGCTGGAGAATGAAGCTTTGCTGGATGCGGTGACTGCCCTGAGCGGGAGCGGGCCGGCATATTTTTTCTATGTGATCAAAAATATGATCGATGCCGGAATTCGTATGGGGTTGGATGAGTCGGTGGCCGCGATGCTGGTCAAGCAGACCATGCTGGGATCATTTCACTTGATGAATCAGTCGCCTCATTCCCTGGATCAACTGATCAAGGCGGTTACCTCTAAAGGCGGCACCACTGAAGCAGCGTTCCGGGCTTTTACCGCCAGCCGGCTTGGGGAAAATCTGCAGGAAGCGATCTACGCCGCCCAGCGGCGCGCTACTGAACTCTCGCAAAGTGAGTAATCGACCGCTTATTTTTGGGCTGCGGCTTCGTATAATTCCAGGTATTGACGAGCCGTCTTTTCCCAGGAGAAATCGACCCGCATATTGCTGCGCTGCAGCTTGGACCAGGTTTTTTTATCGCTGCAGGTGTCGAGCGCCGCTTCCAGCGCTTTCAGGATATCCGCCTGATCGTGGGATTCATAGATGAATCCATTCCCTTTGGCGGTTTTGGGGTCGAAGGGTTTGACGCTGTCAGCCAGGCCGTCAATTTTTCGCACCACCGGCACGGTGCCGTAGCGCATTCCATTGATTTGGTGGGGATAGCCGTCTGCCGAATCTGCGTCCATCAGCACCATGTCGGCGCTGGCGATCACCAGATGCAGGAAGCGTTTGTCATAACGTTCAAAGAAATGGATCTTGCCGGGATGGGCTTTGGCCAATTTTTTCAACTTGGGATTCAGTTTTGCATCCTTGTTCCCCATCAAAAAAATACGGACACTCCGTTTGAGCGCTTCTTTCAGGGCATCCAGCACCGGGGCGAATTCTCCTTCGGCTTCTCCCAGCGGGGGGAAGACCGCTAGCAAGGGCATCGCAGGATCGTTCTCCAAATCCAGCTCTTCAAAAAAACGCGCTTTGTTCTCTTCTTTTTGCGACAGCGATTTGGCGTCGTAGTTGGCAAAGAGGTGTTTATCGGTTTCCGGGTCCCAGACGTTATAGTGGGTGCCGTTCAAAATGCCGTGCAAATCCTTTTTGCGTGATTGGATGACATCATTCAGGCCGTGCGTCTCATCCGGATCGGTGAGGATCTGATCCAGGCGGAACTGACTGGTCGTGCTGATGACATCGGCATACTCGAGGCCGATTTTCAGGAGGTTAAGGGCCGGGGCGTTTTTGGCGGTAGATTTTCCGCCTCCGGCCGGCGCCTTGGGGATATCCAGTTTTGCCGCCTCGCCCGCAGAAAATTGCCCCTGGTTGGCAAAATTGTGCACCGTCAGCACGGTGCTGGTATGCTTAAAAAAGTCGTCATCCTTATAGAGCGTCTTCAGATAGTAGGGAATCAGCGCCGTGGCCCAATCGCTGCAATGAATCACGTCCGGCTGCCAGTACAGCAGCTTCAGCGTTTCCAGGACGCCTCGGCAAAAAATAGCGAAACGTTCCGCATTGTCCGGATAATCCTTGTCGTTTTGTGGGTCGCTGTAAAACCCTTTGCGGTCGAAGTATTCCGGCATGGCAAGAAAATAGACATGAACTTTAGAATTGGGCAGAAAGGCCGTTTTGCCATTAGCGGTCTTACTGTCTTCTCCTAATTTGATTTCCACTTCACGAAGGCGAATGACTTCCCGGAGCACATACTTTCGTTCGTTGATCGATTTATATTTCGGCATCATCAGGCGAACGTCCTGGTCCATATCTTTCAGGGCGGTTGTCAGCGATTTGGCCGTATAAGCCAGGCCATTGGCCTGCGATGTACTGGCAAAAGGCACCACCTCCGAAGATACATAACAAACTTTGAATGCCTTCATGAAAAGTCCTCTGATTTTAAATTACAATCTCTTTCAGATACCGCGCAGCTTCTTCCGGACTGGTCGGATTAATATAAAAGCCGCTTCCCCATTCAAAACCGGCAATGCGGGTGAGTTTCGGCAGCAATTCGATGTGCCAATGATAAACTTCCGAGGCTTCTTCCTGAATCGGCGCGGTATGGATCACGAAGTTATAGGCCGGCTTCTCCAGGGCAACGTTTAATTTCTGCAGCAGCGTTTTCATTATGGCCGCCAGGCTGTCCAGACTGGCATCATCGATAGTTTCATAATGTGAGGCATGCCCCCGCGGTAATATCCAGGTCTCAAACGGCGAGCGGGCGGCAAAGGGGGAAAGCGCGATAAAATGTTTGTTTTCGTGCACCACCCGGATATTATCCTTCAGCTCCTGGCTGATGATATCGCAAAAGATGCAGCGCTCTTTGATGGCAAAATACTTTTGGGCGCCTTCGATTTCCTCCAGCACCCGCTTGGGAATAATCGGCGTGGCAATTAACTGCGAATGGGCATGTTTGAGGGTGGCGCCGGCCGCCGGGCCTTTGTTCTTAAAAATCATCACATATTTCAGGCGGGCATCTTTCTTAAGCGCAAGCATCCGCTCCTTAAAAACCCGGAGCACATCTGTAACCGCTGCCGGCTCAAGGTCGCCCAGGTCCTTCGCCTTATCCGGCGTTTCGATGATGACCTCATGGGCGCCGATGCCGTTGATCATGTCGTAAATGCCCTCGCCCCGCCGGTCGAGCTGGCCTTTGACTTTCAGGGCCGGGTACTTATTGGGAACCACTCGAAGGGTCCATCCGGGGGTATTCGGTGCAGAACCAGGGGGGCGAATCGCGTAAATTTCCGGGGGGGTCATGTGTTCATTGTTCGGAGAAAAAGGTGAGATGCTGTCTTTATTTTCTTCGATGACATCCAGAAAATCTGAAGGGCGCCTGCCGCGTTCTGTGGAAATGATTACCCATCTACCGATCACCGGATCTTTTCTTAGTTCGGGCATACCTTACACAAGGTTAAATTATTCAATGTTTTATATCAAGCTAAAATATATCGAAAATGCCCAATATAAGCAAGCACAAAAAATAACGCCTGGATTGGTGGAGTGCGGAAAAACGAGTGGAAAGCAGCTTGCCGTAGGCACCCTGAATCCTGAAAAAACACCGCGACAGATGGCAAAGAAAATGCCGGCGCTCATGGGTGGTTGTTCAGCCGCCGGCTCAGATATTGAAACGCTTCCTCCGGCGTGTCTGCAAAATAGAGCAGATTCATGTCTTCCGGATTGATCATCAGGTTATCGACCAGAAAGTCAAAATTGATCAGCTGCCGCCAGTAATCGGCGCCGTAGAGCACCACCGGCAGGGGTTTTTCGACTTTGCGGGTCTGGATCAGGGTGAGCACCTCGAACAATTCATCCAGGGTGCCAAAACCGCCCGGAAAGACCACCAGGGCTTTGGCCAGGTAGACGAACCAGAATTTGCGGGTGAAGAAGTAATGGAATTCAAAATTCAGTTCATCGGTGATGTAGGGATTGCTCCCCTGCTCCATGGGGATGGAGATATTTAGCCCTACAGAGCGCCCGCCGGGCACTTCCGAGGCGCCGCGGTTGGCGGCTTCCATGATGCCGGGACCGCCTCCCGAGGTGATCAGGTAACCCCGCTTGCGGTTCTTTTTCTCATGGGACCATTCCGTGAGCAGCTTTGCCAGTGCCCGGGCATCCTCATAGTAGCGCGATAGCTTCAGCCGGTGCTCGGCTTCGCGCAGCGCATGCTGATATTCCGCTGAAGGGGAGTGAGCGACCTGGCGCTGGCAGTCTGCAACTTGAGCGGCTGCGGTATCGCGGTCGATCAGGCGGGCCGAGCCGAAAAAGACGATGGTATTCTCCACATCCTGCTTTTGAAAACGCACCCGCGGCTCCAGGTATTCGGACAGAATGCGCAGAATCCGCGCTTCCGCACTATTCAGAAATTCCAGATTCTTATAGGCTTTTTCCGGTTGCCCCATGCTTATCCTTTCAGCTTTTCGATGATCGCCTCGCTAAAATCCGCTACAAAGCGGGGGTGGCTGGCGGTAATGATGTTGCCGTCGCTGACCACATCTTCGTAGATATGTTTTGCCTCATGGTCTTCCAGGATCAGGATGGAATCATAATCGGGATAGACCGTGGCCTGATGATCTTTCAACACCCCGGCATTCGCCAGTGCCACTGGAGCAGTGCTGATGGCGCCGAGGAGTTTGCCCTTGTCGGCAAACTGGCGGATGATCTGATGGGTCTTTTCATCATTCCAGAGATACACCCGTGCGCCGTAACCGCCGACCAGGATCAGGGCATCAAATTCATCCGGGGAAATGTCTTCGATCTTACAATCCGGAGCGGCGTAGCCCTCCAGCCGTCCCAGGGCCTTTTCCATGCTGTTGCTGGCAATGCACACATCGGCGCCGGCTTTTTCCAGCGCTTCACGCAGATAAACAAATTCCTTTTCGTTGTAATTTTTCTGTCCCACCACCAAAACAATCTGTTTTCCGTCTAAGCTAGCCATTGTGCCTCCAGGTTACTTTTGATATTTAGTTATCAGTTTTCAGTTATCAGTTTCCAATACTTCCGGGTTGACGATTGATAGCGGCGGTCTGCCCTGGAGGATGTGGATGATGTTCTGCGCGGCAATTTCCGCCATCTGATTTCGGGTATGATGAGTGGCGCTGGCGATATGAGGAGCCAGCAGTACGTTTTCCAGCTCTGTCAGGCCGGCGGCGAGATCGGGCTCCCGCTCGAACACATCCAGAGCCGCGCCGGCAATGCGCCGCGCGCGCAAAGCCGCCACCAGGGCCTGCTCGTCGATGATCGCCCCGCGGGCGGTGTTGATCAGATAGGCGCCAGGTTTCATCAGCGCCAGCTCTGCCGCACCGATCAGGTGGGTGGTCTCCGCGCTGAGCGGCAGGTGGATAGTGACAAAGTCGGCCGACTGCAGTAACTCCGGCAAAGCAACTCGCCGGGCGCCGGTCTCTTTTTCCAGGCGCCGCTTGACGCTGCGGTTAAAGTAGCAGATATCCATCTCCCAGCCCCGGGAGCGCGCCGCCACCGCGCTGCCGATCCGCCCCGCCCCAACGATACCGAGGGTTTTACCCTTCAGGTCCGCTCCCAGCAGCATCAGGGGATCCCATCCGGAAAATGTACCCGAACGCACCAGGCGGTCACCTGCCAAAATGTTGCGCGAAACCGCCAGCAGCAGGGCCCAGGTAAAATCGGCGGTGGCATCGGTCAATACCGAGGGGGTATTGGTGACGGCGATGCCGCGGCGGGTGGCGCTGGCAAGGTCAATATTGTCGACCCCTACCGCGTGGTTGGAGATGACCCGCAGCGCGGCGGCCGACTCAATGATCTCCCGGTCGATCTGATCGGTCAGCAGGGTTAATATTCCCGCCGCATCCTTCACCCGCCGCTTCAACTCGCCGGTGCTCATCGGCGACGGTCCGGCATGCATGTCCACCTCAAAATGGGCCTGCAATAGCTGCACGGCGATGCCGGGGACTTTACGGGTGATCAGTATCTTCACAGGCTGCTCGTTTAAATGATTCCATCCAAGCAACGATTGTACGGATTTTCCACATTGAAATCAACACTTCTAACACATTTCGGGCGGTGGGGTGGTTTGGTCCGCGGATGACACGGATTTTCATACCTGGAACTAATCCAATCTGTGAAAATCCGTGTCATCCGCGGACTGAAAAACAAACCCGCCGATGACGTGCGGCGGGTGGCATGAGATTATGATTATCGCTCATACTGAGCGATGGTTATTTGCGGATGGCGAGGATTTCCTGGTATTGGGTGATGTTTTGCAGTACCACCAGCGACTGTTGCAACTGCTCGTCGTGGGACAGCATGCTGCGGATGCGCGCAGAGGGGCCGTCTAACTTTTCGGCGAACTCTGCCTCCAGCAGGTGACGGATGCGCTCGCGATACGCGTTAAACTTGCCGGCCTTCAGTGCGGCGAGTTTTTGCAGGGTGACGTCCACCAGGTCCTGAATGTCGGCATTGTACTGCTGTTTCCGGGCAATATCCAGGAACTGCTTCAACTGCGCTTCTCCTTCAATCTCAAAATCGAATTGCTGCTGGCCGAGATAAGCGCTGAAATCATCAAGGATCTGATCGCTGATGCTTACAGCCGGCGCCTGCTTCAGCGCCGGGTGGCTGGAAAGGTAATCGACGGCAAATTGGAAGAGCAGGCCCCGCCCGGTCAGATTGCGCAGATAGACCGAGAGGTCCTCTTCCGTCACCTCGACATCGGGATGAATCCCGCCTCCGCCATGCACCACCCGGCCGTTGTGGGTAAAGTAGTCGGTGGATTGATTATACTCCACGCTGTCGGCGAGATTGGTGAAGACGCGGGTATTTTTCTTGTAATCTTCTTTCTGGATCGATCGCCCCGACGGAACGTAGTATTTAGCGGTGGTGATCTTCAGGTAGGCCTGGGAAACCCGGTCGACGGGATATACTTTCTGCACCAGCCCCTTGCCGAAGGTCTCACTGCCCACCAGCACCCCGCGGTCGAGGTCCTGGATGGCGCCGGCGACAATCTCCGAAGCGCTGGCGCTGGATTCGTTTACCAGCACCACCAGCGGCACCGTGGGCAGCAGCGGGGCCTCTTTGGTGAAAAATTTGTTCTCGCTTTCATGAGAGCCACGGGTGGAGACCACCAGCTGGCCCGGCGGGAGGAATACATTGGCCACTTCCACTGCGGCGGTCAGCAGGCCGCCCGGATTACCGCGCAGGTCCAGGATCACCCGCTGGATCCGTTCCCGTGCCTGAAGCTGCTGCACCGCTTCCTTCAGTTCCTGCCCTGCTTTGTCGGAAAAAGCCGCGAGGCGGATATAGGCAGTGCCCGGCTCGATGAAATCGGCATAGCTGACATCTTTGATAACGATTTCTTCCCGTACCAGCTCCAGCTTAACCGGACTATCCAGCCCGGGGCGCTCGATTTCGATCGCCACTGAGGTGCCGATCTTGCCGCGCAGGCGTTGGGAAGTCTCCTCCAGGGACAAATCGTGAATAGGAGTACCATCGATTTCAACGATGATATCGCCGGCCCGCACGCCGGCCCGCTGCGCCGGGGTGCCCTCCATCGGCGCAATCACCGTCACCTGCTGGTTCTGGAAGCCGATCTCCATACCTACCCCGCCGTATTTCCCGCGGGTGATCATGCGCATCTGGTGCGAGCCGGGATCTTCGAAAAAGACCGTATAAGGATCGAATTCCTTCAGCATGCCTTCAATGGCGGATTTGCTTAACACTTCCGGATCAAGCTCTTCGACGTAGTTGCGGGAGACCGTCTCGAACACTTCTTTCAGATAGAACAGCCCTTTATCGATTTTGAGATAAGTGCTCTCATTGTCGTTGGCCAGAGAGCTATTGACAAACCAGCCCAGGGAGAACGTGACCATAAACACCGTCAGCCAGGACAGGATAATTTTATGTCTTTGCATGCAGACCTCCGGTTGTGATTGCGATGCTATAGATGGTAATAGTGCGAACCCGCGCGAAAAGTTTCCGGTATTGGCGTAATTTGCAAAAAAAATATGCCCGTTAAATCTCTTATTGATAAAAAAAGATCCCCTGGCTGTCGTGTGTTACGGCATTTATTCCAGGTTCCAAATTTTAAAAACCTGCCTTTTGATCTCGCCGGCAATGTTCTCCACGCTGCCGGCACCCGGAATGGTGATAAACCGGCCGGAAAAATCTTCCGCCAATTGCCGGTACCCCTGTTCGATTTGGCGATAAAAGGAGATATGTTCGCTTTCCAGGCGGTCGTTGGCCCGGCCAGCGGATTTCCGGCGCCGCGCCGCTTCCTCCGGAGAGATGCTGAGCAGAAAGGTTTTATGCGGGACCAGGCCTGAGGTGGCAAAATGGTTCAGCTGATTGACAAAACTTAAGTCCAACCCACGGCCGAAACCCTGGTAGGCGGTGGTGGAATCAAAGAAGCGGTCGGCGATAATATATTCCCCGCTGGCGAGCATCGGCAGCAGTTTTTCATGCACCAACTGAGCCCGGGCGGCGGAATAAAGCAGGATCTCTGCCCGGGGGTGCATCGCCTGGTGAGATTTGTTGAGCAGGATCTCGCGCACCTTTTCCGATATTTCCGTTCCCCCCGGCTCGCGCAGCAGATGGGCATGGATGCCCCGCTCGTGCAGGGCGTCGATCAGCAGCCGCACCTGGGTAGACTTCCCGCAGAAGTCGATCCCCTCGAAGGATATGAATCTTGTATTATCCATAAATCAGTCGCATATCATTAAAAAATTACGCTCATACGGAGCATCGTGTAAAGTTTTATTGCATGGGGCAAAGGGCATGGGGCATGGCGCCGTCATGTGCGAGCGCATGTCCCGACACCCGCACTGTAATACACCATGCCCCTTGCCCCATGCAAAATCCTCCGCACCGGATTGTACGCTTATATTAGATCTTTCAGCTTCCACTTCCGCTGGCGGAAGCGCCAGTAGTTGAGGCAGAGGCGGTAGGTTTCATCGAATCCCTGGATCAGCCACAGCCCCATCAGCGCAAATTCCAGGCTGAATGCCAGAATATACGAACCGATGATCTCAAAAAATATGACGCTGCTAACAGCCAGCCACATCAGCCAGGTCAGGTCTGCGCTGCCGCGCAGATTGCCGGTAAAGGCAATATTCACCGCTTTCGGGAGCTGGATCAGCGCCAGCACCAGTACCACGCCGGTGCCGTAGCGGATCACCCGCTCATCTGAGGTGAAGATGTGAAACCAGGCGCCCTGGAAGATGATGAGAATGGCTGCTATCACCAGGGCGGAAACGAAGGCGACCATACCGGCGTGCTTCCCTACCTGGAGCGCCCGGTGATCCTCCTCCGCTCCGATGCTTTTGCCGACCAGGGTCATGGAGGCCAGGCCGAAGCCCTGGAAGGCCATGGTCAGCACCGACTGGATGCGCACGAACACCTGGTGGGCGGCCAGCACCACCGTGCCCATCAACCCGGCGTAAAAGCTCAGCACCAGCTGGCCGATGGCCCATACCAGTTGTTCCACTGTGGTGGGAATGCCCAGCCGGAAGAGCTTCTGGAAAGTTTCCCAATTGGGTTGGGAGTATTCGCGGAATGATAGGAACAGTACCGATTTACGGCTGCGCAGGGTATAGAGGGTGATGAAGAAGGCCAGGGTATGGGCAATGCCCACTGCCAGCGCCGCTCCCGCGGCTTCCAGGCGGGGCAGGGGGCCGATGCCGAAAATCAGTAAAAAGGAGAGAATCAGGTGGGTGCTGTTGGCGAATAGATTGATGCGCATGGTGATCATGGTATCTCCGACCATCCGCATCACGCCCAGGGCGATGAAATTAAGGATGATCAGCGGGCCGAAATAGGAGATGGTACGAAGATATTCCGCACCGTAAATCCGGGCGAGAGGTTCTTCTTCTTTAATAATGGCGAAGATCTGGGTGCCGCCGAAATACCAGCTCAGGGTGATCAGCACCGACAGTATCGTGCCCATCATGAGCGCCTGAGCCAATACGTGATTGGCATTCCAGCTGTCCTGGGAGCCGAGGTAGCGGTTGATGATAATCGAGGCGCCGACCACGAAGGTGAGAATGACGGTAAAAGTGAGGATGACGATCTGCAGCGCCAGCCCCACCCCGGCCAGGGCGGCGGCGGAGAGGTGGCCGATGAAGATCGCTTCGATCAGCCAGGCGACCGTCTGGCTGGAAAGATCGATCACCGCCGGCAGAGAGGTTCTGATAACATCCTTTAGCTGGGATTTATCTGATGCGGCCAAATTACATCACCTTTGCTTCGTCTTAAAAACGCAAAGGAAGCGGCGATGCCGGCTTCCTTTGCGTGAATAGCAGCAATTTGATGGATCCTTGATGCGGGTCTAAATTACCGGTAATACTCGTAATAATCTGCTCCCAGGTGGGTGATCTGATCTTCACCCTGCATAAAGCGCAGGGTATTTTTCAGCTTCATCTGCTGAATGAACAGATCATGTTCCGGATAGAGGCCGGGGAGTACGATCGGGCTCTTGAAGAAGAAGGAGAGCCATTCCTGAATACCGGAGAAGTTGGCCCGTTTGGCCAGGTCCAGAAACAGGGCCAGGTCGAGCACGATCGGCGCGGCCAGGATGCTGTCGCGGCACAGGAAGTCGATCTTGATCTGCATCGGATAGCCTAGCCAGCCGAAGATGTCGATGTTGTCCCAGCCTTCCTTGTTGTCTCCGCGGGGCGGGTAGTAGTTGATGCGCACCTTGTGGTAGAAGCCCTTATACATTTCCGGATACAACTCCGGCTGCAGGATCTGTTCCAGCACCGAGAGCTTGCTCTCTTCTTTGGTTTTGAAGGATTCCGGGTCATCCAGCACTTCCCCGTCGCGGTTGCCGAGGATGTTGGTGGAGAACCAGCCGGAAAGGCCGAGCAGGCGGGCCTTGAGGCCGGGCGCCAGGATGGTTTTCATCAAGGTCTGGCCGGTCTTGAAGTCTTTGCCGCAGATTGGGGTGTGGGTCTCTTTAGCCAGATCGTTCAACGCCGGAAAATCCGTGGTCAGGTTGGGGGCGCCGTTGGCGAAAGGAACGCCCATCTTCAGGGCGGCGTACGCATAGATCATGCTGGGGGCGATGGCCGGATGGTCTTCCTTCATCGCTTTTTCAAACGAGGCGATGGTCGCGTGTACCTCATGCTGCTTGAGGTAGATCTCGGTGCTGCCGCACCATACGATCACCAGGCGGTCGAGTTTGTGTTTCGCTTTAAAATTTTTGATATCTTCCATCAACGCCTGGGCATAATCCCACTTGGTGCCGCCGGTTTTGATATAGTTGCCGTCGAGTTTTTTAACATAGTCTTTGTTAAAGACACCCTTCATCGGCTTGATTGCCTCCAGTTCCGGACGGATCTGGTCGAGCAGGGTCTTCTCCAGCACGCCGGCGTGAACGGCGGACTGGTAGGCGTCATCTTCGAAAATATCCCAGCCGCCGAAATAGATGTCGTTAAGGTCGGCCAGCGGCACAAAGTCCTTGATCTTCGGCACCCGGTTTTCGGTTCGCTTCCCCAGGCGGATGGTGCCCAACTGGGTAATGGAACCGATCGGTTTGCCCAACCCTTTGCGGATCGCGATCACCCCGGCCATAAAGGTCGTGGAAACCGCTCCCATCCCGGGGGTCAAAATTCCCAACCGGCCTTTTGCCGGCGCGATGGTTACTTTCGGTGTTTTGTCCATTCGTAAGACTCCTTCTAAATTAAATTTCTCACATGGTTGTCTGCTTCACATCAAATCTCCTCAAGAGACTCATCCAGGCGCTTACGCTGCAGTTCCTCGCGCTCGGTGCGCCAGACGTGAACCATGCGCTGAATAGCGGTGATATTGGCAAAAATCGCCACAATCCACACCGCGCCGATCAAGGCGTATTCGTGAACCATGGAGCTGAAGCCGATCAGCACGATCCGTTCCGCACGCTGCATCATGCCCACTTTGCAATCATAGCCTAAACCTTCGGCGCGGGCGCGCACGTAGCTGACCAGGATCGAGCCGTTGAGAGCCAGAAAGGCCACGACGGTTGTAACCGTGTATAGTGGATCATTAAATTTGATCAGATATGCCATGATCCCCAGGAACATCATGAACTCGGCATAACGGTCCAGACTGGAGTCGAATAAGGCGCCGAACTTGGAGGAGCGACCGGATTTTCGGGCAATCTTGCCATCGAAGGTATCACAGATCCCGCCGATCAGAATGCCGGCGCCGCCGCCGATCAAGTTGCCCATGGCATAAAAAACGGCGCCGATCGCCGAGGCGATCAGTCCCAGGATGGTAAAAAAATTCGGGTGAACATTAAAACGGATGATAAAATCGACCGGAGTGTCAATGGATTTGATAAACAAATCTTTGATGGCGGTTGGTAAAAGCGTGAATCCTTTTTTTGACATTTAGCATGCTCTTCATTATGATTCAATCGGTTTAAAATTGGTGCCGGCAACCAGCAATACAATCTCGCCTTTCAGCTTGCGGGTTTGCAGTTCAACCAGAAGATCTTCCGCGTAACCCCTTATAAACTCTTCATAGAGCTTGGTTAATTCACGCGAAACCACAATATAACGATTTCCCATATGCTTTACAATATCTTCTATAGTTTTTTGGATCCGGTGAGTTGACTCATAAATGATGATGGTGCCGGGTTCTTGGTTGAGAAATTGCAGTTTGGTCTGGCGTCCTTTTTTGCGGGGGAGGAAGCCTTCATACACGAAGCGATCGGTCGGAAGGCCGGAAGCGACCAGCGCGGTAATGCAGGCCGTCGCGCCCGGCACCGGCTCGATATCGATATTCTCGCGGAGCAGGGTTTTGACCAGTTTGTGGGCTGGATCGGAGATGCCCGGGGTGCCGGCATCGGACACCAGGGCGATGTTTTTGCCTTCCCCGAGCAGCCGCAGGAGCTGGGGAATCCGGCCCTGCTCGTTATGCGAATGGTAGCTGAGCAGATGGTTCTCGATGCCGTAATGCCCCAACAGGCGGCGGGTGACCCGGGTGTCTTCCGCGCAGATCAGGTCTGCTTCCTTGAGAATGCGCAGGGCGCGCAGGGTGATGTCCTCCAGGTTGCCGATCGGGGTGCTGACAATGTAAAGTTTTCCGGACATCGCCCCGGCCTAAAACGGTTTCCAGATCGCCATGTAAGCCGCCAGAATCCCCAACAGCGCGCTAGCCCACCAAAGCAGCCGGCCGGCCGAGGGAGTGCGGGAGGCATAGGTCAGCATCCCGCCGAAGAGCAGCCAGATAACGATCTTTACGATGATCCAGCCTTCGGTATAGGCGTAGTTGAGCTTGGCGATCATCCCAAAACCTCCCAGCAGCACCAGTAGCAGGCCGACCCCGTGACTGATGCCGATCTGCTTGCGCCAGCCGTGCTCGCGCCCGCCGCCGTTGATGAGGTGGGTCAGGGCGCCTCCCAGGGAGAGCATGATCAGAAAAATACCGAATAGATGAACGATTTTATAGGCGGATGCGGAAAGCATGGGGACTCCTTTATTTGTGAGTTGATGGGTTGATGGGGCGATGAGTTGATGGGTTTGGAACCGTAGGGTAGGGTCGCGACCCTACCGCCGTTTTTACCCATTAACCCATCCACCCATCAACCCTTTTTCGCCAGCACATTATACGCAAAGAAATCCGTATCTTCAAGCCAATCCGAAATTGTCAGACCGGAACGATTGCCGCATCACGATAAACGATATGACGGATGCCTTCGGAAATATGCTGCAACGCCTGCGGCAAAAAACCGGGATTGAGCGGCAGCGCCTCCAGCCCCTCCAGCGGATGCCACTGAAAGATGATGGTGGTGCCTTCTTCCCAGCCTTCAAAAGCGCCGCTGCGCCGGTAGAGCTCGTGCCCGTCCGGCAGCGATACCAGATAGTAATGGCCCAGTTCGTGAAAAAAACGCTCCTTTTCCCGGAAGAAGTTCTCCACTACCCAGACCAGGCGGTCGACCTGAATCGCCACCTCCAGTTCTTCCTGCATTTCCCGCATAACCGCCTCCCGGGAGGATTCCATCATCGAAACCCGCCCACCGGGCAGCGACCAATACGGGTTACGCCCGACGCGGTGCAGCAGCACCCGGCCCTCATGGATAAACAGGGCCACGCGCGGTGGTAAAAAACTTGGTTATCCTGCTGCAAGCGGATCATGGAGGGCCTCCTGTGATTGGATTGCTAACGGGTGTTATGCGATGTATAGATGCCGTCATTGCGAGCCGCGTATTTTGCGGCGCGGCAATCTCCTGCGAACCGCTCTCAATGTAACTGCAGATAGGTGCCCCCCGCAGTAGATTGCTTCGACAAAAAGCGCCTCGCAATGACAGCACAAATTACATTCTTATATAAGCCGCGTAACATCATTCTCTATAATGCTTTAACCACAGAGGCTCAAAGAACACGGTGTTGAGCTTAGTTCTCAGTTCTCAGTGAACTCTGTGGCTCCGTGGCTAAAAACCCATTTGCACCATCGCACTATTTCCCGGAGGTCAGGATCAGCGCATCCCGGCCGGGTATCTCCAGGTTGCTCAGGCGCTGATCCTTCACGGTGCCCCCTTTCCCCTTGCCGTAGACCGCCCGGAAAGTGCGCCCGTTCGGAATAATGTCATCTAACGCCAGAGTTACCTGCTGCGGGTTCTTTTTACGGTTGAAGATCACGATCATCTCTTTGCCGTCCAGCTTGCGGGCAAAAGCGTAGATCCCCTTGCGCCGATAAAGCGGATGGAAGCTGCCGGTGCGCAGGCAGGGATGGTCGCGGCGCAGGGAGGTGGCGCGGCGGAAAAAGTTTAATAGATCGGTATCCCATGCATCCTCCTGCTCCCAGGGGAAGGCGCCCCGGCAGTGGGGATCGTCCGCCCCGCTCATACCGATCTCATCACCGTAATAAATGCAGGGGGCGCCGGGCATGGTCATCAGGAATAGGGTGCACAGCTTGAGGGCGGTTTTATCCTCGCCCAGCGACCACAGCGCCCGGGGGGTATCGTGACTGCCGAACAGGTTGAGCTGCGCCTGGCTGGTTTCCCAATGGTAGGTCGAGAATAATTTATCGATCCGTTTGGCGAATTTGGCGGGTTTGAGCGGCTTGAGTCTGTATTCGGCATTCTTGCGATATTTGCGCAGGGTCTTGGCGCCGAAAAAGCGCAGGGCCGCAGTGCCCAGGGGATAGTTCATCAGGGCGTCGAGTTGATCGCCCTCCAGCCAATCCGGGGCCAGGTGCCAGATCTCGCCGCAGATGTAGGCGTCGGGATTGGCGTCCTTAACGGTTTTGCGGAATTGGCGCCAGAATTCGGCGTCTTTGATCTCCTCCGGCACATCCAGCCGCCAGCCGTCGATGCCGAATTCGATCCAGTGACGGGCAACATCGAGGATATATTGGCGCACCCCGGGATTCTGGATATTGAGTTTGGGCAGGGCGGGAAGATTCCACCAGGCGTCGTAGTTGGCGGGACGCTTCTTGCTGCTGCTGTAAGGGCGCAGCGGCCAGCCGTGGATGGTAAACCAGTCGAGATAGGGGGAATTGCCTCCGTTCTCCAGAATATGATGGAAAGGCCAGAAGCCCCGGCTGGCATGGTTGAACACCCCGTCGAGCACGATGCGGATGTTCCGGGCATGGGCTTCGTCCAGCAGCTCGCGCAGTGCCTCATTACCGCCCAGGAGCGGATCTACCTGCATATAATCGAAAGTATGATAGCGATGATTGGAGGCGGAAGCGAAGATCGGGTTGAGGTAGATGGCATTGATGTTCAGTTTTGCCAGGTAGTCCAGCCTGTCCACGATCCCGAGCAGATCGCCTCCCTGGTAGCCCTGTTCCTCCGGCGGTGAGCCCCAGGGTTTGAAGCCGATGCCCGGAACATGCTTTGTACGGGGGCTGCGGGCAAAGCGGTCTGGATAGATCTGGTAAAAGATGGCATTTTTAACCCACTCGGGTGTTTTCGGCGTCATGGCGCGGATTCTCCTCCAGAAATGTTGGACAGGTTGATCTTGAAAGGGTAAATAACTGAAATTTTGGCGGGGAAATCAATTGATTTTAATGGTTGATAGGTGGATGGGTGTGGCACGTAGAGTAGGGTCGCGACCCTACCCTACCTCCAACTTTTTTCATTAACCCATCCACAAAAATTTTACCAAACAATTGGAGAAAGACCATGTTTGCGAAGAAACGCATTCGCTTGCGAAAAATGGCGGCAGCCGAAGAAGCCGCGAAAAGCGGAGAGGGGCGAGGGGTGGGGCGCTTCCAGGATCAGGTGGTGTGCGGGATCGAGCAGTGCTTTTTTGCTGGCGGCGGGTTTGCCCCAGAGCAAGAAAGCCAGATGGGGCCGTTCTTCGCCAAGCCGGGCGATGATCTGGTCCGTTAGCCGTTGCCAGCCAAGATGCCGGTGGCTTCCGGCCTTTCCCGCTTCTACGCTCAGAATGGTATTCAGCAGCAGAACGCCCTGCCGCGCCCAGCGGGTGAGGTCGGGGGAGAATGCCGGCGTCCGGCCGCCGTAGATATCTTCCCCCACCTCCTTAAAAATATTGTTCAGCGAGGGCGGCGGGGCAGTCCCTTCCGGCACTGAAAACGCCAGTCCATGCGCCTGCCCCGGGCCATGATAGGGATCCTGCCCCAGGATCATCACCCGCACGGCATCAAATGGGAGGATCTCCAGGGCGTGGAGCATATTTTCCTGATGGGGATAAATAACCTCCCGCCGGCGCAGTTTCTCCACTTTCGCCAGCAGTCGCAAATGATAGCCCTTCTGCAGCAGGGGGACCTGTTCGATCCAGGAATCCAGATGATTTTGATTTTCTGCTTTCACCGGCATAAAATAATCGGGCGTCGAGGAGAATGCAATCGAAGAGGAACAAGAGTAAAGGAGTAAGGATAAAGGGATAAGGATAAAGGATTAAGAAAGAAACTTTTTTAAAAATACGAGAATCGCATCATACCCGGCACTTCTCGCTATATTCCTTTAATTTTATCCTTTATCCTTTATCCTTTATCCTTTTCTTTACCGCGCCAGGAGCATTTTTCTTACCTGCTTAAAGCTACCCGCTTCCAGGCGGTAGAAATAGATCCCGCTGCTCAGTTCCCGGGCGTCAAATTCGTACTCATATTGACCGGGTTGCATGGCTTCATTCACCAGCACCGCCACCTCCCGGCCGAGAATGTCGTAAACCGACAGGTGTACCTTCGCTGCACGGGGGATCGCGAAGCGGATCTGGGTTGCCGGGTTGAAGGGGTTGGGATAATTCTGAGCCAGTTCAAACGCTTCGGGCAGCGCCGGATCGATGCGCTCAAGACCGGCGACCACTGTGCTCACGGCGTCGTAGGCATCCACTTTTCCGGAACCGAAGATATTGTTCGGCACAGTGCCGGTGAAGCCATCGGAGCGGGCGGTGCCCTTAAGGATATTGCGCGCCGCATCCGGGGTCAGGGTGCCGTTGCGTTCCAGCATCAGGCCGATGACGCCGGTAATATGCGGCGAGGCCATGCTGGTGCCCTGCATCTTGCGGTGCTTGCCGGTCCAGAGAATATCGCTGGCGTTCACTCCCACACCCAGGGTCAGGTCGTAAGACAGCGCCGAGATGATCGCTTCGCCCGGAGCGGAGACGTCCGGCTGCACCCGCCCGTCGCGGGAAGGGCCGTGGCTGCTGAATTCGGAAATCGCGCCGATGGTGACCGGCAGCCCCTGGCTGTTGAGCTGGGTTTGGGTGTTGGAATTGATATCAATCCACTGGTTTTTGGTGACGTAAGAGCCGACGCTGATGGTCTTGAGGGAGGTGGAGGGAATCCCGACGCTCTTGTCGTTGTTGCCGGGAATGATCCAGGCGCTGGCGTCGAGGGTGAAATTTCCGCCGGTGATCACCCAGGCGTCAAAGCTGCCGCTGCCGAAGGTGTAGAGCGACCAGAACACGGTGCCGATCGGGTAGATGCCGTTATCGCTGTCGATCACCACCACTACTCGGCTGGCCCCGTTGTTGGGATCGCTGACGGTCTGGGCGTCGATGGTCACCTTGCCGTAGGTGAAGCCACTTACTGAGAACAAGAGATTCTCCACCAGTTGCCCGGGAGCGACCGGGTCGGTATAGCCGATCAGGCTGCCGAACATATCATAAGCCGCCAGGCCCACGGAGATGTTCCCCGGATTGTACCACATATCCACCGCGGTCAAACCACCGGTGGCCACCCAAACCGTCTCCAGCGCGTCATTGTAGCTGGAACCGGGCTGGGTGGCATAGCCGGCATGGATCAGGTCGCTGCCCTCATTGCCGGCGGCGGCGACGATGATTTTTCCCGGGCCGGTGAGGTTATCCAGCGCCTGCTCGTAGAGACTGGTGCCGTCATGGGAGCCAAATTGCCCGCCGAGGCTGAGGTTGATCACCGCCGGCTGGCCCATCTGCTGGGCTTTGTTGAAAATATAGGCGCAGCCGTCGACGACATCGCCGTCGGCAAAACCGCCGTTGCTGTTGTGGTCACGGATGCCCTTTACAAAAATGATGTCGGATTCCGGTGCGATCCCGACATAATCGGGATGACCGATTCCGCTGCCGGCGGCGGTGCCGGTCACGTGGGTGCCGTGGCCAAAGCCCCCGTCGCCGTCGATTTCGTTGCACTGCCCGGCATCAATGTTGGCTTTGGTATATTCGGTGCCGTAAGTATAACCGGAAGGCGGGTTGCTGGTGCCGGACATATCCCAGAGATATCGGATCCGGCTGGTGCCGTTGCTCCAGTCGAAGTCCTCATGCTCCCATTCGATGCCGCTGTCCAGCACGCCGACCACCACCCCGTCGCCGGTATAGCTCTGGGAAAGGCCGCTGCCGCTATGCACCAGGTGGGCGCCGATCTCAACCCGGCTGACATCCATCTTGGGAGCGGATTTCGCGCTGACCTGAATGAAGTGCACCTGTTCAGCTTCGCTCAGCGCAGTGACCGCCTCAAGCGGCATCTCGGCGGTGAGAATATCGCCGGCAATCGTGTTCACCCGTCCTCCGGCCAGTTCGATGCGGCGCTGCACGTTCATGACATCATAGGCCTTTACCAGCAGGGAAACCGTCAGCCTGCCGGAGGCTTCCTGCCGCAGGGTGAGCAGATGGGAGAGTGCCTGAACCGTTCGGGCAGGATTGGCGCGATTGGCCTCGGCATGGCGCAGCGCGTGACGCAGCAATGGGTCGATCTTTTGATCCGCTGCCTGATTGTTGATGGTATGGTTGCTCACATTTTTGGACAGGTCGCTTTGTAATTGTTTTGATATGCTTACGCCCGCACTGCGCTGCTGGGAAAAAACTGCGGCAGAGAGTAGGGCAAGCCCAAGCATGGCAGTCGCTAATTTACGGATCATCTTTTATCTCCTGTCATTTAAATGGCACTAAAATAAATTAATACAGCTTTCTTTCTACCGAAAGCTGCAGCTGAGTGACAAAGTCGAGCTGCGCGGCGGATTTGATCTGCGCTGCCGTGCCGGAGGCGGTGAAAATGTCGCCGGTCACGCTGTTCACGGTGACCCCGGCCTTGCTCAGCGCCTCGCGCATCGTATCGTCAATCGGTTGCGCACATTTGCCGAGGAAGCGGAGCTGTGCAGCGGCATCGCTTGCTTCCACTTCAGCCAATTTTTGTTTGAGGGGGGCATCGAACTTGGTCATAACAACTGCTCCTCCATCGTTTGGAGGTTGATCGGATGGTGTCTTGTTGGCCGAGTTACAGGCCGCCAGCAAGATGATGACTAATGTCCAGCATAGACGGTACATATCTCTCTCCTTCAGGCTTTGGGTGAGATGTGGATTAAGAATAGGCTAAACCCCGCAATACTGCCGGTTTATTTTTCTGAATCGTATGGAATGGTCATAGGCATACCTGATTTTAGGCGATGGATGAATGTATCAAACTCCCTCGCATAAATGCTGTGATCTAGGGCCAAACTGCCTATTTTTTCATATATGTGCCGGTAACGGCCTAATGTGGAAGGTTTTCGATAAATAAACCGGGACCTGAGGGTCGAATTCTACCGATTTGGGAAAAGAAGTTGATGCGGAGCGGGACCTGAAGAGCCGGCAAGGCCGTCCTGCAATTAGTTGCGGAACTCCTCTCCTTTATTGATTGAAATATCTTTCGGGAAATAGCGGTTGTAAACCAGGTCGCTAAATTCCAGTGCTTCCCGGGAGTAGGGATTGAGCCCTTGCTGATAGAAAAAGGTGTCGATCAGGTTGGAGGCGTGTTTCCAGGTGGGCGTATTGTTCACCAGGCCAATAAACTCCTGGTATTGACTTTCCCGTTTTTTGAAGATCCGCTTGATGAATTTCTTCCGCTGCTTGGGATCGATCAGGTTGTTGAGGTCTTCCAGGTGGTCCCCCTTCATCTTTTGGCTCACCAGATCGGCCAGTTGATCGACCGCCGAGGGGGTTGTGCTGTCTGTGGAAGGTTTTTTTTCAGCCGCAACCGTTGGAATCGGCTGGGTATCGTCTTCCTCATACTCCTCTTCATATTCAAACTCTTCCGATTCCGGCTCCGCTACCGGCGGTGCCTGTTCCGGCACGTCGATGGATTCTACTTCCACCTCCGGTTTGGCCTTTTCGATATCGGCAATATCCTGATAGGTGCTGGCGGCGGGTTTCGACTTCTTCAGCTCGTGGAGCGGCTTCCCGGCGCGGAGAATCTGCTCGGTGTCGCTCATCGAAAGCATCTGGGTGCCGTGCTGGGCTTCCTGCTCGATCAGGCGCACAAAATCATCCAGATGGCGGTCTTTGAACACCATGATCATCATTCGCACATCCATGCTGTCCGAGGAGGTAGGGCGGCCTTCGTTGATGAAGTTGTTGATCGTCTTCAGGGTTTGCAGCGCCGTCTCCACCGGGGTGCGGGCATACACCTGCTGGTCGATGGCCGTGATCAGTTCCTGAAACTGGTTTTGGGAGATCTCCCGCATGTATTTCAGATTGAAGTAATCGTTCAGGGCGTCCTTGTAATACTGAAACTTATCGAAATATTTCAGCATGTCGTACACTTCGATGGTGGTGATGAGCGGACTATCCTTGAAGAGGAACTGGGTGAGGGTCTGCTGGGGGCGGATCAGATAGTTGGCTTCCAGCTTGATCGCCCGCTCCAACAAGCGGTTGAATTGATTGATATGAAAGGTGGCGGTTTGCTTCAGGATGTCGAAAATTTTGTCGACCAGCATCTGCACTTCCGGCATCTCATAGTCGAAACGTTCGCTGCTGCCGAATTTCTCGGACTCCTCCCGGATCCACAGTTCCACTTCCTGATCAAAGAAGTGCTTGATGGAATGGGGGATATTGCGGGTGAAAATATAGGTCAGAGGAATATCCTGCATGCCTGACTGAACCACTTCCCGGCGAATTTTTTGGATGATATTTTCGATGATCTGGTCTAACATTGTGGCGACTCCCTGCTTGGTTAACCGCAAAACGTTTAGATGCTTATATTTAATAAATCTCGGCACGTTCGTACGGTGTATTCAGCACAAATTTAATTTTTTTAAAAAAAATTGTATGGATAACCATCTTAGCCCCGCTGGTGGAACAGGATCTGCTCCCGGGCTTCCCGCACTGCTCGTTCGACACCCACCAACATGGCGCGCTTGAGAATGCTCCGCCCGAGGCAGATATCTTCCAGGCGGGGAATCACCGCCAGGGTTGACAAATAGCCGTAATCGATCCCCCCAAAACAATTTACCCCAATTCCCAACTTGGCGGCGGCGAGGGTCGCTGTGCTCAGTTTATCGAAACCCACCAGTTCCTCATTGGAATCCGAAGCAGTGGTGATCTCGGTGCAATCAAACTCCACATAGTCGATTCGGATCTTGCTCAGTTGCTTCAGCACACTGATCTCCGGATAGCACAGCGCCGCAACGGAAATATTATTGGCGCGAAAATCCGGCAACACCCCCGGCAAGATCTCGGAGAAGGCGGCATGTGAAAGCGGGGAGAGTTTGACGGTTTCCCCCCGGGCCACCTCGGCAAAGGTCACCATGTCGGGATTGAGCGACAGCGCGGCTTTGATAACCTGCGGATCCGGCGGCAGGTGGATGTTCAGGAAGGTCTTGTACAGCTTTTTCAGCAGTTGGGCATCCCGCTCCTGGATACCGTATTCGCTGTTGGTGAGGGTCAGGGAAATGCCGTTGGCCCCGGCCACTTCACACAGAATGGCATACTGCACCGGATCAAAATCGCTGTCGTTCAGACCATACCGTAGCGCTGCTACATCATCAACAGATACCGTAAGCCGTTTCATTGCGCGTGTTCTCCTGAATATTTTTCGTCAAGTCGCTCAATATAAGGATATTTCCCAAATGATGATAGATAGGAGATAATTTCCCCCCGTCTCCCGAGCGATTCCCGTCGTTGTTGCGGTCAATGATACGCATAAATCCGGCCGGGAATTGTGATATGGAAAGGAAATTCGACGTTTTGCTTAAATTTGTTTATCTTCCCAGCGGCTGATCAGCCAGCGATTTTCCCGCCGCACGTAGACAAAAATCACTTCCCCAAGCAGGGTCGGGATGGTGCTGCCTCCGTCGAGGGTCAGGGTAAAGGTGATGTTGTCTTCGATGCGCAGGGGCAGGTTGTCTCCCGCGCTGAATTCCAGAGTGTCACGGTCGATGACGCTGTTGAAGGTCAGGTCCAGGGTATTGAAAAAGCGGAACATCCTCCCGACGGTGCGCAATTCCTGATCCCGGCCCCACACGATCGGCTCCGGCGGCGAAACATTGAAGTTGGTGCTGATAAAGGTAAAAGTCGAATCGAACAGCTCGCTGTACACCAGCGAATCTTTAAATGTATAAGCGTACTGAAAATTCTGCAATACTTCATCGGGATTCCGCTGGGAGGTCAGCAACAGCGACCCCCGCTCATTCTCATCGGCGGTGCCGGGGGCAAAGGGATTGTTGCAGGTCAGCAACAGGCCGGCCAGCAGACACAATACAAACAGATTGTAATTAATCCGAATAATTTTCATTTGTGATGTCAACGGATGATATGCACCTTGCCCTAAATTTAATTCATGCTGTCATTGCGAGGCGTATTTTGCCGAAGCAATCTCCTGCATGGTGCACCCATCTGCAGTTAAGTTGAAAGCGATCCGCGGGAGATTGCCGCGCCGCCCCAAAACGCGGCTCGCAATGACGACACCCTTGTCATTTCTCAGTGTGCTCTGTGTCTCTGTGGCCAAGTTTGGATAATGATTTGTAATGTGTCGATTCACCCCGAAATCCGGTAATTCGCCTTCAATGTCGACCAGGTGCTGTCACTGATATCGCTGCTGTTGCGCAGGTCCAGCCATTCGTAGATGTACCATAATTCTTCCGGCGACTTCAGGATACGAAGAATACTTCTTCCTTGATACATCTCGGTTTTTGTTCTAAATTCGGCGGTGATCAGGTAGTTGAAGTCGATTTCCAGCGTGTCGGGAGAACTGGTGACCGGAGTCGGAATGGCGGGGGAGCCGGGGTATTGGATGTCAACCGTCTGAAGCTCCTCCGCATTCACCAGGTTAAAGAAATAATTCCGCTCATCGGTAATTTCCCAATTGTTCAGGCGGTACGATTCATTTTGTTCCGGAGTGAAAGCGAAACTGCTGCCGGTAAGCGTGCTGTCGGCGAAACAATCCTGGTATGCCTGAGTATCTTTTTGCTGAAACGCCTGCTGAATTTTGGTTAGCACCTGGTTGGGATCGGTTTGGAGATTGCGGTC
The DNA here is from genome assembly GCA_020635015.1 of Calditrichia bacterium. Classification (GTDB taxonomy): domain Bacteria; phylum Calditrichota; class Calditrichia; order RBG-13-44-9; family J075; genus JACKAP01. The sequence goes on along the minus strand of JACKAP010000007.1, from coordinate 14,269 downwards.
AATCGAGGTGTCGCCGGAGGGCGCCTCGGGAGTGCGGGTGGAAAAGGGGTTGGTGCAACCCGCAAGCAGGAATGCCATCACAGCCAAAGTGGTGATGATATTTTTTATCATATTGGCAAAATAAGTATTGGATTAACCTATTTCCATAGAAAAAATGAACTTTCCAGTTTTTACGCCACATTAAGGAGACCAGTTCGCCATGGATAAAGCACAGGCCAGGCAGGAGATCGAACGGCTGCGCCGGGAGTTGAGCGAGCATGACTACCGCTATTATGTGCTCGCTCAGCCAACCATCAAAGATTACGAGTATGACATGCTCATGAAGCGGCTGGAGGCGCTGGAAGCACAGTTTCCTGAATTTCAGAGCGACACCTCTCCCAGCCGCCGGGTGAGCGGCGCGCCGACCAAGGTGTTCCCGGTGGTGCGCCACCGTAAACCGATGCTCAGCCTCTCCAACACCTACAACGAGGAGGAGATCCGTGATTTTGACCGCCGGGTGCGCACCCTGCTGGAAGGGGAGACATTCGAGTACGTCTGCGAGCTGAAGATCGACGGGGTGGCGATGAGCCTGGTCTACGAAGGCGGTATCTTACAGCGGGCGGTCACCCGCGGCGACGGCGAGCAGGGAGACGAGGTGACCAACAACGTGAAGACCATCCGCAGCATCCCCCTGCGCCTGGAAAGCGGGCGGGATGACCTGCAGAATATCGAGATCCGCGGTGAGATCTATTATCCCAAGGCTGAGTTCGAGCAATTGAACCGGGAGCGGGTCGCCGCCGGAGAGCCTCCCTTCGCCAATCCGCGCAACTCCGCTGCCGGGACCTTAAAAATGCAGGACACCCGCATTGTGGCCAAACGTCCCCTGCGAATGTTCTGCTACTACCTGGATGCCGCCGGTGATCATTCCCTACCCCTGCGCAGCCATTACGAGGCGCTGGAGGCATTGAAAAAAATGCGTTTTCCGGTCAATCCCCATGCCCGCCGCTGTAAGGATGTCGAGGCGGTGATCGGGTATTGGCGGGAATTTGCGGCGAAAAAATATGACCTGCCCTACGAGATTGACGGGGTGGTGGTAAAGGTCGATTCCTTTGAGCAGCAGCGGCGCATGGGCTTTACCGCCAAAAGCCCCCGCTGGGCAATCGCTTTCAAGTTCGCCACCGAGCAGGCCCGCACCCGCCTGCTCGACATTCAGTGGCAGGTGGGGCGCACTGGCGCGGTGACCCCGGTGGCCCATCTGGAGCCGGTGCTCTTGCTGGGTACTACAGTCAGTCGCGCCACCCTGCATAATGCCGATGAGATCCGCCGCCTGGATGTGCGTATCGGCGATGCGGTGGTGATCGAAAAGGGCGGCGAGATCATCCCCAAGATCGTGCAGGTGGAAAGCGAAAGCCGCGCTGCCGATAGTGTGCCTTACCAACCGCCCACCCGCTGCCCGGTCTGCCATACCCCGCTGGTGCGCCTGCCCGACGAGGTGGCGCTGATCTGCGAGAACATCACCTGCCCCGCCCAGGTGGCGGGTAAGATTACCCATTATGCCGCCCGCAAAGCCCTGGACATTGAAGGATTGGGGGAAAAGGTGGTGGAGCTGCTGCTGGCCAATGAGCTGATTCGCGATTATGGCGATCTCTACACCCTCCGGGCAGAGGATGTCGCCCAACTGGAACGCATGGGGGAGAAAAGCGCCGAGAACCTGCTGCAGGGGATCGACGCCAGTAAAAGCCGGCCCCTGGCGCGGCTGCTATTCGGGCTGGGCATCCGCTACGTGGGAGAAGGCGCGGCAAAGCTGCTGGCGGGCCATTTTCATTCCCTCGACCGCATGGCGGCGGCGAGCGAGGAGGAGATTGCGGCGATCGACGGCATCGGGGAGAAGACTGCTGCCAGCGTGAAAGATTTTTTTGGACGGAAGGAAAACCAGGCAGTTTTGGAGAAACTCAGGGCGGCGGGGATGCCTTTTGAAGCGGATGTGCCGGAGCCGTCTACAGCCTCCGGGGATGACCGGTTTGAGGGCAAAACCTTCGTCTTTACCGGCACCCTAACCCGTTTTACCCGCGAGGAGGCCTCCCAAATGGTGGAGGCGCGCGGCGGCAAGACTACCGGCTCAGTCAGCAAAAAGACCGATTACCTGGTGGCGGGAGAAGCCGCCGGCTCCAAGCTGAAAAAAGCACAGGAGCTGGGGGTGACGGTGCTGAGTGAGGAATTTTTTTTGGAAATGGTCGGGGAGTGAATTGCACGCAGATTTCACAGATTGGACAGATTTCCGCAGATAGAAATGCATCTCTTGTTGATGGGTGAATGGGGTGATGAGTATATGGGAAAAAACGCGCATTCCCCCATCCACTCATACACCCATTCACCCATCCACAGAAAATCACCGTGTAAATCCGTGGTAAAGCAGTTAAGTCTTACCACGCCGGCTTAAAGATCCCCCGCAAGCCCGGCGATAGGTAGGTCGCCAGGGAGTCGCCGTCCTGATAGATCATCAAACCTTCCAATTCCGGGTGGGATTCGATAAACTGCTGACCCGCCGTTACCCCCATTACAAAAACCGCGGTCGAATAGCCGTCCGCCAGGGTGGCGTTGGGGGCAATGATGGTGGTGCTGACCATCTGGGCCACCGGGTAGCCGGTATGCGGATCCAGCACGTGATGGTAACGCCGGCCGTCTTCCATGAAGTAAAAGTGATAGTCGCCGGAAGTGGCGATGCCGCAGCTGTTCTGCAGTGGGAAGGAGCCCCAGAAGGCGCCGTCGCGGCGGGGGTGACGCACCTGGATCTCCACGCTCTGCCCCCGCTGCCAGTTCAGGCCCAGATTGCCACCGGCGTCGATGATGAAGTTCTCCAGGCCATGCTCAGTCAATACGTCCCGGGCGCTCTCCACCGCAAAGCCTTTGACGATGCCGCTAAAATCGAGCTCGGTAGCAGCAGCCACGCTCAGTCCGGCCGAATCCAGCTGTACCCGGCGGAAATCAACCCGCGGTAAATAAGCGCGGATGGTATCGGCAGGGGGGGCCTTGGGGTGCTCGCTTTCGAAATGCCAGCGGCGGAAGACCGGCCAGAGGGTGAAGTCGAAGCTGCCCCCGGTGTCGTTGGAGAGCTGCAGCGCCGCTTCTGCCAGCGCCCGCAGGCGCGGAGGCAATGGTACGCTGCGCGCTTCCCCCCGTCCGGCATTCAGCCGGCCGATGAAAGAGTTGCGGTCATAGGGGTTGGTCTGCTGCTCAATCTCCCGGATGACGCCCAGTGCCTCGTCCAGGGCTTGATCGATTTGGGCTTCCGGCAGTTCGCTATCGTAACTGGTGATGTTCACATAAGTGCCCAGCAGGAAATCGGTGCGGGAGATAGGTGCGTGGCTGCTTTGGCGGCAACTGGTGAGGATGAATATCAGACAGAGGAATATCAAATGCGGGAGAGCTTTTCGTAGAGCGTGGAGCGCGGCGCGTGGAGCGATTGATACTGGATACTGGATACTGGATACTGGATACTGGATACTGGATACTGGATACTGGATTGAACTGCCAGAATTCTCATGCCGTTTAAGGGGTAACAAATAACAATGTAATAATTTAAGAATGTATTGCATTATATTATCCCTCGCCTAAATTCGCTCTTCGCTCTTCGCTCTTCGCTCTTCGCTCCACGTCATTTACTTCGTTTCACCACAAATTCCGCCAGATCTTCCAGCGATTGCCGAGCGGGGGTTGACGGGAGCAGTGCCAGCGAATCGATCGCCTTCTGTTTTAAATCTTCGGCAGTTTGTTGTGCTTTCTCCAACCCCCCATATTGTTTGACAAAACCCAGGATGGTGTTGAGGTTTTTCCGGGCCTTGCCGTTTTTGACAAGCTTGAAGATCTGCTTCTGCTCTTTTTCCGGAGCCGCCTGGAAAGCATAGATCAGCGGCAGGGTGATCTTTTTATCTTCCAGATCCGCCATTGCCGGCTTGCCGAGGATGCCGCTGCTGCTTTCGTAGTCGAGCAGATCGTCTTTGATCTGGAATGCCAGACCGAGATTCTCGCCAAATGCGCGCAGGGCTTCCTGCTGGTCGGGATTGGCCCCCACGCTGAGCGCCCCCAGCTCGCAGCAGGCCGAGATCAGCGAGGCGGTCTTGTCGCCGATCATCTTGAAATAATCCTCGATGGAAATATCCAGCTTGCGCGCTTTCTGCACCTCGAAGATCGCGCCCTTGATCAGCCGCTTGGCTACGGTGGCCACGGTGTTCATCACTTCCAGGCTGCCGGTTTCGGTGGCGGCGATCAGCGATTTGGCCAGGAGGTAATCGCCCATCAGAATCGCTACCTTGTTTTTCCAGATCTTATGGATGGTGCGCACCCCCCGGCGCAGTTCGGAGGCATCGAGCACGTCATCGTGCACCAGCGAGGCGGTGTGGAGCAGCTCCACCACCGCGGCAATGGTGTAGGTGCGGGGACCAGCGTCTGCCAGGGTGCTGGCCGCCACGATCACCAGCGCCGGGCGGAACTGCTTACCCTTGTGCTTGACGATATATTTGGCCACCTGATCCACCAGCCGTACGTCCGAACGCATGATCTCGTTAAAGTGACTGTCAAAATTACCTAGATCTTTCTCAAACGGCTCGAATATTTGCTTCAGGGGACCTTTCATTGCGTGCCTTGCAATTTATTTGATGATTTAGTTTTTGGGTGTTGGGTGTTGGTTATTGGTCATTGGTTTTTGGTTCTTAGCCTTTGGTTTCTGGTTTCTGGCCAAGAACCAATGACCAAAGGCCAATGCTTTGCGGAAGAATTTAGTTCATAGGATAATCAACTGCCTTCCTGCTCCGTGCGCTTTTCTTCCTCCAGCCGCCTTTCTTCTTCCAGCAATGCCTGATAACGCGCCTCTTCCACTGCTTCGCGCTTTTTGCGCTTCCGCACCACCATGGCGACGATATAAATCGAAAACTCATACAATAGCACCAGCGGCACTCCCAGAAACACCTGGGTGACCGGATCCGGCGGGGTCAGCAGGGCTGCGATGATAAAGATCGCGACGATGCCGTGCCGGCGGTATTTACGCATCAGTTCGTCGGTGAGCAGCCCGATTTTCGCCAGGAAGTAGCAGACCATCGGCAGTTCGAAAATCAATCCGAACAGGAACATGATCCGGATGGCAAATCCGATATACAGATCGATGGCAATATTGGCCTCGATACCGTCCGGGGCCAATCCCACAAAAAATTCCAGAGCGATCGGCAGAATTACCAAAAACGCAAAGGTCAGCCCGATCAGGAAAAGCCCGGTCGAGAAAACCACCAGGGGAAGAAAGTATTTCCGCTCTGTCGGCATCAGGCCGGGTGATACGAACGACCATATCTGGAACAGCAGATAGGGCAGGGTCAGGGTCAGACCGCCAAAGAATCCGATCTCGATATAGACGATGAAGATCGCCTGTACTTTCAAAAATTGGAATATCAATGGGGGATCCAACTGGGAGGCGGGGTATTTGAGAAACTCCAGAATATACGGGGCCACGAAAAAGCAGAGAATCATGCCGATCCCCAACGCAATCATCGCGCGGATCAAGCGCCAGCGCAGTTCTTCCAGATGATCTAAGAAAGGCATTTCGACTTGCGGCGTTTGTTTACGTTTCGCCATACCTACTCCGACGGGTTAGCAATCCGATTCTTCAATCTAATGATCAAAATAAGCAGATAATTTAACGGCAGATCGTTTGAAAAAGAAACGGTTGTTTTATTTGATCGAAAAATCACGGTCAATAATAAAAAATCGATTTCATTTTTTAAAATTATTACGGTTATTAGACTGTTTGAAAAGTCTTTGCGCAAACAGATTTCTCACGTCACTTCGTTACGTTCGAAATGACGTTGGTTTGTCATTCCGAAGGTGTCAGCCGAGGAATCTTTCATTTTCAAAGACTTGTTAAAAAGGTAGTTATTAATACGACTAAAAAACTTGAGGAAAAGCATTACGCAACATGGGAAACACCTACTTTTTTTCTGACGTGCACCTGGGCATGTCTCAAGCGAAATCGGAAAAAGTGAAGCAGAAGCGCCTGCTGGCCTTCCTGGATCATGTGGCCAGCAGCGGGGAATGTCTGTTTATTGTCGGCGACCTATTCGATTTCTGGTTCGAATACCGCAATGTGATTCCGCGCGGCTATACCCGGGTGATCAGTGCCCTGAGCCATCTGCGCGAGTTGGGGGTGGAGATTCATTATATTGCCGGGAATCACGATTTTTGGATGCGCGATTACCTGACCACCGAGCTGCAGATCCAGATCCATTTCGACGACTTCAGCCACGAGATCGCCGGAAAGCGCTTTTGGCTGCATCACGGGGACGGGATCGCCAAGAATGACAAGGGCTACCGCTTCCTGAAGAAAATTTTCCGCCATCCGGTGAATATCTTTCTCTACAGTCTGATCCATCCGGATGTCGGCATTCCTTTGGCGAAGTGGGTCTCTAACTTCAGCCGCAACCACAACAAGTTTGAGGTGATCGACGACAGCGATTATCGGGATGAAGCAATGCGCCGCTTTCAGGAAGGCTACGACTACGTGATCTTCGGCCACCTCCATTCCCCCTGCCTCGATCGCTATGGGGAAAAGACCTTCGTCAATCTGGGCGATTGGATCGATCACTATACCTACGCGGTGTTTGATGGGAGGGAGTTGCGGCTGGAGATGTGGAAGTAAGTGGATGGGTTGATGAGTGAATGGGTTGATGGGTAAAAACGGATGTCGATATCAAGTTAATCACCCATTCACCCATTCACCCATTCACCCATTCACCCATTCACCCATTCACCCATTCACCCATTCACCCATTCACCCATTCACTCATCAACCTATCTCATGCAAATCCAACTTAACACCCCTATCCACAAAATCCTCATCATCCGCATGAGCTCCATCGGGGATATTCTGCTCACCACCCCGCTGCTGCGCCAGTTGCGAGCGCTTTATCCCGCTGCGGAAATTGATTTTTTGGTGCGCAAGGAGTATGCGCAACTGCTGCAGGCCAATCCCCATCTCTCCCGGCTGCTGACGCTCGATGTGCATGCGGGAGGCGCGTTGAAGGCGCTGAAAAAACAGATCCGTCATCACGGCTATGATGTGATCCTCGATCTGCACCGCAACCTGCGCAGCGGTTATCTTTGTGCGTTTTGGAATCGCCCACCGGTCTTAAAGATCCGCAAAAATCAGCTGAGCCGTTTTCTGCTGGTGCATTTCAAACTGAATCTTTATCGCCGCGGCGGTGACCGGCCATTGCATGTGGCGGAAAAGTATCTCCGCGCCGCCGTGCCGTTGGGTATCGATCCCAGGGACCTGGCCCTGGAGATGCATCTGCCCCGGGCGGTTGAGGAAAGCGGGAAATCCCGCTGGCTGGCGCTGGCGGCTCAGGGATACGGCATCGTGATGGCCCCGGGAGCGCGCCATTTTACCAAGCGCTGGCCCCCGGCGTATTATGCAGAATTAATCCAGCAAATTTATAAATCCACCGGCCGGCGCACCGTGCTGGTGGGCGGTCCTGATGAGCGGGAGATCATCACCGAAATCCGCCGCCTGGCCGGGGAAGAGATCACCCTCAGCCTGGCCGGGGAGGTCTCGCTGCCGGAGACCTTTGCCTTGATCTGCCATGCCCCCTGCTTTGTCAGCAACGATTCCGGCCTGATGCACGCCGCCGCGGCCGGCGGGGTGCCCCAGGTGGCGCTCTTCGGCTCCACGACCGAAGAACTGGGCTTCTTTCCCCTTAATCCCGCCGCGCAGGTGTTGCAAAATCCCCAGCTTTCCTGCCGCCCCTGCTCGCACATCGGCCGCGCCGCCTGCCCCAAAGGGCATTTTCGCTGTATGAAGGAGATCCGCCCGGAAGAAGTGGTGGAAGTGATTCTGAAAAAACTTGGGTAACCTCGGCAGGTATGACAAATCCCCGGTTTATTGATATACCGGGATTGGTGCGGTAGGCTTTCCATCCATCCATTTATTTTTCAATTATTTTTCCGAAACATCCTATTTCCTGCCAATAATATTATACCGGGTTCGTATCGCTCATCCCCGGGGGATGAATTCGTGCGCCTGTCAGGTAAAAAATAGATGAGAAAACGCGCTCAACCCACAATACTTCTTTCATGCAAGTAAGGTCATTTGCATCGTGGCAGATATTATCATATATTAACCTCAAGTGGGATAATCAGATTGTGAGCCCGACAATATTCTATGATGGTCCGTACCGATTTTATTTTTATGCTTCCGATCGCAGGGAACCCATTCATGTGCATGTTGGCAGGGATGATAAATCGGCTAAAATTTGGCTTGACTCTCTGGTGATAGCATTTAACCGTCAATTCAGTCAAAAAGAACTCCGCGACATTCTGCGTATTGTGGCGCGCCGCAGGGCGGAGATAGAGGATCGATGGCATGACTTCTTTGCTGAATGAGCTGGAAAAACACTTGACCGTCAGGATCACCAATGTCGTGGTCAAGGATGATCACATTGAATTCTTCCTGGATGACCGGCGGATAATTTCATTTCCGCTCGACTGGTCGCCACGGCTTTGGCATGGCACCCCGGCGGAACGGAATCGCTGGGAGTTGATCGGCAGGGGGATTGGCGTTCATTGGCCGGAACTGGATGAAGATATTAGCCTGGCCGGTGTGCTGCTGGGGCTGCATTCCGGGGAAAGCGAGCGTTCCCTGCAGCGCTGGCTGAAGCGCCGCAAAGATAAGGCCGGTTCACTGCCGGTTTAAAAATTTATCCCCCACCACGCGTGTTGTGAATTTGCATCTCTACCTGTAACTATTCAGCCCACGAAACACACGAAATAAACAAAAATGCTTTTTTCGAATCTTTCGTATGTTTCGTGGGCTGAATAATATCTCGACTTTATAAAGCAACCCAATCCGATTGAATTATCACTGGCATGATAATCCCCCCCTGCCTTATATTTATTTTTTGAAAAAAGAGGTCAGCGTTGATTCAGGAACTACTGCCCCGGAAAATCACCGGCAGCGTCAGCCGGGAAACCTTTGACAGCCCCATTCTGGGGGTCAAGAAAAATTATCAGATCTATCTGCCGCCCGGCTATTACCGTTCGCCTCAAAAGCACTTCCCAGTGCTCTATCTCTTTCGGGGACACGAAAAGGAATGGTTCGATCCTTATCAGGACCATAGCCGCGGCGGAGTGGCGATCCAGCACCTGGCCGATGAGCTGATCAATGCCGGCGAGATCGGGGAGATGATCATCGTCGGGCCGGGCATGATGTCCGATGACGGCGAGGTGTACGGGCTGGGGGTTAATTTTCTCAATCCCGCCCAGGCGAAGCAGCATTCCGGCATCGGCAGCGGGCGCTTCGAGGATTATTTTGTGACGGATGTGATCGGACATATCGAGCGGGAATACCGGGCCATCCCGAAGCAGCAGGCGCGGGGGGCCGACGGCTTCTCCCTGGGCGGCTACACCGCGGTGATGCTGGCGCTGAAGCATCCCGGCCTCTTCTCCTCAGTGGGCAGCTACGACGGCAGCCACATGTTCCTGCACCTGAATGATCCGCGCTATTCCCTCAACAGCTACCACGATCTGGATACCCTGTGGGTACGCAACGACAAAATGTTCGCCCCTGCCTTCTGCAACCCGGGCCGGAAAAAATACAACATTGAGCATCTGCGCCGCTACAGCAGCCTGGATATTCTGGAGGGGCTGACCGCAGCCCAGAAGAAGCGCATCCGCCAGAAAATCAATTTTTACATCAAGACCGCCGCTTTCGACGGCTTCCAGGGCAATCGCGATCGCGGGGTGCATTTAGTGACACTTTTCCAGCTTTTCGGTATCCCCAACCATGCCTCCGCCCTGGTGCTGAGCAGCGATGCCCATCATACCTGGAAGTTTGCCGATCTGCATATGCGCGAGACCCTGATTCGCCACGCCGAAACCATGGGGGCGGAGAAGCTGACGATCCACGAGAAAAAAGGGGAATCGTTCCTAACCAACATCGAAATCATTTCCACCCGGCACAGCGATCCTTTCCGCCATACCGTGCAGGTCAAATACCGCATTTATGAGGAAGGGCCGGTCAAAATCAACATCCTCAACCTGACCGGCGAGCAGGTGGTCACGCTGCAGCAGGCCCATCACCCCTGCGGGCATCATCAGATTATCTGGCAGGGGCAGAACGGGCAGGGACACTGGGTGCCGTCCGGGGTTTATTTCGCAGAATTTGTCACCCTGGGGGGGACAATCCGCAAAAAGTTTGTCTTTTTGCGGTAGAATGATTGCCACAGAGGCTACCAAAAATTGGAGGAATCATGAAAACCCGTCAAGAAGCCTATGCCCTGCTCACCGAATACACCCAAAAAGACGGCCTGCTGAAACACGCCCTGTCGGTGGAGATGGCGATGCGCGCCTACGCCCGGAAATTCGGGGAGGATGAGGAGGCCTGGGGCGTCGTCGGGCTGCTGCACGATTTTGACTATGAACGCTATCCCACGCTCGACGACCACCCGATGCGCGGGGCGGAGATCCTGCGTGAGAAGGGCTATCCGGAGGAATGGATCACCGCCATCCTCGGCCACGCCGAACATACCGGGGTGCCCCGGGAAACCCGCATGGCGAAAACCCTGTTTGCCGTCGATGAACTATGCGGTTTCATCACTGCGGTCACCTACGTGCGTCCCAACCGGATGCTGGGGGAGGTGACGGTGAAGTCGGTGAAAAAGAAGCTGAAGGACAAGCGCTTCGCCGCCCAGGTCAGCCGGGAGGATATCCGCAATGGGGCGGAGGAACTGGGCATTGAGCTGGATGCCCATATCGATTTCGTGATCCGGGCGCTGCAGGAAGGGGCGGAGCAGTTAGGGTTAGGCGGAGAATAAAAAACAAATGCCACAGAGCCACAGAGGGCACAGAGATTTATAGTTGTCAGTTCTCTGTGGACTTTGTGGCTCTGTGGCAAAAATGATTAACAATATTTCTCTTCAAGGGCATATCAGCTAATACCGCCCTAAGCGCTTATCCCTGCTCCTGCTCGAAGCTGGCCACCGCGCGCTCGGCATTCTCGTAGTTCTCGAAAAACTGGATCATCTTGGTGATCATCAGGACGCTCTGCACCTTCTCAGCGATGCTGGCCAGCTTGAGGTTGCCGCCGGCATTGGTCAGGGAGCCGAAGCAGGACATCAGCACGCCCAACCCGGAACTGTTCATCCATTTCACGCCTTTCAGATCGATCACCACATTTTTAATCCCGTCTTCGATCAGGCTCTTGACTTTGTCATGCAATGCCGCGGTTTCCGGTCCGCCCATCATATTGCCCGACACGGTCAAAATGGCAATATTTTTCTCGAACGTCTCTTTGATCTTCATAGCTTCTCCTTGTGATAAGATCTTTGTCGGTTTTGACAGCTCAAAGATATAATTTTATCGATTGATATCAAATATTAAATTCATAAATCCGTACCTAAACCGCATGGCGCCACATAGGACGTGGCGCCATGCGGTTTTTCGACGCAGAGCATCGAACGAGGTTTTTAAAATCATCAATAGCCAGCGATCAAATAGCCGACATGCAAAATCCGGCGGCATACGCGATCGGGATCGCGACGATCAGCACATCATAAAAGAAAACCGCCCGGGGGGAGGTTTCCAGGCGGCGGCTCAGGAAGGCCGCCGCCCCCAGGGCTGCCGGCGGAAACCAGACCGTCAGCGCACGACTCCAGGGTCCGGCCGGCTGAAGCAGGGTAAAGCCAACAGCAGCGCCAAGCAGCCCCAGCACAATGCTCCAGCGCGCAGCGGGTCGGATGCCGATGCGCACCGCCAGGGTGCGCTTGCCGGCCCGGCGGTCGGCGGCATGATCCGGGATCGCGGTGGCGACCGCGCTGATCAGGTGATAGATAAAAAAGGGAATCAGCGCTTCCCCCGGAAAATCCGTCAGGGTGCTGGCCTGGGCATCATAGCCCAGCAGCGGCAGCAGCAGGGCGCAGCCAGTCGCTTGCAGCAGCTCGCCTCCTCCGCGGTAATTCAGGCGCAGCGGGGGCATGCTGTAAGCCCAGAGCAGGATCAGCCCGGCAGCCATCAGCGGAAGCGCAAATACGATTTGGAATGAAAGGGTGAGATAAATCCCGACAGCCATCACCAGCCCCAGCGCAATCCAACCGGCCCGTAGTAGATCGCGGGGATCTAGCCGGCCCTCCGGCAGCACCCGGGAGCCGCCGGAAAAGATATTGAACTCGCGGTTGTGCCGGTCGGCCCGGGCATCGGCATAATCGTTCCAGAACACGATGTAAAGCTGATCGAACCAGGCATAGATCCCCAGCGCTGCGAAAATAGTCCAATTCCAGCGTCCCGTCTTTTCAAAAGCCAGGGCCTGGCCGAGCAGCAGGGGGAAGATCAGATTGACAATGGCGGGTGGACGGCTGGCCTGGATCCAGGTGCTGATCGATGCGCCTTTCATTGAGCGTCTTGCTTTCCCTGGATGCCCAGCGTTTCCGCCAGCCGGCGGCGGATATCGTAATAGGGAGCTTTCCAGTCCGGGGCCGCGTCGAAACGCCAGGCCGCCAGCGGGATCTGTCCCTCGCGGGCGAGGCGGCGCAGCAGGGCGGTCTCGTCCTCCGGCTCCCGGGAAAAGCCGAAGGGATTGCGGTAAGCTGCGCTGCGCAGGGTGGGGTATTTACGGTCGTCTTGAGCGATCAGCTCATAGAGCTCTTTTCCCCGGGCGATCATGTAGTCCAGGAACGGCGGGTCGTAGGGCCGCACCGCGCTCCGCCGGGCGGGGTCTTTGGCCACCCACTTCGCCCAGTCGTAGCCGTAGGTAAAATCGTGCACGTAACGGAAGCGGATCGGGGAATGGCATCCGAACATCTCCTGCAGCCGGGCGATCCTGCCGCCGGTATGGCGGATCAATCCAACCGCTTCCGCTCCGGCCTCCTGCGCCTGCCGTACCAGGCTGGCGGCGAGATAGTCGAAATCGCCGAAGATATTTTCCGGAAAGTTCTCCAACTGGGCATCCAATATCCGCCCCAACTGCCGGGCGATTTCTCTTGCCGGATCGGTGTCGTCCAGTTGTGAAGCCACATATTCAGCGATCAGGGCAAACGGCGTGGCGGCATCCCGCCCGGGAGCGAGGGTTCTCGGGGAGAGGCCCTGGGCCGCTAACCGGCGGTCAAGCGCCCGGAATTGGTCGATTAAATCCTGCCGCTTTCCGCTCATCCGCCCCATCCCGCGCGCAGCAGTAAGTATATCGCAAAAATCGTAACCGGTAGCCAGATCGCCCGGTGCAGGGCGCTTTTGTATTGGCCCTGCGCCGGGAAGGCGTTGGTCACTGCCGCCGAACTGATCCGGTGCATTTCCCGCCAATACCATCCGCCGAGGGCGGCGTTGAAGAGAAAGAGCCAGCGAGGAATTTCCACTGTCCCGATGAGAGCGGCGATCAGCCAGAGAACGATGGCCCCGGATGCCAGCAGTTCGATCAGCTTCCGGGCGGCGGGGTTGCCGAAGCGCAGTACCAGGGTATGCTTGCCTCCGCGGCGGTCACTCTCCTCATCACTCAGCCCGCTGGCAACGGCGCTGGCCAGGGAGAGCAGCAGAAAAGCCGGGAGAATTTGCCCGGCAGCCGATGAGAGCCACTGGCCGGATTGGGCGTAGCTGTTGAACAGCGGCAGAGCCAGCCCCACCCCGAGCATTTCCAGGAATTCGCCTCCTCCGCGGTAGTTCAGGCGTAGGGGGGGCAGGGAATAGGCCACGAAGATCAGCAGGCAAAGCAGCCCCGCCGGAACAAGATAAGGCCGGTTATGGAGAAAATCACCCAGGCTGGCGAAGCCCAGGGCCAGGGCACCAAAAGCCATTGCCGCCAGCAAGAGGTCGTTGGCGGCAAGGATACCATCGGGAATGGTCTTGGGAGAGCATCCGTCCGGGAACATGTCCCGCTTGATGCGGTCAACTTCCTGGTCGGCCCAATCGTTGAGCAGCACGATAAAAACCAGCAATCCCACCGTAAATCCCAGCCCGGTCAAGAGCCCCCATCCGGAGAGTTCCCCCACAGCCGAGGCGCCCAACCCCTGCCCCAGTAAAAACGGCACTAGCAGTTTGGGCCAGCTACTAATTTTCAGAGCATACACCCAACGGGACAGGGGAGACATGGTTTCAATCGACATAATGTCCTTTTCCGGATAATCGAAAATTGCTACCCGGAAAACTTAAGACGCTGCTGCGGATTTTGCAACCTGGGAATAATGAAAAACAGCCTGTGGACGTTAAACCACAGCGGCACAGAGAATTACAAATTAAGTTGACAACTGACAACTGACAACTGACAACT
>JACKAP010000006.1 GCA_020635015.1 Calditrichia bacterium | reverse complement strand
ATTGTTGCAGAGTCGTAATCGCCGCGCATTAAATATCCCCCCACCGTATCGGCGTCAGTAGAGGCGGTCGCGATACGAACACTCAAGACGATATTATCTGAACCCACGGCATCCGATCGAACATACGCGGTCTGAACATTCCCGGGCAGCTTGATCCGGTATTTCCGTCTCCCTTCGATGACCAGTTCATACGGCGCATCACTGCGGCTCGGATCAAAGCGGAATTCGGCTCCGTCATCGGACACTTCTCCCGCCACCTGGGGCGACCAATTCACGCTGAAGCCGCCGGGCAGTTCCGACAGGTCTGCAGTGGCTTCCGGCCTCGTCAAAATGTCATCCAACCCTCTCAAACGAAAGCTGGAGGTGCCGGTAAAGCCCCGGGAGCGATCCTGGTTATAGCTGCGCAAATCTCCGATGCTGCGGACCGGCGCGGATTCGCTTCGTAACGATCCACTTCGGCCCAGGATAAAATTCCGGTTGATACGATAGTGCAAGTCACCCGAGTGGCGCAAGGTCACCATCTTGCCCGAGGGCAGCCGTAACCGGATAAAGGCTGCGGCGGACGGCACCTCCACCTCAATTTCGTCACCTCCGGCTAATACAGCCTGGTGAACCGTTTCCAGTTCAGGGGTCATCACTTCAATCGCCGTCATGGGCATGTCCGAGTCAAAGTAAATGTACATTGTTTCACTCATAGCGGCAGCTCCAGGTCATAAACCGGCGGGATCAGCGAATCATTGATAATATCCTCCGGGAAGTGGGCGTATGTGACGGAGATGGTGGCGTCACCCGATATCGCGGATTCGATCCAGGGGCGCGGTTCTCCCGGCGGGGAGTTTTTCACCATATTCCCCTGGGTCAAGGTGATGTTAGACTCACGCTTCATCTCATCGATTTGACAATTCACCCGGACCAGTACTTTCCCCAGAGTAGGAAAATGCAGAGATACCGGTTTTTGCACCCGGCATTCGCAGCTCAAGGGCAGATTCTCCCGCTCGGCGATCAATTGCATCACCGAGAGCAGCCCATGGCTGAGGCTGGCCGCATCCACCCGCCAGGTTGTTCTACCGGCCCGCCGGCTGGCGCCCATGCCGTTCAGGCACATGATCAGCGCTTCGGAAAAGAAGGTGCCGCTACCGTCTTTGCCAAACGCCTGGCGCCCTTCGGAAGCGGCAGCGTATTCCGCGGAGAGTTCGACATTATCGTCAAAATCCGCCCCACCGATCAAGGGATTGCCCCGGGGCTGCTTTTGGGTCAAGGCGTCGATCGGCGCATCGCGGCAGGCGTCGAGGAAGAAATACTGTTGCTGTGCTCTGCACTTGTTCATGCCCACCTGCAAACCCGCTGCATCGATACAGTTCTTCCAGTCATCCGGAATATCCGGATTGCCGAAATCTGCCGGCAGGATATAGCGGCCGACCACGGTGCTGATGCCATGTCCGGCGAAATAGAAGAAAGCGATATTTTGGGGATTGGCGTTGCAGCGCCGGAACCATGCCGCGACGGCGTCATCGATGTTGACCATGGTCGACTTCTCGATGGTGACGTCGCTGCCATCTTTCCGCTGGAGGGTCTCCCCGGGGGCCAGCAGCAGTTCGATGGAGCCCAGGGGGCAATCCGGGTTTTTATACTCGGTTTCAAGCCAGCGGGCGATGCTTCGCGCCGCCGGAACCGCGATCGTCAGCGGCGCCAGGCCATTCAACAAATTGCTGGGTTTGGGCACGCCCAATCCTAAATGATCGTACGCATCGACACCGATTACCAACGCATGCAATCGCGGCTCGTTGGTGACAACCCCGTCGTCACTCGCTGGGAAGAACAAACTCATAGGGCATCGATCCTCGCTCTTAACCGTTCGTAAAAACGCGCCTGCTTAAAATATTCCGAATGGGACTTCACCACAAAGGTCCTGGTGTCATATTCTGCATCGACATCCACCCGGTCGAAAACATCCTTGCAGGCATAGGAAAAAATATCCACCGTATCAAACACATTGATCCAGTGCCGGATATTGGCCGGCGTCGGCGCTTTCTTCCCCAATTTTATATTGCGGTCGCTGTTGTGATACAGCTTGATTTCTTCAAAGTGGGCCACCTGCGAGCCGGCCGAGACGAATAGATCCACTTCCAGTTCGCTACGGTAGTAACTTATTAGATCGAAGGCTATGACCGCTCCCAGGCTGTGGCAGATAATGATCAAGGGCTCATCGCCGGCATCGGCGGCGGCAGCGTCGATGGCTTGCAAGATTCGATCAGGAATTTTACCCGGATGGTGCTTGTCGCCACGTCCTTCAAAATAGACAAACACATCGCCAAAGAACCGTCCCAAATTTTCATTCAGCGGTTCCCGCGCCCATCCCAGCAATTTGCTTGAGGCAAAATCGCCGGTTCTATCAACCGCCTTACCGGCCAGCCCCTTCAGGCTGTTTTTGAGATGCTTGGCCGCCAGCATGACCGCATTGAACATGCTGCCCAACCCCTGGGCCTGGATGGGATTGTCCTGGGTAACGGCCAGTTTCAAGTTGCCGATGAGCTGTTCATCAGTAGCCACCGTACCCAGCCAGTTGGGTGAGGGGTTCGCCAATGCAAAGGCCTGGGCGGCCACCACAAAATCTGCGATGTCCGCTTCCTTCCCCTGGGGCGGATCTTCAAGCAGCAGGGATGTCAGCACCTCCACCGCCAGCGGGAAATCCTGTTTTGCCATCGTGGTCAGGGGTTCATTGCCAAGCGTGCTTCGAGCCCCGTCTTTGAGAGTGGCGGCAATCGCGCGCAAGCCCGCCTTCGAAGCACCGCCCAGCGCCTGCAAATCGCCGCGCGGCAGCGAGGCCATTCCCCAGGCGAAGCTGATGCCGAGGTCCCCCCAATAGGGAAACGTAATCGTGGGCGATTTGCTGACGGTTTTCCCGTTGATCACGGCGCCACTGAGATAGCGCTTGAGGAAATTCGAAGTGACTGCGACCTGGGCGTCATAACTCGGGTCCTTGCGCGTATTGACGCCGTGAACGAATACGATCGGCATGTGACTTTACTCCTTTTCACCAAGAAAGTAACGTTTCTGCCCACGAAATACCCGAAATAAACGAAAATGCTGCTGAAGAATTCTTTTGTATTTTTCCCCCATACGCTTTTTTCGAATCTTTTGTGTATTCAGTGGGTTGAATAACGACAAGAATTATAACTCAGCAGTGTGTCAGACTTTGAATATACCGTGAAGTGACCTATTATATGTGACAGAATTGGGAAAAAGCAAGCGTAAATTTTGGTATCCGCATTTAATTGCTTGATAATAGACATCATTTTATTTAATATCCAGTTTCTGATTTTATATTTGGAGGCTAGAGTATGGATTATCGAAAAAGAATCACAATAGATCCAACGGTCATGCTTGGCAAACCCATCATAAAAGGTACACGGATAACGGTTGAGTTAATTCTGCGAAAGCTATCTCAGGGATTATCGGTTGATGATTTGTTAAGTGCCTATCCTCATTTGACCAAGGATGACATTTATGCCACACTCTCCTACTCTGCTGATGTAATATCCCGGGAGGAGGTCATTGAAGCTTAAACTCCCTCATTAAAGTCATTTTGAAATATGATGTTTCGCTGTATGGCAAATTTGTCGTAATTACCCCACAAAAAATTAGAATTCGCGATATTGTGTAGATTGCTCAAGAGAAACTCAATAGAGCGATCGTAACCAACAATTGAACCACAATTTGAAGTATACTGTAAGCATTATGAGAAATAAGAGACATACAATGACCCAACTACCGACACATCGTTCCCTGATTTTCCCCAGTTCGAATTTCCTTACAGCCATCCTGGCTTCCGGCCTGCTGCTATTCGGCTGCGGCGATGATTCCAGCACTCCGCAAAAGGGTGAAAACAAGATCATCCCCGCCGTAGAGGCGGTGCAGGCCCGTTTTGGGGCCCTGCCCCTCACCCAGCGCCTCAGCGGGGTGGTGAAGGCGAAGAATCAGGTGGAGATCTATCCCGAGATCAGCGCCGCGCTGGTGGAGGAAGTGTATGTGCAGAACGGCGAGGTGGTGAAGCGGGGGCAGCCCCTGCTGCGCCTGCGCGATAAGGAGTTCCGCGAGCGCCTCAACCAGGCCCGCGCCGGTCTGCAGATTGCCGAGGCCCAGTTGCGCCAGGCCGAGGCCCGGCTGCAGGAGGTCCGTGCCGAACTGCAGCGGCAGACCACCCTGGCCGATCAGGGCCTGATCAGCGCCACCGAATTGGAAACGGTGCAGACCCGCGCCGTCTCCGCCGAGGCGGATATGGCCCTGGCCCAGGCACGGGTGGAACAATCGCGGGCAACGGTGAAGGAGCGCGAGGAGAGCCTCGCTCAGACCGTCGTGCGCGCCCCGGTGGACGGAAATGTGGGCAATCGCAATGCAGAGGTGGGGATGCTGGTCAGCGGCAGCACCCGCCTGTTCACCCTCGGCCAGTTGGATAACGTGCGGGTGGAGGTGGTGCTCACCGACCGCATGCTGACTTATATCGAAGCCGGCCAGCGCGCCGAGGTCTTTACCCCCAGCACCCCTTCCGGGCCGCAGACCGCTCCCCTCTCACGCATCTCCCCTTTCCTGCATCCGGTGAGCCACAGCACTGAGGCGGAGATTGATCTGGCCAATCCGGACGGCCGGCTGAAGCCGGGCATGTTCGTCAGCGTCGACGTGTTTTACGGAGAAAGCGAAAATGCCACCCTGGTGCCCCTCAGCGCCCTTTATGAACATCCCGCCACCGGCGAGACCGGGGTCTACGTCAGCCGCGCCACCCTCAGCGGAGAACCGGCGGCAAACCCGCCGGCCGGCGAGCCGGCAACGCTGCTGGGACCGGTCACCTTCGAATTCGTGCCGGTAGAGGTGGTTGCCAAAGGCCGGATGGAGGCCGGCATCCGCGGGGTGAAGCCGGATAGCTGGATCATCACCCTGGGACAAAACCTCCTGGCCGGCGCGCCGGGGGACGCCCGGGTACGCCCGGTGTCCTGGACCCGGGTGGAACAGCTCCAGCACCTCCAGCGCCAGGACCTGATGGAAGAGGTAATCAAACGCCAGCAGGAGGCAGAGAAAGACAGTATTGCGGTGGAACAGCCGCAGACGATGTGAAACTGCGCATGGGGCATGGGGCATGGGGCATGGCGCCGTTTTGAGGAGTTATTGAAACTGGCATGGGTATTATAGAGCCTCGTGCTGAAAGAGGTTAACTCTGAAATGAGCCAACTTTTTTTTCGTCTGCCATGCCAAACAGCCGCACAATACGGCCCCATGCCCCATGCCCCATGCAATCAACCTCAGAACAAATATATTTCATCCTAAACCAGCCATACGGACCATCAAATGAACCTCACCCAAACCGCCGTTAAACGCCCTATCGCCACCACCATGGTATTTTTGATCGTCATCGTGCTGGGGGTGATGGGATTTCGCTTCCTGCCGGTCGACCTGCTGCCGCAGATCGAATATCCCCAGTTAACTGTGCGCACCAATTATCCCAATGTCGGGCCGGAGGAGATCGAGACCCTGATCACCGACCGGGTGGAAAACGCCCTCGCCGGGGTGCCCAATGTGGAGTCGATGCGCTCCCGCTCCGAGGAAGGACAAAGCCGGGTTACGATGGAATTTTCCCAGGGCACCAATATCGACGAGGCCGCCAACGACGTGCGCGCCGCCATCGACCGCATCCGCGACGACTTTCCCCCGGAGGTGGAATCGCCGCGCATCTGGAAATTCGATCCGGATAACTTCCCGGTGGTGATCCTCGGCGCCAAATCGCGGCGCAACATGGAAGAGCTGACCCGCATCCTGGAGCGGGAGATCTCCCAGCGCTTCGAGCAGATCCCCGGCGCGGGATCGGTGGACGTGTGGGGCGGGGTCTACCGCGAGATCCAGGTGCAGCTGAAACGCGACCGCCTGGCCTCCAGCCAGCTCTCCGCCAATGACGTGCGCCAGGCCCTGCTGCGCGAGAACGTCACCCTCCCCGGCGGGGATATGCGCGAGGGCATCAGCGATATGTACGTGCGCACCCGCGGGGAATACCGTTCGGTCGAGGAGATCGCCAACACCATCATCACCGTGGTCGACGGCATGCCGATCCGCCTGCGCGACGTGGCGGAGGTGGTCGACGGCTACCAGGATATCAACCGCCTGGTGCAGATCGACGGCCAGCCGATGGTGCGCCTGGGGGTGCGCAAGCAGTCCGGGGCCAACACTGTGGCAGTGGCCCGGGAAGCGCGGGCGATTATGGAGCGGATCAACCGCGAGCGCGACGACATCGAGCTGATGCTGGTAATCGACCAGAGCCAGTTCATTCAGAATTCGATCAACAATGTGCAGCAATCGGCCCTCTGGGGCGGGCTGCTGGCGGTGCTGATCCTCTATTTTTTCCTGCGCAACGGCTCCACCACCTTCATCATCGCCCTGTCGATCCCAATCTCGATCATCGCCACCTTCGGCCTGCTGTTTTTTAATGATTTAACCCTTAACCAGATGAGCTTCGGCGGGTTGGCCCTGGGGATCGGGCTGATCGTCGACAATGCCATTGTGGTGCTGGAAAATATGGTGCGCCTGCGCGAGAACGGGCGCAAGCTGGAGGAGAGCGCCCTCACCGGCACCCGCCAGGTGAGCGGGGCGATCGTCGCCTCCACCCTCACCACGATTGTGATCTTCATACCGGTATTGTTCATGCAGACCGTCTCCGGGATGCTCTTCCGCGAATTGGCCCTGGTGGTGGTCTTCGCTTTGCTCTGCTCCCTGTTAGTGGCCCTGAGCCTGGTGCCGATGCTGGGCAGCCGTTTTCTGACCGTCAAAGCGGGCGGGGGCAACGGCAGGCGCCTGCACGCCCGTTTAGGCGACTGGTTCGTGCGGCTGGAGACGGGCTATTCCCGACTGCTGGAACGGGTGCTCCGCCACCGCAAGATGGTCTTTGCCGTCACCACCCTGCTGCTGGTGATCACCTTCCTGCTCTGGCCGCTGCTGCCGGTGGAACTGGCCCCCCAGACCGACGCCGACGAGATCGGTGTCGATCTGGAGATGGCCCAGGGTACCAACATCGCAGTGGTGAATGAATATCTGCGGGAGCTGGAGCGGATCGTGCGAGAATCGGCCCCGATGGACGAAGTGCGCCATATGACCATCGAGATCCGCAATGGCGATGCCGAAGTGGAGCTGGCTCTCTACGGCGCGGATGAACGCAGCATCAACAGTTTCGAGCTGGCCGACCAGATCCGGCGCAATGTCTCCGGAAAAATCCCCGGGGCGGAAATCCGGGTGGAAGCCCAGTCCGGCCTGTGGATGTTGCGCCGCCTCTTCGGCTCCGGCGGCTCCCAGGCGCTGCAACTGGAGTTGCGCGGCTACGATCTGGATTTGGCCGACCGGCTGGCTAAGAACATTCAACAAATCATGGAACGGGTACCGGAAATCGAAGATGTGCGGGTCAGCCGCCGCGAAGGGCGGCCGGAGCAGAACCTGATCGTCGACCGGGAAAAGATTGCCGACCTCGGGCTGTCGGTCAGCCAGGTAGCGGAGGTGATCCAGACCAATGTGGGAGGCAGCCGCGCCGGGGTGTTCCGGGAAGGCGGCGAGGAGTTTCCGATCACGGTGCGCCTGCAGCCGGACGACCGCCTGAGCACCCTGGACCTGGGGAACGTGCCGGTGCGCACCGGCAGCGGGCTGATCATCCCGGTCTCGGCGGTGGTGCACACCGAACACCGGCGCAGCCCCACCACCATCGAGCGCATCGACGGGCAACGGGTTACCTACATCACCGCCAACCTGCGCAGCGGCGCCGCCCTGGGGGATGTGATCGAGAAGCTCGAAGGCGAATTACGGGATTTCACCCTGCCGGAGAGCTTTTCCCTGGTGTTCAGCGGCGAGTACCAGGAGCAGCAGAAGGCCCGGCGCGACTTCACCCTCTCGATCCTGATGGCGGTGGTGCTGATCTACATGGTGATGGCCGCCCAGTTCGAGCGCTTCCTCGATCCGCTGATCGTGATGGTGACGGTGCCCCTGGCCTTCATCGGGGTGGTGCCGACCCTCCTGCTCACCGGCACCTCGCTGAACATGCAGAGTTTGATGGGGGTGGTGATGCTGATCGGCATCGTGGTCAATAATGCCATTGTGCTGGTGGATTACATCAACCTGATGCGCCGGGAGCAGAGCCTGGGCATCCGCGAGGCGGTGGTGCAGGCCGGCCGCCTGCGCCTGCGCCCGATCCTGATGACCACCTGCACCACGGTGCTGGGAATGCTCCCCCTGGCCTTCGGCGGCGGGGCCGGCGGCGAGATCCAGGCCGCCCTCGCCCGCTCGGTGATCGGCGGTCTGACCGTCTCCACCCTGATCACCCTGGTGCTGATCCCGGCGGTCTACACCAGCGTGCACGATATGCTGGGACGAGTGCGGGGGTAGATGGTATTCGCGAACACTCGCGCTGATGGCGTTACAGCGTATGGTTGCATGGGGCAAGGCGCATGGGGCATGGCGCCGTTTTGATGGGTTATTGAAACCGGCATGGCGCGTAGTGTCTCGTCTTAAATAAGTTAACCCTGTAATAAGCCAACATTATTTGCGTTTTCCATATTAAACAGCTGCTCAAGACGGCGCCATGCCCCATGCCCCATGCAAAAATTATCCAAGTTCAATTCAATCTAACCAAAACAAGAGGCACCCCATGCAACTCAACACCCAACTGCTCGCCGAATTCCGCCAGGAAGCAGCCAAAACCCGCAAAACCCTGGAGCGGGTGGCGGATGAAAAGCTAAACTGGCGCCCTCATCCCAAATCCTATACCATGGGTGAACTGGCTACCCATATCGCCAATTTGCCAGGGTGGACGGCCATCACTATCAACCAGGACGAATTCGACCTGGCCCCTCCCGGCGGCGGCGCGCCTCCACGTACCGTAGCTGCCAAATCCCGGGAAGAGATCCTGGAACTGTTCGACACTAAAGTTGCAGAAGCCGCTGCTGCGCTGGAAGCGGCAAAGGGAGATGCTTTGCTGCAACCCTGGACGCTGCTCTCCGGCGGTGAGGCGGTTTTCACCCTGCCGAAAGCGGCGGTGCTGCGCAATTTCGTGCTCAACCACAGCATCCACCACCGCGCCCAGCTCTGCGTCTACCTGCGCCTCAACGACATCCCGGTCCCGGCCCTCTACGGCCCCTCGGCGGATGAAAGCTGATTATTAGTGGGTGGGTGGTTTCTTGTGCTGCCGGCGGTATTCTGAGGGCGCCATGTCGTATTGCTGGCGGAAATGGCGCGCCAGGTGGCCGGGGCTGGAGAAGCCGGTGGCGTAGGTGATCTCAGTGACCGTCGCATCGCTCTCCTGCAGCAACTGCGCCGCCCGGCGCAAGCGGCGGTCATAGATAAATTTTTCCACCGACAGATCGGTCAGCGCCCGGATCTTGCGATAGACCGTCTCCCGGGCCCAGCCCAGTTCCGCTGCCAGTGCCATCACCCCAAAGCTATTGTCGTCGATATGCGCCTCAATGATTCCGATCGCCTTATCCAGGAACGCCTCATCACGCCGGGCCAGTCCCAACGCCTGCGGAGGTAGATTTAACTCCCGGCGATAGCGCTCCCGGAGCAGCCGGCGCAACTCGATCAGGTTGCGGCTGCGCGCCAACAATTCTTCGGGGTTGAACGGCTTCAACACGTAGTCATCGGCGCGAGTGTCCAGCCCCTCCAAACGATGTTCCAGGGTGGCCAGGGCGGTCAGCAGGATCAGCGGAATATGACTGGTTTTTTCGTCGCGCTTGAGACGGCGGCACAGCTCGAACCCGTCCATCTCCGGCATCATCACATCGCTGATCACCAGATCCGGCAGCGCCTGCTGCGCCTGCTCGACTCCCGCCGTCCCATTCGGCGATTCCAACACCCGGTATTCCTGAGCCAACTGGCTGCGGATATACAGCCGCAGGTCCGGATTGTCTTCCACGATCAATACCAGCGGCCGGGAATCCTCATCCGGCGGGGAAGCGGCGGCAGGAAGCAGAGGCATCGCTGCGCTGCCGGCTTCAATCTCGTTTTCCAGGTCGCTGCCGACAGACGGCCCGCCGGGTTGCGCCAACTCGTCTTCCCGGAGATGGGCTTTGCCCAGGGGCAGTCGCACGATGAAACGGCTCCCCTTCCCCGGCTCGCTTTCCAGGTCGATGCTGCCTTTATGCACCTCCACCAGCTCCTTCACCAGCGCCAAGCCGATCCCGCTACCCTCCTGGCGGCGGGTTTGGGAATCGTCCAGCTGATAAAATCGGTCAAAGATGCGCGCCTGTTTGTCGGCGGGGATCCCCGGTCCGCTGTCCTGTACGGAAATTTCTACCAGCGGGCTATTCCCGGAAGCGATTCCCCCCTTCCCTACCCCGCCGGGCACCTCCCAGGCGATGATGATGATGCCCCCTTCCGGGGTGAATTTAAAGGCGTTGGAGATGAGGTTGGTAACGATCTTGTATAATTTGTCGGGATCGACATATACTTCCAGGTCTGCTTCCGGTGAGCGGTATTCCAGGAGGATCCGCCGCTGGTCCGCCAGGGAGGTAAAGGACATCACCAACGGCTTCAGGAAGGCATCAAGATTTTCCGGCCGCGCCTGCAATTGCATGTGCCCGGCCTCCAGGCGGGAGAGGTCGAGCAACTGGTTGATCAATGCCAGCAGACGCCGGGCATTGCGGTGCATCAGACGGTAGATTCCCTGCGGATCGCCGGCCACCCTGCCGGAGAGAAATTGTTCCAGCGGGCCCAGGATCAGCGTAAGCGGGGTGCGAAACTCGTGGGAGATATTGGCGAAAAAGCGCGTCTTCATGCGATCGAGTTCCGCCAGTTTACCTGCCTGCTCCGCCCGATTGCGCAGCCGGGCCTGCTGCTCGGCCTGACGGCGAAAGATCAGCATCATCCCCCACAGCGCCAGGAATACCCCCAGCGCATATCCGGTGTATGCCCAGCCGGTCTGCCACCAGTGGGGGGCGATCCGGATGTTCAACGCCACGCCGGCTTCGTTCCAGATGCCGTCATTATTGCAGGCGGTGACGCGAAAGGTATAGTTTCCGTGGGAGAGGTTGGTGTAGTAGGCCGAGCGGCGAACGCCAGCCTCGATCCAGCCTGGGTCGTATCCTTCCAGCATGTATTTAAAACGAACCCGCTCCGGCACGGCAAAGCTCAGCGCAGTATAGTGGAATTCCAGATTCTGCTCGTGCGGATCCAGCCGGAGCAGCTCCGGGAAGTCGCGCCGAGCGAGGTGTTGCCGGGGAGTGATCACCTTTTCCAGGTAGACCGGTGGCGGGTGTAGATTACGGGGCATATTGCCCGGATCGACGCTCACCACCCCGGCGATGGAGGCGAACCACAGCCGGCCGTCGCGGCTCTGCCAGGCAGTGGGTTGGCGGCGGCCGTTGCATTCGGTCTCGCGCATTCCGTCGAGCGCGCTGAACCAGCGGCTCTCCAGGGTATCGCGTTTCCCGGCGGCCAATTCCAGCAGCGCCTGCTTTTCCACCCGGAAAATGCCTCGGTTGCCGTGAAACCACATCCCACCCTGGCGGTCTTCCAGCACGGAATAGATGCGGTCGAAGCTCAGGCCGTCGCGGGCGGAGAAATTCACAAACCGGCCGTCTTGATACACATACAACCCTTCATCGTCGGTGGCGATCCACAGCCGGCCCGCCGCATCCTGATAAAAGGCGTTGATCCCTTTGGCGCTGATGCCGTCATGGGCGCGGAAACGGCGGAAACCGGTGGTGGTAAATTTGACCAGCCCGGCGTTACGGGTGCCGATCCAAAGATCGCCGTTCGCTTCTTCCAGGATCGCAATAACGCTGGCGGTTTCGCCGGGCAGCGGCCGGTAGGCGGTGAAGCGGCGGCCGTCATATTTCACCAGAAATCCCGACTGAGTGCCGATCCACAATCCGCCGGCGCGGCGGCCGCACAATGCGACGATATGATTTTCCGGCAGGCCATCCTGCCGGCGGAAGCTTCGGATCTCGCCATTCCGGATAAAGTTTAATCCGCCGGTCGAACCGATCCATACCCCACCGCCGGGATCGGGGCAGACGGCTTCCACCTCTGCACTGAGCAGTCCGTGCTCGGTTCCGTAATTACGGGTCTCCGTATCAGTAAACCGGGCAACCCCGCCATCCCTTAGCCCGGCCCACATATACCCGTCTCGATCCTGGCAAACCGATGCGCCATTATTGTTGACGAAGCCCTCCGGGCTGCCGAAGGCGCGGAACTTGTTGTCGATCATGTGATACAGACCGCCCTCGCTGGCCAGCCAGAGGCCGCCCTCCCGATCTTCCGCCATACTGAGGAAAAAATTATTATCGCCGGGTAATCCATTCTCCACTCCCAGCACCTGCCACCCGCCACCGGCATAACGGGCAATCCCGCCTCCCTCGCTGCATAGCCAGATGTTGCCGTTCTCATCCTCGGATATCGCCCGTATCGGGTAAGGCAGGGGAAGCGCGGCAATCGCCGGCCGGCTAACCTGTCCCTGGTCAAAATGATAGAGTTCGCCGGTCGCTGTTCCCAGAAGCGTGCCGCCGGATGACCTTTCGCCAAAAGCCGTTATCAACGGGTCATCACCAAGCGCGATGGTGTGAACCGAGTCATCACGCATATAATGCAATCCTGGCGGCGCGCCCCCGAACAGGATCTGTCCTTCCGGGTCTTCCCACAATGAAACGATAACCGGATGCGCGGAACGATCGCCCACTCTAAAAGAGCGGAATTCGCCGTCTTTCAGGCGGGTGATCCCGTTGTCGGTGCCGAACCAGAGCGATCCGTCGCGGGCACCGAGGACTTTGTTGACAATGTTGCTCGCCAATCCATCACTGGTATCATAGGCCACAAACCGCTCGCCGTCAAAGCGGCAGGCGCCGCCGCCCTGGGTCGCCAGCCAGAGATTGCCGCTGCTGTCTTCGCAGATATCTTCGATAAAATTGGAGCTTAAACCGGGGTAGGCGTCCCGGGTGTAGAGCCGGAACTCCACGCCATCATAGCGCACCAGGCCTTCCTGGCAGCCGGCCCAGATGTACCCTTCCCGGCCCTGGAACACGGTGCGGAAGGAGTTCATCGGCAGACCGTGTTCGGAATGGAACAGGCGAAGATCGTACTGGGTGATTCTTCTCTGGGGATCCAATGCAAAAAGACAGCCGCAGAGCAAAATGCTGAGGCTAAGCAGGTAAATCGGCAGAATACTAGCGCGGTCGAAATAACGCATCCGTGCACCTAAAGCAGATTGATATCAATCATGTGTCGAATAAGTATTGGCATGCGGTTACGCAACTCACTCCGCATCAATATAATAAGTCCGGGGATTGGAAAAAAGCCGGAAAAAACATTGGTGCCAGCCGGGATATCACACCGGTACCCAATTTTGCCACGCTGGTGTTCGCCAAGCAGGGTGATATTTTTGTATCTTACCCAGCAAAGAAATTACAGGAGGGAACGGCGTGCCGGCCACTCAATTCCGCGTTGTGTGACCGGCCGCCGCCTGCTTTTGGCGATGGGGGTGAGCGGGACCCGCCCCTGCGATATCGCTCCAGGAGAGGAGCAAGGCGCCATGGCCCCCGGTCGTTAACCGGTGCGGCCATGGCGCTGTTTTTTTGAGTTAATGAGTAATGGGTGGATGGGTGAATGGGTGGATGGGTGAATGGGTGGATGGGGAAAAACAGACGTCCCGGGCCAGTTGCGACTCCCCCCATCCAGCATCCAGCATCCAGCATCTCCCCTTCCCCCCTAACAAAAAAAATATTTCCCCCCATCCTCTAAAAAAATCCCTATCTTTAGCGTTGCGATTACGGTACGGCCGCCGGCAGCAGAAAAAATTACTTGAACTGGTCATTTTCATCCACTATATTGCCGTGCATTTTTGTTCACTACAACGAGTGCGGAGTGCGGAGTGCGGAGTGCGGAGTGCGGAGTGCGGAGTGCGGAGTGCGGAGTGCGGAGTGCGGAGTGCGGAGTGCGGAGTGCGGAGTGCGGAGTGCGGAGTGCGGAGTGCGGAGTGCGGAATGAAATTAGTTTTAGATTTCAGATATGCAAGAAAAAAAGCCAATGATAACCAAAGTATAAATGGCGCCGCAGGCCAATGACGGCCGAAGGCCCAATGACGCGCGCAGCGCCAATGACACGAAGTCAATGGCAGGAAGTCTTATCTGTGTAAATCTGTGTGCCATTAAGTCATTAAAACACAAAGCCATACAAACATCATGTCCAAAAAAGAATATCTCATCGTCAAAGGGGCCCGGGAGCATAATCTGCAGAATATCGATTTGCAGATTCCCCGGGAAAAACTGGTGGTCATTACCGGGCTTTCCGGCTCGGGAAAATCCAGCCTGGCGTTCGACACCATCTACGCCGAAGGTCAGCGCCGCTATGTGGAATCGCTCAGCGCCTACGCCCGGCAGTTCCTGGGGCTGATGGAAAAGCCCGACGTCGACTACATCGACGGGCTCTCTCCGGCCATCTCGATTGAGCAGAAGACCACCCATAAGAACCCCCGCTCTACGGTGGGCACGGTGACGGAGATCTACGATTATCTGCGCCTGCTCTTCGCCCGGATCGGCCATCCGCATTGTTATAACTGCGGCGACCCGATCGCCCGCCAGACGCCGCAGCAGATCGTCGATACCATCATGGCCCTGCCGGAAGGCACCCGCATTCAAATCCTGGGACCGGTGGTGCGCGGCCGCAAGGGCGAATACAAGGAGCTCTTCGAAGAGATCAAGCGGGAAGGCTTCCTGCGGGTACGGGTCGACGGCCGGCTCTACAGCCTCGATGAAGAGATCACCCTCAACAAGAAGATCAAACACAATATCGAAGTGGTGGTCGACCGCCTCAAGGTGAGCGAGAAGATCCGCCAGCGCCTGACCGAATCGGTGGAGATCGCTCTGAAAATGGCCAGCGGCCTGATGATCCTGGAGAATGTCGAGGAGGCCGGCGAACGCCTCTTCAGCGAGAATTTCGCCTGCAAGCGCTGCAACATCAGCTACGAGGAGATCGAACCGCGCATGTTCTCCTTCAACAGCCCCTATGGCGCCTGTCCGAGCTGCGACGGGCTCGGCAGCACCCTGGAGATCGACCCCCGCCTGCTGGTGCCGGACCCCCGCCTGAGCATCCGCGGCGGCGCGGTGGAGTCGGTGGGCGAAGAGCGCAACAGCTGGTATTACGAGATGATCGCCGCCCTGGCCAGAGAATTCGGCTTCAGCCTCGATACCCCCTGGAAGGACCTGCCCGAAGAAGCGCAGCGCCTGGTGCTCTACGGCACTGGCGACCAGAAGGTGCGCTTCAAGTTTGAGCGGGAGCATTCCAAGTTTGAATTCTCATCGCATTATGAAGGGGCGATCAACAATCTTTACCGGCGCTACCGCCAGACCAGTTCCCAGCATATCCGCACCTGGATCGAGGGCTTCATGAACCAGATCCCCTGCACCGAGTGCAACGGCGCCCGCCTGCGCAATGAATCGCTGGGGGTGAAGGTCAACGATCTGAACATCGCGGAGGTGACGGCTAAGAATATTCGCAAAGCGCACGAATTTTTCAATTCCCTGACCCTGAACCAGCGGGAGCAGACCATCGCCTACCAGATCCTCAAGGAGATCCGTTCCCGTCTGGAGTTCCTGCTCAATGTGGGACTGGATTATCTCTCTCTGGACCGCACCGCCGGCACCCTTTCCGGGGGCGAGGCCCAGCGCATCCGCCTGGCCACCCAGATCGGCAGCCAACTGGTGGGGGTGCTCTACGTGCTCGACGAACCCTCGATCGGCCTGCACCAGCGCGACAACAGCCGCCTGATCGACACCCTGCTGAAGCTGCGCGATCTCGGCAATACGGTGCTGGTGGTGGAACACGACCGCGAGACCATCGAGCAATCCGACTATATCATCGACCTCGGTCCCCGCGCCGGGAAGCACGGTGGCCGGGTGGTGGCGGAAGGCACGCCGGAGGAAGTAGCGAAGAATCCGCAGTCGATTACCGGCGCCTACCTGTCTTACGAGAAATATATCGAGGTGCCGAAGAAGCGCCGCAAAGGGAACGGCAAGCAGTTGGTGCTCAGCGGGGCGCAGGGGAACAATCTCAAAGAGGTGACCGCCAAATTCCCCCTGGGGAAATTCATCTGCATTACCGGGGTATCCGGCTCCGGGAAAAGCTCTCTGATCAATGAGACCCTCTATCCCCTGCTGGCGGCCCATTTCCACCGCAGCAAGCGGATTCCCCTGGAATACCGTGGCGTGGAAGGTCTGGAGCATCTCGACAAGGTGATCGACATCGACCAGTCACCGATCGGGCGCACCCCCCGCTCCAATCCGGCCACCTATACCGGGTTGTTTACCCACATCCGCGATCTCTTTGCCCAACTCCCGGAAGCCAAGATCCGCGGCTATAAGCCGGGGCGCTTCAGCTTCAACGTCAAGGGCGGACGCTGCAATGCCTGCGAGGGCGACGGAGTGAAGAAGATCGAGATGCACTTTCTGCCTGATGTCTACGTCACTTGCGAGACCTGCAAGGGGCGGCGCTACAACCGCGAGACCCTGGAGATCCGCTACCGCGGCAAGAATATTGCCGACGTGCTGGATATGACGGTAGAAGAGGCGCTGGAGTTTTTTGCCAAGATCCCGGCAATCAAGCGCAAGTTGCAAACCCTGCACGATGTCGGGTTGGATTATATTCATCTCGGCCAGCGCGCCACCACGCTCAGCGGCGGAGAGGCCCAGCGGGTCAAGCTGGCCACAGAGCTTTCCCGCCTGGGCACCGGCAGCACGGTATATATCCTCGACGAACCGACCACCGGGCTGCATTTCGAGGACATCACCATGCTGCTGAAGGTGCTCAATCGTTTGGTGGACAAAGGCAATACCGTGATCGTGATCGAGCATAATATGGACGTGATCAAGACCGCCGACTGGATCATCGACATCGGCCCGGAAGGCGGAGATGACGGAGGACAGATCATCGCCGAAGGCACTCCGGAGGCGATTATGAAGACCGGTAATTCCTACACCGGACAGTTTCTGGTGAAAGAGATGGAACACTGGCAGACGCATCGGCAGAAGCAGGAAGTCGCGGAGGCGGTCTCTGACTAGTTGATGGCACGCAGATTTTCACAGATTGAGCAGATTTTCACAGATACAACTTACTGAATTATGGTGTCATTGGCCTTTGGCGTCATTGGTGCTTCGCACGTCATTGGCTTCGCGTCATTCATACATTAAAGCAGTCTATATACCATTTATAACATTCGTGTATATTCGTGGCAAAAAAATCTGCGAAAATCTGTCCAATCTGCGAAATCTGCGTGCAATTAATTCCCGCCAAATGAAAAATTTCGCATTTTTCTATTGAACACTGTTCAAATTCTACTTATATTCTCCTGCCGATAACGCAAACAATTCGCATCATCCATCCGGAGCCGCGGCAGCCGCATACGGTGCTTCATGCTTTCAATCAATTGTTTATTAATAATTTACTTCATCCTTTAACCTTTATCCTTCATCCTTTCTAAATGGCCACGCTACCCAAAACCGAAATCAATCCCCGCCGGATCCTCGACGTCACCCGGGCGCTGCTGGTGCAGCAGGGGCTCACCCAGCTTTCCATCCGCATGATCGCCCGGGCGGTGGGATGCAGCGTCGGCTCGATCTATTTTCATTTCAAAAACAAGGATGAATTGATACATGCGCTGATCGAAGAGGGCTTCGACAAGCTGGTGGCGCTGCAGGATGCCACCGAAGCCGCGATCACCGATCCGCGCAGCCGTCTGAGCGCCCTGTGCCGCAATTATTACAATTTTGCCCTCTCCAACCCGGAATATTACGAGATCATGTTCACCCTCAAACCGGAACGGATGGCGCGCTATCCCGCCGAAAAATACCGCAAAGCCCGGCGAAGCGTGGAAGTGGTCTCCCGGGCGGTGGAAGCCTATTCCCGGCAGCAAAAAACCGACATCCCGCATCCCTATCTGGTCGCACACCTGATCTGGTGCTTTATGCACGGCATCGTCACCCTGATGCAGGCCCGGCGAATCGACCGCAGCATTCTCCCGGAAGCGATCATCGAAACCAGCATTCAGCAAATTCTCAACCTGAACCTCTCTACTCCCCCATTACCGTCAGGCGGGTAGTCTTAGCGAATGGCATAAACGAAAGATAACATATTGATGCTCTAGACATCACATAAGGGTTACTTTTGAATTTTTATTGAACAGTGTTCAGAATCGAGCGTAAAAAACAACGCGCCTACTGAGGTCTGAATAATGCGGAGAATTTTGCATAGGGCATGGGGCATTACAGTGCGGGTGTCGGAACATGCGCTTGCACATTACGGCGCCATGCCCTTTGCCCCATGCAATAAAACTTTACACTGTGCTCAGTATGAGCGACAAAGTATAAGGAGGTTTACGTCATGCCGCACACGTTATCATACTTACCCTTTCGCAAAGCCGCCGTGCTGGGCGCCGGCGTGATGGGCGCGCAGATCGCCGCCCACCTGGCCAATGCCGGGCTGGAGGTGATCCTACTGGATATTCCCCCCAAGGAGGGCCCCAAAAACGGCATCGTGGAGGCCGCCTTCAAAAAAATCCTCAAGATGAAACCGGCCCCCTTTGTCGACAGCGCCGCCCCGCGCCGCATCACCACCGGCAATTTCGAGGAGCACTTCCACCTGCTGAAAGATGCCGAATGGGTAATCGAAGCGGTGATTGAGCATCTGGCCATCAAGCAGCAATTGATGGCCAGACTGGAAGAGACCCTGCCCGCTCACACCATCGTCTCCACCAACACCAGCGGCCTGCCGATCCACCAGATCGCCGAAGGCCGCTCCCCCGCTTTCAAAAAACGCTTCCTGGGCACTCACTTCTTCAATCCTCCGCGCTATCTCAAACTGCTGGAGATCATCCCCACCCCGGATACCGACCCCGCCCTGCTGAATAAGCTAAAGTGGTTCGGCCGGGTACACCTGGGAAAAAGCGTGGTGATCGCCAAGGATACCCCCAACTTCATCGCCAACCGGATCGGCACTTATTCGATCATGCAGGCGATCCGCGCCTTCACTTCCGGTGAATATACCATCGAAGAAATCGACGCCTTGACCGGCACCTTGATCGGTCATCCCAAATCCGCCACCTTCCGCACCGCCGATGTGGTCGGGCTGGATACCCTGAAATATGTGGGAGAGAACCTCTACCAGGCAATCCCCCATGATGAAAGCCGCGAAGCGCACCGCCCCCCGGAGCTGATGGTCAAGATGGTGGATAACGGCATCCTCGGCGCAAAATCGCGAAAAGGGTTTTACCAGAAAGTCGGCAAGGAAATTCTCTCCCTGAACCCGCAGACCATGAACTACGAGCCGGCCAAACCACTGAACCTCGGCGATCTTGAATCGCTGGCCAAATCCGGGGGCCTGAAAAAACGAATTGCCGCGCTGTATGCAGACCGTGGCCGAGCCGGGGCTTTTACCCGCCAATCGATGCTCGACTTGATCGGCTATGCCGCCCGCCGGGTGCCGGAGATCGCCGACCATCCCGCCGACATCGACCGCGCCATGTGCTGGGGCTTCGGCTGGGAGATGGGGCCCTTCCAGTTATGGGACACCCTGGGCTTCGAACGGGTGCTCAAAGACCTGCAGGCGGCCGGCATCACCCTGCCCCAATGGGTGGCGGAGATGCGGCAGGCCGGACATGATGCCTTCTACCGCGAGATTGACGGGCAGCCCGCGGCTTATGTGCCGGGAAAAGGATACCGGCCTGAACCGGTGTTTGCCGACCAGATCGATCTCCCGGCCATCAGCCGCCGGAAAGAAAGTGTGCTGTTTGAACGCTCGGAAGGAGCGCTGCTCAATCTCGGCGATGGAGTGGCCTTGTTCGAATTTCGCTCCAAAGCCAACACCCTCAGCCAGGATGTGGTGGAAGGAGTGTTCCAGGCGATCGATTACGTAGAGCAACACGATTTCCACGGGCTGGTCATCGGCAATAGCGGTCGCAATTTTTCGGTGGGGGCCAATCTGGGCGAGGCCGGCCACGTGCTTCAGGCCGGCAAGTTCGAGGTGCTGGAACAGATGACCAAGCGCTTCCAGGATATGGTGCTGCGGGTTTACTATGCCCGCAAGCCGGTAGTGACTGCAGTGCAGGGCATGGTGTTGGGCGGGGGCTGCGAGTTGTTGATGCACTGCGCCGCGAACGTCGCCGCGCTGGAATCCTATATCGGGCTGGTGGAACTGGGAGCAGGGCTGATCCCGGCCGGCTGCGGCAGCACCCACCTTGCCGCCCGGGCGGCGCAGCAGGCCGCGAGCGATTTTCCCAGTCAGGTGCAACCGTTCCTGATCAAGGCCTTCGAGACCATCGCCACCGCCAAAGTCTCCACCAGTGCCCGGGAAGCGATCGAATTGGGCTATCTCAAGCCGGAGGCGCTGATCGTGATGAACGCCGACCGCCGCATCGCCGTGGCGAAGACCGAGGTGCTGCGCCTGTCACAGCAGGGATACATGCCCCCGCCGGCCCGCAAGGCGATCCTGGTGATGGGCAAGCCGGCCCGCGCCACGATGGAAGCGGCGGCTTACCAAATGCAGCAGGGGCATTTCGCCACCGCCTACGACCGCTTCCTGGCCCAAAAGCTGGCCTATGTGCTGACCGGAGGCGAACTGAGCGGCCCGGCTTACGTCGATGAGCAATACTTGCTCCGGTTAGAGCGGGAAGCCTTTATGGATCTGCTGAAAGAGCCGAAGACCCACGAGCGGGTGAAGAGTATTCTGACGACGAACAAGCCGTTGCGGAATTGAGTTGCTGGATGCTGGAAAAGCTTAAAGGATAAAGGATGAAGGATAAAGGATAAAGGATGAGTTTATTTATGCTGTTTTTTTGATGTTGGATGTTGGATGTTTTTATCCAGCATCCAGTATCCAGCATCGTTTACAAATTTCTTAGTATTTGATCTTTTACTATAGCAGGAGACAACCTCATGAAGAACGACGCATACATCGTCAGCAGCATGCGCACTGCGGTGGGGAAAGCCAAGCGCGGCACCCTCAGCCAAATGCGCGCGGAGGATCTCGGCGCCGCCGCAGTGAAAGGCGCCCTGGCGAAAGTGCCCGGCCTGGCTCCGGACCAGATCGATGATGTGCTGATCGGCTGCGCCATGCCGGAGGGCGAGCAGGGCATGAACATGGGACGAATCATCGCTCAGGCTGCCGGGCTGCCGGACAGCGTGCCGGCGGCGACCATCAACCGTTTCTGCTCCTCGGGACTGCAGACCATCGCCATGGCCGTTCAGGCGATCCTCGCCGGACACGTGGAGACGGTTGTCGCAGGCGGCGCGGAATCGATGAGCGCCGTGCCGATGACCGGCTTTTATTTTACGCCCAATCCAGACCTGATCGACGCCGATCCCGACGTCTACGTCGGCATGGGCATCACCGCCGAGAATGTTGCCGAACGCTACCGGATCTCCCGGGAAGATCAGGACGCTTTCTCCTACCGTTCCCATCACCGGGCGATCGAAGCGATCAAAACCGGCCGCTTCGAAGACGAAATTATCCCGCTGCCGGTCAAAGCGACCCTGTATGCCAACGGCGAGGCGGTGACCCGCGAGACCGTCTTTCGGGTGGATGAAGGTCCCCGGGAGGATACCAGCCTGGAAGCCCTGGCCCGGCTGAAACCGGCTTTCAAACTGGGCGGCACTGTCACCGCCGGTAACGCCTCGCAGATGTCCGACGGGGCGGCAGCCTCGGTGGTAATGAGCGAACAGATGGTTAAAACGTCCGGCGCCAACCCCATCGCCCGTCTGGCGGGATATGCCGTCGCCGGAGTGGCTCCGGAAGTGATGGGCATTGGCCCGATCGAAGCGATTCCCAAGGCCCTCAAGCAGGCCGGACTGAAGTTAAGCGACATCGGCCTGATCGAACTCAACGAGGCCTTCGCCTCCCAGGTGCTGGCCATCGTGCGCACCCTGGACATCGATGAGGCCATCGTCAACGTCAACGGCGGAGCGATTGCCCTCGGCCATCCCCTGGGCTGCACCGGCGCCAAGCTGACCGCCACCCTGCTGCACGAGATGCAGCGCCGCCAGGTGCGCTACGGCATCTGCACCATGTGCATCGGCGGGGGCATGGGCGCGGCAGGAGTGTTCGAGAATCTGATACTGTAGGTGTGTCATAATTGCACGCAGATTTTCACAGATTTGACAGATTTTCGCAGATTTGTTTTTAACTGATAACTGACAACTGATAACTGACAACCAAAACATGGGGGTTTAAACAATGAGCTTTCTTTCATCCTTACCGGGCATTCTGGCTGCATACCCGCTGCTGAGCACCCTGGGTCTGCTGCTGATCGTCGCCGTGCTGGGATTTAGCGGCGCCTCTTTCTGGGCCTGGGTCGTGGTGGCCGCCCTGGCCCTGGGCGGATTCGGCGCGCCGCTGTGGGGCTGGGTTGTGCTCGGCGCCATGGTGCTGCTCTTCGGAGTCAAGCCGCTGCGCCGGCTGCTGCTCTCCGGGCCGATCGTACGTACCGTCAAGGCGATGAAGCTGCTGCCGGCGATCTCGGAAACCGAGCAGGTGGCGATCGAAGCCGGGAACATTTGGGTCGATGGGGAACTGTTCTCCGGCAAACCGGACTTCAAACGCATTCTGAAAGAGCCCTACCCGGACCTCTCCCCCGAAGAGCAGGCCTTCCTCGACGGTCCGGTGGAAGCGATCTGCCAGGTAACTGACGATTGGGAGGTATTCCGCAACCGGGAACTTCCTAAGGCAGCCTGGGATCTGATCAAAAAGGAACGTTTTTTCGGCCTGATCATCCCCAAACAATATGGCGGCCACGAGTTCACCCCCTCCGCCAACAGCGCCATCGTGGTGAAGCTGATGACCCGCTGCGGCCCCCTGGGCACCACTGTGATGGTGCCGAACTCGCTGGGTCCGGCGGAACTGCTGATGCATTACGGCACCCAGGCGCAAAAAGACTACTATCTGCCCCGCCTGGCCAGCGCTGAGGAAATTCCCTGCTTTGCCCTCACCGAGCCGGGTGCCGGCTCCGATGCCGGAGCGATGACCTCTTCCGGGGTGGTCTTCCGCGGCAGTGACGGTGAGCTTTATATCCGCCTCAACTGGAAAAAACGCTACATCACCCTGGCGGCGATCGCTACGGTGCTGGGCCTGGCCTTCAAGCTGCGCGATCCGGAAAATCTGCTGGGCAAGGGAGAGAACCCCGGCATCACCTGCGCCCTGATCCCCACCCATACCGAAGGCGTGGTGCTGGGCAAACGGCATGATCCCCTGGGCTTGCCATTTTACAACTGCCCCACCGAAGGGCATGATGTGGTGGTGCCGGTCAGCGCGATCATCGGCGGGCCGGCGCAGGCCGGCAACGGCTGGCGCATGCTGATGGAATCTTTGGCAGTGGGCCGGGGCATCTCCCTGCCCGCTTCCAGTGCCGGAGGCATCAAATATGCCGCCCGGGTGGTGGGCGCTTATGCCGCCGTGCGCAAACAATTCGGCCTCAACATCGGAAAATTCGAAGGGATCGAAGAACCCCTGGCCCGCGTAGGCGGATACGCTTATATCTTTGAGGCGGCCCGGCGCTTTACCTGCGGCGGCCTCGACAGCGGAGAGAAACCTCCGGTGATCACCGCCATCGCCAAATATTCCTTCACCGAACACCTGCGCAAGGCAATCAATGACGCCATGGACGTACTCGGCGGCGCCGGCATCTCCCGCGGCCCGCGCAACCTGATCGCTCACGGCTATTTCGGGGTGCCGATCAATATCACCGTGGAAGGGGCCAATATCCTCACCCGCACCCTGATGATCTTCGGCCAGGGGGCGATCCGCTGCCATCCCTATTCCTACCAAGAGATTCAGGCCCTGATGAATAATGATGTTAAAGGGTTCGATGCCGCCTTCTGGCCTCACATCGGCCATGTAGTGCGCAATCTCTTCCGCAGCGTGCTGTTGAGCGTGAGCCGGGGACGGCTGGCGGCGGCACCGGTTGGCGGAGCGACCGCCAAATACTACCGCAGGCTCTCCTGGGCCTCGGCCTCCTTCGCCTTTTTAGCCGATTTTGCCATGGGCCGCTTCGGCGGCAATCTGAAGCGCAAGGAGAAGATCACCGGGCGCTTTGCCGACATTTTCATCTGGCTCTATCTGGGCAGCGCCACCCTGCGCCGCTTTGAGGCGGAAGGACGGCAGAAAGCCGACCTGCCCCTGGTGCACTGGAGCATGCAATACGCCCTGGCGCAGATCCAGACCGCTTTCAATGAGTTATACCAGAATCTCGGTTTCCCCTTCCGCGGGCCGGTGCTGTGGTGGTCGCGCCTGAACACCCTGAGCAGCATGCCTTCGGATGAAACCGGCGGCCGGGTGGCGCAGATCCTCCAGCAACCCGGCGCTGAACGTGATGCGCTTACCCGCGGGGTTTATGTGCCGGAAGATGTCAACGAGGCCCTGGGACGGCTGGAGAACGCCTTCCGCCTGGTCAAAGCGTCGGAACCGGTGCTCAAGAAAGTCTATAAGGCGCTGCGGGCTGGAAAGATCTCCAAAGACCGCATCGACCGCATGGTGGGTAAAGCGCTGGAGCTGGACATCATCACCCGCGAGGAAGCAGAGTTGCTGCAGCAGGCGGAACTGGCCCGGGAAGACGCCATCCAGGTCGATTCCTTCACCCAGGAAGATTATATGGCAACCTCCGCCAAAGGAAAGGGCGGTATCCGTCAGCCGCTGAGCGACCCGGCGATGAGTAATTGACAGGAAGGCACTACAAAATAGAACGCGGATGACGCGGATTTTCGCGGATGTTCCAACTTGTTTTTGCCACAGAGGCACAGAGAACACAGAGTTTTTTCAGTCGTCAGTTCTCTGTGATCTCTGTGCCTCCGTGGCGTCGTTGTTTGCCTTTTCAAGTCAAGTCTTATCCGCGAGAATCCGTGTCATCCGCGTTCTATGTCGTTTGCAACCGCAAAATACCAAACCGCTTGCAAATCGATCATCGACGTACGTACTATCCACCAAGGCATATAAAATCAAAACCATTGCATAGCTGTTTTACGATCACCTGGGAGAGAGTGAGGAAAACCATGCAGTACCATGCGGACCAATTGCCGGCAATACTTGAGCAGATTAAGGATTTTATTGAAAAGGAGATTTATCCCTTAGAGACACTCCTACTCAAAAAAGACTTCCACAGCCTGATGCCTGAGTTGGATGAGAAGCGCCAGCGAGTCAAGGCGCTGGGGTTGTGGGCGCCTCACCTGCCGGCTTCGCTGGGCGGTTTGGGGCTCTCCCTGGCGGAATTTGCCCGGGTCAGCGAAATGCTGGGACGCAGCCCCCTCGGCCATTACGTCTTCAACTGCCAGGCGCCGGATATCGGCAACATGGAAATCCTGATTACCCACGGCAGCGATATCCAGAAGAAACGCTTTCTGCTCCCGTTGGTCAAGGGGGAGATCCGCAGTTGCTTTGCCATGACCGAGCCGGAGCATGCCGGCTCCAATCCGGTGCGCATGAGCACCAGCGCGGTCAAGCAGGAGGAGAACTATCTGATTAACGGTCATAAATGGTTTGTCACCGCGGCAGAAGGCGCTTATTACGCCATCGTCATGGCCCAGACCAACCCCAATGCCGATAATCCTCACCAGCAATTCAGCCTGATCATCGTTCCCACCAACACCCTCGGCTACCGGATCGTGCGCAATATTCCGGTGATGGGGGACGAGGGCGCGGAATACTTCACCCATTGTGAGATCTCGCTGGAGAATTGCAAGGTGCCCCAAAGCAACCTGCTGGGCGAGGAAGGCGGCGGTTTTGCCATCGCCCAGGAACGACTTGGTCCCGGACGGATCCACCACTGCATGCGCTGGATCGGCATCTGCGAGCGGGCTTTTGAGATGATGTGCGAACGGGCGCTGAGTCGGGAGATCGCCCCCGGCAAAAACCTCGCCGGCCAACAGACCATCCAGAACTGGATCGCGGAATGCCGGGCGGAGATCAATGCCACCCGTCTGCTGGTGCTGGCAACTGCCGCAAAGATCGATGCCGAAGGTGCTTATGCCGCCCGCGAGGATATTTCACTGATCAAATTTCACGCCGCCGGGGTGCTGCAGAAGGTGCTCGACTGCGCCTTGCAGGTGCACGGCGCCCTGGGAGTGACCGACGATCTATTGCTGGCTCACTGGTTCCGCCACGAGCGCGCCGCGCGTATCTATGACGGTCCGGATGAAGTGCACAAATCGGTAGTGGCCCGGCGGATCCTGAAGCAATATACCGCCCGCCAGCGCCGAGGCGAGGAAGATGCCGCCGCCATCGACCAGCCGGCAACGGTGCGGCCGGGAGAGGAAATCGATACCGAGCGACTGGCCGCCTACCTGAAGGCCAATGCCCCGGAACTGGACGGCACCCTGTCGGTGACGCAGTATCCGAACGGCTATTCCAATCTGACCTATCTGATCCGCTTGAAAGACAACGAAGCGGTACTGCGCAGGCCCCCGGCCACTGCCGACATCAAGACCGCGCACGACATGAACCGGGAATACCGGGTGCTGGCCAGCCTGGCCAAAATTTATCCCCGGGTGCCCCGGCCGCTGCTCTATTGCGAGGATGAATCGGTGATCGGCGCGCCTTTCTACATGATGGAACGGGTGAAAGGGATCATCCTGCGCGCCCACCGACCGAAGCAGTTGGAATTGACCCCGGAGCTCATGCACGGTATTTCCAAATCGTTTATCGACAATATGGTGGAACTGCATCTGATCGATTACAAAGCAGCCGGGCTGGAGGATCTCGGCCGGCCGGAGGGGTATGTGCAGCGACAGGTGGAGGGCTGGCGCCAGCGCTATGAGAACGCCCGCACCGATGATATTCCCGAAATGATCCAAGCCGGAGAATGGCTGGCGGCAAATATGCCGGAAAGCACGGCGCCCGCCCTGATCCACAACGATTACAAATATGACAACCTGGTGCTCGATCCCCAGGATCCCCGGCGCATCCTGGCGGTGCTCGATTGGGAGATGGCCACCATCGGCGATCCGCTGATGGATCTCGGCACCACCCTGGGATACTGGATCGAACCGGGCGATCCCCGGGCGCTGACCATGTTCGGGCTAACCGCCCTGCCGGGCAACCTAAACCGCAAACAGCTCCTGGAACGCTATATCGAAAAAAGCGGCCGGGAAGTCGCTAATCCGGTTTTCTATTATGTTTTCGGCGTGTTCAAGATTGCCGTGATCGTGCAGCAGATCTATTTCCGTTACCGCCAGGGACAAAGCAAAGACGAACGCTTCGCCAATCTGATCCAGGTAGTCAAAGACTGCGCCGAGATGGCAGTGCGGGCGATCGAGAAGGAGCGGATTTATCAGTTGTTTCGTTAGGCGAAGGGCGAAGGGCGAAGGGCGAAGGGCGAAGGGCGAAGGGCGAAGGGCGAAGGGCGAAGATTTCTCAAAAAAAGCTTGATGTCACTCTATTATAAAAAAAAAATTCTCAGCCCTCAGCCCTCAGCCCTCAGCCCTCAGCCCTCAGCCCTCAGCCCTCAGCCCTCAGCATCAGCATCGCCACGGCGCTCAAAATAAGCGAAGTAAAAACGTTCAAACTCGAGGCACATCATGACCGAGGTCATTGAAAAAATATCGAAAGACACGCTTGCAACGCTGACCAGGGACATTGAGCGGGTATTCGCTGTGCAAATGGATAACCGATATAATATTGCCGCTACCACGGCAAAGCAGCGCATCGCTAAATTAAAACGGCTGTTGGAAGCGATCTACCGCCGCAGGGAGGATATCCGCCAGGCGCTCCATCAAGATTTCAAGAAACCGGCTGCCGAGGTGGATATCTCCGAGATTTTTGCCGTCACCCAGGAAATCAAGCACGCCATCAAGCATTTGAAGCGCTGGATGAAGCCGCAGCGGGTCAAACCCACCCTGACGATGATGACCACCCGCTCCCACATCCGCTACGAACCCAAAGGGGTGGTGCTGATCATTGCCCCCTGGAATTATCCATTTAATCTGATCTTCGGACCGCTGGCCACGGCCATCGCCGCCGGAAACTGCGCCATTCTGAAGCCGTCGGAGTTTACACCCCACACCTCGGCGCTGATGAAAGAGATGGTGAACGATCTGTTCCCGGAGAACGAAGTGGCGCTATTCGAAGGCGACAAGCAGGTGGCGGAAATACTCCTGCGCCGCCCCTTCCATCATATCTTCTTCACCGGCAGCCCGGCGGTGGGGCGGATCATCATGCGCGCCGCCGCGGAGCATCTTACCACCGTCACCCTGGAACTGGGCGGCAAATCGCCGGTGATCATCGATGAAAGCGCCGCCATCAAAGATGCGGCCGAAAAGCTGGCGGCAGAGAAATTCTTCAATGCCGGCCAGACCTGCATCGCTCCGGATTATATTTTCGTACATCAGCGCCACCATGAGGCCTTTCTGAAACTCCTGGAACAGCAGATTCGCAGCGCCTATGGGCAGAACCCCGCCGAGCGGGAAGCCTCGCCTTACTTTGCCCGGGTGATCAACCCGGAGCATTTCCAGCGTCTGTCAAACATGGTGGAACAGGCGCTGGAAAAAGGCGCCCGGATGGTGGTCGGGGGCAAATTCAACCCGGAAGACAATTACATCGCTCCCACCGTTCTGACCGACCTGCCGGAAGATACCCCGCTGCTGCAGGAAGAGATCTTTGGCCCGGTGCTGCCGGTGATGCCTTACGAAGACCTTTCCACGGTGCTGCAATTCATTAACGGCCATCCCAAACCGCTGGCACTCTACGTCTTCAGCCGCCGCCGGAAAAACATCGAGCGGATCTTTGCAAACACCTCAGCCGGAGGCAGTTGCATCAACGACAGCGCGGTGCAATTTCTGCATCCCAACCTGCCCTTCGGGGGGATCAACAACAGCGGCTTCGGAAATTCCCACGGATTTTACGGCTTCCGGGCTTTCTCCCACGAACGGGCGGTGCTGAAGCAATCGATCTACAGCCCCTTCAAACTGCTCTCCCCGCCCTATACCCCGCGAGTGCAGCGGCTGATCGATTTAGTCGTCAAGTATCTATAGACCTTATGACTGCTTATGCTATTGTTTTTACTGAATCGTGTCATTTCGAAGCGAAGCGAGAAATCTATTTTTACGCCCGATATGAACCAATCGACACCTTCAGCTTTTTGCAGCGACAGATTTCTCACCCTAAACCACAGGGTTCGAAATGACACCCTTTAGATCTGTGTAATCTGCGTGCAATCAAAACCCTGATGAAAGTCAATAAGAACAGCATCTTATCCCTCGGCGCCCATACTTCGATCGCCGGGGGGATTTATCATGCGATATCCAACGGAGAACAGATCGCGGCCGATGTGGTGCAGATCTTCTCCAAGAACCAGCGCCAGTGGAAGGGGCGCGCTTATGCCTCGGAAGAACTGGAGACCTTTTTCCACCTCCGCCGGGAGAGCGGCATTGAGCCGGTGGTGATCCACGGTTCCTACCTGATCAACC
Source organism: Calditrichia bacterium (assembly GCA_020635015.1). GTDB lineage: Bacteria > Calditrichota > Calditrichia > RBG-13-44-9 > J075 > JACKAP01. The sequence continues at coordinate 250,888 of JACKAP010000006.1, read as the reverse complement.
TCGCCAGCCCGGAAGAGAGCACCCGCAACAAATCCATCGCCGCCTTTGCCGACGAGCTGCGCCGGGCAGCCCAATTGCAGATCCCCTATCTGCTCACCCACCCGGGATCCCATCTCGGCGCTGGCGAATCCGCTGGGGTACAGCAGGTAGCGGTAAGCCTCCGGGCAGCATGGGAAATCGCCGCCGTCTCCGGGGTGACGATATTGCTGGAGACCACCGCCGGCCAGGGCACCAACCTGGGCAGCGATTTTGCTCACCTGCGCGACATCATCGCCCACAGCGGAATGCCGCTTGGGATATGCATCGACACCTGCCACATTTTTGCCGCCGGATACGATCTTCGTACGGAGGATGACTGGGCGGCCACCCGGGAAGAATTTGAGCAAATCATTGGTCTTTCCCGCCTGAAATTATTTCATTTGAACGACTCACAGCACCCCCTGAACAGCCGCCGCGACCGCCATGCCCGGATCGGGCAGGGGGAGATCGGCGCCGCCGGCTTTGCTGCGATTCTCAACGATCCGCAAGTTAACCGGCTGCCGATGATCCTGGAAGTGCCGGGAGGCATAGAAGGCTACCGGGAAGATCTGGTGCTGCTGCGAAAATTGGCCGGGTTGTAGGATCATATCGTTGGGGTATGGTTATTGGGCCTGCGGCCGTCATTGGCGCTACGCGCGTCATTGACGCGCTGCGTGTCATTAGCCCTTCAGGCATTTTGAGAAAACCGAATTGATACGGTCATAACGTCCGTAGGGCCAATGACGGCCGAAGGCCCAATGACGCGCGCAGCGCCAATGACGACCATAGGTCCAATGACAGCCGTCGGCCCAATACATTTTCCAAAAAATCAGATGCATTCCCCCAATCCGGCATTAAATTAGCCCCCGAAGCGCACATCCATCAAATTGGGAGTTCATCACCATGAAAAAGCGATTTTATCCGGATCATCCCCTGCATCAACTGCTGCAAGAGCGCATCTTAGTGCTCGACGGTGCAATGGGCACGATGATCCAGCGCTATAAATTAAGCGAGGAAGATTTTCGCGGTGATCGCTTTACCGATCATCCCCGTGATCTGAAAGGCAACAACGACCTCCTCTCCCTCACCCGGCCGGAGGTGATCCGGGAGATCCATCTTGCCTACCTGGAGGCCGGGGCGGATATCATCGAAACCAACACTTTCAACGCCAACGGTATTTCGATGCTCGATTATGACATGGCCGGCCTGGTCTACGAGATGAACCTGGCCTCGGCCCGCCTCGCCCGCGAGGCCTGCGACGAATATAATTCCAAAACCCCGGGGCAGCCCCGCTTTGTCGCCGGCGCCTTAGGGCCGACCAACCGCACCGCCTCGCTTTCTCCGGATGTCAATGAGCCGGCCCGGCGCAATGTGAGTTTCGACCAACTGCGCGACGCCTACTATCACCAGGTGCGCGGACTGGTGGAGGGGGGCTGCGATCTCCTTCTGGTAGAAACCGTCTTCGACACCCTCAACTGCAAGGCGGCGCTGTTTGCCATCGACCAATATTTCGAGGAGAGCGGCCGTTCCCTGCCGGTGATGCTCTCGGTAACCATCGTCGATGCCAGCGGGCGCACCCTTTCCGGGCAGACGCTGGAGGCCTTCTGGGTCTCGGTGAGCCATTTCGACCTGCTCAGCATCGGGATCAACTGCGCCCTCGGCGCCCAGGAAATGCGCCCCTACATCGAGGAGCTGTCGCGCCTGGCGCCGGTCTACCTGAGCTGCTATCCCAATGCCGGCCTGCCCAATGAGTTCGGCGAATACGACCAGACCCCGCAGGAGATGGGGGCGCTGTTAGGGGAATTTGCCGACAGCGGCTTCCTCAACATCGTGGGCAGTTGCTGCGGCAGCACCCCCGCCTTTACCCGGGAAATTGCCCGGGTGATGGCCGGGAAAAGTGTCCGTTCCCTCCCCAAAGTGCCGGCCTATCCCCGCTTCAGCGGACTGGAACCGCTGACGGTGCGCCCGGATTCCAATTTTGTGAACGTCGGCGAACGCTGCAATGTCACCGGCTCCCGGCGCTTCGCCCGCCTGGTCACGGAAGGCGACTATGAAGAAGCGCTGGAGGTGGCCCGCCAGCAAGTGGAGAACGGGGCGCAACTGCTCGACATCAATATGGATGAAGGCTTGCTCGATTCCGAGCAGGCAATGACCACCTTTCTCAACCTGATCGCCTCCGAGCCGGACATCGCCCGGGTGCCGCTGATGATCGACTCCTCCAAATGGTCGGTGATCGAAGCCGGGCTGAAATGCGCCCAGGGCAAGTGCGTGGTCAATTCGATCAGCCTGAAAGAAGGCGAGGAGGTCTTCAAACACCATGCCCGCCTCGCCCGGCGCTACGGCGCAGCAGTGATCGTGATGGCCTTCGATGAAGCAGGCCAGGCCGACACCACCGAACGCAAGGTGGCGATCTGCAGCCGGGCCTACCAAATCCTGACCGAAGATCTGGGATTTCTTCCCCAGGACGTTATTTTCGATCCCAACATCTTTGCCGTGGCCACCGGGATGGAGGCGCATAACAACTACGCGGTGAACTATATCGAAGCCACCCGGGAGATCAAGGCCCGCCTGCCCCATGCCCTGGTCAGCGGCGGGGTGAGCAATATTTCTTTCTCTTTCCGGGGAAATGATCCGGTGCGCGAAGCAATGCATTCCGCCTTCCTCTACCACGCCATCCAGGCCGGGATGGATATGGGCATCGTCAACGCCGGACAGATCACGGTCTATGAGGAGATTCCCCGCGACCTGCTGGCACTGGTGGAAGATGTGCTGCTCAACCGACGCCCGGACGCCACCGAACGCCTGGTCAACTTTGCCGAAACCGTCAAGCAGACCGGTAAAAAACAGTTGACCGACGAAGCCTGGCGCCGCGAGCCGGTGGAGGCGCGGCTGAAACATGCCCTGATCAAAGGCATCGTCGAATACATCGATCAGGATACCGAGGAAGCCCGCCAGAAATACGGCCGTCCCCTGCACGTGATCGAAGGTCCGCTGATGGATGGGATGAACGTGGTCGGCGACCTCTTCGGCTCGGGAAAAATGTTCCTGCCCCAGGTGGTCAAAAGCGCCCGGGTGATGAAGAAGGCGGTGGCTTACCTGATCCCGTACATGGAGCAGGGAAGGAAGCTTCCGGCGAAAGCACCGGTGCCGGCCGGGTGCTGCTGGCCACCGCCAAGGGTGATGTGCACGACATCGGCAAGAATATCGTCGGTGTGGTGATGGCCTGCAACAACTATGAGATCATCGACCTGGGCGTGATGGTGCCGGCGGAACGGATCCTCAAGGCGGCGAAGGAAAAGCAGGTCGACATCATCGGCATCAGCGGGCTGATCACCCCTTCGCTGGATGAGATGGTGCACGTGGCCAAGGAGATGGAGCGGGAAAAATTCACCCTCCCGCTGCTGATCGGCGGCGCCACCACTTCGAAGGTGCATACTGCGGTTAAAATCGCCCCGGCTTATTCCGGCCCGGTGGTGCATGTGCTCGACGCCTCGCGCTGTGTGGGAGTGGCGGGCAGCCTGCTTAACGCCGATACGAAGGCGGCTTACCGCGAACAGCTCGAAACTCAGCACCGCGAACTGCGGAGGCCCATCGCCGCAAGCATGGCGACAAACAGTTCGCCACTCTGGCAGAAGCGCGCAGCCGCCGCTATCGCATCGACTGGAAACAAAGCGAGATTACCACGCCGTCTTTCCTGGGCACCCGGGAATTCGCCAACTTCCCTCTGGAAGCACTCCGCGGGCGCATCGACTGGACCCCCTTCTTCCAGGCCTGGGAGATGAAGGGGCGCTATCCGGGCATTTTGAGCGATGCAAAATATGGCAAGGAGGCGGCCCGGCTGTTTGAGGATGCGAACAAACTCCTGGACCGCATCATCGAAGCGAAACTGCTGAGCGCTCGCGGGGTGATCGGCTTCTTCCCGGCAAACAGCGTGGGCGATGACATCGAAGTCTACAGCGACGCACAGCGTCACACCGTTAAAGCCGTTATCCATACCCTGCGCCAGCAGCAGGCCCGTAAGGCGGAAGGTCGCGCCAACCTGGCCCTGGCGGATTTCATTGCTCCCAAGGAAAGCGGGTTTAACGACTACATCGGGGGATTTGCGGTGACCGCCGGCATCGGAAGCGATGCCCTGGTGCAGCAGTTCGAAGCGGCACATGACGATTATAGCGCCATCCTGGTCAAGGCCCTGGCCGACCGTCTGGCGGAGGCTTTTGCCGAGTTGCTGCATGAGCAGGTACGCAAAACATATTGGGGATATGCCCCGGAGGAAGATCTGAGCAATGAAGATCTGATCCGGGAACAATATCGCGGCATCCGCCCGGCCCCCGGCTATCCCGCCTGTCCCGATCACACTGAAAAAGCACGGCTGTTCGATCTGCTCAATGCGCAAGAATCGACCGGCATCACCCTGACGGAAAACTTCGCCATGCTTCCCGCGGCGTCGGTGAGCGGCTATTATTTTCGCCCATCCGGAAGCGCATTACTTTGGGGTGGGGAAAATCAATCGTGACCAGCTCATGGATTACGCCCGGCGTAAAGGCATGGAAATCTCCGTGATGGAACGCTGGCTTTCGCCGGTGCTGGGATACGAGTGAGGGGAGATAAATGCGGAGTGCGGAGTGCGGAGTGCGGAGTGCGGAATGAAAAGACGTGGAGCGTAGAGCTGGGCAACCGCCCCTGATTGGCTCGCTGGACGCATCGCCAATCTGTCCCCGCCTTGAAAAGGCGGGGAATTAATGCAAATGTCCCATTGATATTTTCATAACATCGTGAGCGAAGCGAACAAATATCGCGAGCGTCAGCGAGCTAACATCGTGAGCGAAGCGAACAAATATCGCGAGCGTCAGCGAGCTAACATCGTGAGCGAAGCGAACAAATATCGCGAGCGTCAGCGAGCTAACATCGTGAGCGAAGCGAACAAATATCGCGAGCGACAGCGAGCTAACATCGTGAGCGACAGCGAGCTAACATCGCCGGCTTTGCCGGCACTACCGCACATCCGCGAAGCGGTATACTTCCAGTTGCGTGCCGAGGCTCTTTACCCGGGTGCGTTTGAGTTTGTCAAAGTGAAATCGTTTCTGCAGTTTGCCGCGGGTCGACGGGCAGACCAGGATCTCGTCGGCTTTGGCCATCTCGCAAAGATGCCGCCCGATCTGCACCGCTTCGCCGAGGATGTGATAGCTGCCGCGGTTTTCAATGCCGGTGCTGCCGCCAATCACCTCGCCGGTGGCGATGCCGAAGGCGAGTTGCAGTTCGCCGCCCTCCGCGTCTGTGATACCCGGCAGCATTTCCCGCAATTCGATCGCGGTCTGGATGGTGCGCTCGGCATCATCATCCCAGGAAAAAGGCATCCCGTAAGCCGCCATCATCGCTTCCGGATCCACCCGGTGCCACAGCCCTTTCGCATCGAGGATGATCTGGTTGGCCCGTTCAAAGAAGCGGTTCACCCGACTAAAAAAATCCTCCGGCGATAATACGTCGATCAACTGATTCAGATTGTGGATCCGGCAAAAAAGGATCGTCGCCCGGCCGCGCAGGCCCTGCAATTTGGCAGCCTGCTCTTTTTCCGGCAGGGTTTCCAGGGCGTCATGACTCACCCGGTCTTCAAACAGCCGCTTCAGCTTATTCTCCCCGGCCACCTCCTCAGCCGTGATCACCACCCCTTCGATCTTATCGCTGCTGTTCCAAAGCGGCGCGACGGAGATGTTCACCAGCGTATCGTTGGAAATCGCCCGGCAGCGGGCGTGCTGTTCGCAGTGCGGGGTTTCGCTGCTTTGCACTTTCTGGATCAGGTTCAAAATATGCGGGTCTTCATTAAAAATCGTATGATAATGCTGATTGAGAATCGCAGCGGGTGATTTTTTCAGCAGCCGTCCCATCGCTTCATTCACCGAGGCCACCTCCCCTACCGCTGTTGTGGTCATCACCCCGGCGGAAAGGCTTTTCAGGATATTGCGATAGCGTTTTTCGCTGCGCTTGAGTTTGCGGAAGGCACCAAAATTATCAATCACTAATCCGGCCTGGCGGGTAAAGAGCCCCAGCAATTGCAGATCGAGTTCTTTGTAAGGGCTATCTTCAAATCCCGGCTGACGGTCGGCGAGGATTATCACGCCAAAGACATTTTCCCCGACCATCACCGGCGCGGCCAGCAGGTGGCTGCTGTTAAAGATCTTCTTCAGGCGGCGATCTTCGTAATGATTGAGGATCGCCCCTTTCTCCCCGGCAAAACATCCAGCCAGAGGCCGGTTGCTCTTGGAAAGATGGGTGGCATTCACTTCGGCGCTGTCCAGGCCGGTCTGGGCGGCCAGTTTGAGCAGCGGATTGTGCGGCTGCATGAGATAAAACGCCCCGGAACGCACCTGCAGCAGCTTCAGCGCCTGGCTCAGAATCACCTCGGTCAGTTCCTTGAGCCCGGGCACCGCCCCGATCACAAACGACATGGCTTGAAACGCCTGGATCTCGCGGGTCAGCAGGGTATGATCACGGTGCTGCTTCTTCATCCCCTCCAGCATGATCTGGTTATGAAATGCCAGTGCCAGGGTGTGGGCAGAGATCTCCAGGATTTTCATGTCGCGTTCGCTATAGACCTTATCCTGGAATTTTTTTCCCAGGCTCAGGAAGCCGAACAGGCTGTTCTTCATCCACAGCGGCACCCAGATGTGGGCATCGATCTGGGTCAGTGCTTCCCGGTTCTGGCTGATAAATTGCGCTAACTGCGCGGGAGGGTTGTCGAAACGGTAAAATTGATCGGCCAGCAGCAGCATGGTCTCGAAGGTGTCTTGATTCATTTCCAGGTGGAAATTTTTCTGATTGATCCCGCTCTGCACCTGTAGCTTCAGGCGATTGTCGGCCGGATCGTAAATCAGGATCCCCCCTTTTCCCACCAGCAGGATTCCCAGCAATTGCTGCAGATATTCGCCACAGATCACGGCAAACTCTTCATCACGGGTAAGGATTTTTTCCAAAGCCAGCAGGGCGCTGAGCGAGAAACCGACGTCGTAGGCCGGGGAGCCGGTATGATCATTCATTATCTGCATCTCCGCTTGGTGAATTCACATTCCTTGATCAAATATTCATTTAATGAAAATTCACCAATCGGCAGATGTTCTATCTAACAAAATTCGAAATCAGTTCGCTAACGCGAATGATGTTTGTTCGCTGCGCTCACGATATTTGCTGCTTCACAGCGATGTTTGCTCACTACGTTCGCGATGTTTGCTCGCTGGCGCTCGCGATATTTGTTCGCTGCGCTCACGATGTTTTTTCCGCTCCACGCTCTACGTCTTTCATTCCGAAATCCGAAATCCGCACTCCACATTCGAATCACTCCGCATTCCGAAATCCGAAATCCGAAATCGCATCACGGCGCCACCGCCTGCATCATCAATCCACACAAATAAGCCCCGTACGTTCCCAACGCGTAACCCAGCACTGCCAGCAGCACCCCTACCGGGGCCAGGGAGGGATGGAAGGCCGAAGCGACGATCGGAGCGGAGGCAACCCCGCCCACATTGGCCTGGCTGCCCACCGCCAGGAAGAAGAACGGCGCCCGGATCAGCCTGGCGACGATGATCATGGTCAGGATATGAAATCCCATCCAGAGAATCCCGACCAGGAACAGGCCGGTATTGCTGGTGACGCCCGAGAGGTCCATCTTCATCCCCACCGCCGCAATCAGGATATAGAGCAGCAGGCTGCCCACCTTCGAAGCGCCGGCCCCTCCAACTCCCGCACCCGGGTATTAAAGGAGAGCAGTAAGCCGCAAGTGGTGGCGATCACCACCAGCCAGAAGAATTTCGAGGTCAGGCTGTATTTATCGAGCATCGGGAAGTGCTGCTCGATCCAGGGCGCAATCTGGTCCGCCCCGAAATGCCCGATCGCCGTCACCCCAAAACCCACTGCGGCGATGGTCACCAGGTCGGCCAGGCTGGGAATCCGGGCGATGCTGGCCTGGTAGGACTCGATCTTCTCCTGCACCTCATCAATCGCGCTGGCATCCGCCTTCAACCAGCGGTCGATACGCCGGGACATTCCAGCGCCATAGAGCAGGAAGCCCATCCAGACATAACCCACCAGCACATCCACCGCCACCATGATCGGGAAAATGCGGTCGCCCACTTCAAAGACTTGCTTCATCGCGGTCTGGTTGGCGCTGCCGCCGATCCAACTGCCGGCGATGGTGGTAAAACCGCGCCAGACCGCGTTTGGTCCCTCGCCGCCGACAATATCCGGTGCAAAAATGGACACAGTCAGAATGGCCAGCGGTCCGCCGATCATGATCCCAAGCGTGCCGACCAGAAACATGATCAGCGCCTTCGGCCCGAGGTGGAAGATTTTTTTCAGATCGACGCTGATGGTCAGCAGCACCAGGCTGGCCGGCAGCAGATAACGCGAAGCCACCGAGTATAAATTCGACTTTTCCCCGGAAATGATCCCCAGCGAATTCAGCACCGCCGGTAGGAAGTAACACAGCAACACTGTCGGCACGTACGAATAGAATTTTCGCCAAAAAGGCTTTTCGCTATGGGAAGTTTGGAAAATCAGCGCCAGCAAAGCCAGCAGAATTCCCAGCACCACCGCATCGTTGCTGAAGAGTGGGGTCATGGTTGTTTCCTTATATGGTTAAAAGTGTGTATGGGTGAATGAGTGAATGGGTGGATGGGTGAATGGGTGGATGTTGGATATTGGATGTTGGATAGGTAATAAGGGTAAGCGTAATTGTTAAGTAAATATAGAATATGTACACGTCCACTTTTTAAAGTATAAATCATAATTCCAGACCGATCAAAAATTAGAGTACCCGAACATCTTTTAATTTAACACGGTTTTTCTTATCTGGAAGGGGAATTTTTTTTATGCCTGGTCTAGTCCAATATCCACCCATCCAATATCCACCCATCCACCCATCCACAAAAAATAATAAAATTTTGATAAAAATTTGCCATTCCGTATATTCGCACCCTGGATGAGATTATTTTTATTGCAGTTGTTTCGACAAATCCGGATGCCAGCTTACATATTGGAGTTCCATTCAATTCTATATTATCAGAGTCATTGATCAGATCTAAACAGGAGGCGCTATGTACGATATGTTGATGAAGTTTCCTCTCACGAAGAAACTCTTCGAAACACATCCGATGGGGTTACCGGTGCTGTTTTTTACTGAAATGTGGGAACGTTTCAGTTATTACGGCATGCGGGCATTGCTGGTATTGTTTCTCACCGCCCTGCCGGCGCAGGGAGGTATGGGAATGGACAGCCAGACTGCATCGGCGGTTTACGGGCTCTACACCTTCTTTGTATACGCTCTGTCCCTGCCCGGAGGCTGGGTCGCCGACCGGCTGATCGGCCAGCGCAATGCGGTGTTGATCGGCGGCATCGTGATAGCGGCCGGCAACTTTGCCCTGGCGGTGCCATCGGTTGCCAGCTTCTACCTTGGGCTGACCCTGGTAGTGTTGGGCACCGGTTTGTTGAAACCGAACGTGAGCGCGATCGTCGGCGACCTCTATCCGGAAGGCGGCGCCAAACGGGATGCCGGATTTTCGATCTTTTACATGGGGATCAATGTCGGCGCAGTGGTCGGTCAGCTGATTTGCGCCTATCTCGGCGAAAAAATTGACTGGCATCTGGGCTTCCTGGCATCGGCCATCGGGATGACCTTTGGGGTGATCCAGTACTGGTACGGCCGTGTCCATCTGGAGAACGCCGGTCACCTGAAGAGCGAAGCTGCGGAACCGGGAATGCTCGCCAGCGCCCGCAAGAATTTTTCGATTGCCGTGGGCGCGCTGGTGGTGATGCTGATCGGATTTGTGTTTTATGTGCAGTCCAGCGAGACCTTCAGCATCGTCAACTTTGCTCAGGGAACCGGCTTTGTGCTGCTGGCCATTGCCATCCTTTACTTTCTGGCCATCATCGTTTTTGCCTGCAAGAACAGCGAAGAGCGCAAACGGGTGGGTTACATCGCCATCCTGTTCCTCGGCGCAATTTCATTCTGGGGCGGTTTTGAGCAGGCCGGATCCTCTATGAACCTGTTCGCCCTGAACAACACCGACCGGATGGTGATGGGCTGGGAAGTGCCGGCCGGCTGGCTGCAGAATATCAATCCGCTCTTCATCGTGCTCCTGGCCCCGGTGATCGGCGGCCTGTGGGTCAAATTAGGCGACCGCAACCCTTCCATCCCGGTGAAGTTCGGCCTGGGCCTGGTGCTGCTGGGGGTGGGCTTCCTGGTGATCTCCTGGGGCGCCAATTACATCGAAGCGGGCAAAGTGAGCCCGATGTGGCTGATTGTCACCTACTTCTTCCACACCGTCGGCGAGCTCTGTCTCAGCCCGGTGGGCTTAAGCAGCATCACCAAGCTCTCCCCGCAACGGCTGGTCAGCCAGATGATGGGCACCTGGTTCCTCGGCGCCGCTCTCGGCAACCTGATCGCCGGTCTGGTGGCCGGTTATGTGGAGGCATTGCCGCAAAATGCACTGTACGGCACCGTGGCCTTGACCGTGATCGGCTTCGGCTTCCTCTTCCTGGTGCTGAGCAAACCGATCCGCAATCTGGCGAGCGGGGTGAAGTAGCACCATTTTGATCTGACAGGAATTTGAGTTTTTTGTATGGGGCATGGGGCATGGGGCATGGGGCATGAAGATAAGTTTGCCCGGCTATATGGTCTATGCAAGGTATTTTCCATTTTGCACCACTGTTGAATAGCGATACCACGCCGGCACCATGCCCTTTGCCTATGCAAAAGCCGCACTGCCCCTGCACATTTACACCATGCCGGCGCCATGCACCTTGCCCCATGCATCTTTTACAGCGAAAATAGAGCAAACCATGATCTTCAAAGACCATCCCCGCCAACTGATCATCCTGTTCTTCACCGAGATCTGGGAACGATTCTCCTATTACGGCATGCGCGCCCTGCTGATGCTCTATATGACCAAGCAGCTACTCTACGGCGATGAGCAGGCATATGCCATCTACGGGGCGTACGGCTCGCTGGTGTACGCCACGCCACTGATCGGCGGCATGCTGGCCGACCGGATTCTCGGGCAGCGCAAGGCGATCATCCTTGGATCCTTCATCATGATGTGCGGCCATTTTGTGATGGCCTTTCCCACTCAACATACCTTCTATGCCGCCCTGGCGTTGATCGTAATCGGCAATGGTTTTTTCAAACCGAACATGGCCCCGCTGATCAGCCAGCTCTACCGCAAGGATGATCCCCGCCGCGACGGCGGATTTACCATCTTTTATATGGGGGTCAATATCGGTGCAGTGGTGTCTCCCCTGGCCTGCGGCTGGGTAGGCGAGACCATCGGCTGGCATTATGGCTTCGGCCTCGCCGGGGTGGGAATGATGTTCGGGCTGCTGCTGTTCAGCAAAACCCAGAAGATGTTCGGCGACAACGGCCTTCCTCCCAATCCTGCTGATGCGCAACAAAAAGTTATTGCCGGGCTGAGCAAGATCGACCTGGTGGGAGTGGGCGCCTTCCTCGCCACCCCGCTGTTCATGCTCCTGCTGAACCAGAACCAGATGATGTCCTACCTGCTGGGGATCGTGGGCGCAGTGGTGGTCATTTATGTCGGTTATACCGCCTTTTTCAACTGCACCCGCATCGAACGCCACCGCCTGATCGTGGCCATGTTCCTGATCTTCTGCTCGGTGCTCTTCTGGTCGTTCTTTGAGCAGGGCGGCAGTTCGCTGACCCTCTATGCCGACCGCAACGTTGACCGGCAGGTGCTCTCGTATACCCTCAATGCTTCGCAGACCAATGCCATCAATCCGCTGTTTATCATCCTTCTGGCCACGCCTTTCGCCAACCTGTGGGTCTTCTTATCCCGGCGTAACCTGGAGCCGAGCACCCCGATGAAGTTCGCTATCGCCATGGTGCTGCAGGGGCTGGGATTTTACATATTCGCCCTGGGAGGCAGCTTCGCCGGCAGCGATGCTCTGGTGCCGCTATTCTTTTTGATGTTCGGATATTTTATGGTAACCGCCGGCGAGCTGAGCCTTTCCCCGGTCGGCCTGGGCATGGTCACCAAGCTCTCCCCGGCCCGCATCGTCAGCTTCATGATGGGGGTTTGGTTTCTCTCAACCTCCTTCGCCCACCATTTTGCCGCCCTGATCGGCAGGCTGACCTCCCCGGCGCACACGGCAGACAGCACCGTCAGCGCCGCCGAATCTCTCGCCGGTTATACCCAGGTATTCAAAATCGTCTTCTGGGTCAGCATAGCTGCCGGAATCATTTTGATGGCGTTGTCAAAACCGCTGACGAAGTGGATGCATGATGAGGAGGCGTGATCTGCCGCAGCAGCTCCCCCACCGCCGCATCCAGTTGGCTGTCGATGCCTTTGGCAGACTCGCCCAATGGGCGGTCGACATCGATGTCGACCGGGCGGGGTTTCAGTTCGGTGTTCTCTCCCTCCATGGTGGCGATCTTAAAACGGGGCAGCCGGAACCAGGTGCCGTCTAGCAGATGCCAGCCCTGGGTGGAGATCACCGCGCCGGCAGTCGGTTTCCCCACCACCTTGCCCAACCCAAGCCGCCGGAATCCTTCGCTGAACATCTCCGCATTGCTGGCCGTCTGCTCATTGGTGACCAGGATCAGCGGTTTTTCCAGAATGCGCCCCCGGCGAAATTGGTACCGCCGGTATTGATCATTTCCCCCAGGCTGGAACGTACAAAAGACTTCCGGGAGAGCACATCCAGAATAAATGCCGCGATGTGTCCGCCGGGATTAAACCGCACGTCAATCACGATCCCTTCTTTGTTGTGCGCCTCAGTATCCAGATCGACGATAAAATTCATATAGTCGCGGTATCCCATGGCCGGAATATGGATATAACCCAGGCGGCCGTCGCTCTTTGCCAGCACATATTGCTGATTGCGCTGCACCCAGTCGCGATAGCGTAAAAAGTTATGATTCCCGATGCCGATCGGCTTGACAAACACTTCCCGCGCCCCCTTCAGCGAGGCCCGGGAATTCAGCTTGATCTTCACCCGCTTGCCGCTCTTGCGCTGCAGCAGCGCCGGCAGGTTCACCGTTTTTGCCGTCGAGGGGCACCCCGTCAACCTCCACCAGGTATTCCCCTTCCCGGGCGGGATTTTCCGCCAGCCTCAGCGGTGCTTCCGGCAACACGTAGCGGATTTTAAAAACGCCTTTCTTTTCCAGCTGCTTCTGATCGAAATCCAATCCCAGATAGCTATCCGGCGCTCCCCTGCCCCACCAGCCGTCCGCTCCGAGGTGGGAGGCATTCAATTCGCCCAGCATCAAACGCAGCACTTCCAGAAATTCATCATCGGTATGGGTGCCGTGCGCCACCGGCCGGAAAAGTGCATAAACCTGGTTCCAGTCGCAGCCATGATACGCCGGATCGTAAAAATGATCCCGGATCAGCCGCCAGGCTTCGTCGAATACCTGCATCTTCTCCCGGTGAAAATCCACTTCCAGTTCCGCTCGAGTGTTCAGGCTGGAGGGACCGCTCTTACGTTCGCCGTCATCGGTAATCCCCATCGAGTAAATCATTCCGTTTTCCAGGTAAAACAGCTTTTTCCCGTCGGGGATAAAAAATGCATTGCGAGCGTAGCTGCCGGAGGTAGTGAGTTGCCGGGGATACTCGTGGAGCCGCTCCGCCTCCATCGACATGCTCCAGAGGCAGGGACGGCCGAGCACATCGGCGCGATAGATCAGCAATTTGGAGTCGGGGCGGATTGCCAGAACCCGGGCAAAGTCTTCCGGGTTGGTCAGAAAGCGTATCCGGCGTTTGATCCCCTCGAAAACAATCTTCACTTTGTTTTTCGCGCTGTCCCCGTCAGCGCTGTTCTTTTTGACATTTGCGGCGTCCGCTTTTTTCCCCGGAGCCGAGGGTGGATTTACGATCGCAGGGTCAGCCGTTTCCGGGGCGGATTCCGGCGCATCGCCATAGTTGCCGTCGCCGTTCTTTTCTTTGTCATTATCGTTGTCGCCGGACTTATCTTTATCCGGATCACGGAACAGCTTGTCAAAATCGTCTTCCTTGAATTTCGGCAAGATCGGCTCCAGATCGATCCGGGCAATCTGATATTCCCGGCGGTAGTGGCCGGTGTTGAAGATAATATATTTGCCGTCCGGCGACCAGTGGAGATTGCCGGCATACTGGTTGCTCAAAAAGAGATCTGCCGGGGCGCGTTTTCATCGATATGCTGCACGTGAATATTACAAAAGAAATTCTGATCCCAGGAAGCAAACGCGATCCACTGGCTGTCCGGCGACCAGGTATAGTCGGCTCCATAGGGCAATTCCAGGAAGATCTGCCCGGTAACAAATGCCCGCTCTTCCCGGGTTTCGCTATTCATGAGCCAGATCTCGGAATTATTGCGGATATAGGAGAGCCATTTATCATCCGGCGAAACTTTCGGCTGATATTTCTGGATCGCGGAATCAGTCAACTGCGTCTCCCGGCGTTTCACGAAATCGTAATGAAAGATTTGATTGTCGCCGGTGCGGTCGGAGAGATAGAACAGGTGCTTGCTGTCCGCCGACCAGCACAACTGGCTTTCCCGGGAGGGCTCGCCGGTGACGGTAAAGGAGTTCGGTCCGCGGCGGTCCTTGCTGGCGATATCGGCATAGACATTTCCCCGCACCACAAACCCGACCTTCTTGCCGTCGGGTGAGAGCTGGAATTCGTCGATGCCGGCAGCGGTGGCATAATGATAACGGGAATTTTCCTTCTCATCAACTTGCAGGCGGATCTCCAGCGGATGGGCCTGGCGGCTGTCCACTTCCAGCAACCAGAGCTGAAAGTGCCGTTCAAAAACGATCCATTTGCCATCGGCAGAGATGGCCGGCCGCAGCACCCGGCCATCGCGGAAGTCGGTCAGCGCTTCCGCCCGCCGGTCGCCTTTCAGGGGCATCCGCCAGATGTTTTCCACCCCGTCACTCCGGTCGCTGATGTAGTAAAGCTGGCTGCTATCCGGGCTCCACATCGGTTTCAGGTTGCGGCCCCGGTATTGGTTCAGGCGCTGATGGCCGCCGCCATCCGGCTGATTACGCATCAGCCAGATATCCGAGTGTTCCGCCACGCTTTTCCCATTTCGCCACCAGCGGTTGCCGTTGTTGTTGAAGGCCAGCCACTTGCCATCCGGGGAGACTGCCGGGAAAAAATGCTGCGCCATCGGATCGCCGTATATGCGCACCGGGGTACCGCCGTCGACATGAATTTTATAGATCGCGCCGGAAATGCCGTCATAGCCGGAGGTAAAATAGATCCATTGCCCGTCCGGCGACCAGCAGGCCGGGGGAGCGGCATAGTGATGATAGGTCAGCCTTTGGGGAACTTCCCGGGAATTCAAAGCCATCAGATAGATATTCTCTCCGCCGGTGCGCCGGGAAGCAAATGCCAGCAGGCGATCGTCTGGGGAAAAAATCGGTGCGGCGTCATAGTCTTCATGGGCGGTCATACGCCGGGCATCACCTCCCTGCCCATCACAAATCCAGATATCCCCTCCACAACTAAAGGTGACCCGGCTGCCGTCAGCAGACAATGAGGCCTGACGCAGGTAAGCATAGCGCTCGGTAGCAGCGGCTGAATTTGCAATACGGTGTGTTGTCATTTACTCCCGGCCTTTCATAAATTCATCCAAAATCGATTCAAACCGCAAATATAAACGATCTAACGGCCGATTTCATCTTTTAATTCTTTTTCAATGCAAGGATATCGCCAGAAGGGTTTATAATCCTGTTTTCTTTAAGGATTTTTTTCCGTATTTTTTTGATTTCGCGGCAGATAGTTCCGCCGCGCGGAGAGAGAACATTAAACGCGACGGAGTGACAACCCATGAAGATTGCGAAAGCCATCCCTTTGTTTGGCGTGGTACTGGTCGGGTATATGGTATTGATGAGTTTCTTTTTCTACAGCGATCCCAATGTGGATCCGATGAAGCATATCCTGTTCACCGTGATACTCCCATCTCGCCGAACCTGGAGCCCGGACCTGGGCGATGCCGTCATCGTGGCCGGCCTGCTGATTCTGTTCATCGAATTGATCAAGTCAACCAGTTCATCCAGCAGCGCGATCGCCGAGCATATTCTGTCCACCTTCGTGTTCATCTTCTACATCATCGCCTTCCTGCTGGCGCCGATGGTGGCAAATTCCACTTTCCTGATTCTGGGAATCATGTCGATGATCGATGTCATCGCCGGCTTCACCATCTCCATCTCCGGAGCCAAACGCGACATCAGTTTAGGGTAGCTCAAGCCAGCGAACCACGGCATTACGTGACGGAGCTAAGATCAAGAAGTGGCAGTGGCAGTGGCAGTCGTTGTTTTTCCTGCCCACTGCCACTGCTACTGCCACTTGTCAATTGACCATCGTGCTAACTTAATGGCTGTCGGCCAGCGAGCCTATCATCACCTGTTGCTCCAGGCGCTCCAGGCGTACCGGGAGCAATTGGTTGCGAATATCCCGTTCGGATCTCACCTTCACCCGGATATAAGTGTCGGTGACCCCGCTCCAGTAGCCTCCTTTGTGCTGCTCAAAAAGCACCGGCTCCACGTTACCGATGAACTGCTGATGGTACACCTGGCGCTTGCGATTGCTGAGCTCCCGCAAACGCAGGCTGCGCCGGGCAATCTCGGCTTTCGGTACTTTCAGGGCGTCATCCAGGCGGCTGCTTTTGGCATGGTCGCGGTCGGAGTAGCTGAATACATGGAAATAGGCGAAGGGCAGTTCCAGCAGCAGTTGGTAGGTCTCCTCAAACAGCGCCTCGCTCTCGCCGGGATAGCCCACGATCACATCGGTACCCAGACAGGCATCCGGCACAGCCTGGGCGGCGAAATTCAGAAAATCCACAAATTCCTGCACATCATATTTGCGTTGCATTGCCTGCAGAATGGCATCACTGCCCGATTGCAGCGGGATATGCAGATAACGGCAAAGTTTATTCTTCCGAGCCATTTTCTCGATCACCGACGCCGCAATGGTGGTCGGCTCGATCGAGGAAATACGGATTCGCCAGAGTTGATCGACCGACTCCAGCGCGGTCAGCACATCCACCAGTGAACGCCCCTGGTCGTTATAAGTCCCGATATTGATACCGGTCAGCACCAGTTCATGATGACCGGCGGCGGCCAGTTGCCGGGCTTCATGGAGAATATCATCAAATTCGCGGCTGCGTGCCCGTCCCCGGGCATAAGGGATCTCGCAAAATGCACAAAAGAAATCGCACCCGTCCTGGATCTTCAGATTGGCCCGGGTATGCTTATCGTCAAACCCGATGAACGGCACGGTAAAGCTCTTTTTCCGAATAGTGGGAGTAATCACCTGCGGCGCTGCCGCCGGATTTTCCGCGATGATCTGCGCCATCTCCATCTTGCGCTCATTCCCCACCACCCACTGCACGTTGGGCAGCTCCAGCAGCCGCTCCTTCTGCACCTGGGCCTGGCAGCCCACCAGGGCAATCTTGACCTCAGGGTTGATCCGGCGCATTTTATTGATCAGCCGCCGGGTGTCGGCATCTCCGTTTTCGGTCACGGTACAGGTGTTGACAATCATCAGGTCCGGCGACTGGCGGTAGTCCACGATTTGATAATCGCTCTCCCCAAAGCTTTGCTGAATAATCGCAGTCTCCGCCTGGTTGAGACGGCAGCCGAAGGTATAAAATGCAACTTTTATTGACATAGCTTCCCGTATCGATGGATGAACGTTTATAATAAATCGCCGCCAATATAGCGAATATTTTCCGTCAAGACAATCCTTTACGGCAATTCGCGGCAAGATTGGTGGCGCTTTGTCTGTTGCGCCGGCGACGATTTTTTGTTATTATGAAAATCCGGGACCGTTCTTGTAGCCACAGAGGCACAGAGACCACAGAGTTTTTTTATTGGTTGTATTCTCTGTGCTCTCTGTGCCTCTGTGGCTAAGGAACTAAGGTTGTAACCGTTAACAAGCTGTACTGCCAATCGCTCGAAACCAAAGGAATTACCATGCGCCTCATTACTATTATGCTTGCTTTTTTGCTCCTGTGGGCCACGTTGCTTCCGGCCAATGACGATAAAAAAACTGATGCGGCTGAGCCGCTCTCCTGGGATCTGCTGAAAGATGTTAAGACCATCGAAAAAGACCTGATGCTGGTGCCGCAGTTCGGCAGCGACCTGGAAGCGCTCGACGGCACCGAGATTACGCTGAAGGGCTACATGATGCCCCTGGATCAGGCCCAGACCCAGAAGAATTTTATTCTGAGCGCCAATCCGGTGGCCGGATGTTACTTCTGCATGCCCGGAGGTCCGGAAACCATGGTGGAGGTCAAAGCCGGGAAAGCGGTTAAATTCGGGTACAATCCCATCAAAATCCGCGGTACTCTGGAACTGCTCCGCGACGATCCGATGGGCATGTTCTACCGCCTTACCGATGCCCGGTTGGTGGAGTAAGTAGGGAAGGGTCGCGACCCTTCCCTACAGAATCTCTTTTGGGGGGGAATTACCGGAAGTTTATTTCCGTTTATAAACCGCCGGGGCAATTTTGAGACCGGAAAACACCACACGCAGCTTCGGATCGGCATACAGGCCGACGCCGCCGCCGCGGGGACGTTCCACCGGCACCATCTTCAACAGTTCGCCGTTGGCATAGAGCAGGATCAGTTTGCCGAAGGATTTCACTTTCAGTTGCACCTGGTCATAGCTGCGCAGCACATCCGGGCGGATGTATTCTGAGGCGAGCATATTAACGGAGCGGGCGGTGACTTCTTCCAGAGTGTAGCGTCCGTTGCCGTCAATCGAAAAGAGGAAGAAATTTTTATAGGGCTGAACCCCTTCGGTTTCGTGCCCGAAGATGATCCCATATTTGCCCTTTTTGGGGCCGTACACATCTGCCAGCACCTCAATTTCCACCCCTTCATAAATCTCCTGATGGAAGGCCTTTTTGATGCGGATATTCTCATAGAACTGCAGGGTATTGCCGTTAAACCGGAAGTCTTCTGCCTCATCCAGCCCCAGGATGTTCCACTGGGAGCGGAAGATGCCGTTCACATGGTTGTTGAGAATGGTGTGGCGGCTGACATCGGCGACGGTTTTAATGCTGGTCTGGCGACTGGCACTGCTGGAACCGCTTTGGGTAGCGGCCAGCCGGCTTTGCTGCTCCAGCCGGTAATTACAGTCATATGCCAACTGTTTGTATTCGATATTATCCGGCTGCAGCAAGAGTGCCTGGCGGTAATATTTCAGCGCACTGGCCCAGCGACCTTGTTGGTAAAATTCATCCCCTTTTTCCTTACGGGCCCGGGCAATGTAGGCAACGCCTTCCAGGGCCTCGGGATGGGTATGGTCATTGCGTAACACCGCCTTATAAATTTTCAGCGCCTGGCTCCAGCGACTGGATTCCAGATGGTCCCGCGCTTCGATCAACTGCTGCTCTTCCATCATCTCGGCAGTTGATTCGCTCCGCTGGTCCAGGCTAACCAGGCTGTATTGGCTCATTTGATTCTCGAACATCCCCGATACCCGGTTCAGCGAAGGTTCGTGCAACAGGAAAGCAAACATCAGCAACAGCAGCAATAGCATCATGTAGATCGGCCAATTGCTCCAGCGGGCGGAAAGATCTTCGATGTGAGCGTAAGTCTCCACCTCCACCTGTTCGGTGAAATGGTTGTACACCTTAACAATCTGAATGGTCACATCATCTCGCCCTCCGGCCTGCCGGGCAAGGGCGGCGAGTTTCTTACAGGCTTGCTGGGGGGAACTGGACAGAACAATATTTTGAATTTCTTCCTGAGGCACATGGCTCAGCCCGTCGGTGCAGAGCAGAAAATACTCATCGCGGTGAATCGGCACCTTGTTCACGGTATCGACCTTAATCCCCAGCTTAATCCCCAGCGCCCGGGTCAACACCGGCCGTCGGGCGGTTTTGGGGGCTTCCTCGGGCCGGGTTTGTTGGCGGGGCAGCATTTCCAGCACCCGGGTATGATCCTGGGTCAGCTGTTCAATCTTGCGCACGCTGATGCGGTAAACCCGGCAATCGCCGATATGCGCAACATAAGCAAATTTGTCGGTTAGCACCAGGGCGGAGCAGGTTGCACCAATCTTGCGGTGGAGGTTATTGGCCTGGGCGTACTGATAGATGTGACGGTTAGCGGTATCGAAAGCCCGCTGAAGGCAAAATTCGATATCTTCCGAGGGATAGGTGAAATAGTTTTCCTTAACGATCCGGACACTCATTTTCCCGGCATCCCTGCCGCCCGGATTACCGGACTTCGAATCCGCCACCACGAACAACTGCCCTTTCTGTATGGCCAGGCTGGTGTTCTCTTCCGGAAACTTCCCGTAACTGTCGTTGTTACTCCGGCGTTTGATGCCCTGCACAGAAACAGTTGCAAAGTCGATTTTAAAACGGTCTTTAAGTTGCAGTGACATGGCGTTATCAAATAAGCTTTTGGGTTAACGGTATACACTACCGGATAATAAAAAATGTCCGTTAACAAGGTAGGTTGTTAATATGACAAAAAACGTGACGAATCTCAATTCCCTTTTTTTAAAAAATTAGCCTACAGGAAGAAAAGGCGCTGCGTGCCCTAACGACGGGCACGCAGCGCCTTTTCTTCCTGTAGGCTAATTATACACTTACACTCAATTTGGATACAACTGCAGAATACCAGGACATCTCGCTACCGGAGAAAATAGTATGGCATGCCCCGCAGTTTGGGGCATACCATACTATTTCAGTTTGAGCATTTTCTTGGTTTGGGTGAAGTTGCCGGCTTTCAGCCGGTAGAAGTACACCCCGCTGCCGGCCTCCATACCGGCGGCGTCACGGCCGTCCCAGCGCAGCTCATAATACCCGGCCTCCTGGAAGCCGTTGGCCAGGGTATTGACCCGCTGTCCCAATACGTTGAAAACATCGATCCGGATTTGCCCGCTCACCGCCAGTTGATAGCGGATAAAGGTTTCCGGGTTGAAGGGATTGGGATAGTTTTGCAGCAATTGGAAATCTGCCGGGCGGAAAATCTCGACATTTTCCAGGGCGTTCTCAACGAAATCTGCCGTTCCCGCCAGCAGCACAAAACGGTTTTCCTCGCCGGGAGAAAGATCGCGCAGAGTCACGTTCTCGAACGCCCGTAAATCGTAGCGTACCCGGTATTTAGCGTCAAACACCGTGGTGACAAAATGTCCGGGCAGCGCATCCATTCCTTTCAGATAAAATTCGACCTGGCGGCGGGCGCTGTTGACCGTAAAATACCACACATCCCCCTCCGGATTCAACGGCCGGAAATCGCTGCTGTACTGCGCCTCCACCCCGGTCCAGTCGCGGCGGAAGTGCAGCGATACAAATTCCGTTTCCACCGACGGAGGGTTAGGATAGTCGAGCCGGTCCTTACCGGCGCGGGCGGCGCTGTTCATCCCGGCGATATTGACATCGAAACTGCGGGCGGTCTCCGCCACCAGCTCAATCTGCCAGCCCTCCTCACTGCTTGTCTTGGCAAACTGCGCCGGTGTACCGGTAGGCGGGGCGGGCAGGAAAGTGATATCAATCGGCTGGGAAGTGCGATTGTGAATATAATATCCTCCGTATGGCACCATCGTAAAATTGGCGTTCACCCGCGGCGTCCAGCCAAGTTTGGCGAGGTTATCGCCCCAGCTTTGGCCGCCCCAACTAAAGACTTCCAGGGAATCTTTTTGCTCAGACACCACCTGGTCCCATTCGATCTCGAAAGCAAAAGGAGAACCGACCTGGTTCCAGCCCGGCTGCAGGCGGTACCCGAAGGTATCGACCGGCAGGGTGTTCATCTCGGGGAACGTAATTTCATAAGCCGGCACCCGTCCCTGGTTGTCATCCCGCACGTAGAGCCAGAAGGCATTGCCCGGCTCAAAACGGCCATAGGAACCGCGGGTGGCCAGCGCTTCACTGTTGTAATAATTGGAATTAACCCCGCTGGAATCACTGCGATAGATCCGCCAGGCATAATCGCCTTCGCTCCCGAGATCGGCCAGCACGGAAGCGATCGCGCTGTTGCTTTCGCTAAGTTGATAGGGCAGGGAAAACATTTGCCAACGATTGCGCTGATTGCTGTCAAAGCCGTACGTCAAGGCATTTTCCGGCACGGTCACCGCCGGGTAGCGGGTCTCGCTGGTGGTGATCGAGAAGTGATCGGTCACCTCAAACTTCACGCGCAGCCCGGTAGCGCCCACCGCGGCGGCGGCAATGGTACCGCTGTAAACCCCGTCACCGGCAGTCGTGAGCGTATCGGCGCTCCCGAACGGTTGATCCGGCGCAGCGAACCACATCAGCACGGATTCGATGGTGGTATCCGCCGTCACCGAGACGCTGACCGGCACATCGGTATTATATAGTACATCACCCAGCAGAATGTTGGCAAAAGCCGGCGCCGCCACGCCCCGGCCGCTCAGGGAGATGTTAAAGGGAGAATCATCGGGATCATTGCTGCTCACTTGCAGGGTAGCAATCTTGATGCCGCGACTGGTCGGGGAAAAGGCAACCGAGAACTCGACCGGCGCGCCCCCTTCGGGGATCACCAGCGGGGTTGCCGGGGTGTCGACGAGGGCAAACTGCCCGGCATCGGTGCCCAGCAGGCTGATATCATTGACCGTTAGCGCTGTAAATCCCACATTGCTAATGCTCACCGGGAGTAGCACCGCTCCCCCGACGTGGTTCACACCAAATGCCAGCACATCGCCGCTGAAGGCAATCTCCGGCAATACGCCGCTGCCGGTCAGAGCCAGCACCAGTTCGGTTTCATCCGGATCATCGCTGACGATAGTGAGCGCGGCATTTTTCTCACCCAGGCTGTCCGGGGCAAACAGCAGCGGCACCTCCAGCGTATCGCCGGGAAGCACCGTCAGCGGATAGGCCGGCATCCCCCCCACCGCAAACCGTTCAGCATCATCGCCGCGGAGCGTCATTTCGGAAATCAACAGCACCGCACCACCTTCATTGATCACATCGAAATACATGGTATCGACCGTGGTCAACACCACCGGGCCGAAATCGACCGTATCCACCGCGACGGCAATATCCGGCAGTACCCCGACCCCTTCCAGGGGCACATCCTGAAGCGGGTCTTCGGGATCATTGCTGCTGACCTGAAAGACCGCACTGCGCAAGCCCAGGTCGGCAGGGGAAAAGCGAATATTGATCGGCGCCGGCTGAGCGCCGGGAGGAATCGTAATCGGGTATATCACCTCCCTTTCGAAGGAAAAATCGCCGGCATGTTCTCCGGCAATTGTCCCGCCGGAAATCACCAGCGTCGCGCTGCCGTCATTTGACAGCAGGACGGTCAGCACCGAATCCTGTTCCACCCGCACGCTGTCAAAATCCAGGGCCGGCGGGCTCGCCAGAAGGCCGGGTTGAATCCCGGTGCCGGTGAGGGCGGCCTGGAAGGGATTGTGGTTGGGATCATCGCTGGTCAATTCCCAGCTAGCAGTCTTGACGCCCACCGAATCGGGTGCAAAGCGTATATTCACCGTAAAGCTGCCGCCGCTGGGCGGGAGCACCACCGGAAATTCCGGAGGATTCAACACACCGAACCGGGAGGCATGGGTGCCGACCAGGGCAGCGCCGCTGATTGTGAGCGGTGCACCGCCCAAGTTGCGAATGGTCAGCACCTGCAGCGAATCTTCACCCACCAGCACACTGCCGAAGGACAGCGGATTAGGCGCGGCGCTGATCTCCGGCAGCACCCCGGCGCCAAACAATGGTATTTCCAGGGGATTTTCATCCGGGTCATTGCTGACGATCTCCAGCACCGCCTCCTTAGCGCCGACGGAGGTCGGGGCAAACGCCACGCTAACTAATGCAGAATCGTTCCCTACCGGAATCGTAAGCGGCAGGGGCGGCACGATCTGCTCTACCGTAAACTGACTGGCGTTGGTCCCAGTAATGTTGGTATTGCTGACAATCAGGTCGGCGTCACCGGTGTTCTTCAGGTAAAAACTGAGCACGCCGTCAGACCCCACCAGGAGATTGCCGAAATTCAGATTGCTGCGGGTGGAAATAATATTCGGCTCCACCCCCTCGCCCGTCAAGGCAATAAACAGCGGATTTTCATCGGGGTCATTACTGAGGATAAACATGAACGCATTTTTGACCCCGGTAGACGTCGGAGAGAAAGCCAGCTCCACGGTCACCGAGCCGCCGCCCCCGGCAATCGAGAAGGGGGTTTGCGGCGCGCTGGTGATGGCAAATTGGCTCAGATCCACGCCGGTGATGCTCAGACTGTCAACCACCAGCTTGCCCACACCGACATTTTCGATAATCAAATTAAGGCGTTCCTCAGAACCCACCAGGGTCGTGCCGAAATCGAGCAGGGTGTCGGATACCGCAATGTCCGATACCACCCCGGTGGCGGTCAGCGGGACGTTCAGGGGATTTTGATTGGCGGTATTATTAAACAGCAAGAGGAAGGCGGACTTGGGCCCCACGCTGGCCGCGGAGAACTTCACCTGCAGTGTCAGCGGTGCCGTTCCGGCGGGAATCGTCACCGGAAAGGCCGGCGGATTCACCAGGGTAAAGCGACTCAGGTTCGGCCCGATAAAGGCGAAATTATTCAGAACCAGGTCATCATTGCCGACGTTTGACACCTCCAGCATCATCACCGAATCCAACCCCACCGACACATTGCCAAAATTGAGAGAAGTAGGGTTTACCGCGATCGCCGGGCTGGTACCGGTACCGCGCAGTTCGACCGTCAGGAGTCCCTGGTCCGGATCGTTGCTGGTTATCGCCAGGGATGCTTCCCGGTCTCCCATGGCAGTAGGCGCAAACTGGATCTGCAAGGTTAAGGGCGTGCCGCCGGGCGGGATCGTCACGGGCAGGGTGGGAGGGCTGACGATCGAAAACCGATTTTGATTCACCCCGCTGATGGCCAGGTTGTTCACCAGGAGATCTGCACCGCCGAGGTTGAAAATCTGCAGATTTTCAGTAGCGACCTGACCGGCTTTAACATTGCCGAAGTCGAGCGTATCGGTGCTGGCGGAGATATTGGGCTCCACCCCTACCCCGCTGAGGAAGACATTCAGGGTATCCTGGTTCGGATCGTTGCTGATGACTTGCAGATTGGCGAACTTATTCCCGAAAAAGCTCGGCTGGAAGCGCACCGAGATCTGGATCGGATTGGCACCGGGGATAATGGTAAACGGTGGCGTGGGTCCGCTGACAATCTGGAACTGATTGGCATGGGCGCCCAGAATGGTCATCACTCCCACCACCAGATCGGAGCCGCCGGTATTGGAGATCGACAGGGTCATCGTCGAATCGGAATTGACCAGCACGCTGCCGAAATTGAGCGCGGGGGGATTGACCGCGATTTGTGGCGGCTGCGCCCAAACACTCACGCTGAGCAACATGGTGAAGCAAAACCCGAAAAGTTTGTTTTTTATACGCATACGATCTGTCTCCTAAAACCGGTTTGTACATCGAACAGCAGGCATCTTCCCACACATCGGCCCTGCTTCCGTCTGGATATGGCGCGCAGCGCCGGGCTAATTGCCGCTGCCGGGTGCGCTGGGCGGCATTCCGATCGGTATCGTTTGAATATCTCCGTTTCCGTTACCATTGCCTTTCAGCAGGAAATACGCCACAACTGCCGCGGTTGCCGCCACAGCCCCGCCACCGACCAGGTATTTGCCATTGCCGCCACCACCGCCAGTCACAACCGGAGGTTCCGCCGGCGCTTCCTGGGCCAGTGTTCTCGCTCGCGTGGCTTCCAGTGCATAGCTGGGCAGCTTGTAAGGAAGGATGTCATCGCCGTAGACCTGGGCCAGATAAATTCTCGACCCGTTTTCTTCCTGATCGATAAAGATCAGATTGTTCTTACGCGCATCAAACTCACTGATATTGGGAAACTGGGCGTTCAGGTCTGCCGCCTCGTTGACCCCCCGCTCTTCTTTTTCCAGCCATTTACGCACATTCACCGAATAAATCGGATAATCAGCCTCCACACTATCTTTCTGGCAAAGCACGGCCTCTCCCCCTGCCAGCCACAGGGCCGGGCTATTGGTGAGACGAACTCCGGTGAATACCTCGGTGCGGTAATCTTCCAGCACCTTATTGGCGATGCGGCCGTTTGCATCCCGGGCCATTTCCGACACGTAGAGGTTGGCTTCCGCTTCCTGGAGAATTCCCTGGCCGGTATACAGCAGGCGGGAACCGGACTGCGGATCCCAGCGGGGGCGGGTATAATTGGTCAGGGGATCGTTGGTGACCGCATATTCCCGGTCCAGCGGCGCCCGGCTCAGATCCATAATGCGGATCTGGAATGTCGCCACCTGGCGCCCGGGAAAACGCACCAGTTTGCTATATGCCAGCAGTTGGGAGGCCGGGTCCGGATTCCAGTCGAGATGCCGCTCTTCCAGTGGGGTGTCGGTCAACTGCACCAGCCGGAAACGGGCCGGGTCGCGATTGACTTCTGAGATAATTTTATCGACATCGGCGACCAGGTAAATATCGCCATTGCCGCTGCGCCGGGAGATAAAGGCGATCGAATTGCCGTCCGGCGACCACTTCGGTGCTGTATCGACCGCCGGATTGTTGGTCAGGCGAATGTAATTGCTCCCTCCGGCAAAACCGATATAGATATCCCGATTGTTTTCCGTGCCATTGCTGACGAAGGCAAACCATTGGCGCTCCTGCTCATCCAGCACCGGCCGCCAGTCGAGGTGCTCGTTGAACACCACGGTTTGATAGAGACTGTCCTCCACCGGAGCAGTCAGACCGGTATTCGGCGTCACGGTCCGCACTTCGATCAAGCTTTTTGCCGCCAGGTCGTAGATGTATAAATAACGGCTTTCGTCTGCCGCTTCCACCTGCCGCACAAACGAGAAGACCTGGGATGGATAGGGCGAGAACTGCGGTTTAAACAGGAAACCTTCGAGGTCCTCCGTCTGGCTGGAAAGCACTTCCAGCGCCTGGCCCTGAAGCTGTATCGCCGACTGGCCAAGCATGGCCTGACCGACCAGTAACAGCAACCAAAAATAACAGGATTTCAACATAACAGTACCTATCGATTTAATCGTATAAGTATCATAATTCGGCTAATTTCATCTGAATTTTAACCGTTTTCTGTATATTTATGAAATTTATCATAACGATGTCAAATTTGTATAAAAATTGCCGGTAGACGTGCGGGAAAATCAGGTAACATGTGATGAGCGTCATTTTATCTTTCAGCGCCGGAATTGAGTACGAAACGGATTCTGTCAGTAAATTATAGCCCTATATATAGTTAGCTGAAAACTTAATGATTTCTATCCGTGAATGTCAACTGTTAATTTTAATGCCCGGTAAAACTTAAAGGAATTGATCGATGTCACTTTTACTTAAATAGTATGCGAGTGTCATCTTTCCGGCCGGTAGATTTAATCTGGGTCACAACATAATATCATGATCTCATTATATTTTTAAGCTTTGGGAGATTTTGCGATCATTTCATACGCCATCGATACGTACTAACAATTGAGGAGCAATAGCTGATGACAAAGATAGCAACTGTTATTTTAGCCGCGGGAAAAGGAACCCGCATGAAGTCCGATCTGCCGAAAGTGCTGCACGAATTAAACAACCGCCCGATGGTCAGTTACGTCGTCGAGGCGGCCAAAGCGGTCGGCTCGGAAAAGAATGTGCTGGTGGTGGGACATCAAAAAGAGTTGGTCATGGAAACCATCCGGGATGAAGCAGTGGTTTTTGCGGTGCAATCGCCGCAACTGGGTACCGGTCACGCGGTCATGCAGGCGGCGCCGCATTTGAGCGACTATGAAGGTGATGTGCTGGTGCTTTCCGGGGATGTGCCGCTGCTGCAGCCGGCAACCTTAAAGCGCTTAATCGACAAGCATGCCTCTGAAGGCGCGCTGGCCACCCTGCTGACCACCCGGATGGAAGACCCCACCGGTTACGGACGCATCGTACGCGATAAAAACGGCATGGTGGAACAGATCGTCGAGGAAAAAGACGCCAACGAGGAAGTGCGCCGGATCGATGAGATCAACGTCGGGATCTACGTGTTTAAAGCCAAAACTTTATTTGAAACCCTGCCCCAGGTGACCAACAACAACCGCCAGGGCGAATATTATCTGCCCGATGTGGTGAAGATCTACGTCGACCGCGGCGAAAAGGTGGCGCCGCTGCTTACCGAAGATGTCGAGGAAACCCACGGCATCAATACGGTGGAACAGTTGAAGCATGCGGAGGCGCTGCTGCTGGAACGGGAGCGGCAGGCCTCGCCGGCTTCGTGAGATAAATGCGCGAAGGGCGAAGGGAACTCAGATAAGTATTGCTGTCAAGTATTTCTGAACTCAATTTCCCTCAGCCCTCAGCCCTCAGCCCTCAGCAAAATTTTTATCGGGATCACTTCTCCATTCAAATATGGTCGATTCCAGCAGCCTAAAACACCACTCCAAACTTCAGGTGAAATCCCCGGTGTTCCAGGGTATCGCCAGGCTGGATTGGGGTCTTGACCAGTTCGCTGAAACCCCGGGTCCAGTGCAGTTCAACCACGAAACCAGTGCCGGAATTCTTCACCCCAAGATCCACCCCAACGGCAATGTCCAGCCCGCTGTCGTCATCGGAGAAATTATCGCTGACGCCTTCGCTGGAAGCCTTGAAGCCCTCGGTGTAGCTGGCAGAAATCAGATAAGAATAATATCCGCCCAATAACAGGTAGGGTTTCCCCATCGAGATTTTCAGATTGACCGGAATATCAATATAGGAGAGTCTCACCTCGATACTTTCCTCTCCCGGCGAGCCGTTTTCGCCTCCCTTCTCCAACAATCCCGGCGCCACTTGTAGGGAAAAGCGGTCGTATACTTTAGCCACCGCTATCAATCCCAACCCGAAACTGAGCCGGGGAGTATCGCCAATATTCGGCTGGCCAAGAAGCTGGCCCTTCAGATTGCAATCGTTGGCGCTACCCAGCACTCCGAAATCGAACTGCGCCGCCACCGGCCGAAACAGTATTACCGTCAGCGCTACCGCAAGCATCATCGTTATTCGTCGCATAAGACTCCCTCTCATCGAGAAAAATGTAGGTTGATCTATCTGAATTCGTATCATATGCCCCAGACTACGGGCATATGATACGAGTTTTGTCTGTATCAAGATGACGCAGCATGGAAAAATCCCACATTCATCGACAGGCTAAATAGTCACCGGCCATTTGATACTCACTTTGATTTAGCTGACGCAGCATCCAAATTTACCGGGATGGGAATTTAGTAATGAAATCAGGTAGAAATCAAAGGGCGGAAAAAAAATCCCCACTTTCTGCGCCTCCAGTGAGCGGTGCGGCAACCGAAAGTGGGGCAACTACAATTTGGTTATTTACACTCAACTTCCAAATTTTATTGATTTCCTTAGTTTAATAAAACAATAACACTTATGTCGAATTTTGGTTTGCAAAAATGACATCTTTTTTGTCATTTTTGCAAACCAAAATTTCAGATTTTTCGCCAATTTTTCATTTAGATTTTACTTTTTTAACCTGCAAACTGTTCGTAAATTCCGCAGCTAAAGTGGTAATTCGTCAATCGTTATACTCCAGGATAGATTTGCAATGAAAAAGGTTTTTATCGAGACCTACGGCTGCCAGATGAATGTCTACGACACCGAGATCGTGCGCTCGGTGCTGGGCAAGAGCGGCTTTGATTTTACTGAGTCGGAAAGCGAAGCGGATATTGTGCTGCTCAACACCTGCTCGGTGCGGGAGAATGCCAATAATAAGGTCTACAGCCGGATTCACAACATCCTCAACGGCCGCAAAGGGGATGGGGTTAAGATCGGCATCCTCGGCTGCATGGCCACCAACTTCCGAAAGCAGTTATTAGAGAATCCCAAGCTGCCGATCGATTTCATCGCCGGGCCGGACAGCTATAAGCGCCTGCCCCAGTTGATCGATGAGATTTCCGGGAACGGCGTTACCAACGGCGCGGCACCGAAGAATTTCGACGTCACTTTATCGGAGTTCGAGACCTATTCCGACGTCTACCCCGCCCAGGATGGCGGCGTCAATGCCTGGCTGGCGGTGATGCGCGGTTGCGACAATTTCTGCACCTTCTGCGTGGTGCCCTACACCCGGGGCCGGGAACGCAGCCGTTCGCCGGAGAACGTGGTCGATGAGGTGAAACGCCTGGCCGGACAGGGTTTCCGCCAGATCACCCTGCTGGGACAGAATGTCAATTCCTATCGCTATGAAGGGCATGATTTTGCCGATCTTCTCGAACAAGTGAGCACAGTGGAAGGCATCGAGCGCATCCGCTTCACCTCTCCCCATCCGAAAGATTTCCCCCGCCGCCTGCTGCAGGTGATCGCGGAAAATCCGAAAGTGTGCAAGCAGATTCACCTCCCCTTGCAGGCCGGCAACGACCGGGTGCTGGAGATGATGAACCGCACCTACACCCGGAAAGAATTTCTCGACCTGGTCGATGAGATCCGTACCCTCTACCCGGCCATGGTGCTGAGCACCGACATCATCGTCGGCTTCCCCACCGAAACGGAAGCCGAGTTCGAAGAAACGGTGCAGGTGATGGAAACGGTGGAATTCGATTCCGCTTACATCTTCAAATATTCCGAGCGGCCCCAGACCATCGCCCAGCGCAAGTTTCCCGACGATGTGCCGGAGGAGGAAAAAACCCGCCGCATCGTCAAGCTGAACGAGATCCAGAAGCGCCATTCCTACCACAAGAACCTCGCCCATGTCGGCGAGATTCATGCGGTGCTGCTGGAACAGGAAAGCACCAAAAAGAGCCCCGACGACTACCTCGGCCGCAATGACGGCAATAAGATCGTAATCGTGCCCAAAGGCAGCTACCGCAAGGGAGATTTTGTGCGGGTGCAGATCAGCGATGCGACGCCGCACGTGCTGCGGGGGACGGTGGTGGGGTAATTGGTGAATGGGTTGATGGGGAAAAACCCGCACCCTCAAATCATGCTGAGTAATCAGCTTTATTTCCCCATTTTTTACCTCTAGGCAAAAGGAACACCGATAACCGATGGATCACGCAATTCTCAACACCACCTACGCCCGCTTCAAATTCAAACTCGACGAGCTGCTGAAAGCCCTGGCAACATTAGCCTACGAGGTCAACACCCCCGACCTGCAGCGGGTAATCGACGACCTGCGCTCCAACCTCAACGAGCCTTTCCTGTTCGTGGTGGTCGGGGAGGTGAAGGCGGGCAAGAGCAGCTTCATTAACGCCTTGCTGGGAGCGGATATCTGCCCGGTGGACGCCGCCCCCTGCACCGATGTGATCCAGCAGATCGTCTACGCCCCGGAGAAATCCCAGGTGAGCCTGAACGAGCACCTGCGCCGGGTGGCGCTGCCCAACGAGATTCTCAAGACCATCGCGATCGTCGATACCCCCGGCACCAATACCATCATCCGTCATCATCAAGAGATCACTCACAAATTCATCCCCAATAGCGACCTGGTGATGTTCGTCTTCCCGGCCAAAAATCCCCACACCCTGACCAGCTGGGAGTTGCTGGACTTCGTCAGCGAGGAATGGCGGCGCAAGGTGGTGTTTGTGCTGCAGCAAGCCGACCTGGCACGGCCGGATGAGCTGAAAGTGAACATCGAAAAGGTAAAGGAATACGCCATCCAGCGCGGGATCAGCGAGCCGAAGGTCTTCTGCACCTCCGCCGAATGGGAACAAAACGGGCAGCCGGAGCGCAGCGGTTTTACGGAAATGCGCCGCTTTATCCAGGAGACCGTCACCGGGGGCAACCCCTACCGCCTGAAGCTGGAATCCGCCCTGGCCACCTCCGGTCAGGCGGTGAAGAAGATCAGCTTGAGCCTGAACGAGCGCCAGCAGCAGCTGGCCCGGGATGCGGCGATGGTGGAGAACATCAAGAACCGCCTCTCCACCGGGGAGCGCCAGACCAACTTCGAGGTCGCCTCCCTGATCGACCGCCTGGTGGCCAATTACGACCGAATTCGTAGCGAGGTAGTACTGGAATTCGAAGAGGGCCTTTCCGTGCTCAGCCTCTTCAAGCGCTCCTTCGCCTCCCTGTTCAGCAAGAAGGAATCGGTGAAAAGCTGGATCAACGAACTGCAACAGCAGTTCGAGAAACGCCTCAACACCACCTTCGAGGACCTCGCCAATGACGGCGCCCAACACTTTGTCAACGGCATCCGCCAGCTGCTGCAGGGGCTTATCGAAGACCTCAATCGCATCCGCAATGATCAGGCGCTCAGCGAGGAGATCTTCCGGCGCATCGGCGACCAGCGCCGGGAGGTGCTGGAGGATGTGCGCAGCAAGGTTTCCTCGCTGCTCAAGAATGATTCTTTTATCAACTCCCTGAAATCCGATCCCGGCAGCATTGCCCCGGCGGCGATGGGCGGGGGCGCGCTGGCGATCATCGGCGCGATCATCATGACCACCACCAAGCTCGCTTTCATGGACGTGACCGGCGGGGTGCTGACCGGCATCGGGATGCTGATCGCCGCCGGGATGCTGGTGTTCAAGCGCGGGAAAATCAAGCGCGATTTCCGCGCCGGCCTGGAGAAGGGCCGCCGGCAGTTCGAAAGTGAACTGCGCGAAAAGCTGACCGGCAAACTGCGCATTATCTACGAGGATATCGACCGCAGCTTCCTGGGCTTCTACGATTTTGTCGAGCAGGAGCAGAAACGCCTGGCGCCGTTGGAGAAAAACTATGGCGAAATACAGCAAAATCTGCATACCTTGAGCAGTGAGATTCGCGATGGATTTAATATGACATAATGCTTCTGCCACAGAGGCCACAGCGTTTATCTAAGATTTTGGTTTGAGTCGCTTACCTTCATCCTTCATCCTTTAACCTTTATCCTTTAAATAGGAGA
This sequence comes from Calditrichia bacterium, assembly GCA_020635015.1. GTDB lineage: Bacteria > Calditrichota > Calditrichia > RBG-13-44-9 > J075 > JACKAP01. The sequence goes on along the minus strand of JACKAP010000006.1, from coordinate 218,080 downwards.
AGGTCAATGAAAAAAATCGCTCTATTTATATTCCTCATGCTATTCGGCGCAGCACTCGTCTTGCTTTTCCTTTACAGATCTGAAATGGAGGAAAGCATTTCCGCTTTCTTCGCCGATACGCCGAAGGTGGCGACAAGCGATTTCCCCGGATACCCCGAGGGAGCGCCAGTGAATGCTCTGGTGGAGCACGCTTATTACAGCATGAATTACAACGTGCGTACCTTACAGCCGGATTGGGTGATGTACCACCTGAGCCGGGCACTGGCTGATCAGCCCGGTCTGGCGGTGCCCTCAGACAGCTTCCGGGCCGATCCCCTACTGCTCGATGTGACCGCCGAGGAAAGCGATTTCCGCCGTTCCGGTTTTGTAAAAGGGCCGCTGGTACCGGTCTTACACATGAATTGGGCCAACAGCGCGATCACCCAGTCCTTCCTGATCAGCACCGTCAGCCCACGCAACCCCCGCTTTCAGCGGGAGACCTGGGTAGCGCTGGATTCGCTAATCAAAGACTGGGCCAGCAGCAGCAAATCGCTTTATGTGGTTAGCGGACCGGTCTTCAAGCAGCGTATCCGCATGATCGGCCGCAACCGGGTGGCGGTGCCGGAATATTTCTTCCGGGTCGTGCTGGACCGGCAAACCCCGGAAGTGAAAGCCATAGGTTTTTTGATGGAAAATGCTCCCACCAAACGCACCCTCCGTCAACTGGCGGTACCGGTCGATTCCGTGGAAGCCTTCACCGGACTGGATTTTTTTTCAGCACTGCCGGACAGCCTGGAGTCGGTGGTGGAGAGTGGATTTGAGTGGAAGGATTGGCGGTAGGGTTGTTGGTTGTTGGTTGTTGGTTGTTGGTTGTTGGTTGGTGGATAAACAGAACCAATGACCAAGAACAATCTAAGTATTATAACTTTAAAGCTTATCGCTCATCTACTCTTCCTGCCACAGCGGAAAATAACCGGTTTCTCTAACAATTTCCTGCCCTTCTTTCTTCAGAACCCAGTTCAGGAAGCGCTGTTTCGCCCCCCGCGGTTTATCGACGGTATAGAGGTATAGATATCGGGTCAGGGGGTAAAGATCATAGCGTACCGAGGATTCTGTAGGCGGAATCCCATTGATCCGGCAATGATAAATGCTGTCGCCATAGGCGATCCCACCATACCCGATTGCATTGCTCTGATGTGATATTGCGGCTACGACTGCCGCCGTGGTGGGCGCCACCGTCGCAGCCGCACTATAATCTGCTTCTTCCAGGATATGTTCCTGAAAGTACAGATAGGTACCGGAATTCGGCGGACGGATCAGTACCATGATGGGCGCATCCAGCCCCCCGACCTCCGACCAATTGACGACGGTTCCACCGAAAATTTCCTTCAACTGTTTCAGGGTCAGATCTTTCACCGGGTTATCGGGATGAACATACACGCTCAGCGCATCTTTCGCCACCAGGTAGCTGATGCCGACCGAACGGTGCAAACGCGCCAATTGTTTGCTTTCCTGCGGGGTCAGGGTGCGTGAGGCCGCGGCGATATCCGCACTGCCTTCAATCAGGGCCCTGATCCCGGTACCCGATCCCCCGCCTTCGGCATAGATGGAGACCCCGGGATTTTGCCGCATATAATCGGCTGCCCAGCGGCGGGTCAACAGCACCATCGTATCGGAACCCTTGATCCGGATGATGGCGGGTGTTTGCTGCTGTCGAATGCCCCCGCAACTTCCGCAGGTCAGCGCCAGAATCCCGGCGGCCAGGATGATCAGAGTCAGATGCCGGCTCATTTCTTCTCCGCAATCGATTGTAATCGTTCATATAAATAGGGGGCCCCGGGATGCCATTCCGGCGACTTGCCCCTATCGGCCAGCAGCCGGCAGAGGGTGAATATCAGCCGGGCATGCTGAGCCATCGCCTCCTCATCGATCGGCTGCTGCAGATCGTCAAACGGGGTATGATAGATCGTGCGGTTCCAGTGCAACACCCGGGCCAGGGCCGAATCGCGATCGCTGTGGCGGTAATCTAGCCCTTCCAGGGTTAGCAGGGAGGGAATCCCCGCCTGGGCAAAAGCAATCTGGTCGGAGCGGGCAAAAGAAGCCTGCCAGGTGAATTCTGCCGGCAGGGGCGACACCGCCAGGCCGTTGATCGACGCGGCTTCCCGGAGATCGTCTCCCAGGGTAGACAGCTCGGCGCCAATGCCCACAATATCATTAAATGTATCAAACATCGCCAGCCCGTCGATATTCACATTAGCGATGGTTTTATAAAGCGGCTGCACCGGGTTATCGAGGTAGTAGCGCGATCCCAGCAGCCCTTTTTCTTCGCCGGTCAGAAACAGAAAAATAATCGTGCGGGGCGGAGCGGTGGGAAATTCGCTGAACGCCCGGGCAATCTCCAGCAATGCGGCCGCGCCGGCGGCATTGTCAAACACCCCATTATAGATCGAGTCGCCCTTCACCTTCTCCCCTACCCCCAGATGGTCGTAATGAGCGCTCATGATCAGATAGCTGTCACTCAGCTTCGGATCGCTGCCCGGCAGCACTCCGATCACATTGCTGGCAGTAAAATCCCGCTGGATAAATTCACCTTTGAAAGAAAGCGACGCCGCCAGCGGAAAGCTGACCAGCTTCTGAGCCGCGGCCATTTCCAGTACTGCAGAGAAGGAAAAGGGCGCACCCTGGAACAGTGCCGGCGCGGCGGCGGGATTGAGCATCACGTTCAGGTGGCTGCTGGCGGCATACGCCAGGGTGATTTCTTCGAAGGCGAACTCGCGGCGCCGGTTTTGCCAGAAGCCTGCCTCCGACGCTTCCGGCAGCGGGATCAGAATGCTCCCCAGCGACCCCCGGGAGATGGCCAGCCGCGCCTTCGCCTCGGGAGAGGCGTAAATCGTCTCCGCCCCACCGGCGAAATATTGCGGATCATTTGACCGGGGTTCTCCGGAGAAGTAAACCACAATTTTCCCCTCCACCGCCAGGTTCTGATAGTCGTTGTAGTCGAATTCCGGCGCCACGATGCCGTACCCGGCAAAAACCAGGGGAACCGGCTGCGGCACATAGGTCTGGGCGCCGGACTTAAACAGCAGATAATCCTCGCCGAGTTCGAAATCGCGCACTTTGTCCGCCAAGAACAAACGCAGCCGGGATTCCGCCAGGGGGATGCTGCCGTGCATCGGCACCCGCTGGAAATAGCTTTCCAGCTTTTCGGGAAAAGCCAGGCCGAGGTGCTGCAAATGGGAGGCGATATATTCCGCTGCCGCCCGTTCCCCGGGACTGCCGGTGGCCCGGCCAGCCAGTTCATCGCTGCCCAGGTATTCGATATGACGGCGGATCTCAGCGCCGGAGATGGCATCCAGCGCTGCCGGGAGGTCGGGGAAGCTACCCTGAGCAAGCCCAATGCTCAGGAACAGCAGATTTCCCATGACAATGTTTGCGAAGGTCCGGCAACCAACCATGCTTATTTCCAAATTATTCCGCCCCAGGGGCATGAAGCGTTACCAACTTTCGAAAACCGTAAACTTCATTCCGACTTAAAATAGTAAAATTTTCACAATAAAACGCAATCGAAATTTAGCTGTAACCGATTTGTAACATTGCTGAGGTAAACTGGCAACGTTTTTAACATCGGCTCCAAAAATGTGATTGGGGTCACACTAAAAACCATAACTTATGAGGTCGAAGATGAAATTTGCGAATGTGTTGATAGCAGTTATGTTGCTTATGTTTCTCAGTCTGAGCGGATTGGCTCAGGAAGTCAGTGCTCCCAAATCGAAAAGCTGGGATCTCACCGGACGGGTTCAGGTACAGCATCTGTTTGACAATGACACGGAATCGGATGCCGCCAGAACCAACAACGGCTTCCGGATCCGCCGTGGCCGCTTCCAGATTTCCTCCCACTTGAACGATAATGTATCGGCAAAATTCCAGATCGAAGTGCGCGATAACAGCCCGAATCTGAAAGACGCGGAAGCCAAGGTCAAGATCCTTAAGCATCACTATCTGCGCTTCGGCCAGTTTAAGGTGCCGGTATGGCGGGAAGAGTTACGCTCCTCCGGCAGCCTGTTGCTGGTGGAACGCAGCGCCGCAGCGGAATTCCTGGCCGATAGCTACCTTTCCGCCCGTCATGTCGGGCTGGAGTTCGGGGGGAAGATCGGTGACAATGTAAACTTCGCCGCTAATTATTCCAACGGCGCCGGCGAAGGCGGCCGGGAAGATGCCGGCAGGACCAAAGGCGATGTGGTCAACAATGGCAAGATGCTCTCCGGGCGGGTCAATCTGGCCGCCGGCAAAGCGCTGCAGTTCGGCGTCTCCGGGGTCATGAACAGCCTGGGCAACCAGATCGGGGATGTTGACAATACCGGCAGCGTTACGGTGATAGCACCGGACTTCGGCGTCTACCTTCCCTCCGGCTTCGATATCGAAGGCGGCCTGGCGCTGGGTAGCTTCAGCAAAGATTTTCTCGGCAGCAGCGAAGATATCAGCTTCCAGCTCTTCGATGTCACCGCCCGTTGGAAGTCCAAACTGAAGACCCCGCTGCAGAACCTGGGCGGCATCGACGCCTTCGAACTGGCTGCCGGGGTGAGCAACGTCGATCCCAACACCGATTTAGATAATGATGAAGTGATGTATTTCCGCTTTGGGCCGGCGGTGTATTTCGGTAAGAATGCCCGCCTGCAGGTGAACGGTGAGATCGATCAACCGGCAGCGGATGAGCTGGATTCGGCGCTGAAAGTGCGCAGCCAATTGACCATTAACCTGTAATAATTCCTTGCTCATTTAACCGAATTGTAACAGGATTGAAACATTGAGACGGTAATTTCCGGCACTCAATTTAAACAAAGGAGATACAAATGTTGTCTGGTTTTATTAAGAAGTTAACTGTCGTAACGCTGTTGTTTTTTGTGACCGCGCAGATCGCTTTTGCGCAGAAGACGGAAGTGGATTCACGGATCCCGAAATACAAAAAGACCAGCGGGATTTCCGGGAACGCCAACAGCATCGGTTCCGACACCATGAACAACCTGATGTCGCTGTGGCTGGAAGGCTTCCGTAAGCACTACCCGCTGGTGAATATCCAGATCGAAGGCAAGGGCTCCTCTACCGCCCCCCCGGCGCTGATCGAAGGCACCGCCCAATTCGGCCCGATGTCGCGCCCGATGAAATCGAAAGAGATCGACGCTTTCGAGAAAAAATACGGGTTCAAGCCGACCGAGGTCCGCACCTCGCTGGATGCCCTGGCGATCTTCGTGCAGAAGGACAATCCGATCGACTGCCTCACTCTGGAACAGGCTGACGCAATCTTTTCCAAGACCCGTAAGCGCGGTTATGAGAAAGACATCGTTACCTGGGGAGACCTGGGTCTGAGCGGTGCCTGGGCCAATCAGCCGATCCGGGTGTTCGGCCGTAACTCCGCCAGCGGTACCTACGGATTCTTTAAGGATCACGTGCTGAAGAAGGGCGACTATAAAGACGCAGTAAAAGAGCAGCCCGGTTCCGCATCCGTGGTGCAGGGAGTTACCGAGGATAAATTCGCCATCGGATACAGCGGCATCGGCTACAAGACTTCCGGGGTAAAAGTGGTCTCCCTGGCGGAAGAAGCGGGTCAAACCTGTTTTGACGGTTCCTATGACAATGTGATTTCCAACGACTATCCCCTGTCGCGCTATCTCTATCTCTATATCGTCAAAACCCCCAACAAGCCGCTGGATCCGTTGATGAAAGAGTTCCTGAAGTATGTGTTCAGCTACGAAGGCCAGGAAGTGGTGGTGAAAGACGGCTACCTGCCCCTGCCCTATGAAGTGGTGATGGAAGAGTTGAAAAAGCTTGACTAAGCGCAAATTAAGCAGCAATTTTTTGGGCAGATCTTTCGGTCTGCCCAAATTTTATCGGCGCCAGCCGGTCCGTAATGTCTGAAGGATGAAGGTATAATGGAACAGAATGACACCAAGCAGCAACATTATGAAAGCGTTTACCGCGCCGACCGCTGGGCGAAACGCTTTATCACTGCCGGGGGATACGGGATCATCGTCAGCATCCTGGCGATCCTGCTCTTCCTGGTTTACCAAAGTCTCCCCCTGGGACAGAATGCCTCGCTGAAGCACCTTCTCAGCTACCCGGTCACCGATACCGGCAACCAGGTGCTGTTGACCGGCAGCGATTCGTACATGGAAATTTTTTACACCCTGGATCAGGCCGGCCGGTTAAATTTTTACCACATTTCCGACGGCAGCCTGGTACTGGCAGAGAAACTTCCCCTTGGGGAAGGGGAAAAGCTGCTTAGCGCTGCCAGAGGCAGCCTGGGGAGAGATGTGTTTGCCGCCGGCAGCGACTCCGGGCGGGTGATCACCGCCGAGATTTCCATGACGGCCGTTTTCAGCGATTCCGGGCGGGTAATTGTGCCCTCGCTGGATATCGAGGAAACCTGGACCGCGGAGTCGGCGGGAGATAGCATTCCCAACCACATCGAACAGTTGGCATTCGTGCAGAACGAAGACCTCTCCCGCTTCTGGGCATGGAAAGATCATGTCGGTAATATTCATCTCCGAATTTACGATGCGGATGATGAAGAGACCTATCAGCACACGTTACAAGATTATTTTCAAAACTTGACCGTTACTGCCATGACCCTGAGCCATGGCGGCGACAATTTCATCGCCGGCACCCAGAGCGGCGATCTGTTCTGGTTTAAGCTAGACGATTTTGAGTCGCCGGAACTGAAAGACACCTGGAAAAGCACCCAGAATGCCATCAGCAGCTTGCAGTATTTGCTGGGTGATCAGGCGCTGGTGATCGGCGATAATCAGGGTGCGGTAGAGAGTTGGTTTCCGGTGCGTACCCCGGCCAACTGGTTAAAATTCACCCAAATTCACCGCTTCGAATCTCATCCCGCGCCGGTGACCCAGATATATACCTCCTCGCGCAACCGCAATTTTTTAACCGTCGATAATAAAGGCAACGTCAAACTGCACTATGCCACCACCGGCCAGACCGAGCTGAACTTCCGGGCAAGCGATTTCCCGATCCAGGCTGCCGGGCTAACTCCCAAATCCAACGGCATCATCGCAGTTGACGGACAACGTCAGTTTACCTTGTTTCAACTAAATGATCCGCACCCGGAATCCACCTTTCAGGGCCTGTTCGGAAAGGTGTGGTACGAAGGATACCCCCAGCCGGAGTTTGTGTGGCAATCGACCGGCGGCAGCGATGAGTTTGAGCCGAAGCTGAGCCTGATCCCGCTGATCTTCGGCACCTTGAAAGGCACCCTCTACGCCATGCTGTTTTCGGTGCCCATCGCCATTATGGCGGCGATCTACGTCTCGCAGTTCTCTCCGCACTGGCTGGCCCGGGCCATCAAGCCGACGGTGGAGATCATGGCGGCCCTGCCCAGCGTGGTGATCGGGTTCCTGGCCGGCCTGTATTTCTCGCCGCTCTTCGAAGAATACCTGATGGGGTTCCTCTCGGTTTTTATATTTCTCCCGGTGGTATTCATCCTGGCGGTGCTGATCTGGCGGATGGTGCCGGAGCATCACCGCACCCGCCTGAAGCCGGGAACGGAGTTGGCTCTGCTGATACCGGTCGTGAGCCTGGCCATCGCGATTTCAATATGGCTGGGACCGACGATTGAAGCGGTGTTCTTCGGCGCCAATTTCCAGCAGTGGATCTTCACCAACCTTGGCGTGACGTACGAGACGCGCAACAGTCTGGTGGTCGGATTTGCCCTGGGATTTGCGGTAATCCCGATTATCTTCACCATGGCGGAGGATGCCCTGACCAACGTGCCGGAATCCCTATCCTCGGCGTCGCTGGCGCTGGGGGCCTCGCGCTGGCAGACCGTGCGCCGGGTGATCCTGCCCGCGGCATCCGGAGGGATCTTTGCCGCCACCATGCTGGGGCTGGGGCGGGCAGTCGGGGAAACGATGATCGTGCTGATGGCCACCGGCAACACCCCGATCCTCGATCTCAACCCCTTCAACGGTTTCCGGGCAATGAGCGCCTGCATCGCAGTGGAGATTCCCGAAGCGCCGGTCGGCGGCACCCTCTACCGGGTGCTGTTCTTCACCGCCCTGCTGCTGTTTGTTTTTACCTTCGTGATTAATACGGTCTCCTCGATGATCGGGGAGCGGTTGAGAAAGAAATATGCGCGGTTTTGAGTGGGTGGATGAGTTAATGGGTGAATGGGAAACTACCAAAAAGTTTTAACTCATACACCCATACACCCATCAACCCATGCACAATTTACACGAATTTTGATTTTCTATTGAATATGATACGGTAAAACCCATGAGCAGACGAATCAGCTATTTCAAACAAAAAGGCGATCCCTACATTTTCGCTTCCGGCCTGGGGCTGGTGGTTGCCCTGGGGATGGTAACCTGGATCATCGCCGTCATTCTGAGCCGGGGGCTGAGCTTTTTCTGGCCCGGGGATCTGGTGCAGATCACCACCTCCGGAGATGAGACCTACCTGGGCGAACTGTGGGCCCAGGAGGATGCCATCCAGCTTGATGCCGACGGTCATAAGATCCCGGTGAAGCAAACTCAGCTGAAGATCGGCAATCGCGACCTCTACGGCATGGATTTTACCTGGATCCGCGATAAAAATATCACCGAACAGGCATATCCGGAAAACGCAGTGACCTTCGAGCGCCTGGAATATGGCAATTTTTACGGTTTTATCGAAGCGGTTCACAGCGGCGACGAGCAATATGGCGCCGACCATCCCGAACTGTATACGAAAGCCCGCCAGGCTTACCGGCTGGCCCGGGAGAAGCGGGAACAACTGCGCGAGACCCAGGAAGCCATGACCGAACTCAGCGAACCGCTGACCCGGCTGCAGCGGGAGATTTCCCTGTTGGAGATATCGCCGGAAGGGCGCACGGACGAAGGCCTGCAACAATTGGAGGAGATGCGCCGCTCAGCGGAGCAGTTGGAGCAGGAGATCGCCGATGCATACCAGGCATTGACCGAAAAGTATGAAAAACTGTATCTTGAAGAGCGGGGAATTTACCTGACCGTGCGCACCGCCGCAGGGGAGGAGAAGGAACTGCATCTCTCGGAAGTGGTACGATTTTTCCGCCCGAACCAGATGGGCGTCTTCGCTAAAAGTTGGCATTACGCCGGAAAGCTGTGGGAATTCGTCGCCGACGATCCCCGGGAATCCAACACCGAAGGGGGGGTCTTCCCGGCCATCTTCGGCACGGTGGTGATGGTGCTGCTAATGTCGATCGCGGTGGTGCCGTTCGGTGTGATGGCGGCGATCTACCTCAATGAATACGCCCGGCAGGGCCCGGTCACCCGCCTGATCCGCATGTCGGTGAACAACCTGGCCGGGGTGCCGTCGATCGTCTTTGGGGTCTTCGGTCTGGGATTCTTCATCTACTTTGTCGGGGGTTCGATCGACCAGCTCTTTTTCAGCAACAAGCTGCCGGAACCGACTTTCGGCACCGGGGGAATCCTCTGGGCCTCCCTCACCCTGGCCCTGCTCACTTTGCCGGTGGTGGTAGTCGCTACTGAAGAGGGTCTCCTGGCAGTGCCGCGGGCCAACAAAGAGGGCGCACTGGCCCTCGGCTCCACCCGCTGGCAGATGATCCGCAAGGTGGTGCTGCCCAACGCCATGCCCGGCATTCTGACCGGCCTGATTCTGGCGATCAGCCGCGGCGCCGGAGAAGTAGCGCCGCTGATGATCACCGGAGTGGTGAAGCTGGCCCCCACCCTGGCGCTGGATACCACTTTCCCGTTTCTCCACCTCGACCGCAAGTTCATGCACCTGGGATTCCATATCTACGACGTCGGATTCCAATCGCCCAACGTCGAGGCTGCCAAACCGATGGTGTACAGCACCGCCCTGCTGCTGATCGTGATCGTGGTGCTGCTGAACATCATCGCGATCTACATCCGCAATAATTTAAGGAAAAAATTCAAGACCTCAACCTTCTAAAGGATAGCGAAATGGTCAATATTCAAGAGGATATTGCTGTGACAACACCAACCGAACCCCAAGAAATCCCCGCGGCGAAACCGTTTCTCGCCAATGAGCGGATCGTGATTGAAACGCAGCGCCTGGACTTTTATTACAATCCTGAGGCGCACGCCCTGAAGAACATCAATATTCAGATACCGGACAAAAAAGTCACCGCCTTTATCGGGCCTTCCGGCTGCGGCAAGTCTACCCTGCTGCGCTGCTTCAACCGCATGAACGACCTGATAGCCGGCGCCTACCTGACCGGCAAGGTATTGATTGATGGAGAAGATGTGTACGATTCCAAGATCCGCCTGGAGGAGCTGCGCAAGAATGTCGGCATGGTATTTCAGAAATCCAACCCCTTTCCGATGACCATCCGGGAGAATGTTACCTTTGGCCCGAAAGTCAACGGCATCACCGGAAAGGATGAGTTGGAAGAGATCGTCGTCTCTTCGCTGAAGCAAGCGGATCTCTGGCGGGAAGTAAAGGACCGTCTTGACGCATCGGCGCTGGATCTGTCCGGCGGACAGCAGCAGCGGCTATGCATCGCCCGCACCTTGGCGAACAAGCCGGAGATCATTCTGATGGATGAACCGGCATCGGCGCTGGACCCGATCTCCACCGGCAAGATCGAGGAGACGATCAACGAGTTGAAGAAAGACTATACCATTGTCATCGTCACCCACAACATGCAGCAGGCCGCGCGGATATCCGACTATACGGCGTTCATGATGCTGGGCGAGATGGTCGAAATGGACAGCACCAAGCGAATTTTTACCAATCCGACCGTCAAAATGACCGAAGATTATATTACCGGCCGTTTCGGATAAGCGATGAATTGATTACATTAAACCAGACTATATTTGCGGGATAAATACTATGAAAGAAAAATTTCAACAGCTTTTGGAAGCGATTAAGAAGGATTTGATTTTTCTGGCCAATGAGGCCGAGCATAATATCCGCCAGGCGGTCAACGCATTTCAGAAGCGTGATCTGGACCTGGCCCGGCGGGTAATCGAGTCCGACCAGGAGATCGACCGCATGGAGGTCAACATCGAGGACCAGATCCTCACCTTGCTGGCGCTGCAGCAGCCGGTGGCGATCGATCTGCGTTTCATCATCAGCGGCTTGAAGATGAACAACGATCTGGAACGGATCGGCGACCATGCGGTGAATATCTCCAAGACGGTACTGCAATTCGGCGATAAACCGATGCCAAAATCCAGCGATGAAATTTACCCGATGAGCGAACTGGCCTGCAAAATGCTCCACGATGCGGTCAGCGCCTTCATTCATCAGGACACCGACCTCGCCCGGAAGGTCTGCAAAGCCGATGAAGAGGTTGATGCCTTATACAACCGCATCCTCGAAGCCACCATGCAGGAATTGAAAAAGACCCCCAAGAATCTGGAGCAGGGGTTCGCCGTGGCCCGCATCGCCCGTTTTCTGGAGCGGGTGGGCGACCTGGCCACCAACATCGGAGAAGATGTGGTTTTTATGAAGGAGGCGAAGATTATCCGGCATCATTTTCAGGAGTAATCTGCCGGCAAAGGCTACTGCACCGCGTACAGATGTTTATCCCGGCTCCCGAAATACACCACCCCATTATGCACCAGCGGCGTGCAGGCCACCGATCCTTCGGTCTGGAATTCCCAGGCCAGCCGACCGGTTTCACGATCCAGGGCATAGAGATAGCCGTCGCGGGCCCCGACGTAAAGCATATCGCCGGCGATTGACGGCGATCCCAGCACGGCGTCCCGGGCGGCATATTGCCATTTGACCGCGCCGGACTGACCATCCAGCGCATAAATCTGCTTATCCCATCCCCCGATATAGACCGTTCCGCCGCTGACCGCCGGCGAGGAAGAAACCGAAGGGGACGTCTCAAAAGCCCATTTTTTTTCGCCGGTTTTCAGATCCAGTGCGTACACCCGGCCATTCATGCATCCAAAATAAATCATACCGTTGGCGATCGCCGGTGAGGATAGTATCTGCCGGATATCATGATCGTCTTCTACCTCGAATTTCCACACCTCCCGGCCGGTTTGAAGATCCACGGCGTAAAGAATACCGCTATGAGTGCCGAAATAAGCGATATTCTCCGCAATCGCCGGGGAGGAGTAAATCTTGGACGCGGTATCGAAGCGCCATTGGATCGCACCGGTAGCCGCATCCATGGCATAAAAAGTCCCCCCTACCCCGCCGAAATAGAGTGTATGATCCACCATCGCCGCCGAGGCGTAGACCTCCTCATCCAATTTCAGGCGCCATTTTTCTTTGCCCCCGGCAGCAATATCCACGGCAAAAAATCGGCTGTCCATCGTGCCAAAATAAGCGACCCCATCCCGGATCAGCGGGGTGCTGTAGATGCCGCCGCCGGCATTGGCATTCAGTTTCCAGATCTCCTTCCCGGCGGGGTCCAGACAGTAAAACCAGCCGTTGACACTGCCGACGTAAATCCGCTCGCCGACCATCTGCGGCGAGGATATGATCCACTCTCCGGTAGAAAATTTCCACTTCTCGCCGCTGATCTGCCGCACCGCCGCCTGGCCGCGCATCACCCCGCTGTTTTGCAGATCGCCGCGATAGCGGTAGATCACACCCGCATCATCTCCATCGGCTTTAAAATCACATCCTTGAAAACACCATCCAATTACTAACAACCACGGCCATATCCACTGAAACCTGCTTCGCATTTCTGAATTTCTCCTCGACTTCTACATTTTTTCTACCATTATTGCTTATCCTTTTCAATCTCCAACCCCGCTTCCCGCCCGAAATGCTGGTCCAGGAAGGTCAGGATGGCCTTGTAGCCGGTGATGCGGTTATTCTTTTTGCTGAACCCGTGGCCTTCATCATCGAAGACAATATATTCCACCGGCACATTGTTTTGGCGCACCGCCTCGACAATCTCATCCGACTCCACTTTCAGCACCCGGGGGTCGTTGGCGCCCTGCAGCACCAGCAGCGGTTTGCTGATCTGCCCGGCATGAAACAGCGGGGAGATACTGCGCAGATATGCCTCGTCGGTTTCCGGATTGCCCATCTCCTTATAAAGCGCTTCCCGGTAGGCCTCCCACCAGGGGGGGATGCTCTGCAGGGTGCGCAGCCAGTTGGCCACGCCGAAGATATCCACGCCCAGGCTAAAGGCATCCGGCTGGAACGCCAGGGCGGCCAGTACCATATACCCGCCATAGCTGCCCCCAATGATGCCGATCTTATCCTCATCGACATAACCGGTTTCCTTCAAAAAGGTTTTCGCCTGCACGCAATCCGCCAGATCGTCCTGACCGTGCTTGCGGTCATCCAGTTGGAAGAAGGTCTTGCCGTATCCGGAACTGCCCCGGTTGTTTACCGCCAGTACCGTATAGCCATGATTCACCAGATACTGGATGAGGGGATTATACCCGATCCGCGATTGGCCGCCCGGGCCGCCATGCACCCAAACCAGAGCGGGGGCTTTATCCCCCGGCTTCAAATGCGGTTTATACAGGATGGACGGAATTTCCAGGCCGTCGAAGGACTTATAGCGGATCACCTCCCCTTCCACCAGATCCTCCGGTGCGATCTCCGGATTCATTGATTCAGTGAGTTTGGTATATTTCCCGCTGGAAAAATCGTATACGTAGAGATTGTTCGGCGAGCGGGAACCGTTAACATAAAAGGTCATGCGCTTTTCATCATCGGAAATATTCAGGGAGGTAATATCAGCATCGGGCAGGCGGGGAAGCTTCACTTGTTCGCCGGTGCCGGTTTTATAAATCTTAATATCGGTCTTGGAATCGTTATTGATGCCGGTGACGCGGTAGGTCTCATTGCGTGAGAAATAGCTGTACATGATATCCCAGTTGGTTTTTTCCACGACCTCGGTAGCGCCGCTGGCGATATCATACTTTTTAAGGTAGGTAAACTCGCTGCCTTCGTCGGTCAGGAAATACAAAACGGCGTTATCATTGCTGAAACTTACCGGAAAGTAATTGATATCCCCTTCATGAGCCGACAGATGTTTCATTTCCCGGTTGTTCCGGTCGTATAAATACATATCGGAATTATCCCGGGTAATCGTTTTATTAAAAGCCAGGTAGCGCTTATCGTTGGAAATGCTCCCCAGGGAATAGCCTTCGTCATTCTGGTAAATCAACTCGGTGCTGAAATCTTCGATCCGCATTTCATAAAGATCCATGTAGCGGCGATCGCGCTGGTTGCTATTGTAAAAAAAGCTCTGCTTGTCAAAGCTCCAGCCGACAAAAGTCGAGCGCGCTTCCGGGGAGGGGGTCAGATCCCGGCTGTTCCCGGCTTCATCGATCATGTAAATATGCCAGATCTCGTTTCCGCCTTTATCGCTCATATAAAGAATGCGTTCATCCGCGGGGAAATAGGACACGGAGTAAATCGAATTGCTGTCGGAACGGGTGATCTGGGTGGGGGCACCGCCATCCACCGGGATCGAATAGGCATTAAAGACGCCGGATTGATCGCTGGTAAACAATATCCGCTCGCCGTCCGGCGAAAAAGAGCTGCCGCGGATCGATGTGGTATTCATGAATTGCTCAATCGTATACCGCTCCACCTCCCGGAAGCTCTCCTGTTGACAGCCGGCAATAAACCCGGCCACTGCCAGCATCAGGCCGAAATGTAATTTCTTCATCAGATCTCCTCTTACGTTACAATTTTTTGCGTACTCTTAAATATATAAAAACTTAACGAAAAAGACGTCATAAAGTTGAATTTCAGGGAAATAAATAATGGGATGGATTTATGAGTAGATGGGTGGATGGACGGGCATAGTTGATCGGGATGAGTCGCAACTCGGAGCGAGTTGCGACTCATCCCGACAGATTACTTTTTAAGCGCCGCGATCGATTGATTGGATTTGCGGGGCAGGAGCATGGCCTGGTAGGCTTCCATCACGTACTTGATCCGCAGTTTCTCCATTTCGGTGAGGGTTCGTTCCCAGTTTTCCGTCTTGCCCATATAGCGGAGCGCGGCCCGTTTGGCATTCATGATTTCCTGCAGCATCTCAATTTCTTTTGCGGAGACATACTTATCAAACCATTCATACGCCCCCTTCGGTCCCCGGCCCCGTTCCATCTTGCCGTTGAGGGTGGATATCGTATATTCCTTGTCATCGACATACACCCCGTAGGTATGAATATTCAGGCCGTTTTCCCCGTTGTAATAGATCCGCAGCCGCAGCCAGAGGTCGCCTTCATCGCTTTGCCCGATATAAGCCTCGAAACTATTTTTATAAACATAGTGGGAGACATTCTTATTGTAATACCAGGTAATATTTTGAGTTTCGCTGCGCACGGAGCGCATCCGGGTAAGGGCTTCGTCAAGGATCTGCTGGTTTTTTGCCAGGAGACGTTCCTGAGCCAGCCGTTCCTCATTTCGGGGCGATGAACGGCGGGTTGTGGCCCGGGGTTTAGTATTGGGCGGGGGCGTTTGCGGTGTCACCTTCGGTTGCTGGCCATCGTTGCCCGAAGCAGGGCGATTGGCAAGATCGCCGCCGTGGGTCTCGGCGTTTTCGATCAGGATCTGGGCTGCCTGGGAGTTGGTCGAGCCGGGATATTTTTCTTCCAGCAGCTTCGCCAGTTCCCGGGCGCGGTCAAGATCGCCCTTCTCCAGAGCGTCCTCGATCAAGGAGAACAAACTGTCGGCCTGGGTCATCGGCGCCCCAATCAGGCTGGAATCGGCAAGCAGGCTGTCAGCGACCTGGACATCGGAAAAAATGTTGTTTCCGAAATCATCTTCGGTTTGGAAAACAATGTACAATATGATGGCGATATACGCGAAAAAGATTGTCCAGATAACGACCAAACGCATGTTGCCTCCCGGGTAAGCTGAAAATGGCCTGCTTTAATAGCGGTGTTGCCGGTTCAAACACATAAACTTATACACTGCTTAATTTAAGTATTTAATTAACAAATATCAACTATGTTTGATGATCTAATATAGTACTTCTATCCGTCAAACCAATGATATTGATCAAAACAAAGCTTTTCCCATTATTTCTTTTGCAGTTACCCTCTCTCTTTCCTCAGGCATTGTCTATATCGACAAATTTTAGTAACATCTTTCCGGATAACGGTTACGCCGGCACCCGCGGTTTTTGGCGATGTGACCGGAAGACCGGACGGGCAACCACCATCTTAACGCTTAACGCCCGGCGATCCAAACCAATCACACAAGGAGGAATGCTATGAATGCATTAACTGGAAAGATCCCCCGGATGGTATTTGCGGTGGTCATGGGCGTGTTCGGCCTGTTCCACTTCATGAACGGGCCGGCGATGGCCGGCATGGTGCCGATTCCCGGCGGGGTGATCTGGGTATATATTACCGGGTTGGCGCTGATTGCCGCTGCGGTCAGTATCATCACCGGCAAGATGGCCAAAACCGGCAGTTTGCTGTTGGGAGTGATGTTGCTGATTTTTGCGCTCACCGTCCATTTCCCCGGCGCAACCCAGGGTGATCCGGCCGCAACCGGCAATTTTCTGAAGGATCTGGGGCTGGCAGCTTGCGCGCTGATCATCTCCGGCAGTTCCAAGGATTGATTGCCAGGCGCACCAACGGTCCGGGGATCGACGCGTTGTTTATCAGCCGGATGGAATCAAATCAAAAAAGGGGCTGCAGAGCCCCTTTTTTGGTGGTATGACATGATTCAGATTTTGCTAACTGGATAAAAACGGTTTTCTCTATTTTCGGATGACCAGCACCTTCCCGGCCTGATGCTGCCCTTCTTCACTGATCAGCAAATACAGATAGACCCCGCTGGCCACCAGCCTCCCTTCGCTATTTTTCCCATCCCATTGGGCCAGTCCCCCGCGAACCTCGTCGAAATTATCCGGATAGAGAATACGGATCAGTTGCCCGTTGGCGGTCAAGATCTTTACCTCACTGCCGGGAACCAGGTTGTAAAAGTTCAGCATACCGGAACCGCCGCCGTTGAGGACAAAGGGATTGGGGCCGACCTGCAGACGGGTATAATCGTTAAAGGTTGAGGCAAAGGGGTTGTTGCGAATGATTGCAAGCCCGGCGTCCGTACCCAGATAGACATCCCCGTTTTTTTCATCCAGGTAGACGCTGAGGATGTTTTCCGACGGGAGATCGGTCTGAAACAGGCTATTGCGCAGGGCCAGTTGCTCGGCATCGATGCTGCTGTTGCGGGGCACGATATCGATCCAACTGCGCGGATCAAAGGGAGAGCCGCTGGACAGCAGGATACTGAGCCCTTTGTCAGTTGCAAACCACTTGTTGTTCCGCGAATCGACATGGATATCATTGATGTTCAGGCCTATCGGCTGGTAGGTTTCCCGAAAATCAAAAATGGTGCCGCCCAGAATGGCATTCAGCCCGGCCCGGGTCCCCACCCAGACGTAGCCGTCATCATCGGTTCCGATAGAAGTCGTGGCGTTGGATTTCAGGTTATCCGCCTCCCGGTAGTTGGCTGATAGCAGCGTATCGCCGGCCAGGCGCAGCTGCACCACGCCTTCCGAAGTCGACACCCAATAATCGCCGAAAGGATCCTGGCGGACTTTATGCACTTCGTTACGGGCGAAAGGACCGCTGTAGTAATCCCAGGCTGCATCGTCGAACAATGCCTCACTAAAGGCATTCACCTTGCATTCGATCAGCGGAAAGCCGTTGGTCGGGAAATAGTTCAGCAGCCAGATCGACCCCCGCCGGGAATCATAGTAAATGTCGGTAATTACACTGGATAACCCGTCTGCCGAAAGCACCGGCGATATCCGGCTTTGCAGTTCCGGCGGCGAGGCGATGGAGATGGTGTCGTCCCGCGACAGAGAGCGAACCCAGACCCTGCCCGTATCGGGAATCGGGTTGATCGCCTGCAGGTTCAACTCGGGATCGAAGATAGCGATGCCACCGCCCCAGGAACCGACCCAGATATTGCCTTCCTGATCTTCAAATACCGGGTTGGAGGAATTTAGATCGCGATAACGGCCGTTCATCCCTCCATAGAACTGGTGATTGACCCACCCTTGATCGGTCAGCACGAAGATGCCCTGACGGTTGACATTGCCCAGGCCCCCGGCGCTGCACCACACCCGTCCGCGTCTGTCAACCAGCACCTCGCCGATGTTATTATGCAACGGGCCGTCAAGGTATACATGGTCGCCGCTGGTCAGGTTCTGCAGACCTCGTTTGTCGATAGAGACCCAGACCCGGTTCGCAGCATCCACCTCCAGATCCAGAATCGAGGAATGAAAAATTCGCCCATATTCGCCGAAAGTGCTGCCATCCAGTTGAAAAACAACCTGCGTATTGGCCGCGTAAAGCGTGCCGTTGCGGAAGGCGATCTTACGCAACTGACGATTGGAAGGGAGGCCGGCGGTAACCGTGCTGAAGCCGTTAAAATCATAAATGGACAGTCCCTGGTCGGTGGCGATATAAAGCTGCCCTCCTGCCGGATCCGCCAGTATGTCATTGATGCGGTTGCTGGGCAGCCCGTCGGCAGTGGTTTGGATATCCCAATTATCCTCGGCATATAAGTTGACCGCCAGAAAATTGGCCGGCGCGCTGACCAGGCCTTCCGCATTGCCCAGCCAGATCCGGCGACCGGCATAGGCCAGGGCGGTAAACTCGCCCAGACTTTGACCGAATTCCTGGTACGATTCCCGGAATTGAAACCGCGCCAACTCGTTGTTATAGAGATAAACCGAGACGAAATTTCGTGACAGCACCCATAGGGTATCTTCGACCGCCAGCACGTCGACAATCGGGTCTCCTTCCAGATTGACATCATTTGACGCTGCGCTTTCCGCCAGATCCAGGAAGCTCAGCTTGCCCGACAAAGATCCCAATATCAGCAGCCCGCTGCGGTGGCGGGTCATGGCTGTCAGATGGTGATCATAAATCCCGTTGACAACCGTATAACGCTCCGGCTGCTGGCGGGCGATATCATACACGATCAGTCCTCCGGACGTCGCCGCGAAGAGGGTATCATCATTCGCGACCAGGTAATTGGCGGAGTTCATATGGGTGCTGACATCGATCCGAAAATCGACACTCTGCGAAAATAGGTTCACAGCAAGCGAAATCAGAAAACCGATCGTGATAAGGTCTTTACGCATATTTTTCCTCTGGATAAAACGGGCCTCACAGTCAAATCGTTCGCTAAAAATCGGATTAATTATATCAACATAATTTGTCTTACTCAAGCAGGGATTATTTTTATCCATGGGACGGGCATTAATCACATTTGGCGCAGCAAGCTGATCATTTCGATGGCGGCCTGGGCTGCATCCCAGCCCTTATTGCCGGCTTTGGTGCCGGCCCGCTCGATGGCCTGTTCGATGGTGTCGGTGGTGATGACCCCGAACAGCACCGGCAGCTGGTGCTGCATCGCCACCCCGGCCGCGCCATTGGCGGCAACGGACGCGACGAAATCAAAGTGGGGCGTCGCCCCCCGGATCACGGCTCCTAAACACAGCACCGCATCAAATTCACCGCTGCCGGCCGCCTTTTGCGCCGCCAGGGGGAGCTCGAACGCGCCGGGCACCCAATAGACGGTGATATCCCCCTCCGCGACCCCATGCCGGCGGAGGCAATCCAGGGCGCCGTCCAGCAAACTGCGGCAGATAAATTGATTGAATCTCCCCACCACAATGGCGATCTTATAGCCTTCACCGTTCAAGGTTCCCTGGATTTCTTTGGGCATGGTTTGTCCTTCCGTGTAAGTGCACTGTAGACGAAGTATAGTGCATTTTGCAAATCGTTATTGGTTGTTTCTTGTTGGCTTTTGGTTGTTGGCTTTTGGTTGTTGGCTTTTGGTTAAACCGGTTCTTTGCCAACGACCAATAACCAACAGCCAATACGGTTCACATATTACTTCGCGATCACCGGGAATAAAAGTGATTTATCCGGTATTATCTTTCCTAATGCTCAATCAGATGGCCAAGTTTTTCTTTTTTGGTACGAAGATAGCGCTCATTGGCCGGATTGGCATGGATCACCAGCGGGATGCGCTCGCTGACGGTGATACCGTACTGTTCCAGCGCGGCAACCTTGCGGGGATTGTTGGTCAGCAGGCGAACCCGGCGAATCCCCAAATCGCGCAGCATCTGCGCCGCAAACCAGTATTCCCGCAAATCGGCTTTGAAACCCAGCGCTTCATTGGCTTCCACTGTATCTTTTCCCTGATCCTGAAGCTTGTAAGCCAGAATTTTATTCGCCAACCCGATGCCGCGGCCTTCCTGCTTGAGATAGAGCAGCGCTCCCTTTCCGGCTTGTTCGATCTGCTGCAGGGCGGCCTCCAACTGTGCACCGCAATCACAGCGCAGCGAGCCAAAGGTGTCGCCGGTAAGGCATTCGGAATGGATCCGCACCAGCAGCGGCTCTTCCGCCTCCACCGTTCCTTTTAAAAACGCAAGATGATGCTCGCGGGAATTGAGGGTGCTTTCATAGAAATGCAGGTCAAAATCGCCATACACATTGGGGAGATGAACGTCGGTGAGCTTGCGCACCAAGCGCTCGTTTTTCCGGCGGTATTGGATCAGGTCGCCCACGCTGGCGATTTTCAGATTGAACTGTTCCGCCAGGCGGATCAGCCGGGGCAGCCGGGCCATACTGCCGTCATCATCGAGGATTTCGCAAAGCACGCCGGCCGGAGCGCATCCAGCGGCCCGGGCCAGATCGACCACCGCCTCGGTATGTCCCGGCCGGGCCAGCACCCCGTCCGGATTGGCCACCAGGGGAAACACATGTCCCGGCCGGGCCAGATCTTTGGGCCGGGCTTCCGGATCGATCAGGGTTTTGATCGTCACCGAACGGTCGAAGGCGGAGATTCCGGTAGTGGTACCATGCACGGCATCGACCGAGACCGTAAAGGCAGTGCCCAGCAAGGCGGAATTATCCCGCACCATCGGAGGCAGATCCAGCGCCTCTGCCCGTGCCGGGGTAATGGAGACACACACCAGCCCCCGGCCATGGACAGCCATAAAATTGATATTTTCCGGCGTGGCATGTTCTGCGGCGACCACCAGATCGCCTTCGTTTTCCCGATCTTCATCGTCGATCAGGATCAACATCTCTCCCCGCCGGAATGCGGCAATGGCCTCTTCGGCGTTCACAAAGACCGATGCCTGATGCCGCCCATTGGGAACATCCATGGATTTGTTCACTTACTTCTCCTCTGAGTTTAACAGTGCCGGGTATTTGAGCAGATTGGCCACGTATTTGGCAATCACATCCACTTCGATATTTACCCGCTCGCCGGGCTGTTTGTACTGTAAATTGGTCACTTTGGCAGTATGCGGGATGATATTGATGCCGGCCCGCCGGCCGTTCAACGCCGCCACGGTCAGGCTGATCCCCTCGATGGCGATCGATCCCTCCAGGATCACATAAGGCAGCAGCACCGGAGGCAGCTCGATCTCCAGGTAGTAATTCTCCCCGCGCCGGAGCCATTGGGTAACCGACGCCGTGGCATTGACATGCCCCTGCACAAAGTGCCCTCCAAAGCGCCCGTTGCCGGCCATGGCCCGTTCCAGATTGACCCGGGCGCCGGCTTCCAGGGTTCCCAGGGTCGTTTTCTCCAGGGTCTCCCCGACCGCCTCCACGGTAAACACCGGACCGGCGGTTTGCACCACCGTCAAGCAGACCCCATTGACGCTGATAGAGTCTCCGATCTTCAGATCGCCGCTCACTTCCCCGGCGCTAATTTCAAAACGGATTCCGCCGTCGATCGGCCTTATCGTGCCGACGCTGCCGAGATCCTCGATAATTCCTGTAAACATGGCACATTTCCGGTTAAGGTTCGAAACGTATCCTCCAGGTTACGATAGCCCTGGACGCGTATTTGTTGATTGACAACCTGATAGACGGTATGCTGCAGCCGCACCGCCTGGGAGATCTTGCGCACCCCCAGGTCCCCGACGGCTTCAATGCCAGCACCGATGATGATCGGGGCGATGTATATCGATAGCTTATCGAACAGTCTCTGGCGGATGAACCCGGTAAAAACCCCGGCACCTCCCTCCACCAGCAGGGAGCTGATCCCCCGGCTTCCCAGTTCCCGGAGCACCGCCGGCAGATCGACCCACCCCTGGGGATCGGCGGCCACCACTTGCACCGCGGTGCCGCCGGCCTCGATCCGGGCTCTGCGGGCCGGATCATGCGCCGGAGTGGTAAAGATCAGGGTTTTTGCCCGCTGTTCGCCCCGGAGCAGATTGGCCTCCGGCGGGATCTCCAGGTGCTCATCCAGCACAATCCGCCAGGGCTGCTTTCCGGAGGTCAGACGTACGGTCAGTTGCGGATCGTCTGAGCGCACGGTGTTAAGCCCCACCAAAACCGCATCATAGCGATGGCGCAACTCATGCACCTGGCGGCGGGCTTCCCCATCGGTGATCCATTTCGAATCGCTGCAGCGGGTAGCGATGCGCCCATCGACCGACAGGGCCATTTTCAGATGCACGAAGGGCAGGCCGGTTTGGATATACTTAAAATAAGTTTCATTTAACCACAACGCTCTTTCAGAAAGGCATCCCACCTCCACCTCGATCCCGGCCCGGCGCAACGCGGCAATGCCGCTGCCATTCACGTGTGGGTTGGGATCGACCGTCGCCACATACAGCTTGCGGATATTTTCGCGAATCAGGCGGTCGGCGCAGGGGGGCGTGCGTTTATGCGGTGTGGAATGGCTGCAGGGTTCGAGGTTGCAATACATCTCCGCTCCGGCGATCGGCTCCCGGGTGTTTTCGATGGCTGCGACTTCGGCATGCGCCTCACCCGGACGGGCATGGAAACCTTCGCCGATGATCCGCCCGTCGCGGACGATGACTGCACCGACCATCGGATTGGGCGAGGTGTAGCCTTCCCCGGCTTGCGCCAGTTCCAGCGCCCGCGCCATAAATGCATCACTGTTCAACACGATCTCCTATACCGTATTCGCTGGTTGCCAGAAATGATCTTCGGGATAAAATAAGGGAGGAGCTGCCGAGCGAACCGGCAGCAGGCAGGTATTTGCGAACGGGATACAGCCCGGGTTCGCAGCGGGAATACCGATCTTCTCCCATCCGGACTATACCGTCGGTACCGGAATTTCACCGGTTCAGTCTGCCGGATATGCCCCGGACAGAGTCGCGGACTGTCACCGCCGGTCTGGAATTCCCCACGAGAGCAGGGTCACCATGCCCTGAAGATCGCCCCCAATTTATGCGCCCTCGGTGATGATGTCAAGCGCTTTTAGAATGTGTATGCCTGCAAAACCCCGGAAATGCGCCGGGGTTTTGCAGGCATACACATTTGAGAGCGCCGGTGACCATCTGGCACCTGAACGGCACGTATTAAAATCAAAATAAATTTCATGTTACTGCTTTTTTTTGCACCGAAGGTGCAATACATTTTACATGCATCCCGGGGTACCGCCCCGGGTTTGTACCCACCTTGCTGCCTACTCAAAGCGTCTTCCGCACCTTCGCCACAAAATATTGATGCACCAGCGGGTTGGCGGTCAGTTCCGGATGGAAGGTGGCTGCCAGCACCCGCTCGCTTTCCACGAAGATCAGGTCGCCATTACGGCGGGAGAGCACCTCCACCCCCTCCCCTATCCGGGTAATGCGCGGCGCCCGGATAAATACCGCCTCGATCCGCTGCGGTGCGCCGGCAAGGTTCACCGTGACGTCTTCCACGAACGAATCGATCTGCCGGCCGTAGGCGTTGCGCTGTACCGCGATGTCCATCAGGCCCAGCGGCTCTACCGGATGATTGTTCACCTCGCGGCTCACCAGGATCGCCCCGGCGCAGGTGCCGAAGACCGGCCAGCGGCGGTTAAATTCCGGGATGGCTTCGAACAGCCCGATATTTTTCATCAATTTCACCAGAGTGGTCGACTCCCCTCCCGGGATAATCAACCCCTGGCAGTCTTTCAATGCTTCCGGCTTGCGCACCGCTATTCCTTTGACCCCGATCTCGCCCAGGCGGGTCAGATGGCGTTGGAAATCGCCCTGCAACGCCAGCACGCCGATTTTCATATCTTCCGGATCCCTTTTTTAGAGTTTATCGCAAATGCTCCTACTGCCGTTACCATCCGCGTTTTTGCAGCAGTTGATCTTCCGGGATTTCGGAAATTTCCAACCCTTTCATGGCATCCTTCAGACCTTCCGAGGCTTTGGCCACGATGTCGAAGTCCAGGTAATGGGTGGTGGCCAGCACGATCGCCCGGGCCCGCTCTGCCGGATCCTCAGACTTGAAGATGCCGCTGCCCACAAACACTGCTTCCGCGCCCAGTTGCATCATCAGCGAAGCATCGGCCGGAGTGGCAATACCGCCAGCGGCAAAATTAGGCACCGGGAGCTTTCCGTTTTCCTTAACGTAACGCACCAGTTCCACCGGGGCGCCGATGTTCTTGGCGTAGGTGACCAACTCTTCATCGCCCAGGGTGGTGATCTTTTTAATCTCCTGCTGCACCTTGCGCATGTGCCGCACCGCCTCGACGATGTTGCCGCTGCCGGCTTCGCCCTTGGTGCGCAGCATCGCCGCGCCCTCGGAGATGCGGCGCAGGGCTTCGCCGATCTCCCGGCAGCCGCAGACAAAGGGGATCTTGAATTTCAGTTTATCGATATGATACGTTTCATCTGCCGGTGTCAGTACTTCGCTTTCATCGATAAAATCGACGCCCAGCGATTCCAGCACCTGCGCCTCGGCAAAGTGGCCGATACGACATTTCGCCATCACCGGGATGGATACGGCTTCCTGGATTCCCCGGATCAGCAGGGGATTACTCATCCGCGCCACCCCGCCCTGAGAGCGGATATCCGCCGGGATTCGCTCCAGCGCCATCACCGCCACGGCACCGGCATCCTCGGCAATTTTGGCCTGTTCGGCATTGGTGACATCCATTATCACCCCGCCCTCCAGCATCCGGGCCAGGCCGACTTTCGTAGTATAATCCTTATCCGTAAGCATGTATATTCTCCTTATTTTTGTTGATGGGTTAATGGGTGGATGGGGAAAAACGGACGTTGCGAGCAATCCCCGTAATCTAATTTTTCCATTAACTCACACACCATTTAAATTTATAGTTTACCGCCAATTTTAAACGTTTTCACCGGCAAAGACAAGCGGAAATACTTCAGCCTTTTTTGTGAATGGGTTTATGGGCGGATGGGGAAAAACGGCCGTTGTAGGGTAGGGTCGCGACCCTACCCTTCGCGCATCCACCCATTCACCCATCAACCCCTTCACATCTCGCCATCCTCTCCGCGGCGTCGATGCCGATCAGTACTTTTACGCCGGAAAGCGCGCTTCGGTTTACTTTATCCATTCACCTGATTATGGATGCCCCGCCCGGCGAACATATCCACAAATTGCTCGGCGATCAGCACCGCCACGTTCTCCTGAGATTCAGCCGACGCGGCCCCGATATGGGGAGTGCAAATGATTTGCGGATGTTCGATCAGCGAAAAATCTTCCGGTGGCTCTTTAACGAACACATCCAGCGCTGCGCCGGCAATAATCCCCGCTTCCAGGGCCCAGAGCAGATCCGCTTCGCTGACAATCCCTCCACGGGAGAGATTGACCAGAAACGCGCCCCGCTTCATTTGCTCAAACTGGGGGCGTGCCAAAAAATTCACCGTATCTTTCCGCTTCGACAGATGTACCGAAAGATAATCGGATTTGCCCAGCACCATTTCTAAAGAATCAGTAATTTCCAGCCCGTCGCTGTCGCACAAGGTTTTGGCGATTTTCGGATCGTAGCACAGCACCGTCATACCGAGGGCGCGGCATTTTCCGGCCAGCAGGCGGCTGACCCGCCCATATCCCAGGATTCCCAGCGTTTTACCAGTAATTTCGCTGCCTTCGAAATGCTTTTTTTCCCAACGCTTTTCCTTCAGAGAGTGAACGGCGCGATACAGATCGCGACCTAAGGCCAGCATCTGGCACAGGGCCAGCTCGGCCACCGCATTGCTGTTCCCGCCGGGGGTATTCATCACCACGATATTGCGGGCACCGGCGGCAGCCAGGTCGACATTATCCACCCCGGTTCCCGCCCGGCCGATCACCTTCAGTTTGTCCGCCGCCGCCAGCAGATCGGCCGTCACTTTGGTGGCGCTGCGCACGATCAGCCCGTGGTATTTGCCAATGATGCCTTTCAGCGTTTCCGGAGAAAGGCCGGTTTTTTCATCCACCTCATGCCCGGCCGAGCGCAGAATCTCGGCGCATTTGGGGGATAATTTATCGGATATCAATATTCTCATCTACACTCCTCTTTATCGCCACAGCGTAACAGAGAACTGACAATAATCGCTTTTTGCCTTTTTTACTCGAACCAAATCAGAAAAATCTCTGTGCGCTCTGTGTCTCTGTGGCAAATAATCGCACATATAATCTACTCGATAGTCACCAGCACCTGCTCGATCCGTTCCAATGCCCAATGAACATCCTCCTCAGTGATCATCAGCGGCGGGGCAAAGCGGATGATGTCGCCATGGGTCGGCTTGGCCAGCAGTCCGTTTTCCTTCAACGCCACACACACGTCCCAGGCGGTCTTCCCGCTGGCAGTCGGCTTGATTACGATCGCGTTGAGCAGGCCTTTGCCGCGCACTTTAGTCACCAGATCCACCCGCGCGGCAATCTTCTCCATCTCTGCCCGGAAGAGCCGGCCGAGACGCTCGGAATTCTCCGCCAGTTTTTCTTCCTTGATTACTTCCAGCGCCGCCATCGCCACCCGGCAGGCCAGGGGATTGCCCCCAAAGGTGGAGCCATGTTCCCCGGGCTTGATACAGAGCATGATCTCGTCATCCGCCAGCACTGCCGATACCGGCAGTACTCCCCCGGAGAGCGCCTTCCCCAGAATGACGATATCCGCTCGCACATTTTCATGATCCGCAGCCAGCAGCTTGCCGGTACGGGCCAGGCCGGTCTGCACCTCGTCGCAGATCAGCAGCACATTGTGCGCTTTACACAGTTCCGCCACCCGGGTCAGGTAGCCGGCATCCGGCACCATCACCCCGGCTTCACCCTGGATCGGCTCGACCATGAAAGCGGCAACATGCGGATCTTGCAGGGCTTTCTCCAAAGCGGCAATATTATTGTAGGGTATGATTTCATAACCCGGCATGAAGGGACCAAATCCGCTGCGGCAATCCGGATCGGTCGAGGCGGAGATGATCGCCAGGGTGCGGCCATGGAAATTACCTTCGGCGAAGATGATCTTGGCCTTGTTCTCCGGCACTCCTTTTTTAAGATATGCCCACTTGCGGGCTAATTTGAGAGCGGTCTCACCGCCTTCCACGCCGGTGTTCATCGGCAATACTTTGTCATATCCGAAATATTCGGTCACATATTTTTCATACGCTCCCAGCACGCTGTTATAGAACGCCCGGGAGGTCAGGGTCAGGGTCTGCGCCTGTTCGACCAACGCCTGGATAATCTTCGGATGGCAGTGCCCCTGGTTGACCGCCGAATAGGCCGAGAGAAAATCCATATATTTTTTCCCCTCGACATCCCAGACCCACTGCCCTTGGCCCCGGGCGATGACCACTCCCAGCGGGTGATAATTATGCGCCCCGTATTTATCTTCCAGGGCAATATAATCGGCTGTGTTCAGTTTGATGTCGGCATCGGAAAGCACCTGTGCGCTCATGGGCCACCTCCGGGGTATAATGGCGTCAAAATTACATTTTTTATGATAAAACAGTGCGAACTTAGTGATTAAATGGCATGAAGGCAATACGAAAATTTTTCGGTATTCGAGTGGTTTCAGCGACGTTTCGACGGCTGATACAGCATTTTGGTTTTAATTGTTTCTGAGGAGGGGATCCGACCTATAAACCCGTAGGGGCAAGCCGTAACTCGCCCCTACGGTTAATCAAATTACGACAGCTTGACGTCTTTTATCAACGACTTGACCGCATTGGCAGAATTTTCCAGCGCGGCTTTTTCGGCGGCATTGAGCTTCAGTTCGAAGACCTTTTCCACGCCTTTCCGTCCGATCTTGATCGGCACACCCATAAATATGTCCTTATAGCCGTATTCGCCCTGCAGATAAGCGGCGCAGGGAAGGATACGCTTTTTGTCTTTTACGATCGACTCCACCATCTCGATGACAGCGGAAGAGGTAGCGTAAAAGGCACTGCCGGTTTTCAGCAGATTGACGATCTCACCGCCACCTTTGCGGGTGCGCTCAACGATCGCTTCGATCCGTTCGTTACTAAGCAACTCGGGCAAAGGAATGCCGCCGACCATGGTATAACGCGGCAGCGGCACCATGGTGTCACCGTGGCCGCCCAGCACCAATGCCTGAATATCCTTGGTGGAGACGCCCAGTTCCAGCGCCACAAAGGAGCGGTAGCGAGCAGTGTCCAGCACTCCGGCCATCCCGAAAACCCGATGCGGAGGAAATCCGGAAATTTTAAAGGCGGTATAGACCATGGCGTCCAGGGGATTGGAGACGATCACCAATATGCTGTTGGGAGAATGCTTGGCGACCTGGGCGGTCACGCTCTTCACGATCTCCACATTCTTGTTCAGCAGGTCATCGCGGGACATCCCCGGCTTGCGCGCCAGCCCGGCGGTGATCACAACGATATCCGAATTGGCCGTATCCTTGTAATCATTGGTACCGGTGATCCGGCAGTCGCTGCCGCGGCAGGGCATCGACTCCCACATGTCTAGCGCCTTGCCCTGAGGAATCCCTTCCAGGATATCAATCAGCACACACTCGTTCGCCAGCTCCATATCCGCAATTCGCTGGGCCAATGTTGCGCCGACATTACCGGCGCCCACAACCGTAATCTTCATAGCGACCTCCTTCAGTTAATTTGTTTATTTTTTTCTCAAATTAATGAAGTGCGCATAACGGTTCAATGTTTTTTAAAGATTTTCTTGTATTCGATGTGGGCGGAGGGCGGAGGGTCCGAAATGTACATTGGTCTTGCATTCAGGCACAAGAACAGAAATCTTATCTTTGCCCTTTGCCCTTTGCCCTTTGCCCTCTGCAAATACCACCTTAGGAAATCTCTACCAGCTCCAGCTCAAAGATCAGCTTCTCCCCCGCCAGAGCGTGATTGCCGTCGATCTTGATACTGTCGTCGTTGATCTCGACGATGCGCACGCCCAGCACCTGGCCGTCCGGGGTCTGCACCCGCAGCATTGCGCCGAGTTCCGGCTGGATATCCGGTGGGAGATTGTCTTTCGATACTTCTACGACCAGCGATTCATTATGAGGGCCATAGGCCTCATCCACTTCCAGAGTCACCTCTTTCTGATCACCGACGGCCATGCCGGCCACCGCTTTCTCGAAACCGGGGATGACCATTCCCTGCCCGAGGGTAAACTCCAGAGGCTGGTCCCGTTCGCGGGAAGAGTCGAAGACGGTGCCGTCTTCCAGTTTGCCGGTGTAATGCACTTTTACGGTGTCGCCGTTTTTAGGCTGAGTCATGTGTTGCTCCTTTTTTGAACGTTATTGGTTTTTGGTTTTTGGTCCTTGGTTATTGGTCTTTGGTTTTTGGCCTTTGGTCTTTGCCAATAACCAACAACCAAAAGCCAATGTGCCAATGCCCAATCGCTTGGGATTGGTTAAATTAACCTTCCCTAGGCCAGCAAAATATTACCATCGATTTCTGTTTCCCGAATATGATCCATTACCACCTGAAAGAATTCCTCGACGGTGTTGACCCGCGGTCCTTTCCAGCGGCGATTCCAGGGCTGGTCGAAGCAGACCGCCAGGCGGCCGGAAGCAGCGAAATTTTCCAGATTATCGGTGAAGTCGTCCAGAAGCGCGAAGCCTTCGAGAAGATGTTTGTGGTAAGTGAAATGAATACAATTGGCGGGCACACGATGCTTCCCCAGCCAGCTCAGGGTTGGATAGCGCCCTTCCGGCGGCTGGGCAGTCGCAATAACAATATCAAAGGTATCTTCCCAGCGATGCAGCACCTCAACGGCGCCGGGAAACACCGGGGCATCTTCCAGGATCTCCCGGGCAAAGGTATTGTCCATAAACTCATAAATACCGCGGCCGATCGGGTAAAAATCTTCTAACTTGCGTGAGTCTACGGGTTTGATAACATGCCCGGGATACTCCCGGCGGTACACCGCCGAGAGCGACCCGATGAAATCTCGCAAAACGCCGTCAACATCGATAAGTACTGTTTTCTTATGGTGATTTCCGGAAAAGGTCATTTAATATTGCTTATCCGTCCATCACGTTTTCGGCGTTATCGACCGCAATCACGTCGCCGTTGATCCATTGCGCGTTCATGCTGGAAAGGGCTACAATCGCATCCGCCACATCTTCCGGCGTGGTCAATCGTTTGCCCGGGTTGCGGTAGAGGGCGGTGTCGATCATCCGCTGGTTGCCGGGGATTTTCTTCAGCGCCGGTGTTTCCGTCACCCCGGCTTTCAGCGCATTGGCGGTCACCCCTGCCTTGCCCAGTTCCATTGCCAGTTGGCGAATATGCGCTTCCAGGGCGGCTTTGGCGGCAGAGACCGCACCATAATGCGGCACCACGCTGGTGCTGCCGTGGCTGGTCATGGCAAAAATACGCGATCCGTGCCCCAGCAAATTCTGCCAGTAGAGTTCCTGGGTCCAATAGATCAGCGAATGGGCCATCACATCCAGCGTCATGGTAATGTTGGCCTTGGTAAGGGAATCTTCCGGGCTGCTGTCGATAAATGGTTTCAGCGTACCAAAGGCCAGGCTGTGCATCAATATCTTGACATATTGCCCCTGGGGCAGGCGCTGGCGGATATCGGCAACGATTTCTTTACGTTTTTCATCATCGGCGGCATTGGCATTGTAAAAAGTAGCCTCTCCCCCGGCGCTTTTGATTTTCGCGATCGTCTCTTCCACCAACGGCATGGTGGCACGGCGGTCCAGGTGTACCCCGAATATATGATATCCTTCCCCGGCCAGACGAATGCCGGCGGCGGCACCGAAGCCGCTGCTGCTGCCCAGGATCAATGCATATTTTGCCCCGTTATCTTTTTGCTGACTGCCCATAATGTCTCCTGTTCTTGGTTCACAAACGTACGTCGCGTAATTTAACACAAAAAGCGGTAACTACCAATTATATTAAAATGCAAACGATATTCCAATATGAAAATCGCCTGCGCTTTCCCCCGCTGCCGGGAACCATTTCAGCCCGTAATCGAAGCGGATCGGCCCGAAGGGTGTGATGAAAGCGATCCCCGCCCCACTGCCGGCCTTCAGGGAAAAATTCGCCAGGTCTTTCCGCTGCTGCCAGATATTGCCGATATCGGTGAAGATCTCGCCGTAAAACAGCCAGAACAGGGGCAGGCGCAGTTCCGCGTTCATCAGCAGCTGGTATTTACCCCCGACCGGCAGAGCGATCCGCTCACCGTCTTCCGTCACCAGTTCGTCGACTTCCCCGATCATCTGCTCGGCATATCCCCGCACGGTGGATGCTCCTCCGAGGTAAAAGCGCTCGGTGGTCGGAAACTCACGGATCGCCCCTGGCCGGCCCAATTCGAAAATCGCCCCCGCCCGCACCCGGGTGGCCAGCACCCAGCTGGGCTTATAGCGGAATCCCTGGTAACGGCTCCACTGTAGGATCGTCTTAAAAAAATAGGTGCTCACCACCCGCTCGCCGATCATCCCGTTCACCGTCGGCCGGCTTTTGGCGTAGGCCAGTTTGGTGCGGACCTCGCTTACATACCCACGCTGGGTTAGAATAACATTATCGCGCTTATCTTTTTTGGGGTTGAAGGACAGGGCCAAAATATCGTCGTTGCCCTGGTAGATCAGGCGGATATTGGAATTGAGCGGGATGGCGGCATTGCGGTTGATATCGACGCTTTGATAGGAGATTCCCCCGGTATAGGACCAGTAGCTGTTGCTGTAAACATGACTGAGATCGCCGGAGACGGAGAAGATCGTGATCGGAATGATCGCCACCGGTTCCTGTTCCTGGGAATAGGCCACCCGGATGGTGCCGGGGGTGCGGGTGTTGAGCACCCAGGGCTCCACATAGGTAAAGCTATACTCATTTTTGGGGTTAAGCAAACGGCGGCGGCCGTTTTCGATGGTGCGACCGTAAAAGAAGGAGGGCACGATTCGGGCCGACACGCTGCGCGCAGTGCCGGCGAGGTTACGGTGACCGGCTTCCGCGGTAAAGTCGTAGGTGGTCACATTA
The DNA here is from genome assembly GCA_020635015.1 of Calditrichia bacterium. GTDB lineage: Bacteria > Calditrichota > Calditrichia > RBG-13-44-9 > J075 > JACKAP01. The sequence continues at coordinate 186,024 of JACKAP010000006.1, read as the reverse complement.
CCGGTGGTGGCACGGTCTTCATATCCGACCCCGAAACGCAGTCCCAACCATAACGGCTTTTTCTCGACGACCGTCCATACCAGCTCCACCCGGGATTCATCCTTGGCGATCGGCATCACCCGGTAATCGACAAATTTGAACAGCCCGGTGCTGTACAGATTACGCTGCGATGTTTCGATCTTTAGACGGGAATAATTTTCCCCCTTCCGGATCTCTAATTCCCGGCGCATTAAAAACGCCTTGACCCGTTTGCGGCCCTCGTAACGGATCTGCTCGACCACCACCGTCTTTCCTTCCTTGATGGCCAGCTTGAAGGTGACCAGCGAGTCTTCCCGGGCTTCTTCTGTTTCAAAGACAACATAAGGCTTGCCGTTGTCAAGGTAGAAGGATTCGATCTGGTTCAATCCCTCCTGCACTGCAGCGGTATTATATGGCTTACCGGCAGCGATCTTGATCTCCCGGCGCAGGATGTTTTCAGGAAATAATTCGTTACCCCGAATGTCCACCGCTTTCAGATAATAGCGGCGACCTTCGATAATATCGTACTGCACCGTAATATCTTTACCGTTTTTCTGGAACGTGCTGCTCACATAAACATCCAGGAAACCCCGCAGGGTGTAATAATTGGTGATCAGAATCTGATCGATGCGCATCAATTGGGCTTTGAAATCGTTGCCTTTTTTGACTTTCAGAAGATCCCCCAACTGATCGCGGGTGAAGGTCGCATTCCCGGTGATGACGACTCGCTTTACCTTCAGCTCCGTATCCGCCCGCAGCGGGGTACTGCCGCTGCACAGGATCACCGCCAGTACCGCCAGTATCGTCAGAAATCTAAAACCCGATCTGCCAGTTGATATCAAATTTAACTTTCCCATTTCCCTCTTCTGTATTTTCGTAAAATGTCGAGAAAGACCAGGTGCGGTTGAGCCGGTACTGCAGGTAAATGCGGTTGCCGGCCTCCCAACTGAGGCTGGGCGCGGGCACGCCGCCCAGGCCGGAAGATGAAAGGCGTGATTTATACTCTAAATACAGCTTCGGCGTCAGGTATTTCCCCAGGGACAGGCTGGACGGCTGATTCAGCCGGTTGGTAAAGAAGCTTTCCTGGGTGTCGAGGCGAATGCGGTCCAGCCCGGTAAAAGTGCGCGCCTCCGCTTCGATCCGCGAGATCATGATCTGGGTAACCGCCTCGCCGCCGGTATTGGCGATTCGCGACGCAGTGCCGCTGCCCAGATCGTTGAAGGTAACCCCGAACAGCAGCAGCGCCATCTGATCTTTGACATCCACATAAGGCAGGGTTTGGCCGTTCTCGTCCTGGATCACGATCTCTTTTTCCGGATTGTCCAGCTTCCCGCGCACATTGAGATTGAAGATCAGGTTGTTGCGCTCTTTTCTGGCAACCAGATTGAGTTCCGGCAGCTCCTTGGGATTGGCAAAATTGATCCGCCCGCTCTCGATATCGAAATCCTGTCCCTGGATATAGTATTTCCCGCTGGTTTCCAGCACTCCGTACATCTCCGGCAGGGCTTTCGGTTCCTGGAGGATACGCAGGTTGCCGGCAATCTGCATATCGAAACTATTGAGCAGATCTTCGCTGCGGATGTTGAAATTGGGCAAAATTTCCAGGTTAAGGTTATACTGCAGGTATGGCGGGGTCTCCCGCACATCGGTCGCCAGCAGCAGGTTCTTCTCCTGCTCTTCGAAATCGATTAATACCGTGCCGGCTTTGACCAGCACGTCCCCCGTCACCGCGATGGTGTCGCGTCCCTGGATGCGCAGATTGCCGGAACTGGCGGTAATCGCCACATTTTCAATAAAATTATTGAAGTAGGCATCGCGCATTTTGATGCTCAGATCCAACTTAGGCCGGTCGATCTCGCTCAGCACAACATAACCGCTGCCGGTGATGTCGCCGTTTTCCTGGGGGGTAAAAAACCAGCGCTGCACTTTGGCAAACCAGCGCCGCAGAAAGCTGCGCCCGCTGGTCTTGCGGGGCGAACGGGCCTGCATCTGATCGATCAGCAGGCTGTCCCCGCTCAGATGGCCGGTAAAATTGATATCGCTGAGCGCATTCTCATACTTGGCGAGGTAAAGGGTCCCATTCACCACCTGGATGTTGCCCCGGGTAAATCGCGGGTGGTCATAGTCGCCAGCCAGTTCGGCGGACACCCGGATGTCTCCGATCAATGATTCCAGCTCCGGATTGAGCACATTCAGGAAGTTCAGACTGTCTTCGTCGATCTCGATGCTGAGGCGGAAATTTTTATCCGCCAGCAATCGCTCGGCAAACGAGCTGTCAAACTCGACCTCCTGCCAGCGGAGACGCTTTTCCCCGCTCAAGTGCACCTCGGTGTTGAGAAAATTGACCGTTGCCTGCTCCAGGCTGAGCCGCTCCGGCGCAATCCGGCTGACGGCGCTTAGATAGGGAAACTTATAATCGCCATAGCGCAGGGAATCGCCGCTGATCTCCAGGGTGCCGGCGGGATTGCCCAGGGTGCCGGCGAGGTCCAGCCGCCCGGTCAAGCTGCCCGACAGCGGGTATTGGGTCTGATAGAGAAAACCATAGTCTTCCAGACGGAAATTGCCCAGCACGACATTGAGGTTCAAGGGAGTGTCTTTCAGGGATTTACGGGCGTCTTCCTCACCAAACAGCTGGATATCCATGCTGCCGTTAACGGTAAGATAGGAATCTTTTCCGCTCTCCAGGTCGAAGACGTTGATCTGCAGGCCCCCGTCCTTCAGGGAAAGGTCCGAGGTGATTTTGCCGATCGGATAGTTGTCAAAGCTCAGCGCTTTCAGAAACAGTTGCAGATCGATCTCCGGGTTGTCCAGCTCGCCATAGAGGTCCCATTGACCGTCAAGCATCCCGCGCAGGTCATGCTGCCACAGCAGCCGCTCATTGAAAGGATCGATCCGGGTATTACGGATCTCACCGGAGAGGGCGCTGCTTCCCTCGAAGGCCAGGAATCCCCGGGAAGAGATGCTTCCGGAATCGCCGGCAGTCATCGAGAAGGCATCGACAAAGAGCGTATCCGCTTTCCAGCGAGCGGTAATGATCGAATCGCTGCGCACCGTGTAGCGGTCAAAAAACACTTCCAGATTGGTCAGGGCAATGTCGGTCAGGCTGTCCTGCAGGCTGATATAAGCCCGGCCGGTAATCGAATCCTCCCGGCTGTAAAACAGGAAAGGATTGGCCACGATGCGGTTCTGGCTGAACAACAGATTGACCCGGCCGTTGGTCAGGAAGAGGTTGCCAAAGTAGCCGGTGCCGACTGTCAGGTCAAAGCTGCCGAAACGGGTATTGCTGCGGTTGAGCACATGGGCGATATCGGCTTTGCCGGAAATACCGCTCAACTCAACTTTTTCGCCCCGGTAGGTGATCTGGGAAATATCGATGTTCCCTTGCACTGAGGGATCGCGCAGCGGGCCGGTGATGTGCAGATCGACGCTGCCGTTGTAGCCCCCCAGTTCACTCAGGGCCAGGCGCTGCATCAGGGTATCGAGGTTGGTGCCTTCGCTGGTGAGTCGCAGATCCACATTCTGATCGCGGGAAACATGGCCGGCCAGGGTAAACAACGCCCCTTCGCCGAAGCGCAGGGTGGAGGGCTGGCGGATCTCCCAGTCGCCCTGCTGCAGGCCGAGGTTCAACTGCACCCGCTCTGCCCGGGCGTCTGCCAGTTGGAGGTTGAAGAGCTCCAGTCTTCCTTCCCCCTCCATTTGGTCGATATTCCATTCCCGGAAATTGAAATTGAGGCGCCCGCTCAGGCTGAGCGGCGTCTGTAGCAGGCCGGCCCGGGAAGGGTCAAGTTCCCGGAAGTTCAGCTGCACCTGGTTGATGCCCTGCGGGGCGATGCGTGCACTGCCGCTGCAGGTGCCGAGGTTCGAGCGCAGGGCAATATCTCCCAATAGAAGCTCGTCGGCGGTCTTGCGGTAATCCAGGCGCAGCGAACGGATATGCAGGCTGTCCAGCTCAGCGCCCAACTTCAGCGAACCGCGGAACTCGCCCAGTTTCCCCGGTTCGGTCATCAGATGGCCGCCAGCAGTGAGGTAACCGGACTGAAAGGGGAACGCCGGATAAAAAGCATGAACGACCTTCAGATCAGTCCGCAGCGAATCCGGAAAAAACAATACCCGGAAAGCCGGTTCAAATTCGATCTCTCCCTTTCCGGCAAAATAAACCCCCGGGATGCGCGCATTCACCTGATTGACAGTCAGGCGCTGCTGATTGCCGGTCAAACGGAAGGAGAGATCATCGATTTTCAGATCGCGGTTGCGCCAGTTGCCGCGCAGATATTGAGGCTGGAGATCGATATGCTGCGGTGATACCGCGGCGCTGAGGGACAATTGAAGATCCTGAAATTGCTCGGTCTCTTGCGGAGTGAGCACCTGTATATCGCCATCCTGCACCAGCAGGCGGTTTATCTGCACGTCGGGTAGATTTCCCAGCTTGAGATCGGCCAACAGCGAATCGATGGGCCGGGCGGCGCTGCCGGGCGGCGCCAGGCTGTCCGGTTGGGAAAAATCCAACACCGCAGCAGGCTCGACCAACAGCAGTTGCCCCACCCGGTAGCGCCCTTTCAGCACATCCAGCAGCGAATAATCGATCTCCGCCCGGACGCAGCGCAGCCGGTGATCCGGCGTCCTCACTTCCAGAGAATCGATGCGGATGGTACCGAATAGATTCCCGGAGATCGCGCGATAATCGATCTGGATCGTCTCCCCGGACAGACGGTTCAGCACCTTCAGGATCGCCCGGTCGACCAGCGGGGTAAAGGTATAGAGCGCAGCCAGCGCGGCGATCAGCACCGTCATCCCGATTAATAATCCCAATAAAATTATTTTAAGTTTTTTACGCATACGATTTTAAATTATGCTCAGGTCGATGAGGTTTCATAGTTAAAAAATAATATAACTCTATAAGTATACCCGACCCTGAAAAAAAAAGCGGTCATCCTGAAAATGACCGCTTTTTTTAAAACGCACGAGAGTTACACCGCTCAGGCTTTGAAAATCCGCTCCCGCCGGCGGGTGACATGTTGGGTGGCATTGCGGGTATCGACTACCAGTTGGGCATTGGCCACAATGAAATCCCAATCATACACCGAGTGGGCAGTGGAGATCAACACCGCATCGTATTTACGGATATTCTCCGCGGTCAACTCGACGCTCTTGATATCGTAATCATAATGACGCATCGGCCACAGCTCCGAGATCAGCGGGTCGTTGTAATCCACCTTGGCGCCCTTCTTGGAAAGGATATCGATCAGCTTAAGAGTAGGCGACTCCCGCAGATCATCGATATCTTTCTTATAGGCCATGCCCAGAATCAGGATGTTGGAGCCGTTCAGGCTCTTCTGGTGCAGATTCAGGGCATCGGAAACCTTGCTGACCACATAATATGGCATATCGGTGTTGACCTCGCCAGCCAGTTCGATAAAGCGGGTGCTGATATCATACTGCCGGGCTTTCCAGGTCAGATAAAACGGATCGATCGGGATACAGTGCCCGCCCAGGCCGGGGCCGGGGTAGAAAGCCATGTAACCGAACGGCTTGGTTGAAGCCGCATCGATCACCTCCCAGATATCGATGCCCATACGGTCCAGAATCACCTTCATCTCGTTGACCATGGCGATATTAACGCTGCGGAAGATATTCTCTAACAGTTTGGTCGCTTCCGCCGCCTGGCTGGAGCTGACCGGAACGGTTTTCACGATGACCTGGTCGTAGAGGGTTTTGGCCAATTCCAGCGAGGTCGGATCATTGGCTCCCACAACTTTCGGAATGGTTTTGGTGTTGAAATTCGGATTGTTGGGATCTTCCCGCTCCGGAGAAAAGGCCAGGTAAAACTCATCGTGTCCTTTCAACCCGGATTTTTCCAGGATCGGGCGCATCACCTCTTCGGTGGTTCCGGGAAAGGTGGAGCTTTCCAGCACCACCAGTTGCTCTTTCCGCAAGTGCTGAGAGATGGTCTCGGAGGTATTCTCGATATACGAGATATCCGGTTCACGGTGCTTGTTCAGCGGTGTGGGCACGCAGACCAGGATGCAATCCACATCTTTCAGCTTGCTGAAATCCGCGGTAGCATGAAACAGTTTCTTATCCAGCGCTTTCTGGATACGGTTGGCGGGGATGTGCTTGATGTAAGATTCACCTTTGTTGAGCATCTCAACCTTGGCATCATCGACATCGAACCCGATGGTGGGGAATTTTTCTTCGACGAATTCGAGAATCAGTGGCAGACCCACATATCCCAATCCGATCACCCCGATGGTTGCTTCGTGATCTTTAATTTTTTGCAGCAGACTCATACTGACCTTCCCTAGTTCAATTAGGTTTAGTGGTTGATGTGAATTAAATCAAATCCATATACCCCGAATAAAACACGCTGCTCCGACGAGATAGACCGAGAGCAGCGCTGAAGGGGTGTCGCGATATCGTCAGAACGATTATCTCCGGCCGATACCGTAATAGGTAAAACCGAGATCTTTCAACTTGTGCGGATGGTAAATATTTCTACCGTCGAAGATCACCGGGGTTTTCAGCAATTGCTTCATCAGCTCGAAATCCGGTTCCCGATAGTTCAGCCATTCGGTTACCAGGATCAACCCGTCGGCATCGCGGATGGTCTCATAATAATCCTCGAAGAGTGTGGCATGTGCTTCCACCCCCTGGCGTTTGGCTTCTTCCAGGGCAACCGGATCGTGGGCATTGATGCTGGCCCCCAGCTTGTGCAATTCCTGGATGATCTGGAGCGAGGGGGCTTCCCGCATGTCATCGGTCTTGGGCTTAAAGCTCAACCCCCACACCGCAAAGGTCTTGCCCTTGATGTCGCCGTTAAAATGGTTCAGTATCTTGGGAATGATCACCTGCTTCTGGGCCTCATTGACATCTTCCACGGCTTCCAGCACCTTCAGGTTATACTTGTAGGCCTGGGCGGTGCGGATGATCGCTTTGACATCCTTCGGGAAGCAGGAGCCGCCGTAGCCGACGCCGGGAAAGATGAAGGAGTAGCCGATCCGCTTGTCCGATCCAATCCCCTTCCGCACCATCTCCACATCGGCGCCGATCAAGTCGCAGAGATTGGCGATCTCATTCATGAAGGAGATCTTGGTCGCCAGGATCGAGTTGGCGGCGTATTTCGACAGTTCCGCGCTCAGCTCATCCATAATGATGATCGGATTTCCGGTGCGCACAAAGGGCGAGTAAAGCTCGCGCATGGTTTCGGCAACCTTCTCGTTTCGGGTACCGATGATCACCCGGTCGGGATACATAAAGTCATCAATCGCCGCTCCTTCTTTGAGGAACTCCGGGTTCGACACCACGTCGAAAGGCAGGTCGGTTTCTTTGGCCACTGCCTGCCGCACCTTCTCGGCCGTGCCGACCGGAACCGTGCTCTTGTTGACCACGATCTTGTAGTTCTTCATGTGCTTGCCGATAGCGCTGGCCACCGCCAGCACGTGGCGCAGGTCGGCACTGCCGTCCTCATCGGGCGGGGTGCCGACGGCGATGAAGATCACGTCCGACTTATTCACCGCATCGACCATATTGGTGGTAAAGCTAAGCCGCCCGTTGCTTTGATTGCGCTTCACCAGCAGGTCCAGTCCCGGTTCATAAATAGGTATCATTCCCTGATTAAGTTGCTGAATTTTCTTCTCATCCACGTCCATACAGATCACGTGGTTACCGCTTTCCGAAAAACAGGCCCCGGCGACCAACCCCACATAGCCGGTTCCGACAATGGTTAACTTCATTATTTCTCCTCCAAATTAGACCGTATTGGTTTTTTTCCTTCGTTTAAGATCATGTCCGTAATAGCTGTAGTAGTGATAGTAGTAATAGTAGTAATAAGAGCCGTAAGCACGGTCCACGTTCACACTGTTCAGCAGGCATCCCATGATGTTGGCGTTCACCTTGTCAAGCAGATTCTTCGCCCGTTTGATGGCATTCTTCTGGGTCTGATGGGCTTTGATCACCAGGATCAGCGCATCGATCTTGGTGCTCAGAATGGCCGCATCGGTGACGGCAATAATCGGGGGACTGTCAAATAAGATCAGGTCAAAATTCTCTTTCACATCTTTGATAAACCGGTCCATATCTTCCGAAGAGAGCAATTCCGAAGGATTGGGCGGCAGCGGGCCGGAGGTAACGGCGAAGAGATTGTCGACGAAGGTCGGCTTGACAATCTCCTGCAGGTTCATCTTGCCCATCAGGTAGTTGGTAATCCCTTTGTCTTTCTTCAGATTAAAGATCGAATGCACCACCGGCCGCCGCAGGTCGGTATCGACCAGCAGGGTGCGGCTGCCCATCTGGGCCATGGTGATGGCCAGGTTGGCGATAGTGGTCGACTTCCCTTCTTTGGGAGTCGAACTGGTGACCAGGATGGTGCCGTGTTTGCTGTTGAGCTTCTGGAACTGGATGTTGGTGCGCAGGGTGCGGTAGGCCTCGGAGATCGGCGATTTAGGATCGAGGTGCGCTACCAGGCGCGACTCGCTGCCGTCGCTTTCCGGAGACATCTCCCCGCGGCCGTTGCCGTTGAGCGGCAGCGGGCGCATCTGCACTTCCTTGGAGGAGATCTCCGGAATGATGGCCAGAATCGGCAATCCCATCCGCTCCAACACATCGGGATTCTTGATCGAATCGTCAAAGAACTCCATCAAAAACGTGAGGCCAATCCCCAGGCCCAGCCCGATCAGGGCACCCAGCAGCAGGTTCAGACGCTTATTGGGGCTGACTGGGTTTTCCGGCTCGATCGCCTGATCGATCACCCGCACGCTCTCCTTCTGCCCGGCTTCGGCGATCTTGGTTTCTTCCAGCTTCTCCGTCAGCAGGATGAAGGTATTGCGGTCCACTTCCACCTGCCGTTCCAGCCGGGCCAGTTCCAGCCCCTGGCCGGGAAGTTGGGACAATTCCCGTTCATATTGTTCCACCACTTCCCGCAGGGCATTGATGCGAGCGCTGCTGCCCTTGATCTCGGTTTCCAGCGCCAGCACTTCGCCGATCAGGTTCTGGGCAATCTGCAGCGGGTCGGAGACCATGCTGGTGTTGGCAATCCGCTGCGCTTCCTCCTGAAGGCGCTGCTGCACCGCCCGGATGCGGCCGCTCTGGTTTTTCAGTTCCAGCTCGTACACCTTCGGGTCGATGGTGCGCTCCTGGGCGATCAGCGATTCGTATTTCACCTTTTCGTTGACCAGCCGGGCGTATTCCTTCTGCAGTTCGACCAGCAGCGGGCTGGAGATCTGCGACACTTCGGTAGCCAGCTGCTGGCGGCGTTCGTCGAGCTGCTTTTCCAGGTTGCGCTTACGCTCCTGGGCGCCCTCCAGGCCGACCATCGTGGCCTCCAGTTCCGCCTGGCTCTGCCCCACCCGGGAAATCAGCTCCCGGGTACGGTCGCTGAGCGATACCAGCTTTTCATCCTCCCGGTACACCCGCAGGATATCCTCGGACTTGCGCAGTTCTTCACTTTTCTTGCGCAGTTGGAATTCCAGGAAATTCCGCAGATCCTTGAATTCCGTCAGGTTGTATTCCTTGTTCAGCTGGCGGAAGGTGTTGGCGACTTCATTACCGATCTCCGCCGCCTCAAACGGGGTGCTGGCCGCGAAGGTGATTTCAATGATATCGGTCTCCGGCTTGGAGATGATCGTCAGGTGCTCCATGATCCAGTCGATCTGCTCGCGCAGCACCTTGTAATTGCCCCGCGAGTCCGGCTTGAAGATCGACAGGGAGTCGCGATAGGCGGCAGTCTCCAGCGCCAGCACGACCCGTTCGGCCAAATTGCGGCTTTTCAGGATCTCGATCTGGTTGGTGATGACCGTCGACTGCGGATTAAGATAATTCACATCGAACAGCGCCTGCTCCCGCAATCCCTGGGTCTCGACCAGAATGGTCGCCTTGGCCTGATAGACCGGCTGGGTAGTAAATGTATAATAAGCTGTTGCCAGCAAGACCACCAGGAAAGAAGCAACAATAATCCAGCGCCCGGTATACAATACCCGCAGATAATCCTGCAGGCTTAGCTGCTGCTCCTCTTCCTGCATATCAAGGTAATTTTCCACTAAACTCCCCTTAATAATAAACTCGAACAGATTTCAGGATTTTACCCCGGATGCCAATGACCAAAACGGAACTGTTACCGGGTAAATTCTGGTAATCGGCACAATTCGGTATTTCTTGATTCACTTTTGATAAAATCCTAAAATCTGAGATCGACAACCTGGATCCCTTCCGGCGGGGTAAAGCTGAACACTGCGGTTGTGAAATTCGGATTGAATTCTATCTTTTCAATGATGTAGGTCGTTTCGTTTCCGTTGTAATCGGTATACACCACTTCTTCGATTTCCCAGGTCTTATCCTGCACCCAGATCTTCACCGAGGTAAAGAAACTCTGCTCGTTGGGCCTGGGGGTCAACTTAATGGCATATTTCTTGACGCCGCCTTCTTTATTCTCTTCAATAATTTGACCGAAATAATGGTCTTTTATTTCGTACAAAAAGTTGCTCAGCATCACATCCTGTTCAGTTTTTTTGGCATAATCGATCAGGACCTGATTGTTGAGCTTATTGTAGCGCCAGACATTCTTGCCGTCATTGACGATCACCTGATCTTCGGAATCCAGACGGAATTTTGCTTCTCCTTCCATCTGCAGGGTTCCCGATACTTCGGTCATGGTGTTGGTGAGCTTGTAAAGGGCGGTCTCCTTGAACTGGATACGCACGGTTTTCGCCGATTTATACTTTTTCTGGATATTTTTGATGATCTCATCGGCATCGGCAGCCCGGGCGGATTGAAATATAAAGGTCGACACGAGCAGTACGGCCAGGGTTCCGACAAGAAGAAAACGATTTTGGGTCATCGACTATTTTACCTTATAGTTAAGTACATGTATATTAAGTTTTTTAAACTTACAGATTCCTCGGCTGTCGCCTCGGAATGACACAACGCCGTAATAGCTGATCACCGACAACTGATCACTGACAACTACTATTCATCACTATACGTCGAGACGAGCACCTCCCGGGCCTTGCTGCCCTGCCCGGGTCCCACCACTCCAGCTTCTTCCAAAGCATCCATCAGGCGGCCGGCGCGGGCGTAACCGATTTTCAGCTTACGCTGCAACAGCGAAACAGATCCCTGTTGATGACGGATCACGATCTCTCTGGCTTTGTCGAAGAGATCATCCTGCTGCACTTTCTTGGTCGCTTCCGCCCCAACAGTCCCCCGGTCGCGCACCAGTTTCAGTTCGTAAGGGGGAAATTTCGGCTGCTTGCGGATATGTTTGATCATCTCCTCCACTTCTTCGGTGGAGATGAACGGGTTCTGCAGACGCACCGGCTTGCCGGTGCCGGGAGGCAGGAACAGCATGTCGCCGTTCCCGATCAGCTTCTCCGCCCCGTACATGTCGAGGATCACCTTGGAGTCCGGGCGGGTGGCCACCTGGTAGGCGATCCGGGTGGGGAAGTTGGCCTTGATCAAGCCGGTCAGAATATCCACCGATGGGCGCTGAGTGGCGACGATCAGGTGAATCCCCACTGCACGGGCCATCTGGGCCAGGCGGGTAATCGGCTCCTCCACTTCCCGGGAAGCGGTCAGGATCAGGTCGGCCAACTCATCGATGATCACCACGATATACGGCAGCCGGCGCATCCCTTTCTCCTTTTCCCCGCTCGATTCGAATTTTTCAATCTTGCGGTTATAGGAAACGATATCGCGCACGCCCAGGCGGGCCAGGGTGTCGTAGCGTTCTTCCATCTCATTGACCACGCTGCGCAGCACCAGCACGGCATTCTGCGGGTGGGTAATCACAATCTCATCCAGTTCCGGGCAGATCGCCAGGTAATGTTCTTTCAGCTTGGCATAAAGGGTCAGCTCGAGCTTCTTGGGATCGATCATCACGAATTTCACATCGCTGGGAGGCACCCGGTAGAGAATGCTGGCGATCAGGGTATTAATCCCCACGCTCTTTCCCGCCCCGGTGGCGCCGGCGATCAGCAGGTGGGGCATCCGAGCCAGGTCGGCACAGAACACTTCCCCACCGATAGTTTTGCCCATTCCCAGGCTGAGCTGGCCGTTATGCTGGGTAAATTTTTCCGAACGCACGATCGATTTGAAATAGACCGTCGAGGGCCGGCGGTTGGGAATTTCGATCCCGATCGCCGCTTCCCCGGGAATTGGCGCGATCATCCGGATCCCCTTGGCCCGCATCGCCAGCGCGAGGTCATCAGCCAGACTGACCACCTGGTTGATCTTGACCCCTTCGGCAGGGCGGACTGCGTAGAGTGTAATCACCGGGCCTTCGATCACCTTCTTGACGAAGGCTTTGACATTAAACTGGGCCAGGGTATTCTCCAGCAGGTCGGCGTTGGCCATCAACTCTTCCCGGGAGACCTTGTTCTCAGTTTCATCTTCATTCAAGATATCGACCGGCGGCATCTGGTAGGTCCTCATCGCCGCCTTGACCGCCTCATCGTAATCAAAATCATCCTCATCCGGCAATTCGATGACCAGCTCATCCTCATCATCATCCGGGAAACCCGACGCCGGCCCGGGCGGATCCTCTGGCGGTATCAGTGATTCGGGAATACCACCCGTCGGGGGCGCCTCCTGGGGCATCCGGTATTCTGTGCCGACCGGCGGGTCCAGCTCGTTGAAGCCGGTTTCCTCGAACTCCGCTTCATCGCTCATGGGGGGAGGGGCGGTTTCATCATAGGCCGAATGATGGGATGGGATCTCCGGGGAAGGCTCGTCATCAATGCCCACATCATCAAAATCAGAAATACTATGCACCACCGCGGCTTCCGAGGCGGGTGGAGCGGGTTTGCGCAGCTGTTCTTCCTCTTCATCGCGTTCGATCAGGTTGGCGAAAAGGGATTCGCGGGGCGGCTTCGGCTTCCGCTCCGGGAACCACTGAACCTGCTTAAACCAGGCGATCATATTCAGGAAAGCCTGCCCGATGATCTCCAGCAAACGCTGCACTTTTCGCACCACATACAGCGGCACCACCGACAGCCGGATCTGGAAGGTGAGCATCAGCAGGATCAACAGAAAAATGACGGTTAAAAAGACCAGGGCAAAACGTCCGAGGTAAATGGTAAGAATATCGGCGGTCAATCCCCCGATCGCCCCGCTGGGGAAGTAGTCGCGGGTCTGTCCCAGGATCCCTCCGAAGGTACGGTACGCCTGGGGCGCCGCCAGCAGAATGGCGATAAAATACGCCCAGCCGATACCGATCATGGAAATGGAGGGCATGCGGGTTTTCACCGTGGCGGTGTCCAGCATCATGAAGACACCCAGGATCATCAGCAGCACCGGAAAGATCAGCGCGGCATAACCGAAAGTATATTCAAAAAACGGTTGAGCGACCGAAGAGCCGACAATCCCCAGCCAATTCTTCACATTGTATTCGTTGCCCTCCCCCATGTTGGCATAGGTGAGGTCGCCTTTATGATAGGAAAGAATCGCCAGGAACAGCAGGAATCCCAGGGAGAGGATGATCAGGCCGTTGATCTCATTGGCGATGCTGTCATCTCCGCCAGCCTTCGGCTTGCGGGACTCGCTTTTCGCCTCACGTTTTTTGAAAAAGCCAAATGAAGAGAATTTCATATTTTGCACAGTTTTATTGAACAACCGCAAATATAATCACCGTAAGCCCCTATATCAACACACAAATCAAGATATCATCGGGTATCACGGTTGTAAAGCGCATAAACGGCGATGCGCTTTACAACCGTGATATCTTGATCTTTTAGCGAGGGGGGCTGATGTGCTGCTCAAAAAAGCCCGCAAGGCGTTCCACGTCAGCACCTGGGGTGCTGACGGTTATGCCAAAGACACTTTAGCTCCGCCAGGGGCCTCCCAAGATTGCCAACGACAAAGATCCTTTCGCGCCCCGCAGTTTGGGGCGCGAAAGGATTCTCTATTTAATCAGCAGCATTTTGCGGGTGAGACTCATATTGCCGGCTGTGAGCTTGTACAGGTAGATTCCTGAACTGAGCACAAGGCCGGCATCATTGGTACCATCCCAGCGCACTTCATGAGTACCGGGATTTTGCACCCCGTTCACTAATGTGCGCACCCGCTGTCCCAGGGAATTAAAAATCTGCAGCCGAACCTTCTCCCCTTGATAACGCAACGGCAGTTGATATGCAATGGTGGTCACCGGGTTGAAAGGATTGGGATAATTCTGATACAGCTCCAGGCGCTGTGGGGCCAGTGGTTGATCCCCGCCAATTCCCACCGGCGTCTGGGAATAATCCACCACCTTAAATTCGTCAAAATAAAACCCGTCGCCATTGAGGCCGCCGTCGCTGTCGAAGAAGAAACGGAACTGCACATTGGACCCGCTGTAGGCGGAGAGGTCGATCGATTCCTTCACCCAGTGCTGAATCGCCGAATAGGAAGGCTGCCCGGCGACAATATGGGTATAACTGCCTGCCAGGGTGGTCCAGGTGCTGCCATTGTTGGTGCTGATCTGCAGCCGGGCGTAATCATATCCGTCTTCGATGGCCCACTTGGCCCAGAATTCCAGCCGCGGATGCAGCGCTTCGGTCAGATTAATGGTCTGGTTGAGCCGGAAATAAGCGCTGGCATTATTGGGCGAACTGCCGTAGCGGGAATCGGCAAAACTGTGCGCGCCGTTGTAGTAGTCGACAAAGGTCGTATCCCACATCGCGGCAGTGCCGCTGGCCGTCCAGCTGAAGGTGCCGTCTTCGGCATTATCTTGAAAAATGACGGTCGCCCGGGCCACGGTGCAGTGGATGGTATCGCGCACGGTGACCACGCCGTCCTGGGAAATCGAAATATAAAAGGGAATTTCATCCAGGAATGCAGCAGAATTATCCAGGGCAAAGCGGAAGGGATTCAGAGAATTATCTTTCAGCTCCCGGGCAGAGATGGTGTCATAACTGACACTTTCCACCACCGGGAGGGCATGGGGATAATCGGTGCTGACCTCCACCAGCACATTGTTCGCCGGCAGCGAGAGACCGCGGTTCTTGACCGTGATCATCAAATCCAGGGTGTCACCGGCTTCGGCATAGCCGGACCCCAGGATCTGATAGTTCTGAAAATCGGCAAATTCCCCGGACACCCAGGAGAGATATTGCATCGGATAGAGATTCTCGCTCACCAGCGGCATGATCTCCGAGATAAACGGCCAGAAGTCACTCCCGCCAATCTCCGGGGTCCAGGCATAGGTGCCTTCGGAGTGGAGATAATCGCGGGTGGTGCCGCTGGAGGTATAGCCGAGCATCTCGCTGGTACGGCCGTAAAGATACCCGTTGGCGGTGGCAAAATCGGATGCGAATTCCGAATAAATGTCATACTCGGGCGAAATCGAAGTGTAGCCGTACGGATTCAGATACGTCCCGGCCACCGAGTGGGTGGAAAAGCCGATCGCCGGATGGATCGTCAGGATCAGATCGCGCACCGACTGGGTTTCCGGCTCGGAAAAAGGGCCGGTGCCGTGGTAGGTCTCCGAGCAGGGATCATTGCTGGAGCCGCCGGTGTTGTAGCCATAACTGTAGTTGCGGTTGAGGTCTACCCCGTAGCAGCTCCCCGCATTGTTGCGGCGATTCTTGCGCCAGTAACCGCCCCCATTGGGATTGGTCTGCTGATTGTAGACGTACCCATCGGGATTCACCACCGGCACGAAATACATCTCCCGGTTATCCACCAGGTAGGTGGCGTGGGGGTCGATGCCGTAGTTTTCCAGCAGCCAGAACATGTAGTAAATCGTCACCGCCATGCCGGCCGGTTCCCGGGCGTGATGCAGGGCGTCGTAATAGACCACTCCTTCGGTGGCGGATTCGTTGACGGTGGGATTATCAGAGATCTTGACCATCCAGATGCTGCGGTCCTGAACGCTGGCCCCGATGGCTACCTTTTGGGTGATGATCGACGGATAGTGGGCATACATGGTATCGAGTACCGCGGTTATTTCATCATAGGTATAGAAGCCGCCCATGCTGCCCAAATCGAAGCCTTCTATGTTATCCCCGGCCATGATACGCCGTCCGGCCTCCAGCTCTGCAGCAGTGGACGGCCGGCGATCCCGGTAGGCAGCGGCAAGATCGGCGGTCAGCACCGTGTAGGGCAGCCCGGCGGCATCCAGGCGAGCCAGTTCCTCCTGATTGAGCACCAGCTTGATACCCCGCTGGGGATTGAAACGGAAATGCTCAACCGTGATATCTTGCTGCTGCAGCCGGGCAATGTCGGCCGGTGACTGCACGTCGATCTCCACCTTGCTATAGATCTCCGGCCCGGCGCTCAGCGCGGTGGACAGCAGCAGCGCCATCCAGAAACCGAGAAAGCCGCGGTTCCAGGAAAGGCGGCTGCAAATACGTAGAAATGTTTTCATCGAAGCCCCTTTGTTTTTTGAAAGTTATCTTTTGTCGTGCACTGTCCTTTTTTGGAGTAACTGTCCCCAGAAATCATCATAGGGATGTACTACATCGGTTTCGCCCTGTGCATCAACCACCGGATAGCCGTCATTATACCAGCGGAAAATGCCTCCGCGGAGATTCTCCACGTCGGCGGCTCCTAATTTGAGCGCTTCCGCCTCCACCCGCTCGGCCAGGATCGAACTGCGCTTACCCACCGAGCAATAAAACACCAGGTGCTTGGTGGAAATACGTTTCCCATAGTGTCTGATAAAATCTTCCGCGCTGAGGTCCGGATCGACCTGAATCGCCCCGGCAATGTGGCTGGTATCAAATTCCGCCTTTTCCCGCACATCGAAGAGCAGGAAGCTGCTGGAATCCGCTCCGGCCAGCGCTGTTTTCAACGTATCGACCGGCAGGTGAGTGATGGGATAATCCCGGGCAATTTTCGATTCAACCGAATCCAAGGTAAACTGGCTGTACATCAATGCAGGCACTCCGGTTATCAGTAGCAGTGGCAGTAATACATGGCGCAATTTCATTGGATAAACCTTGGATTTACTCATTTCTTCAATATAAGATAATACAAACTCAGAGCCGTCTCCCCTCTTATCTCACCGTATTCTTACCGCGTATATTTAATCCACAATGTATTAAATATACCCGAATGGGTCGCGCCAGGGTAAATCTTTATCGAATAAAAAAAGGTGCCCGTACCCGGGCACCTTTTAGATTAATTCAATGTCATTAAAGATACAGGCATCAGCCTCAATCTTTCCGGGATTCCTTCGCCCGTATCAGCAGGGTCAGGAACGATCCGATGATGAAAACGATAGTGCCGAACCAGAGCACGCTGATGAAGGGTTTTTCGCTGAGTTCAATCGCCAGCATGTCTTTCGCGGTTTCATTGCCTGACTGCGGCGAGGAGATCACCAGCTTCAGCGTCCCCTTGGAGGCATTCACCGAAGCGATCTTCACCCGGTAGCTGGTGCCAGGCACCTCGACCTCACTGCTGTTCATTTCACCGTTAGCGGCTTTCAGCACCGGGAAAACCGAATGTTCTTTGGGATAACCGTTTTCGTCCACCTGGAAGGTCAGGTCGGCGGTAATCTCCTGGGTGCCGGCGCCCATTTGCACCAGGAATTTGTTAAAGGTGATCTGCATGTCCTTGTACTT
Source organism: Calditrichia bacterium (assembly GCA_020635015.1). GTDB lineage: Bacteria > Calditrichota > Calditrichia > RBG-13-44-9 > J075 > JACKAP01. The sequence continues at coordinate 168,478 of JACKAP010000006.1, read as the reverse complement.
CACCGATTCGGTCTTCCCCAGTTCCAGTTCGCCTTGATTGGCCAGGCGGGCGGGGGTAAAAGAGATCGGCGAGATGTAGACGTCCTTGGCAAACTGCACTTTCACATCCGGCGCCACCATGTAGGCCTTGGAATATTCGCTGTAGTAGAACTGCGGGTAGGCTTCATAAGTGCTGCCGTAGCGGGATTTCACTTCCAGTTTTACCCGGTCTTTGCCATCCGGCATATCCAGAAAATTCACGAACTTGATGTCATACCCGGATTCGGTCTGATAAAACTCGCCCCGGGGCAGCATCACTTTTTCGCTGCGGTCATACACCGAGGAGGTCAGGATGCCGATCACCATCAGTCCCAGACCTGCATGGGCCACATAGCCGCCCGCCTTGCCGGCATTATTACGCAGGAACAGGTAGGCGACTTTCAGATTGACAATGATCACCAGGGAGGCCAGGAAAAAAATCAGGTAGGGCGAATAGGTCAACAGGTTGTCGAACATGAAATCGCGCACCGTCACCATAAACTGGGGGATGGTGGTTCCCTGGATGGCGTAATAGGGGGTGTGTTCACCCACCGAAGTCATCGGCGCCAATCCCAGCACTGCCGCCAGCAGGGTCAGCACAAATGCCGCGCCGGCGCTCATCGCCAGGGTGTTCTTGTTGCGTAACTCTGCGGTTTTCCAGGCCAGCAGCGGGGCGACGGCCACCGTCACCAGCATGAACAGCGCCACCGGAATCACCATGGTGTTGTAGAAGTCCGGCGAGAGGCTGGCCGGGGTGCCGAACCATTGGGTGTAGAGCGGCGCGGAAGTACCGAAGAGGGTAAACAACCCGATAAACATGATCACCATCATCCCGAAAAAGATGAAGGTTTCCCGGTTGATATACCCTTTACCGAAAGGCACCAACTCGAAGCCTTCCCGGCGGTAGTAGTTCATGAAATTGATCAGGGCATAGACAAACAGGCCGGTAAAGAGCCCCTGCAGGATCAGCATATAGAGGGTGAGCCCGGAGGGCGCAAAGGAGTGCACCGAGAAGTCGGTCAGCACCCCGGAGCGGGTCAGGAAGGAGCCCCACAGCATGCTCAGGAAGGACATCCCGGCCCAGAGAAAGTTGGAGCGTACCAGGGACTTGCGCTTGCCCTGGATCAGCATGCCGTGCAGCAGCACCAGGCTGAACAGCCAGGGTACCAGCGAGGCGTTCTCCACCGGGTCCCAGCCCCAGTAGCCTCCCCAGCCCAGGGTGACGTAGGCCCAGTACCCGCCCATCACGATGCCGGTGCCCAGCACCATCACGTTAAAGACCACCCAGGGGCGGGCTTGTTTGATCCATCCCTGAAAATCCCGGGTCACCATCGCCGCCATGGCAAAGACAAACGGCACCACCGTCGAGCTATAGCCGAGGAAGAGGGTAGGCGGATGGATCACCATCCAGGGATTCTGCAGCAGGGGATTTAAGCCGGCGCCGTCGGCGGGCATAAAGCCGATCGGCACTTCCTCATGCACATGCCAGAGCATCGCAAAGGGGCTCTTCTTGAGCAGAATCAGCAGCAGGGTGCTTTGCACCAGCGCCAGAAAAAACAGCACCAGCGGATTTTTCTTCCCAACGACACGCATCAGGATAAACCCAAAAATACTGCCATAGGTCAGCCACATCAGGAAAGTGCCCTCCTGCCCGGCCCACAGGGTCGAGAAGAGATAAAACTTATTCAGAGACATCGAAGAATAGCTGTACACATAATTAAGCTGAAAATTATGTACTAAAATCGAATAGATCAGCAGACCGATCGAAAAGATCACCCCGCCGGACATCACCATAAAACTACGGTTGGCCAGGGTGTACAGGCTCTCCTGCCGGTCCTTATAATACAACGCATAGGCGGTCGTGGCGACGATCGCAGAAATAAATGCCAGCGCAACTGCCAATACACCGACAATCATGACTGCTCCCCTTCCACCCCGTGGACCCCTTCCGCTTCATACTTGGAAGGACATTTCACCAGCAGTTCATCCGCCATGAAGACCCCATTCTGATAGCGGCCTTTGGCGACCACTTCGGTGGCCCGCTCAAAGTTGGAGGGTTTAACCCCGTTGTACATGACCTGTAATTCATCACCGCGATCATCGACGAGTTTAAAATTAAACGTTTTCGTGTCCATATTGTACTGCGCCGATTCTTGAATCGTCGCGCCCTTCACCTGCACCGTTCTGCCGGAAGTCTTCGCTTCGGCAAAAGCGACATAGGGGGTGAGCGACGATTGAAAGCTGATCGCAGCAAATCCCATGAACACCACGATGACGCCGATTCCGATTATATATTTAGGCTTCATGATCAACTCCTTGGGTATTGAGTGACGTAAATTTGAACCACGCCGGCCGGCAAATCCCGCGGCCGGTAATTGCTAATATGCAAATCTCAGGATTGATTCTCAACCCTTTCTTTTAAAGACTTCAGTTTTAGGCCGAGATAGAGCATATAAAAAAACAAGCCGCCCCAGACGATCAGGGTCACGGTCATCACGGTATAGATATCCTCGCCGACCACTTTTTCCGGAACCGCGGCAGTCGTGTCAACCAGACTTGTGATGAAATTTACCAGCGTTGCCATATATTATGTCCTTTTCGCTTAATTCTCAAGATTTCTCGTGTCGATTTTTTGCGCAAGATGCACCACCTCCACTTTCAATCGGAGCATCCAGTAATAGAGCAGGGTAAATCCGGCCAGGGAACTGAAGAATACGTACTGCATCTTGCCGTTCATCTGAATTTTGCCCTGCTGATTGATCAGCGGATCCGGATGGAGGGTGTCATATATCCGGGGATAGATATACATAAAAAAGGGCACGGTGACGAAGGCGATGATCGAATATACCGCCGCCAGCCGGGCGCGGCGTTCGTCATCCTCGATGGCGGAGCGCAGGGCAAAATAAGCGGCATAGATCAGCATCAGAATGAAGATCGAGGTCTGGCGGGGATCCCAGTTCCAGGGATGTCCCCAAATTTCATTCGCCCATACCGCTCCGGTAACCGAAGCCAGCACGGAAAAAATCAATCCGATATGCGCGGACGACTGGGCCCAGACATCATAGTTTAGCCTGGATTTGCGCAAATAAAGCACACTATAGACCGCGGAGGTCAAAAATGCCAGGGTAGCGATCCAGGCGCAGGGCACGTGAAAAAACAGGATACGCGTGGTTTCGCCCAGGTCCCGGGCGCGGGGCGCGTAGAGGAAGGCATCGATGATCACACCGGCCAGCCAGATGCCCAGCAATATCTTCCACCAGTCTCTCTTAAATTCCATCATTTTCTCCACACAAATTCAAATAGCAATAAAGAAACCGTTATGATGATCACCGTGAACGAAAATAACGATTTCAGATCATTCAAGCAATCAGAAAAAGGCGCTCCCTCGAATGCCAGCCGGGTGCCGTGAATCGCCGCAATCAGGATTGGCAGGGCGATTGGGAACGCCAATACTGCAAAAAGCGCGCCGCGGGTACTGGCCAGGGAGATGATCGCCGCAATAAACGAGGCCACCGAGACCAGCCCCAGGCTGCCGATGATCACCACCGGAAAAAAGATCTCTAGACTCTCCGCCCGGGCGTTCATCATGATAAAAAACAGCGGTATAATAATAATTTCCAAACCGAACAGCAGCACCACGTTAAAGAACCATTTACCAATATAGATGGCATTCGGTTCCAGGGCCAGGCGCAGGGTGTCGGCGGTCTGCTGCTCTTCTTCGCGGATGAAGACGTGGGAAAGGCCGGAGATGGCGGAAAAATATAGCACGATCCACAGCAGCGGCGCCTGCACCACCGCGCTCAGGCGGGTGGGACCAATGGAAAAGCCTACCGCCGTCAAGGTAATTATCGCAAACATAGCAATCGCATTCAGGGCATAGCGGGTACGGAATTCCAGGTGCAGATCCTTCTGAAAGACGATCGCGCTCTGCTTAAGCAACATCCACACGCTTCTCGGCAAGACGAATCTCCTCAGGTTCATTGGTCGCAATAATCACAATATGGTCCCGTTTCTGCGCCTGCACCACCTCATACACCAGTTGTTTCCCGGCCTCGTCAAGATTGGAGGTCGGCTCGTCGAGGAAGAGCACCCGCGGTTGGTCGTACAAGGCCATCACATACTTGACACGCTGAAGCATCCCGGAAGAATAGCTCTTCAGGGGGTCCATCTGCCGGCCTTTTAAACCGAACCGTTCCAGCAAAGCCAAAATACGCTGGCGGTCCACCCCGCCGGTGCGGGCTTTGGCAAAAAAGGCGAGATTTTCCCAGGCGGTGAGATCCCGGTAAAGCTGGAGGTAGGGACCTACCAGGCCGATATGACGGTACACCTGCTCGCGGGGAATCGCAGTATTGTCCAGATAATAGCTCACCTCGCCGCTGGTGGGAGAGAGCAATCCACTGAGAATTTTGATCAGAGTGGTTTTACCGGCGCCGTTGATTCCGGTGATCACCAGAGAAGCGGCACCCTCCAACTCAAAGTTAATGCGGGTCAGCACTCGCCGGCGGTTAAACTTCTTTTCGATGTCCCGTGCAACCAGTTTCATCATCTCAGATCCTTTTCGGGCCACAATTTACATTCTTTTTCCGGAATACAAAACACTATTTCAATTCTTTCCAAGGCGGGGTTGGGGAATGACAAACGGCATCATTCCCCAACCCCGCCTTGGAAAAATCGGGAGTCTCGGAGATATCACACTTCGGTTAGGTTTTGCATGGGTGTGTGCTGGCTAAATGTCAACAACCGCTAAATCAGGGGGGAAAAAATCCCTTGTTTTTTAGGTAGGGGAATTTTAGATTTTATGAAAGTGTAAAGTTTAACCAACTGTTAACGGACGTTATCGATTTAACGTTACCCGCCTGAGTTGCTCTATTTAGTTTATGAACTGATGTTACGCAATAAACAGGTGTCGTCATTGCGAGCCGCGTTTTTTTGCGGCGCGGCAATCTCCCGACGATCGCTTCCAACGATACTGCCGATGGGTGCACCTCGCAGGAGATTGCTTCGGCACAAAACGCCTCGCAATGACTGCCCGCGTTGCGTTCCGGGGTACGACGCGCAACATCAGTCAAATCATCAACCGATACCAGGAGGCTCGCACCACATTAATTGCTACTACGCATTTGAGTCAGAACATTACTTTCACTATTTCATTTCCAAAGGAGGTACTGATGCGTAGTAATCCGTTGCGGGATTATCTGGATGATGATCTGTTCCGGCAGCTCTGGGAGAAGGGATTTCTCAACGAGCGGGCCATCCGCGATCATTACATCCGGGAGAAGTTCAATCATTTAAAAAACCGCCATAAGCCCAAAGTCATCATCGAGCTGCTGCAGCGGGAATTCGGGTATTTATCGACCGAGACCATCCGCAAGATCGTGTATTCGCGGGAAGATACACCGGAGGTGGAAGCGTACTGCGAATAAGTAGGGGCCAGTCGCGACTCGCCCCTACTTCAGAAATGCCCATATCTTTTCCGCGGCGCGTTGGGAGGCGCCGGGTTCTCCCAGGGCCTGCCTGACGGCGCCCAGTTGCTCCCGCACTGATTGGTAATAGCGCTCGTCGCTAAAGTAGCGGCTGATGGCGGCGCTGACCGGCTCCACCGTCACTTGCTGCTGAATAAACTCCGGCACCACGGTTTTACCGGCCACAATGTTGGCCAGGGCGATGTTGTTGATTTTAATGAGACGCTTTCCCAGCCAGTAAGTAAAAGGCGACACCGTATAAAGCACCGCCATGGGAGTCTGCAGATACCCCAGTTCCAGGGTCGCGGTGCCGCTGGCCACCAGCGCCACATGGGCGTGGCGCATCAGCAGGTGACTGCGGTTTTCCACCATCGGAATGGCAGTACGGCCGCTCAGCGCATCCTCATAGAGCGCCGCCGGCAGGTGCGATACCCGGGCGATCACCGGGATGCAGGCGTGGCGCGACTGCACCGTCTCCGCCGCGGCAATCATCACCGGCAGCAATTTGCGCACTTCCATCTCCCGCGAGCCGGGGAACAGCCCCAGGATCGGCACATCCGGCGGCAAGTCGTGGGCACGGCGGAATTCGGCGCTATCGGCCTCCGCCGGGATCTGGTCAATCAGCGGATGTCCGGCAAAATGGGCGGTGATGCCGTGCCGGCGATAGAATTCCACTTCGAAGCGGAACAGCACCAGCAGCAGATCGACGTAGCGGCGCATTTTTTCCACCCGCTTTTCGCCCCAGGCCCATAATTGGGGACTGATATAATAGATCACCGGCACCCCGGCTTCCCGGGCGAGCCGGGCCACCCGCAGGTTAAAGCCGGGATAATCCACCAGGATCACCGCCTGCACACCACCCTTCAATTCCTGCTTCATGTGTTTCAATACCTTGCGGATAAACGGCAGGTGCTTCACAATTTCGCTAAACCCCAGCACCGCCAACTGCGAGAGGTGATAATGCAGATGTACCCCTTCCGCCGCCAGGCGGTCGCCGCCGATGCCGGCAAACTCGATTTCGCCATCGAACTTTTTCAACTCACCCACCAGATCGGCGGCATGCTGATCGCCGGAAACTTCCCCGGCAATGATCAAGATTTTCCGTTTCATTCGTTTTACCCGCTTGCCAGGTTCATAACAAAAAAGCCGGCCTGCCGGCCGGCTCTATGCATTTCACAAAATTTATGTTTGGGAGTTAGAATCAAACCTTCTAAGTAGAAGCTATTGAATTTCCGAACTCTGGGATACACCGTCCGTTTTTCCCCATTTACCCATCAACCCATTCACAAAAAACGCGCTCAATCTTCCAGAATCTCTTTTTCCTTGATGGCATAAAGGTCATCAATTTCTTTAATATGCACGTTGGTTTTTTCCTGGATCTCATTGATCGCATCGTGGCTGTTGTCTTCGGAAATTTCGTGGGCCTTTTCCAGCTTTTTGATGGCATCATTCGCCTCGCGCCGCACATTGCGCACTGCGATACGGCCTTCCTCGCAGAATTTTTTCACCAGTTTCAGCAGATCCTGGCGGCGTTCCTCGCTCAGTTCCGGGATGGGCACCCGCACCACATTGCCGTCGTTGGAGGGGTTTAAACCCAGGTCGGCCTGAAGGATCGCTTTCTCGATATCGCCAATCAAACGCTTTTCCCAGGGTTGAATTACCAGCAGGCGCGCCTCCGGCGTCGATATGGACGCGACCTGGTTCAGCGGGGTCTGGGTACCGTAATAATCGACTTTCACGGTATCCAGTAAAGCGGGTGTTGCTCTACCGGTACGCACCCGGGCCAGCTCGTGGCGCACATGCTCAACCGATTTCGCCATGCGTTCATCAGCATCTTTGAATACGGGTTTTAGAGCCATGATCAACCTCTTACCTTTGTTCCGATAGGTTCCCCCAAAACGACGCGTTTGAGGTTATTTGCTTCTTCCATGTTAAAAACCACAATCGGCAGCCGGTTATCCATCGAGAGGGTAATAGCAGTGGTATCCATCACCTTCAGCCCCTCTTCCAGAACTTTCATATAAGTCAACTCCGAGAACTTCACCGCATTCGGATCCTTTTCAGGATCAGCGGTATAGACACCGTCTACCCGGGTTCCCTTCAGGATCACCTCCGCTTCAACTTCGATGGCGCGCAGCACGGCGGCGGTGTCGGTGGTGAAATAGGGATTACCAGTTCCGGCGGCGAAAATCACCACCCGGCCTTTTTCCAGGTGACGGATCGCTTTCCGGCGAATGAACGGTTCGGCGATCTGGTTCATCGGGATGGCGGTTTGCACCCGGGTATCCACCCCGATGTTCTCCAGGGCATTCTGCATCGCCATGGAATTGATCACTGTGGCCAGCATGCCCATATAATCGGCGGAAACCCGGTCCATCTCCCGTGCCGCTTCGGAAATGCCGCGGAAGATATTACCTCCTCCGATCACCAGAGCGACACCGATGCCCATTTCATAGATCTTCTTCACTTCCTCTGCAAACCGGCAGAGGACCTCCAGATTGATACCATACTTAGCTTCCCCTGCGAGGGATTCGCCGCTGAGCTTTAACAGGATCCGCTGGTAGACAGGGGCTGCGCTCATACCTACTCGTCTCCGATCCGGAAACGCACAAACCGGCGAATGGTAATATTTTCGCCCAGTTTACCGATGGTCTCGGTCAGAAAATCTTTGATGCTTTTATCCGGTTCGCGGATATAGGCCTGCTCCATCAGCACCGTCTCGGCGTAAAATTTTTCCAGCTTGCCCTGGGCGATCTTGTCGACGATATGATCGGGTTTGCCGGATTCCTGGGCGCTTTCCCGGTAAATTTTCATCTCCCGCTCTACCAGTTCCGCGGGAATCTCTTCCCGGGTAATACTGGAGGGATTGGTAGCAGCGATGTGCATGGCGAGGTTGCGCACGAAATCTTTAAACTGGTCGGTCTTCGCCACAAAATCGGTCTCGCAGTTCACTTCCACCAGCACGCCCAGCTTGCCGCCGGCGTGGATGTAGGCTTCCACCAGGCCGTCGTTGACTTCACGGCTGGCTTTCTTCTCGGCTTTGGCGATCCCTTTTTTACGCAGATATTCCACGGCTTTGGCAACATCGGCACCGGTTTCCTCCAGGGCTTTCTTGCAATCCATCATGCCGGCGCCGGTCATGTCTCTTAATTCTTTTACCATACTGGCAGTAATATTGGCCATAACGAATGTAACTCCTTTGCTTATGCTTTTTCTTTTTCCGCTTTTGCCGCTCTGGCTTCCTGCTTGGCATCCCGTTCGGCCTGGGCATCCAGCACCGCATCGACCATGGTCTTGACAATCAATCCGATCGATTTGGCCGAATCATCATTGCCGGGGATCGGATAATCGATCAGGTCGGGATCACAGTTGGTATCGACAATCGCAAAAATGGGAATATTCAATTTTTTGGCTTCTTTGACGGCGATATCCTCTTTTTTGGTATCGACGATGAAGATCGCCCCGGGAATCCGCTTCATTTCCTGGATGCCGGAAAAGACTTTTTTCATCTTGGCGATTTCGCGCTCGATTTGCAGGCGTTCTTTCTTGGTCAGACTTTCCACCGTGCCGTCATGCACTTTTTTCTCCAGGCCTTCCAATTTGCGGATGCTTTTCTTGATGGTGGAGAAATTGGTCAGGGTTCCGCCCAGCCAACGCTCGGTGATGTAGGGCATGGCACAGCGCGCCGCTTCCGCCTGCACCAGGGTCTGGGCTTGTTTCTTGGTCCCCACAAACATCACTTCATCTCCGGAAGCAATCACGTCGCGCATGGCGTCGTAGGCCGCCTTGAGATTCTGCATGGTCTTGTTGAGGTCGACGATGTGGATATTATTGCGCTCCATGAAGATGTACTGGCGCATTTTGGGGTTCCAACGGCGGGTCAGGTGTCCGAAATGAACACCCGCTCGAAGCAAATCTTCGATCGTAACTTTCACGTAAAACTCCTTGTTTTGGGTTAAACCACCACTATTCTCACGCCCTTCAAAAAACCCCACCGCACGGCAGCGGAGCACCCTTTTTAAAAGGTCAAATAGTGTGTGTGATCAAATCATTCAACAGGCCCCATTTCCGGGGCAGACATTTAGCAAAACAACAGAAATTAGCGTTTCGAGAATTGGAAGTGCTTACGGGCTTTCGGCTGTCCGTATTTCTTCCGTTCCACTTCCCGGGGATCACGGGTCAGAAAACCGGCCGACTTCAGTTCGGGGCGCATTTCCGGGTTCCAGACCAACAGGGCGCGGGAAATACCCAGCCGGAGCGCACCGGCCTGGCCGGAAAGGCCGCCTCCATGGATCGTCGCTACCACATCAAACTTACCCAATGTATCGGTCACTTCGAAAGGCTGGTTCACTACCATTTTAAGGGTTTCTCGACGGAAATAATCCAACACTTCCCGATTGTTCACCGTAATCCTGCCGCTTCCCGGCTTGATCCGCACGCGGGCAACCGAGGATTTGCGGCGGCCGGTCGCATTATAAACTTCCATACCATATCCTCACTAAAATTTGATCGGTTCCGGATGTTGCGCATGATGAGGATGCTGATCCCCTGCGTACACCTTTAACTTTTTGAACATCTTGCGGCCCAGGGCATTCTTGGGGAGCATCAGGCGAACCGCATGCTCGATAATATACTCGGGCTTGCGCGACTTCATGCGCAGAAACGGAATCACTTTCCCGCCGCCGGGATAACCGGAGTGACGGAAATAGGTCTTTTGACTCGCCTTATTACCAGTCAATCGGACTTTATCCGCATTGATAACGACCACGAAATCACCCACGTCCTGATGCGTCGCATAATTCGGCTTGTGTTTGCCTTGTAAAATACGGGCAACATTGGTAGCCACCCGCCCGAGCACCAGGTCGGCTGCATCCACAATATACCATTTTCGATCCGCAAGAATCTCTTCGGGCTTAGTAAAATCAGTTCTCAACTTTCTTGTCCTCCTTACGACACAATTTTTGAATCGCCAAATTTATAGGCCAACCCCGGTTATGTCAAGCCCTTTTTAATTTCTGCCGGGGAGCGGCAAAGATCACACCAAAGAAAGATAAAAGCACCCACCCTATGCGCTGTGATCTCTGCCGCTCCCCGGCATGGTAATGTAATCATGGCAAATCCGACTCAGGTGTGGTCATTGCGAGCCGCGTTGTTTGCGGCGTGGCAATCTCCAGCGGATCGCTGCCAGCGTAACTGCAGATCGTGGCAGCGAACCGGATATTTCAGACACTTACTTATCTTTTGACTTCGCGCCCGTTTTATTTTCCGGGTTGGTTGTGGCCGGTTTGCGGGAGCGGCTTTTTTTCGCCGGGGGCTTTGCCGGCTGATCGGCCGTTTTCGCCGGTGTCTCCGGGGCGGGTTTTGCCGCAGTCGTTGTGGTGCCCGACTTGCGGGATTTCTGCCTGCTCGGCGTCTTTTCCGGAGCCGCCGCCGACTTGCGCCGGCCGCGAGGCTTCGGTGCGGCCTCGGCTGCGGCCTTGGCGGGCTGCTTCCCCGCTGTAGCGGCCTGCTCAACCAGCAATTTGGAAGCGTCGTCCAGCGAACGGTAGATCTTCACAAATTTGCGGGCCAGTTTCTTACCCGATTTCCGCAATGATGAGCGCATCTGCTCGCCAACCAGTGGGTTGAATTTATCGGTAATCGCACCCAATTGTGCTTCGATCTCCCCGCTGAGATTTTGCTCCATCTCCTTCCACAGCTTTGCCAGCCGGCCGGGGAATTCATAAAAATCCACCTTGCCTTTTCCCGGCGCGATCCCTCCCCAGGTCTTATTGCGAAAACTCAGGGCTACGATCGCTCCCGGCAAAAAGGATTCCCGGAAAGAAGGCTGCAGGTAGCTGGCAAACTGGGAAATCAGGGGGTCATGCCCGACCACCAGAACCGCTTCGTGCTGATCATCGAATTTCTGCACCAAATTGAGCAGCAGGTTCTCCTCCGGATGATCGCCGCCCTCATAAATCGCCCCATCCTGCGCCACCCGTTTCGCAGAATAGTCCAGGGCACGGGCATAAATTTTGGCGGTTTGCAGGGCCCGTACTGCCGGGCTGCTGATGATCAGATCCGCTTTAACTCCCTTTTCCCGCAGGAAACGGGCCAGTTTTTTGGCATCCTTGCGCCCCTTCTTCGTAAGCGACCGTTCCTGGTCCAACTGCCCACCGGCCTGCTTCTCCGCCGCGGCATGCCGTAATAAATACAGTGTTTTCATAGCCTGAGATCCTTTCGTTTATGGATATCTTTGATAAGTTTTGTGTTTTGCATTTGATCAGAGTATTTGTTGATGGGTTGATGGGGAAAAACGGAGGTAGTAGGGTAGGGCCGCGACCCTACCCTACGCGCATACAACCATCAACCCATCAACCGCAATTTTCCCTCCACCTCCCGCCACAGCTTCTGATACGCGTGCGAGGCCATGGAGCTGTTCAGGGTTGCACAGACCGGCTCGCGGTGGATACCCATTCGCTCTACATCGGACAGGTAGGGAATGACCCCTTCCAGCACGCCGTTAAAACGCTGGCGCAACTGCCCCATCACCTCCCGGTGCAATCGCTTGCGGGATTCGACCATGGAAAAGAAGGCCAGAAGTTTATCTTTCTCAAAATGCCCGTTTTTAAAAAACCGGCGCAGTTGCAGATAGCTGCGCATCGACAGTGTGGTGGGAATCACCGGCACCAACACCATGTCAGCGGCATTGAAAATATTCTCCGCCAGCAGGGTGATGGTCGGAGGGCAATCGAGAAAGATATAATCATACGCCGTCTCCAGAGAGCCCAGGGCCTTACACAGACGCCGAGTGGGTTTTTTGTGACGGTCGAAGGCAATATCAAGGTTGCGGAAAGCCAGGTCGCCGGGCAGCAGATCGAGGTTGGGATAGTCGGTGCCTTTGATGTTATTCTCCAGAAATTCGCCTCCCTTGATAAATCCCCGGGTGCCGGATTTGAACTTCGGCTTAACCCGGAAATAGAAGGTGGTGGCGCTTTGGGGATCGAGATCGCAGATCAGGGTTCTGGCCCCATCCCGGGCGGCCAGGTAAGCCAGGTTCACCGCCGCGGCGGTTTTTCCGACCCCTCCTTTGATGTGATATAGTGCGATGGTTTTCATCTTAGCGCTCGTTTTGGCACTTATTTTAGATCAGGTCATAATCGTTGCTTTTTTGCATGGGGCATGGGGCATGGCGCCGGATTGTGGAAGCAAAGGGCTCGACACCAGCACTGTAATACACCATACTCCATGCCCCATGCGTCTTTCCCTATGCCCTATGCGCCCAAAGCTCCCCATTCTCCGCTGTAGCAAAATCTTCGAACGTCTCCGCAAAGTGACTGCGCACCTCCTGCTTCTGCTGATGGAGCATTCCCACCAGGCAACCGATCGCCAGCAGGGTCGTGCGGTCGCTGTCATCACTTCCGCCGGGCATGGCGCCGGCAAAAGCGAGCAGGGCTTCTTCCTGCACGCAGATATCCTGGAACCGGCCAAGGTGATTCTGCAGTTTTTTGAGCTGCTTGATCAGTCGCGACATTTTTTCGCCGGGAAACAGGCTGTTGAAGAACTCCAGCAAATAACGCAACTTTTTACAATCGATGCGCAGGCGGTGCAGCTTGGCGTCCGGGCTGCGCTGGTTGATTTTTCCTCCGCGCTTTAATATCCGCTGATAGCGCTGCCGGATCCGCTCCCGGGCCAGCTCGATCACCGGCCGGCCGGCGTCCGGGCCAGGCGCGCTGTCGGCTTCCTGCGCCAGAAAGGCTTCCCAACGCGCCATCTGCCGGGCATAGCGCCGGCTGCGCAGCATATCCGTCACCTGCCGAAGGGCCTTCCCGCGCTCGGCCTCCAGGTGGGTAAACAGCGGCGCCAGCGCTCCCTGCAGCGTCTCCGGCAGCATGGCTTCGTAGTGCCGGCGGTCGAGCAGGTAAACATCGAGATCGCGCAGCAGATTGGTGGCCTTGCCGATCTCGGCGAAGTCGCTGCGGAACTGGGCCAGGCGCTCCGCCGCAAAGACCCCCTTCAATTGCCCCAGGGCAGAGCGGGTACGGCGCACCGCCACCCGGAAATCGTGTAAGAATTCGCTGTCGATATCGGCGATTACCCCGGGTTCGTTCTGCTGCATAACCTCGCGCAGCTCTCGTAATATACGCTGCAGCGCTGCGGCGGCAGGCAATTCCGGCGGAAGTTCGATCGCAAATTTTGAGGAATAGTCGCCGGGCTGTTTTCCGCTCAGCTTCAGGGCCAGCTGATACATCGAGGTTTCCCGGTGCGCCAGTTGCTTTTCTTCCAGAAGAACTTCCACCTCCCGGGCCGCTGCTTGATAACCGCGCAGCGGACTTATCCGGAGAAAGCAGCCGGCTTCATCCGGTCCTGCCGCCATCCGGGTGCGGATCACCCGCGCCACGGTCTTCTGCCGGCCGTCGAGCATCCGGAAGTACTCCTCCTCTATCCGTACCTCGCACAACTGCAGCAGCGCCCGCATCTCCAGAATTTTTCCCAGCCGGACCTTGAGATCGCTCTCCGGAAAATCTTCGGCAAAACGGGCTGCGCCGCGGTGAGCCGCCTTGGCCAGAACTGTTTCGCCCGCATTCAGGTCGACCAATTCCCACTGCTGCCCGGATTGGATCAAAGCGAGGGATTTCCGGTAGAGACGCCAATCAAAGCTATCATAATATGAAATGCGGCGCTGCCGCCGGCTGCCTGCTTCCACCGGAAAACGCTCTGCCAGCAAAGCGGTGATATCGGCCTCATTCAGCCACTCACCGGCCGGATCCTGGTATATTTTCATCGCCATAATATAAACATCATAGCATCGACACAACTGCTACAATATCACTTCCGTTTGGTTACAATTTTGCTTCAATCGCGCCGATCACCGTTTTCAACGCTTTCAGCCGGGCATAATATTTTGAATTGGATTCCACGATGGTCCAGCGGGCATGGGGCGAACTGGTGCGGAAGAGCATCTCCTCCACCGCATCCTGATAGATATCCCATTTTTCCCGGTTGCGCCAGTCTTCATCAGTAAGCTTCCAGCTTTTAAAAGGCGAATTTTTGCGTTCGGTAAATCGCCGCAACTGCTCCTCTTTGTCGATCTGCAGCCAGAACTTTACCAGCACAGTGCCGTAATTGGCCAGGTGTTCCTCCATCTCATTGATTTCCCGGTAGGCGCGCTTGTATTCTTCCGGGGTACAAAATCCTTCCACCCGCTCCACCAGCACCCGGCCGTACCAGGAGCGGTCGAAGATCGCGATATGCCCGGCTTTGGGCATCTCCTGCCAGAAACGCCAGAGGTAATGGTGGCGCTTCTCGATATCGTTGGGCGCGGCAATCGGGATTACCTCATATCCCCGGGGATCCATGTGCTGGGTCAGGCGCTTGATATTGCCGCCCTTGCCGGCGGCATCCCAGCCCTCGTAGACGATCACCACCGGGATCCGCTTGACGTAAACCTCATGCTCCAGATCGCGGATCCGCTCCTGGTATTTTTTGACCTTTTTGAGATAATCCGCCTTTTCCAGCGCAGGTGAAAGATCCACCCGGTTCAGGATGGAAACGGTCATGCCATCGTTATCGCCATTGGTTACAACTTTGGCACCATTCTGCTTTTGGGAAGCCTGCGCCTTCACCCCGGCAATTCGCTCCTCCAGGGTTTTGATCACCGCCTTGAAGATCTTCACCGTGGCGAAACGGCGGTCGTGAGATTCGACGATCGTCCAGGGCGCATAATCGGTATCGGTTTTGGCCAGCAATTCTTCCAGCGCCAGCAGATATTTGTCGTATTTCTTATGCCGCGACCAATCGCCTTTGGACACCCGCCAGGACATCGAAGCGGTCTTCTCCAATTTCGCGAAACGGTCGCGCTGGGTCTTCTTGGAAATATGCAGGAAAAACTTGACGATCACATTGCCGTCATCGGTTAGCTGACGTTCAAAGCTGTTGATCTCATGATGGGCAGTGTCCCAATCGAAATTTTTCAGAGTTTTATGCTTCTCCACCCGATTTAACAGCACCCGGTGGTACCAGCTGCGATCGAAGATGGTCATGCGGCCTTTGGCCGGCGTCTTGATCCAGAAGCGCCACAGGAAGGGGCGGTGAATTTCTTCCTCGCCGGGCTGCAGGGTGGAAAAAACCGAGAAATGCCGGGGATCCAGGGTCAGGATCAACTGGTTGATCAGCGTACCTTTACCCGCGGCATCCCAGCCTTCGAAGACCACCACAATCGGGATCTTTAACTGAATCGCCTCCCGCTGCAGCGCCGCCAGCCGCCGTGACAGCTCCTCCATAACCGTTTTATATTCGGTTTTGTCGATTTTGCGGGAGAGATCGATTTGTGCCAGCATGGTTGCTCCGGATCAGTTTATCGTAAACAATATTTGGTCAAGTTGAAAAACATGGCTGTTGGTCGTTGGTAGTTGGTCGTTGGTTTTTGGTTTTTGGTTTTTGGTGAACTGACAGCTGGTCATCAGCGCCGACCGATAACCAAGAACCAACGACCAATGGCTAACAACCAATATCCAATCACCCATCCTGCTCCAAATGATCCTGCCAGGCGTCCTCAGTCAGGGCCATGTGATAACTGCTCCATTTTTTCTCGCCGATGCGCAGATTTTCTTCCATAACCTTTTCGACCGTAAACCCGACTTTTTTATAACAGGCGATCGCCGCCAGGTTGAAGATGATCACGTTCAGGCTGATTTTTTTCAAACCCAATTCGCGGAATCCCATCTCCGCGATCCGGCGCATCACCGCGGTGCCGTAGCCTTTTCCCTGGCGCGCTTTGGGAGCGATCAACACCCGGCAGATGTGGCCCTGCCGCCGATGCGGGGCAATCACGATTAATTCCACATGCCCGATCACCTCGCCGTTGTCCTGCGCCACCACATTGAAAAGATGATGTTCATGCGGGTCGGTTTCCGCTTCCTGCAGGTAGGCCTCGAATGCTGACGGCTCCAGGGGGTAGCTGAAACGCTGTCCGCTCCACTGAATCAGTGCCGCCTCGGAGTCGATCCAACCGGTTAAACGCGGAATATCGTCCCGCGTGAAAGGTTGAAGCGCAATCATATCACCCTTTCCCTGATGATTAAACCGGCATAAATTAACCAAAACGCCTTTGAAAACAAAGCGTTAATCTCATCGGCCCCCTTCCGGCGACAATTTGCGTTCCCGGACTTGAAATCGGGAAGGAAAGGCTTTAAATTAGCCGGTTGGAATAGGTTATTGCAGGTGTGGTCATTGCGCGCCGCAAACCACGCGGCGCGCAATGACCACACCTGCAAGGACATTCGTAAATCAACAACATTACCGACAAAGGAGACCGGGATGAGCACAGCTAAAGATAAAGACACCCACAAAACGGTAGAGGATTCCGCCAAGACCGACGCAAAAGCCAAATCCCCAAAAACGGCAGAGGATTCCGCCAAGACCGACGCAAAAGCCAAACCCAAAAGCAAGGCTAAAAAAGCCGCTGCCGGAAAATCCGGGGTTCAGCAGTTCGAATATCAGGCAGAGTTGAAGCAACTGCTGCACCTGATCATTCATTCCCTCTACACCCATCCGGAAGTGTTTTTGCGGGAGCTGATCTCCAATGCCTCCGATGCGCTCAACAAGGTGCGCTTCCGCATGCTGACCGACCCAAATGTGCTGGATGCCGAGGCCAAATTGAATGTCCGGATCACACTGAACAGCGAAGAGAAAAGTATCACCATCGAGGACAGCGGCATCGGGATGACCCGCGACGACCTGATCAAGCGTATCGGCACCGTGGCCAGCTCCGGCACGATGGAGTTTGTTCAGCAGCTAAAGGCACAGAAGGACCAGAAGATCGACGCCAATCTGATCGGGCAGTTCGGGGTGGGATTCTATTCGGTGTTTATGGTGACCGACGAGGTGACCATCGAAACCCGCCACGCCGACCCGGACAGCCAGGGATACCGCTGGCACTCTTCCGGCGAGGGCACCTACACCATCGAGGAGATCGACAAACCAACCCGCGGCACCCGGATCTACTTCAAGCTGAAAGCGGATGCCGACGAATTTGCTGAAGAGCAGCGCATCCGGCATATCATCAACAAGTATTCCAATTTCGTCGACTTCCCGATCCTCCTCAACAGCCAGGAGGTCAACCGGGTGGAAGCGCTGTGGCACAAGCAGAAGAGCGAGTTGAAAGAAGAGCAGCTCAATGAGTTTTACAAATTTGTCAGCAACGACTACCAGGACCCGATGGGACACCTGCACCTCTCGATCGAAGGCTCGGTGAACTTTAAGGCCCTGCTTTTCATCCCCCAGACCGCCCCGCCCCTGCACCTGCGTCATGAGGATGATCGCACGGTGCATCTCTACACGAACAAAATCTTTATCCAGGATGACTGCAAAGACCTGCTGCCGGAGTATCTGCGCTTCGTCAAGGGGGTGGTGGATACCGAAGACCTGCCCCTGAACGTCTCCCGGGAGGTGACCCAGAGCAGCCCGGCGATGGTCAAGATCCGCAGCATCCTGACCAACAAGCTGCTGGGCTTGCTGGAAGATTGGGCCAAGAACGATCCCGCCAAATACCAGCGTTTTTACAAAACCTTCGCTCCGCTGTTCAAACTGGGGCTCAACACCGATTTCAGCAACCGCGAACGGCTGGTGGACCTGCTGCGCTTCGAATCGACCGTCACCGAAGACGGCGACGTCACCTCCCTGAAGAACTACGTCAGCCGGATGGGCAGCGAGCAGAAGGAGATCTACTATCTTTCCGGGGAAAAGCGGGAGTTGCTGCTGCGCAATCCCAACCTGGAATATTTCCGCAAGAAGGATATCGAGGTGCTGCTGCTGTCCGATCCGATCGATGTGTTCATCCTTCCCGGCATCGGCCAATACCAGGAAAAGCAGTTGAAATCGATCGATAAAGCCGACATCGATCTTCAGCGTGACGCGGATGAGACGGAACGGTTGAGCGAGAACCTGTCGAAGTCCTTAATCGACGTCTTCAAGGAAACCCTTGGCGACCGGGTGGAGAATGTGCAGGAATCGAAGCGGCTGGTCGATTCTCCGGCGACCCTGGTGGTGGGAGACAGCGGTATGGATGCCCAGATGGAAAAGATGATGAAGATGTTCCAGCAGGATTTCTCCGGTTCCAAACGAATTCTGGAGATCAACACCGCCCATCCGCTGATCAAGAACCTCGCGCGGATGAACCTGGCAGACAGCGCCGATCCCCTGCTGCGCAAGGCGATCCTGCAGGTCTATGACGGCGCGCTGCTGCTGGAAGGCAGCCTCAGTGCGCCATCCGAATTCGTGCAGCGGATGACCGACCTGATGGTGGAGGCCACCAAAGGCTAATCGGGCGCCGGTGGCTGATAGTCGAGCGGCAGCATATCGGCAAAACGCTCATTGCCCCAGCGGCCATAGCGCATCACGGTATGCGGGGTGTAACCGTTGAGGCTGACCGTCACCGTATCGCTGCTGAGGGAAAGGTAGGAAAGCTGGTATTTACGCCCGGTCAATTCATCGCCTTCGCCGTCAAAATAGACTTCCAGCGTAAAGGGAAAATGCAGCTGGCACTCACTGGAATCGGCCGCGGGCGATATCAGTTGGGCTTGCCATCTCGGGCTGAGGAAAGGATGGCGGGTATACTCCCGCCCGGTGCCGCGGGTGGCGGAGATAGCGAAACGCGTCTCGTTGAGCCGCCCGCCCCGCAGGGCATTGAGGAAATGGCGAAAGGAGCCGCGGTAGGCTTCCCGGCGCTTTTCCGCCCAGTCTTCATCGCGCTGCGGCGAGGTCAGCTCACTAAACTGCGCCATGAAGCGGCAGGAGAAGCTCTGATCGGTGTAGCTGAAATAAAGCAGGATGACAAAGGCTTTATAGCCGAGGGCGTAGTTCATGATTTCCAGCGGCGCTTCGGCGGTGGCGAGCAGGATGCCTGAAGGATCGTTTTCGAAATCCAGCACTTCCGGGTTCAGGATATGGCATTGGGAGGCATTGAGAGTGGCTCCCAGGAATTCCCGTTGAAACCGCTTGTAATTGCGCTGCCAGGCCTTATGCTCTGCCCGGGAGCCTTCGACCCGCACTTCCGCGCTCTTGTATACCCGGGGCGTGAGCGCCAGGTCCTGTTCCGCTTGCGCCCCGGCCGTCAGGCGCACCATCATCTGACGGTGCTCGTATCCGACGATGGCGGCGACCAACTCGTAGCTCCCCGGGGGGATATTGTCGATGCGGTAGCGTCCGTCCGGCCCGGTGCTGGCGCCGATGGTCGTATTGGTAAAAAATACGTTCACCGAAACCAGCGGCTCACCGCTCTTCGCATCGCTGATGCGGCCGGAAAGGGTCGCATGCTGAGCTGACATGGCCGAAGAAACGAGAATTATAAAATATAAGATGTGGCGATAGGGCATTGATTTTACTCAAGCATCGAAGTTATTAAACTGTAACTTAACCGTTCATTC
Organism: Calditrichia bacterium; assembly: GCA_020635015.1. Classification (GTDB taxonomy): domain Bacteria; phylum Calditrichota; class Calditrichia; order RBG-13-44-9; family J075; genus JACKAP01. The sequence continues at coordinate 148,593 of JACKAP010000006.1, read as the reverse complement.
CGGTAAACGAGAGAAGAAAATCAAAGTTTCAGGGCGCTTCCGGTGGTCACACCGCATTTAGTGTGACCACCGGAAGCGCCCTGCCCAAATTATTTTTTTGCATTTTCCTTCATATTTACTTAGGTTTTTCCAGAACTTGATCAGGATTGCGCACAATATATGCAACTAAAACCTTTCACCTATCGCAACAACGAACAGCGGAAAGTCTCCGTAAGCCTCCTCTATGAGAGCGAACACCTGCTGGCGGTGAACAAGCCGCCGGGTCTGCCGGTCATCGCCGACCGCCTCCAGGCCGAGCCGAATTTGCGCGACCTGCTCCAGGCGCAGTACGAGCGTCAGCAGGGCAGCGAAGGCCAGGCAATATGGGTAGTTCACCGGATCGATGCCGACACCAGCGGCCTGGTGCTGTTTGCCCGCACCGCAGAAATGCACCGGGAGATGAGCCTTCTGTTCGAACATAACCAGGTGCACAAGACCTACCTGGCGGTCACTGCCGGCGCCCCGGAAACCGATGAAGGGGAGATCGACCTTCCGATCGGCAAACATTCCGGCCAGAAGCGCCTGATGCGCATCGACCCACGGGGCAAGCCCTCGCTCACCCGCTACCGGGTGCTGGAGCGCTTCCGGCATTTCGCCTGCCTGGAAATGATGCCGCAAAGCGGACGCACCCATCAGATCCGGGTGCACCTGCAGGCGCTGGGCTGCCCCCTGGCGATCGATCCCCGCTATGGCAGCGGCAATATAAGCATCGATATCTCACAAATCAAAGCCGGCGCGGTGCATCGCAGCGAGCGGCATCCGGAACGCGCCTTGATCAGCCGCCTGACCCTGCACGCCAGCCGGGTTGCATTCAAAGATCCCCTGAGCGGGAGGGAAATCGCCCTGGAAGCCCCGCTGCCGAAGGACCTCGCCGGACTGTTACAGGCCCTGCGTAAATGGAGCTAAGGCCGAAAAACTGGAAAGTTTTTTCCCATTATCTCGGAAATAGCAGACGACAGGGAGCCATCATTGTGCCTGAAGTTGCGGCTGCAAGCTATTTGAAAACAGCAAATTGAGGGAAACCCGCTCTGAAGTGGTATTATTTTTGTCTAAAATGATGGGGATTGATACCGCAATCACCACCGGCCCCGGTTTCCAGTCCGGCATCCGCTGAAAGGAAGCGCCTCAACCGCCAAGATGAACGGATTTTAAAAAAATGTGATCATGCTTACTGAAAATACAGCACAAATTGCCGAGAACTAAATAAGCGGGTAGGGCGTTAGAGGTTGTAAGTGAAATAGTTAATGGGTTGATGGGTTAATGGGTAAAAACGGATGAGCAGGGCACACATCGGGGAAACCCATCAACCCATCAACTCATTAACCCTTTAACCCATTAACAGGTGAAGTTTTACCCAACTTTTGACCGATATGACCGCTCAAATCTCAACCGATTGAGGAAGATTTTATATGTCGCGTATTTCGAAATTGCGTTTTTTTCCGCTGTTGCTGCTGATAAGCCTGCTGGCCGGTATTTTACCACTGTCGGCGCAGTGGTTTTACTTCGGGCGCAACAAGGTTCAGTATACCGATTTCAAATGGCAGATATTGAAAACCGAGCATTTCGATATCTATTACTACCCGGAGATGGAAGACCTGGCCGAGCGGGGGGCCCACTTCGCGGAAGAGAGTTATGCCTATCTGGAAAGCAAATTCAATTTCACCATCACCCGCCGGATTCCCCTGATCTTCTACAGCTCCCACCTTCACTTCCAGCAGACCAACATCACTCCCGGGCATATCCCGGAAGGGGTCGGAGGATTTTTCGAATTTCTCAAAGGCCGGGTGGTCATCCCCAGCAACGGCAACCTCAATCAGTTCCGCAAGGTGATCAAGCATGAGCTGGTGCACGTCTTCATGCATTCAAAAGTCTATTTCGCCAACAAGGAGCACGGCCGCTTCGACGGCACCTATCCCCCGCTATGGTTCGTGGAGGGGCTGGCGGAATATTGGTCGACCGAATGGGACGCCCAGGCGGAGATGGTGATCAAGGATGCGGTGCTGCACAACTATATCGTTCCGTTGTCGAATATCTTTCAGATCTACGGCTCCTACATGATGTATAAGGAAGGCCAGGCAATCATGCAGTATATCGCCGATAATTACGGCGAAGACAAGATCCTGCTGCTGATGGAGAACATCTGGAAATACGGGAAATTCTCGGATGTCTTCGAGGACGTGATCGGCAAATCCTATGAGCAGTTCGATCAGGAATGGCTCTACGCCTTGCAGAAAAAGTATTACCCGATGCTCGGCGAGCAGGATTTTTCCCGGATGGTCAGCAAGACCATCGTGCGCGAAGGCTATAACTTCAAGCCGGCCTATTACGCTTCCGAAGACGGTGAGAAGCTGGTGTTTGCCGGCAACCGCACCGGGTATTCGAATATTTATATGACCAATGCCGTCCCCCGGCGGCGGATCGATGAAAAAGACGCCAAGCTGAAGACCCTGGTCAAAGGCGGGCGCAGTTCGGATTTTGAAGCGTTCCATATTTTCTCCAGCAAGATCGACGTTTCCAGCGACGGACGGCTGGCCTTTTCCTCGAAGAGCGGAGAAAACGACGCCCTCTATGTCTATGACATCCCGGCGGAAGATATCATCCGCAAATATCAATGGGACGACATCGTGGGCATCTCCTCCCCCAGCTTTTCCCCCGACGGCCAGCGGATCGTCTTCTCCGGGCTCAGCTTCAGCGGCAACAGCGATCTCTACATCCTGGAGTTAAAGAATGACGAGCTGATGCAGCTGACCAACGATCTCTACGACGACGTTGCCCCCAGCTTCTCCCCCGACGGGCAGCGCATCGCCTTTTCTTCCGACCGCACCCTGTTCGGCTCCCAGTGGAGCTACAACATCTTCATTTTCGATCTGCAGAGCAATCTCACCCACTATGTCACTGCCGGAAAATTTCAGGACCACGCACCGGTATGGTCGCCGGACGGCAGCACCATTGCCTTCACCTCGGATCGCGACGACAATTTTTCTCTGAACATCTTCGCCGCCGATGTATCGCAGGTGGAGAACTGGGGGGAAGACAGCTACCGCAACATCCCGGTGCGCAAGCTGACCCGCTTCGCCAATGCCGCCTTTGACCCGGAATGGATGGGCAATGACCGGATGGCCTTTACGGTATATGAGGGCAACCGTTTCCAGATCCGCAGCATCGATAAGGTGCAGGAGCGGCTGCAGGAAACCCTGCCGGATCCCTCCACCCCGGAACTGATGACCAACCAGCACTGGGAGCCGGGCAAGCTGTCCGGGCAGAAGGTGCTGGCCAAGCTGGAGTATAAAAAAGACTACAATCTGGACATCGCCCAGACCCAGGTCAATCAGGATCCCTTCTGGGGCACCAACGGGGGGGCTTTGATGGCCTTTACCGACCTGCTGGGCAACGATCAATACTACATCCTGCTCTACAACAACGCTCAGAGCCGCTCCGATTTCCTGAAGAGCATGAACTTCGCCGTCTCCAAGGTTTCGCTCGGCAAGCGCACCAATCATGCCTACGGCCTGTTCCGCTTTTCCGGGCGCTTCTTCAATTACAAGGACGATTTTTTCTACGAAGACCGGGTGGGCGGATTCTTCACCATCAGCTATCCGTTTTCCCATTTCAAGCGTTTCGAGTTCAGTTCCAACTTGAGCTATTCGGATAAGGACGTCACCGGGGTCAAGCGGCGTTTTGCCCTGCTCAGCTCCAACTCGATCTCCCTGATTCACGATAACTCCATCTGGTCCTACACCGGCCCGATCGAGGGCAACCGCTACAATCTGACCATCAGCAACACCTATGATATCCGCTATTCCAACGTGAACTACTGGACCTTTCTGGCCGATTACCGCCACTATTTCCGGCTGAGCAAAAACCTCACCTATGCGGCCCGCGCCCTCACGCTGCTCAATGACGGCCGGGAAACCCGCTGGTATTACCTGGGCGGCAGTTGGGATCTACGCGGCTACCGCCGCTGGTCGATCCGCGGGGAAAAGATCGCCTTCACCTCGCACGAGCTGCGCTTTCCGTTCATCGATTACCTGGGGATCAAATTCCCCTTCCTCTCGATGGTCTTTCCCGGCATCCGCGGGGCAATCTTTGCCGATGCCGGCAATGCCTGGAACGGCAACGATTTTGACGGATTGCTGGGCAGCGCCGGCTATGGTTTCCGCTTTAATCTCGGCGGTTTCCTGGTGCTGCGGATGGATATCGGCAAACGCTTCGATTTTGACGAACGTAAGTTCAGCAAAAACTGGTTTTCACAATTCTTTTTTGGCTGGGATTTTTAATCTCCCGGAAGGCCCTTGAACTTATTGAGGCAATATATTCATGGATAAACTATTTCGTGTGTTTATTTTTACCATGCTCCTGGGGCTCGCGGCCGGGTGCGGCAATCTGGTCAAATTAAAACTGCCGGAAGAGACCCGGCAGAATTCCGAGAATGAATGGCTGGAGCTGGGTAAGAATCCCCAACATCAACATTATGCCAACAGCAACATCGCCCCTCCCCTGGAAGTGGTCTGGAAAAAACGGGTCAAATCGGTGGTCGCCGACCATCCGCTGGCGCTGGGCGACTACATCATCGCCCCCACCCGCAGCGGGATGATGTACATCGTCGATTACGAATCCGGGGAAAAAGTCGGGAACGGCAAGATCGGCCATGCCCTGTCAAACGCGCCGGTGATTCACGACAACCGCCTCTACGCCGGGATCGAGGTGGGCGACAAGACTCTGGTCGGCTACAACCTGGAAAAATCCAAACGGCTATGGGGTGAGAGTTATCCTCATATCAGCACCGCCCCGCTGATCGATGGCGACAACATATATTTCGGCACCAACCGCTCGCTGTTTTTCTGCGCGGAAACCGGCAGCGGCGCGGAAGTTTGGAAATACAAAACCGAGGCCGCCGTGCAGAGTTCACCGGCCCAGCAGGGCGACTTCATCGTCTTCGGCGATAATAAGGGCTGGCTCTATTCCCTGAATGCGGAAAGCGGCAAGGAGCATTGGAAGATCCGTCTGGAGGGCAGCATCTTCTCCCATCCGGTACTGGACGAACTGCAGGTGTTTGTCGGCACCGTAAACGGGAAGATGTATTCGGTCAATCTCTATACCGGCGATATCATCTGGGAAAAAGATTTCGAGGGAGCGATCTTCGGCAGCCCGGCGCTCTACAAGAACGCGCTTTATTTTGGGAATAATGCCCACGAGGTGGTGGCGCTGCATAAAGAAACCGGCGAACAGATCTGGAAATTCAAAACCCGGGGAATTGTCAATACCGTCCCCCTACCCTCTCCCGACTATCTCTACGTAACCTCCTGGGATAAAAACTTGTATGTGCTCAACCGCTTCTCCGGCAAACTGGTGTTTAAGTACGAATTGAACAAGCCGGTCAAATCGTCGCCGATTATTTATCGCGACTACCTGATCCTGCACACGGCGAACGATCGATTGATCGCCCTGGCAAACGAGAAGTTAATCCAACAACGGAGAGAGAAGAAATGACCTTTCGCTGGATATCAACCGCCTTGCTCATTGCATTTTCAGCAGCGATGTACGGGCAGGAGCAAGGCAGCATCTCGATACAATCCACCCCGGCAGGCTGCTGGGTTCGCGTCGATTCGGTGCTGGTGGGCAAGACCCCGCTGGAAAACCTGACCCTGTCCGCCGGGCCGCATACCGTGCAGGTATATCCGCCTCAGAACGGGGTCTGGAACCTGGAAGAACGGATTTACAGCATCATGGTGGAAAACCGGAAATCCCACACCGTCGAAGCGATTTTCAACACCCCGGTGTATATCAACTCCATTCCCTACGGCGCCAGCCTGCTGGCCGACACCACCGTACTGGGGGTGACGCCGGTATACATCCCCTTTGAATCCAATCGCGACAAATCGTTCCGCCTGGAAAAAGAGGGTTTTAAACCGTATCCCTTTGTGCTAACCAGCAACAAACCGCTACTGGCAGAGCTGGAGACCGATGAGGGCTATGCCGAAACCCGGGAAAAGCCCCAGTTATTCGGCATGATTCCCAAACGGCATATCAAAAGCAAGTTTACCTTGCTGGCTGCCACCGTCGCCACCCACTGGGCCTCGTTTTACTTCAAGAACCAGGCCGACAGCTATTATGAAAAATACACCCAGACCGGCGACGCCAGTCTGCGCGGTAATTACTGGGACAAGACCCGCCGCTACGACCGCCTCTCCGAGATCACCCTCGGGGTTTCCTACGCCAGCCTGGCCGGCCTCATCTACATCGTCATCTGGAAATGAGTGGTTTAAGGTTTCCGGATGAGCGGGATGATCGCCCACGAGGATAAATCCTGTTGCGCAGACATCCCGCTCATCCGGTAACTCTGGAAACCCTTCCAGGACCTCATTACGCTTAGCTCACAAAATATAATGTCTTTCGATCATCGGCAGTGACCTTGGCTGCAGCTTGCAGGGGATTGCCGCGCCGCAAAAGACGCGGCTCGCAATGACAACACCTGATCAGCGACGCCTGGGCTTGCAGGGGGGCGGATCGCTGTTTATCCGCCCCCCTGCAAGCCCAGGCGTGTTTACTGAAAAACGTTTTGCCTGGAATAGGGAAAAAAACTAAATTGTGCCTTACTTCTGCGGAAAAGGAGATGATATGCTGAATAAGGCCATTAGTTACACCCTGCCGGTAGTGCCGAAGCCGATCGTTGGATTTTTTGCCAAGGACTATATTGCCGGCGAGCGGCTGGATGATGCCGTGCGCACGGTAAAGGAAATCATGGATGAAGGGGGCTGCGCCACCATCGATGTGCTGGGCGAGGAGATCACCAGCGAGGAGCAGGCGCTCCATGCGGTCGAGATCTACAAGCAGGTGCTGCAACGCATCAACAGCGAAAAACTGGATTCGAATATTTCCCTCAAGCCGACCCATCTGGGTCTGAAGTTGAACAAAGATTTTTGCTACAACAACATTCGTGAACTGGTCACTTTTGCCCGGAATTACAACAATTTTGTGCGCATCGACATGGAGGATCACACCGCCACCAGCGATACCCTGAACATCTACCTGCGCCTGCGGGAGGAGTTCGACAATGTGGGAACGGTACTGCAGGCCTATCTGCGGCGCACCGTCACCGACATCAACAAGCTGATTCCCATCCGCCCTAATTTGCGGATTTGCAAGGGGATATATCGGGAGCCCTACCAACTGGCTTATCACGACCGTGAGATCATCGTTCAGAATTTCGGATATATTCTGGAGAAGCTCTTCCTGAACAACTGCTACATCGGCATCGCCACCCATGACGAGAAAGTGGTCTGGGAAGCGCTGCGGCTGATCGATAAATACAACATTCAGAGCAACCGCTACGAATTTCAAATGCTCCTGGGGGTCATGCCGGAACTGCGCCGGGTGATCATCAAAGCCGGGCACAAACTGCGGGTATATGTGCCCTTCGGCGCGGAATGGTTCAAATATTCCACCCGCCGACTCAAAGAGAATCCCCACATCGTAGGAGACATCATCCAAGGGATGTTCCGGAAGAAACGCTGAGTTAAGTTATAACCGGTTTTTAATTGATATATTCCCGATCATTCTGTAAATTGAATTTCACTGAGACGGAAAAAAGCGGAGAGGAATCGAATGGCATCTTCCAAGGTCGTTACCATGATTTTAGCCGGCGGTCAGGGCAGCCGGCTGTACCCCTTAACCAAATACCGCTCCAAACCGGCGGTCCCTATCGCCGGAAAATTCCGCCTGATCGATATCCCGATCTCCAATTGCCTGCATTCCGGGTACCGGCGGATTTATATCTGTACCCAGTTCAGCGCAGAGTCGCTGCACCGGCATATTTTTCTGACCTACCGCTTTAGCATCTTTTCGAAAGACTTCATCACCATCCTCTCGGCCCAGCAAACCATGGAGAATCGCGACTGGTACCAGGGCACAGCCGACGCGGTGCGGCAGAACCTGCGGTTTATTCAGGAACATGGCGACCATGTGCTGATCCTGTCCGGCGACCATCTCTACCGCATGGACTACAGCAAATTTGTCAATTACCATATCGAAAAGAAGGCCGATATCACCATCGGGGTCATCCCGGTACCCCAGGAGCGCGCTACTCAGTTCGGGGTGATGAAGGTAGACGGGGATTCGCGCATCACCACCTTTCATGAAAAACCCAAGCAGGCGGAATTGCTCGAAAATCTGAAAGTGCCGGAAGCAGTCTTCGAAAAGCAGGGTGTGCCTGCCAACGGCCGCACTCACCTGGCCTCCATGGGGATCTACGTATTCAATCACCAGGTATTGCGCGATCTGTTGGACGGCACCTCCTATTCCGATTTCGGCAAGGAAGTGATCCCTTTTGCCATTTCTAACAAGAACGTATTTGCCTATTTCTTTGACGGTTACTGGGAAGATATCGGAACCATTGGCTCATTTTTCGACGCTCACATTGATCTAACCCGGCCCCTCCCGAAGTTCAATTTTTATGACGAAGACCGGCCGATCTACACCCATCCGCGTTTTCTGCCCGGCGCCAAGGTGCTCAAATCCGATATCGAACATTCTATCCTGGGCGACGGCAGCATCATCAACCCTTCGGTGATCCGCGACTCGATTATCGGGGCACGCTCAATCGTCGGCAACAACTGTAATTTTAAAGAAGTGGTGATGATGGGATCGGACTTTTTCGAAACTGCCGCGGAGAAAAAAGAAAACCGGGAGAAAGGCATTCCCCTGATCGGGGTGGGCGAAAATGCGGTGATCGAACGGACGATTATCGACAAGAATGCCCGCATCGGCAACAATGTGCGCATCACCAATCACCGCCGGGTCAATTACGAAGAGGGCAAAAACTACATCATCCAGGACGGCATCGTAGTGATTCCGAAGAATGCGGTGATCCAGGATGATCTGGTAATTTAGTGCCAAGCGTTTAGCATTTCGCCACCGATGCACAGATATAAAATGCGTTGTTTCCTGACAACACTTGGTGCGCTCTGTGCCTCGGTGGCGAAATGCTTTCCAGGCAACAATCTCTGCTCTATTCCACTCTCGAAACATACACTTTCGGCACACTATTTAGTGATCTGCGCGATCATCTCCCGCACGACCCGGATCTCATCGGCGTTGATGGTATGCCCCATCCCGGGGTAGAGACGGTCGGTCACTTCTCCACCCAGGTCACGCATAATCGCGGCGGTTTCCAACACCCGCTCTTTGGGGATATGAAAATCGATATCACTGCATCCCAGGAAGACCGGGGTGCCGGCCAGATTGCCGGGATAGTCGCGCGGGGTACCTTCCGCGCCGATCAGGCCCCCGCTAAGTCCGGCCACCCCGCCGTAGCGGCGGGCATGGCGGGCAACATATTCTAGAGTCAGGCAGGCGCCCTGGGAAAATCCAAGCAGCAGAATTTTTTCCGGGGGAAAGCCCTGCGCGGCAAGATCGGCCAGCAGATCATCGATCACCTGCAGGCCGGAGGAAATTCCCGGCTCGTTGCGTTCCAGCGGCGCCAGGAAGCTGTAGGGATACCAGGTGTTGCCGGCGGCATTGGGCGCCAGGCAGGCGACATCCGTACAGTTCAGTTCCGGCAGCAGCGAGAGAATATCCCGGGCATCGGCACCGCGGCCATGGATCATGATCATTGCCGCCCGGGCTTTATCGAGCGGAGCCCCGGCATGCATCACCGGCTGCCCCTGATGAGGTCCTTGCATGGGCTACTCCTCCTCCCCATCGTGAACAATGGGGCTATTCTTCTTCCCTTTATCCTTCATCCTTTATCCTTCATCCTTTTCCCTTCATCAGGGTTTCCGCACCGTTACCGGCGTCAGGTTCTGTTCGATCAACGCCCGCTCCTTCTCCAGCCAGGGGGGCAGCTTCAGCGACTGGCCCAGGCTCTCGGCCGGTTCATCAACTGCAAAACCCGGGGGATCGGTCGCCACCTCGAACAGCACCCCGCCGGGCTCCCGAAAGTAGATCGAATGGAAATAGTTCCGGTCCATCACCGGCGAGACCTGGTATCCGGAGGCGAGCAATTCCCGGCGAAGCTGCAGCTGGGACTCGTCGTCGTTGATCCGCCAGGCCACGTGGTGCACCGCGCCCACGCCCATCGTGCCGCGGGGCGCGGAAGGCTGGCAAAACAGGTCGACATAGGTACCAGGGCCCCCGGTCCCGGATTCATAGCGAAAGCGGCTGTCTGCGTCCTCCACCGCCTGGTAACCCAGGGTGGAGGTCATCAGACCGGCGGTTCGCTCGTAGGCCGCCAGGGAAAGGGTGACGCTGTAAAACCCACGGATGGCATGATCGGCAGGAATGCTGCCGTTCTCCCATCCCGGACGGCGCTCGGCCGGCGAACTCACCAGTTCCAGCAACAGCCCGTCCGGATCGTCAAACGAGAGCACCGTTTCCGAAAACCGTTCGGAAATACCCCGGATCTTTACCCGATGCGCTTTCAGGCGCGCCTCCCAGAAGGTCAGTGAACCTTCGGGTACGGCAAAGGAGGTGACGCTCAACTGACCATTGCCGATCCGGCCGCGCATCCCGGCAGAGCTCCAGGGGAAAAAGGTCATGATCGTGCCGGGATTGCCGGCATCATCGCCATAGTAAAAATGATAGGTGAACGGATCGTCAAAATTGACGGTCTTTTTGACCATGCGCAGCCCGAGAATGCCGGCATAAAAATCGACATTCTGCTGGGGATCGCCGGCCATGGCAGTAACGTGATGGATGCCGTGGACTTTGGGGGACATGATGTATGTGCTCCGTGTTATGGTTGATGGGTTGAGGGGTTGAGGGGTGTGGGTAGGGTCGCGACCCTACCCTACGAATCCGATTGCATTTTTCCATACTCTTCAATCAATGTCGTCGCATCCCATCCGAGGTCTTTGTGCTTGCCGACATTCTCACTCTCTTCCTGCATGAGTTTCTCCAGGTCTTCGATTCGCTGTCGCGCGCCCCGGATCAGCGCTTTGCTGTCGTGGCGCATCGCGGCCAGCTCGCGCAGGTAGCGCTCGTCATGCCGGCGGAAAGTTTTGACCGCCCGCATGGCCTGATGGCGGCGGAATCCCAGCCGGTGCAGGGCATCTGCCGCCATACGCAGGGCGGAGTCGAGCGTCTCGCGGTAGACATCGCCAATGCCGGCATCGAGTAGATCGTAGGAATCGGTCCAGCCCACGCTGCGCGCCATGATCTTCAGATTGGGATAGTGCTTGCGGGCGGTTTCCACGATCGCCAGGGTTTTGACGGGATCGTCCACCGCCACAATGAGCAGTTCCGCTTCCCCGGCCCCGGCGGCATGGAGCAGGTCATGGCGCGAGGCGTCGCCGTAAAATACCTTCAGCCCCATCTTGCGCAGGAGGTCGACATTGTCCGGATCGATATCCAGGTAGGTGGCCTGCACCCCGTTGGCCTGCAGAAAGCGGCCGACGGTGCTGCCCACCCGGCCGAAGCCGGCGATGATCACCTTGCTCTGTTCATCGATTTCATCGGCGGCCCGGGCAGCCTTCTCGGTGGTGCCGAAGCGCGGCTGGATCAGCTTCTCGTTGATCAGCATCAGCAGCGGGGTCAGGGCCATGGAGACTGCCACCACCGCGATCAGCGGATTGGCCACCGCCGGGGGGATCACCTGATTCTGCACCGCAAAGGAGAAGAGCACAAAGGCAAACTCCCCGCCCTGGGCCAGGGCAAAGGCGAAAAGCAGGTTATTATCCAGGCTCATGCGGAAAAACTTACCGGTGACGAAGAGCACCACGAACTTCAGCAGGATCAGGGCGATCACCAGTTGGGTGATCAACAGGGGATCGGCGGCGATCAGGTTGAAGTCGATCGAAGCCCCCACCGCAATGAAAAACAGGCCCAGCAGCAGTCCTTTGAACGGTTCGATATCGGTTTCCAACTCATGGCGGTATTCGCTCTGGGCCAGCACCACCCCGGCCAGGAAGGTGCCTAATGCCGGACTGAGCCCCACCTGGGTCATCAGCAGGGCAATGCCGATCACCAGCAACAGGGCGGCGGCGGTAAAAATTTCCCGCAGGCGGGTGCGGGCGATAATGCGGAACAGGGGGCTGATCAGGTACTGGCCGGCCAGCACGATCATCACCACCACCCCCAGCACCACCCCGGTCTGGGCCCAGATCGGCAGCCCTTCCACCCAGGTGACGGCATGATGCCCGTCTCCGGACCCCGCAGCAACATGTCCGCTTGCCAGGAGCGGCATCACCGCCAGGATCGGGATCACTGCGATATCCTGGAACAGCAGCACCGAGAAAGCATTCTGGCCTCCGGCGGTTTTCATCAACCCTTTTTCGTTCAGGGTCTGCAACACAATCGCCGTAGAGGAGAGCGCCAGGGTCAGCCCAAGCGCCAGAGCGGTTTGCCAGGCCAGTCCGAAAGCAATTCCCGCACCGAGGATCAGCGCACTGGTCAAACCAACCTGCAGCCCACCCAGGCCAAGGATCGGCACGCGCAGCTTCCAGAGCAGGGCCGGCTGCAGTTCCAGGCCGATCAGAAACAGCATCATCACCACCCCGAATTCGGCAAAATGCATCACGTCCTGCCCTTCCTCCCCCACCAGGCCCAGGGCAAAAGGTCCGATGATGATGCCGGCGATCAAATATCCCAGCACCGAGCCCAGGCCGAGCCGCTTGGCCACCGGCACCGAGACAACGGCTGCGCTGAGATAAACAAATGCCTGATAAAAAAATCCGCCTTCGTGCATGGATCTATTTCCTGTTTTTGAGTTTTTCGGATCGCTCAGAATGAGTCTGCTCAGACTGAGTATAGTGTCAAGTTATATTGCATGGGGCCAGGAGCATGGGGCATGGTGTATTACAGTGCGGGTGTCGGACCATGCGCTTGCATATTACGGCGCCATGCCCCATGCCCCATGCAAAAGTGCGCCGCATTACATCGTCATCAGTCTGAGCGTTTCATATAATCATTTAAATATTGCAGTTGCATGGCAGCCGCCAGGTCAAAATCCCCATCGCGGATCATCGTCAGCAGCCGTTGGCCTTTCTCCCGGTATGCTTCGATTTCCTCTGGGGTGATGGCGTGGGTGCCGTGCACCACATAGGGCGGCAGAAACACCATCTTGCATAGCCTGGCAGTCTGTTCGATCGGCGCCAGCAACTGGCGGATGGTGTAAAAATTATAGCCCTGCTGGCTGTAGGCAGCCGCACCGCCACCGGTGGTGATGATGTTAAAAAACCACTTGTCATTAAGCTGATTCCCCTGGCTGCCATAGGCCCAGCCATGCTCCAGCACCAGATCCTGCCACTCCTTGAGCAGCGCCGGGGTGCTGTACCAGAAGAAGGGATGGTGAAACACGATCACGTCATGCCCGGTCAGCAGCTGCTGCTCGGCGGCGATATCGATGTCGAACTCCGGGTAGGCCTGATAAAGATCGTGGAAGGTAATCCCTTCCATCTGAGCCAGCCCTTCGATCAGCCGGGCATTCACCCGCGATTTCTGAAACGCGGGGTGGGCGAAGATAATCAGAATTTTTTTCACGTCGCTCCTTTTGGCATAGATGGTCACATCTTGTAGAATTACAGATTCCTCGGCTGGCGCCTTCGGAATGACATTTGTGCTGTCATTCCGAACGAAGTGAGGAATCTGTTCTTGCGAAAGCCCGGGTAGCGCACACTAATATCCCCCAATCCAGCGCATCACCCGGCGGGTCAGCCAGTCAGGCGAAACGGCCGAGAGGGCGTTGAGCAGTTTGAACTGCAAACCGACCGGATAGTGCACCTTGTTTCCCCGGGCGGCTTTCCAGACCACCTCAGCCACCTGCTCCGGCCTGAGACGGATGCCCATCCGCTCGAAACTCTTGCTGGCCGGCCCGCTCTGGATCATCGGGGTATTAACGAATGGAGGCATGATGTCGCTGACCACGATGCCATGCCGGCGCCATTCGATATTCAGCGCTTCGGTTAGGCCGCGCACCGCGAATTTGCTGGCCGAGTAGCTGGCAAAGTCCGGCGTGCCGTAGCGGGCCGAGGCGGAGGACATGCTGACCACCCGCGCGCCGGGAGTTGCTTTCAGCAACGGAAAAGCCAGAAACGTGCAGTTGAGCACCCCCTGAAAATTCACCTCCGCCGTACGCAGGTGATCTTCCAGCCGGAGGTCCTCGAAGGGGCCGATGCCGATGATCCCGGCACAGTTGAACAGCAGGTTCATCCTCCCCCCGCTGTGCGCCCCGAAGTGGTCCATCGCCGCTGCCACCGCCTCCCGGTCGCGTACATCCAAGGCCATGAAGCAGCTGTTTTCCGTGCCCAGGGAGCGCTGCAACTCAGCCAGCGGAGCGGGATTCAGATCATATAAACCTACAAACCAGCCCTGCGCGTGAAACTTGCGGGCAGTAGCCGCTCCGATCCCGGAAGCGGCGCCGGTGATGAAGATGGTTTTTGGTTGCATGTGTATGATATGGTGGATGTTTTTCTTTTGTAAATGGGTTGATGGGTTGTACTGGATGCTGGATGCTGGATGCTGAAACAGAACAAAATCCAGTCCCAATGTCAATCAAGGTTATTCCTTTATCCTTTGCCCTTTATCCTTTGCCCTTTATCCTTCACCCTTCATCCTCCTTTTCCTATCAGCAAGCTTCTTCCCTTTCCGCATTTCCCGCTTCAGTTGGTGCACATAATCCCAAAAATCCACCTGGATGGTATGGCGGGCGGAGTCGGTGTAGCGGCGGCGCAGGAGGGAACGATCGGCCTCGATATCGCGGCGCATCCGCCCTTCGTCCGGCAGGGCCATCTCGCCGTTCAGCAGCCCGGCGATCCAGCGGGCCTGCAACTCCGCCAGGGGCATGATCGCCCCGAGGGGCTGGATCAGCCCCAGGAAGAACAAGTTGGGCAATTCCGGATCGATCACCCGCCGGTAAAGGTGTACCCGGTTGTCCTGCACCGTAAACACTTCCGGCTTCAGAAACGGAAAGGTGATGTTATAGCCGGTGGCATAAATGATCGTATCGAACGGTTCACTGCTGCCGTCGACGAACCCCACCCGTTCCCCCTGCAGTTCGCGGATATCCGGTTTGATCTTGATCCGCCCGTGTCCCACGTAGGACAAAAATTCCTGATTCAGAGTGGGATGCTCCTGCAACAATTTGTGGCGGGGCCGGGGCAGGCCGTAGCGCTCCTGGTTACCAACGGTCATGTAGGCCAATATCCGGAAGGCGGTGCGACGCAGGGCCAGCGGGAAATAATCGAACAGCGGATGAAGCCATTGATCATTGGGAATTCCCAGCACATATTTCGGAAGCACATAGGCGCTGCGCCGGGTAGAAAGATGCACCGTGCGGGCCAGGCGGGAGAGGTCGACCGCAATATCGCAGGCGGAATTTCCGATCCCGACGATCAGCACATTTTTGTCTTCAAAGGCCTCGGGCGTTTTATAATGATGAGAATGGATTGCTTCTCCGTGAAAGCTTCCGGGAAATTCCGGCCAGCGGGGATTCCAGTGATGGCCGTTGGCCACCACCACCGCACGATAGTTCCGGCGCTCGCCCCCTGCGAGGGTCACCTCCCAGCCATCCCGGGAGTGCGGCGTCACCTCTTTCACTTCGCAATGAAAGCGGATGGTCTCGCGAATGCCAAAGTGATCGACATAATTCTCGAAATAACGCAGTACATCGCTGTGATGGCCGTAGTCGGGAAAATCTTCCGGCATGGGATAATCGGAATACTGCATGTTCCACTTGCTGGAGATGATATGCAGGGAGCGGTAGGCGGAAGACATCCCGTTGTCGTTTCCGTAGCGCCAGTTGCCGCCGATACCGGAACCTTTCTCAAAGCAGTCAAAATCAATTCCCTGCTCCCGGAAGGTTTTCGCGGCGGTAATACCGGAGGCGCCGGCGCCGATGATACAGGCGGTTTTCACCTCACGGATACTCCACTTCTTTAACCACTTCAATTTTTACATTGATGACCCCCGCCAGAATCGCGTCCAATTCCTCCGCTGCGGCGTAAGAGAGGTCGATCACCCGATTGTCGACATTCTTGCAGCGGTCATTGATCCGCACATTGACGGTCCTTCCGTTGGCCAGGTTGGTTACCCGGCAGATGGTGCCAAACGGCAAAAAAATATGGGCGGCAGTAAATTTGGTGCGGTCGTAACGCTCGCCACTGGCCGTCGGCCGGCCGTGCAGCTGATTGTCGATATAAACCGCCTTCCCATAATAGACCTTCTCCGCTTTCGGCGCGGGTGTTACGGCTTTGGGCTTGGGGTTTTCCGGTTTTTTATAAGACGGCGGCAGCGGCGGCCCGATTACCGGCCCGTTCTGACCGGAAGTATCAGCTTTAACCGTCGTCGTTTGCTTCGGCTTCGGAGGCGGGGTATAACTTCGACCGTCCTCCCGTTCCGAGTTTAATGGCGCGCAGGCGCACATGGTCACCAACGAAATGAATACCCCACTCATCATCGCCCGGACGCTTGTGCACGATTTCATTGCTGCAACCCTCCTGGATTTAAAGAAAATGCCACTTCCCCCGGATGCATGTAAAGACATCACGCCTACCAGCAGCCCGGTTCAATGATTTAGCGAACCGCAGCAGCGTGATCATGCTCAGGACAAATGATCAAAGAGATCGGTCAGCGGCGGCTTGTGATCTTCCTGAAAAATTTCAAACACCGCCTGGTGCTTAATGAATGATTTGATGCCGGATTTCTCGATCGTTTCCTGAAATGTCGTATAGCAATCCAGGGCTGCATGGCAGCTTTTGATGTCGGCATCTTCCACCGTCACGATGCAGTCGATTTCCTCAGGCTTGGAATGATTCAGCTTAAACATCGTTCCCATACTCGCATCAGCTTCGGTGAGTGTTACCATTGCCAACCGTCTAAGATAATTTGTTCTTTCCTTTAAATCCACAAAAACTCTTTTTACTACTGCATGGGTCACCAGATGATCGTGAAAGCCGCTGATACCGTGAACCGCATAGGTCACCACCACTGCCGGCTGCAGCCGCTCGATCTCGGCAGCAACCACTTTTTCGATCTCCCGGGGATCCATCTCCTTCAATCCGCTGTCGGGCAGGTCCAGCACGGTCATGCCGGTGAGATTTAACGTCCTGGCGACATTCAGCATTTCCCGGTAACGCACCTCCCCCATCTCAGCGATCGTATGATTGTATTTAAACCGCTGCCGGGTGGCGCCTCCTTTGGTGAGGGTCAGCAAGTATACCTCGTGGCCATCGCGCACCTGTTTCGCCATCACATGGCCGGGGCCAAAGGATTCATCATCGGGATGGGGATATATGTATAGTATTTTCATAATATTGCCAAAAAAATGCTAAATATAATTGTAAAGAAAAACTGATTTATTAGCTTATAGCCGTCATAATTCATAAGGCGGCCAGACTTATAAAACAAAATACTGGCCGCCTTACTTGAACCGGTGATCCTTAGCTTTCGGCCTTAGCACCGGTCAGATTCAGTTCGAATTTGATGTCGTCGTAGATCAGCTTGTCGCCCAGGTTCTCGAAGAAGCTGCCGGAACGGAAGCGGATATCCCACTTGGTGCGATCGATCGCGAAGTTCGCTTCGGCCACCACGGTTTCCCCGTTGAAATTGACATAGGCCGGGAAGGAAATCTGATGGGTGATCCCTTTGATGGTCAGATCGCCAGTAATGGTGTGGGTTGCCTTCTCCCCTTCTTTGGCTTCATATTCGGCGACATTGGTAATCTTGAAAGTGGAGACCGGATGCTTGTCCACCGAGAAGAAATCATCCGACTTCAGATGACCGACCAGTTTCTGGTTCCACTGCGGGTCTTCCAGGTCGAAGTCAACGATCGAATTCATGTCAATCGTGAATTCGCCGCTCAGGCTTTCACCGTCACGGGAAAGTTGCCCGGATTGAATATTGATAATTCCATGATGCTTACCGGTCACTTTTTCACCTTCCCAGGCCAGTTTGCTATTCTCTACATCAACGGTGTAAGTCTG
Organism: Calditrichia bacterium; assembly: GCA_020635015.1. GTDB lineage: Bacteria > Calditrichota > Calditrichia > RBG-13-44-9 > J075 > JACKAP01. The sequence continues at coordinate 130,639 of JACKAP010000006.1, read as the reverse complement.
GGCCAACAAGCTGCCTCCCAACCCGGTCAAGGCGAAAACCAACAACACTGCAAAATACTTTTTCATGATACAACTCCTTAGATTGATTTATGGTGATATTTGTTTGGTTACTATAAAATATGTCTTTCAAACATTTAGCTCTTGGTCTTTAGTCTTTGGCATTTGGTTATAGATTGCGGTTATTGGGTGTTGTTGCCAATAACCGCAATCTATAACCCCCCTAGCCGCGCAGTTTATTTAGGAGCCGGTTCAGGGTATCTGCTTCGCTTTCACTCAACACTTTGCATTCGTTTTCCCATTCGATCATCACTTTATCCAGTTCTGCCAATATTGCCAACCCTTGATCAGTGATGATGACGTCAACCGCCCGGCGATCGCGTTCGCAGACACGCCGTTCCACCAGGTTTTTCTGGCGCAGCTTCTCCACCAACCGGGAGGCATTCGACATGCGGTCAAGCATCCGCTCCTGCAGCAGGTTGATCGTGACCGGATTGGGATGCTGGCCGCGCAGAATCCGCAGTACGTTAAACTGCTGAGGCGATATGCCATGGGGCTTTAACTTCAGCGAATTGTGATGATTCAACCACCCGGCGGTGAAGAGGATGTTGATGATCATCTTCTGATATTCGTTGCGAAACTTGCTTTGATTAATCTCTTTTTCCAGTTCCATATAATACTCGGTTATTTTATTCGCCAAAAATATATGTATAGACATTTAATGTTGCAACACATTTTTTATTTTTTTTTGCAAACAAGCATTTTGAGAACTGTAAAATGTGGAAAACTTTTGCATGGGGCATAGGGCATGGCGCCGTAATGCGCAAGCGCATATTCCGAGACCCGCACTGTAATACCCCATGCCCCATGCAAAAAAGACCTACACTGCTCTCAGATTGATCATTCAAGAAAAATCAAGCCTTTTTGCATTCTCTTTGGCGGTGTGGTAAATTTTGATATATTATGATCGAATCAGCAAAGGGATGCCCATGGCCAAGTTAAAGGTACGCCTGCCAAACGGTAGCGAAGAAGCGTACACCTTCTCCGAGGAGGAGATATATATCGGGAAAGATGATCTTTCCCAGCAGATCGAAAATGATCTGGCGATCGATGACGAGACGGTTTCCCGCCGTCATGCCCGGATCTTCCGCGAGAAAGGCCATTACTACATTGAAGATCTCGGAAGCCGGAATCACACCTATGTCAACGACGAGCGGATCAAACGCATCCGCCTGGCCGATCAGGACCAGATCCGGGTCGGGTTTACCATCCTGACCTTTGCTGCCGACATCCCGCAGGATCAGCCCACCGGCGAAACCGCAGCGAAGGCCGACAGCGTGGATCCCAGCAACACGGTAGATCTGCACTATCTGATCATCAACAAGATCAGCCAGAAATTCAACCAGACCAATGATATCGATACCATTTGTGAGTGGGTGATTAAGCTGTCCTGTCAATCGACCGGCGCCGATGGAGGCGCCATCCTGCTGTTCGACCAGGACCCGATGCCCTACTGCCAGATTTACTATGGGGCCTCCGACTCCTACCGCCGGCCGCTGGTGGCGCAAGTGCTAGGCAACGGGGAGGCGGCAATATATAACCCGGGCACCGACCCGGCCGATACGCTCCTGGCGGAGGAAATGCACTCCGCCATCTGCGTTCCCCTGCGCAGCAAGGATTCCCTGATGGGGGTATTGTATATCGAGGATAAATCCGCCAAGAAGTTCGGCAACAGCGATCTGCGCCTGCTGACCGACATCGCCCGGCAAACCGCCGGAGGGCTGGAACGCCTGATATTGAACGAGCGCGTGCACAAAGAAAAAAACTCCCGGGAAAACCTGGAGAACTTCCTGAAATCCCTCCAGCAAAGCGAAGTCACCAACCGCGCCCTGCTCAACGCCATACCGGATCTGATGATGCAGCTAAACCAGGACGGCACAGTGCTGGCCTGCAAGATGCCCAAGAACACCATTCCGTTGTTCGGCGATGACCTGCCGGGGAAAAGACTGCACGACCTGCTGCCCGGCGAAATCAACCAGCGAACCCTCGGCTATATTTCCAAAGCGCTGTATTCCGGCACGGTGCAGGTGTTCGAATTCGACCTGCAGGTGCATGGCAAAAAACGATTCTATGAAAACCGCATCATGGCCTGCGGGTCAGAAGCGGTGCTGTCGATCATCCGAGACGTCACTGACCGAGTAGAGGCGGAAGCTGCCAAAGAACAGTTGATCCGCGAACTGCGTGACGCCCTGACCAAAATCAAAACGCTCCGGGGATTGATTCCAATCTGCTCCTCATGTAAAAAAATACGTGATGATAAGGGATATTGGAATCAATTGGAACTGTATTTGCAAGAACATTCAGAAGCAGAGTTCAGTCATGGCATCTGCGACGACTGTATGAAGGCCTGGTATCCCGATTATGCTAAAAAAAGCGATCGGTAAAACCGGCGGGGAATGTTCATAGTTTGCACACTTTTGGGAAAGGAGCGTAAGCATGCCCGCGAGATTTAACATCCGGAAGGCATCCGATATAAATTGGCAGCAGGAGGCGGAGTTCGAACAGGCATTGATCTCGATCGGCCGCCATTCATCCAACACCCTGCAACTGCAAGACCGGGAGAAAGTGGTTTCCCGGCGCCACGCCATGATTCGGCAGAAGGGCGCGGTATATTATCTGGTGGATTGCAAAAGCGCCAATGCGACATATCTCAACCAGATCAAGCTGGCTGCCGAGCAGCCCTATCAATTGCAGAACGGAGACAAGATTCAAATCGGGGAATTTTTGCTGGAATATCAATTTCGCCCGGAAGCGCCTCACCGCAATGGAAGGGCGGATGAAACGGCTCCTTACCTCAATCCCTTCCAGGAAGATATTCGCCAATTGGTGCATCTGCTGCAGCAGCTGGCTGAAAAATTCCACAGCGAAAAGCGTGAACTTCGGGAAAGCGAGATGCGCGGTGCGCTGGATGACGCCCTCACCCGCCGCGCGGTCAGCCGAGAGGAGATCCGCGCCATGCTCGCGGCCATTTTCCCGGAAGCTCCCCCGGCCCCGGCGCAGCCGGCACCACCTGCGGAAAGAGCGGGTCCCCCCTACAACCCCCGCAAGACCGAAGAGATTTTATTTAACGCCCTGATCGAACTGGCTAAAGAAGCGGCCAAATTCCGCCGGCAATTTATGGAAATCGCCACGGTCATCAGCGACCAGCCCCTGCATTTATCCACCCCGGAAGAGCTTCAGGCTTATCTGTATGATGCCGACATCACCCCGGAAGAAGCCGACCGGCGCTTGAACTATATTCACCAGCAAATCGAAGAGCATCTCCTTCACGAACGGGCGATGCTGAAAGGATACCGGGCGCTGGTCGATCAGGGGGCGGCCCATCTGCTGAACTACCTCAACCCCGGTAACCTGGAAAAGCATCTCGGGCGGCAGCGGCTGGTGCTGGGACCGCTGAAGTTTCCCCTGCGCTGGATTCCGTTTTATGTGAAAGTCCGGGCCTTCAAATCCTATAAACAATTGATCCGCAATCTGGCTGATGAGGGCAATATCGGTTTCGACCGCAAGATCTTCCGCCCTTCATTCATTAAGACCTACATGGAAACCGTCTCCAGCCAGGAGCCGGAGGTGTCAGACTCCCGCTTGTTCGGATAAAGCCCTAGGGTGCGTGCGGCGCTAGCCTTCCATCTCCTCCCAGGCGCGGAAGGCCCGGCGGAGATGGGGAATGGTGATAGAGCCTCCCACGACCAGCCCGATCGACAGCGCCTCTTCCAATTCTGCCGCGCTCACCCCTTCTTCCCGGCAGCGCACCAGATGATAGGAGATGCAATCGTCGCAGCGCAGCACCAGCGAGGCGACCAGGCCCAGCAGTTCCTTGGTCTTGACCGGCAGAGCGCCTTCCTGGTAGGCCTGATGATCCAGACTGAAAAAACGCCGGGTGGTGAGGCCGGCATTTTTCAGCACGGTTTCATTCAACTGCTCCCGCTCTTCCCAAAATTTTTGGATGCCTCCACTGAGTCGTGGCGATTTACGTTCCGACATATCCTTCATCCTTCATCCTTCATCCTTTATCCTTCATCCTTTATCCTTTATCCTTCATCCTTCATCCTTCATCCTTCATCCTTCATCCTTCATCCTTCATCCTTCATCCTTCACCCTTCGTCCCCCCTACTCCCGCAACAGCAGCAATATTTCCTCGATCTCCAGCTTGATCTCCGCCAGCACTTTTTTCAGGCGCACCACGTCGGCCACTTCCGGAGCGGGCTGGGCCGGATGGCTGCGCAGGCGGGTGTGAATTTCCTCCGGAGACAACTTTTTTTCCAAAAGTAATTCCTTGATGCGGAAGAGGAGGGTCAAGTCGCTATCGGTATAATGGCGGTTGCCGGCGCGATTGCGGGCGGGCTGAACTTCGGGAAATTCTTTCTCCCAATTTTTAAGCACGGCGACACTCAAACCGGTCATGGAGGCGGTTTGACGCAGCGAATAATAGAGTTTTTTCGGCGGTTTCTGAATGCTCATCTCAACAGACCGTCTTTGATTGCCGCGAATGCAACCTGAGCATCGTCAATCCAATCTCAGGTGCTGGTAATAATCGGCTCAATCGTTTGAATTATTAGAATATACCCCCGGCATGCCCTCCATTTCAAGGAATAATTCCCGACGGAAGCGCTTTTGATAGAGCGGCGTGAGTACCGCCGGCCAGCTCAGGATACGGAGTTTTAGATATTCCAATCGGGGCAAACCCGCGATCCGCAGCTTTTTCCGGTAAGCGCTGAGCCCTTCGAACTGGTAGACCGGGACACGGCGCAACTGCAGGGGATCGACGGCTTCTGCAGCGCTGTTAATCCCGCCGCAGGCGAAAGCAAATCCGGCAGCTTTGGCCATCTCCCGCACCCGGAGATGATGCATGCCGAACGGATAGGCAAAGCTCGCTGGCATGCGACCGGCGACATCAGCCAGTAGATCACGTGATCCGAAAATTTCCCGGTGAAGGCTTGTTTCATCAAGCCAGGAGAGCGCCCGGTGGGTCAGGGAATGAGCGCCGACCTCCCAGCCGGCATCCGCCAGCTCACGCAGCTGCCGCCGGTCCATGTGGCGGAAGCGGATGCCGCCCAGATTGGCATCCCAATCATTCCAGCGGCCGATAAAGCGGCCAACCGCATAAACCACTCCGCGGAATCCGTAGGGCTGCATCAGCGGCAGGGCATGCTCGTAGACCGACGCATACCCATCATCAAAGGTAAGGATGACCGCCTTCTCTGGCAGTTCCGGGGAATCGAGGAGGTCGTGAAACGTGATGGTGGTATATCCCAGTTCCTGCAGGCAGGCCAGCTGCGCCTGGAAATGTTCCGGGGGGAGGGCGTTAATGCCCACTTCCCGGCGGTTTTCGATCTTGTGATAGGTCAGGATGGGGATCTTTGCCAGCAGGGCACGGATGGAATCCCGGTGGCGCCGCTTACTCACCGCTCTCCCGGAAATCGACATACTTGACACCCAGGGTCTCCGCCAGCTTTTCGTGGGTGACCCAGCCTTCAAAAAAGACCAGCCCGGTGGCCAGTTCCTCGTTAGCTCTGAGGGTTTCCACAAATCCCGCTTCACAGAAACGAATCAGGTAGGGCAACAGCGCATTGCTGAGCGCTTCCGAAGCGGTCGCCGCTACCATGCTGGGCAGGCTGCGCACGCAGTAATGGATCACATTCTCAACCACAAAGGTGGGATTATCCGGGGAGGTGGGATTGCTGGTTTCGACACTGCCGCCAAAGTCCGCCGCCAGATCCACCAACACCGATCCGGGAGGCATCAGCCCAACCTCCGCCTTGCTCAGCACGACCGGCGAGAGATCCTCCACCTCCTGCAGGGTGCTGATCAGCAGATCGGTGCGCGGCAGCATCTCCTGCAGGGTTTCCGGTGAGAATTTCAGCAAACGCACATCCTCCGGAAGGTGGGAAGCCGCTTCTTCAAAGCGGGTTTCATCATGATCGATGATGTTGATGCGGGCGCCGTTTTGGGCGGCGAACTCCGCTGCGCTGATCCCGGCGACACTCAGGCCAAGGATGGTCACATTCAGCGGGTCGCCAAACGGAATTCGTCCCAGCAGCACGCCCCGGCCCCCGTGCGGGGTCATCAGATAGGTGCTTCCCTGCTGCACCGCCACCTGTCCGGAAATCCGGCAGTCGATATCCAGCAGCGGGCGGCGATTGTCTCGGGTTTTGAACATTTCGTAGGCGTAACAGGTGCATCCCCGCCCCAGCAGGGCCAGGGTTTTCTCCGGGCGGTTAAAAAACCGGAAGAAGCCGAAGAGGATGTGGTCGGGGCGGATCAAGTCGTACTCAACCGGAATCGGGCCACGCACCTTCAGGATCGCTTCCGCCTGAGAGTAGAGTTTCTCCGGCGAGGGCACGATGGTGGCACCGGCCGCAGCGTAATCGGCATCACTGTGCCCGCTTCTTTCTCCGGCTTTGGCCTCCACCAGCACCTGATGGCCCAGACCGACCAATTCATGCACCACCGACGGCACCGCGCCCACCCGGTGCTCATGGGTGCGAATTTCGAGCGGAACGCCAAATATCATCCTGACTCCTCTTCATCAATCAACATCATGCTGCCAAAAAACAAAGGCGACCCGCAGATCGCCCCGTCTCATCAGCAACATACAAAAAAAATGTGTATATCTAGCATACTTATTTTCGTTCGTGCCGGGGACTGGATATTGGGGACGGCTTTTGCATGGGGCAAAGGGCAAAGCGCATGGCGCCGTCATGTGCTAGCGTATACGTCGACACTCGCACTGTAATACACCATGCCCCATGCCCCATGCAACGGTATTTACAGGATGATGACTTATGCACTAACCCTCCGGCGAGAACACCACCCGCAGAAAGTTCTCCGGCCGGAAAAGCTCGCAGGAGGTTTCCCACACCGACCTCCGGGTGGTGCGGTCGATCGCTTCTACGATGTAATCGATCGTCTTGAAACCATCGAAATAGATTTCCAACATGGCCAGCCGGTTCATGCGCGCGGCGGTGCTTTCCAGTCCCAGTACGATGTTGCCCTTCAGTTGAGATTGGGCCTCCTGCAGTTCCTGCCGGGGTATCTGCCGCTTACAAAGCACCGCCAGTTCTTTCTCCACCAGTTCCAGCGCCCGGGGCACTTTTTTCGGATCGGTGCCGAGATAGACCCCAAACATGCCGTTGTCGCTGAAGAAATCAAAAAACGAGTAGATCCCATAGGCGATGCCGTATGTTTCCCGGATATTCTGGAACAGGCGCGAGCCCATCCCGGCGCCCAGAACCGTATTCAGCACCAGTAGATCGTATTTACGGGGATCACTGTAGGAGAAGGCGGGCATCCCCAGGCAGACATGCGCCTGGTTGATCGGGCGGGTGATCCGCACTTCGCCCTTTCCGTACTGCCGGGGGGCCTCCACGCTGGAATCGCAAGGCTGATCGGAAAAGGAAAAGCTGCCCTGTGCCAAATCCACCAGGCGGGCATGTTCCAGATTTCCGGCGGCGGCGATGATGATATTGCCGGGGCAATAATGGGCATGGTAAAAATTCATCAACTCGCGCAGGGTCAGGGCAGCAATAGACTGCTCCGTACCCAGGATCGAAAATCCCAGACTGTGGCCGGGGTAGAGTTTTTCCATCAGGATATCCTGCACCAGTTCATCCGGAGTGTCTTCCAGCGACTGAATCTCATCCAGGATCACCTCCCGTTCTTTTTCGATCTCATTTTCCGGAAAACCCTTGCGGAACAGGATATCCGCCAGCACGTCCACCGCCTGGGGAAGGTGTTCATCAAGAATCTCCACGTGAAAGCAGGTCTGCTCTTTGCTGGTGTAAGCGTTGATCATTCCGCCCAAAGACTCGATATTGCGCACCACGTCGCGAGCGCTGCGCCGCTCGGTATCCTTGAACAGCAGATGTTCCAGGAAGTGGGCAACCCCATTATTCTCCGGGGTTTCACTGCGGCTGCCGGACTTCACCCATACACCCAGGGAAATCGAACGCACGTAAGGGATGTGCTCGGAAACGATGGTCAGGCCGTTGGGGAGAATGGTTTTGTGGACGGATTGGTAGATCATTAAGTCGGTTACCTTTCGTGGTTTTGCGATTGCTTGTTGATGGGTGAATGGGGAAAAGGATAAAGGATAAAGGATAAAGGGTAAAGGATAAAGGATAAAGGATAAAGGTTGAAGGTGCTGGATACTGGGTAAAATAAAAATGCTTGTTCGGGTGCGAAAATCGGGTTCATTTCAGCATCCAGCATCCAGCATCCAGCATCCAGCATCCAGCATCTCAACCCATTAACCCATCCACCCATCCACTCATCAACCCATCCACCCATCCACTCACAAATTATCTATCTGCACCGGATCAAGCTTCTCCCCGGGCTCGAATCCCAGCACCCTTCCATAAAAGAACAACTCCGCTTCCAGGGCGCGGCGGATGGTTTCCGGCTTGCGGAAGCCGTGCCCTTCGCCCTCAAAGGTAAGATAAGCCACCGGCACGCCGCGTTTACGCAGGGCGTGGGCCATTCTTTCCGCCTGACCGGGGGGCACCACCCGATCCTCCAGGCCCTGCAGGAAGATCACCGGGCGGTTCAGATCCCCGGCATGGTGCAGCGGCGAGCGTTCGCGGTAGACTGGCTTACCGGCGGGATAGGGGGCGATCAATTGATGATTGTAGCGCGATTCAAACTTGTGGGTCTCCTGCTCCAGCGCTTCCAGATCGCTGATGCCATAATAGCTCGCCCCGGCCCGGAAACAATCGTGAAAAGTCAGCGCCGCCAGGGCGGTGAATCCCCCGGCGCTGCCGCCGCGGATCAGCAGCCTTTCCGGATCCGCCTGCTGCTGCGCCGCCAGACGCCGGGCGCCGTTGACGCAATCCTGCACATCGGCCACCCCCCAACGGCCGTTGAGGCTTTCCCGGTACGCCCGCCCATAGCCGGTGCTGCCCCGGTAGTTGACGTCGAGCACCGCAAAGCCGCGGCTGGTCCAAAATTGTTTGCGAAGATCCAATCCGCTGTTCGCCGCCGCCGTGGGACCGCCGTGAATGAATACGATCAGCGGAGGTTTTTCGTCCTCCGGAGCGCTGAAATCGCGATTGCTGGGAGGATAGAAAAAGCCGTGCACCTCCTCGCCATCACTTTCAAAACTCACTGCCTGCGGGGTGGAAATATAGCCGGCATCCACCTCCAGATCGCTGGATTTCCGCAACATCTGCAGGTGCTGCGACGGCAGTTCCAGGGTATAAACCGCCTCCGCTGCATCCGGCGCAGCGCCGACAAAAGCGATCCGCTCCCCGGCGCCGCGAACCTGGGTAATATAGCTAAAGGGCAGCGCCAGGGCCTCCAGATCACCGCGCTGCGGATCGATCAGCCCCATCTCCCAGCGCCCCTCCCGGGTGTACGCAGCGGCGATACAACGCTCATTCAAAATACAATAGGTCGACATTCCGAAAACCCACTGGGGCAAGGCGAACTCCGCAGCCATCTCCAGCACCGGCCGGATGGTGTGCCCATCCCAGGCATGGAGGTTCCACCAGCCCTCCCTGCGGTCGGAAGCAAAATACAGGGTGCCGTCTGTACCCCATTGCGGCTGGAACACCGACTCCTGCGCGCCTCCGGCAATCCGGCGCCGGCGGCGCAGTTGACCGTCATCCCCTACCTCCGCCACCCATAATTCAGTACCGTTCCAGGGCATTGCCGGATGGTCCCAGCTCAGCCAGCAAAGCTGCCGGCCGTCGCGGCTCAGGGCGGGACTGGCATAGAAATCGTTCCCGCTCACCAGCGGCTCACAATATCCCGGGCGGCCGCGCAGGGAAAGCACGGCCAGCATGTCGCGGGGCGGGCGGCTGTCATCAAAATAATGCTCCTGCACCAGGATCAGCCGCTGGCGCGCCGGATCGAGGATCATATCGGCATAGGCGGTATCGGATTCGCTGGTCAGCGCCTGCGGGGATCCGCCGGGAGGAATGTGATAGATCTGGCGATCTGCATCGTTCACAAAGAACACCCGGCCGCCATACACCGCCATAGCGCCGCCGCCGTATTCATGGGCCCGGGAGCGCACATTAAAAGGCGGCGGGGTAACTTCCCGAAACTCCCCGCCGGGGTTCCACATCATGATGGTATTGCGCCCCTCCTGCTCCGGGCGACTTTCGATCCAGTAAACCGAATCTCCATCGACGGCGATATCGCCCAGCCGCCGCCCGGCGGCAGCGATGAGATCGGCGGTAATCGGTGATGGCCAGGTGCCATAGGGTAATGTTTTCATGGGTTGATGGGTTGATGGGTTAATGGGTTGATCGGTTGATGGGTTGATGGGTTGATGGGTTGATGGGTTGATGGGTTGATTTTTCATTGCGGCGGAAATATGTTGAAGGGATCGGGTCAGGTCAATAGGAAATTTGCAAGTTTTTGCGGATGGCTTTGTCTGATGAGTATATGTTGGATGCTGGATGTTGGATGTTGGATGCTGGATGCTGGATGCTGGATGCTGGATGCTGGATGCTGGATGCTGGATGCTGGATGCTGGATGCTGGATGCTTAAATGAACCCGATTTTCACACCTGAACAAGCATTTTTATTTTATCCAGTATCCAGTATCCAGTATCTTCAACCTTTATCCTTTATCCTTTATCCTTTATCCTTTATCCTTTTCCCCATTAACCCATCAACCGCGAACAAAATGTATCAATGATGGAGTACCGCGATTAAATCCGGTATATTACAATGCGAATGGTAACGATCTATACATCCGAAGACGCTGGATGCTCGACCCAATCTTGTATCCAGCATCCAGTATCCAGCATCATAATAAAGTTGGATTAATGCCAGTTTGCAATTCACTATTCGATCGCACAAGCTGAGAGCCGGAGATGAATGCGAAATTCTGGACAGAGAGTACCTTAAAAAGCTATTCGCTCATATTCTTTTCACAACATCAGGCATTGGGATTGATTATCCTGCTGGCAACCCTGGTCATTCCCTCCCACGGCATCTTCGGCCTGGGAGGGGCGCTGATTGCCAACCTGGTCGCCTACCTGCTGGGATTCAGCCGCCAGGAGATACGGCAAGGCTTATGGGGCTTCAACGGTATTCTGGTGGCGTTAGGCCTGAGCCTTTATTACGATGTCTCCCTCCACCTGGTCATCCTGGTCATCATTGCGGTGATCCTGATGACCGTCTTCACCATGTGGATCAAAACCTTCTTGAGCGCCTACGGGCTGCCCTACATGAGCCTCCCCTTCAATCTGATCATCTACACCGCCATCATCGCCAGCTTTGGCAGCGGCTACCTGACCCCTTCGGAGGTGCGCTGGCAGGTGTTTGACGTCTCCCTGCATGCCTTGCCCCTTAGCCTCAACCTGTTTTTCAAGAACCTCGGGGCGATCTTTTTCACCATCAACCCGATCTCAGGCATCCTGATCGCCGCCGGGCTGCTGATTTATTCCCGCCTCTCGCTGTTGCTGATCGGGATCGGCTGGCTGGGCGGGTATTACATCCACGAATTTTTCGGGGTGAGCGAAGCGTTCATTCACAGCCAATATCTTGGCTTCAACTATATGCTCACCGCCCTGGCGCTGGGCGGGGTGTTCCTGATCCCGAATCTATCCAGCCTCCTGCTGGCGATCTTCGGCATCTTTATCGTTTACATGAACCTGATCGCGCTGGAGATCGCCATGCCGTTTTATCTCTCTTCTCTTGCGCTGTCTTTCAACCTCTCGGTGCTACTGGTGGTATTTGCCTTAAAGATGCGCCTCCATCCCTCGCTGGGGCTGGAATTGAGTTCCCACCCGCTATCACCTGAGGAGAACCTGAGCAGCTACCGGGAAAACCTGAAGATGTGGCGGCGCTACGGGGTGGCGATCTCCCTGCCCTTTTACAGCGACTGGGTGGTGAGCCAGGCATTCAAAGGCGAATATACCCATAAAGACGAATGGGCTTATGGGATCGACTTCATGATCCGCGACACCGGCGGCAGCATTTACAGCGGCAGCGGGGAGAAGCTGAGCGATTACTATTGCTACAACGCCCTGGTGCTCGCCCCGGCCGACGGCACGGTCGTTCGGGTCAAAAATGACATCTATGACAACCGCCCCGGGCAGGCCAATCCCCGCGACAACTGGGGCAACTGCGTGATCATCGAGCATGCCCCCTATTTCTACAGCTGCATCGCTCACCTGCAGAAGGATTCGATCAGCGTCAAAGCAGGGGATACCGTCAGTAAAGGTGATAAAATCGGGCACTGCGGCAATTCCGGCCGTTCTCCCTACCCGCATATCCACCTGCAGTTTCAGGCTCAGGATTACATCGGCGCCCCGGCACTTTATTTTGAATTTTCCAATCTGCTGATCAAACAGGATAACGCCGCCGACCGCCTGCTTCCCAAGGGCATCCTCAACAAAGATGACCGGGTGGAGAACCTGCGCTATGATGCCGACTACAGCAAATATTTCTTCGATGAAATTTACAAAAAATGGCAGTTGATCCTGAACAGCGGCAAGTTGAGCTCTGAGGAATCCTGGCATCTGCACAATGATTTTTACAACAATCTCTGCCTGGAAAACCAGGACGGCGACCGGCTCTATTTCGACCTGTCTGAAGGAGTGCTCTCGCTGAAAAAGTATCAGGGAAAGCGCAACAGCGCCCTGTTTCTGCTGGCCCAGACCCTCACCGATGTGGTGTTTCCGGAAGCGCCGGGCAAACTTCATTGGACCAGCCAGACCTCCCTGGATTACACCCTGCCCCGTTACCTGGTGCACTTCCTGGACCTGTTTACCATTTTCGGCCTGCGCTGCTTCCTGGAGATCGACAATTCCCTGGAAAAACTGCCCGACGAAACCATTCTGCTCAAGCAGGCCCAGCAGATCCGAGGCGGATTTATCAGATGGCATTTTACGTTCAAGCGCAAGGCTGGCACCCGCCAACTGGTGTTCCGCAAAGGGGAAGGATTCAATTATCTCCAGGAGAATGGCGTCGAATTAAAGTTAGATAAAATAGAGTATTACGAACAGACACCCGGGGAGTGAATACGGTTTGAAACGCTTATCGACCCGCTTACTGCAATTTACGGTTTTACAACTGATCTGCCTGGCGCTGTTCCTGAGCGGCAAGGCATCTGCCCAGTCCTCGCTCACGGTCGCGGCGAAAGGCGTCTACGGAATCTACGAAAACAGCCTGGTCGACGTATTTCGCTCCGGAAGGGGCGACATCTATTATAACAATCGAGCCAAGACCTGGTGGCTGGCCTTGGGCTGGCGCCATACCGACATCACGGTCGACAAAACCGACGGCGAGCCGGCCCGCAGCGACCACCTGCGGGTCAGCCTGGCCCGCACCTTCTATACTCGCCATCGCGGCAGCTTTACCCTGGCCCTGGAGGGCAGCGCGCTGTGGGCGCCTTTTCCGGCGGTCGATCAGACCTTTCCCGGCTACCTCTCCCTTTCCTGGTTTTCTCCGGCGGGGCGCTATTATGCGGATCTTAATCTGCACTATTTTCCTAACGACCTGGCCGATAAAGCCGAAGTCTCCGCCACCTGGGGCATGGCCCTGTTCAACTATTATGTCTGGGCGCAGGCTTCCGGGCATTTTTCGTTTTATGAACAGCCGGTGCAGAATATCAAATGGGGCTGGAGCGTGCATCCGGAGCTAACCTGGTACCCCGTGCCCCGCAAACTCACCCTTACTGCTTACGGAATTTTCGGGGAACAGGTACTTTCTTATAACCCCTCGACGCTGGTGCTCTACACCACCGACGTGATGCTGACCACCAACCTGGGGCTCACCGCCTACTACCAGCTCGGCAAGCACCTCAAGCCTTATGCGGATGTCCAATATGAGCGCTATGACGACCAGGGATTTCAGTTCAGTGCTGTGTACTATACATTTGGTTTGTTCTATAAATTCTAAGGAGTCATCACTATGAAGCGTAACACATTAATTTTTATCATCCTGCTGGCGTTAATCAGCGCCTTTGGAAATGGGGCGGCCGCCCAGACCGACCAGATCGGGTTCTCCTACGAGATCACCAAAAACGGCGGCAACACCCTCAAACTAACCCTCACTGCCCACGTCAGCGGCAAGGACATGTGGCTGGGGGTCTCGCTTTACCCGCCCAATGTGACCAATACCCTGGAAGAGGGCAAGCATCTCTCTTTTTCGATCAAACAGGGGGTGACGGTGAAGGAGATCGTGGTCGATCCGGAATACCTCAACGGCACCTTCGAGGCCGCGGTTTGGCTGCGCAAGCTGGAAAAAAAAGACTGTGCCGAAGACGACGCGGTATGCAATAAACTCGGCTATAAGCTCGACGGCATGACCGCCTATATCTGGGCTTACCTGGTATCCCCCTAATCTTCAGGAGAATTCGCCATGCGCTACAATGTGGAAAGATTACAGCAATTCATCATCAGCGATACCGGGTTCGTATTCGATCCCGGCACCGGGGAAATCCTCAGCACCAATGAGGTTGCCCGAGACATCATCCAGTGCCTCAAAGAAGGCATCACCGATACCGAGGCGATCAAAACCCGCCTGCTGGAAGTTTACGAAGTGGACGAACGGGTACTCGACAAGGATATCCGCGAATTCATCCCAATGCTGATCAACCTCGGCCTGGTCAGTTTTGACACACAGGAGAACAGCATATGAGTCTGACCATAGCCATTACCGGGGTCAACGCCGTGGAGAGTCCCGGTCCGGGTGTGGCGGTGGCGCGCAGTCTGATGGCCCAGGGCGGGCAGGATTATCGCCTGATCGCCCTCGGCTATGACGCCATCGATCCCGGGCTGTTCGACCGCGAGCTGTTCCGTGCCGGCTATCTGCTGCCCTACCCCCGGGAAGGGCGGGAGGCGCTGCAGCAGCGCCTGGATGAGATCCGGCAGAGAACGCCCATCGACATCATCATCCCCACCCTGGATTCGGAGATCGCCCACTTTGCCGGGCTGGAAGCTGAATTGCGGGAGAGCGGGACCCGGATGTTCATCCCCACCACTGCGCAGATCGAGGCCCGCTCCAAAGCCAACCTGGCGGAACTGGGCCGTAAATTTGATTTTGCGGTACCACGCACTGTGACGGTGCACCATCTGGCCGATCTGGAGGCAGCGCTGCGGGAGGTCGGCTTCCCGCTGCTGGTCAAAGGGATCTATTACGACGCTTACATTTGCCACGACCAGCCTCAGGCGCTCTCTTACGCCCGCCTGCTGGCCAACAAGTGGGGCTACCCGCTGCTGGTGCAGGAATATATCCAGGGCGAGGAATTCAATGCAGCGGCGCTGGGCGGGGGCGACGGCGGCATTGTGTCCGCCCTGTGCATGAAGAAGATCCTGCTCACCGACAAGGGCAAGGGCTGGGCGGGGGTGAGTATCCGCAACGAGCAGCTACTCGACCTCACCCGCCGCTTCATTAGCGCCACTCGCTGGCGGGGCGCGCTGGAGATGGAGACCCTGCTGGCCCGGCGCGACCAGAAACTCTATATCCTGGAGATCAACCCGCGCTTTCCCGCCTGGATCTACCTCGGAGTGGCGGCAGAGATCAACCTGCCCGCCCATTACGTTGATCTGGCCCGGGGGCGGAAATTGGAACCGGTCAACGATTACCAGGTGGGCAAACTCTTCACCCATTACACCATCGATCTGATTGGCGAAATCAGCCAGCTGGACAGCCTGCTCTCCCGGGGTGAGATCCATTATCCGGAGACGAATCCTGTGCAACATTCAACCGATGAAGGACCGACATCATGAAAAAGACCTATCAAAAACCGGCGATATCGCGGCGGCAAATGGGCATTACCAGCAAATTCGGCACACCGCAGACCAGCGGCTTTCAGGACAATATCGAAGGCATCCCGGTCAGCGAGTTGACCGCCGCCTACGGCTCCCCGCTCTTTGTCTATTCCTACCCGCGGCTGAAGGAGATCTTCCAGAATGCCTACCGGGCTTTCTCTAAACGATATCCCAAAGTACATTTCGCCTGGAGCTACAAGACCAACTATCTGCAGGCGGTATGCCGGAGCTATCACCAGCTCGGCGCCTGGGCGGAGGTGGTCTCGGAATGGGAATATGAACTGGCCCGCAAGATGGGCAATCCCGGCAACCGGATCATCTTCAACGGACCGTACAAGTCGCCTCGCGGACTGCAAATCGCGGTTCAGGATGGAGCGATGATCAACATCGACAGCTTCGATGAAATTTACGAGATCGAACAGATTGCCGAGGACCTCGGCCGGGAAGTCGAGATCGGCATGCGGGTCAATATGAACCTCTCTACTTTGCAGTCGTGGGATCGATTTGGCCTCAACATGGAGAGCGGGCAGGCCTTCGAGGCGGCACGGAGGATCGCCGCCAGCAAGTGGCTGCGCCTGGTGGGGATCCATTCCCATATCGGCACCTTTGTGCTCAACGCCGAGGTTTACCGCGAACAGGTGCGCAAGCTGATCGGCTTTGTTCAGCAGATCCAGCAGGCAGAGAGCATCAAGATCCGCTATATCGATATCGGAGGCGGCTTCGCCTCGCACAACAAGCTCAAGGCGTCGATCTACCCGGCGGCCTACCAGACCATCCCCTCCTTCGACCAGTATGCCGAGGCGATCACCGCGGAGCTGCTCAACGCCTTCCCGGCAGCGCAGTTGCCCACCCTCTTCCTGGAGACCGGGCGGGGGCTGGTGGATGAGTCGGCCTTCCTGATCGCCCAGGTGGTCGCCACCAAGCGCATGAACAGCGGCATGCGCATGCTGGTGTTGGACGCCGGGGTCAATCTGCTGTTCACCTCCTTTTGGTACGACCATACCATCCTGCCGGCGGAGAATAAAGCCCAGTTGAATCAGGAGGCTCATCACATCTACGGACCGCTGTGCATGCAGATCGATGAGATCTGCAACACCATCCAGATGCCCTACCTGGAGAAAGGCGACCAGGTGGTGATCTCTCCGGTCGGGGCCTACAACAACACCCAATGGATGCAGTTCATCCACCTCCGTCCCAATGTGGTGATGATCGGTGAGGATAAAAGCATTGCCGTCATCCGCCAGGCGGAAAACACCGAATACGTGCAGCAGTTGGAAGCGCTGCCGCCCTGGCTGGAAAAAGATGGCAAAGGGCGAAGCGCGAAGGGCTGAGGGTGGAGTGCGGAGTGCGGAGGGCGGGAGTATTTAAACGATAGAAGAAAATCGGTCCACGGATTACACGGATTTTCACGGATTAAATGAAACTCAGGTCGTCATCGGGTGCTGTCATTGCGAGCCGCGTAGCGTGCGGCGCGGCAATCTCATGCGGATCGCTTACAATTTAACTGCAGATGGTTGCACCTTGCGGGAGATTGCTTCGGAAAAAACGCCTCGCAATGACAGCATAAATCATGTTTTCAGCCGTGAGTGCATAACATCTGTCTCATCCGTGTAATCCGTGGACAAAAAAAGCAGGAGTTTGGGATGATGAAAATAGTAAAACCGATTTCTATTTTGCTGTTCAGTCTGCTCTTTTTCACCGCATGCAACGAAGCCGATCCGGTGGAAACGGTCGCGCCGACGCCGGAGGATATCTACGCGCCGGTGGTTACCATCACGGCACCGGCCCAGTATGCTTATACCGGCGACACGGTAGATGTCAAGGTGGATGCCCAGGACAGCGGTGAGATTCGCGAGGTCTACATCCTGATCGACGGCGATTCCCTGGCAGGCGACAACCAGCTTCCTTTCGAGTTCCAGATCATTTTCGACGGTCCGGAAACCAGCCACACCTTGCTGGCCAAAGCGCGCGACGGGTCCGGCAATCTGGGTATTTCACAACTGGTGACGGTCTACACCGTCCCGGATCTGCAGGCGCCGGTCCTATTTATCACCCAGCCTGCCGCCTACAGCATCGTCGGAGAGGAGGTCATCATCCGTGCTGAGGCGATGGATAATATCGCGGTGGAAACAATAACCTTTTACATCGACGGCGATTCTCTGGCGTCGGCAAGCGCCCCCCCCTACGAAGTCACCTGGTCACCGTCCGGCGGAGCGAGTTATTCTATCTACGCCACCGCCCGTGACCGCCAGGGCAATATCGGCTACTCCCAGTTGGTGACGGTCTATCCGGAATCGGCGGATATGACCGCGCCAATCGTCTTTCTCACCCACCCAGCCGCGTACAGTCTTGTCGGAGAAGCGGTGACCATCCGCGCCGAGGCATCGGATAATGTGGCGGTAGAAGCGGTGACCTTCTACATCGACGGCGATTCCCTGACCTCGGTCGCAACGCCCCCCTATGAAGCGAGCTGGTCGCCGGCCGGCGGAGAAAGCTATTCCATTTACGCCACCGCCCGCGACGCCCAGGGAAATATTGGCTATTCCCAGCTAATTAGCGTATATTCGGAAACCGGGGACGAGATTGCGCCGGTGGTGGTCATTACAGCGCCGATCAACCTCTCCGATGTATCGGGCACCATCGCAGTCCTGGTCCAGGCCAGCGACAATGAGGAGGTGGTCCAGGTAGAATATTTTGTCGACGGGCTCCTGGCCGGCACAGAAAATACCGCGCCCTTTACCTGGAACTGGGATACCGGCACCGTGCCCAACGGTCTGCACAGTCTGCTGGCCCGGGCTTACGATGCGGCCGGCAATAGCAGTATCTCTCAGTTGCTGTTGTTAAACGTTCAGAATTAACAATACGGCAGGATCGAATCGTGGGTAAACATCATTTTTTCTTTTGGGGCATTCTGCTTGCCGGGCTGACCGTCTCCCTCCAGGCGCAGCAATTGATGGGCCCGGCACCGGTGCTGATGCAATGGATCCCGGTTGACGCCGGCCTGGTGGTGCCCCTGCGCGGCATCTCCCTGGCAGCCAATGGGGACATCTGGGTCAGCGGGGCCAGCGGGCAGTATGCCGTCAGCAGCGACAGCGGCACCAGTTGGCGGTCGGGGCGGATGCCGGACGGCGGCAGCCTTGATTTTCGCGATGTGCATGCCTTCGGCGATACGGTGTACCTGATGAGCGCCGGCAACGGCGAGCTGTCGCGCATCTACCAAAGCACCGACCGGGGCGAGAACTGGGCCTTGCAGCTAACCTGCCCCCATCCGGAGGGCTTCTTCAGCAGCATGGACTTTTGGGATGCCCGGAACGGCATCGTCTTCAGCGATCCGGTCGATGGCAAATTTGTCATTTACCGCACTTCTGATGCCGGACAAACCTGGCTGGAAGTGCCCCGGATCCAGATCCCACCGGCGCAAGAAGGCGAATATGCTTTCGCCGCCAGCGGAAGCTGCCTGATCGCCGGCGCGGAGGGGCGGGCATGGATTGCCAGCGGCGGCACCGCCGCCCGGGTGTTCTTTAGCGCCGACAGCGGCCGCAACTGGGAGGTCAGTGACACCCCGGTCATGAGCGGCACCCCATCTTCCGGCATCTTCTCCCTCGCCTTCCGTGATGCACTTAACGGCATTGCGGTCGGAGGCGATTTCCGGCAGCCGGATTCAGCCAACCACAATGCCGCCCGCACCAACGACGGCGGACGCACCTGGCAGCCGCTGGCCGACTCCGCCGCCATGACTTACCGCTCCTGCGTCATCTATCTCCAGGTGGGTGAACGCACCGCCCTAGTGGCATCAGGCGCATCCGGCTGCAGTTATTCTTTTGATGAAGGAGAAAGCTGGGCGCCATTTAGTGCGGAAGGCTATTACACCCTGGCGGTGGGGCCTTTCGGCGACTGTTGGGCCGCCGGCTCCGAAGGACGCATCGCCCGCCTGAAGATCAGCATCCCGAGTCCCGAGGTATCCGATGAGCCGTAAATACCGCTGGGGCATCCTGGGGCCGGGGCGGATCGCCCATCAGTTTGCCGCCGACCTTCAATTGCTGCCCGAGGCGGAACTGGTAGCGGTAGGGTCGCGCAGCCGGGAAAATGCCGAGGCTTTCGGAGCGCAATATCATATCCCCCGCCGCCATGCCAGTTACGAAGCCCTGGCCGCCGATCCGGAAGTGGAGATTATCTACGTCGCCACCCCGCATATTTTCCACTATCGCGACAGCCTGCTCTGCTTGCAGCACGGCAAGGCGGTGCTGTGCGAGAAAGCCTTTACCATCAACGCCCGGGAGGCGGAACAGTTGATCGCTTTCGCCCGCCGGGAAAAGCTTTTCCTGATGGAAGCGATGTGGACCCGTTTTCAACCGGCTTTGATCAAGCTGCGGGAGTTGCTGGCGGCGGGAACGATCGGCGAGCAGCGAATGCTGCGCGGGGAGTTGGCCTTCCGGGCCCCCTTCGATCCCTCCGGCCGGCTATTCGATCCGGCGCTGGGAGGCGGGGCGCTGCTGGATTTAGGCATCTACCCCCTCGCCCTGGCGGCGATGATCTTCGGCGCAGCTCCGGCAGACATCCGGGGGGTTGCCCACATCGGCGCCACCGGGGTCGATGAGCAATGCGCCTTCATGCTGCAATACCCGGAGGGACAGCTGGCCTCCCTGTTCGCCGCAGTGCGTACCGCTGCCCCGGGCGGCGCGGTGCTGCTGGGAAGCGAGGGCCGGATTGAAATTCATGGCCCGCTCTACCGTCCGGAAAGCCTGACCGTTATCCCGGAAGGGCGGGAACCGCAAATATTTCCCACCCCTTATCGCGGACACGGCTACCTTTACGAAGCCCGGGAAGTAATGCACTGCCTGGCCGCCGGTAAAACCGAGAGTGAAACGATGCCCCTGGATGAGTCGCTGGCGCTGATGCGCATCATGGATACCCTGCGCCGCCAGTGGAACCTGCGATATCCTACCGAATAAAATAATCTTTTGTCAATATTCGCCTCTCTGGCGAGAATTTAAAAAGGCCTCTAGGTGCGCCGGTCGCGAGAATGGGGGGTGCCGTTCATTCGGCGCCAGACGGCGACAAAATACCCACCGGCAATAGCGCCCAGCAGCAGGACAAACCACCAGTTTCCGGAAAAGAGCGGAAAGCGCGGGCCGAGCGCAATCTCCGGCTCGCCGTAGAGGGTAAAACCGGCCCAGAAAAACGGATGGGCATAGCGCAATTGCTCTTCGGATACCTGGCTCAGCAGGCCGACCTTCGCCTGTTGCAGCGCCACCGCTTTGGGCTGACGCTCCCCAATAGCTCCTTCGTAAAACAGCGGCATCAACAGCGAGCTAAAGCGGTCGGAGACCAGCCACTGGCTCATCAGCACCCGGCGGGCGCCCGCGGCCAGGAACTGCCGGGGCATTCCCATCACCCCTTCACCCCGCACCAACTTTCCCGCCCCGCTCTCGCAGGCGCTCAGACATACCAGGTCACAATTCAGTTCCAGATCGGCAATCTTATAAACCGTCAGCAGGCCATCGTCGGTTGAATCATCACTCAGGGCAAAAAACAGGCCGGAAAACGCCCCAAACTCGTTATCGATAAAGCTGTGCGTCGAATAATGATGCACCCCATACCGGCTGCCGAGGGAATCAATCACCTTGAGCGTGGCCTGCTGGTGCTGGAAGACCTCCACCTGCTCGCAACGGCTTTTGATCATCTGCGCTTCGTAATCGGCATAAATCAGGGGTTCAAAATATTCAAGCTGCCGGTTCACCGGCAGCGCATTTTCCGATGGGCGTGACAAATCATTCGAGAAGGGATTGGCCAGCAGCAGTATGGCGCTGGAATCAACGGCGGCGCTGGAAGCGGAGCGTACCACCCAGGAACTGGGCGCATAGAGGATTGCATGCTGATGCAGCAGAAAGGAATCGCGGTAATCGGTATCCGGATCGGCCGGGGTATAAACTTCCCGGGAGGGCATCTGGCTCAGCAGTATATCAAAGGGCAGCCCGGCCAGTGCCAGGTCGGGGATGATCATCACCTGTTCCTCCAGGTCGACCTGCGCTTTAACCGGCGCGATCAGGATCTGATATAACTCGTTGGCCAGTTTCGCACGGAATGGGATTCCTACCATTCCACCCGGCGGCATTTCGTGCAGCGGCCGGAGCAGGGAATCCACCTTGGAATCGATGGTCGCCAGCTTTGCATCCAGAGCGATCACCCGGGGCTCCCCCCGGTTCACCACCAGCACAAACGCCTCGTTTTCGGCGATACAGTAAAACAGCAGACTCATCTGCCGTAACTGCATGGCGCTGACCAGTTCATCCAGTCGCGGTTTCTGCTGCTCTACAGCCGCCGATCCGTATTGATTCAGCAAATGAAGCCGGGTATTGATTACCTGCTGGCGGGCGGTTTTTAACTGGAGCTGCAAGTCACTATAAAGCCCGGGGTTCAACCGGATCCTGCGCTGAAGCGCTTGAAGTCTATTACAGGCCGCATGATATTTTTGATACAAGGGATCTTTGGATTGCCTCCGGAGATTTTTATTCCCGGAAAATTTGAGATCACGCAGTACCCGTGCCCGGCGCATTTCCAGCGCAGTGTAAATTTGCTCCAGATCCTCCGGCTGGGATTCATGCCGATAGCGCTGCCAGTAACAACTGACCAGCTCATCATATACCTTGCTTTTATCACTGAAAAACCCTACCCGCAGGTCCTCCGCTTTCAGTTGCCCGCGCTGCGCCTCGATAATTCTCGATGCCTCCTCCAGGCATACGATCGCGCTGTCTGTCTCCTCTTTTTGTTGATACAACCGCCCCTGCATCATCAAATAAGCAATCTTGACATCCTGCTGGTCTTTCGACACCTGGCGGAGATCATCGTTGTTAAGCAGGCGGCTTGCGCCTTTCAGATCCTCCTGATCCGCCAGAATAGCGACCTGCTGTATCAGGGCATACGCTTTCATCCGCTCTTTATACACCGGAAACGGAATTTGATCTGCCGCTTGGTAAACCCGGGCGAACTGCTGCTGGGCTTCGGCATATTTATGTTGTGCCTGGTATGCTTCCGCCAATTTATAGCGCCAATAAACCCGGTTGGACACACGCACCTTCGATGCGTGCAGGTTCAAGAAATCCCGGTACAGGACAATGGCACGTTCATATTCTTTTTCTTTCAGGGTGATATCGGCCAGACGCGAGAGTGCGAGATAGTTGTAGGAAAGCATGCCATTCTGCCGGGCCCACTCATAGGCCGTTTCGTAATCCTTCCGGGCCCATTGGTTTAGTTGCAGTTTATGAAAGAACCTTCCCCGGGCCAGGTAAAAATCGTAGCGGTGAACCTCATTGCCATCTTGAGCAAGATATTGTTCCGTCCGCACAAACGCATCCAGGGCCTCGTTATAATTTTCCAGATCTGATTCCAGCTGGGCCTTCAACAGCCAGGCCGATACGATCTCCGGTGTGCTTCGGATAGCGGTAGCAATTTCAATCGCCCGTTCCATATAGCCCAGAGCAGCTTGTTTATCCTCCAGCGCGAAGGAACTGGCAACATAGACATTGATAGACAGGCGCAGGTTGGCAAGACCTTCGGAAATCTTGCGGGCCTCTTCCCAATAGGCCTTTCCGCGATTGCCCCCGGCAACATTCGCCATCATGGTCAGGTAATAGGCGGTCATAAACCGGTCATTCTCTGCGCGGGCAATCCCAAGACCTTTTTCCAGAAGACGCAGCGCGCTGGCCTCGTCTCCGGAGTTGAGATGACAGTAGGCGGCGAGATGGAGCAAATACTTGTTGGTTTGATAGTCGGGGAGCGTTTCCTGAAGCACGGTCAGGACCCTCTCGACCTCACCGCGCCGGCGCAACACTTCCACTCGGATCATCGCTTGCTGGGCAGATGATATCGACAACTGCGCGATTTCACTTTCCAGGTCGAGTTTGTTTTGGACGATAAACAGGGCAAAATCATCCAGCAGCACAAAGGAGGCCGCTCCGTTTTGAAAGACTTCCCGGTAGGTTTGCAAGGCGGCAGCGGCATTGCCCTCCAGGGCGTAGATCCGGGCCAGCATCCAGAGGCTGTTGCGCCGTCCTGCCGGAACGAGCGCCTGCTCCTGAAAGAAATCCCGGGCCTCCTCCAGTTGGCCGCCCATCACCATAAAATCCAGCAAATGCCAGCAGGCCCGCTCCTGCTCCGGATGATCGGTGACAAATTGGCGGTAAGCGCGGATCTGCACTTCGACCGAATCCCGGGCGATGGTTTCCATGAAGGTATAAAGGCGGGACAGATCAGCAGGGTCGGGCTCATACTGCCCGGGTTCCTGAGCAAACAATGTGCTTATTCCAGCGACCAGCATCAACGGATAAAGCACTCTCTTAATTTCGAAAAGGTTCGTTTTCACAAAGCCCCCGAAGTAATCTATCCGGCAGTTGAGATGTTGTTGACTTCGGAAAATATACGAATATTGCCTTTCAAATCCAGGGATGGATTTAAGTCGACTTGGCGCTGGATTACGGCGGAGGATCAATCTCATCGGTTGCAGTCGTTGCGGCGGCCCGAGACCGCATCAACTATCTGGAGCGAATTCACCGGCCTCGCCGGCCAGGAAAGATCGGTTGGCGAGGCTTCAACGGTTTTTCCATAATTTGAGGAATGATGCGAGGCTGTCAAACTGCGGGTTGGAAACGTCTGTAACCTTCTCCAGCGCCTCCACGGCCCGGGAAAATTGACCGGAAAAGCCGTACGCCAGCCCCAGGAAATAATGTTCTTTATCGGTATCGGTTTTTCCATAAACCACGGCCAGATCTAAGGCCAGGGAGATGTTCGTGACCGCTTCCTGGAGCAACTGTTCCCGGTATTTCGGATCCAGGTCGGTTATTTGGGTGCGCGCCCGGGCCAGCCTGCTGACCCCGTAATAGAATTCATAATCGCGCAGGATCATGGCGGCAGCGGTATCCTGGGCAGATAGCTGCCCGCGCAAGTGCGCTGCGGCCGCCTCCAACTGCGCCATATTCTGGAGCATCAGCGCATAATTCGGTTGATTATAGGCCCCCATCGAACGGTTTATCCCCCGCTGCAATTGACCCGCCAGGGAATCGGCCGTACTTTTTGCGCTAGGCGTACCGGCAGAGCGGAAACTGTCGCCCGGACGATATTCATAAGGCACCTTCATATCCCGCTGCCATTGTTGGTCAGCCGGTTTTTCCAGCAATGGGGTAAACTGGATGACCAACGCCATCACGATCAACACTGCTGCGGCTGTAGCGAAATGCGGCCGGTAGCGCGCAAAGAATCCACGCGTCGCTCGATCCAACTCTGGCTCCGGCTCCGTTTCGATGGATTCCAGTATTTCTTCACCGCGGTCATGAAACAAGCGCAACGCTTTCCGCTTGAAAGTAATTTCTTGAAAACACTCCTCACATTCGAAAAAGTGCGCCTGGAACTCCATCGCTTCTGCTTCGCTAAGCTCATGCAACAGGTAGCGGCTGATAATTTTATCACGATCTTTTAAATGGCATGGCATAAATTTAACTCCCTCCCGAATAATTATTCTAAAAATGAGGGCTTATATTGATTTTTTTTACTTTTTTTTACGGATCTTTTGAATCGCATAATGAATGCGTTCGCTGACTCTCCGGGGCGGTAAATCGAGAATTTTGCTGATTGCTTCGATCGAAAGCCCTTCAATAAATCGCAGCCTCAGTATCTCGCGGTATTTCGGTTTTAATGGCTTCAACATGTCGCTTAGCGCTTCCCGCAATTCCTCCATATCCTCTTCAGATAGGGTATCCGGATCGTCGGGGAATAGATCAATATCCAGTCCGGGCACCTCATTATCCCGGATTTTTGTCTGAGACTTGATATAGTCGGTGATCTTATTTCTAACGATTTTAAAGACATAGGTCGTAAATTTCACCCCGGCCTCGGGATTAAAATTACCGTTGCGGATGCTGGTGATAGCGGCCGCGATAATCTCTTGCAGGATATCTTCCCGGTTATCTTTATTCCAGATGTGATAATTCACCACATCTCTTATCTGCTCCTTCAAACCCAGCAGCGCCTCCACTTGCTTTTCCACCTCCGGATTTGCCGGCTGATCGGATCGATTTTGTCTCGGCGTCATGTGCAACCTTTAAAGCTGGTTCAAAATTTTTATTTTTTTCAAAAAAAATTCAATATTCAGCCGCTGCAACAGAACAATATAGTAGACGGTTAGCGATAAGACAGGAGATACTAATCATAACTGGTATATTATCCAAGCGGAATTATCGAATACATTGTATTGCAGGTCCTGCCTGCATCGAGGGAGGAGGTAACTGGACGGTTTACATCCTCCAGTTACCTCGCGATTTGTTCCCTTAAGGAGGGAAAGCCCAAAGGTGGCGACACTGGCGGGCAATTTTTAGAAAACGCCGTTGGCCGGAAGAGGGACCGTACAACGGGTTTTTAAAGGAGGGGCCCGTCGGGCAAACTGTCCGGCGGGCTTTTTTTATGCCGTCTCGCCAATTTCCAGCATGATGTCACTTTTCGCACGCTCGTTCATCCAATAGATGAAAAAGGGTTTTTTCGATTGATTCAATCGCCGATCCGGCGTAATTTTTAAGCTGATCGCCATAATCGGTCAAACCACAAGTTTGAGAAAAGGAAGGTCATCATGCATATCCGGAAAGTGTCATCCCTGCTAATCATCTTGAATGTGCTCTTATTACTGGCAAGCACGCTGCAGGCCAATCAGGTTGCCAAAGAAGGTGCCAAAGTCGGTGAGTGGACCATGGACTATGATGCCGCCTTAAAACTGGCCGGCGAGAAACAGCTTCCCGTGCTGCTGAACTTTACCGGTTCTGATTGGTGCGGCTGGTGCAAACTGATGGATCGCAGCGTTTTCTCCCAGACCCAATGGCAGGAATTCGCCCGCCGGGAGATGGTGTTGGTCACCCTGGACTTTCCCCGCAACCCGAATATCGTGCCGGCGAAATATGTCGGGCGCAATGAGAATCTGCGGGTTGCGTATGGCGTGGAAGGTTTTCCGACCTATATGGTCGTCGACAGCGACGGCAAAACCGTTTTGGGGAAATTAGGCGCCGCTCAGGAAATCACCCCGGCGATGTTCATCGATCAACTGAAAGATCTCCTGCGCTTCCGGGAAATAGAGATCAGCAAGCGGGTTAAAACGCTCTCCCCGGAAAAGGGAAAGGCCTACCGCCAGGCGATCAAAGCGTATAAAGATACTGAAGCCCAATTGATGAAATGGCTGGAGACCCGGCCGGTGCGCAATGACGCGAATCTGAAGATTTACGAAGATTACCTGACCCGGCTGGAAGCTGCCGAGAAACAGCTCGGCGAATTCTAATCCTCCCAATCCAGGCGGGCGTAATGCTGCTGCAGGTACGCCCGCACCCGGGCGATATCTTTTTTTTCGGTTAAATCCGGCACATGCTCGCCCAGCGGAATGCCCCGCATGCTGCCGGGATTATCCTCGACAAGATGGGCGATGGCACTTACCAATTCCTTTTCGTTCCGCCCGGGGGTCACCGGGCAATCCCGCAAATAAGGATAAAACACGTCCCCGCTGAATTTGAACAGATTCATGCTCACCCGTATTTTCCCGTCTTCACCACGATACTGTTCCAGGGCTTGTACCTCCGGTTTTTCAATCATTGCCAATAGCTTACCGGCGCGGTCGGTCTGCGCCACCGCAAAGCCGGCAATCCGCTCCGGCGTGAATTCCAGCGCATCCCGGTCGTAATTGATCCAGGCATGGAGACTGGAAGTCTCCCGCAGCAGGCGGAACGCTTTTTCCGAATAGAGATTGTCGCTATTACACACGGAAAAGGCCTCCCGCTGAAGTTCCGGGAACTGTTCCAGGGCCTGGCAGAGCGCATCGGCAGTGCCGAAAGGCTTCTCCCGCCCGGGCGGGATCGCCTGGATGGCGTATGATATTTCCAGACCGTGGAAGCGGTTTCCCCGGCGCTGCGCCCCGTAACGTGACTGGAAATGACGGTTGTCCTCCCCGGTCACGAGAATCGCCCGCCGATGCCCGGCTTTCCAGGCATTATACAGTATGTAATCCATCAGGGGGCGTCCCTGCTCTCCCACGCCAATCAGCCCTTTGTGCAGCGAATTGGCCTGAGCCGCATCCTCGGGAGCGACGCCTTCCCCGGCCGGGGCGTTTTTCATCCGGGAAGCCCTCCCGGCTGCCAGTAAAATCAATGTTTGATGCATGGTATCTCCTGCCAGAATATGCGACTGAAACCGCTGTAAAATTGCCCGCATGGGGCATGCAATTGTTACACGGTGAATTAAGTCTTTAAAAATTACAGATTCCTCGGCTGGCGCCTCGGAATGACACAATGTCGTCATTTCGAACGTAGTTTGTGAGAAATCTATAACTGCTAAAAACTTAATTCACAGCGTAATTTTCCTAAATCCGTTGTAATAGGCTAAAATACCGCTCGTTCACTCGCCACCCAGCCAGCCATCCCGCAATCGTATTTGCGCATCGGATGCTTCCGGCGATTCCCATAGGTTAAGCACGGTATTTTTCCCGCCGCCCAGCAGTACCTCAAAGCGGCGCAGTTCCTCCCGCCGGAACACCGTCAGGGTTATTTTATCTCCCGGATGATAGGGTTGGAGCAGGCGGTCGAGGTTATCGGCGTGAGCGCGCTGCCCGTCGAGGGCCAGCAGTACATCACCGACCGCCAGCCCGGCCTCCAGAGCCGGCGAGGCCGGGAACACATTGGTAATAAGGCTCTCCCGGCTGTCACCGCTGAGGCGGATGCCCAGGTAAGCGGCCGGCGTCCCGCTATCCACATCCTCGACCAGTTCCAGCCCGGCATGCTGCAGGAAGGCATTATAGTCGATATCTTCGGTGCCATAGACAAAATCGCGGAAAAAAGCTTCGAAGCTGCTGCCGGCCACCGCTTCGATCGCTTGCTGGATTCCATCTTCCGGCACCCCGATGTCTTTTTGAGCATAATTCCGGTAGAGATAGCGCATCACCGCATCCAGCGATTGGGCATTGGCGGTGCGACCGCGGATCTCCAGGTCCAACAGCAGGCCGAGCAGTTGCCCGCTTCGATAAAACGACACCGCAGTATTGGGCGGCGGATCCTGCTCCCGCCCCCAGCTATCCCAACTGGTCATGGCCGGGCTGTTGAGCTTGCGCCCGGGGGATTTCTCAAATCCGTTGATGACCCGCTGCAGATCATTATAGAAAGCGTAACGGGAAATCAACCCCGCCCGGCACAGCGTCAACATGTCGTAATAGCTGGTTACCCCCTCATAAAACCACATCCCGGTGGTATAGTTCTCCCGGGAATAATCCGGGTAATAAATCGCCGCCGGGCGGATGCGCTCCACATTCCATACATGGAAAAACTCATGCGAGGTAAACCCAAGCAGTCCAAAATAGAATTCCGGGCTGCTGAAATCCACCGGCCCGCGCACGATCGAGGTAGAGTTCTTATGCTCCACCCCATGGCTGATGCGGAAAGGCACCAGGTGATAAAGGAACACGTAACGCTTGAACGGTATATCGCCGAAAAGTTCGCTTTGCACCCGCACGATCTCACGAATATCGCCGATCAGCTTTTGCAGATCGGCATCGACCTTGCTCTGAAGCGCAATCTCGAAACGGGCATGCCGGTACTCGAACTCCAGCACTTCCACATCCGGGCTGATCAGGAACGGGCTGTCAGCCAGCTCGTGATAATCCGCCGCCGGATAGGCGCCGGTTACCGGGTCGATGTCCAGCGCAGTGACCACCCGCCAGCCCTGGGGATTGGGGAAACGGATCGAGACCGGCAGATGCTCCCGGCCGGGTAGGTACATCAGCATGGTGACCGGATTGAGATAGGCTTCCCGGTCATCAAGATAAGAAGACCCGGCATCGAGCACATTGGCGTAGTAGCGATAGGTGACAACGATCCGCTCGATCGCGCCATGCGGCACTTCCCAGGTATCTTTATCCAGCTTGCGGAAATTCAAGGTCGCACCGGCGCCATCGGCGGCGGCAAATTGGATGACATTTCGGGTATAATTTTCGATCCGGTAGCGCCCGGGCCGCCAGGCAGGAATGCGGAACGCGGTCGGTCCCGCCCCGGGATTGGTCACCGTGACGGTCACCTCAAAATAATGCGAATTCGGCTGCGCCCACGCAACCTGGTAAGCAATCTGCATCTCCCCTCCGCCGATTAATGCGCTGTTCCAAACGACCAATAACCCCACCAACCATAAAATTTTCCAAAGATGTAACTTCATTCGTTTCCTACCGATATGATGAAAATGCTCAGGCAACAAATATACCCGCTGCTGCCGGAAATGCAAATGAAATGTTTGGTATTGCGGATGGGAAGGGGAAGGAGTATAATCTATTAGTTTTGATTATAAATTCGTGGATCGGTATATGGGTGAATGGGAGAACAGCGTCAAGCGGAAAATGCGAATAGGATATATGCCACAGAGGCACAGAGACCACAGAGTTGGCAACGATGCTGTGTCTTTCAGCCTCTGTGTCTCTGTGGCAAATCTCATTTTATCCTTTATCCTTCCTCCTTCAAAAATCACGATTCTGGCCATCGCTCTCTTCTGCATCCTGCCGCTGCACGCTCAAAAGACCGGCAGCGATTCCCTGCACGTTTTCGATCTCAGCCGGAGCGGGCAGCTCGAACGGCTGGGAGACTGGAAATACCGCTTTGGCGACAACCCGCTTTGGGCGCTGTCCGATTTCGACGACCAGGCCTGGGGCCGGCTGCATCCCGGCAAAGAAAAGGAAACCAATCACGGAATCCGCTGGTACCGCACCCGGGTGCGGCTGGAAGGAGAACAGAACGATTTTGATATCCTGGCGATGTATTTCTCCGGGATCGTCTCCGCCTATGAAATTTACTGGGATGGGCGGCTGATCCACCGCAACGGCGGCGTGGCGGCGGTGCAGGCGGCGGAGATTCCCGGCGACCTGCTGCGGGTGGTCAAACTCAGGCGGGAGTGGACCACCCCCGGTATCCATACGATTGCCATCCGGCTCTCCAACCTGCATGTGCATGACTCTTTCCGTTATTTCCGGATACCGCTGGGTTATCTCTCCGATATCCGCGACAAGCTGAACGAGTTTATGTATCTCCAGTTGTTTAATATCGGGGTATTCTTTTTTGCCTGCCTGTTCAGCTTCGCCCTGTTCCTGGGGGGCGGCCGGCAGCGGCCTTACCTGATGTTCAGTCTCTACTGCCTGGCCAGCGTGCTGGGGATCGGCATCCTGGCCTATCAACTGCTCTGGAATATCAATATCCGCTATGCCGACAGCCTGGTCTGGCTCTCTTATATCATCACGCCGCTAAGCGGAGTGCTGCTGGCGATCTTTTTTATCTTGATTTTCGAGATGCCCCGCAAGTATTATCACATGCTGATCGTCAGTGTGCTGGCAGTGGTTCCGCTGCTGTTATTCGACCAGTCGGATCCGGTGCTGGTGCTGCTCTACGCATCCGGCATGGCGCTATACGCCATCCGGAAAAAAGTGCCCGGCAGCCTGACTGCCCTGATCGGGATCCTTGGACTGCTGGCAATGATGGTGTTCTTTTACTGGGGTGTGGTCTGGTACGTCTATACCGCCGGTATCGTCTTTTTCATCTTTTGCGTGATGCTTTCCATCAGCCGGCAGATCAAGCAGCAGAACCAGCAGCATGAGGTGGCCAAACTGCGTTCCGCCCGGCTGGAGACCGAATTGCTCAAAAAGCACATCCAACCTCATTTTTTGATGAACACCCTGCTCTCGATCATTTCCTGGATCCGGGAAGATCCTCCCACCGCCATCAAACTGATCCAATCGCTGGCGGAGGAATTCCGCATGATCAACCAGATCTCCTCACAAACCGAGATCCCGCTAAGCGACGAAGTTGCGCTCTGCCGCACCCACCTGACCCTGATGGGCTACCGCCAGGACGTACAGTATGCCCTGGAAGCACAAAATCTTCCCGGCGAGGAAAAGATACCGCCGATGATCTTCCATACCCTGATCGAGAACGGACTGACCCACGCTTACCGCAGCGGGGAAAACGGGAAATTTTTGATCAGTTGCGAGCGCAACAACGGCACCGTGCACTACCGGCTATGGAATGACGGTTCGCAGTTGGAGAAGCTCTCCCGGCAGCCGGCGCAGCAGATCGAAGAAGGGATGGGATTGAAGTATGTCAAGGCCCGCCTGGAAGAGCGTTATCCGCACCGTTGGCAGATGGATTATGGCCTGCGCAGCGATGGCTGGGAAGTGAATATCATCATCGCCCAACATTAACCGGGCACTGCGCTAAAGGGAGGGATGCATGCGTATTCTGATCGTTGAGGATGAAAGGCCGATCGCCAAATACATCGAGCGTCTCTGCCGGCAATTGCTGGGGTCTAAAATCCGCGCCATCGATATTCAGCACAGCCTGGAGGATGCCGCCTCATTTTTGTTCCGGCAGCCGGTAGACCTCTGCCTGCTGGACCTGAATCTGAATGGTGAAGACGGCTATGAACTGCTCAAGCTGGCGGTGTCGGGTTCCTTTCACACCATCATCATATCCGCCAATACCGATAAGGCGATTGAGGCATTCCGGTTCGGGGTGCTGGATTTCGTCCCCAAGCCCTTTGATGAAGAACGGCTTTCCCAGGCCCTTCAGCGCTATTTCGACCGCCAATCTCCTCCGGCAGAGGCCGTCCGATATCTGACCGTGCGCAAAGAGAATCAGAACATCCTGCTGCCGGTCCGGGAGATCTTTTTTCTCAAGGCCGCCGGGATATACGTGGAGGCACACCTGAAAAACGGACGCCGGGAGATCCTGGATAAGACCATGGACCGACTGGGACAGATCCTCCCGGCCAACTTTCTACGAATCCACCGCTCCTATTTTGTCGACCTGGAGGCGATCGCCGCTTACCGCCATACCGGGGGAGGCACTTACCAGGTGACCTTGAAAGACGGGCGGCAGCTGCCGCTGAGCCGTCAGAAATATAAAGAGCTGCACGAATTGCTCAATGAGTGACGGCGTCAGTATGAGCGTTAAAATTAGCTTTTGGTTGTTGGGCATTGGTTTTTGGCAAAGACCTGTCT
Organism: Calditrichia bacterium; assembly: GCA_020635015.1. Classification (GTDB taxonomy): domain Bacteria; phylum Calditrichota; class Calditrichia; order RBG-13-44-9; family J075; genus JACKAP01. Next base: position 97,810 of record JACKAP010000006.1, on the reverse strand, counting down.
TAACCAACAACCAACAACCAATGGCAGCTCGAGAGTAAAAAACACTTGACTCGCAGTGTATTAACGAGCCGGCTCCATAACAAAATTAAGCGTTCTGACGGAATGCTCGTCGAGATTGAGCTTCATCGGCCCTTCCCGCAGTACATACCCCTCCCGCCTTACTTCCAGAAGATGCTGGCCGGTTCGCAGTTCCAGGGTGCCGTCCGCATGCAGAGCAACTTCCCGCTGATCCACATAAATCCGGGCGCCGGAGAGACGGTTTCCCCGGTCATCCTGGATCGTCACCGGCAGCCTAAATTGACGGTTGAAATCGACAATATATTGATGCTGCAGCGATCGATCGACCACCAGTTCCTTTTCCCAGGTACCCAGTTTGGGATGCACCGTTTGAATGACATATCGCCCGGCGCTCAGCACGTCATTGTAAGGGATGTTGGTATTGTGTTTCTTCAACTCACCGTCCACGAAAGTGGACCCATAGGGCAGCACCACCACGCTCAGGCGGGCTTGTACCGGCCGCAAGTTCCCCCGTACCTGGCGAGTTTTCCGGGGCGCCACTTCCACTCGGGCGGTATACTTCTCGAAGCCCGGTTTCTGCAGGGTGATGCGCTGCAGTCCGACCGGAATTTCCGGCAGTTCCGCCGGCGTGCGCACCCCGGCCAGCCGTTTTCCGTTGAGCCAGACATCGGCCCCGGGCGGATTGGACGTAATGTACAGATTGCCCACTTGCGGTGTCAGGCTGACCCGCAGCGGCCGCGATTCCTGCGCCACGACCTCAAAATGAGTGATGGCGGGATGGTATCCCTTCTTAGCCAACTCCAGCCGGTATCTCCCGGGAGGCATTTTTTCGAAAATATGCGGGGTTTGCGCCGCCGTAACCGGGGTACCGTTGAGCGTAATAGCAGCCCCGGGCGGGCTGGAGATCACTTTGATGCGGCCGTATTGCGGAACATTCAGCGTATCCGCCCGGCGGGAGCGCCTGCCGCTGCCGGTCAGGGCAAGCAGCTCGCTGCCCCCGGAGGAGAGCCGCAGGGAAAATGCCGCCGTATCCCCGGGGAAAAAGACCATGCTGGTATCGATCGCCAAATAATTGTCTTTAACGATCTTCAGGGCCGCCTCGCCGGTTCTCACCAGGTAATCCTTCAACGGCGTGGTGCCGATCTGAAATCCGTTCAGGTATACCGACGCACCTTCCGGCCGGGAAAAGATCGAGAGCGGGATCACCGGTGAGGCGAGGCCTGCTGCTCCATCCGGGCGCTGGCCATGGGTATAGATCGATCCCCCGCTCCCCACCACCAGCAAGGATACGATTACCAGCGTCAAAATCCCCATGGCGCGCAGGTTAACCTCGAAACGCTTTTGCAATGAACGAAACACCCGGCGCAGCGGTTGGGCAGCGCGATCCGGCAGACGGCGCTGCGGGGGGGCCGCCGGGGCGGGACGCTCCTCCGGCAGCGCTCCGCCCGGCCGGGTGCTGCCGGCAGTCGATGCCGCCCCGGCCGGCAGACGGCGAAAAGCGCCCCGCTGGTCGCGTTTACGCATGGCCTGGATATAACGCTGCTCCAGCGCCAGCACATCCTGAAGCATTTCCGCAGCCGACTGATAGCGGTCGGCCGGATCTTTCCGGGTCGCCTTGCGGATCAGGTTCACAAATTCCGCTGGGATCTCCGGATTGAGCAGATCCGGGGAAGGCAGCTTGCCCTCCAGGATAGCCAACTGCACCGACAAGTTGGAATCGTTGTCGTTAAAGGGCAGCTTACCGGCAATGATCTCATAGAACGTCATCCCGATCGAATACAGGTCGCTGCGCTGGTCGGTGTTCTTGAGGCTCTTCAACTGTTCCGGGGGCGAATACCCCAGGGTGCCGACGGCAATATCGGTGCTGGTGACCCCGAAATCCCGCTGCATTTTGGCCAGGCCAAAGTCGGTGACTTTCACCACATCGCTGTTGTCCAGTAAAATGTTGGCCGGTTTGATATCGCGGTGGATGATGCCGCGGGAGTGGGCGTGCTTGATCGCCAGCAGCAATTGTTTGAGAATATTGAGCGCTTCCAGCGGGGCAAAAGGGCCATCGCGGGCGATGCGCTTCTTGAGCGTACCGCCGGCCACATACTCCATCACAATGAAGAGTCCGTCTGCGGCCTCCCGCATGGCATAAATGTTGACGATATTGGGATGCTTCAGGCAGGCCTGAGAGCGCCCTTCCGTGCGGAACCGCTTAACAAAATCCTTTCTCCGGGAAAGCTGCGACTCCATGATCTTGAGCGCCACCTCCCGGTCGAGCGTTTGATCGATCGCCTTAAACACCGTGCTCATCCCCCCTTTTCCGAGCACGCCGATGATCTTGTAATTCTCGACAAACTTTCCTATTAGCATAGCTTCCATATAAATGCTCCTTCTCCTGTTATCCTCAGAGCAAGTCGGTGCAAAAATCTTACCAGCAGGAGGCGCATCGTCCCGGATTAAATTTCCCGGCGGCGAATTTGTAAGCTGCGTCAATCGAACATTGGCGAATTTTATGTTTCACACAGAGAAGGGGGTACATTTGCCGGCTGGACGGTGCGACGCGAAGGTTTTTGGGTGAAAAGTCGGGTCAATTCACCGGTTTGACATCATCAGGCGCTTTACTGTGGATGAGCATCGGCAATGCCGGCAAAACATATTGCCGGCTACCAATCGCCACCAAACGGCATCTTTTTCAAAAAGTGTAAATATTATGCATATTTTTGGCAAAATTACCAAAAGTGCAACGCATTTCACCGCTTGACTTGCGAGGGCAAGGGGAGGGGAACGCCCTCGATTTCCTTCAGTTCTGTGGTGATCTTACCCACCGCCACTTTCGACTTCATTTGCACCGGAATCTTATATTGATCGTCGGTCAGCCAGATCCACAATTCGCCCTTTTGTTTGAAGATGGCCTCCCCTTTCAAGCGGGGTTGCACCATGATGGTATTGAATTCGCCGGCATCGACTTTGATCCGTTCCCGGCGCTGCACGATCACCTGCAGGTCATAGACTTTATTGTTATCGTGATTTGACATATAAAGCGGCATGCCGGGTTCCAGTTTCTGGGTACGCACATAGTAAAAAGCGGCCAGCACATCCATCACATAAGCCGGAATCTGCAGACTGAACTCGCTCTGGTTTTTGATCTCCAGCGGTTCTTTGTTATGGTAGCGGATCCGTTTCACCTTGGCAGCGCCGTAATGCTGATCATAATCGACCAGCAGATCAAATTTATATCCCCCTTCGCGCAGCTTTTTACTGAACTTCCAGGAAAACATTCGCCGGGCGTCGACAAAGGTCTCGACGGTATCGCGCACTTTGTAGAAATTATCAAAGAACGAAGCCGATTGGGCCAGGGAGGTAATATGATAGGCCGGGATACTGTCGCGCACCAGCATGGAGTCGGTCACCTCCATAATCGCTTCCCCGGCCTTCACAAAGCCGTAGCGGATCGTAAAGGTCAGCCGCTCGCCCACCCGGAAGGCCCGGTTGGGCACCTCCCGCTCCAGCGGGCGGAAACGCGCTTCCGGCGGTGTATTTGGGGTAGAAATTGCGCTGGTATCGGCAGATGGATCTTCCTGAGCGGGCAGTAATAGCGTCAGCATAAAGAGTAAGCAAAGAATCCTCAGCAATCCGGGGTCTCCTGTTGGTTCAACATATCAAACGGAATAATACAGCATCCGGCACGCCGATGCACTTGCTTTTTATTATTGTTGCCACCGTTCATTGATCCTTTACCCGGAAGCGGGGTTTCAGGTTCCCGTGGCGGTCTAGAGCAAAGATTTGATTTTGTCGACCGTGGATTTCAGGCGGGGATTTTGGGTCATGTTTTGCTTGACCTTATTATAGGAGTACAGCACCGACGCATGATTCAGGTTGGAGAAATGATACCCGATGGCGCTTAGTGACTCGCTGGTGAGTTCGCGGCAGAGATAGATGGCTATCTGGCGGGCATTGATCAGCTTTTGCTTGCGGGAAACACCCTGGAGAATGTCGACCGGGATGTTGAAAAAATTCGATGTGGCAGTGACAATGCTGTCGATGCGAATCTCCTGGTGCGGGGATACCCCCGGCGTGCCGGCACCGTCCTGGGGGCATATCCGGGAGATGATATAGCGCACCTCCTCCAGGGTCATGCTTTTCCCAAGCAGCGACATCTGAGCAACCAGCCGCACCATCACCGAGTGAAGCTGGTGCACATTATTCTGAAGATGCTCCGCCAGGTAAAAAATGATCTTTTCTTCCAGCCGCAACCCATTTTTTTCCAGATGATGGCGGATGATTTGTTCGCGGGTATTGTAATCGCAGGCAGCGAGGTTGACCACCAGCCCTTTCTGCAGGAAGGCAATCAGCTTGGGATTGAACTGGATGAGCTGATTGGGGGCCAGTTGGGAGGTGATCACAATCTGCGCTTTGCGTTTCAGTAACTCGGAGATGACAAACAGCAGCCCTTCCTGGGATTTGGTCTTATTGGCCAGGAAGTGGATATCATCCAGATAAAAGACGTTTGCCGCCGTCATTTGCGCAATAAACTGGTTGGTGCGATTGCTCTGTAGAGCATTGACGTATTCATGCAGAAACCCTTCTCCGGAGAGCAGGATTTGGCGAGTTTCCGTCCGGTGCTCATGGAGATGATTCCCGAACGCATGGAGTAGGTGGGTTTTACCGGTGCCGATATCTCCCTGGATCAGCAGCGGATTATACTCGGTGGTGCCGGGCTGCCGGGCCACATGCTGGGTGGCTTTGAGGGCGAACTGGTTTTCCATCCCTCCGAAAAAATTATCAAAGTGGAAACGGTGATCGAAATCACAAGCCTCCGGAGCGGGCATGGCGGTCTGCTCGCCGCCTGCGTCCTCCTCCGGCGACGGAGCGGCGGCGGCAATTTGCTGTTGTTCTTCCTGTTCGCTGACAATGAGGAATTTGACCTGCACCGTTTCCCCGAAGGCTGCAGCAATCGCTTCCTTGAACAACTCGCCATAATGAGATTCGATCCATTCCTGAAAGAATCGGGACGGCAGGGTCAGAATGAGGGTTTCATCGATCAGGGATACCGGCTTGATCGGCAGGAACCAGGTCTGAATGGTTTGGGAAGGCAAAGCGGTCTTCAGCGCAGTCAGGCATTTCTCCCACTGGTCTTTCACACCATCCCGGTGGCTCCCTGCCGGCCTTGAAGCATCCAAATCGTCAGATCGCATATTCAAGCGTACCGCCTGTACGTCACTCATCCCTAATAAATCCATTCCTGGCCAGACAAAGAGAGGCCCTTACCAATTGACCCGGTCAATTGAATTTGTTGGAAAATCGTTTTTGGCTTACCTTACCCCAAATGAGCCTCTAATAATAAAAAAAGTCCCCCCAATTATCCAAATCGCCCGTAAAAAAAATTGCAAAAAAATTACCGAATTGTTTCACAAAAGAGGGTTTCACGTAACACGGCAAGCTTTCCTTCGGTTTAATAACGACTTAGCCAAAAACTGCAAAAAATCTAAGAAAATTTCTAAATAGATTTGTTTTCAGATATTCCATATCATATATTTAGAGTCTTTATTTTTACAAGCATAAGGAGAGTCAACATGGCGAAAATGTGCGAAGTATGTGGCAAAAAACCGATGACTGGCAAGAATGTAAGTCATGCAAATAACAAGACCTTACGCCGATTTAACCCTAACCTTCAAAAGGTCCGGGCAGTAATTAATGGCGCTACCAAGCGGATTATGGTCTGCACCAGTTGCATTCAGGCTGGCAAGGTCGAAAAAGCGGTCAGCTGATATTTGTGTTTTTATCCGGTATAGGAACTCCCTTTCGTGCAGCGGCATGGAGAGGGAGTTTTTCTTTGTACAGAGCCATCATTTTGATCAAAATGTTTCACGCCAACCACCGCACTTCCAAACTCACAATCAACTCAAAATAGTCTTATTCGGTCTTGCGCAAGATCATTATTTTTCGGGGATGAAATTTATTGTCTAACGGTTATGAACTAATACCCCGGTTTTAATTCCTGCCTTTTTTGGAGTTACCGATAGCCCCGTTTCAGATGAGTCCTGTGGTAAATACCACAATCCCTCTGTTATTCCGAGAATCGCTTCAGGAGGCAAGTCACCCAAGCCTTCTCAGAATAGCCGCTTCCCCACCTGCCCGGCCATAAAATTCCCCAATGGATTTTTTTTCTTGACTTTTGTTTTGCAGTTTTGTTTATTTAGCAAGCCTGTTACAGTGTAACAAAACAACGACAAACAAACTCAGGTGTTATATGACAGCTCCCACAGAAATACCCGATCTATCCCGGGCGGAATACAGCATCATGAAAGTGCTCTGGCGCAGCGGCCGGCAGACCATCCGGGAAGTGCACGATCAACTCAACCCTACCCAGCAATGGGCCTATTCAACCACTAAAACCATGATGGACCGGATGGTCAAGAAAGGCCTGCTTACCCGAGAGAAATTCCACGGCATCTTTCTCTATCAACCCCGGGTATCCCGGCCAGCCGGTCTGGTGCGGATGGTACAGTTCTTCGCCGACCGGGTGTTGGAGACAGACTACGGAACTGTCATCAACCTCTTTGCCCGCAGCAACACCCTTTCGGAGATGGAAATAGAGGAGCTGTCCCGGCTGCTCTATGAAGATGATCAATCCACTGAAGATCAAAATGAGGGCTAAAATGAGCGTTGACCTTCTCAACCAGACCGCACAGGCAGGCGCCTATATGATTGCATTTCTTCAGGCAGAACTGCTCTACAGTATCGTCTTATTTATTCCAATCTGGATTCTCCTCCGTCTGTTCGGCAAGCGCTCCGCGTACCTTCAACTCGGCTTGTGCACCCTGCTGCTGCTGCGCCTGGTCGTGCCTCCTTCATGGGCCTCCCCGCTCAGCGCCCGGAATCTGCTGGCCCCCTGGCCGCCCTTTCAGGCGTCATGGGAGGTGATATCAGGGCTGATCTTTAGCAGCGGGAGCGATGGCGCCAACGGATTGACTGACGAGGGTATCGGCGCGCACAGCTATCTCCCGGGCGAGCATCAGACGTTGGAGGGTGTTGCCGCCCCGGCTGAGGACCCTGCCGTGCAGCAGATGCTGCTGCTATTGGCCTGGTTGGGCGGAGCGGCCGGTTTGGGCGGGTTATTCCTGCAGCGACGGCGGCGCTACCGCCGATTGACGGCCCGCGCCCGCGCGATTACCGATCCGGCCATTCTGGAAACTGCAGCCCATTGGCGGCAAGCCTTCCGCATCACCCGGCCGGTACGTCTCTGCAGCGCCGACGACTGCACCACGCCATTTACCATCGGCATATTTCGCCCGGTGATTTTTTTGCCCCAGAAGGTCGCAGCGCTCCACACTCCCCGGCTGCTGGAGGCGATCATCGCTCATGAGATGGCCCATATACGGCGCTATGACGATCTGTGGATCCGGCTGCAGATATTACTGCAGGCGATCTACTTCTTTCATCCAGTGGTGTGGTACGCCAACCGCCGGCTCAACCAGGCCCGGGAACGGATCTGTGACCGGATGGTGCTGGCCCGGCGGCAAATTTCTCCCCGCGAATATGGCGAAAGCATGCTGGCCGTTCTCAGGCTAAACCAAAGCGGAACCGAACCTTGGAAACTCTATGCCGGTTTTAGCAACGATCATCAATTTCTGGTACAACGTATTCACGATATCAAAGGAGGAAGTTTTATGAAAAAGCATCACCCGCTGGTTCGCATCGCCGTTCTCATGCTCATCGGCCTGTTTTTACTACCGATGGCTTCTTACCAATCGTTGGCAGATGACCGCCCCGTAGCGGAAAATCCGCCGGCAATGGCCGGTCCGGCATTCGACTGCCCGATAAAAACCGGCTATGTCAGCTCGGGCTATGGCAATCGGATTCACCCCGTCAAGAAAGTCAAGATGCTGCACAGGGGGATCGATGTCGCCGCCCCCCGGGGCAGTGAAATTTACGCCGCAGCCGCCGGCACGGTAATTCTCAGCAAGTTTAGGGAGAATTATGGGAATACCGTCATCCTCCGCCATGGAGATGATTATACCACACTCTACAGCCAAATGGACACCATCCTGGTCAGCTACGGCCAGCAGGTTGATGCCGGCACATTGATCGGCCTGGTCGGTGACTCCGGATTATCGACCGCCCCGCACCTGCACTTCGAATTACGTCACAATGACAAAGCACTGGACCCGGAAAGTATGATTGATTTTAGCGGACTGAAGAAGAAGGATGGAAATTAAAGGGAAGTTTGGCATTTGAGTGATGTTTGCTCGCTGTCGCTCACGATATTTGCGCTTCGCGCGATGTTTGCTCACTTCGTGAGCGATATTTGCGCTTCGCGCGGTACCTTGCGAGTATCGAGGAGTAGGTATTCTTCGTTCCATGACGCCCGAAGCGCAAACATCGTGAGCGTAGCGAACAAATATCGCGCGAAGCGCAAATATCGCGAACGAAGTGAGCAAACATCGCGAGCGCCAGCGAGCAAACATCGTGAGCGAAGCGAACTAACATCGCGAGCGAAGCGAGCAAACACCTCACTCATATTCCACATAATAATACGACGGATGCAGATCATAATCGCCGAAGCCGGTGCGGTCGATGAACAGGAAGTTTTTCTGCAACGAATAGTAGCGCCAGATCTCGTAGGGATAGGAATTCGCCTCGAAGGGATGGCGCTCCACATCATCCGGCTGGCCGAATTTGATGAAAATGCGCCCGCGGTCGGTAATCCAGCCCCCCAGGCCGGATGAGGAAAACTGCCCGTTGGCATAGTTGATCCGGCGATAGTATTCCTCCATCAGCTCATTGGCCTCGGTATCGGGATTGGGATCTTTGCTCTCCCAGAAGCGCTGGAAAAAGGCCTTTTTCTCCTCATAGCTGCCTTTCTTCAGGTAGTACTTGATCGAATCTTCCTTGGCGATATAACGCAGTTGCTTGATCGCCAGATCGAGATCTTTTTCCGTTCCGGGAACGAACTGCCAGTAAAAGCCGAACCGGGCGGTACGCTGCACCGATTTACCATTGTAGGAGACCTTGATGTTGATTGCGTAATCGTTGCGGCTAAAATAGTAGCGGTTGAGGCGGATGTAATGATCCTGATAACCCTTTTCCGGGCTGGAAATGACATACTGGTTCTGCTGTACCACCAGTCCCCGGTCATCCTGCACCACATAATCGACGGTCATTTCCGAGGTGGTATCACGGGTAAAGGTGTTGAAATAGCAGTAAAGATGCTTGCTGTCACTGGAAAAATTATTATCCAGCTTGGGGTTGAACTCGGCAATTTCCCCGTTTTCGTCGCTGCGGAATTCGTCGAAGAAGAGAATATCTCCCACCATCAGGTCGGCATCGACCGCATTGGTGCCACTGATGTTGAAACTGGTGCGTCGGGTATATTGCTCGTTATTATTCTGGTCCAGCACGGTGATGGTCGCCTCATATTCACCCTCTTCCACTTCCATATCGGTCGAAAAAGTATTGACGATATTCTGATCGTTGGTTCTGGCAAAATCCTCGGTATAAACGCTTTGGGTAATGGTACGGTTAAACACAAAATCGCTGCTTTTGTGGCGCAGGTAAATCTCGATCTGCACTTCAGCCTGAAAGCCATCCCCGCTCTTTACGAAGGTGAGATCGTCGTTGACGATCTGAATAAACGCCCGCGCCAGCAGTTTGCCCTCTGCTTCCGAGTAGGTCTCCAGCACCTTGGCCTCAAAGAATGGCACGCCGGCTTCGCGGTTGCGGAAGCGGTTGGAAATTTGCGCCAATACGGTTGAGCTCAACAGCACTAGCGTCATCCAAAAGACCAGCTTCTCATATCGCTTCATGGTGAATCCTTTAATTTACCGTAAAGTTCATATTCCGAGACATCAAAGATCTCGACGTTTACAAATTCCCCCACCCGCAGCGCCCGGTTCAGATCGGTAATCACCACCTCATTGTCAATTTCCGGGGAATCTCCCGCGGTGCGCCCGAACGCGTTCATAGCGGTCCAATCGATCTCGTCTACGATCACCCGGCAGGTTTTCCCGTGCTTCTGCTGATTGTTGTCGAAGGATATCTGGCGCTGCACCTGCATCAGTTCATCATACCGGGCCTGTTTAACCTCAGGATCAAGATCCTCCAGTTCATAAGCAGAGGTCTTTTCCTCATGGGAATAGGTGAAGACCCCCATCCGGTCAAACCGGAAAGCCTCTACAAACTCTTTTAACGCCTGGAAGTCTGATTCTGTTTCCCCGGGATGGCCGACGATGAAAGTGGTGCGCAGGGTAACGTCCTGGATCTTCTCGCGGGCCTGTTCGAAAATATTACGGATACGGTGCGCCTTGCCGCCCCGCTTCATGATCTTCAGCATCCGGTCGCTGATATGCTGCACCGGCATATCGAGATAAGGCACCACCTTGGCGCTGCCGGCCATATAATCGATCAACCGGTCCTGCACGGTGGTGGGATACAGATAATGAAGCCGGATCCATTCGATGCCCTCCACCGCCTCCAACTGTTCCAGCAGTTCCACCAGCCGCTGCGACTGGTAGAGATCCAACCCGTAGAACGTGGTATCCTGGGAAATGATGATCAGCTCCTTGACGCCCTGGTCCGCCAGACGCCGGGCCTCGTCAATGATCTGCTCCAACGGCCGGCTGCGGTGGCGGCCGCGCATCAGGGGAATGGCGCAAAAGGCGCAAGTGTGATTGCAGCCCTCGGAAATTTTCAGATAGGCATAATGTTTGGAAGTCGTCAGAATACGCTGTTCATAGAGAAATTCCGGCGACAGGCGCGGATCATAATCGAGAAACTTCAGGATATTGGCATAATCCTCGGTGCCGAAGATCCCGTCGATGCCGGGCATCTCCGCACGCAGTTCCGTGGCGTAGCGTTGGGAAAGACAGCCGCACACCACCACCTTCTTGCCGGGGTGATCCTTTTTGAGCTGTTCGGCCTCCAGGATCGCTTCGATCGATTCCTGCTTGGCCATCTCGATAAAGCCGCAGGTATTGATGATGATGACATCGGCGCTCTCCGGCGCTTCCACAATCTGGGCATTGCGCGAGCGCAACTGCCCGAGCAGGATCTCCGAATCGTAGGTATTCTTGGAACACCCCAGGGTGGTCAGGTGGATCCGTTTCGGAGCGCCCTCCCGGGCGGGACTATCATCGATTTTCGCTTTTGTTTCCATAATCAGTTGAGATATACAAAATTGTTTTTATGAATGCTATCCCCTGAACGGGTTAATTTGCTCGGTGCTGGATGCTGGATGCTGGATGCGGTTCATTCCGCATTTGCGAAAAGGCTTTCCGCATAGAGTTGAGGATCAAACGGCTGGAGATCATCGATCCCCTCCCCCACCCCGATGTATTCTACCGGCAGTTTCAACTGGTGGGCGATCCCGATCACCGCCCCGCCTTTGGCGGTGCCGTCGAGCTTAGTCAGCACGATGCCGTCCACCCCCACGGCATCGATAAACTGGCGGGCCTGGTTGAGGGCATTCTGGCCGGTGGTGCCGTCGAGAACCAGCAGATTGAGATGGGGGGCGCCCGGGTCCACTTTCTGGATCACCCGCTGCACCTTTTTCAGCTCTTCCATCAAGTTCACTTTGGTATGCAGCCGCCCGGCGGTATCGATAATCACCACATCCGCCTGGCGCGAGCGCCCCGCCTGGATGGCGTCGAAGGCCACTGCCCCGGGATCGGCGCCAAATTGGTGCTTGACAAGGTCGACATTCACCCGCTGCGCCCAGATCTCCAACTGCTCGATGGCCGCCGCCCGGAAGGTATCGCCCGCCGCCAGCAGCACTTTCTTGCCCTGCTGGCGAAAACGGTTGGCCAGCTTGCCGATGGTGGTGGTCTTGCCGGTGCCGTTCACCCCGATCACCAGGATCACATAAGGCCGGTTGCTCAGCCCATCTTCCCGGAATTGCTTCTCCGGAAAGATGCCCGCTACTTCCTCGCGCAGGATCCGATAGAGTTCGTGCGATTCTTCATACTTCTCTTTCCGCACCCGCTGCTTGACGTTTTCGATGATCTCCAGGGTGGTCTCCACCCCGACATCACCGGAGATCAGGATTTCCTCGATTTCTTCCAGCAGCTCATCATCGATCTTTTTCTTGGCATTGATAGCGTGATTGATGCGGTCAAAGACCTGCTCTCGGGTTCTGCTGAATCCTTGTTTGATCTTATCGAAAATCGAAGCCATGAAGTATTTTCCTTCCAGGTTAGAATGAACCGCGCTCAGGTGCGCATCTGTCGCCGCAGCGGCCGGATGAACAAGATCTTTCCCATTACCGTCCCGATCAGATTGGTGACGATCACCACCACCACCAGCAGGGTAAACACCGAAAGCGGGATCCAGCCGATCTCCTTGAACAGCCAGATGATCAACACGGTCAATTCGCCCCGCGGAAAGGTTCCGGCGGAAATGACCAGCGGATATTGCCGTTCACCCCGCTGGAGAAATCCCATCACCAGGGAAACCAGCACCAGAGCACCGATCATCACCCCCAGGTGTATCCAAAACCCGCGCTGATATAATTCGCCAAAAAACAATGAGCGCCCGATTTCGACAAACGGCAGGATATAAAGAAACGAAGCCCCGGCAAAAAATTTCTGGCGAAATTCGAATTCGGAGATGTCCATCAGGGCATTGAAGAGCAGTCCCGCCCACAATCCCAGCAGCAGCACCGACAGCTCCGCCTGGAAGCCGGCATAAAAGAAGAAAAACAGGATACCCAGTTTGAGCAGTAGGGTATATTCTCCCATCCATTTGGATAAGGTCTTGAAGATGGCGACGGAGGCCTTGTTGAAGACAATCGGGATGACGAACAACAGCAGGATCAGCAAATAGATGCCGTGAATACCATGCTTAGAAAAGGTATAATTTTGATATTTGACATAAATTTCCAGGGCGGAATAGATGCCGATCACGATAATATCCAGCAGGATCGCCAACTGGATCAGGAAGATGAAAGGCCGCTGCATGCGGGCGGAGACTGGGAAATTATAGGAGAGCACCGCACCGATGTGGATGCTGAGAAAAGCGATCACGGTCAGGCCGGACAGCAGCAGGTCGCGCTCCAGCACCAGGAAGTAGCTGCTCAGACCGACGATCAGCGCGGTCAGGCCGGCGAAGATGCCCACCTGGCGCCAGGTGTTCTCCTCCTTCTTCATCCGGAAGAACCGGGGATCAAAGTTCAGCCCCAACTGCATCAGGAAGAGCAGCAACCCAACCGTGATCATGAATTTGATCAGCAGCAGGAAGTGGGCGTCGGGATTATCCGCCGCCGCGATTTCCGGCGGCAGCGCATCGACCCGGGCATTTGTTTCCCCGGCAACCGGCATGGCGGCGCTGTCCGGCGACAGCACCGGATTCAGCGTATCCCCTTCCGCCGCAGCGCTGTTCAACTGGGATTGGCGAAAGAAAAGATCCAGCTGGCCGTTGTGGTTAAACGGGGCGGTTCCCGCGCTGCCGAAAAACTCGCCCCACCCCATCAGCAACAGGCTAAAGACGATCCCGGTCAATATGTGAGCGATAAAATCGGCTAACTTCAAACGGCGAAAGATATTGATCAATATGCCATTGATCATGTATATGCTGGCCAGATAGAGAAATATTTGACTAAGTACCGTATCCATTGACAATCTTTTTGCTATGAACCGTTTTAAAATATATAACTAATTTCACCCGCAAATAATAAATCTCACATTCATCTCGCGCGTTTTTCCAATAACCGCCGATTATCGGCCTTTGAAATTGGGATAATCGAAGTTGAACCGTCTTTTGTAGTAAAATCGCGTCACATAGTAGGTCGCAATGATCAATACGCCAAACAGGGGGAATTTAATACATACACCTATCGAAAAAAAGAAAATACCCATTTTCAGCGCAATTATCACCGCCGCAGATGTATGGCGGATCAGGGCATAGAGCCAGAAAGGGGCGACCGCGGCCAGGATGATCAGCAGGAATTGATCTCCCAGGTAGCATCCCAGCAAAGCGGCCAGGAGATAACAGCCGCTGCTGATCCATAAGGTGGCGGAAAATCCGTAACGAACCGGGAAGGTTACTTTCTTCACCGCCGCGTCCCCTTCCCGGTCCGGGATGGTGGTCAGGAAGTAGAGGGCCGTATTATAGGCCAGGTAGGGCAGCGACTGCAGCAACAGGATATGGTTGAAAGCGGTCAGCAGCAGCCCGCCCAGGATGAAAGCCAGCCAGCCCATTAGCATATTGGCAATCAGGCCGCGGAGGGGATAATCCTTGAAACGGAACGGCGGATAATTGTACAGATAGCCGGTCACCAGGATAAAAACCGCTGTAAAAGCCGCATACTGAAGGCCACAGACAACGGCAGCGAGGAGGCTGCCTCCGAGCAGCAGCGCGCTCTCGATATAGCCGTGACGCAGCGGCACCAGGCCGTCTCCCAGCAGGAAAAGTTTTTGATTTTTGCGGTCGCTATCGACATCCTGGAGCTGATTGAGGATAAAGCTTCCCCCCATCGCCCCGGCAAAGCTGAGCATGGCGGTGACGATGCCTCCGTGCCAGAACAGGGGCCGGATTTCCGGCGGCAGCGGCAGGATCCGGCCGGCATCACCGGCAGCCACCAGGTAACCCGCCAGGAGAGTGGCCCAGCCCGGGAAGAACAGCACCGGGCGGGTAAGGTAGAGATAGTCCAGGATTCGAATCAATTCACTCACAGACGCCGGTTATAATTTGATGTGGAGGGTCAGGGTCTGGCTATTTTGCCCCGGCAGCGGCTGCCAGGTGAGATCGATGACATCGTCAAAGCCGAACAAATAGGCATCGACATAGGCATCGACCAGGTTGAGCAGATAGGCCAGGCCGGTATACCAGATATAGCGATTACGGGTATCTTTGGCGTTGTAGCGCCCGGGGTCTTTTACCTTGCGCAGATCCAGCCAGCGCCGGTTATTATCCAGCACTTTGTAGAGCAGAAATCCGTGGACAGCCACAACCACCCCGCTCTTGATGTAGGAGCGGTTATAAAGCTGCCCCCACCCCGGCAATAGTGCCGAACGCAGCATCGCTCCCATCGGGGATTTCAGCGGCTCGTCGGACAGCAGGCGCAGAGTATCGATCCCGGCGCTGCTCACAATATTGACAGTGCTGCTATCCGCGGTTGTCTGCGCCCGGCCGGCAACGCTCCACAGGGCCAGAACAAAAATGTATAAACAAAGGTTTTTCAACAGCATACCTTGTTGGTTGTTGGTCCTTGGTTGTTGGTCCTTGGTTGTTGGTCTTTGGTCTTTAACCAAAAGCCAACAACCAACAACGATCTAAAACCGCAAACAACTTGAACACAGCACACCACCCCATCAACAATTTCAATATACGCCCAAACTCAATCCGGATTCAGGTTATGGATCACTTTCAGGGCGGCGGGGAGAAGTTCGATTTCCAGTTCCCGGAGATCCGCTCCCAGCAATTCGCCGTCGGCATGAGCCGGAATGCCCTGCGCGGATTCAATCCGCAGATGTTCCGCCTGCAAATATTCCACCTGCGGCATGCCGATATGCTTCCCTTTGACCACCCGGGGCAGCAGCAGCAGGATCTCGCTTAATTTCAGCGCCCGGGCGATGCAGACATCCAGCCGGCCGTCGTCGATCCGCGCCCCGGGGGTCAGGTAAAACCCGCCGCCGGCACACTCGCCATTCCCGACCGCGATCAGGAAAATCTCCCGGGTCTGACGCCGGCCGTCGATGGTGAGGGTCACGGTGCGGTTGCGATAGCGGCGCAGTGCTTTCAGCACCGAAGCGAAATAGAGCGCAAATCCCTTCAAATGCTTCATCTTATGGCTTTCGATCAGCGCCTCGGCATCGAAACCGATCCCCACCCCGTTGGGAAAATACACCGCTCCGACCTTTCCGACGTCTGCCTGCAGGGTGTGCCCGCGGCGAATCGCCGCCACCGCGCTACGCCAGTCGCCGCCCTTCAGGTTGAGCATTTTGACAAAATCGTTGCCGCTGCCGATCGGGATGATGCCCAGGGTGCAATTGCCTCCCACCAGCCCGTTGACGATCTCGTGAACGGTGCCGTCACCTCCGGCGGCAATCACCGTCACCCCCTGCCCGCGGAGGGAGGCGGCGATCTCCGCGGCGTGTCCCTTCCGATCGGTATGGTAGATGGCGACATCTCCCAGTTGCCGGCGCACTTCGGCGCTCACGGCAGCGGTTTCCCGTATCGCCCGTCCCCTTCCGGCAGCAGGATTAAAGATCAGATGATAGGCCGCCGGCAAGCGTTATCCGTTCACTTCGGCGATACACTCGATCTCCACCAGCACGTCTTTCGGCAGGCGGCTCACCTCGACGGTGGAGCGTGCCGGGGCACTGGCTGCTTCAAAGAAACTGCCGTAAACCGCATTCACCCGGGGAAAATCATTCATATCCTTGAGAAAAATGGTGGTTTTGATCACCCTTTCCAGGCTGGCGCCGGCCGCATTCAGCAAAGCGCGGAGATTCTCCATCACCAGCCGGGTTTGGGCTTCCACATCCCCGGGCAGCAGTTGATTGGTCGCCGGATCGATCGCGATCTGCCCGGCGGTAAACACCAGCCCATTGATGACGACCGCCTGATTGTACGGCCCCACCGGGAGGGGCGCTTTGTCGGTGCGGATGATTTTTTTCATGTGAACTCCTTGTGATGTTTCGAATGTCGGATGTTGGATGTTGGATGTTTGCACCATTCGCGCGCGTAGGGTAGGGTCGCGACCCTACCCTACATACGTGCCCTTCCATGCGCAATCCGGCGCGACGGGCACGGCCTCAATAAAACAACACCTCCGGATCCCCTTTGCCCTCGCGGAGAATCTCGATCTCGTGATCGTGGATCTTCACCACGGTCGATTCCCGACTTTCCGGAAGCGGGCCGGCATCGAGAAAAATTTCCGCGAAATCGAGAAATTTTTCAGTGTCTTCCCCCTCATCAAACCAGTCTTCGTCAAAGAATACATTCACCGAGGTATTGAGCAGCGGGTGGCCCAATCCCTCTACCAGCATCTGGCAAACCGGGCTGTCCGGAATGCGGATACCGATCTCCTTCTGGCGCGACAGCATCAGCTTGGCAATGCCGTGCTTGGCGGGCAGCACCACGGTGTATGGCCCTGGAAAACAACGCTTGAGAATCCGGAAGACGGTATTGGAAATCTGGGCATACTCCGCCGCCTGCTGGATGGAGTTGCAGATCAGGCTCATGGGATCGAACTTCGACTTTCCCTTGATCTTGTAGAGCCGTTCGATCGCACTTTTGCGGTAAATGCTGCATCCGATCCCATAGACCGTATCCGTGGGATAAATAATGCTGCCGCCCTTTTCCAGCGCTTCCACGGCGCTATGGATGGTGCGGGTGTGGGGCGTGTCAAAGTGAATGTCCTGGTGAATCATACAAAACCTTTAACTTCAAAAAAATCAACACAATAAATTCTGACATTTCCGGCTCGAAAGAGTTAAAGGTAAAGCTTTTATGGGATATTTACAATGGGGGAATATAAAAAACGTGAATGGGTGAATGGGTGAATGAGTGAATGGGTGAATGAGTGAATGGGTGTAAAATCAGTTGACGTACATCCGTTCTTACCCATTAACCCATCCACCCATTAACCCATTCACCCAATCATCTTCAGCAGCGCCTGCAGCGTATCCTCCAGGTGCAGCTCCTTGCTGCCGATAAACAGCACGGTGCTGTTCGGGGTCAGGTGGGCAGCGAGCCGCTCCAGAAGCGTGGGTGCATCGCCGCTGCATTCCACGATCTTTTTGGTGTGATTGAGTCGCCGGATTCCCTCGCCGATCAGGCGGGCATCCTCGCCGATGGTCAACACCACATCGATCGGCTGGGCGGCGATATAGTAGCCCATTTTCAGGTGGGTGCCGGCCACATCCGGCCCGGGATTGCGGATATCGCCGATCACCAGGATCAGCTTTTCCGAGAAGGGTTTAAACTGGGCCAGCGACTCGCAGGCCTTGGTGACTGAGTTGATCGAGGCATCGTAGGTATAATCGAGGATATTGATATTGTCGCGGCGGGTCAGATTGCCGGTGTGATCGAGCAGGGAAAAACGCTGCTCCAGCCCTTCCTGGATCTCCTCAAATTCGATCTCCAGCAACCGGGCCACCGAAATCGCCAGCAGGGCATTATAGATTGAGGCAGAACCGTAAATCGGCATGTGGAAGGGATAAAAGCCGTTCACGTGAAAGCGGATTCCCTCCGGCCCCAGATATTCGATCTTATTGGCAAAGAATTGGGCATTTTTATTTAAGCCGAACTTGATCACCCTCCGGCTGGTCGAATGGGCGGCAAGCTCGCTGACCAGGTCATCATCGATATTCAGCACCGCATAGCCATCCGGGGGCAGACGCTTGATCAGCTCGACCTTGGCATCGGCGATGTGGTATTTATCGCCCAGGTTGGCCAGATGCGCCTCTCCGATGTTGGTTATCGCGGCGATGGTCGGTTCGGCGACCTGCACCGCCAGTTCAAACTGTTTGGATTTGACAATCCCCAGTTCCAGCAGGGCGTATTGATGGGTCTGGTTCATCTCCAGCAGGGTGGCGGTTACCCCGGAGGCGGTCGAGCAGTTGGGCGGGGTCTCCAACACCTGGTGGGCCGGGCGCAGGATGGCCGAAAGCATCCGCTTGGTGGTGGTTTTTCCCTCTGAACCGGCAATGCCGATCACCGGAATATCGAACTTGCGGCGGCGCTCCCGGATCCTTTTCAGGTTGAGCAGGATATAGTCTTCCACTTCCTTGCTGGTCAGAAGTGATATTTCATCCAGGTAACGCTGTTCCGCTTTCTTGGAATCCACGCCGGCAAGCCTCTCGGTTTTATGGGTTAAATTTTTTTAAACACTGCTACACGGCACACTAAGTTCTTTAGATTTAAGGAACTGCGATTGGTGATTGGTCATTGGTCATTGGCAAAGACCTATCTTACCCAACAACCAATCACCCACAACTAACACCGGATTGAAAACGACAAGAAACTTCGCATTCAATGTACCATCACAGACTTCGCTCATCAAACGAACCGCATCTCCGGCAAGAATTCGATTTCGCCGTAGTAGAACAGGTATTGAAAATAATCGCGCAGATGGGTCCACAGCGCATCGTCCGGCGCATAATGGTACACCTCGTTCAGCAGGTCGTAATAGGCATCCCATCCCGTTTTGGCAGGGCCCGCAAAATCCTGAGCAATTTTTTTGATATTGCGCAATCCCAGTTCCCGGGAGAGGCGCAGCGGCTCGACCATCCGCGCTTCCCACTCCCCGGCCTCCGGCACGGCCAGCAGATAGTGCACATAATCCAGCTCGGCATTATCACGCCACGCTTCCAGGAGATCGAAAAAATTATCCGCCAGGGGAAAAGCCCGGAGCGCTTCCGGGCCTTCGGCCAGGCAGGCCGGGAATTCCCCAGGGCTTTCTCCAGGGAAAATCCGCCCGGCAGGGATATCCATTCGATCTCGATTTCGAAGAATTCCTTCATGACCATATCGGCCAGCACCCGGTATTGGGAATCGAGATCCCGGCAAACCACCCGGCTGATATGCTGTTGATTCTCCCGGAAATAAAGCAGGCCGTGCCGGGCAGCGCCGTGGCTGGAGACGATAACATCCGGCACCAGCAGCAATTCACTGCTGTTACGGGCATAGTCGACCGGGCCAATCAGGGCGGCGTCCAGCTTGCCACGGCACAGGTCGGCCGTATTTTGTGCCGGCGACTGTGAAATCAATTCAAACGGGTGATCGATGAGGGAATGCTGCAGGGCATAGAGCAGCGGCTGATGAATGAGGTCTTCAGTAATACCAAAACGGACCATGGAAGATTCCTTGACTGCAAATTCAGTTTCGTAACCAATTTAATCCGGCGGAGTCCCTCCCTGATTGTCTATCATTCCAATATCATGGCACCGGGTTGTTCTGCCGGTAAATATAAGTAGCAGGTCGTGCCCTGATCCACTTCACTTTCATAATTAATCAACCCCTCGTTTTCTTTGATGATCTGATAGACGATCGACAATCCCAGGCCGGTGCCGAAGGTCTTGGTGGTAAAGAAGGGGTTGAATATATGCTTGAGGTTTTCTTCAGAGATCCCGCAGCCGTTATCGCGGATCTGGATCTCGATAAAAAATTTAGCCTTCCCCAGCATCAGATACGGGGAAAGGAAGGGCTTGGATGCCGCTTCTTTTTCACCGACCGGCTGGATCGAGATGACAATCTCGCCGTTCTTATTGATCGCCTCCACGCTGTTGAGGAACAGGTTCACCAGCACCTGCTGGATCTGTCCCGGATCCACGAAGGCCCGGGGCAATTCCGGATGAATCAGCTTGATCAGTTTGATATTGTGTTCCCGGAGCTTCTGGCGCATCAGGCTGAACACATCCCGCAGCACTTCATCCAGATTGCAGTACTGCCGGTTGGGCTTGGGCGGCTTGGCATAGGAGAAAAGGGTGCGCAGCAGATCGTCCAACCGGTTCACCAGGCGCACGATCCGCTTCACGTATTCGTTCTTGGGATCGTCTGGCTGCAGCTCTTCCTCGAAGGTTTGGGCCATCGCCTTGATGCCCGCCAGGGGATTGCGGATCTCGTGGGCGATCCCCGAAGCCATCACGCCCAGGGAAGCGAGACGGTCGACCCGGCGCATCTCTTCCTGGATCTCCTTGGTGAAGGTGATATCTTTCAGAGAGATGATATAGCCTTCTTCCCCGCTCATTTGATCGGTGAATTCCTGCACCGAAAAGCCCACCAGGCGCTTTTTTTGGTTGCGGTCAACCAGTTCCAGTTCCGGCCGTTCAAAGGTCAGGGGCGATTCTCCGGCCGATTTCATCACCGCCGTCACCGCCGCCTCGCTCATGATCTCGGTAAGCGGCTTGTAGAGGGCTTCCTTGGAGGATACCGATAACAGAGATGCGGCATTCTCATTGAGATATTTGACCCGAAGCTCCTTGCTGATCACCAGAATCCCAAAACTCAGTTGATTGACCACCTGATCGAGATACTCAAAATAAAACTGCCACACCTGATTGTCATACTGATTTTCGGTTTCCTTGCGAAGGTGGCTCAGGAAATGGGCATGCACCAGAAAATGGGCAAAGTTCTCCACCAGCAGATAATGCAATTCGCTGAATTTCTCCTGATCGGATTTCAGCACGCAAAGCACCGCCCGGGTATGGTTCTGGATCACCACCGGGTAGATGATAAAGGAGCGTATTTTGACGTTCAGATAGGCGTTCAATTGAGTCACGAACGGATTATCGGCAGAGATATTATTCAGAATGGTCGGCTCGCGCAGGCGCACGGCCTTCGTCAGCAGGGGAATATCGGAGATATCCAGCCGCCATTCATCGCTCAGCAATTGCGCCGGGAGGAAATGCTGCAAATGCAGAAACTGCTCTTCCCGCACATCAAAGAGAAAGGTGATTTGGGCTTTGCTGAACTGGTGGATTTGTGCCAGCACCGACTTGATGAAGCTGTTTCTATCGAGCTGAAAGATCGACTGGTTCATCTCCCGGTAGAGCTGCTGAAGGGATTGCAGGGCATGGATCGCCGGTGTGCGGGCGGGTAAGGTCTCCGGATCCGCCGCCGAACGACCGTTAAGGCGCAGCAGATTGCGGCAGCGCACTTCCAGATCGAGGCGATGGAAGGGCACGGTCAGATAATCATGAATCCCCATGTTGACCAAACGGTAACGCAGCCGGGGAGGGTTTTCATCGACCAGCGCCAGGGTGGGAACATGGGCATAGCGGGGGTTTTCCTGCAGCGCATAGAACTGGCCAAATTCCGCTTCGTCGTAAGGCAGGGTGTCGATAATGATCAATTCGGCATCCGGCAATTGCTCGGCTTCCTGCGCAATCTTGTCGGCAGCAATGAAATGAAAGCGGTAGGACTGCTCGTGGAGCGACTTCTGCACATACTGGAAATTCTTTTCCGCTTTTCCCAAAAGAAGAATGGTTGATGGCAACGGACACTCCTCGGACTAACGGGAAAAAATCGATTTGAATTTCTCGTAATCCAGGATAACGATCTTGCCTTTCTGTTTCTTGAGATATCCCTGGACCATCAGCGATTTAATTACCCGCGAGATGGTTTCCCGGCTGGTGCCGGCCATATTGGCCAGATCCTGCTGGAGGGGGAGTTCGCTGATTTCCACCTGGCCCTTGCGGAACACCCCGGAGTCTTCCGCGATGCGCAACAGGGTGCTGGCCACCCGGCCGGTGGCATCCTGCAGGGAGAGAGACTTGATGTGCTCGTCACTCTTGCGAATCCGCTGGGCCAGTTCCTTGAGCAGGTTGATGGCGATCTGCGGATAATCACGGAGCATCTGCAAAAAATCCTCCCGGCGGATCACCATCAATTCGGATTCCTCGATGGCCGTCACGTTGGCCGAGCGGGTCTGGCCGTCGAGCAGCGACATTTCCCCGAAGAAATCCCCTTCGCTGAGGATCGACAGAATGACTTCCCGGCCGTCATCACTGATACGGGAAATTTTAACCCGGCCGTCGAGGATCACAAACATCGTCGAACCGATTTCCTCCTCGATCAGAATCAAATTGTCCTTATGATAACGCTGCTTACTGGCTACCTGGGTTATTTTTTCTAAATCTTTCTCGCTCAGTTCAGAAAATAACGGAATCCCTTTTAAAACATCAATTTCCATAGACAGTACTCCATTAGTATTGAATGATGTAGCCTTTAACTTTAAACTGTTGATTGACATTGGTCAGTATATGTTCCGCGGCGGCGCGTTCCGGATAGCCGCCAATTACCACCACGTAAAGGGTGTCCCCATCTTTTTCTTTTTCGAGGATCTCGGTATTGGCGTAGACGGCCCGGCACTCCCGGCTCACGGTCTCGGCACCGTCATAGGTGCTGAAGGCCCCGATCTGCACGCCGAAACGTTCGCCGGGTGTTTCTTCCGCCGATTGAGGCGGCGGGGAAGCCGGCGGCGCCGGTTTCTGCGCTCCCTGCGGCACTTTGATGGCGAGAATTTCCCTGAACGAGTGTTCGTCCTCTAAAATCCGCCGCGCGGTTTCGTAATAGCCCCGGGCGGCGTAATAATTGGAAATCCGTTCCCGGATCACCTGCTGCAACTCCGGCAGCGCCGTCTGCAGGTAAGCTTCCATCATGCGGACGGTAGCGGTTTCGGCATCCTCGATGAAGATGGCTTCGACAAACATCCGCCAGCCGGGTTCATGAATATTCCCCTGCTGGTAGAGTTTTTCCAGTTGGTCGATTTTACTCTCGCGATACATCGCTATTAGCTCGGCATTGCTTTGCGTAAAGCCACCGGTGCTCAGCAACCCGGTCAGTAATAAGAGACATCCGATGTGATAAATTTTTCTTGCGAACATTATTTATCCGGTGTTTTCGGTTACGGCTTTTACAGCCCAAAGGTGTCGACCTGCCGGCAGCCGGGGCATTGCCACAGCGGCTGATCGAACGTCTGGTTGCAGCCATTGCAGACAAACGGTGCTCCCGGACCCGCGGCCTCCTGATCCAGCAGCCCTTGGTACTGTTCCGCGGCCAGGCGGTATTTCCGCTTGCGCATCAACAGGCGGAATTTAGCCCGGTAAATTTCCGGCGCCGGGGCAATCTTTTCCTGTTGTTCCAACAGGGCCAGAGCACCGTCCGGATCCTTAGCTTGCTCCGCCAGCCAGGTCGCCAGGGCCAGTATGGTTTTGCTTCCGGCCTGTTTCTGCCCGGCCAGCTGCCGGATCAGGTCATTCCGGGCTTCCTCCAAGCCGTCGTTTGGGGGCAGCTTTGCCAGTTCCGGCAGCACCAGCCAGGCTTGTTCCGGGCGGGATTCACATAACCGGCGCCAGGCGGCCAGCGCTTCTCCGGGATTCCCCTCCGCCAGCCAGGCTTTGCCCAGATGGTAATAAGCCGCGCTGCAGCCCGGATCGCTTTTCAGAGCGGCGGCAAATTGCGCACGGGCAGCCTCTCGCTCTCCTTTTTCTCCCAACTGCATCCCCCGGAAGACCGCATACAGCGCCAGCCTCCGGTCTACATTGAAACGAAACTTCATACGGTATTTGGCAACCACCTCGGCGGCTTTTTCCCAGTCGGAAATTTTTTCCAGCAGTGCGACCCACTGCTGCAGCGCGTCACCATCCGGGCGGTTCTGCAAACTCACCAGCTTTCCGGCAATGCCGGCGCCTTTTTGCGCATCTTCCAGCGCTTCATAATCCCGGCGCAGGCTGCGCAACACCTTCAACTGCGCTTCCGCAGCCAGCCCTTCACGCAGCGTCAGGTCGCTGTGAAGCTTCAGCGCCTGCTCCCGCATCCCCTGCCGGCGCAGCAGATCGCCCAACAAGAGATAGATCCGGTAATTACTGCTGTTTTCCCGGGCGGCGGCTTTAAACTGCGCCACCGCCTGCACTTCGTCTCCCTCCGCCAGCGCCTCCAGGGCGCGCACATAATGCGTCTCTCCCCCATCCCGGTTTTTCTGCCGCAGCGAATACCACAACACCGTACCGATCGCGGCAAACATCATCACAAACAAACCGATTTCAAAGAGAGGGCTATCCGTCATCTCGCTAATCCTTCGCTGCTTTTATTCCGGGCGGGCGGCCGGTGACGGAAGCTCCGGCACATCGCTCACCGTCGCGTCAGGAATTTCATCCAGAGGAAGATTGCGAAAGTTGCTCACTTCGTTCATCAATTCCCGGTTCTGTTGACGCACTTTACGAAGATCCGCCCGGAGATTGATCACATAAAACGTCATCAACACCCAGGTAAGCACTCCGCCAATGGTGAAGGAAAGCAGCATCACTGCCAGACTGTCGACCCGGCGCGGCGTATCCGACCAGAACAGGTAGATGTCCAGGAACTGCCCCTGATTTTGCACCAGAAAAAGTACCAGCAACACAAACAGTAAAAATTGAAACAGAATCAGAGCGATTCGCATCGGTATCTGTTCTCCATCATCAGTAGCGGAACAACTTATCGAAAATTCGCGTAAAAATCAACTGTTTTAGCGATACTTAAGCGTTTGATAATTTTGCATTTCGTTATATTTTTCTCAAAACCGGATATTTTACCGTATCTCCATTCATATATAAAACATCCACAGTGCAGAAACCAGACTTTTTTTCGATCTATCGGCGGTTCCACCGATTGGAAAAAAACACCTGAATTGTTAAATTTATTACATATTGCCGAATATTAAAACTTGGTGAATCACATTTTGTAAAAAAAGCTTTGAATTTTTATGTAACGCCAGCCGCGAGCGACTCAAAAAAGAAATTAAAAAACTTGCATTTATACCTTATTTCGATTATTGAATGCATGGTATCAATCTTCGGCAGTTTTTTTGAAAGGGTAAGTTAAATAATGGGTTAATGGGCTGATGAGTTAAAGGGTTGATGGGTAAAAAACAACCCATCAACCCTTTAACTCATCAACAAAATCATCTATGGATATTCGCTTATGCGTAAAAAATACGATCTTTCCCCGGAAGTGAACCGTTTTTCCCGAAACATCCGCACCACCTGGCAATATATCTTTTTGCCGGCCGTGGTGATTTATATGCTGGCGTTATGGCACTACCTGGCAGTGAAGCCGGCGTTCAACCTCACCCTGCTTCCCTATTTGAAGAATATCGACCTGGCCAGCTTCATCGTGGTAATTGCCCTGACCCTGCTGATCTTCAATTTAAAGCGCACCTATTTCGCCCGAAAGTTCAGCCGCCAGATCATCGATCGCCAGTTGAAACGGGATCCCAGCCAGAAAGAAAATGAGCTGCTGGAGAAAATCTTCGCCGTTCTGCGCAAAAAGATGACCCGGGTCTGGCTATTGGGGCTGGTCGTGGTGGTGGTCGGGGTGTGCTATTACCTGCTGACCTCCCTCGCGGAAAATATGCACATCTATTTCATCATCGGGGCATTTTCCATGCTGCTGAACTATCCGCGCAGCGAGATGTTCGAGGATATTGCCCGCTATGTGATTGAGGAGAAGAAAATGTTGGGTCTGGAAGAAAGTGATGAGATAGTGGAGGAATAATGTTGTTGGGGGTATTCTGTTGATGGGTTGATGGGTTAATGGGGAAAAACGGACGTCGCGAGCAAAGTCATCCACCCATTAACTCATTAACCCATCAACCCATCAACCCATCACCTTATCATCCCATTGCTCCAACGCATCCTCCAGAGCCTGCCAGGGCAGCAGCACGCATTTAATCCGCGCCGGGTGATCGCGCACGCCGGCCAATGCCGCCAGTTCACCGAAAGTCGCCAACCTTTCGATACCGGCCTTTCCCTGAAAGAGTAAGCGAACTTCTTCCGCAAGACGGTCGGCTGCTGTAATCGTTAGCTCGCTAATCAAATCACTCATCATCGAGGCGGAAGCCCGGCAGAGCGCACAGCCCTGGGCTGTAAAGCGCACATCTTCAATGATCTCTCCGACAACCGCCAGCATCAGGGTCACTTCGTCACCACAGACCGGGTTCAGCACCCGCACCCGCAGCGACGGATTGTCCATTTCCCCGTAATGATGCGGCTCACGGTTGTGCGTAAGGATCGCTTGTTGGTAGAGAGTTTGCATGTCGGATTAACATTTCAGCCACAGAGACACAGAGCGCACAGAGTTTTCAGTTGTCAGTTTTCAGGTATCAGTTATCAATGTTAATTCTCTGTGAACTCTGTGGCTAAAGTTTGAATATCTTTATGAAGGGTGCTTAATCGTCCACTTCCACATAGACGAATCCGTTCTCCACTTTCGTCGGATAGGCCTGCACCGGCACTACCGCCGGGAAGCTGAGATTCTTTCCGGTTTTGATATCGAAGCGGGCGCCGTGCAGGGGACATTCCACCTGGCATTGCTCCACAATCTCGCCTTCCGCCAGCGAGGCTTCATCGTGGGAGCACTCATCATCAATGGCGTAGAAGCCGTCCTCCAGCCGGAAGACTGCGATGTCAATGCCGTCATATTCGACCACCCGCACCGGTTCCGTAAAATCAGCTTCCGCCGCAACTTCGATCCATTTTCCCATCATCAACTCCATTTAACCGTTGAAGCGGGGAATTTTGGATCCGCAGGCCCGGGCATGCACCACCTGCTCATATTGTGCCGGGGTGATCGAGGGCCCCTGGTTGGAGCAAAATTTATCAAACAGCATCACCAGCGCCTGGGAGATCTCCTGATGGTGCCGGCCTTCAATCATGTAGCGGTGCAGCATGAACACCACCTCGCCGTTCTGCAACAACGCCATACAGGGGGAAGACGGGGGAAAATCGCCGAGATATTTTTCCCGAAGATAAGCCACCGCCGCTTTATCCTGCCCGGCAAAAGCGGTCACCAGCCGGTCCGGGATCACATGGTGCTGCAGGGCGGCGCAGACACCGGGTCGGGCGCTGCCGGCGGCGCAACCGCACACCGAGTTGATCATCAGCAGCACGGTCTTGTCATCCTGCTGCCCGACCAGGCGATCGACATCTTCCGGGGTTGACACTTCCTCAAAACCCACTGCAATCAGCTCGTCGCGCATCGGCTGCACCGCCTCCGGATCGTAAGTGGGTTGGTTGTTCAATATATTGAATGCAGACATGGATATTTCCTCATTTTTTTATGAATTCGATTGTGATTGCCATTTTGTGTGTGGGATGATTTTTGAGAGTTTTTGGTTATTGGTTGTTGGTTGTTGGTTGTTGGGTGTTATCCAAGAAAGTCTTTGCCAATAACCAATCGCCAACACCCAAAATCCAACAACCAACACAGCTTACATAAACCCCAGCTCAAGCTTGGCGCTCTCGCTCATCATCTCCATATTCCAGGGCGGATCCCAGACAATTTCGACCTTGGCGTCGCTGATGCCCGGGACCATCTTGGTCTTATGCTCCACTTCCGCCGGGAGGGTGCCGGCCGCCGGGCAGGCCGGGGAGGTCAAGGTCATCTTGATAAAGGCAACGCCGTTGTCATCAACCATGATGTCATAAATCAGTCCCAGCTCGAAAATATTCACCGGGATTTCCGGGTCGTAGCAAGTTTTGATCACTTTGACGATGTGCTCTTTCAGTTCGGTTTTGTTGAGTTCGGACATATCGCTACTCTCACTGTTTTTGTAGTCGTACTCGTTCCACGCTCCGCGTGGAATGAAGTTGTGACGCTCTGCGTCACATCAGTAGATACACTTCCTTTGACTCGACACAGAGCGTCGGTTTTACGTTCCGCGCTCCGCGTGGAACGAGATCCGAGGAAAACATCACTCCGTTGTAACCGCCTCGTCACGATCTTCGATTGCGGCGATAACCGTGTGCCAGGCCAGCCCGGCGCACTTGATGCGGCTGGGAAACTCCCGCACCCCGGCAAAGACCGCCATCTTGCCAACCTTTTCCACATCCGGCGGGGTATGCACATCGGCAGTGATCATCTTCTGAAATTGGGCGAACAGGGCTTTGGCTTCGTCCACCGTCTTGCCCTTCAGCAAGGTGGTCATCACCGAGGCGGAGGCTTTGGAAATGGCACAGCCGGAACCTTCGAAGCGGATCTCCTTGATCAGCCCGTCTTCCACCATCAGGTAGACATGCACCCGGTCGCCGCAGAGCGGGTTAAACCCCTCGGAATCGTGATTGTGCTTCTCCAGCTTGCCGTAATTCTTCGGATCTTTGTTATGATCCAGGATAATTTGCTGATACAGCTCTTTTAATTCATCCATCAGCGGAATACCTCGATAATATTTTTTAAACTCTCCACCAGCACATCAAAATCTTCCTTCTTGTTATAGAGGGCAATCGACGCCCGCGAGGTGGAAGGAATGTGGTAGCGGTCCATCACCGGCTGGGTGCAGTGGTGCCCGGCACGAATCGCCACCCCGGCGCGGTCCACCCAGGTGCCGATATCATGCGGATGGAGACCGTCGATCACAAACGAGATCGCCCCCGCCTTTCGTTTAGCGGTACCGATGAGACGCAGCTCTTTGATGCTGCGCAACGCTTCGGTGCCATAAGCGAGCACTTCCTCCTCGTAGGCGCTGATACGCCCCAGGCCAATACTATTCACGTATTTCAGCGCCTCCGCCAGGCCGATCACCCCGGCCATGTTGGGGGTGCCGGCTTCGAAGCGATGGGGCAGCTCGTTGTAGGTGGTTTTCTCGAAGGTCACGCTGCGGATCATGTCGCCCCCGCCGCGGTAGGGATTCATAGTCTCCAGGATTTTCTCCCGGCCGTAAAGCACTCCCACCCCGGTCGGCCCGAAGATCTTGTGGCCGGAGAAGGCCAGAAAATCGCAATCCAGCGCCTGCACATCCACCGGCTGGTGGGCCACCGCCTGGGCGGCGTCGAGCAGCACCGGCACCCCGTGCTGATGAGCGGTATCGATCACCGCCTTGACCGGATTGACCGTGCCCAGCGAATTGGAAATATAGACCATCGCCACCAGGCGGGTACGGGGAGAAAACAGGGCTTCATAGGCTTCGAAGATGATATCGCCGTTGTCATCGATCGGCACCACCTTCAGCTTCGCTCCGGTCTCCTGGCAGAGCATCTGCCAGGGCACGATGTTGGAGTGATGCTCCATGGTGGAGATGATGATCTCGTCGCCTTCCTTAATAAACTTCCGGCCGTAAGCCGCCGCTACCAGATTGATGCTGTCGGTGGTGCCGCTGGTGAAGATGATCTCCCGGGTAGAAGCGGCGTTGAGGAACTGCTGCACCGTCTGCCGGGCGTCCTCGTATTTCTTCGTGGCCACCTCGCTGAGATAATACACGCCGCGGTGGATATTGGCGTTCTCCGCCCGGTAATAACGCTCGACGGCATCGATCACTGCCCGGGGTTTTTGGGTGGATGCGGCATTATCGAGGAATACCAGGGGCTTTCCGTGCACCTCCATACTCAGAATCGGAAAATCCGCGCGGATCTTATCGACATCATAACGGCCGGAGGGCGGCGCTTTCGGGTGCACCATCGTTTCCTCAATGCGGGTTGAATTCATCTTAACTCTCGATTTATATATTGTCAAATCGCTCATGCACCAGCTGATCAATCTTTTCCCGCACGCTTTCGAGCGGGATATAATTAAATACGTCGCTGGCAAAGGCATACTGCAGCATTGCCTGGGCTTTCGCTTTCGGGATGCCCCGGGCCTGCAGGTAGAACAGGGCTTCATCATCCAACTGCCCGACGGTGGCGCCGTGGCTGCACTTCACATCATCGGCGAAGATCTCCAACTGCGGTTTGCTGTTGATAGTCGCATCATCGGAGAGCAGCAGGGCCTTGTTGTTTTGATAGGCATTGGTCTTTTGAGCATCCTGGCGCACAAAGATCTTGCCGTTGAAAACCCCGCTGGCCTTGCCCCCGAGGATGCCTTTATAAAGCTCATTGCTGAAGCAGTTGGGCATGGCGTGATCGATCGCCGTGTGGTTGTCGATATGCTGCCGGCCGCCGCCGATATAAAACCCGATCAGGTGGCCTTCACAATTTTCCGCCTTGAGGGCGAGGTTGAGATTGTTGCGCACCAGCCTCCCGCCGATATCGAAATTGAGGAAAGAAAAATTGCTGTCTCTTTCCTGATGGGCCTGGAGATGAGAAATATGATACGCGTTCGGCCGCTCATCCTGCAGCTTGACATAATCGACTTTGGCGCCGGCGCCGTTCACCGCTTCCGTCACCACATTGGTGAAGTAGGCGTGATCGCCCAGCCCGTTGTGGGTTTCCACGATCTTCATCCGGCTATTTTTTCCGGCCACCAGCAGGATGCGCGGGCTGGTGAAGAAGCTGTGCGCCGTTGCATCGGAGAGGAACAATAGATGCAGCGGTTCCTCTACCACGGTATCATCCGGCACATACACAAACACCCCGTCATTGACAAAAGCGGTATTCAGGGCTACAAACGCTTCATCTTCGAGGCGGGCATAACGGCCCAGATGGGGTTCCACCAGCGCAGCATGCTGCTTCAGAGCGGTTTTCATGCTGCATACGATCACCCCCCTGGCCGCAGTGCGGTAGTTGGACAGCGCCTCCGAATAACGCCCGTTCAGCAAGACCGCCCGATTGTTTTCCAACCCCTCAAACAAATAAGGGCGGAGGGTTTCCTCAGTTACATTGCCCACTTCCCCGGCCAGCCCAAACTGATGTTTCAGCAGCGGAGCGATGTTGGTATATTTCCATTCTTCGTCGCGCCGGCCAGGGAATCCCAGAGCGGAGAATGTGGAAAGGGCATTTTTGCGAACGGCATGGAAGGGAATGTCGCGGCTGCCGTTGAGGTGGTTCTCGAATGCGCTGAAGCGCCCGAGGTACCAGTCCTTGATGTCATTTGTTTCTATTTTTTTATGCTTGCTCATTGTAAATGTCACCTGCGCTTAAATATTCCGGTTTATCTTGATTAAAGCGTCGCCGCTGCCTGCTCGTTTTTGATCCAGTCGTAGCCGTGTTCTTCCAGTTGCAGAGCGAGCTCCTTGCCGCCGGATTCTACAATTTTGCCGTTGACCAGCACATGCACGAAATCGGGTACGATGTAGTTGAGCAGACGCTGATAGTGGGTGATCACCACAAAAGAACGCTCCTTGCTGCGCAGCTTGTTCACTCCGTTGGCCACGATGCGCAGGGCGTCGATATCCAGGCCGGAGTCGGTTTCATCCATAATTGCCAACTTCGGCTCCAGCACCGCCAGCTGGAAAATTTCGTTACGTTTCTTTTCCCCGCCGGAAAAGCCTTCGTTGACCGAGCGGCTGAGGAATTTTTCATCCATCTCCACCAGGCGCATTTTCTCTTTCACCAGGCTGAGGAATTCCATGGCGTCGAGCTTTTCCAGGCCGCGGTATTCGCGGATCTCGTTCACGGCGGTCTTCATGAAGTTGACGTTGCTGACCCCGGGGATCTCCACCGGATATTGGAAAGCCAGAAACAACCCCTCCCGGGCGCGGTCTTCCGGGCCCATCTCCAAGAGATCTTTCCCTTCGAAGCTTACCGCGCCGCCGGTTACTTCATACTCTTCCCGGCCGGCCAGCACATTGGCCAGGGTGCTCTTCCCGGAACCGTTCGGCCCCATGATGGCATGCACCTCTCCCGGCTTCACTTCCAGATTGACACCTTTCAAAATCAGGTTGCCTTCTACTGCGACTTGCAAATCTTTAATTGAAATCATGATGTGTTTCTCTCGCTTATTTGAGTTGATGTTTAGATTCTTGTTAATGGGTTAATGGGTGTATGGGTTAATGGGTTAAAGACTTTTGCTCGCGATGTCCGTTTTTCCCCATCATCCCATTAACCCATTCACGATTCTCACCCCACACTGCCTTCCAAGCTGATTGCCAGCAGTTTCTGCGCTTCTACTGCGAATTCCATCGGGAGTTCTTTGAACACCTCTTTACAATACCCGTTGACGATGATTCCGATGGCGTCTTCGGTGCCGATCCCGCGCTGGTTGCAATAGAAAATCTGGTCTTCGCCGATCTTAGAAGTGGTGGCTTCGTGTTCCACCTTGGCGGTAGGATCCTGAATTTCCAAGTAGGGAAAGGTGTGCGCGCCGCAGCGGTCGCCGATCAGCAGCGAGTCGCATTGCGAAAAATTCCGGGCATTGCGGGCGCCTTTGTGCACCTTCACCAGCCCGCGGTAAGAATTCTGGCTGACCCCGGCGGAGATCCCTTTTGAGATGATGGTGCTCTTGGTGTTTTTCCCCACATGCACCATCTTGGTGCCGGTATCGGCCTGCTGGTGGTTATTGGTCAGGGCCACGGAATAAAATTCACCCACCGAATTGTCGCCCTGCAGGATCACGCTGGGATATTTCCAGGTGATCGCCGAGCCGGTCTCTACCTGGGTCCAGCTGATCTTGGCATTCTCTTCCAGACAGACCCCGCGTTTGGTCACGAAATTATAAATCCCGCCCTTGCCTTCTTCATCGCCGGGATACCAGTTTTGCACCGTAGAGTATTTGATTTCTGCGTCCTTGTGGGCGATCAACTCCACCACCGCGGCGTGAAGCTGGTTTTCATCGCGCATTGGGGCGGTGCAGCCTTCCAGGTAGCTGACGTAGGCGCCGGCCTCCGCCACGATCAAGGTACGCTCGAACTGCCCGGTATTGGCGGCATTGATCCGGAAATAAGTCGACAGCTCCATCGGGCAGCGTACCCCGGCCGGGATGTAGCAAAATGAGCCATCGGTGAACACGGCGGCATTGAGAGCGGCAAAAAAGTTGTCGGTATAGGGCACGACCATTCCCATATATTTTTTCACCAGATCGGGATGGTGCTGGATCGCTTCCGAAAAAGAGCAGAAAATGATGCCTTTGCTGGCCAACTCTTCTTTGAAGGTGGTTGCAACCGACACACTGTCCATCACCGCATCCACCGCGACGCCGGTCAGGCGTTTCTGCTCTTCCAGAGAGATACCCAGTTTCTCGAAGGTTTCCAGCAGTTTGGGATCCACCTCATCGAGGCTCTCCAGCTTCTTCTGCTGTTTCGGTGCAGCGTAGTAATAGGCATCCTGGTAATCGATCGGCGGGAACTTCACATTGGGCCAGTGCGGCTCCGCCATGGTTTGCCAGTGGCGAAACGCTTTCAAACGCCATTCCAGCATCCACTCCGGCTCATTTTTCTTCAGGGAGATTAAACGCACGATGTCTTCATTCAACCCTTTCGGGACCGTATCCATTTCGATGTCGGTGGTAAATCCCCACTTATACTCGCTTTTAATGCGACTTTGGATAATCTCCTGTTCGCTGTGATTTTCGTTGCTCATGTTGGTAGACCTCTCTCAGATTAATTCGATTTAAAATTCAAGGTAACATTTGCTGCATTTTTCTGAATCGCCTCGCTCAGGTTGAAAGCCGCCAGGTTGGTCTGCAGGTCTTTCAGGGTAATCGCATTGAAAAACTCGATCAATTTCGACTGGATCATCTCCATCGGGTTACGCATGTTGCAGTAGCGCAGTTGGTCGCAGCCGCACTGCCCGGGCTCTTCCACGCAATTGACCACCTTGATCGGCCCGTCCACCGCTGTGATGACCGCCGTCAGGTTGATCAATTCCGGCGCCGACGCCAGTTGATACCCCCCTTTACCCCCTGCACCGAGGCGATGCATCCGGTGCGAGCCAGGCTCTGCAGCACTTTTCCCGCCAGTTCCTGGGGAATATTGAAATGTTGCGACAATTCCCGACTGGTGGTCAATTCGCCATCCTCCCGCTTGGCCATGTAAAGCATCGATATCAGGGCGTATTCGACTTTTTTACTGAACTTAAGCATTTTAAAATCCGACTAATTTAGTCTTGTTTTTGATCAAAAAAAATGTTTTCTATTTTAAAACCCGACAAATTTTGTCGTATATCGTTTCAATATAAACCCAAACACCAAAACTGTCAATGATAAATTTAATTTTTTCGGATTGGTTTACTTCCGGTTTACGAGCTAATTTTTGCCTCTTTGGAGATCGTTCATGGGTGTATGGGGGAATGAGGAAAAACGGAGGCAGTAGGGTAGGGTCGCGACCCTACCCTACGCACCGACACCAATCAACCCATTCACCCATTCACCCATACACCCATTCACCCATCAACCCATATGAATACCACCCGCCTCACCGATATTGCGACCTTCGTCTTCCTCAGCTTGCTTTGGGAACCACCACTGGATCGCTATCAAATATTCCCTCAGCGGCATTCCGCCGTTTGCCGGGGCAATGCTGCGCTTTATGGTGGCGATCGCGCTGCTCTATGGCTATGCCCGGATCCGGAGGATTTCGCTGGCGCTGCCGCCGGGGGCGCGCCGGCACATCTTCACCTCGTCGATTCTGCTCTACTTGTTCGACTACGGTCTGATCTATTGGGGCGAGCAATATCTGTATGCCGGGGTGACCGCGATCTTTTTCGCCACCTTCCCGATCTTCACCGGACTGATCTCCAACTTTGTGCTGAAGAACGAACCTTTTCAATGGTCGCGCTTTGCCGGGCTGCTGCTGGGATTCGGCGGGATATTGACCATCTTCCAGGATCAATTGCTGATGACCGACTTTCACCCGATGATCGTCTGGGCCTCCGCCGGTATCGTACTCTCGGCGTTGGCCGGGGCGTTGTCGATCGTGATCGTAGAGAAACACCTGGCCGAGGTCAAACCGGTGCCGCTCACCCTGCACCAGATGATCTGGGGCATCGTCGCCCTGGGCGCCGCCGCCTGGTGGCGGGGGGAACTTACGGCGCTCGATTTTACGCTGCCGGCGGTTCTGGCAGTGTTATATCTGGGGATTTTTGGTTCTGCGGTCGCTTTCGTTTCATATTACTCGTTGTTGAAACGGATGAGTGCGATCACGTTGTCGTTTATTATCTATATTACCCCGGTTGTGGCGCTGTTGACAGGATGGTACTTTCTGGATGAGACCATCACCTGGCGCACGGTTGCCGGGGCGCTGCTGATCTTCGCCGGTATCACCCTGACCCGTATCCGTCAATATTATCGGAAGTTTCGAAGCTGGCAACGGAGCGGGCCTAGAGACTAAACATGTTGAAATGCATGCTTTTTTTTGACAGGGTGAGCCTGATTTAGTATATTGAGATATACCTGCTTTTCCCGTTGAGGAAAAGTGCATTGAGCGTTTTTCTGAATCATCTTAATGGAGCTGACATGGTCCTATTCAAACTCTTTTCTGAACGGTTTACCGGATTATTTGCAACAACCATCCTGGCCGTCATGTTGTTTCCCTTATCTGGTAGGCTGCAGGCCCAGGAGATGAAAGATCTGCCCGATATCATCCAGAGTTTCAAGAAAGATTCCCGGGGCCCGTACCAGGGCATTTTCTGGTTTTGCCCGGACGGCTCGCGCATTCCGGCCAAGGAGCGTTGCCCTACCCCGGGAGGTATCCAGCATGCCTACCCCAAGGATATTGTCTTTGATATCCAGAAAAAGCTGGGCATCCACCTCGGTCAGATCCTGGCCGGAACCCCCAAAGCGGATTTCCTCGATGCCCCGCGCTATTATTCCCGCTTGAAACAATACCAATTGGAAAAATTTCTGCAACTGGCCGACGACGGCTGGATCATGCGCCGGGCCCGCTACTACCGTGGAGCGATCCAGGCAGAAGATGAGGAAGCCTGGGGCATCGATTTCCTCAACTGGGCACTTTCCGACAATCAATTGCTGGCGACCCAATTCTATCTGCTACGCCAGGCGGCTCATGATATTCCCCACAGCCATCAGACCGATATCCTGATGCGCATTCGAACCACCTCCATGGCCATCGCCGACTCGCTCCCGGCCTTCATGGATATCCGGGTCAAGATTCACGGCAAACCGGATCCGAGCGATCTGGAACGGGTGAGCAAGTTCCGGGCAGCGAACCGGGAGAAGCTGCCTCCCCGGATTGATGAAAAGCTCGCCCAACTGGAACAGGATCTGAAAACCATCTATCTGACCTCGCGCACCGAGATGCTGCGCCAGTTTCTCGGTGAGTTCCCGGTCAACCATCCGGCCGGCTACCAGTTGCGGGTGGTGTTAAGCGCATTCGGCAGCGCCGGCAGCAAGCCGGCCACCCCGGCGGACATCAAAACCCGCTGCGCGGAACTGGCCCATCTGCTGTGGAGCATCCGCAAGAATATGCCCCAAACCGAGACCCCGGCAAAGCGCCTCAAACTGATGGATCTTTCCCTGGAAGCGGAGAACCTCCTCTTCACCGAACTTTCCGGATGGCGCCCCGGCACCTTGCGGGCGTTGTTGGAAAAAAACTACCTGCTGGCCAAAGCCGCCGCCGGTACCGGATTACTGGAACTTCATGAATGGGCCGCCCTGGAGGCGGCGCTGTATCCTCCGGCGAATACCGAGCAATTAAGTTTTGAGCAATTGGCAGCAATTGCCGAACAGACCCGGCGCACGGTGGAATGGTCGGTGGGCATGGTCAACGGGGTTTACGGCCCGGTGATCAGCCTGTACAGCCAGTTTGAACCCCAGGCGGCCGGGTTCATTGATGACCGGATCCGCGCCTCGATCCTGCTCCCCTTTGGCGCAGCCTCCAGCCAGTTGGCCGACGTCGTCAAGGAATATGCCAAGATGAGCAACCGGATATTCAACATCCCGAATCCCAATAGCGCCCGGGGGCTCAACCCTGGTTTCGCGGTGGGCGAACTGGTGGTGATCAGCGGCTCTCCCGATGAAGTCGATTTTTCCAACCAAAAAATCTACGTCATCCAGCGGGCCCCGGCCGACCTCAAGCCGGTGGCCGGCATCGCCACGGTATCCGAGGGCAATACCGTCTCCCACGTGCAATTGCTGGCCCGCAACCTGGGCATTCCCAATGCAGTCGTATCGCCGGAAAACCTTACCAGCCTGATACCTTACCAGGGGCAGCAGATTTTCTACGCCGTCTCACCCGGCGGTACGGTGATCATGAAACCCCTGGCGGAGATGAACGAAAGCGAGCGGGCACTGATCGAGGCGCAAAAAACCGAGCGCTTCAAGATGACGATCTCGACCGAGAAGATTGACCTGAGCGACCGTGTTCTGGAGATGCGACAGCTGCGGGCCTCCGATTCCGGCCGGCTCTGCGGCCCCAAGGCCGCCAATCTCGGCCAGCTCAGCAGCCTCTTCCCGGATAAAGTGCCCCCCGGACTGGTCATCCCCTTCGGGATCTTCTACGCCCACCTGCAGCAGCAGATGCCCGGGTTGACGATTACATATTGGCAATTCCTGAAAAACATTTTCGCCGAAGCGGAACGGGATCGCGCATCCGGTATGGATGAGGCGACCATTGAGAAGAACACCCTTGCCAGCCTGGAAGTGCTGCGCGGGGCGATCCAGAAAATCGAGTTATTTCCGCAATTTCAGAGCGCCCTGGAGCGCGACTTCGTACGGGTGCTGAACAGTGAGATGGGCAAGATCGGGGTCTTCATCCGCAGCGACACCAATATGGAGGACCTGAAAGAATTCACCGGCGCCGGGCTGAACCTGACCGTAGCCAACATTTACGAACGGGAAAAGGTCTACCAGGCCATTCGCGATGTCTGGGCCTCCCCTTTCACCGAGCGCAGCTACAAATGGCGCCAGCGTTATCTCAACAATCCCGAGAATGTATATCCCTCGATCCTGATCCTGCCCACGGTCAATGCCGACA
Organism: Calditrichia bacterium; assembly: GCA_020635015.1. Taxonomy (GTDB): domain Bacteria; phylum Calditrichota; class Calditrichia; order RBG-13-44-9; family J075; genus JACKAP01. Next base: position 59,805 of record JACKAP010000006.1, on the reverse strand, counting down.
AATCCGGGGTGATGATCACCAGCGGGGTCTCCTCCGGAAATCCCCAGGACGTCACGGTGGCCTTCAACCTCGGTGTGGGCGGCGCAGTAGAAGGCCAGGCAGCCGAATCCTACCTGCTGCAACAAGATGGAACCGACCTGCTGATCTCCCCGGCCCGCGCACCCCAATACATGGCGGCATCATCCCGTGGAGGGGTGGATAAAAAATTCGCTTCCTTCGAACGCCCGATCCTTTCCCCCAACGAGCGCTTTCAACTTCGCCTGATGGCGGAGGAGGTGCGGCGGGTGCTGCCCAAAACACCCGGCATCGAGACCGAAGGGCCGTTCGATGTGGAATTGGGGTTCTGGAACGAGGAGATCTGGCTCTTCCAGGTGCGGCCGTTTGTGGAGAATAAGCGGGCCCGCTCCTCCAATTATCTGCGTAATCTCGATCCGGAAATTCCCTCCGGATTGCAAGTTCCGCTGGACAAGAAGCGCTAAACAGGAGAGGGATAACCGCCATGCAAAAAATGCTGCGAATCACCGGTCTATTATTCTTTGCTATTTTGATCCTGGTGGAGCCGTCACTCGAGTATCCGGTGGACGGTTATGCCGAGAGCGGCATTCGCCGCCTGGAGCGGCTGCGCATTCGCATTGACGACAGCCTGCGCGGTTTTGTGCCGCCCAAAGGCGGGCAGAAATCGATCAACGAGATCCGCCTGAATTTTGTCGACACCACAGTTGCTTTTCGCGACAGCACCCCGGAACCGCTGGCGATGCTCCTCGATCCCCTCTCCCAGGCACCGGCAGCGAAGCCGGTTCATCCGCCGCGGCTGCGTCTGAAAAACGCTGCCGACACCTTGTACAGCACTCTGGGCATCTTTCCCCGGGCGAACAAAGAATTGCAGCAGCGGCTCAATGCCCTCTTCGCCAACCGCGACCGCAGTTACTCTCTGGCATTGCTGGAGATCACCCCCGGCCAGGCGCCGCGTTACGGGGGCGTCCGCGAGCACCTGCAGTATTCCCCGGGCAGTGTCGGCAAGCTGGCGATCGCGGTTGGGATTTTCGAGGAGCTTTCCCGGCTTTTCCCCGGTGATATTGAGGCCCGGAAGCAGCTGCTCCGGGAACGGATGATCGTGGCGGAGAACTGGATCCATCATGACGACCACGGCGTGCCGTTTTACGATATTGCCAGCGGCGTTTCCGCCTTCCGTCCCATCAAGGAAGGCGACGTCTTTTCCCTCTGGGAGTGGATCGATCACATGATCTCTCCCAGCTCCAACGCCGCTGCCAGCACGGTATGGAAGGAGGCGATGCTGATCCGCCATTTCGGCGAACACTATCCTCCGTCCAAGGAGGAGGAGAACGCATTCTTCGATACCACGCCCAAAAGCGTATTGAGTGAGATGGCCCTGTCGATCGTCAACGACCCGCTGCGCCGGATCGGGATTGCCGAAGCCGACTGGCGGCTGGGAAGCTTCTTCACCAACACCGGCCAGCGGCGGGTGCCGGGCGGAGGAGGAAGCTTTGCCACCCCCCGGGGGCTGCTGCTGTTCCTGCTCCGCCTGGAACAGGGCCGGGTGATCGATGAATGGTCGAGCCTGGAGATCAAGCGGTTGATGTATATGACCGAGAAGCGCATCCGCTACGCATCCGCCCCCCGGCTCAGCGATTGCGCGGTCTATTTCAAATCCGGCAGCCTCTACCGCTGCCAGCCCGAGCCGGGTTTCCAATGCGGCAAATACAAAGGTAACCGTGACAACTACATGAACTCGGTGGCCATCGTGGAGAGGCCGGACGGCAAGATTTACCTGGTCGCCCTGATGTCCAACGTGCTGCGCATCAATTCCGCGGTGGAGCACCAGACCCTGGCGACGTATATTGACCGGATTATTGATCAGTAACGAACTTTTTGCTGCCAAAAGCTTACAATAACGGTGCCGCTGGTTTAATAGCCGAAAATGCCACCTTTGGGGTATTTCATTGGCATGAGAATGTCTTATCTTGTAAACTGAAGGCAGATACAGAATCGTATATCGGTAGGTGGTTTTATTGGCATTAAGCATGTTCTTACCCATTAACCCATGCACCCATCACCCCATATACGAAGTTTTAAAGATACCTTTCAACCGTTCCGGAGGATCGAATGAAATATTGGAAGTCTGTTTTGCTGTTCCTGGCCCTGCTGGTGGTCATCCAGCCGCAGGAAATGTATGGTTTCGGCAAAAACAAGGTACGCTATAAGAGCTTCACCTGGAAGTATATTCAATCGACCCATTTCGATATTTATTTTTATGAAGGCGGCCAGGATATTGCTGAATTTGCCGCCGCGCCGGCGGAAACTGCCTACGTGCAGTTGCGGCGCGATTTCAAGTTTGAGATTCGCGAGCGGATCGTATTCATCTTATATAATTCCCACCATGATTTCCGCCAGACCAATGTGATCGACCCTTCCTATAACGAATTCACCAAAGGGGTGACCGAGCTTTTCAAAAACCGTATCACCCTGCCCTTCGAAGGCGATTATGAGGCTTTCCGCCATGTGATTCATCACGAACTGGTACACGCCGTGATGAATGACCTGCTCTACGGGGGCTCGGTACAATCGCTGATTGCCGGTGAGGTGGTGCAGCCGCCCTTGTGGGTATCGGAAGGACTGGCCGAGTTCCAGTCGGTGGGCTGGAATACCGATATGGATATGATGGTCCGCGACGCGGTGCTCAACAACTACATTCCCGACATGAACCTGCTGCAGTACTACATGGTCTACCAGGGCGGCGCTTCGGTTTTTCGTTATATCGCCGATACCTACGGCCGGGAAAAGATCGGGGAGATTCTCCACAAGACCCGCGGCAAGGTATCTTTCGAACGGGTGATGAAGTCATCCCTGGGAGTTGGCTACCGGGAGTTCACCGACCGCTGGCACCGCTATCTGAAGAAGCAATACTGGCCGGACGTAGCCGACCGCAAAGAGCCGGTGGAGATCGCCAAACAGCTCACCCACCACGCCCGGGAATCGAACAGTTACAATTATGCTCCAACCCTTTCCCCCAATGGTGACAAGATTGCCTACATCGCCGATGAGGACGGCTATATCAATATCTATCTGATGTCCGCCCTGGACGGCAAGATGATCAAGACCCTGGTACAGGGGGACCGTTCGGAAGACCTGGAAGAGATCCACCTGCTGCGCCCGGGGATGAGCTTCAGCCCGGACAGTAAGAAGCTGGCTTTTGCCGCCAAGAGCGGTCCGACCGACGCCCTCTCAATCGTCGATATCAAATCCGGTGATGTGCAACAGTTTGAACTTGACCTGGAAGGCATATATACCACGGCCTGGTCGCCGGACGGTGATCAAATCGCTTTTGTGGGGGTTTATCACGGCCAGAGCGACATCTACCTGTTCAATCTGAAAAGCGAGACCCTGAGCAAGGTTACCGACGATATTTTTTCCGATGATGTGCCTTCCTGGTCGGCCGACGGGAAAAAGCTGGTGTTCATTTCCGACCGCCGGCACTACCTGGACAAATCCCAGATTCCGGCAGATTTCAAAATTCACCGGAATTATGATTACGAGACCCGCGATATTTACGTCGCCGAGCTTGGGACCGGCGCGCTGGAACGCATCACCGACACACCCTGGGAAGAAGAAAATCCGCTCTTTTCTCCCGACGGGCAAAGCATTGCCTTCATTTCCGATCAGAACGGGATCCGCAACATTTTTATGTATAAACTCGATACCGGGGAAACCTACCCCATCACCGACGTGATTACCGGCATCATGCACATGAGCTGGGATCGCAGCGCAAACAAGATGGCTTTCTCTGCGCTCTATCAAGGCGGTTTCGACATCTATCTGATGACCAATCCCCTGGAGCGCCCGGCGGTGGAACTGCGCGACACCCAATACCGCCTGGAGATGCGCGAGGAATTACTGCCGGTGTATGCCCGCAATTGGAAGCCCGAAGCGGATGAAACGCCGGAAGGGGATGACAAGCTGAAAGGTGCCTCGCCTGCCGATTACCGCAATTTTGTGTTCGGCCGGCAGCAGATCAATAAGCCGGATTCGGAAGAACAGAAGCCGGTGGCCCTCAATGAAAATGTATATCAGGATGATGAGGGCAATTACAAGGTGCGGCGCTATAAGCTCAAATTCAGCCCCGATGTCGTGACCGGTTCCGCCGGCTATAACACCTTCTTCGGCTTCGCCGGCTATACCACCTTCCTGTTCAGCGACTTGCTGGGGGACCATAAGATTCTGCTGGATGTCAACCTGCTTTCTGATCTGAAGAACAGCGGCCTCAACCTGCTCTATCTTTATCTGAAGAAGCGCATCAATATCGGGATCGGGGGGTACCACCAGGCATACTTTTTCAGCCAGTTCGGCAGCGATTTCCAACGCTACCGCAATTATGGGCTCACTTTCCTGGCCTCTTATCCCTTCAGCAAGTTCAACCGGATGGAATTCAACCTGAACTGGTATAACATCTCGCTGGAATATCTCAACTTTGATCTTCCGGACCAGAAAGTCAGCACCATTTTGCCCAGTCTCTCTTATGTGCATGACAACACCCAGTGGGGTTACACCGGGCCGATCGCCGGCAGCCGCTATGCCCTGAACCTGCTGGCCAGCCCGAAATACAACGACAACAGCCTGGATTTTCGCACGGTGTTTGCCGATTACCGCAAGTATCTGAAGCTAAACCGGGAGTACAGTTTTGCCTGGCGCCTGAGCGGCGCGGCCAGCTTTGGGGATAATCCCCAGCGTTTCTTCCTGGGCGGCATCGACAACTGGATCAACTATAAATCGCGCGGGCGGCTGCGTACTGATCTGGATGATGTCTTTTTCTCCAGTTTCGTGACCCCGCTGCGTGGTGCCTATTATTATGAAGGGGAAGGCAGCCGTTACCTGCTGAGCAACCTGGAATTCCGCTTCCCGCTGATCCAGTTCCTGGGACTGGGCTTCCCGCCGATCCGCCTGTTCAACATCCGCGGCTCGCTGTTTTATGATATCGGCACCGCCTTCGATCCGGGGGAAAACTGGTACAGCAACTCCAAATGGCGCGGCACTTACATTAACGAGAACGGCCAGCGCGCCTTCAAGGATCTGGTCAGTGGTTACGGTGTGGGGGCCCGGGTGTTCTTCCTCTACTTCCTGATGCGTTTCGATGTAGCCTGGAATTATGACCTGGCCGGCTCCAGCAAGCCAATCTGGTATATCTCGCTGGGCGGGGATTTCTAAATGTTACGCGCCTCAAACTGCTCGATCACGTAGTCTTTATCCAGTGGTAGTAGCAGTGGCAGTGGCAGTGGCAGTCAACAAACATACAAGCCGGTTGGGCGAACCCGACCGGCTTTTTTTATAGATGACCATATCAAGTAATTCTAATCAATATCGGTTTTATTCTTAACCACGGATTACACGGATTAACATGGATTTTCTTAAAGACACAGTAATAATCAGTGAAAATCCGTGTTAATCCGTGGATAAAAGAAGTTGTTCGCGTCGTCTCTTACGATCAGCGGGGGGCTTTGGGGGAGTTGGTTTGCAGGACTGCTTCCACCACCGGCACCAGTTCTTTCAGGATGGTGCCGCCCTGGGGATGTTCGATCAGGCCGACCAGAATATAGCGGCGCTTGCTGTCCGGTTCCCAGACCAGGGCGGAATCCGAGTGCCAGTTGCGCCAGGTGCCGGATTTGCGATACACCTCGGCGTTGGGCGCCAGGGTATCCAGGGTGCTGACAAACTTATGATGAATGCCCGGATCGGACATCATCTCCAGCATCTCCCGGCTGCGCGCGGGACTGACCAGGCGGCCGGTGGCGAGGAGATAGTAAAAACGGCAGACCTGGGTGACAGTCGCAGCGTGGGAAAGGTTTTTGATCGGATCGGGGTTGCGTTCACTTTTTTTGGCATAGCGCCGGCCGACCCAGATGCCGCCGCCGGCATTTGGATCATATAGCTTATACTTCGGAGAGCGCAGCACATCGGCAATTTTTTTCAGGCCGACCAGATCGATCAGGTGGCTGGCGGCGCTATTGCTGGAAAAGCGCATCATGTTCGCCATGTCATCTTCCAATTCCGGGGTTGCCGGCAGGTCGCCCTCCTCGATCGCTTCATTGGCCGCCAACAGCACGGCGATCTTGGGCAGGCTGGCGGCATACATCATCTCATCGCCGTTGACGCTGGCAAAATGCGGATGCAGCGGGTCGCGCAACTGCACCACCCCCACCGCCATTTTGCGGGAATCGATCAGGCGTTTCCATAACGGATTTTCCGATAATTTATCCCGCAGTTGGATTTGCAGGGAATCGTCCAGGGTTTCGCGCAATGGCGACCAGACCGGATCGGGAATCAATACCGGCAGGCTGTTGGTATTGATCCGGGTGGCACCGGGCCGGGGGGAATTCGGCGTGAGTTGAATCGAAAATGTCATCACGACCAGGACAACCAGAACCGCAAGAACAGTTCTCATATTCGTTTCTTTATCTTTATACAACAAAATCTTATGTACAACATACAAATTGCCAGAATATATTGCTAATTAGATTAATACTCCAGTGAAATTTTAAAGATTCATGAATAATTTATTGAGGGTAATGGCTTGAGGAGTTGAGGGGTCGAGTCGCGACTCGACCCTACATCCTATTCGTTAATACTGCGCAGAAATGCGGCAATATTTCGCAAATCCTGATCGCTGAGATCCGGGTCTCCTCCCCGGGGAGGCATTTCCACCCCGGTGGTATTGAGCAGATCCTCTGCCGCGCGGCCTTCTTTGAGAAAGTGCACCAGTTGATCCTCAGTCTTCTCCCATATCGAGCGATTCCCGCGCAGCGGTTTACCGAGCCCGGGAAATCCTTCTGCAGCAAAGCCATGGCAGGTCGCGCAGGCCGTGGCAAAAAGATGCGCGCCGGCCAGCGCATCGCCGGGCTCCGGCCGGGCGGCATCACTCGCATCGACACCGGCGCAAGCGGCCGCCAGCAGGCATCCTAAAAAACAAATCAGCGATTTAAAATGACGCTCCGCCATTAGATATCCGCAATACATCGTGGAGCGGCTCAACTGAGCGCAATCAAGGCCATCAGACGCGCTTCGGTACGAGAGAGGATCCACCCATCCAGCTTTACCGTGCGGCTGTCACGGAAATCCTCCCGCACCCGCTCCCGCAGGCGCTGATGAAGCGCTTCCGGTGCCAGCGCAGCGGCATGGTCCGCGTCCAGGCTCAGGCTGCCTAAAATCGTATCACTCAAAAGAAGGGCATTTCCTTCTTCCGGCACCGCTTCCAGATATGCCTGGCCGATCACCCGGGCGCTGTCCTGCTGCCGGATCAATTGGGTCAGGGGCAAGCCGGGCCGGTTCAGGCCAGCCCGCTCTGATGCCCAGGCCAGGGAACGCTGGGGGGAGGCCAGAATGGCGATCCCGCCCAGACAAAGCAAATTGCTGATAAATTTTCTGCGATCAATAACAGAATCATTCATGATGAAGCCATTCCTTTCTTGAGATGATCGGCCAGGCGCAATGCCAGGGCAACGATGGTCAGGGTAGGTGATCCGGAGCCGGCAGTCGTAAACACCGAGCTTCCGGCAACGTAGAGGTTGGCAATACCGTGCACCTTGCAATCTTTATCCACCACCCCCTGCTTCGGATCGTCGCTCATCCGGGTGGTGCCCATGTGATGGAATCCTCCGGCGGTGTCTGCCGGCCATTCGCGGTCGCTTTCGCTGATATTCATTTGCAGGCGACCCAGGCCATTCTGGCCAAATTCCTCTGCCATAATCTCCGCTGCGCGCACCGCCGAGCGTCTGTCAAGATCGCTCAGGCGCCAGTCCAGTTCCACCCGGGGCTGGCCGAGTTGATCGCGTTCGCTGGCGGAGAGCAAGACCCGGCTATCCGGATTGGGTACCGCATCCAGGCGGGTCACCAATTCGACATGATGCACCGGCAGGCTGTCCTTGAAATATTTGCTGTAGGCAAAGGTGGGCAGGTTCTCGATATCGAACACCACCCGGCTGAGATGCTTGCTGAATTCATCCGGCGCCTTGCCGTGGGAGAGAGACTTCATCATGTAAACCAGGGAATTACCGCTTTTCGCATCCAGGGCGTCGACGTATTTCTGATCGTATGCCGGGGTCAGTTTCATCTGCACATCGACCAACTGTTCCGCTTCAAGCACTTTCCGGGCCAGCACCAGATGCCCTTTGATCTGCACGTTGTTTACTTTGTGCGCACTATAAAAACCGAGCTTAATCTTGTTGGATGCGGGATAAAAACGGCCGGCCGTAAAACGGGGATGCTCCATAAAAAAGCGCCCGACCAGATCGTTCTGATTGCCCAAGCCGTTGCGGTGGCGCTTGGTGGACAGCAACAAAATACGCGGATTTTCGATCCCGCCGGCGGCCAGGATAAACTGCCGGGACTTGACGGTAAAACGGTTTCCTTCCAGGGTGGCCACTTCCACATGGCTCACCTGCCGGCCGGCTTCATTGCTGACAATCCCGGTCACATTGGCGTTGAGATAGGTGGTGACATTCTCCGCCGCAGTGACCGCTTCACGGTAAATCGAGCCAAAATGCCGGCTGGTGCTGGGAGTAATCTGGATAATTTTATTATCCACCCGTTGATCTTCAAAATGAAACGCCGGCGACTTATCCTGCTCCTCCCAGTAAGCATTTTTCCATTCCTTGGTGGTAATCCGGCAGAAGTCCGCCGCTTCGGAATAGTATGGATCGATATCGGATTTTTGAATCGGCCAGCCGGTATGGGGAATGCCCTCGCGGCGGACAAAATCGAAATCTTCAAAGGGGTCGCAGTAGCCGCCCCAATGGTTGGTGGTGCCCCCAAAAAAACGCAGCCGGGCGGCATGGAGGGGGAAATACGGAATACCGACATTCTTTCCCTGGTAGAGCGATTGGGTATCCTGGTTAAAATCGAAACTGCCGCTCTCCAGGATCGCGATCCGGTGTTTGGTGGTTGATAAGGCTTTCGCCAACGCGATACCCGCTGCGCCGGCGCCGATGATGCAGATGTCGGTTTCTATCGATTGATTTTCCGGAACGGTCTTGGCATCAATGACCATGCGAATCTCCTGTTTATTGCACTTTTTAAGCCGTCATTAGTTGTTGGTTATTGGTAACCAGCGGATTTGAGACTGAGTCGAAAACCAACAACCAAAAGCCAATGACCAATGGCCAATATTGAACATTAGAAAAAATTAGTATACCATGTATTTAGCGATCAGGCAGGAGAATGCCGGACTTTTGCCCGCCGCCAGAGGCGGAGGGGAACCGCGATCAGAAACACTCCGACGGCAAGCGCCAGCAAACCGGCAATAAAACCGGCGATGGGGCTGGTGCTCCCGGCAATATCAACTTCTGCACCGGGCATAAAACTGACCAGGGCGGCCAGCAATCCCCAGAAAAGGATTAAGAGTCCCGGCAATCCCAGCAGGAGACTCGTTGCAAAGACAGATATGACACCATTCCTTCGGCTCATCATTACTCCCTTAATTTTAGACAGCGTTATCCATTGTGCTAATTAATGCGACAAAAAACGGCTCCCGATGATTCAAATCACATGCCGGGCGGGGAAAAATCTCGTTTAAAAAAGTAGATAATTTTCACCATTGGGCCGCGCGATTAACCGGTTTTGTTTGAACCCCCGGCTGGGCAGCGGGCACCTGGCTGGTTTTGCCGTCATTCGGGCGCCAGCAGCGATTCAGGTCTGCCGCATCGATACTGCCGTCGCCGTTAAAATCGCTTAGTTTGTCATAGGTCCAGAACGTCCCATTTTGGTTGCGCCAATAGGAAAGCTTATCCGCTGTGTCAACCGCATTATCGCCGTTTGCATCGCCGGCAGGCATGGCCAACCTACCGCCGGGAAGGACCACCAGCGGATCTGGGCCGTATGCCTGGCCTTGAGCGGTGCTAAAATCGTACAAATTTGCAGCGAAGTCCAGCGCGTGCGCTGTGCTGCTCATCACCGCGAGATGATTGCGGTGATCGACCACCAGGTAATACCCTCCCGGCGGCAATCCCGGAAAGGCAAGTGGGCTGATCCCATCCAGATCGTAGATATGCCCGTCGCGGTGCAGGAATCCGGACCGCACGGCCACTTCGTCACCTGCCGCCGGGGACGTGCGCAGCTTGACCAGCACCCAATCGACTACGCCGGACGGGATGCTGTCGACCTGCTCGGTACCGCTGTAAAGCCAGGGCGCGCTGCTGAATGGCTGGGCCAGCGGCAGCAGGCTGCTATCCCGCAAGCCGGTGTGCATGGCGCTGTCAGCTTCGCTATAAAATCCCTGAAGGTATACTTTGACATCTGCCAGCAGCGGCTGGTTTTGGGCAAAGGTCGCCGTCACCGACTTGTGGAAATCCATGGTCAGGGTCTGCGGATTGAGAGTGCCGCTGAGGTCGCCGCTCCAACCGGTGAAGGTATAGCCAGGCCCGGGTAGCGCAGTAAGCGTTACCACCGCGCTGCTGTCGAAGATGCTCCCGCTTGGGTCAACCGTGATGCTGCCGCTGCCGACCGTGGCGGTGCTGAGGGTGTAGCGCGGCGCTCCGGAGCCGGGAACGATTTCTATGCCAACCACCGCCCAGTCGGTGGCGTTGCTGAGGGTGCCGTCCACCGCGGTGCTGCCGACAGTCGGCTGCGGCTTGTGCTGCAGCGCCAGGGCGGCCATGTCGCCTCCGCTGCCCTGGGAATATTCCCCGATCTCGCTGTAGCCGCTGCCCGGGGTGTGGCTGCGGTTGCGGATGGCGGCGGCGCTGAAGACATAGGCATCAGCCACCGACGTGCTCAGGCTGAAGTTATAATTGTCGCTGTCTGTGCCACCGGAACAACTGCCATCAACCCCCAGGGTATTGCCGGCAACACTCGCCCCCAGCGGCGCTGTGGGATGCACCCCGGTGTAGCGGCTGACGGTGATCACCGCGCTGGTGGGGGCGCTGCCGAAGGTTGCGCTGACGATCCCATCCCCGGAGGGCGTGCCCTGGGCCCACCAGATCTCCACCCCGGTATTACTGCGCCCGGCGCACTGATCTTCCTTCAGCATCCAGCTTAGCCCCATCCCGCTGACCGTCAGCACCGGCTCCTGGGATTTGCTGGATATCGCCGCCAGGTAGAGGTCGCCTTCCGCCGCGCTGACATTGACCGAGGTGGCGACGGTGGTCGAGCCGGAGGAACCGCCGCTGACGGTGCCCAGATGCTGGATCTCGCCCAATTGATAGAGCACGAAGGAGGCGCTGACATCTTTGTTGCTGTTCATGGTCAACTGAACCGTGGTGTCGCTGCCGCTGAGATCGCCCAGCCACTTTTCGAAGCTGTAGCCGGCACCGGCGTGGCGGTGAGGGTGACCACCGCGGCGCTGTCATACACCCCGCCCGGCGGATCGAGCGTAATCGTACCATCGCCGAAAATGCTGGTACTGAGGGTGTAACGGGGCAGGAAGATGGCTGCAACCTGCTTGTCGCCATCCAGGTAGATGCTATCCGGATTGGCGCTGCCGGAGAGGTCGCCGCTCCACCCGCCGAAGGTGTAGCCGGAGTCGGGCACGGCGCTGAGGATGACGGTTGTGCCTCCGTTGTGCAGGCTGCCCGGCGGATCGAGGATGACGCTGCCCCCGGCGCTTGCCGTCACGCTGAGGTTGAATTGCAGGGTACTCAACAAGGCAAAGTTGGCGGTGACGGCTTTATTGCTATCCATGACGACGCTGTCCGGATTGGCATTGCCGGAGAGGTCGCCGCTCCACCCGGTGAAGGCATAGCCGGAATCGGGCAGGGCGCTCAAGGTGACCACCGTGCTGCTGTCATACACTCCGCCCGGTGGATCCAGCGCCACTGCGCCATTGCCGCTGCTGCTCACGGTCAGATCAAACTGCACCCGGAAGGTGGCGGTGACGTTCTTGTCGCCATCCATCACCAGGCTATCCGGGCTGGCCGCGCCGGAAAGGTCGCCGCTCCAGCCGGAAAAAGCATAGCCGGGGTCGGGGGTAGCAACCAGGGTGACTACCGTGGCGCTGTCGTAGATCCCCCCGCTGGTGTCCGGGGAGACCGTCACCGTGCCATGGCCGATGGTGGTAAGATTCAGCGCATAGCGGGCGATGAAGCTGGCGGTCACGTTCTTGTTGCCATCCATGACGATGCTGTCCGGATTGGCGTTACCGCTCAGGTCGCCGCTCCAGCCGTTGAAGGCGTAGCCGGAATCGGGAGTGGCGCTGAGGGTGACCACCGTGGCGCTGTCATAGATCCCCCCTGCGGGATTGAGGGCGACGCTGCCGGAGCCGCTGGTCTGCACGTCAAGGGCAAACTTCTGCTCGAACACCGCGGTGACGGTCTTGTTGCCATCCATCACCAGGCTGTCCGGGTTGGCGCTGCCGCTCAGGTCGCCTTCCCAGCGGATGAACACATAGCCGGGATCGGGCAGGGCGGTGAGGGTGACCACCGCCGTGCTATCATAAGCGCCGCCGGGCGGATTCAGCGAAACGCTTCCTCCGCCGGCCGTCTCGACGGTCAACTGAAATGCCGGCACATAGATCGCGGTCAGGATCACGCTGCTATCGGTATAACTTAGCGAGAAAATATCGTTGCCGTCATGCTGCGGCAACTGCACACTGGCAAACGAGCCGCTGCGGTTCGCTCCGGTAAGGATGGAGAATTGCTGCCCGAGAAGGGGAAGATACCCCCGTCCAGGCTCACCGTCAGATCCCCGTCAAGGGTGGCATTGCCGGAAACCTGCAGCCGGTCGTATGCTGTTCCCGCGCTATCTCCGGCCACTTCCACCTGCAGTTGCGCCGCCGCCGACTGGTAGTAATTACCGCTCACGCTGAGGATGCCGGGAGAAGCGCCAGGACTGAAGATGCCGTCATTGCTAAAACCGGCCCCGCTAAGATCCAGGGTGCCGCTGCCCTGCACCAGCGCGCCGGCCTGATTGGTAAAGGCCCCGTCAAATCCCAGGGTGCCGCTTTGTACATCGACAATCCCATCATTCTCAAAATCCGCCTCCACCCGGGAGATCCCAGCAGTCGTGATTTTGGCAAAAGTACCGGCATTGCTAAAGCTGCCGCCACCGGAGATCTCGATATTGACATCGCCGCCCAATTCATAACGCGCGCCGGCCTGGTTAAGCAACACCGCACTCCCGCCCAGGCGGATGGTTTCGGTCTGGTGCGCCTGGCCGTTAATCGTGAGCGTTCTGCCGTCGAGCACCCGGGTGCCGCCGGTGCCGGTGACCAGCGTGCCGTTGATCAGCAGATCGCCAGCGCCCTGGATGGTGCCGAGGGTCCAATCGAAGGTTCCGTTGACCGTCAGGGGACCATCGCCCTGGAGGAAGCCATCGCTTCCCAAGTTGGCGGTATTGAGCTGCAGGGTGGCAAAAGAGTCCACCACCAGCCCGCCTCCAATCACATTCAGCGTCACCAGATCGACCAGATTAAAGAGGCCGGTTCCGGAAAAGAGCACGCTGTCGGCATAGAAGGGACGTTCGGAAATCTGCAGCACCGCCCCGGAATCGGCATAAAAATTCCCTGACTGGGGGTGGCGTCGCCGCGTTCGAAGCGCAGGGTGCCGCTGCTGGCGCGCACCACGCCGCCGGCCAGATTGGTAAATTCCGGATCGAATTCCACCCGCTCGGTTCCGGCCGTTTTTTTCAAGAGACCTTCGTTGATAAAATTGCCGCCGTTGAGATCCTTGACGAAATCCAGGATACCGTCGCGGCGAATATCGAACACGGCGCCGGGGCGATTATAAATATTCGCCTGGTTCTTTAATTTCCACACCCCGGTGCCTTCCCAGATCACCTCGCCCTTGTTCTCCAGGGTACGCAGGTTGAGATCAATGGTATTGTCGCCGTGGCTGATCCTGGCAATGCAGGCGGTATCGATGACGGTCCTGCCGCTATCGACCATATCTCCGGAGGTCCATTGTAAAGAATCGCGTATGGTCAGCGTAGTGCCACCCCCCAGGGCACCCCCGGCGCGGAGAATCAGCACGCTGACTTCCCGGTCGCTGTTCAGGGTTACCTGCACATTTTTCACCTGTGCGGTATCGCCGGGACCGGGAATCCCATTCGGTGACCACTTCGTGGGATCTTCCCAATCACCCGCACCGGAATTCCAGGTATAATAGGCTGGCGCCTTATAAAACCCGGCGCTGATTTGCTTATTGCCATCCATGATCACGGTGGAGGGATTTGTGCTGCCGCTCAGGTCCCCGCCCCATCCCAGGAAGGTGGCGCCGTATTCCGGCACGGCGGTGACGGTCACGGTAGTGGTGCTGTCGTAAATTCCGCCTGGTGGATCGAGCACAATTGTTCCGGGGCCGGAATCGGTGACGGTCAGAACAAAATCCGGCAATTCCCGGAAAGTGGCAGTGACACTTTTGCTGCTGTCCATCACCAGGGAATCGGGATTGGCCGGCCCGCTCAAGTCGCCGCTCCAGCCATCGAAGTAGAAACCGGAATCCGGCAGCGCGGTGAGGGTCACCACCGTGGCGCTGTCATAAGCTCCCCCGGGAGGATTCAACTGCACGCTGCCGGAACCGCTCGTATCCACCGTCAGGGTAAACAGGACCTGCAATGGCGAGAAATTCGCCGTCACACTCTTGTGACCGTCGATCAGCAGGGAATCGGGATTGGCCAGCCCACTCAGATCGCCGCTCCAGCCGGTAAAGGCATAACCGGAATCGGCCGTGGCGGTCAGCGTGACCACGGTGGTGCTGTCATACACCCCGCCAGGAGGATTCAGGGTAATATTCCCGGCGCCGTTAACAGTGGTGCTGAGGTTAAAATCGGGCAATTGCTGAAAAGTGCCGGTGACCGTTTTGTTTGCGTTCATGATGATGACGGCGGGATTATCACGCCCGCTCAGATCCCCGCTCCAACCGCTCAGGTAATAGCCGGGCGCCGGCGCGGCGCTGAGGGTCACCACGGTCAGGCTGTCGTAGATGCGTCCGGAGGTATCCGGCGCCACCGTAATTGCGCCGGCGCCGACGGTATCGATCACCAATTGAAATTGCGCGATGAAGATGGCGGTAACATTTTTGTCGGCATCGAGCAACAGGGTTGCCGGATTGGCGCTGCCGCCCAGATCCCCGCTCCAGCCCCCGAACACATAACCGGAATCGGGCAGGGCAGTAAGTGTGACGATGGTGGTGCTGTCATAGATCCCGCCCGGCGGATCCAAAGTTACCCCGCCCCCTCCGATCGTGTCGAGTGTGAGCGTAAAGTCCGGTAATTCGGCAAAATTCGCGGCAACAGATTTATTCGCATCCATCAACATCTGCAGCGGATTATCATTCCCGCTAAGATCCCCGCTCCAGCCCTGAAAATAATAACCGCTGTCCGGCGCGGCGGTGAGAGTGACCACACTGGCACTGTCATATACACTGCCGGGAGGCGCCCAGGAAACCCCGCCGGCGCCGAGGGTATCGACCGTAAGGCTAAACCGGGCCAATTTGCGAAAGCGGGCGGTGAGTTGTTTGTCGCCATCCATCAGCAGATAAGCTGGATTGGCGCTCCCGCTCAGGTCGCCGCTCCAGCCGTCGAAGTAATAGCCGCTCGCCGGAAGGGCCACCAGGGTCACCGTTTGCGCACTGTCATAGATCCCTCCGGCCGGGCTGAGCACCACAGTGCCGGTGCCGATCGTATCGGCGCTCAGGGCAAATCGGGCCAGGAAACTGGCGCTGACGCTCTTATCGCTGTTCATCACGATGCTGTCCGGATTGGCATTCCCGCTCAGATCGCCACTCCAGCCAGTAAAAATATACCCGCTGTCCGGCAGCGCGGTGAGGGTCACGGTGGCGCTGCTGTCATAACGGCCTCCGGGTGGATCCGCGGAGATGCCTCCGGCCCCAAGGGTGTCAAGGGTCAATGCGAAAACCGGGAGCGCAATAAAGGTGGCGGTGATCTGCTGGCTGCTATCCATCACGATGCTGGCAGGATTGGCCGTTCCGCTCAAATCGCCGCTCCAGCCGCTGAAGCGGTAGCCAGAATCGGGCTGAGCGGTCAGGGTCACCACCGTGCTGCTGTCGTAGCTGCCTCCGGGAGGATCCAGCGTCACGCTGCCGTTGCCTGCGGTATCGACATTCAGGGCATATACCGGCAGCGGGGAAAATGAAGCGGTCACCGTTTTATTCCCATCGATGTACATGCTGTCCGGGTTCGCTAAGCTGTTCAGGTCTCCGCTCCAGCCGCTGAAGCGGTAGCCCGGCGCCGGCTGGGCAGTGAGGGTCACCACCGTGCTGCTGTCATAAACGCCTCCGGGAGGATTCAGCATCACGCTGCCGCCGGGTCCGGCTGTGGCAGTGACCGTGAAATCGGGAAGTTCGTTGAAATGGGCCGTCACGGTGATGTTGCTGTCGACGGTCACCGTCAGCGGATTGGCACTGCTGTCGATATCCCCGCTCCAATGGGTAAAATAGCGGCCGATATCCGGCTGGGCAGTCAGGGTCACTACCGCGCCGGCATCATATTCCCCGCCGGGAGGGTCGATGACCACACTTCCATTGCCATCATCGAGCGCGGTGAGGATAAAGCGGTCAAAACTGCCGGCGGTCAGGCGAAGTTCGCTCCCCAGATATTCCACAGCGAACACCGAATTTCCGTTCAGCACCGCATTGTTCACCGCGGCGAACTGCCCGCTATGACTGCCGTAGGTCATGATGCTGAAAGTCTGGCCGGCAACCGGCTCAAATCCGTTCACCAGGCTGATGTTGAGGGTACCGTCTAATTGGGCGCTTCCCGAAACCATCAACTGATCGTAGCTGCTGCCCGGCGTGTTGCCGCCGATCTCAACATCGAAGCTGCTACCCGCATCCTGGGGGAAATTGCCGATCAGAGTCAGCGAGCCGGGAGACGTACCGGGGCGCACCGTGCCGCTGTTGGTGAAGGCTGCTCCCTGAACTTTGATGGTGTCGCTCCCCTGGATCACGCCGGCGGCGCTGTTGGTGAGCGCATTTTCAAAGGCCAGGGTACCCTCGGTGATTTCCAGAACACCCTGGTTGATAAAATCGATCTGTATCAGTGAGATCCCCGGCGCACTGCTGCGCAGAAAGGTGCCGGCATTACTGATCTGCCCGCCCGGGGTTTCCTCCCGGATGTCCGATCCGTTCTCGATTGCAACCGTGCCCCCGGCCTGGTTGGCCAGCAGCGCACTGCCGGAGAGACGGATCGTCTCATTGAGGTTAATATTGCCATAATTGTTGAGGGTTTTAGCTTCCAGAATGCGGGTGCCTCCGGCGGCGGTCTGCAGTGTCCCGTTGATATTCAGGTCTCCGCTGCCGCGCACCGTGCCGCGGGT
Organism: Calditrichia bacterium; assembly: GCA_020635015.1. GTDB lineage: Bacteria > Calditrichota > Calditrichia > RBG-13-44-9 > J075 > JACKAP01. The sequence continues at coordinate 42,533 of JACKAP010000006.1, read as the reverse complement.
CCACTCAAAACTGCCGTCGACGGTCAGGGGCCCGTCGCCCTGGATGAAGCCGTTGCCGCCCTGGTCGTCGGTATTCATGCGCAGGGTCAGTGAGTCTCCGACCGCCGCCCCGCTGCCCAGCACCTCAAAATTGGCCCGATCCACCACTTCCACAACCCCTGCGCCGTTGAAGACCGCGCCATCCACCTGGAAGGGCCGCTCGGCAATCTGGATCAGCGCCCCGGCATCAGCGATAAAATTGCCGGCGCTGGGGGTGGCGCTACCCCGCTCGAAGCGCAGGGTGCCGCTGGAGGATTGAGCGGTACCCCCGGGCGAATTGGTAAATGTTGCGTCGAACTCCAGCCGGTCGCTGCCGGCAGTTTTTTTCAGAAGGCCATGATTGACGAAGCTTCCACCGTTCAGATCGAGCACATAATCCAGCACGCCGTCGCGGCGGATATCGAACACGGCGCCGGGATGGTTGATGATTTGTGCCTGGTTCTTGAGCTTCCAGGTGCCGCTGCCCAGCCAGTATAATAAACCATAATTTTCCAGGACGCGTTCGTTGAGGTCGATATTGTCGCTGCCATGATCCACCCGGGCCACCGCCCCGGCGGCAATGACCGTGGTGCCGCTGCCGGTCATGTCCCCATAACCCCAGAACAGCGAATCGCTGACGGTCAGGGTGCCGGGACCGCGCAGCACCGCCCCGCCGCTCAGAGACAGCACGCTCACGGAAAGATCGATGTGGATCTGAACGGTATCGGCAGGGATGAAGACGGTGTCGCCATACGCCGGGATTCCGGGAGGAAACCAGTTTCCCGAGGTCTCCCAGTCCCCTCCCCCGACGACGTTCCAGGTATAACTTTGCTGCCCCAGGGCAGGCAACAGCAGGATCATGTGCAGGATTAAAACAAATAGAATCGGTAAAACCGTCGATTTCGGCTGCATGCAAACTCCCTTTTCGCCAGGCCATCCATGACGTCATGCTGGCAAGCCAACCTTACAATATCTCCAATATGGATAAAAAGGTAAAGGGAGGAGCTGGCATGGGGTTTGATTGAGTTCACAAATAGGCGATTGGAAATGCGGAGGGCGAAGGGCGAAGGGCGAACTCCGAACTCCGAATTCCGAATTCCCCCTGGCCCTCAGCGCAATATCATCAGTTTGCCGCGTTTTTCCCGGCCATCATAGCGGGCCACGTAGATATAGACACCGCTACCGACGAGATCGCCGCGGTCGCTGCGTAAATCCCAGGTGAGGCCTCCATATCCGCCGCTTTCTTCCAGGCGGCGCAGGAACTTTCCGGCTGCATTAAAGATCAGGATCTCGCATCCGGGGGGAAGATTGGCGAACATCAGCGGATTTGCTGCCGACTGCAAACGGTACGGGTTGGGATAAACGATCACTTCATCAAGGTCGGCGGCACTGCGGATAATCGCCAGGCGGTTGGCCCGTTGTGCATCGAGCACCCCGCCCCGGGCGTCGCGGAGATTCGAAACGCTGAGATAATAGGGCACCCCCAGGCTTCCCAGACGATTATCGCCACTCAGGTGAAGCCGCACCATGCGGGGATCGTCGCCATCCAATTCGGCGGTCAGGAATGGTACCGTCGGGGCTCAGATGGTAGTTCTCCGCATTTTCGGCGCTTTGGGGATCCAGCGGCTGGTTAAACCGGAGCAGCAGCAGTTTTTGCCGGCCAACTCCAGCGATTGCAGGTAAAGCGTTTCCGGCGCCGGCCAATATTCAAAGCCAACCGTCAGGGTATCGCCGACGATCACCGTGCCCTGGAGATCACTCAGGCCGGTCATTTGCAGATCGTGCGCTCCCGGCGTAAACTCCTTCAGGAAAGAGAGCAGTACCTCGCGGCGATTCTGTCCCCGCACTGCGCTGCCCGGGCGGATCCCTTCGCTACTCAGCAGATAGCGGTCGGTGTCATAGGCCCGGTCGGACATCGGCTCATTGAAGCGCAGTAGCAGTTGGCGGCCCGGCAGCACGGTTAACTCACTGAGCACCGGCGGCATATTCGGCTGCGCCGCCGCCGGTGCGCTGTACGGGCTCTCCGGCTCGGGATAAGCGAGATCCACCTGGGTGATCACATAGGCATACAGCGTATCCGGATGCACTGCCGTATCGATCCAGTGATTCACCGCAGTGGAATCAATCTGCCGGTAATCGCTGCCGGGTGTGCGGCGGTACATCCGGTAAGCTGCGGCAGTGGGCACCGCCACCCAATCGAGGCGAATCCGGGCGGTATCCAGCGCCGCAGCGTGCAGTTGCACCGGAGGCAGGGGACGGTTGGAGTTCCCGGCCGGCTCGAAACGCAGGATTCCCCGATCACTGTTGATCAGCACGTCCGGCCGGCCATTGCGATCGAAGTCATCCACCAGCACCCCGTTGCTGTTGATATTTTCCTGATACCACAGCAGGGCAAGCTCGCCATCCTGGTAGCGGAAAAGGTAGGCTTCCGGGAAAGGAGTGAAGAAAATCTCGCTGATTCCATCGCCATCAATGTCGGCTGCGCTGAGGCCGTTGTGGATGCCGGTCTGCACCGTCACGCCGTGAACGTTGCACCGGGTGAGCGGTTCGTACTGGTCATCCCCGGCATTCCGCCACACCGTCAGGGCCCAGAAGCGGGTGTTGATGTTCGATTCCAGCAACTGCGCCGGTTCGTTGCGCACCGCGCTGATCAACTCCTTCTGCCCGTCGCCGTCGAGATCTGCCGCCTGCAGCAGGCCGATGCCCCCTTTGCCGGGCAGGCGCACGCTCCAAACCAGGCGGTACTGCCCGGCGGCATCGGCTTCGTATAGATAAAGATCGCCGTCGAGATCCTCAAAAATGATCTCGCGCCGGCCGTCGCCGTCAAGATCTTCCAGCAGCGACCAGGGCACTCCGAGCTGGTTGCTGCCCCCGGTGCCATCGGGAAGGGTCTGCTGCAGCACCGTCTGCGACCCGGGCAGGATATCAAAAATTTTCCAGCGCCCGAAGTTGATCCCCAGCAGTTCCAGCTCCGGATCAGCATCGTAATTCTGCAGCCGGCTGGCCCAGAAGTTGGTGGTGTCGTCCCACACCACCGCATTGGGATACTCGCCGGGTGCATTCCCTCCCAGCAACAGGGCATTATCGCCGTATCCGGCCAGGAGCGAAATTCCTTCCCCACTGCGGATCGCGCCGGCATCCCGGGGGATGGCCGGAAAGGCAGTCAGGGGATCGAACCGGAACTGCCCGGCACGGAATTCGCCGATGCGAATCGGCCCGAACTGTTCCCCATCAATCAATTCAGAAAACACGAATTCCGGGGTCTGGTCGGCATTGAAATCGCTGCTGAAGGGCATCAAGTAGCCGCTGAAAGGAAACGCTTCCCGTAATTCGAGTATATTGGCGACCGGATAACCGGCGTTCAGCCGGAGCCGGTAATAAGCCCCGCCGTTATCGAAACGCGTGGTCAGCCCGGCGGAGTTGGCAAGTTCGATATAAAACTCCACATCGCCGCTAATGTCTTCCCGGGATATCAAAAAATTATGCTCTCTTTGAAAATATCGGGAATTTTTAGAGAGAGAAAAGTCGCTCTCCCCTAGCGGGCGGAAAAACAGGGTCGCCAGGGTGAGATCATCGCTGCGGAAGCGGATCAGGCTGCCGTGGTTGGGGCCGATCAGCAGGCGGGTCGTATCGAGATCAGCCAACTGCGGCGGGGTGTGATCGATATACAGATGCCGCCGCTGCACGATGTCGCTCAGCCCGTGCTGGCGGAGGCGCAGTTCCAGGGTATAGACGGTATCGGGCAGGCCGGTAATTTCCCAGCGCCCCAGGGTGTCGCGAAAAACCTGGGTAGCGAAGACTTCGCTGATCAGCGTGGTCGTGAGCGGATTTTCGCCCACTCCGTACGAGAGCTGGTAAGACTGGAGATGCGGGCTGAAGGCGCTGCCGGTGATGCTAACCAGTTCCGCCGCGGTGCCGCTGCCGGAGGCGGGGGCATCAATGTCGGCGAACCCCTGCTCGCTGATGCTGAGGGATTGGAACAGATCGACCAGCCCATGCCCGTAGAAGGGATCCCAGCCGAAGAAACCGAGGTCGCGGCAGCCAGCCAAGAGTGCGCCCAGCGCCTGCTCCGGGCTGTATTCGGGATTCCGGGAAAGCAGTAAGCCCAGGGCGGCGCAGACCACCGGGGCGGAAAAAGAGGTGCCGTTCTGGGGGCCGTATGCATCGCCGATCTCAGGAGCGAAGACCGCACTGCCCGGTGCGACCAGGTCGATGGTGCTGCCATAGTTGGAAAACCCGGCCAGCCCGCCGCCGGATTCGGTGGCACCGACCGAGACCGTCTCGTCGAAAGCAGCGGGATAATTGAGGGCCGCGGTGCCGCTGTTGCCGGCAGACGCGACGAAGAGCACCCCCTGGCTGGCGCCGTACTGAATGGCGTCGCGCAGCAAATAGGAGAAGGCGGCATCTCCGAAACTCATGTTGACCACCCGGCAGCCGTTGGCCACCGCATAGAGGATCGCTTCCGCGACATCGTCTTCCTCCAGGTATCCCGAGGCGGTGCCGGCGCGCAGGGCCATCACCCGCAAGCCGGAGGCGATGCCGCTGATGCCGGCGCCGTTACCGCGCCGCGCCGCGATGATCCCGGCAATCGGGGTACCGTGACCGCTGCCGTATTCATCCATCGGATCATTGTCCGGCGTCAGGTAATCGCCCTGGTCCGGGAAGTTAGGGGCGTCGGTAAAATCCCAGCCGATCACATCGTCGATATAGCCGTTACCGTCATCATCGAGACCATTGCGATCGCCCGCATCGAGCATCCGTTGCCGTTCAGGTCTTCAGCGGCATTAATCCACAACTGCCCCTGCAGATCCTCGTGCAGGTAATCGATCCCGGTATCGATCACCCCCACCACCACATCCGGATCGCCGGTCTCGATCGCCCAGGCGGCCGGGGCCTGGATGGCGGGAAGATACCATTGCTCGGGATAGAACGGATCATCGGGATCGGCGAACGGCCGGTAGACCCGGTTGGGCTCGGCATAGACTACGGCGGGTTGGCCGGCTAACTCCGCCAGCAGGGACGGCGCTTCTGCCGCGTCGGCCAGGCGCCAGCGCTGCACCTGAGCGAGAGTGGGAGGCGCATCTGACGGCAAGGCGGCAAATACCGGGCGGATCTCGCGCGGCCGGTAATGCGTCAGCAGCGCATCCAGTGCGGCATCATTGCTCCGGTAGGCCGGCGCGTTTCCTCCGGGCGCCGCATCGACCGTAACCTGCACCTGGAGAGCCAGGCGCACGATCACTTCGCTGACAGGCCTTTCCTGGGAGAGCAGCGCTGCGCTCAGCCCACATCCGATGATCAAGGTTATCCAAACTCGCTTCAAAAACAGGTTCTCGGGTTTATGAATATGCTTATCAAACACTATGATTTTGGCTGTCATTGCGAGGCGTATTTTGCCGAAGCAATCTCCTGCACAGTGCAACCGACTGCCGGAAGATTGACCGCGGCAGATTCGTTCGGAAAAATAATAGCCAATTCATTATCGGAAAGCAAGGGGATATGATGAGGGGGAATCGAATGCGGATGATCGGGGACATCGATTCATGTCGGCTAACCAGATTCATTTTTTATTAACGCAGAGAGCGCCGAGCACACAGAGACATACTGAGTACAACAACTCAAATCTCTGCGCCCTCGGCGCTCTCTGCGGTTATGTAGAGGTGATCTCATTGCAAAGGTTGATGCAACCGCCCGCAGTTACGGTGGCAGCTTTCCGCATGGGATTGCCGCGCCGCAAACGACGCGGCTCGCAATGACAACACCCTTTTGAGACTTATGCGAATGGCATTTTTCATTGATCATTGCGCATTTACCATTGCGCATTAACCATTCATTACCGCTTACTCATCTCGTCATCCGCCCCGATCACATTCCCATCCCCGTCGATCAGATGGATCTCGCCGATGCCCAGTTCCTTCAGGCCGGCTTCCACCTGAGCGCGGTCGCCGATCACCACCCAGGTTAATTTGCCGGGATGGATCACCGATTGGGCAACCCGGATCATGTCGCTCACTTGCAGCGCCTTGACCTTGTCCGAATAGGTCGCAAAATGATCATCGGGCAGGCCGAAGCGCACCAGATCCTGGATGGCGCCGGCTACCTCGTTGTTGGTCTCCCAGGAACCGGGCAGTTCCAGGGTCATATTGCGCTGCACCTTCTCCAGTTCGTCCGCCGTGGCCGGGCGCGGACCGCGAAAATCGGTCAGTTCCTTGCGGATCTCCGCCACCGCTTCTTTGGTCTTATCGCTTTGCACCGGGGCGTAGACCATAAAGGGCCGCTGGCCTTTGGCATTATAGAAGAAAGAGTAGGCGCCGTAGGCCCAGTGCTTGTCTTCCCGCAGATTCATATTGATCCGGGCGGTGAACTGGCCGCCGAGGATGTTGTTCATCGCCTCGATGGCGATCTCGTCCGGATTGGCGGTGGGGGGCGCGACATGCCCGGCGATGATCAGCGACTGCTGGGAGCCGGGACGGTCCATCAGATAGATCACCGGCTGCGCCGGCATCTCTACCCGGGCGATATTCTTGGCACGGATCTCCCCGCTTTTCCAGTGCTTCAGGCGCTTCTCCAGCTTATCGACCACCTCATTCAGGGTGATGTCGCCGGTCACCACCAGGGTGGCGTTGTTCGGCTTGAACCAGGCCTGGTGAAAATCGCTGAGATCCTTGCGGGTCATCCGCTGCGCCGAGGCTTCATCACCGCTGCCGGTGAGGGGATTGCCGTAAGCGTGCTCCTTGCCGTAAAGCAGGCGGGGCAGCACCCGCAGGGCCATGCTGAAAGGCGATACTTTTTCCTGGCGGATCCCGGCCAGGCGCTGCTTGCGCAAGCGTTCCAGCTCATTCTCCGGGAATGCCGGGTTGAGCAGCACGTCGGTATAGATATCCAGCGAAGCATCGAGATTCGCCTTCAGGGCAGAGAGATTGAGATAACACAGATCAAGATTGGTGCCGGTGCTCAGATTGGCGCCCAGCAGGGCCAGCGCTTCGCTGATCTCCAGGGCGCTGCGCTGGCGGGTACCTTCGTCGAGCATACTCATGGTCATGCTGGCGGTACCGGGGATCCCAAATTGGTCGGCGGCATAGCCGGCATCGATCATCAATTGAAAATTCACCAGCGGCACCGAACTGCGCTGCGCCAGCACGATTTTCAGACCGTTGGAGAGGGTGGCTTTTTGCAGCGTGGGAAACTTCACCGCCGGAGGCTCGCCTTCTGCGGGCAGTTTGCCGGCAATGCGTTCAACACCGGTCTTTTGTTCGGCCAATTCCGGGAAGGGGGTCACTTCCAGCACATAAACCCCGTCAGAGAGCCATTCGTTGGCGCTCTGGCGCACCTGCATCGCGGTAGCGCCGGCCATCCATTGGAAGGTCTGCTGATAGGCATCGGGACGGCCGCCGTAGGTCTGGCTCAGGGCAAGGATATCGGATTTGCCGCCAAACCCGCCGATGCGCTCGATGCCGCGCACAAAGGCGGCCCGGCGCTGGGTTTTCACCCGCTGCAGCTCTTTTTCCGACGGCCCTTCCGCCAGAAAGCGGGCCAATTCTTCATCGATCGCCTTTTCGATCCGGGCGAGGTCTTCCCCGGGCTTGGCGGTCGCTTCAATCACGAACTGGCTGGCAATTTCCCGGGTGTCGAGATAGACATCCACGTCGGAAGCGATCTGGTCTTCGTAAATCAGGCGTTTGTAGAGGCGGGAGGTTTTCCCGGAACCGAGAATATCTTCCACCAGTTGCAGATAGGCCAGCGACTCACTCCCCCATTCCGGTACATTCCAGATTTTGTAAACCCGGGCGGCGGGCACCCGGTCCTGTACCGTCTGGCGCTGCTCGCCGCTGCGCGGGGCGATCCAGCGGGTATGGCGGGCCACCGGAGGGCCGGGTGGAATATCGCCAAAATAGTGATTCACTTTTTCATAAGCTTCCTGCGCACTGATGTCGCCGGCCACCACCAGCACCGCATTATTGGGGCCGTAGTAGCTCTTGAACCAATCCTGCACATCCTCCAGGCTGGCGGCGTTAAGGTCATCCATCGAGCCGATCACCGTCCAGGAATAAGGATGGCCCTTCGGCCAGGTGCTGAAGGTCTGCAGTTCGTAGGCCACGCCGTAGGGTTGGTTTTCCCCCTGGCGCTTCTCGTTCTGCACCACCCCGCGCTGTTCGTCGAGCTTCTCCTGGGTGATCGCGCCGAGCAGATGTCCCATGCGGTCGGATTCCATCCACAAAATCAAATCCAGAGCGGATGTCGGCACATTTTGAAAATAATTGGTGCGGTCTTCGTTGGTCGTGCCGTTGACATCGGTGGCGCCGATGCGCTCGATCACTTCGAAATAATCCTGATCGAAATTCTCGCTCCCATTGAACATCAGGTGCTCGAACAGGTGGGCAAAGCCGCTCTTGCCCGGTTTTTCATTCTTGGAACCGACATGGTACCAGATGTTCACCGCCACAATCGGCGCCTTGTGATCTTCGTGCACGATCAGGGTCAGCCCGTTGTCAAGGGTAAATGTCTGGAAAGGGATATCCAGATCGCTTGCATCTCCCGGACCGGCCGCAGCTAAAACGGTCAATCCGAGCCAGAATATCAGCAAAGCGCTCAGCCAATTGCGATGTTTCATTAGATCCTCCAATTTTGGTTAATGGTCAATCTACGGCATTGCGGCGGGAAAGATTTGGTGTTCGCAGGGTTATGTTGCAGTTCACAGGTTGGAAAAAATTTTTGCCACGAATTTACGCGAAAGAGGTTGGGGTATAGAAGGAATGGGTCTCCTATAAATCGATAATCTTTCTCCCCCATCCTTTGAGCATGAGACTTATTATCTTGGTCTACTCGATTGATCTCTTGGATGCTCTAACTTTATAAAGTGTCGGATCCTCACAAATATACATTCGCCCTGAATGAGTATCGGATATTTTCTCGAATTTTAATTCTGCATTTACAAAGAAATCACCGCTCTCCTTTTTCAGGTATCGTGCTGCAATACGGCAATACTCAGGTTCAATATCTATCCCGATGCTATTCCTGCCATTCCTTAAAGCCGCAATCATTGTCGTGCCGCTACCGCAAAAGGGATCGAGGACAGTATCACCATGAAATGAAAACATTCTTACCAAACGATTTGCAAGTTCTAGCGGAAATGGGGCAGGATGGATTTTCGTTGAAGCACCGGTAATTTTCCATATCTGTTGAAACCAAACGTCAAAATCCTTCTTTGCAATTTTGCTTAACTTTCTTTGCTCATCAGTCGGTTTACGATAACCACCGGGTTTTCTCTGCATTAAGATAAATTCCATATCATTTTTAATGATTGCATTCGGTTCATAGGGTTTTCCTAAAAACTTCGTGCCGTTATCGACTTCAAAATTTGCGTTTGAGATTTTGTGCCAAATAATGGGATTAAGATTATCAAACCCAATTTTCCTACATGAAACACAGATATCCGCATGTAAGGGAAATACAAGATGTCGCCCGAATTTTTTTCTTGAAACGCATACATCTCCGACAACACAAACTAATCTACCGCCTGGAACTAATACCCGGAAAACTTCTTTCCATACTTTTTCGAGTTCATTTAAAAATAATTCATAGTCATCAATGTGACCCAATTGTTCCGGATTCTCATGATAGCGTTTTAAATTCCAGTAAGGCGGCGAAGTAACAACGAGATGTATCGATTCATCATCCAAAAAACCTAGATCCCTTGCATCGCAATTAATTAGTCTTTGCAAAGTTCTGCCATCAATATGTTTCATACAAATGCTCCGATGTGGGATATGAGAGATCTGAAAAAAAGCTTCGTAGAAAGATCATTTGCAGGTTCGTTATAAGCACCGTTAAGGCCTGTTTCACTTTGAGAGGTTATAAAGCATGCTGCCGTATAATGACGTTCCAGAACAAGTTTGCGGCAAAAAATTTCATATCTTTTCATATATGAAGCTCCCACGAACTCAGGGAAGGCTTTAAAATGCGGCTCTTTAACCTTAACCGGGCGAGTTGACTTATCACAGTCTTCCAGCATAAAAAAGTATCCGATAAAAGGTTGAACCCCGCCATTGAATGCACCTTCACGATATGCCGTCCACAGATCCACTGCGCTACCCATAGCCTCTTCGGTTCGATTGTTGAAGTTGTTTCCAAAAGAAGGGCCGACTTGTGACTTTGCCTCAATTGCTGCAACTAAATGATCATCTTTGATAACGAGCAAATCCCATTCCTTCGTTGGTCTAAAAAAACCTGGTAGCTCGAGCATACGTTTTTTGAAAACGAATCGCTCGCTCATTCCTGCTTCCACAATTATTTTTGTAAAAAGATCAATAAAGCCATCCATTTGGGCACCGCCAGTAACTGCACTCCTCAGGCCTGTATCAGAGACACCGCGATGTGTTTGTTTTTCTTTTTGCAGTTTCCGGCTCTGCCAGTAACGAGATACGGCATTTGAAATATAACTTTCTAGATCATCGGTAACTGTTGTCATAACGAACTCATTCTGAGAATTATGTAAGTAAGGATTGATCGTTTAAGCCTTGGAAGTTAGTTTAACTCTATCAGGATTTCAATAATAAAATAAGCCCGATTTTTCCTCTACTTTCCCTTCATCATCTTGATGCCGTCGGCCATCAGATTTTAATAAAAAAATATTGCAAAATACATCCATAAATTATTATTTTTATTGAAAATAAAACTAAACAGAGGTGCAGATGAAAGGACTCGTCCTAAAAAAATTGCAGGGAATGGATCAATTTACCCTCTACCGCCTGGTGCGGGGGCCGGCGCCGGGGATCCCGATCTACGCCACCCGGGTGTGCGCCGGCTTTCCCTCTCCGGCGGATGATTACCTGGAGCAGAAGCTCGATCTCAACCAACTGCTGATCAAGCACCCCTCCGCCACCTTCTTCGTGCGGGTGGAAGGCCATTCGATGGAAGGTGCGGGCATCTTCAGCGGGGATATCCTGATCGTCGACCGGGCGCTGACCCCGAAACAGAACGACATCATCGTCTGCGTGCTCAACGGGGAATTTTCGGTGAAGCGCTTCCGCAAGCAGGGCGGGCAGATCTTCCTCCATGCCGAGCATCCCGACTACCCTCCCCTACCCGTCACCGCGGAGATGGATTTCCAGGTCTGGGGGGTGGTGCCCTACGTGATCCACAAAACCTGAGGCGGCGATGTTCGCGCTGGTCGACTGCAACAATTTTTACGCCTCCTGCGAGCGGGTGTTCGCGCCTCGACTGGCCGGACGGGCGGTGATCGTGCTCTCCAACAACGACGGCTGCGTGGTGGCCCGCTCTAACGAGGCCAAGGCGCTCGGCTTCCGCATGGGCGAGCCGGCCTTCCAGAAGCAGGCGCTGATCGACCGCCACCGGGTGGCGGTGTTCTCTCCAACTACGCCCTCTACGGCGACATGTCCGAGCGGGTGATGAATACCCTGGCGGCATTTGCCCCGGCGATCGAGATCTATTCCATCGACGAGGCCTTCCTCGATCTGCGCGGCATCGCCCCCCCTGCCCTCCCCCGCTTCGCCGCCGAGCTGCGCCGCACGGTAATTCAGTGGACCGGTATTCCGGTCTCGATCGGCATTGCCCCCACCAAAACCCTGGCCAAGGCTGCCAATCGCATCGCCAAAAAACAAACGGCGGATGGTGTCTTTGTACTGGAAAATGCAGAGCAAATTGAGGCGGTTCTGGAAACATTTCCGGTAGAAGATGTCTGGGGTATCGGCGGCCAGTATTGCAAATTCCTCAACCGTCACGGAATCTTTAGTGCCGGCCAGCTCCGCCAGGCAAATGATGCCTGGATTAAACAACATCTGACCATTGTGGGGCTGCGCCTGGTGCAGGAACTGCGCGGCGTCTCCTGCCTGGCGCTGGAAACGGCGCCTCCGGCCAAGAAGAATATCTGCACCTCGCGTTCCTTCGGTACGCCAGTGGAAAGTTATCAACTCTTGGAAGAAGCGGTGGCCACCTTTGCCGCCCGCTGCGCGGAGAAACTGCGCCGGCAAAATTCGCATACCAATTTGGTATCCGTTTTTATTCATACCAATCCCTTCAAACCGGAGGAGCCGCAATACAACCATTGCCAGACACTGCAACTGCCGGTAGCCAGCAACAGCACCCCGGAACTCATTCGCTATGCCCTGAGTGGTTTGAAGCGGATCTATCGTTCCGGCCATCGCTACAAAAAGGCCGGCGTGCTGGCGACGGGCATCGTGCCGGCCGAAACGGTGCAGGGCAGCCTCTTCGACACAGTTGACCGCGAAAAGCACCGCCGTCTGATGGAGGTGGCCGACCGCCTCAATCACCGTATGGGCCGCGACACGCTGCAGTTTGCGGTGCAGGGATTTGCAAAAAGCTGGGGACTGCGCCAGGAGCGACTCTCGCCGGGATATACGACGCGTTGGGAGGAATTGATGACGGTGGGTGCGAATGCGGAGTGCGGAATGCGGAGTGCGGAATTGGGGATGCTGGATGGATGATAGTAGGGCTGGTTGATAAAATAAAAGAAAAAATATTTTGCAAATGGGCAGTGGTTTTCGTAAGAATCGAAAGGATTGATTTTTGAATCCACGGATTACACGGTTTTTTTTTTGGAGCCACGAATTTACGCAAATAAACACGAATATTTTCACTGATATCTGACAACTGAGGATTAAATTTGTTGGTTGTTGGTTGTTGGTTGTTGGTTGTTACCAATAGCCAATGACCAACAACCAACAACATACTGAGGCGAATCACCTACCGGAGGAAACAATGCATCTAGCCAATTTGCGCGATTTGTTCCTGATCGATCCCAATATCATTTTTTTCAATCACGGGTCCTTCGGGGCCTGTCCCCGGCCGGTGTTTGAGGTCTATCAAGATTGGCAGCGGGAGCTGGAGCGCCAGCCGGTAGAATTTCTCGGGCGGCGCTTTGGTGCTCTGATGGAGGAAGCGCGCGGTGTTCTGGCCGCATTCCTGGGCACCGGGCAGGAAAATCTTTTTTATACGACCAACGCCACCACCGCCCTGAACATCGTGGCCCGCTCCCTGCCGCTGGGACCCGGCGATGAGATCCTCAGCAACAATCACGAGTACGGTGCTCTGGACCAGACCTGGGAATTTGTCTGCAGCAAGCGCGGCTGCCGCTATGTGCGCCCGACCATTTCGCTGCCGATCCGCTCGGCAGAAGAGGTCATCGAGACGATATGGCAGGGGGTCAGCGAGCGCACCCGGGTGCTTTTCATCAGCCACATCACCTCTCCCACCGGGTTGATCTTTCCCATTGCGCCGTTGATCCGGCGCGCCCGGGAGCGGGGTATCCTCACTGTGATCGACGGCGCCCATGCCCCGGGACAGGTGCCGCTCGACCTGGAAGCGCTGGGAGCGGATTTTTACGCCGGCAACTGCCACAAATGGCTGATGTCGCCTAAAGGCGCCGCCTTCCTCTACGCCCGCCCTGAGGTGCAGCCGCTGCTCGAGCCGCTGGTGGTCAGTTGGCGCAACATGTCGCTCAGCGCCTCACCCTTCATCGCCGCCAACGAATTTCAGGGAACGCGGGACATCGCCGCCTACCTCAGCGTGCCGGCAGCGATCCAATTCCGGAAAGACTATAATTGGGATAACGTTCAGGAATACTGTTATGAGCTGTTGGTATATGCCCGGCGGGAAATTCTGAAGATCCTCGGCCTTCCGGCCATCTGCCCGGAAGACCCGGAGTGGATTTGCCAGATGGCCGCCCATCTGCTGCCGCCGGGGGATGGGGCGGCATTAAAAACGCGGCTGTACGAGGAATATGGAATCGAAATACCGGTGCAAGAAATGGGAGCACAGCAGTTTCTGAGAATCTCGATCCAGGGATACAACACCCGGGCGGAAGTCGATACCCTGCTCCGGGCGCTGGGGCGGCTGATTCCGGAATACACTACGTGCTGAATATTTATCACGCAAAGACGCGGAGGCGCAAAGATTCGCAAAGGGAAACCTTAATTATTGCTTTGCGGCTACTCTGCGGCTTTGCGCCTTTGCGTGAGTCTTAATACGCATTACGGTCGTGTTTCGCCAGCCGCTTCAGCGGCGAGATTTTCCGCGGGCGGGGGTTCTTCGATCTGCGCCAGCAATTTGTTCCAACTGCCCCACTGATATTTGCGGCTCAGCAACAGCAGGAAGATCACCGCGGTCAGCGCCCAGCCGCCCAGCATCAGCAGCGGATCAAGGGACTTCAGACGGAACAGGGCATCGGTCTGCAGCGCCGATCCTTCGAAAGTGACCAAAGTGGCGCTGTAGATATTGTTGATCGCGTGAAAGCCGAAGGCCAGCTCCAGGCCATCATCCATCAGGGTGCAGATCCCCAGCACCAGGCCCACGCCGACATAATAGACCATCATCAGCCCGAAACCGAACTCCTCTACTTCCGGGTTCATGCCATGCATCCAGCCGAAGAGCAGCGAGGTAATCAGCAGCGGGCTCCAGCGGAACTTGACCCAGATCCCCAGGCCCTGCATCAAATAACCGCGCATCAGCAGTTCCTCGAAGCTGGTCTGCAAAGGCAGCATAATCAAGGAAACGGCCAGTAGCGGCAGAAATCCTTCCCAGTTCAATTGAAACACATAATTATCCGGATTAAGGCCGTACATCACCAGTTCCATGCAGGCGGTCAGCGCCAGCCACAGGCCGGCGGCCATAAAAAAGCGCCCCCAGTCAAAGCGCCCCCGGGCAGTCAACGCGCTTTTGACCGAACGTTGGTGAATCACCACAATCGCGCCCAGGAGCGCCGCAAAACCAAGCGCAAAGGGCAGCAGCGTCAGGGCCAGGCCGATATTGGGATCCAATCCCAGCGCCCGGAAATCCAGCTTGCTCAGCGCCGTTTCAGAAATATTCGGCCCGGCGGAAAACAGGTAGGCAAACACCGGGATATGCCCCACAAAAAAAACCACAATCACCAGCACCATCGTCACCAAATAGCGCCAGGTCTCATTCCGCCCCTCATAAGCCTTCTCAATGTACATACTCACTCCTCTATGCTTTCGCTCATATTGAGCACTGTGTAAAGTTTTACTGCATGGGGCAAAGGGCATGGTGCATGGCGCCGCAATATACAAGCGCATGTTCCGACACCCGCACGGTAATACACCATGCCCCATGCGCCTTGCCCCATGCAAAGATTCTCCGCATTACACCGTCCTCAGTCTGAGCGTATCGTTTATCCTCACTCCTGCGTCCACGCCCGGGTTTCTCCGCCAAACCGGATTCCCATCTCCTTCATCATCTTAAATGGCGGGATGCCTCCGGCAAACACAAAGACGAATTCATTGGGGATCTGCAGTACCTCCTCATGGCGGCGCAGCTTTACCGCATCCGGCGCAATTTCCAGCACATTGGAGTCGAATACCGGCTGGATCTTGCGTTCTTTGATCAGCCGCCCGATGCGTTCTTCATTTTTCTTCTTGATGCGGAAGAATTGATGCTTGCGGTAGGAGATCGTCACCTGGTTGCCCTTTTGCCGGGCCAGGCCGATAGCCGCCTCCACCGCGCTGTCGCCGCCGCCGACCACCAGCAGGTGGTTGCCATTATAGGCCTGGGCGTCGATCAACTGGTACATCACCTTCGGCATCTCCTCGCCGGGCACGTTGAGTTTGCGGGGGATGCCGCGGCGGCCCATCGCCAGCACCACCGAGTGGGCGTAGAAATCGCCTTTTTCGGTAACGACCCGGAAGATCTCCCCGTCCTTTTTGACCGTATTCACTTTATGATGATTGAGGATCTCCAGGTCGAACTTTTCAATCGCGGCCTCCCAGATGTCCAGCAACTGCTCTTTGGTATACTCAGTATTGCGCAGCCAGCCGTAGAGGGGGATCTCCACCGGGTGGGTCATCACCAGCTTGCGGCGGGGATATTGCAGAATGGTGCCTCCCGGCCCCTGCTGGTCCAGCACGAGATAGCTCAGCTTATGCTGGATGCAGGACAATGCCGCAGTAAGCCCGGCCGGGCCGGCACCGACGATGATCACATCTTTGATCTCTCCTTCGGTGATCCGGATCGGATCCAGGGCAATTTTTTCGATGGCGGTGCGTCCCTGGCGGATGGCGTTGCGGATCAGGGAAAGCCCTCCCAGTTCTCCGATCACGTAAAGCCCTTCTACATTACTCTGGTGGTAGGAATCGGTGATCGGAATATCATCGCGGGTGGTGATATCCCCCAGCCCCACCTTGATGGCGGATACCGGGCAGGCTTTTTCGCAGTGACCGTGCCCCACACAGCGGATGCCGTTGATGATCACCGCTTTTCCAAAAACCACCCCCAGCACATCATCCTCCGGGCAGGCCGCCACACAGGAGCCGCAGCCGATGCACCTGGCCTGGTCGATCATGGGATATTGGGATTGGGGGCGGATAATCCCCAGGCTTTCCGCCTCGGCGCGGCGGCTGATATCCGCCTTTTGCTGCTTACGGAATTTGAGAAAATAAGGTAAAAATATCACAATCATCAGTACAGCCGTTACGACATAAATCAACAAGGACTCCACAGCTTTCTCTCCTCTTCAGCATCAAAACAGCAACCTTGGCACAATGTAAAATAACTATACAAATTGAAATAAAGGATAGCTTTCACAAACAATCTCGTATTTTTTTTCGAAATACCCTGCAATTCCCTACCCCGCCTATCAAACGCATAGGCTTTACTTATAGCTTTGCAACATTTTTTATGATCGAAAAAATAGGGATAATCGCCTCTTGAGCAATGTTGGCACGTCAGTTGTTTAATGTTCCGCTATCATTAACAGAAGTACCATCTAACTTTAAAAGGAGTTGTTATGCGGAAGTTATTTTTATTACTAAGCGTCATGTTCGTCGTATCGTTAGGTTCTTATTCGCTCTTGATCTCCAACCCCAATGACAACGGTTCAAACCCGGGATGCACCAGTTCCGGCGATGTATTGGCCTGCCATGATTACCAGGATGGGATCATCGCCAACGTCACCCAATTGGGCGGCCTGGCGGTAGAGATCACCATCGAAGGCGTCACGCCGGGCAGAAGCGTGGCCGGGGAGTTGGTCGATCAAAACGGTCAGGTGGTCGCAGTGGAAAACTCCACCGACAACAACCCCTTCGTGCTGACGGCGCCGGAAGCGGGACGCTATCTGATCAACGCCGGGTTCCGCCGGCCGGACAAGATGTGGGATTCTTTGACCGTGGTGATCGATGCGGTGAGCGGCACCGAACCGCCGGTGAGCTCCCACCCGGTGCGCCAGTTCGATCTTTATCCCAACCATCCCAACCCCTTCAACCCGGAAACCACCATTCGCTTTTCCCTGCCGCAGCCGGGAATGGTTAATGTAACGGTTTACAACATCCGCGGTCAAGTGGTGCGTAATTTGACCCAGAATTATCTGCAAACCGGTCTGCATTCGGTTCGCTGGAACGGCCGCGACAACAACGGCCAAACCAGCCCTTCCGGTGTTTACTTCGCGGAAGTTCAGTTCGACGGCCAGCGCCTGGTGCGAAAAATGACCATGACCAAGTAAAGCACAAAATATATACAACTGCTTCAGAGCGGCGGCGCCGGATGGTGCCGCCGTTTTTTTTTGCCACGAATTGACACGAATATTTTTGCCACGGATGAACAGGATGAACACGGATGAACCAACAGCCAACTGCCAGCTAAAGAAAGACTGAACACTACTTAAAAACTCATGTTACGCGCTATGCTCCAAATTATAATTCATGCTGTCATTGCGAAGCGTTTTATGCCGAAGCAATCTCCTGCGAGGTGCATCCATCTGCAGTTACGTTGGAAGCGGCCACCGGGAGATTGCCGCGCCGCAAAATACGCGGCTCGCAATGACAGCACCCGGGGATGTGATTAAAACTGACAACTGATAACTGATAACTGATAACTGATAACTGATAACCGTGCCCTCTGTGTCTCTGTGGCAAAAATATTCGTGCCCATTCGCGTCAATTCGTGGCCAAAAGATTAAGCCTCACCTCCAAATTGAACCCCCGCCCCGCGCAGCATCCCGAAAGGCATGGTGCCGCCGATACATACGAACACATAGTCATTGTCGATTTGCAATGCGCCTGCCGGGGTATCCAGGACCACCCACGCTTTAGCGATCTCTCGTACCTGGGAGTTGAAGACGGGAATAATCTGTCCCGACGCGATAAACGTTTCCAGCAACTCCGCATTGCGGCGTTTGATCCGGTAGAAACGCTCCTTGCGGTAGGAGATCGTCACGGTATTGTTCTGCTGGCGGGCCAGGGCGATCGCCGCTTCCACGGCGCTGTCTCCCCCCCCCACCACCAGCAGGTCGTTGCCCTGGTAATAGCGGGCGTCGGTCAGTTGATAAGCCACTTTGGGCTGCGCTTCGCCGGGAACATTCAGCTTGTTGGGCGTGCCGCGCCGTCCCAGGGCCAGCACGACATGCCTTGCCCAGTAGGTGCTATTGCCGCTGACCACCCGGAAGAGCTTTTTCTCCTTACGTACCAGCGAGACCTTTTGTGAGGTGATGATGTTCAGCTGATAGCGCGCCACGATATCTTCAAATATCTTCAGGATTTCTTCCTTGGTGTATTCGGTGCGCTTAAGCTTGCCATAGAGCGGGAGCGACACCGGGCGGTTCATCACCAGCTTCTGGCGGGGGAAATGGCGAATGGTGCCTCCGGCCTCCTGTTGCTCCAGCACCAGGTAGGAGAGCTTGTGCTGCTCAGCAGCCAGGGCGGCGGAGATGCCGGCCGGCCCGGCGCCAATGATCACCACATCCTGCACCCGTTCATCGGTTGAACGGTGCGGATTGGAAGCAATATGCGCAACGGCGGTTTTGCCCTGCTCGATGGCATTGCGAATCAGGGAAATTCCTCCCAGTTCGCCGGTGATGTACAGCCGGGATACGTTGGTTTGCTGCCATTCGTCGATCAGCGGCAGATCCGCCCGCAACTGCCGGTCGGGCATCCCAATCGTGATCGCCGAGACCGGGCAGACCTTCGCACATTCACCGTGTCCCACGCAACTGACCGGGTCAATCAATTGGGCTTTGCCGTGAATCACGCCCAGCACTTCACCCTCCGGGCAGACCTCCGCGCAGGAGCCGCACCCCAGGCAGAGCGTCTCATCAATGATCGGATGCTGGGCCAGGGGCCGGTCGCGATAGGTGGGACGGATATCTTCCAGCCGCATGCGGTAGGTCTGCCGGCGGCGGTGAAATTTGACAAAATAACCGGTAAAAATAGCCAGACCGAGCACCAGGGTGAGCTCGTAAATAAAAAACGCCTCCATTGCGTTTTCCCTCCGTATGTTAACTCCGTATTCGATTCCTAAAAGCGGTACCCCAATTCCAAATACATTCGCGTCCCTTCCAGATCTTCACCCCAGTCGTATTCATACATTCCGGAAAAAAACCAGTGCCGCAGCAGCGCCAGATAGGTATTGGCGCGCACCCACTGGTTGTTACGTGATTGGTTGATACTGTCGATGCGGTAGGCATATTGCCCATAGGCCACTTCCAGGCGATGGCCGGGAAGGAATCCCTGGCTCAGCCGGAGCGTGGTATTGTGCCCGTCGCTAAACAGGTTGGAAAAACCGGCATAGCTGAAATTCAGCGCCATCCGCCGGATCAGGAAATTGGATTTGTTCAATCCGCCGGTATACGAATAAGTCGCCTCCTTGTCGCTCTCCCGCTTGCGGAAGCCGCCGTTGGCGAACAGATTGGTATTCCCGGGCAGACGCAGCGAGAGGTTGGCGCGCAGCCCGGTGCGCAGGGCGTCATCAAACAGGCTGTCGGCCAGGGATTGAATCTCGTAGGTCCAATAATTCTGCCGGTTGTCGAAAGTCAGACCCAGGGTCAGGGGTTGGGAAACCTGATAGCGCCCGGAGATAAACAGGTTGGACAGCACCATTCCCCGCCCGCCGCTTTTCTGCTTGCGCCAGCCGCGATTGATATCCATCTCAGCACTTTGGTAAAGATTGAAGCGGGTGCCAAGACTGTAATTGTTCTGCAAATAGAGATATTCCCGGCTGACGGTCGAGGTATAGTATTGTGCCGCCGCCGCCAGGGTGCTCTCAAAGCGCTGAGACTGGTAGTCGCCTTTGCGGTAGTTGAAATAAAGGCCATACTTTCGGTATTTGGTTTGAAAATTGGAATCGCGCCAGTCCGGCTGGGTGCCGCCGAGGATGCCTATGCGGAACACCGGGGAGAAGTTGTGCTGGATCTGCACCCCGTCGATGTAGCCCACCCCGCTCATGTAGCGGGAGAAGATTCTTCCGAACTGGTAATTGAAGCGGGCTTCGTCATTCTCAAAACTGAAGGACAGTTCATAGATGCGGTTACGAAACTCATCGCGGGGCGCCTCACTGCCCAGGCGGCGCGCCCGTTGGTTATAGCGGGTGCGGGTGCGCAGGCGAAACTGATAGTCTTTGCCCCACAGGTCCCTTGCCCGCAAGCTGATCCGGAAGGTCGGCTGCGAAAAATCCAGGCCCGCGCCGGTTAAGTCATTCAAATGGAAATATTGCAGCGAAGCGCTGCCGCTGACCCGGGCAGATTTTTGAGATTTCCGGGCTTCCGCGGGCTTCGGCGCCGGCGCGTCCGATGCCACAGACGGCTCCTCGGTCGCTTCCGGCTCGGGCGCCTCTGCCGGCGTTTCCGGTTTCTGCTCAATCAGCATCGCCACATCTCCCGGTTTAATATCTTCACGGGAAAAAACGACTTTGCAGGACGCCGAAAAATCGGCGGCAAACACCACCTCGATCTTGGCGATCACCCGGTCTTTGCCGCGCACCACGGCCAGCTGGTCGCCGGGATTCAGCCCCTTGGCTTTTCCTCCGTCGAGATAGACATACTCAGCGGAAAGATACTTCACCGGGAAGCGGGTCTGTTTGTCTTGTTCCTGCGCCAATAACATGGTCGCCAGCGCCAGTATGAGGAAGAAGAGAGATTTGTTCATTATGCATTCCTGAAGATTTTTGAAACAACCTCGTTTATGGGATAATGGGATAATGGGTTGATGAGTAAAGACGATGCCCATCAAGTTCACCTCACCCGGTCGAGTTTCTGGAATGGATTGACCATCGGCCGCTCGCGACCGTCGGGGTGGCAGTCGAAGCAGGCGCTGCTGAGATAGACATAATTGGATACGTCATCGTGTTCGCTATTCATCTCGTTCTCATTATGGGCATGGCAGAAGATGCATTCGAACACGTTATAATTGCCCGCCTGCACATGGCAATCGGCGCAGGTGTCCCATTCGTTGCGATGCTCGCCGGAATAGATCGGGAAATACTGCCCGTCATGATCCCAGGTGGTATCCTCCCAATTGGCGGTGCTGTGACAGGATTCGCATTCGGTCGGGAAACCAGCGGCCTGGTGGTTGGGATCATTGGTGCTATTATAATCATCCTGGTGACAGGCGAAACATTCCACCGGTGTACCGCTGTAACCGCCGCCATGGCAGTCGAGGCAGTTCACAGAAACATGCGCACCGGTCAGCGGGAAAGCCGTATTGTTGTGGTCGAAGACCGCCGGCGACCAGGCAGCGGTATTGTGACACTCGGTGCAATCCTGGCTGAAATTATTGGCGACATGGTTGGGATCGCTGACACCGTTGTAATCGCCTTCATGGCAGGAGAAACAGTCAGTCGGAATGGCCACGAACTGCCCGCCGTCATGGCAATCCTCACAGCCCACCGTCTGATGCGCGCCGGTCAGCGGGAAATCGGTCAGATTGTGATCGAAGGTCGCCGGCGACCAGGATGCCTCGCTGTGGCACATCGAACAATCGGTGGGAAAATCCCCGCTCACGTGATTCGGACTGATGGTCGCCTGGTAGTCGCTCTGGTGGCATCCGTAGCAGTCCCGGGGCAGACCGCTGAACTGGTTGTCCACGTGGCAGCTGATGCAGGCAGCCTCGGCATGGGCGCCATTGAGCGCAAAGCCGCTCTCCCCAAGGTGATCGAAGACCGCATCCTCCCAGCGCACCTCATTATGACAGACGGCGCAATCGGTAGAAAATCCGAGCACGGCGTGATCCGGCGAGGTGGTGGCATTATAAGCATCGGCATGACAACTGAAGCACTCGCCGGGAGTACCGACATAGCTGCTGGTATGACAACTGTTGCAGTCGGTCTGCAGATGGGCCCCGCGCAGCTCGAACTTCTCGGTATGGGCATATTCCGGGGCAATCCAGCGCACCGCTGAGGGCACATGGCAGTTCTGGCAATCCAGGCTGAAGCTGGCCTGGGCATGGTTGGGGTTGAGGCTCAGAGCGAAATCGGACAGGTGGCAGTCGTAGCAGTTCACACCGGTCATGGTGAACTCGTTCTGCTGCTCCCGGACATGGCAGGCCTGGCAATCGGCTACCGCATGCACCCCGCTCAATGGAAAGCCCCGGGACGCATGGATCTCCAGAATTGCTTGCTGATCCTGCCAGCCGGCAGGGGTATGGCAGCTCTGGCAATCGTTGCCGAACTCCCCGCGGTGCACGTCGCTGTGGCAATCGGCGCAAGCGGTTGCCACCCGGGCGAAGGTGAGGCTGGTATGACAACTGGCACAATCGATAAATTTGTGCTCCCCAATCAGCGAAAAGCCCGTCTCCTCGTGCCGGAACGGCAACGGCGAGCGCATCTGATGCCAGGCCTCGGTGGAGTGGCAGTCCTGGCAATCCCACTTGATATCGCCGTGGGGATTCTGCCGGCCACTCTGCGCCCACAGGCTGGTGCCGATCAATAGGATGCATAAAAATGTCAGAAACTTTACATTCATTTTGCTCAGAAGCTTTCTATTTTGCAACGAAGATATTGACCAATAATCAATTACCAATGATTGACAAACTGATCAGTCGCGACTGATCACTACAAACGACTGACAACTGATCACTGAAAACTGACCACTGACCACTGACCACTATCATCTCACCCGGTCGAGTTTTTCGAATGGATTGAACGGATGCTCTTCCCCATCGGGATGGCAGCTGTAACAGGCGCTACTCTGGTAAACATAACCGGACACGCCTTGATGTTCATCATCCATATCATTCTGATTATGTTCATGACAGAAAATACACTCGAATATCGCAAAATTATTCGGCTGCACATGGCAATCGGCGCAGACATCCCATTCTCCCTGGTGACTGCCGGAATAAATCGGGAAATCGTGATTCCAGGTCGTATTGTTCCAGTTGGAAGTGCTGTGACAGGTCTCGCACTCCGTCGGGAATCCGGCCGCCAGGTGATTGGGATTGGTGGTGGCGTTATAATCATCCTGGTGACAGGCAAAGCACTCAATCGGGGTGCCGGTATAGCCGTTGGCATGGCAATCCAGGCAGTTCAGCGGCACGTGCGACCCGGTCAGCGGGAAACCGGTGTTGTTATGATCGAAGATCGAAGGCGACCAGCCGGAGGTGCTATGGCATTCGGTGCAATCCTGGCTAAAGTTGTTGGTCACGTGATTGGGGTCCTGCACCGTCACATAATCATCCTCATGGCAGGCATAACATTCCACCGGCGTATTGGTATCACTGGATGCAGTTCAGCCGCTCCGGTCATGGCGGTGTTGGTGATAACATTCCATCCGGTGGCACTCCAGACACTCGTGGCTGAATTGCCACGTGATGGGGTCCTGCACCGAGTTGAAATCATCCTCGTGGCACTGGATGCAGTTCAGCCTGATCGTGGCACTGGATGCAGTTCAGCGGCACGTGCGCTCCGGTCAGCGGGAACCCGGTGTTGTTGTGATCGAACAGCACATCGTCCCAATCGCTGGTGTTGTGGCACTCCAGACACTCGTGGCTGAAGTTGTTGGCCACGTGATTGGGATCCTGCACCGAGTTGAAATCATCCTCATGGCAGGAGAAGCAGGCGGTCGGGGTATTGGTATAGCCCTGGTCGTGGCATTCGATGCAGTTCAGCGGCACGTGCGCTCCGGTCAGCGGGAAACCGGTGTTGTTGTGATCGAAGAGCACATCGTCCCAATCGCTGGTGTTGTGGCACTCCAGGCACTCGTGACTGAAATTGTTGGCCACGTGATTGGGATCCTGCACCGAGTTGAAATCATCTTCGTGACAGGAGAAGCAGGCGGTCGGCGTATTGGTATAGCCCTGATCGTGGCATTCGATGCAGTTCAGCGGCACGTGCGCTCCGGTCAGCGGGAACCCGGTGTTGTTGTGATCGAACAGCACGTCGTCCCAGTCGCTGGTGTTGTGGCAATCCAGGCACTCGTGACTGAAATTGTTGGCCACGTGATTGGGATCCTGCACCGAGTTGAAATCATCTTCGTGACAGGAGAAGCAGGCCGTCGGGGTATTGGTATAGCCCTGATCGTGGCATTCGATGCAGTTCAGCGGCACGTGCGCTCCGGTCAGCGGGAACCCGGTGTTGTTGTGATCGAACAGCACGTCGTCCCAGTCGCTGGTGTTGTGGCAATCCAGGCACTCGTGGCTGAAATTGTTGGCCACGTGATTGGGATCCTGCACCGAGTTGAAATCATCTTCGTGACAGGAGAAGCAGGCGGTTGGGGTATTGGTATAGCCCTGATCGTGGCATTCGATGCAGTTCAGCGGCACGTGCGCGCCGGTCAGCGGGAACCCGGTGTTGTTGTGATCGAACAGCACGTCGCCCCAGTCGCTGGTGTTGTGGCAATCCAGGCACTCGTGACTGAAATTGTTGGCCACGTGATTGGGATCCTGCACCGAGTTGAAATCATCTTCGTGACAGGAGAAGCAGGCGGTTGGGGTATTGGTATAGCCCTGATCGTGGCATTCGATGCAGTTCAGCGGCACGTGCGCCCCGGTCAGCGGGAAACCGGTGTTGTTGTGATCGAACAGCACGTCGCCCCAGTCGCTGGTGTTGTGACATTCGGTACAATCCTGATTGAAATTATTGACCACGTGATTGGGATCCAGCACCGAGACGTAATCATCTTCATGACAGGCATAACATTCCAGCGGGGTGTTGGTGTACCCCTGATCATGACAGGCGAGGCATTCCAGCGGAATATGGGCCCCGGTCAGCGGGAACTGGGTATTGTTGTGATCGAAGGTGGCCGGCGACCAGGCGTCGGTGGTGTGGCATTCGGTGCAGTCCTGGTTAAAGTTGTTGGCCACGTGATTGGGGTCTTCCGTCGCATTAAAATCGCCTTCATGGCAGGAAAAGCACTCGGTGGGGATAGCGACGTACTGGCCGTTGTCGTGGCAATCCTCACAGATCACGACCGTGTGCGCCCCGGTGAGGGGGAATTCGGTCAGGTTGTGATC
The DNA here is from genome assembly GCA_020635015.1 of Calditrichia bacterium. Taxonomy (GTDB): domain Bacteria; phylum Calditrichota; class Calditrichia; order RBG-13-44-9; family J075; genus JACKAP01. Next base: position 17,313 of record JACKAP010000006.1, on the reverse strand, counting down.
GAACAGGGCCGGCGACCAATCGTCTTCGGTGTGGCACATCATACAGTCGGTTGGAAATCCGCCGGTTTCGTGATCCGGGTTGTCGGTAGCCTGGAAGTCGCTCTGGTGGCAGCCGAAGCAATCCCGGGGCAGCCCGCTGAACTGGTTATCGACGTGGCAGCTGCTGCAATCGGTAGTAGCGTGGGCCCCGTTGAGGGCGAAGCCGCTCTGGCTGAGGTGATCGAACTCTGCGCCTTCCCACTGCACCTCACCGTGACAGAAGGCGCAGTCGGTGGGAAATCCCGCCGCGGCATGGGCCGGCGCGGTGGTGGCGTTATAGGCATCGGCATGACAGCTATAGCACTGGTTGTCGGTGCCGAAATAGCTGCTGACGTGGCAACTGTTGCAATCCGTCTCGATATGCGCCCCGCGCAGCTCGAACCGTTCGGTATGCTCGTATTCCGGCGCCACCCAGCGCAGGGCCGATTGCACGTGGCAACTCTGGCAATCCAGGGTAAAGTTCGCCTGGGCGTGATTGGGATTGAGGCTCAGGGCAAAATCGGACAGGTGGCAGTCGTAGCAATTTACCCCGGTCATGGTGAATTCGTTCTGCTGCTCGTTGACGTGGCAGGACTGGCAGTCGGCGATGGCATGCACCCCGCTGAGCGGGAAGCCCCGGGAGGCATGGATCTCGAAGATCTCCTGCTGATTCTGCCAGCTATCGGAAGTATGACAGCTCTGGCAGTCGACCCCGAACTGTCCGCGGTGCACATCACTGTGGCAGTCGGCGCAGGCAGTGCCCACCTGCGCGAATTTCAGGCTGGTATGGCAACTGGCGCATTCGGCAAATTTATGTTCGCCGATCAGCGGAAAGCCGGTATCCTCATGCCGGAACGGCAAGGGAGACCGCATCTGCCGCCAGGAATCGGTGGTATGGCAGGTCTGGCAGTCCCATTTAATTTCCCCATGAGGATTTTGGCTGCCGTTCTGGGCCAGCAATGCGGTGCTCAGAAGGAAGAACAATCCAAAAAGTGTAAAGATTTTACCCATATCTATTCTCGCTGTTGGGGTATAGTTCTTGTATATGGGATGATGAGTGGATGGGTGAATGGGAAACTACTCAAAAATCAAAACCCCTCTACTTACCCATCCACCCATCATCCCATTCACAATTGATCATTTACCACTCAGCATTTACCATTATTACTTTCCATGGCAATTGCTGCATTCGGTTCCAAGCGGTTTATAAACAGCAAATACCGCTCCATTCCGCTCCGCTTTGGGATGGCAATCCTGGCAGGGCACTTTCTCGTGTCCTCCCTCCAGGGGGAATCGGGAATGACGGTTATGATCAAACTTATCCGGCTGCCAGCGATAGGCACTGTGGCAGCGGCTGCAATCGGTCATACGCACGGTCTTTCCGCCCACCAGAGCAGCGTGCTCAAACTGCCCCTGGTGCACATCCTGATGGCAGCTCTGGCAGTCGCGTGCCAGTCCCTGAATCTGCAGATGCTCCCGGGGGGTGCCGACGGCGACCGGCTTATGGCAGTCGCGGCAGGCGATCTCCGCATGGCGGTCGCGCAGCTCGAAACCGGTTTGGTTGTGGTCAAAACTGACCCGGCGCCAGCTTTCCACCGCGTGACAGCTCTCGCATCCTTTCGCCTGCTTGTATTTATCCACCTCACCGAAGTGTGGATCTTTATGACAATCCTGGCAGGCGGTGCCGCTGAAGGTAAAGCGGTTGACCTTCAACATCGAGCGCGAGGCGCCTTTCTGGCGCGGTCCCCCGGCATGACAGGCGATGCAGGGGATGGCCTGATGGGCGCCCAGCAAGGGATAATCGGTTTGCTGATGTTTTTCCAGCGTGAAGCTTGAGGGGGAATATCCCTCCACGCTGTGGCACTCCTCGCAGGCCCCCCGCGAGGCCCGTTTGGCGAACTGGCCCTGGTGGAAATCGCTGTGACAGTCGGTGCACTTGGCAAATTTCAATCCCCGGCGGGGGCGGCCCGGTTTATGGCAGGATTCGCATTGCACCTGGCGATGCTTGCCTTTCAGGGGAAAGCGGGTTTTATCGTGATTGAAACGGGCTTCGTTAATTTGATTCCATCCTGCGGTGCTGTGGCAACTGGTGCAATTGAGTCCGAACTGCCCTTTGTGCACATCCTCGTGACAATCGGTGCAGGCGGCAAATTTGGCCACGGCAAACTTCAGGAACGAGGGATCATTGGGAAAGCGGTTGTCGGTCACGCTGGGGTGGCATTTTTCGCAGGCCACATCACGGTGTTTGCCGGTAAGGACGAAGCGAGTCTTATTGTGGTCGAATCCCGGCGAGGGTTTCCAGGCATCCATATTATGGCAGCTAAGGCAGTCTTTTTTCATCTGCCCCCGATGTTCGTCGTGATGACAACTGAGGCAATCCTGTTGCAGGCCCAGAAAGGTCTGTTCGAGATTTTTCTTCTTCTCGAGCAGCACAGTTTGGTTGGCAATATTGGCCGGTTTATGGCAGTCGCGGCACTGTAGTTTGGCGTGGGCCCCTTCCAGTTGGTATCCGGTCAGCCCGTGTTCGAAGTTCTCTTCCCCTTCCTTCCAGTGAATAAGCTTAAAATTGCGCCCATGGTGATCGGAATGGCAATTGACGCATTTGCGGTATTCCGGATTGGCATGGAGTCCCTTTACCGGCATCAATGCGCGCCTTGAGCAGCGTATGACAGGCCAGGCAGTTCTCGACAGCAATCTGCGCCCCGGCGGAATGGCACTGGGTGCAGTTGCTGAGACCTTCCAGGAATGCGTGGGATTGATGGAGATCTCCCGGCGATAGCTGTGCCGGGAGGTAGGCCAAGGGCAGTATCAACAGCGCTCCGGCCCACAGGAATAATCGTCGTAATTCAGCAGCAAACATAGACAAACCGCACCTCAACTGGTCAATGATATCAGCAATTCAGAATGGTCGAGTGAGCAATCGAATGGTCGAGAGGGTCAATAAATCAACAAGCAATACGCGCTTAACCCCATTACCCCATCAACTCATTCACCCATCCGCCTCAAAATATCCAGGTGTATCCCAGCCAGACGGCGATCCCGACATGCACGAACATGATGAGATACATGATGATCGCGAAGGGTTTATGGAATACATGCCAATAGTGGAACAATTGCTGTATTTTATTCAGCAGCAGCATTCTCCGCTGCAGCTTAATTTTTCGCCAGGCCAGTTGAACGGCACGGTAGAGGTAGGGCTCGGTAAGGGACAGCTCCCGGGCAAATTGCTTTTTCAAGCTGCGAATCCGGAAGAAGTGGAACAGATCGTCGAGTATCATCGAGAGCGAGGTGCGGATAAATCCCTTTATGCTGCTGCACCCGCTCCCGGATCAACTCATCCAGCCGCTTGAGCTGGTCGCTGCTGAGATTGAGGGTATCGCGCAGCTCTTCGTTAAAATGAGTGTCGATCTCGGAAATCTCCTGCAGGCTCAGTTCGCCGCCTCGTTGATTGCGGGGGATCTGCAGGTAGAGGTAACGTCCCAGCACCCCGCTGGTGGCCACTGCGATCATCGACCAGAAGCTCACCGCAATCAGCCCGCTGACTTTAAAAGAGGTATGCAGGATTACGAACAGCGGCCCCATGATCCCGAAGTAGATATGCACATCCAGCCAGCGGCTGAGGGAGCCCCAGTTTCCCAGCCAGCGGGTTCTTTTCCGCACGCTGTAGAGCAGCATGAACAACATCATGGCTGATCCCAGAATGCCGAATCCCTGACCGCGGAAGCCGGCCGGGCGCAGCTCCCGGTAACTCTCATGATAAGGTCGTTCCTGGAGGGGCACTTCGTAAAATTGAATCCCGTCTACCAAAAAGTATACATACACCGCCAGCGACACAGCATAAAGCAGCCGCATGAATATTTTAAACGGATCCTTGGTGCGCGTGGGCGCTTCAACTGCCACATTCATAGACTTTCTACTCCTTATTGCTTATCGGCACGCTATATTTTTCCCGTTTTAAGTGACAAATTTTGTGCCAGAATTAAGCATCGACGCTATGCTACCAAGACTTGAAGTAGCAACATAAAAACGGAAATAGCAACCGGAAATTTATCTAAGCCAGATTTTTCTTAGCGCATCAGCACCATCCGGCGCAGTTCCCGGTAGTCACCGGCCTGTAACTCATAAAAATAGATTCCGGTGGTAAGCTGTTGGGCATCGAACACCAGATGATGTTCACCGGCAGGCATGGTTTCATTCTTCAATACCGCGATCTCCTGCCCCAGCAGGTTGTACACCGTCAGCTGCACCTGCTGCGCCTGGGGAATTCGAAAAGAGATGGTGGTGGAGGGATTGAAGGGATTGGGATAATTTTGCCCCAGGCCATAGGAGGCGGCAGGCGACAGGCCGTCATCCGCGATGCCGGTCAGGGGGCCGCGGCTCAGGATGACCCCGCCGTTCCCAATCGCCCAGCCCCGGCCGGGATTGACGAAAAAGATATCATTGAGATCGTTCAGCACCGGAGTCGTCTGCAGCGCCCAGTTCTGTCCGCCGTTCGCCGTGGCGTAAACCGTGCCATTGCTGCCCACCGTCCAGCCGGTGTTTTCGTCCCGGAAATACAGGCCATTCAGTCCGAAGGCAATGCCGCTGTTGCGGCTGGTCCAGCCCTGGCCGCCGTTGCCGGTATGCAGGAACATGTCGTTGCTGCCGCAGAGAAAGCCGGTGGTGGCGGAGAAGAACTGGGCGTCCTGGAGATTGCCGCTGGCAGCGCTGCTCTGGGGCTGCCAACTGTTTCCGCCGTCGCTGCTGGCCCAGATGGCGCCGTCATCGCCCGCCGCCCAGGCATGCTGGGTGCCGCTGGCCGCTACCGTGCGGAAGCGCACCGCGGTAGGAGGGCTGACATTGGACCAGTTGGCGCCGCTGTCCTGGGAGCGCACCACTGCCCCGTCGCGACCGGCAGCCCAGACCACATCACCTTCCCCCCAGCAAACCGCGCGCAACTGGGAACCGGTGGCACTGCCCACGCTGCTCCAGTTCACGCCTCCATCGGCAGTACGGAAGATCAGGCCGTTGTCTCCCACCACCAACCCGATCAGTCCATCCCTGAAGGCAACACTCTGGAGATCCTCATTGGTCAGGACAATCGGGCTCCAATTCACACCTCCATCAACCGTATGCAGCAGAGTACCGCCGTCACCGCACACCCACCCTTCCGTCTCATTGAGCATATAGATGCCTGAAAGGGATTCGAAAGTGTTGCTGGTTTGTTGCACCCACTCCTGGGCGATCATAGTGGAGAATAATCCGATCATTACCAATACGATCTGAATACCCATCGTCAAATTTTTCATTTTTGTCCCCTTTCGTTTAACAACTTTCGTTTTTCGATACATACAGCAGAACAACTTTCACCCGGCTTTTTCAACTATGGTGCCAAACATTGCCCAACCGGTCAAAAACACTCTTAAGTGCATAACAATAAAATACTTATAGTTTATTACAAAAAAAATTACCTTGCTCTAATTTTGACCGATTTATAACGGTTAATGCACTGCCGCGCAAAATATGCGCGATTTTGTGTGGGGAGTGGAATGCGGAATGAAAGATGCATGGGGCATAGGGCATAGGGCATGGGGCTTAACCGCCCTGATTGGCTTGCTTAATGCGTCGCTCCCGAAGCAAGTTCGGGAGCGACACTTTAAGGATGCGGGGAATAATTGTCAGGCTTATCATTAGACCTTATTACAATCTAAACCATTGAATAAATTGAAGAAAAAAATAGGGTGTCATTTCGAACCCCGTCGTTTAGGGTGAGAAATCTGTCGTTGCAAAAAGCTGATGGTGTCGATTGGTTCAAGAATCGGGCGCAAAAATAGATTTCTCGCTACGCTTCGAAATGACACGCATTCAGTAAAAACAATAACATAAGCAATTATAAGATCTATTATGAGTGTTAATCAACATCGTGAGCGCTAGCGAACAAACATCGTGAGCGACAGCGAACAAACATCGCGAGCGACAGCGAACAAACCTCACCCCGCCTGGGGCACACAGAACGACTTCAGCAACTTCTCATCCTGAAGAATGATCCTCCCCCGGGCCTGCACCACGGCCCCGCTGCGGTCGAAGACCTTGATCAGGCGACTGACCACCTCGCGGGCGGTGCCCAGTTCCGAGGCGATCTGCTCGTGGGTCATGCGCAGCACCCGCCGGGGATAGCGCGCATTATTGAAACGCTGGTAGAGGAATTCCGCCAGGCGCTGATCCATCTTCTGAAAGGCCACATCCTCCAGCAGCATGATCACATCCATCAGCCGCCGGGATAACAATTCGAACACAAAATCGTTGAAGAACGGCTTATTCGACCAACGCCGGAAATGTTCTGCCGAAAAGAACACTGCCTCGGCATCGGATTCCACCATCGCCATGGCCGGATATACCCCATCCCCCAGGGCGCAGGCGATGTTCAGCACGCATCCCTCTCCCGCCTGCACGTGATAGAGGGTGATCTCCCGCCCGGCGGGACTGCCTTTGAAAATGCGGATATCGCCGCTCCCCAGCAATACGATCTGACGGCAGCGATCGCCTTCCAGGAACAGCAGCTTTCCGGCAGGCAGCGAGGTACATGCCGCCGCATTGAGAATCTCCTCACGGTGCCGGGCATCGGCCTGACGGAAAAAATGAAATCGTTCCAGTATCTGAACTCTTTCCATGGCATCCTCTCTCATTTGAGTTTACATACCAGTATAATTCAAAGGTTGTGCCAGGCTTGTAGAACGAATTGGAGACAGCAGGAAAAGTTATCACGCCGTGGATTCAAGACTGTCAGCGCTTGCGGAACGGGGTTTTGCGCCGCCGTGAAACGCGCAATCGGTGCACGATCGCGCAAAACATGCGCACGCTATGTTGGTTGTTGGTTGTTGGTTGTTGGTTGTTGGTTGTTGGTTGTTGGTTGTTGGTTGGTTGTTGGTTGTTGGTTGTTGGTTGCGCTGCTGGTTGTTGGGGTAATGTTGGTTGCATGGTTGCCATACCGGAGGCGCTCAGCAGCGCGGCCGGAGCAGACAAAATAATACCGGAGGTTGTTTTTTGTTGTGGGCCGCTTATATTTCATCGTTTACAGACATAAACAACCGGAAGCGCTATGAAACCGCAACTCTATCTTGGCATTATTTTCGCATTAGGGTGGACGGGATGCGTCTCGGACGCACCGCACGAAAATCCGCTCGACCCGGCCATCGCCGGCAGTAACCAGTTGCAGATCAGCGGAAAAGTAGAACACCTGAACAGCAGCGCCCCGGTTACAGAGGCCTTGCTGTTCTTGAAACCGGGGAATAGGGTTGCCCAAAGCGACATGAACGGCATATTTAACATCAGCGGGAATATTGCGCCAGGCCCTTACACGCTGGTTTGCGAAGCGGAGGGTTTTGCAGCCGATTCTCTATCTTTCCGCGTCCGGCAGGATACCACGGTCAGCTTTAAGCTCAATGCCCTGCCGGCATTCGAGCGCATCTCGCTGACCACCGATCATGAGACCACCTTCCTGCCGCCGGACAACTTTTTCCTGAACATCGACATCCTGGCCAGCGATGTGGATGCGTTGGGCAACATCGAGCTGGTATGGTTCGACATTCCGGCGATCGGCCACAGTGACACCCTGCAGGAGCTCGCCGCGGCCCAGGGGCAGCGTTTTTTCAAACGAATCGAAGCGTCAGACCTGCGGGTAAATTCGCTGAAGGAGCTGATCGGGAAACCGCTGGAATTTTATGCCCGGGACGAGCAGGGCGCTGTGGCGGAATCCGGAGAACGCTATCTCACCCGAATCATTGACGACCCTCCGCGTCCCGTGGCGCCGATCAATCCACCTCCCCAGCCGCCGGTCTCGGTGCCCTTCCACTTCGAGTGGGAATTCATCTCCGAGCCGTTTCATTTTGATTACGCAATCGAGATCTATCTCAATGTGCCGGTCGCATTACCGCCGGAAGCGCAGATCAGCGGCATTCCGGCCGATTCCACCGGTTATTTCTTCAATCCGCCGTCCTTCAGCGCCGGCGAGTATTATTGGGTTTTATACATCGTAGACGAATTCGGCAACCGCAGCCGCTCCCGGCAAACGGTGCTGACCATCGAATAAGAGGTTATTTATGCCAGGCAAAAATCCGTACGACGCCCTGCTGGACATCAGCGAAGCGTTTAACCACATCACGGAAACCTCGGTTCTGCTCGACCGGGTCATGGATATCGCCATGAAGACCCTGAAGGCAGAGCGCGGATTCATCCTGCTGAAAACCAGCGGGAATACTCAGGATTTCAAGGCGGTCACCGCCCGTAATATTTCGCAGGAAACGATTTCGGACATTACCGCCCTCTCCAGCAGCGTGGTCAATGAGGTGCTAAACAGCGGCATTCCGGTGCTGACCTTCGATGCGCTGAGCGACGACCGGTTTGCCGGGGCCAAGAGCATCATCCTGCAGCAGATCCGCTCCATCGCCTGCACCCCTCTGCTGCAGCATCAGGAAGTGATCGGTGCAATCTATGTTGACAGCCGCACCAATGCCGACCAGTTCACCGATGAAAGCCTGCAATTTCTCCAGGCGTTCTCCCGCCAGGCGGCGCTGGCGATCGAAAATGTGCAGCGGATGGAAAGGCTCCAGACCGAGAACCAGCAGTTGAAGAAGCAGATCTCCCTGAGCGATTTCTTTCCGGAGATCATCGGGAAAAGCCCGCAAATCCAGGAGATCCTCGACACCATCACCAAAGTGGCCGACTCCGGCGCCTCGGTGTTGATCGAAGGCGAGAGCGGCACCGGAAAGGAATTGGTGGCCCGGGCCCTGCACTCCCATTCCGCGCGCAAGGACAAGCTGTTTGTGCCGGTCTTCTGCGGAGGCCTGACCGAGAGCCTGCTGGAGAGCGAACTTTTTGGGCACAAAAAAGGCGCCTTCACCGGCGCCATCGAAGACAAGCCCGGCCTCTTCGAAGAAGCCGACGGAGGCACCATCTTCCTGGATGAGATCGGCGATGTCAATCTGAATATCCAGACCAAGCTGCTGCGGGTGATCCAGGAAGGCGAAATCAAGCGGGTGGGTGATGCCAAAACCCGCCGGGTGAATGTGCGGGTGGTCTCCGCTACCAACAAGGATCTTTGGAAAGAGGTACAGAAAAAATCGTTTCGGGAGGATCTCTACTACCGCCTCAATGTGATCAATATAAAGATGCCTCCCCTGCGCGACCGCGGCGACGATGTGATGATCCTGGCGGAGCATTTCCTGAAGAAATTCGCCCGGATGAACAACAAGAAGATCGAAAGTTTCAGCAGCGCAGCGGTCAAGACCCTGCTGGAATACCAGTGGCCGGGCAATATCCGGGAGTTGGTCAACACCGTGGAGCGGGCGGTGATCCTGGCCCAGGAGCCCCGCATCTCGCCGGCATTACTGAACCTCAACCGCACCCGGATCAATGACCTGGTGGGAAAAACCCTGCGCGATGTAGAAAAAGCAGTGATCGTGGAGACCCTGGAGATGACCGGAAATCACCGAACCCGGGCCGCGGAGATTCTGGGCGTGTCGCGACGCTGGCTGCAGTACCGCATCAAGGAGTGGGGTCTGGAATAATCCATGATTCGATACAGTTTAAAGGAATTGATTATGAACATACAGCTTCGTTCGAGAAAACCCGTTTGGATTCTGCTGCTGCTGCTCGGCGGCTTGCTTCACGCGCAAGGAGACTGGGAGGCAGGTGTTCCCCTCAACACGCCCCGCTATGGCGCAACCTCAGTCGTACTGAACGGTTACATCTACGTGCTGGGCGGCGCCCGCAACACCAACCTGATCCTCAACACCGTGGAGCGTTATAATCCGCAGACCAAATCCTGGGAAGATACCATCGTTCCCAACTTCGTGCAGCCCCGCCTGGATGCCGCCGCAATCGTTTTTGACGGCAAGATCTACCTTACCGGCGGCCGCAATAGCCAGGGGGACATCACCGATGAAGTAGAAATATACGATCCGGGTTCCAATGCATGGTCCTCCGGCGAAAGAATGAACCGGGAGCGTCGTGGCCATTCGGCGGTGATTCTCAACGGATCCATCTGCGTGATGGGCGGCTTCCGGGAAGGTACCGATTATGTCGATGAAATTGAATGGTTCGACTATTACGGCAGCGGGGAGTGGGAAAAAGCGGATACCGATATCGTCTCTCCGCGCAGCAACATGTTTGCGGCAGCAGTGAACAACCGGTTTTACATGTTCGGCGGCATCGCCGTGGTGCCGATCAGTTCGGCCTATGATGCCAGTGTGCAGGCCGGCTGGAGTTTTAGCTGGGGCACCCTGCCGGGACTATCGGTCGCCCGGGGCAACGGCGCCACCGCCTCTGCCGGCAACCTGATCTTCATCATCGGCGGCATTACCAACAGCGGCTCCACCGACCGGTTTGATATCTACAATACCCAGACCGGCCAGTTCCAGAACGCGACACCCTTCCCGGCGGCGCGTACCGGCATGAGCGCGGTTACGCTCGACGACAGCATCTTCGTCATCGGCGGCTACGACAGCAATCCCGACCAGCCCACCGCTGCGGTAGAAAAGTATCCGCTGCCGATCGTGGGCATCAGCCCGGCGGAACAACTGCCAGTCTCCTTTGCCCAAATCAACGGGTATCCCAACCCGTTTAACGGCACCATTCAACTGGCGATCGATCTTCCGGCCGGAGGTGTCAACGAGCTGACCATCTACGACCTCCAGGGGCGCAAGCTGCGCACCCTTCACCGCGGACACCTTGGCGCCGGGCGGCATATGTTCCGCTGGAATGCCGAAGATGATGCCGGCCGGCCGGCGGCTTCGGGGGTTTACGTCGCCGTGCTGAAAGGCAAACAGCATCTCCGCCAATTCAGGATCGTTTACGTCAAGTAGCCAACCTTAAATCCGGTTGACTTATTGCGTAAACCCTGATATATTTCCGTTTCATCCGGACAAATACCGGTTCAACGGAAAGGTGATTCCTGTTTTGCTGGAGATCGAAGGTTATAAAATTATTCGCGAACTCAGTCAGGGACCGATCAGCACTGCCTTCCTGGGGCGGCAGCTTTCCCTGCAGCGCCATGTGCTGATCAAGCGGCTGAATTCCCAGTGGTCCGACGAACAGGATTTGCTGGAGCGCTTCCGCCGGGAAGCGCTGATCTGCGCCCGCCTGAAGCACAGCAACATTGTCGACATTATCGATGTCAGCACCACTCCGGAGAATCTTTTCCTGATCATCGAATACATCGAAGGGCTGGATCTGGAGAAGCTGATCAAGAAAGGCCATCCCCTGCCCTTCGAAGTGACCCTTTACATCACCCGGGAGATTCTCCAGGGGCTGGCTTATGCCCACGGCCAGGGGGTGATTCACCGCGATATCAAACCCTCCAACATCATGATCAGCAAGGACGGACGGGTAAAAATTTCCGATTTCGGCCTGGCCCGGGTGGAGGACCTGCCCAAGATCACCGTGCAGGGCGAGGTGGTCGGCACCCCGGCCTATATGTCGCCGGAACAAGCCCGGGTGTCAACGCTGGACCAGCGCAGCGACCTCTTCAGTCTGGGGGTAACCATTTATGAAATGTGCGACGGGGAATCGCCTTTCCGCGGCGGCAACATCGTGGAATCGATCCAGAAGCTGGTCAAGCACACCCCTGTTCCCCTGCAGCAGCGCCGCGAGGATATTCCGGCCTGGTTTTCCGATTTGGTAGCCGGACTGCTGGAGAAGAAACCGGAGAACCGCCCTTCCAGCGCCCAGTCGATCCTGGAATCTGACGAATTTCATCACTTCCGGATGCGCCAGCGGGATTTTGCCCGCTTCATCTCCGAGGGCGATTTTCAGTTCCGGGCCCTGCCGGAAGATCCGGTGGAAGCCGCACCGGCCGCCGACCATACACCGGCACCGCGCCGGCTCAGCGGCTATTGGATTATCGCAGTACTGCTGGCGGCGCTGCTGGCCTGGTATTTCTGGCCGATTGAGCATGCCCCAACCGGAGAGCCGCAATCGCTTATCCAGGGGACACAAGACAGTTCATCACTGGCAACCCCGGACCGTACTCGCGACAGCAGCGCGCAAACGCCGCCGGATCTGCCGGCATTGGAAAAAACAGCCGACCATCAGAAGATTCCGCCGCAGAACGCCCGCCAGCAGGCAGCGCCCCCGCGACGCTCGCCGGAGGAGCAGCCGGCCTCCCAACCGGTATCCAGTGTTTCAGATACAGCCGCCAGCGAAGCTGTGCTGCTCCCGGCCCAGCTGTTCATCACCTGTGTGCCCTGGGGCGAGATCTATTTAGACGGAAAACACTATGGCGCGACACCGCTGCTGACCCCGCTGGAACTGCCCCCGGGCACCTATCAACTGGAGCTGCGCAATCCCAACTTCGACACCTATCGGCAAGAGGTCATTCTGCAATCGGCCAGCCGGGAGACGCTGACGGTGCATCTGCGCCAGCAAGAAGGCTTTCTGGCCCTGCAGGTATCGCCCTGGGCACGGGTTTTCATCAACGGCCGGTTTTATGAAACCACACCGCTGGAAAAACCGATCGCGCTGGCGCCGGGACGCTACCAGCTGGAGCTGATTCATGAGGCCTATCAAACCTGGCGCGACAGCATCGAGATCACCCCGGGACAGATCCTCCGGCGGGATGTTAAACTGGTCGCAAAACCATAGGAGCATTGCATTGCAGCGGAGATATTCCCGATTCAAAGCAACCTTAATCCGCCTTTTGATCCCCCTGCTCGGCTATGGGATATTTGCCGGCGCGGCTTTCTCCCAGGTGAGCGGCACCGACATTCTGCGGGTAAAGATTCTCTATAATGATGCCGCCTTCAGCGAGGCGATCGATGCCGCGCAGCAGTTACTCCGCACCGAACGGGCCTATCTCCCGGAAGAGCTGGCCTTCCTGCATCAATATGCCGCGCTGGCGTTTTACAATCTCGGCACCCTGGATTCCGCCCGGGTGCACTTTCTCAGCCTGCTGTCGATCGCCCCGGAAACCGAGCTGGATCCGGTGGAGGTCTCCCCGAAGATCATCGAATTTTTTGAGGAGATAAAAGCTGAACGCCCGGCCCCGCTCCCCAGCGTATCCGGTACGGGCCATACCCGCTACATCTTTCTGGATGATCTGCGCGTGGGCGCCAGTTGGCGTTCCGCCTTCCTCCCCGGCTGGGGGCAGTTCTACAAAGGCCAGAAAACCCGGGGCAGTGTGCTGGGAGGGGCTTTCTGGGGCGGCCTGATCGGTGCCGGCATCAGCCTTCTCAAGGAACAGGCCGCGAAGGATCAGTACAACGACGCCACTGCGCCGGCAGCGATCAGTGAAGCGTACGACACTTATAACCGCTGGTATAAAACCCGCCGCACCCTCACCGCGGTCACGGTGGCCCTGTGGGCGGTCACGGTGGCGGATGCCGGGCTAAGCCGGTACCCGCGCTCGTCTTTCGTCGTCGGGCCGGAGGGTGAACTGTTGCTGGCACTGCGCATACCGCTGCGCTGAGAATCCCGGCTTCCAGGTAAAACCAAGGATGATAAAATTGCCACGATTTCCCTTTTCCACCGCCCGCCTGATCCGCATGCATTATGTGGCAGGGGTTTTTGCGATTATGGCGACGCTGATGATCCTCTCCGCCGTGCTGGGCTATTATAACAGCAAATCTGCCCTGAAGCAGCTCCTGGAAGATCAGTCCCATCATCTGCTGGAGACGCTGCTCTCCGCCTCCCGCAACAGCCTGCTATCGACCGAGTTAAGCGAGGAGATATTGATAGAACGCTTGCTCAACAATGCATATTTTATCCGTTCCCTCTATGAAAAAGGCGAGGTGAACGATCAATTGCTGCAGCGCATCGCCAAAGACAATCACCTCTTTCGCATCAATATTTTCACCCCCGAGGGTGAGAAGCGCTTCAGCAGTCACCGGCTCAACTATCCCCGGGACGCGGGTAAATTCCACCCCGCGGAGCGGCTGGCCCCGATTTTTTCCGGCCGGAAAGATACCCTGCTGCTCGGCATCAAAGATGCCCGTTTCGAAGATGCCTCCCGCTTTATCGTGGCAGTCGCTACCGCACAGCGTCACGCCATTGTGCTGAATCTCGATGCTGAGGGATTGCTGCGTTTCCGCAATACGACCGGCTACGGCGCCATGCTGCAGCAATTGAGCCGGAATGACGGCATCGTCTATGCCGCGCTGCAGGATACGGCGGAGATACTGGCCGCCACCAGCAATGTGGATTCGCTGGAATACATTCAGGATTCGCCATTCCTGAGTAAATCACTCCGTGATTCCAGTTATGGATTCCGATTCGGCACCTTCCACGGTGAGGAGATATTCGAAGCGGTGCACCCATTTTCCTATCGCGGCCAAACGGTCGGTCTGCTGCGCCTGGGGGTATCCCTGTCTCCGCTGCAGGCGATCTGGGATGACATATACCAGCAAGTGATTGTCATTACTGCCGTGATCATCCTGGCCGGCAGTATTCTGATAACCCTGTTTGTCATGGGCAAGAACCTGGAGAGCGTGCAGCAGGAATACCGCGAGATCGAGTCCTATGCCACCGGCATCGTGGAAAACGTCAGCGACGGCATCATCGTGCTCGATCACCAGGAGAAGATCAAATTGATCAACAGCGCGGCCGGCAAACTGTTTGGGCGCCGCGCGGCGGAAGTGACGGATCAGTCGCTGCACACACTGCTCGGAGCAGCGAAATGCCGCCAGCTCCTCCACGATGGCGGGATCATGCAGGAGATCGACTGCCGCATTGGTCCGCAGACCCGGCAATTGCTGGTCTCGCGCAGCTATTTTTATGCGAAGGACGGACAACGCAACACCATCCTGGTGCTGCGCGACCTCACCGAGCAGAAAACCCTGGAAGCGCAGATCCAGCGCAAGGAACGCTTGTCGGCGATGGGCGAGCTGGCATCCGGCGTGGCTCATGAGATCCGCAATCCGCTCAACACCATCGGAGCGATCGTACAGCAACTCGACAAGGATTTTGAACCGGCCCGCGATGCAGCAGAATATCACGAACTGGCCCGGCTGGTGTACGGGGAGGTGCAGCGGATCAACCAGACGGTGAAGGATTTTCTGCGTTTTTCCCGCCCGGAGCCGCTGCAGCCGGAGCGTTTCCGGCTGTCGGCATTGCTGAATCAGCTACGTCAGCAATACCAGGCGATGGCAGCGGAAAAGCAAATCCGCTATCACCAGGCCCTGGATTGGGACGGCGAGGTTTATTGGGACCGCCGGCAGATCCAGCAGATGCTGATGAACCTGATCGAGAATGCCCTGGATGCGCTGCCCGCGCAGGGCGAGATATCGCTCCGCACCGCAATGGTCAACACCCATCGAATCATGCTGGAAATGCGCGACAACGGCCCGGGCATCCCGGCGCCGATTCGCGGTAAGATATTCAACCTTTACTTCACCACCAAAGCCAAAGGCACCGGCATCGGCCTGAGCCTGGTGCAGCGGATCGTCGATGAGCACGGCGGGGTCATCACCGTCGAGAGCGCGCCGGAAAGCGGCACCATGTTCCGGATTCTGCTGCCGTTGGAGGTGGTAAATGACACGCAGAATTCGCAGATTTGACAGATTTACACAGATACAACGTTTTGGTCACATGGTTACATGGCTATATGGTTAAATTGTTAAAAAAACAGAGGTGCAATTATCTTTAGACAGCGCAACCATGCAGCAGCATCTGCGAGATCTGCGTAAGACTGAACAAGCGCCGAACCGGGTATATTATATGACACAGGCTTCGAATCTGGCAATTTTACTGATTGACGACGAAGAGACCCAGCTGCACGTGCTGAAGAGTTTCCTGACCCGCCGCGGGTATACGGTTTTTACTGCAACCAGCGGCCCGGAAGGGTTGGACATCGCCGGCAGCGAGCTGATCGACCTGGTGATCAGCGACTACCGTATGCCGGAATGGGACGGCCTGGGGGTGCTCCAGCGGGTCAAGGCGCTGAATCCGGAGATCGACGTGGTGGTCTCCACCGCCTACGGCACGGTCGAGAACGCAGTGGCGGTGATGAAAGCCGGGGCCTATGACTTCCTCTCCAAGCCGGTCGACCTGGACGAGCTGGAGCATCTGATCGAGCGCATCCGTGAAAAGCGCATCCTGCAGAGCGAGAACCGCCAATTAAAGCAGCAGCTTGGAGAGCGGTTCAAATTTGAGGCGATCGTTTCCCAGAGCGGGGAAATGGAAGAAGTGCTCAACCACGCCGCCCGTGTGGCGCCGAGCCGGGCCACCACGCTGATTCGCGGAGATAGCGGCACCGGCAAAGAATTGGTGGCCCAGGCGATCCATTACGCCAGCCCCCGCCGGGAAAAACCGTTCGTGGTGGTCAACATCGCCGCCCTCTCGGAAAGCCTGATGGAGAGCGAGCTCTTCGGTCATGAAAAAGGCGCCTTTACCGGGGCGTTGCAGCGGCGCATCGGGCGCTTCGAGGAAGCCGACGGCGGCACGCTCTTTATCGATGAAGTGGGCGACATTCCCCCCAGCGTGCAGGTGAAACTGCTGCGGGCGATCCAGTTTGGAGAAATCGAACGCCTGGGCGCCAATCAGATGCTGAAAGTCGATGTGCGCATCATCGCCGCCACCCATCGCGACCTGGAAACGATGTTGAAGGCGGGAGAGTTCCGGGAGGACCTCTACTACCGGCTGAACGTGGTCAGTATCCAGATTCCTCCGCTGCAGCGCCGCAAGAGCGATATTCCCCTGCTGGCAGACCATTTCATGCGCAAATATGCCGGCATCAACCAGAAGGAGGTGCAGGGGATTTCCCGGGAAGCGCTCGACCAGTTGATGAAATACGATTATCCCGGCAATATCCGGGAACTGGAGAATATGATCGAGCATGCAGTGGTTTTTTGCCGGGGATCGCACATCACCCGCCAGGATCTGCCGGTGCGGCTGACTCAGATCCCGGAAAACGCCCTGCTCGACCCGCTCGATTTGCAAGATGCCTATCCCCGGAAAGTGCAGGCATTTGAAAAGGCGATGCTGCAGGAGGCCCTGAAGCGCAGTGGAGGCAACCAAAGCGCCGCCGCCCGACTGCTGGGCATCACCGAACGGCATTTGCGCTCCCGGATGGAAAAGACGGGGATGAAATGAGGGCGGAGGGCGGAGGGCGGAGGGCGGAATGCGGAATGCGGAGTGCGGAATGCGGAGTGCGGAGTGCGGAGGGCGGAGTGCGGAATGAAAGATTTGAAGGGTGGAGGGTAAAAGGGAATATGAAAAATGTGGAGCGTGGAGCGTGGAGCGTGGAGCGAAACATTTTTTTAGAATACAACAAATACAACAGTTATTAAAACATCGTGAGCGCAGCGAACTAACATCGCGAACAAA
>JACKAP010000056.1 GCA_020635015.1 Calditrichia bacterium | reverse complement strand
GTGGGCAGCTTTTCGCGAAAATAGATCACGATATCCGGCTCCCGGCGCAAGGGCGCATGGGCCGGTCCCAGCTGCCCAACGACCGCCGCTGCATCACGCTCGCTGGGATTGACCAGCCGCACGCCCACCACGCCGTGAATATCATAATCCACCATCCGCGCGGTACTATTTCCATTCGATATATTCATGCTGTTTATTACCTTTACTTAACCCAATAAGTCGTTACACTTCATAACCATCGAACATCATCCTGCCTTCTTCTCCATCGGCACTGTGCCGGATTCACCCACCTGCACCTTTCCGCGTTCCTCCTTCTTCACTCCTTTTTTCCAGAAAGTGACCAAGATGTCTTCAATAAACGGCATCGGATCCGTCCAGGAGAACAGCGCATAGTATTTCTTGCCGCGCATGCTCTTCAGCCATTCCCGGAAAGTGAGATCGCCCCGCTTCCAATAGGCATAGGCGGCCTGGAGGTCGCGGCGCAGATAGATCCATTTGGCGCCTTGATAGGTCTGCACCCGCTTCTCCGGCAGGGGCAGGCCGGTCATTTCGCAATACTTGGTGTAGAGCAATTCCACTCCGCCGGCCTCGCTGATGGCAGAGCGCCCGGTGGGACGGCCGATATTCGGCTCGATCATATAATGCTTGCCGGTGCGGGTGTCGCGTTTCATCTCCATGTAGCCCAGGCCCTGGTAATTGACATGCTTGAACAGGCGCACCGACGCCTCCAGCACCTCATCATTGCGGCACTCCACTCCCAGGGCGCTTACCCCGGTCTCGATCGGCCATTGACGAATCTTTTTGGCGATGAAAGTGGCCAGGGGCTGGGAATCTTTGCTAAAATAGCAGTTCAGGGAATACAGCGAATCGTCGCCGCCCTCGATCCACTCCTGGATCATCAGGATATCCGCCCACTGGCAAACCTGTTGATAGAGCTTGAGGAAGGCTTCGGCATTTTCCACCTTGTAGACTTTCTCAGCATTCTTTTCCCACAGCGGAGTTTTCATCGGCGGTTTGAGGATGCAGGGGAAGTTGAGCCGCGCCGCCGCTTTTTCGGCGTCGGAGCGGCTGTGCAGGAAAAATGTGCCGGGAATGGGAAACCCTTCCTGCTGGCAGAAGCTGTAGAACTGGTATTTGTTCATCAACAGCTCCACCACCGACTTTTCCGGCAGGGCAATGTGATACCACTTGTTCAACCGTTCGCGATTTTCCGAGATCAGGAACACGCTCATATCGCTGCAAGGATATAGCACCGCTTTGCGAGTCAGTTGCGGTCCCAGTTGCTCCAGGAGTTGGATAAACTCCTCAGTGCCGATATTGGCGCTGAGAATGCGCTCGCATACCCGGGTCTTGCAGCAGGGGTGATCCGGCTTGCCGGCGATGGCAATTACCGGCACTTTACGGCGAGCCAGAATACGCGAGGTCTGCAGCCCCGTAAAAGAGTCCTGCCCGATCACAATGGCGTAGGCCTTGTCGGGGTGTTTCAGCTTCAGATTGAAATCGCTCATGGCAGTAGTTATCAGTTGTCAGTTATCAGTTTTTAGTTGTTGGTTTATTTGACTAGATTACATTTTGCTAGCTTGAAAAATTATTCTCGATAACTTTTATTTCCAGCATCCAGCATCCAGCATCCAGCATCCAGCATCC
>JACKAP010000055.1 GCA_020635015.1 Calditrichia bacterium | reverse complement strand
ACGATATTTATATTATATTGATGGACAGGATTAGCTGACGACCGGAGTCGAAAGGATCGATATGCGCAGGTATTTCATACTCTTTGTAATAGCGATTTTCATATTTACTATCATCTTCGCGCTGTATTATCCCACCGCCTTGTGGTCGTTGACCGTGCTGGGGCCGCTGCTCCTGCTGGGATTATACGATTATATCCAGCGTCAACACGCCGTCTTGCGTAATTTCCCACTGATAGGTCATTTCCGCTATTTGTTCGAAGCAATCCGCCCGGAAATCTCCCAGTATTTTATCGAATCCGACACCAGCGGACGCCCCTTCAACCGGGTGGAACGCTCCCTGATCTACCAGCGTGCCAAGAAAGTGCGTGACACCATGCCCTTCGGCACCCAGTTGGATGTGTATGAAGTCGGTTACGAATGGATCAACCATTCTATCCGGCCGGTTCATATTGCCGATCAGGACCTGCGCGTTACTGTGGGGGGGCCGGATTGCCAACAGCCCTATTCGACCAGCCGCCTGAACATTTCGGCGATGAGCTTCGGTTCTCTGAGCAAAAACGCCGTGCTTGCCCTGAGCCAGGGGGCGCGGATGGGTAACTTTATCCATAATACCGGAGAAGGCGGGCTCAGTCCCTATCATCTCCAGGGCGGCGGGGATCTGACCTGGCAGATTGGCACCGGTTATTTCGGATGCCGCACCCGGGACGGCGCATTCAGCCCGGAAGCCTTTGCAAAGAACGCTACGCATCCCAATGTAAAAATGATCGAGCTAAAACTGTCTCAGGGCGCCAAACCCGGCCATGGGGGCATCCTGCCGGCCGCCAAGCTCACCCGGGAGATCGCCGATATCCGCCTGGTGGAGATGGGGAAGGACGTCCTCTCCCCTCCCGGCCACTCAGCTTTCTCTACTCCCATCGAGATGATGCAGTTTATCGCAAAATTACGGGCCTTATCCGGAGGAAAGCCGGTGGGATTCAAGCTGTGCATCGGCAAACGCTGGGAATTCATCGCCATCTGCAAGGCGATGCTCCAAACCGGCATCACCCCTGATTTCATCACGGTGGACGGTGGGGAAGGCGGCACCGGGGCAGCACCGGTCGAATTTTCGGATCACGTTGGGGGGCCGCTGCAGGAAGGGTTGATTTTTGTACACAACGCACTGACCGGTTTCAATCTGCGCGAACAGATCCGGGTGTTTGCCAGCGGCAAAGTGACCGACGGCTTCGGCATGATCAAACGGCTCGCCCTGGGTGCCGATGCCTGCAATTCGGCCCGGGGTATGATGCTCGCTCTCGGCTGCATCCAGGCGCTGCGCTGCAACTCCAATCGCTGTCCGGTGGGTGTCACGACGCAGAATCCCCAGTTGGTAGCCGGGCTGGTGCCGGCAGATAAAAATCGGCGAGTGGCGCATTTTCACCGGGAAATGATGGAAAGCTTCTGTGAGCTGCTGGGCGCCATGGGGATAAGCGATCCGGCGCAACTGCGCCCCCGGCATATCCTCCGCCGCACCGGGCCGAATGAGATCCGGCATTATGGGGAAATCTACGAGTTCATCGCACCGGGATCGTTGTTGCAGGAAGATGTTCCGGTTTCCTTCCAAAAAGCATTCCGGGCTGCCAGCGCCGAACGCTTTGCAAGCGATTGGAAAACAAATTGAAAGAATTCGCCATAACCATGTAAAACAGGAGTTTGATATATGCCAGAAACAACCAAACCTCTGCTGGAT
>JACKAP010000054.1 GCA_020635015.1 Calditrichia bacterium | reverse complement strand
ATGAAGCAGGTCGGCCGGGTGGAGATACCCCAGGAAGCCTTTCTGGCGGTGCTCTCGGCGGACGACTGAGATGGAACTTTCTCCGCCCGATTTCGAATAAATGAGCGGACAACACCGGAGGATCACACTTTTGAAATCAGCAGGAAAATCATCGAAGCCAATGCCCAAACCCAACCCGGGCCAAAAGTCGGCGGCGAAAAAGAAGAAACCCGCTCAGCATAAGACCTCCGATACGGTGCGGGCCATTCTGATCGCGCTGCTGGCGGCGCTGGTGCTGCGCCAGTTTGTCATCGCCTCCTACAATGTGCCCACCGGCTCGATGAAAGATACCATCATGGTCGGCGATTTTATGTTCGTCAACAAGTTCATCTATGGGGTACGCTCGCCGATCTGGATCGGCATCCCCTTTTCCGATATGGGATTTTATCTTCCGGAGTGGCTGCATTTTCAATCGCCGGGCATCGACGAGCCGGAACCGACCGACATTGTGGTGTTCGATTATCCGCGCGACCGGAAGATCGACTACATCAAGCGCTGTATTGCCGAAGGGGGGCAGACCATCGCGGTGCGGCATGATACCGTCTACGTCAACGGCCACCCGGAAGGCAAAGCCAAGCCGCTGGGGCAGAAATACGATCGCGATGAGATACCCGGCTTCGACAAACTGCGGGTGCAATATACCCAGATCACCACGCCCAATGATAAATCCTATACCATCCGCCATTTTGTGAACATCTCCCAGAACAAGAAAACCCTCCCGGAGACCACCCTGCCGCCGGGGCATTTCTTTATGATGGGAGATAACCGCGACAACAGCCAGGACAGCCGCGAATGGGGATTTGTGCCCCGGGATCACATCGTCGGCAAACCGTTGATGATCTGGCTTTCCTGGAACAGCAGCGACCTGCCGGCCTACCGGTTCTACGACAAGATCCGCTGGGATCGCCTCGGTTCCCTGCTCAGATAATGCGGAGTGCAGTTTATTGAAAGCAACAAGCAAAAGAATCGAAACCGTCCAGGCCATCCTGATCGCGATCTTCGCGGCGCTGATCCTCCGCCAGTTTGTGATTGCCGCCTATAAAATCCCCACCAGCTCGATGGAAGACACCCTGCTGGTGGGCGATTTTTTGCTGGTGAACAAGTTCGTCTACGGCGCGCGTTTCCCGGAATGGATCGGGCTGCCCTTCACCGAGGATAAAGACTGGATCATTCCCACCGGCATTCATCTTCCCCGCTCGCTGCAGTTCCGCTTTCCGGCGATCACCCTGCCGCGCCAGCATGACATCGTGGTGTTCAAAGCCCCCCGCTCTCCACAGTTGGATTTCATCAAGCGCTGCGTCGCGGTGGGAGGGCAGATCGTGCGGGTCGAGGACCGCACGGTTTATGTCGATGACAAACCCTTTTCCGACCCCCCGATGCTGAAATTCCAGCCCGGGATCATCCGCCGCGATTTCGATTCGATCCTGATCGAAAAAGAGCATTATTTCATGATGGGAGACAATCGCGACAACAGCTCGGACAGCCGGGAATGGGGAACGGTGCCGCGCGAGAATATCGTCGGCAAACCCCTGATCATCTATCTCTCGCTCAACGATAAGATCAGCGAGCGCAGCCTGTTTGACAAGATCCGCTGGGAACGCCTGGGAATGGTGGTGCGCTGATGAACCCGGACGGCGGTCTCTACATCCATGTGCCTTTCTGCCATACCAAGTGCGAATATTGCGATTTTTATTCCATCACTTTGCTGGATCAGATCGAAGATTTCGTGGAAGCGCTGCTGCGCGAGATCGAACTGCGCGCGGCGGATTTCCGGGAAGTGACCTTCACCACGGTATTTTTCGGCGGCGGCACCCCCTCATTGCTGAGCGCAGCGCAATTGCGGCGCATCTGGGAAGCGCTTCAGGCAAATTTCCGGATCGATCCACAAGGTGAATTCAGCATCGAGAGCAATCCCGGCACCCTGGACCTGCCCAAGCTGCAGGCTTTCCGGGAAGCAGGTTTCAACCGTCTGAGCATGGGGGTGCAGAGTTTCAATCCGCAAGAACTGAAGTTCCTGGGGCGGATCCATTCGGTGGCGGAGGTGTATAACAGTTTCGAGAATGCCCGGATGGCCGGTTTCAGCAATATCAACATCGACCTGATGACCGCCTTTCCCGGCATCACCCGGGAGACGTTCCGGCATAGCCTGGAAGCCGCCCTGGCGCTGGAAAGCGAGCACATCTCCTGCTATACCCTGATCTTTGAACCGGGCACGGTTTTTTATAAGCGAATGCTGCGCGGTGAGCTAAGCCCCCTCGGCGAGGATGAGGAAGCGCTATATTACGAACTGGCCGCGGAAGTGCTGGCGAAGCACGGCTACCGTCAGTATGAGATCTCCAACTTCGCCCGGGGCGATCATGTTTGCCGCCATAACCTGATCTACTGGAAACACCGCCCTTATCTGGGATTGGGGCCTTCAGCCCATTCGTTTTGGCAAAATACCCGCTTTGGGAACAAGCGCTCTCTGAGCGCTTATGTGCGGCATTTGAAAAAGGGGGAACTCGCGGAAGATTTCCGGGAAACGCTATCGCAAGACGACCTGATGTTCGAATATATATTTTTAAGCCTGCGCCTGCGGGAAGGATTGGATCTGGAGGATTTTCATTCCCGCTTCGGGCAGCCGCTGCACACCCGCCATCAGGCAGCGATCGAGCGGCTGCTGGCGGATAATTTAATCGAATTGACCGACCACCATCTGCGCCTCTCCCGCAGCGGCTGGATGGTGGCGGACGCGGTGGCGGAGTATTTTTGATGTTTTTAGAATAATTGCCACAGAGACACAGAGCGCACAGAGTTTCAAACATTAGTTA
>JACKAP010000053.1 GCA_020635015.1 Calditrichia bacterium | reverse complement strand
ATAAAGGTTAAAGGATAAAGTAACTGATTGGTAGGTTCAAAACTTTATCCTTACTCCTTAAACCTTTATCCTTTAACCTTTATCCTTCCATCCCCCAAAAATTCCCCCTTGTGACCGCGCGCATAGAAATCGCACAAGCGGTTTATTATATATCGCTTAACGAATTTAGTTCATCGGTCTTTTTGCGCAGGGGAAGATTTTCTGAATTGCATCCGAGGATGGGTGTCTTGCCGTTTTTTTACCTGCCGCAGTGTTCACTTCCATCATTCATTATGCACCTCCTCCTGGCTTCAGGGGGGGCGGGAGATATGTTATGTACGAGATTGCGGAAGTCCGGCAGGATGATCCGGCACTGAAATTCAGATGGTTCACCAACGAGAATGCCACGCTCGACCTGTTTATTTGGGAAACCCGGGAGCGGCAGGAGATTGTGCGCTTTCAGTTCTATTTCGACCGTCATCAGGAGGAAAAGGTCATCGAGTGGAAAGGAAGTCGTTCTCTCTGGTATGCCCGGGTCGATTATGGGATTGCGATCGGTTTAGGCAAGGCATCGCCGGTGCTGATGCGCCAGGATGGGATTGACCTCCACGACGCCTTTTCGATTTTTCAGGCCTATGCGCGTGAATTGGATCAGCGGGTGCGGAATTTTGTGGCGGCGCGGTTTCAGGAGAAGCTGAATTGATGCATGGGGCATGGGGCATGGCGCCGTAATGTGCAAGTACATGTTCCGACACCCGCACTGTAATACACCATGCCCCATGCCCCATGCAAAAGTTCTCCGCATTACACAGTCATCAGTATGAACGTTACCAATTGCCAATTACCAACACCCAACACCCATCAAACCAGCCGTTCCAGCAATTGACGCATTTCCCGGAATGCCGGGTATTTGGCCATGGGTACCAGCGCCATGCGCAGGGCTGAATCAAGATGCGCCAGGTAACGCTGATTTTTAGAACGGCGGTAGTTGTCGGCGAAGATGCCGGCATCACGCAGTTTACGTTGGATGATGCTGTAGTCGACGATGCGCTGATAGTGCGCCCGATCCCATCCGATCCCCAGATCCGGCTCGAGATGCCGATAAAACTCCTCCACCAGCCGCGCTTGTAAATTTTCCGGAACGGCGAGATAGGAATCCCACAGAAATGATACCAGATCATACACCGGCGTGCCATACCGGGCATCCTGAAAATCGATCACGCTGAAGTCGAATTTGCCATCCGCTCGGGGGTGAATGAAGATGTTGCTGCTCTGGAAATCCCGGTGCACAAAAACCGGATGGGTTATGTCGAGAACCGTGCTGATTTCTTTTGCGAAATCCAGCAGCAATGCGCTGTCATAGGGCGTTTGATCGTAAAACCCCAGTAGCTGCTCCTGCACATGGAAGGAAAATTCGAACTGATAGTGGTCGTAATCGAAGCGCCGCTGGAATGCCGGACAATGGTCTTCCCGGCGGCATTTCTGCTGCAGAGACCGTAAAAAGCCGCTCAGCGCCACCAGCGCATCTTCGGTGCGCAGCGGATGCTGCAGCAGGTAGTTCTCCAGGGTTGGGGCCGATTCAAACTTCAGAAAGATCCAGCCGGTGCTCTGGTCCAGCTCATACAAGCGTGGCGTGGGCACCTGCATGCGCCGGAGATAATAATCGATATGCATATAATCGGTCAGCAGGCGCATGTCCGGCGGGGGGACCACCATCAGCATCACCGCATCGCCGGGAAAGTAGCTCTCTTCCCGGAAGTCGATCCGGAAATAGATCCGCGAAGAGGCGCCGCCTTCGATTGGGGTGAGGGTAAAGTAGGTGGTATTAAAAAAGCGGCTGAGCGCTTCGGCCAGCGCTTCCATATCGGTCGTCGTGTAACGTCTATCCATTTCGTTCTGCCATTTTACTCAATTCCTCGATATCCGGCGGCAGCAGGCGGTAGGTGATCCACTCGCTTAGCGGCGCAGCGTTGAGGGATTGATAAAACCGGATCGCCGGCTCATTCCAGTCGAGCACATCCCATTCCATGCGGCCGCAGTCTCTTTCCCGGGCGATAACCGCCAGTTCCGCAAGCAATTGCCTGCCCAGGCCCTGTCCGCGGTATGCCGGTAGCACGAAAAGATCCTCCAGCTTTAAGGTCGGTTTCCCCACGAAGGTAGAAAAGGTAAAGAAATACAGGGCAAATCCGACCGCCTTGCCTTCGCCCGTTTCGGCAATCAACGCCTGGTAGTAGGCGGTCTCTCCAAAGCCATATTGCTCAAACTGCGCTGCCGTGGCGCGCATCTCATGACGAAGCCGTTCAAACTCGGCCAGTGCGGCGACCAGATTCACGATCGCCGGCACATCCTCCCGGGTGGCGCGGCGGATGGAGAAGGTGGGGGATGGGGGCATGTGGTAATCCTCATATTTTTTGTTGATGGGTTAATGGGTTAATGGGAAAAAACGGACGTCGTGTGCTGGATCCATATACCCATCAACTCATTCACCCATCAACTCATTCACCCATCAACTCATTCACCCACCCCTTATTTCATATAAAGCGCCTTCTGGGCCGGTAAACGAATCTCCCCGCCGCTGCCGGGGCGGGCGGTCATTTGCAGGAAGAAAATTCCGGAGCCGAGTTCGGTGCCGCTGGTACCGGCATGCCATTTCAGATAATGCTGCCCGGCGCCATAATGCTGCCGGGGGATGACGGCGACTTCCTGGCCCAATACATTATAAACCGTAAGCGTCACCTCGGCCGCTGCGGGAAGGAAGAACGGGATGGTGGTCTCGCCGTTGAAGGGATTGGGATAATTTTGCTGGAGCTCGAAAGTGGCGGATACTTGAATCGGTATATCATCGATTCCATTGGCGCCATTGCTGCTGCCGGGCGTCGGGCTGGTGAAGAACTGCCACTCCGGCGCGCCGTCGCTTACCCGGCCGTAGGAGACATCCGTGGTTTGCGGACCGTAGCTAAGAGAATCGATCACGGTCAGATCGGCGCTGAAGATCCCGATTTGCTCTCCTTCCTGGGCCAGTTTATAAGTGGTATGGAAGGGTCCCTGGGAAGAATCGTCATCGGCCCAGATCAGCACAAACTCGCCCGGCGCCAGGGTGTAATCCGGCAGTTGCCATTTGTCGGGATTGGAAAGGTTGTCGCTGAGATACTTGTCCCCCAGCCATACCGCCTGCGCATCGCCGTTGTAGATCTCGACCCAGTCGTCATATTCGCCGAAAGGATCGGCAATGACGGTGCTGTTGCTGGCCATGAACTCGTTGATAAACAGGGCCGGTTGGTTGCCGGGCGTGGTAACGGTGTAAAACGAGGCCGGCGCATCGTAGGGGGTGCGGTTCACCGCCCCCTGATCATCGTTGGCGGAAATATAATAATCGAGCGTCTGATTTGCGCCCAGGGCGGGCAGCACCGCGCCGTAATATTGATCTCCGGCGTCGCCGTCATTGCTCTGACCGTCATCTTTCATGACAGCGCTCTGCCAGCTCCCGTTATTGAGCCGGTAATGCAGCATCACAGTGGCAGCGGCGATGTTTTCATCTTCCACCAGAGCGGTCATGCTAACCGCATCGCCGGGGGCGGGATAGCGGGGCAGGTGTTTGGGATATGAGATGATCGGCACCGCATTTTGCAGAATCAATTGGCCCAGCGCACTGGCACCGCGTACATCGATGTACGGTTTCAGCCCGTAGGTCACATGCCCGCCCAGCGGCTGGGTATAAGAGTTATGGAAATCGGCAATGGTATAGCCATAATCCAGAGTGCGGAAACTATCTGCCTCCGCCGCCGCACTGATCATACTGTGGATCGCGTCGACCGGAGGATGCAGCGCGCCGGGCGCGAAATAATGATCGAGGATCTCCTTCAGATAAAACGTGTAGCGGTTGCGGAATAGGGGGATCTCCAGCAGCCGGTCGGGCAGCGGGCGTTCCTCATCGGGATGGCCCCAGCTGTAGGGCGAACGATATCCCCAGTTGATGCCGGGATAGATCCCATCCCACCAGATACCGTAAGTGTTGTCGAGATCATAGGGAATATACTCGAACAGGCCGGTTTCGGTGTTATGGTAGAGATAAAAGTTGTTCTTGTTGAACCAGATATTATCCCAATGTCCGGT
>JACKAP010000052.1 GCA_020635015.1 Calditrichia bacterium | reverse complement strand
CTGGATGCTGGATGCTGGATGCTGGATGCTGGATGCTGGATGCTGGAAGAAACGTGATTTTCGCATCAAAGCAAGCTTTTTTATATTTCCAGATATCCAGTATCCAGCGCCTTAATCCTTAATCCTTTATCCTTTATCCTTAATGCTTTATCCCTCTTCTTTTATCCAGTATCCAGTATCCAGCATCTTTCATGCCCAATTGCACTAGATGCGCTGCTTCATACAACCTCTATTGCGCAACCGGACTTCTCGCCGATCTCCCCAATCAGCGCCGCGTCGATCTGATGCGTCCGGTACAGTTCGGCGATCAATGCTTCTGCCTGCTGCTGCGGCAGCGCGATCAACAGGCCGCCGGAGGTTTGGGGATCGTTGAGGATGTTTACGGTGACCTCATCGATATCCGCTGCAATCCGCAGGTGCGGCATAAGGTATTTGCGATTTTCCTTCAGTCCCCCGGGAATATTGCCGGCGGCGGCAAAGTGTTCCACTTCCGGCAGCAGCGGCACCCGGTGGGCGAATACCCGCGCCGTCACCCGGCTGCTTTCGGTCATCTCGAAGAGATGCCCCAGCAGGCCGTAGCCGGTGACGTCGGTACAGGCGTGGGCTTCGTAGTGCTGCATGGTCTCTGCAGCGGCTTGATTCAGCTGCTTCATCGCCGCAGTGATGTGTTGCAGAATGTCATCGGGCAGCTTTTCGTTCTTCAGCGCGGTGGTCAGAATGCCGGTGCCCACCGGTTTGGTCAGCACCAGCGCATCGCCGACGCGGGCGGTGCTGTTGCGGCGGAGGTGCTGCGGATTGATGAAGCCGGTAACCGCCATGCCGTATTTCAGTTCCGGATCCTTGACCGAGTGCCCGCCCAGGATTGCCACCCCCGCCTCGGTCGCTTTATCGTAGCCGCCCTGGATAATCCGGGCAATGCTCTCCTGCGGGACGATACCCTGGGGAAAGCCGAGAATGTTCAGCGCGGTGCGGGGGGTGCCGCCCATGGCATAGATGTCACTCAGCGAATTCGCCGCGGCGATCTGTCCGAAGTCATAAGGATCGTCCACGATCGGGGTAAAAAAATCCACCGTCTGGATCATGGCCAGCGATTCGGAAATCTGGAACACCCCGGCATCGTCACGGGTATCCAAACCGACCAGCACATCCGGATGGGCGGTGGTGGCCGGCAAATATTTCAGCACTTCTCCCAGGTCTCCCGGACCTACTTTAGACGCTCAGCCGGCGCAGGTAACCATGTGGGTCAGTTTAAAAATCTCTTCTTTTGTCATAAGGCCTCGTGCGTATCACGGTATCGCCGGATTCATAAAACCGCGTCAAATTTATAATCGAATTCCACCCCATCCAAACAAAACTCTGGAAAGTTATTTTATTATTCTGGTTTTTGGCGATTCAAGTGAATTATATATAGAAGGGCTGCCCATGCTGTGCGCGGTTTAATGCGGAGATTTTTTGCATGGGGCAAGGAGCATGGGGCATGGCGCCGTGATGTACAAGCGCATGTTTCGACACCCGCACCGTAATACACCATGCCCCATGCGAAAATCCTCTGCATTAGAATAGTGCCCGGCACGTGCGAAAAGCATTGGATTATTTGCCAAACGCATATTAAATTTAGCGTTTCCAAAACAAAGCGGTGCCTATGTTAAAATCTCTTCATATCAAAAATTTTGCTCTGGCGGAGAATCTGCAGATCGATTTCCAGCCGGGTTTGAATATTCTGACCGGGGAGACCGGTGCGGGGAAGTCGATCCTGGTCGGGGCGATCGCCGCGGTGCTGGGAGAGCGGGTTTATACCGAGGTGATCCGCTCCGGCTTTGAAAAGGCCTTTGTGGAGGGAGTCTTTGAGGTGAGCGCGATTCCCGGGATGAAGGAACTGTTGGAAGCGAAGGGGTTGGAGGCCAGCGATGAGCTCCTGTTGCGCCGGGAGATCTCCCTTAAGAGCAGTTCCCGCGCCTTCATTAATGATTCTCCGGTGACCGTCACCACCCTGGCGGAGATCGGCAATCTGCTGATGGATATTCACGGCCAGCATGAGCATCAGAGCCTGCTGCGCCGCGAGACCCACGGCCGCTTCCTCGATGCCTTCGGCCGGCTGGCAGAGCTGCTGGCCGGAACCGCCGCTGCTTTTGCCGGAGTGAAAGCGGTGGAAGGGGAACTGCGCACCCTGGAGAAACGCCAGGCCGATCTCACCAGCAAATATGATCTCTACGAATTTCAGCATAAGGAAATCGCTGATGCCGAACTGATGCCCGGGGAGGAGGAAACCCTGGAAGAGGAGCGCAATCTGCTGGCCAACATGGAGAAGGTTTTCGCTATCTCAACCCGGCTGAACGAACTTTTCGGCGGGGAGGAAAGCAATTTGCTGGAGGGGATCGCCCAGGCGGAGCAGGAGCTGCGCGAGCTGGCCCGCTATGCCCGGGAGATGGAGAAGCTGCTGGAGGAATTCGCCACCGCCCGGATCGTTTTCGAAGAAACCGCGCGCAGCGTGGAGGCCTTCCAGAGCGATCTGGAATTCGACCCCCAGCGCCTGGAAACGGTGGAAGCCCGCCTGAACCGCATCGCCAAACTTAGAAAGAAGTATGGCCTTGAGGTGGCGGAACTGCTGAATTATCAGAAAGAACTGGAAGTTACGCTGAATTTGCGCGAGAATTACCAGTTTGAGATCGATAAGCTCAACCGCAAGCTTCAGCAGGCGCTGGAAGTTTATGCTGCAGCGGCCCGGGCGCTTTCTGCCCGGCGGGCGGAAGTAGCGACAGAAATGGAAACGATGGTGCAGCAGCAGCTAAACGGTCTGGGCATGCCCAATACCCGCTTCCAGGTGCTGCTGACCCGCAACGAGGACCCCCAGGGTATTTACCGGGAAAACGAGGCACGATATGCCGGAGATGCCCATGGGATCGACCAGATCGAATTTTATATTTCTCCCAATGCCGGGGAGGATTTTAAACCGCTGAGCAAGATTGCTTCCGGAGGTGAGATCTCGCGGATTATGCTGTCCCTCAAGAGCATTCTGGCGGAGATTGACGAAGTGCCCACCCTGGTGTTCGACGAGATCGACGCCGGCATCTCCGGGCGGATCGCCCAGGCGGTGGGTCGGAGCATCTCCGGCCTGAGCCGCAGCCACCAGATCCTGTGCATCACCCACCTGCCCCAGATCGCCTCCCACGGCGAGGCCCATTATGCGGTGGAAAAATTCGTAGAAGACGGGCGCACCTTTACCCGCATCGTGCCGCTGGCGGAAGATCGGCGGGTGCTGGAGGTGGCCCGGTTGATCGCCGGCGATCACATCTCCGACACTGTGCTGGACAGCGCCCGGCAGTTGATTGCGGAAGGGAAGGGGAAAGGATAAAGGATGAAGGATGAAGGATAAAGGTTAAAGGAAGTTGGTGGGTATTATTCGGGTTCATTCGCGTATATTCGGGGCATCGTTTTTATCTGTGTGTATCCGGTTCATCCGTGGCAAAAATAAAATCCGCACTCCGCATTCAAAACAAGCTCATCTGTTCCGGCGGCTTCGGCTCGCTTTCCCCCGGCCAGGGAGGCATGGCGCCGAGATCCATGCCGGGAAGCTGCTCTTTTAGAATTTGATGAAACTCCCGGCTGATCTGCGGGGCGTAAAGGTCGCCTGGAGAATGGATGAAAACATATGGGGTGCGCCCTTCCCGTAGCCAGCCGGCGATGATCCCGGCGATGTAAGTCAGCCGGGGACGGTTGGGTGCGACGGTTTTATGCCCGACATAGCGCAGGAAGGGTTGCCCGCCAGTGGCAGTGAAACGCTCCGGTACCTGCGGTTTTTTGCCCTGGGCGGTGATCACATCCGGATCATCCGAGGCCAGCAGGTGCAGGGTAGAGGTGTCAAATAGCGCGCGGTTTGCATGATGGCTGCTCAATAGTTCATTCAACCGTTTCTCTGCGACAGGATCATCAAAAAACATCCGGTGACGCACTTCCACCGCATAGGCGAAATCGGTCGGTAAGGACAGCAGGTACTGTCCCAGAGCCGGCATCCCTCCGGGACCGAAACCGGGAGGAAGCTGCAAAAACAGCACGCCGATTTTACCGGCGATCGGCGCCAGCGCATTCAAAAAATCCCGGGTGTCCGCTCCGGCGTGCTGCAGTTGCAACTCGTGGCTGATCCGCCGGGGAAATTTGAAACTGAAGCGGAAATCCTCCGGCACCTCCTTTCCCCAACGCTCAATCGCGCCCGGTTTCGGCAGGCCGTAAAAGGTGTTGTTGCCTTCGACGGTATTAAAAACTTTTCCATATTGCTGTAAAAAGTCACCGGCCCGCGCCTCACGGGTAAACAACGCTCCTTTCCATTCCGGATTCCCCCAAATGGGGCAGCCGAGGTAGTAGTTTTTGATGCGTTCAGGCATGGTTCGCTACGCTCACGATGTTTGCTCACGATGTTCGCGATATTTGTTCGCTGCGCTCACGTTGATTTTTATTGCGTTTAGCATATTTTGAGTTCACCTTGAACCGCACTCCGCACTCCGCACTCCGCACTCCGCACTCCG
>JACKAP010000051.1 GCA_020635015.1 Calditrichia bacterium | reverse complement strand
ATAATTAACTTGTTAACTTCCGCCACAGAGCCACAGAGATCACCGAGAAGTTGTAAATTAAACAAAATCAGTCTCTGTGTGCTCTGTGTCTCTGTGGCAATTATGTCTGATATTCGACAACTTGTTCTTTAAACTGATCCTTAACTGCCCGCAAAAAAATGGAACCGGTCATAATGAAGCACAGCAACGTAATCCTCTTCAACCCGCGCAGCGCCAATGCCAAGTACCGCATTCCCAACACCATCCTGCAACTGGGCGCGGCGTTGGAGGGGCATTTTGATTATGTTTTCGTCGACGGCAACCGGGAAGCGGATCCCTGGCAGACGATCAAGCATTATCTCGAAAGCGGCGAATTCAAATATTTTGCCTGCACCGCCATGCCGGCGCTGCAGCTTAAGCAGGCGATTTCCTATTCGGAGCGCATCCGCCGGGAATATCCGGAAGTGGTGATCATCTGGGGAGGCTATTTCGCCACCAACCAGCATGCGGCGGTGCTCAATTCCGGTTATGTCGATTTTGTGGTCGCCGGTCCCGGGGATAACGCCTTTCCGGCGTTGCTGAATGCCCTGGAAAATGATGCCCCCCTGGATTCGATCATGAATCTGATCTTTAATCGCGATGGCCAGATCATCAAAACTCCCAAGGAGCCGCTGCTCGACCAGGATCAACTGCCCCCGCTGCCTTACGAAAAGCTTCATGCCGCCTATTCGATGGACGGCTACCTCGGCAAGACCTACCTCGGTCAACGCACCGTCGCCTATCATTCCAGCTTCGGCTGCCCCTTCACCTGCTCGTTCTGCGCGGTGGTGCCGATCTACAACGCCCGCTGGCGGGGGAAATCGGCCGAGAACATCTACAAAGACATCCAGTTCCTGAAAAACCATTACGGGGCGGATGCAATCGAATTTCACGATAACAATTTTTTCGTTTCCGAAAAACGGGTGGTGGAATTTTCCCGGCTGATCAAGCCAGAACAGATGAGTTGGTGGGGCGAAGCGCGCATCGACACCATGCACAAATACAGTGACGAATCCCTGGCGCTGATGCGCGAAGCCGGCTGCAAGATGATTTTCTTCGGCGCGGAGACCGGAAACGATGCGGTGCTGAAGCAGATGAACAAGGGCGGCACCCAGAGCGGAGAGCAGATCAAAGCCTTTGCGGCCCGGCTGGCGAAATTC
The DNA here is from genome assembly GCA_020635015.1 of Calditrichia bacterium. Lineage (GTDB taxonomy): Bacteria > Calditrichota > Calditrichia > RBG-13-44-9 > J075 > JACKAP01. The sequence continues at coordinate 3,375 of JACKAP010000051.1, read as the reverse complement.
GATATCGTGCCGGAATACTCCTTCGTGCTGGGCATCCCGGGGGAAACGCCGGAGGCGGTGGCAAAACAGATCGATTACGACATCGCCTTCATCAAGGAGATCAAGGAAATCAACCCGGCCACCGAGATCATCATTTATGTCTACAGCCCGGTACCCACTGAAGGCTCGGAACTCTACGAAAGCGTGCGTAAGAGCGGGTTCGAATTTCCCGAGACCCTGGCCGACTGGATCAATCCCCGCTGGGAGCATTTCGATCTGCGCAAAAATCCCATGACTCCCTGGCTGACCCCGGCGATGGTCGATAAGATCCTCAATTTCGAGACGGTGCTCAACGCCTACTACCCCACCGCTTCAGACATCAAGCTGACCGCGCTGCAGCGCAAGGTGATGCGCCGGCTTTCCGCCCTGCGCTACCGGAATAACTGGTTCCAGCTTCCCTACGAGCTGCGCTTTCTGCAATCGCGCTGGCTGCGCTACCGCCAGCCGGAAATCGAAGGATTTTAAGTATGATGCAAAAAAAGATTATTGCCACAGAGGCACAGAGGGCACAGAGTATGATTCATGTGAATGGGTGGATGGGTGTATGAGTGGATGGGTAAAAACCAATGCTTGGGCGAGTCGGGACTCGCCCTACGGTCCACCTCATGCACCCATTCACCCATTTACCCATTCACCCATTTACCCATTCACCAAAACAAAATGAATATCCGCCATCTCCTCCGCCCCATCATCTTCCGCATCGTCAAACCCCTGCTGTGGCGCTATCTCAGCCGGGAGCGCAGCTACCGCTACCGGGATATCCGGATGACTATCCGGCCGGGGGTGTTCCATCCAGGATTTTTCTTCAGCACCCGGCTGTTGCTGGATTTTCTGGCGCAGCACGATCTGAGCGGGAAGACCTTGCTGGAGCTTGGCGCGGGCAGCGGGCTGATTGCCATCCATTCCGCCCGCCGCGGCGCCCGGGTGACGGCATCGGATATCAATCCCGCCGCCGTTCAGAGTATCCGGGAAAATGCCGCCGCCAACCGCGCCGAGCTGACGGTGGTCGAATCCGACCTGTTCGCTAACATTGCCCGGCAGCGCTTCGATTACATCATCATCAATCCCCCTTACTACCCGCAAGACCCCGCCAGCGAAAGCGAGTACGCCTGGTTCTGCGGCGCGGAATTCGAATATTTCCGGGCGCTGTTTCCCCAGCTCGGCAACTATTGCGATGCGCAAAGCCAGGTGCTGATGATTCTCTCGGAAGACTGCCGCATCGATACCATCCGGGAGATCGCCGCTGCTTCCCGGATGCAGCTGCGGGAGGTTTTCCGGAAACGGGTTTGGGGGGAATGGAATTTTATATTCAAGGTAGAATAATAGTAAACGGCAATGAAATTTTTGATATCCGGAAAATTATGCTTTAATTGATCCTTAGTGCTGACTGTATAAGAACCAACGAAAAATGTTTTTCTGGTAAGCGTGTTTTATCACCCGATCTTTGATAATTTTCGAATTCTCGTTCGATGCTCTGCGTCGAATGATGGATGTGACGCTCTGCGTCACACCAGCAAAGATTTAATCCGTGCACGCTCGACGCGGAGCGTCGAAAATCCGGACGCCACGCGGAGCGTGGCACCAGCACGTAACTTTGAAGTTATAATCAAATTAGAAGCAAACATCACGGACCAGGTGATAAGACAACACCGGTAGAGGTATGCCATTGAAAGAGCCTATCGTTTATCGCAATCGCCGCGATTTTCTTAAAATCATTGCAATTGTGGCCATCGCAAGTATGTTGCCGGCTTGTACCGAATCACCCGGTAGCGAGCATCCCAATGTGCTGTTCATTTCTATCGACGATTTGCGCCCGGACCTGGGATGTTATGGCAACGCTGATATCAAGACGCCCAATATTGATCGATTCGCCGAAACCGGCATGGTCTTTATGCAGGCCCACTGCCAGGCGGCGGTATGTGCGCCGTCCCGGGCAAGTTTGATGACCGGGTTGAGACCCAATTCCACGAGAGTCTGGCATTTGGGCGACAAGTTCCGGGAGACGATCCCGGATGTGGTGACGCTTCCCCAACATTTTCATAAATTTGGGTACTATACGGTTTCGATGGGCAAGATCTTCCACAATTTTATGCCGGATTCAGTTTCATTTGATGAGCCGGATTTACGTCCCGCCCAATACAGAACCAGGGAAATGGTTAAGCGCGATGCCGAAACGTTCTATTATGCCAAAGAAATTCAGGAAGCGCAAATTCAGTTACGGGAGGAAAAGCTGAAACGAAGACCGGAGGCAATCAAGTATGCCGACGGCTGGAATGTGGGACCGGCTTATGAAATCGCCGATGCCCCGGATGATGCCTATTATGACGGCGCACAAACCGACCTGGCGATCAATACCCTGAAAAGACTGAAGCAGAAAGATCAACCCTTCTTTTTAGCGCTAGGCTACTACCGTCCTCACCTTCCGTTTGCCGCACCGAAAAAATATTGGGACTTATATGAGCGGGATGCCATTCCCCTGGCAAGCAATCCCTTTCTCCCCAAAGACTCGCCGGTTTTCGCCATAAATTCGATGTATGAACTGCGGGGTTATTCAGATTTTAGCCATATCGGGCACCCTTCCGAATACCACATTCCGGACCAGGAGGCCCGGTTGCTCAAGCACGGTTATTATGCCAGTGTCAGTTATGTCGATGCCTGCATCGGCAGATTGATGAGCGCACTGGAAGCACTGGGGTTGGCTGACAATACGATCGTGGTCATTTGGGGAGATCATGGCTGGAAGCTGGGGGAACATAATAGCTGGTGCAAGCAAACCAATTATGAGATCGACACCCATGTGCCTTTGATCATCAGTGCGCCCGGTATGAAGGGCCGCGGAGGCAAAAGTTACGCCTTGACCGAGTTGGTAGATATCTTTCCCACCCTTTGTGATCTGGCGGGAATCGAGATCCCGTCAGAGATGGAAGGACTGAGCGTACGCCCGCTGCTGGATCAGCCGGATTTGCCCTGGAAGGAGGCGGTCTTTAGCCAGTTTCACCGGCGCCCCAAAGTAACGCCCGATGGGAAGCGGTATATGGGATATTCCATGCACACCGAGCGCTATCACTACATCGAGTGGTATTACTGGGATAATGAAAAGAAGACCGCTACGGAATATGTGACGGCCGAACTTTATGACCATCATGCCGATCCGGAAGAGAATGTCAATATCGCGCTGCTGCCGGAGCATGCGCAACTGGTTCAGCAACTTGCTGAGCAACTGAAAGGCGGCTGGCGCGCGGCGTTGCCGAAGGATTGATGCACTGTATATTAAGTTTTTCAATTTTTGCAATAAGATGTTGGATATTGGATGTTGGATGAAAAATGACCAAGAAT
>JACKAP010000050.1 GCA_020635015.1 Calditrichia bacterium | reverse complement strand
CAGTATCCAGTATCTCAATATATCTAAGTTTGAACTGATCAAAATAATCGAACCGCCACACCATGAAAAAAACCGCCCTGGCCCATGCCAACATCGCCCTGGTGAAGTACTGGGGGAAACGCGACGCAGCGCTGAACTTGCCGGCGGTGGGGTCGATATCGATGACTCTGGAAGCCCTTTCCACCCACACCTCGGTGGATTTCCGCGATGACCTGCCCGGAGACATGCTGATCCTGAACGGCCGTCCGGCAGCGGTAAAGCAGGAGCAACGGGTAGGCGCTTTCCTCGATCTCTTCCGCCGGGAAGCGGGCATCACTGCCGCGGCGGAGGTGGTCAGCGAGAATAATTTTCCCACCGGGGCGGGCCTGGCATCTTCCGCCTCCGGATTTGCCGCCCTGGCCCTGGCGGCCGGCGCCGCGGCAGGATTGCCGCTCTCCCCTACCCGCCTCTCGGAGTTGGCCCGGCGCGGTTCCGGATCCGCCGCCCGCTCGATCTACGGGGGCTTTGTGGAGATGAAGGCCGGTGAACGGTCCGACGGCACCGACGCGGTAGCGGTGCAATTGCAGAATGCCGCCTACTGGCCCCTGGCGATGCTGATCCTGATCACTTCCGAACAGGAAAAAGAGCTCGGCTCCACCGAGGGCATGAACCGCACCGCCCAAACCTCTCCCTATTATCCCGCCTGGATTGCCTCCTCAGTAAGCGACCTCGTCGCCATGCGCGAAGCCATCGCCGGGAAGGATTTCCAGCGGCTGGGGGAGATCGCCGAATTCAGTTGCTTCAAAATGCACGGATTGGCCCTCTCCGCCGATCCGGCGATTTTATATTGGAACGACCTGAGCGTCACCCTGATCCATGAGGTGCGCCGGCTGCGCCGCCAGGGTTATGGCGCCTACGTCACCATGGATGCCGGGCCGCAGGTTAAGGTGATCTGCCTTCCGGAAGATGCCCCTAAACTTCAGCAGCAGTTGGGCCAGATTGAAGGTATTCAGCGAATATTGCCGACCGCCATCGGAGGCGATGCCAGATTGATCAACGATTGAGGACATTATGATACAAGGCCAAGGGATGGAAACAGGCGAAATTCTGGCGCGGGCTCCGGGCAAGCTGATCCTGCTCGGCGAATATGCAGTAATGGAGGGCGCTCCGGCGCTGGTGGCGGCCATTAACCGCGAGGCCCGGATCACGGTGCGCCCCTCCCGCGACCGTCATTTCCGCATCAGCGCCCCGGTGATGGACGTGGATGCCCTCCCCTTTCACCTCGACGCTTCCGGCGCGGTTGTCTTCGACGCCCAGCTGGGAGATGCCCTGGCCGACAAGATGAAATTCTTTGCCGCCACCTTTGCGGCGGGATGGAGGATGCGGAGCGAAGCGGCTTCGCCCGCTCCCCTGGAGGTGCATCTGGATACCGCCGATTTTTACCACCGCCAGCACGGCAAGATCGGCTTCGGCTCCAGTGCCGCCCTGACCGTCGCCTTGCTGGGGGCGCTGGCCGCCCGGAGCGACAGCGACTTTTTCGATGAAGCGCGGCAATATCCTTTTTTCCGGCAGGCACTGGAAGCGCACCGTCTCGCCCAGGGCAAGATGGGCAGCGGCATCGATGTGGCAGCCAGCACGTTTGGCGGCATCCTGCAGTATCAGATTGCGCCCGAGGGACAGCTTCCTGCCGCGATGATCGAGACCGTCTCCTACCCTCCCGGCCTGTATATGCTGGCGATCTGGACCGGGGTGTCGGCCTCCACCCGCAAACTGGTGCGCCGGGTGCACGAATTCCGCGCCCGGGAACCGCGGCGTTTTCAACAGATCATGGAAGAAATGGGTGAGATTTCTTTTGCCGGATGCCATGCCCTATTCAGCGAGGACATCTCCCATTTTTTGGACGCAGTGGGCGCTTATCACCAGGTGCTGACCAAATTGGGACAGCACAGCAGCGCCCCGATCATCTCTCCGGAACACCAGGCGCTGGCCGCCATCGCCTATGATCGCGGGGCGTTCTACAAACCCTCCGGAGCCGGGGGCGGCGATCTGGGCATCGCATTTTCAGATTCACCGGAAGTGCTGGAACAGGTCGCCGAACAGATCGGCCGCACGGCTTACGAGATCGTGCCGATCCACATTACTGCGAATGGCCTTCAAATCACATATAAAGAGGTAGTGTAAATGGACCGCTCCCGTATTCCCCAGTTTTATAAATATTCCGTTCTGGAACGGCTGGAACTCCTGCAGGAGAGGGGGATACTCTCCGCGGAAGATTTTAAGATCCTGGCCAATGCCGGTAACCGCCTCACCCCGGAAGCCGCGGATAAGATGGTGGAGAATGTGATCGGCGTATTTTCCCTGCCGATCGGGCTGGGATTGAACTTCCTGATCAACGGGAAAGATTACATCGTGCCGATGGTGGTGGAGGAACCCTCGATCATCGCTGCGGTAAGTTCGGCGGCCAAGACGGTGCGCTCGGCCGGAGGATTCACCAGCACCAGTACCGCGCCGGTGCTGATCGGCCAGATCCAGGTGGTGGATGTGGAACATCCCTCTCATGCCAAGAAAGCCTTGCTGCAGAACACGGAGGAGATCATCAACCTGGCCAACAGCATGCACCCCAATATGGTAGCCCGCGGCGGCGGCGCCATGGGAATCGAGGTCAACATCCATCCCAACGCCTCCTACCGCGGCGACATGCTGATCGTGCACCTGCTGGTGGATACCCGCGACGCGATGGGCGCCAACCTGGTCAACAGCATGTGCGAAGGGGTGGCCTCGCTGGTGGAGAAGATCACCAACGGCAACGTCTTCCTGCGCATTCTGTCGAATCTGACCGACCGGGCATTGGTGCGCACTGAATGCACCATCCCCACCAAAATGCTGGCCGGAAAGGGTTATTCCGGAGAAGATGTTCGCGACGGCATCATCCTGGCCAACGAATTCGCGGTGATCGATCCCTACCGGGCCACCACCCACAACAAGGGCATCATGAACGGCATCGACGCCGTGGCCCTGGCGACCGGCAACGACTGGCGGGCGATCGAATCGGCCGCCCACGCTTACGCCTCCCGGGGCACTGCCTATGCCGCCCTGACCCGCTGGTACAAGAATGACCACGGCGACCTGGTGGGCAAGCTGAAGATCCCCATGAAGGTGGGCACCGTCGGGGGACCGCTGCAGTCCAACCCCACGGTGGGCATCCTGCACCGCATCCTGAACGTTTCCAGCGCCACCGAGCTGGCAGAGGTGATGGGAGCGGTGGGGCTGGCCCAGAACTTCTCCGCCATCAAGGCCCTCTCCACGGAAGGGATTCAGCAGGGACACATGACCCTGCACGCCCGCACCGTGGCGATGGCCGCCGGCGCCACTCCGGAGATCTACGACGAAGTGGTGGATCAGTTGATCGGCAGCGGGGAGATCAAGGTCTGGAAGGCCAAGGAGATCGTGGAATCCCTGCGCAGCCGCAAGTCCGCGCCGGCAGCGAAAGCAAGCGCACCGGAAAAAGAAACCCAAAAGCTACCCGCCGGCTTCGGCAAGATCATTCTCTTCGGCGAACATGCCGCGGTTTACGGCAGCCATGTCATGGCTGCGCCGATTCCCATCGCTATCCAGGCCAAGGTGGAAAATATGGAAGAAGGGGTACATTTGGTGATACCCCGCTGGGGGGTGGAAGAACGCCTGCGCATCGAGATGAAGCACAAATACTCGATATATGAATCGCTGGAGCTGATCCTAAATACCCTCGGCCTGCAGCAACGCCATATGCGCATCGAGATCTTCCCCCATATTCCGCGGGCGATGGGATTGGGCGGCTCTGCGGCGCTGGCGGTGGCGATCATCCGGGCGCTGTCGGCCCATTACAAGCTCGATTTAAGTGATGAACAGGTCAACGACCTGGCTTACCGCTCGGAGCAGATTGTGCACGGCACCCCATCGGGGATCGACAATACCATGGCGACCTACGGCAAGTTTATCCTGTTCAAGAAAGGGGATCCGCCGTTGATGAAACATCTGGAAGTGCCGCAGCCGATTCCGATCGTCATCGGCATTACCGGAGTGGAAAGTTTGACCGCCAAGATGGTAGCCAACGTGCGCCGGGCCTGGGAAAAGAACAAGATGATGTACGATAAAATTTTTTCCGAGATGAATGCCCTGACCCTGCGGGCGGTGAAGGCGGTCAAAAATTACGATCTCGCCACCCTGGGGGATCTGATGAACATCAACCAGGGGCTGCTGAATGCCCTGCAGGTCTCCAGCTGGGAGCTGGAAGAGTTGATCCAGATCGCCCGCAACAGTGGGGCGCTGGGAGCCAAACTGACCGGCGGGGGCGGGGGCGGGGCGATGATCGCCCTCTGCCCGGAACATCCGGAACGGGTTGCCGACGCCATGCGCAAAGCCGGCTACCGGGCGATGGTGACGCAGATTGGTTAAAAAGCTTGATGTTGGATGTTAGATGTTGGATAAAAGGATAAAGGATTAAGGATAAAGGATTAAGGATAAAGGATAAAGGATTAAGGATTAAGGATTAAGGATAAAATGAAGATGCTTAACACAGGGCAAAAAAGAAAGATAAAGAGTAAAAAAAACATTAGCTTAAAAAGAACTTGACAGTGATAATCGATTGTGTTTTTTTCCAGTATCCAGTATCCAGTATCCAGTATC
>JACKAP010000005.1 GCA_020635015.1 Calditrichia bacterium | reverse complement strand
CACTTCAATCCCGCTGATCCCGTCTTTTTTGGATTCACCCGATTCCGGCTGAGTGCCGGCCTGGGCGGCGATGACATTGGCGCTCCAGGTCAGGGTGGCGGGATCATTGTCGATATCGCTGGCATAGGGATCGAGGTCCAGGGTGGTGCTGCCGTCTTCCGGGAAGTTCACATCGGGAATGCCCGTTACGGCCGGCGGGTCGTTGACCGGATTGACCGTCATCAGCACCATCGCGGTATCGCTGAGGCTGCTGCCTTCGGCGATGATGTAAGTGAAGGTATCGCTGCCGAAGAAATTGCTCGCCGGGGTGTAGTTGAGCACGCTGTCGCCCACCTGAGTTACGGCACCGTGCGCCGGCTGGGTGAAGCCGGTAATGCTTATCGCATCGCCGTTCAGATCATAATCGTTGGCCAGCACATTGACCCCCAGGGCCACATCTTCGTCAGTGGCTGTGGTGTCGTTCGTGGCCACCGGAGCGACATTGGCCAATTGGGTGGTCAGCAGCAGGCTGGTATTGTTATAGGTCGGGATGAAGTCGACTCCCGGCGCCGTGGCATTGATGGCGGAAAACTGGCCGGTGCGGCTGGCGAAGGTCATCACCTCGAAGATCTCCCCGGGGAGGGGAACATAGCCGTTGACCAGCGGTACGTTCAATTCCCCGTTCAGGGTGGCGTTGCCGGTCACCAGCAACTGATCATATTGACTGCCGGGGGTGGTTCCGCCCAATTCGATCTCCAGTGCCGCGCTGGCAGAAGGCGCATAGTTGCCGATGATGGTCAGGGTGCCCGGAGAGGCGCCCGGCGCCACCTTGCCGTTGTTGATCAGGCTGCCGCTGGAAATATTCAGGGTGCCGCTCCCTTTGATCGTGCCGCCGATATTGTTGTTGAGGGCTGCAAGCATCCTCAGGGTGCCGGTGGCGATGTTCAGGGTGCCGCTATTGTTCAGGTTCGTGCTTACATTGGTGCTGCCGAGATCGTCCACGCTTTTGAGCAGCACACCTTTGTTGGTGATCGTGCCGCTGCCCGGAAGGGAGACGTTGAAGTTGGCGTCGCTCTGCAGATCCATGGTGCCGCTGATCTCGTTGATCAGCTGGGCGTTATTGCTAAAGCGAGTTTCGCCGGTGCCGCTCCAGGTGCTGCTGGCGGTGTTGGTAAAGATTCGCCCGTCGAGGATGCGGGTATCATTGCCCTGCACCGTCAGCGGTCCGGTGACGGTAAAAGCGCCGCTGCCGCCGATGGTGCTGCGGTTCCAACTCATCGGGCCATTGACATTGACCGCGCCGCTGCCTTGCAGGGTGCCTCCTTCCATCAGCAGGGTTACGCCGGGGTTGAAAGTGGTGCCGGCGCCGTTAACGCTCAGAAAATTGCTGGTTAACTTTACACTGCCGTTCCCGTCAAAGAGGGTGTTGTCCAGGGTGTGAGTCCCTCCGTCAAGCTCCAGCATTGCGTTGCCAGCCAGGCTGATGGTGGTATTGCTGTAGCTGCCGCCATTGGTCATGCGCAACAGCCCGGCGTTGATATGCATGGGGCCGTTGTTGGTGAAGTTGACGTCGATAAAGGAGCTTACGGCTCCGCCGGTTTTCTGGAAGGTGCCGTTATTGGTCACGGTTCCGCCGCCGGGAGCAAAAAAATCAATGCTGCCATCGGCTTGCATATCGATGGTTCCCCCGGCCTGGTTCAGCACCTGGGCATTATTGAGCAGGCGCAGTACCCCGTCGCTGCTCCATTTCATCAGCCCATTGACGGTGAGGGTGCGTCCATTAAGATCCCGGGTGCTGATGCCGTTGATGTCCAGAGTACCATTGACCGTAAACGGCGCGCTGCCGATGATGTCGCCGCGATTCCATTTGAAGGTGCCGTTCACTGTCAGTGGGCCGGTGCCTGTGAGCTGGGTGGAGGAACTGAGGGTCTCCATGGTGCTGCCGGATTCGATCACCAGCCCGGTAACGCCATTGACGGTCAGAACCGCATCACGCGCATTGAAAGTCCCGCCGCCGCTGATGACGGTGTTGTTCACCGTGTGGGCTCCGCCGTTAAATTCCAGGATAGACCCGGGAGCGATCGAGTAGGTAGACCCGTTGCTGCTGCTGCTGCCGCGCAGTAAGGTTATATTTCCAATATTCAGATTGAGGGTGCCGTTGTTGGTGACCGGCACATCGATGACCGTTTCGCCGGATCCGATATTGCGGTTGATGATCCCGTTGTTGATCAGCGCACCGCCGCCGGGAAAGACGAAATCCATCTCAACCACGTCATTGAGATTCATCACCCCGCTGCCCTGGTTGACAAATTGGGCATTGTTGTCGAGGTTGACCGTACCGATTCCACTCCAATTGAGGGTGCCGTTATTGGTGAGGTTGCGACCGTTCAGGGTCTTGTTTGCCCCCCCGGCAATGGTCATCAGGTTGTTCACGGTCAGGTCTCCGCTACCAGACAGATTGCCGCCGTTCCAGTTGATCGTGCCGGCGCTGGTGATCGGGCTGTTCCCGTTCAGGGTGCCGCCGTTCATATTGAAAACGCTGGCTGCGCCCAGGTTAACACCGCTGCCGTTGAGGGTAACGGTATTGCTGGAGATCTGAATTGTGCCGCCATCGGAAATGTTGGCATTATCCAGGATATGAGTGCCGCCGTCAAATTCCAGTTTTGCGGTTGTGGCCAGGCTATAAGTGCCCGCGTTGGAGGTGCTGCCGCGGGTCAGGCGCAAATTACCGCTATTTACGTTGGCCGTGCCGTCGTTTTGGAAGGCCACATCGATCACGGTATTGCCTGCCCCGGCGCTTTTGGTGAAGGTGCCGTTGTTGATGAAGGTGCCGCCGCTCGGATCGAGGAAATCCAGCACCCCGTCGACCGTGGTAATGAAACTGGCACCGGCATTGTTGATGATCTGCGCATTGTTCAGCAGTCGCAAGGTGCCGCTGCCGCTCCAGGTAATGGTGCCATTGTTGGTCAGGGTGCGGCCGTTGATATTACGTGAGCTGGTGCCGGAAATGATCATGTTGCCGTTGATCGTGAATGCGCCGCTGCCGGCAATCTCATTGCGGCCAAAGTTGAGAGTGCCGTTGATGGTGACCGGGCCGGTGCCGGTGATCGCCGTATTATTGCCGGTCATGTTCAAGGTGATGCCGCCGGCCACGCTGATTCCGTTGGCCCCGCTGACTGTCGCCACCACGCCGTTAATGAATTCGACGGTGCCGGATCCGTTGAAGGCGCTGTTGTCGAATCCATGGGGGCTGTTCTGAAAACTGAGCAGCGCACCATTGGCAAGGTTGAAGACAGCGCCGGTATTGTTGCCATTGCTCAGGATCAGCAGGCTGCCGTTGTTGAGGTTGAGGGTACCATTATTATTAAAAGTCATTTCGATCGTCGTGGTACCGGTGCTGGTTTTGGTCATGACACCATTATTGGTAACCGTGCCTCCACCGGTCGAAATGTCGAATGCCGCGTTGTTTTGGATGGTGAACACCCCGCTGGCGCCATTGGTCAGGATACCACCGCCCTGAATGCGGATCTCGCCGGTGTTCGACCAGGTGGCTGCGCCGTTGTTGACGATTTGCCAGCCGTCGATGATCTTCAGATTGATATCATCGATCATGGTCTGGGCGCCGGCGGCGAGGTTGGTTGTGCCGCTGCCCTGCCAGCGTCCGCCGATCCAATTAAAGCTGCCGCTGATGTTCATGGTGCTGCTGCCGCTGATGATGCCGCCCTGCAGGTTAAGCCCGCCGAGGTCGACATCGCTGTCCAGGGTGATGATCCCGCCATTGACCACCGCGGTATCGCTGGCGCCGGGAACACCGTTAGGCGACCAGGCACTGGCAGTGCTCCAGGTGGTATCCAGCCCGCTCCAGGTGTAGGTGGTCTGGGCGAACAGCGGAAGGCTCAGGATAAGCGCCATCCCCAAAATGGCGTAACCCTTGATAGTGGTTGAAATACGCATGAGAACTCCCTTTCCTTATTGTTTTTCCATAAACAACAGGGAGGATGCCGGCGGTTTCGCGGAAAAATGATAAACTGGCTAAATGAGCGGCAGGAATTAAGCGTAATCGTAATGCGCTGTGCTTAGCGATTTTCTTCCAGAAAACCTGGTACCATATCCCTATTGAAAAGAGCTATCGCTTATAAACAATCGATAAAGTCTGATAAAGGTGAATGTAGTCACAAACTTCCCGGTGCGAATGATTCATCGCACAAACTCTTCAAAATTTTAGCGGCAGCGGGGAGAAATGACGAAAAGCGTGTCATTTCTCCCCGCTGCCGCTAATCTCTTTCTTCTACCGTAAAGGGAAAAATTCCAGCATTCATAAAAATAAATAGAGTGGGGTATCTCTACCTTCCGCCAGCTATATTCCGGCGCTAAAATAGTGAGAGGGTTTATGCGGAAAGGTATTTGGGCGGCAATTGGGGCCTATATATTATGGGGACTATTGCCGGTTTATTGGAAGTTGATTCGTCAGGTGCCGGCGCCGGAGATCCTCGGGCATCGTATTGTCTGGTCGCTATTGTTTGCGGTGCTTCTCCTGATGATACGCCGCCATTGGCGCTGGATCGGGGCGTTGCGCCATCAGCCCCGGCTGTTGCTGACCTTTGCCGCGACCGGAACGATCCTGGCCGGCAACTGGCTGATCTATATCTGGGCGGTCAATAACAATTTTATTGTCGAGGCCAGCCTGGGATATTTTATCAATCCGCTGGTAAACGTGCTGCTGGGGGTGGTGTTCCTGAAAGAGCGCCTGCGCCCGCTGCAGTGGGTGGCGATATTGGTTGCTCTGGGTGGCGTGACCTACTTGACGGTGCAGATCGGTTCCCTGCCCTGGATCTCCCTGACCCTGGCCTTCTCTTTCGGGGTTTACGGGTTGATTCGCAAAACCGCGGCCCTGGCTTCGCTGGAGGGGCTTTCGCTGGAAATGAGCATCGTTTTTCTGCCGGCGCTGGCCTATTTGTTCTGGCTGGCGGGTCAGGGGCAGGCGGCATTCGGGCAGGAGACCGGCACCAGCCTGCTGCTGGTGCTGGCGGGACTGGCCACCGCTCTGCCCTTGCTGCTGTTTGCCTACAGCGCCCGCCTGATTCCGCTCTCGACCATCGGGATTCTCCAATACATTGCGCCCACGCTGCAGTTCCTGTTGGGCGTGCTGGTATATCATGAACCGTTCAGCCCGACCCGCCTGGTCGGATTTCTGCTGATCTGGACGGCGTTGTTGATCTATACCCTGGAGAGTCTCTGGATTATGCGCCGGAGGCGGTATTAGCTCGCTTCGCTCGCGATGTTTGTTCGCTGCGCTCACGATGTTTGCTCGCTGACGCTCGCGATGTTTGTTCGCTTTGCTCACGATGTTAGCTCGCATTCGCTCGCGATGTTTGTTCGCTTCGCTCACGATATTTGCTCGTGTTCGCTCGCGATATTTGTTCACTTTTTTCACGATACTTGCGCTGACGCGTATTGTCTTTTATCCTTTGCCCTTCATCCTTCATCCTTCATCCTTCATCCTTCATCCTTCATCCTTTGCCCTTTGCGCCTTTCATTCCGCACTCCGCATTCCGAAATCCGCAATCAACCAATCGCCTTATCCAGAATCTCACAAACCTGCGCCACGTTTTCCCGGCTGAACACCAGGGGCGGCTTGATCTTGATGACGTTGTGATCCGGCCCGTCAGTGCTGAGCAGGATGCCGCGCTGCTTCATATTCTCGACGATACGGCTGGCGAGTGCGCCGTCAGGGGTGCGCTTGCCGGGATCTTTTACCAACTCGATGCCCAGGAACAGCCCCAGGCCGCGCACATCACCGATTGCCGGATGACGCTGTTGCAGGTGCTGCAGTCGCTCTAGAAAATAAGCCCCGACCTCTCGGGCATTTTCCTGGAGGTGTTCTTCCCGGATGGTCTCCAGCACTGCCAGGCCCACTGCGCAGGAGACTGGATTGCCCCCGAAAGTGTTGAAATATTCCATCCCGTTGGCAAAGGTGTCGGCAATGGCCCGGGTGGTGATTACTGCTGCCAGGGGATGGCCGTTGCCGATCGGTTTGCCGAGGGTAAGGATATCCGGCACGACCCCCTGATGCTGGAACGCCCAGAAGTGTGAACCGATGCGCCCGAAGCCGACCTGCACCTCATCGACTACGCACAATCCTCCGGCCCGGCGGACGTGCGCGAAGGCCGCGGCCAGGTACCCATCCGGCAGCACAATCTGCCCGCCGCAACTCAGCAACGGTTCGCAGAAAAAAGCCGCCGGCGCCCGCTCTTGCCATTGTAACTGACCGATGAGCTTCTCTACATCGGCGGCGTATGTTTCGCCAAGTGCCGGACCGGGCGCGCGGTATCGGCCCCGATAAGGATCCGGCATCGGAGCTTTGTGGATATGGGGGCGGGCCCCCTGACCGCCGGGGCCGTCAAATTTGTAAGGACTTATCTCGATCACCGCCGTACTGTGGCCGTGATAGGCGCCTTCCAGTACGATCACATCCTGCTGCCCGGTATAGCTGCGCGCCAGGCGCAGGGCGAGGTCGTTGGCCTCAGTGCCGGAATTGGTGAAAAAGCACACCTCCAGAGACTCCGGCAGGGTGGCAGTCAATTGCCGGGCGTATTCGGTGAGGTGGTCGTGCAGGTAGCGGGTATTGGTGTTCAGGCGGGCCATCTGCTGCTGCGCCGCCCGCACCACCCGGGGATGGCAGTGTCCCACATGACAGACGTTGTTGACGCAATCCAGGTAAGTATCTCCGCCGGCTTCGAAGAGGTATTGCATCGCCCCGCGCACAATGTTGAGCGGCTGGCGGTAGGAGATGCTCAGGGATTTGCCGATGTAGCGCCGGCGGGCGGACAGCAGCTCCCGGTGCATCGGTTGCCCGGGGCGTTCCGGAAAATCGCAGGCGTTTCGGAACGCTGCCGCGGCCTGGAGGGGGTTGAGCGGCAGCAACTTTTCCAATGCCCTCCAGGCCGGACGCTGGCTGATGGCGATATAATCATTGTCCGGACGGAGCGCCAGTTGCCGGGAGGATATGATCACGCTGATGCACAGCCGGGCGCAGATCAGGTAGAACAGCAAATCGAGTTCCGCTTCCTGCAGCGGAGCGGCTGAATGATATCCGCCGACCAGCTCGGCCGCTGCGGCCAGGGGATCCGGCTGATCTAAAAGCGCATAGGCCGCGGCGATCGCCGCCTCACAGACGGTGCAGCTGAAGACGATATCCCCGAAGTCGATGATCCCGCTGATGTGGGTGCTCCCGTCTGCGCTGTTGCCGGTCAGCAGGTTGTAATCATTGGCATCGTTATGGATGACGCTGCGGCGCAGGCCGGGCAGTTGCGGCAGCACCTCGGTCTCGAACTGCAGCAGGAAATATTCCACCAGGGTGCGCCGCCGGGGATCGCGAATATATCCGGTATCCCGCCGCAGATCCAGGGCGTGCTGCAAGTCCCACTCTAAATAGTGCTGCAGGGCCGGGTGGAAAAAGTCGTCCAGCGCCCGGTCGATTTTCCCCAACAATCTGCCCCACTGGCGGCGTAGCCTTTCGCTGTGGGGTGAATGTTTGCCCAGGATCCCGCCCGGCAGATAGGTGAGCATCCGCGCCCAGTGGCGATGCGCTCTTTTCTCCGGCATGGCAAAAATCGCATTGCCGGAGGCGTCCGGCACCACCTGCGGCACGCTACCGGCCAGATTGCCGCGGTTCAGGATTTCCAGCACCTGATGCTGCGCCTCCAGAAATGCCCGCTGCTCGGACGAATGGGAGATCTTGAAGACAAATTCAGCGCCCGGTGCATCCCGGACATGAAAGTTTTGATCGTCATAGCTGTATAAAGCCTTGACCTGCGCCTTCATCCCATAGTGCTTTTGTAAAACGCGGATAACTTCCTCCGGGGTATATTGAGGGACGGATGAAGGGGAAAATGACATAAAAAACTCCAATGGTTATAAAGGTGAGATGGTGCAATCACGGGTGGAGATCGGTACGGCGGCGGTACACTCCCGAGGCGTTACCCCGGGATGAGTGGGTTGTGTGTTACGCTTTCAGCGCAAGTGATCGGAAACCCATCTTCACTCTCCAGGTTTAATTTGCTTATCTTGCCCTCTAATATTACATTTTATTCGTCAATTACCAATTACCAATTACCAATTACCAATTACATTGAGCATTGACCATTAACCATTAACCATTTACCATTACCATGAAACCATCCAACTTCCCCCGCATCAAAATCTGCTGCATCAGCACGCTCGCTGAGGCCCAACTGGCCATCCGCCACGGCGCTTCCGCCCTGGGGCTGGTCTCGGAAATGCCCAGCGGGCCGGGAGTGATCGATGAAGCGCAGATTGCGCAGATCGCCGCGGCGGTACCGCCACCTGTCGCCACTTTTCTGCTGACCTCCAAAACAGACCTAGCGGAGATCATCGCCCAGCAGCGCCGCTGCCGCACTAGTACCATCCAGTTATGCGACCGCCTGACCCGGGGCACGCACCGAGATCTCAGGGCAGCACTGCCCGGTGTATCGATCGTACAGGTGATTCATGTGAATGGGGAGGAGGCGATAACCGAAGCGCTGGAGGCCGCTCCGGAGGTGGATGCGATCCTGCTCGATTCCGGCAATCAGAATCTGCCGGTCAAGCAATTAGGGGGCACCGGCCGCACGCACGACTGGTCGCTCAGCCGGCGCATCCGCGAGGCGGTGGAAGTGCCGGTGTTCCTGGCGGGAGGATTAAATCCTGCCAATGCCGCGGAGGCCTTCCGCCAGGTGCGCCCTTTCGGTCTCGATGTCTGCAGCGGGGTGCGTAGCGGGGGGGTGCTGAATAACACAAAGCTGCGGGACTTTATGGCTTTGGTTCTACCGGGAAAGGGATAAAGACTGTCCACGGATTACACGGATTTACACTGATATTATTTTGTAAACAGGCGCTGTCATTGCGAGCCGCGTTTTTTGCGGCGCGGCAATCTCCTGCGGATCGCTTCCAGCGTAGCTGCCATTGAGTGCACCTCGCAGGAGATAGCTTCGCACAAAACGCCTCGCAACGACTACTTGAATTACATTTCGGAGGAGGGGCGTAACATCTGTGTTAATCCGTGTAATCCGTGGATTCAAAAGCAGTTGGCAATTCGATGCTTCAGGCGACGTATGAACTTTCCTTCGGGTGCACGGTCTGCGTTGGCTCAGGCCGGGATAGAGACGCCAGTTTGCGAGTGGTTTCCCGCAAGAAGCGCTGCCCGCGCAGATAAATCCCCCGCAGTCCTTCTCCGCGATATAGCTTGATTGCCAGGTTCAGGACATGCTGCTGCATTTCCCGCCAGATCGACACCGGCCTGCCAGCCAGTTCCGGATGAATCAGGGCGTATTCCAGGGTTTCCAATAATTGTCCCCCTTCCTGCTCGAATATCCGCAACTGCCGCGGCGAGATTTCCAAAACCCATTTATTATAATTATCGCGTTTGACCTTCGGGGCGGTGGCATTCTCGAAATCCCGCACGATCCGCTCGCGGTCGCCTTCGTATTCGATAAAATGGATCAGGCGGCGGAATTGCTGCGCCGGGTATTGCACCAGGTCTTCGTAATAGAGTTCCAGGTAACTGCGGCGGTCGAGGGTGCGGCCGAAGTTCAAAGCGCTCTCAACCCGCTCCCGCCAGTGGCGCGCCGCCAGCAGGGGCACCTTGGGACCCCAGGAGAGCTTGAACAGGCTCAGCGCCACGTCCCGCCCATCGCGAATGATATGGATAAAGCGGGCATCCGGGAACAGCACATGCAGATCCCGGGCGTACAGGGAATAATCAGGGGTTTTACCCCCCCAGCGATGGGCGCCTTTCAAATAGGCCCATTCGGCATAGAACCGGCGTACGATCTCCGGGTAACTGCGGCTTTCCAGGTTGGCGATGAAATGATCGATATCGATCTCCAGGCCGGGAAAACGTTTGCCGAATTCCGGAATATCGATGATGTCGCTGATCAGCCGGCGCAGGTTGGCGGTATCATTTAGATCCCCATAGTACGGTAGCAGCTTCATCAGGCGCACAAAATTACCGTTGTCCCGTCCGAAGCCGATGCGCAGGTGCCGCTGGATCAGGCGGTAGAGGAACGAGGTGCCGGAACGCTGGGAGCCGATGATGAAGACCGGCGGGGTGTTCTTGATTTGGCGGATTTTCGCTTCTTTTGTACTGAGCGGCATGGTCTGATAATCTTCCATGATATGTCCCCGATTTTGGGTAATGGTTCCTTTATCTAACTTTTCAATCACTGGTTGAAAGATAAAGGAGGAAGATTACAGTGCGGTTGCGCGGGAGTGTCCGGGGTGATAAGCGCTGGTGAAACTTTGGCGATGGGGCAGCTAGCAAAAAATGTCAGCCCACGAAATACCCGAAAAATTTCTTTTGTAGCGGCACTTTGAAAAGTGCCGCTACAAAAGAAGCAGCGCTCATCTCTTATAAAGCTGAGTCATCCTGATATCAACAGAAATAGTATGGTATGACCCGCCGTTTGGGTCATACCATACTATTTGAGAAAGATCATCTTACGCACCTGCTGATAGCTGCCGGCACGCAAATGATAGATGTATATGCCGCTGGCCAGCTGCCCGCCCCGCTCATCCCGCCCATTCCACACCGCTTCATAAAAACCTGCTTCCCGGCGTTCGTTCACCAGGGTGCGCACCTTCTGGCCCAGAATGTTGTAGACCGCCAGGGTTACCCGTCCCGCCGCCGGCAGTTGGAATTTGATGATGGTTTCCGGATTGAAGGGATTGGGGTAATTTTGCTCCAGCGCGTACTGAAGCGGCTGCTGCGCCACGGCCGGTTCAGCAATACTCACTGCCGGAGAGACCGTCACCGCGATGGTGTCGCTGACGGCCGCATTTTGCGGATCGCTCACCGTGATGCCCAGGCTGGCGCTGCCGCTGAAGCCCGGCTTGGCGGAGAGGGTCAGCAGGCCGCTGGTGGAATCAAAGCTGCTTTCCAGAGAGCTGTTGGAGACCTCGAAAAAGAAAGTCAGCAGCGAATCCGCCGTCTCCGGATCGGATACATAATCCCACAATGCCAGGGTGACGCTGCTGTCGGCGGCAAAGCCCAGGGAGTCGGGCAGGTCGCTGAAAATCGGGGCATCGTTGACCGGGGTGATGCTGATCCAGGAGAGCACCGTGTCGCTGGAATCACCCGGGTCGGTGACGGTGAATTGGATCTCCCGTCCGCTCACGGTCATGTCGGGCGCCGGAATCACCGCCAGCAGGTGGGTGGTGGAATCCAGTTCCAGGAACAGGCTGTCCCCTGCCCCGCTGCCGGGCAGGAAAACGTTCCAGTTCAGGGTGGCGATGTCGTCGTCGATGTCGCTGACCAGCGAATCCAGGGCGATATAGAGGGTGTCGTCTTCCTCCACGCTGAAGCCGGCGGAAAGATCGGCGATCACCGGGGGATCGTTCACCGGGTCCACCGTCACCGTAAACTGATCGCTTGCCGGCTGTGGCCCGCCGTCGCTGGCGCTGACATCGATGGTGGCGCTGCCGAAGTAATCTGCCGCCGCACTGACGAGCAGCGCATTGCCCTGGATGCTGGCCTGGATCTGCGGATTGTCGGAGCCGGCGCTGAAGCTCAGCACCGTGCCCGGATCAGGATCGCCGAACACGCTGTTGAGGTCGCTGACCACCGTGTGCGGCCCGCTGTCTTCCGGGAAATTCTGGTTGGCGATGGGATTGACCAGCAGCGGCGGATCACCTTGTGCGGTTACCGTCACGGTGACCTCCTGGGTGTCGCTGAGCCCGCCGGGATCGCTCACCCGGAAGCGCACTGCGAACACGCCACTGCTGTCCCCGCTGGCGCTAATGGTGGCGATATGGGTGGCCGGATCGATACTCACGGTCAGGTCGGTGGTATCCACTTCGATGCCCGCCGGATGGAAACCGGGATGTTTGCTCGTGCTTTGCAGCGCAAACATCGTGGGCGCCTGGGCGGTGAGCACCGTGGCGCTCCAACTCAATTGGGCAAGGTTGTTGTCGATATCGCCGACATGATCGTTCAGCGCCAGGGTGAATTGCCCGTCTTCCGCAAAGGTTATAGCCGGGATCGCCGGGGCGATCTGCGGAGGATCGTTCACCGGAGTAATGGTGACGGTGAAGACATCCTGCACCGTGCTGCCGTTGCCGTCGTCGGCGGTGACGGTCACGGCGGCGTTGCCGAAGTAATTGGGCGTCGAGCTGACGCTCAGGGCATTGTTGTTCAGCGTGACCGGGATATCGCTGTTGCCGGATGCTGCGCTGTAGCTTAAGGGGGTGCCGTCGGGATCGGCGAAGACGCTGTCAAGATCCGAGACCACCACATGGGCGCCGCTGTCCTCCGGATAGCTGACATTGGCAATCGGATTGACTACCACCGGCGGGCCGCCGACGTAGGCGGTCATGGTGTCGGTGTCGCTCAGGCCGCCCGGATCGCTTACGGTAAATTCCACTGTGAACACCCCGGTCACTCCCGGATCGGTATGGAAGGTGGCTACATGGGTTGCCGGGTCGATACTGATCTGCAGATCGCCGGGATCATTCTCCAGCGATGCTTCCGGGCGGGTTTCCCCCTGCCCGGTCGCAGCACCCGGCGACTGGGCGCTGAGCACCAGGGCGCTCCAGGAGAGCTGGCTGTTATTGTTGTCGATGTCGCTGGCGTAGGGATCAAGCGCCAGCGGGTGATTCTCTCCGGCCATAAAGGACACGTTGGGAATACCCGCCACGATCGGCGGATCGTTCACCGGCTGCACCGTGATGCTCACCTGGGCGGTGTCATTCAGGTTGTTGGGGTTGCGGATCACGTAGGAGAATCCGTCGCTGCCGTTGTAATTGGGCGCCGGGTTGTATTTGAGGGTGCTGTCGCCCACCTGGGTTACCGAACCGTGGGCCGGCTGGGTGAAACTGTTCAGGAAGATCGAACCGGTATTCTGTGCGGCGTCATTGAGCAGCACGTTGACACTCACCGGGACGTCTTCCGGAGTGGCGGCAACATCATTCACCGCTACCGGAGGCAGGTTTTCCGCCACTGCGGTGAGGATCAGGCCGTCATTCAGGTAGCTGAGCGCGAAGGCCGGCTGACCGCTGACCACCGGCATGATGATGTCGTCAAACTGGCCGTTGCGCGCGCCATAGGAGAGTACCCGAAAGGTGTCGCCGATGGCCGGTACGTAGAGATTTTCCAGCTCGATATTCAACTGCCCACCCAGGTCGGCCGTGCCGCTGACCACCAGCTTGTCATAATTAACCCCGGGCAGATGCCCTCCGATCTCGATATTCAGGGCCGACCCGCTGCCTTGCTGATAATTGCCCTGGAAGGACAGCTTGCCCAAAGGCGAGCCGGGACTGGTATTGCCGTTGTTGCTGAAAATGGCATCGCTGAAATCCAATACCCCCCGGCCCTTCAAGTTTGCACCGGCCAGGTTGTTGAAGGCGGCGTTGAAATCCAGGGTGCCGTTTAATGCCTCCACCGTGCCGCTGTTGCTCACATCTACCCCAAAGTGCGCCGTGCCGCTGTTGGGGCGGAGCAGGGTGCCGCCGTTGCTGAGACTGCCGCCGTTGGGAGTAAGGAAGCTCAGGGTGCCGCTGGATTCGATGAAAAATTTGCTACCGGCACGGGTGTCGATCAGCGCATTGTTCTTCAGGCCGAAGTTGCCGCTGCCCAGCCAGCGCAGCGAGTCGTAGTTGACCAGGGTGCGGGTGTCAAGCGTCTTCAGGCCGCTGCCGGAGAGTTCGATCAGCCCGTGATTGGTCAACTGCCCGTTTCCGGCCACCGTGCCTCCGCTCCACAGCATGCTGCCCTGGATGTTCAGGATGCCGGCGCCGGTCACCGTACCCTGGGGAAAGAGCAGGCGGCCGCCGGAAGCGATGCTGAGGGTGGCGCCGCCCTGTACCTCGATGGCGCCGTAATTGACCAGGTCGATTCCCAACTGTGAATCGCCGCTGCCGTTCAGCTTGCGCAGGATGCCGTGATTGTTGAAAGTGCCACCGTCCGGCAGCACCTTGACGAAAGGCGCATCGGCCTGGAATTCGAATACCGCGCCGCTGGTGTTGTCGAATACGGCACTGTTGGAAAAGCGCAGGCTGCCGCTGCCGGTGGCGATGGTGGTGCCGTTGTTCGTGATGGTGCGGCCGGTCAGTTCCTTGAAGTGGCTTCCGCCCAGCACCAGGGTGTTGTTGATTACAAAATTCCCGCTGCCGTTGATGGTGCCCTGCAGCCATTCCAGGCGGCCGTCGATGGTCAGCGGGCCGGTGCCCTGGATCTTCCCGTCGGGATCATCCAGCTTGATGGTCGCATCCGCGCTCATCTGCAGCCCGGTACCGGTGACCTCCAGGATCGCGTCGGTGACCTGGGTGATGCCGGCGCCTTCAAAATACGCGCCGTCGATAATGAAGGTGCGCTCGGAGAGCACCAGCGTGGTGCCGGAGTGGGTTAGAAAATGGCCGGTGCTGCTGGAGGAGGCGCTGCCGCGCTCGAAGCGCAGGGTGCCGCTGAGCACCTCCACCGTGCCGGTGTTATGGAAGATCGGGTCAATCGTAGCGGTACCGCTGCCGGCGGTTTTTTTTAACTGGCCCAGGTTGACAAAGCTGCCCCCGTTGTCCGCCAGCACATAATCCATCAGGTTGTCGGTCTTGACGTCGAACAGCGAACCGCTCTGATTGATGATTTTTGCCTGATCTTTTAACTTGATATCCCCGTCGCTCCAAATGGTGGTGGTATTGTTGATCAGAGTGCGTTCGATCAGTTCCTTATAATTGCTGCCGGTGATCTTGAGCAAGCCGTTGACAATCACATCCCCGCTGCCGGAGAGCGCTCCGCGGCTCCAGTCGAAGGTGCCCTCGATGGTCAGGTCGCCGCTGCCCTTTACCGTGCCCCCGGGAAATTCCAGGGTGGCGGGGGATAGGATGGTCACGCCTCCGCTGGAAACGGTGACGCTGTTGGTGGAGAACTCCACCGTGCCGCTGCCGCCAAAAGTGACATTGCTGAGCAGAAAATCCTCATCATCCAGCACCAGGCGGCTGCCGGCAGCGATGGTGTTGCTGCAGGCAGTTACATTGCCTCCCCGGGTCAATTTGACGGTGCCGCTGTTAACGGTGATGCTGCCTTCGTTAATCAATTCCACATCGATCAGGGTGGTGCCGCTGCCGGCGCTTTTTTGGAAATTGCCATAATTGAAGATCTTGCCGCCGCTGGGATCCAAATAATCGATATTGGCATCGCTCTGCAGATCGAAAATCGCCCCGGCAGTGTTGATGATCTGGGCATTATCCTGCATCCGCAGGGTGCCGGTGCCAGTGTTGATAATACTGCCGTTGTTGGTGATGGTGCGGCCAACCAGGGTGCGGGTGCTGCTGCCGGTAAGTTCCATGGTGCCGCTCACCGTAAAGCTGCCGTTGCCGAAGACCTTCCCGTGGGCAAAGTCGAAAATTCCATTGACAGTTATCGGCCCGTCCCCCTGCAGGTAGCCGTCGCTGTCGCTGATGGCCATGCGCACGCCGTTCTGCACGGTGATGCCGCTGCCGCTGATCTCCAGACTGCCGTCGGATATCTGCACCAGGCCGCTGCCGCCGAAGGTGACGCCGTCGAGGCGGAAGGGGGTCTTGGCGAACTCGATCTCCCCGCCGGTGGCGGTATTCATGGTGCCGCTGCTCGGGGTATCGCTCCCCCGCTCGAAACGCAATTCCCCGCTGTTGACGACAATGCTGCCGCTATTGTAAAACAGCGCATCCATGATGGTGGTGCCGCTGCCCCCGCTCTTGATCAGGGTGCCGTAATTGTAAAAAGTGCCTCCGCTGTCCGGAAGAATAAAGTCCATCAGTTCATCATTTTGGATCTCAAAGGTTGCGCCGGCGCGGTTGAAGATCTGCGCCTGGTTATGCAGCTTGATGAAACCGTCGTCTTTCCAGATGACGGTGCCTTGGTTGTCGAGGGTGTGGCCGATCAGTTCCTTGAAATCACTGCCGGTGATCTCCAGCACCGCCCCGCTGCTGATCACAGTACTGCCGCTGCCTTCCTGGGTGCTCCTGAACCATTGCATCTTGCCGGTGACGGTCAGGGTGGCGTCGCTGATAAATTTTCCGTTCAGCCGGAAGCCGCCGATGGTCTGGTTGCTGGTCATGGTGACCACCCCGGTGACGATCACTGCCGTATCGCTCACGGTGGGCACTCCCGGGGGATTCCAGTTGGAGGCAGTTTCCCAAATGCCGGTACCCCCGACCCAGGTGCGGGTCTGCTGAGCGTATACCCGGTTGAAGGATGTAAAAGTGGTGAAAAAAATCATCAAGAAGAAAACAATAGCGCCTGTCGCACGGAACATGAAAAATACCTTTCCCTGGTAAGGTTAAAACTTATCTAATCCCTTAGATAGAATACGATATGATTTGCAATGATAGAGATGAATGCAGAAGAACGACGCTGCGGCAATTCGGCGAACCGAATGGTGCGGCTGAGATCGGAAGGTTAAATATAGAGAATTGGTAAGCTTATATAATGATATATTTCACATACGTTTGTCTTCAATAATTAACTACTGTATCGTTATGCTTTTGTATAAGGGGGATATTCTTGGGGTTGGGGGATAAGCAGGGTTTTAATTGCACGCAGATTCCACAGATTTGGCAGATTTTCGCAGATCGTTTTTTGCCACGAATTGGCACGAATGAACACGAATGCTTTAAAAATAAACGAACTGCTTTTATGTCTAAATGACGTGAAGCCAATGACATGCGAAGCATCAATGACGCCGAAGGCCAATGACACAATTATTCAGTTAAGTTGTATCTGCGAAAATCTGCCTAATCTGCGAAATCTGTGTGCAATTGTGTCCTTATCGCAGCAGGATCATCTTTTTGATCTCCCGATAATTCCCGGAAACCAGCTGGTAGATGTACACCCCGCTGGCCAACTGCCGGCCGGCATCATTGCGACCGTCCCACATCGCGCGGTGGGCGCCGGGGCTCAACTGGCCGTCGACCAGGGTGCGCACTTTCTGGCCGAGAATGTTGAAGACGCTCAGCTCGGCCCGCCCCCCCTGCGCCAGCACGAAGCGGATCTCCGTCTGCGGGTTGAAGGGGTTGGGATAATTTTGTTGCAGAGCGAAAGTGTAAGCCGGATCGTCGGCAGGAATCTCCACTCCCACCACCGGCTGCACCTCCACCTGGATGGTATCCTGTGCTGCGCCGCCATCCGGATCGCTGATTTGCACGATCAACTGCACCTCGCCGGAGAAGCCCGCCGCTGCCGTGAGGGTCAGCACCCCGCTGGCCGGGTCGAAATTGCGGATCAAGCCCGGGTTGGATGCATTGAAGGCGTAGCTCAGCTGGTCATCCGCGGTCTCGATATCCGACACGAAGTCCCACAGGCCCAGGCTGGCGCTGGAGTCGGCGGAGAAGCTCAGGGAATCGGGCAGATCGCTGATCAGGGGAGGATCGTTGACCGACACCACCGTCAGGTGAACCGCCGCGGTGTCGCTTCCGCCGAATCCATCGACGATTATATAATGAAAGGTATCCGCCCCGAAGAAATTTTCCTCCGGGGTGTAGCTGATCAGGCTGTCGCTGAGCTGGCTGATGCTGCCGTGCGCCGCCGGCATCAGGGCGGTGATGGTCAGCAGGTCATTGTCGCCGTCGCTGTCATTGGCCAGCACGTTGATCTCCACCGATGCATCTTCGTCAAGCGTGGCATCGTCATTCAGCGCCAGCGGGGCGAGGTTGGAGAAGGAGGTCACCGTCAGCACAAAGCGCTTGGCGGTATAAGCATGATCGAAGGTCACATGGTTCCCGGCGGTCTGGTTGTTGACGGTGGCGAACTGCCCGTTGAGGCTGTTGGCGGTCAGCACCGCAAAAGTATCACCGACCGAGGCGAAGAAATTGTTGGTCAGGTTGATGTTGACGGTGCCATCGAGGTTGGCGGCGGCGCTGACCGCCAGACGGTCGTAGCCGCTGCCGGGATCGACCCCGCCCAGCTCGATGTTGAGGATGCCGTCTGCCGCCTGGCTGTAACTGCCCTGCACGCTGAGGATGCCCGGCGAGCTCCCCGGGGCGATCATGCCGGCATTCTGGAAGGCGATGGGCGATACATCCAGGGTGCCGCTGCCCTGGATCGTGCCGCTGTCGTTGTCGAGGGTCGTCGTGAAACGTACCGTGCCATTGGCGATGTCCAGCACCCCATCATTGTCGAAATCGACCTTGACGATGGTGGTGCCGTCCCCCGCGCTTTTGCGAATGGTGCCGAGGTTGGTAACCTGTCCCCCGCCGGGTGCGAGGAATTCAAATTCGGCGTTGTCGAGAATATCCAGAAGCGCTCCGGCCTGATTGACGATCTCCGCCCCGTTGGTCAGTCGAATATCGCCACTGCCGGACCAACTGCCGCTGCCTCCGTGCATCAGGGTGCGGCCGCTGAGGGTTTTGGTGTCGTTGCTGCTCACCAGCAGGCCGTCGCCCACCTGCAGCGCGCCGCTGCCTCCGATGGTGCCGCCCTGCCAGTCGAGAAAACCGCCGATTTGCAGCGGGCCGTCTCCGGAGATGATCGTACCATTGGATTGCAGGCTCAGCGTCGCCGGGCTGGCCACGCTGATGCCGGCGCCGGTGCAGGTGAGGGGCACATCGTCAAAACGCACCTCGCCCGCCCCGCTGATGGCGGTGTTTTCCATGGTGTGCACGCCGCCGGTCACTTCGATCAGCGCGCCGGCCTGCACCGCATAACTGCCGTTCAGGGTATGGCTGCTTTTGGTCAGCTTGATGCTCCCGCTTTCCACGGTGATGCTGCCGCTATTGTCCATCTCGATCGTGATCAGGGTGGTGCCGGGATTGCTGCGCCGGATGATGGCGCCGGCATTGCTGAAGGTGCCTCCGTTGGGGTTGTCGAAACTCAGCTCTCCGGCGCCGCTGATCTCCAGCGTGGCCCCGGCCTGGTTGACGATCTGGGCATTGTTGCGCAGTTTCAGCGCGCCGTCGCCGCTCCAGGCGCCGCTGCCGGCATGGGTCAACTGCCAGCCGTCGAGGGTCTTGCTGGTATTGCTGGCGATCCAAAGTCCACCGCCGATCGCCAGGGTGCCGCTGCCGGTGAGGGTGCCGCTGTTCCAGTTCAGGTTGCCGGAGACGGTCAGATCGCCGCCGGCAGAACTGAGAGTGGCGGCGGTGAGGGTCAGGTTGTTGAAGGCGGCACTGTTGGCAAGATTGACATTACCCCCGGTAATCTCCAGCGATCCGCTGCCGTCAAAGCCATTGTTAAAGGCCGCGGTGGCGCCGCTGACCCGGATAGTGCCGGCGCCGATCACCTGGGTGCCGTTCTGGAAATTGTGGGTGTCGTCATCCAGTTCCAGCACGGTGCCGGCCAGATGGCTGATGCTGGCGCCGTCGTGGGTGCTGCTGCGCTTCAGTTGCAGGGTGCCTTGCTCGATGGAGAGGATGCCGTTGTTGGTCAGCGGCGTCTCCAGCAGCATCACTCCGGCGCTGCCGCTACGGGTGATGGTACCGTCATTGACCAGGTTGCCCCCGCTGGGGGTGATGAACGACAGTTCTGCGTTGCCAAGCAGCTTCAAGTTCGCCCCGGCCTGATTGAGGAATTGGCAATTATCCTTCAAACGGAATTGCCCGCTGCCGTTCCAGTTGATGGTGCCGTGGTTGATCAGGCTGATGCCCCCTTCCAGGGTGCGGGAATTGCTCCCGTTGAAGTTCAGGGTGCCGTTCATCAGCAGGTCGCCGGCGGTGGCGATGAAGCCCCGCTCCCAGTTGAGCACGCCGTCTACCCGGATCGCTACACTGCCCTGCACCCGGCTGCTCGATTCACTGATCAGAAATGTGGTGCCGCCGGCCACCTGCAGGCTGTCGCCGCTGACCTCCAGGGTGGCGTTGCTCAGATGTACGGTGCCTCCTCCCGAAAACTGCGGATGGTTCAATTTGTGCAGGGTATTGGCATAAAGCAGGGTAGTGCCCGGCGCCACGCTCAGGTCGTTGTCGATGACCGTTTTTTTCTGGAAGCGCAGGGTGCCGGATTGTACCTCCAGCGCGCCGCTGCCATTGAAGGATGCGTCGATGGTGGTGATGCCTCCTCCGCCGCTTTTGCGCACTGTGCCGCTGCTGCTGAACCCTGCCGCGCCGGGGCCGACCGAATCGATGGCGGCATTGCCCTGAATGTCGAATACTCCCCCGGCCAGATTGATGATCTGGGCGCCGTTTTTCAGGCGCAGATCCCCGTTGCCGCTCCAGGTCATGGTGGCGCCGTTCTCGATCGACTGCCCGTCGAGCAGCTTATTGTTGTTGCTGATCAGGAAAACATCTCCGTTGAGGTTGAGGTCGCCTGCCCCAGTCAGGGTGCCGCTCTGCCAGGTGAAAGCGCCGTTGACATTCAGATCGTTGTCGCAGTACAGGATGCCGTTGTCGAACTGAAGATCGTTGACGCTGAGGTTGGCGTTGATGCGCAGTTCTCCGTTCATGAAGTGCAGCGCCGAACCGCTGTTCAGGTTGCTGAAAAGGTGGGTGGTGCCTCCGTCGATGGTGAAATTGCCGCTGCTGGTAAAACTGGAGGAAAAGTTCAGGATACCGCTGGCAAAGGAGAGGTCGCCCCCGCCGTTGATCACGCTGCCCCCGTCAAACTCGAAAGTGCCGCCGTTCAACTTCAGCCCGCTACCGGCGGCCACCGAATAAGTCGCGCTGTTGTTGGTGCACCCGCTTTCCAGGGTGAAGGTGCCGCTGTTGATAAAAACCGTGCCGCTGTTGATAAATGCGACCTCGACGGCGGTGGTGCCGTTGCTGTTCTGCTTGGTAATGATCCCGCCGTTCTCGATCTGGCCGCCGTTCGGAGACGCAAAAGCAATATCGGCATCCGAGAGCAGGTTGAGGGTGCTGCCGGCGAGATTCTGCAGCAGGGCATTATTGCGCAGGCGCAGCTCGCCGCTGCCCACCAGATTGACGGTGCCATGGTTCTGCAGCACCCGCTGGTCCAGGATCTTGGCATTGCTGCTGAGGATATCCAGGGCGCTGTTGACAATCACGTCGCCGTTGCCGCTGATGGTGCCTTCTTCCCATTGCAGCAGGCCGTTGACTGTGAGCGGACCGTCGGCGCTGATGCCCCCATTGCCGTCCAGCAGCAACGTGGCGCCGGGGGTGATGGTCGCTCCGCCGTCGGCGCGAATGTTGGCATTGGTGATTTTGACAATGCCGCCCCCCAGCAGGGACATGCCGTTCCAGATATGAAATCCCTGGGTGAACTGCAGCTCCGCGCCGGTGGCAACGTTGAGATTGCTGAAGTGCGCACTGCTCTGGCTCAGGCGCAGGGTGCCGTTGTTGACCTGTACCGTGCCGTTGTTGGTAAACCCGGCATCGATGGTGGAGACGCCCCCTCCAGCCGTTTTAGTGAGGGTGCCGTTATTGGTGAAGATGCCGCCGTTGGGAGGCAGCGAATCGATCAGGGCATTGCTGTGGAACTCAAAATTGCCCCCGGCGGCATTGACGATCGCCGACGCTTCGGAAAGGCGGATATCGCCCCCGCTGTGGATCACCGTGCCTTCGTTCTGCAAGGTACGTTCGTTCAGTTCCTTGAAAGCGCTGCCGTCAAAGGTCAGCGTCGCTGTGGGTTTGATGCGGGTCGTGCCGCTGCCTTCCATCCGCCCGTCGCTCCAGGTCATGCTGCCGGAGATCGCCAGGGTGCCGCTGCCATCCAGACTGCCGTCATTGATTTGCAAGGTCGCGATCTCCACATCGCTGTTCAGCGTTACCGTGCCGCTGTTGATGATCACATGATCGCCGGGACCGGGCATGCCGTTGGGGCTCCAGTTGGCGGCCAGGGTCCACTCCCCGTTGCCGCCGCCCCAGGTGTAGGTGGTCTGGGCATTGGCCGTGCCGGCCAGAAGGGCATATCCGCCGATGGTCCATGCCAAAATTAATCTTAAAATACGCATCTTATGGTACCTTCCCTAGTATGATATGCTGAAACGATTGATTAATCGATGCTGCCGGCGGGGAAATCCCTTCCTGCCGGCGGGAAAAATCTGGGTGAATGGGTAGATGGATGAATGGGTGGATGAGTGGATGGGTGAATGGGGAAAAACGGACGTCGCGTGCAAAGGCTCTGCATGTATCCATCTATCTATTCTGTCATATTTTTGGATATGTCTTAGAACAGGAGATGAGCGCGGCAGGAAGAAAATCCCTGCCGCAAATGGCCTTCATCACATGTAATCTAAACCGGTAAGGAGGGGGCTACTTGATTTGGTGCACGAATAGGCAGATTTAATAATAAATATTGTCAGAGGATTCTCCCTGGCGCAATCCCTTTTTGACCTTCGCTTTTTGCCCTCCGCCCTCTTCACGCTTCGCTCCACGCTCCACGCTCCTCGTCTCTTGCCCTTCGCCCTTCGCCCCCTGCACTTTCCCCTGCGCGTCCGGCACCTGGCTGCTGCTGCCGCTATTGGGGCGCCAGGCGCGGTTCAGGTCCAGCGCGTCGATGCCGCCGTCCAGGTTAAAATCGCTGTATTTGTCATAGGCCCAGTCGGTGCCGTTTTCCGCACGCCAGACCAGGTTTTTATCGCTGTCGTTCACATCGCCATCGCTGTTGCCGTCACCGCCGGGCATGCCGTAGATACCGCCGGCCAACTCCTTCAGGGCGTCGCCATAGGCCTGAGATGCGGCGCTGGTAAAGTCGTAGAGCGGGCTGGCATCGCTCAGGGACTGGGCCGCTGCGCTCATCACCGCCAGGTGATTGCGGTGGTGCACCACCAGATAATAATTCCCCGGCGCCACCCGTTCGAAGATCACCGGCCCGCTGCCGCTGGTATCGACGATGCTGCCGTCCATCTTCAGGAAGGCCGCCTGGGTGTCGACCGCCGTCGCGCCGTCGCTGCCGCTGCGCAGGCTCAGCAGCACCCAGTCGACAATATCATCGCCGGGAATGGCGGTCACCGCCTCGCTGCCGGTGTAATTCCAGGGGGCGGTGTTATAAGGCTGCGCCAGCGGCAGCAAGTCCCGGGCATTGAGCGAGGTGTCCATCTCACTGCCGGTAAAGGGGCCTTCCAGCCAGACCTTCACATTGGCGTTGATGGTGACGGTATTGATGGTGGTCAGCCGGATCGATTTTGACAGATAGGCCAGCGAGAACATCGGGTTGCCTCCCGCCATCGGCATATTGACGGTGGAAAAAGTGCCGGAGCTGCTGGCATATTGCACGATGTCGAACACGTCTCCCAGCGCCGGCTGGAAGTTGTTGCTCAGGGTGATGTTCAAGGTGTCCTTCAGGGTGGCGGTGTTGGTGGTGATCAGCCGGTCATGCCCGCTGCCCGGCGTCAGACCGCCGATCTCGATATTGAGCCGGGAGGAATCGGTCTGCGAATAACCCGCCCGGAAAGTCAGGATGCCGGAAGAAGCGCCCGGGGAAACCGTCCCGTTGTTGGTCATATTCGAGATGGAGACCCGCAGGGTGTCGATGCCGCGGATCACCCCGCCGGATTTATTGCGCAGCACCCGTTTGAAGTAGAGGGAGCCATCCTGGCTGTCAATGGTGCCGTAATTATAAAAATTGATGTCGAAAGAACTGGTGCTGCCGGAAGCGCTGCTGCGGGTCAGGGTGCCGCGGTTGATGAAGCGCCCGCCGTTCGGGGTAAAGTAATCCATCTCATTGGCATTCTGAATGTCCAGGCTGGCCCCGGTCTGGTTGAGCAGCACCGCGTTGTTGCGGAAACCGAGGACTCCGTTCCCCGACCAACTGGCGCTGCCCCGGTTGACCAGCACCCGGCCGCTCAGTTCCTTGGCGCTGTTGCTGCTGATGGTCAGCACACTGTCGACCGTGAGGGTGTCCGAACCGGAAATGGTGCCGCTGCTCCACTGGAAGACACCGCCGATATGCACCGGCCCGGTGCCGGTCAGGGTGCCGCCGCTCAGGGTGACGGTGATTGCCGAATCGATGCTCAGGCCGCTGCCAGTAGCGTTGAAAATGCCGCTGCTGAAGCCGACGCTGCCACTGCTGTCGATGGTGACGCCGTCGAAGCTATGGGTGCCGGTTGTAAAATTAAGGGTGCTGCCGCCCGCCACCTTCAGGGTTGTGGCACTGTGGGTGCTATTGCCGACTATCTCCAGGATGCCGGCGGCAACATTGATCGAACCGGTATTGGTAAGCTGGGTCTCGATCTCGATGGTGCCGCTGCTGTTTTTCTGCAGGAGCCCGGCATTGCTAAACGTGCCGCCGGGAGCGACATAAGCGAGGTTGGCGTCGGCCAGTTGAATGATCCGGGCAGCGGCGCTGTTCTCCAGCACTGCGCCATTGGTCAGACGCAGGCTGCCGCTGCCGGAAAAGGTCATGCTGCCGTTGTTGGTGACGGTGCGTCCGTCGATGGTCTTGGCGTCGCTGCTGCTAAGATCGGTGGAGTCGTTCAGGGTGAATGCGGCGCTACCGGTGATGGTGCCGCGCTGCCAGTCGAAGAAGGTGTTGACCGTCACCGGCCCGTTTCCCTGGATGATGCTGGCCGAGCCGAACATGGCCAGGCTCAGCCCTGTACCAAAAGTTGCACCGCCATCGGTGATGTCCATCGTCGCGTCCTTGATCTGCACCCCGCCGCTGCCGCTGAAGCCGGCATCTTCCAGGTGAAAGGTGTTGGACTCGAAAGAAAGCAGGCTGCCTCCGGCAATACTATAAGTGGCGCTGCTGTCATAGCTGCCGCGGGTCAGGGCCAGATTGCCGCTGTTCAGGTTCAGGGTGCCGCTGCTGTGGAAATCGACGTCAAGCGTAGTGGCGGCGCTGCTGCTTTGCTTGGTGACGGTGCCGAGATTCTCAAAAGTGCCGCCGTTCGGCACAAAATATTCCATGGTGGTGCTATTTTCGATCTCAAATATGCCGCTGCTGCCGTTGCGCAGCACCGCGTTGTTGCGCAAGCCGATCTTGCCGACATCCGACCAGGTGGTGGTGCCGTTCAGGGTAAGGGTTTGCCCGTTCACTTCCTTGATGGCGCTGCCGCTGATGCTGACATCACCGTTGAAGCTAAAATCGCCGCTGCCGGTGATGAAACCAAACTGCCAGATCACCGGTCCGTCGACGCTCAACGTGCCGCTGCCGGTCAGCACTCCGCTGATCAGCGAGAAGCCGGTACTGCTCCCCAGGGTTGCCCCGCCATCGGCAATCTCCAGGGTATCCTGGGACAGCTTGAAACTGCCGCTGCCGCTCACCGCCACCGTATCCAACTGATGCCGTCCGCCTTTCAGCTCGAAAGTCGCGCTACTGCTAAAGCTGATACTGCTGTTGGTAAAGACGCTGCCGCGGGTGATCTGCAGGGTGCCGCTGCCCAGGGCCATGCTGCCGGAATGGATCAGCGGCACATCGATGACTGAGGTGCCGGCCCCGGCGCTTTTGCTCAGGCTGCCTTTCTGCGTGACGATGCCGCCACCGGAGGCGAGGTCATCCAGCACCAGGTCGCCGTTGATATCCAGGGTGCCTGCCGGATTATTCAGCAGATTGGCGCCGTTTTGCATGCGCATGGTGCCGGAGAGGTTGGCGCTGCCTTCGTTGGTCAGGGTGGCGCCGTCGAGTATCTTGGTGTTGCTGCTGCTGATCGCAAGGGTGTTGTTAAAGACGAGGTCGCCGGTTGCTGTGATGTTGCCCCGCTGCCAGTCGAAATGCCCGTCGACGGTCAGGGGGCCGCTTCCCGCCAGCTGGCTGAGGTCATCGTTCATGGTGAGCGTCGCGCCGGCATCGATCGCTACTCCGCTCCCGCTGAGGGTGACGGTGGCGTCCAGTATGTCCACCGTGCCGCTGCCGGTAATCGTCAGGTTGTCCAGGATGAACGAACGTTCGCTCAGTGCCAGGATGGCGCCGCTGCTAACGGTGAAGGTGCCGCTGCTGCTGTTCAGGGTATCGCCTCGCTCCAGCCGCAGGGTGCCGCTGGTGGCGTTGATGCTGCCGGTGCTGCGCAGGTAAGGATCGAACTCGCTGGTGCCGCTGCCGGCGCTCTTGGTCAGGGTGCCCTGGTTGAGAAAGTTGCCCCCGCTGTCCGCCAGCACATAATCCAGAATCTGATCGTTGCGGATATCAAAAAGCGCCCCGCTGCGGTTGTTGATATTGGCTTGATGCTTCAGCTTGAGGGTATTGACCCCGCTCCAGAGAATCGTGCCTTCGTTCTCCAGGGTGCGCTCATCGAGGTCGATGGGCGCAGAATTGTTGATTCGCATGGTGGCCCCGCTGCTCACCACCGTGGTGCCGCTGCCGCTCATGTGGCCGTCGGTCCAGGTGGCGCTGTCGGCGATGGTGAGGGTGCCGTTGCCGGTGATGATGCCCAGGGCCAGGGTCAGTTCGCTCACCGTACGGCTGTCGGAAACGATCACGGTGCCGGAGTTGATAATTGCCTTGTCGCTGGCGCCGGGGATGCCGCTGGGGGTCCATTCACTGGAGGTGGCCCAATTGGCGGTGTTGCCTTTCCAGATATAAGTTTGCTGCGCCGCTGCCGGCATCCCGGCAAGGATCGCCGCGAGCGCGATGATGGCCAAAATGGGATTGTGAAGATTTTTCATATATATATCCGTGTAAAATGATGTTGTCAATTCGTCCATTTGGATAGAAGGTGTACTTCTACCACATCATAATTTGACCATCCAGATTTTTTAAGTAGCAGCGGCAGTAGCAGTGGCAGTAAAATTCCTGCCACTGCTACTGCCGCTGCCACTCTCTACCGCAACGGTCTGGCACCTCTGAGATTAACTAGTACAAGACGGGTTATTTTTGACGGGGATCGCTTTCTGATTTTCTGTTTTTTTGTTTTGATTTCAGGTTTCTCTAATGTACAATCCGTGCCTGCATACCGGGCCGGTTCCGGTGCGGTCATCACAAAGCGCTATACTTCGGTTTTAAACGCTCGCATCACCACAGGAATGCCTAAGAAAAAGGACTTTGCCTCGATCATGAACACCGCGTTTCAAAAACATTCGTTAATGGGTTTATGGGTTAATAGGTTAATGGGTTCAAGGGATCATCGTTGTTTATTACCCATCAACCCATCAACCCATCAACTCATAAGCATACGCCTGTTCGTGCTCCTTTTCTGTTGCCTGTTCATCTCCGGCGCCATCGCGGAGAACGCCCTTCCCCGGTCCATGCGCCAGGCGGTGGAGGAGGGGATTGAGCGTACGATAATGAACGACTTTAACGGTGCGGCGGCGATTTTCCGGGAGATGATCGCAGCGGAGCCGGACAATCCCTGCGGCTATTTTTATCTCGGCGCCACCCTGCAGGCGGAAATGCTCGATCTGGAGAATTATGCCCGGTTGGATACCTTCAATCAGCTGATGGAACAGACCATCGACCTGGCCAAAGCGCGCCGGGAGAACAATCCGCAGGATGTCTGGGCACTGTTTTTCGAAGGCAGCGCTTATCTCTACCGCAGCTTTATGGACAGCAAGCGCAAAAAAATGTGGGGGGCTTACCGTAACGCGGTCAAGGGAGCGGGGCGTCTGGAGGAGGCCATACGCCGGGATTCGACCTTCTATGATGCCTATCTGGGGGTCGGCAGCTACAAGTACTGGAAGAGCAGCAAGGCCGGTGCGCTGACCTGGCTGCCCTTTCTGGCCGATGACCGGGAGCTGGGCATCGAAATGGTGGAAACCGCGATCGACCGGGGGCAATTTGTGAAGCTGGTGGGCCGGGATCAGCTGGCCTGGATACTGATCGACCGCGGTGAGATGGCGCGGGCGCTGGAACTGGCCCGGGACAACCATCGCCGGTATCCGGAGAGCCGTTTTTTTCTTTGGACCCTGGCCGAGATCTATTATCGCAGCGAGCAGTGGGATGCGGCGCTGCCGCGTTACCGCGAGCTGTTGGAGGCGGTGCAGGTGCTGCCGGAGAACAACCATTATAATGAGATCAACTGCCTGCTGCATCTGGCCGAGATCCATTTTCAACGGGGAGAATTTGAGCAGGCGGAAGCCCGTGCCCTCGATTTGCTGGCGCTGCGACCGGAGGAAATCGTATGGAAACGCACCGACCGCAAACGGGAGCGCGCCCGGGAATTGATCGATATGTGCCGCCGGGAAAAGGCCGGAGAAAGATTAGTTCAATGATCTCAGCGGCTTAGATTGTATTTACTTTTCGGTTTGGTTTTAGCCGATAATAATCACAAAAAAAAACTTTTTTTTGAAGCATTTTTTCTTTATTAAGTTATACTTTCGTCTAGGGTAAAATAAGTTTTGCATCACCGGGCGGGAAGTGTTTTTACCCAGATCGCGCTGCGGGTGAATCTGGATTTGGGTCCGCCGGTGATGTCGGCCGGTTCGCAAATGTGTAATAAGACAAAAAAGCTTTGTTTTAGCAAAGCCATTGTATGTATATTTTAACTTAAAATCGATCGAGGGTCATGGGAAAAGTACTGGCAATTGCGAACCAAAAAGGTGGGGTTGGTAAGACCACCACGGCTGTTAACCTGGCCTCCTGCCTGGCTGTGGCAGAAAAGAAGGTGTTGTTAATCGATGTCGACCCGCAGGCGAATGCCACTTCCGGCCTGGGGGTTGACAGTCGCGAACTTGAGCGCAGTGTATACGACGTCTTTGTCAACGAAGAGCGGCTCGATAAGGTCGTGCTCTCCACCAAAGTCCCCAATCTTCATCTGATCCCTTCCCACATCAACCTGGTCGGTACCGAGGTCGAACTGGTGCAGGTGATTGCGCGGGAGAAGATTCTCCGCGAGGCCCTGCGGGCGGTGAAGGATGAGTTCGATTACATCCTGATCGACTGCCCGCCCTCGCTGGGTATCCTGACGCTGAATGCGCTGACCGCTTCGGACAGTGTGCTGATTCCCATCCAATGTGAGTATTATGCTCTGGAGGGGCTGAGCAAGCTGCTCAATACCGTCAAACTGGTGCAGAAGCATCTCAACCGGCAGTTGAATATTTACGGGGTGCTGCTGACCATGTATGACGGCCGCCTGAATTTATGTAATCAAGTTGAAAAGGAAGTGCGGGACTATTTCAAGGAGAAAGTGTTCCGTACCACCATCATGCGGAATGTGCGGTTGAGCGAGGCCCCGAGTTTCGGGCTGCCGATCGTCATGTTCGATGCCACTTCCACCGGTGCGGAGAATTATATGCGGCTGGCGGAAGAGGTCTTATCCCGGGGAAGCGTCGTTCAATGAAAAAAGGGAAAAACCGGCTCGGGAAAGGGCTGCACGCGTTAATTCCCTCGGTGACCGAGGAAGCGTCGCCGGTCGTTCCCCAGGAGAACATGAGCGAGATCGATGTAGCGCTGATCGAGCCCAATCCGTTTCAGCCGCGGATTTTGTTTGACGAAGATTCCTTTGAAGATTTAAAACGGTCTATTCAGGAAAAAGGGGTGATCCAGCCGGTGCTGGTGCGCACCCTGGAAGACGGGCGGTATCAGCTGGTAGCCGGAGAGCGCCGCCTGCGCGCCACCATCTCCCTGGGCATCAAGTCGATCCCCGCCTACATCAAGGAAGTGGACAGCGACGAGGAGATGCTGGAAATCGCTCTGATCGAAAATGTGCAGCGGGAACATCTGAACCCGATCGATCTGGGAAAAGGCTACCAGCGGCTGATCGATGAGTGCGGCTTGACCCAGGAGGAAGTCGCCAAAAAGATCGGCAAAGACCGCACCACCGTGTCGAACATTATCCGTCTGCTGAAGCTTCCGGGGAAGATCCAGGAGAGCTTACGCCACGGGGAGATCAAAGAGGGCCACGCCCGGGCTTTGCTGCGAGTGGAAGATTCAGAAGTGCAGACCCGGATCTGGAAGAAAGCGGTCAAGGA
Source organism: Calditrichia bacterium (assembly GCA_020635015.1). Taxonomy (GTDB): domain Bacteria; phylum Calditrichota; class Calditrichia; order RBG-13-44-9; family J075; genus JACKAP01. The sequence goes on along the minus strand of JACKAP010000005.1, from coordinate 262,009 downwards.
ATCCCTGTCGGTGCGTATTGTCGAGCAGTTGGCCCGGAAAAGTCTGGAAAAGCCCAAGTCCGGCGCCATGCCGGTCTCGCACCGTAAGTCGGCCTTTATCAATAAGATTGAAACCCGGCTGCGTGAGAAGCTCGGTACTCAGGTTAAAATCCGCACCCGCAAGGAAGGCGGATCGATAGAGGTCGCTTTTTATTCCGGTGAAGACCTGGAGCGGCTGGTCGATATTTTTGAACAGATTAAATTTTAAGTTTAGGGATAGGGTGTGAGACAACGTGCATAAAAAAGACAAGAAAAAGATTCTCAGCATATTATTGATACCGGACAATCAAGAGGTTCCACCGAAAAATTTTCGCATTCGCTATTCCACTCTCAATATTGTCTTCGCTGTTCTCGGCGTATTTTTTATCAGTATCGTCTATGGCATTGTGACCTATAGTCAGGTATTGCAGAAAGCCTCCTTGAAGGACAAACAGGATCAAGAACTGATTCGGCTGAAAGAGCAGTTGCGGATCAGTTCACAGCTGCAGGCGCAGCTCGACACGGTAAAAGCCTACCGCGATAAGATCAGCAACAGTTTTCAGGGATATGTCAAATTTGTCGATAAAAAAGATGAGGAGCTGCTGGCGGACAAAAATTTAATTTTGAGTGATGTCAACAAGGTCTCGATATTTAAGAATATTCCACTGAAAACACCGGTCAGCGGGTTTGTTTCCCAGGAGTTCAACGATGTCAGCCACACCGGTATCGACATCGTCGCTCCGGTGGGAACTCCGGTTCAGGCTGCCGCCGATGGCGTGGTCATCTTCAGCGGATGGACTCATGAGGACGGATTTGTGCTTATTCTCTACCATCCCGGTGGCTACCTGACCCATTACCGCCATAACTCCCAGAACCTGGTGGACACCGGCATGGCGGTAAAGCAGGGCGCGCGGATCGCGCTGCTGGGGAATTCCGGCGAATTATCCTCCGGGCCCCACCTGCATTTTGAAATCTGGAAAGATGGTAAACCGTGTAATCCACGAGAATTTTTATTAGATTTAAATTTAGGAGAATAGGATGGCTTTCCAAAAAATGAAAGGCAATGAAACGCCTCAAAATCAATTGAACTTCATCACTGCCGGCACCTACCTGGAAGGTACCATTGAAACCAAGGGCAGTCTGAGAATAGATGGCAAGGTCAAGGGTATCATTCGCGCCGCTGACGATGTCAGCGTGGGCCGGAACGGGGAGATTGTCGGTGAACTTTATGCGAAGACCGCGAAGATCGCCGGCAAGGTTGAGGGCAATGTCTATATCGAGCAAAAACTGACCCTGCAGGAGACCTCGACCCTGAACGGCAATCTCAGCGCCGGGAAACTGGTGATCGATGAAGGGGCCTTCTTCAACGGCAAGTCCGATATGGGAAATAATGCCGGCCTTTCCAAGAACGGCAAAAAAGGAGTTTTTGAAAAGCCCGGTGTTACCCAGGGGGTAGCACATGACAACGCCCAGCAATAAGCCGGAGCCCCGAGAATCGAAAGAGAAGGATCGTTCGACTCTGGAATCCCTGGGCGATGCCTACCGGGAAATGGCCCCGTATCTGAATATCGGCTACTTTTTCCTGGCGGCAATCGCCCTTTTTGCCGGTATCGGTTATTATATCGACCGCTCCCGGGGAGGCGGATCCTTTTATACTGTGCTGGGGGCGGTGCTGGGCGTGGTGACCGGCTTTTACAATTTTATCAAAACCGTCTCCGGAACGCCGGATAAAGATCGGAAAAAATGAAGTTTTCGCGTTATTTGATTCACAGCCTGCTGCTGCTGACCGTGGTGATCCTGGGATGTCTCGCCATTCTGTCTGCGTGGGAGAGCAGCCCGGACGCCAGGCGAGCGGTATGGGTAGGGGTAGGGATTGCTTACGCCAATACCCTGATCGGTTTTGCGATCATCAACTGGGGATTCCGGCAGTCGCAACAGGTCTTTTTTGCCTCGCTCTACGGGGGAATTATTTTCAGATTTTTGTTGATTTTCGTCCTTTTATTTATTTTAATAGGGGCGCTTAATATGAATCGGGTTGCGCTGGTGGCCTCACTGGTAGCAACCTATTTTCTTTTTCTAGGGTTGGAAATCTTTCAGATACACAAATTCTCGGATATGGAAAGGGGACAGAAATGAGTTTGGCCATACTGCGCGACAGCGGCGGTGAAGAGCACAGCGAAGGAGGGCTGGGAGGGTATATTCTCCACCACCTGCAGGATTCCAACGCCTGGCTCGGCTCTCATCTGCCTCATTTTGAACCGGTGACGCTCTTCGGGATAAGCATCGACTTCTCCATCACCACCCATGTGCTGATGCTGTGGATTGCCAGCCTGATCCTGATTGTTGCTTTCTGGTTGAGTTTCCGTAAGCCGAAAGCGGTGCCCACCGGGCTGGCCGGGGTGCTGGAAAGCATCGTGCTGTTTATCCGCGACGAGATCGCCGTGCCCAATATCGGCGAAAAGCTCGGCAAGAAACTGACTCCCTTCCTGGCAACGATCTTCTTTTTTATCCTGACCATGAACCTGCTTGGTTTAATTCCCCTATTTTCGACCGCCACCGGCAACCTGAGCGTGACCGCGGCACTGGCGATCATTACCTTTGTTATGACCCAGGCCTACGGTATCAAGGAGAACGGTTTGGGCGGATACCTGAAGCATCTGGCGCCGGGCGGCGTGCCCTGGTTTCTGCTGCCGATCATGGTGCCGATCGAAATTTTAGGGTTGTTTACCAAGCCGTTCGCCCTGGCGATGCGTCTCTTTGCCAACATGGTGGCCGGCCACACGGTGATATACGCCCTGCTCGGCCTGATCATTGTGCTGGGAACCGTGCTGGTGGCGCCGCTATCCATCGCGATGGCGGTAGCAATTAATCTGCTTGAACTGTTCGTTGCGTTCCTGCAAGCATACATTTTTACCATGCTCAGCGCCCTGTTTATCGGGATGTCCGCCCACCCGGAACACTAAGCGACGGCCAGCGGAACCGGCATCGGTCTCTCGATGTAGGTTGTTGTTGTTTATAGATTTGTGAAATATATTACATGCTTAATGTTTACATATTTTTAATATTACCATACTCAATCATAACGTGTAAAGGAGATTCAAATGGATGCAACTGGATTAGCGTATTTGGCGGCCGGTATTGGAGCCGGTCTGGCGGTGATTGGTACCGGGTTGGGCATCGGCCGGATCGGCGGTCAGGCGATGGAAGGAACCGCGCGTCAGCCGGAAGCCGGGGGAGCGATCAGAACCTCGATGATCATTTCCGCCGCGCTGATCGAAGGGGTGGCCTTCTTCGGTCTGGTGATCTGCTTCCTGCTGGGTGTTAAATAATTTACTAAAAGAGAAACGAGTCTATTATGGATCTGCTGAGCTTAAACAACGGCATGATTGTCTGGAGCTGGGCGACCTTCATCGTGTTGATGTTCGTCCTCTACCGCATCGCCTGGAAACCGCTGCTTGGTGCGGTAGAGACGCGGGAGCATACCATCAGCGCCTCCCTGAAGCGCGCTGAGGAAGCCCAGGCGGAAGCGGAAAAACTGCTGGCCGAACAGCAAAAGAAGCTTGCCGACGCTCAAGAAGAGATGCAGAAGCTGGTCAAAGAAGGCAAATCCGTGGCGGAAAAGATGAAGAATGACATCATCGAGCAGGCCCGGGTGGAAGCCCAAAAGATCAAAGAGCGCGCCAAAGCGGATATCGAGAAGGAGCGTGAAACCGTGATTGCCTCCCTGAAGCAGGAAGTGGCGGATATCGTGGTGGAAGCGACCTCGCAATTGATCGGCGTGGCGGTCGACAAGACCCGTCATCAGAAGATCATCGACGATTCCATCGCCGGATTTGGCCGGAAAAATTAGAAGAAGAAGGGATTTTGCGTGAAACGATCTCGTGTTGCGAAGCGCTACGCGCAGGCTCTGTTTGAGACTGCCCTGGAGAAAAAACAACTGGAGCGGGTGGAAGCCGACCTGAAATTGCTTGATACCGAATACCGGCAATCCGAATCGTTCCGGCAACTGATCGAGTCGCCGGTGATTGCCAATCCGGTCAAACAGCAGACCTTCGAGGTCGCATTTCAGCAGCATCTGCAGCCGCTGACTTTCCGGTTTGTCTCACTGCTGATCGGCAAAAACCGGGAAATGCACCTGCCTCAGATCATCATAGACTTTTCGGAAATGCTGGATGCGCACCGCGGGATCATCCGCGGGGACGTCTACAGCGTGGTGCCCCTCTCCGAAGGCCAGCTCCGGGAACTGAAAAAGCGCCTGGATCAGGAGACCGGCAAAAGCGTGATCCTGCGCCAGCATATCGAGGAAAGCCTCCTGGGTGGCGTGATGGTGCGGATCAACGACATGATCTATGACGCCAGCCTGCGCAACAAGCTGAGCAAATTAAGGCAAAATCTTATCGAGTCGAGATAGTTTAAAACTGAGGAAATCAAAATGGCCGTAGATGTAAAACCCGAAGAAATATCTGCCATTATCAAAAAGCAACTGGATGGCTTTGGTAAGGATGCAGACACATATGAAGTCGGAACTGTGCTCCAGATCGGTGACGGTATTGCACGCGTTCACGGGTTAAACCAGGTGATGGCGGGAGAGCTGGTGACGTTCGCTTCCGGGGTGACCGGCATGGTGCTGAACCTGGAAGAAGATAGCGTTGGTATCGTGATCATGGGTGACTATGATGAAGTGACCGAAGGAGAAACCGTCACCCGTACCCAGCGTATTGCGGAAGTGCCGGTTGGAAAAGAGCTGCTCGGCCGGGTGGTCAATCCCCTGGGCGAACCGCTGGACGGTCGCGGCCCGATCAATGCCAAGCACTTCCTGGAGATCGAGCGCAAAGCCCCCGGCGTCATCTACCGTAAATCCGTGCATGAACCCCTGCAAACCGGTCTGAAGGCGATCGACTCCATGATCCCGATCGGCCGCGGCCAGCGGGAATTGATCATCGGCGACCGCCAGACCGGCAAAACCGCGGTGGCGGTGGATACCATCATCAACCAGAAAACGACCCAGAAAACCGACAAACCGGTTTACTGTATCTATGTGGCGATCGGCCAGAAGGCCTCTACGGTGGCAAAAGTGGTCAAAACCCTGGAAGACAATGGCGCGATGGAGTTCAGCATCGTGGTTACCGCCAACGCCAGCGAATCGGCCGCGCTGCAATATATCGCCCCTTATGCCGGAGCGGCGATGGGCGAATATTTCCGCGATAACGGCATGCACGCCCTGGTGGTGTATGATGACCTTTCCAAACACGCCTTCGCCTACCGGGAAATGGCCCTGTTGCTGCGCCGTCCCCCCGGCCGTGAAGCCTATCCGGGCGACGTGTTCTACCTGCACAGCCGCTTGCTGGAACGCGCGGCGAAGGTGAGCGACGACCTCGGCGCCGGTTCTCTGACCGCGCTGCCGATCATCGAAACCCAGGCCGGCGACGTGTCCGCTTATATCCCGACCAACGTAATCTCGATTACCGACGGCCAGATCTACCTGGAGCCGAACCTGTTCTATTCCGGGGTGCGCCCGGCGGTGAATGTGGGGATTTCGGTCAGCCGGGTCGGCGGCAGCGCTCAGATCAAGGCCATGAAGCAGGTGGCCGGCAGTCTGCGCCTCAACCTCGCCCAATACCGCTCGCTGGAAGCCTTCGCCAAGTTTGGATCCGATCTTGATAAAGCCACCCAGGCCCAGCTTACCCGGGGGCAGCGACTGGTGGAACTGCTGAAGCAGGGACAATATGTGCCGATGCCGGTGGAAAAGCAGGTTGCGGTGATCTACGCCGCCAACACCGGGGCACTCGACAAACTGCCGGTGGAAAGCCTGCAGCGCTTCGAAACCGAATTCCTGGAGTATATGGACAGCCAGCATGCTGATATTCTGAAAGAGATCGCTGAAAAGGAAAAAATCTCCGACGAACTGGGCGAGCGTCTGAAGCATTCGATCGAAGCATTTATGAAGATCTTTAAAGTAGAAGGTTAAAAACGGATGGCAACCCTTAGAGAGATCAAGCAGCGCATCAAGAGCATCAAAAGCACCCAGCAGATCACCAAGGCGATGAAGATGGTGGCCGCGGCCAAGATGCGCCGCGCCCAGGAGCGGATGTTCGCCGCCAGGCCCTATGCCGGCAAGATCAAGGAGCTGATCCAGCATCTCGCCGCCAGCGCCGAAGGAGCACAGTCGCCGCTGCTGCAAGTGCGCCCGGTGAAGCGGCTGCGCCTGGTGGTGATCACCGCCGATCGGGGACTGTGCGGCGCCTTCAACAGCCACATCATCCGCAATGCGGTCAATGAATGCGCCACGTATGTCGATCAGGAAGTTTCCATGATCTGCGTGGGCAAGAAAGGCTACGACTTTTTCCGGAAACGGGATTATCAGATCGCTCAGCAATTCAGTGGAATTTTTCACGATTTGCAGTATAGTTATGCCGATCAGATCGCTCAATCGCTGATCCGGGATTTTGTGGAAGATCGCATCGATGCGGTACGCCTGATTTACAACGAGTTTAAATCGGTGGCCAATCAGCAATTGGTGGTCGAGGATCTGCTGCCGCTGAAGCTGGATGATTTTGAAGAGACCACCCCGACGGATTACTTGTATGAACCCTCGCAGGATGCCCTGTTGCAGGCGTTGCTGCCCAAGTATATCCGCATGCAGGTATGGCGGGCGCTGCTGGAATCCAATGCCTCGGAACAGGCGGCGCGGATGATCGCGATGGAAAACGCCACCGACAATGCCAGCGAACTGATCCGCACCCTTACCTTGCAATACAACAAGGCGCGGCAGGCGGCGATCACCAAAGAAATCCTGGAAATCGTCGGCGGGGCGGAAGCGCTGAAGGCGACTTAAGAATTTTTCCCCTGTCAACAGGGTGATGCCGTTGCCCGGCGCAGCGGCATTTTCGCATCCCTGCCGATGATAGAAGCGGCCGGCGTGCAAGAGCGGATAATAAAACGTATCGAATGTGGATACCTTGCCTCCCAGGCAACATAAAAGAAGGATTATGAATTATGAATAAGGGTGTAATCAAACAAATTATCGGACCGGTGGTCGACGTTCAGTTCCCGGAAGGGAAATTACCCCACATCTATTCGGCGATCAACGTGAAGCGGGAAGATGGCACCACGCTGGTGCTGGAGGCCCAGCAGCATCTGGGTGAGAACATCGTGCGCAGCGTGGCAATGGATAGTACCGACGGTTTGGTGCGGGGAATGGAAGTGGTGGATACCGGCTCTCCGATTACCGTGCCTTCCGGCCAGCAAGTGCTGGGCCGGCTGATCAATGTGATCGGTGAGCCGATCGATGAACTGGGGCCGATCGACACCAACGTGAGCCTGCCGATCCACCGCCCGGCGCCGGATTTCGATACCCTGAGTGTCGAGACGGAAATTCTGGAAACCGGCATCAAGGTGATCGACCTGCTGGAACCCTATTCCAAAGGCGGCAAAACCGGCCTGTTTGGCGGCGCCGGGGTGGGTAAAACCGTGTTGATCCAGGAGTTGATCCGCAATATCGCCACCGAGCACGGTGGGTATTCCGTCTTTGCCGGGGTGGGGGAGCGGACCCGGGAAGGGAACGACCTCTGGAATGAAATGCGGGAGAGCGGGGTGTTGGCGAAAACCGCACTGGTCTTCGGCCAGATGAACGAGCCGCCCGGCGCCCGTCAGCGGGTGGCCCTGACCGCCCTCACCGCGGCGGAATATTTCCGCGATGAAGAGGGCAAGGATGTGCTGCTGTTCATCGATAATATCTTCCGTTTTACCCAGGCCGGTTCAGAAGTATCGGCGCTGCTGGGGCGGATGCCTTCAGCGGTGGGATACCAGCCGACCCTGGCCACCGAGATGGGCGAGCTGCAGGAGCGGATTACCTCGACCCAAAAAGGATCGATCACTTCGGTGCAGGCGATTTACGTGCCGGCCGACGACTTGACCGACCCGGCACCGGCCACGGCCTTCTCGCACCTTGACGCGACCACGGTACTTTCCCGTCAGATCTCGGAGATGGGGATCTATCCGGCGGTGGACCCGCTCGACTCTACCTCGCGGATCCTCGACCCGCATATCGTCGGCCAGGAGCATTACCAGGTGGCCAAGACCGTGCAGGAAGTGCTGCAGAAATACAAGGACCTGCAAGACATCATCGCCATCCTGGGGATGGACGAATTGTCTGATGAAGATAAGCTGGCAGTACAGCGCGCCCGCAAGATCCAGCGTTTCCTCTCCCAGCCCTTCTTCGTTGCCGAAGCATTCACCGGCCGCCCCGGCAAATACGTGCCGTTGAAAGATACCATCCGCGGTTTTAAGGGGATCATCGAAGGCGAGTATGATGAAATTCCGGAACAGGCGTTTTACATGGCCGGTGGAATTGAAGAAGTATTAGAAAATGCGAAAAATATGCAAAGTTAATTCATTTAATTGATATTGTTCACAACCGAAAATTTTAAATTAATTTAATTAAAGTTGACCGATTAAACTAACGATTATAGCTTATTGTTATGGCTGAGAAACTTTTGAGTGTTGAGCTTGCGACCCCGGATCACAAGCAGAATATCGGTGAGGCGCTCAGTTGCACGGCGCCTGGCGTTCTGGGGAAATTTCAAGTATTACCAGGTCATACATCGTTTATTAGTGAGTTAGGTGTAGGTGAAGTAAAGGTGGCGTTGCCGGAAGCAACCCGATATTACGCAGCGGCCGGCGGTTTTTTGGAGGTGCTGCAAAATCGGGTGCTCCTGTTGCTCGATACCGCCGAAGCGGCAGAAGACATTGATGTAGCGCGAGCTCAAGAAGCCAAGAACCGGGCAGAAAATCGTTTGGCGAACAAGTCAACTGGTAATATTAATGTCACCCGAGCAGAAGCCGCCTTGGCAAGGGCGTTAAATCGTCTGAAAGTTGCCCAACATGCTTCCACCTAGCCGATGTATGAATGATTAGTTAATTCATTATACTCTTTAATACATACAGTGGAACAGTTGATATGAGACGATTTTTGGTCTTCACGGCTCTGGTGTGTCTCCTTTTCTCCACTAGTAAGGCTAGCCCTCCTCAAGAAGCATCCAACAAGCAGGATCTGAAAAAATTGATCAAATATACAGCTGAGCTTGAAATGCAAGCTCAGCTGGCTGAGTTTGTATACGATCTGTATCTTCAGGATGGTGAAGGGAGAATCGCTGACGAGCAGTATCTGATCAGCCTGATGCATCTGATGAGCCGGGAAATGTCGAAACGGCTGAAGAATCCTAAGCAGGCCCGGAAACAGTATTTCGGCGAACTGCACCATATGCTGGAGGAGATCCAGCAGTTGAGCCGACGTTTGCACAGCGCCAACATCCGCGACCTGGATTCTTTTGTCGATGATCTCAACCTGCGTATCAAGACGACGATCGATCAGGGAGAGGTGGATTTCCGCAAGAAGAAGGTGTATGAGGATGCGCTGCAGATGCTCTTTGTTTCGGAGGAAATGATCAAGCTTGACCAGGTGCAGAGCCCGGCGGATATCCGGGATCAGATCAGCCAGTCGAAGCAGAAGCTGCTCAATGCCTTCGGCGAGAACACCTCCGGCGATATCGGGATTACCGGGCGGGAACCGAATATTTACGACCTGTTCGTGGAGTGGAAGAAAACCCGCGAAGTCAAATTCAGCCGCCAATTGGCCGATGTGCGCCTGGCTCGGAAAAATCTGCTCAAGGCTTCCGGACTGGAGGCGGTGCAGCGGATGTTCAACGAGCAGTTGAAGCTGGCTTATACCCGCTTCAATTACGAAGATTACGATCTGGCGGAAAAACTGCTTGGTGACCTGATCGAAGATTATACCCCCTGGGGGATTAAAAATATCGATGATGTGTATTTCTACCGGGCCGAATGCAACTTTGCGCTGGACCGGCTGATGCATGCGGAAGCGAATTACCAGGAACTGATCCGCCTCTACCCGGCCACCAGCTACCTGCCGGATGCCTACAGCCGCCTGGTGCAGATTCATTACAGCACCGGCAGTTACCGGGAGGCGATTGATGCCGCCGGACAGTATCAGAACTTTGCCAATCTGAGCAGCCCGGATTATTACGATATTCAGTTCCTGCTGGCCATGTCCTATTATGCCCTCGGCAATTACGACCGCACCGTGGAAACCCTGCTGAATGTGCCCGGCAATCATCCGTTCTACCACCTCGCCCAGTATTTTATCGGCAATGCCTACATGGACAGCCAGCTGTTTGATGATGCGGTCACCTGCTACGTGCGGCTGGTGGGCAGCAAGGATACCCCGCCTTATCTCCATGCCCGCTCTCTCTACAAGCTGGGCGTGCTGGAATACGAGCGCAAGAACTTTCCCCGGGCGGTGTTTTATCTCAATGAAATCGACCCCGCCTTTTCCCGCTATGACAAAGTACTCAACGCCCTGGCCTGGAGCTATTTTGAGCAGGAGCGTTCCAAGGCGATCGGTCAAAAACGTGATTTCAGTCAAGCGCAGTTTTATGCCAAGCGTTTAATTGACGAGTATTATGCGTCGCCGTACCGCATGGAAGCAACCGGTCTGCTAGCCTATATCAACCAGTTCGAGAATGCGCCGGTGGAAGCGATCTCACTATACCGGGAAGTGTATCAGGAGAAAGTGAAACGGAGTTCTATTCAAGCCTATATCGACGAACGCAATCGCCTGGAAACGCTCTACCGGGATGCCCGGCAGATGCAAGAAAATGCGATGAAGACCGGGAATGCGGAGGCCTACGCCAAAGCGACCAGTCTGATGGGTGAGTTGAATACCGAGATCACCGAGATGGATTTGTCGGAAAGCAGCAGCTCCGGTTTGTCGGTCTACCGGGAAGCCGCGTCGCTGATTCAGCAGATCAAGGAGCTGAACGCCCTGCGCCTGCTGGCGGAGGAGAGCGACAATCCTTATGCGGTCGCGCGGATCGACAGCCTGCAGTGGCGACTGGCAGCGGTGCTGGAAACCCTGCCGGAGGAAGTTTTCAAAACCGATACCCGGGTGAATTTTTTCGATGATTACCCGGTCAGCAAATATGTGACCGAAGAGGAAGCCCGTTATCAGAACATGCAGGATAAGAAGATGCAGGTGCTGAACGAGATGTCTCATATCGACGATATGATCAAGGATACCGAAAACCGGATCATGCGGGCCAGCCGGGGGCAGAATTACGAAGCGGCTTCCAAGCTGGAGCAGCAGCAGCGCCACCTGGCGCAGTTGAAGCAGCGCTACGACCAGCTACTGACCGCAATTCATCAGGCCGATGCCAATCCCAGCCCCTATCCGGAATTCAATCGCTGGGGCGATTTGGGCGCATTCGGGATTATCAATGTGTATTTCGATCAGAAGCAGCAGGCCCAGGGGCAGCTGGTAAAAGTTTCGGAGGTGTTTGATCGGGTCAACAAGCAGCTCAACCACCGCAAAGAAGTGATTGAAGATAAGATCCGGAAAATCGAGTCGGAAGTGCGGTTTATGACCATGAAGGCCCGCACCGAAGAACGGGCGCGGCTGCGCGCAGAACGGGAACGGGCGTTCCGGGAAAGTTACTTCGACACCCGGGAATCGGAAACTCCCGAAGAAGAGCAACAACAATAAATACGATAATGCGATCAAGCGACGATGAGGTCAACCTTGTTGAAAACGCGAATTTGTCTGATATACTTTTGGGTCCTGCTCGGGATCGGTAGCGCGTCGGTTTACGCGCAAGAGAGCTTGCTGAGCGATTCCAGCCTGAGCGTCTTCAGCGTTGAAGATCTGGTGAAGGTGCGTAAGGTGCTGGCCCGCGAACGGGAACAACTGCTCAAGGAACAGGAAAAGATCCGCGAGCGCGGGGTGGAAGTGACCGAAGAGTTCCTGGGAAAGACCAAAGATGAGAACGCCAACCAGGATAAAATTCTGATTCGGGTGGCGGAATATTATATCGAAGAAGAGCAGCTCGATTTCGAGCGGCGCTATGAACAGTACGAGAAAGATTATGAAGTCTTTGAAGGGCAACTGGCTGCATTCAACCGCGGCGAACTGGCGGTCAAGCCGGCCGAGCCGGCCCAGCCCCAGCGGAACTATCAGGAAGCGATTGCCATCTACGACCTGATCATCAAGAATTTTCAGGAATCGGACCTGATCGACGATGCCTACTACAACAAAGCCTATCTGCTCAAAGAGATGGACGAGGATGAGGCCGCCCGGCAGATCTTCCAGAGCATCATCGATGAGTTTCCGGAAAGCCAGTACGCCCCGGAGGCTTATATGAAGCTGGCGGAAAGCTTTTTCTATCCGGAGCCGGGGGACAACACCGAGGAAACCATCCTGAAGCTGAACAAGGCGATCCAGCTTTATAAGAACGTGCTGGAATATAAAGACTCGCCGCGGTATGATGAGGCGCTCTACAAGCTGGGCTGGAGTTATTACCGCCTGGCGGGGGATGATCCGGCCTATTATACCGATGCGATCGTCTATTTTATGGGCGTGGTGCAGGATATCGAAAAGATGAAAGCCTACGATCCCACCGGCGAGATCATCCGCACCGACGTGAAGCCGGAGGCGCTGCAGTTCATCGCTGCTTCGTTCATCGATCCGGCCTATGATCAAAGCGGGGTCGCCAACGCCAAGACGTTTATCGAGCGCCTCGATAAACCTGCCTTTGGGGTGGACATCATGCATAATATCGGCGACCGCTACGCCAAGATCACCCAATGGGATGAGGCGATCAGCGCCTATAGCGAACTGCTGGAGATGTACCCGGATTTTCATTATGCGCCCGGGGTGCAGAAAAAAATTGCCGATGCTTATATCGCCAAGGAAGAATACGAGCGGGCCTTCGCAGAGCGCAAGCTGCTGTTCGAGACCTACAATCCGAAATCGGAATGGTACGCCCAGTTGGAAAAGCGCGAAAACATGGAAAACCGTATCGCCGCGCTGGATGAGGCCTACCGGCTGACCGAGGAGGCTTTCCGTACCAATATCACCTATCTTTATAACAAGGCGCTGGCGAAAGAAGCCAATCCGGAGCTCGACAGCACCAATGTCAAGGCGGATTATGAGGAGTTCGTCGATCTTTGCAAGCTCTATCTGGAGAATTACCAGACCGATGAGCAGGCCTACGAAATTAACTGGGCGCTGGCTTATGTCTATGATACCCGGCTGTTCCGCTTTGAGGAAGCCTTCACCGAATATATCCGGGTGAGCAACGACTACCTGGAGACCGGTCACCAGTTCGACGCGGCCATCAATGCCATCAACTCGGCCGACACCCTGGTGAAGATCAGCCGCACCATGGCCGATCCGACCGAACTGGCCGGCGATCAGTCTGCCGGGCTGCAGCGTCAGGATCTTTCCGAGGAAGAAAAGATGCTGGCGGAAGCCTACGACAACTTCATCAAGCTTTTCCCCGACTCTCCGGAAACTCCCTCGGTGCTGGCGGCGGCGGGCGCGCTGTATTACAACAAGCGCAAATATGATCTGGCCCGGAAATACTATAAGACCATGGTGACTAAATTTCCCAAATCGCAGCAGAAGAGCGTGGGCCTGGTCTCGCTGATGAACAGCTATTTCTTCCTCGGGCAGTACCGCGATTCCGAGATCGTGGCCAAGAAGATCCTCAATACCCCCAATATTCCTGAGGACCAGATCACCGTTGCCAAGAGCCGCATCGGCGAATCGATCTTCAAGAACGGGGAGCGGCTGGAGCAGGAAGGCAATCACATCGAAGCCGCCAAGGAATACCGCCGGGTGTACGAGGAAGCATCCGAATACGTGAATTTTGTTGACGGCGCGCTGTTCCGCAGCGCCCGGAATTTCGAGCAGGCCGGAGAGTGGAACCGGGCGATCGAGACCTACGAGATCCTGGTGAGCGATTTCCAGGACTCCAAGCATGTGATGGATGCCTTCGTCAATATCGCCTCGGATTACAAGGAGCTGGAAGATTTCCAGAATGTCGCCAAGACCAACGAGCGGATCTTCGAACGTTTTGCCGGCACCCCGGAAGCGGAAAATGCCCTGTATAATGCCAGCATCTTCTACGAGAAAGCGGAAGCCTGGCAGGAAGCGATCCGGGCCAACAATCTGTATATCCGCACCTATCCGACCAATCCGGAATCGAAGGATCTGCTCTTCGAAAATGCCAAATATTATCTGAAGCTGGACGACCTGGCCAGTGCAAACCAGATCTATGAGGAATTTACCTCCCGCTATCCCAACGATCCCCAAACCGTGGAAGCGTTTTACAATCGCGGGGCCTATTACTACGAGCGTGCCAGCTATGACTCCGCCAAGGTCGAATTCAATAAAGCGATCCAGCGCAGCGACAATTTTGCCCGTGCCGGCCGCGATCCCAACCTGTTCTTTGCGGCGGAAGCGAATTATAAGCTGGGCCAGATCCAGTATCAGGAATATCGCGATATCCGTCTGGGTTACCCGCAGACGGTACTGCGCCAGCAATTGGAGCAGAAGCAGCAGAAGCTGAACGAGGTGGAGAAATCCTTCACCCAGGTGATCAGCCTCGGCTCGGTGCGCAGTTTCGAAGCGATGTACCGCATTGCCGAAGCGTATGAAGAATTTGCCAATGCCATCGCCAATCAGGATATGCCGCCCAACCTGACCCGCGAAGAGCGGCTGGTGCAGGAAAACCAGGTGTTCAACGCCTCGGTGCCGGCCTATGACCGGGCGGTGGAAGAGTATAAGAACGTCTTGATCAACCTGCCGGTGTTGGCGGAAAAACTGGACGTCTCGATGGACACCACCAAGGCCGCCGAACCGGAGCCGGCGCCTGCTCCCAGTGATTCTACCATTGCCCTGCAGAAAGAGGTGGTGCAGGACAGCAGCTCCGAAGTGGCCCTGAAATGGTTTGGCCGGGCCAAAGATAAGATCTCCCTGATCCAGTATAATGTGGCGGAACGCTCCTCGGAATTTGTCGATGAATACCTGCGGGTGGATAATCCGGAGACCGGCCTGCGTGCCCTGGTGTTCAAGGATCAGGTGCTGCGCTCCCTGGTGGCCAAGCAGGTAAATACCACCATCGAAGCGCATATCAAGAACCTGAAGGTCTCCGAAGAGCTGGGCCTGGAGAACAAATACGTCGAGGAATCCAAACGCAAGATCCTGCTCTCGCGCAATGTGCTGGCGGATGAATATGAAAAGCTGATGTATGACGCAGTGGCGGAATATAAGAGGTCTGTGCCGGTGCTGGAAGACCTGGTCGAACAGGGTGAAGGTGCGGTAGAGGCGGGCGGCATGGATTATTACGACTACCAGGACAGTCACATCATGCAGCTGATCTTCAACATGAACCAATATGCCAAGATTGCCCTGAATCAGTACAAGCTGACCCTGCAACTGGCGGTTGACAACAATATTAACAATGACGCTCGCCTGACCACCGAGCAGCGTATGTTTAACTTCGGTTATGATGCCGGGCTGCTGCTGGCCGATCTGTCGAAGCTGCCGGCGCAGAAGAGCGAATTGTATCTGGATAAGTTCGATTCCACCCGGAACGAAAATTATCAACTGGGCAGCACTTTCTTTGACGATCAGAACTTTGAGCTCAATGAATATGCCCACGCGGTGTACGCCTTTTCCTATGACATCAGCAAGGAATTTTCTATTGAGAATATCTGGACCCAGTTGACCCTGGCGCAGTTGGTGCAGATTGAACCGGCGACCTATCTGGAAGACCTGCCCAAGAAAGAGGTGGCGGTGGTGAGTGACAGCAGCTGGGTTGGAACCACCCGCTACAGCAGCGGCTGGAACCAGAAGGCTTTTGCCGCCGGGGGCTGGGATCAGGTGGTGGAAGTGCCGGTGCCGAACACTCTGCGTTTTGGAGGCTTTGATTCCCTGCAGGTGGCGCCGCCGGCAATTTGGGTGCGCCGGGTGGTGTTGGATGCCGCCAGCAGCGGCGGGGTGAATCCGCTGGAGATGAACGACCTCACCCTGACCGACTCCTTGAGCGAAAATACCGATGATCTCGGCGCCGATTCCCTGCTGGCCAGTCTGGAAGCCGGGGCGGAACCGGATACCCTGGAAGCATTCTTCCGGAAGCAATTCAACCTCTCATCCAAGCCGATCGATGGCTGGATTGCGATTGCCGGGGATAAATCCTACCGGCTTTACATTAATGATGTGTATATTACCGGCAAAGAAAGCGGACCCTTCGAGCAGGTGGAAAAAATCTCCTTTGCGACCTTCGCCGACTTTATTCGTGAGGGGGACAATGTGATCGCAGTTTCCCTGAAAGATTTCGACGGCCCGCCGCGCTATGGATTGCGGATGCACCTGGATCTGAAGCTGCTGCCGGGAGAAATTTCCGAGACCATCGAAAGCATCCGTTCCAAGATGGACCAGGACCGGGTCGATCCGCAGATATTGAAGAAGTCGACCATCTTGAATAAAAACCGTATCGTAGAATAAAGGATGAGCGTTATGAACCGTTACCGGATATTATGGTATGTTGTCGCGCTGTGCTGCCTGTGGGGAGGCTCGGTGCTGGCGCAGGATCCCCAGCCCCGCCCGCAACAGCAGGGCGAGCCGGAAGTGATCGATATCGAAGCCCAGTTTCTCGACACCCGGGTGGAACTGCCCCAGGTGCAGATCCTCGACAAGCGCAAGCAGGCAAAGTTCGATGAGGTGAAAGTAGAGAAAAGTTTCAGCTCGGAACTTTCCGGAAAAAATGAAGAATTGAAGTTTGTGCCCAATACCAGTGGCAAAATTAAACCGATAAAAAATATCGATGTTCTGCTAAATAAAAAGAGATTCTAACCGAAAATAGAGAAACGTTTGGTATAATCTAAGGAGAAATTTCTTATGGGTAGTCAGTTTTGGAGTGAATTCTTTAAGTCTTTTAGCCCGGGGGCCGAAGGCTTTGCATTTATGTGGCTGATTCTGATTTTCCTGGTGATCGCCGTAACCATCGCCGCGGAAAGAATCTATTATGTCATGGTGCGTTCGAATGTCAATTCGGATAAGTTCATGATGGAAATCCGCAAGTATGTCACCAGCGGCAACATCAAGCGGGCCATCGAGCTGTGCGAAGCCGGCAAACAGCGCGCGCTTCCCTACGTGGTGCTGGCCGGCCTGAAGAAGGTGGCCGAAAGCGACAGCCTGGATTTCCGTTCGATCCAGAATGCCGTCGACGAAGGCACCCTGGAAGTGATTCCCAAGCTGCAGCGGCGCACCAATTATCTGTCGATGATCGCAAATATTGCCACCCTGACCGGTCTGATGGGAACGATTTATGGTCTTATCATCGCATTCGCCTCGGTCGGTAGTGCCGATATTCCGGACGATCAGAAAACCCGCCTGCTGGCGGCCGGTATCTCGACAGCCATGAACACCACGATTTTTGGTCTGGCTGTTGCAATCCCGACGATCGTTCTGTACAATGTGATTCAGAATAAAACGGCGCAGATCATCGATGATATGGACGAGCATTTGGTAAAGTTAATTAACCTGATCACAGGCAGCCGTTAATCATAATACCGGGAAGTAGTTATGGCTTTTAAACCTTCAATGCGTGCTCACAACAAGATCACCGAAATTCCGCTGGATATCCGGCCGGTGATGAACCTGATGGTGGTGCTGATCCCGATTTTGCTCTACAGCGCGGAGTTTGTCAAGCTGTCGATCCGGGAACTGAACCTGCCGCCGGCCAGCACGACCGGCGATAAAAACACCACGGGCGATCTGAATGAAAAAGAGAAACGCTTTCAGCTGACCGTGATTTTATCTAAGCAGGGCTTCTTTATCGGCAACCGCGCCGGTTATCTGACCGGGGAAGCCAATGTCGAAGGAGAACCGGCAATTCCGATCAATGAAGACGGCAGTTATGATTTCAAAAAACTGCAGGAACAGTTGATCGAAATAAAGGATAAAATGAAAGGCCAGGGCTTTGTCGATGAAAAGAGCGTGATCATATCCGCCGAGGCGGACATCGAATACAAGCATATCATCAAAGCCGTCGATTTCGTCACGACGTACGAGGATGCCGAGGGGAAGGTGGTAGAGCTTTTTCCGCAAATTAATATCGGCCAGGTCATTTAATATTTTGATATAAGGATAAGTTGAAATGGCGTTTATACCTTCAAAAGCGAAGAAACACCGTACGATCACTTCGGAAGAATTGAACCTGACTTCCATGATGGACGCGATGACGATTATTCTTCTGTTCTTGCTGAAAACCTACTCCACGACCGGGGCGATCATTTCTCCCTCCAAGGATCTGAAGCTGCCGTATTCGCTCAGCACCGAGGCGCCCCATAAGGAATTGACGGTGTCGGTGACCCGGGAAAATATCCTGGTATCGGATGAACGGGTGATGGCGCTCGAGGAAGTCGATCCCAATGTGCCGATTATCAGCGTGTTGTACAGCGAACTCAGCCGCCGGGCCCGGGAGGCCAAACAGAATGAGGTGCAGTATGCCATCCCCTTTACCCGGGAGGTGATCGTGGTCGCCGATGAGAATATTCCCTTCCAGCTACTCTTTAAGGTGATCTATACCTGCGGCTCTTCTGAATATAATAAGCTGCGCCTGTTGACAATACGCGAAAAATAACGTATGCTTTACCTATAGATTCTTTTACTGAGGATTTTTACGATGGATGCAAAGATGACAGGTCCTCCGGGCGGACCGGGAGGATTCAGGTTAGCCGGTTTTCCGAAAGAGTTCGAACGGAGCTTTTGGGAATCCTTTGATGGCCGCTATTACTCGATTCTCCTGCTCAATTTTATCCTGTTCTATGGGTTTATGATTTTTATGACCTTCCAGGACTGGACGCTGAGCGAAGACCAGATCAACCGTATAAAAGAACGGGCGATAAAGAAGATCTATGATGTGCAGTTGCTGGATCCCACTGAAGAGCCGGTGGCGGAAGATGATTTGGGCCTGGGAGACGGCGGGGCTCAGGAAGAAGAGACCGAAGTGAGCGAAAAAGGCAAGGAGCGGGTGGAAGAATCCCAGTCGCAAAAAGCCGAGCGCCGCTCCCGAACTCAGGCGGACCTGGAAGCCCGCTCCCGCCAGATGCAGCAGGAAGTCGGTTCCCAGGGGATCCTGGCGATCGCCACCTCGGCCGGAGGCTCCGGGGCCGGAAATGTGGCCTATAGCGATGTGCTTTCCGATCTGACCGGCGGAGGCGGAGGCGTCGGGGATATCGGCGATGTGGTGGAAGGCACTTCCGGCATTCGCACCGCCGGCTCTCCCGGCGAACGCACCCGCGCCGCTAAAGGCTCCGGTTTCCGCCGGGAAGGGGATGGCACCGGCATCGATGATCTGATCTCCGGCTCCAGCGTTTCCGGGGGAGGCTCCTTCGAACGCCGCGGGGAGATCAAGCTCTCGAAAGAAAATGTGAAACTGACCAGCGGCGCCGGCTCGCGCGATCCGGAAGCGATCACCGCCTCGATCAACGAGCAAAGCGCTTCGGTGGAATATTGCTATCAGAAACGGGCCAAGATCAATCCCAACCTGCGCGGCCGGATCGATCTGGAAATCGAGATTGCCCCCACCGGGCGGGTCAGCACCGTCAAGGTGATCGACTCCACCCTGGGCGATCCGGAACTTGACCGCTGCATCGAACGCTCGGTCAAACGCTGGCGCTTCGGCTCGGTGGATAGCGGGCCGGTGAAAATCCGCGTGCCGTTTATCTTTTAAGTCGGCTCTATACAGATTTGAACCAAAAAGCCTGTCGCTTGACAGGCTTTTTTTGTTTGGTGCAATCGTTTTTGCTGAAGGTTTGCAGTTCTGAAAAATTGGAATGGAACGCGGATGACGCGGATTCGCGCGGATGACTGAATCAATAAAAAGACAAAGACGTAAGAAAACCATGTGACCTACACCTCAGCAGTACACCGTTGCGTCCGATATTTGATCACACCAGGCGAAGCACCATAAAAAAATCCGCGAAAATCCGCGTCGTCCGCGTTCTATTCAGTTTTCCGATCCGTTTTTAGATCATGACGGAGATCTTAATTTTTAACCCTTGCTTACCCCCGGCGGGCAAACTAAATTTTGGCCTTTTCAAGGCAAACACCAGGAGCAGCACATGCGACTTAAAAGAACCCACAAATGCGGGGAGTTAAACAAAAGTCATAGCGGCCAATCGGTGGTGGTGAGCGGCTGGGTGAACAACTGGCGCGATCATGGAGGGCTCTTTTTCATCGACCTGCGCGACCGTTACGGGAAAGTGCAGATTGTTTTTTCCCCGGAGGACGAAAATTTATACCAGGTGGCGAAAAAGCTGCGCACGGAATATGTGGTCGCGGTGGCTGGAAAAGTATCTCCACGGCCCGCAGAAGCGCTCAATAAAGAGCTGGCAACCGGGGAGATTGAAGTGCTGGCCGAGGAAATCGAGATCCTCAACCCCAGCAAAACCACTCCCTTCGAGATCAAGGATTACATCGATGTGTCGGAAGATGTGCGCCTGAAATACCGCTACCTCGACCTGCGGCGGCCGCGGCTGCAGCAGACGATGCTTCTGCGCCATCAGATTGCCCAGGCCACCCGGGAATTTTTCAACGGTGAGGGGTTCGTCGAGATCGAAACGCCGATTCTGACCAAGAGCACCCCGGAAGGGGCACGCGACTTCCTGGTGCCCTCGCGGCTGCAGGGAGGAAAGTTTTATGCCCTGCCGCAGTCGCCGCAGACCTATAAGCAGATCCTGATGGTCGCCGGTTTTGACCGCTATTACCAGATTGTGAAATGCTTCCGTGATGAAGACTTGCGCAAGGACCGCCAGCCGGAGTTTACCCAGATCGACGTGGAGATGTCTTTTGTCGATGAAGAAGACGTGCTGGGCACCATGGAAAAGTTCATGAAGCAGCTGTTTCAGAAGGTGCTGGGAATTGAACTGGTCACCCCCTTCCCGCGCATGACCTATCAGGAAGCGATGGACCGCTTTGGCAGCGATAAGCCCGATACTCGCTTCGGGCTGGAGCTGAATGAGATCGGGGATATATTCAAGTCGACCGATTTTAAAGTATTCAAGAATGTGCTGGCAGAAAACGGTTATATCGGCGCGCTGGTGGTGCCGGAAGCGGCGGGTTACAGCCGGAAGCAGATAGACGACCTCACTGCCTGGACCCGCTCGGTGGGCGGCAGTGGGTTGGCCCATCTCAAATTTGCCAATGGGGCGCTGGAGGGGGGGATCAGCAAGTTCCTGAGTGAAAACGAGAGCCGCGAGTTGATCGGACGCCTGCAGCTTTCCGGCGAGGCCCTGATCCTGGTGGTGGCAGACCCCCGGCGGGAGCTGGCCCAGACCATCCTGGGTTTCCTGCGCAACAAGCTGGCCGAGACGCTGCAACTGATCGATGCCGGCAAACATCAATTGCATTGGACGGTCGATTTCCCGCTGCTGGAGTACAGCGAAGAGGAAAAGCGCTACGTCGCCCGGCATCACCCCTTTACCTCGCCAAAGCTGGAGGACATGCATCTGCTGGACAGCGCGCCGGAACAGGTGCGGGCGCGGGCCTACGACCTGATCTATAACGGCAACGAGATCTCCGGAGGCAGCATCCGTATCCACCGCCGGGATCTGCAGGAACAGGTGTTCCGCTCCCTGAAGATCGGCGCGGAAGAGGCGGAAGCCAAGTTCGGTTTCCTGCTGGAAGCGTTGGAGTTCGGAGCGCCGCCGCACGGGGGGATCGCCTTCGGCTTTGACCGCCTGGTGATGCTCCTGGCCGGCACCAACTCGATCCGCGATGTGATCACCTTCCCCAAAACCGCCAGTGCGGTGGGACTGATGGAACAAACTCCCTCTCGGGTGGATGAGAAACAATTGCGCGAATTGTATATAAATGTCATAAAAGAATAGCATATTAAACTTTTTTCTGTTAAGTTGTAGTGCTTGTACAGCAATGAAAAAGCTTGACAAAATTTGTTTAGTTTAGTATTTTCTAACAAATTAAAGATAACTTAGGAGGCAATTGTATGATGAAAAGAATCAGAAGTATGGTTCTGATGCTTGCGATGGGTGGATTTCTGGTGGCGTCGTTCTCCTGTACCCAAAGACCCAATGAAGAGCAGATTCGGGTAATGGAAGAAACCCGCAGCGCAACGTTGGATGCTGAGAAAAAGTTGGATGAACTCAAGCAGAAACGCCAGCAAATGGAAAGCGAACTGGCCGCTAAGAAAGATAAGGCCGGGGATTGCGACACCAAGGGCGCGGCTGTGCAACAACGCGCTTCCGCATGGCAAGATCAATAAGCGTACAGGCACCCAACGAAAAATCACAAGCTAGGAGGCAACAATGAACAAACGATCTACGATGGTTATCACCTGCATCTTGCTGCTCTTGTTCTCCCTGGGGGCAGTGGCGCAGCAGTATAGTTACGATTACAAAAATATGAAGATGGAAGAATACAACGCAGAATTAAGCAAATGGCAAAAACGTCTGAACGATGCCAATACCGCCATTGCCGAACAGGAAGCCCAAATTGCCCAGTTGCAGTCCGAAATGGATGCGGCCGACGCTGCTTATGCCGACTGCTGGAACAAAATCTATGAAGCGATCGGCACCGATGAAGACGGCTACAATGCGTTCGTGAAAAAATGCAAAGATCTGGAAAACGCAGTCAATGCATTCGGCAATCTCTCCGCGGAAGAAATGGCCAACCGGATTTCTGAACTGGATGATTATGATAAGCAACTGGCCGAACTGCGCAAGAATAAGATCAGCCTTGGCCCGGAACCTTATGATATCCTCAACCGGGTTGAAGCAGCGCTCAAGCGTGCCCGGGAAAAAGCCAACTCCGCTTCTATCCGTTATTCGGTGATGCGGGGCGACTATCTCTGGAAAATCGCCAAGAAGCCCACGATTTACAATGATCCCTATGCTTGGATCCGCATTTACAGCGTGAATCGTGATCAGATCAAAAATCCCGACCTGATCTATCCCAACCAGGTGTTCGATATCCCGAAATTTGCCCGGGCCGGTACCTACTGGGTGAAGCGCGGGGAAGATCTGACCTCGATTGCCAAAAGCATGGGCAATGCCTTTACCTGGCAGCGGCTCTACGAAGCCAATAAAGATGTGGTCGGTGAAGATCCGAACATGATTTATCCTCACATGGTGCTGAAGACCGGCAACTAACGGATAAACCCTTTTCTCTATAAAAAGGCTCTTGGCTTTAGCCGAGAGCCTTTTTATTTTAGAGCTGATTGGGTATTGTAGAACGGACATAATTTTTTTACTTTCAAAGATGCTGGATGCTGGATACTGGATACTGGACAAAAATTTTGATCCAGTATCCAGTATCCAGTATCATGAAATAGTTGGCATAAATCCCGTTTACCGTATCGAAGATATAAGCCCTGGATACTCATCGAAAGCAGCGTGAAAGGCGTTTATGAAGAATAGTGGAGCTGAACTGGAAATTGTGTTGACGATCGACAAAATCGAACCGATCATCCTTTACGGCGTCGGCGATCAGCATTTGCAAATCATCGAAAAAAATTTTCCGGTTCAACTAATCGCCCGCGGGAATCAATTGAAAATCCGCGGTCCGCAGAATGAACTTGACCAGATCGAAAATATCATCAGCGAATTGATTTTCATTGCTAATAAAAACGGCCACCTCTCCCGGGAAGACGTGGAGACGGTGGTGCACGTGGTCAAAGCCGATTTTCATTCCCGGGAATCGGGCCGCCGCGCGGAAGTGACCGACTCCAAGAAGGAACTGGATGAAGTGATCCTCTTTACCAAGCAGGGCTACATCAAGGCGCGCACCGAGGGGCAGCAGCGGGTGGCCGACGCCATCCGCAAGCATGATCTGCTGGTGGTGATCGGGCCGGCCGGTACCGGAAAGACCTATATGGCGGTCGCTTTTGCGGTGGCGGCACTGAAGGAAAAACGGGTGAAAAAGATCGTGCTGGCCCGGCCGGCAGTGGAGGCGGGGGAGAGCCTGGGATACCTGCCCGGCGACTATAAGGAGAAGATCGATCCCTATCTGCGGCCGCTCTATGACGCCCTGGAAGATATGCTTCCCAAAGAATTGATCCTGAAATACACCGAACAGGGCATCATCGAGGTGATTCCCCTGGCCTTCATGCGCGGGCGTACCCTCAACAATGCCTTCGTGATCCTCGATGAGGCCCAAAACGCAACTTCGATGCAGATGAAGATGTTCCTGACCCGGCTGGGGGTGAATTCGAAAGCGATCGTCAATGGCGATATTACCCAGGTCGATCTCCCGGAACGTTCGAATTCGGGACTGCTGGAGATCCAGGAAATCCTCAAGAATGTCGAAGGAATCGATTTTATCTATTTCGACCGCACTGATGTGGTGCGGCACCGGCTGGTGCGCGATATTATTCAGGCGTATGACCAATATGCGAAGCAAGGCAACGGAAATAACCATGAAGGAGAACCTCGTCATGAAAACTAACCAAGTTGTTATTGCGGCGGCAGTACGCACTCCGATCGGCAGTTATGGAGGCACGCTGGCAGCCCTGCGGGCGCCGGAATTAGGCAGCCAGGTGATCAAAGCCGCGCTGAAAAAGGCCGGCGTTGCACCGGAGAAGGTCGATAAGGTGATCATGGGGAATGTGCTGGCGGCCGGTCTTGGCCAGGCGCCGGCACGTCAGGCGGCGATTTATGCCGGGTTGCCGAACTCGGTGAGTTGTCTGACCATCAACAAAATGTGCGGCTCCGGCCTGAAGGCGGTGATGCTGGCAGCCCAGGCGATTGCCCTGGGGGATGCCGAGATCATCGTGGCCGGGGGGATGGAGAGCATGAGCAATGCTCCCTACCTGCTGGAGAAAGCCCGCTTCGGCTACCGCATGGGACATGGGGAGATCGTCGACAGCATGATCCGTGACGGCCTGTGGGATGTGTATAACGATTATCACATGGGCAATGCCGCGGAGCTGTGCGCCGCCGAGTGCAAGCTGTCGCGGGAGGAACAGGATGCTTTTGCCAAGATGAGCTACGAGCGGGCCCTGAAAGCCCAGAAGGAGAACCATTTTAAAGATGAGATCGTACCGGTGACTATCAAAGATCGCAAAGGCGATATTACGGTCGACAGTGATGAAGAACCCGCCCGGGTGCGCTTCGAGAAGATCCCTACCCTGCGCCCGGTATTCCAGAAAGACGGCACCGTGACGGCCGCCAATGCTTCGACCATCAACGATGGTGCGG
Source organism: Calditrichia bacterium (assembly GCA_020635015.1). Lineage (GTDB taxonomy): Bacteria > Calditrichota > Calditrichia > RBG-13-44-9 > J075 > JACKAP01. The sequence goes on along the minus strand of JACKAP010000005.1, from coordinate 236,911 downwards.
CGGCGGTGGTGGTGATGTCCGCCGAAGCAGCCCAACGGATGGGAGTGACCCCGCTGGCAAAGATCGTGGCCTATTCCACCGCCTCGAAGGCGCCGGAGTGGTTCACCACCGCTCCGGTGGATGCCATGCAGCGGGTGCTGAAGCGGGCCGATCTGGGCGTGGGCGACATCGATCTCTTCGAGATTAACGAAGCCTTTGCAGTGGTGACCCTGGCGGCAAACCAGGCTCTCTCACTCGATCCGGAGAAAGTCAATATCTCCGGCGGGGCAGTGGCCCTCGGCCATCCGATTGGGGCGAGCGGGGCGCGAATCCTGGCCACCTTGATCCATGGCCTGCGCCGCACCGGCGGACGCCGCGGTCTGGCTACGCTCTGCATCGGAGGCGGGGAAGCGGTGGCGATGGTGGTGGAGATGCTCGCCTGATGAACTGACTCGGCGCGGCTTGCGGCTGCAGCTAAATGGTAAATGCTTAATGCTCAGCGGTAAATGCTCATTGAAACTAAAAAAACAAAGTATTGGGCGAGTGCAGCACAGATGGTGCGGATATACGCGGATTAAATACCCATTAAAGCTAGCTAATCGGGATCAAAAGCCCCGGCGCCGCGAAGATCACCGCGGTATGAGTTGAATGATTCCTCGGATATTCCGGTGATCTTCGCGGCGCCGGGGCTAAATCATCACGAATCTGATTTCGACTACATTGATAAAGCGCACGTTCACTATTAGAAAAGTTCAGTATTGTTAGCTATAAAATGTATTTTAACTAGCAGGATTTGACATATGCTTTCTCGACGACTGGCCCGGAGACTTGCATTACAGGTGTTGTTTTCCAATGAGTTCTTGAAAGAGCAAATCGAGTCGGTTGCCTACCGGATCGCCGAGAGTCTGGAAGAAAAGCTGTCATCGTTTTCGCTGGATCTAATTTATAAAACGAGCGAGCATGAACTCGAGTTGAACGAGTTGATCCGCAAACACCTGCGCAACTGGGATTATCAGCGGGTGGCGGTATTGGACCGGGTGTTGATCCGGATGGCGCTGTGCGAAATCGTCTATTTCCCGGATATCCCGGTGGAAGTCACCATAAACGAAGCGTTGGAAATTAGCAAAGATTTTAGTAATTTAAAAAGCCGGAGATTCGTCAACGGGATTTTGGACTCCATCTACAAGGAGCTGAAAGCCGAGAACAAACTGGTCAAAAACATCGCCGCCAGTCTTCCGCTGAAGCGGAAAAAAAAGACCGAACAAAAGGATAATCCCTAGTGAAAATTGCGGTTATTTCCGATATACACGCCAACCTGGAAGCCTTAAAAACCGCACTCACCTACATCCAATCCCAACCAATTGAACAAATCATCTGTCTCGGCGACGTCGTGGGCTACGGCCCCCGGCCCAACGAGTGCGTCGAGTTCGTTCGAGAATCCTGCGCTCACTGCCTGATGGGCAATCACGATCATGCCGTGCTGGGCCTGACCGATGTTTACTATTTTAACGAATATGCCCGGGAAGCGGTGCTGTGGAGCCGCGATCAATTGACCCCGGCGAATACCGCATACCTGGACAATCTGCCATTCACCCATGAAGTCGGCAATATCCTGTTCGTGCACAGCTCTCCGCAGCAGCCCGATGAATGGCATTACATCTTTTATGACCACGAAGCGCGTCAGAACCTGGACCAGATTCGGCAGCGCCTGGTGTTTGTCGGGCACTCCCACATCCCAACCGTTTATTCCTATAACGAGGGCGAGTTTCTCCAGGAGCGCTTTCTGCTGGACCTGAAAAATGACCGCTACATCGTCAACGTGGGCAGCATCGGCCAGCCCCGCGACGGCAATCCGAAAGCCTGCTTCGTCATCTATGACACCGACAGCGCCTTACTGGAATATGTGCGATTGGAATATCCGGTCAAGGTGACTTACCAGGATATCATCGACCGCCAGTTGCCGGCGTTCTTGGCGATGCGGCTGTTGTCCGGGCATTGATACTATTGCTGTGAAGCGGTTCTGCGAGCCGGAGCAGGGTATGCCAAAATGTTGTACGGATAGATGGGGTATGCCTGTTAGGGGACAACAGAATTCGACTTCATTCACCTAGTATCCCTCCTCAAGCAGATTGGGTTAATATTAACTTCTATTTGAACACTCCTGTTCTCTTTCTAAATTCCTATAGCACAGATACTGCCCGGACTGCAAGATTTTCGTATTTACAGTCATGGTAAACGGTTTACGGTATCTGTCTTTCCTGCCGGGGGAGAGGGTGATTGGATGATAAGCGATTTGTTAAAATCATTCATCAATAAAAAAGGAGTTAACCACCATGAAAACAGAAGACCTGTCCCTGCACAAAGCAACTCTGGCGATTCACGCCGGTGGTTTGAAAAAGCCAGTTTTTGGAGAAGTTTCGGTACCGATTTTTCAGAGTTCTACCTTTTCCTTTCCGAATGCAGCGGAAGGGGCGGCCCGTTTTGCGGGAGAAGATGAAGGGTACATTTATACCCGCATGGGCAACCCCACTACCCGGGCGTTGGAAGACTGCATTGCCTCCCTGGAAAACGGCTATGCCGGTATGGGAACCGCAAGCGGGATGGCGGCGGCAACCACGGTTTTTTTGGCCTTACTGCAGCAAGGCGCTCACATTGTCAGTACCGCCTCGGTTTACGGACCGACCCGGATGGTGCTGGAAAAAGAGTTCTCCCGCTATGGGGTTAAATCCACTTTTGTTGATACTGCCGACCTCAAGCAGATCGAGCAGGCGCTGCAATTGCCGGACACCCGGATGATTTATATCGAAACCCCGGCAAATCCCACCATCAGCATTACGGATCTACGGGGAGCTGCGGAAATTGCCCGCCGGCATGATTTGCTGCTGGTGGTGGATAATACCTTCGCCAGCCCCTATCTGCAGCGCCCCTTTGAGCTGGGAGCCGATATCGTGATTCACAGTCTGACCAAATTCCTCAACGGACACAGCGATGTGGTCGGAGGGATGATCGTTGCCCGGAATGAAGCAATATACCGCAGGCTTAGGCCGGTGCTGAATTTGTTCGGCGGCACCATGGATCCCCACCAGGCCTGGCTGGTATTGCGGGGCGTTCGCACCCTGCCGCTGCGGGTGGAAAAAGCGCAGGAAAATGCCGGAAAGTTGGCCCGGTTTCTGTCGCAACACCGCAAGGTGACTTGGGTCAGCTATCCCGGATTGCCGGAACATCCCCAACACCAGATTGCCAAAACCCAGATGGACGGTTTTGGGGCCATGATCGCCTTTGGGGTCAAAAATGGTCTGGAAGGCGGTAAGACCGTGATGAATAATGTGAAAATATTCACCCTGGCGGTATCTCTGGGCGGGGTGGAATCGCTGATTGAACACCCCGCATCCATGACCCATGCTTCGGTACCCCGAAAGGAGCGGGAAGCATCAGGGATCGGCGACGGGTTGGTGCGGGCCGCGGTGGGATGCGAAGCTTTCGAAGATCTGCGGGATGACCTCGACCGGGCATTGAACATGATCCCGGAGTAGGCGGGGAATGGGTCGGCACGGCCCAGGGACGCAAGCAAATGGTAATATCAAATGGTAAATGGTAATTGCTGTTTATCGTAACCCGATAACATTACTGGAAAAACACTTCAAGCATTGGCACGAAAAGGAATTACGATGGACCATTTTCAAAACCTGTCGCGAGAAGCATTGCTCAAGTTGGTTCAGGTGTATGCGCAAAACTGGCTGGCGCACGACGGCTGCTGGTTTCTGGCTGCCGAGGAACGGTTCGGAATGGATATCGCCATGGATCTCGATGCGAAATCATGGGAGCGTTTTGCGGTAGCGGAAGCCCGGCGCATCATGAAAGCATTTGATATTGCGCCGAACGGCGGGCTAAAAGCATTGGAAAAAGCTCTGCAGTACCGGCTGTATGCCGCCATTAACCGTCAGGAAATCGAATGGGTAGATGACCATACGATGATTTTCCGAATGTTGGAATGCCGGGTTCAGAAAATCCGCCGCCGCAAACAGTTGCCGGATTTTCCCTGCAAGCCGGTGGGGACAGTGGAATTCAGTCAGTTTGCCAGGACGGTCGATCCGCGCATCGAAACCCGCTGCATCGCCTGCCCCCCAGACCCGGTGCGGGACCATTACTGCGGCTGGGAGTTTAGATTGAGAGCCGATGAATAATCATTTTAAGGGAGCGAGCCAGAATCAACACGCCCTAACCTCCGGCAATCGCCCCCAGAATAATAAACGGCTCCGCACCCGATGCGACTGCCTCCGGCAGCGGGGCATCGGGCGATTCGAAGGATAGATCTTCTCCGCAGGCGAAGAAGCGCAGGTAGGCCCGGCGCTCCCGGGTGGTATGATCGCGGATGGTTCCGGCCAGTACCGGGAAGCGGGTTTCCAGCGCGTCGAGGATGACGCGCTGGGTCACCTCTCCGGCAATCTCGAGCTGCACTTCGCCGTCGTAACGGGCCAGGGTTCGCAGATGATGTGGCAGCACAACCCGGATCATGGCAGCGTCTGAGCCTCCACAGACAGCACTTTTGGCAGATCGCGCACGATCGCTGTCCAACTGTCACCGGCATCGGCCGAGGCATACACCTGGCCGCCGGTGGTGCCGAAATAGATCCCGCAGGGGGTGAGGGAATCGACCGCCATTGCATCACGCAATACGTTGACGTAACAATCGCTCTGCGGCAGCCCTTTGGTGAGCGCTTCCCATTCATTTCCGCCGTTGCGGCTGCGATAGACCCGCAGTTTGCCTTCGGGGGGATAATGTTCTGAAGTCGCTCTTGATCGGGATGACGTAAATTGTATCCGGCTCATGGGCGTGCACATCGACCACAAACCCGAAATCGCTGGGCAAGTTGCCGCTCACTTCGTGCCAGGAGTCGCCGGCATCGTTGCTGCGCATGACGTCCCAGTGCTTCTGCATGAACAGCACTTCCGGGCGCGAGGGATGCAACGCGATGCGGTGCACGCAGTGGCCGACCTCGGCGTTGGGGTCGGGAATATATTCGGAGCGCAGGCCCTGGTTGATCGGTTTCCAGGTCTTGCCGGCGTCGTCGCTGCGGAAAGCCCCGGCGGCGGAGATGGCCACGTAAATCCGGCCCCGGTTCAGCGGATCGAGCAGGATGGTGTGCAGGCACATGCCGCCTGCGCCGGGCTGCCAGTCTTTTCCGGTGCCGTGGCCGCGCAGTCCGGGCAGTTCCTGCCAGGTTTGACCGCCGTCGGATGAGTGAAAGAGGGCGGCATCTTCCACCCCGGCGTACACGCTGTCCGGGTCGTCCGGCGCCGGTTCCAGGTGCCAGACCCGCTTGAATTCCCAGGGATGGGGGGTGCCGTCGTACCACTGGTGGGTGCCGGGGGTGCCGTCATACTTGAATTCGTTGCCCACGGTTTCCCAGGTCTTGCCGCCGTCGCTGGAGCGATGCATCACCTGCCCGAACCAGTCGCTCGATTGCGAGGCATAGATCCGGTTGGGATCCGCCGGAGAACCTTTTATATGATAAATTTCCCATCCACCAAAATGCGGGCCGCTGACCTCCCATTTGCCGCGCTTGCCATCTGCGGTCAGGATGAAAGCGCCCTTGCGGGTACCGACCAAAACCCGAACTTTGCTCATATATTTCTCCCTAATTTGTTAGTGGTTCTATTTCTACCTATGACTCCAAAAATTGCCCACGAAACATGCGAAAGAACACCTAATAATTGATGTTACTCACTATACACCAAAATGTAATTGATGCTGTCATTGCGAGGCGTTTTGTGCCGAAGCAATCTCCTGCATGATGCAACCAACAGCAGTTACGTTGGGAGCGATCCACGGAAGATTGCCGCGCCGCAAAATACGCGGCTCGCAATGACGACACCTGTTTACCGCGTAACATCTTCTAATACGATAAAGATTTACAAGCCTTTTGTATCCTTTCGAGTCTTTCGTGGGCATCAGTTACATCATATTACATTCTCAGTCACACCGAATCAACAAAAATATCATGCCTGACTCAAAATATCACTAACGGAGCCGAATTGAAGCTACGTTCCGTTCTATAAAAAAAGTTGCGTTACCCGGCGCAAGGGCATAACTTATCCGGCTGAACTTTTGAGTTCTGAAGACGTATGAGAGATGAATTTTTCCCGATATGAAAATCGAAAGGTACGATAGTAATGGGACTTCTTAAAAAGATATTTGGCAGCACCAACGAACGCACGGTCAAAAAGCTCTCGCCGATCGTCGATGAGATCAATCAACATACCGAGGCTTTGCAAGGTCTCTCAGAGGAAGCCTTAATCGCCAAAACCCCGGAATTCAAGGAACGTCTTGCCAATGGAGAAACCCTCGACGATCTGCTTCCGGAAGCTTTCGCGGTGGTGAAGGAAGCCTGCCGCCGTATGCTGGGCAAAACCATCATGGTGACCGGCAAAGAGATGACCTGGGACATGGTGCCCTACGATGTGCAGTTGATCGGCGGCCTGGTGCTGCACCAGGGGCGGATCGCCGAGATGGCCACGGGGGAAGGTAAGACCCTGGTGGCGACGCTGCCGCTCTACCTCAATGCCCTGGAGGGCAAGGGGGCGCATCTGGTGACGGTCAACGATTACCTGGCGCAGCGCGACTCGGAATGGATGGGTGAGATCTTTCGCTATCTCGGCCTGACGGTGGGGGTGATCCTCAACAACATGGACTCCAAGAGCCGCCGCGAGGCCTATAACTGTGATATCACCTACGGCACCAACAACGAATTCGGCTTCGATTACCTGCGCGACAACATGAGCGTTAGCCCGGAGGATATCGTGCAGGTGCGCGGGCATCACTATGCGATTGTCGATGAGGTTGACAGCGTGCTGATCGATGAAGCCCGTACCCCGCTGATCATCTCCGGCCCGGTGGAGCAGTCGTTCAACGCCTACGGCGACGTCAAGCCGATGGTGGAGCGGCTGGTGAAGCTGCAGACCAAATATGTCAACTCGCTGATTGCCGAGGCGGAGCAGGACCTGGAAGCGGGCAAGGAAGAGGATGCCGGGCTGAAGCTGCTGATCGCCCAGCGGGGCGCGCCCAAGAACCGCCGCCTGTCGAAGCTGTTCCAGCGCCAGGGGATCAAGAAGCTGGTATTTGATATCGAGAGCGCCTTCCTGCGCGACAAGAAGATGCATGAGGTGGATGAAGAACTCTACTACGCCATCGAAGAGAAGCGCAACAGCATCAACCTGACTGATAAAGGACGGGCGGAGCTTTCCCCCAACGATCCCAACGAATTTATACTGCCGGACCTGGCGGAGGAGTTCAGCCGGATCGAGGGCGACACCAGCCTCTCGCCTCAAGAGCGCAGCCACACCAAGAACGAATTCCAGATGGAATACGCGGCCAAGAGCGAGAAGCTGCATAGCATCTCGCAGTTATTGAAGGCCTATTCGCTGTTCGAGAAGGATGTGGAATATGTGGTGGAGAACGGCAAGGTGCTGATCGTGGATGAATTCACCGGCCGCACCATGTACGGGCGGCGCTTCAGCGACGGCCTGCATCAGGCGCTGGAAGCGAAAGAAAACGTCAAGATTGAAGGCGAGACCCAGACCCTGGCAACTATCACCCTGCAGAATTATTTCCGCCTCTATGACAAACTGGCCGGCATGACCGGTACCGCGGAGACGGAAGCGAAGGAATTCTGGGATATTTACAAGCTGGACGTGGTGGTGATTCCCACCAACAAACCGGTGCGCCGGGTGGATGCGGAAGATATGATCTACCGCACCCTGCGCGAGAAATACAATGCGGTGATCGAAGAGATCGAGCATCTGCACAAACTGGGCCGGCCGGTGCTGGTCGGTACCGTCAGCGTGGAGGTGTCGGAGACCCTCTCACGGATGCTCAAGCGTCGCCGCATTCCCCATAGCGTGCTCAACGCCAAGTATCACAAGCAGGAGTCGGAGATCATCTCCCAGGCCGGGCAGCCGGGATCGGTGACCATCGCCACCAACATGGCCGGCCGGGGCACCGATATCAAGCTGGGCAAAGGGGTGCGCGGGGAAGGTACCGACGGCTTCGGGGAAGACGGTACGCCCTACGGGCTGCAGATTATCGGCACCAGCCGTCACGAGGCGCGGCGGATCGACCGCCAGCTGCGCGGCCGTTCCGGACGCCAGGGCGACCCGGGCTTCAGCCGCTTCTACCTTTCCCTGGAGGATGAGCTGATGCGTCTGTTCGGCTCCGACCGCCTGATCAAGGTGATGGATCGCCTGGGGGCTGAGGAAGGGGAAGTGATTACCCACTCGATGGTGACCAAGGCCATCGAAAAAGCGCAGAAGCGGGTGGAAGAGCAGAACTACAGCATCCGCAAGCACCTGCTGGAATACGACGATGTGATGAACAAGCAGCGGGACGGGATCTATACCCGGCGCCGCAAAGCCCTGATGGGGCAGACCACCCGGGAAGACCTGGTGGCGATGCTGGAAGATTTTCTGGATGTACAGTTCACTACCTTTATCGACAGCAAGAAGTCCGACGACGAATGGGATCTGGAGGGACTGAGCGACGTGGTGTTGCGCACCCTGATGATCGACATTCATGCGCTGGGCGATAAGCTGTATCAAACCGCTCCGGATGATCTTTACGACTACATCAAGGAAGAAGCGCTGAAGATGTACGATTACAAGACCGAGAAGGTGGGGGAGACCCTGCAGAAGGAGATCGAGCGCTGGTGGTCGCTGCGCATCATTGACGACAACTGGAAAGATCACCTCCACATGATGGATATGCTGAAGGAAGGGATCAACCTGCGTGCCTACGGGCAGAAAGATCCCCTGATCGAATATAAGCGGGAAGCGTTCGAGATGTTCCAGGATCTGATCGACCGGGTTAATCAGCAGACTCTGGAGAAGCTGTGGACCACCGAACTGGTGCAGGTGCCTTCCCAGCACAAGGGCGGCCCCTCCCGCCTGATGCTGGTGCACCGCGATGCCACCAATATGGGGCTCAGCGGCCAGGGCCAGGGGAGAAACCGCCATCCAGAAAGCCGCCCGGGAAAGCCGGGAGCAGAAAAAAACCATCAAAGTGGATACGAAAGTCGGCCGCAACGACCCCTGCCCCTGCGGCAGTGGGAAAAAATACAAGAAGTGCCACGGGGCGGGCGTGGCGTAAGATGAATGCTTTTGTTAATGGGTTGATGGGTTAATGGGGAAAAACGGACAGGGGTAAAAGTTCGGTAATTGTGATCAATTGACTTCTGGTCGTATGAAAATTCAGGAGATCAACTCTCGAAAGTCGTTGCATTTATGAAATGTTCAGTGGCACATTTCATAACCCATCAACCCATCAACCCATCAACCCATCAACCCATCAACCCATCACCCATCAACCCATCAACCCATCAACCCATCAACCCATCAACAATCAATACTTCTTCAACTCATCATTCACCATATTCAACATAATCGACTTGGCGCGGTTGGGCAGGAAGGCGCTTTTGAAGCCGTCGACCAGGATGGACTTGATGTCTTCGATGGTCAGGTCGAGATGCTTGGCGGCGAGGTGGAGCTCATTGGTAACGGTGGTCTCCGAGATCAGGCGGTTGTCGGTGTTGATGCATACCCTTAGTCCCAGATCATAATAGAATTTCAGCGGATGGCGCTCCAGGGAGGAGGCCGCGCCGGTCTGGATATTGCTCAGCAGGCAGATCTCCAGGGGGATGCGGTGATCGTTGACGTAGTTGAGCAGGTCGCCATTCTCGTAGAGCCGGGTGCCGTGACCGATGCGGTGCGCTCCGCAGTAATGGATCGCCTGGTGGATGCTCTCCGCCCCGTAGGCTTCCCCGGCATGGATGGTGGTGTTGATATTGTTATTGCGGATCAGGTAAAACGCTTCCTTGTGCTTCTTGGCCGGATTGTTTTCCTCCTGGCCGGCGAGGTCGAAGGCCACCACCCCGCGGTTCTTGTAAGCCACCGCCAGTTCCGCCAAAACCAGTGAGGTCTCCGGGTTGATGTTGCGCATCCCGCAGATGATCACCCCGGTCTTAATGTTAAACTTTTGCTCTGCTTCCTGCAGCCCGGCGATCACCGCATCAACGATAGTGGTCAGCTTCATGCCTTTGCGGGTGTGCAGGATCGGGGAGTAGCGCACCTCCATGTACCAGACGTTCTCGGCGGCGGCATCTTCCGCCAGTTCGTAGGCGATGCGGAAGAGGGCCTCCGGCTCCTGCATCACCGAGAGAGTGATGTCGAAACCGCGCAAATATTCCCCCAGATTTTTACAATTTTTCCCGCTCATGACGATCGCGGCCAGTTGCTCCGGATCCTCGCTGGGGAGGGTGACTTTCTGCTTTTGAGCCAGGTCGATCAGGGTGGAAATACGCAGGCAGCCGTCCAGGTGGACATGCAAATCGGTTTTGGGCAATTTTTGAAGGAGATCATAAGGTATTTCCACGTTCCGCCTCCGGGATGAGTTGTTGGTTTATCTTGAGTAAGTTAGATAAGTATAGTCAATTTTAAAAGGAAGGAACAGTGGAATTTTTTTGGGTCCACGGATTACACGGATTAACACTGATGTCTGTATTTCTCAGTGTTCATCCGTGTAATCCGTGGATAAAAAACGCTTCGTTGAATGTAATTTGTTGAGGCATGCTGTAAGTCAGACCGTCATCCGCATGGATTAAAATCCGCTGGTGTCCGGTTCCAGGAAGGGGTCATCTACCGGCGGGATGGCGTTGCTGCTATCTTGCGGCGTTTCCGCGGGAGCGGGGGTGAGGGAACTGGCCGGGTTGACCTCTGCCGGAGGGGCGTCAGGCATCAGGCCGCCTTGCTGGTAGTCGGCCCGGCGCTGCAGCTTCACCCGGAGATCCCCAATATTCTGCTCCGAGCGCAGCGCCCATTCGCTGCCCGGGAAATTGTTCAGGGCATTCTCATAGGCGCCGATCGCCTTCTCGAAATCACCCAGCTTTTCATAGAGGGTGCCGATCTTGAATTGAGCGTAGCTTTTTGCCTGCACATCCTCACTGTTGGGATAGCTGATCGCTTTCTCCAGGTAGCTGATCGCTTTCTGATAATCATTCCCGCTCTCGGCGGTGATCTGCTCGGAGATCCCGGCGCTGCGTTCGTAGAATCCAGCGATGGAGGTATAGACTGCCGGCACTTTGGAAGGGATGAGGTTCTCGCGCAGGAGGGTGAAGAGGATATCGAATTCCTTCTCGTAATTCTCCATGGCGCCGTAGCATTTGCTCAAGCCCAGCGCGGCATCGATATACTCCCGGCTGGTGGGGAAATTATAATAGATGATGCCGTAAGCACGGAACGCATTCTCATAATCGCCTTCCGCATAAAATTGATCCCCGTACTTCAGCAACTCGACCGGCTGCTTTTCTTCGGATACCTCGTTGCGGACTTCGTTTTTACCACAGGCGGCGATCAAGAGAAGTGCCAACATCAGGAACATAAAACGCATTATCGATCTCCCAGTATTAGACTTAATAATTTTATTTTGCCACGGATTTCCACAGATCAACACGGATTAAAGCTTGTTTGATAGCAGGAAACAACAACATCCGTGCATATCCGTGGTAAAAGTTTCAATTCGCATTATTCGCTTTCAGATCTCTGCGGCCAATAAATGTTAGCGATAAGGTCAACTTAACCGTTCTTGCAGCGCCGCACAGGCTTGTTGCGCCTCGCTGACGATTTCGCGTTCGTCCGGGTAGGCCAGGGGCACCCGGTTTTGCACCACCCACTCGCCGTTCACCATCACGTGCTGCACATCGCGGGACTGGGCGGAATAGACGATCTGCGAAATCACATTATCGACCGGTGTGGCATGGACTTTATGCAAATCTAAAATTGCCAGGTCGGCCAGTTTGCCGGCTTCGATGCTGCCGGTTTGATCGGCCAGGCCCAACGCTTTCGCCCCGTTCAGGGTGGCCATGTCAAACACATCTCCGGCGGTGATGGCAGTAACCCCGAACGTGGGTTTATGGATCAGCGCGGCCAGGCGCATGTCGCTAAAGATATCCAGGTTGTTGTTGCACGGCGCGCCGTCGGACCCCAGGGAGACGTTGATACCCCGGCGGAGCATATCCGGCACCGCGGCGAACCCCGATCCCAGCTTCAGGTTAGCCCCCGGGCAGTGCAGCACCTTGATGTCATACTCCGCCAGAAATTCGTGCTCTTCCGGGCTGAGCCAGATGCAGTGGGCCAGGCAGAGCCGTGGGGAAGCCAGGCGATTTCGTACAAAAAATTCCACATTGGCATAACCGGTCTGGGCTTCCACCAATGCCAATTCGGTGCGGTTCTCCGAGGAATGGGTGTGGATCAGCAGATCGTAGTCATCGGCCAGGCCCTGCACACCTTCCCACAGGGGCATGCTGCAACTCAGCACAAACCGCGGGGCCAGGGCATATTGGATCCGCCCCTCGGCGGCCTGGTGCCATCGGCGGATCAGATCTTCGGTCGACGCCAGGCAGTCGCCGGTCGCCTCTTGATAAGCCTGCTCGCCGTGATCCATCATCACCTTTCCGCAAAACGCGCGGATGCCGCTGTTATCCAGCTCTTCAAACACGACATCCATGTGAGCGGCGCACCCCATGTCGAGCACAGTGGTGACCCCGCTGGTCAGCATCTCGTATAGCCCCAGGCGGGCCGAAGCCTGCAGCGATTCCGGGCTGTGGTGCATCTCCATCGGCCAGATGTAGCGGGTCAGCCAGTCCAGCAGCTCCAGGTCGTCGGCCAGATTGCGGAACAGCGCCTGGCAGAGATGCACGTGGCTCTGGATCAATCCCGGAATGATCGTGAGGCCTGATAGATCCAGGGTTTCCACGCCCGGCTGCTCAATCCGCGGCCCCAGCGCCTTGATGCGGTTGCCCGCAATCCAAATATCGCCCGGAAATATATCGCGTTGTTCGTTTTGGGTCACAATCAGGGCATTCTTTAATATAATATCCATACCGTTCCAGGGTTTGCGGTTTTCGAAGCTGTCAATGCCTGTGGTCGCAAAATGTACTTTACCTCCAACCGATAAGCAAGTTCTAATCCGTATCGCCGGCATGCCGGGCAAAAAAAGAAGGCTTGCGAAGATTTTCACGGTGTTATATATTTCGCACTTCCGGTTTTTGACGATCGAACATAACTGATTAATTCATAAAACCTCATCAAGTTGCAAAGGAGTACGAATATGGCTATCAAAGTTGCGATTAACGGATTTGGCCGCATCGGTCGCCTGGTATTTAAAGCGATGCAGAGCGACAAGAACATCGAAATACTGGCGATCAACGACTTGACCGATGCCAAGACCCTGGCATTCTTGTTGAAATATGATTCGGTGCACGGGCGCTATCCGGTAGCGGTGCATGCCGATGGCGATACCCTGGTGGCGGGAAACCGTCATGTGAAGGTGCTTTCGGAAAAAGATCCCGCCAAACTGCCCTGGAAAGCGCTGGGCGTCGACTATGTGATCGAATCGACCGGTATTTTCAGCACCCGCGAGAAGATGGGATGGCATATTCAGGCCGGCGCCAAGAAGGTGATCCTCACCGCCCCGGCAAAAGACCAGCTGGACAATACCGTGGTGATGGGGGTGAATGACGATACCCTGAAAGCTGATCACCGCCTGGTCTCCAACGCTTCCTGCACCACCAACTGCCTGGCGCCGGTCGCCAAGGTGATCCATGAGAATTTTGGCATCCGCCGCGGCTGGATGACCACCATTCACGGCTATACCAACGATCAGCGGATTCTCGATCTGCCCCACAAGGATCTGCGCCGGGCCCGGGCGGCTGCGCTGAACATCATTCCTACCACTACCGGCGCGGCGAAAGCGGTCGGCCTGGTGATCCCCAGCCTCAAGGGCAAGCTCGATGGTTTCGCCATGCGGGTGCCGGTGCCGGACGGCTCGCTGGTCGATCTGGTGGCGGAAACCGAAAAAGACACCACTCCGGAAGCAATCAATGACGCGGTGAAAAAAGCCGCCTCCGGGAAGCTGAAAGGCTATCTGGAATATTGCGAAGACCCGATCGTTTCCCAGGATATTATCGACAATTCCTCCTCCAGCATCTTCGATTCCCTCTCCACCCGGGTGATGGAAAAGAACCTGATCAAGGTGGTCTCCTGGTATGACAATGAGTGGGGATATTCCAACCGGACGGTGGATATTTTGAGAAAGATGGCGGCATTGTAATTTTTTTGTGTATGGGTTGATGGGTTAATGGGTTGATGGGCGCGTAGGGTAGGGTCGCGACCCTACCCTACCTCCCCGTTTTTTCCCATATACCCATACACCCATTAACCCATTAACAAGTGCCAAAGATATCTTTTTCTTTTTGGGAGCCTGCTATGCCAAAACTAACCATCGACGACCTGAACCTCAAAGGGCAGAACGTGTTGATGCGGGTCGACTTTAATGTTCCGCTGGACGACAACCAGCGGATCACCGACGATCTGCGGATCCGCGCCTCGCTGCCTTCGATTGAAAAAGTGATCCAGTCCGGGGGCCGGGCGATCCTTTGCTCGCACCTCGGACGCCCGAAAGGGGTGAAGAAGGCGGAATTCTCCCTCCGCCCGGCGGCGCTGCATCTGGCCGAACTGCTGGGGCAGGAAGTTAAATTTGCCCCGGATTGCATCGGCCCGGAGGTTGAGGCGCTGAAGCAGGGATTGAAAGACGGCGAGGTGCTGCTGCTGGAGAACCTGCGTTTCCATCCGGGTGAGACCGACAACGATGCCGACTACGCCCGGCAACTGGCCAGCCAGTGTACCCTTTATGTCAACGACGCTTTCGGCAGCGCCCACCGCGCCCATGCCTCCACCGAGGGCGTGACCCATTATTTCAAACAGAATGCCGCCGGCTACCTGATGCAGAAGGAGCTGGACTATCTCGGCGGCGCCCTGGATAATCCCCGGAGGCCTTTCGTGGCGATTCTCGGCGGGGCGAAGATCTCGGGCAAGATCGACGTGATCCAGAACCTGCTGGGGAAGACCGACGCCCTGATCATCGGCGGCGGCATGATTTTCACCTTTTATAAGGCGCACGGCTGGGAGATCGGCAAATCGATCCTGGAAGCAGACCGCCTGGAGATGGCCAAACAGATTCTCGGCGCCGCTCAGGAGAGCAGCACCTCCCTGGAACTGCCGCTGGATGTGCTGGTGGCCGACCGCTTCGAGGCCGGCGCGCAGACCCGCAACGTCGCTGCCAGCGAAATTCCCGGCGAATGGCTGGGGGTGGATATCGGCCAGAAATCGATCGAGAAATTTAAGCAGATTCTTTCCGGCGCAAAGACCGTGGTCTGGAACGGTCCCATGGGCGTCTTCGAAATACCCGATTTTGCCCGGGGCACGGAAGCGATCGCCCGTTACCTGGCGGAGATCACCGATCAAGGCACTACCACCATCGTTGGCGGAGGCGATTCCGCAGCGGCAGTGAAAAAATTTGACCTGGAAGACCGGCTTTCCCACGTCTCCACCGGAGGCGGCGCGTCGCTGGAATTCCTGGAAGGCAAGACCCTGCCCGGGGTGGCGGCGCTGAGCGATAAATGAATCGTTATGTTGCAGCCCACGAAACACACTAAAGGATTTTTGTATATGGGTAGAAGGGAGAATGGGTGAATGGGTGAATCGCCAATGTGAACGTATTCGTTTCAGTGAACCCATACACTCATATACCCATCTACCCATATACGAATTCTTCATAAACATTTTCGTTTATTTCGTGTGTTTCGTGGGCTGAGTAGTTACAAGGAATCAAACGGAGATTGACCAAGAAAGGATGGGTTAATGAGACAGAAAATCATTGCCGGCAATTGGAAGATGTTTAAAACGATTCCCGAGGCGCTGCGCCTGGTGAAGTCTCTGGAAACCAAGCTGGAGAAGAAACCGCCGGCAAAGTCCCGGGTGCTGGTGTTTCCTCCCTTCACTGCGATCAGCGCGGTGAGCGAGGCTTTGAAAAACAGCAAGATCGGGGTAGGGGCCCAGAACATCGCCTGGGAAGCGGAAGGGGCTTACACCGGGGAAATATCCGCCGCCATGGTGAAAAATGCCGGGGCGAAGCATGTGATTATCGGCCACTCGGAGCGCCGGGGATATTTTAAGGAAGATCCGCACATGCTCAACAAGAAGATCAAGCTGGCGCTGCAGCATAAGTTAAAAGTGGTCTACTGCATCGGCGAAACCCTGGAAGAGCGGGAACAGAATCTGACCCGCGATATCATTCTCAATCAGATCGAGTGGGATTTGAAGGATCTGACCCCCAACGACCTCAAGCAGGTGGTTCTGGCCTACGAGCCGGTATGGGCGATCGGCACCGGCCGCACCGCCACCCCGGAACAGGCCCAGGAGATCCACGCCTTCCTGCGCGACCCGCTTGATGCGCTTTATGGTGAAGGGGTGGGCAAACGCATGTCGATCCTCTATGGCGGCAGCGTCAAGCCGGAGAACGCTCTGGGCCTGCTGTCCCAGCCGGACATCGACGGCGCCCTGGTGGGCGGCGCCTGCCTGGATGCGGGGAGCTTTTATAAGATCATTGAGGCGAGCGAAAAAGCAGCGAAGTAAGGTTTATAGCCACGGAGACACAAAGATCACGGGATGTTTATTGCGCCTTATCGCATTGATATCGTTGTGATCTTTGTGCCTCCGTGGCTTAACAGCATGCCCCGTTTCTCTTGCTTTAAAATCCCGAATGAATTTTGAAAAAACCTGCTTTCATCATGTGTGAAAGCAGGTTTTTTGAAGGAATATTGAACTATGCCGAATTTTTACGGTGCGCCGGAAATTACAGTTTCGCAACTGGCGGAGAAGCTGCGCAATGGCGATGATGTGCGGGTGCTGGATATTCGGGAGATGGATGAGATTGACAGGGTTTACCTGGATTCGCCGAAAGTTTATATTGCGCCGCTGAGCGAACTGGCGGTGCACCGCCTGGGCCGGTTGCCGGATGAGGTGCGCGAGCGCAGCGCGGAGGTGGTGGTGATGTGCCATCACGGTATCCGCAGCGCCCAGGTGACGATGTGGCTGCTGGCGGAAGGCTGGGAGAACGTCACCAGCCTGGCGGGGGGAATTGATGCGTATGCCAGGGAGATCGATCCGGAGGTTGGTTTTTACTGAGTTGTTGATGGGTGGATGGGTGAATGGGTGGATGGGGAAAAACGGACGGGGGTAAAAGTTCGGTAATTGTAATTATTGTATTTGGGTAGCTGAAGCGATAGAATTGAGGTTTTGCGCGTTTTTTCTTTTGTAGCGACACTATGCATAGTGTCGCTACAAAAGGGAATAGCTACCCAAATACTAATTATTTACTCCCGGAAATATGAAAATTCACGAGATTAACTCTCGAAAGTTGTTGCATTTATTCAATAGTAGGTGTCACATTTCTTAACCCATCCACCCATCCACCCATCCACCCATCCACCCATCCACCCATCCACCCATCCACCCATCCACCCATCCACCCATCCACCCATCCACCCATCCACCCATCCACCCATCCACCCATCCACCCATCCACCCATCATTCACTCCAGAATCTTCAACGTTTTCTGCATCCGCTGGTAGCGCAGCCAGCCGGCGATAAAAATACTGACGCCAATCGGTATAAAAATCCAGCCGATGATTTCCACCAGTATGTAACCAAAAAAATGCACGAAGGTAATCCCGGAGACGAAAAAAGTAAGGGCGGTGCGCACGTAGGCTAAAAAGGTGTTCTCATTGGCCAAAACGGTGCGGTCGACTGCCAGATGGTCGCGCAGGATCAGTTGCTCTTTGGTGTAACGGTTGTAGAAGCCGGGTTCTTTGTCTTTTCCTTTCAGCATAGATAACTCCTCAATCGAAAAAGTTCAAGCATTGAATATCCTCGCATGGGGCGAGGTGCATGGCGCCGGAAGGTACACAAGCGCAAGGCCCGAGAGCCGCATTGTAATACACCATGCCCCATGCCCCATGCAATGCTGTCCGCCATGTTAGAAAAAACTAAACGATACATACTTCTTCGGATTGGCCTTAAAGTCGGTGGTCAATTCGTTCAGGCTTTTGCTGAGATTAACCAATTGGTCGTAGAGCTCCTTGTCGTTGATCAGCTTGCCGGCGCTACCGTCCTGGCTGTTTAGTTTGGCCAGCAGGCTATCGGTACGGGTGGCGATTCGTGAAAAGCGATCATAGAGCGAAGCGTCGTTCACCAGCTTTCCCATGCTGCCTTCACCGCGCTCGATCTTACCGGTGATGCTGGCCAGGCTGCCCACGGTCTGGTTGAGGGAGCTGTACATCGTGGTGTCGCTAAGAAATTGCCCTACCGAGCCCCGCCCGGCGACGACGCGGTCGGTGATCCGTTTCAGGTTGCCCAGGGAAGCGACCAGATTCTGGCGGGCGGTATTGTCCTGTACCAGCAGTCCCAGCATCCCCTCGCCGGAGAGCGCGGCATGGGTGATCTGGTTGATGTTGTCGAGAGTGCCCTGCAGCCCGGCCATGGTATTCGAGGCCATATTCAGCAGGGCATCGGCATCCAGCGGGGTGATGCTGGTCAGGTAGTCGCCTCCCTGCAGTTTGGGGTCGTCCAGATCGCCCAGGGTGATATCGACGTATTTGTCGCCCAAAATACCCATGGTCTTGATGGTGGCCCGGGAAGAGGTGGTGATCATCGGGGCGTACTTGCGGTTGATTTTCAGTTCGATCAGAATGCCCTGCTCTTCATCCTGGCGGGAAAAACTGAGATCGCCCACCACCCCCACTTTCAGCCCGGAGAGGGTCACGAACGCCCCGGATTCCAGGCCCTGCACATTGGGCAGGAACATGTAGAGGGGGTATTTGCTGTCGAACACCCGCTGGTTGGACCCGATGATGTAAACGATCAGGATGATCAACAGGGTGGCAAAGGTCAGGAAGGCGGCCACGCCGAACTTCAGCGGCCGGTTTTTATTATGGATTTCCATGGTCTCCTCTCGGTTGAATCTCACTTGCGGGGGGATAGGCTTCTTCGTAGTGTTCCAGGATGGACAGGTCCGGTGGACCGTCGAAGGCCACCGCGCCGTTTTTCAGCAGCATCAGCCGCTCGGCGATATCCAGGAAGTAGTGCAGCTCGTGGGTGACGATCAGCGAGGTCATGTGATATTTCTCCTGAAGCTGATCCATCAGGCCGACCACCCGCTTGGCGGTGATGGGGTCCAGCCCGGCGGTGGGTTCGTCGTAGAGCAGCATCTGCGGCTTGGAGACGATTGCCCGGGCGATGGCAACCCGTTTTTTCATTCCTCCGCTCAACTGCGAAGGATAGTAATTCATATAATCGGACAGGCCGAGGGATTCCAGGATCCCCTCAACCCGCTGGTGCACCGTCTCCATGGGGAGGTGCAGGTTCTCGATCAGGAACAGCCCGACATTCTCCTCCACCGTCAGGGAATCGAACAGGGCGCCCTCCTGAAAGACCAGGCCGATCTGCTGGCGGAGTTGGTTCATGCGTTTTTCCGGGAGTTTATCGATCACCTCTCCCAGCACCCGGATGCGCCCGGAAGTCGGGGGGATCAGGCGCAGGATCAGGCGCAGGATGCTGCTCTTGCCGGTGCCGCTGCCCCCCACCAGCAGCACGATCTGCCCGCTCTCGATGCGGAAAGACAGATTCTCCAGCACCTGGCGCTGGCTGAGCACCAGGGATACATCTTCAAATTCGATCACACGCTCTCCTTACAATCCGGCCCACGAAATACACGAAATAGACTAAATGTCGTTCTGCCATACTCTTTTCTTTCGAATCTTTCGTGTGTTTAGTGGGCTGAATAATTACAGCTTCTCTGTGACCTCTGTGTCTCTGTGGCATGAGTTAAAATGTTGTTTGACCTAGTAAAAAGTTACAATCAGCACCGTCAGCAGAAAATCCAGCATCAGCACCCCCACCGAGGCGAACATCACCGTCTGGGTAGCGGCTTTGCCCATGCCTTCCGCGCCGCCCTGGATATGGTAGCCGAAATAGGTGCTGACCAGTCCGATGTACAGCCCGAAGAAAGGCGGCTTGATGATCCCGATGAACAGATCCTTGAAGAACAACCCGTCGCGCACCGAAAGCCAGAAGAATTCCGAGTCGGCCCCGGTCAGCAGCACCGAGGTCAGCCAGCCGGCAATCACCCCGGCCGTATCGGCGATGATGGTCAGGGGGGTCATCACGATGAAGGCGGCGAACACCCGGGGCGCGATCAGGCGTTTGACCGGATCGGTGCCGAAGGCGCGCAGGGCGTCCACCTGGTTGGACAGCACCATATTGCCGATCTCCGCCACCATCTTGGCCCCGGTGCGCCCGGCCACCATCAGCCCGGTCACCATCGGGCCGATCTCGCGCAGCACCGAGATGCCCACAATCCGCCCCAGCATCGCCTTGGCGCCGAAGGGTTCCAGCTTCTTGCCCCACTCCAGGGACAGCACCATGCTGACGAACATCGCCGCAAACACCACCAGGGGCAGGGCCTGGTTGCCTAAAATATACACCTGGCGGAACGTCTCGCCGCGGTAGCGCCACACCTGGGGAAAGCTGCCAATAGTGCGCAGCGAAAAGCGGAACCACTGCCCAAGCTGGGAGAGGTTGGCGTGGAATTCGGTCTGATGGTAG
Source organism: Calditrichia bacterium (assembly GCA_020635015.1). GTDB lineage: Bacteria > Calditrichota > Calditrichia > RBG-13-44-9 > J075 > JACKAP01. The sequence continues at coordinate 216,382 of JACKAP010000005.1, read as the reverse complement.
AAGGCGCGGATTTTTTGGATAAATTGGATCATTGCAAGGGGTCGGTTATCAGTTGTCAGTTATCAGTTTTTAGTTGTCAGTTATCAGTTTTTAGTTGTCAGTTTTTCTCTGTGGACTATGTGTCTCTGTGGCAACAAAACGATTGTTTTTATGCCAGCCAGTCTGCAGGAAACATCTTCCGGAGAAGACCGGCAGGTGTTGGCAGATCCTAATATACAGGAATTTCGAATTAAAAATAAGTTAAAATTTTATCGGTTTTCAGGCGTTTGACTTCTCAGAAAATAAATTCCTATGCTGGTTCGAGTCCCGCTTCGGGTACGATGACATCCCGTTCACAGCAGCAAACAACATGCTGCTGTGAACGGGATGTTCTTTTTTACGTAGATTATATCCTTTTTGAACAGGAAAGAAGTAGTGTGGTTTTTATAGCCTTGAATGTACGATATACTATATGAATAGAATATCGATAGCTTTTACATTCTTAAAATCCTGGTCCATGGTCGTAAATCTTAACTCATAATGCCTGCATACCGTTAATTGATAGGCATCGTCAAAATCGAGTTTGTATTGGTTTTGATTGGGTATGATTTTATGGTATTGGTTTTTAGGGAGGGAAAGCAAGTTCAGGTGAGGAAGCATATCTTCAATAAATTTCGAAAATATATCATGAGCCTTGTGACGGAAGAGGATTACCCCGATAGAATGCAACGAAAAATCGCTGATCGCCAATTCATCGATATGATTGCTCAGGAATGTTTTGCACACTTCACTTTTATCCTGCGCCAAGAGAATTTCCAAAAATATGTTGGTGTCGACCAAATACATCAGCGCCAATCCAACGATTTGTGCTGTAACTCGACGGCTGTGTATTCTTTCTTCAACTGAGACAAACCGCCAGCCCAGTCAAATTTGAAGCTTTTCCCATCATCCGTTTTTTCCGGTTTATCGATACCATACTTGCTCAATAAAAAATCGATATAATCAATCACTTCCGGAATCAAATGCCGGGGCAATTTCTTGATTTTGGATCCGATATCATTGATATCCACGTTACACTCCTTTAATTCTGTGCAAGCAATATCGTTACAAAAGAAAACTAAATCAACTTTTATCCGCCGATCGAACCTTTACGACTCCAGGAAAATATCCGTCACGTATTGATTCCGCTCCGGAAGTCTTATCAATGAAGCAAAAATGGTGATTCTGCATTATGAAAATTACCGGTTTGTTGCTGGAGTAGCAATCAAAAAAGTTCGATATGCCTCCATCCAGGGGTCGCCGTTTCAGCCAACTTCCTGCCACTGCTCGATGATCAAAGATCCGCTCATAAAACACAACCAGCTTAAAAGAGCACCTTCTGCAATAACCGCAACAATTCCCCGGCCGGAGTCGGCGAAACCCCGCGCTCACGATTGCGCCGCCCGATCTCAAATGCCAGGCGCCATTGCCGCGCCAGCGTGCGGTAGGCGCTCAGCAGGCTGTTGGCAGGGTCGTAAATGTTGGTGGCTTCTGAAGTGACCCCGTTGAGCTCCACCACCTTGAAATTTTTCCCCTGCCGGAAATCCTCCCGCGAGGGGGTGCGGATGTCGTAGCGGCCGAAGTAGAAGCCCTCGAATTCCCGGCTGATCGCATCGATAGCGGTGCTCAGTTCCGGGGTGATCAGCTTACTTCCATCGAGGAACAGCGCCCCCCGGCAGTGGGTGCCCAGCTCCACCAGGGGCACGGTTGCTCCCGCCGCCGGCACTTCCTGAAGGCGCTCCCGGTGCTGCGCCAGGTGGAAGCGGGCCATGCACACCGCCCGTTGGTCGTTCAGGATCAGTGTCTCCAGCGTCGATTGCCCGTCGCCACACACCGCGATGAAGCGCTTGTCGGTGATGGAGAAGATATGCCCGCTTTCCTCCCCGGGATAGCGGTAATAGAACACCCCGAACTCCTCGCCGGGCACATATTCCTGCACGATCGCCGGCGCGCCGTTATTGCGCAGGTAGTCGCGCAACTGGGTTTCCGAGTGGATGATGCCCACCCCGCTGCCCCGCTGCCCGGCGTCGGGCTTCAGCACCACCGGGAAATTCAGCTGGTGGGTATCCATGAATTTCGTTACCGCAGCGATTTGCCCCTCCAGCGGTTGATGGGTATCGATCCGACGATAACGGGCGATGGCTGAATCTGCTCTCTGCAGGCCGTCCAGGATCTCCGATTTGGATTCTCCGATGAAGCCGCCCGCCGGAATGCCCGGGTTGGCGGCGGTGAAGAGGGTCAGGCTGCGGTGGCGCAGGCCGAGATAGATCACGTAAAAGAAGACCGGCACATAAAAGACGTAGGGCGGCCAGAATTCCCAGCGAGTCAGCCGCCGCCAGCGCGAGAGCAGCAGTCGCCGCCCCTTATGGCTGAACAAGGGCAGCAGCAGGCGGGGGATCGACCAGACGAGCAGCACCGCTCCCCAGCAGCACCAGCAGGGCGTATTTGTGGAAAACATCGTAGTAATCCAGCAATTGCTCCCCGATCAGCGTGGCCAGTCCCACCAGCAGCGGGGTCCAGGCCAGGGCGGCGATGCCGAAGTAGAAGGTGAACATCCAGAACCCGGCGTCGAGCATTCCCGCGCCGAAATAGGTGGGCAGGCGGCTGCCGGGCAGGAAGCGGCTGGCCAGGATGATCCGGGGACCTTTTTCCCGGAACCAGTTCGCCGATTTGGCGATATCGGCCTCTTTGATCATCCATTTCAAAGGAGGATATTTCAGCGCCGGTTTGCCGAAGTAGCGCCCGGCGAGATAGAGCAGCATGTCGCCCACAAAGATGCCCAGGAAGGAGGCGAACACCGCCGGGAGGAAGCCGATGATCCCCCGCGCCGCCATCAGCCCGGCGCCGATGCAGGCGAGGTCCTCGCTGACGAAGGTCGCCAACGCGATCAGGATGATGAAAACAAACAGGGTGATCCCTTCCGCTTTTTGCACCGCATCGGACTCCAGCGGCTGTGCGGCCGCAGCGATCCGCTGCGGATCGGCTGCGGCGCGGCTGAGGGCGGCGCCGGCTTCAACCGTTTCGATAAAGCGGCAGATATCCCCGGCCACTTTTTCCGCCCGCCCCATCACGATCCCGTGACCGCCCCGCTCATACACCTGCAGCACGCTCTGGGGCACGATCCGCTGATGCTCCCGCGCCGCGGCGAACGGCACCAGGCCGTCCTCCGGGCCGTGCTGGATCAGCATCGGGCCTTGATAAGCCTGCAGGTATTCGCGCAGGGGACGCTGGTCGCTATCGTAAAAGCTGCGTGCGTAGGGCAGGTTGAGAGGAAAATGGTCGAGTCGGCCAAAATGGGGCGTGCCTTCCTGGAGCAGCCAGATCAGAAACAGCTGCGCCCCGTGCACGGCGTGGTTGAGGTGATAATCGCCCAGCAGCTCAAACTCTTGCACCCCGATCGCTGAGAGCAGGGTCACTGATGCCACCCGTTCCGGGGCCAGGTGGGCCAACTTTATTCCCACCCCGCCTCCCAGGCTGTAGCCCACCAGGTGCACTTTATCAATCCGCAATCGATCGAGAAACTGCCGCATGTATTCCGCAAAAGCGTGGAGGGAATAATCGCTGACCCAATAGCCGGAAGCGCCGTAGCCGGGGAAGTCCGGGGCCAGCACCCGGCAGTGGCGGGACAGCTCGGGAATGAAGCGATAGAACATTTCGGTACCCACCGGGCTGCCGTGCAGCAACAGCACCACCGGCGGCGCAGCGCTGTCCGGCGGCGCCGCATCGTGATAGGCAATACGCACCATCCGCTCCGAAGACGCGCTACGCCCACATTCCCGCACCTCCAGCGACTTCTGTCCCGGCTGAAGAGGAGCATCAACCGGATACCGGCTGCGGTAAATGTGGGAGATCAGCAGCAGGATCAAGTAGACGGCGAGCAAAATGAGCCATTTAGGGGACTTTCGTTGGGAGGAGTTCGTCATGGTAAGCCATCGTTTATCGCATACTTTTTTAGTCCACGCACGGATTTGTTTTTGTGTAACTGATGTGGATTACACGGATTAACATGCTGTTTGCGAGGCGTATTTTGCCGAAGCAATCTCCTGCGTGGTGCATTCACCTCCAGTTACGTTGGAAGCGATTGTCGGGAGATTGCCGCGCCGCAAAATACGCGGCTCGCAATGACAGCACCTTCTTGCTCGTTCGACGCAGAGCGTCGAAAAACCAAAGGCTATTGAAAGCGTGGCACCAGAATAGAGTCTTTGGCAATTTATGTTACTTCTGTGGAAGGTGCAGTCAACTTCCTTCGACTGCCACTGAAAACTGCCCGTGCCGTGTAATTCCAGCCTTTTCCGTGAAAATCCGTGTAATCCGTGGACCAAGTCTTTTCCGTAAAAATCCGTGTTTATCCGTGGCAAAAAAATCACCCTCCCGCCACCCGCGCCATGCTGACCGGTTCCAGGAAGGGCGTCTCGCAGGGCGCGCCGGGGGTATAGTGGAAGGTGATATTTTCCTTCGTCACCACCACCCGGCTGAAGCTGACGGTGTGAGCCTCTTCCCGGTGCATGCAGACCGAGAAGGGGCCTTTTTCCGGGAAGTGGCTGCGATGATAATCGATCAGCGCTTCCGAAGCATTTCCCTCTCTGGCGCGGATCTCCCGGAACAGGCGGCGGCGTTGTTCGATTACCTGCTCGCTCAGAAAAGATGATGAACTGAGCGGCGGCTCCGGGGTGCGCGCGATCTCCGCGTTTGTCCCATCCCAGACAAGGCCTTGCACCGCGCTTTCGGGACCGATCGCCAGCAGCTTGAACGGCCGGAATTGGCGCAGTTCCGCTTCGCTGTATTGCCCAAAAATATCGCTGAGGGTCTCATGGGTCAGGAGCGACTTAACCAGCAGCCCCCGGCTGGTATAATCCTCCGCCGACAGTTGCCGGTTCATCGCGGCATGATAAAAATTCAGCAGGCAGATGGTGATCCCGAACTGATTGACCCCGATCCATGTGCCCCCGGCATCGGCGTCGATCGGGGCAATATAGTGCAATCGACCTTCCCGGTGGATCGACGGAGGATGGGCGATCAGGCGGGTTTTCAGCTCATCGCGATTGAAGCACAATTCATAACCGCCGGGCCGGTGAATCCAGGTGACCGTGCACATCTGCGCTTACCCGGAGGTCTGCGCGGTTTCAAAGCGCAGAGTGGAGGGCGCCACCCCGAAGCTTTCCGGGGGCTCCACGCCCTGGATGCGCAGGGTCAGCGCGATCAATGCATAATGATGCACGGTGTGGCTGAGCAGGAACTGCAGCTCCCGCTGCCGGGTGGATGCACTCCAGGCCGCACCCTCCCCGCGCTGGTCGCCCCGGTTGCTGTTCACCTGCACCGCGGCGGCAATATGTTGCGAATCGGCGCCGAACGCCTGCAGCCGGCCGATGATCTCCCGGGCGGCGGCGATGGCATACACCCGTTCGCGCTCCAGGCGGCGGTCGCGCCGGCGAGTGTCATAATTGATCCGGCCGTTGCGGGCGTTCAGAAAGCTCAGGTAGTGATCGAGAATATGGCGCATATGCTTCCCCGTGCCGCTGCGGAAATAGCGGTGGTCGTTGTTGGCATAGAGCGCATCATCGATCTGTTCCATCAAGTTAATTCCCTGCTCAAGGGTTTCGATGTTGTCGAAGACGAGGGATTGTCCGTTGTGCATGTTTCCTCCAAATTTACAACCGGTATAAACGACTGCCGGGCGGATGCCCATAATAAAGCGGCCAGTTGCTTGCGGTCGCGGTGCGCGATCGGCTGCGAGCCGAAAACGATCGTGGCCTCGAACTGGCGGATCTTGAACATTTCAAACAAATGATCGCCGAAGGTCATCCCGCCCCACCAGCAAATCTTCGTGTGCGCCGGGTAGGCGGGATTGCCGCTGCGATAGCTGATGGTGGCATAATGCACCGGCAGGCCGGCATCGGCGGGATATTGCAGCAAGGAAGGGCGGAAGGGCTTGATCTCCGCTCCCGGCGAACTGGTGCCTTCCGGGAAAAGAATGACCCCCTGGCGGGGATTGATGTGGGCGGCAATCAGGCGGTTGACCCGGTTCAGGTCGCGGTGATTTTTACGGTCGATGAACAGGGTGTTGATCAGCCGGGCGGCGTATCCCAGCAGCGGCCAGCTGCTGACCTCGCGCTTGGCGATAAATATCCCGCGCAGCCGGGTGAACAGCAGGGGGATGTCGACATAGCTGAGGTGATTCGACACCAGCAGGAACGGCGGCTTTGGCGGGGTGCCGATCACGGTGATGTGCATGCCGATCACCCGGGCGATCAGTCGTGCCCAGCCCTGCACCACCGCGATGCGCCAGCGTTCAAAAACCGCCGCCCCGAGCAACCGCAACAGCAAACCGGCCAGCAGCAACGAAATCGCGCTGAAGGTAACCGCCAGAAAAAGGATCAAGCGTCGTATGGCTCTAAATGTTTCTGTCATATACACGAATCAAGGTTTCACGTTAGCCACAGAGGCACAGAGTTCACAGAGAACTGAGAACTGATAACTGACAACTGATAACTGACAACTGAACTCCGTGTTCTCTGTGCCTCTGTGGCTATTTATTTATCTAAAAAAGATCTCATACGTCTTCCGGTCAAACCGGGCGGTATCGAGCAGCACCAGGTAATCGATGGTTTTGAACGCCCGGTCGATCGCCGGGGGGCCGCAGACCCGCGCGCCGTAATCGAGGTAGATGCGAAACAGGCGCGGCAGGCGCACATCCGGATTGGCGGGCGCCTCGAAACCCGCCGGATAGCAGACGAAACCGGGCTGCGGAGGCACGCTGAAGTTCTCCCATACCAGTGCCATGTCCACCAGGTAATCCATCACCTGCTTCCCTTCCGCCGGGTCCTGGCTGGTCAGCGAGCAGCAGCCAAACAGGTAGCGCTTGCGCATCGCCAGCAGGTAGCGGGCGATGCCCTTCCAGAGCAGGAAGAGCACCCGGCCGTTGCGGTGTGCTTTGGCAATGCAGGCGCGTCCCACTTCCACCGAGGCGTCCAGCACCGCCTCCGGCAGGGCGCCGAGATCGAATTCCCCCTGGGAGTAAAATCCCCGCGCCGCCTGCGCCATCTCGCGGGTCTGCATCCGGTAGGTGGCGATCACCGCTCCGCCGGATTTTTCCCATATCAGCAGATGATGGCATTGAGCGTCAAACTCATCTTCATCGCGCATGGTGGCAAAGGAGCTGTCCAGTCCCTCGCCCAACTCCAGATTGAACACCTCGAAGCGCAGCTTCAGCACGGCGTCGATCTCCTGCGGCGTGGCGGCGAACCGCACAGCGTAGCGCGAGTCGCCAATGTCCGGGCCGGCGGAAATACCTGGCGGCACGGCTGCCTGACCAGGCGCGTTGGATTTAATACGGGATCGCATAGGCTCACCTGTGCATTAACGGCGGTGTCGTATTTTTGCCACAGAGACACAGAGCGCACAGAATATTTGGGGTTATCAGTTGTCAGTTATCAGTTGTCAGTCTCTGTGAACGCTACGACTCTGTGGCTAACGCTTTTGCAACAGCGCTTTTTCCAGGTCTTCCAACATCGATTTAATATCGTCAAAACTCTCGAACTGACTTTCCAGTTCACCGTCTTTGTCGCGGGTTTCCGCCAGCGCCAGTGCTTTCCGGCACCGCTCCAGCGCGGCTGCCGCTTCACCTTTCTCCGTCAGCGCCCGGGCGATCCAGTACTGGCATTCCACCTGGTAGCCGACGGAAGGGTAGGGATACGGTTCCAGGCGCGCAAGCAGATCGCGGAAAATCTGCTCCACCCTTTCCCATTCCCCGGCCTCAATACGCAGGCGGCCTTCCAGGTAACGCGAAGACATCACCGGCCGGTGATCGCGGTGGAATTCCTGCAATGTTTGCAGCGCCGCTTGATACTGCCCGTAATCGAACTGGGCGGTGGCCAGCACCAGGAAAGATTCCGCAGGACAATAACGCCCGTGGCGAATGGAAAAGTCGATCTGTTTCAGTCCGAAGTCGCGCTTGTCGCTCATCCAGAAAGCGATCACCCGGATGAATTTGGAGCGGGCGGTACGCCAGTAGTGATAGGAACCCAGGCCGAGATAGACATCATACAGCGCCGGCTCTTTTTCCAGCGCCCGGTGGAAATTGCCGATCCCTTTCTTCCCGTCGAGATATGCCCCGATCCAGTTGAAGCTGCGCACCCGGAAAAAGGCCCGGTAGCCGTAGGCCGCGCCGATATAGAAATTCAGCCAGGGATCATCCCGGCGCACTTCCAGCAGTTCATTGCCTTTGTCGATCGCCCGCTGTACGTTCGCTTCCAGCTCTTCCTGAAAGCCGTTGAAGCGGTAGCTGCTCATCCAGGTCTGGTAGGTGGCCGCCAGATAAAAATTGGGTGCCGGATGATCTGGAAAAACCTGGGCCAGGCTGTCGAACAGGGCGATTGCCGCCGGGAAACGGTCCTGGTAAACCAGGTCGAGTCCCCGGGAGAGCGGGCGGTGAAACAGGGTATCCATCGGCGCGATGGCTCCCGGCGGCACCACCGGCAGCTCATCTTTGGCCGGGAGGAAGCTGCAAAGGCTAAGCACTCCGAACCAAAGTGAGACAATACATAGTTTGACTGGAAAGGGATATATGACATCATATATCAAGCCTTTTAAAGTTACAGATTCCTCGGCTGGCACCTCGGAATGACACAACGTCGTCATTTCGAACGTCATTTGTGAGAAATCTATAACCGCAAAATACTTTGTAAACAGTACTTTTATATGCAACTCTGGGACGCTCCTGTATAGCCTAATTTCTCTAGAGTCATTTTTCGGCCGCGGTTTCCAGGGATGCAACCGCTCAAAACCTAAAAAAGAAGCCGGCTGAAATCAAATAGAGAAATATCTCTGTTACCGCTGTCGGGCAACTTACACTGCCGGCCATTTTTCCCGCAAGCGGGGCAAAAAACCGTTTTGTACCGCCAGACGGGTGCGGGCTTTGTCCTTCAACAGCAGGGAGTGATCGCCGCGGAGATGGCGGGAGATCCGTAGAATTTTGGAGAAGGCGACGATGCAATCCTCCCGCACCGGCACAAACAGGGCCGGATCCAGCACTCTCTCCAGGCCGGTGAAGGGGGCATCATAATAGAAGTTCTGCTGATAGGTATGTACCAGGGTCTTATCCCGCCGGGCTTCCAGGTAGTATACCTGCTCTGCCGGAACGATCAGTTGTTGATCCTGAAAGAGCGCCGGAAATCGATTGACATAGCGCCGGCGCTCCACCCCCTGACGCAGGCGCAGCAGCAGGCCGGCATCCAGGCGGCGGCGGATGCGCATCACCTGTTGCAGGGCCTCCTCAAGCGTTTCTCCGCTCGCCGGTTTGAGGATGTGGGCAATGTCGCAGTCGCGGAAAATCTGCAGGGCGTAAGGATGGTACTCAGTTATAAAAATCACCAGCGGCAGGTAGGAGAGCTCATCCAGAATATCAAAGGCGCTGTATTCCGGCAATTGCACGTCCAGGAACAGCAAATCCGGTTTCAGGCTGTCGATGACATGGGGGGCGTTTTTCCCGTCGCTGGTTTCACCGATCAGTTGAATCTCCGGAAAATGCCGCAGCAGCGATTTCAGGCGGGAGCGTGAATGGGGCTCATAAACGGTGATGACAGTGCGGATCATGGTCGCTCACCGGAGGTTGGCGGGTTTTCTGCTGGCGCTTCGCTGCCGGTCATGCGGTAGGGGATGGTCATGCTGATCTTGGTGCCGCCCTCCGCCAGCCGGGTGACGCTGACCTGCGCCTGGTCCTGGTAAAGTGATTTGAGGCGCTGCCGCACATCGTCGATGCTGAAGCCGCTGCTTTCCTTGGCCCGGTTCATCCCGGCGCCGTTGTCTTTGACATGAATCAGCACCTCCGGGCCCTCTTTATGCACCACAATATAAAGCTGGCCGCCCTGGCGCTTGAGGTTGATGCCGTGCTCTACGGCGTTTTCCGCGGTCATCAAAATGATCAGGGACGGGATCTGCAAGTTGGCCAGGCGATCGTCGGCGGAGATTTTAAAATCCAGGCGCTCTCCCAGGCGAATCTTTTCGATCTCCAGATATTCCCGTACCAGCTTCAACTCCGCTGCCAGGGTGACCACCCCGTGGTCCGGCAGGGTCAGGATTTTGCGGTAGATCCCGGAAAGATTGAGGATGATGCTCTCCACCTCGTGAGGTTTCTGATAGATCCGCTCCAGCATGGTGTTGAAGGCGTTGAAGAGAAAATGGGGGTTGAATTTGGACTGCAGCACCTCCAGACGCGATTCAATCTGTAGCCGGCGCTGGTTTTCCGTCTCCTGTAGATGATGTTGCAGGGTGTTCTTTTGTCTTTCGTACATATAGGCTGTAAACGAGAGCCCGGCGATGAGCAGTCCGGCGATCAGATTGGCGCAGAGCAGGTAAATATGGTTGGAATTGACGGTTTGCCCGGCGATGCCGAAAACCCGGCTCATGGTGGCAAAGGCGATATTCGCGCCGGCATACGCTGCGATCAGGACGATGCCGGCGGCGGCCGCGCCGGTAAGGTAGCGCCGGGCAACCCGCGGGCCGATCCAGCGGAGATAGATGAGCCATAACGCGCTGGCGATCAGCGCACTGCTGTTGATGAAGGTCAGGCAGAGGTTGAGGAAGGCGATAAACCCGTGCAGGTCCTTCTGTGCAACTGACCCGCCCAGCCCGATCAGCAAGCCGGCCAACTGCCAGATTACCAGGGCGCCGAGCCACCTGTATCGCGTCATAAATCAAATTTTCCTGCTGAATGAACCGATCCGCTTTCCTGCGCCCGCTGTCTCCCTGTGCCGGTATGTTACGGGTTTACCAGCGTTAATTCAAGATGTTTGTTCGCTACGCGAACGATATTTGCTCGCTGTCGCTCGCGATGTTTGCTCGCTGCACTCGCGATATTTGCTCGCTGTCGCTCGCGATGTTTGCTCGCTGCACTCGCGATATTTGCTCGCTGTCGCTCACGATATTTGTTCGCTTCGCTCACGATCTTCATGTAAATTTAGCACTCCGCACTCCGCACTCCGCACTCCGCACTCCGCACTCCGCACTCCGCACTCCGCACTCCGCACTCCGCAATTATATCCGCGCCTGATAGGTGTATAACCTGTGGTACCGCCCCGCCTTCGCAATCAGATCATCATGCGTCCCCCGCTCCACGATCTGCCCGTCTTCGATCACCAGGATCTGGTGGGCCTGGCGGATGGTGCTCAGGCGGTGGGCGATCACGAAGGTGGTGCGGCCTTGCATCAGCTCGGCAAGGCTTTGCTGGATGTAGGATTCGCTTTCGGTATCCAGGTTGGAGGTGGCTTCGTCGAGGATCAGGATGCGCGGGTCGGCCAGCAGCGCCCGGGCGATGGCGATGCGCTGGCGCTGGCCCCCGGAGAGCTTCACCCCGCGCTCGCCGATCAGGGTATCCAGGCCGTCTTCAAAGCGGTCGGTGAATTCGTTGACGTAGGCCGCCTGCACTGCCTGCAGCAGTTGTGTCTCATCGGCGTCCGGCCGGGCGAATAAGATGTTTTCCCGGATGGTGCCCTCGAAGAGAAAATCATCCTGCAGCACCACCCCCAGGCGGGAGCGGTAGCTTTCCAGCAGCACCTGCGACAGGTCCTGCCCGTCCACCGTTACGCTGCCGCGATCCGGGGTGAGGAAGGAGGCGGCCAGTCCGGCGATGGTGGTCTTGCCGGAGCCGGAGCTGCCTACCAGGGCGGTCACCGTGCCGGCCGGCGCTTCGAAGGAGATATCCTTGAGCACCTCCTTGCCGCTCTCATAGGCAAAGAAAACATTGCGGAAGGCGACGTCGCCGCGGATCTCCGGCAGCGCCACCGTGCGCGCGGGGTTATCGTTCTCCTGGGGCACATTCAGCACCTCCTCCATCCGGTCCAGCCCGGCGAAGGCTTCGGTGATCTGGCTGCCGATGTTGCTCATCTGCACGATCGGCGCCACCAGGAAGCCGAGGTAGAGGGTGAAGGCGAAGAAGTCGCCCACCGTCATCTGCTGTTTCATGATCAGCGATCCACCGAATCCCATGATCGCCACGCTGGCCAGGCCGAGCAGGAAGGTGGCGGCGCTGGTGACCAGGCTGGTGGAGGTGAGGGAGCGCTTGACATTTTGAAACAGCCGCTCCACCCCGCTTTTGAAGACTGCGATCTCCTGGTTTTCGGCGTTGAAGCCTTTGATGACCCGGATGCCGTTGAGCGATTCGGTCAGGCGGCCGGTAACCTCGGCGTTGATCTCCCCGCGCTTGCGGAAGATCGGGCGGATATAGCCGAAGGCTTTGAGCGAAACGATCCCGAAGAGCACCATCGGCAGGATGGCGTAGAAGGTCATCTCTCCGTTGATGCGGATCAGCAGCACCAGCGAAGCCGCCGAGGTGAGCAGGCCCCCGATCATCTGCACCAGCCCGGTGCCGATCAAATTGCGCACCCCTTCCACATCGCTCATGATCCGCGATACCAGCGCCCCGCTCTTGGTATTATCGAAATAGCGCAGCGGCAGGCGGATGATGTGCTGCTGCACCTGCGAGCGCAGTTGGGAGATGAGATACTGCCCCTCCACGCTGAGCAGCCGGGTGAGGAAGAATGAGGTCAGCGCCTGTACCAGCACCGCCACGCCCACCACCAGGAGCAGCAGGTAGAGCAGCCGGGTATCGGCTTTGCCAATCACATCATCGATCAGGATCTTGCTCGATCCCGGCAGCACCAGTCCGGAGAGGCGGTTGATCACGATCAGCACCAATCCGATCAACACCAGCTTTTTGCGCGGCCAGATGATGGTGCTGAAAGCATATTTGACCGTCTGGAGAGATGGTTTTTTTCGTTTTGGGGAAGACTTTTTATCATCGGCCATGACGGCTCCTAATACGTTGTAAATAATTTTTTTTGCAGTTATCAAATCTTGTTGGTTGTTGGTCATTGGTTATTGGCAAAGACCGGTCTTAACCAAAAACCAATGACCAACAACCAATGACGGCTTTACAACTGCAAATGATTCGATATACAATGTTATTTAGTTCGACACCATAAGAACGCCAATATAATTCACCCATCTGCCGAATTACAAAGATATATTCTCACAGATGTGAAATCCGTCATTGAATGCGAAAATAAACCGTACTAATTTTCGCGGGTTGATTGATCTTTAAATGTATTGTAAGGCAAATGCCGCTTTAAGTTTAGTGCATTGTGAACTAAGTTTATTAAAGTGTAAAATTCGTTATTGGTTATTGGCAAAGAACTGTCTTGACCAAAAGCCAACAACCAACAACCAAGCACTTGTAACACTAAAAACTTAGCATGCGATCGTATATAGCTGCATCCCCTTCCGTTACGTTCAGTTCTGTTTAATTATCTCCCTGAAAGTATTCACTAAAGAAAGTTCCGGTCATGAAGATGTCGCGTCGGTTGAAGGTCATTTATGTCATTTTAATGGTTCTTGCTGGAAACAGCCCCATGCTGTTCTCCCAGACCACCTATACCTGGGGCGGGGTTGCCGGCGACTGGTCCGATGCGGGAAAGTGGAGCCCGAACGGGGTGCCGGGATCAAATGACACGGCGGTAATCAATATCAGCCAGGTAAACGTCAACAGCAATGCCACCGTCAAGAATGTCATCCTCAATGGGGGGACCATTTCCGGCAGCGCGCAGTTGAAGGTGACCGGCGCCATGACCTGGACACTGGGCGCGATGAGCGGCAGCGGCACCACCCGGATTGATGCCGGGGCCACGCTGTTGGTTAACAATACCGGTTTTAGCGTCGACCTGAATGTGCGCACCCTGGAAAATTACGGCACCGTCACCTGGACCGGCACCAAAGATATCAAGCTCCGCAACAGTGCGCATATTTACAATCGCTCCGGCGCGACATTCGATGTGCAGACCGACGGGCGGATGGATTACGTGCTGGTTGATAACGGGGGGTATTTTACCAATCAGGGAACCTTGAAAAAAACCGCCGGCGTCAACCGCATCGAGATCGATCCGATTTTCCGCAATGACGGCGGCGAGGTGCATGCCTACAGCGGCACCCTGCGCTTTGAGCGCGGCGATACCCTGCTGGCCAGTGACGGCGATTTTTACGCCCACGGCAGCGCTGTTCTGGAACTGTCGGAACGGCTGTTTATCCTGGATGACGTGCACTTCCGCGGTGACGGGGTGAGCCGGATGTTCGACCGCGCCACCCTGGAGGTGACCGGCGCGGGGATGTTCGTGGAGAGCGGCGCCACCTTTGCGCTGAACACCGACCACCTTGCCGCCGACGGCTTCCTCCAGGGCGACGGCCCGATCCGGGTGGACGGAATATTCGACTGGAAACGCGGCGCGATTAGCGGCAGCGATACCCTGAAGGTTTTCGGCTCTCTTCTGACCACTGCCGGGGGAACCCGCCAGCTGATGGGCAAGGCGATCGTCAATCACAACGAATTCCTGTTCGAGGAAACGATCCGGGTTTCCGCGGGCGGCTATATCGAAAACCGCCTCGGCGCGCTTATAGATTTCCTGGGTGACGACAATATCATGACCGAAACCGGCGGGGGTAACCTCGCCAATTTCGGCACGGTGGTGAAAAGCGGGGGCGTCGGCACCTCGGAAATTAAAACCGGATTTTTCAACTATGGCCTGGTCGACATCCAGACCGGCACGGTGCGCTTCAGCGGCAGCATCACCACCGGCTCGGCCAGCGAGATTCGCGGCAGCGGCATCCTGCGGGTATCGGGGATCAGCTTTACCAGCAACGGGTTGGTCAATCCGGGCAGCTCTCCCGGCCGGCTGACGGTGACCGGCAATTATGCCCAATCGGCATCGGGGAGTTTGAACATCGAGATCGGCGGGCTCACCGCCGGGGTGGAAAGCGACCAACTGCAGATCTCGGGCAGCGCAACCTTAAACGGCACCCTGAATGTATCGCTGGTCGACGGCTATCTGCCGGTGCAGGGGCAGGTGTTCGAAGTCGTGACCTGTTCCACTCGCAGCGGATCGTTCAGCACCGTTAACCTGCCCCAGTTGAACGGGCAGCCGGTATTCTCCATCACCTATCAATCGAATAAGGTGCTGCTCACCGCTCTGCAGGGCAGCGGTCTGCTGGCCCGGGTGAAGGTGTGGCTGCAGGGGCCGTATGCGACCGGATCCATGCTGACCACGCTGAACGGCGTCGGCGGCCTGCCGCTAAACCAGCCATATAACACTTCGCCCTGGAATTATAACGGCAGCGAAGAGGTGCTCAGCATGCCCTCCGGAACGGTCGATTGGGTGCTGCTGCAATTGCGCAGCAGCCTGGATCCGACGGTGGTCGTCGATACCCGGGCGGCGCTGCTGCTGAGCAACGGCAACATCACCGACCTGAACGGTAACAACCCGGTGTTCTTCGACCAGCCGCAGGGCAATTATTATCTGGCGGTCTATCACCGCAATCACCTGGCGGTGATGAGCGCCACCCCTGTGGCGCTGAGCGGCAGCAGCAGCCTCTACGATTTTACCACCGCTCAGTCCAAAGCATATGGAACCAATCCGATGGTGCTGCTGGAGACCGGCATTTACGGCCTGGCTGCCGGCGATGGTAACGGGGTTGGCGGGGTTAATGCGTCGGACAAGGATCTGGTCTGGCGAAGCCAGGATGGCACTGCCTGGCAATATAGCAAAGGCAGCGATTATAATCTCGATGGCAGCATCGACGTATTCGATCTCAACTTCTTCTGGCGGCCGAATATTGGGAAAGGCACGCAGGTGCCGTGATGGGTAGATGGGTTAATGGGTGGATGGGTTAATGGGTAGATGGGTTAATGGGTGGATGGGTTTAAAATATTGGGCGGAAGGTCCGTTTTTCCCCATTCACCCATCCACCCATTCACAATAATTAACAAACCGCTTGCATTTCCGCTCCCGCCGATATTGCTTTGACCGTATGCTCATTTAACCAACCGGGAACCCAGCCATGTCAACCGTCAAATCCTTCGTCTTCAACCCCTTCGCGGAAAATACCTATCTGGTGTATGATGAAACCAAACAATGCGTCATTATCGATCCCGGCTGTTATGATCCGGGTGAGCGCACGCAGTTGGCGGATTTTATCGCCGACAACGGGCTTTCGCCGGTGAAGCTGCTCAACACCCACTGCCATATCGATCATGTCTTCGGCAATAAGTTTATCGCCGAAACATACGGCCTGGCGCTGGAAACCCATCGCGGGGAGGTGGAAGTGCTGAAAGCCGCGCCGGCCCTGGGGGCTTACTTCGGCGTTACCGCCGAACCTTCACCGCTTCCGGCGCGCTTCCTGGAAGAAGGGGATACCGTCACGTTTGGAAATACCTCCTTTGAAGTACTGCTGACCCCCGGTCATTCACCAGCCAGCATCTGCTTCTACCACTGGCAGGAGCAATACATCATTTCCGGTGATGTGCTGTTTCAGCAGGGCATCGGCCGCACTGACCTTCCCGGGGCGATACCGAGACCCTGATGCGCAGTATTATCGATAAACTGTTTGCATTGGAAGACGGGGTGACGGTCCATCCCGGCCATGGCCCTGCCACCACCATCGGCGCGGAGCGCAGCGGGAATCCGTTTGTGCAGGCCTACCAAAGCGGGCAGCGGTGGTGATGCAGGGCGTTTGCTCGCTTCGCTCACGATGTTTGCTCGCTTCGCTCGCGATATTTGTTCGCTTTGCTCACGATGTTTGCTCGCTTCGCTCACGATGTTTGCCTTCGGCGATATTGGCTGGCGCGGTATTTATGGCGTGATGTAAAAAACCGGGCAGGTTACATGGATTGATCTTGATAAATTTACACGACAGATTTTTTTGCGAAATATGTGCATTATGCGTAAACTGTGCTGGTAACGTGGGGTGGCGCCAGAATTAACCCATTAACCCATTAACCCATTAACCCATCCACCCATCAACAAACATTCCAAATATCTCAATCCAACCATCACACATAAACATCGAGGTAACCATGGGTCTCGGCGATATCATCAGAAAAGTCAATCCCCTCAATATCATCAAGGAGGTGGCGCCGACCATCGGCTCCGCCATCGGCGGGCCGCTGGGGGGAATGGCCACCAAATTCATTTCGGAAAAATTGCTCGGCAAACCGGATGCCTCCCCGGACGAGATCGAAGAGGCCATCCTGAACGCCTCCCCGGAACAGCTGCTGAAGCTGAAAGAGCTCGACAAACAGTTTGCCGTGGAGATGAAAAAGCTCGATATCGACGTTTTCCGCCTGGAAGTGGAAGACCGCAGCAGTGCCCGGGAGATGTTTAAGGTCAACATCTGGCCCCAGATTGTACTGTCGGCAATTTTCGTCGTCGGTTATTTCGTTATCTTTTGGATTATTTTGCGGCGCGATATTGTCAATTTTGCCGATGATCCCTTTCTCCAGGGGATGTTCGGCACTATTCTGGGCGTGCTGACGGCATCGATTCCCCAAATTCTCGGTTTCTGGTTCGGCAGCAGCTTTGGATCGAAAGAGAAAACCCAGAAGATGGGTAATATGCAGAATATGCCCGGTTAAACCCTGAATAATTTCATTTGCATTACCGCCTGATCCTGCGTAAATATGCCTTTTTCCCAAAATTTCGGCGATGAGGAAAATTGCGATGAACGCAGTCAAAACCGTTGTGGTTGCCCTGGGAGGCAATGCCATTACCCGGGAAAATCAAGAAGGCAATATTTACGAACAATTCCTTAACACCCGCCAGAGTCTGGAGGGAGTGCTGGAACTGACCGAGTTGGGTCACCGGGTGCTTATTACCCACGGGAACGGCCCCCAGATTGGCAATGAGTTGATCCGGGTGGAGGAGGCGGTCAAGCTGGTGCCGACCCTTCCCCTGGGAGTGCTGGTGGGAGATACCCAGGGCGGTATGGGGTATATGATCGAACAGTGCCTGCAGAACGTGCTGCACGACCGGGGCATTGAGCGGGAGGTTGCCTGCATGATTACCCAGATGGAAGTGGACCGTGCCGATCCTGCTTTTAAAAATCCCACCAAATTTGTCGGCCCTTTTTATACCCGGGAAAAGGCGGAGGAATTGCAGCGGGAGCGCGGCTGGGCGATCAAAGAAGATAAAGGCCGGGGCTACCGCCGGGTGGTGCCTTCACCGTTGCCGAAGGAGGTGATCGAAGGCAACATCATCCGCATGCTGTTGGATAGCGGGGTGGTGGTGATCGCCGCCGGGGGGGGCGGAATCCCGGTATACCGCGACAGCACTGGCTGGCTGGAAGGATTGGATGCGGTGATCGACAAAGACCTGGCCTCGGCCCTGCTGGGCAACCAGGTGGGGGCGGACGAACTGATGATCTTGACCGGGGTCGATCAAGTAGCGGTCAACTATGGCAAACCGGACCAGCGTTTCCTGGATAGCATGACCATCGCGGAAGCGGAAGCTTACCTCGCCGAAGGGCAATTTCCTCCGGGCAGCATGGGTCCCAAGATCAGCGCCGCGATCAATTTCCTGCGCGGCGGCGGCCGCCGGGTGGTAATCTCTTCCATCGAAAAATCCGCCCTGGCGGTGTATGGGAAGGCGGGGACGGTGTTGATGGGTGAATGAGTTAATGGGTGGATGGGTGAATGGGTAAAAACGGACGTAAAATAACGGATCATGCGCCCATCCACCCATCCACTCATCCACCCATTCACCCATTCACACAAAAATATCATTTGGTTGAATCAATCCGATTCAATGACTAAATTGGGCGCTTATATGGCGCCCGTTTTGTTTTGCCGAGACGATAATCACAGGTTAAATAAGGAGAAGATGCATGAACATTCATGAGTACCAAGCGAAAGAGATTTTGCGGCGCTACGGCGTGGCGGTGCCCGGCGGTCAGGTGGCCTTCACGCCGGAAGAAGCGGAGAAGATTGCCAAAGAGATGGGAGGCGAAGTATTTGTGGTGAAGGCCCAGATCCATGCCGGGGGCCGGGGCAAAGGCGGCGGGGTAAAGCTGGCCAAGAGCCCGGCGGAAGTGCGCCAACTGGCGGAAAAGATGCTCGGCATGCAGCTGGTCACTCACCAGACCGGCCCGGAAGGCAAAACCGTGCACCGGGTGCTGGTGGCGGCCGGGGTGGATATCGCCCGCGAACTGTATCTCGGGATCGTGCTCGACCGCGCCGTTTCCAAGCTGGTGATCATGGCCTCTACCGAGGGAGGCGTGGAAATCGAAAAGGTGGCTGCGGAGACACCGGAAAAAATCGTGAAAGAATATATCGAACCGGAAGTGGGGATGCAGCCGTTCCAGGCCCGCCGCATCGCGTTTGCCCTGGGGCTGGAAGGCGCCCAGATCAAGCATGCCACCAAATTTATCCTGGCGCTCTATCGGGCCTTCGTCGATACCGACGCTTCCCTGGCGGAGATCAATCCGCTGGTGGTGACGCCCTCCGGCGAGGTGCTGGCGCTCGACGCCAAGATCGGATTTGACGACAATGCGCTTTATCGTCACCCGGATATTGCCGAGATGCGTGATACCAATGAAGAAGATCCCCTGGAAGTGCGCGCTTCCGAACATCATCTCAACTATATCAAACTCGACGGTAACGTGGGCTGTATGGTCAACGGCGCCGGCCTGGCCATGGCGACGATGGACATCATCAAGCTGGCCGGAGGCATGCCGGCGAATTTCCTGGATGTCGGGGGCGGCGCCAACGTGGAGACGGTGCGCAACGGCTTCGAGATCATTCTCTCCGATCCCAACGTGAAGGCGGTGCTGGTGAATATCTTCGGCGGCATCGTGCGCTGCGACCGGGTGGCCAACGGGATTATCGAGGCGGCCCAGTCGATCGACATCAAGGTGCCGATGGTGATTCGCCTGGAAGGCACCAACGCCGAAGAGGCCCGGGTGTTGCTGAAAAATTCCGGCATGAACTTCGACGTGGCCAGCTCGCTGGCGGAAGCGGCGCAAAAGGTGGTGGCGCTGATTTAACAGATTGTCCGGCTGGGCCGGTGAATGCGGAAGGTACGCAGACATGTCTGTCATTGGGCCTTCGGCCGTCATCGGCTTCGCGTCATTTTGTAAATTATGAGAAAATGAATAACGAGAATAGAGGTGAAACATGAGTATTATCGTTGATGAAAAAAGCCGGGTGGTGGTTCAGGGGATCACCGGTAAAGAGGGCACCTTCCATACCACCCAGATGCTGGAATACGGCACCAAGGTGGTTGCCGGGGTGACGCCGGGCAAGGGAGGCCAGAAGTTTGAGGGCAAGGTGCCGATCTTCAATACCGTTCAGGAAGCGGTAGATGCCACCAAAGCCGATGTGTCGATCGTCTTCGTGCCTCCGGCATTTGCCCCGGATGCGATTTACGAAGCCGCCGATGCCGGCATCAAGACGGTGGTATGCATCTCGGAAGGTATTCCCGCCCGCGACATGCTGCACGTCTACAACTACCTCAAGAATGTCGGGACCCGCCTGATCGGTCCCAACTGTCCCGGAATTATCTCGCCCGGCAAATGCAAGCTGGGGATCATGCCGGCATTCATTCACAAGCAAGGCTCTGTCGGGGTGATTAGCCGTAGCGGCACCCTGACCTACGAGGCGGTGCACCAGTTGACTGAGGTCGGATTGGGGCAGACGACCTGCATCGGCATCGGGGGCGACCCGGTGATCGGCACCCGTTATATCGACTGCCTGAAGCTGTTCAAGGAGGACCCGGAGACGGAAGCGGTAATCCTGATTGGTGAGATCGGCGGCACCGCGGAAGAAGAGGCGGCGGCCTGGATCAAGGCGAACTTCAACAAGCCGGTGGTGGCCTTCATTGCCGGGCAGACCGCCCCTCCCGGGAAGCGGATGGGGCATGCCGGCGCGATCATCAGCGGCGGCAAAGGCACTGCTGCGGAAAAGATGGCCGCGCTCAACGCCGCCGGCATCACCGTCTGTGATAGTCCCGCGGTGTTGGGCAGTACCGTGGCGAAGGTGCTGGGAAGATAGAACTACATGTTAATGGGTTAATGGGTGTATGGGTTAATGGGAAAAGACGCACAACGTTAAAAAATCCATCAACCCATCAACTCATTAACCCATCAACCCATACACCCATCAACCCATTAACTCATCAACTCATTAACAGGAGAAAAAGCACGTGTTAGAACGCACATACACCATGATCAAACCCGAATGCGTCGCCGGGCGCCATATCGGAGATGTCATTGCCCGGATCGAAAAAGGAGGTTATAAGATCCTCGGCATCAAGATGCTGCACATGAGCAAGCAGGATGCCGGCAAGTTTTACGAAATACACAAAGCGCGCCCGTTCTATGGGGAGCTGACCGAATTCATGAGCAGCGGCCCGATTGTGGCGATGGTGCTGGAGAAGGAAAACTGCATCGCCGATTACCGTCAGTTCATCGGCGCCACCAATCCCAAGGAAGCAGCGGCCGGCACCATCCGGGCCGACTTCGGCACGGATATTCAATGCAACTGCGTGCACGCCTCCGATTCGCCGGAGAATGCCAAGATCGAGATCAAGTTTTTCTTCTCGGAGCGGGAACTGGTGGGGTGAGGCCCGCGTTTTAAATGGCACTCAGATTGCTTGGTGCAGCCTGCGGCTGCAGTCAAATGGTAAATGCTGAATGCTCAATGGTAAATGCTCATTGTCAGTTATCATAGTTGCGATAACTTTGCTTGAGAAGCAAGTTCTTGTTACGAATTATTCCCCGCCTTTTCCAAGGCGGGGATAGATTTACGCAGCGTCCAGCAAGTAAATCAGGGGCGGTTGCGCTCTCTAAACTATATAGGATTCCCGCATGAAGCTCTCCACAAAACTATCCCTGCTCTTTCTTTTCACCCTCTTCCTGGCCGGGTGTAACGAGCGCCTGACCGATGCGACGGAGGAGCTGCCTCCCTCTCAGCAGATCGAAACCCCGGCATTTGGCAGCGAGACCACCCTGGATATCGCCAGCTGGAATATCGAGATGTTCCCCAAGAGCGGGCAGCAGACGGTCGAGAGCGTCAAGGAATTGATCCGCGATCTGGATATCGATCTGTTTGCCATCCAGGAGATCACCGATGCGGATGCCTTTACCGCCCTGCTTGACAGCCTTCCCGATTATGAAGGGCGGCTGGGCACCGGCGCTTCCGATTTCGCGCTCTGGCCGGCGGTGATCTATAAAAAAGACCTGGTGACGGTGCTGGACGAAGGGTACCTGTTTACCAACGACAGCTACAACCATCCCCGGGCCCCTTACCGGCTGTATATGCGGGCGGAGAAAGGCGGGCAGAGTTTCGATTTTACCCTGCTGGTGCTGCATCTGAAAGCCAGCGGCGGGGCCTCCAATGAAGCGCGCCGCCGTGAGGCGATCCGCGATTTGGAAAATTATGTCGAAGCACAATTGCAGGACCCGGCCAATGATCCTGACTTTATCATCGCCGGCGACTGGAACGATCTGCTGAATGATCCGGCCAGCACCAATGTGTTTGAGCCCTTTCTCAACGACACCCTCGACTACCGTTTCCTGACCGCTCCCTTCGCCGGCAGTGCCAGCGAGTTTACCTATATCGGGGGTACGTTCAATTCGCTGATCGATCATATTATGATTACCCGCCCGATCGGCCAGCTTTATCCGGCGATTGCCACCCAGGTGCTCAAGATCGACCAGTCCTACCCGCAATACGAAGCGCGGGTTTCCGACCACCGCCCGGTGGCCGCGCGGATTGCCGCGTTCTAATCGGCGGCGATTTCTGAAATATTTGTTTAATCGGGACAAATTCTGTTGTAATTTATTGCAGGTTCACACATTACCGAAGCGGGCTTGCCGCAACGGAAGGATGGCAGATTGTAAATGGGTGGATGGGTGGATGCGTAATACGGACCTTTCGAGCAACATTCCGTTACCCATATTCCCATAAACCCATCAACACATACACAACATCAAAGTTCAGTGTCAAATCAATTTTAATAAAAAGGAGGATCACCATGTCTGACAATCGCGGATTGGATTTTCTGAAAGGTTTTCTGGTCGGTGGCGCTATGGGAGCAATCATCGCACTGCTCTATGCGCCGAAGAGCGGCAGGGAAACCCGCGAGGATCTCGGCGGAAAAGTGGGGGATATGTACGAAAAAGCCAAAGATGAATACGATGTCTCCCTGGAACGGGCCCGCCGGTCTTATGAAAACGCTATCGCCAAGCTGAAGGATCTGGAAATCGATGCCAAGAACAAAGCAACCGAAGTGGAAGATCTGATGAATGATCTGGTGGCTAAAGGCAAGGTGACGGTGGAAGGCAGCAGCACCCGTTTGAAAGAAGCGCTCCATGCCGCCAAGAATGCTTTCAAAGATGAAAGCGACGAAAAAACCGAGGATGCATAAACCGACTTCGCGTCAGGGTAGAGACGATTATGTGGGAATTAGGAATAGCTGTAGCAGCGATCATTATTGCGATTGCGCTGATGATTCTGGTCGCGTTTCTGGTGCCGGCAATTTTGCAGCTCCGCCAGACCGCCCGGCAGTTGGAGGCGACCACCGCTAATATGGACAAGACCCTTCCGTCGATTATGGCGAACCTCGATGAGATCGCCTCCAATGTGGCAGCCATTACTTCCACCGGCCGCCGGCAGTTAGAGGCGCTGGATGGTTCCGTGCAGGAAGTAAAGCAGATGATCGATGATGTGGTGGCTTTTGAGAAGCGCCTGAAGCGCAAGGTGGAATCGCCGCTCATCAATTCGGCGGGCACGATCAGTGCCGCTGCCCGGGCGATACAGGCCTTCACGGCCGTGATGAGCGGTCAGAAAAAACGCCGGAAATGATGGTTAACGCCTCCCGCCTGCGGGAGGCGTTTTTTTAGGTGCGATTGATGAGATTTCCGCTTTTTCGCAATGACTCAGCCCACGAAACACACGAAAGAAGCTAAAATGTTAGATATCGATGCATTCCGTTTCATAGAATAGTCGTTTCACCATACATTTTTCATTCGAATCTTTCGTGTATTTCGTGGGCTGAATAGTTGCTTATCGTCTTTCCATGGAAATCTGTGTCATCCGCGTTCTATTTCGGCGATGATGGCCCTCAAGATTTTTTTGTCGTGTACTGTGAGATTTCCATCAAGTTAAGCAGCGCTAAATCCGATAATATTCATTTGCTGCCAGGATTTTCCGAAAAGTGGCGCTGAAGCATAATGGACAAAATGACACCCAAACCAAAACCGAATAACAATATGTCCGATCTCGGATTTAACGACGATGTATCTGCCGGCTCGCGCAAGTTTCATATCCAGACGGCCACGCTGGTCGATGATGGTATGATCCACCGAGGTATTCGAGAAAGGGCGGCTGCTCTACGTGGAGCATCACCGTTATGAACGGCGCAATCCCGATCAAGCCAAAGGACCTGAAGAGCGGCTGCGCCATCTGGTCGATCAGTTCCATCAGTCGGTGATCGAGGAGATTGACTGTCTGTTCGAAATGTCGGAGCGGATATTTGAAGAGGATATTGCGTCCGCCCACGAGAAAATCGGCCTGGTCTTTCTTTATAGCCATATATTCGACAAAGCGGAAAATCATTTTCAGCGAGCCATTGAGCTGGAGGCCAAACGCTACAGCAGCTATGTCTACCTCGCCCGCTGCTGCTTTCTGCAGAAGCGCTACAACCAGGCCTACGAGATTGTGACCGACATCATCAAACAAGATATCAAATATCCAGACATCTATAATATGATGGGCCTGGTCCTGATGGAAAAAGGACGTTCCCGCAAGTCGCTGCAATTCTTCCGGGAAGCGATCAAGCATAACAGCACCTACATTGAGGCCTACTTTAACTTTGCCGAAGCGATCCTGCGCCATATCAAAGCCCTGATTGCCGAGCGCAAAGAAGAAGAGATCAAAAAGAGCCTGACCTTCCTGAGAATCATTCTGAAGAAGATCATCAATCACGGTGATGCCGAGGACCGCAAGCAGAGCCAGTTGGTCGGCAAGTTGATGTCCAAGCTGGATTTAGGGAAGGCGCTGGCTCAGTTGAACGAATACCGGGAGCATAATTTTATCCGCCAGACCCCCCCGGAGATCGCCGGCTACAAATTCTACCTGCGCCTGTTGTACAGCGAAGAAGAAATGTCGACCGAAGCGCTGGAAACTTATGAAGAGAAGATCAGTGAGGCTTTGCAGAAAAATCCCTCATATCCCGATTTATGGCAGTACCTGGCCTTGATTCACCTGATGCAGTGCCGGCATTATTTCCTGAAAGGGCTGGATAATTTCCGTGACGCCACCCGCATCAATCCTCACTTTGACCGGGCGGTGAAAAACCTGCGCCTGGTGGAAAATGACGGCCGGGAGTTCCTGGCCTTAATCAAGACCATTGTATAAGATGCGCGAATTGAACAAGATACTGCAAAGTGCCTGCCCGGAAATGTTTCACACATTTTTCCTTGTGATAGCTATCACCATTAACTTATGCCACTCCCGATAACTTATGCGCGGGTGAATAGCACTTTAATGCGCACATGAATCATGGCTTTACTGGCTCGCGCCGGTCATGAGGGAATCTTGCAGCGTTTATAAATATGCATTATGGTGGTTAAATGTTCTTTAACAAATATGCCAGAAGTCGATCCTTTGCCGCCGCGCCGGCGATGGAAAAGGCCCGCAGCCTTTATCCAACCGATTTATACTATCAATCCTATCATACCAACAGGATGTTTAATTATGAAAAGTAAGCATGCTGAATTCAAGCCCGGACAACGTCGTGGGCTATTGGCGTTTATGGTGCTGCTGATGTTCTCCGCAGTCTTATGCGCCCAGGAATCGCGGGAGATGAGCGCCGCAGAGCTGTCGCGGGGCATCGTCCTGACGTTCAGCGGAACGGAATTGAGTGCCGACTATCTGCTGCTCAGCGATTCCGCTGCGCACCGTCTCGATCTGTCGCAAATTTCCCTGGACGGGGAAATGCTGCTGGCCCGCATCAGCCGGGAAGCGCCGGCCCTGGCGAAGACGGTGCACTGGTATTTTGATGAAGCGCAGCAGCGCCTGGTGATCGATCTCGGCGAATTGCGCGATCACATCCGCCCGGATTCCCGCCTGGAGATCGTTATTACCCCGCTCAATGTGCTGGAAAAGCGGCTCCGTCTCTCGGTGATGCCGGCGGCTCAAGCGGCAGACGGCGGGGATGACCTTGCTGTGATAAAAGATGTTAATGTGGATATTAAATAAACGGATGACCTTATGAGATTTGCAGGGAGAACGATAGGTATTGTTCTGGCAGCCATGCTGGTTTTTTCCGCGGCGGCTTTTGCCGACAAAGGAACGCCTTCCGGCGAGGGAATGAACTGGGCCGATAATCCGGATGTGACCTTCTACTGGATCGATCCGGGCGGAACCGTGCTCAGCGGAACCCCGCCGATATCCGATCAGATTTATGAAGCGGTTTTTCCGGGCGGATTCACCTTTAATTTTTACGGGCAGAATTTTGACCGGGTTTATGTCAGCACCAACGGATTTATTACGTTTAACAATATTACCGAAGCCTACCCGGTCAACGACAACCTGGCTGCGAACCAGACCCCGGATTCGCTGTTGGCGATTTTCTGGGATGATATCCGCTTGCCGGCCGGTTTGCCTCCCTCGCGGGTCTTTGCCCAAACCTTAGGGTTCGCTCCTTTCCGCAAGTTTGTGATCACGTTCGACAATCTGGAATTGATGGACAATGGGGGAGGCGACGGCCCGGTTCGCTGCCAGATCATGCTCTACGAATCCAGTAACATCATCAAATATCAGTATCTCGATCTTACCACCGACCCGGTTATCAACAACCTGGAGCGAGGGGGCAGCGCCTCGATCGGCCTGCGTTATCCGGGCGACAACCTGATCTATTCGGTAAACACTCCGGTGCTGAACGATGAGACCGCCATCTTGTTTTTCCCGGATGACAACCTCAGCGCCAATTTTGCCTTCAGCGGCGCCAGTGATACCGTCAATGTCGGCACCGTCAACCAGCGCTTCACCCTCAATGTGACCGGTCTTCAATTGAACAGCGCCACCACCCTGCAGAATATGGGTAAAGCCGACGTGGTGCGCATCCGCAACCCCTTCCCGGCAGACGTGGATACCATGAAGGTCAGCGGCGTCTGGGTGGACGGCCAGAGCTATTTTCTCGGTAACAATCAGCCGCAGCCGCCCAGCGAGTCGCAGACCTCGGTGCTGGGGAACATCGCCAACTGGCATTTCGACGCTGCGAAAGACAGCTTGTATATTCAACTGCCTTCATTCGCCATCACCGACTCGATTCGCATCGAATTCAATTTCAATGTGCCGTCCAATTTTTCTCCGCCCGCCACCCGGAATTTCAACAGCAATGTCTACGCCCGCCTGAATGGCAGCAGCCAGGGGGCGGCGGGCAGTCCGCAGGTGGAGTTTGTTGCCGGACCGGTGGCCTATTACGAAATTTCCCCTTCGGGCAATCTGAATGTCAGTGCCGGGCAAATTATCAACTTTACGGTGACGGCCTTCAATCAATTCGGACATACCGTCACCAACAGCGATCAGGTGCTGATCAGCGCCATCGGCAGCACCACCGCGAATTATAATCCCAACGCTGCGTTTAGCAACAGCAGTTCCTTCGTCTTCCCGGTGTTCGATAATGTGACCGGGGTGTTCTCCATGAAGGTGACCAAGGTGAGCAATCCCACGATTTCGGTCACCTCCGGCAGCATCACGGTCGGTCCCGCCACCCCGTCGGTGCTGGAAGCGTTGAGCGGCAACGGCGCGACGGTGACGGCCGGTAACCAGTTGACCCTCCGCGCCCGGGTGCGCGACAGCTTTTCCAACAACATCAGTGGGCAGAATGTGCTGTTTACCGTGACCGGCGGGGGGGGCAACTTCTCCGGCAGCAACAGTATCATCGTCACCAGCGACAACAGCGGCGTGGCGGAAGTGACCTATACCACCGGCACCACGGCCGGCCTGGCCAATACCATCCAGGCCAGCCTGGTCAGCTTTCCGGGGGTGACAACCGCCTATACCGTCAACACCACCCCCGGGGCCATCAGTTATTTTACGGTCATTCCCAATCCGGGCGTTTACACCTACTCCGCCGGCACCGTCATCAATTTCAACGCCATCGGTTATGATGTCAATGACAACCCGGTGACGGAAAGCGGCACTGCGGTGCAATTCTCCAGTGATGGCACCAGCGTCACCTTTCCGGGCGGCACCTCCGGCGTGCTCAGCAATGGCGCGGTCAGTTTTAACGCCACGACGACCTTGGCGCAGACCTTTCGCACCATCGTGCAGAAATCGACTAATGCGGCGATCCGCGGCTTCAGCGATCCGCTGACCATCACCGCCGCCGCCCCCGCTACCCTGGTAAAGGCGGGCGGCGACAATCAACAGAGCACCCCCAATCAGCAATTACCCCTGCCGATCCAGGTGCAGCTGCTCGATGCCTTCAGCAACCCGGTGATCGGATCGCTGATCACTTTCGACCCGGTGGGAGGGGGCAGCGTCTCCAATCCCACCAGCGCGACCAATACCCAGGGGATTGCCACCACCGACTGGACGGTGCACAGCAGCGCCACCCAGGACCGCCTGCTGGGCTATCTGGCCGGCACCGCGACCACCCCGGACACCTTGACCTTCCTGGCCAATGTGGTCCCGGGTAATGGCGATACCCTGATCCGGATCGATCCGCCGGTGACCTCGGGCGAGGTGGACACCGACCTGGGTGATAAATTCGAAGTGCAGATCCTTGATAACGCCAACAATCCGGTGCCGGGACTCCTGGTATCATTCGCCATTGTCAACAAACCGGCCGGGGCTTCTAACGAATCGCTGACCGCTTACACCGAGCTGACCGACAACAACGGGATCGCATCAACCCGTCTGCACCTCGGTACCAAGGTCGGCGATTATACGGTGCGGGCTTTTAACATCAGCACGGTCCCGGTAGCGGTGGATTTTGTGGCGACTGCCACCGCCGGTGCGGCAGACAGCATTCTGATCGTTTCCGGGAACAATCAATCCGGCCCGGTCGGCCAGACCCTGGGCAGCCCGATCGTATTCCGCTTGACCGACCGTTTTCTCAATCCGGTCTCCGGCACGACCATGAGTTTCGCTCCCAGTCCCGGCAACGGCTCGGTGAGCCCCACCTCTGCAGTGACCGACGATAACGGCCAGGCGCAGACCAGCTGGACCCTCGGCCCCACTTCCGGCGCCCAGACCTTGCAGGCAACCACCGCCAGCCCGGCCCTGAGCAGCAATACGGTCACCGCCACCGGCTTGCCCGGCGGTGTGGCCAGACTGAATTTAGTCTATCTGCGCAGTTCCGCCACCCCCTTCGATTCGATCGCCGCGGTCGGCGGCGAGAGTATTCCGGTGGTGGTGGAGGCGCTTGATGCCCAGGATAATCCGGTGAGCGGTGCCGAGATCGATTTTACCGCGGAAGCCGGCTATGACCTGTTGTTCCAGTCGGCGCAACTGACCACCGGCAGTGACGGGCGGGTGACCAACCTGGTCACCACCGACGCCGGGCGGGATTCCTCCTTCTTCCAGGTCGCCAGCGGTGTCAATCAACTGCCCTTGCATATCTATCATATTGCCTACAGCGGCACCCTCAGCCCGGCCAGCGTGGTTCCGGGGCAGACCGGCGTGGCTTTCAATGCCGGCGTGATCAACTACTCGCCGCGCAGTGTTACTCTGGATGCCGCCGCCACCCGCTTCCGCTTCAATGACGGCAGCAATTTTTTCAATGCGGCTCTGAACAGCGGCGCCACCTTGCTGCCGGGGCCCAACACCCTGGTATTTAATGCCGCCGACATCAATGCTACGTTTAACACCGGCAGCTACACCCCGCAGATTTTCCTGCGCGGCAGCGGCAGCAATGCCCAGCTTTCCGGCAGCGTGGTGTTGCCCACCGGTTCGCTTTCCGTGCTGGCGGTGGAGATCACCAACATCAGCGGCGCCCCGACGATCCTGCGCGGAGAAACGCTGCGGATCAACATGACGGTGCGGAACGACGGTCCGAACATCATTAACATCGGGGCGGGAACTTCTTTGGTGCTGAACGGGGCAACCGCGCTCACTGCGGTGCCGGTTGCTGGTAATCCTACCCAAATCGGCGCCAATACCTCGGCAGTACTGGCCTACGATGTTGTCATACTCAGCAGCGCCGGCGGATTATATACAGTTGACGGGTTCTTCAACGGCACCATCAGCGGTATCGGCACTCCGGTCAGCGCTCAGCTTGTCGGCGCCTACAGTTTTACGGTGCTGAGCAATGCGCTGCTGACCATGCAGAATTTTGCTCCCGGCACTGTCACCACCGGCACCGCGGGATCGTTCACCGCCGAGCTTTTCAATACCGGCGAGAGTGAAGTGGTGCTGGCCCCGGCAAACAGCTACTTCAGCTTCGGCACCAATGACACCCTGCGCCTGAAGCAGAGCTACGCCGTGCCGACCGGTGGGGCCGCCAACGCGGTCGAGGTCTTGTTTGTCACCACCAACATCCAATCGCCGGCCGCCGCTGCCCCCTACTCGCTGAACCTGCGCCTCAATGGGCTGGAGAGCGGCAGCGTGCCCTTTGATACCACCATTGCCAATGCCGCCACTCTGCTGGTGCAGGATCCCCCGAATGTAGTAATCAGCTCCCTCAATGTGCTGCCGGATACCGTAGCGCAGAATCAGCAGAATATCCTCGCTGAAGTGGTCTTCACCAACAGCGGGGCCAACAATGCCGATGCGGTTATCACGTTGCCGGCCGGCGCCACCGGATACACCCGCCAGGCGGTGCTGGACAGTATTCCACCCCAGGGCGGCAATCAGACCATCGTGCTCAGCGCCAATGCCAGCAGCACGCCACTGACCTTCGCCTTCTCCCTGGGCGAGACTTACCCGGCCGGAGAAGATGGGTTCCGGGTGCGCTACCGCTATCGCGATGCCAACAACAACAATCTTTTCAGTGCCTCACCGGTCAATGAAGATACCTTCCAGGTGCTGACCCGCGCCCGCCTGGCGCTGCAGGACCCGCAGTCGATCGTTCCCGATACCGTGTTTGTCGGCGTGACCACCACCGCCACCCTGACCTTCAGCGTGGTCAACCAGGGTCAATCTCCGGCGCGGATCGATGCTAGTGGCATCAACATTGAATTCAATAATGACTATAGCCCGGTATTGCAGCCACCGGCCAGTCTGCCGGACACCCTGGCGGGAGGGGCCAGCCGTAGCTACGTTTACCAGTTGACCCTGCCGGGCAATGTGGTGATCGGGCCGGATCCGCTCGATCTGGCCGTCAGCCACAGCGATGTGACCTCCGGGGTGGCTTACACCGATATTAATGCTAACAACCTCGATACCCTGTGGGTATTACAGGGCGCCGGCACCCAGGATTTACAAATCCAGACCGTTTCGGTTTCCCCGGGCACTGTCAACCAGGGAAATTCCGGGATTGCCGCAACCGTAACCCTCAAGAACCTTGGTGATGGGGGTGTGCTGGTCGATACGGTGCGCCTGACCTCCACCATGCCCGGCCTGACCGGAAACTTCCTGCTGACCCCGCAGCCGCCGACTTTCATCGCCGGCAACAGCAGCGCCAATTTCGTATTCAGCAATTTGGGCGTGCCCACTGGTATGCCTCCCGGCACAATCTATTTAGATGCCGAATACATGGCTCGCGGTGCGGCTTCACAAGTGGTGCTTTCCGACAGCGGGGCGGTCAGCCGCGGTACGCTGAACATTCTGAAACCCTCGGCATTGACCTTCTCGCCGCTGGTGATCACCCCGGACAGCGCCGGCGAGGGGCAGGGTAATATCATCGCCACCACCACCATTACCAATGGCGATTCCCTGACCTCTTCCGCCAAGATCCAGGCGCTGAATGCGCTGCTCAATCCGAACGACGGCAGCGTGACGGCGGTGCTGGAGGTACCATCCCCGCTGCCAACCTTGCTGGGCGGGCAGTCGGTGAATGTGCGCTATCGCCTGAGCGTGGCCAATCCTGCGCCCAGTTCCCAGGTGGCGATGCAGGTGCGGGCCGGCTGGCGGGATCAGACCGATGCCTCCCTGAAGGCCGATACTTCTGCAGCCGATACCCTGACGATCATCCAGGATTCCGACCTGCAGGTCAACGCCATCGCCGTGCCGCCGGATACGGTGACGGTGGGGCAGTCGGCAGTGCCGGTGACGATTACCGTGCGCAACAACGGCCAGGCCCCGGCGTTGCTGAGCAGCGTCAGCCTGCAACTGGTCAATGGGCCGGAGCTTTCCAAAAGCCTGCAGACTTTCACCCTGCCGGATACCCTGCTGGCCGGACAGGAGACGTCGGTGAATTACAATGTTAATGTTCCCGCCAACCTGGTGCTGGGCGGAACGGCGCGTACCGTTTTCACCAGTGCCAGCCTGCAGGGAATCGATATCTTGACCGGCAGCACGGTCAGCGCCAGCGGCGATTCGCTGGATTCGTTCGTGATCGTGGATTCGCTCCAGGTGGTGAACGGCAATCCGCCGGTGGTTGATCCCAGCGGTCCTTTCAGCACCGGCAGCACCGTGGCTTTCCGGGTCAATCTCGGCAACGACGGCGGCGCGCCGCTGCACATCAACAGCAACACGATTTTACGTCTGGTGCGTACCAACAGCACCGGGAGCCTGACCCCGGTCGGCATCAACCTGGCCCTCTCCGACACCCTGCTTAATCCGGGAGATACCGACAACCTGCTGCAATTTGGCGATATCATTCTATCCGAGCCCGGCAGCTTCCGGGTCTTTGTCGAGTTGGAAGGCACGGTTTACGGTCGAGCCTACCGCCAGGTTTATGATACCGAACAGTTTATCAGCGTCGGCGAGCAGGTGGCGATCAATGCCATCAATATTGTACCGTCGACCACCGCTCCCGGCGAGACGGCGCTGTTGAAAGTGGCGGTGGGCAATAGCGGTGCGCCGGTGTCGATCGACCCATCGGCAGTGCTGGACTTCCGCTACAATGACGGCACCAATGAGATCCTGCCGGTAGAAAACCTTACCCGGATCGATACCCTGACCATGCTGCCTTCCGGGGTCGATACCCTGCGCTGGACCTTTGATATTCCTTTCGACGCCCGCACCGCCGCGGCAAAGGTCGATGTCACGCTTTCATTTGAAAGCGGCCTGATCATGGCCGGCCCCCAGACCGGCAACTTCCGCATCAGCACCGGGGTGCAGTTGGAATACGTGGCCGGCAGCCTGACCCCGGATCCGGTGATTCCGGGACAGAACGTGCAGTTCCGGGCCCGCTTTATCAACCGCGGCAGCAACACTCTGGTGATCACACCTGGAAGCTCCTATATCAGCTTCTCCGATACCCAACCGCTGCTTTACCAGGCATTTGTGAGCGGGAATTTCTCCCTCAATGGGGCTGCCGGTGCGGTTCCCGATACCAGCGAAATTATCTTTAAGACGGTAACCCTGAATACCGGCTTTGAGATCGGTCAATTTAATGCCGATTTCCGTTTCGTAGGCACCCAGCCCAACGGCGATGTTACCGATACCACGCTTGCCGATGCGGCGCTGGTAACGACCATTGCTCCGGCCAACGTGATCCTGGAAGCGGTGGATGTGTTGCCGCTGAATGTGGTGCCCGGCCAGAGCGGGGTGACGGTAAACTATACCCTGCGCAATACCGGCAGCGCGACCGCCTCGGTCAACAGCATGAGCAACCGCTTCAGCGATGCCGGCGGCGGCGATATCAGCTCTCTCTGGACCCAATCCGGCCAGTCGCCGGAACTGCCGCAGCTTCTGCCCAGCGGACAGAGCGTGCAGATCAGCCGCAACTTCATCGTCTCGCCCAACATCAGCGCCGGGCCGGTGGCGGCGCGGGCGGTGATCAACTATAATGATGCCGCCGCCAACCGCAGCTATGATCAGCCGGCGCCCAATGACACGGTCAATGTGATTGTACCGGCCCGCCTGTTTGTCAGCAGCCTGGAGCTGGTGAATGTGCCCAACGCGCTTCAGCAGCGGGTTAACTATAACCAGCCGTACCAGATGGACCTCGCGCTGCAGAACAGCGGCCAGGATCCGGTGTCCAGCCTGGTGCTTTACTTGATCAATGATACCTCCGGTGATACGCTGACGGCGACCCCCAGCGATACCATCGCCCCGGGAGCGGTCTTCCATTATTTGTTTGACGATGTGGCCGGCGCCATCTCCGAGACCCGCGCCTACCGGGCGGTGATCGGTCAGGCCCTGTCCCTCACGTCCGGCACCCAGGTGCAGATCGGGCAGCCGATTGATGATGATGAGGATGTGATTGTGCAGCAGCCCCGGGCCCTGGGGCTGGCCGCCAGCACCAGCGGCGGAGGGTCCTATTCCCAGGGGCAGGAATTTACGGTCAGCTTCAGTGTGATCGATACGGTGGGCGAGAGCGGTTACGGCAGCGGCGCGGCGCAGATCCAGTTGCCCGCTAACCTGGTTCTGATCTCCGGGAGCGCCGAACTGCCCTTCAGCGCCACCAGCCCGGGAGGTTCCTGGCTGGTGCGGGCCCAGGATTTGTCGACCAATCCCCCGGATACCATTTCGGTGGTCTTCTCCCAACTGCCGTTGGATCTGAATACCGGCCTGCCGGTGGGCGTCACTGCCGACAGCATCGGCCGGGTGACCGTCTCGGTTGACAGCGCCGCCCTGATCCTCTCCAGCCTGGCGATTCTCTCTCCGGCCGGGGCGCAGGACAGCATCGTTTCCACCGGGCAGAGCTTCGTGATTTCGGATACCATTCGCTTTGCCGGCGGATTTGTTGACAATAGCCGCAGCGCTTCCATTGGGCTGCCCCCCGGATTTGCGGTAGACGGACCGTTGGTTTACGATCTGACCGCCGCCGGCAATGTGGCAGTGGTTTCCTGGACGGTGATCGCTCCTGCCGCTGTGCCTCTGACCCAGCCTTCGCTGATCACCTTTACCCACCGGGGTGTGGAGACCAATACCGGCAGCGAGATCGTGCAGCAGGCAACGCTGCCGATCACGGTCGTGACGCGCAGCCGTCTCAGCCTGGCAGCCAGCCTGCTTGCTCCCACCGGCGCCGTCGATGGCATTCTGAGCACCTACCAATATTTTGATCTGCGCATCGCGGTCAACAATCTCGGGACTGCCGGCACCATGCCGGATTCCCTCAATGAAGTGCAGGTGGAATTACCTGCCGGATTCAGTTCGTCTGCAAACCTGACCCGTCAGATTGCCACCGGCGGGGTGGATACGGTGCGTATCCGGGCGCCCCAGGCGGCGCAAGGGCCGGACGTGCTGACGGTACGCCTCGTCTCTGCCGCGCCGGATATTAACAGCAATACCCCGGCACTGGTGACCGACTCCCTGCGCCAGATTGCCAACCTCAATACCGTGCGCCGGGCCAGCCTGGATGTGGATGTGGTGGCGAGCGGCACTTATTCCACCGGCCAGCAGAATGTGCCGGTGAACGTCTCGGTGCGCAACACCGGGCAGGCTGCGGTGGTGCCGGACAGCGTCGGGGTGGAATTGACCATCGACAACGCCTTCTTCAGCTTCAACGGGGGCCCGGCCGGCAGTAAAGATACGCTCTATCTGCCGTTTGTGAATAACCTGGCCAGCGGCGTGTTTAACCTGGATGTGCTGAGCAACGTGGGCAGCAGCGATATCAGTGCGGCGATCCTTCCCGGCACCCCGGGGGCGGCACTGCTGCAGGATGCCAACAACAATTATCCCGATACCCTGGTGTTCATCGCCGATACCGTTGCCACTCAGACCTTGATGGTTGACAGTGCGGCGCAGATCCTCGCTACCGAGGTCATCCTGTCCCCGGCCGGGGCGCAGGACAGCGTGGTCTCCACCGGGCAGATGGTGGTGATCTCCGATACCATCCGCTTCTTCGGCGGATTTAACAGCGGCGGGCGAAGTGCCCAGATTACCCTGCCGACCGGATTTTCTATGGAAGGGCCGAGTGAATATGTGCTTCCCGGTGATACCGGGGTGGCGGTGGTGACCTGGACGGTGATCGTCCCTGCTACCGTGCCGCAAACACAGCCCTCGGTGATTACCTTTACCCACCGGGGAACGGAGACCAATACCGGCAGCGAGATCGTGCATCAGGCGACGTTGCCGCTGACGGTGGTGACGCGCAGCCGCCTGAATATGACGGCCAGTATTTTAACGCCGGCGGGTGCCGTCGATGGCATTCTGAGCACCTACCAATATTTCGATCTGCGTATCGCGGTCAACAATCTCGGGACTGCCGGCACCATGCCGGATTCCCTCAATGAAGTGCAGGTGGAACTGCCTCCCGGCTTTACCTCGCCGGATACGCTGATCCGCTCGATTGCTACCGGCGGGGTGGATACCGTGCGGGTGCGGGCACCCCAGGCGGCGCAGGGGCCGAACGTGCTGTCGGTGCGTTTCCTGAGCAGCGCTCCGGATATCAACAGCAATACGCCGGCGTTAGTGGTTGATTCCCTGCGCCAGATCGCCAACCTCAACACCGTGCGCCGGGCCAGCCTGGATGTGGATGTGGCAGCGAGCGGCACTTATTCCACCGGCCAGCAGAATGTGCCGGTGAACGTCTCGGTGCGCAACACCGGGCAGGCTGCGGTGGTGCCGGACAGCGTCGGGGTGGAATTGACCATCGACAACGCCTTCTTCAGCTTCAGCGGGGGCCCGGCCGGCAGTAAAGATACGCTCTATCTGCCGTTTGTGAATAACCTGGCCAGCGGCGCGTTTCACCTGGATGTGCTGAGCAGCGTGGGCAGCAGCGATATCAGTGCGGCGATCCTTCCCGGCACCCCGGGGGCGGCACTGCTGCAGGATGCCAACAACAATTATCCCGACACCCTGGTGTTCATCGCCGATACCGTTGCCACTCAGACCCTGATGGTTGACAGTGCGGCGCGGATCCTCTCCAACCAGGAAATCCTCACCCCGGCCGGAGCGCAGGACAGCGTGGTCTCCACCGGGCAGACGGTGGTGATCTCCGATACCATCCGCTTCTTCGGCGGGTTTAACAGCATCGGGCGCAATGCGCAGATTGCTCTGCCGGCCGGATTCTCCCTCGACGGGCCCGCCGAATACATCTTGCCCGGCGATACCGGTACGGTGGTGGTCTCCTGGACGGTGATCGTCCCCGCCACCGTGCCCCAGACCCTGCCGGCGCTGATCACCTTCACCCATAGCGGGATCGAGACCAATACCGGCGATGAGATCGTGGAGCAGACCACCCTGCCCCTCCAGGTGGTCACGCGTGCCCGGCTGAGCCTGGCCGCCAGTATTTTGGCGCCTTCCGGGGCCTTTGACGGCACCCTGAGCACCTACCAATACTTTGATCTACGCATCGCGGTGAACAATCTCGGCGCTGCCGGCACCATGCCGGACTCTCTCAATGAAGTGCAGGTGGAACTGCCTCCCGGCTTTACCTCGCCGGATACCATGATCCGCGCGATTGCCACCGGAGGTGTCGATACGGTGCGTATCCGGGCGCCGCAGACCGCTCGCGGCCCGGATGTGCTGACGGTGCGTTTCCTGAGCAGCGCCCCGGATATCAATAGTAATACCCCGGCATTGGTGGTCGACTCCCTGCGCCAGATTGCCAATCTCAACACCGTGCGCCGGGCCAGCCTGGATGTGGATGTGGCCAGTGCCGCCTTCTTCTCCACCGGTCAGCAGAACGTGCCGGTGAACGTCTCGGTGCGCAACACCGGGCAGGCTGCAGTGGTGCCCGATACCATCGGGGTGGAACTGACCATCGTCGACACCCTGTTCGCATTTACCAACGGGCAGCCGGGCTCTAAAGATACGCTTTATCTGCCGTTGGTCAATAACCTGGCCAGCGGTGTCTTCCACCTGGATGCCCTCGCCAATACCGGCAGCAGCGACATCAGCGCCGCGATCCTTCCCGGCACACCGGGGGCGGCACTGCTGCAAGACGCGAACAATAATTACCCCGATACCCTGGTGTTCATCGCCGACAGCATCGCCACCCAGACGGTGACGATCGACAGCGCGGCGCGGATCATCTCCGAGTTGACGATTCTCTCCCCGGCCGGGGCGCGGGACAGCGTGGTGTCGACCGGGCAAAGTTTCGTGATCTCCGATACCATCATCTTTGCCGGCGGATTCAACAGCAACGGGCGCAGCGCCCAGATCACGCTGCCGGCAGGCTTCTCCCTTGAGGGGCCGGCCCAGTTTATCCTGCCGGGCGACACGGCGACGGCAGTGGTCTCCTGGACGGTGAACGTTCCCGCCAGCGTGCCCCAGACCCTGCCGGCCAACATCTCGGTGATCCACCGCGGGGTGGAAACCAATACCGGCGACGAGATCGTAAACCAGACCACCCTGCCCATCACGGTGGTCACCCGCGCCCGGCTGAGCCTGGCCGCCTCCATCCTGGCGCCCTCCGGTGCGACCGACGCCACCCTGAGCACCTTCCAGTTTTTTGATGTGCGCCTGGCGGTGAACAATCTTGGAGTGGCCGGCACCATGCCGGATTCCCTCAATGAAGTGCAGGTGGAACTGCCGGCCGGCTTCTCCTCGCCGGACAACCTGACCCGTTTGATCGCGACCGGCGGGGTCGATACGGTGCGCATCCGGGCGCCGCAAGCCGCCCAGGGGCCGGACGTGCTCCGGCTGCGCCTGGTCAGTGCCGCGCCGGACAGCAACAGCAACACCCCGGCGCAGGTGGCCGATTCCCTGCGGGAGATCGCTAACCTGAACACCGTCAGCCGCGCCAGCCTGAGCATCGGCCTGGATGCGGGCAGCCTCTTTGCCGCGGGCCAGACCAATGTGCCGGTAAACGTGCAGGTACAGAATAGCGGCCAGGCCCAGGTGGTGCCGGGCAGCGTCGGGATCGAACTGACCATCAATGATACCCTCTTCAACTTTACCAACGGGCAGCCGGGGGCGCGGGATACCCTCTACCTGCCGCTGGTCAACAATCTTGCCAGCGGGGTGTTCCGCCTCGATGTGCTGGACAGCATCGCCACCAGCTCAATTCGCGCGGCGATCATTCCCGCCACGGCCGCGGGCCTGCCGCTGCAGGATGCCAACAACAATTATCCCGATACCCTGGTGTTTATCGCCGACACTTCCATTGCGCAGGCGGTGGAGATCCAGGACGGCGGCGGCATCGTCATCGACAGCTTCCAGGTGCGGGTGCGTGACCAGGTGGCGGAAGATGACACCCTTTCCAACGGGCAGGACTTTACCCTGCGCGCCTTCATTGCTTTCAGCAGCAACATTGCGCCGGATGGCCGGTTTGCCAGGATCAGCCTGCCGCTCGGGTTTACCACCAGCACCGACTCGGTGGAGCAAGCGGTCCAGGATAATATCGCAGTGGTCGACTGGCGGATTTCGATCAATCCAAGTATTTTGGAAGATCTGCTGAACCCGGTCGGCGGCGAACCGAGCGCCGGTAAACCTGCCTCAGGAGGCCGCATTTCCGCCGCCGCTTCCAAGTTAAGCCGGGGCGAGACCTCCGAAAGGCAGGATCTGGGCGGCGTGCTGGAAAGCCTGGTGACTCAGGAATTTCAGCTCGATGTGGAGGCCCGGGGTGTCAGCGCGATCGATACCACCCGGAATATTACGGCCAGTGAAAGCCAGACCCTCTGGGTAGAAGAACGGGCGGAGATGGCGGTTAACGCTTTGATCGCCGATCCTCCCGGCGCCCGGCTGGGCGTGCTCAGCACCACCCTGCCGTTCGATCTGAATGTGTGGGTCGATAAGCTGGGGGATGCCGGATTGATCGCCGGCGATTCGAACTATGTCAGCCTGCGGGTACCTTCCGGATTCCGCATCGATGCCCCGGGCGTGTTGCCGGGTGATAGTATTTTACCGAAGCTGGCCCTGGGCACCGGTCCCGCTGCGGCTCGCGAGGTGCGGGTCTATGCCCCGGACAATGCGCCGGCGGGCGGCACCCCGCCACGATTGCGGGTGCGACTGGATTCTACCGCCCGGGATATCAATACTCTGGCCCCGGCATTTATCGGGGAAGCCCTGGAGACCATCGGCGTGACGGTGGAGAAGCGGGCCACCTTGCGGATCGACAATCTGCAGGCGGGTAGCTCGACCCTGGGCAGCAACCAGCCTTTTGTGCTGAGCGGAGTGATTGCCAACGTCGGCAAAGCCGATGTGGAGCCGGGGGACAGCGTCTCGGTGGAACTGAGCTTCGATCCTACTCGCTTCCAACTGCAGGCCGGCCAGAGCGCCCGCAAGCGGGTGAAGCTGGTTAACAAGCAGGCCCCGGTCAGTTGGAATATGCAAACCGGGCCGGAACTGGGTGACTTTGATCTGATGGCAACGATCATCGACAGCCTCTCCTACGATGAACATGGATTTGACAGCATTGCCGTCTACACCGAAAAAAGCAGCGATACCGCCACGGTGACAATTGCCGACGTGGGCAATGCCACCATCGTTTCGGCGCTGCTCTACAACCAGAACGGGGGTAACGACACCCTGACCGTCTCCACCGAGCAGACCGTGCAGGTGGCGCTAAAGGCGGCATTCACCGGTGCATTCACCAATCGCACCGCCACGCTGCTGCTGCCCTCGATCTTCCCGACCACGGCGTTGACCGACAGCATTCCGGCCGCGACCGATTCGGTGACCTGGAGCATTCAGATTCCGGACACCGTTACCGCGCAGCTCGATAGTATGAAGGTGCTGATCCAGGCCACTTCGCAGATCAACCCGGCCATCACCCGGCGGGACTCGGCGATGCTTTACTTTACCATCCAGGAGCGGGCCACGCTGCTGGTCAATAGCCAGATCAGCGCCGGGGCGGTGGGCAATACCATCAGCCAGGGCCAGTCCTTCACCGTGGAAGCGGTAGTGAGCAATCTGGGCGGCGCCGGTGTGCTGGCCAACCCCTCCGGGGAGCTGACCCTGGAACTGGGCAACGGCCTGGAACTGGGAGATGGGGAAGTGGCGGTGAAGGCCTTTCAGGTTAATCAGCCGGTCAGTTGGAATGTCGATGCCTCACAGAATGCGGTGGTCGCCGGTATCGTACGGCAGATCCAGGATGTGACTGCTCAAAAAGCCGCCTTCGCCAAACGCGGGGTGGCGGTGCGGATCGGCGAGGAGCCGCTTCCCGGCAAGCAGACTCCCCAGGGCCCGCTCGGCAGCACCACTGCCCGGAAAAATGAGCGGCAAGAATTAGATGAAACCCTCAACGGCCTTTATGCCCAATTGAATTCCCTGGTGGAAAACACCTACCTGCGCAGCTATGTTTCCCGCCGGCCGCTCGATGCCAACTCCCTCCGGCCGGCCCGCCTGGCGGTGCCCTGCGGGTGTGACAGCATCGCCGTTACCATTGCCGAGGCGCCTTTCCTGGAAGCGACTGCCATCAGCGCGCCGACGGTGCTCTCCACTGAACAGCTCGCCGAGGTGCGGGTAACCGTGGAAGCGCCGATTAACGTGGTTGAGCGCAAGGCGGTGATCTTCGAAATACCCGCGGGGATCGAGGCCGATTCGGTTCAGGCCTTCAACCAGGATACCACCGTCAGCTGGACGATCCAGGCGGTGTCGCCGGCCAGCGGCCTGATCCGCATTGCCGTGGAAGGGCGCGACCAGAATAGCACCCCGGAAAACCCGCTGTTTGTGCGCGATACCATCGAAACGGCCATCACGGTGGAAAGCAAGGCGCTGCTGCAACTGAGCACCGGCAGCCGCCAGATCAGCGTGGAACGCAACGACACCCTGACCATCCAGGCGACGGTCCGTAATCTTGGCCAGGCCGGGGTGGTGGGAGACGGCAGCCTGCGGATCGATCTGGGCGCTGCCGATACCTACATTTTGCTGGACGCCGATACGGTGAAGACCTTCTCCCTGGCCGGGGGCGGTCCCGCTACCGTCAGTTGGCGGGTCCAAGCGCCCAATTTTGATTTTAACTCGGTATTCGAAGTCAGTTTTGTCGACAAACCGACCGACGTCAACTCCGGCAAGATCGCCGCGGTTGAAAACAGCAGCCTTTTCTATGACGTCAACATGGTGGCCAGTGAACTTCGGGTGGCCCGCCTGGATGAGGTGGTGACCGAACGCAGTTACGTGCAGGGACAGACCGGCATCGCGGTGATCGGGCTGGCTTTCTCCAACGAGAATACCACTGACGCCATCTTGATCAACAACTTCGGGATCGAGATCGTGGAAGGGCCGGAGAACACCCCGGTCAGCGATCCGGACAATTTGCTGAAGCGTATCGAGGTGGTCGGTTATGACTATCACTTCCTGGGCAGCGGCACCCCCGGGGTGCTGGGCGCGGTAGAGATTGACGCTGCCGGCAGCGGATCGTTTACCATCGGTTTTACAGCGCCGGATACGGTGCGGTCTGAGGAGACCAGCCGGCTGATTCTGCGCATCGATCTCACCGATCAAAACGTCAACCGCAACTTCAGCATCCGCATCACCCGGGTGGAGGCGGTGGGACTGTTCGCCGGCAACCGTGCCCAGGTGCTGGATGCTTCCGACGTGCCCATCGGGCAGTCGCTGGGCTTCCAGTCGTTGGCCATCACCATCCTTTCCGCCGATGCGGAGGAAGTGTTCCGCAACTATCCCAATCCCTTCGGGATCGACACCCAGATCCCCGGAGCGGCCCGGGGTGAGACCCGCTTCAGCTTCTTCATGGAGAATGATGGGGATGTCAGCCTGAGCATCTATACATTGCTGGGCCGACTGGTGTGGAGCACGGAAGCGCAGAACCTGCCGAGTGGACTGCACGACCGCACCATTAGCTGGAACGGTCTCAACGGCATGGGTG
Organism: Calditrichia bacterium; assembly: GCA_020635015.1. GTDB lineage: Bacteria > Calditrichota > Calditrichia > RBG-13-44-9 > J075 > JACKAP01. The sequence continues at coordinate 173,774 of JACKAP010000005.1, read as the reverse complement.
ACCGGGTGGTGAACGGGGTGTATATCGCGGTGCTGAAGATCCGCTATAACACCGGCAGCACTAAAACCCTGCAAACCAAAGTCGCTTATATCAAGTAGACAGTGGCAGTAGCAGTGGCAGGAAGTCGACTGCAACTGCCACTGCCGCCTTCCACTTAAATGGCGTGGATTGGCAAAAAGGAACATGTGTTGGAAAAAGGTAATAATATGACCCAAAAACGGGACCTGGTTATGAGTCACTTGAAAAACGGTCGAATATATTGGATGGTGCTGGTCGCCCTGCTGCTGCAGTTGGCAATACCCTACACAAGCCGGGCGCAGGATGGGAGCGGGGGCACCCAGAACATCCTCCATGAAGTGGGCGCCAGCGCCCGGGCATTTGCCCTGGGGCGGGCGTATGTGGCATTGGCGGATGAACCTTCGGCGGTCTTCTGGAATCCCGCCGGGTTGGAATATGTGCCGCGGATGTCGTTCTCGCTGTTCCATACCCCGCTGATTGCCGACGCCAGCTACGACTTCCTGGGGTTCGTCTACCCGACACTGCAGTACGGCACGGTCGGTCTGGGCTTCTCCCGGGTGGGGGTGGGCGATATTGTGGTCACCGACATCTACAACGTGCAGACAGAGGAAACCCTTTCCGATTTTGATTTCAGCGAGATTTATATCGCCTATGCCAAGAAGATCCCCTTTAACCTCACGGCCGGGGTGACCTTCAAGGTGCACCGGCAGAACTTCTCCGGCACCGGCCAGGTGAGCAGCGCCTTTGGCCTGGATGGGGGACTGATGTACCGTCCCAACTCCGACAGTCCCCTGCTCAGCGGGCTGTCGCTGGGTTTCCATTTCCAGAACCTGATTCGCCCCCAGCTCAAACTGGGCGCCTATGAGGACACCCTGGCCAACCGCATGTCTTTTGGGGTGATGAAGAGCATCCCGATCGGATTCTCCGGCAAGATGAACATTCTGCTCGATTATGTGCAGGGCCAGTTTGAAGGCGGGAGCATCCACGCCGGAGCGGAGTATCAATTCCGCGATATGGGCACAGTGCGGCTGGGCTTCGACCGCGATGCGCCGGCTTTCGGCGCCGGGGTCTCCTATCAGTTCGTCGATATCGATTATTCCTTCAGCAACCTGAGCACCGATGGGGAGTTTAATCCTTCCCATCGCTTTTCCCTGACCTTCAACCTGGGCAAGTCGCGGGAGGAAAAGATCTTCCTGGCGGAACAGGAGCGCAAGGAGTTCGAGCGCCGGCTGGTGGAACGCACCAAGGAAGAAGAGCGTCAGGTGCGGGTGGAGCAACACCTGGAAAATGGGCGGCAGTTCTTTGCCGAGAAGCGCTATTTTGATGCCTATTCCGAGTTCCAGCAAGTGATCGCCAATGATCCGTTCAATAAAGAGGCCAAGTCGATGTTCGACAGCTCCCGGGCTCAGATTCAGTCGCAGTTCGACCAGCGCCAGGAGCAGGCCATCGCTCAGGCGATCGACAAGAAGCTGGAATTGGAAAACCAGAAATATGTCGAGCTGCACTTCGAGCGCGGCAAAGTGTTCCTGGACAAGAACCAGTTTACCGACGCCATGATCCAGTTCAACCTTGCCCTGGAGCGCTCCCCGGACGATCCGATCATTCTGGAGGCGATCAACACCACCCAGCGGCGGCTGAATGCGGAAGTCTCCAAACTGGTCAGCGATGCCCGCCAGGAGTTCCAGCGGGGCAACTTTACCGACGCGTTGCGCATCGTGGGTGAGGCGATGGTGCTGACCCCGGATGTCAATGAATTGCAGGGAGAGTTGCAAACGTTAGAACGGCGCATCAAGCTGCAGCAGTATATCATCGACGGGTTGGCCCTGCTGGAGTTGGGCGAGTATGAGAAGGCGCTGGGCGTGTTCGAAAAAGCGCTGGAGCTGGATCCGACCAGCCAGACCATCAAGGAGTATTACAACAAGGCCAAACTGAACGTCGATACCAAGCGGGAGCGGATGAGTCCCGACGATGAACGCCAGCATCTGGTTGCCACCGAGCACTTCCTGGCCGGCCGCTATGAGAAAGCTCTGGAGATCTGGAAGCAACTGGCGGATAAGTATCCGACCAATAAAAAAGTGCAGGATGCGATCAAGACAACCGAAGACCGGATCCGGCGTACGAAATAGAAGGGTGAATGGGTTTATGGGTGAATGGGTGGATGGGTGTGCCGTCGGTTGATGCATGTCCGTTTTTACCCATCCACTCATCCACCCATTCACTCATCCACGGCGTTAAAAAGCGATCATCGATTTATTCAATTTGATCACAGCCGCCGGAGGTTTTGTGCTTATTTTGGGGCGTTGCCCGGGTACCGGCCACAACCGATGCCGGTAAATTATCCGAACCAGCGCCACAAATGACTAACCAGTCAGTCTGATTAAGCATATATTTAAGGGCAGATGAGCGGAATTAAACAAAAGTAGGTCTATGTTTAAAAATATCTCAAAAGAAGAACTGGTAATTCCTGCTGCGATGTCGCACCTGCTGGAGGTGCGGGAGTTTATCGAACGAATCGGGAAGAAGTATAAATTTTCCGATAAGATCATCAACTCTTTCAAGCTGGTGGTGGATGAGACTTGCACCAATGTCATTCGGCACGGATATGCGGACATTAAAGATGGAAAAATTACCGTTCGAGCGATTATCCGCCGCCTGAGTCTCACAGTGGTGATCATCGACCAGGGGCGCAGCTTCGACCCCCGGCAGGTGAAGGATCCGGATCTGAACAAATATGTCCAGATCGGGAAAAAAGGCGGCCTGGGTATCTTCATGATGCGCAAGCTGATGGATGATATCCAGTATAATCTGACCAGTCATGGCAATGAGCTGCGCCTGACCAAGATGCGCGAGGCGACGGACGAGACGAGTTGGCGCACCCAGATGGAATCGATGTCGATTCGGCGAAAGTATTTCGTGATCACCTCGGTTGCCATGCTGCTGCTGACCCTGATCGCCTATTTCCTGCTGGTGCCGCGCGTGGAGTCGGAGACCCGCGATGAAGTTTTTGCCAAGGCGGTAGGCATCACCAACGATTTCGCCCAGATCAATTGGGAACCGCGCAGCGAAGAGAACGATATTATTTCCTACGAATATGCCCAGTCATTCCAGGAAGACCGCAGTGATATGATCCGCTATGCGTTGGTGACCGACGCACAGTGGGAGGTGGTGGCGATGTACCCCATCGATCATACCATTGCCGGCGATACCGTGAGCCTGGCCGGGTTGGAACCGCTGCAGACCTTCGGCGATGTGACGGTCTACGAAACCACCGCTCCGGATACCGCTGATCCCGGAGAATTGGTTACGCTATATTACTTTGTGGCGCCGATTCAATTGCGAAAAGAAACCGGGGTTACGTCTGACCGGATCGGCTATGCGATGATCTGGGTGGAAGAAAATTATATCCTTGGCGAGGCTTCCCGGGCGGAGAACAGTTGGATTATCTTTCTCCTCATCGTGCTGGTGGTGGGCACCTTCGGCATCGGGGTGCTGGTGACCATGATTACCAAGCCCTTCCACAAGCTGGCCGATTGGGTGCGCCAGGTGGGCCGCGGGCAGGTGGATGAAGATGAGATCGACATCGATGCCCGCGATGAGATCGGGGAAATTGCCCAGGCCTTCAGCGAGGTGACCAGCAAATTCCGCGAAGCGCAGGTATCAGTGATCGAACAGCAGCGTATGCAGAAGGAGCTGCAGGTCGCCCAGGAAATTCAGCAGATGCTCCTGCCGGACGACTTCCCCGATGTGATCGGTTATGACATCGCCTCCTATTATCAGTCGGCTAAAGAGGTGGGGGGAGACCTGTTCGACTTCATGGAGGTGGATGAGGAAAGCATCGGGGTCTGCGTGGCGGACGTCTCCGGGAAAGGGATCCCCGGTTCGCTGGTCATGACCATGATCCGCACCTCCCTGCGCCTGGAAGCACGCGGGAATAAAAATCCCTCCGAGATTATGACCAAGGTGAACAATTTCGTGACCGACGACATCCGCAAGGGGATGTTTGTGACCATGCTCTATGTGATCCTGGATTCCCGGGAACGGATGATCTCCTTCGCCAGCGCCGGCCATAACCCTATGATCCTCTACCGGGGCAAAAGTAAGGAAACCTTTTATCTCAATCCCTCCGGATTCCCGGTCGGCATTACCCTGCCGGATATCAAGCTGTTTGGGGAGCGTATCCAGACCGACCGCATCCGCCTGCATCCCGACGACATCTTCATCCTCTATACCGATGGGATCACCGAAGCGATGAACGCCAAGCGGGATCTCTACGGAGAAGAGCGATTCCTGCAGGCCATCCGCAAATACGGCCATCTCGACGTGGTGGAGTTTGTCAAGAGCATCAAGAACGATATCCTGAATTTTACCGGCGGATTCGAGCAGAATGATGACATCACCATCGTGGCGATCAAGGAGAACATGGCGGCGGTGGATGTGAAGGTGAACATGTTCAAGAATCTCTTCGAGCAAGTTCAGACTGACAATAACGTGACGGTGGCGGAAGCCTGCAAGAATGCCGGTATTTCACCCACCACCTTCTATCGTTACAAGCGCATTTATCAGGAAGGCGGTTACGATCTGCTGCGGGAGATGCTCCATGGCTATACCAACCTGGGATTGCGCCACCTGAGCATTGAGATGAAGACCAAGATCTATGACGTGATCCGCCAGAATCCCGAATTTGGCCCCAAGAAGATCAGCGATATTCTGAATACCGAAGCGTATGGTTTTACCGAAATTTCTCCCACCCTGATCTACGAGGAGCTGAAGCGGGCGAAGCTCAATACCCGCCAGAAGCGGGAGACCTTCGTATCGCGGGGCGGCAAGAAGCGCCTGAAGCCGCCGGGAACCCCATTGCTGACCCTCGATGGGGAAGTGCTGGTGGGTTTCCGCAGCGAAGATCAGCAGGACCATATACCGTATATACCGCCGGCAAAATCCTCCTCCCGCCCGAAAGAGAAGATGATTTCCGCCCGGGGAAAAGAAACGCCCGGAATTTCGGTGGATGCCGGCAACCATCATGGCCGGGAGAATGCCGATACGGAAGATGAATCAAACGGCGACGAAAATATTAAAAAAGATGTAAGTGTTACCGAAAGCAATGACAAACAGCCGTAAATGCCTATATTGAGCAAATAAAGTTAAAAAAGTTGAAAAAATATCGATAATTAAGTTATCTTATTAGCTGTTAAAGAGCTTGAACATATAGCAATACAATGAAAGACATGGAGGATTGAATGGAAGGCATTCAGGTCTCAGTGCAAAATGCGGGAAGTGCCAATCAGATATCGATCATCAAAGTCGGTGGTTATATCGATACAACGACCTCTTCGGAAGTGGAGCGCGCGTTAAACAATCTTTTGAAGCAGGGGCGTTTTCAAATTGTCATCGATCTGGGCAATGTAGACTATATCAGCAGCGCCGGCTGGGGGATCTTTATCAGTGAGATCAAGGCGATCCGCGAAAACAACGGGGATCTGAAATTGGTGAAGATGATCCCGGATGTATACGAAATTTTTGAACTCCTGGAGTTTCATCATATCCTCGATGTATACGACTCGGTTCAGGCGGCGATCACCAAGTTTGAAGAATCGCAATACGTGGAAATGGTGCCCAAAACCGGAGGCGCCCGTGCCGGCGGGGGGCATGCCACTTTCCAGCCGGAGCCGGAACGCCGTCCTCAGCCCCCGCGGGATAATAATACCTTCGCCCATCATGGCGCGGACAACAGTCCTGATTTTGGCGAGGAAGCGCCGGTGGCCCCGCAGCCCCCGCAGCAGCAGCAGAAAAGACCGACCATTCTTGATCTGGTGAATATGTCGGTGGAACAGAAGATTCGCTATGTGGTGGCGAAAAACCCGGAGATGGGCGCCTACAAGATTAACAAGCGCCTGAATTCCGCCGATTTCGGTTTCGTCCGGCTGGGCTGGTTTGGGGTGCGCTCCTGGCTGAAACGATTGGGGTTGAACAGCCGCCAAAAACGCCGTATATTTGCCGAGAATCATCGAAACTCCAATCGCTAAAGCTGCGTTGAATTAATATGCCTGACCCGGCTTTCGGTTGCAGCCGCGGGAGGGAACACATCGTGTAAGGGTATATGGGTGTATGGGACAAAGTTCCGTACGGCTATATACCCTTACGCTCGTATGGGAAGGTAGGATGTACTTAAGTCGTTTGATTGTAACTTGTGACACTTTTTTACCCCTCTAAATCTCCCCTTACCAAGGGGAGACTTGAAAGTTTCCCCCCTTGGTAAGGGGGGACGGAAGGGGGGTAAAGTAGACAATTTCATAAAGCAGCCAACATAGAAAAAAGGCACCAGATTAATGCGTAAAAGCCGCTTCATCATAACCGCCGTATTCATCGTCATTTTGCTTGCCCAGGCATCCGCCCAATCGCCGGTAAATGTGGTGCGCATCAAGTACGGCGGCGGCGGGGACTGGTACGGAAACCGCACCACTTTCGTCAATATCTTCCGGTTTATGGCCGACCATACCAATACCGGGGTCAGCGAGCGGGAAATTCCCCTGAGTATCCTGGATAAAGATTTTTTTAAATATCCGATCGCCTATCTTGCCGGCCACGGCAACATCAAATTCTCCGATGAAGAAGTGGCGCGCCTGCGCCAATACCTTACCCGGGGAGGATTTCTCTGGGCCGATGATGATTATGGGATGGATGTCCATTTTCGCCGGGAAATGAAAAAGGTCTTTCCCGGAGCAGAATGGGTAGAATTGCCTTTTTCCCACCCGATTTACCACATATATTACCGCTTTCCCAACGGGTTGCCCAAAGTACACAAACATGACGGCGGGCCCCCGAAAGGCCTGGGACTGTTTGAAGCAGGCCGCATGGTCGCCTTCTACAGCCTGAATACCGACATCAGCGATGGATGCGAAGATCCGGAAATTCATGACACCCCTCCGGAGATTCACCGCGCCGCCCTGCAAATGGGAACCAATATCATCCTCTGGGCATTGTTACATTAAACCCGAACCGTAAGGACGCTGTAATGCAAAAATCCGGGATCGACAACCTGTTCCATTCCGCGCACGAGCGCTTACTGGCGGTGACGCGCCAATACTATCTGCTGCAGGTGCTCCATGCGGTCATGAAGGTGATTTTCCTGGGGCTGGCCCTGCTGCTGCTTTTTGTGTTGCTGGCGCTGGTTTTCGATCCTGCTCCGGTAGTACGCGGCGGGTTCTGGGTGCTCCTGACCGTGGTTGCGATCTACTTTCTGGCCCGGCATATCCTGCCGGACCTTCGCCGCGCCTTTCGCCCGAATGAGGGGGAACTCTATGCGATATCCAAACAGATCGGCCGCCATAACCTCGAGGTGCAGGACGCCCTGATCAATTTTTTGCAGATTTACCGCGATCAAGGCACCCCGGCGCATTCGGCGTTTAAAAATCTTTCCCTGAAACAGCTTTACGAGAAATTCCGCGCCACTCATTTTTCCAATATCCTCTCGCCGGCGATCCTGAAGCATACTGCCGGCCGGCTGCTGACCGCCTTTACGGTGCTGCTGCTCCTGCTGCTGATTTTTCCCGCTTCGGTGAGCCAGGCAATGTTGAAGGTGGTGTACCCCACGCGCTCCTTCGAAGATCCCCTGCCGCTGACCCTGAAAAACCTGTCTGGAGAGATGACCGCGCTGAAGAATGCCTCGGTAGAGCTGCGCGGCGCTTATGAAGGCGTTGCACCGCAAAAACTCTGGCTGGTGGTGCAAAGCCAGTCGCCGACGGCAGATTCGATCCAGACCGAGCGGCTGGAGCTCAATGTCCTCAGCGGAAAAAACTTTGTCTATCCGATCCACCATGTAAAGACCAGCTTCACTTATTGGTTCGAAGGCAGCATCGAACATTCCAGTTTCCGCAACCGCCTGGCGGTCAGCGAGCGAGGCCGGGTGCTGGTCAAAGACCGGCCGTTTATCCGGGAGCTGCAGGTGAAGCTGACCTTTCCGCCCTACACCGGGCTAAGCGAGGTGCTGCTTCCCCCCAACAATGGGGAGATCACCGCCCTCGCCGGAACGGCGGTCGGGGTGGAGGTGCTGGCCAATAAATCGCTGGCCCAGGCCTGGATCCGTTTTCGCGATTCCAGCAAGGTCGAACTGACGGTGCAGGAAAATCGCGCGCAGGGGCAGTTTGCGGTCACCCGCGACGATCAATATCAGATCCAGATCCAGGACCGTGACGGCATCGTCAACTACCAGCCGGTGCAGTATTCCGTTTTTGCCCTCTCCGACGAGCATCCGTTTGTGGAGATCGCCAAACCGGGGGAAGACCTGGATCTGGGCGATGAATTGGAGGTGCCGTTGCTGATCAACCTCCGCGACGATTTCGGCTTTAGCAAGCTGCTGCTCAAAGGCCACCATATCCGGGCCGGCTCGAAGGGCGATACGGTCAGCTTCAGCCAGGCACTGCCCTATCAGAAAATCGATCAAAATCGCGCCATTAGCGACTATCGCTGGGACATCTCGGGATTTTTCCTGATCCCGGAGGATTATATCGAGTATTATGCGGAAGTATATGATAACGATGTGATTACAGGCCCCAAGTTCGCCCGCAGCAAAACCTTCGTGCTGCGCCTGCCCTCGATGATGGAGATCCTGCAGAACGCCGAAGAGCGGGCGGGGGAACAACTGGAGAACACCGAAGATGTGGCGCAGCAGACCCGCGAGCTTAAGGAAAAGCTGGAAGAGATCAACCGGGAGATGAAGCGGGAAGATGAGCTGAGCTGGGAGCGCAAGCAGCAGATCCAGGAACAGATGGAAAAACAGCAACAGTCGATGGACCGCCTGAAAGACGTGCAGCAGCAGTTGGAAGAGCTGGTTAAAGACCTCGACGCCCAGGATATGCTCAGCCCGGAAACTCTGGAGAAATATTTTGAGCTTCAGAAGATGTTCCAGGAGATGGCCTCGGAGGAGTTGCAGGAGGCGATGAAAAAGCTTCAGGACGCCCTGGAAAAAACCGATATGGATGAAGTTAAACAGGCGATGGAGCAGTTCCAGCTCTCCATGGAGGAGTTCGAGCAGCGCATCGAGCGCACCTATGAGCTGTTCAAACGGGTGGAGATGGAGCAGAAGATGGACCAGCTCGCCAAGATGGCCGAGAAGCTCGCCGAAGAACAGAGCGAGATCAACCAGGAGCTCGGGAAGGAAAATCCCGACGAGACCCTTCAGGAACAGCTGACCAGCAAAGAGCAAAATCTGGAAAAAAATACCGATTTCTTTGAGTCGCAACTGCAGGAAGCGGTGAAAGACTTTCAGGAACAAATGGCCGAGACGGCGCAGGATCTGCAGCAGGCGCAGGAATTTATGGATCAGCAGCAGTTGCAAAGCCAGATGCAGCAGATGCAGCAGCAGATGCAGGGCGGGCAGCAGCAACAGGCTCAAAAGAGCGGGCAGAAGTTGGAGCAGCAGTTGCAAATGCTCCAGAGCATGATGCAGCAGGCCCAGAGCAATATGAACAATGCCCAGAAGCAAGAGGTGATGCAGGCGATGGAGAAGGCGCAGAATGATATGCTGCGTGCCTCCTTCCAGCAGGAGCAGCTGATGGACAACACCTCGCAGATCAATGTCGCCTCACCGCAGATCACCGACATCGCCCGCCGGCAGTCGCAGATGCAGGAGAATACCAACCAGATTATCCAGCAGGTGCTGGATATCTCCAAGCAGACCTTCTTCATGTCGCCGCAAATGAACCAGGTGCTTTCGGAGATGCGCGAGGAAATGGACCGGGCGATACAGAGCCTGGAGAACCGCAATCTGCGCAATGCCGCCCAATCCCAGCAGAAGGCGATGGCCAGCCTCAATCAGGCGATCATGCAGATGCAAAGTGCCATGAACCAGCTTCAGATGGCCGGCAGCGCCTCCGGGTTTGAGGAAATGATGCAGCAATTGCAGCAGATGGCCGGTCAGCAGGGGCAGTTGAATCAGCAGAGCATGGGCATGTTCCAGCAGCAGGGGCAAGGCAAGATGCAGCTCTCTTCCGAAGGGATGGCCCGCCTGGCGGCCCAGCAGGAAATGATCCGCCAGTCGCTGGAAAAGATGAACCAGCAGCATGGCGGCGGCAACCAGAAGGACATGCTGGGGCGGCTGGGAGAACTGGGAGAAGAGATGGAGAAGGTAATCGATGACCTGCAAAAGCAAAATCTCAATCGCAGTGTGATCGAACGGCAGCAGCGGATCCTCTCCCGGATGCTCGACGCCCAGAAATCGGTACGGGAGCGGGAATATTCCCGCAAACGCCAGTCGGAACGGGAAGACAATGTGCTGGCCAAGTCGCCCCCCGAGATCAAGCAGGAGTTGCTGGAGCGGGAGAACAAACTGCGCAAGGAAATGCTCGATGCGCTCAAGGAAGGCTATTCGCCGGAATACCGGGAATTTATCAAATCCTATTACGAGATTCTGTCACGGCAACCGCAACCGCCCGCGCCCTGATAGCAATGATGATGCTTTTTCGTCTACTGTGGGTTTTCCTGATCCTCGGGATTAGCGGGCGTATTTTTCCCGCAGATCCTCCCGGATCGCCAATGGTCATTCACCTGGAAACAGCCGGTGAGCCGGCCTATCCCGTGGAAAACCTCCGCTATCAACCTTTGAAACATATGCGGGTGGCGCTGGTGCTTAGCGGCGGCGGCGCCCGGGGATTTGCCCATATCGGGGTGCTCAAGGCTTTTGAGGAGTATCAGATTCCCATCGACCTGATCGTGGGTACCAGCATCGGCAGCATCGTGGGCGGATTTTATGCCGCCGGTTTCAGCGCGGAGGAAATTCGCCGGATCGTTCAGGAGATCGACTGGAATAGTATCTTTGTCGATCAGGCCTACCGCAACCAGCTTTTCTGGGCGCAGAAGCATATCCCCCGCCGTCATATCCTGCAGTTCCGCTTTGACGGGCTGCTGCCCGCGATTCCCGCTTCGATTTCCCAGGGACAAAAGATCTTTCAGACTTTTTACAACCATTTGCTGGGGGCAAATTTCCAGGCCGCGGATAATTTTGATCGTTTGCGGGTGCCCTTCCGGGCGGTGGCCACCGATCTGGTCAGCGGCGAGAAGGTGGTGCTGGGGAAAGGCGATCTGGCAGAGGCGATCAACGCCAGCATGGCGTTTCCCCTGCTCTTTGCCCCGGTGGAAATTGACGGTAAGTGGCTGGTGGATGGCGGCATCACCGATAATCTTCCGGTGGATGTCGCCATTCAGCAGGGAGCGGATATGGTGATCGCCGTCGACGCCACCTCCGATCTACGCCGGCGCGAGGAGATCGGCGCACCCTGGGAGATTGCGGATCAGGTGACCTCGATCATGATGAAAAATCCCACCGAGGAGAGCCGCCTGCAGGCGGATGTGCTGATTCAGCCGGCATTGGAAGCTTACAAGGGCGGCGATTTCCGCATGGCCGACGAACTGATTGCGATTGGGTACCGCAGCGGGCGGGAAATTGCCGATTCCCTGAAAAATCTGATGGCGGTGCGCCGGGATTTCCCCCGTGACCAGGATGTGTATATCGGCCGGGCCTCGGTAGTGCAGCTTGCCGGGGGCGGGGCGGCGTTGCTGCCGGAGAGCTTCTCGGCGATGTGCCGGGCCCGTTATGGCCAGACGCTCTACCGGGGAGATATTTACCGGGATTTGACGGCATTGTATGAAAGCGGTTTCTTCGAAAACGTGTATGCCCGGGTGGAAGGTCCGCCGGAGGCGCGGCGTATCACCTATCACCTGGATGCCTTTCCCCGGGTGAACCAGGTAAATTTCCGCCATCATGGGCTGCTGCCGGATTCGTTCTATCGTGCCGCCGCTGCGGAAATCGCCGGGCGTCCGCTCAATATTAATGATTTATTTGCGCGCATCGATACACTGAGAAACACCCTGATTGGAGCGGGCTATTCCCTGGCGGCGATCAGCGAGATCCGCTATCAGGCGGAAAACGGCGAGTTGGATGTGCTGGTTGATGAGGGTTTCATCAATGAAGTGCGCATTGTCGGCAATGATGTCACCCGTAATTTTGTGATCCTGCGGGAGTTCCCGCTGAAGCGCGGGGATGTATTCCGGGCGTCTGCAGCCAGCGAAGGGATCCAGAACATATACAGTACCAGCCTGTTTGACCGGGTATTGATCAACCTGAAAAAAAATCGCCGGGAATACGATGTGATCATTAAGGTGAAGGAGCGCAAATACCTCCTGGCCCGGCTGGGAGCGAACTATTCCCTGGAACGGCGCACCACCGGATTTGTCGAACTTCTGGAAGACAATCTGCTGGGCACCGATATCAAACTAAAGCTGTTCGGCTCCGCCGGCGATTTTGAGCGTCGGGCCGAGGTGCAGTTTTATACGGTGCGTCTGTTTAACACCTACCTGACTTCGAGTCTTACCTTCTTTTATCGGGAGCAGCAGGATCGTTTTTACCGCGACTTTATCCGGGAAAAGGACTATACCACCACCCGGCGGGGATGGAAATTTGTGGTGGGCCAGCAGATCGAGCGGTTGGGGCTGATCTCGGCCGAACTGCGGCTGGAGAGTATCGATGTGAGCTCTACCGATCCGCAGTTTGCCTATCAAAGCGATTTACAGATCCGCTCGGTGGCGGTTCGTTCGGTGGTAGATAAGCGCGATAAGCTGCCCTTTCCGGACCGGGGTATCTACAATCGCTGGTACTGGGAGGCGGGAAATTCGCAATTGCTGGGCAGCAGCGTGCCCTTCACCAAAATTTTTCTGGGTCTGGAAGGATATTATCCCCTGCTAGAGGTGATGAATTACCATCCCTATCTGTATGTCGGCAGCGCAGATTTGACCCTGCCCTTTGCGGAGTATTTTTTCTTCGGCGGGCAGAACCATTTCGCCGGGCTGCATAACCGGGAGAAGTTCGGGCGGCAGTTCATTCAGACCGGCCTTGATTGGCGCTGGGAGATTTCACCGGGATTGCCGGTAGATGCTTATTTAATCGGGAGTTACGCCATTGGTGCCTCCTGGGAACGCCCGGACGACCGCATCGAAGGGGAAGATTTCCTGCAGTCGGTATCCGCCTCCCTGGCGATCAATTCCCTCCTCGGCCCGATCCAATTTACCTATGGCAACGTCTCCGGGCAGCGGCGGATTTTTTATTTCTCGCTGGGATTTGATTTTTGATCGTCGATTATTTATGCATGGGGCAAAGGGCAAAGGGCATGGGGTATTACCGTGCGGGTGTCGGAACCTGCGCTTGCACAATACGGCGCCATGCCCCATGCGCTATGCCCCATGCGATAAAACATTACACGGTGCTCAATATGAGCGAATCAATTAAAACAGTGCTTGTTTTTCAAATTATCAGCATTTAATTTAGGACGCTTATAATCGCAGGTAAAAACGGATATATGAAAAAGAGCTTGATCACATTGGGCAGCATCCTGGTTTTGGCAGCAGCGCTTTATGCCAATACGGTGATTTTAGAATTCAGCGGTGAGCCCTCTGCCAATAAGATCATCCTGAACTGGAAAACCGGCCTGGAGGAGAATGTCGATCTCTTTATCGTGCAAAGAAGCACCAATAATAAAGACTTTCTCCCGGTAGGTGAAGTGGCTCCCACCGGCAGCAACAGCGCGTATGAATTCATCGACACCAATCTCTCCGATGTGAAAACGATCTTCTACTACCGCCTGCGTATCCGGAACAGCGACGGCACATTTCAACTTTCCGAGCCGATCTCAGTGATACCCAAAATAAGCAGTTTTGCGAAAACCTGGGGGAGCATTAAAGCTTTATTTCAATAAAAAACAGACCTATATCTATAATCTCATTCGCTTTTATGTGACTTACCTAATAACGATTCCCTTACCACATTTTTATTTTTGTCCTGTATTCATATCCACATAGAATGCGAGTAATATCCGCCCAAACAGCGGATATGTCATGTTGCAGGAATATGTTGAAAATGTCATCATTCATAAAAATTGAATGTTTATAAATATAATTTATATGAAGTATTGACAAAAATTTATATTTTCGTTACTTTTTGCTACGATTAGGGTGACGTAAGACACATTTGGAAAAAAAGCAGACAGGGGTATTGAGGAATGAAGAAGAAGCCGTTATTGATCTACATGAATCCGAAGACATCCGGCGTCAAAGAATTTCACTTATCGATCTCAAAAATTGTTTTAATGGTTGTATTGTCAATTCTGTTTATCGCATTTGCACTGAAGTATTCAGTTGATTTTATTGTCGATTTTAGCCAGAACTCCAAGATTTCCAACCTCAAGAAAGAAAATGATCTTCTGAAGACCGAGTTAAAAGGCATTGCCGAACAAATCACCACTCTGCGCAGCAGTATTGACCATATCGAGCAACGGGATGATCAGATCCGTACCATGCTGGATCTGCCGGCGATTAATTCCGATGTGCGCCAGGTTGGTATCGGGGGGGCTGATCCGGATGTGAGTAGCCTGCTGAGTAGTGCGGAATTGTCCTTCGGCGGCGAGTTGTTCGATAACCTCAACCTGCTGAAGAAGCTGGAGCGGGAGATCCGTCTGGAAAAGGAGAGCTATCAAAAGCTGCTCACCACGGTCGAGCGGCGGCAGGACTCCCTGCGCTACCTGCCGGCGTTAAAACCGGTGCGAAATGCCTATATCTCCAGCCCCTTCGGCAATCGTATCCACCCTATTCGCAAAAGGCTTCATTTTCATAAGGGAATCGACCTGGCGACCAACCGCGGCACCCCGATCATTGCCCCGGCTGACGGCACCATCGTGATGGCGGGCCGCAATGCCGGCTACGGGCTCTATATCAGCATCGACCATAAATATGGCTACGAAACCTCCTACGGCCACCTGCGCAAGATCTATGTGCGCAAGGGCCAGCGGGTGAAGCGGGGCGACAAGATTGGCGAAGTGGGCAGCACCGGCCTCGCCACCAGTTCTCACCTGCACTACGAAGTGCGCTTCGACGGCAAACCGCTCAATCCGATGGATTTCTTCCTGGATGACGAATCTCATTATTGAAATGCCGGCGCGGGCGCTGTAACCCGCCGGGATTGACCCCTAAAAACATCTCCAAACCGGATATTTCCCTGAAATATCCGGTTTTTTTATGCCGTATTTTTTATTCGTATTACTAGTTGTTTTTAGAACCATGATTCCTTAATTTTCTCAATTGTGAAAGTGTGTATTTATTAACACGGTTCGAGGCAATCGATGCAAATTTCACTGGAGCTGGTTGAGCATATCGCCCGGCTTGCCAAATTGAGTTTCTCACCGGAAGAAAAAAAACGCCTGGCCGGAGAATTGGCTACCATTCTGGGCTATATCGAAAAACTCAATGAACTGGATACCGCAGATATTGAGCCGCTCAGTCATGCCAGTGAAATTACCAACGTCATGCGCGCCGACGAAACCGGGCCTTCGCTGCCGGTGGAAACAGCCCTGGGCAATGCGCCGGATCGCAAGGACGGTTTTTTTAAGGTGCCAAAGGTGATTAAATGAAACAGCCGCCGGTGGTTGCCGTCATACCTGCCCGCTATGCCTCGACCCGCCTCCCCGGGAAACCCCTGATCTCCCTCTGCGGCAAACCGATGATCCAATGGGTTTATGAAAGTGCGCTTCGCATCCCCCAGGTGCAGCGTGTGCTGGTGGCGACCGACGACCAGCGTATCCTCGAAACCGTGCAGGGTTTTGGGGGAGAGGCGCATCTGACCCCCGCGGATATTGCGACCGGCAGCGAACGGGTGGGTTTCCTGGCCAAAGATATTCCGGCGGAGATCGTGGTCAATCTCCAGGGCGATGAGCCGCTGGTCGATGCTCCGGCCGTGGGAAAGGTGGTCGATACGCTGCTCGCCCATCCGGAGATTCCCCTGGGCACCCTGGGCTGCTCCCTGCACAGCGAAGCGGAATGGCGCAATCCCTCCGTGGTTAAACTCCTGGTCGATCATAACATGAACGCGATTTATTTCTCCCGGGCAGCCATTCCCTACCCCCGTGATGAAGATTTTCGGCCCCTCCCCCGGCTGCTGCGCCATATCGGCGTCTACGTCTACCGAAAAACATTTCTGCTGGAGTACCTGCAATGGCCGGAAGGAGACCTGGAACGAGTGGAGAAGCTGGAGCAACTGCGCGTGCTGGAAAAAGGGTATAAAATAAAAGTGGTTAAAGCGGCAAAACCGTCCCCGGGCGTCGATACGCCCGAAGATGTTAAACGGGTTGAAGCGTTGATCAAATCTGGAGGAAGTGAGAGCGGTGAGTTACGAGATACCATCCAACACTAAATTTATCATTACGACCGGCGGGGTCGTGTCGTCTTTGGGCAAGGGAATTGCCTGTGCTTCCCTGGGTTTGCTGTTGAAAGCGCGCGGCCTCAAGGTCACCATCATGAAATTCGATCCCTACCTGAATGTGGATCCGGGGACGATGAGCCCCTACCAGCATGGTGAAGTATTTGTTACCGAAGATGGGGCGGAGACCGACCTCGATCTGGGACATTACGAGCGCTTTATCGATGAGAACATGTCGCAGATGAACAATGTGACCACCGGGCAGATTTACAATACCGTGATCTCGAAAGAGCGGCGGGGCGATTATCTTGGTGCTACGGTGCAGGTGATCCCCCACATCACCGATGAGATCAAGGAGCGTATTGTGCTGCTGGCCCGCCAGTCGAATGCCGATGTGGTCATCGTGGAAGTGGGGGGGACGGTAGGCGATATCGAGAGTCTGCCTTTTCTGGAAGCGGTGCGGCAGTTTTGCCTGGAATCCGGCCATGCCAACGCCATCACCATGCACCTGACCCTGCTGCCGTTTATCGGGGTGGCGGGGGAACTCAAAACCAAGCCGACCCAGCACAGCGTGATGCGCCTGCGTGAGATCGGGATCCAGCCGGACTTCCTGATCTGCCGCACCGATCGTGCGATCGATGAATCGGCCAAGAAAAAGATCGCCCTGTTCTGCAACGTGCGCCCGGAGGCGGTGATCGAGGCGGTGGATGCCGATACCATCTACGAGGTGCCGCTGCAACTGGCGGCGCAGAAACTCGACCAACTGGTGATCGATAAGCTCCACCTCAAAACCGGCCCGGCGGACTTGAACCACCTGGAAAAGATCGTGCAAAAGATCAAATATCCGGAAAAAGAGGTGACGGTGGCGATCTGCGGTAAATATACCCAGCTCCATGACGCTTACAAAAGCATCATGGAATCTTTTGTGCATGCCGGTGTGGCCAATGATACCGCCGTCAACCTGCGCTGGATCGATTCGGAAGCACTCGAGGTGAAAGGCGGCAGCGAGAAACATTTCCAGGATGTGCACGCCATCCTGGTGCCGTACGGATTCGGCCACCGCGGCATCGAAGGGAAGTTGGAGGCGGTGCGCTATGCCCGCGAGCAGCGCATTCCCTTCTTCGGCATCTGTCTGGGGCTGCAGTGTGCGGTGATCGAATTTGCCCGGAATGTCTGTGGGATCAAAGACGCCAACAGTTCGGAGTTTGATGTCAATGCCGCCAATCCGGTGATTCACATCATGGAATCGCAGCGCAGCATCACCGAGAAAGGCGGCACCATGCGGCTGGGCACCTACCCCTGCCTCACCGGCGACGGTACCCTGGCGCGGCGGATCTACGATTCCGAGATCATTATCGAGCGTCACCGCCATCGCTATGAGGTCAACAACGACTACCGGCGGCGCCTGGAAGAACACGGCATGAGACTCAGCGGATTGTCTCCCGACGGCACGCTGGTGGAGATCATCGAACTGAAGGATCATCCTTTTTTCATTGCTTGCCAGTTCCATCCGGAGCTGAAGAGCCGGATTATCCGCCCGCATCCGATTTTCGCCCACTTCGTCAAAGCGGCCCTGGATTATGCGGGCAGAAATGATTGATAATGCTCAATGCTTAATGGTAAATGCTCAATTCTCATTGTGTTCATTTCCCATTTTTATCATTGAGCAGTGAGCATTTACCATTTACCATTAAGCATTTACCATTTGGTCGCGGCATGGCCGCGCCAAAGCAAGATGGATGTGATGTAGATTATGCCAGAAAGAACCGTATCACCAGTAGAAGTCGGCCCGCTGCGCATCGGCCCGGGTCAGCCGCTGACCCTGGTCGCCGGGCCTTGCGTAGTGGAGAATGAGTCGATGATTCTCCAGACTGCGGAAGCGATCATGAAGGCCTTGCGTGATCTGCCGGTGCAATATATTTTTAAATCGTCCTATAAAAAGGCCAACCGCACCTCCATCAGCGGCTTTACCGGCTTGCCGTTTGCCGAAGCGCTGCGGATTCTCGGCAAGGTCAAACAGGAATTCGATCTCCCGGTGCTGACCGATCTGCACAGCGAGCTGGAGGCGCCGGTCGTGGCGGAAGTAGCCGATGTGCTGCAAATTCCTGCCTTCCTCTGTCGCCAGACCGATCTGCTGCTGGCTGCCGGCCGCACCGGGCGGGCAGTCAATATCAAAAAAGGGCAATTCCTGGCCCCGGAAGATATGGCCCGGGCGGCGGAGAAGGTCGCCAGCACCGGCAACCGCCATATCCTGCTTACCGAGCGGGGAACCACCTTCGGTTACCGCAACCTGGTGGTCGACATGCGCGGGCTGCTGATCATGGCGCAGAGCGGCTATCCGGTGGTCTATGACGCCACCCATAGCGTGCAGATTCCCGGGGGGGAAGGCACCTCCAGCGGGGGACAGCCGGAATACATTCTGCCCCTGGCCCGGGCGGCGCTGGCCACCGGCGCGGTCAGTTGCCTGTTTATGGAAGTGCATCCCGATCCGCCCCGCGCGCTCAGCGACGCCCGATCCCAGCTGGCCCTGGCAGACTTTCCAGCGGTGATCGAACAACTGTGCGAGCTTTATGAGTTGATCCGCCAGCGAAAGGGCGGGCGATGATCTGCGCTCCGAAGCGCATTCCCGAGATGTTCCGGCGCGCCCGGGATGTCAAAACCCTCCTGCTGGATGTGGATGGGGTGCTGACCCCGGGGCAGATCGTGCACAGCGAGAGTGGCGATATGCTGAAGTTCTTCAATGCGCTAGACGGTTTCGGCATCAAACTGGCCCGTTTTGCCGGCTTGCGCATCGGCATCATCTCTGCCAGCGAGAGCGACGCGATCCGCCACCGGGCATCAGATCTGAAAGTCGAAGTGCTCTACCTGGGGCGCTATGACAAGCTCAATGCCTACGAAAGCCTGAAGCAGGAATTACGCATCAGCGATGGGGAGATTGCTTTTGTGGGCGATGATATTCCAGATCTTCCGGTGCTGCGTAAAGTCGGTTTTCCGGTGGCGGTGCACAATGCCTCTCAGCCGGTTAAGGAGACCGCCGGGTTTGTCACCCGCCGCGGCGGGGGGCAGGGAGCCGTGCGTGAGGTGATCGATTTCATCCTCCATGCCCAGGGCCGGCTGGAGGAGATGGTGGAGGCGATCCAGGCGCATTTGTGAGCGCGTCGCCAGGACAATGTAAGTGGTTTTTGCCACGGAGACACAGAGATCACAGAGAACTAACGACTAACAACTGATAACTGAAAACTGATACCCGTAAAAACCTCTGTGTGCTCTGTGTCTCCGTGGCTAAAATTCATATGGTTTATAACGAAACCTGATCGTACTTTTTAGATGAAAAAAAAATCCCCAAACAATACCCCAATCGACCTGATGGAGGTTGCCCGCAACGTGATCCGGATGGAGGCGGAGGCGGTGCGGCAACTGCTGTATGAACTGAACGATGATTTTTTGGCGGCGGTCGATTTGATCTTCAATTGCAAAGGGCGGGTGATCGTCACCGGTCTGGGAAAATCCGGCGCCATCGGGCGCAAGATCGCCGCTACCCTCGCCTCCACCGGCACCTCATCCTATTTTCTCCACGCTTCCGACGGGCTGCATGGCGACCTGGGGATCGTGCATCGCGATGACGTGGTGGTATGCCTCTCCAAGAGCGGTAATTCCGACGAGCTGTTCAACCTGCTGCCGGTGTTCAAGCGTATCGGGGCGCCGATCATCTCCATCACCGCCAATCTGGAATCCGCCCTGGCCCGGCACAGCGATGTGGTGCTCAACATCGGTACCAAAGAGGAAGCCTGTCCTCATGATCTGGCGCCGACCACCAGCACTACCGCCATGCTGGTGATGGGGGATGCCCTGGCGATCGCCTTGCTGGAGAAACGCAAGTTTTCCAAGGAAGACTTCGCCTTTCTGCATCCGGCCGGCACCCTGGGGCGGCGCCTGCTGCTAAAGGTAAGCGACCTGATGGAGACCGGCAAACGGGTGCCGATCGTGTCACCGGATGCCACCATGAAGGATGCGGTTCTGGAAATGACCTCTAAGCGGGGAATCTGCGTGGTGACCGATGACCGGAGAAAAATCATCGGAGTGATTACCACCGGCGACCTGACCCGGCTGGTGGAAAAGACTGAACATTTTTTTTCGATCCCCGTTAAGGAAGTGATGACCCGAAACCCGAAAATCGTGCTGGACAGTACCCTGGCCTATACCACCTATAAGAAGATGGAGCAGTACCGGGTCATTGCCATGCCGGTCATCGACCCCGAGGATAAGTTGGTGGGGATTATCCATTTGCATGATATCATGCGGGCGGGGATTGTATAGGGGGCTATCATTGGTCTATGTCGGAAGATAAACCGGTGTCGTCATTGCGAGCCGCGTATTTTGCGGCGCGGCAATCCCCGGCGAATCGCTCCCAACGTAACTGCAGATGGGTACAGCACGTGGGAGATTGCTTCGGCCAAAAACGCCTCGCAATGACAGCATTAATCATTTATTGGACGGGCATGAAACAAACGATATGAAGGAGTTTGTCTTAACAATGTGTCGGTTATTCGTACAAACAATAATAGCGACCCTCTTCCTCCTGCTGATCGCTTGCGGCACCTCCCAGGATAATGGCCTTTCGGAGAGCGAGCCGGCGGAAGAGACGATTGTAGAAGAAGCCCCGGATCAGGAAAGCTGGCAATCGACCGTGATTATTTCCGAGAATGGCCGCCTGGTGGCAGAGGTGTGGGCCAACTACATCGCAGTTTACAACAAGCAGAAGCGAACGTATATGAAAGACAGCATTCATGTGGATTTTTATAACCGAGAAGGAAAGCACAATGCAGTGCTGACCGCCGATGCCGGCACCTTTGAGCAACAAACCCAAAATCTTACCGCGCTCGGCAATGTGATCGTGGTATCCGACAGCGGGGTGGTGCTGGAGACCGAGGCCCTGATGTGGGATAACAAGCAGCAGAAAATTATCAGCGAGGTGCCGGTCAAGTTCATGAATGCGACCGATACCCTCTACGGCGATTCGTTTATCTCCGATCCCGATATGATCAATTACGACATCAAAAATCCCCGTGGATATTCCCGCCGGGCGATCCCGGTGGAGGAGAAATAATGGTGAATGCTGAATGCGCATTGGTAAATGGTAAATTGAGAACAGTTTTCAGTTGTCAGTTTTCAGTTGTCAGTGAACTCTGTGTCTCTGTGGCAGGTCGCTTTAGGCATTTGTTTCAACAATATTAATGTGAGGTGTCGCGGGTGAAGTTTGCCCTGGAATCATTTTTTTTCACCTTATATAGAACCTGCCGCCTGCTGCTGTTGCTGCTGCTTCTGGCTTCCGGTGGACTTGCAGCGCAGAGCGGGGCGCAGTTGATCCATGCGGAGGTGTCGCGGGGGCGGGTGGCCGGTGACGGGGAGCGGGTGATGATACTGGAAGGGGCGGTGCATTTCCGCCAGGATACGGTGGATATTTATTGCAATCGCGCCGATCACTACCGGGAGAGCGGCAAGATCGTGCTGTTGGGGGATGTGCACATTCATCGCGGGAAAGAACGCCTCAGCGCTCAAAAGGTGACCTATTATGAAGGCCGGAAACTGGCCATCGCCGAACGCCGGGTGCGGGTGCAGCGGCCGGGACAGAGCCTGGCATCGGAATACCTGGAATATTATTACCGCAGCGACAAAGCCTTCGCCCGCCACAATCTGCTGTTGACCGATGAAAGTTCCGGTGTGTACGTTACCGCAGAGCGGGGAGAATATATTCCGCAACAGCATCGCAGCAAAGTATGGGAAAATGCCCACTTCTGGCAGATCGACGCCGGCGGCGGGGACACTCTGCATATTCATGCGGAGGTGATGGAATATTTCTTCCAGCCGGAGCGCCGGGCCATCGCCAGCGATTCGGTGCGGATCCGGCGCGGCGATCTGACCGCTCAATGCGATTCCGCCAGTTATCTGTTGAGCGAGGAACGGGTTTTCCTGGAGCGCAATCCCCGCGCCTGGCAGCAGGGCAACCGCCTGACCGGCCGCCAGATGGAGATGGACTTTGCCGGCAACAAGCTGCGCAAGATCCGGGTGAACGGGGAGGCGGTGGCGATCTCCGTGGAAGACAGCACCGCCGGAAAAATGAACCGCCTGACCGGCCAGGGGATCACCGCCTTTGTGGTGGACAATAAATTATCCGAACTCTGGGCATACGACAATGCCCGCAGCAAATACTACCTGAAAGACAACGGGCTTTCCCAGGGGATCAATACCGCCTCGGCCGACACCATCCGGATCTATTTCCGGGAAGGGGAGCTGGACCGGATTGCCGTTAAAGGCGGCTCCCAGGGTATTTACTATCCGACCGGATACCAGGGCAAAATAGATACGGAGTTTTAGATATGGAGGCAGCAGTGAACCGCCGGACGGTTCTGAAAGCAAAAGATTTGGTAAAAGTCTATGGAAAGCGAAAGGTGGTCGATCAGGTCAGCCTGCAGGTGCGCCAGGGGGAGATCGTCGGTCTGCTGGGACCGAATGGGGCCGGTAAAACCACTTCGTTTTATATGATCACCGGCATGATCCGCCCTACCAAAGGACTGATCTACCTGGATGATCAGGAAATCACCAAACTTCCGATGTATAAACGCGCTCGCCTGGGACTGGCCTACCTGCCCCAGGAGGCTTCGATTTTCCGCAAACTGACCGTGCGGGAGAACCTCATCGCCATCATGGAGGCCCTGCGCTTTCCCCGCAGTGAGCGCAAGCAGCGCAGCGACGCCCTGATGGAGGAACTGCGCATTTCTCATATCGCCGACAGTAAGGGCTACAATCTTTCCGGGGGAGAACGGCGCCGCACCGAGATCGCCCGCGCCCTGGTCAACAATCCCAAGTTCATCCTGCTCGACGAGCCCTTTGCCGGGGTCGATCCGATCGCCGTGCAGGACATCCAGAACATCGTGGTAAACCTGAAAGCGAAGAACATCGGTATTCTGATCACCGATCATAACGTGCGGGAGACGCTATCGATCACCGATCATGCCTATCTGCTATTTGAGGGGAGAGTACTGAAGGAGGGAGACAGCGCCTTCCTGGCCAACGATCCGGAAGCGCGCAAGTTGTATCTGGGGGATAAGTTTCAACTTTAAAGTGCTGCATATGTTGTTGTATGTTTACAGCAACGATGCTGGATACTGGATACTGGATGACTGATGATAGGGATGAAGTAAGGAATACATTGTTAAAAAGTGTTTGGCGATGCTTGTGGAAAACGTATTTTCCAGCATCCAGCATCCAGCATCCAGCATCCAGCATCCAGCATCAATCCTTCTTCCCCATCACCAACGCCATCACTTCCTTATAAT
This sequence comes from Calditrichia bacterium, assembly GCA_020635015.1. Taxonomy (GTDB): domain Bacteria; phylum Calditrichota; class Calditrichia; order RBG-13-44-9; family J075; genus JACKAP01. The sequence goes on along the minus strand of JACKAP010000005.1, from coordinate 150,185 downwards.
CACTTACCTGCACGATCTCGATTCCCTGGCGCAGCTCTTCCGGTAGATCGGCCACATCTTTTTCGTTTTCCGCCGGCACGATCACGGTCTTGACCCGGTTGCGCTGGGCCGCCAGCAGTTTTTCGTTCAGCCCGCCGATGGCCAGCACCTTACCGCGCAGGGTGATCTCGCCGGTCATGGCGATGTCATTACGTACCGGGCGGGAGGTGAGGGCGGAGATGATTGCCGAGGTGAGGGTGATGCCGGCGGAAGGGCCGTCTTTCGGCACTGCCCCTTCCGGAATATGCACGTGAATGTCGTATTTTTCGAAGGTTTCAGTGGGAATTTCCCATTCGCCGGCAATGGCACGAATGTAACTCAGGGCGGTTTGGGCCGATTCTTTCATCACCTCGCCCAGCTTTCCGGTCAGGCTCACCTTGCCTTTGCCGGGAAAGATGCTCACTTCGATCTTCAGCACGTCGCCGCCGTAGGGGGTCCAGGCCAGCCCGGTGGCGATGCCCACCTCGCGCTGCTGCGATATTTTGCGGTTCAGATATATCGGCTTTCCCTGGTAAGCCGGCAGGTTGTCCGCCTCGATCTTCACTGTCCCGTTGGAGGAATTTCCGACCAGTTCGCGGATCACCTTGCGGCAGAGGTTGGCGATCTGGCGCTCCAGGTTACGCACCCCGCTCTCCCGGGTGTAGTCGCGGATTATCCGTAAAATCGCTTCGTCGGAGATGGTCAGCTCGGTTTCGGTCAGCCCGTGCTCCCGGAATTGCTTGGGTAGCAGATGGCGCCGGGCGATCTGGATCTTTTCGTACTCCAGGTAACCCGGCAAGGGGATGATCTCCATACGGTCCTGCAGCGGCAGGGGAATGTTTTCCTGCACGTTGGCGGTGGTGATGAAAAATACCTGGGAGAGGTCGTAATCGATATCGAGATAATGATCGTTAAAGCTCTTGTTCTGTTCCGGATCGAGCACTTCCAGCAGCGCCGAGGCCGGATCGCCGCGGAAATCCATGCTCATCTTGTCGATCTCATCGAGGAGGAACACCGGATTTCGGGTGGCGGCTTTTTTCATCGACTGGATGATCTTGCCGGGCATGGAGCCGATGTAGGTGCGGCGGTGCCCGCGAATCTCCGCCTCATCGCGCACCCCCCCCAGGGAGATGCGCACGAAATGCCGTCCCAGCGCCCGGGCAATCGATTTCCCCAGCGAGGTTTTGCCCACCCCGGGAGGACCGACAAAGCACAGGATCGGCCCCTTGTTCGCCCGCACCCGCTGCAGCACCGCCAGGTGCTCGATGATGCGTTCTTTCGGCTTCTCCAGCCCGAAATGATCCTCGTCCAAGATCTGCTGCGCCTCAGTGATATCCAGCCGGTCCTCGGTGCGCTGCTGCCAGGGCACCCGGATCATCCAGTCGAGGTAATTTCGGATCACGGTATATTCCGGGGAAAACGGGGGGATTTTCTTCAGCTTGGCCAACTCCTCGCTGGCTTTGTCCAGGGCATGGTCCGGCATGCCGGCGTCGAGGATTTCCTCCTCCAGCTTCAGGATTTCCGGGGAGGCGTTCTCTTCCTCCTCGCCCAGTTCCTTGTTGATCACCTTGAGCTTTTCCTGAAGATAGTAGTTGCGCTGATTCTTGAGCAGATTATCCTGCACCTTCTGGTCGATATCCTGGCGGACCCGGTGATGCCCGATCATCTGGCGCAGCAGGTCAAGCAGGAGCAGCAGGCGGCGGTCGACTCGGGGCTCTTCAAGGATGCGCTGCTTCTGGTGCGCCTCCGCCTGGATGTTCAGGACGACGAAGTCGATCATGCGGTAAGGATCGCCCTGCTGATGGAGGTGCTCCAGCATCTCCTCCGGCATCTCCGGGGTAAAGTTGATATATTCCCGGAAATAATAGAGCAACTGCTTAATATAAACCTCGGATATTCCCGCCAGTTCTTCGGTCTCATCAAAAATTTCGATCTGCGCTTCGTAAAACTGGCGCCGGCGGTAAAAGCGTTTGATCCGGGCGCGGATGATGCCTTCTACCACCACCTTGGCATGGCCGTTGGGGAATTCGGCCATTTGCAGTACCCGGCACACCGTACCCACCCGATAGACATCGCTGGAGCGAAGATCTTCTATCTCGGAATCCTTCTGAGTAACGGTGATCAGCAGGTTATCTCTACCGCGGGCGGTCTCAACCGCCGCCAGCGATTTGCTGCGGCCCACCAACAGGGGCATCACCGAATAGGGGAACACCACCATGTCGCGGATCGGCAGCAACGATAGGGTAGCGGGGATTTGCAGCAGCTCATCCCCTTTGAGTATTTTTTGGTGGTTGTCGGTCATCGTTAAGCCGATTGGCGGGATTTACCGAACTTCAGGACCGGTTCGGCTTTGCCCAGGATAACTTCTTCCGTGATCAGGCATTCCTTGACATCTTCCAGGGAAGGCACCTTGAACATCACATTCATCATCACCTTCTCCAGAATGCCGCGCAGTCCCCGCGCTCCGGTCTTGCGCTGCGTGGCCAGCTTGACCACTTCCCGCAGGGCTTTTTCGGTGAATTTCAGCTCGATATTTTCCAACTCGAAGAGCTTCTTGTATTGCTTGATCAGGGAGTTCTTCGGTTCTACCAGGATCGAGAGCATTTCCGCTTCGTTCAGCTCTTTTAGACCGACGATGGCCGGCAGGCGGCCAATCAGTTCCGGGATCAGCCCGTACTGGATCAGGTCTTCCGGCTGCACGAACTGCAGCACCTCGCCATCGGCCATATTTTTGACCGAATTGATCCGGGCGGAAAAGCCCATGCTCTTGTCCCCCGCCCGCCGGCGGATGATTTCCGGCAGGCCGTCGAAGGCGCCGCCGCAGATGAAGAGCACATTGCGGGTGTTGATATGGATCATCGGCGCTTCCGGATGTTTCCGGCCGCCCTTGGGAGGGATGGCCGACACCGTGCCTTCCAGGATTTTCAGCAGGGCCTGCTGCACCCCTTCCCCAGAGACATCGCGGGTGATGGAAGGGCTGCCGGACTTGCGGGCGATCTTGTCGATTTCGTCGATATAGACGATGCCCCGCTCGGTGGCGGGAACATCATAATTGGAGGCCTGATAGAGCCGTACCAGGATGTTCTCCACATCCTCGCCGACATAGCCGGCCTCGGTGAGGGTGGTGGCGTCGGAAATGGAGAAAGGCACCTGCAGCAGCCGGGCCAGGGTCTGGGCCAGCAGGGTTTTGCCCACCCCGGTGGGACCGATGAAGAGGATATTGCTTTTTTCGATCTCCACATCGTCGTCAAACCCCTCCAGGGAGATGCGCTTGTAATGGTTGTACACCGCGACCGACATCGCGATCTTGGCCTCTTCCTGACCGATCACGAACTGATCGAGGAACGATTTGATCTCGCTCGGTTTGGGAAGGGTGAATTCGCCTTTTTGAAATTGCGAATAACGCGAGTTGCGCAGGATCTCATTCGCGCTGTGGATACACTGATCGCAGATGCTGGCGGAAGTGCCGGTCACCAATTGTGCTACCTGAGTGGCGCGGCGGCCGCAGAAGGAGCAGTGGGTCTCATGTTCAAAAAATTCTTTGTTTGCCATACCGTCCGTCTTTGTTCGTTTGGATTGTTGTCAATTATCCGGTTTTTCCCGGGATCACGACTCCGATTTGTCCGCCTCTTTGCCGCGGTTCACCAGGATTTCGTCGATGATGCCATATTCCAACGCCTGCTGTGACGACATGAAGAAGTTGCGGTCAGTGTCCTTTTCAATCCGTTTGATATCCTGGCCGGTGGCGTCGACCAATATGTTATTTAATTTTTGGCGCATATTCAAGATTTCTTTTGCATGGATCTCGATATCCGATGCCTGGCCTTCCGCGCCGCCCATCGGCTGGTGGATCATCACCCGGGAATTGGGCAGGGCGAAGCGTTTGCCCTTGGTGCCGGCGGCCAGCAGGATCGCACCCATACTGGCGGCCTGGCCCATGCAGGTGGTCACCACATCCGGGCGGATATAGCGCATGGTGTCGTAGATCGCCATGCCGGCAGTCACATATCCTCCCGGGCTGTTGATATAGAGATAGATATCTTTCTCCGGATCATCCGCCTCCAGAAACAGCAACTGGGCGATGATCAAACTGGAGATCATGTCGTCGATCGGAGTGCCGAGAAAAATGATCCGCTCTTTCAGCAGGCGGGAATAGATGTCGTAGGCGCGCTCGGAACGACCGGATTGTTCGATTACCATTGGTATTAAAGCCATGTTGCTTTCTCCCATTATACAGTATCAATTGAAAATTTTAAACAAATAGTGTATGGGTTAATGGGGGTATGAGTTAATGGGTTAAAAATTCGCAGGAGGGAACATCGCGATTCGCTCCTACCCATTCACCCATCAACTCATTAACCCATTAACGTATTATACCATCATTAACTCTCTTTTTCCTGCGGAGTTTCCTCCACCTCGGAAATCTCGGCATGGTCTTTCAGGAAGTCTAAGATCTTCTTTTCCTGCAGATCATCCATGACGCGATGCACAAGGTCATGATTCTTTTTAAAAGTATCTTTCTCTTCATCGCTGTAAGATGATCGGTCGATCTCTTCGTAGGCATCCTCATGGCTGACGGTCAGGTTCTCTGCTTTCACCAGGGCGCGGCGCAGGAGATGCCAGCGGATGGCGTGGATCGCATCCACCCGATAGCGCTGGCGCACGATATTTTCATCGATCTTCTGATCTTTGTATTGCTGGCGGAGATCTTCCAGCACGTATTGCAGATAGTTCTCCACCATTGCCTCCGGCACATCGAAGGGATTTTCCTTGAGCAATTCATCGATCAGGTTGTTGTTCAGCAGGCTTTCACTGCGCCGGTCGAGGGCGGACTGGATATTCTCGCGCAGCACCGTGCGCAACTGCTCCAGGGTTTCGATCTTCTCATCTTGGAGATTTTTTGCCAATTCATCGTCCAGGGGAGGCAGTTCCCGCTCCTCCAGGCTGGTGACGGTAATCTCGTACCGTTCCACCTCCGGCTGGGCATCCTGGCGGTCGGGCGGGGGAGGGGTGATTTTTTGTACGACGGCATCCTGGTCCAATTCCAGCCCGATCATTTGCTTCTCCAGATCGGGATCAAACTCTCCGGAGCCGATTACCACTTCGACATCCTCAAATTTACGGCCGATCACCGGCACATCGCCTTCGCCGAGCAACTGAGCGTTGAAGCGGATGATATCCCCCTCCCGGGCTTTCTCCACCGGCTTCACCGTGGCAAAGCGCTGGCGGATGCCTTCCAACTCCTCGTCGACCATCTCCTCAGTCACTTTGATCACGCGCTTTTCGACTTTCAGTCCCTGGTATTTTTTTAACTCGATTTCCGGCTGGATCTCAAATTCGATCTCGAACGTCAGCCCGGACGCTACGTCTTCAAATTTCACTTCGGAGATTTTACCCTGGGCAATCGGGGAAAAATCTACCTGATGGAGCACTTTATCGTAACCTTCGGAAATCGCAGTCTCCAGCACCTCCAGGCGGATGGTGTCGGCGTAGCTTTTCCGGATCAATCCCAGCGGGATATGCCCTTTACGAAACCCCGGTATCGAGGCGGTTTTCTGAAGTTTACGCAGCAGGTTGTTTTCGATTTGTTTCAGTTCTTCCGGATCCATCGTCACCGTCACCTGACGCTTGATGGAATCCACTTCTTTTACATCAAATTGCATACCGCTTCCTTTATCTTTAGAACCGACGAGCTGGATTAATTGAACTGACAAATATAATGTTTTGCCAATACCATTGCAAGGTAAGCTTGCGAAAGCCCGTTCGGGTTCAGGACGACATTTTTTTCAGGATCAGCGGAGGAATTTCCGGGGGCGCGTCGGCAATCGTGATCGCCGATTCCAGGCGTTTCAGCACTGGATCGCAGGTGTCTGCGCGACGGGTATGGATCTCCAGCAGCGCTTCGCCCGCCTGCAGCGGATCGCCCAGTTTTTTGTGCAGTACAATACCCGCCAGGGGATCGACATCGTCTTCCGCCCGCAACCGGCCGGCGCCCAGCTGTACCGAGGCCATGCCGATGGCAAAGGTATCCATGCGGCTGAGGTAACCGCTGCGCCCGGCCGCCAGGGTGCGGCGTTCCGCGGCCGGCGGCACCTGTGCCGGATCGCGCAGCCAGGCGGTATCCGCCCCCTGCGCCCGGCAAATATCCAGGAACTTGTCGAAGGCCCGCCCGCTGTGCAGCGCCTCCTGGCATTGGCGGCGGGCATCTTCTGCCGAATCGGCGGCACCGCCCAACTGCAGCATCTCGCCGGCCAGGGCCAGGGTTACCTCCATCAGGTCTTCCGGCCCCTTCCCCTGGAAGCAGTCCAGGCATTCACGAATCTCCAGCCAGTTTCCGATAGCGTTCCCCAGGGGCTGTTCCATCGAGGTCAGGAGCGCCACTACTTCCTTGCCGAATTCCCGCCCGATGGCGATCAGGCTGTGCGCCAGTTGTTCCGCCTGTGCCGCATCTTTCATGAAGGCGCCGTTGCCGTATTTTACATCCAGCACCAGGCCGTCGATGCCCTCGGCGATCTTCTTGCTCATGATACTGGCAGAGATCAACGGGATGCAATCGACGGTAGCAGTGACATCACGCAGGGCGTAGATGCGCTTGTCGGCCGGGACGATGTCGCGGGTCTGGCCGATCAGCCCCAGGCGGTGCTGCTGCACCAGTTGGCGGAACTGCGCCACCGGCAGATCGGTGCGAAATCCGGGGATCGATTCCAGCTTGTCGAGGGTGCCTCCGGAATGGCCCAGTCCCCGCCCGGAGATCATCGGCACCGCCACCCCCAGGCTGGCCACCAGCGGGGCGAGGATGATCGAGACTTTGTCGCCAACCCCTCCGGTGCTATGTTTGTCGATCTTGCGCCCGGAGACGGCGGAGAGGTCGATGGTCTCGCCGGAGCGGATATAAGCCCGGGTCAGGGCCGAGGTTTCCCGGCTGTCCATATCCCGGATGTAGATGGCCATCAGCAGGGCCGTCATCTGGTAATCGGTAATTTTTCCAGACATGAAGGAGGAAATAAAAAAGTCGATTTCCGTATCGCTCAGCGGCTTTCCGTCGCGCTTTTGGGAAATGATTTCGTAGGGTGTCATGGGAATTCCGGAAAAAGTTTATGGAAAGTTTTATTGCATGGGGCAAAGGGCATGGGGCATGGCGCCGTAATGTGCAAGCGCATGCTCCGACACCCGCACTGTAATACACCATGCCCCATGCCCCATACAAAATTCTCCCTATTACACGGTCCTCAGTATGAGCGTAAATTGAAATATACGCGAAAGGCTACCGTGAAGCAATGCTTTATAAGGTGTTTAGCCCGTCTTGACCTGCGCGATCATCTCCTTGGTTTCCTGGAGGATATGCCAGGCGATGTCCGGGGTGCGCGCCTCCACGATGATGCGCATGATCGGTTCGGTATTCGACTTGCGCAGATGGATCCAGGCATCGGGACGGTCGATGCGCAGGCCGTCGAGGTAATCGAGCTGTTTGTCCTGGTTCTGCTTGCCCAGGTAGGCGATCACATCATCCGGGTCCACCTCGCCCAGCGGCGCCTTGTCCTTCAGGATATAGTATTGGGGAAGACTCTGCTTCAGTTCCGTCAGAGAGGTGCCCTGTTCGGCAAGATACTGCAGGGTCAGCGCCGCCGCTACCGGCGCATCGCGGCCGAGGTGGATGTCCGGCAGGATGACGCCGCCGTTGCCTTCGCCGCCGATCACCGCTCCGATGTCACGCATCTTGTCAGCCACGTTGATTTCGCCCACCTTGGTTTTGGTCAGTTCGCAATTGTAATATTTGACGATGTCGTCGACCGCTCGTGAGGTGGAGAGGTTGATCACCACCCGGCCAAGCTTTTTGCTGAGGTAGAACTTTATCGCCAGGGCCAGGGTGTACTCCTCACCCAGGGGATTGCCGTCATTGCCGATCAGTGCACAGCGGTCGACGTCGGGATCGACCGCGATCCCGAGATCGGCGTGCTGTTCCTTCACCACCTGGGCCAGGTCGGTGAGGTTCTGCGGCACCGGCTCCGGGGTATGGGCAAAGATGCCGTTGGGCTCCAGATTAAGCCCGATCACCTCGCAGCCGAAGTGCTCGAGCATTTTCGGGATGATCACCCCCCCGGCGCCGTTGACGCAGTCGAGCGCCACCTTGAATTTTTTGCTGCGGATCAGCTCCACGTCGATGTAGGGCAGATCATAAATCTTCTGCAGGTGATCGTCGACCGCATGGGGGTAGGGGGTTTCTTCGCCGAGTTCGTTCCAGTTGGCGTAATGGTGCTGGCGGCGGTCGGCGCGCTGGAAGAGGGCCTTGACCGCTTTTTCCGGGAGGAAAAGCCCATCGCCTCCGATGAACTTCAGGCCGTTCCATTGCACCGGGTTATGGCTGGCGGTAATGGCGATGCCGCCGGCGGCGTGGAGCGTCTCCACTGCCAGTTGCACCGTGGGGGTGGGGGTGATGCCGATGTCGATCACCTGGCAGCCGCTGGCGATCAGCACCGCCTTCACCAGCGGACGGATAAACGCCTGGCTGACGCGGGGGTCGCCGCCGACCACAATCTTATCCCCGGCCAGGGGATAGGCGAAGGCGTGCACGTATTTGGTGATAGTCTCCGGGGTCAGGCTGTCCCCCACAATCCCGCGTACGCCGGAAACGCTGGTCATAAGATTTTTCAATAGTGTAACCTCCGAGGTTGATATGCTTGCCGTTTACGAAATAGCGACTGGAATAAGTAAAGCGACAATATAATCAATCGTTGGCTCTGTCACAAAGCCAAGCTGCATTTTTTCAATTCGAAAAAATGCAGCTTGGCTTGTCGAAAAAATGTCGGGGAAAATGGCTTATAGGAAGAGGCGGAGGTTTTGGGAACGCGACTGGTGGCGCAGCCGGATGAGGGCGCGCTCTTTGATCTGGCGCACCCGTTCCCGGGTCAGCTTGAGGCGTTCGCCGATTTCTTCCAGGGTGTAGGGGCGTTCGTAATCGACCCCAAAATACATTTTGATGATTTTCTCCTCCCGCGGGGTCAGCGATTTCAACACTCGGCGGATCTCCTGCTTGAGGGATTCCTTTACCAGGTCGCCGTCGGGCATCTTGCTGTCGGGATTGCGGATAATTTCCTTCATGGTGCCGTCTTCAGAGCGGTGGATCGGCTGGTCTAACGATACGTGGAAGGCACTGCTGCTCATCGCTTCGGAGATATCCGGAATGGAGATCTCGAGTTCGTCGGAGATCTCTTCGTAGGAGGGTTCCCGGTTGTACTTCTGCTCCAGATTGCGTACCAGTTGATTAACTTTGCTGATCAGGCCAACCCGGTTCAGGGGCAGGCGCACCACCCGGGAGTATTCCGCCAGGGATTTGAGGATGGATTGGCGGATCCACCAGACAGCGTAAGAGATAAACTTGAACCCGCGGGTCTCATCGAAACGTTTGGCCGCTTTGATCAGGCCCAGATTCCCTTCATTAATGAGATCCGTCAAGGGCAAGCCCTGGTTTTGGTATTCCTTTGCAACCTTTACCACAAAGCGCAGATTCGCCCGGATCAACTTGTTCAGCGCTTCGATATCCCCCTGTTTGATCCGGCGGGTATAGAGAATCTCCTCTTCCGGCGTCAACAACGGGATCTGGCTGATCTCATCCAGATACTTTTCCAGAGAAAAGCGATGACTCACTCGGGTAGAACGTAGCTCAAGCCCCATTCAAGACCTCTTTTGGTTAGTTAAACTTAGAAAAAGCAGTGTAGTAGATCAATAATGGCAAGATGAATATAATAAACGGAAGGGCCTTTGTCAAAGAAAAAATCGGCGAATTTAAAGAAATTTAGCAGTTTTTGACTTGCGGGAGATCACATTTTAAAAGTATTTTTTTTAACGCGGGGCGAATTAACGTATTCCTCTTAACCTTTAATATAATATCAAAATTGGCGGTTGAAACAAAAAAGTTGAGGGTGAAGGATATTTTTTTGATGTTGGATGTTGGATGCTGGATGCTGGATGCTGGGTGCTGGATGCTGGGTGCTGGATGACGGCCGATGGCCCAATGGCGCGTTCAGCGCCAATGACGCCGAAGGCAAACATCGTGAGCGAAGCGAACAAACATCGCAAGCGGCAGTGAGCAAATATCCACAAAACAATAACATCGCTTGACAGTGAAATCAAAACAACTTAAATTTGTCGGTGATCATTAGCGGGAATAGCTCAGTTGGTAGAGCATCAGCTTCCCAAGCTGAGGGTCGCGGGTTCGAATCCCGTTTCCCGCTCAATTACCTACATAATACATAGTGATATGTTACCTGTTCATATACATGTCTGCCTTCCTTTCCTTATAATGTTGATTAACATCACGGTAATCTAAGAATGGATGGGGTATTTTTAGCCGCCATTAATAACTTTTTGGAGGATAGTTATGAAACGAATTTTGTCTGTTTTGCTGGCAATGGTGGTATTGACAGGGAATTTAGTCTGGGCCCAGTACTATCAGCATACGCCGAATGTCGGAGGTGTTAACTGGAGCGATCAGATTGTACGCGCGACCGGTTACGGCGCTCCCAACCCGAACATGCCTCCCGGCGCCCAGCGGGCAGGTGCCATAGAGGCGGCGAAGGTGGTGGCGCTGCGAAACCTGTTGCAGATCGTAAAGGGGATGTACCTCGATTCAAAGACCACCGTGGAAAACGCCATGGTGATGAGCGACCGGATCGAAACTCAGGTGAGTGGGATCATCCGCAATTTCCGGGTGGTGGATACCCGTTATATGTCGACCGGCGACATCGAAGTGGATGTGGAAGTGCCGCTTTCGTCTTTCTATGAGATATTGTCGGAAATTCCCGGTGGCCTGCCCCCGGCCGGCCAGCAGCCTCCCGGCTATAATTCTCCCGGCTGGCAAGGGCAACCGGCAGCGCCCCAGAATGTGGTCTATAGCGGTCTGGTGATCGATGCGACCGGATTGAGCGCCCGTCCCGCCCTGGGACCGAAAGTGCTGGATGAAATGGGCAACGAAGTCTACGGCACCGGCTTTGTCAGCCGCGATTATGCAGTGCAGGTTGGCGTCGTCGGTTACGACAAAGACCTCAACCGCGCCCGCAGTAACGAGCGGGTGGCCGGCAATCCCCTGGTGGTGAAAGCCCTGCGAGTGGAAGGGGCCAACAAGACCGACGTGGTCATCAGCAACAACGACGCCCAGATGATCCGCGGCGCAGCGGCCAATATGAATTTCCTGGAGCAGTGCAAGGTCATGATTATTCTGGACTAAGCGAAATTTTAAATCATCAGGCGCTCATTGTTTATTAACGAGGTGATAAGATGAAAAAAATGTTCGTAACGCTCTTTTCGATGGCCGTTTTGCTGATGTTGATGAGCTGCGGCAGCACCGAGCAGGGCCGCAAGGCCCAATCTGTGGTGGATAGCCCGGATATTCACTATCAGCGCGGCAAAGATCTCTTTAACAAAGATAAGCTTAGCGACGCGACCTACGAATTCAATCAGGCAATCAGCCTGGATCCGAAGTACGCTCCGGCTTATGAAGGTCTCTCCTGGGTCTATCTGGAGCAGGACAATGTGGAAAAGGCCAAGGAATCGGCCGACAAAGCCCTGGACCTCGACGGCAAATGGTCGCTGGCCAAGGTCGCCCGTGCCCGGGTGATGGCCAAAGAAGGCAATTATAAGGATGCCATCAAGGAAGCCAACAATGCGATCAAGGATATCCCCGGTTCCACCATGCCGGATAAAAAGGCCGCCAATGTGCAGGCCCATTTGGCTTTGGGCGATATCTACAAAGAAGCCGACATGTATGACGATGCGCAGTCGACTTACCAGAGGGTGCTGGAGATCGACAAGCTGAACATGAAAGCGGACAAGGCGATCAAAGATCTGGCCAAATACAAGACCGCGATCGCCGGCCAGCGCCCGGAACTGAAGAAGATCGCTTCCCAGAAAGAGATCACCCGCTCCGACGTGGCGGTGCTCTTCGCCCTGGAATTGCCCCTGGATAAGATCTTCCGCGAAGCCCCCAAGGCCAGCCAATCCGGTTTCCGTCCCCCCTCCCAGAGCGTGATGGGCAAACGCGAGGCCCCGGCCGCCAATGAAGGCCTGCCGCCGGATGTGGCGGAAGATCACTGGGCCCGCTCCTTCATCAAGGAAGTGCTGGAAAAAGGAGCCATGGAAACCATGCCCGACGGCAACTTTAATCCGGATGAGAATGTCAACCGTGCCGAATTTTCCCGCCTGCTGGAAAAGTTTATGATCAAATACTGGAACGATCCCGGCCTGGAGACCAAGTTCTTCGGCACCACCTCGCCGTTTGCCGATGTGAACAACACCAGCCCGATCTTCAACGCGGTGATGGTGGTCAGCAGCCGCAATCTGATCCCGGGATATGATGACGGCACCTTCCGACCCCTCAACGGGGTGCCGGGAGCAGATGCCCTGAACATCATCCGGAAGCTTAAGGCAGACCTGTAATTGTTTTTCAAAATGGCTTTTCTCTGCGGGGAAAAGCCATTTTTTTGGACCCCTCTGCCGGCAAATTCGCCAGGGATAGAGGCGGAACTGTTAACCTAAAATGTAAAGAACCGATGCCATGAAGATGCAAACATTGATGAAGATGCCGCAGATGCTGCTGCTGGCGCTGCTGCTGGGAAGCGCTTTTCTTTTTGCCCAGGGGGGCGATGATGAACAGGAAGTGATCGCCAAAGGCCTTGGCGCCATCATCGCCGGAGACGAAGCCAAAGCATCCGACGATGCCCTGGCCAGCGCCTTGCGCAACGCAGTGGAGCAGGTAGTGGGCACCATGATCCAGTCCAATACCCTGGTGGAAAATTACCAACTGGTGGAAGACCGCATCTATAACCGCACTCAGGGATATGTGAAATCCTATCAGAAAATCGGTGAAAGCAACCGCGGCAACAATGTGGTGGAGGTGACCATCCGGGCAGTGGTGAAGAAATCCAACCTGGAGAGCGACCTCGCCGCCATCGGCCTGCTGATGGGGCAAAAAAACAAACCGCGCATGATGGTGCTGATCGATGAGAAAAATATGGGCACGCACTACGGGTATTACAATGTCGATATGAACACCACTGCGACCGAATTCACCAATAAGTTTATTGAAAAAGGTTTCAGCTTTGTCGATCAGAACGTGGTGGCCAACAAGCTGCGCAAGGAGGCGGTGCTGGCGGCGATCCAGGGCGATGCCGCCGCCGCCCAGTCGATTGCCCAGGAGAGCGGTGCGGAGGTGCTGATCATCGGCACGGCAATCTCCAAGCCGGCTTCCGGCGGCGCCAAGGTGGTGCGGGATGCCGGGCTGGTTTCCTGCCAGGCCACCATGAACCTGCGGGCGGTGCGCGCTGATGACGGTAATATTATTGCGGTGGTCTCCAAGCAAGGAGCGGCGGTGCATATCGATCAGATGACCGGCGGCACCCAGGCGCTGCAAAAAGCCGCCGGCATGGCCGCTGAAGAGCTGATGGCAAAAATTCTCAAAGCCTGGCAGAAGGATGTCTATTCCAGTGCCAGCATTCAGATGCGGGTGATGAATATTCCCGGCTTTAACGATCTGCTGAAATTCAAAAACATGCTCCAGTCTTACGTGCGCGGGGTGCAGAATATCTATCAGCGCGACTTCAGCGGCGGCACTGCCCTGCTGGAACTGGAGGCCCGCGCCAGTACCAATCAGATCGCTGAAGAGCTGGCACTGAAGGATTTTTCCCCCTATCAGGTGGAAATCATCAACGTGTCACAGAATATGATCGTGGTGAAGCTGAATATGGCCGCCGATCAGTAGCACGAGATTGGAATTGATTCTGACGGAATATATGTCTTGTTGGCCACAGAGGCACAGAGTTCACAGAGGAAAGACAACTGCCAAACTCTGTGTTCTCTGTGCCTCTGTGGCAAAATGAAGAAATGGTAAGATTAATTGTGGTAAACGTTGTAAAACCGAAGGGAGAGATATCGATGAGATTGTTTATATACCGGATAAGCGCTTTGCTGATGTTGACCGTATTGATGCTGGCCCCGGGGCTCTATGCCCAGAAGCTGGAGGGGCTGAAAAAGCGGGTGGCAGTGGTCGATTTTGAAGACCGGGCCCGTTACGGTCATAATATCGGCCGGGGAATCGCCGATATGCTGGTCACCAGCCTGGTGAAAAGTGGTAAATTTTCCGTGATCGAGCGGGAGCAGTTGGATGCGGTGCTGGCCGAGCAGGGATTGGGCCTCAGCGGCGCTGTCACTCCCCAAAGCGCTGCCCAGGTGGGCAAACTGCTCGGGGTGGAGCTGATCGTCACTGGCAGCGTATCGGAATTCGGAGAGAAGAAATCTTCGATTGGTGGCAGTATCCCTGGCATCGGAGGTAAACTAAGCAGCCGGAAAGCCCGCTCGGTCGTCGATCTGCGCCTGGTCAACACCACCACCGGCGAGATCGTGATGGCCGAAACCGCGGAAGGGGAATCCAGTTCCAAGAGCCTCGACCGGGTCAGCTTTTCGGATATCGATTTCGGCAATCCCACTTCCTGGGATCAGACCATCCTGGGCAAGGCCGCCCGGGAGTCGGTGGAAAAAAGCGTCGACATGATCGAGAAAGCGATGAAGGATATCCCCTGGTCTGGCAAGATCATCAAAGCCAACGACGACGGCACGGTCTATATGAAGCCGGGCTCGGAAGGCGGCGTGGAAGCGGGCATGGAATTCGCAGTCTATTCCCAGGGCGAAGAACTGATCGACCCGGATACCGGAATCTCCCTGGGCAGCGAGGAAAAAATGATCGGCCGGATCAAAGTAGTCTCCGACGTCGGTGACGGTAAAGCCTGCAAGGCGATCGTGGTCTCCGGCAGCGGCTTCAGCGCCAGTGATATTGTGCGGATAAAGTGAGTGGTTAATGGGTGGATGGGTTAATGGGATAATGGGTAACAACCGATGCCGCAGATGATCCGTGCATTCATTCATTTCGATGTTTTGCCCCGGGGAACCGGTGTGTGAAATTGCAAAAGCCCGCTATAGTATGGCGGGCTTTTGCCGTTAATAATGGTATCGGAACGGTTTGCCGGGGAAGAATGACTTGGATTCAGCAGAATGCATGGTTAACTTTTCTCTCGTGGGGACCAACTCAGTTGGGTGGCAAAGTACGGCAAATATAAGCTTGTTTACCTAATGCCCTCTGTGGCAAAAAGTTTTTGGGATCGACAACTCATTGGAGAATAGAATGTACGGACCTGCCAGGATAATATTTACAACCCTGATGATTTTTCTGTTGGCGTTTTCCGCCCAGGCCAAAGAGCCGGTCGGCAAGATTTCTTTTCCGCTCAACCGGGTGTTTGTCATTCCTGCCGGCACCTCCTCACTCAGCTATGCCCAGTTCAATATGGATGTGTTTCCCGGCGACAAGATCGAAACTAAAAAATCCAGCCGCTGCGAGATCACCCTCACCAACGGGGATATTATCCGCATCGATGAAAACTCAATTTATACCCTGGAAGCGATGAACCTGGCGGAAAATACGGTCAAGGCGGAATCCTTTCTGGGCATCGGGAAGTTGTGGGCGAATATCCGCAAAATCTTTTCCGAGGATGATTATTTTAAAGTGAAGTCGCCCTCGGCGGTGATTGCGGTGCGCGGCACGATTTACCGCATCGATGCCAACCCGGATACTACCACTCAGGTGGTGGTATATGACGGCGCGGTGGATGTGGCGCCCAATGCCGGCAGCGGGGGAGGCCAGCCGCAGCAGGAATCCCGGCAGGTGGCTCCGCCCCGTCCCCAGCAAATCGCCCCTCCGCAGCAGGTGGCCCCGCCCCAGCAGGTCGCCGGCCCCAGTGAAGTTTCCGTGGAAACCTGGGTGCAGATCGTCAAGGCGCAGCAGCAGATCTATATCCGCCCCGATGGCACCTACGATCAGCAGGCCTTCGATCCCGAAGCCGACGGCAAGCTGGAATGGGTGCAGTGGAATAAACGCCGCGATGCGATGCTGGAACGGGATCGTTAATACGATTTGGATATCTCAGCGGGATTTCTTTTAGTCCACGGATTACACGGATTAACACTGAAAAAAGAACAAATATTAATGTCAGCGCGGAGTTTATCTCAACACCCCAATAAACAACGTCTTTAACAAATCAGTGAAAATCTGTGTAATCCGTGGACTCAAAAACACCTTTAATCATTTCCACAGAAATTCCTGATATGTTAATATGAAGGATTGGCTTCCAGGAGCGCTTCCAGGGTGAGGTTGGCCGGGAGGTCGATCAGGAATACCTGGCGCTGGTAGTCGAAGACGATCTTTTCCGCCCGGTTGTCGGCGGTGGCTTCGATTTTATGGAAACTGCTGGCGATCGGGCGCTCCCGCACCAGAAACGGCTGGGTCAGGCTGACAAAACGTTGCTCGGCCCAAAGCTGTATGGTGGAAAAGAAGTCGATTGCCATACCGGAATAATCGGTCATCACCAGGCGGTTGCTACCGGGGGAGAATGAAACATAGGGCGGCCGGCTGGAGTAGGAGGCTTTTAAGACCTGCCGGGAAGCGCCGCTATCAAGGTCATAGTGCATCAGGTTCAGCCAGCTTTTGGCCGGTTTTTCCTCGCTCTCCAGGTAATACATCACCCCTTTTCCCCCTCCATAATACAAACGTTCCTGATAGGGCGCTTCGATCGGGAGCTCCTGCAGAATTTCTCCACTGAGTGAATACCATTTCCGGTCTACCAGGATGCCGGCTTGCTCTGCCAGCGGCAGATAATGCAGCCATTTGGGCTTGATGCCGAGGGGGATCTCCCGGGCAGCGCCGCTTTCGGTATCGACCAGGAAAAGCACCACATAGCCGCTGTTATAGTTGAATCCGCTCAGGTACAAATGCCGGCCGTTGTCCCGCAAATAGGGGCGGTCCCATTCCCAGTTGTCCCGGTACAGATCCCGCCGGCGCAGAACCAGTTCCCGTTCGCTGCCCTCCTTCAGATCGAATAGATAAAGCTTCTTTTCATTGGCGCTGCCGCCCGTGATGGCGCCATCTTTAATGTAGGCGATCTTTTCGCCATCCGGATCGATGCTGGGATAGAGCCCATCCGCCAGCGGCGTAATGGTATACAAGGTATCAAAGTGCACCGTGAACTGAAAGAGGGTATCCGGGCCGCTGATATCCAGAGTCTGGCGGAAGGGTTTATAGCGCGAGTAGGCCACCGATTTCATCTCTGTGAGACGAGCCGGCTCAACCAGCAGTTCATACCTTCCCGCAGATTGATCTTCCAGGCGGTACTCGCTGAAGAGCGAGTCTTCCTTTAGCGGAGAAAGCGGTTTTTGATTCAGAAACACGTCGGATTTCACCGCTGCCGGTACCCGGACCACCAGGCGGTAGCTGCTTCGGGGCAGCAGCAAATACAACAAGGTCAGCGTCAGCGCCAGGAGCACCACCGTGATGGTTAGATAGCGTATTTTCTTAGACGGAGGCGCGGCCGAGGGACTTTCCGGGGCCTGAGATGGAAATACCGGTTCTGGCGGCGACTCGGCCAGGGGAT
The DNA here is from genome assembly GCA_020635015.1 of Calditrichia bacterium. Lineage (GTDB taxonomy): Bacteria > Calditrichota > Calditrichia > RBG-13-44-9 > J075 > JACKAP01. Next base: position 132,699 of record JACKAP010000005.1, on the reverse strand, counting down.
CGACTTCAATGCGGGCGTTTTTCAGATCGGTATTCTTCAGGCTGGCATCCTTCAAAGAGGCCCCGGTCCAATTGGCGCCGGCGGCGTCCGCCCATTCCAGATCCGCTTTATCCAGGATCGCGTCGCTCAGATTGGCGTTGATCAGTTTTGACTGGCTGAGGTTGGCCCCGCTGAGGTTGGCCCCGCTGAGGTTGGCCTCGCTGAGATCGGCTTTGGTCAAATTCGTGCGCTTCAGATTGGCATTGCTGAGGTCGGCCCCGCTGAGATTGGCCAAAAACAGCTCCGTTCCGCTCAGGTTGGCCGCACCGAGGTCGGCCCCGCTGAGATCGGCCCAGTAAAGGTTCAAGCCGCTAAGTTCGGCATAGCTGAGGTCGGGATGCTGAACGTCGGGATTCTCTTTCCGGAAGCGGTTCCATACCTCTACGCCGCTTTTCAGCATTTCAATATAGGTGGTATTTCCCATTTGATATCCTTTGTCTTAACACTTCATCATCACAGTACACAACAAAAGATTTTCATAGAACGCGGATGACACGGATGACGCGGATTCTAGTGGATTTTTTTAAGATGCTTCGCATGATGCTATCAAGGTTTACTGCAAAAGGTGCAAAGCTGATGTAACGGTTATAGATTTTTTTATGTCTTTGTCTTTTAACTTATTCAGTCATCCGCGTAAATCTGCGTCATCCGCGTTCTATTTTGGCTATTATGGACCTCAATATCTATTGTTGTATAAAGTGATTAACAATATAGCTTATTCTCATTATATATGAAAGACCTGCCGGTTCTATTGCCCGCCTTCCGCCGGATAGAGCGTCACCTGAACATAATTTTCCAGATTGAGATAGCGGCCGGCTGCCTGGCGGATCGCTTCCGGCGTAAGACGGTCGATGTAATCGTCGGTTTCCAGGATGCCCAGGAGACTTTCCTGGTGAGAATCATAAAATTCCAGCACGTTCAGCCAATAGCCGTTGCGTTTCAGGTCGGTTTCATTTTTCCGGCGCTGGGTTTCCTGGACTTTTTGCACGTATGATGGATCGATGCCGGCCTGCTTCAGGCTGTCGATCTGCTGAAACACCAGTTGGGTGAGCTCATCCACCCGCTCCGGCGCGCAGCCGAAGGAAATGCTGAATTCGTATTCCGGATGGGGATCGCGGGCTGGATTTGCCCCCACACTGACCCCGTAGGTGCCCCCTTTATCCTCGCGCAGGGTCTCCCGGAGCTTAATGCGCAGCACCGCGGCCAACGCATTGATGTCGTAACGGTTCTGGCGGCTCCACTGGAATGGGCCGGTAAATACAATCTCTACCCGGCTTTTGGGCTCCAGCCCCTTGTAAACTGCTTTCTTGATAACACCCTCTGGCGGGGTGATGCCGAGGTCGCGCCAACTTTCTTTCCGGGAGAGGTTGGGCAGGCTGGCCAGGTAGCGGGTTGCCAGAGTGCGGAATTGCGCCGGATCAAGATTGCCGACAAACAGGAAGGTGAAATCGCTTGCATCGGCAAAACGTTCCCGGTAGATCGCCAGGGAGCGCTGCAGGTCCATCGATTCCAGGGTGGCCTCGGACCAGGGACGGGCGCGATAATGATACTGTGCCAGGGTAAGCGCCAGGGTATCGCGCAGCGCTGTGCCGGGATCGGCATTGCGGTTCGCCAGGTAGGCCCGGATACGGGATTGGTAAGATAAATAGGCGCTGCTATCTGCCCGCGGTTGGGTAAAATAGAGATGGATCAATTGAAAGAGGGTTTCCACATCCTGGGGCGAGGCGCTGCCGGACAATCCCTCCTCCAGGGTGCCGATACTCGGTGAAACTCCCGCCACCTTACCGGCCAGCTTCTTTTCCAGTTCGACCAGGCTGAACTCGCCCACCCCGCTCTGGGCTACCACCGCAGCGGCGGTCAGGGCGGGAATATAATCCGCTTCCGGCAGCAGCGAGTTGCCCCCGGGACTGTAGGCGCTGAACAGGATCTGATCGTTTTTGAAATCGGTCGGCTTGAGGATCACCCGGCTGCCGTTGGAAAGTTGCCATTCGGTGACGCCGATGTCCGGGATCGCGGTTTCCTTGACGATCGTTCCGGAAGGCGGCAACTCGCCGATCAGCGGGGCGTCGGAAACATTATCCACATAAGGGGCGATCTCTGCCCGGGCGACCGATTCGAACACCGCGTTCAGGCTGCTTTCGGTGGGAATTTCCACGCCGTCTTTCTCCGGCACGTTCACCAGTACCACCCGGTTGTGGTCGCTGATTTGGGTTTCCGCCAGCCGGTTGATTTCCTCCAGGTTGATGGTGGGGAGATGTTTTTGATAGAGTTGATATTCAAATTCGATGCCCGGGATCGGCTCGTCTTCCAGGAAATTGCGGATATATTCGGCGGCATACTGGCGCGACTCCGACTTGTCCCGTTCGGCGTACGCCCGTTCCATTCCCCGCAGCATTTCACTTTTCTGACGCGCCAGCTCCGAGGCGGTGAAGCCGAATTGCCGCACCCGCTGCGCTTCGGTCAGCAGGGTTTGCAGGGCGGTTTCTACCCCGTTGTCCGGCACCCCGGCGCCGAGAATGTAAAATTCTTTATCGCGGTTAAAGCGGCTGCCGCCGGAGTAGGCGTAAAGGAAGGGGGGCTCGGGCTGCTGGCGGAGTTCATCCAGGCGACTGTTGAACATCCCATTATAAAGATTTTCCACGATCGATTGACGGTAAGCCGCTTCGCTGTTTTGCTCCCGGGTGTCTTTCTTGAAATAGATGCTGACGCTGCTGCCGGTCGCTTCCGGGTCGGAGGCAATCGCAAATATGGTCTTGTCGTTATCCGGCACCGGGTAGTGCACCCGGGGGCGGGGCGCTTCCGCCGCGGAGAGCTCGCCAAAGGTTTGCCGGATTTGCGCCTCGATGAAAGCTGTGTCAAAATTGCCCACTGCGATCACCGCCATCAGGTCCGGACGGTACCAATCGCGGTAAAAACGGCGCAGGGTCTCAGGTTCAAAATTTTCCAGGATCTCTTTTTTGCCGATGGGCAGGCGATCGGCATAGCGGGAATTCTTGAATAGCAGGGGGAACTGCCGGTCGCGCATCCGAGCTTGCGCCCCCCGCCCCAGGCGCCATTCTTCCACCACCACCCCGCGCTCCTTGTCGATCTCTTCATCCTCGAAAGCAACTGCGCTGGCCCACTCTTTGAGGATCTGGAAGGCGGTTTCCACGATGCGGATGCTGTCCGTCGGTATCTGCAGCATGTAAACCGTCTCGTCGAAACTGGTGTAGGCATTGAGGTCCGGGCCGAAGCGCATCCCGATCGATTCCAGGTAATCGACCAGCTCATGTTTGGCGAACTGCTTGGTGCCGTTGAAGGCCATGTGCTCCACAAAGTGGGCCAGCCCCTGCTGGTCGTCATCTTCCAGGATCGACCCGGCGTTGACCACCAGACGCAGTTCTGCCCGCAGTTCCGGGCGCTGGTTGGCGCGGATGTAATAACGCAACCCGTTGTCCAACTGGCCGATGGTGATTTGGGGATCGACCGGCAGCGGGGTCGTTGCGGCAGCGGAAGGGATTTGGGCCTCCTGCGGCCGCTGCCGGGCAGACTTGCTGGTAGAACAGGCGTTCAACATCGACAGGGTGATTGCAAGAACGATTAGACGTGTCAAATACCGCATGATTCATATCTCCTGAAATTTCATTTCAAATACTGGTAATAACGCTCAGAATATACGATGGGTTCGATAGCGGCAAAAGGTTTATTGCGAAATGTCTCCCAAACCGGGGTAGTCTTCCGGCTGCTGGGAAGGGATGCATTGATATTAAGCCTTTTGTCGTTTTCAAACCGTCATTAGTTGTTGGTCATTGGTGGTTGGTGAAGACAGGTCTTAGCCAGCTACCAATGACCAACAACCAAACGCTAATTTTAAAACTGCCAAAAACTCAATTCACAATATAGTGAATCACTCGATGCACTCAGGAGTTGGCAGAATCTTTGCAACAGGATCCGTTGTGGAGGTTTAGAAAATATTCTATGCATCGTAAGGAGACGGGAGATGATTATGTTCTGCGTAAAGCAAGCCTGCCTTGGCGGGGTGCTGCTCTTTGGAGTATTGCTAATGATGTGCTCCGGCAGCGGAAGCCGGCCGGCAGCGGTAAACGGATCCAGTTTCTATCAAAGCGGCAATGACGCTAAAGCTTACCTTTTTGCCAGTATGAAAAATCCCCGGCCGTGGTACCGGGAGGTGGGTGCTTCGAGTATCCGCCCGATCGGCAAGATGAAGGAATATCTCCACAGCGACAGCAGCCTGGCCGTGCGGCCGGAACACTATCAAATGGATCAGAACGATCCCAATCCCTTCTATCCGGACACCCGGATCGCAGTGCGGGTACCGGAAACGGGACAGGTAAACTTGACCGTGCTGGATCCGCTGGGAAGAGAAGTGTGCGCGTTGGTCGACCAGGAGCTGCAGCCCGGGGCCTATGAGATCTCCTGGGACGGCCGGGACTTGCACGGCCGGCCGCTCCCGGGAGGGACCTATCTCTATCGTCTGGTGACGGAGCGGATACATATCACGCGCAAGATGCAACTGCTGCACCAGGCGCGGTGATGATCCCCCGCCCGTTTTTTAGGGGATGTCGTCCTCGCTCAGCGATTCCTAATCTGCCGGCGGCGGCATGCGAAGGTGACGGGCAATTTCCGCCAGCAGCTTATCCGCATCGATCGGTTTGGAGACGAAGGCGTCCATCCCCGCCTCCAGGCAGGTATCGCGATCGCTTTTCATCGCGTTGGCGGTTAAGGCGATGATCGGGGTATAGCCGTTCCCACTGCCCTCATCCGCCCGAATTTGCCGGGTGGCCTCGATGCCGTCCATCCGCGGCATCTGCATGTCCATCAGGATGACGTCAAAGCGCTGCCGGCGGGCGGCGTCGACCGCCTCCTGCCCGTCATTAACGATTTCCACCGTAAATCCTTTCTTCTCCAGGATCCGCTGGGTCAGTTTCTGGTTAACGCTGTTGTCTTCCGCCAGCAGCACCCGCAGGGGGCCATTGTTCATCGGCAGCGCCAGGGGATTCGGCGGCGTCCGGCCGGGAGCGGGCCGGTGATAAATCTGCGCCGCCGGATTTAGCCGTACCGTAAACCAGAAGAGCGATCCAACATCCGGCTCGCTTTGCAGACCGATCTGCCCCCCCATCAGCTTTACCAACTGCTTGCATATCGTTAGCCCCAGCCCGGTGCCGCCGTACTTCCGGGTGGTGGAGCCGTCTGCCTGGGAGAAGCTGGCAAAGATGGTGTCCTGCTTTTCCGGCGGAATGCCGATCCCGGTATCCAGCACCGAGATCCTTACCCCGTCGTCCTGCCGTTCGGTCTGGATGGTGATCTCTCCGGTGGAGGTGAATTTGAGGGCGTTGGCGATCAGGTTGGTGAGCACCTGACGGATTCGGGTAGGATCGCCGTTGAGGGGATTGGGAATGGTCGGATCCTGGATCACCGAGAGTTTAAGCCCTTTCTCCTGTACCCGTTGGGTGAACAGGCCGGCAGTCTCCCGGATCAGCGCACGGAAATTGAAATCGATCAGCTCCAGCTCCAGCTTGCCGGCCTCGATCTTGGAGAGGTCGAGAATATCATTGATCAGGCTGAGCAGGGTTTCGGAACATTTCTGGATCGATTGGGCATATTCCTGCTGCTCGGCATTGAGGCCGGAATCCAGCAGCAGCAGGTTCATCCCGAACACCCCGTTGAGCGGGGTGCGGATCTCGTGGCTCATGTTGGCCAGGAACTCGCTCTTGGCCCGGCTGGCCCGCTCGGCAGTCTCCTTGGCTGTTTTCAGTGCTTCCTCCGCTTCCTTACGGGTGGTGATATTGATGCCGTAGCTGACCAGGTTGCTGACCTTGCCGTGGGCGTCAAAAACCGGGCAGACCCGCCGGATGTAATATTCGTGGCCGCCGCTGCCGGTGAGGATGTCGTCATCGAATTCCACGATGCGCTTTTCCCGGATCGCCTGCTGCATCCAGCGGCGGCGGTTTTCCGCTAAAGCCGGCTGCTTGCCGGTGCGCCGGCAGTAATCGGCGTCGGTCTTTCCGATCAACCAGTGGCGCAACTGTTCATCGGGAATGGCACGGGGATTGATGTAGAGGTAGTGCAGGTCGCTGTCAAACACGCTGATCTCGGCGTCGATGTTGTCCAGCACCTGCTGGTAAAAGGCCCGCTGCACCGCAACGTGCTGTTCGGCGCGGCGCTTTTCCATGATGGCGGCCCGGAAATGCAGAAAGAGGAATATCAGCCCCCAAAGCATGATGGCGTATAGCACATATGCCCAGCCGGTCTGGTAGAAATGCGGCTGAATGGTGAAGGGGAAACGGGCAGTCTCGCTCCAGAGATGCCCGATCTGCTGCGCCTGCACCTCCAGGGTGTATTCGCCCGGTGCCAGCGAGGGCAGCAGGGTCTGGTTTACCGGCGACGGGGCCGACCAGTTTTCGGTCTTACCCCACAGCCGCACCCGGTAATTGATCTTTTCCGCCGGGTAGCTCAGCGCGGCGAATTCCGCCACCAGCGAGGAACGGGCCGGAAAAAAGTGTTGACCGGGATTGCGTTCCCGGTGTGCCTGCTCATCAGCGGCGATGTTGATGAAAGTGGGGGTGGGGGTTACCCGCCGCTGGCGGCTGTCTCCCTGCCAGCAGGCCAGTTGGTTGGAGGTGCCAGCCCACAGCCGCTGCCGGGCGTCGATCAGCAGCGTGCGGTAGCCGATGGTGGAACTGGGCAGGCCGGAGCGGCGGTCGAAATGGGTCATCTGCCGCTCGGCATAGCGAAAAACTCCCTGCTCGCTGCCGACCCAGACATTGTCGAAGGAATCGACCGCCACGGCCTTTGCCAGCGATTGATCCTCCCGTCCCAGGCCGCGGGGGAAGCGTACCCGTCCGTTGCTCAATTGCAATAACCCGGCGGTGGAGGCCAGCCAGATCGTGCTGTCGCCGGCCACGGCCAGATCATTGATCTGGAACCGCTCTTCAATCTTAAACGGCAGCGGCCGGCTGAGATCCTGGAAGACGTCGGCGACGGGATCGTAGCGATACAGGTAGCTGCTCTCGCCGGTGCCCCCGGCATAGATCGTTCCATCCGGCCCCTGCTTGAGCAGGACAATCACCGAGTGGATTCCCTTGGGCCGGCCGTAGATGGCCACCTCGCCCCCGGGCGTGATGCGCACCACGCCGGAAAAGCCGTTGATGCCGCACCAGATCTGCCCCAGGGAATCGATCACCAGCGATTCCACCACATCGGTATGCAGCTCCGGCAGCTCGATGACCTGCTCCGGGCGTCCGTCCAGATCGGTGCGGATGACGGCGCCTTTGTTGTTGCCGATCCATAGTTGCCGGCCGTCACTGGCCAGGCTGGCGATGCGCCCGTCCGGTATTGCGTAGATCCGCTCGGAGACGATGCTCCCGGATTCGCCGCTCAGCTTATAAACCGATTCGCCTTCACTGGCGAAAACCGTACCCTGCGGGGTGGCGGCCAGGGCGAGGATGAAATAGTTCGGAGTGTCCAGGGTGATTTTCTGGAAAAGAGAGGGGTGAACGATCGTCAGGCCATCATCCGAACTGACCCACAATTCCCCGTCGCGGTCGAAAAAAAGATCGTTGACTACCTGATGGGGAAATTCCTGGATTTTGCGCGGCAGGGCGCCTTCACGTCCGATTGCCCAGCGGTAGAGCCCGGACCGCCAACTGCCGATGTATACCTCGCCGGAAGGCGCCCGCTTCAGTGCGGAAACGGTCTGGGTGAAAGGCAGGGGTTTCCAGAACATGCCGGACAGGCTGCTCGTAAAACGCAGTTCGAATAGCCCGTTGCTGCCGCCGGCCCAGATCTTCCCCCCGGGCAGATGCAGCAAGGCATGAATGCTGACATTCGCCTGGCTTTCGGTGAGCAGCAGCGCTTCAAATGCGTCGTGATCCGGGTTGTAATACAGCAGGTAGCCCTTTTCTGAAGTGGCGAACAGCCTCCCCCGCTCGTCTTCGAAGAAAAGTGAGGCCCGGGCAAAACTTTCCGAGACAAATGCCCGTTCCAATGGATAGCGCCGCAGTTTACCCTCGCGGTAGCACACAATATCATTGTTTTCGCCGATCCACAAAGTGCCGGACCGGTCTTCATAGACCGATTTGGGATAAAACAAGGCGCTGTCGCTGCTTTCGCTATGACCGGGAATGTATAGTGCGAAGCTGTCGCTGCTGGCCGGGTTTTCCATGCGGCTGATGCCGAGGTCGGTCACCGCCAGCAGTGCCCCGTCGCGGGTGATGCAGAGGTCTTTGATGAAGCGGCTGGGCAGGCCGATGGTATATACCTTGAAGTTCTCGCCGTCAAAGCGCACCACCCCGTCATCGGAGGCGATCCAGATAAAGCCGGTGGAATCCTGAATCGTTTTTTTGATCAGATTGGTGGGAAGGCCCTGTTCGTAGTTGTAATCGACAATCTGAAGCGACTGTCCTCGCAGCGGACAGGCAACCGCCAGCAGCAGCGCCCAGCCGAGGAGGGCGGAACCTGCAAACAGGCCGGGCAGAACCGATCTCAATCTGCTGAACACAGTTTCTCCAAGATTTGATCATACACGGACATGACAGCAGGAATGTTCCGGTGCGGCATCCTGCCACCTGGAATTCTGGACACTTAATTTATAACCGGTTGGGACGTAAGACAAGGTAAAATGTTGAGTTGATGGGCTAATGGGTTGATGGGTTAATGAGTTGATGAGTTGAAGGGTGAAAACTTTTGCTCACGACGTCCGTTTTTCCCCATTCACCCATTCACCCATCAACCCATCAACAATTTCCTCAAAATATCCTCGCCAAACCGAATCCGGCATAAAATCCCGGGCGGTCCAGCCGCCAGACGGCATCGACGCGCAGGAGGTTCAGGATGCCGTTGACCGAGAAACCGAGCTCGTGGTGCACCTCGCGGCTCACCCGCGGGGTGTAGGTAAGCCGCGAGCGGGCGGCGTCGGAAATCCAGGTGCGCCCGGAGGCGCCGAATACGATCATGCCGATCCCTTTCCGGGCCAGGCCGTGCAGACCGAGGATCTCCAGCGGGACGGTGCGGAAATTATGCTCCCAGAAGATGCCCAGGTAGCGTTCCCCCTCATAGGGGCGGAACAGCAGGGTCTTGAAAGTGCCGGCAGATTTGGTCCAGCGGGAGCTGGGTTCCAGCACGCCGTAACGCTGCGGCGGCAAACCTCCGCTGGAGGTGCCGGCGACCAGGTGCAGGTCGATGACGTTCGGCAGGATGCGCCGCCGGAAAAAGGTGCTCAGGCGCACGTCGGCCGTGAGGTGGTAGCGGGTGAAGGAAAAGTCGCTGGCGATCAGCGCCGGATCGCTGTGCTCGATTTCCAGCCTGGCACGGTTCTGCCCCACGATGCCGAAGGGCACATAATCATCGCCCCAGGCAACGGTCAAGCGGCCGGCGCGCAGCACCCCTTCGGGAATCGCCGGATTAGGCGGCTGCACGTGGCCGGGGTTGAGCAGCGCATAGTCGGTGGTTTTGGCCAGGGAGCGGTGATCCTCGCTGGAAAATCCCAGGGTAACCGTGGCGCGGAGCTTGCGCAGGCGGTAGGAAACGGCGCTATGAAACTGCGCGTTCCAGTAATAATCGTAAAAATCGTCGTCGCCGGTCAGCACGGTATAGCTGTTCAGGAGCAGGCTGGCATTGTCACCCCGATAGCGGGGTTGGGAGCCCTGATGGTAGCCGGCGTCGAAAATGAACGGCTGCTGCTTTCCGGCGCGCAGGCGGATGCCGCCCCCATAGGCGCTTCGTTCCAGATCGAATTTGTAGCCGCCCTCGGCGTAAAATTGAAGGAAATAGCGTTCCGGGGTGCTGATCTTCAATCCCAGATGGGTGCCGTCCACCCGGTGATACCACAACTGCGGGCTGTAGGAGAGATAGCGGGTGAGCACGCTGCCGCTGCTGCCGGCGGATGCGGAGGCCTGGTTATCATCATCCTCGATGTCGACAAAGCGCGCCAGGGGACCGCTGGGCTTGAAGGCTTTGGCAAAGGTGCGGGTGCTGTCGATCTCCCGGTAAGCGAGTTCCTCTTCCCGGGAGAGCGGAATGATCTCGCTTTCCTCCGCCCGGAAGGGCGCAGCGATGGTGGAAGAATCCACCCGGAGCAGGTCGTCGCTGCGGTAGAGTGAGTCGGGCAGGGGCACATTAACCCGGTAGTCGGTCAGCCGGGAGATCTGCCGGTAGCCGACTGCCGGAAAGCTCAGCCCGATGATGCCGAATTTGATCCGCCCCTCGATGCGCACATCCACCGGCAGCCAGAAGTCCTGCCCAAAATTGCTGAATTGCTGGCGGTAATGCACGTTCCATTCCTGAATCGGCGGAGGGTAGATGAGCGACTCGCTTGGTTTGAGATCGACCGCGATCATGGCATAAACCTCGTCCAGCACCGCGATGCGCCCAACGAAGGCAGTCTGCAGCTTGCTCTTTGGTTCCAGGGAGATGTCATAAACCACCCGGTCGTCACGGTGGCGCCGTCCTACCAGTTTGAAGTCGTAGTGCTTGAGCGCATCCGGGTGGGTGGGGCCGATTACCCGGAAACCCTGGATCTCGATGTCGTCATCATAAAAATTGGCAATATAGCTGGCGGCGGCAAAGTTGTTCTCGGAGGAGAGATTCTCGGTCTGGCGCTTCGACTTGATCACTTCCCGGGATCCTTTTTCCCGGTCCCAGAACGCCTCGGAGACGCTCTCGGAGATCGAGACGATGCCGCTGTCATTCTCCAGCAGTTGCCGGGTGTAGGCGTCGGCGATATAAGTATTGAGGCGGGCCCGCCATTCGCGTTTTTTTTCGATCACCTTGCGCATGATATTGACCGCCGGATCTTCATCGGTAACCAGGATCGGCGACAGTTCATAGAGCACCGGGGTCAGGGAGATGTCCAACATCTCCCCGGTTTGCGCCGTGACGCGAACACTGCGGGTGGCGTAGCCGATGTAGCTGACGGTGAGCGTGGCCGGCAGTTCCGGCAGGTCCAGAATATACCCGCCGTTATCATTGGTGATGGTGCCGGAGAAGGTTCCGTCGATCTGGATATTGGCGGCAGCGAGCGTCGTGCCGCTTTCGCCATCGCGAACGGTGCCGCGGATGGTATGCTGACCGTAGAGAATGGGGGAAAGAAGCAAGAGGAGCAGAATATATCGTCCGTTGTGAAGCTGTTTGAAGAGAGACATTGAATTTCTCCGGGATATGCTCACATTCGTTAATGACCAATGACCGGGGAAATTAAGCTAAGGGAGAAAAAATTGCAAGCGGAGGAAATATGGATAAGGAAATGGGAAAAAACACCCATTTCCTTATCCATATTTAGTGAACATTAATATATCATTTTTAAAAATTTCTCTTGACATGTCCGGTTTTTAGATTTATTATATAGGTGAACGCAAGTATACTTTAATGTATAGGAGGCCTTATGGAAGCAGCCATGATCAAAGCACCCCGCCGCCGGAAGATGCCGTCCGCTCCGGCCGCGCCGTCATTTTCCGGGGATATGCTGCTGCAACTCTACGAGCTGCTCCAGGGGGAGCGGGAGATGGTGCGGGTGTACAGCAATGCCCTGAACGGCGAGATCTGTTTTGTGAATTCCGATGAGCCGGGGCGCAGTGATGTGCCGGCTGGTCTGCCGGTCTATACGGCCCGGGAGCTTTCTTTTGTGCTGTCGCTGTCGGCGGCGGAATTGCGCCGCTATCACTATCTCAAAATGAAATTGGTGTAGGTCGATGAAGGATTGGAAATTGATTTGGAGTCTATCATCCTCCGGATTGCTGATGGGGATAGCAGCTATTTTGGGATGGACCCGGGGGATAGAAGGATTGCTTTGGCTGGGCCTTGGCCTGATCAGCGCCTTGTGGCTGGCAGTGCGGCAGCCGGCGCAATTGTTTGCCCATGCTTTCCGGATCGGCTTGATTGCCTCGGTGTTGGCGGCGGGCGTTGAGGTGCTTTTTTTTCCCTGGTATGTGCAGCACTATCCGGAGTTTATCGACCCTGCCAATCAGCCCCCAATCGATCCGCGTCTGTTTCTGCTCTTCGTATCGCCGTTGATCGGTGCTGCCAGCGGGGCAGTGCTGGGTTTTCTCACCCTGATTTTTGACGGCGTGCTGCATCTGCACAGCGCACTGGCGCACTCGAAAAATGGCACACAGATTTTCGCAGATCAGGCAGATTTCCGCAGATCAAACTAAGGTATCGGACCTCGGAATGATAAAAAATCGTCATTTCGAACGTCGTTTGTGAGAAATCTATCACTGCAGGAGTAGTGCAACCAAGTCTTTTACAATGAGCTTTGAGCACTGAGCAATAAGCATTTACCATTTGGTTGCGGCCGAAGGCCGCGCCAAGTAAATCTGCGTGCCATTCACCTCCTTTACTCTCCCCAAACTTGCAATACGTTATCCTACCGCCCGAAATAAAATCATTTCCATTTGGCTCGCGCCGATAAACGCCTTATATTCTCCCCGCAAAACGTCATGGAAGGGGTTTTGATGGTTGATTAATCCACACGGGCCTGGCACCGTAAAGCACGATCAAAGTAGAAAGCGGTCGATTTATAAGCGCGCTTCCGGACAATGTCGCTCATGCCTCGCTAAATACGAATTCACTTGCGTTCCCGGCTATCAACGCTTATATTTCCGCGTTTCTCAAGAAGTGGGTTAAAGCCCACTTTTTTGTTATATAGGAATCTTGAAGTTACGGATATGGATCAAACCCTGGCAAAAATCAAAGCACTGATCGAACCGGTGATGGCGGAGCAGGGAATATTCCTGGTGGATGTTGAATTACGGGGTCAGCGGGGAAGCCGGTTTCTGGGTGTTTATGCCGATACGGTCAGCGGCATCACCATGGCGGAGATTACCCGCTTGACCCGTGAGATCAACGATTTGCTGGATATGCATGATCTGATCGAGGGAAAATACCTCCTGGAAGTTTCTTCCCCGGGGGTCAACCGGCCGTTAAAACAGCTCTGGGAGTTCCAAAAAAATATCGGTCGGATGCTGCGGGTGGTGTATAAAATAGATGACGAAGAACTGGAAGCAGTGGGGATGTTGGTCTCGGCAGATGAGGCATCGCTGGTGCTGAAAGTGAAAAAAGACGAGGTGCGGATTCCCTTGACCTCGATCGTTACTGCCAGGGTGCAGTTGAAGTGGTAAAATTGAACGGAGGTTTACCAAGTTTATGAAGAGCCAAATTGTTGCAGCAGCGGCGGAAATCGCCCGTGAAAAGCGGATTGATAAAGAAGATTTACGGGATATCTTAGAAGACATTTTTATGACCCTGATGAAGCGCAAGTACGGGGAAGATGCGGAGTTTGACGTGATCGTCAATATCGATCGCGGTGATATGGAAATTTATGTGGAAAAGGAAGTGGTTTCGGAAGTGACCGATCCGGATTATCAGATTTCGCTTCAGGAAGCGGTCAAGATCGACCCGGAAGTAGAAGAAGGGGAGTTGTTTGCCGAAGTGGTGAACCCGGAAAATTTCGGCCGCCGCCTGATCAATATCGCCAAACAGACCCTGATGCAGCGGATTCGCGAATATGAAAAAGAGAAAGTCTACCAGGAGTATAAGTCCCGGGTGGGCGAGATTGTTATCGGCGATGTGCACCAGGAAACCCGCGGAGGGTATTTTATCGTCGTCGACCGCACCGAGATGTTTATGCCGAAATCGGAGTCGATCCCCAATGAGAAATTACGCCGGGGCGACAGTGTGCGGGCTTTGATCAAAGAAGTGATCAAGCCGGATATGATGGTGGAGGATGTGGAGGAGCAGGATCAGCGCAACCGCCGGCGACGAGGGCACCGTCCGGAAATTATCGTCTCCCGGGCCGACAACCGCTTTCTGATTCGCCTGTTTGAGATCGAGGTGCCGGAGATTTTTGACGGTATCGTCGAGATCAAAAAAGTGGCCCGCCGTCCCGGGGAACGTTCCAAAATTGCGGTGGAATCGATTGACAAGCGGATCGACCCGGTGGGTGCCTGCGTCGGGATGCGCGGGGTGCGGATTCAATCAGTGGTGCGGGAACTAAATGGTGAGCGCATCGACGTGATTGCCTACACCTCCGAACCGGAAGTGTTTATCAATCGGGTGCTGACCCCGGCCAAGCCGCTGCGGATCATCTACAACCGCGAAGACCGGCTGGCAGTGGCGATCATCCCCGATAAAGACATGGGGCTGGCGCTGGGACGCGGGGAGTCGAATAAAGACCTGGCCCAGGAACTGGCCGGGATCAATATCGAGCTGATCAAAGAGTCGGAATATTACGAAAAGACCATGGAAGCGGAAGAAGAAATGGATCTTGCGGAGATCCCCGGTCTGACCGAATCGATGATCGAACGGCTGAAGGAAGCCGGTATCCACAGCGCCGAGGAGTTAAAAACCCTGGGACTGCAAGGATTGATGGAGATCCCCGGCATTGGACAGAAAACGGCGCAAAAGATCTTGAGCCAGTTGAATATATAAGCTATGCATATTCGGGAGATTCAACTCGACGGCAAATTGATCGGCATCATCGGATTCGCCCGGAAATCTGCCGCTGCCGATAGCGGTTTCGAGGCGGTGCGGCGTTCGCTTCTGCAGGGAAAGGCGGCCTTTGTTCTGGTCGATCATTCGCTGACGGAGAACTCGCTGAAAAAGATCGTTGCTATTGCCGAGCACCGTCAGACCCCGGTTTTCCGGGTTCAGAAAAATCAGGACGGGATTGATTTAGTCGGTATTTCGGGTTATAAAATGTTAAGCATTCACCCCGGCGGGCTGGCGAAAGGTTTTATCGATAAGTTAACACAGGAGCTTAGATGGCTGTAACGGCAAAGACAAAGTCAAAGCGTAAGTTGTTTCAAATTGCAAAAGAGCTCAATCTTGCAATTGAAACGATCAAGGAATTCCTGGAGAAGAAAGGGATTGAGGTCACCAACCCGAATATGCGGGTTGAACAGGATATCTATGATCAAATCCTCAAACGCTTTCAGCATGAAAAAAAGGAAGCTGATAAGATTCACAAGCGCCGGGAAGAGCGTATTCGTGAAGAACAGGAAACCCTGGAAGCGGAAGAGACGCTGGAGATCGATGAAGTCGAAGCTCCAGAAGTGCAAGCGCCGGAAACGCCGGAAATAACCGAAGCGCCTGTGGAAGTCGAAGCGGAGATGGAGACTCCGGAACCGGAACCGGAAACACCCGCTGAGGTAGAGGCGCCGGAAGACCTCTCCGAAGCCGAGGCGCCGGAAATGCCTGCGGATGAAGCGGTCGACAGCCCGGAAATCGAATTGAGCGAAACGGAGACCCCGGAGATGGAAGCCGTTCCGGATGAGAGCGAAAGCGCCGAAGTGGAAGTCGAACCTGAAGTCGAACCCGAAACGGAAACAGAATCCGAGTCGGAACCGATCAAGCCGAGTGTGGGCGATATTATCGATCATCCCATGGCCAAGCAGTATCTTGAGCGGCAGCGCCGGGAAGAGGAACTGAAACTGGAGCGGCAACGCAATGCCCTGAAACGGATCAAAACCCAGGATGAGCCTGCAGCCAAACCGTCGGGGGACGGTCCGGAAATGCCGGCAGTAGAGGGCCAGGATACAGAGAGTGAAGCCGATCGCCGCGACCGTAAGAAAGGCAAGAAGAAAGACCGAAAAGCGATTCAGGAAGAGAAGGATGCCCGCCGCCGTAAGGCTCTGGAAATGCTCAAACGGGAAAAACACAGTATCCGGCCCCAGATGATCACCGCCGAAGAAGAGGTGTTGGGCGCCGCGCCGAAGGAAAAAGAAGGCCGCCGGAAACGCGGCAAAAAGAAGAAGGAGGTCGATCAGAAGGAGGTCGACACCGCGGTGAAAAAAACCCTGGCCGAAATGCGCGATACCGGTCCCGTCAAGAAAAAGCGCAAGAAGGTCAAATCGCTCCAGGATGATGAAGTGGTGGAAGTGAATGTGATTCAGGTGACGGAGTTTATTACCACCCAGGACCTGGCCAACCTGCTGGAAGAGCCGGTGACCGAGATCATCCGCAAATGTCTGGAACTGGGGCTGGTGGTGACCATTAACCAGCGCCTGGATATGGATACCATCCGCCTGCTGTCGGAAGAGTTCGGATATGAGGTGGAGGAGGAGGAAGAATTCGGGTCGGACTTCCTGGAAGATACCATCGAAGAAGATGATGATATGGAAGACCTGACCCCGCGCTCGCCGGTGGTGACTATCATGGGACACGTCGACCACGGCAAGACCTCGCTGCTCGACCATATTCGCGATGCCAACGTGGTCGCCGGTGAATCCGGCGGCATTACCCAGCATATCGGCGCCTATGAGGTGATTCTGCCCGATGAGCGGAGGATCACCTTCCTGGATACCCCCGGCCACGAGGCCTTTACGGCGATGCGTGCCCGGGGTGCTCAGGTGACCGATATCGTGGTGCTGGTAATCGCCGCGGATGACCGGGTGATGCCCCAGACCGAGGAGGCCCTGGATCACGCCAAGGCTGCCGGGGTGTCGATCGTTATCGCCATCAATAAAATCGATAAACCGGGCGCCAATCCCGAAGCCATCCGTAAACAGTTAGCCGACCGTAATATTCTGGTGGAAGACTGGGGCGGCACCTATCAATGCGTGGAAGTATCGGCCAAGACCGGCCACAATGTGCAGGAACTGCTGGAGAAAATTCTCCTGGAAGCGGAATTGCTCGATCTGAAGGCCAATCCCGACAAGCGGGCCCGCGGTGTGGTGCTGGAATCGCAGTTGGATAAGGGCAAAGGCCCGGTGGCAACCGCCCTGGTGGAAAACGGCACCCTGCATACCGGCGATTGTTTCGTGATCGGCCAGCACTGGGGCAAGGTGCGGGCGTTGCTCAACGAGCGCGGCATGCGGGTGGAAGATGCCGGGCCCTCTACCCCGGTGCAGATCCTGGGGATCGATGGGGTGCCGGAAGCCGGCGACCGCATGATCGTGATGGATGATGAAAAACAGGCCCGCGAGATCGCCCAGCGGCGCCAGCAACTGAAGCGGGAGCAGGATTTCCGCCAGGTGAAGCTGATGACCCTGGACGAGCTTTCCCGCCAGATCAAGACCGGCGATGTGAAAGAGCTGAAACTGCTGGTGAAAGCGGATGTGGACGGTTCCGCCCAGGCGCTGACCGACTCGCTGCAGCGCCTTTCTACCGAGGAGGTGGAAGTGCATGTGATCCGGCGGGCGGTGGGACCGATTGCCGAATCGGACGTGATCCTGGCCGCCGCCTCCCAGGCGATCATCATCGGCTTTCATGTGCGACCCACGACCAAATCGAAAGAACTGGCCGAGCGGGAGCATGTCGATATCCGCCTCTATAAGGTGATCTACGACGCCATCGAAGATGTGCGCAAGGCGCTGGAAGGCATGTTGGAGCCGGTGGAACGGGAAGTGACCCTGGGCACCGCGGAAATCCGGGAAGTGTTCCGGATCTCGCGCATCGGTTCGGTGGCCGGCTGTATGGTGCTGACCGGCAAGCTGAATCGCAATGCCCATGTGCGCCTGATCCGCAATGATGTGGAGATTTATGACGGCAAACTGGCCTCGCTGAAGCGCTTCAAAGAAGATGTGCGGGAAGTGCAGTCCGGGTATGAATGCGGTCTGAGCATCGACGGATACAACGATATCAAGGAAGGCGATATCGTGGAAGCCTACGAAATTGTGATGGAAGCACAAACCCTTAGCAAAGACCGGTAAGCGAAGGCATCACACGGATTAGAAAAAATGATTGTCGCCGTATTGACTGTTGATCTCTACCTGCCCGGCGCGTTTTCTTTGAAAGACAAGCGGATGGTGATCCGCAAGATCAAAGACCGCCTGGCCCATAAGTTCAATATTTCGATTGCAGAAGTCGATTTTCAGGATAAATGGCAGCGCGCCCGGCTGGGGATTGCCCAGGTGGGCAGTGACTATGAATATCTCGACAAGAATATCAACACGATTTTCAAGATCCTGGATGACCTGGATTCCGCGGAAATCGTGGATCACCAGATCGAATATCTGTAAAAGGCGGCGGA
Source organism: Calditrichia bacterium (assembly GCA_020635015.1). Taxonomy (GTDB): domain Bacteria; phylum Calditrichota; class Calditrichia; order RBG-13-44-9; family J075; genus JACKAP01. The sequence goes on along the minus strand of JACKAP010000005.1, from coordinate 114,695 downwards.
TGCACGTCCGGAAACCTTCGGGTACCCCGGAAAACGGAAGGATACACCATGGCAGAATCTGTTCGTCAAAAGAAAGTCGCCGACCGTGTCAAGAAATTGGTTAGCGTGGTGATCGATCGAAAAGTAAATGATCCCGATAAAGGCTTTGTCACCATTACGCATGTGAAAATGAGCCCGGATCTCAGAATTGCTTCGATTTACTTTACCGCCTTCGGCGATGCGGCGGTGGCGAAAAAATCGCTCAACGCCCTGGAACGGGCCAAAAATTTTATCCGCAACGAGATTGCACCGGAATTAAAGATGCGTTTTTTGCCCGAGCTGCGTTTTTTTGTGGATGATACTCAGGAATATGCCCGCCAGATTGGGCGGCTGCTGGATGATATGAATAAAGAAGACGATGAGATCTAGTTTTTATTCACCGACTGAAGGTAAAATTCTTGCCGTTCATAAACCGGCCGACTGGACCTCTTTCGATGTGGTCAATAAGATCCGGCGTTTGACCGGTATCAAGAAAGTAGGACATGCCGGCACCCTGGATCCGTTTGCTACCGGGGTGCTGCTAATCTGCCTGGGGCCGGCCACCAAAAAATCAGCTTCCCTGATGAATTTGGACAAGGAGTACCGGGCGGAGATTGTGTTGGGACAGGAACGGGACACCATGGATGTTACCGGGAAGGTGATTGCCGAAGCTGCCGTTCCCGAGCTGGACATTGCCGGTGTGGACGCTGCCCTGCAGAGTTTTATTGGGCGCATCGAGCAGGAGATACCGGCTTATTCAGCCGCCAAACATCAGGGGAAGCGCCTCTATAAACTGGCGCGCGCCGGAAAGGAAGTGCCCCGGCTGTATAAACAGGTTGAGATCGACGAGATCGAACGCCTTTCCCTGGAAAAAGACCGCCTGAGCATCCGGGTGGTTTGTGGAAAGGGAACCTACATCCGCACCCTGGCCCGGGATATCGCCCGCAAGCTGGGCACTGCCGGATATGTCAACACCCTGGTGCGCACTCGGGTAGGCGACTACCATCTGGCCGACGCAATGACCATCGAAGCGGTGCAGGCAGCGATGAAATCGACGGAAGTAAGCCAGTGATGCAGATCTTTCGGGCGATAGCGGATATCCGGTCGGTGGGCGCCAGCGTGGTCACGGTCGGCACGTTTGACGGAGTGCACCTGGGACATCAGGCCATTATTCAGCAAGTCAAAGATTTTGCTGCCAATCATTCGCGGCAGAGCACGATCGTGACCTTCGATCCCCATCCCCGGAAAGTGCTGGGTAAGGGGCCGGTGACCATCCTCACCACAACTGCGGAAAAATTGGATATCTTTGCCGATGCCGGAATTGACCAGGTGGTGGTGATCCCCTTCAGCCGGGAATTCGCCGCCCTCTCCTCGGAAGCGTTTGTCACTTCGGTGCTGGTGGATAAACTGACGGTGCGGGAGATGGTGGTCGGCTACGATCATCATTTCGGGCGCAACCGCGAAGGGGGCTTCGAAGCGCTGCAGCAGTTGGGCCGCCGGCACGGCTTTACGGTACACCAGGTGCCTCAGTTGGTCAATGGTGGGGAAGCTGTCAGCAGCACCTATATCCGGCAGTTGCTGGAGACAGGGGATGTGGCGAAAGCCGCACGGTTTATGGGGCGCCGCTACTGCATCGAAGGCATCGTGAAACCCGGCGACGGTCGGGGTAAGCAGATCGGATTTCCCACCGCCAATCTGGAACTGAGCGAGGCCGATAAACAGGTTCCGGGTAGAGGCGTTTATGCCGTGGATGTAGAGGTGGATCAACAGTCCTATGGCGGGATGATGAACATTGGCATTCGCCCGACCTTTGATTTTGATTACTTGACATTAGAAGCTCACCTTTTTAACTTCAACGATTCTCTTTATGAGAAGAAACTGAAGGTGCGTTTTAAGAAATTCCTGCGGCCGGAGAAGAAGTTTTCCGGGATTGAAGAACTGCGGGCCCAGTTGAAAAAAGACAAACAGATGTGCGAATTCATATAAGTTAATGGAGGAAAACCATGGCTTTCACCAATGCAGAAAAACTTGCATTAGTTAAAAAATTTGGCAAGGATGAAAATGATACCGGCAGCACGGAAGTGCAGGTGGCGCTGATTAGCCATCGTATTCTGTACATGACCGAGCATCTCAAGACCCACAGCGACGACCATCATTCCCGTCGCGGCCTCTTGAAGCTGGTTGGTCAACGCAGAAGACTGCTGAATTACCTGGCCAAAAAAGACATTAACCGCTATCGTGAGTTGATCAAGGAATTGGGATTAAGACGATAATCAGAAGATCGAGGAAAGAATGATTGTAAAGAAAGAGAAGGAAATTGGCGGCCGTATGCTGTCAATTGAAACCGGAAGAGTTGCACGGCAGGCAAGCGGAGCAGTAGTGGTCCGCTATGGTGATACGATGGTGCTGGCCGTAGCAAATGGTGACAGAAACCCGCGAGAAGGCATCGATTTCATGCCGCTGTCGGTAGAATATCAGGAAAAGACCTATGCTGCCGGTAAAATACCGGGAGGCTTTTTTAAACGAGAGGGCCGTCCCGGCACCCCGGAAATCCTCAGCGCCCGCCTGATCGACCGCCCCATCCGCCCGTTGTTCCCCGACAATTACCGCAATGAAACCCAGGTGATCATTTACGTGATCTCCAGCGACAAAGAAAACCCTGCCGACGTGCTGGGCGGCATTGGCGCTTCCGCCGCATTGAGCATCTCCGAAATACCCTTTAACGGACCGATCGCTTCGGTGCGGGTGGGTAAAATCGATGATCAGCTGGTCCTCAATCCCACGCTCCCGCAGCTGGAGGAAAGCCAGATTAACCTGATCGTTTCCGGCACCTATGATTCGATCATGATGGTGGAAGGGCAGTCGGAGGAGATCAGCGAAACGGAGATGCTCGAGGCCCTGCGCTTCGGTCATCAGGCGATTCGTGAGATCATCGAGCTGCAGCAGGAATTGATCCGCGAGATCCCGGTGCAGAAATGGGAAATGCCCGAAGCCGAGCAGGTTGAAGGCCTGGATGAAAAGGTCGAAGCGTTCGCCCTTCCGAAAATTAAGGAAGCGATCCAGATCCAGGAGAAGAAAACCCGCCGGGAAGCGATTTCCCAGGTGCGGGATGCGGTGATGGAACATCTCGGGGAAGATTATGCCGAGCAGGGCGCACAGGTCAAAGCGATCATGGAGAAGATCGAAAAACGTGAAGTCCGCGCGATGATCCTTAACCAGGGTGTGCGTCTGGACGGCCGTGGCATGGATAACATCCGCGACATTACCTGTGAAGTATCGTTCCTGCCCCGGGCCCACGGTTCCGCCCTGTTTACCCGCGGCCAGACGCAGAGCCTGGGTTCTACCACCCTGGGCACCAAGAATGACGAACAGATTATCGACGCCCTGGAAGGGGAATCGAAAAAAAGCTACATGCTGCACTATAATTTCCCCGGATTCAGCGTCGGTGAGGTGAAACCGTTCCGCGGCACCAGCCGGCGCGAGGTCGGCCACGGCGATCTCGCAGAGCGGGCTCTGATGCCGGTGCTGCCGGTGGATGAGAGCTTCCCCTATACCATCCGTATCGTATCGGAAATTCTCGAGTCCAATGGCTCCTCCTCGATGGCAACGGTCTGCTCCGGCTCTCTCAGCCTGATGGATGCCGGGGTGCCGATCAAGTGCCACGTGGCCGGTATTGCCATGGGACTGATCATGGAAGGATCGGAAGTGCGGGTGTTGACCGATATTCTCGGCGATGAAGACCACCTCGGCGATATGGACTTCAAGGTGGCCGGTACCCGTGATGGCATCACTGCTTTCCAGATGGATATTAAGATCGGTGGGTTGACTTTCGAGATTATGGAAGAAGCCCTGGGGAAAGCACGCACTGCCCGGATGAAAATTCTCGACGTGATGGAAGAAACCCTTCCCCGGCCCCGGGCGGAAATCTCCCGCTATGCTCCGCGTATCCTCACCTGCATGGTGCCGGTGGATAAGATCGGCACGGTGATTGGGCCGAGCGGCAAGATGATCCGCAGTATCATCGAGAAGACCGGCGCTAAGATCGATATCGACGATAGCGGTCTGGTGGTGATTTCTTCTGTGGATGTCAATTCTGCGGAGCAGGCCCGCGAAATTGTGCTGAGCCTGGTGGTAGAACCCGAACCCGGCACCATCTATGAAGCGGTGGTGAAAAAGATTATGGATTTCGGCGCTTTTGTCGAATTTTTGCCGGGCAAAGAAGGGCTGGTGCATATTTCCGAACTGAGCGAAGGCCGGGTCGGCAAGGTAACCGATGTGGTTAATCTTGGCGACAAACTTCACGTGGTGCTCAAAAAAGTCGACCGTGAAGGGCGCTACAACCTCAGCCGGAAGGAATACCTCCTGCGCCAGAAGAAGAAAGACTAATTTGGTTGACAAAATTAATCGATCAGAAAACGGGATTCCATTGCGGATATCCCGTTTTTTTTAGTTGTCTATAGGTCGCTGAATGAGCCGTTGTCTTTTGTGGCCGCACTTTTCAAAGTGCGGCCACAAAAGAAACAGCACTCAAAATCTCTAAACCGCCTTTTATAACCCGATGCCTGCGAACTCCCCCGCTATCCTCACTGCTCCCCCCGCGCCGCTCGACCGTCTGCGCAACGGCGATTTACCATGGCCATTTCAACTGGCTGCCATTGCCGGATTTGCTTTGCTCACGGCCGCCGGCGCCAAGATCAACTTGCCGCTGTGGGAGGAGGTGCCGTTTACACTCCAGACCGTCTTCGTCTATGGCAGCGGGCTCTTTCTGGGGGCAGGGCGCGGGGCGCTGGCCCAACTGTTTTACCTGGCGGCCGGGCTGTTCTGGCCGGTTACTGCCGGAGAAGGGAGCGGGTTTGCCTATCTGACCGGCCGGGTTTCCAGCGGCTATCTGCTGGCTTTCCCCCTGGTTGCCGCCGTTTGCGGCTATGCTTCCGCTCGCTGGAATTCGTTTTGGGGAAGCATGCTCTCGGCGGAACTGGGCTCGCTGGTGCTTTTTCTGTGCGGGTTCCATTGGCTGTACGCCGCCCTGGGGAGTTTAAGCTGGGGAGAAGCATTCTATTATGGCTGGATAAAATACCTGCCCTTCGATCTGGCAAAAATTATCCTGACGGCATATCTTTATCAACTGGCAAGAAAGCAGTTTGTGTAACCTGAAACTTTGATTTCCCGCAACAAGCGGAATGCTGACATGATCAAACTGAATTATTCGACATACGGCCCTCGTTCTCAGCAGCCGGTGATATTGTTCCTGCACGGTTTTATGGGAAGCCGGCGCGACTGGCACCGGATCGCTTCCGGATTGAGCGAGCGCTGTTTTTGTCTGGTACCGGACCTCCCGGGGCACGGGGGCAGTGCCGGCGGGCTCGATCAATCCTGGGATATGGATAATACCGCCCGCTCGCTGATCGCGCTGCTGGATTCGCTGCAGATCCGCGAAAGTTACCTCGCCGGCTATTCGATGGGCGGCCGGCTGGGGCTCTATCTGGCCCTCCACTATCCGCATTATTTCCCGAAAACCGCACTGGAGTCGGCCTCGCCGGGGTTGAGAACTGAGGCGGAACGGGCTGCGCGGGCCGCGCATGATGAACGGCTGGCGCAGCAGCTGCTGCGGGAGGATCTCCCGACGTTTCTACAGGGGTGGTATCGCCAACCCCTGTTTCAATCGCTGCAGACCCATCCCGGTTTCAGCGACATGCTTGCCCGCCGGTTGGATAACGATCCTGTGGCGTTGGCAAAATCCCTCCGCGAAGCCGGCAGCGGGGTGCAGCCATCGCAGTGGGAGCGTCTGGAAACCCACAAAATGCCGCTGCTTTTGGTGATTGGAGAAAAAGATGTTAAATTCCACGGTATTGCCGAAGAAATGCAACAGGTGAACCCCCGGGTGGAAATGGCAGTTATCGCCGATTGCGGACATAATGTGCATTTTGAAAACCCGCAGGCTTTTACGGAACAGCTAATATATTTCTTTCGTTTAGATCGCTAAAAAACAACAAATTGGAGGAACTCTCATGAATGCAATACAATGGATCAAAGCAGGTGACTACGAAGATATCAAATATGAGATCGCCGAAGAAGGCATTGCCAAAATAACCATCAACCGCCCGGAGGTGCGCAATGCCTTCCGTCCCTTGACGGTGCGGGAGATGATCCATGCGCTGGGGGAGGCGCGGGATAATCCCGGGGTGGGGGTGGTGATCCTTACCGGCGAAGGGGAGAAGGCGTTCTGCTCCGGAGGCGACCAGCGGGTGCGCGGGGAAGCCGGCTATGTGGATGACGGCGGGGTGCATCGCCTGAACGTGCTGGATTTCCAGCGCCAGATCCGCACCTGCCCCAAGCCGGTGATTGCGATGGTCGCCGGCTATGCGATTGGCGGCGGGCACGTGCTGCACCTGATGTGCGACCTGACCATCGCGGCCGACAATGCGGTCTTCGGCCAGACCGGGCCGAAGGTGGGCTCGTTTGACGGCGGTTACGGCGCCAGCTACATGGCGCGGATCGTCGGGCAGAAAAAAGCCCGGGAGATCTGGTATCTCTGCCGCCAGTACAACGCGCAGCAGGCGCTGGATATGGGGCTGGTCAACACCGTGGTGCCTTACGCCAAATTGGAGGAAGAAACGGTGCAGTGGTGCCGGGAGATCCTGGCCAACTCGCCGATCGCTATCCGCTGCCTGAAAGCCGCCCTCAATGCCGACTGTGACGGTCAGGCCGGGCTGCAGGAACTGGCGGGGAACGCCACCATGCTGTTCTACATGACCGAAGAAGGCCAGGAAGGGAAGAATGCGTTTCTGGAAAAGCGCAAGCCGGACTTTAAGAAGTTTACCCGGAGACCCTGATAGTGGTAGATGGGGAATGATCAATTTTCAATGGTAAATGAGGATGGATTGATGAAAAAAGCGCCTGAGAAAGCAATGGTCTCCGGCTGGAAGGTTTGGTGGCTGGCGCTGCGGCCGAAGACGCTCTGGGCGGCGGCGGCGCCGGTGATCATGGGCAGCGCCATGGCCCAGCATGACGGCATGGGCCACTGGCCGGCGGCGCTGGCGGCTTTGCTGGGCGCGCTGCTGATCCAGATCGGTACCAACTTCGCTAACGATTATTACGATTATGTCCAGGGTGCCGATACCGGTGAGCGCCTGGGACCCACCCGCGCCACCCAGGCCGGGTGGGTGACGCCGGAGACGATGAAGCGGGCGTTTATCCTGGTGTTTGCGCTGGCTTTTCTGGTCGGCCTCTACCTGATCTGGCGGGGCGGCTGGCCGGTGCTGGCAATCGGCCTTTCTTCGATCCTGTTCGGGATTCTCTACACCGGGGGGCCCTATCCCCTGGGATATAACGGACTGGCGGATGTTTTTGTGCTGATTTTCTTCGGGCCGGTGGCGGTAGGGGGGACCTACTACGTTCAGGCGCTGGAGATCAATAGCACTGTGATTATGGCCGGTCTGGCGCCGGGATTGATTTCCACCGCCCTGTTGACGGTCAATAACCTGCGCGATATCACCACCGACCGCGAAGCGGGTAAACGCACCCTGGCGGTGCGCTTCGGGGTGGGCTTCGCCCGGGCGGAATATCTGGTCTCGATCCTGATCGCCTGCCTGATACCGGTGGTGCTGGTGTGGAAAAATCAGGAAAATCACTATTCGGTGATCACGCTGCTGGTGCTCCTCATGGCGATCCCCAGTATCAAAACCGTGTTCCGGATCAGCGGCAGCCCGCTGCTTAACCAGGTGCTGGCCGACACTGGGAAGATGCTCTTTGTGTACAGCGTAGTGTTCTCGATCGGGTGGCTGTTGTGACGGATGCTGGATGTTTCCCGAATGCTTTCGGGGTGGATGTTGGATCGCGGTGTCATTCCGAAGGCGATAGCCGAGGAATCTATATGTGAACGATGCCGGATTTGTTGCTATTGGATTGATTTATAGTATTTGGATAGATGAAGCGATAAAGTTGAGAATTTGAGCGTTTTCTCTTTTGTAGCGACACTATGAATAGTGTCGCTACAAAAGGAGTCGCTCCCTAAATACGATTAATAAATTATGCTACTTCGTCGTTTCGACATCATCCCCTACCGCCTGCCGCTGGTGAAGCCGCTGGTGATGAAAGGGCAAACGCTGCACGAGCGGGAAGGATTGATCATCCGTCTGGAGGATGAAGACGGTTTTTTCGGTCTTGGAGAGGTCGCTCCTTTTCCCGGGCTGCATCGTGAAACTTTTCTGACCGCCGCCACTCAGGTTGCCGAAATGAAGATATGTCTGAGCGATCGAAGTATCCCGGAGAACTTGCTTCCCATGCCCCATCTTTTTGACGACTGGCTGGGTGAAAAAAAACTCTTCCCATCAGTACGCTTCGGCATGGAGCTGGCGTTGCTCAACTTGCTGGCAGACCGTGCCAAGCAGCCCCTGGCGGCGCTGCTTGATCCCCAATTTCGAACCATGGTGTCCCTGAACGGACTCTTTGCCGGTGGACCGGAGGAACTGGGGAGGGAAATACCTGCTCTGGTGGCGGAGGGATACCGCGCCATCAAGATCAAGGTAGGACGGCAAGATCTGCAGACGGAGGCTACCCTGGTGCGGCGCACCCGCGAGTTGGCGCCGGCAGTTGCGATCCGCCTGGATGCCAACCGCGCCTGGTCGCTGCCGGAAGCGCTGCAGTTTGGCCGGATGCTGGGGGATTGCCGGATCGAATATCTCGAAGAGCCGCTGCGCGACCCGGCCGGGTTAGGCGAGTTTCACCGCGAAACCACCCTGCCGCTGGCGCTGGATGAAACCCTTGATGAGATACTTCCCAATGATTTCTCGCCGCCGCCCGGCACCGCCGCGCTGATCTTGAAGCCGGGGGTGATCGGCGGATTCGAGCAGAGCATCCGCTGGGCGGAGCTGGCCCGGCGCCGGCAGCTAAAGGTGGTGGTCAGCAGCGCCTTCGAATCCGGGATCGGTCTGGCAGCGCTGGCGAATCTTGCCGCCGCCCTCAACCCGGATGATGTGCCCTGCGGCCTGGATACGTATAAATGGCTGGCGAAGGATGTGATCGCCCACCCCTTTCGGGCAGTTAATGGGCAGGTGGATGTGGCGGTGGCAGACCGCAATGCCAGGCAGTTAACGGTAGATGCGCAATGGTAAACGGGATCGACCTCTTGGGAATATTCCGCTCTTTCGGACAGCGGGCAGCGCTGATAGGGGATGGGCAGGAACTGGATTATGAGGATTCTTCTGAGGTGGTGCAGCGGCTGAGCGCGGCGCTGACCGGCGCCGGTATCAAGCGCGGAGAGCGGGTGGGGGTGTTGGCCCAGAACAGCATCGACTATGGGGTGTTATTTCCGGCGCTATGGTATTGCGGAGCGGTGGCGGTACCGCTCAGTACCCGCCTCCCCGCCGAACAAGTGCGCCAACTGCTGCGCCACAGTGCGTGTGCCAAATGGATTGTTTCCCGCTCGTTCCCTCAGCCTGCCGGCTTTTATCCTTCCGAACCGCTCTGCCTGGAAGATCTGGTTGCCGCCGGTTCCCCAATGCCCTCTGCATCTATTCCTCAGGCGCTTTCGCCGTATCAGGCGGCGACGATCATCTTCACCTCCGGCAGCGGTGGCCGGCCGAAGGGGGTGCTGCATAACCTGGCCAACCATTATTTCAGCGCGCTCGGCGCCAATCACAATATCCCTTTTGGGGAGCACGACTGCTGGCTGCTTTCCCTGCCGCTGTATCATGTCGGCGGACTGGCGGTGCTGCTGCGTGCCTGGCTGGGCGGTGGGGCGGTGGCGGTACCGCCGCCCGGCATGGAACTCGAAGCTGCGTTGGACCGGTTTCCGGTGACACATGTCTCACTGGTCGCCACTCAGCTTTATCGCTTGTTGCAGCGGAAGGAAGGGCGGTTAGCGCTGCGCCGGCTGAAAGCCATCCTGTTGGGGGGGAGCGCCATCCCGCCGGGGCTGATCGAGCAGGCTCATGCCCTCAAGCTCCCGATCTATACCAGCTACGGCTCGACCGAACTGGCTTCCCAGGTTGCCGCCACCCCGCCCGGAGCAAATTTGGAACAACTGCAGACTTCCGGAAAGGTGCTGCCGTACCGGGAGATCAAGATCGCCGCCGACGGGGAGATTCTGTTGAGCGGGGAGACGCTGTTCCAGGGCTATATCGAGAAAGGCCGCCTGATGCCGGCCCGCGATGCTGACGGCTGGTTCGCCAGCGGCGACCTGGGGGAAATTGATGGGAACGGCTATCTCCGGGTGCTGGGGCGGAGAGACAACATGTTTATTTCCGGCGGGGAGAACATTCAGCCGGAGGAGATCGAAGCCTGCCTGAGCCGGATCGCCGGCGTAGCGCGGGTGCTGGTAGTAGGGGTGCCTGACGCGGAGTTCGGTAAACGCCCTGCGGCATTTGTCGCACTGCAGACCGGCGTGCCACTGGATCCGAAGCAACTGCGCCGGGCGCTGGAAATTCAATTGCCCCGCTTCAAAATCCCCGATTACTTTTTCCCCTGGCCGGAGGAGGAACCGCAAACCGGCATCAAGCCCGACCGCCGCCGCTTTGCAGGCCTGGCGCTTGATTTGCTAAAATGAAATAGAACGCGGATAACGCGGATGCCGCGGATTTTCCATACAAAGGCTGTCTGATCTATCCAGCGACTCGCCGAGTGGTGAAGTGTAAGTACAACGAGGCCAGGAAGTAGTACGCCGGGAAGAACAGGGACGCATAGAGCAGGCGTGGGTCCGGGTGGGAAAAATCGCTCAGGATGATCCAGAGCAGCGCCGCCGCCCAAACCAGTAGTAAAGCGATCGTTAACTTTTTGAACGGCACCGTCTGGTTGAGGGAGATATAGCGGGTGGGTACCAGGGTGAGGATCACCAGCAGCAGGATCAGGGTGCCGGCCAGCCAGGCCGGCCATTTCAGCCAGTAGAGATAGAGCACGACGCCGTTCCAATAGGATGGAAACCCGGTAAAAAAGCCGTCAGCGGTCTTGGCGCTATCGCTGCAGAAACCGTAGGCGGATACCAGCAGCACCGGGAACAGCACCGCCGTCCAACTTCCCTGCACAATTTCAAACTGGTAGGCGAAAAATACCGGCAGGAAGGTATAATTGAGGAAATCGATGATATCATCCAGCTTGCGCCCATCGAATTGCGGCACCCATTGTTTGACCTGCCAGCGCCGGGCAAAGTTGCCGTCGGTGCCGTCGATCAGCATCGCCAACGCGGCCCATAACACCGCCTGAAAGGGTACCCGCGCCGCAATGGCATTGGCTGCCAGCAGGGCGCAGATCAGCCCCAGAGCGGTATACAAATGTACCATCCAGGCTCTCCAAACCGGTAATGGGGAAATGTTCATTAGATTGCACCCTTTCTGAACTCGACGAACCCACGCTTATCCAATTGAAATCAAAGATAATCATGTTGCGGATCAGAGCAAAGACCCGCGCCAGGATTTCCACCTAGATAACGGCGCAGCCTATCAACGATTATTTTCCGAAAACATCTGCCACACCTTTGTTTGGTTGCCATATTTTAATTACGGATATAAAGTAATGATTTCTTTGCTTTTGTAGAGCGTTATCATTTCTATGAGTGAAAGAGTGTGGCACCCCTTCCGAATACCATTTCACAGCCTCGAATACGGATAACCATATAAATTTTATGTGATTATCGACTTTGTGAAAAATGTGGCAACCTTTTTGTGTTAATCGGTAAGACTGGACACAATGCTTTGACTGAAGCCGGGGCAACGATGGGCACAAAAAAGCACAATACAAACCTGCATATTGAAAACATCAATAAGGGCAAGAGGGGCAAGTTATGAGCCGTGGTATCGATCAGGAATCCCTGGAGATGACGCTGGAGGCGATCGCAGACTTTACGCAAGACAAGCTGCCGGATGCGAAGCTATTGGAATTGGACGAGAAGGATGAATTCCCGATCGAGATTGTGCGGGAAATGTGCAGCGAACTGGGAATTCACCTGCTGTTTATCCCGGAGGAGTTTGACGGTATGGGCGGCGGGGCATTTGATGTCTACCGGGTGTGCGAGAAGCTGGCCCGGGTCGACATCGGGGTGGCCACCGGAGTGTTGGCAACCTTCCTGGGCAGCGATCCGATTATTTTTGGGGGCACCCACGCCCAGAAGAAAGAATGGATGACCCGGGTGGCGGAAGAAGGTCTACTGATGGCCTACGGCGCTACCGAGCCGGATGCCGGCAGCGATCTCGGCGCCCTCCGTACTACCGCGACGCCGGTCAGCGAAAACGGCAAGGTGGTCGGCTATAAGATCAGCGGGAATAAGCAATGGATCAGCAATGGGGGATACGCCGATCTCTATACGATCCTGGCGCAGACACCGGGAGGGCCGAGCTGGTTTGTGGTGGAACGGGACGTGCCGGGATTTACCCACGGCAAGCCGGAAGATAAACACGGTATCCGCGCCAGCAATACTGCCGCCCTGGCGCTGGAAGAAGTCTACGTCGATGCCGCCCGGCTGGTGGGGGATGAGGAAGGCCAGGGGCTGCTGCAAGCGCAATTGGTGTTCGGTTATACCCGGCTGATGGTGGCGGCTTTCGGTCTGGGCGGCGGCTGGGCGGCGCTGGATCGCGCTATCCCCTATTCCACTGAACGGATCCAGGGAGGCAGCCCGCTCTCGGAAAAGCAGGGCTATACCCACAAGCTGATCATTCCCCACGTCGCTCGCCTGGAAGCTGCCCGCGCCTACATCGAAGAGACTGCTGAACGCATCGACAGTAGCGACGAGAAGCTCAATACCGAAGGGGCCATCGCTAAATATATGGCCACCGAAGCGGGAAATCTTGCTGCCGATGCCAGTATCCAGGCCCTGGGCGGCTACGGTTATACCAAAGAGTATATGGTGGAAAAGATCAAGCGCGACGTGCGCATCACCACTATCTACGAGGGCACTTCCGAGATCATGGAGATGACCATCTGCCGCGACCGCTGGCAACTGCACCTGAAAACCCGCGGACAGCATTACCACGAATTAGCCCGGGAGATGGAGGCGCTCCACGCTCAACATCCCGGCAGCGGCTGCGACATCGCCGCCCTGGGGTTCCATGCCCTGGCGGAAGTGCTGGAAAAATCCCGCCTGGGCCGCCTGACCCGCAACCAGCATGTGCTGTTTCGGCTGGGCGAATTGATCGCCTACGCGGAAGTGGCGGGCAGCATGGCCAAACGGGCGGTGCGCGCCAAAACCGGGCAGTTGAATCCGAAGGCGGATATCCGCTTTAGCCCGGAAGCCCTGGCAGCATTGAGCCGGATCTTTGCCCGCGATGCCGCGATGAAAGTAGCGGAAGAAGGCATGCGCTGGGTATGCGGCGCCGACGGGGTCAGTGCCGGCGACATCGCCGCTTTCGAACAGGCGGTCAACCTGACCGCGATTCTCCGCGCCCAGGCTGGCTTGATGGGCGATATGGATTTTGTCGGGGATGTGCTGTATGAAAGAGATGCCGGGAAATAAATCGTGAAAGGGATGATGGGATGATGGGTGTATGAGATGATGGGTGTATGGGTGAATGGGAACAAACAGAATTAGGGTAGGGTCGCGACCCTACCCTACGTGCCCACACCCATCAACCCATACACCCATCAACCCATTAACCCATTAACAAAAATATAACCAAGGATCATCATCATGAAACCTTCTTCGCATAAAGCGGTTGCCATTGTCGGTCTGGGGGCGGTGCTGCCGGATGCGCCGAATGTGGCCGCCTTCTGGCAAAACCTCACCGGAGGAAAATATAGCATTACCGATGTGCCGGTGGAGCGCTGGGACCCGGCGCTGTACTATGATCCCGATCCCAAAGCACCGGACAAAAGCTATTCCCGGATCGGAGGATGGGTGCGGGATTTCGACTGGAATCCCCTGAAGTGGAAGCTGCCTATTCCGCCGAAAGTCGGCGACGCCATGGACCTGACCCAGAAATGGGCGATCATGGCCGCCCGGGAAGCGCTGCTGGATTACGGATTTCCCGACCAAAACAAGCTGGACGGCGAACGCACCGCGGTGATCCTGGGCAATGCCATGGGCGGCGATACCCATCTCTACACCGCTTCACGGATTCTCTTCCCGGAATACGCCGTGGCCCTCTCGAAGGCCGGGCATTTTTCCGAATTGCCGAAAGAATTGCGGGAGAGCATCCTGAAAGAATTCCGTGATCGGGTGGGCGACCGCTTCCCGCTGATCACCGAAGACACCATGCCGGGTGAGCTCTCCAACATCATCGCCGGGCGGATCGCCGCGCTGTTCAATTTCCGCGGGCCCAACTACGTGGCGGATGCCGCTTGCGCTTCGGCGATGGCGGCGATTAATGCCGCGATCGAGGGGCTGGAGGAATATGATTTCGATGCGGTGCTGACCGGCGGGATCGATGCCAATATGAGCGCCTCAACTTACGTAAAGTTCAGCAAAATCGGAGCCCTCTCCGGCAGCGGCACCCGTCCCTACGCCGCCGGGGCCGATGGTTTTGTGATGGGAGAAGGCGCAGCGGTATTCCTGCTCAAGCGTCTCGAAGATGCGGAAAAAGCCGGCGACCGGATCTACGCGGTTATTCGCGGGATCGGAGGATCGAGCGACGGAAAAGGCAAGGGCATTACGGCGCCCAATCCGATCGGCCAGAAGCTGGCGGTGCAGCGGGCCTGGCATAATGCCGGGATCGATCCGGGAAAGGTTAACCTGATCGAGGGACACGGCACCTCCACCGCTGTTGGTGATATGGTGGAGCTGCAGTGCCTGGACGAGGTGTTTGCCCAATATAATATTCCCCGCCAATCGGTCGCATTGGGATCGGTAAAATCAAATATCGGGCACCTGAAAGGGGCCGCCGGTGCTGCCGGGATCCTGAAAGCGGCGCTCTGCCTGACCCACAAGACCCTGGTGCCGAGCCTCAACTTCAACAGCCCCAATCCCAATATCGATTTCAACAATTCGCCTTTTTACGTTAATACCGCCACCCGCGCCTGGGATACCAACGGCGACGGCATTCGCCGTGCCGGGGTGAGCGCTTTCGGATTCGGCGGCACTAATTTTCATACCGTGTTGGAAGCGTTCGTCCCCGGCCATATTCAGCACGATCAACAGACCCGAGTTTACATGAGCGAGACCCCTCCGACCACGCCTGCTCCGGCCGGCGCGCTGAAGGCGCCCCTGCGCGGCGCTTTGGTGCTGGGTGGGGATTCGGAACAAGCCATCCTAACGCGTCTGGAAAAGGTTCATCAAGCGGCCGGGCAGGGCCAGGCCCCACCGCCGGCGCCGCCGGAGGAACAGGATCTGCGCGCTCCGCTGCGACTGGTGATCGATTACGGCGATGCCGCAGAATTGGCGCAGAAATGCGATAAGGCGCACAAGGCGCTACAGGGCAACAACCCGGCGGCCTGGAAAATGCTCCGCACCCAGGGCATCTTCCTGGGCAAAGGCCCGGCCCCAAAGGTGGCCTTTCTGTATACCGGCCAGGGGTCGCAGTATGTCAACATGTTAAAAGAGCTGCAAGCGGCCGATCCGCTGGTGAGCGACACCTTCCGGGAAGCCGACGATATTATGAAACCGCTGATTCCGCGGCCGCTCAGCAGCTATATTTTCATTAACAGCGACGATTCGTCCGATCTGAAACAAGCCGATCACGCCCTGCGCCAGACGGAGATTACCCAGCCGGCAGTGCTGACGGTTGATCTGGCCCTGACCCGCCTGCTGGCAGCCTACGGCATGTCGCCGGACATGGTGATGGGGCACAGTCTGGGCGAATACGGCGCCCTGGTGGCGGCCGGCGCGCTTCCGTTTGCCGATGCCCTCAAGGCGGTGAGCGCCCGGGGAACGGAAATGGCGAAAGTATCGGTGGCTGACAACGGCCTGATGGCCGCCTGCTTTGGCCCATTGGAGGAAATCGAAAAGATCATCAACACCGTCGAGGGGTACGTGGTGATCGCCAACATCAACAGTAACAGCCAGGCGGTGATCGGCGGCGCTACCGATGGGGTCAAGAAGGCGGTGGAAGCGCTGGAGAAAGCCGGCTTCACCGCCCGCCTGCTGCCGGTGAGCCACGCCTTTCACACCGAGATTGTCGCCCCGGCCAGCGAGCCGTTGGGGCGGGTATTGTCGCAGATGAACATCCGCCCGCCGGCGCTGCCGATCGTGGCCAACGTGACCGGGGAACCCTACCCGATGGGGCCGGGAGTTGAGCCGCAAATGGTCGATATGCTCGCCAGGCAGGTGGCTGCTCCGGTGCAGTTTGTAAAAGGGTTGAAGACCCTTTACGATGCCGGCGTTCGAGTTTTTGTCGAGGTAGGGCCCAAGAAGGCCTTGCAGGGATTTGTCGAAGATGTGCTTGGCAAGGAGTACGATGTGCTGGCGCTGTGTACCAATCACCCCAAACAGGGCGATATGGTATCTTTCAACCAGGCGCTGTGCGGTCTCTATGCCGCCGGTCTGGGGGTGGGGCAGGCCCGGGTGCAGCCGGCGCCGGAGGCGCGCTCTGCCAGTGCGCCGGCCGCCGCAAAACAGGTCGCCGCGTCGCAGAACGGCCCCACCCGCCCGGCGCTCCCCTCAGCGCAATCGACCCGGGCGCTGCCGGGAAGCGAGCAGACCTACCTGGAACTGGGCCACCTCTTCGCCGATTTCCTGGAGAAAGGCATGCAGATCTATCGCGGCGGCGCCCAACCGCAGGAAGGCGGCCTGCCGGGGACCGCTCCGGCGCCGGGAGATTTCAACTTCGGAGGAAGCTATATTACCGGTGCGGCGCTGGGCCTGCCCGGCCGGGAGAAGATTTTTGACGATGATAATATTGAACGGATTCTCAGCGGGGATCAGTTCATCTCTCAGATTCCGATGGAAATTCGCCGGGCGATGGTCGACAAACATATCGTGCGCATCGTGAAGGACAAGGACGGCAACGGCAGTTTCGAGACCATCGACGATCCGGCAGATGTGATCAAACTGGCCGCCCGGGGCAAAGGTTTTGATCTGGCGGAGGAATTCGGCTATCCACAGGATCGCATACCTGCATTGGACATTGTCACCGCCCTGGCAATCGCCGCCGGGATCGACGCCCTGCGCGATGCCGGCATCCCGCTGGTGATGCGCTACAAGACCACCACCCGGGGCACCCTGCTGCCGGACCGCTGGGGCCTGCCCGATGAGCTGCGCGACGATACCGGGGTGATCTTTGCTTCGGCCTTCCCGGGATATAATGCCTATGCCGATGAGATGAAGCGCTACTACGAAGACCGCGCCCGCCGGGAGCGCCTGCAGGAGCTGGAAACCCTGCGCGCGGGCATGTCGCAGGGGGCACCTGCCGCCCTGGCCGACATCGACCGGCGGATTTTGGCGCTGAAGACCGAATTGGAGCAACAGCCTTATAAATTCGACCGCCGCTTTCTCTTTAAAGTGCTGGCGATGGGACATGCCCAGTTTGCCGATTATATCGGCGCCCGCGGGCCCAACACCCAGATCAATGCCGCCTGCGCCAGTACCACCCAGGCCGTCACCCTGGCCAACGACTGGATCCAGTCCGGCCGCTGCCGGCGGGTGGTGATTGTCAGCGCGGATGATGTCACTTCTGATGCCATGCTGGAATGGTTCGGAGCAGGCTTCCTGGCCACCGGTGCAGCAGCAACGGATGAAAATGTCGAGGATGCCGCCATACCGTTCGATCGCCGACGCCACGGGATGATCGTCGGTATGGGCGGCGCCTCGCTTGTCGTGGAAAGCGCCGCGGCGGCCCGCGAACGCGGCATCCTGCCGATCTGCGAAGTGCTGGGCACCATCACCGCCAACAGCGCTTTCCACGGCACCCGCCTGGATGTGGCGCATATCTGCCAGGTGATGGAGTCGCTGGTATCGGATGCCGAGCGCCAGTGGGGCATCAACCGTTACGACATTGCCCCGCAGATGGTGTTCATTTCCCATGAGACCTACACCCCGGCCCGGGGCGGCAGCGCGGCGGCGGAGGTCAATGCCCTGCGCCATGTCTTTGGCGAGAGCGCCGATCTGGTCGTGATTTCCAATACCAAGGGGTTTACCGGCCACGCGATGGCGACCGGCATCGAGGATGTAGTCGCGGTGAAGGTGCTGGAGACCGGCATCGTGCCCCCGGTGGCAAATTTCCGGGAGATCGATCCGGACCTCGGGCAGCTCAACCTCTCCCGCGGCGGCGATTACCCGGTGCGTTATGCCCTGCGCCTGGGGGCCGGTTTCGGCTCTCAGATCAGTATGAGCCTGCTGCGCTGGGTGCCCACGCCGGACGGACAGCACCTTCGGCCGGCGGAACTGGGATACCGCTACCGCATCGCCGATCCGCAGGCCTGGAAAGCCTGGCTGAAGCGGGTCAGCGGGTATGACGATCCGGAACTGATCGTCGAGCAGCGCAATCTCAAGGTGAAAGATCAAGGGCCGGTCACCGCTCAAGCGAAGGCGGTGCCGGCATCGCAGCCGGTGAGTGCGCCCGCTCCGACCGCATCCCCGCAGACCGCGCCCGTGCCGCAACCACCGGTTGCGGCAGCTCCTCCTCCCGCCGCACAAGGTGATGCGGTTCAGGAGAAAGTAATGCAGCTAATCGCCGAAAAAACCGGCTACCCCACCGAGATGCTTGATCTGGAACTGGATTTGGAAGCGGACCTGGGAATCGATACCGTGAAGCAGGCCGAAATGTTCGCAGCGGTGCGGGAAGCCTATAACATCCCCCGGGAAGAGAACCTGAAGCTGCGGGATTTCCCGACGCTGGGTCATGTGATCCAGTTTGTCTACGATCGCCGGCCGGATCTGCAGGCCGCGAAAACCGCGGCGCCGCAGCCGGCAAGTGCGCCGGTGGCGAGCGCGGCGCCTCAGCCGTCCGTCGCACAGAGCGACGCGGTTCAGGAAAAAGTGATGCAGCTGATTGCCGAAAAAACCGGCTACCCCACCGAGATGCTTGATCTGGAACTGGATTTGGAAGCGGACCTGGGAATCGATACCGTGAAGCAGGCGGAGATGTTCGCTGCGGTGCGGGAAGCCTATAACATCCCCCGGGAAGAGAACCTGAAACTGCGGGATTTCCCGACGCTGGGTCATGTGATCCAGTTTGTGTATGACCGCCGGCCAGATCTGCAGCCCTCGGCCACTGCCACTGCTACTGCCACTGCCACTGCCACTGCTACTGCCACTGCTACTCCGGCCCCGGAAATGGCGCCTACGCCTTCAACGATCCCTGCACAGGATGAGGTGACAGCCGCCGTACTCAGCCTGATTGCGGAGAAAACCGGCTATCCCCCGGAGATGCTCGACCTGGAGCTGGATCTGGAAGCGGACCTGGGAATCGACACCGTGAAGCAGGCGGAAGTGTTTGCGGCGATCCGGGCGCTGTACGATATTCCCCGCGACGAAAACCTGAAGCTGCGCGACTTCCCGACCCTGGCCCATACGATTGAGTTCGTCTACAGCAAGCGTCCCGATCTGCGTCCCGCCGCCGCACCTCCGGCCCCGGCTCCGGCGCCGGAGGTGGAGGTTCCGACTGCCGCGCCTTCCACCGAAACGGCTGCGACCAGCGTGCCGGAAGATGACGCCGTGAAGGAAGCGGTGTTGAACCTGATTGCGGAAAAGACCGGCTACCCGGTAGAGATGCTCGACCTGGAGCTGGACCTGGAAGCGGACCTGGGGATCGATACCGTGAAGCAGGCAGAGGTGTTTGCGGCGATCCGGGAGATCTACGGCATCCCCCGCGACGAGAACCTGAAACTGCGCGATTTCCCGACCCTGGCCCATACGATCGAGTTCGTCTACAGCAAGCGCCCCGATCTGCGTCCCGCTGCGGCAACGCCGGCCTCTGCGCCGGAAGCGAATGCACCGGCAGCGGAGCCTGCTGCCGAAAGCCACCCGGCCGGTGCTCCGAAAGATGACGGCGTGAAGGAAGCGGTGTTGAACCTGATCGCGGAAAAGACTGGCTACCCGGTAGAGATGCTTGACCTGGAGCTGGATCTGGAAGCGGACCTGGGAATCGACACCGTGAAGCAGGCAGAGGTGTTTGCGGCGATTCGGGAGATCTACGGCATCCCCCGCGACGAGAACCTGAAACTGCGCGACTTCCCGACGCTGGCCCATACGATTGAGTTCGTGTACAGCAAACGCCCCGATCTGCGCAGCGGTGCCGCGCCGGTTGGGGAGCAGGCGGAGGCTGCAGCCCCGGCACAGCCGGAGATCGCCGCGCCGAAGTTCCGCGGTGATCTGCAAGCCAGCGCCGCCATTCCCCGCCGGGTGCCGGTGCCCTTCCTGCGCCCGGAGTTGAACTTGTGCAAAGCGAGCGGTGTTACGCTAACCACCGGCAGCCGGGTGGTTGTAATGCCCGATCAGGGCGGGGTGGGGAAGGCGCTGATCAAACGGCTGGAGAAACTTGGTGCGGAGGTGCTGGTTATCGAGGATGTCCCAACCGGTGAGGAACTGGTGAAACGCCTGGAAGCGTGGAAGGCGCAGGGCGAGATCCAGGGCGTCTTCTGGCTGGCGGCGCTGGATGAAGAAGCGCCGGTCGAAAATATGAAGCTGGCGGATTGGAAAGCAGCGACCCATCTGCGGGTGAAGCTGCTCTACCATACCATGCGCACCCTCTACGGCCACATTAATCAACCGGGCACTTTCCTGGTCTCGGCAACCCGGCTGGGAGGCCGGCACGGCTACGATGCCGCCGGAGCGGTTGCGCCGCTGGGCGGGGCGGTGAGCGGCTTTACCAAGGCTTACAAACGGGAGCAGCCGGAGGTGCTGGTGAAGGTCGTCGACTTTGCTCCCTCGCGCAAGACTGCCCAACTGGCGGATCTGCTGATCGAGGAAACCCTGCTTGATCCCGGGGTGGTGGAAGTGGGCTATGCCGAGGAGCGGCGCTGGACCGTCGGGCTGGCAGAGATGCCGGCAGAAGACGGCCGGCCGGGCATGACCCTCGGCCGGGAAACCGTCTTCCTGATCACCGGTGCGGCCGGCAGTATCGTCTCGGCGATTACCGCCGATCTGGCGGACGCTTCCGGCGGGGTGTTCCATCTGCTCGATCTGGCGCCGCGGCCGGATCCCGGCAATCCCGATCTGGTGCGCTTTGCCAACGATAAAGAAAATCTCAAAAAAGATATCTTCCAACGGCTGAAGGACAGCGGCCAGCGCGCCACGCCGGCGATGGTGGAAAAAGAGCTCGCTTCCCTGGAACGGCAATATGCGGCGTTGAGCGCGATCCGGGCGGTGGAGCAAGCCGGAGGCAGCGCCCACTATTACAGCGTCAACCTGCTTGACGGGGCGGCGATGGATGCGGTGATGTCACAGGTCCGCCAAACCAGCGGGCGCATCGACGTACTGCTCCATGCCGGCGGACTGGAGATCAGCCGTCTGTTGCCGGACAAGGCGCCGGGCGAGTTCGATCTGGTCTTTGACGTCAAGAGCGACGGCTGGTTCAACCTGCTTTCCAATCTCGGAGATATGCCCCTGGGCGCGGCGGTAGTGTTCAGCTCCATCGCAGGACGCTTCGGGAACGGCGGCCAGACCGACTACAGCTCGGCCAACGACCTGCTCTGCAAGAGCATCTCCGCTTTCCGCCGCAACCGGCCGGATACCCGGGGCATCGCTCTTGACTGGACCGCCTGGGGCGGCATCGGCATGGCGGCGCGGGGCTCGATCCCGGCGATTATGAAAGCGGCGGGCATCGATATGCTGCCGCCGGAGGCGGGCATTGCTTTTATCCGCCGGGAGCTGAGCGCCGGCGGCACCCGCCAGGAAGTCGTGGTGGCGCAGGGGCTGGGCATGATGCTCAACGAGTTCGATGAGAGCGGCGGCCTGGACCTTGGGGAGAACAGTGAACTGGCCCGGCAGGCAGGGACGCAGGGGATCATGAGCGATCGGGTTGTCGGCATGGGCCTTTACAGCGGTCTCACCATCGAAAAAACGCTGGATCCGAGCGAACAGCCCTTCCTCTACGATCACCAGATCGACGGCACCCCGGTGCTGCCGGGAGTGATGGGCATCGAGGCGCTGAGCGAAGCGGCCCGGCTGCTCTTTCCGGACCGCCATCTGGCGGCGGTGGAGGAAGTTAACTTCCTGGCACCGTTCAAATTCTACCGCAATGAGCCGCGCACGGTCACGGTGCAGGCGAATTTTTCTCTGGATGGGGAAGATATCGTGGCGGATTGCCGGCTGCTGGGCGCCCGCCAGTTGCATGGGCAGGCCGCCCCGCAGGTGAGCACCCACTTCACCGCCCGGGTGCGCCTGAGCGCAACGGCACCGGAAAAAGCGAAATACCCGCTGCCCGCGCCGATGAACGGCAAATCGGTGGAAGCGGAGGATATCTACCGCCTCTACTTCCACGGTCCGGCGTACCGGGTGCTGGAACGCGCCTGGCGTTCCGGCGAGCAGGTGATGGGGGCATTCGCGGAAGATCTGCCGGAGAATCACCGTCCGGTGGAACGGATCACCCTGGCTTCCCCGCGGCTGATCGAACTGTGTTTCCAAACCGCCGGGATCTGGGAAATGGGTAGCAAGTCGCGCATGGGCCTGCCCCACGGCATCCGGCGGGTGGAATTCCACGGCGACCCGGCCGCGGCCAAAGGCCGGCTGCATGCTGCGGTCACCCCTAACCCGGACGGCTCCTTTGATGCCCGGGTGATCGACGGCAAAGGAAACCACTTCCTGACCCTGGCAGGATATCACACCTCAGAACTTCCGGACCCCATTGCGGAAGACATTCTCAGCCCGCTTAAGCAAATCGTAAATTAATTTAATGTGTGATAAGGCCTAGACCGGCATACTGGCCGGTCTAGGCCAGTGAGAAAATTTACCACTGAGGCATAGCGGTTATAGAGGTGTCATGAAAAGCACATTTGAGCGTATTGCAGTGATCTGCCGCGGCGAAGCTGCCATGCGGTTGATTCATGCCGTGCGAGAATATAATCTGGAGCATCACACCGAACTGCGCACCATCGCTTTTTACAGCGATCCGGAACAGAATGCATTATTTGTGAGGGAAGCGGACGAGGCGTTGCCGCTTGACCAGGTAGTGACAAGTGATGGACCTGAGGCCGGAGGCAGTGTTCGCTATTTCGATGAATCCCTGCTGGCGCAAGTGCTGGTTGCCAGCCGGGCGGAGGCGGTGTTTGCCGGCCGGGAATTAGCAGCCGGGCAGTCGGCATTGGCGGCTTTATGCGAGCGCCTGGAGATGGTATGGATCGGTCCGGATGCTGCTATGCTGCGCCGGTTGGAGGACCGGGAAGCTATCTGCAACCTGGCAGCGGAAGCAGGTGTGGCGGTAGCGCCTTCCGGCGATGATACGGATCCGGAGGAACGAATCATTCCCGGATCCCGCCGCATCGAAGTGCAAATCATCGGCGATGCCCGCGGCAGCATCTGGGTGGCGGGTGTCTGCGATTGCACCCTCCGGATGGGGAGCCGGGCGGTGCTGGCGGAATCGCCTTCCCCGGCGTTGCCGGTGGCGCAGGAGCGCTTCCTGCGGGAGGCCGCGCTGCGCATCGGCAAGCGGCTGAATTACCGCGGTGCCGGCACGGTGGTGTTCCGGTTCGATCCGGCGGAAAGCAAGGCATCTTTCGTAGAGTTGAATGGCTGGCTGGCGGAGAGCCATCCGCTGATCGAGTTGACCTCCGGGCTGGATCTGGTCAAGCTGCAGATCCATATCGCCCGGGGCGGGCTACTATCCGGCGCACCGCCAGCCGGAAGCGGCCACGCCATCGGACTGTGCCTCGATGCGGAAGCATCGGCCGGCCGCTTTGCCCCGGCCCCGGGAGAAATCGAACGGATGCAGTTACCCGCCGGTCCCGGACTGCGGGTCGACAGCGGAATGGCGGAGGGCGACCGCATCCCGGAGGGGCTCGATCCCCTGATCGCCAGAATCAGCGCCCACGGCCGCACCCGGGAAGAGGCGCTGGCACGTTTACAGCGGGCGCTGTCGCAAACGATATTGGTGATCAAAGGGGGGAGCAGCAACAAAGGAGTGGCGCTGGAACTGCTCGATCATCCGGAAGTGCAGGCTGCCCGCTATGGCAGCGGCTGGCTGGAGCGCTGGATAGCGGCCGGAGCCCACCTATCCAAGCGCTACCGTGATATCGCCCTGATGCAGGCGGCGATTGAGACCTATCTGAGTGAGATCGATCTGGAAAAAGCGCGGTTTTTCGCCTCCGCTCACCGCGGCCGCCCACGGGTGAAGGAAGAGGATGGAAAAACCGTCAAGCTGAATTACGGGGGGACTCTTTATGAATGCGCCGTATTTCGCCTGGGAACCCGGCAGTTCCGGGTAGATATCGGCAATCAGCGTATCGAAGCGACGGTCGATGATCTGGGCCGTTCGGAATGGCGCCTGCAGGCCGGAGGTCGGCAATACCGAATCTTTTCCATACTGAAGGGGCATCCCTATTGGATTGAAGTGAATGGCATCGCGCACCACATCCTCCCGGAGCGGGGTGGGGTGGTGGTGGCGCCAGCCCCGGCGGTGGTGGTTGCCACCCTGGTCAAGCCCGGCGATATTGTGGCGGCCGGCGACCGCCTGGCGGTGCTGGAAGCGATGAAGACCGAGATGACGATCAGTGCCGATCTGGCCGGCACTGTAAAACAGATCCTGGTGCGCAACAACATGCAGGTGGATACCGGCGCCCCCCTGATGCTGATAGAGCCCGCACAGCGTCCCCGTCCGGACGGTGATGGCGAGCGGATCGATTTTTCCTCCCTGGCCAAAACCGGCCTGCCCGACGAGCAGTTGCCGCAGCGCTGCGCGCAAAACATGGAAGCCCTGCGCTGCCTGATACTGGGATTTGATGCCGATCCGGCGGAGATGAATCAGATGATGGCGGAGCGGGGTATGCTCTGCGTAAAGATGCCGGCGGATGATCGCTCCCTGTGGGAACGGGAGCACCAGGTGCTGAATATTTTTGTCGATATCATCTCCCTGTTCCGCCGGGAGCCGCCCGATGATGACGAACTCAATGACGGCGGGCGATTGAGTTCGGAGGAATATTTCTTCGCCTATCTGCGCAACATCGCCGCCGGTGAAGAAGGGCTGCCCCCAGGATTTCTGGAAAGGCTGTATCGTGCCCTGCGCCATTACGGGGTCGATAATATCGAACAGCACCCTTCGCTGGAATTGAGTCTGTTCCGCATCTGCAAATCCCATCAGCGGATGGCCCGGCAGATCAGTCCGGTGCTGAGCATCCTGCAGCGGAGGCTGGACCATGCCGGTCTTCTGATCGGTTGGGAGAACCGGGAGTTCCGCCAACTGCTCAACCGGATGATCACCGAAACCCAGGGGCGATATCCGGCGGTATGTGACCTGGCCCGGGAAGTACGCTACCGGTATTTCGATCAACCTTATCTGGAGGGAATTCGCAACCGGATCTATGCGGAAGTGAATGAAATATTGGCGAGGCTGGATGCCCGGCCCGAAGCGGAAGACCGGGATGAATTGATCTCGAAATTGGCAGCCTGCCCGCAGCCCCTGAAGCCGCTGCTCTCCAACCGCTTCGAGAGCGCTTCTCCGGCGCTGCGCCGGATCATGCTGGAGGTGCTGATCCGGCGCTATTACCGTATCCGCGAGTTGGAAGCGATCCGCCTGGAAATCTCCGAGCCGCAAACCGTTTTGTCGGCGGGATACGATTACCAGGGACAGTCGTTCCGCCTCCTGACCACCCATGCCAAATATGAAAAACTCGCCGCGCGGGTGGAAATGCTCTGTTCCTTGATCGAAAAAGTGCCGGAAGGGGTAGAGGTGGTGATCGATATCAACGTCTGGCAGCAGGGCGAGTTACCTCCGGCCGAAGAGACGGTGGAAGCGATCCGTGAAGTGCTTGATACCGCCAGATTTCCCCGCCGGATCCACCGGGTGTCGGTCGCGGTGTCCGCTTCCGAGAGCAGTCTGAGCATGGCCGGGGTGATGCTGTTTACCTATCGCCATCATGAAATTGGGTTCGTCGAGGAGAAAACCTACCGCGGCATCCACCCGATGATGGGCAAGCGCCTGGAGATCTGGCGGCTGCAGAACTTCCAGATCGAACGAATTCCCACCATCGAAGATATTTACCTGTTCAAGGGAGTATCACAGGAGAATCCCGGGGATGAACGACTGTTCGCTTTCGCGGAAGTGCGTGATCTGACCCCCTCGGATGTCAACCATCAGGGCCATCTGTGGATTCCCAACCTGGAATTCATTTTGCTGGAGACCCTGGCGAGCATGCGGCGTTACCTGGCCCAACTGCCGCCCCGGAACCGGCTCTACTGGAACCGGGTGCTGCTCTATCTTTGGCCGCCTCTCACCATTCCGGCTGATGAATTGCAGGAGATATTCAAACGCATGCAGCCGGCGCTGGAGGGGTTGGGGCTGGAAAAGGTGACCGCCCGGGTGCGCATTCCCGGAGAGAACGGCATGCTGAAAGCCGCGATCCTGGAGGTGACCCAGCCGGCCGGCGGGGTGGTGGTGACGCGTTTCCGGGAGCCGGGCGAACAGCCGGTGCGCACCCTCTCGGATTATAAGAAGCAGGTGGTGAAACTGCGCCAGCGGGGATTGCTCTATCCTTACGAACTGATCCGTCTGCTCACCCCGCAGGGGCAGGAAAATTCGGATTTTCCCCCGGGCGAGTTTGTGGAATATGATCTGGATGACCATCACCGGTTGGTGCCGGTGGAGCGTCCGTATGGGGAAAATCGCGCCAATATTATTGTGGGCGTGATTACCAATTTCACCGACCGTTATCCGGAAGGCATGCGCCGGGTGGCGCTGTTCGGCGATCCCAGTCAGGGGCTGGGGGCGCTGGCCGAACCGGAGTGCCGGCGCATCAATGCGGGGCTGGAACTGGCCCGGGAACTGAATCTGCCGCTGGAGTGGTATGCCATCTCCGCCGGGGCGAAGATTGCCATGGACAGCGGTACCGAGAATATGGACTGGATTGCCCTGGTGCTGCGGCGCATCATTGAATTTACCCAGGCCGGGGGCGAGATCAACGTGGTGGTGTGCGGGATCAACGTGGGAGCCCAACCCTACTGGAACGCTGAGGCAACCATGCTGATGCATACCCGGGGGATCCTGGTGATGACTCCGGAAAGCGCGATGGTGTTGACCGGCAAGCAGGCCCTGGAATATTCCGGCGGGGTGGCGGCGGAGGATAACCAGGGGATTGGCGGCTATGAGCGCATCATGGGGCCGAACGGCCAGGCGCAGTATTTTGCCCATGACCTGGGGGAAGCCTGCCAGATTCTGTTCAATTACTACCGTCACAGTTATGTGGCGCCGGGAGAGCGGTTCCCGCGCAAGGCGGATACCAATGATCCCGCCGGGCGGGATGTCTGTATGTTTCCGCACGGTGAGGAGTTTGAGCGGGTGGGGGATATTTTTTCCGGGGAGAATAATCCCGGGCGTAAGAAACCCTTCAACATCCGCCGGGTGATGCAGGCGGCAATCGATCAGGATCATCCGCCCCTGGAGCGCTGGCTGGCCATGCAGGATGCCGAGGTGGGAGTGATCTGGGATGCCCATCTGGGAGGACAGCCGGTCTGCTTGATCGGCTTTGAATCGCGCCCCCTGCCCCGGCTCGGATTTGTACCGGCCGACGGGCCCTATCAATGGACTGCCGGAACGCTCTTTCCCCGGGCCTCGAAAAAAATTGCCCGGGCGATCAATGCCGCCAGCAACAGCCGCCCGCTGGTAGTGCTGGCCAACCTCTCCGGCTTTGACGGGTCGCCGGAATCGCTGCGGGAGTGGCAACTGGAATTCGGCGCGGAGATTGGCCGGGCAGTGGTAAATTTTAAAGGGCCGATCGTATTTTGTGTGATCTCCCGCTATCACGGCGGCGCTTTTGTGGTATTTTCCAATGCCCTGAACGACAACATGGAGGTGGCGGCGCTGGAGGGAAGCTATGCTTCAGTGATTGGCGGCGCGCCGGCGGCGGCAGTGGTGTTTGCCCGGGAGGTCAAAAAACGCACCGAGAGCGATCCGCGTCTGAAGTCGCTCGACAGCCAGATTGCCCAGGCTGCCGGCGCGGAAAAAGTCAAACTCCGTGCCGGGCGGAATGATCTCTATGGCGAGATCTACTCGGAAATGCTCGGCCAGGTGGCGGAGGAGTTTGACGGCGTACACAGCGTGCAGCGGGCGCTGGAGGTGGGATCGGTGAACCGGATCATTCCACCGGCACAATTGCGGCCCTACCTGATCGAGGCGGTCGAGCGGGGGATGCGCAGGGAGCTGGAACGGGAGCTAATGCTCAATGATTAATGGTAAACGGTGAATGGTTATCGAGGGGGATTCGGAGGCAAATACGCTTAAGAATGTCAAAGGCAGCACCCGGGAGTATGCAGGCCGCCCAAACCAGAAAAAAATGGTATTTGGGTAGCTATTTCTTTTATAGCGACACTATGCATAGTGTCGCTATAAAAGAAAGAACGCACAGAACCTCAATTCTATCGCTTCATCTACCCAAATACAAAAAATGATTTTTGCCGGGCTATCGTATGAAAAATCAACCCTCGCAACCAGCCATTCTCTGGCACCTCGCACACTACGTGCAATTGCCGGAGGATAATCACTGGCTTTCCCCGCGGGAGCAGGAGGTGTTGTCCGGGCTGCGCTTCGAGAAGCGGCGCAACGACTGGCGGCTGGGTCGCTGGACGGCTAAAAATGCCCTGCGCGGATATTTTCCGGAGAATCTTTCGCCAGCGGATATCGAGATCATCGCCGCGGAGGACGGAGCGCCGGAAGTATTTCTGGGAGGGCAGCCGGCACCCTGCGTCATATCGCTGAGCCACAGCGGAGGGCGGGGATTTTGCGTGGTGGCGGGGGAAGGTATTGCGCTTGGCTGCGATGTGGAAATGCTCGAACCGCGGCCGGAGATTTTTAGGGAGGATTACTTCACTCCGGAGGAGCAACGGCAAGTTGCGGCACTGTCCGCTGAGGAACAAACGCTGGGTATGAACCTGGTATGGAGCGCCAAAGAAAGCGCCCTGAAAGCCCTGCGCGAGGGCCTGCGCCGCGATACCCGCTCGGTAAGCGTCGATTTCCGCTATGATCCCCGCCCGGAAACCTGGCATCCCTTGCTGGTAACGGTGCAGCAAGAAGCCCGGCGGTTTTACGGCTGGTGGCGGGTGGAGAATGATGTGGTTCTGACCGTGGTAACCGGCACTTCTCCGCTGCCGCTGATTAGCTGCACAGACATCAAGCGCAGTTGAAAACCGGAAGGTTGGCTGTTGGTTATTAGTTATTAGTCGTTGGTTTTTGGTTTCGCTCCTATGGATCTGGGCGCGCCCCGGATCGAAGACATATTTGACGCTCTTGCCGTAAACCAGTGCCCGAATGAACTCTCCAACAATCGATTCGATATGCGCATGAATAAGGTGGAAAAATTTGGTTATTATCCACCGAATTGTTAATATATTACGAAAAGTGCAAACTGATACGCCTGAACAATCGTATAATTGCGGATTCGTCGCTTGCAATAAGTGCGTAATTCATTTACATCATTCATCGTTGAGGAGGAATGCATGTCGATCACTTTATTATTGCTGGTTATCATCATTCTGTTACTGCCGGTGCCATGGTTGCTTTATCTGATTTATCGTAATCTGAATACCGCCCAAACCCAAGGGGGGCCCAAGCCGGAGGGGCGTGGTGGTCCCAAACCGGAAGGCCGGGGGTATACGATCGAAGAATGAGTAACCACACAACAGACGTGATGCGGCGGCTGCTCCGCCTGTGCCTGGCGCTGGTATTTTTGAGCACAGCGCTGTCGGGGAAGGAGCCGGATGACCGGCTTTACCGGTCTTTTTATGGATTGGTAGATACGATCCGTGCCGACTCCGCCGCGCAGCGGATTGTCGCGCTGCAGCAGTTTCTGCACCGGCATCCGGGCTTTGCCGATGTTTATTTCACCCTGTTGGATTGGTATACCTTTCATGAACAGTTTGAAGCGGGCAAAGCTTATTTTCAAAGTCTCACGAAGGATTCTTCCTGTGCCCGGAATGCTTATTGGATGCTGGCAAAGACGTATCAGTTGGAAGCCGATGAAGCCGGGGCCTTTGCGGCATTTCTCCGGGCGGTTGGAAGCAACGACCCGCCGGTGGCGTTGCTGTATGAGTTTGTCGAGTTCGATCATTATCGATCTGATAAATTCCGGGGGGAGGCACTCCTGCGCAACCGCGCTTTAAGCGTGCTTTCCCGGCGCCTGGCGGAGGCTTTTTATGCCTATTTCCGTTCGGAATATAAAACTGTTATCGACATTTTGAGTCAACTGCCTCCCGAGCTCATCGGGCAAAAAATCGTACTGGAAGTCTGGGGTACCGCGTGCTTTTACCAATCGCAAACCTCCCGGGCAGAGGCGAGATGGCGGCAGGGCTATCGCCTTGCCCTCGCGCAACACGATTTGCGGGCCGCTGCCAAATTTCTCACTTATTGCGGATTCTTCGCCCAACAGGTCAATAAGGAGTATGCAGCTGCACTGAAGCACTACGATGATGCTTATGCACTGGCTTTGCAGAGCATGGATTATCACCGGCAGCAGATGCTTTCCGGCTATCGCGGCTACCTGTACCGGGACTGCGGCGATTACCGGGAAGCGGAAAAAGCTTTTCTGGAGGCCATCAGGGTCTGTGCGCGGCTCAACCAGCCCCGCTTCCTGGCGGACTGGTACCGCGGGCTCGGCACCACATATTATTCGCTGGGTCGTTACACCGAAGGATATGACGCACTCTCCCGGGCCGGTACGGTTGCCATGGCATCAAAAAACGGATATTACATCGTCAGCGTGCTGTTCGACCGGGCCGATTTTTACATCAAGTTAAAGCAACTGGATCTGGCCGAGAAAGATCTGCAGAGCGCTTATCAAATTGCCAAGTCCAACCAGATGCGCTACGAGCAGGAGACGGCCCGGGCCAAACAAGGCCAGCTACTGCTGGAAGCGCAGCACTTTGCCCGCGCCAGGAACGCTTTTGAAGCCTATCTCCG
The DNA here is from genome assembly GCA_020635015.1 of Calditrichia bacterium. GTDB lineage: Bacteria > Calditrichota > Calditrichia > RBG-13-44-9 > J075 > JACKAP01. The sequence goes on along the minus strand of JACKAP010000005.1, from coordinate 83,781 downwards.
TTATCTGGATCAGACGCCGACTTATCGCAAAGAAGCGTTTGAATGGTTGGGAAAGATTGCCGAATCGTATTATCAGGAAAGAAGTTTTGAGCAGGCGCGCGAGTATTATCTGGCGGCATTTGATGCGGCAACGTCGGTTGACGCCGCCAATTACCAGGGAATGTGCCAACTGCGCCTGGGAAATATTGCCCTTTATGAGGGGCATCAGGAGGAAGCGGCTCACTATTATGACCGCGCTTTCCGGATTGCATCCGCCGAGGATATCAGCGATTTGCTGTGGGAAATTTTTGTGGGCTATGGCGATCTGCACCGCCAATCCGGTGATCTGCAAAAAGCAATTCGCTCATACCGCCAGGCCGCACAGGTGGTGGAAGCAACCCGAAGCAGGCTGCATGCCGATCCGTTTCGGATCGGTTATTTTGCGGAAACGCATACCGTCTATCAGAAACTGGTTCAATGTTACCTGCAACGCTATCAGCAGGAAAACGATGCCGTCGATTTAGACAGTATCTTTGTCTATCATTCATTGGGACAAAGCCGGGCTTTACTCGATTTGCAGCACAATGCCGGGCATATTTCATACACGGAAGCATATGAGCGGACCGTGGCAGAGCTTCGGGGACAGCAACGCTTGTTGCGGGAAGCATCCTCCCATTTTCCCCCTCCGGCAGACCTGGATTCCCTGCAGAACCGCCTGGAAACCCTGCGTCTGACCTTGCTGGCTCAGCGACTGCAGTTGATTCGGCAGGATCAAAAGGGTGGGCTGCCGCCGCAATCCACCCTGCCTTCTCTGGCGGATATCAGGGATTATTTACAACGGACCCAAGCGGGATTATTGCTCTATCATATCGCCGAAGATAACGCATTTGTTATGGTGATTACCGGATCGGACAATTGTATTGTGCCTTTGAAATCCGCTTCGAAGATGCTTGCGGCCGGTGTCGACTCGTTGATCACGCCATTTCACCGGATTGACCAGCCGGATTTGCGGAAGCAGCCGGTGTTTCGGGCGGATATTGCCTACCGGCTTTATCAGGTTTTAATAGAACCGGTGGAAAAAAATATCGCTTTACCGCAGCAATTGCTGGTGTTGCCAGATACGCCGATGATGAATCTTCCCCTGGATATGCTGCTCACTGCTCCGGCGGAACGGCCTGCCTATGTACCCAGGGATTTTCCGGATTACGCCGATAAGTTTTTGGTGCATCGCTATACAATTACCAATTGCCCCACTGCCGCCTTCCTGGGAAAAGCCGAGCCGCAGCCCCTGAGCGGCCCCGCCATGACGATCTTTGCCAACCCTTTTACTTATGACACCACAGCAACAGCGGCAGCGCCTGAAGCGGCCTATGCCAACCGCGCCGGTTGGGTGTTTGAACCGCTGGTGTATGCCGATATTGAGGCAAAACAGATTCAGAAAATTTATCCCGAAGCGAAGATCATCCAACAAGAGCAGGCGACTAAATTTGCACTGCAGCAGGAAATTTCCCGCTGCCAGATTGTGCATATGGCAACCCATGGATTCGCGGATTCTACTTTTGCCGCTTTTTCCGGTTTGGCACTGGCGTTGAGCAGCGATACCGCTGATGATGGGTTACTGATGGGATACGAAATCATGGATTTGCAGCTCAATTGCGATCTGATCACCCTCAGCGCCTGTGAGAGCGGCCGGGGGCGGCTGGTGGCCGGAGAGGGTATTCTGGGACTTCCCCGTCTCTTTCTGGGGGCAGGCGCCAAATCGGTGCTGATGACTCACTGGCAGGTAAGCGACCGGTTTACTTCAGAGTTGATGCCGGTTTTTTATCGATTACTTTTGCGTGAAGGATTGACCAAGGCGGCGGCGTTGAGCCATGCCAAACGGATGATGATCCGGCAGCATCAGAATTCTGAGACGGCCATTTACTACCAACATCCCTTCTTCTGGGCGCCGTTTACGCTTTATGGACATCCCGGCAGCAACTCGGATTCCTGGGAAAAAACGTGGCTGAAATGGAGATGGGCTCTCGCTATACTGTTATTGGTGATTTGCGCAATCCTGATAAGGTATTATCTGCGCGCCAAAGATGCCGGGTAAACGGCTTAGGCCGGGCTCAGATAATGATACCCGCTATTCTCCAAATGCTGGCGCAGTTCCTGCAGCCGTTCGGCGATATCCTCGCGATAATAGGTTAAAATCGCATCGGTTTCCGCTCCCACCACCACGGTCAGGCAGGGCTGGGCCGCTTTGATGTTGGGATCGACTTTCTGCAGCGAGCGCAGGTTGGCTGCGGCCGGTTCACGGATGATCTGCACCAGGGGGGTGAGGTCGAGGGTCTCCACCTGTTTCAGAAGTGCTTCCGCTTCCGGGGTGAGGCTGCCCTCGGCTTCCGGGAGCAGGAGGTAGAACCAGTTGTCATCCACCCCGGTACCAACGTGGGTGGCGCGATCGATGGTCGCCAGATTGATCGCCGGGAGATAGCGAATATAAACATTATGGGCCTTGGCGATGCGGGTGGTAATGCCCATCAGGTTGGGACGCCGCTCCGCCGGGCTGTCGCCCTTGCCGATCCCGCCGCCGAACTCGATAATAGTATGCACCCCATCCTCGATGGCGGTCTGCATGCAGGTGGTCCAACGCACCGGATTGAACAACTGGAAGAACAGCATCGCTTTGATCTTGGCCGGGTCCGGGTCGTGATAAGTGCCGCTATAATTGGCCAGCACCTGGATTTCCGGCGCGGTCATATCCGCCTCATTGAGGAAAGGCCGGTAGGCTTCCGCTGCTTTGATCATCAGGTAGGTGTGGAAGGCGCCCTCGGTATTGAGCATGGTGCTGCGCTTGCGGTGCTCGCTGGAAACAAAATCCGCTACCGCCTGCAGATCTTCCTCCCGGCCGCCGACCACCGTCTGCTCCGGCAGGTTGCAGCCGCCGATGCCGCAATAGAATTGGTCGATGAAGGATTTTACCGTATCGCGGTCCATCGGCAGGGCGAGCATCTTGCCCCTTCCATATTCGCTCATCAATTCGCCCCGTTTTTGCACCAGGCGGAGGGCGGTCTCGAAGCTCAGGGCGCCGGAAGCCACCAGGGCGCAATATTCTCCCAGGCTATGCCCGGCGGCAATATCTGCCTGCACCCGGCCATCGGTTAATTCCCGGAACACCTCCAGACAGGCGATCGAATGCGTCAGCAGCGCCACCTGGGTGTAGCGGGTAAGGTCCAGCTTGTTTTCCGGATCGTGAAAAGAGAGCGCTGCGATGTCAAATCCCAGGGTATTGCCGGCCCGCTCGTAAATACTGCGGGCCACGGCATATTGCTGATGAATGTCACTGCCCATCCCGGCATATTGCGACCCCTGGCCGGGGAAAATAAACATGATTTTACATTCGAGGTTTTCCATAATCGTCCCATTCCGGATTTAAGTTGCCATTTGTGAAGCGGAGTTCAATTTACGCTTTTCCCCCAAAACACGCAACGGTTTTTGAGGATATAGATGGGTCGATGGGCGGCCGGCACATCTGGCGAATCGCAACTCGCCCAGGCGTGCCGGCCGCCCAGCGAACCATATCCTTATCAACTCATATTCATGACATAAATCATGTCCGATGATAAGCAAACTCATCGCGTTTAGCCCATAAAACACTGAAATTACAGCTATCAGTGCTGGATCAAAAAGGATGAAGACCATCGCCATGTATCATCACCGCTCATATCCACAATATCCGAACTTCCGCCACCTCATTTCACCATTATCCTTCATCCTTCATCCTTCATCCTTTATCCTTCATCCTTCATCCTTGAAATAAAAACGAGGTTCCCATACATGCCTATCCCCAGTTTATTACTCAAACAACTCTACACCTTCGGCAGTCTGAAGAATGTCAGCGGCGGCATCTGCTTTTCGATCAAGAATCGTCTGAGCAATGCCCGCTTTACCGGCCTGCTGAGTATCCGGATCGGCGAGGAGGAGATTCCCCGCCAATTGATTACCATGGATCTGGGCAACGGCACGTTGTTAACCCCGGATGATGTTTCTCCCACCAGCCCGGTTGATTTTCCGTTGGGGCAGGTGTTGAATTTCCATTTGAATTATGATCCGCTGCCGCACGGCAAGCACCAGATCGAGATGGAATTCAAAACCGAACCCTATGGGAAGTTGAAGATCAAGGTGAAAGATGGCATCTCCGAGCCATATGACCACATCATTCAGGTTCCCCGCAATCCGGGCGATGATTATTGTGATGAAATCATCGAGAAGCGGCGGCATTTTGTGCAGGAGTTTACGGCGACCCGGCCGGAGCATATCTTCCGCAATTCTTACGACCCGCATCTGGTCCGGGGCAACTGCGAGAATTTTGCCGGGGTGGCCCAGGTGCCGCTGGGATTTGCCGGCCCCCTGACCATCAACGGCGAGCATGCCCACGGCGATTTTCTGATCCCGATGGCCACCACCGAGGGCACCCTGATCGCCTCTTACAATCGCGGCATCAAGGTGCTCAACATTTGCGGAGGCGTGAAGTGCACCATCTCTGCCGATGCCATGCAGCGCGCCCCGGTATTTATTTTTGACGATGCCCGAGAGGCGCGCGATTTTGTTTCCTGGCTAAAGTTGAACATGAACAAGATCCGTGAGGAGGCGGAAGCCACCTCCAGCATCGCCAAACTACTGCATATCGAGCAGTACCTGGCCAGCAAATTTGTCTACCTGCGATTCAATTTCTCCACCGGCGACGCCGCCGGGCAGAATATGGTGGGGCGCGCCACCTTTGCTGCCTGCAGTTGGATCCTTGATCATTATCAAGGGATTCGCAACTTTTTCCTGGAGTCGAATTTCGCTACCGACAAGAAGACTTCCCAGATCAACATCATGCGCACCCGGGGCAAACGGGCTACCGCCGAGGCGGTGATCAAGCGGGATGTGCTGATGCAGCACATGCGGGTCAAGCCGGAGAGCCTGACCTATCACTACGGGGTGGCCAATGTCGGGGCGCTGCTCTCCGGGGCGAATAACAACGGCCTGCATTCCGCCAATGCTATTACCGCTATGTTTATCGCTACCGGTCAGGATGTGGCCAACGTGGCGGAATCATCCGCCGGGCTGGTTTACTGCGAGCTGACCCCGGAGCAGGATCTCTATTTTTCGATCACCATACCCTCGCTGATCGTGGCCACTTACGGTGGCGGCACCGGCCTGCCGACTCAACAGGAATGCCTGAATATTCTGGGATGCGCCGGCAAGGGGAAGGTTAACAAGTTTGCCGAAATCGTCGCCGGGGTGGTGCTGGCGGGCGAGATTTCCCTGGCCTCGGCAATCTCCTCGATCGACTGGGTCTCCAGCCACGAGATCTACGGCCGCAACCGCTGAGCGTGCTTAGTTCTACAGTTTGAATAGAACGCGGATGACGCGGATTTACGCGGATACTTCTTTCCGGATTCTTGGCCACAGAGACACGGAGAACACAGAGATTGTTTAGTTATCAGTTTATTCTCTGTGGCTCTGTGGCTATTGTTGTTTTGCCTTTTTAATATACATGATACGCGAGAATCCGTGTCATCCGCGTCATCCGCGTTCTAATCGTCTTTGATCTTTGGCTCGATTTGGTTAATATACCCAGGAACGTGTAGCATTTCCGGGAGGAAAAATGGATCGGGAATCACGGCAGTTTGATTATGATTACATCATCATCGGCTCGGGATTTGGCGGGTCGGTGTCGGCATTGCGCCTGTCTGAAAAGGGGTATAAAGTGCTGGTGCTGGAGAAAGGCCGCTGGCTGAAGCCGCGGGATTTTCCCAAGAGCAACTGGCAGCTCAAAAAGTGGCTCTGGCTGCCCTGGCTGCGCTTTCACGGCCTCTTCAAGCTGACGGTCTTCCGCCATGTGGCCACCCTTTCCGGGGTGGGGGTGGGCGGCGGCTCTTTGGTCTATGCCAATACCCTGCCGGTGCCGAAGGCGAATTTTTTCCAGGCCGAGACCTGGGCCCACCTGGCGGACTGGGAAACCGAGCTGAAACCGTTTTACCAGACAGCCCTGAAAATGCTCGGCGCGGCACCCAATCCCCGGTTGGAGACCGGCGACCGGGCGCTGCAGCAACTGGCCCGGCAACTGGGTAAGGAAGATCACTTTGGTCCCACCAACGTGGCGGTGTATTTCGGGGAGCCGGATGTGACGGTACCTGATCCTTACTTCGGCGGCCGGGGACCGCGGCGTACCGGCTGTAATTTCTGCGGGGGGTGCATGCTGGGCTGCCGCAACAATGCCAAGAATACTCTGGACAAGAATTATCTCTACCTGGCCCAACAGCTCGGCGCGACGATCCAGGCAGAATCCGAGGTGTACGATGTCTCACCCCTGGGCCGGGCCGATGGCGCAGACGGCTACCGGGTGATGTGGCGCGCATCGACATCGTTGATCAAGAAAAAAGGTGAATTCACCTGCCGGGGGGTGGTTTTTTCCGGAGGGGTGCTGGGTACTGTCAACCTGTTGCTGAAGCTGAAGCAGCGGTCGCTGCCCAACATCTCCGATCGGCTGGGGGACCATATCCGCACCAATTCCGAGAGCCTGGTGGGGGTAACCACCTTCGATCGCAGCCGGGATTTTTCCGACGGAGTGGCGATTGGCTCGATTTTGCATACCGACGATCACAGCCATCTGGAGCCGGTGCGCTATTCTGCCGGGTCCGGCTTTTGGCGACTGCTGATGGCCCCGATGGCCTTCGGCAAATATATGCTGGAGCGGGTGGTGAAGATGGGTTTCGATTTTGTGGCCCATCCGGTGCAAAATCTGAAGGTTTATTTTGTTGATGATTGGGCGCGGCGCACCCAGATCCTGCTCTACATGCGTACCCTGAACAGCACTTTGCGCTTCAAGCGGGGCTGGTTCGGGATGAAAACCACTCTGGCGCAGGGGGAACGCCCCAGCGCCTTCGTACCGGAAGCCAAGGACCTGGCGGAGCGCTATTCGAAACTCGTCGACGGAAAGCCGATGGTGCTGGTCACCGAAACCGTGGCGGGCATCCCCACCACTGCCCATATCCTGGGCGGCTGCACGATGGGCCGCGATCGCGAGGAGGGGGTCATCGACCGCGACAACCGCTTGTTCGGCTACGAAAATATCTACGTCTGCGATGGTTCAGCGATTTCCGCCAATCCGGGGGTCAATCCCTCGCTTACGATCACCGCGCTTTCAGAGCGGGCGATGAGTAAAATTCCGGAAGCGGGGGCAGGGGAAGCGCGGGATTTGCCGGAAGCGGCTAAAGTCTTAACCTAAAATTACGGCTCAAAGCTCATCCGCTTTTGTTACGCGATAGCGGATGATCGTGACATATGCTTCCGGATTTCCTTTTGAAAACATCGTGGGGCCCTTCAGGTATTCTTCTTCGTGAACGCCGGTAACCGTATATCCTTGCGCTTTCACGAAATCCAGGAGTCGTTGCACGGTTGGCGGTTCTTTGTCATACGGCCCAATATGCAGTATCTCAGCCACATCGCCATACTCCCACATTTCCAAAGTTACGGTTAATTCAGGATCGGCCTCGTGTTCAGGAAGTTCGGTGGTATTTTCGGGAACCGGCATCGCATATAACCCGATCCATTCCGATTGGGGAGTATCCAACGATATCGGCCAGCGGGCACGCGGGACAAGTTGCCCCGGTCCTTTGGGCGCATCCTTGATTTTGAAGTATAAATTAAACACCAATCCAAAAGCCTTCTCGCCAACAATATTCGGGTCTCCTTTGGCTTCCACGACCAGCACTTTTTGGTTTTCCTTGATTGATATCTGCGGATCTTTAAGATATTCAAACTGCGACAAATCGGGCCCCTGTGTCATATAAAGGAAATAAGCCACTCCTGCTATAAAAACTAAAACAATAATAATGATTACGGTGATTATCAGCTTTTTCATACATGCCTCCAATAATGCATCAGCTATATTTAATCCAATTGCTTAGGGTTCCACTGTTTCAACTTCGCCGGATACTTCCTCCATTACTTCCTGCTCTACCGCCCGGGCGGTTCGCAAATCTTTCGGAAAAGCCGGAAAATCACCCGGCTGCCTGCCGGCAAGATATTCGTAAAGGCGGGGGCGTTTTCCCGGTCTGGTCCCGGTATAGCGTTTCGCTTCTAACTCCGGCAGATAGTGGGCATTGAGCAGGTGGCCTTCCTTATCGCGGATGTACACATCCCCGGCGATTCGTTCCCGGTTTTGTAAAATTCCCAGTTTTACGATAAAATCTCCCAGGTTGATAAAATGCTCCAAATAGGGCACCCAGCGGCGTTCCCGGCGGGTCAACTCCAGATCGAACGGCATTTCATCCGCAGCGCTGGCAAAAGTGTAGATTTCCAGGCGGGTCAGCCGTTCATCGCCCGGGTAGCGGTCAAGCAACATTTGCAAAACGTTGGAAATGATGATACCGCCTTGTGAATGTCCCAACAACACCACCCGCCGGTAGCGGGGATTGATGAATGCATCATGCACTCGCTCGAAGGTATATTCGGCGGGGCGGGTCAGGCTGTTTAAAGACCGTTGGAAGAAGCATTCGATCAGATCGATCGGCACGCCGTCGGTCGGATTTTCGATCAATTCGAATGAACGGTGAAACAACCGCCGGAGGTAGCGGCCGTTCATCGCCAGGATACTCTCATTGGTAGCCACGCCGTTGACGAAAAACCAGGCCTCGTTCTCATACGCCGGTTCCGCCGGCTGGGGCAGGGAACTGGGAATTCCCCGAAATGGCGCAACCCGGGGAAGCGCCAGCGCCACCAGGGCGGTGACGTTGTTCTCCAGGGTGCGGTAATCCCGTATCAACAACGGGTGAATGATATTCATCTCGGAATCGGGATGTTCAAACCAGCTTTCCGGCGGACCGAGGATGGAGGTGATGTTCTTCCAGGGATTCAGGTAGGACAGATTGGACAGCACCGCAAATGTTTCCCCGAAAAAGACCGAGACATCATGATAGAGGTTCATGATCCGCCCCTTTTCAGCTTGTGTTTTTTAGCCGTGTTTATATTTATCAAAGTACTACTGCAATGGCTTTGAGGGCAAGATGATTCTAAAAACAGATGGAGAAATGTCAAATTACTTTATTCACACGACTATTGTTTTTTATCTTATAACAAACTTACCTATATTCGGGAATAACGAACTTTAGAACACATCTATTTCAAACCAAGGAGGTATGATGCGCAATCGTTATACGACCATCATGCTGTGCCTGCTGCTCACCGGCGGGGTTTTCAGCCAGGTGCCGCAGACCCTCAGCTACCAGGGGATGCTGGGGGACGGCAGCGGAACGGCAGTTCCTAATGGCAACTATAATCTGGTTTTCAAAATATATGAAGCGGCTTCCGGCGGTGATCCGGTTTGGGAAGAAACTCACCAGGCAATGGTGGAAGACGGGATCTTCGGGGTGATCCTGGGCAGTGATACCCCGCTGGCGATCCCGTTCGACAAGCCATATTGGCTGGGCATTACAGTGGGACAGGAGCCGGAAATGACGCCGCGGATCGAGCTCACCGCCTCGGCCTACAGCCTGCAGACGCGCAGCATTGCCGATAGCGCGGTGACCGGCAGCAGCATCGCCGCCAACCAGGTGGTGCGCAGCGTGAACGGGTTGACTGAGCAGGTGGAACTAACCGCCGGCGATAACGTGACCATCACGCCGCAGGGGAATGCGCTGATCATTGCCTCCACCAGCAGCGGCGGGGGCGGCGATATAACCGCCGTAAATGCCGGCGAAGGGCTGGGCGGCGGCGGGCAGAGCGGGGACGTGACCCTGAATCTCTCCGATAACGGCGTGACCGGGCCGAAGATCGCCGATGGGGCGGTGAGCAGCGCCAAGATTGCTTCCAATCAGGTGGTGAAGAGCATCAACGGGCTGCGCGATGCAGTATACCTGAGCACCGAAGGGGGTGCCACCATTACTGCCAGCGGGGATACCCTGATTATCAACGCCGGCAGCGGCGGGGGCGGCACCGGGATCCAGGGAGTACAGAACACCAATAACACCCTGCAGATTATCAATCCCAATGGCCCTACCGCGACGATCAATGTAAAGGACGGCGGCATCGGCACTACCCAGCTTGCCGACAGCGCCGTCACCCGCCAGAAGCTGGCGGCGGATGCGCTGAATGACAGCGACTGGAATGTAGACGGCAATAACATGAGCTCGGCGGTAACCGGATATGTCGGGATCGGGCGGAACTCTCCCATCACCGGCGCCGATTACTTTGGGGTGAGGTCTCCGGTTCCCAACAATAACTACGGCGGGATGTACCTCGATACTGAGGGGGAACAGGGCTGGCCGTTTTATGGCTATGCCACCGGCGGCGTGGCCCGGGTCTGGCATTATTACCGCGGTGATGTGAACCAGTGGCGGCTGGCTTTTGGAGGCGATCGCCTCACGGTGGATGGCGCGAGCGGCAATGTCGGGATCGGTACCAACGCGCCGGTAGAACGGCTGTCCGTTGCGGGAACGATATATTCGCAGGGCGGAGGATTTAAATTCCCCGATGGCTCGGTCCAGACTTCCGCCGCCCAGAGTGACGGGCATTCCCTGGATGCGGCAGACGGCAATCCGGTCGATGCGCTTTATGTCAATAATGACGGAGATGTGGGCATCGGCACTACTAACCCGACTTCCCGGCTGCATTTGCAGAACAGTTTGGCCGATATCGCCCTGAAGATGCGTGCGTCTGGTTCCTGGGTGGCGGAGCTGCGCCAGACCAATAGCAGCCTGCTCTCCCTGGTCAACGGCGGCAGCGAGCGCCTGACGATTGACGCCGGCGGGCGGGTCGGTTTTAATATTACGTCACCCCTGGCGCGGCATCACATCCTGGCCAACAGTCTCGGTATAACCTCCGGCGCGTTGAATGGGGAAACTCAACTTGTGGAAGCCAATGACGCCGTGCTGGGCCTCTACAGCAGCGCGGGCGGCTCTGCCGGTTCGGCGATTTCCTTGGGAGAGATCACCAACGGCAGCCTGGTGGATAAATGGTCGCTGGTGCGGGAGACCGCTTCCGCCGGCCGGGGATTGCGCTTCACCTTCGGCAGCGCGGCGAACTACTTTTCTAATGCCACCCGCTTCTACCTGGCGGAATCCGGGAATGTGGGGATCGGCACGACCAATCCCACCGAGCAACTGCATTTGAGTTCGACCGGGCCGGTAACACTGAAGATCGAGGCGGATACCGATAATATCAATGAAAATGACAATCCCCGAGTACAGTTTTCCCAGGACGGAGGGCAGGTGATCGGCCGCCTGGGATACCGCACCGGCCTCAATCATCTGGAACTGGTGAACGAAACCAATGGCGATATTTATCTCGGCGCGAACAATGCTGATGTGATGCGGCTGCGCAGCAACAGCGTGATCAGCGTTTATAAAAGCGGCGCCACCTTGCTGAACATGGGGCCCACCGGCACCGACAACGGAGCGGTGGAGATCTTCGGCCCCAACGGCAACCTGAACCTGCTGATGAGCAATCCCGGCGGGCAACCGAACCGGGGATTGATCCAGATTTATGACGAAAGCCAGCAGGCCCAGGTGGGGATGTATGTGAACAGCAGCGGTCAGGGTCTGATGTTCGCGGATGTGAAGAATTTCCGCTCCGAGAATCCTAACCAGCCAGGCACCGAGATCTGGTATGCCTGCCCGGAAGGGCCGGAAGCGGCGGCTTATGTGCGCGGCACCGCCCGGCTGAGCAACGGGCGGGTAGAAATCCCTTTCCCGGATCATTTTATCGCAGTGACCAGCGGGCAGGGCATTACCGCGACCCTCACCCCGCTCTCGGCGGAATCCCGCGGTTTGGCAGTGGTGGAGAAAGGTCCGCGCCGTATCGTGGTGCAAGAACTGGCCGGCGGGAAAGGTAATTACGAATTCGATTACATGGTGATGGCGGTGCGCAGCGGATACGAAGATTACCAGGTGATCCGGGAGAAGCTGGAGGTGCCGCGGGTTGCGGAGGAGGGTCCGGGGAGTAATGAGTAGGTAGCTTGTTGAATATGTTTAAAGCGGATTATCAATTTATTAGCCACAGAGGCACAGAGAGCACTGAGAAAAAGACACATGTTTTCTAAAACTCTGTGATCTCTGTGTCTCTGTGGCAAAAACATTTTTCGAATCTACTAAACTTGCGCTCTTGTATGCAGCATATAAGATATCATTAACTTAGGGAATAATATGCCAAAATTGATTAATAAAATTCTGCCAGTGTTACTGTTGCAAGTGTTGCTCCTTTCCAGCGCTGTGCCGGCTCAAACGGTGCTGAAGTCCGGGGTGCTGGGCAACAGCAGCAGCGCCGCCGGGAGTGCCGGGTACCAAATCAAGGGTACTGCCGGGCAGGTCTTTACCGGTTCCGCCGGTAATTCGGCCAATACCGTGGAAGGCGGTTTTTGGTACCAGGCAGAGGAGTTGATCACCGGGATCGAAGCGCTGGAGGAATTACCGAAGACCTTCCGCCTGGAGCAAAATTATCCCAATCCTTTCAACCCTTCCACCACCTTACAGTTTGCCATTCCCAAACGGGAGAAAGTGGTGCTGCATCTGTTCGATGTTTTGGGAAGGCACTTGGCAACGCTGTTGAATGAGGAAAAGGAAGCGGGGATCTACAAGCTGAACTTTGACGGAAGGAATCTGCCCAGCGGCGTCTACTTCTATCGCATCCAGGCCGGGCAATTTTCCCAAACCCGTAAGATGCTGCTGGTGAAATAGTTTGTGATGACCCGGACTACGGGTCATCACAAACTATCTTTTTCCGCGCCTATACCGTTTCCGGTCAGAAACCATTGATTGCGCAAAGTTAAAATACGCGAGCGATGTGGTGCGGATGTTCTTCAAGCGGGTGTGTTCATAAACGTTTGAACGAACGCCATGGAAGGCGTTCGTTCAAACGTTGGAAACTACATCATGGTTTGGAACTCTTTGAACCAGGTGGCGATTTTTTCATTGTAATGATGGCTTGCGTAAGCCGGACCGTTGTAGAAACGGGCGATCGAGTGGAAATCCTGATCGGAAGGATTTTTCTTGCCGACTTCGCTCCGCTTGCTGGTCAGGAAACGGGCGACGAAGAGCGCCTGCTGATCGATCCCGCTGGTGAACATCGACTGGGCGGAAGCGGCACCGACGCGCTTGTAGTTGGCGCCCATGATCTGGCCCAGGCCAAAACTCATCGACTGAAAGCGTAATTCCACCAGGTTGGCATTCGGGGACAGGTTATTTAAGCGGGTCAGATAGTGCTGCTCGAAGCGCGGGCGCACTACCCCGGCGGTCTCCTGCTTCATGATCGCCAGCACCCATTCCGGCTGCACCACCACGCCTTGCTGATCGCGCACGGTCTTTACCGCTTTATCGACCAGGGCACCGTAGCGGTGCAGAATTTGGCGACAGCTGTAAAATTTGTTCATATGCAGACTGTTGAGATGGAAGAGCGCTTCCTCAAAATGGCCGCACATCACCTGATTGGTGTTGATCATCTGCAGGGCCACTTCGAGCATTTTCTCCAGGGTCTTTACTGTCAGCTTGGTATCGGGGATAGCCACGATGTTGCGGCTGGCGTTTTGCCAGTTACAATCATAACAGAGCATGCTGCGTTTAATCGCGCTGTTCAGTCCGTGGTCGAACTGAAATTGCGCCACCGCCCGGTTGGTGCCCCGGCCGAAGTCGCCGTCGATGGCAAAGGCGCCGGTGGAAGAGGTGGAATAGCCGAGGAAAATCAGCAACCGCTGCACGGCTTTGATGGTCGATTCCCCTGCCGAAAATCGGGTAAGGGTTACATCGCCGGATTCGAAACGGGCCAGATCTCGTTTCCACTCGGCCCCGCTGTCGTCCGGGTGGGTGATGATCCGTTGAATCCGAGAGTCTTGTATGGCGGCTAACATGGGCGATCTCCTGTTGATAAATGGTTAAGGTTTAGATTAGATTGCTTAAAAGCTTCTAAGTCAATGAAATATCGGTTTTGGGGACGGCGTAATATAATAATTTTTCTGCGCTGGGACAGTTTTTTTTAATAGAACGCGGATGACGCGGATGACGCGGATTCTAGCTAACAATTTTTACCGTATTTTTGCCACAGAGGCACAGAGAACACCAAGGTTTTAACAGCATCAGTTGTCAGTTCTCTGTGATCTCCGTGTCTCTGTGGCTGTCTTATTAGTGTATTCTCAACAGGTCCTATCTGCGAAAATCCGCGTCATCCGCGTTCTATTATCTGTCCTGCACGCTCAAAAGAATCACTTCACCAGCAGCATTTTTTTCACCGCCTGAAAACGCTGTTCGCCTTCGATGGTCAGGCGGTAAAAGTAAACCCCGGAAGCGAAGCGGCTCATGTCGGCCACGCTCTCGTAATATCCCGCCTTGCGCTGGCGATCGTTCTCGATGGTCAGCACCGACCGTCCCAGCACATCATAGACCTTCAGGGTCACCTTGCCTGCCACCGGCATCTGGTAGCGGATGGTGGTGGCGGGATTGAAGGGATTGGGATAATTCTGCTGCAGGGCAAAACTCTCTGGAATGGTGCTGAGGCCGTTGAGGGCACGGTTGAGATACTCGCTGTTTCCCGCCAGTACCGCCAGCAGCGCACTCTGCCCGTTGCTGCCGATACGCAGCTCGATCTCACGCTGCTCCCGCAGATCGCGCACCATCCCGCTGTTCGTTTCCAGCAGCATGATGCCGAAATCGGCCGGCACGCTTTCAACATCATGGAAATTCAGGGCGAGCACGCTCCCCGGTTCGCCGCTCACTTCCAGATCCCAGCGGTAGCCGGGCGCTTCCGGCGCACGCAGGTCGGCGGTGAGCAGCGCCGGACGCTGCCATTCCGGATGGGGGAAGGTGATGCGGATTCCACCCGGCAGCATCGGCAGTTCCCGGCGGTCGCGGTTGTCTAACGCCTCGGCGGCATCCTGGCGCACCCCGAAGATGTTGCTATCGTCGACAAAGCCATTCTGCTCGGCACGAATGCTGACCGTCCAGTCATTTTCGCCGGCGACCTCGCCGCTGCGGGCGTTGGCCGGGGCGATGACCTTCTGCAGATCGCTGTTGAACGGATCATTGACGCTGGTGAAGACGATCCGGTCGGCGGCGGCGCTCCATACGAACAATCCGGACCAGGGCTCCAGCGCGATGTTGTCCTGCTTCCAGGAACCGTCATAAGCCCACACCTGCACCAGCGAATCCTGGTCGCTCAGGCGGCTGCCGCCGTTCTGCAGCTTCAGCTGCTTCAGTTCGATGCGGGTGTTGTAAGGATTGCCGATCAGGGTCCAGTCGTTGGCGCGCAGTTCCCAGCCGGGCACTTCCCCCAGTACCCCGGCAGTGGTCGGCATGGTGCTGCCGGCAATTTGGTTGGTGAGGCGCTTGGTATCGCGCAGGATCAGGAACAGCGCCGAGCCGGTCTGCAGGGTCAGGTTTTCCCCTTCCTGCCATTGCCCACCGCCGGTGAAATTCCACAAACGCCACTCGCCCTGCTTGCCGTATTTGCCGAAATCGCCGAACACGCTTTGAAACGCCTGCGCCCCGTTCAGCTGCATCGGGATCGACACCATCCGGTAAGATGCGCCGGTGGTGCCGCCGGGCAGGCCGGGAGAATTGCCTAATTCATTGGGCTGAAGGGTGATCGGCAGGGAGAAGAAGGTCAGGCGTTGGCCGTTGCCCAGCACCTGATTGACCAGGGTATCGGCATTCTTGGCCAGGTCTTGCGCAACAATACGGTAATCCAGCCCGCGGTTGGAGATGTCAAAATAATCCACATATGCAGTATCGTTAAAGAAGAAGGAGGTATTATTGAGCGTAAATTTTTCACCCTGACGGCGGTAGCGCAGTTCCATCTCATCGAGGTTGGGCTCATCAATTTGCTGCGTGAAGTAGATAAAGTCTTCCTGGGTCAGGGTCGGAGATGGGGGAGGGGTGTGGGTTGGGAATGCCGGCCGGGTGGTATCCAGCACCACGCTGTCCACGATCACCTCGGAGAGGTTCCAGGAATAATCTTTGAAGCGGGCGTAGACCCGCCGGGTGCCTTCGAGTTTATCGAGATAGTAGGTTCTTTTGATCTCGTTGAATTCTTCCCAGCCGCTGCTGCCGTCCTGCACCAGTTCAAGATCTTCCGAGATCAGCATCGAGTCCGCCCCGAGGGCATCGAGGAAGATGCGGACGCTGTCGCGTTGGGTGTAATAATTATTAGAGCCTTCCACATAGAGAAAAAATGCTTCCGGATTGGTAAAATCGAGATCCTGGACAAAAACCCCTTTAAAGGTTGCCAGGAAAAGCCGATTGGAAATATCCAGATAGCTCAGCCCGGTGGTATTCACATCACTCAGCCCGGTAATCAGCGGCCGCCAGGTTTGTCCACCGTCAAGGCTGCGCGCCACACCGTATTGATCGATGGATGCAAAGACTGCGGTTACCCCGCTGGTGTTATCTGTTACAGTCAGCAGTGAGCGGATTTCGCGCAGATCATTCCCGGGCAGATCGGCCTGTTGCCAGGTGGCGCCACTGTCGCTGCTGAAAAAGATACCCTGAGCATCCGCGGGTGATGAGGACTCGCCGCCAGTGCCTGCCAGGAGGAAGGTGGTACCACCGACGTCCGCGCTGACAATCTGGGTCACTTGTTTGTCATTGAGCGGCGGACTTGCCTGCACCCAGTTGTTGCGGCCATCGGGGCTGGAAAATAAGCCGGAGAATTCGCTGCCGGCATAATAGACGCCGTTGGCCTCATACAAGGTATAGAGATTTTGATTGCCGATCTCCCCGCCGGCCTGCTGCCAATTTACCCCGTCAGTGCTATAATACAACCCTTCGGAACTGGCGGCGTAGATGGCATCATCGCTTCCTTCCAGAAGATAGTTTACGATGATCCCGCCCGGCAATCCGTTGCTCTGGTTCCAGGTATCCCCCCCGTCCACGCTGTAATAAATGCCGTCCCCGGCGGCATAAATATTGCCAAGCCAGTTGACCAGCACGCTGAATAGCTGCACGCTGTCCAGCGCAGTTTTTTCCCAATTGATCCCGTCCTGGCTTTGCCATACGCCGATATCGTGGGGATCATTGTTTTTCCCGTTCAGCAGGGCGGCAAAATAGCTCTGGCTGGGCCGGTAGAATGCGAGTTTCGAGACCAGGCGGTCGGAATGGTTCATGTTGGTGTTGGCGGCGCTCCAGGTTTCACCGGCATTTTCGCTGCGGAAGACTCCGCCCAGCCCATAGGCCATCACGGTGCGGTCCTGCACCAGGATCGAAACCGTGGGGAGGTTGGTCTTATATTTCGCGGTAGGCAGCCACACCGCGCCACCGCCGTTGGGGGAGCGCCATATTCCGTTATTGCTGGTGCCGGCATAGGTCTCGATCGCACCGCCGTCCGGCACCAGCACGGTGACCCGGCTGCTGTCCATCGGCGCGGAACCTTGCTCCCAGTTTCGCCCCACATCCCGGCTCTGGTAGGCCCCATTGCCGTCAGTTCCGAAATAGAGGTAGGGCACGGTAGGGTGCCCGTCGGACATCAGCACGGTAACCGGTTTGGTTGCGGTGATATTTTGTTCCCAGGTGTTCCCGGCATCGAGGCTGCGGTAAACGATATTGTTGCGGGAAGCAAACATGGTATCGAGGGCAACAATCACATTACGCACCCGCCCGCTATCCAGCGGCGCCGGGGCCGGGGTCCAATCAATTCCATCGGTGCTGGTAAACATGCCGCTGAAATATGTGCCCAGGTAGGCGGTGCCGTCATACACCAGCAGACTTTCCACATATTCATTGTTCAGCGGAGGATTGGCCTGGGTCCAGCTGTCGCCACCGTCGTTGCTGACGTAAACGCCTTGCGGCGCGACGTTGAGGTAAGATACCACCCCGTTATAGCCCATATAGGTGCTGGTGCCGGCAAACAGTCGGCCAGTGGAGGTGTCGACCGCCAAACGGGTGACCATCAGCCCGTCCAGGTCAAGCAGTTGTTCCCAACTGTTGCCGCCGTCGATGCTGCGGAATACCCCCAGAGCGCTGCGGACCTCCTCTTCTTCATTGTTGAGTGTTACCACACCGGCATAAAGAACGCCGTTCACGTCGAGCATGGCGGTCAGGATTTTGTCGTGCAGCGGGGCCGCTGCCCGGTTCCAACTATCGCCGCGGTCGTAGCTGAGGTAAACCCCGCTGCTGAGGCTGTCAGTATAATTGTAGGCGGAGGCATAGAGGGTGCTGTTGATCCAGTAGATGCTTTCGATGGTGGATTTATCCAGCGGCGCCGGGGCGATGCTCCAGGAGATCCCTCCATTGAGGGTGCGGAATAAGCCGGGATTGACCACATTTACCCGGCCGCGGGTGCCGACATGGATGCGCCGGTAATCATCCGGATCAACGATAATACCGGTGATCTCGGCGTTGAATTCCGGGCCGTTGACCTGCCACACCCCGGGGGTCTGGGCCTGCGCCGGTTGGGCGAGGAAGTCGGCGCCGGCGAGAATGGCCAGATATATTGCACTCAATATCATCAGGTTGCGAATCATATTTACCTCGTTATGTTGTTTGTTCTGGGTGAATGGATGGCACATTTGGGCGAGTCGCGACTCGCCCCTACGTCCGTATTTCCCCATTAACCCATTAACCCATACACGCATCAACCACCACCAATTATTGCCCCCCATTTCCCGGCAAACCGATTACATCTATGCCGGGCAGATCGGCCGGCGGCGGCGTTTTCTTCAGCAGCAGCGCGGCGGTGGTGGCGGCAGTGGCGGCGCCGCCGGAGAGGATCCACAGGCGGTTCTTCTGCCAGAAGGTCGGCCGCACCAGAAATTGCCACTGGTCGAGGAAATCCACTTTGCCGAGCTGCTCATCGAGGTATTTGAGGATGGCGCGGTTGTGAGTGGTGGCGGTGGCTTTGAGCGATGCGGCGTTCTCATCGGAATCTCCTTCCAATTCGATCACGGTGGTTTCCGCGCGCAAGGCGATCGAAACCACCTCGCCGTTCTCGTTGAAGATCGGTCCGCCGCTATAACCGCTTTGCACCGGTAATGTGGTATAAACAAAGGGATCGCTGACCTTGATGGCATCGCCGGTTTTCGACTCGAAATAGCCGTAATCGGCGTTGCGGTCCTTGGTCCAGCCCACGTTGGCCACCGCCAGGGCGGACGTACCGGATTCCAGGCTGCCAAGGTCTTTCGGCCGCCAGAAGGTGACTGGAACGGTGTAGGCGGGACATTTCGGCACGGTAACGATGGCGAGGTCCAGATCGACATTCTGTGAATTCGCCAGCACTTTTCCGTCGAAGGAATTATCCTGATCCTGGTAGAAGGTGATTGGAAATTCGTCCTCGGTATCATTGGCGATCACGTGATTGGCGGTGAGGAGATAGCCGGTGGAATCCTTATCGCGCCCAATAAAAAAGCCGGTGCCGGGCAGGCGGGTTTCCAAAACCGCCGCGCTGGCCATCACCTTTTCGATCGCATATTGGGAGGGATACAGTTCTTTCCAGGTGGGATAAAGATCTTCTCCGGAAAGCGCTTTCACCGTATAGTCGATCACTGCGGCAATGGAGACGGTCTGGTAGCCGCCTGCATTCCGGGAGGTGATCAGTCCGAAAATTTCGCCCTTGTCGCTGAATACCGGCTGTCCGGGATGAAAATTGTCGAGGGTGCCGCTGACCTGGAAATTCTCTCCTTCCAGGGTGATGTCCAGCGGAACGGCCGTGGCCGCATTGCCGGTCAGGGCGAGGGTGTAGAACTGCTGACCGGTGGCTTTGGCAGGATCGGAGAAGCGGGTGATCGGGACCAGATCGCCAGGGGAGCGCTTGACCTGGTAGACCGCGATCGGGACATCGCTGCGCGATTCCGACTCTACTTTGTCGGCCTCAAACGATTTGGTTTTGTTGGCGGCATTGATGTCGGCCAGTTGCAGCTTGCCGAAAGTGCCCACCGACAGGTTGTTGAGCGAAACCAGATAAACATATTTCTTATCGCGGCGCCCGGCCATATAGAGGCCATACGCCGCATGATCCTGCTCATCGCTGAGCAGGAAGACACCCGGCTTGAGCTGTTCCCGTAAAGCAGCGCCGGGATCCACCCCTTTATCCTGGGGCTGGACCGGCGAAAATATGGCCGTCCCCAGGAAAAGCAGGATGCATATCCAGAAAACAAATCTCATTGTTGACCCCTTTTTTGATTATACTTGTCGCTCATACTCAGCATAGTGTAAAGTTCTTTTGCATGGGGCAAAGGGCATGGCGCCGTAATGTACATGCGCATGTTCTGATCCTCGCACTGTAATACACCATGCCCCATGCGCCATGCCCCATGCGAAAGTTCTCCGCATGTTACACTTCTCAGTAAACGAAATATCATTGACCGGCATCAAGGTGCAGGTGGAACAGATGCTCGCGCAGGGTGGTGAATTCCGTCCCGGCATTGGATTTTTCGATCCCGACCAGTTTATAGTGCTTCACCCCGGAGGTGAGCAACTCCACCGGCAACGGCAACTCGTAATACGCATCGGAAGCGATCTGCACGTCTTTCCATTCCTTGACAGTTTTGTTCGATGCCGCTTCGGAAAGTACGATATTCAGCACCATATCCTTATCGGGTTTGAGGATGGCGTTGAGCACCAGGCCGGATGTGCTGGCGCCGGGTTTTTGAAAGCATACCGGGGTGTAGAGCGCCTCGCCGTCGCGGCTGGCTTTCGCCAGGCCGCTGAGCTCCTGCAGCGGGATGCCGACCTCGTTGATGATCTGCGCCGACCAGGCAAAACGGTTCCAGCCGGTCTTGAATTGGCTGCCGTCAACCTCATCCAGCGTATAATTTTTTTCGGTCTGGTAAAGAATAATGCCCGCATCGCTGGCAGCGGGAAGGTGGAAGTAGATCACGGCAGAATCCCCGGCCGCGGCAGCGTTTTTCTTCCATTGCGCCTGATAAACCTGCAGGGAAACCAGTTGCAGGGTGCCGGAGACATTTTTCTTTTTCTTCAGCTTCAATCCTTCCTTGTAGCGGTTGTTATCCCGCCATTTATACTTATGCTCCCAGCTCTGGGCCTGCAGACTGCCCAGGCCGACCAGCCAGATGCTTAGCAACATCCATCCCAATCCTTTTTGCAATACGCCTCTCATCGATGTTCCTCCTTGTTAAGGTATTCCATAAAATTGCTTTTCCGTTTCCGTAAAGCGATAAACCTCCTCCCGGTCCAACCAATCCGCAATTCCCTTCGCGCTCAGCCAGGCCCGGGCGGTGTGGTCTTCCGAGGCAGTGAGCAGCCA
This sequence comes from Calditrichia bacterium, assembly GCA_020635015.1. Taxonomy (GTDB): domain Bacteria; phylum Calditrichota; class Calditrichia; order RBG-13-44-9; family J075; genus JACKAP01. The sequence continues at coordinate 62,586 of JACKAP010000005.1, read as the reverse complement.
TTTCCCATCCGGGGAAAATACCGCGCTGCGCACGCCGCCTTCGTGTTCGAAAGTCTTGAGCAGGTCGCCATTGTGCGCCCAGAGATAGACCCGCGCGTCATCCGCGGCGGTGAGGATATGGCGGCCATCCGGCGAGAATGTCGCCCAGTTGACGCCGTCCTCATGGCGCAGCTTCAGAACCAGGGTGCCATCCAATTGCCAGAGGCGGGCAAAGCCGTCGCTGGAAGCGCTGAGCAGTTGTTGCCCGTCGGGGGAGAACAGTGCCTTCTGCACCGCCGCGCGGTGAGTAAACGTTGTCAGCAGCTTTCCGTCCACCGACCATAGCCGGGCGCTGCCGTCTTCCGAATAACTGAGCAGCCGTTTTCCGTCCGGCGAGAAGACCGCGCCGTAGACCCAATCATCATGGGGCAACACCGCCAGGGAATCGCCGTTGCTGCGCCAGAGGCGGGCGCTGCCGTCATCCGAGGCAGTCAGCACTTGCCTCCCGTCGGGCGAGAACACCGCGGTATTGACCTTGCCCCGATGCCGGAAGATCGCCAGGGAATCGCCGTTGTCGCGCCAGAGGCGGGCGGTATAATCGTAGGAGGCCGTCAGGATCTGTCTGCCGTCGGGAGAAAATACTGCCGAGAACACCGTATCGCGGTGGGTGAAGCGCACCGGCGCTGCGCCCTCAAGCGACCAGAGGCGGGCGGTACCGTCGTAAGAAGCGGTGAGGATCCGTTTGCCGTCGGGAGAGAACTGCGCGGTGCGCACGTCATCGTCATGATGGAAGACCTGCAACTGCTCTCCGGCGGCGGACCACAGCGCCACCTCCCCGTCGCGGGCGGCGCTGAGCACCTCACGGCTGTCCGGGGAGAACTGCGCGGTCATCACCACCCGGTCATGGTGGAAGATCGGCAGCGTATCAATCTCCGTTTTCCAAAGCCTTGCACTGCTGTCGCGGGCGGCAGTGAGGATGAAGCGGCCGTCGGGGGAGAAGCCGGCGGCGGTAATCCCGCCATCATGGGGCAGGAGGATGCGGTATTGCAACAGCGCGTCGCCGGAAACATCTTGCGCCCGGAGCGGCCAGAGATAGGCGGTTTTCTCATCGGAAGCGGTCAGGAAATGCTGGCCATCCGGAGAAAAATCCAGGGAGTGAACCGTCCGCCCATGGGGCAGCACCTGCTGCAGATGCCCGGAGAGGGAATCGCCGCCCAGCTCCCAGAGGTAGACATTCTCATCGCGAGCGGCGCTCAGGAGCCATTTCCCATCCGCGGATAATATGGCCCCGGTAACTCCCTGCGGATGATCGAGGCGTTTCAGGGTGTCGCCCGCCAGGGTGCGCAGCAGCACCAGCCCGTCGTCGCCGGCGCTGAGAATTTGCCTGCCGTCGCGGGAGAAGGCGGCGCTGTTGATACGGGCATCATGGACAAAGCTCCCCAGGGAATCGCCCGCCGTCGACCAGAAGCGGATGCGCTGATCGTCGCATACGGTCAGCAGCATCTGGCCGTCCGGGGAGAAGCTTGCCGCGCGCACTTCCCGGGGATGGGGAAAGCTGCGGTAGGCGCTGGAGTCGGTTTGATCGATTCTCCAGATCCGCGCCCGGCGGTCGGCTGAGGCGCTGAGGAGATACTGCCCGTCCGGGGAAAACTGCGCCTGATAGATCCGCCCGATATGGGGAAAGACCGCCCGGATTTCTTCCGGATTGGCGGTTTCCCGGAGATAGATACGGTGTTCGCTTTCGGTGGCGGTGAAGAAAAATCGCCCGTCCGGGGAGAAGCCCCCCAGCCGGAGTGCTTTGGGGTGGCGCAAGGCGGCGAGCATCTCGCCCTGCAGATTCCACAGCCGGGCGGTGGAATCCCGGGCGACGGTCAGGATGAGCGACTGGTCCGGGGCAAACACCGCCGCAAAGACTGCGCTTTTTTTATGGTCCAGCCGTTGGTGATAAAAACGCACCTGTTCTGCGTCCGCCTGATAAAATGCCCCGAGCAAAACGGTTTCGACCGACGGGGTGGGGGTGAGGTGATAACCGGCCTGGGCCACCCGCACCGCCGCGGTAAGGTCGCGCCCGCGCTGGTCGCCGGCCTTGATGGCCAGCAGGTTGCTGGTGGCGCGGTTGGCCTGGCGTTCGGCTTCCTTCATGTTGAAATAAGCCAGCACCGCCGAGGCGATGATCGCCAGCACCATCAATATGCCTCCGGTCCAGAGCCGGCGGCGGATGCGGCGGCGGCGTTCGCGCTGGCGCCGGCTCACTGCCAGGAGCTTCTCCTCGTCGATCTGCAGCTTGCGCATCCCCGGCTGCCCGGATTCCACCACGGTGAGGTCCATCTCATCGAGATAGAGCGCTTCCGCCGCCTCGCGGAAATCGTTGATCTTATTGCTGAGAATGCGCGAGGCACGCTGGCCGGGGCGGTCGGAGTTGTTATACTCGATGGCCACTACCGGTGCCAGGGTATCGTGGGTCAAAGCGGTCTGGCCTTTGCCGTGCTGGGCGTCGGTGAGGAGGTAGAGTTCTTTGCACTTGGCGATCAGGCTGTCGATGATGTCCTGGCGATGCTGATAAAGCGCGCGCAACTCCTCGAGGCTGCGGGCGCCGGCAGTACCCATGCTGGTGGTGTGAAGGTAGAGCATGTCGAGGGCCAGCCCGGAATCGACCACATCGGCCCGCCAGGCGCGCAGTTGGGCCATCTGCTGCTCAAAAAATTCTCCCATCGCCACGCCTTCTTTCTTGATCTGCTGGTATTGCGCCACCGTAAAACGCGGCGCCCGCGGATCCTCGGCCGTCGCACCGTTCCAGAGTTTGGTCAGCAGGATCTGCAGTACCGGCGCCACCGGCGAGTCTTTATCTTCCAGCAGGTCGTCGGCGACCATCACCGGCAGCTCATCTTCCACCGAGAGATTGTAGCGCTGCTGCAATTCCGGGGTGCGGGTCAGGCCGCGGAAGATGTCGAGGATGTCCTTGCGGGCGAGCTGTTCCAGGAACACCGTGCTGCGCGGCAGCAGCAGTTCCTTGCAGCCGGCTTCGATCTCCGGATGGTATTCCTTGCGGTAGCCCAGGATCAGCTTGCCCAGGGGCAAACGTAGGCGCTGACCGAACATCGCACCTAACAGTCTTAAGAATGCCGTCAGCTCATCGGGCTGGTCGGGCTGGGGGCGGGTGAAGCACTCCTCTGCCTGATCGAGAATGATTACCAGCGGCCGGCCGGTTTTCGCTTCGATGCTGCGCCAGCAGGTCAGCAGGGGATGGAGATCTTCCATAGCGGTCGGGAGCGGGGGAGGGGCTTCGCCGGCCTGGCGGGCTTTCAGCCGCTCGATCAGGGTTTCGATTTCATCGCGCAGGCCGCCCTCGGCATGGTGGATCGCCGCTTGCAGATGGATCAGGGCATTGTCGTTAAGCAAGCCGATCTCCGGCTCGGGCGGGGGAGGCGCCTCAGCGGTGGTTTCAACAGCTTTTTCCATCCGGCGGAGGGCCAGCTCCAGGGTGCCGGCCAGGCCCACCTCCGGATCGCGCCGCAGGTAGCATACCTGGCACCGCTGCTCCAGGCGGGGCTGCAGACCGGCGTCAAAGAGCGAGGATTTACCGGCGCCGGACTGGCCGTAGAGCAGGATCAGCGGAGGTGATTTGGGATCGCTCACCCGGTTGTAAAGATCGCGGATGTAATAGGAACGGCCGAAAAAAATTCGGGCATGCTCCTGCTCGTAGCGGCGCAGGAACAGGAAGGGCGATTCCGGCAAATGATATCGCGGGGGAATATCCGGGAGGCCGAAGAGGGGATTTTCCACTGCTTCCGGGAGATTCCACTGCTTGACCACTTCCGCGCCTTCCCGGTAATAGAGCTGCCAGGGAAATTGGTCGGAAGCCCGGTCTTCCGCTTTCCGGCGGTTGCCGCCGCGATGGGTGGAGGCGGCGTCTCCTTTTTGCAGTTTGATCTGGTCGATGGCCTCAGACCAGGCCCGGTCGATCCCCGCACCGGCAGACAGGCCTTTGTAGAATCGGATCGAGAGGTCGGTGGCCACCTGGTCGTCGATCTTCTGAGAGGTGCCTACCACCGCCGGCACCCCGGCCTCTACCAGGTCCAGCGCCTGCTGCTGGGAGCAGCAGCCGTTGATGAAGACCATCTGCAAGCCCTTCTGGCGGGCCAGGAAGGAGACCAGGCCTTCGCTGTGGGCCACGGCGTGCTCCCCGCTCAGGGATTCCAGCAGGAGCTCGTAACTGTCGGCATGGCCGCCGTAGTGGAAAATTGCGATGCGGTCGCGGTATTCCTGGAACACATCGAGAATATTTTCCACCGTGGTGTTGGCCCGTTCCACCACCTCGCAGAGTCCGGCCTGGCGGGCTTTCTGCAGCGCCTTGCGGATGCCGTCCATCTCGATCGGCAAGTTCCGCAGGTAGGCGGTGTTGTCGACCCGGTCATTGGCAAATGCCAGGAAAATGACCGGCTTGTTGGCAGGCTGGCTAGTGGTTGACGGCATATTCGATTCGCTGTTTTATCCAGGCAAAAAAGGGATTATAACGAATTCTCTGAAATTCCGCTGTATCGTCGGCCAGATCGTCCAGCACGCCCTTCTCTCCGGAGAGGCCGTTAAGCGGTATTTCTCCCAGGGAGGCATATTCGCCATAGACCGGGTCGTTTGGGGAAATGGGAATGCATACATGAGAAAGGGCGAAAGCCCGTGCCGGCCAGGACAGCGGCTGCAGGTCCGGCATCTCCCGCAGGTTGAGTTCCGGGTTCTGCGGCTGTCTTTCCGAGGCATAGCACTTTACCGGGGCTCCCGGCTGCTCCGTCTGATTACGGTTGCTGGCGAAGATCAGGCGGTAAATGGCGTAGGCATGATTGAGACTGTCCGGGGTCAGGGTGCTGATCTTTTTCTCGGTCACCCTCCCGGCGTAAGCGTAATTGATATCAAACCACACCAGCTCGCTGTGGGCATTGCCGAGCTGATTGAAGAGATCGACCAGGGCGGATGCGCGCACCGTGGCGTCTACCGGCGACTGGAAGGCCAGCATCGGGGGCATTTTTATACGCAATGCCGGGTCGGCGGAAACTTCCTGAGCAAGAGACCGGTTCGCCTTGGTGAGCAGGTGGATCTGGTCGGCGGCATTTTTCGGAAAAGATTTGTACTTAAACGGATCATCTTCCCGGGTGATGTCGGTCCAGCGGAATTTCTCGTAAAAAGGCAGCCAGGCCACCAGCTTATGCCAGTTGGCCAGGAAAGCCACCGGGGTGACGGCGATCGCCGGCGAGAAGAGGAAGAGTTGATCCGGCACGGTGCGGTTATCGCGGATGGCCTGCAGGGTATATTGCAGGGTCAGCGCCCCGCCGGTGGAAAAACCGCCCACCGCGAACCGGCCGCCGCCATTCTCGCGTAACTTTTGCAATACCATTTCGGCGGCAAAAGCGACCGCCCGGCTCCAATCGGCGTGCCGCACGGCGACCAGTGCGCCCGGGGCGGTGCCGTGGCCGGGCAGGCGCAGGCAGATTACATAATATCCCTGTGCGGCAAAAATCTGTCCCACCGCCCGCAGGTGGTAGGGGGAATCGGTCAGCCCATGCACCAGCAGCACCCCGCCGCGCAGAGGGCGGCCTTCCGGCATGATCTCGAAGGAGGCATTCCAGTTATAATTCTCCAGGTAGGGACTGTTGGCGCTGTTGACCCCATACTTCTCCTCCGGCGCTACAACCGACTGCAGGGCGTGATAGACCTGATCGATGAAGGCTTGTTCATCCGCCAGGTATTCCGCAAAACTGTCATATTGCTGATAATCGAAGTGCTCCCGCCATTTGCCGCCATGATGGGTAGGGGCCAGCGGGGGAAGGGTAAAGGCGGCCCGGGCGCCGAGAAGTAGCAGGATCAGCACAAGGGTAGCCAGGAGCATCAACGGAATCAAATATAAGAGTGTCAGGGATGTCATCAAGCGTTAATGGTCCTTTCGCGACCGTTGCCGGGTTGCTTTGATGAAGATTGATTACACGATGATGCCATATCGATGTCCGCCCTGACCCCCATCGAAGGGGAGACAGAACGGCAGTACAAAGCTGCAGCCAAACTCAAAACTTCCTGGGTAACTTCACTCATAACATACAACATAACCGAGAAATAGTTGGTAAACCTTCGGCGGTGAAATACATAATTCGATAAGGTGTGGTGGTATTTTGGTTGCAATGCGTGCATCACCGGCGATGGTGATGCACACCCGATCAGGATTGTCAGGGAGTCGTTTTTCCGCTACGTTCCGGCAGGTCGCGGGGCCACAGAATGGTATAATTGGTCTTGTCTTTGCTATAGAGCTTCAGCTTGCTGTCGCTGCCCTTGGGGCGGGCTTCCCATTGGGTCTTTTCCGGCGCTTTCTGCTGGCTGCTCTTCCCCGGCGCGATGTCGGTGACGAATAGCGCCTTTTTGTCCGCATCCAGTTTATACAGGCTGGCGCTGCGGCTGTCGCTGTTATTGGTGAAGCTGAATGCCTTATCTGCCATACAAAATCCTCCTCATCGCGATTTTATGATAAATTTGGGCTAAGTTACGGGTATAGCGCATAATTACAAAATTTTTTTTCGGTTTTATCAACTTTGCCGGTTTTGGCCGGTATTAACTTTGCCCTTTCGCCCACCCGACATTTCTTTGGAAGTCGTGGTAAAAATGTTTATATTCGAAAAATTTGATAAAGAACGCTATGGAACGGAAGATACTGAACGGGTTATTCGCAGGACTAGTGTACCTGAGTACGATGCTGTCTGCCCACAGCGGCAGTGCGGCTCCCTCCTCAGCAAAGGATCATTCACTAAAGTTTGAACGAATTTCTGTCGAGCGCGGGCTTTCCCAAAGCGCGGTTGACTGTATGGTGCAGGATCGCCGGGGGTTTATGTGGTTTGGCACCAAGGATGGCCTCAACCGTTTCGATGGATATCAATTCAAAGTATTCAAGCATGACCCGGATGAGGTTGGCAGCATCAGCGACAATTGGGTGGAAGCGATTTTTGAGGACCGCCGGGGGAGGCTTTGGATCGGTACCTGGGAAGGGGGACTGGATCTGTACGACCCGCTGACGGAACGTTTCCGGCATTTCACGCACGACCCGGCCAATCCCGGCAGCCTGAGCAAGAACAATGTGCTGGCGATCTATGAAGATCGCCGGGGAATCTTATGGGTGGGTACCAGCAACGGCCTGAATCGCTTTGACAGCACCCGGGGTGAATTTGAACGCTACCTGCCCGATCCCCAGGACGGCGCCGCCCTGAGCAGCGAGTGGGTGGGGTCGATCCATGAAGACCACCGGGGCAATTTTTGGGTCGGCACCCGGGAGGGGCTGCATCTTCTGGATCGGGAGACCGGCCGCTTCCGCTGCTACCTGCCGGATGGGGAGAATCCCCAAAGCGGCGGCAATCATATCCAAACCATCGGCGAAGATCCGGATGGCAGCCTGTGGCTGGGCACCAACCAGGGCTTGTATCACTTTAACATCGATTCGGAAACCTTCACCCATTATCAGCTCAATCCTGCTGATCCGCACAGCCTCAGCGGCAACCAGGTGCGTTCGGTTTTCCTCGACCGTACGGGCACGCTCTGGGTCGGCACCCTGAATGGGGGCTTGAACCGCTATAACCGTGAGAGTGGCGGTTTCCGGCAGTATCGCCACAATGCCGAAGATCCGGCCAGCCTGAGTGTCGATGATGTCTTTTCGATCCGGGAAGACCGGGCCGGCGGCCTGTGGATCGGCACCGGCAAGGGCGTCAATTATGCCGACCGGGCCGTGTCCCCCTTCCGGCATTATCAGCATGATCCCCAGGATTCGCAAAGCCTCAGCCATAATTCGGTCTGGTCGATCTACGAAGATCGCGCCGGAACGGTCTGGATCGGCACCCTCAGCGGAGGCTTGAACGCTTTCGATGTGACGCGGGAGACCTTCACCCATTATCAGCACGATCCGGCTAATCCCCGGAGCCTCAGCAGCAATACGGTTTGGGCGATTTATGAAGATGAGCGCGGCAACCTGTGGGTCGGCACCCGGGGAGGCGGGCTGAATTTAATGAACCGGTCGAACCGCACCTTCCGGCGTTTCGTCAACAACCCGAATGACCCGCAGAGCATCGGCCACGATTGGGTCACCACGATCTACCCGGACCGGCGTAACGACGGGAACACCCTTTGGATCGGCACCTGGGGCGGGGGGCTGAAGCACTTTGATCCGGCCAGCGGGACGTTCCGCCATTACCTGCACGACCCGGAAGATCCGCACAGCCTGAGCATCAACGGGGTGTGGACGATCCGCCAGGACCACCGGGGCGAGCTGTGGATCGGCACCGAGGACGGTCTCAACCGCTTCGATCCGGAAAGCGGCAGCTTCCAGCGCTTTCAGCCGGAGCCGGGCAATCCGCTCAGCCTGAGCCATAACTGGATTACGGTGATTCATGAAGATCATGCCGGCGAGCTGTGGATCGGCACCGACTGGGGGTTGAATAAATATGTGCGCGAACAGGGGCATTTTCTCCATTTCCTGGAAAAAAACGGCCTGCCGAACGATGTTATCTACGGCATTCTGGAAGATGACGCCGGCAATCTCTGGATCAGCACCAACAAGGGGCTTTCCCGTTTCAATCCCACGGCGCAGACCTTCAAGAATTATGATATCCGCGACGGGTTGCAGAGCAACGAATTTAACGGCGGCGCCTATTGCCGCACCCGCAGTGGCGAGATGTATTTTGGGGGGATCAATGGGTTCAATGTCTTCGATCCCTCCGAGGTCAAGGACAACGACTATCTTCCTCCGGTGGTGATCACGGCTTTCCGCCGCTATAACAGCGATGATTCCGAAGGGATGGCCGTCAGCGAGAAAGGGATCAGCGCCCGGGAAGAGGTGGTGCTTTCCTATAACGACAATATCATCACCTTTGAGTTTGCCGCATTGAGCTACCGCAATCCCGTGAAAAACCAGTATGCCTATAAGCTGGAAGGGTTTAACGAACACTGGATCCAACTGGGTAACCGCCGGGAGGCGACCTTCACCGACCTGGACCCCGGGGAATATGTGCTGCGCGTTAAAGGATCGAACAATGACGGCGTATGGAACGAGGCGGGCACCCAGTTGCGCATTCGCATTACGCCCCCGATCTGGCGCACCACCTGGGCTTACCTAACCTACGGTTTGATGCTGCTGGGGTTGCTGTTCCTGGTCCGGCGGGTAGAGCTGAACCGTCAGCGCAAGAAGATCCAGCTTCAGGAATCGGAAAAGCGCGCCGCCATGGCGGAGGCGCAGGCCCGGGAAAAAACCGAGATGCTGCAGATCGTGGAAGAGAAAAACAAGCTGCTTGATGAGAAGAATAAGGAACTGGTGCGCACCCAGGAGAAACTGGTGGTGCAGGAAAAACTCGCCTCTCTGGGACAGTTGACCGCCGGCATCGCGCATGAGATCAAGAACCCGCTTAACTTTGTGACCAATTTTGCCGAGCTGTCGACCGGATTGCTGGAGGAGTTGCTGGAGGAGCTGCAGCAGCGGAAAGAGCAGGTGCTGGATGCTAAAACCTTTGGCTATATCGAGGAGATCATGGATGATCTGACCAGCAATAACCGCAAGATCAACGAGCACGGCCGGCGGGCGGACAATATCGTCAAGGGGATGCTGCTGCATTCCCGCGGGGGGAGCAGCGAGCGGGAGGCGGTGGATATCAATGCCCTGCTCGACGAATACCTCAATCTCGCATTCCACGGCATGCGCGCCCGCGATCCCCAGTTTAATGTGACCCTGGAGAAGGCCTACGATACGTCGCTGCCGCCGGTGCCGGTGATCGCCCAGGACCTTAGCCGGGTGTTCCTGAATATTTTCAACAACGGTTTTTATGCCGCGCGGGAAAAGTTTGTCAAGACGCCTTCCGACGGCAGCGCCGAGAAGCCGCTGCTGCGGGTACAGACCCGTGATGCCGGCGATACGGTGGAGATCCGTATCCGCGATAACGGGGGCGGCATTCCACCGGAAATCCGCGAGAAGATATTCAACCCCTTCTTCACCACCAAGCCGACCGGCCAGGGCAATACCGGGCTGGGGCTGTCGATCAGCCACGACATCGTGACCAAGATGCACCAGGGAGAGATCCGGGTGGAATCGGAGGAGGGGGAGTATACCGAGTTTGTCATCACCCTGCCGAAAAAAGTCTAATGATGTTTGTTCGCTGCGCTCACGATGTTTGCGCTGCGCGCGATATTTGTTCGCTTCGCTCACGATGTTTGCTCACTTCGTTCACGATGTTGGTGCTTTGAAGTGATTGGGTTATGCTGTCATTGCGAGGAGCGGAGCGACGAAGCAATCTCCTACATGGGGCTTCCAGCGGTCGTTGGGTTGCAGATGCGCGTCATACCGATACTTTTGCAGCCAGGTTGGCAGCCCCACGCGGGAGATTGCCGCGCCGCACAGAACGCGGCTCGCAATGACGACACCTTTAAACACCTTATACCCACCATCTAACATCCAATATCCAACATCCATCATCCAGTATCAAAACATTTCCACATAATCTTCCACCACCTGCGGATCGATGTGGTTATCGCGCAGGATTTGCTCCCGGCCTTCCCGGTCTTCTCCCAGGATCATCTGAAATGCCTCACTGAGGTCGGTCTCGAAAAGATCGCACAAGCGCAGCGCGATCTCGCGATGCAGCAGTTGGTGATGACGGATGGCCTCCATTGTTTTGGCTGTGGCCGGGATCTGCCGGATGTTGATATAAATGTTCCAGCCCTCCGGGTGCTCCGGACGGCGAATCAGCAGCGAAGGCACCTCCCGGGATGGGATTTCGATGGTTGCTGCGATATCCTCCCGGGAGACCGTGCCGGCAAAGGAGAGGCCTTCGGCGGTACGTAACTGCAGGTGTTTCCATCGCTCAAGATTTTCCCCTGAATCATCGCGCCGGGAGAAGCGGGCCACCAGGTAGGGCCGGGCTTCGCTGAAAAATCGATTCAGCGCCGCATCCAACGCCGGAGCGGGCGTGCCGATCGCGGTTTCTACCTGCTGCGCACGGGAGAGCGCCGGCACCCCGAACCGCTCCATCACCAACGCTTCCCGGCCGGTTTCCACCGGGAGGCAGTTCACTTTATCCTGGAAAAAATGCAGAATATCAAGCCGGTCGGCATAATACACTTGCGATACCGGGTAAAATTGCATTTGCCGGTCGCGGGAGGCGAGCAGCCGGCCCTGACGGAGGAACTGTTCGCGCTGAGGCGCTGCCCCGGCGATGTCGAGCTCCGCCTGTAAAAATGTCTGGTAAATCCCCCTGACGATCTTCGCCGCATCCGCCGTCACCACTCCCTTCGGAAAGTAATCCGGCAGGGCGCTGAGGATCGCATACCATTGGGGGGCGCTCAGATCCTCGACATGTGACTGTACACCGATACCCTGCAGGAAGCGGGTGATGTTTCCCCTGGCGGCATCCTCCTCCCCAGCGGGATAATTGACATAAGGGATATAGTCGCCGAACAGACGCTGAAGGCTTTTGCCGGGCAGGAAGATTTGCTCCGGCGCAAAAGGACTTTCGCGCTCGTCGTAGAGCCAGGGATAGTGCTGGAGCAGCCACTTCAGGTAGTTGGTCTCCAGCCGTTTGTAGCTTTTGGTGCGGAAGCGCTGGTAGATGAACTCTGCCGACCGGGTATCCTGCCAGCGCCGGGGGAACGCCGCCAAATAGAGCAGCAAACGCCCGGCGTGAAGCGGGCTGCGGAAGATCTCCTCCAGCCGGTCAAGGGTGCAGTCGTAGTTGACGGCGCGGTAGCTGCCGGCGACTTCCGGGCGCACCTCGTTGGCTGCGAGGTATTTACGGTACCAGCGGCCGTGCTGGATCTCCGAGTGGGGGTGCAGTTCCAGCAGGCGGGGCGCGTTGGCAACGCCGATGTAATAGAAAAATTGCGCCAGCCGTTTTTCCGGAAAACCCTGCTGGCGGAAGTGCGCCCGCGGGGGTAAGAAGCGCGAATCCGGATCGAAATCGTATAGCTTTTCCAGCCGGTCGTTCCCCATCCAGGAACTGCCGAAATAGATCTGCCCGGCCGGTGCTTCACTGATCCGGCCCTGCGGATCCGCCGCCGGCAGGGGCAGCCGGGCCAGGATCTCCGCCAGCTCCGGATCATCCGAGCGGGTGAAGTCGTCGCTGAGCTGTGGCTGTAGCAGGTCGTAGGCAAACCGAAGCAGCGCGGAACCCGGTGGAGAATGATCCGGGATATCCCGGTAGGTTTCCAGCTTCGGGGCGAGAAATTGCCGGATAATCTCCGGAATATCGAAGCGGGCAATCCCGAAATGCTGCAGATATGTCCGGTAGACCATCTCAGGATTGCTGCCCAACTCCCGGGAAAGCGCCGGGTGGAGGAAATGGAGATCGAGCGCTTCGGGAACTTCCGGCGCCGCTTCGTTCTCCCGGTGCACGAACACCGGATGGTCCCGGGCGGAGACGATCTCTCCGCGTCCGTCCAACGCCAACCCAAACTCCCGGCAAGCCCGGCGGGCGGCTTTCCGGTCCATCTCGTCCAGGGATTCGAGATATGCCGCCGTCAGGCGGTAGAGTTCCGCAAACCATGCCGGTTCGGAGCGGGGGTGGGTTTGGAGCATCTCGAGCACAGTTGCGAAGGGCAGTTTTTTTACGTCCAACTGTGTCAGCAATGTCCGCCGATGCGGCCGGCTGGCGGAGGGATGCACCAGGTTGAGATCGCGGCAGGCGGATTTTCCCAGCAGTTTATACCAGTGCGCCCAGTTCTCCGCCGGGAAGGGCAGGCCGGCCAATGCGGCAGCCTTGCGCAGCCGGCCGGTGGCGGCCGGGAAGATTGGGGCATCCGGCAACTGCCGCCACAGCAGGGTGGCGAAATAGCCTCCCGGGGAATGGGGACCAGCAGTTGATGGGAGGAGGTATTCGAGATGCGCTGCTGGATCACTTCTCCCGGCCCGGGCGAGGCGGGGCAGCACCATCTTCAGAAAAAAATCCACCGCACTTTGCAGGACAAAGCGGTTGTATGGATGTTCGATATGGATCTGTTTGCGGGCGCTGTCGGTGAAAAAATCGCCATGCATCAGAAAGGGCAGGGGGAAGGTTTCGTCCGTAGGAAAATATACCCGGATGCGGTTGTTGGGCAGTGCCGGCGCGCCGTCCCCTGCTGCCAGCGGAACGGCAAAGGCGATGGCGCAGCGGCTGCTCGCCTGTCCCTGAGAATGTAACTCATTTCGGGTTGACGCCGGTACCTCCACTGCCGCGCTGAAAACCTGCCAGCGGGCGGAGGCGCTGCCATCACTCAGGAGGCAGAACTGCTGCCGGCAATGATCTTCCGGCAATACATGCTCGCGTTCGATCCGGAACATCCGCGGCGCAGCGCCGGCGTCTTGAATCTCGATCTGTTCCAGCCCATTCAGGAAGAGCAGGATGGCGGGATCGATCTGCGTCAACCATTCGCGCGCCTCCCTGAATTGGCCGGGGGAAAGGGGCAGTTTGATCACACTGGCGTAGGCAATGCAGAGCTGCAGCAGCAAGGGATCGCTCTCGAACTGCGCGGTGGCGTCGAAAGGCAGGCGCAGGAGGGGAACATTTGACGGATTGAGACCGGGATATTTTTGCTTCAAGAAGCGCGACGTACCCAAAAATCGATGACCGTCTTCCCGCCGGAAGCGGCAGTGCAGGTTGGCACTATGGATTTCCGGTTCCCGGGAGAGGCTCAGCACTGCCTTAAATCCCAGCCCCTTCTCGCCGATGCTCTGCTGCCGGCCTTCCTTGGGACTGTGGGAGAGGCGGCAGACCGCCTCCAGTCCCTCCGGCGTGAAGGGATAGCCGCCGTTGGCGCAATAGAGGGCATTTTCACTCAGGAGAAACCGCACCGCCGGTCCGCCGAGGGGTGTTCTGTTGTCCGACTCGGGCAGGAGGGCGTCGTCGGCGTTCTGCAGCAGTTCCAGCAGGGCACGCCCCCGGTAGTCATCGCCGATCCGCGCCTCGCTGCCGGCATCCTCGCGCAGTCGCTCCGGCTCGTTCTCGTAGGTGGCGAGGGTTCTCTGACGGAAATCAGACAGCCAGGATTGCCAGTTGATAAGCGTTTCTATCTTTGCATCCCCTGAGATATTGGGCCTCTGTTAAAGGATAAAGGATTAAGGGTAAAGGATAAAGGATAAAGGATAAAGGATAAAGGATAAAGGATAAAGGATAAAAGAATTTTTGAAAAAATGTTTGATCATGTCAATAGAATCTGTTCTTTTCCAGCATCCAGCATCCAGCATCCAGCATCCAGCATCCAGCATCCAGCATCCAGCATCCAACACCCAAGTTTTCCGTGAAAATCCGTGTAATCCGTGGATAAAAAAAGTCTTTTATCTCTATCTCGTCTTATTTCTTCAACAGCGCCCGGATCAACTCATCATAATCCCGCTCCAGCCGCACCAGGTCCGGGCCCGGCTCGCCGCTGAGGTAGCCCTGGATGTAGCGCAGGCCGATATCGTAGAGCTTGCGCAGGTCCACCTTGCGGCTGATGGCGAAGTCGAAGCCCTCCAGCACGATGGTGGGGTTGCGGAAGGACTGTTCGATGCTGACGGTCTTGACGAAGTCGAGGATAAACCGGATCGCATAATACACCGCATCACTCTTGAGGATCTCGCGGTCGATTTTGACGTTGTTGGGATAGACCTTCAGCAGCCGGGAGATGCTGGCGTGCTCCACCCCGAAATCGTCGATGGCGAATTCGATCTGGAAATCGCGGATATACTTCTTCAGCACCCCTTCGAAGGATTTATCTTCCACAAACTGGAACAGCCCGCTGCCCTTTTCCACCGGAGGGATCGGGCGCTTTTCGGAGATCTCCAGATAGAGCCGCTGTCCGAGGATGCGCCGCTTCTCGCTGAGGATCTCGCGCAGCTTCTCATAATAGGCCACCCGGATCAGCGATTCCGGGTAGACATTCACTGAGATCGGCAGCTGGTCGGCGATGCGGCGCATGCCCGGGGTCTGGGAGGTCGCTTCCCGGTAGCGCTCCACTGCCAGTTCGATGAAGTGCTGGTCGAGTTCGATCAGGAAGCGCCGTCCCCACAGCTCCGCGGCGTAGAAGAGGTCTTTGGGCGAGCGCAGATTTTCCGGGTCACGGGCCAGGGCTTCCCAGCGGGTGATGTGCGGTTTTTCCTCATCGAGGAAGACGATCGGCTGGAAGTAGATCGCCATCTGCTGCAGCCGGCGGGTGAACAGTTCAAAGCGGCGTTCGTACATCGACAGGGGCAGGAAGCCGAACTGCCGGCGCAGGCGGTCGTAGATGCCCGCCTCGATGATCTCGGCGTTAAGGGTGGAGAGGTCGTAGCTGGATACGTAGACCGCCTTGAGGATCTCGGCATAAACGTCGTTGAGCAGCGCCGGGTGTTCCGGAAGGCCGGCAACCACCAGGATCTCGCCGGGGTCCTCCCGGCGCAGGGGGATGATGGCGGTGTGCAGCGGATGTGCGCCTTCCGGGGCGGGCGTCGAGCACAGGCCGGTATGGGCGGTGGAAAAGAGTTCGTGCTGCTGCAGCACTGTCGCGACCAGCGGCAATATTTTTTCACTGTAGGCACTGAGCGAGGCCTGGCCGAGGGCGCTGCTGTTGATGGCCCGGGCGGCCCAGCGTTGTCCTTCGCCGCGCCGCAGCAGCAGTGCGAATTGCGCCTGCGAGGCCCGGCAGATGCCTTCCAGAAGCACTTTTTCATAATCAGCTTCCGCATCGGCGCTGCTGATGTGATGGATCAAGTGGTCGATAAAAGGCTCGAAAGGCGCGACCGGATTATCCAGCGGGCGGAAACTTGCCGCGACGCCGGCATCGCCGACCGCTTCCAGCGAAAGGGGCGGGGTTGGTGCGGCACTTCGCGGGCGGGTGAGCACGATCCGTTCGAACTCATTGCCGAAACGTCCCGGAGGCGGCAGGAAGCCGGGCAGGTGCAGGCGCAGGTAGGCCATCAGGCTATCGATGGAGACCTCTGCGCCTCCCGGCTCGGCAGCGCCGCCGCGCAGGCCCTTGAGGAGGTAGTGGGTAAAAATGCCGTTTTCCAGGCGGCGGTCTTCGCGCAGCTTGGCTTCCACCGGGCAGGCCACGATGGCGGTGCGCCCGTTGGGGGCGCGGTAGTAGCGCTCGTCGATCATAAAATAGCGGTTGGTCTCCAGCACGCTGCCCGGCATCACTGCGCTGCTGTAGCAGGCGTCGAGGATCAGGATGATGCTGCGCGCCGGGGAACGGTGGCCGATCTCATCGCGCAGCCAGTCCATGCGCAGGCCCCGGGAGGGATCTTTCTGCAGTTGGAGAATATCGGCATCGGGCGTGGCCAGGTAGGCCTGGTCCAGCGCCGGGATGTAGAAGCCGTGTCCGGCGAAGTAGATTAGCACTGTATCCTCCGGGGAACGTTTCGTCACCGCCAAGGCGGTCAGGCGCTCCCGCACGTTTTGGCAATTCGCTTCTGCGCCGGTCAGCAGGGTGATATTTTCCTCCGGGAAGGTGCCGCTCTCCGGGGCACTCAGCGCGGTTTTGAGGTCGCGGCAGTCTTTTTCGGCGTAGTGCAAAGACGGCAGCTTGGGGTCGGCGTAGTGGTCGATACCGATTAGGATGGCGTGGGCGTTGGGGTTCATTTGTGCAAGATCCGTTTTTGTTTTGGGTTTGGTGCGCTCCCACCACTGAAGTGGTGGGTTAGGTTCGGATGTCTCTGTGAGACAAAAACAATATATGCCGCATCATCTCACAAAAATTGCGATACTAGCCCCCGACTTCAGTCGGTGGGGCCATGAATATACAACAATTCAATAATATAGTTTTTGATTTAGTGAATTTGGGGGAGATTGTCAAGGGAAGGATCAAATTTTGCAGACTTTTCTTTTGAGCATGAGATACATAAAAAGGAAGGCCGCCGGAAGATTCCGGCGGCCCATAATTTATCGTGCAGAGGTGCTCTAAGTCAGACCATGACTTCGGCAGTTGCACAGACTTAAGAACATATCAATTGGTAAAAGTTTGTAAACATGGAATGACCCGGAAAGGCATGGGCAAGCTCGCGATAGTTCACATCAAGAAGATTATCCTGAGGCACCACGATCCGCTTGAAATCGCCGTTGATAATGGCTTTAAAATCTCATTCTCTTTCAGATCGGCGGACAGCTCGAATGCCGGGGTGGGATAATCGCTGCCGAACAGCAGGGATCCTTCGGCAGCTTGCGGATGTCCGGGAAATAACTCATACGGAAGGGGGTCACGAAGGCGGAGATATCGGCAAAACAGCGGCCTTTCGTCGCGCTGGTACCGTCATAGTCTTTCAGGTAAGCGGAGATGGTATCAAAATCGGAATGCTCCAGGATACGCTTGAAAATATTGGGTGCGAAATAGGGCAGGCCGCAGTGCGCAAAAATGATTACCGCTCCTTCATCCAGACCGGCCCGGAGGTTGCGGTGAATTGAGTCGATCTCGGGACGGTACCAGGCTTTTTTCCCCCGGAACAGGTTGCCCAGCTTATCCCAGAAAGTCCAGGACAAAAAGTCGTATGAGAAGGTCCTGGAATCGGAACTGGGAATGGCATATTCCCCGCCGACATGCAAGAGCAACGGCAGGGGCTTGCCGCCGCGGCAGGTGGCGAGAAACTTCAGGCACTCGCGGATACGCTCGTCGGCGAGGTTGATTTGTTGAGCAGAGCACAGCACAGCCATTTCAGCAGCACTATTGCAAAATATCGTAAAGGTCCTCCGCTTCATCACGAATTGGATTTGGAGTGATGTCCCTTATATTCTTTAATATCTGATCTTCCAGTGAATTCATTTTGAGTAATTTATATTTCGCAGGATCTTTTATATATAAATCCGAAATTGACATTGTTATTGGAAGCGCTTTCAGCCATTTCCACTCTTTTAATAACTTCTTGGTTACCCGGGTTTTGGGTATTGAAAATCTTGAAAATGATTTGTTTGAGCGCAAGTTGGAAAGGGTCTGAAGAAGCAGGCCAAACTTAGATGGATATTGAAGGATCAATTCAATCGAATTTGTTTTAATATTCGGCGAAATTTTAAACCGTTTATAAATTAATGATAACGTAGACCGATTTTTCTCTTTTTTTCTTCTCAAAAATTCATCTAGTTTGGGTTTAATGAAATTCTGTTCTACAATTTCTGGTCTCATTTCATGAGCGAGACAAAAAACATCATCATTTTTTGATCTTTCAAGGGCAATACTTAGTAGATTCTTCTTTGTTTGATTACCTGGGCGATTTACAATGTACTCGGCCGTAAAATACTCCTGGAAAGATTTGTGGAAATATGAATACAAACCTGTATATTTGTCTTTATGAAGCAGGCAAACACTTTGAACAATATCCTGAAGAAAATCATTTGACTTAAATTCCAGATTTGTAAAAACTTTCGCATTCTTGAGGTACTTTTGTATTTTAGTCTCGCTAAATGATAATGCTCCATCAAGCCACGCTTGCGCGGATACTGCTGCGAATACCCTCCGAAAGTCATCATATTCAAGTTGACTTTTGAATTCCCGATAAAATCCAGTTTTCAATGCATCGTGGCGGTAATAAAGCGCAATAAATGCAAAGTTATAAAAATTATGAACCTTATCATGTATCTTGCCAATATTCTTATATGTTAACAACATGATTATCAACAGCATCGGATTCGAAATGAAGTCATGAAACTTACCCCATAATTTATTTATTTCCTTAATGAACTCATCTTTATCCTCTGTGGATATGTCTAATTTCTGAATCAGCATTTTCGCCATCTCTTTATTAAGCGCGCATAATTTATAAACACAGAAATTCGGCAACGATTCTATTTCTTCATCCTGTCTTGTGGCGACTATCAGCCCGTTATTTTTATAGATGGTATCAAATTCTATGATTGATTTAAGGAGCTGTTTGCGATTTTTTTTGCTGATTTCATCAAAGCCATCCAGAAAGAGTAAGAATTTTCCAGTCTTCAAAACCTCATCCCAGTCTTCTGCGCTCTGATTTAACCCAAACCTTCTGAAATACGCTGCAATGTGGTATAATAGCGGATATTCTTCGGTTACCTCTACATTTCTCAATTCAATAAATAACGGATACCGGCCCGGGAAAAATTCAACCGAATTGGTGAAGAGGTGTTTCATCGCCATAGATTTTCCGGCGCCTCCAGTGGCAGATATGATGATTCGCTTTCCAGAAAAAATCTCTTTGATAAAATTATTATAGCTAACCTCCTTTCCTAACAAGCGGAAACGTGGTTCGACGAAAATATTATTAATCAGGGAAGGTTTGTCAGTATCCACCAGTGTCTTAACCAGGCTGTAATGTTCCATTGCCTGTATAAAATGTGCTTTAAAGCTTTTTTGCCATTTTTTAGATCCGATCTTAATTTTCCTGCGGACAAGTTTATAAATTTGTACTAAATCTTTTAGAACGGTCTCTTCAAATAAGGTATCGGCCTGCTTTTGAATATCCATTATAATTCACCTCGTTAGTTAATGTTTTGATTGCAATGAGATGGCATCAGAATATTGGCAAATTACCGATAATTTGCAGCAGGAAACCGATCACCAACAGTAAAAGTCCCAGCACTGCAAAGCGGGATTCCCTCAATTCATCGCGCACATGGGGGAGGTGGATGTTTTTCTGATCCTCGTCTTCCGCCATGCGGGAGACCCCGATCTTCAGGGCCTGCCGCCGAGAAATGATCAGCCCGGCGGCGAGGATAATGATGCCGCACAACGATATGATCAAGCCGAGTAAATTCAGCCAGGGGTTCTGCATGGGATGTTCCGTGATTAAGGTTGTTTTTATTTAAAGTTTGTATCAAATGACCCGTGGCGATTTTGTCTTCTCGTAAATAGCATTATTGCTAAGCTGCTTCAGCTTGATACAAACCAAAATAGTATCATATGACCCGTAGTTGGGGTTATATGATACTATTTGATTAAAAGCATTTTACGGGTAAAGGAAATGTCGCCCGAGCGGAAGTGGCAAATATACAATCCGCTCGCCACCACCCGGCCGTGCTGATTGCGGCCATCCCAGACGGCAGTATAATAGCCCGGCAGATGCGCTTTGTTGGCGATCAGCGTTATGATATGCTGTCCCAGAATATTGTAAATTACCAGAGATACTTTAGCGGATTGTGGTATGGCATACCTGATGGTTGTTACCGGATTAAAAGGATTGGGAAAGTTTTGGAACAGTTCAAACGACGCCGGCAGCAAATCCAGGGTGCGCAGCTTCTCACGGATATAATCCTCCGTGCCAACGATGAGTTGCAACAGCGGAGGATTGGCTTCGCTGTTGCCGGCGATCTCGACCAGGGAATTGGCGCGTAAATCCCACACCGTCTTTAATCTTTCATTCACGAGCCGTATGTCGTACGGTTCGGGTATGACGCTTAAGTCCGGGAAATTCAGCTGCACAATATCGTGAATATTGGTACGTACCGCAAATTCCCAAATCTCGCCCGCAAGCGGCACCGGCCGGGTATCGACACAGAATTGACTGGTGGCGCGGTCCCATTCCGGATGCGGAAAATAAACCGAAACATATTCGCCGACCGGCGGCGGTTCCGGAAAATCCTGCTGGTCCCACCGGGCAGAGGCCTGGTGGGACACGGCTGCGTAGTTGTCCTTATCCCGGGCATTCTGACATTGCGCGGTAATATGCACTGCCCACTCAAAGCGCACCAGATCTTGCTGTTGCGATGTCTTGGGTAGCGTGGCCGGATATGTCAACGGGTTTATCAGCAGCGTATCGTTCTGAGTCGTATCACTCAGCAAGGCGTAGCCTTCGTAGGGCAAAATGTGGGTGACGGGGTCATTGACCGGGTCATTCCATCCTGTCGAATATGTGCGAAGGTCAAGGAAATTCTGATTGCTTTGCAGGCGCA
Source organism: Calditrichia bacterium (assembly GCA_020635015.1). Classification (GTDB taxonomy): domain Bacteria; phylum Calditrichota; class Calditrichia; order RBG-13-44-9; family J075; genus JACKAP01. Next base: position 41,767 of record JACKAP010000005.1, on the reverse strand, counting down.
AATGATTGATCGGTATCGGAAAGTCAAAAGGCGTGGCGATAAAATTCCAGCCGGGATGCAGCGCTACCTGGAAATCTGAGCCGGTGGAAATCGTAATGCCGCCCCCGGTGTCGATGGTTTGGAAGCGAAATTTAACCAGCAGCCAGTATGCCGTGCCGGGTAAGATGGGCATTTCTGGATGATATTCTTGGTACTGTCCCAGCGTCAGGGCAAAGAAGCGCCAGCGGGTATTGTCGTAACTGTCCAGGTCGTCGCTCAATACGGCCGACGCCTCCGGGATATCCATCTGCAGAGGAATCGAAAAGAGCCGGTAGGCTTCCTGTGCAGTTCCGACCCCGGCAAAATCCGTTTTCAGCAATCCCGGTTCGGGTATCTGAACTCTCACGACATGGAATAATGTGTCGGGCGACCTGCGGATTTGCTGAGTGATATCCTCGGCGACAATCATATACTCTAATCCCCGGGAAGTGACACTGTCGCCGGGAATGACGGCCCGGTAAAGGCTGCCGGCGGGCAGCATCTGCTGCCGGAGGAACAGGCTATCGCCGCCCCTTCGGTAAAATAATGCCGCACCGGCAAGGCCGGTATCGTCGCTGATCATGGCGTTCACATTGACGCTTTGGTGTTCGATAACGACATCGAGCGGACTATGGGTCATGACCGGCGCCTGGTTGGCAAGCACGGTGATCCAGCATACGGTTGAATCGACCGCACTTTGATCGTAAGCGTGGACGGTGACAGCCGCCTGGCCGGGGGCAAGCGGTTCCACCGCCAGCGTGTTGCCCGGCAGCAGCACACATCGCACCGTGCTGCTATCTGCCGAGCGGGCCGTAAAGTGCAGGAGGTCGCCATCCGGATCGTGGAATACCGAATCCAGTTCGGCGATAATATGAATGCCGCTGAGGGCGGTCAGGGAGCGGTCGAGGATATGGCCCCGCAGCTGCGGCGGATGATTGCCGCCGAGCACGGTCAGGGTAAAAGCAGTGCTGTCTTGCAATCCCGCGGCATCGGTTGCAAAAACGGTAATATCCGAATAAATTCCGCTGTCTCCCAATGCCAGTGTAAACATCAAACTGCCGCTGCCGTCGCCGGAATCACTAAAAGTAGCGGATAACGGCAGATTGCCAACACTTAAGGAGACGGTATCCCCGCTGTCCGGGTCGATTGCGCGGACTGTGATGATCAATGTATCGCCCTCAAATACGGTGGTGTCGGCGATTGGGTTTAATACCGGGGGAAGGTTGGTGGCGTAAACGGTCAGGATAAAATCCGTGCTGTCCGTCAAATCACCAACATCCGTGGCATAAACCCGGATGCCGTCATAGATACCGGCAGCGTGAAAACCGGGACGGAAGGTGATGCTGCCGGTGCTGTCAGAGTTGTTGACCAGCGTGCCAAATCCGGGCAGATTGTAACTGGCGAACGTCAGCACCTCCCCACTATCCGGATCGCTGGCGTTTAGCGGGACAATCAAGGTATCCCCCTCGTCCATGGACTGATTGGCAATCTGCGTAATGGCCGGGTTTCGATTGACGTTGAAGACGGTTAACAAAAAAGCAGTGGTATCGACTGCACCAATAGCGTCTGTCACAATCACCATAATATTTGAATAAGAACCTGAATTACTGAAACCCGGTTCCAAGGTAATGCTGCCGGTTCCATTTCCGCTATCGACAAATGTGCCGAAATACGGCAGGTTGACGACGGTCAGAGTCAGCAAATCACCAGGGTCTGGATCGAAGGCATGCACCGTTATAAAGAGAGTGTCGCCTTCATACATCGTGGTATCCGGAAGTGGAACGATCGTAGGGGGAAGATTCTGTGATTTAAGTGTAGTGACACTTCCCCATATCAAAATGCTGAGAATGATCAAAGATAACGCTCGCATGGTTTTCTCCCGGTCTGTATGATTTACATTGCCGGTCAGCGCCCCGGCAGCCCGGGGGGCATGGGCAGCGCTTCATCGACCGGCGGCGTCAGGATGTTGTAGAGCACAACCCCGCCAACTACCATACCGCTTCCCACCGGCACAAAATATTGCGGTTTGAAAAACCAGGGGGTGGGATCAATTCGCGACCAGATCACCTTGCCGTTATAATGCCGGTAGCCGTCGAGCAATCCCTGGTGCTCCACCCGGAGCGCCATCACCTGGGGCGGAAATCCCCGGTGCAGAAGCACCACTTTACCTTCCGGCACCTGGATGACCGGGTAGCTGGGGAAATGGATCCGGCCGCTTTGCAAATAAACCAGGGCCCGTTGATTCAGATCGTCGACGATACAGATCAGGCGGGTGCCGTCGATCACCATGGTGTGACCGATAAAGATCATATGCAGTTTACCATACAGCCAGTCGATGAGCGAAGCCCCCTGCTGGATTTCCAGATCGTAGTATTCCCGGCCTTGTTCGGTTCGTTTACGAATCTGGTATAGCGCGCCTTTTTTCCCCGCGGCGCGGCGTACCGGCGGATCGGGCAGCAATACGATCCGCCCTTTCTGCAGGCCGGCCAGGATCATATCCACCCGGGTCTCCTTTTCCAGCTTCAACTGGTCTTGATCATAAAGGAAATACTTCGGGGCGGCGCGTATCCACTCGGCATCCGTGGCGCGCTTGATCTGCACCTGGGTGGTAAGCTGATCAATCAGCCGCTCCGGTGTGACCGAGATGTCGGCAATCTGTTTGATCATGACGACGGAGGATTGGGCGGGCAGCCGGATAATCAGCAAGAAGGTAAAAAGGATACTGATTAACCACGGGAGTGATAAACGATCGGACATGATCCATTCTCCCAGTTCGTGTAAAAGTCGAATGTTAAGGTGAAGCAAGAATATCGGCCCTGCCGATATAGACCAGCGAGCGGATATCGCTGTTGCGAACGTAATACACCCGGGCTTCCCGCCGGGAATAGAGGTAGAAAGTGCCTCCATCCTGATGCAGCAGGCACAGCCCGGCATCGGCCGGCCATGATAGGGCGCCGTTCTCCGCCGGGTTAAATGTCACCTCCACCTCGGGAAACCGGTTCGACATGTGCAGCGCCCCGTAATTGACCGGCAGCAGGATCAGTTGCGAGATGAAAAATATCAGGTTGGCGGTCAGCCAGATCTGCTGGCGGAAGCTGAGCCGGCCCAGGCCGTCCCGGCGGAAACCGGATACCGTCAGCCAGAGCAGCAGTCCCAGCACCAGGGTCACGATGAACTGCCAGCCGATATATTCCGCCAGGGGATTGCCCCCGCTGCTCTGGAAGATATCCTCGTGATGCAGTATCCAGTATTTCAGATCTTCGGCATTGGGAAACAGCATTCCCGGCGGTTCGGCGCTTGCGGCGGGGTAGGCCTGGTTACGCTCGAATACCAAGTTTCCCACCTGGTTGACCACGTTCATCTGAAAGATCGCCAGCAGTTGCACGATCATCAGCAGGATCAAAAAACCGGAACGGTGGCGGTAGATGAAATCCTTCACCCCCTGCAAGAGGCGGTTGAACTTACCGGTTACCGCCTTGTTTACGCGTTCAACCATCCCAAACCGCTGCACTGCCCACCAGAGGAGAAATGCTACTAAAAAGCCCCCGATCCATCCCGGGTAGAGCCGCACCAGGCTCAGCACGTTCAGACCGATGGCAAAAATGATCAGGCTGGGCAGCAGCACAAAAAACATTCCCCCGCTGTAGGTGCACTCGTGCATATCCACCGGAATGGTGGTGAAGCCGAGCATCTTCAGGTGACTGCGCTCCGCCAGGAATCCCACCGAGGTGAACACCGCGGTAATGCCGGAGAGCGATCCGGCGACGATCCCGAACAGCTGCATCACCGAGGTGAAGAGATTTTTCAGGGTGGCGGTTTCTTTTTCCATCATTCCCGTTTGTGATTACGCCATGGATAGATGTTTTCTATTCAACTTTATTCCGGCATCAAGGACCTGTCGCCCGTGCGCCAAAATCTCCGGCATAAACCGCATATTCCAGGGTTCCCAGGCGCCGGAGATACCCCGGAATGTCTTCCGTGACCTCCCGAAGGTAGGCATCGACCACAAACCGGGTTCCCCGGATGTTGACGATCAAAAAGTAGTGATAGCGGGTAAGGCCCTGCTGCGCGTCACCACGGTCTCCTTCCACCACCACAAACCGGCCGTGCCGTTGGGTCTGCTGCCGGACATAGGGCCATGCCGCCCCCCGTCGGTTGCGCCAACTCCGGAAATGCCGTGAAGAACCGGATATTTGATATCCAAATCCCGGACTGCCTTCGCGGAGCGGATCGCAATGCGCCCGGGTAATCTGGCCGGTTCGTAGATAATGATGCAGCGCCGCGGCGGTCGCCGGGCAGTTCTGGCGGCAGGCTCTCGCCACCCGGCGAGTGACCGGATTAATCTGCTCCAGTATCTCCCGGGGATTTCGATCGGGATGAAGCCGTTCGAAGCGATCGGGAGCCCCTTCCCGTTGGATCATTTTGGGCGCGACGCGCTCCCTCTGCTGCGCCACATGGGTTAGCTCATGGGCCAGCAGTTTTTTGCCGGAGGAGGTTCCGGGCGCATATTCTCCGGCGCCGAATGCCACATCCCGGCCCACGGTAAACGCCCGGGCGTTGAGGGAGCGGGCAGTTGCCGCGGCGTGGGCGTCGCTATGAATCCGCACTCTGCTGAAATCCGCCCCGATACGCGGTTCAAAATAGGCCCGGGAGGAAGGGGAGAGCGGTTGGCCGCCGCTGCTTTGCAGGCTGTGGATACCGGCCTGCACTGCCGGGGTGACGGCGGGAACGGCGCCGGGTTGGGGCTTCAGTTGCGCGGTGGCTTGCTTTTCCTCTTCCTCCGGCTGACGCTGAAGCGGCGCCGGCCCGGGATTAATGCGTTGGGTCGCCCGCCGGGCTTTTACGCTGCTCCTGATCACCTGCCCGGCAGCCCGGTTGCCGATCTTTTGCTGCAGCTGCACCAGGGGATGCTGCTGCGCTTCGCTCTCTTGCCGCTTGCGCTTGCGGCGGATCTTGCGGAACGAAGGAGGGCGGTTTTTGGGAGTAAGCCGGTTCACACTTCCGCCTCCTGCGCCGGTTGTTGAAATGAATTTTCCGGGGTCTCATACCGCGGATTTTCATTTACCGGGTAGCGTAGTAATTCCAGCAGATCCGGAGTGTTGAGTCCCCAGTTATGTTGCCCGAGATCTTTGCGCATCTCCAGCAGGACCCGCTCAAGCTGGGAAACAAGACCGGTGCTTTCGGTTCCGGTTTCCTGCTGCAACTGCTTTTGCAAAACCGTGTATTCTTTGAGCACGCTGCTGCTCCCCTGCAGGATCAGGAAGTTGTTCACCCGGGCCAGGGTTTGTTGGGCCTGTTGCGGCATGTTTCGCCGGCGCTCATCCTGCAGCAGTCCGCGCCAAACCCGCAGGAAATCCCCATAGATGGCCGCCCGCTCGGCCTGCTGCCGGTAAAGGCCCTCCTGCTTCCTGGAACCCCGGATGGCACCGGCGATGATGAAACTGATGATGAGCGCGGTGAACAAAATCGCCAGGGTTATGGTGGTTGCTTGGGGGGTGAGGGTGGCGAAATGCGCAAAGATGAACATAAGTGCGACATAGCCGACAAGACCCACAGCAGTTAGCAACGCCAGTGTCAGTAGAATTGTTAGCAGCTTTTTCATTTTTTCCTCCTGACATTAATTATGCGGTTCGCAAATATCTTCATAATCACCAAATCATATGGATTTCAAAACTAAGGCTTGGTTCTATAGTAACCATAGGCGCAATCTGGCTTCTATATAAATTAGCGTAACGCTCATGACTATCTGCCAGTTAATCACTCGTGGCCACTCTATCAGCAATAAAGGCATTAATACGGGCCTCGAGTTGGTTGTTTATATCGTCGCGTTGCAACGTGTAAGCTCTGTTCACCTCGCTGGCAGTAGGCGTTGGGGTTTCAGGGGAACCCGCTGGCCCGCGAGTTACGCCGTTATTGCGATTCTCTGCCTCGATAGCGATATTGGTGCGCTCCTGAGCGTCAGACGAGAATGTGTTGAGAAGTCTGAAAGTCGCGTCAACCATCTCACCACGTGCGGCTCCCGGGCTACGTTGGTGAGTGACGAACACCTCATTTATAATCTCCCTTAATGTTGTTTTGAAATCGTTGATAGTGCTTGTGTCGCCAGATGACCCCTTTGTCTTAAGATCAGCTGCTTCTAGGTAAATGAGGATTGTGTGCATGTTGCGGTAATCGGCACTACCTGCTGGAACCCCTGCTTGTGCAAGTGCCTCAAACGCAGCATTTACAAATCCTCTTGGAATAACATGCTCAGATTCTAAATGCCAAACCACAATATTGGAAGTTTGAAGCCGACTCTGTTGGTTTTTGTGGAGGTCAATCGTGCCAATTCCTGGAGCACTGGCACCAGGCGCATTGGCAGCACCAGCCGCTTTAATCTTATCCACGATAATGCGGAGGTTTCGATTGGCAGCTTCTCTTTTTGCGGTTGGACTAGCTGCTTGCTCAATCTCTCTCAGGTAAGTTGCGTAGGCATCACGTACTTCTTGATTCGGGTGAGTATCAAGGAGTGTGGTTGTTGGAGAGGAGAGTAACAATTGGAATGAGTTTTCCCGATTGTTTATTTCATGTTCCTCCTCGCCAGTTTCGAAACTAGTGTGGATAGCGATCATTTCACCATCGGTTACGACCTCTGCTTCTCCCTCTTCATCCCTTCCCCCCATCCCCAACGCCCGCAACACCGCCTGCCCCATATTGATCGCCCGCTCAATCAACCAGTCGATTGCCTGATCCACCCGCCGGCGCACGCTTTCGATCATTTCCCGGATGCGCCTTCCCAGGTTGCCCAGGTGCAGCATGTTGGCCAGGAATCCGATAGCCACCGGGATGGCCCGGCTGAGAGCGCTCTCCAGGAATTCCGCCGCGCGCTCGTAACTGCCCCGGGCAATGTCGTTGACCCCGTCCAATACCGAATTCACGATGCGCAGGATGCGCTCCAGGTATTCCATAAAGGAGCGGACGGCATCGTAAATGGTGACGATCAGGTTGATGGCCGCGCCGATCCCGGTGGGATCCAGCATGGTGAGCAGCCGCTGGGCGACCCGGGTGATGATGGTCTGGGATATCCAGTTGACAATGCTGTTGCGCACCTGGTCCCACAGGTCGCTGATCCGTTCCTGCACCATGCGCCAGATGCCCCCGGGGCCTTCATGAATCAGGGCGGAAACCCATTCCCAGGCGCCGGTCATGAAGTTCATGGCCCGGCGCAGGTTCGCCACCACCTGCTGGCCGACCCGCGCTTCCAGCCGGCTGAAGATGCGGTCGACGGAAATGTCCAATACCTGCAGCACCAGGCGCAGGATTGAGCCAAAACTGATGTCCGATGGCGGGGTGATGCCGGCGGACTGCAACTGCCCGAACAGCCACCCGGTAAGGCCTCCCAATAAATGCTGGCCGATATTGTCAAAGAAGCGCTGAAAGCCCCGGCCCATCGCCCGCACCAGGTTGATGAAAAATCCCACCGGGTCGTTGAGAATATCGCTGATCGCCTGGGCCGCTTTCTGGATGACCTCAATGACCAGCTCCGGCGGCAAGCCCAGGATCTCCAGGATCGAGCGGAAGAAGACCCAGGCGGCGCGCAGCAAATCGCCATCGACAAATATCCGCCGGAGAATGCGCAGCGCGGTATCGCGCACCCGGTCCCAAATGTTGGGTATTTCCATCAACTGGCCGAAAATGGGAATATGGCGCAGTATATTGTTGATGATAAAGTTCATCACCGGGTCGCGGATACAGCGGGGTATGGCCCGCCAGACAGGCCCCAGCACCAAATCGGGGAGCTTCCCGATCAGATCGCCGAGTAATTCTACCAGCTGTTGTAAAGTATCCAGTATCGGCCGGATAAAACGCGACAGGTAAACTAAACCGTCCCCCACAAAGTTGAACAGATCCATGACCGATGACTGGGCCCACTCACCAAGCTGTGCGGCCCTATCCTGCAGCCACTGGATGGCCCCGCCGGCGACACGAAGAATGGGATTGGTGCGGATGCTTTCCATGAGCCCCTGCACCGAGCCGACCAGTCCCCCGATTTGACCCGAAACCCACTGTCCGGCGCCGATCAGGCGCTGCCGGAATGCGCCGATGGTTTGCAATACCGCAGGCAGGATCTCGTCGCGCAAACTCACCTGCTCTTCGACCACTCCTTCCTCCTGCTCCATGGCCGCGGCCATGTTGGTCACCTGCTGCATCCACTCCTGGATGGTCTCACGCAGATTCAAAATGGCGGTAATCGGCAGAAAATCCATCACCCTTCGCGCTACCCCTTGAAGCGGTTCGATCACCGGGCGCAATTGTTCCTGGATATATTCCCAGGCATTTCCCAACTGATCCTGCACCCACTGCATGATACCGCCTTCGCTGTCATCTTCCGTGCTCTCCGGGATTCCCAGTTGCTCTTTTATCCACTGCCAGGCATTCCCTGCCAGGGTACCGTAAAATTCCCGGATCGGCTCAGTGAGACCCCATATCGTCCGACCCACATCCTGAATGAATTCCCAGTATTCAGCGGCCCTCTCGCGTACCCAATCCACTGCCGGCGCCCCAAATGACTCCCAGAGATCGCTGAAAAATTCTCCGACCGGCCGGAAGAACTCTTTGACGGCGTCCCAGGCATCGCCGGCCATCTGGCTGACGATCTCCTTGAGTTCATTCATTGCCTGGAAGAGCGGTTGGCAGTCGCCGCTGCCCAATGCAGAAAGGACGGCGCCCGCCCTGCTAATCAGCATGCTGAACATTTCGATAATCCGGCCCACGGCGGCGCTGCTATTGCCCAGTCCGTCAAAGATATGATTGAACACGCCGCCGAGCCGTTCCCGGAGATATCCCACAATACCCACCCGGGAAATGTCCTCTAAGAGCGATACCGTTTGTGCGGGCGCAATGACCCGAAATGCCGACCAGCCAAAACTGACCAAGCCTCCCAAAATACCGGAAGATTCATCTTCCTCGCCGTCTTTTTGAATACAGCCGCCAGGAGCGCATGCGGCCGGTTGAAGCCCCGGCATGGCCGACGCTGACGCTACAGCGGCTCCCTGCTGCACCACGTGGGTCGATTCGTGCGCCATCAGGGGCAGGTCGCTGCTGGATTCGTTGCGATTCAGAAAGATGTCGCTGCCGTGGGTAAAAGCCCTCGCCTGAATACTGGCGGCGGCGTTGCTTGCTGCCGGACCGCTGTGTATTCGTACTCCGCTGAGGTCGGCATTTATATGGGGTTCGATGCGTTGGCGAACGGCCGTGGGCATCGGTACGCCCGGGCCGGGACTGTGGATGGTGGCGGCGGTTGCCGGCGAAATGCCGGAGAGACCGTCGCCGGTTCGCTGGATGGGTTCGTCCTCTTCCGTCTGCCGCTGGATCCGTGATTTGGGTTGAAGCATCTCCTCTTCTTCAGCCTGCCGCTGAATAATCGGTTTAGGTTGAACCGGCTCTTCTTCTTCAACCTGTCGTTGAATGACCGGCTTGGCTTGAACGGTTTCCTCTTCTTCAGCCTGACGTTGAATAATTGACTTTGACTGAACGGTTTCCTCTTCTTCAGCCTGACGTTGAATAATGGGCTTTGTCTGAACAGTTTCTTCTTCTTCAGTTTGTCGCTGGATGAGGCGTTTGGCTTGAACGGTTTCTTCTTCTTCAGTTTGTCGCTGGATGAGTTGTTTGGTTTGAACGGCTTCTTCCTCATCCTCCTGTCGCTGTACGAGTGGGCTGATTCTGACTGCGCCGGGTTTAGCCTGTACCGGCAATTCCTGTTCTCCATTCCCGCACGAGGAACCTCCGCCAGACGTTCAGGTCGGTTTGGGAGGGAGGGCCGGCACCGGGGAGCGCATCACCTGGTCGGCCACCTGGTCGGCTTCCTGCTCGTATTTATCGTGTGGCTGCCCGATGGTCAGTTTGGCCTGCACCATCCGTCCCACCGCCCGGTTGCCCAGGGTGCGCTGCAGAAAGCGGTAATTGCGCCCGTTGGGACGGATGCCCGGAGGGGCCGCCCCTCCCGGCACCGGCGAGCGCTGCAGCAGATTCGCTACCGGCTGCGCCGCTTCCACTTCGGCGGTTTTTTTCGCCCCCTTCGCCGATGCGGCGTGGTCGTTCTGCGCGGTTTGGGTTTGCCGGGTGTTCATGTAAGTTCCGATTTTTTTGGTCCACGGATTACACGGATTAACACTGATGAAAAAAACTGTTAATGAGTTGATGGGTTGATGGGGAAAAACGGACATTGATCCCATCACTCATTAACCCATCAACCCATCAACCCATTTACCCATTCACTTTCAGTGTTAATCCGTGTAATCCGTGGATTCATTATGTCGTTACTTTTGTCTTTTTAGTAACCGTTTTTCGACAACTGACCACTGACAACTGATCCCTGACAACTGCCCCCTGATCACTGAGCGCTTCATAAAACTGCCAGTCCTCTCCCACCAATTCCTCCAGGGTCATCTCCCGCCAGCGTTGCCAGTAGGGTGGGGCGAGGGACTTGCGCGAGGTGTTGCCGGAGTGAACGATGGCGAGGTAGAAGCGGTAGTCGGGCAGAAAGATGGCCTTATCCAACGGCTGCTGCCACACAAAGCGGGTGTCCTCTCCCACATTGACATCCGGGAAAAGGTGGCGTCGCCAAAAAGATTTATGGTAACAGAAAGTGCCCCCGGCCATCCATTTGCGCCGGTTCAGGGGATATTCGTAGAGCCAGAACCGCCGGGAGCGGGGATGGTAATTCAGCAGCCGGCGGCATCCGCAGATCTCACCATCCTGGCGCAGCAGCGCCTCCACCTGGAGGCGGATACGTCCGGGAGCGTGCCAGTCGTCGTCATCCCAGTGCAGGATGATTTCCCCGTTTGCCGCCTCCACCGCCAGGTTGCGCTTGGCACCAACGCTGTGCCGCTTTTCCAGGCGGATATAACGCAGCACCGCATCCTGCGCTGCCAGATCCTGCACGGTATCACTGCCGTCGTCGATGATCAGCAGTTCCTTGTGGGGATAGTCCTGGCGCAGAAAGTAACGGATCGCCTGTTCCACAAACACCCGCCGGTTGCGGGTGGGCATGATGCAGGAGACCAGGGGCAGGGATGGTGTCGGCTGCACATTCACGGGACTAATCCTTCTGTTCCATTTGCAGGGTGGCGCCGGGGGAGAGAGTTCGGATCAGTTCGATGCTTTTTTCGCAGTCGCTTTTATTATGGTATCCCCCGCTGCTGGTGGCGATCACCTCGTTGTTGGCGGCGCGGAGTCGCCAGCGGTACTTGCCCTTGCTGTCGCGGTACATCTGGAATTTCCCTCCCGGGCGCCGGGCTGCCGCCGCCGGCTGCGCCGAGACCTGCGGTGCTTTGCCGGCCGGAAGCGGCGCTTTGCCGGCTTTCAGTCGCGTGGTCTTACCAGTGGTGTCGAGATGATACTGCTCGTGAAGTTCTGCCAGCGCTTTGCCGGTCAGTTCCGCGGTTAACTCAATCTCCCCGGTCTGCTCACCGCTGCGCAGATGGCGAAAAGGGTTTTTTCCCCCTTTCCCCGCTTCCGCCAGGGAGATGATCATGCCGTTTCCGGCGTAGCGTACGAACAGCCGCTTCCCGGAGGATTTCTTAATTTGCGGTTTGGAAGCCGGTGCCGGCGTCTTCGCTTTGGCGGCGTTCTTCTTTTTCGGGGAGGCGGCGTGCTTTTTCGGCGGCGCAGCGACCGGTTCATCCGGAGGTTTCGGGCCGGTTTCTGATGCCGGCTGGGAGGTGTCTTTCACCCAGTCGAAAGCATCTTTGCTCAAACGTGGTTTTTTCTTCGCCATGCTATTTCCCCATCGTTTTGATTTCCTTGCACAGGGCGGCATAATCTCTCGCACCGTGGCTGTTGGGCGCGTACTCGAAGATCGGCTGTCCGAAGCTGGCCGCTTCCGCCAGGGCCACATTGCGGCGGATGAAGGTGCGGAAGAGCATTTTGCCAAAATGCTCGCGCAGGTTCTCGAACACCTCATTGTGCAGGCGCAACCGCTGATCGTAGAGGGTGGCGATGATCCCACGGATCGCCAGGCCGGGATTGACCCGCTGATTCACCTTCTCCACCATCGCCAGCAGTTGCTGCAAACCCTTGGTGGAGAGAAATTCCGCCTGCAGGGGGATCAGCACCTCCCCGGCGGCGGTGAGGGCGTTGAGGGTCAGCAGTCCGAGGTTGGGGGGGCAGTCGAGCAGCACGTAATCCACCTCGTTCACCTGCTGCAGCACGTTTTTGAGAAACGCCTCCCGTCCCACTTCGGTGGAGAACTCGATCTCGGCGGCGGCCAGGTCGATCGAGGAGGGGATCAGCTTCAGGCCGTGCGCCGTCAGCAGCGTCTCTTCCAGCGTGGCTTCTCCTTTCAGCAGATCGTAAACGGCGGTATCCAATTCCTCCGCCCGCACTCCCAGGGAGTAGGTGAGGTGGGCCTGGGGGTCGAGGTCGACCAGCAGCACCCGCTGCTTCAGCCGGGCCAGCCCGGCCCCGATGTTGACCACCGAAGTGGTTTTACCCACCCCGCCCTTCTGGTTGATCATCGCGATAATACGCATCATGACGGTTTCGGCAGGTTTAAGATCAATAATTTCAGTGTATATGACGCGCTGGTTTCGCTGTGATTGGTTACGGCGAACCCCAATTGATAGCGATTGCCGGCCAGGCGTTTGATCCCCAATTGGCAGGTCAGGGCCAGTTCCTCCGAACCCGATTCGGGAATGACGTAGCCGACCATCGGCTTGCTGAGGTCCGGTTCCCAATCTTCACCGTCCGGATGGTCAAAGACCTGGTATTCGGTGTGGGGGATAAAAAACGGTTCACCGCTTCCAACATCAATCGTTATTCCCCCGCCGATGGAGACCGCAACAGCGTCTTCCGCGATATCCTCTGCCAGTTTCCGCCAGGTGCCGTTGCCGGATGAATCGGAGGTCAGCACATACCCTTCAACGGCGTTGGGGGCCATCTGGAAACTGCTGGCGATCAGGTTGCTGTTGTCCTGCCAGGTGCCTTCCCCGTATTCATCCGAGGTCAGTACGCGACCGTTTGCGGCGCCTGCCGGTATTTTAATTCTCTCGGTCTGAAGGATGCCCTTGACATCGAGCGATTCAGCCGGATCGATTTTACCGATACCAACTTTGCCGCTGCCTCTGATTACCAGAGATGGGACCACCGTGCCACTATTGCCGGTGTTGACAAAAGCAATGCCGCCATCGGGTATTGGATCGTTTTCATCGGTTTTTTCAATAATCAAGGCATCAGCGTTCGTGGCGAAAAAGTTGTGATCATATCGCAGACGGAAACCATCACTGTCGGGGATGCCGGACTCGTTGGTATGATGGTATAAAATCGTGCCGGCTTCGGTTGAAGATTTAATCGCGCCTTTTACATCCAGAGTCGCTTCCGGCGATTCATTGCTGATGCCGACCTTGCCGTCCTGGGCAACCGTCAAGCCGGCCGATCCGGGGCTTCCCCCTGTGACCGCCTCGATCCGGAAACTTTGACCGCTGGCGCGCAGGTCGAAGCCGTCATTGTCCTTTTGGCGGAACGAGATCTTCCCGGCATTTTCCGCCGAGTTTCGGGAATTGATCAGGAATACCGGATTGCTGTTGCTGCTCAGGTGCAGCAGTTCCCCCGGCTGGCCGGTGCCAATACCGACCTTTCCGTCTGCCGCAAGTATCATTTTAACACCGTTGGCCGTGCCGGCGGCAACCGTTTCGAACCGAAGCCCGTTTATCCCGCCTTCCTGTTTATAGTAAATATCAACTCCATCCTCATTCGCTTTTCGCAGGGATATTTTTCCGGGATTGCTGCCGGCCACTCTGGCCTGGAGTTTCAGGGTGGGATCGACATCGCTGGTGCCGCGGATATGCAGCAGAGTATCGGGCGCAGCGGTTCCGATACCGACTTTTCCCAGCCCATCGGTTGCTGCGTACAGGCTGCCCAGTACCTCGAGGCGTTCCTCAACGGATAATTCGACGAAGCTCAATGACTGACCAATGTTTAATTCGCCGCGTATCTTTACGTTGCCGTTTACATCCAGTGCGTAGCCGGGGTCCGGTGTGGCGGTGCTGTCCTCCCCGCGGATCGCGACATTGCCGTTGACATCCAGCGTGTAGTTTTCGACCGCTGTCGGCGAGGTGGTGGCGATTCCTACTACGCCCGCTTCATTGACATATACTCTGTCCGCGGGACCCTCGTCTTTGGAATCGAGCGAGTAGCCGTCATAAGCGGAGTGGATCTTAAGTATCTTCAATTGTTCAATTTTTTGGATTGTAATCGCGCCGGTGCCAACCAGGGTGACTGAGTCTTTGAGCGAGTTCAGGGATTTTACTACCGCATTTTCGGCGATATTATCCGCCTCAACCGCGTGGCGGGCAATGCCACCCGGGCCAATCGGGGTCCCTTTGCCTTTCCCGGTATGATTATGCCCCTCTTTGCTGCTGAACTGAATTCTAGATTCATTCAAGATGAGCGCATCCAGGCGGATGATCCGGTGGAGGTGGTCAAAATCTGTAATAATATTCACCTCCGTCGGTGACCGTATTTCAATCTGGGCCAGGGTGATTTTGGAGACGCCTGGCTCGCCGTTGGTCGGGGGAATGTAGATGTTAGGCCGGTTATCCCAGTGAATGGTAAAGGTTTCCAAAATCCGGTTGCACGTCTGAGGTGCGCTGCAGGCTGAACCGTCCTCCAGTACTTTTTGTTCATAGTATTGCAGGCTGAGATAATCGTTTCCACCGGCGACATCGTCGGTGAAGTCATTCAGTTCCAAGTAAACGCCTCCTTCAGGAACGATGATATAATTCCCGAAGCGGTCGATTGCCAGCCCTTCCTGAATGCGGATCCCTTCTACATTATCCGCATTCATTACTATCTCGATTTCAAAACCGCTGACGATCCCAAAGGGGAACCGGCGCAAAAACTGGCTCAGTTTCTCAATATGGTAGGCCTGCTGTGCTTCAAAATCTTCCTTCGTGAGCAACTGGCCTTGATAATAACGCAAACGCAGTATCTTGCCGTCGTTGTTCATCATCGGTATATCCTTAGATTTTAAAGTTTAGATCTAAAAGAGATTCTCCTGATAAGCAAAGAGCACGTTTAATTGTTTTTCCGGGTTCGTGCCCGCCGGAGCAGGACTCTCCGGGAGCGCCTCGGTTACCAGGGTAATATGGATGGTGGCCGGTGCCTCGCCTCCCGGTATGAGATCGGCATAGGGAAGCGCATCGCGAATTTCATTCAATTTACCTCCGAGCGCCTTTACCGAAACCAGGGTGATGATGATCTGTTGGTCCTGACCCGCCAGCAGTTCCTTCAGGCATCTCCGGGCATGATCCACCGACATGCCGATTACGCCGGAAATATCTATCAGGGAGTTGGCCCGCTGATAAGCCTGATAAGTCGCCAGCTTGGCATCGGCCCAGCGCTGTGGAGGAAGATAAAGTGGGGCCAGGAAGCGGGGTTGGGAGGTAAATATTTTGTCGGAGGTGATTTCGGTGACCTCTTCACCGCAAATCCAGATGTACCCCAGGATGATGAAATGCTCATCTGCACAGCAATGCGCTGCTCCGGGACAATAATCTTTGCCCGGCGGGGTGTTCCCGCCGCACTCCGGCTGAATGATCCGTTTAACCGACAGTTGGCATTTGCTGTTTTTCAACTCATATTGCTGAAATATCCGCACGCAGAATCCTTCCCGCACCCGGGAGAATTGCGGCGCCAGGCGTCCATTCTCACATTCCAACGCATACTGTTCAACCGGATCAGACTCACATTCACAGTACTGGATCCCGATATAAAGGCGGGGATTCTTTTTCGGTTGCGACTGGCATGGTTCCTGGTAGGCAAAGTGGGCGATCTCCGTTTCCAGGGAAACGGTGTGTTCCTTACAAATCAGGATTTCATTCCCATTGCAGTCGATCGCCAGGCCCGGTTCAATGGTCACCTGGTTGATCGGGTCGGCGCTCTCTTTCAGGCGCAATCCCTGCACCACTCCCGAACCATGCAAAAAGCGGTTGCGCAGTTTCAGCTTCTCCCGGTAGTAGCGCTGTTCGTCCTGAAAATCCTCCTCGCTGAGGAGCATCCCGTGAAAATATTTCAGCCGTTTGAAGATGCCGGCAACGGTTTTGTTAAGCGTTCCGGTCAATGTAGCCATGTTTATTCTCCTATGCTAATATGCGATGGATGATTCCTGCCGGTTGATTTCCAAATTCATCATCATATTCGCCAGTGGCGGCAATCCAAATATGCGCCCCGTCGAAAAACATCTGGGACACTTCTAAGTTGCCGACCTCGCGAAAGCCCGGAGGGGTGTTGGGGGCATCGACCAAAACCCGGATCTCTTCGCCTTCCTCTACGGCCAGGGTCAGGGTGTCGATGCGGCTGAGCATAGTTTCGAACTTATCCTTTTGGGCCGACCATCTCAATTCTCTGTTTTGGGCCGACCATACGAATTGTCCGTCGAAGGTCAGGGCGCTTTGGGGGCCGCTGGAAGAGTTGTCGCGATGTATCAACTCGTTTTTGCTGGAAGCATCCACCCGGGTGACACCCTCGTCGTGGGTGATCCAGACATGGCTGCCGTCGAAACTGAGATCTTCCGGTACCCGGCTTTTCAGGACGAGGTGTTTTTCCACCTCAAGCTGCATTTCCGGGGGCGACCCGGGGATCTGCCTGATCCGAACCTTGGCCAGGCAGGCCCGCGGCAGGCGGCTGTCCTGTTCACCTTTGAAGGCATAGGCAACCCAGATGGCCTCACCGTCATATACCATGACGACTTTCTGCAAGAGTTCTGTCTCTCCTGTATCGCCCACCGGGTTTTGCTGTTTGGTCTTATTGATCTGCAAATCAATGATCCCATAGCCATTCTCCGGATCTTTCAGGGATACCGGATCGATCAGGGAGAGATATAGGGCGTTTTCATCGCTGTCCCAGCGATGGAGAACGAACAAGAATTCGTCAGTGCACAGAATTTCCTGAGGATAAGGCTTTAACTGACTGAGGCTGTAAGGTGTCTGTATGTCATCCTTGCAAACATCGATACGAGTGAGCTGAATGCCCGGGGTGTTCTCTTCATTGCCGTTTTCACTTTCGGGGTGGGTAATCCACATATAATGACCGTCGAAAGCAATTCCCCAGGCACTTTCATCCAGCCCGATAAGTTTCCGGGTTCCGTCCTGATGCAGCCTTACCACATGTCCGTTCGGGAACGACTCGTCGGTCAGGGGGGATTTGTCGGTTATCCAGATGTCGCGCCCATCGCCGGCCAGTCGGCAGGGCTGGAGGATCGGCAATTCATGGGACCGAATCCGGCCATCGCGGTAGTGTAATCCCTTGATACTTTGCACCAGCAGAGGCACAAACTGGCGGCGGTCAGTGCGGGCAGCGTGTAGGGTCCACAGTTCCCGGGTCAGGCAGGCGATCAGTTCATATAACAATTCATTGCTGCCAGCGATCTTGCGGCAGATAATGTTGTCGACCGCTATTTTTCCCTGCGGGTCGCCCGGATCATAACAGATTTTTGCCAGCGGGATTGCCAGACAGGGATTGCGCGGGGGACAGCCCTGGTTTAACAACCGCACAGGATTAGCCAGGAATTGATGGCATTCCAGTTCGCAGTCGCTCAGCCCGTTCACCGGATGGTCAAACGGTTCGATACCTTCCGGAGGCTCTGCAGAAGCAAAGAGATCAAAAGTCTCCCGGGTACGGTTGTAGTTGCAGCCGCTGGTTAATTCCCCGCATTCTTCGGCCGGCACCGGCGCCGCTTCGCTCAGACATTCCCGGTATCGCAAGTAGATATAAACGCACCGTTGTTCCGGGGTGCTTTGGTCCGCCGTTTCCAATTCAAGCGTCTGCGCTTTACAGACCCAGATCTCGTGACCGTACTGGTCCAGGGCGAAGCCAGGTTCCACCAGCACCCGGAGACCGCCCCGGGGATGAGGCGCAACCCTCAGGCCGGCCAGCACCCCCCAGCCGAGGCCGAAACGGTTGACCATCCAGCGTTTTTCATTGTAATAGCGCTGCTGATCCTGGAAATCCCGCACCAGCATCATCTTGCCGAAATAATAATTGATCCGCTCAAAATCGAGACAGCGCTGCTCAAGGGTATTATCCGACATGTTCTGTTCCTCCTGTTCTATTTAATTCAAAACCGTGTCGATGCCGATTCGTGAACGCGCCTCGATGGCGCCCTCGTAACGGTATTTACTGCTCACATAGGTTTGTCGTCCTATGATGGCATGAGTGCCCAACCGCATCGGGCGGTATCCCCGGGAGAGGATGGTGTCCACTTCCAGAAAGGCGTGCACCCCCAATTGCATTTCTCCCCCGCTGGTGATGATCCGGCAGTGGGTATGGGCCGGTTTTTCGGATTCGATGATCCGGCGCAGGCTGGCAAGCTGCTGTGCGTTCTCCAGGCGGGTGGTGTTTACCATAATCGTGAAGTAAAAAGCTTCTGCAGTGAAAGGCTCCTCTGCGCTGCCCGGATTTTCCACCAGCCTGAATTCGCCGATCCGGGAACTGGTTTCCAGAATCAATGGTTTGGTGCGAGGGCGGCCAACTACGGTGCTGCGGCCCACCACGGCATTGGCGGCGAGCACCAGCGGCTGGTATTGCTGAAAGTGTTCGATGATCAGCGGCTCGCGGCCGCAATACAGTTTGACCAGCGCTTTTAATCCTTCAATCGTACCGCGCTGCTGGTAGAGGGGAAAGATGTTGTCCAGCAATTCGCGCTGTTTTGCTTCCGGCCAGTTGTCGTCGCGGGCGATGGCGAGCCAGCCGCCCAGCCAGTTGAGGAATTCCGCCGGTGTGGCCCGGGCGTCGAAATAGGCCGGTACCCGGGCAATCACCTGCTCCAGATCGAAGGATAAAGATTCGAACAGCGAGAGATAGCGTTCCAGGATGCTTTTGCCGGTCTTATCCTCCTGGTAGGTCGCCGGGAGATAGCGCAGGTAAGATATTCGCGGCAGGTAAACTGTCAGCCGGCGGATCAAGGGGGTTTGGGCCTCATCGCCGAAAAGACGGATCTTTAACCAGAGATAGCGACCCTGCACATCATCGAACAGGGCATCCTGGGTGGGCAGGTTATTACGCGGACTGCTCAATACCGGCCGCCATTCGTTGTGCGCATCAATATATTGCCCGTCGATCGGCGTTCTCCCGGTGGTTTCCTTCTGGTCGGCGGCATAACAATAGATTTGCACTTTGGTGTTGGCGGGAAGCTCGCCATCCATCACCAGCCGGTGCCAGGGGGTCTTCCCTTGCTGACTGTCAAACCGGGGTGCATAATAGATGCCTTCCGCCAGGAAGCCCCCTTCACCGTTCAGCAATACGATTTCCCCCC
Source organism: Calditrichia bacterium (assembly GCA_020635015.1). GTDB lineage: Bacteria > Calditrichota > Calditrichia > RBG-13-44-9 > J075 > JACKAP01. The sequence goes on along the minus strand of JACKAP010000005.1, from coordinate 22,458 downwards.
GTTTGCCCCAGTTGGTGTAGAGCTTCCCGGCAACCGCCTGCAATTGGTAACATTCTCCGTCATATTGGCCGAAACGGCCCCGGTATTCTCCCTCAGGATCAAAAATATAAATGTGCAGGTCCTCTCCCACCCCTTTTTCCCCCACGTAGATCATTTGCCGGTCGTCGACCGCCAGACCGGCGGGCTGGAAATCCGCCTTGATCGCAGTGAAGCGTTCCACCAGGATCCCCAGCAATTCGCCTTGAGGGCTCAACTTCAGCACGCACATTCCGGCGCTGTCCAGCACGTAAAGATTGTCCTCAGCGTCCAGAGCTATATTCTGCGGCTGTTTCAGATATGCTTCCCCCCAAATGCCGTCGAATTCTCCATGGCGATTATAACGCACGATCTGGCGGTGGCCTTCATCCAGCACATAGAGGCGGCCGCGTCGGTCGACTTGCAGGTCCTTAGGATGATCCAGTTCTCCTACTCCCAGGATAAAGCGGAGTTGATAACCGGGAAGATAAAATGCCTGCACCCGGTGGTTCAGGGTGTCGGAAACGTAGAGAGTGTGTTGTCCCAGGGCCAGCCACCCGAGGTGACGTTGCTCCGCCTTGCTGGAGAAACGGAATTGCCCGGGCAAGCTGCCGCAACCTCCGATACAACGCAGGGCATGGAACTGTTGGCAGCCGGTCAGATATTGGTAGATCCGGCAGTTGGGCGCATCGATAATGAAGAGATTGCCCCTTCCGTCGACGGCAAATCCGCTTGTCCGGCGGATCTCATCGGCGGATGCAACCCGCTCTCCCGGCCAGAGGCTGAGATATCCCTCCGGGGTCACCCGGGTCGATTGACCAAAACCTGCCGCCCATTTATCGCGGTGATTAAGTGCGAAGTAACTGAATTCTTTCTCATTCATAGCCGACTCCCGCATGGCAGTTGCTGATCATAAAATGTTCTGCTGGGCCTGCACCTTTCATCTTAACCCTCTGGATTGATGGAAATGTCAATTTTGGCCGGATATACCAGCCCGATACGGGGGATATCGATCTGCTCTTCACCCTCTATGCAGGGGCCGGCGGAAAGGGTGACGCCGTTGACGCAGACCACCCCCGGAACATTCCGGATGACCTGTATTATTTCTGACCGGTAAACCGGGCGGCCAAATGGCCAGCCTTTTCCGTCGCTCCCGCCGTTTAACGGATCGAGAAAGTCTTCCAGCGCTTTCCGAACTGCCGCTTCCAGCGTTGCCGGGCGCAGCCGGGGATCCATGCTGAGCGAGGCGCTGACCGTTACCCCGGTAAAATGGGGGCCGTAGACCTGAAGCCTGGTGGTCACCAGTCGGCGTTCACGCAGGTGGTTATAAACAGTTTGCAAAAATCCGTCGCTCGGTTCAGGAAGGCGCTTGCTGCCTTCCGGTAGAAAAGGCACGACAACCACTGTGACAGTGCCAGGCATCTTGATGCCGGGGTACTGCGGATGATAGAGTGGTAGCACCTCAACCCGCGCTATCCGCAGCAGCGGGGTGGCGGATACCAGGGTGACGTAGTCTTCGCTGGTGACCAGACGTGCCCGGCGCTTCAGTTCCCGGGGAACCCGTCTGCGAGCCGCTTCCATCGTCTCGGCATTGGTTCCACCGGATGCGGCGCGGCGGTTCTCTACTGCCAATTCAGGAATTTTAGGATGGGTGATGGTGGTGATGGTTTGGGCCTGTAAGTTGCCACCCTCCCCTCCGCCGGCGCGGTAGCGCACCATACGGATGTTCGCTTGTCCGGCCGGAGGTATTTTCCCATTGATGCCGTCGCCGAAGACGATGCGTCCCGGCTCTGCATCAAGCTGATAGTGACGGTCTTCCGGCAGGGAAGCGTCAAGATCGGGCACTTCTAGCCAGACCTGCCATTCCGGTTCTTCCAGCACCTCCAGGATCAGGCTGCCGGGCACGACCGGATGATGCTGCAACTCGATTTCCAGTCCGGGTAGGCCGTTGCCGTCGTGCAGTTCGTTCTGCACCGTCCGGTGCTGGGTAGCACTGACGGTATTCAGCACGATGGTGTCCATGCGGGGGGAAATTTCGTATCCCGAGCGTTTTGCCCCGGGAACCGCGCCCAACTCGGCCCGGATCCAATAACGGGGCGGGGTGTCGAGCTTCAGGTTGGTAACCGCATCGCGCAGGTTTGCCGGAACAATATCCGGGGGACCGTAAAATGACAGTTGACCGCTGTGGAGCAGGGCGTGGGTCGTGTCTTCAACCTCCAGGGAGTGCCAGGTCCGGCCGTTCCAATAGGTCCAGTCTATCCAGGTTGAAGGAACCAGCAGGCTTTCCAATCCGGCCGGGAGCGGTTGGGCCGGAGGCAGATCGTTCTCATATAGATCCACTCGCAGCTTGATCTGTGCCGTGGGGAACATATACGGGGTGATGCCTGAAACGGAATTAAACCCCAGGTAGAGCATGCTTTGCGGCACTGCTGTTTCGCCGAAGGCATAATAAAAAACGCTGTTCTGACGGTTGGCCTCACTGTTATCGCTCCAGGTCTGAAGGTCGTAAACCAAAACCTGGGTGAGATCGAGGTCCACCACGTTGAGATCCTCATCGGTTTCGAAGATGAAGGCCTGGTTGCTGACCCGGTCGAGAGCGGTCACCTGGGCGCCCTGTGGCACCAGGATAAAATTCCCTCCGCTTTGCTGGCTGTTCATGCCGTTTGTAAGAAGCAACCGGCTGCGGATCGAAAAGGTCAGGTCTGCCCTGGCCGGCAGGGAAGTCCGCAGTGCCAATCCCAGCAGGCGGAGGAATTTCTGGTAATGGTGGTCAGTGACCTGGTCGAGGCTGTAGATCTGCATCTCGCTGAGCCAGGCAAAAAGATCGACGAACGTAATTCCGGGGTCGCTGAGATTGTGATCGGTCCAATCCGGGGCATAGCGGGGAATCAGTGCCCGGGCTTCGGCAAACAGCTCGGCAAAGGTCTTGTCATCTAATTTAGGTATCGGTAAAGACATCGCTTTTCCCGTGCTAAAATGGATTTAAGTTTCACTAACACAGTTGCTAGCCAGGGTTGTGGCGGCAATGCTGTTTACGGTACCTTCCGCGAGCACCAGATTGATCCGGTGTTCGCCGGAATAGGGCAGGGTATCATGATCGAGCTTTACATCATCGCTCTGGGCTTTGCCATCGGCATAGAGGGTGAGACGTTTTACCACATCGACCTTTTCCACCCCTTCCAGCAGGGCGATGATATCAGCCCGGCAGACGGTTTTTCCAAAGGGCCACCCGGCACCATCCCGCCCACCGGTAAGCGGATGAATATATTTGTTAAGGGTATCCAGCACACGGTTCTCCACCCGGGCAGCGTCTTCCGGCGTGAGCGGGGTCACGATAGCCTCCACCACGATCTCGACGTAAACCGGCTCTCGCACATGGATATGATCCGGGGAAGTTACCGCCAGGATGTTTGCAGCCACCCGGCGCAAACGATCGGAAACCGTTTTCAGAAGCTGCCGGGTGGGTCTGGGTTTGGCTTCGCTGCTGTCCGGCGCAATCAGCACCGTGACCCAGCCGGGGGTAAAGTCCCCGTTCTCGTCGATGTTCGGCAGACATTTGGCCCGGGCAACCTTGCGGGAGGCATTGCGGGCCATCCATTCAAAATCTTCCGTACCCACCGCCCGTTCGCGGTTTTTCAGGGTTTGGGGGCCGCGCAGACACACAAAGTCGAGGCTTTCGGTTTCGGCGCCGCTATCTGCCGGCAAGGGATTGGTGACTGCCTGCACAAACGGAATGGCATTCTTTAATCCGTTGATACTGCCGGCCGGTACGTTCCCGATCTTCCCTCCGCCGTATAAGTAATTTATCTTTATGTTATCCTCGCCAATCGGAGGCACCAGACCGTTTTCTCCGTTGCCGAACTGCACTTCCCCCAGCCGCTGATCGACCCGGTAGTGGCGGTCGCCGGAGGTGGATGCTTCGAAATCGTCCACCTTCTTCCATCGTACCCAAATCTCCAGGATTTCCCCGCGTTCATCGCGAACGATCTGCAGCACTTCTTCATTGTCAGTCGTGGCAGATAGCGCCCGTAGTTCGTCTTCCTCAGGCGTTTCCGGTTCCCGCACCCATACATCCTGGGAAATGATTGGAGGTTTCAGCACCGTGAAGGTTTGATCCGGGGTACCGTCGCTGCCGCCAAGGGGTTCATCTTCTACCCGGGCTGCCTGGAAGGTGTCGACCGCATTGAGATATATACCATTGATCTGGGGATTTTCCTGATGGCGTCCTTCAACAATCGAACCTTTCAACCAATACCTGGTTTTGCCGAAGAGTTCCCGGGGGGCAAAATGCCGGCTGCCGATCCATTGCAGGATGCCCACCCGGGTCAGATTCTCGGTGCCGTCTTCAACCTGGATGAGATCCCATTGATTACCATTCCAGAAAAACCAGCTTATCTTCAGCCGTTCATCCTCTGGGATTACCTGTTCATTGAGATCGAAAAGCATTTGCAACGGTCCGCTGGTTAACGGCTGGTCAAATCCCAGAAATAGGGTCGGGGCAGTTTCCGGTAGGTTCATGAAAGGAAAAAAGACTACGCCATTGTTTTTGCACGCATGGGTATGATCCTGGTAAGAAAGATTATTCCGGGCCAGACAGTGTTGGAGCTGGCGGGAAGCGGCATCATAAGTGATGGTCAATTCTTTGATAATCGGGTAATGGATGCACCCCAGGCTCAGATCAATATCGGTACCGTTTGAGCCGGGTAGGAAGACAAATTCATCGCCATAGTTGCCGTCGACGATACGGGCGCGAATCCAGTATTTTTCCTCTCCATTAACCTCAATTGTTTCGATATCATCCGGGCAGGTGAAAATAATGCTGCCGGTTGCGGCGGTTAAATTATGGGTCGTATCCTGAACCCGTAATCCCCGCCAGGACTGCCCGTTCCAGTATTCCCAGGAGATGACCACATCCGGATCGGGGGCCGGTTGTGAACAGACGGCATCATCTGCGTCTTGAAAAGCGGCCGCTTCAATCTTCAGAGTGACCGTAGCGTTCTTTTTGGAAAAAGCTTCATCACAGGCGATATAAAAAGTGCTGAACAGGCGCGGTTTTTCTCCGAAGGGAGTGATCTGGGGGATGATCTGTACCGTTTCATTTTCGATATAATTATAGGTCAGGAGTGGTGTTGTGCCGTCATAATTAATCAGGATCAAGATATCATTGTCACCATTCTCATTTTCACCGGATGGCGGCCCGATATAGACGATATCTTTTTTTCCGCGGCCGGATAAGATTACTTTGCTGCACATAGGAATTTCATACCCGTCCAATGATCCGACGCTTAGCCGTGAACTTTCACCATCATTTCTGATGGCGGTATACATCGTTACCGGTGGGGTGCCGACCGCAACAACGTCATAGTCAAAAGCCAATGCTCTCCGCAATAAGTACTCAATATCATCCGTCTCGGTGATGTTCTCAATAATATGAATTTCCGCGTCATCAAATCCATTGTCAAACTTGAGAGCATCGCCTTTTTTTAGTTCACCTCCCGATACGTCAAGCTTGATGGTTTGATCTCCTGCTTTTGGCGCTAGGGTTTCATTATCGCTGTCAACCGGAAAGGAAATTTCGATGCCTTCCATTGCCTTCATCGGTATCTTTATAGGAGCGATATTGAGCGGAATGTCATTGTTGAACAGCAGATCCGGGACAATATCCCCCTCTGGGCTGACACTCACGAGGATCGTATCCAGCGCTGGCAGGGTCAACGGCACCAGGTCGCTGATCGGGTTCAACAGACGGCAGCGCAGCCAGTGACTGGGTTGACCAAAGAATTCTCCCTCGGCAATCTCGCCGGGATTGGCTTTGATCAATTCCATTTTTCCGCTATGTTGAAAGGCGTTCGTGCTGTCATTGTCGGTATCGGTGACATTGGTTCCGTTGGCGTCGGTCACAGTTTTATCCGGATCGAATTCGGCCAGTTTGACCCAGTAGCTGCCGTTCCAATATTCCCAGATAAATTTCAGCCGCTCGTTCTCGTTTTCACTGGCGCCTGCTGGGATATCGAGTTCAAGTGTAATTCGGGCTGTTCCATTGATATTAAATAGATCTTGATGCCCGAGATAGAGCGCATGCTCCTGACGGGTGGTGCCTTCCAGGATGGTAAAAGAGGCGGCGACGCTTTTGTCCTTTTCCATGTGAGCGAAAATAGCATCCGTCCGGGGATCGGCGCTGAATACTTCCTGCAACTGAGCATAGCTGACCAGCAGATCATTTTTAGTCCGGAAGATCACGGTTTCGCTGGCACCTTCCTCATTTGTACCTTCCCCGGTCAGCTCGGAACCTTTTAGAACCGGTACATTAACCCGGGTGCCATTCGCCAGGGTGAAGACCACCGCCGCTTCCGCTGTCTGGGCCCGGCGCTGCTGGATGCCGGCCATGTCCAGGAAAGCGATCAGGTTCTTGTCCGGCACCTGGTTCAGGCGGTCGATAACCAACTCGTAAAGATTAAGATAGATCTTCAACAGAGCCACGCCGGGATCTCTGTCCTGCAGCGTATCCCATTCCGGGAGATAATAAGGCGCCATCGCGCGGGCCAGGTGGAGCAATTCCGCAAAAGATCGGGTATCGATGCCGGGAGAAAGCGGTTTCATTGGTTTAATTGTCCTTCTTTAATGTAGAATGGAAACACCAGGTTAAATTCGTGATTCGAAGTGCGGATCAGGTAGTCGATGCTGATCAGCAGCCGGCCGTTCCGGGCTTCCGCGTCAGACACTGCCACCTCCAGCACTTCGATCCGCGGTTCGTATTCAATCAACGCTTCCCGCACCGTATTCTCGATGCGGTTGAGAGTGCCGGCATTAATCGGCTCGAATACCATGTCATGAATGCCGCAGCCAAATTCCGGGCGCATCACCCGCTCGCCCCGGGCGGTGCTGAGGATGATCCAGATGGATTCGCGGATGTCTTCCTCATGTCGGGAATAAACAAACTTTCCGGTAGAATCGACCCGCAAGGGGAACTTCCATCCACTGCCTAAAAATGCTTTCGCCATTGATTTTATCCTCCGATTTGCACTGTCGGGCAGCCGACGGCGATCGAGTTCGGCGGCCCGGCCGCCTCGGTAATCTGGTCGTTCTGTCGCGCCGCCGGCAGGTTGTTGATCAACACCGTGCTGCTGCCGACACTGACGACCCCTCCCACATGGGGAACCGTTCCGGAAAACAGCGGGCATACATGAGTATCGCTTCCCGCCCGCCAGGCGGGCATGCCTCCGATCAATACATTGACACTGCCCGGCCCCGGTCCTAGTGGGGTGCCATGACTGGTCTGGTCTCCGACTCTGGCTGCTAATGGCATATTGATACCCCTCCGTACTAATTAATCATCACCATCGCCCCCTTCAGGGTGGCGTTGCCGTTTGCCTTTAAGTCCATATTCGCCCCCGCCTCCAGTTTGGCATTGGCGTTGGCCTTGAATTCCAGTTCCGTGGCTTCCAGGCTGATCTTCCCGCTGGGGGCTTTTAACTGGATGTCTTGAGCACTCTCGATCGTAATGGTGTTGCTGGTAGTGTCGATGATGATGCTGTTGCTTTCCGATTTATCGATGATGGTAATTTTCTCGCTGCCCTCGGTGTCATCGAGGATGATTTGATGGCCGCTGCGGGATTTGATCAGCCGGAGATTGTTTTGGCCGTCATCGTTGGCTTGCGGAGGTTTCATCTGAGCGCTCCACAACGCCCCGAGAATCACCGGGTGGTCGATATCCCCGTTCTCGAAGGCCACCAACACCTCATCACCCACTTCCGGCAAAAAGTAGCCGCCCATTTCATTGCCGGCCATAAATGTAATCATCCGGGTCCAGTCACTTTCATCCTCCACGTTACGCCAGGGATATTGTACTTTGATGCGGCCTTCCCCGTTAGGGTCCTGGTTGTTAGTCACCACCCCGATGGCAACCCCGCGCATGGTGCTGCTTTCGCCGGTTCGCTGATGCTGTAGCAGATCGGAAAGACTCATATCATATTCTCCTTAACATGGAACGTGGTTTTATATCCGGAACTGCTGACGCTGTGGATGGTTTTCTCGATGTAATAGACTTTGCTGAATTTCTTGCCCAATCCGGTCAACTCGATGTTCATTCCCGGCATGATTTTCGGGATCCCCAGGCACTCGCCGCTGCCTTTCACCAGGCCTTCAGAGATTTTGTTCAGGATCGATCGCGCCAGATTCTCCGCTTCCTCCTGGGAGTTGATGGGGCGCCAGATATATTGCACCGTTTCCCCCTGGCTTTGCCGGACTCGCTCTGCCCCGCTGCTGCCCTGCCGGTCGCGTCCCTGTTCGTCGCCGGCATTGGCACGTCCCACGATCGGCTGCTGGCTGGCCGGGTCCCAGTGACGAACCTCCACCGCGCTGACCTGGTTTGCGATGTTGACCTGGGGCGAGAAGCTGATCAGGGATTTCCCCCAACTCAATGAGGTGATAAAACTGGTTTGATCATTTGCCGGGGGCCGGAAAAATAGTTTGTCCTGCTGCACGAAAAATTCGTAACTGATCCGCTCGGCCAGCTTTTTCTTGATGAAGTCATAATCGCTTTCCTGCTCCTGCTTAATCTGGCGGTGCTGCTCCCGGGTGTTGGTAACCCCGGAGAGGTCAAGTTGATAACCCTGATCGGAATTGATCCTCCGCACGATATCGCTAAAGGTGACCTGTTGTTCGCTGCTGCCATAATTTTCTGAGCGCTTTTCCTTCATCATTTTATGGGAATAGTCGTATCCCCGAACCGTCAACTGGGAAATTCCATTCGCGGGAAAAGTGATATCGACCGCGGTGATCAGGCCGGTCAGCACAGTTTCCAGGCTTTTGTGGTCTTTATATCCCATGAGGATCTTGATCTCTTTGCCGACTTCGAAAACCCCGTCACGCAGATAGGGGAAATCCCGTTTATTGGCCTCCACTTCGATCGGGTTATTGACGCTAAACGAAAAATCATCTGCATTATCCAACGAATTGTTAACGGTCACGGAGAATATTTCCGCAGGACGTTTAAACTTGAAAATGCTTTCCCCATCCACCAGAATGTTGAACTTCGGGGCATAAAAATATTCGTATTCTTTTTCGATCTGGTTGAAATCCATTTTAACTACTCCAGAGGCGGAATTTCGAGTTCGGTGCCGGGCTCAACCAACCGGGGTTGAACGATCTTGTTCGTCTGGGCGATATCGCGCCAGTTGGCCGGATCGCCATATTCATCGTAGGCGATCATCCACAGGCTGTCACCCTCCTTAAAAGTGCGCCGTTTGGTATGGTCGGCCGATTCAAAGCCGATCTCTTTCAATTGTTCTTTGATATTCTTGTATTCCGAGATGCTGACGGTCAGGGTTGCCCGCACCGGGATGCCGCTGTCCAGGAACATGGTAAATCTTTGGGACACACTGTCGAGCACTCCTTTAAATGTGGCCTTATCCCCGGCGATAGAGCCTCCCCATTCGAACAAGCATACCGGGGGGGCATGGATCGCCTTGTCGATCTTCAGCAATTTCGCCACCTCCGCAGTATACTTGCGCACATCCTCACCCTTCTCGTAAGTATCAAAAAACAGGCTGACCGAAATGGTTTGGGTCTGCCCGCTGACATACTGTGTGACCGGCGTGGGCAGTCCTGGCATGGCAGTGCGCTGAAACTGGTTGCGGGTCTCGATGGTGAGTTCATTGGGATTATACATCGCCTTGATCTCTTTGCCGGTTTCTTTCAATTTGGCATTGAGCGGCTTAATGGTTAATTTTTGCAATCCCATGGCAAGTGCCTTTTTGATTTAGATTTAGACAAACCCGTGATGGGCAATTTCGATGCTTTCGAAAGCCACGGTGTTGCCATCCGCTTTTAGATCGGGGCCGCTCCACTTCACCGGATAGGCATCCTTGAAGCTCCAGGTATAGGCAATTGCATCCGATGGATTTGCCAGCCGGTCTTTTAAGAGCATGATCTGCACCGTGGTACGCTTGATTTTGCCGGCAACCACATCCCGGTGCCATTTCCAGAGCGTATCCTGGTCGGCCAGTCCTTTTTTGAGCACCAAGTTCTCATAGGTGGTCTCTTTCGGCAGTTTATGCACGTAGTTGTTAACCCCGCCTTCCTTGAAATCTTCCACCAGGGTGGTTGCCTGCAGCCCGCTGAGCTCGGTGAAGCCGCCCTCGATGATGCCTTCGATGACGATCCGGAAGCGGAAAGCGAAATAGGGATCGGTGCGTGCCATACATACTCTCCATATATTTAGAGAAAAATACCTTTACTCTCGTTCTCGATGCGCAGCTTTTGTTCGATCAGGTGATAAACCGCTTCCGCCACCCGATCGATTTCCGGTTGACCTAGGCGTTCTTCCAGTGAGTCTGCGTTTGCGATGCCTTCCGGACGTCGTCGGCGCTGCGGGGGATCATTCTCCCGGGAGCCGTCCTGTGCTGCGGGCGAAGTTCTCCCGGAGGGATGCATCCCCGCCCCAGTTGACGGCGATGTCTTGTCGGCAGCGCCGGGGGATACCCGATGGGTCAGCGACGAGTCCGAATCGAGAGAATACCTCTCCTGTGCCTTTATATCAGCTAAAGAAGATGCTTGCGGTAACAGGTTGTTTAAACGTCGTGCCCCCATTTCCGAAGCGACTGATAACCGGTTCCACAGGGTGATGAGATTCCGGGTGGCGGGAGTGATCGACCTGTTGCTGGCGAATTGCCTGGCTTCGAATGCCGATCCCGGAATTCGGATGTTGCGGATTGCGGTAAGTCTTTCCGCAGTGGCCCCCGAAAGTGCTCCCGTTTTTCTGGTCAAGCCAGCGTTCTCGGAAGGAGGCGAAGGGTTGATCCTGCTGGCGTTAAAAGACCTGACGGTCAATAATCGTTCGCTCAAATCTCTGTCCTGCGGCCTTGACCGGAAGGAAGCGCGGGGCTGTAAAAGCTTTTCGCTAAGTGAGCGATTGCCTTGTCGAGTGCCGGCCTGGGAACCGGCGGAAATTTGTCGGATAATATAACGCGCCGGCTGGTAACGAAGCCACTGCTGCGGTAACGGGAAAAAGTCTGTTAGCCGGCTTTCGTCAGGTCTGATTCCGCCACTTGAGATGCTGCTCGTGGGGGTTATTCCGACAAGCAAGTTTTTTTCCATTACTGGCTGCCGTTTCATCGCTTTCCGGGAAAGCATTCCCGGCGACAGGCGCAGGTCGATTCGATATTGTGCCGGATAGATACGCTGCTGAATGACGGTTGACGCCGGAAAAACCCGATTACCCTGCACGATCGAGGCATGTTGATAGATCCACTGATATGGCCGGCGATGCTCGAAGGCCATCCCCGGGAAACGCCGCCATTGCAGCCTGCGCCCCAATAGCTGCCGACAGAAGGGCAGGTATTTTTCCAGGATATGTCCTTCTATGAATCCCATAACCGGAAAATTCCGCATCGCCACCACCCGTATCGGGGACGGTGCCGGGAGACCTGCCGGAAAAAGCCGTGCTAAAAAGCGCCTGTTATGGGAGAGACGGTTCATAAGGTCGCGTATCCTGGTTGATTTTTTGATTGATCCGGGAAATTTCCTCGCACCAGCGCCGCCGCTCCCGGTGTTCCATATCCATTACTGCTTCCGGCGGCCAGTGCAGGTAATAGGCGATAAAGGCTATCTCCTGGTAGATCTGCTCTTTAGGGTAGCCTTTCAGCCCTCCCCCAACTGATGGTTTTCCACAACAAATTTGTGTTCACATTTGGGGCATACGGCAGCGACTCCCGGTGTTTCATTTTCATTGATCTGCTGGTAAAAGTCCTGCAGAAAAGCCAGGTCCGCGGAAAACAGCCCTTCAATCGTCTTGGGGGTAATATTGGTAATGTCGCCCAGGCGATTGATCACCCGCGAGAGCAGGATCACGATCAGGTATGCCGGGTTCTGATGCACCCGGGCATCTTTCTGGGGCAGAATCTCATCTGCCGCGGTGGCCAGGCGCATCACCCCGCTCTTGTGTAAATTCCCTTCACTGTCGACGTACCCTTTGGGCAGGGTGAATTCAAATTCGGTCTGGAATGCCATGGTATCCTCTCTTTTCTTGATCGCTGGTCGGGTGCCGCCGGTAACCTTTACCCGATGGATGGGGAAATATGGCCGTTCAGCGCCCAGAGGGCCTTATTTCCCACCCAACTTGCGCATCATTCACGGCAAATGTTGCCGGCGGCGATCCGCTTACTGTACCCGCTTGTAGTTCTCAGTGACGATCTCCAGGGTCTCAATCGCTACATCATTACCCTTGGCGTTGAAGTCCGTGGGATCATACTTGGTGACCCAGCACTCCTGCAGTTCCCAGCGGGATTTGTCACTGCCCTGCTCATCGACCAGGGTGATCGCCAGGTTCTTGCGGTTGTCCTGGGCGCCCTTGTCGACAATGGCGCTGTACCAGTCGTACAACTCGGTCGAATCGGTGATTCCCCACTTCAGGGTCACATTGCCGTACTTGGTCTGACCTGAAAGTTTGCGGGGATGGGTCGGATCAGTACCCTCCCGGTACTCTACCGGTTCGGTGCTGGTGTCGCCGAAACTGCATTCATTAAAACCGGCCTGGGTTATGCCGTCAATTTCCACCCGGAACCGAAAATTCCGGTAAGGATCATTCCTTGCCATGGTGGTCTCCTATGATTGAAGATAGAACGTTCATTTTTCTGATAATGCTGGGTTCGAATCGATCCGGCAACTCAGGCAGTCTCCGCCCCGGCGGTGAACTGGGTAATCCGGAAGATCACAAATTCCGCCGGTTTGGTGGGTGCAACTCCGATCAGCACAATCAGCCGCCCGTTGTCGATATCATCCTGGGTCATGGTGGTGCGGTCCGCCTTGACAAAGAAGGCCTCTTCCGCGGTGGTGCCCATCAGGGCGCCGGTGCGCCACACCGTGGTCAAAAACTGGGTGACCGACTGCTTGACCCGCGCCCAGAGCTGCTCGTTGTTGGGCTCGAACACCACCCACTGGGTGCCTTCATCGATCGATTCTTCGATGAACAGGAACAACCGCCGCACGTTGATGTATTTCCACAGGGCATTGGTCGATGAGGTTCTGGCGCCCCAGACCCGCAATCCTCTTCCCTGAAATACCCGCAGGCAGTTGACACCCCGGGGGTTGAGCACATCCTGCTCGCCCTTGGTGATCTGGAACTGCAGGCCGTTTGCCCCCTGCACCACCACGTTGGCCGGAGCTTTGTGAACGCCCCGGTCGACGTCGGTCTGGGCGTAGATCCCGGCGATGTGCCCGGAAGGAGGCACCAGCAGGTCGCGGTTGGTGCGGGGGTCGTAGACCTTGATCCAGGGGAAGTAAAAAGCCGCATAGCTGGTATCCTGGGGCGGCCAGAGGGTCGGGACGGTGTTCAGCGTGTCGTTGGCCGGATTGGAGTGCAGGATCGCGAAGCGGTCGGCCAGCAGGGTGCAGTGGGTGATCAACTCGCTGTGCAGATTGGCGATATCATGATGATCCGGTGCGATCAATAGGGAGATCTCATCCACCTCCTTGAAGCCTTCCAGCCCGGTACGGATGATGCTGTCGTCCGGGAGGGGCGGCAAGGTGCGGCCCTGGTAATCCGGCAGGGTGACGTCGGACCCGTCTTCGCCGACGGTGCCGCCCAGGTCGGTCAGGAGGGTCAGCGGCAGCTCGGTCGGGTTGACCGGGGCATCCGGGTCTACCGGAGCGATCTGCACCAGGTTGGACGATTTATTGACCCGGGTCTGGAAAAAGTCCGCCGAGGTGGGATCGGCGCTCAGGTTGTCATAAACCTCCAGCAAGGTTGGGTCGCGGCGATTGGGATCGGTGGCGTTGGCCGGATCGGTGGGATCGACCAGCGGCAAAGGCGGCATATCATCCCAGTACATCACCGTCAATTTGATCCGGTCCCACGGCGCGGCGGCGGTAGGATCCTGCAGGCTGCCCGGCCCTACTTTGATCGCCAGGCGGTTGCCCCAGATGCCGGGACCGATCGCTTCGATATTAACGGTGTCATGTGTGGCCACGGCGGCCACAGCGTCGTCCGGGGTGATCCGGGCGATGAAACAACGCTGACCCCCGTTTTTGAAAAACCCCTCTACCGCGTAGGTGAGGAAAGAATTATCCGTATAGCCGCCATAAACACGCTTGTACTGCTCCAAACCGGTCATCAGACGCGGCTGCAGCGGTCCGCGCAGGGTTTCTCCCAGGAAACCGGCGGTGCTGGTACTAACCCCTTCTATGGGCCGGGGCCCAAGTTCGATCTCCTCGACATATACGCCCGGTGATAGATATTCCGGCATAGTGAAATCTCCTTTCTTGATTAAAATGCGATTTGGCTAAGTTGTGCGATAATGTTATCCCGTTTATTTTTCTGAGCGGTTTCCAATTCTGCCAGCTTGTCCTCGTAATTCTTCTTGCTGCCTGCCAGGTCGCTCTCATGTTTCCGCAGCTCATACTGCGCGGTATCAAAAGTTACCCAGGCATTGATCAGCGCGGTTTCCAGGGCGTCTCTCGTCACCAGGCGGGGGATCAGGCCGCTCAGCAGCGTATTAAATTCCCCGATCAGGAAATACATCACCCCAAAGTGATTCAATTCTTCCTCGCTCTCGATGGTTTTCCGCAACTGCTGCAGGGTCTTCAGATCATCCTCGATGCTTTTCTGGCGGGTTTTTAAGCTGTCGAATTCGTTTTTGGCTGTGTCAAACGCTTCCTTTGCAGTTGTATAACCATCCTGAGCATCCTCCCAAGCCGTTTTGAGCTGGGCAAGCTCCGCTTCCAGGTCGCTGACGATCTGGTCGTTTGCCACGATGATCTCATTGATATCATCCAGATGGTCTTGCACCGCCACCTCGATCATCGGGGTTTTGTTCTCGGTATAGCGGTTCATTTCATCTTTTTGTTCGCCCAGTTTGTCCAGGCTGGCGGCGTATTTATCCAGGATCTTGGTGAACTCAGCGATCAGCGCTTCCAGGGCGGCTTTGTCCGCTTCCAGGATCTTGCTTTCCTGGGATAGTTGGGCGAGTTTCAGCTTCTGCCGGGCCAGTTCATCAGACAATTCCTTCAACTTCTTATCCAGCAGTGATTCCGGGTCCAATTGCGTGTTGTGGGCAGTTTGTTTCGTGCCCGGCGGTGATGCCGCCGTCCTGCCTGCTGCCGGAGGAGGGTCTTTTTTCACCGGCGCGTTTTTTTCGGCAGCCTTGCCTGCCTCGGCATCGGTTTCAGCTTTTGCCGGCGCGCTTATCTCGGCGGTGCTGCCGGGTGCGGAGCCTCCCGCCTCCGCCATTTCTTTTTCGATACTTTTCTCGACCCCTTTCAGGTTTTTATCTTCCGCTGCTTTGGCCATAATGAATCTCTCCTTTGATAAATAATGATGTTTGATACACAGATTTATCGTCAATACTGAAGACACCTAAAGACGCGCTTGCCTTCCTCCACGGTCAGATCCTCCGTGGGTGAAGCCCCTAGGTCCGGATCGAATGCCTGCAGGGTTAGATTCCTGCCGCCACCAAACGCTTTTCCATTGATCTTGATAATCTCGTCGTGGGTAATGGGATTGCAAAAGAGCACAAACTGCCCCTTGTGATCTACTTCGAAACCGCTGACGCTGGCGCCGCCGGTCGTAGATGTGACGGTGATGGTTGCATTACGCAGCGGATTCCCGGCGGGATCGAGCACTTCCCCCTGCACTAAGGTTGCCCCGGAAGGGAAGGGGTAGGTTACGCCCGGCTGGAGGTCGACTTCCGCCAGAACAGCGCCATTGATATCGGTAAGGGTGACGTCATCATCTCCCGGCGGGGGCGCCGGAAGGGGGAGCGGCACGAGAAAGCGCCGGGGGAGGTAATAGTCGGCATCAATTTCTACCCAATATTCGCCGTTTTCCAACTGGTAGTAGATATGATAGCCGCGAAGGTTCTGAATCGCTTTACGGGGATGGTTCGTGAGCCGCACCTCCAGTTTGCCGTTGGGCCGGAGATCGGCGACGCTGATATCGCGGGGAAATACCGCCAGCGACCACCGGGTCAGCGAACGCTTCTCGATTAGAATAAATTTTGATAAATCGGGCATAATGCCATTCCGGATTAAGGTTCTCCAAAACCGCGTTCCGTGACCGGGGTCAGGGAGTCGGCGCGCAAAGACTCGATCTCGACCGGGGTCACCAGGTAATAAACCGCCACCCGCATCGAGGCCTCCAGGGCCTGCCAGGTCTGCACGATGCTTTCCTGGGTCAGGGGGGTGAAGGAAATTTTCAATTGTTCGGGGGTGCCGCTGTATTTTTTCTGCAAGAGCGACCCCTGCAATATCGCATTGTCGTACATGATCTGGGCTGCCCGGCCGAGGATCTTCAGCTTGTTGTCTTCATCGGCGCCGTAGGGGGTAAGCATGTAATAGAGATCGAAGGACAACGGTGTCGGTTTTTTGACGTTGCTGTTAGAAACTGCCGCCGGGCGGTTCTTTAGGTCGCTGTTTTCCAAAACCTTATAAAGGAAAACCGAGAGCAGTTTGTTTTCGGTATTATTCTCTTCTTCGATCTTTTTCGGCGAATCCAGGGTAACGATCACTTGATTAACACCGAAAGTGCTATCCAGACCCTCCTGCAGCATCTTTTTGAGAGTCTCTGACACATCAGCGATTGCAGCATAATCAGGCATCTTGGCTCCGCGGTTTATGGCTTACGGCTTCTCTATCTCCGGCGCGGCCATTGCGGCCAGCGCTGATCTTTTGTTCGTTTTCCGCCAACAGATCAAACAGATCGGCATTGATCACCAGGTTGTCAAAATCTTCCCAGATCGGCCAGCGTTCGCTGGTGCGGCAGTCGAACCCCCGGCAGGGAACCGGTCGGTTGTCCCGAATCTGGCAACGGCGGCTTTCCCGATCCAGGTGCACACAGTAACCCGCTTCGTCGTGGGCGATCATATATGGCCGACCGAAATCCCAATCAATAATTCCCTCCTCCACATCTTGCCGGGACAGGACAATGGGCAGTTTACAACATACTGCCTGGCAGGAGGGGGTGATAGAATTACAGTCGACATCCGCAGTCTTTTCAAATTGGTATTTGTCGATTTCCGGATCCTGATACATCAGGCCGAGGCCGCTTTTTTCGAATTGCTCGACCAGACGTTTACCCGCGCTGCGTTTACAGGCATCTAACTCCTCGACAGTGATGACCTTTTTTTCGATCAACATCTCGATCAGCGCATAGACGAAGGCGGTGGCCGAGAGGGCTTTGCTGGTATTGTCGTTGATGCGCACATGGCAGTAGCGCAGGCCGCGGGCCGTTTCGTCTCGTAAATGCCGGTATTCGTTGCTGGTAGTGGCCATGAGTGCCTCAATTATTGATGGATCCCGTTTTTTTCTCCTGCCGGGATCGGTTTAACAAATGGCTGTGTTCTCCAAAATCTGTTTCGTCAAAAAGCCGCCCCATCTTTTGCAGTTCCCGTCTTGCCGCCTGCAGCAGGTGCATCATCGTTACCGGCTGCTGCTGCTCCGCGGCATAAAAAGCGGCGGTCAGGGCGATATTACGGATATTGCCTCCGGTTACTTCGAACTTCCGGGCGAGATAGGCGAGGTCGATATCCGGGGCAAGCGGAATATCTTCCGGCCAGATCCCCTCCCAGATGCCCTGGCGGTAACGCGCATCCGGAAAAGGAAATTCGATGATAAAGCGAATCCGCCGGGTAAACGCTTCATCAATATTCTGACGCAGGTTGGTGGCGAGAATGGTGATGCCTTCGTACTCTTCCATCTTTTGCAGAAGGTAAGCAATCTCGATATTGGCGTAGCGATCATGGGCGTCTTTTACCTCGGACCGTTTTCCCAGTAAGGCCTCGGCTTCATCGAAAAACAGGATAGCGTTGCTGTATTCAGCTTCCGTAAACACCCGGTTGAGATTTTTCTCCGTCTCGCCGATATACTTGCTGACCACCGCCGAGAGATCGATCTTATACAGGTCCAACCCCAGGTCGTTGGCGATAATTTCGGCCGACATGGTTTTGCCGGTGCCGCTGGGCCCGGAAAACAGGGCGCTGATTCCTTTTCCCAGGGAGAGTTTTCGTTCGAAGCCCCAGTCTTTCATCACCCGGTTGCGGAATTTGACTTGGGCAGACAACTCCTGTAGCTGGTGCAGGGGATCCTCCGGCAATACCAACTGGTCCCAGGTGAATTGGGGATGTATTTTTCGCGAAAGCGCCGTCAGTTTTGGTTGTGACAGGGCGCGGCTGCTGGCAAAGAAATCCCGGGTTTCTATCGGGGGAGGTCCATTCCCTGCCAGGTGGTGCGAATTCACAGTCATCCGTACGGCCCGGGCAATCTGTTTGCCGGTTAAGTCAAACCGGGAGACCAACTGGTCAACCGCAATTCCATGCGGATCTAGCGACGCCTCTTTTAGCTGCAATTCCCAGAGTTGTGTTTGTTCGTTGTTGCCCGGGCGGGAAATTTCCAGCGCGTATAGATGGGGCAGGTCGAGCAATTCCGCCGGCAGGGGGGTTTCGCTGCAGAGAAAAGTGATCCATCCCAGTTCCCGGATTTTCCGGAGCAGGTCGGTTAATATCCGGGAACGGTCCTGAGGATACTCATCCAATGCTTCACAATGTTCAAGGCAGATGGCGCAAGGTTGCAGCAAGCCCTCCCGCAGGATCAGGGAAATTTTTTCCGGAAAGCCCTCCGGATCAGCGAGCAGGCGTTTAAGATCGGCCGTTGCCAGCGCGAAACCCGCTTCGCTGCAAAATGCCCGTATCAGGGTTTTTTTACCAACCCCTTCCGGGCCATGAAGGTAATATATGGCTTGCTTTTCCGTTAGGTGATGTTCCTGTTGACGCAAGGTTTCAAGGGCCGACCGGATGCCGTGGCCAACCACCACCTGTTCCCAGGATATGGGAGGTTGAAAGGAGATCTCGGAAAGGATCTGCCGGTCAATGGTATGATGTCCCAGAATATAGCTGACCATTCGGTAGTCCAGCTTCAGCAAGCTGGCATTCAGGGTTGTTGCAGGTTCTGTTGGCAGCAGGTGAATAATGTTGAAGTTATATAAAGGTGCACCCGGGGTGAAATAATCCAGGCACTGCCTTCGTTCTTCTACCGTGTTGCATATCAGGGACAACGCCAGATCGACGCTAGGCAGTTTCCGGGTCAGATCATTTTGGATATAGGCGTATATCCTTTCGTAGGCATGTTCAAGCTGGGGGGCCAGGCAGATGACCATCACCTGGTGTTCAATTCCGGATAAGTTAAAGATATTGTCCAGCCTGACCAGCGGGAGGGATAAGGGGAGGGCTGCACTGGTCGCAATACGGTGGTCGATCTGCTGGCGTAGCGCCTGCGCCTGCTGCTGAAACCGGTAGATCTGGTCATGATTTTCCCCCGGGGAAGGGGACTGCGGCCCCACAATGTCATTTAAAAATATCGAATCGATTTCCTGGTCGGAAATAAAAAATTGATAGAAGTCCTCCGGCTTCTCGTAAAAATTTACCTGGCGCAATTGCAGTATTATTGCTGCCAGGCGCAAATTGAGCCACCGCAATTCATCTGACAAATGGTCGTTGCCGTCGCGGTAGGCAGTATGCTGTT
The DNA here is from genome assembly GCA_020635015.1 of Calditrichia bacterium. GTDB lineage: Bacteria > Calditrichota > Calditrichia > RBG-13-44-9 > J075 > JACKAP01. The sequence goes on along the minus strand of JACKAP010000005.1, from coordinate 2,934 downwards.
TGTGTTGGGCAAAGGGGAGATTCACGTTTTCCAGCTTATCAGTCGCCGGAGGGTCAGGTGGTTTTGTGTTGGTAGAAGTTTTCCCCTTTAAAGCTGATAGCGTCATATATTTTTACCCACCGGGAAATACCCGCTTTATTTTTTTTGGATTGAGGCGATAAACTCGGACAATTCTGTGTCACTTTTTAAAAGCTGATAACCGGTTTTACCCCGCTCATCCTGAATTTCGGTGACGTACGCGCTTTGGATCAGGTACCCCAAATTGCGGACAATCTCCTGGCGCAACGCCTGTATTTCTTCGTTAAAGATTTCCATAATCAACCCGTCCAGACTGTCCTGGCGGCTTTCCTTTTTCATCAAATGCCTCAAAATTCGCTGACAGATGTTCGGATTATATGCTTGCGTAATCCGGCTCCTTATCTTTAGTACTCATATCCCAAGAATCGTGCCGTGTTTTTTGTTTTGGTTTAAGACTTGTAATTTAAAGGATTTGGATTAATATTCGTTGTGCTCGGAAAGTGATGGAAAATGTGGTACAGAATTGAAGGTTGACGGTCGGATCCGCCGGATAGAGCTTGTCAGGCGAACCACCCTGATGCTGCGGATGGATATCGAAAAGCGCTCAGAGAAAGAGTCGGGTGTTGTTATTTCAGTTATTAACTCCAGAACAAACCGGAAAGATTGCGGCAGGTTTTTCATCGATGGTAGATTGGATCCCGTTCTATGGCATTTTTACCATGGTTTTGATGAAGTGCCATATCTGCTGCCCACGCCCATTGCTGATCGTGGCATCATAGGCAGCGGATCTTCGATGAAACTGGCGGTACGCTTGACAGGGTATATAACGTTATAAGGGGCTATTTGCGGAATTTATCGGGATCGATCGCATATTGCTTGAGCAAACGGCAAAATGCCGAGCGCTCTTTGCGGGCAAAACGGGCGGCGCGGCTGATGTTGCCGCGGCAGCAAGCGAGAAGGTTGGTCAGGTATTTGACGGCATACAATTCCTTGGCTCTTTTGATGGCGGCATTGTAGGACTCCTGGGGATCCTGGGCGCGAAAGACCGTCCAGGTCAATTTTAAATCCTCCGGAGCGATCCATTTTTCATGGCAGTTAACCACCCCCCCCTGGATGACATTTTCCAACTCGCGTACATTGCCCGGCCAGTGATAATGCTGCAGTTTAAAAATGGCCAGCGGGGAAAGACCACGGATCATTTTTTGATAAAGATTGGCATAATGTTCTACAAAGTGCTGTGCCAGGAGCGGAATGTCATCCGGCCGTTCCCGGAGCGGCGGAATGTGAATTTGCACCACATTCAGACGGTAGAAGAGATCTTCCCGGAAGCGGCCTTCCTGAACGTAATCCCATAAATGTTCCTTGGCGGCTGCAATGATACGCACATTGCTGTTTTGATAGGTTGACTGACCCAGCGGTTTGAATTTTTTATCTTCGATAAAACGCAGTAATTTGATCTGGGACGATTCGGAAAGCGCTTCAATTTCGTCCAGGAAAAGGGTGCCCCCCTGTGCCGCCCTCACCAGGCCGGTTTCCGTTTCGTAGGCGTGGGTGTAGGCCCCTTTTTTGTGCCCAAAGAGCTCATTTTCCAGCAGGTTTTCCGGCAATGCCCCGCAATTTACCGGAACAAACGGGCGGGAGTCGTTGTGGCGGTAAAAATGGATCATTCGGGCACAGAGTTCTTTGCCGGTTCCGGTTTCACCGCAAAGCAGAACCGTAACATCATAGGGGGCAAGATCGAGGATCTGTGCTTTGATCTTTAACAGCGGTGCGGACTGGCCTTTTAATAAATCGTTGCCGGCCATTTGCTTCAGGGTGTTGTTAATCGTAAGAATCGATTCTTTTTCGAGAGAGAGTAAGTGCCATTCCAACTGAATGCGAATGTCCCGGGGCGTAAAAGGGTGGGTAATCAGGTGCCAGACATAATTATGCCATTGCGCCCCGGGAATTCCGGATGATTGCGGCTCAATGATGCCGAGGACCGGGACCAGCGGGAACGCGGAAATAAAGGATTCAAAAACTGAATTATTGCTGAGCATTGTCGCATCTTCGTTCAGAAGGGCGAAAATAATATTCGGTCTCAGGAGGTCTAATTCCGCTGCTGGGGGAAGGTCGTTGATCAGCGAGTAACGGCATTCCGGGCATGAACTGATGCCGTCAACGACCTTGGAAACATGGCTTGATCCGCCGGGATTAAAGATCACAACATGACGCTCAGACATGTTGATTTCCTCTGAATAGCCCAAATTGTCTATGGGATTACCCCAAACTCCAGAATCGGCCAGGAATAAGTCTCAATTATCTTTACGACAGGTATAGGAATGGGAAAAATTTAGACATAACTTTGGTCGATTGAAAGCAGAAAAAAATTTTTTGAGGGACCATATTACGAAAATGTTCGACTTACAAAAAATATTCGCTCATACTGAGCTTCTGCTGCCCGTAAACGGGTTACTTTTGACATTGACGAAGGAACACCACATTTATGCTCACAAGGAAATCGTAAACTGCCTAAAAAAACATTGACAACCCTTTTCCGAACTATTACATTCGTTGGCTTCAAAAATTGGATAAAGATACGGGGTATTTTTGGAAAACTATCAGACCATCCGTTCTTTTGCAGCATTTTTAACCGATGCCGTTTCTACGCATCGCGACGCTAGTGCTGTTTCTGCGTCCCGTTCCCTCCCTCGCACCTCCGTGATTCGCAGGCTGCGCCTCCGCCGCAGGCCCTAGGGTCTGCATACTGCTACATGACACGAATGTGTCAAATTCCATCTCTATAATTATCGATTCTTAACGAGTTCATTCGGTCAGGTCCATTCGTTTCGCCTGCCGTGAGCATGATCTTTAACCTATGAGGGTTCTCCCATGAGCAGCATTCAATCGTTTGACGGCGAGTTTATCATCCAGGTG
>JACKAP010000049.1 GCA_020635015.1 Calditrichia bacterium | reverse complement strand
TCGTCTTCCAGCTCGCGGGCGCTTTTCGGATCGGTGAAGTAGGTCTCGATCCCCCCATTCAGCCAGAGGGTGCCGCTGCTGAAGAAGTTATGCCCGGCGATGGTCTTGATGAACGGTGCCCCATTGGTGGGAGGAGACTGCCAAACTCCGGCGGTTTTATAAAGGTCGCCGTCCTGTTTCAGCTCCACGTAAAATACATCGCCATAATTGCAGGCATAGTCTTCCGGAATATCATTGGGCACCTGGGAAAGATCGATCGCATTGAAGTCGTAGGTGAGCGCGACATAGTTCCCGCGGAAAATATCGCGCGGATCGTAGGCCACCACCGCCAGTTCCACAGCCTGTCCGGTCAGCAGGGGATACATTGCTTTTCCCAACATGCCGAGGATGATCAGGAGCTGAAACCCGATCAGCGCCGGTAAAAGGTATTTACTCCGCATAACGCTTGTCCCAGTAATTGTGGATCAGATATAAAAACAGGCCGCTAAGCATGAATACGATCGCCGTAAGCACATAGTCTTCGAATAAGTCGAGGTAGCGGGTGAAGGCCAGGGCCACGATCAGGAAGATGCCGGTCATGAAATAGCGCTTGATATGATGGTTGATCCCGTAGCGTACGTTCCAGAGGGCGTAAGCGAAAAACAGGATATTGTTGACGGTGAAAGCAGCATTCCCGAAGTCGCTCTTGTCGCCCTGATAATAAGCGCCGGCGATTTGCAGGACCAGCACCACCCCGGCGATGGTGATGATCATGATATTGACCAGCGACTTGTCGCTGTAATAGAACAGCACCCCCACCAGCGCCAGCAGTCCCAGCGACACGGCGGAGATCTCGTTGCCGACATAAAATTCGGTGAGGTCGCCGAAGGTGTGCAGGTAAAAGATGAAGGTAATCACCCACACTCCCAGGGTGTGAAGCCGTTCGATGAACTTCTCGTCATACTGATGCCGGAAGAAGTAGACCGCCAATACGATCACCAAAGTGGCGGCGATCGCCAGCAGCCAAAAGCCCTGAAATTCCCGTCCGGTGACGGAGGTATTCAGGTTAAACACAAATGCATAGGTGTTGGCGATGGTGGCCAGGAAAACGGTCTTCGACGGTTTCTGATAGAGCAGGTAGAGCAGGGCCGCAAAGATGATGACCGCCCAGAAGGAAAACTGATGGAATTCCAACTGCTGCATCAGCCAGATGTAATAGAGCGCCTGCACCAGCAGATGATGGAGAGTGCTCCGGAAATAGAGCGCCAGCGGCAGAGCGCCGATGATCCACCACAGCACCCCGTCCGGAAAGTAGGAGGAGATATGAAAGATCTGCGCCTGCAGAAAAATGTTCATCCCGAACAAAATGGAGGCCAGGAAGAAGGTCAGCTCCGCCTGCTCCGGGAGGTCGCGCTTCAGGAAGCGGAAGCCGATGGCGTAGGTGGCCAGCAGCGGCAGCAGCCCGATGGCCATCTGCACCGGTGTGCCGAAACGCTCCCAGTTTTCCGAGATCAGCAGCAGAAACCCCATTCCCGCCAGCAGCAAGGCCAGTCCCTTGAGAATGAAACCGGACCGCAGGTACCAGGGCGCATCCTCGCTGAGCTCATAGCGCGCAAACAGCAACTTCGCTTGTTCCGGTGTGATGAGCTTTTCATCCACCCAGCTCTGGATTTCCTGCTTGAGGCGGTTGGAGCCTTTGAATGTGAAGATCATATTTGCCCGGTGGTTAATGGGTGGATGGGTTAATGGGTGTATGGGTAGTGACATCCAGCATAGATTTCTTCTCCGATACCAATTGCGCTATTAGATGTTATAAAGTGCAGAGAAAAAAATGTTGCCGCAATAGAATTTTTCTAAGCACGTAACTGGCCTTTTGTAGCTGCACTTTGAAAAGTGCAGCTACAAAAGAAGCAGTGCTCAAAGCCTATATTTTATTCCGTTATATACCCCAATATGATTTTTCCCCATGTCGCCCGCTATTTCTTACTTTGATTTAACCTGCCCTCCTTCCTAAATTGGTTATGATAATCGTGAGGTCCGGTAATAACTGACAACTGACAACTGACAACTGACAACTGACAACTGACAACTGACAACTGATAACTCCGTGACGCTGTCGCAAAAACGTAAAGGCCCTATATAATGGATAAAAAACAAATCTCCAAAATCCTCACCGAAATGGCCTTGCTGATGGAAATCAAGGGCGACAACCCGTTCAAGATCCGCGCTCACGAGAATGCCGCCCGCATTTTGGATGGATTGGGGGAGAATCTGGCAGAGTTGGCAGCGGCGGGGAAACTGACCGGGATCAAAGGGATCGGCCAGGGGATGGCAGATAAAATCACCACCCTGCTGAGCGATCAGCCCCTGGAGGAATATGACCGCCTGAAGAAGGCCATCCCCGCCGGATTGCTGGAAATTGCCCGGATTCCCGGCATGGGACCGAAAAAAGTGAAGGCGGTATGGCAGGAGCTCAATATCACCAATCTTGAGGAGTTGGAGGCGGCCGGAAAAGCCGACCGGCTTTCCGGGATGAAGGGTTTTGGCGCCAAGACCCAGGAGAAGATCCTGGAGAATATCGAGTTGATGAAACGCTTCCAGGACCGTTACCTGATCTCCGAAGGGGAAACAGCGGCCGCATCCCTTTACCAGGCCTTGAAAGACCAGCCCGGGGTGATCCGCTGCGAGATCGCCGGCAGCGTGCGCCGCCGCAAGGAGACCATCGGAGATCTCGACCTGGTGGTCAGCGCCGAAGACCGGCACCGGGCCGCCATCATGGATTTTTTCACCACGCTCCCGGGGGTGGAGACGGTCAAGAGCAAGGGGGACACCAAGTCCACCGCGCTGCTGAGCAGCGGCATCAGCGCCGATCTGCGCATCGTGTCCGATGCCCAGTTTCCCTACCTGCTGCACCATTCCACCGGTTCCAAGGAGCATAACGTGGCGATGCGCCAGCGGGCCATTCAGCAAGGTCTAAAGCTTAATGAGTATGGCCTGTTCCGCGATGAAACCAATATATCCTGCGCCGATGAGGAAGCCATTTTCCGGGAACTCGGCCTGGATTTTATCCCCCCGGAGCTGCGGGAAAATTACGGCGAGATAGAGGCCGCCGCGCAGCAGACGCTTCCGAAGCTGCTGGAAATGAACGATCTGCGCGGGGTGATCCACACCCACACCCTCTGGAGCGACGGGGTGCATTCGGTAGAGGAGATGGCCCGGGCGGCACAGAAACTGGGCTATGAATACCTGGTGATCTCCGATCATTCCAAAGTGGCAGCCTATGCCAACGGCCTGAATGCCGAACGGGTGAAGCAGCAGCAGGCCGAGATCGACGCGGTCAATGCCCGGATGGACAATTTTCGCATTCTCAAGAGCATCGAATGCGATATCCTCGGTGACGGCACGCTCGATTTTCCGGATGAAGTGTTGGCGACCTTCGATCTGGTCATCGCCAGCATCCACAGTAAGTTTGGCATGACCCGGGATGAGGCCACCCGCCGGCTGATCCGGGCGATGGAGAATCCCTATGTGACGGTGCTCGGCCATCCCACCGGGCGGCTTTTGCTGGCCCGGGAAGGATATGCCATCGACCACCACGCGGTGATCGACGCTGCGGCGGAATTGGGGGTTTGCATCGAGATCAACGCCAATCCCCGGCGGCTGGATCTCGACTGGCGCTTCCTGAAATATGCCAAAGAGAAGCGGGTGCAAATTGCGATCAGTCCCGATGCCCACCGCATCGAGGGCTATGATGATGTGCGCTACGGTGTCGGTATTGCCCGTAAGGGCTGGCTGGAGAAGGACGACGTGCTCAATACCCGGACAGCGGAGGAGGTGCTCGCTTTTGCCCGGAAGAGAAGGCAATAAAACTAAAAGCGCAAACTGGATTGCACGCAGATTTCGCAGATTAGACAGATTTTCACCGATTTTATTAATGAATGACCGATGATGGTTTCGCGGAAAAATTCCGCATATCCCTCCGAATTCCCCGTTTCTAATGCCTGATTAGATCAAGTGAAAAATGGATAAGTTTTTATTTTAAACAACTTAGATGGTGTGTTGCGTTCTTTCAAAACCTGGCATCATAATTGATTTATATCCGTTTAGAAAACAATGATGATAGAGGAGCTGATATGAAATTGAAAAACGCGACAACTGCCAAGCCGGCTGCAACTTCGACTAATTCTGCTTTGCTGCTGATGTGGCTGCCGCTGATGCTTCCGGTTAATACCGGATCGCAACGCACGACGGTTGAAAAGTCGGTAAAGAAATAAAATGCTATACCTTAATTCACAGTGTATTAACTCTTGAATAGCATATATAACCTACAAAGGAGATGTCATGCATCGATTCAATCAATTACTTATGGTTGCGGTTGCCGGTATGTTTTTGCTGATGGGCTGCGCGAGTTCCGGGAAGATGCAGTCAATGCATATCACCAACGTGGAACTCGCTGCACCGAATTACCGGATTGTTGCCACCAATATTTCCGGCGAGGCTTCGGCAGGATACCTGCTTGGGCTCAGCGTTGCCTCCGGTGGGGAAATGCAGACCGGGGCGCTGCTGCGGGTGAAAGGCGAGGGACTGTTGTATAAAGAAGCGCTGGAAAATCTCTGGAAAAATTTTGAAGCCGCCCATGGCAGCGTTTCCGGGCGCCATCTGGCCCTGATCAACGTGCGTTACGATGCCGATGCCATGAATGTGCTGGGACTTTATACCCAGCCCAAAATTTCCATCCGGGCGGATGTGGTTGAGTTTGGCGAAGCGAAATGATGCGAATTTTGGAATGGGGAATGAAATGCTCTCTTTGCCACGGATGCACACGGATTTTTTGCCACGAATTTACGCGAATGAACGCGAATATCTGTTGGGTTAAAGTTCACGAAACCAGCGCACGCGGAGGGCGGGGGAACAACACATCTGTCATTCCGAAGGTTCCGATTGCTATCGGAAAGGAATCTGTTCGCGCAGTAAACGTGATGAGACAGGTTATATATATCGAAGGAGAAATAAATGCATTTGCCTAAATGTAGCATTTATATCGTCAGTCCGATACTGCTATTCCTTTTGTACGGTGTATTTTCCTGCAGTGATGACGCGGTCGATCCCTATGGTCGCCATCCGCTGCGGATCAGCGAGATGATGGTGACCGGCGAATATGACCTGGGAAAGCTGGAGGTGGAGGTGCATCTCTTCGACGCCGAAACCGGCCGTTTTCTGGGCTGCTCCGGCCAAATGCAGGGGTTGGAGCGGGTAGATTCTTCCGATTACGTCTTTACAGTCGATGCCGAGTTCCACTGCGCCGAATGCGGTGGGAGACTCTTTTATGAGGATATTGAAGATCTAGAGGTGGAGATCTGGGTGATCGAGGACGATGAGGAGCCTTGTCCGGGACCGATCGTGCCGGGGACGGACGACATCATCGGCATCAGCGACCCCATCCCGGGTTGGGAGTTTGACCGGATGCGCAATTACAGTTTTGAGAATGTGCTGCATCTGCGAATGGGGAGTT
>JACKAP010000048.1 GCA_020635015.1 Calditrichia bacterium | reverse complement strand
TGTCGCGGGCTTTGCGGTGAGGGGTGTGGGGGCAGTCGGGGATCAGCAGGGCCTCGGCCGGACCCCCGACCTGTGACACAATCGTCTGCAATTGCGCCGGGGTGGCGTATTCATCCGCCGCCCCCTGGATCGCCAGCAGCGGTGCCTGTATCTGCGGCAGGCAGGCTTCGATGTTCCAGTTGCGGAATGCCGGGGATTGCCAGGTGCGGTGCCAGGCGGCAAACAGCGCTTCGGTTTTCTCCCGGTGATGGCGGCGTAACTTCCTGGCCAGTTCGGTCGCCGGATCATGATATGCTTCCACGGCGGCGCGGATGCCTTCCAGCGTGATCTCCTCCACGTAAATATGCGCCGCTTCGGTGATCAGCCGGGCGGTTTTTTCCGGAAAGGCTGCGGCAAAGAGCAGGGCAATCGAGCCCCCGTCGCTGTGCCCCACCGGGATGATCTGCTCGATCCCGCAGGCCTCCAGCAATGCCGGCAGCACCACCTGCGCCTGATGATGCAGATAATCCAAACCGCGCTCTTCGGTCAATGCCGCCGAACGCCCGCTGCCCGGGCGATCATAGACCAGCGCATCACAGCCGCAACCTGCTGCCAATGCCTCGGGAAAGTCGCGCCACAAGCTGATGCTGCCCAATGCCTCGTGCAGAAACACCAGCACCGGCCGGCCAGGCGCCACTTCCCGGTTCCGCTGAACGATCCGGCGCACGTGCAGCCGTGTACCGGCAACCGAAAGATCAAATTCGGATATGGCAAGATCGAAGGCGGGTTGGTTGTAAGTATTCATATTAATGGCACGCATCAACTACTCATACCGCAACGCCTTCACCGGATTGGCCAGGGAGGTCTTGACCGCCTGATAGCTCACCGTCAGCAGGGCGATGGCGAAGGCCAGCAGCATCGCCACGATGAACAGGGTCACTCCCAGCTCAGTGTGGTAGGCGAATCCCGCCAACCAGCTTTTCATGGCGAAATAAGCCGCCGGCCAGGCCAGAATGTTGGCCAGGAGTACGAATTTGGTAAATTCCTGGGACAGCATCAGCACCAGGCTGCTGACCGGCGCCCCGAGCACTTTGCGGATGCCGATTTCTTTTATCCGCTGCTCCGCCGAGAAAGAAGCAAGGCCAAACAGGCCCAGGCAGGCGATCAGGATTGCCAATATCGAGAAATAACCGAAGATGGTCATCAGGCGCTCGTCGTCGCGGTAGAGCTGCTGAAAGCGCTCATCGACAAATTCATATTCGAAGGGATTATTGGGACGATACTCTTGCCAGATCTCTTTCAGGAAGGCCAATGCCCCCGGAATATCCTGCTCGCTGATTTTGACCGATACCGTATTGCTGCGGGCGGTGGCGATCATCATGCAGATCGGGGTGATCTTGTTGCGCAGCGATTCGAAATGGAAATCCTTCACCACTCCGATGATGTAGCCGTTGCGATCACCGTAATTGAAAGGTTCTCCTACCGCATCGGCCGGTTGTTGCCAGCCGATCTGGCGCACCGCGCTCTCGTTCAGAATAAACGCTTCGCTGGAATCACTGGCCAGCTCGCGGGAAAAATTCCGCCCGGCGGCCAGGGGAATGCCGTAGGTGGGAATGTAGGTGTGATCGACCATCAAGCCGGCAATCCGGAAATCGATCGGCTGGTCGGTGCCCACGTAGTTGATGCTGGTGCCCCAGGAATCGAGCAGCCGCCCGGTGGGCACCCGCTTGGCCAGGGAGACTTTTTCCACTGCGGGGTGCAGCAGCAGGCGGGCTTGCAGGTCCTGAAAGCGCTGATTGATCTCCGAGCCGGCCGGAAGCAGTGCGATGCGGGATTTGTCGTATCCCAGATCTTTGTTGTGTACATAATCCAACTGTTGATACACGACCCCGACAGCGACCATCAGCACGATGGAAATGGCAAACTGCAGCACCACCAGCGATTTCCGCAGTCCCCCTGAGTGCCCGGATAGTTTGGCAGCGCCGGTACCTTTCAATACTACGACGGGTCGGAAGGAGGAGAGAAAAAACGCCGGGTAGCTGCCGGCAGCGATTCCCACCAGCAGCACCATGCCCAGCAAACCCAGTAGCAGAAAGCCGTTTTCGGCCATATTGATACTGAGCGCATACCCCAGAAAATTGCTGTATGCCGGGAGGGCGGCCGCCACCAGCAGCAATGCCAGCACCATGGCCAGAATAGCGTATACCACCGACTCGCCCAGGAACTGGCCGATCAATTGGGCCCGGTTGGCGCCGGCCACCTTGCGCATACCCACTTCTTTGGCGCGCCGGGCAGAGCGGGCGGTCGCCAGGTTCATGAAGTTGATGCAGGCAATCAGCAAAATCAGCGCTGCGATGGCGGAGAAGATATAGACGTTGTTGATATCACCGTTGGCTTCAATTTCTGAATCAAGTTGCGAGTGCAGATGAATATCGCGCAGGTTCATGAAGTTGAGGGTGGTGCGGCCGACCGCCGCTTCGCCGTCGGGATGGTGGCGGGCGATGAAATCAGGGATTTGCGCCGCAATTTTGGCGATCTCCATTCCAGCCGGAAGCAGCAGGTAGGTTGAATAGTTATTGCTGCCCCAGCTTTGCAGATCGGTGCCGAAGGCTTCGTAAGTGATGAAGGAAACCAGGAAATCGTAATGAAAATGAGCATTGGCCGGCACATCCGCAGTGACGCCGGTTACTTTGAAATCTACTTCCATGCCCCGCACGCTGAAGCGCAGCGACTGATCCAGAACATTGCCGTCGGGAAAATATTTCCGGGCGGTGGATTCGCTGATGACCACGCTGTTCGGCTGCGCCAGGGCGGACTCCGGATTTCCCTGCAAGAACGGAAAGGTGAAAACCTTAAACAGATTCGCTTCCGCAAAGAAGATGTTATCTTCCTGATAAAAGCGCTCGCCCTGACTGACCAGGGCGGAAAATCCCAACAGCCGGGTCACTTCCTCGATCTCCGGAAAATCCGCCGCCAACAGGGGGCCAATCGGCGGCGCGACATGCCCGAGATGTAAACTGGTTTCCCCGTTGGCATTGAACCATTCCCGGCTGGCACGGTAGATACGCTCTCCTTTTTCATGAAAACGGTCATAGCTTAGCTCATGCTGCACATAAAGCAGGATCAAAATACAGCAGGCCATCCCGATCCCCAGCCCGGCGATATTGATCAGTGAATAGCCTTTATATTTTTTCAGATTTCTCAAGGCAATTTTGATGTAGCTGCTAAGCATAGCAAGCCTCCTTCTGATGAGATTAATGAAGCGTATGCAGGCTAAAAAAGTAGTTATTAATGGACGGATTTACAAAAAAAATGCAGCTAAAGTTTACTTTAGCTGCATTTTCGATGGCATAATCACCATTTGCAGGGGAGGTGTTATGCTGCTTAATTGTCACCTTTATAAATTGTGACGCCCCAGTTCTCCGGGTCGCGCGGGGGCGCAGAATTCCAGTCGCGGAAGGAGTGGGAATCATCCGATTCGTAGCGGAGCACATAATCGCCCGCTTTCAAATACACCGTATCATTAAATTCCCGGTTCTTCTGATCGCCGCCGGCATGGTTGGTTTTACGGTAAGTCATTTCCCAGATGACCTTGCCGGTGTTGGCTTCTTCGATCCAGGCGTAATCGAACATCTCTCCGCCGCGGCCTTCACCGAGAGCGTACACCCGCACTTCCCCGTCTTTCTTAAGGGAAAATGACTCGCTACGTTTTTCCATATCGCGCACCCGGGTGATCTGCACCAGAACGTCTTTATCTTCGCGCTCGTTATATTCCGTTACATCGCCCGGTTTGAAATTCGTTTCCTGGGAGATGAGGGTCATGCCCCATTTATCCTGATCGAAGGGGGGCGAGGCGTTCCAGCGCCGGAAGGAATGGGAATCGTCGGTAACGAAGTATGCGATGTAATTGCCCTTTTTCAGTTCGATCACTTCATCGACCATCCGGTTTTTGCGGTTGCCGCCGGCCTCTTCGGTGTCGCGATAGCGCATTTCCCAGACCCGTTGATGGGTTTTGGCATCGACGATCCAGCCGTAGTCATACATGCTGCCGTTGGTGCCTTCGCCGAGGGCGTATACGCGTACCTTCATATCGCGCTTCAGGGTAAAACCTTTCGAAACATATTCATCGTCGCGCAGACGGGTAAATTCCAGGATCACGTTTTTAGTGGGAATATCTTCGTAGTTGAAAAGTTCGATATTATTGCGATCGGCATCATTCTTAGCATAAATGGAAATTCCCCAAAATGCCGGATCATAGGGCGGCGCAGCGTTCCAGTCGCCGGGCGAATGAGAATCGTCCGATACATAGAATGCGGCGTAATTGCCTGCCGGCAGTGAGACGGTTTCCCGCAACATCCGGTTTTTCTCATTACCCCCGGCCGGGTCGCTATGGCGGAAATTGAATTTCCACACATGCTTACGAGTATCGGCATCAATGATCCAGCCGTAATCGTATGCCCCGTCGCCCCGGGCTTCACCGATGGAATAGACGATCACATCCATCGGTTTCTTCAGGCGGAATCCCTGATTTTCATAACGGTCGTCGCGTCCGACCAGCAGAGATACCAACGCTTTCTCCTGAATGGACTTGCGGTAAGCTTCGACCGCCGTCCGGTCCAGGCGCTTTCCGCTACCGCGCACGACGATCGAGAATTCGCCGTAATCGTCATTTGCGTATGCTTCGTCCTTATCCCGGCGGAAGAAAAACCGGGTGAAGCTCCAGCTCTGATCACTGTAATAGTCGGGATAATAGCTGTAGTAAACTTCGTAGCGTCCGGCGGGCAGGGTGACGGCATCGCTGTATTCGCGGAGCTTGCGGGTTTTCCACTTGGAGTTGGCGTCGGTCAGTTCCCAGACGATCTCACGGTTGTCGGCATTGAGGATCCAGGCGGCCGAAGAGGCCCAGTGACGGCTTTTCCGGTGAGCACCGACGGCATCAATCTGGATTTCCTGCTCATTATCTAATTGAAAACCGGCCACTCGCACCGCTTCCGGCTCAATGTCGTCTATTTGGGCCAGAACATTCTGCGCCAACAGTTCTGCCGGCAGCAGCAAAAAAGCGATGGCAATGGCAAATAAAAATTTGATAAACCGCTTTATTCTCATGGTGTTGCTCCAGGATTATTTCATTGTCGCTTGAAATAAACGTGAGTGCCATGAGAATGTTGCGGATTAATTACATTTCCAGATAGAGTTGAAGATATTTGCAGGTTGGTAATAGGCGAACGTGCTCAACTTTTCCCGCCAAGGCCGTCCCGGATGGACAGGCGCAGTTGGGTCACCAGGCTCATGCGACTGAGCATGCGGATTTGCTCCACGGTGCCCTTGGCCACAAACATCGCCCCGAAGACCGCGATGATCTTGATGCCGCGCCGGGCGATCATCCGCACCATTGTCTCCGTGACCGGCATACCGCAATCGCCGATCACCCGCAATTCGCAAGCCGTATCGCTGAGCTGAAGTTTGTCGAGTTTTTTACGAAGCGCCTTTTCGATCTTTTGCTCGTGCGGACTGCGCGACGCGGACAGCGCAAAAGCAAGACAGCAAAGTGTGGCGATAGCGCTGCAGGCGGAAAAAATCAGCATGCCCCTGGATCTCCCGTAAAATTCAATATGAAATATACCGGGGCACATTTTCAGTCGCTGTGACAGATGACGTATTTGGGTATTAAGATAATAAAAAATAATAAATTGGATATGTTCTCAGTTTGTTGAATATTTTTTCGTGGATGGGTGGATGGGTGGATGGGTGGATGGGTG
>JACKAP010000047.1 GCA_020635015.1 Calditrichia bacterium | reverse complement strand
TGGCGGCGAAGCTCTGCTCCAGATAGGTGGCCATCAGCACCCCATCATCGCTGGCGATGCCGAAAAGGGCCAGGAAACCCACCCAGATCGCCACACTCAGGTTAAAAGGGTGGATGCGGAACAGTTCCCGGAGATCGATCCCGACAAGCGAAAAATCCAGGAACCAGGGCTGCCCGTAGAGCCAGATCATGATAAAACCTCCCGACCAGGCCACGGCAATGCTGGAAAAAACCAGCGCGGTGGTGGAAACCGATTTGAACTGAAAGTAGAGCAGCAGGAAGATCACCGCCAGGGCCAGCGGGAGGATCACCATCAAGCGCTTTTCCGAGCGCACCTGATTTTCATAGCTGCCGGTAAAACGGTAGCTCACCCCGGCAGGGATTTCCAACTCGCCGCTGCGCCGCTTATCCTCCAGATACTTCTGCGCCTGTTCCACCACCTCAACTTCCGAATACCCTCCCCGCTTGTCAAAGACCACATAACCGGTCAGGAAAGTGTCTTCGCTTTTGATCATCTGCGGGCCGCGCTGGTAGTTGATCGAAGCCAACTGCACCAGGGGAATCTGCGCCCCTCCCGGCGCCGGCACCAGGGTGCGTTCCAGCGCTTCGATCGAGTTGCGCAGCTCCCGTTGATACCGCACCCGCACCGGATAGCGCTCCCGGCCTTCGACCGTGGTGGTGACCGGTTTCCCGCCGATCGCCACTTCGATCACATTCTGCACCTGCTGCAGGCGGATGCCGTAGCGGGCAATCGCTTCGCGATCGATCTCGATCTCCAGGTAGGGCTTGCCGATGATCCGGTCGGCCAGCACCGTCGCCGGTTCGATGGCGGGCAATTGCTTCAGCAGGGCCTCGATCCGCAATCCGACCGCCTCGATGGTCTGCAGGTCCGGTCCCTTGACCTTGATCCCCATCGGAGCGCGCATGCCGCTCTGCAGCATCACGATCCGGGTGGCGATCGGCTGCAGCTTCGGCGCGGAGGTGGTGCCGGGAATCTTGCCGTATTTGACGATCTCATCCCAGATATCATCCGGGCTGCGAACCCCCGGCCAGGCGCTGCGCCCGGGATTGAGATCCGGATCGAGCGCCGGGCGCCACTGGCGGAAGGGCAGGCCGTCTGGGTCTGGGATCAACCGCCCCAGATCATCGCGCAGAAACTTGCCGGCGACAGTATACGGCGCGCCGTCCGGCGCTGGAAGCGGGTTTCCGGCGATATCACGATAGAAGTCATTTTCATCATCTCGATGTCGGAAGGTCTGGCGGCGGCCCTGGGCATCGCGGATATATTGCGAATGGTAATTGATCACCGTCTCGATCATCGAGATCGGCGCGGGATCGATGGCGGTTTCCGCCCGCCCGATCTTGCCGACCACCGACTGCACCTCCGGAATATTGCCGAAAGCGGCGTCCTGCTTCTGCAGCACATCCAGCGCTTCCCCGATAGAAGCATGCGGCATGGTGGTGGGCATATACAGAAAGGCCCCTTCATCCAGCGGCGGCATGAACTCCTTGCCCAATCCCGGGAACTGATGCGCAAGAGAAGAAACCGGCCCGAAGGTCTGCACCGCCCGGGGCAGCCAGCCAAAGAAGGCGGAAAACCCCAGCCACACCAGGAGGCCCCAAAAGACTACCAGCCCGGTGAAGCTCAAGAAGATCACTTTATGATCCAGCACCTGGTGCAGGATCCGCCCGTAATAGCGAATAAACACCCAGAAAGTAAACAGGAGGCCGCAGATCACCAGGAGCACAAATAGCAGGTTCAATAACAGCCCCCGTTCCGGGCCCAGGGGCAGCCAGTGCTCGGCGAGCAGGATTCCCAGAAAGATCACCCAGAAGCCGTTGATCAGTTTCACCCGCTGCTGGCGCACCACTGCAGGCACCCGTTCCTCAAGCAGCAGGTAGGCGCTCAACAGGATTAACATTACCCCAATCCATCCACTCAGGAAAAACAGCGCATAGATCCCGGTCAACAATCCGGCCAGATAAGCGCCCCGGCGCAGCATCCCGGAGCGGAATTTACCGGTCAGGAAAAATTGCGCCAGAGCCGGCAGAATGGTTATGGCAATGATCGCCGAGGCCACCAGCGCATAGGTCTTGGTAAAAGCCAGCGGCCTGAAGAGCTTGCCTTCGGCCGCCTGCAAAGCAAAGACCGGGAGAAAACCGACGATAGTGGTCATTGCAGCCGTCAACACCGCGCCGCCCACTTCCGAAGCCGCCCGCGCTACCACCTCGCGCCGGTTTTCCGCCGGATCGGCGCCTTCCAGATGACGGATAATATTTTCCACGATCACAATTCCCATATCGACCATGGTGCCGATGGCGATCGCAATCCCGGAGAGGGCGACGATATTGGCATCGACCCCGAAATATTTCATGGCGATGAAGGTCATCAGCACCGCCAACGGAAGCAGTCCCGAGATCAGCAGCGCCCCGCGGATGTTCAGCACCAGCAGGATCACCACGATGATGGTGATCAGGATTTCGCCGACCAGGGCTTCATCGAGCGTGTCGAGGGTTTCATAGATCAGGCCGGAGCGGTCATAGAAAGGCACGATCGCCACCTGGCTGACCGTGCCGTCGGCCAGGGTTTTACTGGGAAGACCGGGACTGATCTCGGCGATTTTCTCTTTGACGTTCAGGATCGTCTGCAGCGGGTTTTCTCCGTAGCGGGTGATCACCACCCCGCCCACCGCTTCTGCACCGGCCTTATCCAGAGCGCCGCGGCGCAGCGCCGGGCCGCGGGTAACGTGCGCGAGGTTTTTGATGTAAATCGGCACGTTCTCGTGAACCTTCACCACCGAATTTTCCAGGTCGGCGAGCTGTTTGATAAACCCAACCCCGCGAATGACGTACTCCACCTGATTGATCTCGATGGTGCGGGCGCCGACATCGAGGTTGGACATCCGCACCGCCTGGAAGACCTCGTCGAGGGAGACACCGTAGACCCGCATCGCATCGGGGTTGACATCGATCTGGTATTCCTGCACAAACCCGCCCACCGAGGCCACTTCGCTGACCCCTTCGGCGGACATCAGGGAATAGCGCACATACCAGTCCTGGATGCTGCGCAATTCCTGCAAATCCCAGCCGCCAGTCGGCCTCCCCTGGGCATCCTGCCCTTCCAGGGTATACCAGAACACCTGCCCCAGGGCGGTGGCGTCCGGCCCGAGCCGAGGCTGCACCCCTTCCGGAAGCGTTGCACTGGAAAGGCTGTTGAGCTTTTCGGCGACCCGGGAGCGGCTCCAGTAAAAGTCGATCTCTTCTTTAAAAATGATGTAGATGCTGGAGAAACCGAACATGGAGAAACTACGCACGGTTTTTACGCCGGGAATACCCAGCAGTGCGGTGGTCAGGGGGTAGGTCACCTGATCTTCGATATCCTGCGGCGAGTGTCCCGCCCAGGGGGTAAAGACGATCTGCTGATTTTCTCCCAGATCCGGGATCGCATCCACCGGCACCGGATCGCGGGGCAGTGCGCTCAAATCCCAGGCAAACGGCGCCACCAAGATTCCCCAGGCAATCAGCATCAGGGTCAGCAGCACCACCACCAGCCGGTTGTTGAGGCAGAAGCGGATGAGACGTTCCAGGAAAGATGTGGGTTGAAGGTTGTTTTGGTTCATATTTTCACTCAAAGTTGATTTTTGTTGATAGGTTGATGGGTTAATGGGTTGATGGGTATATGGGTAGGGTCGAGTCGCGACTCGATCTTAATTTCCGTTTTTACCCATTAACCCATACACCCATTTACCCATTAACGATTCCCCGCCACCTTCTCCACCTCTTCACCACATCGGAACATCGCCGAACCGAAATAGGGATTTTCTACGCCCTGCTTATCCTGCAGCCAGTCGGCGCCTTTGTTATCGAAGGCCATCGGGCAATGGTAGCGGTACACGCTGCGACCGCTGATGCCGAATTGTTGAATCAAGCGATAGAGCGATTCCGATAGCGGCTCAAATGCCGTTCGGGCGGCCGTAATTTCCGCAGCGGCGGCAAGCGTTTTGGCTGCAGCCCCCAACGGTTCCGCAGCGGTCTGCCAGGCTTCGCGTAATTCCGGCGGCACAGTTGTTTTTGCCGTTTGCAAGGCTGTCACCATTTCAGCGGCGCTGCCGGCGGCTTCCGCGCCCTGGTCCTGGCTGAGATGCTGCTGAATGGCGACATAGCTCCCGAAGACCGCGGCGATTGCCTCGCGCAGCTTTGCCGGTGCTTCGACCGGTATCGGATCTGCAGCTTCAGCGTGGGCATGACCGGCGTGGTCTTTGCCGGGAGTGCCTTCCACAGGACTCATCATGCTCGGACGGGCCTTGATCTGCAGGTCACTGTCCAACTTGAAGTTCCCGTTGACAACCACTTCATCGCCTTCATTCAGACCTTCCCGCACCAGGTAATAATCACCGGCCCGGGGTCCCAGCAGCACCTCCCGGCCTTCGAAAACGCCCTCTCGCCCGGGCAGCGCCAGATAGACCACTGCCCGCTTGCCGGTGATCAGCGGAGCGGAAACCGGAATGACCAGGGGGGCTTCAGCTTGCGCTGCATCGGCAGCGACATATCCGAGATCTTCGGCGCGCACCAGCTTCATTCCGCAGACGTCGCAGGTCCCGGGCCGGTCCTTGATGATTTCCGGATGCATCGGGGAGATCCATTTCCCGGCCAGTTCTGCATCCATTACCCGTCCGGAGCGGGAGATCCGCGAGCGCACCACCGCCCGCACAAACATCTCCGGCTTGAGCTTGCCGTCAGGATTGGCGACGTTCAGCCGCACTTTCACGGTGCGGGTTGCGGGGTTGAGCACCGGGTCGATAAAAAAGATCCGCCCTTTGAAGGTTTCACCGGGATACGCCTCGGTATAAAATTCGACCGGCTGCCCAAAGCGGATCCATTCCAGATCCGATTCGTAGGCATCGAGCATCACCCACACCTGGGAAAGATCGGCGATGGTATAAATCGGCGTGCCGGTATCGACATACATGCCTTTGGTGGCATTGCGGCGGATCACCACTCCGCGGACCGGCGAATAGATCGTCAGATGGTCGGAGGGGGTTCCCCGCTGCTCGATCTCACGGATTTGACCATCGGTCAATCCCCACAAACGCAGCTTCTCCCGCGCCGCCTCCAGGGTATTGCGAACCAGCGGACTGCTCCCGGAGCGGGCGCTACGCAGGGTCTGCAGCAACTCCTGTTGGGCGGCAATCAGCTCCGGACTGTAAAGATCCACCAGATGATCGTTCTCCCGCACCGGCGTGCCGGTATAATCGACGAACATATTATCGATCCGCCCCGGCACCCGGGCCGTAATATATTTCAAGCGGGTTTCGTCGTAATCGATCTTGCCGGACATGTTGATCTCCGCCTCCACGTAACGGCGCGCCACCGGAACGGTACGTATCCCGGCCAATTTGGCGGCGTAAGGCGACAGTTTCAACTGCGTCTCCGCCAGCGGCTCATCGGCGCTGTCTGCGAGCGGTATCAACTCCATCCCGCAAATTGGGCAGGTGCCCGGCGCCGGCTGGCGGATTTGGGGGTGCATCGAGCAGGTCCAGACCTGCGCTTTCCCACCGGCCGTATTTCCGGCATGGGTCATGTCAGCGCCCCCGCCGCCCCGGACCAGCATCCCGGCCAGGAAGGCCAGCAGCAGGGCAATCAGCACCGGCCAGCGCAACTCAGACTGCCAGAGTTTTTGGAAAATATTTGGTTTGCTCTCCATGAGTACCTCTGATTAACACGTCTATAAAATTGTCATGTTTAGAGATGCTG
>JACKAP010000046.1 GCA_020635015.1 Calditrichia bacterium | reverse complement strand
CTAATACAGCATCGCCTCCTCTGCCAGATCGCGGCCTTTGCCGGTGAGTAGCAGCAGACCGCGTTCCTGGTAGATCAGGCCTTCTTTTTCAGCCAATCGGGCCACCCGCCGGGCAAACTCTTGCTCCCAGTTCAGATGCTCATGCACGCTATGCACATGGCATTCCTGCTGCGCCTCCGGCAGTCCCTGGTGATGCAGCAGATGCACCGCCAGCATCCGCTGGGCAAATTCCCAGCGCTGGTGTAGGTTGCGCCGGGCCACTGCGATCAATCCCCGTCCCGGAGCGGTGAGGTAGACCAGCAGAAAGATCAATCCGGCCATCGAGGCCATCGACCCGGCGATGTTGACATCGAACAGGTTCGCCGTCCAGTAGCCGCCGATGGCGCTGGCGATGCCCACCCCGGCACTGATCAGCAACATCCGGGAGAGGCGGTCGGTGAGCAGGTAGGCGGCTGCCGGCGGGGCAACCATCAGCGCCACCACCAGGATAGAGCCGACCGCATCGAACGCTCCCACGGCAGTGAGGGAGACCTGGGTCATCAGGGCGTAATGGATCAGGGTGGGCGAAAAGCCGATCGCCGCTGCCAACCCGGCGTCGAAAGAGGCCAGCTTGAGCTCTTTATAAAACAGGGCGATGAACAGAATGTTCAGTAGTAAAATGCCGCCCATCACGTAAAAGGAGATCGGGCCGAGATCGTAACCTGCGACCACGAAGCGGTTGAAGGGGGCAAAGGCCAGCTCCCCCAGCAGCACCGCGTCGATATCCAGGTGTACATTGCCGGCGTAGCGGGCAATCAGAATCACCCCGATGCTGAAGAGCACCGGGAACACCAGCCCGATGGCGGCATCCGCTTTGACCAGGCGGGTGCGATGCAGCGCTTCCACCAGGCTGACCGTCAGTACCCCGGTGAGGGCGGCGCCGACCACCAGAAAGGGCGAGGTGATGTCTTCCACCACGAAAAACGCCAGCACTATCCCGAACAGGATGGCGTGGCTGATGGCATCGCTCATCATCGCCATGCGGCGCAGGATCAGGAATACGCCCGGTAAGGAGCAGGCGACCGCCACCACCGCGGCTACCAATTGAATTTCTAATTGGGCGGTGCTCATGGTTTCCCCCCATGTGTTTTGGCCAGTTGCTCCGCTTTGCGCAAGCCGGCTTCGGTCAACCCCCAGATCCCGCTGACCGGGGAAACCGCCAGACCGCGTTCCTGCAAGATCTCCAGACATTTGTTCACTGCGGCGCGATTGAGGTTCATGGTCTTTAGCACCGCAGCGCTATGACCGTGCAGACGGTTTTGATGTTGCTGGGCCAGGGCGTAAAGATCCAGCAACACCGCTTCCGCGCGGAAATTGCGGCGATTGCGGTACTGCCGGGCCCAGTTCCAAAGCAGGCCCCGTGCCGGCGCCAGGAAGATCGAGAGGAGCACCAGTCCGCTAATGCACAGCACGATAGTGGGGCCGGTAGGCAGCTTTGGCACCAGGCTGCTGATCACCGCTCCACCGATGCCGGCCCCGGCACCGAAGAGGGCGGACAGCAATACCATGATTCCCAAACGGTTGGTCCATTGGCGCGCGGCGGCAGCGGGTGCCACCACCATGGCGCTCATCAGTACCACGCCCACGGTTTGCAAGCCGATCACGATGGCGATCACCAGCAGGGTGGTGAGCACCAGGTTCACTGCCTGCATCGGAAAGTTAAGGGTCACCCCAAAATCGGCATCGAAGCTCAGCAGTTTAAACTCTTTCCAGAACAGGGCGGTCAGAAAAAGTGCGATCAGCCCCAGGATTGCCATGAGGGTCACATCTTCCGCCAGCAGGGTGGCTGCCTGGCCGAAGAGAAATTTTTCCAAGCCGGCCTGGGTGGCGGTAGGCAGCTTCTGGATGTAAGTGAGCAGTACCAGGCCGAAGCCGAAGAACACTGAGAGCACCAGTCCCAGCGACGTATCTTCTTTAATGCGGGTGGTGCGGATGATGTTGAGCATGATCAGTGTGGCGACCCAGCCGGCCAGGGCGGCGCCGAGCAGCAGGATGGCGGTCGATTTGCTCCCGGTGATCAGAAACGCCAGGGCAATGCCCGGCAGGGCCGCATGGGAGATGGTATCCCCCAGCAAGCTCTGCCGGCGCAATACCGCATAGCTGCCCAGGGTTCCGCTGATGATCCCCAGCACCCCCGCCCCCAGCGCCACATTGCGCAGGGTGTAGTCGAAGATGATGTTGTGGAGTATGTCGAGCATGATATTTCCGGAGCAGTGGTTGCGTGTAAAAGCTTTTGTTAATGGGTTAATGGGTGTATGGGTTGATGGGTAAAGACCGACGCTGCGCCAACCGGGCGCGGTTGCACACAGGTTAATCTTCCCCCTTCATCCTTCATCCTTTATCCTTCGTCCTTCCCCCTTTATCCTTTCCTCAGCCTCCTTCGGCCGGGCGTGCAAAAACGCCACCCGACCGCCATAGGCCAGGCGGAGATTTTCCTCGGTAAACATCTCACCGACCGGTCCGGAGGCGATCTTGCGCACGTTCAGCAGCATCACCCAGTCGAAATAATCGGTGACGGTCTGGAGATCGTGATGCACCACCACCACAGTTTTGCCGGCCGCGCGCAGTTCCTGGAGCAGTTTGACGATTGTCCGCTCGGTGGTGGCGTCCACCCCCTGAAAGGGCTCGTCCATCAGGTATACCTGGGCATCCTGCACCAGGGCCCGGGCCAGGAAGACACGCTGTTGCTGCCCACCGGAGAGTTCGCTGATCTGCCGCCGGGCGAAATCCTCCATGCCGACTTTCTTCAGCGCCTCCCGGGCCAGTTCCCGGTCCTGTTTTCCCGGCCGTTTAAACCAGCCGAGGGCGCCATAGCGTCCCATCAGCACCACGTCGAGCACGTTGGTGGGAAAGTCCCAATCCACGCTGCGGCGCTGGGGCACGTAGGCCAGCAGTTTCCGCTGTTCCTTATAAGGGCGGCCGAAGACCTCCACGCTGCCCGCCACCGGCTTCAGCAGTCCCAACATTGCCTTGATCAGGGTGGTTTTACCGGCGCCGTTGGGACCGACGATCGCCAGCAGCACCCCCTGCGGCACCAACAGGTCGATGTCCCATAACGCCGGCTTGTCGTGATAGGCCACGGTGAGGTCTTCGACTTTGATGGCGGGATGGTTTAGAGTCGGCGGATTATAAGTGCCATTTTGAGGTTGAAGCATGATTTATCCTGGTGTGATATTTCTCTTGTTAATGGGTTGATGGGTTGATGGGTTGATGGGTTGATGGGTTTTTGATACAATGTCCGTATTTCCCCATTAACCCATCAACCCATTAACTCATTATCCAACATCCAACATCCACTCCCCATCACTTCCCTGCCAGCGCCCCCACAATCGTATCCACATTATGCCGCACCATGCCGAGGTAGACCCCCTCCGGTGTGCCGGGATTGCCCATGGCGTCGGAGAAGAGACTGCCGCCGATCTTCACATCAAAACCGCGCGACTTCACCGCCGCCTGCAATGCTTCGATGTAGCGGGGGGGAACCGAGGTTTCGACAAAAATTGCCGGAATTTGGCGTTGAACGATAAATCTCGCCAGTTCCTGCACATCGGCGGTGCCGGTTTCGGATGCGGTGCTGATGCCCTGTAGGCCGCGCACTTCCATGCCGTAGGCCCGGCCGAAATAATGGAAGGCGTCGTGGGCGGTGATCAGCACCCGGCGATTTTCGGGAATCCGGTTGATTTCGTCACGGACATAAGCGTGGAGGGAATCAAGCGAGCTCAGGTAGCGCGCCGCATTGGTCTGGTAGATCCCGGCATGACTGGGATCGAATTCCGCCAGGCTTTCCGCAATGTGGCGCACCGCCTCCATCCAGAGGGTGACATCGAACCAGACGTGGGGATCGTAATTGCCGGCAAATGCCGGAGGCGAATCCAGGCGAGTGCGCTCGATGCGGTCGGTCACCGCCACGGTCTGAATACGCTGCTGCATTTTCTCGAAGATCTCCGCCATTTTACCTTCCAGGTGGAGGCCGTTGTAAAAGATCATATCCGCCCGCGACATGCGGGAGACATCCCCTTCGCTGGCCTTATAAAGGTGCGGATCGACCCCCGGACCCATCAGGGAAATCACTGCCACCCGCTCACCCCCGACATTGCGCACCGCATCGCCGATCATCCCGGTGGTCGCAACCACATTGATCTGCCGCTGCGCAATATCTTCCCTTGCAGTCTGATTGCCGTCCTGTTTGCCGCAAGACATCAGCAGCCCCAGGACTAGTAAAAAAGCAAAGTTCTTGTATTTAAGCATTATTACGATCCTTTATGAATTTGAAACACGACAATAGTTTATAACCTCTTCCAAAATATAGGAGATATCGTTTAAGCGCGGTGGCCATTTCCACAGGTCGTTGGCGGAAATGGCCACCGCGCTTAACATCAGTCCTCAGAAAGCGTGTCAATAACCTTGACGTAGATCTGGTCTGATATCTTCCGTCCCAACGTAAACTCTCCTCCCTTCAAGGAAATCGTAATCGGGCCTTCAAACGGCGCAATCTCCATCACCTGAAATTCGGTCCGGGGATAAAGCCCCAGGCTCCCGAGGTAGCGCAAAAGTTCCGGATCATGATCGTTCACTTCCACTACCGCAGCATATTGCAGCCGCTTCAGGTCACCCAGGCACAACCGGGCATGCTCGGCGATGTCGCCGTCGCGATTGGGAATTGGCGCGCCGTGCGGGTCGTGGGTAGGATATCCCAGCAGCGCATCGATGCGTTCCTCGAGGTCTTCGGAGAGCACGTGCTCCCATTTTTCCGCTTCCTCGTGTACCTTATCCCAGGGAACCCCCAGCGCTTCCGCCAGGAAGAGCTCAATCAGGCGGTGATGGCGGATCACTTCCAGCGCGATTTTCATGCCACTTTCAGTCAGTTTGACCCCCTGGTAGGGTTTATAGGTAACCAGCTTCATCTCCGAGAGCCGCTTGATCATGCCGGTCACCGAGGCCGGCTTGATGCCCAGCCGTGCAGCCAGCGCGGTGGTGGAGACTTTCCCCTCCTCGAGCTGGATTTTGTAGATCTTTTTTAAATAGTCTTCGATCGCTTCGTTGTGCATCATTATCCGTATTTTTAGTCTTGCCTAAAAAACTTGTTCGATGATAATAAACAAATGTTTCAAAATCAACAAAGATTTTTTGCACTACTTCCAAACACTGATGTTTACCGCTTGACAACGTCAACTCGGTATCGTACTTTCGATTTCTACCTGATTGATGATAAAGTACTTGGGCAAAAAACCGGGGCGGAACGTTGATTTTTGGATTGATTGCCAACAGTCGCAAGGAACTTTTTTGGGAAGAACTCCCCAATCTGGTCGAGTGGTTCACCCGGAATCAGGTTCCGTTTATCGTATCTGATCGAATCGCGCAGAACCAGCTCTACCCTTTCAGCAAAAATGCCTATCCGACAGCGCCGGAACATGACATTCCCTCTCGCTGTGACATCGTGCTGGCGATTGGCGGCGACGGCACTTTTCTACGCGCCGTGCAGGTGGTCGGAGAATTTGAAACGCCCATCCTGGGGGTCAATGTGGGAGGGCTGGGTTTTCTGACCGAAATTCCGCTGGATGATTTTGCCGGGGAATTCGAAAAGATTTTACGAAGCGAATACCGCGTCGAAAAACGGTTCCTGCTCAAGGGGATGATCGACGGCGATCCCTCCCCGCTCTATGCCCTCAACGAGATCCTGATTGATAAAGCCAGTTCGGTGCGGGTGATCCAGATCCAGGTGGAGATCGACGGCCAATTCCTCAATTC
>JACKAP010000045.1 GCA_020635015.1 Calditrichia bacterium | reverse complement strand
TGCATCGCCTTGCGCAGCAGGTATTTGGTCTCGTTGAAGCGCATCTTTTGCCCGGCGGGAATGGAAAATCCCAGCTGCACCAGGTCGAGATCCAGGAAAGGCACCCGCTCCTCCACCGAGTTGGCCATCGACATCCGGTCTTCGGTGAGCAGGTAGTCGTTGACCATCTTGCTGGCAAACTCGGCGTGGTAGACCTGGTCGAGAGCGCTTAGATCGCCGTTAGGAGAAAACAGATTTTCAAACTCCCCGATCACCGGCCGGATCTGTTGTTCCAGAAATGACGGGGCGTAAATTTTTTCCCAATGGGCGCGGTCGAAATCCCATACATTGCGCAGGATCAGGTAAAATTTGGCGATGTTGCCGCTGGCCAGCGCCATCTGCAGCCCCCGGCGGTATTCATCCGAGGCCAGGGAGCCGAAGCGGCTTTGCAGGGTATAGCTCAGGGCGCTGAGTTTGGAAAGCAGGCTTTTTTCGATGCCTCCCGGCACCCATTGATGCAGCCGGGTGAATGGGTAGATGAAATTGTGAATATCATAACCGGAAAAGAGCTCATCGCCCCCCAGGCCGCCCAGCACCACCTTGACATGCTGGGAGACGAATTGCGACATCATGAATCCCTGCAGCAGGTTGATCTTGGGCTCCTCGGCGTGCCAGATCACCTGGGGCAGGTAGCGCATCGGGTTGAGCTCCATGCGCAGATTGTGATGCTCGGTCTGGTAATAGTCCGCCACCAATTGGGCGTCGTCATTCTCATCGGTCGGCTCGTTGAAACCCAGAGTGAAGGTATTGATCTTCTCCACGCCCGCCTCGCGCATCATCGCCACGATGGAGCTGGAGTCCATCCCCCCGGAGAGGTAGACCCCGATCGGCACGTCGCTGACCAGTTGCCGCTGCACCGCCTGTTTCAGGTATACCGGGATCTCCTCCAGCCATTCCTCCTCGCGCTTGCGGTGATCGAGGCGGTATTCCAGGCGGAAATAGGGCGCCAGCTTGCGGATATCTCCCCCTTCCACGACCACATAATGCGCCGGAGGCAGCCGGAAGATATGTTTGAACAGGGTTTCATTCGATTGGGTGTAGCGCAGGTTGATATGGTAATGCAGCGATTGGGGATTCAATTCCCGGCTTACCTGCGGGTGGAGCAGGATCGCTTTTTGCTCAGAGGCGAAGATGAAGCGCCCATCCTTTGCATAGTAATGCAGCGGTTTGATCCCGAAGTGATCCCGGGCCAGCACCAGCCGTTCCCGCCCCTCCCGGCGGTCGAGGATGGCGAAGGCGAAGATGCCGTTCAGGCGGGCAAAGGCCTCCGCGCCCTGGTCGGCGTAAAGCTGCAGGATCACCTCGGTATCGGAGGCGGTATGGAAGCGGTAGCCCTTCGCCAGCAGCTCTTCGCGCAGTTCGCGATAGTTGTAGATCTCCCCGTTGTAGACGATCGCCAGGCTTTTATCCTCGTTGAAGATCGGCTGATCGCCGGTGGCCAGGTCGATGATGCTCAGGCGGCGGTGCCCCAGGCAGACCTCGCCGGAAGGGTAAACCGACCAGGCATCCGGCCCGCGGTGCGCCAGGATGCGGCACATCGCCTCCACCAGCGTGCTGTTATCGCGATTTTTTTCGTATATGCCGCAAATACCGCACATGTAGATTAACTACCTTTCTGTGTTGACCTGTAAGGATCAGTCGACCATTCGTTTTTAGGCATGAAAATTAATTTTGCCACAGAGCCACAGAGCACACAGAGATTTGATCTTAACAAGCTCATTTAAGTCTCTGTGATCTCTGTGCCTCTGTGGCTGTTGTTTATCAATCAATTCCTTTCATCCCCTTCCCCCCGCTCATGGGCGCGGATCGCGCTGCGAATATAATAATAAACCGAGTAATTGTAAAACCCATAAAACAGCGCGGTGGAAATCGACAACGCCCAGAGCATTTGTTCCGGGGTATCGCTGAAGACGTACATCGCACCAAAGCGCAGCGCCAGGGAGAGAATGATCAGCACCAGCCCGGCCTCCTGGCGGTTGATGATCGACAGGGCGGAGGCGATCGGCGAATTGATCAGCCGGAAATAGATGCCCAGGCTGAGGATCTGCATATAGACTCCTGCTTCGCTCCATTCTTTCCCAAAGATCAGTCCGGCCAGCAAGGGCGCCAGCAATATCACCCCACCGATCGGCACCAATCCCACCAGGGAGAGCTTCTTCAGGGTTTGACGGTAAATACCCATCAATTTCCGGGGATGTTCCTGAAATGCCTCGGAGGCCGCCTGATAATAGACTTGCTGCACCGCGGTGCCGATCAGGGTGATGGTCGGCATCACCAGCGCCTGGTTGGCGATGGCGTACATCGCCACGATCGTTTCGTCATAAAACTTGGCAAACATGAACACCGGAAGCTGCAGGGAGAAATTGTTCAGGAATACCGCGGCGGTATTGAATGTAGGGAATTTGCGGTACTCATAAAGCAGTTGTTTGGCCTTCTCCCAGGTAAAGCCCCGGAAGTGGAACAAGCGCCGGCGCAGCACCAGGTACACTGGCACCGCCACCCCTACGATATAGCCGGCAAACAATCCCAGGAAACTGGGGCTGAACCATCCCCAGCCGATCGACACTCCGTGCTGTACCCCCATCTGATAAATGCGGTTGCGGGCGAGATCGCCGAATTTTTTATGCAGGATCAGAATATACCGCACCACCTGCAGCATTCCGGTGAGGAAAATCCCCAGCACCAGCCAGGCCTCGTACCCCGCCAGGCGCTCCGCCTCCAGGTAGCGCAAAATTTCCGGCCCGAAAAACAAAAACACCACCAGCAGCAGCAGCGAAAAAGTCCCCAGCACCAGGAAGGAAACAATCACCATATGGTAACGGTCTTCCAGCTCCTTGGGCAGCAGGATGGCCATCTCATACTTCAGCGGCCCCAACAGGCCGAAGAGCAGGATGATCGAGTATAGCAGTTGGAAATCGCCGATATCCTGCTTGGTGAACAGACGGGTGATCACCGGCAGGGCCAGGGCGGTCAGTACGCTGGCGAAGGCGGAACTGGAGGAGAGCTTCAGTACGTTTTTAAAGAAATCGGATTTTATGGGCAGCTTATTTAAGATTCGCATGGTTGATCCGGCATACATCTCATGCCGGAATTACTCTCCCCTCAATTATACCTTATAGGCGAAAATATGCATTCCTTTAGTGCTGAACACCTTGAAATTATGAGATTTGAGGAGTTTTATGATCCGCGGGGCATAATAGCCCTGTTCATCTTTATACCAGCCCGGGGTGATCACTCTCAGCGGGCGGGCTTCATTCAAAAGCTCCCGGCTGGATTCCAACGCTTTCAGTTCGAATCCATTAATGGTTAAAATGATGAAATTTGGGATCAGTTCGGTTTCATTCAAAACCGAGGAGATTTTCCGCATTCTCACGGCGCCGGGCTTCGCCCCCTTGATCTCGACCAGGGAGTTGGCCTGCATTCGGCTTTTCCAGAAAGTGGCCTCATCCCGGTCGTTATCGCCGATGGCATAGTTTCGTGAGATGGCATTCGATAAGTTGTTCTGCCGAACATTTTTATTGAGCACCGCAAATGCGGCATCATCGGCTTCGACGGCAACCACCTTGCCGCGACTCCCGACCAAACGGCTCATTTGCACCGTTCCAAATCCGATGAACGATCCGATTTCCAATACCCGGTCACCGGCGGATAACGATAAGATCTCCGTCAGTTCTCCGGCCAGCTTTCCCGGCAATTCCTGCAGGGTATTCTGATGTTGCGGATGGACCGGGTAGGGCATCCAGTTGATGGGGATCATTCCCGGCTTCATTTTTCTTTGCGGCATAAAATGCGGGAATTTATAACGGGTTAGATAAGCCAGGACCACTTCTTCAAATCCCTTGGGAATCCCCAGATGTTCCATATTCGGCAAATCGCGAGCGCCAAAAGAGGATAGCGTGGTCCCGTCTTGCAAAATAATCGTCGGATATCCCTCCGACATCCGGAACTCTGCAACTTCCTCCCGGCGGAAATTGGCTTTTAACAACGTATTCAGAAAAAATTTTTTGACGTATGATTTTAAGAATGTACGCATTTGAGACACTTCTTTATTTGGATGTTATTACATGCTTACGACTCCAACGGAACGCCATTGGGACCGCCATATTTTTTTTCGCGATCCAATCTTTCGTAGTGTTCCTTGTCGCGATATTTGAGGGGTTTCACCAATGGCGCCCCCATGATCGACAACGGCTCCACCACCCCGGCAACCACACTCCCGGCGCCGATGATCGAACCCTCTTTAATATGGGCACCGGGCAAAATAGTGACGTTTATGCCGACCCACACATTTTTTTCAATCGTCACTTTTCGATACCGGAAGGTATTATCATAAGGAAGCGCCGCTCCCTCGTAGTTATGGTTATGGGTATAAATGACCACATTTCTGGAAAAATGGCAATTCGGGCCGATATACAACCCGCCCTCTCCCCGGATAAAGACGTTATCCGCAATGGTGACATTATCCTCAATGACGATCTTATCCAGTCCGGTGATCCGGCTTCGCTTTAAAATTCGCACCCCCTTCCCCATCTTCCCCATCTTTTGCGAATAATAGTGGTTTAAATAACGCTCGACCAGCAGTTCGCGAAGTTTTCCCCATTTATGCAACATATTCCCAAGTAAGATTGCGATAAAACCCATGAGTTCCTCCTGTTAATCCAGATCATAATGGTATGCCGCTGCCCGGGGAGCCACCTTTTTCAGCTTCGTTTTATCCGCTTCCGGCCAGTCACGGTATGCCGGGAAATGCCCTTTTTTCTGCACATTCACCGGAGTGCCGATCACCTTCCGCACCGTTTTTTCCTGATACCCGCCGATGCGCAGGAAATCGAAGATCTCCCGGGTCACCGCCGGATCACGGAACAATGCCTCCGCCTTCACGAACAGGAAGGCCTCTGCCGGCACGGTCCGGCGGAAATCTTCGATAAACCGGTTGGTCTCGTTCCACAGCCAGCCGTTTTTCTCGATCAGCGACAGTTCCGCCCAGCGATCTCTCATCTCTCCCGCCACCGGCACGATCCGCCCGATATCATGGCTATGCGCCCCGGTATACCACTTGCGCCGGATGCCGCTGCGCACAAAGTCGCCGGGATGGCGCACCAGGTGAATGAACACCGCATGGGGAAAAATATCCCGCATCACCGGGGCAAAAAAGGTGCACTGGTTATTGGTTTCGATATAGACCTTCTCCTGCTGCGCCGCCTTGAGCAGGTACTCCTCCCGGGCGCTCTTGAACACCTCGCGGTAGATCTCCGGATGCTGTTCGATATCTTCATAGGCCCGCCGGGAAGGGCGGTAGAGTTCCGGGCGCGGCTCATGCTCGGGGAGCGCATCTTCCGAGAGCAGCAGCAGGTCGTTGAGCAGGCGGGTGCCGGAACGTCCGGTGGACAGCACGAAGCAGGGCCGCAGGTTGCGCCAGCCCTGGGCTTCGCAATCCAGGAGAAAAATACGCTTCTCCGGGACCGCCTTATCCGCCGCGCTGCGCAGGCGCTTGGCGCCCACTTCCAGGCGGTGGGCGAGGTCGATCAGGGACTTACGGATGATTTTCTTCATAAAGCACTTTCTTACCCGGGTTTATGGGGGCGATGCAATTTTAATTAATGTTTCTTTTGGAGTCAAACCTTTCTTACATTCGCGCGCTATGGATCCCCGCACCGCTTACATATTGGACTATTTCCGCCGCATCTACCGGGTGCCGGCAGAGGTGGAGATCGGTTACGGCACCCGCGACCGCCGGATCAACATCCATGCCGGCAGCGGCCGCTTTTTTGAGGGAGATGCGCCCTACCCGGCGGAAAAAGTGATCTGGAAGAACTGGCGGGAAAGGGATATCCCGGTGCTGTTTGGCGGCGATCCGCAACAGCCGCTGTTGACGGTGGAGGGGGGGCGTGCCTTCATTCATCATGATCTGCTCGCCGGGGCCTTTTATTTTCTCAGCGGATGGCAGGAATACGTGTTCATGCGCCGTCACACCGC
>JACKAP010000044.1 GCA_020635015.1 Calditrichia bacterium | reverse complement strand
AGGGGAAAATCCAGGGACTGACTGATTCCCCAGCGCCGTTCCCCGAATCCGCTGCCTTCCCGGGGGATACCTTCCTGCAAAATCAGCAGGTCCGGCGAAGGCAGGCCGACCCCGCGCCAACGCTCCCCACGCTGGCTACGGATCTCCTCGCGGTACTGGTTTAGCGCGGGATTCTGGGAAATCGCGATTGCGATTGCCCGCGCGACTGTCAGTTGTTCATCCGGCAGCAGTGTCCCGTCCCACCGGGCCTGCGCACCCAGGGTAAGCCATCCCGATATCAGCAGCAGCAATATAATTCGCATGGTTGATTATCCTCTTGTTGGCATATAACAGATGGTTCCTCGTTCGCGGCGGTCATTACCTGTCGCAGCGGCAGTGGCGGGAAGATGCCTGCTACCGCTGCCGGAATGTCTCGATCATCAATAAATTCGCACAATATACAAAACCCTGTTGATATATAGAACCGATTTGGCTTGCGGTTTCGGTGCAATCACCCCCCGGCCAGCGGTAGAGGGCCGGCACAGCGGCAGCAGCGCGGCGCATTGCGGCGATCGTTGCGGATATGCAGTTGGGGCAGTTGCCGCCCCCGGCGCACTCGATGCGCTTTGGAACGCCGCCAGTCCGGATCGAGACCGTTGGGAATGCCGTCGCCGTCGTGATCGCGGGCCCGGTCGTTAAAACCATCGCCGTCGCGGTCGATAAAGCGGCAAACCCTCCGGCCGCCGGCCGTCGAATCGCTAGCCGGAGCAATCGTTTCCGGCAGGGAATCTTCCCCGGCCGGAAGCGTTTGCTCCTGGCCGCAGGCCAGCAATGTCAGCGACAGAAAAATGAACAATGTCATCAACCGCGGATGGTGTGGAATCCTTTTCATGCAGCGCTGCCCCGTTTTATCAGGAGGAAATAGATCAATGATCGTGCCATAAGAAGCTGGAAGCGGTAAGCTACTGTAAAATTGTTGATTGAGTGATGTCTCAAGAGCCGGGGCTGCCGGGCATTTCGACCAGGCAGTCGAAGCAGCATACGGCCCGGTCGAAAAACGCGGGATTCAGCGGAAACAGTTTCCGTTTGCTACTGGCGCAATTACCGTTTAGTTTATCGCTTATATCGATTAGGTGTGAGCAGGCGGATGCGTATTTTAATTGTAGAAGACGAAAAAGATATTGCCGAATTTGTGCAAAAGACTTTGCTGGCGGAATCCCATGCGGTCGATGTTGCCCGGGATGGCGTGAACGGTGAGGCGCTTGCTATGTCGGAGCCGTACGACCTGATTATTCTCGATATTATGCTGCCGAAAAAGGATGGCCTGGCGGTATTGAATTCACTCCGTGTTTCCGGCCTGCATACGCCGGTGCTGCTGCTGACCGCCCGGGGGGAAGTGGCGGACCGGGTGGCGGGCCTGGATGCCGGGGCGGATGATTACCTGGTCAAACCCTTTGCCGTTTCGGAACTGCGTGCCCGGGTGCGGGCCCTGCTGCGGCGGGCCTCACTGGAGAAAACCTCCCTGCTGAGCGCCGGCGACCTTACTCTGGATACCGCCACCCAGGAAGTGTGGGTGGACAGCCGCTCGATCGAACTGACCCGCCGCGAATTTGCCATCTTGACCTACCTGCTCCACAACAAAAACCGCCTGGTCAGTAAGGGGATGATTGCCGAGCATGTCTGGGATTATCACTTCAATAGCGATTATAACCTGATCGAAGTCTATATCCGCCGGCTGCGCCAGAAAATTGAACGTTTCAGCAAATTCAAATTGATTCACACCATCCGCAACGGCGGATACAGCCTGCGAGATCCCCGGCAATGAAACTCTCGATCCGAACCCGGCTTGGCTTGCTGATCGCTCTGGTTTTTTTCGGAGTGCTCGGGTTTATCCTGGGCAGCAGCATGATTGCGCTGTATTGGGAACTGAACCGGGAAATCGACAAGGAGTTGCAGTTAGAGAACGGTTGGATGATCCAACTGTTCGAAACGGAATTTCTCGGCCTCTTAACCCCTGGTGGTCAGCAAGATGAGGCGCTGGCCGCTGAGTTTTACGAAGAATTGCATGAAATTTACGGCTACAAACAAGAGTTCGTTATTTTTGCCCTCAAGACAGAGACCGGGCGGCGGGTGTTCAGTGACGGGGGATTGAAAAATGCCCAATTGCTGCTGCCCAAAGGTTTCTGGGAACAACCGGAAGGATTTTCCAATCACTTGCTCGCCGGCCGGCGATACCGGGTGCTGATCAGCAGCCATTCCTGGGGATTCCTGGTGGTCGGTAAGGAGAATCGCACTTTTTTTGAGGTGCTTGACGAACTGCTGGATATCCTGACCCCCGGCATCCCGCTGATTCTGATCCTGGTGTTGGCCGGGGGGTGGTTCCTGTCGCGCCTGGCGATGCGCCCGGTCGCCGAGGTGGCGGCGGCAGCAGACAAGATCACGATGAGCCAACTGGAGCAGCGCCTGCCCGCTTATCGCGGAGAGGATGAATTCGGTCAACTGGTGCTGACCCTCAACCGGATGATCGGGCGCATCGAAGCAGGCGTGCAGAAGGTGCGCCAGTTTACCCAGGATGCCGCTCACGAGCTGCGCACCCCCCTCACCATCCTGCGCGGCGAACTCGAATTGCTTTATCAGTCGCCTGGAATAACGGAGGAACAGCTTGGCGCCTTGCAAAAAGCATTGGACCGCACGATCATGATGAGTAAAATCATCGACAACCTATTGCTGTTGGCCCAGTCTGACAGCGGCCAGTATCCCATCCAGAAAACGGTTTTCCGGCTCGATGAAGTGCTGCGGCAAACCGTAGAGGATGCTGAGATTCTGGCCCATAACCATTCCCTGGAGGTGCGGCTGGAACGTTGTGATGAAGTGCTTTTTAAGGGCGATGAGGGCTTGATCCGTCGGTTGTTGCTGAATTTATCGGAAAATGCGCTGAAGTTTACCCACAGCGGTATGATTCAATTCACGCTGGCAGCCCACCAGGAGCTGATTGAGCTAACGGTACGCGACAGCGGTATCGGGATTCCGGCGGAAGATCTAAAGCATATTTTTGACCGTTTTTACCGGGTGAATAAGGCCCGCACCCGGGCGGAAGGGGGCAGTGGGCTGGGGCTGGCCATCTGCCGCTGGATCGTTGCCGCCCACGGGGGGAGCCTTCATATTGATAGTGAAGTGGGCCGGGGCACGATGGTGCGGGTTGAACTGCCTGCCGCTGATGGGTAAATTCCCAATTTTATTGGATCACATGGTTGCCAACAACCCACCACTAACAACAAATGCCCTCCCCTTACCATCCACCTCCCGCCATCTTCCCGTGTAAATTTTTTTCCGAAACATGCCAAAATTCAGTTCGTGTTCAGATTTTAGTATTATATTAATCGGACAGCGGTTAGACCAAAAGCATGCGAGTGCCGGATGAGATCAAGCTTTTGATGAAGACTTTTCTCCGGAAAACAATCGTCTCATTTTGAGGTCGGGTAAAGGATTGGCGGAAATTGGCGATTCTTTATGATCGGAATGATGAAAGGTGAAGGGCACATGAAGAAGATTGTCTTGGGATTACTGCTGCTGGTATGGGGAAATGGGATTTACGGACAGGGTTTGCCCTCGTTGCGGCACAATTTAGCCGGTTTATTATCCACCTCGCCGAAATTCACGGACATCAGGCTGCCGCTGCTGGATGGTCCGTCTCTCCGCTCACTGCTGGTGATTGGAACGGCTGCTTACATTATCTCGGATTCCGACGCAAAAATCGATGAGGAATATGCCCGAGAAAATCACAAATCCCCCCTGCAGTTACTGAAGTCGTTTGGCCGCCTGGGAGAGTTGTATGACACCGGGTATACCTTCCATGTGTTGGGAGCGGTTACTGCGGGCGCTTATGGCTATAGCTTTTTCAGCAAAAATCCTGCCCCCGCCCATACGCTTCGCTTGATGCTCACCTCGCTGGCGTATAGCAGTTTGGTAACCACCAGTTTAAAGATCCTGGTTTCCCGACGCCGGCCGTACACCGGCGCAACACCTTATAAATTCGATCTGTTCGATGATGCCTCGCTGGACTCCCGCAATATGTCTTTCCCTTCCGGACACACGTCGAGTATCTTCGCGTTGATGACGGTGCTGGCCAAAGAGAGCGGCTCCCGTTGGGTGCAAATCCCCGCCTACACTTTTGCCACCTCAGTTGGCTTTCAACGCATGCTGGACCGCAAACATTGGACCTCGGATGTCATTGCCGGCGGTCTAATCGGTTATCTGATTGGCAGCGCTGTGGTGCGGAAAGATCAAAATACCAATACCGCTAAACCCCGGTTCCACCCGTATATGAACGGCAAGAAAGCCGGGATCGAAATAGCTTTCTAAGTATGATTTTATAAGGATGAGGAAGGTCAGATAATGGGTAATTGCAAACAACTAATGAATTTATTGGTTTTTTTAATCCTGCTGGCAACGACCGGTTTTTCGCAATCGGGCGATGGTCTGCCGGCCGCTGCCGACCGTGAGCGCGCCGACCAGCAAATTTACCGCATCAATGAGACGCTGGCCTATGCCTACGCAAAACCGGCGCCGCTTGGGTTCATCACGCATTTCCCCGGGAATTTGCAGCGCTATGTTCAGATGACGTTCCGGCGCGACAATCTGGTGAATTTTGCGGCGATGTCCGCCCTGACCGTGCTGATGGTGGCAACCGACCAGCCGATGCTCGATGAAACCCAGCGCTTCGGGCGGCGCATCGGGCTGACCGGCAACAACAAGATGAAGCGGGCTTTCTATGTCTTCGGCCTGCCGATCGAGGTACCCCGGGATGCCGATACCTGGATGTATTTTATCGGCGACGGACTGACCCACACCGGCATCGCGGCAGCATTTTTAAGCTATGGCCTGATCGCCGGCAATAACCGCGCCCTGCAGACCGCCAGCCAGTTGGCGGAAGGGATGATCGCCACCGGCTTTTCGACCCAGTTCCTCAAACATATCACCGGCCGGGAGAGTCCCTTTGTGGCTACGGTCGACGGCGGGCGTTGGCGGCCCTTCCCCAACCAGACGGAATATCATCAGCATGTACCCCATTACGATGCCTACCCTTCCGGGCACCTGGCTACCGCCATGATGACCGTGACGGTAATCGCGGAGAACTACCCCGGAAACAAGCTGATCCGCCCGCTGGGGTACGGCCTGATGACGATACTCTCGTTCGAGATGGTCAACAATGGAGTGCATTGGGTCAGCGATTATCCCCTGGCGCTGATGATGGGCTACACCTTTGGGAAAATTGCCGTGGCGCGGGGCAGGAAAGCGGTGTCACCGGATTATGATGCGAAATCGCCGGTACCCGACCGGGTATCGCTGGTGCCGTATTTCAACGGCCGGATGATCGGCGCACGCCTGGCGTTTTGACGGCGGTTGTGAGTTATACGACGCGATAATATAGATCCAGGGGTTAGATATATTAAACCATTCAAAATGGAGGAGTCGCAATGAAAAATCATTTCGTTTTTAAAACCGTCAGTGCTTTGTTGACCGTGCTGTTCAGCGTGGTGCTTCTGTCCTGCCAGCAGCAGCAGTCCCAACCCGAAGAAAACGGGGAAAAAAGTGTTACGGCCACGGAAGTGCCCCAGGCAGTACTCGATGCGTTCCACACGGCATATCCGGGTGCGGTGGTGCATGAATACAGTGAAGAGCGTGAAGACGGTCAATTGAAGTACGAGATTTCCTTCGAACATGACAGCACCCGTTACGATGCCAGCTACAATGCCGCCGGCGAGGTGGTGGAACTGGAAAGAACCATCGCCGCCGACATGCTCCCGGTGGCAATCAGTGAGGCGCTTACGGCGAATTATGGTGAGATGGAAATCCGGTTGGCGGAGCAGGTGAATAAATCCGGAAAAGTATTTTACGAAGTCAAATTAACCGATCCCAAGGATGGAAAACGCTACGAAATATTATTTAATGAAGACGGCCGCCTGGTGGAATCAGAGGAAGAGTGAGTGTTTCTCCTTTTGTAGCGACACTTTGAAAAGTGTCGCTACAAAAGGAACAGCTAACCCGCATACTATTTTTTTTCCAGCATCCAGCATTAACTCATGAACCCATCAATCATCATCATGCCCTTCATGCTCCGCTTCGCCGCCGGGCATAACTTCTTCCGGCATGCCGCCTCCCAGGGTGCGCTGGAAGCCGTCTAAGAGCTGCTGCTTTTCCGCGGCGCTGAAGTCCGCTTCCGGGTGCATCAACAGGTAGATCTTCAACGGCATTTCATCTTCTTTCACTACTTCCAGCAGATCGTCCAGTTTCTCATGGCGACGGGTGCCCCATTCGGAAAAATTGAGATGACGGCGGCCATCGATGACGTCTTTCTGCACCAGCCAGGAGACCGGCGCCACATTGCTGTACCACGGCCATACCGTCTCGTTGCTGTGGCAGTCGAAGCAGGCCCGCTGGACCAACGCCCGGGTTTGGGGATTATCCCAATTGGGCTCTTGTTGTACCGGGGGATTGCTGTGATTGTGCCCGAAGGGAACCAACTGAATGATCACAATTACTGCCGCCAGGATGATCAGAATCCTTTTCCAGGGAGATTGCTTCTGCTTTGCCATTTTCCGCTCCTTTGTTGATGTTAGTTCGCTGCGCTCACGATGTTTGCTCAC
>JACKAP010000043.1 GCA_020635015.1 Calditrichia bacterium | reverse complement strand
GAGGAGCCATGCCAGAATACGCCAAATATGCCCTGCCGGTTGGTACCAAACTGCGCGAATACCTGATTGAGAATGTGCTCGGTGTGGGCGGATTCGGTATTACCTACCTGGCGGAAGATACCCACCTGAAACGCAAAGTCGCCATCAAGGAATATTTTCCGATCGAGATTGCCTGGCGGGAGGACAATACCATCGTGATCCCCAAGTCGGAGGATTTTCGGGAATCCTATTCGGTCGGTGTGGAGCGATTCCTGCGCGAGGCGCGCTCGCTGGCGCAGTTCGTGCATCCCAACATCATCCAGATTCTGAATTTTTTCCCGGCCAACGGCACCGCCTATTTCGTGATGAATTATGTGGCCGGTGAAAGCCTGGGAGAATATCTCAAACGGGAGCAGAAACCGCTGCCGGAAAAAAAACTGCTCGATATCGTTTTTGCGGTGCTCAGCGGGTTGAAGGCGGTGCATAAAAAGCATATCCTCCATCGCGACATCAAGCCGGATAATATTTATCTGTGGAAAGACGGGGAGCCGATGTTGATCGATTTCGGCGCCTCCCGCTATGCGATCGGTCATGCCAGCAACCAGAGCCTTACGCTGGTGCTGACGGAAGGATTTGCCCCCTACGAGCAGTATCAGACCGACAGCACCAAGCAGGGCCCCTGGACCGATATCTACGCCCTGGGAGCAACCATGTATAAGGCGATCACCCTGGAGGCGCCGCCCAAGGCGCCGGACCGTCTCGGCCTGGACGGCGATCAGGATCCGCTGATTCCCGCGGTGTTGGCCGCCAAGGGCCGCTACGGTGAGCGGCTGCTCCAGGCGATCGACAAGTGCCTGGCGGTGTCGATCAAGGACCGGCCGCAGACGGTGGATGCGCTCAAAGCCCTCCTGACCGGCAAACCCCTGCGCCTGGAAAAGAACACCCGGGAGGTGATCACCCGGATTCAACCCGCCGTCCCGGAGGCGAAACCGGCCTCGGGAAAAGAAACCCGGGTGATCCGGGAGCCCCGGTCAGTCGCGGTGGAGCGAGTGTTCGTCAAAGGGGGCACTTTCTGGATGGGTGAAAAAACCGCTTTCGAGAGCGACCGCAAAGCGCACCGGGTTACCTTGCGCGACTACCATTTGAGCGTAACAGTAGTGACCAACCTGCAGTATGCCGCTTTCCTCAATGAGGCGGACAATCACAAAGAGGGAGGCAGCTACTGGATCAACCTCGACGTTCCCGGCAGCGTGATCCGTCATCTGGATGAAAAATTCATCCCCAATCCCGCATTCCAGGATCATCCGGTGGTGAATGTGACCTGGTACGGGGCGCGGGCTTTCTGCGAATGGGTCGGGGGACGGCTGCCCAGCGAGGCGGAATGGGAGTTTGCAGCGCGCGGCCGGGGGAAAGAGGAGCGTTGGGCCGGCACCAATGAGGAGGCCCAACTGGGAGCATTTGCCTGGTATTTCGAAAATGCCGGCGGCCACGCGCATCCGGTGGCCACTAAAAAACCCAATCAGTTGGGGCTCTTCGACATGAGTGGGAATGTCGGCGAGTGGTGTCTTGACTGGTACGACCGGAGCTACTATAACTGGTCGCCGCAACATAATCCGGTCAACGGCGAAAAAGCGACCGATAAAGTCATCCGCGGAGGTTCCTGGAACAACAACCCGCTCGGTGTCCAGACCTATTTCCGGGGCTACCTCCAGCCGACCATCGACGACGGGCGGGTCGGCTTCCGGGTCGCGTTTAACAAATAAGCTGAATTTCTATTCCTTTTATCCTCCCCGCCTTGTTATTATATTACCCCGGTTTTAGGGATATGCATAAAAAAGCACCGTATTTTAACCGGGGTTTTTAGCTATGAAGCATCCATTTATTGCATTGTTAACCGATTTTGGAACGGAAGACGGGTATGTCGCTGCCATGAAGGGACGGATCCTCAGTGAGGCCCCCGAGGTGCGGTTGATCGATATCAGTCACAGTATCAAACCGTTTAACGTGCGCCAGGCTGCGTTCTGCCTGAACAACAGCTATCCCTATTTTCCGGAAAAAACGATCTTCGTGGTGGTGGTGGACCCCGGGGTGGGCACCAGCCGGCATGGCATTGTGGTCAAGACCAGCCAGCATTATTTTATCGGTCCCGATAATGGGGTGTTCAGTTTCGTGATACGCCGCGAGGGCTTTCAGGCATTCCGGATTCTCCTGGATGCATTCGAGGAGCCGGTCTCGCCCACCTTCCACGGCCGCGATGTGTTCGTACGCCTCGCCGCCTGGCTCGCCAACGGGCAGACGCTGCCCAATTACCTTTCCCCGGTCAAGAAAATCGATTCTTTCCTGAATCCTCCCCAAAAAATCAGCGGACGGGAACTTATTCTGGAGGTATTTCATATTGATCATTTTGGGAATATGGTGCTGAATCTGCACCGCAACGACTTGCTGGAATACGATGACCTTTCCAGGATGCGGGTGCGGATCGGTGAGGTGGAACTGAATTCCCTGCTGGATACTTTCGGTGCGGCGGAGAAAGGCGCATTGCTGCTGTCCTGGGACAGCTCGGATTTTTTGCAGATCGCTCAGAATATGGGTAGCGCCGCCCGGCAGCTAAAGGCCGCTATCGGCGATCAGGTATATTTATACTTATGAAAACAGCGACCTCCCAAAAAAGCTATAAAGCCCATGCCGGGGTGTTGTTGCTCGCGTTGGTCTTCTGGTTCATGGTCAAAATGAGCAAAGATTATGATTATACCCTGGAGATTCCCCTCAAGGTAACTATTACCAATGAGGAAGTCTGCCTGAAGTATCCGCCCCCCGATGACATCGTGGTCGAGTTTACCGGGCGGGGGATCGATCTACTGCAATTGAATTTTTATCAGCCGGCCTATGAGATCGATCTTTCCGAAGAACGCGGCAAACTGGTCTTGAACCTGAGCGAGCACCGGGAGTATGTGCGGGTCTCCGATGATGTGTCTGTACAGGTGAAATCCATCGTCCGGCCCCATGAGATCGAATTTGAATTGGATCAGCGCCTTTCCCGGAAGGTGCCGGTGAAAGTGGATGCCGAGGTGAAAACCGACAACGGGTTTATCTGGGTCGGCAGTGTGGTCGAACCGGACTCCGTGCTGGTAAGCGGCCCGGCTACCTATGTGGATTCTCTGCGCCATCTGCACAGCGAAAAAAAAATTTACCAAAAGGTCCGGATGGCGTTTCATGATAAGATGCACCTGCTGAAGGATGAGCAGTTTTACGGCGATTATCTCCCGGAAAAAGTGGAAGTGTTCTACGATGTGCAGCGGCTGGGGGAAAAAGAGATCTCTGAGGTGCCGGTGAAGGTCATCAACACCGGCAACTATCAGGTGGTGCCGTTGCCATCCAAGGTGAAAGTATATGTCAAAGGGGGCGAAAAGATCCTGGCCGAAGCCGGTGCGGAAGATTTTGAAGTGGAGATCGATTTTGACAAAGAATGGCAACCCGGTACCGAGGAAGTGCGGGCGACAGTGAAAACCAAACTGAACATTTCATATGTGGAATCCCGCCCGGCTAAGTTCCAGGTGCTGGTGCAAAAAAAACGCAACTGATGAGAAGGCTGAATATATCCAATGCGAATCTTAGGTGTCGAAACATCCTGTGATGAAACCTCGGCGGCGGTGATCGAAGGGAACCGGGTGCTTTCCAACGTGATCTCCTCTCAGAGCGTTCACCTGCAGTTTGGCGGGGTGGTGCCGGAGCTGGCTTCCCGTGCCCACCTGCGTAAGATCATCCCGATCGTGGAAGCCGCCCTGGAGAAATCCGCTACCCGCCTGACTGATCTCGACGGTTTTGCGGTAACCCACGGACCCGGCCTGATCGGAGCGCTGCTGGTGGGGGTCAATTATGTGAAAGGGCTGGCCGCAGTATGGCAGAAGCCCTTCATTGGGGTCAATCACATCGAAGGACATGTCTATTCCAACTTTCTGGGCGACAGCGGGGTCGAGTTCCCGTTCCTATGCCTGCTGGTGTCCGGGGGGCATACTCAGATTGTGATCATCGATCAACATCTCTCCTACCGGCTGATTGGAAAGACCCGCGACGACGCAGTGGGAGAGGCCTTTGACAAAGTGGCCAAGCTGCTGGGGCTGCCCTATCCCGGGGGGCCGCAGATCGACCGCCTGGCCCGCGGCGGTGATGAAAATTATACCGATTTCCCGATCGGCCTGTCCCGGGAGAAAACCTTCGACTTTAGCTACAGTGGCCTGAAGACTGCGGTGCTGAATTATGTCAATCAAACCGCTCCTGAAACCCTGCGCGCCCACATGCCCGATATCTGCGCCGCGTTTCAGAAAGCTGCGGTCGGCGCCCTGGTGGAGCGGACCATTCGGGCGGCGCGAACCTATCAGATCCGGCAGATCACCGTGGCCGGCGGGGTAGCGGCCAACTCCTATCTGCGTAGCCAGATGAGCGCCGCCGCCGAGCCGTATCACATCCGGGTGCACTTTCCGGAAATGCAATATTGCACCGACAATGCCGCGATGATCGCCCGGGCCGGGTTGGAACGCCTGCAGCGGGGCTACCGGTCGAGCCTGAAATTGAATGCCTATCCGTCACTGCAATTGGGAGAGGAAAAAAACTGCGAATGATTCAGGAAATATTGTTGAAGCTCAGTTGGCCGAATTGGTTGTTTAGCATTGCCGTTTTGATACTTGCCGCGATTGCCTACCTGTATTATTTCCGAACCCTCCCGCCACTTTCGGCCGGGAGGCGGGGCCTGCTCTTCCTGGTACGGGCCCTCAGCCTGGCGATCCTGTTCTTTTTGATCCTGGAACCGGTGCTGCGCCTGCTCTACCGCCAGAATGAA
This sequence comes from Calditrichia bacterium, assembly GCA_020635015.1. Classification (GTDB taxonomy): domain Bacteria; phylum Calditrichota; class Calditrichia; order RBG-13-44-9; family J075; genus JACKAP01. The sequence goes on along the minus strand of JACKAP010000043.1, from coordinate 1,987 downwards.
AAACCGATGGTTGCAGTACTGCTGGACAATTCCGCCAGTATGAAAATCCGGGAAAACGGCGCGGCACGGGGCGATTCGGTAACCTATCTGGCGGAGCACCTGGCTGGACTGAACCGCCAGGATTCGTTGGAGATCGTGCCCTTTACCTTTGATCTCGCCACCCGACCCTGGCGGGGAGATTCATTGAACTTTGCGACCGACGGCAGCGATTTTAGCGAAACCATCAGTGCGGCTCTGGACAGCCTCTCCGGGATGAATCTACAGGCGATCGTGCTGGTGAGCGACGGCATCTACAACCGCGGTGCCAATCCCTATCTCGCGGCGCAAAACAGCCCTGCACCGATCTACACCGTGCTGGTGGGGGATACCAGCCTGCCCCGCGACGTCTCATTGCGCCGGGTGCAGACCAACCAGATTACCTATGTCAATAAGTCGCTGCCGGTCGAGGTGGTTTTCTGGCAAAACGGATTTGACGGCAAAAAAGCCCTGATAACCATCTCCAAGAACGGGCAGGAACTGGCCCGGGAGAGCGTCACTTTCGGCAAGTCCGGTTTCGAGCAAAAAGCGAACCTGACGCTGGTGGCCCGGGAAGCGGGCGATTTTAACTATACGGTGCAGATCCAGGCTTTGGAAGGTGAGGTGACTGCGCGGAACAATCAGCAGAATCTGCGGGTGCAGGTGCTGAAGAGCAAGATCCGGGTGCTGGTGTTGAGCGGCTCCCCCAGCTTTGACCGCCATTCTCTCGACTTTGCCGGGGAACAACTGAAGGATTACGCGTTTACTTTTCTGACCGAAAAAGGACCCGGGGAATATTATGAAATGGGATTTAATGAAGTGAAGCTGGATTCCCAGGATCTGTTTATCCTTTCCGGCTTTCCCACCCGGTTTTCCGATGCGGCGCAGGTGCGCACGCTCATGCAGGCAGTGACCAACCGCCGGGTGCCGGTCTTCTGGTTTGCCGCGCGCAGCGCCGATTATCGCAAGTTGAGCGCCTTCGAAGCGATGCTGCCGTTCCAACTGACGTCCCGCTTGACCCCGCTGGAGAACCAGTTTGCGCAGTTGACCGCCGGCGGCCGCCTCCACCCGGTGACCCGGCTAGACGAGAATGAGACCGCCAATGACCTGCTCTGGAAAGCGCTGCCGCCGCTGGAGATATATCCGCAACTGAAACCGCGCGCCGGGGTGCAGGCCCTGCTGGCGCTGGACGACCGGGAGCATGTCATCCCCGGCGCAGCCGGAGAAAGGCCGTTGATCTGTTATGCCTACCGCCAGAATGAGATCAAGCACCTGGTGTTTAATGGCGGCAACATCAGCAGTTGGCAGTTTCAATTGCAGACCGATCCGGCCCGGGAACAATTTTTCTCCCGCTTCCTGGAACGGGCGGTGCGCTGGCTGGTCAATCGCGATGACATTCAGCAGATCCAGATACGCCCGCTGCAGCCGGTTTACAATGTCGGGGAAGCGGTGCTCTTTTCCGGGCAGGTATACGACGAATTTTATCAGCCGGTCAGCGATGCCGAGGTGATCGTGACCGTCGCCAGTGATACCAGCCGCATCAGCGACGAGATGATCGCCGAGGGCAACGGATTTTACCGCCAGTCTTTCTCGGGATTGCCGGAAGGAGAGTTCACCTACCGGGTAGAGGCGAGCCGCAAGGACAAACCAATCGGCACCCGTAGCGGCAAGTTTACCGTCAAGCCGTTTTTCCTGGAATTCCAACAGATCCCGGCCAATCATACCCTGATGAAGCAGTTGGCCGATGTCTCCGGCGGAACGCTCTACCGCCCGGCTGAATTCCTGCAAAACTTCCCCGGCAAGAAGCTGGAAAGCCGGGTGCAGTATGCCTCCCTGGAATATTTCATCTGGAATTACTGGTATTGGCTGCTGCTGCTGATCGCGCTACTGGGAACGGAGTGGTTCCTGCGCAAAAGGTGGGGGCTGCTTTGAGAAGGATAAGGGGAAAGGATGAAGGATAAAGGGAAAAGGA
>JACKAP010000042.1 GCA_020635015.1 Calditrichia bacterium | reverse complement strand
CCGGTCTGGGAGTTGATGTTGATAAACCCGATGTAGGTCTGGTCGGTGATATTGTTTACCCCTCCGTTCAGCAGCAGGTTGAAACGGCCGAAATTCAGATCCAGGCCGGCGTTGATGCTCAGAACATCATACCCCTCGCTTTTCGCGCTATTGAGATCGTCGGCATACATCCCGCTCACCGAGCGCAGGTTCCCCTTCATGAAGCCGGTCACCGTTCCGCTCAGCCGCTGCTCGAAGGAGAGATTGAGCGAGAGATTATGCCGCGGCACGCTGGGCACCACCCGGCCGTCGACGCTGCGGTCGACGTACAGACCACTGCTGGAGTCCAGCTGGCTGACGCTATATTCGTCATATTGAAAATCGGAAAAGGTATACGCTCCTTCCAGCCGCACCCCGGGAACCAGTTCCACATTGGCCCCCAGTTCCAGACCGCTGCGGTTGGTGCGGGCGGCATTGCGGAAAAAGACATCGCCGAACAGTTCAAAAGGAACGATCTCATCATCGATCACACTGTTGAAGAAGGTTCCTTCGAAATAGAGATTATTGAAGAAGGAGGTGCCGCGGTAGAGCAGGTTGCCTTTGATCCCGAGCTCAAAATTACGCGATTTCTGGGCCTTAAGATCGGGATTGATCAGGATGTTCGGGGAACTGCTGGTGGGAAAATTATCCAGCTCGTTTCCGGCCGGGCTCTCGAAACTGCGTCCAAAGGAGGTGTAAACGGCTACGGAGGGCATCAGCTTGTAATTCAAGGCCGCCTTGGGAGTAAAGGCCTCGAAGCGCCGCCGGGCATTTTGCACCGAGAGGATCTGATTCTTCTGGTCGAAGATCACCTTGTCATAGCGGCCGGTCAATAACAGATCGAGTTTGTTGGTCATCAGATTAAAGCCGTTCTGGAAATAAAATCCGCTGTTACCAATGGTCTCATCGGTCAAGCCGGTCAGAATATCGCTGCGCCGGCCGTTGATGTTCTGGTAAAATTCGATCGGCCCGGTCTGCAGCAGCAGATCGCCCCCGGCGGAGAATTCATTCTCCCGGCCGGCCAGGAGGCTCCGGTACACATAGCGGCCGCTGGCCCCCAGTCCGTAACGGTTGATGATCCGGTACACCCCGGAGGTGCGCTCGAAATATTTGATGGTGCCGTAGGTGGTCAGCTCCATCTCATGGCGGCGGTCCTCATCCAGAAAAGCACGGAAGCGCAGGCCCACCCGCCCTTTTTGGGTGACCCGCTTGGCATCGCGGGCAACGTCCCGGGAGTTGGCCTGAAAAGGGTCGGCATCGAACTGCGCCCGGGTCAGGGAGCCGGGCAGGCGGATCAGGCCGTTGACGTAGTAACCCAGCACCTGCAGGCTGGAACGCTCATTCGGTTTGGTCTCCAGCACGGTGTTCATAATATGCCAGTAATCCTTGCTGTGATCCCGAAATCCGTCTGCATTGTGATAGCTGTAGGTGAGCAGGAAGCGGTAATGCTTGCTGCGGATGCCGGTCTTAAACCCATTGCGGCGTAGATTGTAAGAGCCGAAATCGTTGAAACTCACCGCAAAGGTCTGTGGAAAATCAATATCATTGATAAAGTTGATCACCCCGCCGGGCGCATTGGTATAGAGAGATGAGGCGTTCCCCTTGACCACTTCGATACTCCCCACCGAGTTGAAATCGATCGCTTCGATGCGGGTCTGGCCATCCGGTTCCGATTCCGGGATTCCATCGAGAAGAATCCGCACCCCGCGGATGCCGCTGTTGGAGCGGCTGCCGAAACCGCGGATGGAGATGCGCACATCATGATTGCCGTAGCGCGACTGCAGGAAGAGCCCCGGCACGGTACCGAGCACATCATCGACCGACACCTTGCGGTCGTATTTGAACTGACTGTTGTCGATCCGCTGCACCGAATAGGGAATGTCGATGATCTTCTTGTGGGTGCGGGTGCCGGTGACCACGATTTCGTCGAGCAGATAATGCAGGGTATCGGCGCTCTCGTCGGTCGCCCCCGGGGCGATACGTACGGTATCCGGCGGGGTGAGCGGGCGGGTTTGCCCCACCAGGATGCTGCCAATGCCGGAAAGCAGACAGCAACAGCACAACCAAACAGTCATTGGCCTGAACATAGCATTTCCTTTAATCTATATCGATTTTATTGCTATCCATGAAACGATGGCCGCCAGAGCGCTCAGGCCAAGTGCGGTTGTTCACAAATTGATTAACATGATAGCGATTTTAGAAATTGAATCAAAGGGAAAAATCTACCTTCGCTCTTCGCCCTCCGCCATTTGGTTTTCCCCTCGCGCTTGCTTACATTCCGCCTTCATCTGAACCAAGGAAGCGGAAATGACGGCACTCGATTGGCTCATCCTCGGAGGATACCTCGCGGGGATGATCGGCTTAAGCATTTACCTGGGAAAAAATCAGCAGAATCAGGAAGACTATTTCGTCGGCGGGCGGCGGCTGCCCTGGTGGGCGATCGGCATCTCCACCATGGCCACCCAGACCTCGGCGATCAGTTTTATCTCCAAGCCGGCCTTCGTCGCCCTCAAACCGGGGGGCGGGCTTACCTGGCTGCAATATGAGATGGCGGTGCCCCTCGCGATCATTGCAGTGATGATCTTCCTGGTGCCGCTGTTCCGCAAGTTGGAACTGATCAGCGTCTACGAATATCTCGAACACCGCTTCGACGCCTCGATCCGCTACCTGGTCAGCGGGGTGTTTCTGCTCAGCCGGGCTTTTGCTGCCGGTATCGTGGTCTACGCCACCGCTATTGTGCTCTCGGTCTGCCTGGGCATTTCATTGTGGCTGACGATCCTGATCATCGGCGCTGTGACGGTCATCTACGACGTGATCGGCGGTATGCCGGCGGTGGTCTACTCTGATGTGATTCAGATGGTCATCCTGCTCAGCGGGATCGTCATCTGCATCGTGTATGCCGCCGAGCATGTGGGGGGATTCGGGGTCATCCTGAATAGCCTGCCCCCGGAGCGCCTCAATGTGCTTGATATGGCGCATGGTCTCGGCGACGGCTCCGAGACGCCCTTCTGTGGGTTTCTGTTCGGCGGTTTCTTCCTGTTCGTCTCCTACTACGGCACCGACCAGAGCCAGGTGCAGCGGGAGCTCTCAGCGGAATCGATCGACGGCACCAAGCGCTCGCTGTTCATCAACGGCATCTCCCGCTTTCCGCTGGGGGTGCTCTACATCCTGCTGGGCATGGCAGTGGGCGCCGCTTACCAGCTCTCCCCGGAATTGCAGGCGGCGGTGCCGGAGGCCCATCCCGACTATCTGGTGCCCCAGTACATCATGCTGTTTCTTCCCTCCGGCCTGCGCGCCATCCTCTTCGCGGCCTTGCTCGCCGCCACCATGTCGAGCCTCGATTCGGTCTTGAATTCGCTCTCGGCGGCAACCATGCGCGATTTTGTCGGCCGTCTTAGCGTTTTGCCGGCGCACGATCTCCGCGCCGGCAAAATCGTTACCCTGCTGTGGGGTATCTTCATTACCATCTTTGCGTTTTATGCCGACCAGGTTTCCGACACCGTGGTGGAAGCGGTCAACAAGATCGGCTCCGCATTCTACGGCCCGATCTTAGCCGCCTTTCTGATGGGTATCCTCTCGCGCAGCGCCACCACCCGGGCGGTATTTACCGGTATCGTTTCCGGGGTGCTGTTCAACCTGCTGCTCTGGGCGTTCTTTCCCGATGTCTATTGGATGTGGTGGAATGCCATCGGCTGCGCCGTCACCATGCTCCTCACCGGGCTGCACAGCTATCTCTGGCCGAAAGCGCTGCGCAAAGAGATCCTCCCCTACACCCTTACCCGGGGCGAGATCCTTCGCGAAGAGCACTCCTGGCGCTGGGGATACCTGACCTTGCTGCTCTATTTTGTGCTGATCGTGGTGGTGCTGTTCTGGGTGCAGGCAGTGATCGGAGGGGGAAACTGAATTGCACGCATATAGCTCGGATTGCAAAACTGAATTGCACGCAGATTCCACGGATTTAACAGATTTCCACAGATTTCTGAATCAATGGAAAGAACCGCCGCTTTTCAAAGTAGTTTACATAAAAGTCTTATCTGCGTAAATCTGCCCAATCTGTGGAATCTGCGTGCAATTCAATCCCGTGCAATCCCTAAACCGGTGCCAGCCAGTACCCATCTGCCGATTTGAGCACCTCCACATACGCCTTCACCCCGTCTTCCAGGCTGGTAAACGGCGCCTGGTAACCGGCCTGGCGGAGGTTGGCGGTGTCGGCCTGGGTATAAGCCTGGTATTTTCCCTTCAGGGTTTCCGGGAAGGGGATATAGCTGACCTCACAGCGCTCGTAGCAGGTTTGCATGATCCGGGCGATCTTCTCAAAACTTTCCGCGCTGCCGGTACCGCAATTGTAGATACCGCTGATCTGCGGATGATTGAAAAAAAACATGTTCACATCGGCCACATCCTGCACGTAGATGAAGTCGCGCCGGAATTCCCCGCTGCCTTCAAACAGGCGCAGCTCCCCGGATTGGCGGATCTGGTGATGGAACTGGTATATCACCGACGCCATCTTGCCCTTGTGATTCTCCTGCGGGCCGTAGACGTTGAAATAGCGCAGCCCCACCACCTGCACCGGCAGGTCCGCCCAGCGGCGGCGGAGGTATTGATCGAATTGAAATTTGGAATAAGCGTAGACGTTAAGAGGATTTTCGCAGCCGCGCTCTTCCCGGAAACCGTTGTCGCCGTCGCCGTAAACCGAGGCCGAGGATGCGTAAATAAAACGCGCTTTACGGGCGATGGCAAAATCTAACAGAATCTTACTATATTCGTAATTTACCCGCATCATATACCGCCCATTGTATTCCATGGTATCGGTACAGGCGCCTTGATGGAAAATCGCCTCGATTTCTCCCCGGTTGAAACGCTTGCGCAATTTTAAAAAATCTTCATAATCGATAAAATCGCGGAACCCCAGGCTGTTCAGGTTGCGATGTTTCTCGCCATGCTCCAGGCTGTCGACAATCAATATATCGTCGATTCCCTGCCGATTAAGGCTGCGCACCAAATTACTGCCGATAAATCCGGCCCCGCCGGTCACGATGATCATATCAGAATCCTCCTTGCATATCTTTCGTCGCGGGAAAATAAGGCGGAATTGAGTGCGGGAGAAATGATTTTTAAAATGGAAATGCCAATTAATGGTAAATGCTCAATGGTAAGTGCTCAATGATAAGTGCTTTTGGGAAACGGTAAAGATCAATCGCCTGTAAACCCCGTTAACAATATCGGCCGTTAACCTGGTTTACGATTGTCGAAATCCTGTGGCTTCGAATGATCCGTCAGATCAGGCAACAAATACGGCAGAGCAATTTACTAATCTAATAAAATCAAATTCTTATATCATTTTTTCAAAAATTATTTTCATCAATTATTTACCCGACAGATTTCGGGTATCCGATTTGCAGTTAATCGAAAATGGATGGACAAAGCATCCTAGCAACATTAAGGAAGGAGTCATTTCATGAAAACTATTATGTATCGTCTGTGGTTCGGTTTTTTGCTGTTTGGATTGATCGGCGGCCTGTCGGTTACCGGGTTCGCCCAAAATGATCGCTCGACTTCCCGGCGGTCCAAAACGGTATCGCAAGAAAAGAAGGAGCGCAAAACCGAACGTTCCCGTCAGCAGAATACCGCACCGAAACGGGTCACACCCGAAAAGCGCACTCAGGAACGCCGCACCGTGCAGCGCACACCCGAGCGGAAACGCGATGAGCAGCAGAAAGCTGATCAAAACAAAGCACGCCGCAATGAAGTGCAATCTAATCGCAACCGGCAAACTTCTCCGCAGGTCGATCGCAAGCAGGCAAAACGCAACGATCCGGAACCCAATCGCCAGACCTCACGGCAAGTCGATCGCAATCAGGTGCGGCGCAATGATCCGGAGCCCAATCGCCCAAATCCACCGCAGGTCGATCGTGACCAGGTGCGGCGCAATGATCCGGATCGAAATCGCCCGAATCCCTCCCCGGTTGATCGTGACCGGGTGCGGCGCAATGACCCGGAACCCAATCGCCCAAATCCACCGCGAGTCGATCGTGACCAGGCGCGGCGGCATGAACCGGCGGATCGTTTCCGCTCACCCCGGCCGGACCGCAGCCGCGATCATGACCGTCGCTTCCGCGACCGGGACCGGGGGCACAACGATCGCCATCGCGGATGGGGTTATGATAGGCGCTACAAGCCTGACCGCAACTGGCATCACCCCTACTGGATCAAACATCATCGTCCCCGGAAAAGATTTTATCTGGAATTTGGCTGGTCACCCTTTTTCTATCTCGACCTGAGGCCGTCGGTTCGCTTCAGCATATACACCCGGCCGCTGATTCACGACCGCACCTACATCGTCTTTACCAAGGAATACGACAGCTACGATTACATGCCGGGCGATGTCATCGGTTATTCGGTGCATATTACCTTCACCGGATATGCCCGGGTCTACAATCATTATTACGACCGATCACCCGTGCTGGTCCGTCAGTTCCAGGTGGACGCCCAGGAAATGCGCCGGCTGCGGGAAATCCTGGAAACCGGCCGCTATTATGATAACGGAACCTGCTTATACGATACTTATGGTGAAGACGATCATCCGGCTTATGCCACCATCGCCTATCGCCATCGGCCCCACGACCCGATGCGCAGCGTATCCCTGAACCTGGTGGCGCCGGATTATCTCTACCCGGCCTACTTCGTGGATTTCATGGGCGAGATCGATTGGCTGTTGGATGATTGTGGATATTTTTGATGTCTTTTGCCACGAATTTACGCAAATGTTCACAAATTTTTTGCCACGGATGCACACGGATAAACACGAATGAACCGACTGACAACTGACA
>JACKAP010000041.1 GCA_020635015.1 Calditrichia bacterium | reverse complement strand
TTCTGGTAGATCGGATCGTTCTCCAGCGCCTGGGCGCGGGGGTTACCGTTGCGATACTTCTCCAGAAGGAGCTCGACCGCCTGCTGCTGGGATTTGACGCGCTTCTCCGCCGAGGCGCGCTTCAGAAAATCGAATTCCTGACGAACAATGGCTTGGGACATGGGTTTTTCCTGTGCTTTATCGATAAGTTTAAACTGTGATCAAAAAGTATCAATTTACGCCGATCCCGGCGTTCAAAAGGCTGTTAAAGGTCACAAATTTGACATTTTTGTGAAAACGATAATAGAACGCGGATGACGCGGATTCTCGCGGATAAATATATTGTTACATTGTTACGCTGCTAAATTGTTACCGAGTGGCATTGAGGGATACTTTGATTGTCATTCACATAAGAATTACTAATCTCCCCAGAGTTTCAACAATGCAACCATTTAACAGTGTAACTTCTTTAATCTGCGGAAATCCGCGTCATCCGCGTTCTATTCTCCCCCTGATAAAACCGCCAGAGTCTCCACATGATGGGTTTGGGGGAACATGTCGAAGGGGAAGATTTCACCGGTGTGATACCCCTGCGTTTGAAAGATGGCGAGGTCTCGCACCAGGGTAGCGGGATTGCAGGAGACGTAAACCACCTTGCGGGGACGGGCGGCGCAGATCATCCGGATCAAATCTTCACTGAGGCCTTTGCGGGGAGGATCGGTGATGATCACATCTGCCGGATGCCCTTCCTCCTGCAGGCGGCGGAATCCCGCACCGGCATCTTCGCAAAGAAAGCGGGCGTTGGCGATGGTGTTGTCCGTCATGTTCTGCTGCGCAGCGGTGATCGAGGCAGCTACGGTATCGATGCCGGTAACCGCCTGCACCAGCGGGGCTATCGCGAGGGCGATGGCACCCACCCCGCAATAGAGATCCAGCACCCGATCCGGCTTGCGGAAACCGGTGATCTGCTTCAAACGGTCCAGCAGCTTGACCATCTGCACCGGGTTAATCTGGAAGAAGGTGTTGGGATAGACCCGGAACTTCTGTTCTCCCAACTGTTCTTCGATGTAAGGCTCGCCCCAAATCACAATATTTCCTGCTCCCAGAACCAGGTTGGTGCGCTCGGGATTGAGATTCAACTGCACACTGTGCAAATTGGAAAAATGGTTTTTCAGTTCGCCGAGCAGGATCTGCCATTTCGGAATTTCGCGGGAGGTTACCACCAGCACCACCATGAGCTGATGGGTAAAGATGCTGCGCCGCACCACCACATGGCGCAGAAAGCCCTGATGGGTTTGCTCATTGTAGATCGGGATATGGTGCTGGTTGGCCCAATCGCGCACCAGATGCAGCACCCGGTTGGCGTCGCGGGTCTCCACCAGGCACTGATCGATGGCACTGAGCTCATGACTGCCGCTCTGAAACAGGCCGAACACCGCCTTTCCGGCACGCTCCTGGAACGGCAGTTGGGTTTTGTTGCGGTAATAGAGCGGTTCGGGCATGCCTTCCGGCGGGTGCACCGTGATCCCGCCCAGGCCGGGGTAGCTCTGTAGCAGATCGCTTAGCAGTTGCGTTTTGAAAGTTAGCTGTGCTTCATAAGCCAGGTGCTGCAGTTGGCAGCCGCCGCAGTGGGAAAAATAGTCGCAGGGCGGGGTGCGGCGCTCCGGCGCGCTGTGCAGGATCTGCAGCAGGCGGATGCGGCGCTTGCGGGGGCGTTCCGGGGCGTATTCGATCAGCACCGCTTCGCCGGGGAGCGTCTTTTCCACCCGGAACTGGCGGCGTCCCTGGCGGGCGATGCCGGCGCCCTGCTCGTTCAGCGCTTCGATCTGCACCGTCAGGCGGGTGCGGGCCGCATCTTTTTTTGGCCCCCTGCGGGGCGACTTACCTCGGGAACGCTTCATTCCGGCCATCACTTTAGAAAATTTGCAGCGACTGTTCCAAAAAGCGTCAAATATAATATAGATTCCGTTTAGGTGCCAATAGTTGATAAAATATTTTGCAGTGGAGGCAAAATTTTGTCACATGTGCAGAATTTAACAATCAACAGAAATTCTACAGGCTGAACAGGATAAAAAGAATCCTGTTCAGCCTGTAGAAAAATGTGCCTGGTTGTTTGGGCAAATGTCATCGAATTTCAGTATGGTAAGTGCGTTTCTGATTTTCATCCGAACAGATTTCAGTTGAAAAGAACAAAGTGATACTATATTTTGAAAAAATTTGTGGCTGATACTGCGCGGCCATCAGGTGTCGTCATTCTACATAGATTGTACAAAAGTTCTCTAAAGTTTCAGATTCCTTTCCGATGGATATCGGGGCCTCGGAATGACAAACCCGTTGTCATTTCGAATGCAGCGGAGCGGAGTGAGAAATCTTTTGGTTCACAACATTCAGATAACAATTTACTTATCTCAAATTCAATCAGCGAGGTCGAGTATGAGACAATCTACTAAAAATATACATTTTTTCTCCTTGGGTTTATGGCTGTCAGGTGCGTGCTTGTGTTTGATTCTCCTCAATTGCACCCAACAGTCCGATCAGAACAGCGCAAATGCCCAAATGCCGCAAGCTGCGGATACATCCCTAATATCCGAACCGGTTTTTGTTGACCCTGACGCCGGACGGACCTGGAATATCTTTGGGTTGCAGATCGTGGGCAAGATCATGAGCGAGCAGACCGCCGGGCAGTATTCGGTGGTGATCAGCACCACCCCGCCGCAGGGCGGACCGCCCCTGCATGTTCACAGCCATGAAGATGAGATGTTTTATGTGCTGGAAGGCGAGTATGAATTCCGTTGCGGAGATGAAGCCCGGCGAGTCTCCGCCGGCACGCTGGTGCATCTGCCGCGGGGCATACCGCACGGGTTTCGCAATGTCGGCACCGCCCCGGGCGTGCTGATGAACACCATCACGCCGGGAGGCTTTGAGCAATTTTTTGAGGAGATCGATCAATTGCCGAAGGATAAACCATTGGACCGCGGGAAGGTGACGGAGATCGCTGCGAAGTATGGCTTGCGGTTTCTGCCGGGGCAATAGGTGGGATAATTGCCACAGAGTCACAGAGATCACAGAGAACTGACAACTGAAAACTGACAACTGAAAACTGATAACTAACTCTGTGATCTCTGTGGCTCTGTGGCAATCGTTACCAGTTCTAATTTCAACTGTCGTCATCACCTTCGTGGGTTCTACGGTACTTCGCTTCCGCTTTTTCCAGGAACTCCAGGCAGGCCACATCCTCCGGATCACTGCTGGGCGGAGTGCTGAACCAGGCGTTGAGCATCTCTTTGGCCACCTCCTCGGAGACGGCGCGCAGGCTCATTGCCAGGATGTTGGCGTCGTTCCACTGGCGGGCGCCGCGGGCGGTCTCGGCGTCCTGGCAGAGGGCGGCGCGGATGCCCGGCACCTTGTTGGCGGCCAGGCTGATGCCGGTGCCGGTCCAACAGAAGAGCACCGCCTGATCATATTCGCCGGCGGCCACCTTTTCCGCCACCTCCATAGCGACCTGCGACCACATTGCCGGTTCCCGCACCAGCGCGCCGTAGACTTCCACTTCGTGACCCATTTTTTGAAGTTCTTGCAGCACCACTGTGGTGAGATGGGTTTTCATGTCGCTGCCGAGGGCGATTTTCATGGGGAGATCCTCTTTGTTGCATCTATCGATAGTCGGTGTTATGGAACGGCCCTGCAATCCCGGGGCGAGTGCCCCGGGTTGGGAGGGGATGTGGTTCCCTTTCAGGGAACGGGTTCGTAATTCATCAAAAAATCTGTGAAAATCTGTCTAATCTGCGAAAATCTGTGTGCTATTAAATCTTCAAACCGGCATCATATCCAGCCGCCCGATCACCCGCAGGCTGGTGAGGATGCGCTGGTAAGTGCGCTCGATGTCGTTGTCCAGCCCGATGGAGATGCGCACCAGACCGTCGCTCAGACCCATCGCCACCCGGTCTTCCTCGGGGATTTCGGAAGAGGTGCTATGGCCGGGGGAACTGAACAAGGTCTTGAAATAGCCCAGGCTCACCGCCAGGTAGCCGACTTTCTCCTCCTGCATCTTCACCATCAGGCGGTTGGCGGTCTTGAGGTCTTCCAGATCGATCGCCAGCATCCCGCCGTAGCCGAAGCCGGGGTTCATCAGCTTTTTCATCAGCTCGTGCTGGGGATGAGAAGCCAATCCGGGGTAGAAGGTACGGAGCCCCAGTTCTTCCAGGCGTTCGGCAAGATATTGGGCATTCTCCGAATGCTTGCGCATGCGGAGGTGCAGGGAATGGAGATTCTTGAGAATGCTGGCAGCGCGGTAGCTGTCGAGCACCGGGCCCAGCAGCATGTTGGCGCCGGAGTTGACGTCGATCAGTTGATGGATAAAGGCATCGCTGGCGCAGATGCACCCCGCCACACAGTCGCTGGTGCCGTTGATGAACTTAGTCATGCTGTGCACCACAATGTCTGCCCCCATACGCAGCGGTGAGAAAAGCATCGGGCTGAAGGTGTTGTCGACCATCAGTTGCAGATTATGGGCATGGGCGATCTTGCTGATGCGCGGGATATCGGCGATCTCCAGCAGGGGATTGCTCATGGTCTCGCAATAGATCAGGCGGGTTTTGTCGCCAATTGCCTCCTGGATGGCGTCGAGATCCATCATGTTGACGAACTTCACTGAAATACCGAAGCGGGGCAGAAAATTTTTGAAGAAGGCGTAAGTGCCGCCGTAGATGGTGCGGCTGGAGATGATCTCGTCCCCCGTGCTGCACAATTGCAGGATGGCGCAGGTAATAGCGGACATCCCCGAAGCAGTTACCTGGGCCGCTTCGCTGTCCTCCATCCGGGCCAGGGCCTGGGAGAGATACTTGTTGATGGGATTCCAATGCCGGGAATAGAGGAAGCAGCCCTCGATCTCATGATCGAAAAGTTCCTCCATCGTATCCGGGCTCAGAAAGGTGTAGGTGGAAGAGTCGGTGATCGAGGGATTGACGTCGCCGAACTCACCGAAAACTAAATAATCTTGTACGCTACTGCCGGGATCGAAACTCATGATGGACCTCCTGAAATTTTGGGTTGGGTCTCGTTCCACGCGCTGCATGGAACGATGAAAAACAAACTATCGTTCTTGGCCGTTCGTTAAGCTATCCACCGGAATTCGAGTATCGTACTTCACCGTCGAGAGTACGAAAGAAGTTTTCATCTGGCGCACGCCGGGAATACGGGTCAGTTTGGTCAGGATGAAATCCTCATAACCGGCGATGTCCTTCACCGCAATCTTGAGCAGAAAATCCTCCTCGCCGGTAATATGATAGCACTCCAGCACTTCGGGCAGCTTCTTGATCTCGGCGGTAAACTGGTCGATCGATTGCAACTGGTGGATCGCCAGCGAAACCAGCACCAGCGCAAATACCCCTTTATCGATATGCGCCGGATCCACCAGCGCCACATAACGGCGGATCACCCCGGCATTCTCCAGCCGCTTCACCCGCTCCAGAGAGGCGGGAGGGGAGATGCCGATATCCGCGGCCAATTGGCTGTTGGTAATCCTTCCGTTGCTCTGGAGAATATTCAAGATATTGATATCGATATCATCAAGCTTCATTGCCGCACCCTTCTAAAAACAAACCAACTGCTTTTTCGAACAATATAAATCAAAATCAAGTTTGGTCAAAATAAAATAAATTTATTTTTAGCATATTCAGAATATTAAGTCGCATAACAATCAAAAATCTGAATATTTGAAACCACAATAAGCATGGCTGTCGTCATTGCGAAGCGTATGGTGCGTAACATCAATTGATATGATGCTTTTCTGGAGGTGCGCTGAAAATTTCCATGAACTCTATTATACCGTTTTCAAATGTCGGCTTTTCTGACTATCTTAGGCCGGGTAAATCGTCAAGCGGAGGTTACCGAGATGCCGAAATTCATTTATTACAGCGTTTTGCTGGTGTTGTTGATACAAGTTTTATTTATCACCGGATGTGATCGCGCCACCCCGGCAGCAGATCCTGCCTATCTCCAGGAGATTCACCAATGGCAGGAAGCCAGGCTGGCCTCCCTGAAGAAACCGACCGGCTGGCTGAGCCTGGCGGGATTATTCTGGTTGAAGGAAGGCAACAACACCTTTGGCAGCGGCGCAGACAACGACCTTGTCTTTCCCCAGACCGGCGCCCCGGAAAAGATTGGCCGCTTTGAGCTGGAGAACGGTGAGGTGATGGTATACATTAATCCCGCGGTGGAAGTGTATTACGACAGCATTCCGGTCAACGAAATGAAGGTGTTTGCTCCCGAGCTCAAGTCCCCGGTCATCCTGACTTACGACAACCTGAGCTGGTTTGTCATTCAGCGGGGCAGCGAGATCGGCGTGCGTCTGCGCGACGCGAGCAATCCCGCCATTGCCGCCCTGCAAAGCATTGCGACCTATCCGATCGATCCGCAATGGCAGATTCGCGCAACCTTCGAACCGTATGATCCGCCTCGACAAATCCGGATCGAGAATATTCTCGGCATGAAAACCGAAGAGCCCTGCCCGGGAAAGCTGGTCTTTGAACTCGACGGCCAGACCCACAGCCTCGATGCCGTAGAAGAGGGCGATGAGCTCTTCATTATTTTTTCCGACCAAACCAACGGGCGGGAAACCTACGGCGCCGGGCGCTATATCTACACCGCCAAACCCGGTGAAGACGGAACGGTGATACTCGATTTTAACAAAGCCTACAACCCGCCCTGCGCCTACACCGCTTATGCGACCTGCCCCCTTCCCCCATCGCAAAACCGCCTCCCTCTGGCCGTCACCGCCGGGGAGAAGTTTAGCGGGGAGGGGCATTGAAGGTTGCCGGATTAGACAAGAAGGATGAAGGATGAAGGATAAAGGGTAAAGGATGAAGGATAAAGGGTAAAGGATAAAGGATGAAGGATAAAGGAAACGTTGGTTGAAAAAATGCTTGACGCTTCCAAGCGAGTATCATTTTTTAGCATCCAGCATCCAGCATCCTTTATCCTTCAATTGAGACGGCATGACTTTATTCGATAACCTGCGCACCGCCTATCATTCGCCCGCCGGCAGGCTGATCCGCCAATACCGCATTCCGCTCTCCTTCATTTTTGCCGGTTTGCTGCTGTTACTCTATGACCGGGGCTGTTCCGGCAAGGCGCCGGGGGTCGCCGGGCAGCATCCCCATACATACGCCGGGGAAGGGCGCGCCCTCAACTACCAGCTTTATCTGCCGGCAGACTACGAATCCCGCCGGGAATGGCCGGTGATCCTCTACCTCCACGGCGCATCGCTGCGCGGCAGCAAGGTGGCGCGGGTGACCCGCTACGGCCTTCCCCGCATGCTTAAAAAACGCACCGATTTTCCGTTCATTGTGATCTCTCCCCAGTGCCCCGCCGGGGAAAGCTGGGAGCATCTTACAGTCGAGTTAACCGGTCTGCTCGATGAGATCGCCCGCCGTTACCGGGTCGATGAAGACCGCGTCTACCTTACCGGCATCAGCCTCGGCGGGGGAGGCGCCTGGCATCTGGCGGCGCAGCATCCGGAGCGCTTTGCCGCCCTGGCCCCACTATGCGGCTACGGTGATCCGGCCCTTGCCCCGGCTTACAAAGATCTCCCGGTATGGATCTTCCACGGCGCACTCGACCGCCAGGTGCCGGTTTCGATCTCCGACGAAATGGCCGCCGCCATCCGCCGGGCCGGCGGCAAGGTCAAATATTCCCGCTATCCCCGGGAGAATCACAATATCGTGGAGATGGTCTATCAGGATCAAGCGCTATACGATTGGTTTCTGACGCATCGGAGATAAGTGGCAAGTT
>JACKAP010000040.1 GCA_020635015.1 Calditrichia bacterium | reverse complement strand
ATCCAGCATCCAGCATCCAGCATCCAGCATCCAGCATCATAAAGAAGTTAACATAATGCCTGTTTGCAGTATCGCATGAGGCCTGAGCCAATGGAACTGTTCTACTCCCCGCAGTTAACCCGGACATCCGCTACGGTCGAACTTCCGCCGGAAGAAGCGCACCATGTCCGCAAGGTCTACCGCAAACAGCCGGGCGAAATGATCGAGCTAACCAACGGTCAGGGTCTTTGGGCCCGGGGTGAAGTGGAAACAGCAGATCCCCGGCGGCTCGCCTGCATCATCCGGGAGATCCGGGAGATGCCTGCACCGTCCGCTCGCAATATCACGGTAGCACTGGCAACGATTCGCCCCAACCGGATGGATTGGGCGGTGGAGAAGCTCAGCGAGTTGGGGGTCGGCGCTATCCAACCGCTTTTGACCGAATTTACCAGCATCAAGACCTTCAAAACCGCCCATCTGGAAAAAATCGCGGTCAGCGCCATCAAGCAGAGCCGGCAATTTTACCTGCCCCGGCTGCTAACGCCGCTGACCTTTACCGCCTGGCTTCAAAAGATTGGCGCCGTGGATGGATCGCAGCGCTTCCTGGCCCATTTGCAAGATGATGCCGTCACCTTCCGGACGCATCCGCCGGCCGGCGACCGGCCACTGACGATCGCCATCGGCCCGGAGGGCGGTTTCAGCGAGGAGGAAATCGAACAGGCACGCGCCACCGGATTCCGGTTTTTGAAACTCAACGATGCCATTCTACGTACGGAAACCGCTGCCGTCAGCGCAATCAGCCAGGCGAAATTATATTTGGGGTAGCGGGAGCGGCCTGAGACAAGTATATTTTTGTAGATAGGTTAATGGGTGTATGGGGAAATTTGATGCTGGATGCTGGATGCTGGATGCTGGATGCTGGAACAAAACGTAATCCAGTCAAAATGTCAATCAAGAATTATTCCTTTATCCTTTATCCTTTATCCTTGTCTTTACCCATTAACCCATACACCCATTAACGATTCACCGAAACCATCTCATAAGGCAACCTCACATGAAAGACATCATCGTCATCGGCGACCGGGTGCTGATCAAACCGGATGAGTCAGAAGAAAAAACCGAAGTGGGTCTCTACCTCCCCCAGACTGTCAAAGCCCGCGATGAAATCGCCCGCGGCTTTATCGTCAAAACCGGGCCGGGGATTCCCCTGGCAGATCCGAGCAATTTCGGTGACGAGCCCTGGAGCAATAGCGAGGGCGGCGCACCGCGTTACCTGCCGATGGAGGTAGCGGAAGGCGATTATGCGCTCTTCCTGCGCAAAGCGGTGGTGGAGATCTTTTATGAAGGTGAGAAATACTACATCGGCCCTCAGAGCGCTATCCTGCTGCTGATCCGCGACCGCGACGACACGCCGGATTTGCTCGCCGATGAGCCGCCGCTGGATTTTGAGTAATGGTACCAGGAAAGAGAACGGGGATGACAACGAGGAAGGATCACTGACAACTGAAAAACTGACAACTGACAACTGACAGCTACCCCCTCACGCATGCTGCAGCTTCTGCAGATCTTTCTCCTTCCCCATCGCAATCAGCCGGTCATCCAACTTCAACACTTCGTGGGGCAGGGGCACGATCTGTTTATATCCCCCTTCCGCCTGGCGTCGCTTGATCATCAGGATATTCACCCCGAAACGGTGGCGCAGGTTCAGCTCATGCAGCGACTTACCGGCAAAGCCCATCGGGATGGGGATCTCCATCATGGCATAACCGTCGAGGAAGGAGATCTTCTGCGATTTTTCCAGCATTTTCAGGGAGGCGCCGGTCTCGCTCAGCAGGTCGCGCTTCATCAGCTCGTGATTATAGGCTTCGATCACATCTTTATAGAAAACCACCCCGATCACCCGGTCGGGATTCAGCGAATCTACCACCGGCAATTCCTCCACCGCATAGCGCCCGAAAATACGCATCACCTGGTCGAGGCTGTCCTCCGGGTGAATCGTCGCCACATTCGGATTGACCAGATCGTGCGCTACCACGATATCGGCAAGATATTGCTCTTCCTGCATCAGCCGCCGCACGTCTCCCAGGGAGATGCGCCCGGCAAAACGCTGATGGTTGTCGAGCACGAAGAACTCCGAATGGCGGCTCTGCAGGAACAGCTTCACCAACTCGGCGAATGGGGTGCCGGCATCGATCACCACCGGATCATTTTGCATCACCTCCCGCACCGGCAATGAGCGCAGCACGTTGATCTCGCGGCCGCGGTAGAGATCGATCCCCCGCCGCACCAATTTGAGGGTGTAGATCGATTCCTTCTGCAGCTTCATGGTCAGCAAGGTGGCGATCACGCAGGTGATCATCAGCGGCAGAATAATTTTATAATCCTTGGTCATTTCAAAAATGATCAGGATGGCGGTAATCGGCGCATGGGTGGTGCCGGCCACCACCGCCCCCATGCCCACCAGGGCGTAGGCCCCGGGATTGGCGGATACGGCTGGGAAAAACAAATGCACCACTTCTCCGAAGAACCCTCCACACATCGTTCCCACGAACAGAGAGGGAGCGAACACCCCGCCGGAGCCCCCGGAGCCAAGGCTGATGGAGGTGGCCAAAATTTTGATGAATACCAGTATCAGCATAAACATCCACAGGGTGCCGGGGCCAAAGGGGCTTTCCATGCTCCCGTGCAAGGCGCTGTCCATCGCATGGTAGCCCACCCCGAAGATCTGCGGCACCCAGATGCCCAGGAATCCGATCAGCATCCCCCCGATGCCGGTTTTCAGGATATCATGCATCTTCAGTTCGTCGAAAAAATCTTCGAAGGCATAAAGGGTCTTGGTATAAGCCAGGGCGGCCAGCCCGGCCAGCAATCCCAGCACCCCGTAAAAAAGTAGCTCGATCGGCGAGACCAGGCTGTAGGAAGGCACCTGAAAAGCGGGGAAATCCCCCACCAGGCTGCGCGAGACCACCGTGGCCACCACCGAGGAGATCACGATCGGGCTGAATTGCGCCACGGCAAAATCGCCCAAAATAACCTCCACCGCAAAGAGCGCCCCGGCGATCGGGGCATTAAAGGCGGCGGCGATCCCGGCAGCGGCCCCGCAGGCGACAAATATTTTCAGGCGCTGAGGGTTAACCCGTAGAAATTGCCCCAGGGCGGAGCCGACCGAAGCGCCGATCTGAATCACCGGCCCTTCCCGTCCGACCGATCCGCCGGAACCGATATAAAGTGATGAGGAGAGCAGCTTCACCACCGCCACACGGGGGCGGATGACCCCGTTGCGCAGCGCGATCGCGCTCATCACTTCCGGTACCCCGTGCCCTTTACTCTCCCGGGAAAAGTAATATACCATTGCTCCCACCAAAATCGCCCCAATCGTGGGAATCAATATCTTCATGTAAACCGGGATGGTGCGCATGTGCTCCGGAGGAAATTCCTTCACCCCCCAGAGGAATTCCTGCACCCCGCGGATCATCCACTGGATGCTGACCGCGCCAAACCCTCCCACCAGACCGATCAATACCGCCAGGGAGATCATAAAAACATGCTCGGTGGCGCGGAATTGCACGAAATAGCGTAGAAAGGTTAGCTTAAGTTTGCGGTACCATTGTTGTAAGTGCATGTTTATCTTCGATATTATGTTCATAGTTTTAAACCGTCATTGGATGCTGGATGCTGGATGCTGGATGCTTCCCGAAGGCTTTCGGGATGGATGCAGAAAGGAACGCGATTTTCCCACCAGAACAAGCTTTTGTTCAATTATCCAGTATCCAGTATCCAGTATCCAGCATCTTCATACTTTATCCTTTAACCTTTATCCTTGTCTTTACCCATCACCCCATCAACAAATATAAAAAACCATATCCTACAATTCCCCATATGATGTAAATTTACGGCTATCCCAAACGGTCAAGAAGATGAATTTAAGAAAAAAAATACGCAAACCCTGGATAAAATTAATTCGTATTCGCCGAGACCTGATCGGCAATGCAATTGATATGTTCGGAGGCCTGCGCCGGGCGGAGCATATCTTCATGGTGCTGGCCGCAATATTGATCGGCATCCTGGGGGCGTTTGGGGCAATCGGCTTTCGCTACTTGATCAAAGCATCACAGGAAATATTTTTCCGCACCTGGGAGTACAGCCTTTCCTGGGTGTTTGCGATGCCCTGGTGGGAACGCCTGTTGCTGCCGGTGCTGGGGGGGCTGCTGGTTGGACCGATCGTGCATTTCATCTCCCGGGAAGTGCGCGGGAGCGGCATTCCGGAGGTGATGGAATCGGTGGCGCTGCGCGGGGGCAGCATTCGTCCGCGGGTGATCCTCAGTAAAATCGCCGCCGCCGCCCTCACCATCGGTTCCGGCGGCTCGGCCGGCCGGGAAGGTCCCATCGTGCAGATCGGCTCGGCGATCGGTTCGGTGATCGGACAGTCGCTGGCGGTTTCCGCCCGCCGTCTGCGCACCTTTGTGGCCTGCGGGGCCGCCGCCGGGATCGCCGCCACCTTCAATGCCCCAATCGCCGGAGCGCTCTTTGCAGTGGAAGTGATCATCGGCGATTTTGCCGTCACCCAGTTTAGCCCGATCGTGATCGCCTCGGTAGCCGCCACGGTGGTCTCGCGCCACTACATCGGCGATTTTCCCGCCTTTGCCATTCCGTCCTATGAACTGGTCAGCTCATATGAGTTCATCCCCTACACCATCCTGGGCATTCTGGCCGGGTTGACCGCAGTGCTGTTTATCGTCTCGATCTACAAGAGCCAGGATATCTTTGATGCGCTTCCCTTCCCCGCCTACCTCAAGCCGGCCCTGGGGGGGCTGGTGGTGGGATTGATCGGGATCTTTTTTCCCCACGTGTTTGGGGTAGGATACGAATCGATGAACGATGCCCTCTGGGGGCGGGATGTCACCTGGCTGCTGGCGGTGCTGGTGCTGGCCAAGATCGTCGCTACCTCCGCCACTCTCGGTTCCGGGGGCTCCGGCGGGGTATTTGCCCCCTCTCTGTTCGTGGGCGCGATGCTCGGCGCATTGGTGGGAGTACAGGCAAACCACTTTATGCCCGGGATGACCGCCAATGCCGGCGCTTATGCCCTGGTGGGCATGGGGGCGGTGGTGGCCGGCACCACCCACGCTCCGATTAGCGCCATCTTGATCTTGTTTGAATTGACCAACGATTACCACATCATCGCCCCGCTGATGACCTCCTGCATCATTGCGGTACTGCTGGCGACCTACCTCAAGAAGGAGTCGGTCTACACCATGAAGTTGGTGCGCCGGGGGATCAACATCTTTGAAGGGACGGACATCAACCTGCTGCGCGGCATCCGGGTGAAAGATGTAATCAATAAAGATGTGGAAATCGTGCCGGGCAATTATTCCTTTACCGAGTTGATCCGCTGCATGATCCGCAGCCACCACCAGGAATATTTTGTGGTCGACCGCCAGGACAAGCTGATCGGCAGCATCTCCATTCAAGATCTGAAGCAGTTTCTCAAGGATGAGGCCTATCTCGCCAGTCTGGTGATCGCCGCCGATATCGCCCACCCTCCCCTCGCCCGGCTATATCTCGACGACAATCTCGATCTGGTGATGCACCACTTCGGACGTTATAATGTGGATGAGTTGCCGGTGCTCGATGGTCCCAAGACCCAGATCCTGGTCGGATCGATCCAGCGCAAAAATGTGATCGATGCCTACAACCGGGAAGTTTTCAAGCGCGATCTGGCCGGGGGCATGCACAGCGTGGTGACGGCCGTCAGCAAGGAGCGCACCGTAGAGCTGGCGGAGGGCTACTGCCTGGTGGAGATGGATCCGCCGGACGGCTTCATCGGCAGGTCGCTCAAGCAGCTCAATATCCGCGCCCGCTACGGCATCGAAGTGATCCTGATCCGCAAGCCAACCCAGGAGCAGGAGGGCATCCCCAACCGCCCCGGCGCCATCCCCACCCCGGAATACGCCATCCAGCCCGGCGACAAGCTGCTGGTGCTGGGAAATGCGAAGGATATTGATTATTTGCAAAACCGGAAAGGGCGGAGATGAGGGCGGGAAATAAGGATAAAGGATGAAGGATAAAGGATAAAGTGATATGACGTCTTTTATCTTTATCCTTCATCCTTTATCCTTCATCCTTCATCCTTTTCCCACCCTCACATCGCATCCGACACATATCCCTGCAGCCAGCGGGTGGTGACCGACTTCGGGCGGAAGATGGAGGTGCCGATGGCGCGGGTGCTGATCAACTGGGCGCAGATGCCCAACACCTGAGCGGTGGAAAACATCACGGTATAAAACTGCAGATCGGTGATCCCAAAATGGTATAGCAGCGCGCCGGAGATCCCGTCGATATTCGGATAGGGGTTTTTGGCCTTGCCCTGTTTCTTCAACAATGGCGGCACCACCTCTCCCAATAGTTCAACGATACGGAAAACCGGATTCTCCGGGCAGACCCGCTTGCCAAAATCATATAGCGCCCGATAGCGGGGATCGTCACTGCGCAGCACGGCATGACCAAAGCCGGGGATGACGTTGCCGGCGGATAGATAATCCCAGACGTAAGCAGATAAGGCGGCGGCGTCCGGCACCCCGGCAAACCGCTCCTGGATCGCCAGCACAAACTTGACACTCTCCTGATTGGCCAGGCCGTGCAAGGGACCGGCCAGGCTGTTCATTGAGCCGGAGATGCTGTAGTAAAGGTCGGAGAGAGACGAATTGACAATACGGCTGGTCAACACACTGGCATTGGCACCTTCGTGATCGCTGTGCACAATGATGAACTGTTTCAGAAACGCACGGAAGGTGCCGTCGGGATCATTCAGGCCGAGCATGTGGGCAAAGTTGTCGGCAAACCCCAGGCCGGCAGCGGATGCGATGGGCGCCTTGCCGAGCAGGCGGGTGCGGTAAATCCGCGCCGCGATCACCGGCAGACGGGCGATGATATCAAGGGCATCCTCCAGAGTCGCCTCCCAATGATCCTCCCGGGAAAGTCCCTGGTTATAGCGGCGGGTAAAATGCGATTCCCGCTGCATCGCCAGCATGGCCGCGCTGAGCAGCACCATCGGATGGGTGTCATCCGGCATGCTGTCAAACATCTGCCACACATAGGGTGGCACCTCCGCCCGGCGGGACAACTCCTCCTGCAACTGCTGCAGCGCAGCGGCGCCGGGCAATTCTCCGGTACAGAGCAGGAAAAAGATCTCCTCAGCGGACCGTTCCATCAGGGAAAGCATCGGCAGCCCCCGGATAAACAGCCCTTCCTCGGGATCGACATAAGAGGTATCGCACAGCACCGCATTTACCCCGCGCATCCCTTTCAGAAGCTGTTCCAGGGTGATGGTGGATATAACCGTATTGCCATTTTTCTCCAACAGCTCGCGGATTTCCGAACGCCATTGGGGGATTTTCTCTGCGAGGGTGTCGTGTAAGTTTTTCATGTAAAATCCTGGTGAATGGGTTGATGGGTAAAGACCAAGGACAAAGGATTAAGGAGTAAGGATTAAGGAGTAAGTGTTTGGGTAGCTGTTCCTTTTATAGCGACACTATGCATAGTGTCGCTATAAAAAAAAGAACGCGTAGAGCCTCAATTCTATCGCTCCATCTACCCAAGTACAGGAGCAATTATTGGTGACTGGATTACGTTTTGTTTCAGCATCCAGCCCGAAAGCCTTCGGGAAGCATCCAGCATCCAGCATCCAGCATCCAACATCCAGCATCCTTGAAAAAAGTAATCGCCTCCCCGAATAATTCCAATCGCAAAAAAAGAATTCCCCCTCAAGAGACAATTTCTGCAAATTCGATCTACTTCACATTTTGGGAGAGAAATTGCGTTAAATTTGACTCTTGGGCGAAGGGCGAAGGGCGAAGGGCGAAGGGCGA
>JACKAP010000004.1 GCA_020635015.1 Calditrichia bacterium | reverse complement strand
TGAGCGCATTCTTCGGGAAAGCTGCCACAACTCGCGCAGCACACTGAGGGGGGTACGGGTGAGGGAGATGCGCGAATCGCGGTCGCAGCGCCAGGTGACCGGAAATTCTTTGATGCGGTAGCCGGCATGGGTAGCCAATAAAATGATCTCAAGATCGAACAAGAAACCGTCGCTCTGGCAGCGGGAGAACAACTCCCGGGCGCAATCGCCATTAAAAAGCTTGAAACCGCACTGGGTGTCGGTCAACTCGCGGGGAAGATCCAGCAGCCGGTGTATCAGCCAGCGGAAGAGCCCGGCAAATATCCGCCGGGAAAAAATTTGGGGGATAACGATGTCGCTGCCGGGCAGCTTCCGCGAGCCCAGCGCCAACTCACATTCGCCGGTTTGCAGCAGCTTTAGGCCAGCCAGCGCATTGTCGAAAGGCACGCAGGTGCCGCTGTCGGCAAACATCACCCATCGTCCGCGAGTAGCAGAAATGCCCCGGCGCACGGCATGTCCTTTCCCACGCGATATCTCTCCGCGCAACACCT
This sequence comes from Calditrichia bacterium, assembly GCA_020635015.1. Taxonomy (GTDB): domain Bacteria; phylum Calditrichota; class Calditrichia; order RBG-13-44-9; family J075; genus JACKAP01. The sequence continues at coordinate 303,254 of JACKAP010000004.1, read as the reverse complement.
GCACCATGCCCGCGGGCAGACAGGAGGCCGCATTCCAGGCGGCGTTGGCGGTGCCATCATCACTGCCGTCATCCGCCACCAGAATTTCTCCGGCCAGGCCCGCTTGCTGCAAAAAATCACCCGCCGCCGCAACATCGCGGGCGATCTTCGCTTGCTCGTTGCGAGCGGGAATAATGATCGATAGCTCGATACCTTCGCCGGCAGCACCGGATGTTGCAAACGGTTTATCAAGAATGGCCATAAAGATGTTGGATGTTGGATATTGGATGTTGGAAAGGTACTATTCCCCTTCTCGATGTCCAGTTAGTTATTTCCTTTTATCCTTTATCCTTCATCCTTTTTCCTTTGTATTTTCCAGCATCCAACGCATTATTTTGCCAGCGCTTCCCGGCAGCGCAGCAGTAGCCGCTGGGTAGCGAGAATCCCCTCATGCTCGCTCAGTCCGCCGCCTTCGTATTCGATCCCGACAAAACCGTTGTAGCCGGCGGCCAGCACAATCTTCATCATGCGAAAATAATCGGTATTGGTCTCGTTACCTTCGCTATCAAAATCATGGCTCTTGGCGCTCACCGCTTTGGCGTAGGGCATCAGTTCCGTCACGCCCTGGTAGCGGTCGTACCATTCCTCACCCTGGATACGGAAATTGCCGAAATCCGGCAGGGTGCCGCAGCGGGGATGATCGACCTGCTTCATCACCCCGCTCAGCCATTGCCCATTGCTCGACAGGCCTCCGTGGTTTTCCACGATCACATTCAGCCCGTGTTCAGCGCCGAATGTCACCAGTTGATGCAGGCCGTCGGCGGCAAGCTTCATCTGCTCCTCGTAAGTCCCCTCGCTGGCGGCATTCACCCGGATGGAATGACAGCCTAGAAATTTCGCTGCTTCCACCCATTTATAGTGATTTTCCACTGCCTGCCGCCGTTTATCCGGATCGGGATCGCCCAGCCGCCCCTCGCCATCGCACATGATCAGCAAGCTGCGCACCCCTTCCCCTTCAGCGCGAGTCTTCATTTCCTTAAGATAGGCTTCATCCTTCGCTTTCCCGGCAAAAAACTGGTTAACGTACTCCACCGCCTCGATGCCGTAGGTGCGGCGGGCGGTTTTGGCAAAATCGAGATGGTCAAGTTTGCCGTCAAACAAGGTGCGATGCAGCGACCACTGCGCCAGGGAAATACGGAAGGGAGATTCCGGATCACCCGCACTCCATGCCGGCTGATTCAACAGCAGCAAACTGCCTGCGGCCAGAGAGCCTCCAGCCATGGTTTTCAGGAAGTCACGTCGTTTCATAGTTTACCTTTCTTATAGTTGTCAGCGATCAGTTGTCAGTAGTAGTGATCGGTGGTCACCGATCATGTAATCATACACATACCGGCTTCTGCAGCCCCTGTAGCTCTCTTGTAAGAAATTGTCAGTCTCAGGGCTCATCATCACCATATTGCGCCCGCAGACGGGCCAGTTCGGCTTTCAGTTCCGCGATTACATCAGCGTATTGCGGATCATCATAGAGATTGCGCAGTTCATCCGGATCGTTCTGCAGATCGAACAGTTCCCAGGTATCGATATCATCATAAAAATGAATCAATTTATAGCGATCGCTACGCACGCCATAATGCTTCTTCACCATGTGCCAGGAAGGATATTCGTAGTAATGGTAGTAAATCGACTGCCGCCAGTCTGCCGGGGTGTTGCCGGCCAGCAGCGGGCGCAGGGAACGGCCCTGCATCTCCTCCGGGATCGCCACCCCGGCGAAATCCAGGAAGGTCGGGGCGAAATCAAGATTGAGCACCATATCGCGTTCGTTGACCTCCGCCCTGATTTCGCGGGGATAGCGCACGATCAGGGGCAGGCGCAGGGATTGTTCGTACATAAAGCGTTTATCAAACCAGCCGTGCTCGCCGAGGTAAAACCCCTGGTCAGAAGTATAGACCACAATGGTGTTTTCACTTAATCCGCTGCGCTCGAGGTAATCCAGCACCCGCCCGATATTGTCATCCACCGAAGCAACACAGCGCAGGTAGTCCTTGATATAGCGCTGGTATTTCGCTTTCGCCAGATCCGCACCCCGGTAGCCGGCCTGTTGAAATGCTTCATTGCGCGGTTGGTAGACCGCATCCCAGGCGGCTTTCTGCTCCGGCGTCATGCGGTTGAATTCCGATTGGGCGAAGGTGCTGTCGCGCTGCAGGGAATCGGCATTGGTGTTCATCTGCCAGGGCAGTTTGAGATCGTAGCTCAGGAAGGTATGGCGGTCGATGCGCATCTCCTGGGCCTGTGCAGCGAGGCGGCCGGCATAATAGTCAAAGTAGGTTTCCGGAAGCGGGATCTCCTCATCTGCGAAAAGATTTAGCTGCTCCGGCCCCGGCATCCAGTTGCGGTGGGGAGCCTTGTGATGGAGCAGCAGGCAGAAAGGCTTATCGCGCTCCCGCCGCTCCAGCCAGGCCAGGGCGAGATCGGTGGTCAGGTCGGTGGCGTAGCCTTCCAATCGCTTGCGCTCCCCCATTTCGATAAAATCGGGATTGTAATAGCGCCCCTGGCCGGGAAGAATATTCCAATAATCGAAACCGGTAGGTTGGCTTTTCAAATGCCATTTACCCACCAAAGCGGTCTGATAGCCGGCCTGCTGCAGCAGCTTCGGGAAGGTCTGCTGCGTGCTGTCGAACACCACAGCGTTATTGATCTGCCCGTTACGATGACTGTATTGCCCGGTCAGCAGCACCGCCCGGCTGGGAGCACAGATCGAATTGGTGCAGAAACTACGCTCGAAGCGCATCCCCCCCGCCGCCAGCCGGTCGATGTTGGGGGTGCGGTTAATCATGCTGCCATAGGCGCTGATGGCCTGATAGCCGTGATCGTCGGTCATGATAAAAATGATATTGGGACGGGGATCCGGACGCTGGCAGCCGCTCGGCAGGATCAGCAAAAACAGCGCGATTCCGCTGATTGGGAGAAATTGTAATATTCGTTTCGTCAAATGGGCACCTCTCGCTAAATGTGAGTATGGCAGATTGCCATCGTATGAATCTTTAGCCACAGAGACACAGAGTTTTCGATTAATCGATTTCTTTCTGTAGCCGCACTATTCATAGTGCGGCTACAGAAAGAGACATCATCTAAATTCTAAATCCGTTCGTCTCCCCATCAACCCATTTACCCATCAACCCATTTACCCATCAACCACTTTCAAAAACATAACCGATATTTCCCAAATAAACAATACCACATCACCATCCGGCAAAATTCTTAAAAAAGGCTACCTACTATCCAAAATTCGAATTATCTTTGCTGCCCTTTGGCTTTTGGGCCGTAGGCAGTCGGAATTAAAGCCGAGCACTCGACGCGGAGCGTCGAAAAACCGGGCGCCACGCGGAGCGTGGCACCAGAACGTAAATATCGTTTGTAATCAGATAGCAAAGGTTAAGCAGTTAAACCCATACACCCATCAACTCATTCACCTATTTACCCAATCGAAACCACAGGAATTAACCATATATGCTCACCGTCACCAATCTGGGCCTGCAATACGGCCAGCGGATCTTGTTTGATGAAGTCAATTTGAAATTCACCCGCGGCAACTGCTACGGGATTATCGGCGCCAACGGTGCCGGGAAGTCGACCTTTCTGAAAATCCTTTCCGGGGAGCTGGAACCCAGCCGCGGCACCATCGCCCTCGATCCGGGCAATCGCATGGCGGTGTTGCAGCAGAACCACTTCGCCTTCGAGGAGGAGGAAGTGCTCAACACCGTGATCATGGGGCATCGGGCGATGTATGACATCATGGTGGAAAAGAACGCCATCTACATGAATCCCGACGCCTCGGAATCCGACGGCCTGCGCGCTGCGGAACTGGAGAATGAGTTCGGCGAGATGGGCGGCTGGACCGCGGAGAGCGATGCGGCGGAGCTCTTGAGCAACCTCGGCATCGACGAAGCGCTGCATTTCAAGTTGATGAAAGAGTTGAACGGCTCGGAGAAAGTCAAGGTGCTGTTAGCCCAGGCACTGTTCGGTAATCCGGATATTCTGCTGCTCGACGAGCCCACCAACGACCTCGACGCCAAGACCGCCACCTGGCTGGCGGATTTCCTGGCCGATTTCAAGAATACCGTGGTGGTGGTCTCCCACGACCGTTATTTCCTGGACATGATCTGCACCCACGTGGCGGATATCGACTTTGGACAGATCCGCATCTTTACCGGCAATTATACCTTCTGGTACGAATCGAGCCAGTTGATCAAGCGCCAGCGCGAGGATAAGAACAAGAAGGTGGAACAGCAGCGCAAGGAGCTGCAGGAGTTTATCATGCGCTTCAGCGCCAACGCTTCCAAATCGCGCCAGGCCACCAGTCGAAAGAAAGCGTTGGAGAAGCTGACGTTGGAGGAGATCAAGCCGTCGAGCCGGAAGTATCCTTACATCAAATTCCAGCCGGGGCGGGAACCGGGCGACCAGATCCTGCGGGTCGAACATCTCAGCAAGCGCGGCCCCGCCGGCAACCTGCTGTTCAGCAATGTTGATTTTGTGGTCAATCACGGCGACAAGATCGCCCTGGTGGGCAGCGAATCCGCCGCCCTGACCGCCCTGTTTGAGGCGCTGGCCGGAAAAGCTGCGCCGGATAGCGGCAGCCTCACCTTCGGCAGCACCATCACTTGCGAATACCTGCCCAATGAGAACAGCCATTACTTTTCCGGCGAAAAGAATCTCGACCTGATCAACTGGCTGCGCCAGTATTCGGACGAGAAAGACGAACAATTCATCCGCGGATTCCTGGGGCGGATGTTCTTTTCCGGCGATGAGGTATATAAAAACTCCTCCGTGCTCTCCGGCGGCGAAAAGGTACGCTGCATGCTCTCCAAGACCATGTTAGCCCAGCCCAACTTCCTGCTGATGGACGAGCCGACCAACCACCTCGATCTGGAATCAGTCACCGCCCTGAACAACGCGATGCTGGAATTTCCCGGGTGCATCATCTTCACTTCCCATGATCTTCAACTGATGCAGACCGTGGCCAACCGCATCATCGAGGTGACCCCCAACGGCATCATCGACCGGATGATGAGCTTCGAGGATTATCTGCAGTCGCAGCAAACCCACGAGCGGCGTGAGGCGTTGCTGGAAAGAATTGCGGTGTAAATTGTAGGGGTTCTTGTACGATGTGAAGCTAAAATAAACGTTAATGGGTTAATGGGTGGACGGGTTGATGGGTAACTACCTGGCAACGGAGCAGGCTTATAGCTGAACACGTTTTAACCCATTAACTCATCATCCCATTAACCCATCAACATAGTTATCCAACATCAACCATCCCCCGCAAACCGCTGCAACAACTTCCCCGCCTTCCCATCCAATTGCACCTGCGGGTTGTGGGCAACGATCGCGCGGATCACTCCGGCCATATCTCGAGGACGGAAGTAGAAATAATTGATCCCAATGCTGCGCTTTTTATCCGGCAGGCAAACCAGCAGGTATTCCGCAAAAACGTGAATCCGTCCGATCTCCTCCCAGCCCAGCCGTTCGGTTTTGAACCAGCCGGAACGGTAGACAATACCTTCCGGTTCAATGACCAACTGCAGCCGGTATAGCCAGCCGCTAAGGAATATCAGCATCAATGTGAACAGCAGCGGATTTCGCCAACCGATTACTCCATGCACGGCAAAATAGGTCAGCGCTATAAAGCATATCCATAAAAAGACTGCCAGGAGGTACTGCACCGGATGCTTGGTGCGGATGATCCGGGATTGCGGTGCGGAAGGATGCGAGTTCATCTTTGATCTCCAGGTTGCTGATTGCACGCAGATTACGCAGATCAAACAGATTTTCACAGATAAGACTTTATACATTGTTACATTGCTAATTTGCTGTAAGAATATATTTCTGCTTGACTTTGACTATATTCACAGAAGTTCATCTAACCATGTAACCATATATCAGTTGTTAAATCTGCGAAAATCTGTACAATCTGTGAAATCTGCGTGCAATTAACGTAACAGAATCATCTTTCGGCTTTGCTGAAATTCTCCGGCCTTGAGGCGGTAGATGTACACCCCGGAACTGACCGGCCGTCCGCTCCGGTCGCGGCCATCCCAGCGCACCTGGTGCCTACCGGCATTCTGCCGGGCATCCACCAGCGTCGCCACCTTTTCTCCCAGCAGATTGTAGATGGTCAGCTTCACATCACTGACCACCGACAACTGATAACTGATGACCGTAGCCGGATTGAACGGGTTGGGATAATTCGCCTCCAGCCGGTAGCGCCGGGGCAGGTCGTTTTCCGTTACGTCCGCGATGCCGGTCAGCAGACTGAGGGAGGCAATCATCCCCCAATTACGCAGCAGTCCCGGGCTGCCGGCATTATGATCGCTAACGGTGATGATCCAATCGCCGCTGTAGGCAAAGCCGTTCACGTTCGCCAGCAGATCGGGATCGGGGCGGAACGTGCCCAGCACCTGCTGACCGGCGCTGAAGGCGATATCTTCGATGCTGGTTTCCGCCTGGTCGTCCAGGGTGATTTTCGGATGGATCCCGGGGCTGCCGGTAGGCGTCGCCGGATAGCCGGGACGGTCGACCAGCGTCAGCATCGTACCGTTGGGAGCCGTCAACTGCACCACCAGATCGCCGGTATGGGTGTGAATCGCATCGAGATAAATTTCCAGGTCTTTCAGGGAATAACCCGGTTCGCTGATATGCAGGGTGTCGGAGATCCCGGAGGGATCATTATCGGGAATGCCTTTGTTCACCACCTGGATGGTGCTGAGCACTTTGCGGATATCGAACACATGCGGCCCGCTGACGGTCTGGTTCATCGCTGCAGACACATCCCGGGCCAAGATCCGGTAACTCACCGAGTCGTCGATCGCCACATCGCTGCTGTCGAAGGGGAAGGTGGCGCTGAATTCATCGCCGCTGCGCTGCATCCCGAATGGCGCCTGGCTCTGATCATTGATGGTATATTCTACCCATACCGAATCGACGCCCAGGTTATCGCTGGCCCCGGCCTGAATGCTCAGGGGCAGCTCGGCGATATCCACAAACGGCACGCTGCTGTGCACCAGCAACGGCGCCACTGTATCCGGCCCGGCGTAGAAGCTGAAATAATCCGCCGGGGCATTGGCCGGCAGGTTGACGTGAAAGCCCAGGGAATCGGCAGTAGAAATGTAATACTGGATGCTCACCCCGCTGCCCTGTCCTGCGATGACCCCGCGGTATTCATTGGGATTGCCGAATGGCAGCAGCGGCGCCGTCTGGGAGAAGCTGCCGGTGCCGAACTTGATCAGCACCGAATCGCCCACCAGCCCAGCGGTGCCGGGGGTGATCGTGACCGTCAGCGGATAAGGGCCGACAGTATCTTCGGTGTCATTCAGCGGGGCATGGGCAATGGCGGCGGTGCTGGGGGCCAGGGGCGATTCCCAGATCCCACGCCCGTAGGTGGCGGCGCGCAGCCTGTCGCTGCCGTAGTGAATCTCCAGCTCCTGCACGATCACATTGGGCAGGTTGGTGATGAACGGCATCCACTCGCTCATGGTGTTGTTGCGGTAATAAATTCCCACATCGGTACCGACGTAAAGCGCGTCGATGCCGCCACGCTGGTTTGCCACGCAGTTGACCGGCAGGTTGGGCAGGTTGGCGGAATAATTCTCCCAGTTGGCGCCTCCGTCAGCAGTGCGGTAGATCTTGTTGTCGTCAGAATAACCGGAATAGGTGACCCACACCTTCTCCGGATCATTATCCGCAACCGCGATGTAGGTGATTGCCGAGCCGGACAGGCCCCCGGAGATGTTCTCCCAATTCGTCCCCCCATCGGTGGTGCGCTGGATCGTCGCGCCGCTGGATGCATAGATGTAGCTCGGATCTGACGGCGCCACCGCCAGGGCGTTGATGCCGCTGAACACGTTGGAGATCTGGCTCCAACTGCTGCCGCGGTTGGTCGACTTCCAGAGATTGCTATAGCCGGCGTAAAGGATCTGCGGATGGTGCGGATCGATCACATAGGGCGTCACCCAGGCGCCGTTGCCGCTGATGCCGCCGGTGATGTCGCCCCAGCTATTGCCACCGTCGAAAGAGCGGCGCAGGCCGCCGTTCTGGATGCAGCAATACATAATGTTCGGATCGCTGTAATCGATCGCCGCCTCCATCCCGTCGGCGCCGAGCACGTGGTACCACTGCCCGCTGTTGTAGCGATTGGTGCCGTTATCCTGGGCACCGCCGATCAACAGCCCTGCGTCGCCGGGATAACCGCCAAAGCGGTAGAATTGCATGGTGGCCATACCTGCGCTGATATCGGTCCAGGTGGCGCCGCGGTCGTCAGTGTAGAAAATTCCCCCGTCCGCGCCGGCAAAAAGGCGGTCGCCATGGAAATCCAGGGTGTGGATATCGGCGTGCACGTAAGGATACGCCGGATCGGTGTAGATCCAATAGGTGTTTATGTTCCAGTTGAAGCCGCCGTCGGTGGAACGCCAGATGTTCACCCCGCCGGAGAAGATCTCATCGGGATTGGTTGGTGAAGCGGCCAGGGCCAGGTCGTACCAGCTCTGCCCCCCGGAACTGCTGCCATCGGGTGCATAGCCCAGGATATTCGGGCTGTTTGAGCGTTGGGAGAAATTGAGCCCGCTGTTTGCGGAATGGTACAAACCGTAGAAACCGGAGTCGCTGTTTCGACCGGCCAGAAGATAGACATACTCCGGATTGGCCGGGGTCACCGCGATCGCCAGCCGGTTGACCGCTCCGGAACTGGGCGTACCGGAGACGCTGGAAAAGCTGATCCCGTTATCCGCCGAGCGCAAGAACGACGTGCCGGCGGCATAGACGATCGACGCATCATTCGGCTTGAATTCGATATCTTTAAAATTGCCGCTACGGCTATTGCTCCAGTTCTGACCGGCATTGGTGCTGCGATAGATCCCGTTGCTGGTGGCGGCCAGCAGGATGTCGGAATTATCCGGATGGATCAGCAGTTTGCTGATGCGGCGGGTCTGGGTTATTTCCCAATTGAGGCCGGTTTCATTCCAGGTGGCGCCTCCGTCGGTCGATTTCAGCACCCCGATGCTGTAGGTATCGCCGGCATCGCCGTCGCCGGTGGCGATGTAGATCGTCGCGGGATTACTGGGATCGATCGCCACGCTGGTAACCCCCAGCACCGTCAACTGGTCGGTAGGTGTCTGCCAACTGCTGCCGCCGTCGGTGGAGTTCCACAGCCCACCGGAAGGGGCGCCGACATAGATGATGTTGCTGTCGAACGGATCCACTGCCGAACAATTGATCCGCCCGATGCCGGGATTGTAGCCGCTACCGCTGTTCTGCCAGGATGACGGGCCCAATGGCGTCCAGTCGGAATAATCGGTTTGCTGAGCAGCGGCACCCGCGCGGTAGCTGCGCATGTAAGCCCGGAATGCCTGCGCCGATTGGTCCGGGGCAGGGAGTTTCCCGCTGGGAAAGACCCGCGGTTCCATAAAATATTCCCAGCGCTTGAATTGCTTCCAGCCCCTACCCTTCTCCACGGTTTTACCTTCCCAATAGGCGTTGAATTCGCGCTGAATATCGTAGAAATTTGCATCGGGATCCTCCATCATCCGCACCCACTCCTGGGCCGGCGCAGTAATCGAGAAGAACATGATTCCCAGCAAACCAATAGCGGCAACTCGCCTCATCAAAGCCATCTGACACTCCTTACCTTTTATGATAGACGAAGTTAATATAAGACTATATTCGCACCAAAATAATGCTTATTTGACTGATTTTTAATCCACGGATTACACGGATTTGCACGGATTTCCTGCGTAATTGGTTTAATGCACTGTGAATTAATTCTTTATGGTTATAGATTTCTCACAAACGACGTTCGAAATGACAACGTTGCGTCATTCCGAGGTGCCAGCCGAGGAATCTGTAATTATAAAAAAGCTTAATATGAAATGTATCTAAGAATCCGTGTTAATCCGTGTAATCCGTGGACAACAAAAAGCATTTCGAACATTAATCATTTGCATAAACGGTACGGATTTGATATTCTCTCTTGTCACAAAACTGGGGAAATTCGGTTTACTATGCAAATCGACCTGAACGAACGCCAGGTGCTGCTGGATGCCTGGCACCATCTCCTGACGCCCTATGTGCCGAAGCCTGCCGCCCGGGAAAAACTGTTCGGCTCCCTGGCGGAGCAGTATTCCCATCCAACTCGCCACTACCATGATTTACGGCATATCCGCGAGATGCTGGCGTTCCTGGAGCCGGAACATGATGCGCGTCGGGTCCCGGCGGCGGTGCAGTTTGCCGTCTGGTTTCATGATGTGGTTTATAATACCCTGAAAGATGACAACGAAACCAAAAGCGCCGAATTTGCCGGAAAGCTGCTGAGCCGGATCGGCGCCGGTGAAGCATTGATTGCAACCGTCAAGTCGCTGATCCTGGCCACCCACGAACACCGCCCGCTGCTGGGCAGCGATGATGAAGCGTGCTTCCTCGATGCCGACCTGGCTATCCTGGCCGCGCCGCCGGAACGCTACCGCCAGTACAGCAAGGAAATCCGCCAGGAATACTATTGGGTGCCGGCATTCATGTACGGCCGCAAGCGGATCGCCATCCTGGAAGAGTTTCTCCAGCGCGAGCGCATCTTCCTCACCCCCCGCATGGCCGGTGCCCCGGAACAGCAGGCGCGGGAGAATCTGCGGTGGGAGATTGAATCTTTGGAAGGGTGATCAGGACGACCAATTGCACGCAGATTACACAGATTTGACATGAGGAAGATATATGAAACTACGTTACCACCTGTTGCTATTGCTGCTGGTCGCCGGGATTTTGCTGAGCGGCAGCGCCCTGGCCCGGCAGGATAGCCTGCTGACCGCGGTCGATTCCATCCTGCAGCGGATCGATCATACCCGCATCGCCAATTACACCATGGAGGTGCGTCTGGATGTGGCAACGAAAACGATCAGCGGGCAGATGGAATTAAGCTGGACCAACGCCGCCCGCCTGCCTGCCGCCGACCTGCGCTTTCATCTGTATTATAATGCCTGGCGCAACGATAAAAGCGCTTTTCTGAATTCAGTGCGCTACCATGACCGGTCGGGTTGGAACGACTACCGCGATGATGAATGGGCCTATTGCGAGGTCTCATCGATGAAGATCCTCGGTGACACCCTTTTTCCGGAGGTAGAGGTCAGTTCCGCCCTGGAATACATTCAGCCCAATGACGGCAATGAATTTGACCGTACGGTGTTGCGCCTCCCCCTGCGCCGGCCGGTCTTTCCGGGAGAGACCATCCGCCTGGCGCTCACCTGGGAAACCAAAGTGCCGCGCACCTTCGCCCGCACCGGGGCGATCGGCGATTATTTTTTTCTGGCCCAGTGGTTTCCTAAGATCGGGGTCTTTGAGCCGGAAGGGCTCTGGAACTGCCAGCAGTACATTCAAACCGAATACTATGCGGATTTCGGCACTTACGACGTCAAACTGACCGTCCCCCGCGGCTGGGTGGTAGGGGCCACCGGCCGGGAGATCGCCCGCAGCGACAATCCCGACAGCAGCACCACTCATCAGTATTACCAGGAGCGGGTGCACGATTTCACCTGGGTCACCACCCCCCATTTCCAGGAATTTCACCAGACCTTCGAATCGCCCGGCCTGCCTCCGGTAGACATGCGCCTGCTGCTGATGCCCGACCATCTCGACAAAAAGGAACGCTATTTAGAATCGACCGCAGCGGCGCTGAAATATTATGGCAGTTGGTTCGGGCCTTATCCCTACGGGCATGTGACGGTGATCGATCCCGCCTACCAATCCGGCTCCGGCGGGATGGAGTATCCCACTCTGTTTACCGGAGGCACCCGTTGGCTCTCCCCTCCCGGTACTTACTCCCCGGAAAGTGTGACCATCCATGAGGCCGGACATCAGTTTTGGTACGGGATTATTGCCAACAACGAATTCGATCATGCCTGGATGGATGAAGGGTTTAACTCTTACGCCCAGCAACGGGTTCTCCGCGAATGCTACCCGCCCCGGGAATTGAGCAAACGCTACCTGGAGGGATTCCTGCCCTATGTATTTTCCGGCGTGGAGATCCTCAGTCGCACCGGCGGGGCCGATCCTTACGGCGGCTTCTATTCCGATTTCAAGCGCGATCCAATGGCGGTGCCTTCCTGGCGCTACGGGCCGGGGGGCTACCGCCTTAACTCCTACAACAAGCCGGCCCTGATGCTACAGACATTGGAGAATTACCTCGGCTGGGAGACGTTTCAGAAGGTGCTGTCTACCTATTTCCAGCGCTGGCAGTTCCGCCATCCCCGGCCGGCAGATTTCTTTGCTGTGGTCAATGAGGTCAGCGGTCGGGATATGAAATGGTTTTTTGACCAGGCCTATGGCAGCGCCGATCTCTTCGATTATGGGGTCGGAGAAGTAAAGAGCAAAGCATCCCAACCGCTGAAAGGCTACTGGCAGAGCAACGGCGAACGCCAGTTTTTTGACGGATCGGGTAATGGCACAGCGGAGACCTCCAGCTTTCTCAACGAGGCATACATACGCCGCTGGGGCGAGGCGATATTTCCGGTGGAGGTGCAGCTGATCTTTGCCAATGGCGACACCCTGCTGGAAAGCTGGGATGGCCGGGAGCGCTGGAAGGTCTTCCGCTATATCCGGCCGGACCGGCTGGTCAAAGTGACGGTTGATCCGGATCATAAGCTGATGCTGGATGTCAACTATGCCAACAACAGCTGGGTCAATAAACCCCAACGTAATGCCGCCGCCTTCAAGTGGGCCTCCAAATGGATGGTCTGGCTGCAGAATCTGCTGGAGTTTATGGCGTTTTTTTCCTGAGCCAGGATAAGACTGCATCGCCACCGATGGTTGGTTGTGTGCTTTTGGGTATTGGGTTTTGGGTTTTTGCCAAGGACCAATGCCCAATAACCAACAACTGATTTCAGACATAAAGAATTTCGATTGCTGTGCTAAAAAGAGAGGCCAACATAAAAATGAAAACCTGGCAAGCATTCCGCGAAGGTGGAAAAAACATCTATGCCCGGCGCAGATATGTGCTGGTGATTTACGGATTAAACCTGATCCTGGCGCTGATCCTGGGGAGCTTTGTCGCTACGGATATCCGCGCTTCCCTGGGCAATAGCGCCGCGGCGGAAACCCTGCGGGAAGGCTTTAACGATGCCTGGTATCGTGGTTTTTCCGCCCAGGCGCAGGGGGTTTCCGCCACCTTCCGGCCCGCCGTCACCGGCATCGGGGCAGTGTTTGAAGGACTGGATGCCTTGCTGCAAGGTGAGATATTTAATCATCCCGGAGGCATCTACTGGCTGGGCCTGCTCTATTGGGGGATGTGGGTGTTTTTTTCCGCCGGGTTTATCAGCCTGTTCGGTAGCGACCGCGGTGAATTTTTCCGGGACGCGGAACGTTTGTTTTTGCGATTCCTCCTCCTGGCCGCCAGTGCGGGAATATTATATATCTTGATCTTTACCGTTCTATTGCCTTTGCTGAATTCTCTGGTCGAACAATTTACCCGGGAGATGATCGACGAACGCCCGGTCTTTTATTACACCCTGGGGAAATATGCCCTGGTCTGGATACCGGTGCTGCTGATCCAATTGGTGCTCGATTACAGTAAAATTGCGGCGATGCGGCACGACGTCCCGTTGAAACAGCTCCAGAACGCACCGCTCCTGGCCCTGGAGTTCATCCTGCGCCATCCCTTCCGCACTCTGGGCCTGCATCTGCTGTTGGGGACCATCTGGCTGCTCTGCCTGGGGTGCTACTGGCTGATCGCTCCCGGCGCCGGGCAAAGCTATTGGATCACCATCATGCTGGTTTTTCTGATCGGGCAAATCTATATCATTAGCCGGATTGCGCTGAAGGGGTGGTTTTTGGCGAGTGAGACGGCGCTTTACGGAAAGGGGAATTGAGTGTGGATTTCGGAGTGCGGATTTCGGAGTGCAGAGTGCGGAGTGCGGATTTCGGAGTGCGGAATGCGGAATGAAATACGTGGAGCGTGGAGCGAAACAGATTTACCAATAACCAATGACGCCCGCAGGGCCAATGACGGCGAAGCCCAATGACATCCAAAGGATCAATGACGCCCGCAGGGCCAATGACGGCGAAGCCCAATGACATCCGAAGGATCAATGACGCCCGCAGGGCCAATGACAGCGAAGCCCGATGACATCCGAAGGATCAATGACGCCCGCAGGGCTAATGACGGCGAAGCCCGATGACATCCGAAGGATCAATGACGCCCGCAGGGCCAATGACGGCGAAGCCCAGTGACGCCCGCAGGGTCATGGTAAAGCAACTAATTTCATGATGGGATAAACGATTCGAGTAAAACTGATGAGACAATCTACTTTATTGCGAAACTTGCAAAGATCTTCCATATTTTTCAGCTGGATATGCCTGACAGCGGTGCTCTGCTTTTTCAGCGCCTGCAAATCTTCCCAATCGTCTCCGGATCCGGAGAACATTGCGCCGCACACGGGATATGAGGCCGTTGCCGAGCGCTTGAGCGCAGCGATTGCGCAACAGATGACCGACAAGGAACTCAGTGCCGTGTCAATCGCCCTGGTGGCCGGGGATACCCTGATCTGGTCGCATGGATTTGGCCTGGCCGATCCCAAGCGCAAGACCCCCGCCGGGGGAGGCACGGTCTACCGCATCGCCTCCCTCTCCAAGCTGTTCACCGCCATTGGGGTGATGCAGTTGCAGGAGCAGGGCAAGCTGGATATCGATGCGCCGGTGAACACCTATCTGCCCGGCTTTCATCCGGAAAATCCATTCGACAAACCCATCACCCTGCGCCAGATCATGTCGCACCGCTCCGGGCTGGTACGTGAGCCTCCGGTGGGACATTATTTCGACCCCACCGAGCCGTCGCTGGAAGAGCTGGTGACCAGCCTCAACCACACCCGGCTGGTGTACCAGCCGGAGACCCGCACCAAGTATTCCAATGCCGCGGTGTCGGTAGCCGGTCTGGCGCTGGCGAAAGTCGCCGGGCGCCCCTTTGCCGAGCACATGCGGCAGAAGGTGCTGGCGCCGATCGGCATGACCCGCAGCGACTACACCCCACTGCCGGAAGTGTCCGCCCGTCTCGCGACCGGCTACATGTGGACCTATGAAGGTCGGGTTTTTCCCGCGCCCACTTTTCAGTTGGGTATGGTTCCGGCAGCGGGAATGTACGCCACCGTCAACGATCTCGGCCAATTCATGAAAATGCTCATCCGCCATGGACAGGGGGAAAACGGCCAACTGCTGCAGCCGGAAACTCTGGAAAAAATGTGGCAAATCCAGTATGCCGATGCGGGACAGCAATATGGTTTCGGCCTGGGCTTCTATGTGTCTAAATTCCACGAATACCGCCAGGTACGCCACGGCGGGGTGATGTACGGCTACGCCACCCAGATCGCGGTGCTGCCGGAAGCACGGCTGGGGGCGGTCACCATCATCACCAACGATTGTGCCAACATCGTGGCCGGCCGCATCAACGATTACGCCTTCGAGTTGCTGCTGGCGAAGCAAGCCGGCAAGCCGCTGCCCGAGTTCCGCCCCCCCGCTCCGCCGGACAGTCAGACAGTGCAGACTCTGGCGGGCAGTTATCACAGCGGAGAGGAGATCGTCGATTTGGAAGCACGCGATGGCCGGCTCTACGCATTTTACGCCAATGAGCGCAACCGCTTGATGCAGTTCGGCGACACCCTGCTGTTGGACGATCGCCTTTCTTACGGCCACTCATTCCTTCCCCAGGCGGACGGCAGCCTGCTGATTGACGGCGTTCGCTTCCAGCGCCGCCCGGAGATGCTCCCCCCTCCCCCGCCGCCCCGTTGGGAAGGGTTAATCGGCGAATATGGCTGGGACCATAACACGCTGTATATCCTGGAAAAACATGGGCGGCTCTACGCCCTGATCGAATGGTTCTTCTTTTATCCCCTGGAGGAGATCTCCCCGGACGTCTACGCATTTCCCGATTACGGCCTATATCATGGAGAGCAGTTGATCTTTACCCGTGATGAACAGGGCATCGCCACCCAGGTGGAAGCGGCCAGCGTGGTCTTCCGCCGCCGCCCGGCGGGACTTTCCGGCGATACTTTCCGCATCGATCCGCAGCAGCCATTGGAGACGCTGCGCGCGGCCGCCCTGAAGGCCCGTCCTCCGGCGGAATCCGGCGATTTTCTAACACCGGATTTGGTGGAAGTCCAATCACTGGACAGCACCATTCACCTGGACATCCGATATGCCACAACCAACAATTTCATGGGCGCGCAGTTTTACGATCAACCCCGGGCTTTCCTGCAGCGCCCCGCCGCGGAAGCGCTGCTGGGGGTAGAGCGACGCCTCCAGGCGCAAGGCTACGGCCTGCTGATCCACGACGCCTACCGCCCGTGGTATGTCACCAAAATGTTCTGGGATGCCACTCCGGAAAGCCAGAAGATCTTCGTCGCCAATCCCAAGCACGGTTCACGCCACAACCGGGGCTGCGCGGTCGACCTCACCCTGTACACGCTTGCCGATGGCCGCCCGGTGGAGATGGTCAGCGGCTATGATGAATTCACCGACCGCGCCTATCCCGAATATCCCGGCGGCACCTCGCAGCAGCGCTATCACCGGGAACTGCTGCGCCGGGCGATGGAGGCAGAAGGGTTTGCGAATTATCCTGCAGAATGGTGGCACTATGATTACCACAACTGGCGGCGGTATCCGATATTAAATCAGCAGTTTTCGGAGTTGGGAGTGGATTGACAGGCTGTTTGATGGCACGCAGATTCCACAGATTTGACAGATTTACACAGATACGACTTTTTACATTGCTACATGGTTACATTGCTGTAAGCATTTATTTTTGATTGACTTTGACAAAGTTCACAGATATTCTTTTAACCATGTAACCATGCCCCAGTTTTTAAATCTGCGGAAATCTGTCAAATCTGCGTAATCTGTGTGCAATTCATCTAGCGCAATAAAATCATCTTCCGGCTCGACGCCCCTCCACCCGCTTCCAGGCGATAAAGATACACACCGGAGCTGACCGGCTTTCCGGATTGATCCCGGCCGTTCCACTGCACCTGATGATTTCCGGCATTCTGGCGGGTATCGACCAGGGTTGCAATTTTCTCGCCCAACAAATTGTAAATCGCCAGCCTCACCTCACTGATCCCTGACAACTGATAACTGATCACTGTGGATGGATTGAACGGATTGGGATAGTTCTGCGCCAGACGGAAATCTTCTGCCGGCCGCGGATGATGGGCTGCCAGCCCGCTGGTGATCTCCACCGGGAACTGATAGTGTCCTTCCGGCGCTACCGGTGGTTTGGTGGCGGTTTTGCCGCTGACGGCGTTGGCGGCGATGTAGTAATGAATGGTGCGGCCTCCCGGCTGGGCCGGAATTACTGCCGTGAAAGAATCGCTGGCGGCGGTGCTCATCGGTAACGCGCTGAAGCCCAGGGAGGTGTCGGCCGTCCAATAAACCGTGGCGCTGTCGATGCCCCCGGCGCTGCGGATCCGCGCTTCCACCGGATAGCCGGCGCTGCTGTCCGCCGCGCTGAGGATGCGGGCATGGGCAATCAACACCGGATTGCGCGCCCCTAATTCCTTGACGATGCAGTGGATCGCGCCCAGGGATGGGATGATCGCATTACAATTGACCCCCACAATGTTGTAGCCAGGCATCGCTTCCCGGTAGATGCGCAGGGCGGTGGTGTCGTACTGCAGCTCGTAGGTGGGCACGATCACCGTGCGGTTAACGATGATCGAATTGGTATAGGTGCGGTAATCGCCCCCGGTATTGGGATAGCGCCCAAAAGCATCCGGCGGCATCGGGATGCGCACCACCTGGAAATCGCGCCCGTAAGCGGTCTTGAAATTTTCCAAGATGTAATTCAGATTGGCCTCGATCTGCGGCCCGTCGGCCACTCCGGGAGGATACTCACCCACCAGCAGGGTTTCCTCATCGAGCAGCTTCATGTGCATGTCGATATGGTGGATCACATCGTAGGGCAGATTATCCATCTTGATATAGCGGTTGATGCCCAAATAAGCCTGCACGATATCATTGATCATCTCCTCGGACTTGCCGGGATTCTCGTTCAGAATCAACTTAGAAGAGAAGGCGGTGCCGAAGCCGTCGACCATAAAGTTGCCCCCGGTATGCACCAGGCGGTAGGGATCGACCGTCGCTTCGTAGATCGGCAGGCTGCGGCGCAGGGCCATGGCAGTAGGGATCAGGTCATCCAGCGGGCGGGGGCGGTTGTAGACCCAATCGATCACGTAGAGGCTGTCGCTATCTTCGGCATAAACGTGCCAGGGACCGTAATCGCGGCTCCAGATAGAGTTGAAGGGCTCGATCATGAATTCGATATTATACAGCGGCACCCCCCCGTTGCTGAGGTAGCTCTTCACGCTGTTGGAATCGCTGCACACGATATAAACCATCCCCTCTTCCTGGGCGGCGTCGACGATCTGGCGCAGGATATTGGGTTGGAAAGTCCAGGTCAGCAGCAGACCGTGCAGTTCCTCCCATTCCGCCATCGCCCGCACCGGCCCCGGGGGCGGGGTGGGGATCGCCTCCGGAGAGACCGGCGCCTGGTAAGTACCATACAACGCCTGCTCCGCCGGGGTCAGGTAATGAGGTAGATCGGTTTGCTGGGCGAATATTGGCACACTGAACAGGATAAAGAGAATTGAGCATACAAGCGGTTTCATGCGGGACCTCTTTTTCGTTGTCGCAATTAAGATATTATCATTGGCGCTAACGCGCGTCATTAGCCCTGCGGGCGTCATTGATCCTTCGGATGTCATTGGGCTTCGCCGTGATTGGCCCTGCGGGCGTCATTGATCCTTCGGATGTCATTGGGCTTCGCCGTCATTGGCCCTGCGGGCGTCATTGATCCTTTGGATGTCATTGGGCTTCGCCGTGATTGGCCCTGCGGGCGTCAAGGGATTTGAGCTGTCATTGCGAGGAGCGAAGCGACGAAGCAATCTCCTGCATGGGGCTTCCAACGGTTGTTGGATTGTGGGTACCCGTGTGACCACTACGTCTGCAGCCAGGTTGGCAGCCCACCGCGGGAGATTGCCGCGCCGCATACAACGCGGCTCGCAATGACAGCACCTGCAATTCCTGCAGTCACGTTGGCAGCCCACCGCGGGAGATTGCCGCGCCGCATACAACGCGGCTCGCAATGACAGCACCTGCAAGCGCTCCTCGCCTCACGTCTTTCATTCCGCATTCCGCACTCCGCATTCCGCATTCGATTCCTCACCGCATCAAAATCATCTTCCGGCTCTGCGCAGTTCCTCCCACGCTCAGCCGGTAGATATAAACTCCGGAAACGACCGAGCGCCCGGCCTGATCCCGCCCATCCCACTGCACCCGGTACTCCCCGGCTGCCTGACGGGCACCTACCAGGTTCACAATCTTTCGGCCCAGCAGATCATAAACCGCCAATTCCACCTCACTGACCACTGACAACTGATAACGGATCACCGTCTCCGGATTGAACGGATTGGGATAATTGCCTAACAGCCGGAATGTTTCCGGGAAATCACCTCCGCCAGGGGCCGGTTCGACACCGGCGACGATTTCGCGATTATCGTAATAAATGATCCCTCCGCCGTCGCTGCCGCTGAGCATATCGAGATCGCCGTCGGCGTCTATGTCGGCAAGTTGCGGCGAGGTGAAGAGATGCAGCGGGAAGCTGAGGGTTGCATCGGGCACGAAGTTGGCCGCTTGCGGCGTGCCGGTGTTGCGGTAAAATGAAATTCCCTGATTGTCGCTGCCCACCAGCAGGTCGAGATCATTGTCGCCGTCGATGTCGGTAAAGCGCGGACAACTGTAATCTCCCACATCAATCCCGAAGTAATCATTGCTTTCCAGGGTGAAAACCGGATTGGCGACCGTACCGGTATTGCGGTAAAAATTGAGGTTGCCGTTATATTCACCGATGAACAGATCGCGGTCTCCGTCGGCATCGATATCCGCAAATTCCGGATTGCTGTTATTGCCGATGTCGATTCCCCCGTAATTCTCAGAAACCAGCACCAAATCAGGATGCTGCGGATCGCCATCGTTGCGGAAATAGCTCAGCTTGCCGTCATATTTTCCCACTATCAGGTCGAGGTCACTATCGCCGTCCAGATCCAGGAAGGCCGGTGCATAATTGGTATCGTATTGTTTGTCATACTGAAGATAATTGGTGTTGACCAGCTTGAATTGCGGATTGGCGGCGCCTCCGATATTTTGGTAATAGTGCAGTCGGCTGTTGGAATGGTTGGGCGACGCCAAATCCTCTTGCGGTGCCAGGAACAGATCGAGATCGCCGTCGCTGTCGATATCAACCAGCCGGATGATGGAATTCCGCCCCACATCAATGCTATTAATAAGCTGACGGGTACTAAGGGTAAATGTAGGTTGGGACGGGGAACCGGTATTTTCGTAAAAGTACAGATTCTCTGCCAGGTCGATGATACGCGAACCGGCCCCGCCCAGCACGCCGACGAACATATCCTGATCGCCATCGCTGTCGATATCGGCAAAGCGCGGCACATTGTAGCCCCCGGTCAGGACCGGCGCATTGGGAGGATATTGCTCGAAGGCGATCGCGATATCCGGAGTGGCGCAACTGCCGCTGTTCTCCAAAAAAAGCACGCTGTTGGCGAAGAAATCGCCCCAGAAGAGATCATTGTCCTGGTCGTTGTCGATATCGGCAAAACTGAGCGAGTTGGCACCGTGAAGCTGCGGATTAGCGGCATTTCCGGCCGGCCGGTCGCCGCCGCCGGTGAGGATGGTCAAGCTCTGGAAAGTGTCGGTGACAAAAGTGTAGATCGGCACATTATCCGGGGTAAACCCGGTTAGATCATACATCGTGACCGTCCCATTCAATATCCGGCCCAGGAACAGCTCCAGGTCCCCGTCGCAGTCCAGGTCGGCCCAGTCGGGAATGCTGAGATCATCGGCATTGATCGGCTGATTGGCGGCATCGCGCAGTTCATCGCGGGCCAGCACAAAGGCCGGGTTCTGGGCATCGCCGTCGTTGCGGTAGTAGCGGATGCTCCCGAAGGGTTTTTCCGCGAAGAGATCGAGATCGTTGTCGCCGTCGACATCGGCAAACTTGAACCAGTCGCCCACCTCCAGATCGGCGTATTGATCGGTCACCCATTCAAATTCATACGCCTGCGGGGTGCCGGTATTGCGGAAGAAGGTCAGCAGGCTGGCGCGGTCCTGCACGAACAGATCCGGCGCCTCATCACCGTCGATATCGACCAACTGCAGCACCGGCCGGTTCATTCCGCCGGTGAAGGGCAGGGCGTAAAGATCGCCGGCCAGATCCTGCACCGGAAACGGCACAATCTGGCGCTGGAAGGTGAAGGGCTGGGAGAAAGCACTGAGGGTCAGAACCGCCAGGAGTAGGAATGCGGAGTGCGGAATGCGGAGTGCGGAACTTTTCGATTTCGGAGTGCGGAGTGCGGAGTGCGGAATGGAAACCGTGGAGCGTGGAGCGTAGCGCGTGGAGCGAAACGGATTTGCCAATAGCCAATGTCGCGCGAAGGGCCAATGACGGCGAAGCCCCATGACGCCAAAGGTCAATGACATCCGAAGGACCAATGACGGCTGAAGGACCTATGACGTGCGGCAGCGCCAATGACCGAATGCGGAGTGCGGAGTGCGGAGTGCGGAATATTCGCTTAATGAAAGTTTTCAAAAAAGACAGCATTATCAGACACCTTTAGTTGACAGTGATGGTTTGTAGGGCGGAGGCCATGTCGAAGATGCGCAGTTCGGGGAGCAGGGCTTCCTGGCCGATCGCCCGGAAGACGTAGGGCGGGAAGGAGCGGAAGCGCAGCCGCACCGCCGCTTCCAGATCGGCCGGCTGGCCCGGGGCGGTGAGGGGATAACGGATAATGGCGGATTTAAACGCTTCGATGGTGTTGCGCTGCACCGATTTGGCCTCCCAGAAGAACAGCGTCTCCTGCCCGCTGTCATCCCGGGGAATGCCGTTGAACAGCGCCAGGGCGCTGTCTTCCGCCACGATGCCATTGACCACTTCCTCACTGTGATGATTGCGCAGGTCGCCGTTGCCGTCGAGCAGCCCGCTGCTGAAATAGACCTCACCACTGAGGGCGTTGCGCACGATCAGCTCCACCCACATCTGGCGCTCAAAGATCGAGCCGGAGGGAATATCATGCCCGGTGCGGTCGTTCTTGATGCGTACCTGCACCGAAAAGGTATCGCCGGCGGCCACGCTGCCCGGAGCGCTCACCGTCAGGGTGACGCTATTTTCCAGCAGTTGTCCCACCGCGGCGATCGTTTCCGCCTTGCCGGGAAAATCGACCAGCGGATAATCCACCCCCACAAAATAGTGGCGATGCACATTGTCGCGCACCGGGCCGCCGATGGCAGCCGTCCCGCGGTAGGCCGGCATGTGGCAATCCTGGCATTCTACGCCCATCGCCACATAGGGGCTGTCATCCCATTCGGTATTGGTGGTCTCTAGAAAACGGCTGCGGTCGGGCGAGAGCAAATCGTGGCAGCCGCTGCAGATATCCGAGAAACCATAGGCATGGTCAAATTCAGACTCGTGAAAACTATTGGGCTCCGGATCGGCGATGCTGGCGCGGCGCACGCCATCGAGATTAAACTTGCTGAAACTCTCCCCCCGCCGGATTTCCGGCACCTTCACCAGATGACAGACATCGCAGCTGATCCCGGCTTTTGCCAGAGTTGAAAGCCCGGTGGGATCAAAACCCGGCGGGACCTCTTTCAACAGCGTGGCAAAAGGACTGTGGCACTTCACGCAAAATTGATCGAGTTGATTGTTGGAGCGCTGCTGGCCGATCTCAGTCAGGGTAAGAAACACCGGGTCGGTCATGGCATAGGCGTGCATCGAGGTCTGCCATTCCTCGTAATGACTGGGATGGCAGGAAGCGCAGCGTGCCGGATCGGTGAACACGCTGCGATAAAGCGCGATAGAATCCACCTGCCCCCCGGGAGGATCTTTTGGGTCGGTGGAGGTTTTGTCGCATGAGGAGAGCAGTGCGAGGAGTAGCAGGGTGGTTAAAGCGGGTAAGACGGGTAAAAATTTCATGATACTCCGAAGGGTTCCTGGTTGATGGTAAACACTTGCATCCCCCTTTCTCCCCCTTCGAAGGGGGAAAGAGGGGGATGTTACGGCTTCGATAGCAGCAAATTGCGGCTTTTTACTTCAACTCATGATTCGCATTACGACTGCCCCGACGCAGAGCGTCGGGAATGACGTTCCACGCAGAGCGTGGAACGAGAAGAGCGAGAGTGAGAAACGCGTACGGATATACCGAACGCCCTCGAACTCCCAGGCTCCGGGCGCAACAAAAACCGGAAAACGCTCATATGTGCTATCCAACCACCCGCGCCCCGGTTTTTGTTGCGCCCGGAGTCCAAGTTCACTGCGGCAGCAGGCGCATGCCGGAGCCGAAGTTCTCGATCTCGATCACCTTTTCGATGGCATTGCTGGCGGTATTGATCACCGTGACGGTGCCGATCAGGGCATTGTCGCCAAAATCGAAGGCCGGCACATATCCCCCGCTGGTGTTACGGCTGGCGATGAACACATAATTGTTGTCGTGGGAGATCGCAATGCCATGGGGCTGGGAGAGCCCGTCGGAACCGTCGCCGGCGCCGTAGGTCTGCACCGTCGCGCCGGCCACGTCGATCACCGAGAATTTGTTCATCATAAAATTGGCGACGTAGAACTTGCTGCCGCTTCCATTGAACACCGAGTGCCAGGGGGCCCCGCCCACGGTGATGAATCCCTCCAGGCTGCGGTTGGCGGGATCGCTGATATCGATCACCGCAATCTCCCCGGTGCCGATGCAGGAGAGATAAACCTTGCGGTTATCCGGGGAAACGGTGCCCTGCAGCGGGGTCTTATCCAGGCCCAGGGGAATCGCTTCCTCAAACTCTTTGGTGGCATTGTTGATCACCACAAATGCATCCTCGGTAAAGCTGGCGGTATAGGCATAATTGCCGGTATGGTCGATGGTCATGGCATGGGGCACCGACAGCACCCCGGGCAGCAGGATGTCGCCGTCGTTTCCATTATCGATCGGCTGCATGGTTTCGGTATTGAGAGCGTAAATCGAGTTGAGATTGTTATCCTGCATAAAACGCGAGACATAGAGGATATTCTCTGTCGGATGATGGGCCAGGAGCGCGGGAATATCGGTGGTGGCTTCGCCCATCAACTCGTAGGTGCCGGTGGTGAACTTGAGGATCTTGTTGACACTGTTGTCGATACAGCTGACATACCAGTACTGCCCATCGGGGGAGAATTCGATATGATGGGGTTTGGCCAGGGCGGGGATCCCGTAATCGGTCAGGTGGATATTGCGCACTACCAGTTTGGCGTTGGTCTCGATCACATTCACGATCGCTTCGCCCTGGCTGCAGACAAAGAGCAGGTCGGTAGAATTCGCGTACGGCACCTCGCCGGCGTCGTTTTTAGCGCCAGCATCGATCCAGCGGCGCAGCAGGCCGAGCTTATCGGCGCGCAGCGGATTGGCATAGTTTTGCTTGGCGGTCAGCTCGATCAGCAGGCTGTTCTCGGCATCATAGGGAATCAGCACCTCTCCGTGCTTCCAGCCGCGAATCAGGTTCTGCCAGGAATCCATCACCAGCCCTTCCGGGAATAGCCCGGCGGCTTGCAGGATGGTCGCATACTCATTCAGGATCGTCTGTACGTGGGTCGCATAACTGATGTCGGTAACGGTATCATAATCGATATCGCCGGTATTCACCGGAGTGGAATCTTTGGTGCAGCTTCCCAACAGCAGGGCTGCCAGGATAAAAACGGTGATCGTGAATCTTGCCATACTTGCTCCTTGAGGTTTGGGTTGATTTAATGTTATGTACGGCTATTATTTTATATTTTCTCACACGCAATCTTTGAGCACCAACAGATTCCTCGGCTGAAGCCTTCGGAATGACGGCGACGGCATCATTCCGAAGGCTTCAGCCGAGGAATCTGTTCTTTTATAGAACCCGATCATCCATCTCCGCAAATCCATTGACTGAGGATCAATATACAATCGATTTCAAATTCCCGCACCAGATTTCCATAAACGCCGCCCGGGTCTAAAAGTTCGTAACGATTCAGCCCACGAAACACGCGAAATAAACTAAAATGCCTGAAAAGAATGCTTTCATGTGTTTCGTGGGCTGAATCGTTACAAAAGTCATTTCCTTTACTAATACCTTCAGCCGGCATCTCTCCCTCCGGGTATCGCTACTTTGAACGACCAATTTATACTTTCAAAGATGCGGGATAAAAAGGATGAAGGATGAAGGATAAAGGAGACTTTAAAAAAAGTGCTTGACAGTGCCCGTAGAAAATGTTCCTTTCCAGCATCCAGCATCCAGCATCCAGCATCCAGCATCCAGCATCCAGCATCCAGCATCCAGCATCCAGCATCCATTCGTAGAAAAAAAACATCTTACCGCTTATATTCTCCGAAAAATTTGTTATATTTATCGCTGGCTATATAACAATAGTGGAATATAACATTTTTCAACCCAAAAATGGAGTCTATACAATGACCCGATTTATGAAAACGTCTATCCGCAGTGGATGGCGGATTTTGCTGCCCGGGATGGCGATATTGTTTTTAGTATTCTTGTCGTCCTGTCAGTGTGAAAGCGAACCGCAGACCCAGCAGGAGCAGCTCGAAAAGCATGTAAAATTCCTGGCGGCAGATGAGTTGGAAGGCCGCGGCGCCGGTAGCGAAGGCAACCTGAAAGCCGCCGAATATATTCGTAATCAATTCAAGAAAGCCGGGTTAAAGCAATTTGACGGCGACTATTTTCAGAAGTTCGAAGTCACCACCGCAGTGAAACTTGGCGAAGGCAACCGCGCCGCTTTCAACATTGACGGCACGGAAAGCGAATGGCAGCCGGAAGTGCAGTACATCCCCCTCACCTCCTCCGAGAATGACACCGCCAGCGGCGGCCTGGTGTTTGCAGGTTACGGCATCAGCGCGGAAGATGAAAAATTTGACGAGTATGCCGGACTGAATGTGACCGGCAAAATCGTGCTGGTGCTGCGCGGCAGCCCCGATTATGAAAATCCCCACGGCAAGTTGGGGCAGTATGCCGAGTTGGACTATAAATTGCGCAACGCCAAGGAGAAAGGCGCCATCGGGGTGATCGCAGTCAGTTCCGGCGACTTGAAAGATGAACTGATGGAACTGAACGTTCGCACCGGCAACGCCAGGGCCGGGGTGGTGGCGCTTCACGCCAAGCGCGACGCAGTCGACGCCCTGCTGCCGGAAGGGAAAAAACTGGCGGATCTGGAAGCAGCGATCCAGGGGGATATGGCTCCGCACAGTTTTGCTCTGGAAGGCGCTTCCGGACAATTGATCGCCCGCCTGGATTTCATCAAGAAACCGACCTATAACGTGGTGGGTTATGTACCGGGCACGGTCGACAGCCTCAAGGATCAGTATATTGTGGTGGGTGCCCACTATGATCACCTCGGCTGGGGCAACCTGGGCGGCTCCCGCTACAGTGGTGACGAGCCGATGATCCATCACGGCGCCGACGACAACGCCTCCGGCACCGCCGCGATGATGGGCGTCGCTGCCGATATCGCCAAAGCCCCCCTGCCCCGCCCGGTGGTCTTCGCCGGTTTCAGCGGGGAAGAGATCGGACTGCTTGGCTCCGCCCATTATTGCGAAAATCCTCCGGTGCCCCTGGAAAACACCATCCTGATGGTCAACATGGATATGGTCGGGCGGGTCAATGAGCACAAGATCAACATCACCGGCACCGGCACTTCTCCGAGCTGGGACAGCCTGATCGATTCCCTCAGCGCGATTTACGAGCTGCAGGTATCGAAAACCGCCGACGGCTTCGGCCCCAGCGACCATGCCTCTTTCTACGCCCGCAATATTCCGGTGATCAACCTCTTTACCGGGCTGCACGACGATTATCACCGTCCCTCGGACACCTGGGACAAGATCAACTATGCCGGGCTGGATACGGTGGTGGAATTTGCCGGAGACATCGTGGAAACGGTCGGTGAGTATAAAAAGCGTCCCGAATTCGTGAAAGTCAAGACCGACGCCCGCCAGGGCCAGCGCATGACCTTCCGGGTCTCCAGCGGGGTGATCCCGGACTATAGCGACAATCCCAAAGGCATGCGCATCACCGGAGTCAAGGACGACGGACCCGCCGCCAAAGCCGGGATGCAGGCCGGCGACATCATCATCAAATTCGGCGAAACCGAGGTGAAGACGATCTACGATTATACCTACTGTCTGGGTAAATATAAACCCGGCGACCAGGTAACGGTGCTGGTGCTGCGCGGCGAGAGCGAAGAGCCACTGGCGCTGGAGATGACCCTGGACGCGCGGTAGGAACTGATTCATCCACGGATTACCTGGTGCGGCCTTCTGCGCAACTTAATGGTAAATGCTTAATGCTCAGTGGTTAGTGGCAATTTTCGATTATAATAACCGCGATAAATTTGCTTAAGAAGCAAGTATTCTGTCGCGAACTATTCCCCACCTTGGTAAGGAGGGGACAGGGCCGTGAAGCGTTCAGCGAACGGCGCAGGGGCGGTTGCCACGCGTGTAACCGCCCCTGATCGGCTTGCTGGACGCTGCGCCAATCGGTCCCCTCCTTATTAAGGTGGGGAATAATCTTGCGCTACAGAACCAATCTTCCCCCCCGCCTTTGAGAAATTTGTTACACAACCTTACTCCAACAGAGTACTGCTAATCTTATAAACTCGGGAGAATGTATCGATGCAATATACCCAGCGATGTCAACGAATTATGGTGCTTGGCGCACTGATGCTGCTGACGGCAAGCTTGCAGGCGCAGGAAGCAGACACGTCTTCAACCCTTACCATCCCGCAGATTATGGCGGACCCGCTGACCTCGGTGGGCAGCCTGCCGGGCGAGGATATCAACTGGTCGGAAGACAGTCGCCAGATCTATTTTTCGTGGAATCCGGAACATGCCGACGCCGATTCTCTCTACGTGGTTTCCCGTGAGGGCGGCGAACCGCGCAAGCTCACACCGGCGGAGCGGGCCCAGCTGCCGGCATTTGGCGGCGCATACAACCGCGCCTACAGCGCCCGGGTGTATGCGAAAGACGGCGATCTCTTTCTGCAGGAGGTGCCGAAAGGAAAGATTCGCCGCCTGACCGAGACCGTCGAGGCGGAAAGCGATCCGGTCTTTACTCATGATGAGGAGGAGATCGTCTTTACCCGCGAGCGTAATCTCTATGCCTGGCGGCGCACCGACGGGCTGGTCCGGCAGATCACTGATTTCCGCAGCGGCAATAAACCCCGCGAGGAAACGGAGCCGGAGAATGCCAACGATCGCTGGTTGAAGCAGGAGGAAGCCGGCCTGATTAAAGTGCTGCGTGAACGGCGGGAGCGGGAAGAGCGGGCCAAGCGCAACCGCCGGGCGGCGGAACCGGCCCGCCCCCGCGAGATCTATTTAGGCGACCAACGGGTGGAAGCCCCCCGTCTCAGCCCCGACGAACGATACGTCACCTTCCGGCTGGTGGCAGATGCCTCCGGCGTCCGCCGCACCAACGTGCCGGATTATGTGCGGGAAGACGGCTACACCGGCGAACTGTCGGCCCGCCCCAAGGTGGGCAGCCCGCAGGACCATTATCAATTCGGGATTTACGACATCAAAGCGGATACGGTCTATTACGCCCCAACCGACTCCCTACCCGGCATCTACGAACGGCCGGATGATCTGGCGCCGGGTGATTCCCTCGAAGTGGAGCAGAAGCAAGCGCGCAGTGTCATTCTTTACGGCCCTTACTGGTCGGATAATGGTGTCCACGCCCTGATGGTCGGACGCGCGGCAGACAACAAGGACCGCTGGATCCTCCTGCTCGACCCCGCCGACGGCGCGCTACGGGTGCTCGGCCGCCAGCATGACGAAGCCTGGATCGGCGGGCCGGGCATTTCCGGCTGGATCTTCTATCCCGGGAATGTGGGCTGGATGCCCGACAATCGCCGGGTATGGTTTCAGTCGGAAATTAGCGGGTACTCCCACCTCTACACCGTCGACATTCACAGCGGCGAGCGCCGGGCCCTCACCAGCGGCAAATTCGAAGTAAGCGACGCCCGTTTGTCTCGCGACAGAAAACAGTGGTACCTTACCACCAATGAAGTTCATCCCGGAGAACGCCATTTCTACCGCATGCCCCTGGAAGGAGGACCGCGGGAGCAGATCACCCGCCGGCCGGGACATCACCAGGTATTCCTCTCCCCGGACGAGAAGATGCTGGCGGTGCGCTATTCCTACAGCAACCAACCCTGGCAGCTTTTCCTGATGCCCAACCGCCCCGGCGCTTCGATGAAGCAGGTGACCTCAGCACTTTCAGAGCAGTTTAAGCAGCATACCTGGCGTGATCCGCAGATCGTCAGATTTGAAGCCCGGGACGGGCAGCAGGTTTATGCACGTCTCTACCGCCCGGCAAACCCACAGCCGCAGGGGCCGGCGGTGATCTTTGTGCACGGTGCCGGGTACCTGCAAAATGCCCACAAATGGTGGAGTGACTATTTCCGCGAATATATGTTCAACAACTTTTTGGCCGACCACGGCTACACCGTACTGGATATCGACTACCGCGCCAGCGCCGGGTACGGGCGCGACTGGCGCACCGCCATCTACCGGGATATGGGGGGGAAAGACCTGGGCGACCAGTTGGACGGCGCCGCTTTTCTGGCAGCGCAATACGAGGTCGATCCCGGGCGGATCGGTATCTACGGCGGCTCTTACGGCGGGTTCATCACCTTTATGGCCCTGTTCACCGAGCCGGAGGTCTTTGCCTGCGGGGCGGCGCTGCGGCCGGTGAGCGACTGGGCGCACTACAACCATCCCTATACCGCCAACATCCTCAACCAACCGCAGTCGGATAGCCTGGCCTACCGGCGCAGCTCCCCGATCTACCATGCCGAAGGGTTGGCCAAACCGCTGCTGATCTGCCACGGAATGATCGACACCAACGTGCACTTCCAGGACGTGGTGCGCCTGGCACAGCGCCTGATCGAACTGGGGAAAGCAGACTGGGAACTGGCGGTCTACCCGCTGGAAGGACATGGCTTCCGCGAGCCAAGCAGTTGGAGCGACGAATACCGCCGGATCTTCAAACTTTTTCAGCGGCATCTGAAATAAGTTTGGCATAGCGGAAAAACCTTGCTTAATTTCAGGCTTCAAACACGGATGAGCGACTTCTTCGAGAACCGTTCATCCCGGCAATATTTCTGGAAAGGTGAGGGAACCATGTCGATAGATGACCAGACGATTGCAGCGATCCGGGAAGCGGTGCGACTCTCGCCCGGCAGCATTCCCCTGCGGCAGCACCTGGCTGAGCTTCTGATGCTCAAAAGCGCCTATATCGAGGCGGAGAAAGAATACCGCCAGGCGCTGATGATCGATCCGGACAACAAGCAGATCAAAATTGGTTTGGCGGAAGCTTTTTATTCCCAGGAGAAAAACTCCGCCGCCCTGGTGCTGGTCGAAGAATTAACCGGGGGCGAGGATCCGCATCCGGCCGCCCTGATGCTGCTTAGCCGGATCTACCTGCGCAGCGGGGATGAGGTGCAGGCGGCCCGGGCCTACAAGCAGGCGGTGACCGCCGAACCGGCGCTGTTCGACTCCGAGTTGGAAGTGCAATTGCAGAATTTCCTTGATGGCGAGCATGACGATGACGACGATGATGACGATGATGATTTTCGCCTGAAGCTGCCCCTGGAAGAGCTACCATCCGGGCTGGACTCCGATGTGGAGCGCCCGGATATCTCCTTCGATGACGTCGGCGGGATGGACAGTGTCAAGGAAGAGATCCGCATGAAGATCATCCACCCCCTGGAACATCCGGAAATTTTTCAGGCCTATGGTAAGAAGATCGGCGGGGGCATCTTGATGTACGGCCCCCCCGGCTGCGGCAAGACCTACCTCGCCCGGGCCACCGCCGGGGAGGTAAACGCCAATTTTCTGTCGGTGGGGCTGCATGATGTGCTCAACATGTATATCGGGCAGAGCGAGAGCAACCTGCACGAATTGTTTGAGATGGCCCGGGAGAACCAGCCCTGCGTACTCTTTTTTGATGAGGTTGATGCCCTCGGTGCCAGCCGCAGCGACATGCGCCACAGCAGCAGCCGGCAGTTGATCAATCAATTCCTTGCCGAAATGGATGGGGTCAACGCTTCCAATGAGGGGGTGCTGATCCTGGCTGCCACCAATGCCCCCTGGCATCTGGATTCTGCTTTTCGCCGCCCGGGGCGCTTCGACCGGATCATCTTTGTGCCGCCGCCGGACCGCCATGCCCGCCGGGCGATCCTGGAGATTCTGCTCCAGGACAAGCCGGTCGAAAAAATCGAGTATGACAAGATCGCCCGCAAAACCGAGGGCTTTTCCGGAGCGGACTTGAAGGCGATCGTCGATCTGGCGGTGGAAGCCAAGCTCAGCGAGGCGATGCGGGCCGGCCATCCCGGCGCTATTACCACCGGCGACCTGCTGACCTCCCTCAAGCGGCTCACTCCCACCACCAAAGAGTGGTTTGCCACCGCCCGCAATTATGCCTTATACGCCAATCAAAGCGGCATTTATGACGAGATACTGGCATTTCTGAAGCTCACACGCTGAGAACTGGCCGGAATTGGGAGATTGAATATGAGCGACTATCTGGCCCGGGCGCGTGTATTGTTCGAGCAGTCCCGCTACGGCATGGCGGCGGATGAATTGCGCAAAGCGCTCGGAGAAGATCCCCACAATGCCTATGCCCACGCCCTGCTGGCGGTATCGCTGGCCGAGATCAAAAAGCCGGCCGATGCGCTGGCAGCAGCACGCCAGGCAGTACAATTAGCCCCGGACAGCAATTTCAGCTTTTATGTGCTGGGTATCGTGCTTTTTGCCCAGGATCAATACCGGGAAGCGGAATCCGCCGCCCGGCAGGCCATCGAGTTAGATCCCCGTGATGAAAATGCCTATGCCCTCCTGGGAAACATCCTGCTGCAGAAGAAAGACTGGCAGGGAGCGCTGGCGGTCGCCGGGGAGGGACTGGATATCGATCCGGAGCATGTTGCCTGCACCAATATCCGGGCCATCGCCCTGACCAAGCTGGGCCGGCGCAAAGAAGCCGGCGAGACCATCGACGCCGCCCTGGCCCGGGAGCCGGATAATGCCATGACCCACGCCAATCGCGGCTGGACGCTGCTGGAGGGCGGTAAAAACCGCCAGGCGATGGAACATTTCCGGGAAGCGCTGCGCCTGGACCCCACCCTCGACTGGGCCCGCCAGGGGATTGTGGAAGCGCTGAAAGCGCGCAACCCGCTCTACCGGCTGCTGCTGGGCTATTTTTTCTGGATGTCGCGGCTGAGCAACCGGGCGCAGTGGGGGGTGATTTTCGGCGCCTATGTGCTGTACCGGATTTTGCTCCACGTGATCAATTCTAACCCGGCGCTGGAACCGCTCTTCTGGCCGCTGGTGGGCACCTACCTGGGCTTTGCCCTGCTTACCTGGACCGCCGACCCGCTCTTCAATCTGCTGCTGCGCCTGAACCGTTTCGGACGGCTGGCGCTGTTCGAGGAGCAGATCACCGCCTCCAACTGGGTGGGAGGATTTCTGCTGGCGGCGATGTTGTTGCTGGTCATCGGTTTGGCCGGCGGCGGCACTCTGTATTATATCGCTGCCGCCGGCTGCGCGGCGATGATCGTGCCGGTCTCCGGGATCTTCAATGTCGACCGCCCGAAAAGCCGCCGTTTCCTGACCGGATATACTGTTTTGCTCGCCGGGCTGGGAGCTGCGAGCTTTCTCCTCGCCCTGAGCGGCAGCGGAATGGCAGCAGGATTGTTTGCAACATTCGTACTGGGCTGGGTGGCGTATTCCTGGATTGCCAATATCGTGATCAGCCGGGAATAGGTTTCGAGTGCGGAGTGCGGAGTGCGGAGTGCGGAATTTTTCGATGTCGGAATGCGGAATGCGGAGTGCGGAATGAAAGACGTGGAGCGAAGCGCGTAGAGCGTTTGCAGGTGCTGTCATTGCGAGCCGCGTTTTGTGCGGCGCGGCAATCTCCGGCGGGGGGCTGCTAACCTGGCTGCAGACAATGAAAGACGGGGAGCGTGGCGCGTGGAGCGTGGAGCGTGGAGCGTTTAAAAAATATATTTACCTGTCAATTAAGCCAAAAGAACTATTGCGATTTCGCTCTACGCTCATCGCTCTACGCTTCTCTGAGGGCGTAATAAAATGCAAAAGGCAGGGGGTGTGGGGCATGGGGCAAAAGAAAATACGGCGGAAGATTTGGATTTGATCTTTCTCCACGGCAATGCCGAAAATCTGCAAACCATGGCGTTGTCCGGCATCTTTACTCAATTCCAAACGCTTAACGCCCATTTCCTGGCGCTGGATTATCCCGGCTATGGCCGCAGCGGGGGACGGCCTTCCGAAGCCAGCCTGACAGCGGCTGGAATGGCGGCACTCGACCGGGCGGAAACGGATTTTCCCGGACATCCCATTATCATGGCCGGGTGGTCGTTGGGGGCGGCGGCGGCTTTTCAGGTCGCGGCCCGAGCCCCGGAACGGCTGCGCGGCTTCATCGCCCTTAGCGCCGGGTCTTCCCTGGAAGATGTGGCAAAGGAACATTTCCCCGCCTGGCTGGTGCACGCCCTGCTGCGCGAGCGCTACGACTCGCTAGCCGCCGCATCACAGATCACCTGTCCTGCCCTGCTGATCCACGGGGAGACCGATGACCTGATCCCCGTAACACACGGCGTACAGCTGTCACGCCAACTGCCCAACCTGCAGCGCTGGCTGGCGGTGCCCCATACCGGGCATAACGATCTCTTTTCCCGGCGGGAGGTGTGGGAGGCGCTGGAAGGGTTTGTCAAGCAGATTGCTTCAACATAGTGCATATTTTAATTCACCGCAGAGGTCGCCGAGAACGCAGAGAAAAACCATTTTTCAAGAATTTTTATCTCAGCGATCTCAGCGACCTCTGCGGTGAATGAATACCGTGCCGCAATGGTAACTTTGCAATAATGGCAAAGTTGTGTGCCTTCGCAACATGGAGCTTGCCAACTGACAACTGACAACTCAAACTGGTAACTGACCATGGCCAAATCGAAAAAACAAAAGCAGAAAAAACTCGCCGCCAAGCGCGGTAAGAAGGTGATCAAAAAGAAACGCGCCCTGGCGCAGGCCGGTCCGGCTTCGCTCATGAAGGGTTTTTCAGATGCCGGTCGGTTTCCGGTTCATGAAAGCCTGGTTTCCACGGAATTATTTGACGGCAACGTCGGGATGTGCACCGCGATTCTCAGCCGGAAATTGCCGGCCGGTCATATTGCCGCGGGGGTTTTTATGATCGATCTATATTGCCTGGGGGTAAAGAATGCCGACGCGCGCATCTTTACAACCTATGAATACCGGGAATATATTGCCCTGCTTGAGCAGCGCCACGACTTCCGGGAGATCGAAGCGCCGTGCCTGGTGAAGCTGGTGCGGGACAGTGTCGATTACGCCCGAGACCTGGGGCTTCTCCCCCACAATGACTACCGCAAGGCGCAAAAGATCTTCGGAGATATCGACACGGCAACCTGCGCCACCGAATATACATTTGGTAAAGACGGCAAGCCGTTTTATATCGCCGGTCCTTATGAATCTCCGCTGCGAATAAAACAGATTGTCGATCAACTGACCAAACGACTGGGATCGGATGGGTTTGAGGTTGTGATACCGATGGGAAATGTTGATGATTTTGGCGATGAAGCGGATTAGTAAACGGCGCTTAGTCGTTTAAAAGGAACGACTTTGCTATTTACTTTAAAGGTTTTTTGTATTTGGGGAGCGCCCTTCGGCGCTCCCCAAATACAACATTATTTATAATCCTCCCCCCACCCCTTCACCCGCTCAAACGCCCGCATCAGTTCATCGCGCAACGCCGGCGGATTGAGCATATTCACCCCCAGCTTCAGCCCCTCATTGAGCATCCGGGTAAACTGGCTGATCTGGTAATAGCGCTCATAGGCTTCGCGGGTGCGCTCCATCGGGATCACGGTGGTGTTGGTGATCAGCGGGTCGGGATCCTCCGGCAGGAAGCCCTTTTCGATGGCGCGCTGATAATCGACCGTGCCGGGGATCGGCGAGAATGAAGCCAGGCGGATGTGGATCCCCAGACTGTTGGCATAGAGGATCGTCTCCAGCACCTCCTCCAGCGGCTGGCCGGGCAGCCCCATGATGATGTAAGTCTGCAGGTCGCGCGGCCGGTAGCCGGCACGTACCAGGTTTTCCACCGCCCGGGTCATCTCGCCGGGAGTGATCTTGTTATGAATATCCCGGCGGCGCTCTTTGGCCACGCTCTCCAGGCTGAGACGGATGGTCTTGAAACCGCTGGCATACATCAATGCGGCCAATTCTTCATCGATGAAACGGGCGTGCAGGCCGTTGGGGGTATGGAAGCGCAGGGCCTGTTTGCGGGCGATCAACTCACGCAGGATCGGCTTGATGCGCTTCTCCGGCTGCATTAGCAAGGCATCGTCGTAGAAGGCCACATCGCGCACCCGGTAGCGGCGGGTCTGGCGCACCAGTTCCTCCGCCACCGCCTCCGGCCGGCGCTGGGAAAATTTCTCATCGATCTTGTAAGTGGCGCAGAAGGTGCAGCGGAAAGGGCAGCCCCGCGAGGCCATGGTCACGTAATAATCGGGATGGCGGTAAAGGTCGAAGGCGGGATAGGGAAAATCGTCGATGTCCTGCGGGTGCGCCTCGCGCAGGTGAGGCTGTTTCAAAATATCCGCCAGAATATTAGCGGCTTCGATCTCCCCCGGGCCGCTCACCAGGAAATCCGGCTGCAGATTTTCCCGGGCATGTTCCGGCATCAGTGAAGCGTAAATCCCTCCCAGCAGCAGGGGCACCCCGGGAAATACCTCGCGGCAGATCTCTGCTACTCGCATCGGGCCGGGATACCAGTAGGTCATGCCGCTGGTCAGCAGGATCGCCGCCGGGCGGGGACGCTGGCGCAATTCGTTAATGAAAATATCTTCCGGCCAGCCGTAGCGGGCGAACTGCCGGGGCATGTAGCGCAGCGGTTCCGGGGTCGGCACCACCTCGCGGTGGAACTGGCCGATGCCGTATTTGCTGATTTTCGCTTCGCCACGCCCTTGACGTTTCAGCAATTCCGGATGATGCTTATCCAGGCAGTCGATCAACTCTACCGCCACCCCGCGTTGCTGCAGATAAGCGGCCACATAAAGCAACCCGAGCGGCTTGCTCCAGTGATCGTAAGCAGCAAAATCGAAGATCCAGGGATTGATGCAGAGGATATAAGGTGATTTCATATATGGATTACAGCGCGCAGAAGCGGCCCTTTATTTCAGTTTACCCTGCAAAATACGACCGGCCATTGCGCGATGCAAATGAAAAACTTGAGTCCACGGATAACTTAAAGCACCGGCGTGATAAACCGCGAAAGCAGGCTATCATCCTTGATGCTGCGTCCGGGCTGGCGGCTGGTATCGATCTGCAGGGTGTCGCTGCGCTCGGTAGAATCGGCCAGGAACTGTACATTCTGGAAAGGTGCTGCACTTTCCCCGGCATTCGGCGGCAGGGGATCGCCGAGGTAAAACAAGGCCAGCAGGAACAGAATACCCAGAGCGGCCTGGTAGAGGGGCACCCGGACGTTCAGCAAGCGCTGCACACCATGCCAGGCAGCCCCAATGCCACGCCGCGCGGGATGATGACGTTGGCGCAGATGGCGGCGGAGTTGCCGCTGCAGTTGCGGATCAGGAATCACATCGCCGGCCGCCGGAGCATCGAGCCTCTCGTGCAGCCGCATCCAGAAAGGTGCTGCGGCCTGGCACTCGCGGCAATCATCCAAATGCGCGGTCAGCCGCCCGGCTTCCTCAGCATTCAGGCGATGGTTATATTTTTTCGCGATCAATTCCGCCATATCGGCACATCGGGTCACTTGGATCTTATTTTCCGGCATGATGCAACACTCCATTTACTTGCGGGTTAAACTCGCCCAGGGCTTTCCCCAGTTTTTTGGTGACATAAAACAGGCGCGATTTGGTGGTGCCTTCGGAACAATCCATGATCTCGCTGATCTCCCGGATCGACAGATGCTCCTGAAAACGCAGAATAAAGGCACTGCGCTGGTTATCATCGCAGGTCAACAACACCTGCTGCAGCCGCGATTGAAAGCGCTGCCGGTCCAGCGCCTCATGGATGCCCGGATTCGCTCCGGCGTCAAGGACCGATACAGCTTCAACATCGGCCTCTGGATCGATCACCTTACGCACCTCACGGCGGCGGTACTCGTTCTTGCACATATTATGCGCAACGGTGAATATCCAGGTGGAAAAGCGGGCCTCGGCCCGGAATTGGCCACCCTTGTCGATTACTTTCAGGAACAGATCCTGCAGGAAATCATCCGCCTTATCGCGGTCATTGCCGAGCATGCGGAGAAAATAGACCAGCAGGCGCTGGCTATACCGGTGATACAGCGTATCGAACGCCCCGGCATCACCCGACTGCAGCAAGACCATCAGCGCTTCATCACTCTGTCGATCATCATTTTTACGAAACAAACCCATTCCGGCCCACCGCTTTATCCTGCATCAGTCTTTCTGGTTTATTCTTTTCATGTAGCGCTTTAGTTCCGCCTCGCGTCCGGTTTTTTGGGCAATCTCCTGTGCAAACCCGGCATACGCCTCCGCCCGCGCTTGCTCACCGCGCTGCCGGTGATAATCCTGCAGAATCATCAACAAGGCGATATAGTTGGTATTGAGCTGCTGCTCCACCGGAGCGGACAGGCCGGCCTCGTCATACCAGCCATGTTTAAGATAATCCAACCGGAAGCGTTTTTCCCAGTTTTCCGCCAGCATGCGGCTATTATCGAAGCCTCCCGGATGGTAGCGATAGGCCAGGCCCACGGTATAAAGGCTGTCGCTGAAACGCCGGGTTTCCTGTGGGCTGACCGTGACGGCAACATATATCGGCACCTCTGAATCGGCCGCTGCGACCACCTGGCAAAGCGCCGGCACAAAACGGTCGTCTCCGGGAAGCGCCTCCGCATCGATGTGAATATCCTTCCCGGCCAGTTTTCGTGCCAGATAATCCCGGTAAGCGCGCGCCAGGCTGATGTTCAGCACTGTCACATCCGGGCGGATACTTTTGGCCTGCTGCAGCATCCAGCCGGGATAGGTGTCGTTATCTCCGTTGGTGAGCAGAATTGCATTGGGTGCCGTCGACATCAGCATGTTGTAGTTGTAATCGACCAACCCGCGGGAAATATCGTGGCTTTGATAGAGTTTGCCGGCGAATTCCCTTACTTTTGCCGAATCGCCGTTTAGTTCGTAATACGTCAGGAAGTCGTAGTATGTCTCCGGATTATGCGGCTGCAGTTGATACGCTTTCTCAAGTGCCGCCATATTGTCCCGATCAAAACGGTAGCGTAGCAGATGATATTCATAGCTGTCCGGAACGTGCCGTCCGGCGTTTTCGAGAATTTCGGCAAGGGTTTCTCGCTTTTGCGCCTGGGCATCGGCCTGCCCCCAGAAGCTGTATTCCGTGGCCAGATAGTAGCATTTCCAGGCCTCGCCGTGGGTGGAATTGCGGTCGATCTCCTCCCGCCACAACCGGGCCTGGGTACGATACCATTCCGGCGACTTCAATCCCGCCTTATAGACAAAATGCACCGGTTCCGGTTCGCCCCCGCTGCCCCGTGCCCAGAACAATGTCAATAGCAGTAAGACCATACCGCCAAGCAAGCTTTGGTGAATCAGGTTCAATCGTTTCATAGTTGCTTCCGGTTATATTTCTTGTAGATTAAGACACGTCGTTTTGATAAAGGTTGAATGCCATATGCCGGTTTTTTTAATTTTTTGCTTTTTGTTTCACCTCACTGATGCTACGCAGTAAACAGGTGTCGTCATTGCGAGCCGCGTATCTTGCGGCGTGGCAATCTCCCGACGATCGCTTCCAACGTAACTGCAGATGGGTGCACCACGCAGGAGATTGCTTCGGCAAAATACGCCTCGCAATGACAGCATGAATTACATTTTGGAGCATGGCGCGTAACATCAGTCACCTCTTTTACCTGATGGGGGGCGCAATGCCCAACGAGACCGAAAAAATCCTCTTCGATTTTAGTGATTCCGCTCAGGAGGCTCCCCCTTCCCTTCGCGAAAAAAAAATCACGAATGTTTCATCAATCACTTCTTTTGGTGGAAATAGATTGTTTTTTAGAGGATGCCGGTACGGGGCAAGGGAGCATCGTACTGTTTTCTTTGGGAGAATGTCGATGGCGGTTGTCGAGCAGAAGCAGCGTTTTCAGAACGATGCCTTCATCCTCTTTTGTGAGGATGATCAGGCATTTGCCGAGCAATTGGAGAAAGTGTTAAAGCGATATAGACCTCCGTCCGGTTTGGGGTTATCTTCGGAACATCTGCACATCTTTCGCGATGAGCCGGAACTGTCCGGCAGCGATTATTATTCGGCAATCGAAAAACAATTTGAGCGGGCCCGCAAGCTGGTGGTTGTCTGCTCCCCGGCAGCCCGCAAGGATCCGCATCTGAATCGGCAGATTCTCCGTTTTGTGGAAATGCATGGTAAGGAAAATGTGGTGCCGCTGCTGATATCCGGGGTGCCGAATCATGTGGTGCGGCAACAGCAATCCCAGGAAGCGGCATTCCCAGAGGCATTATACCGGATTGCCGAAAACCCCACCGCGATCGATTACAGCGGATTCGAAGCCGGGCAGCACAAATTTCACAAAGGTGCCTATGAAAGCGGCTGGTACACGCTGCTGGCCAGCATTTGCGATGTCCAGCGGATCGACCTGGCCCAGCGGGAGCGCGACCGCGCTTTTGCAATACGGAGGAAGCGCCTGCTTGTCGTCTTCAGTGCGTGTTTGCTGGCTGCTATCGTTTCAGGCGTCTGGTTTTGGCATTATCAGCGTG
Organism: Calditrichia bacterium; assembly: GCA_020635015.1. GTDB lineage: Bacteria > Calditrichota > Calditrichia > RBG-13-44-9 > J075 > JACKAP01. Next base: position 263,341 of record JACKAP010000004.1, on the reverse strand, counting down.
AGCATGCCGAACGGGAGCGAACCCGCCTCACCCGGATGACCACTCAATTGCTGGAGCGTAGCGAGCATGCCGCGGAGGAGCAGCAGGTCAATGCCGCACTTCATTATCTTGCCGCGGCCATCGGCCTGGCGCCAACTCCGGAGTTGCGCAGCCGCTTGCTGAACGCCGCGCATCGGCACGAACCGGTGTTGCGCCTGGGCGGTATCTTCCGTCAAGAGAGCGGGATCGGCGGCGCTCTGTTCCTGGAGAACGCCGGGCAGATCTTGACCTGGGGTGATGACGGCGCCATTCGGTGCTGGGATCAGACCACCGGCAGGGCCCTGGATCGGGTGATGCGCCATGACGGCCCGGTCTACGGCGCCATCCTCAGCCACGATGGTACCCGGCTGCTGAGTTGGAGCGAAGACCAGACCGCCCGCCTGTGGCAACTGCCTTCCGGAATGCCCATCGGGGAGCCGCTGATGCACGAAAGTGGTTTGATCGCTGCGGCATTCAACCGCGATGAAACCCGCATCATCACCCGTAGCAAGGACTTCACCACCCGCATCTGGGATGCTGCAAACGGCCAGTCCCTTGGCAATCCCTCCCGGCACGACGGCTGGATAAACGGCGCCGTATTCAGCCGCGATGAGCGATACTATCTGACCTGGAGCGATGACAGCACTGCCCGGCGCTGGTATACCTCCAGCGGCCAGCCGGCCGGCCCCGCCCTCCGCCATCACGGCGAAGTGAACGGGGCCATGCTATCCGCGGATGAAAAACGCATCGTTACCTGGGGCAATGACGGCATGATCCGCTTCTGGGACACCGCCAGCGGCCGCCCGGACGGCCCGCCGCTGCTGCATGACGGCGCGGTAACCGGCGCCTGTTTTAACCACGATGAAACCCTGCTGCTGTCCTGGGGCCGGGACCAAACCGCCCGCTTGTGGGATGTCGCCACCCACTCCCTCCGGGTGCCGCCGTTTCACCATGACGGCTGGGTATTTGGCGCCAGCTTTAATACGACCGAAAGTCAAATCCTGACCTGGAGCTATGACAATACCGCCCGGATCTGGGACATCACCCGGAGCAGCGAGGCGGAAAAGATTTTCCGTCATAGCACCGGTCCTGCAGGGAGCGATGCCGGCATCTTCGGAGCGGCATGGGATCAGTCTGAGCGCCGGCTGCTCACCTGGGGAGACGACAATACCGCTCGGATTTGGGATGTCACAACCGGCCAGCAGAGCGGCGCCTCGCTCCAGCATGATCTGGCATGGGGAGAAAACTGCGAGATCGTCGGCGCAATTTACAATGACGACTTGACCCGCATCCTCACCTGGAGCAGCGACAGCACCGCCCGCTACTGGGAAACGCCGGGATATTCCTCCGGCGTTTCTTCCGGAACGGAAAGCGCCGACCTGGATTTTCCTGCAGACCTTTACCAGTTGCAAATCATGGCGCTGACCGGTACCCGGCTCGATACTATTAAACACATGGTGCGCAGTCTGGAGGTCGCCACCTGGGATAGCCTCCGCTCGCGCTACAACCGTGCAGCCCATACCCACAGCGACAACTGCCGCTATCCCGGGCAGAATCTCTGGCGGCATTTCTCCGAAACAACGGTCAAATAGACCTTAAGTACGCCGGGTTTAGTGCACTGTGTATTAAATTCACTGTGTTTAAGTAGTCGCGATCATAACACCTGCAACATTCACCATGGAAACGATTCGAATAAAATCTGTGGCGGTTAATGAACCCGGCGCGCTCTCGATAACCCTCATGCGCCCGGTTGCAGACTTTTCAGCCATTGTTGGAAATATTCCCGCTGCGCGGTAACGGATCCGACCTTTTCAGCCGGGGCGGCGTCAAAGATGTCAGCCAGCAGTTCCGCCGGCTTTCCCATTTCCATCAGATAGACTTTCCGGCCTCCGCTCATTTGCCGGCTCATCCGCGACGGATAAGCATCCACCCGGGCACCGGCACAAAGCGGATAGATATCGTGATGGGCCAGGAATTCCCGTACGGCTGTCAGGCAATCGAAAAGGTCTTCTCCGGTAAACCGTTGCGCTCCCAGATTGGCATGAGCAAATTCAATGGTGTAAGGTGGTCGTGTCGTATAAGTAAAACGGCCTTGATCCTGCCGTCCGTCCGAATAAAGCAGGCTGAGAATCTTGATCTCTTTCATGACAAGCCATACATCCGATTTGGTTTTTAATTTGTATTTGGGTAGATGAAGCTATCGCATTGAGGTTCTGATCATTCTTCCTTTGTAGCGACACTATGAATAGTGTCGCTACAAAAGGAGTAGTTACCCAAATACTTTAATTTTTTCAAAATCGGGTGAGCACGCTGACGTTTTCATAACAGGGAACTCACCCGGCTCAATGATTTCTGCTATTTTTTAAAATTTGGATTGGGAATAAACTCCCCGATAAAAGACCCGTCTTCCCCAACCCGGCGGGCCCCCATGATATCGGCGCTGCGCACACCTCCGGGAATCGCGACTTCCAGCTCCCGGGGATAAAAGCTTTCCGCACCGAGCACGCGATTGACATCAATCCCATTTTGCGGCCGGACAATATACACATAGCCGCCTTCACCCGCAAACTTCACCGCAACATAGGGGGTTTTTGAGGTCGACACAAAATTGCTCGGCGGTTTGCTGCTGTCGAGCACATGCAGCACCAGGTCGTTACTGCTGCCTCCGGTCTGGAACCCGGTTTCAAACACTTCCTGCGGGCTGATCCGGTCGCCGCGGAAGGTATATTTACAGGCGTCTCTGGTCTTTTCGGTTGTTTTAATGGCATCGACGGCATCCAATGCTTTTTCCGCATTTTTTGCCGTACTGACGGCTTTCTTTGCCCCTTTTCCACCTTTATAGGCCATACCTAAACCGGCCACGCCGGGCAACACCACCCCGGTCAAATCCAAACCCAGCGATACCCAATTTTCCAGACTGGCCGGATCCTGGATCAGATCGTAGAGTGAAATTCCCAGCGACAATAGATCGATCGCCGTATCAAGCCAGCGCCCATCGCTATCGATGTGCATCACCGGATTGTTGGCGGTGAAGGTATATGGCCCCAGCGACGGATAGTGCTCGTCAAACGGATCGACTGCAATCCATCTTCCCGATGCAGCGGAATAATACCGCGCTCCGAAGTAATCCCATCCGGTCTCAGAATCGCGCATCTTGCCATTAAAAAGCTCCCGGGTACGCTCCCCGCTCACAAAATCCCGGCCGGGCATCTGCAGGCCGAAGGGATAATAATCGTGGCTTTCCATCACGCTGCCGTCCGCTTTGATCACGCTGCGGATGGAACCGAGATGATCCTTGAGGTAATAGTATTTTTCACCGGTTGCGCTAATGCGGCCGATCAGCGCATTCCCATACATCTGCCAGCTCTGCAGGCTGTCCTGCCAGACCGCCACCAGCCGGTCGCCGTCCATGATGTAATGTTCCCCCGGCAGATTGCCGACCTGCTTATAGATTCGCTGGCCTGCGGCATTATAGCGGTAAGTAATCACATTGCCGTTATGCAACACCAACCGCACTGGCAGATTACGCGAATCATAATCGATCTGTAGGATCGAATCGGCGATCGCCGCCAGATTACCATTCGGATCATATAAAAATTGACTGTTTTCCGCATCCCACAACTCAGCCGTCAGCGGTACCGCGTCGTTCAGCGACTGCAGCCGGTTGTTTCGTTGATAATCATAGTGTAGATCATCCACAGCGGCACCGTTTTCCTTTTTGCGGCGCAAGCGGAGTAAATTACCGTTGGCATCGTAGCTCAGCGCATCGACATCATAGGCAGGCACATTTTCCCAACCACCGCCGGAAGCGCGGAAGTAATCGGCCCCGGTCAGGCGGCCCAACCCGTCATATTGATACTCGTAGCGGTAAGGTGCCGGGCTAACCGCGCCAGGATGATAAAATCCGGCCGTGCTGATCATGCCATCGGGAAGGTATTCATATCCTGCGCTAAATGGCGCATTCTCAGATTCCGGATCGCCGATCTGCGTCACCCAGTCGCGGATATGATAACGGTAGGGAATGACCGCGACCACATCGGCGCCGGCGTTCTCTGTCAGCAACAACGTATCCAGCAAACCGGCATCGTTATAACGGTAGTCGATATCATTCCACAGCGGACGCGGCCCGCCTTCGGTAATTACAGCACCAGCCAATTGACCGAAAGCAGTGTAATTATAATAGTGGGATAGCGTCCGCCCCCCCAGCCGGTCCCGCGTTTCCACAACTTCCCCGGCGGCATTATAATGACACGCTCGTTCCAGCAGGGGTAATTCCGGAGTAAACTGATACTTCCGGTCTATCTTGCCGTTGCGGTCATAACTGTAGAGGGTGAGTTGCCAGGCAACCCGGCGGGGCGGATCTGTACGCAGCATGGGCCAGACCGATGCATGGAATGCGCCGCCCGGCCGGACGTGGAAACCGGGTTTGAGGATAATTTCCCGGCCCGCTTCCAGGGTTAAGCTCCCTTCTGCCGTCACTGTGAAGGCCGGACCGGCGATCAGCGAATCGGCCGCGCTGAACTGTTGCACGCCCGTCACGGTCTGACCTTGCAATACCAGCACATAAACCGGTTCACCCGCGGCAATTTTGTAAGCTTCCGCAGAAAGCCGTCCCCCCAGATTTGACAGCGAATCACGGTACAACGCCAGCGCAGGAATGGAATTCCAGGGGTAAGCATCCGGGGCAGGAAGAGAATCATAGCCGTTTACCAGGGTCCAGCATTGGGTCGAATCAGCTTCGAAAGCATAATTCTGATCTCCCTCCAATGGATCGAAATCGACCCCAAGCACGCCCTTACGCAGCACCCGGTTGGCGAAGTCGTAGCTGGTAAACTGCACCTTTCCGGCTGCCGCCAAATTGGCATCCTCGACAAAGCGGGTATTGCCGTTCCGGTCGTAGCGATAACGCATCCTACCGGCATCAGGACTGTGCTTGCCGGTTCTCAGTCCCAGGGTATTGTATTCATAGCGGATCGCCCAGTCGCCGGAGTCAGAATTCGCCGGCGTTGCAAAGTAATTGGGAGGCAGCACCCCGATCAGGCTGCCGTTTCCATCGTATTGATAATGGGTTTCCGCCGCCGGGGTGTAATATTCGATCGCATAGTCGTCATAGTAAAAATCGACCCAGGATGAGACATAGCGGTCGGTTTCCAGAACCCCGCCGCTCCCAATACCGGCCGAGCTGTCGACCATTCCTTTCTGCAGCCCGTCCTTCCGGCCGCCGGCCCGGGATTTCGGACCATCCGCCGGCCCGAGCCCCGCTGCTGAGATTTCCAAATAGTACGTTTCTCCAGCTTCGATAAAGATGCTTACCGTGGTATCTCGCGCCGCGATAGCGGATAGGTTGGCCAGTTCGGAGCCTCCCGGGGAGGTGCCAAACTTTAAACGCGCCAGCCCGGATTGATTGGAAAAAGTGGCCAGCCAGTGCACCTCAATCGATTGGGAAACGATTGCCTGAAAGCTGAAAGCCTGGCTGTCGGCCGGCACCAGCAGTTCGTCCGCCAGCACCTGTGCGCGCATCCATACCGGCCCAGCGCCCTTGTGATAGGCCCGCTCGTGAATCTTATGGCCGGCTTTGTCAATCAGGGTAATGCGGTAATTTTGGTGCTCGTCTACATCAACCTGCTTGCGCAGCGTCCGGGCGGCATATCCGGCAAGGTCGTTTTCCCGGTTGCTCTCCATCAAGCTGGTGCGCGCCCGGCTGAGGTTGGTGGCATAAAGATAGGGATAGCTGAACGGGTCGATATTTTCCGGCAGGTGGTAGAGCGGACCGGGGAAAAAGGTAAAGGGGCGGTAAGCGGCCCGAAGCCCGTACACATAGCGCGTGAAGGGATAATCGCCTCCATCCGGAGCCGTTTCCCCGTTATAAAAATTAAAAGCGCTGCGAGGGCTTCCCGAAGCGGTGGCAAGCGGCTCGTAACTGCCCAGTGCGCTACGGGCATCGGCTTTTTGTGAAGGGAACGGCTTCCATTCCCGGACCACCCGCCCAAACCGGTCATTATCCCTGGAGGTGATGATCTGAGCTGCATCAAGATAGGGCCCGGCAGCAGATACGGTCTGAACCTGCTGTCCCAGACCGTCATAATAATCGATCTTGACCCGCGGCTCTACCCCGACCGGGAAACGGTTCCCTTCGACGGGCGTTTCCAGCGGCGCAAAAACCACATCATCGCTGTGAAGAAGCCCACTGGTACATGATATACGCAGCTGCACGGTGCAGTCTTCCAGGGTTCGGAATGCCACCCAGACCCGCTCCCACTGACCAGTGATGCTGCTACGGTTGAGATAAAACGCGCTGCTATTATTACCAAAGCTGCTCCCCGGACTGCTGGCGATACCGGCGACGGCCGGACCACCACCGGAGAGCCGGATTTTGAGTTTCGCAGTCGAACTGCTGCCGGACTTAACCCACAGGGAGATGATGAACGATCTCCCTTTCGGCAGGCTGAGCCATTCCGGGTAGAGCAGGTTTTTCCCCCCGGGTACTCTTCCATAGGCCTTTCCCAACACCGCCCCGAGAGGATCGGTCTGCTGGCCGGTGCCGCTCCCTTGCCAATAAGCCAGGCCGGTTTCGGGCGAGTTAAGTTCAAAACTGCTGTTTTTAAGATAATTTCCATTGGGAAAGGCAAGCGTTTCGATATAATTCTTTTCCGCACCGGTTGAATCGCCGGAGATGAAATAGGTATAGCCGTGGGTCACCACTCCATCAGCGTTCATGATGCCGGCCAGTCGACCGGCAAAGTCGTAATAGTAGGCAGCGGTCTGGCCGTTGACATCTTCCAGCGAAGCCGGCAAACCGCTAAACTCGTCATAATCAAAAGTCCGGAAAAGATGCGCTTTCCGCACCCCGCTCAGGTAGGCATGGGACCAGCCGGCGGCGGTATTACTGAAATTGTTTTGGTTGTCGCCGTAAAACAGTTCGGTGATGTTGCCATTCCCATCCTGGATAGCCAGCGGCTGACCGAAATCGTCATATCCGGAAATCCTTTTCTGCAACTGCCATTCCGCCCCGGGAACGCTGCTGTAATGCCAGGCCGTAAAATTCGGCGGCTCCGGGTGCGGGGATTCACGAAGCCAGCGGAATAGACGGTGGGGCTGCCATTGCTGTGCTTCTCCCGCCGGGAAGGCCCTCCAGGCCGTCACGGCTGCATGATGATATTGTTTCTCACCATTGGGATATTCGATATAACGCTGTTCCAGCGCCACGCGGTCGAGCAGGTTGGCAGCGCGCATCAGCGTGGTGCTGTAATTTCCCGGAGTGGCAGCGCTGCCTCCGTATTCGCCAATCTGATGCGCGTAAAGATTGTCCTGCACCCGCCGTTCCCCTTTGCTGCCCAGGAGGGTCGAGCGTGACAGCAGCCGGGGACCGTTGCGATATTCATTCAGGGTGGTAACCGTCAGTTCATTTTCGGTAACCTTCAGGGTATCGGTAAACAGGTTCAGCCATCTGACCCGGATCCCGTAGTCGCCCACCGGCACTTCATAAGCGCTTGACAGGTCCTGAAGCGAGGCGCGGAACTGCTTTTCGGTCTGGATATGATGCCCGGGATCGCGGTGACTGACCGTCCGGTAGGCATGTCCCCACAGCACGTCTTCATTGCCCATCACCAGGGTGTTACCGTGGAGTGCCTGGGCCACGTAGCATATGGCAATCTGCGCCAGCGAATCAATTTCTCCCGGATCATCCGGTTTAAAAAAGACAGTCGGAACCGAGAAAAACGTCTCTTCGGAGATTTCGCCGGAGACTTTCCGCACCCGGTCGTAGATGACTGCCACCTTGCCCCGATTGCCGGGAGTATAATAGGCCCAATCCAGGTAGCTGGCAAAAAAATATCCGGGCACACCGGTGGGATATCCGATGCCGTAGTCATAGTGATCGCTGTAGACATTCCCGTTGGCATCCTTGCGGTCGATGCGGCGCACCCGGCTGCCCCCCTGGCGGAAGCGGGTGCCGGGCGGCTGCCCCCCGATGCTGCCGGACAGGGGATAATAGCGGGTTTCAAATTCGGGTGTTGCCTCCCCGACTTTCCCGCCCGGCCCGCCCCCGGGCTTGACCGGTAATGAATAGGGATTGAAATACTTGAATGCCAGGGCAACCTCATGACGGTTCGGGATACCGTGGAGGATCTCATCGTTCTCATATTCGTAGCTTTCGCTGCCGCCCCCGGGGAAGTGAACGGTTTTCAAGCTCCAGGCCTGACCGTCCAGGGTATCGGCGTCAAAATTGTTGGTGGCGCCGCCAGTGGTGTAATAGCCAAAATGATCGTCAAAGAAATCAAATTGGGTGATGTCGCTCCAGCGCGGGTTCAAGCCGACATATTCGAAGCGGTATCCCGGCTCGGCGACTCCCTCGCGGCCCAGAAAAGCGATTTCCTCCAGGGTGGTTTTACCCTTGCTGAGATCGGCCAGGGTACACAGGCGCTGGCTGTGCTGCAGTTGCACCGTCTGCAGCGGCCCGCTGCCCCCTTTGCGGAAAAGCTCGATGCGATTTAACTTGCGATGGGCGCCGATTTCGCCGGCCACCATCCCGACATCATCGCGAACCCCGGTCGTAAAGCGGGCATAGTGGGTCGGGGTCTCAATCTGCCAGAGATAAGTATTCTGCAACAGCCGCCCCTCCAGCGCCACAGTTTTATATGTCTGAGCCTCATCAAAGCGGTATATAAATTTGATCCAGTTGCCCGGGGTGTTGTCATCGGGAACCGTCACTTCCGGCGGGCATTCCGGAGAAAGGATCGCCGTCAGCCGCCATACGCTGATATACTGATCGACGCTGTTGCCGCCGTAAAACGCGGTTCGGTACCAGGCAAAGGAGGGCATCTCAAACACATAGCGCATACCGTCTTCGGTGATCACCTGGAAGCGGGTGATCTCGCTGACGTTGGGATTGCTGTTGACGCTATGATGATCGTGGGCATGCAGGCCGTCGATCTCGAACTCACTGCCGTGCTCGATAAAGGCGTCGATTTTCCAGGGCTTCCAGTAGTGGGTATAGAAAAGGCTCTGGTTCAGCGGCTCATAGGGAATCTGTTCCGGATTCATACCCCCTAAGAACAGCTCATTGAACAGCGGATTGTTGGAGCGAGAAAAAGGCAGGGTGCCCTTTCCGGGTATGGTCAGGTAATACATGTCCGGCTGCTCGCTGACCAACTCGGCAAAATCGACGTGGGTCGCCTGCACCCACTGCCCGTCCGCCCGGATGCCGGCCTGGGGATCGCGGGTGATGCTGCCGGGATCAAAACTCCAGCCCAGCCCGATCCATCCAGCCTGCTGGTTCTTCTGGATCGGGGCATGATAGTTGAAAGCGATTTCAAACGACAACCCGCCGCGGCCCGGCACCGTCATCACCGGCAGGGAGAGGTTGAGGTCGCCCTTATGATCGACCTGCCCCCGGGGATAGCCGGAAAAATGCCACACCTCCGGCTGCATATTGTATTGGTTGAAGACCGGATCATCCTGGGCAAGCAGCACGGGACCGGCTGCAAAGATTGCACAGATGATCCAGGTGATGAGGTGGTGAAACAGATTTGGTTTCATGGGTCGCTCCAAAATTAAGGCTTAAGGTGTTGGATACTGGATACTGGATGTTGGATGTTGGGTCAGATTCTCAATAATCAATCACCAATGACCAATCGCCAATCGCCAACAACAAATCACAACAGCCAATCGCTCATGCCAAGAACCAATACCCAACAACCAATCGCTAATTTCTTTTAACTGCAAGAATTTAGTTTACCGTGCACTGAACGGATTCAGCGATGCTGCTACCGCCGCTCCAGGGTTTCGATCCGCTGCAGCAAGAGGCGGTTTTCTCCCTGGAGTTCAATCAGATAAAGGGTTAGTTCTTCGATTTTCCGTAGCAGGCGCGCCTGCATATCTCCCACCGCCACGCCGTTCGCCGCAACCTCGGCAGCCGGCGGAATATCCGGCAGATGGCCATGGGCGTCGATAAATCCGGCTACTTCGGACAGCGGTCGCAGGAGGTAATCCGCTTCAAACACCTCATCCGGCCAGCCGTCGAGGGTGACCACCACTTCCCGCATGCGGGCCGCACCGTTGACCGCCAGCTTCGCCTGGGGATTGGGGGTGCCGATACCGACATTGCCCTCCGAAGTGATGTACAAGGTATAACTCGGTGCTTCATCCTGAATATGCACCACATTGCTCAGGGTGTTCTTATCCTGGATGATGAAATGATTTCCCCCCAGCAGATTCCATCCCCCCAATTCGCTGGCGAGCTCGATCTTGCCGGCGGACTCATCGGCGGAAAATATCTTCATTCCGCTCATGCTCTGAATATGAAGACTGGTTTGAGGATTGGAGGTGCCGATCCCGATGCGGGTGCCGGCCGGCGAGGTATAGAGGCTGCCGCTCCCGGCGACCCACCCCGGCTTGCTTTGCCCGAACAGGCACAAGCTGAGCACCATCTTGACACAAATCGAGCGGATCACCGCCCGACGAATTGTTGAGGAGGCGAGCGTGGTGATACATCCGCTCTTCCCCCGTTTAAACTGAGATAATGACATAACTATTCCCCCTTGTTTACATGATGAAGCATTAACACCAAACAAACTGTGCCAATGGAAAGGGCAGAATCGATGCCAGATTTTTAAACATTGTTTTTTATGAGCTTAAGGAGGGGTCAAAAAAAACAGGTGCAAAATAATTTTGCACCTGTTGAGAGAGAGAATCGCCGGAGAGTCATTAATCGCGGCTATTAAGGCAGTGCAAAAAATCCTTGCACCAAGTGCAGGAAATTTTTGCGAAAGGCTCCACTTCAATTCACTGACAACTGACCACTGATTACTAACAACTACTCATACCGCAACGCCTTCACCGGATCCACCAGCCCCGCCTTCACGGCCTGGTAACTCACCGTCAGCAACGCGATCAGCAGCGCCGCCGCCCCGGCCAGCACAAACGGCAGCCAACCCAGTTCGGTGCGGTAGGCAAAATTCTCCAGCCAACCCCGCATCATATACCAGGCCACCGGCCAGGCGATCAGGTTGGCCAGGAGCACCCACTTGAGGAATTCCCGGGAGAGCAGCCCGGCGATGTTGATCAGCGAATACCCCTTGTGCTTCAGCATATTGCGGAAAGTGATCTTCAGATAATTCTGGAACATCGACAGCCCCTCAGAATTGGTTTAGCGGTTCTCACACTCTAAAACGAACGACCTGTCCACGGATTGACACGGATTGACACGGAAATGTTGCATTCGATTAAAAAATATTTACGCGCTGATCGATCATTTTGGCAGATTTCGGCACGATATGACAATAATATATGCGGATCGAGGTACTTTTGACAATCTCCTGTCGGAACGGCGCCACAAAGAAACAAGCTAAACACATAAAAAACAGCAAGATTAAACTTTGGCATTCGAGTTGTATATAAATAATAATGATATGCTGTCAGAAAAAAAGCAGCAATGAATGGAGGGATGAGTTGATGGGAAACTGAATTGAAGAATCGTAGTATCAAGGTTTCAACCCGTTAACTCAACAACAAATAAGCAAACCGTGCAAAAAAATATCCGGAGGTTCCATACATGCCTTTCTTCTTTTTTGATTCGACGATGTTATTGCTGATACCGGCAATTTTGTTGAGTCTGTATGCCCAACATAAGGTGAAAAGCGCCTATCGCAAGTTCAGTGAGATCGGCAACAGCGCCGGGATCAGCGGGGCGCAGACTGCAGCGGAGATCCTGCGCCGCAACGGCATTTATGATGTTGATATCGAGGAAGTGCCCGGCACGCTATCCGACCATTATGATCCGGCGGCCAGAAAGGTGCGGCTCTCCAGCGAGAATTATCACGGCCGCTCCATCGCGGCAATGAGCATAGCCGCTCACGAAGTAGGACATGCCATCCAGCACAACACCGGCTATGCCCCGCTGAGTTGGCGTCATGCCATCCTGCCGGTGGCGAACCTCGGCTCCACCCTGGCCTTTCCCCTGCTGCTGGCGGGGATGATCTTCAGCTTCAAATCGCTGATCGACATCGGCATTCTCTTCTTCGCCGGGGCGGTGCTTTTTCAGATGGTCACCCTCCCGGTGGAATTCAACGCCAGTTCCCGGGCGCTGCGCCAGATCAATGACATCGGCCTGGTGCCGCGCAGTGAAGTGAGTCTGGCGAAAAAAGTGCTTAACGCCGCCGCCCTCACCTACGTCGCCGCCGCTGCGGTGGCGGTGCTGGAGCTGGTGCGGCTGTTGATCCTGCGCAATGCGTCGGAGTAATAAAAACGATAGTCCACGGATTAACGACTTTGTCCACGGATTACACGGATTAACACGGATTAACGATACGAGTTATGTTAACTGAAAAAAAACTGCTTTGAAAATTCAGTAAAGAATCAGTGAAAATCCGTGTAATCCGTGGACGGGTTGTTCAGTGAAAATCCGTGTAATCCGTGGACAAAAAAAAGAATGGATACGCGCCTATGAATTATAAAGACTACTACAAAATTCTCGGGGTTGGTAAAAACGCCACATTAGAGGAAATCAAGAAGGCGTATCACCGGCTGGCCAAGGCTTATCATCCCGACAAGAATCCCGGTGACCGTTCCGCCGAAGAGAAACTGAAGGAGATCAACGAGGCCAAGGAGGTGCTCACCGATCCTGAGAAACGTAAGCTCTACGATCAATTTGGCAACGACTGGAAGCATTACAAGCAAGGCGGCGGCCAGGGGGGCTTCGACTGGTCGAAATATGCCGGCGGCCGGAGCGGGGGTGGACAGACTTTCAACTTCGAGGATCTTCTGGGTGGCTCGGGTGACTTTTTCGAAATGCTCTTCGGCCAGCCCTTCGGCGGCGGAGGGCGTAGGCGGGCGGCCCATTCCCGGGGACACGACCTCACTGCGGAAGCCAACATCTCCCTCGACGAAGCCTACCACGGCACCAGCCGGCAGATCTCCCTCAGCGGCCAGACCCTCAAGCTGAACCTGCGCCCGGGCATCCGCGACGGGCAGAAGCTCAAGATGAGCGGCAAGGGCTCGCCCAGCATGAACGGCGGCCCGGCCGGCGACCTGGTCATCACCGTGCGGATCGCCGCCCATCCCCGCTTCGAGCGCCGGGGCGATGATCTCTACCTCGATCTGCCGGTCGACCTCTACACCGCGGTGCTGGGAGGCAAGGCGGAAGTACACACCCTCCAGGGCACCATCATGATCGACATCCCTAAAGGCTGCGAAAACGGCAAGCAGCTCAAGCTGAAGGGGCAGGGAATGCCGGTGTACGGCCATCCGCAGCGGCATGGGGATTTGTACGTGAAGGTGAATGTGCAGTTGCCGAAGCGGTTGAGTGCGGAGGAGGAGGCGTTGTTTCGGAAGTTAAAAGAGTTACAGGAAAGATAAAGTCCCCCAAGACATCTGCTTTCCCCCCTCATAGCGCTTTTCCCGGTTCATCCCCCCCGTCTATTTCCGGTTGGTTTTATGCCCGGTATAAAAAAGGATATTATAGTGTTGACTTTGTTAGCCCCAGAATCATATTTTCTGAAGAACCACCATGCAATAAAAACATATTTCATGCGACAAAATATATTTGAATGTCCAAACTCAAACAACTCCTCCACTCCCCCCGCATCCACGTCGCCCTGGCCACCGGGCTGAGCATCGTGGTGCTGGCCTATGTATCCAAGCGCATCCTGCCCGAGCCCATCCGGGTCGCCTACCTGGCAATCCCTCCGCTGTTGATGACCCTCCATGAATATGTGCTGAACCGCCATCAAGAAACCCGGATGGCGAAAACCGCGTATTGGGTGATGGCGATCTTCGCCGCGACGGTGGTGGTGATTTTGGTACATGTTTAGGATCAAATAAGGAATAACTTAAACATCAAACGATTATTGCCACAGAGACACAGAGCACACAGAGGACAGACACCTAATAACTGACAAAAACTCTGTGAACACTGTGTCTCTGTGGCAGAATTAAACCAAGATGCGTCTTTGAGTGCACTGACTTAGCTCTCTATGAACAGATCACGATTATTAGGGATATTCCGCCTATTCCGCTTCGAGCTGCCGTTTACTGCCGGGATCTGCGTGATTTTGGGACAGTTGCTGGCAATCGATCAATTTCCTCCCATATCGATCATGGCCCTGGGATTCCTGAGCATTTTCTGTATCTCGGCGACCGCGCTTATTCTGAACGATTATTTCGATCTCGAGATCGACCGCGTTAATTCACCGGAAAGGCCCCTGCCCTCGGGAATCGTTACCAAGCAGGATGTGGTCCTCCTGTCGATTGGGGTCGCCATGTTGGGATTGATCGCCAGTTACCTGATCAGCTTTACGGCATTGCTGATTTCACTTTTCGTATGGATGATCGGGTTTCTGTATAATTGGCGTTTCAAACGATCCGGTCTTTGGGGAAACCTGATGGTGAGCTTTTCGGTGGGGATGACCTTTATCTTTGGCGGCATCTCGGTCAGCGTCCCGTTCGCAAAAATGGTCTGGTTTTTTGCGGTGATTGTCGCGCTCATTAATGTAGGCGAAGAAATCGCGGCGGATGCCATGGATGTTCAGGGCGACCGGCAGGCCGGCTCCCAATCACTGGCGGTGGTCCTGGGGCCGGAGAGGGCATTGAGGATCAGCGCGGCGGTATTCATGGCCGTGGTTGGCATCAGCAGCCTGCCTTTTTGGCGGGATTGGCTGGATTGGATTTACTTATTGCCGATATCCATTATGGATGGGGTCATCCTTTATTCGACTGCAAAACTGCTGAATCCACAAACGGCAGATCGCCGGCGCTATGTTCGCTGGATCTACCTTGGAGGGCTGGCGGCAATATTGATTTTCATCCTGATTCGATTTGCGCTTGCTTCGAATCTGTAGATTGAATAGGTTTAGGGCGTGTTGACATTTCGCCAGCACGCCTTAGGCAAACCGAACGGTTCACATCTCGGAGCAAACGAGCGGCATGAAGACTTTTCTTATTTTTATGTTGATATTTACCACATCACTCCTGGCGCAAGATCATTTAACAAAACCAGCGGTAAACAGAGCCGACTTCATCAAAGGCGCAGATCTTTCCGAACTGCTCGCCATTGAAACACACGGAGGCGTCTTTACCGAAAACGGCCTTCCCAAAGATGCGCTGGCGATCTTCAGCGATCATGGCATCAACTACGTTCGCTTAAGAATCTGGCATACCCCGGCCCAGGGATATAACAATCTGGACCGGACCCTGCAGATGGCCAGCCGGATCAAATCTGCGGGGTTAAAGTTCTTATTGGACTTCCACTATTCCGATACCTGGGCCGACCCCGCCCAACAGGCCAAACCCGCCGCCTGGGCAACGGCACCTTTTGAGACCCTGAAAGACAGTGTCTTTCAATATACCCGCCAGGTGATGACGGCATTAAAGCAGCAAAATACACTCCCGGACATGGTGCAAATCGGCAATGAGATCATTTGCGGCTTACTGTGGAATGACGGCCGGGTGTGTGATCCGTTCAATAATTCCCAGCATTGGTCGCAACTGGCAGAATTGATCGACGAGGGTCTACGCGGCGTCAATGAAAGCCTGGATCCGGGCGACACGGTACGAACGATGATCCATATCGACCGCGGCGGCGATAACGGCGGCAGCCGCTGGTTTTTTGATCACCTGCTGGCACAAAATGTTGAATTTGATATCATCGGTTTATCCTTCTACACCTGGTGGCACGGCTCGCTGAGCACCCTCGAATCAAATCTGCATGATCTTGCCCAGCGCTACGGCAAAGCGATCATTCTGGTCGAAACCGCCTATCCCTGGACATTGGCCTGGAATGACAATACCAATAATATCGTCGGTACTTCGAGTCAGCTGCATCCGGGATATCCGGCCACGGTTGCCGGTCAAAAAAATTTCCTCTATGATATCCTGAATATCGTGCGGAATATCCCCAACAATAAAGGAGCAGGCGTGTTCTACTGGGCGCCGGATTGGATCGCCGCTCCCCAATGGGGCTCTCCCTGGGAGAATCTCGCGCTGTTTGATTTTTCGGGTGAAGTTTTAAATTCAATTGACGCCTTCGATTCGACCCTCTCCGGTCTGTCCGAGATACCCAATTCGCCGTATTCATTCCACCTGGATCAAAATTATCCCAACCCCTTTAATCCGGACACCCGGATTCGCTATGAATTACCGCAAAGTTCACAGGTCATCTTAAAAATCTATAATATCCTGGGCCAGGAAGTCCGGAAACTGGTCGACCGGTTTCAAATTGCCGGGGCCTATTCGGTGGTTTGGGATGGGAAGAATGAAGCCGGCCAGCAACTGAGTTCCGGGGCTTATATTTATACCTTGCAGTCCGGTAATGAGCGGCGGTGGAGAAAAATGTTATTGCTGAAATAGTATCGTATGATCCAAACTGCGGGTCATACGATACTATTTTTGTTTGTCAAGCGGACCCAGTTTGGTGCAGCTATTATTATTCACTGATGTTACGCAGTAAACAGGTATCGTCATTGCGAGCCGCGTATGTTGCGGCGCGGCAATCTCTCGACAATCGCTTCCAGCGTAACTGCAGATGGGCGCATCCCGCAGGAGATTGCTTCGGCAACATACGCCTCGCAATGACCGCATAAATTAAATTTTGGAGCATAGCGCGAACAACAGTTATTCAGTATGAGCGACATATAAAACCATCGGTGAGCAAAAATGAAAACCCCATTTTTATCCGTATGTTTACTTATGATGATGCTACCTGCTTTTTCATACTCCCAGGAAAGAACCGTGACCGGGCTTAGTGAGGGGTGGAAGTTTTCGAAAGGTCATCATGAACTTGCCTATCAAGCAGAATTTGACGATTCGGATTGGCAAACCGTACGCATCCCCCATGATTGGGCCATCGCCGGCCCGTTTATCACAGATGGTAATGGCGATACCGGGAAGCTGCCCTGGAAGGGGGAGGGCTGGTACCGGAAACGGGTGATGATTCCGAAAAAGGATCGCGGTAAACGGCTGTATCTGCTGTGCGACGGCATCATGGCCTTTCCCCAAATATACCTGAACGGAAAGTTGGCCGGTCGCTGGGATTACGGCTACAATTCGTTTTATGTGGATATTACAGATTTCATTCATTACGGTGAAGACAACCTCTTAGCCATCCACGCCGACACCCGGCAACATGACAGCCGCTGGTATCCCGGCGCTGGCATTTACCGCAAGATACAACTGATCGCCGTCAACCCGATCCATGTGGACATCTGGGGCACCTACATTACCACCCCGATTATCAAACCGCATTATGCCGACATAAGGATCGCCGCAACCATCAAGAATTTTTCAGCGGCAGAAGCGGAGATCCGGGTCCGGCAGGTGATTTATTCGCCCGCAAAATCGGTGATTGCCGAAAAGGACATCACCGGCAAGATCGCCGTTAACCAGCATAAGATTTTTGAAACAACCCTCACCATCCCCGATCCGCAGCGCTGGGATATCGACCATCCCCATCTGTACACCCTGCAAACCGCTGTCTACCGAAACGATCAACTGCTCGACCGCTATTCGTCCACTTTCGGGGTACGGGAGATTCGCTTTACGGCGGACCACGGATTTTATCTGAATGACCGGCGGGTGCAGTTAAAAGGGGTCAACTTGCATCACGACCTGGGTCCGCTGGGTGCGGCGTTTAATCTCCGCGCCATGGAGCGGCAGTTGGAAATCATGAAAAATATGGGCTGTAATGCCATTCGCACCAGCCATAACGTTCCCGCCCCGGAATTATTGGATCTTTGCGACCGGATGGGACTGCTGGTTTTCAATGAGATATTTGACAAATATGACGGAAAAGCGGATATCGTCGACACCACCCAATTTGAAAATTTTGCGCAGCGGAATATCCGCAATTTCGTGGTGCGGGATCGGAATCATCCTTCGATATTCTTGTGGAGCGTCGGCAACGAGATCGGTGATGTGCAATGGAACCTGAACAATGGATTTTATAAACTGCAGACCATGATTAATTATTTGAAAAAATATGACCAGACCCGGCCGGTCACCCTGGTTTGCGATAGTTATGAAAGTGCAAAGTTACGGCATTTTGATTATTACGATGTGCATAGCTGGAATTATGGACGCCGCTATCGCCTGGCGCGGCAGTTGGAACCGAACAAGCCGGTCATCGTCAGCGAATCCGCCTCGACCTTAAGCACCCGGGGATTTTATGAATTGCCGCTTCCGGAAAAAAAGACCGATTTTACCCGGTCGCTGCAAGTGAGCTCGTATGATCTAAATGCGCCGGACTGGGCCGAAGTTGCTGATGATGATTTTATGTGGCAGCAGGAAGAGCCCTACATTGCCGGGGAATTTGTCTGGACCGGCTTTGACTACCTGGGCGAACCGACCCCCTACAACAATCGCTGGATGAAAGAAAATGGCCTGACCGACAACGACGCTTCCCGAAGCTCCTATTTCGGCATCGTTGATTTATGCGGCATTCCCAAAGACCGTTATTACTTATACAAAAGCTATTGGAAACCGGATGAAACCACCATCCACATCCTTCCCCATTGGAACTGGGCAGTAAAAACCGGGGAAAACATACCGGTATTCGTTTATACCAACGGCGATTGTGCCGAGCTGTTCTTGAATGGGACGTCGCTCGGCAAACAATGCAAAGACCCCAAATCCGCCCGGTCGATTGATCGTTTCCGGCTCATGTGGCATGCGGTTCCTTATCAACCGGGCGAATTAAAAGCGGTAGCCTATAAAGCCGGGGAAAAGATTGGTGAACAAACCCTGAAGACAGCCGGTGCTTCGGCGAAACTCAGATTAAGCCCGGACCGGCATATCTTAACAGCAGACGGAGCGGATTTATCCTACATCCTGGTTGAAGCGATCGATCAGGATGGCAATGTCTGCCCGCTGGCAGACCATGAAGTTCATTTTAACATCAACGGCGCCGGCACCATCGCCGGGGTCGGAAATGGAAATCCGCAATCGACAAACCCGTTTCAATCGGCTTCAGTGAACCTGTTTTACGGAAAAGCGATGTTGATCATCAAAGCGGGATCCAGCAAAGGGCGGATTGACATTGAAGCCTCCGCGACGGGCTTAAAAAGCGCGAAGCTGTCGCTGAAAGTTGAATAGATACGTTGTTTGTTCAGTTTTTTGCACTTTTCAAATCGTCATTGGTTGTTGGTTATTGGTTGTTGGTTATTGGTTGTTGGTTATTGGTTGTTGGTTATTGGTTGTTGGTTATTGGTCATTGGTTGAGACAGGTCTTTGCCAATAACCAACGACCAATGACCAATGACGATTTGAAAACTGCAAAAAACTTAATTTACAATGTAACAAACCCGACGGAAAGCAGATACCGATGACCAGAAAAGCGCTTATTCTACTATTCATGATGATCACCGGGCCGCTCTCGGCGCAATCCTTTTATTTCGGGTCGGACATGTCCTATGTCAACGAAATGGAAGATTGCGGCGTCACCTATTATGAAGACGGCGAAGCAAAGGATCCCTATTCCATATTTGCCGATCATGGCTGTAATTTAGTACGGTTGCGGCTCTGGCATACCCCGGCCTGGTACGACAGCCTCAACCAGGGCAAACGCTACAGCGATCTGGCGGATGTGAAACGGGCCATTGCCCGGGCCAGGCAAAACCAGATGCAGGTGTTACTCGATTTTCACTTATCGGATAGCTGGGCGGATCCTTCCAAACAGCTTGCTCCGGCCGCCTGGCAGCCGGTGGTGAATAACATCGAACGGTTACAAGATTCGTTGTATCAGTATATCTTCCGAACGCTTACCGATTTAAAGCAAGACAACCTGCTGCCGGAGATGATCCAGATCGGCAACGAGGTTAATAAAGGGATCTTACTTTCCCCGGAAGCCAACAAAGTGTGGACGCTGGATTGGGAGCGCAATGCCGCGCTTTTCAAGCATGCCGTCAAGGCGGTGAGAGATTTTGAACAGCGCAGCGGCAGTGATGTGAAGATCGTCATTCATGTTGCCGGGCCGGCCAATGCCGAATGGATGATCGATGGGTTTATCTCCCATGGCGTGAGCGATTTCGATATCATCGGCCTCTCCTATTATTGGGCCTGGCACCAGCCCACCAGTATCGCTGAAGCGGGAGAGGTGATCCGGACGTTCAGAAAGTTATATCCGGAAAAAGCGGTGATGGTGGTAGAGACCGGTTACATCTGGACCAGCGAATGGAACGACCGGGCGGCCAATATCATCAGCGACACCCATCCCGATTACCGCCCGGCCAGCCCGGAAAACCAGCGGGATTGGCTGATCGCCTTAACCCGGGAAGTCATCGCCAGCGGCGGCAAGGGGGTCATTTATTGGGAGCCCGCCTGGGTATCCAGCCCCTGTTCTACTCAATGGGGGCAGGGTTCGCACCAGGAACATGCCACGTTCTTCGATTTTGATAATCAATTACTGAAACCGGGCGGGATTGAATGGATGACGTACGCCTACGACTTCAATACCAAGGCAGTCGACAGTGGCAATGCCCTCCGGGTGCAAATCCTGAGCAATAGTTTTTCCGGCGATATCAAGCTAAAGCAGTTCGGCAGTATCCCGGTCAAAATCGATTACACGGTCAGCGATTCGCTGGAGCAGGTCATCCAATCCGGCAGTTTCAGTGATAAGGCCACCCAATTCAAATTAAGCGGCATTCCCTTTGGCATTTATACCATCGCCATATCCCACGATGGCAAACGCATCAAATCCGAAATCATCAATTATGGAAAAGGATAAGCTTGAAGAATGAATCACGGGTAGTATCGCTTAACCGAGGGGTCCGCCAACAGCTTCAAACCGGAAAGAAGCTGATCGAAACCGGTATCTTCAAACAACCGGTGCTCGGGAAAGTGAGCGTAACCGCCGCCGGGCTGGTCGATGATGTCATCGGCAATCAAAAACATCATGGGGGAAAAGATCAGGCCCTGTATTTGTACAGCGGGGATGATTATCAATGGTGGTCGGAGGAAACCGGCCGGACATTACCGCCGGGCACCTTTGGCGAGAACTTAACGATTTCCGGCTTTCACTCCGCCGCACTCCGCATTGGGGACCGCTTCCAGATCCGTGATGTTTTACTGGAAGTTACCGCCCCCCGTATCCCCTGCGCCACTCTGGCGGCGCGGATGGGCGATCCGGGATTTGTGAAACAATTCCGGCAGGCCCGCCGGCCCGGGGCCTATGCCCGGGTGCTCAATCCGGGAAAGCTACAGGCCGGTGATGTGGTCGAATATATTCCAACCCCGGAAGCGCATCCGACCATTCTCGATCTGTTTGAACTCTGGTATGCCCGGGAGCGTAATGCGGACCTGATTCATCAAGCACTGAAGGCGCCCATTGCAGCGAGGACGCGCGCTAATCTTGAAACCTGGCTGGATAACTGAAGATATGGTATACTAAATCCAATTCTTTTCCGAATGGTTGCCTGTCCATACGATGTGGTATTAGCTTGCAGGTGTGGGCATTTGATAAGATCACGGCCGGTGATAAATCATGAAAACCATCACATTTTTCCTCGCGGTTTCTTTACTCTATCTTACTTTCTGTTCTCCCACCCCTGAATTACCCTTCGAAGATCGACTGCAATCGGTGCTCGACCGGGAAATCCGCGCCAGCGACACCAAAGGTGTTTCTGCAGCGGTGCTATTCCCGGGCGAAACCATCTGGACCGGGACCAGCGGGATTTCACATGATACGGTGGCGATCAGCCCCGATATGCTGTTTGCCATCGGCAGCATCACCAAGAACATGGTGGCGGCTTTGACGCTGAAATTAGTCGAGGCGCATCTTCTCTCTTTGGATGATCCGCTGTCGAAATGGCTCCCTGCCTATCCTCATGTGGACAGCACGATCACCATACGGCAGCTTCTGAATCACACCAGCGGCCTCTATATGTTCTGGGAAAATCAGCAAATTTGGGATGATCTGAAAAAAGACCGCGCCAAAGTGTGGACACCTGAAGAGGTGCTGTCGTATATCAAGGCGCCTTACTTTACACCCGGTGACGGCTGGCGCTACTCCAACACCAACTATCTGCTGCTGGCCATGATCATCAACCGGGTAACCGGCTCAAGCCTATCCAGCGAATTCAAACAGCATTTCTGGCAGCCGTTGGGGATCGATGATATGTTCCTCTCCCAGGAGGAAGTGATCCCGCCCAACCAGGCGCATGTCAATGGGGATAATTTCCAGTTTGGCTCCGGGACTCGGGATGTGACCTTTCTTCCCCGGGCCTCGCATGAGAGCATCACCTACGGATCTTCCGGGATCTTCACCAGCGCCGCAAGTTTAGCACGCTGGTCGCAGGCCCTCTTCGGAGGCCGCGTATTGCAACTGCAATCACTGAAAAGCATGCTGCAATTTGTGGAATTCAACCCGGTCGCCAACATGCGGGCTTATGGGCTGGGGGTGCAGGTCTATACCCGCAGCTTCGCCTCCGGGAAATACGCCATCGGCCACGGGGGAGGCAATATCGGCACCACGACCTACATGGTTTACCTGCCGGAATATCAGACCAGTATCGTGGTGATGGTTAATGCGTTTCCCAACCACAGTGTGGATGTCATCACCAAAGGATTGATCCGAACCGTTCTAAGCGAACAGGGGGCCATCGGTTTTATCCCTTATTTTGAATTCTTTCCCACCGGGCTCATGATCAGTTGTTTCTGCGTGTCGCTCATTACCGTCGTTATCGTTTATATGAGAAAGCGAAAGCGTAGACCGTAAGGATTGATCTGCGTATTGATTGCGCTGGTTGGTTCTTAGTAAATTATGCTCATTTACCGACCATTTCCCGAAATGCCGGCGCATCCAGTAACTTGCCCCAATCATGCCCCGGGCGGCCGGTTTCCGCGCGCAACGTGTCGCCCAACGGTGGGTTTAAACGGAGGGCCTGCTGTAGGCCCGGGATGATCGCCCGGTTGCCCTGCTCCAGGCGGGCAGCGCAGCGGGCTTCCTGGAAGCTGGCGAGACCCGCCTGCAGGGAGTCGCTGCGGGTGGTGTAGCGGTATTCCTGACCGGTCAGGATGCCGGCGGCGCGGGCGTAAAATTGACCGGCGGCGGCATAATCGGCTGCTTGGAAAAGGCTATCGGCCCGCTGGCGCAGCCGGTCAGCAGTGCTCAGCTTGTAGTGCCGCTCGCGGATCAGCATACCGGCCTCCCAGGCGGCGAGGCGGACCCAGGGGCGCTCCTCGCCGGATTTCATCCGTTCGATCTTCTGCACCGTTTCCGGATCCAGCGAATCGCGCAGCGCCAGGGTGTGCACCGCAGCGGTACGATGGCCGCTGAGCGGATGGGCCAGCATCGCCAGCAGGTCGCGCTCCGCCTTGGGTTTCAGGAGCACGGTCAGGGCATTCAGCGCTTCCTCACCGATGGTTTCCACCGAATCGATGGTCAGCGCGCTCAGGGCGTCGATTAGCCGCGGGTCTTGCAACCCCACTTTCCGCAGGGAAGCGAGGGAGGTGCTGCGCACGCTCTCGTCGGGATCTTTCAAAGTTTCCAGCAGCCCGTTGAGGATTGTCCTGCTCGGCTTCTCCAGCCTGCCCAACGCCATCGCCGCCGCATTGCGCACGTTGGGATGGCTGTTGGTCAGCGCATCGCCCAGCACGGCGACTGCCCGGGAATTCTGCTGCCCTGCCTTCAGCAACAGGTGGGCGGTTTCTCCCAGGCTGGCAGGGTTAAACTCGCCGTTCATCCGCCGGGACAACACCGCCACCACCGAATCATCGGCCAGACCGCCGCTCGCCAGTATCCCGGCGGCGGCAAACTGTGTCATCTCGTTTCCGGCGGACAGATCCGCCCGTAATGCGGCAGCCACCTGTTCATGTCGGGAGGCGAGCGCACTTAAAGCCGTTTCCGCTCTGCTGCGAATGTTCCGGCGAGCATCTTTCCGGGCGGTCAGCAGTACCGTGATGCTGCGGGGATCTTCCGGGGCGTAGGCTGCCAATGCATTGACCGCCGCTTCCCGGTACGCGGCATTCTCATGCCCGGCGTAGGTTGCCAGTTCATCAATGATATTTTCTATCCGGCCCATCCGGCCCAGGGCGACGGCTGCTTCGTCGAGCATATCACGCTGCACCGCCCGGCGCAACACCACTGCGATATTTTCGTTGCTACCGGCAATCTCTCCCAAGGTGCCGGCGGCCGCCTGCCGGAAGTCACGGGGAACGGCCGTATCCGGCACCATCTCTACCAGCACCGTTACGGTTTCAGGTTTTTTCCGGGCTAGCGTCATCAGCGCCATATCCAGTACGGCCGGATCGCTAACTAGCTGTAGCTCCTTCAGCAGCCGCGGCATATCGACTTCGACCTCTCCCAGGGCACGGGCTGCCAGCAGTTGCAAGTCACGGCTCGCCCCGCGGTCCTGCAGAAGATTCAGCAGCGCCACCGTTCCCAGGGAATCAATTAAACTGCTTTTCAGCAAGCTCTGCAGAGCGGCTTCCCGGCGCGCCCCACCCTGACGATCGCTCAACTGGTGTAGCAGGATGTCACGGATTCGTTCATTCCGCTGTCCGAGGTTCGCCAGAGATCGGGCGGCTTCAAATTGTATGTGGGTGTTATTGTTGTCAAGCGCCCGTTCCAATGCGGAAACGCCCGGCGCGCCGCCAGAAGGGATCTTTCCCAGCAGTTCGGCCGCCTCAGGCTGTTTTCCATCAGGATGATCATCCCGAAGAAAATCTACCAGGCACTTTTCGACCGCACCGGCATGCTGCCGGGAACCGGCCAGCGCTCTGGCTGCCTCCCAACGGATGCTGGAATCCGCATCGCCCAACCGGCCTGCCAGCGCTTCCATAGTTCGGGTATCAGCCGACCCGGATTCGATCAGCCCCTGGAGAGCCAGGCGGCGCACCTCCGGGTCGGGATCCTTCAGAAACTGCAGCAACGCCGTTTTCGTGGAGGCATCGCCCGGATTGATCCGGCGCAGCCCTTCCAGCGCCCGGATGCGCAGCTCCGGATCCCCAGTTTTCAGCAACTCCCGGAGAATCTCGGCCGCCTGCGGGTTGGTTGCGCCGATATCCAGCAGCAATTCCAGTGCATAGGGCTGCCAGGATTCATCGCCTGACTGCAGCGCCGCTCCCAGGGCAGTGATCACTCCCGGAACGGAACGAGCCATGGTCGTCAGCGCGGCATGGGTTTGCTGAAGATCCATCGATCGCGGGTCTGCCAGGCTTTTTAACATCAGAGCGACCACCCGCTCATCCTCCACTCCCAGTTCCGCCAGTACCATGAAAGCATCTGATCCCAACGCCAGCAGCGTATCCAGCCCGGCGGCGGTGTGCCCGGTCTGATATAACAATTTGCCTTTTTCCAATTTGGGGAGCTGCCCGGCCAGCACCTTCCAGTCGTTGCGCTGCCCGAAACCGATCTCCAGATTTTCCTTAATGCTCAGGGCGAGGTTTTCATCGCGCAAATCCTCGACAAAATAGCCGGTGGTCACAGCTCCCTCAAACGGCGCGCTGCGGGTAAAGCGGATCTCTTCCCGCTGCGAGGTGTAGATGCGGGGCGCGAAGTTCTCGTAGATCGTGTTGAACTGGATCACCAGGTAAACCAGCCCGCCCAGCAGCGCCAGAATTCCGGGGATGCTGGCAGCGGCCCATAGTTTGCGGCGGGCCTGCTTTTTCTGCTGCAGCAGCGCCTGGCGGCTGGCCTCCCAGAGACGCTGTTCGTCAGAATTCAGCTTGCGCATCCCGGCGGTGCCGGCTTTGATAACCGCCATATCGGTTTCGTCGAGCACGTCGCCTTCTTTCCCGTCCCGCCAGCCTCCACTGCGGTTGGCCAGCACCCGCATCGCCTTCTGGCCGGGGCGGTCGGAGAGGTTGAACTCCCGGATCACTACCGGGGCCAGGGTGTCGTGAGCCAGGATAGTGGTGAATTCCGCTTCCGGGTCTGCGGCGCCGGAAGCGGGATTGTCGATACGCGCCAGCAGGGAGAGATCGATCAGTTGCTGGAGCAGCGCTTTCAGCCGCTGGGGGGAGGCTTCATAACGGGGCAGCAGGTCTTCCCGGCGGCAGCTGCCGGCGCTGCCCATCCGGGTCGTATGGGCCTGCAGCAGGTCCAGCGCCAGCCCGGAGTCGACCTCCCGGGGAAAATTTTCCGCCAGCTGCGCCATCTGCTGGTGGAAGAACTCGCTCATCGAGACACCCTGCTGCTTGAGCTCCTGGTATGCGCCGACGGTAAAAAGCCGCGGCTCGCCCGGCGGCTGAGGAGTGATCTCCCAGAGTTTCTTCAGCACGATCTGCAGCACCGGCGCCACCGGCGATTCCCGGTCTTCCAACAGGTCGTCGGCGATGATCTCCGGGAGATTCCCTTGCTCGCTGTCCTCCAACTCCAGGCGATAGCGCCATCGGGTAGCTTCATGGAGATTCACCCCGCGCACCGCCTCGATGATGCCCTCACGGTCGAGGCGCTTCAGGAACACTTCCGAATAGGGCAGGGAGAGCGCCTGGAAGGTATCGCGGATCTCCGGATGATATTCCTTGCGGTAGCTCAGGATCAGCTTGCCGCGAATCCCGCTGTCCTCCCCGGCAAACAGCGGCTGGATGGTGCGCAGGAAGTGAGTCAGTTCGTCTTCCGGGGCGGCGGGCATCGGGCGGGTAAATTTTTCCTCCACCTGATCAAGGATCACGATCAGCGGCCGGCCGGTCTGCTCCTCCACCCGGCGCCATTGCCGCAACACGCCGCTCAGTTCTTGGCGGGGTGCCGCAGCGGCTTCCGCTTTCCGGTGCAGTTCATCTATAAGATTCTGCAAGGCCTGGCGCACCTGGTTTTCTTCAATTTTTCCGGAGGTCTCCTCTAACAGTTTCAGCGCCGCTTTCCGTTGTTCTTGTCGATTATTTTCCGGTGCGGCCTCTGATTCCGGCTTCGTTTCCTCTCCCGGCTCGCCGGCCAGTTCCTGCAGCGCCGCATCCAGGGTGCCGCTCAGCCCCATTTCCTGGCTGCGGCGGGCGTAGACAACGGCGAATTTATCCTCGATCCGCGGCAGCAGGCCGGCATCCAGCAGAGAGGACTTCCCCACCCCGGACTGGCCGTAAAGCAGGATGATCGGGAAAATGCCGCAGATGTGATTATACAGTTCGCGCACCTGGGCGCCGCGACCGAAAAAGATCCCGGCGTCTTCCTTGCGGAAATAATGCAATCCCACAAACGGGGCCGGGGGCAGTTGACGGTAATACGAATCAGGCAGGGGCAGGCTGTGCAGGGGGTTGTGCGCCGCCCGGGGGAGATTCCATTCCTGCACCGTCTCGGCGCCGGGGCGGATGTAGAGATTCCAGGGAAAGCTGACCCGCGGTTCATCTTTCCGGCGGATGCCGCCCCGCACCCGGTAGCCGCTCTCCGCCCCGGTGCGGGTCTTCACCTTTGCTTCCGCTGCCTGCCAGGCCTGATCCAGGGTGCGGCCGGCGGCGAGGCTTTCATAGAACTGGATGGAGAGCAGGGTGGCGGCCTGATCGTCGATCGGCTGGGCAGTGCCGATTACTGCCGGCACCCCGGCATCGCGTAGCGCTTCCGCCTGCTGGCGGGAGCAGCAGCCGTTGATGAACGCCAGTTGCAGCCCCTTCTGCTGGGCCAGAAAGGCCATCAGCCCCTCGCTGCGGGCATACTGGCGCTCACCGCTCGCCGCCTTGAGCAGCAGGGAATAATCCTCCGCATGTCCCCCGTAATGGAATATGGCGATACGATCCTGGTACTCATCAAAAGTACGGAAAATCTTGTCGATGTCGGTATCGGTCTCGTAGACCACCTCGCACAGGCCGTTCCGCTCCGCGCTTCTCAGGGCGTTGCGAATGCCGTTCTGCTCTTCAGTCAGATTATAGAGATAATCCCGGCGGTCGTTGGCGAAGGCCAGGAAGATTACCGGCAGAGCAGATGTGGTATAGGTGTTGTTCATTTGTTTTTTGTTCATACCGAAAGTCGATCAGGAAAACTTTAGCCACAGAGGCACAGAAGGCACAGAAGTACAAAACATGTTCAAGAATGCGACGCTCTGTTTTCTTGATGCCACCGGGGAATTATACCACAATATAATAACGATTCTCACACATTTTCCCAACATAATCGTATATCGCAAATAATTTTCTTGACATTAGCCATTCCAAATTAGTATTTTTATGTTCACTAAAATAAAATTAGTATACACTTTTAAAACGCTGTGGCTCTGTGGCATCATTTCTAACCCAATTTTATATAGGAGGAATTATTATGATCAGAATGTCGGTGGTATTGTTATCAGTGCTGCTTCTGGCGGCGCCGGTATTGGCCCAGGAAGGCAAGGAAAATCAGGGAGAAGGTATGGAAATGCCCGCTCCTCCCCAACCGCTTGACAATGCCTTTTTGAACTGGATGGTCGGCGAATGGGAAGGCTGGACCAAATCGCAGATGGGCCAGTCGAAAGATTGGATGAAATGTGAGATGGGATTGAACGGACAGTTTCTGATGATGGATTACAGCAGCGACATGGGCGGTGCCGGCGATTTTCACGGCATGGGGGCAATAACCCTCAAGGATGGTGCGCTGAAGGGGTACTGGATTGATGTTATGCGCACGATGTCCCAGGGCAGCGGTACTCTGGAGGGTGACAGCAAGAGTACCATGCAATGGACCGACGCGATGGGATCACACACCCGCATCACTGAAAAGCTTGGCGAGGATAAAATGCGGGTGACCATCAAGGTGACCGGCCCGGATGGCAAGCCGATGGAAGCGATGAGTGAGATGACGCGGAAGAAGCCGTAAATTCGCATGGGGCATGGGGCATGGGGAAATTTGATGGTTTGGGGGATTTTGCAAAGCGATATTTTTTGTCAATGGTATTCTGATTCTGTAAAAAATGATCTACTATACAAGGATTTTCATCTCTCCTGCGTTTTGTCTTTTGCCCCATGCCCCATGCCCCATGCCCCATGCGCATCGTCCCTCGGTTGAAGCAGCTTGGCGATCAGCCCGGTCCAGCCGGTTTGGTGCGAGGCGCCCAGGCCCCGGCCGGTTTCGCCATGGAAATATTCGTAGAAAAACAGGTAGTCGCGGAAATGGGGATCGGTTTGAAATTTTTCATTGGTGCCAAATAGCGGCCGGCGACTGTGGGCGTCGCGGAGGAAAATCCCGCAGAGGCGATCGCTTAAGGCATCGGAGATTTCCTGCAGAGTGCGGTACTGGCCGGAAGCGGTGGGATATTCCACTTTAAAATCATCGCCATAATAGTGATGGAATCGCTGCAGCGCCTCGATGATCAGAAAATTCACCGGCACCCATACCGGACCGCGCCAGTTGGAGTTACCTCCAAACATCCCGGTGTCGGATTCGGCCGGCTGATAGCGCACCGTCAGGGTGTCTCCGTTGACATGAAAGGTATAGGGATGGTCGCGGTGATATTTTGAGAGCGCCCGCACCCCATGAGCGGAAAGGAATTCCGCTTCATCGAGCATACGCGTTAGCAGTTTCTTCATCCGGTGCCCGCGCAGCAGGGAGAGCAGCCGCCGCTCTCCCGCGCCGGGCTCGTTCCAGCGGGAGATCAACTCGGTCAGGTCCGGGCGGTAGTTGAGGAACCATTCCAGGCGGGCTTTGAATTCCGGCAGCTTATCCAGCGTCTCCGGTTCGAGGATTTCTACTGCAAACAGCGGGATCAAACCGATCAGCGAGCGGATTTTCAGAGGGATCAGGTGCCCTTGGGGAGTGTTCAGCACATCATAATAGAATTTGTCCTCATCATCCCATAAGTTAACCTCGTTTCCTCCGATATTGGTCATCGCCGCGGCGATGTAAAGAAAATGTTCGAAAAATTTGGTGGCCATATCCTGGTAGATTGGTTTTTCCAGCGCCAGTTCAATCGCAATGCGCATCATGTTCAGGCAGTACATCGCCATCCAACTGGTGCCGTCGGCCTGCTCCAGGTGGCCCCCGGTGGGCAGCTCGGCGCTGCGGTCAAAGACCCCGATGTTGTCCAGACCTAAAAATCCGCCCTGAAAAATATTGTTCCCCCCGGCATCCTTACGGTTAACCCACCAGGTAAAGTTCAACAACAGTTTGTGAAACACCCGCTCCAAGAAAGCAATATCCGCTTTCCCATTCATCCGGGCATCGATCTTGTAGACTCGCCAGGCCGCCCAGGCATGCACCGGGGGATTGACATCGCTAAACGACCATTCATAAGCCGGCAGTTGTCCGTTGGGATGCATGTACCACTCCCGGGTCAGCAGCACCAGCTGCTCCTTGGCGAATGCCCCATCAACCACCGCCAGGGGGAGACAGTGAAAGGCGAGATCCCAGGCGGCGTACCAGGGATACTCCCACTTGTCTGGCATGGAGATGATATCGGCATTGTTGAGATGCAGCCACTCCCGGTTGCGACCCTGCCAGCGTTCCGTAGGCGGGTTGGGCTGAGCCGGGTCGCCTTCCAGCCATTGGGTCACGTCAAAATAGTAGAACTGTTTCGACCACAGCATCCCGGCGAAGGCCTGGCGTTGCACGTTGCGGGCGTCGGCATCGACCATGCCGCGCTGCAAATCCTCATAAAATTCATCTGCCTCGGCAATGCGCCGGGAGAACATTTCGGCGAACTTCTGAAACGGCCGGCGCTGCTTTTGGGGCGACAAGCGCAGGCGCACTTCCACTGCTTCCCCGGCCGGCACGTCGAAGTGATACTGCAGCGCCGCCTTACTGCCGGTATGCGCCGGGTTGACCGCCTCCCGGCGGCCGTAAACGAGGTATTCGTGAATTCCATCTTTATAATACCCCTCGGCATCCTTGCTGCCGAAAAGCAGCGGCGCGTTGGTGCGGTTATCGCAAAACAGCAACTGCGGCGAACCGTCGCGATGCAAATACATCTCCCCCAGCGCCGGATGATGTAAACGGAGCGCACTTTCCGGATCCAGTGCAATTTCGGGCTTTCGCTCATCGCGCCCCCAATCCCAGGTGTTGCGAAACCATATCTGGGGCAGCAAATGCAACCCGGCGCTTTCCGGTCCGCGGTTGTAGGCCCTCACCCGCACCAGGATATCCTCCGCCTCCAGCTTGGCATATTCGATAAACACATCGAAATAACGATCATCGTCAAAGATGCCGGTATCGATCAGTTCATATTCCGGGTCACGCTTGTCGCGGCGGCCGTTTTCCGCCAGCAGTTGTTCATAGGGAAATGTTGTCTGGGGATACTTGTAGAGCATTTTCATATAAGAATGGGTCGGCGTGCTGTCGAGGTAGTAATAATATTCCTTCACATCTTCGCCGTGATTGCCCTGGTAGCCGGTCAGGCCGAACAGGCGCTCTTTCAGAATGGGATCGCGGCCGTTCCAGAAAGCGAAAGCCAGGCAGAGCAACTGCTGTTCATCGCAGATCCCCCCGATGCCGTCTTCTCCCCAGCGATAGGCCCGGCTGCGGGCATGTTCATGCGGTAAATACAGCCAGGCCTTCCCATCACCGCTGTAATCCTCCCGCACCGTGCCCCATTGGCGCTCGCTGAGGTAGGGCCCCCATTTTTTCCAGGGCGCAGTACCGGCGTTGGCGGCGGCGAGTCTTTGGGATTCTTTCGTCATGGATATTTATTGCGGTTTTGTTATTCCTGGATGATCGATCTTCTGCTTATATTCGGTTGTCGCACAACATCCGTCAATCGCACTGTATAAATACACCATGCCCCAGCAAAAGTTCTCAGCATTACACAGTCCTCAGTATGAGCGTTTCCTAAAAAACCGCACCAGCCAGGCACCGGCACCCAATGCAATAATGGTCATGATACTCGCCGGGCCGGTATTTCCATAGAGCCAATATCCCACTGCAAAGAGCATTCCGTAAACCGCCAGGCAGCCGGCGATCATGGCGATGATGCCCGAAGGCACATCCCAATCGTGACGAATGTGATCGCTACTAAGCTCACCATCCTCTGCTGCAAGCCCGGCCAGCTTCTGCCATCCCGGCCCGCCCGGACGAACCAGCCGGTAAAATTTCAAGAGCGTGGTGGTGTCGACTGGCCGGGTGAGGAAAGTCACCAATACCCATGCGGCAGTGGTGATCAGTACCCCGCTGACCAGTTGGGCGGCATTGGAAAGTTCCGGCAGGCCGGTGTGCGAATGCACGAAATTAAAATACAGCGCGATCAAAAAAGACACCACCATCGCGGTAATCTCGCTATAGGCATTGATGCGCCACCAGAACCAGCGCAGGATAAAGATCAGCCCGGTGCCGGCACCGATCTGCAGCAGGATGTTGAAAGCCTGCAGGGCATTGCTGAGCAGCAGGGCGAAAATGCAGGCGACCACCATCAGCAGCAGGGTAGAGATCCGCCCCACCAGCACCAGGATACGCTCGCTGGCCTGGGGATCGACGAACCGTTTGTAGAAATCATTGACGATATAGGAAGACCCCCAGTTGAGATGGGTGGAAATTGTTGACATAAAAGCAGCGATCAAGCTGGCGACTACCAGCCCTAGAAATCCTGCCGGCAGATAGGAAAGCATCGCCGGGTAGGCGAAATCGTGTTTGATGATCGCCGGGTCGACATTGGGAAAGGCCGCGCGCATGCTGGCGATATCCGGAAAAATCACCAATGAAGCCAGGGCGACGATGATCCAGGGCCAGGGGCGCAGGGCGTAGTGGGCGACGTTAAACAGCAAAGTGCCGCCGACCGAATCGGCTTCACTCTTGGCGGACAGCATCCGCTGGGCCACATACCCCCCGCCGCCCGGTTCCGCGCCGGGATACCACACACTCCACCACTGCACCGCCAGGGGCAAAATTAGCAGGGTGATCAGCGCTTCGGTATTGTTAAAATCTGGCAGGATATTCAAGCGCGGCGCCACCGCCGGATGCTGCAGCAGGCCATCCAGCCCGCCGATCTCCGGCATATTAATCAGGATCAGCGCTCCGCCGATCGCCCCGATCATCGAAATGATAAACTGGAAGAAATCGGTCAGCATCACCCCGCGCAGGCCTCCCATCATACTATAGATCACTGTGATGGAGGAGACGACCAGCAGGGTCTTCACATCCGACCACTGCAGCATCACCGCCCCGATCTTGATCATTGCCAGGGAAACCGTCGCCATCACCAGGATGTTGAAGAACACCCCGAGGTAGAGCGCCCGGAAGCCGCGCAGGAAAGCAGCCATCTTCCCGCTATAGCGGATCTCGTAAAATTCCAGGTCGGTCAGCACCTGGGAGCGCTGCCACAACCGGGCGTAGACGAATACGGTCAGCATGCCGGTCAGCAGAAAGGCCCACCAGGCCCAGTTACCGGAGACCCCGTTCTGGCGCACAATGTCAGTCACCAGATTGGGGGTATCGCAGGAAAAAGTGGTGGCCACCATCGATACCCCGAGCAGCCACCAGGGCATGCTGCGGCCGGAGAGAAAAAATTCCGCAGTATCTTTACCGGCGGTTTTGGCAGCATATAAGCCGATCAGCAATGAGAAGGCAAAAAATGCCAGGATGATGCTCCAGTCGAACAGGGTCAGGATCATGTTTCGCTTTTCCTTGGTTAGTGGTTGATTTGATAGATGCTGGATGCTGGATGCTGGATGCTGGAAAGAAACAAGCTCAATCAGTAAAGTCAAACATATTCTATAAACATTGATCCTTCATCCTTTACCCTTTATCCTTTATCCTTTACCCTTTATCCTTTATCCTTCATCCATTAATCCAACATCTAAAATCCAGCATCAAGCATCCACCCTCACCCCCTCCGCCACCTGCACCGGGTAGGCCTGCGCGCCGGCCTGCTGCAGCGCCTCCACGACTTCCGCTTCCCGGCCCGGCGCCAGCACCACGATGCTGCCTCCCCCGCCGGAGCCGTTGATCTTGGCTCCCAGCGCTCCGGCATAACGGGCGGCATCGATCATGGCGTCTATCTTCGGTACCGTCAGTTTCAACTGATCGCGCAGCACGGCATGGTGAAGGTTCATCAGTTCACCGATTGCAGCCAAATCCGGGATTGTTTTCCGGAATTCCCGATAGGCCCGCCAGGTGCAGGCATGATTGCGCACCGCCGCCAGAAAATAGCCGGAGATATCTTCAGGAAGCCGTTTCAAAAGTGCGGGCAAATCAGTTTCAGCAACATCTTTCAGATCGAAACCGGGAATTTCCTTTGACAAAAGATCCAGACAGCGCCGGGTGTTCTGCTTGATGCTGCCCAGGGTGCCCACGGTATCCTTGGGAAGACGGGAATCGCCCAGCACCAGCCCCTCCAGGCTTTCCGCCAGGGTTTCCACCCCATCCTCCCGGGCGGTATCGATAAAAATCACGCTCCCCAGACTGATACTGTAATGATCCATCATCCCCCCTGGTTCGCCGTGTTCTTTCACTTCGCTCTCATAGGCCAGGCGGGCCACAGTGAGGGCATCCGCCTCTACCTCCGGGCCAAACAGCGCCAGCAACAGGCGCACCCAGGCCACCACCACTGCGCTGGAACTGGACGCTCCGGCATTGATGGGTATGGTGCCGCGGATTTCGACATCGTATCCTTCCGTGGGAATGCAGCCGTAGCGGCGCAGCACCCGCAGAGTAGAAGCAAAATAATCACGTTTTTCCAGAATCGGGAAACGGGCATCGATTTGGATTTCTCGGGAAGCGC
This sequence comes from Calditrichia bacterium, assembly GCA_020635015.1. GTDB lineage: Bacteria > Calditrichota > Calditrichia > RBG-13-44-9 > J075 > JACKAP01. The sequence continues at coordinate 228,794 of JACKAP010000004.1, read as the reverse complement.
CGATGTCCGGCATCTCGATCCGGAATCGATCCCCGCCATTGCGCCGGGCACGCATCTCGATATAGCGGTCGATCGCCGCAGCGATGACCGGCAGGCCGAGATAATCCTGATGCTCTCCAAACAGACACATCCGTCCGGGGGCACGTACAACCATCAATTCAGGAGTACTCATCGCGTTCCTTTTATAAACTTGCCACGGATTGACACGGAATAATAGGCGATACTCAAAGACAATTGCCACAGAGACACGGAGCACACAGAGAACTGATTACTGACAACTAAAGACTGACAACTGATAGCGAACTCTGTGATCTCTGTGACTCTGTGGCATATCAGTTAGTATTGATCATCCAGCGCAAAATCCGACTTCCGCCACACCCAGCGTCCGCCGGTGAAATCCGGGATGGCCATCGGCGCTCCGCCCTGGGCCACCGATTGCTCGGATAGCGGCACGAGCACGCTCCAGGCGGCGGCATCGTAAACATCGATCGGCGTCGGCACTTTGCGCTTGATCGATTCGATGAACGCATGCAGCACAAAGAAATCCATCCCGCCGTGCCCGGCGCCTTCGCTGTCACTCTCGTACTTTTTCCAGAGCGGATGATCGTATTGCTCCTGGTACTTTTCGAAGGACTCCCAGCGATGCGGCTCCGGGCTAACCCCTTCCAGATAGATCGAATCGAAATCGTCCATCCATAACCCGTTGGTACCCTGCACCCGGAAATTGAGAGAATAAGGGCGGGGCAGGTTGGTGTCGTGACTGATCAGTACCGTCTCTCCGTTGGCGCACTTGATCATGGTGGTTACAATATCACCCAATGCAAACTTGATTTTCGCATTGGGATGATCCTCCCCGCCCTGCGCCAGAACGTAATTATGGAGACCGCGCGATTTGGTGGCCATCGACGTCAGCGTCACAAAACGGTTACCGGTGTTAATGTCAAGCATCTTCGCTACCGGGCCGGCGCCGTGGGTCGGATAGAGATCGCCGTTGCGCTTGATGGAATGCTCGGTGCGCCATACTGCCTCTCCCTGCCCCTTCTCGCCGAATTCCGCTCCGGGCTGAAACTTGATGTTGCGCAGATCGTGCTGATAGCCGCAGTGGCAGTGCATCAGCTCGCCGAAAATCCCCTGGCGCACCATGTTGTACACCGCCATCACGTCACGGCGGTAGCAGACATTTTCCAGGATCATGCAGGGCATGCCGGTTTCTTCCGAGGTGTGCACCAGATCCCAGCATTCCTCCTCGGTCAGCGCCGCCGGCACTTCCACCCCGGCATATTTGCCGGCCTTCATCGCCGCAATCGCCATCGGGGCATGCCACACCCAGGGCGTGGAGATGATCACGCCGTCAATATCCTCCCGGGTCACCAGATTACGATAATCCTCTTCGCCGTTCAAATACACCGCCGGTTTCTTCTGCCCGGCATCCGTCACCAATTTCACCGCGTTATCAGTGGCGGCTTTGCGAATATCGCACACTGCCTTCACCTCCACATCCTTGCGCGCCAGGGCCAGCTCCAAATGGCTGGTGCCCCGCAAACCGACCCCGATGAACCCCAGCCGAACTTTTCGGTCGTCCCGCCCCAGAATTATCCCGGATGGCAGCAACGATACCCCGGCCGCCACTGCAGCCGATGTCTTGATAAATTCCCGCCGATTGACTTTTTTCATAACCCCTCACGAATGGTAAATGGTGAATGGTAAATAGTATATGGTCATCTTGATCAGCGTTTAATTTAGCGATTTCCAACCATCTATCAAATAGGGGGGTAAAAACTAAATCGAGAATAAATTAAGTCTTCTAATGTTATAGATTTCTCACAAACAACGTTCGGAATGACAGAGCCCTCGTCATTTCGAACGTTGTTTGTGAGAAATCTATAACTGCAAAAAACTTCTTAAACAATGTAGTACTACTCTAAAAATCTCTGTGATCTCTGTGGCTCTGTGGCTAACTTAGTTAATGAACACTTTAGATATATGAATCACCGGCATAAGGTCTCGTGTATGCAAAATTATTCGGGAATTATCATTGGCATACTGCTTCTGTTCACCGCTCTCCTTCCGGCACAGCCGGCGCACTGGCAAGGACAGCTTTCCGGTTGGAATTTTTTCGATAAAGACGCGCTTTCCCAGAGCACCTTCGGATTCCGCTACCTGCCGGCGCTCTCCCTGGGCGGTTCGGTGAACGACCGGTACCGGCTGGACAGCGAAATTTCCCTGAATTTTTTCGGCAGCGGCAGCTACGAATTTCCGGATGATGCAGTGCGGGAATCCGATGTCAAGGCCTACCGCCTGTGGCTGCGCTTTTCCGGCGAGCGCTTCGAGTTGCGTGCCGGGCTGCAGAAGATTAATTTCGGCGCGGCCATGATCCTGCGCCCCTTGATGTGGTTCGACCGCATCGACCCGCGCGATCCCCTCGCCGTCACCAATGGAGTTTACGCCCTGCTGGGGCGCTATTATTTTCTCAACAATGCCAACATCTGGGCATGGGGACTCTACGGCAACGACGAGGCCAAAGGTTGGGAATTCATCCCCTCCGATCCGAAGCAGCCGGAATATGGCGGCCGGATACAACTCCCAATGGGGCCGGGAGAGATTGCCGCTACCTTCCACCACCGGCAGGCCGATCTGAGCGCCCTGACCCTGCCTGGTTTTATTATTCGCGACCCGCTGGTGCCGGAGAACCGCTTCGCCCTGGACGGCAAGTGGGACCTGGAGATTGGGCTGTGGTTCGAGACCACCTTGCTGCACCAGGAAGGCGGTATTCTTCCCTACCCTTACCGCCATTTCACCACGATCGGTGCCGATTACACCTTCCCTCTGGGCAACGGACTGCACATGCTTGGCGAGCACCTGCAACTGACCCAGGGTGACACGCCATTCGGGCGGGAGGAGGTCCGCCACTTTTCGGCGATTTGGGGCGACTACAGCTTCGGCCTGTTAGACCGTCTGCAGGCAATCGTTTACTACGACTGGGACAGCAATCAATTTTCCCGTTTCGCCAGTTGGTCACGCAGCTACGATCACTGGCAGTTCTACCTCAACCTGTTCTGGAATCCAAAGCAAAGCAGCACGGCATTGTTCCCGGGAAGTCTTACGGAGAACATAAATCGCGGAACCGGGCTGCAGGTGATGCTGGTGCTGAATCACTGAAAGACAAGGAGTAAGGATGAAGGATAAAGGATAAATTGGTGCAGCGTCCAGCAAGCCAATTTATCCTTTACCCTTTAACCAAAGGTTACCATGCAGAACTCCATCCTGATTTCCACCAACAATCTCACCAAGCGCTTTCCCATGGGAGAAGATGCGGTCGTGGCGCTGGACCAGGTGAACTTGCAATTCCGCAAGGGTGAGTTCGCCGGGCTGGTGGGGCCAAGCGGTTCCGGCAAGACCACCCTGTTAAACATCATCGGCTCGCTGGATGTGCCCAGCGAGGGAGAGGTGCTGGTGCTGGGCGAAGCGATCGAGAAAATCGGCCACAAGGCCGCCGCCCGCCTGCGCAACCGCCATATTGGCTTCATCTTCCAGACCTTCAACCTGCTGCCGGTCTACACCGCCTTCGAAAATGTGGAATTCCCCCTGCTGCTGCAGCGCATTCCGGAAAGCCAGCGCAAGAAGGCGGTGTGGGAATCGCTGGAATGGGTGGGGCTGACCGACAAAGCCAAATCCCGCCCCAGCCAGCTCTCCGGAGGGCAGAGTCAGCGGGTAGCAATCGCCCGGGCAATGGTCAAGCGCCCCTCGATCATGCTTGCCGACGAGCCGACCGCCAACCTCGACGCGCAGAATTCTCACAACATCCTGCAGATCATGGAACGGCTCAACCGCGAACTGCAGACCACCTTCATCTTCTCCACCCACGACGAGAAAGTGATCCAATATCTCCGCCGCAAGATCACCCTGGATGACGGGCGGGTAGCGAGCGATGAGACCTTTACTACCGAGAGGGCCGGATCATGATTATCTTTCAACTGGCCCTGCGCAACCTGATCCGCGCCGGCTTGCGCACCTGGCTGAATGTCTTCGTGCTCTCCCTGGCCTTCGTGGCGATCATCCTGATGCAGGGGGTTAATCAGGGCATCATCGAGCAGGCCAGCCGCTCGATGATCGACAGCGAACTGGGCGGGGGGCAGTACTGGCACGCAAATTACGATCCGTTCGATCCGCTCACCTTAGAAGATGCCCATGCCCCCCTGCCGCCGGAATTACAACGTTTGATTGCTGAGGGTAAAGCAACAGCGGTGCTGGTCAGCCAGGGCACCATCTACCCCGGCGGGCGGATGATGCCGGTACTGCTGAAAGGGATTGACCCGCGACAACAAATCCTGGACCTGCCCACCGCCGAGCTGGCCAACCATGCCGGCACCATTCCGGTGCTGCTCGGCAGCCGCATGGCGGAGAGCACCGGTTTAAAAGTGGGCGATCCTTTGACCATTCGCTGGCGCGACGCTCACGGCACCTTCGACGCCCGTGATGCCCTGGTGGTGCAGATCATGAACACCAGCGTGCAGACCGTCGACCAGGGTCAGGTCTGGCTGCCCCTGGATACCTTGCGCCGGATGGCGGCGATGCCCGGGGAAGCGACTCTCATCACCCTGGCGAAAAACACCTCGCCTCCGGCGAACTTCCATGACTGGGATTTCAAGGATCTCAACTTCCTGCTGCGTGATGTGCGGGAGATCGTGCGCTTCCGTAAGATCGCCGCCGGCATCCTCAACACCATCCTGCTCTTCCTGGCCCTGGTGGCGATCTTCGACACCCAGATTCTCTCGGTATTCCGCCGCCGCAAGGAGATCGGCACCCTGATCGCATTGGGCATGACCCGCAGCGGGGTGATCCGGCTCTTCACCCTGGAGGGTGGCCTGCACGGCATCCTCGCAGTAGTGGTCGGGGCAATCTACGGAATACCGTTGCTTGGATATTTAGCATCTACCGGCATTCCCCTGCCCCAATCCTCTGAGGGCTTCGGCATGGCCATCGGCCTGGTGCTCTACCCGGTCTACGGGCCGGCGCTGGTGCTGGGCAGCCTGCTGCTGGTGCTGCTGACGGTGACCGTTGTCAGCTACCTGCCCACCCGGCAGATCGCCAACCTGAAACCAACCGAGGCGCTGCGCGGGAGGGTGCTATGATCCGTTTTCTGCTATTGGGCATTCTGCGCGACCGCTCACGCAGCCTCTTCCCGCTGATCGTGATTATCGTCGGCGTGGCACTGACGGTCATCCTGCAAACCTGGCTCAGCGGGATGCTTGACAATATGATCCAGTCCAGCGCCAACTTTATGACCGGTCACAGCAAGATCACCACCCGCGCCTATGCTGCGGAAGCCCAGCAGATGCCTAACGATCTGGCGCTGCTGGGCGCGGATTCCCTGATCGCCGCCGCAGCCGGTGAATTTCCGGAGATGATCTGGACCCCGCGCATCCGCTTCGGGGGCTTGCTCGACTTGCCCGACAGCAGCGGCGAGACCCGCGCCCAGGGGCCGGTCTTCGGCACTGCGGTCGACCTCTTCAATCCGGCCAGCCCGGAGCCGAAGCTGCTCAACCTGGAGCAAGCCCTGGTGCGGGGGCGGCTGCCCCAATTTCCCGGGGAGATCCTGATCAGCGAGGATTTTTCCCGTAAGCTGGGCATCGAGCCGGGCGATACCGCCACCCTGCTCAGCGTGACGATGTACGGCAGCATGGCCTGGTATAATTTTACCATTGCCGGCACCATCCGCTTCGGAGTGGTGGCGATGGACCGGGGGGCGATGATCGCCGATATTCACGATATCCGCAAGGCGCTGGATATGGAAGATGCAGCAGGAGAGATCCTGGGTTTTTTCCGCGATTTTCAATATAACCAGACCCGCGCCGGAGAAATTGCCGCCGACTTCAACCGCCACTATAGTGATCCGGATGATGAATTCTCCCCCCTGATGAAAACCCTGCGCGAGCAGAACAACCTTGCCAGCCTGATTGATGTGCTCAGTTGGGCCCTGGGTGGGATCATCACGATATTCCTGCTGGTGATGTTCATCGTGCTCTGGAACGCCGGGCTGATGGGCAGCCTGCGCCGCTATGGGGAGATCGGGGTGCGCCTGGCCATCGGGGAAGACCGCGGACATCTCTACCGCTCGATGCTCTACGAGTCGGTGATCCTGGGAATTCTCGGCTCGCTGCTCGGCACCGCCCTGGGGCTGGCGGTTTCCTACTACCTGCAGCATCAGGGCATCGACATCGGATCACTGATCAAAAACTCCTCGATGATGTTCTCCAGCGTGCTTCGCGCCCGCATCACCCCACTCAGCTACATTATCGGCTTTCTACCCGGTGTGTTAGCCACGGTGCTGGGAACGGCGGTCTCCGGCATCGGCATCTACAAACGTCAAACCTCGCAACTGTTCAAGGAACTGGAAACATGAAAAGACACTCCTCCGACGCACACATCCGCACTGCATCAGCCCTAAAATTTGTGTTTCTAGCAAAATTTTATGGCGGCAATAAAAAATATTTAAATGAGCATTTACCACTAAGCATTAAGCATTTACCATTAGACTGCGTCCGCAGGCCACGCCAGATCATTTCCATGCTATTCTTTGCCGCCCTGGTTCTCAGCGCAGCGCTGAATGCCCAGACCCCCTCCGGCAGCGAGATCCTGGCGAACATTGACCAGAACATCCGCGCCGCTAACCGGGTGTCGACTTCGCGGATGATCATTCACGGTCGCCGGGCCAGCCGCACCATCACCGCCCGGTCCTGGGTGCAGGGAATGAAGAAATCCTTCACCGAATACCTCGCCCCGCCCCGCGACCAGGGCACCAAGATGCTCAAGCTGGAAGACGAGCTCTGGACCTACTCCCCCTCCACCGACCGCATCATCAAGATTGCCGGGCACATGCTGCGCCAGTCGGTGATGGGCTCGGACCTTTCCTATGAGGATTATATGGAAGATCCCGAGCTGAGCAAAATGTACGATGCGGAAGTAGTGGGAGCAGAACCGATCGGTGATCGCGCCTGCTGGGTGCTGTCACTGACCGCCCGCAATGCCGATGTAGCTTACCATTCCCGCAAGATCTGGGTTGATAAAGAGCGCTATCTCCCCCTCCGGGAAGAACGCTTCGCCAAGAGCGGCAAGCTGCTCAAGACCACCGAAATACTGGAGGTGATGTACCAGCAGGACCGCTGGGTAGTGAAGCACATCCGCTTCAAAGACGTGCTGAAAAACGGGGAAGGCACCGAACTGTGGATCGACGAGATCGAGTATGATGTAGATATTCCGGAATACCGCTTTTCTAAAGCGGCGCTGCGGAAGTGAACGGAAAACGGCCATGAAAGCTTCTCTTTACATCCCGGCGCTCCTTGTTTGGATTTTCTTGATCATGAAAGCTTCTCTTTACATCCCGGCGCTCCTTGTTTGGATTTTCTTGATCCAGCCGATCGCTGCCCAGAGCGGCTCCGAAGCCAGCCGGCTCCTCATTCAAAACTTTAGCCCCAAAGACTATGGCGGTGCCCACGCCCAGAATTGGGCCGTTCTGCAGGATCAACGCGGCATCATGTATTTTGGCAATGGTGTGGGGGTGCTGGAGTACGACGGTGTTGCCTGGCGCCTGATCCCGGTTTCCAATCAAACGATTGTACGCTCGCTGGGGGTGGATGAGAACAACCGCATCTACGTTGGCGCGGTTGGGGATTTCGGCTATCTGGCGCCGGATTCCGCCGGCCAGCTATCCTTTGTCTCGTTGCTCGATAAGGTGCCGGAAGCAAACCGGGATTTTAGCGATGTCTGGCAAACCCTGCATACCCGCAAGGGAATTTACCTCCGAACCCATAATTACCTGTTTCGCTGGGAGCCGGAAGATCATGGTCATCGGCAGCCCAATGCAGATGCCGCCGCACCGGGCACGCTACGATTGTGGAAAGCAGCAAATTCATTTCATAAAAGTTTTTTAGTTGGAGACACCTTCTATATCCGTGAGCGGGGTGTGGGGCTGATGCGAATGACCGGAGACTCCCTGCAACTCCTCCCCGGTGGTGAGTTGTTTGCAGATAAAGGCGTTCGCGCTATGCTGCCTTTTGCAAGGAATCTCTCCCATACCGCCAAACCGGGCGGAGCGCAGGTTTTTTTAGCTGGCACCCGCGACGAGGGATTATTTATTTTTAACGGAAAAACCTTCCATCCTTTTGAGCCCGATCCCTTTGTTCAAACGTATCTATTCGAAAACAAACTCTATCATGGCGCGGTATTGCAGGATAGTTCCTTTGCACTGGCAACCGCTTTCGGCGGTGTCATTGTTATCGATCAGGAAGGGAATTTTCAGCAGATCATCGACAAAGCCGGGGGGCTGCGAGACCAGGCGGTAAAATTTGTATATCCGGACCGCCAGGGTGGTTTATGGCTGGCATTAAATAACGGCCTGGCGCGGGTAGAATTTCCGGCGCCGTTTTCTTTTTACAGTGAAGCATCCGGCGTCGCCGGTTATATCAACTCAATCCTGCGTTATGATGGCGAAATTTATGCGGCGGGCAATACCGGAATTTTCCGCTTATTGCCCGCCGCAGCCAATCGCGCCCCGGTATTTCAGCCGGTTTCCGGCGCTGCATTTCACATTTGGTCGTTATTAGCGACAGAAGAAGCGTTGTTAGCCGCTGCCGGAAATGGCATTTATCGCATCGAAAAGAATCGTGTGGTTAAATTAGCCGATACGAATACCACAGTTCTATATCAATCCCGCTACGACCGGAACCTGGTATTTGCCGGTTTGAAAGAAGGGCTGGCCGTTTTAAAAAAACAGGGCGGCCAATGGCGTGTTTCAGCCCGCGTTGCCGGTATTTCCGAGGAGGTGCGCACGATTGCGGAAGAAAGCCAGGGAATTCTTTGGTTGGGCGCCCTGCATCAAGGCATTTTACGGGTGACCATTCCGGATTTTCCGGCGCTAACCGCTTCTCACTCTCCGGAAAATTTGCAAAATCCCGGTTCAAAGGCTGAAAGCGCTACAGAGATATTTGCAACGGTTCAGCACTTTGGCCCGCAGCAGGAGCTGCCAACCGGTACAGGACGGGTGTTTTTTGTGAAAGAGCGGGTGGTTTTCGCCACCAACAAAGGGCTTAAACGGTTTGGCCCGGAAAAAGAGATATTTCTGCCGGATACATCTTTCGGCGCAATTTTGGCTGATACGGCCAGGGTCATCTCGCACGTTCTGGAAGATGCCCGGGGAAGGTTATGGGTGAAAACAACTAAAGGCGACCGCCGGGAAACCGGCCTGGCAATTCCGGAATCGGATGGGCATTATTCCTGGAATAGTGCAGCCTTTGAGCGCATTGCCGATTGGGGCAGTGTTTATGATATGTATGCCGACCCCCAACATGCCGGTGTGATATGGCTCGGCGGGCCGGAAGGGATCGCGCGCTACGATCACTCTGTTACTAAAGATTATACCCTGGATTTTCCGGCCCTGGTGCGGCGGGTGGTTACGTTAAAAGGAGATTCGCTGATATACGGTGGCGCGGCGGCGCTCGGCATGACATCCCCCCCGGCCCCCCTTCAAAGGGGGGAGCAGGGAAATTCCCCCTTTGAAGGGGGGGGGATGTCCACCATGCTGCCCTACACCCACAACGCCCTGCGTTTCCAATTCGCCGCTTCCAGCTTCGACGATCCAACCCAAAACCGCTACCAGGTTTTCCTGGAGGGGTTTGATGAAAACTGGTCGAATTGGATAGCCGAGACCCAAAAAGATTATACCAATATCCCCGAGGGGGATTATGCGTTCCGGGTGCGGGCAAAGAATATTTATGGGCACCTGAGTGAAGAAGGGCGCTATCAGTTTACAATTTTACCGCCCTGGTATCGCAGTTGGTGGATGTATTTGATATATTTGGCCGCTGCCCTCGGGGGAATTTTTTTGATTGTACGGGTCAGGGTTAGCCAGGTGGAACAACGGACCAAAGAACTGGAAAAGATAGTGGTAGTGCGAACCGCCGACCTGCGTAAGGAAAAAGAAAAAACCGAGCAGCAAGCGGAAGCACTGCGGGAACTGAATACGCTAAAATCACAATTTTTTGCCAACATTTCTCACGAGTTCCGCACGCCCTTAACCTTGATACTCGGCCAGATCGAGAGTCTTCTGCCAAATCTAAAACAGGAAAAAAACATTCAAAAAGCGAAAATGGCGCTTCGTAATGCCGGGCAATTGCAGCGATTGATAAATCAGCTGTTAGACCTTTCCAAATTCGACGCGCATCAAATGACGTTCCGGGCATCGGAACAGAACATCGTCCCCCTGCTTCGCCACTTAACCCGGTCGTTCGAATCACTCGCAGAGCAGAAAAACATTACCCTGCGTTTCGAAAGTTCCCGGGAAAATATAGCGGTTTTTTTCGAACGGGATAAGATTGAAAAGGTGATGCACAACCTGCTGTCCAATGCGTTTAAGTTTACGCCGGCGGGAGGCCGTGTGAATGTAGATGTCGGATTGCGGATTGCGGATTTAAAAGAACAAACCACACCTTTGCAGAATCAATCGGAAATCCGAAATCCCAAATCCGAAATCGGTGAAGTCAAGATTACCGTACGCGACTCCGGCATCGGCATTCCCAAAGACCGTCTGCCGTATGTTTTCGACCGGTTCTTCCAGGTGGACAGCTCTACAACCCGTGAATATGAAGGCACCGGCATTGGATTGGCACTCACCAGGGAACTGGTACAAATACACGGCGGCAGCATTTCCGTGGAAAGCAGCGAAGGATTTGGCACCACTTTTACCGTCAGGTTGCCATTGGGGAAAGCGCATTTGAAACCGGAGCAAATCGTAGAGCGTGAAGCGATGAGCGAAGAGCAGATTACGGGTGAGAAGGGGCATTTGCAAGAATCCGGGGTAAATGAGACCGAAGATACGTTGCATGCAACGTCTCAACAGGCTGACAACGAACAAATCGTTTTGATCGTAGAAGATAATCCTGACATGCGCGCCTATATCCGGGAAACATTAGCAGGCGACTACCGCGTTCTGGAAGTGCCCAATGGCGAAGAAGGCTTCCAAAAAGCGCAGGAAGAAATTCCCGACCTGGTTATCACCGATGTGATGATGCCGAAGATGGATGGTTATGAAATGACCCGTAAACTGCGCCAGGAACAGGTTACCAGCCATATCCCTATTATTATGCTCACCGCCAAAGCCGCGGAATCGGATAAATTCGAGGGACTGGAAACCGGGGTGGATGCCTTTCTCATCAAACCCTTCAACACCAAAGAGCTGCAAATCCGGGTGCGGAAGTTGATTGAGCTGCGACAGCAGCTTTTGGCTAAAGTTCAGCAACAGCCGATCATTACTGCTTCGAAAGTGATGGTTAGTTCTGTTGAACAGCAGTTTCTGGAACGCCTGCAAAAAGCGGTGGAAGAAAATCTTTCTGATGAGAATTTTCAGGTGGAAGAATTATGCCGCGAAATCGGGATGAGCCGCCGCCAGCTTCTGCGCAAGTTGAATGCCTTGCTGGATTGCTCCCCGGCGTTCTACATTCGGCGGATTCGCCTGGAGCGCGCCAAACAATTATTAGAGCAAAGAGCCGGAAATGTCACGGAGATTGCCTTTGAAGTAGGATATGGTAATCTTTCCGCCTTCACCCGCGCTTTCAAGGAAGCATTCCACAAATCGCCGTCGGATATTCTGAAACAGGAATAAACGCGGATGGCTGCAACAATCATTCATTTCCGAAAATCGTGATTTCCTTGAAGAAATTAAGGGACTTCCCTTCAGAGTTATACGAGCAGAAACTGCTTTGAAAGAACTCGGCGTAATCAAACCATAAGACTTTTGTCCAAATCTGCACAACAAATGTCCAATTCTGCGGAGCAATCGAATTGGGAATCCTCTATCTTTATCCCGGCAGCAATGAATCGCCGGATGAAAACAGAACAAACAGAGATGCCGGAAAGGAATGAATGAATGTTTCGCAGGGAGAAAACTCATAAACTATTACAAGAAACGCAATCATTAGAGATGCCAGGTGAATTTAACCTGGCGCAAAACAGCCCCAACCCGTTTTCCGGCCAGACTGCGATTTGTTTTTCCGTTCCCCAGCCCGGCAATATAAAGATAATGGTTTATAATCACCGCGAAGAGCTGCAATGCACGTTGCACGATGGATACCTGGAACCCGGCAGCTACCGGCTGATTTGGAATGGCAGCGGCTCCGAAAGCCGGCCCTTAAAGCCCGGCAGCTACCACTACTGTTTGCAGGCGGAGGGTTTTTTTGTTACGCGGAAGCTAACGATTACTCAAGTTAGTAAGTGACGAAAGTTGAAATGGGTGGGTCACTTGAGCACTCAAATACTAATCAACGGGAGCATATCATGCAAAAATCTATCATAATTCTGGGTTTTATCATCATCTCCACCGCCCTGCTTTGGGCGCAGAACGGCGCCAGCTTTGTGAACAGCAGCGGCGACACCCTGATGCAGGTGCGCGATGACGGGCGGGTGATCATCGGCGCGGCGGTGGTCAACGGCAATGCCGTGCTGGATGTGGACGCCGTCAACAATGACAAAGGGATTCTGATTCCCCGCCTGAGCAGCGCCCAGCGCACCGCCATCAGCGGATTGGGCGCAACCGATGAAGGATTGCTGGTCTACGACGAGACCAGCGGCAGCTTCTGGTTTTGGAGCGGCAGCCAGTGGAACGAGCTGGGCAGCGCTGGCGGGGGCAACAGTTGGGGGCTGACCGGCAATGCCGGCACGGTGGATGGCACCAACTTTCTCGGCACCACCGACGAAGTGGCGCTGGAGTTGCGCGTGAACAATAAGCGGGTCTTGCGGATAGAGCCAGCCGGCGGAGGCAGCATAAAACCAAATATCATTGGCGGCAGCCCGTCTAACAGTGTGTCGGCAGGGGTTGTGGGCGCCACAATCGGCGGCGGGGGTGACTCTTCCTTTCCGAACCAGGTAACCGCAGGCGGCGGCACGGTATCCGGCGGCAGGAGAAACACGGCCAGCGGCCTTTTCGCCACTGTTCCGGGTGGCCAGCAAAATACTGCTGGTGGAAGTTTTAGTTTTGCCGCCGGCTTGCAGGCTAATGCCTTGCATGACGGAACATTTGTCTGGGCGGATAACACGGCAACTTTTTTGCCTCAACGGCGATCAACCAGTTTCTCATCCGAGCCGCAGGCGGCGTCGGCATTAACAAAAACAACCCTGCCACTGCGCTCGACGTCAACGGCACGGTCACTGCCACGGCATTTGTCGGCGATGGCTCGGGGCTGACCGGCATCTCCGGCGATAATCTCGGCAACCACACGGCGACTCAGGCGCTCAATCTCAGCGGCAACAATCTCATCAATGGCGGCACGGTGACCGCCTCAGCCTTTGCCGGCGACGGCTCGGGGCTGACCGGCATCTCCGGCGACAATCTCGGCAACCACACGGCCACGCAGGCGCTCGATATGAGCGGCAACGACATCACCAACGGTGGCACGGTAACCGCCGCTGCCTTTGTCGGCGACGGCTCGGGGCTGACCAATAGCGGTTGGAGCCTGACCGGCAACGCCGGCACGGTGGGCGGCACGAATTTCATCGGCACCACCGACAATGTAGCGCTGGATTTCCGGGTGAATAATATGCGGGCCTTGCGGATAGAGCCAGCCGGCGCCAGCGGCATAATACCAAATATCATTGGCGGCAGCCAGGAAAACAGCGTGTCGGCCGGCGTTGCGGGCGCCACAATCGGCGGCGGGGGTGAATTTTCATCTCCGAACCAGGTAACCGCAGGCGGCGGCACGGTATCCGGCGGCAGGGGTAACACGGCCAGCGGCCTTTTCGCCACTGTTCCGGGTGGCCAGCAAAATACTGCTGCTGGAAGTTTTAGTTTTGCCGCCGGTATTCAGGCAAATGCCCTCCATAACGGCACATTTGTCTGGGCAGATAACACTGGAACTGTTTTTGGCTCAACAGCGATCAACCAATTTCTCATCCGCGCCAACGGCGGCGTCGGCATTAACAAAAACAACCCTGCCACTGCGCTCGACGTCAACGGCACGGTCACTGCCACGGCATTTGTCGGCGATGGCTCGGGGCTGACCGGCATCTCCGGCGACAATCTCGGCAACCACACGGCTACGCAGACGCTGAATCTGGCCAACAATAACGTCAGCAATGGCGGCACCGTAACAGCCAACGCCTTTGTCGGCGATGGCTCCGGTTTGACGAACCTTCCGGGCGACAATCTCGGCAACCACACGGCTACGCAAATGCTGAATCTCGCCAACAATAACGTCAGCAATGGCGGCACCGTAACAGCCAACGCCTTTGTCGGCGATGGCTCCGGTTTGACGAACCTTCCGGGCGACAATCTCGGCAACCACACGGCGACTCAGTCGCTCAATCTCAGCGGCAACAATCTCATCAATGGCGGCACGGTGACCGCCTCAGCCTTTGTCGGCGACGGCTCGGGGCTGACCGGAGTCGATAACCAAACGCTTAGTCTTTCCGGCACTCAACTGAGCATTACCGATGGGAACAGCGTTAATCTGGCTGGTCTGAAGGACAATCTCGGCAATCACACCGCCACACAATCGCTCGATATGAACGGCAAATGGCTTACCAACGATGCAAACTTCAACAATGGGATATTCCTCCAAACGAATGGACATGTGGGCATCGGTACCGCAGACCCGCAAGCCAAACTCGATATTCGCCCGGGTAATGATGGCGATCCTAATTCAGACCCTACGAGTATGACCGGTCTGAATGTGGATATTTCAACCTTTGGCGGTGCCGGCAGCAAGTTCGCAGCCCTTTTTCTCGGCGGCAATGTTGGCATCGGCACCAGCAATCCCACCCAGGCCAAAGTGGTTATAAATGGCAGTGTTTTAAACACACTGAGCTATGGCTGGTTGAATAGTAGTGGCCAAACGGGTGGCTCTGGTAGTCCCAGCACCAATCCGTATTCGCTCTATACCAATGAGCGTATCGCTGCCAGTGAATTCAACGCCCATTCTGACATGCGGATCAAAAACATTAAAAGGTACTTCTGACGCCGCTGATGATCTGAACACCCTGATGCAAATCGAGATCACCGACTACACCCTGCGGGATACGGTGGCAAATGGCAGCACGCCTCAGAAAAAGGTCATCGCCCAGCAGGTCGCACAGGTTTACCCCCAGGCCGTAACGACCAACCTGACCGAAGTCGTGCCGGATATCTACCAACGTGCGGAAGTAAAGGATGGCTGGATTATGCTGGCCACCGATCTGAAAGCGGGTGAGCGGGTTAAGATCATCACCGAACAATGTGCTGAATTGTATGAAGTAACTCAGGTGGAAGAAAGCCGTTTCCAGGTTGCAGAACTTCAAACTTTAAACGTCGAACAGCAAACGGTTTTCGTCTATGGCCGCGAGGTAAATGATTTCCACACCGTGGATTACGAAGCGATCTCGATGCTCAATGTTTCGGCGACGCAGGAATTGTACCGCCTGATTCAGCAACAGCAGCGGGAAATCGACGCACTTAAATCTCAGAATAACGCGCTCAAAAAGGAAGTCGCTTCGCTCAGCGATTTGCAGGCGAAAGTCGCGCAGATCGAGCTGGCGCTGCGGAGGATGAATAACATCGAGCTGACTTCTGCGGAAGACAAATAAATTTCAGCCACGGATTGACACGGATTTTCACAGATAAGGATTGATTAAACATTAACTTATGAACCTCCGCCACAGAGGCACAGAGATCACTGAGTTAGTTGTCCAGTTGTCAGTAATCAGTTGTCAGTTCTCTGTGTGCTCTGTGTCTCTGTGGCAACCCTATTTGATATTCGACAAATAATTCTTTAACCGATCCTAAGCTTCAAGAATCCGGGTTTCATCCGTGGCCAAAACAGGAGACAAACCATGAAAAAATATACCCAACTGCTGCTGCTGCCGGCGCTGCTGCTTCCCGCGGTTACGGGGCACGCGCAGAGTAAGGTGGAAGCGAAAGACGCGCCCAGCAAGGTGCGGAAGCAAGTCAATGAAAAAGGCACCGCCGCCACGACGACCCTGCCGGCCGCCGGCGCCGTGGCAGCGGACGGCGAGATGGAAATCGGCGCCGGCAGCGACCGGCAGAACGATGGGGCGATCGAGTCCGGCAACGGGTCCGGCCCGGTTTCCCTGGTGATCGGCAGCGGCGACACCCTGGCGGTGGACGGCGATATGGAAATCGTCGTCAGCGGGGATTGGCAGAATAATGGGGTCTTTAAGTCCGGCAGCGGGATGGTCAACCTGACCGGCAGCGGCACCCAGGCCATCGGCAATCCCGCCGGGGAAAGCTTTAACCACCTGACGGTGAACAAACCCGCCGGAGCGGTGCAGCTGAACGGCGACATCAGCGTGAGCGGAACTCTGACCCTCAGCAGCGGCGACCTCGACCTTAACGGAAACATTGCCGACCTGGGAACCAGCGGCACCCTGGCGGAAAGCGCCGCCGGGCGCGTGAAAGGCGCTTCTGGGGATATCCGCGCCACCCGGGATCTGAATGCGCCCTCCGCCCTGAATGTGGCCGGATTGGGAGCGGAGCTCAGCAGCAGCGCCAATCTCGGCGCCACCGAAATCCGCCGCGGCCACGCGCCCCAGAGCGGGAACAGTCATACCGGCATCGAACGCTATTATGATATCATTCCCGCCAACAACACCGGCTTGGATGCCACCCTGAAGTTCAACTACCTCCAGGCGGAGTTGAACGGCCTTACCGAAGAGCACCTGGTTCTCTTCCGCTCCACCGATTCGGGCAGCAGTTGGCGCTACCAGAGCGGGACAGCGGATACCACCCACAATGCGGTCACCCTGGGAGGCATCGACGCCTTCTCCCGCTGGACCGCCGCGACGATCGATCAACCGATTGCCGAGATCATCATCAGCGCCAATCTCAAAGCCTTTTTGGAGGGCCCCTTTGACAGCGACAGCATGCGCACCGACCTCACCGCTTCCCTGCCGCTAAATCAGCCTTACGATGGCGCCCCCTGGAACTACAGTGGCGCGGAAAGCGTGAGCGCCATCCCCGCGGATGTGGTGGATTGGGTGCTGATCGAACTGCGCAGCGGCCCCCTGGCGGCCGACTCCCTCGACAGCCGGGCCGCCTTCATCAAAAGCGACGGCAGCGTGGTGGATACCAGCGGCAGCGGCGCGGTCAGCTTTAAAGTGCTGCCGGGCGATTATTACCTGGTGCTCTACCACCGCAACCACCTGGCGGCGATGAGCGCCATCACCCAGACCCTGGATGCGGTCAGCAGTTTGTATGATTTCAGCAGCGGCATCGCCCAATACTACGGCAACAGCGGCGCTCATGAAGTGGTTACCGGTATCTGGGGCATGGTCGCCGGCGACGGCAGCGGCGACGGCGGGGGTACGGCGAAGATTATACCCTCTACCAGCTCAACCAGGGCGCCGAGGGCTACCAGATCGCCGATTTCAATTTAGACGGCGGGGTGTACGGGGAGGACTATACCCTCTATCAACTCAACCAGGGGGAAGAAAGCGGCCTCACCGCCGCCCCGGCCGCTGCGCCCCAGCCGCTCCCGGCCGCCGTCAACACCCGCGGTGAAACCACTGTGACCAAACCGGTCAGCGGAATAAAGAAGGTGAAGGGGAAAATGAAGGATTGAGGGTAACGGAAGGGAGAATAGAACGCGGATGACGCGGATGACGCGGATTCTCGCGGATTTTTTTAAGATGCTTCGCGTGGTGTTATCAAAGTTATACCACAAAGGCAGTAAAACGAATGAAAAGGCCACAGGATTTTTTTATGCCATTGTCTTTCAATTCAATCATTCATCCGCGTAAATCCGCGTCATCCGTGTCATCCGCGTTCTATGTAAAAACCCTGACGCGTCATCCGCGTTCTATGAAGTCTTTTTTCAAAGATATTAGATGTTCAGTAACAGACGATCAACCTGAAGGAGCCAAAATGTCATTGAAACCATATTTTTCAATCTATCTCCTGCTCGCCCTGGCGTTGCCGCTATTCGGGGCGGTGCATACCCGGCTGGTGCTGATCAGCAACAGCTTCAACACCCCGGCGGCGGGGCAGGGCACCCTGGTGCTGGATGTGGAAGCCGTCTCCGATGACGGCCAGCAGTTCATCCGGGTGTTCCAGAATGCCTTCCAGTTGGATGCAACCTTCCGGGCACAGAATCCCCAGGTGAGCTTTTCCGCGCAGCGCTTTCCCGCCGACCTGGTTCCCCGGGGCTGCCCAATTATAATGTGACCGAGGCATACCGCTCCACGGACGGGCGGGTCAGCTATACCTACACCTACAACAGCGGCAACTTCGGCACCATCGAGGTCACCTACACCCCGGTCGTGCGCATCACCATCGTGTATGACATGGCCCCGGCCAGCGGGGCGCTGAACTGGTTTGCCGGGCTGCCCAACTACAATGTCACCAACTTCAGCAATACCGACATCACCGGCAATGAGGAAGCCATCCCGGCGCTGCTGACCGACATCAGCCTGCCGGTACAGTTGAGCGCCTTCAGTGCGGGCATCGAAGATCAGAAGGTGCTGCTGCAGTGGGAAACCGGGAGCGAGATCAACAACCTCGGCTTCGAGGTCTACCGCGCCACCGCTGCCGCCGGGGAATATGTGAAGATCGCTTCCTACGAAGACGACGAAACCCTGGCCGGCGCCGGCAACAGCAGCAGCGCCCGGCAGTATCGCTATGCAGACGGGAACCTGAGCGGCGGCGCGACCTACTGGTACCAGCTCGCCGATGTGGATTACCAGGGGGTGCGCAGCTTCCATGGGCCGGTGTCGGTGGAAGCGCCGGAAGCGCTGCCGGAAGTCTTCGCCCTGCATCAGAACTACCCCAACCCCTTCAATCCGGAGACCCGCATCCGTTTCGACATTCCGGCGCAGGCGGGCGGCCGGATGGAACTGGCGATCTACAACAGCCTGGGGATGAAAGTGCGCACCCTGGCAGACGGGCGCCTGGCGCCGGGCCGCCACCTGCTGGTGTGGGACGGGCGGAACGACCGCGGGGATCAGCTGGCCTCGGGCATCTACTTCCTGCGCTTCCAGGCCGCGGCGTTTACCCAGATCCGTAAAATGTTGCTGGTGCGGTAAACGGCATAGAACGCGGATGACGCGGATGACGCGGATTTTATTAAGATGCTTCGCGTGGTGTTATCAAAGATTTACACAAAGGCAGTAAGTAAAACGAATGAACAGGCCACAGGATTTTTCTATGCCTTTGTCTTTCAATTAAATCAGTCATCCGCGGAAATCCGCGTCATCCGCGGAAATCCGCGTTCTATTCCATCACAAACTGGATATAACTACATATAGGAATCGATATGAATAAATCTATCTATACCACCCACGAGAGGATACTGGCGCAATATCACCGCCTGGTGCAGCATGTGGTGCACCGTCATTTCCGCGCGCTTCGGCGCCGGAGGTGCCGCGGGAGGAGTTTGGTGCAGGCAGGCGGGGATGATCGGGCTGAGCGAGGCCCGGGAGCGCTACGATCCGGCGCTGGGGGTGAAGTTCGAGACCTTCGCCTATCCGCGCATCCGCGGGGCGATCTCGACGACGAGCTGCGCCGCCGGGGGGCGACTGACCCGCACCCAGATGCTGCGCAGCCGGCGCATCGCCCGGGCGCAGGAGATGCTGGCGCAGGAGCATCAGCAGGAGATTGGCGATGAAACGGTGGCGGCACGGCTGGGGGTTAGCTCGTCGGTTTATGCCCAATGGCAGGCAGAATTGCACCATGCCGCCCCGGTGTCGCTGATCAGCCCCTGACGGCGCAAAGGCCGGGATAATTTCTACCAGGTAATGGAGAACCGGCACTCATCAAACCCCAGAGCGTGATGGAAACCCATGAACAGCGGCGGCTGCTGGCTCCGCCTGATCCGGCAGCTGCCGGAAAAATACCGCCTGATGATCGTTCTCTACTACTATGAACAACTGAATTTTCGGGAGATCGGTGAGATCCTGCAGGTTTCCGAATCGCGCATCTCCCAGATGCACAGCCGGGTGATGGAACGGTTGAAGCGGAAGCTCAGTAGGGGATAATATCGTGCGGGATTTTGAGGGGATAATTGCACGCAGATCATGCAAATTATTCCCCGCATTTTCAAGGCGGGGACAGGGCCGTGAAGCGTTCAGCGAACAGCGCAGGGGCGGTTGGACGCGCGCAACCGCCCCTGATTGGCTTGCTGGACGCTTCGCCAATCTGTCCCCGCCTTGGAGAAGGCGGGGAATAGTATGGATCAACAATGACCATTTAGCATTAAGCATTTAACATTTGGTTGCGGCCAAAGGCCGCGCCAAGAATTCTGCAAGCCATTCAAACGATCACCAGAAAATCACATACAGCGCCAGCGTCAGGGCCACCACCACATAGCCGAAGGTCTTGGTCGACTTGGAGGTGGAGATATCCATTTTCTCGTTGACCGGCAGGTCTACCGGCTTCGGCAGCGGTTTAAGCAACGTGATCACGGTCAGCACGGCGATCACCGTAAAGAAACACACCGCCATCCGGTCGAGGAAGGAGAGGGTCGACAGGCTTTCCAGGAAGCCGATCCCGGTCAGGTTGCCCCACTTGATAGTGCCGTAGAGCACCGGATTGAGCAGCAGCCCCACCGTGCCGGCAAAGCGCGGGGTGCGGTGCACCAGCAGGCCGAAGAGGAAGATCGCCAGCACCCCGGGGGAGATGAATCCCTGAAATTCCTGGATGAAGGTAAAAATGCCTCCGAACTTCGGATTGTCGAGATTGGGCGCGATCAGGATCGCGATCAGCACGAACAGCACGGTGAAGACCCGGCCGGCAGTCACCAGCTCGAACTGGCTGGCAGAAGATTTGACCTTGTTATAGATATCCATCGTGGCAATCGTCGAAGCCGAGTTCAGCATCGAGGCCAGGGAGCTGACCACCGCGCCGAATATCGCCGCCAGCACAAACCCGAGGATGCCGTAGCCCACCGGCAGTAAATTTTTCAGGAGGGTGGGAAAGGCGGCGTCGTAATCATAGCCGACCAGTTTGTCAGAAAATTTGAATGCCTGGCCTTCAGCACGGGTGTTATTCTGTTTTTCGGCGGCAGCGAGCCATTGCGAGTTGACCTCGTAAACCTGCTGCGCATCGCTCAGCACCGTGGAATCCACCGCCTGACCGAGAATTCCGGCATTATGGGTCAGCAGCGCCTGGGCCTTATCGGAATTCATCTCGGCAAACGTGTCGGTGAAAACGTATAACTTTGCATCCCCGCGTTCAAACTGTTTCAGAATATACTCATTCTTCACATTCGCCTGATGGTGCAGGTCGCCGCTGAAGAGGTTGAAGGCCAGGATGCCCGGAATCACCACCAGGAAAGGAATCAAAAGCTTCAGAAAAGCGGCAAAGACGATCCCTTTTTGCCCGTCATCCAGCGATTTGGAACCGAGGGTGCGCTGGGTGATATACTGGTTCAAGCCCCAATAGAAGAAGTTGGGGATCCACAGCCCCACCACCAGGGCGGTCCAGGGAATTTCCGGATCGCTGGCTGGTTTAACCATATGGAGTTTACCGGTGGCCCAGTCGCCGGCATTGAGGGCCTGGAAGCGCGCCAGCGCCCCCATCTCTTTCAGTGCATCGGCACTCACCCCGTTGGTGGCCGTCGAGGCCAGGGCTTCCGGATCGGCAATCCCCAGCGCCCGCATCGCGAAATAGGCGATCACCACCCCGCCCAGTATCAGTGCCGCCCCCTGGATCAGGTCGGCCCAGGCGCAGGCCTTCAAACCGCCGGCAAAGACATAGAGCGCCGCCAGGGTGCCGATAATCCAGCAGCCGACGGTAATGTTACCCAAATCCAGCCCCAGCAGGGTCTTGCCCTGGAAGAACACGCAGATCACCTTGGCGCCGGAATAGATCACCGAAGCGGTCGGCACCCCCACCAGGATGATCATGGTGACGATGGCCATAACGGTCCGGGCGAAGGTGTTGTAGCGGTATTCCAGGAATTCCGGGATGGTATAGATGCCGCTCTTCAGGAAGGTTGGCAGGAACAAAAATGCCACCACCACCAAAGTGATCGCCGCCATCCACTCGTAGCTGGCGATCGCCATCCCCAGCCAGTCGGCGGCCTTGCCAGACATGCCGACAAACTGCTCGGTGGAAATATTGGCGGCAATCAGGGAGAAGCCGATCAGCCACCAGGTCAATCCCCGGCCGGCTAGAAAGTAATCCTGCGCGCCATGCTCACTGTGAGTTTCTTCTCCAGTACTCTTGTAAAGCCCGATCGTGATCACTGATACCACAAACGCAATAAAAACCAGAATATCCGATACGCCAATGATTTCCATGGGGTTTTCCTTTAGTAATTTGAAAGATTGACTAGTTTGCCGTTTAACCCGAAAATAATTTTTTGCCACAGAGCCACAGAGATCACTGAGTGTTAGTTGTCAGTTGTCAGTTCTCAGTTGTCAGTTCTCTGTGATCTTTGTGTCTCTGTGGCAATTAACTTGTCCAAATCAGTGCCACTGAATACAGGTGGAGAACATAGCGATATCCGCGCAAATATCCAAAAAATTAATAGTATGGTATGACCCGTTGTTTGGGTCATACCATATTATTTAAGTAAAACCATTTTCCGCACCGCCGTATAATGCTTCCCGGCTTCCAGGCGGTAGAAGTAGACCCCGGCACCAACTTTTCTCCCGGCAGCATCCCGCCCGTCCCAGCGCACCTGATGCATTCCGGCCTCCCGGCGGCCTTCGAACAGCGTCACCACCTTCTGCCCCAACAGATTATAGATCTCCAGCTTCACATCACTGACAACTGACAACTGATAACTAATCACTGTCGCCGGATTGAACGGGTTGGGGTAATTCTGTTCCAGGGAAAACCCCTGCGGCAGCACCGCTGCTGCTGCATCCATTCCCACAAACACATCATTGATCACCCCGGGAGTGCCATAGGCCGCAGAGGCGGCCCAACTGCCGGGCAGGGCATTGTCGAGATTGGGATTTTTCAGTGCCAATGTGGGACCCTCGCCGTCCGGTTCTACCGGCCAGGGAGCGACATCGTCATAGGTCAGGAAATCGACCAGGGTTCCCCCGGGATCGTACAGGCGCAGCAATTCTCCCCCGCCGCTGAGGCCGAAACCCATATTCCCCAGATAATTGTTCACCCCGGGAAAGCGGGCGCGGAACAGGCTGGTATCACGGCAAAGCACGATGTAACCCTCTGCGGGGAGCAGGGTATTTGCCGGAAAGGTATAGGTGTGGATATCTTCTTCATCTCTGAAATACCAGCCTCCCAGATCCAGTTCCGCCCCGCTGTTGTTGTAGAATTCCACCCAGTCTTCCGGATCGAACGCCGGGGCGGAATTGTAGTTGATCTCGTTGATCACCACCGGCCCCTGGAAAGTGCTGTCCGGTTCGAAGAGGGCCGTGATATAGAGACTGGATTGATTCAGCAAGAACGAGACCGGATTCTCCATCGCGGGCGTGATGCCGTCCCAGCCGGCAAAGCGGTATCCCGGGTTGGGTATCGCGGTGAGGGTCTGGGGCACATTATAATAATAGTAGCCGCTCCAGGGGAAATTGCTCAACAGAAGCGAATTCAGCTGCACTTTCCCTCCGGCTGCCGGGCTGGTTGAGACGCTCACCTGTCCCATCCCGCTGAGGTTAAACTGACTGCCGATATGCGCCCGCATGTAACTGGGGCGGTTGGAGGCGAAATCCCGCAGCACCTGCACATTGGCCTGCCACTCGCTAACCGAGCCGCCCCAGCGGCTGTAATGCCGGCTCATCTCCGGGGCCAGCACCGCGGCCATCTGGTCGATGCGTTCGATCACCCGGGCCGGCTGAAACTCCGTATTCAACAGATCGGCAAATCGGTTGATAAAATTGTTGCGGAAATACACGCTGGAGACCATTCTGCGGAGCAGGAACGTCGACCACGGTGGATTGGGCCAGGCCGGGCCGTTCGTTTCCAGGGCAAAAGCCAGGGTATTGTTGAGATAGGCCTGGGGATCGAATATCCCGAATCCGAAATCGGTATCAAAAAGAATCCAGCGCCAGCGGCCGTCCGGGGTCTGGGGACGCCAGAACTTGATGTTATTGCCCGGCCAGTCGGTGTTGTCAAAATAGACCTGGGCAATCTCATAATCGCGGAACTGCGCCACTTCCATCTGGCTGTTGACATATTCATAGGAAACCGGATCGTTCAGATTGTGGGTGGTGATATAATCGATCAGACTCAGATAGTGACTGTTATCTCCTTCCAGCACCTGGGCATCATTCTCTAAAAAATCAACCCGGTTTGGATCCACCGGGGGGTGGTTTGCCGCGACAAAATGTTCGTTGACCTTTTCCCGGATATTATGAATGCCCCAGTACTGCCCGTTCAGGAAGACGATCGCCGGGCGGTAGGCCTGACGGTCGGTGTCGATATGATCCAGCAGGCCGGTCATCAGGGGATCGCGGAACAGGGTGATCGGCCAGTCGTTGCCGGAATTGCGCAACACCAATGCTTCGTATTGAGCAATGGGCTTGTCGGGAAACACCGGGTAATCGATCTCGCTGTAGCCGTAGCGGCTGCGGGCGAAGATCGAAAGCGATTTCTGGGCATGTCCCCGGCTCCATCCCCCAAAAATCTTGGTTCCGGCATCGATGCTGAAAGCCAGGCTGCCGTCGCTCTCGAACATTTCGATGTGCAGGGGCCGTTCCCAATCCTGCCAGAAATTTGCGCCGAAATAGGGAAATGCCGGATCGGCGTTTGGTCCCAGCACATAGATACCCGAATCGTTGTCGAAAAAATTCCCCGGATCGGTGGAGAGGGAGATCACCGGCAGCGTACTGTTCTCATTAACAAAATAGGTATGGGTCACGCTGCGTCCGGGCAATTGCCCGCTGTTGTATACCGCTGCTCGCACCACCGTGGTGGCGGAGATGACGATTGCTCCGCTGTACGTCGGCGCATCCGGTGTGGGAAAGGAGCCGTCCAGGGTGTAATGAATCGCATCCCCGGGATTGGCGGAAAGGGTCAGGGCTATCACCCCGCTGTAAAACCCGCCGGGATGGGAAAACTGCGGCTCCGGTGCAATCCCGGCAATCCCGCTGGTGGTATTGGAGACGCCCGGCGTCGCTTCGCTAAAGTACAGCCAATTGTCCCAGCCGTCCGGCTGGCGGCCCAGCGAAATATCCACCGGTAGGTAGCCGCTCTCCAGCTGGTCGGCGAGCTGCCCGCCGGGGGCGGTGAGCGAAATGATTTCCCCCTCTGCCTTGATCTTGAAATTGGTATGCATGTGCGGCAGCAACGATGCCAGCAGTGGATTGAGCCCGTTGGCCCCTGGTGGAGAAATATCCATTCCGAGGGTCAGAAAGGGGATCATGGTCATATCGGAGGAGGTGGGGCCGTAGTTATGCACCTGGATCGCCAGCACATTTTCCCCGCTCTGGAGCAGCGATTGAATATTATCCAAAGGAAAAGCATCCGGCAGTCCGCCCTGGTAGATTTGCGCCTCCCGGTAATCATCCGACCACTGCTGGTAATGGGGGATGATGCCCGGCGTCCCGATATTAGCGCGGGCGATCTCGCTGCCGTTGAGATAAGCCACAAAGGCATCGTCATAATCGACATGCAAAAACCCGCGCAAAATTGTTGCGGGATCGCCGACCGTAAAGGTATGGCGAATATAACACGAGATGGTCGCAGGAATCACGGTGGCATCGTCCCCATCGCCATACCCGAATCCGCTCGGCCCGGTGGGCCAGCTGCTGTCATCAAATCCGGGCTGCCGCCAATCGGCGGGCGGTTCGGCAACCCCCACAAAATAGCGCCACTCATCTCCCCAATCGATCTGCGTCTCCCACACCCGGGGGATGCTGCGGCGATCCTTTCCGGAAGCGAATACCAGCAGATGGGTTTGGGGAGGCAGCAGATGGGGCGGGAAGGTCCAGCGGAACAGATCGGTGCTGTCATCGGAGAGCCCAAATCCCCCCAGATCGACGCTGGCCGGCCCCGGATTGTAGATTTCGATCCAGTCCGGGGTGTCGCCATCCTCATCCTGCAGGGTGGTGCCGTTAGAGGACATGACCTCATTCAGCAGCGGATTTTGGGCATACCCGCTCAATCCAGGGAGGAGTATCAAGAGCAACAAACACAATAGCGGTTTCATAAGCGGGTTTTTGGTTGAAACTGATTTTTTACCACGGATTTACACGGATATTTACCACAGATTTACACGGATTGATAAACCGAAACCCATAACTTCATTCCACGCCGACACTCGGAAACCATCACAACACCACTGCTACTTTCACATAAAATCATAACCATCAGTTGATTCATAACCATCTGTGTCAATCCGTGAAATCCGTGGACTTAAAAAACAATCTTTACTTCTGCGCCTTATCCTGCGGCAGCACCAGTTCGAAGGTATCGGAGAGATCGCCCACCGCCACCATGAACTCGCCGGCCTCCAGGGTGATTTTATTATTCCGCCCATGGAAGGTCAGATCGGCGCTGCTCAGAGTGAACTGCACCGTCTGGCTTTCGCCCGGTTTCAGGTAGATTCCCTGAAAACGCTTCAACTGCCGCACCGGCGGGGAAACCGAAGCGCACCAGGTCGCTAAGATACAGCTCCACCACCTCCTTGCCGGCCATCTTGCCGCTGTTGGTGACGGTCAGCGACACATTCAGGGTTTCATCTTCGCCGATCTTTTTCTTGTCGAGTTTCAGGTTCTGATAGGTATAGGTCGTATAGCTCAGGCCATGCCCGAAGAGCCACAGCGGGTTCATCTTATTGCTGTCGTCGATTTCCACCGGTTTGTAGTCGTAGCATACCAGGTCATTACTGCTGCGCGGATAGGTAATGGGCAGTTTGCCGCCGGGATTATAATCGCCGAACAGCACATCAGCCACTGCCCGGCCCCCTTCCGGCCCGGGGAGATAAGCCATCAGGATCGCGCTGGCATCCTCCACTGCCGGGGTAATGACCCGCGGGCGGCCTTCCACCAGCACCAGCACCACCGGAGTGCCGCTTTTCTCCAGGGCCAGCGCCAGTTCCATCTGGGCGGGGGAGATGTTCAGATCGTGAATATTCCCCGGCGTTTCGCAATAGGTCGCTTCCCCGATGCACACCACCGCCACGTCGGCGGCGCGGGCGGCTTCTACCGTCTTAGCGAGATCCAGCACCTTATCAAAGTCTGCGCCGGGCTGGTAGGTCACCTGCGATTTCCCCACTTTGGCCTGAACCGCCTCCAGGATGGTTAACTTCTCTTTGGGGTACAGCGACTCGGCGTTCCCCTGCCAGGTATAGGTCCAGCCGCCGTTAAGCACCGAGCGCAGGTTGGCGGTCGGGCCGGTCACCAGCACTTTCATATCCTTGCGCAGGGGCAGGAAATTGTCACGGTTCTTCAGCAGGGTCATCGCTTCCCGGGCGGCCTGCAGGCTGGTCTGCACCGAGGCTTCGCTGCTGACATTGGCAGCCAGCGATTTGTCGGGATAGGGATTTTCAAACAGGCCGAGCTGGTACTTCACCCGCAGGATGCGCCCCACCGCCTCATCGATCCGCCACATCGGCACCTCGCCGCTATTGGCCAGGTCGAGCAGGTCATTATAAAAGCTGAAGTCGTAGGGAACCATGCTCATATCCACCCCGGCCATCACCGCCATTTTCACTGCTTCTTGCCGAGAGGCAGCGACTTTATCCCGGGAGTAGAGGCGGTTGACATCTTCCCAATCGCTGACCACAAACCCTTTAAATCCCAGCTCATTGCGCAGCACTTCGGTGAGCAGGTAATGATCGCTGTGCGTCGGAATGCCGTTGATCTCGGTGGAGTTGACCATCACGGTATGAACCCCGGCATCCACCGCCCGTTTGAAGGGCGGCAGGAAGATATCGCGCAGCATCCGCTCCGGGATCCAGGCCGGAGTACGGTCTTTCCCGGAAAGCGGCACGCTGTAGCCGAGGTAATGCTTCATACAGGCGGCCACCTTGTCTTTGGCCGCGACATTGTTGTCATCCCCTTCCGAGCCCTTCACATACGCCTCTGCCATCTCCGAGGTCAGATAGGTATCTTCCCCGAAGGTTTCCCACAGGCGCGGCCAGAGGGGTTGGCGGCCCATGCCCAGCACCGGATTAAAATTCCAGGGAATTCCCGATGCGCGCACTTCATAGGCGGTGATTGCCGCCGCCTGTTTCATCAGCCCGGTATTGCGAGTCGCTGCCATGGCGATCGACTGCGGGAAAAGGGTCGCTTCCCGGGTGTAGTTGGCACCGTGGATGGCATCGATCCCATAGATCACCGGGATCTTCAGGCGGGTCTTTTGGGTGGCGACATCCTGAATGCGGGTGATCACCTCGTGCCAGTGCGCCAGGCTATGCGCCGCATCATACACATTCAGCAGGGAACCGACATGGTATTTGGTAATCGCCTCCTCCAGCTTTGCCTGGTCCAGCTCGTGCTTCGAATTTTCACTGCCGCGAGTTTTCGAAACCGCCTGGATGGTCACCTGGGTCATTTGCCCGACTTTTTCCTCCAGGGTCATCTTTTTAAGGAGCGCGCTGACTTTCTGGTCGATCTCATTTTCCGCCATCTGGGCAAATCCTGCTACGCTTAAGGTCAATAACACGAGGCTGGTCAGCCCCATCATCCATATCCTTTTCTGCATGTCTGCGCCCCTCTTTTAGAAATCAATTCCGATTGAGTATTTCTGCACGTTTTCCAATAGGCCAAAATCAGCGTAGGCGAAGTCGAAGTGGAGCATCACATTGCCGATGATCGGGTAATTTATGCCGGCGCCCAGGGTGAATGATTCTTCCGAATCCTCCAGGAAGAGCGAGCGATAGCCGCCGCGCAAGGCGAAGCGTTTGTTGAAAACGTACTCCAGGCCGACGTTGACGCTCTCGTAATCATTGTTGGGATGCTGGGCATCGAATGCCAGCACCGCGCGGTGCTGCTCGCTCTTCAGCAGATCGTAGAGCAGCCCGATCTTGAAATTAAGCGGCAGGGCCCAATTGTCCGTCTCCAGCAGCGCGGTCACCCGGTCGTTATTACCGGTAGACTGCTGGTTGAAGTCGTGCAGCACCCGGGCATTATCCCCGGCAATGCGCATCTTCGATCCGAAGTTGGTCATGGCAAATCCCAGGGACACATTCTTAAACGGAGTGCGGTAATGCACCCCGACATCAATAGCGATGCCGGTAGCCGACATATGCCAGATGTATTGATGGATGATCTTGGGATTGAACCCGATGGAGAACTCGTCGGTCAGCCGCAGGGCATAGCCCACGCTGACGGCATAATCGCCGGCGTTAAAGGTCTGGCCGGTGCCCTCCGGGTCGGTCACGGTGGTCACATCCATCTCGTCCATGGTCAGGGCGGTGATGCTGATGCCCAGCGCGCCGTAGCGGCCAAGCTGCACCACCCCGCCGAGGTAATCGAAATTGGTCTCGGCAATCCACTCGGTATGGTTAAAGAAGAGCCCTCCCTGGCGCATCTTGGCAATGCCGGCAATGTTCCAGTAGAGCGTGCTGGGATCATCCGCCAGTGCGGTGAAGGCCCCGCCCATGGCCAAAGCCCGGGCACCGACCCCGATCTCCAGAAAGCTGGCGGCGGTGGAGCCGCGTTTGGAGACGTTCTCCCGGTAATTCTGCACCTGCGGGCGCAGCGGGGTGAGCATCCATCCCCAGAGCAGCAGCATCACGATCAGAAGTTGTCTGTTTTTCATCACAGTCCTCTATAATTATAAAATAACCGTATTTCGGACAGCTAAGCCGACGGCCTGGTGCCGCCGGCATCAATCCTCATGTCCATCTACTTGATGATAGCAAACTTGCCGATCCGCCGTCCCAGTTCCGGTGCATCGATATGGTAGACGTAGACACCAAACGCGATATCCATCCCATCATCGGAGACCAGGTTCCAGGACTGCGAGCCGTCGAGCGCCCCGCTGCTGTGTTCAATCACCTTGACCAGCTTGCCGGACATGGTGAAGATGCGAATGGTGCACTGCTGGGGCAGGTGAATGAAATCAATCTTCCGCTCCCCGCGCCCGGAACCGAAGATCTTGCGCGGTTCCCAGGATGCGCCGGCGATGTAGGGATTGGGCACCACTTTTATCTCGTCAAGTTGCGACTTCGCCAGCTCCCGGTCGGAGCGGGCCGCTTTGGTGCTGAATTGGAAGACGTCGCCGCTATAGAACGGTTTGCTGGTGCGGATCACGAATTCATCGCCCGCCTCCGGCAGCCGGGGAATGGCGTTGAAGGGCGGGTAGTAGAGGATGTCGTAAGTGAACTTGAACGCAGTGCCGACAAACTCGATGATGGTGATCTTGTCGCCGATGCTCAGATCGCCGGTATTGTCATTGTCGAACAGCTCGAATTCCGACCGGCGGTCTTCACTCAGATTCCAGACCCGGAACGGCACCGGCACCTGAGAATTGAAAGAAGTGTCGATGTTGCTGTCAGAGAAAATGATTTTATAATCGGCCGGCCACTTCACCGAGAGCGAAGGGAACTGGTCGTGCTGCTGCACGATCATATCCAGGTTGCTGTTCCCGATCAGCCAGCCGGTTTCCTGGGGCAGGATGGCGAGGGCAGTATCAATGTTGACCGTCACCACAAAACCGTCAACCAGGGGGCTGGGGTTGGCGGGACCAAAGGAACGAGCGTCGATATCGGCGATAACCGGCACAGCGCTGTCCCCTTCCAGGGTATAGATGCCGTAAGTGGCGGTTTCATAGTTTGGCAGCGCCCCTTCGGATTCGAAGATCACCTGGTAGGTCTGGTTCTCAGCGATCAGGGCGGGATCGACGATCTCCACCTGGATTGATCCGGTGCCGATCCCTTCCAGGGGAGTATCCATATCCCCGGTGATCTCCGGCGCCACATAGCCGGCCGCCGGCGCGTTGGGGGTCACCACTGCGCAGTTAATATCGATGTTGAGAATGTTGCCGTTCAGGTCTTCGGTGATCACCTTGGAGCACTCGGTAGGCTGCAGGCCCTGCTCCCCGAATTCCGGGTCGCCCTGGTCGTAGGAGACCACGGCATAGTAATAGCGCTGGCCGTTGACCACATCAGTATCGACATAGGAGCGGCGCAGTCCGCTGTCGCTGCCGCGCCAGAAACGCGCCCCGTTGATGCCGATCGGATCCGGTCCCTTGATGCCGTTGACCAGGTCGAACTGGGCGATCGGTTTCCAGTACACCGCAGTGCCGCGGGAGTCGGTAATGACCTTGATGTCGTTGAACTGCGGCTCGGTGCTGCGGTAGATCATATAGCCTTCAAAATCCTTCTTGGGATTGCCGATCGAATCCGGCAGGAAGGGATCGCGTGATTCCTCGGCGATATCATCCCAATAGAGGAACACTTTCCCGTCGCCCGGCACTACCCGTACCAGCGGCTTGAGCGGAGGGCGGGAGAAGTTGTAGTCGGCGTTATAGATCTGCTGCACTGTGATCTTGTTGGACACCAGGTCGTCAAGATCGATCCCGTAGAGCAGGGCCATGGAGAAGCGTTCGCGGCTATTCTGTTCCAGCAGGAAGGGCCCGGAGGCAAACAGCATGTGCAGATTGGCGCGCTGCAGGCTGGTATCCTGAGTTCCGGAGCTCATGCGCTGCCACAGGCCGTCGTCATGCTTGGGCCAGCCGTTGCCGCCCCCGCCGTCGATCAGGCGATAGATGTGCATGCTGTTCAAGCCGATCTGGTCCGATTCATCCACGTCGGTGCGGTCGAAATCCGGTTCGCCGGGGGTGGGCAAGCCGTCGGCCTCGCCTTCATCCGGCCCGTTGTATTGGCGGTCGAAAGGCCCGACACCGTCTTTGCCAAGGTCGTCATTAAGCGGTTCGCCACTGTCCCAGCTGCCGCTGCCGTCAAGGTCGGTATAAGGCGCCCAGTCGCCGTCATTGTCGATGCCGTCATCACGGCGTTCGTCGATGATCCCGTCCATGTCGTTATCGATCCCGTCGGTCGCCACCCCGGGACTTTCCAGGTAGGCATAGCCCTGGTATCCGGTGGGGCTCCAGGAGCCGAAGTCCGAGGTGCCGATCCCGTCGTCGTCATATCCGTAAGCGATATCCAGCAGCAGGTCGAAGGCGGCGTTATCATCGCCGGAATCATTGGTGCCGCCGATGCCCACGTCGGTCAGGAAGCCGAACACCGACTGGTTGTAGGTGGTATCGGAGATGTTGACGATATCGTATAGCCAGAAGATGTTATCTTCCGCCAGCACGTGCGACCACTGAAAGCCGCGCACTTCCACGCGCAGCCCCAGCCCGCCGCGGGCGGAATCATCTTTGATCGGGTAATAATTATAGGGCGCGCGCGACCATTCCCGGTCTTTCGAATCGTCGATCACGAAGTAGGTTTCCAGATCGGCGTTCTTCACCCCCCGGCCGAAAAAGCCGTGCCAGTAGGTAAAGTTGTCGATAACGCCGTCGCGGTCATCGTCGACGCCTGCTTCACCATTTACCTCCGCCTGATTGATCCAGTTGGCGGAGGGCTGGTCGAGGGCGACAAACACCGCGTCCGGCCACAGGGTCGGCCAACTACGCGGATCATTGCTGACCGCCGGGCGGTCGCCGGAAGGATTGAGGTATCCCGGCACCGGCTCCCAGCCCCAGGGCTCGCCGGTCACCGGATCGCGGTCAAAATGCTCCCGGTAGGCGGTTTCGATCGGGGTGATAAACAGCGGAGCGCCGTTCACATCCACCAGCACCCGGGCGCCCACCAGCAGGCAGACCCCGTCGAGGTAGGAGTGCCCGGTGCCTTTGGGCCACTCACCGGAAGGCTGGTTGGGCCATTGGCCCACCTCGCCCTGGTTGATATACAGCGTGCGCACCAGGTTGCCGTCCATAATCCCGGTTTTGCGCAAAACGCTCTCGCCGTAGGGATCGTTGCGGTAGGCCTCGATCACCTCCGGCCGCTCCTGGGCGGTTGCCAGCGTGAGCAAACCGAACCAAATGGCCAGCGTCACCAGGATATATCGTTGATAGAAGTTCATATTTCCTCCTGCTTCAGAGCTTAAAATCCTGCCGACAATCCCAGACGGATCTGACGCGGCGCGGAATAATATCCGGGATTCAAGATATAGTCATCCAAGGTATGCAATCCAATTATTTCACCCGCGCTCAACTGCGCTTCCAGATCGTTGTTCGCCCGGCCGGTGGAGCTGTATACGCTATACTCATTCAGACGGTCAAGCAGGTTCTCCGCCCACAGAAAGGCAGTGATCCGGGTACGGCCGATGCGGAACGATTTATCCGCTTTCAGATCAAATGAAAGCGTGGAAGGTTTGGTGCGGTTGTTGCGGAAAGTGATTTCTCCCAGCAAAAAGCGCGACGCCGCGGTATACGGAGTGCCGGTGCCCACGCGGCCAATCACCCCGACATTCCAGTTGCCCGGCGTGCCGGTATTGATGGAAATATTCAGGGTGTTGCGCTGGTCCCAGTCCAGCGGAATCAGCTTTTTCTCCGATTCCCGGGGCGGCTGGGTCTGGTTGTCATAAAACACCGAGCGGGGGTCGGACGCATTTCCTTCCGCCAACTGGTAGGTATAATCCAACCGCGCCCCCCAGTGATCGGCGAAGCGTTTTTCGAAGGAAAGGATCACCCCGCGCACGTTGCCATAGTCGCGGTTGACATAACGGGCGTATTGCTTGGTGTCGTAGGTTTCGATGATCTCGGTACCCACCAGATTGCGGATATCGCGGAAGTAAGCGGTAAACTCGATCGCCAATTGGCTGTTCAGCGCCTGCTGCAGGCCGATTTCATACATCACCGTGCGCTGCGCTTCCAGGTCGGGATTACCCCGGATGCTGTTCAGGCGGGCGTCGCGGGGAAGGTAGTATTGCGAGACCCCGGCCGAGTCGGTAATGCCCTGGTAGAGCAGCTCAAAATTGGGCATCTGGAAGAAGTGCCCATAGGAAACGTGGATCACGCCCTGGGTGGTGATCGGAAACGCCACCCCCAGGCGGGGGCTGATCTGCGACTTCACCGAGGCGGAACTCAGATCGGTGTTGAAAAAGGAGATCAACTCCGGGTTGCGCACATCACTCGGCATGTCGGTACGCGGATCGAAATAATCGAAGCGCAAGCCGGCGTTGATGATGAAATCCTCGAACTCAATCTTGTCCTGAATATAAGCCGAGATCTCGATCGGTTCCTTGAGATATTTTTCCTGTCCCGGGGTAAAATCGCCCGGATACTGGATCCCCTGGCTCACGCTGCTGTTCTCGATGTCCAGATCGGTGTAAAAATTTTCCAGCTTGTGCTTCTGATATTGAATCCCGGCACCGATCTTGTGCAGCTTGGTAACCTGGCTATTGATGTCCCATCTCCCCAGCATGGTGGTGGAAGTACGGGCATAGCGGTCGCTCTCGTTCCCGCCGGAGCGGAAGGTGTAGCCGGAGGCGGGCTGACCGTTATCAGAGTCCAGGTAGCGTATATCGAAGGGATTCTTGTAGACATACCCTTTGTAATCGCTCACGTTGTAGGCGAATTTCAGGGTGTAGAAGGTGCTCTTGGAAACCCCGTGATTCACCTGGAAATTTTGGTTGCTGTTGGTGCGGAAGTGGGTCTTGGGCGCGTCCGGCACCAGGCGGAAACCGTGACTGTAATAGCGGTTTTCATTATCATCCCAGAGATAGCCGTAATTCAGCTTGATCGCCGGCGTCAGGTAATAGGTCAGCTTACCGTGCAGCGAATATTGGGTGCCTTCGCTCAGGGGCACAAAAGAGCTGTCGCCGCTGGGCAGGAAGGGATTGTTATCGCTGGGTGCATACAGCCGGGGGCCAAAGTAATATCCCTGATTATCCTCGGAACGCGCGGTGGCAAAAAACTTCAAATTTTTCAGAAACGGCACCGGCCCGCTTAATGAGAACTGCAGGCTTTGGGTGCCTTCGCCGTCGATGCGGTCGAGGTTAGGGAAAATCTGGTCATGATCGGTCACATAATTACCGGCATAGAGATTGACATCCGCTTCGTAGCGGCCTCCACCTTCTTTGGTAACGATGTTGACCACCCCGGAAAGGGCCTGGCCGTATTCCGCATTGAAAGTTCCGCTGATCACCTCCAACTGCTGGATGGAGGAATTTTCCACCTCGATCCCCAGGCTGTTGTTGAAGGATCGTTCACCGGGATGCCGTCCAGCATGTAAAGCACTTCGCCGTCGCGGCCGCCCCGGAAGTGCCCGGCCACCACCCCGGCCTGCAGATTCACCACTTCGTTGAAGTCATCCACCGGCAGGGCTTTGATCTCGTCGGCGGTGATGTTCACCGAAGTCGAAGTCAGGTCCTTATTGATCAGGGGGCGGTCGGCGGTGACCACCACTTCGGCGCCCTCAACCGTCTCGGTACCCAGATCGAGGTTGATCTTGGTGGTCAGGTCCACATTCACCCGCACATCGGTGATGCGGACCTCCTGATAACCGATCATCTGCGCCACCAGGGTGTAGGTGCCGGGTGGGACATTCAGGATATAATAGTACCCGTCCAGATCGGTGGCCGCCCCAAAGGGGTAACCGTCGATATAGATATTGGCTCCGATCAGCGGCTCGCCGCTGTCTTTTTCTTTAACCACCCCGGCGATCTTCCCGGTCGTGCCGGCCAGCGCGGGAGCGGCAAGGCAGATGGCCAGGAAAAAAGCCAGCAGCGGCCGGAAGCGGCGGAAGCCGTCTCGCATTGCCGGCCGGTTGTCTCGAGCGATCGTCACATCACGCATCATATGCACTCTGCTTTTTTGTAGTTACATGATAATTGAATTTGCTTAGACCTTATCATTTAATCCTGTCTATCGCATCTTTATTCAACCCACCGTCCGCCGGCGTTCATCGGCTCAAGAGCTCTCCTCTCCTCAGCGCCAGGGAGCGCGGCGGAGGTGGGTTGCTAATCTTACGCACTCCCGGGGCGATCCCGGGCTACAGGGTTGAACGTTGCGCCTTCAGCGCGGTTTTTTTGCTTTTTTACAATCGGCTAAAAACGAAAAGAGTGATATCGTATGTGCTGACCCGTAGTCCGGGTCAGCACATACGAAAAAGCCTATTTCATCAGGATCATTTTGTGGACTTTCACATACTTCCCGGCCTGCAGGCGGTAGAAATAGATACCGGATGACAGGTCGCGGGCGTCAAAATTCACCTGGTATTTGCCGGCGGATTGCTTCTGGCGCACCAGGGTGGCCACTTTCTGTCCCAGCACATTGAACACTTCCAGACTGACATCCTCTACCCCGGCCAATTGATAGGCGATGGTGGTAGAGGGGTTGAAGGGGTTGGGATAGTTCTGCGCCAGGTCATAGGTCAGAGGCGTCACGCCAACCGTAAGATCATCCTCGATGCCTTCCATCTTATCGCCCACCCAGCTGTAGAGCCAGTATAAGGGGCCCTGCCAGGAGGTATCGTCATTGTAAGGCGACCAGGTCATAATCCCTTCCCGCACCCCGCCGCCGTCGGCGTCGTTGATGGAGAAGTCGAGCGGAATACGGATGCCGTTGTTCGGCACAAAAACCTCATCGCCCGCCAATGCGGCGATGTCGGCCCAGGATATCCGTCCTTCAATCACATAGCCGATCGGGAATTTGGTGCCCCAGTAATAATCGGCGGAAGCGGTGGTAATGACGGTAACCGAACTCAGGTTATCCTCGATTACCCGATCATGCAGAAAGCGGAAATGGTAATGGGGCTTATCGTCCCGGCCGTATGCGCCCGGAGGGGCACCGTGGAAATTGAACAGGCCCAGGAACAGATCGGGAGAGTCTTTTTCATAAGAATTGGCTGCGGTGGTGTCCAGCACATCATCATCGATGTCAAACGCAAAATAGAAATAATCATTATCGGCTGCCAGGTAGGCTTTCACCGCCAGGTCGCCGTCACCGCTGACCGTAGTGTTGGTCACGATATGCGCGCCTTCCGAGGGGAACATGCGCAGTTCTTTCACCCCACTCCACTCACTCAGGTTACCGTCGGCGGCAAAGTTCCCTGCACCGACCTGCCCCAGGGCCATGGTGCCGATCCCCTTGGAGGTATTGGTCACCGGCGAGGCAATCGTCGCGGCGGGGCCTTCATTCCCGGCAGCGTCCACACAGGTTACGGCATAGTAGTAGGTCAGGGAGGAATCCGCCAGGGGCGAGAACAACAGGTGGCTCCAGGCCTGCTCGTTTTCCGGGCGGCCAATACCGTAATCCACCACATCCACACCCTCGGCTTTCACATCGCTGATCGGGTTTTTGCTATAATAGACATTGTAGGTTTCGCCTGTTTCCCCGGCAACGTCGATCCAGGTGACCAGGTTGGACTTGGTTTCCTGCACCACGAACACCGGTGAAGGCGCCAACGGAGGTATGATGTCGATGGGCGGGTTACCGGTCCACCAGTAATCGATAAAGACTTCATTACCGGCGACACCCGTGCCTTCAGCCAGAATCTGAACCACCGTTACCGCGCTGGTATCGAAATCGGTGGTGCCCTCCACATAAACAAAATCTCTCAAGGGGAAGGCATAGTCATGCCACTGGTTGTCGGTGATCGGCGTAAAGTTGTAACCGACTTTCCCATTGGCGCCGGATTCGAATTGAAGCCGCAATTCACCGGTGCTCGACCCGGTTTTCATCGCAAATTTCATGGAATCGCTCATCCAGCCGCCCAGCATGAATTGCGGAGGATCGACATTAAAGCCCCATCCGGTATATCCATTACCCCATTCGTCTCCCTGAACCCATCTGATGGCATTGGTTCCCTCGATGCCGCCACCTTCTACAACCGAAACCGAAGATTGGCCCCAGGTAAAAGGACTGCCGAGCCGGGTCGGGAAAATGCTGCCGTTGAATACGATAAACGGAAGCGGCCGGTAGCCTTCGAAGGTCAGGTAATCGAAGATGATCTGGCCGGTATGCACGCTGAAATCCTGCGGTGCATCGATGGAAATTTCCAGGCCGATCCCTTTAACTTGATCCAGGTCGAGGTGATCGTTCCCGGTGATGCCGGACCAGCCGGTGCGCCAAAAGCCGTTGCTGCCGTTGGTCGCCGCGGCTCCCACATCTTCCAGGGGCAGGAGAATCTGGTTCCAGCCCTGGGGATCGTCCAGCACGTATTCGAACGAATACCACAATTCGGTCTGGCCGGCATCATAAGACGGCATGGGCAGGGCCACATCGCTGACATCAAAAAACTGAATGCGCAGGTGAATCCGGCTGGGGTCGCTGGAGGGCACATCGTTATAGTACCAGATGCTCAGGTTTTCGTAGGGGGAAAAATTCCACACGCCCATCGAATCCGGGTGCCACATTTCATACTTGGCAAACCCGCCCCAGGACTCCCCTCGCTGTACCCGCCAATCGTAGCGGAGCGCAGTGCTGCCTTCGTGTACGATGCTGTTTTCCAGCGTCAGCACCACCCGGCTGGTGTCGTTTACCGAGGCATAAACACCGGAATAAGTCGAATCCGGGTGGACCTCGAACCGGTCAAATACAAACTGGGCATTGAGCAACCCGCTAAATGCCACTACCACCAACAACGATAGCAACCATTTGTTCATTGTGTACTACCTCCTGATTAAGTTAGACTGAATAAATGCTGAATGATTTTTACCCCCGGCTTCCCGGGCTCCGTTGATCATGATGAAAATATGTACGTGTAGATAATTCTTCTAATTGTTGATGAGTGTATGGGTGAATGGGTATATGGGTTAATACGTAATCATCAGGAAGTTTCAGTTAACCCATCAACTCATCCACCCATTAACCCATTCACTCGTCATTGAAACTGCTCCCGGTAGGCAAAACCCACCGGGGTTTCGTTGATCATTTCATCCGGCGCTTTAACCAGCGCCCGCAGTTGCAGCGAATCCACTGCCGCGCTGTAGACCCCGCGCAGGCTATCGGCGATCTCGATCTGCCGCCGGGCGAATTTGACATCGAGAATAATCTGGCGCACCCGCTGGTCGTCTAAGGTGCCGTTCAGGCGCTGATTGACCTCGGCATATTTCTCTTTTTGTTTGAATTCGGCGACCTCCTCCGCGCTCACCGCCAGCCGCCGGCGGATCTTGCCCGACCAGTAGATCGCCAGCGCCTCGTCTTGCTGGGCCTGCACTTCGTATAGTACTTCCGGCGACTGATCCAGCCCCTGTCGGCGGGCTTCGGCGGCGAGGTAATAATTGCGCACCACCCCGGCGATGGCCTTGCGCAGATGAGGGGCCATATTCACTTTTGGGCGGATGCCGTTGGGCATATTCTGCAGGCGGGTGAGGAATTCCTTTACCGTCAACTGCCCGGCATTGAAACTGACCAGCACCGCATCGCCAAGGTCGGCCAACTGCGCCTGCACCGTATGCAGCTCACGGTCGCTGACATACACCGGGAACGGTTCCGCCGAGGTTTTGTTCTCAACGATCTCGGCAAATTTCCGGGCCAGGGGGGTAAAAGCCCGGGGATTGATGCGCACATTCTCATCTTTAAGCAGGCTTTCGATATAGGCGTTGGAGATGTCCCCGGCTCGGCGATCAAAGAGAACCCGCTTGATACGGCTTTTTTCGGTGGCATAATCGATTTCGGACATGAATTTTTCCACTTGGCCGTCAACTACTTTCACCACCATAAAATTACCTTCAACTTCCACCGGGCCGCCCACCTCCTGCGCTTCCATCTCAAACACCAGCGGCTCCAACTCCTCGGCCACATCACCGAAACCGAACATCGGGGAAACCCCTTTTTCGTCCGTGCCGGCATCTTTCAATACGATGTCGCCGAGCGGCAGCTTGCGCAGTTGCTGCAGATAGATCCGAGCCCTTTCAAGGTCCGGGGTGGTGATATACTCGAACTGCACTTTCTTTTTCGAATAACGATAGGCCTGCCGGTAGGTCTCTTCGCTGATCTCTACCCGGGAGGCCACTTCCCGGCGATAGAGTTCCTTGATCATTTCTTTTTCCTGAATAGCCTGAAGGTAACCGGCGAGGGCGGGATCTTGCAGCGCGCCGTTTGCCAGGGCTTCCTGGGCGAGCAGCTTTTGGTCGATCAGGTAATCCAACTGCAGGCGGTATGCCGCTTCCCGGGTCTGGCCGCGCTGCCAGCGGGCATCGAGCTGGAAACTGCGTTGCAGCAGCCGCCAGTCGATCGAACGCGTACCGGCGCTGGCCACTGCTGCGTCGGATTGCGTATCCGCGAGCGGGGCCGGCTCCTCTTCATGGCCGGCGCAGCCATATCCCGCCAGCAGCAGTACAGCCGCCAGCACCGCACAATGACGATAGAAACGCATATAAAGCTCCCTTGTCAAGATCATGAGAACACCCCCCAGAGCCCGAAGAGCACCACCACGAGGGTAGCGGAGATCATCCAGTTAAACCGCTTGCCCCGGGCAGAATCCAGGGCATAAGCGGCAACCCCTCCGGAAAAGGTCAGTTCGCGAATGCGGCTGTAAAAGGGCGCTTCGCTCAGCAGGCTGGCTGTGATCATGATCAGGATCGAAAACACAAACAAGTAAATCGCAAAATGCAGATAATTGATCTCCCGGAGCCAGAAAAGCAGGGAAATGTCGGCGATGTTCGCCGGATCCATCCATTCCACCATAATCCGGGCAAGCCCGATCAGCCCGCCCAGCACCAGTGCCCACATTGCGCCCTTGCCGTTGCCGCGCCGGAAGAAAATACCCAGCAAAAACACCGCGGCGATGGGGGGACTGATATAGGATTGAATGCTCTGCAGAAAAATGTAAAGGTGAGAGTCGAGTTGTTTAAAAAGGGGAATCCATAAGATGCTGACCGCTACGATGGCGGTGGCGGTCAATCGTCCCACCAGCACCAGCTTTTTCTCCGGGGCCTGGGGATCGAAATGACGGTAAAAATCCATGGTAAAAAGGGTTGAGATGCTAATAAAGCTCGCCGCCAGGGAAGACATCAAAGCCGCCAGCACCCCGGCAAATACCAGGCCTTTCAGGCCGGCGGGCAGGAGATAGCTTTTGAGCAGCACTGCGTAAGCCTGATCCCCCCCGGTTTCCGGGAATAAAGCGGCGGCAATCAGTCCCGGCAGCACCAGGATAAACGCCGGCAGCAGTTTCAGGAAACCGGTCAAGATCGCTCCGCTGCGGGCAGCGCAGACGTCTTTGGCGCAGAGCATACGCTGCACGATGTACTGGTCGGTGCACCAGTACCAGATC
The DNA here is from genome assembly GCA_020635015.1 of Calditrichia bacterium. Taxonomy (GTDB): domain Bacteria; phylum Calditrichota; class Calditrichia; order RBG-13-44-9; family J075; genus JACKAP01. The sequence continues at coordinate 187,731 of JACKAP010000004.1, read as the reverse complement.
GCCAGTATCGGCGCCCCGAAGACAATCCCGGTCCAGGGAAAATCCGGATCATCGGCCGGGCGGAATACCGTAAAAAAATCCGCCGGCAGCCGCGCCTGCAATCCGCTGAGGCCACCGACTTCTTTAAGGCCGAAGAGGGTGAGCACCAGGGCACCGCCGATCAGGAAGAATGCCTGAATCACCGAGGTATAGACCACCGCGCGCATCCCCCCCACGATGGTATAAATCCCGGTAATCGCCATCATGACAATCGCCGAGGTGTAAAAATCCCAGCCCAGCAGTTCATGCAGCAACAATCCGCCGGCAAACAGGCTCACCGAAATTTTAGTTGCGACATAAGCCAGAATCGACAGTGCGCTCAGATATACCTGAGTAGCCTTGTTATAACGCTTACCGAAAAACTCCGGAACGGTATATATCCGGGCGCGCAGAAAGATCGGCGCAAAGATCCAGCCGAGCAGGATCAGGGCGAAGATCGCCAACCACTCGAAGTTGCCTACCGCCATGCCGCTGGTAGCGCCATGACCGGCCAAACCGACAAAATGTTCGCTGGAAATATTGGTGGCAAACAGTGAGGTGCCGATAACAAACCAGCCCAAATAACGCCCGGCCAGAAAGAAATCCTTGGTCGTTTCTTTCTTCTGCCGGGCATAGTAAAAGCCGGCGGTCATCACCACCACGAAATACAGCAGAATGATAAAAATGTCTAAGCTTGCCATTTAGTATTCCGCCCCTGTTCGCCTAACAGAGGACTCTACTACATAGAATGTGCCAGAATTCTCACAGAATTCTCAAGAATTTGTTTTTATTGAAATTGTAGACAAGCAATTTACCAAAATCACCGGGGCGGTTATTAATTTGATAAATCATTTGTTATTATTTTGATAATGTTGATGTGAAGTAGGTTGGATACTAAGTTTTTTTACCGTTATGGATTTCTCACAAACGGCGTTCGAAATGACGACATCGTGTCATTCCGAGGTGCCAGCCGAGGAATCTGTACGTTAAGAGGGCTTGATATCAAACGTAATAATTTAGTCCGGGGATATGCGCAACTGCTGCAACAGTTGCCGGGCGGGTTGAAAGGAGGGATATCGCGCCAGCAGATTTTCCAATGCGGTCCGGGCCTCCCCTACGCGTCCGCTCTCTACCAGGAAGCCGGCCAGATAATAATGGGCATTGGCCTGTTCCTGCTCGGTGAAGTCCCGTGCGTAGGCGGCTTTTTCCATATTTGCCAGGGCAGCGGAGCGTGAAGGCAGTTCCCACTGAGCCAGGGCAAGCTGATAGAGCAGCATGCCGCTGTTGGGACGGAATTGCAGGGCTTTCTGATAATATTCAGCGCACAGGGCCCATCGCTGCTGGGCTTTGTAGGTGCGGGCGATCAGGCTGTAGGGATCAGGGTTTTCCGGCAGCAGCAGGCTGACCGCGTGATACTCCCGGCGGGCTTTCTCCCACTTTTCCTGCTGCAGATAAAGGTCGGCCATATCATAATGCGCCTTCATCCAGTCATGGTGATTGAACAGGTAATCGTACGCCACCCGCACAGACTGAGGATCGCCATAGGGAGGGTATTGATCATAATTGACCGGGCGCTCCGGAAAGGGCCAGCGGTGCACCAGCTTATAGGCTTTCATCAACCCGATGTTCCAATCCAGATCCGTCACGAAATAAGGCGCTGCCTGCGCTTGAAAATCACTGGCAGCACTGTTCGCCAGACTTCCGCGGCGGATCGCCTCGTAAAACGCGTTCGCCATCAGATAATAGCCCTGGGGGTCGGGATGGAGATGATCGCAGAAGAGATGGTTGCCCGGTAATCCTCCGGGAGAACGGCGGCGGAACCGGCCCTCCATATCGATGAAGCTTGCCTGATGGCGCTCCGCCGCCTCGCGGATGATCCGGTTAACCTCGCCGCTGGCACGGAAGCGCACGGCATCCCGGTCGCGGGCGCCGTAGAGATAGTGAGCTGCCTGCGCGCTGTCCCCCAACTGCAGCGCCGTATGTCCCAGGCGGTACCACAGGCGGGCGGCGCTGCTGTCGCTTTCCCAGGCAAGGAGGTATGCTTTCCGGGCCGCGACAAACTGCCCGGCGCGATAGAGGCTGTCGCCCCGCGCCAACAACCCATTTATGGTGGTCCCTCCGGTATTCGCATCGCCAAACGGCGGTAGGTCGCGCACATTGCTCACCAGGTTGCTCAGCAGCACCGGCACCTTCCGGCCGGCGCACTGGGACAGGATCAACCCAAGATTATCGCGATAATTGTGCAACGTGCGGCGGTATTTCTCCGAGCCGTAGCCGATCGCCCGGTCGGCGCTGATGCTCTCCATCAGGGTCCTATCCCCTGCCGGAGCTTGCGGCGCCGGGGTAAAAGCCTGCACCATCCGCTTGAGCATCTGCACCAGGTGAAACCGCTCCAGGCGCAGATAAAAACGTACCAACCCTCCGCTCTGCCCCAGCGAGACGGCAGAAGCGCTGCCGTAGGCACCGTAAAACTCGTTGTGGCCCATGTAAATTACGATCAGGTCCGGCGACTGCGCCAGCACCTCCGGCAGCAGGTCCAGCACGGTGTAGCTGTTGACTGCCGTGATGCCCAGGTTGATCACCTCGAATCGTTTTTCGGGATAGGTTTCAGACAGCAGATAGCGCAACTGCTGGGGAAAAGGCACCTGTCCATCGAAAGGGAAGCCGGCGGTGGTGGAACCGCCCAAACAGAAGATGCGGTAGATTTGAGAAGATTTCTCCCGGGCGAAAGTTTCCGGATAAAGGGTCGGCAGCGCAACGGTGCCGGGCCCAAAATAGCGCCGGGCCACCTCCGGGTTAACCTGGTAGAGGGCCTTCCCGAGCTGGCGCACCTCCCGGAACAGCGGCTCCCGGGCAAAGCCCCCCCACAGTCGCAGCCCACCCTCCAGCAGCAGCAGGAACAGGAAAGGGATCAGCGCCATGGCGATCTTCATGTAAGTTTGCCGCTTCATGGCCTCTCAACGGATATAGAGCATTTTTTTGGCCGGCGTCACCCGTCCATCCTGGCCGGCCAGGAAGTAATAATATAAACCGGAAGCGACGGGTTTGCCAAGCCGGTTTTGTCCCTGCCAGGTAAACCGATGCTCCCCCGCGGGCAGCGCTTCCAGCGTTTCCTGATAAACTGCCCGTCCCAGCACATCGACAATCTGCAACTGCAGGGATGCTGCGGTTGCCAGGTGCACGGTGATCACCGTGGCGCCGTTAAACGGGTTGGGATAATTCTGCCCCAGCTGCGGTGTATCGGGCAGCAAGGGCACGGCGGATTCCCCGAGGCCGCTCGGAGGATCATCCGACGCAAAATAGCCGCTCACCAGCACCAACGGCGCATTCCAGTTGATGGCGATCTCGTTCGAACCGTAGCTGCCTTCATCGTCAATATAACAGAGCGCCGGAGGGGTCGTTTCGTTAAAATGGGCCTGCAGCACCGGATCATCGAGATTTTTATTCGGTCCTCCCGCCAGCAGTCCTGGCACCGGTTCCGCCACCCCGTCGGCGCCGGAGGGGCGGTGATGGGGAAACATCGGATAAGCGTCCCCGCCCCGGTCACAAATGACAGGCGGTGGGCGTTGACCCCGAGAATATAATGCAGCTGATCCAGGGCGGCTTCCCGGTAGAGGGCGTTGCCGGTTTCTTCATAGCCGAAGATCAGCAGCACCGCCCGGTTGAGAGGCGTCGCATTGCTGCCCCAAACGTAATCGCCGTTATACATGGCGACATGAAACCCGTTGCTGTTGCGCAATCCCAGCAGCGTCTGGCAGTAGCCGGTCAAGGAAGTGCGCAGGGTGTTCTGCAAGCCGGTATTGATGCCGGGCAGGGTGCCGCGCAGATAGGCCAGGTGTGCCATCACCTGCACCCGGGGCCAGCTCATGGTCGAATTCATCAGGCCGCTCTGGCTGTAATGGTTGAGATAATAATTGTGATAGGTATTTTCTCCGCTGGCCAGATACAGCTCCGCCGCCGCCCAGAGGCGTTCGTCACGGTCATCGCCGTCGCCGTACTGGCCGGTGGCGGTGCCGGGCGGATTGCTGAAACCGCCGGGAGGGACGATCTGCGGATGGGCCTGGAGATATCCCCAGGCCTGGACGGCCGCATTCAGACAGGTCTGGGCAAAGCTGCTGTCGAAAGCTTGATAGACCCGCGCGGCGCGGGCCATCACCGCGGCAAAATTGCCGCTGGCGGTGGAAGACCGTTCATAGACATAGCGGGTCCCGGTATCCTGGGCGGGCATGACGAATCCGGAAAAATTTTCCCGGGTCAGCTTAAAATAAACCCCGCCGCTCTGGGTGTCCTGCATCTTCAGCATCCATTCCAGTTCGAAGCGCACCTCATCGAGGAGGTCGGGAATGCCGTTCCCGCTTTCCGGGATGTTGACCGCATCGTCAGCAAAACGCGCCGGGAAGGCTTCATAGGCCAGCAGCAGGGTGCCCACGGTGATGCCGGCATTGACGATATATTTGCCGTAATCGCCGGCATCATGCCAGCCGCGGGATGCGGGGAGAAAACCGCTGTTGCCGGTGCTGGCGTGGAAAAAACCGTCGGCAACATGCCCGCGGGTGCGGTAAAAGGGACCGGCAGGATCACCGAGCAAATCCACCCCGCAGCGCTGGAAATAAAAGCCTTTCAGCGACTTCCGGTAAAGCGCGGCATAGACCGTATCGCTAATGGTAAAAGGCAGCGAGCTCTCCGTCCCGCTCACCTCCACGGACCATTCGCCGCTGCTTTCCAGGCTGCTGAAGTCGCCGCGGTAGAGGGTCATGCCGCTGGCGGGATCATCCATTGCAAACAAACTCAGCGGGCCGCGAAATACCGCTGCTCCGCCCCCGGCCGGGCGCACGGCGAAACTGTCCGCCGGTTGATCGGTAAAGACATATTTGGATGCCGCGGGAAGGTAGCCCAGTTGATCGATGAAAATTTGCTGGGCCATTACAACAAATGACAGGGACAGCAGTAAGCTCAGACAGGCAGGTAAATTTTTTAGGATCGGTTTCATGGCTTACCTCGTTGGTTGCGGAGCGAATACGTAAATTGGCCGGGTATTGTGGGGGGTAAACTCATTGGGCCGCGCGGGTCGCGACCCGGCCCGAACTCATTGATCTCGCTTGCCGCAGGTCGGGTCGCGACCCGACCCTACTGCAACATCACCATCTTCTTTGTATCCCGAAACTGCACCCGGCCGCTTTTCATATCGGAGACGGTCAGGCGGTAAAAATAGGTGCCGCTGCTCAGTTGCTGCCCGGCATCATTCCGCCCATCCCAGTTGATTTCGTACGCTCCGGCCGCCCGCGGCGCATTCAGCAAAGTTCGCACCAACCGTCCTTGCAGATCATATACCGCCAGGGTTACCATTCCGAAATCCGCAATCCGAATTCCGAAATTCGTCTCCGGATTGAAGGGATTGGGATAATTTTGCGCCAATTGATAGCTTTCCGGCAGCGCGTCATCCGCATCGTCAATCCCGGTCGCCACCAGTTGAAAGGTCATGCGATTCAGGTTAAATCCGCCCTGGATAAAATAAAGGCTGAACTGATGTGTGCCGGCAGGAATCGGCACATCGTTGATGATCATGGTGACCCAGTTCTGCCAGTCTCCGGTAGCAGGCGGAGTGACGATATCGCTGACCTGCTGATTATCCACCAGCAGCACGATCTTTCCTTCGCCGTTCGGGCTGGCCACCCGCATCTGAAACCGGTAAATTCCTCCCGGCGAAACTTCGACCGTATAATTCAAGCGCTCGCCGGGGGCGGTCCAGCCGACATTATAGGCATTTCCCAGGGGATCCTGGGAACGTTCGATGTCGACGCCGTCATTACGGTATTCATAGCCGCTGTTCCAGGCGCTGCCGCCGGAACCGCTGGTATTCTGGTAATCTGAGTCGGTGTAACCCACTCCATTGCTGCCAAAATCGTAATGCACCGCATCGATCGCGCCGGGAATCGCATGGCTGGCAAACGGCTCGGCCTGGGTGCCGAAATCGGGGTCAAACAAGGCGCGGGTGACTCCCTGCCGCACTTCGCACTGATCGATCTTCAACGCTTCCGCCATCTGCAGCAGGGCGTTGGTGGCAAAGGTCACCGATGGCTGCCCGCCCTGGCCGTTCCAGTAGTTCAATAACGTCTGGTAATTCGCCGGCAGCACCGCGGAGAACGGGCTGGTGGTGGTACCCAGTTTTTTATGCGCCCACCAGCACCAGCCAATACCCTGACTTTCGAATAACTGGATCGCGCTATAAAACCAGGGATTGGAATTCTCTCCGGACTCTCCCATCCACAGCGGCACATTATGCTGGGAACGCATGGAAAGATACCCCTGGATCGACCCCAGGTCCGGGGTGCTCCAGTATTTGTGAAAACTATAGGCCATGTTGCTGTCCCAGGGCGGGGTGAGCAGGGTAAAATCGGTGGCGTACCAGTTTCCTTCGATAAAAACAATGTGGTTGGTATCGATCTGGCGGATCGCCTCGGTCAGCTCGATGTAAAAGTCACGCAACACCTGGGCGCTATAACCGTCGGGCAGCACCGGCTCGTTGAGCAGGTCGTAGCCGCCGATCTGCGGCTCGTCTTTATAACGCTCCGCAATCTCCTCCCAGATCAGGATGGTCAGCGGCTGATAGAGCTGGGGTTCGGTCCACAGGCGCGCCTCACCGTCACTATCGCTGATGTTGCCGCCGTTCTGCCCGCCCGGGGCGCAGTGCATGTCGAGGATCAGGTAAAGCTCATTGCGCCGGCACCATTCCAGCAGCGAATCGACCACCGCAAATCCCTCTTCCCGGAAGGTGCCGGAGCCGGTATCGTACAGCGTGCGATAATGGAAGGGCAGGCGGATCGAATTGCAGCCCCAGCCGGCGATCGCTTCGATATCGCTCTCCGTCACGTAATTGGCTTCATAGGCGGCATAAAATTGGGCGGTATTCTGGGGGCCGATCAGGTCTTCGATCATGTTGCGGATGGCGGTGGGTGAGCCAAAGCCTGGGAAATGCAGCATATATCCTTCCGGCACCAGCCAGCCCCCCAGGCCGTAGCCGCGCAGCAGCACCGGCGTGCCGGTGGAATCGACGATCTGCTGACCGGAGGATTTCAGGAAGCTGTAAGCGGGAAAAGCGAGTAGGATCAAGAACAGCAAGGTAAGAATTCGTTTCATATGATGCCCCTTTTTTGGATGCTGGATGCTGGATGCTGGATGCTGGATGCTGGATGCTGGATGCTGGATGCTGGATGCTGGATGCTGGATGCTGGATGCTGGATGCTGGATGCTGGATGCTGGATGCTGGATGCTGGATGCTGGATGCTGGATGCTGGATGCTGGATGCTGGATGCTGGATGCTGGATGCTGGATGCTGGATGCTGGAATAAACCCGATTTTCGCACCCGAACAAGCTTTTTTTACAATTATCCAGCATCCAGCATCCAGTTTCTTCATCCTTTATCCTTTAACCTTTATCCTTCAACCTTTATCCTTATAACCTTTATCCAGCATCAACATTACTTCATAAGAATCATCTTGCGCACCTGCTGAATTGTTCCGGCGCGGAGCTGGTAGTAATATACACCGGCACCTACGGTCTGGCCGGAGGCATCCCGTCCATCCCAGCGCACCTCATGGCGCCCGGCGGGCCGGCGTTCATTCACCAGTGTATGAACTTTTTTTCCCAGCAGATCATAAATGCTCAACTCCACATCACTGACCACCGACAGCTGATAACTGATCACTGTCTCTGGATTAAACGGATTGGGGTAATTCTGATACAGTGCGAATCCTCCGGCTGGCGGAATTTCATCATCGCCGCTGCCGCTAACGGTATAAAGGGTCAGCTTATTCAGGTTGAAGCCCCCGGCGATGACCACCACCCGCAGGGTATGGGAACCGGCCGTCAGCGGTATATTGTCCTTAAACACGGACGTCCAGGCTTGCCAGCCTCCGCTGGCCGGCACGCTGATCGGCCCGCTGACATCCACGCCGTCCAGGGTCAGATAGAAACTGCCCCCGCCGCTCTCCGAGGCTGTCCGGGCAATCAGGGAATAATTGCCGCTGCCGGCGATGTCGACACGATAGGCCAGCCATTCTCCGGCGCCGGTCCAGCCAACATTATGGCCGCCGTCGACATCCTGGCAAAATTCGGTATCGACTCCCTCATTCGGGCGGAAATTATTACCGCTGGTATTTCCCTGGTTGACGGGATCATTATCCAGGTACGCGATCCCCGCACCGCCCAGATCATAATTTTCGGCCTCGATGATGCCCGGGATCGGTACCGGTGTAATCAGATAAGGCGACTGCCCGCAACTGTCACCGACGGTGATGTTCACCACTTCCGACACTGTGGTATTGAAGTCATTATCGACTGCCACGGCGGTGAGGGCATAACACCCCTCGCCGGGGATTTTTTCGATGGTAAGGGTATACGGCTCGCTGGCATCCTCCCCAGGAAGCCGTCCCCCTGGTAGAATTTGACTCGCGTCACCGTGCCGTCGTCGTCACTGGCGTCAGCGCTGATGGTAAACGGAACCCCCGCCGCCAGCGCAGCACCGTTTCCCGGGGCGGTGATACCCACGCTGGGGGCTACGCCGGAGGACTGATATACCCGCACATAATCCACCACCATCTGCTGGGGAAAGACGGTGGAGGGATTGGGCGGTCCCGGCCAGTTACCCCCTACCGCCACGTTGAACAACAAATGAAAATCCTGTTCAAAAGGGGCGGGATAGACGCCGCCGGAAGACCACCAGCTGTTTTGGGTGGCATAGAGCGTACCGTCGACATACCAGCGGAATTCTCCCGGCACCCATTCCAGGGTAAACAGGTGAAAATCGTCGTTAAAGGCGCCGCTGCTCAAGGTATAGGCCGCGCCGGACTGCACATTGTTCGGAGAAGTTCCGCCATAATGCAGGGTGCCGTGCACCTGGTTGGTCACATGCCCGACCAGCTCCATAATATCGATTTCCCCGCTGGCCGCCCAACCTCCGTAGACCCAATCGCTGGGCAGCAGCCACAGGGCCGGCCAGAGGCCTTGCCCATAAGGCAGCCTGGCGCGGATATCAAAGCGGCCGTATTTCCAGTCGGCTTTACCGCGGGTCACCAGCCGGGCGGAGGTATAATTATAACCGCCGAGATTTTCCTGGCGCGCTTCGATGATCAGCGAACTGCCGTCGACCCGGGCGTTGTCGGCATCATTGGCGGTATAGTACTGCAGCTCATTATTGCCCCAGCCGCCGCCGCCCACATCATAATCCCACTTTTGCGGATCGGGCAGGCCGGTATAGTTGAATTCATCATGCCAGACCAGTTGCCAGCTCTGAGCGCCCAGGGGAGCAACCAGCAACAGGGTTGTGGCGATTAATATCCATGCTTTGTTTGCACGACAGACCATTGACAAGTTCTCCTGTTTTATTCCGCCCGGCTATAGACCCGCACGTAATCCACCTCCATCACCTGCGGGAATACCGTGCTGTTGTCTGGGCTACCCGGCCAGTTGCCCCCCACCGCCACATTGAGCAGCAGGTGGAAGCGCTGGTCGAATGGCGCGGGATACGGGGCATTGGCACAGTGCCAGGTGTTCTGGGTCAGGTAATGCTCGCCGTCCACATACCAGCGGAATTCGGTGTTGTCCCATTCCAGGGTAAAGAGATGAAAATCGCCGCTGAAGGTGCCGGCAGGAAGGGTGTAATTGCTCCCGGTATGCACATTATTGGGATATTCGCCGCCGTAATGGAGGGTGCCGTAGACTTTATCATTTTCATGGCCGAGCAGTTCCATGATGTCGATCTCCCCGCTGGCCGCCCAGCCGCCGTAAACCCAGTCGGTCGGCAGCATCCAGATCGCCGGCCAGAGGCCCTGGCCGTAAGGCAGTTTGGCCCGAATGTCGAAACGCCCGTAACGCCAGTCGCCTTTATTGAGCGTGCGCATCCGGGCAGAGGTATAATCGCGGGTGCCTTCCGGGCCGGTATAGCTCTCCTGCAGGGCCTGGATCGTCAACACCCCATCCTTCACAAAACTGTTCACCGGACGGGCGGTGTAATATTGCAATTCATTATTGCCCCCGCCCTGGGCATTGACCTCGTGCTCCCACTTGTTGCCGTCGATGCGGGTGCCGTCAAACTCGTCGTGCCAGACCAACTGCCAGCCGGGCAGGTCCAGCCCGGATGTATCCGGGGTATCCTCGCTGCTGCTGGCGTCGCTGCAGCCGAAGCAGCTCAGGAGCAAAAACAGCAGAACAACTTTCGTCATAGTATTCATCGCCATATCCTGTTTTGGTTGCGAAAACAAAGACAATACATCACCAGGGAAAAGACAATTATCATACCAGATATTCAAATGAATGGCAATTTCCACTCGTTTACGTGCGAAATGCCTGTTCATCTTCTATCTTGTATGCCCTATTTTGCCCGGAATGTTATAAATATGATAATGGGGGGATTATTATTTTGATAATTACCTGATGTTATGCAGTAAGCAGGTGTCGGAACATGCGCTTGCACATTACGGCGCCATGCCCTTTGCCCCATGCAATCAATCTATACCGACTACTTCAGCCCAAGCTCTTTACACATGCGGTGATAATTAGGGGGCGCCAGGCCAAGCAGGCGGGCGGCTTCGGCATCCGAGCCGGCATGGTCGCGCACAAAACGGAAGTATTTTTCCCGGAAACGCTTTTCCACTTCGCGCAGAGGGAGGATCTTATCCGGATTCGTGAAATCGATGCCGTTCGGATCTTTGGCAGCCCGGTCCCGGTGGAGCCATCCCAGCGCGATTTCCACCTCGCTGCGCCCCAGTTCCCGTTCTCCGGTAAACAGCAGCCGCTGCACCACATTTTGCAATTCCCGCACATTGCCGGGCCATTCGTAGCGCAGCAGAACTTCCCGGGCGGCTTCGCTGAGGTGCGGCGTTTCCCGCCCCATATCGGCGCTGAACTTCTGCATGAAATGCTGCGCCAGCAGCAGAATATCCTGACGGCGTTCCCGCAGCGGCTGTAACCAAATCGAGACCACATTAAGGCGGTAATAGAGATCCTCCCGAAACCGTTTGGCGCGCACCTCCTCCTCGATGTGCTTGTTGGTAGCGGCGATCACCCGCACATTAACTTTGACCTTTTCGGTGCGTCCGATCTTGTCGATCTCCCCTTCCTGGATCACCCGCAGCAGCTTCACCTGGGCGGAAAGGGGCATCTCGGCAATCTCATCGAGAAACAGCGTGCCGTTGTCGGCGATCTCGAACAGGCCTTTCTTGCGCTCCTGGGCGCCGGTAAAAGCGCCTTTTTCGAACCCGAACAGTTCGCTCTCGATCAGATCCTGGGGCAGGCTGCCGCAATTAATTGCCACAAACTTTTCCAGACGCCGGCGGCTCTGGTAGTGGATATTCGCCGCCACCAGCTCCTTGCCGGTGCCGGAAAGACCGCGGATCAGCACAATCGCATCATTGTTGGCACACATGGCAATCTGCTGTTTCAGCTTTTGCACCACCTCGGACTCGCCGATGATGCGTTTTTCCCGCAGGATATCCTCCACGTTCTGCGACAGCTTGCGGTTGGAACGCTGCTGCTCCAGTTCCAGGCGGCGTTTTTCCGCAGCATTGAAAATGCTCAGGATAAAATCGGTCGGCTGATAGATGTAGGCCTCGATATCGCCGGGATATTTGGTGCAGTACCACATTGCCCCGCCTCCAGCAGGCGGTTGGCGAAATCGAAATCGGTGATGTTGATAGTGCGCTTGGTGATGACGATGATCTGCAGGGCGGGATCCACCGCTTTCATGCGGAGGATCAGCTCTTCCCCGGTGAGGCTGCCGGCGATCTGGAAATCCATGATCACCACTTCATATTGCCCTTTGTGCGCCTGAAGCAACTCCAGGGCGGAATGGCCGTCGGAAGTAATATCGCGGAGAATGATGCGCTCGGCAAACGGTTTTAGGGTATTTTGCACCCGCCGCACATCGTATTCTTCATCTTCGATCAACAGGACATGAATTTTCCGGTTATAGAGCATGTACAGCCTCGATTATTTGGGGAGCGGTATTTTGATTACGTAATGACAGCCGCCGCCGGGGAGATTCTCCGCGTCGATATCCCAGCCACAGCGCCGCCGGGCGATCTCGTAAGCGATATAACAGCCGTAGCCGGCATTCTCCCGGATCTGCTTGGTAGAGACGCTTTCCAGGAAGAGCTGCTTGATGCCTTTTTCATTTTTTTGGAGGAGCTCCGGCGCAAACCCCTTCCCGTTATCGCCGATAAACACCTCGGCAATGTTATTCGGCGCAGAATACACCGTTCGGACCCGGATCTCCATATTCTCCTCCCCTCCATGTTCCACGCAGTTCTGGATCAGCGGTTCGAAAATCTCCCACACCACAAACTCATTGATCGACACCGGAGGCAGCTGGGGTTGCAGATCGATCCGGAACTGGTAGTTAACCTGATGAGCGGTACGCAGGAAGATATGGTCGATAATAAACTGCAGCACCTCATTGAGATCGGTCTGGAAAGCGGGGTTGCGGATGGTCTGCAGCGGCGGATCATACCACTTCATATCATAGATCACCCGCGATACAAAATTGGCATAGCGGTTCACCCGCTGCTTGATGGCTTCGATGTTCTCCTTGTCGAGATTGCGCAGGTCTTCCTTGATAAACCCCATCACCTTCTCCGCCTTATGATGGGTATGATAGATCCGCCGGGTAAAAAGTGCTTCCTTCTCCCGGTCGATCACCTCCAGGAGATATTGCTCCCGTTCCCGGTATAGTTGCTCCTGTGCTTCATCGCGCTCTTTGACGGTATAAGATGAAATATAAAACATCGCCAGAAGTCCGAGAATGATCAGGGAGGCAAATATCAAGGCGGTCTCGTCGTAACTGGTGATGATTTCCCGGGTGATGAAGGTAAAGTCCGGGGTATTCTTTACATAGACGGCACCGACATATTCTCCCTTGGGCACAAAGGGCACGAAGACATGAAAAATATGATCACCTTCCGCAATGCTGAAGATCTGCTCGCTGCGGCGCATCGCTTCCTGCAGGGTATTTTGATACAGCGCCAGGGCTGCCGCATAGGGATCATTTTCGGTACGATGCAGAGGGATAGAATGATCGAAGAAATAATCATAAAGGACATTCCCATCGTCAATGGCGTATATCTGCCCTCCGCGGGAGACGAAGATGCATACCGCCTCGACATTCTGCTGCAGGATCTGCTGACTGAGAATGATGTTGAAGGACTGCACCATTCTCTGCCGCTCTTCCGGGTTATTGGAGAAAGGACTGCCGGCATTTTCCAGCAGCAGTTCCAGCGAGGTGGCGGTGAGATTGGCCATGCGTTCGGCAGAGTCGCGCTGATACCACTCCTGGGTGCGCAGCAGCAGCTCCTGGAGGGAAGTTTTCTGCACCAGCGACACCAGGATCATGAAAAAAATCAACACAATAAAGAGCACGATCAGGTGCTTGATCTCAAAGTGATACTTCTTGAATTTTTCCAGGTAAGCGGAAAATTTGGACATAGTCCGGGAAATCCTGCCTAGGATTGATTAAAGTATTATTTGTCGAATATCAAACATAATTGCCACAGAGACACAGAGATCACTGAGTTAGTAAACTGTAAATTATGTCTTTTAAAATTACAGATTCCTCGGCTGTCGCCTTCGGAATGACACAACGCCGTCATTTCGAACGTATTTTGTGAGAAATCTATAGCAGCAAAAAAATCTTTTTAAACAATGTAGTTAGTTTTCAGTTGTCAGCTCTCCGTGAACTCTGTGTCTCTGTGGCGGCAGTTAAAAAGTTGTTTTATACAATCCTTAACGTATTAACACCGTCTGGGCGTTAATAACGCGGGTTGCCTGTTTCAACGCGGCATCCACGCCGATCTCGCCCTTGATTGCCAGGTGCACATAATAGGATATGATATCGGAAATTTGGGTATAATTGACCACAAAGGGCCGGTGGATACCGTTATCCAGAAGCTGCCGGTAATATTTAAGGTCGGCTTTGTCGCGATAAAACAGCGAATCTTCATAGAGGGCCTTGTTGACCGGAATGTAACCGCCGGTTTCATAGAGGAGCGCCTGATTTTCTTCCCGCATGACAAACTTGAGGAATTCCACCGCGGCAGGTTTGTGGTTGGAGAAATTGGAGATCATCAGATTCCAGCCGCCATAAACCGCCGCCGGGGCGGTTCCCTGGAAATGGGGCAGTGCGGCGACTTCCACCTCCGCCAGTTTCGCCTCCAGCCCCGGTTCGGCAAAGTGGCGCTTGAATCCCGGCCATCCCCGGAAGAACAGGGCATCGTGCGCCAGGGCGTAGCGGTAAACCTGCACTTCATCAAAATTGACCACTTCCGGAGGGGTAAAGCGGTAAGTTTGCACCATGTCAACCAGCAAGCCCAGGGCCTTTCGGGATTCCGGCGTATACAACTGCACCGTATCACCGGCAAAGATGGAACGTTTCTGCCCCATCACCGCCTCAAGATAGCTGCAGATCAGCCCCTCAAAGTTTTTTGCGGCGAACATGTAAAAAGGGCTCCCGTTACCGGGATACTGCTGCCCGAGGGCGATAAAGGCTTCCCAGGTGATCGACTTGCGAAGCTGCGTTTCCAGGGCATCCGCATTCGGCAGCTTGCGCAGCAGGTCACGCCGGTAATACATGAGCCCAATGTCGATATAAAACGGCATCGCCACCAGGTGTTCTTCGAAACTGCAGGATTCCATGGCAGCATCGAGCATCCGGTCACGCTCATGGGCGGAAAAATAGATATCCAGCGGCTGGGCCCAGCGGGCAAAACGGGGCACCCAGATCAGGTCTACCGCAAAGATATCGATGCGGTCTCCTTTGCTGCGCAGGGTGCGCGCCAGCAACTCCTTGCGCTCATTGGTGCTGAACTTGGTAAAAGGGAGGTTGACCGGCACCACTTCGATACGGCCGTGGTGCTGCCGGTTAAAGCGCTCAATCAACTGCTGGTGCGCCTCGGAAATATTATCGACAAAATAAATCTGGGTGGCCGAGGACTTCAGCAGCCGCGTCTGTTCCCAAAAGCTGTTGGTGTAAATCAGGATCAGCAATCCGACACTGATAAAGAAAACGATCAGCAGGTAAAGCTGAATTTTTTTGGCGTTGAATAAACGCATATTGCGATCAGACCCCTTTGACCAGGATCGCCGAGATATTATCGGCACCGCCCATCTCATTGGCTCGCTGCTTCAGCTGTTCGCAGGTTTCCTGGGGCGTGCCGCCGGCACGCAGCACCGCTTCGATTTCCGGGTCGGTCAGCATATCGGTCAGCCCGTCGCTGCACAGCAAGAGCGGTTCCCCGCGATATTCATATTCGTGCAGCTCCACCTCGATGTGTTCTTCGGTGCCCAGCGCCCGCAGCAGGATCCCCCGCCGGGGATCAATACTTGCTTCCGCCTCGCTGATCTGCTGTGATTTGATCATCTGGTATATCAGGGAATGGTCTTCGGTCAGCCGCTGCAGGCGATCCGCTTCCAGCAGGTATGCCCGGCTGTCCCCGACATGGGCCAGAAACAGTTTCGTCCCCGCGATCACCGCGGCTACGATGGTGGTGCCCATGCGGTATAGTTCCGGCGAATGGCGGGAGCGCTCATATATAATCCGGTTGGCATTTTCCACGGCTTTTTCCAGGGCGTCGGGGGTGGCATTCAACAGGAAGGTGCTGATCGCATCCACCGCCAGGCCGCTGGCCACTTCCCCGGCATTGTGCCCCCCCATCCCGTCGGCAATCAGGAAGATACCCTGTTCCGGGTTGATGTAAACCGAATCTTCATTGTTGGTTCGCACCCGCCCACGGTCGGAAACGACACCGGTTTGCCATGCCATGCTTTCATCTCCCGACTTTAGATGACGGCTTACCCCAAATAGGATTATGATTTTACAACTGAGTTAAGTATATAATAAATATCTGGAAAAATCAAAACGAATGTGCTAATTTTTTCCGCTTTATCTGAAAGTCGCGATCATAATGGAAAACCGCCAACCAAGCCTATTCAAGGATAACCGGGCATGAGAATCCGACACCAAGAGTTCTTTTATATCGCCAATCTGCTCAGCATCAGCCGGGTGATCCTGGTGCTGCCGGTGGGATATTTCATCAAAATCAACACCCCCTCGGGCAATATCTGGCTGATCGGCCTGACCCTGGTTGCCATCGCCACGGATTTTCTCGACGGCTACCTGAGCCGGCGCCTGAACCAGGTAACCGACCTGGGCAAGATCCTCGATCCGATCGCCGATAAGATCGCCATGGCGGCGGTGATGATCCTGCTGATCTATTACCGGGGGTTTCCCTACCAGGTGGTACTGCTGCTGCTCTACCGCGATGTGATGATCTTGCTGGTCGGCGCTTTCACCCTCAGCAAAACCGAATCGCCGGTAATGGCCAACTTTCTCGGCAAGCTGAACACCACCCTGGTCTCCTTTGCGATCGTGCTCTACATGCTGAACTTCACCGGCGAATTTTTCCGGATCATTCTGTATCTCAGCTACGTCAGCATCATTGTTTCCGGCGCGTCTTACTTCACTGTCGGGGAACAGTTGCTCTTTCCCCGGCCGCCCGGAAAATATTTTTTCAGGCTGGGCATAGCAGCCCTGACCCTCGCGGTGCTGTACCTGATTTTTTTAAGCTGAACCGCTCAACCCTCAAACCGCAACAGGAAGTGAATGAGCGATAGAAAAAAGCCGCTGCTGATCGCCCACCGGGGAGAGCGGATTCTGGCGCCGGAAAATACCCTCAAGGCCCTGCATCTGGCCCTGGCGCAGGGTGCCGACGCGCTGGAGGTGGACGTACGGCTATGCCGCGACCGAAAACTGGTATTGCTGCATGACGCTTTTCTATGGAGGCGCTTCCGGCAGCGCAGATTTACCGCTCAGACTGCTTTGAGCGAACTACGGAACATGCCTTTCATCGACCGCGAATACGTCTATCCCGACCGGGTATGCACCCTGGATGAGATGCTGGAAGAGTTCCGCGGGCGGGTGCCGATCAATCTCGACGCCAAATCGATGGTGCCGGCAACCCGCCAGTATGCCCACTCCCTGGTGCGCCTGATCCGGCGCCACAACATTTTCGACCAGGTATGGATCTCATCGTTCAACCCTTTTCTGGTGCGGCAACTGAAGGCGGCAGAGCCGCGGATCCGCACCGGCTTTCTGTTTCAGGATCCGCTGCGCTTCTACCAGTTCATCGATGTATTCCTCTCCTCCGATGCCTGGCACCCCCACCATAAGAATGTCTCCCGCTGGTTTGTCCGGCGGGCCCGGCGCATGAATAAGGAGGTCTATGTCTGGACCGTCAACCGCCCGGACGTGCTGGCGAGAGTGCAGGCGCATGAGGTGGATGGGATTATTACCGATGCGTTTTTTCGGCAGAAGCCGCTGGATGAATGATGTTGGTTGTTGGTTGTTGGTTGTTGGTTGTTGGTTGTTGGTTGTTGGTTGTTGGATGAGTAGGCTGGGGTGATGTTACGCCACCCGGGGTTGGAATACACCGCTCTTTCAGGGCTGGCACCGAGGGACTCGCCATGTTCGGATACTTCCCTCAAGATATCCAGCCACCAGCCACCAGCATCGTGAGCGCAGCGAACAAACATCGCGAGCGAATGCGAGCAAATATCGTGAGCGCAGCGAACAAACATCGCGAGCGAATGCGAGCAAACATCGTGAGCGCAGCGAGCAAACATCGCGAGCGAATGCGAGCAAACATCGTGAGCGCAGCGAACAAACATCACAAAGGAGGTCCATCGTGACCAAAAAACTTGATCTTGCCAAAGACTGGCTCCCGCGTTATACCGGCACCCGGATCGATGAGTTCGGGGATTATATTTTGCTGACCAACTTCAGCAATTACCTGGAAAAATTTGCCGATCAGGGGAAATGTGATATCAAAGGTGAAGGGCGTCCCATGCAGACTGCCACCAACAGCGCCGGGGTTACCATGATCAACTTCGGGATGGGATCGCCCAATGCGGCGACGATTATCGACCTGCTGTCGGTGCGTGCTCCCAAAGGGCTGCTCTTCCTGGGCAAATGCGGCGGTTTGAAGCGCTCCACCGAGATCGGCCACTTCATTCTGCCCAGCGCCGCCATCCGCGGCGAAGGCACCAGCCGCGATTATATGCCCCGGGCCGCGCCGGCGCTCCCGGCATTCAAGATCCAGAAGTTCGTCTCGCAGAAGCTGGTAAAATACAAACAGGAATACCGCACCGGGGTGGTCTATACCACCAACCGCCGGCTGTGGGAGTGGGACGGCAAATTCAAGAAATACCTGCGCAAGCTGGCGGTAATCGGCATCGACATGGAAACCGCGACCCTGTTTGTGGTGGCATTTGTCAACCGCCTCAGCCTCGGAGCGCTGCTCCTGGTCTCAGACCTGCCGATGATCCCGGAAGGTGAAAACCGAAGAATCCGACCGGATGGTCACGCAAAAATATGTTGATTTACACCTGGCGATCGGGATCGAAGCCATGAGCGATATCGGGCAGACTGGGGAGCAGATCAAGCATTTCCGGTACTGATGATGTTTGTTCGCTCCGCTCACGATGTTTGCGCTGCGCGCGATATTTGTTCGCTGGCGCTCACGATATTTGCTCTCTTCGTTCGCGATGTTGGTTCGCTGCGCTCACGATGTTTGCTCGCTCCGCTCACGATGCTGAATGCTGGTGGATGGATATCTTGAGGGAGGTATCCGAACATGACAAGTCCCTCGGTGCCAGCCCTGAAAGGGCGGCGTTATTCCAGCCCCGGATGGCGTTTGCCGGAGGCAAATGCCACCCGGGGCACACGATCAACAAAAATTCAAGCCCTGTAAGGGCGGCGTAACATCGCCCCAGTCTGCTCACCCGCCATCCCACCCAGCCACCAGCATCGTGAGCGCAGCGAACAAACATCGCGAACGAAGAGAGCAAATATCGCGCGCAGCGCAAACATCGTGAGCGGAGCGAGCAAATATCGTGAGCGCCAGCGAACAAACATCGCGCGGAGCGCAAACATCGCGAGCGCAGCGAGCCAACATCCAGCATCCAAAAACTTGTTTAACTCCGGCAAAAGCGCTACATTTCATCTTATCTAATCCGGAGATACATCCCCATGTCGAAAATACGCCTGCCGGAACGGTTTTCCGCCTATATCATCACTCAGAGCCTGGGTGCCTTCAACGACAATTTCTACAAAATGCTGCTACAGCTTTATGTGCTGCAGATTCTCGCCGCCAAAAACGCCGAGAGCATTATCTCCCAGGCCACTTTCCTGTTTACGGTGCCCTTTGTAATCTTCGGGCCCTGGTCGGGTTACTTTGCAGACAAATACGCTAAGTCGGCGGTGATGCGGGTGGTGAAGTTTGCCGAGATCGGCGTGATGCTCTTCGGGTTGCTCGCCTTCTACCTCGGCAACCTGGAGATGATGCTCTTCATCCTCTTCCTGATGGCCACCCAGAGCACCTTTTTCAGCCCGGCCAAGTACGGCTACATCCCGGAAGCGGCCGATCCGGAGGCGGTCACCGCCGCCAACGGTTGGCTGGAGATGAGCACCTTCCTGTTCATCATTCTTGGCACCGCCGTGACCGGCTTTCTGCTCGATGCCCACAACAACAGTACCGTCGCAGTGGCAATCTACTGCATTGGCTTTGCCGCGATTGGCTCGCTCACCGCTCTTTTTATCAAAAGCGTGCCCGCCGCCGGCACCGCGGAAAAATTTCCCTGGAACCCTTTCGCCGGTATCTGGAAAGACCTGCGCTTCCTGAAGCGCCAGAAGCCGCTCTTCCTGGCGGCGCTGGCCAACAGCTATTTTTGGTTGATCGGGTTGATCTTTCAGACCAACATTCTGATCTACGGCAAGCACATGCTCGGTAATGCCGAGAGCGGCAATGTGCTGCTCTCCCTCCTCCCGGCATTCATCGGCATCGGGATTGGTTCCGGCTCCATGCTGGCCAGCCGGCTCTCCGGGCACAAGGTAGAACTGGGGCTGGTGCCCCTGGGCGGGTTGGGTATGGCCTTCGCCGGCATCGCCTTGTTTTTCACCACCTCCTCCTATCCCCTCAGCGCGGCCACCCTGTTTATCGCCGGGGCCTTTGGCGGGCTCTACATCGTTCCGCTCTACGCATATATGCAGTTTTTCGCCAAGGAACACGAGAAAGGCCGGGTGATGGCGACCAGCGGGATCCTCAACGGGCTCTTCCTGGTGATGGGCTGGGGGATCTATCACCTCCTGGCAGTAATCCTGGGACTCTCGCCGGAGATCATTTACCTGGTGATGGGGCTGGTCACCATCCTGGCGGTGGTTTACATCTGCACCGTCATACCGGAATACTTCGTGCGTTTCTGCTTTTGGCTGCTCACCCATACTTTCTACCGCATCCGGATCATCGGGGAGGAGCACATTCCGCTGCATGGCCCGGCGCTGCTCACCCCCAATCACGTCACCTACATCGACTCTTTCATCCTGGGATCGACGGTACAGCGCTTCATCCGTTTCCTGATGCTGAAAAGCTTTTACGATCTGCCGGTGATCAAATTCCTTTTCCGCCTGATGGACTGCATCCCGATCGATCCCCCGGCCGGGCGGGCTTCGGTGGCGGAGAGCCTGGCCCAGGCCCGGCAGAAGCTGCTGGAAAATCATGTGGTGTGCATCTTCCCGGAAGGCAAGCTGACCACCGACGGGAAGGTCGACACCTTCCGCCCCGGCTTCGAAACGGTGATGAAGGGGCTGGATCTCCCGGTTATCCCGGTCTATATTGGCAATCTCTGGGGCAGCATGTACAGCTACAAGGACGGCCCCCCAATGCTGAAGTTCCCGCGCAGCATCCTGCGCCGGGTGACGGTGTATTACGGCAAGCCCCTGCCCGCGAATGTCACGGCGGCAGAGGTTGAGGCGAAGGTACGGGAGATGGAAGCGGAGTTGAAAGCGACAGGCTGAAAACAATGGCACACAGATTTCTTGGTGCGGCCTGCGGCCGCAACCAAATGGTAAATGCTTATTGCTCAGTGGTCAATGCTCATTGTAAAACATTTTGTCGTACCACAAAATTTTGTTAAAAAGACAAAGTTTTGGGCCAGTGTAGTACAGATGACCGCAGATTTTCACAGATAGGGTTACATGATTAAATTAGACCTTATTACTGTTTATGTGATTGTTTTTAATGAATGCGTGTCATTTCGAAGCGTAGCGAGAAATCTATTTTTGCGCTCAATTCTTGAACCAATCGAAACCATCAGCCTTTTGCAGCGACAGATTTCTCACCCTAAACGACAGGGTTCGAAATGACACCCTGTTTCTTTCTTCAAATTATTCAGTGGTTTAGCTTGTAATAAGGCTATTTTTGGCAAATTGTAACAGCTATTTTTTTTAACAATGTAGCAATGTAGTATCTGTGAAAATCTGCGGTCATCTGCACTGCACTAGCACAAAACTTTGTTTTTTTGGCAAAATTTTCTTCTATGCGGCCTTTTCAAGTTGTGATAAACAGCTGTTTCTTATTGACATTGCAGTGCTCATTGTTAATTGTCCTTTTTGCGTAATGCGATAGCGATGGGTCTTCGGCATTTTACGAACAAGACCATGAGCACACATCAGTTTGATGAAGCGGGTTACCTTTCCCATCTGTTGTTCTTTTTCTTTCGGATGTTTTGGCTTCGAAAAAATCAGAGGCCGCAAGTCAGCATTCCGAAAACCATAGATGAGGAATTTCCCGTTTAGAATCACCTGGAACCACTTCGCCTCTTCAGGGTGGATCGGCCGCAGCCCTCGATAACGGCGATTCTTTTTGTATACCGGTTTGGCTAAACGATCCAAATACTGATATGCCGGTTCTTTGTGTTCGACCACCGCTAATGCGTCTAAATAAGCGCTATTGGCCTTATGCGATATCTGCACACGTCGCCAGATATCGGCAATCCCTTTACGCAGTGCACGCCAGGCGTAAATATCCCGGCCATCGCGCTTTACAGAACGATATACTTTAAAACGTCTTGGGTTGTTAATCGTCGTCTCGATCCTCAATAGTTGACCTTGCTTGTCATACATCTTGATCGAGTTCTCATCAACCCAGTGTTTGACTCTGACACCCTCTTCACGCTGACAGGTGTTACTGCTAACCTCACCATGAAACCGGCGATCGGCGTATTTACCAAAGTAGCGAACCACATCCGTAGTGTGAAAATGTTCAATTGCATGATGAATGAGGTGTGGATAGATGGATTTAAGATAGTTGGGGTCTTTAAACATGACATCGGTGGCATATTCACCTTCCCGGATGGTCCAATAGTAGCTGCGAATATCCAACGATTTTAAAAGCGGATTAAACCGGTCGGAAAAGCGATTCAATAATTTAAGCCAATTTCGTTTGATTGCCGCATCGGCTAACTCCTGAGCTTTGTTAATGTCGGCAATTTCGATAAAGCAATTGTCGCGGCGTTGATAGGAAATACCCGCTTTGTCTAAATCTCGCGCCAGCCATTCCCGGCCATTGATACAAACCTGAATCGGAAAAGGAAACCAGCTTTGGAGCCGAACATGCATAAAACCGAATTCAGGGTCTATAAAATAGAAATACAAATACAAACACTTGCGAGGTGCTGACTCTAAATGAATCGTTTTTGAATCTCGATCGCGTCGAATCGTATAAGACATACAGAGCTCGACACAGGATAATACGCAAATTAACCCCTCCTCAATCCCGTCTCGATGCATGATCTCTTTCGCAATATCTGCTTTCGATCGACTCGCAGAAACGATATATTCATAGGGACGCTTATGATCTTGAGCAAATTTCTGGGCGTGGGTCTTGAGTAGAGAGGATTGAGCCTCGACAAAGCTGCCAAAGTCTTTCAACAAAACATGATGAACATTAAGAAAAGTTTCCATACCTTTCACATGGCTGATGGAACGGAGGGTGCCTCGAAACACAACACGATCAAAACCCGACAACACTCCGCGAATGTGATCCTGGTGACGATTTAAAAAACACTCCATGGTATTCCCCTCTATTTGGTTGGTGGCGACCTTCCAATATGGATGGGGAATACCGGGAGTTTCAAATAGTTTCTGAATTTCCAATAACCAAGACATTATGGTTTAAGTCCTTTTGGTTGCGGCCGAAGGCCGCGCCAAGAAATCTGTGTGCCATCAAACCGCCTATTCCCCCCGGTAAATCTCCGACGGAATAATCTGCGCCGGGTCGGTCTCCCGCTCTCCGCGGAAGATCACCTTGATCACTTCGACTTTATCGCCCCACTGCCCGCGCTCGATCAGCCAGATCCGCACAAATTCCGCCACGGTCTTGCGGGCATCCTCGCGCACCCGGTCGATATTCCTTGGATCGGAGGCATATTTTTCCAAGGTGGGGGTGATCGTCTTGATCAGCTTGTTGACCTGCGCTTCCCCATCCCAGGCCATCAGGTCTTCTTCAATAACGGTTTCCATGGAATCGGTCTGGATCGCCGGAGGCAGGGTGGGACGCAGTTCCGGGGCGTAGATGATGCAGGTAAAATCCTGGAACTCGATATTCCATTCCTCAAACACCCGCACATGGTAGCGATAGACCACCGGCACCTGGATCAGGCTTCTGGTGGTGGTCAGCGGAATCTCGATATCGGTCATGGGAATCAGCGCAGTGCTGGTGCTGCGGAAGGTCTCCACCGCTTTGAATCCGGCCACTTCCAGATTGCCCCCGGGGGTGCGAAAAATGCCCGGGATCCCGCCAATGAAATCCTCTCGGAGATTTTCCCTGGGCGTGAAGAAATTATTCTGCACCAGGTAATACCCCCCCCAGCCCATAACGCCCAGCAGTAACATAATCATCAAAAAGTTGCCAAATGATTTCATAGATTTTTCCGCCTGTTATTGATGTTGGTTCGCTCCGCTCACGATGTTTGCGCTGCGCGCGATATTGGTTCGCTGTGCTCACGATGTTTACTCGCTTCGCTCGCGATATTTGCCTTCGGCGATATTTGCTCGCTGGCGCTCGCGATGCTGGATACTGGTGGCTGGATATCATGAAAGGGGTAGCCGAACATGGCGAGTTCCTCGGTGCCAGCCCTGTAAGGGCGGTATTATTCCAGCCCCGGGTAGCGTTTGCCGGCGGCAAACGCTACCCGGGGCACACGATCATCAAAACCTCAAGCCCTGTAAGGGCGGCGTAACATTGCCCCAACCTGCCCATCCAACATCCAGCATCCAGCATCCAGCATCCAGCATCCAGCATCCACGCATTCAAATATAAGACGAATCCAATATTTCTCGAAGCTTTTTATGAACGTCCCATAATCGTAAAGAACATTCAGCGATAACGCCGCAGCAGCGCCTCCGCCTGCGCGAGATATCCGCGCCCGAACAGGTTGAGATGGTTCAGTACATGATAGAGCTTATACAGGTCCTCGCGGTATTCGTAACCGGCTGGCAGCGGATAGGCCTCATGGTATGCCCGGTAGAAGGCCTCCCCAAAGCCGCCGAAGAGCCGGGTCATGGCCAGGTCCGCCTCCCGGTGGCCGTAATAGACCGCCGGGTCGATCAGGCAGGCATTGCCCCCTTCATCCACCAGGAAGTTGCCGCTCCAGAGATCGCCGTGCAGCAGGCAGGGCGGCTCTTCACTGCCGGCCAGGATCTGCTCGATGTTCGCTTCCAGGGGCCGGAAATCCCGGCGCAGCGCGTCGCTCAAGCGGCCGTTACGCTCCGCCAGCCGATATTGGAACCGCAAGCGGTGCTCATAGTAGAAAGCCGGCCAGTTGGTGGCGGTATGCGGGGTGGGACGGTTCTGCTGCGGCGTCGCTCCGATGAAATTATCCTCATAGAAGCCGAATTCTGCGGCCTGGAAGCGGTGCAGTTCCGCAAACGCCCGGCCGAAGCGTTCGAAAAAATCGCTTCCGGGTTTTCCAGGCTCAATAAACTCCAGCAGGAGAAATTCCGCCTCTTGAAGATGCACCTCCGGCACCCGCAGGGCTTTGGCCCGGGCCAGTTCACGCAGGCCGTTGGCCTCGGTAAGCAACATCTCCGGATGCGCTACCCCGCTTTTCAGCAGAAAAGAGCGCCCGGAAGCCAGGCGTAGCTGTTGCGCATTGGCAATGCAGCCCCCACCCAGCGGGCGGGCATCCACCACCGCTGCTCCCGCCCAGGCTTCGACCCGTTTCAACATCTCAGGATTTCCGCTCATCCCGGATCTTCTCCAACAGTCCGCCGCAGGCATCTTCCAGAATATCCAGCACATTCTCAAAACCCTGCGTCCCGCCGTAGTAAGGATCGGGCACGTATGTCGCATTGCTGGTGCGGCAGAAATCGGTCATTTTGTGCATTTTGGCGGCGTATGTATTGTCATGGTCCATCGCGCGCAAATCGCGCAGATTGTCATCATCCATGGCCACGATCAGATCAAATTTCTCAAAATCGATTGCCGGATTCACCTTACGGGAGATGCTGGTCAGATCGTACCCGCGCTGCCGGGCGCTGCGGCGCATCCGCCCATCCGCCGGCTCCCCGGCATGATACCCGATGGTGCCGGCGGAATCGCAAAAGATTTCCCCTTCCAGCCCGGCTTGCTGCACCAGCGACGTCATCACCCCCTCTGCTGCAGGAGACCGGCAGATGTTGCCGAGGCAGACGAATAAGATATTTTTCATGAATGTGCTCACTTTCGGATGTCATGGTATATGGGTGAATGGGTGGATGGGTATATGGGAAAAAACGGCCGCCGCAATATAAATTCGGTAACCATATTCCCATCTAGATCGATTCGCATAACCATATTGATTTCTGAAACCAGTGTTTCGATTGAACTAAGCCTGCGGCCTTTCAAATATAAAAATTCGTTCACGCTGAGAACAGCGGTATTTTTTTTGTGAAAATATTACACATTTATACGAAGCGTTACCAGGGAACGACCACACTCAACACGGCATAAGCACATATATTTAAATAGCTTAAGAACAAATCAACCTGAATATTGTTTCTGGCAAGCTTTCTGCTGTAACAGCGTTAGGAAATATCCTGATCTCAATAACGGCACAGATTGTTCGTTAAATGCAATGCCATTACAGTTTCCCCGGCTGATACCTGCAGAATCACACTCGGGTTGTCCTCCCAAAGGAGGCGGAGCGCAGCGAGGGACCTGTTCGCACACAAAACGAATAAAACCGTCAGTAAATAGTGCAAATAAACTGCGTTGTCATTCACGCCCTGCGGCAAAGCACGCCAACCGTTCAAAGCATCTACCTTCGGGCCGCTTTGCCGCAGGGCGTGAATCCTGCGCAATTACCCGCGCAATCATCATATCATGGAGGATATATTATGCGGCTCAGCGAAATCTCCCGTCTAACCAATCATCTCTGGCTAAAGCGGAAAAACCGCTATCGGGAAATCATCATGATCAATTATGATTATACCCTGACCCATTACGACTCTCCGATCACCGGGCGGGGCAAATATATCACCCGCAGCGAAAGCAAGCTGGAACAGCGGATCTGCAAGGAGTTGCGCGAGCACTGGCCGGCAGCGCAGGATATTAAGGTGGAGATTATCGAAATTACCCGGGAGCGGCATTTGGTAGAAGCTTGATGTTTGCGCTGCGCGCGATATTTGCTCGCTGGCGCTCGCGATATTTGTTCGCTTCGCTCACGATGTTTGCTCACTTCGTTCGCGATGTTTGTTCGCTTCGCTCACGATACTGGATGCTGGATACTGGTTCCACGCTCTGCGAGGAACCTCGACGGCGACGCTCAGCGTCGCGTCGGAGATAGAGATACTGCGCAACCACCCAATTGACCCGCCGGACGCTTCGTAAATCTGTCCCCGCCTCGAAAAGACTGGGAATAATACCCAAATACCGCAGATTATACCTCAGAAGCATATTTTTCCCAGCATCGTGAGCGTCAGCGAGCAAACATCGTGAGCGTCAGCGAACAAACATCGTGAGCGTCAGCGAACAAACATCGTGAGCGTCAGCGAACAAACATCGTGAGCGTCAGCGAACAAACATCGCGAGCGACAGCGAGCAAACATCGTGAGCGTCAGCGAACAAACATCGTGAGCGTCAGCGAACAAACATCGCGAGCGACAGCGAGCAAATATCTTCATCCCCCTTCCCCATCAAACAACGACAACTGCACCGGCCCCACCATCTCATCAAACGATTTCCCGAGCAGCCCCAGCACCGAATCTGCAATCGGCTTCAATTGCTTATCGATATAATGCTGGTAATCGATATCGGTAGGATGATGTTCCTCTGGCACCGGCCCCCGGAGGGTGATCAGGTAGCGTATCTCCCGGGCTTTGGGATCGACCATCAGCGCCGCCCGCACCTGAGGAGAGATGTTCTTGGTGTATTCCCGGGCCTCCTTGCGCAGATGCTTGTGGTAGACCAGCTTCTTATCCTGTTTTCCCCTGTAGACATCCCGCACCAGTTGATTCAGCCACTTGCGTAGGGGCTGATCCGTCAGGATACGGAGATAAAGTTCATATTGAAATTCCCGGGCCAGGGGAGTCCAATCCGAACGCACGTATTCCATCCCCACAAATTCCACTCCTTCTGTACCCTGTTTTTCAACCAACCCGGCATAGCGTTTCCGCGCGCCGCCCCCTTTTCCCCGGGCCAGGGGCAGCACCAGCTTGCGGTAATATTTTTCGTATTCCATCTCCAGGTAGGAAGTGACGCCGCGCCGTTGCAGTTCCTCCTGCCAGTGCTGATTGAGCAGGCCGGCCAGCGCCTGTCCGGTGTCCCCGGGCCGGGCCGCTTCCTCCGGCTTCAGTTGCACGAACACCGAGTCGGTATCGCCGTAAAGCACCCGGTAGCCCCGCGCCTCCAGGAAACGGCGGCAGCCCTTCAGCAGCCACTGGCCGGTGCCGGTGATTGCCGAGGGCAGGTGCGGATGATAAAAGCGGCAGCCGTAGGTGCCCATCACGCCGTAAAAGCTGTTCATCAGGATTTTGATCGCCTGGGACAGCGGGCCGTCCTGGGCTTTTTTGGCGGCACTGCGCAGGGCCATCAGGCGGTCGATGAACTCCGGCAGGATGTGCTCGCTGGCGGAAAAGCGGTAGTGTTCGTCGTCAGGCGTCTCGATGGTATCGATCTCGCTGCGCAGCCGGGAGAGCGGATCGATCTTGAAGGACTGGATAATGGAAGGATACAGGCTCTTGAAATCCAGCACCACCACATCGTCATAGATGCCCGGCGCCGGCTCCATCACATACCCCCCGGCGGCATGGCCCTGCGGCTGCACGTCGGCGGTGTTGATCGCCACATAGCCCTTGCGGTGCAGGCGGGGCAGGTAATAATAATCGAACGCCGCCACCGAGAGGCCCACCTGGTTAAGCAGCAGCCCGGAGATCTGGGAGCGGCGCACGTAAAGATCGATCAGGCCGGTCTTCTGGAAGATCTGCGTCACCAGCACCGCGTCTTCCAGGTTGTAGCGGGCCAGCCCCGGCTTGTCTTCCCGGAACAGGCGGTTAATCTCAGCAACTTTATCCTGATCCGGCTGAATGATCTTACCGGTCCCTAACAATGCCTGAGAGACCGTTTCCAGCTTATAATCCTCAAAACTAAAAAATGCCCCGCGCAATGCGGCGGGGCCGTCGATCACCACCCGGCCGGAAATTTCCGCCCGGTGATAGCCCCGTTCCGGCTTGTAGAAACGGGGCGGGCGCCCGCTGCGGGAGATATCCAGCGGGATGTGCAGCGCCCGGCACTTGCGCTCCAGGAACATCAGGTCGAAGCCGATCACATGCCAGCCGATAATGATATCCGGGTCGGCGGCCTGGAACCACTCGAAAAAATGCTCCAGCAGCTCCTGCTCGGTGGGATAAAAATAAAGGTGTTCTTCCGGCTGGGTTCCGAAGCGTCCGGCGCGCATGAACACCCGCTTCTCCTCCCGGCCGTGCGCGACGAGGTGCACCGCGATTGAATACAGCGCATCCTCCGGCCCGGTCTCGATATCCAGCGAGACCGTCACCAGCCGGGGCGTCACCTCGCAAGGGATCAGTTTGGGATTCAGGAAGGAGGTCAAGCGCCCTTTCTTCACCGCCTTGCCGCTCACTTCCGCCTGGGCGTAGATGAAGCGCTCCATCAGGTAGCGGCGGTCCGGCTGCACATCCGCCTCGTAGGTGGGGATGTCCCCAGCGCGCAGCAGGCGCTCGGTGTCGCGCAGCGCCTGCCGGGTGGAAAAATACAGCGCATCCACATCCTCCCCGGCAAAATTCTTCAGCGGCACCGCTTTGCGCTCGGCATGATGCAGCCCGGCGGTAAAGCTCGCGCTGCGCGGGATAAAAAATAGCGGCTTCTGATGATCGATCACCACCTCAACCGTCCCCAACTCCCGGGAAAGGCCGTAATAGCGCAGCAGGTGCCGCCGCTGCAGATCCTGCCATTCGCTGGTGAGGATGAAGATGGGGGTGGAAGTGGTCATAGTGTTAAAATAGCCAATTTGAGGGGGCACGGCAACTGTTTTCAGGTGCCGTCATTGCGAGCCGCGTTGTTTGCGGCGCGGCAATCTCCGGCGGACCGCTGCCAGCGTTGCTGCAGATGGTTGCATCATGCAGGAGAGTGCTTCGGCAACGAGTGCTTCGAAGTGACGGTTAGAATTTCCTCAAACTGCTTGATTTTTGTAATCGAATATGCTATCATAATTCATGATCGTGACGGTTGATACCAATGTTATCTATTCGGCGCTTTATAGCAGTTCAGGCGCATCGCATTTTATTTTTCGCCTGATTATCGACGAGAAGTTACAGTTAGCAATTTCACCACAGACTTATTTCGAATATTACGATGTCCTGACACGGAAGGAAACCCGGCAAAAGCTTGGCCTGAGCATAAACGAGATCGAAGACGTTCTGGATCTGCTGGCACTGCTGGCGCAAAAACATCAGATATATTTCTTGTTGCGACCGAATTTAAAGGATGAAGACGACAATATTTTTGTAGAATGCGCTTTTGCCAGTAACAGCGAGTACCTGATCACTTCCAATATCAGGGATTTTAGATCATCTGAACTAAAAGGCTTTCAATTCAAACTCGCGACTCCCAGTGAGTTCAGCGGGATTTGGAGGAATCAATAATGAGTAAATCGCAAGTGGTTACCCTAAGAATGCCGGCAGAGCTGAAGCGCCGTCTGGAGCGGGAGGCCCGCTACCAGGGCGTTTCGCTGAATCAACTGACCAATTACCTGCTGACGATACAATTGACCCAACTGGAGATGATCTCGGATCTGGAGAACCGCCTGGCGCAAAAATCGCTGGCGGATCTGAAGGGGAAGGTCAGAGCGATGCTGGCGAAGGTGCCTTCCCGGGAGGTGGCGGATTGGGATGTGTTGGAATGAGCTGATACTTGTCTCACCGCAGAGAGCGCCGAGGGCGCGGAGAGAACCAAATTAGCATGGCGTTTGAAAAGTTTGCGGAGCCGGTATTTGATCTGACGGATAAGATCGATGATATAAATCAAATGTATTGGGTAGATGGAGCGATAGAATTGCAGGTTGGAGATTTGCTCCTTTTGTAGCCGCACTATGCATAGTGCGGCTACAAAAGGAAACCGTATAGCCAGTTACGCCAAAAGATTATAACCATAACAGATGTTACGCAGTAAGCCGGTCTCGTCATTGCGAGCCGCGTCTTTTGCGGCGCGGCAATCTCCCGATGATCGCTTCCAACTTAATTGCAGGTGGGTGCACCCCGCAGGAGATTGCTTCGGCAAAATACGCCTCGCAATGACAGCATGAATTACATTCTGGAGCATAGCGCGTAACATCAAACCATAAAATACCTCTGCGCCCTCAGCGCTCTCTGCGGTGAAAAAATAAAGACCTCAAAATTGGAAAATTTTCCGACCCGCTAACGCGGGTAACCTCCCCGCCCTTCCCGGGCGAACTGCCAAAACCATCATCCTGATTCTAAATTATCAACAAAAAACAAATGATCAAATAACTCAAATAATCAAATCATCGAGCTGATTGTCCGGAACGAACTGCGCGCACATAGCCGTAGAAGCCGAGGTCGTCGCAGAGGCCGTAGAGGAAATTGACGAGCCAGGCGGCGGAGGCGCTTGGCTGGTCACAGGTCCAGATCCATCGCTGCGTCGCATCAAAGACCGGATCAACATACAACTCATTGGATGATTTCTGAGGCTCCACCAGGCTGTAGGCCTCTTCCAGGGTCGGCAACCGCCAGTCGCTGTAGCCGGCAAACTGGTTGCGGTTCAAGGCGGCGACATAGGCTTTGGCGTCTTCGTAGGTCACTTTATCTTTGGTGCCGCTCTGCTGCCACATCAGTCCGGTGGCGCGGTCGATTACCACCAGGCGGCGCAGCTCAAAATCGTTTTGGATTCCCTTTCCGTTCGGATTCCAGCCGGGATTATAAAATCCCTTGTTCTGAATGATCAACTCGGCATCCACGCTGCTCAGGGTGCGGCACTCCGAGCGCAGGAAGGGCATCCGCGGATCTACCGGTGGATGCACCGGATCAAGCACAGGCGGCCGGCGTCTTTCGATTTCCCGCTGGATGATGCGCTCAATATCGCCAGGATCCACCCGGCATTGAACTTTGATATAGATCTCCCGCCCTCGCTCGGTTTGCTCGAGAATCTGCACCTCCCGCAGATGCCCGGCGTAGATCTCCTGGATGAAATCCTCCGACAGCTGGAAATTCTTCACCGTGGTGACCGACTGGATGTAGACGTGGTAGGATTGCAGAGCATTGATCAGCGCCAGGTTGCGGGCCCGCTCCCGGGCCTCGACGATGGTTTCGTTGTCGCCGTAAATATAACGGTACTCGCCGGTGATGATCTCACCCTGGGCCCATAATCCGGCGGTCAGCACAGAAACAATCAGCATCATGGAAAAAAGGCGCATATGTCACTCCTCGATGTTGGGATTTACGCTGGGCTTATGCCATGATAAATATATGATAAAGTCGATTATTGATCGCGATGTTGAACCCGGTTTAAATTATCGCAAAAAAAATCAAATCCCAATCAATTTTTTCAAACCGACGGCAGCCGCAAGGCAAACCAATGTTTTTTAAGCTGGTGGATGACAACACGTATGCTTCTGATTTTTGCCGTTACAACAGCAGCATTGACGGTCAGTAAAAATAGCCCGCAGGGCGTCCCACGTCAGCACCGGGCTGCGCCCGGTGCTGACGGTCATTTTAAAGATTTTTGAGCCCCGTCAGGGGCGGTCCCAAGGCTTGATGGGATTTATATTCGGGAACGTCTTTGCAGAGTGGCACGTGCTTGATATCAGTACTGGGATCAGACCCTTGATGCGGAGAGGGTTTGGGACCGCCCCTGCCGGGGCTCAGATAAGTGGGTGGGGGTTGTTCCACCGGCCTGGCGGCCGGTGTTGACTTGGGACGCCCCTGACGGGGCTAGTTCGGAAAATGTGGGGCATCATGAGCTTCGAAGGGGGAGAAAGGGGGATGTAAGTACTTTTCTACGTTTCCCGAACGTTTTATTTGCTCAACTCCTGATTAGCGTAAATATAATTTTTACACCGATTCAGACTGAACCTGCTGGTCGGCGTTCAGTAGCAGATCTTTGAGAAATTCCGGCGCAAAATCGGCACCGTTTGGCCAGCGAATCGTGCCCAGTTCCTTATCCAGAATGAAGCTCTTGAAAAAATTCATATCTTGTAATGGCTCGAATATTTCTCCAGAACATTCATCCTGCAAATCAACAATACCTTCCGTACCATTATTAAACTGTAGCCAAATTTTATAATTTGATTGATACCGGGCATTGGTTATATGTAAAAACATGCCTACTCCAGATTTTGAGCTGCTATTGCGAGGCGTTTTTTGCTGAAGCAATCTCCTGCATGGTACACGCATCTGCAGTAACGTTGGAAGCGATTCTCAGAAGATTGCCGCGCCGCAAAAGACGCGGCTCGCAATGACGAAACCTGTACATCGTGTAACAGATAGTTGTGGAACATACAATATTTACCAACCCATTTCCATAGGTTTTTCCGCTTGCCGCTTTCATTTGATGCGGCCGCTGCTTATATTTATGCGAAAGACTACACAGCAGCACCCCACCCAGGGGCATGGTGTTAACGGTTAGCACGCCGGTCTCCAAAACCGAAAGTCCGGGTTCGAATCCTGGTGCCCCTGCAAATATTCTGGCCCCAACGGCACAGAGATCACAGTGATTTGCGAATAGTTAGCTTCCAAGAGCATTGTGATCTCTGTGCCGCTGGGGCTATCAATGCACATTTGATATCATTATTGTTTTAGGGAAGCATATCAACCTGTTAGATAAACCCTCCATATTATCCCGATTCTATACGCTGGACGCCCTGCTGTACCGCTGGCGGTGGTTTTGGCAGTTGCGGCCGTTTGATTATCTGGAATTACCCTGGGCTGACGAGGCCCCGGTGCTGCGGAGGTGGCTGAGCGGGCTTTCCCGGCAGCAGATTGATGCGCTGGAGGAGAATTCCGACGCGCTGAGCGAGGCGTTAACCCCGTTTATCCCCGACGCCCCGCAGTTGGCGGAACTGGTGGCGCTGCCGCTTTTTCCCCGCCGGCCGCTGACGGTCGATCCGCGTAGCGACTTCCGGGTGCCGGGGCGCAAGTGGGAGCAGATCCTCGCTTTTGCAGAAAGTCTGCCTTATGCCGGCGGGCCGCTGCTGGAGTGGTGCGCCGGCAAGGGGCATCTCGGGCGGGTGCTGGCCCAGGGGCACGGCGCGGCGGTGGAGAGCATTGAACGGGAAAGTAATCTTTGCCGAACCGGCGCCGAACTCGCAGCGCGCAGCGGCACGCCGCTGCAATTTCACAACCTGGATGTCTTGTCAGGTGAAGTCGAGGAGGTGCTGAAGCCGGAACACCACGCGGTGGCGCTCCATGCCTGCGGCGACCTGCACCGCCGGCTGATCGAGCTCGCCCCCCGCCGGCACAGCCGGGCGCTGAGCATCTCCCCCTGCTGCTACCACCTGACGGTTGATGAGATCTACCGGCCCTATTCCGCACCGGGAAAAGCCTCCCAACTTGCGCTGACCCGCTTCGACCTGCAGCTCTCCCAGCAGGAAACCGTCACCGGCGGGCGGCGCATCCGGCGGATGCGCGAGCAGGAGATGATCTGGCGGCTGGGCTTCGACCTGCTGCAGCGCGAACTGCGCGGCCGCGATGCATACCTCACCATCCCCTCGATGAGCAAGAGTCTGCTGCAGAACGGCTTTCCCGATTTCTGCCGCTGGGCCGCGCAGCAGCAGGGTTTGCCCCTTCCCGAAAATATCGATTTCCAATTTTACGAATCCCGCGGCGCTAAGCGGCGCCTGGAAGTGGCCCGCATCGAGATCGTGCGCCACCTCTTCCGCCGCCCCCTGGAGCTGTGGCTGGTGCTCGACCGCGCTCTCGGCCTGGAAGAGGCCGGCTACCGCGTCACCCTCGGCGCCTTCTGCGAAAAACCCCTCACCCCGCGGAATATATTGATCCATGCAAAGCTATTTTAATTTGTATGGTGTCGCGATCAAGAGATAACACTGAGAATTCATGCCGTTCTGTTTTTTTTCCACGGATTTCACGGATTAACACGGATTCTTTTTAATGTTTTCAGTGAAAATCCGTGTAATCCGTGGATTGTATTTTAAAAATGAGGTACTAGGTTTTATACTATCATTCCCAATTAAGAAATCTATTTTTCCCTGCCACCCCCGGCGCTAAATTTACGTAGAAAAGAGAATGGTAAAACGCCATTTCATCCGCAAGGGAGGCACCGATGCATCATCATTCAACCCGGCAATCATCCGTCATCGCCCCCACTCCTCCCCCATTGAGCATTGAGCATTCACCATTGCGCATTTACCATTATTTATTCTTTATCCTTTATCCTTTACCCTTTATCCTTCAACAAGTTAACCCGAGGTAACCCATGAAACTTTTTGTGACCATCATTTTCTTGACGGCGCTCCTGAACGTTACCGCCCTGGCCGACATCATCGCGGTGCCGGGAGATCAGCCCACCATCCAGGCCGGGATCGATGCCGCTGCAGCCGGCGACACCGTGCTGGTGGCCGACGGCACTTATCCGGAGCAGATCAACTTCCGCGGCAAGGCGATCACTGTCGCCAGCCACTTCATTCTTGACGGCGACACCAGCCACATCGCCGCCACCAGCATCACCGGCAGCGCCGCCGCCCATCCGGACAGCGGATCGGTGGTCTACTTCATCTCCGGGGAAGACACCACCAGCATCCTGAGCGGCCTCAGCGTCAGCGGAGGCCGCGGCACCGTCATTCCCCCGGTCTTCACCGGCGATGACCGGGCCGGCGGGGGCATCTATTGCTTCAACAGCGGGGCCAAGATCACCCATTGCCGGATCAGCGGCAACCAGATTAGCGGAGTGGGCCATGCCAGCGGTGGAGGGATTTTTGCCTCGGCGTTCACCGAT
The DNA here is from genome assembly GCA_020635015.1 of Calditrichia bacterium. Classification (GTDB taxonomy): domain Bacteria; phylum Calditrichota; class Calditrichia; order RBG-13-44-9; family J075; genus JACKAP01. The sequence goes on along the minus strand of JACKAP010000004.1, from coordinate 152,370 downwards.
TTCTTCCATCTGGTCGTAACCAACAGCGAGATCCGCAACAACACCCTCAATGCCGGCATCATCACCACCGGCGGCGGGCTGATGATCGGAATCCGCGCCCGGCTGGCGGATAATAAGATCCTCCACAATACCGCCACCTCCCAGGGCGACGTTTCCGGCGGCGCCCTGCTGGCGAACAACTTTTTCGGTGATTGGGGCGCGGTGCGCTTCAGCGGCAACCTGGTCGCTCACAACCAGTCCTTCGCCGGTACCGCCGGCAGCGCCCTGGCCTATTTCGTGGTGCCGGAAGTAACGGTCCGCGGCAACATCATTCACAACAACCGCGCTGAGGCCGGCCTGTTCGGCTGGGGCGCGGGGCTGGGCTTCGCCATGTCGGATGGGCTAAGCCTGGTGGAAGACAATACCATCCTCTACAACCAGGCAGTGGGACCGGAGCAGCGCGGCGGAGGGTTAACTTCGCTGATCACCTTCGGGCTGCGCATCCAGCACAATCATATTCGCCATAACCAGACCGCCTACGGCGGGGGCATCGCCACCTGGTTCTCCAGCCCGGTGATCATACGCAACCTGATCGCCCGCAACAAAGCCGACTACGGCGGGGGCATCTGGCTGAACCGCTTCCCCTTTGCGGCGCCGGCGGCCGGGAGCAGTGCCTGGCGGGAACTTAAACGGGCGCTGATCGAACTGCACCGGCTGGATGAGCTGGCAGAACGTCTCTCGCCGGCAGCACCGCAAACCCCGCTGCAGGATCCGCCCCTGCTCAACAATACCATCGCCGACAACAGTGCTGATATCGCCGGGGGCGGTCTGCACATCCCCTACGGAGCCCCGCTGCTGATGAACAACCTGATCTGGGACAATAGCGCCCCGGCAGACAGCCAGATCGCCGGCGCGGCCCTGGTGCAATATAGCGATGTGCAGGGCGGCTACAGCGGGCTGGGCAACCGGGCGGTCGACCCGATCTTCACCGACTCCGTCTACTACTACCTCCATACCCAGCTTTCCCCGGTGGTCGATGCCGGCAATCCCAATCCGGTCTATAACGATACTCCCGATCCGCTCAATCCCGGTCTGCCGCTCTGGCCGGCGCTGGGCGGCCTGCGCAACGACATGGGCGCGTATGGAGGACATCCGAGCATGCCCTTGCAGGTCAGCACCCTCTTCGGCCCGCAGTTCCGCGCCTTCGTGGAACGGGTCAACGGACTGCCATCACCGCAGCGCCCGGCGGTGGTCGACAGTTTCATGAACGCAGTGCCGGCCTTCCCGTTCATCGAAGAAGGCAACGTGGCTTATTTCCTCTACCGCGGCACCCCCTCCAGCATAAATCTTGCCGGCGACATGAACGGCTGGACTACCCAGGGCTACGCCTTCTCCCGGCTGGCCGATACCGACCTGTGGTACTGGGAAGACGCCTACGAGGCCGACGCCCGGCTGGATTATAAATTTGTGCTCAACGGCAGCACCTGGATCCTCGATCCGCTCAATCCCCGTCAGGTGTCGGGCGGCTTCGGCCCCAATTCCGAGCTGGCGATGCCCGGCTATATCGATCCACCGGAGATTCTCAATTATCCTGCCATTCCCCACGGCAGCATCGAGGATACCCTTTTTCACAGCAATTTCCTGAACAACAACCGCACCGTGCGCATCTACCTGCCTCCCAGTTACGATCCCGCCGGCAGTGACAGCTTTCCGGTGGCGTTATTCCATGATGGGGGCGAATATCTCACCCTCGGCTCGGCGAAGAATGTGCTCGACTACCTGATCGCCGAACAGCGCATCCAGCCGCTGATTGCAGTCTTCGTGCCCCCGGTGAACCGCGACAACGAATATGCCTTCACCCAGACCGTTCCTTACACTTCTTTCATCCTGCAGGAGTTGATGCCCTACGTCGACGGGGCCTACCGCACCCGGCACGCGCCGGATCAACGCCTGATGGCCGGGCTTTCGTTCGGCGGGCTGATCACCACCGAGATCTGCTACGGTCATCCGGAAGCCTTCGGCCTGCTCGGCCTCTACTCCCCGGCCTACTGGCCGAAGGACGGCGAGGTGATCAATAATATGGTTGGAGGTCCGGTGAAGGACCTGAAGATCTACATGGACTGGGGCACCTATGAAGCCAGCATCCTGCTTGACGGGCAGCAGCTCAAGGACATCCTGCCGGCGCTGAGCTACGAGATGACCTGGTACCAGTGGCACGAGGGCCATAGCTGGGGCAGTTGGCGGGCGCACCTGGATCTGTCCCTGGAATATTTCTTCCCGGGAAGCGCACTGGGAATTGACGAAACGGCCATCCTGCCGCAGCAGATGCACCTGGCGCAGAATTATCCCAACCCGTTTAACCCGGAGACAGTGATTAGTTATCAGTTGTCAGTTGTCAGTGATGTAAAGCTTGAGGTCTATAATCTGCTGGGACAAAAGATTGCCACATTGATCGATGCCCGCCAGGGCGCCGGGGAGTACCGGGTGCGCTGGGATGGGCGCGACCGGCACGGCAGCCCGGTTGGTTCCGGGGTGTATTTCTACCGTCTGAGCGCAAACGGCAACAACAGCGCGGCGACGGTGCAGACCCGGAAGATGATTCTGCTGCGCTAAATACAAAGCCACAGAGGCACAGAGAACACAGAGTTTGTTAGATGTTAGATGTCAGATGTCAGTTCTCTGTGAACTCTGTGTCTCTGTGGCAAAAAGCAGCTTTGGCATTTTGACACTTTTTCCATGGTGAGACATCTAACATTCGTTAATAGTCGATAACCAAAAGGTGTCGCGATGGAAGAAGAAACTTTATTTGGCGAACGCTATGGTGCGGCCCGCTCGCCGCTTGATGAGGCCCTGATCGGGAAATATTGCAGCGGCATTGAGGAACGGATACGCCAAGCCGGCAGTCGCCGGGAAGCGGTGCTGATCCTGGAAGACGCCTGCCGTGATTTTGAACGGCAATGCGAAAGCGAGATTATCCCGCTGTTTCTGCAGCGCTATGTCACCAATTTATTCGAACAATTATGGGGAGCATCCAAATGATCGACAAAGACATTACCATTGAAAAACTGGTGGCCCAGATGCCGGAAGCAGTGCGCTTCCTGATGAAAAAAGGCATCCGCTGCATCGCCTGCGGCGAGCCGGTCTGGGGAACCCTGTCCGAAGCCGCCCGGGAGAAAGGATTTGATGATGCGGCGATCGAGCAGTTTGTCGCAGAGTTGAATGAGATGGCAGCGGAGGTAAAATCATTATGATCAGAAGAATTTATCGTTAATGGGTTGATGGGTTAATGGGTAAAAACGGACGAGATATCAAATCCGAGGTATCCGTTACGCATTAACCCATCAACCCATCAACCCATTAACAAAGCCTTTTATCATCATCACACAAGGAGCACGTTCCATGACTTTCATTCACGATCAAGACCGCATCAATATCGAGAAACGATTCCAGGATTTGGATCAGCCGGTGCGCATCCTCAATTTTTCCCAGGAGATGGAATGCAATTATTGCAAGGAAACCCGGCAACTGCTGGAAGAGCTGGCGGCGCTCTCGGATAAGATCACCCTGGAAGTATACGACCTGATCAAGGATCAGGCAGTGGCCGAACAGTTCGGGATCGACAAGCTGCCCGCCACGGTGGTGATGGGCGAAAAGGATTACGGCATCCGCCTCTACGGGATTCCCTCCGGCTTCGAATTCAGCACCCTGCTGGAGGATATCCTCCTGGTATCCCGGCGCGATTCGCGGCTCTCCCCGGAAACCCGCCAGCAGTTGGCGGAAGTGACCGAGCCGACCCGCATCCAGGTATTCGTGACCCCCACCTGCCCCTACTGTCCCCGCGCGGTGGTGCTGGCGCACCAGTTTGCCATGGAGAACGATCTCATCACCGCCGACATGGTGGAGGTAACGGAATTTCCCCACCTGGCCCAGCGCTACGGGGTGCGCGGCGTACCCAAGACCGTCGCCAACGAGGTCAGCGTGGCGGAAGGCGCCCTGCCGGAAACCCACCTGCTCAACAACCTGCTGGCGGTGACGACGCACTGAGGCTATTGCTCGCTGCGCTCGCGATGTTTGCGCTGCGCGCGATGTTTGTTCGCTGTGCTCACGATATTTGCTGGCTGCGCCAGCGATGTTTGTCTGCTTCGCAGACGATATTTGCCTTCGGCGGTTTTACTGTACGTGAGCGACAGCGAACAAACATCGTGAGCGACAGCGAACAAACATCGTGAGCGACAGCGAACAAACATCGTGAGCGACAGCGAACAAACATCGTGAGCGACAGCGAACAAACATCGTGAGCGACAGCGAACAAACATCAAAAAATCCCCATCATCTTCAACACCACAATCCCCGCACTGATGGTCACTACCGAGCCGAGGGTGCTGAGCAGCACGATGTTGGCAGCCAGGCGGGAATTGCCACCCATCGCCTCTACCATCATGAAGCTGGCCACCGCCGTGGGAGAAGCGAAGAGCACGAACATCACCACCAGGTCCGTACCGCCATAACCCAGCAGCCAGGCACCATAGATCATCACCGCCGGGATCAGCACCAACTTTATCGCCACCGCCGAAAACGCGATCGCCGAGGTCTGGCGCACCGCCCGGAAGTTCAGGGATCCGCCGATCCCCAGTAGCGCCAATGGCAGGGACAGGGCGGAGAGGTAGGTGCCGGTCTTGGCCAGCACTGCCGGCACAGTGATCCGGAAATAAACAAACGGCAGCGCGGCGAACACCGCCAGAATCAGGGGATTCTTGGCCACCTCGCCCAATAGCTGCAGCCAGTTGAGATGCTTCTCCCGCTGCTGGGGCAGCACCAGGGCGATCACCGACAGGATGTTGTAGATCGGCACAATAAAGACCAGCACCACCGCGGCTTTGATCAGCCCGGCCTCTCCCATCATATTCGCCGCCACTGCCAGCCCGACAATCGCAAAATTGCTCCGGAAACTGCCCTGTACAAAAACCCCCCGATTGTCATGATCGCGAATAAAACACCAGGCCGCAAGTTCGCAGAGCAGAAAAAAGCCGATGATCCCGCCGTAGATATAGCCGATCTGAGCCATATCCGGCAATTCCTCCGGATGCATTTGCGAGACGTTCATGAACACCAGGCAAGGCAAGGCAAGGGAAAACACCACCCGGGAGGAAGCAGTAACAAACCGTTCATCGATGATATTGCGCTGCCGGAACCAGATTCCCAGCACCACAATCAGGAAAATCGGCATCACCACTTCCAGGGAAAAGGCCAGGTTGTCGAGAAAAATGGTCATATTTTTCCAGCGTCTATGTTTTTGAAATCGCTTATACTGGGCATAATGTAACGTTATTTTGCATGGGGCAAAGCGCATGGCGCCGTAATGTGCAATTAAAAGTTCCGATACCCGCACTGTATTACACCATGCCCCATGCGCCTTGCCCCATGCAAATAGTCGCTCTAAAACTCCAGCAACGCCCGCACCACCTTCAGCGCCAGCGCCTGATCGATGAAAAACGGGCTGGTGGCGATGGTGATGAAATCGGCTCCGCGGATGTATTCCCGGATCTTCGACAGTTTGTAAGCCGGGTCGATGTAGTCCATTTCCGGGGCAAAAATATCTACATCGATATCCAGCACATAGGGTGCGTCATAACGGCGCTCAAAGGCGCTGCTGCTGTCGACCAGCCGCATTTCCGAGAAGATCCCTAACGCCAGCGCCGGGCGGATAAAATTGCCTACGTTCAGTTCAAAATTGGCATAATCGCAGGCCTGCGCCAGGGTAATTTTCCCTTCCGGCCCCGGGCTCAAATAGCGGATCGGTTCACGCATGTCGCTGTGCTGATCGACATGAAGCAGGGGCAGTCCTGCCGGGAAAGCCCCGCTGTGCAGGCCGTACGCCCAGAAGCTGAAGGCGTGATTATGATTGTCGAAAATAAAAAAGGTTTTCCCCGCTTTCTGCAGGCAGAGCAGCGATTGTAATCCGCATAAATTCCGCTCGACACCCTCCTCCACCTCGCTAAAAACGATCTCCTGCCCCGGCGCCAGATCCGGCACATCCCCCCGGCGCAGCGGGGGCACGTAAATCCGCCGCTGGCGCCGCTGCCGGTAGGAGAAGGCATTGTTGCCGGCGGGCCGGTCGATATAGAATCCCCGGTAGCAGGTTTGCAGCTGTTCAAAATAATCACGCATGGGCAACTTTATTCGTTCCTTGCAGGTTTCGGCCTGAACCCCTATCTTATCAACGATCAGGGTTATTTACAACACTTCTGTTTTTTTGGTGATCTACAGCGAGGGCGAAGACATGTCATTTTTGCATGGGGCATGGGGCATGGGGCATGGGGTTAGGCATTTCGATCCATATTACCTTCTACTGGTGTGTATTTTACTTTTTGGCGTGCCGGATGCGGCGCGTGCGCAGTATACGCCGGAGCGCTCCTACCAATTTTTGGAAGAAGCCTTTACCCGCAACGAAAAAGACCTGCGGGATTATCTGATCCGAGACATCGATGACTACCTGGTAACCTTTCCCTACAGCCCCTACGGCGCCCGGCTGTTGCGCATGCTGGGGAAAATTCATGAACAGGAAGGCCGGGAGAGTAAGGCGATCGCCGCCTATCTCAAGGCGTTCTACCTCTTCCCGCAGGACCCTGCCGGCAACGAAACCACCTCCGCACTGCGGCGGATGATCGCCACCGAGAAAAAATACGCCGAAAAACGCAGTTGGCTCGACGAGTACATCACCACCGTCACCCTTGACAGCAGCCGGGCGAACAATCTCTTTCGCTACCTGAATCTGCTGATCCGCATCCATGATGACGATCTCTATCCATATACCCTGGAGAATGCCCGGGAGTTCATCCGTCTTTTCCCTGGTGATCCCCGGGTGCCGGAAGTCATGCTGCGCACCGCCCAGGTGCACCGGGATGCCGGAGAACATCAGATTGCCGACATCGTCTACCTCAAGTTTAAAATGCTCTTTCCGGTCAGCCCGCTGCTGCCCTATGTTTTGTACGAACAGGGTCTGCTGCATTATCAGAAGCTGCGCGATCCCGGCAAAGCCCTGGAGATTTTTAATCGCCTGATCTCCCAGTATCCCGACAGCACCCGCTCCGGCGATGCCATGTTCATGATAGCCGAGATCCGCGAGGAAAAGCAGAACAGCTATCTTCAGGCGATTGACGATTACCGCAAGTTTGTCGATACCTATCCACAGCACCCAAAAGCGGCTGAAGCGCTGATGCGCATCGCCCGGCTAAAAAAAGACAAACTGAACCTCTATGCCGAAGCAATCGAAGCATTGCAGGAGATACTGGCAAAATATCCGGAGAATCCCCGCGGGGCGGAAGCGCTGGAGGAGATCGCCGACATCTATAAAAGCAAGTTACATGATTACCGTGAAGCCGCTGCCGCGCTGGCAGATATCGCCGAGCGTTATCCGGCATACGAGAAAGCGCCGGAGCGCCTCTACGATGCCGGCGCCCTATGCGAACGGGAGCTCGATGACCGCCAACTGGCCATGCATTATTACGAAATGGTGCTGATCAAATTCCCCGGTAATGACCGGGCAAAGGATGCGGCGAAGCGGATCGAGAAGTTCGAGCGGGAGAGATGAAATGGGTGGATGGGTGAATGGGTGGATGGGTTAATGGGTAAAACATCTGGTGCCATGCGGAGCGTGGCACCAGAACGTACATTGTGCCCCACAGAAAAAAAGGCGCCGTGCTGAACGCGGCGCCTCAAAAAACTTGCAAACTTCCCAGACAGTTCCAGCGCCGCGCTCAGCACGGCGCCTTTGATCACGACTTGTATTCGATAAACTTGTCGATCTGCTCAAACAGCTCTTTTTCCTTGAACGGCTTGATGATGTAGGCATCGGCGCCGAGTTCGGTGGTGAGCTGGCGGAAATTATCCCCGGCCCGGCCGGTGAGCACGATGATCGGGAAACCGGTAAAGCGCTGGTCGTAGCGCAGGGTTTCGATCAACTCGTACCCCGACAGCTTGGGCATCTCCAGGTCCGTCACCATAATATCAAAGTCCTGTTTGTTGAGCAGTTCCAACGCTTCATAGCCGTTGCGGGCGGTATCGGTGACATATCCGCGCTGCATCAGCAGACTGCTGAGGTATTTGCGGATGCTGAGAGAATCGTCCACCACCAGGGCCACCGGCTTGCGGCCCTCGATGCGCTTGCGCTTGCGGGCACTGCGGATACTGCCGGTGGAAACGGCGGCTTCCTCCTTCACCGGCAACGCCTCTTTTACCGCTTCCGGTTCTTCTTCCGACCGCACATAGGTGACCCCTTTCAGCATATCCTGAATGATCTGGGGTACATCCAGCACCAGCACCACCTGCCCGTCGGCCATGATCGATCCGCCGGAGATGTACTTCAGGCGGCGCAGCCCCGGCCCAAGGGATTTGATCAGGATCTCCTCGCGGCGGATGATCTTATCCACCAACAGTGCCACGCGGTTACCTTCATCCTGCACCATGATCACCGGATAGCTCGCCGCCGGCGAGATGGTCTTATCCTGGTTGTTGCGCATCTTCAGAAGATGCTGTAACTGCAGCACCGGAATTTTCTTCTCGCGGTAGCGGATATAAAATTTTCCATCATCGGAGAGCAGGTCCTGCCCGCTCACATGCAGGGTTTCTTCTACCTGCAGCAGCGGAACCGAATATACATGGCCGCTCACATCGACCAGCATCGACTGGATGACCGAGAGCGATATCGGCACCCGGATACTAAAGGTGGTGCCTTTTCCCTTCTCGGTATACATCCGGATATCGCCTTTGGCTTTCTCGATCTGGGTCTTGACCGCATCCAATCCCACCCCGCGCCCGGAGACCAGCGTGGTTTCCTTGGCGGTGGAGAAGCCCGGGTAGAAGAGATATTCAAACAGCTCCTGGTCGCTCATCTCCTCGCCGTCTGCTTCGCTGAGCAGCCCCTTTTCGATGGCTGCGGCTTTCACCCCCTCCAGATCGATCCCGCGGCCGTCATCCTTGATCTCGATGATCACCTGATTGCGGTCGCGCGAGGCCTTGATCTCCAGGGTGCCCTCGGGATTTTTCCCTTCCTTCTTGCGCGCGTCCACCGTCTCCAGGCCATGGTCGATGGCGTTGCGGATGATGTGAAGCAGCGGCTCATGCAACTCATCGATCAGGGTGCGGTCGAGCTCCGTCTCTTCTCCGCGGATGCTCAGGCGGATCTGCTTTTGCAACTGCCGGGCCAGATCGCGGATCGGCCGGTGGAAACGCTGGAACAGCATGTTGATCGGCACCAGGCGGGCCTGCATGATTTCATCCAGCAGCTCATTGCTGAGTTTGTTGAGTTTCTGCAGGTTTTCGTCGTAGGTCTTGGAATTCTCCTTCATGGTATGGCTCAGCGAGGTCAGCTCATCCTGAATCGCCTTGACATTTTTCAGCACCCGCTGCACGTTGTCGATCTGCTTCTTCATCGATTCCTTGGTGCCCGGCTTATCTTCCACCAGCGGATCGATGATTTCCTGAATCCGCTTGCCTTCCCGCACCATGGTGTTGAGATAATCTTCCGTATCACGGAACACCTTGAGATTGGTATTGAGCATCGGCATCAGGTTCTTTAAGCGGTCGAGCTGGCTCTTGAACTGATTGTTGCTGATGACCAGTTCCGCCGCCAGGTTGAGCAGATGGTTCATCTTATTGATGTTGAGGCGCAGATAGGTTTCTTTCCGGTTGACTTCTTCCGCGGTTTCAGCTTCCACCATCACCACCGCTGCTTCGGGGGCGGGCGGCGCGGGTTCCGCTTCCGGTTCCGGCTGAGTTTCTTCGGCAGCGGCCGGCATAGCAGGAGCGTTCATGTAAGTATCGAGCTTTTTCAGGATCAAGCCGTGATGGCGTACCGTCTCCTTCTTATGGGCACGGATGCCGTCGAGAATGAATTGCACTTCGTCCATCACTTCAAACAGCAAATCGAACAGGTTGCTGTCCATCAGCCGCTTCTCATTAATATTCTTCTCCAGAATATCTTCGCAGCGGTGGGACAGCGATTCGATCTGCCGGGCATAGACCATGCTGGAAGACCCTTTGAGGGTGTGCATACAGCGCATCAGGTGGTGCTGCAGTTCTTCGTTCTCGGGCTGCTTTTCCAGCTTCAGCAACAGGTAATTGATATCATCGAGCTGCTCTCCGGCTTCCTGGAGATAGAGCTCCAGCACCTGGGGAGCCACTTCCAGTTCCGGCGATTCCGGAGCGGCATCTGCCGCCACCGTTTCGGCTTCAGGCGCTTCCGCAAGCTCCGCGGCCTCCTCCGGCGTCTCCGCTTCGACCTCTTCATCCCGGAAGGGAGATTCGACATCGGCGCTTTCCGGGGCAAAGGCGGCGCTTTCTGTTTCCCTGGCCGCCGGTGCTGCCGGTTCCAGCGGCGTCTCCACGACCGATTCGCCACTGAGAATACGGTCGAGATTGGCCATCACTTCCTCGTAGACGCTCTTGCGGATTACATGGCTGGTAGTCAGTTCGCGAATCACATACATCCCGCGGCGGGTGTGGGGAATCACGCTGCGGAAATCTTCGATCTGCTTCAGGATCAGCAACTCGAAGATCTTTTCCAGCTTCTCGGCAATCTCGGCAATTTCCAACACGCCGAGCATCTTGGCCGCAGAGCGGATCTCGTGCACCGAGCGCTCCACCTGCTGCAGGGCTTCTTTATCGTAGGTAAACTTTTCCAGGTTGGTCAGGTTTTTTTCCACGATATCGAAATTGTTGCCGACCTCGTTCTGGAAGATCTCCAGCAAATCGGCATCCTGCTCTTTCAGGTGGATAAAATCCTGGATCGCCGGCACCTCCTGGAAGGTTTCGGCCGCGGCCTCACCTTCCGCCGGTGCTGCTTCGGCTGCGAATTTATCCACATAGCTCTGCAACTGTTCCAGGATATCATCCGCCGGCACCTCGGCGCCCGCAATGCGCTCTCCGATCACATCCACCAGGGTGCTGAGCACCGGCATCAAGTCCAGCTCAGCGGGCAGCGCTTCGGCTTCGATCTGTTCCACCAGTTCATCGAGCGGACCGGCCAGTTCGGCCACATCATCCCGCCCCACCATCCGGGCGGAGCCCTTCAGCGTATGAACAGTCACTCCCATTTGATGCCAGGTATCCTTGTCATCCAGCCGCGCTTCCAGGCTGGTGATCAGCCCGCGCATCTCGTCGACATATCCCGCTGCTTCCAGGCGGAAGACTTCGGCAATCTCCATATCGCCTTCCTCGGCTTCCTCCGGAGTCATCTCATCTTCAGAAGCCGCGGCTTCTTCCTCGGCTGCGGCTTCTGCTTCGAGGAAATCTGCCATCAGCGCTTCTTCGGCCTCCCCGACCGGCGCGGCAGCGGCGTCCAATTCGCTTTCATCGACCACCAGATTAAGAATCTCATCAAACTGGGTAATCAGGGCATCGACCGGTATATCCTCCGGCAACGCGGCAATGCCGTCCTGGAGTTGTTCGAGAAATCCGCGCAGCCCATCCTGGAACTCTTCCGGATCAAGGATCTGCTCCGGATCGAAATCTTCCAACTGGTCCGCCAGATCGACAAACATGCTTTCCAACTCGGCATTATTCAGCAGGCCGCTATTATCCTGGCAGCGCACAAAAAATTCGCCCAGGTCTTTCTTGATAAAAAGTCCCAGATCGATCCCCTCATGGGTCAGGGTGGAGGCCAACTCGCCGACTTGCCGCAGCGTCACATCCTGGAATGCGGCTACCGCTTCGGCCTGCTGCGCCCGGGTGTCAGAAGCCTCCAACTGCTGCTGCAGCGCTTCCAGCTGCATGCACTGTGCTTCCCAGGTCTCGCCGGAGGTGCTGGTAAAGGCGGTTTCCCAGGTGCGCAGTAGTTCCGCGACCATCTCCCGGTCGGCATCTTCCATCTGCGCCGTCAGATCTGCTGCCAGCAGCCGCTGCAGCGCCTCGACGGTCTCAACCGCATCCGGCACCAGGGTTTCGCTCCAGAATAGCAGGTTCTCCAAAACCGCCTCCGGCGCTTCGGCGTCCGGGGTCAGCACATAATGCTGCAGTTGCGCTGCATACTTGCCGGCCACTTCCTGGAAAGCGATCTGCACCGTCTCCACCGCACTGGCCCCCACCGGCGCTTCGCGCTTCAACAGGCGGGATTTCAGCAGGGTTAATTTTTCCAGGATGCTTTCCATATAGGAATCTTCCTGCTCATTGACGACCGCATCAATATACTCCGGCAGGATGTTGAACAATCCCGCCAGCAGCGGGCGCTCTTCCCCGGAGACCAGCGGGGTTTTTCCCCCGGCCTGCTGGAAAATATGGATCAGCCGCTCGGCGGTCTGCTCCACACCGGGATAGGAATGAATCTGGCCGAGATCTTTCAGTCCTTTCAGGCTTTCCTGAAGTGCTTCGGCCTGGGTTTCATCCGGCGATTCAACCTGGAGATCGAGCAATTCCAGGATCTCGTCGGTATAAGATTTGACCTCATTCACCACATATTCACGCAGTTCCTGGCGGCGCTGCAGTTCTGCTTCGCTGACCTCCACCGGGCGGGTGCGTTTTTGCTCCAGCTCGCTGAAGTTTTCGGCAAAGGCTTCCAGTTCATCGGCGTTTTCATCAGCCGGCGCTTCCTCGGCCTCCAGGGATTCTTCCAGGGCCGCTTCCGCATCCTCGAAGCGTTTTTCGAACGGTTCCTCATCGCCGTCGTCTGCGGCATCGGCGGCATCTATCACGTCTGCGGTTTCAAAACTTTCTGCTTCCGCCTCGGGTTCCGCCACCTCAAACTCGGCTTCCGCCGGCAGCGGCTGGCACAGATCCGCCACATCCTCGGGATATTCGACCAGCATACCGGAGAACAGCATGATCCACTGGCTGAGATTGCTGCTGAAGTTGCGGACAAAGCCATCGACATTGCCATTATCGGGAATTTGGGTAATCTCTGCGGTCAGTTCGCTGAAGCGGCCGGCGCGCACATCCGGCAGATGATCTTCGAAACGGCGGGCGAGATCCGGATGGGCCAGCAATTGGGACAGGTAACCGGCGAACGGCTCACGCAGATCGGCCGGCAGTTCTTTTTTGCCCTTTTCGATATACTCGGCAATCAGGTGCTGGCAGAATTCCCGGAAGGAAACCTCCGCCTCCGCTTCTTCTTCAGCATCGGCCGTAGCGAACAATTGGGCATCCAGGCCGGTTTTGAATTCTTCCTGCTGCATAAACACCTCGAAGATCTCCAGAAAATCCTGGGTATACTCCTTGATTTTCTCCAGGGAGTCTTCCGGCGTGACGTACTGCAAGTGGTCGAGGATATCCGAGAAAAAGATTGCCAGGTCGCTGGTGCTCTGCATACTTGCCAGCTTCTCGATGCTTTCCAGGGCATCGTTCTCATTTTCCAGATATGTCAACAGCTTATCGAGATATGCTTTATTTTCTTCGTCGTATGTCTCGAAACCGCCCTTGCGCACATGCTCCAGCAGTTGAAAGAAATAATAAGTTTCGAAATTTACGGCCATTTTCGACTTCATAACAAAAACCTGTCCGTTTGTTAAGTTATTCCTGAACTTTCATTTTATGATTCGTTGCTGCCTTACTCAGGCGGAACTTGGAAACGGCGGTATTGAGCATCCGTGACAGCGTTTCCATTTGCTCGGCCAGCTTCCGGGATTTCCGCGCCCCCCCGGCGGTTTCCTTGGCGATCGAGGCGGTGCGTTTCATCGCCTCGGCGATATCGGAACTTGCCTTGGTTTGCTGTTGGAAAGCTCCGGAAATTTCTGTGATGGATTGTGACGAATCTTGAACCATTTCAATAATTTCTTTTAATGCAGCGCCGGCCTCATCCACGTAATGGGTGCCGCGCTCCACTTCATCGGTGCCTTTTTCCATCGCGACCACCGCTTCGTTGGTGCCGGTCTGGATGGTGGCGATCAGGGCGGAGATGTCCTTGGCGGCCTGACTGGCCCGCTCCGCCAGAATGCGCACTTCGTCGGCCACCACCGCGAATCCCCGGCCGGACTCCCCGGCCCGGGCTGCTTCGATAGTGGCATTAAGCGCCAGCAGGTTGGTGCGGTTGGCGATATCGCTGATCACTTCGATGATCTCCCCCACTTCCACCGAGCTGACGCTGAGGGTGCGCACCCGCCGGGCGGTTTCCTGCACCCGTTCGCGAATGCTGTGCATCCATTCGATCGACTTCTTCACCACCTCGGTGCCGGCCATGGCCACCTGGGCGGCACGGCGGGCCGATTCCGCCGCCTGGGAGGTACGCACGTTGGCATATTTCAGGATCTCCGCCATCTCCTTGGCGGCGTCATACGTACTTTCAATTTCTTTCGCCTGGGTGTCGGCGCCCTTGGACATCGCTTCGGTATTGATCAGCACTTCCCGGGTAGAGCGGGCGATCTGGTCCGAGCTGCTCTTCACATCGCGGATCAGGGTGGAGAGGTCCGCCACCATCAGGTTGAACGAATCGGCCAGCGCTCCGAGGGTATCGGCGGTCACTTCCGCGCTCACCGTAAAGTCTCCGTCGGCCGCCGCCGAGACGATGCGCAGCAGGCTGGTAATATTTTTCTGCAGCCGGTCGCGGTCCGCCTCGGTCTCGATCAGTCCTTCCAGCTTCTCCAGCATCACGTTGAGGGCGTGCCCGATCTTCTCCAGCTCATCCTGGGTCTGCATCTCCAGGCGCAGGTGGTAATTGCCTTCCGACACCCGGTTGACGAAATCCACATAGCGGTCGATCGGCCGGGTGACCATCTTGGCCAGAATCATGCTGCCCGCCCCGCTGATCAGCCCGGCCAGGATCAGAAAGATAAACAGCCGCCCCCACAACGAGGGCATCTGCTGCTCGATCACCGAACTGAGCACATCGATCTTGGCCACCGCCACCACCTTGCCGGTCTCGCTGGAGGTGACCGGGGCGAAGACCGACTGCACCAGGGCGCCGTTTTCTTCGTATTCGGCTTTGTGGGTCACTTTGCCGCTGTTTTTGACCCGGTAGATTTCTTCGAAATTGCTGTAATCTTCCAAAAACTTTACCGACGGGCCGCCGGCGGCATAGAAGACCTGCGGCGTGGAGGCGGTGGGGATCAACAGCCAGATATGTTTGATGGGAAATTCATTTTCCGGGCTGGCGTAGATGCGGTGTAAATTACGCAGCGATTCGGTGATATTTTCATATTCGAGGTTCAGGTCGGATTTTTGTTCGATCACGCTCTGGATCTGTTCCCAGGAGACCGCTTCCTCAACGACCCGCCCGATCTCGTCTAACTGCTGGGTTACCCGGCGGTGCACCTCATCCGCGCCGGAACTGTAGGATTGAAACGCAATAACGCCCATCACCAGGAAGCAGATCGCGAACAGGCGAATGAAGAACTTCCATTGCAGACCAATATAATTGCGTTTCATTAGATCACCTTCTTAGTAATGCGCCACCAGTTGTTTGGCACGGAATAGACTGTTGAGGTCGAGGATATGCACCACCTGCTGCTTATCCTGGTGATAATACAGCACCCCTTTCACAAAGCTTTCCATCTGTTTGGAAACGATGCCCCGGGGCATCTTCTGTTCCGCCGGCAAAAACGGCAGCACACTGTGGATCTTATCCACCAGCATGCCGATCACAAAGTCGCTCATATCATCCAGCAAAATAACCATGTCGTCGGGCTGGATTTTTTTGGGAGGCAGGCCCAGCACCGGGGAAACATCCACCAGGGGATAGATCTCTCCCCGGAGATGGAACACCCCGCTAAAGATATCAGCGCTGTTGGGCAGGGGGGTGTAATTCGGCAGGGAAATTACTTCACGGGAATTCAGGATGTCCAGCCCGAACAACTTGCCTCCCAGTTCGAAGATGGAAAGGCGTTCCATTTCCTGCGCAGTGCGACCATTTTCAATTGCCATAGCGGATTTTCTGGAGACAAGTTTATTGCTTGATTAGCTCTTTGATCTTACTTACCAGCTCTTCATCCTTGAAAGGCTTGGGAATAAAATCGTCGGCGCCGAGTTGTTTGGCTTTGCTGGTTTCCCGCGGCGTATCCTTGGCGGAGAGCATCACCACCGGGATCTGCTTGCTGGCTTTCACCGCTTTCAGCACATCCAGGCCGTTAACATCCGAGAGCATGATGTCAAGAATGATCAGATCGGGATTGTTTTCGTCAAGGTAGTTCAGCGCTTCCTTGCCGGTGGCAACGGAAACGATATTGTAGTTTTCATTTTCCAGCGCGATCTCCACCATTTTGCGGATCACCACGCTGTCATCGACCACCAGGATCGTCTCCGCGCCGTCTCGTCCCACTTCCGGGGCGGCTTCCGGAGGCGCTTCGGCCGTCTCGGTCTCGCTTCCGCCGTCCATGGTGTCGAGCATCTCGTCAAAATCCTGCCCGGCCGTTTCGGCATCTTCCTGGAAAATGCTGCCCAGGTCAAATTCTTCCTCCAGGTCGGTATCCGGCGCTTCGGTTTCGGCGGTATCCGTGGCAGCTTCGCCTTCCGGAAAATCATCCGCTTCCTCATCAAGCAGGTTGCCGATCAGCTTGTCAAGCTCTTCCTCTTCCGAGGCCTCATCCCCGGCAGCTTCATCTGCCTCCGTTTCCAACTCTTCTTCAAGGGAGGCTTCAAACATGTCTTCCAATTCTTCAAGATCATCGTCCTCGTCCGCCGCTGCTTCGGCTTCCTCCGTCAGATCCGCGAGGTCATCTTCTTCCTCAGCAAGCACTTCCGCTGCTTCCGGAACCGCGCCGTTTTCGGAGATATCCCCGCTCTCCTCATCCACCGCCTGGGAAGCCACCTCACCGCTGGATAGAAACTGCATATCGGCCAGCTTTTCCAGGGTGGCACGCACATCGCTTACCGGGATGCTCAAAAATTTCGCGATCGCACCGGCATCTTTTTCGCCATCCACGGCAAAGAGTACTTTCCATTCGCTGATCTGCAGTTTTGCATCAAAGATCTTGTCTTTCAGCTGATCGGATCTTACAAACACTTGACTCACCTTTTTGCTCCTATCATTGATTTCCAAACACGCCAAAGGTTACGATTAACTTTTGTTATAGAATCGGATGCTTTTGGAAAAGCTTTAAATCGTAAGAATGATTTATTTAAATACTTTAATATAAAAGAATCTATTATCTTCTCACTACCTTGTCAAGAGAAAATAAGTGCTTTTGATGCCGTCCATCGAAAGTATTTAAAATCATTTTGAAGAAAATATTGTGATAAAATCGAAATTTCTTTAACTTTTGAATTTAAACTTAAAATTTTACATAAAACACATCTAAAGTATTTTTTTAGCTTAAAAATCAAATCCCGGGAGAAAACAGTTGGAAGAAGGAAGCGGTCTGATAGAACAGCGCCGGCAGAAGCTGGAAAAATTACGAGCAAACGGAATAAATCCATACCCTTACGAGTTTGAGCAAACCCACCATTCACAGGAAATCCGCAGCCAATACCCCGCCAATGAAGGACAGCCGGTGCGGATTGCCGGCCGCCTGATGGCCAATCGCCTGATGGGTAAAGCGGCCTTCTGTGATGTGCAGGATATGGATGGGCGGATCCAGGTATTCATCAACCAGAAAGCCCTCGGCGAGGCCGCTTTCGAGCTTTACAAGCTGTTGGACATCGGTGATATCATCGGCGTGGCCGGCAAGGTGTTCCAGACCCGCAGCGGGGAAATCTCCGTGCTGGCGGAAAGCCTGGAAGTGCTGTGCAAATCGCTGCGCCCCCTGCCGATCGCCAAAGAGAAGGAGGAAGACGGCAAGAAAGTGATCTATGACGCCTTCTCCGACAAAGAGTTGCGCTATCGCCAGCGTTATGTCGATCTGGTCGTCAATCCCCAGGTGCGGGAGGTGTTCGTGCGCCGCTCGCAGATCATGACCGCGATGCGGGAATTCCTCAACCTGCGCGGTTACCTGGAGGTGGAGACCCCAATCCTGCAACCAATCTACGGCGGCGCCTCCGCCCGGCCCTTCACCACCGACCTCAATGCCCTGAAGATGAAGCTCTACCTGCGCATTGCGAATGAGCTCTACCTGAAGCGCCTGATCGTGGGCGGTTTTGAAGGGGTGTACGAGTTTGCCAAGGATTTCCGCAACGAAGGGATGGACCGCTTTCACAATCCGGAATTCACCCAGATGGAACTTTACGTGGCCTTCAAGGATTATCATTGGATGATGGCCCTGACCGAGGAGATGGTCAGCAGCATCGCCCAGAAGGTGCTCGGCACCATGCAGATCCGATACCAGGGGCATGAGATCGATCTCACCCCGCCCTGGAAGCGCCTGCCGCTCTTCGAGGGTATCCGCGAGCATACCGGGATGGATTTGCAGGAGGCGGATGAAAAAGCGCTGCGGGATGCGGCGGCCAAACTGCATCTCGGCGTGGAACCGGGTTGGGGCAGCGGCAAGATCATCGACGAGATCTTCGGCGAATTTGTGGAGCCGAAGCTGATCCAGCCGACTTTTATCACCGACCACCCGGTGGAACTCTCGCCCCTGGCCAAGAAGCATCGCCGCCATGCCGGCCTGGTGGAACGCTTTGAGCCGGTCATCGCCGGCAAGGAGATCGGCAACGCCTTCAGCGAATTGAACGATCCCGACGACCAGCGGGAACGCTTCGAGAGCCAGATGAAACTGCGCGAACGGGGCGACGATGAGGCTCAGGTGCTCGACGAAGACTTCCTGCGCGCCCTGGAATACGGCATGCCCCCCACCGCCGGGTTAGGGGTAGGGATCGATCGCCTGACCATGCTGCTGACCGATCAGTCATCGATTCGGGATGTGCTGCTGTTTCCAATGATGCGCCCGGAGAATGAATAGCATGAAATACGAAACCTTTTTTGCCCTCCGCTACTTCCGCGCCAAACGGCGTACCGGCTTCATTTCGATCATCACTTACGTATCGCTGATCGGTGTGACCATCGGGGTGGCGGCGTTGAATATCGTGCTCTCCTCCTTCAACGGCTTCGAGAGCGAGGTGCGCACCCGCCTGATCAGCGCCGATTCCCATATTCACCTGCGCAAATATTACAGTCACGCGATCGAGGATTACCAGCGCCTGGCCGATTCGGTGCGCACTGTGCCCGGGGTGACCGGAGTCTCGCCGATGATTATCAAAGAAAGCGTGCTGCGCTTCAAGGAGAACAATCAGCCGGTGGCGATCCGCGCCCTGGATCCGGCCAGCGCCGCCCAGGTCAGCAATGTGCCCGAGAGTATTGTTTCCGGCAAGTTCGATTTGGGTCTCCAGGATTACGAAGGGCGCAAATTACCCGGCATCATCCTGGGACGCTACCTGGCGGAAAGCCTGTTTATCTTCGAGCCCGGCGACCGGGTCATCTTGTGGTCGCTGCCCCGGGAGGCGAGCATCATGTCCAGCCCCAAGGCCCAGGAGTTTATCGTGACCGGCATCAGCGAGCTGGGATTTTACGAATACGACAAGGTGCTCTGCTACATCGACATCGGCGAAGCGCAGAAGCTGTTCAACATGCCCGGAGGGGTCACCCGGCTGGATATCAAACTGAAGGATTACACCCGGGCGGATGAGATCGCCCCGCTGATCGAGGATAAGGTGGGCAATTACCCCTTCACCACCAACACCTGGTTCGAGCAGAACCGCAGCCTCTATAGCTGGATGGAATATGAGAAACAGCTGTTTACGATCATCCTCAGCCTGATCATCATGGTCGCGGCGTTTAACATCGTCAGTTCCCTGATCATGATCGTGATGGAAAAAACCCGCGAGATCGGCATCCTGAAAAGCATGGGCGCCGCCTCCAAAGGGATCATGCGCATCTTCCTGCTGGAGGGGCTAATTATCGGAATTCTGGGCATGATCTTCGGCAACATCCTGGCCTACGGCCTGTGCTGGGCGCAGCAGAAATTCGGCTTTTTCCGCATGCCGCCGGAGGTCTACATCATCGACAAGCTGCCGGTGGAGATGCATGCCCTGGATTTCGCGGTGGTATCGGCCATCGCCCTGGTGCTCTGCCTACTGGCCGCCACCTACCCGGCGTACAAGGCCTCCCGGTTGAGTCCGGTGGATGCGATACGGTATGAATAGACTAAAGAATTGCACACAGATTTCGCAGATTTGACAGATTTTCACAGATTATGTTCAGGGTTAAATGGTTACATTGTTAAATGGTTACACTTCTGATATCTGAACAACTATATCTAACTACTCTTTTAACCGTAGCAATGCAACAATGTCTTATCTGCGGAAATCTGTCGGATCTGTGTAATCTGCGTGCCATTAACACCAAACTTTCGGTAAAGAAGGAACCGGCATTTGAACGATCATCAGAATCAGGCCGTCATCTTAGAAGCCCGCAACATCTGTAAAACCTACTACTCCGGCCCCAATGAGGTGGAGGTGCTCCGGGGGGTGAACCTGGATATTTTCCAGGCGGAGATCGCCGTGATTATGGGCGCCTCGGGGGTAGGCAAGAGCACTTTGCTGAATATTCTCGGCACCATCGATACACCTACGGCGGGGCAGTTGAACATCAATGGTGAGGATGTGTTCCGCTACAGCGAACCGAAGCTGGCCCGCTTCCGCAACGATAACATCGGCTTTATTTTCCAATTCCATCATCTTCTGGCAGAATTCACCGCTCTGGAGAATGTGCTGATCCCGCGCATGATCAAGGGCAATCATTGGGAGGATGATGCGAACTACGCCAGCCAATTGCTCTCCGACGTGGGACTGGCCCACCGCCTGGAGCACAAACCCAACCAGCTTTCCGGCGGCGAGCAGCAGCGGGTGGCCATCGCCCGGGCGCTGATGAACCGCCCCCAATTGATTATGGCCGACGAGCCCACCGGTGATCTCGACCGCAAGAACAGCCAGATCCTGTTTGACCTGATTCGCAAGCTGAACGAGAAATATGGACATACCTTCATCATCGTCACGCACGACGATATGATCGCCCGCCAGGCCCACCGGATCATCCAGTTGGCCGACGGGAAAATCGAATCGGAAACCCGGCCGGCCGGCAACCCGCCGGCAAGCAGGGGTTAACTGCCCGACATACTAAATTTATTGCACTTTTCAAGACGTAATTGGTTGTTGGCTTTTGGTCAAGACAGTCTTTGCCAATGACCAATAACCAACGGCTAAGAACGGATTTTAAACATTAAAGCGCTTAATTCACAATACATTAACTAACCGCCCAATGAATCAAAACCCGCTGAACATCGCCGTGGAGTATCTCAAGGGGGTTGGCCCCCGCCGCGCCGAGGTGCTCAACCAGGCCGGGGTCGCCACCCTGGGGGATTTGCTGGAATATCGCCCCCGCCGCTACCTCGACCGCAGCACGGTGCGCCGGATCCGCGATATTCTGCCCGATGAAGAAGTGACGGTGGTCGGCACGGTGATCTCCAAGCGGGTGGTGCGCGGCGGCAAGCGGCGCCTGCTGGTGCGTATCGAGGACGGCAGCGGGGTGCTGGAAGGGGTATGGTTCCAGCAGGCCGACGCCTTTGCGCGGATGTTTAAGGAAAATCAGCTGGTGGCCTTCAGCGGCAAGGTAGTGCGCTATCACACCTGGCAAATCGCCCACCCCAGCTTCGACATCCTGAGCGAAGAGAGCGACCCGCTCAATACCGGGCAGATCATCCCGGTGTATCCCTCCGGCCAGGAGTTGAAGAAAGTCGGCCTGAGCAACTTCAGCCTGCGCCGGATCATCCACACCGCGCTGCAGCGCTACGGGCGCAGCGTCCCGGAAACCCTCCCCCCCTACCTGGTGCGCAACTACCGGCTGCTCTCCCGCCAGGAGGCCTACTCGCAGATGCATTTCCCGGAATCGATGGACCAACTTTCCCAGGTGGGGCGGCGCTTCAAATTCGAGGAACTGTTCTACCTGCAGCTGCTGATGGCTCTACGCAAGCATTTTTACGTTTCCCCAATCAGTGGTTTCACCATTTCCAGCGAAGACACCACTTATCGGCGACTGCTGGACGCCCTCCCCTTCCGGCTCACCAAAGCTCAGCTTCGAGTGCTGGAGGAGATCCGCCGTGATCTGGCCGGAGGCCATCCGATGAACCGCCTGGTGCAGGGCGATGTCGGCTCCGGCAAGACGGTGGTGGCGCTGCTGGCGATGTTCCTGGCCATCAGCGGAGGCTACCAGGCTGCACTGATGGCGCCGACCGAAATCCTGGCCCAGCAGCACTTTTTCAACCTCAGCACCTTATTAGCCGAAGAGAAACTGCGCCTGGCCCTGCTGATCGGCAGCATGCCGGAGCGGGAGAAGCAGCACCTGCAGCAACAGATTGCCGCCGGAGAGATTGACCTGGTGGTGGGCACGCATGCCCTGATCCAGGAGGCGGTCGATTTTGACAAGCTGGGCATTGCAGTGATCGATGAGCAGCACCGCTTTGGGGTGATGCAGCGCGCCAGCCTGATCCGCAAGGGCCGCCATCCGCATGTGTTGGTGTTGACCGCCACCCCGATCCCCCGCACCCTGGCCCTGACCATCTATGGCGACCTTGACGTTTCGGTAATCGACGAGCTGCCTCCCGGGCGCCAGCAGATCCAGACCTACTGGCGCACCGACAACAGCCTCAACCGGGTCTATCCCTTCATCCGCGAGCAATTGGCGGCGGGCCAGCAGGCCTATGTGGTTTACCCCCTGGTGGAAGCGTCGGAGAAACTCGATCTCAAAGCAGCCACCGAGACCTATCATTATCTGCAAAAACAGGTATTTCCCAACTACCGCCTGGCCCTGCTTCACGGCCGACTGAAAATGGCGGAAAAAGAAGCGATCATGGCCGATTTCAAGCGCGGCAGCATCCACATGCTCATCGCCACCACCGTCATCGAGGTGGGGGTCGACGTGCCCACCGCCACGGTGATGATGATCGAGCATGCTGAGCGCTTCGGCCTCAGCCAGCTCCATCAGTTGCGCGGACGGGTGGGGCGGGGGCGGGCCCAGTCCTACTGCATCCTGATCACCCCCCCGGAAATCAATGATGTTGCCAAAGCGCGCATGATGGTGATGACGAAGACCAATGACGGCTTCGTCATCGCCGAGGAGGACCTGCGCCTGCGCGGCAGCGGGGAGTTTTTCGGCACCCGCCAGCACGGAATGCCGGATCTGAAATATGCCGATCTGGTCACCGATCAAAAGATTGTGCAGACCGCCCGCAAAGATGCGTTTGCGATCATCGCGAAGGATCCCCATCTGCGCCTGCCTCAGCATGATGTGGTGCGGACGCATTTTAAAGAAGCGTTTGCCGGAAAGTTTGATATGATGAATATTGCGTAATGCATGGGGCATGGGGCATGGGGCATGGGGCATGGGGCATGGGGCATGGGGCATGGAGTAATAGAAAGTTGTTTAAAAATCAGCAGGAAAAAAGGAAAAATTCTGAATAATGGTAAAAAACTGGATAAAACAACCCAACGGCGCCATGCGCCATGCACCATGCAAAAAAAACCACATACACCTCCGTATGAGCGTATTGTAAAATCTAATACAATTATGAGCATATTGTAAAATCTAATATAATGAGGTAAGCCCCTTGTACCTGTTGCACCCGATCATCGTTCATTTTGCAATCGTGCTCCTTGCAGTGGCGGTGGTATGCGATTTTCTCTACCTGTTGACCCAGAAGAAAAACTACTGGCAGATTGCCGGCATTCTGCTGGTGATCGGCACCCTGAGCGCCATCGGGGCGGTGCTGACCGGCAGCCATGCCTATGAGGTAGTGGATATCCCGCGCAGCGCCCGCCAGCTGGTACGGCAGCATCGCAATACCGGCACCAGCGCCATGTGGCTGTTCATCCTGACCAGCGCGCTACGCTTCGGCTTCATCCAGTTCGATTTATTTCAGAAAAAAATCAAATGGCTCTATTATCTGGTTGCCCTGATCAGTCTGCTATTTCTTTTCCGCACCGGCCTGCTGGGAGGAGAGATGGCCTATATTCACGGTGTCGGCGTCGAGAAGCCCCTCCCTCAACAGCCTCAAAAACCGGTCTTCGAATAAGCCCCGGAAAAAAGTACAATTAAGTCTGTGATATCCTGGCGGAATCGATTAAATTAGCGGTTCATTACCCTTTTATCCCGGCGACGGCTTAGCGTTTCTTGCGGGCCGATGCCACCTCCGGGTATAAATGACAGAATGTGGGCTTTTGTGAGAGGAATTTTTGAAAGGATTAACTTTTCTGCTGGGATTGTGGCTGCCGATCCTGCTGGCCGGGCAGACCTTTTACAGCGGGGAGATTGACCGCAACACCCGCTGGTTCGGGCGGATCGTGCTGGAGGGGGACATTGTTGTTCCCAAAGGGGTCACCCTATCGATTGAACCGGGCACCCGGATTCTGATCCAGGCGGCAGGGGACAAAACCCGTTCCGGCAAAGATCCGGAGAAGATCGAGATCATCGTGAACGGCACCCTCCTGGCCAACGGTCTGGAAAAGGGCGGAGAGATCTTATTTACTTCCTACACCGCTAAACCGAAGGTTGGCGACTGGCACGGCATTGTGCTGAAAAACCGCACCCAGCCCTCGATCCTGCGCAATTGCATCATCGAATACGCATATAACGGCATCACCTGTTACGGCAGTTCTCCTCAAATTATCGACTGCGAAGTGCGCTACAATCATTACGCCGGGATTAGCTGCGAGATCCGCTCGGCGGCGGTGATCGAGAACTGCGTGCTGGTGCGCAACGGCTTTGCCGGCCTGAACTGCGAACTGGCGGGGGTACCGGTGGTGAGCGGCACTACGATCAGAAACAACAAGAACGGAGTGATCATTTTTGACCGGTCCCAGCCGGACCTGGGCCAGTCGCCTCCGGTGGAAGGCGGCTCCGGCGGCGGCAACCGGATTTTTGACAACCTGGCAGCCGATATCAACAACCGTTCCTCCCGGCCCATCTTCGCCCAGAACAACACCTGGGGCTCGGCCGATCTCCGGGAGATCCCGGGATTGATCATCGACCAGGAAGACGATCCGGCTTTTGGCAAGGTGCGCTTCGATCCGATTTTTCGCGCTGCCCCGGCACTTGCAGTCAACAACCGCCGCCCATCGCCGCCGGCCTCTCCTCCCACCACCGCACCGGTTGACACCTCCCGCATTGCCGGGGACAGCCTGGGAACCGTCAACCGCTCTCTCGGCAGCAACGGCACCGCTGTGATCCCGGCCGGCAGCAGTAACACGAGCGCAGCACTGCAAACCGGGAACGGAGACGCCGAGGCGGATTCCGCCGGCAGCATTGCCGACTCTGCCGCCCTGGCGGAAAATGGCGCTCCGCTGGTTGACAGCACCCTGATAGACCCGGAAGACCTGCCTCCCATCGCGACGCCGGCGCTCCGGGAAACGCTGATTGTTTATGTGGAAAAACCAGCCGTAGATCCGGCCGATCCCCCGATCAAAGAGCCGGTTCCGGAAGCGATGCTAGACGGCGGACGCCGCCAATATGCGAATCAGGTACTGCCGGTTTATCCGGAAGTTTACAAGCGCACCGGCTTTGAAGGCAAGGTGCAGATCAGGGTGATTGTCGGGCGTGACGGCAAGCCGGAGAGTATCACCGTGCTCAGCAGCACCGATAAGCTCTTTGCCGCTGCCGCCGAACAGGCCGTTCAGCGCAACCGCTACCAACCGGGCACCGTTCGCGGGAAACCGGTCAAATTCAGAATCTACGAAACCTTTGTATTTCAATTGGAGAAATGACCCCGACGGAAAGGACTACGGTTAGCACGATATGGAAAAATCAAACTATCTGGTTGGAATTGCCGGCAACATCGGCGTTGGAAAGACGACGATTACCGAAAAATTGGCCGCCACGCTCGGCTGGAAACCTTATTATGAAAGCGTAATCGACAATCCTTATCTAAATGATTTCTATCAGGATATGTCGCGCTGGAGTTTCAATCTGCAGATCTATTTCCTGGCGCACCGCTTCCGCAGCCAGAAGGAAATTTCCGAGTCCGGGCTCAATGCCATTCAGGACCGCACGATTTATGAAGATGTGGAGATCTTTGCCAAATCGCTTTATGAGCAGGGGCACATGAACCAGCGCGATTACAATTGTTACCGGGATCTTTTCCACAATATGGTGCCGTTTCTGCCGAAACCGGACATCATTATCTACCTGAAAGCCTCGTTGGATACCCTTGTTGGGCGTATCAAACGCCGCGGACGGGCGTATGAACAAAGTATTCAGCATGATTATCTAGCTTATTTGAACCAGGCTTACGACGCCTGGATCGCCCGGGCCCGGAAAGATTTTTTCATTCTGGAAATCAATGCGGACGAGACCGACTATGTAAACGGGGACGATGATCTGAATGAGCTGGTGGCGCAGATCCAAAAGCATTGCCCCTAAGCCGCACCTGGTTTTCCTCCAATATTATTTTCCGCCGATGGGCGGGGGCGGGGTGCAGCGGATCACCAAATTCCTGAAATATCTCGATCACCAGCGGTTTCAGGTGACGGTCGTAACCGTGCGGCCCAGCTATTTTTACACCAGCGATCCCACCCTGGCTGCGGAAATCCCGCCGGAGGTGCGGGTGATCCGCAGCGGTTCGCTGGATCCGTTCCGTCTCATTTATCTATTCAAACATTTCTGGCGGCGCCGGCGGCCTTCCCGCGAAGAAGCGTCGCCCCGGGAAAGCAGCGGGCGAGTGCGAAAAATCGCCATGTCGCTGTTCGTGCCGGATTCCCGCTTGCTCTGGCTTCCCTTTGCCCTGCTGAAGCTGTGGGGGCTGCACCGCCGGCAGCGCATCGATGTGCTCGTGGCCAGCATGCCCCCGTTCACCACCGGCCTGATCGGTCGGATAGCCCGGCGTATCCTGGGCGTTCCCCTGGTGCTCGATTTCCGCGACGCCTGGTGCGAGAATCCCTACCTCCCCCGGGTGGGCCGGCTGCAGGAACGGCTCAACCGGCGGTTGGAGGCGGGCTGCCTGCGCAGCGCCGATGCCCTGCTGTTTGTCAATCCGGCCCTGGAGGCGCATTACCTGCGGCGATTTCCAAGCATTTCCGGGCGGCCGCACCACACCATCCGCAACGGTTACGACCCGGAGGATTTTACCGGCATCAATCTCCAACCATCCGACGGCAGCCGTTTCGAGCTGGGTATCCTTGGCACCGTTTATTCCCAGGGCAACCGCCCGACCGCGCTGCTACGCGCCCTGCAGCAGCGCTATGCCCGGGAGCCGGATCTCCCCAGCCGTTTCCGCCTCAGCTTCGTCGGAAAATGGTCGCCGGATTTTCTGACCCTGGTGAATGAGATGGGAATTGATCCCCTCCTTCAGTTTATCCCCTACCGGCCGCACCGGGAGGCGCTGGCGCTCGCCGCCCGTTTCGATGCCCTGGCTCTGGCAATCGACGGCGACCTCCCCGGCAGCGCAGAGGTCACCCCCGGCCGGATCTACGAATATCTCTACCTGCGCAAGCCGGTGCTGGCGCTGTGCCCCAAGAATAGCGACCTCGCCTGCCTGGTGCGCGACAATCGAGCCGGCGAGGTGCTGGCCTCTGATGATGTCGACGGCATCGAACGGGTATTGGCCGATTGGATGACATCACGCTCCCTGCTCAGCCAACGCTACGGCAACGCCAACCTGGAAATCTACTCGCGCCCCCGCCAGACGGAAGCGCTGATGGAATTTTTGGAGTGGGTGATGGCGGCAGGAGATGCATCAAAGGGTTAGCGGGAAGCGATTGATATTTGCTCACTTCGTTCGCGATGTTTGCTCGCTTCGCTCACGATATTTGCCGGCTTCGCCGGCGATATTTGCTCGCTGCGCTCGCGTTGATGCCTTCGGTGATGTGATTATTGCAGCAATGCTTAGGTTCTGTCATTGCGAGCCGCGTTTTGTGCGGCGCGGCAATCTCACGCAAGGGGCTGCAAACGTTACTCTAGAGGTATCGGCCGTTACGAGAATGTGGACCCCAAAGACCATTGGAAGCCCCATGCATGAGATTGCTTCGTCGCTCCGCTCCTCGCAATGACAGCAAAACCCACTGACGCCCGAAGGGCAAACATCGTGAGCGAAGCGAACAAACATCGCGAACGAAGTGAGCAAATATCGCGCGAAGCGCAAACATCGCGAGCGAAGCGAGTCCCCTCACCCCTCCAGCCCCAAAAAACCCTCATACTCCCGCGACTCCTCGATCTGCCGCTGCAGGATCTCGTCATTGACCCCGGCAATCAACTGGCCAAAAGCTTCCCGGGCCTGGCGGTGATAGCGTTCCGCCCGCCTGGGATCATCCGCCGCCCGGGCCAGAGCCTCCAGGTCGCGCGAGACCTGAAAGGTGAGATAAGGCAGGCGATACTGCCGGCTGCGCTGCCAGGCGGCCAGCAGCTTCTTTTCTGCCGCGGCCAGCTTGCCAAGCTGCAGCAGCACCTTGCCGGAAAGCCAGTAGGCCAGGTTCTCATATTTGACAATCCCCCGGGTATCGGTTTCCCATATTTCCGCCGTGGTCCGGGCTTTTTCCAACTCACCGGTCTTGAGAAAATACAGCACCTCGTAGTAGAGATAATTCAGGCGGTCAAAGGGATTGTTCAGCAGGTTGATGGTGGTCTTTGCCTTATGCAGGTAGTTCCGGGCTGAATCCAGCCGCTCCTGCAGCAAATCATAGGAGGCCAGGAAAAGCGACGCCTGAATGATCAACGCCTCATCCTGAGCGGCTTCCGCCCAGGTCAGGGTTTCGCTGAGATGATCCCGCGCCCGCATCAGGCCGTGCACCAGCAAATAAATATGTCCCAAATGCACCCGGATCTGGTATTTTTCCCGGACCAGCCGCTGGCGCTCGCAGACGTCCAGGGCTTGCTGCAGCAGTTCCAGCGCCGCCCCGTAATGTCCCAGCTCTTTTTCTACGATTCCCAGGGTGGTCATCACCTGTACCTGAAAACGCGGATGGGCCAGCAGCACCGGGGTTTGGCAGATCCTGCGCAGGTAGCTGCGGGAGAGATACCATTTGCCGAAATAGCCGTAGATCTCTGCCAGGTAAAGCCGAACCCGGGCGGCAATACGCGGGGTAAAAACCGTTCGCGAATGCCGGAAGGCGGCGACGGCATGGGGCAGCGCCGCCGCGAAGTCATTCCGGTGCACATAACACTTGATCAGCTCCAGTTGAATCTCCGGCTTGAACGAAGAGGTGTCCGGCAGCAACTGATTGATCTGCACGATCAGGGAGATATATTTGTCCAGATCATTCGCCCCGCTGTAAATTTGTTTCAGGATGGCATAGAGGCGCATCATCAGCCGCTCATCCTGCACCCGGGGGAGGATGGCCAGCGCTTTCTCGTAATAACGTAAAGCGTAGCGGGCATGGCCAAAATTTTGCTCCAGCTCCCCCATCAGGATATTGGAAAAGGCATAGGCGTATGATGATACCGAATCCTTGATCTTGATCTCTTTGATCTGGTAGAGCGCCTCGGAAAGGGCATCCATCTGGAACAGCGCATCGGCCATCTCCAGGCTGACGGTGATCCACTCCTCCCGCTGGCTGCGCTTCAGGCTCTCGCGCAGTTCCCGGAAGGATTCAAAAGCGTTTTCGTATAATCCCAGTTGCTTCTGCAGCAGGCCCATTTTTTTCAGCACCGCAGCCAGCGCTATTTCCCTACTGGGAAAGCGAAACAGGTTGCGCCGCAAAAAGGCATAGCGTTCCAACGCCCGGCGGCCTTCTCCAAAGCGCTCAAAGTCCTGGGCCTCCTGGAAAGCCAGGGTGAGCGCCGTCTCATGATCCCCGGCCTCGAAGAAATGGCTGGAGAGTTCCAGGGGAAACTGCTGCGGCCGGCGCCCGAGCCGGGATTTTAGGATCTCCAGCACCGTGCGCATTCGTTCGATCGAGGTATGCTGGCGCAGGAACGCCTTCCAGGGCTGCCAGCTGATCTGCACAAAATCTTCCCCCAGCCAGCGCACCTCATCCATCAACCCTTTATCCAGCCACGCCTGATAGGCTTTTTTCCCGAATCCCAACGGTTTGAGCAGGGTCAGCAGCAGGGACTTCGGGAAGGGATCGTCCAGCCGGCTGAGGAAGGCCAGCAGGTCGGAAAGGCTCGCGGGCAATTGATCACACAATGCTTGAAAAATATCCGGCAACTCGCCGCTGACCCGCTTACGCTGGAGGTCCAGTTCACCGACCACATCGCTGCCGGCATTCTCCAGCAGGGGGCGGTAAAAGGCTTCCAGCATGAAGCGGATAAACTGCGCCTGCCCGGCCGATTTAACATAAAGCTGATTGGTGATCAGGCGGGTGGCGATGGGGTCGGTGTCCAACACCTTTGCCACCAGTTGCTCGGTTTCCCGCACCGAGCGTTTGCCGAGCGCAATCTGGTGAAAATTGGCGATGGTGCCCGCACCGCGAAATTCCCGCGGGCCACTGGAAACGAAACATACCGGAAAGTCCTTTAGCGCTCCCAGGATGCTTTGCAATTGTTGCCGCGGTTCCCCCGCTCCCTCAAAAAAACCGTCCAACAACACCAGTTGCGGCTGGCGTCCGGCCCGGTACCGCATGAATTCGTTCAGGAAATGCAATTCCCAGCGATCATCGGCACGGGTTTCGCCAGCCGGCGCGTCATCGGGGTGCAGCGCCTGGCGGATCGTTCCCTCCAGATGAATCGGAAATTGCTGCAGATAAGATTGGAAGTCCGCTTCGTGATGCTGCAGGATATGGCGGAGCAGTTCCCGGACATGGCGCCAGTCGTGAAAAGGGAAATGGTGGAAATCATACTGAAAATATTCTGAAAAGGGCGTAAACAATTTTTTACCCAGCAGGGCGAGCAAGCGTTTTCGGGCGCCGGGATCCTCGCTGCAGATATGGATCCAGATGCTCTCCTGTTTAGACCAGTGGCGGATCCATTCGCTGATCTGTCGGTATTCGCGCTGAAAAGGCATGGGTGGTCAGGTCTCCCGGGGCGTTGTGGGGTCAAGTTCTGTCCGATCATCTTTGACACCGGGTTATTCAAATGGCAGTAGCAGTGGCAGTGGCAGTCAACTTCCTGCCACTGCTACTGCCACTGAGCTACTCCCGGAGTACAAAGCGGGACATCAAGTGTACAGCGACTGAAGCTTCTGTCTCTCCGTTTCTACCGCCTGATGGAGTTTTGCAATGGCAGCCCGGCGATCTTTTTTTCCGAAGATCGCACTGCCGGCGACCAGGAATTCGGCGCCGGAGGCATACGCCTGGGGAGCGGTGCGCGCATCGATGCCTCCATCTACTTCGATAATAAAATGCCGGTTCTCCTTCCGGCGCTGTTCTGCCAGAACGCGGATCTTCTCCAGGGCGGCGGGAATAAACGCCTGTCCCCCAAAACCGGGGTTGACGCTCATGATCAACACCAGGTCGATATCCTCCAGCACCCAGCGGATGCTCTCCAGGGAAGTAGCCGGATTGATGGCCACGCCGGCTTTTGCCCCCTTTTCGCGAATCAGCGCCAGGCTGCGCTGGAGATGGTGGGTGGCTTCCGCATGGATGGTGATGATATCCGCGCCGGCCGCGGCAAAAGCCGGGATGTAATCATCCACTTTTTCGATCATCAAATGGCAGTCGAGCTTAAAGCGGGTATGCGCCTTCAGGGAGGCGACCACCTTCGGACCGAAAGTAATATTGGGCACAAAATGACCGTCCATTACATCCACATGGAGGTATTCGACCGCCGGCAGATCGACCGTAGCCATCTCGGCGATGAATTGGCCGTGATCGGCAGCGAGGATCGAAGGCAGCAGCAGGAAATTACTCATTAGCGCCACCCTGCCCGCGCCGGGAGAGTTCATCGGTGCTGATCGTCAATTCAATCCGCCCCACATCGATGGAAGGGGTGCTCTCCGGAACCGACTGCGCGATGACCGTGAAGGGCACCAGATTGGGTTTGTAGGATTCCCGCACCGCGATGCTGTCGCGGGGTATGCCCACCGCTTCCAGCTCCTTCAGGGCCTGCTCCAGGCTCTTGCCCACCAGCCGGGGGACCTCCTGAGAATCCGGCGGGGGACCCAGACTGACGGTTAAATTAACGCCTTTCCCCGCCCGCACCAGATCGCCCGGCGGCACGGATTGGCGGATCACTACCCCGGGATAGGGAATGGCTTCGGAAAATTCCAGGTATTTGTGATTCAGCACCAGCCCCATCTCTTTCAGACGCAGTTCCGCATTGGTCAGGCTCTCCCGGATGAGGTCCGGCATGTATATCGGCTTCTCGCCGCTGCTGACCACCAGGTAAACCCGCCGGCCTTTTTTGACCGTGGTGAAAGGTTCAGGATTCTGGCGCAGCACCACACCGGGGGCATAGTCCGAATCATAGGCCGAATCCTGTACGATCGGCTTAAATCCCTCCTCCCGCAGAATATCCTGCGCCTGGCTGATCTGCTTCACCGTCACATCCGGCAGTTGGTATTCCTCGCCCAGGCGGGTATACCAGGGCATCACCAGATAATCCATGAACAGGACCAACAGTACCAGACTTACCAGCCAAACCAGGGACTTCTGCCACCATACCAGTTGCCGGTAGCGTTCGGGAATTTCCAGATCCCGCAGTTTCTCGATCATCGTGTGAAAGAAGTTCATTCGGTTTCCGTCTTTTATATAATCAACCGCAATGTTATAATGCACGCCTAATCTTATGTTGCCACAGAGACACAGAGGTCACAGAGTTTTTATAAATTATTCATTCATTCTCTGTGGCTCTGTGGCTCATTATATATTATTCAATATCGTATAAGTCCTGTTTCATCCGCCGGCGCTATTACGCGAAGCATGGCGTTCACCACTGTCAATGATGATCGTTACCGGGCCGTCATTGAAAATTTTCACCGTCATCATCGCCCCAAAAACACCTTTCTCCACCCCCACGCCTTTCGCTTTCGCCTGCCGGATAAAATAGTCGTACAACTGCTCCGCCAGTTCCGGCGCAGCGGCCTCGATAAAGCTGGGTCGGCGGCCCTTGCGGGTATTGCCGTATAAAGTAAACTGGGAAACGACCAGCAGCTTTCCCCCGGCATCGCCCAGGCTGCGGTTCATCTTGCCTTCCGCGTCGTTAAATATACGCAAATTAATGATTTTATCCACCAGATAATCTGCATCGGCCGTTTCGTCGCCATGGGTCACGCCCAGCAGGATCACCAGTCCCGGGCCAATTTCCCCGGTAACCACGCCATCCACCGTCACGCTGGCTTCGGATACTCGTTGTATCACTGCTTTCACTGTGAATCAAGCTTTCCGTTGATGTGACGCAAAGCGTCACGAATTGCATTCGACGCGAAGCGTCGAACAAGTCTTTACCCATCAACCCATTAACTCATTAACCCATCATCTTATTCCAGCATCACCCCGTTTTTCCCCAATATCCCCTCCACTTCTTTCAGGAATTCATCCGTCAGCAGCACCTTAAAACGGCGCGACTTCAGCAGCAGGCCGGCGCCGTTGCCTTCGGTGTGCACCTCGAACTTCAGCGGCACCGAGCCGGGATGCTCGCGGATCACCTGATGCAGCCGGTCGATCTTATCAATCGAAATACTCCCGGTATCCACCCGCAGCTTCACCGAGTCGGCCATGCGGTTGCGCGATTCACTCATCGGGATGATCTCATCGCAAAGCATCTTGAAGGTATTGTCACCCTGGTCGTCCACCTTGCCCTGCACGAATACAATATTGCCGGTATCGAGATATTGGCTGAATTTTTCGTAGATCCCGGCAAAAACAATCCCTTCAAAACTGTTGAACTTATCCTCGAAGGTCACGAAGGCCATGAATCGCCCCTTGCGGTCCATATGGCGCTTCAGGTTGCTGATCATCGCGGCTGTCTTCACGATGGCGCCGGGGCGGTAGGTGTCGGGATTCTCCCAGTCGAGATTGGAGAACAGGCCGATCTCATTGCTGTATTTATCGATCGGGTGGCCGCTGATGTAGAAGCCGAGCAGATCCTTTTCCCGGTTCAAGCGCTCCTGCAGGGGCCATTCATCGATATTGGGCAGCGGGGGATATTGCACCAGTTCATCGCTGCCGTTGCTGTCCGGTCCGGCCATCATCTCGAACAGGCTGATCTGCGATTTATTCTTCTCCTGCTCCTGGAACTTCTGGGCGAAGGAGACTGCGGTTTCGATGGCGGCAAACTTCTGCGCCCGGGCCCCCTCCACGGAATCCAGCGCCCCGGCCTGGATCAGCGCTTCCAGCACCTTTTTATTGACGGCGCGCAGATCCACCTCCTGCAAAAATTTGTAGAGGTCGCTGAAGGGCTCGCAGCGCGCCCGCGCTTCCAGAATATTCTGGATCGCCCCCTTCCCTACCCCCTTGATGGCGGTCAGCCCGAAGCTGATCTTGCCCGGCTCCGGCACTTCGAACTGCGCCCCGGAATAGTTGATGTCCGGCGGGACCACCTCCAGCCCCATCTTCTTGCAAGCCTCGATCAGCACAATAATCCGCTTGGGGTCGTTGATTTCCGAGGTAAGGGTGGCGGCCATAAACTCCGCCGGATGATGGCGCTTGAGGTAGGCCGTCTGGTAGGCCAGGATCGAATAGGCAGCGGAGTGCGACTTATTGAAGCCGTAGCTGGCGAATTTGAAGATCAATTCATAGATGGCCTTGGCGGTCTTCTTGTCGATGTTCTTTTTGGCGCAGCCCTCGATGAACTCCACCTCCATCCTGGCCATGATGTCTTTCTTCTTCTTCCCCATGGCCCGGCGGAGAATATCCGCTTTTCCGAGGCTGAAGCCGCCCAGGTCCGCCGCGATGCGCATCACCTGCTCCTGGTAGACGATGATCCCATAAGTCTCCTTCAGGATCGGGGCCAGCAGGGGATGGAGATATTCGATCGGTTGCCGCCCGAACTTGCGGTCGATGTAGGTGTCGATATTCTCCATCGGGCCGGGCCGGTAGAGGGCGTTCATGGCGATCAGGTCCTCGATGCGGTTGGGCTGCAGCTTGCGGAGATATTCCTGCATCCCCTTGCTCTCGAACTGGAAGATCCCCACGGTATTGCCGTCGCAAAAGATCTCGTAGGTGGCGGGATCGTCCAGGGGGATCTTGTCGATGTCGATCGCCGTGCCGCTTTTCGCCACCATCTCCACGCACTTGCTGATCACCGTCAGGGTGCGCAGGCCCAGGAAGTCCATCTTCAGCAGCCCGATCTCCTCGCAGCCCCCCATGGTAAACTGGGTGGTGACCACCTTGTTCTTGTTCTGATCTTCGGTCTGGTAGAGGGGCACAAAGTTGGTAATATCGTCCGGAGCGATGATGATCCCGGCGGCATGCACCGAGGCATGGCGGGAGAGCCCTTCCAGCACCTTGGCATGGCGGATCAGCTCCTGGTAGCGGGGATTGCCGTTTTTGGCGATCTCCACCAATTCCGGGATCGCCTTAAAGGCCTCCTCCAGTTTCAGCGGCTTGCCCTGGTGCACCGGGATCGCTTTCGAGATGCGGTCGGCATCGGCATAATCGATCTCCAGCACCCGGGCCACATCCTTGATCACCCCCTTGGAAGCCATGGTGCCGAAGGTGATGATCTGGGCCACGTTGGCTTCCCCGTACTTGCGCCGCACGTATTCGATCACCTCTTCCCGGCGCTCGAAGCAGAAATCGATGTCGATATCCGGCATGGTCACCCGCTCGGGATTGAGGAAACGCTCGAACAGCAGATCGTAGCGGATCGGATCCACGTTGGTGATCCCCAGAGCGTAGGCCACCAGGCTGCCGGCGGCGGAGCCCCGCCCCAACCCCACCGGAATTCCCTGGGAACGGGCGTAGTTGATGAAGTCCTGCACAATCAGGAAGTAGCCGGCAAAGCCGGTCTTGCGGATCACCGCCACCTCATACTTCAGGCGCTCCACCAGGGCATCGTTCAGTTCGCCGTAGTGGCGTTTGGCGCCCTGAAAGCTCAGCTTCTCCAGATAGTCGTCCAGGGTAAGCGCCTGGTCTTCCTCCGGCAGAGGGAACTGGGGCAGTTTGTGCACCCCTAACTCGATATCCAGGTTGATCTTCTCGGCAATCTCCAGGGTGCGTTCCAGCGCGTCGGTCTTATCCGGGAAGATCTTGAACATTTCGTCGATATTCTTCAAATACAATTCGGTGGTGCCGTAGCGCATCCGCTTGGGATCGTTGACGGTTTTCCCGGAATTGATGCAGATCAGCACGTCATGGGAATCGTGATGTCCTTTTTCCAGGTAGTGCACATCATTAGTAGCCACCACCGGCACGCCCATCTCTTTTGCCAGCTTGTAGATGTTGTCATAACCCCTTTCCTGGGGAATGTGATGATCCTGGATCTCCAGGTAGTAATCATCGCCGAACACTTCCCGGTAGCGGTCCACCACTTTGATGGCGCCCTGCTTATCGCCGCTGTCGAGATGAGAGAAAATCTCGCCGCTCATGCAGGCGGAAAGCACGATCAAGCCTTCGCTGTGCTGCTTCAGCGATTCCCAGTCGATCCGCGGCTTATAATAGAAGCCGTCGATAAAGGCGGTGCTGGAGAGCTTCATCAGATTCTGGTAGCCGCGGTTGTTCTTGGCCAGCAGCACCAGGTGATAGGCGGTACGGCCGTTGACCCCGGTGGCCTTCCGGTCTGTGCGCGCGCCGGGGGCCATGTAGGCTTCCATCCCGATGATCGGTTTGATCCCTGCACTCTTGCACGCCTTGTAAAACTCCAGCGCGCCGAACATATTGCCGTGATCGGTGATCGCCAGGGCCGGCATCTGGTATTCCACGGCTTTGGCAACCATCTTCTTGATCTTGTTGGCCCCATCCAGCAGGCTATATTCGGTATGATTATGCAGGTGGACGTATGACACTGCGAACACTCCTTGTTTTTAAAATTGACGGTCTTCGGACGCGGCCAAATTTATACGGCAGGTGCGGGAATTGCAATATCGGGATAAATTTGCTGCAGCAATTTTTTCCGGTTTTATCCGGCACTGAAGGTAAGCATTTGGGACCGCGAAGTCAAATGCGGAATGCGGATTTCGGAATGCGGAGTGAACCGAATGCGGAGGGCGTGGAGCGCAGAACGAAACTGGGGGGCAACCGCCCCTGATTGGCTTGCTGGACGCTTCGCCAATCTGTCCCCGCCTTGAAAATGCGGGGAATAATTGCAAGAACTTATCATCTGTAGTCAACATCGCGAGCGACAGCGAGCAAACATCGCGAACGAAGTGAGCAAATATCGTGAGCGTAGCGAACTAACATCGCGAGCGACAGCGAGCAAATATCCAGCATCCAGCATCCAGGATCTATTGTATTCCCCCAAACCCCCACCCCTTCCGCCGGCAGTGTTGGATAAACGGGGGCAGCACCTCCAGCAGCACCTTCTCGGCTTGCGGAGCATCGTGAAATACCACGATGTCGCCGGCATGCACCACGTAGTAGAGATGCTTCAGGATCCTGCCTTTATCCCACTTGAAATCATAAGCCATGGAGGTCCAGAGAACCAGCTTCTTGGAAGTGCTCTGCAGCGCCGGGAAGAGCTGGGGGCTGAACACCCCGTAGGGCGGGCGGAACACCGTCACCAGCCGGTTCCAATGCTTCAGGATCAACTCGTCGGTCAGATTGATCTCCCGCACCAGCCGGCGGGTTTTCAGACCAAACAGCGGGATATGATGATAAAGATGATTCCCCAGTTGATGGCCGCTATAATCGATCCCCTCCAGGTCATGGCGGTAGCGGTGGATGCTTTCGCCGGAGAGGAAAAAGGTGGCCGGGATTTGCTCATGTTTCAACAAGGCCAGCAGCGGCCGGGTCAGCGGGGGGTAAGGGCCGTCGTCGAAGGTCAGGTAGACGGTATTCTCGTAAGGGGGATATTTCCAGCAGATATTCGGGAACGGTGCGTAAAAGATGTCGGCCAGCCGTTTGTAAAACTTCATTTTTGCTTCCAGCGAAAAAAGTTGAAAAAGCCGGCGAAACCGGCCAGGACAATATAGGGAATTTGCACCGCCTCCGCCCAAACCAGCAGGCGCAGCAGCTTGCGGCGGCCCAGCACGCTTAGCGCCTGGTAGATCACCAGCAATTCCGGAATCAGCTTCAGCATGAATCCCGCGAGTAGGAATTTCCATGAAAAATAGCCCAGCAGCGTGACCGGGGTCAAGATCAGCAGCATCAAATAAAACAGATAGAGCAGGAACAGGAGCAGAAAGGTCAGCAAGCCGGGGTATTCGGTGCTTTTGGATGCCCAGCGGGCCCGCTGATTGAGGAACTGCCCCAGGGTGTCCATCGGTGTGGTCAGGTTGATGGCGGCGCGGTCGAGATTATAGCGGATCTTCCATTCGGTATGGTGGTGAATGTTCTGCATAAACAGATCGTCATCACCGGAGGGAACATGCTCATGCCCTCCGAAGCCCCCCACCTCCTCGAAGGCGGCCCGGCGGTAGCTGAGGTTGCTCCCGTTGCAGATCAGCGGATAGCGGTTGCCGATCGCCCCTACCCCGGCAAACACCAATCCTGCAAATTCCAGGGTCTGCAGGCGGTGGAACAGGTTGCGCTCCGCTGCCGGGTCGAAGGTGATCAGTCCCGCCACCAACCCGGTATCAGGAGCGTAGCAGCGCACCATCGAGGCCACCCAGTCCGGAGGAACACTGCAGTCGGCATCAGTGGTCAGGATCACCTCGCCGCTGGAATGGTGAATTCCGAAAGCCACCGCGCTTTTTTTGTAGGTGCGCTTTAAAGTGTCATTATGGTGAGTCCGCAATTGAAAATGCGCCAGCCGGCGGGTATCGATAAAATCGCGAATGATCGCCGGGGTTGCATCGCGGGAATCGTCATCGACAAAGATCACTTCCAGATGGGTGGCAGGGTACGTCTGCCGGGCGAGGCTCTCCAGGGTGCGGTGAATGCCCGCGGCTTCATCCCGTGCCGGCACGACCACCGTCACCAGCGGCTGCCAGCCGGAAGGCGGTTCCCGGCGCCCCCGCTCCCGTAAAATACCGCTGAAGAAGAACATGATCAGCCCGGCATAAAAGAGAGACAGGCCCAAGAACAAGTATTCCCACATCCTCCGCTCCTAAAAGTTCTGCCAGGCTTCGCCGGAAGTATCGGCCGGTTTTACCGCCGCATCGGCGTTGCGGGAGGCTTTTTTGACTTCACGCACCCGGAAGACATAGTAGATCCCGGCCAGGGCCGGCAGCAGGAAGTTGATCAGAAATACGATAATCGCCGCATTGAACACCGCCGCTTCCGACACCCCGAAGGGATCGTAAAAATACACTGCTAACGCCTCCCGGATGCCCAGTTCCCCGAAAGTAAAGGGCAAGAGGGTCTTGATAAAGAGCATCGCCGACACTGCCTGCAGCGATTCCCCAAATGCCGGACGGTTCAGGGCCAACACCAGCACATGGTATTGCAACACGATCACCAGAAACCAGAGCAGGGTCAGCGCAAACACTGCCAGGGCGTCTTTAAACGAAATATTATCGAAGGCGCTGGCCAGGGAGGCCAGCCGCGGCATCTGCGGATAGCGTTCCTGAAGCCGCCGGAGCAGCCGCCGCACCAGGCCGGGATTGAGCATAATGCTCCAGGCACCCAACAGCAGCAGCGCTGTGATCAGCAGCAGCGGAAGCCGGGAGGACAGTTGAAAAAGATCGCGGGACAGGATCATCGCTCCCAGAGAGAGGCTGCCGAGGGTGAAGATGATCAACTGGTTGGCCAGTTTGTCGAGCACCGCCAGTCCGGTAATCACCACCCGGTCGCGGTCCTGAAAAAACAGCCCCCGCCCCAGTTCGCCCAGGCGCCCCGGGGTGACCAGGCCGAGCGTATAACCGAAGAGCAGCGAGCCGAACACCTGACGGTTGCGGATGCCGGAGAAGCGGTTCTTCAACAAATAGCGCCATTTCACAAAGGCCAGGGCGATGTTCGGCAGCAGCAGGGCGGCGCACCATGCGATATAGCGCCAGCCGGTAGCGCGGAACGCCGCCAGGATTGAATCCCGGCTGTTGATCTTGCTATAGACCACATAGAGCAGGCCCAGTCCGGCAAAGAGCTTGATCCAGTAAATCCATTTATGCTTCTTCATGCCCATTGCTTTCCCCGGTTCCATTCTTCAACTTAAGGGAATAGAGAGTATAGGGCACGGAAGAATTTTTATCAAACTCACACCCGGCAGTGACCCCGATGCGGGCGATCTCTTCCGCCGAGTCAATCTGGTCGTACACCGCATACATTGCGCCCAGGGCAAAATCCTGCCCGGAGCCGATCGCCCAGAAGCGTTTGTATTCAAACACTTCCCGCAGCGAATAGACCCCGAAGATCCCGTGTTTATTGGCGATCAGCGCATCCAGTTGACTGGACTCGTAGGGATCATCCTCTTCATCCTTGGGGTTGAGAAAGTATTTTTCTTTCAGGATCGGATGGATTTTCCGGAACGCTTCGAAGATACTCACCTGGCCGTCAAATTTCAGCTTGCCTTTTTCTTTCTCATGCTTGAAAAGACTTTCGAATACCAGCTTGGTCACGGCGCTGCCGACAAAGCCGATGTAGGAATGGTTCACCCGGCAGATTTTGTCGTTGGCTTTTTCATATTTGGAAAGCATCTTGAGGGATGCGCTGGTGGTCAGGGTATCTCCGGCAATCGCGGCGCTGTCGCCTTTACGAACCACCACTACGGTAGACATAGTATAATTCTCCTTCACTAGATCCGTAATGCTCAGGATCGATCATCAAATTTACTTGTTAAAGACTGCCACAGAGGCACAGAGATCACTGAGTTAGTTTGCAGTTATCAGTTTTCAGTAGTCAGTTCTCTGTGTGCTCTGTGTCTCTGTGGCAATCATGCTTGATAATAGACAAATGTTCTTTAACTCATTCTACAGCGCCAGCAATTTCAACCCGGTCTCGTCATCTGCTTCGCGAACGACTTTTTCACTGAAGGTGCGAATATAAATCTCCATGGTGACAGCAACCGTACCGTCAAAAAAATGTCCCGCCACCGGCCGGTATTGTTCATCGCCGAGGGTGGCATGGGCGTGCACAAACGGTTTTCCCTCCACATAGCTGATATTTCCCATAAACGAGATCAGCTCGTAGATACCAGGGAAATTCTGGCGCAGGTACTGCCGGTCGGAGAGCCGGAAATAGCCCAGATCGACATCTTCCAGCGCCCCGATGGCGCTTACCGTGCCGCCGGCGATCTGCCGGCGCAGGATGAAGCTGTTCAGCGTCTCCATCACCCGGGCGCCGCGCTGCAGGCGCAGCAGGTAGCCGCCCTCGACCGCCCGGTAGCGCAGGCGCTCGTCCTCTGCTGTAGCCGGTTCAGGCTCCCCCGGGCCCTCCTCATCCTCCCCCACCGCTTTGGAAAACCCGGCGGGATACCGGTTCAGTTCATCCATCCCGCGATTGGCCAGGCCGTCGGCCAGTTCATTCAGCTCTACCCCGGCATGGCCTTTCACTTTATGGAAGCTTACCTTTGCTTTACCGACCAGCGCCAGGATGCGCTGCCAAAGATCCTGATTTTCCACCGGCTGTTTTTTAGCGTTCTTCCAACCATTGCGCTGCCAGTTGACATACCAGCGCTGCTGAAAGCAGTTTACCAGATAGGCGCTGTCGGAATAGATCTCGATCGGCGCTTCCGCGCCTTCAACCGCTTCCAGGGCTTTGATGCAGGCGGTCAGCTCCATGCGGTTGTTGGTGGTGTTCTTCTCCCCCCCGTAAAGCCGGCGGGTCTTCCCTGCCTGGCGGATCACCACTCCCCAGCCGCCGATGTTCCGTTGGTTCTGGTTGCCGGCGCAGGCGCCGTCGCAGTAGACAATGATTTTTGAGGACATGGTGGACTCGAACGTTATTTCGGACTATTGAGATTACTTGCGACAGTTAATGGGATAATGGGTTGATGGGTTAATGGGAAAAAACCGAGGTAGGGTAGGGTCGCGACCCTACCCTACGCACCGACATCCATACACCCATACACCCATCAACCCATTTCATATCGCCAAAAACAGCGAGAAGCGCTGGCCGCTGCCCAGGTCGTCGCTGAAGGGAGTATAGCTATAATCGAAATGAAAGGCCGACTTACGCACCCCGATGCCGAAGCTGACATTGCGGCTTTCGTAGCCGTTCATATAGCCGGCGCGCAACATCAATTGCTGCCACAGCCCCGCTTCCAGACCCAGGTGCACCCGCAGGTTCTCCTCGAAGGGCAGCACCGCATCGCCGGCCACCAGCAGCTCCAGCGGCCCAACCGGATTGGCAAACTGATAACGCCCCCCGGCGCGCAGCAAGGCGGGCAGAGCGGTCGCTTCCCGGTCGAGCTCGCCCATCGATCCCAGATTCTGCAGCGCTGCGGCCAACAAGAGATTCTGCCCCAGCCCGCGGTAATTCACCCCCAGATCCAGACCATACCCTCCGGCAGAATGAATAAATATCTTTTCATAAAGGTATTTTACAGTAACGCCGGCATCGAGCGTATTGCCGAGCTGGCGGGCATAGGAAAATCCCAGCGAGGCATAGTGGGCGCTGGTTTCCTCCAGAGGATCGGTGCTGGGGATATTGCGTACCTCGATAGCGCCCACGTTGAAGCTGT
This sequence comes from Calditrichia bacterium, assembly GCA_020635015.1. Taxonomy (GTDB): domain Bacteria; phylum Calditrichota; class Calditrichia; order RBG-13-44-9; family J075; genus JACKAP01. Next base: position 110,024 of record JACKAP010000004.1, on the reverse strand, counting down.
AGACGTGGAAAGCGAAGCTGGACTTCTGCTTGCGGAACTGCACCGCTCCGAATTCGCTGTTGACATCGAAGAGCCAGCGGTTGTGCATCAGCACCACATTCGACTGGGTAGCGGAGAGCAGCCCGGCGGGATTCCAGAAGGTGGCATAGGCGTCGTTGGTTGCCGCCGTATACGCCTCGCCCATCCCCGCCGCCCGGGCATCGACCCCGACCTTCAGGAAGGCCATACCAGTTTTGCCCTCGTTCTCATTTCCGGCAAACGTAACGCTCACCCAGGCCAATAGAAAAATGATTGTCAACTGTTTCATGTAAAGTTTCCTGCCTAATGATTATAAACATTATTTTTGCCACGGATGAACCGGATGAACCGATTAAAGACTTCACCACGAATATCCACGAATTTAACCACGCGATTATAATACTATTCCTAAAAACCAATAATCAACATCGTGAGCGAAGCGAACAAACATCGCCCGAAGGGCAAATATCGTTCGCGAAGCGAACAAATATCGCGAGCGTCAGCGAGCAAACATCGCCGGCAAAGCCGGCAAACATCGTGAGCGCAGCGAGCAAACATCAGAACAAAAACTGCCACGAAAACACATGACTGATCCCCTCATCCTCCACATCATCGACAAACGCATAGTCCAACTTCATGCTGATGCGTTTGGAGGCTTTGAAGATCAGCCCGCCGCCCAGGGTGAAATGATCGCTGTCATAGCCCGCTCTCCCCGCGGCAATCGCCGTGGTCAATTCGGCGCCGAGATGGTGCTTCTCTTCCCCTTTGTCGCTCCATTCGAAATCGTAGGCCAGCGCCAGCCCGTTCAAAGGCGTTCGGAAAAAGGCTCCCAGCTTTTGCACCAGCGGGAAGGCGTTTTTCAGATCCGATCCGCGCTCAAAGATATCATTGGTGTTCGAGCTCAGGCTGGAATTAATATCCCTGGCCTGGTATCCCAGGGAAAAATTGCGATGCAGATTGAGCAGCAGCCCGAAATCGAAACCCAGCCCGGAGCCGTTATATTTAAATTCCTCGGTATCGCTGATCCCCTCGCGCAGAAACTTCACCGCCACCCCGATGTTGATCAGGTCCGAAGGCAGGTTGGTCAGGTTGCCGTCAGCCTGGGCCAGGGCAATCACCTTGACGGCAAACGCGCCGTAAAAGGCATGCAACCCATGCTCCAGTTCTCCGACATCTTCGCCGTTGGAATTATAAGCCCGGATATTGCCCACTCCGCTGCTGATCCAGCCCGCCGCTGCCCCGGCATAAGGAGGCAGGGGAAGGGAGAACCCCACAAAGTTGAACTTGCGGTCCAGCGACATATTGCTGTAGGAGAGCGCCAGTTGGCGATCGCTGAGACTGGGCAGGGCCGCCGGGTTGTAATAAACCCCGTACCCGTCGGCCGCACTGGCCACCTGGGCATTTCCCATTGCCATGCCCCGCGCCCCCAGGCCGATCCGCAGAAAAGATCCGGAAAAACCGCCGTTTCCTTCCGCCAGGAGGGAGGTTGCGGGAAATAGCGAGAGCAGTATACATACAAAAGCGAAAATTCGTACCATAAATTACACCGTTAAGAGGTTAGTTGTGAATGGGTGAATGGGTGGATGGGTGGATGGGTCAATGGGTTGAATCGCGATTCGACCCGACGTCACCAGTTTTTACCCATTAACCCATTCACCCATGAACTCATTCACCATTGGTTAAACTTATTTCACCCATCCAGCTAATTAATAATCACAATCTTCCCCCAGGTCACCGCATTCAGCACCTTCGCCCGGAAGAAATAGACCCCGTTATCCACCAGCCGGCCGTTGCTGTCCTTGCCGTCCCACACCACCGCGCGATCAAAGCTGTTAAAGCTGGGGGCGCTCTGGCTGCTGGTGAGGGTGGTCACCCGCTCCATCGCAAAATTGAAGATGTCGATGCTCACCTCAGTGGCTTCGCTGATATCGAATTGAAACCGGCAGGGCCGGTCGCTGTGCAGCGGGGAGAAGGGATTGGGATAAGCATACACCGCCGGGTCGGTTCTTTCACGGGTGCTGATAAAGCTGCGGTAGACCGTCCAGTCGTACCCATTGGTGCTGCTGCTGGCCAGGCCGTCCACCGACCCCACCCACAGACGATGCTCCCCGTTTGGCAGCGGCTCCGCCGCCACCGAGTAGAAGGTGCTGGTGAACAACCCTTCGCCGGTCAAGGCGTCGCGGATTGCCGGGAACAGGAACCAGCTGGCCCCGTTGTCGGCGCTCTTGTAAACCCCTTTTTCTGTCGCCACATAGACGGTCTGCTCATGGAAAGCGATGTAGCGGGGAAAGGTGCCGTCGGCCAGCTCATCCACCAGGAACAGTTCCCAACTGACCCCGCCGTTGAAGGTGGCGCTGATCGCATTAAATTCGGTCTCGCCGGTGGCGCGCAGGGTGGTAGCCCAGACGCTGTTATCCGCCGGGTTGTGGAACAGCCCAATGACCCAGTTGCCGGAGATCGGCGCCTCCTGGTTGAGATGGGTGAAGCGTTCCCAGTTCTGCCCTCCGTCGGTCGATTTGCTGATGCCGCCCACGGTGCCGATCCAGATATGTTCGCTGGTATCGACCAGCGCGGCAAACCCGCGGTGGTTGAGATTGGCCAGCGAGCCAAAGGGCAGGCCGTCGGTGGTGATCACCTCCCAGTTCTCACCGCGGTCGGTGGAGCGGCGCACCCCGCCGCCGAAGCTGCTGATCCACAGCTCATCGCTGCCGCGCACCGCCAGGTCGAAGCTGACGTTCTGCACCCGGGTGGTGGTGGGGCTTTTGCCGTTGGCGGTATCGCTGCGGGCATCGACCGGCTGGGGAATAAAACCCCATTCCTCGCTCCCCGGTTCCAGGAAGCGGATGCCTCCGCCCACGGATAGATCCCCCTCATCCAAGGTGGTATCATAGGCGGTCGCCATCCAGATGGTGCCGTCGGCGCCGACATCCAGGGCGGAAACGCCCCCCCGGCCGCCGTAATCATCCGGCGTGTAGCTGGTCCAGCTGTCGCCGCCGTCGCTGCTGGCGCTCAAACCGAAACCGGTGCCGACATAAAGCGTGCCGTCAACCCATTTCAGATCGGTAATCCCATTGCCGACCAGCCCTCCGCGGTCCGCCGCCGGAGCGTTGATTACAAAGTCTTTCGCCACCTGGCCATAGGCCGAAGCGCTCGTCAATATTAGCAATATTAAATGAAACAGACAGTTTTTCATGAATAACCCTGGCTAATTTCTTCGGTTTCGTTATTAGTCAACATTTTGCCCCAACAGATTTCTCACTGCGCTTCGCTGCGTTCGAAATGACACCGGGTTGTCATTCCGAAGGCGCTAGCCGAGGAATCTATAACTTTAAGAAACTTAATTTACATTTGCCTTCGATAATTAGTATACCCATCACGGCAGTACTACCAAGGTATCGGTCAGCAGCGGGGAAACCTGTCCCACCTTATCGGTCGCCTGGAATTCGAACACGTAAGTGCCCGGGGTATTGCCCGAATTCAGTTGCAGGATCAGCGAGTAACGGCCGTCGTTGGGCACCGTATCCCCGTTGTCAACGCCCCCTCCGCTGCCGTCATCGAACATGCCAAACGGACCGTTGGTATTGCCGCCGATCAGCGTCAGGGTAAAGTTTACTGTAGCGAGATCGCCCAGTCCTTGCGAATCGTTGGCCGAGAGCTTGACGTGCAGGGTATCGATACTGCCGGCGGGCGGCAGGCTGATGCTGTCGCGCACGCCCGGATTCGCGATCGTGGGCGGCCGGTTTTCCAGAAAGATGCTTTGGCTCAGGGTGTTGGAAACGTCATCGCTGAGATCCACCGCCTGGAATTCCAGAGTATAGAGACTGTCGCGGCCAGCGGCAAAGCTGGAGTCGAACAGCCGGCCAAAGCGTCCCCGGTCAAAATCCAGCGCTTCCTCAAGCGGCAGGTTAAAGCTGGTGATCACTGCATTGCCCCGCTTGAGCCGCATCTGCACCGTGGACAGGTCTACCAGGCTGTCGGCGTCCTGCGCTTCACCGGCAAACAGCACCGGGAGATTGCCGGCATAGAGCGTATCCGGCGCGCTGATCGCCAGCAGTTGGGGGGGAGTGTTGGGGAACACCGTAATCGGCAGCGGCGCCAATTCGTAGCGCACGGCCGCATCATCGGTCACATCCACCCGCAGGAGGATATTTCCCTGGGGAAAGCTGGCCGCCACCGGCACAAAGCGGTTGGAAAAGATCCCGTCGCGGGCGATGACATCGCCGTCATCGGGATGTTCCTCCGCGCCGTCGTCGTAGAGCGGCAGGTTGAGCAGTTCGGTCGCCTGATCGTTGGTCAGAAAACTCACGCTCACATTCTCCACCGCCGCCGGGCCGCGGGGATGGATCACCCGGAAGGCGATGTCATAGGCGCGGTTCCCGACCGTGTTCAGCCGCGCCGGCAGGCTGACCTGCTCAATGGCAAAATCCGGCAGCGGATCGACCGGCCCCAGCTCTTCCTCGCAGGCAGTTAAAACGAGCAGCACGAGCAGCGCGACAGCACCATATTTCAAGATTCGTTGCATCAATCAAAGCTCCTGTCTTAAAAAACGCCCTCCATTCATCACCGGAGAACGGCCGGCAGTCCGGCGGATTTATCTTTTTTCCCAAATAATTGCCGACCACTCCTTTAAATCCAGGCGGTCGAGCATCAGCAGCCCGGCATGTTTGTAAACGTAGGACAGGCGGTTGACATCCGGCTTCAGCAGCCCGGAGACCACCAGCCGGCCTCCGGCGGGCAGGGCATGGTAAAATTGCAGGGCAAGATCTTTCAGCACCTCAAAATGGATATTGGCCAGGATCACCGGGAAGGTATCGCCACCGATCAAGCCGATGTCGCCCACCTGGAAATCTATCTGATCAACCTGGTTCAGCAAGGCATTATGCCGGGCATTGTCGATCGCATCCGGATCGTTGTCGATGCCCAGCACCGACGCCGCCCCCTGCTTGCGCGCCAGGATCGCCAGGATGCCGGAGCCGGTACCGAGATCAAGCACCCGCTCGCCGGCCAGCGGGATCTGCTGCATCACCTGGATCATCAGCCGGGTGGTCTCATGATGCCCGGTGCCGAAAGCCATCTGCGGGTCGATCACCAGCTCGATCGCTCCTTCCACCCCGGCCGGCTCGCGCCAGGGGGGACGCACCCACACCCCGTCTGCCGCCAGGAACGGCTCGAAATGTTTGCGCCATTCGCTGTTCCAGTCCTGGTAGGGCAGTTTGTCCAGCCGAAGCGCAGATTTTTGCGCCGCCGGGTTTAGCAAGATCAACCCCTGCAGCAAGTTCTCCAGCCGGGCAGGCGGCCAGTCGTCCGGCAAGTAAACAATCCAGTCTTCCAGGCTCGCTTCGTAGATCCCCAGACAGCCGTTTTGGTGCAGCCAGCCGGACAGCACATCGGTGTCGAAGCCTTCCAGGGGAAGCTGAAGTTCGTAATATTCTTTTTTAACCGTCGATGTCATCTTTATCGAATAGCAATGTTGACGTTTATGCCGAACTCTTTATAGGTCGAAGTTCCGGTACGCTTATTAAATGACTTGTTCTGCTCATAAAAAGCGGTGCCGTTGACTTTCTGGCTAAAGCGATAGGTTACCGAAGGCCGCAGCTTCCAGGTATCGGAGACATCCAGCTCCTGGAATTCAGTATCGGTCACGCTCTTGGAGAAGTTGGAACTGTTGCTCTTGTCGAAGGCCAGGGAAAATTGAATTTCGTTATTCAGCTTCGATTTTTTCAGGAACGGCAGCGGCAGGCTGAACCCTTTGGTGACCGAGTAGGAAGCGCTGATGTTAAATCCGGACTGTTCCCGGCGGGTAGTGGCGCCGGCGGTGCGATAGTCGAAAGAGATGCTGCGGTTGCTGCGGATGGTGGCGGTGACGTTCCAGATCGTATTGATGGTCAGGCCGATAAACGGCTGATAGTTCATGGTGAAGCTGGCCTGATCACGCTGCCCGCGCCGCGTGGTTTCGCTGTATTTGCCGTTACGGGAGTGCTCCAGGCTGGCGGTTTTGGCGATCATATTGAACAGCGGCAGCTTTTCCACCCCGGAAAGATTGATCCGCCAGTCCGGGATCAGGTTCCACCAGCCCGGCTGGCTGGCCTCCAACAGTGAGTCTCCCTCCGTAGTTTCAGGAAGCCCACCCGGATCGTCGCCGGTAAAGAACACGGTATTGCTGACCGTCTCGGTTCGTTGATCGCTACTGATATTTTCGACTTTCTGTCGATTATATTTCAGGCCGATCTTCATATTGCGGAACAGGTCCAGCTGGGTGCTCCCGTCGAGGCTGCGGGTCTTGCGGATACTCCGGGCAATCGCCACCTTATCGAAGCTCAAATCCGGATTGCCCTGGCTGGGATCACCGGTATTGAAGCCGAATTGATATTCCCATCCCGGCACTTCCCGCAGGTTAAAATCGCCATACGTCGCGTCATCCTTATAATCCAGAGAGATCGACTTGAAGGAATTGAGCAGGCTCCATATCGCCTTCAGGGGATTGGGAGGTTTGGGGCCGCCTTTTTTCTCCTCGGTTTGCTTCACCGTATCTTCATCTTCAGATTTCCCGCTTTGCTCCCCGGGCCGGTTCTGCCCCCCCCGCCGCCGGGAGGAGGAAGCGGCCGACTGTCCGCGGTTACGCCCCGGCTTATTAGGATTGTAGATCGATTCCAGCAGGGTCGCCAGCTTAAAGTCGCCGCTGACACTGTGATTGACCGTCAGGTTGGAGCTGCGCGAATTGATCTGCGGGTTATCCAGCGAATAGATAAAATTGGCGGTGTAGCGGTAGTTGGCGCCGAGCCAGGAGAAGAGCTTGGGATTATATCCCGCCGAGAACCGCTGGGTGATCCGGGTATCGGTGCCGAAATCTCCCTCGCGGATGATCGATTCCAGCACATCCTTGGCCCGGGCGTCACTGGTGGAATCCAGGCGGGCATCGCTCTGGTAATCGCGGTTATAATCGAAGCTGATGCTTTCGGTAAATTTGTAGCCCATCGAGAACTTGCGGGTATTGCGCACATTGATGTTGGGCACCGGCGCTTCTCCGACCCCGGCGGCCTGCAGGTCCGCCTCCACCCGGCTCTGGCGCACGTCTTCGTTATCCGTCAACGTAAAGTTCATGCTGGCGGAGTTGGGCGTATAATAGATTTTCTGGCTGGTCAGCGGGCGCAGCAGCTTGCCCTTGCCCATCCAGGCAAAAGGCTTGATGAAGTTATCCCGCCCAAAGGGGATCTGGTACGAAAAGCGCCCGCTCAGCGCGGTGTTGTTGTCCAGCGCATTGTTGGGGTTGAAGGCCTCTTTTTCGGAATAATCCACGTCCATCACGATCTCATTAACCGTATACTTCAGCAGCCAGGGGTCGCGTGGTTTCTTGCGCCGCTTAAGCGTGGCGCCGATGGAGCGCGATTCGGTGAAAGTGATTTCCCGTTCCAGCTCTGGATCGATATCGGTCAGGCCGAAGAAGGTTTTCATCCGGTCGCCGAAGCCGTCGATGGCGTAATTGGTGCGCTGGTCGCTGTTGAAGAAATACTTTGGCACATTGCGCGCCCGGGTCAGCTTGGCATCGATGGGAATCTCGAATCCCCAGCTTTCCGGCATAAATTTGTGCAGACGCAGGCTGGCAAAATAGGATTGTTTCTCCTGGGTCTGGTCCTTTCCGTTGGTGCTGGCAAACTGCTGCTCCACCCGGCGGAAGTCGTCATCCACCAGTTCCCACTGGGCGCGGATGCTGCCGATATCCGCCACCGTCAGGTCGGTCAGCAGGCGCATGGCGGTACCGCTCTCCCGCTCCACCCCGGTAACACGCATCTCGTCGACCCAGATCTCATAATTGGAAAGGCTATCCAACAAGGCACCCTCCTCGCCCGAATTGTAGGCGCCGAAGGTGATGTAATTGATATTATGCAGGCCGGGATTGCCCACCACCACAAATTCGCTCTCCGGCTGTTTGGGATCGCGGCGGTAAAACACCTCCAGCAGCGAATCCGGCTCCGGAATATTAAAGATGAAAGCGGCGGAATCCGCCGGCAGCGGGAAGTTCTTGGTATCGGACAGTCGCGCGAAATCGATCTCCAACTCCCGCCATCCCGGATAGACCGGCTGGCGGTATTCGTAATAGATCTTGTCGGTCGGGCCAAAGCGCACATAAAACACCACCGGATCCTGCTCCCGCAGGCCGGCCCCGGCCTCATAGCGGGTATCCCCGTGCAGGAACATTTTCAGGCGCTTATAATTGAGCAGGTTCAGCTTTTCCCGGAACTGCTTTTTCGCCTCCACCTTGGCCCCCACCGGGAACTGCTTCAACTGCATCACCAGCGATTGCTCCTTGGATACCGCCTTGGTGATGCGGTCACGAATCCCCTCCACATTCGGGGGACTGCGGTAGTTGGTCGGATCGCCGGAATGTTCCTCGGAGTTATACACCGTGATGCCGAAGCGGCTTTCGCTCAGCTCGAACCGCTCATCGTCTTTTCCCTTGAAGCCGATCTCTTCCCAGTCGTTGCCGACAAAATCGAAGGTGGCGATGCGCACCGAATCGTAACGGCCGACGGTGGGCTCGATATCATTCACCCAGATACGAACATTGAAAATCTGCTGGAAAGTGGTATCGGGATCGCCGATCTTGAATTGGTATTGCTTGATGGGAATGCGGTAGAGCTTCCACCCGGTCGGGGTGCCGTCATCAAATTCGGTGCGGCTGGCCAGGAAGGTTTTATCCAGGGTGGAGTCGAGATTAAAGGCATAGCTGAAATAGTTGTTGAAGGTATTGACGGTGCCGTCGCCGTCGAGGTCTTCGGTATCCGGGAAGCGCGCTCCTTTGGCGTCGGAGTTATTTTCCGTGCCGTTGATGCGCAGGAACTGCGGCTGGGTGTTGCGGGGATCGGCCCAGTCGTCGTCGCCGGCATCATTGGGCACATTGCTGTTATCGCTGCCCCGCACCCCATCGATCCCGGTATCTTCAAAATTAGCGTCGTCCAGGTCGAGCAAACCGTTGTTGTTGCGGTCTTCGGTGTTCAGATTGGCATAAGATTCAATCAGGATACTCTCATTATTCGGATCGGGAAAGCGGCCGCGCACCCAGTAATCTTCGCTCACCTGTCCGATATCGATATTGACCTGCCCTTTTTCCCCTTTCACCCACAACTCGATAAATTTGGTTTTCTGCTGATCGGGAAAGGAGGCGGTGCTGCGCATGATGCCTGCCCAGGCGCTGTCCTGGCTGACCCCGTCATTGCGCCAGCGCAGGGTCATCACGTTGGTGGTGGTCCCGGAACTGGCGGTCACATCCCGGTCCGGCCAGATGCTCTGGGTACGGATCTGGTCGAAAGGGTTGAACCAGTTGAAAACCATCCGCTGGAGGTCTTTCTCCAGCACATAATCGCGCACCGCGATCGGGTTTGGCGAAGTGGCGCCGGGACCGTAGCTGATCCGTGGATCGGAAAGACGGTGAAAATGCGCCGGCACCGACGCCATGCTCCAGATGCGGTACTGGATCCCCAATGAGGTAAAACGGCGGCTGCCTTCGAAGTCGTCGATATAAGCCACCCCGTCATTGTCGCCGAGCTTCTTTTCGTTGAAGGTGTTGGGATTGGGATTGACCTGGGCGTATTCCGCCTCGATCTTCAGCTTGGATTCCGCCGAAGTTTCCACGATCGGCAGCTTATCGAACAGGGTGGTCAGGAAGTTGGGCTGGAAATGCAAAGCGGTGTTGATATCCCACACGAAGTTGCGGAGCGGCTCCTGGCCCAGCCGCACCCGCTGATCGAGGGTCGATTTGCTGTAGTACAAACCGGTCAAACCGATAAAATTCTGCTCGCCAAAGCGATATTCCAGGCGGCCGCCCAGCAGGGTTTTCTTGTCGAGTTGGAACAGTGCCGCCCGTTCATAGTCGATATTCACCTGGGCATCGGCCCGCCGGGCTTCCGGGGCGGTGATCTCCAGGGTACCGCTGAAATAGTCGATGGTATAATCGCGGTCGCGGGCCAGGCTGCGCCCGTTCAGGGTCACCTTTTCCGACCCCTCCAGCACGTTGAAGCCGAGATCGAAGGTCGAGGACACCGAAGTGGTGGTCACCTCGATCTCGAACTTGCTTTCTTCCTGTTCCTTGGTGCGGTCGGTGGTATTATAGATATCCACCCGCCGGTCATCCTCGAAGGTAAATTTTTCCTGGGGATTAAACGGATTTCGCGAAGGGAATATCAGGTACCCGTCCTGCAGATTGAAGATAAAGCGTTTGTTCAGGTCAACCTTCTTATCCCCTCCGGCGATCACCACCCCCTGTTCGTTGGTGCGGTCCAGCCCCATCAGGAAATTATAGGTTTTCCCGGTAGGGTTCACTTCCTGGTCTTCCCCGGTCACTGAATAGAGCACTTTAGCATCAAACCCGTCGGCAGAAATACCCGAAGCACCGAGGTTATAGACGTTGCGCATGGAGAGGTTCCAGGTGGGATAATCCGGCTTCGGAGCCTTTGCTTTCAGCAGTTGCAGGCGGATGGTATCCAGCGCCAGGGTATCGATCGCCTGAAAGAGATCGCCCACCCGGCGGTCATCGAAGGTACGGTAAGCGATGGCAATCACGTCGGAGGATGCCGGCGGGCTGGTGAGCCACAGGAAACCACGCTGATAATCGTATTTATAATCCTGGCCTTCCACCAACCGTTTGAAACGCCCGCTTTCGATCCGCCCCTGGGCAGTCTGGATGGTAGAGGGAGGCACCGACTGCAGCGAATCGGGATTGGTGCCGGCAAAGGCAAAAAAGGTTTCATCATACTCGGTGTTGCCGATGGCGCTGGTCGTCTTCCACACGTCAAGCTGGCGGATGAAGTTGGTGGTATCCAGGCGCAGGATCATGGTCTGCTCATCGATGGCGTTCTCAAAATTCTGGAAGTAAAAATCATCCAGGAAGAAGAAACGGTCCTCGATGTATTCGTAATCCTTGATCCGGAAGGTCTGCTCGCGCGACCCGCCTTCCACCGAGAGCGTTTCATTCTCCCCCCGCTCCAGGCTGGCGATGCCGGTAAAGCTGAAGTTGCCCACCTTCATCTGGGTCTTTACCCCGAAGAGGCCCTGGTGATTCGATCCGGTGGAAACATAGTTGGTCGAGGGAAGGGAGAGGGCGACGTTCCCGGCTTCGATCCGCTGCACGATCTCATCCTCGTCCCCCTCGTAGGTTAATTTCAGGGTGTTTTCAAAATCAAAGGTCGCTTCGCTGTTCTGGTCCACCGAGACGGTCACCTTATCCCCCACCCGGCCTTCCACCCGGAACTGCTGAGTTTGTTTGAACTTAGGGGAAAAATTACCTCGCTCTTCGATGGAGGAAACCGCCGAGCCTTCCCGGCTTTCGGTGCGGCCGGCCAGTTCGAAACTGATGTTACCGGAAACCCGCAACCCGACCCGGTCGCCCCCGAAGATCCGGCGGAACGCCTTACTGCGGATCTTCACCGGGATGTTCAGCTCAATCCCCCCTGAACCGGCGGCTTGCCGGCTCTGATGGGAAGTGCGCAGGGTCTGCCGCCAGACTTTCTGATAATCGCTGCGAATCCGCTGTTCAACATAATAATCCAGGTCTGCCATCAGCGGCAGCCGGTAGGCGCGGCCAAACAGGGTCTCCTCAACAATAATGTGCTGTTGAGTGCTGTCGAGACGGATTTCTTTTTTGAGAGAGGTTAAATTGGGGTTATAAAGGGTCGAGTCCACGTAGAAACGTTCCAATCCCGTATAGACGGGATCGATCATCTGCGTCACCCCCGGAGGTTGCGGTTTAAATTTGAAGCCCTGCCCCTGAAGAGATCCACTGACAAAAATGGAGGCAATGATGACAAAACTTGCAGCCAGCCCCTTGAGCAGTCCCTGGTGCTTAAACATAAAAATACAGTATTCTCCTAATCGACTTCGCAGTATTAGTTCGTATCGTTTTTTCCTAAGCACCACCTCCATCTTAGTCAGGCGTCAAATATATTTACAGTATATGATCTAAACAAGTGTAATGTTCAATTTTAGCATTACTTTTTTGAGTAGCAACGAGAACCGAATCCGATACATTGTGAATCGTTATTGGTTGTTGGTTCTTGGTCATTGGTTCTTGGCAAAGAAATCCAGATTGCTTGCCAACAACCAATAACCAATGGCCAAATGCAAATTTGGCGGATAATTTGGATTATATTCGCTCAATCTTTGCGCTCAATAATGTCCCGCGCCAGCCGGTAGATCTTCTCCACCTGCTCGGCAATGGTCAGGGCGGTGGTGTCGATCACGATCGCATCCGGCGCCTGCTTCAGGGGGCCGTGGATTCGGGTCAGATCGGCCCGGTCGCGCTGCTCGATGCTCGCCAGCACTTCGTCAAAGTCGGCAGCGATATCCTTGACGCTCAGTTCCGCCACCCGGCGCCGGGCCCGTTCTTCGGCGGATGCTTGCATGTATACTTTTAATTCCGCATCGGGAAATACCACGGTGGTGATGTCCCGTCCGTCCATCACCACCCCGCCGGACTTCCCCAGCGACTGCTGCTTTGCCACCAGGATCTGCCGCACCCGGGAGTTGGCCGCCACCGGGTTGATGTGGGCCACAATCCGCGGGGCGCGGATTGCCGCAGAGACATCGGTCCCGTCGAGGTAGATCTCGGTTGCTTCATTATTACGGCCAAAGGTGATCTCAAGCGTTCCGGCAAGCTCCGCCACCCGGGTTTCATCGGTGGTGGGCACCCCCGCCTCCAGGGCTGCCAGGGTGACCGCCCGGTACATCGCCCCGGAATCGATATACAGATAATCCAACCGGCGGGCCACCGCCCGGGCGGTAGTGCTTTTTCCGGACGCCGCCGGACCGTCGATCGCAATCTTAATTTTTTTCGCTGCCATGGGAATGTCTATCGGCATATTTTTCTGAGGGAATTTATAGGCAAGTCTACGTTGGATAAATAACAACAGGAATTTTGTGAATGGGTTGATGGGCGAATGGGTTAGTGGGGTTCGGTTTTTCCCCATCAACCCATTCGCCCATAAACCCATCACCCCATTCACACATCTTCATTCTGCAGCACCGTGTCCTTCTGCTCCTCCACCATCCGCTTCAGCATGCGCACTTCCCCCGCAGTCAGTTCCCGCCACTCCCCGGGATTGAGATCATTGACCTGCAAGCCGGCAAAATTGACCCGGGAGAGCTCTTCCACCTGATATCCCAGGGTCTCGAACATCCGCCGAATCTGGCGGTTCCGTCCTTCGTGCAGTTCTACTTCCAGGTAACTGCGATTGTCCATCCGGCGCATTTCACGGGCCTTACAGGGAGAGGTCTTGCGGTCATCGAGCATCACCCCGTTCTGGAAATGATGCAGATCGATCGGGCGGATCATCTTATTGAGCATCACCCGGTACACTTTTTTGACCATGAAGCGGGGATGGATCAGATGGTAGGAAAGGTCGCCGTCGTTGGTGATCAGCAGCGCGCCGGTGGTATTGTAATCGAGGCGTCCCACCGGGAACAGCCGCTGGTCGGTGCCGATCAGATCCAGCACGGTGCGCCGCTTACGGTCGTCCTTGGCAGTGGTGACCGTGCGGAGCGGTTTATGCAGCAAGATGTAAACATACGCTTCGGGAGGCGTCACTCGCCGGCCGTCGAAGGTCACCACATCATGCTCCGGATCGACCCGGACGCCCAGCCGGTCTACCGCTGCGTCGTTCACGGTCACTCGGCCTTCGAGAATAAAGGCATCGCAATTTCTCCGGCTGCCGATACCGGCCATTGCCAGGAAGCGGTTCAGGCGAATCATCTGCCCGCTGGGCGCTGCGTCAGGTTGGTTTTTCTGCATCTTGCTCATTTTCATTGGTTTCATCGACTTCATTGTTTTCAGAGAGTTCATTTTCTTTCATTCCTAATATTTCTGGTGCAATTTCTTTAAAAAACGCCTCGCCAAATTTTTCCTGGATTTCCGAATCAGCCTCCACAATCTCATCCAATTCTTTCAGCCGCGGCAAATCTTTCAGGCTCTTTAAGCCAAAATATTCAAGGAACTTACGGGTGGTCTTATAAATGAAGGGATTTCCCGGCGTGCTCGCCGTTCCGGAAATGGTAATCAAGTTACGCGACAACAGGGTTTTCATCACCCCGTCCACATTCACCCCGCGAATTTCCTCGATCTCCAGGCGGGTGATCGGCTGCTTGTAGGCAACAATCGCCAGGGTCTCCAGGGCTTTGGGGCTCAGGCGGTTCTGCTGGCGCTTGGCATACATCCGCTCGACATATTCAGCGTATTGGGGCAGGGTGAACATCTGGAATCCCCCGGCCACTTCTTCTACCTGGAAGGCCCGGCCGCTTTCACGGTACCATTCATTGAGAGCCTGCACCGCTTTCTTAATATCGGTGGTAGCCAGTTCCGGGGCAAATTCCCGCAACCGGGAAGCCGCCAGGGGCTCTTCGCTGGAGAACAGCAGCGCCTCCAGAATGGCGGCAGCCTGGGATTCCGGAATCTCTGCCGGGATGTTGTTTTCGCTTGCTTCCATACGCTTTCAATGACATGGGCAAAGAACCGCCCGTACTTGTTTTCAAATCGCCGGATTGGCGCATAACTTTTCAAAATAGCACTTCCGCGCGGCAAGCGCAAGAGTAGAATTATTCGTCGCGCAAACGGTATTTCCCAGCCGGACTTAATATGGGCCTAAATCGAATCAATTTATTGATATACATTACATGATGGGAATGTCAGTTTTTAGCAGGACGGTACTGAAAATGACGTAAAGCGGAGAACTTTTGCATGGCGCATGGGGCATGGTGTATTACAGAGCGGGTATCGGGACCTGCGCTTGCACAATCCGGCGCCATGCCCCATGCGCCTTGCCCCATGCAAAAACGCTTTACACGATATTTCAGCATGAGCGTTCAGCAATCCCCTCACTGCGCTTCCACCGCCCCCTCCGGTCCCACCTCCAGCGCTTCCCGCATGCTCAGATAGCGCGACATAGTGATTTCGGTCAGGGGCACCAGGCGGACCTCGCCGAAGATATCGCTCTGTTTGGTGGTGATCATCCCCAGTTTCATCATATCCAGCACCGCCATAAAGGTCACGATGATGTAAATTTTCTCAGACATTTCCCGCACCACCTCGCTGAAGAGCAGGTAATTTTTACCTTCGAAGCAATCGACGATATGGCGCACCTGGTCTTCCAGCTTAACCTTGATCGACTTGACCTTATGCACGGTAATCTTCGGCATATTATCCAGGGCGGTCTTAAAGGCGCTGAGCAAGTCGAACAGAGTGGCGTCGATGGTAAATTCCTCTTCATCCGGTAGGCTCTTCAGCACCCGCTTACGCTCGGCGCTGGCCCGGGGAAAATACTGCCGGCGTTCACTCTCCAGGGTTTCCAACTCGCCGGCCACCTCTTTGAAACGCTTGTATTCCAGCAATTGCAGGGTCAGCTTGCGCCGGGGATCCTCCATCTCCTCCAGATCTTCCGCCTCCGGATTGGGCAGCAGCATCCGGGCCTTGATCAGGATCAGGGTGGCCACCATCTCGATAAACTCCCCGGCCACTTCCAGGTCGAGCATTTTCATCAGCTCGATATATTCCAGGTATTCCCGGGTGATCTGGGCAATCGGGATATCGTAGATATCGATCTCGTTCTTGCGGATCAGGTAGAGCAGCAGATCGAACGGCCCCTCGAATACCGGTAGTTTAATTTGATACATAACTATTTAACCTGGGGGAAAATTTATATTCAATATAGCCACAGAGACACAGAGTCCACCGAGAACTGACAACTGACAACTGATTATCTGCAGCGCACCAACCCGGCGGCATCGCGCACCCGTTCCATTACCACAGTCGCTTTCTCGCGGGCGCGCAGTGCGCCCTGGCGCAGCACTTCCCGCACGTGGTCGAGATTGTTTTCCAGTGCTTCCCGGCGCTGGCGGTGCGGCTCGAAATAGCTCCACATCGCTTCCAGCAGCGCTTTTTTGGCGTGACCATAGCCGTAGCCTCCGGCGAGATAATTCTCGCGCATCGCAGCCACTTCCGCCGGCGCGGCGAAAAGCTTGTAAAGATCAACAATCACCGATTTATCCGGATCTTTCGGCGCCTCCAGCGGCGTGGAATCGGTGATGATACTCATGATCTTTTTCTTGAGCGCTTTATAGCTGCCGAAGATCTCGATGGTATTGTCATAACTCTTGCTCATCTTCTGGCCGTCGATGCCCGGCACCACCGCCACGCTGGGGAGGATATACTCGCGAGGAATCTTCAGCACCTCGCCATAGACCAGGTTGAACTTTTCAGCCATGTCGCGGGTCATCTCCAGGTGCTGCTTCTGGTCCTTGCCCACCGGCACGTAGTCGGAATCATAAATCAGGATATCCGCCGCCATCAGCACCGGGTAGGCAAACAGGCCGTGATTGGCGGTAATGCCCCGGGCGAGTTTATCCTTATAGGCATGAGAACGCTCCAGCAGCCCCATCGGGGTGACGGTGGAGAGCATCCAGGCCAGTTCGGTTACCTCGGGCACATCCGACTGCATAAACAGCGCAGCTTTTTCCGGATCGAAACCCAGCGCCAGGTAATCCAGGGCCACCCGCAGGCTATTCTCCTCCAGGATGCGGGGGTCACTGATCGTGGTCATGGCATGATAATTGGCCACGAAATAATAGCCCTCGTTGGTTTCCTGAAGTTCGATATGCTGGCGGATCGCCCCGAAATAATTACCGACATGCAGGATGCCGGTCGGCTGCACCCCGCTGAGAATACGTTTATTTTTCGGTGCTTTCATCACAATCCTCGTCAAATCCTTCCTAAGCCGATCAGTCTAGAAACAGGTATGGACGCCACAATTCGTCTTTACAACCGAAGAAGTGCTGAAAGTAGAAGAAGTGGTTCGGCCGTTTCGGAATCCGGCTCAGCTTCATTTCCGCTTGCTCCGGGGTACGGTTGCCTTTCCGGTTGTTGCAGGGCAGGCAGGCCACCACCAGGTTCTCCCAGGTATCCTTGCCACCGAAATGCTTCGGAATAACGTGATCGATGGTCAGCGGCGGCGAGGTGCGGCCGCAGTACTGGCACTCATGGTCGTCGCGGATCAGCAAATTTTTACGGTTGAGCAAAATTCGCCGCTGCGGCGCCCGGGCATAACGGGTCAGGCGCACCACACTGGGGAAGCGCATACGGTAATTCACGGAACGGATCCATCCGTCGCCTTCCTCGACGATCTCTGCTTTGTCCAGGAATATCAGCACGATCGCCTTTTTCACATTACAAACCGCCAGAGGCTCATAGTTCTGATTCAAGAGCAACACGGTTCTCGTCAGCATCATTTTTCTTCACCTCTTTCCCTGATGCATATCGTAGAACATACCTGACCCATAAAACGGATGCCTGATCATCCAGCGCACAAAATAATACCAGCAGACTGCGATCAAAAGTTGATTTTTAGAATTGTTCCCGCCGCTTATTGTTGCAGACAAACATGGGCGAAGACCCTGGCATCGTTAACCATATAATCGATCACACAAAACTCATTGGGTTGATGGCAGGTGTCGGCCAGCGTCGACCACACCGCCGCTTCCAGGCCGTGCCGGCGAAAGACGGCGGCAACCGTCCCGCCGCCGATCCCCATCGGCCGGGCGTTCACCCGGTAGACATTCTTAATCCCCCGGGCCAGCTTTTCGACCACCTCGGCATCATTGGGGGTTGGCGGCGCTGCCGGGGCCAATTGCCGGGTCTCGAACTCGATCTTGACCGAAAAATCCTCCTCCACCGTATCGCAAATTCGCCGCACTTCCGCAAACAGCGCCTCGATGGTATACTGCGGCAGCAGCCGGCAATCCATATAAAACACGTCCTCCCCGGGAATGGTATTGATATTGGGCACGTTGGCCTCTTTCCGGGTAGCCTCGAAGGTGCTGATCGGCGGCGCAAAGACCGGGTTTTCCGCATCGAAAATCTCATACAATGCATGGAGCCGGGTCACCAGATGGGAAGCGGCGTAAAAGGCATTGATCCCCTGCTCCGGCAGGCTGCCATGACATTGCTTGCCCAGGGTGCGAAAGCGAAACCAGGCGATCGACTTTTCGGCCACTTCGATCATCGTGCTATCCGGCTCGCCGGCGTCGGGTACGATGATCAGATCGCTCTTCCGGAACAGCTCGGCGTGATGTTCCATGATATAGCCGAGCCCGTAATCCGACCCGGTTTCCTCATCTGCCACCAGGATCACCGCCAGATCATAAGCCGGCCGGATCCCTTCCTTCAGGAAGGCCAGCAGGGTAAAAACGCTGCTGGTCAGGCCCTGCTGATTATCCTCTACCCCCCGTCCAAAGATTTTCCCGTCTTTAACGACCGCTTCCCAGGGATTGGTTTCCCATAATTTTAAATCGCCTTCCGGGACCACATCCATGTGCGCCATCAGCCAGATGGTCTTTTCATCGGAGTGGCCTTTGATCCGGGCAATCAAATTCGGCCTAACACCTTGCTTGGCGTCCGGATCCGGGGCGTTGATCTCTACGATATCCGTTACCCCCTGATCCTGCAAAAATTGTTTGATGTAAATCGCCCGGTCCCACTCCCCTTCCCCGTCATTCACCGGGCTCAATGCCGGAATCGCCGTAATCGATTTTTGAAATTCAACCATCGCCTTTTCCATTGCCACCAGGCGCTGCGAGATCTTCCGGAAGTCTTGCTCGTTTACCATGAGAACTCCTTTGTTCGTGAAGAATGAAGGCAGATAATTTAAGCATTGCGATGGGAAATTCGAAGCATTAATTTCTTCTGTGTATTATTTTTACAGTCGGAAGCGTACCGGGGCGTTCAGCGACGGTGTTGCAGTTATACGTCATAGAAAAATAGTCACTTACTACAGCCTAAGCAGGGCCGTTAGTTATTTTTTCAATCACCAGGCGCCGATTCGCTCCTGATACCTTCAGACGGCACGAGGATTGCAGAGCATATTCCGAGATAATAGAGTACGGACGTTTTGGCATCTTTCAAATAGCGGCTTCCGATAAACGACTTCCGGCATAATGCACCGTCGATCGACGCTAGAGAAAAAGCAAATAAGGCATGCCTGGTTATTGTGACAGGCATCATAAGTCACGACCGGAGACAACGGTAATATTGGTTATCATTCTATAGAGAAAGCGTTACAACAATGGATGTTAGAGAACTGATCAGGTCCCTCGAGGGAAATTCCCGTCAGTACCAGCAAGTGCTGCAGCATGTTCCCCGGACGCCCGGCCCGGCGCTTTCCGGCATCGAAAATGCCCAGCTCCGGGAAATAATCGGGGTGCTAACCGACATTCAGGAGGAGGTAATCGAGTACCGCCTGAAAAAGATTCTGAAGGAAGAGCATCCGTATATACCTACCATCAAAGTTGAGAAGATTAAGCAGAACGACCATCACCAGCACCTCCCGCTTTCCCAATTGGTGGATGTGTTTCTCGCTCAGCGAAGAGCGCTGCTGCAACTGCTTCAAGCCACTCCGACGGCAACCTGGAGCCGCACCGGGGTGCATGAGAGTGAAGGGCATATATCTTTTCAGGAGATTATCCGGCGGATGACGGAGAAAGACCGGCAAGTGCTGGCCAATTTGAACCGCTTGCTGCTACAAATCGAGTCGACTTGAGCAGGGAAAGATGTTCGATATTGGATGTTGGAATTTAGATGGCCATTACCACGAATTCCCAACATCTAACATCCAACATCAAAAATTAAAGACTTCTTAAACACCGTAATTACCCCGCCACACCGGGAAATTTCTTACGTAAAATCAACCCCGTCAATTTTACCAGCACAAGCGCAATCAGTCCCCCCAGCAGCCATCCGGCCAGCACATCGAAGGGATAATGCACCCCCACATAGATTCGGGACATCCCGATCAACAGGGTCAACCCTGCCCAGAGCCAGCGGCCCCGCCGGTAGGTGAGGCAGAACAATGCCGCCACCACGGCGCTATTGGCGGCATGGGATGAGGGAAAGCCGTAGCGGCTGCCGCAGTGCACCAGCAGGCGGAAACCCTCCAATACTTTGCAGGGGCGGAAGCGTCCGATCCCGGGCTTCAGCAGGCTGCTGGAGATCTGATCGGCCAGCACCAGGCCCAGGATTACCAGCAGGGCCAGAATGCGCCCGTTGCGCCCGCCTTTCCAGATCAGCCAAATCCAGAGCAGCGCGCCGGGGAAATACCAGTTTTTTTTATTGGTGATGGCAGTAAACAGGACATCGAGGTAGGGATGGGCCAGGGTTACATTGATCCAGAAGAATATCTTTTGGTCAACATCTCCCAGGAATTGTAAAAGATCGGCCATTGGGTTTGCTTTTTAAGAAAAGGATAAAGGTTAAAGGATAAAGGTTTAAGGAAGATGGAGAAAAGAAAATGAAAACAATATTTTTAAGCAGGCACTAAGACGACACTCCTGTTTTTTCTTTATCCTTCATCCTTCATCCTTCATCCTTATTTTACGACGAACGCGGATTAAACGTATAAATTTTCCGCACCGTATCCAATATTTGCTGGCGGTTGAACGGCTTGCGAATAAATTCCATCGCCCCACAGTTGAGAGCTTCCTGGATCGATTTATCCACATCAAAGCCGGACGTCAAGAGCACTTTGACCTCCGGATCAATCGCCTGCAGCCGTTTCAACACCCGCAGGCCATCCGCGTCAGGCAGGTTGAAATCGAGAATGACCAGTTCAATCAGATGCTTATCCGCTTCATAGAGATCGACACCTTCGTGGGCGGTTTCAGCCAGGATCACCTTGTAGGATTCTTCATCCAGTACCGTTTGGATGATCTGGCGCAGGTTCTCCTCGTCTTCGATCACCAGGATATAACGGCTGTTCTCGCCCCGGGTCACACTCTGCTGATCCTCCTGAATATCGATCATCTTCATCCCCAGCGGCACATCTTGAATTTTCGGATGGGTAATCTCACGCAGTTTTTTCAGGATATTAGCGATGCGCATCGAGGATTTGTGCATCAGTTGCAAATAATTGGCCAGGCGCGGATTCTGCACGTTGAGCTTCTGCAGCTCCATCTTGATCATATCAATCGCAGATATAATGACGGTAAGCGGCTGATTGATTTCATGATTGGTGGTCGCGATGGTGGCATTATAGGTCAACTGTCGTTCCGCTTCATAAAGGCGCCGTTCCAGTTCCACCCGCTCGAAGGCACGCTTGATGCGGATCTGCAGTTCCTCCAGATTGATCGGCTTCAGGAGGTAATCGTTAGCCCCCAGGCGCACCGCCTGCACCGCGGTCTCGATCGAGGCATGGCCGGTCAGCAGGATGGTGGCGATATCCGATTCCAGCTCGCGCACTTTCTCCAGTAGATCGATCCCGCTAATCCCCTGCATAATCAGATCGGTCAACACCAGATCGAATCTCTGCTCCCGCAACAGGTTTAAGGCATCAGTACCGTTACTGCACAAGGTCACATCATAGCTATATTGTTCCAGCGCTTTTTTCAGCATCAGGCGGCTGGCATAGTCGTCATCTACAACCAGTATTTTATACTGTTTCATCCAATACCCCGGTTATCATGTTAAATGCCTAGTACCGGAATTTAATACAACATCCTGAATGCAAAACAATGCTACATCACAAAACCCAAAAAATATCTGTGATAGGAACCGCGGTTTATCCTTCGGCGTCATTTGATTTTACGAGGGTAATCGCGTTCCCTTTTTCATTAAAATAAACCTCGTCGATGATATGATGGATCAGCATAAATCCGCGGCCGTAGGGTTTGGTGCTCACCTGGTAGTTGTGCCGCTCGCCCCCATGATACTGTTGCCAGTCAAAGCCGGGCCCTTCATCGGTCACCGTCAGGGAAAAACAGCGGGGATTGAACATAAA
Organism: Calditrichia bacterium; assembly: GCA_020635015.1. Classification (GTDB taxonomy): domain Bacteria; phylum Calditrichota; class Calditrichia; order RBG-13-44-9; family J075; genus JACKAP01. Next base: position 88,203 of record JACKAP010000004.1, on the reverse strand, counting down.
CGCGACCCGCACCATCCGCTCGTTGTAGGGCGCTGCTTTCATCCGCTGCTCGCGCAATTCTTCGAAAAAAGTAATTTTCTCAAAATCACTGCCCTTGATCGAGGAGGGCAATTCCAGATTGCCATGTTCGATCGCATTGATCAGCGTCTCCATAAAAGCGACGTAAAACTGATGGAATTCGTCCTTCGAGCAGAAGCCGGCATTCAGCAGAAAGCGCGCCAGGTAGCTGGCCACCACGCTGGCATCGATGTCTTTGGTGGGAATATCAAAGTTAATATTCATGGCGCTGGCATACTGAAAGATGCGATCTTTTTTTTCAGATCGTTTTCGGTAACGCAGCACTTTTTCCACGACCTTGCGCACCTCGCCGAGCTCGAACGGCTTGGGAATATAATCCTGCGCACCGTGTTTAATCGCCGAAATGGCAAAATCAAGGGTCTTCAGGCCGGTAATGATCACCACCGGCACCTCCGGACGGGTTTCCCGGGTAATCTTGAGCAGCTCGATGCCGGAGATGCCGGGCAGATCGATATCGGTAATGATCAGCGAGACCTTTTCCCCGGAATTAAGCAGCTTCATCGCCGCTTCTGCATTTGCGGCGGTCAGTACCGTGTAGGACAGCCCGGCAAAGTAATCCGCCAGCATATTGAGTATAAATGCTTCATCATCGACAATGAGCAGGCAATTTTCATGGTAGTTCATGGAAGATCAGCCGTTATGGTTCGATGGGGAAAAGCTGGTCCAGTTTAATCGATTTAAACAATTCCAGCAGGTTGTCGTTGATGCCCTTGATACGCATCTTTTTGCCTTTGGCAACGATATTCTTGTAAAAGATGAGCAATTTGCCGATGCCCGAGCTGGTAATGAACGGCACATAGGTCAGGTCAAAAACCGCCTCGTCAAAATTGCGCTTCAACAGTTCCTGAAAATGCTGCTTGAGTTCTTCGGCATTTTCATTGTCGACGGCGCCGAGAATATTCACTCGAATTAACCCGTCCTCTTGTACCAGTTTAAAATCCATCGCTCACGCTCCTAATGAAAAACAACACGTTACCACCGTTTACCACCCAGCGGCCTGGTCGAAGATACTTATTTGATTATGGTCGGATGGCCGCCGGAAATCCTGAGGCCAATTCTAAATTTATCAGAAATATCGTCATCCATTCGTGCCGGTGGTCAAAAAATGAGCGTTTATTTTATCGATCGCAACCGATAATCTTATTTACGATGGGCACATCTGCCGCGGAAAATTCAACTTCAGTCAATTGCGCCGCGCTGCGCCATTCCACCCGGTCATGATCGGTCAATTGCCACTCACCTCCGCGGAAGCGGCAGATATAGCTGATCAGTAGAATCGATTTGTCCGGGTATTCATGATTCACCAGTAAATAGGGCCGTTCTACAGCAATCGAGATCCCCAGTTCCTCGGCTATTTCCCGTTCCAGGCAGGCTTCCGGCGATTCTCCCTGCTGCAGCTTACCGCCGGGGAACTCCCACTTTCCGCCATTGGCCAGGCCCGCTTTCCGCCGGGCGATCAGCAGTTTTCCGGCTGCGTCGTAAATCAATCCCGCCAGCACCGGCACAATCGGCTGCTTGCCAGTTTCCACCATGCGCTCCCGTATTGTAGTGAAGATTTATCCGGCTTTCTTAGCGATGCTGGATGCTGGCTAACAACAAAGGAACAAACCATCCAACATCCATCCCGAAAGCCTTCGGGAAGCATCAAGTATCCAACTGCTTCGCGATTTCCGCAACGATCCGCATTTTAATATCATCCGGTTTCCCCTGAAGCCGGCAGCGGCAGCCGGCCGCATGAACGTGTCCGCCGCCGCCAAATTGGCGGGCGACCCTATTCACATCCACCCGGCCCCGGGAGCGGAAACTGATTTTCAAATGTTCACCATCTATTTCGCGCATAAACAAGCCGACCTCTCCCCCCCGTACCGCGCTGCTGTAGTTGGCCAGTTCATCCAGATCTGCCTGCCCGGCTTGCGCGACAATCTCATGAGGCAGATAAATGACATTGATCCGGCCATCCAGAAAGGATTCCATGTTCGCCAGCCCATAACCGATGATTTTCATGGTCTGGTAACTATTGCTGAAAAACAGCCGGGTGGCAACTTCATTCGGCCGCACGCCATACGCGGTCAGCTGTGCGGCAATCTCAAAATCGCGCGACCGGGTATTGGAGAAAGAGAATCTCCCGGTATCATAGATCAGCCCGCTGAAGATCAGGGTAGCCAATTCCGTATCAAACGCCACCGTGCTCCGGCAAACGATTTCATAGATCAGCTGGCAGGTCGAACTGGCGCCGGTGTCCACCAGGCGGAAATCGGCGAAATGCTCTTCCTCAGGGTGGTGGTCGATCTTCAGGCAGTGCGCCGCCGGGGGCAGTAAATCGGCCGCATCACCGATGCGTTTGCGGTTGGGGACATCCAGCACAATCGCAGCATCAAATTGGGAGGCTGCACCCTGCTGACAATCGATAATATCCCCCCATCCCCTCAGGAAACGGTATTTTTCCTCCCGGGGAGAATCATGAAAAACCACGGTGCTTCGCTTTCCCAACGCCTGCAACCAATAGGCGGTTGCCAGGGTTGAACCATAAGCATCACCGTCCGCATTAATATGCGTCGTGATCAGGAAATTATCGCGTTCATCGATAAAACGCAGCGCGTCTGTATATTGCTTCTCGTATCGATCCATATTGGCTCCCGGACAAGAGCGGAATATAGTGATAAACCACGCGAGTAAAATACAAAATAATTAAAAAACTGCTTTGAAAGTCAAAAATGAAACTATAAATTTGGTGCCTGTTAAACAGAAACGAAGCTATCTGTTTACACATGCGCCCGTAGTTCAACTGGATAGAACGCTTGACTACGGATCAAGAGGTTGGGGGTTCGAGTCCTCCCGGGCGTACCAAACGCGTTAATAGTAGAACTTGTGATCCGATGCGGCGGCTGGAGCCAGATGTTTGAACAGAATCACGAATATTGGATGAATCTGGCATTCCGGGAAGCAGAAAAAGCATACCAAGAAGGTGAAGTTCCGGTCGGTGCAGTGATTGTTCTTGATAACCAGATCATCGGTAAGGGTTACAACCAGATCGAAAAACTGCAAGACCCGACTGCTCATGCAGAGATTATCGCGATTACCGCTGCCGCCCAACATCTTAACTCCCGACGACTACTTGATACAACGCTTTACGTGACGTTAGAACCTTGTGCCATGTGCGCGGGGGCATGCGTTCTGGCCCGGATTCCCCTGATGGTTTATGGTGCACATGATCCCAAATCCGGCGCCTGCGGCAGTGTGCTCAATGTGGTACAGCAACCGGCGTTAAATCACCGGATGGAAGTTGTTCCCGGTGTGCTGGAACAGAAGTGCTCCTTGATTTTGACCGATTTCTTTCGGAAACTTCGGGAGACCAATTAAGGAGAGGTGGCCGAGTGGCTGAAGGCGCACGCTTGGAAAGCGTGTATACTGTTACAGGTATCGGGGGTTCGAATCCCCCCCTCTCCGCAATCCTGGGTACATAAAAAACGGTAGAGAACAACACTCTACCGTTTTTTATGTACCCAGGATCTTCTGATTGAACACCGTATGAATATTGGTGTTTAATTTTTTCCCATCAATTCATAAATCCTCTTTTTCAAAAACTTGCTTGAAAGTCCTAATCCACCTTCCAGGTGTTGCCGGTAATGAAAAGCTCTTTCAGGTTGCCCTTGCCTTTCTTTTGGGTCACATCATCGATCTGCTGCATGAACACTTCATCGTAGGTCGGCCGCTCCAGGGCGCGGAACACTCCGATCGGCGTCGGAAGATCGGGCCGCTCGGTCATCTTTGACAGCAGGTAGGTATAGGCCTCATCGGGCATTGTTTCCTGGTGTTTTAATAATCCGTTCCGACTTTCCGGGCCATTCAGGGCAGCAGCTTCCAGCTTTAGCCCTTCCAGACGAATTCCTTTGTCGTTATCGGCACCATAAACCAATTCCCGGCCATCTTCCAGGTAAAGCAGATTTTCCTGCTTGATTTTAGGATCGGTGACCGACTGAAAAGCACCATCGTTGAAGATAATGCAATTCTGATATACCTCCACAAAAGAACAGCCCTTATGTGCTGCCGCTCGCTTGAAGGTGGCAGCCATGTGTTTGGTGTCGCGGTCGATGGTACGAGCAACAAAACTTGCCCCGGCACCCAGCACCAGGGACATCGGATTAAACGGCGTATCCAACGAACCATAAGGCGTGGTCTTGGTGCGCTTGCCGACCGGGGATGTCGGTGAATACTGTCCTTTGGTGAGGCCGTAAATCTGGTTGTTGAACAAGATAATGTTCACATTCAGGTTCCGCCGGCAGAGGTGAAGGAGGTGATTACCGCCGATGCTCAGACTGTCGCCATCGCCGGTGATGATCCACACCGACAACTCCGGATTGGCCAGTTTTACGCCGGTGGCAACCGCCGGTGCCCGCCCGTGGATGGTATGGAAGCCGTAGGAATTGATATAATAGGGAAAGCGGCTCGCGCAGCCGATACCGGAAATGAACACTACTTTTTCCCGGGGAACCCCGATCTCCGGAAGCACCTTTTTCATTTGGGCCAGAATGGCGTAGTCGCCACATCCAGGACACCAGCGCACATCCTGGTCCGAGGCAAAGTTTGCTTTAGCGCTTTTTTGATCAACAGCAGGATTATCCGCCATATCTATAGCTCCTCGATCATTTTTTCGATTTCAGCCTGAAGTTCCTGCACGGAAATCGGCAGACCGCGCACCTTATTGAAGCCGGTGACATCTATCAGATAACGGCTGCGCAATATCTGGCGAAGCTGCCCCAGATTGATTTCCGGCACCAGCACCTTTTTAAAGTTCTGTAAATGGGTTTCCAATCCGTGGGGCAGTGGGTTCAACCAGCGTAGATGATAGAACGAGACTTTCTTTCCTGCTTTGATCAGCCGCTCCACCACCGTCAACACCGTACCATAGGTGCTTCCCCAACTGATCACCAAGACATCCCCTTGCGGCTCGCCATAGATTTGCGGTTCTTCGACAAAATCCGCAATCCGCGCCACTTTTTCTGCCCGGTAACGGGTCATTTTATCGTGATTATCCGGATCATAAGACACGTTCCCGGTAACGTCTTCTTTCTCCAGACCACCGAGGCGGTGTTCCAGGCCGGGTGTGCCGGGCAGGGCCCATTTTCGCGCCAGGGTTTTATCATTGCGCCGGTAAGGTGCATACGCATCCCCGGCACGGGCATAATGAATATCGACCGGGGACAATTTATCCACATCGGGAATCTTCCAGGGTTCGGCGCCATTGGCCAGGTACACATCCGACAACATCATCACCGGCGTCATAAACTGGGTAGCGACCTTAACAGCTTCATAAGCGGTATGAAAGCAATCGGCCGGGCTGGAGGCGGCGATCACCGGTATCGGTGCTTCTCCGCTTCTCCCATACAGGCTCTGCAGCAAATCGGCCTGCTCGGTCTTGGTCGGCATCCCGGTGCTTGGCCCCCCGCGCTGAATATTGATGATCACCAGCGGCAGTTCCACCATCACGGCAAACCCCATAAATTCCGACTTCAGCGCCACCCCGGGGCCGCTGGTGGCAGTTACACCGATGTTCCCGGCAAACGAAGCCCCAACGGCGGCGCCAATAGCGGCAATTTCATCTTCCGCCTGCAAGGTTTTCACTCCGAAATTTTTATACAATGCCATATACTGCAGCACTTCACTGGCCGGGGTAATCGGGTAACTGCCATAAAAAATGTTCACACCGGCCTTTTCCCCGGCGGCAATCAATCCAATCGCAATCGCTTCATTGCCGGTAATTTGACGGTAAATCCCCGGTTCTATTTTCGCTTTGACCACCCGGTAGGCAGTGGTAAAAATTTCCGTGGCTTCGGCATAATTGCGGCCGGCTTTCAGTGCCAGGGTATTTGCTTCGATCCAGACCGGTTTACTGGCAAACTTCTTTTCAATCCATTGAACCGTGGGGTCTAACGAACGGGTGTACATCCAATAAATCATTCCCAGGGCAAAGAAATTCTTGCAGCGTTCTTTTTCCTTATGGCTCAGGTCCACAGTTTCCAAGGCTTCTTTGGTCAGCCGAGACATCTCCACCGGAAAGACCTGATACCCTTTCAGGCGACCATTCTCCAGGGGGTTTTCCTGAAAATTAGCCATCTTCAGATTTCGGTCAGAGAATGCATCGGTGTTGATAATGATAATCCCGTTGTTTTTCAAATATTTTAATCCGGCCTGCAATGCTGCCGGGTTCATCGCCACCAACACATCAGCGGCATCTCCCGGCGTATGCACCTGTTCGCTGCTAAACTGGATCTGAAATCCTGAAACACCATAGAGAGTACCGGCAGGTGCACGAATCTCAGCCGGAAAATCCGGGAGGGTGCTCAAATCATTCCGGGCGATCGCAGTGGTGATGGTGAACTGATTCCCGGTTACCTGCATGCCGTCTCCGGAATCCCCGGCAAAGCGTATCGTAACGCTTTCGATATCTTGAATCGGTTTCATGCAAATTCCTTTTTCTAATAGCTGAACCCCACTATAAATTTCCATAAATAAACGATTTTTGATCGCAAATGCAACTAATCAAATCGCTTCCGACAAAAAAACTGGCTGGTTAAAAACCTGGAATCAGCTTGGCTGTTTCACTGGTCAATGGCTCATAATAACAGGGAATTATCCTTTAGATGGCAGGGAGAAATGCAGGGCGGTATCGATCCGATACGCCAGATGTTAGGGTTGATATTATGATCTGTGATATCATAATATCAATAGCAATGGTGGGTTAGAACGGGTACGACAGTTATCAAAATAAATGGATTTATTTATCCTGAGTCTTTTCCCGGATATCTTTTTTAAGCAATTGGGCAGCTTTCTTGATATCATCCGATGACGCATTAGCCGCACGCATATTCTCTTGTCTAATCCGCTCATAAACTTCTTCACGGAAAATCGCGATGTCCCGAGGTGCCTCTATACCGATTTTCACCTGTTTACCGTCGATATCTACAACCGTAATCTTGATGTTGTCACCGATATTAATAGATTCACCTAACCTCCTTGTTAATACTAACATAGGGAGTACCTCTTATCTTTGTCCGCGTTTTTCGGGGAATTTAATTTCGCCATTTATAAAAAACAATCCCGCCCACTTAATGTGGGTGTTAAAAGAAATAGCTTGGGGTCTAATGCCACGAAAATATATAAACAAATAATTATAATAATCAATAATTATTTTATTTAAATTGTTTTTTTTTAGCGCTGGATCACAATCAGGTGCATAACAAAAAAAAGGAAGGTGTTTCCACCTTCCTTTTTTTTCAAGCGCAGTTTATACAATTTAGTTTTTTTCGAACTGGCCGACAATCACTTTGCTTGGTCTCAATAGCCGCTCTTTCAGGCGGAAACCATCCTGGAAAACTTCCACGATAACATTATGTTCCGATTCAACTTCAGTTGGTTTCATCATCAACGCTTCATGCAATTCTGGGTCGAATTGCTGACCTAGTGCATCGATTTTTTCCAGGCCCTCTTTTTCCAGAATTTGAACGAATTTTTCGTAAATCATCCTGGCGCCTTCCAGAACGCTGTTACTATTTTCACTGGCAGAGGATTTGTCGATCATTAATTTAAAATCATCAACCACCGGCAGTAAATGCTTCAGAATCTCGCTTTTCGAGTAGAGAACATATTCGAATTGTTCTTTTTCGATGCGCCGTTTATAATTTGCGAATTCTGCCCGCAACCGCAGGTTCTGATCTTCGGCAATTTTAGCCCGCTTAATCAGACGTGCCGTCAATTCCTCCGGAGAGACATCTTCCATCTCGACCGTCTCCACATCCGGCAGCTCTTCGGTTTCTTCAGCTAATTCCGTTGTTTCAAGCGCTTCCGCTTCATCTATCTCAGCATCAGGGATGATGTCGTTATCGCCGGCATTTTCTGAATCCGCTCCGCTTTCAGAAGGCATCTCCGCTTCCGGCTCGTCCGTTTCTTTGCCATTGCGCTCCGTTTCCGCGACCGTTTCCTGATCAGGTTTATCTTCTTCTAATATTTTACCCATTTTGAGTGGATCCTCCTTCTATCGACTTTCTTGAAAGCCATGCTTTAAAGTTATCACAATTCCTTACCGCCTATCAGAGTTCCGGGCAGAAACCGAAATTTCTGCCCGGTGTCAGCTATTTATTGTCCTTGGCGGAATTGTCGTCGTCTACAACTTCAAAGTCAGCTTCTTCGACATTGTCAGCAGTTTTCGGGCCACTTTGGGTGTCTGCACCAGCCGCATCGCCGCCCGGCTGCTGATAGAGCGTGGCGGATACTTCATTCCAGTTTTGATTCAGTGCATCACTGGCAGAGCGAATTTCGTTGACGTTATCCGTCTTCACCGCTTCCTTCAAGCGGTTCAGCGCAGCTTCAATTTTATTTTTCGCTTCCGCCCCTAACTTATCGCCATATTCGACAAGATTCTTATCGGTTTGATAAATCAAACCATCTGCGGCATTCTTGGCATCGATGATTTCCCGGCGCTTACGATCGTCGGCCGCGTTGTCCTTGGCTTCCTTGACCATCTTGTCGATTTCTTCCTGGCCCAGACCGCTGCTCGCCTCGATACGGATTCTTTGTTCCTTGCCGCTGGCGAGATCTTTCGCCGATACATTCAGAATACCATTGGCATCGATATCAAAGGTCACTTCGATTTTGGGAATACCCCGCATCGCCGGAGGAATGCCATCGAGAATAAAACGCCCCAGGGTGCGGTTATCTTTGGCAAAGTCCCGCTCTCCTTGCAGCACATGCACTTCTACCGAAGGCTGGTTATCAGCTGCAGTCGTAAATACTTCGCTCTTGCGGGTCGGAATCGTGGTGTTGCGCTCGATCAACCGGGTAAAAACACCGCCCAGGGTTTCGATACCCAGGGACAACGGGGTCACATCCAGCAGGAGCACATCTTTGACCTCTCCGGCCAGCACCCCACCCTGGATCGCAGCGCCAATCGCCACCACTTCATCCGGGTTGATACCTTTGTGCGGATCTTTGCCGAAGGCCTCTTTTACCAGTTGCTGTATGCGGGGAATCCGGGTGGAGCCCCCAACCAGAATTACCTCGTCAATATCCGAGGTTTGCAGACCGGCATCCTTCATGGCCATTTCACAGGGGCCCATGGTGCGCTGCACCAGATCCTCAACCAGTTGCTCGAATTTCGAACGGGTGAGGGTCATTTGCAGGTGTTTGGGGCCATTGGCATCCGCAGTGATGAAGGGAAGGTTGATATCGGTCTGCAGGGTGCTGCTCAGCTCTACTTTGGCTTTTTCCGCCGCTTCGCGAAGGCGCTGCAGGGCCATCGGATCTTTTCTTAAATCGATTCCATTCTCTTTCTGGAATTCCTGGGCGATATAATCGACAATACGCTGATCGAAATTGTCGCCTCCCAGATGGGTATCGCCATTGGTCGACTTAACTTCGAACACCCCGTCACCGATCTCCAGAATCGAAATGTCAAAAGTACCGCCGCCGAGATCATATACGGCGATCTTCTCATTGGCTTTTTTATCCAGCCCGTAAGCCAATGAAGCAGCCGTCGGCTCATTGATAATCCGCAGCACATTGAGACCGGCAATTTCGCCGGCTTCTTTGGTCGCCTTTCGCTGGCTATCATTAAAATAGGCCGGTACCGTGATCACCGCATCGGTCACTTTGTCACCGAGATAATCTTCCGCCGTTTGTTTCATTTTTTGCAGAATCATCGCGGAAATTTCCTGCGGGGTATAGTCTTTTTCACCCGCTTCCACAACTGCCAGGTCGTTCATTCCATCTTTTACTTTATAAGGAACTTGCTGGGATTCTTCGGGGACTTCGTTCTTAAGGCGGCCAATGAATCGCTTGATCGAATAGACCGTATTATGGGGATTGGTGATCATCTGGCGTTTGGCGGTTGCCCCGACCAGAATTTCCCCGGACTTAGTGAAACCCACAATCGAAGGCGTGGTGCGGCCGCCTTCAGAATTGGGAATCACTACCGGTTCGCCGCCTTCCATAACAGCGACCACTGAGTTTGTTGTCCCTAAATCAATCCCGATTACTTTTTTTGCCATTAGGAATACCCTCCTTTGATATAAAATTACAGTGCAGCATTGATTTTCATGATCAGGCGTTCTATCGCTTCCTGATGCCGGTCATGATTTTCCTTCAACCAGATCAGTTTTTTCGCAACCTCAGTCGCACCGCAATCCTCTGCGATGTTCAATTGCTCTATTAAACGCTCGCCTAAATCCGTTTCGATTTTCAGTATTTGCGTGAACTGGCCGCTAGAAACCGCTGTATAGCCGTCCGCTTCGCTTTGATCCACGGTTCCGCCGATTTCGGATACCAGCTTAGCGATAAAATCGGCAAATTCATGTTTCTCTTTAACTAAGACCATCGCATCATCAGTTAAATGCGCATAGGGAAGCCGTTCAGCTTCCATTGCCAGTTTTTTGGCCAGAATTAACTCATCGCGGTAATTTTCCCGGAGTTTTTCCAACAATAACTTTTCACCTTCCGCCCGGGATTTTGAGTCGGTACCTAATTTTTCCATCCAACGATCGATCAGACTAGACATGTTTACCCCTTCAGTTAGTTTTGTCAACCCGGCACAATCCCTCGTCAGTTTTTCCCGGCCATAAATCAGTTTGGCGATATAAACTAAGACAAGAATAGTGCCAAAAAAAAGCAAATCCCGCAAGCCATTGTTTCGAATAGCCTTACGAGATTTGTCCATTTATTTTTCCCAAGAAACGGGCATTCCCGCTTTATGTCAGTATGCCTAATAATATGTCACTCTGTCAAGCAGGCTTTTTTTTATTCAGCACTACTGGCAATATGGCACAATTACAGAATAGACCGAAAGTACTGCCGGTTGTTGATTACGGCAAAGGGCTTCCCCTTTAATCTACGTCCCACAAAAGGAGAATTACTGCTTTTTGAGAGGCTTCTGGCCGGATCGAATTTCCATTCCGCATCTAAATCAAAGATCGACAGATTGGCCAGATGACCTTTCATGATAGCCGGGTAGGGTAATCCCAATATCCGGTAGGGATTTATCGCGTATTTGGTAATAAGTCCGGCGATATCCAGCACTTTTTTATGAACGAGTTCGCCGACGCTGATCCCCAGTGCGGTTTCTAATCCAATCACCCCAAATGGGGCATAGATATATTCCGAGGCTTTTTCTTCCCAGGCGTGGGGGGAATGGTCGGAGGCGATCGCATCGATGGTACCGTCACGGAGCCCCTCCAGAAGCGCCTCCACATCTTCACCGGTTCGCAGTGGCGGTCGGACTTTGGTATTGGTATCAAAGCTGCGCACGCTTTCCTCAGTCAGGGCAATATGATGCGGCGTTACTTCTGCAGTGACGGCAATCCCTTGGGCTTTGGCTTGCCGAACCAATTCTACCCCTTTGCGGGTAGAAATATGGGCAATATGCAAGCGGCTGCCGCTATATTCGGTGAGCATGATATCACGCGCGATCATGATCTCTTCGGCAACCGAGGGGATCCCTTCCAGCCCTAGACAAGTGGAGGTGTAGCCTTCATTCATGTAACTGCTGCTGGTCATGGTCGTATCTTCTTCAAATGCGACGACCGGTATGCCGGCCATCCGGCTGTATTCCAGCGCCCGGCGCATAATTTCCGCACTCATCACCGGTACTGTATCGTCGGAAATTGCCACTGCGCCCTGCTCCACCAGATCCAGAATTTCCGCCAATTCCAGCCCCTCACGTTTTTTGGTGATGGCACCGATAGGGTGTACCTCAACCAGCGAACCGCGGGCCCGATCTTTGATGTACAGAATGATCTCCTGAGTATCGATGGCCGGCATGGTATCGGGCATGCAGCATAGCGCGGTAAATCCCCCATTGGCAGCTGTCAGCGAGCCGCTTTTGATCGTCTCTTCATCCTCGCGTCCCGGCTCGCGCAGGTGCACATGCATGTCCATCCAGCCGGGACTGACCAATTTCCCGTCAAGATCCAAAACTTCTCCATCAAAATTCAGCGGATCGATTTTCTCAACCCGCTCGATAACCCCATTGACCAGATATATATCCAGGACATCATCCAGATTTTGCCCCGGGTCAATCACCCGGGCATGCTTCAGGATCAATTTTTCCGGAAGTTTTTGAAATCCTTCCTGTCCTTTGCTGACATCTTTAGTGAATTTCACTTTTACCTCCTGCTAATAGATATAAGACGGCCATCCGCAGTGCGATCCCGTTGGTGACCTGCTCCAGGATCACTGAATGTTCACTGTCGGCCACATGGCTGGAGATCTCCAGGCCGCGGTTCATCGGGCCGGGGTGCATGATTAAAATCGGTTTCTCGGCTCTCTCCAACCGCTCCCGGGTGATCCCGAAAAAATTATGATATTCGCGCAGCGAGGGGAATAGTCCGCTTTTCTGGCGCTCCAACTGCAGGCGGAGAATATTCAACACATCCACCTGGGGAATCACCTCGTCAATATTGTGAAACACTTCCACACCCAGACGCTCAATCCCCCGCGGGATCAGGGTGGATGGGCCGCAAACCAGAACCCGTGCGCCCATGGCTTTCAATCCAAAAATATTCGACAGCGCTACCCGGGAATGGGAGATATCGCCGATTAACCCGATGGTAAGCTTAGCTAAGTTGCCGAACCGCTCCCGGATGGTCATCATATCCAGCAGCGCCTGGGTCGGATGCTCATGCCCCCCGTCGCCGGCATTAATGATATTGGCATCGAGCACCTGGGAAAGCAGGTGCGCTGCACCGGGTGAAGAGTGGCGCACCACCACCATATCGATCTTCATCGCTTCGATATTTTTCACCGTATCGATCAAGGATTCCCCCTTCTTGACCGAACTGGTGCCGGCAGAGAAATTAACGATATCCGCCGACATCCGTTTCTCCGCCAGTTCGAACGAGATGCGGGTCCTGGTGGACGGTTCGTAAAAGAGATTCACCACCGTCTTTCCCTGGAGCGTCGGCACCCGTTTGATCGGGCGGTCTAATATTTCCCGGAAGGAGCGGGCCGTGTTGAGGAGCAATTCAATCTCCGGCTTTTCCATCCCGTCCAGACCTAACAAATGTCGAGATTTTAGCATGTCTACCCTTTGGGTTTAGGTGAATACTTCACGTAATTATGAGCTCTGCCGGCAGGAGATCCGCCGATTCATTTAATTGGAAATATCGATCAGATTGACGCTGTCTTCGCCATCAATCTCCTGGAGTTTCACCTTGATTTCCTCGCCAAACGAGGTGGGAATATTTTTACCCACAAAATCAGCCTTGATCGGCAGTTCCCGGTGTCCGCGATCGACCAGAATCGCCAGGTAAATCCGGGCAGGGCGGCCGAAATCCATCAGCGCATCCAGCGCGGCGCGGATGGTGCGCCCGGTATAAAGCACATCGTCGATCAGCACAATGTTCTCTTCATCGATCGCAAAGGGAATGTTGGTGACTTCCACCGAAGGCTGCTTAAGGCGGGTACGAAAATCATCGCGGTAGAGGGTCACATCCAGGAAACCGGTGGGCACTTCCCGCCCTTCGATCTCCTGAATTTTATGGGAGATCCGCTCCGCCAGATAAGCGCCGCGAGTGCGCAGGCCGATCAGCACCAGCTTTTCCAGACCGCGGTTTTTCTCCAGTATTTCGTGGGCCAGCCGGGTGATAATTCGGCCCATGTCACTCTTGTTCAAAATCTGTGCTTTGAAATTCTCCGTCATTGCCGCTCCTTCCAGTTTAGGCAAAAAAAATAGCCTTCGGCGTAACGCCAAAGGCTATTCAAACAGGTCAATATCATTATCCGGATTATAAAAATCATAGATCCCATACCTTAACTATCTCACGGATAGTTTTAAAGGTGATATCAAAAAATCTTAACAATCGAGCCACCTCACCTGCCACCATCATGGGCCCTGAAACAAACCACCGCTACATGCGAGCGATATACTGCTCCGCTTTGCTGATCAAGTTAGCACTATTTGGATGATTGTCAATCAATTTTTGAAATTCCCGGCGAGCATCTGCCAGTTCCTTCAACTGAAAATAGCAAAGTCCGAGCTTGTACTGAGCGTAGTCGTTTTTGTTGGATTTCTTGAAGGTGAACACCTTCTCGAAAGCGACGATAGCAGCTCGATAATCGCCCAGGCCATAATAACTCTCCCCGATCCAGTATTGGGCATTGTCTGCCAGGCTGTGGTGGGGATTGGCGGCGATCAGTGACTCGAAGACCCGGATCGCGTCACGAAACTTGCGTTGGTGCGCCAGTTGGTAGGCATCATTGTAGGTGCGCTCATACTCGGCATCACTAATGCCCGGCTGAGCAGCCACAGCGCTGAAACCGCTACCGGGTGCCTGCGACTGACCATCCTCCAGCACCTTCACTTGTTCTTTCAGATTGTTGATCGTCTTGTTCTTATCCCGCAGCTGCTTTTGCAGGTCGTTAAGTTCATCTTCGAGCTGGGCCGTTTTTTGCTTTTCTTGAGGCACAGGAGGCATCGTGGTTTCCGTTGCTGCGGAATTCTCCGACTGCTGGAGCAATGTCAGCAGATCATCATCCTCGGCTTGCGCCGGTTGAGCAGTGGTTTTATCTTCAGGGGTAATGCCCAGCAACTGTTCGATCTCGTCATACTGCCCATCGGCATTATCATAACCAGAGGCATCGGTTTCCGGCTTGGATCCCGCACACCCTGATACAACTGCCCATAGAAAAAACACAACCAGGAAAATTTTAATGATGTTCATGTTTCCCTCACAAAAAGAGTACCAACATAGTTTGTAAAATTTAGGAATTAAATTCAATACAGTCAAGTAATTATTCCCGGCGCAGTTCATTGTTGCGCTCGGTTCCTGACATATAAGATAAGCCCTCCGGCACAGAAAAGCATGATGCTGATCAATTGATTCAAATCTAATCGGCCGAAAAGGAACATCTGGCTTTCATAATAGCGAAAAAAATCCACGCTGAACCGGGCAACCCCGTATAGCATCAGGAAAACCCCGGAGAGCAATCCGTCATGCGGTTTGCTTTGCTCCAGCCAAATCAACAGCGCAAAAATCAACAGGGCATAACCAGACGAATACAGTTGGGTCGGATGCAGCGCCTGATGCCCCATAATATAAGTAGCGGCACTTTCCGGGGGAAACTTTACCCCCCAAGGTAAATTACATGTTTTTCCATAACAGCATCCGTTCAGAAAACAGCCGATCCGTCCCAGAAAGAGCCCGAAAGCCAGAGCCGGCGCGATGCTGTCGGCCAGCGGCCAGTAGGGCAGGCGTTTGCGCCAGGCGTAGAGCGAGCCGACCAGAACCGCTCCCAACACCCCGCCCAGCAAAATCAAGCCTCCCAGGCCAATCGACCCGTCGGGACGCAGCGGCAAAAAGGTATATAGCCAACGGCCGCGGAACTCATCCAGGTGGGTCAATACATAGAGCAAACGGGAACCGACAATCGCACTGACCATGATCACCAGCGAAATATTGATCACGGCATCAGAATCGATCCCACGCCGGCCGGCCAGGCGGACGGCGATATAGATACCGGCCAAAAATGCCAACGCCAGGAACAGCCCGTAGCTGCTGACGACAATAGGACCGATTCGCAACAATTCCGGATACATGATTTCCCTGCTAATATTCGTAGCGGTGGCGATAAAAATTGAGCAAAAAACCGATCATCAACAGGTTGCTCAACAGCGCACTGCCCCCGTAGCTGATAAAGGGCAGCGGCAGGCCGGTCACCGGCGCCAGGCCGATAGTCATGCCCACATTTACAAACATATGAAACCCGATAATAGTCGCGATACCAATGCCGATAACGCTACTGAATTCGCTGCGATACATATTGCTTGCATGCACAATCCGCACCAGCAGCACCGTAAATATCGCCAGGGTCAACAGCACTCCCAGGAACCCGAACTCTTCCCCGATGACCGCAAAGATAAAATCGGTATGCTGCTCCGGTAGAAAGCGCAGTTGGGTTTGCGATCCCTGCAGGAACCCCTTACCCAGCAGGCCGCCGGAGCCGATTGCCACCTTCGACTGGATAATCTGGTAACCGGACCCCAGGGGATCTGCTTCCGGATTCCAGAAAGTGGTGATGCGCTGTTTTTGATAGTCCTTCAACTGATTCCAGAAGAAAGAGCGGATAAACCATAAAGAGACGGTAAATACCATGTAACCGGCGCTGCGCAGCAGCGGCATTCGGGTGTAATACAAAAATGCCAATATCAACACGATCACCACAGCAAAGGCATAAAGGTTGAAAGCAGCGATAAAAACAACTGCCGGTGCAACGATCAGCACCAGGCTCACGGTATTCAATCCAACCCAGTAAAAAATCGGCAGGGCCAGCACGATAAAGACCAGCCCGGTTCCCAAATCCGGCTGTTTGGCGATCAGCAGAAACGGCAGGGCAATGATCAGGGAAGCAACTGCAAAATTTTTCGGCCGGTTGATCTCCCAGCGTTCATCGGAGAGGAAGCGCGCCAGGGCGAGAACGGTAGTGATTTTGGCAAATTCCGACGGCTGAAAGCCGAAGCCGCCCAGGCGGATCCAGCGGGTGGCACCATAGCCGGCGGTGCCCCAGAACAATACCACTACCAGCAAAATGAGGGAAAGACCGTAAAGCGGGTAAGATATTTCGTAATACAGGCGGTTGGGAAGAAAGGCGGCCACCACCATGATCCCCACTCCCAGGAAAATCCATTTGAGTTGCGAAGCAAAATAGTTGGTGTCTCCCCCCGACTGCGAGGTGGAATAAATGGCCAGCAGCCCGATGGACAGCAAGCCCAGCACGCTTGCCAGCAGTATCAAATCCAGGCTTTTCAACCGATCTAACATCATGGTTTAGTTCCCCGAACGGATATTGAGCGGTTCAAGCTGAATGCCGGCCCCCTGCAAGCTATCCTGCCGGGCCTTCTCCTTTTGCTTTTCCCACAACATCCGTTGAAACTCGCGGTATTTTTGATAATCGAATTCGCCTTTATAATAGTAATAGCGCTGCAGGTACTGCCCGACCACCGGGGCGGCGACTCCGCTGCCGGATCCTCCGTTTTCGAAGATCACCGCCACAGCGATTTCCGGTTCCTCGAAGGGGGTAAACCCGATGAACCAGGCATGAGAATCGCCGTGCGGATTCTGGGCGGTGCCGGTTTTCCCCGCGCCGCTTTTTTGCCATACTCCGGCCCGCCAGCCGGTACCCCCGGCCACCACCTGGCGCATTCCTTCGCGGATAATCTCAAAGACTTCCGGTTGAATCCCCTCAATCATTTCCGCCGGATAAGAGACCCGATCCGGCGGAGGAAAAATTTTCCGGGCGTATTCCAATATCGAAGGTTCGTATTTTTGGCCTTCCTCTGCCGTCACCCGGGTTTCCAGGAGTTCGCTGAGTTCGTTCTGCGTAAATTGGCGCTCTTTTAATCCGCGCAGCAGGTTCAGGATCTCCTGGGGTGCATTCTGAAACTCCAGCTGTTTCAGGGCCTCTTCGGTAACCTGGTAAGCAGGAATTTTATCGACCAGCTTACGGGTCAAATGGGGCCGGTAATAGCGCCCGCTGTTGGCCAGGATCATGGCAAATTGGGCCATTTGGAGCGGGGTCACCAGCAATTCTCCCTGCCCAATCGCGATGTTCGCCAGCATTCCGTTGGTCCATTTTCCCTTTCCATAAATCCGGTCATAATAGGCTCTGCTGGGCACCAGCCCGGCCTTTTCGCTGGTCAGTTCGATGCCGCAGGGTTTACCGAACTGGAAGATCCGGCTGTATTTGGTCCATTGTTCAATCCCCAGCTTCAAACCAAGCTGATAAAAAAAGACATTGCAGGAGCCGCGGATCGCCGCAGTGATGTTGACCTCGCCATGGCCGGCGGCATTCCAGCAATGTACAGTGCGGCGGCCGATGCGGTAATAGCCAGGGCAGAATATCGTCCACTGGGGCGTGATGATCCCTTCATTCAGCCCGGCAATCGCCGCGACCATCTTATAGGTCGATCCGGGGGGGTAAGTGGCCTGGGTGGCCCGGTCGTAGAGCGGCTTCAGCGAATCCGACATCAGCTCCTGCCACACCTCCGGCTTGACCGCTTCGGCAAAAAGGTTAAGGTCATAATCCGGCTTTGACACCATGGTCAGGATTTCCCCATTACGCGGATCAACCGCAACAAAGGCGCCGTTGCGGTCACCGAAGAGGGAGTCGGCATACTGCTGCAGGCGGGCGTCGATGGTCAAGAAAAGGTCTTTGCCGGGATGGGGAAGGGCATTTTCCCGTGGCGAAAGGTCTTCCACGGTACGCCCTAGCGCATCCACTTTCACGAACTTGAATCCTTTTTGCCCGCGGAGTTCTTTATCCAATCCTTTTTCAATTCCCTTTTTACCGACCACATCGCCGGCCTCATATTCTTCGCTCTGGCTGAGCTCGTTTTCCCCGATCTCGCCGAGCGTGCCCAGCACATGGGCAAAGCTGCTCCGGAAATAGTAATTTCGTTTCGGCTCCACCTTCCATTCCAGGCCGGGAAACTGCAGGCGGTTTTCCTGGAGTTTCACCAGGGTTTCCAGGGTCACATAGCGGGCGATCTTAACCGGTTGGAAACGGCGGGAACGGCGAAAATTTTTGCTGATTTGCTCCGGCGCCACCTCCAAAATGGCCCCCAGCGCCTCCAGCGCCGGGCGGGTGGTGAGGGCCGGCACCAGGTAGAGGGAAAAAGAGGGACGGTTATCCACGATCAGCTTGCCGATCTGAGCATACTTCAGCAGCGCCGGCCGGTGGCGCTGGGTCAGGTTATTGCCGATGGTTTTACGCAGGGTATCCAGGAAGCTCTCTTCGGTGGGGAAAATTTTCTGCTTGATCTTTTCCAGGCGTAACCGGGCCTGGTAGGGCACCCCATCCTCCATCAGACTGTCCAAAACCGAATCGGTGATATGAAACGTACCCCAGTTGCGGTCATAGATATGCCCCCGCACCGGGATTTGGGTGACCTTCTTGACGCTGTTCTTTTCCGATTTGCCGCGGTAGATGCTCTCCTGCATGATCTGCAAATGATAAAATCCGATGCTCAGCACCAGCATGCAGGCGGCTATCAGCCCGTAATAGACATATTTGCGGGGATTCCCCGCACTGAAATTAATATTATTCATGCCCTTTTAACCATTTTCCGATTAAAAAGTTTATCGCCAGGCCGACCAGGGCGGTGTAGAAAAGATTGGGAACGATGTGCACGAAAAATATCACCCGCCACAAGATGCCCTTGCCAAGGGTATTGATAAAGATGTAGATCAAATCGTGCAGCAACCCGCTGATCAGCAGCGTCAGCACAAATTGGATCCGTTCCTGGAAAAACTTCGCCACCCCTCCGGCGGTAAATCCGGTGATGCTTTTTGCCAGGGCGCTGAGTCCCAGCAAGCCGCCGGAGATCAGATCGCTGGCCATACCGAGAAAAAATCCTGCGGTGCTGCCGGCGGTCTGGCCATACTGAATGGCAAACATGACGATCGCAATCAAGAGCAGATCCGGTTTCCAACTGGCAATCTCTACATACTTGACAATATAGATCTGAAGTATCAGCGAAACGATAAAGAAACCGATATAGCGGAAATTTAACCTACTCACGGTCAGCCTTCTCCGGGGTATAGTCCGGTATCACGAATACTTCTTCGATTGCATTAAAATTCACCGCCGGTTTTACCCGGATCCGTTTAAACAGCAAGTGTTCTTCTTCGCTGATCGCCAGCACATAGCCGATTTTCAGGCCGGGGGGAAAAATATCGCTCAACCCTGAGGTCACCACCACTTCCCCCTTGGCCACCGGGATATTCTTGGGGATATATTCCAGATCCAGCCAGGAATTGCCGGACCATCCGATCATACCGTTTTCGCGGTTGTTCTGCAGCCGGGCGCTGACGTTGGCATTATAATCCATCAATACCTGCACAATCGACTGGTCGTCCTGGGCAATCACCACCTTGCCGACCAGGCCGTCGGCATTGACTACCGCCATCTGCTCCCCGACGCCATCTACTTTTCCCACATCGAGAATGATCGACCGGTACCCTCGTTCCGCACTGGTGGCGATGACCCGCGCGGCAATATAACTGTGCTTGCCGGCTTCTTTTAAATTGAGCAATTTTTTCAGGCGTTTGTTTTCCGACACCAGCATTTCGCGCAATTTCTGATTTTCGATATTCAGATCGAAGTTTTCCTTGCGCAGCAAGTCATTCTCGGTGGCTAAATTACGGCGGATCGTGAAGAACTGCTTCAATTCCTCCACCCGTTCCACCGTTTGCAGCAATGCCCAGCGAATCCCGCGCAGCGATTGGGTGTCGCTGAAGTTCATAAACAGCGCTGATATAAATATGTAGACGAACAGCAGCAGGATCGAGCGGTTAAAAATGCCGAGGTATGGTCGTAAGTTCATCTGCTCCGCTGGGATGGTTAAGGGTGAATTTTATACTTGAGCGGAATTTTTTTACCTGTGAAGATGCTGGATACTGGATACTGGATACTGGATTCTCGATCAACGTTTTTATCCAGCATCCAGCATCCAGCATCATAAAAAAGTTAACATAATACTCGTTTGCAGCATCATCGCTACATACGCCGGTTGCTTTTCAGGAGCACTTTCTGAAAGCGGGGATATTCTTCCAAAATCTTGCCGGTCCCCCGGGCCACGCAGGTCAGGGGATCTTCCGCCACATTGACCGGCAGGCGGGTTTCCTGCACGATGCGGTCATCCAGGCGGCGCAGCAGGCTACCCCCGCCGGAGAGAATGATCCCGCGGTCCAGGATATCCGAGGCCAGTTCCGGCGGGGTATGCTCCAGGGTGATCTTGATGGTGTCGACGATGGTATGGATCGGCTCGTTGAGCGCCTCGCGGATCTCCACTGAATTGACTTCCACCGTCTTGGGGATGCCGTCGACCAGGTCGCGTCCCTTGACCGAGGTGGTAATCTCTTGCTCCAGGGGAAGGGCGGAACCCACTTCGCACTTGAGGTTCTCGGCGGTTTTCTCCCCCACCAGCAGATTATAATTTTTCTTGAAATATTGAACGATTGCTTCATTCATCTCATCGCCGCCGATGCGGATCGAGGTGTGGAGCACGATCCCGCTCAAGGAGATCACCGCGATCTCGGAGGTGCCGCCGCCGATATCCACAATCATGTTACCGATCGGCTTATCGATCTCCAGGCCGATCCCGATCGCCGAGGCCATCGCTTCCGCCACCAGGTAGACCTCTTTGGCCCCGGCCCGTTCGGCGCTGTCGCGCACCGCCCGCTTCTCTACTTCCGTCACCCCCGAGGGCACGCAGACCACGATCTTGCCGATGCTGATGCGGTTCACCTTGGCTTTCTTGATAAACTCCCGGATCATCGCTTCCGTCGCCTCGAAGTCGGCGATCACCCCGTCTTTCAGCGGGCGGATGGTGACGATATCCTGGTGGGTACGGCCGAGCATCTCCCGGGCCTCTTTCCCCACCGCGACAATTTTATTGCTATGTTCCTCAAAAGCGACGATTGAGGGCTCATTGACCACAATGCCCTTACCTTTCACATAAATCAAGGTGTTGGCGGTGCCCAGGTCAATCCCGATATCATTGGAAAAAAAGTCAAACAATGCCATGCCAATTGCTCCGTTCCATTAGTGCTTGAAGTGTCTAATCCCGGTAAATATCATACTGATTTGATGTTCATTTGCCGCCTGAATCACCTCTTCGTCGCGGATCGAGCCGCCCGGCTGGATGATGGCGGTCGCGCCGCAGTTTACCGCCTCGTCGATACCATCGCGGAAGGGAAAGAATGCATCTGAGGCCAGCACCAGCCCCTGCAGTTCGCGCTTGCCCTGCAGGGCTTTCATCCGGGCAATTTTCACCGAATCGACCCGCGACATCTGCCCGGCGCCGACTCCGTAAAGTTCCAGGTCCCTGGTTAAGATTATCGCATTTGATTTCACATGCTTTACCAGTTTCCAGGAAAATTCCAATTCTTTCCATTCTTCCGGGCTGGGGGATTTGCGGGTAACCACTTTCCAGTCCTGCGGTTTTTCCACTATCGTGTCGCTTTCCTGGCTCAGGAAGGTATTGTGCAGCGACTGCAGGGCCTTGCCATCACCGGCAAAGGTTGCGGGCGCAAGCTTCAGCAGGCGCAGGTTCTTTTTCTTTTGCAGCAGGGCCAGAGCCTCCGCGTCAAAATCCGGAGCGATGATGCATTCGAAGAAGATCTTTCCCATCTCCTCTGCCATCGCCAGGTCTATACAGCGGTTGCAAGCAACGATCCCCCCGAAAGCCGAGAGCGAATCGCCGCGCAGCGCTTTGCGGAACGCTTCCGCCAGCTCCGGATGGGTCGCCGCCCCACAGGGATTGGTATGCTTGATGATCGCGACACCCGGATCGGCGAACTCCAGCACCAGGGCGTAGGCGGCGTGCACATCGGCATAATTGTTAAAGCTGAGCGGTTTTCCCCACAACTGCTCCAATCCGGCCAGTCCCTGCGGCGCCGCCCGGAAGGACTGATAGACCGCCGCCTGCTGGTGAGGGTTCTCCCCGTAGCGCAGATCCTGCTTTTTCTCCAGGAAGAGCGCCTGGTAATCCGGAAAAAGCGAATCCGTATCGGAAGCGGCGCGGCTGCCCAGGTAGGCCTGGACCTGGCCGTCGTACCAACTGGTATAGAAAAATACCTCCCGGGCCCGTTCCCGGCGGTAACTTTCCGGGATGTCGCCGTGGTGAGTCTCCATCATCTCCAGGAAGCCCTGGTACTGATCCGGATGATGTAATGCCACCACATGGCGGTAGTTCTTGGCCGCGCCGCGCAGCAGGGTCGGCCCGCCGATGTCGATATATTCGATCGCCTCTTCCAGCGGCAGGTTTCTGGCGATCGCTTCTCCGACGAAGGGGTAGAGATTGACCACCACCAACTGCAGCGGCGTCACCCCCAGCTTTTCCAGATCCGCCCGGTGCGCTTCAGCATCGGTGGCCAAAATGGCGGCATGGATTAACGGATGCAGGGTTTTTACCCGGCCGCCCAGCACCTCCGGATAGCCGGTAATATCTTCAATGCGCCGCACCGGGATCTTCCGCTCTTCCAGAAAGGCGGCCGTGCCGCCGCTGGAAATGATTTCGACATCATGTTGGTGAAGCTGCCGGGCAAAGGGCTCCAGGCCCTGCTTATCCCAACAGCTAATCAATGCCCGTCTGATTTTCATATGACCGTTTTCCTAAAATGACGCGGTTGCCCTCCACCGCATAAGATTTTTCCAGCAGCAGTTTGATCGCTTCCGGCAACGCCTGGTGTTCGACTTCAAGCACCTTGCGGGCGATATCCGCCGGGGAATTGCAGTCGTCGATCGCCACCGCTTTCTGCAGAACGATTGGCCCGGCATCATATTCATCATTGACCAGATGAACCGTCAGGCCGGAAATTTTAGCTCCGGATAAGAATACCGCCTCGTGAACCCGTATGCCGTACATCCCCCGCCCCCCAAAAGCCGGCAATAGCGCCGGATGAATATTAACGATGCGGTTGGCATAGTGCTGAACCACATTACCGGGAATTTTTTTCAAATACCCGGCCAGCACGATAAATTCAATCTGCTGAGCCAAAAGCGCGTGAAGAAGCTCCTCACCGAACATCTCCGGGGTGGCAAAATCCTTCGGCCGAATGACTGTGCAGGGAATATCATGCGCCGCCGCAAATGCCAATGCTCCCGCATGCGGGTTATCGCTGATCAACAATGCAATTTCCGCGGGAATATAACCATCCTTGATACGCTGATAGACAACTTGAAAGTTACTGCCTCTTCCGGAAGCAAATACGGCGATTTTAGTCACGCTCATTCCCAGTTTAAGTCGCTAAATATAACACTAACCATAAATTCTGTCAAACCAAAAGGAAACCTTTTTTAACAATTTTGCACGCCGACGGCATTAAATTGCCAAAATAAGCCATCGAATGAAGCAGCGCAGCAGGAGAAACAGCTGTTTCAGGCCATCAACCCGCTCCAGGAGAGACGAAACGGCCGCGCATCCAGACGGGCCGTCACGCCGACCGGAAGCGGAAAACAGCCCGGGAAATGGCCGTAGGGAAAGTCATAGACCAGCGGGATATCCGGCGGCAGATAGGGTTGGATCAGAGACAACACATCCAGTTTGCGTTCTTCATACATGAATTTCCCCAGAATCACCCCGGCGACCTGCGGCCAGAAGCCGGCCAGGCGCAGTTGCTGCAGGCAGCGGTCGATCCGGTAGTACGGCTCGCCGATATCCTCCAGGAACAGGATCAGGCTGTCTTCCTCCAGCCAGAAGGGCGTGCCGCAGAGGGTGCAGATCATCGAAAGCGTGCCTCCGATCAGGGTCCCCTCGGCGCTACCCTCCCGGGCGATGCGGGCATCTTCCGGGTCCACATCATCCCCGTTAATGCTGAAACGTTCTCCCTGCACAATTTCCATACCGGCCGAGAAATAGGGATTCTCACGGCTGACCTGGGTGGTCAGGGTCATACCGCTCAGGGAGGGAAAGCCCGCCTGCTGATAGGCTGCCCACTGAAAGGCGGTGACATCGCTGAAACCGACCAGCAGCTTGGGATTGCGGGCAAAGACCGAAAAATCAATCTCTCCGAGCAGTTGGATGGTACCGTAGCCTCCGCGCAACGCCCAGATCGCCTTCACGGAAGGGTCTTCCAGAAAATCATAAAAATCGGCGATACGCGCCGGCGGCGGCGCAGCGGTAATGCCATTATTATCATAGGCATGGGCGGCAATCCGGCAATCATATCCCATTTCGGTCAGCAGCGCAATCCCCGCCTCCACCTGTTCCGGCTGAACCGCCGAGGCGGGCGTGATCAGGCCGATGGTGTCGCCGGGACGCAGGGTGGGTAGATGTTGTTGAGTTGGCATGGTGCTCCAATATTTACTCGCTGCGCTCGCGATGTTTGCTCGCTCACGCTCGCGATATTTACTCACTTCGTTCGTGATGTTGCCGGCTGCGCCGGCGATGTTTGCTCGCTGGCGCTCGCGATGGGATTGTGCGTATGTTTAAACGCATGTGCGTGAGTAGGTCGGGTCGCGACCCGACCCTACAGGTGCGTTTGGATGGCATCCGGTTCATCCGTGGCAAAAAATCAATTCCGCACTCCGCCTGCCCCGATCATTTCGGGGAAATCCGAATTCCGCATTCGTATCATGCCGCATTTCAATATTCCCGCTCTTCCACCTGTTTCGCCAATTCCCACACCGCACGGAAAATCCGGGCATGGCCCTCGCTGAAATCGATCTTGCGGCGAGCGGTGACAATCCGGGCCACTTCCAGGGCTTTATCATATTCATAAGCGCTCATCTGCTCACTGCCACCCCAGGAAAAGGAGGGGACGAACTTCTGGGGAAACCCGGCACCGAAGATATTGCTGTTCACCCCCACGATAGTGCCGGTATTGAACATGGTGTTGATAGCGGATTTGGAATGATCGCCCATCATCAGCCCCAGGAAACGCTGCCCGGTGTCGACCGGGCGGCCGTTGACGAAAGCCTTGATCAGGCCGTAATTGTTCTTCAGATCGGAATTGTTGGTATCGGCGCCAAGGTTAACCCAGGCACCGAGATACGCGTGGCCGAGGAATCCGTCGTGCTGCTTGTTGGCGTAGCCCTGCACGATCACCCCTTCCACTTCTCCCCCGATCTTGCACACCGGGCCGATGGTAGTGTTTTCGTAGATCTTGGCGCCGATCTTAATCGTGCTGCCGGCGCCGACAAAAAGCGGTCCTTCCAGCACGGCATTGGCCATTACCGTCACCCGGTCGTCAATCCATACCGGGCCATTTTCGGCATCGATCACCACGCCCGGCTTGAGGCGCACATTTTTTCCGACGGTGATCTCAGTGCGATTGAGCAGGTGCACCCCGGGGGGAATCTCCGAAGCGATCTGCCCGGCCGGGGCGATCTCCCGGTAATCGCGCACCATCTCTTCCCCGTTCCAGGCAATCGCATCCCACAGATAGTTGACGATCCGGGCAGGATGATCGACCAGCTGCCGTTCCCGGCGCAAGGCAACGCTATCGAGCACACCCCGGCGATGATATTTCTGCAGTTCAGCGGCGCGGGCCCGGCATGCCAGCAAGCTATCCCCATTGACCAGTGCATCGTTCACTCCCAGCTCTTTCAGCCGGGCGACATCCTCCGGCTGCAGCAGCCAGCGGCCGTTGAGCAGCAGTACGGCTTCATCTTCCGGCAGTTCCAGGGCGGAGGATCCAGTTGGCAAATGATCCTTCGCCAGGTAATCCCGGGCCAAAAAACGCAGCTCCCGGCTCAACTCGGCGGGCAGCTTTTCCTGCAGCATCCGCGCTCCGCAGCGCAACTCCCACACCGGTCGGAGATAAACCAGCGGCAGCAAGTTTAAATAATGTTCGTCTTCGAATAAAACCGTCTTCACAGTTTCCTCCTAATTCTACTTTAAGTCTTTAAAAATTGGCCCACGAAAGACTCGAAAGCACACCAAAGGAAGATGAGAATCTAAGGATTTTTCACATCATTTCGAGTCTTTCGTGGGCATCAGTATTCATCGGACCAGTCAAAGTCTTAAAGCGAACTAATTGTAAAAAAAAAGCAGTGTCCGAGGACACTGCTTTCAAATTAAGACGATTTTACCGGCGTTGCAATTACTTCAGCTTAAAGTTGAAGGGGATACTGACCCACACCTTCACAAACTTATCCCGTTGTTTACCCGGTTTAAATTTGAATTGCTTGGCCGCTTCGATAGCGGATTCATCCAGCAGGGGGTGGGATTTCAGCACTTCCACCTGCTCAACGTCACCTTTGGTATTCACCAGCACCTTCACCACCACGGTGCCTTCGATCCCGGCTTTCTTGGCCAGTTCGGGATATTTCGGATTGACCCGTTTGATCTCTTCCGGTTTTTCGGAGAGGGCATAGAACGGAACGATCGGCTCCTCCTCTTCGGGGGGTGGGGGTAAATCTTCCACTTCCGCTTCGAAGTCGAAAGTTTCTTCTTCGATCGTCAAATCTTCCGGAATATCTTCATCTTCGGATTCCACCGGGATCTTCGGCTTGGCCGGAGGCGGCGGTTTTTGGATCTGCTGGGTGGGTGGGATTTCGATGGTTTCGATCTCCTTGTCGACCACCTTGTTCAGGGTCACGGAGGACTCGAACCGCTTGAATGCATAGAAGAGACCGATCGTGAACAGCAGCGCCACGATCAACGCGACTTCCACCCATTTGGGATATTTCAGCCGCAGATCTGCATCCGGGTTTTTATGCAACAACTTACGATACGCCATGCAACCTCCTTAATTTCCGCACTCACAACACCTGAAGCGCGGAGTAGTTAACCTTTAAGGTGTTGGCCCTCCTTAATTCCTGGTGCACATCGATCACAATGCCCATGTCGGCATCCTTATCGACCCGCAGGGACATTACCAGCCGCGGTTGTTCCACCAGTTTGTTGTAGGCGACCGTGCGGAGTTCCTTGATATCTTTAATCGTCACGTCATCACAAACAATGCGGTTTTGGCGGTCGATCCAGATGGTGGATACATTCCGCTTACTTTCCAGTTTTTCGATTTTCTTGGCGCCCGGGAGCGATACCTGCAGACCGGAATATTCGCGCAGCACCGTGGTCACCATAAAGAAAATCAGCAACTGAAAGATAATGTCCGGCATCGACGCAGTCGGTACACCGATCTTTAAGTCGGATTTTCTGGTAATCTTTATAGCCATTTAGCGTTTCTCCTTTCAAAAATCAGGACGTAGCCGGTCCCGCTTCGCTTAGCTTTCTTCCGGATCAGCAATGGAGATTCGCGTGGCATTGGCGCGTTTCAGTTGATCTAAAACCGCAATGTAAACATCATACTTCGTGCCACGGGTGGTCTTCAGCGAGATGATCAGTTTATCATTTTCACTGAGTTCCTCACGAACGATCCGTTCGATATCTCTCACCGATACTTCTTCATTGTCGAGCAACACCTGTCCGGCATCGTTGATCAGGATATTGGTAATGTTTTCCTTGTTGATCTCGATATCTTCAACATCCATCGGCGGCAATACCAGGCGCAGCCCTTTATCGACGTCGATGGTGGTACAGACCAGGAAGAACACCAACAGCAGGAAAGCAATATCCGCCAACGAAGACGAGGGAATTTCCACATCCTCTTTTTGGCGCTTTTTTAAAGCCATAGGACTAACCTCTCTAGCTTTGATACTTTCACTGCTTCCAATTAGTTTCCTTGCATATCGATCAACGCATCGACCAGCTCGGCGGAAGATTCTTCCATATCGATGATCAGTTTATCGATCCGGGCCGTGGCCATGTTGAAGAACAACTGAACGGTCATCGCCACCACCAGGCCAAAAAGAGTGGTCAGCAGCGCCTGAGAGATACCACCGGCCACCACCGCAGGGGAAATGTCATTGGCGGCTTCGATGGCGTTAAACGCCTCGATCATCCCCCATACCGTTCCGGTAAACCCGAGCAGGGGAGCCACAACGATGATAAAGCCCAGCCAGATCATACCTCTTTCCAGAAAAGCCATTTCGATCGACGCTGCATTGGTGATCGCCTTTTCAGCGCTCTCCACACCGTCTTTCGCCCGGCTCAGACCCGCGTGCATAATGGAGGCCACCGGTCCTCTGGTATTTTCACAGGTATCCAGCGCTTCGTCAATGCGTCCTTCCTTCAACGCAGTACGTACTTTCACCATAAATTTCCGGGTATTCACACCGGCACGGAAAAGCAGGAAAAGTTTAGCAATGCCTATCGCCAAACCGACAATCCACATGACCAAAATCGGGTGCATGAAGCCGCCGCCTTTGATATACAACTCGACCATAAACTAGAGCCTCCTCGCTTCAGTTGACATATATGTTTCCAATGTTTGGCAAATATTAAGGATTCTTCCCGAAAAAGTCAATAGCTTTTTTGATCGCTTTCCCAAAATCTGTGTCACAAATCAATTATTATTTTATAATTAGGGCAACTGCTCCTCATTGAAGCGCAGCCATTTCCCGAGCCTCCTTGAACGATTTCAACGCCTGCTGAAACTGGCTGTCATTTTCCAGCGCAACGAAGTAATAACCGTCATTTTCCCAGAAGATCCGGGCAATCTCGCTCTTGATGCGATTTTTGATAAATGCCGTATCTTTCTGAAAGAGCGCCGCATCCAGATCGACCCCTTTTTCCCGGGCCAGCGCCTGAAATTCCGCCAGCATCGCACTGCCAACGGTGAAGCGGTTGCGGAAGTTAACCAGCGAGGTGTTCACCTGCGGATGGGACTGCGCATAGGAGGTGGCATATTCGAAGAAAATGCGCTTTTCCAGCAGCTTGTTTACCAATTTAGGCGCTTTGGATTTTCCGGAGTTGGGCACGTAGACATCGGGCTGAATCCCCCCGCCGCCGTAAACCGGCCGCCCTTTCAGGGTATGGTACACCGGACGGTCTTTCAGATTCTCCGCCGATCCCCAGGTAGAGTCGGGAATTTCTTCATAATATGTTTCGACCTTTTTTCCTTTATAATCGCGCTGAATGCAGCGCCCGGAAGGGGTGTAATACTTGGCAGTAGTGATGCGCACCGCCGAGCCGTCATCGAGCATGAACTCTTTCTGCACCAGACCTTTCCCAAAGCTGTTCTCCCCCAGGATCAGCCCGCGGTCGTAGTCCTGGATCGCCCCGGCGACAATCTCCGCTGCCGATGCCGAACCGCGATTGACCAACACGATCAGGGGATAGTCGCGCACCGAGGTGCGGCCAAATTGATCGGAATAATAGTCCTCATCCCCCCCTTCGGCACGGCCCTGGGTATAGACGATCTTCTTATGCCCATGGATAAATTTGCCGGCCAGCTTGACCGCCTCATGCAGATACCCGCCGGAATTCCAGCGCAGGTCAAGGACCAGCCGCCGGAGATCGTGCTTTTCCAGTTCCTGCAGCTCCTCCTCCACTTCCCGGGAGGTGATCGAGGCAAAGCGGTTCACCGCCAGGTAGCCGGTGCTGTCATCGACCATAAAGCCGGCGGTGATGGTGGAGATCGGGATTACATCACGCACGATGGTGAATTCCAGCGGCTCATCCACCCCCACCCGGGAGATGGTCACGTCCACGCTGCTGCCCTTGGGACCCTTCAGGCGATTGGGCACCTCGTCCACGCTGATCCCCACCGCCGATTCACCGTCGATCTTCACGATGCGGTCGCCGGCGATGATCCCTAGACGGTAGGAGGGCGAACCGGGAATTGGGGAGATGACCGTCAAATAACCGTCGAGCACGTCGAACTGAATCCCGATCCCTTCGTATTTACCGGCAAAACTCTCTTTGTTCTCTTTCACCTTGTCGGCAGGAATGTAGACCGAATGGGGATCCAGGTTCTCCAGCATGCCGGAGATTGCTCCCTCCATCGCCTTGTCCCAGTCGACATCTTCCACATAATGCCGCTTGGCCAGGCGGGCGACCTGATCGAGCTTGGCCAGCTGGCTCTGCAGGCTGTGCTGGATATCGGCGAAAACGTTGTGGGTCATCACAAACCCGATCGAACTTATGATAATAATGCTGATCATCAAAACTACTGAGCTTTTGCGCGACTTCGACATTTGCGCTTACCTCCTTAATGATATGAAAGATACCGCTACTTCGGCAGCATGGTATTGTAAGCAGAGAGTGGGCGGAATTCAAGGGAAAATCCGGGAGATTTTGGTGATGGGTGGATGGGTGGATGGGTGGATGGGTTCTGGTGCCACGCTCCGCGTGGCGCCCGGTCTTTCAACGCTCCGCGTCGAGCGTGCACGGATTTTATTTTTGCTGACGTGACGCAGAGCGTCACATCCATCATTCGACGCTGAGCGTCGAACGAGAAATTGAAAATTATCAAAGATCAAGAAACAATACAGTTTTTACTCATTAACCCATCAACCCATTAACATCCAACTATTCAACCATGCCGGATGTATCGGAAAACGCATCCTCCTCTTCCCGTTCCCAGCGCCGCACTTTGCGGCGGTTGCGCAGGCGGCTCAGGGCGAAGCCCAGCAGGAGCACCAGCACCAGCGAAATCCAGATCAGGTTGTCGAGGTTGAGCACCACCATCCAGCGGTACTCCTCCTCGATGTGCTGGATCCACATCGCTTCGAAATAATAGCCGTCGATATCGCGGCTTTCCTGCAGGGCCGCTTCCCAGCCTTTGGTTGCAGCGAGATTGTGGAACTGCCGCCATTGCGCCTCCCCGCCGATCATCTCCTTAAAAAACAGCAGCGCCGAGAGGCTCTCGATATAGGCCAGTTCCGCTTTAACCCGGTGGAAGCGGATCAGTTGCTCGATCTGATCGAGCGGGACCAGGTGCCCGGTATAGGCGGCATTGGAGAGGGTCAGAGAGCGGATCATGTCAAGCTGTTCGCCGCTGAGGTATTTTGCCAGTCCTTCATTATACCACAACGGCAGTGGAAATGCGGAAAATTTGATGTCGATGAACAGGTGGCTGAGTTCGTGCACCAGGTCGTTCTCCAGGCTGGCCAGGGAGCCGGCCCAGGTGGGATTCTTGACCAGCACGGTCTTTTGCGCCGGAAGGTAGACCGCCGCCGCCCATTCGGGCAGCCCCTCCCCGCCGAAAGCGCGGAATTCCTCCCGGGAGCGGGCGATCACGATCCGGGCGGTTCCGGGAATTTTCAGACCGAAAAACGTTTCCAGCCGCGGGCCGTGGTGACGGAGCAGGCCGGCGATCACCTGGGCGGTATTGGCATCCTCCGGGGCATAAAATATTGCGAAGGCGCCCTCATCCAGGCGGTGCTGATCACTGCTGCCGGCAATTGCGGCACCGCAAAGCAGCAGCGCCAGCAGCAGCAACATCGTCAGCCGGTTAAACCGGGATACAATAAGGCGCAAAGACTGAGGACCGTATAGGACTTTTTTGCATGGGGCATGGGGCATGGCGCCGTCATGTGCAAGCGCAGGTTCCGACACCCGCACTGTAAGGCCCCTTGCCCCTTGCCCCTTGCCCCTTGCAAAAATGCTCCGCATTAGATCGTCCTCAGTATGAGCGAAATCACTAGCAAATGTAGCAAATCTCCGCAGCATTTAAAACGAAAAAAGGCCTTTAAAATCGCCATGCGACATTAAAGGCCTTTTCCGACAGTACATCCCGGCGGTTATAGCTGCCGCTGCACGTGCTGCACCACCTGGTTGATAATCGACTTCAGGGTATCAAACACCCCGGTGCCCTTGATGGCTACCGACTCGAAATGGGGCACGTGGAAAAAGTTGAGCTTTTTCTGGAGAATGTCGAGCGATTCGGTATTGGGCAAATCCCGTTTGTTATATTGAATCACCCAGGGGAAAGTCTCCAGGGAATGTCCCATGGCCATCAGGTTATTTTCCAGATCGAGCAGGGTTTCGATATTGCCTTCCATACGGTCTTTCTGGGAATCGGCCACGAAGACAATCCCATCCACGCCGTTGAGAATGATCTTGCGGCTGGAGGCATAATACACCTGCCCGGGAACCGTATAGAGGTTAAATTTCGGTTTTTTCCCTTTGATACGTCCGACCTCGATCTGCATGAAGTCAAAAAAGATGGTACGGTCTTCCTTGGTCTTCAGCGTCACCAGCTCCCCGGTCAACGAGGGGTCCAGCTTGGAGTGAATATATTCCAGGTTGGTGGTCTTCCCGCACATCCCCGGTCCGTAGTAGACGATCTTAAGATTGATTTCCTGTAACGCCCAATTGATAAACATATATTACCTGCCTCGCATTAAAATGACTGCCCGCGTTTAATGATTCCACTATCTATATATTATTCGAAGAAAACATGGGGTTAATTTCGATTTACTTAAACGATTCGTCCAACATATCGCCGAGCATGCTGCTGAAGTCCTGGTCGATGATCTTGCCGGCATCATCGCCCATTTCGGAGGTTTCGAACACGTCGAGGAGATTCTGAATCGCTTTTTTGGTATAGATGCGCACCAGTCCGAGGGTGACGCTGACATCGAAGACCACCACCAGGAAAAAATTGTCCCCGACGTTGGAAAGATAGACATTGCGCTTTTCCCCTTCATGGAAAAGCAGCTTGAATTTGGCATCTTCCCCCACCAGCTTAGCCATCTCCGAGGTGGCCGCAAAATCACTGGCAGCCAGGGCGGAGAGGATGGCGGTATTGATATCGTCGGTATTCCCGCGCTGGGTGATCAGCTGACCGCTGATATCCGCCAGCAGGATCGTCGACGCTTTGGTCTTCGAAGCCAGTTCGGTCAGCACCTTGGTGATCTCATCAAACTGCTTGGCGGTGAGAATGATCTGGCGGCTGCCGTCTTTTAACTTTTTAACTTGTACCATATGATTAAGTCTCCGGTTATTTAGAAACGTCCGATGGTCGATCGGGTTTTTAATCTCTCCAGGCTGCTCTTCAAGCTTTCCCGCATCCGGTCGATCGCTGCGGCCAACATCTGCAACTCATTATTGATATTCAGGTTGACCGGCGTATCGAAATTACCCAGGCTGATTTCCTCGGCAGCATTCGCCAAATGTATCACCGGGCGGGTGACCTGCACCGTGATGATCATCAAGGCCACCAGGATTGCCGCCAGGGTGCCGATCACGATAATCACCCCGATATAAAACAGGGTATTCTGGATCTGCTCGTCGACATAGGCTTTTTTCAGGCCGATGCGCACGTAACCGAGCAGGCCTTCCTCGATCGGCAGGATGATATCGTATACTTCCCGCTCATCGACCGTCGTCAGGCGCTTGACGAACTGCCCGCCGCCGGCGAGGTCGACATCCTGAAACACGCTGCCATCACGCAACGCCCCCGGCACATTGCCGTTATAGGTGTCGGTGATGATGTTATAATCAGCATCGACAATAATGATGTATTCATTACTTAAATAATAACGATATTTTTCAGAAATTTTCTTGAGCCCGACCTGATCTTCCTCGATGAGCTTTTCCGCCGCCAGTTCGGCGATGCTGCTGGCCACGATCCGCCCCTGATTGACTAACGAATCGGTGAGGGTCTGACGCAGGAAATGGGAAGTGACCAGAATAATCACCCCGCTGAAAACCACTGCCCCGATCAGAATATAGATGGTAATTTTGACCCGCAGGTTGGTGAGAAGATTTCGTGATGCCGCCATTAAACGATTCCCTTGATTTTATTAAGCATGCGTTTTTGAAATTCGTAGCGTTTTTCGACGCTGGAGATCTCCAGGGTGAGCAGTTCCACCAGAAAAGCCAGCTGTTTTTTTTCCATATTTTTGCGGTTGCGCTTCAACTCGGTCAGGGTATCATCGACGATGATGCCCGCCACCGGGCCCAGGAAATAGGTCAATTGGTATTCGATCTCATCGAAGATCTCATCCGGCACGAAGGGATTGCGCTCCGGCACGTTGACCAGTTCCAGGAGCCCGACCTCCATCAGGCGGGTGAACATGCTGCGGGTCTCGTCCGGATTCAAGGAAAGGATTTCCCCGATCTGCGCCACGGTTTTCTCTCCGTTCAATTGGGTGACGATCGCCCATTCCATCGATTTCAGCTTCACTTCCGAAGGGGAGCGCTGATGGCTCAGTTTAAAGATCATATCTTCGTGTATGCGGAAACGCTCAGGAAGCATTATTGTCCTCGAGGATATTCTCCAGCATTATTTTTTCCACATCATCCAGAGTGATGGATTTGATTTGGTAGAACTTTTGTCCGCCGAGTTTCTTGAGCATCTTGCGCACCTTGCGGTTACTGCGGAACGCTTCCATCGCGACATTCACCGCCAACCGCACCAGCGGCACGTCTACCGACAAACGGGCGATGACGAGCAGGTAAAACTCCGGCTGGGTGCGGGTATAGACCAGCCCGCGGTCGAAAGGGATCACGATCTCTTCCATATCATAGGACAAATATTCGATCAGTCCGAAGACATGCAGAAAGGTCTCCCCGATCTCGGAAAACACCGTGGGATTATATTTGGGGATGGTCCAGGAGTCGATAATATTGTTCTGGTTGTCGAACAGCACCACCGCCTCCACCCCGGCAATTTCGGTCAGATCTTTGAAAAACGGTAACACCATCAGGTCAGCCCTCGGAACACTTGGATAATCAGGGTTTGGGAATCGATCTGTTTGTCGTTGATCCCCAGGTCGTCGGCAATCTTTTTCACGTCGGCGATGATCTGCTTCAGATCCAGCTTGCGCAGCCGGCGCGGGGGGGCCAGTTGCAGCACTTTGTGCAGCAGCATGGCGATCCCCTGGCGAAAGGAGCGGTGGTGGAGCACCCGCTTCACCTGAAATGCCCCGGCGCTGATGCGCACATCGCCGTTCTCCGGATCCAAAAAGGGATAATGATCGGAAACTTCGCTGCAAACTTTCAGCACATTTTCATAAAACTTGTTTTTTTTCAGCTGCTCGCTCATCAACCGCCCGACATACTGAAAGAGGGCATGCCAGAACTGGATATATTTTTGATGCTGCCAGGGGATCAGGAAGGCTTCATCCTCCATGATCGGGCGGGGTTCGATCACCCGGTGAATCGCCACCTCCGGCTTGACCCGTTCGCCGATCTCCACAAACTTGCTGAACACCGGTTCTCCGCAGACAACCTTGCCGCTGCTGGACATCACCACCGCTTCTACCGGCGTGCCTTCCAGGTAATACACCGTGCCGTTGCCTTTCTGAGCGCCGAAGTGCAGGTCGAGGTAGCCGCTCAGCGACTGCCGCTCCAGAAATTCGAACACCTGCCCCAGGGAAAAGCTGGCCAGGGTGCTGTCATCTTTTTTGTATGGCCGGGATTGAAAAGCGTATCCCAGGGAGATGGCCACTTCGTTCGACAATTCGTGCACCTCGATGCTGCCTTCGGGATCGGCCGCCTTGCGCAGGATGCGCAGCACCGCCTCTTCCCCGCTGAGTTCGACTCCCTGCTCGGTGGAGTAGGCTTCCACCATCCGCCCGGTATCCAGCACCAGCACCCCTTCATATCCCCAAAAATTCAGCTTGATATAGCCGCTGAAGCGGTTATCCCCCAGATCCTGCAGCAGATGATCGAAGCGGGTGAAAGACGTGCTCAGGTTTTTATGTTTTTCGATACCTATGGGCAGCAGCACAGCATTATATCCTATCGGCTAGCGTTAACTTGTTTCAAGAGCTTTTTGACCATCACGGAAAACTCCCCGGTGATCACCCGCAGATTGGTCTCCACCACAATCAAATTGGGCCGGGATTCAAAGACAAAGACATACCCGTTCTTCCGGCGCAGCACGATGTAATGGAAGATATCGGAGTAAAACAGGTTGAGCATTTTCTTCAATTTGTACCACACGAAGGTGAGCGACAGCGGATGCAGCGTTTCGCTGATTTTACCTTCGATCACCTGGCCGTTATAGTTGAGCACAAACACATTATCGACATTTTTCAATCCGGAGAGCATGCCGAACAACTGGCGGGGAATCGGGGCGCTGACCACTTTGCGTTCATCCAGCAGGCGCAGCCCTTCCAGCACCACGGAATTCCACGGTTGGGTGATGGTTTGGGTCGGCGACTGCAGGTCGGCTTCCACCTTAAATTCGCCATCATTCAGGGCCAGCATCTCATGCACCGCCCGTTCTCCCACAAACGGGCCGTATTCGGCATGAATGATCGCACCATTGGTAAAATAGATCGCACCATTCAGCTCATTGCTCTTCACCGTCACCTTCGCCACATTCCGTTCAATACAATTGATTTGAATGATGTTGGCAAGCTTCAAATCTTTCAAATTTCCAACCAGCGCCATAGCCTGAGCCTATTCTAACATGTTAATGACCAAACGTTTTATTTCGCGGATATCAAACGGCTTTTCCAAATAGAAGTCGGCACCGGATTGATATGCTTCATCTTCTTTTTCCTGCGACCCAAAGGCGGTGATCACGATGACCTGGGTCCGTGCGCTTTCGGCCTTGATATAGCGCAGGAGGGTTAATCCATCCATCCCCGGCATAGAAATGTCGGTAATCACCAGATCAAAAGGGCCTTGTTCCAGCCGGGTCAGTGCTTCTTCCCCGCTGGAGGCGGTCACCACTTCGCATTCCACCGGCGCGGTGATGAAGGTTTGATACAGACTGAATGTCAAGGTCTCTTCATCATCGACGATCAACAATCGCTTCACATTGCCCAATCGATTCCTCCCGGCTGTACCGATCCTTTCCGGCGCTAGCGGCTGGCGAAAGTCGGTAAAGCCAATATAAACTTTGTACCCTGATCTTTGTGACTTACCACATCGATTTTACCATTATTTTCTTCAACCAGCCGGCTGCAGATCGACAAACCCAGGCCCGCTCCCTCGGTTTTGGTGGTATAAAAGGGATTAAAGATCTTTTTCAGATCGTTTTCAGGGATGCCGGGCCCGCTGTCGGCAATCTCCACCTGCACATAATCCAGGGGCGGCTGGAGCGCCTGTTCGCTCTGGCGGCGCGGCGCGAGGGGACGCAATTTCTTTTTCCTCCCGCGCAGGCTCAGCACCCCGCCCTCGGGCATGGCCTCGATGCCGTTGAGGCAGATATTGAGCAGCACCTGTTCGAGCTGCGATTCATCGGTATACACCCGGGGGAGGCCCTCGGCAAAATCACTTTCATAGCGAATGTTGTGCTGCTTCAGGCGCGGCGCCAGCAGCCAATAGACGTGGTCGACGATCTTCTGCAAATCATGGAAATCCGCCTGTGGCCGGGTCGGTTTGGCGAATTTAAAAAACTCCTTCAGCAGGCGATTGGCCCGGTCGGTTTCCCGCACGATCCGTTCCAGCAACTGCACCTGCAACGGATCGCTCAGCCCCTGCTCCTCCAGAAGCTGAGTTGCTGCCTTGATGCCGGCCATGGGATTGCGCACCTCGTGGGCAATCCCGGCCGAAAGCTCCCCCAACAGCGCCAGCCGCTCCATTCGCTCCACCTGACTGCGCAGATGATGCACCTCGGTGAGGTCGCGCAGCAAACAGACGATGCCGGTAAAATGGTTGGTGGCATCCTCGAAATGCGCC
Organism: Calditrichia bacterium; assembly: GCA_020635015.1. Lineage (GTDB taxonomy): Bacteria > Calditrichota > Calditrichia > RBG-13-44-9 > J075 > JACKAP01. The sequence continues at coordinate 50,204 of JACKAP010000004.1, read as the reverse complement.
GCATCGATACCCACGATGATCTCCTGCCGGTTCTGGCGTATCAGCACGGTTTCCCAATCGCTGATCTTGCGGCCCGCACCGGCACACAGACTCAAAAACCGCTCAGCAGCCGGTGGCGACTGAAAAAAAAACCGGATATTCCGCCCGGGAAAATCCTCCGGCTCGTAGCCGAGCAGCCGGGCGGCGATCTTATTGGCGAAAGTGATCTCCCCGTCCAGATCGGTGGTGATCAGACCGGCATTGATATTTTGGATAATACTTTTGTGGAACTGGAAAATCTGGTTGATCAGACGCTGATCAGGGTATGAATCGTCCGGTTCGGTTACATACCCGCCGCCCTCAAGCGGGTCCGCCGTTTTCAGCGCCGGCGGCGACTTGGCATTGAGCATCGCCAGGATCTGTTTCTGCTTTTGTAACTTCGAGTTCATACACCCATATTATCCTAATTCGCAATGTTGCATAAATATATGCTATTTTATAAGGAAAACGAAACCTTTTTTAGGGGACCCCGGGGCTAGTATCGGCTTTTTCCCGGGTGGCATGAGTCAAAAGATACGATCTTGCACGGGGATACCGGTGCTATTTCTGAGCCAGAATAAACGGATATTTCTTTTCACTTTAGCAACATTTCATCTTGCTTTTAGCGGAAAATCGAGGTAATATTATGTTTTAATTTGCGGTAATATCACTACATCGTAACGGTCTTTCATATTTCCCGAAGCACTTTGATGTGAACCAACACATCTCCAGGGAGTTTATTCCCAGACGAGCTTAAAAAGCATCCGGTCGCATCTGATGGTCCGGCGCTTTGCTGTTGGCTGGAATGCCTGTTTGATATCTTATTAAGCAGCATTGCCAGCATCCATGCTTCTATTTTTTTAGGGATGACAGCATTCATGAAAAACGCTTATTATTCCAATTTAGAACATTTCACCGCCACCGGAGAAGGGGCGAATCAGCTTCTGGAGTATTTCGCATCCTTTAGCCGGCAGATTTTCGGCGCCCGGGATTTCAAAACCATCCTGAGTGTGTTTCACAGCGAACTGCGCAAAATCTACCCCGATTATCAGGCCGAACTGATCATCTCCCATCACAATCAGCGGCCGGTCAAGTTTGTATATGACCGCAGCACCCGCCAGGCGGTGCCGGCGGAAACCCTCAACGGGCAAAACAATCTCTATAATTACGTGCTCAGCAAGCGCCAGGTGGTGTTGACCAACAACTATCGCCGCTTCTGCGAAAATCTGGGAGTGGAGGCCGGCGCGCTGGAGGCGACTGCCTGGGTGGGCATTCCCCTGGAAATGCACGGCAAGATGATCGGCGCCCTGGTGATGTGGCACGGAGGGGGCGACCGCTACCTGCGCCTGCAGGATAAGCAGTTCCTGAGCAGCATGGCCAACATGGTGAGTTTTGCCATCGAAAACACCTATCTGCACAATTACCTGGCGGAAAAGAACGGATCGCTGCAAATTTTTGATAACCTGCCTGTAGCCGGCAAAGCGCGCAACTCCATCAAGAGCGTGCTGCGCCAGTTACTGGATTCGGTGGTGCGTCAGCCCCAGGTGCAATATACCGCCCTGTTCCTGGGAATCCCCGGAAAGCAGAAATGGCGCATGCTCGACGAGGGCTTTCGCGACCCGCAGTTTGGAGATGCCGGCATCGACCTGCTGCTGGGGCTGGCCCATTCACCGCTGGAAATCTTCGAAGCCGGCCAGGATCTGTTCTGGCGCCGGGAAAATCCCGGACATCCGCTCAACGAGGTGCTCTCTCCGGCCCTGGACCGCTTTCCGGTCGGCGCCGGCCTGTTTTTCCCTTTTGTGCTCAACAATACCTACCTGGGGGTCTGGCTGGTGGCCTTCGACCGGCATACCACCCACCTCAATCATGACGAAGTGCAGCTCTACCGCTTCATCTTCTACCTGATGACCCAGCTGATCGAAAAGAAATCCCTGCTGGAGCAGACCCAGAAATATGAGTCCTATCTCAAACATTTGGAACGGATGAAGACCCTCGGCGAACTGGCCGGCAATACCGCCCACCATCTCAACAATATCCTCAGCGTGATCATCGGCAAGGGCCAGCTGCTGCAGAAACGGCTGAAGGAATCCACCCAATTCCGCGACCTGGAGCTGATCCTCCAGGCGGCCAAAGACGGGGCCGCCAGCATTCAGCGCCTGCAAAATTTTTCCGCCCGGAAAAAAAGCGGGAAGACTCCCCAGACCATCAATCTCAATGCCCTGGTGCAGGAGGTGGTGGACATCGCCCGCCCGCGCTTTGAGGATGAAGCCCAACTGCGCGGCATCCATTACGATCTGGAGCTGAACCTGGGCGACATCAAGCCGGTCAGCGGCAATTCTCATGAATTGCGGGAAGTGATCCTCAACCTGATCAACAATGCGCTCGACGCCATGCCCCGGGGGGGAAAGCTTTCCATCCAGACCACCCTCAAGGAGCAGGAGGTGCTGATTTTTATCAGCGACACCGGCATCGGAATTCCCCACGAGATTCGCGAGAAGATCTTTGAGAAGTTTTACACCACCAAGGGCAAGCAGGGCAACGGCCTGGGATTGAGCATCGCCCGGGATATCGTGCAGCGGCACCGCGGCACCATCTATGTCGATTCTATCCCCCACAAGGGGTCGATCTTTTTGATCGAGCTTCCTGCCAGCAGCAGCGAGATCGTCCCCCACTCCCCTGCCCGACCGGCATTTTATCAGCCTCTGGGCTACAAAGTGCTGCTGGTCGAAGATGAGGGCATCGTGCGGGAAACCCTGGCGGAGATGCTCGAAGATGAAGGCTGTGAGGTCTATACCGCCTCTGACGCCCGGGAGGCGCTGCTGAAATTCAAGAAGCACCAGTGCGATGCGGTCTTCGCTGATCTGAGCATGCCGCACATCAACGGCATTGAGTTGGCAGGGAAATTGAAACAGCTCAATCCCCACATTCCGGTGCTGATTGTGACCGGCTGGAATCAGTTGGATCAGGCGCTGCCCCGGAGTGAAGGCCTGATTGACGGCATGATCAAAAAACCCTTCAACATCGAGCTGATTCGCCAGGAGCTGGTGCGGGTGGTGGGGCGGGGGACGCCCTTCCACAAAAACGGCTTCTCGGTGTAGGGGGGGATCCCGGCGTGGTGCCGCGGGGCACTGACGTGCGGGATACGTTAAATCCCGACACGCAGCACCACGCCGGGATTGGCCCTACGGATTGAACTTTGCATGCACAGTGCAAAATCCATTATTCCCCGCCTTATCCAAGGCGGGGACAGATTTCTGAAGCGTCCAGCGAGAAAATCAGGGGCGGTTGGCGCTTGCTATCCCTTCTCGCTTCATTTCGTTTATGTTACCCAATCGGTTTGAGGTGTAGGGGGGATCCCGGCGTGGCGCCGCGGGGCACTGACGTGCGGGATACCGGAAATCCCGACACGCGGCACCACGCCGGGATTGGCCCTACGGATTGAACTTTGCATGCACAGTGCAAAATCCATTATTCCCCGCCTTATCCAAGGCGGGCACAGATTTACGAAGCGTCCAGCGAGAAAATCAGGGGCGGTTGCCCTTGCAGTCTCCTCCGGTTTCATGTATTTTTGTTTTATCCCACCCGGTTTGAATGGTATATTAGGGCAACCAAATGTAAAAAACCAAACGGAGGCGATATGAAACCGGAAATCCTGAAAGAATTGATCACCACCAACGACAGTAAAATCATTTTTCTGATCATGGACGGCCTGGGCGGATTGCCGATGGGCAAGCATGCCGACACCGAGTTGGAGACGGCCTCAACCCCCATTCTCGACCAGTTTGCCACCGAAGGGATCTGCGGGGCGCTCGATCCGGTCTCGCCGGGCATCACCCCGGGCAGCGGACCGGGACACCTGGCCCTGTTCGGCTACGATCCTCTGGAATTTCTGATCGGCCGCGGGGTGCTCTCCGCCCTGGGAGTCGACTTTACCCTTACCGGCCGCGACGTCGCCGCCCGGCTGAATTTCTGCACTCTGGACAAGGAGGGAAAAGTGGCCGACCGCCGGGCGGGGCGCATCCCCACCGAGACCAACCAGCGGCTGTGCGAGAAGATTCGCGCCAACGTAAAGCTCAGCGATGGTATCGAATATTTCCTGGAAACCGAGTCGGAGCACCGGGCGGTGCTGGTGTTGCGCGGCGACAAACTGGGCGGCGACATCAACGACACCGACCCTCAAAAGATCGGCCTGCCCCCCCGCGAGCCGGTGGGCGGCGACGAGAACTCCCGGCGCACCGTCAAATATGTTAAGGAATTCCTGAGCCAGGTGCGGACCCTGCTGAAGGATGAACATCCCGCTAACATGCTGCTGGCGCGGGGATTTGCCCGCTTCGATCCCCTGCCCACCATGGAGGAGCGCTACGGCCTGAAGTCGCTGGCCATCGCCCAATACCCGATGTACCGCGGACTGGGCCGCCTGGTCGGAATGGACATCGCTCCCAAACCTCCGACCTATGAGGCGATGTGGCAGACCCTGAAAGAGAACTGGAAAAAGTACGATTTCTTCTTCATCCACTTCAAGAAGACCGACAGCACCGGGGAAGACGGCGATTATGAGAAAAAAGTGCATGTGATCGAGGAGATCGACCGCTGGTGTGGGCAGCTCCGCGAGCTAAACCCGGCGGTGCTGGTGGTTACCGGCGACCACTCTACCCCCTCCGCTCTGAAGAACCACAGCTGGCACCCGGTGCCGGTGCTGTTATGGTCGCAGTATTCCCGCCCGGATATAGTCACCCGCTTCGGCGAGCGCGATTGCCATAAGGGCGCCATCGGGCGCATGGCCACCAAGCACCTGATCATGCTGGCGCTGGCCAATGCGCTGCGCCTCAAAAAATTCGGCGCCTAATGGCGGATTGATAAAAGGGGGGAGCGGAAATTTTCTGCGAAAATTTCCGCTCCCCTTTTTATTCTGCCGACCGGGACGAATTCGTTGGCACGTTTTTAAAAGCGGACCAATTCACAGCGTTTGTTTGACGAAAAGCTTGGCACCAGATCGTGCAAGATTAGTGCGCAAATATTCGGCGGGCGGGAAAAATTTTTCGCAGTTCAAAAATTTTTCCCGCCCGCCGAATATCACCGCCTACCGGAGCAGGACGAGCTTGCGGGATTGAGAATATGCCGGCGTCTCCAAGCGGTAGAGGTAGATGCCGCTGGCCAGGGGTCGGCCGGAGGCGTCGCGGCCGTCCCAGCGCACTTCATAGACCCCGGCCGGCTGGCGGGCGTTGACCAGGGTGACCACCCGCTGGCCCAGCAGGTTGAACACGCTCAGGCGAACCGCACTGTCATCGGGCAACTGGTATTCGATCACTGTCGCCGGATTGAAGGGGTTAGGATAGTTCTGGCGCAGCTCGAAATGTTCCGGCACCGCCTTCCCGCCATTCAGCCCCACCACCCGCTGGGAATCCTCGGCGATAGTCAGAAACTGACCGGCCGGCACGTCGGTCAGCACCTGCACCCACCCGGAAGGCCAATAAATTGCCAGGGTGTCGGCGGCAATGGCGTCGCCCAGGCCGAAATAGAACTCGTAGCTGCTGTGGCTATTGTAGCCGCTCTGAGAAGATGCCTCGCGCAGCTGCCACACCGGCTGGCCGTCGATTCTTGCCTTCACCCGCACCTTCGCCCCGATGGCGTCGTAGTTGGAAGCGTTGCCGTCCAGATGGAGCTGGAGAAAACGGTTGGCGCTGTTCATGCGGTTGCGGTAAAGGGAATTGCTTTGGGGAGTCGCATCACCGTTGGCCACAAAGAGGTCGATATCCCCGTCACGGTCGTAATCGATCCAGGCGGCGCCGTTGGAGCGGCCGGGGGTATTGACTATATTGACCCCTTCAATCGCGGTAAAATTCCCCCCGCCCAGATTCTCATACAGCCGGTTCGCCCCGCCGTCATCGCCGACAAAGAGGTCGAGATCCCCGTCATTGTCATAATCGCCCCAGGCGCTGCCCACCGAAAGCCCGCCGTCGTTGACCATAATGCCGGCCGTAATCGGCGTAAAGCTGCCGTCGCCGTTGTTCTCATACAGAAAATTATTTTCGTCAAAATAATTGGTCACGAAAAGATCGAGATCGCCGTCATTGTCATAATCGCCCCAACTGGCGCCGGCGGAACTGCCCCCGTCGTTGACGATCGCCCCGGCGGTAATTTTGCTGAAGCTGCCGTCGCCATTGTTGCGGTAAAGGGCGTTATTCTGCCCCGGCCCCCCGGCAAAGTTGGGATCAAAATTGGCCACGAAGAGGTCGGCGTCCCCGTCATTGTCGTAATCGCCCCAGGCACATCCCAGTGAGGCGGCAACGTCAGTAACGATATCACCGCTGAGAATGCGCTCAAAAGTGCCGTCTCCATTGTTGTGATAAAGATAATTGGCGGCGTTGAAATTGGCCAGGAAGAGGTCGGGATAGCCGTCATGGTCATAATCCGCCCAGGCGCCGCTCCAGGACGGTGCGGCTTCGCTGGCGATCAGGCTGGTGGTGTTTTTGCTGAACACGCCTCCGTCGTTATCGTAGAGAAAATTGGCCTGGGCAACCCCCTGGCCGCGATTGATCACGTAAAGATCGAGATCGCCGTCCTGGTCATAATCGACGAAATGCCCCCCGTAGGAAAATCCTCCGTCATTGACCACCGGCCCGCTGGACAGTTGGGTAAAGGTGCCGTCGCCGTCATTGTCGTAGAACAGGTTGTTCTGGTTGATGATGTTGGCGACGAACAGATCGAGATCCCCGTCATCGTCATAATCTCCCCAGGCAACTCCCTCGGAATAGCCATCATCAATCGCAAGGCCGTTGCCGCTGATATCCTCGAACGCCTGGCGGTTATAAGTAAAGGTGAAGATTTCCCGGGAGGCGGTCACCGAATAGCCGTCGCGCGCTTCGATCATCCACTGGTAGGATTGATTCTCGTTGAAAAGCACCGCGGGCACAGAAGCATAGTTTCCGCTCAGGCCGCTGATCACCGTATCCAGCCCGCTGCCCCAGAGGTGCAGATCGTAGCTCAGCTCTCCGTTCGCCTCCCCGGGAATATCGGCGCCGGCGCTTTTCCAGGTGAACTGCACCTGGGAAAGCATGCGCACGGTACGGTTATTTTCCGGAAAGCTCAGTTGGAACATCCGCTGCGGCAGCAGCAGGCCGCCGGCTTCGACGATGGTCACGTGCTGATTGACTTCCACATTTTCCAGCTTATCAATGATGCCGCCGGGCCATTTCAGCAGGATCGAATCGACCGCCACCGCGCTGCCGAGGCCGAAGTGGGCGATGAACAGCTCGTTCTGGGAACAGAAGCTGTCGCCGGCGCGGATTTCGCGCATCTGGAACTGCCCCCCGGCGTAGACCTCGACGCGGGTGCCCACCCCGAAATAGTTGGAGACAGTGCCCCGGGCGTTGATCTTGATCCAGTTGCCGGAACCGCCGCGATTGATCATCAGGCGGTTCTGCGGCCCTCCGGCGCTGAAGATGTCCATCCAGCCGTCATTATTAAAATCAGCCACCGCTGCCGCCTGGTGATTGTTCTCGGTGATCCCGGCGGTGGGGGCGATATCGCTAAAGGTGCCGTCGCCGTTATTGCGGTAGAGACGGTGCTGATGGTTGGAGTTGGCCACGTAGATATCGATCCAGCCGTCATTGTCGAAATCGGCCGCCGAGGCGCCGAAGCTCGACTCCGAGCTGACCCCTTGCACCCCGGCCTGCAGCGCCACATCAGTGAAGGTCTCATCGCCGTTGTTGCGGTAAAGCTTGTTGTGTCCCGGGCGGGGCGGATGGTTGGTATTGGCGATATAAATATCCCAGTCGCCGTCATTGTCATAATCCAGCCAGACGATGCCCCAGCTAGCCAATGAATCCGCGACCCCGGCAGCATAGTTGACATCAGTAAAAGTGCCGTCGCCGTTGTTGCGCAGCAGGTGCTTGATGGAATTGAAAGGGCTGCTGTTACAGGTGGCGATGAAGATATCCGGAAAGCCGTCATTGTTGTAATCGCCCCAGGCGGTGCCGTAGGAATTTCCCTGGGTCACCACCCCGGAAGTCACCGTCACCTCGTTGAAGTTCTGGCGATTGACGTTCTCGAAGAGTTGGTTGTCGCCGGTATCCTCATTGGAATAAAGGTCCAGCGCGCCGTCGAGGTTATAATCGCCCCAGGCGGCGCCCTGGGTCAATCCAATCACATTCAGTCCCACCTGGGCGTTCACGTGGGTAAAATGACGGCGGATGTCATTGCGGTAGAGCTTGCTGGGAGGGCCAAAATCCTCGAAGAGCACATCGAGATAACCGTCATTGTTATAATCCCCGAACACCGATCCAAAGACATTGCTGCCTTCATTAATCCCGGTCTGGGACAGCACGTCGACAAAACCCGCTTTCCCTTTGTTCAGATAGAGCCGGCCCTCATGGTAGATATCAACCAGCCCGTCGTTGTTAAAATCGGCCGCGCTGCATCCCCACACGAAGGTGTTGTTCAGGGGCACCAGTTGGGAGGAAGAATCGGCAAAGGTCTGGGCTCGTGCCGGCAGGCACAGCAACCCGGTCACCAGTAATGCGCTGAGCCAGCGGCCGGAATTTATGATGAATGCATTTCTTTTATCAGCTAACAAAAAGGTCATAAAGCGCTCCTCGGTTTTGATGGGGTTCAGTTAATATACTGACAAGTTGCACTTTTCCCTATTGAGATGTTGGAGGAAGGGGAAATAAATTGGATGGTGGATGATGGATGATGGATGTTGGATGTTGGATGAATCTTTCTGTAGCCGCACTATGCATAGTGCGGCTACAGAAAGAATTTTCCTTATCTCAGCAGGATCATCTTGCGGGTAATGGAATTTTGCCCGGATTCCAGGCGATAGAAATAAACCCCCGAGGGCACCGGCGCGCCCCGGCGGTCGCGGCCATCCCAACGCACCCGGTATTCCCCTGCCCCCTGGCGGGCGTCAATCAATGTGACCACTTTCTGTCCCAACAGATTAAAGACATTCAGTTCCACATCACTGACCCCTGACAACTGATACCTGATCACCGTCTCCGGATTAAACGGGTTGGGATAATTCTGCGCCAGTTCAAACTGCTGTGGCGCGGCAGCCGGGAACGGATCGACGCCGGTGACCGGCACTCCGAACCAGTTGAGCAGCGCGCTCATCAGGCCGGTGCGCATATCCACATTAGTCAGGCTCTCGAAACCGAAGCCGCTCAGGAAGAGCCTCCCCCCGCCGGAAGGCATCTCGCGGCTGATCGCTGCCGTCTGGCCGTCGAAGTAGGTGACTGCCGGCTGAACGCTGCTCCCGGGATCGGGCAGCAGGATATCCCGCGAGGGCTGATTGGCAATCAGAGTGCCGAGTCCGCCGGTTACCGGATTGCCGGCCACCGGATTCATCACCGGGGCGCCGACCCAATTGCCGGCATGGCTCACCTGGAGATAATCCTGCAGGAAATTGCCGCCCTGGCTGGCGAGCGCTTCCACCAGGTCGCGCCCGGTCAGGTAGACCCGCCCGCCATCATCGAGGATACGGGCCAGGCTGTCCTGCCCGGCGCTGCCGATCGCCTCGGTAGCGGTGCCGGTAAACCAGATCACCACCGGATATTGTAATTGCTCGAGGGAAGCGGCGGGAATATCCTCCCCGCGCTGGCTGGTTTTCCAATCGAATGCCGTCAGGTTGAGGGTATTGAAAATACTGCGGTAGATCTCGTCAGACTGGCCGGCGGGATCGTCATTCACCAGCAAGAGATCTGCCGGATAAAACTGAAAATCCTGCACCGTCGGGGCGGCGGCGGTAATAATGATATCATTCACCTTCACTCCGTTGTAGGGAAATACATCCTCCACCCGCAACTCCGGATAGGCGGCCCAGATGCTGTCGGATACCGCCAGATTGGCAAAGCTGTAGCTGCCGTCGAAAGCGCTGAAGGTCTCTACGACCAGCGGTTCGTTGAAGAAAAAACTGTTGATGGTCAGATGCAGCGGTATACCGCCCAAGGGTGCGCCGTTCTCATCGACGATCGTGCCGCTGAGGTCGTTGCGCGGGGCGGGCTGCAGACTGATGTCGAGGAGATCGGTCTGCCCCTGCACCGCATTCAGAGAAAGCGTATCGGCCACATAGCCGTAAGCCCGCGCCACCAGGGTGATGGGGCCGTCGCCGCCATAGCCGATCTTATAATGACCTCCGGCATCGGAACGGGCGCGGTTCCCGCTCTCCAGCACCTCGATCAGCGCCTGGGAGATCGGCAGGCCGCTCTGCGCATCTTTCACCACGCCGCGCACCCGGTAGGCCAAAACATTGTTGAAAGAGACGATGTAGGCCCCGCTGGCCATATCATTGACATAAATTAGCCCATTCGATGCAAAAGGGTAGACCCCCCAGTTACCGAAAGTGGAGGGATTCGATCCTTCGATAGTATCGTAATTACCGACCTCCACCAAATGCGTGGGATCGCTGACATCCACAATCTTCAATCCGGAATAATAGTGGGAGATGAAGAGATAATCGCCCCGGAAGTAGGCATTGTGGGCCAGTTGATTTTCACCGAGGTATTCATCCAGCAATGTGATATTGTTGAGATCCTGGATATCCCACACCTTGATGGTTTTTCCGGCGGTTTCTTCGGTGGTGACCATATAATGATCGTCTGCCGAGACCCAGACATTATGCACATAGCCGGCATTGGGGATGCTCAGGCGCTGCAGCAGGGAGGGCATGGAGGGATCGCTAACGTCGAAGATCCCGATCGTTTGGTTAATCCCCTCCGCCACGTAGAGCCGCCCGCCGCGAGCGAAGACATCATGGGCGTCGGTGCCGGGCCCGGAGGCGGGGGTCAGGGCGCCGACCTCAACCGGATTTTCCGGATCGGCCAGGCTGATGATAGTTACCGGCTTGCTGAAGTGGAAATCCTCCACCGCATAGAGCAGCGCGGCGCTGGTGTCGATATAAACATTATGCAGGGTGGTGGCAAAATTGCCGTAATCGCCCACCACCGACACCGATCCCGGCAGTCCGCTTAAATCGACAATCCGGATGCTGTGGGAACCTTCCGAGGAGACATACATGTAGTGCTGGTAGGTTTTCATGTCGTACCAGCCAGCATTCACAAAGGGCACCGTGGCTACTTCGGTGATATTGGCCGGGTCGGTCACATCGAGAATGCTCACCAGGGCGTTGACGCCAATCAGGGCATACTCGCGGCCGTCCGGGGCGGTGTAGCCCCAGCAATCGGTATATCCGGTCTGGGAATAGTCATCGATATTGGCGATCAGGGTGGTATTATAATTCTGCGCCCCCGCCAGGGAAACCAGGACCAGCAGGGCAAGAGCGGATAACGGCAATTTCATTGAACCTCCGGGATTAGAGAATGTTTTTCCTATCGTAAAGACATTCAATATGTTCCCGGAAGGGAGAAATTGCTATTACTTTTTTCTGGCAGGACACACGGGCGGTAGAATTTCGCAAGATAAAAAAACTATCCACGGATTACACGGATTAACACGGATTTATTGTTATTGTATGGGATAATGGGAAATGTTTCGATGGATAAATAAAATGCATGATTCCCCGCATTTTCAAGGCGGGGAATCATTTTTGCCAGGAGACTTGCTGCTAATGCAAAATTATCTCGCTTTTGATAACTGACAATGAGCATTTACCATTGAGCAATGCGCATTTACCATTCTACTTCGTCTTCAAGGTATACACCCCGTCCCAATCCTTGCCGGGGGGACGGTGGAGAAATTCCTGGCAGCGGAGGAGATAAAGCCGGGAGGGTTCGTCATCGCGGTTAATTTGCAGTGCCTGGCGGAACTGGTTCATCGCCCACTCCCAGTTCTGGGCGAGGTAGTGCTGATAGCCCTGCTGGAAGTAGTTGAGCACTTCCCGGGTCTTGATATCCACTTTATCGTCGCGCATCGCCATCAACTCGTAGACCTTCACCGGCTCCTGCTTGCCCTTCACCCGCAGCAGGTCGAGCTGACGGGCCAGGATATGATCGCGGGCCATCTGGTAGGTGTCGTCGCTGATCAGAATGCCGGTGCCATAGAGCTTGTTGGCCCCTTCCAGGCGGGAACCAAGATTCACCGCATCGCCGATGGCGGTATAATCGAAGCGGATATCCGAGCCCATGTTACCGATCACCATCTGCCCGGTATTGATGCCGATGCGCTGGGAGAGCTGGGGCAGCTTGCGTTTTTTCCATTGCTGGCGAATGTCCTCCATTGCCTGCTGCATGCTCAGGGCGGTACGGCAGGCGTGCACGGCGTGATTGCCGATATCGGTCGGCGCCCCGAAGATTGCCATCAGGGCGTCGGCTTCATATTTATCCAGGGTGCCCTGGTTTTCCAGCACGATGTGGGTCATCCCGGTGAGGTATTCATTCAGCAGCTTTACCAGCTGCTCCGGGGGGGTTACCTCGGCCAGGGAAGTGAAATTGGCCAGGTCGGAAAACAGCACGGTGCAAACTTTCTTCTCTCCTCCCAGCTCGACCTGCCCGGGATTTTTCAGCATCTCGTCCACCACCTTGGCCGAAACGTAGCGGGAGAAGATGCCGCGGATCTCCCGTTTGTTGCGTTCTTCCAGGGTATAGCGATAGGTGTAATGGATAGTGAAAGTGAGCAGCACCGTGATCAGCGGCGCGATCATCGGCACCCACAGGGCGTGTTGTTCGAAGGAAACCCAGGCGGCGGTAAAACCGATCACGCCCAGCAGGATGGCGGTCAGTATCCCGGCGAAGGGTCGGAAGAGCGCAAAGAGAATGCCGGAGACCAGCCCGGTGAGCAGCACCATCCAGAAGAGCTCCGCGCCGGTAAACTCGCGGATAAAATTCCCCTGCAGGATCTGCCAGAGCACGTTGGCGTGCACCTCCACCCCGGGAAAGGCCGGCTGGCGGGGAATCGCGCGCAGGTCGAACAATCCCGGTGCATCGGCGCCGAGCATCACGATCTTATCGCGAAACAGCGCCAACGCATTGGTCTGCGCCTGGGTAGGATAGATCTCGTGAATCAGGCTATAGATGGAGACATAACGGAAGGTCTGGTATGGACCATGGTAATAGATCAGCATCCGTCCGTGCTTATCCACCGGGATCCGCACGCTGTTGCCGCTACGGGTGTCCACCTGCAGCACCCGCTTTTTCGCATCAAAATGGATCGCGCTGGCCTGCAGTTCTTTCAGGGCCATGCTGAACGCCAGGGTGGGATAGACATGCTGATTAAAGCGCAGCAGAAGCGGGATGCGGCGCAGCACCCCGTCGCTGTCCGAGGAGAGGTTAACCGCCCCGATGCCGGCACCGGCATTCATCAATTCCGGAAAATCCGGTTCCATGCGGTCGAAAGCAGGAATGCGATAGGTCAGGTCGGGGATCTGCTGGTAAAAGCGCTCCGCGATCAGCCCTCCCGGCTCTGCCGCCATCGGGGGTAAAAAATTATCGGGGTCGGAATCGGTCAGCACCATGGCGTTAAACACATTCCCGTGTCGGCTTACCGCCTCCACCAGCAGGGAATCTTCCTGGGGAAAGCGCTGACTTTTATCGAAAAGCACATCGACGCCCACCAGGCGGGCGCCGCCTTCATTGAGGATATCGATGGCCTGCCCCCAGAGGGTGCGGGGCCATTGGTAAAACGCGCCGAGTTTGTTGAGGCTGCGCCCGTCTACCGAGACGATGATCAGGCTGTCGATCGGGTTGGGCGGCGGGGTGATGATCTTGCGCATCCGCCAGTCGTAGGTGGCGGCTTCAAAGCGGTAAAAAAATGGTTTAAACAGACCGATATTCAAAAGAACGAACACCACGAAGCTTCCAATAATACCGGATACCGCCCCTTTCAGGATGCTTCCGAACCAGGTTTTCAGCATAGCTGCCTCATTTATCAGGAATGATCAAACTTCACCAAGAGCTCCATCAAACGATCGATATCCGCTTCCGTGTTGTAAAAATGCGGCGCCACCCGGATAAACCCGTTGCGCAGGGAGACGTGCACCCGGTGCTGCTTGAGGTATTCGTCGAGCCCTTGCGAGCGGGGATGGTGGAAGGTCACGATCCCGGCCCGCAACTCCCGTTCAACCGGTGTATACAGGTAATACTCCGCATCCTGCAATCGTTCAATCAGATAATCCGTTACCTGATAAATTTGTTGTTCGATATTCGCCGGCCCGGCTTCCAGAAACAGTTCCAGCGAGGCGTTGGCCCCCACCACCCCGGCCACATTCACCATGCCCGGCTCGAAACGCTCGGCGGTGGGTAAAAACTTGAGGTCATAATCAAAGAACTCCCAGGCGTCTTCCACCGCCAGCCAGCCGGCGGCCATCGGCTGTACCCGGTCGAAGATCCGCGGCGAGACATACATGAAGGCGGTCCCCAGCGGCCACATCAGCCACTTCTGGCCGCCGCAGGCCAGGAAATCGATGCCGCATTCGTTCACATCGATCTGCACTGCCCCCACCCCCTGGATACCGTCGACGCAGAAGATGATATCATGGGCCCGGCACAGTTCGCCGATGCGCTTCAGATCATTCTTATAGCCGTTGAGAAATTCCACGTAGCTGATCGACAGCAGGCGGGTTTCGGGACGGATCTTCGCCTCCAGGTCCTCCAACTCGATGCGTCCGTTCCGGTGCTCCGCATAGTCGATCGCCACTCCCTGGCGCTGTAAATTTACGAACGGATATACATTCGATGGAAATTCAAAATTATTTAACAATATGCGGTCGCCCGGCTGCCAGGTCAACCCCTGGGCCAGCCAGTTCAGCGCCATGGAGGTATTGTCGCTGACCGCAATATGATCCGGATCGCCGTTGATCAGCCGTCCCACCAGCCGGCGGAATTCGGTTTTTACCTCCAGCGCATCCGGCCAATATTCGACATTATGATGGGAACGGTCAAAATGATGCTGGTCGATCGCCCGGATCGCCCGCTCATGCATGGGCGACAGGGCGGCATGATTGAGATACACCCGGTCTTCCGTATGGGGGAAGAGCGCGCGATATTTACTTAAATCCTTTTTCAGACTTCTCTGGGTGCGAATCATAACCTTGTCCATGACTACCTGCTTGGTCCTCTCGTGAAAAGTTTCCGTTCTATCATTCGGAACAGCTCCCGCCAGAGATCACTGTTGCCGGGGGATGAGTTTCCTTAAATCAAGCCACCGCCTCACTCTGATAGGCGGCAATTGCGGTCTGTAATGTTTCCAGGGCCGTTTTAAATTGCGCTTCCGTGAAGAAACGGATTTCGTGGAGCATGATCTCCGGCTCCGCTTCTCCGGGCGCCCAGCGCCAGCGCAGGCCGTGATCGGATTTAACCACCTGCTTCAGCCGCCGGTTTTCTCCCAGGATCAATTGGGAAATATCCACATAAACCGGCTTATCCTCGAAATCAATCGTCACCAGGGTCTGCTCGTTCTGAAATTCCCGGGGGTTGAAACTCAGGTCGAAATCGCTATACGATTTAAACAGAAAATATAGATGCAGGGCAAACACCCATACCGGATAAGCCGCTTCCAGGTCTTCCGGATGGAAGGGGGGCACCTGATTCTTTTTCTGGCGCTCGCTGTGGATCAAGGTCCAGAGCGCTGCCGGGTCGGGGATCTGGTTATGGATCGCCACCTGGCTGATAAAAATTTCCAGGGCATAGGCCGGCAGCTTTTCGAAGGTCACATCCTGCACATCGGAACAGGCCAGGTTCAGTTGCTCCAGCTCGTTCATGAAAGCCGGATAGTCCAGTTCGCAGATCGCCAGCCAGTCTTTCTTCTTCCCGATGCTGCGCAGATAATTGAAAAGCTCGATCTGGTTGGAATGGCGCTGCAGCACCTGCTGCACCAGTTGTTTCCAGTTGTCCAGGTTACCGTTGACGATAAAATAGTTTTCCAGCACGTTGCGAATCTCCAGATCGGTGGAATCCTGCAGGAACAGGATGCGGAACTCCTCAACGCTTTCTTCCAGCAGCCCCATCTGCAGTTTCAGGAAGGCGGCTTTTTTCCGCCAGTGAAAATCTTCCGGCGTCTCCTGGAGCACGATTTCGAGCTTTGCCAGAGCTTCGGAGAGGTTCTCATGCTGGGTCAGGTATTGCACCTGCAGTTCGGTCATATCCCGTTCATGCAGGGGGGCCAGGCCGGGTACCGAAAGCTGCAGGATCTGGTAGACCTCTTCCGGTTTTTTCTTTCCGCTTTGATTGGTCAGGGTCAGGTAGCGCATCAGCAGGTGTTTGCTGCCGGGACGATTGAGCAGGGCATCACGCATTTTATTGAAAGCCGCGGCATTGTTGCCCAGTTGCAGCAGGGCTTCGGCCTGGTGCTCGGCAAACAGGAAGGGTTTGTCCAGCTTGACCTGGTAGGCACGGATCAGGTGCAGGGCCTTATCGACCTGCCCATCCTTCATCAGCAGGGGGATCAGGCGGTGCAGAATATAGACATCGCGCGAGGTTTCCTGCAAGGCCCACTCATAGTCCTGAACCGCCCGCGGGAAATCATTCAGGGTTTCATGCAGCCGGCCCCGTAAAAAGTAGGGGAAGGAAAGATTGCCATGATGTTTTACCAGGCGATTCAGGGTTTCCAGGGCTTTATCCTGCATATCCAGTTTCAGGTAGAGACTGGCCAGGCGCGCCAGCACAAACGGATGGTGCGGTAATTTGTCCAGAGCGACCAGCAGCGTATCTTCCGCCTTGCGGTAGAGCTGCGAATCCTGGAATTCCCGAGAAAGCGCCAGGTAATTCCGGGCAACCTCCTGTTGAGGCATTTTGTTGACCGTAGATTCCATTCTGATTTTTCCCTTGATGTACTGTTTCTGTGAATCATGGTGATTTTGCACAATTCCGGAGGCGCAGCCAATACACTCAGCAGGCGGTTGTGGTCTCGCCAGAATCCATCCGGGGAAGCATCCTTTCCGGTGACCGACCTTCCCTGTTCCGGCTATGATCCAGGGCGCATCCGGAAAAACTGGCTTAATTTAGGCAGTTTTCAGAATGAGGTTTTGATATTTGACGGAAAAAGGAGTTTGGGAAATATAATTATGGGAGGAATGGGATGCTGGATGCTGGATGCTGGATGCTGGATGCTGGATGCTGGATGCTGGATGGATGCTGGATGCTGGATGCTGGATGCTGGATGCTGGATGCTGGATGCTGGATGCTGGATGCTGGATGCTGGATGCTGGATGCTGGATGCTGGATGCTGGATGCTGGATGCTGGATGCTGGATGCTGGATGCTGGATGCTGGATGCTGGATGCTGGATGCTGGATGCTGGATGCTGGATGCTGGATGCTGGATGCTGGATGCTGGATGCTGGATGCTGAAATGAACATGATCTTCACACCATAGCAAGCATATTTTCAATTATCCAGTATCCAGTATCCAGTATCCAGCATCTACTCACTGGCTGATCCAGCTATAGCAGGAATCGTTGATATCGGTGCGGTTGCTATGCATGTGCAAATCCGCTTTGGTTGGGACGAAAGGTTCCAGTTGCTTCACCCGCAGGCTGGCAGAGGCGGCGACATTGGGATCGCGGGCGGCTTTGCGGTATTCATCCTGGGCCAGTTGGAACACCAGCTTGTCATCGTAGGTATAGCCGCGCTTGTCGCGTTCGTCGGAGCATTTAGCAACCGAATTTTCGTAAATTTCGCCCATCACCATATAGGACCAGCCGAAACTGGCATCGATGCGCTGCACCCGGCGCACATAAGCCCGCGCCGTGGTGAAATCGCGAGTGCGGGCATAGACCGAGGCGATCGAACACATCACATTCAGATCCTCCGCTTCCAGATCCAGCACCGCTTTGTAATTCTTGAGCGCATTAGCGAACTGTTCTTTGCCCTCATAGGATCTGGCGATGTAGCGCAGCGCTTCGGTATTAGCGGGATCCTGTTCCAGCACCGAAGTATAGGCCTGGATCGCCTTGTCGTATTCTCCGGCTTCATAGGCCGCCCGGCCGAAACGGCGGGCATTCTGGATGTTGGTGGGATCGGTGTTGTAGGCATCCTCCATCGCCTCCATGGCGTCGCCGCCGAAAAATTCGGTCATCCGCACCAGCAGGCTGGCAGCTTCGACATTTTCCGGGTCCAGGTCGATCACCCGGCGCTGTACCTCCAGACAGCGTTCATCCTCGGCCGCATAATATAGCTGAGCGAGGTTGGTCAGGTAATTGAGCAGGGTACTTTTGTCGTCTGGATTGGAATTCACCAGCGCTTCATAATGGGGTATCGCACACTTGACTTTCCCCAGGGTTTTCTGAATGATCCCGGCGTGGTAGTGGAGGGTGATGTAATCGGGGTATTTTGCCAGTCCCCGGTAGGCCACAATCAGCGCGCTGTCCGGCTCATTCAACCCCAGATAACATTCGACCAGTTTCCCATAAACAATTTTGAAGCGGCCGGTGTCATCATTGACGATCACTTTCCAGAAATACGGTATGGCCTGTCGATATTTTTCCGGTTTGTTTTCGTAGCGGGCAATTTTGTGAGGCTCACGCCCATAATCATACCAGATGTCAAGCTGATTGGGTGCCAGGTCGTCAGTTTTATAAGCATCGTAAGCGGTTTGAAGATTGGCGGGAACGCACGCGGTATCTTCGCTCATCTCTTCAAAATCATCCTCGTCCTGCGCATGAAGGCTCATTCCCCCGGCCAGTAGTCCTAATACCAGGCACCAGCGGGCGATCTTACCCATCACCAGTCGTACTTTCACAATAAACCTCCTGTCCTGTGGCGAACATCCATTGATCTATTAAGATTCGTTAACTTTCCTAAAATTCGCCTGAATCGTCAGCTTCACATAGTTTGACACCCGGAAAACTCCGTTTTCGATCATATCATTCCAGCGCAATCCAAAATCCAGCCGGTTCAGCATCCCGCTGGCGGTAATGGAGATGTAGTTCTCTTTGCCTTTCTCCTGAGGAATTTCGAGCGCTGTTACTTCCATTTCCAGCGGCTTGGTAATCCCCCGCATGGTCAGAGTGCCGACCACTTTATAGGTATCTTTTCCCATTTTTTCCACCGACTGGCTCTTAAAAACTACCTCCGGATACTGATCCGCGTAGAAAAAGTCTTTTGATCTGAGGTGGGAATCCCGCGGACCGTTATCGGTATCGACGCTGTTGACATCAATCCGGGCCTCTACCTGCATGCTGCTCAGGTCTTCCTCATTCATCACCATCGAAACGTCAAAGACTTTAAAATGCCCTTCGGTAACCCCCATGGTGTAGAATTTATCTTCGTCCGGTTCATTGGCCTCAGAGACGACCACCACATGTTCCGCTTCAAATTTTACCGATGAATGTGCCTTATCCAATTTCCATTCCGTTTGGCAGAAAGCATTGATACTCATGATAAACACCGGTGCCATGATCATCGATAACCATTTCATGAGAGACTCCTTTATGTTTAAGACCGGTTTAACTGTTTCTCCTACCCTCACCACTATTTGCCGGTATCCGCCGGCTGTTTACAATTTTAGCGCCAGATCAGGCGGAAACAATGAGATCGATTAGTGAGGAATATGATATTTATCACCATCCCCGGACCGCCCGACTGCCGCTTTGGCAATATCTGGCCGCCAATATCAACCTACGATTCATTCCACTTGCTGCGGGTTTTACCGACATCTTTATAAATATCATATACCTGCATCATTTTCACCCGGGTTGCCTGGAGGCGGTCTTCTACCACCCGGGCAATTTTCCGCAGCATATAATATCCGAATTCATGATCCTCCTCGATCATCTCCCGCAGCTTTTTGCCGTTTAAGATGATCACATGGGTTTCCTCCTTGGCCCGGGCATCAAAATGCCAGCGATGGGGCGGGTATAACCAGGACCAGCCCATCACATCTCCGGCGCTGATCCATTCGATGCTGACCGGGCCCCGGTTGGGGGCATGCACTTCCAGGGAAATGATCCCTTTCATGATCAGGAAAAAGGCATTGGCTTCTTCACCGTCACGGAAGACATATTGATCCGGATCAAAGCTCATATGTGAGGCAAATTCAACAATTTTATCCAGTTGTTCCGCCTGAAAATCCTGAAAGAACGGATGCTCTTTGATATATTTTTTGATCGTGTCCATACCGCTTCTCCTGAATTTGCTTAAATTGAGCGCTGATTCATCCGCCTTCCGGTTCCGAAGCTCCGCGGATGTTTGGGTTTATTGATCATCGAATGATTTATTGCGGCCGACGGTCAACACCGGCACCGTCGAGAAGCGCACTACCCGCTCGGTGGTGCTGCCGATCAGCAGATGCTCCAACCCGGTCAGCCCACGGGTGGCCATCACGATCAGATCACAATCCTCGCTGCTGGCGGTTTCGACAATCTCGTTGAACGCCCGCCCTTCCAACACCCGGTAGGCGGCATTTTCACCGGTATAACCGACAAACTCGCGCAGCCGATCGGTGGTGCGCTGCTTCAGTTCCGCATCGATGGTAAAGAGTGAGCCGACCCCCCCGGCATAAAAAGCGGGATGCAGATCCTGCTCCAAGACAAACAGAAATTCCAGCCGGGCATCAAATTGCCGAGAGATGCCAAGCG
Organism: Calditrichia bacterium; assembly: GCA_020635015.1. Classification (GTDB taxonomy): domain Bacteria; phylum Calditrichota; class Calditrichia; order RBG-13-44-9; family J075; genus JACKAP01. The sequence continues at coordinate 29,721 of JACKAP010000004.1, read as the reverse complement.
CCGCCTCAACTGCCTGCCGGGCATAATCGGAAAAATCGACCGGCACCAGGATTTTACCAATGCGGTATTCGGTAACGTTCTGGTGGATCGACAAAACCGGCACCGGGGAAACCCGCACCACTTTTTCCGCCACGCTTCCGTGGAGCCACTTGTTGAGGCCGGTGCGGCCGTGGGTGCCGATTACCACCAGATCGAAATCATGGTCGTCAATATAATCCAGAATCGTGTCGGCGGCAAAAATGCCCCGCACGGTCACCGCATTGATCTTGACACCGCGCCGGCCGGCCTGTTCATTATGCCCGGCCATCTTTCGCTGGATCTGCGCTTCTTTCTTCTTTACCAACTCCTCATAATCGAGCAGATGCGCTTCTTCTTCGACGTCTTCCTGGTGCAACACCACGGCATGCAGCAAGGTCAGGTTGCTGCCGTGGGTTTCCGCCAGGTAAAGGGCATAGGCCACCGCTTTGTCTGAGAATTCGCTGAAGTCGACCGGAACCAAAATGTTGTCAAATTTCATCGCAGCCTCCATTGGCGATATGTTACCGTTTAATATAACAACAAACCGCTTGCCAATCGACTGAAATCGAAAATAAGCTCAATGGAACCAGTGGGTTAAATTCTGATTTACCGGTCAATTCGCCGCAATTGAACATGCCACGGCTTGCATGTAAACTGCCGGGAAATGGAATTTAAACAATTTATATTAAACTACTTATCGAGAGTGATAAAATGTGGCGGATGGTCAAAATGTGGCACCGGTTTTGCCATTGGCAAAGGGTGCGCAGATCAGGGTTTTTTGGGAACGCTGGGAGGCACCAGGCCGGGCTGGTAGGTGGTTTGCAGGCGTTCATTCTCCCGGCGGAATTCGGTTTCGCTGATGAAGAGGGTATCGACCACACTGCGATAAATGTAATACTGGTCATAGTAGGTGGTGTCGGAAATCACCAGCGTGTCACTGCGCAGCACATGCATGATGTCGAAAGTGGTTTCGGCGACCCGCGGCGGTGGCGGCGGGGGCTGCCATTGCACCGAATCCGGATGATATCCCCACATATCGAACACCACCGCATTGGAATCCCGTTCGAAGAAAATCTTGATCGGCTTATCCCGGTAATTGCGGTTGATCCCCTTGAGCAAGCCGGCCAGGATGGCATTCTGCGCCCGGTCATTCTCCAACCGTTCAAATACCACCGGGTCGGCATTGCTGGTGACACTCTGGAAATTGCTGGTAAATTCCCAGGCGTTCATCACCTGCTGGGCGGTATCGGAGGGGAAAAGATAATAGGTCTTTTCCGAAGGGTAGCATTTGATCAGATCCTCTTCCCCAAAACCGTTGCCGGTGGCATCGATGAAACGGATCTCGCGCACTTCTTCCTCAGGGATCAAATAAGCCTCCAGAAAGAAGTTGATCAGTTCCTGATCCCGGATGGTGGCGGTGGCGACCATCTGCTGATCGATCTTGACATGATCCTGCCCGAACAGCAAAGTTGTGAACAGGAGCAGGGTAAGATAGCGGTTGAGAATTTCCATAAGTTTAGCTCAGTATTTATAGTTACTTAAAGATGTTACACGCGATCCTGTCGGAACTTAATTATAGCAGTCATTGCGAGGTGTTTTGTGCCGAAGCAATCTCCTGCGCGGTGCAACCATCTGCAGTTAAGTTGGGAGCGATCCGCTGGAGATTGCCGCGCCGCAAATAACGCGGCTCGCAATGACGACACCTGTTTGATGCATTACATCGTATTTGAAAAACATTTCAGCACAGACTGAGTGCTTTTATCCGCGAACATCCGCGTCATCTGCGTTCTATTCAGATTGGGATTCTTTCTCCTGCACCTGCTGGCGGTAGCGGCGGTAATATTCCTTCGCCTCATCGAAACGCCCCAGGCGCTTCAAGCCTCCCACCATCACCCGCAGGGCATCCTGCTGTTCCCGTCCGTCCAGTTGTTCCGGCGTCGCCAGGGCTTTTCCGGCCGCATCTACCGCCTTGGCGGGATTGTTCACCGACAGGCGGGCGATTTCCAGATAGCTCTTGGCCTGTTGCGGCCAGGGCACTTCGGTTGATTGGGTAAAGTAAGCCAGGGCCCGGCGCAACTTCTTGTCTTTCAATGCCTGCACCCCCTGGTTGTGGCACATGGTGCCGAAGCTGTTAAAATAGGTTTCGGACATCGTGTCTACCGCCGCCGTCGCCGTCTGCAGGCTGTCGTTTAGATAATAGCGCACCACCGCGGACAGCCGTTCCAGCGCCTGCGCCTCCCGGCCGAGGTGGCTGTATTCCAGCAGCGCCAGCCGCCAGTCGATCTCCCGGGCTGCCCGGGGATTCTTCAACCCATCTTTCAACCGGGCAAATCCGGCTGCGGCTTCGGCGTATTGCTGCGCGTCGGCCAGTTCGATCAGGCGATCGCGATATTCGGCATTGCGGATGTTGCCGTCATCCCAATTGATCCAATCGATAGTACGGCGCACGGTCGCACCATCCTCCCCATTCCGGGCCAGGGGCAGGGCCCGCTCCAGGTTGGCCAGGGCCGAGTCAGCCCGCTGCAGGCGGATATCGCTCTCCGCCTGGTAATAGACATAGAGAAACAGCGCCGCCGAGTCCAGCGCCGCTGCGATGGTACTGTCATTCAGCGCCGCAGCTTCCGGCACCTGGAACTCCGCGGTTTCCCGCAGCACAAATTCGGCCTGGGAGAACTGTTCCTTTGCCGGTGCCCACTGGTTCATGCGCAGGTAAACCTCACCCAGCCGGCCATGAAGGCCGTGCTGCCCCCGGTCCATCCGGATCAGGCGGCGCAGCATCAGCGCGGCTTCCGGCAGCCGGGTATCGGCCAGGAAGCGCTCCGCCAGCAACTGGTAGACCCGGGCCAGCCAGAGCCGGGTGTTGGCATCGAAGGGATTGAGCCGGATGGCCGCTTCGAAATAGATCCGGGCGGAATCCAGGTGGGCCTGCGAGCGAGCGCGCAGTTGCACGGGATCGCCGCCGGTTTGCTGCAATTGCTGCAAGGCCAGCAACTGCTGAGCGCCCTGATTGAACTTGCCAATCGCCTGCACGGTATCGGCGGTAGCAGCCATGCTGCTGTCGGCAGCATTTCCCAGCGCCTGCCAGAGGGCGTCGCTGATCTCCTGTTGCTGCTGCCCGGTCTGCCGCTGTAACTGGGCCGCCTCCTGCCGCTCCCAGGAGACGAAGAGCGATTCCGCCAGCGCGTCGCTGCGGGCGACCACCGCGCTGTCAAGCCCGGCTGCCACGGTGGGGGCCGGTGGACCGAATGCCGGGCGGGCGGGTTTGCTGCCGGCGCAGTGAGGCAGCAGGACAAGCGCACTCAACATAAAAATAACGCGCAGTAAAAGTATCGTTAATGGGTGAATGGGTGAATGGGTGAATGGGTGAATGGGATGTTTGCTCGCTGACGCTCGCGATGTTTGCTCACTTCGTTCGCGTGAATGAGTGGATGGGAAAAGACGGGCCGCATGGGCATGTTGCGTCCTGCCCCATAAACCCATAAACCCATTCACCCATTCACCCATAAACCCATTCACCCATTCACCAAAAGCTTCACTCCACCTCATGCTTCACCCCCTCCCACCAGGATAGGAAAATCCGGTAAAATATCTTCGTCTGGTCACTGCCGGCCGGTTCCAGGTTGGTGCTGAATTTCAGGATCTCCCCGTTCGGCAGGCGGTCGACTTTACCGATCCGCAAGAAATTACTCTGCTCGCGGAAGCCCTGGTCGATCAGGTAGGTCACTTCGCGCTGTTCCAGCAGCACGATGCGCACTTCATAGGTCGCTTCTACACAGAGCAGTAGCATCTCGAACGAACGCCCGTTCAGGGTGAATTTCACCTTCGCGGTTAAATCGCCGGCTTTATAACTCATGAAACGCCGCGCCACCGGCGACAGTTCGGCCGGATGACGCTTCATCCAGGCCACCAGGGGCAGGTAAACCGGCGAAAAATTACTGATCTCGCCGCCAAACTCCTCGAATCCCTTTAACTCGATTTCATCTTCCCCGGCGGAGGCATCCGGCCCGCGACCCTCCGGCCCTTTCAACTCGGCACCGGGACCATCGCCGGGATGATCCTGTCCGGCCGGCCCGCCGCTGCCGCTCTGCGCCTGCAAACCATCGCCGGGCTTCCCTCGGAGGCCGCGGCCACGGGTCGGGGGAACGGAAAGCGGAGACTGCTGATCTAAGGTTAGATTGAGACCACTGTTCAGATCGGAGATATCCACCCGGTCGAGTTGCAGTTGACTGCCTCCTGCCGGGGCATTTTTAGCGGGTGTCGCCGGCGCAGCGGGAGTAAAACCAGCATCCCGGGGTTCAACCTGGAGCTGGAGATCGCTCAGATCAATCCGGCGCACCACCGGGGTTTCCGCTGGCGGCACGGCCGGGCGGGTGCTCTCGGTCGATTGTTCCGTAACGGCTACCGGCAGCGGACGGGGACGGAAGCGCATCCAGTCGATCTCATCATAGCGCTCGGTGATCAAATCCCGCTGGGGGATCACCGCGCTGCTCAGGAGCAGGAACGCCAGCAGCAGAATCACTGCAGTCATGATGGCGGCGAGCAGTTTTTGTTGTTTGTTGGACATGATTGAAGTTGAGTCCGGTTTAGTTGTTTAATTGTGATAAATCGTGAATGGGTGGATGGGTGAATGGGTGGATGGGTTACTACTTGTGTAAATCGCGATTATCGCAATTGCCCCATATACCCATTCACCCATTCACCCATTCACCCATTCACTCATCCACCTGCATATTAATACTCTTCGGCAGCCGTTCCGCCTCACAGATGTCGAACACCGAGATGGTGGCCTGCACCGTCGCTTCCGGATGCGGATCGATGATGACGACCGGTTGGTTGCCGGCGGCATATACATCCCCGCTGGCGGTCAGCAGGGCGGTACGCAGCGTATCCAGCGAGGCGGTCTGTTGTAGTAACTGGGCCTCCTGGAGCACCGAAAAATGTCCGGCGGAATCGATCTTCACAAAGATCCACACATTATCCGCCGGGACGATTTGCCGACTGTCTTCCGCCGGCCCCGGCAGGCGGATCTGGCGCTTCATCTGGATATCGCTGATCGCCAGGAACCCGAAGAGCAGGATCAGCACCACATCGATCAGACGGATAATCAGGCTGCGATTCATATCAACCCCGATTCTTTTTAATCACGTCCAGCCCCACCGGGATCTTCATCTCCTGGCAGATGTTCACCACCGCAAAGGCCAGGCGCACCGGAGCATCGTGGTTGGCGCGCACCCGCACCTTCATACGGATATTGCGGGCTTCCATCCGCTCGCGCTGTTGCGCCAGGTATGCCGCCAGGGCGGCCGGATTCTCGATCACCGCCGTCTCTTCCTCCACCAGGAAGCGGTTGTCCGGCAGCACCCCGACATACAGCACCCGCTCCCGATCCGGCACGGTGGCCGGCACGGTGGTGCTCTCCGCCAGGCGGATCTTGCTGCGCTTGCTCACCTCCGAGATGGCGATGAAGCCGAAGAGCAGGATCAGCACCACATCGATCAGGCGGATGATCAGGTTGGTGCGATAGCGCTGTTTACGGCGGTTTTTATTCATGACTTGCTCAACAGACGAAATTCAACGACCGGCTTGCGGCCGTTCAATGCGGCTTCCACCACGTGAAAGCCGGTTTTATCGCCCAGGCGCAGCCGTGCTTCTACCATGCCGGCGGCATCACTGCGGGCGATAAATTGCGGTTTGCCGTCGGGGAACTTGCCGCTGCCCATGGTTAATTTAAAATTGACCGGGGCATCCGTCACCGGATTGCCGAAGCGGTCGGTCACCATCAGGCGCAGCGGTTCCGCCAGCACGGTATTGATCTGCCCGGCCTGGTCGCTGCCACCCAGCACCGCCAGCTGTGCCGGCTCCGCCGGGTGCACCGCCAGATCGACAGTCTCGCTGGCCTCCGCACCGGCCAGTTGAAGGCGGATGCGCCCTTTGCCGGCGGTCTCCCCGCCCTGCACATCCACCAGCGCCAGGCCGTTTTTATCGGTCACCACCTCGGCCCGCCCGTTGCGGCCATCGATTTGCAGCGGCCCTTCCGCCTGCACCCGCACGGTTGCCTTTGCCAGCGGCGTCCCATCGGGCTGATGGGCCTGGAGGCGGATGGCCCCTTTTTTCATCTCTCCGGCTGCCAGTCCCCTTGCCGGGACGCCCAGGATGCTGAGCCGGGGCGGCCGGCTCTCAACCGGCGCAGCCGGAGGTTTGGCGGGCGGGGCGGGGCTAGCTGGTTCCGCAGCCCGGGGGGCGGCTTCCGCCGGGGCGGCCGGCGTGCTGTGCTGCAGCAGGATCAGGCGCAGTTCGTCGGCTTTGCGGGTCACCATCTCCAGGCGCCGCTGAAAAATGCCGTAGATCTGGGTGTTGAAAAGGTTGAGCACCAGGCTGACCACCAATCCCAGCAAGGTGGTAATCAGCGCGATCCCCATCCCGTTAAGGATCTTTTCCGAATCGAGATTGCCCCCGAAAAAGGTCAGGAATACCCCCCAGACCGTGCCCAGCAGTCCCAGCGCCCCGGCGGAATCGGACAGGAAATTAAGCCAGCTGCGGTAGGTCTCGAATTTTTCATTCTCCTGATCCACGTAAAAAACCAGCTCATTATGCATGCTCTCGGCATGCCCCCCGGCGCGATGGAACTCGATCAGATGTCTCAGGGTATTGCCGGCGATGGTCTGGGCGCTTTCCCGGGTCAATTCCATGATCGCCGGCAGTGACATCCCGGCAAATCCGGCGCCGATCAGGGAGCGGGAATTCCGCTTGTCGATATAAAGATTGATCCCCTTGAACAGGATCAGAAACAGCCCCAGGGCCAGCACGGCCATGATGATATATCCGATGCCGCCGCCCAGTTGGGCCATCGCCCAGAACGAGCCGACATCACCGTTGCCGGAACGCAGCGGCGCCGCCAGGGAATCCGCCGGATTGGCCCGCAGTGCCGACAGGCTCAGGCCGAAAATCGTCAAATAGAAGCATAACCGATACATGATGGTCCTCTTTCGAATATGAAGCTTATTGGTTCAGGATGATACCGACTTTATCCACCTGCCCGTCCGGAGTACGGTAGCTGCGGGTGATGCGAATACGCACGTTGCGCTTCAGCTTGCGGGCATATAAGGTGCGAATGGAGGAGCGCCGCGCTTCGCCGCGCTGATCCTTCCATCCCACGTAATAGCGGTATAAACCCGGATCGATGATCCGCCCGGCGGTATCCCGCCAATCCCAGACCACCTCCCGGCTCTCCGCTCCGCTGCCGGCATGGCGAAATACCGTCTTGCCGGCCTTATCTTCTACTACCAGTTCCCATTGCGGGTCAAGCCGTTCCGGCAGCACCGGCAGCACCGAGAACGCCACCGATTGCGGCTGGATAATCACCAGGCGCTCGCTGGCCTGCAAATCTTCCGGGTCGACCGGGCGGGCAAAGCGCAGGCTGTCCTCCCGGCTGAAATAATGCGGTTGGGCAAGCGACACCGCCAGACTGTCGCCTCCTTTGGGTTCGCGTAGATACTCGCGCAGCCCGGCAGCACGCTTGCGCTGGGTTTTGGGGGTGATCAGCACCACCTCCGGCCCGCTTTCCTCGATGGTGCCGCGCAGTTGGCGCAATGACTCGCGATAGTCCGGGGCATAATTCTTTCCTCCCACCGCCTGGGAATCCGCCGGCAGCAACGGTTCCAACTGATAGGGAAATACCGGCTCATCAAGCGCGGAATCCAGCACCCCGACATCGAAAGCGGAAAGCCGGGCGATGCGGCTGGAATCGAGATCGGCATCGAGCATCCGCACCAACTGTTTCTCGAAAATATTGATCACCTCGCTGCTGGCGGAGGCATAATACTGCGGCACCACATCGATATGTGCCATCTCCGGGTTGAACGGCTCCCAGCTTTCTTCCGGCAGGATCACCGGGGCGGCCTTGCGCCGGGAATCGAATTCATAGACCAGGAAGGTCTCATGGTTTCCCCAACTGGTGCCGCTCAGGCTGTTCAGGGGGTAACTGAAGCCGTAGCCAAAACGAAAGGGGCCGGGGAGGTTGAGGCGCGACTTCATCCAGGCAGAGCGGTTCTCCACTCCCAGTTGGAGCAGGCCCAGCGCTTCATCCTGCAATTGCAGGTAGGCATGAGTGGCGTTCTCCTCCTCGAAACGGGTATTGCTGTGGGCGGCATACCCGCCAAGGTTGAGCGACACCCCCAACCGCACCTCCATATCCAGGGTGACCGCATCGCCGCTCAGCGAGACCGCCGGCCGGTTGATATGGGAAGCGCTGAGCGTCAACACCAGCGGAGTGAGGGGCATATAAGTGAGCCCCAGCCCGAGATCCGGCTGCCAGCGGGAGGTGCCCCCGGCAAACACCGGATCGTCGGGATCGACCAGGTCAAATTGGGCGCGGTCATAACCGAAATGGCGCAGCGCCAATCCGATTCCCAGAGAAAGGTTGGGCTGCAGGCGGCGGCTGAGACTGAGCTTGAATTCGCTCTCCTGGAAGAGGCCGGCGCGGAAGCTCTGGACCTGCGCTCCCAGCCCCAGCTTTCCGGGCAGGCGGCGGGGCAGATTGAGCAGAAAGTAGGCCGCCTGGAATGCTGCGGCGTCATTATCGGCAAATCCCAGGTGGAAGAGCTTGACGCCCATCTCCACCGCGCCGGTCTGGAACACCCCGATCGAAGGATTGACCATCCCCGCCCGCCAGTCGTACAGATTGGCCGGGTCTGCCGGGAAATAGCTTAGCCCCACCTGCGCCCGGGCGGTGTAACCGCCGGCCGTCAGCAGCATCAGTAAAATCAGCCAGCGGTAGAATATGGTGGAAGATGGGTTTATCAGTTGTCTCACGTTGTAGGTTGTCGGTTATTGGTTATTGGTTGTTGGTCCTTGGTTCTTGGTTCTTGGTTCTTGGTTCTTGGTTCTTGGTTCTTGACCAATGACCAAAAGCCAACAACCATCAGTTGCACTCACCGCGCCAGCACCACTTGCCCCTGCGCCACATTCTCATTCCCGTCCTGCAGAACATACAGGTAAACCCCCGGCAGCGCCTGGCGCCCGAAGCCGTCGCTGCCGTCCCAGGAGAGGCGGTTGGCGCTGATATCGCTCAGCACCCGGATGCTCCGGCCGTTCAGATCGTAAATTTTCAGCAGCGGGCGCGACAGGCTGAGCTGGGTCAGATCAAACTCCGCCCGGTCGTTGCGGTTGTCGCCGTTGGGGGTGAAGGGATTGGGGCGCACCACCAGCCGTCCCGGGCGCACCGGGATCTCCAGGGTGCGGCGATTGTTATCCTCATTCGCCTCCGGCACGCTGTTCTCGCTGTCGACAATCACCGTCACCGGCACAGCGCCTTCCCGGGTGAGGGTGATCGTGCGGCGTATCGGGAAGCTTTCCCCGGTTTCCATGGCGGTAACGGTGGTGTCAAATTCGGTTCGCCCATCAACCACCAGCTGCACCCGAAAGGTCTCCGTCACCGGGGCGATGCGGTTTTCGATCTCGGCCGAGATGTTCAGCGGCAGATCGACGTACACCGGGCTGCGGTCGACGGCCAGGCTGGCAATCAGCAGGTCGGGGAGAATCCGGCTGCTGCCGCGCAGCGGCACCGCCAGCCGCGGGGTGTCGCGGTCATCGCTTTCGATCCACAGGGTGTCGGCATAGCTGCCTTCCACCAGCGGGGAGAAGGTCACCGGGTATTCCCGCCGCTCCCGCCCGGCCAGCAGGTCCGGACCGGAGGGATGGGTAAATTCCGCCAGGGTGCTGCTCAGCGCACCGATCTGCAGCGGGCCATTGCCGCGGTTGCGCACCGTCAGGATCAGGGTGCGGTCCTCCCCCGGAGGCACATTGCCGAAATCCAGCGCCGATGGGCTCACGGCAATATCTCCTAACACCCCGCGCCCGGTCATGATCACAATACCCGGCTGCTGAAAAACCGGATGATTCGACTGCAGTGCGGCAACAGTGGAATAGGCCTGGGTATCGGCGGGCATGAAGGAAAAAGTTACCGGCTGCGGCATGGCGGCCGGCACGGCAAAGCTGCGGGGCTCCACATCAAAATTGGTTTCATCATCCAGGGTTACATCTACCTGTAGATCGAGGCTGGGGTCGGGTTGATAGGGCAGAACAATGCGTGCGGTATCTCCCACCGTTACATCCCCGAACGCCAGCAGGGTATCGATGCCAATGGAATCCAGCGCCAGCGGTCCGCTGAGCAGCAGACCGAGGGTATTGCCCAGGTGGTTGGCCAGCAGGATGTCGATATCGCCGTCGCGGTCGATGTCGGCAGAAGCCAGGGCACGGGGATAGGCGCTGTTGGCCAGGGGCTGAAAATCGCCTTCCCAGCCTCCCCCAGCGGCATTCTCCAACAGATACAGGAAACTGCCGGGATAATCGCTCAGCACCAGATCCAGGTCCGTATCCGGCGGGGTGCTGCGTTCATAGTCCAGGTTGGCCAGGGTGAAATCCAGGGCGCTGCCCGGAAACACCGTCTCCTGCACCGGCAGCAGCCCGCCACTGTCCGCATCATATTCGAACACCGTCACCCGGCTCTCCGCCGCATGTCCTGCCGCGGGCTTGCCGATGAGGGTCAGTGCGGCGCTAAGCACCGTCAGCTCCGGAAAGCGCTCGCTGCCGGCCGTACTCTGCCGGATATTGCCCCAGCGCAGCGCCACCGGCCGCTGGGGCAGCGGCAGCGGCGGCAGGGCTTGCCAGCTTTGAAAATCCTGATTGCGGAACAGGGAGACCGACAGGTCGCCGTTGTTGATTGCCGCCAGGTCCGGATCGCCGTCCCCGTCCATATCGCCCGCCGCCACCCCGTAGGTGCTCTCCCGGCAGTCGAGACGGCCGGCCGCGCTGAAGCTCCGCGCGCCGTCGTTCTGCAGCAAGGCGATCTGGTTGTCTCCGAACAGTGCCAGCGCCAGATCGATCCGCCCGTCGCCATTCAGATCTTCGGCGGTGATCCCGGCAGGGCGCAGGCCGGTGGGGATCACTTCCGGCAATGCGAAAAAGCCGCCGGCCAGGCCCCAGAAAATAGAAAGATCGTTGCTATTGAAATTGGCGGTGACGATATCCAGGTTGCCGTCATCATCAAAGTCGGCCACTGCCAGATCGACCGGCGTGATCCCGCCGACGGCTTGCGAGCTCACCGCCTGCAGCACCGGAATGCCGGTCTGCCCCATGATGTTGAGCAGCACCGTCAGGGTATTGGAATTGCTGTTGACCACCGCAGCATCGACAAAGCCGTCGCGGTTAAAATCGCCCAGCCCGATGCGCGCCGGCTGCTCATCCATCGAAAGCAGCGAAATGGTGGTAATCCGGCGGGTATGGTTCAGGATATCGCCGGCGGAAGCCCCGGTCTGATATTTCAGTTGAAACGGCCGGCTGAGGGAAGTGCCGTCGCTGCCGCGCAGGGCGGTGGTCAGGCGCAGGGTGACCGCCTCGCCGGGCAAGAAGGCGGCAGCGGGCTGCAGGCGCAGGGTAGCGGTGCTGTCGATAATTTCGGTGCTAAACGCCATCGTCCCGAGCAAAGCGCCGCTGAGGCGAAGCGACGCCGGCGATACCGAGGCCGGATCGAGCGGGCGGTCGAAACGGATCTCCAAAACGGTGTCGGTTCCGGCACTGACAGCGGCCGGCGCCGGAAAGGTCTCCAGCACCTGCAACTGTGCAAAGCCGTATGGCGACAACAACAGTAAAATCGCATAGAACGCGGATGACACGGATGACGCAGATTTCCGCGGATTACTAATTAGGTTAAAATACAAGGACATCATAACCCTCTGTGGCCTTTGAAATCGTTTTGCTGCACTTACGGTAAATTCTTGATAAAACTACGCGAAGCATCTTAAAAGGAATCTGCGAAAATCCGCGTCATCGGCGTCATCCGTGTTCTATTAAACTTTTGCCGCGCACTATAATAACAGGCATAACTTAACATACAGTTCGGGGATTTCAGATCACACCTCATGGCAATTCGTTCTGATATTCTCTCAATTTCTCGGCAATCTGCGCGGCGGCGGCGCTATTGCCCAGAGCGGCGTAAGCGATCTGCTGCAGGCGCAGGGCCGCCCGGTCACGGGGATCGAGTTCTAAAATTGTGCCAGCCGTTTCCAGCAGGCTCTGGAAGTTTTGGGTGATCAGCAAAATCTGCGCGATGGCACGCAGGTTTTGCCGGCGGTCGCCCCCGGCGGCGATGGCGTTCTGACTCGATTGCCGGGCCTGGTTATAGCGGCCGCAGCGGAACTGCAGCGCGGCGTACGCCTGCCATTCACTTGCTGAAGCGCTGTCGGCGGTGAGGGTCTCGTAAGCGGTGAGGGCCCGGGGGAGATCGTTCAGGCGGTCGTAATTATAAGCGATCAGGCGCAGCGCTTCCCGGTCATCGGGCAGCGCTTTTTCCAGATGGGATGCCTGGTCGAGCGACGCTTGAAATTGCGCAGTCGCGAAAAATATGCGCATCAGCAACCGGCGGGTGGAACGGTCGGCGGGATCTTTCTCCAGGGATGTTTCCAGGGCGGATATGGCCAGGGTGGTATCCCCGCCGGCCAGGGCGGCTTCCCCCTGCAGGCGGAACGCAAGGGGATTCTCCGGTTCGATAATCCCGGCCGCGCGGAAGGCTTCGAGCGCAGCGGTAAACCGTCCCTGCTTTTGGGCGGCAATGCCGCGATTCAATCGCTCCGAAACATAGAACGCTGTGCTGGCGCGGATCTCCGGCTCCCAGCGCTCGCTCAGCGAGCGGCTGCGCCGGAAGGCGGTCATCATCTCCTCCCAGCGTGCCTGCTGACCGTAAATCTCGCCCAGGCGGTAAAATCCCCCGGCATCATCAGGGTGTTGTTGGAGGTAAGTCTCGACGGTTTGGGCCGCTTCCTGCAGCTTTCCCTGTCGCCGGGCCAGATCAGTTTGCTGCCACACTGCCGGGGCACAGTGCCACAAACTGCTGCAAAATAGCAAGATCGCCCCAAAGGCATACTTCTTCCGCAAGCGTTGCTCCTTACAATACGATGTTCAAGATGCGCTAATGGCAATAAGCATACCATCGTGTTCCGGCGCAATTTTTCCCCGGCACCTCCTTGTTGATATTCCAAACCGGCCTGCGATTATATTCCTGCAGGATGTATTGTTTAATACCGAGATGTGAAAAGGTTCCCTATGGGGATTTCGGATTTCGGATTTCGGAATGCGGAAGGCGGATTTCGGAATGCGGATTTCGGAATGCGGAATGCGGAATGCGGAGGGCGGAGGGCGGATTTCGGAATGCGGATTTCCGAATGCGGAATGCGGAGGGCGGAGGGCGGAGGGCGGAGCGAGTCGGAATATTGTCAAATCTGATTAAAGCAATCATTTACTCTAATATCACGAGCGCAAGCGAGTAAACATCGTGAGCGTAGCGAACAAACATCGCGAGCGGAGCGAGCAAACTACTCTTCTTTCCTCCGCCGACTGAGGCGGTTGTTCAGGGCTCGGCGACCGATGCCGAGCATCTTGGCGGCAATGGTCTGGTTTCCCTGGGCCCGGCGCAGGGCCTCGTCGATCAGCAGCTGCTCAGCGGTTTTCAGGGTCGGCAGGCGGCTGGGAAAGATCAGTTGATCGCCCTCCCCCCCCGGGGCGACGGGCGATGCCGGAGCAGTCTCCTCGCCGGCCTGCAGACCGAGCTTATCGCGCAGAGATGCCATCGAGAGCACCCCGGAGCGGTGGCGGCTGACCGCATCGAAGATCATCCCCTCCAATTCCCGCACGTTGCCGGGAAAATGGTAGGTGCCCAGCAGCATGAATAACTCCTTGGGAGGGGTGGGATTTTTTTTCCCAAGCGTGCGCGACGCTTTCTCCAGAAAATGACTCACCAGCAGCGGGATATCATCCTTGCGCTCGCGCAGCGGCGGGATATGAATGTGATGGGTCTGCAGGCGATAGAACAGATCTTTGCGGAAACTGCCGCTCTTCTGCTTCTCGTTGAGATCGCAGTTGGTAGCCACCACCACCCGGGCATTGCTCACCCGGGCGGCATCCGACCCCACCGGGTAATATTTTCCCTCCTGGAGCAGGCGCAGCAGCTTCACCTGCGACTCCATGCCCAGGTCGCCGATCTCATCCAGGAAGAGGGTTCCTCCGGAGGCCTCTTCGATCAGGCCCCGCCGGTCGCGGTCCGCCCCGGTGAAGGCCCCTTTTTTGTGGCCGAAGAGGGTATCGGAAAACAGCGTGTCATCGACCCCGGCGACATTCACCGGCACCATCTCGCCCTTGCGGCCGCTCAGGCGGTGGATGGCGCGAGCGAACAGCTCCTTGCCCACCCCGGTCTCGCCGGTCACCAGCACCGGCAGGGGACTGCGCGAAATCGCCTCGATATACTGAAACAGCAAACGCATTTTACTGTTGGCAGTCACGATCTCTTCGAACGCCTCCGGGTATTCGACCTTGTCGGAGAGCAGCGCCGCCTTGAGGAGGCGGTTCTCGCTGCGCATCTGGTTCATCTCGATCGCCCGGCGGATGGTGCTCACCAAACGCTCGTCATCGACCGGCTTCACCAGATAGTCGAACGCCCCGTTTTTCATCGCTTCCACCGCCATATCGACTTCATTGATGGCGGTGAGGATAATCACCGGCACTTCCGGATATTGCTGCACGATCTGCGGCAGCAGCTTCCATCCCGGCAGGTGGGGGATGTACATATCGAGCACGATCGCCGACACCGGCTGCCGGGTGAGCAGGGGCAGCACCTCGCGGCTATCCTGGCATTGCCGCACATGATTGATGCCGGCGGAAGAGAGGGTCATCTCTGCGCTGAACAGCAGTTGGGTTTCGTCATCAACCAGCAGCACCGGATTTTCCGGGAAAATTATTTGCTTCATTCGCTATAAACCTCTTTCGCTTTGTGCTCATGCTGAGCAGCGTGTAAAGTTTTATTGCATGGGGCAAAGGGCATGGGGCATGGCGCCGTAATATACAAGCGCATGTCCCGACACCCACACTGTAATACACCATGCCCCATGCCCTTTGCCCCATGCAAAAGTTCTCCGCATTACACAGGCCTCAGTATGCGCGTTTCTTTGGGGGTCTTGATCCCGGGCAGCGACAACACCACCGTGGTGCCTTCTCCCAGGCGGGAATCATAGGTCAGTTCCCCCTTGTGGTCTTTGACGATGCGGTAGGAGATCGACAGCCCCAGCCCGGTGCCGCTGGTATCCCGGCGGGTGGTGAAGAAGGGGTCCATGATCCGGCTCATGTTCTCCGGTGCGATCCCGACCCCTTCGTCGGCCACGATCAGGAGCACCTCGTTGCGCCGGCGCCGGTAGCGGGTAGTGATGGTAAGCTTCTGCGAGGGATTTTCCAGCGCCTGACAGGCATTGGTGATCAGGTTGATGATCACCTGCTCGATCTGCTGAATATTGCCCCGTACCAGGGGCAGGCCGTCGCCGTAATTCACCTTGAAATGACCGGTGCTCTTCTTGACCAGGTTGTGAACGATCACGATCGCCGACTCCAGCACCACGTTGATCGCCACCTCCTGGTTCATATCCCCCTTATCCTGGCGGGCAAAATCTTTCAGGCTGTTGACAATCTTCTGGATACGCATCGCCCCTTCGGAGATGCCGTAGATCAATTGGGCAATCTTCTCCCGGGCCCGGCTGAAGGGCATCCCGGCCATAAGGAAATCGCCGCTCTGCTGATGATGCACATCCAGGATCGGCAGCACATCGTTCCAGACCTTGGTGAGGATCTTCCCGTTGAGAAGAATATAATTATTGGGATTGTTGATCTCGTGGGCCACGCCGGAAACCAGAATGCCCAGGGTGGCCATCTTGTCTGCCTGCATCAGCTGCTGCTGGTGCAATTCCGCCTGGGCTTCGGCCTTTTTGCGCTCGGAAATATCGGTCACGAAGCTCATGATCAGCGTCTCCTCATCAGTAACCACCGGGCTGAGGCTCACCTCGATCGGGAACACCGAACCGTTCTTACGCAGACCTTCCAGATGCCGCCCCTGGCCCATTGAGCGGGTTTTGAGATCCTCCAGATACGCTTTCCGGTAGTGGGCATGTTGCTCCTGCTGTATTTTCGGAATCAGCATATCCACCGACTGCCCGATCAGCTCCGAGCGCCGGTAGCCGAACAGTTGCTCTACTTTTTTATTGACCAGCTTGATCAAGCCGCGGGTATCGGCAATCACGATCCCTTCCGACGCTGCTTCCAGCAGGGCAACGTATTGATTCCGGCTTTCTTCGATCGTTTTACGGGCGCTTTCCGCCAGGCGGTTGTTACGCCGCAGCACCCAAAAGATCAGCCCGGCAGTCAGCAGCACATAGATCCAGCCTTTATAGAGCTGGATCTGCCGCAGGAGCATTGGATCATCCACCAGGCTGTTGAGGATAAAATCGGAAAAGAAGATCCACAACACCCCGATCGCCAGATAGCCGAGGGTGATGATGCCGGGCGTCAGCGATATCCGGGATGAATTCCGGGGCGTGTTGTTTTCCGAAAATGGATGCGGTTTCATTGTTTATTTTTGTGTACGGGTTAATGGGTTAGTTTTTTGCATGGGGCAAAGGGCATGGGGCATAGCGCCGGATTGCGCAAGCGCAGGTCCCGACGCCCACACGGTATTACACCATGCGCCTTGCACCTTGCCGCATGCAAAAATGCTCCGCATTGCACATTCCTCCGAACGAACGAGCGATAAATTAACGCGACACTTTATCAAAACCCACATAAGACCGTAGAATATCATCAACCTGAGAAAAAAGCAAGGCGAAAAGACAATACCCCATCAACCCATTAACCCATTAACCCATCAACAAAATAAAAAACCCCGTTTCTTTGCCGATTTTTTCGCTTAATTTTCCAACTTGGTAATATCGCACAAACCCACAGGAGCGAGCGTATGGATTTGCACAAAGAGATTCTGCAGCGCTGCCAGGCGCAGTATGAGGACATCGTGGCGATCCGCCGCGACATTCACCGCCACCCGGAGATCGGCTTCGAGGTGCAGCGCACCGCCGGGATCGCCGCGGCGGAGTTGGAGAAGCTGGGCATAACCGTGCGCACTGGAGTGGGCAAGACCGGGGTGGTGGGCGATCTCAATGTGCCCGGCGCCACCCGGCGGATTGCTCTGCGCGCCGACATGGACGCCCTGCCAATGCAGGAGCAGAGCAATCCCCCCTACAAATCGATCTTCGACGGCAAGGCCCACATGTGCGGCCATGATGCCCATACCGCCATGCTGATCGGTGCCGCCCGGGTGCTGAATGAAATGAAAGACCGTCTGAAAGCGAACGTGCGCTTTATCTTTCAGCCCAATGAGGAAAATCTCCCCGGCGGCGCCCCGGCGATGATCGAGGATGGTGTTCTGGAAGGGGTCGACGAGATCTTCGGCCTGCACGTCTGGCCGCTGGTGGACACCGGCAAGTTCAGCATCTGCGAAGGGCCGGCGCTGGGGCAGCCGGATACGTTCTACATCACCATCCTGGGCAAAGGGGGGCACGCGGCGGTGCCGCAAATTACGGTGGATCCGATCGTGATCGGCGCCCAGTTCATTGCCAACCTGCAGTCGATCGTCGCCCGCAATGTCGATCCCCTGGATTCCGCCGTGGTATCGGTCACCCAATTCCATGCCGGCACGACTCACAATGTCATCCCGCAATCGGCCGAGATCGTCGGCACCGTGCGCACCTTCCGCAAAGACACCCAGCGGATGATCCGCAATCAACTGAAAAACATGCTGGCGGCCGTCACCTCCATGCACCAGGCGGAGTACCGCTTCGAGTATGACGGCGGCTATCCGGTCACCTTCAACCACGCTCAATCGGTGCAGAAAGCCCTGCAGGCCACCCGGACGCTGGCCGGGGAAGCACATGTGATCTATCCGGAAACACCGGTGCTCGGCGGAGAGGATTTCGCTTTTTACGCCGAAAAGATACCCGGCTGCTTCGTTTTTCTGGGCATCCGCAACCCGGCGAAGGACATCGTCTACATGTGCCACGATCCGCGCTTTGACATCGACGAGCCGGCGATGGTGCAGGGTATGGCGCTGCATGCAATGCTGGCGATGAATTATGAGTGACGGTGATGTTGGATGTTGGATATGGAATGAAAAACGAGGAGCGTGGAGCATGGCAACCGCCCCTGATTGGCTCGCTGGACGCGTCGCCAATCTGTCCCCGCCTTGAAAGGGCGGGGAATAATTGACAGGGTCATCAATCCTTTAATCAACATCGTGAGCGCAGCGAACAAACATCACGAACGAAGTGAGTAAATATCGCGCGGAGCGCAAATATCGTCGGCAAAGCCGACAAACATCGCGAACGCAGTGAGCAAACATCGCATGTAGTGGCGGGTCGCGACCCGCCTCAGCGAACAAATAGGAGGAAATAGAATGAGTATCATTCCCAAGAACGAGGCGATCCGCAAGGCGGTGAAATGGATTTCCGATCAACGCAGGGAGAATCCGGATCTTTCGCTGACGCAGTTGATCAACCAGGTCACCCTGCGCTTCGACCTCAATCCCAATGACAGCCAATTCCTGGTTAATTTTTATAAGGAACATAAAGATGCCGCTCCCGAAGATTGAGGCAGTGCTTTTTGATATGGACGGCCTGATGATCGACTCCGAGCGGGTGGCCCAGCAGGCCTGGACCGAGGCGGCCCGGGAGTGGGGTTATCCCTTTGAGCCGGCCCATTATCTGCATGTTACCGGCATCACAGTGCGGGATGCGGAGAAGAAATTTAAAGAGATTTTCGGACCGGACTTCCCTTTCTACGATATCCGCGCCCGCCGCTCCGAACTGGTGGAGGCCTGCTTCCAGGAACATGGCATTCCCCTGAAGCCGGGACTGCTGGGGTTGCTCGGCGAGTTAAAATCGCGCGCCATTCCCCGGGCGGTGGCAACTTCCGCCGGCCACGATTATGCCGTCAACAAGCTAACCCGGGCCGGTTTGCTGGATTGGTTTGATGCGCTGGTGGGAGGCGACCAGATCACCCATGGCAAGCCGCATCCGGAGATATTTCTCACGGCCGCGCAAAAGATCAACGCCGATCCCGCCCGCTGCCTGGTGCTGGAAGATTCCGAAGCCGGCATCCGCGCGGCCCACGCCGCCGGGATGATCCCGGTGATGGTCCCGGACCGCAAGGCCCCCTCTCCGGAGGTGCGGCAGTTGGCCCATTATGTGGCAACCACCCTGGATGAGGTACGTGAGATGATGTTTTCTTGAGTGCGGAATGCGGAGGGCAAAATGTCATTGGCGCTGCGCGCGTCATTAGCCTGCGGCGTCATCAGCCCTTCGGGCGTTAATTTAGGAGCGCCAATAACGGCCGAAGGCCCAATCACGCCCGCAGGGCTAATGACACGAAGTTAATGACGGCCGAAGGCCCAATCACGCGCGTAGCGCCAATGACACAAAGTCAATATCAACCGAAGGCCTAATCACGCGCACAGCGCTAAATTTCAGGATTCACCCATGGCAAAAAAACGCCCGGCAAAGAAAAAGCCCACCAAAACCTCAACACCTCAAGTAACGAAAGTAAAGCCCCTCCCCTACCGCGCTTTCATCGGTGCGGCATTGATATTGGTTTTGGTCGCAATCGTGTACTGGCTGATCTTCAAACCGTTCGCCAGTCCCCAATTTGACGGGGGAAACGCTTTCGAACAGTTGGTGAAGCAGTGCGACTTTGGCTCCCGGGTGCCCAGCTCGGAGGCGCATCGTACTTGCGGCGATTTCCTGCTGGCGGAGTTGCGCCGATACAGCGACCGGGTTTCCGAACAAACGTTCACTTATACTGACAAAAAGGATTCCTCCCGGGTCTACCGGGGCCGCAATATGGTTGCCTCCTTCAATCTCCAACCGGAAAAAGGCTACCGGGTGATGCTCTGCGCTCACTGGGACAGCCGGCCTTTTGCCGACAAAGACCCGGATTCCTCCCGCCATGCCGATCCGGTGCCCGGCGCCAATGACGGCGCCTCCGGCACAGCGGTATTGCTGGAGATGGCCCGGGTGTTAGATGCGTTTCCTCCCGAGATCGGGGTCGATATCGTACTCTTTGATCTGGAAGATCTCGGCGATTACGGCGCGGAAGATCACCCTGATTCCCTAACCCCCTTTTCCATTGGCGCAGCATATTTTGCCGCTCATCGCGAACAGTATACGCCGCGCTACGGCATCCTGCTGGATATGATCGGTGATCAAGATCTCCGCATCAAGAAGGAAGCTTATTCCCAGGCGGCGGCCCCTCTGCTGATGGATCAAATCTGGGCGGCTGCAAAAACCGCCGGCGCCACAGCTTTTATCGATTCCACTGGCGTGGCGATCACCGACGACCACGTGCCTTTCTTAAGGCAGGGCATCCCGGTGGTCAACCTGATCGATTTCGATTATCCCTACTGGCACACCGTTGCAGACACCCCGGACAAATGCAGCCCGGCCAGCCTGCAGCAGGTGGGGGATGTGCTGGTCGAGATGATCTACCGGTAGTTCGCTGCGCGAACGATGTTTGCTCGCTCTCGCTCGCGATGTTTGCCGGCTACGCCGGCGATGTTTGCTCACTTCGTTCGCGATATTTGCGCTCCGCGCGATGTTAGCTCGCTGGCGCTCGCGATATTTGCTCACTACGTTCGCGATGTTTGTTCGCTTCGCTCACGATGTTTGCCTTCGGCGATATTTACCGGCTGCGCCGGTGTAAGGTTTAAACCAAAGACCATTTTTGTTACCAATATTCAGCTTCTGAGAAGCTATTATTTGCAAGAGAATAATATCGTGAGCGCAGCGAGCAAATATCGTCTGCGTAGCAGACAAACATCGTGAGCGCAGCGAACAAATATCGCGCGGAGCGCAAATATCGCGAGCGCCAGCGAGCAAACATCGCGAACGAAGTGAGCAAACATCGAGGTAATTCATGGCCTGGATAAAAATGATTCCGGAAGACGCGGCGGAGGGCAGGCTGGCGGAGATGTACCGCCGGATGGCCGAGCCCGACGGCACAGTCGATAATATTCTGAAGATCCACAGTCTCAATCCTTCTTCCCTGCAAGGGCATTTTGATTTCTACAAGACCCTGATGCGCGGCCGCTCCGGCCTCAGCCGGGCACAGCGGGAGATGATCGCGGTGGTGGTCAGCGCTGCCAACCGCTGCCACTACTGACTGACCCACCACGGGGAGGGTCTCCGTCGATTAACCAATGATGACCGTCTGGTCGCACAGTTGAAAAGCGACTACCGCAACGCCGAGAATCTCAGTCCCGCCGAACGGGCGATGCTCGATTACGCCGTCAAGCTAACCCATACCCCTTGGGAGATGAAAAAAGCGGATGTCGAAGAATTGCGCCAGGCCGGCTTCTCCGATGCCGACATACTCGACATAAATCAGGTCACCGGATACTACGCCTTCGTCAACCGCCTGGCGGATGGACTGGGGGTGGAGTTGGAGAAGGGGAGGGAAAAGGATGAAGGATAAAGGTTGAAGGATAAAGGGAGGTAGAGTAAGGAAGGGAAAACGCGTGGAGCGTGGAGCGAAGGGTCATTGGCACTACGTGCGTCATAGGGGCTTCGCCCGTCATTGGCCCTTCGGGCGTTATTTATAGTGTCTCCCCTTACTGTGTAGAACGCCAATGACAGCCGAAGGCTCAATGACGTGCGTCAGCACCAATGACGGCGAAGGCCCAATGACCGCGCAGCGAATAACGCCCGAAGGGCAAACATCGTGAGCGCAGCGAGCAAATATCACGAGCGAAAGCGAGTAAACATCGCGAGCGCCAGCGAGCAAACATCAGGTCTTTTTCTTTTCAAAATCCAGCGACAGCGAGTTGATACAGTAGCGCTGCCCGGTGGGCTGGGGGCCGTCTTCGAAGACGTGGCCGAGGTGGGCGTCGCAGGCGCTGCAGAGCACCTCGGTGCGGATCATGCCGTGGCTGGTGTCGCGGTGCAAGGTCACACTATCCGGAGAGACAGGCTCCCAGAAACTCGGCCAGCCGGAGCCGGATTCGTATTTGGTGTCGGAACGGAACAGCCCCGCCCCGCAGCAGACGCAGCGATAGATGCCGTCTTCTTTATGATAATAGTATTTACCGGTAAACGCCCGCTCGGTGCCCTTTTGCCGGGCCACCGCATACTGCTCCGGGGTTAACTGCGCCTGCCATTCGGCGTCGGTTTTTTTAATTTTATCGGACATATATCATCTCCTGCTTTGGTTTTGATAACGCGCTGTAATCAAACAAAATTAAATCATTTTACCTGCGGAAGCAATCTTCGTTCCGGGGAAATATAAACCGGATATTTTTTAGTCCACGGATTACACGGATTATCATAGATTTACTGAAAAGGAGTAAAACCCCTTGCCCGAACAGATTCCTCACATCCGTTCGGAATGACGGCGGTGTTTGCTTTGCCTTATGTTATGGGCAGGTTTTCCGCAAAGGCGGCGGAAAACCTGCCCATAACATAAGCACAAAAATAAAATTCGGGTTGATTCGGGTAAATTCGTGGCTTATATCCATATTTGTTCTGAACCTTAACTGAAAGGATACGATATGAATCTGCACGATAAAGTCATTCTCGTCACCGGGGGCAGCGCCGGGATTGGGCTGGAGACCGCCAAACAGTTGCGCGCCAAAGGCGCCCGGGTGATCGTCAACGCCCGCAATGAAACGAAACTCAAGAAGATCGCTCAGGAATTTGACCTGGTGGCGGTAGCGGGCGATGTCGCCAATGAAGCCGACGTCAAACGTAACTACCAGTTCATCGAAAAAGAGTACGGGCAGTTGGATGCGCTGGTCAACAATGCCGGATACGGCTATTTCGAATCACTGGAGAATATGGACCTGAAAAAATTCCAGGCAGTCTTCGCCACCAATGTCACCGGGGCGATGCTGATGGCCCGCGAGGCAGTGCCCTTCTTCAAGCGCCAGAACCACGGGAACATCATCAACATCAGCTCCACCGCCGGCACCAAAGGTTTTGCCTACGGCACCGCCTACTCCGCCACCAAGTTCGCCCTGAAATCCATGACCCAGTGCTGGCAGGCGGAGCTGCGCAAGCACAATGTGCGGGTGATCCTGATCAACCCCAGCGAGGTGCAGACCGACTTCGTAATTAACTCCGGCCGACCGGAGCGGACTTTCAATCCCACCAAGCTGCAGTCAACCGACATCGCCCACACCGTGGTCGCCGCCCTGGAGATGGAAGACCGGGGATTTATTACCGAACTGACGGTGTTTGCGACCAACCCGCAAGACTGATTCGATTGCGGAATTCGGAGTGCGGAATGCGGAATGATTCGAGTGCGGATTTCGGAATGCGGAATGCGGAATAAAAGACGCGTAGAGCGTGGAGCGATAGCAGGTGCTGTCATTGCGAGTCGCGGTGTTTGCAGCGCGGCAATCTTCGGCGTGGGGCTGCCAACGGAGCGGCGGATCAACCGCCCCTGATTGACTCGCTGAACGCGTCGCCAATCTGTCCCCGCCTTGAAAATGCGGGGAATAATGAACAGGGCCACATCTATTCTTATGTCACTATCGCGAACGAAGTGAGCAAACATCGTGAGCGACAGCGAACAAATATCGCGCGCAGCGCAAACATCGTGAGCGACAGCGAACAAACATCGGAGCCATTATGATCACCCAGCAAGAATATCACATCACCGTCCCGCGCAGCGCCCGTTATGTGACGCTGGGGGAGATGAACAACGATATCCGCGAGGTCTGGTTCGTCTGCCACGGCTACGGCCAGTTGGCGCGGTTTTTCATGCAGCACTTCACCGCCATCGCCGCGCCGCAGCGGCTGATTGTGGCCCCGGAGGCGCTCTCACGCTTCTATCTCAGCGGGGTGGGCGGCAGCGGGCGGATCGGCGCCACCTGGATGACCCGGGAAGACCGGCTGACTGAGATCGCCGACTATATCGCCTACCTTGACACCCTTTATGAAGATGTCTTCAGCCGAATAAAACGCGAGCAGGTTAAGGTGCACCTGTTAGGCTTCTCCCAGGGCACCGCCACGGTCTGCCGCTGGGCCACCGCCGGCAAGGTCGCTGCCGACCGCCTGATCCTCTGGGCCGGCGCCGCGCCCCCGGAACTGGACCTGAACGCCCATCGCGACTTGCTCAACCGCCTGGATTTAACCTTCGTGCTTGGCGACCAGGATGAGTACGCCCAACCGGAGCAGGTGGCGCAGCAGGAGGAATGGCTGCAACAGCATGGAATCAATTTTCGTAATATCCGCTTCGAAGGGAAACATCAGATGGATGGGGAGGTGTTAAAAAGGTTGGCAAAATGATTGTTCGATTTTTTTTGCCACGAATTTACGCGAATGAACCCGAATGGCCAATTGCCTCCCCACGCGATTCACCCCAGGAGCCCTGAAAGGGCGGTCCCCCAATCCCAGCCCGGGGTAAAATTTGCCGGGGGCAAATTTTACCCCGGGCGAAACGCGCGCAGCGCCAATGACGGCCACCCGCCCCATGACGCGCGCAGCGCCAATGACGGCCGAAGGCCCAATGACACGAAGCCAATGACGGCCGAAGGCCCAATGACGCAAAATATATTGAATCATTTATTTTAAAATTTTCATGAATTGCCCCAACGCCTATTCCCTATATACCAAATTTGCCGCCATTTGTCAATGCCCGCCATCATTTTTCTCACCGCCCGATTTTAGTATCTTGTCGCGTGAATCAAACAAATCTATTTTAGCTGGAAACATTTTTGCATTTGATTGATTAAACTAACCGATCATGCCAAAACCTGAACCATCACCTGAATGGTTAGCTGCCGGAACGGTTTCATGGCGGCGCCCTCCGGCAGGAATGTTGGAAGCGTTCCGCCGGAGATTGCCGCGCCGCCCAAAACGCGGCTCGCAATGACGACACCTGCTGTCCGGATATGATCAGCTATCAAGCAAAAGACACCGGCAAAGCCGGCAAACATCGCGAACGAAGTGAGCAAATATCGCGAGCGCCAGCGAGCAAACATCGTTCGCGCAGCGAACAAACATCGCGAGCGCCAGCGAGCAAATATCGCGAGCGCAGCGAGCAAACATCAAGGAGCTTGAATGGGAAAAACCGCTTCATTCTTCGCCCGCCTGACGGGCATCAAAAGCACCCGCACCAAGGCGGAGGATCTGCCCAGCTTCAAGGAGCGCATGAGCGCCCTGGGCAATCTTCCCAAGCTGTTCCGGCTGATCTGGGAGACCAGCCGCTGGATGACCATATCCACCCTGCTGCTGCGCCTGCTGCAGGCGGCGGTGCCGCTGGTCACCTTATATCTCGGCAAACTGATCATCGATGAGATCGTGCGTCTCTACAATGCCGGGGGCGGCGACCTCACCCGGCTCTGGGAGCTAATCGTGCTGGAGTTTGCGGTGATGCTGATCTCCGACTTTCTGAGCCGGGGCATCTCGCTG
The DNA here is from genome assembly GCA_020635015.1 of Calditrichia bacterium. GTDB lineage: Bacteria > Calditrichota > Calditrichia > RBG-13-44-9 > J075 > JACKAP01. Next base: position 4,381 of record JACKAP010000004.1, on the reverse strand, counting down.
ATCAACAGCCTCTTAGGCGACCTCTTCACCCAGAAGACCTCCATCGAGCTGATGCACAAAGCGGCAGTGATGGACCTGGAATACTTCGAGGACGCGGAGTTCTACGACAAGATGGAGCGGGCCCGGCGCCAGACCAACAGCCGGGTGATCCTGATGGCCGAGGTGCTGGCCCAGGTGCAGGATGCCATCACCATCGGCTTCCTGGCGGTGGGGCTGATCGCCTTCAATCCCTGGCTGATCCTGGTGCTGGTGGTCACCCTGATCCCCGGCTTTTTGGGCGAGAGCCACTTTAACCGCTACAGCTACTCCCTCACCCTGGGCTGGACTCCGGAGCGGCGGCTGCTCGACTACCTGCGCTATGCCGGGGTGAGCGACAATCACGCCAAGGAGGTGAAGATCTTCGGGCTCTCCGAACATCTCACCCGGCAATATGAAAAGCTCTCCATGGAGTTCTTCCACGAGAACCGATCCCTCTCCACCCGGCGGGCGGTGTGGGGCAGCATTCTGGCGGCGATTTCCACCCTGGGCTACTATACCGCTTATGTGGTGATCGCGTTACAGACCGTCAACGGGCATATCACCATCGGCGACCTCACCTTCCTCACCGGCTCCTTCTCGCGGATGCGGGGGTCGCTGAATGGGATCCTGCTGCGCTTCACCCGTATCGCCGACGGGGCGCTCTATCTCAAGGATCTCTTCGACTTCCTGGCGCTGCGCCCCAAGATCGTCTCCCCGCCCCAACCCCGGCCGGTGCCGCGGCCGTTTACGCAGGGCATTGTGTTCGAGAACGTCGGCTTCCGTTATCCCGGCAGCGAGAAGTGGGTGCTGCGCCACATCTCATTTGAGCTTCCCGCCGGGGAGAAGCTGGCCCTGGTGGGCGAGAACGGGGCGGGCAAGACCACCCTGGTGAAGCTGCTCGCCCGCCTCTATGATCCCAGCGAGGGGCGCATCCTGCTCGACGGCCGCGACCTGCGCGAATACGACGTGGAGGCGCTGCGCCAGGAGGTGGGGATCATCTTCCAGGATTACATCCGCTACTACTTCACCGCCGGGGAGAACATCGCGGTAGGGCGGATCGACCAACTGGGCAACCAGGAACGCATCGCCGATGCCGCGGCGCGCAGCCTGGCCGATACGGTGATCGAGAAGCTCCCCGGGCAGTACCAGCAGATGCTCGGCAAGCGATTCGAGAACGGAGTCGACCTCTCCGGCGGCGAATGGCAGAAGATCGCCCTGGCCCGGGCCTACATGCGCGACGCCCAACTGCTGATCCTCGACGAGCCCACCGCCGCCCTCGACGCCCGCGCCGAGCACGAGGTCTTCCAGCGCTTCACCGAACTGACCCGCGGCAAGAGCGCGGTGCTGATCTCCCACCGCTTCTCCACCACCCGCATGGCCGACCGCATCCTGGTACTGGAGCATGGCGGGGTACTGGAGATGGGAACCCATGAGGAGCTGCTGGGGCATGCGGGGAGGTATGCGGAGCTGTTTAATTTGCAGGCGGAGGGGTATCGGTAGCGCTGTTTGAATAGGGGGATATCGGGTGCCGCGGCTTACGTCCTGAACAGCCTGATACGACTACCCTATTTCCCCCTTTTGCCGGATTATTAATGCGATTATCTTTTATCAAAAACAGTAAGGGGGTCATATTCATCTTGCTACAGAAAACCCGGAATCAAAACCGAACCGGGTATAGCCGATACCGTATCGATTGATGAGGAGATATTCGCATGAAGCTTTCAACCGGATTTATCATGCTGATTTTTGTTCTGTTTACGACGTCCTTATTTGCCCAGACGGGGAATGGCAGCCGCAACGCGGGTATTATCGTGAATGTTTCCGGCGGGCTAAATAATGCCGGCCTCACCCATGAAAATACGATATCATCTTTCGGGCCGTTCGATCAGGCGGCGATCAATTTTGCCGGCGGCATTTCTGCAATATATGCCCACAGCAGCCATTATCATTTCAGCGCCGGATTGCGCTACGCCAAAGCCGGCGCGAAAACTCAGGAACTGACCGGCACCGATGACAGTGGAAATCAATTGGGGAAATATTGGTTTGTTCGAGAATTACTGTTTGTCGAAGTACCGCTTCTGTTGATGTATCAATTTAATGCCTCCAAAATCGTTCCCTCCATCTTCATTGGGCCCAACATGGGTTTCCTCCTCGATGCCGAGGAAAAAATAGGGTCGGATTACGGAGAGAACCCGCGGAAGTCGAATATTAAAGCAAAATTAAACACCTTCAACCTTTCGGCCGAAGTGGGCATCGGCTTAAAGTACCGGCTCAATGATAACACCGCTTTGGGAATTTCCACATGCTATCTTTATGGCCTATCAAATCAGGTAAAAGATAGCGCTGAAGGTGAACAAAAAACGCGTGATCTCAGGGTATTCGGCTCGCTTTATTTCTCTTTACGTTAGTCGTAAACCTGTTAACTGAATCCGCTTACTCACTTCTGCATGGTGATTGAAATAATCTTTCATTGAATTGAGATCAAGTCTAAATTTATGCCAAAAACGTTGTCATTTCGAACGTAACGGAGTGTAGTGAGAAATCTTTTAGTTTAAAGAATTAAGGCAGAATTATGATATCCCGAGTCTGCAACTCATCCCCCCCGCCCCTTCTCTTGAGAAGAGAAGGAGAGCCTTCGTGCCCAGTGGAAAAGAATTTAAGCTGCTAATTTAATTATACCTAAGCTCTCCCTCTCTTCCAAGCTCATCTTTACCCACATCTTTTTATTTTGCGTCTCATGCATTAAACCTTTTCCAAAATGTCTTTAGGCCCGAAGGGCCACACAAGTCAACACCGGCCGCCAGGCCGGTGGAGCAAACTCCCCTCACCTCTCTGAGCCCCGGCAGGGGCGGTCCCAAACCGGCGCCGCATCAACCGGACGCTCCTAATACAGATATCACGCTCGTGCCACTCTGCTAAAGCTCCCCCGAACCTAAATGCTATCACGCCTTGGGACCGCCCCTGCCGGGGCTCAAAAATCTTTAAAATGACCCTCAGCACCGGCCTGCTGCCGGTGCTGACGTGGGACGCCCTGCGGGCTTTTTTTACTGGCCGTCAAACCAGTTGCCATCATCGCAGGGAATCGGCAGCGTATCCATCTCCATTCCCCAACCCCCTCATCTCCCAAACCCAAAGTGAAAAAATGTGGGTAAAGATGAGCTTCCCAAGAGAGGGGGCCGGAGGGTGAGTTTAAACAAGCCCTGGTTTGTAACTATTACCCACTTTTCAAACACGCACTTAGTCCTACCCCCTAATCAGCACATCACTTCCATAAATTCATCACCCGCGCCACCTCCTCCCGCACCTCTTCGCGGGCGGCACGGCGTTCATAGCCGCTGGAGAGCAACTCATCGTAAGCGATGACGATTTTTTTTCATACTTCCTGTCTATAAAAGTATACCTCGCTATTCTTTCACAGAATCATATCCCGCCCACAAACTATTGTAAATAAGGAACCATATCCCCTTACTCATTTCTGGCATGGTGATTGAAATAAGCTTTCATGGAATTGAGGTCTACAGTGAAAATAATGTTTGAGGAGGTTCGCCATGAGACGCAGAATTGGCAGAGTGTTGAATTTATTGACAGTCGGGACCCTGGTACTTCTAAGCCAGAGTTGCACCGTCATCGGCCTGACCATGGGAGCGGCCAGTGATCACAAAAAACCGGATTATAGGACGGTCGTATCTTTAGACTCAGCGTCGCGGGAACAAAATCCCCGGATGATCACCACCACCGTTAAACCAGGGAAGAAAATCATCGTGATTACCCGGGACCAACAAACCATCCAGGGCATCTTTGACGGCACCACCGGACAGGATGATGAGCTGGCCCTTCAAATCATTCGTACTCCCGACACCATTACCATTCCGGTAAAGAATGTATCTCGAATCCAGATGAGAAATGAGAAGTATGGAACGATAACCGGCTTACTGGTGGGGGCCGCTCTTGATGGCGTTGCAGTAATGCTTATCAGTAAATCAATGGAAGATTCGATGAAGATGGATTTTAACTTTGAATAGTGCCCGTCAACGCCACGAATCCAGCACCCGCTCCACCTCCTCCCGCACCTGCTCGCGGGCGGCATGGCGTTCGTGGCCGCCGGAGAGCAGGTCGTCGTAAGCGGTGAACCGGTGGCGCACGTGGGCCTGCACCGCCAGTAGGATGGCGGCATCATCGAACTGCTTTGCCGCCGCACTGCGCCCGACCCTGCCGCTATACTTGCGGCAGGCGTGGGCGGCGATCTTCTCCGCGACCTCTGGGGGACAGCGGGGGAACAGGCGCAGGATATGCTCGCCAAAAGATTTTACGTACGCCTCATCCACTTCCTCCCGGCGCTGGGCCTCGCGCTCGCGGCGGCGTT
>JACKAP010000039.1 GCA_020635015.1 Calditrichia bacterium | reverse complement strand
ACGTCATGCGCCGGGCAATCTCCCCCGGCTCCTTGCGGCGGGTGATCTCCGGCCAGTATTCCCGGTGTAGATGGCGGTGCCAGCTATGGGTAAAATGATTGGTGCCGACCCCCAGCCCCGATCTCAATACTTTCTCGAAGCGCACCTTGCCTTTCAGCAAGTGCACCATCTCGGTAATCTCATCCCGTCCGTAAGTGGAGGCAATATACCGGAACACCGACGCTCCTCCCTGGTAGACCAGCCGGTAATCCAGGGAAGCCAGATCGGGCATGTAGTTGTTGATTACCGCATCACGGATTACCATGTCGGTCTCGGTACTCCAGCCGACCGCCAGAAACTCTGCCAGCCCTTCACTGAACCAGCGCGGGGGGCGGTAGGCCTCGCTGGCGATCAGGGCCTGCAGGGAACCGTCGTAAAGAAAATCGTTCATCACCCCATGCACCAGCTCGTGATGGATTGCGTGGCGAAAGAGGGCATAGTCTCCTTCAAACTTGACCACGATGCGGTTTTTCGCCAGTTCAGTGATCCCCTTGGTGGCCTCGCTGAAGGTGGCGCTGACCACGTTGGTCTGCTTCCAGTCGCTATGCGAGTTATAGACGATGATCACCAGCCGTTCGCGGATCTCCCACTTGAGGGTGCGGCGGATCTGCACATAGGAGGTTTCGGCCACGTCGGCGGCAAACTCGGCCAGCTTCTCGCCGCCGTCATAAAAATAGACATCGAAATGTTCCGATTGAAGATAGTACCAGTCGAAATTCTTGTACTGCACCTTGTTTTTCCCGAATCCGTACAGCAATTGGGGCAGAAAGCAAAGCAGCAGGAAGACATAAATACGATTTCGGGCATTTGACATAAAATCCTCAAGGTGAAGCAAACCGGTGCTGAAGATTCATATTATCAAATTATTGGAAAAAATAAATCCCCAAAACAGGCTATTTTTTTACCATCGGCAGCGGAGGAGGTAAGTTGAACTGACCCGAACGGGGGATGGGTGACAGTTGTCAGTTGTCAGAAAAAACATACCACGGATTTTCACGGATTATTAATGTACTGATGTTACGCAGTAAACAGGTGCCGTCATTGCGAGCCGCGTATTTTTGCGGCGTGGCGATCTCCCGATGATCGCTTTCAACGTAACTGCAGATGGGTGCACCGCGCAGGAGATTGCTTCGGCAAAATACGCCTCGCAATGACAGCATGAATTACATTTTGAAGCATAGTGCGTAACATCAGTTAAGCTAAATAAAATCAGTCTCTGTGTGCTCTGTGTCTCTGTGGCAATTATGCTTGATATCCGAGAAATTATTCTTTAATCAATCCTTAGCATGAAACTGTGGAGCCGCTTCAGCGTTAAGAAACCGTAGATTGTTATCGAAACCGTGGGAAGATGAATGATAGATTTTCTGAAAAAAGTATTTACCGCTCCGGAGGAAGCGCCGGCCGGTGAAGGCGGCGGCGAGTCCCGGCCGCGTGATGTACGCCTGGCTGCCTGCGCCCTCTTCCTGGAAATGGCCCATATTGATGAGGCTTTCAGCGGGGAAGAACAGGCGGAAATCCTGAAAATCCTGGAAAACGAATTTGATTTGTCCTCCGAGCACGCGCAGCAGCTCGCCCGGGAGGCCCGGGAAGAGTTGGCTGAGAGCAAAGATCTCTGGAAATTTACCAATGCCATCAATCAGCATTACGGGTTGGAGGAGAAGATCCGGATGGTGGAATTGCTCTGGCAGGTGGTCTACGCCGACGGCCGGCTCGACCGTCACGAGAATTACCTGATGCACAAACTCTCCCGCCTGCTCAACCTCAAGCACAGCCAGTTGATCGACGCCAAGCTCAAGGTGCTGGAAACCCGGCGGTAGTTTGTGTACGGTTCCTTAATTGCACGCAGATTTCGCAGATTGAACAGATTTTCGCAGATACGACAGCTACATGGTTACATTAGACCTTATTAATGCTTATTCAATAGTTTAGCCTGTAATAAGGGCTAATGTAGCAATGTAACAATTTAATAACGTTTGATCTGTGTAAATCTGTCCAATCTGCGAAATCTGTGTGCAATTTACTCCCCCGCCACCACCGACAGGTAATGCCGGTCCGGGCTGAGGGCCAGGCGGAAGAGGGCGGCCATGTTTTCCTGCGCAAATTCCTGAAGCAATTCCCATTGTTTGCCGACTTCCGTCCAGCGGTAGAGGCGGTTTTCCTGGGCCATCAGGATCGCGCCATCGGGGGTCCAGACATAATCCTGGCTCCCCGGTAGCGCCTGCGCCAGCGGGGTTATTTCACGGGTGTCGAGATTGAGCTGCATGATCTGCCACTGGTTTTCTCCGCTCTGTTGGGGGAAGCTGAGGGCGCGCCGTCCGGGAATGAGATGAATGCTGCGCCCGACATGGGCAGCGAGGGAGTCGGCCCGGCCGCTGGCGATATCCGCCAGGCAAAACCAGTGCGGCTCGCCCACGATAAACATCCCTACCGTCGTTTCATCTCCCCAGCCGTGATAGCCCACCCCGGTAACCTCCTCCAACAGTACTTTGGGATTCTGCCCGCTTAGATCGAAGCGCCACAGCCGCTGAGTGCCGTCTCCCTCTACCCGCACGCAGGAGAAATATGCTCCGCCGGGCATGATGGTGGGGGAATATTCGCTCTCCGCCGTGGCCGTCACCTGCATGGTTTTTCCGGAGGTGATATCGTAGCGGTAGATATCGGCCTGCCCGTCCTCCCGGATAGACACATACAACACCCCGCCGCCGTCCGGCGTGAAGGCAGGCTGGTTGTCGTACCCCGGACGGGCGGTGATGTTGCGCGGTTCGCCGAAGGTTAGCGACTTTCCATCCGTATTAAGCGGGATCAGGAAGATATCGCTGCCGGGAGGGGTTTGGGCCGGAAGCTGGGACGGCGAAAGCAGTAGTATCAACAGTAATAACAACTGAAAAAATTGAACGAGAATCTGTTTAAAGTGCATGTTATATTCCTTTCTTAGATCACTTATGGAATATACATCCCGAATAGCAATCTACCAAATGCGTATCCTGGGTGATATTAATTGATGCCCGCGAAATACTCAAAATCATGCGAAAGGCGTTTAACTTTCATCTTTTTTAGGGGTACTTTCGAGTGTTTCGTGGGCCAATTCTTAAAGTCTTAAAGTTGAACGAATATTATACCAGAAATAACTTGGAGCGGATAATTTACGGCTATATTTTGCATCCACAATAATATTTCGTCAAGCATTGGGTCTTATATGAAAAAAGCGCGATTTTTTTTCAAAGAAATTCAAATTAAGATTTGGAAAAAACTGGCGGTTAAATGGGTGGATGACCGGTCTACTGCGGAAATTATTGAAGAAATATATCATACCCGTACCATGGGCAGAGATATAGAAAATCTATTTTGCGATGGAAGACCAACAACAAACCCTACAACATAAATTAGACGCCCTGGCGCAACACCCGGCCCGCGACCGCGAACGGGTGGACCTGCTCAACGCCGCCGGGGAGGGCCTCGCAGTGGACGATCCGCGCCAGGCGCTGAACTACGCGGCGGAAGCACTGCAGCTTGCCGAGACCCTCAGCTACGAGCGGGGGCGGGGTTATGCCCTGGGGGTCAGCGGTTTTGCCCATTACATGCTTTCCGATCACGAACAGGCCGGCCCGTTGTTCTTTCAGGCCAAAGAGATCATGGAGGAGCTCGGGGAAGCAGAGGGGTTGGCCCGGGTGCTCTCCGGTCTGGCCAGCGTGCAGCAGAGCCTGGGCAACTTTGAGCAAGCTTTCTCCTACGCATTTCAAGCCTTGAAAATTCTGGAGAAGGTGGGCAATCAACGCGGGGTGGGCTGGTGCCTCAACGGCATCGGCACCGGCTATCATGAGATGGGCGATTATCAGAAAGCGATCGATTACCAACTGCGCAGCCTGGAGATCTTTGAAAAGTTCGATGAGAAGGTTGGAGAGGCCCGGGCGCTGTGTGGTATCGGAACCATTTACCAGAGCCTGGGAGATGCGGAGCTGGCCCGGCTGTATCATCTTAAGAGCCTGGATATTTTCCGTGCGATCAACAACCGCATCGGGGAAGCACGCGCCCTCAATGACCTGGGGCTGATCTTCCAGAGCCTGGGCGACCTCGAGCAGGCGCGCAGCTATCTTGAAGAAGCCCGTCAGATCCGGGTGCAAATCGGAAACCGCCAGGCGGAGAGCACCAGCCTGATCAATCTCGGCAAACTTTACCTGCAGCAGGAGCAGCTCGAAGAAGCCCTGGAATTGCTTCACCGCGCGTTGGAGATTGCAGAAGCGATCAAGGTGAAACCGCGCATCTACCAGGCGCACCAGGCGCTCTCCCTGGTCTATGAGAAATACGGCGATCTGGCCAAAGCCCTGGCTCACTACAAGGCGTTCCAGGAAGTGCGCGACGAGGTGAGTGGCGATGAAGCCGGCGCCCGGCTGCGTAATTTACAGATCGCCTTCGAGATCGAGAAATCGCAGAGGGAGGCGGAGATTACCCGGCTGCGCAATGTGGAATTGAAGGAAAAAAACGAGCAGTTGGAAAAACTGCTGGCAGAATTACAGGCCACCCAGGGGCAGTTGATCCAGTCGGAGAAAATGGCCGCGCTGGGATCGCTGGTGGCGGGGATCGCCCACGAGATCAACACCCCGATCGGAGCGATCAAAAGCGCCGCCGACGTTTCCGGCCGCTGCATTGCGACGATTGCCGCCTCCCTGCAGCGGGCGCCGTCGCTGGAGGCGTTGCAGCAGGACAAGCAATTTGTCCGCGCCCTGAAAGCGCTGGAGGATAACAACGGGGTAAGCGATACCGCCAGCGAACGCATCCTGAAAATCGTCAAAAGCCTGAAGAGCTTCACCCGGCTGGACCAGGCGGAATTTCAGAAAGCCGATCTGCATGAAGGCCTGGAAAGCGCACTTACGCTGCTGGAACCGGAACTCCGGGAGCGCATCGAGGTGCAGCGTGCGTATGGGGACATCCCGCTGGTTTATTGCTACCAGGGGGAGATCAACCAGGTTTTCATGAACCTGCTCACCAATGCTGCGGAGGCGATCAAGGGACGCGGCATCATCTCGATCCACACTTCCCGCTCCGGTGCGCGGGAGGTGGCGGTGCAGATCCGGGATAACGGGGTGGGCATTCCGGAAAGCCGGCTCGGCGACCTCTTCACCCCGAAGTTTTCCCGGGAGGGGGCGCGGGTCAAAGCCGGCATTGGGCTGTTCGCCAGCTATAACATCATTCAAAAGCACCGCGGGCAGATCACGGTGGCCAGTCGGCCAGGCGAGGGGAGCAGCTTTACGGTGGTGCTGCCGATAACTGCGGAATAATGGTAAATGTGGTCACTATGAAAATACGAATCTACCGCAAACACAAGGACATTCCCCTGCCGGCGCGGCAGACGGCGGCTTCGGCGGGGCTGGATGTGTATGCTGCCGAGCGGGTGGAATTGCTGCCCGGGCGGGTGGCGCTCATTTCCACCGGGCTGATCATCGAGTCGCCGCCGGGATATTTTTTCAAGGTGCATATCCGCAGCGGACTGGCGGTGAAAAACGGCATCTGCCTGGCCAATGATGTGGGAATCATCGATGAGGATTATTGCGGCCCGGCAGACGAGTTGAAGATTGCCCTGGTGCGGCTCTACGATCCGTCCGATCCCCGGCGGGAGCAGCCCTTTGTGATCGAGCGGGGCAGCCGCATTGCTCAGATCATCTTCGAGCGGAATGCCCTTCCACAGGTGGAATGGGAGGAAATGGAAACCCCGGACTTCGCCGGCCAAACCCGCGGAGGCTTCGGCTCTACCGGGCTTCGTTGATAGTATGTAAATTGGAGGAAAAAATTGCCGGTGTTTTGAGTCCACGGATTAACATAAAAAATCAGTGTTAATCCGTGTAATCCGTGGACTTGTTTTTAAAAGTGGCTCGAAAACGGCCGCTTAGCGTGCTATGGTCTCTTCTTCCGTTTCCGCATAATCCGCGGCATTTTCATATCCCAACTTGCGGGCGGCTTCCAGCTGTTCCCGGGCATCTTCCTCCCGTTCCCAGCCCTGCAGCGCTTCGCCATAATAATAATGAATTGCCCCGTTGTCCGGATCCAGCGCCAACGCTTTTTGAAAGTGATATTCCGCCGCTTCGGGATTCTTCATGTCGCGGTTGAGGAAACAGGCAAATCCCCAGTGCAGCCGGCTGTCGCCGCTGATATTTTCCAGGGCGGTGCGGAACACCCCTTCGGCATCACGCTGTTTTTTTAGCAGTTTGTAAGTATATGCCAGCAGCAGGTGAATTTCTGCATTCCGCGGATTATCCAGAATCGCTTCCCGCAGCAAATACAGCGCTTCCTTGAAGCCGGTGCTGCGGAATTGCCAGAGCGTCCGCACCAGTTCGCGGATCGCCGCCACATGCTGCGGATCTATATCGATGATACGGCGCAAATGCTTGATGGCATTTTCATAATCCTGATTTTTCAGGTAGCCGAGGGCGAGGTTATAGTGCGCCTCAGTATTGTCCGGCGCAATTGCCAGAGCATTCTGGTAACACTCCCGGGCTTCACGGGCATGATCCTGGTCGGCCCAAAAATCCGCCAGCAGTACATAGGTCTCGCTGCGCGGCTGGGCGTCGAGCGACTCCCGGTAGTAGCGCTCGGCGTACACCTTGCGTCCGGCAGCCTGGTGAATCCGGGCCATCAGACAATCCGCCACCGCCAGCAGGGGCTTGGAACGCATTTTGATGGCGATGCTGCGCATTTTCTTGGCCGCGGTCAAAGCTTCTTTCAAATCCCCGGCATGCAGCAGGGTCCAACCGAGCAATCCCCAGATCCCGGGATTAGCCGTCGAAATGTCCAGTGCATCCTGATACTGACGCGCAGCAGCCGGGTAATCGCCGTTATCCTCAAACTGTTTTGCTTTTTCCAGCAGCGTATCGATATTCTTGGAACGCTTTTTGGTAACCATGTCATCCCGCCTTATGTTAATTATGACTTCGCATTGTTTCCATTCTGCACAAAACCAAAGATACTGCCGCACACGCCACCGACCACATGGGCAAATTCGGAAATGCTGTTTTCCTCAAACGCATTGTAAATTTCCTGACCGAGGAATAAGATCAGCACCAGAATGAAGGTCAGGGGAATCCCGCCCCGTTTAACATTGGTAAATGATCCCAGAATGATCATCATGAAGACAATCCCGCTGGCGCCCAGCAGAAAGCTGGGAAAAAAGAAGGTGTTCAGCAGTCCGGTGACCAGCGCGGTGATCAGCGACATGACCAACAGGCTTTGCGTACCGTATTTCTCCTCCAGGATGGGCCCGATCAGCAGGATATAGGCAAAATTGGAGCCCAGGTGTTCCCAATTGGCGTGACCGGCAGCATGGGAGATCAAACGCATATAAGACAGGGGATCGTTATAGACAAAAATCGGATGCAGGGTAAAAAACTGCCGGGTCGTGGCTCCTCCGGTCAAATCACTGACCGCCATCACGAAGATGCAGAAGAAGGTAAAGGTTAATACGAATGGCGCGTTATAGCGGATTCCCATTATGGTGTTCCTTTAAAAGACGTGTATGGGTTTATGGGTATATGGGATAATGGGAAACGACGTTTTGATTTGATACATTTTTGATCCCCGTTGTTAACCCATACACTCATAAACTCATACACCCATTCACAGTTTCTCGATCTCGACAGGTATGCTTATCTTTCAGTAGTTCATTTTTCAAATGGCCGCAGGGAACTCAAAAACAGTCCGATCCCACCGAGGAACAGGGTCAGGATAATCAGCAGATCGAAGGCGGTGGTGTGAATGAAGCGGAACTGGATGCTGGCAATGACCCCCACAAAAAGCATGATCAGTGAGGCGGCGATCAATCCCCAGCCCAGGGCGCTCCGGGCATGGTAGAACACCATGCCGACACCGAACATAAATGGGATCAGCACCATCCCGCCGGTCATGCTGAATCCTCCGAAATTCAGCATGGAGGTACCGAACCCGAAGCTATGGGTAACATGGATCGAATTCAGGAAGAGATATCCCCCTGCGATCATCATGACCAACCCGAGAAAAAATCGCCCGATCCCTCCCCTGGTTCCACCGGCGCCGGTAAAATGCATTCGTGTCTCCTGCCCGGCTCCTCCATGCCAATCGGGAGCCTGCGTTAATGATAAGCTTAAATATAATATAAATCAGATCATAAGGGAATAGAATCTAAATTTCTTCAAAGCGCTCGATTTCTACCCGGGCATCATTGTAGCAGGCACCGCCGCCAACCCGGTTGACGGTGTCGGGACACAGGGCCGTGGAGGTGCGGTGATTCAGCGAGGACTTCCCCCAGGCGCCCTTCGGCATCGATACGACGCCCGGGCGGAGGGCGTCATTGAGATTGGCCCGGCAGATCACCTCGCCGAGTTGATTGAACACTCGCACCCGCGCTCCGGCATCGATATTCCGGGCGGTGGCGTCCTCAGGATAAATATCGACCCAAAGTTCCGGATAGTTAAACTCGCCGAGGGTGCTGGAGATCATTTTGGCGTTTGCCGGGCTGATCAG
>JACKAP010000038.1 GCA_020635015.1 Calditrichia bacterium | reverse complement strand
GTAAGCCAAGATCCCGAATTTACAAGTCAAAAAAAAATAACATCGTGAGCGCAGCGAACAAATATCGCGAACAAAGTGAGCAAATATCGTGAGCGAAGCGAACTAACATCGCGAGCGAAAGCGAGCAAACATCGTGAGCGAAAGCGAGCAAACATCGTGAGCGCAGCGAACTAACATCGCGAGCGAAAGCGAGCAAACCATGCGTATCCTCATCGTAGAAGACGACATCAAGCTGGCGAAGAATCTGCAATCCCTGCTCACCCGGGAGGGGTACGTGGTGCATCTGGCGCATGACGGCATGCAGGCCTGGGAGAGCGCTTACGTGGAGAATTACAACCTGATTGTTCTCGACATCAACCTGCCCAAGATGGACGGCCTAACGGTGCTGAAGCACCTCCGCGAGGAGAACATCGCCACCCCGGTCATTCTGCTGACCGCCCGGAACCAGCTTGAAGATAAAATTGCCGGACTGGACAGCGGCGCCGACGACTACCTCCCCAAACCGTTTGCCACCCCGGAACTGCTCGCCCGGATCCGGGCGCTGCTGCGCCGCAACACCCCGGTAAACAGCCCGGTCATCACCGTCGACAAGTTAAAGGTAAATACCCTTTCCCATGAGGTATGGGTCAACGAGGAAACGGTCTCCCTGACTCCCCGGGAATACGGCATCCTGGAACTGCTGCTATTTAACATGAACCGGGTGGTCTCCCGGCTGTCGATCGCCGAGCATGTGTGGGATGACAACTTCGACCTGATGACCAATGTGGTGGATGTGCACATCCGCAACCTGCGCAAGAAACTCTGTGATGACGGGAACCAACTGATCGCCACGGTATGGGGCATCGGGTATATCATCAAAAAAACGGCGGCCTGATGCTCAAGCTGATCAAAACCCGTATGACCATCTTCAGCACGCTGGTGGTCTTTATTCTCTTTATCACTTTCGGCGCATTTCTCTATTTCGGGCTGGACCGGCTGCTGCATGAGCAGTTCGACCGCCAGCTCTACCTCCTCGCCGACGCCATCGAAGACAGCTACGGAACCGACCAGGGTTATTTCACTTTTTTGGAAGCAGGCACCAACAATTACGAACAGGCGCGCAATAATTGGGTGCGGATCGTCGATCCCTCCGGCGGGATCTATTTCCAATCGGACCGCTACCGGGATGATCCGGTGGCCTTCCCGCTGGAGGCGGCACGGGCCCATGTCGGGCGGAAGCCGAAATATTTTTACCGCAATTTCCAGATCGACCGTGAGAAAGATTACCGCAGCATTATCCTCGCAGTCATCCGCGATCCGGAAGCGGGTGCTTTGTATTGGGTTGAGGTTGGAGAGCCGCTGAAGCATATCAACAACTCCCTGGCATTCTTCCGCAAATTATTGCTGGCCTCTCTGCCCCTGGTGCTGATCACGGTTGCCGCCGCCAGCTTTTATGTGGTCAATCGCCTGATCCGCCCGGTATCCTTGATGGCCAACCGGGCCGAGCGCATCAGCTTCGAGAATCTCAACCAGCGCTTGCCGGTGATCAACTACAAGGACGAGGTCGGCCGGCTGGCAATTACCTTCAACAACCTGCTGCAGCGCCTGGAAGCCTCCTTCCGGCAACAGCGGCAGCTGCTCAGCAATATCTCCCATGAACTGAAAACGCCGCTGACGGTCCTGCGCACCCACTGGGAGCCGGAGCTCTCCAACGGCAACCTTCCCCAGGAACTCCGTGAGAAACTGGCCGGCGACGTAGAAGAACTGGCCCGGCTGTCAAAGATGGTCGATGACCTCTCGCTGCTCTCCCGCTCCCTGGAGGACCTTTCCAACCTGGAGCGACAGGAAACCGATCTCACCCAACTGCTCAGCCAGTTGATCGGCGACCTGCGAGTGATCGCCGAACTGAAGCAGCAGGAAATTATCTGGCAGCCCCCTCCGACCATACGGGTTGGGGGCGATCCCCGCTATCTGAAACGGCTGTTTATGAATTTAATCGACAATGCCATCAAGTACACCCCGGAAGGCGGGCGGATTGCCGTAACATGTGCCGAAGCGGCCGGCCGGGTGCTGGTGACGGTGGTCGACAACGGCATCGGCATCCCCGCTAAAGATCTCCCGCGCCTGTTCGAACGCTTTTACCGCGCCGAGAACAGCCATCAAACCGGCAAAGGCAGCGGGCTGGGATTGCCGATCGCCAAATGGATCGCCGAGGCTCACCTGGGGCGTCTTCAGTTAGAGAGCGCCCCGGGGCTGGGATGCACGGTCACAGTGGAGCTCCCCGCCTGGTAGTAAATTCCCCCCGCACACCTGCCATAGAACGCGGATGACGCGGATTCTCGCGGATAAACGGCTTAATTAAACGACAAATACATAAAAAATAGAAGTTTCTCTGGGAACTTAGCGCCTACTTTGTGTTATTGGGGGTAAACCTTTGATATAATTGAGCGAAGCACCACAAAAGAATCCGCGTAATTCCGCGTCATCCGCGTCATCCGCGTTCTATTCCCCACTTCTTAATAATTTCTTAATATTTGATGTTTACATTACCCTCGAATTTGATAGGGTAACAACAATATTGTTTAAAAAAAGGAGCCCAGGGATGAGAATCGCTCTTTTATTCAACATTTTGATTTATGCCGGCATCGGCTGGATGTTCAACCATTATCTGTTTGAATCGCACCCGCTGACCCGGGAAGACCTGCCCCGGGAGGTTCAGAAGGCTTTTTCCCGGCTCTACCCCGGCGCCGAGATCGAAAGCTATGCCCGCAAGCAAAAAGAAGGGTATGATGTATATGAATTCCGTTTTAACCTCGGGCAGCAGCATACCGAAGCGTCTTTCGCCGACGACGGCGAACTGGTCGAATTGGAAGAGCGGATCACCTCTAACGATCTGCCCCGCGATATCAATCTGGTGATCGGCACCATTTTCGACCGCTTCGAGATCCGCCAGGCAGAAAAAGTGGTCAACCGGCATCAGGTGTACTACGAAGTCAAAGTTCGCGGCGCACAAAACGGCCGGGAAAGCAAGTTTGAGCTCCATTTTTCCGACGACGCCCGCCTCCTCGAAAAGTACCGCATCTAGCACCAAACCTGCTGTTCAAAAAAGCGCGCGGCCGGTTGTACTTCACCGGCAGCGCGCTTTTTTGAACAGCAGGTTTAAATCCTTGGGAACTAGCGGCAATGAATTCCCTTTTGTAGCCGCATGCTGAAGCGTGCGGCTACAAAAGGGGCAATGCGCAATGTTTTTGATTTCACCTCCGCATCAGCCCCGTCAGGGGCGTCCCACGTCACCACCGGCCGCCAGGCCGGTGGATCAAAACTCACCCATCCGTCAGAGCCCCGTCAGGGGCGGTCCCAAACCCGCGCCGCATCAAGGGACCGATTCAATTACCGACAACAAGCGCCGCGCCGTTTCGCTTATTTTTGCACCAAATTATTCCCCGCACTGTCAAGGCGGGGATCCCGAATTATTTCGGGAACGCAGCGTTCAGCAAGCCAATCAGGGGCGGTTGCGGGCACTTCTCCTGCGTGCTGGCCCAATTGAACCTTTTCCCCGGATAGTGGGTTTAATCAACTACAGCGGAAAGGCAGGCTCAAGTTGTAAACACATGATAAAAAAGATTTTACAACTTGCCTAAATTTCGTCAAAAAGAAAAATAATTATTTGCAGTGATATCTTTTGAAATGAAAAACATTTATTGTATATTTGACAAACGGCGGGATGATGCTCTATCGACAAACTTGATATCCGGTGAAAAAACGTATTTCTTCACGGATGTTCAGCCTTTCAGATTACGGTTCTCAAGCAACGCGCCCGAATACGGTTTCCACGCTTCCTCCCATGAGAATACGGTCTCCTTTTCCTTTCTAAGCAAGCCAGGATTCATGGATGAATGGTATTACCAGGATGTTGTTCTATCTATTGACAATAACAAACTCTAAAAATCGCAGGAGACTATCATTATGGCCTCAGCCCAGCAGATATTGGACGGTATTCAAAAAAAATATTTTGATAAAGAGTTCCGGGCTTTGACCTGGTCTGGAACCTTCGAGGAATATCTCGGTGTGGTCAAAAAAGATCCCCGGGTGCTGCGCACCAGCTACCAGCGCTTATATGACATGATCCTTTCATTCGGCACCGTGGAGTACGAGGACTCCCGGAAAAAAATGACCCACTACAAATTTTTTGACGATCCGATCGAGAACGGCAAGGATGCGATTTACGGCCTGGATGCCTATTTGATGAAATTGATGTACGCCCTGAAGTCGGCGGCCTTCCGCTACGGCACCGAACGCCGGGTGCTGCTGCTGCACGGCCCGGTGGGCAGCTCCAAAAGCACCATCGTGCGCCTGATGAAAAAAGGCCTGGAGCGTTATTCCCGCACCGAGGAAGGGGCGCTCTATTCCTTCGAATGGCTGAATGTGCCGAAGTATTTTGAGGATCCGGAAAAATCGCCTCTGGAGAATATCCCCTGCCCGATGCATGAAGAACCGCTCCATGTGATCCCGGTGGGCATTCGCGGCGAGTTTATCAACGATCTTCTGGGCAGCAAAGCTGACGATGTGTTTATCGAAGGCGCGCTCTGTCCCAGCTGCCGCCAGATCTACGCCAGCCTGGTGACGATGCACGGGGGCGATCTGATGAAGGTGCTCTCTCATGTAAAGGTGAAACGTATCCTGCTCTCGGAGAAAGACCGCATCGGCATCGGCACCTTCCAACCCAAGGATGAAAAGAATCAGGATTCGACCGAGCTGACCGGCGATATCAACTACCGCAAAATCGCCGAATACGGCTCCGACTCTGATCCGCGGGCGTTTAATTTTGACGGCGAGTTCAACGTCTCCAACCGCGGGGTGGTGGAGTTTATCGAGATGCTCAAGCTGGATGTGGCCTTTTTGTACGATCTGCTCAGCGCCAGTCAGGAGCATAAGATCAAGCCGAAAAAATTTCCTCAGACCGATATCGACGAAGTGATCATCGGCCATACCAACGAGCCGGAATACCGCAAGCTGCAGAACAACGAGTTCATGGAGGCGCTGCGCGACCGCACCGTCAAGATCGATATTCCCTACATCACCAAGTGGAGCGAAGAAATCAAGATCTATAAAAAAGATTACAACAATGAGAAGATCCGCGGCAAGTTCATCGCGCCCCATACCATCGAGATGGCGGCGATGTGGGCGGTGCTGACCCGGCTGGAGGAGCCAAAGAAAGCCAATCTCACCCTGGTGCAGAAGCTGAAGCTCTACGACGGCAGGACCATCCCCGGCTATACCGAAGACAATGTACGGGAACTGCGCAAGGAAGCCCGGCGGGAAGGGCTGGAGGGCATCTCCCCCCGCTATATCCAGGACAAGGTTTCTAACGCCATCGTCAAATATCCGGAAGAGCCGACCATGAATCCGTTCATGGTGATGAACGAACTGGAGAGCGGGCTGGATCACCATAGCCTGATTACCAGCGAAGAGCTGAAGAAGCGTTACCGCGAGCTGATCCAGGTGGTGAAGAAAGAATATACCGAGATCGTAAAAAACGAAGTGCAGCGCGCCATCAGCGCCGATGAGGAAGGGATCAAGCGGCTCTTCACCAATTATATCGACAACGTCAAGGCCTACGTGCAGAAGGAGAAGGTCAAGAACAAATATACCGGCGAAGACGAGGAGCCGAATGAGAAGCTGATGCGCTCCATCGAGGAGAAGATCGACATCCCGGAAAGCCGCAAGGAGGATTTCCGCCGCGAGATCATGAACTACATCGGGGCGCTCTCCCTGGAGAACAAGAAATTCGAATGGAGCAGCAACGAGCGGCTGGCCAAGGCCCTGGAGCTGAAGCTGTTCGAAGACCAGAAAGACAGCATCAAGCTCTCCTCCCTGGTGTCTTCGGTGATGGACAAGGAAACCCAGGAGAAGATCGACATTGTTAAATCGCGCCTGATCAAGGATTTCGGATACGACGAGCACAGCGCCACCGACGTGCTCAACTACGTGGCGAGCATTTTTGCCCGGGGTGACATCCAGGAATAAGCCCAAAGGAGACGAACGCTTCATGCTGATGCACATCGACAACGATTACAACCGCTTCCGGCAGATCATCAAGGGCAAGATCAAGGACAATCTCCGGAAGTATATTTCCAGCGGCGAGATGATCGGGCGCAAGGGGAAGGACCTGATCAGCATTCCCCTGCCCCAGATCGATATCCCCCGTTTCCGTTTCGGCGAGAACGGCAAGGGAGGCGCCAGCCAGGGCGAAGGCGAGCCGGGCACCCCGGTCGGCGGCGATGACGACGCGGAAGGCCAGGGCCAGGCCGGCAACCAGCCCGGGCAACATCTCCGGGAGGTGGAACTGACCCTGGACGAGTTGGCCGAGATCATCGGAGAAGAGCTGGAACTGCCCAACATCGAGCCGCGGGGAAAAAAGCAGATCGTGACCGAGAAAGACCGCTATTCCGGCATCAGCCGGGTGGGGCCGGAGTCGCTGCGCCATTTTAAGAAGACCTTCCGCGAGGCGCTGAAGCGGCAGATCATCTCCGGACAGTTCAATATCGATAAACCGCAGATCATCCCGATCCGCGACGATTTCCGCTACCGTTCCTGGAAAACCACTTCCCTGCCGGAAAGCAATGCGGTGATCATCTACATGATGGATGTCTCCGGATCGATGTGGGACGAGCAGAAGCATATCGTGCGCCTGGAGACCTTTTGGATCGATACCTGGCTGCAGTATCAGTACAAGGGCCTGAGCACCCGCTATATCATTCACGACGCCCAGGCCGGGGAGGTTGACCGCGACACCTTCTTCACGGTGCGGGAAAACGGCGGCACGGTGATCTCCTCCGCCTATGAACTCTGCGCCCGGGTGATCGAGGCGGACTATCCCTCCGATGAATGGAACATCTACGCCTTCCACTTCTCTGACGGCGATAACTGGTCGCGGGAAGACAACAAGGCCTGCGCGGAGATCCTCCACAGCCGCCTGTTGCCCCGGGTCAATCTCTTCGGCTACGGGCAGGTGGAGAGCACCTACGGCAGCGGGGAGTTTATCGATTTCCTCGATGAGCATGTAAAGAGCGAGCATGAAAATGTGGTGCTGTCCTATATCCCCGACAAAGATGCCATCTATGACTCGATCAAAGACTTTTTAGGAAAGGGCAAATGAGGAGCATAACCCAGAAAGATATCGCGCAGTTGCAGCCCCGCATCGAGAAGATCGCCGCGGAATACGGCCTGGATTTTTTTCCGGTGATCTTCGAGCTGGTCGATTATGACACCGTCAGCCAATTGGCGGCGTACGGCGGGTTCCCGGTGCGCTACCCGCACTGGCGCTTCGGCATGGAGTACGATCAGCTATCCAAAGGTTACCGCTACGGCCTGCAGAAAATCTACGAAATGGTCATCAACACCAATCCCTGCTATGCCTACCTGATGAAGTCCAACCCGATGGTCGATCAGAAGCTGGTGATGGCCCACGTCTATGCCCATTGCGATTTTTTCAAAAACAACTTCTATTTCTCTCATACCAACCGCAAGATGATCGACGAGATGGCCAATCACGCCATCCGTATCCGGCGCTATATCGATCAATTCGGGATCGAAGCGGTGGAAAATTTTATCGATGTGTGCCTCTCCCTGGAGAACCTGATCGATTATCATTCCCCCTACATAAAACGGCAGGACGGGAAAGCTGACGGCATGAATGCGCCGGACGCCCCGAAAGTGAAGCGGTTGCGCAGCAAGCGTTATATGGAGAAGTATATCAACCCGCCGGAATTTATCGAGGCCCAGCGGAAGGATATCGAAGAGCAGCAAGACGAGCGGATCACCCTGCCGGGCGCGCCTCAACGGGATGTGCTGCTGTTCCTGATGGAACACGCCCCCCTGGCCAACTGGCAGCATGATGTGCTGGGCATCATCCGGGAAGAGGCCTATTATTTTGCCCCCCAGGGCATGACCAAGATCATGAACGAGGGCTGGGCCACCTACTGGCATTCCACCATGATGACCCAGAAGATCCTCGAGCCTTCGGAAGTGATCGACTATGCCGAGCACCACTCCGGCACCATCGCCAACCATCCCGGGCGGCTCAATCCTTACCGCATCGGGGTGCTGCTGTTCCAGGATATCGAAGATCGCTGGAACAAAGGGAAATTCGGCCGGGAATACGAAGCCTGCGACAATTACGCCGAGAAGCGGCGCTGGGACCAACAATTGGGGCTGGGTCGTCAAAAGATCTTCGAAGTGCGTAAGTTATATAATGACGTGACATTTATCGACACCTTTTTAAGCGAGGAGTTCTGCCGGGAACAAAAACTGTTCTCGTTTGCTTACAATAAGAGTAACAAGCGCTACGAGATCGAGTCGCGGGAATTCCAGATGATCAAGGCGCGTTTGCTGCAGAGCCTGACCAACCTCGGTCAGCCGATCATCAAGGTGATCGAGGCAAATTATGAGAACCGCGGGGAGCTGCTGCTGCTGCATCAGTATGAGAACGTGGAGTTGGACAAACAATTTGCCACCGACACCTTATCCAATTTGCACACGCTGTGGAAAAGACCGGTGCATATTCAAACCAGGCTGGATGACAAGGCGGTAATTCTGGGTTACGACGGCCAGGAATTTAGACAACAGTGGGTATCATAATAAACGACATGGGGGTGTGCAATGCTGAATTACGGTAAGATATTGTCGAAAGAGATCCGGGAAGAGAAACATCACGGCGCTGCCGATCCCAAGCAGAAACTGTATTATTACCAAAGAGAAGATGCGGATTACCTGTTTCATGTCAAATTCAAGGACATCGACCGCTTTGGGATCGTGGTCGACTACATCTCGGTTGCCAAAACCCGGCCGGTGCTGGAGGTGAGCGCCATCAACCGGCGCCTGGATGAGCAGGCGGAAGCGATCCAGAAACGGGTCACCTTTTTGCTGGAAGAATTCAAGCTGATCGAAATGGACCGCCAGAACAAATGCGCCCAATTGCGCAGTTATCCTCCCCACAAGGCGGATAATGCCAAGTACTATTACGAAATCATGCTTGATGAGGGCAACAAGGCCCATTTTCAACGCTACCAGTATTCGATCCAGGACAAGCGCTACGAGAAGATCACTTCGCAATTCACCACCGAGACCTTCGAGCGGCTGGTGGATGAACTGGTGAAGATTATTGCCTAAGCAGAAGATTAACGGAAGGTTAAAGGATAAAGGTTAAAGGATAAAGTAAAACAACCCAAATTAC
>JACKAP010000037.1 GCA_020635015.1 Calditrichia bacterium | reverse complement strand
CCCCGCCGCACCCGGCTGTTGCTCCGGATCTGCAGATAAATATTTCTGGCGATGTTGCTCGGCACGGAAAAACCCAGTCCCTCGTTGCCTCCAGACTGGCTGAGGATGAAGGTATTGATACCCACCACCCGGCCGTTGGTATCCACTAGCGGGCCGCCGCTGTTGCCGGGATTGATCGGCGTGTCGGTCTGGATGTAGACCATCGGGTCTTCCAGACGCAGTTGCCGCGCCACCGAGCTGATGACGCCCATCGATACAGAATTTTCCAGTCCTAAAGGACTACCGAACGCCAGCACCACTTGCCCGGGTTTGAGAAAATCGGAATCACCAAACTCCAGGTAGGGCAGATTGGTCTCGTTAATTTTCAGTACGGCCAGGTCGGTCTCACGGTCGACGCCGATAATCTCGGCATCGACTTTTTTGCCGGAGGGCTTCAGGATAGAGCGGGATTTCAGATGCTGCTCAACTTTCTGGGGGAGCAACACCTGCACCTGATCCGCATCCTCCACCACGTGGTAGTTGGTAACGATGTAGCCGTCGGGATCCACAATCACCCCGGAACCGCCGCTGCGCTGCAGGGCGATGATGCTGGCAGTGGTCTGGCCGTCGCCAAAACCGTACCCCTTGGTAAAGATTTGCACCGTCGCCGGGGCGATATACTCCGATAGCGCCTCGAAGGCATTGCTCAGGCTGCCTAGGGAGGCCATGGCTTTTTTTTGCGCCTCGGTTTGCGCGTTGAGAGATACGGCGGCCAGCAGCCAGAGACAAAAAATGGTTAAAAGGAGCTTAGGTTGATACATGGTGGATCCTCCGATTTGGTCTGCAATGCGATGCCAATCTGACGAGTTGAATATGAATAATAATATTATTCCAGCGGTATATCAAAACAATTTAAATCCGGAAATCGGTCTGATTGCACGCAGATTCCGCAGATTTGACAGATTTTCGCAGATATTATTACGGATCAATGAACTACCTGTCCACGGATTACACGGATTGACACGGATTATGGGTTAATGGGTTGATGGGTTGATGGGTTGATGGGTTAATGGGTAAAAGAGATGTGGTGCGACAAAGTGTTTTACAATGAGCATTTACCATTGAGCAATAATCATTTACCATTTGGTTGCGGCCGCAGGCCGCGCCAAGTAATCCGTGGACTCAAAAAGAAGTATTTATTCATCTCTACTGTTGATTAAGCCACGCCAGTGCCCCCTCAAGATCATCGAACGCTCCGTCAAGCTGGGCTTCGTAGGCGGCTTTGAGGAGGCGACCCATTTCCGGGCCGGGCGCTATGCCCCGGTCGATCAGGTGCCGGCCCAGCAGCAGCGGGCCGGGACGGGTATTTTCCACCTCCTGCTGTTGCGCCACTTCTTCCCAGTGGGCGACCGGATTGCCCGCTGGCAACGGCGGGCGACCGCTGTAATCGGCCTCGCAGAGCGCCGCCCACAGGCGGATATTAGCCGGCGTCAGGCGGTTGGCCAGGCGGCGGATCAGGCGGATGCCAGGCTCCTGATCCGCCGGTAGGCTGATATGCACCATATGTTCTGCCACCAGCGGCGGCACCGTATCGATGATCCGCCCGGGTGCTCCCAGCGCTCTTAAAAACCGCCGGGCGATCGGCACCCCTTCCCCGGCATGCCCCGGCGACACCCAGCGTCCCTGCGCATTTTTCTCTGTCGTGACCGCTTTCCCGGCGTCATGGAGCAGGGCGGCAAACATCAGCTGCAGGCGTTCCTCGGGAGAGAAACCGCGCCGGTTGGCGATTTTCGCGGCGGCGTCACAGACCAGGGCGGTATGCACAAACACGTCTCCTTCCGGATGCCAGACCGGATCCTGCGGGGTGCCGGCCATGTTTGCCAGCGCCGGAAAATGATCTAGCCAGCCGGTGTCCTGCAGCAGGGACAGTCCTTTCGCCGGATAATCGCCCCGGGTCCATTTGGCCCATTCATCATAGATGCGCTCTCTGGAGAGGTCGGCAAACTCGCCGGAGATCTCCCGGCACATCTGCACCGTGTCCGCCGCCATCTCAAAACCCAGCCGGGAAGCAAACTGCATCCCACGCAGCACCCGCAGGGGGTCTTCCTTAAAGGCGGCCGAGGTAGCGCGAAGCAGCTTGCGGCGGATATCGCCCTGTCCGTCATACGGATCGATGATCCGGCCTTCAAAATCCATCGCGATGCTGTTGATGGTGAAATCGCGCCGGGAGGCGGCTTCCCGGTAGGTCATATCCGGGTCCGGCTCGATGGCAAACGCCCGGTGCCCGGCCCCCTGTTTGCGTTCCCGCCGGGGGATGCTGACGTCGATATGGGGGCCGATCTTCAGAATGCCGAAGGATTTTCCCACCAGGTCGACCCGGAGATCCCGCAACGCGTTGACAATTTGCCGGTAGCTCAGCCCGTATACCTCAAGGTCGATATCCTTGCTGTCGATGCCCATCAGGCGGTCGCGCACATATCCGCCCACCATCAGGCAGTCGCGCGCCCCGGCCCGGCGGAGTTTGTCGGCGATTTGTCGGGCTTGTTCGAACATAAACTGTTACATTGTTAAATGGTTAAATGGTTACACTGCTTGTTGTACAGCGTTGGGGAATTTAAGCATGTTTTGGGGGAAATGGGGGAAAAATTTGGCGCGGCGATTTTATCGTCTCGTTCGACGCTCTGCGTCGAATGCAATTCCCGACGCTCCGCGTCGTATCGGTTCAAATATTTGTTATACAATTCGGAAGTGTTGTGACGCAGAGCGTCACAACTGGCATTCGACGCGGAGCGTCGAACGAGAAGGCAAAAAAAGCCGGGTCAAAATATCAACCCGGCTTTCAAAAAAATCAAATTATTTTATCACTTGCTCAAATGGGCCAAACGCACAAATTTGCCCTCTGCCCTCTGCCCTCTGCCCTCTGCCCTCTGCCCTCTGCCCTCAGTTCTCCCGAATCACTTCTTCCAAAATCTCCACCGCCCGGGGATCGCCGCTGCGCCCCAGGACCTGGATGGCTTTCTTGCGCACTTTGACGTGGGAATCGTTTTTGGCGGCATCACCCAGCAGTTTGATGGCCGCTTCCTCGTCCGTAAAATGCTCCAATTGCCGCACCGCCTCGTAGCGCAACGCCGGGCTGTCGTCTCCCTTTAACACTTTTTCCAGAGCCGCCAATGCTTCGCGGTCGCTGCCTTTGCGCACCACCGAACGCAACGCCTCCAGGCGCAGTTCTTCCTGCTCGGTCAAGTTCTTAAACATGCCCGGCGCATGGTAATCCCAATGCCGGTTGAAATTGAAATTCATGCCGTCGAAATCGAAATCCGGAATGTGCACGTCAATATCCGGGATCTGCACGTCGATGGCCGGAATGGGGGGAATCGGCGGAATATTGACATTGATCGGGGGGATCGACACGTGGAAGTTTTCCAGGCCGCGGAAATCAAAATCCAGGTCGTCCAGATGCAGTTCATCGAGATCGGCTTGCAAGTCATCCAGATCGCTCAGATCGATATTCAGGTCGAGGTTTTCCAACTCAACTTCCAGCTCCTCCATCGCCTTGTTGAGCTCTTTCATGTCAATCACAATGTCACCGGTGTGTTCATCATCTATGATCACCACGTTGGAGCGTTTCTTCTTTTTCTTGCCTTGCGGATCGGCGCTGTAGCCCGGCAGGGTCAGCGCAGCGATCAGGCAAAAACAGATCGTCAGAATGGTCAAATTTTTCATGGTTATTTCCTCCAGGAATAAAATAAATGCCGGCTATATTTGGAACAGATATTGGAATTTCAGGAAAAATTGCCGGGAACTCGCTTTGAAATCCCGGGCGCCGTTCAGATCGTAATTGCGGTAGCGGTGCGACGAGCCGATGTAAAAGATCGTGAACGGATTGATGCGATAGGTCAGCAACGGCTCGACGTCCACCCGGTCGCTAAACTCATTATACTGCAGCACCAGGCGCAGGAAAAATTCCCGGCTGAACTGGTAGCTGAAGCGGGTACGCATGATGTAGCCTTCGAAGAGCGTCTCATCGGTGTCGGGATGATCCAGGCGGGAGTAGATGAACCAGGGCTGAATGACCAACTGGTTGATGGGTTTAAAGGTGCCCCACAATTCCAGATTGGCACCCTTACCCAGCACAGCCGGTTCTTCATTACGGGCAATGAAGCGCCCCTGCTCCGCCCAGAATCCCAGGCTGACCACCTGGCTGAAGTTGGAGTTCACATTCATCATGAAGCGGCGGATGCCGTCAAACTGCAGACCCTGGTAATTTTCCCGGCTGGCCAGAAAGGCCAGGTAGACGTAGGTTTGCTTTTTAAGCTGCAGATTGAGCTGCGGCATGATCCACTCATCCTTGCGCAGCCCGTCGAAATTCCATACCCGGCTGACATTCACGCTGGGGGATATTTGATCGATAAATTTATGGTTGTCTTTATTGAAGCGCCAGCCGGTCCAGAAATTGACCTGGCGGTTGTCGTTGCGGAAGACGAAGCCGTTGTCGGCGCGGAATTCCGGCGACCAGTGCCAGTAATCGACATCGAAGCTCCAGGTGCGCGAATCCCGTTCCATGCTGAGGTAGGCGGCGCTGCCCCGGTAAGTTTCCCCGTCGAAGGCGGCGCTGTGCTTGCCGCGATCAAATCGCATCGTGTTAAAATCTTCTGTCAGGGTGGTGTCATTGGGTTCTTCGGTGCGGCTGCCCACCACCTGCCATTCCAGGTGATATTTCTGGTGCAGGCGGAACATGCCATCCAAACCCAGGGTGGAACCGGCACCGCCCATATCGCCTTCAAAACGGCGGTCGGTACCCATCAGCCCAATGTATGAATCTTTGCCGAAAGTCTGGCGCAGGCGGAAAATATTGGAGACGCTGCGCCCCGCCGCCACAAACTCGCTTTGCTCCTCAAAGGGAAGGATAATCCCGGTATCCATATCGCGTGCGCCGATATAGCCGAAGCTCAGGCGCCCGCTGCGCCCGGTCAACTTGCCGGCAAACTGAGGATTGTTGAGGGAGCGGGTGTAAACCGAATTGATCCAGGTGTCATACAGATCACCGCCTTCCTGGAAGAAGGGGCGGCGTTCCGGGAAAAACAGCGCAAAGTTGGTATTGACATCAACCTGGGCAGCATCGGATTCTACCTGGCTGAAATCCGGGTTGATGGTCGCTTCCGCAGAGATGCTGGGGGTGAAGGCATAGCGCATCCCGAGGGAAGGTTCGGCTTGAACACTTTCATTGTTGAAGGTCGAATTGGGATCGTCGCTGTCTTCTAGCCCGCCATATTGAGAACCGACAAACGCAGGAAGCAGCTCCAGGTTGTTACCCGGTTTGACATTCTCGATACCGACCAGCGTGCCCCACTGGCATAGGAAGCAGGGATCGTCGCGGCTGATATTCGACCAGGAATAGCGCCGGCGGCTGTCGCGGGGGTGGTTGCGCCAGAAGTTCACCCGCCACTCCTGCTGCGGCTTGTCGGGAAAACGCAGGCTGCTGAAAGGGATCGCCACCTCTACCTGGAAGCCGTTTTCAGTGATCTTGCCCTGCGACTGATAAATCATGTCGAAACTGCCGTCCTCATTGCTGGCGGTCAGACGCAGATCGCCTTGCACCCCGATCGGATTGACGAAGATTTCGTATGCCGAGGCGGCATCGCCGTAGGTGTCGATCAGGATGCCCACAAAGTCATCGTTGAACATCTCATCGCGGTCGCGCAGCGAGGAGCGGATGGTCGCCGGATCGTCTTCGGCGATAAAAGCGAGATAAAGGTATTGCTTATCATAGGCAATCAGCACCTCGGTATCCACCGGGGGTTTGACCTGATCGCCGGGAAAGGTTTCCACAAAGTTGGCCGCCCGGGTAGCGTGACGCCAGCCGGCGTCATCAAGCTCGCCGTCGATCACGATCGGCCGGTCGATCAACCGGGCACTGATCACCGGATCAATATTCGGTTTAAACTGGACATCGATTTTTTCCTTATCATCATCTTTTTTCCTGTCTTTATCGCCGGACTCGGCCAGCAGTGCGGCGCTAAAGACGACGCAGATCATCAGACAACCGGTTAGTAGCTTATTCATCATAATTCCCCTCATGGGTATGTCATATTCGGGATTGGTGTCAATTGTTGCGGTCGATAATAGGTGTCACTGTAGCGGAGAGTCAGCCCCTGAAAGTTCCCGCACCCGATTATTTACGACCGACCTTCCCGAAGGTTACAGATTGATTATTTCCCCTGTGAATGGGTTGATGGGTGAATGAGTGAATGGGTAAAGACACTACTTCATATCCAACATCCCGCGTCTTCTCCCATTCACTCATTCACCCATACACCCATTCACCATTCCTCCCATCCCTCACCTCGCACCCACCTTTACCAGATCAATCAACGCATCCAGCGCCTTGGGATTCTCCGATTCGCCCAGCATCAATATCGCCCGCCGGCGCACCCGCCGGTCCGGATGGGTGCGGCTGATCCGGATCAGCTCTTCCAGCCCGGCGTCGTTGTCGAGATCCGCCAGTATGCTGACGGCGCGCAGCTTTACCTCCAGTTCATCGCGGCTGCGGATGGTCTGGCCCAGGAGCTGCACCGCCTGGTCTGCCGCTACCCGGGCCAGGCATTCGATGGCGGTTTCGCGCATCTCTGCATCCGGGGAATTTTTGGCAAAATCTATCAGCACTTGCTCTGCGCCCGGCAGGTTTAACTGACCGATCGCCTCGACCGCTTCCTCGCGCACTTCCGCCGAGCGGTCATGCTTCGCAGTATTCCGGAGAATTTCCAGCGCCCGGGGATCCTGCTGCTCGCCCAGCCATTCCGCCGCTTCCTCCCGCAGATCGTCCGCGCCGGCGGAAGAGATGATCTCACTCAGGAAAGGGATCACCTGGTCGGCAGCCTCCTGGAGGCCGGCCAGCGGGATCAACTCTTCCTTGAGTTTTTCGGAAGTAACCTGGTGATAGAGCTGTTGCAGAAAGGGCAGGCTCTCCTGTGCGGCCGCCGGACCGATCCAGTATACCGGCAGCTTCTCCAGATCGAAGGGCAGCTCCATGCTGGCGATGCCGGTCTCCACCCACTCCGCGGCTCCGGCGGCGCCATGGGGATAGTGGAACAGGATCGCGATCTCCTTGCGCACCATCTCCGGTTTCGGCTCAATACCTTTGGCCTGCCCCAGAGCCCGCTGCGCTTCCCGGCGGATCTGCTCGGATTCCGGCAGATGCTTTTCCGGATCGGGGCGATTGAGGATCACTTCCTGGAGCGCCGGTTCATCATGATCCTGATAGCCGGCGAAGTGGATGAACATATCACCGTTGCTCCAGATATAGCGCTGCTTCTCCATGGTCCGTTCGATGGAGAAAACCAGCCAGAAATCGCTGTCGGGGTGATCCTTTCCCGCTTCCCGCAGCGCCCATTCCCAGCGTTCGTTCAAGGGTGCGCCGGGGCGGGAAAACCGGTTGATGTGGGTTTGGGCCATCGAGAAGTTGAACATGATCAGTCCGCCGATCAAAATGAAACCAAATTGATTTATCAATACTTTGACCATTTTTTCCGCTCCAAGGTTTACCGTTCCTGTAAAACATCCAGCAGGGCTTTCTGGGCTTTATCGGTGCCGATCTCACCCAGCGCGCTCACCGCCGCCTTGCGCACCGTCAGACTTTGATCGTTTTTGATGATGTCCACCAGCAGCGGCACCGCCTGATCGCTCTCGGTTTCCCCCAGGGCGTAGACCGCCGCCTTGCGCAGTTCCGGATCGGTTTCCGACTTCAGCACCTGCCCCAGCGCTTCGATCACCGGGCCCCCGTCGAACTCTCCGATCTTGTAAAGCGCCGCCTTCTTCACCTTGGGCGATTTCGCTTTCTTGAGAATCTCCATCAGGGATTCTATCCCGCCATCCTCCAAATGATCGGCCAGGGCGTACATTGCCGCCTGGGCCAGCTTGTCGTCCGGGTGGGACAGTGCGATGCTGCGCAGGAAATTCTCCACCCCGGGATCATCGGTGTTCTCGATGGCATAGAGGGCTGCTTTCTGCAGATCCGTATCGTCGGTGCTTTCAAAGATATCTTTCAGCATCCCAAAGGAGACTTTGCCTTCCACCTCGCCGATGGCATAAAGCGCGGCCTTGCGCAGGGCGGGGTCGGGACTTTTCAGGGCGGTTTCCTTGAGCACCGGGAGGGCTGCTTCAGAATCATGCTCGGCAATCGCGTAGAGAGCTGCCTTGCGCACTTCCGGCTCGGAGGCATTTTTCAGAATTTCGGCCAGCATCTTGCCGGCATCCGGCAGATCCATCTCGCCTAACGCATAGACCGCCGCCTTGCTCAGATCCCCATTCCCCTTTGCCAGGGCGGTCTCTTTCAGCACCGGAATGATCTTCGCGTCATCGCTATTGCCCAGGGCATAGAGGGCGGCCTTGCGCACCTCTGTCGCGTTGTCGGACTTGAGGATGCCGATCAGGATTTCTGCCGTGCCGGCGGCATCATGATCGCCCAACGCATAAACTGCCTTCTTGCGCACGCTGTTATCTGCATCGCTGGTCGCGATCCGGCGCAGAGTGGGCAGTACCTCCGGCGAATCGAATTCGCCCAGCACGTAGACGATCTTGCCACGGATCTTGGCGCTGGAGGAATTATCGTAGAGATCCAGAATGGTTTTCAGAGCGCGTTCATCGCCGATATTGCTCATGGCGTAAAGCGCCGCCAGGGTGATCTCCTCGTTGTCGCTTTCCCGGACCGACTGGATGATCGCCTCATATTCCCGCTCTCCGGAACGCACCAACTGCTCTCCAATGCGGATCAGGTTGGCTTTGGCGTCGTCGGTATACTTACTGGAAGGATAACTGCGGATAAAATCGTGGTAGCAGTCAAATGCATTTTTCAGCGACTTATCCAGTTTCTCATTAGCATAGCAGCGCCAGAAGCGGGCGTCATCCACCCAGCCGCTTTTCGGATACTGCCCCAGCAGATTGTCGAACGCTGTGATCGCCTCGCTCCATTTCTCATCCAGGATCAAATTATATGCATCCTGGTAGGCGGTCTGCACCCGGTCCTGCGGCTCCTCCGGGCTAAATGCCGCGGCCATCGCCGCCGCACCGGCCAGCAGCATTATCACTATCACTAAGGTAAAACGGATCTTCATGATGTCTCCTCAATATTGTTGATTACTCAAAGCTTTTTGTCAATAAAGATGCATCGGTTACGTTTCGTAAAATCACAGATTTCTCACTGCGCTTCGCTAGGTTCGAAATGACATCGTTCTCGTCATTCGAAGATTCCGATTGTCATCGGAAAGGAACCTATTCTAACACACAACTTTAATCACCAGCATTATTCCTTCATCCTTCATCCTTCATCCTTCATCCTTCATCCTTCATCCTTTATCCTTCGCTCCACGCTCTACGCTCCTCGCTCCACGTCCTCGTCCACCTTCCGCGGCGCCGCCTGGCGCATCTCTTCCAGATTGATCTTGAGCAAAATCCCCCGCTCATCCATCCCGGATTTGATCACCTCGATGGCAGACAGATCGTTCTCCGCCTCCAGGTTGGCGATCTGGATCAGGAGCAGCTCCAGGTCGTTGACCAGCTTGCCCAGCCGTTGCTGGCGGGTTTGCTGCAGGGCCGGTTTCAGATATCCGGCTTCAGCGATCAGGTTCTGGGATGCCTGACGGAATCGGGTTAAATCTATTGATTGCGGGTCTTGCGCACCCGGCTCGAAATTGACCAGCCCCACCAGCAGCACTTTAGATTTTTCCAGGTAATTTTGGGTGCGGGCATTCACCGCCGCGGCCTGCAGCAGCGGATCATCCGTTTTGGCGATTTTATTTGGATCGATTGCCGGGCTGAAGAATGTTTTACCGATAAAAATGCCCAGCAGCAGGATCGCCGCAGCAGCAACCGAGCGATAGAGCCAACCGGAGCGGGAAGCCGGCGCCAGCTTCACAACATTTGCCCCCTCTCCCTGCACCGGCGGAAGCTTCTCCTCCAGCCGGTCCCAGAAGCTATCCCAGTATACCGCGCCCGGGTCGGCAATTTCCCGCCGGTCCATCACCTGCAGGGTGGCGCGCATCCGGGCAAACTCCTCCCGGCACTCACCGCATGCATCCAGGTGCGCCTGAAATTCCCGCGCCCGCCCTTCCGGCAACTCCCCATACAATGCCTCCGCAAACCATTCCCGGTATCCCCGGCATTCTTTTTTCATTTTCAACCCTTTCAAAATCCTTATGTCTTAAATCTGTGTAAATCTGTCAAATCTGTGAAAATCTGCGTGCCATCAAGTGCCCCCGCACTCACTCTCACTCCAACCCCAAATCCGCCCGGTAAAACGCCAGCGCCTTCTGCAGCCGCTGGATCGCCCGGAACAGCAGCGCCTTCACCGTGCCTTCCGCAATATCCAAAGTGCCGGCGATCTCCTTGAGCGGCATCTCTTTATAATGGCGCAGCACGAACACCGAACGCTCGCGGGGCGAGAGTGTCGTCAGGGCCTGCTCGATATGTTCCTGGATCCCCCGCGCCTGAGCGCCATCCTCGGGAGAATGCTGGCGGAGGTCGGGCAGCGCCTGCTCGCTGAATCCCCGGCTTTCGTTCGCTTCATCGTGAATCGAAACGGTGCTCACCTGCTTTTTCCTCCGGCTGTCGATATAACAATTGACGGTGATGCGGTAAAGCCAGCTCCCGAACTTCGCCTCTCCGCGGAATTTCTCCAGGAAGCGCAGCGCCCGGATGAAGGTCTCCTGGGCCAGGTCCTCGGCGTCGTGGTGATTGCCCGCCAGGTCGCGCGCCAGGAAGTAAATCGGCTGCTGGTAGCGCTGCACCAAAGTCCGGAATGCCCTGCGGTCGCCTTGCTGTGCCTGTTCAATCAGTCTCTGCTCGTCATCCACCGTCACTGTCCTTAAATGTCCTCTCACCGCTTAAGACGGGGGGAGGGTGGGAAAGGTTTACAAGGTGGGAAAA
>JACKAP010000036.1 GCA_020635015.1 Calditrichia bacterium | reverse complement strand
ATCCAACATCCAACATCAATCGACAAAATACATTATTAAACAACGTACTAGCCTCCCGGTGATTATCCCTTGCTTTTCCCACCCCTCCCGTTTAATTTGATGTAGAGTGATCTGCTGACAAATACCACTGTTCATGCCTCGGAGTGGACCTATGGCGACACCCATCCATTTTTATCTCAACGATCAGGAAGTGCATAGCGATGCGCCGCCCGGTTTGCTGGTGCTGGATTTCCTGCGCCGGCGGGCCCGCCTGACCGGCACCAAGGAAGGCTGCAAGGAAGGCGACTGCGGCGCCTGTGCAGTGCTGGTCGGCACTCTGCTGAATGACGCGGTACATTACAAAGCGGTGACCTCCTGCCTGATGCCCCTGGGCGAATTGCACGGCAAACACCTGGTAACGGTGGAAGGTCTCAACCTGCCGGATCTGACGCCGGTGCAGGATCAGATTGTGATCCAGGGGGGCAGCCAGTGCGGCTTCTGCACTCCGGGGATTGTGGTATCGCTGAGCGGGATGCTGCTGGAGAAAGGCCCGGCAATCGAGCGGGCAGACATCAAGACCGCCCTGAGCGGGCACCTCTGCCGCTGCACCGGCTACGCCTCCCTGCTCCGCGCCGGCGAGGGGATCATTCAGGCTGCTCAAAAACTTCCCCGATCGTCAGATGGGAAATCCCGGGTGGAGGCAATGATCGATCAGGGTATGCTGCCCGCTTATTTTCAGGAAATGCCTGCAAAACTGAAAGCGCTGACAGCCGGAAGGCCTGCCCCAGGTGACGGAAAAATCCAAACCGGCCTGCCCATCGCCGGCGGTACCGATCTTTATGTGCAACAAGGGGAAGCCATTCCCGGCCAATCGGTTGCGATCCTGAACCTTCATCCCGAGATGCTGGGAATTCGCCGCGACGGCAATGAGATCCGGGTGGGCGCACTCACCACCTTCGAGGAATTTGCCGCCAATGCACAAATTCAGAAAGCGCTCCCGGAAATCCGGCAGTACATGCACTGGATCGCCTCGCTGCAGATCCGCAACCGCGCCACCCTGGGGGGCAACATCGTCAACGCTTCTCCGATTGGCGATATGACCATCCTGCTGCTGGCGCTGAACACCCGGCTGACCCTCAAAGACGGCACCAAGACCCGCAGCCTACCGCTGAAGGATTTCTACCAGGGCTACAAGCAACTGGCGAAACGCAAAGCAGAGATCGTCAGCGAGATCGTGTTCCCGGTTCCTGCCGCCAACATGCGGATCAATTACGAAAAAGTCTCCAAGCGTAAATGTCTGGACATCTCCAGCGTCACCAGCGCGGCGCGCATTACCCACCGGGAGCGAACCATCGTAAACATCGACCTCTCCCTGGGCGGGGTAGCCCCGGTTCCCCTCTACCTGCAACAGACCGGCGCCTTTCTGACCGGCCGGGAAATCACGTCTGCAACCCTGGCGGCAGCCCTGGCCGTGCTCCAGGAGGAAATTGCCCCAATCAGCGACATCCGCGGCTCCGCCGCCTACAAGCGCCTGCTCGCCCGACAGCTGATCCTGGCCCACTTCACCAAACTGTTCCCGGAATATCTGAGCGTGCGGGAGGTGCTGGGGGCGGTGGGGTTTGTAAATACCTGATGTTGGATGTTGGATAACGGCAATTGGTTATTGGTCATTGGTTATTGGCAAAAGGTAGGCTGGTCAGGCAATTATCGTGAGCGAAGCGAACAAACATCGCTGGCGCAGCCAGCAAACATCGTGAGCGCAGCGAACAACATCGCGAGCGAGAGCGAGCAAACATCGCTGGCGCAGCCAGCAAACATCGTGAGCACAGCGAACAAACATCGGAGTATCCCATGTCCCACTACGACGCCACCCACCACACCCGCGGTACCTCGCGCTATGTCGGCGATCTGCCGGAGCCGGAAGGGTTGTGCCATGCTGCGATTGTGCCGTCTCCCCTGGCGCACGGCAAGCTGGTGCGGCTGGACAGCGCCGCTGCCCTGGCTTTGCCGGAAGTGATCGCAGTCATCACTGCCGGGGACATTCCCGGGGAAAACCAGATCGGCCCGCTGATCCAGGATGAGGAGCTGCTGGCATCGGAAACGGTGCACTTTTCCGGCCAGCCGCTGGCCATCGTGGTGGCGGAAACCCCGGAACTGGCCCGCCGGGCCGCCGGCATGATCCGCCCGGAGATCGTGCTGTTGCCGATCATTACCGATCCCCGCGAGGCCTTTGACCGGGGAGAGATTATTGGCGCCACCCGCCAGTTTGTGCTGGGGAATGTGGAGAGCGCCTGGGCAGCCTGCGACGTGGTGGTGGAAGGGCGCTGCGACATCGGGGGGCAGGAGCATGTCTACCTGGAGACCCAGGGGGCCCGGGCCCTTCCCGGCGAGGGGGATGCCATCAAGCTCTATTCGTCCACCCAAAGTCCCTACGTGGTGCAGCGCAGCGTCGCCAAAGTGCTGGGAGTGCCTTACCATCTGATCGAAGTGGACGTGAAACGGATCGGCGGGGGGTTCGGAGGCAAGGAGGATCAAGCCACGCCCTGGGCCTGCCTCGCCGCCCTGGCCTGCCGCCTGACCGGCCGGCCGGTGGAGCTGATCCTCTCCCGCCACGATGATCTGCTGATGACCGGCAAACGCCACGCCTATTCCTCCGATTTCAAGATCGGGCTGGATAAAACCGGCAAGATCCTGGCTTATGCGGTGCGGCACTACCAGAATGCCGGCGCTTCGGCGGATCTCTCGCCGGCGATCCTGGAGCGTACGCTTTTTCATAGCACCAACGCCTACTACATTCCCAACGTGCACATCTTCGCCGCCTCCTGCCGCACCAACATTCCTCCAGCCACCGCTTTCCGGGGTTTCGGAGGTCCCCAGGGCATGTTCGTCATCGAAAGCGCTATCGCCAAAGCGGCGGAGGCGCTGGGAATTCCCCGCGAGGAGATCCAGCGGCGCAACCTGATCCGGGAAGGACAGGAGTTCCCCTACGGCCAGCAGGCCGAGCGGGCGCGGGCAGAAGCCACCTGGGAGAAGGCGGATGCGCTCTATGACCTGGCGGCGATCCACAGGAAGATCGAGCAATACAACCGCGATCACTATGAGACGAAAAAAGGCCTGGCAGTGATGCCGATCTGTTTCGGGATTTCTTTTACCGCCACCTTCATGAACCAGGGCAGCGCCCTGGTGCACATCTACACCGACGGCAGCGTCAGCATCAGCACCGGGGCGGTGGAGATGGGCCAGGGCATCAGCAGCAAGCTGGCCAACATCACCGCCCGGACGCTGGGGATCGGCGAGTCGCGCATCAAGGTGGAGAGCACCAACACCACCCGCATCGCCAACATGTCGCCCAGCGCCGCCAGCGCCACCACCGATCTGTGCGGAGGAGCCGCCATCCGGGCCTGCGAGGAAATTCTGGCTCGCCTGCGCCGTCTTGCCGCCCGGGAGCTGCAGTTGGGTGATGAAACCGCGATTACCATCGAGAACGAGCAGGTGCGTTACCAGGGCCAAGCCACCGGCTGGAGCTGGCGCAAGCTGGTGGAGACCGCCTACTTCTCGCGGATTTCGCTCTCCGCCCATGCCTTCTACGCCACGCCCAACATCTATTTCGACAAGCAGAAGGAGAAAGGCCGCCCTTTCAACTACCATGTCTATGGTACCGCCATCCTGGAGGCGACGGTCGATTGCCTGCGCGGCACTTATGACATCGATGCGGTAAAAATTGTGCACGATCTGGGGCGCCCGCTGAATGCGGTGGTCGATCTCGGGCAGATCGAAGGCGGCCTGGCCCAGGGGCTGGGTTGGATGACGGTGGAAGATCTGCAATTCGACCATACCGGAAAGTTGCTGGCCGGCGCTCTGGCCAACTACAAGCTGCCGGAAGTTTACTTCATGCCGGAAGATCTCCAGGTGAATTTCCTGGAAAATGACGACAACCCCAACGCGCCCTACGGCTCCAAGGCGGTGGGCGAGCCGCCGCTGCTGTATGGCCTGGGGGTGTTCTTTGCCTTGCGCAACGCCGCACGGGCTTTCCGGCCCGGCAAAACGCTGTCTTTCCACGCCCCGATGACTCCGGAACGGCTGCTGCTGGAGTTGTACGGCGATCAAATGCCGCCGGACGAACGGCAGTCGGCGGAAGGAAACGGCAAAACCCGCCAGCCGTTCCCGGATACATCGACGAAGGAAAAGGCGTAACCAAATGCACCAGACAATTTTTACAGAGGCAGTGCAATTGGCGGAAAACGCCCGCCCCTTTGTGCTGGCCACGGTGGTTAAGACCAGCGGCTCCTCGCCCCAAAAAGCCGGGGCCAAGATGCTGGTACGGGAGGATGGCAGTATCCTGGGCACTCTGGGAGGAGGATGCGTGGAAGGGGATATCTGGTACATCGCCGGGGAGATGCTTCGCCGCCACGAGCCCCCACGCTTCCAGCAATATGATCTCAACGAAACGATGGCCGCCCGTGACGGGCTGGTCTGCGGCGGAACCATGTATTTTTTCATCGAGCCGGTATTTTCCGGCCAGTCCTTCCTGCCCTATGCCGGACCGGTGCTGAAAGCCTGTGCGGGCGAGCAGCCGCTCGCTCTGGCGATCGTGGTGAAGTCGTCCGAGGCGAAAGTAGCGCCGGGCCGGAAATTGCTCATCTATGAAGACGGCAGCTGCTTCGGCGATATCCGCGAACCGCACCTGCGCGAAATTCTGGTACCCGAAGGACGCAAACTGGCCGCTTTCGGCGAGGCGCGCTACCTGGCCCTGGAGAGCGGGGAGGAAGTCTATCTCGAAGGCTTCACCACCCCGCCCACCCTGATCATCCTGGGCGGCGGGCATGTGGGCAAGGCGGTTTCCAGCCTGGCGGCGATGCTCGGTTTCCGGATCTTTGTGGTGGATGACCGCAAGGAATTTGCTAACCCGGAACGTTTCCCGGAAGCGGCCGGCACGGTGGTTGCCGAATACGCCGCCGGCCTTCAGCAGTTGGAAATCAACGCCAACAGCGACATCCTGATCGCCACCCGCGGCCATCGCTATGACGACATCGCCCTGCGGGCGGCAATCGACACCCCGGCGCGTTACATCGGCCTGCTGGGCAGCAAGCGCAAGAGCCTGCTGATTTTCCGCGGACTGCTGGAGAGCGGGGCAACCCTGGAACAATTGCGCCGGGTTCGCGCGCCGGTGGGGCTGGCGATCGGGGCGCTCTCCCCGGAGGAGCTGGCGGTGAGCATCATGGCCGAGATCATCGCCTGCCGCCGCGGCGGCGCGGGAGGGGCGATGCGGATCGATGACGCAGAAATCGAGAAACTAATAGAACGCGGATGACGCGGATTCCCGCGGATAAGACATACTTAGAATGAAACAACAATAACAGCCACAGAGGCACAGAGATCACAGAGAACTGATAACTGATACCTGATTACTGACAACTGAAAAACCTCTGTGTTCTCTGTGTCTCTGTGGCAAAAACCCGGTTAGCAAATCCGCGTAAATCCGCGTCATCCGCGTTCTATTAAGGAGCCTCCATGAATATATTGATCCACAACGCCCTGATCTTCACCAATGACGAGGCCAACACAATTCTCCGCGATCATGCCGTGGCAATAGAAGGAAGCCGCATCCGGGAGACCGGTCCGGCGGCGGCGCTGCGCCGGAAATATGCCGGCCATCAGATAATCGACGGCGGGGGGCGGCTGCTGATGCCCGGGTTGGTCAATGCCCACATGCATTTCTACGGCACCTTTGCCCGAGGGCTGGCGCTGCCGGGAACCCCGCGGAATTTCCATGAGATTTTGCAGATGCTCTGGTGGAAACTCGACCGCGCCCTGGATGGGGAGGCGGTCTACTACAGCGCGCTGCTGCCGGCGCTGACGGCAGTGCGCCGCGGCGTCACCGCGATCATCGACCACCACGCCAGCCCCAATGCCACCGAGGGCAGCCTGGACCGGATCGAAGCCGCCCTGGCGCAACTCGGCCTGCGCGGCCTGCTTTGCTACGAGATCTCCGACCGTGACGGCGCGGGGGCAGCACAGGCCGGCTTGCGGGAGAACGAGCGCTACATCGAAAAATGCCGCGCTGCAAAACAGCAGGATCCGGACCATCTTTATGATGCCATGATCGGCCTGCACGCTTCCTTTACCCTTGAAGACCGCACCCTGGAGGCCGCTGCAGAGATCGCTCGCCGGCTGGAACGGGGCTGCCATATCCATGTGCTGGAGGATGCCGTCGACCGCACCCTCACCCGGGAACGCTACCGGGCGGAGATCGTGGAACGGCTGCAGCGTTTCGGAATCCTCGGCGGGCGTTCGATTGCGGCGCACGGGATTTATCTGAGCGAGGCAGAGATGGATATGATCGCGGAGAGCAGCACCATCGTGGTGCATAATCCGCAATCGAACATGAACAATGCGGTGGGGCGGGCGGATATCTTCGCTTTGCTGCGCCGCGGGGTGCTGCTGGGACTGGGCACCGACGGCATGTCGGCCGATCTCTGGCCGGATGCGCGCTGCGCCGCCCTGCTGCATAAACATGATCTGCAGAATTCCGGCGCGGGTTGGGCCGAAATCCAGCAAATGGTGCTCAAGAACAATCCTGCCATCTACCGGCGCTTAACCGGGCAACAGCTGGGGCAAATTAAACAGGATTATCTTGCCGATCTGATCCTGATTGATTATTTTCCACCGACCCCAATCAGCGGGGAAAACATCTGGGGGCACTTCCTGTTCGGCATCGCCGATGCCCCGGTGGACACCAGCATCATCAACGGCAACATCGTAATGCAAG
Organism: Calditrichia bacterium; assembly: GCA_020635015.1. Classification (GTDB taxonomy): domain Bacteria; phylum Calditrichota; class Calditrichia; order RBG-13-44-9; family J075; genus JACKAP01. The sequence continues at coordinate 4,459 of JACKAP010000036.1, read as the reverse complement.
GACGGCAGATCAAGGGCGTCGACGAAGCAGAGATCGCCGCCCGCGCGCAGGAAGTAGCGGCGGAAGTGTGGAAACGGTTTGCGCAGTGATCGCAAGGAGTAAGGTGTGTCTTATCATCAGATCTTTGATAATCAATGAGTGGCAGTAGCAGCGGCAGTGGCAGGAAGTTGACTGCCACTGCCGCTGTTACTGCCACTTGAAAAAGAAGGATTGTCAAAGTCCCGGTGACAGAACCAGGGGCAAAAAACGGCGCCATGCCCCATGCACCTTGCCCCATGCAAATCCGTAGCGGATTAAAAAAAACATCACCCCCCGCGTAAGCTCCGTCATCCGCAGGCAGTCTTTGACATGGTAAGATAGAGGAAATACTGAGGGAAGTTCATGGCAGAATTGTTCGGCGTGGATCTGGGCACGCACCTGGCAAGCATTATCGCGGAATATTCGAGCAAGGAATCGATTTACGGCTATCCGAAACGCAAGTTTTACCTGGGTTTTCCCGGCTATGATTTTTCGGTTCAATTTCACGACAAGATAGCGGCAACGCCCCTGGGTCCCGCCTCCGGGCCGCATACCCAACTGGCCCAAAACATCGTGCTCTCCTTTTTAGGCGGAGGGCGGATCATGGAGCTCAAGACGGTGCAGATCCAGGACCGCCTGGAAATTCCCCGTCCCTGTATCGATGCCCGCAACGTGGGATTTAACGTGGAGTGGTCGCAGGAACTGCGTCTGGAAGATTCCCTCCGGGAGTACGTCAATGCCTGGATACTGCTGAAGGTGATCGAAGAAACCGGGATGCTGGGCATTCCCAAGGGTGACCCGTTCTATCAAACCATTTTCGACATCTCGGTGGGCTACGATTTGGCAGGCATTTCCTCTCCCGAGGTGCACGACTGGCTGAAGCGCATCCGCAATGCCAAAGCGGAAATCGCCGCCGCCAAAGAGACCCTCCCGGCTGAATACGACGCAGTCAAGAACCTGGATATCGACCCCCATATTGCCGATTCCGCGACCCTCTCCACCTTCCATGGCTGCCCGCGTGATGAGATCGAAGCGATCGTCGAGCATTTGATCGTCGAACACAAATTGCACGTGATTGTCAAAATGAACCCGACCATCCTGGGTTACGACTTTGTGCAGCGCACCCTCCATGAAGAGCTCGGCTACACCCACATCGAACTCGATCGTGAGGCTTTCGAGAAGGATTTGCAGTTCGGCGAAGGCGTGGAGATGATGAAGCGCCTGCAGGTTTTCGCCGAAAAACACGGCAAGCGGGTCGGCGCCAAATTCACCAACACCCTGGTGGTGAAGAATCATGATGAGATTTTCCAGGACCCGGTGATGTATCTCTCCGGCCCGCCGCTTCACGTCATTTCCATGAACGCGATGCACTGGTTCCGCAGCGAGATGGGCGACGATTTTCCGATCTCTTTTTCCGCCGGCATTACCCGCCATAATTTCCCCGATGCGGTGCAGTGCAACATGAAGCCGGTGACGGTATGCACCGACCTGCTCAAGACCGGCGGCTACACCCGCATGTCCGGCTACCTGAAAGCGCTGCGCGACGAGATGGAAAAATGTGGGGCGAAAACCGTCGACGATTTCATCATCCGCAATGCCGAGGCACCCTACCAGGCGGAGGTCGCCCGCGCCGGAGTTTCCAACGAGGCGCGGATCGTGCCCGCGCTGGTGAAAGATCCCCGCTATCACTGCAATGCCAACCGCAAACCACCGAAGAAGATCGACAGCTACCTGCAACTGTTCGACTGCCTCACCTGCAACAAATGCCTCCCGGTATGCCCCAACGGGGCCAATTTCTCCATTCCCGCCGAGGCGCGCAGCGAAGCCACCTTCAACTACCGCTATGATCAGAGCGGGTATTTCGTGCCCGAACAGGGGGAAGATTTTGTGCTGGAAAAACCGGCCCAGATCGCCAACCTGGCCGATTTCTGCAACGAATGCGGCGATTGCGACACTTACTGCCCGGAATACGGCGGTCCGTTCATCGAGAAGCCGCGCTTCTTTTTCAGCAAGGCGAGTTATGAGCAGTTCAGCAAGTATGACGGGTTTTATTTTGTCGATCCCCATTGCATCCGCGGGCGGATGGGCGGGAAAGAATTTCTGCTGGCGATCAATCCCGATACCCGGGTCTACCTCTGGCAGGAGATTGGCCGGATCGAATTCCTGCTCAAGGAAAATCACAACTTCATCAGCGGCATCAACCTCTGCGAACTGCCCGACCGGGAACTGATCGACATGCGCCCCTACTACCACATGCGGGTGCTGCTCGACGGCATCCTGAAAGACCCCGATGCCTATACTTCGGTGATGTTAAGAGGGATTCGATCGCAATACTAATTGCACACAGATTGTGTGTCAAGACAAGGATAAAGGATGAAGGATAAAGGATAAAGGATGAAGGATAAAGGAAAACAGATTTTGTGAAGGTGTTGGTTATAGTCCCTTCAAAGCCCCTTTCTCCCTTGTCCCTTCATTCTCAGCACTTCATCCTTCATCCTTCATCCTTTATCCTTCAAACCTCAACTTCCCAGCAAATCAAACGGCCAATCTCCCTTGGGAAACTGGCTCTTCAACTGCCCCTTGTCCGCCACGCCGTATCCCAGGATATTATTTTGATAGCTGATCAGGTACTGCCCCCGTTCTTCCACGGCGATCTCCAGTGGTTCCCGGTTGACGTACTGCTGTAGGGTGGGCAGATCCGGCAGGTCCAGCGTCATCTGCTTCACATGCTTGCCCAGCAGGTGGCAGCCGTTGGTGTTAAGCTTGGAGGCGTGGTCCATCTGCTTGGCCATCGGCAGGCCGATCTGCACCGGCGCGCCGTAGACCGGGAAATCGTCCACTTCCTTGGAAATGAAAGATATGTGCTCCTTCATCATCAGGTAGCGGTATTTCTTGAAGATCTTTTCCGGAATGGCAAAGTGGCGGATCAGATGATCGATATATTTCTTCACCGGTGAGGTCTTGTGATTGAGGAAAGGCATACGCTTGGGCGGCTTGCGCTTATCCTGGCGCGGGGTGCGCATGGCGCCGGTCTTGCGCAGTTTGGCTACGTAAAATCCCTCGGTCAGGCGATCGACCGGGTAGAGACGGATGGTGCGGGCAAGGTCGGGATGAAACTGCTGATCTTCGAAACTGGTCAATCCCGGCCAGGTTCGCATCCAGGGCAGTTCGATCGCCTCCAGTTCTACCGGAAAGTTGTCCAGGGCATATTGGATCACCGCCTCATTTTCTTCCGGGGTGAGGGTGCAGGTGGAGTAAACCAGAGTGCCACCCGGGCGCAGCGCTTTGATCCCGCTTTGCAGCAGATTGCGCTGGATCTCGGCCATCCGGATGCAGTGATTGGGGGTCCACCAGGTAAGGATCTCGGGATTCTTATGCAGGGTGCCGATGCCGGAGCAGGCCGGGTCCAGGAGCACCCGGTCGAAGATCTCGAAATAGGCGTTGCCAAACTGCTCCCCGAACCATTTGTAGACCAGGGTGTTCGACAGCCCGATCCGTTCCACGTTTTTCCCCAGCGCGCGCAGCCGCTTGCTGACGATATCGTTGGCGACGATCAATCCCCGGTTCTGCATCAGGATGCCCATCAGGGTGGTTTTGGAGCCGGGGGCGGCGGACATGTCCAGCACCCATTCGCCCGGTTGGGGATCCAGCACCAGCGCCGGGATCATCGAGGCGATATCCTGCACGTAGATATGTCCCAGAAAGTGGGTCAGGCTGCGCCCGATCGGGTAAGGCTGGTAGGAAATCTGGAAAATATCCTCCCGGCCCTCCAGGGGATCGAACTCGAATCCCTGCCGGCGGAAAAAGGCCTGCTGCGCCTCCACCGGCCCTTTCAAGGGATTGAAGCGGAAGGTGTGGGGCAGCTTCTCGCCGATCTGCTCGTAAACCAGCCGCTTATCCGCCCCGAGCAGGTTATCGAACAGCTGATCCAGTTCCGTCGAAACATTGTTGGCCATAACATACGTCCTTCCGCTTTTGCGAGCAAAATATAGGATACCGCGCCGGGAGAAGTAACTAAAAAATCAGAATGTTGCGGAATCGAGAAGCCCTGGCGCGACCTGCGGACGCAACCAAATGGTAAATGCTTATTGCTCAATGCTCAATGGTAATTGTCATTCCGAAGGTTCCGATATCCATCGGAAAGGAATCTGTTAGTTTAGAAGACTTTGATAAAACTTAGCCCGCTGCGTTTTTTTTGTTGCAAATTAGGGTGATTCTTTCTAATTAACAGAAGTCGAAATATCAACACAGCCCAGAGGTCTATTATGATAGATCGTTTTAAATCACTGCATTCATTTCAGCAACTCGGATTGATCGGTACGGCGGTGACGCTCGCGCTCTCCTTCCTGGCTTATTTCCTCGGGATCGGCCATTTTGCCTTCACTAATTACACCGTCTGGCTGGTCTTCTGGATCATCGGCACCGCCAAACGCCGCCAGGC
>JACKAP010000035.1 GCA_020635015.1 Calditrichia bacterium | reverse complement strand
CGATGTTTGCTCACTTCGTTCGCGATGTTTACCGGCTGCGCCGGTGATGTTTGCGCTTTGTGCGTTATGGACGGGCGGATGGTTATCTGCGCATGCGGTCGGGTCGCGACCCGACCCTACAGGGGGATATTATCCGTGTGCATCCGGTTTATCCGTGGCCAAAAAATAATGCCGCTCTTTGCGCTTCGCCCTCCGCCCTCTACGCATCTATCTCGCGCACGTCTCCGCCCGGCCCCCGTCAATCGCATAACACCCACCGGTAATCCAGCCGGCGGCGTCGGAGGCGAGGAAGAGGATCAGGTCGGCAATCTCCTCCGGGCGTCCTACCCGGCCGATGGGATGGGTTTGCTTGCTGCGCTCCAGGAAATTGCGGTAGGCGGCGGGTTCCATGCCGCTGTTGAGGTGCAGGCGGGTTTCCACCACCCCGGGATTGACCGCATTGACCCGGATGCCCTGAGCAGCCAGCTCCAGCGCGGCGCAGCGGGTGAACTGATCGGTGCCCGCCTTGCTGATGCAGTAGGAGAGGATTCCCGGAAAGGCCCGGGTACCGGCCACCGAGGAGACGTTGACTATGTTGCCCTTGCGCGCTTCCAGGTGGGGGACGGCAAGGTGGCTGAGATGCACCACCGCTCCCAGGTTGAGGTTCATCACCCGCTCGTAGGCCGCCATGTCCAGCGCGGCGACGGTGTCGCTATGGATGATGCCGGCATTGTTAACCAGCACGTCCAGCCCCCCGAAGCGCTCGACGGTTTCAGCAACCAGCCGGACCCGGAAGGCATCATCGGCAAGATCGCCGGCCAGGATTGCCAGGCTATCCGGGGCGGGGGAGAGGCTTTCCTGCAGTTCGGCCAGTTTTTCGCTGTTGCGCCCGGTGAGCATCACCCGCCCCCCCAGCCGCACCGCCGCTGCAGCCAGCGCCTCCCCAATCCCGCTGGTGGCGCCGGTGATCAGTAAGACTTTGTCTTGAAATGAGATGTTCATGATCATACCTCGATGTTTGTTCGTTTCGCTCACGATGTTTGTTCGCTTCGCTCACGATATTTGCTCGCTGACGCTCGCGATGTTTGCCCTTCGGGCGTTATTGGGGCGTGCTGTCATTGCGAGGAGCGGCTCGCAATGACAGCACCTGTGTTATCCGCAGCGACGTTGGGTGCCCCAAGCGGGAGATTGCCGCGCCGCCCACAACGCGGCTCGCAATGACAGCACCTGAATACGTCTTAGTGCGTGTTTGAAAAGTGGGTGAAACGGCATGATAAGGCAGAATTATGATATCCCGAATCCGCAACTCATCCCCCCCGCCCCTTCTCTTGCGAAGAGAAGGGGAGCTTTCGTGCCCAAGGGAAAGTCATTTAAGCTACTAATTTAATTACACCTAAACACCCCCTCTCTTCGCAAGAGAGGGGGCCGGGGGGTGAGTTTAAACAAGCCCGTGTTTGCAACTATAACCCACTTTTCAAACACGCTCTTAGCCCCGAAGGGTTAATGACCGGCGAAGCCACAATGACAGCATTCCACATCCGTCCTCCGCCCTCCGCCCACCGCCCACCGCGTCTTTCATTCCGCATTCCGCCCTCCGAAATCCGCACTTCAAACCCTTCCCCTCACATAACTGTAATCTTTCAAGACCGTTTCTAAAAACAGCTCTGCTGCCATGCCGGCTTCGATGCCCATTTTGTTTTCCAGGCTGCGCCGGGTGCGCTGTATCAGGGTGCGGCGTAGTTTGAAATCGCTCATCTGGGTGATATTTTTCAGCACCTCTTTGACGATCTCGATATCGCCGTCGCTGAGTTGCGCCACCTGGTGGAAGACCACCCGGTAGTCGTCTTCCACCACGGTGAGGATGGTGTCGGCCAGGGAGACGCGCTGCTTGAGTTTGATCACCGAAGTGCCGGCGGCGATGTCGCCGAGACGCTGGCCGGTGCCGCGCCACAGGATGGTGATCAGGGCGGCGGATCCGTAGGTCAGCCAGAAGTCGATCGGGCGCAACAGCCAGCGCAGCAGGTAGGCGCCCAGAGTGGGCTGGGTGCCGTCGAGCAGGGCCACCTTGATGTCGCGCACCCGTTTACCGGGCGTCTGCCCGTTCATGAAGATCTCGAACAGCAGGTCGTATAGAAAAATCGGCAGCACGTAGATGAACATGTAGGCCCCATCCGGCAGCAGCTCCAGCGGCGCAATGACAAAGATGATGAACAGGGCGTAGACCACCACCAGCAGCATGTCGATCAGGTAGGCCAGCAGGCGGTCGCCGATGCTGGCAATCTCGTACTGGATCGCCACGTTCTGGGTGGTGTGGATCTTCAGTTGGTCTTCCATCGCCCTAGATGAACCCCCGCGCCTTGAGATACAAGTATTTGTTGATGGTATTGACCGATAGCTGTTCCGGCGGGCTCAATATAGAATAAATTCCGAAGCGTTGCAATTCTTTAACGATCTGCTTCTTCTCATAGGCGAAATGGGCGGCGATGGTCTGATGGTAGATCGCCTCGGTCCGGGCGGCCGGCGCTTCCAGCAGGGCGTGCAGCTCGGTGTTCTCGAAGAAGATCACCACCAGCACATGGCGTCCGGCGATGCGCCGCAGGGAGGGCAATTGGCGCTTCAGGGCCCCCAGGGTCTCGAAATTGCTGAACAGCAGCACCAGGCTGCGCTGCTTGAGCTTCTGCAACAGGGTGGAAAAGAGCAGCTCGTAGTTGGATTCCAGGAAATCGGTCTCCTGGCGGTAGAGCACCTCGATAATTTTGTTCATCTGCAGCGGCTTGCGGTCGGCCGGCAGGATGCTGCCGATCTTATGGGAGAAGGTGATCAGCCCGGCCTTATCCTGCTTGCGGACGGCGATGTTGGAGATCACCAGGCTGGCGTTGATGGCGTAATCCAGCAGGCTCATTCCCTGGAAGGGCATCTTCATTACCCGCCCCATGTCGATGACGCTGTAGACCTGCTGGGAGCGCTCGTCCTGGTAGTGATTGACCATAAAATTATGGCGGCGGGCGGTGGCTTTCCAGTTGATGGTGCGGTAGTCGTCGCCGCTGACGTATTCGCGGATCTGCTCGAACTCCATGGTGTGTCCCACCCGGCGAATCTTCTTTACCCCCGCTTCGCTGAGGCGGTTGGAGATGGCCAGCAGCTCATACTTGCGCATCTGCACGAAGGAGGGATAGACCGGCAGCATCTGGGCCAGCTCGAAGCGGTAGCGCCGGCGCACCAGCCCGACCGGGCTGGCGGCGAAGAGGTTGAGGCTGCCGAAATGGTATTCCCCCCGCCGCAGAGGGCGCACAGTGTAGTCGAGCGCCCTCTCCTGCCCGGGGGATAGCGCCAGATGGTAGCCAAAATCGCGGATTTGCAGTTGCACCGGCAGTTCGTCGATGGCCAGCACCTGCACGGTAAAGGGATAGCGGTTGTTCAGGTAGAGGCGGATGTGGTTGTCATCGCCGTTGGAGAGCCGGGCCGGCGCCTCCCGCCGGGCCAGCAAGCCGGCGGGGCTGCGAAACAGGATCAGGATATCGCTGAGCAGGGCCAGCAGCAGGGCCAGCAGGGCCAACTGCGCCGCTAAGCCGAAGGTGGCAAAGAAATAGCTGAGGATCTGCAGCAGCACCAGCCCGCCCAGCACCGCATAAAAGCGCGGGCTGAGATAAAAGTTGCGGAACAGTTGGAGCGGGCTCAGCGGGGCACCTCAATCTTTTCGATGATTTGCTGAATCACCGCGTCGGTGGTGGCGCCCTCCATCTCCTTTTCCGGAGTGAGCAGCAGGCGGTGGCGCAGCACCGGATAGAGCACCGCCTGGATGTCTTCCGGGGTGACGAAATCGCGACCGTTGATGGCGGCATGGGCCTGGGCGCAGGTCAGGATTGCCAGCGAAGCCCGGGGAGAGCCCCCCAGGTAAAGGGCGCTGTGGTTGCGGGTGTGGTGTACCAGCCGGGCGATGTAGGCCAGCAGGTTCTCTTCGATATGGATCTGGCGCACCAGCGCCTTCAGGGCATTGATCTGCGCCTCCTGCAGCACCGGGCGGATACGCTTGAGATCGTTGATGTTTTTGCGATCATGAAATTCCTGCAGCACCTGCTGCTCCTGTTCCAGGTCGGGATAGGGCACGTTGATCTTGAGCAGAAAGCGGTCGAGCTGTGCTTCCGGCAGGCGGTAAGTGCCTTCCTGCTCGATGGGGTTTTGGGTAGCCAGCACAAAGAAGGGCGCGGCCATCGGGTAGGTGGTGCCGTCGACGGTGGCCTGGCGCTCCTCCATCACCTCGAAGAGCGCCGACTGGGTTTTGGCCGGCGCACGGTTGATCTCATCGATCAGGATCAGGTTGGAGAAGACCGGGCCGCGCTTGAACTCGAAGCGCGACTGCTGCAGGTTGTAGACGGAAGTGCCCAGCACATCGGAAGGCATCAGGTCCGGGGTGAACTGGATGCGCGAGAACCCGATCGAGAGGGTGCGGGCCAGCAGCTTGGCGGTGAGGGTCTTGGCGACCCCGGGCACGCCTTCGATCAGCACGTGGCCATCGGCCAGCAGGGCAACGATCAGCATATCGATCATCGCCTCCTGCCCGACGATAATTTTGTGGATTTCGCTGCGGATCTGGGCCACAGACTCGGTTAACTGGCTTAAATCCAAACGGTTGGCAAAGAGATTCTGTTCGTCCATCTAACGCTCGCTCTGTTGGTAGAATGTTTCCATCAGTTGATGTAATTGCAGCAGTTCGGCTTCGCTGATCTCCTCCCGGCGCTGCACCGCCCGGATGACATGGAACAGACGGTCGACCTCCTTCCGGGGAATGCCGGATTTTTCGGCGATTTGCTGGTACAGCGCCTCGGAGAGTGTATCGGTTTTAAGATAATAATAATTGCGCAAATGTTCCAGGAAATGACTGATTTTCTTTTCCGCCAGATTTTTATGGTCGCCATTCAGATAGTAAAGCCGCCCCACGGTTTGTACGAACTGCACGGTGGTATTGCTGAGGGGAGGGACCACCGGGATGATGCGTTGGCGGCGTTTGCCTTCGAAGATGATGAACAGCAGCACCCCGGCCAGGGTCAGGTAATAGGCCCACTTCAGCGCCGGGCGGTTAAGGATGAAGCGCAGCGGGGTGGAGGCGCTTTGGCGGCGCACTTTGTAATATTCGTCCCAATAGACCGGCTGCCGCGGGAGATAGGAGAGGGCTTTGCTGAGATAGTCGATATTGCCGTGATAAAGGGCATTGTAGTTGGTGAAGGCGTAAGGGACCGTGCTCAGATAGATCGCGCCGCTACCGTGCGCAAGGCGGATAAAGTTGGCGTGTCCCAGGCTGTTGCGCCCCAGCACGACCGTCCGGGCAGTATCGAACCGGGCGAAGAAATAATCCGTGGTGCCGTTGCGGTAGACGTAGCTGCTGTCGCGGCGCAGGGCGGGATTGCTGAGGTTGATGCTGACCGAATCGTTCGGCAGGCGGAAAGGAAAGCGGGTAGCAAACCTCAAGGTGTCGGTCAGCGGCCCGCTGAACTGCTCCGCCGCAATCAGCACATGGCCACCGGCGGTGGCATAGGTGAGCAGTTCGGCGGTTTCTAATTCGTCGATGTTGAAGCTGCTGTTGATAAAGATGTAGTTGCTGTCGTAATTGAATTCGCCTTCAAAAACCGTCTCATAGATCGTCCTGCCGCAGGTGATGACCTCCTGGCCGGGGAAATAGTCGGACAGCAGGTCATAAAGCACATAGCTGCCGTAGGGGATCTTGTCGTAGCGGGAAAAGCTCGGGGTCCAATCGACCGGCCGCGGGGCGGTGATCTCCACGTAAAGCAGCAGGGCAAAGACCGCCAGGGCGGGAAGCAGGTAGCGCTTAACGGCGGTCATGTTGCCCCCGCAGTTGCCGGTGAAATTGTTCGAAGCGCAGCCGCGCATCCTCATAACGGGAGGCATCGACCGGAAAGTCGCCGTACCAGATATATTCGTAGCGGGTGGCGAGTTCTTGAAACGGGAGGCGCAGCTCGGAAGGCGTGAGTTCCTCCAGATAATCCCGGTTGGTCTTTTCCGGCTTCCAATGAATATGCTGTTTTTCGGTCAGCAGCCGGAGCGATTTCAGGAAATTCAGGCGCACCGCCCGGCGGTACTGCCCGGCAGCGACGGCTTCCGCGATCAGGGCCTCGAAATCCATCGCGTGAATATTCTCGGTCACCTCCTGGAGGTTGAGCCGGCCGGCGGCGCTTTTTCCATAGAAGGCGCTCAGGAAGGGGGCATCTTTCAGGCGGTAGACCATATAGCCCAGCAGCAGCATGAAAATGGCGTAGATGAAGATGTTGCGGTAAACCTTGTAGACCGGGGAGAAAAAAAAGCGGTAAATTTTAAAAAAAATCCAGTTGACGATGCGGTCCCACAAGGTGGGCGCCGCCGGGGGCGGCGCGTGATAAATGAAATCGTTGTCGGTTGCAAAGCGGGCCAGCCGGGTGGCGTCCGGCTGGCGCAGATCCACCGTGCCGGAATCGCTGCGCACCGCCGGGGAATCGCCGCTCGCTGCGCCGGAAAGGATGGGGGAGAGGAGGAGCAGTAGCAGTAGCAGTGGCAGTGGCAGTGGCAGTGGGCGCAGCGCCGTGGCGCGTACGGCAGACCGTGAAGGGGAAGGCACGCGCCGCAACCGCCCCTGATTTACTTGCTGGACGCTTCGTAAATCTGTCCCCGCCTTCACCAAGGCGGGGAATAATGTGGTTATCTTGCGCAAGATTGTCCTCATTTGCAAAATTCTTCCTTCTGTAGCCGCACTATGATGAAGTTTGACGAAATAATCGGGTAATGCTGACATCCCCCCTGCCCCCCCTTCGAAGGGGGGAACCGTGGAATTCCCCCTTCGAAGGGGGGCAGGGGGGATATAACAAGCTGGTTTCAGGTTAAATGTCCCGATTAAATATTCAAAAACCATAATAGTGCGGCTACAGAAGCGTAAATTCGTGACCAAAAAATCCGTGAACATCCCATCTATCCGTGGCAAATCACACTCCGCACTCCGCATTCCGCACTCCGCACTCCGAAATCATCACCCCCGCTCTCAGCCCTCCGCCCTCTGCGCTTCGCTTGCCCCGGGATCGATCGCCGCGATCCGCTCCAGCAAACCGGTCTTTTCCTTCTGCTCCACCAGGCTGAAATAATGAAATGCCACTGCCATCACCGGAATCGAGGTGAGCAGATAGGAGATGTAGGAGAGCAGGGGATTGAGAAATATCCAGACCATGCTCAGGTTGGTGGGAGTCACATCCGACGCGCTATTGTAATTGACCAGGAAGGTCAGCGCCAGCACCGGCAGCGAGACTGCAAAGCTGAAGGCAAAATAGATGATCCACAGGATCAGCAGCAGGCCGAAGGTGGGCCACCATTTCCCGGCGATCAGCTGGAAGCAGCGGACAATGGCGTCAAAGATGCCGGCATCTTCCCGCAGCATGATGATGTAATAGTTCGACAATACCACCAGCAGGTATACAAACGGCACCAGAAAGAAAAATACCCCGACGGTCAGCATCATGAACATCAGGGCCGAGGCTACCGCCAGGCGCAGGAAATGGCGCAGGACCAGCCTTAATATATCCCCGGTGCCGAATTGGGCGAACCCACGGTCCATATAAAGGGTCATGTAGCCGTAGATCAGCGCGATATAAACCAGCCCGATCAGCATCGGCAAAAAACTCATCAGACTGAAGTTGCTCGTCAGCAGCATCATAGTCTCAAAAAGCCCGGTGGGATAATCTTCCCCCAGCGCCCGAAGATTGTAGACGTTGTAGATCGCCCAAATGATCAACAGCGGGCCGATGATCAGCAGCAGGTGCTTGCTGAGGGGCTTCACATTCTGGCGGAAGAAGAAAAAGGTGGCGCTGAGCACCTGGCCGAAATCCCGTTCACGCCGGAACTCGATGGTGGTGGGAAATGGCTCCATTCAGCTTGCTTTCCGGTTTAGCCGTATTGGATAAATGATGAAATACCAAATGATAAACCCCAGCGAGGCGAAGATGATTGCCAGGCTGAGCAGCGCCGGCATCCCAGTATAACGGGTGACGAACGCTTCGAGAAATCCGGCGGTGATGAAGATCGGCACCAGGCCGACGACAATCTTCATGCCCTGCCGGGCCCCACGCATCAGCGACTGGGTGCGGGTGTAGGTGCCGGGAAAAAGGATGCTGTTGCCCATCACCAGCCCGGCGCTGCCGGCGATGATGATGGCGGAGATCTCCAGGGTGCCGTGGATCCAGATGGTCAGCATCGACGGCAACAGCAATCCTTTTTGATAGAAAAAGTATTGAAAGGTGCCCAACATAACCCCATTTATAAACAGGATATAAACCGTTCCGGCCGAGAGAAGTAATCCCAGGGCAAAGGCGATGAAGGAAACCCGGATATTATTGAAGGTGATGCCCAGGAACATATCGACCTGGTGCATGCTTTTATAAACTGCCATGGGGTCGCCTTTGGCGATGTTGGCTTCGGTCATGTTGACGTAGCGGTCGCCCAGGATCAGACGCACGTAGAGGTCGTCCTGGGCGGTGGAGAGGCAGCCGATCAACACCGCCATCGCAAAAAAGATAAAAGAATAGAGCAGTTGACGCTGCGAATGGTAAAACAATGTCGGCAGTTCATGAGTCCAGAAACGCAGGAAGCGGCTGCGGTCCTCTTTGCGGTTGCGGTAGATGGCCTGATGCACCCGCCCGGCCAGGCCGTTGAGATAGGCGGTGGTCTTACTGGCGGGGAAGAAGGTGCGCGAGAAGGAGAGATCGTCGGTGATCTCGATAAACAGCGCCGCCAGCCGGTCGGGATCGACCCGCCGTTCCCGGTCGAGCAGCGTTTCCAACTGCTGCCACTTTTCGGCATTTTGTTTTAAGAAAACCACTTCCTGCATAAGTTTACCGAGGCATCATAGGTTGATATTTTCTCGCATTGTTTTTTATTTTCGCCCGGGTCGGTTCCCGGAAAGGGAACCACATATCCGGTATCCCGGGGCGCTGCCCCGGGTTACCGGGAAAAGTGTTGCGCTTTCAGCGCAATAGACCGTGCACCAGCGCAATAGACCGTGCGATTTTCCACCCATTCCCTCCCAAAGTGTTAAGTTCTCCTCCCCTTGCGCGGCGTTTTGTGTCGCGCAAGGGGAGGGGAACTTAACATTTCTCTTTGTGTCAAATATAATTTGAATTATTTTAGCAACTTATCTAATAGAATGCAAACATTTATCAGCGAAGCGGACTGAATGATTGATGAAAAATTATATCAAGCAAACATCGCCCTTCCGGGTGCCGACCAGCGACGGAAAGCATATTGAGGAGCATTTCGGTCTTGCCGCCGGCGGAGACGGCGCCATCAGCATCGCCCGGATGGTGGCCCCGCCGGGATGGTCGGAGCCCTTCCAGCAGCCGGAATTTGAGGAGTACACCCTGATGGTGCGCGGGCGCAAGCAGGTCGAGATCGACGGTGAGACTTTGGTGCTGCATGCCGGCGAATCACTCCTGGTGCGGCGCGGCGCCCGGGTGCGCTATGCCAACCCGTTCGACGCGGAGGCGGAATATTGGTCGGTCTGCCGCCCGGCTTTCTCTCCCGATACGGTGCACCGGGAGGAGCCGTCGTGAGCCCATTGACTCGGCGCGACCGCCGGGAAGCGCTCCTGACCAAAGCCGTAGCCTGGCTCGACGGCCGTATCGCCTTCCTCGATGGACAGGTGACCCGCTTCGGCTGGTATCGTCTGACCGCCTTCCTGGGCGGCATCGCCCTGGTGTTCCTGACCTATGTCTACCGCGAGTGGCTCGGCTGGCTGACCCTGGCGCTGGCCGGAGGCGTATTTATGTATATTTCCGTCATTCACCGAAGATTTGAGGCCAGCCTGAAGCGCCACCGCATCTGGCGGGAGATCAAGCGCACCCAACTGGCGCGGATGCGCCTGGACTGGACCAACATCCCGGAGGCGACCGGCGCCGCCCGGGAAGGCGACCACCCGTTTGAGATCGATCTTGATATCACCGGCCGTCATTCTATCCTCCAGTTGCTGGATGTCACCATCTCCCGGGAGGGGCGTGATCGGCTGGAGGCCTGGCTGCTGGGTACCGTGCCCGATCCGGCGGCGATCCGCCGCCGTCAGAACATCGTGCGGGAGATGGCCCTGCTACCCACCTTTGGCGATAAGCTGCAGCTCAATTTCCGGATGGTGTCCGAGCACCAGTTGGAAGGGCAGCAGTTTCTGGAGGAGATACGCCAAGCCATCCCGCGGAAAATTCTTAATCGCACCCTGGCCCTGGCCGCCGTTCTGGCCGGGCTGAATGGCTTGGTTTACGGCCTCGGCTGGCTGGGATGGATACCGGCCCTGTGGCCGCTAACCCTGACGCTGTATGCGCTTCATTATTATTTCAACCAACAGCCGGTGCAGGCGAGCTTCAAGGATGTGCTGCTGATGGAGAACGAGCTGAACAAGATCAAGGCGATCCTGCGCTTTTTGGAAACTTATCCCTATCACCAATGCCCCCACCTGGCGGAACTGTGCCGTCCCTTCCGAGATTCGCAGATCCGGCCTTCCCGGAGACTGCGGCGGATCCGCCGGGAGATCGCCATGATCGGCCTGCGGATGAATCCCCTGATGTGGCTGCTGCTGAATATCGCCCTGCCCTGGGATTTCTTCTTCGCCCGGCGGCTGGATGCGGCCAAGCGGGAGCTGGCGCAGGATCTGGACGTCTGGCTGGAGGTGTGGGCGGAGCTGGAAGCGCTGACCTGCCTGGCCAACTACGCCTGGCTGAATCCGGCGTGTGTCTTTCCGGAGCTCACCCTGCCCGCCGAGGGCGAAGCGTCCCTGCTGCTGGAAGCCCGGGAACTGGGCCATCCGCTGATCCCGGCGGCGCGAAGGGTGTGCAATAGTTTTACCCTGGCGCAGCCCGGGGAGGTGGTGCTGATTACCGGCTCCAACATGGCCGGGAAAAGCACCTTCCTGAAAACCATCGGGGTGAACCTGGTGCTGGCCTATGCCGGAGGGCCGGTGGTGGCTGAGGAAATGCGCCTGGGACTGTTTCGCCTGTTTTCCTGCATCAAAGTTAGCGACTCGGTAACCGACGGCTTTTCTTATTTTTATGCCGAGGTGCGCCGCCTGAAGGCGCTGCTGGATGCGCTGGACCGGGAGCATCCCTACCCGCTGTTTTTTCTGATCGATGAGATCTTCAAAGGCACCAATAACCGTGAACGCTTCCTGGGCAGCCGGGCTTACATCAAGACCCTGGCGGGGAAAAACGGGGCGGGGGTGATCACCACCCACGACCTCGACCTGACCCGCCTGGAAGAAGAGATTGTGCTATTCCGCAATTATCACTTCCGGGAGGAGGTGCGCGAGGGCCGGATGGTGTTCGACTACGCCCTGCGCCCGGGACCCTGCCCCACTACCAATGCGCTGGTGATTATGGAGATGGAGGGGTTGCCGGTTTAGCCGGCGGAGCCGGAGATGTTTGTTCGCTGG
>JACKAP010000034.1 GCA_020635015.1 Calditrichia bacterium | reverse complement strand
ATCCAGCATCCAGCATCCAGCATTTTCAGGCCACATGAGCCTGGGGGTTGAGCGTGCCGGCGCTGTAATCATCCAGGATGCGTTGAATACGCTCCCCGATCTCCCGCTGGGCATCGACCGCCTGAGCGCCGATATGGGGGGTCAGGATCACATTGGGCAGGTCGGCCAGGGGGGAAATTTTCCCTTCCCCTTCGTTCTCGTGCACGTCCAGCGCTGCACCGCGCAGTTTGCCGGACTTGAGGGCGGCGAGCAGATCTTGCTCGTTCACCACCCCTCCCCGGGCGAGGTTGATCAGGAAGGCGCCGTCTTTCATCTTGTCGAACACACTTTTATTGATCATGTTGAGCGTGCTGGGCTTTTTCGGCACATGAATGCTCAGGAAGTCGGCTTTGGTCACCACTTCCTCAAAATCGGTGAACCGGATATGGTTATGCGCCATTTGATCTTCCGCCCGAGCCGGGGTGAGGTGATCCACGCAGCCGATCGCATTCATCTCCCATACCACGCCCATCCGGCCCACCCGGGTGCCGATATTGCCGCAGCCGACGATCCCCAGAGTCTTGCCGTTGAGCAGGTAGCCGGTCATTTCCGATTTGGCCCAGCGGCCCCGGCGCAGCAGGCTGTCGGCATGTACGATGTTGCGGGCCAGGCCGATCATCATCCCGAAGGCCATTTCCGCAACCGCCTTGGCGCCCGGCTGGGGCACCCGGATTAAAGTCAGGCCCCGTTTTTCGACATAATCCAGATCAATATTGTCGGTTCCGGAGCCGGCCCGTACCAGGAGCTTCAGTTCCGGTGCGCTTTCCATCACCGCTGCGGAAATCGTAACCCCACTGCGAAAGATCAGCACCTCCCGGTCTTTTATTTGTGATTTTAAGACGTCCTCTTTGGCGTTAAAGGCACAAATGACATCATGCTGCTGTTTTAGCTGCTCAACCTTTTTCGGGTCGATTGAGCTGGCGATTAAAATACGCATTATACCTCCTGTTGCATCCGTCGATTATGATTCTGACAGGTCAATAGTTTAGGGTCTGCGCCACTTACGCTTGTTCCGGATTGGCCCCCTGGCGCTGGGGGTTCCATAGCTCGATTTTCTTGCCTGCCAGCAGGTTCAGCACAGCAACCATTGCCGCGAGGTTGGCCATGCAGTAGAAGAAGGGAATATAGAATAGCTTGGATCCCCCGATGTTGCGCCGGCGCATCAGGTAGCTGATCCCGGCCCAGAGGTAGAACAATCCCTGGGCGACCGCTGCCGCCAGATAAAACGGCGAAGCGGCGCTGAGCGCCAGGCTGGCAATAAACAGCAGGATCAGGAAGAATGGCACCAGCCGCCGCAGCACTTTGTGCGAGAACAGGGTTAGGGAATAAAAGCCGTAGCGGAATGGATTCAGCAGCTTTTTGCGCATCAGCACCCCGCGCAGACCGCGGTTCATGATCCGTACCTTGCGCCGGAATTCTTCTTCCGCCCCCGGCATGGCATCTTCAAAAGCCCGGGCTTCACTGTCGAATACCAGCCGGTAGCCCTTCTCGATCACCCCGGTGGAGATGGCAAAGTCGTCGGTTACCGCCGTGGAAGGGGGCATCTCGTAGAGCGATTTGCGGATGGCGTAGATCGCCCCGTCTGCCGACACGATACTGCCGGTGCGGGTTTCGAAACGTTTCAGGCTTTTGTCGTAATTCCAGTAGAGGCTTTCCCCCTTGCTGGCATTGTCGCGGGTTTTCTTCTTGAAATGTCCCTGGTTGCCGCAGACCCCGCCCACTTCCGGATCGGCGAAATTTCCCGCCAGCTCCAGCAGGGCCCGGGTATCGTAAAAGGTGTTGGCGTCGGAAAACACGATGATCTCACCCCTGGCCTGGGCAATTGCATCGTTCAGAGCAAAAATTTTCCCCCGGCGGGGAAAGCTCATCAAGATCACCCCGCGATCATGGTATTGTTGCACGATCTCGTCGGTGCGGTCGCTGGAACCGTCGGAAGCGACAATGATCTCCAATTGCTCGCGTGGATAGTCGAGCGAAAGCGCGTTTTCGATCTTTTGGGCAATACTTTTTTCTTCGTTATAAGCGGCGATCAGCAGGGTGAGGGGAGGGGTCACCGGCTGCTTGTTCACCCGGCGATTTTTCAGCCAGCCGACCAGGAAGAGCAGCACCGTAAAGCCGATATATGCATAGAGAATGGTCGCTACCGAGAACCAGAAGAGAATCACCATCGTTGTCAACATCGGTTTATTCTCCCTCTTTGCGGATCACGGCGGTGAAGGTACGCAGCATGATCTTCAGGTCCAGCCAGAACGACATGTTCTTCATATAAGCCACATCCAAGCGCACCCGGTCGTCAAAATCGATATCATTACGGCCGGAGACCTGCCACAGGCCGGTGATGCCCGGCTTGCATTCCAGGCGGATGGTATGCCATAATTCGTAGGTCGAAGAGCTGAAGGAGGTCGGGCGCGGCCCCACCAGGCTCATGTCGCCTTTGATCACATTGAAAAACTGCGGCAACTCATCCAGGCTGGTCTTGCGGAAGAACAACCCCAGGCGGGTAATCCGCGGATCGTTGGGAATCTTGAAATCCGGCCAGGTGAGGGTGTTCAGGTGGGCGTATTTCAACTTCAGCTCTTCAGCATTCTGCTTCATGGTGCGCAGCTTGTAAATTTTAAAGCGGTGACCGCCCAGGCCGGTACGTTGCTGTACAAATAGAACCGGCCCCGGAGAATCCAGCTTGATGGCAATAGCGCACAGAATCAGCACCGGCGCAATCAGGATCAGAAAGATGCTGCTGACCACCACATCAAATACCCGTTTGCAGAACAGGTAGATCCGCTTGTCGTTGGGTTTATCCGCCACATAACCGGTGCGGTACCAGCCTTTGGCGGTCTTGGCGTCGAGGAATTTTTTCATTCCCCAGATAATTTCTGTATTGATCATGCTACTTTTTGCGGACATTTGCTGGTTCCTTTAAGCTGAGCGATTTTTTGTCGCCGATATTGGTCATCGCATTTTCCACCAGGTCGTTGATGATAAAACCCTCTTCCGGGAATTCGGCGATGCCGAATTCCATATCTTTATAGAGCTTGCCGCTGAGGATCTTGTCCAGGCGCTCCACCGTCTGCAGCGCCTCCAGGCGGGTGGTCTCCGGCATGATCAGGATGAACTGATTTTTCCCCCCGTCATAGGTAATAATGTCGGTTTCCCGGAGGGCATCCCGGAAAATCGCTCCGCACAGCAAAAACTCCATGTGAGGGAGTGGGTTTTGTTGCGGTGATACCTGCCCGTTGGTTGGGGCTTTGGCGTGCAGGGTGCCGTTCTGGGGCGCTGCTTCCGGAAGCACTTTCCGGCGCAGCACGATCACCGCCAGGGCACGCTGGTAACGGCGCACCCGGGAAATTTCTTTGTTGATGAGCGGCACCGACTGTCGAAAAGGTTGAATGGTGGCCGCTTCCATGATGGATGAAGCAGTCTGGAAGTTCTTTTTCCATCTGTAGTAACGGATCCATATCACCACTGCAGCCATGGTGAGGGAGCCGGCGATTATCAGTACAACATTATATTCCAAAGCAGTAACTCCACCATTATTAGTCGATTTTTCATCATATCTGTTCAGCAAAAATCCAGCACAAACCGATCACTTTGGATTTGCATTATCATCCAGAACCGTATAGAGAACTTGAAGGCCGTGCCTTCTGCTTGTTTACTTGTGCCCCATGATAATAAAGAAAAGGCCCAACCGATTGACGCAGATTGCGAAAATCGTCACGAAAATTTTAAGATTCTGTTTCCGCATCGTAATAACTGTAATATTGCTCGTATCCTTGCTTCTCTTCGCTATTGTTCAGCACCACTCCGACCACATTGGCTTTGGCGCTGTCCAGCAGTTTTTTGGCCTTGACCAGCATCCCCGGTTCGCATTTTTCGGGATTGACCACCACCACCACTGCATCGACCAGTCCGGCCAGCATCAGAGTTTCATCCACCAGCAGCAGGGGGCCGGAATCGATCAGAATAGTGTTGTAAATATTGCCGAATTTCTGCAGGATCAGGGGCATCGACTTAATCGACAGAAATTTGCTGGGATCATTCAGCCGGGTGCCGCTGGACAGAAAATGCAGGTTGGCAATATTGGTCGGTTTGATGACCCGCTGAAAGAGCGTGCGCAGCGGCAGCAGGCGGTCGCGCTGATGCCCGGCACCGGCATTGCCGCCGTCTGATTCCGGCTCCGCATCCGGCTGGCCGTTCTTGGCTTTTTTCCCGCCCGCTTGCTGGCGCTTGGCCTCGGTTTCAGATGTCTGCGCCGTTACCGGCACCACCGCGCCGTTCTCCTGGCCGGCAGATTTCGGCTGAGCGAGACTGTTGTCGAGTTCGTTCAGAGCCACCAGCAAGTCGGTAACCCCCATCTCTTTTTCTACCCCAAAGATGGTGTGTCCCCGCGGAATGCGCAGGTCGGAGTCGATCATCAGGGTGCGGGTACCGAAGTTGGCAAAGGTCACCGCCAGATTGGCAATGGTGGTGGTCTTTCCATCTCCCGGGGCCAGGCTGGTGACCAGCAGGGTTTTGTATTCCCGCCCGATCCCGGAAAACTGCAGGTTGGTGCGCATCATCCGGTAGGCCTCGGCAATCACGGTATGGGGCTCTAAGCTGGAGATCAGCGCCCGGTAGCTGCGTTCTTTGTCCGATTCCTTGCTGTTATCGGTATATTTGGTTTTTTTGAATTTGCCTTTGGAAAACTTGTCCATCCAGGGAATCATGGCAATAATCGGCCAGCCGGTGATCCGCTCGACTTCGCTATGAGAGCGAATGGTATTGTTGCGGAATTCCATGACGAAGGCGATCAAAAGACCGATAATCAGGCCCATCATGCCGCCGATTACCAGGTTGACCTTCTTGTTGGGGCTGATCGGGTCCAGGGGCAGCCCGGCCCGGTCGATGATTCGCACACTCTTGGTCTGCTCGGCTTCCGATATCTTGGCTTCCTCGTGGCGCTCCAGCAGACGTTGGTAGATCTTCAGGTTGACTTCCCGCTCGCGGATCAGGCGTGCCAGCATGAACTCCTTGTCCGGCATGGTGCTCAACTCCCGGTTGTACTGCCCCATGGTACGTTCCATGTCGATGCGCTCCGCCTCCAGGGCGTCGACCTGAAGCTGGATGTCAATTTTTTCCGAGGCATATTTTTCGATCTGAGCGACCGGATCCACGGCGTTATTGCCTTCCGTCAACCCTTTCATCTGAGTGGTTAATTCGGATTTGACTTTTTCGATTTCGTCGGCCAGTTCGCGCATTTTCGGGTGATCGTCGCTATAGCCTTGCGCTTTGAGGCGCTGTTGATCGGCATTCAACTTGATCAGCCGGTCGCGCAGGGCCTGGGCCCAGGTGGTGCCGATCTCGGTGCTTCCGGGAACCAGGCCTTTTTGCTGCTCTTGCATCTTCTCATCAAGACTGATCAACCGCTGCCGCAGCGAGGCGATCTGGGTCAGCAGGGAGTTGTAGCGCACTTCCAGCTCGGTCAGGTTGCGCGTAATGCCTTCAGTTTCCCGGTCGACGGAGGTGATGTTGTAGCGCTCCTTAAAGGCTTTCAGCCGGGTTTCGGAAGAGTCAAGTTTGGCCTTGTACTGGTCTAACTGCTCGTTGATAAATTTCCGAACTCCCCCAACCCCGGCTTTCTTATTTTCGGTATTGCGTATTTCCAGAATTTTAGCCGCGGTATTGACCACTTCCTGACACAGCACCGGGCTGGAAGAGCGAAAGGAGATCGAAATAATGTTCGATGCCTTCACCGGAAACGCCGCAATGCCCTGCTGGATCACCGAAACGATATACTCTGTCTGGTCGAAATCGCTGAAGGTCGAATCCGGCTGTTTGAATTTGCTGAGCGCTCTTTCCGGGAGCGCTTTATAGATATCCTTAGCGAAGGAATAGCTCTTGATCTCGACCAACTGATTGCTGAAAAATATCTGATGCGACATATTGTAATCGATCGAGGCAATGTCCACCTGAATCTCTTCAAATACCACCATTGCGCTGGATTCATACGTCGGCTGAGTCGTCTCGTTGTAATAAAATATCGGAATTAAGACGGCGATTACCGCACAGGCGATCAACCATTTTTTCCGGGTAATCACGCTGGTTAAGACGGATAATATTTCCTGACGATCATTCGATTGCATGGTGTCCGTTTCTACGTGTTATATGATTGTTTAACTAAACTCTAATTTTGTAATTAATGAACTTCCGGGAAATCGTACGAGTGTTGATACCTTTTAAACCTGGGTACATTACTACAACTATCCATGCCAGTAATTGATCTGTGGCGAGATTTTTGAATTGGAAATTTAATTTCCCCGCAGCACGTTATTCCTATAAATCTTCAGTGCCGGAATGATATGATTGCCGGATGATCAGGAGGGTTACCAGGATGTGTGCGTAAATCAACATATTCAAAAATACCGCCCTAAACGTACGGTGTTTAAGCCCCGTTATACGAATTACGGGTAAATATTATGCTCATCACGCTTCAATTGCCGTGATTAAAGTCATAATTTTAGCAGCAATTTAATGGCAATATAACCGCACTGCAAAATTTATTTTATGTTGATGTAATATCATCCAGTTCATCGACCATCCCCGGCACCCGCTCATGCTTCTCGATCCAGTCGTAGATCGTCGGCAATACGAACAGGGTCAGGAAGGTGGCGGTGATCAGGCCACCGATCACCACTGTGGCCAGCGGGCGCTGCACCTCCGAGCCGGGCCCGACGTTGAAGGCCATGGGAATGAATCCCAGGCTGGCGACCAGGGCAGTCATCAATACCGGGCGCAGCCGGTCGGTGGAGCCTTGCAACACCGCCTCCCGCACCGACAGGCCCTGCTGGCGCATCTGGTTGAGGTGCTCTACCAGCACAATCCCGTTCAGCACTGCTACCCCAAAAAGTGCGACAAATCCAATGCTGGCCGAGACCGACAGGTATAATCCGCGCAGCCACAGCAGGAAGATGCCCCCGGTCAGGGCGAAGGGCAGGTTCAGAAAGATCAGCAGCACATAGCGGATCTGCCCGAACATCATGTACATCAGCCCCAGGATAATGAATAGCGAGAGCGGCACCACGATGTAGAGATGCTGCATCGCCCGCTGCTGGTTTTCGAATGCGCCCCCGTACTCCAGGAAGTAGCCGGGGGGGATGTCGATTTTGCGGTCGATCTCGCTGCGCAGGCGCGCCACATAGGAGCCGATGTCGATATCCTGGAGATTCGCTCCCACAATCACTCTCCGCCAGCCGTTCTCCCGGGCAATCTCCCGAGGGCCCTCCTGGGCGGTAATCTCGGCAACCCGCTTGAGGGGAATAAATCCTCCGCCCGGCAGGCGCACCGGGATCTCCATCACTTTTTCGAAGCGGTCGCGGCTGTCCTCGGGAAAACGCAGTACGATGTCGAAGCGCCGCTGCCCTTCGAAGACCTCGCTGACGGTCTGCCCGCCGATCCCCACCTCGATCACCCGCTGCACTTCATCGACGTTCAGGCCGTAAGACGCCACGGCATTGCGGTCGATGTTGATGTTCAGGTAAGGCTGGCCGATGGTCTGCTCCAGGTAAAAATTGGCGGTACCGGGGAGCCCCTGGATTAGATTGGCAATATCTCCCCCCACTTTATTGAGCACTTCCAACTCTTCGCCGTATATTTTGACCGCAACATCCGATTTGACCCCGCTGGTCAGCTCGTCCACCCGCATGGCAATCGGCTGGGTGAAGTTGTAGGCCAGGCCGGGCTCGGTCTTCAGGTAGGGCTCGATGGCGGTGATGATTTTTTCTTTGGTCATCCCCGGACGCCATTCTGCCGGGGGTTTGAGGATCACCCACACGTCGGTCTGATGCACTCCCATCCAGTCATTGGCCAGGTCTGAACGCCCGGTCTTGGGCACTACCGTGGCGATTTCCGGAATGTGCTTTTTTAGCTCCCCGCCCAGCCAGTCGGCATTATCCACCGATTCCTGCAGGGTGACGCTGGGGAGGCGGATCTGCTCGATCAGGATGGAACCTTCATCCAGCTCCGGAAGAAACTCGGTGCCGGAGTAAAGCATCATCAGCAGCGAGAGGATGAAGACAACTCCCGATACCGGGAATACGACATTGCGGTGATTGATATGCCACTGCAGCAGCCGGGTGTAGCGCGGGCGCAGCCAGTTGATCAGCCAGTTCTTGCGCACCCGCACCCCTTTGCGGAAAACCAGCGCCGAGAGCGCCGGCACGTAGACCAGGGCCAGGATCAGCGAGCCGAGCACCGCCGTGGCCACGGTGATGGCCATCGGGCGGAAGAGGATGCCTTCCATGCCGCTGAAGGTCATGATCGGCACATACACCATCAGGATGATCAGCACCCCGAAGAAGATCGGGCGGGCCACCTCGTGCGCCGCCTGGCGCATGATCACAATCCGGGAAGTGCCCTCCTCCGCCTTCTGGAGGCGATGCACCATGTTCTCCATCATCACCACCGACCCGTCCACCACCATGCCGAAGTCGATTGCCCCCAGGCTCATCAGGTTGGCCGCCAGGCCGAACTCGCGCATGCCGATAAAGGCGAAGAGCATTGAGAAGGGGATCACCGAGGCAACGATCAGCGCCCCGCGGATTTCACCCAGCAGCAACAGCAGCACCGCGATGACGAAGAATCCCCCTTCCAGCAGGTTGGTGATGATGGTGCCGGTGGTGCGGTCGACCAGGTCGGATTGATCGTAAAATTTTTCGATCCGCACCCCTTCCGGCAGGCTGCGGTTGACGGTTGCGATCTTGGCTTCGATCTCGTTGATCACCTCCCGCCCGTTGCCGCCGCGCAGCATCATCACGATGCCGGTGACGATCTCACCCTTGCCGTCCTGGGTCACCGCTCCCTGGCGCAACTGCCGCCCCAGCTTCACCTCGGCGATGTCGCGCAGGTACACCGGACGCCCCTGCAGTTCGGTGATGATGATCTGCTCCAGATCGCGCTGGTCGCGGATCTGCCCGAAGCCGCGAATGATGTACTGCTCGCGGTTGTGCTCCAGGTAGTTGCCTCCGGAAACGCTGTTGTTCTCGGCGATGGCGTCCATGATCTCCTTCAGGCCGATGTCGAAGGTGCGCAGTTGACCCGGGGGAACGATCACCTCGTACTGCTTGACGAAACCGCCGAAGGAGTTGATCTCGGTAACCCCCTTGATGGTTTTCAACTGGGGCGCAATCAACCAGTCCTGGATGGTGCGCAGTTCCGTTAGGGAGTAGCCGTCACCCCGCACCGCATACTGGTAGATCTCGCCCAGCGCGGTGGAGATCGGGCCCAGTTGGGGCGAGGAGACTCCCTCCGGGAGCTCGTCGATAATGCTCTGCAGGCGCTGGCTGACCATCTGGCGGGCAAAATAGATGTCGCTGTTCTCTTCAAATTCGACCGTGACTGCCGAGAGGCCGAACTGGGAAATCGAACGCACTTCCTTGATCTCCGGCAGGCCGTTCATGGCGGTCTCGATCGGGTAACTGACCAGCTTTTCCACATCGTAGGGGGAATAGCGGCCCGCTTTGGTGATTACCAGCACCTGCACCGGGGTTACATCCGGGAGCGAATTGATTGGGATCTGGCGCAACGCCTGAAAGCCTCCAAAGGCCATCAGCAGTACCAGCGCCAGCGCTACATATTTTTGTCGTAAACTGAAATCGATGAGATGGTGTAGGATCATGTTGTCATTGCCAGGTTAATGGGTGTATGGGTTGATGGGTTAATGGGTGTATGGGTTGATGGGTTAATGGGTGTATGGGGGAGGGTGGTGCCGGCATCAAGTATTAGCACAACCAAAACTTTATCCTTCATCCTTCATCCTTTATCCTTGTCTTTACCCATTCACCCATTCACTCATCAACCCATTCACAATCTTACTCCTCCGCAAATTCTTCGTATTTACTCAAGGCCTTGAGACTGAACACCTGCGTCACCGCCACCGCTTCGCCGCCGTTCAGGCCGGATTCGACGATCACCATTTCACCGGCGATCTTGCTGATTTGTATGAAATGTTTGCGGTAGCGCTGCGGATCGAGCTGCAGGAAGACCGCCGCCTGGTCCCCTTCATATTGTACTGCCTGCAGCGGAATGGAGATGACCGGAGCGGGGGTGCGGGCGGAAATGGTCAGCCGTACGTTCTGCCCGGGGCGGGGCCACTGGTCGCTGGTATTCACCAGCACGTTGACGGTGATCGATTTATTGATCTCGTCCAGGGTCGGCACGATGGTTCCGATGGCCGCCGGGATACGCTTCTCCGGGTATTCCCGCAGCGAGATGTCGACCCGGTCGCCGGGATTTAGGATCGCCCCATCTTCCGGCGAGACGAAACCCTTCACCAGCACTTTCCGGGTGTCGACGATGGCGCCAAGTTTTTGATAAGCGTTCACTGCCTGCCCCATGTCGACCAGATGCTCGGTGATCACCCCGTCGATCGGAGCGGTGATCTTCAGATGCGAGTGACGTTCCTGCCCGGATTGCCAGCGCTCGATCTGCTGCTCGCTGACCCCCACCGCCAGCAGCCGGGAGTAAGTGCCCTGCACCACGGCGTTGGCCCGGGTGAAATCGGATTCCGCCCGTTCGATCTCCCGCTGCGGGGTGATTTTCTTCTCACCCAGCAACTTCATGCGCTCCAGGCGGCTTTTCTGGTATTTCGCTTCCGCTTCCGCCTGAAGATATTCGGCCACCAGGTTGGCAAATTCCAGGCTTTCGATCTCCAGCAGCACCTCCCCCTTGCGTACCTTCTCGCCTTCATGGGCGTGGATCGCCACCACCAGCCCGTTGATCGGCGCGCTGATTAAAGAGATGTGGTCCGGCGCCGGCATTACGATGCCGGGAACGCTGACCGGATAGGAAAAATTATCCCTGGTGGCGGTGACGGTTTGGATATTTAATTCCTGAACCTGCACCGGCGTGAGGGTAATGACGGCTTCCGCCGCCGGCGCATTCTCGCTAAGAGAGGGTGGGGCGGAAACCTGGCCAGTGTCCGGGGTCGGTTGGGCGTCCTCGGAGCAGGCCGAAAAGACCGCCATTAGGATCAGCAGCAGGCCGGCAATTCGGGCGCGTTGTCGCGTCATGATATGGGGCATTTTCTTCTCCAGTGTATAGATTGTAAAATTTTATTGTCGCTGTTCTTAGTCATTGCCGGAACACAATCTCATGGTCCAAAAACTTTTCCAGTTCGATCAGTTGAATATAATAATCACGCAGGGCAACGTAATAGCGTTCCTGGCTGGTCAAAAAGGTGCGTTGGGATTCGAGCAGCTTCAACAGATCCAGCTCGCCCAGGCGGTACCCTTCCATCGTAAGGGTCAGCAATTGCTCTGATTGGCGGCGGATGGTTTGCTGGTAGCGCTGGATCACCGCCCGGCTCTGCTCGAAGCCGTGCCAGGCATCTTCGATCTGGCGTTTGAGATCGGATTCGATCGCCCGGCGTTCATGGCCGGCCGCCCGGCGCTGCGCTTTGGCCGCCTGAATGTCGCCGTTCTGATTGAACCAGAACCACAGGGGCAGTTTGATGCCCGCTTCCACACCGTAAAAATCGTAGCCGCTGCCAAAATCTTGACGGTAATAGCTCAGGCGCAGGTCCGGCAAAAATCCGCTCCAGGCCTCCCGCACCCCCCAGCGGGCAGCGGATTGCCGTACTGCGGCGCTGCGGCTCACCGGAAGCTCGGGAAGCCGCTCCAGGGCACGGTGTTGATCGATCTCGACCGGGAAATAGCCCAGGGTGTCGGGAAACTGCAGGGTGTATTTTTGGCGCGAGAGGGGGAGGCCGATCAGGTTAAACAACTGGTAGCGGTTTTGATGGTAGATCCGCCGGGCGCCATCCAGGTCGTTTTGTGCCTCGGCCAGTTGGATATCCGCCTGCATCAGGTCGAGCTCCGACGCTTCCCCCGCCTCGACGCGGGCGCTGACGGAGTGATGCAG
>JACKAP010000033.1 GCA_020635015.1 Calditrichia bacterium | reverse complement strand
GGGGTGGTCAACGGTATCGAGCGGGCCAACCGGATTTTGCTGCCGGCGTTGCTGGCGCTGCTGCTGGTCGGAACGGTGCGTTCCCTGACCCTCCCCAATGCCGCTGAAGGGTTGAATTACCTCTTCGGGTTTCACGGCGCCTCCCTGACGGACCCGGCGATGTGGCTGGAGGCGCTGTCGCAGTCGGCCTGGTCGACCGGCGCCGGCTGGGGGTTGGTACTGACCTACTCGGTCTATATGCGGCAGAAAGATGATATCACCCTCAACGCCTTCATCACCGGATTCGGCAACAACTCCGCCTCGCTGATCGCGGCGCTGGCTATTATACCGGCAATCTTTTCGCTGACCGGCAGCAGTCAGGAAGCGATCCAGGCGCTGCAGGCCGGCAATCAGGGGTTGAGCTTCATCGTGATCCCCCAGTTGTTCAACAAACTTCCCGGCGCACAGATCTTGATCGCGATCTTTTTCCTGGCGCTGTTCTTCGCCGCCCTCAGCTCGCTGATTGCCATGCTGGAACTGGCGACCCGCATGTTGATGGATTTTGGGCTCTCCCGAAAGCGGGCGCTGCCTCTGGTGGCGCTGCTGGGCGCGGTGATGGGCATCCCCTCGGCCTATTCGATGGATTTTTTCAACAACCAGGATTGGGTGTGGGGAATGGGATTGATTCTCAGCGGTTCCTTCTTTACCTTTGCAGTGATCAAAAAGGGCGTGGCCCAATTCCGGGAGAAATACCTGCTGGTGGCCCATAATGATATTCGGGTAGGGGTGTGGTACAATTGGGTGATGAAGTTCCTGATCCCGGTGGAGGCGGCCTGCCTGATGTTCTGGTGGTTTTACCGTACCTGGGATGCCGCCGGCTGGTGGCACCTGACCAGCATCTACAGCCTGGGCACCTGCCTGTGGCAATGGGGGGGACTGATCCTGGTGCTGGTGCTGTTCAATAAACAATTATACCGCCTGGTAACGCAGGAGAGGTAAGACGATGCTGACCTTTACAACCGTCATCTTTATGATCATTATCCTCGGCACCATCTGGGGCGGACTGATCTACTTTCTCAACCGGGCCTACCGGCGGGAAAAACATACGGCGGGGGAACGATAACCACGATGGCGCGTGGCAACACACAGTATTTCCGCCCGGTGGCGGCGGCGCTCCGCAAGGGAGAGGTTGCCCCGGTGTATTTTATGTACGGGGAAGAAGCCTATCTGGTCGATTCGCTGATTGCCCAGATCTGCCAGAAGTTTGTCGGAACGGTGGATAAAGAGATTAACTACTTTATCCGCTATGCGCCGGATGCCACGCTGGAGGATATTCTGGCCCTGACCGCCGGTGCGGGGCTCTTTTCCAGCCGGAAAGTGATCGTTTTAAAAGATTATCAGAATCTGCGCAATCCGAACGGCGAACTATTGCGTAAGTACCTGCAGCGGCCCGATCCGGAGATCGTTTTGATTGTGGTGGCGCGGGTCGATTCCGTTTCCCAGGCAAAATATAAAATTTTGCAGGAAATGGCCCTGACGGTCAATCTATTACCTTTACGGGAGGATGCGCTGAACGAGTTTATTCGCAGCGAATTTGAGCAGTACCAGAAAACAATCGCTTCGGAATCGGTCCATGCGTTGATATATTTGGTAGGTGAAAAGATTCATGATCTGAAGACGGAGATCGCCCAGGTTGCCAATTATTATCAGGACAAGACCCATATCACCGCGGATGATATCGAAAATGTGGTGGGGGTGCACGTCAGTCAGAACGTTTTTGAATTGACCGGCGCTATTGCTCAGAAGCAGTTGGAAACCTCGCTGTTCATGCTCAAGAACCTGCTGGAGCGGGGCGAAAATCCCGGTTCGATCCTGTTCTTGCTCCTGCGTCATATTACCAACTTGTGGAAGATCCGTGGATTTTATCAGAGCGGGATGCGGGATGAACAGAAGATTCGCGAGCAGTTGCGGATCTATCCCCGGCAGTACCAGGCATACGTCAAGGACCTGGCGTTGTGGCCGCTGGCGCAGTTGAACCGGGCAATCGAATTGATCGATGAGTGCGATCGCGCCTTGAAATCGAGCCAGGCCAAACCGGAAATAGTGCTCGACCGGCTGATCGTAAAATTGATCGATTTAAATTAATTAATTGGGGAACTTTAGGGTATACCGACGGTAAAATTTACATTTTTGAGAAAATGAAAAAAAATACCTCTAAGACAGGAAAGATCACTGATGAGACGCTTATTGCCCGATTTCAGGAAGGTGATGTTCAGGCATTCGACGTCCTGGTGAGACGCTATAAAGATCAGTTGCTAAATTATGTATACCGCTTTGTGGGGAGCAGGGTCGATGCGGAAGATATTGTGCAGGAAACATTCCTCCGCGTCTTCAAAAACAAACACTATTACAAAGAGATTGCCAAATTTTCCACCTGGGTGTATACCATTGCCGGCAATCTGGCCAAGACCGAGTTGCGCCGGCGCAAGCGGCGGAAAATTTTCAGCGTCAGCAATTTTGTCAATGAAGAACGGGATTTCGATATTCCGGATTCAGAACGGAATCCGGAACAAGAAGTGGATAGCAGCATAAAAGACAGTATCATACAGAATGCGATCGATAAGCTGCCGCCGAAGTTTAAGGAAGTGATATTATTGCGCGATGTTCAGGGGTTTGCTTATGAAGAGATCAGCCAGATTCTGAATATTCCGCTGGGGACGGTAAAATCGCGGGTGAATCGGGGACGCCTGAAACTTCAAGAAGACTTAAAGTTCTTGGTAGAAAATGAAACCAACACACGGGGTTAATTGAAAAACGATGAGGGTTGCCTATGAGTCTTTGTCACAAATTTCAGGAGGATTTTTCCAACTATATCGATGGCGATTTACCTCCACAGAGCCATACCGATATTGAACAGCATCTCGATGTGTGTCCGGAATGCAAGGAGACGGTACAGCGCATTCAGCTGATCCGCAACCGGCTTCACCGCCTGCCCCGTATTTCCACATCATCGGATTTTGAATCTCGGCTAAGACAAAGGATCGGCTACGGCAGTAGCCGGGGGTTTCAACGTTCCCCGCTAGATTATTTTTTGGCCTGGAAGGTGCCGGCGATGGGATTTGCGATTGCCCTCATCATGGTATCATTCTTTGTGATGGTCGATTGGGACGGACAGGATGTGAAACTGAACGAAACCACAAAATCCAGCCTGACGCCCACGATCAATGCGCCCAGCCAGACGGTCGAGTCTACCCCGGCAATGCCGGAATCCCTCGATAAGTTCCGGGCAAATGCAGCGGCTAAAGTCGCCGATGATTCAACCGATCATGAGGATGGGAATGAGGCGTTGAAGAAAAACATCAAGCTGGTCAACGAAAAGTAGCGGCGAAATCATTTTCAGCATACTTTTGCGCGATTCATGTTGTATATTTGCGGTTGTTTTCTTCAACGAGCACTTGAGTTCATGATGATAAGCCGTGATGAGTGAAGACCTTGAGCAAATCCGTGACACTGTTGACGATCGCCGCAACCGCATTTGTGGCTGCTTTGTTGGTCAGTTTTCTGCCCAATTCGCTGCTATTTATCCTGATCAAGATATTGCTGATGGTGGCTGTCGGCGGTAGTATTTTCTTCTATGTCAAGGAAGATACCACCGCCGGGGCGGTTGATCCGCCCCCAGCCGCTTCTCCACAGTCAACCCGTCCGCGGCGGGCGCATCGCGGCGAGGGGATGGCGGAGAATACCCCCATCAAAACCGAACACACCGTCGAAGCATATTTCGATCTCTTCCTGGAGACGATTTTTCCCCTGATCAAACGAACCCTGGTGGCGGATACCGTCGTGCTGCTGATGGTGAATTATTTCCGTAAAGCTTTTTATATCCGCTATCGGGTGACCGAATATCCCGAGCTGATGCTCGACCCTCCCTTCTTTGATCTGCCCCGCGGCCTGACCGCCCTTATTTTGAAGGAGCGCAAAGCGCTGCTGGAGAATGCCCTCCCGGACAGTGAAGATCTGTTGCCCTATTACCGGGAGGGAAGCAACCCTGCCCGTTCTTTTCTGGGAGTGCCGATTTTTTTCGACGATTATGTTGCCGGCATCCTTTGTGTCGATTCCCGGGTGGAAGGCTCTTTTAGCGATGAGGATTTGCAGATACTGGGTGAGTTTGCCCGGATTGTGGGAATTCAACTGGCTTCCAGCAACAAGCAGTATGAAAACGAGGCGGAAAACACCGCCAACCGGCAGTTGACCGAGTTCACCGGAGAACTCCTGAGTCTGACGGACATGAACGCGTTGAGCGGATATCTGCAAAATCGGCTGGCGGAAATATTTGCAGCGGACCGCGTCACGATTTGTGAGCGCAGTGGCAAAAACAACGGCCGGGTGCTGGCAATTTCTGATGATAGCGGCCCGGCATCTCCCGGGAGTCAATTCCCTGACAACGGCGGCGTGTTTGGGTGGGTGCTGCGTAAAAATCAAACCTTGCTGGTGGAGGACTTTTCCGAAAAGGAAAACTATATTCCCCGGCTGTATTCCGATGAAGCGCCGGACAATAGCTTCAAAGCATTGCTGGCGGCGCCGCTCACCCTGGAAAATCGCGCCGAAGGGGTCATCGCGCTGGAAAGCCGCAGCCCCCGGGCCTTTAGCGAGTCACAGAAAAAAATGCTGGAAGCGATGGCTGCCCGGGTGGCGGCGCTATTAGGCAACATCCGCAGCACATCCCGGCTGAAGGCGCTTACCCTGCTCGATCCCGCTACCGGGATCGGCAATCCGCAGGCGTTTGAAATGGAACTCACGAAAGAAATCGGCCGTTCAATGACCTTTGAGAGGGGTTTTGCGCTGCAATGCCTCGAAGTCAGCGTCCCGGGAGAGAGTACGGACCCAGCGATGCAGGAACGCCTGGCCAGCGAATTTGTATCTTTTGTCTTGCCTTTGCTGAAGGAGGCAGGTTATATTTTCCGGTTGGCACAGGAGCGCTATGCAATCATTTGGCCGGAAAAATCAGCCAGGGCGGCTTCCGGAAATTTCGCGGAGTTGCTTGAACAGATTGTCGCCAGGAAACCCTGGGCTGACGGAGTAGTTGAACATATTGCGCTGAGCAGTGGTTTTGTGCAGTATCCCCAGATGGCGGAAGCTGCCGGGGAATTACTGGAGAAAGCCGGGGCCGCCCTGACGGCAGCGCTGGAGAAGGGCCCCAACAATTTCGAAATTTACCGGGAAACCGCGAATATTAAAGCCGAAGGAGAATAAACATGGCAAAGAAACAAGATTTTTCGTCGAAAGTGAAAAAGCAAATTATGCTGGGGAATGTTTGCCCCAATTGCGGAAACACCTACACGTACTTGAAAAAAGTCGCATCGGTGTTTTCCGAAGAAACCGGCACCTGGAAATATGCCAACCAGAATGTGAAAGTGTGCCAATGCAATGAAAAAGAGGTCTATTCCTGATCGACTGATTTATTGCCTGCCAATTTGAAAACCCATAATCGCGTTAAATAACATTTAACCGGTTGTGGGTTTTTTTGTAACGCTTCAGCCCACGAAATAAACTAAAATACATATATCCGATACTCCCTACCCGCCCGATTGAAGATTTATTCTTAAAATTTTCTAAAAAAGACTCATTTATGTGAATATATGAGTAGGGCAGATTAAACGGAACGAATCACTATATCGCACTGGGACCATGATGACATCACCTCAATCGCCAATCGGGATCAAGCAAATGCCGCCGGGAAAGCCCTTTACGGCCTTCTGCATGGTGCGCAGCCGGGAGCTGAAATACCGGCAGCAAGGAACCCCCTACCTGGTGCTGGAACTGGGCGACCGCAGCGGCCGCCTGAAAGCCCGTATTTGGGACAAGCCGCTGGCGCTTTATGAAACCGCCCGGGAAGGAGATACGGTCAAGATCCGGGCCATCGTGCAAGTATTTCAGGGGCGAAAGGAGTTGAAGGTGCTGAACCTGCGGCCATCCGGCCCGGAAGATCCGGTGAGCGCAGAGGCGCTGTTGCCGGTCTCCGGAAAGGACCTGGAGGCCTACCGGGAGCGCCTGGAAAGCCATATCGCTTCGCTGACGAATCCCTTCCTGGTTGAGCTGCTCCGGCAGTTTCTCGGGGAAGCAGCGCTTGCCCAGGCCTATTTGCGTTCACCCTCCGGGAAGCTGTGGCATCATAACTATGTGGGAGGCGTTCTGGAACATGTGGTGGTGATGCTGGAACTGGGGGGCCTGCTGCAACGCTTTTATCCTGCGATTGATCTCGACTTGCTAAAAGCCGGTATTGTGCTGCATCATGCCGGGAAAGTGCGGGAGTATTCCCTGGATGGATTTATCGAATTTTCCGATGCGGGCCGTCTGCTGGGATACCGGGCGATGGGGTACGAATGGGTGGCAGGACTGATTGGGCGGATTCGCGGGTTTCCCGGCGAATTGCGCAACCGCCTGTTGCATTTGCTGGTGATTCATCCGACAGTAGAAGCGGGCCAACGACCGGCAGTGCAGCCGATGACGCTGGAAGCGGTCGTCTTAAGCCATTTGATCATGTTGGACGCCAATGCCAATGCGATATGCCGGATCATTGAGGATGATGTGCTGCCGGGAGTGCGGTGGAGTAAATATATCCCTTTACTCGACCGATTTATTTATGCTGGGGAAGCGCAAAAACCCTGAGTATCGCGCCTGGAAATCAACAGCAGTACCCCGCCTCCATGCAGGGTGCCGCTGCCAACTGCCATTGGGGGTTCCAGCGCCTATAGGCTTCCGGTCAGGAAGCGGCGCGATTAATTGACGTAGAGGCTGCGGAAGTTGATCCAGCGCTCGACAATATGACGGAAATTTTTGATCTTGAAAGGCTCAACCAGATAATCAACGTTGGTATACTTCTTGATTTCTGCCGGGAGTTCAGTAGAAGTGAAATTGGAGATCAGGATCACCGGGATCTTGCTGTAGCGAGGATCGGTCTTGATCTTTTCCAGGATGCTGACGCCGGAGTCGGGACGCACATTGGCGTTTACGATCACCAGCGAGGGCTTGATCTCCCGCAGATCGTTCAATACTTCATTGCCCTGGTAGTTGATATGAATTTTATAGCGGTAATCATCGAGTAAATCGCTGATCAATTTGGCTCTGTCTTTGCTGGTCTCAAACACTAATACTTTCATGGTTACTCCCCTTTGGCTGAATTGGTCTCTACGGTAACTTGCGATTGAATTACGGTATTTAAAAAAGAAGGAAGCACGCTCAATAAATTATCCAGATTCTCCTCGCTGATCACCATCCGGGTTTCCGGATCCGAACCGATGCTGAGGCTGTAGTAAGCACTACCGTTCTCACCATCCGCCTGCTTCAGTTCGATCGAAGTATCCAGTATCTTGTTGTCTTTGAACATGTCACTTCCTTTTCTTGGTCTGCTATTTATATCTACACATACTGTGCCAAAAGTTGAAATTTTGGATAAAATAATCATAAGTATATGTATATAATGATCTTGGTTTTGTTTTTTGGTGTAAGTTGTAATTAATTAGTTAATTAGATTTGATTTTGGTGGGATTTTGTGCGATTCCCGGTTCGTGCTCGTTGATTGAGGTTGCATAAAATGCAATCGATGGTCTGTCGATTTAAAATTCTGCTGCTCAAAAACGTGACGATAAAGCTATCGGGTAGGTGTGCGACGGGGGGGATTTTAGTGAAATTTGATCTATGCTTTTGTTTAAAAATAACTTACGAAAATTATCATAAGCGTTACTTTTTGACTTGATCCCGATGATCAATCCTGGCGACCCTGATTCCAAGGTGCGGAAAGTGCTCCCGGTTACAAAATCAATTGTATAAAATGCAATTTTAGCCGATGTGGATTGTATTTAATGCAAGTTGGGAGGGGGGAGCGGCTGAAATTGCCGCAGAAGGGGTGTTCGGCCAGATCGGGATGGTGATTGTAAAAAATACAACCGGCGTTGAGCCAGGTTGTATTTTTTACAATCATTACCCCGCCTTAGGATTGAGTAAAAATTAACTTGTGAACTATAACCACAGAGCCACAGAGATCACAGAGGTGTTATAAGTTAAATAAAATCAGTCTCTGTGTGCTCTGTGTCTCTGTGGCAATTATGTTTGATATTCGACAAATTATTCTTTAATCGATCCTAAGCGAGTTTTTTCATTAAGGTGCGGTAGTTGACATCCAGCGCCTTGCAGGCTTCTTTTTTATTGCCTTTTTTCTGCTCCAGCACCATCTTGACATACATCCGGGAAACCTCCTCCAGATTCAGCTCGCTGGCCAGCGCCTGATCGAGGAAGCTGTTGCTGGCTTCCAGGATGTCCGGGGGCAGATGCTCGATGTCGAGTACTTTCTGGTTGCTCAGGATCAGGCGCTTGATGGTGTTCTCCAACTCCCGGGCATTCCCTTCCCAGTGAACGTGGGAGAGAAAGGCGATCAGCCGGCTGGTGAATTTCGGCTTGGTGATGCCGTTCTCCCGGCAGAATTTTTCCGAAAAATAATCGATCATCGCCGGGATGTCATCCGGCCGCTCCCGCAGCGGAGGAATATGGATCGGGATGACGTTGAGGCGGTAATAGAGGTCCTCCCGGAACTTGTTCTCCTTGATCATCTCGACCAATGGCTGGTTGGTGGCGGAGATCAGGCGGAAATCGACCGCGATCTCCTTTTCTCCCCCCAGACGGAAGAAGCGCTTGGTTTCCAGGATGCGCAGCAGCTTGACCTGCAACTCCAGGGGCATATCACCGATCTCATCCAGGAATAAGGTGCCCTGGTCGGCCAGTTCAATCTTGCCTTTGGTCATCTTCAGCGCCCCGGTATAGGCACCCTTCTCATAGCCGAACAGTTCGCTTTCCAGCAGATTGGGAGGCAGCGCCCCACAGTTGATCGCCACAAAATTGTGGTTCAGCTTCGAGCTTTGTTTGAAGATGTGGCGGGCGATAACCTCTTTACCCACGCCGGATTCCCCGGTGATCAGCACCGGCTCGACACTGTGCTTGAGGCGCTCCACCGTATCCAGCACCAACTGCATTTGTTTGCTGACCGAGACGATATCGTGGAAATGGATCTTTTGCTGCAGCTTGGAGCGCAACTCCTTGTTCTCCCGTTCCAGTTGCTGCATCTTCAGCGCCTGCTTGACCAGGAAAGGCAGCTCTTCTTCCAGGCTCTCATCGCTCTTGGAAAAATAAGAATAAGCCCCTTTGCGCTGCGCTTCCAGGGCATACTTGTGCTCTTTGAATGAGGTTACCACGATCACGGTAGAATCCTGACCCTTCTTGATGATCTCGTCGAGCAGGTCCAGGCCATCCTTGATCTCCGGAAGCCCCAGGTCGAGGATGATCAGATCCGGGAAAAAGGTGTCGCAGGTCTCCAGCGCTTCGCTTTTATTGGAGGCCAGCTTGATCTGGTAATGGTTGCCGATCCATTGCTTATAACTTTCGCTCCATAGCTCATTGTCTTCCACGATCAGCACTTTATTGTTGCGGTCGCTCATAGGTCCTTTCCTGCATGATGTTTGTACGGCAGCCGGATGCTGAACACGGTTCCCTTGCCGGCCCGGGTGGCAAAATCGATAAAACCGTAATGCCGGGTGATGATTTGTTTCACAATTGCCAGGCCCAATCCGTTGCCGCCTTCCTTTTTATAAGTGGTGAAGAACGGATCGAAGATCCGCTCCTGGTATTCATCCGGGATGCCCAGGCCCTCGTCCATAATCTCAATGTAAACCCACTGGGTGCGGCTCACCGGCGAGGCCGGAGGGCGGTAGCGGGTGATGATCTTTAACTGTCGTCCCTCCCCGTAGCGCATCGCCCGGATGCCGTTCTCGATCAAGTTGATAAACACCCGCTGCATCTGGTAAAAGTCGAGGTTGATCTTAGAGAGCCCCTGATCATAATTGCGCACCACCTGAATTTCTTCCGGCACATGCACCCGGTCAATACAGAGATCGAGCAGTTGATTGACGTTTACTTCGGTGA
The DNA here is from genome assembly GCA_020635015.1 of Calditrichia bacterium. GTDB lineage: Bacteria > Calditrichota > Calditrichia > RBG-13-44-9 > J075 > JACKAP01. The sequence continues at coordinate 2,915 of JACKAP010000033.1, read as the reverse complement.
ATTTCAGATCCTTGGGCCGGGCGTAATTGAGCAGGTCTTCCACCATTTTTTCCATATAGGCGCCGTGCTTCATCAGCTTTTCATTCTTCTGCTTTTGAACCTTGGCAGCCTCCAGCAGGGTCTTCAGAGCTTCCGTCAGCGCGGCGGTTGAGGTCTCGCCCCGGGCGTCCAGGCGATTGAGCTGCCGTTCAGCCTGCACTGCCGTTTCGGCAACTCGCCCGATCTCCCGGCTCTGATTTTGGGTGAGGGCGATAAACGATTTGAAGTCGTGAGCGATCTGCGAAGCCAGCATGCCCAGGCCGGCCATCTTTTCCGATTGGAATTTGCTTTCCAGCGTGCGGATATGCTCCAGGGTGATGGCGATCTGGGCGCTCATCAGGCGCAGCACATGAATGCTATGCCGGGAAATTTTTAGCTCCGGCCGGGGATCACCGAACAGGATCAGTCCGATCAGGGTCTTCTCACGAATCAACGGGATCAGCAGGTGGAGCTGAAAGGTGTTCAGCAACTCACCCAATGCGCCGCCGGCGGGCAGATCCGGCCGGTAGACAATTTGCGGATTCTCTTCCAGCAAACGCACCAGATTGGGATCGCTGTGGTTGAGTAGCTCCGCAATCTGGTCTTCTGCAATACCCTCGCTGTGATCGATCCGGTAGGGGCTGGGATCGTATTCCTGAAACGTGATGATGGCAATCTGCGGCACATCGAGGATTTTGCGGCAGAATTGCACCACCTGCTCCCAAAGCTGCCGGTTGTCGAGCAGTTTGATCAGCCGGGTGGAAAATTGCTCCAGGCGCTCATCCAGCGACTCGTCGTAGCTCTTATGGTCCTTGCGGAATAGCGGCGGCAGTAATTTCAGCACCAAAAAAGCCATTACCAGGCAGGCCAGCAACAAGGTCAGATTAAAGGCGTTCAGCACCATAGGGTTTTCAGGTATTTTGTGCGCGGGATTTGGCTTCCTGCCAGAGCTGCTCCATCACCTCCAGCGGGACGGCTTTTAGCGGCTGTTGGCGTTCGCCGAGCTTTTGTTCAATGTATTGAAAGCGGCTGATGAACTTCTCGGTCGTCTTGCGCAGGGCATCCTCCGCACTAACCCCCTGGAAGCGGCAGAGGTTGACCAGGGAGAACAGCAGATCGCCAATCTCTTCTTCGATTTCCTGCGGAGAGGCGCCGGCGCGCAGTTCGGCAATCTCTTCCTGCACTTTGTCCAGCACCCCGGCGGGATCTTCCCAGTCGAATCCCACCTGGGAGGCCTTATCCTGGATCCGCTGGGCGCGCAGCAGGGCGGAAAGGGTTTTCGGCACTCCCTCCAAAATCGATTTCCGCCGCTCGGATTTGAGTTTGATTTGCTCCCAGTTGCCCTTCACCTCCGCCGCGCTGTGCACGGTGGTGTCGCCGAAAACGTGGGGGTGGCGCTCCACCAGCTTGTTGTTGATGTGTTCGATCACCTCCGCCAGGGTGAAGCGCGACTCCTCTTCGGCTATCTCCGCCTGGAAGATGATCTGCAGGAGCAGGTCGCCCAGCTCTTTTTTGAGTTCATCCCAATTCCCACCGTCGATCATCTCGATGGTTTCGTAAGCTTCCTCCAGGATATATTGCCGCAGGGTTTCCGGGGTCTGCTCCCGATCCCAGGGACATTCCTTGCGCAGCCGTTTCATGATCTGCACCAGGCGGTCAAATTCTTTTAAATGCATCCGTCGCCTCTAATGTCGAATTGTATTTTTTACAATTTAGGCTAATTTAGAATAGGTTTGCCGTGATTCAAAACAAAAACGCGGAAAATTGCATAAAGTGCAATCCTCCGCATGAGCGTCGTTCATTTCAGTAATATCATTTTCCGGGTTTGAACATATCCACGATATTCATGGTTGTCCGAATCGACCGTTATGCGGTAATAATACACGCCGCTGGAAAAATCCGCGGCATCCCAGGTATAGGCATAATTGCCCGGTTGCAAAGCCTGATCTACCAAAGTGGTTACTTCCTGGCCGATCAGATTATAAACCTTGAGTGTCACCCATCCGGATTGGGGAAGTTGGAATTCGATCCGGGTGCCTGGATTAAACGGATTGGGATAGTTCTGTTTTAACGCAAAATGCGTGGGTATTTTTTGTGCTTCAATGATGCCTGAAGCAGGGGATCTGATATCGATCCAATTTAAGTTAAACTGTCCGAAATGAAAGCCAACATGCATAATTTGCTGGCCGGCATTCAAGAACACCTCCGGAATCACCAACTCTTCCCAGAACTGCCAGCCGCCGGTTACCGGCACGCTGATATTACCCGTCAGGTCGATTCCATTAAATTCGATATGCAAACTACCGCCGCCGGGAACGGAGGCGATCAGGGGAACCACGGTGTACATCCCATCGGCCGGCACATCGATGGTGTATTCGACCCATTCTCCATCTTCAATCCAGCCGATATTATAACCTCCGCCAGGATCATTAGATGCTTCGAGGTCAACGCCTTCCGAACTTCGGAATGGCACCCCCCAATTGATCGCATCATTGTCGTGATAAGCAATGCCCTCACCTCCCAAATCGTAAAACTCCGCCTGGACAAGCCCGGGAACGGTGAATGGCGTTCCTAAATAGGGGGTTCCGTTTCCAAGCACCGTGATCAAAATGCTGTCGGTTGCCGAAAGATTGAGATTGTTCGTAACCGTCAAGGATACGGTGTAGGTTCCAACCTCCGTAAAGACGTGCACGGTATCGTTCACTTGTGCGGTTGCACCATCACCGAAATCCCATAGATAAGTGAGCGGTGATCCATTCGGATCAAAACTGTTGCTGCCGGAAAATCCGACCGTTAAAGGAACTTTGCCCGAGGTTTTATTCGCCAATAATAAGACGACCGGGGCGTTGGGATCTGCGGGGGACGTGCTGAAGGCTTTCGTCTCCTTAGGCCCCACC
>JACKAP010000032.1 GCA_020635015.1 Calditrichia bacterium | reverse complement strand
GCTGCTGCTGCCACTGCCACTCATCAATTATCAAAGATCAGGTGATAAAATAGGCTTTATGGATCGACAACTGTGGGCATATAGCCTTTTTGACCGATCTGATTACCCGATCTATCAGGAAAAAATTTGTTTTAGAAGGTTTCTGAGGATGGTAGGCACAGACTTAATGAGCACACCCCCTTCATTTAGATAAACGTTTGCAATCGCCGGAACAAAAAGCGCTGTTCAGGCCAATAACGGTATCTATATGATAGACTGCTTTGCTGCGGAGTATCTCACGGGAGGGTAAGGCACGACCGGTTCATCCTGCTTCCAGACGGGACAGCGGCGCGTTCCGAATCCCTCTGGAGGTAATCTATCATAGCCGGTGCATTAAATTCCACCAGACTGGTTGCAAAAACTATCGATTTTGTTGCATCACTATGACGCTCCACTGCCAAGTAAGCCGAAGTGGCAGTAGCAGTAGCAGTGGCAGTGGCAGTCGGTGTCTTTCCTGCCCACTGCTACTGCTACTGCCACTCAGAACATGACAATCGCGCTTAACTTAATGGCAGTGGGCCCCCCCCGGGGGATCATGACCCGCCATTCCCCCGCTCTCCCCGGGCATAGCGGGAGGGAGTCACCCCAAACTGCTTGCGGAAGCACTCGCTGAAATAGGCCGGATTGTTGAAACCGGTTTCGTAGGCCACCTCGCTGACTGAGCCGAAGTGCTGATCCAGCAGTTGCACGGCGCGGTGCAGGCGCAGCTGGCGGATCAGGTCGCCGGGCGCATTGCCGGTCAGCGCCGTCAGCTTGCGGTGAAGCTGGGAGCGGCTCATCCCCAGCGCTTCCGCCAACAGGTCGACGCTGAAAGCGGCATCGGGGATGTGCGCTTCCATGACCTCCCTGGCGCGCTGCAGGAATTTTTCGTCGATGGGGGTGACGGCGATTTCCTGGGGATGCTGCAAGCCGTTTTGGCTGAAACGGGCGCGCAGCCGGCGCCGCTGCTCCAGCAGGTTTTTGATGCGCACCTGCAGCTCCCGGTTGTCGAACGGCTTGCTGAGATAATCGTCCGCCCCGGTTTCCAGTCCCTCCAGCTTGCTCTCCCGGTCGGCGCGGGCGGTCAGCAGGATCAGCGGAATATGACTGGTGCGCTCGTCATTTTTCAATTCCCGGCACAGTTCGAATCCGTCGATCCCGGGCATCATCACATCGCTGACGATCAGGTCGGGAATATGTTGCCGGGCTTTCTCCAGACCGGCGAAACCGTCCTTCGCTTCGCTGACTTTGTACTCCCTTTCCAGAGCGCTGCGGATGTAGCTGCGCATGTCGGGATTGTCCTCCACCACAAGGATTAATGCGGAATTCGGATTGCGGATTGCGGAATGGGGTTGACCTATAAAATCCGTGATCGAAGCAACCCCGGTGGAATCGTCAGCATCCAAATCCGCATGTCCATCCAATTCCGCATTCCGAATTCCGAATTCCGAATTCGGATCCGCGAGCTCTTCCGCGTCCAAATGCGCTTTCCCCAACGGCAGTCGAATGGTAAACGTCGTACCTTCCCCCGGCTCGCTTTCCGCGAAGATCTGCCCCCGGTGCAGTTGCACCAGTTCTCTGGCCAGCGCCAGGCCGATGCCGCTGCCCTCCTGAGAGCGGGTATGGGTTTCATCCACCTGGTAAAAGCGGTCGAAAATGTAGGGCAGGCGCTCGGGCGGGATGCCGGAGCCGGTGTCCTCTACCTTGACTTCCAAAAATGCGGAATGCGGAATGTGGAATGCGGAATTGGAAAGTGAATTTAATTCCGCACTCCGAATTCCGCATTCGACATTTATTTCACCTCCTTCCGGGGTGAACTTGAAGGCGTTGGAGAGCAGGTTGTGGAGGATTTTTTCCAGTTTGTCGCGGTCGAAAAAAAGTGGGATGGGGTGCGCCGGGGCCGGGAAGGTCAGGGTGATGCCTTTGCGCACGGCCAGGGATTCGTATGCCGCCAGCACCTGTTTCAGGAATTCAACCACATCATCTTCAGCGGCCTGCAGCTTCATCCGCCCCGCCTCCAGTTTCGAGAGGTCGAGCAACTGGTTGATCAACCGGGAGAGGCGGCTGGTGTTGCGCAGGATCATGCGGTACTGCTCCCGGGGATTGCCGGAGAAATCATCCTCCAGCATTTGCTTCACCGGCCCTTCGATGAGGGTCAGCGGGGTGCGGAACTCGTGGGAGATGTTGGCGAAGAAGCGCGATTTCATCTGGTTGATCTCAGCATGTTTCTGCGCTTCGAACCGGCGTAGCTTCAGCTCATGGAGCATGGTAAGCCGCCGGGTATAATAGCGCCAAAGGGTGGTTAAAAATAACACCCCACTCACAACGTAGAGCAGATAGGCCCAGTTGCTCTGCCACCAGGGTGGCGTGATGATAATCTTCAGGGAAGCGCCCGTTTCATTCCACACTCCGGCGTGATTATCACCCTTAACCCGGAAGATGTACTCACCGGGATCGAGATTGGTATAGGTTGCCTCGCGCCGGTTGCCGCAATAGATCCAGTCTTCATCAAAACCTTCCATCCGGTAAGCGAACTGATTGTGCCGGAGATCGGCATAATGGAGCGCCGCGAATTCAAACGTGATCATGTTATCCCGGTATGATAGGGTTAGCTGTTTACGAAGTGTGATCACAGTATCCAACGCCACGTCTTTATTCAATACCTTAATGCCGGTCAGCACAATTGGAGGGATATGCGAGTCATCTTTAATCTGGTCCGGAAAAAAAGCCGTGCACCCATTCGTCCCTCCAAAAAACATCTCCCCTTGTTTACTCTGGAAAAAAGCGCCGCGCGTAAAATCATTTCCCGGTAGACCATCAAACACATCGTAAATTTTAACCGCACCGGTGAGCGGATCCAGACGGGCCAGACCGTTTTCGGTGCTGATCCACAGCCTGCCGCTGCCATCTTCCAGGATCCCATCGATGAAATTGTTGGGAAGTCCGTCTTTATTGGTATAACGGGTAAAGCTTAATACCGGGTCATCCGGGGAGGTATTTTCATCGGCGGGGTTTATTAATTGGTTTAAGCCGGATCCGGTTCCGACCCAAATCCCTCCCGCATGATCCTCACAAATCGCCGTGATGTAATCGTTGCTCAGACTGCGCGCATTATCCGGATCATGGAAAAACCGGGCAAAAGTGCTGCCGGAGCGGTTCAGCAGATTCAACCCATTCTGGGTTCCCACCCACACTTGTCCCTGGCGGTCTTTGTGGATGACCTGAACATGTGGGTTGCTTAAGCTGCCGGCATCTTGCGGGTCATGGCGGTAGGTTTCGAAGGTCATATTTTCCGGCTCAAACACCACGATACCATCGAGTGTTCCCAGCCAAAAATGCCCCGTGCTATCCAATATGACCGATTCAATCGTCAGATCATCCAGACCGTTTTCTGCCAGTATTTTCCGGGAAATCGGGGTAAATATTTGCGCATTGTGGTCAAATTGATACCAGGCAGCCAGAGATCCTCCCATCCACAGGTTGCCGGTCTTATCCGGTGAGATCGCTGAAATATAGTTATTGCTCAGGTGTCGGGGGTATTCGAAGCTGCTGCAGGTACGGGCATCCCGGTCGACCCTGTGAAAGCCGGCCGGCCAGTTACCGAGCCAGACGATGCCATCATCATCCACATAAATCGCCCGGCAATTATTGATATCCGCACGCTGGTGATACCCGTAGACCCTGATATTACGGAACTGGTTATTTGCCGGGTTAAACTTATTGATCCCCCCGCCAGCCGTACCGACCCACATGATCCCGGAATGATCATTATACATCGCAGTAACATAGTTGTTGCTCAGGCTGTTCAGATTTCCGGCCTGGTACAAATAAGTGTCAAATCGCCCGCTTTTCGGATCCAGGCGGGCAATGCCGCCATCCCAGGCGCCCACCCATAGCGTTCCGGATGGATCCACCGCTAAACATTTGACATAGTCGCCAAACCGACGGTAGCGCTCACCATAGTTAATCGGATAGTGTTGGAAGGATTCCGTGAGTGGATCAAACCGGTCCAGGCAACCATTTGTACCAATCCAGTAGGCGCGGGAATATGGATCCTTTACGATGGCCGTCACCCAGTCATTGCTGAGGCTATTGGGATTATCCGGATTGTGCCGGTAGTGTTTGAAGGTGCCGGAGGTCCGGTCAAATTTGTTTAACCCACCGATCCCGACATCCGATACCGTAAGCGGGCCATTGCTAATCCAGAGCACCTCAGCACTGTCCGCCGGGTCTTCAAAGATCATCCCGACAAAATCGTGGCTCAGGCTTGTCGGGTCTTGCGGATCGTGACGATAGCGGGTAAAACGTCCTGTCTGGCGGTTCAACTGGTTCAAGCCACTGGCGGTACCAACCCAAAGCGTGCCCTTAAGATCTTCGTGAAGGGAGCTGATCTGATTATGGCTGATGCTTCCCGGCGAATCTGGCTGATGGTGATATTGTAAAAAGGTTTCGCTGACCGGATCAAATTGATTTAAGCCCTGATCGGTGCCGATCCAGAGCCGGCCGAGGTGGTCTTCACAAAGCGCCCAAATAACATTATTGCTCAAACTGGCGGGATTTTCCGGGTCATGGGTATATACCGTTAATTCATGCCCATCGAATTTGTTCAGACCATCAAACGTTCCGAACCACATAAAGCCCTGCCGGTCTTGCAGGATACAGTGGATGGTGTTATGGGACAGGCCATTCTCGGTGGTAAGATGTTCGAACCTTATGTCGTCAAGTAAAAGGGGCTGCGCGGTCAATGTTCCACCCATGAGAATTAACGCAAAAGGTACCAGCTGCTTAATTCTCATGGTCACAATGCTCCTTGCTGATAGAAGAAGTAAAATCATCACGGAAGCAATTTTCAAGATTTATGAAAAAGTAATCACCAGGGTGATTAATTAAAAGCGACAATTTTAAAAAGCAGTACAACGAGGTGATAATGCCAGTTAATTTTTGCCAATTCCGCACTTTTGTTGTATATTTCCGGCCGGTCATTTTAAACCAAAAGGGATACGTCAACTTCATGATCAGCACCCGGGCGCCCGTCAGCGATTTGTTTGAGCATCTGCAGACATTCCGATTTCGCGAGCAGCCGCAGCCGGCGGCCACGCAGATCGACTATCTGCAACTCGGCGACGGGCGCTATCCCCGCTTCTGCAACGAGTTCTGGACCTCCCGCCAGCGTCAGGCCTCCTCCCTGCACGAGGTCTCTTACCGGGCCTGCTTCAAGCCCCAGTTACCGCGTTTTTTTATCGAACTGTTCACCCGGCCGGGCGACACGGTCTACGATCCCTTCAGCGGGCGAGGCACCAGCATCATCGAAGCGGCATTGCTGGGCAGGGAAGTGATCGCCAACGATGTCAATCCCCTCAGCGAGATCCTCACCGCCGGGCGTTTGTGCATTCCGGAGATGGCTGATCTGGCGCAGCGTCTGCGGGAAATTCCTCATCAGCGGGAAGCGACGGCGGATATCGATCTTTCGATGTTCTATCATCCGGAGACCGAGGCAGAGTTGGTATCGCTGCGCGATTACCTGCAGGCGCGAAAGGCGGCCGGGCAGGAGGATGCCCTCGACCGCTGGATCCGCATGGTCGCCACCAACCGCCTGACCGGCCACTCGCCGGGATTCTTCTCCGTCTATACCTTGCCCCCCAACCAGGCGGTTTCCCCGGAGCGGCAGCGCAAGATCAACGCCCGCCGAAAGCAAACCCCGCCCTACCGCGATACCCGGCAGTTGATCCTGAAGAAGTCGAAACAGCTGATCTCGCGGGTCAGCGCGGCGGAAAAGGCCCTTTTAGCCGCCGCCGCGGAAACCGCCCGCTTTCTGACCGAAGATGCCCGTTTTACGGCAATGATACCTGACGATTTTGTACAATTGACCGTCACCTCCCCTCCCTTTCTCAACGTCGTACAATACGCCGCCGACAACTGGCTGCGCTGCTGGTTCAACAGGATCGATGCGCAGGAAGTGGGGAAACACATCACCATGGCGAATACCCTGGAAGACTGGGAGGCGGTGATGGGCGCAGTGTTCCGGGAACTGTTCCGCCTTACCCGCCCCGGCGGCTGGGTGGCCTTCGAGGTGGGCGAGATCCGCAATGGCGCCGTGCAACTCGACGAACATATCGTGCCCCTGGGAATCCAGGCCGGCTTCCGCTGCGCCGGCATTCTGATCAATCAGCAGCAATTTACCAAGACCGCGAACATCTGGGGGGTGCGTAATAACCGGGAGGGAACGAATAGCAATCGGGTGGTGATGTTTTATAAGGCTTGATGTTTGCGCTTCACGCGATGTTTGCTCGCTGCGCTCGCGATATTTGCAGGCTTCGCCTGCGATGTTGGTTCGCTTCGCTCACGATGTTGGTCGGGTCGCGACCCGACCCTACAGGGCGATTCGAATATTATTCGGGTTCATTCGCGTAAATTCGTGGCAAAAAAAATCCGCAATCCGAATTCCGCAATCCGCATTTGCGTTGATTCGCGTAAATTCGTGGCAAAAAAAATCCGTGTACATCCGGTTCATCCGTGGCAAAAAAAGGAGAAATGATGATCAGAAATTGGGTAATGTTAATCCTCTTGGGAGGAGGGCTGCTGATGGCGCAACCGAATCCGGAGCTGCAGGCGCTCTCGAAGGCATTCTGGGAATGGCGCTTCGTGACCCAGCCGGCAACCGGCGACGATATTCTGCGGGTAGAACGCCCGGACGGCTGGCAGCCGGACTTCTCGCCGGCAAAACTGGTCGAATACGATGCCAAATACCGTGACTTCCGCCGGCAGCTCGACGGGCTCTCCCGGGAGAGCTGGAGCCGTTCCGACAGCGTCGACTTCCTCTGCCTGCGCTCGGCCATGGAACGGGTCAACTGGGAGCTGAACGTGCTGCGCCTGCCCTACCGCAATCCGGATTTTTACGTGCACCAGACCCTGGGCTCACTCTACGAACTGCTGCTGATCCATACCCCGATCACCGGCGAGCGGGCGAAAAACATGATCACCCGCCTGCAGTCTTTTCCCGCCACCGTCAAAGCGGCACAAGCGAATCTAAACGATCCGGTCGGCCCCTTCGCCGACATCGCCCTGGAAGCGCTGGAAGATGTGCGCGGCAAACTGAATGCAGTGGCGGCGGCGCTGAAGCCGCAGATCGAGCGATCTTTGCATAAATCGCTGGATAAAGCGACGAAAGCCGGGATCGAAGCCCTGGAGAACTACCAACACTGGCTGCGCGAGAAGCGCCCGGGAATGTCCGACGACTTTAGTTGCGGCCGGGAAGCCTATGAATATTTCCTGAAAAACATCGCCATGATCCCCTACACCCCGGAAGCGCTGCTGGAACAGGGGCGCCAGGAGTGGCAGCGCTCGGTGAGTTTCGAGACCTTCGAGAAGCTGCGCAACCGCGAGGTGCCGCCGGACCCGCTCTTCCCCTCCGCCGCGGCACAGATTGAAGCGGAACGTCGCGACGAGGAGGCGATCCGCCGCTTCCTGGAGGAAAAGGACATCATGAGCGTGCCGGACTGGCTGCAGCATTATCTCAATAAGAAAATGCCCGATCACATCACCCCCCTGGCTTACATGGGGGTGGTGGATGACCTGACCTCCGACACCCGCCTGCACGAGGATGCGGTCAGCTACATCCCCGAGCCCAGCCCGGACCTCTCCTACTTCCGCCTGGCCACCGCCAAGGATCCCCGCCCGATCATCGTGCACGAAGGGGTGCCGGGGCACTATTTCCAGATGGCAATCTCCTGGGCCAATCCCAATCCGGTCCGCCGCCGCTACATCGACTCCGGCGCCAACGAGGGAATCGGTTTTTACGTAGAGGAACTGCTGCTGCAGTTCGGGCTGTTCGACAACAAGCCCCACACCCGGGAGATCATCTACAACTTCATGCGCCTGCGCGCCCTGCGGGTGGAAATCGATATCCAGCTGGCCCTGGGCAACTTTACCATCGAGCAGGCCGGGGAATACCTGGCCAAAACCGTTCCGATGGATAAACCGACCGCCGTGCACGAGGCGGGGTTCTTCGCCTACAATCCCGGCCAGGCCATCACTTACCAGATCGGCAAGCTGCAGATCGTCAAATTTCTCAGCGACGCCAAAATTCAATTGGGCGAGCAATTCAACCTGCGCCGGTTTCATGATTACCTGATGGAGAACGGCAACGTGCCCATCGCCCTGCTGCGTTGGGAATACCTGGGGCTGGATGATGAGGTGCGGGGGTTTTTTGAATAATTCGCAGAAATGTATGGCACGCAGATTTTCACAGATTGGACAGATTTACGCAGATATGACGGTTACAGTGTTAAAAGTGTACGACAAAAAAATCTTGAGGCCCATAATAGCCAAAATAGAACGCGGATGACACGGATTCTCGCGGATTTTTTTAAGATGCTTCGCGTGGTGTTCAAAATTTTACTGCAAAAGGTGCAAAGCTCATGCAATGGTCATAGATTTTTCTTATGCCTTTGTCTTTTAACTTATTCAGTCATCCGCGTAAATCCGCGTCATCCGCGTTCTATTAAAACCTTATGTTGTGTACTGTTAACAATGTACCAATGTAACCATTAAACTAACCAAGAGGCAGGCGATGAAATCAGATATCGGTATTCGTTTTTTAATGCTAGTGGTAGTAATATTAGGAGGATTTACCCTTATGAACGCGCAGTCGAAAAAGCAGCTCACTCTGGAGGATATTTTCAGTTCCGATCAATTCCGCGGACGTACGGTGGCGGATATCCAATGGCTGCCGGACGGTAGCGCCTTCACCTTTACCCGGCAGAATGCCGAGAGCGGATCGCCGGACATTTATCGCCACCATGTGGCCAGCGGAGAAGAAACCCTCATCCTGGAAGGGGGAGCGCTTTATTTTGATCATAGCGCCAATCTGGAGGCCCTGGCCCAGGAATTGGACAAACTCACCGGGCAATACAACCGCATCAAAGCGGAACGCAAAGAAATTGCTGCGCGCAAGGATTCGGAAGAAAGAAACCGGCTGCTTCAAACCACCAACGAGCAATTGATGGCCATCCAGAAGCAGCGCGATGAGGCGGAACGGGAGTATAAGCGCCTCCAGGCCGGCCCCAACACCAAAGTGGAGATGAGTGAATATCACACCACCGGCAATCAAAATCATTTGCTGATCACCGGCCCCCAGCGGCAGATCTGGCGGCATTCCTACGTCGCGCCCTATTATCTCTATGATATCGAGGATAAATCGCTGATCGCGTTGGCAAAGAATGATCCGGAGCTGCAGAACGTTTCTCTTTCCCCCGACGGCAAGCACGTGGCCTATGCCAAGCATAACAATCTTTACGTGGCCGACGTAGAAACCGGGGAGTCGAAAGCTCTCACCACCGACGGATCGGAGAATATCCTCAACGGGGTATTCGACTGGGTATACGAAGAGGAGTTCGGCCGCGCCGATGCCTACCGCTGGTCGCCTGACGGGCGCCGGATCGCCTTCTGGCACACCGATCAGACCCGGGTGAAAAGCTTCACCCTGCTGGATGAACTGCCGCACTACAGCGTGGCCACCCATCTGAAATATCCCAAGGTGGGCGAACAGAACGCCATCGTCAAGATCGGGGTGGTCGATATCGCTTCCGGCAACACGGTGTGGATCGACCTGGGCGATCATGACGATATTTACATACCGCGCATCGACTGGACCAACGACAAGAACGTCCTGGCGATTCAGCGCCTCAACCGCCGGCAGAACGATCTGGAACTGCTGTTCGCCGACGTCTCCAACGGCAGAACCCGCCCGGTGCTGCACGATGCAAGCGATACCTGGATCGATGTGACCGACGATTTTATCTTCTTGAAAAAAAGCGATCAGTTGCTCTGGACGTCCGAGAAGAGCGGCTTCCGCCACATCTATCTAAACGACTACAAAGGGCAGCAAATCGCCCAGTTGACGGAAGGGAACTGGGAGGTGGAATCGATCATCGGGGCAGACGAGGCAAACGGCTGGGTGTATTTTTACGGTTTTAAAGAATCCCCCAGCGAACATGACATCTACCGGGTAAAGCTTAACGGCAGCGGATTTGAGCGGGTATCAACCAACCTCCGCGGCTGGCATACCGCGCATTTTTCGCCGAATTACCTCCACTATGTCGGTTTTTCCTCCAATGTGCAAACCCCCACCCGGGTGGAACTGCGCCAGGCCGGCGGGGAACTGGTGCGGGTGCTGGAAGCGAATCCGATTGCCGCCCTGGCGGAATACAACATGGTCTATCCGGAATTCCTCGACATCACCACCAGCGACGGGGCTACCCTGAACGCCTTCATGATGAAGCCGGCCGACTTTGATCCGGCTAAAAAATATCCGGTGCTGGTCTATGGCTACGGTGGCCCCGGCTCCCGCCAGGTGATCAACCGCTGGGGAAGAGGATCGCTTTTCCGCCACCTGCAGCAGACCCTCTGGCATCAGATGATGACCGAAAAAGGCTATATCATCTTCTGCGTCGACAACCGCGGCACCGGCAACCGGGGGAAGGCTTTCAAGGATCTGGCCTACGGCGATCTGTCGAAATGGTCGGTGAATGATCAGATTGAAGGCGCCAAATACCTCGCCGGCCTGCCCTATGTCGATGCCGGGCGGATCGGCTTCTGGGGCTGGAGCGGCGGCGGCTACCTGACCTGTTTGATGATGACCCGGGGCGCAGATTATTTTAAGGCCGGCATCGCCGTGGCCTCGGTGAGCGATTTCCGTAATTACGACACCATCTGGACCGAGCGCTACATGAACCTGCTCAGCGAAAACAAGGCCGGCTATGATGCCGCCAATGTGAACAATTATGCCGCTCTGCTGAAAGGTAAGCTGCTCCTGGTGCACGGCAGCGGAGATGATAATGTGCATCCCCAGAATACCCTGCAGTTCGTCAATGAGCTGATCGCCAAAAACAAGCCCTTCGATATGATGATCTATCCCAACCGCAACCACCGCATCAGCGGCGGGAATACCTCGCTGCATTTGTTCAGCAAGTTTACGGAATATTTTCTGAGTAACTTGTAAACAGGCGCTGGAAGATCGAGGATGGAATTGCACACAGATTTCACAGATTGAACAGATTTTCACAGATTGAAATACCCGGTTTTCTTTGATCGCCGCATCATGAATGGTGCGGCGATCAAAGGTTCATTTTGATTTCGGCGGAACCCGGACGATATTATTGACGTGTTAGCTAGCACAGTGTGATCTGAAAACGAGGGGACAATCGACCATGAACAAAAAAATACTGGTGATCGAAGACGATCCGGATATCGCCGATCTGCTGGAAATTCATTTGAAAGACCTTGGGTACATTGCCGATGTTGCCACCGATGGCGCTAATGGCCTCTCCCGGGCGCTGAACAACGAGTATGTGCTGGTGATTCTCGACTTGATGCTGCCCAAATTGGGCGGGATCGAGGTCTGCAAACGTATCCGGGAGACCAAAAAAGAGCTGCCGATCCTGATGCTCACGGCCAAGTCCGAGGAGTTTGACAAGGTGCTCGGGCTGGAGCTGGGGGCAGACGACTACATCACCAAACCCTTCAGTCTGCGGGAACTGATGGCACGCATCAAAGCGGTCATCCGCCGGGTGGATGCGGTCAAGGAAGCCGCTTCCGGGGACGATAAACCAAAGAAACTGCAGTTTGCCGATCTGACGATCGACCAGGAAAAACGGAAAGTGACCCTGAAGGATACAGTGGTGGAGCTGACGGCGAAAGAGTTCGACCTCCTGGTGCTCTTCGCCTCCCATCCCGGCCGCACCTACAGTCGTCAGGAATTACTCGACATCGTCTGGGGCTACCAGTTTGACGGCTACGATCATACCGTCAACTCTCACATCAACCGCCTGCGCAATAAGATCGAAGCCGACGCCTCGGAGCCGAAATATATCCGCACCGTCTGGGGAGTGGGGTATCGGTTTGTGGAGTTGGAAGAGTTGGACTGAATATAAGGATAAGGGATAAAGGTTAAAGGATAAAGGATAAAGGTTAAAGGTTAAAGGATAAAATTATTAAAATGCTGATCATTGATATTATTAATCAACGTTAAACGTCGTTTTACTTTATCCTTTATCCTTTATCCTTCATCCTTCATCCTTTATCCTTTATCCTTTATCCTTCATCCTTTATCCTTATTCACTATCAAAATATCCGCGTTATAAATGGTGTGATTTTTTACCGGAGGTAATTTTTGGAGAAAGCATCCGATCAAGCCTGGTTCAGCACCGATGGCGAAAGCCGGCAGCCGCTGAGCATCGCGGAGGCCCTGGCCAAATTTCGTGCAGCGGAACTGTCCCGCTGGGACGCGCTGTTCTTTGGCAATAGTGAAGATGAGGTCCTGGTGATCCAGAAAGAAACCACGTTTTGGTCGCTGCATTACTTTGCCGGACGGGAATACCAGTTTTCCTATGCCGAGGCCGCTAGTGATACGGTCACACAAAGTCTGGAAGCCTTTCTGAAGCTGGAGGATTGGACCGAGCGTCTCGATGATGCTTTCCGCCTGGATGAGTGGACCTGCATTTACCAATCCGAATCCGAGCCACAGGTAGATGCCGTTTTGGACGCCCTGACGGACGCCGGGATTCCCAGCGTTCTGCGTGCCATCTCCCTGGGGCAGTTTAATGCGATTTTCGGCACCTATCATGATACCCGGGCAATCAGTGTGTTCGTTCCGGAAGCACATCTGGAGGCCGCTTACCGGGTACTGCCGGCCTTGCAAAAACAGATCGAAGATCTCTTCCGGGAGGCAAAGCGGGCTGCCAGGGAACATGATTCGCAAAAAGAACTGGAAATATACCAGCAGCTATCCCGTCTGGCGCCGGATGAAAAGATTGTTTTCTTCAATTTGGGCGTTTTGTATTTTAATGCCCGGCAATATGACGAAGCCGCCAAAGCATTTATGGAATCGATCAACGCCGATGACCGGGCAATGGTTGACGAATCGATGTTCTATCTGGAGCAACTCGCTGGCCGGCTGCCGTCTAATATGGAGATCCTTCACACCCTGGCCAATGCCGCCGCTTTCCGGCAGGATGAAATTGCCGCGGAAAAGTATTACCGCAAGATACTTGATCACGATCCCAACGATCCGGAGGCCCTGGTAAACCTCGCGTATCTTTATACCCAAAACGATTTTCAGCTCGATAAGGCCCGGCGCTATTTCCGCCGCTACTTGGATCTGACGCCCGACGCCCCGGACCGGGAGGCAATTGAGGGGATTGTGGCCTCGCTGAGCGAGACGGCCGGGAATTGATGCTGGATGCTTCCAAATTTTTCAAGCAAAATTATATATCTCAAAACGGAGCCTCTCTTGACCGATCAAATACATCACACCAGTTGCACCATGGATTGTCCGGATACCTGCGCGTTGGAAGTGCTGGTGCGCGATGGGAAAATCCGCAAAATATCCGGGGCCCGCGACGGCCACCCCGATACCGCCGGTTTCATCTGCAGCAAGGTGGCCCGCTTTCACCGGCGGGTTTATCATCCCGACCGCCTGCTTTATCCGATGCGGCGCCGCGGCGAAAAAGGCGCGGGACAGTTTGAGCGCATTTCCTGGGAGAGCGCCATCGAGGAGATTGTGCGCCGTTTTCAGGAAATCAAAACCCGCTGGGGCGGGGAGGCAATTCTGCCCTACCATTACGGCGGCTCGAATGGGCTCTTGGGCGATGAATTCCTGGACAGCTACTTTTTCGCCAAGCTGGGCGCCTCGCGCTGCGCCAAGACCCTCTGTGCCGCGCCCTCCGGGGCGGTGGCGGGTGGAATGTACGGAAAGATGCCCGGCGTGGCCTTCGAAGATTTCACCCGGGCAAAATTTATTCTCCTCTGGGGAGTCAATCCCAAAGTCGCCAACATCCACCTGGTCCCCTACCTGCGCCAGGCGAAAAAAAACGGGGCGTTTATCGCCGTGGTCGATCCCAAATGCAATTTTTCCGAAAACGAGATCGATCTCCATCTCCCGGTCTATCCCGGCGCCGATCTGCCACTGGCCCTGAGCATGATCAATTACTGGCGGGAAAACGACCTGCTGGATCTTTACTTCCTGGATGCCCACGGCACCGGGCTGGAGCCGCTGCTGGAGGCCGCCGCGGAATGGCCGATCGAACGCGCCGCCCGCACAGCCGACGTATCCCCTTTCCGCCTGATCAAGCTGGCAAAGGCATACGCCGATGCCCAGCCGGCCCTCCTGCGCTGCGGCTGGGGGGTGGAACGCAACCAGAATGGCGGCCAGGCCATTGCCGCTATTCTGGCGATGCCCGCCCTGCTGGGAAAATTCGGAGTGCCGGGCGGCGGATATACCCTCAGCAACAGCGCCGCCGCCAGGATGGACAAAGAAAAGATCTTCGGTAAAATCACCTGGAATACCCGCCTGCTGAATCAGACCCGCCTGGGCCGCCTGCTCAATGAGCCCCTGGAACCGCCCGTCAAAGGCCTGTTTGTTTACAACTGCAACCCGGCGGCTACGGTGCCGGATCAGAATACCGTTTTGCGCGGCCTGGCCCGGGAGGATCTGTTCACGGTGGTTTTTGAGCAGGTGATGACCGATACCGCCCGCTATGCCGACATCCTCCTGCCGGCGGTGACCTTCCTGGAGCAGCAGGAAATCCGCCGCGCCTACGGCAGTTATGCCATCGGCGGGGTGCAGCCGGTCATTCCCCCATCGGGAGAAGCCAAACCTAATGAGGCGGTATTTGCCATGCTCGGGCAGGCCTTTGGCTGGGACGATAAACCCTTTCAATGGGATAGTGAT
>JACKAP010000031.1 GCA_020635015.1 Calditrichia bacterium | reverse complement strand
CTGATCATTATCAACTGGCACCACCATTACCCGCCGGAGCCGGCTCCTTACCAGGCAACATACTTCGACATCATCGGGATCCCGATGATGATCGTCACCCTCCTGACGGTTCTGTCCGGCATCATCTACGTGATCGAGAACAAAGAGCTGCTCCTGACCATCCTGCGTAAGACTTTCCGATTTTTGCGCCATTGATCATCCTCCGCTATTACCACACACTTCAAACAGAGCATGTCCGGCACGAGATTTTCTCACGATTTTGGAAAAAAATTAATTTGGGTGGGTGGATGGGTGGATGGGTAAATGGGTGAATGGGTGGATGGGGTAGGGTCGCGACCCTACCCTACGTCCGTTTTTTCCCATCAACCCATTCACCCATTAACAACAAACTGATCACTGATCACTGATCACTAACAACTAACCGCTCTCACCGCCCCATGCGCTTTTCGGATCATCCGGCTGAGCGCTTCGATCAGGTTTTGGCCGATCTCGATCAGGAACAGTTGATGGGCGCGGGCCAGGGCTTCTGCGCCATCACGGTAATGCCGCTCGCGCAATGCCCGGGTCAGGTAATCGAGGTTTTGGGTAGATGACTGCAGCCAGCCGCTCAACTCCTCCGCTGCGGCATAAGGCTCGATATCATCGAGAAACTCCTCCGCTTGAGCGCGGTTCTCGGCAATGTAAATCTCCATCAAGATCCTGAAAACACTGGCATACGCTTCCGGGCAAAGCATCCGCTCGCCGTAAGCATCCATCACCAACTGGTGCTGCCAGTCGACGTCCTCCCGGAGATCCCAATACTTCCGGCCGTCCTGGCGGGTATGGCGGGTATAGTTTTGCAGCATGACACGGCAGAGGCTGCCCAGAGTTTGGCGGTGTGAGGATTCGTGCATCATCATTATGATCCTTTCATGAAGCGGTTAACGGCATCGGGTTAACGGAAAAAATAGACGCTTTTTCCGACCCGGTTGTGCGCCAGGAGACATAATGATGGGAATGAATTTTGATAAATATGCAGTTTATTGCATACGTAGCAGGTGCTTAAAAAATTCCACGGACCGCATCAGCGGCGGTACTTAAAAACTCCACTCGCTCTTGGAAACAATACTTTCCACCTCCTGCAAAAAGAAGCGGAACTGCGCGACGGAGAGTCTGCTTTCCGCGGGAAGGGCCAGAAGCTGGCCGTGATAAACCATAAAATTACAGCCAAAGGAATGCACCGGGCCGACAAAGTTCAGCTCGCGGAGATTGCGGATCAACTCCTCACGGCGACTGGCAGCGGCTTCATTCATAAGCCGGCTCCCGGTTGAGGTCGATGCCGTGAATCATCGGCAGTGCCTGACCCAGGCTGAGGCGCACCAGGATCCAGTTTTCCAGCACCGCCTGCAGTTGGACCTCGCACTGGCGCCGCTCCGGCGCAAATGCCAGCACGCCCTTGCAGGGGGCAATTTTGCCGGCAAAACTGAGATCCTCCAGCTCGTGATATTCCGCAAGCGCCATGGCATGATGAATGTATTCGCTAAAGACTTTTAAACTGCTAATGGCATAACTCCTTCGGTTGAGGTCAAAATTCTGCGATTAAATATGAAGAGACTATCACTTGACCATCAATTTATTTATATTGAACGTTTGATGGATACGAAACCGTCATATTGGGTACACCGGCTATCATTTTTCGGCAATAGTTAACCATGAAATGTAGTCATATAGATACAGCCAATCCAGTGAATTTTGTGATCCGTTCTTGCGCAGCGCCGGGATCCATCAGGATGCATACCACCGGTGGGTCATAAGCGCCGGAAAGCGGCCAAAATGCTTCCGAATTAATCATCGTTGCAAAAAATCCGACAATAACCAGAAGGTCTATGTCTAAACATCGAAGGGAATGCACTATGAAGCTCAAATATGTGATGGTCGTTCTTTTGGGATTATTAACGGCCTGCGGCGGTTACAAGCAGTTAACCCCCAAGCCGGAAGTGGTGGCGCTGGAAGCGGGCTATACCCCGATTTTGAATAAAGACAAGAGCTTTGAGCTCAAGAAGGGGAAGAAATATTACATGACATTCCCCGCCGCTCTCAAACCGAATTTTTATTTGGTGTTGAAAGCAGCACGCCTGGAACAGCTCAATTCCCACCTCACCCGCCAGTTCACCAAGGGGAAAGGGGATATCAAGATTGCCGAGGAAAGCGCCGCCAATGACGACCTGCTGGTCTACAAGCTGGACCAGACCGTGCCGGTGTTCACCTGGGTGATCGAGGAAGTGCTGGCGGAAATGGTGCTGGATCTGGATTACCGCTACGTGCCGGTCTGGCGCTACCGTTTCGAGACCAAGAACGCCGAGTTTCAGAGTATCCTGGCCCGCAATAAGGTGAGTCGCGATAATTATGACAATCTGGGCAACGGGGTCAACCCGGAAAACTTGCGCTTCGATGAGATTTTGAACGAGATCCGCACCAAAAGCGGTAATCTGAAGGCGATCCAGGGAGAGCTGCTGGAGATCGAAGCGATCTTTCCTCCCGATATCAAAAATTCCGATGACAAGGCCTACCTGGATTATACCGGCCTGCGCCAGGAGTTGGAGGAAGAACTGCGCTTTCACGAGAACTACAGCAATGTGCTGAATTTCTTCAAGCGAGAGAAAGAAACCCGCAACAACAATACGACCTTCAGCGAATCGCTGAGCGAGTTTAACCGGTTCTTTGCAGACAAATCGCGCTATCCGGAGCACGTGCGCCGCGCGGCCGAGAAGGCGATGGCGCAGCGTCTCAGCACCGTCGCGCCTTTCTACGAGAACAAAATTCGCCAGAAGCGCGACGTCTCCCCGCTGGATATCCCGGTAGATGAACTGGAGAAGCTGTTCAAAGAAAGCGGCAGGGCCTCCGACCCGCAATTTCAGGCCATCGCCAAATTTACCCGGGCATTCAACCGCAACGCCGAAGCCCTGGCCGGTACCCGCAAGGGCTTAAACGACATCATGGCCCGCACCCGCAACAGCAGCAACTGGCCCTCGGACAACTTTTACACCAACCTGGTGCCGGAGATGGACCGGCTGCTCTCCTCTCTCCCCTCCGCTTCCACTGCACAGTACGGTCAGCTGGCCTCTGCCCCCTGCGTGGAACAGCTCAACCGGGAAGCGCTGAGCATCAACCAGCAGGTCAATGCCGCCCAGCAGAACTTTGATCAGGCCGCCGCACTGGTGCCCCAGATCAACCGCCTGCGCAGCCAGAACGACTACCGCGGGATCATCCAACTGCTGAAGGCCAACAGCCAGATCGATTTCCTGGTCGATCAATACGCCAATGTCGACCGCCTCTCCCTGGAGCAGCAAACCGCCGAGATTGCCGCCGCCTACGACAGCAAGCAGTGGGCCCTGGCGGAAAGCCGGCTGCGCTCGCTCTATGAAGACCGCTATTTCCTCGATTATCCCGCGATCCAGAGCGAGAAAATGCAGGTCCAGAAGGATTACGAAGACAAGCTGGTAGCGGCGATCGAAACGGAATCGCGCCAGCGCATCAATACGTTTGTCGACGCCAACAAAGCCACCTACAGCAATGTGGAGGCGCTCTACGCCAGCGAGGCATTTAAACCGGTGTATACCCTGACCTTCTCCGCCGGCGGCCCCAACATGGTGGATCGCTACAACAAGAAGGTGCAGGATTATCTCGACGGCCTGAAATTCGACCAGTTTCCGCGGATGGCCATTGAGAATCTCTATCGGGATTTTACCCGCGATATCCGCGACAACGGCGTGGCCAAAGCCAAGGCGGTGGCGATCCACGGCAAGTATTATAAGGGCAGCGACCGCAAGATCCAGAACCTGGTGGCGGAATGCGATCCGCTGGTGGCAAAATGGATCACCAAGCCCACCGAATACCGCAAGATCTACCTGGTGCCGACCAACAACGCCCAGCAGGCCAGCAATGAGTATGTCTTCCGGCTGAACATTCAGATCCCCTCCGACGCCCAGTTCCCGGTCTATGATGTCAACATCAAGCTGCCCCGGGAGGTGGCCAGCGCCGCCGGCTCCCAGCAGTGGTATGAAAAGATGACCATGAACGGCAATGTTCTGAAAAATGAAGGGCGCTTTACCATCACCGCTCCCACCTCCGCGAATGATTACGAATGCCAGATCACCCCGCTGCAGGTGCAGAAGACCGGCAACAATATCCTGGAAGTGCGCTTCAAGCATAACGCCTTCAAGGTGCTGGAAGTCAACGTGATGGCCCAGCGGCCGATTATTAAGAAGAATTAGGCTCTCTTTGAGATGCGGAGTGCTTTTGCATGGGGCATGGGGCATGGGGCATGGTGTATTACAGTGCGGGTATCGGAACCTGCGATTGCACATTACGGCGCCATGCCCCATGCACCATGCAAAAGTGCTCCGCATTACATAGTACTCAGCATGAGCAAAAATTAAAATCCCTATAAAACCAAAGAGGCGACATCATGACAATCACCCCCACTCAAAAATACATTATCGGCGGTTTGGCCGGGCTGATCGTGCTCCTGGGCGTTTTGTGGTTTGTGCTGCGCAAGGACCTGTCGAACCAAATCGTGATTCCTTACATCGCCCACCAGAAGCCGCAGATCGATCCTCATCTGCCCAACGCGGTGCCGCTGTCCGACAAACTTGACGAAGTGCTCTTCGACGGCCTGTTCAATATCTCCGCCAATCCCAGCGGGGTGGTCTATGAAGACGGGCTGGGAGAGCTGATTGAGATTACCCCGACCAACGAAGTGGTGATACGCCTGAAAGCCGGTAAAAAATGGCACAGCAGCTACGCGGTGAAGGTGGATGATGATGATGTGACCATCAGCGAAGGCAGCGAAGCGCTCTTCTCCGCCCAGGACCTCAACTTTACCCTGCGGCGCATCGAGCAGTTGGGCAGCCTGTCGCCGGATTATATCCTGGTCTCCCAGGCCCTGAAAACCTTTGCCTTCGACGGGCCGGACAACAACAACGAGATCCGCTTCCGCTTTAAAGACGACCGTATCTGGACCGAGGCGGACATCAAAGAGATCCTCTCCTTCAAGATCATTCCGGCCAACTCCTCCCTGACGGCGCAGAATTACTACAACGGCAGCGGCCCTTATCTGGCCACCACCCCTCAGGCGGAGGTGACCAACTACTTCCGCAATCCTGCCGGCAACGCCACGCTGGAGCGCCTTAATCTCAAACCGTTCGTCGACAACAGCACCTTTACCACTGAACTGAAGAATACCAACATCAATGTGCTGCTCAGTACCCCCTTCGGCAGCCTGTCGCCGATTTTGCAAGACCCGGAAGATTTCTTCACCAAATCGAATATCAGCACCACCTTTTTTACGGTGCTCTTCAACACCCAGCGCCTCAACCGGGAACAGCGCCAGGAACTGCGCCGGCTGATCGATAACCGCGCGATTCTGAACCGCTTCTTCAAGGTGGGCAGCGAACAGCAGCGCCACATCACCGATTATAAGGGCAACAACGACAATTACGCCGATTACCTCAACTACAGCGTGTTCCCTTCATCGACCTACTACGTGGAAGAAGAGATTGTGGTACCGCTGCGCGATGAGACGCCGGCCAATCTGGCAGTGCTGCCGGACAGCATCCGCCTGGTGGCCTGCATCAACTACGGCAACCGGGAAGAATATAGCGAACTGCTGGAGATCTTCAACGATCCGGCCATCTCCAAAGGAAAGATCCGCGCCCTGGCAGTGGACAACGAGGAGATTGTCAAAGGCAATTACGACGCCCTGCTGCTGTCGATCGACGGCTATAAAAGCACTTTCCTGTTCGACCTCTACAATATTTTCCTGCGCCAGCCGGACCTCTCCCGCCAGCAGATCAACCTGGCGATTGAGACCGATCCTTCCGGCAAAACCCGGCCGGCGGCAAAATCCTTACAGGCCGGCAATAATTTCTGCCGCCTCGATGCCCTTGCCCCGGGAGCGGATCAGCCGGATATCCAGAAATTCCTGGAATATACCTACGGATTCATGTACGCCAATTATATCGGCGACAAGCAGGTCTTTGCCCAACTGGTGGCCGATAGCGAGAGCAAACTGGCACTGGGCGAGTGGCTGTTCTCCCTGCCCTCTCTGGCCTATTTCAGCACTCAATTTGATGACCGCAGCATCGATCTCTACGGCGTGGCTTCCCAGCTGTCGACGATCGAAAAGTGGCAGGAACGGCGGGATCAGTAGGTTGGCGGATCTATTGCGTTCTATTTCATGCATGCCGGACGCGGAGGGCGGAGGGCGGAGGGCAAAGGGCAAAGGACCCGATAAACAGATCGGTCCCTTTGAGCACAACGCATTTATGGTGCGGAATTTCCGGCTCCGTGCACCTGTCTCTCCGCCCTCAGCCCTCAGCCCTTTGCCCTCTGCCCTATGCCTTATGTGCTTCTGGAATCGAATTGCCGCTCTATCCCTGCCGCTATTGCTGCTCCTGACGGCCCTGCCCCTCCCCGCCCAGCAGCCCGGCGCGACCGTCGATTACCTGGTCGTGCAGCGCCCCGGGGAGTTGCAGATCCTTAACAAATACGAACAAACCGCAACCACCCGGGAACTGCAGCGTTTCCACCCCTACCGGCCGCTGGTGATTTTGGAGAAGGATGCCTTTCTGAGCGACCGCTATACTGCCTGCATGCGAGTGGAAGTGGACAACAGTCGATTTTATCTTTTGAAAAACCAGGACAGCCTGCTCACCGACGGCCGGGCAGGGGCGGTGGAGATCTTCAATGCAGTCACCTTCCTCGGCGATACCGTCGAGGTGTTGCAGCACCAGCGGCTGTTCATCGTAAAGATCCCCACCTTCGAGGACAACGAACGCTCCCAAAAATATTTTCTCGATCCCGGCGATCAGTTGCGGAGGCTATTTGCTTATCCCCGCGATCGCAATTATGTCTATGTCGAAAAGCTGGGTGGGGAGAGCGATTACGGCTGGTGCTACCTTTCCCCGCAGCGGGAAAACAGTTCCTGGCGGCGTTACCGGCGCAGCCTGGCCGATGCGCGTACCATCCCCCCGGTTATCTCCGCCCAGATCGAGCGGAAAATCGCCGAGATCAACGGGCTGCTGGATCAACTGTTTGCCCGTTTCAACCAAAGCTTCTCGGCCACAAAAACCGCACCGCACTGGAACATCCGGGTAGAGCAGGAAAAGATCACCTGCACCCTGCTCCCCCGCGAATACCGCGCAGAAATGGAAGAAAGCACCCGCTACCTGATGAACGACATTGCCAACACCCTGCTCGGCACCCCGTTTGGAGTATTCAATACCGGCGGGGAGATTGAGGTGCGGAAGAAATAAATGCGGAGTGCGGAGTGCGGAGTGCGGAGTGCGGAGTGCGGAGTGCGGAATGCGGAATGTAAAAAATGTAACGCGTAGATCAAACCAATATCGCGCGCAGCGCAAACATCGCCGAAGGCAAACATCGTGAGCGTAGCGAACCAATATCGCGCGCAGCGCAAATATCGCCGAAGGCAAACATCGTGAGCGCAGCGAACTAATATCGCGAGCGTATGCGAGCAAACATCGTGAGCGTAGCGAACTAACATCATGAGAAAAAAACTACTCGAACACATCTCCAGCATCATCCTGGTATCAGCGATTTTCCTGGTGCTGATCTATCATTTTCATAGCGGCTACCGCCAGGTGCAAACCCGCCAGGATGCCCGGATTGCCCCCTACCTGGCGCTGGACTTCATCGATTATGACGATCCGCTGCACAAGGCGCTGTTGAAGGAAAGCCTGAACATCTTCCAACCCGGGCAGGAACCGGCCCATGAGGCGCTGATCCGCGCCATCGAAGCATACCGGGCGGCGCAGATTGCCGCGCTCACCCGGCAACAGCGCAACCTGCAGGGCCTCTCCTTTAGCAAGTTAGGGCAGTTGAGCGGGATGTACGTCAATTTTATCCTGGTCTACCTGATCGTGATGCTGCTGACCTATTACGGGGTGCAGACCCTGGCGGTGCTCCGCTTTATCCGCCTGCAGCAGAACCGGGAATCGTATCTTGCAGAACTGGCCTCCTTTCTGCAGCGGCGCTTTCGGGATCAGCCCAAAACGCTGCACCTCCGCGACCTGCGCCGTGCCGCCGCGCTGCTGGGTAAGGCGCTGCTCAAGGGCCTGCTCTACCTGGTGCTGTTCTCCCCCGCCTATGTCATCGCTTATTCCTTTAAGACCCGTTTCGATACCGATTCCATATTTTTCATGGTGCTGCTGGGCGTCATCTCCAACGGCCTGCTGATTACCTACGCGCAAAAATTTTTCACCTTTCTGGTGGCGGAAAGCCGTAAGGGCTACGTGCAGACCGCCATCGTTAAGAATCTCGAAAACCGCTACAATCTAAACGCGGCCGGCGGGGTTTCCCTGGGACGGGTGCTGAATTTCCGCAAACGCTTCCCCGGGCATGTCTTCCAGCATATCTTCATCAATGCCCGCTACCAGTATCTGGCCACCATTAAGGAGCAGGCTTCGTTCCTGATTACCGGCCTGGTGATCATTGAGATGGCCCTCAACATTCAGGGCCATTTGTGCTACGAGCTGATGCAAAACATCCTCTACCGGCAATACGACATCGTGCTGACGATTATCCTGGGCATCTTCCTGGTGGTGAAGGGAACCGAGTTGGCGAGCGATTACTGGCAATATCTGGAAGCACGGAGGTATGATAATGAGGGTATGGGTTGATGGGTTAATGGGTGGATGGGTTCGCTCATACTGCTGACGGTGTAATGCAGAGAACTTTTGCATGGGGCAAGGCGCATGGGGCATGGTGTATTACAGTGCGGGTATCGGAACCTGCGCTTGCATATTACGGCGCCATGCCCTTTGCCCCATGCAATATAACTTTACACTAAATAATTACACAAAAACCGAATAATAAACCACATGCCACTACTCGCACAACTCCAGACCATCTATCAACGCAAGGATCAGCTCTGGCTGCTGATCTGGCTGGGCGGCACCCTGTTGTTATGGGGATGGAACCGGCTGTTCCTCAACGCCCCGGCGCTGGCCCGGGTCGAGACCGGCTTCGCCAACACCTTCATCATCGCGCTGCTGGTGATCCTGCTGTCCGCCGCCCTGGGCTGGCTGAGCGGGGTGGGGCTGTATTTCCTGGAAAAGGCCGGCAACAGCCTGCCCTATCTGACGCTGAGCTTTCTGCTCAACATCATTCGCTCCATTCCGCAGATCGTGGGCATTCTGCTGGGGTATATCCTCATCACAGTGCAAATCCAGAGCGGCGCCCTGCAGCGGCCGGGGGCGGTCATCCCGGTCATTGCGATGGTAATCAGCCTGTTCGTGTTCCTGGAGATATCCGACCTGGTGCGGGAGCGGATCGCTTACTATCGCAAGCGGGATTTTTACAATGCCATGCAGGTATGCGGCATCCCGGAATGGCAGATCGTCAACCGCGAGATCCTCTGGAGAAACAGCCTGGCGCACCTCTTCAACAAACTGATCTCTATTTTCGGGGTCACCATCTTTCTGCTGTGCAGCATCGATTTCATCATTTCGGTAGGCCTCTCCGGCAATGTCAGCTCGGTCAACCTGCCGGCCACCCTGGGCAGCCTCCTCGCCAAGATCGACAGCAAGCAGGATATCCTGGCCATCGGGCATGTCCTGACCCATCCCGGATACCTGCCCCGGTTGTTTTTCGAGCACCTTCAGGGCATTACCGTGGCCTTTCTGATCGTGTTCACCCTGCTGTGCATCTACAAGATCGCCAACGGTTTCGCCCGGCGGCACGAATTATGAGGGAATGCGTATGAGCCTGCAGTTCAATATCCGGATCGCCAAGCACCGTCGCACATTCATCGCGATCGATCATTTCGAATTCCCGGAACAGAAGGTGACCTTTCTCTTCGGCGAATCCGGCATTGGGAAGTCAATCCTTTCCAAAGCGATCTACGGCCTGCTCAATCCGTTGCGGCTCGATATCCACATCAACGGCGACAGTTATCCCGACTACCTCCGCTCGGCGCGTACTCAAAAATTCCGGGAAGCGGGCTTCTTCGTATTCCAGGAGCCTTCCAGCCATCTCAATCCCCTGATCCGCCTCCAGGCGCAGCTCCGTGAGGGTAGCCTGGCCGACGCCCCCGGGGAGCAGGAGATCCTGCGCCATCTTTGGAACCATACGCCGGAGCAGGAGATCCGCAAGCTTCTGGAGGTGTATCCCAAACCCCATCGTCCCAGCGGCGGGGAAAAGCAGCGCTTCCTCCTGGCGATGGCCTTCAAGAAGCTGCTGCGGATGCAGCAGGAGGGGCGGGCGCAGGAAGGTTTGTACGTATTTGACGAGCCCAGCGGCAGCCTCGACAATCACTTTCGCAACCGCTTCCTGGAGATGCTTTTCCAGCGTTTCCGCAAGGGGCCGTTCAGCGCGATTTTCATCACCCACGATTATTCGATCATCAGCGAGATCTATAGCCGCCACGCCGATCTGCGCGAGCAGATCGCTTTCAAGGAACTGTCGCGCCAGGATGACCGGCTGGTGCTGCAGGATTTTGCCCCCCGGGCTTACCTCGACTGGCTGAAGCTGGAGCAGTCGATGGAAACCCCGCCCGGCGACCGCCGCAAGCCACTGCTGACGATGAAAGGCGGGTATGAGATTTTTGGAAAAAAAATGATCTTCCGCCGCAATCGGGAAGAGAAGGGGCCAGATCCCGGCATGCTGCAGATCCACCGCGGGGAGATCGTCTACCTTAAGGCTGCCAGTGGGGTGGGCAAGACCACTTTGGCCAAGATTATCATGGGATTGCAACCCTGCCGCCGGTTGGAGATGCGCATCGGCGAACTGGCGTTTAGCGAAAACACTCCCCGCCGGGTCTGGCAGCAGCAGGTCTGGGCCAAAAAGATCGGCATGGTGTTCCAGCACGCCGACGAGGCCCTCAACCTGAACAGCACCGTGCAGGCGGTCTTCGCCGGATTGCCGATCCAGCCGCCCCTCACCCCGGCATCCATCGTGCAATTGCTCAATGAACTGTTTGAAGGCACCATCGAACCGGCATTCCTCAACCAGAAAGTCTCCCTGCTCAGCGGCGGGCAGAAGCAGCGCCTCAACCTGCTGCGCACCCTCGCCCTCGATACCGACCTGGTGCTGCTCGACGAGCCGCTCAACGGCCTGGATTTCCTGAGCATCCAACGGGTAATCGCCGCCCTGAAAGAAAAGCAGCAGGAAGGAAAGGCGATCCTGATGATCTCGCATAATGAGGAGATCTTCGAAGCGGTAATTCCGGTAGAGAATAGCTACTATCTCGACTTTGCGGGAGGGGTATAACCTATATGCAAAGCTTCAATTGCACACAGGCATCCCTTCGAATTGCCTGTTGAGATAGGCCGAATTATTTCGTATTATTGATGCCTAAACTAAAGGATGTTAATGGATAACGAGCACTTAAACGTACCTCGAGCACATTTTTCCGCACCGGAAATTGCTTCTGCCGCGCCCCCATCACCTTATCACAGGATCTGGGTCAACCTGCTGCTCTTCGGTGTCACCATCCTGACCACCATGATGGCCGGTGCCGCGAACCTGGGATATTATTGGGACAGCATCAAAGCCGATTACTGGCTGCTGCTGAAAGGCTGGGAATATTCCTTCGCCTTGCTGCTGATCCTCACCTTTCATGAGTTCGGCCACTATCTGGCCGCCCGCTATCACCGCATGAATGTGACCCTGCCCTATTATATTCCGGTGCCGATCCCCAACTTGTTCCATTTCGGGACCATGGGCGCGTTCATCCGCCTCAAATCGCCTATCCCGGACCGCAAGGTGTTGATGGATGTTGCCGTCGCCGGTCCCCTGGCCGGATTCGTGGTCAGCCTGGTGTTCCTGTTCTACGGTTATGCAGCGATTCCGGATCTGCAGACCGTCATCGCCCACGTCGAAACTATCCATCCCTGGCCGGGCGCCATCAGCGACACACCGGCCTTTACCCTGGGCAACTCCGCCTTGTTCTATTTCTTCAACCAGGTGATCGGCCAGGGCATGATCCCGATGAGTGAGATCTACCATTTTCCCTATATCTTTGCCGGATGGATCGGGCTGTTCATCACCGCGTTGAACCTGATCCCGATCGGCCAGCTTGACGGCGGCCACGTGGTCTACGCCCTGCTGGGCAACCGGGCGCGCTATCTTAACTACGCGGCTTTTGGGTCCCTGGCCGCCCTCACCGCGTTCCTGCTCACCACCCAGGGCCAACTCGGTATCATGTGGATCCCCTGGATGATCATCCTGACCCTGATCGGCCTGCGCCATCCCCCCACCCTCTACGACAGCATCCCGCTTTCCGGGGAGCGGCGCTACCTGGGGTGGTTGTGCATCGTCATTTTTGTATTGTGTTTCATCCCCTTACCGTTCTACTTTGGCTAAAGGAATACCGTATGGTGCTGTGGACAATCGCCATTATCATGACTGTTATTTTCCTGTTCCTGCTGCTGCTGATCTGGCTGCGCAAGGTACAGTTTGACGCCATTCACCAGAATTTCCTCGATCTGGAAGACCAGCTGGGAGGTGAGGTGGTGCGGGGGGGATTTGCAGTGCGCCCGCGGTTCAAGGGGGAATATGACGGCAAACCATTCTCCATCTCGATCTCCAGCGAGGGCAGCCGGGAGGAGCGGCGCTATTACATCAGCGTGACCATGCGGGTTAAATCCCGCTTCAGCTTTACGGTGATGGATGTCGACTGGCTGGGTAAACGGGCTAATGATAGCGGCAAAGAACGGGATCTGCAGCCGCTGCTCGAGGGGAAATACATCCTGGAACTGGCCCGTAACACCCGGCTGGGCAAAAAAGATCTTGCCCTGATCGAGCAGGTGATCCAGCCGCTGGCGCCCTTTGCTTACATCCTGGTGGGCGGAAGCAGTATGATGATGGAGCGGATCTCCCACAACATCATCGAAGATACCAAAATTGCCCACACCCCGCCCCTCCTGGCGGCGCTGGCGGAGATGGCGGAGCAGCTGGGCTAAGCAAAATAAATGGAAAAGCACATTATTTGCCACAGAGACACAGAGTTCACAGAGACTGCTTGTTCTCAGTTTTAAGTTGTCTGTTCTCTGTGCTCTCTGTGCCTCTGTGGCAATGTCTTTTGACAACTTAGCATAAATGAAAGTGACCATGACAACCAACGACCCAACAGCACCTGAAAACCCCATCCCCGCCGGTTTCCGCGCCGGGTACGTAGCGGTGGTGGGCCTGCCGAACGCGGGTAAATCGACCCTGCTCAACCAGTTGCTGCAATTCAAGATCTCGATCGTCACCCGCCGGCCGCAGACCACCCGCAAGAACCTGCTGGGGATCCTCAATGGCGAAGATTACCAGATCGTTTTCATCGATACGCCGGGCATCCTCAAGCCGCGCTACAACCTGCAGCGTTTCATGATGAAGCAGGTCAGCGCCGCCATCGCCGATGCCGACGTGCTGGTCTACCTGATCGACGTAAAAGATCACCGGCAGCGCCCGGTGGATTTGCAGCGCCAGTTGGCGGAGGCGCAGGGCAAGCCGGTCATCTTGCTGCTCAACAAGATCGATCTAGTACCCGACAAACGCAACCTGCTCCCCCTGATCGGCGATTATCACCGGGTGCACCCCTTTAAAGCGATCATCCCGGTCTCGGCCGAAAAGAATGACGGCCTGGATCAGTTGCTGCAGGTGCTGACCGGCTGCCTCCCGGAGAGCCCGCCGTACTATCCCACCGACTATCTGAGCGATCAGCAGGAGCGATTTTTCGTGGCCGAGATCATTCGGGAGAAAATCTTCACCCACTTCGGTGAAGAGATTCCCTATGCCTGCCATGTCGAGATCGAGGCATTCGAGGAGAAGGAAAACGGCAAGGATTATATCCGGGCCATCGTAGTCGTCGAGAAAGACACCCAGAAATCGATCCTGATCGGTAAAAACGGCGAAGCCCTGAAGAAAGTCGGCCAGGTGGCCCGCGGCGATATCGAAGTGTTTCTGGGGCGGAAGGTGTTCCTGGAATTATTTGTAAAGGTCCGGCGCGACTGGCGGCGCAAGGACGGCATGCTGAAAGATATGGGGTATTCCTGATATGACGCTTCCGGGCCGCAATCATACCCCCAAATTGCTGTTGTTCGATGTCGACGGCACCCTGATCCTTTCCGGCGGCAAAGGGAAAAACGCCATGCTCGCTGCGGTGGCGCAGGAATTCGGCCATACGCCTCGTCAGTTCACCTTCAAAGATTTTGCCGGCTCCACCGATCCGCGGATCATCACCACCCTGCTGACTCAAAACGGAATTTCGCAAACCGTCACGGAGGCGGATATTCAGCGGGTGCTGCGCCGCTACCTGGTATGTCTGCAGGAAGAGATGGCCGGCGGAGGGGTGGAAGTGCTGCCGGGGGTGCGGGAGTTGCTGAGCTATGCCCGGGAAAGCGGCGAATTTGTGCTCGGGCTGGTCACCGGCAATCTGGCGGAAGGCGCGCGCATCAAGCTAAGCCCGGTGGGCCTCTATGATTATTTTGCAGTCGGCGCCTACGGCAGTGATGAAATGGATCGTAACCTGCTGCCGCCGATCGCGGTACAGCGGGCGGAAGCGCGCTTCCGGATCCGCTTTGCCCCGGAGAATGTCTGGGTGATCGGCGACACCCCCCGCGATGTCGAATGCGCCCGGGTCAATCACTACCGTGCCCTGGCAGTGGCCACCGGAGGCTGGCCGCCGGCGCAGTTGCAGGAAAGCGCCCCGGACGCCCTGCTGCCGGATCTTTCCGATATGGAAGCGGTGCTGAAAATTTTGCGTGCTTAGATTTACAGTAAAACCTCGTTTTGATGACTGTGTAAGGTTTTAT
>JACKAP010000030.1 GCA_020635015.1 Calditrichia bacterium | reverse complement strand
GGGTGAAGATTGCGCTGGCATCAAGTACCAGCTAAACCGAAACTTCATCCTTTATCCTTTATCCTTTATCCTTTATCCTTTGTTACTCCCCCCATTCATCGGTCGTCCGCTGCCGCCTCAGCAGAGAGCCTCAGCGAGTCCTTCCCTGTCTCATAAAAGCGCACGCAGGTCAGGGTATAGTGGCCGATTTTGATCGTGTCGCCCTCGTGCAGCAGCTGTGGGCGGTGCGGAAGCAGCGGTTGCCGGTTGAGATAGGTGGCATTACTGCTGCCACAGTCGCAGATGAAATACTCACTGCCGATCTTTTTCAACTCGGCATGACGGCGGGAGATCCATTTTTCCGGATCATCCAGGGTCAAACTATTACTGGCAGAGCGGCCGATAGTCACCACCTTCCGGGTAAACTCCCGGCCGCTCTCCCAATGGGGATCATTATCACGGGTAATCACAATTTTGGCGGGCATAATGTCACGCTCCTTGTTTTCCGGTTTCGTTCTCACGAATACTCGCGCAGCAATCCGGTTGCGCGTTCCCTCGCTTTTCGGTGCCCAATTTGGGAATTCTGCACAGTAAGATTTGTGTTGGAGGTCAAATTGCGGAGGGCGGAGGGCGGAGGGCAAAAAATAAAAGGATAAAGGATGAAGGATAAAGGATGAAGTAAAAAGTGCGGTACTAACTTCGCTCCTTGATCTTTACTCCTTCATCCTTCATCCTTTATCCTTTAACCTTCATCCTTTAACCTTCATCCTTTATCCTTCATCCTTTATCCTTTATCCTTTATCCTTTATCCTTCATCCTTTATCCTTCATCCTTTATCCTTCCAACATATTTCCGAAAAACCTGCAGCGTCTCTTCCGCCATCGCCTCGTGGGTGAAGTCGCGGTGCACGGCAGCTTTGCCCTGGCGGCCGAGCTGCTGTCGCTGCATCGGATCATTGCGGAGCTCAAGCACTGCCTCTGCGATTGCATCAGGGTTATCCGGAGCCACCAGCATCCCGCCCCCGGTGGCCTCGATCAGCTCCGGGAAGGCACCGTGGGCCGGCTGGATCACCGGCACCCCGTTGGCCAGCGCTTCCAGCAGGAAGAGCCCCTTCGGCTCGCGATATACTGTCGGCACCGACAGAACATGCAGGCTATTCAAGAAAGCAATTTTCTCCTCGCGGTCGACTTCTCCCACAAAATCCACCTGCCCGGCCAGGCCCCATTCCGTTACATTACGGCGAATCTCTTCGAAGTACGCCCGGTCGCGCGCGCCCAGGTAACCGGCGATACGCAGGCGGAAATCTCCCGGCTTCGCCCGGGCGGCCAGCCGGCGAAAGGCCTCCACCAGCAGGTGCAGCCCCTTCTCCGGGCAGATCCGGGCCAGGTAGCCGATGACGAACGGAGCCTCCACTGCGGTGGGATCCGCCAGCCCATGCCCGGCAGGATTGATCCCGATGCGCACCGGATGGATCTTCTCCCGTTCGACCGCCAGATATTCCGCCATATAATCGGCATAAAACCGGCTGGTGGCGATCAGCCCGTCGGCATCACCGATCCGCTCGCGCAGCAGGGCCATTGCCCGGCTTTTGTAAGGCTCGGCAAGGTCGTCTAAAAAGATATCTTCTCCCTGCAGCACGCAGAGCACCGGCACGTCCAGGGCACGCTTGATCTCCCGGGCCATCCCGATCATCATCGAATTGGTGATCTGCACAATCTCCGGGCGGTATTCATCCTTCAGCCAGGCAACCAGCTTTTCCAGCTCATGGCGTTGGTTGCCGGCTTCCCCCTGCAACATCGAAATGGTCAGCTCACCGAGATCCTTTGCGTTGGTGGAGGCATTGGCTTTGGCAATCCAGTTCACCATCCGCCGGCTCTCGAAAATCCCCTCCAACAGGCGGTTTCCCTTGCGCAGAAAGGGAAGCTTCTGCTGCAGGTAGACATTGATCCCGTTAAAGAACACCCGGTCAATGCTGGCGCCTGGTTCGTCGGTGCGCAGGGGGGTATAAGTAGGGATCAGCGCCACTTCGTGCCCTTTGCGGATCAGGGCGGTGGCCAGGGCATTGTCGCGGGCGCAACTGCCGCAATACATCCCGGCGGCCCCGGCGGCGATGTAGGCGATTTTCAGTTTCCGGTCGTTGGCGGTCATGTCAACATCCTGGTTTAGAATCGAATTGAGAATACGTTTCAAATATCAAAATATCATTGCCACAGGGACACAGAGTACACAGAGAAATGTCAGCACACCCTAAAAGCTAACGAACTATCTCTGTGATCTCTGTGTCTCTGTGGCGTCAGTAACAAGTCGTTTTTTCATCGGCCATCAGCTGACGATTCCGGGAAAAATTTGCCGATAGTGGCGGCGGAGGGCGGCGCGGTCAGCAGCGAGACCAGCACGATCATCAATGCCGACACCGCAAACATCACTGCGACCGGCATCACCCCGGTACCGCCGACGGTATAGCCGGGATTTTCCCAGCCCTGCACAAAAAAATAGATCCAGAGCAACGCCACACTGAGCACGGCGGCCATCGCGCCCGCAGCGGTGCTGCGCTTCCAGAACAGGGCGGCAACCGCCACCGGCAGCAGGGCGGAAAACCCGCTAAACGACCATACCGCCAATTTGAAGATGCTCCGCGCCGACACCTGGGCCAGGATGAAGGTGACCAACAGGATCCCCAGCACAAACAGCCGCCCGATCAGCACCTGCTGGCGTTCGCTAAGCTGATCGCGGAACCCGTAGTGTCGCACAATATCCTGGGTAAACATGGTGCCGAGAGCCAGGGTTTGAGAATCCAGGGAAGACATGATGGCGGCAAACACCCCGGCGGCCAGAAATCCTCCCAACACTCCCGGCGCGTGACGCGCCACCATCTCCACCAGCACCGCATTGCCCGGGGTGGTGGCAGGATCAAAGTCGATCCGCCCCAACACGCCCAGCAGCACGCTGGGCACCCAGACGATGGCAATACACAGGGGATAAAACATCACCGGATAGCGGAAGGTGCGCGCGCTTTTAGCGGAGAGCCAATGCATGAAGATATGCGGGAACATGCCCACCGACAGCGGGATGAAGGTATAGGTGAGCATCTTCCAGGGATTGATCTTATCGCCGCGCACCAGCAGTTGGGCGTTGCCCTGCTCGCGGACCTGCTGCATGGCCCGCGCCAGGCCACCGTATTGATCGACAATCATAAAGAAGGTGACCGCTCCCAGCACCATGAACACCAGCGTCTGAAAGGTGTTCACCCAGGCGGTGCCGCGCATCCCGCCCAGGGTGACATAGGTGAAAATGACCGCGCAGACCAACAGCCCGCCCACCCACTGCGGCACCTCGCCGCCGGTCATGCTGTTGAGGGTGATCCCCCCGCCCATCACCCCGATCAGTAGATAGGGCACCATCAGGCCGGCCAGCACCAGGAAGAGTGCCAGGCCCAGGGGAGCAGACTCCCAGCGTTCCCGGAAGAACTGCACCTGGGTCAGGTAGCGGTGATGCTTCCCGATCGCCCACAGCCGGGTGCCGATGAAGAAGAAGACCACCGGCACCATCAAGGCGGATGATGAGGCCATCAGCCCAAAGACCCCGATGCCGTTGAGATAGGCCTCCCCGGAAGCCCCCAGCAGGGAAAAAGCGGTCATGTGGGTGCCGAAGAGCGACATCAGCAGCACGAACGGGCCGATGGTGCGGCTGGCGACGAAATAATCCTCCCCGGTCTTGCGGAACAGGCGATTGCTGAACAGGCCGATCGACAGCACCAGTGCCAGGTAGATAGCAATCAGCAGCAGGATCATCCGCCCTCCCCGTCGCGCTCGTGCTCCAGGTAGGCCGGCCAGGCGTAGCGCACCAGCAGCGCCATCAGCCCGGCCGCCGCCAGGCAATAGAGCACATGATAAAACAATCCGACCGGCATCCCCCACACCAGGCGGGCATCATGCCAGAACCACAGATCGTTATGCAGCAGGTAGAACAGCAGGAGCAGGAGATAGATCCATGTTTTACGCATCATTTCACCAGGTAAAAGAATGAATTGTTAATGGGTTGATGGGTTAATGGGTGTATGGGTGTATGGGTGTATGGGTGTATGGGTGTATGGGTGTATGGGTGTATGGATGTAGGGTAGGGTCGCGACCCTACCCTGCCACCGTTTTTCCCATTAACCCATTAACCCATCATCCCATTATCCCATCCACCTACAAATTAATCTCCACCCCTCCCACCACCGAGAAGGGATTCGCCGGTATCACCGAGGAGGCGCCGAAGCCGCGGGTTTCGGTATCGGTGTCGGTGATGTTGCGGAAATTTAACTGCCAGCGCATCTGTGCGGTCTGGTAGAACACCGAGGCATCCAGCATCAAGGCGGGATCGATCTCGAAAACATTATCGTCGGCGATAAACTGGCTGCTCAGGTAGCGCAGGCCCGCGCCCAGCCCGAAGCCATTGCTAAATTCCCGGGTGGTCCAGAGATTGACCAGGTGCTCCGGCACGAATGCCGGGGTATTGCCGGAACGGTCGAAAAAGGCATATTGGGGCTGCCCGAAATCGTCGCTGCCGGTCTGCACAAATTCGGTAAAATTCGTCAGCTCGGCATCGGTGTAGGCATAATTGATGAAGGCCAGCCAATTGCGCAGCGGCTCGGCAACGATCTCCACCTCCACCCCGCGCGATTCTTGATCGCCCACCTGAGAGGAGATCCCAAACTGGTCGGGAATAGCGATGTTTTCCTTGGTCAATTGGTACACCGCCAGGGTGGCGTTGAGTCGACCGCCCAGCAGTTCCTGGCGAATCCCGGCTTCGATCTGCCGGCTTTCCTCAGCATCCAGCACCCGGGCGGCCTGGGCGGAAGGCGGCGCGAAAGACTGCCCGAAATTGGCGTAAAGCGAGGTATTTTCCGCAGGCGAGATCACCGCGCCCACCATCGGGCTGAAGTGAGTATAGCTGCGGTCGGCCAGGGTGTCGGTGCCGGCGCCGCTGCCGGTTTTTTCGAACTGGATATTGTCGTAACGTCCTCCGAAGAACAGCTGGAATGCCCGGGAAAAGCGCATATGATTAACCAGATAGGGCGCGACGGTGGTGCTGGTCACATCTCCAGTCTGCAGGGGGAATACTGCGATATCATCCCGGCGGTTAACGGTTTCCACCGGATTGGAGAGATCCAACGGGGGCAGGCCGTTGGGGAGGAATTGCGAGGGCGGAGGCGCCAATTCCAGCAGAAACTCGTTGGTGGTGCGGCGTAGTTCCACCCCGCCCAACACGGTATGCTTCAGAGCACCGGTATGGAAACTGAGCTGCGCCTCCAATTGATTGCCCAGCAATTTTTCCCGGCTGTCCAAAAAGGTCATGGTGCGGCCCACGCTGTAACTGCCGTCGGGCATCGGAAACGCGCCTAACAGCAGGGTGCCGTTGGAGATCCAGTCCAGATCGCTGTAATAGGCCTTGTTGTGCAAGGTTACCCGGGAACTCAATTGGGTATGGAAATCCGCCTTCAGGCGCTGCATGGTCTGATCCGATTCATCGAAAGGCGTCTGGTACGAGGTCTGGCGATCGACATCCGGCAGCAGATCCAGGGCCATAGTCTCCAGGTTAAACTGCAGGGGAATTCCGGCATCCGGCTTATATTGGCTGTTCATGTATTCGTAATTCACTTGCAGCGTGCTGCGGTCATTGATCCGCCAGGTGAAGGCCGGGTTAACCGCATAAGTTTCATTCTCCTTGTCGTTGCGGTAAAAATCGGAGCGCTGCCACAGCCCATTGAGGCGCAGGGCCAGTCCTTTTTCCGGGTCGGCGATCCCGGCATCCAGCGTACTGCGGAAGGCATTGAACTGCCCGTAGCTGCCTCCCAGATGCAGGAAATTATCGAACACCGGGGTTTTGCGCACCAGGTTAACTGTTCCTGAGAGGGGGTTGCCGCCATACAGAAACGCCGAGGGCCCTTTGAGCACTTCCACCCGTTCCAGGTTATACATATTGTAAAACATCACCTCCGGCTCGGCGGTGCCGTCGGTCATCACCAGGCCGTTGTCCAGGGAGTTGAATCCGCGGATCATAAAATAATCGAACACCCCGTTGCCGGTCTGGCAGTTGACCCCGCTGACATTACGCAGGGCGTCTCCCAGCACGATCCCTCCCTGGTTCGCCAGCAGGGCCTGGGGTACCACGCTTACGCTGGCCGGGGTACTGCGCAGGGGAATGGGTAGCTTGAAGGCAATGGTATTATAGGTGGCAACTTTGCCGTCTTTTTGTGCGGTGACGGTCACGGAATCTTCCAGGGTATATTCATCATAATCCTGGGCAAATCCGGCCTGGAAGATTGAAATCAATATCAGTAGCTTAAGCCGTAAAAATTTCGAGATCATCTTAGCGCAGTCCTTTCACATATACTTTAATACTACCTGATTTTTTTGTCCACGGATTACACGGATTATCACGGATTTATACTGAACTTGTAAACTGATATTACTCGCGATGATTCCATATTTACGCGTAATATCAGATTTATGACGTTTTTATTCTCAAGATGTCAAAATACTTATCCGTGAAAATCCGTGTAATCCGTAGACTTATCTTTTAATATCTCCTCGACAACTGAAAACTATTTTATCTCTAAACAAACCATCTCACGCTGATTGCGCAGGAACAGCCGGCCTCCTGCCAGTGAGGGCACGGTCCAGCACAACCCCTCCAGCACTTTCGCCTCCCCGACCGACAGATAGCGCTCCGGGGTGGCCTTCACCAATCCCAGCACCCCCCGGTCGCTCAGCACCAGCAGGTGGCCGTCGGCCATGATCAGGGTGCCTTCGCCAAAACCGCGAGTCTTCCACTGCTCTTCGCCGCTGGCCGCGTCCAGGCATTTCAATATCTTGCCGTCGATGCCGTAAAGGTAACCGTCATGATAGATCGACGTGTTCATCTTGTTTTTCATTCCCCGGCTGAACCAGAGTTGGCGAACGGCAGCATTTCCATCCTGCACACTGATCTGGTATAGCGCACCGCCCACATCATACCCAGATGAGATAAATAGCCTATCCGGGGCGATGAACACCGGGGTGGCGGCGTTGACGTCGTAGGAAGTCTTCCAGGGTTCTTTCCAATACAGCGAGCCGTCTTCCGGATCGACCGCCAAGATTTCCCTGCCGGTAAAAAAGATCGCCTGGCGCAGGCCGTCGACGGTGATGATGATCGGCGAGGAATACCCGGCCTTCCCATTTTGGGCGGCCCAAATCGTACGTCCGGTCATTTTATCCAGTGCGGCTAGTGCTTTATCCGGGCGGCCGCCGACTTCGATCAGGAGCTTATTGCCGTCGATCAGCGGGGAGGCGCAAAAACCCCATTCCGGTTCCGAGGCATTGAACTCGTTTTTGAGATCGCGCATCCAGATCCGTTCCCCGCTGCGGGCATCCAGGGCATAGAGCTTTCCGCCGGCGCTGAAAAAATAGGCCCGCTCCCCATCGATCGCCGGGGTGGAGCGGGGGCCGTCGCCGCCCTGCCAGTCGGAGAACTCACCGCCGGTCTGCACTCGCCAGAGCTCCCGGCCGCTGGCAGCGTCGACGCAAAGCGCGTATTCATCGCCGCCATCGGCAAACATCGTGTAGGCGCGGCCGCCGGAAACCGCGATCCCGGAAAATCCGTCGCCCAGACCAATCTTCCACAGCACCCGGGGCGGATTGGCCGCCCAATCGGTGCGAATACCGGTTTCGGAAGACTTACCGTTACGTTCCGGCCCCAGCCACTGCGGCCACTCGCCGCTTGCCGAGTTGACCGCAACCATGGCATTTTCTACAACGGCGGTTTCCCCGGTCAGATCCAACTCGGCATCCGATTTGGTGTCGCTGCAGCCGTTCAGCCAGAGGAAGAGCGAGATCAGTGCGGCGAATGCTTTATATGACGTAATTTTTCCTTTCATCTATCCTTCATCCTTTATCCTTTACCCTTCATCCTTCATCCTTCATCCTTTATCCTTCATCCTTCATCCTTTATCCTTTATCCTTTACCTTTACCCTCACCCATCAACGGCTTTCAACCGCTTACGCTGTGGATAGGGGAAAATGTGCACAATCTCCCCAGCGGCAATCCGTTCCTGCAGACCACGCCAGAAATCGACCCCAAAGATATCCCCATGCACCGCCTCGAATTCCTCCAACAGCTCACCGCCCAGCCCCAGGAAATAGCGAAATTCGCTGGGGAAGATATCGTTTTCGGCGATAACAAACCAGGGTTCGGCAGAGAATTCTTCTTCAAAGCTTGGCGCTTTGGGGGTGGTGCGGAAATTACAATCGGTGATCAGGCAGAGCTCGTCATAATCATAAAACACCACCCGGCCGTGGCGGGTCACGCCGAAATTTTTCAGGAGCATGTCGCCGGGGAAAATATTGGTAGCGGCAAGGTCCTTGATGGCGTTTCCGTAGTCGATCACCGCCGCCCTGGCCGCTTCCAGGTCGGCTGCCTGGGCGTAGATATCCAGGGGAATCACCCGCCGTTCCAGATAGGCGTGCTTGATCACCACCGAGTCATCCTGCACCACCACAGTCTGCGAGGCTTCCTTGAGCAGCTCCGCCACCAATTCGTCGGAAAAGCGGGCGCGGTCGAATTCCAGGTATTCGAACTCCTGGGCATCAATCAGCCGCCCGGCGCGGTCGTGACGGAAGACCATGCGGTATTTTTCGATCACCGTATCGCGGTTGCCCTTCTTGGGATAGGTAAAGCGGTCTTTGATCAGCTTGAAGACCACATCATAGCCGGGAATGGTAAACACCACCATCACCATGCCTTTTTGTCCCGGGGCGATGACAAACTGATCGTCGGAATGGGCGAGATGATCGAGCAGGTCGCGGTAGAGCTCGGTTTTGCCGTGCTTGTTATGGCCCACCGAGATATAGAGCTCGGCAATCCGTTTGCGGGGGATGACATTTTTCAGAAACCGCACCAGGTCGTAGTAACGCTCGACATCAACATGGAAGTAGGAACGGGTGTAGCTGAAGAGCACGCTGACCTCGTTCTCATCGAGCAGCACCGCATCGACGAAAATCCCCTGCGGCGAATTCATCAACGCCAGCACGAAGGGGAAATCCTGAGAGGCGCTGAACATCCTCCCGACGATGTAAGCGCTCTGGCCGCGATAGAAAACCGAACGCACGATCTCCGCACGATCGACCACCCGCAGGGCGCTGATCTTGCGCAGGTGGGCCTCGATCTGCGACGCCGCCAGCCGGGCGTCGCGATGCAGATCCTGGTAGGGGGTGGCAAAACGGCAGTCGCTGAGGATCTGCTCCACCAAAGTGATGGTTCCTCCGGCACCGCGATAGCTGCGATATACCGATTGATGAGATTTGGTCGGAGGCGTCTCAAAATCGGTATCGACGAATTCGATCTGCGGATCGACGCCAACGGTCGTAAAGATCCGCCGGGTGATCGAGTTAAAAAAGGTCTCCCCCAGTTCCCAGTCGTTGCGTCCGGTGATCAGGCCGGAATAGACCGCCTTCAGGCCGGCCCAGACCAGCTTATCTTCCAGGCGGTCGTCGAGCAGTTTGCGGATATCGCCGGTGATGCCCCCGACCACTTCGCGATAGAGTTCCAGCCGCTCGGCGGCATCGGCCTGAAAGCCGTGCCAGTCACGGGTCTCGAAGCGATTTTTTGCCCGGTGGGTGATCTCCTGGAAACGGGTTTGGAAGATGTCGAAAGCTTCATAAATGGCGTGTGCGGCCAGATTGGACAGGCGGCTGCCGGTCAGTCGCTGGTTCATTATCCCTCCTGATCAGGTATAGCGGGCATTGCGGTATTTCGGCTCGTAAAACTGCGGGAGCAGCTGATCGACCTGCAGCAGCCCTTCCCGGGTCAGGGTAATCTCGCCCTCCGCGAGGCGCAACTGGCCGGCCTTCTCCAGGCGCTCAAACGCTTCGGAAAAATCATTCAGAATATTCACCGAAAATTTATCCTGGAAATATCCCGGTTCGATCCGCCCCAGCTTCAATTGCAGAATCATCTCCCGGATCAACTGCTCCCGGCGATTGGTGGCGAAGGCCCGCTGGATCGGCAGCCGGCCGGCATTGGCCCCTTCCAGGTAGGCATCCCAGCGCCCGGCATTCTGGAAGTGCACGCCGCTCATGTGGCCGAAGGAAGCCACGCCGGTGGCGAGCATGTCGCTGCCATGCCACAGGGCGTCGCGGTAGACGAATTTTTTGTTGGGGCTATCCTTTTTGATCATGGTATAGGCGCTGGACACCTCGTAACCCGCCGCCAGCAGTTGATCGATCGCGTAACTGTGCCAGGCTTGCTTGGTCTTCCAGTCGGCCACGGGAATTTTTTCCCCTTCCCGGAGATGCCGGGAGTAGACCGCGTTGTAGGGCAGCTCCAGTTGGTAGATGGTGATGCTGTCCGGATCGTAATCGATGGCCCGCTGCACCGTATCTTCCCAGCTCTCGCGGGTATCTCCCACCATACCGGCGATCAGGTCGATGTTCAGTTGCTCGAAACCCATCTCCTTCACCCAGGACTGGATCCGGTAGATTTCTTTGGAGACATGGGCCCGGCCGTTTTCGCGCAGGATGTCATCGTTGAAGTGTTCGATCCCCAGGCTCAGGCGGGTGACCCCGATATCTTTGATCGCCGCCAGCTTCGATTGGGAGAGGGTGCCGGGTTCGCATTCAAAAGCCACCTCCTCCACCCCATCCCAGGGAAGGGCTTCCCGGGCTTTTTCCACCAGCCACTTCAGATGTTTGACGCTGATAAACGAAGGGGTACCGCCGCCGAAGTAGACGAATTTCAGGGGCCGTTGCTGCACCGCGGGCAGCTTGCCGTACGTGTCCAGTTCCCGGGCCAGGGCGTCGAGATAGATTTGGATCTCGTCGCTATTCTTTCCGGTATAAACTTTGAAATAGCAAAACTTGCAGCGCTTGCGGCAGAAAGGGATATGCAGGTACAAGCCCAGCGGGTTATGACGCTCTCCCGGGCGGTTTAACGCCCGGTGGGCCTCCGGCACCGCTTCCTCGCTCCAAAAGGAGTAGGCGGGGTAGTTGGAGACAAATACGCTGCCGACCTCGGTCGACTGCTTCGCCACCGGCGCGGTGGCGGGATCGACGGCGGGAGGGATATTGTCTATCGTATCAGTCATGGTTTTGCCTTATATATTGATACCGTGCCATACGTGGCCGCGAGTGGAACTACGCTCTGCGCAACGCTTGCACGGGAAGGTGGTTAAAATTACCATTTACTGCTGAGCATTAAGCGTTTGCCATTCAGACGGCGATGCCAGCCTCACTTCGCCTGAACAAATCCATACGCTGACACTGCCAGAATGGTTCAATTTAATGCCCGCGATGGCGGGATATGATGCTGCGCAGTTTTTCCACATGGAGATTTCCCCCGCTGAGCACCAGCACAATTTTTTTGCCGGCGAAGCGTGCCTTGTGTTTCAGGGCAGTGGCCAGGGGGATGGCGCCAGCGCCTTCGGCGAGGTTATGAGTTAACTGCAGATACAGCAGGATCGCCGCCTCGATCTCCCGGTCATCCACCAGCAGGAAATCGTCGAGATATTGACGCATGATCCGTTGGGTATTTTCGAAAGGCACCCGGGTGGCCACCCCTTCTGCAAAGGTTTTCATCGGGGCGGTGACGATCTTGCCGGCCGCCCAGCTGAGTTGCGCCGCCGGGGCCTGAGCGGACTGGCAGCCGATCACTTCGATCTTTTCATTGATGTTTTTCAGTACGA
Source organism: Calditrichia bacterium (assembly GCA_020635015.1). Lineage (GTDB taxonomy): Bacteria > Calditrichota > Calditrichia > RBG-13-44-9 > J075 > JACKAP01. The sequence goes on along the minus strand of JACKAP010000030.1, from coordinate 3,130 downwards.
TACCGGCCGCCGAAGCGCTGCTCCCGCCCCCCACCGGCACGATGATGGCATCCAGGTCGGGCAGTTCCTCTACGATCTCCAGCACGTAACTGCCCACTCCGCAGATCAGCGCTTCCTCGGTAGGCCCCACATAATGACCGCCCTGCGCCTGCGCTTCGGCCATGATCCATTCCCGGGCGCTATCGAAATCCGGTCCGTGGAACCGCACCTCCGCGCCCAGGCGGCGCATCGCATTGACCTTGGCGGGATTAGCCCCTTCCGGCACCGCGATCACCGCCCGGATGCCCTGAACCCGGGCGGCATAGGCAATGCTCTGCCCGTGGTTGCCGGTGGAAGCGGTAAACAATCCCCGTTTCTTTTCCGCTTCACTCAATCCGGCGGCCAGATTTACCCCGCCGCGCACTTTGAAAGCCCCTGCCGGTTGATGGTTCTCGTGTTTCACCCATACCTGCGCATCCAGCAGTTCGCTAAGCGAATTATAAAAATGCAACGGCGTGGGTTTTAAGTGCTGATTCACAACCTTCCGGGCGGAAATGATGTCGTGTAATGTCGGTATCGGCCTGTCCGGCATTTTTCCTCCAAAGCGGATTCTGCACATATCTAACCGTCAATAATAAATAGCCGTCCCCAAAATAACAAACGTATATTTTTTGAGCGCGTTTTTTTAATCCGAATGGGGGATTTCTCTACCGGCCAGACCGGTTGCTGTGTCATATCCCCCACTCGGACCAGACAATTTAACCTCCCGGCAGTACCTTTAAAAAGGTAAACGCGGCAGACAACATTGTCATATATAACTGTTTTAAATAAATTTAAGCAAAAAAATATTTTTTTGGCCGCTACGGCACGCCATTTTCGGCATCAGACTTGATAATTCAGTGCTTGTTTTTCAAAAATAGAATTTTAAATTACGTCACCTATCGGAGGCGAAAAACGCTTATTTTAACCAATTAAGGAGATTTACCATGGCCAAGTATCATCCCATCAGCGATATCGAAGGAATCGGTCCTGCTTACGCCGAAAAACTAAGAGCAGCCGGGGTCAAAAGTGTTGCCGCATTGTTGAAAAAAGGATGCACCCGTAAAGGTCGCCAGGAATTAGCAGAAGCGACCGGCCTTGACGCCAGTTTGATTCTCAAATGGGTAAACGCCGCCGACTTGTACCGGGTGCGGGGGATCGGCAGCGAGTATGCCGAACTGCTGGAGCGCTCCGGAGTGGATACCGTAAAAGAACTGCGCAACCGCAACGCCGAGAATCTCCATGCCAAAATGGCGGAGGTCAATGAAAGCGGCGGCCGGCGGCTGGTACGTCAGCTCCCCTCCCTCTCGATGGTGCAAACCTGGGTAGAGAACGCCAAAACGCTGGAGCCGATGGTCACGCACTGATTCTCCGCCGGTCATGATTTTGGTGCCGGAAATCATTGATAATTAGGCATAATCGGTTATAAAGATGCTGGGTACTGGATACTGGGTCGCTGAAATATCCAGTATCCAGTATCCAGCATCTCTACAGACCGAATGCTGACGACCTTCACAGAATATAACAACGCGAGAGAGGGCGGTATGTCCCCCCTCTCTCGTGTCATTTCAGCATAGCCCGCAGAAAATGCCATGAATGCGCTAGCCCAAACCCTGGAAAAGAAAATCCGCAAACAACTGAAGCCCTTCACTGCCGCAGAAGCGGCAGCGGTTACCGGCTTATCCATCGATGAGGCCAAAGATGCCGTCGATGATTTGATGAAGCGCTACGCCTGCCGGCTGCAGTTGACCGAGAACGGCGATCTCATCTATGATTTCGGCCAGCGCCTGCGCCGGCGGGACGCCAAGTCTTTTGCGGAGGTCCGCCAGGACATCCTCAACTGGCTGTGGCGCGCCTTCAAGGTAATCTACAAAGCCTGGATCACCGTCACCCTGGTGGTTTATTTCGTCATCTTTATCATCATCACCATCCTGATTCTGATTGCCGCCACCTCGCAGCGGGGGGACAACCGGGGACGCGGCGGCCGCTCATCTGCAGCCGGCATCAACCTGAACGGGCTATTCGAACTATTCTTTTCCATCTTCCGCTGGAATACCCGGGGCGGCGGGATGCGTTACCGCACCGACCGGCAGGGATATCCCTACCGCCACTACCAGCCGCGCCCGGGAGTGATCGATCCAAACAAAAAGAATTTTATCGCTTCGGTATACGATTTTGTTTTCGGCCCGGAACCGGTCAAAACCGATCCACTCAGCAATCACAAAGAAGTGGCGGAATACCTGCGCACCCAAAAAGGGGTGGTGGTGACCGCCGAACTGCAGGCGCTGGCCGGGTGGGATGCCCCCCGGGCGGATGTGTTCTTCACCGACTGCCTGGCCCGCTTTCAGGGGGAAGCCCAGGTGAGCGAGAACGGGGCGGTGTACGGCCAGTTCGATCAACTGCTGCGCGGCACCGGGTATCTTCAGGGAGGTCAGATCGAATATTACTGGAACGAATACGAGCCGGAATACGAACTGAACGGCAACAAATCGGGACACAACCTGTTTATCGGATTTATGAATTTGTTCAACCTGGGCTTTTCCTTCCTCTTCGCCTCCGGATTGATCACTGCGCTGGTGGATAATGCCGGGATGAGCAACAGTTCCGGCGACCTGGTCAGCCTGCTCGCTTTTTCCGCAGCATCATCCGGCACCATCAGCCTGCTGCTGGGCTGGATCCCGTTGATTTTTTCCCTGCTCTTCTTCCTGATCCCGCTCCTGCGCTGGTTCAAGATCCGCAAGCAGAATCGGCTGCGGGTGCAGAATAATATCCGCAAACGGCTATATAAAATCCTTTTCGAAACTCTGGGCCAACCGAAGACCGCTACGGAAATCACCCATCGGGTCAATCAAAACGGTTCAGTTGCTCGTCTCAGCGAAAAACAGGTGGCACAAAACATGGAAACCTTAGTGCTGGACCTGAAGGGAGAAACCGCTGTCTCCGAATCCGGACAGATCACCTACGCCTTCCCGCTGCTGACCCTGGAACTGAGCGAGATCGAACGGCTGCGCCGGGAGCGGCAGGTCGATTCCAGTCTTGGGAATATTACGATGGATGAAGAGGTTTAAGCGTGGACGAGTGCGGAGTGCGGAGTGCGGAGTGCGGAGTGCGG
>JACKAP010000003.1 GCA_020635015.1 Calditrichia bacterium | reverse complement strand
TCCGGCCAGGTGATGACCCGTGAAGAAGCCCTGCGCACCTATACCGTCAATGCCGCCTACGCTGCCTTCGAGGAAGATATCAAAGGTTCGCTGACTCCGGGCAAGCTGGCCGATATCACGGTGCTCTCCCGTGACATTATGTCTGTTCCGGCAGAAGAGATTCCCGGTACTGAGGTGGTTTATACGATCGTCGGGGGGAAGGTGGCGTATGCAAAGGAATGATGAATGGAATGATCGGGGATAAAATTATTGGGTTATGCGCGGCAGGGTCGAGTCGCGACTCGACCCTACATCCGTTTATACCCATACACCCATACACCCATCAACCCATTTGAGGTTTCTTATGCCAGACCAATCGAAACAATCTCCCCAATCCCAGGACACCGAATGGCCCATCTGGGAGGTGTTTGTGCAGGAGCGGCAGGGCGCACCCCACGAGCATGCCGGCAGTCTCCATGCGCCTGATGCGGAGATGGCCCTGCAGAATGCGCGCGATGTCTACGCCCGGCGCGGGCGGTTGCTGAGCATCTGGGTGGTGCCCACTGCCGAAATAACGGCCACCGCCCCCTCAGATGACGGCCCGTTTTTTGAGCCGGGCAATGACAAGGCCTATCGCCATCCCCAGTTTTACAAAGTGCCTCGTGGCGTGAAGGTGTTCTGATGGCAGATTCCTTTGATCAACAGACCCGGGATGACGTATTCGACTACCTGCTCCGCCTGGGAGATGACCGCCTGATCCTGGGGCACCGCCTCTCGGAATGGTGCGGGCATGGGCCGATCCTGGAAGAGGATATCGCCATCTCCAATATCGCCCTCGACTGCGTGGGGCAGGCGATCGGTTTCCTGAGACTGGCCGGAGAAGTAGAAGGAAAGGGCCGCGATGAAGACAAACTGGCCTATTTCCGGGAAGCGATCGATTTTCGCAACCTGCTGCTGCTGGAACAGCCCAACGGCGATTACGCCTATACCATCATGCGGCAATTCCTCTTCGACGCATTCAGCTATCACCAGTACGAAGCGCTGCAGGAAAGCCGCTTCGAAGCGCTGGCGGCGATTGCGGCCAAGTCGCTGAAGGAGGTGCGCTACCATCTCCGCCACAGCAGTCAGTGGGTGCTGCGCATGGGCGACGGCACGGAAGAGAGCCACCGCCGCATCCAGGAAGCGCTGGATGATATGTGGATGTTCGTCTTTGAAATGTTCGAAAGCGACGCGCTGGAACAGCGTCTGGTTGCGCAAGGCATTGCGGTTGACGCTTCGGCGCTTCAGCCGAAATGGGAAGAGATGATTGCCAATGTCCTGAGCGAGTCAACACTGCGCCGCCCCATGGAGCCAGGCTACCAGAGTAGCGGCGGCCGCCGGGGCCGTCACAGCGAGCATCTGGGATACATACTGTCAGAGATGCAGATCCTGCCCAGGTCTTATCCGGGAGCGGAGTGGTGATATTAGTTCGCTACGCTCACGATGTTAACTCGCTACGCTCGCGATATTTGCGCTCCGCGCGATGTTAGCTCGCTGGCGCTCGCGATAGTAACGAAAACCGCTGGCGCAGCCAGTAAATATCGCGAACGAAGTGAGCAAATATCGTCGGCGCAGCCGACAAACATCGCGAGCGCGAGCAAGCAAACATCGCGAACAAAGTGAGCAAACATCGCGAGCGCGAGCGAGCAAACATCGCCGGCGCAGCCGGCAAACATCGATACAAAGGAAATTATGACAGAACAGCAAATATTAGAATACCTGAAGACCGTCAAGGATCCGGAAGTGCCGGTGATTGACGTGGTTGAATTGGGGGTGGTGCGGAAAGTGGTATGCCGCGAGGAACGGGTGGAGATTGATATTACCCCCACTTATTCCGGCTGCCCGGCGATGAAGGTGATGGAACAGGATATCGTCGCCGCCCTGAAAGAACGGGGGATCGATGATGTGCAGATCCGTACCGTGCTGCATCCTGCCTGGACCACCGACTGGATGAGTGACGAAACCCGCCGGAAGCTGAAAGAATATGGCATCGCCCCGCCGGAGCGGGTAACTGGCAATGATCTCAATCCCCTCAACTATGCCGAGAAGAGGGTTGCCTGCCCGTTTTGCGCCGCGGAAGATACCCGCCTGACCAGCCATTTCGGTTCCACCGCCTGCAAAGCGCTCTATTACTGCGATAGCTGCCAGCAGCCGTTCGAGCACTTCAAGTGCATCTGAGCCGCGCCTGGCGATGTTTTAAACCATCAGTTATTGTTTAGCCCACGAAATGCGCGAAAGAAACGAACATCCAATATCATAAGAGTTGAAAACATTGTTTACAGCGTACTGCGATAGCATTTTAGTTTCTTTCGTGTATTTCGTGGGCTGCCAAAATAACCCATAAGGATATATCATGGCGTACCAGTTTGTCAAATTCACGGTCGAGGCCGGCGTTGGAACAATTGTGTTGAACCGGCCGGAGGTGTTGAACAGCTTCCACCGGCCGATGGGGCGGGAATTCCAGAAGGCGCTGGAGGTCTGCCGCGACGATCCGGCGCTGCGCGCAGTGTTGATCACCGGCGAGGGCCGGGCCTTCTGTGCCGGGCAGGACCTGGCGGAGGCTGCCCCTCCCGGAAAGCCCCTGGCCGACATCCGCAGCATCGTGGAGCAGACCTATAATCCGGCAATTCGCCTGATCCGCGCGATCGAAAAGCCGGTGGTCTGCGCCGTGAACGGCGTGGCCGCGGGGGCCGGGGCCAATATTGCCCTGTCTTGCGATATTGTGCTGGCTTCGGAGAAAGTCTCTTTTTTGCAGGCCTTTTGTCATATCGGCCTGGTGCCGGACAGTGGCGGCACTTTCTTCCTGCCCCGCCTGGTGGGACTGCCCCGCGCCGCCGCCATGATGCTGCTGGGGGAAAAGATCCCTGCCGCCGAAGCGCTGGGAATGGGTATGATCTATAAAGTTTATCCGCCTGAATCGCTCCCGGAAGAAGCGCTCAAGCTGGCCCGGCACCTTGCCGCACAACCGACCCGTGGATTAGGTTTAACCAAGCGCTTACTCAATCAATCCCTGCAGAACGATCTGGAAACCCAATTGAACCAGGAAGCAGAACTCCAGGCCGCCGCCGGCGTGACGGAAGATTATCAGGAGGGCGTGCAGGCTTTCCTGGAGAAACGGAAGGCGAATTTTAAAGGGCGGTGAATGGGATGATGGGTTGATGGGTTAATGGGTTGATGGGTTGATAAGTCGATGGGTGCACTAATTCGGACGCGACGTCCGTTTTTCCCCATTCACCCATACACCCATACACAGTTTCATCTGCGTGAATCTGTCAAATTTGTGAAAATCTGCGTGCCATTAAAGCTGAGTGAAATTGATGCCAAAATTTGACATTACAACTTCCATCGGCGTGCTGGGCGCCGGAACCATGGGGCAGGGAATTGCCCAGGTAGCAGCGACGGCCGGGCATGCGGTGGTGCTCTATGACAGCAGCCGCACTGCGCTGGAGAACGCTCGTTCCGGATTAAGCGCCATTCTCCAGCGCCAGGTGGATAAAAAACGAATGAGCCAAAGTAGCGCAGACGGGATTCTCGGCCGGATAAATTTTGCACACGACCCGTACAAATTTGCCACCTGTGGGCTGATCATCGAAGCGATCGTGGAAGATCTGGCCGTCAAGCGGAATGTTTACAGCCAGGTGGAATCGATTGTCCCGCCGGACTGTATCCTGGCCAGCAACACCTCGTCATTGCCGATAGCTGCTATCGGTGCCTCCTGCGATAAGCCGGAGCGGATGCTCGGGGCGCATTTTTTCAATCCCGCACCGCTGATGCCGCTGGTGGAGATCATCCCCGGGGTGGCAACCGCAGCAGATGTTGTGCAGGCGACCTGCAGGCTGATCGATCGCTGGGGCAAGACTACTGTGCTGGCGAAAGATACCCCCGGTTTCATCGTCAACCGTGTCGCCCGGCCGTTTTACGGGGAGGCGCTGCGCCTGTTGGAGGAGGGAATGGCCGATGTCGCGACCATCGACTGGGCAATGAAGGAGATCGGCGGCTTCCGTATGGGGCCGTTCGAGCTGATGGATTTTATCGGCAACGATATTAATTATGCCGTTACCGAAACGGTTTTTGCTGCCTTCTTCTACGATCCGCGCTATCGCCCTTCTTTTACCCAGAAGCGCCTGGTGGAAGCGGGTTACCTGGGCCGGAAAACCGGTCGGGGCCATTATGATTACCGCCCCGGTGCAGAAAATCCGGCGCCGCGGCAGGACCGGCCGCTGGGAGAGCAGATCTTTAAGCGCATCCTCGCCATGCTGATCAACGAGGCCGCAGATGCGGTTTTCTGGCAGATCGGCTCCCCCGAGGACATCGATCAGGCCATGATCAAAGGAGTGAATTATCCCAAAGGCCTGCTGCAATGGGCCGATGAGATTGGGTTGAAAACCGTGCTGGGACAGCTGGAAGGGCTTCAGAAAGAATATGGGGAGGACCGTTACCGGCCCAGCCCATTGTTGCGGCGCAAGGTGCGGAAAGGAGAGACGTTTTTGAGCCACGGATGAAACGGGATTGTGGAATGCGGATTTCGGAATGCGGATTTCGGAATGATGGCCACGAATACACCCGAATGCCCATTAATAATAGCATCCGGCAAATAGCAATGTAGCAATGTAACCATTTGACATTTACAACCTTTCCGGAATCCGAAAGTGAGGATGTATGAATGAAGCATATATTATCGATGCGGTGCGCACTCCGATCGGCAAGTTCGGCGGTTCCCTTTCCGGCGTGCGCACTGACGATCTGGCCACGATCCCGATCATCGAGCTGCTAAGGCGCCATCCCTCCCTGGACCCGGCCCGGATAGACGACGTGATCCTGGGCTGCGCCAATCAGGCCGGAGAGGATAATCGCAATGTCGCCCGCATGGCCGCCCTGTTGGCCGGCCTTCCGGTAACGGTGCCGGGAGAGACCGTCAACCGCCTCTGCGCTTCGGGGATGAGCGCGGCGGTGCAGGCCGCCCGGGCCATTCGCTGCGGAGACGGCGATCTGTTCATTGCCGGCGGGGTGGAACACATGACCCGGGCGCCCTATGTGCTCGGTAAATCCACCGTGCCCTTTGCCCGTGATGTGCAGATGTTCGATACCAGCATCGGCTGGCGCTTCGTCAACCCCCAAATGGCGGCGAAATACGGGGTGGACGGGATGGGCAATACGGCGGAAAACGTGGCGGAGCAGTTTAAGATCAGCCGCGACGATCAAGATCAATTCGCCCTGCGTTCCCATCAGAAAGCCGACCTCGCCCGGGAGATCGGAAGGCTGACCCTGGAGATCGTGCCGGTGGAAGTGCCGCGGCGCAAAGCCCCTCCGCTGGTATTCAATCATGATGAGTTCATCCGCCCGAATACCAGCCGGGAATCGCTGGCCAAACTGAAGCCGGCTTTCCGTACGGATGGGAAGGGCAGTGTCACTGCCGGCAATTCTTCCGGTATCAATGACGGGGCTTGTGCATTGCTGATCGCCTCTGCGTCTGCAGCGAAGCAAGCCGGTCTCAAACCCCGCGCCCGGTTCGTGGCCTCGGTGGTGGTGGGGCTGGAGCCCCGCATTATGGGCATGGGACCGGTGGAGGCGACCCGGAAAGTGCTGCAGCGGGCGGGACTAACCCTCGATGATCTGGCGGTGATCGAACTTAACGAAGCCTTTGCTTCCCAAAGCCTGGCCTGCCTGCGCGAGCTGGGACTGGCGGATAACGACAAGCGGGTCAACCCCAACGGCGGCGCCATCGCCCTCGGCCATCCCCTGGGAATGTCCGGCGCCCGCCTGCTCACCACCGCTCTGATCGAGCTGGAGCAGAAGAATGAGCGCTATGCGCTTTGTACCATGTGCGTCGGCGTTGGGCAAGGGATGGCGACCATTATTGAGCGGGTGTGAGATGTAGAGACGGCTGCGCGTATCTCAACCGCCCCTGCGGGGTTTGCTGGAAGCTTCACGCCGCTATCCACTCCCTGTAAGGGTGGGGAATTACTATAAGAGATAAAATTTTGCGGTATCAAAAAAACTGACAACTGACAACTGATAACTGACAACTGAAAACTGACCATGCCCAAATCCGACAACAACGATCCTGAAAATATATTCTTTAAATATGGTCCCGGAAAAGAGGTGGATAAATTCTTGGATAATCCTTCGGCAGATCAGCGTAACGAGGTGTCCAATCTGACCAAAACCTCCATCGAATTTATTCTGGTGCGGGTGAAGGAAACGCCATTGGAGAAGGTTCACAGCCGCCTCAAGCAGGTGGTGGAGATCGCCCTGGAATGGGAGGCCCGGGTGGATACGGTCATGTCTTCACTGGTGTTGATCACCTATGACAATCTGATCGAAGATGCCGGCGCCGCTCAAAAACGCCGGAAGCTGGTGTGGGACCTGAAAGAGCAGCTGGCAGAGGAAGTGGCAATCCTGCACGGCAGTTGCTGGGGCCTGAAGGGCAACATTAACAGCGGGCAGATGATTTGCTACAGCGCCACCCTGCCGAATTTTTCCGACCTGTTGCTGGAGTTAGGCAAATTACGTTTAAACGGTGAAAAGGAAATGAACCTGTCATGAGTAATATTTTCGAATTCAACGGCTACCGGCCGGTGGTGGATGCGAGTGCTTATGTGCACCCCAATGCCACCGTCACCGGCAATGTGGTGATCGGGAAAGATGTCTATATCGGGCCCGGGGCGGCGATCCGTGGCGACTGGGGCGGAATCGAGATCGGTGATGGCTGCAATGTGCAGGAGAATTGCACCATCCACATGTTTCCCGGGGTGACGGTTGTTTTGGAGCCGTCAGCTCATATTGGGCACGGCGCGATCATCCACGGGGCCCGCATCGGCCGTAATGCCCTGGTGGGCATGAATGCGGTGGTGATGGATCATGTGGTAATTGGCGCGGAAAGCATCGTCGGCGCGCTATGCTTCATTCGCGAAGGCATGGAGATCCCTCCGCGCAAACTGGTGGTAGGCAACCCGGCGCGGATCATCAAGGACGTGAGCGGCGAGATGATTGCCTGGAAAACCAAAGGCACCGAATTATACCAATCGCTGCCGAAGATGCTCGCCGCTACGTTAAAACCTTGCGAGCCGCTCCGGGAGGTGCCGCCAGACCGGCCGCCGCAAGCGGTGAATTATGAGACCTGGCAAAAAACGAAAGAGTGAAAGGGTTAATGGGTTAATGGGTTTATGGGTTTATGGGTAACGACATAAATGAAGGATCGAATCACGATTTGTTTTATCCCATCAACTCTTTAACCCATCAACCCATCAACCCATCAACCCATTAACCCATTAACCCATTAACAGGGAATTTCCATGAAAATCAAAAGTTATGCATACGGCAAATGGGTGGAGGGGACTGGTGCCGGCAAGGCCGTGTATCATGCGGTTAGCGGCGAAACCATCGGCACGGTCTCCAGTGAAGGGCTGGATTTTAAGGCGATGCTGGCGTACGGCCGCAGCACCGGCGGGAAAACCCTCCGCACGATGACATTTCATGAGCGCGGGCGGATGCTCAAGCGTCTGGCGCTCTATCTCAACGACCGGCGCAAGGAGTTTTACCCGGTGTCCGCCATGACCGGCGCGACGAAAGCGGATAATTGGATCGACATCGACGGCGGCATCGGCACCCTGTTCGTTTATGCCAGCAAGGGGCGGCGCGAACTGCCCGATGAGCCGTTCTACGTTGACGGTGCGCCGGAGGGCCTTTCGCGAAACGGCACCTTTATAGGACGTCATATCTGCGTGCCGCTGGAAGGTTGTGCCATCCATATCAATGCCTTTAACTTCCCGGTATGGGGGATGCTGGAAAAGGTTGCCCCGACCCTGCTGGCAGGCATGGCGGCGATCGTCAAGCCCGCCACTTCCACTTGTTACCTGACCGAAAAGGTGGTGCAGGCAATTGTCGAATCGGATATCCTGCCGGAAGGAGCACTGCAGTTGATCTGCGGCAGTACCGGCGACCTGCTCGATCACGTCGACTGCCAGGATGTGGTTACCTTTACCGGCTCGGCCGGTACCGGGAAGATGCTGAAGTCGCACCCGGCGATCGTGGAAAACTCGGTGCGCTTCAACATGGAGGCCGACTCGCTCAACTGCTCCATCCTGGGGCCGGACGCCACCCCGGACAAACCGGAATTCGAGCTCTTTATCAAGGAAGTCGCGCGGGAGATGACCGCCAAAGCCGGGCAGAAGTGCACCGCTATCCGCCGCACCATCGTGCCGCGCAGTATGGTGAACGAGGTGATGGAGGCGCTGAAGCAGCGCCTGGCGTCGATCAAACTGGGCGATCCCGCTCGCGAGGAAGTGCGCATGGGGCCCCTGGCCAGCCGGGGACAGGTGAAGGAAGTGCGCGAACGGGTGAATGAACTCTTGGAGGTCTCCGAACGGGTGTACGGTGATCCGGATAATTTCGAGATCCTGGGCGGCGACCGGGAGAAGGGGGCCTTTTTCCCAGCGACCCTGCTGTATTGCGATGACCCGCTACGCAACCGCGCCCCGCACGATATCGAAGCTTTTGGCCCGGTGAGCACGGTGCTGCCCTACCGCGATGTCGATGAGGCGGTCGAGCTGGCCAAAATGGGCAAGGGCAGCCTGGTGGGCTCCCTGTTCACCGGCGATGATGCCGTGGCAAAGGATGTCGTGCTGGGCACCGCCGCCTGGCATGGGCGGATTATGATCGTCAACGAATATTGCGCCAAGGAATCGACCGGCCACGGCTCCCCCTTGCCGCACATGGTGCACGGCGGGCCGGGCCGGGCCGGGGGCGGGGAGGAGCTGGGCGGTATCCGTAGTGTGCTGCACTATATGCAGCGCACCGCCCTGCAGGGCTCGCCCACCACCCTCACCCATATCACCAGCGAGTGGATGAAAGGCGCCGCCCAGCCGGAAGACCGGATCCACCCCTTCCGCAAGTATTTCGAAGAATTGGCGGTCGGCGACACCCTGACCACCCACCGCCGCACCATCACCGAAGCGGACATCGTCAATTTTGCCGGGATTAGCGGGGATTATTTCTATGCCCATACCGACAAGATCGCAGCGGAAAAACATCATATCTTCAAGCAGCGGGTGGCACACGGCTATTTCGTGATCGCCGCCGCCGCGGGTCTGTTTGTGTGGCCCGGAGAAGGGCCGGTGCTGGCTAACTACGGGATGGACAATCTCCGCTTTATCGAGCCGGTGTATATCGGCGATACCATCCACCTCAAACTGACCTGCAAGCGCAAGACCCTCAAAGAGCCCCGGGAGGATGAGCCGCGCCAGGGGGTGGTGGAATGGGATGTGGAGGTGTTTAATCAGGAGAATGTCAGCGTGGCGGTGTATACCATCCTTACGTTGGTGGCGTGCAAGGCGCAATGATGAATGCGGAATGCGGATTTCGGATTGCGGAATGAAAAGGACGTGGAGCGTGGAGCGAGGGATGATGTCAACAGGTGCTGTCATTGCGAGCCGCGTCTTTTGCGGCGCGGCAATTTTTGGCGAAACGCTGCCAACGCAACTGCAGGAAGGTGCACCAGGCGGGAGATTGCTTCGGCAAAAACCGCCTCGCAATGACAGATCTAATTAGGTTTTGCTACTAATGAGAATGTCAGTTGTGAATATAACTATCCATGTGCATCCGGTGTATCCGTGGCAAAATATTCGGATAAATTCGGGTAAATTCGTGGCTAAAAAAAGGAAATCGTATGAGTGATACGGGACGGGTAACCAAAGAAATACGCGACGGGATCGGCACCATCACCTTCTTTCATCCCAAGAAAAATTCCCTGCCGGGTGCGCTGCTCAAGGAAATCACCGCAGCGGTGACGGATATAGGTGAGAATCCTGCCGTACGGGTGATGGTATTGCGCAGTGAAGGGGATGGCCCCTTTTGCGCCGGTGCCTCATTTGATGAACTGCTGTCGATCCAGACCTTTGCCCAGGGCAAGGAATTCTTTATGGGCTTTGCCCGGTTGATCCTGGCGATGAAAAAGTGCCCCAAATTCATCATCGCCCGCATCCAGGGCAAGGCGGTCGGCGGTGGGGTCGGGGTGACGGCAGCGGCCGATTATGCCCTGGCCACCGAGCGCTCCGCGGTTAAGTTGAGCGAACTGGCCCTGGGTATCGGGCCGTTTGTGGTGGGGCCGGCGGTAGAGCGTAAGCTCGGCAGCGGCCCTTTTTCCGCCATGTCGATCGATGCCGATTGGCGCGATGCCGCCTGGGCCAAACGGCATGGATTGTACGTAGATATCTATCCCGATATTCCGGCGCTGGATGCCGCGGTGGCAGCGATGGCGGCAAAACTCGCCGGCTGCAGCCCGGAAGCGATGGCGCTGCTGAAAGCCGCCTGCTGGAAAGGCAGCGAAGAGTGGGATCAACTACTGGAATCCCGCGCAGAGATGAGCGGGAAGCTGGTGCTGTCGGCGTTTACCGCGAAGGCGATTGCGGCGTTTAAACAGCAATGAAAGCATGTTGATGGATTAATGGGGTAATGGGTAACAACATGAATGTAGGGTAGGGTCGCGACCCTACCCCACGCCCCCCTGCCCTTTGCCCATCCACCCATCCACCCCTTCGCCCATCCACAAAAAATAAAAAAGGTTGACTCCATCATTAACCTTTCTTAAGATTGATCGCTCAAAATTACGATAACCTTCAAAATCAACGAATCGCCGGTGACGGACGCTCACTCTTTTCAAAGGAGATGATAGTGATATTCGGACATCTGTATGACCAAACCATCGATTTTGATGCAACCCGTGTATCCGGCGGATATGCCGGTGACCGGCCATGGCACAGCTCCCATCGAAAATGTTAGGATGTTCGATATCGGACTTTTTAAGCCGCGGCCGGATTCAGGGTCGCGGCTTTTTTTTTGCATTAAATATCATTCATTGAGAGATCTTTCACCTTGCGATGCTTCATATTTGCGAGAATGTTTTTTTGCCACAGAGACGCAGAGAACACAGAGATTTTCAGTTGTCAGTTCTCTGTGAACTCTGTGCCTCTGTGGCTAATGAGTTTTTAATACAAACAAATCACCTGCTCGTCATTAGAGCAAATTCTGAGGGAGTGAGCGTTTATGTTCCTCAATTTACGACGTCTTTTTAACGTGCTGGATCGCTGGAAATGGCATTATCTGCTGTCTGCGCTGCTGCTGATTATGGGCATGTTCGTGCGCAGCCTGGAACCGCGGGTGCTGCAGTTTGCGGTAGACCATGTGATCGTGTTTTTCCAAAACGAGGCGGCGGGCAGCATTACCGCCGGCGATTTTATCGCCCGCCAGTTTTTGGCGCTGCTGCCGGATATCCAGCCGGGAAATGCCGGATGGATATTGACCTGCCTGGGATTGCTCTTCATGGCCATCTCGCTGCTGCGCGGCGGGCTGCTGCTGTTTTCCAGCGGGCTCTCGGCCTCATCGACTGAACAGGCAGTCAAACGCCTGCGCGACCGGCTGTTCGCCCATATCCAGAGCCTGCCGATGCGCTACTTCACCCGGGTGTCGAAAGGGGAGCTGATCCAGCGCAGCACCGGCGATATTGATACGGTACGGAATTTTATCCTCAACCAGGTGGTGGAAATCGTGCGCATCTCCGCGGTGTTTGGATTTTCATTTTTCATGATGTATTCCATCAACCCGCAGTACGCCCTAATCTCCGTCGCGCTCGGTCCGGTGCTGGTGGCGGGCAGCTACCTCTTCTTCAAGCAGGAACGCAAGGTGTGGGACTTGCACGAAACCGAAGCGGATAAGCTCAACACCATTGTTCAGGAAAATCTGAACGGCATTCGGGTCGTGAAAGCCTATGCCAACGAGGATTTCGAGATGTCCCGCTTTGGGGAGCAGAACCTGAAAAAGCTGCGCATCGGTATCCGCCACATGAAGCTGCATGCCTTTTACTGGCCGGTGTCGGATTTCCTGGTCAACCTGCAGATCGTGACCGCGATCCTGGCCGGGGGATATTTCGCAGTGGCGCAGAAAATAACCGTGGGCGAACTGCTGGGCTTTTACAGCTACGTGTTGATGATTGCCTGGCCGATGCGCCAGTTCGGGCGGATCCTTTCCAAGATGGGAATGGCGCTGGTGGCGATCAGCCGGATCTATGAGGTGCTGGATGCCGAGCCGGAAGAAAACGACGGGCTGGCTTTCGAGGAGGATTTCCGGGGCGAAATCGAATTCCGTAATGTCAGTTTCCGGTACGACCAGAACTCCCCGGACAACGTGCTCAAAAGAATCAGCTTCCGCATCCGCCCCGGTGAGAAGGTGGCGATTATCGGCCCTACCGGTTCGGGTAAGTCGACCATCATCAACCTGCTGCTGGGGCTCTACGAGCCGGACCGGGGCGAGATCCTGATCGACGGGCAGAACATCGCCCTTTTTTCCAAGCAGCAACTGCGCAAGCGGATCGGCCTGGTGCTGCAGACGCCCTTCCTGTTTTCCACCACGGTGCGGGAGAACATCACGTATGCCAACCCCGCTCTGGAGGAAGCGGACATGTTGCGTTCGGCGGAGATCGCCCAGGTGCATGAGATCGAAGATGTGCTGCCGGAGGGCTATGATACGATGGTGGGCGAGAAAGGGGTGACCCTTTCCGGAGGCCAGAAGCAGCGCGTAGCCCTGGCCCGCACCCTGGCGGCTTTGCCCAACATCCTGGTGCTGGATGATGTCACCTCGGCGGTGGATACCCGCACCGAGTTCGCCATCTTCCAGGCGCTCAAAGAACCGATGGGCCGCAAAACCACTATCATCATCTCGCACCGGATCACCTCTATCCAGCAGGCCGACCGGGTGCTGGTGGTGGAGAAGGGGCGCATTGTGCAGGAAGGCACCTCTGCCGAACTGGCGGAGCAGGAGGGCTATTACCGGGAAATCAACGCCATCCAGGCCGGTTTGGAAGACGAGATATTGATGAGTGTTCGGTTAAATGAGGAGAACTGAAAAAAGGACCTGTCATGAGAACAAAGTTAAAAGAACGTGAATTTCGCAGCAGCGGGGCGTTGATTCCGTTTCTGCAGCAGATCTTCGGGTATGCCCTGGAGTACCGCAGTTGGTTCGTGCGCTTCGTGGCGGCGGCGGTGATGGTGGCGATTCTCGACGCCATTTTCCCGCTGATCTGGTTGAACTACATCGATCACCAGGTGACCCCGCTGGTGGAGCGCTACCGCGAGGCTGTGACAGCGGGAACAGCCGTCAATTTTGAGCTGGGCGGCCTCTACCAATTCGGCTTGATCTATCTGGGGGTGATCGTGCTGCAGGTGCTGGGCATTGGCACCTTCATTTACTATGCCGGTCTCATCGAAGAGCATGTAATCTTTGACCTGCGCCGGGATATGTTCAACAAGCTGCAGACGCTGTCATTCGCCTATTACGACCGGGCGGCAATCGGTTGGCTGATCTCACGCATCACTTCCGACACCGACCGGGTGACCGAGCTGATCTCCTGGGGATTTCTGTCGCTGGTGTGGGGGATGATCATGATCCTTGCCTGCTTCGTAGCCATGTTCTTTTATAGCTGGCAGTTGACCCTGATGGTGCTGATCACCATCCCGTTACTGGCGTTGATCACCATGAAGCTGCGCATGCTGATCCTGACCTACGCCCGGGAATCGCGCAAGATCAACAGCGAGATGACCGCCATGTTCAACGAGCATGTGCATGGCATCGAGGTCAACAAGGTGACCGGCCAGGAGGCCAAAGCCGCCGGAGGATTTAGCCGGATCAGCCAGCGGATGCGCCAGGCCTCCTTCAAGGCGGCTTACTATTCCGCTATGTTCATGCCCCTGGTGGTGATGGTGGGATCGATTGCCGCCGCACTGGTGATCTATATGGGCGGCAACCTGGTGCTGGCGGCCCAGGGGATCACCATCGGGGTGCTGGCGGCGTTCTTCGGCTATGCCACCATGATCTTCGAGCCGATCCTCGACATTACCCGCTTCTACGCGTTGGCGCAGAGCTCGCTCTCCGCCGGGGAGCGGATCTTCTCGCTGATCCAGGAGAAGCCGCAGATTATCGATGCGCCGGGCACGGCGGATTTCGGCCCGATCCATGGCAAGATCGAGTTCGAGAACGTCAAGTTCCATTATGTGCCGGAAAAGCCGGTGATACCGGGATTAAACCTGGTGATCGAACCCGGTCAGTCGATCGCCCTGGTGGGACCGACCGGGGAGGGCAAGTCGACCATCGCCAGCCTGATCGGCCGCTTTTACGAGCCGGTGAGCGGCACAGTGCATATCGACGGGATCGACTACCGCACCCGCACCCAGCGCAGCTTCCGCCGCCAGTTGGGGGTGATTTTGCAAACCCCGCACGTGTTCTCGGGAACGATCATCGAGAATATCCGCTACGGCGATCACGATGCCACGGAGGCGAAGATTGTCGAAACCCTGGAATTGATCGGGGCGCAGGAGATGATCGGGCGGCTGCACGAGCCGGTGGGGGAAGAGGGCAGCACCCTCTCCAACGGAGAAAAACAGTTGATCTCCTTCGCCCGGGTGATCCTGAAAGATCCCCGCATTCTGATCATGGACGAGGCCACCTCCTCGGTGGACACCCTGGCGGAAGCGCGCATTCAGAAGGGGATCGAACAGTTGATCCAGGGACGTACTTCGATCATCATCGCCCACCGCCTCTCGACCATCAAGCACTGCGACCGGATCCTGGTGATCCGCAAGGGAGCAATTCTGGAGGAGGGCAGTCATGAGGAATTGCTGGCGCGGAAGGGATTTTACTACAGCCTGTATACCCGGCAGGTAAGGGAGATGGTGGCGTAGGGCGAAGAGCGAAGGGCGAAGGGCGAAGGGCGAAGGGCGAAGAAAATTCATAAAAGTATTGCTGTCAAGTATTTTTTTGTAACTTCCCCTCAGCCCTCAGCCCTCAGCCCTCAGCCCTCAGCCTACTTCAAAAACAGCAGTTTCCGGGTCTCGACGATCTTTGGCGCTGCACCAGCGCCGGAATCTCGCAACCGCAATTGATAAAAGTATACTCCGCTCGCATATCGGGCTGCATTCCACTCAACCTGATAAGTGCCGGCACTGAGCCGGTCAGCCAGTAACGTTTCCACCATCCTACCCTGGGCGTCAAAAATATTCAGTTCGGCATCATAATGCTTCGGCAGCGAGAATTCAATGGTAGTTGACGGGTTAAACGGATTGGGATAATTTTGCGCTAAAACAACCGTTGCTGGAAGCTGCGGATCTGCTTCGATTGCGGTCGCGGTCGAATCAAACTTCAATATGTAAAATGACTCGGCATCGGTCGCAAACATATAATTGCTGGATACAAATCCATCATAGAATGTCGCCGGAGAGATGTACCCCATAAGACTGGCCCGGCGTGTCGTATACACCGATCTGCTCAGGAGCGGTTGGATCGCTGATATCGAATATGCGTACCCCATTGCCTCCCCAGGCGACATAAGCATAATTTTCGGATGGATGAACGGCCATTTCATGGGGCGTCCCAATCCTGAAAACGCCGGCGTTAAAGGGGGCGCTGGGATCACTTACATCGGCAATTCGTAAGCCGTTGGTATCCGCAATGTACGCATAATTTCCAGTGACCGCCAGGTTCCAGGCGGCACTGGGCGTGTCATAGGCGCCGACTTCGAATGGCGCGGCGGGATCGCTCACATCGATGATTCGCAGGCCGGCCAAACTGGCCGCCACATACGCAAGATTCCCGGTAACCTGTACGCCGTAAGCCCTCCCCGGGGTATCATGGAAACCAATTTCAAATGGTGCGGCAGGATTGCTGACATCGATAATACGCAGGCCTTTCTGGTAGCTGGCAATGTAGGCGTAATGACCGGAGACGGCGATGTCGAAGGGGGTTACATCGTAGGTGTTGAAGGAACCAACCACGATTGGTGCCGCGGGATTGGTGATATCGATGATCGTCAATTGATTATCGCCGAGATAAGCATAATTACCGGAAACAAAGACCGTCCTGGCAGGACCTAACGAATTATAATGCCAGACTTCATCCGGTGAAGCGGGATTGCTCACATCGATGATTCGAAATCCGCTATAGTTGTCGGCTACATAGGCATAGTTACCGTACACGAATACATCATTGCAGGCTCCGGGCGTATCATAGAACCCTACTTCGGTGAGCGCCGCAGGATTGCTGATATCGATGATGCGCAGGCCGGCCAGGTAGTTTGCGATATAGGCATAGTTGTGCTGAACGAAAATTCCCTTTATCTCGGTGGACATGACATACTGGCCCAGATGCCGGAGTGAGGTGGGATTGGAGGGATCGAGGATGTTTAAACCGTCATAGGTGTTAGTGTAGATATAATTGCCGGCAACACAGACGGCGGTGGTATTGCCATTGCTTAATCGCCATTGGCTGAGAAGTTGAATGTCGTAGGCCGATTGGGCGAAATGGGAGGCTGCTGGAAATAAACTGAGGCATAACGCCAAACCTAAAGCCTGGGCAAATTTATTCATTGCCAGTTCCTCCATGTCAATGGATAGCTATTCAGTTATACGCTATAACTGCAGAATAGCCGACATCATTCCGAAATCCATCCTGAAAATCGAAATGAAAGTGAATAGCTCGCTCGGTAAAAACGCCGCCGCCTGCGTCATCAAATTGGAGCGCCACTAACTGACAACTAAAACTCAAACTTCCCCTTCCATTCCTCCGTCGCCTGCGCGTCATCATCCCGCTTCCAACGGCCGTCGGTCTTGACTGAGATGGGGGAGTGCTGCTGGAAGTGTTCGATCAGCGCATCGCGCAGCAGGATGCCGTGGAAATCGACTTTCTCCCGGGGGATGCGGCGCAGCATGTAGAGGCCGGAGTTGCCTTCCATCAGGTAGTCGGTGGTGGCGATGCGGTAGATCTTTTCCGGCTCGAGCAGTTCGCCGCCAATCTCCACCGAGACCACCCGCTGTCCTTCGGGAAGGGCTCTGTTAAACACCACCCGCACGCCGCCAATGGCCATTCCCCGGCTGCTGCCGCTGAGTTTCTGCTCCAGGATCAGCTTGATGAAGCTGCCCTTGGCCTGGAAGCTAACCACCTCGTTGCCGAAGGGCAGCACCTTGAAGATATCCTCGCGGGTGACCGGGCCGGACTTGATGTCGGCGCGGATCCCCCCGAAGTTCATGAAAGAGAAATCCGATCCGGTGCGCGCGCAGAGCACGTCGCAGAGGAGATCGTTGAGCGGCGCCTCCCCGGTGCTGGAGCGGTTCAGGCTGGCGCGGGTTTCCCCGATCACTCCTCGAAAATCCGCTTCATAGAGCGCCTGCTGCGATTTCACAAATTCGCTAATCGTACTGTCCGGCCAAAACTGATCCTGCTGCAACAGCAGCAATGCATTATCATCAGCGGCATAGTCGTAGCCGGCGATGCTCTTGGTGGCGGGATCAATATTGAAGTCTACCCAGCCCAGGTTGCCTCCGTTGGCGTAATTCTGTAAACAGATGGTATGGTTGACCGGATCTTCCCAGGCCTGCTGGTAGCCGCGGTGCAGGTGCCCGCCCAGCAGAATGTCGATCCCCTTTACGAAGTGGGCTACTTCCATGGCGTTGATGTAATGGTCGCCCATCACCGACTCACGGGTCTGCTGCTGCAACTCTTCATAGCCTTCTCGGGTGTCATAGGGCAGACCGATATGCACCAGCGCCACTACCAGGTCGACGCCCTCGGTGCGCAACTCGTTCACCGACTGCTGCAAGGCAGGGATTTCGTGGCGGAACTCCAGACCCTTGATGTTGTCCGGAAAGCTCATCGTCGCCGTGCCGGTGGTGGCGGTGCCGGTGATGCCGATGCGCAGGCCCTGCTTCTCTACGATCACCCAGGGCTTGACCCATTTCCACACTTTCCCGGTTTCCTTATCATAGATGTTGGCGGCGATCCAGGGGAACTGCGATTGTTTGATCCGCTCGATCAGATTGTCCTTGCCGAGATCGAAATCGTGATTCCCCGGCACGGTGGCGTCATACTGCATCCGGTTCATGTATTCGACCACCGCCTCCCCTTTGGAGAGGGTGCCGACCAGAGTGCCCTGGAAGGTGTCGCCGCCGTCGATCAACAGGGTGACCGCACCGCTATTCTCCGCCTCCCGGCGCACCTGACGGATGATCCCGGCGGCGGAGGCGCCGCCACCCAACAGCGGGGGAAATTCCGGGTTTAAAAATTCCGCCTTCTGCGGCACGATGCCGCCATGCAGGTCATTGGTAAAAAACACCGTCAGGCGCTGAACGGCTTCACTCTCTCGAGCGAACAGGACGCCGCTCAGCAATACGAGCAGCAGAATGTAGAACTTAAACATGATTTGCTCCAGGTTTCCGGTGGTTGAGATTAGATATACTGAAATATTAAATCTTTTAAAATTATAGATTCCTCGGCTGGTACCTCGGAATGACACAACGCCGTCATTTCGAACGTAGTTTGTGAGAAATCTATAACAGCAAAAGACTCAATGCACAGCATATTTATCAATCCATTTTTAGTCGTCTATTCAATCTCGCTTCACAAAAAAATCCTTCAGCAACTGCGTAATCCGGTCCAGCGCGAAGCAGGACACGCTGTCGATCTCGCTCTTGCCGCTCAGCCACTGCTCCAATTGTTTGGCCGGAATGCCGGTCAGGGTCTGAAACTGCTCATGGCTGAGCCGGTAACTGTCGAGTAGCATCGCCAGATCGTCTTTATCCCACCGCTTGTGTTTTAGTATCATGCTTCCTCCGGAAAGGAGATTCTTTAGATAATGGGTTAATGGGTGTATGGGTTCATGGGTTAATGACTTTGTAGGGAGCGCCCGTTTTTACCCATTAACTCATCAACCCATACACCCATTATCAATTTTCATAAATTTGTACCAATAAACATCCCTCATTGCTTGAAAGGCTTTTTCAAGCGCACCGGCTGTGCGCTGCGCTTACGGATGCGCAGGTTAAGCAACTCCACCATCACCGAGAACGCCATCGAAAAATAGATATAACCTTTAGGGATATGCAAGTCAAATCCTTCACCGATCAGCGCTACCCCCACCAGGATCAGAAAGCTGAGCGCGAGCATTTTGATGGTGGGATGGCTGTCGACAAATTCGCCGATCGCTTTCGCCGAGAGCATCATCACCAGCACTGCGATGACGATCGCCAGGATCATCACTGGCAGGTGCTCGGCCAGGCCGACCGCGGTGATGACCGAGTCGAGCGAAAATACCACATCCAGCAGGGCGATTTGCACCAGCACGCTCAGAAAGGTGACGGCCTTTTTGCTTGCGCCGTCATGCGCTTCGCCCTCCAGGGCGTGATGTATCTCGTGAGTGCTTTTACCCAGCAAAAACAATCCTCCCAGCACCAGAATGATATCGCGCCCGGATATTTCGTTGGTCAATATGGTGAAGAGGGGCGCGGTCAGACTCATCACCCAGGTGAGGGAGAGGAGCAGCAGGATGCGGGTAATCATGGCCAGTCCCAGTCCCAACGTGCGTCCCCGGTCGCGCTGATGTTCCGGCAGCCGCCCGGCCAGGATGGAGATGAAGATGATATTGTCGATGCCCAGCACGATTTCCAGGGCGGTGAGGGTCAGCAAAGCGATCCAGGCCTGGGGATCGGTGATCCATTCCATCGGTTTATTCCCTCATTTTGGTTCGTTTTGATTTCTGCTCATACTAATGTCTGAGGGTGCGGATGGTTTGCATAGGCTGCCATGGCGATTTACCCTGGTGACGCTGCATGAGCAATTAGTAAGCCGAAAATGTAGCGATTGGGGAGGTAAAATACAACGCTGAATTGATTATCAAACGGTATCACAGAAATTCCCGGCAAGCGCCGGGAATTTCTGCAATGACACAAGTTGCCCGGAAAATGGTTTTGATGTCAGAAAAATGTCCTTTAAATTGTCCGGGGTGCTTTACTGATTACATTCGTTTAACGATCCGCTGCAGAATTATGATGGTTTATATCAACTGTAGTCCTGCTTTTTCCCAACTCGCCACGAATGCAAGGTGGTTTTGTTGCCGGATGCAAGATGCCGTTTCTGATGGTGTTTTTTATTGAAAATATGATAAAAATCATTTTTTTTTATGACAGATATAAGGGTTTGAAGGAGGTCGATACACTATCTTTACACTACTTTTTAAAATGTAACGGGCACAAAGAAAGGATCAGGCATGGGAAAATCAAAAGCTGAGGAAGCGGCCGGCGGGAAGGGTTCGTCAGCAAAAGCAATTGAAGTGAAAGAGCATATTGTTGAGATCGTCAGCGATTCGGGCGAAGGGGCGCAAACGGCCGGACAGGCCTTTGGTGCGTTGTCCGCCCGCAGCGGTAACGGGGTGTGGACAGTGGAGATCATTCCGGCGGAAATCGAGCCCCCTCCCCGAACATCGGCCGGAGCGAGTGGGATCCGTATCCGTCTCGGCTCTTTTTATGTGACCAATGCCGGCGATGATGCCGACCTGGTGGTTGCCTTCAACGAGCAAGCGCTGATGGGGCGGGTGATTAACGGCAACCTGAAGCCGAACTGTACGATTCTGCTGGAAAATAAGTGGCGTACCCACTTTGATCCCACCATTGTGGCGCAATATACCGAAACCTACGACAAACTGGTGAGTGACGGCTACCGGGTGATCGAGATCCCGATGGAGGCGGAATGCCTCAAAATTGTCGATAATCCTCAGCGCGGGAAAAACATGTTTGTGCTGGGCCTGCTGTGCAATATTTATAATCGCGATATGGGAATTGCCAGTGATCAGGTGCGCTTCGCCTTCCGCAAAAAAGGTGAGAAAGTGATCGAGTCCAACCTGAACCTGCTGACCGCCGGGTTTGACTGGGCGGAGCAGAATCTGGATTTCAGTTACCGGGTGCCGTCGGCGGGTATTGAGGAACATCAGATCGTGGTCAACGGCAACGTGGCAGTGGGCCTGGGAGTGATGGCCGCCGGGATGGAAATTTGCGCGATGTACCCGATTACCCCTGCGACATCGGCGTCGCACTACCTCAGCGAGGTGTTTGAGAATGCCGGCGGCGTCGTGCACCAGGCGGAGGATGAGATCGCGGCCTGCGCCTTTGCTATCGGATCGTCCTATGCCGGGAAATGTGCGGTGACGATCACCTCCGGCCCCGGTAAAGCCCTGAAAACCGAGCTGATCGGCCTGGCGGTGATGGCGGAGATTCCCCTGGTACTGGTCGATGTGCAGCGGGGCGGGCCGAGCACCGGTCTGCCGACCAAGGTGGAGCAGGGCGACCTGCTGTCGGTGATCTTCGGCGAGCCGGGCGATACCCCGAAGGTGGTGATGGCCCCGGCGACCATCGAGGATTGCTTCTATAGCATCATCACCGCCCGCAAGATCGCTGAAACGTTCCGCACCGTGGTGGTGGTGCTGACCGATGCCAATTTGGCGACCGGCCAGCAGCCCTTCACCCGCCCGAAGTTTAATCCGGCCTGGCTGGCGCCGCCGATCGACCAGAGCCCGATCCCGGAAGGGGCCAAACCCTACGACTGGCATCCCAAAACCGGCCTCTCCCGCCGTTTTATTCCCGGGCAGCCCGGGGGGATGCACACCATTACCGGCCTGGCCCATACCAACAATGCCAAAGTGGCCTATGAACCGGGTGTCAACCAGGAAGGCTGCGATTTCCGCAGTCTGAAGCTTGCCGCCTTCCAGAAAACGCTCAAGACCCCTACGGTTTACGGCGATCCGGAAGGCGATCTGCTGGTGATGGGCTGGGGCAGCACTCGCGGCGCCATCGAGGAGGCGGTCGACCGCGCACGCGCCGATGGGTTGCGCGTATCGTCACTGCATCTGAAGTTCCTCCAGCCGATGGCTTCGGGACTGAAAGAGATTATGCAAAAATTCAAGAAAGTGATCACCGTAGAAATCAACTACTCCGACGATCCGCGCCATGAGATGATCACTGAAGACAACCGCCGCTATGCCAATCTGGCCTGGCTGCTGCGGGCACGCTACCTGGTCGATGCCGACTGCTGGTCGAATGTGCACGGTCAGCCGATCAAACCCGGCGCCATCGAACAGATGATGCGGGAAAGAGTCGCTGCTCTCAAAGAAACTGAAATCGACACCCTAATCGAAAGGTAAGATCATGTTTGGCATAGACACCGAAAGCATCGTCAATTTTGAACAAGATTATTACGCGATGGAAGACTACCAGAGCAACATCCCGCGCTGGTGTCCCGGCTGCGGCGATAATGCCATCCTGACCTCGGTTCAGAAGCTCTGCCGCGATGAGCAGCTTCCCCCGGAAAAGACCGTGTTCGTTTCCGGTATCGGCTGCTCCAGCCGCTTCCCGCACTATATGAAGACCTACGGCTTTCACGGTCTGCATGGCCGCGCCCTGCCGATCGCCGAAGGGGTAAAGATGCACCGCCCGGATCTGCATGTGTTCGTCAACATGGGCGACGGCGACTGCTGCAGTATCGGCACCGCCCACTGGATCCACGCGATTCGCTATAATATGAACATCGTGGCGATGATGCATGACAACGGGATTTACGGTTTGACCAAGAAGCAGGCATCGCCTACCTCGCCTCGGGGCCTGAAGAGCAATACCACGCCTCAGGGGGCTTTCCTCGATGCCCTCAATCCGACGCTGACCACGCTGTCGGTGACCAATGTGTCCTTCGTGGCCCAGGTAGTGGAGTGGATCCCGGAAGTGCTGCACAACGTCATCAAAGCGGCGTATCATCATCACGGTTTCGCCTTCATCCGGATTATGCAGCGCTGTCCCCACTTTACGCCGACGATCTTCAACGAACTACTCCAGAAGCCGGATAATATCATGATGCTGACCCATCCCAACGGTTTGCAGTTGAGTGAAGGGGTCGGTAAGCTCTATAAAAATCAGCAGGAACATGATCCGTCCGATATGGTCAAAGCCCGCGAATATGCCACTTTGAGTGATAAATTTGCGGTCGGTATCCTCTATCAAAACGAAAATGTGCCTTGTTACGAAGACATCCGTCGCCCGAAACGCATTTTTACGCCCGAAATGCGTCAGGAGGCCCTGGAGAAAGAGTTTGACAAATTCAGCGTACAGCCCGCATCTTAACCGGAGAGGAAACCGTGAAGACGTTAGATCAAAATAAACCCAATGGCGGGGATAACGGCAGTGCGGCGGCGGAAAATGATGCATTTCTGAATACCCTGACCGCTATCGGCGAGGAATTTGAGGGCAAAGGTGGAGAAACAGCGACCGCAGCCGCGGAGGATTCAACGCTAACGGCACACAAGGAGTCGCCGTTACTTCACCTGCCGGAAGTGCCTCCGGCGCTGACCGCGACGGAAGCCTCCAACCACTTCGCGAACCTGCTGCTATTTTTTCTCAGCGGTATCCGCCCGAAAGCCTACCAGAAGCAAGATTATCGCATCGACCGGCTCACCCCCGTCCTGCTCCATGCCTACCGGGATGCAACGGCGGTACGCTACCATTTCCCGCTGTTCCTCAGCCAGGGGGCCGAAGGGTTGGCCTGTCAACCCCTGAAGTCGCTGGTGGACAAACTGGCAGAGACCCACTGCGCCGCTGATGATGAGGGGCAACGCCTGAAACGGATTCTGCTGGCGGTAGAATCCCGCATTAAAAGCCAGCTGGACCAGTCAAATACCGGCAGCCTGAAACAGCAGTGGCAGACGGCCGCCGATGCCGTGCTGTCGACGCTGAACCTGACCGCCGAGCGCCGGAAAGATATCGCCGCCCGGCTGAATACGATCGCGGAAACGCTTCCGGATGCCGGCGAGCTCTATGCCTGCCATCCCCGGGTGCCCCTGTTGCTGTTGCAAAACGCGCAGCAAAGCGCCTGGGATACACACGCGACCCGCCTGGCAAAGGAGATGCATGAACTGATCTTCCGCCTGGAGGGGCTGTTGGGCAGCGAAGCGCAGCCGGATGACCCCGGCCGCACGGAAAATCACAGCGAGGCCGCTCTGAGTGATCCCGCTCTGGGAGAGCTGGACGCCGACATCTTTGCCGAGATTGTTTCCGAAAGTCAGCCGGTGAGCCTGCTGCCCGAACCACGCCGCGAGCGGATCCGTGCCGCCCGGGAAGTGATCGCGCAAATGCAGAAAAAATACGGGTTGGTGGAACCGGGCAGCGGGCGGACGGGCGCAGCGGAGAATGCACCGGTGCGAACCTGCCGGGAGGCGCTCAATCGCTATTATGAACGCCGTGCCGACCTGACCGCGTTTTTCAAAGCGGTGCGTATTGCCCGCCTGGAAGTCGACAACCGCTATCGGGAAGATAAACACGATCCCTATTTTGCCGGATTTAACGAACATTATCTCAATCACCGGGAAATGACGGCCTTTCCTCCGGTGATCCTGCACCTGCAGAGCGGTAGTCTCAATGATGCCGATAAAGCGCTGTTGATCGAAATTCTCGCCTCGGATATGCCGGTGAAAGTGCTCTTCCAAATTGATCAGATCTGCGAGTCGGCCGCGGCGGTGGATCCGTCGGTTAATTCCCACCCCGGTAGGCAGGATAGTCTGACGGAACCACACACCAATTCCTCGACGGCGCTTGCGTTGAATGCCTGGACCGCACGCCTACCGCAGATGGCCCTGAATCTTCAGAACAGCTATGTCTTCCAGGGAGCGATTGCCGATCCCGAGGCGCTGCTGGAGGCCTACCAGGTCGGGCTGGCTTTTGAAGGCCCGGCCCTGTTTGCCGTTTATCACCCTCGGCATGCCGGAGATGATTCGCTGGCTCAGTATATCAATGCCGCGGCGGCGCTGGAAGCGCGCCTCCTGCCGGGATTCCGCTGTCAGCCGGACCTGGGGAGCGGCCTGGCCGAACGCTTCAGCATCGGCCGCACCCCGCAAAATGATCGCCGCTGGCCGGAGAACGAATTGCATTATCAGGAGGACAGCACAACGGAAACCGCCATGATGGCATTTACCGCTGCCGATTTCCTCGCTCAGGAAGAATCTCTATCCTCCCAGTTCCTGGCAGTGCCGCGCACCGATTGGCCACCCCAGATGCTGCCGGTGAGCGAATATCTCGACCTGTCGGAGGGCAAGCGTAATGAAAAGATCCCCTTTATCCTGATGGCCGGTGAAGACGGCCTGCTCTGGCGAGTGGTGCCGACCCAGGATGTGATCCGTTTGACCTATCAGGTTGCCGCCAATTGGCAGGCTTTGCAGGAATTGGGCGGCATTAATAATTCGCATGTCGCGGCGGTGCTGGCTGCGGAAAAAGAACGGCTGGAAACGGAAAAAGCGCGTGAAATTTCCGATCTCTCCGAACAGCACCATGCGGAAATGGCGCAGACGGTTGGGCAATTGACCGAGGAGATCGTCTCCCGGATCGCTGCAGGACTGCTGAGTGAAGGTAGCGCGACCGCCATGCCTGCGGCGCCTCCGGTCCCCCGGCCGGCACCCAAAAAAGCACCGGCCGCATCCCCTGCGGAAAGCCCTGCCCCGGCACCGGCTGAAGCAGAGGTGGAGGAGGAAGAAGCGCTCTCTTTTGATGAGCCTTACATCGATACCCCACTCTGCACCAGTTGTAACGACTGCATCAACACCAACAAGGCAATGTTTGCCTATAACGAGAATAAACAGGCAATTATCAAAGATATCAATGCCGGCACTTTCCGCCAGTTGGTAGAAGCGGCGGAGAAATGCCCGGTGCGAATCATCCACCCCGGTAAGCCGAAGCATCCGGATGAACCTGGACTGGAGGAGCTGATCAAGCGGGCGGAGAAGTTCAATTGAGCGCATTTACAGCAATCGCCTTTATCGCCGGGTTGAGCATCACCCTGGCGGTGATCCTGGCCGTGGCCAATGCCCGCCTGAAGGTGTATGAAGATCCGCGGATCGACCGGGTGACCGACATGCTGCCGGGCGCCAATTGCGGTGCCTGCGGACTGCCGGGCTGCCGGGCGTTTGCCGAGCAGGTGGTCGGCGGCGCGGTGCAGCCCAGCGGCTGCCCGGTGGGCGGGGTGGATACCGCCAATTATATCGCCAGCTATCTAGGGATCGATCCCGGCTCGGCCGTACGCCGGGTGGCGCGCCTTCACTGCGCCGGGGGGACGGATGTAGCGACGACCGCCGGAATCTACAAAGGCGCCGAATCCTGCCGCGCCGCCGCGACGGTGGCCGGCGGCGGCAAAGCCTGCCCCTACGGCTGCCTGGGCTTGGGCGATTGCGAGGTGGTGTGCACCTTCGATGCAATTCACATGAGTTTAACCCTGCTGCCGGTGGTGGATGAAGACAAGTGCACCGCCTGCGGCGATTGCGTCGAGATCTGCCCGAAAGGGCTGTTCGAACTGGTGCCGGTGAACCGGCAACTGTTCGTGCGCTGCAAGTCTCTGCTGGAAGGGGACGGTATCCTGGAGAATTGCCAGGTGGCCTGCACCGCCTGCGGCCGCTGTGCCGCCGACGCCCCGGAAGGCCTGATCGTTATGAAGAATAACCTGCCGGTGATCAATGACGAGATGGCCCACAACGAAACCGAAATTGCCACCCTGCGCTGCCCTACCGGCGCGATTGTCTGGCTAAATCACTAAAATCGCGATGCCTGTGAACTGAGAGAAGAAGCGATGCTCTTTCGAAAAAGCAAAAAATCAGCCGATCATGCTTTCCCGGGAACGGCCGCTCTCGACAGCGGATACAATGCCATCACCCGCACCGCCGCTCTCGGCGGCGCGACCTGGATCGACAGCGGGGTTCCGGAAGCCTGCGGCCTGGCCCTGAGCGGCCGGCGGGCCCTGGCCCTGGCCGGTGCCCATGCGGTAAGCGAAACCGAACGCCTGGCGCCGCACCGCCTGCTGCCGTTGGTGGTGCACCTCCCCTGCAACGAAGCCGCCGATGCTGCGATCGATGTCAGCGGCCACGAAGCCTATTATCGTCAGGCCGACAAAGGCTATTTCCAGTTTTTTGCCCGTGATGTGCAGGAAGTGCAGGATCTGACCCTGATCGCCCAACGGATCGCGGAAACCGCCCTGCGTCCGGGGATCGTCGGCCTTGACGGGCCGTTTACCGCCCGGGCGTTCCAGTCGTTTCAACAGGTGGAGCCGGAACTGGTGACGAAATACCTGGGCACGCCGGAAGATGAGATTGACGCTCCCACCCCCGCTCAGGAGATGCTGTTCGGCGCGCAGCGCCGCCGCATTCCCTGCTTGCTCGACCCCGACCGCCCTGCCGGCAGCGGTGCCCGCTTCGGTCCGGAGCGCCAGCAGACCTATGCGGGGCAGGCGCTCTATTTCGATGACCATCTGGTCATGCTGATCGAACAGGCGCTGCAGGCGTTTGGAGAATTGACCGGGCGGGTCTATGACCGCGTCGGAGCTTACCGGGTGGATGATGCCGCCTATCTGGTGGTGGCCCAGGGAGCGATTGTGCCCCGCCTGGAGGCGCTGGCCGACTATCTGCGCCGGGAAAAACGCATCAAGCTGGGGGTGCTGAATATACGTCTGCTGCGCCCCTTCCCCGGGGGACTGATATCGAAACTGCTTAAAGGTTTTAAAGGGGTAACCGTGCTGGAACAGGCCCGTCCCGCCCTGGAGCAGGAATTGCCGATTGCCGCCGAATTACGCCTGTGCCTTGATAAGGCCCTGGAGAATAGTTTGAGCACTGCCGGTGCTCTGCCTTATCCCAATCATGCCGTCTATGATAAGGTTAAAGACCGGCCGGCGCTGTATGCCGGCATTTACGGGCTGGACGGCAGCATGCCGGGAGACGCGGAACTGCTGGCGGCAGTGGAAAATATGCTCCCGGAAGGCACCGGGCAGCGCCGTTATTACCTGGGAGTGCAATTTCCCCAGACGCCCACCCGCTATCCCAAGCTCGACCTCGCCCGCCAGACGCTGTACCAGGCGTATCCCGATCTGCATCGTCATGCCTTGGCCGTCACCCGGGAACTCGGCGCCGAGAAAGCGGATATCCATCATATCCGTATGATCGTATCCGACAAATACGACCCGGAAGCGCTGGGCGAAACCCTGGCCCGCTCCCTGCACGGGCAGGGCTATCCCCAGGTGTATTTTGCCCCGGAGATGCAGGATGGCGGTAAGGGGCAGCCCCGGGTGCTCGGGATGATGTTCAGCCGCAAAGCGACCGGCTGGCTCTACGGCCCCCATCTGCTGGACGGGCAGGTGGCCAGCAACAGCGCTTATCTACACGATCTTTCCCTGGTGAAAAAAAACGGATTCCTGCTGATCAATTCCCCGTTGGCGCCGCAGCCATTCTGGGAAAGTCTTCCGGAAGGCGTGCGGGTGCAGATCCGCGAGCGGCAACTGCGCCTGTTCGTGGTAGACCCGGTGAAAGTGGCCCGCAAAACCGCCCCGATGGCCGGATATCGAGATCAGTTCACCCGCATCGCCTTTATCGGCGCCTTCTTGCGGGTGGCTCAGGATGCGGCGATTGAGGCCGCCGATGCCGTGCGCGATGATTTTCAACAGCAAATCCTCGCCAATCTGGAAATGCATAGCCTGGTGGCGGAGGGCAGCAAAGCGGCGTTTGAAGCGGGCGCCGCGGCGGTGGAGACCGTGACCTGGGATACCCTGCCCGCTTTTGTCGGCCTGGCCCCGCTGGAAGGGGACGCGCCCTGGACGGTGCAGGAGGTCACGAAACCGGAGTCGACAGTATTCGACTTGCCGCGCTTGTGGGATACGGTGGGACTGCACTATGAAAACAATGAAAGCGATCTGCTGCTAACCGACCCCTACCTGGCTTCCGGGCTGCTGCCGGCGCGCAGCAGCGCCTTCAAGGACAAAGCCCCCATCCGCAGCGATATGCCCCGCTTGATCCCGGAACGCTGCAGCGGCTGCGCCCTCTGCTGGACCCACTGCCCGGATACCGCCCTGCCGGCAAGCATCCAGGACTTCCCGGGATTGATCGAGACCGGTCTGGCGCTCTGCAAACAGGACGGCAACGATCCGCTGCAGCTTTCCCGGATCAGCGGCCACCTCGGGAAACAGGCCTATCAGATTTTTTCCAAAGATGATCTGCGCCAATACCGTTACTTAGGGGATTTGCTTGCCGAAGCTTTCCGGCAGCTGCTGGAGAAAATGAACCCGAAAGAAGATCAAGCCAAGGCCCTGACAGAGGAATTTGCCCTGCTGCAGGAAAAAGTGCAGGACCTTCCGATTGTACGCACGGCCGTCTTTTTTGACAATGCGCAC
Organism: Calditrichia bacterium; assembly: GCA_020635015.1. Lineage (GTDB taxonomy): Bacteria > Calditrichota > Calditrichia > RBG-13-44-9 > J075 > JACKAP01. The sequence continues at coordinate 627,424 of JACKAP010000003.1, read as the reverse complement.
CGCCAGGAGAAAGGGAGCGGCAAGGTGCTGGCCATCGCGGTCAATCCAACCGCCTGCAGCGGCTGCGCCACCTGTGTGAATATCTGCCCGGAAGCCGCCCTGGAGAATGTTCCCCAGACCGAGGATCTGGTCGCTCAATACCGCCGTAGCTGGAAGGTGATGATGTCGCTGCCGGAGCTGTCCTTCGAACAATTGAGGGATGTGGTCGTGGCAGAAGAACCGGAAACCATGATGCGCTACCTGCTCCGCCGCAAGATCTATCACACCCTGCCCGGAGGAGATGAAGCCTTTCCCGGCAGCGGGGCCCGCACCGCCATCCACTTGCTGCTGGCGGCGGTGGAAGCGGAGATGCAACCCCGCTTCGAGACGCTGCAGCAGCAGATCGGCGAGCGGATCAGCAAGTTGGAAGCCCGGATCCAGGGGAAGCTGGACAGCGCCGTAAAGATCAACGACTTCGACGAATTCAGCAAACGGCTCTCCCGGGTGGAAGCCGGCGCGGCGGAGAGCGGTGAGGTGTTGGCGCTGCTCAACGATAAGCCGGGCCGTGCGAAAATCGAGAAGCAGCACTTGAAGCTGCTTAATGAAGCCCTGAGCGCATTAAAGACGTTGCCGGTAAAATATAACGAACTGGGCGCCGGCGGCCGTACCCGCATGGTGCTCCTGTTGGGCAATCAGGGGAAATTCTTCTGGAGCAGCACCTATCCCTACAATCCCTTCGCCGCCCCCTGGATGAACTATGCCGGCGACAATATCGCCGCGGCCTCCCGCGGGGTCTTTGGCGGGATCACCGCGCAGATGGCGGAGACCTTCCGGCAACTGCGCAAGGCCGATCTGCTGCTGGAAGATGCCTATCAGCCCGCGCAGCACGATGCGATGTTGAATGGCTTGAGTTGGGAGGACTTCAGCTCAGACGAGCGGGCAGCCTGCCCTCCGGTAATCGCCATCCTTGACGATGTCACCCTGGCCGGCCAGCAAATCGGCGGGCTGGCGGAAATCCTCTCCGGAACCTTACCCCTGAAGATTGCGGTGATCAATACCCTGGATGATGTGGTGGAAGCCAGCGGGAAAGCCGCCCTGGGCTGGATGGCCCTGCGCTATCCCAATTGCTTTACCCTGCAAAGCAGTCCCGGCTATCCCGGGCATCTGATCGCCGGGGTGATGGAGGGTATTCGCTTCGGCGGTCCCGCCCTGCTCCACTTGCAAGCCACCGAGCCGCACGATCACGGCGTGGCCAAAGGATATGCCCCGCAACAGGAAAAATTTGCGGTGGACAGCCGGGTGTTCCCGCTGTTCAAGTATAATCCCGCCGCTGGCGATCACTTCATCGATCGCCTCAGCCTGGAGGGCAATCCCGCACCGGAAAAGGATTGGGTGGTGCGGCAGTACCGGGTTAATGAAGGACCGGAGCAGACCGACCAATGGGACCTGCCTTTCACCTGCGGCGATTGGGCCGCCCGGGAAGGGCGCTTCCATGAATCCTTCAAGCCGCTGAAGAAGAAGCAATGGCATGACCGTATGACGCTGCTAAGCGATTATTTGAAACTCGATCCTGCTGAGCGGCAGCAGCGCGAACCGTTTGTCTATGTCTTCGACCACGACCGCAAAGCGCTGCGGGTGGTGGTGGATGAGTCGATCGTGCGCTTGGTGGAGAGTCGCCGGCTGCAGTGGCGGCTGCTCCAGGAGATGGCCGGCATCATGTCGGAAGGCATCGAGGCGCCCCCCAATAAATGGCGGGATGCGTTTGCCGCCGAGCTGGCTTCGCAAAAGGATGCCCTGGAACAATCTTTCCGGGAAGCGCAGGAGTCCGCGGAAGCGGAACAATGGCAGCGCTATCATGCCCAACTGACCCAAAAGCTGCTGAAAATATGCCGAATGGAGAACGATGATACCCTGCTCAGCCAATTTATGCGTGAATTGAATGAAACGGGCGAGGAACGATGAACGGTACCTTTCGAGTTAAGGGAATTTGATGATGCGGAAAATCAACGATAAAGAACCGGAAATGCCCCCGGCAGAAGTGGATCAGGACACGGAAGAGATAGAAGCCCCGCCTTTGGATCTGGAGGAGCTGCGCCGGGACTATCTGCGTCTGAAAGCGGATAACTTGCGACTGAAAACCCGGCACCGCAAGGCGCTGAAGCGCTACCGCCGGGAGCTGGAATTGCGGCCCTATCAGGCGGAATTGATCGAGATGCAGAAAGCGCTGGAAGAGACCGGACAACGCATGATCATCGTCTTTGAAGGCCGGGATGCTGCCGGTAAAGGGGGCACCATCCGGCGGGTCACCCGCTACATGAACGAAAAACGCTACCGGGTGGTGGCATTGGGCAAACCCACCGAGGAGCAGCGCACCCAATGGTTCTTCCAGCGGTATGTCGCACAGTTCCCCCGGGGCGGCGAGATCGTTCTCTTCGACCGCAGCTGGTACAACCGGGCGATGGTGGAGCCGGTGTTCGGCTTCTGCACCAAAGAAGAATATGACAATTTTATGCGCGGGGTGGTCGGTTTTGAAAAAGACCTGGTGCGCCAGGGCACCCTGTTGATCAAGCTCTACTTCAGCGTTACCAAAGAAGAGCAGGAGCACCGCTTCGAGCGCCGCCGCAACGACCCGCTGCGCCAGTGGAAACTCAGCGAGGTAGACTTGCAGGCTCAGGACCGCTGGGATGAGTTCACCGATATGAAATTTAAGATGCTCCGGCGCACCAGCACCAACACTGCGCCGTGGGTGATCATCCGGTCCAACGATAAGCACCGGGCGCGCCTGAATGCGATGAAGGTGATCTTAAATTCGATGCAATACAAACGTCTCGATGAAAAGCTCGATTTTGTCCCCGATCCGGAAATCGTGATCTCCGGCGCCCGGGAAATGGAACTGATGGAAGCGCAGCGGATCAAAAGCGGAAAATTTATCGGTTAATGAGGCAGCTATGTTTTCCTGGTTTACCCAAGCAACAAAAACATTCCGGCACGGCATTCATCCGGACGATTATAAAGAGTTGAGTCGTGACCGTGCCATCGAACGGATGCCCTTCGTAGATGAATACGTGCTGCCGCTCAGCCAGCACCTCGGCGCCCCTTCCCGGCCGGTGGTGAAGGTGGGGGATAAAGTCTACCGCGGACAGCTTCTGGCCGAGCCGGTCGGGTATATTTCCACCAGCCTGCACAGCTCGGTTGCCGGACGGGTGAAGGCGATCGAACTGCGCCATCATCCATCCGGGAAAATGGTGGAGTCGATGGTGATCGAACGCGATCCTTATTCGCCTCAGACCCTGATCAACCAGTATAGCCTGGAATGGGAAAATTTATCACCGGAGGAATTGCTCTACATCGTGCAGCACGGAGGATTTGTCGGTTTGGGGGGAGCGGCATTTCCCACCCACGTCAAGCTGACCGTGCCGGAAGGCAAGCATGCGGAGTTTTTTATCGTCAACGGGGTGGAGTGCGAACCCTATCTGACCAGCGACCATCGTCTGATGCTGGAGAACGAGCAGCCCATTTTCCTGGGGATTCGCATTGCCCAGCGCATTCTGGGGGTGGACCGGGTATATCTGGGGATCGAATCGAACAAGCCGGATGCGATTGCCCACCTGCGCAAAACCTTGCCGCCGGATCTGAACTGCGAAATCGTGCCGCTGCAGACCAAATATCCCCAGGGCGCGGAGAAAATGCTCACCGAGGCGGTGCTCAACCGCGAGATTCCCAGCGGGAAGCTGCCGATCGATATTCAGGTGATCGTCAATAATATCGGTACCCTGGCCTCTATCGGGCAGCTTTTTCAGCTCAACCAGCCGCTGATCGAACGCATCGTCACCGTCACCGGCCCGGGGATCAATCGCCCCTCCAATCTGCTGGTGCCGATCGGCACCAAGCTCAGCGATGTGCTGGAATATTGCGGCGGCCTAAAAGAGAACACCCTCCAGATCCTCTTCGGCGGGCCGATGATGGGCGCCCCCCAACTGCATCTGGATGTGCCGATCATGAAAGGCACTTCCGGCATTCTGTGCCTGACCGATGTCGAAGTGCAGGAGCGGGAGGAATATCCCTGTATCCGCTGCCTACGCTGCGTGGATGCCTGCCCGGTGTATCTCAATCCCAGCCGCCTGGGCGCCCTTGCCAAAGTGCGGCAATATGAAGAAATGATGGATTATCATATCCTCGATTGTATGGAATGCGGTTCCTGTTCCTACGTCTGTCCCTCTAACATTCCCCTGGTGCAGCGCTTCCGGGTGGCGAAAGCACTGCTGAGAGAAAAACAGGCCAAAGCGCGTAAGAAAGCGGGTTAAACGGATGAAAGCAGCGGAAGTGAAACTACTCCTGACCTCGTCGCCGTTTCTCAAACAGGAAGACGATATGCCCACCATCATGCGCCAGGTGATCTATAGCCTGGTGCCGGTAAGTTTGGCGGCGATCTACTATTTCGGCCTGGGGGCATTGTTGTTGATATTGGTTTGTGTGGGCGGGGCGCTGGGCACCGAGTGGGTGTTCAGTCGCGGAAAGCGCGGGCGCCGGCTTAGCATCGCCGACGGCAGCGCCATCCTGACCGGCCTGCTGCTGGCCCTGGTGCTGCCTCCGGCGATTCCCCTGTGGATGGCGCTGCTGGGGGCGGTGGCGGCGATCGGCATCGGGAAAATGGTGTTTGGCGGAGTCGGGTCGAATATTTTCAACCCTGCCCTGGTGGGGCGGGCTTTTCTGCAGGCGGCCTTCCCGGTGGCATTGACCACCTGGGTGCCACAGGGCGGCTGGCAAAGCCTGGCGCGGCTCTATCCGACCCAGTTCGGGATGCCCTTCGCCAAAACCACGGTAAGTGCTGTCACCACTGCAACCCCCCTCTCACAGATGAAATTTGCGGGTCAGACGACCGATACGCTGCAGCTTCTGCTGGGCAATACCGGCGGATCACTGGGGGAGACCTGCGCGCTGATCATTCTCCTGGGCGGGATCTACCTCGCCTGGCGCAATTATCTCAATTGGCGGGTGCCGGTGGCGGTATTTGCCAGCGTGGCGGTGTTTGCCGGCATTCTGCATTGGGTCGATCCCCTGAAATATGCCCCTCCGATGTTCCACCTCTTTTCCGGGGGACTGATGCTCGGCGCGATCTATATGGCCACCGACCCGGTCACCTCCCCGGTCACCCAGCGGGGATGCTGGATCTTCGGCATCGGCATCGGGGTGCTGGTGATGGTGATCCGCACCTATGGCGGGCTGCCGGAAGGCGTGATGTACGCCATCCTGCTGATGAACGCGGTCAGCCCGTTGATCAACCGGGTGACGCAAGCGAGGATTTATGGGGAGAGCAGAAAAAAGGATAAAGGATGAAGGATGAAGGTTAAAGGATGAAGGTTAAAGGATAAAGGATAGAGGATGAGGGATTTTAGCCCTATCATTCATGATGGGGAGGAGAAATTATGACCGACGCGGAAACGACAAAACCAGTTCCACCTGCCTTCCCGGAAGAAGCGCCGGAGGCCGGCAGCGGGAAGATGATCAGCGCGATGGGGGCCATCGGGCTGATTGCCGGCATCCTGATCGTGTTTACCTATCAGGTCACCTTCCCCTTTATCCAGGACAATAAGGCCCGGCTGCTGGAAAAAGCGATTTTCGAGGTGGTTCCCGGTGCGGCCACCAAGCGTGTTTTTACGGTCGACGCGGCGGGAAAGGTCACGGAAGTTGCAGAAGCCGACCCCAAACAATTGACACTCTATGCTTGCTATAAATCCGGCGGCGGACTGGCCGGGGTGGCGCTAGAAGCCAGCGGCCAGGGTTTCCAGGATGTGATCCGGGTTATTTACGGTTACGATCCCCAAAAAGAGGCGGTGGTGGGCATGAAGGTGCTGCAAAGCACCGAAACCCCCGGGCTGGGTGATAAGATCGAAAAGGATCCCCAGTTCCTGGACAATTTTGAAGCCCTGGATGTGAAGTTGAATCCTGATGGCGATGTGCTGGTCAATCCCCTGGAAATGGTAAAGTCCGGCCAGAAAACCGATCCCTGGCAGATCAGCGCCATTACCGGGGCAACCATCTCCTCCCGGGCGATCACCGCCATGCTCCGGGAGAGTACCGCCAAAAATATCCCGCTGATTGTGCAGCGATTACCCGAATTACAGAAAGGTGACTGATGCCGGAAACCTCGACAAGCAAACCGCCCGAGAATATGGATACATTCCTGAAAGGTATCTGGAAGGAAAACCCGGTGTTCGTGCAGCTGCTGGGGATGTGTCCGGTACTGGCTGTGACCAACTCGGTGATCAACGCCCTGGTGATGGGATTGGCGACCACCTTTGTGCTGCTGATGTCCAACACCCTGGTCTCCCTGTTGCGCAAGCTGATTCCCAAGCAGGTGCGCATCGCTACTTATATCCTGATTATTGCCACTTTTGTAACGGTGGCGGACTATACCATCCAGGCGGTCAGCATCGAGGTGCACAAAGCATTGGGCGCGTTTATCTCGCTGATCGTGGTGAATTGCATTATCCTCGGCCGCGCCGAGGCCTTTGCCTCCAAGAACACCCTGGGGCGCTCGGTGCTCGATGCGTTGGGCATGGGCGGCGGCTTTACCATTGCGGTGCTGTGCCTGGGGGTGGTGCGGGAAGTGCTCGGGAACGGTACTTTTGCCGGTATCCCGGTCTTTGGTGAGAGCTTCGAACCCTGGATCGTGATGATCCTGCCCGGCGGCGCCTTCTTCGTGTTGGGAGGATGGCTGCTGCTTTTCAGTTGGCTGAAGCAGCGCAAAAAACAAACCGAATTAGCAGCTTGAGGCGATCATGGTATCTGAATCTCATATGTTTATCTTTTTGAACGCCTGTCTGATCAATAATTTTGTGTTGAGCTCATTCCTGGGTATCTGTCCGTTCCTGGGGGTCTCAGGCAAGATCGATACCGCTGCACGCATGGGCGGAGCGGTATCCTTTGTGATGTTTGTCGCCTCATTATGCGCGTACGGCATCCATAATGCCCTGGTGGCGATCAATGCGCCGTACCTGCAGTTGATCTCGTACATCGTAGTGATTGCCTCGACGGTGCAGTTGGTAGAAATGATCATCAAAAAATTCAGCCCGGCCCTTTTCCGGGCGCTGGGTATCTTTCTTCCTTTGATTACCACCAACTGCGCCATTTTGGGGCTGGCGCTTTTTCAAACCAACCGGCAGTATGATCTCTTCCAGTCCATGGCTTTTGCGCTGGGCGCCGGCGCCGGTTTTACCCTGGCACTGGTGATCATGGCCGGCATCCGCGAGGAACTGCAGTTGTCCGATGTGCCGGAAGTGATCAAAGGGGCGGCCCTGACCCTGATCGTGGCCGGGGTGCTCTCGCTGGCGTTTATGGGATTTGCCGGACTGGGAGGGCATTGATAGGATTGATGGGATGTAGGGGCGAGTCGCGACTCGCCCCTACATCCCATCAACTCATTCACCCGACTGTCATTTCAATTTCAAACTACTTGGAGGTTCCCATGCCTTTAGACGAACGCAACATCGCTCAGAAGATCAGAGAAGAACACGAGCACATGAAGGAGGAGATGGCCCGCATTAAAGGCATGATCGGCGCGGAGATACCTGCCGGAGGATATGCCAAATGGCGGATGGATCTTCTGTGGACCCTGCGCGATTTTTGCACCGACATGCAGAAGCATTTTGATCTGGAAGAAGAAGGCGGTTTTATGCATGATGTGCTGAGAGTGGCGCCGCATCGCTCCAGTGCAGTTGAAAAACTGGAAGATGAGCACGAGCAAATCCAGGAAGGCCTGGAAGCGGTGCTGCGTGACCTGAAGGCGGTCGAAGAACAAGATGAGGAGAAAATCGCCCGAGTCTGCAGCGATATTCAAGCCATCTTCGATTTGATCGCCACCCATGAGGAAGAAGAAAGCGACTTGATGATGTCGACCTATATGCAGGATGAGGGTGGGGGGGATTGATTTCTTTTGCATGGGGCAGGGGGCATGGGGCATGGCGCGGTTAGGTTGTTTTATCAAGTATTTGCCATCTTTGAAGCCTCTTGCCTCTATATCCCTTTCGAAATTCGCGTGTCTGTTGTTTTATTCTCAAGAGCTGTCAAAACTCAGATTTTTTTCTTGGTCTCTCCCAATTTTTCGAACAGCTTTCTCTGGCCCCATGCCCCATGCCCCATGCCCCATGCCCCATGCCCCATGCCCCATGCCCCATCACTCCTTCTCCGCATCCCCCATCCGCTGCAATACCAACCGTTGTACATTTTCCCGGCTGCTGCTACTGTGCAGATGCTGTTCGGTGAATTGCCCGATGGCCTGCAGGGCCGGCCGGGGGAGGTCCGCCCGTGAGAGCAGGTCGGTGAGCACCCGCTCCAACTCGGAAGACGAACTGATAGTGGCGGCGGCATTTAAAAATGCATCGACGGCGGCGCTTTCCGGCAGCACAATGGCGGCGGCGCTGCTCAGTACCCGGCCTTTTTCACTGCTGGAGGAGACGGAGATGACGGCCGGATAAGCGGACGCCAAAAAAGCGCCGGTGAAGTCATCCCGCTCCAAGGCTGCCTGCAGCGCCGCGGCCTTCTCGCTAGAGGAACTGATCTGTTCAGCGGCGTTGAAATACGCGCTCCATACGTCCGGTGTGCTGGGGCATACCTGTGCCGCACTGCGCAGCACCCGGCTGTGCTCGCTGCTGGAAGCGATGGTGGCGGCACCGGCGGCCAACTGCGCCCAGCCTGCCGGGAAGGTCGGTGCGGCTTCGATCAAGGCCTCCAGCGCCTGCGCCCGCTCGGATGATGAGGAGATGGTCTCCGCCGCTTCCAGGTAGGAGGTCAGAGCCGCTTCATCGCTGCGGCAATGAACTGCCATGGTGCGCAAGGCCAGCGATTTTTCGCTGCTGGAAGCAATTGTTTCGATCATGCCGGCCATCGCTGCAGCGGTTCGGGGATCGATCGTGCGGGACTGCGCCACAGAACGGATCGCCTGGCTTTTTTCTGAGCTGGAGGAGATCTCACCGGCGCTGTAAAGCAGTTCCTGATTAACATCCGGCGTGTCCGGCATCGCTTCCATGATGCCTTCCAGGGTGGCGCGGAGTTCGCTGCTGCTGCTGATTTCCCGTCCGGCGGCGCGGATCAGTTCAATCCGCTCTTTATCAGACAGTCCGTCATACCCGGCCAGCATCTGATAGTATTCGCCTTTTAAATGATTGCTGCTTAATCGCGATATCTCACCCAGCGCAGCGTCAACATCATCACTGGCCATATACTTTCGGATGCGGCTCTCGGCGAGGATGCCGCTTCGCTCCAGCACTTCCGGCAGCACCTGCTGCATCCAGGCCCGGGCGTCCGCGTCGTAGTCAAACTGCCGGCCGCGCAGGCGGTAGCGGAAATGGGGCTTCCTGTCGCTTCCGGCCGTGACCTCCAGCATTTCGGTAGTGAACAGACGACGCTCCTTAATCATAAAGTAACCGCCCGGCGAGATGCCGATGATATCTTGAAAATCATCGCTGAATTTCACCTCACCTTTGATGCTCGCGCTCAGGCTGTGGAATGGCGTGGTGTAAAAATTGAATTCGCGCTTTTCATTAAAACGCACCATCTCGTCCTGCCCGGAGAATGTATCACCCGAGGTGCTGCCGGCGCTGCTGTCCTGCCGGGAAATACGACCATCCGGCGCCAGCGCACGCAGATCCTGATGGGTGATCAGGAGCAGCATCGCGGTCATAAATAGGATTATTTTATAACTGGCATATAATAATTTCACGTTACCCTCACTTTAATTTTTTCAGAAAAGGTGTTTAGGGCAACCAAAACATGATTCTCACCGCAGAGCTCGCAGAGGTCGCTGAGATTTAAACGGTTAAAGAGTGTTTTTCTCTGCGCTCTCTGCGCTCTCTGCGGTGAATTTAACACAGCTGTCTGGTTGCGGCCACACTCAGTTCCAGGCGTTTTGTGTTCCTGGCGTGAGTGTCTTTCGCCAATTTGGCGCTTACAGGCCCTTATTCCCTTGATCGCGGTTCTTCGCCATATAGTAGTAAACCAGGTAGCCCACACCGGCGAAGAATGAGATCATGCCGATCAACCCGCCGTCACTGATATCCCGCGGAAACAGTTCGGTGATAAAAAAAGCCAGGCCGATGCCGATCAGCACTGTACCCCACTTTACCGCATTCAACGGATCGCTGGCAGCGGGCGTCTGCAGGAATTTGGTGTTCTCGTCCAATTGGCCCTTCTCGATCAAGATGCGCTTGATGCGGTTGTCCGAGAGGGTTTTGATGATCATATAAAAAACGAAAAAGATCACCGGCACGATAATGATTTCAGGATTATGCATGTTCTTCTCCTTAATTATGAGTATGTTTTGCTGGTAACTTTACTTTCATCCTTCATGCTACACCGCAATAGACCGGGAGAAAATCATAATGTTGCAGATGAAATGATATTTTTTTTCGCTCATACTGAGGACTGTGTAATGCGGAGAGCTTTTGCATGAGGCATGGGGCATTGTGTATTACAGTGCGGGTGTCGGAACCTGCGCTTGCACATTACGGCGCCATGCCCCATGCCCTTTGCCCCATGCGATAAAGCGTTACACGGTGCTCAGTATGAGCGAATTGGTATTGCTCATTGCGCATTGGCAACAAAATCTTTGCAACATTATCTCATTTGATTTGTCTGTTGAAAAGTGGTAGATTTATTTGGGTAAGTGACGATAGGGAAAGCGGTATGTGAGTCGAAAAATGGGCGGGGTCTGTTCACCCATCAATTTAATAATTTATAACCCCATTCGACTATCGCCCATCAACTGGGATTTACGCATGCACCAGGAACAGGAACGAATCGAAAAAATCATTGCCGGTGATATGAGGGCCTTCCAGGCGCTGGTTGAAGATTATCAGCGGCTGGTCTGTCATGTGGTGTTCCGAATGGTGCATAATGAGGAAGACCGGGAGGAAATTTGCCAGGATGTTTTTGTGAAAGTCTATCAGAATTTGAGCAAATTTGAGCAGAAATCAAAATTATCCACCTGGATTGGCCGGATCGCTTATAACACCTGCATCAATTATTTAAAGAAGAAAAAGGTGCCGTTATATGAAGACCTTGCCCCTGCTGAATCCGGGGAGAGCGGTTCCAGTCCGAATAAAGAAAGCTACCTGGACCGGGTGCCGGGTGGGGCGAAGTTAGCCGATGAAACCGTGAGCGACAAAGAAATGTATAAATTTCTCCATGAGGAGATCGCGCAACTGCCGGTGCAATACCGCGCGATTTTAACGCTCTACCACATGGATGATTTGAGTTATCAGGAAATCGGAGAAATTATGAGCTTGCCTGATGGCACCGTAAAAAGTTATCTTTTTCGAGCAAGGAAGCTGTTAAAAGAACGGATAATAGAAAAATATCCGGCGGAGGAATTATGGTAACCGACAAGCGTGATGAACATCTCAGTGAAGCACAATTGCAGGCATACCTGGATAAAGACGCTGCCCTGGACCGCAAGTGGGCGGATAAACACCTGGGTAACTGCCCGCACTGCCGGCAGGCGCTGAGCACTTACAAACAGCTCTATCGTGGCTTGGCGGATGAAGCGGGTTTTATGCTGTCCGCCAATTTTGTCAATTCCGTTACTGCCCGGGTGGAAGCAGAAAAAAATTATCGTTTCGACCATCTGGAGAACGGTTTAATGGTGCTGCTCGGACTGGTTGCCCTGGCCAGCATTCTGGTGTTCACCGACTGGAGCAGTGCGCTGATGGAATATTTTCGCAGCGGCAGCATCTCCCTGGTGCCTTCTTTTGTGAAAGACCTGCCGCTGCTCTCCGAAGGTCGCTGGCACCTGGTGTTGTTTGCCCTGCTGGCCCTTTCCGCGGTCGGGCTGGTTGATAAGATGCTGGTGCAGATGCGCCATCGCTAGACCAATATGCTCTCCCGCCTTCCGGCGTCTCCGCCGGGAGGCTGATAACTTCCCTTTGCGATTCGGTTTAATTATTGTATATTATCCCATCAAAAATAGATCGTTAACCCGGCGAGGAAATGACGATGCGTTTTGTGAAGGTGGGCATGAACTGCTTACGGTCGATTACAATTTCAATGCAATCCAACTTTTTTACCTCTCCTTTCCTGTCCGCTGCCGGATTACGGGCGATTCTGCTGGCCCTGTTTATCATCTGCTCCCCGGCCGCCTTTGGGCAGAATTACGCCGGACTCTGGCATTTCAATTTTGAGAAGGAACGAATACTGGTCGGGGTGCATTACCATAAATTCGTTGAAACCGATAAAGAGTTGAAAAAAAAACATTTCCGTCTTCATGATGTTGAGGTCATGCAGTCCGGCGGGGTACTGCGATATTATGCGGTGTGGCATTCCGGAAGGGATAGTTCGATGGTGCGGATGCATTCATGGAATAAGTTCCTGGAAGTTTTTAACGGCAGCAATATGGTACTAATCGATATTGAAACTTATCTAGAGGGTCAGGAACGGAAATTCCTGGGCGTCTGGCGTCAACGGAATCTCAGTCAGCGGCTGGTGGCGCCGTGCGATCAGCAAAGATTCCTGCGGGAATGGGAGCGCCTGGAAAAAGAAGGATATCGCCTGATTGATATCGAAACCTTTGTGGAGCGCGGTGTGCGTAAGTATGTCGGCGTTTTCCACGCAGGGACCCAGGAATCCCGCTTATGGTTGGATGATGTGGATTGGAAATCGTTTATTACCATTCGGAAAGGGCTGCAGGAGCAAGGCTTCCGTCTGATCGATTTTGAGGTGTATTATAACGCAAAGAAGCAGAAACGCTTTATCGGCGTGTGGATGTCCGGCAGTTATGAGACCGAGATGTGGGTTGACCTCAATTGGAGCAAATTTAAAGGTAAATGGGATACCATCGGAGTGGACAATATGCGGCTTGTGGATCTGGAAGTGTACTAAAACTGTATAGGGGTCATCTCAATAATTAAATCATACCGGATACTGAACAAGAGTTTTATCCAGTATCCAGTCGTATTCAGCATCTTAAAAAAACATTACCACTCGCACCTCAGCGCAGCCAGTGGGCCAGCAGTGTCTGGTTTGCACCCGGCTCGGCAACCTGCAGCAGCACCCTTCCATCATTTAAAAAATCTACCACCATAAACCCCGGATGCTGGTGTGCAAACAGGGTCTCTTTTTTATGGCCGACCTCGGTGGCTTTAGCCTCCGAGCCGGCACCGCTGACCAGGGTGTATTCTGCCATCGATGCGCCCTCCATCACCTGCAGGCTGTGATCGTGTCCGGCGGCATAGATCAGGGGCTTGCGGGCGGAAAAGGCTCGATTCAATCGGTTGATCATATCGCCGTAGGTTTGAGAGAAGATATCCTGGCGGGTTTTAAACCAGTAGCGCCGGCCGATCGGATAGAGCGATCCGATCACCGGCAGGGGCAGCCAGGCGGCATTTGACAGGTTGGTCAGGGGGAAGAGATGATCCTTCCAGGTAAAGAATCCGCCATGAGGACCGCGGGAGGCCAGGGGATGATGGCCGACCACGACCACTTCCCGATCGCCGGCGCTCTCCAGCAGCCGGGTCAGCTCCGCCAGCACTGCGGTACTATCATTCAGGGCGCAGGGATTCTCAAAGCGGTCGAGGCGGTGCAGCCACCATTGGGTGTCGAGAACGATGATGCGAACCCCTTCCCAGTCAAGCGCTACCGGGCCGGGACAACCGTCCCTGGGCAAAAAATTGTCGGTACCCGGGAGCAGGATGTTGACAAAATCCTCCTGGCGCTTGAGAATACGAAAGCCGTCCGGATGGCCCCGGGCCCAGTCGTGATTTCCGGGAATGAACAGCGCCCGCGCCGCCGTGCCTTTGACGGTATTAACCTGGGCGCTGATGCGCGCTTTCGCTTCCTCCTGACCGGCCGGATCTTTGACGCCGGGAATGCCGTCAGGATAGATATTATCGCCCAAAAATACCGCCATGGTTTTCTGGGGATACATGTTGACCCATTCGGCAAGGGTCTGCAGCACTGGCTCGCCCTCGCGGGGCGACCCGGCGTCACCGATCAGCAGCAGGCGGGCGCGGAGCTGATCGGCAGATACGTCCACCGAACGCGGCGCGGTTGCGATATCCTTGCGGTAATAAGGGCGGGTATGGCTGCAGCCTCCCAGGGTGAAGATCAGCAGAAGATATATCGATAATGCTCCGAGGTAGCGCCGCAGAATCTTCGGGCGAAAATGGTTTGAACGGTTTATTCCCATAAAAACACTCCTTGTTTGGGTGGTTGCCATTACCAGAATTTGGTCTCGCTCATCAGGATCAGCGCAATGCCGGCTGCTGCTCCGGAAATGAACAGGGTCCATTCCCGGAGTTTGACCCGGAAGGTGTTCAGGGCCAGGTAGGAGATCGTCAGGATGATCGCGACGATCATCAGTTGGCCGATCTCCAGTCCCAGATTAAACGAAAACAGCGGCACCAGAATGCTCTCTTCTTCCCCCAGCAGCGCCCGCAGATAGTTGGAGAAACCCATGCCATGGATCAACCCGAAGAAAAGCGCCAAGAAATAATTCAGATTAACCCGCCGTCCCGGCAGCAGGGCTCGCTGACCCATGGTATTGAACACCGCCGTGAGGAAGATCGTCACCGGGATCAGGAATTCGACGATGCGGGAAGGAATTAGCACAACCCCCATGGTGGCAATCGCCAGGGTGATAGAGTGTCCGATCGTAAAGGCGGTGACCAGGATCAGCAAATGCTTCCACTGGCGCAGCTCATAGACAGCGCACAGCGCGACGATAAATAAGATATGGTCATAGCCGGCGATATCGGATATATGTTGAAATCCCAGTTGTAGATACAAACTGAATTCGGACATGGCATTTCCCTGCAAATAATGAGACCTGTCATTCCTCACGACCAACAACGCCGGCCTGGAATGAAAATTTAAGCATAAACCGGAATTTTAATGCCGACCTGCTCACAAGACAACAAGAAAACTTTTTTATCCGCGGGTTACACGGATGAACACGGAAAACAGCATCCGTGTTCATCCGTGTAACCCGTGGATAAAAGAAGAATGCAATTGCCATTTCTGGAGCTTCATGTTACACCTCAGGCACGGTGTTTTCCAGAAATTCGATCAGCAATGCGTTGAGGATTTTCGGGTGTTCCCGGGAGGGGAGGTGGCCGCAGCCGGGAATGAGCTCCAGGCGGGAGTGGGGGAGGAGGTGGTGGGCTTCGCGGGAATGGCGCGCCGGCAGGAGCCGGTCATCGGCGCCATGGACGATCAGCACCGGGCAGCGAATTTCCTTCAGGCGATCCAGATAGCAGGTGCGTAACCCGCGCGGGGTGAATTCATGACGCTGGAATGCCATCCAGGCCGGGTGGTCCAGTTTCATACGCACCGATTCCCAGGCGTCATCGACCAGTTCTTCACTGATCCGGGCGGGATGGGCGAGGAGCTGGCGCAATCCCAGCTTTACCAAAAAACGGCTGCGAATCAGCACCAGGCGGAGCAGATCGTTAAAATATGGGAGCCGGGAAAGCGCGTAAGTGAAGATGCCGCCCGGCATCTGGGTGCCCAGGCCGTAACTGTCGATCAAGCTCAGGCTGCGCACCCGCTCTGGATAGGCGAGCGCCACCCCCAGGGAAAGTCCGCCCCCCATGGAGTTGCCGACCAGATGCGCCCGCTCCAGGCCGAGCCGGTCCAGCAGCCGGGGAATAAAGTCGATATGATACGCCAGCGGAGAACCCATACCGGGCGCTTCCCAATCCGGGCCGGCGCTCAAGCCGTAGCCGGGAAGGTCCGGCGCCACCGCCCGGAAACGCGCCCCCAGGGCCGGCAGGGTGTGCTTCCAGGTAAAGCCGGAATGGGCACTGCCGGCGCCGTGAATCAGTATCACCGCTTCCCCGCCTTCACCGGCCCGGCGGTAAAAAATATCCAGACCGCTGATATCCGTGCGGCCGGTTTGCACTCGCGGCAAGGTATCATCGCCGGCCGTCATCGCAGGTTTCTGATGCATCATTGACCGCTCACCAGATTTTTTAGCAATTGAAACGTATGGTGATATTTCATCACCCGCTTAAAATCGGCTTCCTTCAGACGGTCAAGCCGCTGCAGATTCATATTATCTTCCAGGTCGCCCAGTTTAACTTGCACTGCCAGGGGGTTTTGCTTTACCCGCTCGATATAATCCGCATAATCTTCCCGGCTGCGGCGGGTCAGGCAGTCGACCCCGGCGACGATGGCGTCGCTAAACCCTTCCATTCGCAGATCGTTCAATGTTACATCAGAATCTTCTACCACATCATGCAGCACTGCGATGATCATCGTTTCCAGGGTGGGCATCCGGGTCATGATGCGCAGCGGGTGAAGAATGTAGGGTGCGCCATTCTTGTCTTGTTGCCCCCGGTGCGCCCGGGCGGCGATCTCAATTGCTCTCTCCAAAGTAGCCATTCCTTAATCCTTAATCCTTAATCCTTAATCCTTAATCCTTAATCCTTAATCCTTAATCCTTAATCCTTAATCCTTAATCCATCCCTTCCCTCATCAACAAAGTACAAATTAACCCATCCACATCCGTATGACAAGCCCTTTCCAAGCAGCGGCACAGCAGTTCTATATTATCAGCTTGCTTTATTTTGAAGCAAGTGTTAGTTTTTTAATCAATAACCTGTCGGAATCAAGATCATCTGTGCGGAGCGTTTAAGGCTCGAAAAAGATGTTGATGCAGTGCTAAATCAGATATTGCGTAGGGTAGGGAAACCATAAAGGAGAATTTGATGAAAAAGTATCTCAGGTATACGATGGTTGTTCTGGCCGGTCTGCTGCTGCTTTGGGACGGCAGCGCGATGGCGTCGGAAACCCGGATTTTTTCGATGGGCAAAACCGGGCGTTTTACCTATGACAATTCCAATCTGCAACTGTTCCCCGGCAGTCTGTACCGTTATAACAATCTGATCATCACCGAGATGCGTGTCAAAAATGATGAAGATTCTTTCAGTGCCGGTATTCACCTGCCGCTGGGCCTGCGGGCCCTGGGCGCGATTTACATGAATAGCACCATTGATGTTCCAGTGCCGGAAATTGCCGGCAGCGGTCTATCCTTCTCGGATGCGACCGATGTGCTGGTCGCTTTTAAAGTGGGGGAAAACAACCTGGGACTTCGCGTTTCCTTCGCGTTTGAGAATAATGATCAGACGACCGACTCCACAATTAGCGCCATCAGCGAATCGGCCAGCTATTTCGAGTTCGCCGGAGGGGTCTCAAATGACCGCTACGATTTTGGCGCTTACTTCGGGCTGCCCAGCCTGGAAAGCAAGATTGGCAGCGCCACCACCACCTGGGAAGGGCTGGGCTTTGGAGTGGCCGGGCGCTTTTTCCTGGGGCCGGAAAACGGGCCGATGCAGTATGTGCCGGTAGTGGTGATCAACCAGTTTTCCACCGATTTAGTGCGGGACCTGGTCGATGCCACCTCCAGTTTTCTCGATTTCAGTATGGGGGTGGGCATTCATTACCAGTTGGACGAGAGCAATCTGGTGGTGCTGGGCACGGAAATATTCGGGATCCGGCAGAATGTGCTTGATGCGGCCAATGTCGGCAAGGAAACCGTCAGCGTAACCAATATGCCGGCGTTCTATCTCGGCGGCGAAACCCGGGCCAAGCGCTGGCTGTTGCTGCGACTGGGCGCCACTCATGAGATTCAGGAAACCAAGACCACTTTCCGGCTGCCTTCCGGGGAAAAAACCGAGACATCGAAACGAGATTCCAAGTTCGGCGTGTCTGTCGGGGTGGGGATTGAGCTGGGGCGGTTTTTGCTCGACCTGGACATCAACGACAATTTCCTGTTCGAAGGGCCGGATTTTATCAGCGGGCAGGGCAGTGACTCGGTCAATGATTTTGTGAACCGCCTGTCCATTTCATACAATTTCTAAACGGGATTATTATGGCAAAGACCAGAACAGATACTGACAGCATGGCGCGAAAAAACCAGAAAATTACCCTGATCGGCCTGACCGGCGGGATCGGCTGCGGTCAATCGACGGTGGCCGGCTTCCTGGAAAAAATGGGCGTGAAAATTATCAATGCCGACCAGGTGGCCAAAGATGTGGTCGATCAGGATGCCAATGTACGGGAGGAGATCAAGCAGATATTCGGGAATGACGTGTTCTACCGCAACGGCAAGCTGAACCGCAAGCAGTTGGGCTCGGTCGTCTTTGTCGATGACGGAAAAGTGCAGCAATTGAACCGGATCGTGCATCCCCGGATGGTCGAGCGGATCATCGACGAGATCGAAGAAACAGCCGACCGCGGCAAACACCGCTATGTGGCGATCGACGCGGCATTGATCTATGAGATTCAATTGGAGCATATGTTTGACGTCATCATTGCGGTCGCGGCCCGGACCCGCAATCGGATCGAACGGGTGCAAAACCGCGACGGCCTTCCGGAAAACGAGATTATGAACCGGATCAAAAAACAGATCCCCATCAAAGACAAGATCCAATGGGCGGATTTTGTCATTCATAACAATTCCACCCTGGAGCAGTTGGAGATCAAGACCCGGAAGGTATTTCAGCAAATCGATCACAGCAACGCCCCGGCAAAACCGCGCTATTCGCGCTCCCGCTACTCAAAAAAGCGGCGTTAAGATGCTGAAAAAGTGGCGAAGAGGGTCAACATTACTGCATTTGCAGGTTTATTGAGTCCCCGGGATATCAAATCACGGAAAATTGCGCCCGGTCAATGAATCTTTTTACGCATAGTTGCAGTTTATAGGGAAAGTGTTGGCAGCCCGAATGGGCACGAGGAAATTCATCAGGGAACGGATATGTCACTGACAGCAGCACAGATTTCGGAAAATTATGAGCAATGTTACCGGCGAACCGCGCAGTTGATCGGGCAACATTCCCGCGGCCGGGGATACGATCTGGATCCGGATGCGCAGGAATTCGTCGACCTCTGCCAGTCGGTGGTGGGGCATGAATCGGTGGTGTTACTGCTGCAAATGCAGGAATTCAGCACTGCCGGCTACGATCCCCTGCTCCTGGCGGTGATCGATGAAGTTAAGCGGCTCTTTTTCCCGGACACCGCCAAACGACGTTTCCTGGCCCTGGATGCCCTGGATGCGGAAGTGCTGCAGTGTGAACCGGAGGTGTTTGCCGAAGCGGAAGAAACGCCGGAAGGTGAAGAAGCACTGATCCTGGAATCCCTGGAAAGTCTGCTGCCGGATGCCGATTATCATTACCTGCGCACGGTCGTATTTCCGGCGGTTCCCGATTGGCAGCGGGAATTGCACTACTGGATAACCTCCCGTGCTTTCGTATCAGCGCCGTCCCACCGGCAGGAACTGCTGGAGAGAATCGCCCTCCTGCGCCGGTTTTATCCCGATGGGAATATTCCGGTCACCGCCGGGCTTGATGCCAGTGCGGATCTGTCTACAGCAGACATCATCGCGGCTTTTCTGAATGTTTATATCGGCATCGAGCGGTCTTTCCCGGTTAATTTCTTGCAGCATGAGGGAGAGGCGCGGGCCCGTATTCTGATTCGTTTCCTGGTGGAGAAGATCCTTCAGACCACGCCGGAGGCGATTCTGGACGGAAAAGAAGAAACCTTCTTCATTCGCCATAAGCTGCAGAACGTCTACCGCTTTTTTAATTATTCCACCAACCGCGCGTTGCGCAATGCCTATCCGGAGGAGATCCCCCCCTGGCTGCACAGCCGTTCCTCCGCCCACTATTGGGAAGATGCCGCCAACCGGATCGAGGCGGTGCGCTGGCTGATGGAAGTGCGCCTGAAGCTGTCTCCGGATAGTTTTTACCGGCACAATATTTCCAAGAGCGTTTTTTCCCGGCACGGCCTGTCTTATATGTTCAATCAGTATTATAATTCAGTTTCCCGGGCGCTGGCCGAGGCGTATCCGCAACTGGAGCCGTGGGAGCTCGGTAAGGTCCCCTACGATTATTGGACGGATGAACGAACTGCCCAGGCGATCCGCTGGATGGTGGCGAAGAAAGGATGGGCGGTGGAATCCCTGCCGGAAAAAGTGCGTGCCCGGGAGCTGAACCGGAAAACCTTCAGCGAATTTGGTCTGGCGACCCTGTTTGAAAAGAAATTTTCCAAGAATATCTACCGGGCGATTTCCGCTGCCTGGCCGGGACGTTTTCAGCCCTGGGAACTGGGGAAAGTGTCATCCGATTACTGGACGCGCCAGGGCAACATCTACCAGGCCTCGATGTGGATCGCTGAAAAAGAAGGGCTGGAAGTTCACCAGATCCCTCCGGCAATCCGCCGGAGAGATTTCACCGAGAAAGCGTTGAAGAAGTATTCCATTGGCGCCGTCCTGAAAAAGCTCTGTCAGGGAAAGTTGGAACGAATCTTTGCCCCGCTATTCTGGAAGGAACACAAGACCTATCTGGAAGAGCATAAACTGCTCCGCAAGATTGCTGCCCTGAAAAATTCCCAGCCCAAGAGCAATTTGTTCGAGTTGCTCTTGTACGGGTTTTTTATGGCCGAAGTGCAGCGCAATACCTCGCAGAACAACCAGCGCTACGATCGCATCGCCCGGAGGATCCAGCGGCGGTCGATTCTGTACAGCGATTAAGATCTTAAGTGCACACGGATTCCGCACTCCCACATCTTACGAAAATCCCTTGCCTGATCCGATATTTTGCTTATCTTTTATCCGCTTCTTTTTGGAAAGCGGATAAATTGGTAAACGAAATCAGGTACCTATTATGGATTCGCGTCTGCAGCGGCAATTTGAGCAAATGGAAGCCGTCCGGGAATCGGTTTTTGACATGTTGAAATTCTATTCTCCGGATCAACTGGCCTTTAAACCCGCTCCCGACAAATGGTCGGTGATCCAGGTGCTGCAGCATCTGCTGATCTCCGAGCAGGGAACTTATCAGTACTTAACCCGGAAAAATCAGGCGGAAAGCCTCCCGGACGCCGGCTGGGGAGCCGGTGTTCGCTCACGGCTGCTTAAAGTGGGGCTGTTATCGCCGTTGCGTTTCAAGGTCCCGAAGCAACTCACCCAACCGCCGGGCGGCCAGCCCTTCGAGGTACTGATGCGCGATTGGCGGGAGGTGCGGGAAGCGCTTCGGGAATTTGCCGCAGCCCTCCCCCGGGAACGCTTGAAGTCGGCCATCTTCCGCCATCCATTTGTCGGTTATTTGACCCTGTCGCAGACATTCGATTTCATTGATAAACATGTCCGGCATCATCGCCGGCAAATCCGGAGAATACTGAACGCACCGGGCTTTCCGGCGTCATAGCACCCCGCCGCCGATGACCAGGCGGATCATGCCTATCACCAGGGCGATAATGCAGAGAACCAACCCGGCGGTGGCCGTATTCTTGTTGCTCTCATCCGCCCGGGAGAGACCGACGGCGCCGATAATCATGCCGATGATCGAAAAGGGGATATTCAGCCAGTTGAACGACCCCAGGCAGGGAAATAAGCCGATCAGCATCCCTAAAATGGCCAGGATGCCCCAAACCAGACTAAGTGTTTGCATAGTGTCTCCTCCGTAAATGATTGTAAAATGATGTTAGGTGTGATCCCAGATATACCAGCACAAACAGCTGGTTTAAGCTGAAAAACGCGAAAAGAAACGGGCTGAAACGGTTGGAAGCCGAAGCCCGGCTAAATTCTCCCCGGGCGACATGAATAAAGCCACTGGTCATTCCGCAAAGCGCGCAGCTTTTCTGGTATTTGACTTTCCACTCGCAGTCCGGGGTGATGCGGGAGATGGTGCTTTCCGGAAGCACAAAGGGCAGGAAAATCGTCAACAAAGTAATCGTGCTGACAATCAGCCACACGATCAGCAGCGCCCGCTTAAGTTGTGCAATGGGTGGCAGCATCTTCTTCCAATTGATATTTGGTTATCCGGTTTAGTTTTGCGAATATAAGCGAATTAATTGATTTTTAGAACAGTTATTTTCCAAGAGGAGCGATATGCCGCTTCCTACCCCTTTCCATGCCCGTACCGCCGCCAGTTGCCGGAGCGCCCAGTGGCGCAACTGGTCCGGTTACATGTCGGTGATCAGCTACGGGCATACCCACGATTATGAGTATTTTGCGATCCGCAACAGCGCCGGGCTGATCGATGTGACCCCATTGTTTAAATATGAGATCAACGGTCCGGATGCCGCCAATCTGATCGACCGCATCATCACCCGCAATGCCCACGCCTGCCGTATCGGCCAGGTGCTTTATACCCCATGGTGTGATGATGAGGGTAAGATTATCGACGACGGTACAGTGCAGCGTCTGGGGGAGCAGCGTTTCCGGATGACTGCCGCCCGGCCCGGCCTGCGCTGGTTTCATGACTGCGGTTACGGGATGGATGTGCAGATCGAAGATATCTCCGCAAAGGTAGCGGCGCTTTCCCTCCAGGGACCGAACGCCCGGGAAATTCTCAAGCAGGTTTATTCCGGTGCGGATCTGGATAAACTGAAATTCTTTTACCTGGCGGAAGGGGAGATCGGCGGTGCTGCGGTGGTGCTTACCCGTACCGGCTATACCGGCGACCTCGGTTATGAGATCTGGGTGGAAAATGCCGCTGCGGAATCTCTCTGGGATACCCTGCTGGAAGCCGGGCGGGGCTACGGCATCACCCCGGCCGGGCTGGATGCGATGGATATCGCCCGCATCGAAGCCGGCTTGCTATTGACCGATGTGGATTATATCTCGGCTGAAAAAGCGCTGATCCCCTCGCGTAAGTCATCTCCCTTTGAGGCCGGCCTGGGCTGGGCAGTCAATTTGAAAAAGCCGCGCTTTGTCGGCCGGCCGGCGTTGGCACAGGAAAAAGCTGCCGGCTCGCCCTGGCAGTTTGTCGGGCTGGAGGTCTCCTGGAAAGATATCGAGCGCCTTTACGCCACTGTCGATCTGCCCCCGCAGGTGGCCGGAAAAGCGTCCCGGGTGGCGGTGCCGCTCTATGCCGGCAAAAAGCAGGTCGGTCAGGCGACCAGCAGCACCTTCTCTCCGCTGCTGAAGAAATTCATCGCTCTGGCTACTGTGGAGCAAAAGTATGCCAACCCGGGGACGGTGCTCGATTATGAGATCACCGTGGAGTTTACCCGCCGGAGGGCAGAGGCGGTGGTGGTGAAACTGCCTTTCTTCAACCCGGAGCGGAAGCGGGCATGAAAAGTGTATGGGGCATAGGGCGGAGGGTAAAACGGGTGATGGCGCCGGTGCCGTTCGACGATGGGATTTGTTGATATATGTGATATGTGGTCGGGCGAGTCGCGACTCGCCCCTACAACTGAAAACTGACAACTGAAAACTGACAATGGCTGAACGATTTGATGCAATTGTGATTGGCGGGGGGCATAACGGGTTGGTCAATGCTGCCTACCTGGCCCGGGCAGGTAAAAAAGTGCTGGTGCTGGAGCGCCGCTACCTGGTGGGGGGCGCTACCGTGACAGAGGAGCTGTTCCCGGGGTTCAAATATACGGTATTTTCCTACGTGGTCAGCCTGATGCGCCCGGAAATTATTCGCGATCTCAACCTGCCGGCGCACGGATTGACTATTCTGCCCCTGGAAAGCACCCTGACCCCGCTGCCCGACGGCAATTATCTTTATCGCGACGGTGATCATTTCCGTACCATGCGAGACATCGCCCGCTTCTCCCAGCGCGATGCCGAAGCCTACGACGAATATGGCCGCACCCTCTACTTCATGGCCAAAGCGGTGAAGTATATGCTGGGAATCGTACCTCCCGACCCCACCCGCTACCGACCCGGGGATCTCTACGGACTGGCCCGGCTCGGTAAGCACTTGCTGGGGTTAAGTGAGGAAAATATCTATATGCTGGTCAAGCTGATGACCATGAGCTCGGCGGATTTCCTGGAGCAATGGTTCGAGACCGATGTGCTGAAAGCGACGCTCTCGGCCAGCGGGATCATCGGCACCTTTTTGGGACCGCGCTCGCCGGGTACCGCCTATGTGCTGCTGCATCATTACATGGGCGAGATCGACGGGAATTTCCGCGCCTGGGGATTTGCCAAAGGAGGAACCGGGGCAATTGCCGACGCCATCGCTCGGGCGGCAGAGGGATTCGGGGTCCGGATCCGCACCGAGTCGCCGGTGGGGCAGGTGATCGTCAAAGATGGCGTTGTCCAGGGGGTGGCCCTGGACAACGGCGATGAAATCTATGCCGATATCGTCGTCTCCAGCCTCGACCCGCAACAGACGTTTCTTAACCTGGTCGATGCCCGTCATCTCCCGGACGAATTGGTGGATGCGATCCGGCGCTTCAAGTTCCGCGGTTCTTCCGCCAAGGTTAATCTGGCTTTGGACGCTGCACCGGAATTGGCCTGCCTGCCCGGATACGGGCCGCACCTGCGCGGGGCCATATCCATCAGCCCAAGCCTGGATTACCTGGAACAAGCCTATGATGATGCCAAATACGGCGATTTTTCCCGCAAGCCCTACATGGATGTGATCATCCCTTCGATGATCGATCCCGACATGGCGCCGCCGGGGAAACATGTGATGTCCTGCTTCATCCAGTATGCGCCCTATGAACTGCGCGAAGGGACCTGGGAAAGCCGCCGGGAGGAATTCGGTGATACGGTGATCAATACCCTGGCGGAATATATCCCCAACCTGAAAGATATTATTCTCCACCGCCAGGTGGTGACGCCGTGGGATATCGAAGCGACCACCGGTCTGACCCAGGGCAATATTTTCCAGGGCGAGTTGAGCCTCTCACAGTTGTTCTTCCTGCGCCCGGCGGCCGGTTATGCCAATTACCGCACACCCCTGAAAAATTATTACCAGTGCGGCTCCGGTACCCACCCGGGAGGTGGAATTATGGGGGCGCCGGGTCGCCTGGCTGCGCTAGAAATATTAAAAGACTGGAAACATTGATATGTCCTATGATGCGATTGTGGTTGGCGCCGGCCATAACGGGCTGGTAGCAGCGATCACCCTGGCCCGGGCCGGACGAAAGGTGCTGGTGCTGGAACGCCGGGGGGTACTGGGCGGAGCAGCCGCCAGCGAAAATATTTTTCCCGGATACCGCTTCAATACCGGCGCACATGATGCCGGCCTTTTTTCTGACGAGCTGCTCGACCAGTTCAACCTGAAAGCATTGGGACTGGAAGTGCTTGACAGTCCGGCTGCAGCATTTACCCCCCGGCCGGATGGCCGGAGTCTGACCTTATGGAAAGATGCCAACCGGAATCCGGAAGAAATCGCCCATTTCTCAGTTCCCGATGCGGAGAATTTTCCCCGGTTTATGACGCAGATGCAGCGGATGGCCGGGGTTTTGCAAAAAACCTATTCCCTGGCACCACCGGCGCCGAAAGATCTGTCTTTGGGCGATCTGGTACCCTGGCTGAAGTCCGCCCTGCAGGTGAAACGCTTGGGCAAACGAGAGATGATGGCCTTTCTGCGAGTGCTGCCGATGCCGGCAGAAGAATTCCTCGACGAATGGTTCGAGACCCCGCTGCTCAAAGGCCTGCTGGGCAGCAGCGCGGTGCTCGGCAGCATGCAGGGCCCTAAAAGCGCCGGCACCACCCTGGTGATGCTGCACCATTACTGCGGGGAGGTCAACGGCGGATTCCGCGCCGGCCGCTTTTTCAAAGGTGGGATGGGCAAACTTGCGGAAACCCTGGCGGCTCTCGCCCGCCAGGAAGGGGTGGAGATTCTCACCGATGCGGAGGTTGCGCGCATCAATCTCAACGACGAGAATCGCGCCACCGGCGTCACCCTGGCGGATGGGCGCACGTTTTTGGCAAACTATATTCTCTCCAATGGCAATCCCCGTCACACCTTTCTGCAATTGGTCGGCGCGCCCTATCTGCCGGCACAGTTCGTGCGCCAGGTGCGTAATATCCGCTTCAAAGGCGCTACAGCTAAGCTAAACCTGGCCCTGAAGGCCCTGCCGGATTTTCCCGCCGCCAGGGGAGATGTAAACCGGCTGAGCGGGCACATTGTGATTGGTCCCGACCTGGATTACCTGGAACGCGCCTACGATGATGCCAAATACGGCCGGATTTCCCGCCGTCCCTGCCTGGATGCCGTCATTCCCACTCTGCTCGATCCGGACCTGGCACCGGGGGGACACCACATCATGTCCGTGATCATGCAGTATGCGCCCTATCGGCTCCGCGAGGGAGATTGGTACCGCATGCGCGAGCCGCTGGGCGAGTTGATCATCGATACCCTTGCGGAATATGCGCCGAATATCCGGGAACTGATCCTGCACCGCCAGGTGATCACTCCGTTGGATTGGGAACGGGACTATGGTCTGGCGGAAGGGAATATTTACCACGGCCAGATGGCACTGGATCAACTGCTGTTCATGCGCCCGGTGCCGGGATTTGCCCGCTATCGCACCCCGGTGGATAATCTCTACCTCTGCGGCGCCGGTACCCATCCCGGCGGCGGCGTCAGTGGCGCACCGGGCCGCAACGCCGCCCGGGCGTTGTTGAAAGCATTGAAATGAAAACTGACACCTGACACCTGAAAACTGAAAACTACCATGAAAAAAATTTTGCTATATATCTTCCTCGCACTGGTACTGCTGGCACTGCAGGCCGTATTGTTCAATTGGATGTTTGTGACCCGGATGCTGACCTATCCCGGCGAAACGGCCGTGACTGCGGTGGACTGGTATACCCCGAAAGCGATTGTACCCGGTCGGCCGGGAACACCGGTACCGGTGGCCGTCGGGGAGGAGGCCGGGTTTACCGCCGCCGCCCTGGATTCCATCGTCGAATACGCCGGGCAGAACAACAGTGCCGCCCTGCTGGTGCTGCATCGCGGCCGTATTGCCCTGGAAAAATACTGGGAGGGTCATTCTGCGCAGTCGACCACCAACGCCATGTCGATGGCCAAGACGGTACTTGCCCTGCTGGTGGGAGTGGCCATCGAAGACGGCTTTATTGACTCGGAAGCGGATCCGGTGGCAAAATATATTCCGGAGTGGGCCGGCGATGCGCGCGCCGATATTACGATCAAGGATATGCTGCAGATGTCCTCCGGGCTGCGTGTCTACGCCGACCAGAACGATCCTTTCTCCGATCTGGTGCAGATCTACCTCGGTACCGACGCTGCGGCGACCGCTCTGAAAGTGCCGCAGGTGCAGCCTCCGGGCGGAGGCTTCTTTTATAATAACGTCAATACCCAGGTGCTGGGGGTCCTGCTGGAGCGGGCTACCGGCCAGCCCTTTGCGGAATATCTCTCCCACAAGATCTGGCAGCCGATCGGCGCCGGAGACGCTGCCTACTGGCTCGACCGCGAAGGAGGCATGGCGAAAACCTTCTGCTGCTTCTTCGCGACCGCCCGCGATTGGCTCCGATTAGGGCAGATGATGCTTGACCGGGGAAGGGTAGGGGAGCAGCAGGTGATCCCGGAATCCTGGTTGCAAAAGATGCTCACTCCCACGCCGTTTGAACCGGATTACGGGCTGCATGTCTGGCTGGCCTACTCGGAAGACGGCCGGCGCAAGAAACACCGCAGCGAACCGTTCATTGCCCGCGACATGTTCTACCTCGACGGCGCCGACATCCAGCGGGTGTATGTCATTCCTTCTTATGAACTGGTGATCGTGCGCGTCGGCAATGATGTTCCCGGGATGTGGGATGATGCCTTTGTGCCCAATACCTTGATACGGGGGATTGTTGAATGAAAGGTTAAAGGAAAAAGGATGAAGGGTGACGCCCATACTGAGGACCGTGTAATGCGGAGAACTTTTGCATGGGGCAAAGGGCATGGGGCATGGGGCATGACAGTGCGGGTGTCGGAACCCGCGCTTGTTCATTACGGCGCCATGCACCATGCCCTTTGCCCCATGCGATAAAATGTTACACGCTGCTCAGTATGGGCGTCACCCTTCATCCTTCATCCTTGTAGTTCCCCAAGCGCCTCCAAATACGTCCGGTCAAACGCCGCGATCATACTTTCCAGCTCGGCATACGGCCCGGGGCGGTAGGCGCGGGATTCGACACCTTGCTGGGAGAGTTCGCACACTTCCCAATCCTGGCGGTTGGTCATGTTCCAGAATTCGATGGCGCCGGATGGGTCAAACTCCGGGCGAGCCATGGCGTCGGGATGGAAGAGCCATTCGCAGATCACCCGGGTACGGTCCGCCGCCAGGCGGTCGAGGCGGTGGGTCAGCACGTAGTCGGGATGCAGGCTGAGCAGGAAGTTGGGGAAAAACACGTAATAGTAGATCGAATTAAGCGCCTCGCCGGTAATCTCGCCCAGCGGCGGCGCGCAGGTGAGGCCGCTCATGGTCATACTTCCCCCCGGCCGGGCGAGGTGCATCGGCCCGCCCAGGATCAATCCCGCTTCCAGATCGTTGCTGCTGTTGCGGTAGGGGGTGAGGCGGTTGAGCGCCGGATGGAGGCTGGGGCAGTGGTAGCATTCGGAATAATTTTGCATGATCAGCTTCCAGTTGGCCCGCACCGTATATTCGATCCGGTGCGCCACTTCGAGTTCGGGTAAATGCCAGATGCTGAACTTGCCATGCACTGCGGCGTAGGCCTCCGTGAATGGTTCCGGATTCTCGCCAAAATTCACGAAAATACCCCCTTCCCATTCTGCGCAGGCGGCGGGCAGCAGTGGATAGTCGCTTTTGGCAAATCCCTCCACCTCGTGCATGTTCGGTGCCCCGCTCAATTCGCCGTCCAGGCGGTAGGTCCAGGCATGGTAAGGACATTGGATCGAACTGGAAAAGCGCCCTTCCGGGGCCTTGCATAGCCGGGTGCCGCGGTGACGGCAGAGGTTGTGGAAGGCCCGGATCTGCCCCCGCCTATTGCGCAGGATGATCAGGTTCTCGTTGCCATTTTCAAACAGAAAATAATCGCCGGGAGCGGTAATACGCCCGGCCCGTCCGGCATAAAGCCATTTTTCACCGAAGATCCGTTCGCTTTCCCGGCGGTAAACGGTTTCCGAGGTATAATAGCGGCCCGGCAGGGTCTTTGCGCCGGCGGCAGTGCGGGTTGACATGGCGGCCTCCTTCGCTCAAAATAATTTGGTTGGATTTCCATGCGCTTTTATGCGTAAATTTGCAGCCAGGTCGTCGTTTTCTGCCTGGCGGCGGCAGCCAGAATATCTTCAATTATGCCATAATATCCAAGGCGGCAATCACTTTTCAATTACGCCGGAAGCCGCTTGTTTAATTAAAGGGAATTTTATATACTCTCAAACAATGCGCTTTGGTATTTTGCTCAATAAACCCGGATCATAAACGCATGAGATGCCATCCCTTGAATGATTCAACCTCCCGTACCGTGCTGTTATCTGCCCTTATATGGTTTATTATCCTTGCGCTCTGTCCTGGCCAGCGGGGGCTGGATGCGCAGGTGCTTCGGCATGCGAATGCCGCCGGTCCCCCCATGCGCCCGGTCCAGGTAAGCCGCAAACTGCCCCAGCCCGCCAAAACCCCGGTGCTGTACCTCTCCCGGGTCAAAGCGCAGCAGGATCTGCTGCCGTACCTCGAGATATTGATCGACCGTGAGGACCGTTATACGATCCAAAATGCCGCCGCCGATTCACTCAGCACTCGCTACGAAGCCAATCTCAGCTACGGTGATGCCGACCGCTCCCTGTGGGGCCGCTTTACCCTGATCAACGATCTGGGGTATGACAGCGAGTGGCTGCTGCAGACCAGCCAGTGGGATTCGGTGGCCTGTTTCACCCCCGGCAAGACGGGGCGCTGGGAAGTGAAACTGACCGGTCAGCGGGTGCCGTTCTCCGAATGGAACGTGCCGAAGAGCTATCACCTGGGCACCCTGCTGCAGATCCGCGCTCCGGCCAGCAAGGCGGTGACGGTATACCTGCATTTCAAAAACCGGAGCGCTCCGCCTGCAAAGCTGGATTTGACGATTTTCGAATCGGCTTATTTCGCGGAGTGGGACCGCAACATGCGTTATGTGCAGGGGATTTTCCTGGGCATCCTGCTGGTGATTATCCTCCATAATCTCTATGTGTTTATCTCGATCCGGGAAAAAAGTTACCTCTTCTTTGTGATCTATCTGCTCTCCGCCTGCCTGTTCTGGATGATCTCACAGCAATATGCCTACGAACTGTTTTGGCCGAATTCGCCTTACTGGAACAGCATCAGCCAGATCGTGTTTTTTGCCCTGATGGTCGCAGCTTTTATATTGTTTACCCGGTCTTTTCTGAACACCTCTGCACTTTATGAGAAGTATGACCGGGCCTTCCTGGTGCTGATCGGGCTGATAATGCTGGTTACTTTTGTTCGGGCGTTGACCGGTTCGTCTCTTAATGCCTGGGGCCTGCTGATCCCCCTTACCCTGGTGGTGTTTGTGATCGCTTTTCTGATCAGCATCGAGAGTTACCGGAGGGGCTACCGCCCGGCCCTGTTCTACACCCTGGCCAATATCGCCTTTGTCGGCGGAGGGATTATCTTCATCTTTTCCGAATTGCAGATATTTCCGATCGGCTTCATCACCCAGTATGGCCTGCAGATCGGCACCGCTCTGCAGGCCAGCCTGTTCGCCCTGGGGCTGGCCGACCAGATCCACTTCCTGCGTGAGAAGGCGGCGCAGGAGGAGTTGGAGAAGGAGCGGGTCAAAACTGAGCAGGAGCGCCGGGTGGCGGAAGAACTGCGCCGGATCGACAAGCTGAAGGATGAATTCCTGGCCAATACCTCTCACGAATTGCGCACTCCCCTGAACGGCATCATCGGGATCACCGAATCCTTGCTGGAAGGGGCTGCCGGAAAGCTCTCGCGGAAGATGCGGGGGAACCTATCGATGATCGTCTCCTCCGGGAAGCGCCTCGCCAGCCTGGTGAACGATATTCTCGACTTCTCCAGGCTGAAAACTCACGATCTGCGTCTGCAGAAAAAACCGGTGGACATTCGCGCCCTGACCGATATTGTGATTCGCCTGAACCAGCCCCTGCTGGAGAATAAGGATCTGATGTTGACGAATGAAATCCCCCGCGATATTCCGCTGGTGCAGGGGGACGAAAACCGCCTGCAGCAGATCCTGCACAACCTGATCGGCAATGCCATTAAGTTCACTGAAGCGGGATCGGTTACCGTCAGTGCGGTGGAGAACAGCGGGATGGTGGATGTCTCCATCACCGATACCGGTATCGGCATCGCCAAGGAGAAAATTCACGATATTTTCAAATCCTTCGAGCAGGTGGATGCCTCCAACGCCCGGGAGTATGGGGGCACCGGTCTGGGGCTGGCCATCACCAGGCAACTGCTGGAGTTGCATGGCGGCACCATTCATGTCGCCTCAGAAGTGGGTGCTGGAACCACCTTTACCTTCACCATTCCCATTGCCGATCCGGAGGCGAATATCGGCATGGCGGCGGAGGAGATCGCCCGGGCGGTAGAGGGCGAGGAGGCGGAACTGGCGGCGGGCAGCGAGTTGAATAAATGGGACGGCAGTTTCCGCATCCTGGTGGTAGACGACGAGCCGGTGAACCAGCAGGTGCTGGCCAACCACCTTTCTTTCGACAATTACACCATCAGCCAGGCGCTGAACGGGGAGGAAGCCCTGAAGATTTTGCAGAATGGCAGCAAGATCGATCTGGTACTGCTCGACATCATGATGCCGCGCATGTCCGGCTACGAGGTCAGCACCCGCATCCGCGAACGCTACCTGCCCAGCGAACTGCCGATCATTATGCTTACTGCCAAAAACCAGGTCTCCGACCTACTGGAAGGCCTGGCCTGCGGGGCCAACGATTATCTCACCAAGCCGTTCTCCAAGAATGAATTGCTGGCGCGGATCCGCACCCACCTCAATCTGAAGATGATCAATGCGGCCTACGCCCGTTTTGTGCCCCACGAGTTCCTGCGCACCCTGGGACGGGAGTCGATCGTCGATGTGCGGTTGGGTGATCAGGTGCAGGGAGATATGACGGTGCTCTTCTCCGACATCCGCTCCTTCACCTCGCTATCGGAAAAAATGACCCCGAAAGAGAATTTCGATTTCCTCAACGAATACCTGCGCTATGTGATTCCCCCGATCCGCAACTATCGCGGTTTTATCGATAAGTATATCGGTGATGCGATCATGGCGATGTTCCCCCGCCAGCCGGAAGATGCGGTGCAGGCGGCGATCGACAGCATCCGGCAGTTGCGCGATTATAACGACCTGCGCCGCAAGCGCGGGGAGGTGCCGATCCAGATCAGCATCGGCTTGCATACCGGCACCCTGATGCTCGGCACTATCGGCGACGAATCGCGCATGGACGGCACCGTCATTTCCGATGCGGTCAACCTGGCCTCGCGACTGGAGGGGCTGACCAAGAAATTCGGCGCCTCGATCATCATCAGCGAAGACACCCGCAACGGCCTGGCCGATCCGGCAAAATACCAGCACCGCTTCCTGGGGAAAGTGCAGGTGAAGGGCAAGGACCAGGCGGTATCGATTTTCGAGATCTACGACGCCGAACCGGAGCGGCTGCTGGAACTGAAGACCCAAACCCGCGACAATTTTGAACTGGGGCTGAAACACTATTTCAATCGTCAGTTCGCCGATGCGGTGGTGGCCTTCAAGAAGGTGCTGGATGTCAATCCCTCTGACCGCACCGCAGTGCTTTACCTGGAAAATTCCGCCCAGTTCGTGGTGCAGGGAGTGCCGACCGACTGGCAGGGGATCGAAACGATGGACAGCAAGTGATTTGTGCGTTTTTTCATATCTTGTTGGAATTTATCTTTATATATTGTTCTATCAACAGATGTTCAGTCTGATTCTTTTGCCACAGAGCCACAGAGCACACAGAGATGGTCGTCAATTGTCTGTTTTCAGTTTTGTCCCTCTGTGCTCTCTGTGGCTCTGTGGCTAAGGTTTCTAAAAGATTTGTAAAGTCGACTGGCATATCAATTCTCTACCAACCGGAGAACATTATGATTAAAAAGTTAACGATCTTTATATCCGCGATATTCCTCTTATTGTCCCTCAGCACCCTCCAGGCCCAGCGGCTGCAGGCGGTGCACTGTATTTCCGATCCGGGGCTGAACGTGGTGGATGTGTATATCCAGGCCAGCATCATCACCATCAAACTGGAAGATGCCGGTTTCCGCACCGCCTATCCGATGACCACCATCCCGTTTGTCGGCATTCCGCTTAAGCTGGGAATTGCCCCGGGCAACAGCACTTCTATCAATGATACAGTTCGGAGCTTCGGCGCTACCCTGCAGGCCGGCCTCACCTATGCGGCGCTATTCAGCGGGGTGCAGGATCCTTCGTTGTATGCGCCGAATCCCGATGGGCGGGGCACGCGGTTGAACTTTACGCTGACCAATGCCGCCCGGGAGGCGTCCACCGTGCCGGGCAGCGTGCAGTTCAGCTTCTATCATGGCGTAACCGATGCGCCGACGGTCGATCTTGCCGTCCGTAATGGCGCAACCCTGGTGGATAATGCGGTTTACCGGGATCTGTCCGCCTACAACACGATGACACCGGGCCAGTATATTTTCGATATCAAAAACCAGGCCGGACAGATCATCGCTGCCTATGATGTGGATTTTGCCGCTTATGCCGACAGCGCCATGATCTTCTTCTACTCCGGCTTCCTCGATCCTGCCGTCAATCAGA
The DNA here is from genome assembly GCA_020635015.1 of Calditrichia bacterium. Taxonomy (GTDB): domain Bacteria; phylum Calditrichota; class Calditrichia; order RBG-13-44-9; family J075; genus JACKAP01. The sequence continues at coordinate 593,979 of JACKAP010000003.1, read as the reverse complement.
ACGGCGCCGCCGCCGGGCTCTTTGCTGCGCTGCCCGGAGGGGAGGTGATCGCTTTTCCGGAGGTGATACCCAACCAGCCGCCGTTCGTTGCAGCTCCGGTTGCCAACCAGACCCGGGACGAGGATTTTAGCGCCTATACCGTGGCCGACCTGACCACGGTGTTCAGCGATCCCGATACGCCGGTGCTGAACTACAGCGTCTCCAGCGACGGCAATACCGTTCCCAGCCTCAATGGCAGCAATCTGGAGCTGGCTTCAGTGCCGGATTTCTTTGGCCAGAGCGAAGTTATTGCCAGCGCCGGGGACGGCGAGTTTACGGTCTCCGACACTTTCCTGGTGACGGTAAACCCGGTCAACGACCCTCCGGTGCTGGCTGGGATTCCCGATGTGACCTTCGATGAAGACGAGCAGTTCGACCTCGATCTGGATGCCTTCGTTAACGATGTGGACAACAGTGCCGCCGAGATCGGCTTCGGCGCCGAGGTGATCGCCGCATCCGTGCCGCAGCAGTTTGGGGGAGGCGCCTCGGGCATCGAGGTGGATGTAGACGACCTGATCATCACCATCGATCCCCTGACCCATGTGGCCAACTTCAGCAGCACCGCCGATTCTTCCGGGCTGTTTACGGTGGTCTTTACCGCCACCGATCCGGGCAGTGCCGCCGATACCGATACCATTTCGGTGACGGTGCTGCCGGCCAACGATCCGCCTTTGCTCGCCAACCCGATCGCCGATGCTTCGATTTTGGAAGACAGCGGGGAGAATGTGCTGGTAGCCGATCTTTATACGGTGTTCAGCGATGTCGACAATGATGTGCTGACTTTCAGCGCAGTTGCCGGGGCCGGTCTGAGCGCCGCTGCTACAGGAGATGCGCTGCGAGTGACCCCAGATCCGGATTTCTTCGGCGATGTGGAGGTGGTTGTGACGGCCGATGATGGGATGGCGAATGTCTCCGACACCCTGACCGTAACCGTGGAGAATGTGAACGATGCCCCCACGCCGGCCATGCTGCTGGCGCCGGTAGATGGTTTTATGCTGGATGATCCCACCCTGCCGCTCGAGTTTCGCTGGCAAGCCGGCGTAGACGTCGACGGTGACATGCTGAGCTACGAATGGCGGGTGGTCAGCGAGTTCCAGGATACCACGGTCGCCGGGCTCAGCGACACCAGCTTTACCTTCGACGGCAGCGCGTTCTGGCAAATCAACACGACCTACCACTGGATGGTGAACACCGGTGACGGTAGCCTGATGGTGGCCAGTGCCGATACCTTTGCGCTGATCGTGCCGCTGATCAACAGTCTGGATGATCAGCCTGGCCCCCTGCCGTCAGAATTCGTGCTGGAGCAGAATTATCCCAACCCCTTCAATCCGGTCACCTTCATCCGCTTTGCCCTGCCGGAAGCGCTGCCGGTGCGGGTAGAAGTATTCAACATGCTCGGTCAGCCGGTGGCCACTCTGGTCAATGAAATGAAGCCGGCCGGATACCACACCGTCTCTTTCGACGGCAGCGAGCTGTCGAGCGGGATCTACTTCTACCGGCTGGAGGCGGGCAGCTTCTCCCAACTCCGAAAAATGATCTTGATGAAGTGAATATTCAGCTATGCCCCCAAATACGGGGCATACCGGTATATTCTCTTGGCGCTGATAAAGTACGCGTTTGCGGGGCATGACACTAATATTGGTCCACGGATTACACGGGTTTTCGCTAATCCGTGTAATCCGTGGACTCAAAAGATTGCCATCCGAAAATGAACAAATCCGAAAAAGAAAGAATGCTCGCCGGGGAGTTTTATAATTCCCGCGATCCGGAGCTGCTGGCGATGTATCACCGGGCGCGGCGGCTGCTCGGCGAGTTTAACCATACGGCTTCGAGTGATGCTGCGATGAAGGAGCATCTGTTGCGGGAGCTACTGGGAAAACTGGGGCGGGGAGTCTGGATCGAGGCGCCGTTTTACTGTGATTATGGGGAATATATCACGATCGGCGACAACAGCTTCGTCAACTTCAACTGCATGTTTCTCGACTGCAACCGCATCGAGATCGGCAAAAATGCGCTGATCGCACCGAATGTGCAGATCTATACCGCCTACCATCCGTTGGATGCCCGGGAGCGGATTCGAAAAGATTGGCATGAAGGTGACGGCCAGGCGATCTACCGCACCCAATCTGCACCAGTGACGGTGGGGGATAATGTCTGGATTGGCGGGGGGACGATCGTTCTGCCCGGGGTGCGTATCGGCAGCAATAGCACGGTCGGCGCCGGTTCGGTGGTGACGAAGGATGTGCCGGAAGGGGTGCTGGCCCTGGGGAGTCCCTGCCGGGTGGTCAGGAAAATTTCGCCATGACATCCTGGAAATGCTCAAATGGATTTACAATTGTCACACCTCGGACTTTCTGGCCATCGTTTAAATCTTCGGTCCACAGTTCACTACAATGAATATGGTCTGCCGCCGTAACGATCAGTGCATCCCAAAATGACAAAGTATATTGAATGCTGTCATCAATTGCCTGGTCTATCAGGCTTGTTGTGATGAGAACGGTCTCAAAGTGAGAAAAACCTCGCAGAATTTGCTTGGCGGTCATCGGTTCCAGGTAAAGTTTTCGCGTCGAAGCGACAAAAAATTCTTGCAAGACTTGGGTTGATAATGCGAGTTTTTCCTGAGAGTTGGCTGCTCGAAGTAATTCACGTGCCTGAACTTGTTTTTGGGGTGAATGCTGATCGAGTGCGTAGATCAGGATGTTGGTGTCAATAAAAAATTTATCGCTCATGTAGCGCTTCCCGGGTCCATTTTACACCAGCAGAAGTGGCGTTTGCTTTATCCATTAACTCAAAGCAGGCTTCCAACTGATCGATAGAATTCTTCTGCACTTTGTCTTCAAGCAGTTTACGGATAAGCGCATTTAAAGACATTTGTTGATGCCGGGCATATTCTCTGCCTTTTTCGAGTAGCTTCTCATCAATCGAAAGCGTAATATTGGGCATGGGTATCTCCTCCACATATTATGTGTAAATTTAGTTTCATGCCCATGAAAATGCAAGAAATTATATCCAGCAGATTGAAAATCTACTTAGTAACTGCTCTCCCGTCGTTGATAAGACGCCTGCAGCCCGGCCTCCCATTGCTGCTGGTTCCATTCGCCGGTCGGGCAGGAATAATAGCTTTCCCCCCATAGCCAGGGATCGAAGAGCGCTTCGGCATGTTCGAAGATCAGCGCGAGATAATGTTCTGCCTTCTCGTCGGCCTCCGCTGCTTCCGTTGCTGTGGCCGCACGGATTTGTTCCTGGAAAATCGCTTTGCCGTTAAAAGCCTGATCCTGGAGCGGGACGAGTTTGTCGAGAACCTTCTTGGGAACTTTCGCCTTCCGCAATTGCGCCAGCGAATGGTCGGTCAGCCGGTAAACTGTTTCCACGGCATAATCCGTTTCGAACACCCAGGAATCGTAAGATGTGCGGGCGTGATCAAGGATCTGGTCGAAGTAATCGACTGCGGAATCTTCCCCGAGTGCATCTTCGATATCGGCTAAAAAGGCTTTCTTGTCGGCATATTTCAGGTTGAGCAGCGGACGCAGTTTGATGATCGCCTTCACCGGCAGATGCCCGGCTTTTAGATCGGCCAGGGAAAGCTCGGTCAGGCGGTAAAACGATTCCGGTTCCTTGCTGCCTTTCTGGTTGCGGAATCTTCTCTCCAGCACGCTGCGGTGGAGATAAAGCTGGCCATTCAGGCCGGGTTGCCAGGTGCGTACCTTGCGGCGGTAGAATTTGGTCCAGAATTTTCCCCGCGAGTCGTGCATCAACGCATTGGCATCGGGCTTGAGGGCGATCTTGTGGCGGGGATAAAGCAGCAGCCCATGATTCTGCACCGCCTGCTGGATCATCCATACCAGGGGAATATCCGACAGGCCGTCCTCGGCATAGCCTCCGCCCACGTCGGTGTGCATACCGCAAAACCACAACTGCTTGATCTTCTGCGATTTTTTCTCGATGCGGTTGCGGGCCTCTTCGGTGGCGGTTTCCCAGAGCACCGGGTGGAAGGTCTTGCGCTCGTCGTCGATCGCCACGGCGTGATAGGCGCATTTGACGCTCTCGCTGAGGAACAGGTTGTGAAAGCGGTGGTGGAAGAAGGGCAGCCGATCCATGATCAGGGAGATCGGACGGATGGGGATGCCCAGCGCCGCGACCGTATCCCACACCGCCAGACAGTCAATCTTGGCCCACATGGTGTGATGGCGCTTCTCGGCGAACTGGGAGGCGCGCTGCTGTTTCTGTTCGGATGACTCCCGGATCTTGTAAATCTTCCAGGCCCGCTTGATCAGTTCCGGGCGGGATTTGGGCAGGATGCCGAAGAGATGGATGAAGCTGGACAGGCTGCGCACGGTGGTGGCGCCGCGGCTGAAGCCGAAAAGGAAGATCTTATCTCCCGCCTGATAATTCTCAAAAATAAAGTGATAACATTCCAGGATATTGTCGGATATCCCCATTCCGCCGATGTTGCCGGTGATCTTCCGCCACCCAGTGCCCAGGCCGCGGTCGTAGAACGCCACCTGGCGGTCGGTGCGGTTCTCCAACATTTTAAACAATTTGTAGATATTGGTATCGGGGCCCTCCCCGCCTTCCTGGCCGGTACCGTCGGAAAATACAACAATGTTTTTTGTCATGGCAAATTCCTGCCTTTATCAATTTGAGGACCGTCGGCAAACTTGTTGGCATGCACTATGATGACATACCTTCATCTAAAAATAATTCATCACCCGGTAGACTGCAATACTTATTCATTCTGAAGAGGGCCAAAATCAGTCCCAGGGCTGTTCGGCACGGAACTGGGCATCGATCCGGTCATCCAGAAAGGCTTGGAACATTTGCTGTTTATTTTTCGACACTGGCAGGAACGAAAAAATACAGGAATGACCCGTAGTTTGGGTCATTCCTGTATACCTATTTCAGCAGGATCATCTTGCGTGTCGCCCGGTCATTACCAGCGGACATCTCATAAAAGTACAGCCCGGCCGGCAGCGCCGTTCCATCCCAGTGCAGCGTATAGGTTCCCGGCGATTGAGTCTCATTCACCAATGTCTCCACCTTTTGTCCCAGGGCGTTATATACGGTCAACCGCACTTCGCTGACAACGGACAACTGATAACGGATCACCGTTTCCGGATTAAATGGATTGGGATAATTCTGCAGTAATTCGAACGATTCCGGCGGCATTGTGCCGGTAATGGCGTTGGGAGGATTGCCCAGGGTACCGTCGGGATTGACATTCTGGGCATAGATGTCGCCGCTGTCGTGGCGGTCGTCGCTCCAGGTGAGGAAGGCGCGCCCCTCGGTATTGGTCATCATGCCCAAGCGGCCTTTGTTGCCCAGGCTGGCGGATGATAATTCCAGCGGTCCCCACAGCAGGGTGCCGTCCGGGTCAACTTGCAGAGCCTTTACTGCATTGTCAAATGCATTGGGAGCAGAGCTTTGAAAATAGCCGACATAGACAGCGCCGGCCGTAATCGCGCTGCGGATAAAGGAGATCTGGTTGCCACCGAGGGCGATCAGTTCCTTACCGTTATCGCTCCACAGCCGCTCTCCGGTGGCTGAAAACTTCTGCCCGTAAATCCCGTACTGATTCTGATTGATATTCTCTTCCGTCCAGAAAACGAACACTTCATCGCTTTGCGGCAGATAAGAGAGTGCCGGGTTAAGATGTAACTGAGTAATATTGGCAGAAACCGTCACCCCATTGAGCGGGAAGATCAGACTGCCGCCGGCCGAGACATGGCCCACACCGATATTAAAATCGGAGAGTGAAGGCCGGTCCTCCCAGGTGTAGAAGGCCCCGCCGTGGCCGTCGGGATAGATTTGCGGATCGACGAACCCGGGAATATGCCCCAGGTCATAAATCAGCAACCCGCCCGGATTCCAGGCCGCACTGCCGTCCGGGGCAAATTTCTGGGTGTAAAGCTTGGTGACCGGCGCCCAGAACGGGCCGGTAGAATTTTTCCAGAACGCGATCACACTATCGCCTCCCGCCGGCACCAAATCCGGTGAACCGATGCTCTGGTCGCCGGTGCCCTGGATGGTGATGCCGAATTCTCCCCATAGCTTCTGCCCGTCTGCGGAGAGCAACTGCAGCGCGGCGCGGTCACTGTCGCCTAATTTCGGCCAGACAGCCGCCACCAACCCTCCTGGGGTAGCGGTTACTTTCGGTGCCGCCTCGAAATCGCTGCTGCTGACATCGGAGAGGCCGATCCCATCCGGCCCCCACAAAAAGCTGCCGTCTGGGGCAATCTTGTAGGCGAAGATGTCGAGGTCGCTGCTGCCGCCGTTGCGGATGTCGGCGAATACCAGCAGGGCATTGTCGTCCGGATCGACCGCCAAATCGTAATCGACCAGCCAGCTTTGCTGAGGATGATTGCTGATCAGCAACCCTTTCGGATCCCATTGGATCTCTCCCAGCGAATTAAGCCGCTGCAGGTAGACGTCGTAATTGCCGCTGCGGCTGTCGAACCAGGAAATGTAACAGCCCCCGTCGGAAGTCGGCTGGATCTTCGGCAGCACCTGTTCTCCGCTGGTGTCGGCGATCGCCAGGTTCTGCAAGGGATCATTGTTCCATTGCGCGGAAAGCGGGTAGAGGCCGGCGAATAAGAGCAGATACATTAAACAAAGCGGATAGCGAAAGATCTTTTTCATATTTTTCCCGATATTGAGAGTATGAACTGTATATTAAGTCTTTTAAAATTTCAGATTCCTCGGCTGGCACCTCGGAATAACACAACTCCGTCATTTCGAACGTGGTTTGTGAGAAATCTATAACTGCAGAGACACAGAGACACTGAGAACGAAGAATTGTTTTCTGCTATACTTCTCCGGGACCTATGCGCTTCTATGGCGAAGAACCGCGTAAATTCGATATTAATTTATCTTGGAAAAGCTTAATATCCTATATCTTCCGCATTGTATTTATGGTTTTTTCTGACTAATATCCGAAAAAAAGAGGCCGGAAAAGATGGCGTTTACCTCGTCGATGAAATGGGTGCTTACACTGCTGCTGCTGGCGGCGGCGCTGGTGCTGCCGAAAATATTTTTGATTGATGATCATGCTGATGGTCCTGCCGCAACGGGAGAGCAAAATAAATCCCTGCCGGTGAGCGTGCGGGTGGTTCAGCCTCAACCGCTGCAGGATGCGATCCGTACCACCGGCACCCTCCTGGCCAATGAGGAGGTGGAACTGCGCAGCGAGATCACCGGCAAAGTGACCGGGATTTATTTCAAGGAAGGCAGCCCGGTCAAAAAAGGAGATCTGCTGGTCAAGATCAACGATGCCGATTTGCAGGCCCAGATGCAAAAGCTGCAGTTCCAAAAAGAGCTGGCTGAAGACCGCGAATTCCGTCTGCGGGAGCAATTGGCGGCTGATCTGACCAGTCAGGAGCAGTATGATATCGCCCTGAACACCCTTAACGGGCTCAAAGCAGACATTGAGGTGCTGCAGACCCAGATTACCCGCACCGAGATCCGCGCACCTTTTGACGGTTTTGTCGGGCTGAAATACATCAGCGACGGCAGCTATCTTTCGCCGGCGATCAAAGTGGCCAGTTTGCTTAATATCCACCCTATCAAGATCGAGTTCTCCATCCCGGAAAAATATGCCGGGGAAGTGCGAACCGGAAATAAAATTTCCTTTACCGTACAAGGCTCTAACGGCAACTACAGCGGGAATATTTATGCGATTGAGCCCAAAATCGATCCGGTGACGCGAACCCTGCAGGTGCGAGCGCTTTCGCCCAATCCCCAACGCACCCTCTTTCCCGGTGCCTTTGCCGATGTACAGTTGATCATTTCCGAGATTCCCGACGCCCTGCTGATTCCCACCGAGGCAGTGATCCCGGAGCTAAACGGTAAGAAAGTGTTCCTCTTCCGCCAGGGCCGTGCTGCCGCCGTTCCAGTAGAAACCGGCATCCGCACCCCGGAGGAGATCCAGATTGTGCAGGGCATTGCCGCCGGGGATACGGTGATCACCAGCGGCATCCTGCAACTGCGCCAGGGCCTTCCTGTAGAGGTGGCAGGGGAGTGAGTTGATGGGTTAATGGGTGTATGGGTTGATGGGGAAAAACGGACATCGTGTGCCGAATCCTTGCCTTTTATATATTGATGGAGTAGTTACCCATCAACCCATTAACCCATCAACCCATCAACCATTAACCCATACTGGAAAATGACCCAAAAATTTTATATATGGAGCATCCATGAGCCTTTCTGCTGTCAGCATTAAACGCCCGGTGTTGGCGATTGTCATGTCGCTGGCAATCATCATCTTCGGGGTGATCGGGTTTTATTTCCTGGGGGTACGGGAGTATCCCAATGTCGATCCTCCGGTGGTGACGGTGGTGGCCAACTATACCGGGGCCAATGCCGATGTGATCGAATCGCAGATCACCGAGCCGCTGGAGGAGAGCATCAGCGGGGTGGCGGGAATCCGCACCCTCTCCTCGGTGAGCCGGGAAGGGCGCGCCACCATCACGGTGGAGTTTAATATCGATGTCGATATGGAGGCGGCGGCCAACGACGTGCGCGACCGGGTTTCCCGGGCGGTGCGTAACCTTCCTCCCGATGCCGACGCCCCCAGCGTGTTGAAGGCCGATGCCGACGAGGTGCCGATCATTTTTCTCAACGTGAAGAGCGATCAACGCAATTTGCTGGAACTCTCCGACCTGGCGGAAAATACCTTCAAGGAGCGGGTGCAGACCATTCCGGGAGTCAGCGAGGTGCGCATCTGGGGCTCAAAGCGTTATGCGATGCGACTATGGATGGACCCGGCCAAATTGTCGGCCTACCATCTGACCCCGCTGGATGTACGGGCTGCGCTCCAGCGCGAGAACGTCGAACTGCCCTCCGGACGGCTGGAAGGTAGCGCTACCGAGCTGACGGTGCGCACCATGGGCCGCCTGGAAACGGTGCACGATTTCAACCAGCTGATCATCAAAGAGGCGGACGGCAACGTGATCCGTTTTCAGGATATCGGCTATGCCGAGCTGGGAGCGGAGAATTACCGCACCATGCTTAAGCGCGACGGAGTGCCGATGGTGGGGGTGGTGTTGATACCCCAGCCGGGCGCGAATTACATCTCGATCATCGATGAGTTTTACCGCCGGGTGGAGTTGATCAAAAAAGACCTGCCGGAGGATATCGTGCTGGGGGTCGGCTTTGACACCTCGCAGTATATCCGCGACTCGATCACCGAGGTGGCTCAGACCATCCTGGTGGCCTTCCTGCTGGTGCTGCTGATCATCTTCCTGTTCCTGCGCGACTGGCGCACCACCCTGATCCCGGTGCTGACCATCCCGATCTGTCTGATCGGAGCGTTCTTTATCATGTATGTCGCCGACTTCTCCATCAACGTGTTGACGCTGCTGGGGCTGGTGCTGGCAATTGGGTTGGTGGTGGATGATGCAATCGTGATGCTGGAGAATATCTATGCCAAGATCGAGCAGGGCATGCCGCCAATCCTGGCCGGGGTGCGCGGCGCCCGCGAGGTGTTCTTTGCGATTATCGCCACCACCGTGGCGCTGGCGGCGGTGTTCATGCCGGTGATCTTCCTGCAAGGGCTTACCGGCCGGCTGTTCCGCGAATTCGGGGTGGTGATGGCCGGGGCGGTGATTATTTCCTCCTTTGTGGCCCTGACCCTTACTCCGATGCTCAGTTCCCGCCTACTCAGAAAGGAATCCCGTCACAACTGGTTTTATGAAAAAACCGAACCTTTTTTTCAGAGCATGATCTCCGGCTATCGCAACCTGTTGAACGCATCGCTGCAGCGGCGCTGGGTGGCGCTGGCGATTACGGTGGTCTCCGCCGGGATGATCTATCTTTTTGGCTCTCTGCTGCCAGCGGAACTGGCTCCCCTGGAAGACCGCAGCGGTCTGCGGGTTTCCGCCACCGCGCCGGAGGGGGCGACCTACGAATATATGGATCATTTCATGGATCAACTGGTGCGGCTGGCACAGGAAGAGATGCCGGAGACCGACGCGATCATCTCCGTTACCTCGCCGGGGTACGGCGCGGCCAGTTCGGTCAATTCAGGCTTCATGCGCATTATTCTCAGCGATCCCGACACTCGGGAACGTTCCCAGCAAGAGATTGCCGATGATTTTTCCGAGGTGGTGCGTAATCTGGGCGGGGCGCGGGTGTTTGTCAGCCAGGAGCAATCGATCGGTCGTAGCCGGGGACGGCTGCCGGTGCAATACGTGCTGGAGGCGCCGAATTTCGAGAAATTGCGCGAAGTGCTTCCGAAGTTTGTCGATGCCGCCCAGAAGGATCCGGTATTTCAGTTTGTCGATGCCGATCTAAAATTCAATAAACCGGAGTTGCGCATTCACATCGACCGCGAACGGGCGCGCAGCCTGGGGGTGTCGGTGCTGGATATCGCCCAGACCCTGCAACTGGCGCTCAGCGAGCAGCGCTTCGATTTTTTCATCATGAACGGTAAGCAGTACCAGGTGATCGGCCAGCTGACCCGCCAGCAGCGCGACGAACCGGTGGACTTGCGTTCGATCTACGTTAAAAACATTCGCGGCGAGCTGATTCAACTCGATAACCTGGTAACCCTGAGTGAAGAAAGCTCCGCGCCGCAGCTCTACCGCTTCAACCGCTTCGTCTCGGCCACCGTCTCCGCCGGCCTGGCGCGGGGTAGAACCATTGGGGAGGGGATCGTAGCGATGGACCGCATCGCTCAAGAAGTGCTGGATGAGACCTTCCGCACCGATCTCGACGGGCCTTCGAAGGATTTCGTAGAAAGCTCCTCCAATCTCATGTTCGCCTTCGTGCTGGCGCTGATCTTCATCTACCTGGTGCTGGCGGCGCAATTTGAGAGCTTCCGTGATCCCCTCATCATCATGTTCAGCGTGCCGCTGGCCCTGGCCGGAGCGCTGTTTGCACTGTGGTATTTCAATCAGACCCTCAACATCTTCAGCCAGATCGGCCAGATCATGCTGATCGGCCTGATCACCAAAAACGGCATCCTGATGGTTGAGTTTGCCAATCAGCGCAAGGCGGCCGGACTGCCGGTGATGGAGGCAATCCGCGATGCCGCCGCAGCGCGCTTCCGCCCGATCCTGATGACCAGCATCTCGACCATCCTGGGCATCCTGCCGATCGCCCTGGCCCTGGGGGCCGGCTCGGAAAGCCGCATCCCGATGGGGATCGCAGTGATCGGCGGCATGACCATCGGTACCGTGCTGACCCTCTTCGTGGTGCCGGCGATCTACAGCTATGTCTCCCGGGAAGGGGTGAAGATGGTGGAGATCGAAAAGCTGATAGCAGAGGAAGAGCTGGAAGGTCGTTAACAGTCAAACTTTAGCCACAGAGACACAGAGTTCACGGAGAACTGATAACTGAAAACAACTCTGTGCTCTCTGTGTCTCTGTGGCTATATTTTACCCGTTTATTTCAGCAGAATCATTTTACGCATTGCCGTATAGGAGCCGGCACTGATCCGGTAGATATAGATTCCGCTGCCCACCAACTGCCCGGCGTCGTTACGGCCATCCCAGCGGGCGGTGTAATAACCCGGTGATTGGGCATGGTTGACCAGCGTGCGCACTTTCTGTCCCAAAATGTTATAAACCGCGATCTCCACCCGGGCATTAACCGGCAGGGCGTAGGGAATTTCGGTCGTGGGATTGAAAGGATTGGGGTAGTTCTGTGCCAGGGCGAACGCCGCGGGCACTTCCGGTCGAATCTCGCCTTCGATCCCCACCAGCAGATTGCGGTCGAGCCTCGCCGCCAGGCCATTGACGCCCTTGAAGCCGATGGTGCCCTTGTTGGTGCCGGCGCCGGTGGCTTTGTCGATCGAGATGAACAGCGAGGGCGGTCCACTGAGCGCCTTTGCCCCGTAGAGATTGCCGGCCTGGTCGAACATCAGCCCCTCGGTGCTGCCCAGTCCGCTCAGGCCGGTCTGTCCCACCAATGTAGCGGCCCCGCTGCCCGGATCGATGCGAAACACCCCGTCCGGGGTCGTCGCGCTATTGGAGGTCGCTGCCCACAGAGTGCCGTCGGTGGGATCGAACGCCAGCGAGGTGAAGAAATCGCCGGTGGGGCCGATCAGCGTCGCTGCACCGGTATGGGGATTAATCTGGTAGAGCGGATAATCCGGCGCTTCCAGGCTGATGGCGTAAAGGCTATCGCGTCCGTCGAAGGCCAGGGCGCTGATCGCCGGAAGTGAGGTCATGCCCACCGGCAAGGTCTCGGCGGTCAGATGGTTGAGGCGGTAGAGCGCCCCGTTGCCGCTTTCAGCAACGACCATCTCTCCGGCAGTACTGATCGCCAGGGCGGAGATCCCGTTCAGGCCGCTGTTACCCAACGATGCGCCGCTGCCGTTGGCAATGTTCATGCGCAGCAGCTCTCCGCTGGTGGCGCCGTTCCCCTGGCCGATGACGGCATAGGCGCCTCCCGCCATGACCTCTGATCCCTCACCGCTCAGGGAGAGCACCATCTGCGGATCATCCGGATCGTCGCTGCTGAGGGTGATGCTGCCCGCAAACAGCCCGCTGTCCTGAGGTGCAAAGACCACCTGGAAACGCTCGCTGCTCCCGGGAGGCATAATGATCGGCAGAGCGCCTCCGCCGCTCAGGCTGTCGGTGATCAGCTCGAAAGGCGCGCCGGAAGCGGTGATGCCGGTGATGGTCAACGGATCGGTGCCGATGCTGCGCACCGTTATCAGCGCGGTATCGCTCTTCCATCCCACCGCCACCGCGCCAAAATCCAGGGCGGAAGGGGAGAGGCCGATGTGCGCGCCCGCCAGGGGGGCTTTGTAAGCCGCAAATGCGCTCAAGGCCGACAGTTCATTGTAAGGGTAGGCGGTAATTACCGTGGCATTCAACGGGTTTAAACCGATCGACAGGAACTGGGTGTTGATGTTGCCGTTGGAGAAAGCGCCGAACAGACGACCCTGATAGTCGAACTGCAACCCGGCGATAATCGGGATGAAGCCGGGGCCCGGCACAATGCCAACCTTGCCGACCTCGGTAATGGCGGCGGTGGCAGGGTCGATGGTGTAGATATAATCCAGGTCTCCTCCGCTGTCTCCGCCACTGGCCCAGATGCTGCCGTCGAGCGGATTTACGGCAATATCAAACAGGTTCTTGTTCAATATGTCGCCGATCAGGGTGGCGGCGCCAGTGGCCGGATCAATCGAATAGAAATGGTTGACTAATGTGCTGGGAGGTAAGAATTCTAGGGTGATGGCATACATCAGTTCGTTCGATAAGAAGTCGATACCGTTTAACCCGTCGGTCAGGCCGGTGCTGGAAACAAAGGTCGAGACCCCGCTCGACGGATCGATGCGGTAGAGGTCTCCGTTGACGCTGCCGAATAATTCACCATTGAGATTAATTCCCAGGGTGGAAATAAAATTATCCAGGACAACGCTGGAATATTGCCCGGTATTTTGATCGATCACCATCAGCCGCTGATCGGCGCCGACGTAGGCGGTGGCGTAAATGGTTTCCCGGATGGTGGAGACCGGGGTGATCGCTTCGCCCTGCAGCGTGACGGTGATGCTTGGTTGGTCGGGATCATCGCTGCTGATGTTTACCACATCGTTGCTGCTGCCGGCCATCAGAGGGTTGTAGATTACCTTGATGCGCTCCCGGCCCAGTGATGGGATGGTGATGGGGAGGGTGCCGCCGTTCGACAGGCTGCTGAGGTCGAGATAGAGCGGCGCCGCCGGCGCGCTGATCGTGCTGACCGTCAGGGCGTTGCCGCCGTTGTTGTCGATATAGATTGACTTGACGACACTGTCTCCGACGAATGCTGTACCGTAGTCGATGGCCTGGGGGGTGACCAGGATATCCGGTTCCTGCACGAGATCCGGCAGGGTGGCATTGGCCCACATGGTTTCCCAGCGGCCGTCTTCATTTCCGGTAGGACTCCCGCGCAGACCGGCGTAGAGGTTGAAGATCCAGAACTGGCTGTCGTCGGCGGGATCGATAGAGATGCCGCTGTAATCGCCCCAGCGGTTGCGGAAGCCGCCGAAAGTGCGCACGTAGAAATCCAACCCTTCTGCCACGGTTTCCGCCGGGCGGGTGCTGCCGGCGGGATCGAGCGCCGCTCTCCCGGCGGTGTATGCGCCGCCATAGAGGGTGTAGGAGGAGGCGCCAAAACCGAACTGGGCATCCCCGGCGCTGTTCACCGCCACCGAGGGGAAGAAGGTGTAGGTCTCCGGCCCGAGGGTCTCCCCGCCGATGTCGCCCTGGTCGGCCAGAGTCAATGCTCCGCCGGGTGCCGCAGAAGTATTCACCTTAAACCAGTGCACGGTGGTCTGCCCGGCATCCGGGCCGTCGGGGGGATTGACGATCGTGACCAACCACAGCGCCCCGTCGCGCCAGACGGCATCGTATACCCGCCGGCCGACGGTGTTGAGCATATCCAGAAAAGAGGTTGCGCCCGGCTGAGGCGCCGTGCCGACCGAAGCGCCGGTGTTGTCGATGTTGCCCACATCGATCGTCTCCAGGGTAAAGAAAGGCCCGCCGGCGCTGCCCAGGGGATCATCGACCCGCACGATCTGCACGAATTCGCTGCTGCCGTCGCTCAGGCCATCATAGCCGACCAGGAAGGTGCCGACATCACCGCTGCCGCCGGGAACCCCGCCGGCACCATAGACCTGGGCCGGCATGGTGGTTACCGGCACTCCGCCGCCGGCGTAGGGATCATGAATCGTGACACTCGCCGAGCCGCCGCTGTAAAAGCCTCCGCTGACCCCCTTGTCGATGATCCACAGCCGCACTGCAACATCACCGGCAGCAAAGGGGAACATATTAGCGGTCACGTAAATCGCTTCTTCATCCAATTCGAAACCGGGATAATCCGCCCAGGCCGGAACGCCGTTGATCGATATCAGGGAGTTGATGGAGAGGAAATACCAATCGGCCGCGCCGGCAGTTGAAGGTGTGGCGGTCTTCGACACCGCCATCAGGATGCGGGAACCTTGCGGACTCTCGGTTTGCTCCATGGTCACCACTACGAAACGTTCTTCATAAGGATCGAATACTACTTTGGGGTCAAAGGTATATGTGCCGAGCGTCTGCCCTCCGAGGGGAGAGAAAAAGGTCTTCAGATCTTCCTGGAAGATCAGGCTGCCGCTCTTGTCGCGCATCTCGATCAGCACATTGACCACCCCAAGCACCCGGTCGATCCCGGCGGCGCCCATCGGATCAGGCGGAATAAACCGTACCCCGATTTGAGCGCTATTGTCGTCAAAGTCCGGTCCCGGAAAAGTGATGCCAATATCAAAGGGGGAGAGGGGACCGCCGTTCTGCAGCGGATGTTGACGGATACTGCGATTCGTGCCGGCCGTTGCCGGTTCGCTTAATTGGTAAGACCCGGCTGAGCGCTCCGCGGCCTCATAACTTAAACCGCTGAGGGGATCTTGTACCCGCTCCGGTTGAGCGAAGACAGAGTAAAAGGTCAGCCAGGCGCAGAACAACAACAACATAGGACCGTAGCTGATGCGCTGATAGCGTATTTTTTTTAGTTGATTTTGTTGCCTGGGGGGTGGTCTGTCAATCATGAAAATTACCTCTTGGTTAGATGAAAATGAAAATTCACTTAAATCGTGCGGTCAAGTAGCTCTCAATCCGCATGCATGGATAAACACAATACAGCTAAGATACTCAAATGTTTGACATAAATCTTGTGAATTTCGCACATATTTTTGTCATTTTCTAACAGAGCGGGCGGAGGCATGCCTTACCGGCGGGAGGCGCTGGCGAAGAATTGTTCAACGGCCGGGATCGTCGATTGGCGGGCTGCTTCCAGATCTCCTTCGAACAGCACGTTGCCGCTGTCGAGAAATATGATCCGGTCGGCCAGACGGAAGATGCTGGCAACCTCGTGCGTCACCAGGATGATACTGATGCCCAGCTGTTCCTTCAGCTTCAAGATCAACCCGTCGAGGTCGCGTAACAATACCGGATCGAGCCCGGCGCCCGGTTCATCGCAGAATAGCAGCGGTGGGTCCATCGCGATTGCCCGGGCCAGAGCCGCCCGTTTACGCATACCGCCGCTGAGCTGGGAGGGAAACAAGGCATAAGCTTGCTCGAGATTTACCAGTTTCAATTTCAGTCGTACCAGCTTGTCGATCATCGTTTCCGGCAGCCGGGTGTGCTGTTCCAGGGGCAGGGCGACATTTTCCGCCACGGTGAGCGAGTTGAGCAGGGCACCGTTTTGGTATAGCACCCCTATCTTCCGGAACAGGGAGAGTCTTCGCTTTTCGCCGATCTTTTCTAACGGCTGGCCAAAGATCCGCACCGAGCCGGCCTGCACCGGATAGAGGCCGATCAGATGTTTCATGACGGTGCTTTTGCCGCTGCCGCTGCCGCCCAGGATGATGGTAACCTGGTTGGGATATGCCCGGAAACTAACATCCGTCAGCACCGGCCGCCCGTCAAACCCGGCAGAAAGATTTTCCACTTCGATGATCGGCTCAGTGAGCATGAATTGTCTCGGTAAAGCATATCGTTTTGCCACAGAGACACAGAGGTCACAGAGATTGATTCTATTGTTGACGGTCTGTTCTCTGTGGCCTCGGTGTCTCTGTGGCTGAATTAAAGTCGCTCATTCTCAATACAATCCCAATCCCAAAATGCTGTCCGCCACAATCACCAGGAAGATTGAGGCCACCACCGCCGCGGTGGTGACCTGTCCCACTTCTCCGGCACTCCGCTCGGCGCGTTGGCCAAAGAAGCTCCCAGTGACCACAATGATGCCGGCAAAAACCAGGCTTTTGGTAATCCCGGTCATGATATCGTGAAAGTAGAGCACTTCGTTCATGCGGTTCAAGAAAATTATCGGGGTGATGTCGAGGTAAAACAGGGCGATTACCATCCCTCCGGCAATCCCGAGAATATTGGCGAATATTGTCAGGAAAGGCATGGTGAACAGAGCGGCGTATAGTTTGGGGACAACCATAAACCGCAGTGGATTGAGCCCCATGGTGGTGAGGGCGTCAAGTTCTTCGGTGATCTTCATGGTGGCGATTTCGGAGGCGATTGCCGAGCCGCTTCGCCCGGCGACAATAATGGCGGTAATCAGCGGCCCCATCTCCCGCATCATGGCGATGACGATCAGGTCGACGATAAAGCGGTTGGCCCCGAACTGACGCAACTGGGCGGCCGACTGCAGGGCCAGCACCAGCCCGATCAGAAAGGCCATGACCCCTACCACCGGCACAGCCTGTACTCCGATGTGCAGCGACTGGCGCACAAATTCACCTTTACGGGAGGTTCTGGAGCGGAAGAGGTCTGCTGCCGACCAGTAGAACAGATCGGCGAGCAGGTAAAAGAATTGTTTCAAGGTCTGGGTGAGAAACTGATACGTGCTCCCTCCCAGCATTTCCAGCCATCCGGGCGCCAGGGTGTTCGACGCAGGGGGCGTTTCCGCTCCCTGGAAGGTGTGGATGGTGTTGCGAATCGCAGCGGATCCACCTTCCAGATGCGTTTCCACACCGCGTTCCTGCAACTGGTCGGTAATCACCTCCAGAGCGGTTACCCCTGCGCTGTCCAGACGCTGCAGATCGTCCAGGTTGATAATCAAGCGCCTGCCGGAAAAATCCTGCAACAGCGACTGTAGAGCTGGCAGCAACCGGTCGACGGTGGCGAGCACAAAGGCTCCCTGGAGCGATAAACGTTCCCCTGCTAACTGGAAGACGGGTGCTGATTCGGTTTGACTCATGAATGGTCCGCTATAAGGGCCTTGCTCAGGGTTGTTGCGGCGTCTGTGCTGCTTTATTGTTGAAATAATGGATGCTTTTCGCCGAGAAATCGGTTAATGCCCGATGAAATAGTTCGCTGACTGCGCCGGCAAACAGGTTGAGATCCCGCTCGCGCAGCGCGACCCGCTTATCTGCGGCGTGATAAACCACCACTTGACGGGAGGCGTTGTCGCTGAGCGAGAACGCCAGGTCGAGATGGGCATACAGCCTCCCGCCCTGCTGCAGCACTTCCAGACGGTGCACATAAAGTTGTAGCTGATAATCCGGCAGCAGCTTCCACAGCCGGGCGGTGACGGTGCTGAAGATCCGGCGTTCCTGCAATCCGCTTTCCAGCAATTGGATCAGCACATCTTCCGGATTAACCGCCCATTTATGATAGGCGTAATAAGAAATCTCATGTGTCCGCACCCGCAAGGCGATGCGTTCGCTGGCGAAAGCCGGATGAATCTGCACCGGCAGGATTTCGCAGGAAGCAGCCACCAGCGGCGCGATGTCAAGCGCAGCGCTGTCCGGCACGGCCGGTGCCTCAATCAGATAGTAGCTGTGCTGCACTGCTTTGCGGGCACAGCCGGTCCCCAGCAGGAGTAGCGCCAGGCCGATATGATAGATGATGGTTCGTTTCATTTTCGCTTTAGCTGTTCGTCGGGAGTCGATTTGAATTTGGTGCCGCGGATCAGGACCGACGGATCTTCTTCGATCAGCCGGGAGGCCTGATTTAAATTTTCCAGGGTGGTTTTCAACTGGCTCATGCTGCTCAGGAAGTCCAGGCTGCCCCGCTCCAGATCATGGTCGATCTGGATCAGCAGACGGTTGGTACGATTGACCACCTCGCCGAGTTCCTGGATTAACTGTTCCAAATCGGCTTCTTTAAGCTTGCGGGAAATATCCCGGGTGCTGGCCAGGATCTGCTCGACGGTATCGCTGCGCACGATCTGGTTGATGCGGCTAACCGACTCATAGAGCAATTGGCTGGTGGTGTCCAGACGCACAGCGATGGAGGTGACTGAACGTACCGTTGCCTGCACGCCCCGGCGGTTTTCGCTGATCATCGCATCCATCTTTTCAAAGGACGCGCTGGCCCGCTCGGCCATTTGGGTGATCTTGTCCAGGTTCTCCGGCTGGGTGAACTTCTGGAGATTGTTCAGCACCCGCTCCATCTTTTCGGCCAGCACTTCCGCCTTTCCGGTGATCTCTTCGGTGATCGAAGAGGAACCGGCAGTGATGTAATCGCCTTCCTTCAGCAGCGCCGACGCATTGCTGCCCCCACGGATTTCGATCATCTTCAAGCCGGTAATACCGATCGAGACGATATCCGCCCGGGCATCCTCCTTCACCGGCGTGCCCGGCTTCAGGGCGACTTTAACAATGATCCGGCTGACATCCTCCGGCGCTATGCTGATGTTCTTGATGGTGCCGACCTTAATGCCGAGATATTTTACCGGGCTGCCGACTTCCAGGCCGCTGACCGATACATCCTGGTAGGCAATGTAGTAGGTGTCGGTCTTTTGCAGATACTTGTTGGTGGTAAAAAATGCGATCAGGGAGACAATGGCCAGGAGACCGATCATCACGAAGATTCCCAGACGAATTTTTTGAGCGCGGCTTGGCATGAGTTACATCCGTTTCTACTAGGATTCCGATTATACGCTTTCCAATATACAAGATAATCGTTTGAATTACAATCGCTGAAAAGGACGAATATTTTGTCATGTTCGATAATATTGATATATTCATCTTTAACTCAATCTGGGAGTTCCTATGGATCATATGAATGCGACGTTGCCGCAGCCGGGTGAACGGTTGTTCTCCCTCGATTTCTACCGCGGATTCACCATGTTTCTGCTGATTGCCGAGAGCACCCACCTGTTCGATTTCCTGATTGCTCCTTCCCTTCAAGGCAGTTTTATCGCCAGCATTGGCGAGCAATTTCATCATCATCCCTGGAACGGTTTGCGCTTTTGGGATCTCGTTCAGCCTTTTTTTATGTTTATCGTAGGGGTGGCGATGCCCTTTTCTTTCGGACGGCGCTGGGCGCAGGGGGACAGTTGGGAGACGTCTCTCCGGCATACCCTCTACCGCTCCTTCATGCTGCTCTTCCTGGGGTGGGCGCTGTATTGTATCGGCCCGGGAAAAATCACGTTTGAATTGTGGAATGTGCTGGCCCAGCTTTCGGTCACCTACCTGATCGCTTTTCTGATGATGCGTAAATCGTTTCATACCCAGCTGGGTTTTACCATCGCCCTGTTGCTGCTGAGCGAGCTGCTCTATCGTCTCTGGCCGGTTTCAGGATATAACCAGCCATTCGTGCCGGACGCCAATTTCGGGGCTTATGTCGACATGCTGCTGATGGGAAAGCTCTCGCAGGGGCATTGGGTGGCGTTTAATGCGATCCCGACCACCGCTCATACCATGTGGGGCGTATTGGCCGGCCAGTTGCTGTTAAGCCGGCGAACCGCCGCTGAGAAAATCCAGCGCTTGCTGATCGCCGGTGCCATCGGGATCGTTCTGGGGTATGCCCTGGATCCGCTGACCCCAATCATCAAGCGCATCTGCACCAGCTCGTTTGTGATCGTCAGTGGCGGCTGGTGCCTGGCGGCCCTGGCATTTTCCTATTGGCTGGCCGATGTGCGGAAAGTGCGGGCAATTCCGACGTTCTTTGCCATTGTGGGCATGAACCCACTGTTCATTTACCTATTTGCCGAAACTAAGGGCACTGCCTGGCTACATCATCTGGTGATCCCTTTTTCCGGCGGGCTGTTTGGCTGGCTGGGTGAGCTGCCGCTTCAGATCATTACGGCGGCTATTCTTTGGGGGATGTTGTGGTATATGTGTTATTTTTTGTATCAGCGGAAGGTGTTTATTAAAATATAGGGGATTATGATTGTTTTCGTCCATGACATACATTTTGTGACAGGCCTTGTTTACAAGAGGCAGTAGCAGTCAACTGCCACTGCCACTGCCACTGCCACTATTGCTAAAGTTCGAGACATTCACCAGTCCCTAAAAATCATCATCAGCCCCCCCGCGATTATCGCCCTCACGCGGCTGTTTGTAGTTATTGAAGTTGAAGCGCAGGTTCAGCATCACCGAAGGCGATTCGCGGTCGGATAGATTGTAATTGTAGAAATCCAGACCCCGGGAGAAGCGCTCATACTTCTCTGTGCCGAAAATGTCGCGCACCTGCAAGGTCGCGGTCATGAATTGCGCGAACAGTGGAAGATGGTAATGTTTTCGGCATAGAGCGAGCGGACCCGCTCGATTCGATCACGCCCGATACGATAATACAGCTCGCTGGAGAACAAGGCTTTATCGATAAAAGTCTGGAGTCCGAATTCATAGGAATCGATGTATTCCGGGGTCAGCGCCGGGTTGCCGCTGCGCACATTGTAGGCATCCACCCAGGTGATGAACGGTTCCAGGTACCAGCTACGCGGGCGTTCGATCCGCCGGGAATAGCTGCCCATCAACTGCTGCCCGTCGCTGAACTGATAAGAAACATGCGCGCTGGGGAAGAGGTCGGCCCGGTCAATCGCAAAGCGCTGCGGGGTATTAAGCCCAAAGGCCGTCGCCCGGTCGGTATACTCCCCGCGCAATCCGGCCTGGTAGCCCAACCGGCCCCATTTCCCGCCGTAGATGCCATAGATCGCATGGATCGTGCGGCGGTAATCGGTGTAACTCTCATAAGCTTCCTGAAAGTGGATGACCATTCATCATAATCCAGGTTAGCGCCACCCTGGTACGAACCGCTGCCATAGCGGAAGTCGAGCGCCAGCAGGTCTGCCGAACCGGGTTTATATGCCAGCGCTCCCCGCATTCCCAAAGCGATTCGGCCGCGGGTGGTGCCGCCTTCCGAGTAAAGGAAAGAAGTTTGGCCGTTTTGCATAGTCTCGATCTCTTCGATATCGCTCCCATCGATGAATAAAAATAAAACCGAATGCAATAATTGACCTCCATCGCACATCGCGGTTAGAATTTGCTTAGTATTGGACAGTAAAAACGGTCAGGGTGGCGGGGACCTCATCGCGTGGAATGAATAACACCGTATCAACCAGCGCCTGGTGAGCGAATTTCATGGCCCGCGAAATTGTCAGATGCCCACAAGGATGTTTTATGGATAGATATCGAACGGATACTAATTCTCCAGCAGTCATCATTGGTGCCGGTCCGGCCGGATTGACGGCGGGGTACGAGCTCTTCAAATTGGGACATCCATCAGTGATTCTGGAAGCCGATGAGATGGTCGGAGGGATTTCCCGCACCGTGAACTATCAGGGATACCGCTTTGATATCGGCGGGCACCGTTTTTTCTCCAAAGTTCCGTATGTGAATGACTTATGGCACGAGATTCTGCAGGACGATTTTATACTGCGCCCCCGCCTATCCCGGATTCATTATAAAGGCCATTTCTTCGATTATCCGCTTAAAGCGATGAACGCCCTGGCCGGGCTCGGTCCTTACGAGGCGATGATGGTGATGCTGAGCTATCTCCGCGCCAAGGCTATTCCCTACAATGGTGGCAGCGAGGATAATTTTGAGCAATGGGTGGCCAACCGTTTCGGCTACCGTCTCTACAGCATCTTCTTCAAAACCTATACCGAGAAAGTCTGGGGCATCCCCTGCCACGAGATCTCCGCCGATTGGGCCGCGCAGCGTATCAAGAATCTATCGCTGAAACGGGCGATCTACAATGCGCTGGTGGGGAGCGCCAAAAGCATGAATGGGGAGGTGATTACCACCCTGATCGAGCAATTCCATTATCCGCGTCTGGGGCCGGGCATGATGTGGGAGCGCTGTGCCGAGCTGCTGGAGGCCCAGGGGAGTCCTACCGTATTCGGCCAGCCCGTCCAGCAGATCTATCACCATAACGGCAGGGTCACGGCAATCAAGGCCCTGAATCGCCGGGGAGAGGCGACTGAAATAACCGGACGGGAGTTTATCTCGACCATGCCGCTGCGCGAATTAATTTTTTCGCTGTCCCCGGCACCTCCGGACAAGGTGCTGCAGGCAGCTCACAACCTGCGTTATCGCGATTATTTGACGGTCGTGCTGGTGATAGACCGTGAGAACGTGTTTCCGGATAACTGGATCTACATTCACACGCCGGAAGTGAAGCTGGGACGGATCCAGAATTACAAAAACTGGAGCGCGGCGATGGTGCCCGATACCTCAAAAACCGCTCTGGGACTGGAATATTTTTTATGGGAACAAGATGCGGAATGGAAGTGGCCGGACGAGCGGCTGATCGAGACCGGCATCCGCGAATGCGTGCAGATCGGCTTGATCCGGCCCGGTGAGGTGCTGGACGGAACAGTGGTGCGGATGAAGAAAGCCTATCCGGTGTATGACAACTATTATCACCGCAGCTTGGCAATCATCCGCCGCTACCTGGAGCAGTTCAGCAACTTGCAAACCATCGGGCGAAACGGATTGCACCGCTACAATAATCAGGATCACTCTATGATGACCGGGGTTTATGCCGCCCGTAATATTTTCGGCGAGACCAACGATGTCTGGTCGGTGAACATCGAACAGGAATATCATGAGGAGAGCCGGCCGGAAAGCAGCGCCAGCGGCGAGCGTTTGGTGCCGATGCGTCCCCGGGACCACGCGCCTGAGCCACAGCATACATTTGATGAGATCGTAGAAGAGGCTTATGCCGGCCAGGTGGTGGAGGAACTCTTCGCCCGGCTGGATACCCTGGCGATGGGGATTGCCGTCGGGACCGTCAGCGGTTTGATTTGCGCCATCGGGATTCTGTTGCTGTTTTATCACCCGGCGAATATGCCGGAGCTATCCGGCCTGACCCGGGAAACATTGGGACTCGATCCTGACTGGGTGAAAATTGTCATCGGGATCACCGGTGCCTCCGGCGCCGGCTTCTTGCTGGGCTCATCGATGTCGCTGGTTCGCAATTGTCTGATCAAATTTTATTTAGGATTTACCCGAAAACGGGTAGAAGCCTCCCAGACCCAGGCGCTCTGAGTTGAAGCATCCCATTTATAGCCGCATTATGCATCGTACGGCTATAAATGGAAATCAGATATCCCGCAACCCAACTACGTCATTGGTAATAACCGCAGACATATCCGTGCCAACCCCCAACACCCAGTGAAAAATTTACCACTATTTTCCGCTTTCACGACATATTATATTCCGGTTGTTCAAAGTAAGGATCTTCTTCCTGCTGGTGTGCGTAGAATCGAAGTTTGCTAATATGGAGTGATCACTTATGAAGCCTGCCTGGTTTTTTTCCCTGATATTATGCTGTTTTTTGATGATCCGCTGCGACGGCCCTTTTCCGTCTGAGCCGAAAACCGGGGTTCCGGCCGATCATAATGACAATAAAAGGGGGGCCATGCATAAAAGCGGGAAGGATAATCCCTTCGGCAGCGGCGATTGCAGTGATTCCGACTGCCATCAAAGCGATCTTCGAGGCGGAGTGGTGGTTTATGAAGGCAGAACCACCGTTACGCCGTCCTGCTACCAATGTCATGGAGACAAATGGGAAGGCGATGATTGATTTATCTTAAGTTAAGAGGTTGGAAAATATGAAATCGATGGTATTAAGATGTGCCCTGATTTTGATGATGATCACCGTCGTCAGCTTTGCCCAGGAGGTCGGCACGCCGGCGCCGGACTTCAGCGGGAAGACCGGAGATGGGAAGGACGTGAAACTCTCCGATTATCAGGGCAAGGTGGTGCTGCTGGATTTCTGGGCCAGTTGGTGTGCGCCCTGCCTGAAAGAAATGCCTTTCCTGGTGGAATTTTACAAGCAGAACCAGGACGCCGAATTCATGGTCATCGCGATCAATATTGATGATAAAGCGGCCAACATGAACAAATTTCTTCAAAAATTAAAGACCGGCGTTCCCTTTCCGGTCATCCACGATGCCCAAAAGGTAATTCCTCCGCTCTACAATCCGGAAGCGATGCCCACGACGGTATTTATCGATAAGAAAGGCATCATCCGTTACCGCCATACCGGGTTTAAGGATAGTTACAAGGAGGAGTTCGCACAGGAGTTGGCAACATTATTGGCAGAGGCCGGTGATCCGGAGAAATGATATTTGTGAATGGGTGGATGGGTGAATGGGGTGATGAGTAAAAGCTGTAAATGATGGCACATTCCGAAAACTCATCCACTCATTAACCCATCCACTCATTCACCCATTTACCCTTCCACTTATATGAGGTTTATTGTGCAAAAGATCTTATTGCTGTTGATGACCTTACTTCTTCTCCTCTCCGGCTGTGCCGCGGTGCAGCCCTGGGAGCGGGAAACCTTGTCCGACCCGATC
Organism: Calditrichia bacterium; assembly: GCA_020635015.1. GTDB lineage: Bacteria > Calditrichota > Calditrichia > RBG-13-44-9 > J075 > JACKAP01. The sequence continues at coordinate 568,935 of JACKAP010000003.1, read as the reverse complement.
ATGATTTTTGATGAGAATCCGATCGATTCCGGAATCAAAGAGCACTACCTGGATTATCGCGAAGGGTCTTCCGGAGGCACCGGTGCACAAAGCGGAGGGTGTGGCTGTGGCTAAGCAAAATTGGTTTGTCCTTACCCTGGCCTGGTTCGTGCTTGGGGGTGGGATCCGAGCGCAGGAGCTTCCCCGGGATGAAATCCAGGCCAACTTGAGCGGTTATTTCGACAATTTTCGGGTGATCGTGATCTATCCCAACATTTCCGCCAGCAAGCGCATCAGCGAGACCACCGGCATCACCGGGCGCTATCTGGTCGATGCCATCAGTGCGGCCTCGATGCGCAGCCAGTTCACAGTCGATGGCGTCACTTCCGCCACCTCACGAACCAGCGGAGGGAGTGATAATACCCCGGATGAGCTGCGCCACGAGTTCGGCGCGGGCATCACCCAACTGATCGCCGGACGCACTTTAGCGGTCAACACCCTTTACAGCACTGAACACGACTATACCTCCACCACCCTGGCGGGTAATTTTACCCAGCTGTTCGCCAAAAAAAATACCACGCTGCAGCTGGGGGTGGTGCGCAGTTGGGATAAGGTGTTTCCCCAGAATCGCACCTGGAAGCGTGATAAAAATGTGGTGACCTACAGCGGTGATCTGAGCCAGATCCTCAGCAAACGCCTGATCGCTCAGTTGATTTTCTCCTATAATGAGACCAGCGGTTTTCTCTCCGATAATTACCAGGTCGTGACGATTATCGACGGCGATCGCGCCCGCCGCTACGAGCCGGTGCATCCGGACAGTCGCCTGCGCCGGGCCGCTGCCATGCGGGTGAACTATCTGCTGACGCCCATCTCCTCGCTGCGTCTGGGATACCGCTATTATTGGGATACCTGGGATGTCAACTCCCATACCTTCTCGGGATTTTACCAGCGATATCTGGGCAGCGCCACCATTCTGGGACTGGGCCTGCGCCGCTACAACCAGAGCCGGGCGTTTTTCTTTCAACCATCCTACAGCGAGCCGCTGACCTATATGTCGGTCGACAGCAAGCTGAACTCCGGGTATACCAATGAGCTGGAATTCCAATTAACACTCGATGGTAGCAGCGGAAAGTGGCCGCAGCTGGGAGAAAAGACCCAGTTGAATTTCAGCCTGAACTTCTTCCATCGCCATACCGATTCGGCGGATTGGCACAGCCGACGGAAAAACTTATATGCCTATTACACCAATATCGGTCTGCGTTACCGGTTTTAATCTGATTGAAATAGGGGAACCATAATGAAACGAAGAGATTTTTTACAAAAAAGCGCCCTGATGATGGCCGGGATCGCGGTTTCCGGTATCGGCAGTTTTAATCCCCGCAAACTCCTGGCCGCGGATGCCGCTACCGAAGATATTTCCCTGGACATTCTCACCGCCGATCCGGATACGGCGATCCGGGAAATCGAGCAACTGATCAAAAGCGCTGCGCTGCCGCAGCGGGTGGTCAAATATCAGGAATGCCGCCTTTCCGGGGTGCATACCGGTGATATTGCCCTGGTCAAGAACGGTAATTTGCTCAATTTTCGCGAGGCTGGCGATGATTTTTCCCGGCAGCTTCGGGAGATCAGCCGGGGGCTGTCACTGCCCCGGGCGGTGGAAAATCCTTTTCTGCTGCGTTTTTACAGTGAGAACCGCCCGGCGCTGCCCGGCCGGGTGAGCATCATCCGGGAAAATGAGCTGGTGGCGCAACTGGCGATCGCAGAGAATACCGCCCCCCGCCGGATCGAAAGCGCACGCGGTTATGTCGACATCGCGGTCCGCGACCAGGCGGTGCACATTACCGCCGCTTCCTGCAAGCATAAAACCTGCATGAACCTCGGCGCCATCCGCCGCCCGGGAGAACGGCTGGTATGTATTCCCAACCAGATCGCTGTGACGATTGAAGGACGGCATGCGCATGGGGTGGATGGGATCACTTTTTAATGCGGATTTCGGATTTCGGAATGTGGAATGAAAAACGCCTGGGGCGAATGGTCAATGTCAAGGGCGGAATGATGGCTGTGTTGCTGTTCGCTCTGTTGCTTTCCGGGAAGATAGTAGCGCAATCCTCAGACAGCACCACCTTTGAAGTTGCGGTGTCGAAGTACCTCATGGGCACGACGGTGGATCTGAATGCCTGGCATAGCGACGTGCGCGCCTGCCAGCAAGCAGCTTATCATGCCTTCCGGGAAATGGAGCGGGTGGAAGGGCTGCTGAGTTTTCAGAAGGAAGACAGTGAGATCTCCCGGATCAACCGCGCCGCTGGCCGTGCAGCGGTGAAGGTCAGCCCAGAGGCATACGAAATCATCCGCCGCTCGCAGCATTACAGTGAAAGCCTCAACGGCTGGTTCGATATTACCGTCGGGCCATTGAGCGAGCTATGGGGGTTCAGCGGAGAAGGAGACCCGCAACTGCCGGATTCCTCCCTGATCGCTTCACTGCTTAACCTGATCAACTTCCGCGATATTGAACTGATTCCCGCCGACACCAGCGTTTTCCTCCCCCGGGCCGGCATGAAAATCGACTTAGGAGGCATTGCCAAAGGGTATGCGATCGACCGCGGCGTGGCGGTGCTGCAGGCTAAAGGCGTCGGCACTTTTTTACTCAATGCCGGCGGAGATGTGTATGCCTCGGGATTAAAAAACGGAACCGCGAAATGGCGTATCGGAGTGAAGCACCCCCGCCGGCTTCAGGAGTTGATTGCCATCCTGGAATTGAGCGATGCCGCGGTGGCGACCAGCGGCGACTATGAACGCTATTTTGAGCGGGAGGGGAAACGTTATCATCATATCCTCGATCCGCGCAGCGGCTATCCCGCCGGAAATTGCCGGAGTGTCACGGTCGTGGCGAAAACCGCCGAGGAAGCAGATGCGCTGGCCACCTGCCTCTTCGTGGCCGGATATGCCGCTTTCCGCACCGGCCCCCGCCCGGGCATCCCTTTTTTTCTGGTCGATGCCGAGGGCACAGTGCACTACTCAAAGGCAATGGCGGAGGGTTATCATTTGCAAATTGTGGAGAATAAATAAAGGGTGAGTCGCGACTCGCCCCTACGTCCGTTTTTACCCATCAACCCATCAACTCATTAACCCATTCACTCATACCGCAACGCCCTCGCCGGATTGATCAGCGCGGCCCGCCAGGACTGGCTGATCACTGTAATGATCGCCACAGCCAGCGCTGCCAGGCTGGCGATGAGGAAGGGCAGGGGAGCGATGTCGATCCGGTAGGCGAAGCTCTCCAGCCATTTCGAGGCGCCAAACCAGATCAGGGGCCAGGCGAAGAGGTTGGCCAGTGCCACCCAGCGCACAAAGTCCAGCACCAGCAGGCGCACAATGCTGCCGGCTGATGCCCCCATCACTTTCCGCACCCCGATCTCTTTGAAACGCTGGGTAATCGAATGACTGGCCAGCCCGAAAAGTCCCAGGCAGGCGATCAGGATCGCCAGGGCGGAAAAGATGTTAACGATCTTGCCGGTGTTCAGATCGCGCCGGTATAAATCGGCAAATTCCTCATCGAGAAAGCTGTAGTTGAAGGGATAGTCAGGATATACGTCCCGCCAGGCGGCCTGGGCAATTTCCATCGCCTCGGGAATCCGTCCCGGCTGGATCCGCGCCGCCAACAGGTTGCCGGGCGAGCTGTTCAAGGGAAAGATCACCACCGGCTCGATATTCTGATGCATACCGGCGAAATGGAAGTCTTTCACCACGCCGATGATCCCGGTGCCGACCGAATCCTGCTGCCCGAAATAGAGTCGCTTGTTGAGCGGGTCATCCCACCCTAACTGGCGCATGGCGGTCTCGTTAACCAGCACCGCCCCGCTGGTGTCGGTGGCCATCTCCCGGCTGAAGTTGCGGCCCAGGGCCATCTCCATGCCCAATGCCGGTAGTGCTTCCGGGCTGACCGAAAAAACGCTCCAGATCCAGATGTCCTCGTCGGAAACTCCTTCCGGGCGCACCCGGGTACGTCCGAAGGTTCGTCCCGGCACATTACTGGCGGTTGCCGCATCAGCAAAAGCGCTGTGCTGGAGCAGTTCAGTGCGGAAGGTCTCCAGATTTTGCCCCATATTTTGGTCGAACATATCAAATATCAGCACCTGTTCTTTATGATATCCCAGGTCTTTATGCTGCACGTAGTTTAGCTGCTGCTGAATGATCAGCGTCACCCCGATCAGGGCAATCGAAAGGGCGAACTGGAAGACCACCAGCCCGATGCGAAGGGCGGTGCCTTTTTTACCGGTTTTAAAGCTGCCCTTCAGCACCGTCACCGGGGTAAAACCGGCGAGTACGAAAGCGGGGTAAAGCCCCGCCAGCACGCCGACCAGCACCAGCATCGATACCAGGAATAATAACAACGGTACGTTTCCGACCGGATCGAATACCAGGGCGCTGCCGGCCAGGTTGTTGAGGAAGGGCAGGGCCAGCCAGGTGAGGGGCAGGGCCAGCAGTAAGGCCAATAGGGTGATCAGCAGCGATTCTCCCAGAAACTGCCCGATCAACTGGGCGCGGCGCGAACCTACCACTTTACGCAAACCGACTTCCTTAGCCCGCTCGGTGCTGCGGGCGGTGGACAGGTTCATGTAGTTGACGGCGGCAATCACCAGGATCAGCAGGGCGATGGCGGCAAAGATGTAGACGCTGTTAAGGTCACCTTTATTGTTGACCTGATCGAAAATGATGTCGGTCGATTTCAGGTGCACATCACGCAATGGCTGCAGGGTGATCTCGAAATTCTCCGATACCCCGTTATCCCGGGTCAATTGGGTGAACTTTTCTGCTATGCCTTCGATGGAAGCACCTTCGGCAAAACGCACATAGGTGGGCATGGCGATCAGTTGCCACATCTCTACCCATATCGGTTGGGTGCTGCCGGGAGGCTGGTTGGCCCGGGCCTGAGAAGCGACGGTGGCGATCGATCCCAGGGCATCAAATTCCAGATGGGTGTTGGCAGGGAGGTCTTGCAGAATGCCGGTCACTTTCAGTTCAGTGCCGCTGCCGGTGCGCAGGGTCTGGCCCATCGGCGGATCGTCGCCGAACAATTGCCGGGCAAGCGACTCGGTCAGCACCAGGCTGCAGGGCTCCTGCAGGGCGGTGGCGGGATCTCCCTGCAACAGGGGGTAATCGAAAAAATCAAAGAAGTTGGCATCGGCAGAGCGCATTTGCTCGGCATAGATCGCCGGCTGATCCTGATAGCGCAGCAGGGTGCGTCCGCCGCCGGTGATGCGCAGGGCGGCTTCCACTGTTTCGAAGTTTTCCGGCAGTGCCGGTCCCAGGGCGGGCATGGTAATCCCCACCCGCTGGTTGTTGGTGCCCAGGGCCTTGTCGATGGTCAACACCCGGTAGATCTGCTCGGCGCGGGTGTGCATGTTCTCGTAAGACACCTCCGCCTGGATGAATAGCAGGATCAGGATGCAGGCGGTCATACCCACTGCCAGCCCGACGATATTGATGATTGAGTATAGCTTAAAGCGGTTGATGTTCCGCAGGAAAATCTTGAAATAGTTTTTCAGCATGGAAGCACTCCGTTTATATGATGCAAGTATTTGTAGAAGGTGCGCCAAGTCAGTTTTTGGTTGCCAGTTGCCGGGAACGCTGTGCCGTGGCCAAACCCGTCGCGCCGGGATCTGTTGAAAGTACCGTTTGACTATAACGGGAATAGGCTGAAAAAGGTTGGCAAAAAATCTTCGATTTAAAAAAATGTTCAGGGTTTGCGGAATTCGGGGAATCGTTTGGTGGCATATTGCTGGTGGCAGTTGATGCAGGCCTGGCTCATCTGGTTGTAGAGTTCGATGGCGCCGCTGAAATCGCGCTGCTCCGCCGCAGTGGCCAGCTTTGCGGCATTGCCATGAAAGTTTCGGTCCATCGCCAGGAAGGATTCCGGCAGCAGGCTGAGCAGTTGCTGCAGCGCTTCGGCAGAAAGTTCCTGCTTGAGGATAAATGTGTTTTCGATATTGCGGGCTGTCGCTGCGGCGGGAGCGGCCTGTGCCTGCGCCAATTGCGACAGCAGGATTCCCATCGCCGCTTCGACCTGCTGCATTTCCGCGCGAAGTACGCTAAGCAGGCTGTCGGGCAATTCCAGCTTCTCCGGCCGGGGCGCGGATTCATCCTTGCCCGTGCCATGATCGTGGGCTGTTTCGGTCGATTCATCCGGGGGATGCTGCTCGTGATCGCTGGTGCAATGAAACAAGCCAAACAGGCCAATCAAGCAGATTAATTTGAACAAACGCGTCATTATCATTCCTCATTCAATATGTCAAATTTCAGCAAACCCGTACAGCCTGCCTAAATATATATCCTGAGCGGAGTCAGCGAAAGAAATAATAGTTATTGTTTTCAAGATGCGTTTTTAGGTGTATTTTCCATCGCTGATACTGAATAAACAAACAACCAGCATCCAACATCGTCTTCAGAGGATTCCTCCATGCCTGCTCCTGCGCTAACCTTCGTCGACCGCACCTACGTGCTGCACCGCAACCGCCGCCTGATCTATTTCGGCGGCACCGATTATCACCGCATGTCCAGCCATCCGGAGGTAACGGATGCCATGTGCGCCGCCGCGCGGGATCATGGTATCAGTTGCACCGGCTCCCGAGTGACCACCGGTAATCACCCATTGCATGAGGCCCTGGAAGCGAAGCTGGCGGCATTTTTCCGCACCGAAGCGGCACTGGTATTTGCCAGCGGCTACCTGGCGGCGATGGTGCTGCTGCCGGCGATTGTCGACGAATTTGAACTGCTGCTGCTGGATGAAACCGCTCATCCCTGCCTGAGCGATGCCGCCCGGATGCTCAATAAGCCCGTCGTCACCTACGCACATAACGATCCGGCAGATTTACGAAAGCAGCTACGCCGCCATTTATTGGCGGGAAAGATGCCGCTGATTGTCACCGACGGGGTCTTTGCCGCCCGGGGGGATCTGCCGCCGCTGGCGGAGTATGCCGCAATCGCTGAAGCATCCGGAGGAAAAATATTGCTGGACGATTGCCACGCCATGGGGGTGCTGGGCGACAGCGGACTTGGAAGCTGGGAGATGGCGGGGATTAAACGGGAGATGATCTACCAAACCGGCACCCTCAGCAAGGCTTTCGGAGTATTCGGCGGCGTGATCACCGGATCGAAGGAACTGATCCGGCGTGTTGAGGAGAAGAGCATGGTCTTTATCGGCAGCACCGGCCTGCCGTTGCCGCTGGCGGCGGCGGGAGTTGCCTCGCTGGAATGGCTCACCCGGCACCGGGAAGTGATCGGCATGCTGCAGCAGCGCGCGCTGGCAACAAAGCAGCGGCTGCGCGAAGCCGGGCTAAACCTTGAATCGACCCCGGTGCCGATCATTGCCTTCGGGATGGCCGATCCCGAAAGTGCCGGTAGAATGTCGCAGGCGCTGCTTGATGCCGGTATCTATCCCTCCCTGATCAATTATCCGGGTACTCCGCCGGGAGGGCTTTTTCGCTTTGCCCTCTCCAGCGCGCATACTGATGAACAGTTAGCGCTGCTGGTTGAGGTCATCGATTTTGCCTTTTCATAAATGGCGTTTTTCCCGAAATGGTGTCATCTTGACACATTGGGCATAACTTACTATTTCATCAAAATGAGTTTCTTGCTGGCATGGTACTCGCCGGCATCCAGGCGATAGTAATAAACCCCGCTGGGCAGATTCTCCGCGGTCCAGTCGGCATGGTATTCCCCCGCCGCAAGGTATTGCTCTACCACCCGGGCTACTTCCTGACCCAATTGATTATAAACCGTCAGGCGCACATCGGCTGCCTTGGGCAGGGTGAACTGAAAGGTGGTTGACGGGTTAAATGGATTGGGGTAATTCTGCGCCAGGTGGAACCTGCCGACCAGAGCGGGATCACCGGTCGCAACGATGCCGGTGCTGGCTTCCAGTGCCAAATCATCCACCAGAAAATAGGTGCCGACATTGATGGCGCCGCTACTCCCGATCAAAATCACGATCGTGGCGTATGCCGGATCATTGCCATTGCCGGTACCATAATCCAAGTCAATTGAGAATGGCTGGTAAGTAGTGGTTTCGGTTGAGTAAAAATCTTGACCGGAAGCGACCACGGCAAAACCTGCATCGAGCAGAGACGCCGAGACGGACAGGGCTTCCCCACTGCCCGGAACGGCGAGGCCCAACTGGTAAAAACCGGTCACTCGTTCATAGGCTTGTGATACCGGGAACGGTACCCCGGGACTTGAACCAGCTGTTATAGAGGGAGGGAATGGAACACCGCTAAAATTGACCACTTCCCCCCGCACGGCGCTGGCTCCACTGTGGGCATTGCTGGATTGAGTAACATTGGTAACGAAGCCGGGCGCGTTGCTGGTGGACCAATTGTCCGGGTCCGTGCCGTTGGACCAGGTTTCAAATCCCGGATTGGGAACCGGGTTTTGCGCCAGCAGCGCTCCGGTGACAAACAGCAGCATCGCCAACAGCTTTACAGATGGTAGATATTGACGCATTGAATCCTCCTTAAGATAGATGTATATGTTAATATGACGGTTGGATCAACATAGTCCGGAAATTGCAGGGATTCAATTGCGCATATGCGGTATTTTTTAGGCAGGAAATTCAACTGGCTTGGCGCCATTGCGGTTGGAGGAGACGAGAAAAATGTGCTGAATGAACGCCAGGGGCGTTTAGCATCCTTCAGGTGCATCCCCCTCATTTGCGGTATTTTCAACTGTTTAAAATCGGGCGGTTGGGAAGATTGCATGAAAAAACCTTGCTGAAATAACCGATTCAGTATAAATTAGCACCATGCTGAAAGAACGGAATCGATATGATCGGTAGAACAATCTCGCATTATAAAATTTTGGAAAAGATCGGTGAAGGGGGCATGGGGGTGGTCTATAAAGCCCTGGATACCCGCCTGAAGCGGGAGGTGGCCATCAAATTCCTCCCGGAGCGGATCGCCAATAATCCCGATGCCCGGCAGCGTTTTCTGCTGGAAGCCCAGGCCGCCGCCGCGCTGAACCATCCCAACATCGCCACGATTTATGAGATCGATGAAGTAGACGATCTGGTTTTCTTCGCCATGGAGTATATTCGCGGAGAAAATTTAAAGGATAAGCTCAATAGCGGTCGGCTGGATCTGACGCAATGCCTGTCGTTCATCCGCCAGATCGCCGCCGGGCTGCAGGCGGCCCACCGCAAGCAGATCGCCCATCGCGATATCAAGAGCGAAAACATCATGCTAACCGAAGACGGCCGGGTGAAGGTGATGGACTTCGGGCTGGCAAAGTCGGGCGAACAGGGCGGCCTGAAAGAGAGTGCGGTAATCTCCGGCACCCCGGCTTATATGTCGCCGGAGCTGCTGCAGGATGCGGAGGTCGATTACCGCACCGATATCTGGTCATTCGGGGTGGTGATCTACGAAATGCTTAGCGGCGAGTTGCCCTTCCAGGGAATGTATGAATCCGCTTTGCTGTATGCGATCAGCCATGAGGAGCCTCCGTCTCTCAAGGAGTTTCGGGCGGATATTCCCGATGCCTGGAATGATGTTGTTGCTAAAATCCTGCAAAAGAACCCCGCCCAGCGCTACCAGGATATCGGCGAACTCCTGAACGATCTGGAGGCGATCGACCGTCCCGCCGCTGCAGGATCCGGAGCGCCGGCCATATCCGATGCCGGCAACACGGCAATTGCCGTGCTGCCGTTCCGCGATATGAGCCCGGGAAAGGACCAGGAATATTTCTGCGACGGCATCGCCGAGGAATTGATCGACGCTCTGGCCAAGCTTGAGGGATGGCGGGTGGTTTCGCGCACCTCTTCATTCGCTTTCAAGGGTAAAGAAGATGACATCCGGAGGATCGGGGAGCAGCTGAATGTCGCTCATATTATCGAAGGCAGCGTGCGCAAGGCCGGCAAACGCCTGCGTATCACCGCCCAGTTGAACAGCGTACATGACGGCTATCAGCTCTGGTCGGAAAAATACGACCGGGAGATGGAAGATGTTTTCGAGATCCAGGAAGAGATTGCCCGGGCGATCGTCTCCAAACTCAGCACTCAGCTCCCGGCCGCGCCGACCCGCGTGCTGATCAAACGACACACCGAGGACCTGGAAGCCCATACCCTCTATCTTAAAGCCCGCTACCACCTGCACAAGCGCAGCGAGGAGGGGTTGAAGAAGGCAATCGAATTCTGCGAAGAAGCGATCCGCAAGGATCCCACCTATGCCCTGGCCTATTCCGGCCTGGCCGACAGTTATATCCTGCAAAGCTTCATGGGCACCTCCCGCCCTCAGGAAGTGCTGCCCCTGGCCAAAACCGCCGCGCTGAAGGCGCTCTCCCTGGATCAGACGGTGGCGGAAGCCCATACCTCGCTAGCCTGCATTAAAACCGTCTATGATTGGAACTGGTCGGATGCGGAAAGCGACTTCCGGCAGGCCTTTTCCCATAATCCCAGCTACGCCACCGCCCATCACTGGTTTGCGATCAATTTCCTGGTGCCCCAAAAGCGCTTCGAGGAGGCCTTTGAAGAGATGCGCCATGCCCAGAGTCTCGATCCGGTTTCGCCGGTAATCCATGCAACCTTTGGATTGATCTGGTATTTTGCCGGTGATTTTGAGAAAGCGGTGAATCAATATCTCCAGGTGCTGGAGTTGAATCCGGATTTCCAACTGGCCAATCTTTTTCTGGGGCGGTCTTATGAGCAACTGGGATTATTTGATGCATCTCTGGAGGCGTTCCGGAAGGTTACTCCCCGTGAGGATGATCAGGAGGTGCTGGGTGATATCGGCCGCACCCTGGCCCGGGCGGGCAAAACCGAGGAAGCGCAGGTGGTATTGCTTAAGCTGAAAGATCTATACCGGAAAAAAAGCCTGTCGCCATATGCGATCTATTCCGCTGCCGCACTTGCTTCCGCGCTCGGCGAACCCGACCAGGCAATCGACTGGCTGAGCAAGGCCTTCGCGGAACAAAGTTCCCGGCTGATTTATCTGGGGGTGGATCCGGTGTTCGCGGAGCTGGCCGGTGACCCACGGTTTAGAAAAATGTTGCAGAAGCTGAATTTGTAGTGAGTTGATGGGTGAATGGGTTGATGGGTGAATGGGTTAAAGAGCATTTTGCCATGGCAAAATAACATCGGGCAAATTAAACCGCAAGTATCTCAGAACTTTATTTTTATTCTTATACCCAATACCTTTTGTCTTTCACCCATTCACCCATTCACCCATCAACCCATTCACATCTTCATTATTTAATCATTCATACCGCAAACTTCTCGCCGGATTTACCGATGCGGCACGCAGGGCGTGGTAGCTGACGGTGAGCAGGGCGATGATCAGCGCGGCGGTCCCGGCAATCAGGAAGACGCCCGGGGTGATCGTGGTGCGGAAAGCGAAATTATCCAGCCAGTAATCCATCGCCAGGTAGGCCAATGGCGCGGCAATCACGAAAGCGATCAGCACCAGGGTAGCAAAGTCTTTAGCGATCAGCCGGATCAATGTGGGAGTGGAAGCGCCGAGCACTTTACGCACCCCCATTTCCTTGGTGCGCCGTTCGGCGGTAAACGAGGCCAGCCCAAACAGGCCCAGGCAAGCGATCAGAATCGCCAGTGCGGAGAAATACTGTACGATCTGACCGAGATTCTCCTCGCTTTGGTAATTTTGATAGAGTTCTTTGTCGAGAAACTGCAAACTGAGCGGCCACTCCGGAACAAACGCCTTCCAGGTTTTTTCGATATGCGCCAGGGTGGCGGCGACGTTCCCGGGGGCGATTTTTATCGTTGTCTTGTTCCCCCCGAAATCAATGACCAGCGGGCGCAGCGGCAGATGCAGGGGGCGGAAGTGGAAGTTCCGCACCACACCGATTACCTTGCCGGTTTTGACCACATCGCCATTAGTGCCCAGGCGGTTGAGCGACTGGCCCAGCGCCTCCTCATTCGACCAGCCGAATTCCCGGGCGGCGGTCTCGTTAATCAGGAAAGCGGATGAGGAGTCGGAGGGAAAATCCAGAGAGAAAGAGCGCCCGGCCGCCAACTCGATCTTCATCGCTTCCTGGAGATGGTGGTTGCCCCACATGACCCCGATCCAGCGATTTTGATCCTGGGGAGCGCCTTCCGGTACAAAGGAGTTCTCTACACTTTCTGCAGCGCCGGGATAGCTGCCGCCGAGCCGGGTCACCGCCCGCACCCCGGGGTCTTGCAGCAATTCGTTCTTGAAGGCCGGGTACTGGCGGAAAAGATTGCCGTACATGTTGAACATTACGACCTGTTCCTTCTCGAATCCCAGGTCCTTGTTGCGGAGATAGTCCAGCTGGTTGTAAATCACCCCGATACAGATCAGCAGGGCGATCGATACTACAAACTGGCCGATCACCAGCACCCGGCGCAGGCTGATGCTGCCGCCGCTCTGCCGGCGGGTGCCTTTGAGCACCTCTACCGGGCGCATGCCGGAGAGATAGAGCGCCGGGTAACTACCGGAGATGAGTCCCACCAGCAGCCCGATACCCAACAGTCCCGCCAGCAGCACCCCGTTGCTGAAGAAATTGGCCTGCAAGGTGCGCCCGGTGAGTTCATTAAACCAGGGCAGGGCAATCAATACCAGCATGACGGCAAATATCAGAGCGATCCCGCTGAGCAGCATGGCTTCGCCGATGAACTGCTTCATCAGCATCTGGCGGTAAGCGCCGAGCACCTTGCGCAATCCGACCTCCTTGGCGCGCTTGGCAGAGCGGGCAGTGGCAAGGTTCATGAAATTGATGCAGGCAATCAACAGGATCAGAATGGCAATCGCTGAAAAAACATAGACATATAAGATGTTGCTGTTCGGCTCAAATTCCAGCTCCAGGTTGGAGTGCAGATGGATGTCGGTCATGGGCTGAAGGGTGATCTCTACTCCGTCTTCCACTAGTGAAGGTGGAAAATGACGTTTGACAAATGCCGGGAGTTGCTCACGGAGGTTTTGAGCGGTTTGCTCGTCGGGGAGCAACAGGTAGCACCAGCCGGCCACCCACACCCAGTTCGATTCGAAAGCCTGCTGGTTGTTGCCGAAGAAGCTTTTGAATGTTTCCATCGAGGCGGCGAGGTGGAATTTCATGTGGGAATTATCCGGAATATCGGCCATCACCCCAACCACTTCCAGATCGGTTCGATTGTTCATGCGGATGGTGCGTCCCACCGGGTTGCTATCGCCAAAATACTTCCGGGCGGTGGTTTCGTCGAGCAGCACCTGATTTGGGGCGGTCAGCATGGTTTCCCGGTCGCCGATAATAATCGGAAAGTCGAATATCTCAAATAGCTCCGGATCGGTGAATAAAAAACTCTCTTCGGTATATTCGCTATCTTCCACCCGGATCAGGGTCGGATTTCCCCAACTGCTGGGGCGGAACATGTAGGCGGCGGTGGTGATCTCCGGAAAATCGGCCAGAACCTGGTTCTTGGTCGGCAGCGGCACCGAGGCGGTGCGGGAGACCGCGCTGCCCATCACCAGGTGTTCATTCAGGCGGTAAATATGCTTTGCTTTGCTGTGAAAGCGGTCGTAGTTCAGCTCATGCTGTACATAGAGCAGGATCAACAAACAGGCGGCCATGCCGATCGCCAGGCCGGTAATATTGATAAATGAATAGAATCTGTATTTGGTTAGATTACGGAATGCGATCTTGAAATAATTGCCGAACATAGCCAACCCCTCTTCGGTGTGAGTTTGCAAATTATGGTATTGGCCGTTTTTACGGGAGGGAATTCGGAAAGGTTGCCGGCAAATTTGGAGTAATTAAAGACATAGAACGCGGATGACGCGGTTTCTCGCGGGTAAGACAAATTGAAAATACACAATAACGACAGCCACAGAGTCACAGAGATCACAGAGAACTGACAACAGGCAATTGATAAATCTCTGTGTTCTCTGTGCCTCTGTGGCAAAAACCGGTAAGAAAATCCGCGTCATCCGCGTCATCCGCGTTCTATTTATCACGTGCACCCTTATGCCCTGGCGGGGTGTGGCGGTTGAGATACCAGGTCAGAGTCTCGTAAAGATGACGGGTGGTGTTTTCCCCCTCCCGGATGGCGTGAGTGCGGTTGGGGTAGGGCACGGCGGTGAACAGCTTGTTATGGAGAATCAGTTCGTTCATCAGCATCTCCGCGCTCTGGTAATGGCAGTTGTCGTCGCCGGTGCCGTGGATGATCAGCAGATTGCCCTGCAACTGGCCGGCAAAGGTGATTGGCGAACCGTCGCGGAATCCCGCAACATTATCCGCGGGCAGCCCCATGTAGCGCTCCTGGTAAATCGTATCGTAAATGTGCTGGTCGCTGATGAAGGCAATAGCCATGGCGGTGTGGTATAATTCCGGGTAGCGGAAAATCGCATTCAGGCTCATCGACCCGCCCCCGCTCCATCCCCAAATAGCAATCCGGGTGGCATCGACGTAATCCCAGCGGCGAATCTGCCGGGCCGCGGCGGCCTGGTCGGCGGAGGCCAGGATGCCGATCTGGCGATAGATGCTTTTCCGCCAGTCGCGTCCCCGCGGGGTCTTGGTGCCGCGGTTGTCGATGCTGATGATCAGATAGCCCTGCTGGGCCAGGAAAGTATGCCAGAGATAACGGCTGCCACCCCAGTTATCCCGCACCGTCGAACTGGCCGGTTCGCCATAAACATGGAACAGCACCGGGTATTGTTTCCCGGGATCAAAGTCATAAGGTTTGATCTGATATCCATCCAGTTGCACACCCGGTTCGATCTCCACGCGGAAAAATTCCACCGGCCGGCGTTTCAGGGTTGCGAGTTTTGATTTCAGTGCGGCATTGTCTTCCAGCATGCGCACGCTGCGGTGCTCGGGGAGGCTGATAAATTGGGTGACCGGAGGGCTGTCGAAATTAGAGTAGGTGTGAAAGGCCCACCGGCAGTCGGGGGAGATGTCATAATCGCTGGTGCCGGCGAATTCCGCCGGGGTCAGGCGCTGCAGGCCATTGCGGCCGTCGAGGCGGGCGCGGTATAAATAGCGCTGGGTGGGATTCTCCGGAGAGGCGATAAAATAGAGCCAGCCGTTGTTGATATCGATCCCTTCGATGCTGATGACGTCATAATCGCCGGGAGTGAGCAATTGCACGGTCTTTCCATCCCGGGAGATCTTATACACATGCTTCCAGCCGTCCCGTTCGCTGATCCAGGTGAACCACTTGCCGCCGTTCAGCCAGTAAAGGTCGTTCACTACCTCCACCCAGGCACTGTCGCGGTCGGTGAAAATGGTTTTGACCTCCCCGCTGGCAGCATTTCCCAGCAGCACCCGGTTGGTGTTCTGCAGGCGATTGAGGTGTTGGATGATCACTTCATCAGAATTGTCGGCCCAGTCCATCCGGGCGATATAGTTGTTGCGGGGATCTCCCGGGATGTCCAGCCAGCGGGTTTCGCCACCGGCGGCATCGATCACTCCCACCCGACCGGAGGAATTGGTGGTGCCTACCTTGGGATACTGCACCGGGATCACCTCCGAATAAATCGAATCGGTATTGTTGATCATGTTAAATACCCCGACTCCCGCGGCATCGAGTTGCCAGTAGGCAATTGACCGGCTGTCCGGGCTCCAGCGGAAGCCTTTGCGCAGGGATAGTTCTTCCTCGTAGACCCAGTCAAATGTGCCGTTGATGATCGTAGCGGAACCGTTGTCGGTCAGGCGGGTGATCTCGTGATTGGCAAGGTCTTCTACATAAATATCATGATGCCGCACATACGCTACTTTTTTCAGATCCGGTGAAAATTCGGCAAACATCAGGGTGGCCGGCTCTCCTCCTCCGCCCAGTTGATGCAGCCGGCCGCTCGGGCGATGCAGCACCCAGTAGTCGCCGCGGGTGTTCTGCCGCCACACCCGGCGGGTGTTGGTGAAGATCAGCAGCTGCGTGCGGTCCGGTGAAAAGGTGTAGCCGGCGATCTCCAGGGGGCGATCGGCGCCGGGAGGCGTTAACTGGGCGGCTGGCACCAGCACTTCCCGGCGACCGCTGCGGGAATCGTAGCTGACGATATCCTCTCCGGCAGAACCGCCTTCCGGTGATTCCAGCCGGGTGTAGCGGCTGCCGTTGTCGAACCACTGGGTACGGCCGATCTTACGGGCGTTAAACTCATCGGAACTGAAGATCCGCGCCAGCGTCAGCCGGCCCGGATCGCTTTCCTGAGCCGCGAGCAACAGGGGCAGGAAGATCAGCAGGATAATCCATTTAGATATTGGCATTTTTTCTCCCGGTGAGTGGTGGAACAATTTTAATAGAACGCGGATGACGCGGATTCTCGCGGATAAATAAATATTGAAAAGACACAACAACGGGCGCCACAGAGACACAGAGATCACAGAGAACTGACAACTGAAAAATCTCTGAGTTTTCTGTGCCTCTGTGGCAAAAAACCGGTAAGAACATCCGCGTAAATCTGCGTCATCCGTATCATCCGCGTTCTATTTCAGTGTGCTCTTTCTTAGCCCGATGTGTTTTACCGCAACCACAACCATCCTTCCCGCAGGTTTTTGCGTCGCTGAGCCGCTGCTCGATCGCCTTGGAGGTGGGGGTAATGGAGAGGCCGCCCAGGGCGGTGCAGCGCACTTCGCAGGGCATGGCTTTTCCCACCCGGTCCATGGTGTCGATTACCTCATCGAGCGGGATCAGCGGATCGTAGCCGGCCAGGGCCATGTTGGCGCAGGCGAGGGCGTTGGTAGCCGCCAGCACGTTGCGGCTCAGGCAGGGAGCCTCCACCCGGTTGGCGATCGGATCGCAGATCATGCCCAGGGTGCTTTGCAATGCCAGAGAGGATGCATTGAGGGCTTCGGTCAGGCTGCCGCCGGCCAGGGTAACCAGTGCGGCGGCAGCCATGCCGGATCCGGAGCCACATTCCGCCTGGCAGCCGCCCACCTCTGCAGCAAAGGTCGCGTGGGCAGCGATAAATATGCCGATCATCCCGGCTGCCAGCATGGCTTTTACCAGGTCTTCTTCGCTTACCGTCATAGATTGGCCGGCCGCAAGCACTGCGCCGGGCAGGGCGCCGCAGGAGCCGGCGGTCGGGGCCGCAACAATCACCCCCATCGAACTTTTCACTTCCATGATGGCGCTGACATAAAGGATCATCGAATTGAGCATGCCCCCGTCAAGCAGCCGGCGCTGTTCCATCTTTTCCAGGAAACCGCGCGACTGGCAGCCGAGGATGCGGTCGGCATAATCCGTTCCGGCAAGCCCTTCCTGTATCGAGGTTTGCATAATTCTTACGATGGATTGCATTTTATCGAAGACCGCGTCTTGAGAAATGCCGCCGCGGGCGCTTTCATAATGCCGCGCCAGCTCCCAAAGTGGAAGATCTCGGGAGGCATTATATTCGAGCATCTCTGCACAAGTAATGAAAGGAACCTGCAAATCTTTCCGGGAAAGCACCGGCATCACCGGGGCCAATTTGCGGACTTCATTTATGGGAAAAATCATGGAGAGATGGAAGAATAGATCCTGGCTAGGAAATTCCCGGGCGCTGACCGCTACGAATCCGCCTTTTTTGCCCCGGTAAATATCGACCCGGTCAGCGGTGAACTGGGAGGCGATAAATTCCCGTATCTCTTCCAGTTGGTCATTGGCGAAGATCAGTGTCAGGTAATTATCGCCGGCGAAGGAAACGGCAGCGCCATCGATCTCGATAACCTCGATCATACCACCGCCGGTGGAAATGGCGGTCATGGTATGGCGGCCGTCGCCACCATGCATGGTCAATTTATAGGTGTTGGGATGAGCTGCGCCGTAAGGGGTGATGCGAAATCTAATCCTGATGCCGGCATCACGGATAGCCTGTGCGGAGGCGGGCAGGCGCTCGTCAGTGGCATCCCATCCCAACAGACCGCCAAACAGCCCCATGTCCGAGCCCTGGCTCTCGTGGGTAGTGGCCAGAGAGCCGTCGGGATCGAACTCGATCGTAACATCTAATATACTTCCCCCCATCAGATCACGGGCCAGCCGGCCGATGCGTACCGAGGCGGCGCAGTGGGAACTGGAAGGCCCGCGCATCACCGGGCCGATCACGTCGTTGAAGATGCTGGGAAAATTGGGCGATTTATGATCCATCAGGGCGGGCCTCCATATCGGTTCCGGTTGAGATTAATTGAAAGATCGTTTCACGGATTGCACGGATTGACATTGAAAAGCTCGTCCACAGATTACACGGATTAACACTGATTTTTTCTGTATTTCCCGAATTCAAGTCGTTGTAGTTTATAGATTCGTTGTGTCGTTAATCCGTGTAAATCCGTGAAATCCGTGGATAAAGTCGTTAAACCGTGTACTCCAAATACTGATTGTTCAGCGCAGTTTGGCCCGTAGCTGTTCCAGCAGATCGCCCGGGGCGCGATAACTCAGTTTGAGAATGATCGTCTCATAAATTATCTTGCGATCCGCTTCTGTCTTGGCTTTCACGCCGTCCACCCGCAACAGGCGAGCAATTTCGTAAACCTGATGGTAGCCCGGATAAAGCTGTTCCGCCTCCAGGAAAGCCCGCTGCGCCGCCACAAAGTCATCCTTGATCAAATATTCAAATCCTTCCCGCTCTTTCCAGGAGGCCATTTCCGCTTTTGAGATCAGACGAACATTGCGGATCGAATGCTCGGCGCCGGTGTATATCGTACTGGCCGCGCCGAAGCCAATCCCGTTGAAGGGGGTCTGTGCCAGCTTGCCCTCCCAGCGAATCACCACTTCGCCCTCATAGGTCACCGTCACGGTGGTGTTAGTGATATCGATTGTGACGGTCCTCCATGCGCCGTCGCTATAGACAGCCGGTAAATGCGATTTTTTGCGCTCATCGAAACGGTAGGATTCGAGCAGTTTTCCATAACCGTCTTTCAGATCAATCGTTTGCTCGTTATAGAGAGAGAAATGCACCCCATAGCCCACCCCGTCTGGGATAAAGCCTCGGTTCTCGCCTTCCGGGGTTTGCCGGGAGATGGCGCGGGTCTGTTGCGTAGCATAAGCATTGGAATTGCCGTCCGGATTGGCCAGTCCGGCGTAAACCGTTGGATTTTTCATAAACATGAACACCAGCCCGGCCCCCGGCCGGGCACCACCCTTGCTGAAGGATTCGCCGGCATGGTAGATGTTGTATTCAAATTCGATCTTAAAGGGAGGCGATACCTCTTTTTTGAAAAAGACTGCCTGGGCGGCTTTATAGCGCTGGTCCGGCAGCAAGGTAAGTTCCCGCCCGCTTGCTTTCAAGGTAGGATAGCCGGGATTGTTAAACGAAAAATAATCCCACTCATTCTCGCTCAGGTCCACCGTTGGCAACGACAGTCTGGCCAGCGTCGGAGTACGGGTATTTTTATTGGCAATGACCGGCTCCTCCTCCAATTGTCCGATCCCGGTATCCGAAGTGTTGGCGGGGATACTGGCGGGAGCCCGGACAGCCGGTTCTTCCTGGTACGCCACCAGCAGGGACTCGGCTGAATTATCGGTTCGGGCGATCAGTTCCAGGTTGGCTTCTTCCATCTCGTAATTCAGGGATTCCAGATAAGATTGTTTCAAATCGTAATAATGATCGATGTTGAAGGGATCGTTGATCACATCCCATGACTCCATATCGGCCAGCGGGAGGCGGAAGTTGATCAAGTGGATATCCTTGTCGACCCCGCCGGAGGCAAGGAGCGCTCCGTCGGGGCTGACCGCCACGCCCAGCACCCCCTGCCGATGGGCTCCCAGGATGGCCAGGGGCGCTTCAAAGCCTGCCGCCACATCCCATATAATCATTTTGCGGTCCTCTGAGCCGGAGATCAGGTGCCGGCTGTCCGGGGTAAAGGCGACGCTCCAGACGTCGCTTTTATGGCCGCGCAGGGTGTACCTCGGGGCATCATAGTTCTCGGTGTCCCAGACCAGCACCGTGGAATCACTGGCGCCGGAAGCCAGCATATAACCATCCGGGCTGAAGGCCAGGCTCCAGACGTCGCCATGATGAGCGCTCAGGGTGTCCAGGGGCGTTCCGGAAGGCACGTCCCAGATGCGGATGGTGGCGTCAGACGAGGCGGAAGCCAGCCGCCGGCTATCGGGACTGAAGGCCACTGCGCGCACCGCAAGGCGGTGGCCGCTGAGGTCGATCCACATAGAATCGGGATAAGCCAGGTTCCACAGGCATACCTCGCCGTAATTATGGGCAGACGCAAGATAGTGGCCGTCGGGACTGAAGGCGACGCTCCAGACATCGTCATCATCATAGGCCAGGCGATGTTTCAGTTCGCCGCTGGCCACGTCCCAGATGCGGATAGTAGCATCGGACGAGGCGGAGGCCAGCTGGCGGCTGTCGGGGCTGAACGCCAGTTTCCACACCGTGCCTTCGTGTCCTTTCAGGGTACGTTGAAAAGTTTTCCCGTCGGCGCTGAGAATGCCGATGCCCTTTTCCGCCGCATAGGCCAAAAGAGCCCCGTCCGGGCTGAAGATGACGCTGTTGATATTGCCGGCGCGGTGGCGCAGGCTGTCACTGAGCTGGCGCTGTGCCTCGCGGTAAGGGGGCATCTCCGGATGCAGCAGACGCCCCAGCGATATCGGCAGCCACTGATCATCGCCGATATCCTGATTGAGCGCCCAGAGCGTATAAAGCCAGGCCTGGTCGAAATCTTTGAGGGCTTCGGCCGCTTGCTCATTATCCCGGTTCTCCTGGCCGTTGGCGAGGGCGACGCCGGCTTTCTCCTCGAAGATGCGGGCGAGATTGAAGTTGGCGCGTTTCTCCTGGGCCACCGCTAAACGCCATTGCACCAGGGAGAAGATCCCCCCGGCCAGGGCCAGAGAGAGGGCGATAATCAGGATCAGGATATAGCGGCGGTTGCGCAGCCGTTCCCGGCGTTGCCGTTCCCGTTCGGCGGCGGCATCGGCATCGCGTTTTTCGCGACTCTGGTCTAGAAAGCGCATCGCTTCATCGAATGCCGGGTGGTAGCGGGCGGC
Source organism: Calditrichia bacterium (assembly GCA_020635015.1). Taxonomy (GTDB): domain Bacteria; phylum Calditrichota; class Calditrichia; order RBG-13-44-9; family J075; genus JACKAP01. The sequence continues at coordinate 548,045 of JACKAP010000003.1, read as the reverse complement.
CCAGGTCTTGTTGGGGTCGGTGTTCTGTCGCCAGGTAAGGGCGATCTGCAACTCGGGGTCCTGCAGCAGGCCGGCTTCGTTCTTCTGGTAGAGTAATGCCGTTTCCGCTACCCGCCGGTACGTGTAGGCGGAACGGGCCTCTTCATTTACCCAGGATTTCAGGCGCTGCCAGTTGCGGATCAGACTCTCGTGCGAAATATCGATCAGGGTATCCGGCGTGAGGGTTTCCCCGGGCGGCGGCATCAGGAAAGAGCGGCCCGGTTTACGAAATTCGTCGATAATCTCCACCACCTCTGAGATATCCGCTTCCAGAGCGACGGCAATATCCTTGAGTTTGGCCGGGCGGCGGGTTTCCCGGTTATCCGAACCTTTTTCAGTGAGGAACTTGAAGAGCTTTTCGGCGATCTCCTTGCGCCGGCGTCCTGCTTCGCCGCTGATGCCCTCGCCCAGGGATTCGAAGGCTTCATCGGCATGGCGCGAGAGCGCCGCTTCCATGCCGCCGATATCCCGGTAGTCGTCCAGGTCGATCGGATCTTTCTCCTGGTGATGATCCTTCCAGTGATTCCAGGTCCGCATCAGGGCGTGCTGTAGGATGGGCAGATGATCGGGATTGTCGCCGACATCATTGAGCAGGCGCTGCACCAGGCGCGGGGTCATGCGGGCCCCGCCCACCGCCGCCGGGCCGGTGATGGCCTCCCGCCGTTCGTCGCGGGTCATGCGCGGCACCAGGTACTGGCTGTCGTTGATCGCCTCCGGCAGGTCGCGGAACTGGGCACAGTCGCCCAGGAAATCCGAGCGCATGGTGATGATCACATAAATCGGAAACTCCTGCTGCGCGACGGCGTTGAGCAGCAGCTTAACAAAGGCCGCGGCCAGATCCGGGGCGTTTTCCACCGTAGCAGCTTCCTTAAAGCGGAAGAGCTCCTCGAATTGATCGACCACCAGCAGCAGGTTGTCTTTTTCCGGCAGACCCGCCTGGCGGTACGCTTCGGCGATCCCCAGAGCGCTGCGCTGCAGGGTGACCAGGGTGAAGGCCGACTGCATGGTATCGCCGCCGCCGTTCTCATTGAGGATGCCGGGACGGTTGAGGGCCTCCGCCAGATTACCGATGGGATTGCCCCCGGGACGCATGATGGTAACCCTCCAGTGGGAGCCGGCTCCGGCCATCATTCCTCCCAGGATGTCCGGCAGCAGGCCGGCGCGCACCAGGGAGGATTTGCCGCTGCCGGAAGGGCCGACCACCGCCAGGAAGCGCTTGTTGCGCAGCCGGGCCAGCAGTTCATTGCTCTGCCCGTCACGACCAAAGAAGAGGAAATTCTCATTTGACTCGAACGGTCGCAGGCCGGGGTAGGGGAGCAGTTCGGTAGCAATTTTCGTCATGCGGCACCTCCCTTCTTCCGGCGGATTTGGCTGATGAACTCGTCGAGATCCTGGGTTGTAAATTGTTTAAACTGCTTGATCAACGAGGCTTCCCGGGTGCGGAAGCGCTCCTTAAAACGGTTTTGCTCCCCGGCGATATACACCGCGCTGGCCAGGAAAGGCTCGCTGCGGCCGTAGCCGGGCGCTTTGCGCAGATCGTTCATCTTAAAGTTGATCCAGGGCTCGCTGGCCTGGTTGTAGTAGATCAGCACCGCGTCGCATATCCGCAAGTTTTCCTTGTGGATTTCCCGGATATCGCTCTCGTTGCCTTCGAACACCGGCAGCAGCACTTCGAACCCTTTGTTGTAAAGGTAATCGTCAATTGCCGTGACCGTCTCCCGGTCGCTTTGATCGAACATCAGGTAGATGCGGGGCGTGCTGCTGTCGCCAGCCACCACGCTTGGCGCCGGCGCCGCCAGTTTTTCCAGGGTATCGACGATGACGGTCTTAAAATCTTCCAGCTTACTGCGCAGCAGCTCCGAACCCTCCCGGGCGGCGCTCTCCTGCAGGTCGGTCAGAAAGCGCTGCTGGCGCTCATCGCCGTTGCCGGGATCGGGCGGCATCCAGATAAGACGGTTCAGCGTTGCGTCGCTGCTCAACTGGCACTGGATTTCCAGCAGCGAGCGTTCTTCATCCTCCGGCACCAGCCCATACTTGCCGCCTACCAGGTGAATCGCCAGCTTACAGCGCTTCAGATAACCGCTGACAGTCTCACGCAGGCGGCTGTCCAGCGGCAGCTCCTGATCCGGCAGTACGGTATAACCCCGTTCGCTGAGGTCGCGGCGGATATTGTCGCGATCGCCGCTGAGATCCGAGGTGGTAACCGCCAGGTAGACGGTCTTTTCCGGTGGATTGGCCGCAACAGCGGTTATTTCCGTGGGAACAGACGTGAGAGCGGCGGTGTCGAGCTTTCTAATCAGTTGGCTGAGATCCTGGGCCACGTCTTCGAAGCGCTCGATAAACTGGTAGTAGGTCGGCGATTCTTTATCGAGGCGGAATTCCCGGAAATGACCGTCTGCTTCTTTCTCGAAAAATTCGTATCCCAATAGCCCCTGTACCTCCTCCGGGAATTGCTCCCGGGGCACCGGGGTTTTGATTACCTTGAAAATGCGCGACTTGTTGCCCACCCGCACCCCGCCTTTGGCCTGGGCGGCTTGATAGAAACCCAGCAACTCCTTGCGGCACCATTCCGATTCCAGGTAGCGCGGAGAAATGATTGAGATCAGCACTTTCAACTTAGGGAATTGAGCGATGATTTCATCACTGAAGTAATCGTTCCCCTGGAGGCGGTTCTCATCGCGCCACACATCCGGCTTGCGGCCGAGCAGTTGGGCCAGCCGTTTTTTCAGGGCACTGTCGAACACCGATACCCAACCTTTGTCTGCTTCCGTCAGGGCCTCATTGTCGAGATGGGCGTAACTGATAAACACATCCCGTTCCAGCGGATAATTGGCGCTCATTTCAATCCTCAGTTAAGTTTCAGCAGAAGATAACCATTACCGCCCGAAAATAAATACGCTGCCGTCACATCCGATGGCAGCAAAAACTGAACCTGTAAAATTATAGCCTTTTTTTGATGTTAATGCAAGGCGGTTTCCTATCGTTAACAATATGGTTGCAATATTAGTTGTGATCAGCTAATATACCGGAGCTCAAAGATGAGAGGTGATTTATGAAACGGTTTTATGGTAGCCGGGGTCGATGGCTGCTGTTGCTCGGCGCGCTATTCCTGGGCGGCTGCCAATTATCCCAGACTCAACCCGGCCCCTGGGTGCCGGTGCTGGAAAATGCCAGCTTTCATTTTCTCAATGATGCCGTCAATCGCAGTGTGATGCAGGTTGAAGAAACCCGGGAAATGTTGCATAGCGGCGAGAGCGGGAAAGCCGGGGAGGTCCTGGACGAAGCCCTGCTCTCCCTGTTGAAATTGCAGCACTATTACCTGCCGGTGACTGAGGCGCGGCAATTGATCTATGATGCCGACCGCCTCTATTACCTGAAAGCATCCTCCGAAACCCTGGAAAAGCTGCTGGCCGCCAAAGAGAAGTTAATTGAGGTGAGCAACCACAACGGCGAAGGCGTGAAAAAATCGGTAAAGGAAGCAATCCTGATGATCGAGGATCTGCAAGTCGCCATCGAGAGCAATCCCGCCATTGTGGCGGAGAAATTCCGCGCAGTGGGAGAACGGATCAACCTGATGGCGATTAAGGGCGAGTTGATTTTGGGAAGCGGGGTGTTGCCGGAGGAAGATTAGATGCTGGATACTGGATGCTGGATGCTTGATACTGGATAAAGGTAAAAGGATAAAGGATGAAGGTGAAGGAAAATTATTTCAAAAAATACTTGTACCAATGGGGCAGATGCGTTTCTTTCCAGCATCCAGCATCCAGCATCCAGCATCCAGCATCCAGCATCCAGCATCCAGCATCCAGCATCCAGCATCCAGCATCCAGCATCCAGCATCCAGCATCCAGCATCCAGCATCCAGCATCCAGCATCCAGCATCCAGCATCCAGCATCCAGCATCCAGCATCCAGCATCCAGCATCCAGCATCCAGCATCCAGCATCCAGCATCCAGCATCCAGCATCCAACAATAACTAACATTCCCGAGGTTAATCATGGCCAAAATCCCCTTCCCCGAACCCGAATATTCCGCCCGCAAACAACAACCGGGGCGCAACGATCCCTGTCCTTGCGGCAGCGGAAAAAAGTATAAGCAGTGCTGTATGAGCAAAGACAGCCAGCACAGTTCCTCTGAATTATTATGGCGGCGCCTGGGGGAGACGAGCGATAAACTGGCGAATCAATTATTAAATTTCTTCATGGAAAGACTGGACAGCGAGGCACTGATGGATGCGTGGAGTGATTATCTCACCCTCCGTGCCGGTCGGGATTTTGACCCGGACGACCCCGAGATCCAATGTTTTATGCCCTGGATGTTTTATAACTGGTCGATGCAATTCACGGATGGAAACCCGGAAACAGATGAAATTGATGAAAAAGATACGCCATCCACGATTGCGGAGTACTTTCTCGCCGCGAATCGCCGCCGACTGACCGAGATGGAAAAACGCTTCATTCAGCTGAGTGTCTCAACCAATTTCAGCTTCTATGAGGTGGTCGATTGCCAGCCCGGCAAGGGATTTACCCTGCGCGACCTGCTGCTTTCCACAGAAGTATATGTGTACGAACGGGCCGCATCCACCGATGCCCAACCCGGCGATGTCATCTTTGCCAAGGTGGTCCGCTATGATGATGTAGCGACGATTAACGGCTGCGGAACCGTATTGATCCCGCCCCGCCATAAACCCCTGATCATTGATCTGCGTGAAGCAATGCGGGAGGGAAGGGAGCATACGCCGCTTGATGGGGAAGATCTGCAAGACTGGGAGTTTGACATCCGCGATCTCTACCATGATATATTCGACTATCTAACTAACCCGCCTCAAATACATAACACCGATGGGGATCTGATTGTATGGCATGAACTCATCTTTGCGCTCAAAACCACCCCGGAAGCCGCTTTCGCGGCCCTGAAACCGCTGGCGTTAGATATCCCGGAAGAAGAGCTCCTGGAAGAAGCTGAATATGATCCTGACGGCAGCATGTTCTATATCGACTTTCCCTGGCTCAAGAAAGAGCGTAAGCAGGCGTCCGAGGACGATTACACCACTTTGGGCGAAATTACCATCGAAGGGAAAGAAATCTACGTCACCGTCAATTCCGAGAAGCGTGCCAAAAAGATCCGCAAAGAGATCGAGAAGCGCCTCGGGAAACAAGTTGCCTTTCTGGAGATGGAGGTAAAAACGATCGATGAGATAATGACGGACGCCCCGGACGAGCCCTCCGGCACCATCCCGCCGGAAGCATATACCCCGGAAATGAACGCTGCAATCGACCAGATGATGGCCCGGCATTGGGAATCCTGGCCGGATGAAAAGGTCCCCGTCCTGGGCAACATCACCCCTCGTCAGGCGGCCAAAACCAAGGCCGGCCGGGAGAAGCTCGCCGCCATCCTGGACGACATGGAGTTTCGGGAGCGGAAAAACCCGCTGCCGGGGATGAGTCAGTTGAAGCATATTTTGAAGATCCGGGAGGAGTTGGGGGTGTGAGGGGCGTTTTTGGTCGTTGATTTTTGGCCGTTGGTTTTTGGTCGTTGGTTTTTGGCGTGTGGGGATTGGCTGGGACAGCCGTTTTTTAATTCTTTCTGCTTGATTCACTCCGAAAAATTGGAGTTTTTTACCCTCTTTAATTCACTTCGCCCAGGAAATGAGGAGAAACCCCTATGCAAGCCGCAGTCGATTTTGGCCTGAGCAATACGGATGTTGTCGCAATCGTCGATGGTGTTCGCAGGCATTGGACCTTCCCCTTTACCAGCGATCCCACGCCGGCGTCGGTAAACGAACTCCTGGCCGCTGGCGGTATCGATTTGACCGCGTTGCGAACCCTGGCGGTAACCGGCGGCAAGCACCGCCATCTGCCGGAGCGGATCGGCGACTGCCGGATCGTGGCGGTGAACGAAGTGCAGGCGATTGGTCGTGGGGGGCAGGCGTTGGTGAATATGATGCTTCCAGAAGATAATGGCGCCATCCTGGTGGTCAGTGCCGGCTCCGGCACCGCCCTGGTCAGCGCCCGCGGGCATGATTATGCTCATGTTACCGGCACTGCGGTGGGAGGAGGCACCATGATGGGATTAGGGCGATTACTGCTCGGCACCGCGGATCCCCGGGAGATTAACACGCTGGCGATGAAGGGAAATCCCAACGGTGCCGATCTAAGCCTGGGAGATGTGATCACCGGGCCGATCGGCCATCTGCCGGCCGAGGCCACCGCCGTGAATTTCGGGCGGCTGGGGCGGGAGGCGGTGAATGTCAGCCGGGAGGACCTTGCCGCTGCACTGGTCACGATGATAGGGCAGGTGATTACCATCGTTGCCATCAATGCTGCCCGGGCGATCCGGGCGGAAAAGGTGGTGATTACCGGCCACCTGATCGATATGGAAAGTATGCGCACAGTGCTGGAATCTGTAGAGGCATTTTACGGCGCTCACCTGGAATTGCCCCCGAACCCCGGCAGCGCCACTGCGCTGGGGGCGCTGTTGCTGGCGGGGGAGGGGTGAAGGATAAAGGATGAAGGATAAAGGATGAAGGGAAAAGTGTGTCCCTTCCAGCATCCAGCATCATTCGTTCTGTAATTGCCGGTAAAACGCCTGCAGCATATAAAACGCCTTTTTCTTCTCCCCTCGATTCGAAATTAATCCCTTGCGGTTCCAATAATCCTGTATCTTCGGCAGCGGGCGGCGGGGGGAGCGGAAATCCATCAAAATCCAGGGGCTGATGCCGCGCAGGAAGGGCACCTTGCGCAGCATCGCAATCTGGTGTTGGTAAAGGTTCTCCTGGTATTCCTCGCTCCAGCGGGTCTGGCTGTCGCCGTGGAAACCATAGAGCGCGCCTCCGCCAAATTCGCTGATTACCAGCGGTTTGTCATATTCACTTTTCCATCGCAAGCGGGGAATCTCTTCCGGTTTGCCTCCATACCAACCATAATACTCATTTGCACCAATGACATCCAGGTATTGCCCCAGCGGATCATTAACGATCAGGGTGTCGCCGGCGTATTCCAACTCGGTCGCTGCGCTGATTAGGCGGGTGGGGTCTTGCCGGCGGGTTTGATCAATCAATTTATTGAGGAATGCCAGCCGGGCTTGGCCCCGGGGCGTTTCATTGGCCACCGACCAGATTACCACTGCAGCCCGGTTCTTATCGCGGGTAACCATTTGCTGCAACTGGTGGGAGGCATTGTCAAAGGTCCGGGGATTATCCCACAGGATCGTCCAATACACCGGGATTTCCGCCCACACCAGCAGTCCCATCTCATCCGCCATCCGCAACATTTGCTCATTATGCGGATAATGGGCCAGGCGCACAAAATTGCAGCCCAACTCCTTTGCCCATCCCAGCAGGGTGCGGGCTTCCTCCCGGCTGAAGGCCCGCCCGCCGCGGAAGGGGGCTTCTTCGTGGATGGAGATGCCGCGCAGAAAGAGCGAACGGCCATTGAGAAGAATTTTGCTGTCCCGGGTTTCCAGGGTGCGGAAGCCGATGCGGTCGATGAGGCGGTCATTAGCAGCTCGGATGTGCACATCATATAACTCCGGATGTTCCGGGGACCATACCATCAGGTTGGCCGGGAAGGAAAACCCGGCATACCCGTTCTTGTCAGTGCGCACGGTTTGGCGGATTCCGGCCAGCGGAATTTCGATCGTGACTTGCTGGGCGGGCGCCGGACCGTCGAGCTGAACCCAGCCGGCCAGCGTGTCCGCCGTTCCCGGTTTTAGCTGGATGAAATAATCGCGGATAAACGTCTCCGGCACTTCGACCAGCAGCACCCGGCGGGTGATCCCCCCATAGTTCCACCAGTCGGTATTCACCGTCGGCACCGCTTCGCGACGTCGAGTGTTATCGACTTTCAGGATCAGGAAATTGGCTTCTTCATGCAGCTTTCCAGTAACCTCATACAGGAAAGGCGTGAAGCCGCCCTCATGTTCTCCCAGTAGCTCACCGTTTAAATAAGCCTGTGAACGATAATTCACCGCGCCGAAATAGACAAATTGACGGGTGTTGGGCTTCGGCCGGTATTCAAAATCCCGCTTATACCAGACTGTCCCCTCATAAAAAAATAAATCCTTCCGCTGAGTGTTCCAGTCGCCGGGTACCTGCAACGTCGGTCCTGTATCGAAATCATATTCCACCAGATCACTTTTCGTCGCCGGTTTTTGGTTGCGGAAATACCCGTTCGGATTCGGCTGGTAACGGTAGTTGTAGTAGCCGTTCTCGTACGGATCGATGATGATCTGCCAACTGCCGTTGAGGCTGGTGGTGTTGCGGTTGTCGACGTTGATGATGAGCGGAGCGCTTTGGGGCTGGATGGGCAGGGTCGTAAGGGTGAAGAGTAGCATGGTTAATATCCGTTTCATCAGAACCTCCTGTAAGCAAGATTGTCTTCCGGGAATGTTAGCGCCGGGGGAGGAATTTATCAAGGTATGATTAATATTAGGCCGCAGATGACGCGGATTGATGCAGATTGACGGCCCCTACTTTCAGACTTGAAAAATTGGCTCACGAAACACTCGAAAGGACACCGGAAACAGAATAATGAGCGTGCTGTCGAAGCCAATCCGGTAAATTTGTCGAGTCGGGTAGCAGAGTTGTTACTTTGTTTTGGATTTAAGTAGTTATGTTTAATAGAAATAAGCCCGAATTTAATTTGCCCTGATTTACTGGCACACATCTCGCATACTACTATCGTAATACACCAACGAAAGGAGTAAAGCATGCTGAAACAACTACTGCACCATTGCATCGGTCTGCTGATATTAACGGGTCTGATCGCTTCACCGCTGCCAGCCCAGACTATCTACAGTGACGAGAAGGTGGATTTCTCTCAGTTCAATCTCGGTGGCCCCCGTCTGGGAGTAACGGTGGCGCCTAACGGCGATCTGCGCGATGAACTGGAGCGACAGAACATGGGCCCGATCCTCAGCCAGTTCGGCTGGCATTTCGAATACCAGGTGGTGCCGGAAGGTGGCGGCCCGGCCTTTGTTATTCAGATGGTGCCGATGGTGGCGGGTGTGGAATACGGTAAACTGGTGCCCCACGGCACCCTGGCCATGGGCATCCGCCTGCCCAGCGGGATCGAGTTCGGCATCGGCCCGAATCTGCTCTATACCGGCGATTCGCTCTATACTGCGCTGGTGATGGGGATCGGCAAGACCTTCAATTATGGTGGGGTGAATATTCCCCTGAACATCGCCTTCGCCACCAATCCCAGCGGCTATATGGCTTCGTTTGTGTTTGGGTATTCCATCATCCAGGGGAAGAAAAAGTAGGCAATCCGAATAGAACGCTGACCCAAACAAGGCAAATCGATTCCAAAGAATCTGTGAAAATCTGCCAAATTTGTGGAATCTGCGTGCAATTCCCTGTTGAGAGTTTTTTAATCTAGTGTCCCGACGAGGCTGATTTCGTACATTTCCGCAATCTAAAAACTCAAAAGGAGTCAGCCATGAAAAACGTATTGGTTCTCGGTGCCGGGCTCGTGTCGAGACCGCTGGTGCATTACCTCTTGCGCAAGGAATTCACCGTTACCGTTGCCAGCCGCACGGTTTCGAAAGCGGAAGCGTTGATCGCCGGATTTGCCAATGGCAAGGCGGAAGCGCTGAATGTGAAAGATGACCAACGGCTGGAGCAGCTTGTTGCAGATTCTGACCTGGCGATTAGTCTTCTGCCTTACACCTACCATCTCCAGGTGGCCGGGCACTGTCTAAAACATCGCAAACATCTGATCACTACTTCCTATGTCTCGCCGGCGATGCAGGCGCTAGACCGTGAAGCTAGGGAAGCCGGGGTGCTTTTCCTCAACGAGATCGGGCTGGATCCGGGCATCGACCACATGTCGGCGATGAAGATCATTCATCAAGTGGAAAAAGCCGGAGGCAAGGTGACTTCCTTCCGGTCCTACTGTGGCGGTCTGCCGGCGATGCAGCACAACAACAACCCGTTTGGGTATAAATTCTCCTGGAGCCCCCGCGGGGTGGTGATGGCCGGACGTAACAACGGTCAATATCTTGAGAATGGAGAAGTGGTTTTTATTCCCAACCGCGACCTCTTCAAGCAGTATGAAATCATCGACATCGAAGGTGTCGGCGCGTTTGAGGCCTATACCAACCGTGATGCCCTGCCGTACCGTGAGTTATACGGTCTGTCTGATGCCGGCACCGTCTTCCGCGGCACGCTGCGCAATCCCGGCTGGTGCCAGACCATGGACAAGGCCCGGGAACTGGGGCTGTTCGATGATGCCCCGCGCCAGGACCTGGCCGGGCTGACCTGGCGCAAAATGATGCTGCGCTTAACCGGCCAGCCGGATGACGGGGATATTTATGCCGGCATTGCCGCCTATCTTGGCCTGAAGCCCCATGATACGGTGATGAAGCGTTTTCAATGGTTGGGATTATTCGCAGCGCGCGATCTGCCGGCGGAAAACAATGTGATGGACATGTTCTGCGCCCTGCTCCAGGAAAAGCTGGCCATGGCCGAGAGCGATCTCGACCTGATCGTGCTTCATCACCGTTTCGAAGCGGCCTATGCCGGGCGCAAGGAGCGGATCACCTCAACCCTGGTGGATACCGGCCGTCCCGGCGGGGATACTGCCATGTCGCGCACCGTCAGCCTGCCGGCGGCAATTGCTGCGAATTTGATCTTGCGCAATGAAATTGACCTGACCGGGGTGCATATTCCGATTCAAGCTGAGATTTATGAAGCGGTGCTGACCGAATTGGAAAAAACCGGCTTGAAATTTATCGAGAAAACCCTGCCGGAAAGCCGGCGAAAACATTAATTGCCAAAGGCATATTTAATATAGAGGTGATTATGAAAGCGCATCTCCCGCGGATATTATTCATTTGGACCCTCATCATGTTATGCGGATGCGGTTCACATCAGAAAGTAAACGACACCGCCAGTGACGCTCAGACCGCCACGATTCAGGAGCTGAGCCCAGCAGTCTCCGCCGGCTACTGCCGGGTGCTTGCTACCGTCACGGCCATTGACACGGCCCGGTATTCCGGCGATGCGAACAGCCCCTGTGCCAAGGCCCCTTGCCGGGCGATCCTGAAGGTTGAAACGATCCTGGGCGCCGGCGCCGGGTTTCATCCGCCGCTGGTTGCCGGAAATAGCATCCCGGTGAAATTCGCTTACAGCACCGCCCCCAGCAGCGAGGTAGCGCCCGATCTGGCGGATCCGCTGCCCGGTGTGCAGGCGGGCGACCGCATCCGGGTGGATATTGCCGGCCGTCAGCCTGAAATGGGCGGCGCGACGGGGCGGGAATATACCGTCTATCAATATGCGCTCATAAAATAACAGCCTGATCTTCAACCGGTCCCCGAACTGATTTGGGGGCCGGTGCTTTGTCTTGAAGAGTGACCAATATCACCGGATTTATGAAAATTGTTTCTGATATTTGTCGGTCTTGAAATGGCATGTGCCCAAATGCATGATGCCCTGACAGCATGATTACCTGGATATGAATTAGGAAACCTTCCAAATATATGATCCAGACCGGCATATACCTGTTTTTTAATCGATGACTTCGTTGCTCACGTCACCTGAATAGTAACGTACGACTATTAAAGACGACAGATGTTACAACGTTTCCGGGGGTATTCCCCAACCAAACTCTTCATGTTTAATCAATCAGGAGTCAGGCCATGAATGGATTGCGTAAGCATCAATATAAAATAGTAACGCTCATTCTTGCTTCGTTGTTAGGGCTGGGATGGATTCTGCTGCACCAGAACGGGGATCCGGTCGGATATGCATCCCTGGATAAATCGAATATGCCCCGGGTGCGATCAAGCTTTTCCCCGAAGAACCCCGATGATGCGATCTCACGCTCGCAATTTGAGTTCGATCGCCTGAAAGATCCCCAAACCGGCCGTATTCCGGATAATATCCGGGAGCAAGAGCTGGCCTTTGCCCAAAAGCTGCCCGATCATGGCGATTTCACCAGTGGCGTGACGGAATATACCGCCACCTGGTCGCCGCGGGGGCCGTATAATGTCGGCGGGCGCACCCGGGCGCTGGCGATCGATCTGAATTATAACGGCAGCAGCAATCGCCGTATCCTGGCCGGGGGTATTTCCGGGGGGATGTATCTCTCGGAAGATAACGGCAATAGCTGGAGTCTGAGAACAGCCCTGGATGCCCATGCCAGCGTCACCTGCATCGCCCAGGACCCGGTCAATCGCAACACCTGGTACTACGGCACCGGGGAATATCTCGGCAATTCCGCCGCCGGCGGGGGAAATTATGCCTACTGGGGACACGGCGTGTTTAAATCGACTGACAACGGCAATACCTGGGCGCAACTTCCCAGCACCATTACCAATAATGATCCCACGGTTTTCGATCAGTTTTTTGATATTGTCTGGAATGTGGCGGTCAGTCCTACCAACAGTGCCGTTTTTGCCGCAACTTATGGAGCCATCCTGCGCTCCCAGGACGGCGGTGCGAGTTGGACCCAGGTGCTGGGCCGCAGCCAGCCGCCTTTCAGCAATTCCAGCGATGTCGTGGTGGCATCCAACGGCAACGTGTACGCCGCATTGGGCAAACACGGGGCTCAGATTACCGAATACGGCGTCTACCGCTCCCAGGACGGGGGCACCAACTGGAGCAACATCTCCCCGTCCGGGTTGAATGCCGATCCGCAGCGGATCGTGCTGGGCAGTGCGCCTTCCGATGCCAACACCCTCTATGCCCTGGTGCAACTGGGCGGCGGCACCCAGGCTTCGGAGCATCAATTGTTCCGCTATAACGCCGGCAGCAATAGCTGGAGCGACCTCTCCGGCAATATTCCCGATTTTAGCGATAACGGCAGTGGCATCGGCAAATTCAGTTCCCAGGGGGGCTACGATTTGTTGGTGAAGGTAAAACCGGACAATCCCAATGTCTTCTGGATCGGTGGCACCAACCTGGCGCGCAGCACCGACGGCGGCAGCACCTACAGTTGGGTCGGGGGATATCATCCCACCCAGTTTCTCTATCCGACGCACCATCCGGATCAGCATTCGATCACCTTTTATCCCAACAATCCCAACGGCATGATCTCCGGACATGACGGCGGCCTGTCGCAGACCGACAACAACCTGCAGGCAGACCAGGCATGGAATACGCTCAACAAAGGCTACCTGACCACCCAGTTTTACGCCCTGGCAGTCGATCCCCAGTCCGGCAGCAATCTGGTGGTTGGTGGATTGCAGGATAACGGCACCTGGCTGACCGAAAGCACCGACCCAAACAGCAACTGGGCCGATATGCTTGGGGGAGACGGCGCCTATACCGCGGTGGCGCCGGGAGGGGTGCCGTTATATGTTTCCTCGCAGCAAGGGAATATCCTCCGGATAACCATCGATAATAATCAATTGGTTTATTCGCTGATCACCCCGGCCAATGCAACCAATTTCCAGTTCATCGCCCCTTATCTGCTAGACCCGAACGATGCAAAGGTGATGTACCTGGCGGAAGGCAACCGGGTGTGGCGCAACAGTAATCTTGACGCCATCCCGGCCAACAATCAGAATCCGACCAGCATCAACTGGACCGCCCTCACTGGCTCGGCGGTATCCAATACGGCGGTGACGACCCTGGCGGTGGCCAAAACTCCGGCCAACCGGCTTTACTTTGGGGCGACCGATTATCAGTCGACGACCGTATTGAAGCGGGTCGACAACGCCCCTTCCAATCCTTCCGGCACGGTGATCACCCCGCCGGTGGCTGGAGGCGCCAATCCATCCTGCATTGCCATCAATCCGGATAACGGGGATGAGATCATGGCGATCTTCTCCAACTACGGAGTGGAAAGCATCTGGTATTCCTCCAATGCCGGGGCCAGTTGGAGCAATGTCGAGGGCAATCTTGGCGGCGCCAGTTCACCCTCGGTGCGTTGGGGGGTGATTGTGCCCACCACCGGCGGCAAGGTTTACTTCGTGGCCACCAGCACCGGGGTGTATTCCACCACAGCGCTGAACGGCAACGCCACCACCTGGGTGCAGGAAGGCGGCAACGTGATCGGCAATACAGTGACCGACATGCTGGTGGCCCGCCCGGCCGACGGCCTGATCGTTGCCGGCACCCATGGCCGGGGTGTCTATTCCGCCACGCTGGGCGGCGGAGGCTCACCGGCGGTCGCTTCGATCAACGTTTCGCAGTTGAATATCTCGCTGCAACCCAACACCGTGCGTTCCAAAACGTTCTCTCTGAGCAACATCGGCGGGCAGCCGCTAAATTATAACATCAGCGTCAGCGGGTTCGATAATAACAGCGGCACTACCCGGGCGATGCTCAACACTGACCGAGTCATCTCCATTCCCCGCAGCGGCAGCATGCTGTCCAACCGTGCAGGCACACCTTCCCAGGCACCCGCACAAGCCCTCGGGAACGGATCGCCGGATGATGGCGGGACCCCGGTTCTGGGCGTCGCCACGACCGATATTCTGGCGCTGGATGACGGCAATGAGAACGCCGATGATTTTATCGGCAGCAACGATGGGTTCGATTTTTACTGGGCCAACGAATTCAACCTCGGAGGCCAGGGTTTTGAGCTGCAGGAATTGCGCTTTTATATGCGTACCGAAGGGGCGATTTCCAATACGGTATACGTCGGGGTCTACCAGGATATCAATGGAAACGCCCTGGCGGAAGGATTCCTGAATCTCTCCCTGTCGCCCAGCGGGGGGTGGTATACGGTGACGCTGAATCCGTCGATCCAATTCAACGCCGGGGAGACCTTCTACCTGATGATCGGAGCCAGCGGGGTGATCGGCTTCCCTGCCGGAGCGGATGATGACGGTATGGTGCCCAACAAGGGATTCTACTACGACTTTTTCAGTGCGCAATGGTTTAACCTCAACACCATCGGCGGCTTCCAGAATGGCGCCTTCCTGGTGCGGGCGGTTGGCAACCTCAGCGGTGGGGGCAACCAGTCGCCCACCGCCGTGGCGGTGGTGCCGGGCAGTGGCAATGTCAACCAGTCGATCACCTTCGACGGATCGCAGTCGTTTGACAACGACGGAACGATCGTCTCCTACCAGTGGAATTTCGGCGACGGCGGCAGCAGCAATCAGGCCGTGGCGACTCACACTTATACCGCAGCCAATACCTATAACTGGAGCCTGACCGTTACCGACAACCAGGGCGCCACCGGCCAGGCAAACGGCCAGATCACCATCTCCGCCGGCGCGTCACGCCTGACGGTGTCGCCCACCTCGGGCAGCGTCAATCCCGGCAGTGCTCAGACGATTGTTGCCACTTTCGACGCTCAGGGTTTGTCGGAGGGAACCTATACCGGCAGCATCCAGGTTAGCAGCAATGGCGGCAATATTACGCTGCCGGTGGTGGTGGAGGTGAGCCTGGCGGCCGGCATCGAAGATGAAATCACGCCGGTGCAGGATTTTACACTGGAGCAGAACTACCCCAATCCCTTCAATCCTTCTACCCGGATCCGCTATCAAATCCCGAAAGGGGCATTGGTCAATCTGACGATCTACGACCTGCTGGGACGGGAGGTGCGCACTCTGGTCAGCGAGCAGCAGCCCGCCGGGGTTTATGAAGTGCAATGGGACGGCAACAACAACCAGGGCAAGCGCGCCGCCAGCGGGGTGTACCTCTACACCATCCAGGCGGGCGATCTGATCCAATCCAAGAAAATGACCCTCATGAAATAGAATGATGCGTTGAGCATGACCCAAACTGCGGGTCATGCTCAACGTTAAAATCCCGCAGTGCGGATCCCCAAAGGCCTTCCGGTTGCGGAAGGCCTTTTTATTTTATCATAACCCTTTCCCCGAAGGGGAATCACCCCTCCCGCAGCCCGGGGCACCGCCCCGGGGGTAGGTCGCCCCCCATCCCCGCCAATTCCGTTTTTCGTTCCGGCAATAAGTCTTTTGGAAAGGGCCCTGCGCACCGGATATCAATAAAAGGTTGAAAATCTTCTCAAAATCAGCGTAATTATAGCTGTTCCGCAGTTCCCACTTATCAACAATCGGAAGAGAATGTCGATGGAAAAACTCATTCAGGCATTAATCGACCTCATGCCCTTCGCAGACTGGCTGGAGAGAATGGGGCTGAACCTCAACGCCAGTGTAGCTTTGGCCACAGTGATCAATGCGGCACTGGTTTATGGGATCTTGAAGCTAAGTAAACACCTTATTAATCGCTACAAAAATTCCCGGGTGGCCCGCGATCTGGCGCCTTATTTCGATTACCAGAAAGTTAAATCCGCCAGGGATCTGTTTATTCCCACCCAGTTCCAGAACCAGTCGCCTACCCGTGAGGACGAGCCAGCGTTCAGCCATAAGTTCGTTTCGAAGAACCCGTTGATCCCGTTTTTTATGAAAACCGCCTTCGATGAAAAAAAAGAGAGTGATAAGTTTTACCTGATCCTGGCCGATTCCGGCATGGGCAAGACCACCTTTATGATCAACCTATACGTTAAGTACACCTCATTCTTCAATTTCCGCCGTAAATACCAGATCCGGTTGTATCCCTTTGGCGATTCGCGGATTTTGGGGCAGATAAAGGAAATAAAGCCAGAGGAAGCCCGCAACACCATCCTGCTGCTCGATGCTTTTGATGAAGATAAACAGCTAATCCCTTCGGAAGTGCCGGACGGTCTCAGCGAGGATGAGCGATTCCGCCGCCGGTTGGACGAGATCATCGAAGCGGTGCGCGATTTCCGCGAGGTGGTGATCACCAGCCGCACTCAGTATTTCCCCGGGCAGGAGCAGCAGCCCTACGAATTGAAGATCCCCCGCTTCGACGAGAAGGGATTCCACACTCTGGCGAAGCTCTACCTCTCACCGTTCGACCGCCGGGAAATCAAGCGTTACCTGCGGAAAAAATACGGATTCCTGCGCTTCTGGAACCGCAAGAAAAAGCGTATTGCAACCAATATCGTGGACAGCTCCCCCATGCTGATGGTTCGCCCGATGCTGCTCAGCTACATCGATTATTTGGTCGGTGAGGAGCAGGAATTCAAGAATACCTACCAGATCTACCAGACCCTGATCGACAGGTGGATCGACCGGGAAGCCACCAAGCGAAGGCACAAGCACGGGGTCCGGGAAAAGTTCAAGCAGCACCTAAAGCAATACTCCCGCCTGGTGGCCCTGGAAATTTACCGTCGGCGCAAAGCGGCGGACATGCTTTACCTGGAGAAAGATGTCGCCCTGGCGGTGGCCGCGCAGCATCAAATCGATTTGCAGGGTTACGAGATCACCGGACAGTCTTTGCTCACCCGCGATGCCAGCGGGAATTGGAAATTCGCTCATAAGTCGATCTTGGAATACCTCATTGCCCGGGAAGCGTTGGATAATTTTAGTTTCCTGCGGGAGATCGACTTTTCCGGCATGGATATGGCGCAGCAATTTTGCCGGGAAATAGTGCCGGAATTTGTCTGGATAAGCGGAGGTAATTTTATTATGGGTAGTCCGGATGATGAAGTTGATCGGAATGAGAGTGAAACGCAGCATGAGGTGAAAATCAGTGATTTTTTCATAGCAAAATACCTGGTTACGGCCGCACAATTTGAAACCTTTATAATGGAAAGTAATTACAGAACCGACGCTGATAAAGCGGGGGGCAGTTTTATTTGGTCCGGGAAAAAATGGCATCTAAGAAAAGGAGTTAATTGGCGATGTGACGTCACCGGCAAGGAGCAAAAAGACAAGCAAAATCCTGTTATCCATGTCAGTTGGAATGATGCCATTGAATATTGCCATTGGTTAAGCAAAAAATTGGGTGTGTTAGTCCGGTTGCCTACTGAAGCGGAATGGGAATACGCCTGCCGCGCTGGTACTGCTACCCCTTTTAATACCGGAGAAACCTTGAGCACTGAGCAAGCGAATTATGATGGTAATTCCCCTTATAATAATGGTCCCAAAGGGGTATATTTGCAAAAAACCACCCCGGTGGGCAGCTACCCGCCCAATCCCTGGGGATTGTATGACATGCACGGTAATGTGTATGAATGGTGCATGGATTGGTTCGACGAAGCGTATTACCAAACCTGCCAGCAGCAAGGGGTAGCCGAAAACCCCACGGGGCCGGAAAACGGTTCGTGCCGGGTGTTGCGCGGCGGCGACTGGTACAGCCTCGGCAAGGATTGCCGCTCCGCGCATCGCACCTACGCCGACCCGGGCTACCGCGACGACGGCATCGGCTTCCGCCTGGTGTTCGTCCCGTAGTCAGTTGGCAGTTTTCCGGCTTTACCTATGAGCAATACGAGTTGGGGGAACGGAAGCCGCCGCGGCAAGGGACGCAGCCGCGGGCGGCGGAGACAACATCAGTTCAGCGAAAACACCGCCTGGTTCTTGCCATGATACTCCACGTGCAGGATCTTGCCCAATACATATTCGTCCGGAAAATGCCCGCTCTCTTTGTAGGGCATCGGGAAGGTGATGCGCCGGTGGCAGTGGTTGCCCTCACTGTCATGGGCATCGACATCATACATCAGGAAATCGCTCTCTACGGTGTGCGGCTCAATTTCACAAATAACCGCACCGCTGGCAATGGCTTTGTGTTCGCCTACGGCGATGATTTCTTTGGATTTGGGTTGCATGGCAGAGCCCTCCGGTTATAGGATTTGCTGAAAAGTACTTATTTTCACGAAATAAAGCGAGGGAAATTTGAAATGCGGTGTTTGCTCGCTGGCGCTCGCGATGTTTGTTCGCATCGCTCACGATGTTTACTCGCTGGCGCTCGTGATGTTTGTTCGCTGCGCTCACGATGTTTACTCGCTGGCGCTCGTGATGTTTGTTCGCTGCGCTCACGATGTTTGTTCGCTTCGCTCACGATGTTTGCTCGCTGCGTTCGCGATGTTAGTTCGCTGTCGCTCACGATGTTTGCTCGCTATCGCTCTCGATATGGGTTCGCGTCACTCACGCTACCGGTCTGTACAATATCTCGGGACCAGCCCTGAAAGGGCGGCAGTACCCCAGCCCCGGGCAAGTTTGCCAACGGCAAACGCCACCCGGGGATTGAAATCGGTACAATCATCAAAGCCCTGAAAGGGCGGAGTACCAAACATCCCATAATAATTTGCAAAATCGAATATTACCCACCACCCACCACCCACCATCCAACATCCAACATCCAACATCCAACATCCAACATCCAACATCCAACATCCAACATCCAACATCCAACATCCAACATCCAACATCCAGCATCCAACATCCAACATCCAACATCATTTCCCTTGTCAAAAATCCCTGAATGTGCTATCTTCACGAGATCTCCTTTGTCCGCGTATTATCATTCCGTGTAAATCAGTGTAATCCGTGGACTCAAACAACGTTTGAACAGAAAGGACCCTCCATGAGCGAGCAAGATAGACCCCTGACGGTGCTGTGCATCGCCTGTTATTTTAAGGGCGAGGAATTTATGCGGGAGTGCAAACGCCAGGGCAGCCGGGTGCTGCTGCTGACCTCGAAGAATCTCGAACACCAGAAATGGCCCCGGGAGAGCATCGACGAGATTTTTTATATGGAAGAGGATAACTATCTCTGGAATATCGCCAACCTGGTCAAGGGGGTCAGCTACCTGGCCCGCACCGAGCGGATCGACCGCATCGTGCCGCTGGACGACTTCGATCTGGAGAAGGCGGCGGCGTTGCGCGAGCACCTGCGGGTGCCGGGGATGGGCGACACCCGCACCCGCTTTTTCCGCGACAAGCTCTCCATGCGGGTGAAAACCCATGAGGACGGCATTCTGGTGCCGCCGTTCGTTCATGTGCTCAACTACCAGGCGCTGAACAATTACATGGCCCGGACCCAGCCGCCCTGGGTGATCAAGCCGCGCATGCAGGCCTCGGCCGTCGGTATCAAGAAGCTCTACACCCCGGAACAACTCTGGGAGACCCTCGGCAAATTGGGCGACGAGCAATCCTTCTACCTGCTGGAACAGTTCATTCCCGGCGATATCTACCATGTCGATTCGATCGTGGTGGGCGGCGAGGTGGTCTTCTCCCGGGTTAACCGCTACCTGGCAACCCCCTGGGAGGTGAGCCACGAGGGAGGCATTTTTCGCACCCAAACGGTGGCGCACGGCTCGGCCGACGAATCCGCCCTGCGCCGCCTCAACCAGGAAGTGATGAGTTCGCTGGGGCTGATCCGCGGGGTTTCTCATACCGAATATATCAAAGCGCATGAAGATGGGCGCTTCTATTTCCTGGAGACCTCCGCCCGGGTGGGCGGGGCGCATATCGCCGAGATGGTGGAAGCTTCCAGCGGTATCAGCCTGTGGCGGGAGTGGGCCAAATTGGAGACCCTGCCCGCTGGAAAGGCCTACCAGCTCCCGGAGGTGCGCAACGAATACTCCGGCCTGATCACCACCCTGGCCCGCCAGGAGATCCCGGATACCAGCGCCTACGACGACCCCGAGGTGACCTGGCGAATGAGTAAAGCTCATCATGCCGGGTTGATCGTGCATTCATCGAGCTACGAGCGGGTCAGCGAGCTGTTGGAGCATTATCTGCATCGTTTCCGAGAGGATTTCCACACCTCGCTGCCGGCGCCGGATAATCCGACGTCATAATGATTTTTTTGGCCACGAATGTACCCGAATGGGCTCGAATGAAGAGAATGCCGCCAGGAAAGTACAATTGCCACAGAGACACAGAGCACACAGAGAACTGACAATTGAAAACTGACAACTGAAAGCTAACTCTGTACTACACTGGCCCCAAATTTTGTGGTGCGACAAAGTGTTTTACAATGAGCATTTACCATTGAGCAATAAGCATTTACCATTTGGTTGCGGCCGCAGGCCGCGCCAAGGTCTCTGTGTCTCTGTGGCAGGTAGTTAATAGTTGTTTTTTTATCGATCCTCAGACCTTTTTTCCGCCAAGCCCTTCCAAATACACCGTCAGCAACCGTACCCCATAGCCGGTTGCCACCCGTCCCGGTGCACCGCCGCTTTCCGCCAGCACCATCCCGGCAATGTCGAGGTGGGCCCAGGCGGGATGGTTATCGATGAATTTTTCCAGGAACTTGGCGGCGGTGGCTGCTCCGGCGGCTTTCCCACCGTAATTTTTGACATCAGCAATTGCGGAGTCGATCGCCTTGCTGTAGCCATCGAACAGCGGCAGTCGCCACACCCGTTCTCCGGAGTGCTCGCCGGCCACCGCCAGCGATCCGGCCAGGGCATCACTGTTGCTGAACAGCGCCGCCGCCTCACTGCCCAGGGAAATCACCGCCGCCCCGGTGAGGGTGGCGAGGTCGATCATTATCTCCGGATCAAAATGTTTTTTGAGATAGGCCAGCCCATCGGCCAGGATCAGCCGTCCCTCGGCGTCGGTGTCGATCACTTCCACCGTTTGGCCGCTGTAGGTATGGATCACATCGCCGGGATTGAGTGCCGCACCGTCCGGCATGTTGTCGGTGGCAGGTACGATGCCGGTCAGTTGCAGCGGAAGGCTCAGGCGGGCGGCCGCTTCCATCGTCGCGATCACCACCGCCCCGCCGGCCATGTCGCTTTTCAGATATTGCAGGTTATCCGAGGGCTTCAGGGAGATCCCCCCGGTGTCGAAGGTGACGCCTTTGCCGACCAGCCCGATATGGGGCAGGTTTTGGGCGGATTTCCCCTTCGGGCGATATTCCATGATGATGAAAGCGGGGGGCAGGGTGCTGCCCTGGTTGACCGCCAGCAATCCGCCTAATCCAAGCGTTTCCATCGCTTCCCGGGATAACAGTGTGGTGCTGAATCCGCACGATTTTCCTAGCGCTCGGGCGATATCACTTAGCATTTCCGGGGTTTTCTGATTTGAGGGAGCGTTCACCAGATCCATCACCCGCCGCTGGGCGCCGGCCAGCACTTCCCCGCGCCGGGCGGCAATTCTTGCTGTTGAAAGTTGTGAAGCGTCTACCAGGAGGGTGAATTGACGCTCGCCAGCCTCCGCTTTACCCGGATCTGCCGTCTTAAAACGTCCCACCCGGTAGTCACCCAGCAGGCAGCCCTCCACCGCTGCCGACACCAGCGCCGTCAATTGTTCCGGCCGGTTTTCCGGCAGCAGAAGCCGCAGATCCACCCACACCGACGCGATCTCCGGCCGGGCTTGCACCGCCTCGCGGACCGCCTGGCGCAACGGCTGCGGATCGGCGGTTTCTCCCAAACCGGCCAATATAAATTGTCCGCTGAAACCGTCGGCGCTTGCGGGATAAAACATCAGTTTTTCCCCGGCCTTTCCCTGGAAATCGCGTGATAACTGCGCGAGTGAAATCCCACTCAGCGCCGCCGCGGCCCCCAATTGCGCTTCGAGCGTGCTTGCCGCCACCGGCACGATCATCATGCCGTTACCTTTTATCTCAAAGTTGCCAGTCAAATGGACTGTCACAGGAACCTCCTTTGCTGTAACCCGGCATCATCGGAGCGAATCTAAACTGAAAACAGCGGCGGGAAAAGGACTGAAATAAAAAACTGAAATCATGTAACCATTCGGGGAACTTATGTGCGCAATCGGTTCGGCAGGACATGCAAATCGGGCGGTGGATGCTGGCCTGGCCAAACGCTTCCACGCCTGGCTGATGCTGAAGATCAGCGAAACCTATGAAGCGCGCAGCCGGGAGCGCAAGCTGGCGTTGTTCGAGGATATATCCGGAACCGTGCTGGAGATCGGGCCGGGCACCGGCCCCAACCTAAAATACTATCCAGCCAATATTTACTGGATTGGAATCGAACCCAATCCTTTTATGCATGTGCATCTGAAGGCAGAGGCGCAGCGGCTGGGATTGCCGATCGAACTGCGCGGTGGAAGTGCGGAAAGGATCGAGGCTGAGGATGGCTCGGTCGATGCCGTGGTCAGCACCCTGGTGCTGTGCTCGGTGGCTGATCTCGCACATACCTTCCGGGAGATCCGCCGGGTGCTGAAGCCGGGAGGACGGTTTTATTTCCTGGAGCATGTCGCCGCCCGTCGGGGTACCGCGCTGCGCAGCGTGCAGCGATTAATCCGCCCGCTCTGGAGTGCATTGGGCGACGGCTGCCAACCCGACCGGGAGACCTGGAGCGTTCTGGAAACGGCGGGATTCTCCCGCCTGGAATACGAACACTTTACCATGAAAATCCCCATCACCGGACCGCATATTGCAGGCGTAGCGGTCAAGTAGGCAGCGTGCCATTCAACGCCTCATTCCCGTTGTTCACTTTCAAGTAGTTAAAGAATCTCTTGATCGGGAATGATCAAATCGCCTATATTCCAACCCAATCAATTTCACAATACCATGAGTGATGCGAACCGTTTAACAAGAAACATCCGGGTCTTTTACGTTCACCGGGCGCTGGTCGGGCTGGCAAATTTCTGGGCGCCGGTGATTGTACTTTTCCAGATGCAGGCACTCGGGCTTTCGCTTACGGAGGTATTGCTGGGCGAGTCGGTATTTGCCGCCACGATTTTACTGTTCGAGGTGCCCAGCGGGGTGCTGGCCGACCGGCTGGGCCGGAAGCGCACCCTGATTGCCGGCGCGGTGTTTATGGCGTCTGGGATCATCGTCTTTGCCTTGGCGCAATCGTTTACCCATGTGCTGATGACCCAGGCGCTGTGCGGAATTGGCATGGCGTTCCAGTCCGGTGCCGACAGCGCGCTGCTGTTCGATTCTCTGAAACTGCTTGGCCGGGAGAAGGAATTCCGAAAGGTGCTCGGCCAGACCCAGACCGTCACCTACCTGATTGCCATCCCGATCACGATGAGCAGCGGTTTGATCTCCGACTGGTTCGGCTTGCGTTTTGCAGTTACCTTGACGGCCGCTATCTCCTGCTTATACCTGGTGAATTTTCTGTTCCTCACCGAACCCCCTGAACAGTCGGAGGGGCGCCGTCCGGGTAAAACCATGCTCTGGCATACCTGGAAGGCGCTGCGCTATATCTGGAAACACCGCCTGGTGCGCTTGACGGTGGCGTTTTCCATGGCGCTGGCGGTAGGGATGAAGCTGAGTTTTCACACACTCAATCCTTACTGGGAACTCTGGGAGGTGCCGGTGGCATACTTTGGGTTTGCCTTCGCCGGGTATAACCTGATGGCGGCGACCTCCGCCCAACTCGCCTATCGGGTGACGAATAAGCTGGGTGATGCCGGCACCCTGATGGCGGTCTTGCTGGTGGTGTGCGGCGCTTTTGGCTTAATGGCGCTGTTACCGGTGGGAATGCTTGGCGCGCTGCTGTTGCCGGTGGTTTTCCAGATCCCCCGCACCATCCTGCCGATCGCGACCGGCGATATGATCAACCGGGTGACCTTCAGCCATCACCGCGCAACGGTGCTGTCGATGAAGTCTTTCCTCGGCCAGACGTCTCAGCTGCTCCTGCTGCCGGTATTCGGGGTGATCGCTGATGCATCCGGCTTGCTAAGTGCCTATGGCTGGACAGCCGGATGGATCTTCTTGCTGGGAGGTCTGGCGCTCTATCGCCTGGCCTCCATTCCGGCCGGATATACCCACGGCCACTACTCCCGCCATCTGCAGCCGGAGGAAACATCTGGAGCGGAAGTGGAAGGAGTGGGCGAGGATATCCCAGATGCCGCTGCAACGATGACCTCGGAAACGGATCTCCCCCAGCAAACGCCGGCAGCGCCTGAAGCCGATCTGCCGGATGAGACCCCGGGGGGAGAGAAAGGATGAAGGATGAAGGATGAAGGATGAAGGATGAAGGATGAAGGATAAAGGATAAAGGATAAAGGATAAAGGATAAAGGATGAAGGATAAAGGATGAAGGATGAAGGATGAAGGATGAAGGATGAAGGATGAAGGATAAAGGATAAAGGATAAAGGATAAATCCAGCATCCAACATCTGCTAAACCTGCAAAAAAATATCCAAATCCGGCAAATAAATGGTAGCTTCCACGGAAGCGTACCGCTTATATTTATGCTGGCAGAATCGTAAGATTTAACCAGTGGGAGAGAATATGACCGAAGCGAATTTTGAAAAAGCCACCCTGGGAGGCGGATGTTTCTGGTGCGTCGAGGCGGTGTTTCAACGGTTGAAGGGCGTGTCGGCAGTGGTCTCCGGCTATGCCGGAGGACGGGTCAAAAATCCCACCTACCGCGAGGTGTGCAGCGGCCTGACCGGGCATGCCGAGGTAATACAGATCCGCTTCGATCCGAAGGTCATTTCTTACCAAGAATTGCTGGAGGTCTTCTGGCGTACCCACGATCCCACCACCCTCAACCGCCAGGGAGCGGACACCGGCACCCAGTACCGCTCGGTGATTTTCTATCACGATGAGACCCAGAAAACGATCGCAAAAGCTTCCCTCAAACAGGCGGATGCCGCGGGTATCTGGCCGGACCCGATCGTCACCGAAATTGCCCCGTTGACCCAATTCTACCCGGCGGAAGACTATCATCAAAATTATTATAATGACAACCGCCGACAGCCGTATTGTGCCATGGTGATTGATCCGAAAATACAGAAGTTGCAGGAGGGGTTTGGGGAGCGGTTGAAGTGAATGGGTTAATGGGTGTATGGGTTAATGGGTAAAGACGGACGTAGGGGCGAGTCGCGACTCGCCCATTAACCCATCAACCCATTCACTCAATCATCAATGGAAAAACATATACCCGACAAATATTCCGGCGATAATCCCGGCCAGGTCGGCAAACAGGCCGGCGGTAACGGCATAGCGGGTTTTACGGATGTTGACCGAGCCAAAATAGACCGCAATAATATAGAAGGTGGTTTCCGTGGCGCCGCGGAAAATGCTGGAGAGCCGGGCCACAAAACTATCCGGGCCAAAGGTCTTCATGATCTCGACATTCATTCCCCGGGCGGCGCTGCCGCTGAGCGGCTTCATCAGGGCGGTGGGAAGGGCTTCCACAAATTCGGAATTAAATCCGAAAAAGTTCACGACCGCTTCGATCCCACGGATGATATAGTCCAGCGATCCGGAAGCGCGGAATACACCGATTGCCACCAGGATGGCGATCAGGTAGGGGATGATCTTGATCGCAATCTCGAACCCTTCCTTGGCACCGTCTATGAAAGTTTCATAGACATTGACCTTCTTGATGACTGCCAGGGCAATGAACGAGATGATCACCCCGTAGATCAGCAGGCTGGAAGCGACATTGGAAATGGAGGCAATTTGCTCCTGGGGAATGGAGGAAAAATAGTAAATGATTCCGGCCATAAACGCGGTTAACCCTCCGAGATAGGCCATGATCACCTTGTCGAGCAAATTGATCCGCTGGTAGAGCGAGACGGCGATCAACCCGACAATGGTGCTGAAAAAGGTGGCGATCATGATGGGGATAAACACATCGGTGGGATTTTCCGCGCCGATCACCGAACGGTCGATCAAGATTGTCAATGGGATGATCGAGAGTCCTGAAGTATTGAGCACTAAGAACATAATCTGGGCATCGGAGGCGGTATCTTTCTGAGGGTTCAGCTCCTGCATCTCTTTCATGGTCTTCAGTCCCAGCGGCGTGGCGGCATTATCGAGGCCAAGCATGTTGGCGGAGAAGTTCATGATCATGGAGCCGATGGCCGGATGGTCCCTGGGGATCTCGGGAAATAAGCGGGTAAAAAACGGCCCGATCAGGCGGGAAAACACCCGTACGATCCCTCCGGCTTCCCCGATTTTCATGATCCCCAGCCAGAGCGACATCACCCCGGTAAGGTAAAGCGATAGCTCGAAGCCGGTTTTTGACATGTCAAAGGTGGATTGCAGAATAGCGGGAAACACTTCGTAATCCTGAAGGAAAATCAACCTGGCCAGGCCGACCAGGAATGCGATCAGGAAGAAAGCAATCCAGAGATAATTCAGTATCATGGGTGAGCCTCTTTGCGATGAATTTTCAGTATATCGGCTTAGAAAGCGCAGCAGTCAACGAGGAATCTGCCAAGTGCCCCGGGGAAAATACGGTTTATTTTCATTAAATTCAATAGCTAAAACGACGATGTTTGCTCACTTCGTTCGCGATGTTTGACGGATTCGCCGTCGATGCTTATTGGTTAGGTTTATGATTTCAGTATATCGCGCGAAGCGCAAACATCGCTGGCGCAGCCAGCAGATATCGCGAGCGTGAGCGAGCAAACATCGTTCGCGCAGCGAACAAATATCGTCACTTACACACAAACAGGAGATAGAAATGCTGGACAATTGGATAAACGAGCCCGCCCCGAGTTACGGGATCGTCAACATCAGCGTGGCGAACATGCGGCAGTTGCCGGTTCATCAGTCGGAGTTGGTGAACCAGGTGCTGCTGGGGACGGTGCTGCCGGTATACGAAGAGCAGAATGATTTTTATTATATCCGCAACTGGGACGGATATCTTGGATGGCTGAACAAATATGCCTTGACCATTACCGACCGCAAGTCGGCTGAAAAATGGCAGCAGGCCCCTCGCCTGGTGGTCAGCGGAAACTATGGACTGATCAGTGAAGGTCCCAATAAATCCGGGGAGATCATCAGTGATCTGGTCCCCGGTGCCGTGCTGAAAAAACTGTCGCAGAATGATTATGAGGCGCGAGTGGAACTGCCGTGCGGGGACACCGGCTATGTCGACAATCATCTGCTGGTTGAAGAATCGGTTTTGCAGCAGGTCAGCGCCGCGCCGGAGCGCATTACGGCCCTGGCCTGTCGCTTCCGGGGAATTCCCTATCTCTGGGGCGGCACTTCCACCAAGGGATTTGACTGCTCCGGCTTTGTGCAGACCGTGTTCCGGCTGCATAATATCTGGCTGCCCCGCAATGCCAGCCAGATGGCCAGGGTAGGGGAGGAGGTGTCGATGGCCCGGGGATTCCGAGATTTGAAACCGGCTGATCTGCTGTTCTTCGGTAAGACCTTGCAGCGGATCACCCATGTGGCGATCTACCTCGGGGAGCAGCAGTTTATTCATGCCGAGGGGATCGTGAAGATCAACAGCCTGCTGCCGGGAACCCCCCGCTACAACGCCTACCGGCACGAGACGCTGCTGAAGGTGATGCGGGTGCTGGGATAAAATAGGGCATTTGAACTGGAAACGGGGAATAGAACGCGGATGACGCGGATTTACGCGGAGGACTGATTATGTAAAAAGACAAAACTTGACAAATCTCTGTGCCTTTGCATCTGCTTTGTATCCTTTGCGGCAAATCTTCAATAAACCTAAGCGAAGCATCTTAAAAAAAATCTGCGAAAATCCGCGTCATCCGCGTTCTATTTAAATCTTGTGAATCCGTGTTCTATTAAAAAAGGCCTTCCGGAGTGGAAGGCCTTTTGCTTGTACTGCAAACTGGAAAAAGCGGCTTACTTCATCAAGGTCATCTTTTTCGACTGCACGAATTTGCCCGCTTTCATGACATACAGGTACACCCCGCTGGCGACGCGCTGGCCGTTGCTGTTCAGGCCGTCCCATTGAATGGTATGGGTGCCGGCGGCTTGCGAGGCATTTACCAGGGTGCGAACTTCCTGGCCCATAATGTTGTAGATCTTCAACGAGACCACATCGTTGGTGGGAATGCTGTAGGAGATGCTGGTGGTCGGGTTGAAGGGGTTGGGATAGTTCTGCTCCAGCGAGTAGTCGCTGACCACATTGCTGATATCATCTTCGATAGCGGCATTCACATCCCAGGTGACGGGGGTGACATCGCCGTTGTCACGGATGCCGTAGACGGTGTTGTCGATAATTGCCAGGTCGTAGTGGGTGCCGGTCACGCCGCTGTAATCGAGGCTCCAGGTTTCGGTGCCGCCGCCGTTGTCCGGCACATCATCCACCGAGTAAATATTGATGCCGTCGCCGACCCGCAAGGCCGAAACGATTTCCTGGGCGCCATCATTGTCGATGTCGTGGATCAGCCAGCGGAAGGGGCGCAGGTTGAAATCGTTCTGATCGGTGATGGTCCACTGGGCGTTGGCGCTCCAGGTGCCGTCGCCATTGTCGATCCCCATGCCGTCAGTGCCGTCGCCAACGGTTTCGAAGACCACGATCCGCTCCGGATTGGGCTGCAGGCCGCCGCCGAAGTTGTTGACCGGGCCCCATACCACTTCGCCCCTGCCGTCATTGTCAAGATCCGCAGCCGCCAGCGGTGCCCAGGTGTTCTGGAATTCCAGAGGCAGGCGGGTCGACCATACCGTGGTCCAGTTTCCAGCGCCGTCATCTTCATACTTGTAAATACGCGGAACCAGATCCTGACCGACCACATCGTGCCAGTCGGTGTTGACGGCATAGATCTCTTTCTTGCCGTCATTGTCGAAATCCATCCCGGCAATCACATACCCGAAACCGCCCACATCTTCGGCTGCTGCCGGAATTTCCGCAACGCGGTCAAAGCCGATGCCGTTGAAGTTCAGGATCGCGATCGGCTGCGGCGTATCGGTGGCGCCAAGCCCCCGGGGGGTGCCGCTGTAGAGCACTTCGTCTTCATCATCGCCATCGATATTGGCAACTTCAATGATATCGTACTGAACACCCGGGTTCAGCATCGAATCGATCTTGGAGAGTTCCCAGTTGTTGGGATCGGCGATGTCTCCGCTGCCGGTATATTCCAGGCGGTAGATCAGGCCGTTCGGGGTAGATTCCCGGGTGCCGAACACATAGTCGAGGTTGCCGTCATTGTCCAGGTCCCCGGCCGCGCCGCCATAGAGGCGGTTGGCTTCGGCGCCGGGCGTACCGATCACCGTGGCGGTCAGGCTGATACCGTTCTGTTGCAGCAAATAAACATTACGGGTGGTGGAATTCCAGGATGCGGCGATGATTTCCTCGGTGCCGTCTCCGTCAACATCTACTGTCGTCGCAGATTTCCAGGTACCCAGTCCCAACAAGCCGGCCTGGGTATCGCCGACTACATAGGCGCCCTGCCCCATCAACGCGGCAGGAATGGCAATCATTGCGATGAAGCAGATAAGAACCGTTACTGACTTCTTCATACATATCTCCTTGTATTAGTGAATGGTAATTAAGTAATTACTGGTAAAACATTGCATTTTCTATCTCAGGAAATGCGCCAGCACACTTTTAAATATAGCGTCTTATAAATATAGTGTCTTAATACCGGATCGCAAACGAAACAAATTTTACGTCTTCCAGCCGGCCGTAATCCGCCCAGCCGAAGTCGAATTTAAACTGGGTGCCGCCGGCGGCGTTGTATTTCAGGCCTACCCCGAAGGTCAACCCCTCCTCGCTGTCTTCCAGCAGCAGCGCCTTGTAGCCGCCGCGCAGGAAGATCACATTCTTCACGCCCAGTTCCACACCGGTATTGACATACTCGGAGTTGTCATTAGGCTGCACCCCGTCGGCCGCTGCCACCAGTGAGAAATCTTCATTGCGCATCACCTGCCAGGCGAGGCCGAATTTCAGATTGAGCGGCATATCGAAGCTGTCGGTGCGGTACTTGGCCGGAACCCCATCCACCGATCCCACGTCGTTCAGGGGATCTTCATTGAAGAAGAGGTTCTTGCCGTCCAGGCGCATCTTGGTACCGAAGTTGCTGATCGAGGCGCCCAGGGTGAGATCCTTGAACGGGGTGCGATAGAGCACGCCAAAATCCACCGCCGCCCCTTTGGCAGACACGTCGAAGATATTTTCCTGCACGTACTTAGCAGTGAATCCGATCGAGAATTCGTCAGTAAGATTTTTGGCGTAAGTAGCCCCGAGGGAAATCATGTTGGCGTCCCACATCTGCCCGGTGCCCTCGGGATTGAACACGGTGCGCACCGGTTCTTCCGGGGTGCCGAAGGAGATGATCTGGAAGCCGAAAGAGCCCAGCGAACCGACATTCATGGAGAACGCGGCAAAATCGTAGTTGGTCTCCGCCAGCCATTCGGCATGGTTAAACGCCGCCTCACCGTTGCCGATTACCCGCGAGAGCCCGGCGGGGTTCCAGTAGATCGACAGGATGTCGTTGGCCAGTGCGGTGTAGGCGCCCCCCATGCCGATGGGACGCGCCCCGGCGCCGATCTTGAGAAACTGGGCCGCGGTCGTGCCCACCCGGTTGATCGAAGAAACATCCTGGGAGCTGCTCTGTCCCCAGGAAAATCCGCTCAGCAACATGAAAAGCGCCGCCGTCAGGAGCAGGAAATATTTTGGAAATCGTTTCATGTTCAAACTCTCTGTTTTATTTGAGTTTTAGGTACCGGCGTTCACTTGATGATGCCCAGCCGCCCGATCTTGGTGCCGACACCCGGGGCATCGACATGATAGATATACACCCCGTAGGCCAGGGATTGGGATTCGAAGGTCAAGAGATTCCACACCGCGGTGCTGCCGGGATCATCCTTCTCGATCTTCGCCACCAGTTCGCCCACGATGGTATAAATCCGGATGGTACATTTCGGCGGCAGATGGCGGAACTCGATCCGGCGATCGTCACGGTCCCCGGTGCGCACCCCGGCAATCTCCGCCGCGTTGTAGGAAATGTAGGGATTGGGCACCACGATGATCTCATCCATCACGTTTTTGGCCATCTCATTGCTGAAGGCCGCACTCTTGGTGGTGAAGGTATATTGATCTTCCAGGTCGAAGGGCTTCAGTGAGAAGAAGCGGAACACATCGCCCGCACCGGGATAGACCGGATCGTCATACACCGTCACGCCCCCGGTGGTGTCGAATGGAGGGGTGAATTTAACTTGATAGGTGGTCTGGGTCACCTGGGTGGCCCCCGGACGGATCAGCACGATGGTCTCCTGCCAGTCCCAGCGTTTGTTGCGCAGGCTGGGAGTGGATTCGTTGATAAAAAATGCAATCCGCTCGCCGGTGGCGGTATCAGTGATCTTGAAAGGCGTTTTGACATTCCCCAGGCTGGCGGCCGAAGAGTCTGCCGGATTGATCAACTTGCCTTCTGCAGTGGTGTCGTAATCGACGAAGCGGAGCTCGAAGTCGGTCGGCCAGGCGCGGGGGTTGCCCACTTTTGCCAGGCTGATAGTGGAATATTCATCGCTGAAATTGGTTTCAGTTTCGATACTGGAGAAGCCGCTCAGGCCGCCGGCCGTGCTGAGGGAATCCAGCGCGACTGCATCATCCGCCGCAAACAGGCGCATGCCGTCGAACACCGGGTTATCATCCTCTCCGCTGAGCGACTGGCTCTCATATACCGGGGCTTCCAGGTAGTGGATAGTGAAGGACGCACCCACCGGCATATCACCCTCGGCGCTGCCGCGGATACGGCCGCCGATCGGATCAATTTGGAACTGGCTCGGGTCGAGTTCCGCGCCGGACGAATTGAACACGGTAATCGAACTTTCCACCACCGGGAAACGCGAACCGAAATCGACAAACAGGGTATCCCGGGCGGAAAAATGGCTTTCTTTTTCTTCCAGGTCGACCACCGTATAAGCGATCTCCACCACTTCGGAATCGGGATCGACATCGACGAAGGTAACGTCATATTTCTTGCCGTCTTTCACCTGCAGCGGATCGAGGAACTCGATGCTGACGCTGCCGGTGGCATTCCCGGATTCCTGCGCGGCCAGATTGCCGTTTCCGTTATCCAGGTCCGGCCCGATATAGCCGGCAGCCGGCGGCCCCGGCACCACCATGGCGGTATTGATGTCGAAAGAGAACAGCCGGGTGACCGCGTCGCGCTGAATGGTGCGCTGGCTTTCGGTGGGCGAGAGCTGCCCGTTCACGTCGCCGTGGTCGTAGGAGGTCACCGCGTAGAAATAGGTCACTCCATTGACCACATTGTTGGAGTCGACGAAGCTGTGCACCAGGCCGGTATTGTTCCCGAGATCGTAGCGTACCCCCCGGCCGGCATATTCGATTTCAGAAAGCCCGCTAAATTCATTGTCAAGGTCAAACTGAGCCGGTACCCCGTTAACCTGGAGCATGGGCTCGGACAGGAACGGCACCCCTTTGGAATCGGTGATAGTCTTGGTGTCATTAAAACTGTAATCGCGGCTGCGGTAGATGCGGTAGCCTTCGAAGTCGAACCCTTTTTCCGGCTCATCCGGGTTGGCCCGGGCCACGAAGGGGTCGAATGACTGTTCCGCCCCGGCATCCCAGTAGAGAGTCACCTTACCATCACCCGGCACCGCGGTCAGCTTGGGCTTGTCCGGTGCCTGGGCAAAGCGGTAATCGGATTCGAATACCTGCTGAGAAATCTCCGCATTGGAGAGCAGGTCGCCGAAATCCTCGCCCATCAGCAGGGCGATGGAGAAGCGCTGGCTCTCGCCCGGTTCCAGGCGGAAGGAGCCGGAACCGTAGATGAATACGTTGTCCGATTCCTGTTCGATTTCCGGAGGCGGATCACCCGGGCGCTGGTTGGGGGTCGAGATCAGGTCCCACATCAGTTGGTCATTCTTGGGCCGGTTATTACCGCCGAAGAGCAGGGCATTGAAGCTGGTCAGACCCAACTGGTCGGATTCGGCGATATCCAGGAAGCCGAAATTCGGTTCGCTGCCGAAGAAGCGCATCCCCTCCAAACGGCTTTCCGCGGTGGGTTCGCCGGCATCGAGAATGCTGTTGCTGTTGAGGTCGAGATAGAACAACTGATTGGGTTTGCCATCGCCTTCACCAAAGTCGCCGGTGTTGGGAATGCCGTCCACCCCTACATCATCAAATTCTTCCAGCCAGTCGCCGTCTTCATCGCCGGACCAGTGGAATCCCGGCTCGCGGTAGATCCCGAAGTCGGCGTTGAACTGGAACACCCCGGCGTCGTTGAACTGGCTCTCGTCGGTCAGGCCGTCGTTGTCGTTATCCGCCCCGTCGTCATCGATGCCGGGGCTTTCCAGGAAGCGATAGCCGAAATAACCGGGAATCTTGCCCTGATCGCCAATTCCGTCATTATCCCAGGCATAGAGCATATTTCGGGTGTTGAAGGGGAAGGTCTCGTCGAAGGCAGAGATAAAACTGGCGTTGTCATCAGCAAAATCATTCGGCCCCCCGATGTGCGGATCCCCGAACATGCCCAGGAATACCTTGTCGATCGGCTGCTGGCTGATGTTGGTAACCGTATAGACCAGGAAGATCAGATCTTCCGCCAAAGGATTGTTAAACTGGAAGATACGCACCTGCAGATCCATCCCCAACCCTTTCAAGGTGCTGTCGGTGGGGAAGGGGTGGTAGGTTGGGAATTCGGCATTGTCCAGGTCATCCATTACGTAAAACACCTCTTCATCCGGGGTCGTCGCATCATCGCCCAGGAAGGCCGGCCAGACGTAGCGGCCGAGGGTCTGGTTATACCAGTTATCCGGCCAACTGTCCGGTTTCCCATCCTGATCGGTGTCGAGATCGGAGAAGGTCGCCACCTCGTTGGAATTCGGATCGGCAAACCCGATCTTCGGCTCCCAGCCCCAGCGATTGGTGGTGCCGGGCTCGTAGTCGCCGTCGGCGGGGTTGATAAACCCGTCGCTGATGATATGCAGGGTGTCGCCGTTCTCATCGATCACCTCGGCGCCGATCAGCGGCCCGAATTCGTAGGCATATCCCAGCCCGTTGGGTCCGGCCGGCCATACCAGGTCGGCATTGGCGTTATCGGCATCCGGGGTGGAGATCGATCCCTGGTTGGTCACCAGCACCCGGATCTGGTTACCGGTGATAATGGTCTCTTTCAGTTCCTCATGACGCTCATCATCGGCCAGTGCGCGGGCCAGGGCTTCCCGGTGCGCCTTGAACAATTCATGGCGCTCCTGACGGGTCAGCTCCTTGAAACTCTTTTTACCCTGCTTCCCTTCGCCGAGGGCGCAGAGATTCCATACGAAGAGCATCATCAATAGGGTTGTCAGTATTCTTTTCATGTTCACTCGCAATTTGATGGTTTAACGGCTTAAACGCTTTGCTTCCGCTTAAAACTGGAAAGTCAATCCCATACGGACTTCACGGGGAGCTCCGAGAAAATCTTCCCGCCGGTAGAAGTTTTCGAGAAATGACACCGGGAAGTAATCGTCCGGCCGGCGGTTAATGGTGTCTTCCAGATTATTGAACTGATTGGGATTGGTGGTCGTCGCCAGGTTGGTCAGCGAACGGCCGGTGTTGGTATGGATGAAGCGCTCCTGCATAATGTCGAACAGGTTCTCCACCTGCATAAACAGGGAGAGGCGTACTTTGCTCAATTGCAGGAATTTCTCCAGTTTAATATCGACATTGGTCAAGAGCGGCCGGCGGGCGCTGTTGGTCTCGAATTCCACCGGCTGGATCGACGAGGGCACGCTGGGGGTATAGGGTGTGCCGGACTGAATCGATCCGATGGCGCTGGCCACCCAGTTGCGCGGCTGGCTCAGGGTCACCGTGGCGTTGAGGGTGTGGGTGCGGTCGAAACTCAGGGGGATGAACTTCTGCTCGGTCTGACGCCCGGTGCGGGTATCCACCGCCAGGGCCAGCGGGTCGGTGAAGGCCCCTTCGCCGATCTGGAAGGTATAATCCAGGGTGGCAGAGAACAGGCTGCCCGGGGCACGGCGCTTCAGCAGCGCGGCGGTAAACCCTTTCACGCTGGCATAGCTGATATTGGTCAATACGTTGAATTCTTTATCGACTGCTACCTCTCCGGCGACCACCCGGCGGAATTCGATCAGATCATTGACGTCTTTATAGAACACCGTCAGGTCGATCTTCAGGTCGTCGGTAAATTGCTGCTGCAGCCCCATCTCATACTGGATGCTGCGCTGGGGCTTCAGGTTGGGATTGCCGAAGGTGGGGGTGAGCAGGAAGTTATAATCAATGAAGCGGCTATTGGTGTACACATCGCTGAAAGTGGGCGCCTGGAAGAAGAAGCCATAGGAAAAGCGAATGATCCCGCGGGAAGTGATCGGAAAGCTCAGGCTCAGACGCGGGGCCAGGCGGTGTTTCGGCTCGGCATCCTGCAAGTTTTCCCGCACCCCGGTATCTACTGATCCGGCGATATCCGGATTGTATTGTGCTTTGGTGTTGAGATATTCATAGCGCAACCCGGCATTGAAGATGAAGCGCTTGGCCAATTCCATCTTGTCGAGCACGTAAAATGCGGCCTGAACCGGCTCCTGGCGATAGCGCTGGAAACCGATAAATTCGGAATCATCAGCTCCCGAGGGGATCACGAAACGGTTTTGGGCTGTGCTGTAAAGTAAGGTGTAAGAATCCAGATCCAGGCGATGGCTGGCGAATTCGCCCCCGAATTTGATCTCGTGATTGGGCAGCACCTGGCTCACCACATCAAGCTTACCGATATAAGAACGGGCTTCCCGCACGGTGCGGTCGAGATTGGTGCCGCCGGCATAATAAGTGCCGGTGGGAGGAATAATCAGGTTGCCGATATCACCGCCGGGCGGGGGGATATAGCGGGGATCGAACGGATCTTCGTAGACGTAGGATTTTGCATTGTTGTAGTTGGCGCCCACCTTGAGCGTGTAGAAGGTGTTCTTGCTCAGGGTATGGGTGATCCCGAAGGAATGGCTGGTGTTATCGGTATAGGTCTTGGGCCGCCCGTCCGGGGTGAAGCGATAAGTGCGGAAGTAACCGCTGGAATAGGATTCCCCGTTATCCCTGATCAGATCATAGTTAAATTTGATATTGTGGCGGGCTTTCCAGGTGAGCTTGCCGGTGATATTCCACGATTCGCGGGTCACCATCGGCACGATTTCCCGGTCGCCGTTGGCCCCGGCACGGGCGAAGCTGGAGTCGCGGTGGATGGTGCCGTCGGGGTTGCGGCTGTAGGCGATGCCGAAGGGGTCGATCCGCAGACGGTCGCCGTCAAACTCCAGTAGATCGTCGGTGTTATAGACCCGCATGCCGTAGAGGTGCCCTTTGTCTTCCTGCCATACCCCGGAGGTGAAGAAGGTGACCTTGTTGCCGAAGAGCGGCACCGGCCCCCCCAGGGTCCATTCCATCCGGGCATTATTCAGCGGATCGTGCTCGTCGATGTTCCAGAAAACATCATCGCGCCCGCTGACGTTGTCACCGGTCCAGGCGCGCAGGGTGCCGCTTAGATCCGAGCCGCCATCTTTAGTCACAAAGTTGACCACCCCACTGAGCGCGTTGCCATATTCGGCGCTGAAGGTACCGGCGGATACCGAGACTTCCTCCACCGCATTGGTTGCCAAACCCACTCCCTGGCTGTTGAAGAAGGGGTTGTTGATCGACAGGCCATTCACCTGAAAGGCGATTTCGTTGGAACGCCCGCCACGGATGTGCAGGCCTCCGCTATTGTCCTGCACGATCCCGGCCTGCAGCGCCAGCACGTCGCTGATCTGATCGACCGGCAGCTCCTCGATTTGCTCGGAAGTGACCGCCACCTGGGTGTTGGTCAGGTCCTGGCGCACCAGGGGATTGCGTTCCCCGTACACCTCAACCTCGCCCATCTCAACCGTGGTGGGGGTCATTCCCTGCTCGATCCGGGTAGTAAAATCGACATTCACCCGCACCTGTTTCACCACCACCGTCTGGTAGCCGATGTAGGAGATGTTCAGGTTATAAAGTCCCGGCGGCACGTTGAGGATTACAAAATAGCCGTCGACATCCGTCGATGACCCCAGGGCCGTGCCTTCCAACTGCAGGTTTACCCCGATCAGGCTTTCCCCGGTCTTGGCATCGCTGATCCGTCCGGCAATTTTACCGGTGGTACCGGCCAGCGCCCAGCCGAAAAGCATCAAAAGAAGCATAAAAATACGTGTGTAGGATATTTTTTTCATACCGGTCAACCTCTGCTGTGATATAATATTAGCGG
Organism: Calditrichia bacterium; assembly: GCA_020635015.1. Lineage (GTDB taxonomy): Bacteria > Calditrichota > Calditrichia > RBG-13-44-9 > J075 > JACKAP01. Next base: position 510,474 of record JACKAP010000003.1, on the reverse strand, counting down.
ATTAAAAACCCCAAAATTAGCAGCATCGCAATTTATCGGACCGATACTATTTTGTCAAGTAAAAATCTGGATATGCCCATTAAATAGCAGAAAAAGGTAAAATGGTATGATTTGGCACCGTCTGGCTATCCTGCAAGCATGCAGAGAACTTTTGCATGGGGCAAGGGGCATAGGCATGGCACCGTAAGGTGCAAGCGTATGTTCCGACACCCGCATTGTAATGCCCTATGCCCCAAACGCTATGTCGTACCTCCTATCGTTTGGCATAATTTTATAATAAAAAAATCTTGAAATATTCCGCAAATGTGTGTAAAGTATGTTGCCTGCAATACTTTGCAGCTAGCCGATAGATACCTCAACAAAGGAGATATAAAACGGAATTTTCAACGCTGCAAGCATCCGCTAACGTCATCAAACGCATATCCTCTTGTGCATGCGAAACTATCCACAGCAAATTACAAATTCATTAAAGGAGGTCGTTTATGTTGAAACGATTGGTTACTTTCAGTGCAGTAGTGTTATTAATGCTCACAACCTTAAGTCCGCTGCCAGCGCAGCAGCCCAATGAAGGCGAGAACGAATTTCGCGTGGCTGCGGTCAATCCCCGTGCTACCACTCTGGATACCTTGACGGCTTCAGCCGGGCGAGGCATCTGGGTTGCCGACAACCCCGATCTCGACGGCGACGGCAAGCCGGAGATTATCGTGACTGAATACACCAAGGGCGGCCGGGTGTTTGTGTATGAGATGATCGGCGATGACCAACTGGAGTTCGTCTGGGCTTCCAAGCGTCTGAGCGAGACCCGTTCCGGCGGCAATTCCACCCCGCGGATGGTCACCACCGGTGATTTCGATAATGACGGTTTTCAGGAGATCATTTTCCCGATCGGCTATGTCGCCACCGACAGCGTGGAAGCGGCGGAGCGCGGAATCTATTTCTATGAGTTTACCGGCACCGACAATGACTATGGCAGCGAGCCGGCCTATCATCTGAAATTCGAAGATTTCTACGCCCCATTCGCCACCATCAACCAGGGCGCTACCGAAAGCGGCATCCGGGTGCAGGATATCGACGGCGACGGTAAGAACGAGCTGCTCTTCCCCCCGCGTCAGGCCCCGGTGTTCGACTGCAAATTGTTTATCCTGGAAGTGGAATCGGGCACGTTTGAGAATGGCGATGCCCAGATTGACGTGGAATATACCTACGAAGGTATGGTGCAGCCCTCGATCATCGCCCCGGACAGCTACACCCCCTGCGGCACGGAGATCGGCGATGTGGACGGCGACGGTTTTGACGAGATCATCGTTACCGGCTGGACCACTATCGGCGCCGGCGCTGGGGTGGGCTTCATCCAGATCGACGGGCCGGACAGCTACACCGACGGCAGCGTGGTCAAATTAGCGACTTACAGCGCCTTCGTGGTGAAGTCAAAGCCGATGTTCCGGGTGGTGAACGGCGAGCCGGTGATTTACCTGCACGGCACCAATGCCGGCACCTCGGAGAGCCAGATGTGGGTGATGGCCGGGATTATTTCCGATCAGTTGGTCAGCGAATCCAATATCTTCCCACTCTTTCCCAACCGCGGCTTCTGGAGCGCCTGGGATCTGGGCAATCAGGATCATGCCGCCGGTTCGGCGCAAGGCGAGGATCACGACCTCTACCTCTACGGCGGCAGCGGACGGATGCTCGATATCGAATATGACGGCAGCGGCGATGTAACCGACACCACCAATTATACGGTTACCCAACTGTTCGACCTCAGCGACATCTATGACAATGTGGGCGGGCTGTTTAATGATTTTTATACCTATCCGGGCATGGACCTGGATAACGATGGCCTGAGCGATATTGTCGCCGCCTACAAAGGCAGTGCGGAAGATACACTCTACGGCATGCCCCTGGTCAAAAATGGCCTCCACGTCTTCTTCTTCGAATGGGGAGACTCCTCCAGTTCGATCAACCCGTTGCTGGGCCTGGAGCCGAAGCTGCCGGATGTGATCATGCCTGAGGATTACCAGCTGTTGCAGAATTATCCCAATCCGTTCAACCCGGCAACAACGATCGATTTCGTACTGCCGATCAACAAGACGGTCAGCCTGAAGGTTTACAATACCCTCGGCCAGGAGGTGCGCACCTTGATCAATCATCAACCGCATTCCGCCGGCCGGCATAGCGTGCAGTGGGACGGAACCAACAATAACGGCGTCAGGGTGGCCAGCGGGGTTTATGTTTATGAGCTGATCTACGGCAACTTCTCGCAATCGCGTAAGATGACCTTGCTGCGATAAGGTAAATAATGGAAAACTAATTGCCACAGAGACACAGAGATCACAGAGTTTTTAGTTGTCAGTTTTCAGTTATTAGTTCTCCGTGAACTCTGTGTCTCTGTGGCAAATAAACGAATGCGCAACACAAATCAAAACTTTACTAACGGAGGTTATTATGCACAAAATGTTAACAACCGCCCTGCTACTCCTGGCGCTGAACATCCTGATGTTCGCCCAGGTCGGTTCCGGCAATTGGAGAACCCAATATGTGACGTTGGATGCCAATGCCAACGGCACCGGGTATCAGACCGCCAGCGTGGCGGCGGTGGAGCCCAATTCGTTTGCCGCACTGGTCACTCAATCTCCCCCGACCAATGACATCTTCCTCTCCATTCCCGGTAACTACCTGGTCGGCTACTGGAACGCCGATTCGGTTACCGGCCGGGTGAACTCGCCGATCAACGGCAACTCGACCCAGCCGCTCTACGGCACCTCGGGACAGTATACGGATTGGACCTCCGGCCTTGACCAGGTGACCCTCAACGCTGCCTGGCAGATTGCCGCCGGAGGGCCGGATAATTATGTATATGTTGCTAATAACGATGATCTGCACAACATCCTGGTGTTCCAGTTGACGGCAAGCGAACTGGTGTCGACCGATTATCGGATGGAGACTGGTTCGGAAAATATCTATGCCATCGAAGTGAACGACGACGGCTATGTTTTCGTAGCTGATTATGAAGGAACCGACGCCAAATCGAACGAGATCAAAGTTTATGCCGGCATTGGCGCGCCCGGCACCACCTGGGGCGACTTCGGCGGTCATAACGATACGCCGGTCAGCACCATCGACCTGCCCCCGGGCACCTACATGGGCCTCACGGTCAACTTTGACGGCAGTGAATTGTTCGTCAGCGCCACCTCAGAGCGCTCGATCTGGAAATATACCGGCAGCCCGACTGGCGGCTATACCCGCGATTTTACGTTTGAATATACCCTGTCCGAGGATGATACCATCGGCAATGGCGGCAACGGCACTCCCAGCGTGCTGGGGCTGGGCTTCATCAATTTTCCCCCGACCCTGGTGGCGGCGGTGGATTCCTTCCTGCATATCGGCGGCAGCGGCGGCTATCCCTACGGTCGGATCTACATCATCGACCCCGCTACCGGCGGCGGGATTGACAGCGCCGACGTGGCGGAATGGAACCTGCTCCAGACCGGCGACTATAGCTCCGGCTCCAACAACGGCCTGGCCGGCGGTTATACCTCGCTGACCGACGTCGACGGCGAAGACCTGGAAGGGGTGGTCTACACCCAAACCTATTACGGCTGGGCGGTGGAGAAATGGTTCGGCCCGGTGGTGGGCATTGAGCAGATTGACAATGCTATCCCGCAGGGGTTTGAACTGCAGCAGAATTATCCCAACCCCTTTAACCCCTCAACCACCATCGAGTTCTCGCTGCGCTCTGTGGAAGATGTGCAACTGGAGATCTTCAACCTGATGGGCCAGAAAGTGGCTACCCTGGTCAACGAGCGCCTGCAGCCGGGCAGCTACCAGGCTACTTTTGAAGCCCGCGACCTGCCCTCCGGAATCTACTTCTACAAACTCAGCGCCGGCAGCTTCAAATCCGTCAAAAAAATGTCGCTTATCAAGTAATCAAACAGTGTGGCATGACCCAAACTGCGGGTCATGCCACACTGTTTAAGCAATGTCACTACCTGGCGAACAGGCGTGGGCATAGCCCTTTTCAGTGTCTTATCACCTGAACTATTATAATTTTTTGCTAATAAAAAATACGTTCGGGTGCCACGCTCCGCGTGGCGCCCGTTCTTTCGACGATCTGCGTCAAGTGTGTGGGAAATCGCCAAGGGGTGATTTCCTTATTTATTAACCAAAGCAAGGAGGACCTTCGATGAGAAGAATATCGACACTAATGGTTGTGTTGGGAGTAGTTCTGGCAGGACTGTGGGGAGGGCAGCAGGCGCGGGCCGATGTGTTTGCCGGCCAGTTGCACATTACCAACCCGGACGGATCGCCGTTTGACGGCAATTTTTCCGACGGCACCGGGGCGATGCTGGTATTTTATCTGAATGACAATGCCAGCGCCGTGACCCTCAATGTGATCGATGTGCAAACCAGCACTTCGGTGGCAACGATCAATGCCGGCGCCCTCAGCCGGGGGGCGAATATGATCAGCTATGACGGCAGCGGCTCCCAGTCCGGGAAGCAGTACGTCTTCAGCGTTACCGCCGAGCAACCCAACGCGTCAACCACCGAGTGGACGATGTTCTTCGATTCCGGCGGGGTCAGCATCTATACCCGCGGCGTCTCGGTGATCCGCAATCAGAGCGATCCCAATTTCGGATTGATCATGGCCTCCAATGACGGAGGTCCCCTGGGTACCGGAATCACGGTTTACAACCCGGACGGCGCCAATCACGATCCCTTCCTGGTGGCCCCGGATGTCAGCAGCGGGGGGACGGTCAACTACGGCGTCGATGCCCCGCTGTTTGCCGAGGATGACGAGCAGGGCCGGCTCTATGTCTCCGCCAAGGTCAACGGCCAGATCCTGCGCGTCAACCGCGATTTCAGTGTCGATACCCTGATCGCCGGCCTGACCGAGCCGAAGGGGATCTACGCCACCGGCGACGGCGCGGATTTCACGCTCTATTTTGCCGCCGACAACAAGATCTGGCGGGCCGACGTGGGCACTGCCAATTCGGTCGATCCGGCATCACTGACCCTGATCGGCGAATTTAGCGGCTTCTTCCCGCAGCAGATCATGCTCGACGATGACGGGGCGCTTTACGCCACCCTGCGCGCGACCAACGACATTGGCTCCGACGGCCGGGGCATCCGCAAATGGGATATCTCCGGCACCCTGCCGGTGACCGACAGCGATGCGGTGTGGTTCTTGTTCGAAGACAAGACCTTTATTGCCAACGACCTGCTGCTGGACAGCGGAGATGATCCGAATAGTTCTGTTGACGACATCCTCTATTACTGCACCCGCGCCGGCGGGGGATTTGATCAGGACGGCATCTGGCGGATCAGCGACATCAATTCGCCCTTCGCCGATACGGTGCGGGTGATTACCGAAGACGCGCTCTACGGCGCCGATGACAATATTAACGCCCGGGCGACCATGGATTTTGACGCCGCCGGGAACATCGTGCTGATGGAAAATTCCAACGAGCACATCTTTTTCATCTCGCCTCCCGGCACCGGCAGCACCAACAGCTTCACCACCACCAGTGCCGAGCCGTTCCTGGTGGGCACGGTCGGCATCGACGATGATTTGAACGGCATGCCGATCGCCTACCGCCTGGAGGCCAATTATCCCAATCCCTTCAACCCCTCCACCACCATCCGCTACCAATTGGCCAAAGCTGCTCCCACCACCCTGACGGTCTACAATGTGCTGGGGAAAGCGGTGCGCACTTTGGTCAGCGAGCAGCAGTCGGCTGGGAATTACTCGATTCAGTGGGACGGCCGCGATAACAACGGCCGGGCGGTGGCCAGCGGGGTCTATATCTACACCTTGCAATCGGGAAGCTTCACCGAGTCACGGCGTATGGCGCTGTTGAAATAAGCACCTGAATCTATAAAGTAGGATTTTAGTAATTCGCCACAGAGACGCAGAGTCACTGAGTTTTACTGTGTAGTTACAGGGTCTCAGTGTCTCTGTGGCAAAAAAATGTTCCGGTTTGAAAAATCATTATGCGTGCTGTTTCACATCGTTATTGGAATGAATTATCGCCGAATCTGTCTGTGCTGGTATTTGCTTCAGGCGGTAAGCGCGCTCTTCTTTTTTAGAGAAAAGGTAAAGGCCTTGTTTCTCTTCTACACGTACCAGCAGGGCTTCCGGCTTGAAGAGCAGATCCAGGAACAGCTCGAAGGGCAGTTCATCATTATAATTTTTAAAATAGGTTTGGACAAAATAGCGGATTGCCCAGCGTTTTTTGAGCAGTTCCGCCCGGTGCTCGAAAAAAGCCTTGTTGTAGATGGCGAGAAATTCCTTATAGTCCACTTGTTCAAATTGCTCGATAAAATGGTGCACCCGCTGATAGTATGTCTCCGGTGTTTTACCCCCTCCCAGAATCATAATGACCGGGTTCCGGTCTTGAACCAGCGCCAGATCGACCGGTTTCCTGCATTTGAAATTCCGCGCCTTCGGCTTTGCCTTTCTTTCCAGCAATAGCGCGGCGATATCCAGAAATCCCTTGCCGGCCGCCTTATGCAGAGGGGTCTCATTTTTGTCACAGCACGCATTGGGATTTGCGCCATTCCTCAGCAGCAGGTTTACAATATGGGTGAATCCTCCTTCACAGGCCTTGTGCAGGGGAGTTTCGCTTCCCTTGTCCTCGGCATGAATATCCGCCCCGGCCCGGATGAGATATTCTACCGCCTGCAGGGATCCTTTGCTGCAGGCATAATGGAGCGGCTTCATCCGCTTCTTGTTCTTGAGATTTACGTATGCCCCGGCATGAATCAGCTGCCGCACCACCTCGTGGTGCCCTTTACTGCAGGCCAGATGCAGGGGCGTATCCTTGTTCGGTTTGTCTCTCTTGTTAAGGCGTGATCCGGCGTCCAGCAACATTGCGGCAATTTTGGATTTTCCAGAGAGTGCCGCAATGTGGATCGGCAAATGACCGTCGCGATTGGGGATGTTAACGAAGGCGCCCGCATCGAGAAGCATTTCGACGAACAGATGGTCTGCATCGCGACCGCGCCGCGCTGCGAGGTGCAAGGCTGTTTCCCAGGTGACCCGGTGACGTTCATTGAGCCTGGCGCGGCGTTGCCGGATATAATAGCAGACCTTCTCGATATGGTACTTATCGACCATATCCAAGATAGATTCCTTGCAGAAGAATAGCGCCATTGAGAGCCTCCTTGTCCTGTACGCATATGGTCCGCGATATCAAAGAACCGGTAAATACGGCTTTGCCTTCAACTGATATATTCTGTTTTTGAATAGAATTATTGGAAAATATACTTTTTTTGCAAAATTGCAAAGCATTTTGAATATTTATCAGGCTGGTGTAAAAACGGAAACGGCAGGGGCTAGCTTTTTGGGCGGGGTTTGCTGAGGATTTTGATCGTGTTGGTATAAAACCACTGTGCTGGACCTTCGGCGGTTTGTCGCCGGCCTCCGGCGCACAGAGTGATGCCGTCCTTCGGAATGGTTATTTTCTCGCTGAATTCGATCCGGCCGGGTGCGGGAGCGCGTCCAGCCAGCTTCCGCAAGCCACTTTCGGAGACGGCAAACAGCAGCACTTCATCGACCGGTCGAGAGGGCAGTGGCTCATAGTTCAGTTCTATCGTCACTTCCGTGCCCGGGGCAATCGCCGCGATCTCTCCGGCAAAAACCGGCCGTCTCAACCCGGCGGCGCTGACAGTGAAGATTACCTCGCGAACGAACTCCCCCTGAACCGCGAAAAACGCCCCGGCCTGCACGGCATCGGCAGTGGCGGCGGCACTGCTATCCCGTGCATATAACCATATCTGTGGCACTGCTTCCTGCGCTGCCTCACTTGCGGATGGAGCGAATTGGGCCACTAGATCGGCGAATCCCGTTCTGCTGATCGCTTCTGATGACGGTTGCGACAGGGCATCGGTCTGAACCCACACCCCATTTCCCATCCAGGGAATCAGCTTCTCGATCACCGGCGGGAAGTTCCGTTTACAGGAGAAGCACAGCGCCAATGTCAATAGGCTGGTAATAAGGAATGTCTTTCTCAAGCGGATGTCCCCAACTACATTGTGTTCCAGGTTCTTTGCAGTTATAGATTTCTCACAAACTACGTTCGAAATGACTGCAGGTCATACCAACGGTTCCGACGTCTTGCCGACCATTCATTCAGCGTCTAAGAAAATATAAAATCTATCATCAGATGTGATGATCGGTATAAATTTGCGGTGGTAAATTCTGATTGCTTGATCGATAATCCAAGTTCAGGCTTGACACGGCCTGGCACGGATGGGAGGTTTTACCCCATCCGTGCCAGGCCGTGTCAAGCCTGAACCCATTATTGGCTCAGTTTATCGCCATAAAAGATCTTGCGGATGATGCTGCGCCCGCGAAAAGCGACATAGAGCAAGATGCCCTCGATCATACCCAGCAATCCGGAAAAATAGACGTAATTAAACCGGCGGAAGAAAAAGATGTAAAAGGTCAGGGAGAGGGAGGCAAATGCCAGCAGTAAAATAATCAGCGCCACCACCCGGTTAAATTCGACCACATGTTCCGGGGTTTCGATCCGGTAGAGGATCTCCAGAATCAGAAAGCTGAGCAATATCCCCACCGCCAGGGAGATCCAGTCGAGTTGAATCGAATGCTGATAGATCGACTGCCAGTCGATGTCGTTGGAGGTGCGGGAGATGCGCGGGAGGGGCTGAAAGGATGAGGAAGCGGAAGCGAGCCAGATGCAGGAGAGGATCACTCCGGCCCACCAGGCCGAGCCGTGCCGGCTGGTGGTGAAATGGGCCACATAAGCGGTCGACAGCAGGATCAACCCGATCACAGTCACAAACAGATAAAACATGATTGCATAATGCATGGGGACGGCTTCCTTATGTTAGAGAGCATCCGGCGACAGGTTTGACTCTTCCCCGGTCTTAAGGTTCTTGACGCGCACTTCCCCGCGCGACCATTCATCCGGAGCGATCAGGATAACTCGGGAGGCGCCGTTGCGGTCGGCATGTTTAAAAATCCACTTGATCTTTTTGTCTTCCAGCACCAGATCGACCACCCGACCTTGTTCCCGCAGGCGGCTGGCGATTTGCATTGCCGGACCGCGCAGGTCCTCACTGAAAGGGCAGACCAGGTCGTCGATCTCGGGAGTGAATTCGGGCAACCGGTTCTTTTCCTTAAGCAACTCGACAATCACCACATCGCCGAAGCCGAAGCCGCAAGCCGGGATGTCGTTCCCCCCGAAGGTCGACAGCAGGCGGTCGTAGCGCCCCCCGCCGCAGATCGCCCGCAGGTTGACCCCGCGGTCGAAAGCCTCGAACACCGTGCCGGTGTAATAGGCCAGGCCGCGCACGATCGAGGCGTCGAAGGAGAGCCAGTCGGCGATCCCATACTGCTCGCCCAGCCGGAACAGGCCGCGCAGTTCGTCGATCACCTCGTATTTTTCACTTAATACATTATCCAATTCGTCAAGCGACTTCAGGCTTAATGTCTCGATGATGCGGTCAACGATCGTGTCGGTCAGTCCCAACGCCTGCATATCCTGCTCGATCGCTTCCCGGGGGAGCTTCTCCAGCTTGTCGACCAGCACGCAAACCGGGGCGAATTTTTCATCGGGAACCCCCAGTGAGTCCAGCACGCTCTGCAGCAGCTTGCGATTGGAGATGCGGATCTCCAGATCTTGCGGCCCCAGCCCCAGTTGGCGGAAGAAGGTGACCAGTACCGCCAGCAGCTCCGCCTCCGCCGTCACTCCCGGGACCCCAAAAATATCTACGTTCCACTGGTAGTGTTCCCGGCGCCGTCCCCGGGTGGTGCGCTCGTAGCGCCAGCACTGGGGAATGCTGAACCATTTGGCCGGCAGAGTGAGCGCGCCCCCTTTCTGCAGGATCAGGCGGGCCAGGGAAGGGGTCATCTCCGGGCGCAGGGTCACCCGGCGTCCGCCCTTGTCTTCAAAGTTATATAGTTGGCCGGTGATCTCCTCTCCGGCCTTGCGGATATAAAGCTCCTCCAATTCCAGGATCGGAGCGTCATATTCTTCAAAAGCAAACTTCCGGGCGGCATCGCGGAAGTGTCCAAACAGCCAGTTCCGTAAGCGCATGTCGTCCGGGAAAAAATCGCGGGTGCCGCGCAGTGGGGCAAGATTCATCATGGTCAGGTCCTGTCTCATCGTTCATTATCGAATCGGGCAAAGATAAACACGATGGCCGCGCTTTTCAAGCAAAATCACAATCAGCAATGTGCCAATAGGCCGATGGGTTGATGGGTGTATGGGGAGAAAAATGGAAACCGGTATGCTGGGGTTGTGCTCCCATACACCATCAGCCCATCGGCCTATTGGCACATTTAGCCGTTTACCCAACTAACATCTTTAATTATCTTTTATACTTAATCGGCCGGAAATTAATAATATTTAGTAATTTATAAAACATAATCTGTGAAAATCTGTATAATCCGGGGACTTTAGAATTAATGTCAAACCATGAAAGGAAAAATATGACGATGGTCAGTGATATAATTCTCAAACCACTAACGCGCCGGGACTACCCGGCTTTAGAATCACTTCTACTTGCTGAAGAACTTCCGGTGGAGGGTGTGGCGGAGCATCTGGTGAATTTTATCGGTTTGTTTCGTGGTGGAAAGTTGATCGGTGCAGTGGGATTGGAGATCTACGGCGCCGCCGCCTTGCTGCGCTCATTGGTGGTGACCGGCTCCGAGCAGGGAAAGGGATACGGCAAACAGCTCTACCGGGCAATAATCGATAAGGCCCGGGAAGCGGGGGTAGGGGAGATCTATCTTCTCACCGAAACCGCGGAGAGATTTTTCGCCGCCCGGGGGTTCCGGAAAATTCCCCGGGAACAGGCCGATCCGGCAGTGCAGCAGTCGGTGGAATTCCGCTCCGCCTGCCCGGCAAGCGCGGTGTGTATGGTGTATGTGGGTTGATGGGTTGATGGGATAATGGGGAAAAACGGACGTCGTGTGCCGAATCCTTGCGTTTTATAATCGATGGAGTAGTTTCCCATCCACCCATCCACCCATCCACCCATCCACCCTTCAACAAATCCTCGGCAACTGCTCCCCGCTAAACATATCCACAATCCTCCGCGCGCCGATGCGGCCGGTCATGAATACCCGATGAGATTGCTTTGCTTCCACTTCGCCGATTACCGTTGCGCCGGCGGAGACCGGGAATGATTGCAGCACGGAAAGCACTTTTGCCGCGTCAGCCGATTTGACCAGCGCAATAAAGCGCCCTTCGTTGGCGATGTAAAGGGGATCCAGCCCCAAAATCTCGCAGGCCCCCTGCACGTCTTCCCGTACCGGGATCGCCCGCTCCTCGACGTGAATATTCCACCCGCTGCTCTCGGCAATCTCTACCAACGCGCTGGCCAGGCCGCCCCGGGTGAGGTCGCGCAGGCAGTGCACTTCCACACCGGCCTCGAACAGCGCCAGCACCGGCTCCACCAAAGGCGCACTGTCGCTCTCGATCACGCTCTCGAAAGCCAGCCCCTCCCGGGTGGCCATGATGGCAATGCCGTGCCGGCCGAGGTCGCCGCTCAGGATTAGCGCGTCGCCCGCCTCCACTCGCGCCGGGGAAATTTCTTGCTCATGCTCGATCATCCCGATCCCGGCGGTGTTGATGTAGACGCCGTCCCCCTTGCCGCGGTCGACGACCTTGGTATCGCCGGTGACGATCGCCACTCCGCACTGCTGCGCGGCGGCGTGCATCGACTGCACGATCTGCCAGAGCGTCTCCATCGGCAGGCCCTCTTCCAGGATAAATCCGGCGCTGAGGTAGCGTGGCCGGGCCCCGCACATCGCCAGATCATTGACGGTACCGTGCACCGCCAGCGAGCCGATATCACCCCCGGGGAAGAATAACGGATGGATCACGTAGGAGTCGGTGCTGAAAGCCAGGCGTTCCGTTTCCGGAGTGAACACTGCTCCGTCATGCTGCTTCTGCAGTTCCGGATGGGAGAACAGGGACAGGAACATCTTCCCGATCAATTGGTGCATCAGCTTGCCCCCGCCCCCGTGGGCCAGCAGCACCCGGGGATAGTCGCTGATTGGGATCGGACAGACCGGCCCGCCGGAAATATCGTGTGGGTGGTGCTCGTTCATCGTAGCTCCTCGACGCTTCGGTGATAAAGATAGTAGGCAGCGCAGGCGCCTTCGGAAGAGACCATCGGCGCGCCCAATGGTTTTTCCGGGGTGCAGCGCTTACCGAAGGCGGGGCACTCGTAGGGTTTTTTGATCCCCCGTAATACCAGCCCGGCAATGCATTCGCCGGACTCCTCCGCATGCAACTGCCCTACCTGGAAACGCGTTTCCGCATCGAAAATCTGGTAGTCCTCGGTGAGGGCCAATCCGCTCCGGGGAATCTCCCCGATGCCGCGCCATTTTCGATGGACGACGTGGAAGACCTTGCCGATCAGCGCCTGCGCCGGGAGATTGCCCTGCCGGCTGACCGCCCGGGCGTACTGATTTTCCAACTCATGTTTTCCGGATTCCAACTGCTGCACCGCCATGTAGATGCCCTGCAGGATGTCCAGCGGCTCGAAGCCGGTCACCACGATCGGCACCCGGTATTTCTCTACCAGGGGTTCGTATTCGGTAAAACCCATCACGGTGCAGACGTGCCCGGCGGCCAGGAAGGCTTGCACCCGGTTGGCCGGGGAGGAGAGGATTGCCTCCATTGCCGGGGGGACCAGCACGTGGGAAACCAGCAGGGAAAAATTCGTTAGTCCGGCTTGTTTGGCCTGGTAGACCGCCATAGCGGTGGCCGGGGCGGTGGTTTCGAAGCCCACCCCGAAAAACACCACCTGCTTGTTGGGGTTCTCGCGGGCGATCTTCAGGGTATCGAGGGGCGAGTAGACGATGCGCACATCCGCTCCCTGGGCCTTGATCGAAAACAAATCGCTAACGCTGCCCGGCACCCGCAGCATGTCGCCGAAGGAGCAGAAGATCACCTCCGGGCGGGCGGCAATGTGCAGGGCGCGGTCGATCAGCTCCAGCGGGGTGACGCACACCGGGCAGCCGGGACCGTGCACCAGGGTGATCGCTTCCGGCAGCAGCTTGTCGAGTCCGAATTTGACGATCGCGTGGGTCTGCCCCCCGCAGATCTCCATGATGGTCCAGGGGCGGGTGGTGATGCGCCGGATCGCCCTGGCGAGCTTCTGCGCCGCGACGGAATCACGGTATTCGTCGATATATTTCATGACTCGCCTTCCTCCAGTTCCCCCAGCTCATTCATCGCCTTCAAATATTCGAATACCTTGGCGGCTTCCTCCGCATCGATGATGTTGATGGCAAAGCCGACATGCACCAGCACGTAATCATCGACTTTCGCCTCCGGGGTGTAGGCGAGACTGATCTCCTTGACGATTCCGCCAAAGCTGACCCGGGCAGTACGCATCAGCGGATCATCCCCCTCAATGCTGAGTACTTTTCCTGGCACGGCTAGACACATGGCTGGCTCCTTCGGTTTGGATGTGTGATTTTTTTGTTGATGGGTGTATGGGTGAATGGGTGTATGGGGAAAAACGGACGCCGTGTGCCGAATCCTGTGTTTCGCAACTGTCGGCGTAGTTTCCCATCCACTCATCCACCCATTCGCCCATCCACCACTTGCTGCAACCGCTCCAGATGATGTTTCAAAACCCCCGCCAGCGCAGCGATCTGCCCCAGGGCGATGCCCCCGTCGTTGGGCGGCACCCGCTGGTGCCAGTAGGGGTGGAAACCCTCCTCCGCCAGCCGGCGAATGATCCTTTCCGTCAAATAGCGGTTCTGGAAACATCCGCCGCTGAGCGCGATCCGGGGCAGACCGGCCTCCCGGGCGGCAGCCAGGGCCATCTCCGCCAGGGTGTTGTGAAATTTAGCGGAAATAAGGCTGCGTGCCACTCCGACGGCGCGATCAATCAATAGCGCCCGGATCAGCGGGGCCCAGTCGAGGTAAAAATCCGGCGGGTTTTCCGCATTCTCACGGCGCTGCAACTGGAAGGGATAAAATTCATCGCCGGGCCTGTCGGCAATCAAAAATTCCAGTTCCATCGCCGCCTGCCCCTCGAAGCGGTTCACCTGGCGCAGGCCGATCAGGGAGGCCACTGCGTCGAAGAGCCGGCCCATGCTGCTGGTGTAGGGAGCGTTGACCCCCCGGCGCAGCATCTGCAAAATAATCTCCCGCTCCGGCGGACGGAAGGTATCATCATTGGCCGATTCCGGCAGAATCTCGCCGCTCATTTCAAATAACAGGCCGGCGGCGCTGCGGCGCGGTTCCCGTACGGCCCGGTCGCCGCCCGGCAGAGGGAAAGGGCGCAGGCAACCGGCCCGGTGGTAGCCGCCTTCCTCGATCCGCAGAAACTCTCCGCCCCAGATGATATGGTCCGGGCCGTAGCCGGTGCCGTCCCAACTGATCCCCAGCAGCGGAGGCGACAGCTCGTTCTCCGCCATGCAGGACAAAATGTGGGCATAATGATGCTGCACCTGAAGCAGCGGCTTGCCTTGCTCCCGGGCGTAGTGGGTAGACAGGTAGTCCGGATGTTGATCGGCTGCCAGATAGGCCGGGGGATGTTCATAAAGCCCGGTCAGGCTGTCAATTGCCTCCCGGAAAGCAGCCTCGGCTGCTTCAGTTTCCAGGTCACCGATATGCTGACTGATGAACACCTGCTTCCCGACCGCTGCCGCGATGGTGTTTTTGAGGTGCGCCCCCACCGCCAGGGCCGGGGGGAGAGCGTCCGGCAGCATTACCGGCAAGGGCGCATAGCCCCGGGCGCGGCGCAGCAGCAGCTCCCGTCCGGCCATCAGTCGCACGATCGAATCGTCGACATGGCGGCGGATTGGGCGGTTGTGCACCAGGAACAGCTCGGCAATACCCTGCAGCCGCCGCAGCGCGTCCTGTTCATCGATGCAGATCGGCTCGTCGGAAATGTTGCCGCTGGTGGCCACCACCGGCCGTCCCAACGCTTGCAGCAGCAGGTGATGGAGCGGGGTGTATGGCAACATCACGCCCAGATACGGATTGCCCGGCGCAAGATTGGGCGCCAGTTGGAAAGCGGGTGTTCCGTTATCCGATTTGCGCAAAAGCACAATCGGCGCCTGTGGGGAGGTCAAAAGGGTCTTTTCCGCCTGGGTCATCCGGCAAACCATATCGATTTGCGCCAGTTCCGGAAACATCAGCGCAAGGGGTTTCTCTTCACGGTGCTTGCGGTTACGCAGCCGGGCCACGGCCTCCGAATTGGCCGCATCGACCATCAGGTGAAACCCGCCCAATCCTTTGACGGCGACAATCCGGCCGGCTTGAATCGCTGCAGCCGTTGCTTGCAGCGCAGTATCATATTCTGCCAGTGTGTTGCCCGCCCCATCCCACAAACTCAGCCGCGGGCCGCACTCCGGGCAGGCGTTTGGCTGGGCATGAAAGCGCCGATCGCCGGGATCCTCATACTCGGCGCGGCAGGCCGGGCACATCTGAAAATTTTTCATGGTGGTATGGGGGCGGTCGTAGGGCAGCGCTTCGATGATGCTGAAGCGGGGACCACAGTGGGTGCAGTTGGTAAATGGATAGCGGTAGCGCCGGTTGGCGGGATCATTGATCTCCGCCAGGCATTGCGGACAGGTAGCGATGTCCGGCAAAATTAGAGCGGTCTTGGGACCAGCAGTGTCACTTTCGCGAATCTCGAACCGTTGATACCCACGGGGATCGAGATACACCTGCTCCACACTCAACAGACAGGCCTGAGCGGGTTTCTCCTGGGGAATGCGCGCCAGAAACACCCCCAGCGCGGCCATGGTGCCTTCCACCTCAATCAAAACCCCCCGGGAAGCATTTTGTACCCAGCCGCTCAATTGTAATTCCCGGGCAAGCCGGTAAATGAAGGGGCGGAATCCGACGCCCTGCACCACCCCTTGAATGTGAACTCGTAGCCGTTTTGTCATCAATCCCTTTTACATATCCCGCAGCAATTTCAGGATATCGAGCGAGGTGATAATGCCGCTCAACTGCCCGTTGCGGGTGGCAAACACCCGATGGATCCGACCCCGCACCATCATGTCTGCCACGGTGCGCAGGCTGCAATCTTCATCAACGCTGAACACCACCGTGGTCATGATGTCGCGAACCAGGATCTCGGAAGCTTCTTTCACCCGGAAAACCGAAATTTCCTCTTCCGCAAAATTGTAGGCCAGGTCGTAGATATAGCAGTCGTGGGCGTACATCTGGGTTTCCCGCGATTTGAGGGTGTCCTGGCGCACGATGTCAGTCAATGAAACCACCCCCAGCAATTCGCCCTCATCGGAAACCACCGGCGCGCCGGAAATGGAATGCTCCACCAGAAATTCGGCGAGCTGTTCAATCGGCCATTCGGCATTGACCGATAGGACCACCGGATTCATTACCTCCCTGGCCGTGCGGGCACTCAAGGTCACATCCTCTCTCTCAGCAGGGCGATCTTTTTTGGAATCGTTGTTCTTCACGCCTTGATCCTTTCGGTTAGCGATAAAAAAAATCCGGTTGGTTTAATTCGCTGAAAAAGACTCCAGCACTCTGATAATCAGGCGTTTACGGTCCTTTAGTTTTTCCCGGAACTCCATGCTGTCGGTGTCGGCGATCTCCATGCGTAGATCGGCAACAAGATTTTTTAAAATTTCTGCAAAAACCTGTTCTTCCTGAGGTGCTAGGTTGAGCTTGACCATGGCTTTTACCTCCTGAACTGGCAAAGATATGACACTATTTGGAAAGCACCGGGTGACGATTAGGCCCGTTGCCCTCATAGGCAGAGGTGTTCAATGCCGGGTTGTGGTATGCTGTCCGGCTTTTTTTTCAGATGATGTCTCCCGGGGAAAGCAGCGGATATAAAACCGTTCCCGCCCCCGGATAATTTCCCGCAGATCGCCCTGGGCAATCAGCTTGTGAATGGTATCCCATTTGGCATGGGAGCGTTCCAGCAGCCGGGCGATGGCCGCTTCGGTTAACGGGTGCACTGCAGTGGTGCGCAGGATATCGGCCTCCACATCGCCACTATAGCCGATCTTGTCATCATCCGGCGTGATCAGGCATTCCACCCGCGGGAGGACGGCATGGAAGATCTGGTAAGCCTGATTGACGGTCATCTCCTGCGGCGGATGGATATTCGCCTCGGCAGTGGGGCGGAGCGGAATAGCCAGATAGGCGATATCCGGCTGCAGCCGCTTTAAAAACCTTGCGATATTTTTAAAATTTCGCTCCGTGTCATTGAGGCCCTGCACCAGCATGGTTTCGGTTACCAGGGTTCCGCTAAACATATCGGCGAAGCTGAGCATGCCTTCGAGAATCTCGTTTTGCCGGAGGTGGCCGTGAGGACGGTTGATTTTATGCCAGATGTGCTCATCTACTGCATCGACTTTCAAGGATACCCAATCGGCTTTGCACAAGACCTCCCGCACATCTGCTTTCCAGATCAGTGAGGCGTTGGTGAAAACTGCAATCGGATAACCCAAAGGCTTCAGAAGCTCTATTTCCCGTCCCAGATGGAGGTCGAGGGTCGGCTCGCCGTCCGGAACGAAGGAGAGAAAATCGATCGTTCCACCCTGATGCAGAATTTGCTCGATTCGCTGCGCGACATCGGTGACAATCGCTTCCGGTTCGAAGAAGGGTTGACGGGTGATCTTCATCCGGTCGGTATGGCCCACCTGGCAATAGGTGCATGCGTAACTGCAGTGCTTGGGAGGGATGTTGTTGATGCCTAAGCTCTGGCCCAGGCGCCGAGAGTTGATTGGTCCAAAAGCGAACATTGTGCAGTCTCTGCGTTAAAAGGTAATATTTTTTTAGGGATCTTGGATAATCCTTTATTTCTCCAGGGTTTTCCTGATCGCTCGCAACTCGTGCAAGATCTTCTCCACCATGAGATTTAGCGGTATTGTTTCCGCCGGAACGTCTTTCCCAGCGGAAACAATACCGCCCCCATGCAAAGCCTTTACTTTTGCACGCAGGGTTTCCACCAGCGGTTCCCAATCGGTCAAGCCCGCCATGTTCCCCTCATACCCGTGGGTGGCCTGCATGTTGGACTGCCCCGCTGTTTGCACCCGCAGCGAGGCGATTCCCAGCCAGCGGTCGTACAGCGAGCGGTGGAGCATAAAATCGGTAATCGCCCGGTAGGGAATGTTTTGCTGTACTTTGGTGAGGAAGCCTTTATGAATGGTGATGCGTTCATCATCCACATAGTAGGCCAGATTGCGTATCCACAACCAAAGCAGCGGTCCGGCGATGATCCACAGCAGGACAATCACGCTGAAGGCGATCGGCCAGATAATCCGGGATGCCGCATAGATCGTAACCCGTGGATTCAGGGTTACCAGAAATTGGATGATGCCGCCGGCAATGAGGATCAGCAGGGAAATCGTGCTCAGGATCATCCATTGTTTTGTAAGCAGGCGACTGTGGGGTTTAATGACATCTTTCATTGTTTCTCCGGTTGTGTAAATGAATACGCCGGTTCATGCTTCCAGCACTTCCGGCCGCGAATTTCGGGGCGGCAAGGTCTGGCCGCCCGGGCGGATGAGCTGACAGCGGACCTCCGCTCCAGCCCGTTTCATCAGTTTGAAAAATGCATCGGGTATAATCAAATGTCCCATCCACCACAAGCCCGGCCGGCGGATCTCCCCGGTCAGATATTGGATCAGGCAGGCCAGCACCGGGATCGCGGTCAACTGGTAGGCATCGCGGTGGGAGACGGCCAACTCGAAGCGTGTTTCACCGGCATCGGACAGGCCATCGGCGTTCAATTGGAGCATGGCGGCATAGGGAGGACGGGAAAAGCGGCGCAATCCCCAGCCCGTCAGCTTATTCAGCAATTTATCTCCGGCACCCGGCAGCCACTTCCGCCGGAGCATTGCCAGGGGAAAGGCCAGCCAGTCGACAAACCAGTTCAGCCCCGCCACGTAAAAGCCGGTTTCCTCCAGCGAGGGGAAATTCCGGGCAAGCAGGTTTATCTCCTCCAGGTACATGGGAGCGCAATACTGTTTTCCGAAAGGGCTCCCGAAGTCGATACGCGGGTAATCGCCTGCTGTAAATATCCCCGCTTTCCGCCATTCGCCGCCGCGGTAATAGCGCAGTTCCTGGGTGGTGATCTCCCGATAAAATTCCGCCTCCGTATCCGGCGAAAAGTGGTATTCCTGCCAATTCATGCGGATCAGGCCGGCTACCCGGGCCCTGCGCAGGGTGAGAAAATATTGGGAGGCATAGCGCACCATCGCGGCAGGTAGGCCGGGGTGAAATCCGCCGTCGGTGATGAAGCAGCGTCCCTGCCGCTGCAGTTCCGGTTCCAGGCGCCGCAATGCGCTGTGTTTCTCCGGGGTAGACAGCAGGATGTCAAGATAATCGATGCCGCTGCGCAGCGCCGCGTCGGCAATGCGGCCGGCCGCATCGGCACCGCTGGAGGCAACCACCACCATATCGACATCCGTAAACAGCGCCTGCAGACTACCGGAATCGTGCGCATCGGCAGCGGCGCCGCTTACCCGCTCACCGCTGAAGGCGGCGTTCAACTGTTTCGCTGCCAGCTCCGCCTTTTCAGGGCTGCGCCCGGCCAGGCACAGATTTACATCGGTCCACTGAAGCAAGAGCCTCGCCAGGGACATCCCGGCGTTGCCGTATCCTCCTAAAATCGCCAGACGTTTCGGATACATATCAGCCTCGCGTTATTTGACCGCTTCGCTGGGGTATTATGTTATGCGTCGTGATCTCTGCTGCGTTGCTGCTCCATATTATGAAATAAGCCCTTCAAAGTCAAAATGTTTTGCCGTTTTTAGCCGCTCAGGCATTTTCCAAAGACGTTTCCACTGTTTCCAGCCGGGCAGTGAAATGACGCAATACCGGGGCTTCGTAGGTCAGTTTAAGGCCCCGGATATCATTTCGCTGACGATAGAGGTTGATGATCGATTCCGCCACATAGACCATGTGCATGGTGGTATACACCCGGCGGGGGATGGCCAGCCGCACCAGCTCCAATTCCGGATAGACCTCTCTGCCGGTGAGGGGGTCTTTATGCCCGAACATCAGGCTGCCGATCTCGACCGCCCGGATGCCGGCCTCCCGGTAGAGCGCCACCGTCAGGGCCTGGGCGGGAAATTGCGCCTGGGGGATGTGCGGAAGAAATTCCCGGGCATTGAGGTAGACCGCATGGCCGCCCACCGGTTTGAGGATCGGGATGCCTTCATCATCGAGCATTTTCCCCAGGTGACGAACCTGGCTGATACGGAAGTGGAGGTAGTCCTCGTTCAGCACTTCCTGCAGCCCCCTGGCAATCGCTTCCAGATCGCGCCCGGCCAGCCCGCCGTAGGTAGGGAAGCCTTCGATCAGGATCAGCCGGGTGGTGATCTTTTCCGACAGCCCGTCATCATTCAAGCCGATGAAGCCGCCGATGTTCACCAGCCCATCCTTTTTAGCGCTCATGGTGCAACCGTCGCCATAAGCGAACATTTCCCGGGCAATCTCTTTAATCGATTTACCCTGGTAGCCCGGTTCCCGTTCTTTGATGAAGTAGCAGTTTTCGGCAAAGCGGCAGGCGTCGAAGAACAGGGGAATTCCGTAGCGGTTCAGCAGCGCCCGGGTGGCCCGGATGTTCTCCATCGAGACCGGCTGCCCGCCGCCGGAGTTGTTGGTGATGGTCATGATGACCAGCGGAATGCGCTCCACCCCGTATTCCTCGATCGTCGCCTGCAGCTTTTGCAGATCCATGTTGCCCTTGAAAGGGTGATCGAGGTGCGGATCATAGGCTTCATCGATCACCAGATCCAGCGCTTCTCCGCCGTTGTATTCCACATTGGCCCGGGTGGTGTCGAAGTGGATATTGTTGGGAATGACCATCCCTTCCTTCAATATGGTGGAAAACAGCAGGTTCTCCGCCACCCGTCCCTGGTGGGTGGGAATGATGTGCTTGAAGCCGAAAATGTCGTGCACGGTGTCTTCGAAGTGGTAATAATTTTTGCTGCCGGCATAGGACTCGTCGCCCAGCATCATTCCGGCCCACTGGTTATCGCTCATGGCCGAAGTGCCGCTGTCGGTGAGCAGATCGACGTAGATTGCTTCCGCCGGCAGGTTAAAGACATTATTGCCGGATTCCCGGATCAGATGTTCCCGCTCCTCGCGGGTGGTGCGGCGAATCGGCTCCACCACCTTGATGCGGAACGGTTCGGATGGAAAAAACATACATATCTCCTCTTGTAGGGAAATTTGATTATTCCGGTACGAATGGTAAATGCTTAATGCTCATTGCTCAATGGTAATCAACAATTACCATTGAGCATCTACCATTGCGCATTTACCATTTCTCTGGCGGAAGCCTATTCCGGCATGTCCCCCAGGTGCATTACCGCCTTCTGTCCCCACTCGAAAGCAGCTTCATTCAGCGGGATCATGGCACATTTGTGCTGCAATGCGCGTCGCACCGCTTCCAGGAAGGTCTCGGGTGGAAAAAGCTTGCTAGCTGCCTGCAGCGCGCCCAGGGCGACGATGTTCTTGACCAGCATGCTCCCCAGGTCGACAGCGATCTGGGCGAAGGGAATGCCGTACAGCTTCACCTCCGGATCGAGCGCCGGAGGCTCGCTGACTACCGAGCTGTCATAGAGCACGATCCCGCCCGGCTTTACCTGCGGCCCGAATTTGTTGAGACTGGGCGCATTGAAGGCGATCAGGATATGCGGGTTGGCTGCTGCCGGGGAGAGCACCTCCGAGCGGGCGACGTGCACGTCGGCGTAGGAAGTGCCCCCGCGGGATTCCGGCCCGTAGCTGGGGATATGGGTGCCGTCGAAGCCTTCGTTGACCGCCGCCTGGGCAATCAGCATCGCAGCCGTCTGGGCGCCGTCACCCCCCGCGCCGGCTAGCTTCAGGGCGATGTCTTCCGGATGCAGATGCGCTGGGAATTGCCCTCCGGCAAATTTTGGCGCAGCGTCGCTGACGGCACCGATCTGGTCCACCAGCTTCTGGGGGTTGAAGTCCGGTGCCTGCATCTCGAACCAGGGCTCGACAGTGATGTCTTTCTTCACGCCCAGGGGGAAGACCGGAACCATCTGTTCCTTCACCCAGTTCTGGGCCTCGGCAGTGTTCATCTTCAGATGGGTGGGGCATTCCGAGAGCACCTCGACAAAGGCAAATCCGCGGTTTTCTTTCTGCAACTGGATCGCTTTCTTGATCGCTTTTTTGGCGCGATTGCGTTGTTTGTTGTCATAAAGCGCCACCCGTTCCACATAGACCGGCCCCTCCATCTGGGCGATCATCTCCGCCATGCGCAGCGGTTCGCCCATCATTCGGCTGCGCCCTTGCGGCGAGGTGGCGGTCTTCATGCCCATCAAGGTGGTGGGGGCCAACTGGCCGCCGGTCATACCGTAAATGGCGTTATTAACGAAGATAACCGTGATGGGAATGCCCAGTTGAGCCGACTGGATGATCTCCGCCAGCCCGATCGAGGCGAGGTCGCCGTCGCCCTGGTAACTGATCACAATCGAATTCGGATTGGCCACCTTGTGACCGATCGCCACCGCCGGTGCCCGGCCGTGCGCCGCCTGGGTGTTGCCGACGTCCAGATAGTAGTACAGAAATACGCTGCATCCCACCGGAGAGATGGCGATGGTGCGGTCCTGGATCTCCAGTTCCTCGATCGCTTCTCCGATGAAATTATGGGCGATGCCGTGTCCGCAGCCGGGGCAGTAGTGGGTCGCATGCCCCTTCAGCCCGGCACCGTGGGCATGCCGCTCGAAATTCCGATAGAATACACTCATGATGTCACCTCCGTATCAATCGTTTCCAAAACCCGGTCGATGATCTCCTGCTGCTGGGGCAGCACCCCGCCGAAGTGGCGCACGTGGGAGATCGGCGGCACGTCGATGATCTCGGCATGGCTGAGCGCCAGCCGCAGTTCATCTTCCAACTGTCCGTTGCTGGCTTCCACGATCACAATCTGACGCAGCTTTGGCAGCAGCGGCGCCAGGATGTCGATCGGGAACGGCCACAGGGTGATCGGGCGGAACAGCCCGGCTTTGACGCCCCGGTCGCGCAGCACCTGCACCGCTCCTTTGGCCATACGGGCGGGGGTGTTGGCAGCGATGATCAGGGTGTCGGCGTCATCGCAATGGAAGCAATCAGCACGCTGTTCACTTTCGATGATGCGCTGGTATTTTTCGTTCAGATGCAGGTTGTGGATCTCCAGGTCCGGCTCACTCAGCTGGATCGAGCAGATCAGGTTGCGCCGGTGCATATCGTCCCCGTAAACCCCCCAGGAGGGGATGCCGGGCTTGATCATGCGCTCGGGCAGCTTGACCTTGCCGGTGATCTGGCCGAGATATCCGTCGCCCAGCAGCACCACCGGATTGCGGTATTTGAAAGTGAGCTCAAAGGCCAGCATGGTCAGGTCGAGCATCTCCTGCGGGGAGTCCGGGGTGAGCACGATGGCGTGGGTGTTGCCATGTCCCAGCCCCCGGCAGGCCAGCTTGATGTCTGCCTGTTCCGGGCCGATGTTGCCAAGGCCGGGACCACCGCGCATGATATTGATGAATACCCCCGGCACTTCCGCACCGATCATGTAGGAGACCCCTTCCAGCATCAGGCTGAACCCCGGGGAGGAGGTGAAGGTCATGCAGGGCATGCCGGCCCCGCCGCAGCCGTACATCATGTTGACGGTCGCCACCTCGCTAACCGCCTGAACGAATACCCCGTTGAGATTGGGCAGCAGCTTGGCCATCAGTTCGGCTCCCTCGGTGGAGGGGGTGATGGGATAGCCGAAGAAGTGGCGGCAGCCCGCCAGCAGGGCGCCGATCGCCGCGGCATAAGTACCTTTGATCATCAGCGGTTCTACCGGTGGTAGCGGCAGGGTTTCGCCGGAAATCTCTTGCGGTACCGGGGCGGTGGAACTGTCTTCGTCGGGGAATTTCAGATAGCTCTCATCGAGATCCATCAGCGGATCGTAAGCGGTCAAGCCGTACGGTTCCGGGCAGGCGGCGAAGCACAGGCCGCATCCGTTACATTTTTCCAAATCGATTTCTACCGGTATCAGCCCGCTTTCCGGATTGATCTCTGTGCCCAGGGTGATGCAATGCTGGGGGCAGGCGGACACACAGCGGCCGCATCCCTTACAATAGGCCGGTAGCACTACCGGCTTGGGTCGTTCTCTGGTTTGTAGCATCTTTACTCCTTTCAGATTGCTTGCAGTGGATGAGTTTATGGGTGAATGGGTGAATGGGGCAAAACAGGCATCGTTTGCCGAATCCTTGCATTTCGCTACTGCCACAGTAGTTTCCCATTCACCCATTCACCCATTCACCCATAAACCGTCTATTCATTCTTATTAACACGTTTTATCTATGATCAATCTGATTGTTGTTATCGCTTAATTCAGAGATTACCTGGCGGATCACCCCTTCAGAAGCCTGCGCAACTGCTGGGCTCAGTTCCGTGCCATGATGAAAACTTTCACCTTCGATGCCGAACAGGATCAGAGAAGCGGGTAGCCGATCGAGCTGGCGGGCCAGTTCGATTGCTTCGGCGACGCTGAAATGATGGGTGGAGTAGTGGAAAAAGTGTCGCGGCACTGCCTGGGAGGGCACCGCGATACGGTAAATGGTGCCCGGTTTTGCCGTGCCGGTCTTGACTGCATCAAAGAGGAATACCGTGGCGCGGCCCTGCCAGAGCGCCATCAACTCCGACCCTTCGCCGCTGGCTTCCCGCACCTGCACGTAAGGCAGGTTCATCCCCTTCAGATGCCGGGCGATATGCAAGCCGACGGCGTCATCGCTGCGAAATTCGTTGCCGACGCCGATCAGCAATATCTCAGCCCGGTCCAGTGGCATCTCTGAGCGGGGGATGGAGAGGCGCATGTCCTCGTCGCCGGGCGCAGCTTCTGCAGGCTTGCGGTGCCGGGGATAGGTCCGCCGGGCGGGGTGCTGCGGTGATGTGTCAGAAAAATTTGCCATATCGATTCATTATAATATCGGTTTCAAGGGGTGGGTGGCAGCAGCAATGGCAGGTCGTTGGCTGCCATTGCTGCTGCCACCCATCAACCCATCATAAATAATTCAACTCCTTCGCCTGCTGGGTCAGCTCTTCGCGGAATTCCGGCGCGGCGATGTCAATCAGCGCCTTCGCGCGCTGCTGGATCGTGCGGCCGTAGAGCTCTGCGATCCCGTATTCGGTCACTACGCAATGAATGTCGTTGCGGGTGGTGGTGACTCCGCTGCCCTTGGTCAGGAAGGGGACGATGCGTGAAAGGGTGCCCTTCTTTGCCGACGCCGGGAGGGCGATAAACGGCTTGCCGCCCTTGGAGCGAGCCGCGCCGCGCACAAAGTCAAGCTGCCCGCCCACCCCGCTGTAGAAGCGCGGGCCGATCGAATCCGCCGCCACCTGGCCGGTCAGATCCACTTCTATCGCGCTGTTGATGCTGATCATCCGGTCATTCCGCGAGATGATAAACGGATCATTGACATAGTCGGTAGGATGCATCTCGATGATCGCATTATCGGCGACAAAATCGTACAGCCGCTTGGAGCCGAACAGGAAACCGGCGATTACCTTCCCGGGGTGCAGCGTCTTTTGCGCCCCGTTGATGATGCCCGCCTCCACCAGGTCGACCACCCCGTCGGAGAAAAGCTCGGTATGCACCCCCAGGTCACGGTGATTGCGCAGATTGGCGAGCACCGCATCCGGGATGCTGCCGATGCCCATCTGCAGGGTGGCGCCATCCGGAATGCGCTCGGCAATCAGCTCTCCGATCCTCCGGTGCACCGGGGTGGCCCCGCCCTGGGGCGCTTCCGGCATTGGATAATCGGTTTCGATCACAAAATCCAGATCGCGTACGTGAATAAAACTGTCCCCCAGCGTGCGGGGCGTCTGGCGGTTGATCTCGCCAATCACGATCTTGGCGCTCTCCGCCGCCGGCTTGGTGCAGCCGATCTCCGCGCCGAAGGAGCAGAATCCATGTTCGTCCGGAGGCGAGAGTTGCACGAAGGCAAAGTCCAGCGGCAATATCTTTTGGCGGAACAGCCGCGGTATTTCCGACAGAAATACCGGGGTGAAGTGGGCCCGGCCATCATGAACCGCGCCGCGCACGTTGGCGCCGATGAACAGGGCGTTGTGCCGGAAATTGTTGACATATTCCGGGTTGGTGTAGTCGGCTTCACCGAAGTGGAGCATGTGGGTAATTTCCACATTGTTCAATTCCGAGGCACGGGCCACCAGCGCCTTTACCAGCACCTGCGGCACCGCTGCACCTCCTCCCAGATAGATCCGGTCGCCGGTCTTGACTTTGAACACGGCGGTCTCCGGGTCGATGATCTTTTCCCGATATATTTCAATCCAGCTCATTGTGGTTAATCCTCCGCTATTTGGCCGATCGCCTTCGCCACACCGTGATGTACCAACTTCCCTTCAATCGTGTTGACGCCGCGTCTTAGCTCAATGATTTCTTCGATGGCATTTTTTATCCCCAGTTCCGCACAGCGGAGCAGGTAGGGCAATATTGAATTAGAGATTGCGTAGCTGCCGGTTCGCGCCACCCGGGAGGGCACGTTCGGTACGCAGTAATGAATCACATCTTCCTCGACAAATGAGGGATTGGCCAGGTTGGTTGGCCGGCTGGTTTCCAGATTCCCTCCGCTGTTGATGGCCAGGTCCAGCACGATCGCCCGTTTGCGCATGCTTTTGAGCATTTCGCGGGAAATCAGAACCGGTGCTTTACCGCCCGGCACCGCCGCGGAAGCGATCAGAACATCGGCAAATTTCATTGCTTTGAGGATGTTGTGGGGATTGGCATATAGAGTGCTAATCTTCCCGTCAAAAAACAGGTCGATCTTTTGCAGGGCTTCCAGGTCGTGATCAAGCACTGTTACTTCTGCCCCGAAGTTGTGAAAGGCCCGGGTGGCATTAAAACCGAGCACCCCGGCGCCGATCACCACCACCGCTGCGGGAGGGACGCCCGGGATGCCGTTGAGCAGAATGCCCCGCCCGCCTTTGAAACTGCCCATCAGGTCGCCGGCGATGATCGGCGACATCCGCCCGGCAATTTCGCTGGTAGGGGAGAGCAGCGGAAGGGTACCGTCATCCTTCAGGATCGTCTCGTAGCCGATGGAGGTAATCTTTTCCTTCTCCAGCACCATGACCAGATCCGGCGAGGCGACAGCCAGATGCAGAAAGCTCAGGATGGTTTGATAGGGTTGGAAAAACTTGTACTCTTCCTCCGCCGGGCGTCCAACTTTCACCACCACATCGGCCCGGCCGTAGGCTTCTTTCGCGGCATAGACCACCTGGGCGCCGGCCTGGCGGTAATCCTCGTCGCCAAATCCGGCGTGGATGCCGGCATCATGTTCGACCAGCACCTTGTGTCCGGCACGCACCAGGGAGTCTACTGCCGCCGGGGCTAAACCCACCCGGAATTCCAGGGGCCGCACTTCTTTCGGGATTCCAAAATTCATATGTTTATCTCCTTTTATGTTATTCGCGATCAATATCCAAACGCAGAAAATGGGTCGCGCAGGAAATGCAGGGATCGTAGTTACGCACCGCCTGCTCGCAGGCCCAGGTCAACTGCTCTTTGGGCATGTCGATATGGCATGATACGAAATCGAACAGGTCATCTTCAATAGTCTTCTGATTTTGTGAGGTAGGGGGGACGATTTTCGCCAGCTGGATGTGGCCGGTTTCGTCCAGGGTATACTTGTGCCAGCAGATGCCCCGCGGGGCCTCGGTGCAGCCGTAGCCGGTGCCGGCCCGGGGCGCCGCGGAAACCCGAGGCGCATCCGGCATCTCCAATTCGTCGATGATGCGCAGGGCTTCGTCGCAAGCATAAAGCGTCTCCAGGCTGCGTACGATAATGCTTTGAAAGGGATTGCAGCAAGGCGGGGTAAAGCGCACCGATTCCGCGACTTCCCGGCAGAGCGGGGAGAGTTGCTCATAATTGAGGTTGAAGCGGGCCAGAGGGCCGACATGATACGCCCCCCGTGCTTTCAATACCGACTGCAGGGCGTTGGAGTGTGCAGCGTGCTGCTCTTCGAAGTGTTTCTCATAATCGCCGGCAGCGATGTCCAGTCCGCGGTTGGAGATCAGCCGCCCGTCGAGAATGGCATACTCATCCGGGTGGTGAAGCGCGACAAACTCGTAATCCCGCTCCAGTTGAGGGAAGGGAAAGTCGCTGACCACCTGCACCATGCGTACCGCGGCATCCCGGGCCCATTTCAGCGAATCACCGAGCGCCCGGAATGCGCTGACGGGCGGGATCTTATAAAACCCGCCCACCGTCACATTGATGGGATGGATCGCCCGCCCCCCCAGCAGTTCCATCAGTGCGTTGCCGGTTTTCTTCAGTTGCAGGGCTTCTTCCACCAACGGACGGAAATCTTTGGCCATGTGCAGCACGCTTTCATAGCCGAGAAAGTCCGGCGCATGCAGCATATACACATGGAGGGCATGGCTCTGGATCCATTCGCCGCAATAGAGCAGCCGGCGCAGCCGGCGCAGCGGCTCGGGGATTTCCAGCCCGAGGATCTGCTCCATCGCCTGGGAGGCGCTCATCTGGTAGGCTACCGGGCAGATGCCGCAGATGCGGGCGGTAATGTCCGGCGCTTCCCGGTAGTCGCGGCCACGGAGAAAGGCTTCAAAAAAACGCGGTGGTTCGAAAATTTTAAATTTGGCGTCAACCACCTTATTCTTACGGATCTTGACCCATAGGGCGCCTTCACCTTCCACCCGGGCAAGGTAATCCACTTTAATCGTGCCGCTTTTCAGCGCAGCGGATTTATGCTTGGTCGTAGGCATGTTCTTTACTCACTTTCATATTCAAGTATTTCGCTCTCTTTCCGGAACGGTTCGGCATATCCGTTATATCCGCGGAATTGCTGCAGGATCGCCGGCTTGCTCAGCCCCAGCCGGCTGAACCAGTCGCTGAGGGAAGCGGTATTGGGAGTTTCTTTGGGCCCGAAGCAGCCGAAGCATCCCCGGTGATAGGAGGGGCAGATCGCGCCGCAGCCGGCCTGAGTCACCGGTCCCAGGCAGGGAATACCCTCCGCCACCATCAGACAGGGATTGCCCCCGGCCTTGCATTCCATGCACACACTCCGCGGAACGATGTTCGGCTTGCGGCCGTTCAGATAGGCGTTGAGTACTTCCAGCAGTTGGTGCTTGCTGATCGGGCAGCCGCGCAGCTCGTAATCGACATAAACATGCTCGTTGATCGGGGTGGATTTTTTTAAAGTGGTGATATATTCCGGGCTGGCATACACCATCGGGATATAATCATTAACATCACTGAAATTGCGCAGCGCCTGGATGCCGCCGGCGGTGGCGCAAGCCCCGATGGTGATCAACACCCGGGAACTGCGCCGCACCTTGTGGATGCGCTCGGCGTCATGCGGGGTGGTAATCGAGCCTTCCACCAGTGAGAGGTCGTAAGGGCCCTTAACAAAGGCCCGGGAAGCTTCCGGGAAATAAGCGATCTCCACGCTGCCGGCCAGGGCGAGGATCTCATCCTCGCAATCGAGCAGCGACAACTGGCAACCATCGCAGGAAGCGAACTTCCAGACGGCAATCTTTGGTTTCGGTTGGGTCGAGGTTTTCATCGGGTCACAGCTCTCGTTTGTCAAATAGGCGTTCAATTACATCGAAGCGATACACCGGGCCATCCTTGCAGATGAAGGTCGGTCCCAGCTGGCAATGGCCGCACAGGCCGATGGCGCATTTCATGTTTCGCTCCATCGATACATAGATGTTTTGAGTGGCCATGCCACGATTTTGTAAAGCGTGGACGGTAAAGCGCATCATCACTTCCGGGCCGCAGATCATGGCGGTGGTCTGATGGGGGTCGAAGGGCGCTTTGGGGATCAGGCTGGGCACCACTCCAACATTGCCGTACCAGTTGCCGGTGGCGCGGTCGACTGTGACATAGACTTCCAGGTCGAAGCGCTTGCGCCAGTTTTCCAACTCTTTCTTGAAGAGGATGTCCTCCGGAGTGCGGGTGCCGTAGAGCAGCACCACTTTCCCGAAACGCTCCCGCATGGCCAGTACCTGATAGAGCGCCGGACGCAGCGGGGCCAGGCCGATACCGCCGGCCACGAGCACGATGTCATCACCTATCGCCTCGGTTACCGGCCAGTGGGAACCATAGGGGCCGCGGATACCGATCTGCTGATCTTTCTTGAGTTGTTTCATTGCCCGGGTGACGGTGCCGACCGCCCGGGTGGTGTGCACCAGAGTGCGCGGTATGGCAGGATCTCCGCTGATAGAAATGGGCACCTCGCCCACCCCGTAAATGTAGAGCATGTTGAACTGGCCGGGCTGAAAGGGCGGCAGGCCATCCGTCTGGGCCGGGTTCAGGGCCAGGGTAAAGGTATCCTCGGTTTCTTTGGTCACCTTCTCTATCTGGTAGAGGGTTGGCAACATCGGATCTACTTGCGGCAGCATCGAAAAAATCTCCTGAGTTTATCTGGATGCTGGATGCTGGATGCTGGATGCTGGATGCTGGATGCTGGATGCTGGATGCTGGATGCTGAAAAAGAACGCTTTTTCCACATCAGAACAAGCCTTTTCTTAATTATCAAGTATCCAGTGCCTTCATCCTTCATCCTTCATCCTTCATCCTTTATCCTTCATCCTTCATCCTTCATCCTTCATCCTTTATCTTACCGGCTATGCGCAACCGGGTTACCGTAGACATCCGCCAACTGCAGCCGGGTGGCCTGGAGGCGCTGTTCCATTACCCGGGCAAAGCGTTGCATCAGGTTGTAGCCCAGGGCGGGATCGGCTTCTTTCTTCTCCCGCAGGCAGGTAGCATCCATGGCAATCGCCCGGGTGAGTTCCTGGACCCGGGCATCGAAGTGCCAGCGATAGGGTGGGAACAGCCAGGACCAGCCCAGCACATCCCCGGCCTCCGCCGTCTCGATGATGAACGGCCCCCGGCTGGGAACATAGATCTCCAGGGTCACTTTTCCATGGCGGATCAAAAAAAACTGATTGGCGGTCTGACCTTCCCGGAATAAAAAATCACCGGCATTAAAACGCACGTTGGAGGCGCATCCCACGATCGTATCCAGATACTCCGGTATCATATTCTCGAAAAATGGATGTTCGGCGATATACTTTTTCAAATCTTCCATTATCAACCTCGATAATTTAGGTACAATCCGCTCAGCGCAATTTAACTGTTTGCTTAGACACCGGTTAATTGGGTTTTTTCCCGGCGAGTTTCTCCTTCACTTTCCCGCAGAGCCCAGACGGCTTCGGTGATGTCGATACCCACCGGGCACCAGGTGATGCAGCGGCCGCAGCCCACACAGCCGGAAGTGCCGAATTGGTCCTGCCAACTGGCCAGTTTGTGGGTGATCCACTGACGGTAACGCGCCATCGCCGACTGGCGCACGCTGCCGCCGTGGATGTAGGAGAATTGGGAAGTGAAGCAGGAGTCCCACATCCGGGTGCGACTGGCGCTGGCGCCGGAGAGGTCGGTGCTGTCCTCTACAGTGCTGCAGAAACAGGTGGGGCATACCAGCGTGCAGTTGGCGCAATTCAGGCAGCGTTTGGCGATCTCTTCCCAGTAGGGATGCTCCAGATTGCGGTAGAGCAATTCTCGGATGTTGTCGATATCCATGTAGCGCCCCATCCGGTATTCGGCATCAGAAAGGGCTTTCTCCGCCCGGGCGGTTTCTTCTGCCGTGGCTTCGTGATAGACGACCTCCTGGAGTATCTCGGCGCCGCGATCGCTGCCCGGGTTAACCAGGAAATAGTGGTCGTCGTTTTCTACGATCTCGGTGAGTGCGAGGTCAAAGCCCTGCTTTACCGCCGGCCCGCTACCCATCGAATGGCAGAAACAGGTGCCGCCGGGTTCGGTGCAGTTGACCGCCAGCAGGAAAGTATCCGCCCGGAGGGCTTGATAATGGGGATCGAGATAAGGCCCCTCTAAAAAGATGCGGTCATGAATGGCCAGGGCGGCCAACTCGCAAGGTCGGATGCCGATCAGGGCATAGCGGCGGGATTCCGGAGTTGCCGGCTCGATCTCGATCCGGCTGCCGTCACTGTGGGCTTCCCAGAGCTTAAGATGATCTGGATAAAGGAATTTTTTCCAGGTTTGCGGCCCCACAGAATAGCCGAAAAAGGCCTGGTCTTTGCGTTTGTTAAGACGATAAGTGCCGCCCTCCTGGCGGTCCGACCAGCCAATCGGCAGATCTTTGCTGCCGCTGATCTGATCGTAAACCACCACCCGGTCGCGGATGGTCGGGCCCAGCAGCGCATAGCCCTTCGCCTTGATGGCGCTTAACAGGTCGTCGAATGCAGAAACATCGATCGTAAACATGGCCTCACCCTTTCCCTTCTCCGAGCACATTCCTTCTCAGGTCAGCTCAGAACGTGTTCATCACACTGGCCGCAAGTTCGTAAGGTCTGAATAGTCCGGTTGCCGTTCGCCGGTTAAGGATGATCGTAATGTTCAATCTAACGCGAAAATAGGTGTCTCCATCAATTGGTGCATAACTCATTAAGCTTCTATTTTTCGATGCGTCCAGTGTCGTTCTGATAGTTCGCTGTTGGTGCAGGGTTGCGATCGGGCGCGGTGCGGAAGGCCAGCACCGGCACCTCGGAGAGGCGCATTACCCGTTCAGTGGTACTGCCGACCAGAAGATGCTCCAGCCCGCTCAGGCCTCGGGTGGCCATGACGATCAGGCCGGCGTTGTGGCTGCGGGCATGCTCGATAATCTCATCGGAAGGCT
This sequence comes from Calditrichia bacterium, assembly GCA_020635015.1. Lineage (GTDB taxonomy): Bacteria > Calditrichota > Calditrichia > RBG-13-44-9 > J075 > JACKAP01. The sequence continues at coordinate 477,812 of JACKAP010000003.1, read as the reverse complement.
TCCCGGCAGAAATCCGGGCATCGACGCTGACCCCGGGATAATCTTCGATCAGATGGTTCAGCTTGTTCATGATCCGTTGATGCAATTGCGGCTCGAAATCGATCACCGGGGTATATCCCTCGGGATAAAATGCCGGATAGATCACCCGCTCGATCACATGCAGCAGCATAACCGACCCGCCCAGGCCCTGGGCCAAATCGACCGCATTCTCGATCGCTTCCAGGGAATGGCGGGAGAAATCCACCGGCACCAGAATCTTACGAATCCGGCAGTCGCCGGCGCATTTGTGCAGCGTCAGCACCGGCACCGGAGAATAGCGCACAATTTTTTCGGCGATGCTCCCCAGGAAGAGATGCTTCAATCCGGTTCGCCCGTGTGTGCCCATGATCACCAGGTCATAGGCATGCTCGGCAAGGTAATCCAGCAGTTTGTTCACCACATCATCGGCTTCCAGGATCGCGTAATCGACCGGCACATCTTCCCGGTTGGCTTCACCGATATAGCGGCTGATCTGCCGCTGCAGCCGCTGCACATGGGCGCGCAGGGCGTCGTCGAGCTCCGGGCTATCGCCGTATAGCTCGGTTCGGGAGCAATGCAGAGCGGTGCTGACATGTGCCAGGGATAACCGTGCGCCGGTCTGTTTGGCGAAAGAGAGGGCATAACGGAAGGCTGTTTCAGAATACTCACTGAAGTCTACCGGAATTAATACTTTTCGGTACGCCATGATTCCCTCCTTTGCTTCATGGATCCCCTTCCGGCGATCGGGGCGCTCCCGGACCGCCGGAAGATTTAACCCGCTAAACCGGGTTCTCAAATGCAAGTTAGATGCTCTGCCGATAAATTAAAATGAGGGGAGTCAGGCAAAAACATGATCTTTGTCATGCTTCCCGGGCGGATGCTATCCGCCGATAATATCGAGTATCAATTTTCCGGATTTGTGATCGAAAATCTTCACCCGCACTCCTTTTGCCAGGAAAATTTCGCATTTCCGGCTTTCCTGGATGATGATGACTTTTTCGATGTGCTTGGTGTTCTTGGGAACCTGAACACTGACGTCGGTATCTTTTTCCGGATCTCCCCATTCATAATGTACCTCAACATCTACATTTTTGTAAACCGTATCGGCCGCGGTGGTGTCCTGGTAAACCGAGGCCTGCACTGCACTGCCGAGGAGCATGACGGCAAAAAAGGTAAATAAAGCGATTGACAGGTGCCTGATCATGATAACACCTCCTTTGATATTGGGTTGTATGCCGCGTGCGATGGAACGGTATCGCGCGCCGTCGCACCTGCAGGTAAATTATGAAATAGCGATATGGAAAACCCTTATTTGCGTCAGGGGCGAATATGATTATTGTCAAGATCTTTGGGTTAATGGGTGAAAGGGTGAATGAGTTGATGGGTTAATGGGTTGATGGGTTAATGAGTTGATGGGGATGACAAATTCATCGTGTGAAAATGGTTGTGCTGCAAGTTCCGCGTTAACGGCCAGACTAAAAAGCCCGCAGGGCGTCCCATGTCAGCACCGGCTGCAGGCCGGTGCTGAAGATTATTTCAAAGATGTTGAGCCCCGACAGGGGTGGTCCCAAGGCGTGAGGTTTTCAGTTAGTGGATAATTACATTTTACAGTTGGATTTAACCGGCCGGAGATAATAATTTGGGGCAGTAATGGAAAGGAGATTGCTAAATGGGCATACAGGTAGATACGAACATCGTACTTAATTCCCAGTAACTTTACTACGATGTCCGTTTTTACCCATCAACCCATCAACCCATTAACCCATCCACCCACTCACCCAACCTGGCGGAGGAACTTATGCACGACATCACTCCCGAAGCATTGCTGGAATTGATCAAATCGCGCCGCACCGTGCGGCGGTTTGAGCGTGATAAAGATGTTGACAACCATGCCCTCACCCGCATTCTGGAGGCGGGTACCTGGGCGCCTTATGCCCCTTACCATCCCCAGGGCTGGAAATTTGTCGCATTGAAACACAAACAGCGGGAAAAGGCGGTCTCCCACATTGTCAAGAGCGATACCATCAAAAAATATATGGAGGCAGCCTACCAGGCAGAGCCCTGGGATAAAGCGGAAAGCGGCAAGGTGAAGCAAGCCTGGCAAGAGTTTGCCGGGGATTTTGTGCGCAATCTGGGAGAGGCGCCGGTGCTGATTGTGGGGCTGGTGCCGGCCAGCGACTATCCCACCGTGCGCAATTACAACGACGAATCGGCCTGGAGTGCGGTGCAAAACATGATGCTTCAGGCCGAGGCGGAAGGTTTGAACAGCGGGGTGTGCACTTTCCATTCCCCACGCATCGAGAGCGAACTGATCGAGTATCTCGGGTTTCCCCCGGATCAATGGACTATCGCCTTCGTGCTCAATGTCGGCTATGCCCGGGAGGTGCCGAAGGCGCGCCCGCGGGAGGCGGGATTGTTTGAAATCCGGGATTGACACCGTATCGGCGCCGGCTTATTTGATATAAATCATACGGTACCCTGAACAATATCATTGCAACTTTATTTTGGACTATTCTAAGTTACCATTACAGAATGACACGGTCTCTAACCGTGCCGGTTTCGCGGTTCGCAAGACGGATTAACCGGCCTGATAATTCGTATTGATGCTTCCGAAATGTGTCTCCGTCTGGAACGGCGGTAATTTTCACGAACAAAACGGGAGGGTCATGCCATGCGAATCAAAAAGATTCTGGTGCCGGTCGATTTCAGCGAGTATGCCGAGAGTGCGTTGAAATACGCGCTGTTCTGGGCGGAAGCGTTTTCCGCCGAATTAACCCTCCTGCACGTCAACACTTTATTCCATGAACATTTTGATTACGATATGCTGATCGAACGCTATCGCGAAGAGATTGATCAGCAGGAGCGCTATATCCGCAAGTGGATGCGCGAGCAGGATCTGCACGTGGCGCGGAGCAAGGTCAAGCTGGATTTCGAGGTGCTGCGCAGCCGTTCCGCCGCCGGTTCCATCCTGGATTTCATTCCTGAGGGCGGTTACGACCTGGTGGTGATGGGAACCCATGGCCGAACCGGTGCCCGGCATCTGTTCCTGGGCAGCGTAGCGGAGAAAGTGGCCCGCCTCTCGCCGGTACCGGTATTTACCACCCACAAAGAGATTGAGGTTCATGGCATTCGCCGGATCCTGGTGCCGGTGGATTTTTCCAATTTTTCCAAAACCCTGGTTGCCAGCGCCCTGGAAATCGGGCAGGCGTTTGATGCCCAGGTGCACCTGCTCCATGTGCTGGAGCGCCTGACGGTTACCTCCTTCCGCTGGATGAGTGAGAACGCCTGGCCTTATTTCAAAATGGATGAGGACCTGCGCAGCCGGGTGACCGGCATGCTGCGGGAACTGCCCGAAAATCCCGATGATTCCCGGCTGGTCTACGAAGTGGTAAAAGCGCCCCATGCCTATGAAGCAGTGGTGGATTATGCCGGCACGCAGGAGGTCGACCTGATTATTATGGGCACCCGTGGTTTCAGCAAATTCGATTACTTCTGGCTCTGGGGCAGCACCGCCGAGCGGGTGCTGAGGCTGGCAACCTGCCCGGTGCTGACCGAGCGGGTAGGGGTGGAGGAAACGGCACTTCAGGAAGCTTGATGGTGGTGGGGTTTTAATTTATCTGACAAGAATCCGGTTTTTTTTTTGTAATTATTCAGCCCACTAAACACACGAAAGAAACTAAACCGCTTTCATTCGAATCTTTCGTGCGTCTCGCGGGCTGAATAATTACTATTTGTTTTAACCAAACTCTTGGATTTGCTCAACTAATGAAACACATTTCTTCCGCACTCCGCACTCCGCACTCCGCACTCCGCACTCCGCACTCCGCACTCCGCACTCCGCACTCCGCACTCCGCACTCCGCACTCCGCACTCCGCACTCCGCACTCAGTACACCAATTCCGTCCACCGCTTCCCCGCCATCATCTCCGCCTTGCGCCGTTCCCATTTCTCCGGAGAGCCGGCGATATTGCTAAAGGCCTTGTTGAGGATCTTGCGGATGTTCTCCATCCCGGCCACGTAGACGTGGGTCTTGGGATTGAGCAGCATGTTCCAGATCTCCTCCCCGCGTTCTTCCAGGGCGTAATCCAGGGCGATCGGGTCGTAGACATGGGGCCGCGGGCTGAGCGCTTCAAAGGCCTCGAAGGTCTCTTCGTCATAGTAATTGGTGAAGTCATCGCGCTTGTCGTTGCGGTAGAGCATCTCCAGACCGGTCAGGGCGCCGTGGAACAGCCAGACCCGCCCTTGCCAGCCGCCGACGTTTTTATAGATATGCTTCACGAACGCCCGGAAGGGAGCGATGCCGGTGCCCAGCCCAATCAGGAGCAGGTCGGCGTCTTTCTCTTCCGGCACTTCCCAGGGAATTCCATAAGGGCCGGTCAGGGTGATGGTGTCGCCGGCGCGGCGGTCGCAGAGATAGTTGGAAGCGATCCCCTTGTATTCCTCGCCGCTGAAATCGTCGATATAGGTGCAGCGGCGCACGCAGATGTTGATCACCGGCTTGTTGCCGTTACTGGTCTCGAAGGTGTTGGCCACGGTGTAAAGGCGAAAATGCTCGGTATGACCCAGTTCATGGGGTCCGGAAACGATCACTCCCACGCTCTGGCCCACGTCAAAATGGAAGTCTTTCTTGTCGACCTCCAGAATAATATCCCGCACTTCCACCGCCGACGCTTCCGGGGTGATGACCGAGGTCTCCAGCACCTTTGCGGTAAACCGGTTTGACTTATCATAATCTTCCAGGCGAATCATGGTTGCCTCCGTTCAGTTTTCTCCCCATGGGGAGGTCAATAGGTTGTATTTCTCTCCGGTGAACCCTTTTCCCGTTCGCAGATGCCGGAGCAGCTGCATCCCTGGCACCCGCCGCGCCCGGCCAGCACGTCCTGGTCGGGATCGGCCACCATGAATGAGCGGCCCCAGGCATTCTGCACCAGCAGCCAGACGGCCATCAGGAAAACAATCCCGGCAACACCGATGAGATAGGATAGGAGCATGTTTAATTCCTCAGTTTATTATTCATCGTGAATGGGTTGATGGGTGAATGGGTATATGGGAAAAGACCTGGTTGGAATAACGTCCGTTTTTCCCCATCCACCCATTCACCCATCAACCTATCAACTCAGTTTTATACGTTGCCCTAATCATTTCTATCCCCCCAGCCCGGCAAACCCCATAAAGGTTAGCGACAGTATCCCCGCCAGCATCAACGTGAGCGCAGTGCCTTTGACCAGATTGGGCACCTCCGCCAGTTCCAGTTCTTCCCGCAGTCCGGCCATCAGCACCAGCGCCAGGGTAAAGCCGATCCCGGCCCCCAGGGCATAAACCAGGGATTGGGCAAAATTATAGCCTTTGTTGGTCTGGAACAACGCCAGCCCCAGGATGGCGCAGTTGGTGGTGATCAACGGCAGGAAGATTCCCAGCGCCCGAAACAGGGAGGGGCTGAACTTCTTGATGAACATCTCCACCAGTTGCACCGTCGAGGCGATCACCACGATGTAGGAGATCAGTTGCAGAAACGGCGCATCGACCGCCACCAGCAATTGGTGAATCCCGTAAGCGCAGGTAGAGCTGATCAGCATCACGAAAGTGACCGCTCCTCCCATCCGGGTGGCAGTCTCCAGCTTGCCGGAAACGCCGAGGAAGGGGCAGATGCCCAGGAAATACGCCAGCACGAAATTGTTGATCAGCGCCGCATTCAGAAATATAAAACTTAAAGATTCATTGCCCATGTTGGTTTCCCATCGAAAACGTTCACTCCGCAGTTATATTGGCAGCAGCCTGCCGGAGATTGCCGCGCCGCAACATACGCGGCTCGCAATGACGACACCTGCCTATAGCACTATCCAATATTACATATTAAAATCTCTGTGCACTCTGTGTCTCCGTGGCAAAAAAAGTCGTTACTCATACACCCATACACCCATTAACAGGAGTTTCTTCATTTCACCCCCGTCCCACTCTCACTCAGCGCCGCTTCCCGTTTCTTATTCCGCTCTTTCAACCAATTGAAGAACAGCAGCCAGGCGCCCATGGTGAAGAACCCGCCGCCGGGGAGGATCATCACCACCCAGGACTGGAAACCGTCAGGGAAGAGGCCGATTCCAAAGATGGTGCCGCTACCCAGGATCTCCCGCACCACCCCCAGGCAAAGCAGGGCAAAGGTAAACCCGAGCCCCATGCCCAGGCCGTCGAGAAAGGAATTGGCGAGAGTGTTCTTGGAGGCGAACGCTTCCGCCCGGCCCAGGATCACGCAATTGACCACGATCAGGGAGATAAACGCGCCCAGCGCCTTGTGCAGATCGAGGCTGATTGCCTGGATCAGGTACTCCACCACCGTCACAAACGTGGCGATGATCAGGATATAGGTGGCGATGCGCACCTGTTTGGGAATCACCTTGCGCAGAGAGGACACCAGGATATTCGACATCACCAGCACAAAGGTCGTGGCCAGCCCCATCGCGATGGCGTTGATCCCGGAGTTGGTTACCGCCAGCACCGGGCACATCCCCAGCACTTGCACAAACACCGGATTCTCCCGCCACAGCCCCTTGATAAACTCATCCGTGCTGACCGCTGTCTCCGGCATTTTGAATAAATCGTTCGCCATATTTATCCCATCTTTTTTAACTACTTACCACGGATTACACGGATTAACACTGATGATTCTTTGTTAATGGGTTGATGGGTGTATGGGTATATGAGTAAAGACACTTTGCAGCATAAACCCGAATTCTCATTAATTCCTCTACCCGTTTTTTGTTTTTTTTATTCCGTGAAAATCCGTGTAATCCGTGGACTTTGTCTTTTAACAATGTAACAATATACCTACTTCTCAAACGTCGCCAAATTCTTCATCAGCATGGGAATGAATTCGCCGGTGCTTTTTTGCAGAATCGCGGTGATTGCTTTCGATGATATGGTTGCACCGGTGATGCATTCAATTTCATAAGGCTGCTGTTTCTCACCCTTTTTTACTGCGGTGATGGCATTTTGGATCTGGCCGTCGCCACTCAGGGATACATCGAGCGCCTCAAAATTGGCCAGGAAGGCCGGGTCTTTTTCGATCTTGTCGCCCAGCCCGGGGGTCTCCTTGCTCTCCAGCACCTGAATGCCGACCACCGCCTGCTTTTCCGGCGAGTAACCATAAATAATATGCAGCACATCCTGAAATCCCTGCCCGTAGGCTTCCAGCGCGATCCCCACCAGTTTGCCCTGGCGGTCGTAGCCGGCATAGACCAGGGTTTCCCCTTTTGGGGTGCCCTCGAACGGTTCGAAGCGACCGTCGGGCGTCAGGCGGAAATTGGCTTTGGATGCGGCACCCGGCAGCACATTAAATACTGCTTCCTGCAGCTTTTCAAGCTTCTTGGTGGTGATCACCGGCAGGGTGGCCTGGTAGGTGGCCACGATCAGCAATGAGCAGAAAATTCCTACCCCGGCCAGGGTGCGCAGCATGTGCCAGCTGTTGGGGGGGGCGGTCAGTTGTTTCAGGTCGATCTGGTTCATGAGCCCCTCTTTGCCTGTTTTAAGGTTCCATATACCCGGGGCTGCACCAGCCGGTCGATATGCCGGGAGGCGGCGTTGGCGAAGAGAATCGCGTACATCACCCCTTCCGGCAGCCCGCCCCAGTAGCGGATCATCACCGTCAGCACCGCAATCAGGACGCCGTAAATGATCACGCCCCGGTTGGTCAGCGGGGTGGCGACCATGTCGGTGGCCATGAACACGGCGCCGAGCATCAGGCCACCGGAAAAAAGCATGAACATCGGGCCGGCGTAATGCTGCGGATCGATCGCATGGAGAATTCCGCTCAGCAGCGCTACAGTGGCGAAGATCGCCGCCGGGATGCGCCAGTTGAGCATATTTCGCACCGCCAGGTAAGCTCCACCCGCCAGGATAAACAGGGCGCTGGTCTCCCCGGCGGAGCCGCTGGTGAAGCCAAACACCAGATCGTAGGCGGCAGTCGGCTGCTGGGCGAACTTCATCGCCGCCAGGGGGGTGGCCCCGGTGACGGCAGTATAGACCGGCTCCATGAAGGGAACGGTCAGGGTGGCGCCATCCAGGCTGAAAAAGCGCCCATCGGCAAAAGCCGGATGCCAGGTGGTCATCGCTACCGGAAAGGCTGCCTGCAGGAAAGCCCGTCCCACCAGTGCGGGATTAAACACATTATATCCCAGCCCGCCGAAAAGGAATTTGCCCAGCCCCACGGCGATAAATCCCCCCACCGCCACCATCCACAACGGCAATCCCGGGGGAAGGGTCAGCCCGTAGAGCAGTCCGGTGATGGTGATTGACCAGTCGCCGATGGTCGACTCCCGACCGTTCAGGCGGCAGAGTATATGTTCGGACAGCACGCAGGAGAGGGTCGCCACACTCAACATCACCAGGGCGGTGAGGCCGAAGGTATAGACCGCAAATCCCGCCACCGGTAGCAGCGCCCACACCACGTTGCGCATGATGTCGTCGGTGCTCAGGCCGCGCACAATGTGGGGCGAGGTGCGTATTTCCAGGGTTTTGTTTATCTTGCTCAAGATCTCATCCTTTTTTCTCTCTCAGGATACCTTTCGCCAGCCGGAAATATTGCACCAGGGGAATATTCGACGGGCAGACATAGGAACAGGAACCGCATTCAAAACAATCCATCAGGTGATAGTCCTCGGCCATCTCTTCATAACGGCCGCTTTTGGCCAGGATGCCCATCCGCGAGGGATTCAGGAAGATCGGGCAGGCGTCGACGCAGTAGGCGCATTTGATGCAGGGGTACACTTTTTGCGGAATCTGCGCGGTCTCTTCATCGGTAAACACCACCACGCCCGAAGTGCCCTTGGCGATGGGGACATCCAGGCTGGAGACGGCCTGGCCCATCATCGGGCCGCCCAGGAAAACCCGGGTGACGTTGCCGGCGAGGCCAACTTCTTCCAATGCAAACCGCAGCGGAGTGCCGATCGGGATCAGGTAGTTGCCTTTTCGTTTCACCCCCGGGCCGGTAATGGTGATCACCCGTTCCTGGATGCCCCGGCCATGGGGGAGCAGCCGCCCGATCTCGGCGGTGGTGGCCACGTTGATGCACACCACCTGCACGTCGATCGGAAGCCCTCCGGAGGGCACCTCCCGCCCCAGCAGGGCGGTGATCAGCATCTTTTCCGCCCCCTGGGGATATTTCACTTTGACCATTTCCACCGTCACCGGCAGATCGGCGGGCACTGCTGCGCTCAGGGCAGCGGCGGCATCCGGCTTGTTGGCCTCGATGCCGATGATCGCCCGACCGGCGCCGCTCACCTTCAGCAGGTAGCGGATCCCCATTAAAATATCGTCGATCTGCTCCAGCATCACCCGATGGTCGGTCGTCAGGTAGGGTTCACATTCGACCCCGTTGATGATCAGGGTGTCGATCGATTTTCCTTCCGGCACTTTCAGCTTGACGTGGGTGGGAAACGCCGCCCCGCCCAGGCCGACGATGCCGGCCTGCTGAATGGCCAGGATGATCTCATCCGGCGTGGCGGTCTCGACATCGACCGGCCGACCTTCGATCACCTCCTGCCCGGCGCCGGGAAAGGGCTGGAGATAAATGCTCTCCACCATCTTCCCATTGGCATAGGGGGCCAGGGCGATGCGTTTGACCACCCCGGCAGCCGGGGCGTGCATCGCCACCGAGACGAATCCATCCGGTTCTGCGAGCAACTGCCCGCGCAGCACTTCCTGGCCTTCCCGCACCACGGCGCGGGCCGGTTTGCCGATATGCTGCGACAGGGGGATGACCATCACCGGTGCGAACGGGAACTGCCGGATCGCCTGCCGGTTGGTGGCCTCTTTTTGCTCCGGCGGGTGCACCCCGTGCCGGAAACTTCTTTTTGCGTTTAATCTCGCTTGCATGTTCAATAATATCCCATCAATTCGGATGCGTCTATTCGGGAAATACCTGATTGCCACAGAGACACAGAGAACACAGAGTCTGTTGTCAGCGTTCAGTTGTCAGTATTAGTTCTCTGTGAACTCTGTGTCTCTGTGGCAGTAGTTATCATGTTTATTGTTAATCACTCCTCAGTTAAATTTTTCCGCCCGTTTGATCCACTTGTCGATATCCTTGGCATTGCGGTCCTGGGGCAGCCCGGGGTGAATCACCTGGGCGGTGCATTTTTCCGCTGCCTTCACGATGTCGGAATAAGGACCGGCGTTGGGATCTTTGATATAGGCTTTCTTATCCGCATTATAGGCGAAGATCTTGGAGTTGATGTTGATGCACTCATCGCAGGCGGTGCAGTTTGGCGTATCCAGCCAGGGCGCCAGATAGCCGTCGCCGCCGGAGGGTGCTGCCGCTGCCGGCTGGGCGGCCGTTGCGGTTGCTGCCGGTGCCGGCGTAGCGGCCAGGGAAGCAAGCCCTGCACCGTTCCCGCCGGCCAGGTTCATCAACCCGGCGGCGATATTGCCCACCACTTCCGCGCGAATCTGCTGTTCCAGGTTCTCCTTGGATGTTTCCGGTTTGTCCACCCCGGCCATGGCTTTGAGCATGATCCAGTAATCCAGGCGGTCCTGGCAGGATTCGATGATCGGCTGCGCCACCAGGAGGCGACTAAGATGCTGCTTGGCATCCAGCGCCCAGACGTAGGGGAATTTACCTTCCCGCTCATCTGTGTTCATCGCCAGATATTCGGATACATGCACCATGTTTTCGTTCCAGGTATCCTGGGGAGCCTTGCGGAAGTGCTTGCGGAAACGCGCTTCCGTCACTGCAAAGTCGGCGAAGGTTAGCGGCAGCTCCATGCTCTTTTCCCGCCCGCTTTCCACGTATTTGAGGGTGTAGGTGGGCCACAGCGCATCGATCGCCGGGTTGCCTTCCAGGTCGAAGCATTCCTGCGGGGTTTTGCCATTGTCGGGATTGTAGCGGAACAGCGGGTAAGCGCGGGATTCCACCACCAGCTTGGCCTGTTCCGCGCCCTTGTCGTCAGCGATGCCGTGTTCCGGCTGGCAGGAGGTGTAGAGGTTGAACAGCGCCGGCCGCCGGGCCATCAGGCCTTCGATGAAGCCTTCGATCATGTGGCTGGGGTAGGCCATGGTACTTTGCATCACATAGGTGTTGCGGTGCGCCATGCCGATCAGCCCGATCTCCTTGCGGGGCTCTTCTTTGCCCTTGATCGCCTTGCCGTATTGGGCCATGTCGGAAATCTGTCCGATGAAGCCCGAGGTGCAGGCCTGGCCGCCGGTGTTGGAGTATACCTGGGTATCCACCACCACGATCTTAACCGGTTTGCCGGAGCTCAGTGCCCGGGAGACGTTCTGGAAGCCGATGTCATACATCGCCCCGTCACCTCCGACCGCCACCACCGGCGGGCAGAGCAGCCATTCTTCATCGGTAAACTGATGCCAGTTGAAGTAGGTGAAGTAGGGATCATGTTCGGCCGGATTATATTTCCCTTCCAGCTCCAGTTCCGCCAGGCGGATGGTGCGGAAGCCGTCGGCCATCTTAGCCATGTGCCCTTCAAAAATACCCATCGCCATCGAGGCGCTGTCCTGGAAGAGGTGGTTGGCCCAGGGGAAGGGGTAGGGGTTGAAGGGATAGGTGCTGCCCCATACCGAGGTGCATCCGGTCGCGTTCAGCCAGCCCATGCTGGAGCGGCCCCGGCCGGTGGTGCCGGTGGTATATTTCCAGCGCAGGTTTTTCAGCTTGGCGAGCAGTTGGGTGGCGCGGCGCAGCCATTCCTGGTCGATCGGTTTGGTGCCCTGCAGCTTCTCCATCCGCCCGGCGATGCCCGAGAGGGTCAGGTCGCTGTTGCTCATCTCCTGCACCACTTTCGCCATCGCGTCGGTATCGCTGACGTCGACATTTTCCACCAGCTTGATCTGGATATGCTTCTCCAGGCGCTGAATCAGGTCGTTCAGATATTCCACATGTTTTTCCACCCGCGGCTGCATCAGCGCTTCCATGGTAGCAACGAAGAGGTGCAGCACGGTTTTCTCCGAGCAGCCCACGCAGGCGCCGTCGCCGCTGGCCAGCGCGCCGTAGACGTTTTTGTCGAGCAGGATCGTTTCCAGCGCTCCGATGCGTTCTTCCAGGTTGTCCACCCGGATGAACTTTTGCGGGGTCGTGGGCAGCTCCAGCCAGAAGTCCCAGTCCTGCTTCAACCCCTTGATGCTCTCTTCGCTCTGAGTGACCTTCCGCAGAGCATCGTCATCACATACCGCCACGCATTCCATACAGCCTTTACAGGTGTAAGGGTTGACCGTAATGCTCAGCAGCCCACCGCTGTTTTTCTGCTTGCCTTCCGGCACACTGTAATAGGGGCGGGACAGGGCAAACTGGAAGTCGCCCAGGGCTGCTTCGAACAGCTTGAATTCTTTACGCAATACCTGTTTCTGATCATCATCCAGACTGCTGTCCTTGATGGTTTTGGCGATGCCCTCGCTGATCATCGGGCGCACGGCGCCTTTGTCGCCGGCTTCGTCGAAGATGGCGCGCAGCTTGCTTTCCAACTGGCGGGCCGCCTTGGGCAGATGCTCCAGCTTGTGCCCGGCTTTCTGCAAATGCTTCACCACCGTATCGAGCACTTCCGAAACGTCATTCACCAGCCCGGGAATGGCGGTGTCGGGACAGACCGTCCAGCAGTCGCCGCAGGCGGTGCAGTTCTCCGGAATCCACTGGGGATGCTCGAAGCGGATGCTGGTCATGTCGCGGAAGACACTGGTCAGCGCCGGCATGTGGCTGAGGCCGATAAAAGGATCGGTGATCACATCGGTACCCATGCCGCGAGCATAAAACTCGCCGGTTTGTTCCCAGAAGCGGTGGATGTCGGTATCCGGCGCCTGGCTTTGCGGAAACTGCTTGAGCATGATCGGAATCGGCAGCGCCTGCGCAGCCGCCTTGCCGTTGCCGTTAGCGCTGGTGCTGATATTTTTGTTGGTGATTTCATGAACCTCGTCATAGCCGCGTTTTACGACTCGAATATTGTCTTCCACCACCCGGGCCCCTTTCGAGCCGAATTTATACTGCAACTGATCACGGATGGCTTTAAACAGGGTGGCTTCGTCCAGCCCGGTCTTCTCCATCACCGGCGAGGCGGCGAAGAAGGCGCCCTGGAAGGCAATCCCCTGCATGCGGTACTGCAGTTCCGGGTCGGTGGCTTCTTCCCGGGCGATCTTGAAAGCGTCGAAATAAAACACCCGGATCTCGTTTTCGATAATGATCTGCTGATACTTCAGCGGTATCGAAGCCCAAACCTGCTCCGGGGTTCCCAGGTCGCTCTGGATCACGAACACCCCGCCTTTTTTCAGCCCGGCCAGGGCGTTGGTATGTTTGAAAACGTTGGGATCGGGCGAGAGCACCACGTCAACGTGGAAATATTCACAGTTGATGCGGATCGGCTCCGGCGCCGCCGAGAGGTAGAAAGTGGTCGGCTGGCCTTTTTTCTCCGATCCGTACTTCGGGTTGGCTTTGATATGATAGCCAAGCACATCGAAGAGGGTCATCGCCAGGTTTTTCCCGGTGGTGATCATCCCCCAGCCGCCGACGGAGTGAAAGCGCACCGTCACGCTGTCTTTCGGCATCAGGTTGGGATTTTCGCTGCCCCGCACCGACAGCTCTTTCACGTTGGGATAAGATTCCTCGATGGTCTCCTGGTAAATACGCTGCTTCGGGTTCAGGGCGGTTTCCCGAATGAAGTCGATTGAGAGATAGAAGAGCTTTTTCTGTTTGCCGTCGGGCAGCATATTCTCCACCGCGCCGATCACCCCTTCCGGCTGGAGGTCGCGGCTGCCCATCCCGAAGGATCCGGAGTAAAGCTTCGGCGCCAGGGAGGCATCGGCATAGACATCATATTCCGGATAGGGCAGTTTCGCGTTTTTCTCTTTCTTTGATTGGCTGTTGCCATTTTCGATACACTTGCTCAGCGTTGCACGGATCTCGCGCATCAGGGGCAGGTCGACTGCCAGGGGCTGGTCAAGACGTTCCAGCACCGCCACGCCTTTTTTGCCTTTGAGAAGCTTGCCCAGCAAATCGCCCGGGAAGGGACGGAACATGGTCATGTTGACCACCCCGATCTTCAGCTTGCGGGTCTCACGGAGATAATCGGCGACCGCTTCCGCAGTGGGAATCAGGCTGCCCTGGCCCAGGATCAGGTATTCGGCGTCATCGGCGCGGTAGGTCATCACCCGCTGGTAGCGCCGCCCGGTCAACTGGAAGAACTCTTCCATCGCCTGGTCGGTCAATTCCTTGATATGATCGAAGAAGAACGGCCGCTGTGCCGCCACGCTCTGCATGTAGGAGTCCTGGTTTTGCACGATCCCGGCCATCACCGGGTTGTCGACATCCCACAGTTCGGGGATACGCCGGCGGGTGTCGCCGTAGATGATCCGCTGCGCCGCAGTGGGGGTTTTGATGATGTCGTCGGGACGGCCGAGGTATTCCGCAATCAGGTCGCGTTCCGGGGTGAGCATCGATTCGATCAGGTGAGTGGTCAGGAACCCGTCCTGGGCGATGATCCCGGGGGTCAGCGCCAGCTCGGCGATGCGGTGGGAGATGATATTGAGGTCGGCCACCTCTTGCGCGTTTTTGGCAAAAAGCTGGAAGAAGCCGGTATCATCCACGCAGTGGTAATCGTCATGCCCGGCGTGCACGTTGAGGGTCGATTTGGTCATGGCCCGCGCCCCGATATTGAGCACGTAGGTCAGCCGTTTCCCCACGGCGGCATACAGGGATTCGTGCATATAAGCGATCCCCTGGCCGGAGGAAAAGTTAGAGGCGCGCAGGCCGGTCATGGAGAGGCCGGCGGTAACCGCAGCGGCAGCGTGCTCGCCTTCCGGTTCGATGAAGATCAGCGGCCGTCCGGAGATGTTGATATGACCGGCAGCGGCGGCTTCCGCCCAGAATTCGCCCATCTGGGTCGAGGGGGTGATGGGATAAGCCCCGGCGGCATCAGTCGATTCCCGCTCGCACATGATTGCGGCGGTATTGCCGTCCATCGCGGAGCGCGATCCCGGGTATTTGAATGCTTTCTGTTCTTTTGCCATGACAAGCCATCCTTTATGTTTCGATCAGTTCGTTGGATTACCTTTTATTTCAAATTTTAAATGTTAGGTTGGTTTTGCCTCCAGCGGGGTCTTGCGGATGACCTTTTTGCTCATCTCGCCTTTGACCGCTTTGCCGTCTTTCTCCAGCCAGACAATCGCCCCGGTCGGGCAGCGTTTGATCGGGGCCTGGGTGGCGTGGTTGAGGGTGTAATCGACTACCGGGAGGTTGTTAACCATAGTGATCAGGTTGCCCGGGGCATCCATCGCGCAGCGGGCGCAGGCAGTGCAGGCCACTTCGCAATTTTCCAGGATCTCGTCACCGTGCTCCAGGTTCTTGCAGGCCACCCATAAACGGTGGCTTTCGGGATGAAGGGAGAAAAGGTCTTTGGGGCAGATTTCCACACAGTCGCCGCAGGCGGTGCATTTTTCCTCGATCACCACCGGCAGGGAGTGTTCGTTCATGTAGATGGCGTCGAAATCGCACACCTCCATGCAATCGCCGAATCCCAGGCAGCCCCAGAAGCAGCCTTTGCCGCCGCCGGAGACCAACGCTGCTGCCCGGCAGGTGCTCATGCCGGTATAGAAGGCGCGGTTACGGGCCACGTTAACCCCGCCGGCGCAGGCCAGACGGGCCACCACTTTTTCTTGACCGCCCACGTCGACGCCCAGAAACTGGGCAATCTGGCTCCGGCCTTCGTCATTGCTGACGGTGCACTTGCCCGGCAGGGTATCCCCGGAAACCAGCGCCTCGGCAAAGGGGCGGCAGCCGGGGTAGCCGCAGGCGCCGCAGTTGGCCAGGGGGAGCATACCTTCAACGATGTCGATGCGGGGGTCTTCCTGGACGTAGAGCTTTTTATTGGCGAGGATCAACATTCCGGCCAGCAGGATTGTGATGCCTCCCAGCGCCGCAACCGCGGTTAAAATCATCAGCATATCACCGGTCTCCGTAACTTGCGCTTGTCGAAAAAGGTAAACTGTCTCAGTTGCTGTTGGTCATTGAAGACGCCGGCTGGTGCGAATTTATATAAATAATCATCAGGGGCATATTCCGTTTTCAATCTCACTGCGCTCACAGCTTCCATTTTCCTCTGCCATCAAATTGTATCCATAAAATAACCGTGATTCGCTTCTATTAACATGATAAATATCAGGTTTTCAAATGATTTTGAACAGGGCATGGGGATGAAGCGCAGTTCGCCCTATCGATTTGCTGAGCTGATGATGTTTCGGTGAATGGGGCGAACTGCGCTTCATCCCCATGCCCTGTTGTGGGATCATAACATCCTGAATGCCGGTATGAGATTCTTGCACAATATTATTCCCCACCTTAGGTAAGGAGGGGACCGATTGGCGCAGCGTCCAGCAAGCCAATCAGGGGCGGTTGGGCTGCGCTAAATATTCCAAGTCTTAGAAAATGCTTTCGTATCACAAATCCGTCGACAACTGGAACATCATGATCCGGTTGTTGCCGGTGTCGGCGACGTAGACGATCTGCCCTTCCACATCCGGCAGCACCGCGATGCCCCTGGGATGGTTGAACTGCAGATTGCCGCTGCCCAGGCCGGTTACGGTCTGCAGTTGTTTCCCCGACGTGGAAGAGAAACGGTAGAAGCCCGGCGCGGGATGGGTGGTATCGGGATCACTCAGGGCGCGGCCGCCGTCGAGCACGAAGATGAAGCCGGAGCGGTCCACCGCAGCATCCTCGGCATTGCGGAACTTGCCGAAGCCGTAAAGATCGGTGCCGACATAAGAGATGTTGGGAGTCAGCATCTCGTCGCCTTCCACGATGACAGTGGTGACATGCTGAAAGGGGAAATTATTCTCCAACAGGCTGGTACGCCCGATCTGGGTGAAATAAAATGCCGGGGTGTCTTCATTGCTGACAGAAATATCCAGCCAGCGCTCTCGCAGGGAGAGAACCGAGGTGGGCAGGATGGCCGAATAAAGGCCGCTGCCGTTGACATTGAGCGGAAGGGGGCCTTTGAGTGTATGCCGGCCGGTGAAATCGTAGATGAAATTGAATTCCCGGAAGTTGGTGCTGCTGTCCGCCACGTCAATCGCCGTCACATAATATTCGAAGCGGTTGTGCACCGAGATGCCGGTGAACTGGCGGTTGGGCTCGCTGGCGAAGTGGAACACCGTGTCGATACTGGCGGCGGCGATGTCGTGGGCGTATTTAAATAGATCGATGCGGTAGACCACGTTACTGTTGTTGACGATCAGCAGCTGCAGGCTGTCATTCTGGGTAATTGCCTCCGGATGGGGAAGATAGCCGGAGATCCCCTGCACCGCCCCCCCGGCATCGAGCATGACAATGCGGTCATTGCCGGTGTCGGCGACATAAAGAAAATTGTCGGCTCCGAAAAACACATCGGAGGGTTGGCGGAAGCTGTAGCCATTGGAAGCGTCCAGGATCGGGCTGAGCAGCACGTACTCGGCATCATCCAGCCCCTTGAACTGCTCGTCGCCCGGGGGGATGACCGGGAGTTCCAGCTTGTCGTGCGAACAGCCAGACAGGAACAGAGCAGTGAGGAAAGAAATCAGGAGGGTTTGCGTCATCCGGGAAATATTCATCATCGTACCTTGTTTGCTATTGTCTTCAATTAACCTTCATCCTTTTAACAACGAACCGTCGGTTCGTTGTTAAAACATCAACTGAATCCCAAACCGGTTCACCGTGCCCAGCCGCCCGAAGTCGGTGAAGGCGTAATCCAGTTTGAAATCGGCCATGGTGATCGGGAAATTCAGGCCGAAGCCCAGTGAATAGCTTTCTTCCGCCTGAGCGGTCTTATAGCCCCCGCGCAGGGCGAACATGCCTTTCCACCAATATTCGACGCCCCAGTTGAGATTCTCGGAGTTATCGTTGGGATGGTTGAGCTGCATCGAAGCGGTGAGGCGATGATCCTGTTGGTCGAGCAGCTCGCCGGCCAGACCGATGCGGAAGAGGATCGGGGGGGCAAAGGATTGAAAAGAGGTTACGGCCACCTCATCATTGCTCAAGGTGCGGTAGCGCACTGTGCCGTCCGGGGTCAGGTCGCGCCCAAAGTTGCTCACCGCCACCGCAAAGCGGGTCGATTTCCAGCCGGTCTTGTAATAGATCCCCAGGTCGAACAGCAGGCCGCGCATTTTTAGATCGGCGATGGTCTCCTGCATAAACTTGGTGGAGAGCCCGAAGCTGAACTGGTCGGTCATCTTACGAGCATAGGTGAAGCTGAAGAGGAAATCGCTGAACCCGAACATTCGCCCGGTGCCAAAGGGCTGCAACTCGGTGGTCTCGACCATATCTTCGGTATGCAGGTAGGTGATGGCCGCGCCGATGGAATTGCCCTGGCCGAGGTGATAGACCGCCCCGGCAAATTCCAGGCGGGTATCGACCAGCCACTGATTATGGGCGAAGAAGACCACCGGCCGTTCGAAGAGAACGATGCCGGCGGGATTCCAGTAGAGCGCTTCCGCATCGTTGGCCACCGCCACGTAGGACTCGCCCATCCCGATGGCGCGGGCGCCGACGCCGATCTTGAGGAACTGCGCCGCAGCGGTGCCGACCCGCTGTCCGCCAAGGGTCGGAAAGATCTGCGCCCAGAGCAGTTGGGGAAGCAGTAATAGGATCAATATGCCGATAAGTCGTTTCATGCTGCCGGTACCTTCGCTTAAAATTGCACTGAAATGCCGAAGCGGATATTCCGCGGAGCCCGGTATCGGGCCGGGTTAAAAGGATAGGGATCCGAGATCGGGAAAAAGCGGTCCGGGTAGAGCGGATCGTTCCAGCTCCGCGGGGTCGCATCGCCGTAATGATACGCATCGCCGGTGACCGGGTTGATGATCTGGGGGTTCTTGGTGCTGAAGAGATTCTTAACCTCCAGATATAATCCGTATTTCAGGTTCATGATCTCAAGATATTTGGTGAAGCTCAGGTCGGTCCACTGCCACAGCTTCGCCACCTTGCTGTATTGCTGCGATTGGTCATCCACCGCATCGTAGAGCGGCCGCCCGTCCTGGTCCACCCCGGTCAGTTCCGTGGGCGTATAGCGCTTCCCGGCCTGGGCAAAGAAGCGCAGGTTGAGATTCCAGTCGCTGAACAGCTTCAGGCCCAGCAGCCGGGGATGATCCCCTTTCGGCACCCGGAAGGAAACATTTGCCGACATTTGCCAGGGACGGTCCCAGGCGGCAAATGTCTCACGGATCGGCGGTTCTTCCAACTGGCGGTCTTCCACCAGGAAGGCAATGTCGGAAGTGGAGGATTTGGTGGAAGTGATGGTATAGCTGCCGGAGACATTGCCGAAGAGATAGCGCCCCATCCGGGTTTTATATTCCACTTCGATGCCCCGGGAGCGTGCATAGTCGAGATTAACATAGGTGATCCCGCGCCCGATCCGCGGCAGGTCCGGAATGGTGATGGTCTGCACGTAGTCGAAGATATCTTTGTAGAAGGCAGTCACGCTGATCACGTCGTTCTCGCTGAATTTGTTGCGCACCCCCAGTTCGTACTTAACGCTGGTCTCCGGGTTCAGACTGGGATTGCCGAACTTCTGGAACGCCGATTCCGAGGTGGAAGGGGAGAGCTTGGCGTAGACAAACTGCGGCTTGGGCAACTTGGAAAAGTGGCCGTAGTTGAAATAAAGCATCTGGTTGTTAGAGATCGGGAAGGAAACCCCCAGGCGGGGCATCAGGCGCAGCTTTACTCGCCGACCGAAGATGCCGTAGGATTCGTCGATATACTTTTCTCGCATCCCCCGGGTGAGGATGCTGGTGGTATCCTCCACCGCCGCATCGGCCAGATCGCCCGGCGCCCAGTAATCCAGGCGAACGCCGGCATTAACGAAAAAGCCCTTGAAGCGAATGTCATCCTGCAGATAGAACGCTCCATCGGCCGGATGCACCCGGTAGATATCCTGGCTGGAGCCGAATTCGCCGATCCAGGGATCGGCAATATCCACCAACTGCATCTCCTTGAAGGAGGATTCGAATCCTCCCTTGACCGTATGAATATCCCCGATGCGGGTGGTGAGGTCGCCTTTGAAGGTGTACCATTCCACGTAGTGATCGTGCCAGAAGGCGGCATTGCCGTAATCGTAGAACCCATCCCCCGGGATCACCCGGATCTGAGTCGAGTCGATGCTGGGATAAAAATAACTCACCGGCAGGCGGGGCACGTCGACCGGCTGGAGATAATCCGACCAGTGGCGCCCGTTCCAGTCGCTGCGCAATTGGGCGAAGTAGCGGCTGGCGCGCAGCTCGAAGAAGGTGGTTTTGTTAAGCGTGCGCTGCCAGTTGAGGGAGATCTGTTCGTTGTCGTGAGTGTAGGTGTTGAAATTCTCCAGCGCCTTGGAAAAATTGAACGGAAAGCCCGGGTTCGGCTCTACATATTCCAGGTTGGTTTGCAGCGACTGCGTGTTCTGATTAATCGATAGGGAACGGTTGTAGGAGTAGGTCAGCACATTGGTCGGATTGATCTTCCAGGTCAGCTTAAACAGCGCCGACCAGTTGTTGTTTTGCCGCGGCGCGAAGGTGGTCTCGTCAAAGAGCGGGTCGCCGAACAGGTTGACCCGCGGGCTGATCGAGGAGCGCAGCTCAGGAGAAGTCGCGCCGGTGTAGTCATCGGAGAGCGCGGAATAAACATTGAGGAAGAAATAAATCTTACCGGGCAGCTTCAGGCCGATTCCCGGGAAGAGATTGCTGGTAAATGGTTCCGGCCCGCTGAGATTGAATTCGTACTGATCGGTGTTGAAACTGAAGTCCGATCCTTTGAATATCCCGGCGTGATCGGATTTGTAGGAAAAATAGCCCTCGTATTTGTCATCGCCGGTTTTGGTTCTCACTTTTACAATCCCGGAAGTGGCCTGCCCGTATTCCGCCTTGAATCCGCCGGTGATGATCTCCACCTCTTCGATGGCATTGGCACTGATGTTCAGCCCGAAGCCGGTACCGGAGAGGGGGTCTTGCACCGAAATGCCATCGATCATGTACTGCGACTCGTAAGAACGGCCGCCGCGGATATGGATCTGGTTGTCCTGCTCCACCACCCCGACCTGCTGGGTCACCAGTCCCATGGCGTCATCAACGATGCGGTTGTAGATGTCGTCGGAGGAGAGGCTGCGCACGGTACTGGTTTCCTGGAGGTCGAGCAGCGGTTTCTGCCCGATGACATCCACCTCCTGCCCCAGGGCGAGGGGGGTGGCCTCCAGGGCGAAGTTGAGCGTGATGCTCTCGCCCGCAGCGATGCGTACGCCGGTCTGCTGAATCACCTTATAGCCGATATAGGCGACTTCCAGGGCATATTCGCCCGGAGTTACATTGGGAATCAGGTAGAAACCATCTTCGTCGGTGGAGGCGCCGTAGTAGGTGCCCTGTACGCTGATGTTGACCCCGATGAGCGCTTCTCCGCTGGCTTTGTCCTTGATGATTCCGCGGATCGAGCCTTTTTCCTGAGCGAAAGCGGTGCCGGCCAGAAGAATGGTAATGAGCATCGAAATGATTCGTCGTTGCATAAGCTTTTCTCCGGTCCCCGATGAATCTCGGGGCGTCTGCCAAACTGCGATATTTTAATATAACCTGTAAACTTCAAATTACATTATCATCATCAACTCGCACAAATCTCTGTGAACTCAGTGTCTCTGTGGCTATTTCAGTAAAGGGCAAATTACTGCCCGAAAAAGTCCCGCAAAACAATCGTAAAGAATTCGTTCAGATTCCCATTCCCCCGCAGATAGTGCAGCGGGGTGCCGGAGAAGATGAAATCATATTCACCGGTATTGTCATTCTGCCCGGCGAGGATGAACAGCGGATCATCTGTGCTGCCTGGATCGTCATAGCGGTACATCGGGACGGAGTTGGCCTTTGGCTTCAGTGCAATGGACCCCACCACGATGTTGGAAACGCTCAGCGCCGGCAGCGGAGGCATATCCGGAAAGGTATTGGCGAAGACCGGGTCCGGATTATACGCACTATTGGTGAGGATGAAATTAAATGAGCGTCCCAGAGAATCGACCGGCGAAAATGCCAGGGGATCACCCTGCTGACCAAAATTGCGGTTGAACTGCACCGTCAGGATCAGCTTGCCCCCGTTGGCGCGGAATTGCGGGATGGCGATTTGGGCGGCGATGAAATGCGCATCGCTGACCTGGATCAGGTCGGTGTACCAGATGACCCGGTCGAACAGCTTGAGCGTTTCGGTGAACTGCATGGTGCTGCTCGGGAACTGTTCTTCGATATTCCAATAGGTAAATGATTCGCCCAAAGGCGTCAGCACATCGGTCAGCATCCCGCGATAAAAAGCGTCGGGCCGGCCGACCGTATTGGTTTCCGCCTCGAAGTCATCGATCAACAGATAGCGGCCCTGCGGCGCTTTGACGTGCCAATCGCGGGCGGGATCCTCCGGCATGCGCAAGATGGGGCTTTTTGCCCCGGCGATATCGACCACCCGGAGATAAAAGGCATGATCTCCCGGCACAATGCCCTGATTGGCGTCCAAATTCAGCGAACGGCGGGTGCCGGGAAGCTCGATCCAACTGCTGGTGTCATCCAGGGCATACTCAAAATGATCGATGGTCGCATCACCATCCGGATCGGAAGCCACCCAGGAGAAACTCGCCACGGTGAAGGTGGTATCGGGCAAGGCGCTGCCGGTCGCCCAGCGCAGCGCCGGCGGTGTATTGATGATCGGGAAGCGCTGCAATGCCGGCGATGGATCTTCCGCTCCGCTGTTGTCGACCGCCTTCACCTGGAACTGGTAGATGGTGTCGTTCCCGGAGAGAACCAGGGGAAAAACCCCAAAGCGCTCAGTGGTCCAGGTCCAATCATCGACGGTTGGATCATCGGCGAAGGTATAATAAAAGCCGGTAATAAAGCCATCGGGGTCGCGCCCATCCCAGTAAATGGTCTGCACGCTCTGGGTGTAATTGAGCGTGTCCTCGCTGGTCAGGAAAATTTCTGTCTCCGGAGGCAGGTTGGCGTTGAAGTCGCCGGTGATCTTCTCATCACAGGACCAGGATGCCACCAGAAATAGCGCGGTGAGGCCGATGAATTTGATGCTCCGTGTTGTCAGGCTCATGGTAAGGCCGAAGGATAAAGTTAAAAGGATAAAGGATTAGTAATACATATTTTACGGGCAGCAGTGGAAACCGGCTGCACGGATTTTCGGTTGATAACCTCTGTGTAGCCGGTTTCCACTGCTGCCCGTAAAAAAAACTTGATTTGAGCGCCAGGCGATCTGGTATCGCCCATCCAAACTGCGGGTTGATCCAGGCTGAAGTAATTGGAAAAACCCGCAGTTAGGGTTTTTCCAATTACTTCAGCAAGATCATCTTCTGCGTCAGCGTGGTGTTGTTGCCGCTGAGCTGATAGAAATAAATCCCCGATCCTACCGGATTGCCGGCGTCGTTGCGGCCGTCCCAGGTTACCTGGTGTGCCCCGGCTGTTTGGAATTGATTGGCCAGGGTAGCTACCCGCTGACCCAGCACATTGAACACCTCCAGCTTGAACTTACCCGATTGCGCCAGGGTATAGCGGATGGTGGTGCTGGGGTTGAAGGGGTTGGGATAATTCTGGCTCAGCGAATAGCTTAGCGGCGCCGTGATGTTGTCCTCAATGCCGGTGAGCGGTCCGATATCCAGGGAATCCCGGGGGGCTAGCTTATAGTTGCCAAAGCTATAATAGTGGAATGCTGTAATAAATGAATACTTATCACCCGACACGAAGGCCGAGTCTAAGTTGCCGCGGAAAGCGCTGAAGAGGTCATCCACCCGCAATTCGCCGCTCCCGTCATCGATCACGAACTCGCCGAAGTTCCCGGAGGGGTCTGGGAACGGATTGGTCACGGTGACGTTGCTTACCTTCACCAGCACGCTCTCGTAGGCCTCGGCGCTGTCGGCACCGGTGGTAATGTTTCCGGTCGTCTGATCGATCGGCTCATACTCGCCGAAGCCGGCTTGCACCAGCGATGCGGCAGTCCCATTGATGCGGGTGACGTTGAAGTTCTCTTCTACCACTCCGGTCACACTAACCCAGTCGCCTTTTAGGAACACATGGTCGGCGTCATTGACCCAAATACCCGACCAGGGCGCCCGGGCTTCCTGAATCCAGTAGTCGCCCACATAATCGGTGGAGTCTGTCATCACGACCCCTTCCACCGTCACCTCATAGCCGTTAAAGCCGGAAGCATCATTGGCATAGCCCCAGGTATACTGGATGTCGTGGATCGTATGATTGCCATCGCGCACCACGTAGAAGTATACCCCGCCGCTGGTCATGGACGTATCCCCGGGGAAAACCGAGGTACCGCCGACATTATCGGTGGCCGAAATATAATAGCGCACAAAGGCGCCGTCATTTTGTGCCGGGATGTCGCCGGTGAAGCCGCCAATGCCGGCGCTCATCACGACTTCCTGGAAGGCGTTCCAGTCGACGCTGTAGTTGATCCTTGCGGATGCGACTGAAATATTGTCTTCGATGTTGGCCGAAACCGTCACAACATCACTGGAGCCGGGTGCGCCGGGATTGCGCGACACATTCGCGATGACCGGCGGCGGATCGGATAGGAGAACAACGTCTAAAGTGTCTCGGGGGTTGATGCTATAACCGGCGGTTTCATCGCGTGTGAACCCCTGGACGTCAATGCTGGTGCCGTTGGGCGGCCAGGTATAGGTGCCGGCGTTCAGGCGATCCCGGAACCAGTTGAAATATTCTCCCATAAAAGCAGTACCGCCGCTGGCATCGGTAAAGGAAGCCCAGTTGCCGGACACCGCATTGTTCAAAATCGTCGCATCTTCTACCTTCACCCACATGCTCTCCCACTGCTCGGCATCGGCGCGGTCATCGATGTCATCGGCGGTTAGCAGCACCGGATCCGGCAGGGGATTGCCCACCGAGAGAATCTCGACCGGAATGAGCGGGTTGTTATCCAGCAGCGTAATTTGGGAGAAGTTGGAGAATTCCGACACCACCCCGGTAAAGTAGCAGATCGTTCCCGGTTCCACGAAACCGAACAGCGTGCCGGGTTGAAACGTGTCGTTCTGCACCACGAAAAATCCGCTCCAGGGATTGGGAAAGCTGTCCTGATCGATGATATAAGCCGACCAGCGCGCTCCGATCCACAGATCGCGTGGATTGTTCATCACCATCCCTTTCACCACCACGGTGTCACCGAGGTAGGGAGAAAGGTCGTTTGCCACCGGATCCGGAACATATTGCAGATCGTAAATGCTCAGCGTGTCATAGGACGCCTGGGAAAATCCCGTGGCACTGAACGCCAGCAATATGGCCAGAATTAATATTACGATAGCATTTTTTTGCATGAAAAATCCTCCTTGGAATGATGGATTAAAAAATGATTTAAGATTACCGCCAAAAAGAGTTTGTCGTCATTGATGTTGCACATATTATTGGCGCCTCGCCTGGTCGAGTCGCGACTCGACCAGGTGGCAAAATTCCGCACTCCGCATTCTTCACTCAGAATTCGTCCCCGCTCTGGCCGGTCGAGTCGCGACTCGACCCTACTTGATGATGACAAATTTGCCTTTGTGCACCTCGCCGGTATCGTTGTCTTTTACCGTGAACAAATACAGGCCGGTGGCAATGGCCTGATCGGAATCGGTGACCAGGTCCCAGGCATGCTCGCCGCCGGGGAAAACGGTGTTGCCTTCGGAAAAATTCTGATACCACAGGATGTCCTCCCCGCGGTAGAAATCGCCGCGGTGCTCGAAGCTGTCGACCAGATCGCCGGCGATGGTGTAGATCCGTACCTCACAGTTGCGGGGCAGGTTATAGAAATGCAGTTTCCGTTCCCGCTCAAAGCCGCCGTCCCAGATGGCCCCGGTGCGGTAGGGGTTGGGATAGACCCCCACCTGGAGATTGCTCCCCGGCTGGCGCGGCGGCGTGCCGGGACTGACCAGGATCACGTTCTGCAGCCGGCTGCTTTCCAGGCTGGGGAGGTTGAGCTTAACGTCGCCGCTGTCGAATGCCGAAACCGCAAACGCGTACTGCCAGCCATTGTGCAGGTTGTCGATCTGCAATTGGTAGCGATAGGTGATGGTGTCCGGCAACCCGGTGAACGGATCGCTGCCGATCTCCACCAGCGGGGTCTCCATCCGCACCGATTCCAGGCCAGTATCATAAAACCGGTCGTTGATCAAGTCGTATTCATGCACCAACTGCATGTTGTCGAAAATCCCGGTATCTTCCCGGTCGCTGCCCAGGAAGGAGCGGTAGACCCGGTAACCCTCGAAATCTTTTTGCTTGGAAATGAAGTCGATCGATTCCTCCGCCGAATCGTCCCACATCAGCGTCACCGTGCCGCTGCCCGGGATCACCTTTACCCGCGGGGCGTCGGGCGGGGTGGGAAGGATATAGCGGTCTAGCCTGCCGTTGCCATTGACGTCTTCCGAGGAATCGCTGCCCAGAAAATCCAGCACCCCGTTGCGGTTGCTGTCTTCCCCGTGGTAGGCTCGCTGGGCCCAGGAAACGTTCTCCACCAGATTGCGGCGGGTGACGGCATTATCCGAGGAAGTGGGGGCGGTGCCGAATTTTTTCCCGCACACCACTGCAAATACCACGTTGACCGACGAATCCGGCGCGATCCGCTCGAACGGGCCGGTGGAGATCAGGTTCATGAAGTTGTTACGGTTGCGGAACACATCATTCCAGTAGACATCGTCTTCTATGGATTCTGACATGCGTTGATAGCGGCTGGCCTCGTCGGATGGTGCGCGCTGCCAGTCCTCATTGCCGCCGCTGAATAACCACCAGTTGGTGGTGATCTTGCCCAATTCATACAGATCGTCACCGCGCTGGGGCTTCGCGCCGAGGTAGACCAGCGACACGTAGCTTTCCGCGCCGGTGTAGTTGGCGCTGCCGTTGTATTCGTAGGCGTAGATCATCTGCGCCGTATCGGGATTGTCGACCCGGCCTACCCCGACATCCTGGTAGAAGGGGGCGCCTACCCGCGGGGGAAGAATGTTGACATTGCGCACCACCATATCCGCCCACAGGCCGACATGCACGTTTTTCAAGGTGTCGCGATTGTCTTCGTAACCGACATTGGTGATGGTGTAATTAAAGATCACAAAAGCATCGGCGAAGGGAAAGTTCCAGGCGTAAGTTTCCAGGTGCACTGACAGGCCCAGGGGCTGATGATTGGGAATCGGGATCGGCGTGCCGGGAACAATGATGTTGGTATCGGAAAAATCGATAATGAAATCCTGGTGGCTGATCGCCTGGGGAGAAAAAAACTTGTTGGCGGGCAGGGAGGAACGCTCCACCACGATGTCGGTTGGTTCGGCGGTATTGGTGAACTCGAAGTTCACCGACCCGGCGGAGCCGATACGGGCGGAGTTGAAAGCACCGGTGGTCACCCGGATCCCGGTGGGGGTTTCGGCCCCGACCCACAAGCCGCCGTCGAAAATATGCTCAATCCCGGAGCCGCGGGGATATTCGCAAGAGGGCTGATCGGTGGGGGCCTGCTCCACAAATCCGTCTCCAAATACCCCGTAATTGGTAACCGTCATCCCGATGTTGCCGGTCGAGGTAAAGTTGTTGTTGTCATCCACAAAGCGTTTATGGATCGTGGAATTTGCCTGCCGGGTTTGGGCCGGCAGGGGCAGGGAGGCGAAAATCAGCAACATGACTGGCAGGTAGCGATGAATCATCTGAGCCCCTTCAATTAAATCGGAAAGAAGCATAACTTATATCATAGACGTTAAAGTAAAGCTAAAAAGGGGTTAAATTCAAAACAAAAATAAAATGTGATATTTAATCTGCATTGGCCGCCAACGACGCGGCCAATGCAGATTTTTCAGCTTCCTGGTTTGGCAGCTTTGCGGTGCCGGATTGATGTTAACGCAATTTACGCTCTGGTGCCGCGCTCTGTGTGGCATCCGGTTTTTAGACGTTTTACGTCGAGCGTGCACCAACTCATTTTAGCGGGTCTGCTGCCGGTTGGCCCAGAGGCGGTGCATCTCTCGGGCAGTTTTGTGCACGCCGAAGGTCGCTTGAACAGCGATCACGATCAGCATGATCACCGCAAAGAAATTTTGAATGGTGTTCACCCAGGCATCCCAGCCGAGGAGGCGGAACGGCAGGGAAATGAAATAGCCGGGTAGAAAAGCGGTTAGCAGTCCCATCAATATGCCAACGATCAGCAGCAGGAGCAGCGCCAGTGGCAATAGCAGGTTCTCACCGATGGAGGAAAGCCGGTTCACTGTGCGGGTGGTGAGGGATTGGGACAGCGTACGGGTGGTTCCGAAGAGGCCGGCGCTGATGATTTCCAGGAAAGTCGGGGAGCTCTCATAGATGACATGCGAACGAATCATCCCCCCGCTACCGCGGATGGCGTGATTCGTAACCTTCCCCCAATGGTCAAAGCGTTTCAGCCGGCCGGATACCAGGTCGAAGGCGTGGTGGAAGTTGTCCCAGCGGATGCGGGATTCCGACGGCTGCGCACCCGGGATGGCGGCGGCCTGCTCATTGATAACCTTGAAAGCGTCGAGCCGTTTTTCGCTGATCGTTCCCGGCCAGAAAAAGCGGATCTTCTCTAACGGGCTGCCGATGGTGTAAAAACGGGTGAGGCGGGAGGCGAGTTGATATGTTCTCCCGTTCGGGAGATTCGCTGCCGGTTTAAGCACCAATCCGGTAAGGGCGTGGTAAGCGATCACCGTTCCCAGGCTATGCGCCAGGATCTGGATCTCTCCACAGCCGTCCTTTTCCGCAGCAGCAACCGCTGCGTAGAAGCGTTGGTGAATTTCCACCGCGGCCTGCTGGAGGTCCTCTCGCCCGGCCAGCAGTTGTGGATCGCCCAAAGCGGCCATATAGTTGGTCACATCCCCGGCGAAGGTGTCGAGAATTTCTTCAACCCAAGTCGGCTCTTTTGCCGCCCGGTCGGCATAAATCCGGCTGCGCGCTGCGAGGCGGGCCAGGGCAGTGTCTTCATCAACTTCTACTTCCGGTGGGGGCGATTTCCGGAAAATCGTACCGGCGAATTGGGCCAGGATGCGGGCGCCGAGATAGATCGGATACAGCAGCAGGGTGATCGGCAGCAGCAGCAGGGTTTGCAGTACTACCAGCGTGCGGCTATAGAGATTGCGCGGTAAGCGCCCGGCTTTCCAATTGAGCCATGGAAACCAGCCCAGAGAGAGGATCAGGTCCCAGCGAAAGGTATTGGCGACCCGCTCACCGGACAGGATGTCGGCCCAGTAGACTTCATAAATCCGTACCGTTTGTCCGGCCGCGGTGAGGGTTACCGGCAAATTGTCTGCGCCCCGCTCTACCTGCACATCGCTGCCGTAAAGCCGAGAGAGCCCTTTTACCAGTTTTTCCGAGGTTTCTCCCTGGCGTTGCTCCCCAATGCCGTGCACGATCAGCAGGCCGGTTCTTGACGTATTGGTAGCGCTTTTTTGTCTCTTGCCCATGCCTTGCTCCCGGAATAATTGTCGGAATGTAAGTATTTGGTGGGGATTTTTCAAATACTGTCCACGGATTACACGGATTTTCACGGATTTTTTGGAGCAAGTACACCTATGGAAAGTTTTTTACCACTGCAGATTTCTCACAAAATACGTTCGAAATGACGACATCTTGTCCGTGTAAATCCGTGTAATCCGTGGATATCAGTTCTGTCGTCTGTGCAAATCCGTAAATCTCAGTTTGAATTCACCTCAATCACCCCTAATTGGGTCAGAATGTTGACGATATCCAGAATCTCCGCCAGATAATCCATTTCGATACCGGCTTTCTGGAGGATGTCCTGGATACTGAGGAAGGCGGCGTTGGGGAAGGGGAGATGGTAGAGAAAGCGGCCCTGTGCAGAGGTAAGGCTGATCCGGCGCTCCTTGCGTTTGCGGCCTTCGCCGGTGAAGACGCTGACCGCAGAGAGAGCCGGTGCGTTATTCGCGGTGGCGAAGAGCGCGCCGGCATCTTTCTGTTCGCGGATTTTCAGATCGAGCTGTTGTGCAGACAGGCCGTTATTTTGCAGAGAAGTTAGATCGAGCTCAATGGCAATTTTCCGCTGCAGCAGGCCGTAGCGGAAATAAGGCCGCTTGCGTTCATAAACTTCCTCCCGGCCGGCGATGCCCAATGCGTGGAGCTCCTCCAGGAAGTCCTGGGCGGTCTTGATGTGCAAATCCAGCCGGGAGGCCGCCTCCGAGGCAGAGATGTCTCGGTAGACCACCAGCAGGCGCAGGAAATCCTCCGCAAACGATTTCGCCAGTAGTGCGGCCAGGCGTGCGGCGGTGGGAAAGTCGGTCATGAGCGGCCTCCGTTGGGGGATGCGTCAGTGGCCGGCGTTGACGTTTCCCGGAAAAACCAGTGAGAGCGGCCCATTTCCTGATCGATCATCGCCAATATTTTCTCCGCCTGCCCGGTTTGATGATACGCCAGGAAGCGGGTCATCAAACGGCCCAGGGAAGCGCAGAGTTGCTCGAAACTCAATTGTTCCCGGTATTTCTGGTAATCCTTTTGGGAAATGTTGACCGATATGTTGCCGTCATTCCCAAACCCGACGTAGGTTAATTTTTGGAAATCTATTTTACCGCGGAAAAAATGCTGCCAGGAAAATCCGCCGATCACCACTACCATTCGTTCGGTTTCCGGATAAGCAGTTGCGATCCAATGCCGCATCAGAAAGCGGGCAAAATTTTCCAGCTCCTCCCGGGTGTAAGCTGCGCTGCCGGAGGGATAGGGGCGGGCGGTAAACCCGGCGGCAGTTTCTTGCACCGGCCGGGCGGCCAGCTCCAGCATCTGCCGGAAATGGGGATTGTTACGCCGGCGCACCGGTCCCCAAATAATAAAGATTGCCAGCCAGACCGGGTAGAACAGAAAGCGGAATCCGCTGTACGGGGAAGTGCCGACCAGCAGGTACGGAATAAACAAGAGCAGCATGATGCCCATGGCTAGGTGGACGGGGTTACGAGTCTTCCAGTAAGGGATCAACTGCCAGAGTCCCAGCAGCAGGTACAAACCCAGAAAGACATAATCGAGCGTATGCAGTCCCGGGGCCCAGCTTCTGGGGTCGGTGAAGGTGATGATCAGCCCCAGGATCGCGACGCACAGAAACAGTGAGATCAGGAAACGGATTAAGGCGTTACGATCCGGCTTCAATTTGCGGGAAAGGTCGTGCTGCATGTTAGCCCCCGTTCGTTTTGGGATGAGGTGTTCATCGTGCGCCCCTT
Source organism: Calditrichia bacterium (assembly GCA_020635015.1). Classification (GTDB taxonomy): domain Bacteria; phylum Calditrichota; class Calditrichia; order RBG-13-44-9; family J075; genus JACKAP01. Next base: position 446,643 of record JACKAP010000003.1, on the reverse strand, counting down.
TATGGTTATCAAAATTTACCTATTTTTACGTCGGACAATAAAGTTTGTTTCAAATATACTTCATTTTTTTTGAAGTATATAATAAAATTATTATTAGTCATTGCGAGCCGCGTATTTTGCGGCGCGGCAATCTCCTGCGAATCGCTTCCAGCATAACTGCAGATGGGTGCACCATGCAGGGGATTGCTTCGGCACAAAACGCCTCGCAATGACAGCTTAAATTACGTTTTGGCTTATAGAGATACATCACAGTGTAAATCAGTGAAATCCGTGGATCGATTCGTTGTGTTTTGCCGCAGAGCGGCGATAGGCTGGTTCCACGCTGAGCGTGGAACCAGGAGGGTTTATCACTTTTCTTGGAGGGCTTCGGTGGGGGTGGGGGGGACAGCATTTTCGGTTTTTGCCGGGGCGACTTTCGTGAACCGCGCCAGCAGGGTATAGAGCACCGGCACCAGCACCAGGGTGAGAAAGGTGGAGAAGAAGATCCCGCCCACCACCGCAATTCCCAGCGGGCGCCGCGCTTCCGCACCGGCACCGAGACCAATGGCGATCGGCAGCACCCCAAAGATGGTGGCGAAGGAGGTCATCAGGATCGGACGCAGGCGGATCAGTGAGGCTTCGCTTACTGCTTGCAATACTTCCCGTCCCCGGGCGCGCAACTGGTTGGAATATTCCACGATCAGGATGGAGTTTTTGGTGACCAGCCCGATCAGCATCACCAATCCGATCTGGGAATAGATGTTGAGGGTTTGCCCGAATACGAACAGCGAGAGCAGGGCGCCAAACACCGCCAGCGGCACCGCAAAGAGAATGGTGAAGGGGTCGATGAAGCTTTCGAACTGCGCCGCCAGCACCAGGAAGATAAACACCACTGCCAGCAGGAACATAAAATAGAGTGTCGAACTGGCGCTCTTGTATTCCAGCGACTGGCCGGCAAATTCCCGCTTGATGCCCCCGGGGAGGTCGGCTTGCAGGATGCGGTCGAGGTCGTTCAGCGCGGTGCCCAGGCTGATGCCCGGCGCCAGATTGGCGGTGATGGTGGCGGAACGCACCCGGTTGTAGTGATTGAGTTCCTTGGGCTCGACGGTTTCCTGCACCCGCACCACGTTGGCCAGTTGCACCAGCCCGCCGCTGCCGCGTAGATAGATGCCCTCGATGGCATCAGGAGTGGACCGGCCGGAAGGCTTCATTTGCACGATCACATCATACTGTTTGGTACCGCGCTTGAAGTTGGTCACTACCCGGCCGCCCAGGAAGGTCTCCAGGGTGGTGCCGATATCGGTCACCGACACCCCCAGCCCCGCCGCCCGCTCCCGGTCGATGGTGATATCCAGCTGCGGTTTGTTCAGGCGCAGGTCAGAATCGAGGTTGATCAAATAGCCCAATTGCGAAGCTTTACCCATCATGATCTCCACGGCCTGGCTGAGGGTCTCATAACTGTCGGCCTGCAGCACATATTCCACCGGGCTGGAGGAAAAGCGCCCTCCCAGGCTGGGCGGGTTGATCACGAAGGCCAGCACCCCGGGGATGGAGATCATCTGCGGGAAGAGCGATCCGACGATCTCCTGCTGGGTACGCTCCCGCTCATCACGCGGTTTCAGGCCCAGGAACAGAAAGCCGTTGGTTACCCGCCCGGGACCGCCAAATCCCAGCCCTACGGCAGTGAACAGGCCGCGCCGCTCCGGCATTGAGAGCAGCCGCGCTTCCACTTCCCGCATATAACGGTCAGTATAATCCAGGGTCGCCCCTTCCGGCGCAATCACAATGCCGAAAGCAACGCCCCGGTCTTCCGTGGGTACCAGCTCTTCCGGCAGCGAACGGAACAGCAGTGCGCTGACCGCCACGATCAGCAGGGCGGCAAGGATCATCAGCGCCCGGCGGCGCAGGGCGAAACTCAGGATGCGCTCGTAAATGCGGTTGAGCCAATCAAAAAAAGCATCGAAGGAGCGTGAGGCCCAGCTGTCGCTGCCGCCGTGCAGCGGTTTGAGTATCCGCGAAGAAAGCATCGGCGAGAGGGAGAGGGCCACAAAGCCGGAGATCATCACCGCCACCGCCAGGGAGAGACCGAACTCGTTGAACAGCCGTCCCACCGAGCCGGTCAAGAATGCCACCGGCACAAAGACCGCTACCAGAGAGATGGTGGTGGCAATCACCGCAAAACCGATCTCCCGGGTGCCGTCAATCGCCGCCTGCAGGCGGGTTTTTCCCATCTCCATGTGACGGTAGATATTTTCCAGCACCACGATCGCGTCATCTACCACCAGGCCGATTGCCAGCACCAGGGCCAGCAGGGTGAGAATATTGATGGTGAAGCCGGCAAAATAGGCGAAGGCGAAGGCGCCGATGATCGATACCGGGATGGCGATGGTAGGAATGATGGTGGCGCGGAAGCTCTTCAGGAAAGCCAGCACCACGATCACCACCAGCAGCATGGCGATCAGCAGGGTTTCCGCGACTTCGTTAATCGATTCTTTGATGAAGGTCGATGAATCATAGGCAACGTCAAGCCGCATGCCCTGGGGCAGCAGAGTGGTCAACTCGCTAAGGGCGGCCCTCACTTCGTCAGCCACGTCGATGGTGCTGGCTTTGGACTGCTTGACGATGCCCAGCCCCACCGCCGGTCTGCCGTTAAAGCGGGCTACGGAACGTTCATCTTCCGCACCGATGCCGACCTCAGCCACATCTCCCAGGCGCACCAGATCGGTTTCCCGCTGGGCGACGATGATTGCCGCGAACTCTTTCGGTGTCAGCAATTGCCCACGGGTGCGCACGGCAAATTCCCGTTCCTCGCCCTCCACCCGGCCGCCGGGTATTTCGGCATTTTCCCGGCGGATTGCCGCTTCGACATCCTGGGTGGTAAGGTTGTGCGCCGCCATACGCAGCGGATCCAGCCACACCCGCATGGCGTAGCGCCGTTCCCCCCCGATGAACACCGACCCCACCCCCGGCAGCCGCTGGATGCGCTCTTTCAATACCCGGTCGGCCACATCGGTCAACTCCAGACCATTATGCTGGTCGCTGGAAAGCGCCAGCCACACGATCGGCTGAGCGTTGGCATCCACCTTGGAAACCACCGGATCATCGACTTCTCGGGGAAGGTTGCCGCGGATCCGTGACACCCGGTCGCGCACGTCATTGGCGGCTTCATCCACATCGCGGTTCAACTCGAACTCGATGGTGATCACTGAGCCCTGCTCTTGACTGGAAGAGGTAAGGGTCTTCACCCCTTCCAGGGTGGCGAACTGCTCCTCCAGGATGTTGGTGATCTCGGTCTCCACCACGCTGGGGCTGGCTCCGCGGTACAAGGTCACCACCGAGATGATCGGCGGATCGATATCGGGATACTCCCGCACCGGCAGCCGGGTAAAGGCGATGATCCCAAATAACAGGATGGTCAAACTCATCACCGTCGCCAACACCGGCCGGCGGATGGATATATCACTTAATTTCATTTTTTCTCCAGTAATAATTAGTAATCCGCGAGAATCCACGTCATCCGTGTCATCCGCGTTCTATTCCGATTTCACTCCTTCCACCTCCCGGCTGACAACCGGCATCACCTTCGCGCCCTGGTAGAGCTTCTGGTGGCCGGCGCGCACTACCCGGTCGCCGGGGGCGAGGCCGCTCAGCACTTCGACCACATCGGACAATCGCGTGCCGAGATTCAGCGCCACCCGGGCAACAGTGCTGTCTTCTTTCACCACAAACACAAAAGACTGATCGCCGTTGACAAAGACTGCTTCGTTGGGGATGGTCAGGGCATTATCCCGTTCACTCAGCACGGTACTGATGTTGGCGGACATCCCCGGGCGGAAGTCGCCGCCGGAATTTTTCACCCGGGCAAAAATCTTAGCACTGCGCGTCACCTCATCCAGCACCGGTTCGATCACTTCGATCTGCCCGCTGAGCGTTTTCCCGGGGAATGCGATGGTGGAGACTGCCACCTCCGCGCCACGCTTCAGTTGGCCGAGGTAGCGTTCCGGGGCGGAGAAAATTACCCGCAACTCGTCTACTTTTGCCAGCACAGTGATTTCCTGGCCGGCGCGCAGAAAGGCCCCGGGGCTAACCCGGCGGGCCCCGAGAATTCCGTTGAAGGGGGCGATGATGCGGGTTTTGGCAAACCGCGCCCGGGCCAGAGCGAGGTTGGCCTCCGCCACCTTCAGCGCTGCCGCAGCGTCATCGAGATCCTGAGGGGCTGCCGCAGCCTGATCCACGACGGCCTTGATACGTTGGTAAGCGGCCAGATTCTGATCGCGCAGGGCTTCCGCCCGGCGCACTTCTGCGGCCAGTTGAGTGGTGTCCAGTTGTGCGATCAATCCGCCCCGGGTGATGGCGGCGCCTTCCTGAAACGGAAGACTGAGGATCGCTCCATCGATCTCAGACACGACGGTAATTGACTCTACCGCTTCCAGCGTGCCCACCGCTTCAAATCGGTCGCTGACGGTGCGGGTCTCTGCAGTTGCGGTCTCCACAGCGGTGGGGGGCATGGCAAAACCTCCCCGGCCGCCCTGTTCCCCTCCGCAAGCGGCGAGCAATCCGGCCAGCAGTCCCGGGAGCGTGGCAATACGGATCATTTTTATGATATTTCTATCTTTTATAAACATGAGAAATCTCCCTTACTTGGAAACGGCGGGATATCCGCCGGATGTCAGTTCAGTTAAGGTTGCCGCTGCTCTGGCGTTGAGCACCACGGCGCGGGAATATCGCTGCTGGGCCACGGCAAAATCCGCTCCCAGGCGCACCAGCTCGAAGGCGGTGCTGCGCCCGTTGCGGTATTCGATCTGCCCGATGCGCACTTGTTCCTGGGCGGCTTCCACCCCGTTGCGGGCCAGGGCCAGCCGGCGACGGCCATTGTATAGCTCGCGGTGAGCAGCGCGCACTTGTTCTTCCAGCAGGCGGGCAGCAGACAGGTAGCGGGCTTCGGCTTCCATCACCTGTGCCCGCAGGCGGTCGCGTTCTCCGCCCCCGCTGCGCCCGCCGATCGGGAGGCTCAGTTCCACGCCCACCCGCCAGCTGGGATAGTCGCGGCTCCCTACCTGGCTGAGGGCTTCGCCGAGGTCGCCGACTTGATCCGTACGGTACACCGTTCCATCGAGCGATTCCACTTCCTGCGCTTCTCCGGAGAGCCCGTTGCCGCCGATCGCCCCGAAGAGGTCGAGATCCGGCAGTGCTTCCCAGCGCGCCGCCCGGGCCAGAACCTGCAGAGATTCGATCTCCCGGCGCAGGGCCTGCAGGGACAGGCTGTTTTCACGGGACTGGGTTACCAGGGTCTCAACCGATTCCAGGGGGAAGTCGTGCGGTGGCTCATCCACGACCACATACCGGGTTTTTTCATCCTCCGGCCGTTTTCCGATCAGGGAGGCGAACGTGTCGGATAGGCGGTCGAGTTCTTCCTCCCGGTCAAGCAGCGCCAGCTCCTGTTCTGCGAGGAAAACCCGGGCGTTGGCCACCTGTCCCGGTCCCACCAGGCCGGTGCGGGCCCGCACCTGTGTCTCCTCCAGCAAGGCCTCGGCGCGGTCGCGAATCACCTGCTGCACCGCATAGTTGCGCTCGGCGGCGTAGAGGTCCCAGTAGCTGCGGGTTGCGGCGGCGGTGGTGCCCAGTACCTGCTGTTCGAAGCGGGTCCGGGCCGCATCCAGTGCGCGTTCGGCGCTGGAAAGGAACTTGCGCCCGGATGCGCGGAATCCGGAAGTGAGGGGCTGGCGGAAGGTGAGATTTCCAAAGGCGGTATATTGCGGGCTTAGCGAGGCGTAACGAGAGTTGGTCTCCAGCCGGGTGGAATTCAGTGAGGCTTCGATCTCAGTGCCGATCGGCAGATTGATGCGCACACCGGCCCTTCCGGCGGTCTCGCGGGTCTCCAGTATCGATGCGCCGGAGAAAAATGAAGCGGTGGGTGTGTCATTGCCGGAGCGCTCCAGGCTGAGGAACAGCTCCGGATCGAAGCTGCCCTTTTCCCGGCGCACCGCCCCCTGCGCCGCCCGCAGCCGGGCCCGTGCTTCCCGCACCGCGCTGGCGTTCTCCAGTGCGAGGGAGACAGCGCGTTCCAGGCGAATCTTTTCCCCGCCGATCTGCGCCAGCTTCACCTGCAGGGCACTGTCCGGGTTGGCCCGCCAATCCTGGCTGTAGGCAGGAATTGTCAGTGCAAAACTGCCACTCATGAAAAGGAACAGCAGCAGGCAGCCTGAATACTGAAATATCACTCTATCGAAATGATCCTTCAATGCAAATATCATCAATGACCTCTTCCGTATATGACCGTATAAACACAGCCGATAAATTTAATACGGAAAAGTGCCGGAAGTTATTGATTTGTAGATATTTTTTTCCTCTACAGCAAATATCACCGTAAAAGGCTGTTGGTAATTGACTGTTGATCCCGGCATCAGGATATATTGGTTTTGGATCTGTCTAAAACATGACCACTTTTCGTTATTTCGCAAGAATCATCCGGCGAACGCTGCGCTGCTCTCCGCTTCGGACTTCGATTAGATAAACACCGGAAGCGCTTATATCACCGGCATCATTGCGGCCATCCCAGCGCAAAGAATGGGTTCCGGCTTGATAATATCCTTCGGATAAATGCTTAATGACCTGGCCGCGAATGTCGTAAATGGTCAAATTAACATTTCCGGCATCGGGAAGTGAGAATCTGATAATCGTTTCACTGTTAAAAGGATTGGGATGATTGGGATACAATTCGAATCTGGTTGCGACGGGCCCCGGCTCTGGTGTGTCGATTCCGGTCAAATTGATGGCAACCATCAGGGAATCCCATCTCCGGTTGGGATTTTTGAATCCGGCATTAATCCGGTATTCACCTGCCTGGGGGGCGGTTAATGTGAAGGGGTTTGAATTGGTGCTGTTAACCACATCGACCACGTTGCCGTTGGAATCTATCAATTCGCCACCGACCCGGCTACTGGTTCCGCTCACACTTACCCGGATATCCAGACCGTTTAGAGTGGCGCTCACCAACCCATTTTGCAGGCTGTGGCAGCCGCCCCCGGTGCACCCCGGGGTTGAGCCATTAAAAGAGGGTTCGGAAATCACATTTGAATAGAGTATAAATGCTATCAGAGAGACAGCAACAAACAAACCTAACGTAAAAATTCGCATACAGACTCCTTTGGATTTATAAGATAATTTCACCAACAACCAACAACCAACAACCAACAACCAAGCTCGGAGAAATTGATTTTATGTTTTTCGAGCACCTGGCCCTCGCAGCCACGGGAAACAACTCCATAACTCCCCGTCCCGCCAGAAAGGCTGATGTTGGTTTCCGAGCTGTCACTGTCGATCGGCACGTATTGGAGCGGGAGGGTTAGGAGGATGATCCCCAGGGAGCAGAATTTGATGGAAGCACGCGGGCGGCGAATCGATTTCAAGGGATTCGTTGATGAAAAAAACATGACGGTTCTTTCCTCCCGTTCAGATATTTATTAATATAAATCCGGATATTTTTTGCTGCTACGGATAAAAAAATGATTTTATGGGGTGGTGGGGATGGCGATAAAACAATGTTTGTGCATCGTATGTGGGGTGGTGGGGATGCATGATCTTACGGCCTCCCGGGGCGATTGCCCCGGGCTGGGGTACATACCCCTTACAGGGGATGGGGTGGGAGCCGTACAACTGCCATCCACTATCAGCTATAGAAAACTGATTACTGACAACTAGAAAACTCTGTGCCCTCTGTGGCTCTGTGGCCAACACTTATAATTATCCCTCTAACATTATCTCTCGCTTGCTGATCCGGCTGGCGCTTTCAATATTGGCAACCAGTTTATCTCCATGGCGGTGCATGCCCGCAGCCGCTTCCAGCGCCTTGATTGAGATCAGGTCGGTTTGCCCGATCCAGAAAGCCACTGCCGCTAATGCCGCGCCTTTCTTTCCGCCGATCTTGCGGAAGTCGCCGCTGATCACGCAATGTCCCGGGGGGGGCGCCAGCGAGGCATCCATCAATAGGTAGGTGTCCTTGCCCAGGCGCGACTTCACCGCATCATAGCCGTCCTGGGAGACGATGATCATCACGCCCGGCGCGGCGATGCCGGTATAACAGATGCGGTCGCGGGACAGGATCACCTCGGCGATGGAAAAGCCGCTGCCCACCGTCACTGGATAGGCGCCCTTCTTGGTGGTGTAAAGCCCGGATGTCGCGCCGGCATAGGCGAGCAGATCGCCGCAGGACTGCACCCCCTCCCCGGCCGAGCCGGCGATGACGATCTCCAGCCGCTGGCGCAGGTTGGAGGAGAAGCGCGCCCGGATCAGCGGCAGGCTGTCCAGTAACGAGGTCGTCTCCCGCGGCGCTGTTCGGTGAGGCGGGCGTTCATTGCGTAATTCGACGGCCGGGTAGTCGGCCGTGCGGTGCAGGTCGAGCACTTTTTTAATTCCATGGGAAGGACAGGGTTCAACGATCTCCAGCAGGCTGAATCCTTCGGTTTGGAAGGCCCGGCGGAACAATTCGTTAAAATTGCTGTCTCCGACAAAAGTACGGGCGGCCAGGCTCGCCCCGGCGCGATGTGCCAACTCGCAGATATCGAATCCCGGCACATCCTGGACTTCCGGCATCCGTTCTCCCTTGAACTGCATCGGCGAGAGGCCGCTGATCTGTCCGCCGGTCATGCCGTAGAGCAGGTTGTTTTGCACGATCAAGGTAAGGTCGAGATTCTGCCGTGCCGCTTCCATCAGATGCTGCAGCCCGATGGTGGCGCCTCCGTCGCCCTGGATTACCAGCACCTTTTTACCGGGGTGGTTTAGCCCGTAAGCGATGCCGGTTGCCAGGGCCACCGAGCGTCCGTGCAGGCCGTGCACCGTGTGACAGTTGAGCAGGCCGTCGACCAGCCCGCAGCAGCCGATGTCGCTGACCGCCACCACGTCCAGGGGATTGATCTCCAGGGCCGCCAGGGCTTTGTCGATGGTGTGGGTGATCACGGTATGCCCGCAGCCAGGGCAGTAGGGCGCTTTTTTATCATTTAGAATACTTGTTTGCATAACATCACCTCCTCGACAATTTCCTCCGGCGTGATCATTTTGCCGATCTTGTTCAGGCTGCGCAGAGCGGATGGAGACCGCTGCCCGAAGCAGAGTTCCTTTAATTGCCCGTTGAGATTTTCTTCCACAAACAGCAATTGGGCATATTGTTCGAAAATCTGGAAGACCGGCGGAGGAATGGGGATGAGGGTCTTCAGGATCAACAGGGAGACCTTCTCGCCCCGGGCGCGCAGATTGCTGACCGCCTCCCGGGCGGCGTCGCTGCTGATGCCGTAGGTGACCACCAGGGTGTCGGCCTCACCTTCGGCGTCATAATGATAGAAAGTAAATTCCGCCACACGCTGCTCAATCTTCTCGCGCAGCCGCATGGTATTGGCCAGCGATTCCGGCGAATCTTTGCGGATCAGTCCGCTGTGATCGTGGGTGGACGCGTTCAGGCGCACCTGGTGGCGGGTATTGCCCACCGGCAGGAAAGGGGGCACCCGGCTTTCGCCGGCGCGGTAGGGGAGGTAGGAGCCGTTGTTCTCGAATGACGGCAGTTGTCCCTGCACAATGGGTGGCAGCAGTGATAAGTCGAAGCTGCGGCTGGTCATGATCATCTCTTTCGAAGTGAGCAGGACCACCGGGGTGCGCAGCTCCCGGGCGGTGACGGCAGCCCGGGCGGCGAGGTGCCAGCAGTCGATGAAGTCGGCCGGGCAGAGCACCGGCAGGGGATGCCCTCCGGAGATTGCCCCACGCAGCAGCAGGAGGTCGCCCTGGGCGCCGGTGGTAGCGGAACCGGTGCTCGGCCCCAGGCGCTGGGCCAGGATGATCACCAGTGGCAGCTCCATCATGAAGGCCATGTTCAGCGACTCCAACATCAGGGCAAAGCCCGGAAAGGAGGTGGCAGTTACCGGCAGTTGGCCGGTGGAGGAAAAACCGGCTGCCCATTGCAAAGCGGAAATCTCATCCGGGGCAGCAAGAAAGGTGGGAAAGCGTTGGCTCGCGTAGGCATACAGCCAGTTGGCCGGGGTAATCGGGTAGCCGATATAGACCGACGCACCGGCACCGGCCAGCGCTTCGATCATGATGCGCGAGCCATCACAGAAAACCAGTTTTCGGTCCTGGTGCATGGCTCAATCTCCTATAATGTCAATAGCAATTTACGTCAGTACATGCTGTAAATCCATGAGAATGAATTATTCTACAGTAAAACATCCCTGCACTATTCTGTGACAAAGAACAACTCGAAAATGCAAAAATATACTATTAATTGGGAGATTGTATTTCAATGCTTCAGGAGTGCAATCAACAATGCCTAAGGACAGGCCTGGTTATTCGTGTTGACAACCGGAGCAGGTGCCGCGAAATCAGTCGTAACGGGTCAGCAGTATTGTTAACAAAACCTGAATGATTCAAGGAAGGAGAAGGAGCCATGATACTTGGGGTATCGTTGCGTCGCGTATTTAGTTTATTTGGATTGGCCGGATTGTTTTTGATGGCAGGCTGCGCCAACCCTCTCACCCGGGTTTCCGCCCTCGAACACCGTTCTCACCTCAGCGATTCTACCCTTACCAGTCTCGTTGGCGAGCTGGACCGGGCGAACAACAAAATTAGCAAGTTGGAAGACGAATTGGGCGATGCGACCATCGAACTCGATTCGCTAAAGTCGATGCTCAACGCCAATGCCCGGGAGGCTTATCTCCGGGTGGTGGTGCCGGTGCTGAACATCCGTACCAGCCCCACGGCGTCTTACAACAACATCATTGCCAAGGCGGAAGAAGGGGCTTACTTGCGTAAGTTGGAGGCGGTCAGCGAAGACGGTAAGTGGTGCAAGGTCGAGTTCTTGATCGACGATTATCCGTTCATCGGCTATGCCTACAATGATGCGGAGTATCTGAAAGAGGAGGTGTATGATCCCATCACCTTCAGCAATGTCTACCACCGCAATCTGATCAGCTATGAATGGAAGACCGAAGCCGCGCTGGAGATGAAATCGAACCGCTTTAAAACGGTCGGGGTCTTCGTCAAAGGCAACAACGACGGCCAGCGCGAGCGCTTCCTGAGCGACCTCTCGAAGGCGCTGCGCGATCACAAGATCTACGTCAAGCCGCTGACCCGCTACAGCATTGCCAAGATCGACACCTTCTGCACCGAGGAGAGTATTGAGGGGGTGATGCTGGTGGAGTTTGTGACCAGCGAAAATGCCGCCCATTACATCGAAGTCAAGCTCTACGACCGCAACAGCGTGATTCTTTATGCCGCCTCGGTGCCGCTGCAGCCGGTGGATTTGACGAAGTTGTAGATGAGTTGATGAGTGAATGGGTGGATGAGGCTAAAGCGTGTGCATGTAGAGGCGAGACGCGACCCTACTCCCAACCACCCATTCCTCCATCCACCCATCCACCCATCCACCCATCCACCCATCAACCTTTCCCCAATTCAAAAAAAACATTTTTCCCGGCACCAGAATCCCGTATCTTTACCGCTATAATTGCTTGATAACGAAGCAAAAATTATTAAATTTCGGATCTCGAATGATGGTTTATACTAATGCGGTTAAATCCGAATTCCGAAATCCACACAAGGTGATGCCATGTCCCAGTCTTCCCCCTGCATTCTGGTTATCTTTGGTGCTTCCGGTGACCTGACCAAGCGCAAACTGGTGCCGGCGCTTTTCGATCTCTATCGCCAAAAACTCTTGCCGGAACGATTTGCCGTGCTCGGCGTCAGCCGCAGCGAATATAGCGATGATGCATTCCGCACCTACATGCTTGAAAATGTGCGAAAATATCACAATGGCGATGGTCTCGATAAAGCGCTTCTGAAGCGCTTTATCGCCCATCTCTACTATCAGGCAATCGATACCAATGATGCGGCAGCTTATGCAACGCTGAAAACCCGCCTGGACGATCTCAATGACGAGCGGCAGACCCGCGGCAACTACATTTATTATCTGTCCACCCCTCCCAGCCTTTACGACAAGATTCCCCGCTATCTGGGAGCGCACGATTTGCAGGTTCAGGGCGAAGGACAGGGCTGGAAGCGCCTGATTATTGAAAAACCTTTCGGATACGACCTGGCCTCTGCTGGAGCGCTCAATCGCACCATCCAGCAAATCTTTGGCGAAGAGCAGATCTATCGCATCGATCATTATCTCGGCAAAGAGACGGTGCAGAATATGTTGGTATTCCGCTTCTCCAACGGGATCTTCGAGCCGTTATGGAACCGCAACTACATCCATCATGTGGAGATTACCGCAGCGGAGTTCATCGGGGTGGAGAACCGGGGGCGCTATTACGATCATTCCGGGGCGCTGCGCGATATGGTGCAGAACCACCTGATGCAGGTGCTGGGCATGGTGGCGATGGAACCGCCCTCCCGGATCAGCGCCACCGGGGTGCGCAACGAGACCGTCAAGGTGTTCGATGCCCTGCGCGTTTATCGTCCGGAGGAGGTCAGCCGCTATGTGGTGCGGGGACAGTATACCGCATCGACGGTTAGAGGGGAGGCCATTCCCGGATACCGGGAGGAAGCGGACATCCCGGCGGATTCCCGCACCGAGACATTCGTGGCGGTGAAGGCGTTTATCGACAACTGGCGTTGGGGCGGAGTGCCGTTTTTTATCCGCACCGGCAAACGCCTGCCCACCCGGGTAACCGAGGTGGTGATCCACTTCAAGAAAACCCCGCATCACCTGTTTACGGAGAATGATCAATGCGATGTTAGCTGCAATCAGCTGATCCTGCGGATTCAACCGGATGAGGGGATTCTGGTGAAGTTCGGCATGAAGCTGCCCGGGGCGGGTTTCCAGATCCGGAACGTGAATATGGATTTTCATTATTCCGATCTGACCGACGCCTATATTCCCTCTGCCTATGAGCGACTGTTGCTGGATTGTATACTGGGAGACGCCACCCTCTACGCCCGGGCGGATGCGGTGGAAGCGGGATGGAAGTTTGTCGATCCGATCCTGCGTGCCTGGCAGGAGCGTCCGGAGATACAGATTTTCGGCTATCCGGCCGGCACCTGGGGCCCCCGGGAGACGCAGGCGCTATTTGACGAGCCGGGCGATGACTGGCGCTATCCCTGCGCCAATCTCGCCAATGACGGTGAATATTGCGAATTGTAGTGAATGCGCCGCCGATAGCGGCGGTGCCCAGGAGTTCTTATGGCCTTTGAACAGGCTTTTTATACATCAGCGACAGCGGGGCTGAGCGGCAGCCGGGGATTTCAGTTTAGCGCTGCCAGCCCGGGATTGGATCAAGCAATCTTGAGCCAACTGCTACCCTACGCACAATATACGGTTCCTCCCGGTTGTTCACCCCGGCCTACAGCGGAGGAAATTGCACACTTCCCGGTGGCGCTCGCGTTTCACCGTCTTCCCGGCGGGGAGGCGGTGCTGCTGCGCAGCAAATATCTCGGCACGGATGACAGTGGACGCTCCGGCAATTTTTTCACCCATTTCTTGGTGAGTAAAGACCCGTCCGAATTTACGACGCGCATGATGCACCTGCTGGCCTGGGAGGCGGACTTCTGGCAGGAAGGGAACCCGCAGGGCCATCAACAACTGGCCCCCCTGGCCGGCGCGGGTGCGATCGGTCCAGCCCAAACAGAAATGCGGATTGCAAAGGCGTGCGACTTGTTAACCAGCTTGGTCGATCTGGTTCAATTTGAAAACCTGATCAATTGCTTCCAGACCGGTTTGAATCCGCAGCGGCGCCTGATCATTGCCGCGCCGGACGAAGCGGTGGCGATGATGGTCGGCTGCCTGGCGCTGGTGCTGCCCAACAACCTGCTGGAAAGGTTGACTTTTACGACCTATAGCCGTAACCCCGACCGCAGCGATGCCCTGATCTGCGGCACCGCTGCCGGTTCCGAATTCGCGCTTGGGGCAGGCACGGAACCGTCTCGGCACTATCTGTTCGATTTTTTCGCTAAACGCTTTCCCAAACTCCCGCAGAACACCTTGTTTGCCCGTACCATAACCCGTTGGTACCGGGAGAAAGATATCGGCCGGTTATTGAAATTCAAGGGATTTGTCGACCGGGTTAACATTGCGGTTGAGGTCGGGCAGTTGGACCACCTCATGGCGCTTTATCTGATGTACCGCTCGCTGGAACTGCCCCCCACGGCTCGAATGCCGGCGTTGCGTTTCTTCATTGAGCGGCGGCTGTTTCGGATTCCTCAATTGCTTGATGTGATAATCAATGTCTTGAAGGAGCAGGCAGAGAACTCCGGTGAGGCGGCCCGGGCACTGCAAGCGTTATATCAGGCCGTTCGTGACACCGGGGAGATTGATCCCATCCAGACGGAACGGTTGCGTCAGCTTCTGGAGCAGCGCCGGCCGCAACCGGCGCCATCGCTCGATCCGGAATTGAATACGGAGGCCCTGAACGTGAGCCGCTCTTCCAATAAAGCCGGAGATGCCCTGGCCTTGCTCAAAAAACTGGCCGGGAGTGGGGACGGAGCGATCCCTGTCCGGGAGCTGGACAGCTTTTTTCGTACCGCCTGGCCGGAAGGTCTCATTCAACCGGATGACGCCCTGGCGTTGGCGGGCCCGCTTCCGAAAGTGATCCTGCGCAGCAACCGTTTTGTCGAATCTGCCGTTAACGGTTTACTGCATGCCCAGGACCTGCTGGCGAGTGAAAGCGGCAGCATTACATCGCGGATGTTGCAAATTTTGAAGGACCTGGAGAGTAGCCCGTTGCATCAGACCCTGGAGGATGGCACCCGGGCTAAATTAGAAAATTGTTTGAAGCTGACCACCTGGATGGCCGATTTCAGCATGTACAAGAGCGTGAACCAGCAATTGGCGAGTGTGCAGGAAACCTTTGCGACGCTTCCGACGCGCAACCACAGCAGTCGCAGCCAGGTGATGGGCAAGGCAATCCTGCGTTTTCTGACCGCACAGGGAAAAGACGAAGCGCTGCCGCACTTTCTCAATAATCTGCGCAAAATCCACGAGCCGCTGATGTGGGACCGCCTGGGGCATACCCTGCAACAGCTGCCCAGAAACAGTGTCATATCCGTTGATGCTTTTAAAATTCTCTTCAAATTTTTAAACGACGCTCACCGGGAAAATCCCAACAACGGCTTGCTGGAAACAATCTATTGGGAATATCTGATGACGGCTTTCCACAACCTCGACCCTAAAATCCGAAAAAAAATCGAAGCAGAACTGGCCCACAACGCCCGCTGGACGGAATGGCACCGGCAGGGAGGAGGATGGCTTTCCGGCCTGACCGGCTGGATCCGGCGGAAGAAATGATCCGGGTTGTGCAAAATTAGAAATGTCAGGGTTTCATTAGCCCCAGGCTTTAAGTCCGGGGCTAATGTTAAAAATTACATCGGATGCGAAAAGAATAATGTCGATTGATAAGGGATGGGCCGTCGTCCGGCCCATCCCTTATCATATCATTTCAGCAGAACCATTTTGCGGGTTTGTACGAAGTCTCCGGCAACGATCCGGTAGATATACATACCGCTGGTCACTTTCTCTCCAAATTCATTGGTGCCGTCCCATTGCACGCTATGCTGCCCTGCTTCCATGCCGCCCGAGACCAGGGTGCGCACCTTTTGCCCCGTCATGTTGTAAATATCCAGCCGCACCTGCGTCGCTTCCGGAAGGCTGTACTGGATGGTCGTAGTGGGGTTGAAGGGATTGGGATAGTTCTGCGCCAGTTCGAACACTTCCGGCTGATTGCTGTTTAATGCATTCAGCGTGATCGGCTGGATCTGACTGCCGGCGGCGCCGGAGGATAACCCGCGGAACTCGATCTCGTCGATGTAGACATCATCCGAATTGTTGCTGGCATCGCACATGAAGCGCAGTTTCGCGTTGGTGGGGAAGTTGTACTGGGTATTGCTGAGGGTGATCGTCACATGATAAAACACATTATTGTTTAAGGTGACGCCGCCATAGGTCGCACCGCGGGCAAAAGCGGCGACGGTTTGCCAGGCCGAACCGTTATAGAATTGCACCCAGAAATCTTCGCCGGATTCCATGCTGACCATCCGGAACCAGAAATCCACTTCCAGGGTGCTATACCCGGTAACATTGTGATTGGCCGTGTGGTAGAAGGAAGACGCGGTGCCGCTGTTATCCTGGATATCCGCTGCCGCCGAGCCCTGGTGGGCATAGGTGCCGCCGGTATAGCGTGACATGTCCGAACCACCGTCAGTGTAGTTGCCCATCCCGCTCTCGAAATTGTCGTAGGTGATCACCGTCCAGCCGCCTCCGCCGGTGATGGTGGCAGTGGTGTTATCGGTGTTCTGCGCCCCGTTGTTATCGGTGACAGTCAGGCTGACGTTGTAGGTGTTGGCCGAGGCATAGACGTGGGTGGGATTGGCCGAAGTGCTGGTGCTGCCGTCGCCGAAATTCCACAGGTAGCTGCTGATGCTGCCGTCGGGATCATAAGAGCCGGCGCTGCTGAAGCTCACCGCCACGCCCGCCGTGCCGCTGTAGGGCCCGTTGGCATTGGCCACCGGAGGGGTGTTGGAACCTCCGCCGCCGACCGCCGCGCCGGCATTGACCATCCCGTAGCCGCTGTAGCGGTCCCATCCGGCCCCGGATTCCACATTCTGCACATCGGTGGCGGTGGAAACCAGTTGGGCACGCACCTGGGCCGGGGTCCAGGAAGGATTCTTCGATTTGATCAGCGCGGCCACCCCGGCCGCATAAGGCGTGGCGCAGGAGGTGCCGTTGAACCACATGGAATAGTCGCTGGGATCATACCCCCCGGAGCCGCCGATGTCGGTGGTGGGCATGATGGTAGGGGCGATGATGTCTACTGCCCCTGCAGCGTCCTGGCTGTTGGTGCCGTAGTTGGAGCCCCACCAGCGCTCGCCGTCGCAGGTGTAACCGCGGGGATCGGTGGAGACGCCGGGATTGACTTCACTGCTGTTGCTGCTGCTGCGCTTGCGATCGCCGCAGGGCGAGGCGGCGCCGACCCCGATCACGTAGGCGTTGATCGCCGGATAGCTGATGGTGCTCTTATTCTCATTGCCGGTGGCGGCCAGGATGGTCACCCCAGAATTGTAGGCATAGAGGATGGCATTGTCGGTGGCGGGATCGCTGCTGATCGCCGCCCCCAGGCTCATGCTGGCGATGTCTGCGCCGTTGTCGGCGGCATGGTAGAGGGCGTTCTGGATCGAGGAGAAATACATCGTCCCTGCATTGTTGGCCACCTTCAGGGGCATCACGCTGCAGCCCCCGGCGATGCCGGCCACTCCGAGGCCATTGTTGGCGCGGGCGGCGGCCACCCCGGCGCAGGCGGTGCCGTGGCCCGGCGAGGCGCTGTTGTCATCCGGATTGCTGTCATTGCTGCCGTAGTCCCATCCCGCCACCAGGCGCAGGTCGGGATGGTCGATATCCACCCCGGAATCGATGATCCCGATGATGATCGAAGCGCTGCCGTAGCCCTGGGTGCCGTCCCAGGCGATCTGGGCATCGCTGTCGAAGCCGGGGGTGCCCACCGGGCTGCCGGCAGGATGGCCGCCGCAGCTCCAGCAGTAATCTTTCATCTGCCCGGTATTGTTATGCCCCCACTGGCTGGCATAGATCGGATCGTTGGGGATCGCCGCCGGGAAGGCCTGCCAGTCCGGAGTGGCTGCTTCCACGTTGGCATCGCTGCGGTAGCGTTCCGCAATTGCCTCGATATTGGCATCCTGAGGCACCTCGACCATGTACCAGCGGGAGACCCCGATCTGGGCGTCCAACGCCCGGTTCTTCACCTCAATATGGGCGCGGTTCATCTGCACGGCATTGACGGCGTTATGAATCGCATCCAGGGAAGCCAGACCGGTCTGTACCCGCCCGTCTTGGGCGCTTTGAATCTGGAAACTGCGGGAACTTACGGCATTTTCAGTCAGCTTGACCAGCAGCCGACCCGGTGCATAGGCAGCCTCCGGATGCTGTTGTTGCCCTCGGGGGGCATTCGCCCAGGCGCTGGAAACAAATAAAAGCGCGCACACAATCACCATGGCGGTGATCTTTACAGAATTTTTCTGCTGCGGTGTTGCCGGGTAGGACAGTTGACTCATAGCGTATTTCTCCTTACTGAAAGGGTGGATGGATGCCATTAACGGCGGATACTATTCACCGCCGCTTCAACCGCTAAAAAGTTGAAACAAGACCACTAAACGGAAAGAAAACGACTAAGGAATGACTCCTGTGGAAAGGGTTGATATAATACAGTAGCTCCCTGCAATACCTATTCCCTGAAAAGGCGAGACCTCAAAGGCACAAGAGAATCCGGAAAAGGAGTTTTCCGGCACATCACAAGCATGCATTATATCCGGTTTAGCGCGTATCCTTTTACTGCGAAATAAATGGTAGCCGTGCAATAATAGCGCAACTTGGCGAAGATAGCATGTTTTTGCGGATTTGTAAAGAAAAATATCGTCATGAGGCAAAAAAATATTACCGCAGATTTGTGCGGGCAATTATGTTGGAAAAATTATAATCTCATCCTAAATTAAGCGGGTGCGTTTAACGGAGGCGCTGCTTGAAGATCACCCTGAGAACCAAACTAATATTGTTCTCGACCCTGCTGGTCACAGTGGTCATGACCAATGTGACCTATTTCTTCACCATCCGCGAGATCAATGCCCGCCGGGCAGCAATCGAGTTGCAGGTGCAGCGCATCGCCCGCAATATTGCCACCCTGCAGCTGCTCGACCGCCAGGACTGGGGCGTGTATCAGAATTACATCAGCCAGCTGCTCGCTTTCAATCCCGACATCGTATACATCGCCGTTTTCGACGAGCGCAATACCATTCGTGCTCACGAGCTGAACAACAACCTGATCGAACTGGACCAGCCGATTTTTACCCGGCGGATGGAGGCAGATTTAGTACGGCGGCTTGACGGCGGGGCGGTGGCTGAAGAAAGCCGTGCCGACCTGCTGCGCGAACGGGTCAATATTCAGGTAGGCGACCGGGTGCTGGGCAGCGTCAGCGTCGGGTTCTCGATCATTGAGATCAATGAAGCGATGCAGGAGCAGATTGTCTGGAATATAGTGATGGCGCTGCTGTTTATCCTACTCTTCAGCTCCCTCTCGGCATGGATCAGCCGCCGCCTCTCCCGTCCGCTGGAGCGCCTGAATCATGCTATGAACGCTATCCGCACCGGCAACCTGGAGCAACAGGTGGAAGCGGAGACCCACGATGAGATCGCCCAATTGACCCGCTCGTTCAATGAGATGATCGCCGGCCTGCGCGAGCGGCAGATCATCGAGAACCTGGGCTACGAATTAAGCGCCACCTTTCAATCCGATCGTTTGGCGCCGCTGGTGCGGGAGCGTTTGAAGAGCGCCATCGGCGCCGCCGGGGCGCGGCTTTACATCAAGCGCTCCGGAGGGACGCTGTTTTACGAGATCACCACCGGCGATGCACAGCAGATCGAATTCCCGCCGCTGGAGGTCGACCGGGACACCCTCGCCTACCTGCGCCGGGAGAGTAAGGGATTCATGATTCGGCAGGCTCCGGAAGCGGTCATGCAGGCGTTGCGCCACGACCGGCACCGCGAGGATGGGCTGGTGATTCCCATGATGGTGAAGGATGAATTGCTCGGCCTGCTGTTTCTGGCCCTGCCGCTGAATCAGCAGGGGTATAGCGAACAGCAGCGCCATTTTGCTTCGATCCTGGCCAATCAGGCCGCTTTTGCCCTGGAGAATGCCCGGCTTTACGAGGAATTGCGCGAGCAGGAACGAATGAAACGTGAGCTGGAAATTGCTCGGGAGATGCAGCAAAAGCTGCTGCCGGTGCGCATGCCGGAAGTGGCCGGTTACCGCTTCGACGGCTTCTGCCAGCCGGCGCGGGAGGTGGGAGGCGATTATTTCGACTTCTTCCGCCTGGACCGGGATCATATCGGGATCGTGGTTGCCGACGTCAGCGGGCACGGCACCTCCGCCTCGTTCTACATGGCGGAGATCAAAGGGATGATGCTGCACCTCACTTCGGTTCATCACTCGCCGCGTCAGTTACTGATCGATCTCAACCAGAAACTCTACCGCAATCTCGACCGGCGGGCGTTTGTCACCATGATCTATGGGGTGATCTGCCTGCCGGAGCAGCGCTTTACCTTTGCCCGGGCCGGGCACAACTCCCTGCTGCGCATCGCAACGAATGGCGACCACCAGATATTCACCCCCCGGGGGATCGGTCTGGGCCTGGATCCCGGACCGCTCTTTGCCGGCCAACTGGAAGAGGTCGACCTGGCGCTCAATCGCGATGAAACCCTGATCCTCTATACCGACGGCATCACCGAAGCCCGCAACGGTGGCGATCTGGAATTTGGGGAGGACGGGCTGCTGCGTTCGCTCTCGACAGCCCCCCGGGGAGATGTGCGGGAAATGCGCCAGGGGATTCTCAACGCACTGAAGGGCTTCCTGAACGGCCGGCAGCCCCATGATGATATTACGCTGGTGCTGGTGCATTGTGAGTGAAGTTTGCGCTGCGCGCGATGTTTGCTGGCTTTGCCAGCGATGTTTGTTCGCTTCGCTCACGATATTTGCCCTTTGGGCGATGTTTGTTCGCTTCGCTCACGATGTTTGCTGGCTTTGCCAGCGATGTTTGCTCGCTTCGCTCACGGTACGGATCTGTGAGACAATTCAGAACCAGCCCTGAAAGGGCGGCGGTACCCCAGCCCCGGGTGACGTTTGCCATCGGCGAACGCCACCCGGGGCTGGGTCAGCACAATCATCTGAGCCCTGAAAGGGCGGCGTAACATGCCGTCGCAGTATAATAATCAGAAAAAACACGATAGCAAGCGGAGAGATCTAATAAATTTATCCTGTAACTGATTGAATATCAAAGCGTATACAATATGTTCGCGAACATTTATAAAGGTCGAAAAATGAACTTTCGAACCGTCCCATTTTATATCCTCATCAGTATAACCTTGCTTCTTTCCAGCAGTTGCCAGCGCGATAATGGGCGCAAGATCCGCCTGGCTTCCCCGGATACAGCGGTGGACAGCCGTCAGGAGGCCAATTCCAGCGTGCTGCAGGTCTCGGCGGCGCGGCAGCGCACCATCGCCATCCTGCTGTTCGAGAACCAGACCGGTGATCCGGCCCTGGATTGGCTGCATCGCGGTCTGACCGACATGCTGGAGGGCGAACTCAGTCAGTCGCCGTACCTCAACGTCATCACCACCAACCGCAGCCCGGAAGGCGGTGCGGCCCATGGCGGTTCGGAGGAGATACCGCTGATTTCCGCCCAGGATGTGCTGGTGGAGATCATCATCTCTGGCCGATTCTATCATGCCGGCGACAGCTTGTGTATCGAAGTGAAGCTGTTCGATACCCAGAATAGCGGGCAAATCCGCCAGGAAAAGGTCTGTGGCAGCGGCCTGGAACAGATCTTCACCATGGTAGCGGATCTCTCCGGGCGGGTGCGGGAATTCTGCCGCAACGATTCGCGGGACGGTCAGAGTGAGGAAACCGGCCTGGCGGCAATGACTCGTTCAGTGGAAGCTTTTCGCTGCTATTCGGCCGCGCTGGAGAACCGGGAGAAATTCCTCTACCAGGAATCGGTGACATGTCTGGAAGATGCCCTGAAAGCCGATACCACTTTTGCCGCCGCCTATTTGCAATTGGCAAAGCTGCTGCAGGAACTGGGGCGGCGTAAGGAGTATCTGGCGGCGTTGGAGAAGGCCCAGCAATACCGTGACCGGCTTCCGGAGAGCGGCCGCATTCACCTGGCACTGCTGGAAACCCGCCAGAAAGAGAGCGTGGTGGAATATATCGACCAACTGGAAAAAGCGGTCGACCGTCTGCCGACCGACCTCGATGTCCGCCTGGAACTGGCCCGGCTCTACCGCAAACTGGGTAATCTCGATGCAGCCCTCAACGAGTTCGAAACCGTGCTGGAACTGGATCCCAATCGCAAGCTGGTTTATAACGATATCGGCTATTTGTATGCCGAACGGGGCGATTTTAACTCAGCAATCAAATATCTCGACAAATACCGCGAGATGGCGCCGGATGAGCCCAATCCCTACGACAGTAAAGGGGAGACCCTGATGCGCGCCGGGCGCCTGAGAGAAGCGGAGCAGCAGTTCCGTGCCGCCCTGGCCAAATGGCCGACTTTCGGGAATTCGGTCAATCGGCTGATGGAACTGGCGGTGGAAAAAGGCCTTTTTCAGCAGGCGCTGACCTATCTGGCCCGCACCCGGGAACTGGCCAAGACGACCCACAACGAGACCGAATATTATGACATCCTGGAAGCGATGATCCGCTACCGTTTCGGGGAGACCGCCCGGGCGCTGGCCGGGGTGGATGGCGTGGTAAACAATCATCCGGATAACATGTATTTTGTCATGCTGGCGGTTGAGATGCATCAGGATGCCGGCGATACCCTGGCAGCGGAAAAACTCGCCCAAACCGCCCTGACCTACGTGCAGGAACATATCGACAGCGACTCTGCACTGGCGGCCAAGTCACTGATCAATCTAGGGTTGATGATGCGAGAGCAGAGCGAAGCATTGATCCCGCTGCTGGAAAAAGCCCTGACCCACTCCCACAAGCCGGATACTGAAGTATTGTTGAAATTTGCCCTGGCGCTGGCCTATCATCGCAGCGGGAAAAGCGCACCGGCGCAAAAACTGTTGGCGCAGAATGTTGATCCGCTGCTGCAGTTGATCAGTATTGAGAACAAACAGGGATGGGGATCTGCCTGGAAATATGTCTTCGAAGCGCTGGATTATGACCAGATTGATACGCCGCAGCGCAATCCGTTTATCCAGGGACTGCTGAAGCTGGCCGGTGATACCGGACGGGAAGATCTGGCGCTGATCAGCCATTATCTGCAAGCCCGCTATTACGAGCGCAGCGGCAGGGATGACGCTCTGGCCGCAGAATATGCCGAAGTGGGGGCGCCGCCGGAATCATACTGGCGGGTGATCGGGCCCTTTTCGATGGGAAACCGCTCCGGCTTTGAGCATGCCTTTATCCCCGAAACCGCGCTGGATCTGAATGCTTCCTATCGAGACCAGGGGCGCTTGTATGAGTGGCGCCCCGGGGATGACGGCGCGAGTGACGGCTATGTGAATCTGAAAAAATTGAACGGGCATTCCCTCTGGACAGTCAGCTATGCAGCCATCTACATCCACTCGCCGGAAAAACGCAAGGTGCAAATCCGCCTGGGCTGCGACGAAACCGGCAAGCTTTGGCTCAATGATGAACTGATCTGGCAGCACTATCTCAAGCGCGATGCTTCGCCGGACCGCGATCTGGTAACTGTGTTGTTGCGGGAAGGTACCAACAAACTGCTGATCAAAGTCACCAACTCCGATTTCGACTGGGGCTTCTACCTGCGGGTGACGGATGAGAAGGGGAGAGGATTTAAAGATATTCGCTTCGCCGCGCCGGGTGATCTGCCGGCGGAGGTGGCAAGCAGTGGTCAGTTTTCAGTGGTCAGTGATCAGTAGTCAGTTTTCAGTGATCAGTGATCGTGACCGGTTACGTTCTCGTTCGGCGCTCTGCGCCGAATGCAAATGCTGACGCTCTGCGTCATCGCAGTGACGGGTGTCTATTCTTCTTACGCAATGATGTGACATACTATATAATGCTCAGCTTAGATCACCCTCCGAGCGCCGCGACGCGGAGCGTCGAAAAACCCGGCGCCACGCAGAGCGTGGCACCAGTGCAGCAATCCCATCTCCCCATATACCCATTCACCCATTCACAAGATATCTGACCACTGATCACTGCCAACTGACAACTGCCAACTGACAACTGCCAACTGACAACTATCACTCATACCGCAACGCATTCACCGGATTCGACACCGCCGCCTTGATCGTTTGATAACTGACGGTGATGAAGGCGATGATTAGCGCCAGGATCGCCGCCCCCAGGAAAATCAGCAGGTCGACATCCACCCGGTAGGCGAAGTTCTGCAGCCACTGCCCGGCGGCGTAGTAGGCCAATCCCCAGGCCAGCACGGTCGCAATCAGCACCCACTTGGCAAATTCCTTGAATAGCAGCACCACCACACTGCCCACTGAGGCGCCGAGCACCTTGCGGATGCCGATCTCCTTGGTGCGCTGCTCGGTGGTGAAGGAGGCCAGGCCGAACAGACCGAGGCAGGCGATCAGGATTGCCAGCACCGAGAAGATGGTCAGGATCTGCCCGGTGCGCTGTTCCGTGGCGTAGAGCCGGGAAAATTCCTGGTCGAAGAACACATATTCGAATGCCTGGCCTCCGGCGAATTCTTTCCAGATTTTTTCGACATTGGCAACGGTACCGGAAATATCGCCCGGGGCAATGCGCACCGAGGTGTAGCGGCCGCGAATCTGGGGTGTCGACAGGTAGATCGCCATCGGGCGGATGGTTTGGCGCAGGGATTCGAAATGAAAATCTTTCATCACCCCAATAATGCGGGAAGGCCTTGACTGATCGGGAGAGGTTCCCATGCGAAGCAACTCTCCTCCCACCGGGTCGGTCAGACCCAGCGCGCGCACGGCGGTTTCATTGAGCACCACCGCCTGGGAATCGGTAGGGAAGTCTTCCGAGAAAAAACGCCCGGCGGCCATCTCGATCTGGTAGGTATTGGCAAACTGATGATCGGCGAACATGGTCCAAAGGATATGGGTCTCTTCCCCGGAAGCGCCGGGCAGGATGTGGGCGTTGCTGTTGAAGGTCTCCCCGAAGAGGTTGGTGCTGTTGGTTACGGCAATCACCCCGGCCTGTTGGCGGAGGGTCTCTTTAAATGCCTGAAGCTGATCGGCCAGGTCGTCGGTCTTCTCCACCACCAGCACCTGCTCTTTGGTGAAGCCGAGCTTCTTGTTCTGGATATAGCTCATCTGTTCCCGTACCACGAAGGTGCTGATAATCAGACAGATCGAGATCAGGAACTGGAACACCACCAGCACGCTGCGCAGCAGCGGGGAGCGCCCGTTGGCGGAGGCCTTGCCGCCTTTGAGCACCTTCACCGGTTGGAAGGCGGCCAGGAAGAAGGCCGGATAGCTGCCGGCCAGGATGCCGACGGCAATGCCCAGCGCCGCCAATGCGGGCAGGGTGTACGGATTGCTGAAATATTGGATGTCGAGCGCTTTTCCGGCCAGGTTGTTGAAGAAGGGGAGCACCAGTTCCACCACGATCAACGCCAGAATAATGGCGATGAAGCTCATGAAGATGGTCTCGGCCAGGAACTGCAGCACCAACTGGCCGCGGTTGGAGCCGAGGGTCTTGCGGATGCCCACCTCCTTGGCCCGGCGGGCGGAGCGGGCGGTGGCCAGGTTCATGAAGTTGATGCAGGCAATCAGCAGGATCGCCAGCGCGATCACCGCAAATCCATAGACCGCCCCGGCATCGCCGTTGGGTTCGAATTCCCCTTCCAGGTCGGAATAGAGGTGGATGTCGGTGAGCGGCTGCAGGAAGAAGCCGTAGGCCCCGCCGGATGACACCATCTGGTCGTAACTGATCCCGGCGGCCTGCTGGATCTGGGGCCCGACATACTTGCGCACCAGGTCTTCGAACTTCGCTTCCAGCCGCTCCGGGGGATACCCCTCCTGCAGCAGTAAATAGGTGGCGAAATTGTTGCTCAGCCAGATGGTGTTATTGGCCGCCTGCTCATAGCTGATCAGGGAACCCAGGAAATCGTAATGGAAGTGGGAATTGTGGGGCACATCTTCGATCACCCCGGTCACCTCGTAGTCGCGGCGCCGGTCGGCGTTGAGCAGTTTGCCCATCGGATTCTCATCGCCGAAATACTTCTTTGCCATCGATTCGGTGATCACCACCGTGTTGGGGCGGTTGAGGGCGTCTTTGGGATTGCCCTGCAGAAAATGCACCGTAAAAATATCGAAGAAATTGGAGTCGGCCCAGAAGAAGCGTTCCTCGCTGAACACCTTCTCCCCGTAGCGCAGCACCGGGAAGCCGAAATTGTTGATCCGCACGGCGGCGACCACCTCCGGATATTCCTGCACCAGGGCAGCGGCCATCGGTGCGGAGCTGGCAGCCCCGTTAAATTCGTTGGTGCCGATGATCCCGTGCAGCCCCACCCGGTAGATGCGCTCGGCCTTCTCGTTGAAGCGGTCGTAGCTCAGTTCGTCGCGCACGTAGAGCAGGATCAGGATGCAGCAGGCCAACCCGATCGCCAGCCCGATGATGTTGATGAAGGCATACCCCTTCTGGCGCCGCATATTGCGCAGGGCGATTTTCAAGTAACTGCTAAACATAAGATACCCCTCTGTGTCTGTTTTCGATCTACCTCATTTTCAAAAACCGTTAGCCAGGATACGGGGTAAGCGGGGAAAAGTTGAGGGAGGATATTTTTTGCCGCGGATAAACGCCGATGCACAGGGATTCTTTTGCCACAAATTTACGCGAATGTACGCGAATGATGGAATCCGGATAGTGTCAGCTTCCAGGTATCGTGAATTCGGGCATAATCCTGAAAAAGCAACCCTCGGTTTATCGCAGCACGCTTTTCGCTGCGTTAAACCGAGGGTTGGTGTACCCCCGCAGGGACTCGAACCCCGAACCTACTGATTAAGAGTCAGCTGCTCTGCCAGTTGAGCTACGGAGGCAAATTCTGCACTGCGGGAGGAATTTAAGCAATTGGGAAGGGTAGGGCAATGGGAAAATGCTGTAATTTTATCTTGTTTGAATGGAATATTTAGCCTAATTTGCTTAAAATCAAGGAGCTAAAGTATGACTGTTTTAAAACTGGAATTGCCTTCAGAAATAACCTTGGATGAGGCGAAGCTGTTTTTAATGATAAAGCTTTATGAAGTAGGGAAGCTGTCACTGGGGCAGGCTGCCTCACTCGCCGGTTATTCCAAAACCGCTTTTATGGAACTGCTCGGCAAATATAAGGTGCCGGTATTTGATTATCCTGCTGCCGACCTTGAGCAAGAAATGAACTTATGAGCAAGTGTATCATATCCGATAGCACCTGTCTGATTGCCCTTGACCGGATCGGGCAGCTTACCCTCCTGAAACAGCTTTTTGAGCAAATTTATGTGCCCACAGCAGTTCACCGCGAATTCGGCAAGAAGGTAAACTGGATTAAAGTCACATCAGTGCACAATCCGATTGCCATTAAAACCCTAATGATCCAGATTGATGCCGGTGAATCCGAGGTGATTGCCTTAGCGTTGGAGATGCAGGATTGTGTGGCCATATTAGATGACAAAAAAGCCCGAAGGATCGCCCAGGATATTGGTCTAAAAATAACCGGAACAGTGGGTTTGCTCCTGAAAGCAAAAAAAGATGGGCTGATTGACAAAATCAAACCATTGCTGAATCAACTCAATGATGCCGGTTTTCATGTCGGTGAGCGCCTGTATCAAAATGCCTTACGGCTTGCAAATGAGATAGATGAGCCTTAAATAAAGCGCGAAGGCTGGGAAATTATAGAAAAAGCCGGGTCCCTTGCAGGACCCGGTTGTTTAAGTGCAAATAAATGTCTGCGCTACCCCGGTCAGAAATCAACGGATCAGCAGCATCTTACGGCTCTGGGTAAAGTCATCCGTTTCCATCCGGTAAATATACACCCCGCTGGCCAATCCCCGGGCATCCCACTGGTATTGGTAACTGCCCGCCGGGAGTTGCTCCGACACCAGGGTGGCGACCGCCGCACCGGTCACATTGTAAATTTTCAGCGTGACGAAATTGGCTTTGGGCAGGGCAAACTCGATGGTGGTGGCGGGGTTGAAGGGGTTGGGATAGTTTTGCTCAAGTTTGTAAACAGTCGGGATTCCGGCAAACGGCTGTGGGTCGATTCCGATCATGGGAAACGGCGTTTCATCGGCACCCATATCCGCCACCGTTCCCGGGAAAGGCCGTTCATCTCCTTCAAAATCCTCCGATGGGCAGTAATGCCATTGCCCGTTTATTTCCAGCGCATCTATACCGCTATTCACACAGGGTGAGGCATCGGTCAGATGGAACATCGAGTCTCCGGTGGCAAATAGCGGATCGAGATTAATGTTACCCTCGCCGACCCAGCCACCCTGAACATCGGAATAACGTACCGTAACATTTCCTTGATAAATATAGAATACAGATCCGGTTGGTGCATGGTTATCCCACAAAATAGTGTTTAAAATAACGGGATGCATCCCTCCTATAAAGATGCCGCCGCCTTGATATTCCGCTGTATTGCCGATAACGGTATTATTCGTGAAGTTTATACTTTCGACAGGAATGTTGTGCATGGAAATACCTCCGCCATTCCTTGCTGAATTGCCTGCAATAATATTATTGTAAATCTCAACCGGAGCATTCCATAACCTTACACCACCACCATAACCATGACTGCCAATAAAC
Source organism: Calditrichia bacterium (assembly GCA_020635015.1). GTDB lineage: Bacteria > Calditrichota > Calditrichia > RBG-13-44-9 > J075 > JACKAP01. Next base: position 418,387 of record JACKAP010000003.1, on the reverse strand, counting down.
CGGTTGTTTAAGATTCTATTATTGAAGAGCTTCAGTTCAATATCATGCATCGCAATTCCGGCACCTACGTGGGCTGAGCTTTCCTGATACGGTTGGCATACATTATCGCTTACAATATTGTCATGAATAAATACCTTTCCACCGGAATTTAAGCCGATACAATAGATACCTGCTCCACGTACATACCCGCCCTCTGCTTCCAGGATATTGTTGCAAATTTTATTGTTTCTAATGACAACACGAATATTGTTGTTGCCATCCGGCCCTACAGCGATTCCGCCGCCCCCAGAATAACCCGAGCCGGTTACATTTTGACCCCCAATGTTTGAATGAATATAATTGTTCTCGATAATGAGATGTTGACTTCCTGTCAGTATAGCATCAATACCGACACCTTCAACCCAATCGTATGATAGCGTGTTGTTAAATATTTTATTATGGGAAATTCGTCCCCCGATGGGATACATGAAAATCCCTCCACCAGCTCTCCACGACGGGTATCCTGGATAGGTAAACAGAGTACCCGTTCCACCGGTTATAGAGAAACCATACAGTACTGAAGTGGAATCCTCCCCGGACATAAAATAAACCACCGACCCGCTGTCCGGATGGCTGGGTTGACTGCCGTTAATAACGGTGTTGTTGATGTGATTGGTGTCGGCATCCAGGATGAAATAGCTGGCCACAGTGATCGCTTTTCCTCTAAAATAGATGTTCTCGAAATAGGTATTGTCCGCCACCAGTACGGTGTCACTGTCGAGCGCCGCGTTGATCCCGGCCTGTATGGTGGGCTGGTCTTCCGGTACCCGCACAATCCCGGCAATCCCGGCCATACAGAACACAATGCTGAGGAAAAGACAGGTAAGATACAATTTCATGATGCGACCCTCCTTAATTGGTAGATTGATCCGATTTATGCGCGCTGTAACCAGCGCACGCAATAACGCTCCTCGCAAAACGGGTGATTTTTGCGGAACATTTTTGCAGAACCGGCGGGTCAATTTACCGGGCACAATTCAGTCTCTGATGCAGCAGGAGGTAGGTGTTCACATCATGTGAGTTGTTAAGTTAATTTCAATTCAGCGCAGAATAGTCATGGCGAAATATTTGCGATGCGAAAGACATGGTAAACCAGCATCCATTTCAGGAATGGTTCTACAAATCCTCCGAAAAATCAAGACATTATATAAAAAATCGAATATTGGTTCAGCGCAAAAATTACGTATTGGGGTAGCTGTCTTCTTTGTAGCGACACTTTGAAAAGTGTCGCTACAAAGGGAAAACGCTCGAAACCTCAATTCTATCGCTCTATCTACCCAAATACAAAATTTCAATTGATTGTGAAACAAAATACAAATATTTACGGGTATTGCATAACACAAAAATTATTATTCACACGCTTCAGCTCCCGGTCAGATTTATAAATCGAGAATTTATTAATATCACATGTATCATACCTTTAAAGATCGGCGAAAATTATGGTACACATATTGAAGATAGCCTGATCGATAAATATATTCGGAACAAAAGCGGACATCATTTTGACAGAACCATCGCAGTGTTAATGGATGAGGAGGGATTCATGGAAAAAGACCAATACGTTGAGTATCAAAATATCCATAAAGTCGGCATATTATGGTATGACCCAAACGAGTCGCAAGGATACAGTCTGAATATCGACGGCACTATCATACATCACGAATTTCGAACCGACTACTACCTGGCGATCGGCCGGGCAATGGAAGATTTGTTCTTAAAGGTTTTTGATGATGTGTTATCAATCGAAGCACTTCAAAGCATCTTGCTGGCTTCCCGGCTGTTCAAAAGCAGGGCGGTGAGCGAGACAAGCGCAATGGTGGAGCAGGAATACGATATGAAATCTTTTCTGAATTATCTCCTGAATGGCCAGACGGTTTCGAATACGCTGCCGGAGATTTTCCGGAAGTTCGGCATTAAATCCAGCGCGATCAAACGACGGCACCATGATCGGTTTCAGCAGGTATACCGATGCCGGCATTGCGGATTTGCCGAGTGCGAATCGGTCTTTGCCTGGGGCCGGTTTAGTGACAGCAAAACGTTCTCACTGCCGTTCATACTGCATCATGCCGGTATGCAGACCGGGTATTTTAGCAACCGGATCTACCGTAAACGATCCTGGCTGCCTTTTCTTTAAATCAACGGGAGACCATGACCATCCAATTCAAAGACATCTTCAACGACCTTCTGATGTTGCGCAGTAAGGTCGTCAACTCGTCGATGCCTTCTCATTCGATCAACCCGCCTTTGTCGGATCTCCCGAGCTCCAGGCAACTCCTTCTCCTCTATCCATCGCTTCGATAGCCGCCATGTCCGCATCATCGATCTCAAAGCTGAACAAATCGATGTTTTGGCGAATTCTTTCCGCACTGGCGCTTTTGGGAAGGACGGCATAACCCTTCTGGATGCCCCAGCGGAGGAGCACTTGTGCTTCCGAAACACCATATTTTTTTGCCATGAGCTTAAACGGCGAATCCGCGCCGGCGCCGTCCGCCTTCATCTGTGCTGTCTTGGCGCTCCCCTGACCTTCGACATCCCGCCAGGTGGAAAGCGGTACGAGGCTGCTATACGCGATAATCGAAATGTCCTTCTTCGTCAGGTACGAGACCAGCGCCGGTTTTTGCGACCAGGGGTGAAGTTCGATCTGGTTCGCATTGGGTAAAGGGAGTCCGGCGGTTTTGATCTCTTCAATATGGGTCTGGTTGAAGTTACTTACGCCAATGGCCCGCACCTTGCCCTGCTGCTGAAGATCGACCAGAGCGCTCCATTGTTCGAGTCGCTGTGTCTGGGGGAATGGGGCGTGAATCAAATACAGGTCGACGTAATCCAGTTGGAGCTTTGCCAAACTGGCCTGCAATGCCGCGATGGTCGATTCGTATGTTTTGGGAGTTTGCCCCCAGGCTTCATTGCCGGGCCAAAGTTTTGTCGTGACAAATATTTCTTCTCGCGAAATTCCAACTGCTGCTGACGCTGCTTTGATCCCTAAGCCGACACCCTCCTCATTGCCATAAGCTTCCGCCGTATCGATATGCCGGTAGCCTGAGCGGATGGCCTGCTCTACCAGGGGTTGGGCGTCTTCATTCGGAATGAGGTAGGTCCCGAACCCAACCATCGGCATTTTAATATTATTGGTCAGATTGAAATATTTTTGACGGGTTTGCATGGTTTTCTCCTTTCTGAATAGAGTTATCGAAGCCAAAATATACCCCTTACGATGGTAAAATTCGAGCAAAATATCAATTTAATGGCAACGGAAAAGTTCGCGGGTAATGACTGAAGTTGGCGGAAACATTTGCAAGATCGGTTACCTATCTGAATTAGCGGTTTTGTTAAGCGCGGGATTGTGGTTATCTTTATCATGTGCTCAATAAAGCAAAGCCGCGATTCGCGATAGAGAAATGATGATATCATCGAAAATCCCCCCGCGCTTCAAAGCTGGCCGGCGCATGGTCGCCAATGAAGTATCCCGCTGGAAAATGTCCGAGCATACGTTCATGGTGGTGGTGGCGGTGCTGATCGGCATCCTGGGGGGATTCGGGGCGGTCTTTTTCCGCTATGCGATTCGTTTTTTTGAAGCGCTCTTCTTCGGCTCCTGGAAATACACCCTGGATTACGCCTTGCAATTGCCCTGGTATGTGAAGCTCCTGGCCCCGGCGGCGGGGGGATTGATTGTCGGGCCGATCGTGTTCTACTTTGCGCGGGAAGCCAAAGGCCACGGGGTGCCGGAGGTGATGGAAGCGATTGTGCTGCGCGCCGGGGTGATTCGTCCCCGGGTGATGCTCGCCAAGGTGGCCGCTTCGGCCGTCAGCATCGGATCGGGCGGCTCCGCCGGGCGGGAAGGGCCGATCGTGCAGATCGGCTCCGCCCTCGGCTCGGTGATCGGGCAGTTCCTTCAGGTGACCGGCACCCGGCTGCGCACCCTGGTGGCGTGCGGAACCGCCGCCGGCATTGCCGCCACCTTTAATGCGCCGATTGCCGGTGCGCTTTTCGCTATGGAAGTCATTCTCAGCGATTTTGGCATCGCCCAGTTCAGCCCCATCGTGGTCTCCTCGGTGACGGCTACGGTGATCTCCCGTCATTTCCTGGGTAATTTTTCCGCTTTTGTGATTCCCCAATATGAATTGGTCAGTGTGTTTGAAATGATCCCCTATGTCATTCTAGGTGTTCTGGCGGCGCTGGCGGCGCTGGCGTTTATTCATATTCTCTACAAAACCGAAGACCTTTTTGAGCGGGTTCACATAGCGGAATGGTTAAAACCGGTTATGGGAGGTTTCATCATCGGAGCGATCGGGATATCTTTTCCCCATATCTTTGGCGTGGGATACGATACCATCACCCTGGCATTAAACGGTCGGTTGGCCTGGTACTTTTTACTGTTTTTGATCTTTCTGAAAATTGCCGCCACTTTCATTACCATTGGCTCCGGGGGATCGGGAGGAATTTTTGCCCCCTCGTTATTTATCGGCGCGACCCTGGGAGGATTTGTGGGCAGCATCGTTCATTCACTATTTCCGCAGCTCACTGCTTCATCCGGGGCGTATGCGCTGGTCGGAATGGGAGCGGTCGCTGCCGGCGCCATGCATGCGCCCATCACCGCCATCCTGATCATTTTTGAATTAACCAACGATTACCGGATTATCCTGCCGCTGATGATATCCTGCATTATCAGCGTGCTCATCACCACCCGCCTGAAGAAAGACTCGATTTATACCTTAAAATTAACCCGCCGGGGAATTAATCTTTTTCAGGGACAGGAGATCAATGTTTTGCATTCGCTCAAGGTCTCGCAAGTACTGAAAACCGATTATGAGCGAATTTATGCCGATACACCCTTTCGGAAATTAATCGATTTGACAGTACGAAGCCCCCATCCCAATTTCTTTGTGGTGGATAAACGAAATCACCTTCTGGGAGTCATCTCGGTACACGATATCCGAAAAATTATCTACGAATCGGAAACCCTGGAGCATATTCTGGTCGCGCACGATCTCTTAATGCCCATCCGTCATTGCTATACCCCCACCGATACACTGGATATAGTCATGAAAGCCTTTGGCGAGATGAATCTCGATCAGTTGCCGGTGGTCGATGCAACGGATGAGAAACGTCTGATCGGCACCGTTTCAAAGAATGATGTGATCGACATCTATAACCGGCAGGTGTTTAAGCGGGATATGGTGACCTCGGTCTCCGGTTACATCAGTCATCTGAGGAAGTTCAAGCAGGTGGAATTAACCGACGGGCAAATTCTCTGCGAGATTGAGGTCCCCGGCGGCTTCGTGAACCATACCCTGCAGGAATTAAATTTACGCAACCGTTTTGGGGTCGAGGTTATCCTCATCAAGCAGCATTATGATATTGAAAACAGGGAAAAAGAGAAAGTGGTCGCCTCCCGGCCGGATTACCGCTTTAAATCGGGCGACTCTATCCTGATCATGGCTTCTAAAGACGATCTGAATAAGATTCGAGATTTAAACCGGGATTACGAGACGCCTGGACAATGATTGGATCGCCTGTAACATATCGCCGGGTGAATGAGTATATGGGTTATGGATTTGGATATTCAATATCGCTTATACTGAGCACCGTGTTGTCTTCCGCAGAATTTTCGCATGGGGCATGGAGCATGGTGTATTACAGTGCGGATGTCGGAATATGCGCTTGTACATTACGGCGCTATGCTTCATGCCCTTTGCCCCATGCAAATTTTCCTCATATACACCGTCCTCAGTATGAGCGTTCAATATAATGCCCATAGGCTGCTTGGTATCTTCATTATCATTATAATTATCCGGAGCTTCCCCATGCTGAAAAATTATCTCAAAATCGCTTTTCGCAATATTGCCAGACAAAAAGGATATGCCTTCATCAATGTGCTGGGACTGGCGCTGGGAATTGGCTGCTGCCTGCTGATCATGTTATGGGTGATGGATGAATTGAGTTATGACCGGTTTCATGAAAATGCCGGGCAGATCTACCGGATTGAGCAGGATCAATTCTATTCCGAACGAACCTTTCATGTCAACGTGACGCCCTATCCCATGGCGCAGGGGTGTAAGGATGAAATTCCCGAGATTAAATATGCCACGCCGCTGCCCAGTCCCGGCACCTTGCTCTGCCGTTATGGAGAGAAGGCTTTTTTCGAACAAAATGTATTGGCGGTTCAGCCGGATTTCCTGGCGATGTTCTCCTTTGCCATGATCCGCGGAGAACGGGATAACGCCCTCCAACAGCCCCACTCTCTCTTGATCACCCGCGAAATTGCCCGGAAATATTTTGGTGAGGAAGATCCGCTGGGCAAGGTGCTGACCGTCAACAATCAATATGAATTTACGGTTGAGGGCGTGCTGGAAAATGTGCCCTCCAATTCGACGATTCAGTTTGACATGCTCCTGCCGTACGGATTTTTGAAGGATCTCGAATTCGGTTCTCTGGAAAGCTGGGGTTCCAATAGCATCGTCTCTTTGGTGCAACTGCATGAGAACACCGATGTGGCGGCAGTGAATGCAAAGATTACCGAACTGCGCTTCCGCCGGGTTGAAGCGGTGTATCAGGACGACCCCGAAGGATTGGAGCGCTTTCAGAAACGGCGCAAAACCGCTTTCATGCTGATGCCGCTCACCGACATTCACCTGCACAGCTATTTTGGCTACACCCAGTCCATGGGCAGAATTCTCTATGTCTATGTGTTCTCCATAATAGCGCTGTTTATTTTGCTGATTGCCTGTATCAACTTCATGAATCTCTCCACGGCCAGATCGGTTAAACGAGCCAAAGAGGTCGGGTTGAGAAAGGTGGTGGGGGCTGCCCGGCGGCAGTTGGTCCTCCAGTTTTTCGGCGAATCGGTTTTGCTGGCATTGCTCGGTATGGCCCTGGCGTTTTTGCTGGTTGCCCTGGTGTTGCCGGAGTTTGGCGCGCTAGCGGGCAAAGATTTTTCCATCAGAGATTTGTACCAGCTGCGCTTTCTCATCGGTATGCTCTCGGTCACCCTGCTGACCGGGATTGTCGCCGGAAGTTATCCCGCCCTTTTCTTATCCTCAGTACGGCCGGTGCAAGTGCTGAAAGGCACCCTGACATCCGGCCGCAAAGGATCTGCCTTTCGGAAAGTTCTGGTGGTGCTGCAGTTTACTCTGTCGATCATGTTGATTATCGGAACCATCGTCATCTTTTACCAGGTCAATTTCATGCAGTCCAAGGCCCTGGGATACGATAAAGCGCATCTGCTCTATATTCCCTTACGGGGAGATACCGCTGAAAAATTCGATCTCCTGAAACAGGAATTGCTGAATGAACCGCGCGTGCTGCAGGTAACCGGTTCCGGCCATACTCCCAGCCATATCGGGAGCAATACCAGTGGTTTCGATTGGCCCGGTAAAGATCCCGACTATTCGATCCTGATCTCGGTCAATGCCGTGGGCTTCGATTATGTGGAAACCATGAAAATCGATATGCTGGAGGGTCGTTCTTTTTCTCCTGAGTTCCCCTCGGATACAGCCAATGCCTATATGGTCAATGAAGAGATGGTACGGGTGATGGGGATGGAATCGGCGCTCAATCAGCGCCTGTCCTATGGCGATGACGACGGCACCATCATCGGGGTGATGAAAAACTATCACTTTCAACCGGTGGACCGCAAGATTGAACCCCTGGCGCTTTATGTAAATCCGAAACGCCTCAACTATATGGTGATCCGTTTGCAGGCCGGCGATATCCCCGCCGCCATCGAAGATGTCGAATCCACCTGGCAGCGGGTGATTCCCGCCTATCCGTTCGACTATCATTTTGTCGATCAGGATATTGATGAGATGTACCGGGGATGGAAAGATATGGGGACGCTGCTGAATTATTTTACGATCCTGGCCATCCTGATTGCGTCGCTGGGATTATTCGGGCTGGCTTCCTTTACCGCCGAACAGCGCACCCGGGAGATCGGGGTTCGGAAAGTGCTGGGGGCTTCCGTGGGGCAGTTAGTGCTGCTGATTTCCCGGGAATTTGCCAAGTGGGTCGTGCTGGCAAATCTGATTGCCTGGCCAATCGCTTACTATGTGATGAACAACTGGCTGCAGGGATTTGACTACCGGATCAGCCTGTCCTGGTGGATCTTTGTGGCCAGCGGCATCCTGGCGCTGGTCATTGCCCTGCTCACCGTCAGTTACCAGAGCATCAGAGCGGCCCTGGCCAACCCAGTGGATGCTTTGAAATACGAGTGAGATGACAAAGCAACAAAGCGGAATCCGGTACTCTTATGAATAGGTGCACAGTACACGACAAAAAATCTTGAGGTCCATAGTAACTTAAATAGAACGCAGATGACACGGATTCCCGCGGATGACTGATTCAGTTAAAAGACAAGATATATATTATAGCGGTACATTTTTTTGTTCATCGTCAGCGGATGAGCAGCATCTTGTGCGCTTTGACACTCAGGCCGGTTTTTAAACGGTATAGATATACGCCGGAGGCGACTTGCCGACTGGATTGGTTTTCTCCATGCCAGACAATGGTGTGATCTCCGGCCGCCTGGACCTCATCCACTAATGTGGTAATTTTTTGGCCTCGCATGTTGTATACGGTCAACTCAATCATCGTCGTAAGCGGCAAACTGTAAAATATCGTGGTAGAGGCATTAAACGGATTGGGATATGAACCCGTAACAATGGCCCGGTCTGCTGCTATTGCCGGCGTGGGGGGAATGGCGGTTGTCTGACGGCGGTTGGTCAAGATCAGATCCGCCAGATCAAAACGGCCCTTGAGGGAGATCCAATTGAGTGCTTTTATCTGATCGTATGCACTGCCAGACGGATGCATGGATAGGGGATAGCGGTTCAACAAGGAGTCCAGCGAAATGTTATAGTGATACCAATGGTCGTTTGGATCGGGTATGGTTAACTTGCCTTGCAGACAGGGTCTGCTGTTGGACATAATCCAGCCGTTGTTCTCATTGTGCGCACTTAATTCAAAATAGATCGCCAGTGTATCGGTAGGATGGCTGCGCTTATGAATGGTGGCGCCAACCCCCAATTTAAAGACCGGATAATGATGCGGCCACTTCCAATCCCGGATAAAAAATGCGATTGATTTAAAATTGCCCCGGTCGGCCGGGTTATGCCATGATGCCACATCATAGGTGATCCCATACTTGAGAATATCCGTTACGGTATTGGTGCCGGTATATTTCGCCCGTAGGATCGCCCGGGCGCCGTTAATGCCGGGAAGATTATGTACCACCCCGTTTTGCTGGATTTTGCCACTGTCCGGACTGGCAAATTCTTCCCAATGCGCAAAAGGGATTGCCAGGCTATAGCCATACGGATTTTGGTAGATGATATCCGGGAAATCCAGGCATACCGTATTGGCTGTTTCCAACTCCTCCGTATCAAAATTCAAGGGATCATCGAAAAAAGCGTTCACATCGTTTACATCAAGCACTCCCTGAACAAATACCATCCGCCGGATATTCCCCAACAAAGGATTCATGCCATACGGCACATAGCCGTCAGCACAATCGATTTCCCCCTCGGCGAGCTTACGCTCCCACAAAGAGACTGATGGTTCCCAGTTTTGAATGTAGCCATGCGAGGTCGAGCCCAGAAAAACTCTGGAAACATCATTGCCCCCGGCCACTGCGGAGGCATTGTAGCATATGTTGTTGAGTGGATCGGGATTTTGCCGCTTCCAGGAACCGTTGTTGCGAACGTCAAAGTACAGGAACATACCGCTTTTACAACTGTCCGGGATGCTGTCGTCGCCGATCCGGTCGCCGGCTTTGACAAATGCCATGACGTATTTTATCGAGTCGCCGGCGTCAAATGTCCAATTTATGCCATCAAATTTTTCGCTGAGGGCATGCGATTCACCGGTGGTGCTGTCGATAATCATGGTGAAGAAAATTCGACGATACCTTGCCCCTTCACTTCCTTCCCGGTTGCGCATATATCCACCGATCGAAACATGGAAGAGTTGAAAAAATGTTGAGAAATAGGATGAGCGGTTTTTGGCGCTGCCGTATCGGCAAGGCCAGAAATGATTGCTGTAGGTTGGACACATGCCGTTGGCATCATAGATAAAATCCCGGGGCTCATGATAGTCGTAAGCTGCATTCATTTTTAAATATCCGGCACCCCACCAACTGTTGTTCTTGTCGATTTGAACCTGCGGATAATTATCAATGAACATATTCCCGCTCCTGCTGCCGTCATATCCGGCCGAATCGCTGCAAATTTCCCAATCGTTCCTGTCTACTTCCCGGGCATGTTTGGTGAGTCCCAGCGGTTGTTGGGCATTGAGGGCGGATATCACCAAAAGCGCCCCTAAAATAGCGAAAATTCGGGGAGGTGACTTCATGAAACCTCCTTGGCCGGCATGCGGAGAAAATAAATGTCCGCCGCTTTCGGAGTTTCATTTTATTACACGTGATTGGACTCAAGTTAAGACGATTATCCGCTGAGGGCAATACCATTCCAAAATCGTGCCCACCCCAACTGGCAAGTGTGTCATAATTGCACAAACTTATTCTGGCTGAAATCAATAGCCAGATTTGTCAAGCGATTCACAGTGGCACTTAACTTGCAGACGGCATTGTGAAATATATAACAGTGCTCAATCATGGAGGATTTATGCAGCATCATCTGAAATTACTTACCATCGTGTTTCTCTTCATTACACTGCCTTTGGCGAACCGCGTTCACGCCGCTGAACATACCCTGGGATTGGATGTGGGGTTTTATGATGGCACTGGCTGGCATCTGCATTGGGAGACCGCCAATTTCGCCCAGGAATTTACCACCGCCGTTCGCCTGGGCATCGGCCGAAGCTCGATGGACCCCGGCAATTCTGCCGACGCCCGAAGGATCTTTATCAATAACGCAACCAACGGAGTTCCGGAAGCGCACGGCAGCATGTGGAACTATCGTCTCGACCTGCTGTTTCCCGTGAGTATAAAATCATTGACCAACACCCGGCTTTTTGTGGGGCCCCGCTATACCAAGTTCAAGGGTAATTTCAAATACATCGGCGGCAATGAAGATTTTGATGTGGTCAGCAACCATTGGGGATTCGGATTGGGGCTGGAGTCGTCATTTACCATCAGCCGAAAAATATCCATGCGCCTGGGCAGCGGCATCGATTACTTCAAAAAGACCACCCTGCAAGGGCATGACACTTCATATTCGCCGGATGGTGTGATCGTGAATCAACGGGAAGACTATACCTATGAGGCGGCCGACAAAGCCATTAACCAACCGGGTATCGAATTGCGGCTGATGGCGGGTTTTTATTATCGTTTCTGATTTCCGCACGCTCATTCAGCTGGCAACTCATTATAAATCAACAATTCCGTATTATATGCCGTCTTGTCGATCCCGGTGACGCGGAAGAGAAGCTCAAAATATTGGGGAACCCGGTCAAATTTTTCGATGAATTTCTCCTCCAAATCGCTCCGCGTTGCCGGATTGGACAGGTAGGCGGCAATTTCCGGCGCGCCCAGGGAGTGGTAAGAGGCAATAATGAAAATCGCATTATTGGCCGGCCCCGGAAGCTTCAGCGCCAGCACCAGGTCTTCATTGGGACCGGTAGAATGCAAGCTGGTCTTGAATAATTGCGCCGCCGTCGTATCCGGGGGAAGGTATTCGATCTTGTGGGGAGAAATCTCATACCGGAAATGGGATTTGGTCTGGATGATATGCCGCAGGGTGTACAGCGTCTTGATGCTGCCCACGAAAATAATATTGTATTCGTTCAACATCTGTGGGCTGATGGTGGAGGATCGCCGGAGGATCGGTTTTTCATTGACCGAATATAAGAGCGACAGTAGCGGCGGCAAACTCCAGATGCTGTGATAGGGGAAATAGGGCTCATCGGCCGGCTGAATTTTCCGATCGGGGTGTTTGGCGTTAAAATCCCGCAATTCTTCGATGGAATTTATATTCCCGTCGCGGATCGCCAGCAGATTATCGTAGTCACTGCCGTACTCCATGAAAAAGAAGTGATCCCCCACCGCAATCAGGATCGGCAGATCGGATTGCAGGTAGTCCTGCCAGATTGGATCACGCTCGTCAACGATCTGGTATTTTTCCAAGGTATTGCCCAGACGGAAATTCTGAATTCCCAGATAGACGGTCACCATGCTCAACAACGCAAAAGCCAGCAGATAGATTTTGTGTTGCAGCAGTTGCGCGTAGAAATTGCTGAAGGTGAGTTTCTCATCGGAAAGATAAACGAATTTTACCTCATAATGACCCTTCGGTATCCGCAACCGACATTTATCTTCCTTCCCTTCCTTGAGATAATATATTTCCAGTTTCTTGCGGAGTTTGTATGTGTGGGAGCGGACAATGGTATCTTCCGCCGGATTGAAGCTGGCGTCTTTTCCAAAGAAATCGATCGCAATGGTCGATTCTTTTAACTCTTTACCCGCCGCTGCCGCGTCCGTTAGATAGCGGAGATAGGATTTATAAGTGGTGGAGCCGGAGAATTCCTTGCTGTTGAAGATTTTTTCGATGCATTCTTTTTGTAGGTCCGCGTTGTTCATCTGCGCTTGTCGCTTATGTTGTACGTAAAGGCTTCACGGTGTATTTTCTCAAATCATTAGAATACAGCGTATTACAACTTCAACATATCCCCACTGGATTTCTTCGGCCGATGTCTTCAATATAGTAAATCTCTGACGAACAATCAAAATTTAATTGAAACCGGTGACAGCCGTCCCGCGCAGGTTTTATCGCGTTGTTCACTGTTATTCACAGTTTTTCACTTAACATTTTAGCTGAATTTTTCCATATTGTCGCAGCGATTTAGTCAGCTTTTTATTCATTCTTCATAATCTTGCGGCGGGCTTGAGATGAAGTATGCTTCCATGAAATCAATTGTCTTGATGCTGTGTCTGCCAATCATGCTGGCGGGTTGCGGGCAAAAAGACAGCAGCTTTGCCGCAGCGCCCGGCGATTCACGGAGCAGGGAGTATACCGTATGGTCGATCCGTATGGCAGATTCCGAGATGGCCCGGCGCGGCGATTCGCTGAGCTTTGGCGGCCCCAACCCCAAAGCCAAGTGGGAGTATACTACCGGACTATTTTTAAAATCGCTGCTGGACCTCTGGCAAGCTACCGGTGATGTAAAATATCTCGACTATGTCACGGCCGTTATCGATTCATATGTGGAAGCGAATGGCGCTATCCGCACCTACAAGATGACCGATTTTAACCTGGACAAGATCAATTCTGGAAAAGTGCTGCTCCGGTTGTATCAAATCACCGGCCAGGAGAAATACCGGCTGGCGGCAGATCACTTATATGAACAGCTGCAGCGCCAACCCCGCACCTCGGATGGCGGTTTCTGGCACAAGCAGCGTTATCCCTGGCAGATGTGGCTGGACGGCATTTATATGAGCGGGCCTTTTTATGCCGAATATGGCGCCATGTTTGACCGGCCCATGGCCTTCGATGATGCAGTAAGACAGATCTTGTTGATCGATGCCCATACCCGGGATCCCCAAACCGGTCTGCGGTATCATGGCTGGGATGAGAGCCGGAAACAGGCCTGGGCCGATTCCCTCAGCGGCTGCTCGCCGCACTTTTGGGGCCGGGCGATGGGTTGGTACGGCATGGCGCTGGTCGATGTGCTGGACTATCTGCCGGATGATGGCGAAAACCGGAGCCGGGTCATCGATATCCTGAACGACCTGCTGAAGGCGGTCGCCCCTTATCAGGATGAAAGCGGATTGTGGTACCAGGTGGTCGATCAGGGCGACCGTGCCGGCAATTATCTGGAAACCTCCGTTTCTGCAATGCTGGTTTATACCATCGCCAAAGCAGTCGACAAAGGGTATGCCGATCAAGCTTATCGGGATGTTGCGATCAAAGGATTTGATGGGATCATCAATCAAATGATCCGTTCCGATGAAGACGAGCGGATCAGCTTAACCGGGATTTGTAGCGTTGCCGGTCTGGGTGGCGATCCGTACCGCGACGGCTCCTTTGAATATTACATCAGCGAGCCGGTGGTGGCCAATGATCTTAAAGGCGTCGGGCCTTTTATCATGGCCGGGATCCAGATGGGTCAAATGCAGGCGGCTGCCGCTGATTAATTCAGCCTGCTCGAAAAGGACAACTATCATCTTTCAATAAAGAGGGGATACGGAAAACTGTGAAAAATCCATATTCAAGACCCCATACTTATTTTCGAGTCCTTTTCCTGATTGCCGTGGCAGCACTCCTGCCGCTGGCGGTGATCTCCTCGTGCGGTGCGACCAGTAATGAAACGCCGTCCGGCTGGGCGCAATTGCCGGAGATTATCAGCCGGATCACCCCGCCAACCTTTCCCGCCCGGGACTTTCCGGTAACCGATTACCACGCCGTCGGCGACGGTCAGACGGACTGTACTGCCGCCTTCGAGCAGGCGATTCGCGCCTGTTCTGAATCGGGGGGCGGACGGGTGTTGGTGCCGCAGGGGATTTTTCTCACCGGCGCCATTCATCTTAAACCCAATGTCAACCTGCATCTGACCCGGAACGCAACCATCCTTTTTTCCAAAGATCCCCGGAAATTCCTGCCGGTGGTGTATACCCGCTTCGAGGGCGTTGAGTGCATGAACTACTCGCCGTTCATCTATGCCTATGATGTGGATAATATCGCAATTACCGGCAGCGGCACCCTGGACGGCCAGGCCGGCAACGACGCCTGGTGGCCCTGGAAAGGTAATGCGGATGATGGCTGGAAATCGGGAGAACCCCACCAAAAGAACGACCGGGATAAACTGTTCCAGATGGCTGAAGCGGGCGTGCCGGTTGCGGAACGGGTTTTCGGCGAAGATCATTACCTGCGCCCCAACTTCATCCAGTTTTACAAGTGCACCAACATATTGATCGACAGCGTGACCATCAAACGCTCCCCCATGTGGGAGATCCATCCGGTGTTGTCCGAGAATGTCATCGTGCAAAACGTGAAGATCATCAGCCATGGCCCCAACAATGACGGCTGCAACCCGGAATCCTCAAAGAATGTGCTGATCCGGAACAGTTATTTTGATACCGGGGATGATTGCATCGCCATCAAGTCCGGCCGCAACACCGATGGACGGCGGGTAAATGTGGCCAGTGAGAATATTATCGTTCAGGGCTGCACCATGAAGGACGGACATGGCGGGGTGGTGATCGGCAGTGAGATGAGCGGCAGTTGCCGCAATGTGTTCGTGGAAGACTGCGTGATGGACAGCCCCAACCTGGAACGGGCCCTGCGCATCAAGACCAATTCGATCCGGGGCGGGGTGGTGGAAAATGTCTATATGCGCAATGTGACGGTGGGGGAAGTCAGCGATGCGGTCATCAGAATCAACTTCAATTATGAAGAAGGGGACGCCGGCGCTTTTACCCCAATGGTGCGCGATATATATGTCAGTAATGTGGCCAGCCGGAAGAGCCGATACGCGATTTACCTGGCTGGGTACGAGCGTTCACCGGTTGCCAATTTTAATCTCGACAACTGCCGGTTTGACGGGGTGCAGGACGGTAATATGCTCCGGCACTACACGGACTTAAATATGCAGGACGTGTACATCAACGGCCAATTGCAAAATTGACAAAATCATGGATCTATTTTCCTATTATCCATAGGAGAAAGCATGTCGAAGATACGTTTTCTGTTGTTTCTCGATCGAGGATGGACCGTTTCCGGAAGCCGGAGGTTCCGCCATTGTTTGCCGCGCTGCCTGGCTGTGCTATTGATGCTGCTGTGGCTGAGCCCGCTTGTCGCCCAAAATGTCGGCAAACTGGCCGGCACCGTATTCCAGGCGAAAACCGGCGAGGCGCTGCCCGGAGCTAACATCGTGATCGTTGGCACGCACATGGGCGCCGATGCCGACGCCGACGGCGCATATTACATTCTAAATGTTCCCCCGGGGAAATATGAACTCCGCGCGATCATGATCGGCTTCCAGACAACCAAAGTGGTCGATGTGGTGGTCAATGCCGGCAGAACCACCGTTGTCGATTTTAAGCTGGAGGATGAGGCCATCGAATCGGATGAGGTGGTGGTGGTGGCGGAGCGGCCCGACGTGGAGTTGGACAAGACCTCCACCAGCGCGATCGTGCGCTTCGATGATGTGCAGAACCTGCCGGGGGTGCGGGATATCGGCGATGTGCTGAGCCTGACCGCTGAGGTCATCGACGGGCACTTCCGCGGCGGGCGCACCGGCGAGGAATACTACACCCTGCAGGGGATGGGCATCGTCAACCCGCTCGACCGCTCCTCCGCTTTTCTGCCGATCATGAGCGGGGTCGAGGAAGTGGAGGTGATCACCAGCGGCTTCGGCGCTCAGTACGGCAATGCCCAGTCCGGGGTGGTGAATATTTCGATGAAAGAGGGGGACCGGCATGTCTGGAAGAGCCGGTTCGAATCGCGCATGCGCGCACCGCGCCGCAAGCATTTCGGGCCGAGCGTATACGATCCGGAATCAAATGACTATCTGAAGCTGCTGCTGCGGGATGATGTCTGGCTGCAGGGCGATCCCGGCGCCGAACAAACCCAGCCCTACTACGGATCGATGGCTTCGGGGCTGACCAGCAGTTTTAAGGGGGACACATTGGTGCAGCTCGCCGTGGCGCAAATGCTGTGGGAGCAGACCCGGAGAGATTTGGGAAAAACCTACGGAGGTGACGTCGATTATTCCGTTGAAGGGGCGATGGGCGGCCCCATCAATAACCGGATGCGCATGTTCATGGCCCTGCGTTCCAACCGCCAGAGCACCGTTTTCCCCACAGAACAGCCGAACGCCGAATACCAGGCGATGGGCAATGTGGTCACGGATCTGAGCGGGCGGGTTGCCCTCCGCATCAGTGGCGGCCTCACCCGCCGGAACGAGAATGTCTTCTCCAGCTCCAACAGCGTCAGCGGATATCAACGCTGGCTCTGGGACCGGATCACCGGTATCCGTCAGCGAAAAAGGATCAACTCCCAACTGGGTGGTCGGCTGACCTATACGATCAGCCCCAGCACTTACTACGAAGTGAAAGTGAACACCCTCTTTACCGACAACGTCGTCGGCGCCACGCCGGTCCCGGAATTCATCCCCGATTCAGTCGATTTTAACTGGGTGGTCGGCACGATCTCCTATCCGAACAACAATTCTCCGGACCGGCTGGGCTATCAAATTGGCTATGACACCTTCACCAAGGAAAAAACCCGCACGATTTCTCTGGAACAGACCCTGACCAGCCAGGTGACCAAAGCCCATTTGCTCAATGCCGGGATTCAGGCGAATGCCTATCGTATCGATGTCTCGAACTTTTACAATGTTCGCTCCAACCGGGAGCTCGAGCGCTATAAAGCCGATCCCTTCGAAGCGGCTGCATACGTGCAGGACAAGATGGAATTTAGCGGCATGATTGCCAATGTCGGGCTGCGTTTCGATATGTGGTATTCCGGGGTGGATTATTACACCGATCTTTATACCCCCTTCGGCAATTCCGACTCGCTGGGCCGGTTCGATCCGGCGAATGGTGAAACCAAGAAACCGCCGGTTTATGCCCGGGTGCAACCACGTTTGGGATTCTCCTTTCCGGTTTCGACCAATACCATCTTCCACCTGAATTACGGCGCTTTTATGCAGCGGCCGTCATTTCAATACATTGTCTCCAATCGCGTCGGCCAGCGCCTGAACAATCCGATTGTCCTGGGAAATCCGCAACTTGAGCCGGAAACCACCAACAGCTACGACATCGGAGTGGTGCGGGCGCTCGGGGAAGGGTTTACCCTGGATGTGAGCGGCTACTACAAGGATGTCAAGAACCTGATCCAGCAATCGGACTTTATCGATGAAAGGGCCGGGTACCTGGTGAGTTCCTACTTCAACCTGGATTATGCCGATATCCGCGGCTTCCGGGTCATCTTGAACAACCGGAAGGGACCGCTCACCGGCTCCATCAACTACCAGTACAGCTATGCGACCGGAAAGAGCGCTACCGCCACTGCCGCCACCCCGATTTTTAACCGAGATACCCTGGGCACGGTTACCACCGACCTGATCAATGTGCCGACCCGCGATATCCTGCTGGATTTCGACCGCACCCACAATCTGGTGATTACCGCCGGTTATGCCACCGGAAAAGATTGGGGACCCTCACTGGCTGGATTGAAGCTGTTCTCGAACCTGTTTATTTCCGCATACTCCACCATGCGCAGCGGCAGGCCCTATACCTCTCCCTCCGATATCCGGCTGATCAACGTGAAGCGCGCTCCCATGGAATACAATACCGATTTACGGCTCACCAGGAGCATCCAGGGTTTCCTGGGCTCCAAAACCACGCTTTACCTGGAAGTGTTCAATTTGTTCAGCAATAAGATCCTCAACTACGAGTACCTGTTCGACCGGCCGACCCCGACGAATCCCAATCTGCCGCTTCAGTACTATGAGGCCTATCCCATTAATGACGAAGAAAATGGTATCCGTTATTGGTGGGACAAAGGCCGGCAGGGCCCGTTTAGTGTGGATCAGTCATTCTTGATTTATAGCAATCAGCCGAGGTCATTTAGCTTTGGCGTTGCCTTTGAATTTTAATGTTATCAATAGGCGGTCAGGATAATATGAAACGTATCGGATTTATCACGCTTCTGCTGATTTTTTCACTCGGCGACGGCTATGCGCAGTCGCGCGACTGGCGGGTGCACCGGCGGGGTATGCTTCACCAGGCGGTGTACAATACCGGAGAGCTGGGGAGGGCTTACAATGCCGGCGGCACCGTGCAGCCGAGCAGCCCCTCCATGGAATGGCCTCCCAATTCCAGCATGGTGCTGGACCGGGTCAATTACCCGGGGCAGCATAATTCCTTCGGGAGCGGTATCTGGATTGCCGCGACCCGGCCGGGCGGCAGGGTTTACACGTTTTGCGGCGCCACCTCCAATACCAATGGCGAGCCGGTTCCAGTAGTTGGGGTGTACAGTACGCCGCTCGAGTTGCGGAAAATCGAGAATTTTCCGGTGCTGGCGGATGGGGAGCTGAACTCGGCCTATGATCCGGATGAAGCGGAGGAGATTATTGTCTCCCGCTGGGACACGCCGGTCGGTATCCGGGTGACCCGTACCAGCCGTGCCTGGAGCTTTCCGGGATATGACAGCTTCATCATCTACGAGTATGAATTTGAGAATGTCACCGGCGATACCCTCAGCGACGTATTCATTACCTTTGCAAATACCTTTGCGCCGTCGATGTTCGGCTACCAGCGTAATCACGGCGACTGGTCCGAGGGCAACTTCCGCGGCCAGCCGCCCGCCGGGCTGGGTGATCACTTTGCGCGCTACGACCTCAAACGCTTTATGAGCTATAACCATGAGCGCGACGGCCTGCCGGATCCGGAATTGTTCGACCAATGGTCGATACCGGGAGGCCGCGGCGGTTTGAACTCTCCCCAGGCAGTCGGCCTCATGGTGTTGCACTATGACTATGATCATCTGAGCACCCGCGACCAGACCGCACAGGTATTCCTCGTGCCGCAGGACAGCGCCGGGATGTGGGATGAAAACGGCAAGGCCAAGCAGCCGTTCCTGCTCCGCTATGAGAACGGTAATCTTCCGGCAGAAGCCAAAACCGCGACCTGGATGGATCCGAC
The DNA here is from genome assembly GCA_020635015.1 of Calditrichia bacterium. Classification (GTDB taxonomy): domain Bacteria; phylum Calditrichota; class Calditrichia; order RBG-13-44-9; family J075; genus JACKAP01. The sequence continues at coordinate 398,754 of JACKAP010000003.1, read as the reverse complement.
CCTGCGCCGGAAAACCTCGATCTGGCAAAGTATCACGGACTCTACCCGTTTCGCCGAGCAGTTTGAGCCGGAGCTGTGGCCTTACTGGAAAGGCCGCACCACCAGCTCGGCCAACCTTTCCTGGTGGCAGCCGGTATCCCGGGCATACGGTTTTTATCCCTACTTCCTGCCTCCCGGCGAAGCCATGCATTTCACGGTCGCCGAGTTGGCCGGATACGGACCTGGCGTGGCGGGAGACCGGGTGTACAAAGATCTGGGTGGATCGGTGCGCGCCGGCGTAGATGCCGGCTTCTGGTTCAATCCGGTACCGAGTTGGTATGACACCCTTCAATATGATTTCTTAGGCAGCAAGGACTATATCGGCAGCACCTATCTGCAGGATCATCCACTGCCCTGGTATGTGACGCCCGGGGTGGTTTCGATCCGGGATGTGGCCGACCGCGCCATTGAAATCTACAGCGGCCAACCGCTGACCAAGTACGATACGCTGCAATACAAGCCGGAGGAAACGCAGCCGAGCGGCCGCTACAACACAATACCGATCCCGGTGCCGGCCCCGGCAATCCGGATCGAAGACACCCGCGCCGCCGCCAACCGGATCATCTGGGGGCCGCAGGTCGAATCGTTTACCACCCCGCGGCTGCACGCGCCCTTCAGCCACTATGAAGTACTGCGCGCCCCTCATCCGCTGGGCCCCTGGACAGTCATCGATTCCGTCTCGCCGGGCGATTCCCGGTATTACAGCGATGGGGAATACTCGATCATCGATCCGGAAAGCAATCTGGGGGATAATGTCGCCTACGCCGTGGTTTCGGTGGATCAACTGGGCGGCCGGAGCGGCATGTCCAATCTGACCCGACATGAAACCCAGGCGCCTCCGGCGGAAACCCTCGGAAAAGTATATGTGATCCCGAATCCGCTGCTCGTAACCAGTGGGCTGTCCGGGTCCGATCCAGGCGGGGAAATCGGCGACCGACTGCAGTTTGTGGGGTTAACCCGTCGGTGCACCATCCGGATCTTCTCTTATACCGGCCAGTTGATCCAGACCATCGAGCATGTTCAGGAGACCTACGGCAATCCCTGGTATCAGCTCAGCATTAACAACCAGATTATCGCCTCCGGGGTGTATTACTTTGTGGTCGAAGACCGGGATAGCGGTAAAGTGGCCAACGGCAAATTTGTTGTCATCCATTAGTCAAACCAGCACGGGTCGAATTATGATGCGTTTAATGAAATCAGCATTCCGTTTCATCATCCTGGCCGGGATTCTCGGCGCTTCCGGGTCTTACGCGCAGAAGGTAGGCAGTACTTCGATGCAGTTCTTGAAGGTGATGCCCTGCGCCCGCGCCACTGCTCTGGGCGAAGCTTATACCGTTTGGGCAACCGGCGCTGAAGCGATGTTCTGGAATCCCGCCGGGATGGCGAGCGTCGACAATATGGAATTGTCGACGACCTATATTAACTGGCTGCTCGACGCCCAGCAGGGCGCGTTTTCTTTCGCTCTGGAGAAACGAAACTTCGGTGCTATCGGCATCCAGGTGCAGTATGTCGACTTTGGCGAATTCGAGGAGACCACCAACCAGCGTCCATATATCAGCGATCCCAACAATCCGGGATTGACCGGCCGGACCTTCCGACCGTTCAGCTATCTGGTTGGCCTCTCTTATGCGCGTTATCTGACCGATAAATTCTCCCTGGGACTCAGCGTGAAGTATGCCCACGAATCCTTGTTCAACGGCCAGCGGGTCACCGCCCAGGTGCGGCAGGGGGTATTTGAGGAAGTGGACACCTGGGCCAGCGGCTTGCTGTTCGACTTTGGGATTCGCTACAACACCGGTTTCCGCTCGGTATATATTGGCTCGGCGGTGCAGAATTTTGGCGCCGATGTGAAATATGCCAAAGAATCGAATCCGGTTCCCCTGCTGTTCCGTTTCGGTGTCGGTGCGGATGTGATCGGAGAAAAGGGGCTAATACCCAGCGGATTCAAGAACAGCCGGCTCAGCGTGGCCTCGGATATTTTCCATCCCAACGATTATGCACAGCAGATCCACGTGGGGGTGGAATACGAGTATGGCAGCATGTTCGCCCTGCGCGGCGGGTACAAATTTAATTATGATTATGACGGTTTCACCTTCGGGGCCGGAATTCGGCACTCGATGGAAGGCCTGGCGCTGTCGGCAGATTACAGCTATGGCGATATGGGCGTCTATCTCGAAAATGTTCAGCGGATTAGTATAGGACTTATCATCCCATGAAAAATCTAAAAATGATTGTCCGGTTTTGGAACTGGTTATTGATGTCGCTCTTATTGTCCGTGCCGGTTTTTGCACAAGGGTACGGCGGGGCGTTAACATTTCAGGGACTCGATCAGCACCTGATGCATTCCGCCGCCGGCAGGGCGATGGGGGGCGTGTCTGTCGGCGTGCGGCAGGATATCGGGGTGATGTTTCAGAACCCGGCGATGCTGCAGTCGCTGACCGGTATCCAGCTATCACTCGGCGGGCAGAGTTCGACCCAGGATCTGGAACAGGAGCAGAACTATGCCCCGGTGCGTTACTATCCGAATTTCAGCTTGCTGCTGGAGGGGCTGTCTTCGCAAATCCCTGAGCCGGATACGACCATTCCCGGCTTCACCGCCCAGGATTCGGTGCAGCGGCAGTTCGACAATATCGGGTCCAACTGGTCGCATTCCGCCGACCAGCGAAAGCCGCTGCAGGCCTCGCTGGCGGTGCCGCTGTCGCTGGGCAATGTCAAGGTGGTGGCCGGCGTCGGCGCGGTTCGCTATGCCAGTCTGCAGCATTATTATCAGAACAACAATGTGCTCTCGCCCGGCATCTTATCCCAGCGTCCCCTGCCAACCCTTCGCCCGACCGACGATAACCCGCTTGAGGTGGAATGGCGTCAATCGATCCGCTCCCGCAAAGGCTCGATCCAGGGATACGGTTTTGCCCTGGCCGGAAGCATCCAGAAGTATAACCTGGCTTTCGGATTCAGCGGTCTGATTCTGGACGGCAGTAGCGACGATTATGAACAGGAGATCGGGCGGGGAAATCTAACCTTCTTCTCTAATGCTTTTCGGCTCGACTCGGTTAATAGCCGGATTATCAAAACCGGCACTTCCGATTACAGCGGCAGTGAGTTCACCCTCAGCAGCTTGATCAGCGGCCGATATGTCAGCCTGGGGGTTTCCGTGAAGCTGCCGGCTGCCATTACTCGCAGTTACACCATGCAGGTTTCCACCGATACCACCGGCACACCTGCGCTTTCGACGGTGTCGGGCGAAGATGAGATGAAGCTTCCCTGGCGCGGCACGGTCGGCATTTCATTAGCGCCCCGGGAAAATTTGACGGTGGGGCTGGAGTATGTTTACCGCCCCTACGACTCGGCAAAATATGTTGATCCTGATGGCGTCGAAACCACCCCCTGGCTGGGGGCATCGCTTTTCCGGGTCGGTGCAGAGTATCGGATTGCGCCCTGGCTCGCCTTGCGCGGAGGCATGCGGGGGGACGCGGAAATATTTGAGCCGGAAGGCAATCAAATTGCCGGTGATCCGGTCAGCTATACGGTCTATTCCGCCGGCGTCGGCGTGGGGCTCTCCGGTTTTCAGTTGAACGTCGGATATGAATATGCCAAGATAAAATACCAGGATACCTGGGCCAGCGCTATCAGTAAAAACAGCGATCAACGGCAGGTGATTATGACGCAACTGTCTTACCAACTGCCGTGGTGATTCGCTATTGGTTGTTGGTTATTGGTTCCAGGTTCGATGGGCTAATCAGTAACCAACAACCAACAACCAACGACCAACAACCAACAACCAACGATAAGTATCAGGATCACATCCGCTAATTATAAAAGGAGGTTATACCATGCCAAGATTTACCATGTTTGTTAGTTTTATCATTTTGATGATAGCATCGTCGCTGATGGCCCAGACGGTGGGGGATTACCGGACCCGCAACAGCGGCGACTGGAGCAATGCCCAGATCTGGGAACGCTATAACGGCTCGTCCTGGGTGCCGGTCGCCAGCGCGCCGACCGGCGGCGAGACCATTACGGTGCTGGAAACGGATTCGGTCAATGTCGACGTGTTGGTTTCCGTCAGTGCTTCGCTGGTCAACCAGGGGATCGTCGAGGGAAACAGCAATCTTACCTTCGCAGACGGCGGTACCTATCAGCATGACCGCGACGGCGGAAAGATACCGGTCTCGAACTGGGATACGGGCTCTACCATGTTGATAACCGGCGTGACCGCTGTTGCCCCCGAGGATCGGGATCAAGATTATTACAACTTGACCTTCAACACTCCCGATATGCTTTCGAATCTGAATATGAATCTGAATAATAATACTATCGGCGGAGATGTTCATGTAATCGAAACCGGGCTGGCGCGCTGGTATCTGACCTCGGCGCTGGCGACCGACACCTCGATCGTTACCATCATGGGAGACGTTATTGTAGAGGCCGGCACCTTTTCGGTGCAGGGAACCGGAAACGCCCAGACCACCTTCATCGTGCATCATTACGGCAACATTATGGTGACCGGCGGCAATTTTTCGATCTCCCGCGGCTCTCAGGCCGGCGGTACCACCACCTGGTATCTCTATGAAGGCAATTTCTCCATGGACAATGCGACTTCCCAGAGTTCCACCGCCACAGTGGACGGCGCCAAATTTATCTTTGCCAAAGCGGGCACCCAGACCCTGACCCTGGGAGCGGGAAACACATTGTCGGCACTTCCGATCATGGTCAACAGCGGCACCACGCTGGAAATGGGCGAAAGTCAACTGGCCGGCAGCGGTAACTTCACCGTGGAGGCCGGTGCTACCATCATGACTGCCCTCGCCGGCGGGGTTGAGGCGATTGTTTCCGGGGTGACGGCCACAGTGACCCTGGAAGATGAATCCAGTTACGGCTTCAACGGCACCACCGCACAGAACACCAGTACCCGGATGCCCGCGACGGTCAGCGATCTGTTTATCAACAACACTGCCGGCGTCACCCTGTCCCAGGAAACGACCATCAACGGCGTGCTTCACCTTATGGCCGGCGTTTTTAACAATACGATCCCCTTCACCCTGGGCCCGAGCGGGACAATCTCCTATGAGGGCGGCAGCCTGCTGATTACCGGGATCGAGTCCAATACCTTCAATGTCCCGGCATCGTTCTTCGTGGCGCAGAACTATCCCAATCCCTTTAATCCCACGACCACCATTCGATTCGGCACGCCGGCTGCATTGCAGGTGACCGCAAAAGTGTTCAACCTGCTGGGCCAGGAAGTGGCGACTCTGTTTGAAGGCCGGCTGCAGGCCGGTGAGCATGAATTGACATTCGATGCGGCAAAGCTCAGCTCCGGGGTGTACATCTACCGCATCCAGGCCGGAGACAAGGTAAGCATGAAGCGCATGGTCTTATTGAAATAGTATGATTTGATCCAAACTACGGATCAAATCATACTATTTTCTTTTGTCTGGGAGTGATGATTCAGATGCATATTGTTCGAGCTGATAAATGAGGAATTTTGTAGATGGGTTAACGCGTGTGTGGGTGTATGGGACGATGGGTAGAAGTTTATATCTTCCCCATCTACCCATCCACCCATCCACTCATTAACAGGGAAGTTACACATTCAACCAGCCAAGCTATAATAACATGGAGGAATGCGCTATGAAAATAGCAAGTTACGTAATTTGGGGAGTATTCGCTGGGATGCTCCTGTTGAGCCAGGGGTTTGCGCAACAGGCCGGCGACTACCGCTCTGCGGCAAATGGAAATTGGAGCGATGCGGCCACCTGGGAAACATTTGACGGCAGCAGTTGGGTACCTGCCTCCAGCGCGCCGACCGGAAGTGAAACCATTACGGTTGATGGAAGCGATTCTGTGTGGGTGGATGTTGCGGTGACGGTTACCGGATATGTGGCGGTGACGGAAACCGGGCTCATCGATACGACGAGCGGATCGCTGACCTTTGATAACGGCAGCACCTATGAGCATGCCCGCAACGAAGGAAGCATCCCGATCAGCACCTGGAATACCGGCTCGACCTTTCTGCTGACCGGGATCGTCGACGCCACGCCGGACAACCGGAATCAGAATTATTATAACATTACCCTGAACACCCCGAATATGGTCTCGAACAAAGACCTGGGGCTGGACGACGTCACCATCGGCGGTGACATTCGGGTGATGGATACCGGTAGTGCCCGCTGGCGGTTGACATCGACCTCTTCCGGGGATACCGCCACGGTTACCATCATGGGCGATATGATCGTAGAAGCCGGCTCGTTCGAAACCCAGGGCACCGGCAATGCTCTGACCACCTTCATCGTTCACCAGTACGGCGACATCAATGTGACCGGCGGTGTTTTCGCGATCTCCCGGGGATCCCAGGGCAGCGGTTCGGGAACCACCACCTGGTATCTGCATGAGGGCAACTTCTTTATGTCCGATGCCGAGACCCGTAATTCCAACCCCACGCCGGGAAATGCCAAGTTTGTATTTGCTAAAAACGATACCCAGCAGATCTCCTTTACCAATGTGACTTACGGCGGCGGCGATATCCATTTTGAAATTTCCGATTCTTCCACCATGCAAGTACTGCAGGATTTCGCAGCGAACGGCCTGATGGTCAACAAAGGGGCGATCGACGTGCAGGGCACTCTGACTTTCACCGACGGTTCAGTGTACGAACACGCCCGTGATGAAGGCAGCGTGCCGACCGCCACCTGGGAAATGGGCTCGGAGGCGCTGTTCACCGGCATCACCGGCAGTGCGCCGGCGGACCGGGGACAGGATTATTACAATCTGACCCTCAACACCCCGGGAATGCTCTCCAATCTTGATATGAACCTGGACGGCAACACCATCGGCGGCGATATCCGGGTGGTGAACACCGGCAGCGCCCGCTGGCGGCTGGTGGGAGGCAACTCCGGCGTCGTCACGATTATGGGAAATGTTTATGTCGAGGACGGCTCGTTCGAAACCCAGGGAACCTCGAGCCCCACCGAAGTGGTGGTCAAGCACCACGGCGATGTGGTGGTGACCGGCGGTACCTTCGCCATCAGCCGGGGAAGCCAGGGCAGCGGCACCGGCACCACGAAGTGGTATATGCTGGCGGGTGATTTCTCGATCTCCAATGCTACCACCCGGAATTCGAATCCGACCGGCGCGACATTCGTTTTTGCGGATACGGCCGGTCCCCAGAACATTATTCTTGACAACGTAACCTACGGTGGCGGCGGCCTGCCGGTTCAAGTTGACACCGCAGCCACGCTGAATATGGATAGTACCGTGATTGGTGGTTCGGGCGACTTCACGCTTCACCCCGGCGCCACGCTTGCCACCGGCCATGTAGACGGCCTGGACGGCGCGTTGCAGACGAGCGGCGCGATTACCCTCAGCCAGGAAGCCAATTTCACCTTCAACGGCACCCAGCCGCAGGTGGCCGGTACCCTGCTGCCCGATACGCTGGGTGTGTTAACCGTCGATAATCCGGCCGGCGTTGCGTTTAGTGATACGCTGGTTGGCAGCGAACTGACGGTCACCGTCGGCGCCATGATGCAAGTCGACTCATTGGGCAGCGTGACCGTCGGCAGCGGCACCGTCGCCGGTACGGTGGTTAACAAGGGCGCGCTGGAAGCGGTCGGTGCACTGACCTTCGAGAACGGCGCGGTTTATGAGCATGCGCGGGACGAAGGCAGCATCCCGAACGGCGTGTGGAATGAAGGTTCGACGATGATGCTGACCGGCATCGCCGGCACGGCGCCCGGCAACCGGAATCAAAATTACTATAATATCGTGCTCAATACCCCCGATCTGTCATCCAACGTCGACTTGAGCCTGGACGATGTCACGATTGGCGGAGACATCCGGGTGGTGAATACCGGAGGCTCCCGCTGGCGCTTGACCTCGGCAGCCGGCGGTGATACGGCGATTGTCACCATCATGGGCGACCTGATCGTGGAAGACGGCTCATTCGAAACCCAGGGCACCAGCAATGCGCTGACCGTGTTCGAAGTGCATCATTACGGCGACGTCAACGTCACCGGAGGCACTTTCGCGGTTTCCAGAGGGTCACAGGGCAGCGGCTCCGGCTCTACCCGCTGGTACATGCACGAGGGCAATTATTCGATGTCGAACGCTACCGCGCGGAACTCCAATCCCACCAACGCCTGGTTCGTGTTTGATAAAGATACGACCCAGACCATCACCCTCAGCGGCATGAGCTACGGTGGGGGCGGTCTGCCCATCGAGGTTGCCGGCGGCACCACGCTCGACTTCGGCATGAGCCAATTGGGCGGCAACGGGCTCTTCATGCTGGATGCCGGCGCAGCTTTGGCAACGGCGAACGAAGGCGGGATCGACAGCACAATTCAAAGCAGCGGCGATCTGACCTTCAGTGAAGATGCCAGCTATATTTTCAACGGCACCACCGCGCAGGTCACCGGCTTCCTGATGCCGGATACGCTGAACGACCTGACCATCGACAACGCCGCCGGGGTGACACTGTCGCAGGAAACCCTGATCAATGGGGTGCTGCACCTGGTCGCCGGGTTGTTTGACAATACGATTCCCTTCACCCTGGGACCGAACGGGTCGATTTCCTATGAAGGCGGAACGCTGCTAATCCCGGTGGGGATCGAAGATCAATCGCCTGAGATTCCGCGAGTGTTTGCGCTGTTCCAAAACTATCCCAACCCCTTCAACCCGTCGACCACGATCCAGTATCACGTGCCGAAAACTGCCGCGGTTACCGTTACGGTTTATGATGTGCTGGGGCGTGAAGTTGCGGAGCTGGTTAACGGCCGCCATGCCGCCGGCGCCTACACGGTTACCTGGAACGCCCGGAATTACGGCAGCGGCGTGTATTATTACCGGATGACCGCCGGCGATTTTGTGTCGGTGCGCAAGCTGGTGCTAATCAAGTAATATCGTATAGTATCGTATGACCCACACTACGGGTCATACGATACTACTTTATTATGTTATGTTTAATGCCCTTTACTTCAGCAGGTACCGATCCATGTTAAAACCAGTAGCCCTTTGCACGTTGCTCCTCTTCTTTGCGACCCTCCATCTGCAAGCCCAGATCTACATCGCACCGGATGGCGACGATGGCAATCCTGGGACGCTGCAACAGCCCTACGGCACTTTCCCTAAAGCCATCCAGGAATCCATGCCCGGTGATACAATCTATGTGCGCGGCGGGGTTTACGATCTGGTTAATACCATCACTATCAGTGCGGTGAAGAGCGGGACGGAAGACCAGTTGGTTACCATCACCGCCTATAATGAAGAAGTGCCGTTGCTCGATTTCTCCGGGCAGTCGTTCGGCTCCAAAGGTATCAGTCTGCGGGCAAACTACTGGCATTTCATCGGGTTGCAGATCAAGGGCGCCGGTGACAACGGGATGGAGATCAACTTCGGTTCCAATAATATCATCGAGCGCTGTCAGTTTTACGAGAACCGGGATACCGGTCTGCAACTCAGCAATGGTTCGGCAGACAATCGGATCCTCAATTGCGACTCCTATTACAATGCCGATCCCCCGGATTACGGCGATGCCGACGGTTTTGCGCCGAAGCTTACCGTTGGCAGCGGCAATTATTTTTACGGCTGCCGGGCCTGGGTTAACTGCGACGACGGTTGGGATGGATATCTGCGCGGCGCGGATGATGTGACTACCACCCTGGAAAATTGCTGGACCTGGGGGAACGGCTACCTGAAGGACGGCACCGACCCCGGGCCGCAAGCGAACGGCAACGGGTTCAAGATGGGCGGAGGGGACAACAGCAACAGCGATCTCCTAATGCACCACATGGTGCTCATCAACAGTGTCGCCTTTTCCAATAAAAATAAGGGATTTGATCAGAACAACAATGTCGGCTCGATGACCTTGTATAATTGCACCGGCTATGACAACTTGACCGCCAACTATCGCATCCAGCGCACGCTGAATCCCGGGCAAACCCTGACGGTGAAAAATAGTGCGTCTTATCAGGGTTTGGTGCAGTTGGGCAGCTTTGCGGTGCAGGAGACCAACAGTTGGCTGGCGCCGTTCTCAGTGACTGCGGATGATTTTCTAAGCCTGGATACCAGCTTCGCTGATGCCCCGCGCCAGCCCGACGGCAGCCTGCCGGAAATCGAATTGCTGCACCTTGCCGAAGACAGTGATCTGATCGATGGCGGGGTTGATCTGGGTTATCCCTATTTCGGCATGGCGCCGGATCTCGGGGCTTTCGAGAGCAATTATGTCACGGCGATCGAACCCGGGAACATTCCCGGCGACTTCCAACTCTTCCAGAATTATCCCAACCCCTTCAATCCATCCACCCGCATTGCCTATTCGCTGGCGAAAGCGGAGCGGGTCACCCTGGCGGTTTTCAATGCCCTGGGGCGGGAAGTCGTGAAGCTGGTCGACAACGCACCCCAAAGCGCCGGTCGCTATACGGTCGACTGGAACGGCCGCGATGCGACGGGGCTGCCGGTTTCATCCGGAGTTTATTTTTACCGGCTGACATCGGCGCGCGGGATGAGCAACGCGCGGATGATGCTGCTGGTTAAGTAAAGAATGTGTTTGCCCACAGTGCCACAAAGAACTTAGCGCGACCTGTCGCCGCAATCGAATAGAATAATAACTTCAGCCCACGAAATACACGAAATGACCTAAAAATGCTTATTTCGAATCTTTCGTGTGTTTCGTGGGCTGAATTATAACGGAAAACAAACCATCTCCTGGCTGTCGTGATATGATTCCCCAACTTATTCGCCTCCTGGGTTTTTTCGTAATCGCTGTTGCTTTCTGCCAGGCGCAACCCTTGGCGTTTCCCGGTGCGGAGGGTTTTGGCCGCTTTACCAGCGGCGGGCGTGGGGGAAACGTTTATGAGGTGACGAACCTGAATGATAGCGGTCCCGGCAGCCTTCGCGCCGCCATCGAGGTCAGGGGCCCCAGAACCGTGGTTTTCAGGGTGTCCGGCACCATTGCGCTGAAATCCGAATTACGGATTGAGCACGGCGACCTCACCATTGCCGGCCAGACGGCGCCGGGCGATGGAATCTGCATCCGGGATTACCCGGTGAGTATTTATGCTGACAACATCATCATCCGCTATCTCCGGGTCCGCCTGGGAGATGTGCACAAACTTTCCGAAGATGCAGCCGGCGGGTATTTTCAGAAAGATATTATCATCGATCATTGCTCCTTTAGTTGGGGTATTGACGAGGTGCTGACGATCCGCGACAACCGGAACAGCACCGTGCAATGGTGCATCATCAGCGAGAGCCTGCACCATTCCTATCATCATAAAGGCGATCATGGATATGGCGGCATCTGGGGAGGGATGGGGGCGTCGTTCCATCATAACCTTTTCGCTCACCATGCCAGCCGGAACCCGCGCTTCAGCGGCAGCCGATACCATGGACACCCGGAAAAGGAATTGGTCGATTACCGCAATAATGTGATCTACAATTGGGGTTTCAACAGTGCCTACGGGGGAGAAGCCGGGCAGCAAAATCTCATCGCCAACTATTACAAATACGGCCCGGCCACGAAGCATAAAGACCGAATTGTTGAACCGTGGGACGGTCTGGGGCACTGGTATGTCAGCGGCAACTTTGTCTACGGTTTCCCTCAAATTAGCGCCGAGAACTGGGCCGGCGGGGTGCAGGGGAAATTCAGCGCCGCCGGAAGGGTCGATGCACCCTTTCCCGCCGCACCGGTGGCCACTCAATCTGCCGAGGAAGCGTATGAATTGGTTCTGGCGAATGCCGGGGCGGTATTGCCGAAACGGGACCCGGTAGATAGGAGGATTGTCCAGGAGGTGCGCAGCGGAACGGCAACCTACGGCGGCAAATGGGGGAACGGATTGGGGATTATCGATTCCCAAAATGAAGTCGGCGGCTGGCCCGCGCTGCATGCCGCGCCGGCGCCGCAGGATGATGACCATGACGGCATGCCGGATGCCTGGGAAACTGAGAACGGCCTGAACCCGGCCGACCCGGCTGACCGTAACGGCGACCGCAACGGCGACGGCTATACCAACCTGGAAAATTATTTGAATGAACTGATCGATAAGACAAATTACTGAATAGTGCGCATATATCAGGAGAAAGCATGAAGGCGTGGATACACAGCAAGCGGATCCCCTATCTTACCAAATTGATGATTATTATCCTTATCCTTTGTTTGGCTGGAGCAGCAAATGGCAACTCTCCGGAAGGATTTGCTTCGGTTTCCGCATTAGGCCTGAATGGCACCAGCGGCGGTGAAGGAGGCAATGTCGTTACGGTAACCAATGCAACTGATTTTGTGAATTATGCCTGGGATACCAACCCGCTGATTATTCAGGTTGCGGATACCATTGAACTGACCGCGATGGTGGCAATCAATTCCAACAAAACCATTGTCGGCATCGGCGACCAGGGCGTCATTAACGGCGGCGGATTTCATATTAACAGTCAATCCAATATCATTATCCGCAATTTGCTTTTTCAGAACAGTTCGGATGATGCGATCAATGTTCAGGAATCTTCCCATCATATCTGGATCGATCATTGTGATTTTACCAATGCCTACGATGGCCTGGTCGATATCAAACGCGGTTCCGACTATATCACCGTGTCCTGGAATAAATTCTATGATCATCATAAGACCTGTTTGCTGGGGCATTCGGATAATAACGGCGCTCAAGATTCAACCCACCTGCTGGTGAGCTATCACCATAATTGGTTTAGCGGCACGCTCAGCCGGCATCCCCGGGTGCGATTCTCCGGGTTAACCCATGTTTACAATAACTATTACACCGACAACGGCTACGGTATTGCTTCTACAATGGATGCCAAGGTACTGGTTGAAGGTAATTATTTCTACCTGGTGGATGATCCGACATTGGTTGGATATGGCAGCTCCGACCCGGGTGATTTGGTCGAGCAGAATAATATTTTTGATAATTGCACCAATGCGCCTCAGACCCGCGGCACCGTGCCTTCACCCCCCTATGCTTATCAACTGGATGATCCTGCTTCAATTCCAACGATAGTGCCGGCCAATGCCGGCAGAGTGGGTTTTATGACCGGCATCAAAGATCATGCTGAGATCGTAGCAAATTTATATGAGCTTCAGCAGAACTATCCCAATCCATTTAATCCGGCGACAACCATCGAATATAGTTTGGCGAAACCGGGCAACGTCAGACTGTCCGTTTTTAATATGCTGGGCCAGGAAGTATTGAGACTGGCAGATGGATACAAGGGACCGGGAACCCATGAAGTTTTGGTCGATGCGGGCCAGCTCAGTTCCGGTATCTACATTTATAGTTTGCAGGTTGGGGGCTATTCCCAATCCAAAAAAATGATCCTTTTGAAATAGTATGGTATGACCCAAACGACGGGTCATACCATACTATTTTTGATTAAAATCTGAACTCAATGCACCTCTGTCATCTCTGTGGCGGTTGTTTACAAGTTGATTGTTACGCGATCCTTTGTAAAAAAGGAATTTATATGAGAAATGTTACATTCCCAATTATAGCGTTTTTTTCTCTTTTGTTTACCAACATGAATGCGCAGATACCATCGGAGGTTAACTGGGCTTTAACTGCCAATCAGAACGTGAGTTCGGTTGCCGGATGGATGGAAGGGCAGGCGGTTACCGGCACCGGGATCATGGTACGGGACTATACCGGCACCTTGACCGGCGGGGTGCCCGGCCCATTGGGACTGTTCCAGCGTTGGTGGACGGGAGATTTGTGGCCCAATCAAACGGCGCCGGATTCGGGACGTTATATTGAATTTTCCGTCAACCCGGTAACCGGGTACAATCTGAATGTCACCGGGATTTCGCTTTACTTAAATGCCGGCGGCACCGGGAACATGGCGGCAAGCTTGTATTATTCTACCGATCCGGACTTTACCACTCCGATTGCCCTGGAAGAAGGGATCGCGGTTTCACGGGATTCGTTGTCGTTTTATGATTATTTCATTGATGCCCAGGTTGCAGACGGGCAGAAATTGTTTTTCCGGGTTTATCCGTATTTGCCGGGTGGATCGACCAGTAATGGGAAATATGTCTTCTTGCAGGATGCCACAATTTCCGGAACCGCTTCCCTGGTGACGTACCCGGCAAGCGCCCAGTGGGAGTTAACCGATCCGGCAACCGGCGGAACCGGCTTGGCAGTCGCTACCGCCGGGCTGGTGGCGGCAGCGGATGAACGCTTGAATAATATGGAGATCAATCATTATACCGGACCTGACAACAGCCAGCGGGCCAGAATTGCCGGAAATGCCTGGCCGGCTAACCAAACCACCCAACTTGACAGCGTTTATATCGAATTTGCGATATCGCCCCAGAGCGGTTATACCCTCTATGCAACATCACTCTCCCTGGGCATCGCCGCGGCCAGTATTAATACGATGAAGGCCAATATCTATTTTTCATCCGATCCGAATTTTGCTAACCCGGTCCCGGTTGCTTATTCGACCGGTGATACCATCAACAATTATTTACGGCTTGACTCCTTAACCTGGGTGACGGCGGAGCCGGGACTTACCGTTAACAGCGGGGAAACATTTTTCCTGCGTATTTATCCCTGGGTTGACAACAATCCTTCGGTGACCACCGGGAAATACGTCTGCTTGAAAAATGTGATCATTGGGGGAGAAATTGAGGGTAATCCGGTTGCCGCTTCGGTTCAATGGGCGTTTCAAAATAGCGAAGATCCGGTTACGTCGGGACCGATTGTCGCTTATAACCCGGATTATAGCGATGCGATGGCGTTTTATGATTATACCCAACTACCCAGAACCGACACCTCAGGAACGGTTACGGTCGGTGCGGTCCAGACAGTTTCTCAAAATTGGATTGCCGCGCCTGATCCGGTCGATAGCCTTTGGTTCCAATTTGCGGTTGAACCCAAATTTGGCGGGACCCTATTTGTCGATTCGCTATCGTTGTATATCGGCGGCTGGTTTTCCAATAATTTCCGTGCCGAATTTTATTATTCGAAAGATTCCACTTTTACTACTAAAACCCTGCTGATTGCGGATACCTCACTTGTGGGGAATGCGGTGATGCCGCTTGGGGCGGGATTGTCCGAAACCGTTGCTACCGGTGAAAAATTCTACTTACGGGTGTATCCGCACCACACGACAACCGTCGGATGGGCAAAATTAATTGCGATTTATGATGTGCGGATTTTTGGAACCGTTACTGGCGTAACCGCCGACCCGCCAGTGATCACCACGAGAAGTGTTACCAATATCTCAACCATGTATGCTGTTTCCGGAGGCACGATATCGAACGATGGCGGCGCGCCGGTTACGATACGCGGTGTTGCCTGGAATACGATCGGTTCGCCGACAACCTCCGATAATACCACCAATGATGGCCAGGGCTCCGGAACATTTACCAGCATGGTTACCGGCTTAACACCCGCCACAACGTATTACCTCCGCGCCTATGCCACCAATGATGCCGGTACATCCTATGGGCAGGAGCGTACATTTGTTACTTTGGATTCGTTATCCGCCCCGGGCGTCATTACCGGTTCGGTCAGTAATATTCTGGCCGTATCCGTTGAAGGCAGCGGTGTCGTAACCGATTGGGGCGGCGATACGGTCCTGGTGCGCGGATTCTGCTGGAACACCACTGGTAATCCAACCCTGGCGGATTCATACTCAGAGAACGGTTCTGGAACCGGGGCTTTTTCTGGGACTTTATATCCGCTAACCCCAAATACACCGTACTATGTCCGGGCTTATGCAACCAATAGCAAAGGTACCGGTTACGGCAATGAAGTGACCTTTACCACTCAGCAGCAAGCCCCGAATGTAACTAAAGTTGTTGACGCATCCGGCAACGGCGATTATACCACTGTTCAGGAGGCCTTTGACGCGGTACCGGATTTTTATACCGGGAGATGGACCCTCTTCGTGAAATCCGGCGTCTACTATGAAAAATTGTTTCTCCACCGCAATAAAGTGAATGTCGTTTTGATAGGGGTTCATCCCGATAGCACGATTCTGACCTATGACGACTATGCCGGCATCGCTGGGGGAACTTCAAACTCCTATAGTGTTGCCATTGAACCGGATGATTTTACTGCTTACAACATCACCTTCCAAAATACCGTGGTGAATGATGGCTCGGTCCCGGATCAGCAGGCCGTGGCCTTGCGGGTCAACGGAGATCGGCAGGCCTATTATAACTGCAACATATTAGGTTACCAGGATACGTTTTATGCCTGGGGTGGTCGCGGAACCGGCAGAGTTTATTTGAAGAACTGTTATATCGAAGGCTCGGTCGATTTTATCTTCGGACGCGATATTGTTCTCTTCGATAGCTGCGAAATCCGTATCAACCGCAATGTCGGTTCGCTAACAGCTGCCAGTACAGAGGCCGACAGCCGGTTCGGGTTCGTGTTTTCCAATTGTATCCTCTCTGCAGATTCCATCGGGTTTAACGGGATACCCATCACCAGCTTTATCCTCGGCCGGCCCTGGCAGGCGGCACCCCGAACAGCGTATTTGAATTGTTATGAACCGGCATCGGTGAATCCGGCCGGCTGGCAAGCCTGGAATGTGTCACCCGCTTTATATGCCGAATATAATTGCTATGGTCCCGGTGCGGATACCACCAGCCGCATTATTGGAGAACAACTGTCCGCCGAAGAAGCTGCAGAATATACCATCGACAATATTTTTGCCAAGACATCCAACCCGGCTTTCGGTTATAACTGGCTGCCTTCCAGCACTCCAACCTACATTGATCAAGACAGGAGCGGCTCAAACTTAATACCGGATGATTACCGACTGGAGCAAAACTATCCGAACCCATTCAACCCCAGCACAACGATCAAATTCCAGGTGCCGCAAGCGGGAAAGGTGAAACTGATAGTTTATAATATACTCGGCCAGGTAGTGGAAACAGTGTTTGACGGAAATCTTATGGCTGGCTACTACCATACCGTTTTCGATGCCCGAAGTCTGGCGTCGGGGGTATATTTCTATCGCATTGATGCCGGCGGCCGGTACCGTCAGGTCAGAAAAATGGTACTATTAAAATGATCTACCTGATAGCAGCCTTTAAGTACATTGTTAACAAAGCTTTTTGCAGTTTTAGATTTCTCACAAACTACGTTCGGAATGACAACATTGTGTCATTCCGAGGTGATAGCCGAGGAATCTATAATTTTAAAAGACTTAATTCACAATGTATTAAGCGATCGATTGTGCTCATATCAATGTGGCTGTTGCTTTTAGGGATGTCTTCCGAAAAGCCGCTCACAATTTACCTGATCGGCGATTCGACGATGTCTGATAAACCGGACCCCCGGCACAATCCCGAGCGCGGCTGGGGACAGATGCTGCCGGTTTTTTTCGCTGAAAGCGTGACGATTAAAAATCATGCCCGGAACGGGCGCAGCAGCAAAAGCTTCATTGAGGAGGGGCTTTGGAAAGCGGTTTTGGACTCATTGCAACCCGGAGATTACGTGTTCATACAGTTCGGTCATAATGACCAAAAGGATTACGATTCAACGCGTTTCACCAACCCCTACACCGGCTACCGCCGGAATCTTGAAAAATTTGTTCGCGAGACGCGGGAAAAAGAAGCAATTCCCATATTATTTACGCCGATTGTGCGCCGGAATTTTAATGAGAAAGGGGTGCTGGTGGATACGCATGGGGCCTACCCGCTGGTCGTGCGCATGGTGGCAAACGATATGCAGGTGCCGTTCATCGACCTGCAATGGCTAAGTGAAGCAATGGTGCTGGCGGCCGGCCCGGAAAAATCGAAAGGGTATTACCTGTGGATCGAGGCCGGTCGTTACGAAAAATTTCCGGAGGGAAAACAGGATAACACCCATCTGAATGAAAAGGGCGCGACAGAAGTGGCGCGACTGGCCATCAGGGAATTAATTCATTTGAATATGCCCCTCGGCAATTACCTGACGGAAGAATATCACGGAGAATAATTGTTTGAGATATTTGCGTAGACCATGTTTGAGGTTAATTGCCGTCCTGCTGCTGACCGGCGGCGCGGCAATTTGCGGCCACGTGGATATCGTTGTCGATCAAAAGGGCGGCGGCGATTATCAAACCATCACCGCTGCGATTGAAGCGCTGCCAATGTTTGCCTATCAGCGAACGGTCATTTTCATCCGGAATGGGGTCTACGAGGAGAAATTGCGGATCGATCAGAATTACGTCACCCTGCGCGGGGAAAGCCGCGACAGCACGATTATCCGCTACAGCATCCTGCGCTCGGCATGGGATGAGCAGCGGGACCCCATCGGCCCGGCGGTGATCAATATCAACGGTGATGATGCCGTGCTCGACCAAATGACCATCGAGAATACCCAGCCGGAGATCGGCCCCCATGCCTTTACGGTGTTCGGAACGGGCACCCGCACCGTCATCACCAACTGTAACATCCTCAGCAAGGGCGGCGATACGGTTTCACTCTGGAATTATAAGGAGGGGATGTATTATCATGCGAATTGCTATTTTGCCGGGGCGGTGGATTTCGTCTGCCCGCGCGGTTGGTGCTTTATCCGCGATTCCCAATTTTACGAAGTGAAGCCAACCGCGGCGCTCTGGCATGCCGGGCACTTCGATCCGGAGCAGAAATTGGTCGTTGTCAACTCGAACTTTGACGGGGTGGAGGGCTTCTATCTCGGGCGGCATCATTATGAGGCGCAGTTCTACCTGCTGGACTGCCGTTTTTCAGCGAATATGGCGGATAAACCAATCTTTCTTCATGCTTATGATGATCCCACCCGGAACAATCCTTACTATCACGGCGATCGGAATTACTTCTACAATTGCCGTAAAACAGGGGCGCCCTATGCCTGGTACAATGACAATCTGAGTGCGGCGCCGGGCAGTCCTTCCCCGGAAGATATCACCCCGGCCTGGACTTTTGGGGGCAAGTGGGACCCGGAACGCAGGGATCCGCTGACCGTAACCGGATATGCCCTCAACGGCAATTCCGTTATTTTGACCTTCGCGGAACTCGTCAGCGTGCGCGGTGAACCGGAGTTCCAGAACCAGAAAGGAAAAACTTTCCGCATCCTCCGGCAACGGTTTACGGATATCGACAAGCTGAGGTTTGCGGCTGGGACGGAGATTGGGAAGGAAGACCTTGCCGGGGAGCTACGCCTGCAAAGTGGAGACATTATCGCCTCAATCGCTGGTGTTTATGAGCGATCCCTTGGGGGCAGTTTTAACATCACATCACCAGCAACAAAAAAATATGGAGCTAAATGATGAGACCTACATTTTGGGCTACCTGGATGACACTTGGGGTAATCTCCCTCGGTCTGAGCTGCGCTGAAAAAAGCGCCAGCGAAGTGGAAAGATTCTTTCCCGAGTCTTTCGATATCTCAATCGAAAACACGGCATCGCTGGCCAGGGTGGATCAGGCCGTTGCCCTTGATGTAACCGGCATTCAAACAAAATATCCCGGATTCAATTCCGATGCATTTGCGGTTGTAGCGGGTGACCACGAACTGCCCAGCCAGGCCGTCGATCTTAATGGCGACAGGCAGCCGGATCAAATTATATTTGTCGCCGATTTCACGGCTCAGGAAGAAAAAACGGTTACCGTCCGATATGCCAGTTCCGGTAAAATAAAGCGGGAATATCCTAAACGTACTCAGGCCGAATTGTCCCACAAGGTGGGCGGGCAGTTTGTTGACCGGAAGTACGAGGGTGGGACGTTTCAGAACGTATCCGCTTTGCGGGTTCCGGCGGAGCACACCGATCACTCCCTGTTTATCCGCTACGAGGGTCCCGGCTGGGAG
Source organism: Calditrichia bacterium (assembly GCA_020635015.1). Classification (GTDB taxonomy): domain Bacteria; phylum Calditrichota; class Calditrichia; order RBG-13-44-9; family J075; genus JACKAP01. Next base: position 378,955 of record JACKAP010000003.1, on the reverse strand, counting down.
TCCGACAAAGTGGGTTACCGCTTTTATCTCGACTGGCGCAACGCTACGGACATCTTCGGAAAGAAAGTGCCCAAAATGGTACTGCAGAACGTCGGTTTGGATGGGTTTGATTCCTACCATGAGATGTCCGATTGGGGCATGGATATTCTGAAAGTGGGAGAATCGCTGGGAATCGGCTCGCTGGGGATGTGGGATGGCGAGAAGGCCGTCCGGGTGGCACAGACCGACAGCATCACCTGCACGATTGCCGCCAACGGCCCGGTGTATTCCCAAATTCGCACCCAATACGACGGCTGGGAGATTGGTGGAAAGCAATATGACCTGACCTCGAATCTTTCCATCACCGCCGGCAGCCGCCTGACCCGGCATGGGATTGAGATCAGCGGCAACCCGGAAAATCTCTGCACCGGTATTGTCAAACATCCCGATGCCAAGCTGCTTACGAAAACCGGCCTGGAAAACGGCTGGTCCTACTTGGCGACCTACGGCAAACAGAGCCTGGCAGAAGATAATTTGGGCATGGCGGTTCTATATAGAACTCCCGACCTTATGGAAGTGCAGGAAGATTCCCAAAGCCACGTTGTTGTTCTCAACCCAACCGGCGGTAAATTGACATATTATTTCCTGGCTGCCTGGGAAAAAGAGCCTGGCGGCATCCAAAACGAGGCTCAATTTGTTCAATATCTGGAGAATGTGGTTGCAGAACTGAATTCTCCGCTTAAGATAAGGCTTTAGGAAATGAACAATCTAAATATTTTAGATAAATTTCGGTTAGACGGTAAAGTCGCCCTGGTGACCGGCTGCAGCCGGGGCATCGGAATGGCCTTCGCCGAGGCACTGGCGGAGGCCGGGGCGGACATTATCGGCGTCTCACAATCCGGCGCGATGGACGCCTGCGCCGATACGGTTCGTCGTGCGGGAAGGAAATTCCGGGAATACGCCTGCGATTTTGCCGACCGGGCAGCGCTCTACGCCTTCATTAAAGCGGTAAAAGCAGATTTCCCCCGGATCGATATTCTGGTCAATAATGCCGGCACCATCAAGCGAGAACCCGCCGCCGAGCATCGCGATGAATATTGGGATACGGTGGTGCAGGTCAATCTGAATTCCCAGTTTATCCTGACCCGGGAAATCGGTAAAGACATGATTGCTCGGGGCAGCGGGAAAATCATTTTCACCGCGTCGTTGCTTTCGTTCCAGGGAGGGATTACCGTTCCGGGGTACGCTGCTTCCAAGGGAGGTGTGAAGCAAATGACCATGGCCTTCGCCAATGAATGGGCGGCCAAAGGGGTAAATGTGAACGCGATTGCGCCGGGATACATCGCTACCGACAATACCCAGGCGCTACAAAACGATCCGGTTCGCAGCAAGGCGATCCTGGAGCGCATCCCGGCCGGCCGCTGGGGCAATCCGGATGATTTAAAAGGGGCGGCGGTGTTCCTGGCTTCCGCCGCTTCGGACTACCTGAATGGCCACGTGCTGGTGGTCGATGGGGGATGGATGGGGAGGTGAGAGGGGGAAAGGATAACGGGTGAAGGATAAAGGATAACCGGAGAGATGAAATATGCAGACCAAATACGTTGCTGATCGAAACCGCTACAAGCGGATGACGACAGAGGAACTTCGGGCTTCGTACCTGATTGAGAATTTATTTGAGGCGGGAAGCATCCAGTTGTACTATGTGGATGTGGACCGGACCATTGTGGGGTCGGTGGTGCCGGTGGGGAAAAAGTTGAAGCTGGCCAGTGCCAAAGAACTGGCAGCGGATTACTTTGCCCAACGCCGGGAAATCGGGGTAATTAATATTGGCGATAACGGCATGATTACGGTTGATGGCACCCAGTTCAGGCTTGGCAATAAAGACTGCCTTTATATTGGTCGGGGCAGCCGGGAGATTGGCTTTGAAAGCGCCGATCCCGCCGCGCCGGCAAAATTTTATCTGATGAGCTACCCGGCCCATCAGGCCTATCCCGTCAAATTGATTACCAAAGCGGATGCCCATAAAGTCGACTTGGGCTCCGGGCCGGAAGCGAACCGGCGCACCATTTATCAGATGATCCGGCCTGGAGTGGCGGAAAGCTGTCAGATCGTGATGGGCTTTACCGAACTGGCCGAAGGCAGCATCTGGAATACCATGCCGCCCCATACTCACGAACGCCGCTCCGAAGTGTACCTGTATTTCGACCTGCCGGAAAACGCCCGGGTGTTCCATTTTATGGGTGAGCCAAAGGAGACCCGCAGCCTGGTCATGAAAAACGGCCAGGCGGTCATCTCACCCAGTTGGTCGATCCACGCCGGCGCCGGCACCGGAAATTATACCTTCATCTGGTGCATGGGCGGGGAGAATCAGGAGTTTACGGATATGGATTTTGTGGAGATGGGGGAGTTGAGATAGAGTGGATGGGTTAATGGGTGGATGGGTTAATGGGTAGGGTTGAGTAGCGATTCGACCCAGGTGATCAATTCAGTTGTTTACCCATCAACCCATTAACCCTTACCCCCATCAACAAAACAGTTCAATTTACCATTGTTCCAAAGGTGACACATGCTAAACCCCTACCGTTTTTTCGACCCTGAGCCGGATGTGCGAAAAATCGCATTCGAGCTGTATACCTCGGTGAAAGATTTACCGATTGTCTGCCCGCACGGGCATGTCGATCCGAAACTGCTGGCGGAGAACCGGCCGTTTCCCGATCCGGCAGAATTGATCATCATTCCCGATCATTATATTTTCCGGATGCTCTACTCCCAGGGCATTTCCATGGAATCGCTCGGCGTACCGACGCGGGACGGAACGGCGGTGGCGACCGACCATCGTCAGATCTGGCGGTTGTTCGCTGAGCATTTTTATCTGTTTGCCGGAACCCCGACCGGCATCTGGCTGGCTCATGAACTGGCCGAGGTCTTTGGGATTACCGAGAAGCCTGGCGCTGACAATGCCGACAAGCTATATGATCAGCTTCAGGAAAAACTGGCCTCCCCGGCGTTTTTGCCCCGCGCACTCTTTGAGCGTTTCAACATAGAGGTGCTGACCACCACAGACGGTGCGGCGGACTCGCTGGAATATCATCATAAGATCCGCCAATCGGGGTGGCGGGGAAAAGTGCTGCCCTGTTTCCGCCCGGATGCGGCGATTGATTTGCTGCGGCCAGACTGGAAGCAAGAAATAGCGGCGCTTGGCAAGGCTTCCGGGGTCGATATTCATGATTTCAATTCTTTCATCGAGGCCATCGAAGTCCGCCGGACGTTTTTCAAAAAAATGGGAGCGACCTCGACCGACCAGGGGATCGTAAGCCCATATACCCATCAGCTTTCCCGAGCCAAGGCCGATGCTCTTTTCCAGCGAGGGTTGAAAGGGCAGGCCACTGCCGACGATGCCGCCTTGTTTACGGCCAACATGCTGATGGAAATGGCCCGCATGAGCGTGGAAGACGGGCTGGTGATGCAGGTTCACCCCGGTTCCTTCCGCAACCACAACCGGATCGTCTTTGAGCGCTTCGGATTGGATAAAGGCGCCGATATACCGCTCCAGACCGAGTATACCAAGAACCTCCATGAATTGCTGAATAAATTCGGCAACGATCCCCGGCTGACCTTGATCGTTTTTACGCTGGATGAATCGACTTATTCCCGGGAACTGGCCCCGCTGGCGGGTCATTACCCGGCGCTGCGGCTCGGTCCGCCCTGGTGGTTCCACGACAGCATCGAGGGAATGACCCGCTTCCGCGAGCGGGTGACGGAAACCGCCGGCATCTACAACACGGTGGGATTCAATGATGACACCCGGGCCTTTCCCTCGATCCCCGCCCGGCATGACCTGAGCCGGCGGATCGATGCCAATTATCTGGCCCGGTTGGTGGCGCGCCATATCATCGATGAAGCCGATGCACGGCGTATGATTCGCGCCCTGGCGTACGATCTGGTGAGGGGTGCGTATAAATTGAGCTGATGAGTTGATGGAGTTATGAAATGACGCATTTATAAGGAGATTTATTAACATGCGATTGAATGAATGGTTAACAGCAGTCAAAGGAAACACGCTGCCGGCGAAGGGAGAAACATTAACCCTGGAACTGAATTCCGGCCCGTCTGCGGAAGTCTATCCGCAATCCGCTAACACGCTCGACCATACGGTCTTTTTTATCGCCCGGGTTGATCACGAAAAATATTTGTTCCTGGCCGAGACGTCGTCCCCGGGATCGATTCTGGAGCGGTTTGAAGGCGACATGATCCAGGCGGCGGATATTAATTCGCTGCGCTTAAAAAGATGTCCCCTGACCCATCACAATGCCCGGGAAATTCAGCGGTTATTCGGCTGGGCCCGCCCGCGGCTTCTGGGTCTGGATAACTCGTTCGGTTTCGGCGACCGGCTCGGCCTGGCCAATCCCGCCCACGTTCGCTCCCTGGCCGGCAGCGATTTTGTGCCGGTGTTTGCCCAGCAGTCGATCCGGGAGTTGACCCGCACCGAACGGTCCGCCGAAGCGGTGATGGATGCGGCAGTATGGGCGGTTTTTCAGGAGGGCTATAAAAAGGGATTCGGGGCGGATGCGGATCATCTAAAAACCACCGCCGATATCGATCGCATGGTCCAGGCCGGCTACACCATGTTCACCATCGATCCCGGCGATTATGTGGTGAATGAGGCCGACACCCTGCCGGCGCAGGATCTTGACGCGCGGGTTCAGGCCCTTCGTTATCAGTTTATCACCCCGGATGTGACCCGCTTCGTGCAGCAATATGCCGGTCAGACCATTCGCATATCCGCCGATTTCTCATTGCAGTCGGACCGTGAGACGGTGCTGAAGGCCCTCGTAAAATATGGAGGCGTGATTGACCACACCGCAAAAATGTACCGATACCTGAAAGACCAATATCCGGATCATCCGGCAGAGATTGAACTGTCGGTGGATGAAACTGAATCGGTAACCTCGCCCTTCGAGCATTTTTTTGTGGCTTCTGAGTTGAAAAAGCTTGGGGTGGTGCTGATCAGCCTGGCGCCCCGGTTTGTGGGACGCTTTGAGAAGGGGATCGATTACATCGGAGATCTGGCGGAGTTTCGCCGGGAATATCTCAAGCATATTCAGATATCCGAATTCCTGGGGCCGTACAAGATCAGCCTCCATTCCGGCAGCGACAAGTTTGGGGTCTACCGGGAGATCGGCGCCCTGGGAGCAGGGCATGTTCACGTCAAGACCGCCGGCACCAGCTATCTGGAAGCGCTGAAAACAGTCGCAATGAGCGAGCCGGGGCTGTTCCGGGAAATACTGGATTTTTCGCGGGATCTCTACGAAGTCGAAAAGAAAACCTATCATGTCTCTGCCGATCTGCAGCAAGTGCCGGCTTCCGATCAATTAAGCGATGCGCAGTTGCTGGCGCTTTTTGATCAGAATGACGTTCGGCAAATTCTGCATGTCACGTTCGGCAGGGTGCTGACCGACAGAAAAGCAGACGGCAGTTACCGCTTTAAGGATCAATTGCTGCGCTGTCTGCAAGTGAATGAAGATCGCCACTACCGGAATATCGTGACGCACTTTCAACGCCATCTTCAGCCTTTTGCCGTAACGGCCGGGGGGAAATAAATGGATTTAAAGGAAATAACTCAATTGTATGATTTTACCGGCAAGACGATTGTCATCACCGGGGCCACCGGGGTGCTGGGTGGGGAGATCGCCTGCGCCCTGCTCGGCTGCGGCGCCAATATTGCGATGATGGACCGCAATACCAAGCTGGAGGCAGACCTGGTAAAGCGCATCGATAGCACGGTCGGCCGGGTGATCGTCATTTACGGGAACGTGCTGAAGCGCCCCAGCCTGGAGAAATGCGCTGCCAAAATTATCGAAGAATTCGGACGGATTGACTACCTGATCAACGCCGCCGGGGGCAATCATCCCGAGGCTACTACCGGTCCGCAGAAAGCGTTTTTCGATTTGCCGGAGAAGGCGCTGCAGTTTACCTCCGAGCTGAATCTGCTCGGTACCATGCTTCCCAGCCAGGTGTTCGGAAAATACATGGCGGAACAGAGGGAGGGGGTCATTCTCAACATCTCCTCGATGAACGCCTTGCGGCCGCTGACCCGCATCCCGGCCTATTCCGCCGCCAAGGCCGCGGTCAGCAATTTTACCCAATGGCTGGCCGTGCATATGGCTCAGGAGTATTCCCCGGACATCCGGGTTAACGCCGTCGCGCCGGGCTTTTTCCTGACCCGGCAGAACCGCTTCCTGTTAACCGATGAAAAATCGGGCGAATTAACCCCCCGGGGCAAATCGATCATCGATCATACCCCGATGGGGCGTTTCGGGCAGCCGGAAGACTTGCTGGGGGCGGTGCTGTGGCTGCTTTCCCCGGCTTCGAAATTTGTTACCGGCATCGTGGTGCCGGTGGATGGAGGATTCAGCGCTTTTTCCGGCGTGTAGGTATTTTTAGGAGCCGCAAAGATGTCGAGAGCAGAAATCGTTAAAAAAATTATGGATGACAGGGCCGTGGCGGTGATTCGCCTGAACCAATCGGAGCATTTTTGGAAAGTGGCGGAAGCGCTTTACGCCGGGGGAATTTCCATCCTGGAGATCACCCTGACCACCCCCGATGCCCTGGCGCTGATCGAAGATTCGGCGGCCCGGCTGCCGAAGGATGTGCTGATCGGCGCCGGCTCGGTGCTGGATGCCGAGACCGCCCGGCAGGTCATCGCGGCCGGAGCCAGGTATGTGGTCAGCCCGGTATTTAAGCCGGAGATTATTGAGATAGCCCATCGCAACGATGTGCCGGCCATGCCGGGATGTTTCTCTCCGACAGAAATCCTAAGCGCTCACCAGCAGGGCGCCGATGTGATTAAGGTGTTCCCGGCGGATATCCTGGGCATGGCCTTTTTCAAGGGCATCAAAGCCCCCATGCCGTTTCTCCGTTTGATGCCCACCGGTGGGGTGAGCCTCGACAATGCCGGTGAATGGATCCGGGCGGGAGCCTGCGCGGTTGGCGTCGGCAGCGCGCTGGTGGATAACCGGGTTATTGCCGAAGGAAACTTTGCCCGACTGACCGAAAACGCCCGAGATCTGCGAAAAAGCCTTGCACGAGTTGCGGAAACCGGAGGAAGCAAATGAGTAGAAAAATCGTCACGTTTGGAGAGATCATGCTGCGCCTTTCGACCCCCGGCTTCAGCCGCCTGGTGCAGGCGCAGCAGCTTGATGTGACCTTCGGCGGGGGAGAGGCCAATGTAGCGGTTTCTCTGGCCCAGTACGGCATGAACAGCTATTTCATCAGCCGGCTGCCGGCGCACGAGATCGGGCAGGCGGCGCTCAATCACCTGCGGCGATTTGGGGTGCACACGGATTACATCGTCCGCGCCGGGGAGCGGGTCGGCATTTATTTTCTGGAGACCGGCGCCAGCCAGCGCGCTTCCAAGGTAATCTATGACCGCAGCCATTCGGCGATATCCGATATTGAGCCGGGGGAGGTGGACTGGGCGGAAGTCTTCGATCAGGCCGCCTGGTTCCATTGGACCGGCATTACCCCGGCACTGGGGGATAGACCCCGCGCCGAATTGGTCGCCGCCTGCAAAGCTGCCAAAGCGGCTGGGGTCACCGTAAGTTGTGATCTGAATTTCCGCAAAAAGCTCTGGAGCGCAAAAGAAGCTCAGGCGACCATGCGTCCGCTGATGGCCTATGTGGACATTTGCATCGCCAATGAAGAGGATGCCGAAAAGAGCCTTGGCCTGAAGGCCGGCGCTTCCGATATTGAATCCGCCGAACTGGATGAAGCCTCCTATTTCCAGATGGCCCGGAATCTGAAACAGCAATATGATTTTCAGGCGGTTGCCATTACCTTGCGGGAAAGTTTCTCCGCTTCCCGCAACGGTTGGAGCGCGATACTGCTGGATGATAAAAACTGCAGCAAGCCCTACCGCTCCAAACGCTACGATATCCAGATCGTAGACCGGGTGGGCGGGGGAGATGCCTTTGCCGGCGGCTTGATTTTCGGTTTGCTGAGCAAAACCGACACCCGCGAGGCCCTGGAGTTTGCTGTGGCCGCCTCCTGCCTGAAACAAACCATTCCGGGCGATTTTAACCTGGTGACGGCAGAAGAAGTTATCAAACTGGCCAAAGGCAGCGGTTCCGGGAGGGTGGAGCGGTAGATTGGTGTACCGAGGTCCGTAAAGTGCTGTTATGAGCCGTGTATTTGAAGTTACAGATTCCTCGGCTGACGACGCCTTTGGAATGACACAACCCTTGGCATTTCGAACGTGGTTTGTGAGAAATCTATAACGGCAAGAAATTTAAAACACATGATGTTGAGCCATAAAACAGGAGCAAAATGCGAAACAAGTTGAGATTCATCCGGCCAGCCGTCATTCTCGTCACAGCCGCCTGTTGGTTAAACGGCTGCGCTTCGGATCAGTCTGTTACCGTGATCAAACTTGCCCACGTGCTGGATATCAACCACCCGGTTCACAAGGCGATGGTGTTCATGGCGGAAAATGTCGCGGAGCAGTCGCAAGGAAAAATGCGGGTGGATATTTATCCCGGCGGGCAGTTGGGCGGCGAGCGTGACTTGATCGAATTGCTGCAGATCGGCAGCCTGGCGATGACCAAAGTATCCACCGCCCCTCTGGAGGCTTTCGTGCCGGAGATGAAGATCTTCGGCATTCCCTATGTTTTCCGGGATGATGCCCATCGTTGGAAAGTACTGCAAAGTGATATCGGGAAGCGTCTGCTGCTGGCCGGTGAGCCCTACTATTTGCGCGGCATGTGTTATTATGATGCCGGCAGCCGCAGTTTTTACACCAAAGACCGGCCGGTCCGAACCCCGGCTGATCTGGCGGGATTAAAGATCCGGGTGATGAAAAGCATCACCTCGGTGAAAATGGTGCAGTCACTCGGCGGTTCCGCTACCCCGATTCCCTGGGGCGAGTTGTATACTGCCTTGCAGCAGGGAGTGGTGGACGGCGCGGAAAATAATCCCCCCAGCTTTTACCTTTCTCGCCATTACGAAGTTTGCAAATACTATAGTCTGGATGAGCACACCTCGGTGCCGGATATCCTGCTGATGAGCACGGTGGTCTGGAACCGGCTGACTCCGCAGGAACAGCGCTGGCTGCAGACGGCGATAGACGCGTCGGTGGAATATCAAAAAAGACTGTGGAAAGAAGCCTCCGATGAAGCCCTGCAGGCTGTGCAAAAGGCCGGGGTGGAGATCATTTATCCGGATAAAACCCCATTTCGCGATGCGGTCAAGGGTATGCATGATTCCTATAAGGGCAGTGCGGTGTATGATCTGATTCAGGAGATTCAGGAGATGCGGTAAGGGGTTAATGAGTGGGCATATAGGGTAGGGTCGTGACCCTACCCTACGTCCGTTTCTCCCCATCCACCCATCCACCCATTTCCCCATCAACAAATAAGGTGCATCAATGAACCATTTTACGACAGGCCTGACGAAAGCATTAAGTATTTTTCTCATCATCCTCATGGCGGTAATGGTGCTGGATGTGAGCTGGCAGGTGTTTACCCGGTTTGTTTTGAAAGACCCCAGCTCCTTTACCGAAGAGTTGGCCGGCTTCCTGCTGATCTGGATCGGTTTGCTGGGGGCGAGCTATGCCTATTACACCCGGGCGCACCTCGGCATCGATATCCTGACCGGCAAATTAAGCGGGGTAAACCGGCGCATCGTGGAGATGGTGATCCATGGCATTGTCTTTCTGTTTTCCCTTTTCATTCCGCTGATTGGCGGATATCGCCTGGTAAGCCTGACCTTTACTCTGAACCAAATCTCTCCGGCCCTGGGCATCTCGATGGGCTACATTTACCTGGTGTTGCCGCTGAGCGGGATTTTGTTGATGTATTATTCAATCTATTTTATCCGTGGCATACTTGGCGGTGTCGATATCGAATCCGGAGAACATAAAATTCGCGGTGTAGACTAGTAGACTAAAAGTGAGGGAATTTAAGTGGAATTATCCGTTCTGGTGTTGGTGGTCAGTTTTGTGGTGCTCTTGCTCCTGAATGTCCCGATCGCGATCAGTATCGGGATATCGACAGTCTTGACCATGCTCTTTACCATTCCTCCCGGTCCGGCCATTACCACCGTCGCCCAGCAGATGGCCACCGGCATCAACAGCTTTGCACTGCTGGCCATCCCGTTTTTCATCCTGTCTGGGGTGCTGATGGGCAGCGGGGGAATCGCCCGGCGGCTGATCGATTTTGCCAAGGTGATCGTTGGCATGTTTCCGGGGGGGCTGGCCTATGTGAACATTCTGGCCTGCATGCTGTTCGGCGCCATTTCCGGCTCGGCGGTAGCAGCCACGTCCGCGATCGGCGGTTTTATGATCCCGGTGATGAACAAGGAAGGGTACGACAAAAGCTTTAATACCGCCGTCACCGTCACCGCCTCCACCACCGGATTGCTCATTCCGCCCAGCAATATCCTGATTGTTTACTCTCTGGCCAGCGGAGGCGTGTCGATTGCCGCCTTGTTTATCGCCGGCTATCTTCCCGGGATTCTGATGGGCCTGGGCTTGATTGCCGTGTCCGCGGTGATCGCCGTTCGCAAAGGCTATCCGGTCGGAGGGCGCACCTCATTTGTCGAGAGCTTCAAAAAATTTCTCCATGCCATTCCCAGCCTGCTGTTGATCGTGATTGTCATCGGCGGTATCATCGCCGGCTATTTTACGGCCACCGAGGCCAGCGCGGTGGCGGTGTTGTATTCGCTGCTGCTGGCGGTGGTGGTCTACCGGGAAGTCAAACTGAAAGATCTGCCCGGGATCCTGCTCAAAACCGTGGAAACCACCGCCATCGTGATGCTGCTGATCGGCACCTCCAAGGCGATGTCCTGGATCCTTTCTTACGAGAACATTCCCCAGACGATCAGCGCTACGCTGGTCGGCATGACCGACAGCAAAATCGTCATCCTCCTGGTGATCAATTTGATCCTCCTGGTAGTGGGCACTTTCATGGACATGACCCCGGCAGTCCTGATCTTCACGCCGATCTTCCTTCCAGTAGCGATGCAGTTGGGAATGGACCCAATCCATTTTGGCATCATGATGGTGCTGAACCTCTGCATCGGCCTGTGCACCCCGCCGGTGGGGAGCGTGCTCTTTGTCGGCAGCGGCATCGGGGAGGTGTCGATCACCAAGCTGGTGCGCCCGCTATTGCCATTGTTTATCGCAATGGTCATCGCCCTGTTCCTGGTAACCTATATTCCCTGGCTCAGCCTGGCGCTGCCGCGGTTTTTTGGGTATTGATGATGCGCTGAGCGCACTGATTTTACTGGAAATGGAATGATGCTGGTTGTTGGTTGTTGGTTATTGGTTGTTGGGGTGTTATCCAATTGCCAAGAACTAATAACCAAGAACCAAGTACGATCTTTAAATTCTGAACTCAAAATAAATAGGACAGGATACATTGCATGCTATACTACAGCCGCGGCTCGACAACGGATGAACTGCAGGTGCCGGATTTAATGACCGGCCTTTTCGCGGCGTTCGACAAGATCGCCGCCGCCGGCAAAGTGCTGGCAGTGCCTCCGGATTTCACCCGTTATCACTCCTTTGCCGGGTTGTTGACCCGAATGGCGTATGAATATTACGGGAAGCAATTAACGGATATCCTGCCCGCCCTGGGTACGCACTCTCCGATGACCGCGGCGCAGATTGATGAAATGTTCAGCGGGGTGCCGGAAACGCTGTTCCGGGTCCACCGTTGGAAAGATGATCTGGTGACCCTGGGGGAGGTGCCCGCCGCTTTCCTGCAGGAAGTTTCCGAAGGGAAGGTAAGCTATCCCTGGCCGGCCCAGGTGAATAAGCTGTTGGTCGATGGGGGTTTTGATCTGATCCTCTCCATCGGTCAGGTGGTTCCCCACGAGGTGATCGGGATGGCCAATTACAACAAGAATATCTTTATCGGCACCGGCGGCCGGGAAGGTATCAACCGCAGTCATTACCTGGGCGCGGTGTATGGTATGGAGCAGATCATGGGGCGGGCCGACACCCCGGTACGGCGGGTGCTGAATTACGCTTCCGAACACTTTGCAAGCGCCCTGCCGATCGTTTACGTGCTTACCGTGGTTGGGCGGAAAGATGACGGCACGCTGGCGGTGCGCGGCCTGTTTATCGGTGATGATGAAGCATGTTTCCTGAAAGCATGCGAACTCTCGCTTGCTGTAAACTTTGAGGTACTCTCCGAGCCGCTGGACAAGGTGGTGGTCTATCTCGATCCCCGGGAATATAAAAGCACCTGGCTGGGCAACAAAAGTATCTACCGCACCCGCATGGCCATTGCCGACGGAGGCGAGTTGGTGGTGCTGGCGCCGGGCCTGAAGGAGTTTGGCGAAGACGCCCGGATCGATCAGTTGATCCGCAAATACGGCTATCTGACCACCCCGGAAATTTTGGAAGCGGTTGACAGAAACGAGGATCTGCGCGACAATCTCAGCGCGGCGGCACATCTGATCCATGGCTCGTCTGAAAACCGCTTTACAATAACCTATTGCCCGGGATCGCTTTCCAGAAAGGAGATCGAAAGCGTAAATTTTAATTATGCCGATCTGAACGAAATGCTGCAGAAGTACTCGCCGCAAGCATTGCACGATGGATTAAACACGTTACCGAACGGCGAACATATTTTTTATATTTCCAACCCGGCGTTGGGATTGTGGGCTTATAAGGGAAAATTAAGTGATTAATATGATATAGGATCGGTTAAAGAATAAATTGTCGAATATCAAACAGAATTGCCACAGAGACACAGAGCACACAGAGACTGATGTTATGTAATTTATAACATCTCAGTGATCTCTGTGTCTCTGTGGCAGAAGTTGACAATTTGATAAAACGTCAATAATAGCGAAGGAGAACGGGTTGTGACCAAATATGATATCGGTGTTGTCGGGCTGGGCGTCATGGGCCGGAACCTGGCCTTGAATCTGGCCAATCACGGCTTTTCCGTGGCCGGATTTGATATTGATGCCCGGAAATGTGAATCTGCAGCGCAGCACTTTGCGGGCAAGGAAATGGCGGTTTTCGAAACTTCGCAGGATTTTGCTGCTGCGCTGGGCAGCCCCCGGAAAATATTGATGATGGTTCCCGCCGGCAAAGCCGTGGATGCGGTGATTGCCAATTTGCAGCCGTTGTTGACCCCCGGCGATGTGCTGATGGATGGCGGCAATTCCTATTTCGAAGATACCCATCGCCGAATCGACAATTTGAAAGCGAGCGGCATCCTGTATATCGGCGCCGGGGTGAGCGGTGGGGAAGAGGGGGCGCTTCACGGGCCGTCGATCATGCCCGGAGGCAATCCGGAGGCCTGGCCGCTGGTGAAGCCGATGCTACAGGCAATTGCGGCCAAAGTCGATGACAACATCCCCTGCTGCGACTGGATCGGCAAGAACGGTGCCGGTCATTTCGTCAAGATGGTGCACAACGGCATCGAGTATGCCGATATGCAGATGATCTGCGAAGCCTACTTCCTGATGTCGCAATTGCTGGAACGAACCCCGGCCGAGATGCACGCCATCTTCACGGAATGGAATCGGGGCGAATTGAACAGCTACCTGATTGAGATCACCGCCGACATCATGGCCAATACCGACCCGGATACCGGCAAGCCGATGATTGATGTCATTTTAGATACCGCCGGACAGAAGGGCACCGGGAAATGGACCAGCCAGGTTTCTCTGGACCTGGGCATCCCGGCCCCGACCATCGCAGAAGCGGTGTTTGCCCGGATCGTGAGTGCGGTCAAGGCGGAACGGGTAGCGGCAGCCAGGATACTATCCGGCCCCTCGGTAACGTTCAGCGGCAATAAAAAGGAATTTATCGAAATGATCCGCCAGGCGCTCTTCCTATCAAAGATCTGTTCCTACGCCCAGGGGTTTCAGTTGATCAGCGCCGCGAGCGATGCGTATGGTTGGGATATCAATCCAGGTACTGTTTCCCTGCTGTGGCGGGGAGGATGCATCATCCGGGCGCAATTCCTTGGTAAAATCAAAGCGGCCTACGATAAAAAACCCGAATTGCAGAACCTGCTGCTGGATGATTATTTCAAGACGGCGGTCGAAAAAGGGCAGCAATCCTGGCGCCGGGTGATTGCCGTGGCGGTGGAGCATGGGATACCGGTACCGGCCTTCGGCAGCGCGCTGGCTTATTATGACAGCTACCGCCGGGAGCGGCTGCCGGCGAATCTGCTGCAGGCGCAGCGCGATTATTTCGGCGCGCACACCTATGAACGGCTCGACAAACCACGGGGTGAATTTTTTCATACCGAGTGGTAAATAGACGGTATTTTAAGTTTTTGCAGTTTTAAACCGCATTGGGTATTGGTCGTTGGTTTTTGGTCATTGGTTCTTGGCCAATGGTTCTTTGCCATTGACCAAAAATCAATTTTACACATTAAAAGATGTAATAAACCATGCAGTAAAGGAGCGAAACATGGCAAAGCTAAATATTCGAAAAGATACTTGTGAATTGGACTTTCTGGCGCTCGGCGCACTGGTGCACCGGCTGGACCCCGGGGTGGTTCCCTTCCGCCGGGCACGGGCGGTCGATATCCATGTCTCCGGCGGCGAATATAATGTTGCCTCGGGGTTGTCGGATTGCTTCGAACTGCAAACCGGCATTGCCACCGCGATGGTCAACTACGGGATCGGTGAGCTGGTGCAGAACCGGGTTCGGGAAATGGGCGTCAAACCCTATTATAAGTGGTTTGAACATGACGGGGTGCGCGGGCCCAACATCGCTACGGTTTACAGCGACCGGGGGTACGGGGTGCGCCCGCCGGTGGTCTTTTACAACCGCTCCAACGAAGCGGCGGCCTTGTTGAAGCCGGGGGATATTGACTGGAAGACGATCTTCGGCCGGGGGGCGCGCTGGTTTCATTCCGGAGGGATATTTGCCGCCCTGTCCGCCACTACCTCGGAATTGATCATCGAAGGCATGCAGAACGCGCAGCGCACCGGCGCGGTTACCTCCTTCGACTTAAACTATCGCGCCAAACTGTGGGCGCCGATCGGAGGATTGGATAAAGCCCGGGAAGTGCTGCGCCGCATCGTGGCGCATGTGGATGTGCTGATCGGCAATGAGGAGGATCTCCAGACCGCGTTGGGCATCCCCGGGCCGGAAGTGGCGGCGAAGTCAAAACTCGACCATGGGTCATTCTTCCAGATGATCGAACGGGTGCTCGCCCAATTTCCCAATATTAAGATGGTCGCGACCACCCTGCGGGATGTCGAGTCAAGCAACCGCCACCAATGGGGGGCGGTGCTGTGGTATGATGGCGAGCAATTTATCAGCCCGGTTCATCAACTCGACGTGCTGGACCGCATCGGTGGAGGGGACGGCTTTGCCACCGGCCTGATTTACGGGCTGATCTCCGGCAAGGCCCCGGAAGAAGCGCTCCGCCTGGGATGGGCCCATGGGGCGTTACTGACCACCTTCCCCGGCGACGTCACCATGGCCAGATTGCCGGAAGTGCTGGCGTTTGCCAAAGGAGGGTCGGCGCGGGTGCAACGGTGATCCAATGAATATTAATCTGCCGAATAATAAACATAATTGCCACCGAGACACAGAGTACAGAGAGGTTGATTTTTGTTTAATTTATAACATCTCAGTAATCTCGGTGTCTCGGGGGCGGTAGATAACACTCGATGTTCAACTAATCCCCGGCAATGTTCTGGGCGCATGCAGTGTGGACATGTCTCCCGGTTTCAGCGCACCAGCACCATCTTTCGAACCGCACTATGCGTCCCGGCCTGCAGGCGGCAGAGGTAGATGCCGCTGGCGAGGGGCTGGCCGTTGTCATCAGTCCCATCCCACATCAGAGAATGAACACCCGCTGTCCGCCGTCCGGTAAAAAGTGTGCGCACTAATTGTCCGGCAATATTATAAATCCCAGCCGTCACTTCCATCGCTTCCGGCAGGGCGAAGCGAATGGTGGTGGCCGGGTTGAAAGGATTGGGATAGTTGGGATAAAGCGCTACCTCCTTCGGCAGCATTTCCGGCTTTGCGCCTTCCAGACCGACCGGTGTGCCGCTGAGCGCATCAATGATCAGTTGTAGCGGCGCGGAGGTCGAAGAATAGTATGTGATCAGCCAGATGGTCTTCACCGGCTGCCCCCAGTACCAGCGTAGCAGCGCCGCATCGCTGCTGACATCCTGGTTGTTGCTGCGGTAGGCGCTGCCGCCGGCTGCCTCGGCGGCTGCCATGGCCACATCGCTGTCGACCCATCCTTGCTGCAGCGGCAGGGTGGTCGATAAGGTGCTGTCGCTGAGCGCCTGCAGCACCACTTCTCCAAAACTGACCCAGGAGCGGAAATGGGCGGAGAGGGGGGAATAGAACCAGTATTCCCAGTAATAGCTATTCCCCTCCGCTTCTACGTCGCCGTAGACCGCCACCGGATAGGCATCGCCCGCCCAGGCATGGGCCAGCGTCAGGATGGCTGGAAAATTGTGCCGGGCATAAACGGCATCCATACTGCCCAGGGTGATGTTGATGCCGCTGAGCTGCCCGCCCGGAGGTACGATGATGCTGTCGGGAGCGGCATCGCCATCGGGATCGTAAAAACCGATGGCACTGCCCGGAATAAACGCAAATTCGCCGGTTTCGTCGATGGCAAAATTTTGTAAGGCCACCAGCCAGTAAGTGCCGCCCGGCATGAAATCGGCGCTATAGCTTCCCGATGACCCGCCGACCACGGCGCCATTACGGATGGTGCCGCCTCCGCCGGGTTCCAGCGGATTGCGTTCAAAGAAAAATACCATGCTGCCTTCCGCGCTACTTCCGGGATAATTCACCGCGCCGGATACCATGCCGTTGGGAAGCGCCGGGCCGGTGGAAATCAGAAAGGGATAAGGCTGATCCAGAGAGTCGCCGGCCAGGCTGACCCCATCGACGATGACAAAAAGGTAGTTGGTTTCCGGCGCCAGGTGTAGCCCCTGGATCGTCACCGTCTTCAGGTCGCTGCTGAGGGTGATCGTGTCCGGCTCACCGACCAGTGAGTCAGGGAAAAAAAAGAGCGACAGGAAAAATTCGCCGGGATAGGCAAAACGCGCCGTGGTATCGACCGGCGCATTGAAGGTCAGTGATAATGTCGCCAGCGTATCGACACCGGTGGTCCCATGGGATGGGGTGGTCGAGATCAGTGAAAATTGGCCGGAAAGCGGGGCTGCAAATAGCAATATCAGCACGAACATGCTTACCATGCCAGTTCTCCGAATCGTGCAAACATCAGTTTCTTTCATCTTTGAATCCTCCGAATTAGCCGTTTCTTATCGATCGACAGGAATTAATTCCTGAACACATGCAGGGTTGATCCGCCCGATAGCCGGCTTTTATCAGGGATGATATTTAGGTGGGGATGACATTTGTTCGTTTTATGGAGGATAAGTAGAAGGAGCAGAAATATCGACCGTCTATTATCAGCTTTCGCTCGTCATCCGGCATCACCGGGCGACATGGAATGATATGATGTTTCGAGCCGGTTCGATAAAGCCTCCGTAATTTGGCGCCACTTTCCCGCTTGAGCAGGAAAGTGGGCCTTTCAGTGCCTTCAGCATCACTACCGGCATAAATTTACGAAATCACTTTCACGAAAGCATCAGAAATCCGCGCTTGTTTAGCGCAGCAGCACCAGTTTTTTTACCGCGCTGAATTTCTTCGCCGTCAGGCGATAGTAATATACCCCGCTGGCCTGGCGGTCGGCATTCCACTGATAGCGGTGGCGGCCCGCCGGCAGGTCATCGCCAACCAGTTCCTCCACCACTTCTCCCAACAGATTATAGATTCTTAGGGAAGTATAGGCGTTCTCCGGTAGGAAAAATTCGATCGTCGTCACCGGATTGAACGGATTGGGATAATTCTGCGACAACTCGAATTTGCGAGGCAATTCGGCAACTGGCGCTTCCAATCCGACCACGATATCCAGCGTATCCCGCCAGAAGGAATGGCCTTCGCTGAAGATCTCCAGGGTCAGGTGCAGGCTGGAGGGAGGATTCTCGCTGCGCAGCAGGTAGTTGCCGACACCCTGCCGCACCTGGCCGGGCGCAATGTTGCCGAAGGGGCGGTCGTTGTTCAGAATATTCTGGATACTGGTGTCACTGGTAGCGATGCGCGCTTTGATATCTTTTGCAATACCGCTGCTGCTTTCGTTGCGCAAGCGCAGGATCAGGCTGATGCCGGTAGCGACGAGCGATACTTCATGCTCAGCATAGACTACCGGGCCCACCGTGGTGAAATGTGCCGCATCTTCCAGCACATGACTGAAGGCCGAGTCGAGGTCGCTGGTATGAATATCGACACTGTAGTTGAACTCAGGATTCACCGGACCGACCGTGCCGCCAAAGATGCCGTCGTTAGCTAGGCTGTCGCCATGCAGGCCGTCGTCAAACAGCCGCAGGGTGTCGCTGATCGAGCCGTCGGAGGTGGCGTAGACGGCATCGACCTGCACGTTGCGGTTTTCCGGGTTGAGCAGGCGGGCGGTGACCGTCAGGGTCTCGGTACCCGGCGCCAGGAAAGGAATGCTGACCTCACTGCTGAGGGCATAAGGATGATCGTGCGGGAATTGGTAATACGCCAGTACTTCCCGGAACAGTTCCGTAAGAATATCACCCGCCCAGGCAGTCCCGCCGCGCTGATTTATGATCACTGCCAGGGCAGTGCCCCGTTCGCCGTAATAAAGGGTTTGGGAATTAAAGCCCAATCCGCCCCCATCATGTCCCCACAGGGTCTTACCCAGAACCGGGTAGGTATAAATACCCAGGCCATACGTCAATGAGGTGCCGGGTATCGGCACAGTGGCACGCATCTGCGCCATCGCTGCCGGGCTGAGCACCTGATCGCCGTGCAGCAGATAGGACCACCGGGCCAGATCTTCCGCGGTGGAGATAATCGCTCCGGCGGTCCAGGCGGCGCTCATCCAGGAAGTGCGCGGGAAGGTGGAGAGGTCATCAAGAATCCCGTCACCATTGAGGTCGTTCCAGGCATGGGCGATTTCTCCGCTCACCGGCTCTTCCAGTTCCATGAACATATTATCCAATCCCAGGGGATCGAGCAGACGCTGGTTTAACGGGATGGCAAAGGAATCCGAGCCGGTGATTTCCCGGATGATCATGCCTGCCAGGGTGTAGCCGGTATTGGAATAGCTCCAGGAAGCGCCGGGAGGAAAGTTTGGCGCCAGCACGTAGCTCAGGCTGTATTCCGGGGTCCAAAAGTAGGCCGGATTGCTCAGGATGGCGACGACCGAAAGCGGATTGTCGTTGAGAAAATCGCTCACCCCGCCGGTATGCTGCAGGATCTGGCGGATGGTCATGGTGCTGTCGACATTAGCAAAGGGCGGGAGCCAATCGCTGATCGGATCTTCCAGGCTTAGCAGGCCTTCATCAACCATCTGCAGGATGATCGCAGCGACGAACGACTTGGTGTTGCTGTCGATCTCCATCAACATCTCCGGGCGCAGGCTGTCATTGCTCGCCGGATTGGAAAACCCTCCGGCCCCTTTCCAGACGCCCTTTTCCGGCAGAATCACCGCTGCCGAGGCGCCCATCAGCCCGTGGGCGAAGCGCATGGAGTCCAGCGCAAACTGGAAACGGGCGCCAAGCAGGGCATCGAAACCGCTGGGATCCACCCGGCCGGCCAGGGCGCTCTCCGCAACCCGCAGCGGCGGCTGGTGGTGCAACAGGGGATGGGTCACGATCGTCAGGGTATCGTCCTGAAATTCAAACTGGGCAAACAGGGGCGTAAAGAGCAAACAGCCGGCGACAAGGGAATGCAGGGTGATTTTTTTAGCAAAACTCATGTTCAACCTCCTCTCTTAAAAATTTTCTTGTTAACTACCGCCACATAGACATAGAGATCACAGAGCGATTCAACAAATAATCAGACGCCGAATATCGAGGTTTAGATTCGGGATTCTTTAAATTGTCCGGTCTCAACACGGCATTTACAGGTGAGACTAACCGCATACGAAGATATGAATCGGAACATATTATTACAAGAAGGCATTATTAATTGACGATTTATACAGAAGTGTTTCGATTTTTTGGGAAAACTATTTTGAAATGTGAATCCGCGGCAGTATTTTTGTCGCGCATTATGCTGAAATTAATTATGTTGACGATGTCCGATTAACCGAGGTGTTCGAATATGTCTCCGACCCATTTTCAATTTAACCCCTTCAAAATTTCCCTGCCGGTGATGTTGTGCTGGCTCATCTTGTTATGGCTCCCGCTGACCGCCCAGACCCCGAAAACCGGCTTCACCAATGCGGAAGGGCTGCTGGCGGCGATGCCGGCCTATCAGCAGGCGCAGCAAACCCTGCAAACGCTGCATCAGCAGATGAAGAAGAAGCTCGATGACCAGGAAGAGGCCTTCAACCAAAAAGCCGCCACCTACCAGCAGCAGCAGACCATGATGACGGCGGAACGCAAAACCGCGCTGGAAGCGGAATTGCGCAAGATGCAGGAAGACTATCAAAAGAATGCCATGCAGTATGAGCAGGACCTTGCCAAGAAAGAGTCGGAACTCCTCAAACCGGTGATCGATAAGATCAATGCCGCTATTAAGCAAGTCGCGGAGCAAAAAGGACTTCAGGCCGTGTGGAAAGCGGAAGCGCTGCTCTATGCGGATGAGACCAATGTGATTGATATTAGCGAGGATGTGGCGAAGATTTTGGGGATTCCGTTAAATAACCAGTAGGGCGTTCTTTTGTAGCCGCACTATGAATAGTGCGGCTACAAAAGCGGCAAATTTGCTGTTTTTTCTGCAGAAATATCCATTCACGCTTTTACCCACATACGGGATAAATCATGAATATTCAGAAATACCTGCTGCCGGGCTTGATTTGCCTGCTTTCCCTATCCCTTTCCGCTCAGCATTACATTTCTGCCGGCGCGGGAATAAATATCAGTTTTTATCAATCCGCCGATATGGATTTATTCGAGCAGAGCTACAATCGTATCAACGGCGCCGGGCTTACCGAACCGCTGAAGGGGATCAATAACGGCGCAGCTGGTTTTAGGCTGTTGGGAAGTTATCATTATCTGGGTAAGTTCTACGCGGGGATCGGCGCCGGCTGGCAGCGCAGCGTCATCCGCGACGGGGCCGGCTATGGGAATGGTGAAGAGCGGGAATTTGTATTCACCTTCAGCAGCCTGTTCAGCGATATTGAATTTGGAGCCACCCTGGATGCTTATCATATCGGCGGGGTGGCGGAACTGGCGTTCCAGCGTAAGATCCGCATTGAGAGCAGTCACAATTCCCGGGATACCGTTCTGGTAAAATCCCTGGACGGAGACTACATCAGCGACGGCCTGCGCAGCCTGCACCTGGGACTCTCCGCCGGGGTGCTTCGTCCGCCGCTGCTGATCAATGTGAAGATATTGTTGCCGGTATATACCAGCGGGGAAGACAAATCATTGACTGATGCATCTGCCGCGAAACAGGCCGCGAACACGGCGGAATTCCCGGCGGATTTCGATGAATATGCCAACCAACCGACCTACACGCCCATGCGCAGTAATATCAGCAGTATCCGGCTTGTGCTGAGTATGTCGCTGGCGCTCCCGGTGTTCGCTCGCTGACGCTGACGATGTTAACTCACCTCATTCGCGATGTTTGTTCGCTTCGCTGACGATGTTAGCTCACTTGGTTCGCGATGTTTGTTCGCTTCGATGACGAAGCAGTCCTTTCATTTTACCCATTAACCCATCAATCCACGGGAAGGAAAAGCGTTTATGAGCATTATCCACGTGAATCAGGCAGCCAGTGGAGACGGCAGTGACGGTAGCAGTTGGGACAAGGCTTACAAGGATTTACAGGACGCGCTGAAGATCGCCAAAGCCGGCGATGAAATCTGGGTGGCGAAAGGCACTTACCAGCCAACCGATCAAACAGGAGCCGAAGCCCGCAAGGCCAGCTTTGAATTAAAGGAAGGCGTGGCGATCTATGGCGGCTTTTCTGCTTGGGAAAAGCGGAGAGAAGCGAGGGACCTGCGCGCCAATAAAACCATCCTGAGCGGCGACCTCGGCCAGAGTGGCAACAATGGTGATAATAGCTATCATGTGGTGAGTGCCAGGGACGTGAGCAGCACTGCCGTTCTCGACGGATTTACCATTACCGGTGGCAATGCGAACGGAAGCCGTGATATACGTGGTGGCGGTCTTTACTGTGAGAAGTCCAGCCCGATGTTAGCCAACCTCATTTTCTCAAAAAACCGGGCTAAAGAGGGTGGTGGTTTTGCATCTACTATAAAAAGCAATCCGACCTTGCTCAACATCATTTTCTCCGGCAACGAAGCGCAACTCGGCGGAGCGATGAAGATTACCATGGTTGACAAAGACAGTATGATAATGACCAATGTCATTTTCTCGGGAAATAAAGCTTCCCATGGCGGTGCAATACAGCATGACTTTGTTATGGGCGGCAACTCGGAGCTAACCAACGTCACTTTCACTGGGAACCATGCTGATCATGGCGGTGCAATCTATAACAAAGCATTTCCCTCTGCTCAGAAACCCGTATATCTGAGGCTGACCAATGCTATTTTCTGGGACAATTCGGCCACCCAGGGCAGTCTGATTTGGAGTGTGGATACTGGAATTGCAATTTCACACAGCATTGTAGAAGGCGGCGTTAACGGAACAGGCCTTCACGAACAAAGGGACGGCAGCGTATCGGATGATGGTACCAACCTCAGCGACGATCCACGATTTGTCGGATCGGTCAATCCGGATGCCGCGCCAACAGGCGCCGGCAACCTGCGCTTGAGAGCCGGTTCTCCCGCCATTGGCGCCGGGGATGCGAGCGCCCTTAGCGGCATCGCGACCGATCCGGACGGTAAGCCGCGCATCCGCAACAACAAAGTCAACATGGGCGCTTATGAAGGGTGCATCATTTTTGTCGATCCGGCAGCGAAGGGCAACAATGACGGCGACGGTTGGAATAATGCTTACACCGACCTGAAGGAGGCGCTGAATAATGCGAGGGCCGGCGACGAAATCTGGGTGGCAAAAGGCACATACAAGCCAACCACCGGAGCCGACCGCGCAGCCAGCTTCGCCCTGAAAGATGGCGTGGAAATCTACGGCGGCTTTTCCGGTATGGAGATAGCGCGTGAGGAGCGGAACTATCGCGACAACAAAACGACGCTCAGCGGCGACCTGGGTAAAAGCGGTGACAACAGCGAGAACAGCTATCATGTCATTACCGCTAAAGGATTGTCTGACGCTGCAGTGCTCGACGGATTTACCATTACCGGCGGTCATGCAAACGGCGATGACGGCGACAGTCATGGCGGAGGCATCTATTGTGACGGCAGCGCCAGCGAGTGTACGCCCAGGCTCCGCAACCTTATCTTCTGCAGCAACCAGGCGCGCCTGCACGGCGGTGCGATGTTCAATCATGGTGAAAGCGGCAAGAGCAATCCGAAATTGACCAATGTCGTCTTCTCCGGCAATCGCGCCCATAACGGCGGCGCACTTTACAACAACGGTCAGAACGGAGAGAGCAGTCCGATATTGACCAATGTCACCCTTTCCGGCAACCGCGCTGACGGTCGCGGCGGGGGAATTTACAATAGTGGCGACGGAGGAACAAGCAGCCCGCAACTGACCAATGTGATCCTATGGGGCAATCATGCCGGCATAAACCGCAACAAGGATTATAGCTGTGACGAGATGTACAACAACCAGGCATCACCAAAGGTAGCTTACAGCATCATACAAGGCGGGATCGACAGCATCGAGGGCGCCAGCGACAGCGGCAACAATCTCGACATGAATCCACGCTTTGGTAAGTATGTTAATCCGGCCAAGGCGCCGACGACAGAGGGAGATTTGCACCTGCAAGCAGGTTCTCCGGCGATCAATGCGGGGGACAACAGCACGGTTCCCCCTGGCGCCGTTACCGATCTGGACGGCCGACCACGGATCGTCGGCAATACCGTTGATATCGGCGCTTATGAGGCCTACAATATTGTTTACGTAAACCAGGCGGCCGGAGGCCAAAAGGACGGCAGCCGTTGGGAAGATGCCTACACCGACCTGCAGGAGGCACTGAAAAATGCGCAGGCCGGCGACGAAATCTGGGTGGCGAAAGGGACCTACAAGCCAACGACGGAAACCGACGGTAACGTGCCTGAGATAAGCTTTGTTCTGGTGGAAGGGGTGGAAATCTACGGCGGCTTTGCCGGTAACGAAACGCGCCGGGATCAACGGGATTGGGATGCCAATGCCACCATACTGAGTGGTAAGACCGGCACCAAAGCTGATAACAGCGATGATAGCTTCAATGTGATAACGGCCGGGGAACTGAGCAGCCGCACCATTCTCGACGGCTTCACTATTACTGGCGGCAATGCCCGGAGTGGGAGCGGGGACAGCAGCGGCGGCGGCCTCAAGTGCAGCGTCAATGGCGAAGGCAAGATGTGTAACCCAACACTCAGAAATCTCACCTTTACCGGCAACAATGCTGAGGTAGGGGGTGCAATGAGTATCCGCGCTTTCGATCGTGGTGTGTGCAGCCCGAGGCTGACCAACGTGACCTTTTCTAATAACAAGGGCCGTCTCGCGGGCGGGGCTATATATATCGGGGGAGATAGGTTTGCGACCTGCAACCCAATGCTAACCAATGTCATCTTCTCTGGCAATAGCGCTAAGGATTGCGGCGGCGGCATAAAATTCCAGGCAGCATCAGGTGGAACCAACAGGCCGGTGTTGAAC
Source organism: Calditrichia bacterium (assembly GCA_020635015.1). GTDB lineage: Bacteria > Calditrichota > Calditrichia > RBG-13-44-9 > J075 > JACKAP01. The sequence goes on along the minus strand of JACKAP010000003.1, from coordinate 354,259 downwards.
AATGTCATCCTCTGGAACAACACCGCCCCCAAAGGCAAAGAGATATACAACGACTCTGGATCGCCGACCATTTCCCACAGTATTGTGCAGGGCGGTATCGCCGGAGATGGTATTTACAACCAGGCAGAAGACAGCAAAGTAGTCGACGGCGGCGCCAACAGCGCTGGCATCAAGTCATCAAACATCATCTACGTAAACCATGCAAACCGTGTGGACGACAGCGAGCAGGACGGCAAAAGTTGGGCCAGCGCTTTCATCGATTTACAGGATGGGCTGAAAAATGCGCAGGCCGGCGACGAAATCTGGGTGGCGAAAGGCACATACAAGCCGACCGCTCAAACCGGCGATGAAGCCCGCAAGTTCAGCTTTGAATTGAAAGCGGGCGTGAAAATCTTCGGCGGTTTTTTCGGCACGGAAACGCAACGGGATCAGCGGGATTGGGAAATCCACAAAACCACCCTCAGCGGTGAGCTGAATGACAATTCCAAGAGTTACCACGTGGTGACCGCCAACGGCGTGAGCAGCGCCGCTGTTCTAGACGGTTTCACCGTTACCGGCGGCAAGGCCGATGGCGCTGCTGACAAACAAGATCATGGCGGCGGTCTCTATCTGAATGGTTCGGGCAGCGGCAACCAATGCAGCCCGACGCTTCGCAATCTCATCGTCTGCGGCAACCATGCAAAAGTTGGTGGCGGCATGTTTAGCACTGGTGAAGACCACGGCACGAGCGAGCCGACCCTCATAAATGTCACATTTTCCGGCAATCACGCGGCCGTTGCTGGCGCTGCAATATGCGCCAGTGGTCGCATCGGTGGAACTTGCGGCCCGCGGCTGACGGACGTCACCATCTCAGGCAATAAAGCTGAGCTCAATGGCGGAGGTCTTTTTTGCAACGGCGAGGATAATGGCAAGTGCAGGCCCAAATTGACCAATGTCATTCTCTGGAACAACACCGCCTCAAAAGGCAGCCAGATATACAACCTCTCTGCCTCGCCAAGCATCTCCTGCAGCACGGTTCAGGGTTGGGATTGGGATAATATGACGGGACCAAGCATTCATAATGATACGAGCAGTGAGCTTGTTGACGGCGGCCACAACGTCGGTAATAACGCTGCTGAAGACGATCCGCTATTTGTCAAACCGGTCGAACCGACTGCTGCGCCGACCACCGATGGCGACTTGCGCCCGCAAAATATTGTGCGCAAGTTGGCAACACCTTTCTTCTCAATACCACATGCAAAGGAAGAAAAGTACGACTTTGGTAAACAGCCCTTTACCGTGATGGCTGTTGTCAGTCCCGATACAATTGTGGAATCTCCATCTGGGACGTCCTCAAATGCTGAAAATACCGGGGAAATCCATAAAGGAAACATCATTTCTAAATATGCACCGTGCCAGAAAGAGGCCGGCGGGTGGAAATTGGCATTGATTGACGATCGACCAAAGTGGTTACAATCGCGAATTGAGGAGCTACAAAAAGGAGGAGCGTCCGACAAGCAGAGGGCAAAAGAACTAACAGCAGATTACTACATCTCCTTCTCGATGTATCAAAAGGATGGTACGAGGCATGACCTTCTTGCCCCATTAAGTAATGAATATGTTGTTAAGTCTAAACATGGCGATTCGGCTACAAATGATCCACAGGAAAAAAATCTGGCTAAAAAAATATTTACAAGATTTACGCATATGGTCGCTATCGTGAGAGATGGATCAGGTGAATGTCGCCTTTATCTTAATGGCGTTAAACTTGACCTTTTACAAGACGGCGAAAGTACAGGCTTGATCGATGTGACCAACAATCAGCCTCTCAACATCGGTTCAGTTCAACCAACTTCAACCGAGATGAAGCAGGCGGGGATAGTTAGAAAAGTTGCACTTTGGAACGCAGCTTTAAGCCAAGATGCGGTTGTCTTGCAGATGAACTCTATGCGTGATCCAGAACCTGAATCGAACTGCGTTGGTTACTGGAATCTTTGGAACCTCACTTATGAAGATGAAACCGGTCAACCTGGAAGCCCGGAAAGACAGGATGGGAATGATTTATCCACCGTTCAAAATAATATGCCTGAAGATCAGCGCATGACGCTGTCTGAATTGTATACGGTTTTACCCTTTTATATGCAAGAGCAAGAACAAGATGTTTGGTGCTGGAATGCCACCGCCGTATCTGTCAAGAACTTTTATAACCCAAACCGACTCATAACACAGTGCCAATTGGTTGAGAAATTGCTTAAAGAAGATGATCGAATTTGGCAAAATCATAGTGAGCTAAATGTTTATAGGGGGCCCCTTCCTAAGCCAGCCGGATGGATCCCCGATCCGGTTAAAGCCGTGAGAGATGGGAATGTCAGGTGCTGTGCTGACCCAGCTAAATGCAACTACGGGTATGTTAGTGTGTTAGCGTTAGAGAAATTCAACATGAGTGGGACTCACATGAATCCCATTCCCGAAAATATTAGCACATACCGGAAGGAATTCAACGAATGGCGACCGATATGTATAACCGTGCCGCTACATCAATTAGCAATATCGGGAATATATATTGATGACAACGGAAGCAAGTGTGTCGTCATTAATGATCCTTGGAGTGGAATCAGCGAGTTAACCTTTGAGTCATTCAAAAATGGTTATGAGCTTAACCGTCCATGGGACTATATTAATTTGACGAAACCTGCCTAACTTTATACAAGAAGGGGATTTTCGGTATGCCAATCAAACATATAAACGCACCTGCGCCAAGTTTTGAAGAACTCAGGGCAAATATGACCAATGTACATCCCGATCCAAACGATCACTCTCCCCATATACCTCACAAGGTGTATACCATGAGCATTGAGGATTTGCTTTCTGGGAAACGCGTTGAGTCGGCACAACATATCGCGTGGCGTTATGTCTTTCGGGGTGATGATCAGGAATACCATGTTGCAGAGATAAGCGTCAATGAAGCCGATAACAGCCACACCTTTCACCATGTCAACCATGGCCGTCACATCGATGGGTTTATCGCTTTGTATGAGCAGATCCATGCGCATGAATCTGTGCTGGAAAGAGATTACGAGATTAATCTTTTGCGTGTTCCAGCTTGTTATGTGATGGCGGTATGGTTCAAAGGAGCAGACCACAAACATGAGTTTATGGTCCCCCTGGCCCCCGTGCACAAAAAATTTGAAGCAGGCAGGCATTACGAAGCCGATGAATTCTGGGACCTGCTGGAAGCCGCCGCCAGGGACATGGCCGGCAGTGCTGTTGACGATATGGGTCTGAAAAGCACCGATGACCTGACTCGCATAGAAGGAATCGGCCCGCAAATAGCCGCTTTGTTAATGGAAGCCGGCATTGCCACGTTCGCCGACCTCGCCCTCACTAAACCCGCCCGCTTGGAAAAAATCTTGTCAGCAGGCGGCGGCCGCTTCAATTTCTCCAACCCAACGACATGGCCGAAGCAAGCCAATTTAGCGGCATTGGGCAAATGGCAGGAATTACAGGAACTGCAAGATGAATTAAAAGGCGGTGTACCAAGCTAAGTTGCCGTCAATAAGCGGCATTTCCGCCCGTATATTATTGGCCTGAAGCGGAGCATCGCGTTTCTGGATAAAATAAATCTCCGGCACTGCCGTGTTCTCTTAAGCTTTGCACTATCCTACTGACAGGCCCCGGCGGCGGAAGTCGGAGGGTGTCATCCCGGTGTGCTTCTTGAAAATGCCGTTGAAGGCGGTCTTGGAGTTAAATCCGGCATCCAGGGCCAGGGCGAGAATGGTGAAATGGGCTTTTTGCGGATCGGCCAGATCCCGCTTTACTGCTTCGAGACGGTAGGCATTGACAAAATCGAAGAAATTTTGCCCCAGGCGGGTGTTGATGATCTCGGAGAGATTGTGCGGTGAGATATCCAGTCGCTCGGCCAACTGGTTCAAGGTGAGGGTGCTGTCGGTATAAAGCTGTTCCTCTTCTACTATATTGCGCAATGACGCCACATAAGCTTCCGCCTTTTCCGGAGAGAGTCCGGATTTTTCATATTTCCCACCATGTTTCGAGGTCGGCGGCCCGCCGGCCTCCCGGGTCTCGCCAAAATCGGTGGCCTGGCGGATCGAGTCTGCCGCTCCCGGCTGCACCAGGATCCCCGAGTTGAAAAATCCCAGATAACCCATCGCATACACTGCTACAGCGACCAGCACCGAAGATAAATCGAAATTGGACAAATTGATCCCGGCCATCATCAGCGTATTCTCCATAGCGAAGATCAACCAGCAGCCGGTGGTCATCAGGGTGATGTTGCGCAGCCATTCCAGTTTGATGTCTTCGATGCTGGAAAAAAGCGAGCGCAGCGAAAGCGCGTAGTGCCGGAGCATATTCAACACCAGGCCCATATAGATCAATCCCTGCAGCACCAGGAACCAATTAAACAGCACCGAGTCAACCGGCATCGGCTGCGAGTCGATCGCCCGGGGAAAATCCGGCGACGAACCTTCCGATTGGAACAACACGGGCAGGATCAATATCAGGTATAGCCCGAAGGGCAGGAAATGTCCGGCATCGCCCCAGCGAAAGCGGCGGCCGTAATGCAGCAGGTAACGGGCATAAAGATAATGCAGTGGCGCAATCAAAAAAGTAAATCCCAGCGGAAGTAGCAATGCTCGAGGATATTCATCCGGAAATCCCAGATCGGTCAGCAGCAGGTTGAGCAGGATCAGCGAATAGAGGAACATCAGAAGACTGAGGAATCGATTGGCAAATATCCGCCCATATTTATGCAAAATCAGCAGCGCCAGGAAAAACCCCTGCCCCGCCGCCAGCAACAGCAAGATGTTTTGAAAACCGAATGGCATAATCCCCTGTTCCCGCGAAAAACCCAATCCAAACTTTCGCGGGAATAATTTAGGGATTTTTGGGTGGGATGCAAATGAATCTATATCTTGCGGGAATCAAAAATACGTTTTTAGTCCACGGATTACACAGATTAACACTGATTTAATGCCGGTTGGATAGATATTAAGCCCGAATGTTTTTTATTGGGAATCCATCAGGGTTTTGAGCAGTAGGCACCCCATGGGCACATGCGCGCAAGATATTAATCAAACAACAGCATCAAAAAGTATCTGGTGTTGAATCCGTATTAATTTCAGAATTAATCCGTGTAATCTGTGAAATCCGTGGACTAAAAAACGGTTTTATAAACAATTGCTAATACTCGAATTCCAGCCCGAATATCGGCAGAACGCCCCATTGGGTGATCTCGTCGGGGCGGTTTTCGGTGATGTTCCAGTAATAACCGGCAATATTCCGCCGATTATAGGCATTCCATACACTGAAATAAAACACCATATTGGCGCGGTCAAACTGAAAGCGGCGGTCGAAGCGCAGGTTAAGCGAATGATAGTCTGGATACCGGGCGCTGTTGATGGCTGCTTCCGCCAGCACGCCCCGCTGCTGTGTGCGCGAGGCGGTCTCGTCGAAGGGGGTATAGGGTGCGCCTCCGGCATAGATCCAGCGCAGGCTGAACTCCCAGCTGCGATTGGGTTTGTAGCCTCCTTCAGCGCTGAAGATGTAGCGATTGTCAAACACCCGCTCCCGCCAGCGGCCGTCACCGCCGCGGTATTCGCTGCGAAAGTAGGAGGCGCTGACTAACCCGTATACCTTGTCGGCCAGCTTTTTCTGGAGCATAATCTCTATTCCCCGCGATGCCGCCTGCCCTTCATCGTTCAGCGGGCCATGGTGGAAGAAAAATCCGTAGCGGTAGAAGATCTCATCAATCAAAAACAACGCCGGTTGAGCGGGATCCAGCGGGAAATGGCGGTAATCCTTGCGATATGCTTCCACACTCAAGCGAGTATCTGCGCTGAGTAAGTGGGAGATTCCCAGCACATAATGGGTTGCCTGCAGCAGGGGCAGATCGTGATTTTCCGCCTGCTGAACGAGCAGTACAACAGGCAGGGGCTGATGATACCGCCCGGCAGAACCGCTCAGGGTGGTGCGCTGAGAAAGCTGGTAGCTGAGCGCCAGCCGCGGCGACAGGCGGGCCTCCGGCTGGGCGGAGAAATAATCACCGCGCAGGCCGGCAGTGGCAGTGAAGCGCGGCAATAGCTGCAGGGTCAGGCTGGCAAATCCGCCCACCTGCCGGGCGTTGATATCGCGGGTGAGCTGCTGCGGGGCGATGTTGTCTCCCAGGGCATCGCTGAAGGCGGCATAGCGGTTGTCGAACCCGGCGCGGCGGTGTTGTGCTTCAAACCCGAATTCCAGGGCATGGGGGCCGAGTCGGAAGTGATTGAGATTGCGCAGCTTCCAGGCCTGTTCGCTCGAACGGTTTCGCACCACCCGGATATCCGAGCCATTCTCGAAATAATCCTCCCGGAAATTCAGCCCGGTGTAGGAGAGTGAGGTGTTGGAAAACCCTTTGCCGGTCCAGAGCATCCGCCAATTGAGGCCGGCGGTGTTTGCGCCGTAATCCTGAGTGCCGTAGACGGTCATGTCATTTTCCTGAGCGGCTTCGCGGTCGGAGTGGGAGTGGTCATCGCCAAAGATCCCCAACAGGGTCAGTTGGTGGCGGGGATGGAGATCGTAAACCAGCTTGCCCTGGTAATCGCCGTAGCGCGGGGCGATGCTGGTGCCGGTGTCGATGGCCTTGATCAACAAGTCGAGATAGCTGCGCCGGGCGGAGAACAGCCAGGAACCCTTTCCGCCCCCCAGCGGTCCTTCCGCCGCCCCGCCGAAACCGGCGAAATTCAGATCAAGCTGTCCGTCGAACTCGCTACGGTTGCCCTCACGAAAGCTCAACTCCATCACCGAAGAAAGACGGTTCCCGTAGCGGGCGGGAAAGCCGCCCGCGCTGAAATCGACCTCCTTAATAAAATCGACGTTGATCAGGCCGATCGGCCCGCCTGAGGATCCCTGGGTCGGAAAATGGTTGATGTTGGGGATTTCGATATTGTCGACATAAAAGGCATTCTCCACCGGGCTGCCGCCGCGCACGATCAAGCTGTTGCTCTGGTCATTGACTTTCGCTACCGAAGGCAAGCTCATCAGGATGCGGCTGACATCCCCGGCCGAGCCGGGAGCGCGGCGAATCTCTTCCTGGGAGAAACGGGTGAGACTGAGCGGCTGGCTGCTACCCTCACTGAAATAGCCGGCAGTGACGGTTACCGCCTCCGCATCAATCACAGTGGGTCGCATCTCCATATCGACCACTGTAATGCGCCTGGAGCGCACGATGACATCTGTTTTGCCCGCAGGGGCGTAGCCGAGATAGTCGAAAGAAAGGGTATAGCTGCCAGCCGGCACCTCGGAGATGAGGAAACTGCCGTCGATGTCGCTGGAGGCGCCCAAAATGGTATGCAAAACCGATACATTGACCCCAGCAAGGGGAGCCTGGGTATCGGCATCGACAATTTTTCCGCGGATGGCGCCGCTGCCGGCTACAGATTGAGCTCGAACCGGGAACAACCCGGTGAGCAGGATAAAGATTATAATCGATAATATTCTCAGAACCATATATTTCCTCCAATCAATTTTTTGAAGGAAATATACCCCGCCGGCGCCGTGCGATCGTCCGTTCCCACCGGGATGAACGTGCTAACCCATGGGGGCGAACAATGATTGCACACAGATTCCACTGGTTTAAAAGTAAACGCTCATACTGAGGACTGTGTGATGCGGAGAGCTTTTGCATGGGGCATGGGGCATGGTGTATTACAGTGCGGATGCCGGAATCTGCGCTTGCACATTACGGCGCCATGCCCCATGCCCCATGCAATAAAATTTTACACTGTGCTCAGTATGAGCGAAAGTAAAGATATCAAGCCGAAAGGTTTCGGAATAGGCTTTTGAGCCACGGCTGAGGTGGCGGCGTACAGCCGCACCACGTCAGCCGTGGCTCAAAAGTCTATTCCAACAACGCGCGGAGGGTTTTGTTGCTGTTCTGCAGGCGCTCGCCGAGGATGCGGGCGCTGAAACGGTGCAGGATCGATGCGGTTTCCGGATCTTCTGCTTCCATTTTGCGCAGATTCTCCAGCGATAGAAAGAGCACCCGGCATTCCCGGTTGGCAACTACCGAGGCGGTTGCCGGTAGATTGAGATAGACGCTCAGCTCACCGACAATGGTTCCGGCCCGCATGGTGCGCAGGCGCACGGTCTTGCCGCCGACATCCTCCAACTGGGCAGTCACCTGCCCGGACTCTATCAGATAAAATCCCACCGGAGGATTTCCCTGGTGGATCAGATATTCGCCGGCCTCAACCCGCCGGCGTTCCAGATAGGGCATCAGGCGGGCCGCCGGCGTCGGCTCGCCAGCCACCGAGGGGGTGGGGGGGAGGTCGAGAATGGTCGCCAGAAAGGCCAGCCCCTTGAGCGTAGAGAAGGTATCGCCGGCGGTGATCTGCACTTCTTCCAGAATCCGGTTCTCCACCCACTCCAGGGCGCGGTCCAGATCCGGGAAGCTGCGCAGGCGCAGGTCGCCGGGGTCCAGCATGCCCCCGCCCTGGAAAAGCTGGGTCAGGGGAGAATGAAGATGGCTAAAGATAAGCGTAAATTGGTGATTCTCCGCCAGCAGCTTCATCTTTTCGAAGCTGTTCAAGGCGGATGAATCCAATCCGCTGACCATGCGGAAATCGAGGATCAGAAAGCGCAACTCGGCAAGATCGCGGCTGCGAACCCGTTCCTTGACCCGGTTGAGAATGTTGTTGGCAGTGCCAAAAAAAATAAACCCCTGTAAGCGCAGGATCTGCACCTGTTCTCCCTGATCGCCCAGCAGCCGCTGGTATGGGGCGGCGCGATCGACATTGCTGCGGTAATTGGCACCGGACAGCACATTCTTGATCACATCGACCCGGCTATAGTTGATAACAAACAGGATCACCGCGATCAGGATCCCCAGGAGCATGCCGCTAAGGAAGCCGAAGAAGCCGATGGTGAACATGATCAGCACGACCAGGAAGTATTCGCTGTGGGGAAGTTTGAACCAGGCATTGTAGAGCCATTCTACCAGAAAGGCCAGTCCCAGGTAAAAGAGCAGTCCTCCCAGCAACGGTTTGGGAAAGTAGGCGGAAATTCCACCCCCCAGGAAAAGCGTCAGGCCGCATAGGCTGGCCGAGACCAGCCCGCTGAGGCGGTGGCGGGATCCGATACGGTAGCCGAAGGTGGAGAGGCTAAGCGACATATAACCCACTGCGCTGCTGCCCAGCCCGCTCAGCAGGTTGGCCAGGCCGGTGGATCGCAGCTCCTGATTGAGGTCGACTTCCTGGCGGGCGACCAGTTCCAGTCCGCTGGCATTGAGCAGGAGGGAGATGATCGCGATCACCACGATGGTGCCGAGATCGCCGGCCTGGCGCAGAATTACCATCCAGTCGACCCGGGCGAAGTCGGCCGGCAAGAGGGGGCGCCATACCACGCCTTCAGCGCCGCGTGCCGGGAGCCAGCCCAGCGACCCGGCGTCGGCAACCGAAATGCCGCTGATAAACAGCGCGGCGTAGAACACGGCAATCGCGGTAAGGATCATCACCGGCATGATCAGGAAGTGACGGTAGCGGCGCCGGACTTCGTAAAGCGCCAGGGCAAAGATCAGCCCCGGGAGCCACTTCAGGAGCATACCATTGGCAAACAATTGCGGCACCCGTTCCAATTGCAGCGGCATGCCGGCCATAATACCCACTGCGCCTTTCACCAGGATCCAGCCGGTGCCGGCCAGGAATCCACCCACCACCGGATAGGGGATGAAGCGGATCAGGTTGCCCAGTTTGAACCAGCCGAGGGTCAAAAAAATGATTCCGGCCAGCAAAGAGGTAATGGCGATAGCGCTCACCACGGTCACAAAGGGGTCACCGCTACTGCCGCCGGCCGCCATCGCGGCGGTGATAGAGGCGGCGATCAGGGCCATGATCGCTGTCGGTGCATCCTGGGGAGCGGTGACCGTACTATGGAAGGAACTGCTCAGAGCGACGGTCAGCCCCATCACAAACGCCCCGAAGAGCATCAGGCCGGTTCCGCGGGCTGCGTAGGGAGTGAGGTCGCCGGAGAAGATCAACGCCGCATAGGCACTCTGAAAGATCACGATCAGAATGCCGTTGATCATACCCGCAGTGATGCTGGGACTATAATTGGCCAGACGGAAAGGTTGTTTTGGATCCCGCGCTTCCGGGCGCGGCTGATCGTCGTTATAGCTGGGTGAATTTTCGATAGTGGCCGTATCTCTCCAAAATTTCCGCCACATAGTTTACCGGCTCCTCTCCGCGGCAATATCCGAACTGCACCACTTCATCGTTAAAGTATTTTTCCTGGGCTTTCTTCAGCATAAATTCCGCGACATTCTCGTCCCAAATGTTGGGGTCCTTGCCGTATTTGACGGCCAGTTTCCGCGCATCTTCCACATGTCCCTGGCCGGCATTATAAGAGGCCAGTATGAACTTCATCCGCTGCAGAGAGTCGGGAATTTCCTTCCAGTAATTCGCCAGCCATCGTAAATATCGGCTGCCGGCAGCGATATTTTGAGCCGGATCGAGAATTTTTTTCGCGCCGAACTGGCGGGCAGTCGCCGGCATTAGTTGCATCAACCCCCGGGCGCCGGCCCAGGAGGTGGCATTAGGATCGAACTGTGATTCCTGGTAGATCTGAGAAGCCAGCAAGCGCCAATCCCAGCCTAAGCCGTTCGCCTGGACTTTGATTTCATCATCATAAGGCGATATTTTGTCGCCGGTCAGAGAGAAAAATTCGCTTTTCACCCGCTGCGTGTAGAAACGTTTGTTGCGGTGATATTTATCATACAGCACGTTATAAGTCGGCTGCTGCTTGATCTCCTTGATCCAGCTATTGATCTCCCGGGTGAGCTCCGGAGAGTTCTTGCGCACCGCCCAGGCCAGCCGCTGGGGCAGGCTGATCGGCACTCGGATATCGATATTGCTATGATACCCGGCATTGATCTGCGCGACATTCACATCGGCTACGGTATAGTCAATCTCCCCGTTGGATACCCGGGCGATCAGCTCGTCGGTGGAAATATCGCCGGGCACCTCGACAATCTCGATGTCGCCCCCAACCTCGTCGGAAAGATTTTGTAGGCGTTGGTAATAAGATGACCCTTTGCGCACATACACTTGCTTGCCGATCAACTCAGTCACGTTGGAGAGCAGCATTTTGTCGATCTCATGCTGCTTCAGATCGCGCCAGTTGGCCGGCATGCGCTGCACCAGCACCTGGTGAATCAGGGTGTGGGGGTCGGAAAACGCCATGTATTCCAGGCGTTTTTTGGTGATGGTGACATTGTAGGCGATGATGTCACCGGCTCCCTCATTCAGCAGGCTGAAGATCCGGTCCAGATTGCGCACGATGACTATCTCCAACTCTACATTGAGATGCTTGGCCAGAAGCTTGAGCAATTCATACTCAAAGCCCATCGGCTCGCCTTTATAAACAAAATAACTGTTGGCACTGTAGCCGGTAAGCGCCACCAGTTTTCCGCGTTTCCGGATATCAGACAGGTCAATCTCAACCTGCGGCGTTCTCACTTCCCGGAACTCCGGGGCCGGCATTGAGTCGATCTGAGCCAATTGGGTGGTGCTGTCCGCAACGCTCTGAACCGTTGCCGGCGTCTCGCCGGCATTAAACTGCCAGACAGCCACAATGATCAACACAATCGGAATGGCAAATAACCATTTCCTCATATTCTCCTCCTCTGAAAACCACTGCTTCCCTGGTATCAAGTCCGCCATTAATAGCGGTTACGGAATACAGGATAAAATGGCAATCCTTTTTTCCAACTTGTTGCAAGTTAATGCGCAATTCGGAAATATCAAATGTTTGCGCCAAAAATTAGCGGAATTAGCCGGATGAGGTTTCCCGGAAGAAGTATATTTTCATTGAGTTCAGGCAATATTTTTCCTATTATTGGCCGCAGTATTTAAAAGAGATGAAGCATTTTTTATACATTTAAACCGAAGTATGGAGGTAAGATGAAGCCATTTTTTCAAGTTGCCGGCAGGGTGAATATCTTCCTGATTGCAATCGCTTTGATGATCAGTGCCTGCAGCGAGAGCAACAGCCAAAACGCCCGGGTCAGTCCGCTGGCCAGCGTCAGCCAGACCATCGGCGAAGCAACCGAAATCACCATTCAATATAGCCGTCCCGGTGTTAAAGGCCGCACGATTTGGGGCGATCTGGTGAAATACGGTGATGTATGGCGCACCGGAGCCAACGAGGCCACTGCGATCAGCTTTAGCCAGGATGTTGTGGTCGAAGGCCAGGCGCTGCCCGCCGGTCGCTACAGCTTTCATACCATTCCCGGCGAAGACAGCTGGACCCTGATTTTCAATAAGCAGGCCGAGCAGTGGGGGTCTTATAATTATAACCCGGAGATGGATGCCCTGCGTCTGACGGTTACCCCGGAGCGCGGTGCTGCCCAGGAATGGATGGGCTTTAGCTTCCGGGAGCTTGCCGGCACATCGGCGGTAGCGGTTTTAGCCTGGGATGAGCTGCGTGTTCCGTTCAAGATCGAAACCACTCAGAGCGAAGGGAAAATACGTCCCAGCCTGAAAGCCGGTGTATCCCAAACCCTGGGCGATTCTACCGCGATCACGGTGGTATACAGCCGCCCGGGCGTCAAAGGTCGCACGATCTGGGGTGAACTGGTGCCGTATGACCAGGTATGGCGTACCGGCGCGAACGAGAACACCACCATCGCTTTCAGTGGCGATGTGGTGGTGGAAGGCATGCCCCTTCCCGCTGGAACTTATGGGTTGCAGACGATTCCGGGAGAGACCTCCTGGGTGATCATCTTCAGCAAGACTGCCGACGCCTGGGGCAGCTCCAACTATGACCCTGCCAATGATGCCCTGCGGGTGGAGGTGAAGCCGCATCAAGTCGACAGCGCCAGCGAGTGGTTCACCATCGATGTCGACAAGCTGATTCCTGCCGAAGATAAAGTGGTGCGCACCGCGGAAGTGCATCTGCGTTGGGATCACCTGGCCGTGCCCTTTACTGTGGCGCTGCCGCAGTAAGTGGGAAAAGAAAACAGGACAACCGCTCCTGATTGACTTGCTGGACGCTTCGTCAATCTGTCCCCGCCTTAAAAAGGCGGGGAATAATACCATTTCTTCCTTTTTTAGCCCCCCCAAGTCCTCATCTCGTCAAGAGAGGGGGCTTTTATATCTCTCATAAAATATACGCAACCCCCAACGATAAAACTTTCAGTATCAGTGGTTGCTGCCGGCTGTACTTCGCCGGCAGCAACCACTGATACTGAAAGTTCAAATCCGGAAAATGTGGAATACCTCACACGCGTTGCAAAAATATGCAGTAAATAACCGGTTGAGCGTGGGCAAAGGCGGAAGCGCATAAGTTGTCGCGCGATGCCGGCAGCCGGCTCATTATCTCCACTAATTTTTGAGCGATTTCAATCCAATTCCGGAGATCCCCTTATGAGGCCAACCGTTTTAATAGCAGGCTTATTTATCTGTGTCTTCTGCTGGTCCGGGCAGCTTTCGGCGCAGGGGCGCTATATGGTGGTAGGCGCCACCGAAAACAGCGCCGTGATGATCACTCCGACCGACCGCCGGATCTCGATCGGCGATAAATTTTACATCATCCGCGCCAGCGGCACCCGGGAAGTGGCTATCGCCATTGCGGAAGTCGACCGTTTCCAGGGAAAATACTGCCGGGTGCGGATCGTGAAGCCCATTTTAAATAAGCCACCACAGCAGGGCGACTATTTAGTAGAATACAGCAGCAAAATCCCTCCTTCAACGCAGACCCCGGAGCCGCAACGGTTTGAGGAACCGCCGGCTCCCCGGGAGGCCGAGCCCTATCGCAGCGGGCCTCGTTTCCTGGTGGGGATCTTCACCGGCTTAGGATTTTCCAATTTTTCCGGTAATGAAATCTACGCAGGCGCCTACAACCTCTCTCAGTCCGGCTATCTGCCGGTGGGGGGACAGGCACTGCTGGGAATTTTCCCGGTTGAAGTGGGCGCCGAAGCGAGCTATGCCCTGGCGCCCTTTCGCTTTGAACGCGAAGACGACGACAGCGGGGAACTGCTCTGGGAGGATCAACTCGACCAGCTCTATTTAGGAGCATTGGTGCGGGTGAATTTCCTGAAAGGGCCGGCAAAGCTGTTCCTGCGCGGCGGCGCGGGAGTCTTCTTGGGTGATTTTACCCGCAGCTACAGCCAGAGCTATAAAACCCGCCTGGTCAACCAGTTGGGTATCCAACTACAGGACCAAAAAATCTCTATGGACAGCTCTCCGGGATTCAATCTTGGCGCCGGATTTGGCTTCCGCGGAGGCTATGTGGAATTTGTTTACCATTTCGTCGACCGGAAGCGCGAGGTGTCGCTGCCCGGAAGCAACGGCCAGTTGCAAACCGAAACGCTGGGCATTGACGGCAGTAACGGTGCGGCACAGGTCGGTTTTTTGCTCTCTTTTTAAGTAAAGACAGCACTATTGATGATCCAGTTTCTGATAACTCATTAACTACAGAGGAATATCTATGAACCTTCACGGACGATTCTCTAACGCTCCGGCGATCGCCGTCTTGTTGGCGCTCTGCCTGCTGAGCGGATTTCTCTTCCCGCAATCATCCGCCGGCTTGAGTGAGGCGGAATATCAGCAGTTGAAAGCAGCCGGGAAGCTATCCCAGCCGCAGTTACCGCATAACCCCCCGGTGTTGCGTCCGGAGAACCTCATCACCCCCGGCGTCAAAGTGGTCACCAACGGCTTACTGGTGCCGCTGGATACGAGCTTCTCGGTGGTGCCTTTTACCAATGGCGTGCCGCCGGAGTACCGTAATGACGACGGATTTACCGATGCGATCCCGCTATCCTTTTCATTTCTCTTTTACGGTACCCCGTTTAATGAAGTGTTCATCAACAATAACGGGAACCTGTCTTTTGGCAATCCGTACTCCACCTTCACCCCGCAGGGATTCCCGATCGCGAATTTCCCCATGGTGGCGCCTTTCTGGGGAGATGTGGACACCCGGGCAGCGGAAAGCGGGCTGGTGTATTATAAGTTGGAAGCCAACCGCATGATCGTCATCTGGGACAGCGTCGGTTACTACGGCAGTCATGCCGACAAGCGCAATACTTTTGAAGTGATCATCACCGACGGCACCGATCCGCTGGTTGGTATCGGCAACAATATCTGCTTCAGTTTTGGGGATATGCAATGGACCACCGGCGATGCCTCCGGCGGTAGCGGCGGCTTTGGAGGATCGCCGGCCACCGTGGGCGCCAACAAAGGCGACGGGGTGAACTTCGCGCTGGTCGGACGGTTTGATCATGAGGGGATCGATTACGACGGCCCGGGCGGGAATCCCGATGGGGTCAGCTATCTCGACCAACTCGACTTCTGCTTCAATGTCGCTCAGGGGGCGGGCACGATTACCGGCAATGTCTTCCGCGACGACAACGGCAATGGGGTGCGCGATGCCGGAGAAGGCCCCCTGCCCGGCTGGACGGTACGCCTGGACCCCGGGCCGTTCTTCTCGAATACGGACATCAACGGGGATTATTTTTTCAGCTTCCTGCCGGCCAACACCTATACCGTTAGCGAACTGCTGCGCCCTAACTGGCAGCAAACTTTCCCGGCCCCGCCCGGCACCCACACGGTGGTGGTGGATTCCGGGCAGACCTTCACCGGGATTAACTTCGGCAATCAGCCGGTCGCCAACGTGCAGGATCTGTTCGTCAGCGTGGCCGGAGGGGTGGCCCGTCCCGGTTTCCAGAAGTTCTATGGCATTTTCTATGAGAACAAGGGCACCATCGACATCGACGGTGATGTGATCTTCTCCCTGCCCCCGCAACTGGGCTATCTCGACAGCAGCCCCGGCGGGGTGTACAACGCCGGCAATCACACCGTCACCTGGGATGTCGGGTTGCTTCCGGCCGGCTTTATCGGCTGGCTGTGGGTGAAGGCGCAAATCCCGCCCACCACTCCGCTGGGCACGGCGCTGACATCTTCGGTGCGCATTGAGCCGGTAGCGGGTGATGTCAATCGATTCGACAATGTCGACAGCGAGACCCAGATCGTGCGCGGTTCCTTCGACCCCAACGATAAATCGGTCGCGCCGGAAGGGGACATTCTCGATACCGACACCCTTTCCTATCTGGTCCGCTTCCAGAACGTCGGCACCGATACGGCTTTTAATGTGGTGGTGCGCGACCTGCTGGATGCAAATCTCGATCTCAATACCCTGGAGGTCGGCGCCAGCAGTCATCCCTTTACCTTTACGATCGTCGATCCCCGGGAACTGGTCTGGACCTTCAGCAACATCAACCTGCCGGACAGCACCACCGACGAGGCGGCAAGTCATGGGTTCGTGAAGTTTAAGATCCGTCCCCTGGCCGGCACTGCCCCCGGCACGGTGATCTCCAACAGCGCAGCGATCTATTTCGATTTCAACCTGCCGGTGATCACCAATGTGGTGCAGAGTATGATCGAGATCCCCAACCTGGCCGGGGAAATCACTGTGACCCCCAACAGCCATGGATACGGCATCGTGGTGCTGGGGAGCCATGCCGACCAAACTTTCGTAGTGAAGAATGACGCGACGTCCGGCAACCTGGTGGTCTCTTCCACCTCGCTGACCGGTCTCGCATCGGGTCAATATGCCATCATTGGCGGGGGGGCGCCGTTCACGCTGACGCCGGGCCAGAGCCGCAACATTGTGGTGCGCTATACCCCCACCACCCTGGGCTCGCATGCGGCGCAACTGCGTATCGAGAGCAATGACCTCGACGAGCCGGTGGTTAATGTCGCCCTCAGCGGTACCGGCAGCAACGGGGTGCCCAGCTTCAAGATCAGCGCGGTGGCCTTCGACTTCAGCGCAGTTACCATTGGAAAGAGCCTCAACCGCACCCTTTACATCTGGAATGCGCCCGGCGCATCTGCCGATCTGGTGATCTCCTCAATCCTGCTCTTCGGCGATGATAAGAGCTATTTCTCCTTTGGCGGTTTCAGCCTGCCCTTCACCCTGGCGCCCGGGGATACGCAATCTATATCGCTGAATTTTGCGCCCGGAGCGCTCGGCAACAAAGTTGCCACCCTGGGAATCACCAGTAACGATCCGGCCGCAACCAGCACCAACGTGCAGTTGCAGGGGGCTGGCGATATCAAGCTGACCACCTCGGTGCTGCAGAACCCCGCCGCCAGCAAGTACGCCGACATTGTGGTGGTCAGTGACGTGCTGCTGGTAAACCCGCCCCATGTCGCGGCCGGCATCATGCCGGATACCGGCGGTGTGGCGATGAGCCTGATCAGCGGCACCGACCGGATTTATCGCGGTCCATACATCTTTGACGGCAGCGGCACCTATTCGATTTTCACCCACACCGTTGATGCCGGCATCGACACCACTTTTGACCGCTCCTTTGGCGTGGTGTTGGCCCGTCCGGGCAGCCCGGCGCAGTTGGTAGCGCTCAATGGCGGCGCTACCCTGCATATCGGTGGCGAAGCGCTGCGGAACGATACATATTTCCTCAGCGACTACCATCAAGAAGCGCAGGAGACCGTTTACCAATTCGGCCCGCCCACCCGCTTCGATCAGCCGCTGAGCGTCGAGCTGAGCTACGACCCCCTGGATTATCCCGATCCCGGCAAGCTATTCGTCTATCAAAAAGAGAACGGCGGCTGGGTGCGCCTGAACAGCCAGGTGTTTGGCGAGTCGCGCAGCGTGCGGGCGTTCACGGCGATGCTGGGCGAGTTCAAGCTGGGTTACGACAGCGGCTATGAAGGCAGCAACCTGGTGCCGGCGGAATATGCGCTGCAGCAGAATTATCCCAATCCCTTCAATCCGTCGACCACCATCGAATACGATCTGCCGGAGGATGGCCGGATTGCCCTGGTCATCTACAACAACCTCGGACAGAAGATCCGCACCCTTTACGAAGGCACACAGTTGGCCGGCACCCACCGCATCAGTTGGGATGGCCGCGACGACCGGGGCAAAGCGCTGGCCAGCGGGGTTTATTTCTATACCCTGAAAGCGGCGAATATCGTACAAACCAAAAAAATGTTGTTGATCCATTAATCCTGGGTTGAATACGGAAGGAGCAAAAAATGAAGAAAATAATCACCTTAGGTGTTTTGGCTGCCGGGATGCTCTGGCTGTTATCCGGGTGCAAAGGTTCCATCACCCGGGAGGGGATCCTGACCTATGAAGAACTGATCATGCAAGGCTGGGAAGCATTCGAAAAAGGCGACTACCGCGCGGCCAGCGGTAAATTTTTCGAAGCGAAATCCCTCGACATCAACCAGGCGGAAGCTTATACCGGTATGGGATGGAGCTACTTCAAGCTGGATAGCCTGGAGAAGGCGGTAGGCGAATTTGGCATCTGCGCCTCGCAGCATGATCCCGCCCCGGACTTGCATGCCGGCTGGGCCTTTACCCTTAATGCCCTGAAGGACTATGAGGGCTCCAATGCACACATCGCGGAAGCGCTGTTGCTGGATGCGGATTGGGTATTCGCTTATGGCTTGTCGCTAAGCAGCGGCGATCTCTACCTGTTGCGGGCGGAAAATTATTTTCTGCTGGGTAAATTCGCGGAAAGCCTGGTGGAGGTGCAACGGTTGAACGTAACCTTTACGGCAAACCTGACCACGCCAGACGGGATCGCCGCACTGGCCAGCGAGATCGAGCGCCTGAAAAGCGAAGTTTGACAAACTGGATGCTGGATACTGGATCAAGCCAAGCATCCGGTGTCCAGCATCTTTTGTATATGGGTTGCTGGATAAACCGTTTTCTTTTGTAGCTGCACTTTTCAAAGTGCAGCTACAAAAGGAACAGCGCTCAAAATCTCGATTCTATCTCTTAATCTACCCAAATACCATCTTTTTTATCCGCTGACGAATATCATCTCCTCACCTGAATAATATCATTTTTTCCGTAATTATCACGCCTTAATATGATACCGTAGAACACTTATACATTATCATTTCACAAACGCTCATATGATGACTTTGTGATGGGACGAATTTTTGCATGGGGCATGGTCTATTACAGTGCGGATGTCTCGAAGCATGCCCTTGCACATTACGGCGCCATGCGCCATGCGCCATGCGCCATGCCCTTTGCCCCATGCCAAAAACGTTACACGGTGCTCAGTGTGAGCGTTCACAAAGTGTCCGGAAAGGGGGTGAATGGGATGAAGTACGCCAAGCCGAAACTCCTGGCGAAGAATGCACCTGCCGGCGGTTACGCTGCGGGATGTCCCGCGAAGAACAGCTATCAGTGCAAAACCTGCTTCCGGCAGTAAGCGGCAGCGGTACCACCGGCGTCATCGTGAGGATACCCGCTTTCCTAACGATGACGCCGGCATATCACGATGCGACATAAATCATGGTTTCATGTGAAGGAGATACAGATGCAATGGGTTCGGCAATGCAAAGATACGTTTATCCGCCGCTATAACGATTTAGGCTACATCACCAGCCAACTGAGCAAGCGCGACCGGGTTTATGACGAAATCGGCGCACTGTTCCTATCGAAAATCAACCGTACTGCCCACACCGTTGATGAGATTGTCGACGAACTTCACGCACAGTTCTCCGATGTCTCTCGGGAGATGCTCCGAGCGGATTTTGGCGAATTTATCCAGGAATTGGCGGAGGAGGGCTTTCTGGTAACCGGCAGATCCGAAGCGGACCTGGATCGCAAGGATCACGGCTTCACCTATCTGACCGATGCCCCGAAGACCGCCGCGCTTAATTTTCTGGCTCAGGATAAAAATCCGGCGCTGCGCGATACCGCGGATTTCTTCTATTCCTACTTCCGGGACCATCCGGTCATTTTCGGTATGCACCTGGAAATTACCGGGCACTGCAACGAGCGCTGCCTGCACTGCTACCTGCCCCGCCCGGAAAAAGCGGCTGTAATGCCGTTGAGCATGGCCAGGGACCTGCTGGATCAGCTGCAGGCGATGGGCACGGTCAGCGTGACCTTCTCGGGTGGAGAGCCTTTCACCCATAAACAGTTTGCCGAGATGCTGATCTATGCCCGGAATAATGATTTCAGCATCAATATTCTGACCAACGGCACCCTGATCCGCAACGAGATCATCCCGGTGTTGAAGCAGGTCAACCTCAACATGGTGCAGGTATCGATCTACAGCATGGATCCGGACATCCATGACCGGATTACCCAACACCGGGGTTCCCTGCGCAAGACCCTCGCCGCCACGGAAAAACTGATCGCCTCCGGCATTCCGGTGCAGATCAGCTGCCCGGTCATGCGCATCAACAAAGATTCATACACAGGGGTGGCGCAGTGGGCGCGGCAGCATCAGGTGCGGGTATTATCCGACTTTATCATGATGGCTCGCACCGATTTCGATACCGGCAATCTGGCTTACCGCCTGTCGATCGATGAGACCGGCCAACTGATCCGCAACATCATCAATGAGGATGAAACTTACCAGGCCATCCTTGCCGCAGAACCCCCGGCCGGCGACGCGGCGCGGAAGGCGGAGCAGCCGGTGTGCGGAGTGGGGGTGGACAACGCCTGTGTCAATGCGGAAGGCAATGTCTATCCCTGCGCGGGCTTCCAGGGCATTACCCTGGGGAATGTGTCCCAGCAATCGTTGGCCGATATCTGGGCGAATTCGGAAGCGTTAAAAACGTTGCGGGCGGTCACCAATGCATCATTTCCCCAATGCCTGAACTGTGCCGCCAACGATTATTGCGCGATGTGCCTGGTGCGCAATTTTAACGAGAGCGGCGGAGATATTTTCGCTATCAATGAGCATTATTGTAAAGTCGCCTTTTTGACCAAAGACCTGGTGGCCGGCACTGCTGGCAACTGAGAATGGAAAGGGTTATGATGTTGGGGAAGACCGTATCTACCCGTACGGCATCGCGCGGGGAGCCAGAGGAGCACCCGGATTTTATCGGCAAGATGAAATTCACCATCTCGGTGAGCCCTTCGCTGAGCCGGGGGAATATGAAGCTGTTGACTTCCCGGGCAAGCCTGGAGCGCCTATCAAAGAACCGCAACCGGATCCAGGACATCAACTTTACCTGCCATATCCCTCCCTTCAGCAGAGATGCCCACGGGGTTTATCTATCGCCTGCGGAGAACATGCTGCATCTGCGTGACATGATCCAGGTGCAAAAAAAAACCGGCATTCCGATCAGCCCGGTGTTTAACGATATTCATACCCCGAATCACGAGCAAAACCTGGCGCTGTTTATCAAGCATTTTCAGCCGCTCTACGATCTGGGCATCCGCAGCGTTTCGATCCCGCATGTGTTGTGGTTGAAGATGGGCACCTTCCAAACCCGTTTCCCCGATGTAAAGATCAAGAACACCGTGCTGCGCCGGGTGCGCAGCGGCCAGGAGCTCTGGAATCATGCCGAGGTAGGATATGACTACATCAACCTCGACCGGGTGATTGTGCGCGACCGGCGGGCGCTGCGCGAGGTGCATGCCGCCCAGCAAATGTTTCTGAAGCAAACCGGAAAACGGGTGCTGACCTCGATCCTGCATGGCGAGGGATGTCTGGGGAACTGCCCGCTCTGGGAAGAACATTACCAACATACCCTGACCCACCCGCAGGCGGATGAGAATCCGCTCAAGAACCTGGAGATCTTTCGCTATCCACAGCATTTCTCCTGCCTTTCGTTTACCGACCATACCATCCTGCCGCTGATCTCTGCCGGCCTGCCGCATTTCCGGGAAGATCTCAATGCCGTTTGCCAATATGTCGATGTGATCAAGCTTGGCGGCCGCCGGGCCTTTCAGTCGCTCAATGACAATCTCTCGCTGATTGAGGCGTTCTTTGACAGTAAAGATGACGTACTCTTTGATCCACCGGAGATCCTGACTTATTTTGCCGCCAATCCCTCCCGTTATGAAAAATTGCTGAAAACCTGGCGGCGGCGCACTCAAAATTGCCGCTTCCAATGCTGGGGATGCCGCACTTGTTCGGAATTGATCGCCCGCTATGCGGCAGAGAGCAACATACCCTAAGCAGTTTTATGCAATTAATTTATGCCACCGATATACCAGTCTTCTGTAATTCGCACCTAATTACTTGCAAAATTCCCGCAAACTGGTTAAACTCTCGTTCCGAAATCCGAAATCCGAAATCCGAAATCCGAAATCCGAAATCCGAAATCCGAAATCCGAAATCCGAAATCCGAAATCGTCTCACCAACATTCTTACCATTCGGAGGTAGTTAAGGCATGGCGTTTATCGATTTGTCTGAAATTGCGGAGCGGGAGCTCGTTCCTGGGTTCCGGGTGCGCTTCGTGCACACCGATCATGTCACCATTTCCCACTGGGAAGTTGCGGCAGGAAGCGTGCTGCCGGAGCATGCCCATCCCCACGAGCAGA
The DNA here is from genome assembly GCA_020635015.1 of Calditrichia bacterium. Lineage (GTDB taxonomy): Bacteria > Calditrichota > Calditrichia > RBG-13-44-9 > J075 > JACKAP01. The sequence continues at coordinate 331,959 of JACKAP010000003.1, read as the reverse complement.
TCACCAATGTTATCTCCGGGAAGTTCGAATTGACGATTGACGGCGAATGCCAGGTACTGGAACCGGGGAAAGTTGGCGTGATCCCAGGCAACGCCCGTCACACCGGCCGGGCGCTGACCGACTGCCGGATCATTGAGGTGTTTTATCCGGTGCGGGAGGATTACCGGTAAGTGGATGGGGATGGGTTATACTGTAAGTTGAAATTTTCCCATAAACAAGGAGAGATGAATGGCAAACAATTATAATGAGAGCAAATGGGCGGTATGGGCGATCATTTGTATCGGGCTGATGACGCTGAGCAGCTTCCCGCTGGAAGCGCAGCAGCGGCCGGAGGATTCGGTCGTATTGATCCACGCCGACCAGACCTCCGGCTACGGGGTGATGTGGAACGGGTATATTGCCACGGTGCTGCACCTGGTCGCCGGCCGGCAGCAGATCCTGGTAAACTGGCAGGGGCAGCAATCGGCTGCCAAGGTGGTGCAGGCTCACCGCGATGCCGATCTGGCGCTGCTGCAATTGGCGTCGCCGCTGAACATCCCTTCGCTGCAGGTCTTTCAGGGCGACCCGCCGCGTGGTCGTCCACTGGATTATTATTTAATGCCGGAGGGTGGAAGTCGCTTCGACAACGAAAAAATCAAGCTTGCACCGGGGGGGAGCGGGATGGTGCCCCTGAAAAACATCGACCGGCGAATTGCCGCGAACCCGCAAACGCTTCAGAAATTTACCCAGAGCTTGTGCGCAGATGGATCCTTCAAATATCCGGCGCTCAATCAGTACATCTACAAATTCCAGGATGCCAATGTGCGCAAATCCCATTCCGGCTCACCGATCATTTACAACGGCCAGATCGTCGGACTGGTGGATGGCGGGGCGGCGAAAATCGGAATACGGGATGTGGTATGGTCGGCGATCGCCCGGGGGAATTTTGAGGCGATGATGCAGGGCAATGTCGCCAAGATGCAGACCTGGGCCCCCTGCGTTTCCGAACAGCTTTACAGCGGATTCCGTACCGACAATCCCCTCACCTATGCCGGGCAGGAAGACACCCTGGCGATCTACCCGGAATTCCGCGCTGCTTTCGGGGATATTTACGAAACCATGTTTGAGGAAGATCAGCGCGATATCGACACCCTGCTCATTCACGGAGAAGAAGATGTGGAAGACGGCCGGCTGACCCTGAATGATCTATGGCAGGAAACGATCGATGTCTATATTGATTATGAGTCCGGCGCCACCATCGCGGTGCCAACCAACAGCAACATGCTGCTGGAGGTCAGCGAAGACGGGAAATTTGCAATGGTGGAGACCTCCGGGCCGTATGAAGAAATCCGCGGCGCGATCCTGATCGCCGGCGGTGACGAGATCGAGGAAGCTATCGATGCCCGGCACTGGTTCGAGGAATTTATCCTTAGCGACGGACAGGAGTGGGTCGTGGAACCGGGCCTGGAAGACGATGTGATTGATTTTCTGGATGATCCCGAAGATCCCTTCTATGAAAAACTGCTCGACCGCTTTGTCTACGATCCGGAATCTCTGCCGCAGGATACGGTGGTTACCGGAGAGCTGTATGCGGTCATCACAATCGAAGGCAGCGATTTCCTGGGGGTGGCGGTGATGGTCAACAACCGGGAGCTCTTGACCCGGGAGCAGCGGATCTATTATTACCTGCTGGAGGCCTGCGCGGTGCTGTCCGGATATCCCTATGATTAAGAGGGATGGTGGTTCGCTTCGCTCACGATGTTTGCTCACTACGTTCGCGATATTTGTTCGCTTCGCTCACGATGTTTGCTCACTACGTTCGCGATATTTGTTCGCTTCGCTCACGATGTTTGCTCACTACGTTCGCGATATTGATTAAAAATTGATGTACTCAGATAATTATTCCCCGCCCTTTCAAGGCGGGGGCAGATTGGCGACGCGTCCAGCAAGTCAATCAGGGGCGGTTGACCTGCAGTTTCGCGCCACACGTTACACATTCTGTCCCCCACTATCTACCTTCGTTCTGCTCTCCCACCTGATATAACGCCCGCGTTTCCGGCGCCAGTGGTGCTACGGCAGGAGTGGTCTTCAGCCATTGATAAATCACGTCCGGGCGCCACCATGCCCGGGCGATGCCATCGTCGCCGGCAGTGAGCAGGTATTGGTTGTCCGGAGAAAATACGGCCGATTTCACCAGCACATTGGGGGGATGGGTAAACTCCGTCACGGTTTCGCGCTGAAGATCCCAGAGTCGCGCCGTACCATCTTCCGAAGCGGTCAGCACATACCTGCTGTCGCCGGAAAAGACTGCCGAGGTGATAAATCCTTGATGAATCAGGCTGTCACGAAGCGTGCCGCCGGTATTCCATAGGCGGACGATATTATCATAAGCCGTCGTTAAGATCAAGCGGTTGTCGGGAGCGAACATCGCCGATTCCACATAATCCGGATGTTTCAGGGAGTCTGATTCGGTCAGGTCTTGCGCCTGCCAGCACCGCACCAGATTGCCGCTAGCGCCGATGATCCAGCGCCCGTCGGGAGAATATACTGCCGAGCGCACCCCTTCCGGTTGCGCGGCCAGACTGTCCTGCTGCATGCCGCTGCTGCCGGACCAGAGCCGCACCCGGCCGTCATCACCGGCGGTGAGCACCTGCCGGCCGTCGGGTGAGAAAACGGCGCTATTTACCAGCATCCCTCCATGCCGTAATATACTGAGCGGTTTTTCGTTGTCTTCGGTCTCCCATAACGTCGCGGCGGTCTCCGCGATGGTAAGGATAAACCGGCCGTCCGGCGAGAAAATCGCCCGGCTCAACTGACCGTTGTGGCGAAAAATCAATTTCTCCCGGGTTGCCGGCCACCATAATACCGCCGTGCTGTCGCGGGAAGCGCTGAGCACCTGCCGGCCGTCCGGCGAAAAGATTGCAGAGACCACATCGCCCTGATGCCGCAGGCTGTCGATGCCGGTGCCATCCATCGCCGACCATAAAGCCACCGTGCTGTCCATGCCGGCGGTTAAAATTTGAGTGCCGTCCGGTGAATACGACGCCCGCGTGATCCCCAGCCGATGCCGCGCCACCTGCTGCTGCAGTTTGCCGGAAAGATCCCATAGCCTGGCGGTGCTGTCTTCCGCTGCGCTGAGGATCAGCGCCGGTTCGCGCGGGGAGAACTGCACCGCGTTCACTTCGGCATGATGGCGCAAGCTGTCGATTTTCACTCCGCGATCATTCCAGAGCATGACCCCACCGTCATACAATCCGCAGAGAATCTGCCGCCCGTCAGCGGAGATCGCTGCGGAAACCACTTCTGCCCGGTGTCGGAGGGTATCCAGGGCGGTGCTGTCACCATCCCAGATAACGGCAGTGCTGTCGCGGGGGATGGTGAGGAACCGCCCGTCTGGAAAAACGCTTATCCGTTGCACCCGGGAGCGGTGGGGAAGGGTTGCGAGCAACCGCTGCCCCTCGGCATCCCAGAGGTAAACAGCGGTGTCGGCGGCGGTCAGGACGCGGCCATCCGGGAGGGCGGCGGCAGCGCTCACCTGCCGGTCATGGGCCAGCGTATCCGGCGGTGTTGACAGTGCACGCCAATTCCAACGCAATACGCTGCTGCCGGCAGTGGTGAGAATCCTTTCGTCCGGCAGCAAGATTGCCGCAGAAATATTTGCCGGGAGCAGCAGGGTGTCCGGGGGTTGCGTACTTTCGCTAATATTCCAGATAAACGCCCGGTTGCTCGCGCCGGTCAGGAGTTTGTTCTCCGGCAGGAGAACGACGGCACCCGGCGCCACCGGCGCCGGGTGCTTGAGTGTATCCGGGAGTGCGGCTGCCTGCTGCCGGTCCCACAATAAGATGTCGGTTTCCGATACGCTATAGATCCGCTGCGCATCGATAAATCCGGCCCGGCGAACCCGGGCATGGTCGCGTGAGGGCATAATTCGCAGCAGGCTTCCCCGGCGGTCCCACAGCCGGGCGCTGCCATCGGCCGAGGCGGTCAAAATCTGCTGGCCGTCGGCCGAAAAGACGGCCGTATACACTTGCTGTTCATGGGCCAGCCTGGCGGCATAAAAAGTATGCTGCGCCTGGCTGTGGAAAGCGTCGCTCAGGATCTGCAAAGCGGCGGGGGGAGGATAATCTTCCGCAGTATGATAGGCTGCCCCGGCCAGGCGCAGGGCCTCGGTGTTGTCTTTGTCTAGCATCTCCCCGGACTTGATGGCCAGCAGGTTGGACTTGGCGATGTTGGCTTCCCGGATGGCATGATCGCGCTCGATCACCGCCCAGATCGTCAGGGCGGTCAATGCCGCCATCACCGCAGCGACGATGGCGCGCAGGCGCCAGGTGCGGTCACGCTTGCGCCGCACACTCTTTTCCACAAACTCCAGCTCTTTCTCATTATACCAGTGCCGGGGTTGATTCAGAATTCGTTTTAGCACTTCCAGACGGGGGTCGTTGTCCCAGAGATATTTAACGTCGCGACTATTGAGGAGGTAGTCGTTGGCAGCGGCGTTCAGCTTGCTGCCCAGCAGGATGTTATCCTCTCCCAGATCCTTTACCCATTGCCACAAGGTGCCCCAGGCTTTTACCAGGGCGTCGTGGGCCGGCTCGGCATAGCCCCGGCCGGCGCTGTCGGTGCCGCGCACCACCAGGCGGGCGTCCACCAGCAGGCGCAGTACTTCACCTACTTGTTGATTCTCGGTTCCATCGCGATATACCAGTTCATCGATCAGTACCCGCCGGGAAGCAATTTCTCCACCTTCCAGGGATACCATACGCAGCATGATCTTACGCATGGTATCCCGGTGCGCTTCATCCAAAGATTGGTAGAGATGATCGGCCCGGGTGCGCAGGGAGCCTAATACCCCGCCCAGCCGTTCGTAATCTTCGCCTTTCAGCGCCCGGTCCTGGCGGCCACTGTTCTTGTACGCCAGATAAAGTTCGCTCAGGGTGAAAGAGAGCAGCGGCAGCGCTCCGGTCGATTGGATGACCTCGTCGATAATATCGTTGACCAGCTCCGGGGGATCGAATATCAGCACCTCCTGGAGGGTGGGCATCACGATCACTTCCCGGAGTTCATCGACGGTAAACCAGGGCACGCTGCACCGCCCTTCCCGCCAGTAGGCTTCCAGTGACCCTTTGTCCAGTTGCGGCTCAAAATCGGAACGCACCGTTACGACAACCAGCAGTTGCGGCGCCGGAACGGCATCCAGCAATGTTTTCTGAATTTCCATAAACCGCATGCGTGCGGATTCGTCCTGGCACCGGGTAAGCAGTTCTTCATACTGGTCAATGATCAGCACCGTCTTTTGGGCGCTCAGTTCTTCCAGTAGTGCCGGCGAAGGGCCGTTTTCCAGCGATATTGGTTCCGTGAAATAGCCGGTTTTTTCCGCTTCGCTTAGAATGGCCGGGCTGTAGCGGAGGAAACTGTCATCGTCAAACACGCTGCGCAGCGCGGCGGTAAATTGCTGCTCGCCGGCATAATCGTGGCCCCGCAGCTTCTCCAGTGCTTCCAACAGGTTGCCCGGCAGGCCGTTCGCTTCCATCGTTTTTATCGATGCATCATTCAGGCGGTATATCTGCTCGTTTAAACATTTCTCCAGCGCCTCCAGCGGTTCCTCCCCCGGACGCATCACCGGTAAGATGCGATATCCCTCCCGGCGCAGGCGGGGCAGCAGACCGGCCTTTATTACCGAGGATTTACCCGCGCCGGATACCGCCGAGACGACCAGCAATCGGTTACGGGTTACCCGGGCATAGCGGATCAACTGCGCCTGCTCTGCCGTATCCGGGAACCATTCCCCTAGCGCATCTAAAAAAGCGGTTTCATCGAGGAATCCCTGATCCTTAAGCGACTCCAGCTTTTTCAAACCCGCCGCGGGAAATCCTTCTGTCGTCAACTCCTGAAGCGTCTTCTCGGTCACCATGAACCGGGCCAGCGCCTGGCGCCGCAGGGTTTCAATGACCCGGTCGCGACCGTAGAACAGTTCGCGGTCGGTTTCGCTGAAGGCGCTCAAGCCCATGTAGGGATTGCGGTTCGGGGTAGGGGGGAGGTTGAGGCGGTGGCGGGGATGCAGAAAAATGAACTCCCCCTTATCATATTCACCCAGCGGGAAAAAGCCCGGGGTCTGACGGGCTTCCTCTGCTTCCGCCAGGGAGGCCGGCTCCACCTGGTCGCGAATATAGACATACAGATCGGTGGCGGTGATCACCCCATCCCCCTCACCGGTTGCTTCCAGAACCACATCCGCTTTCCCTTCCAAACCCTCGAACAGGGCCCGGGCAAAGGGGGAGTGCTCTCCGGTGCGGACATCGATGCCGCGGTCGCCCAGGGGTTTCTTGCTCGATTTCAGCACATCCAGCGCTTTTTGATCGTGGGCAGCGGAGGTGAGTACCTGCCAGGCTTTTTCCTGCAAGAAGCGGTCAAAGCGCTCCTGGTAGATGCGCTTGGGCATTTTCCCCCGAATCCCGCCCCGGGTGCTGCCGGACCATTTAAAGGCCCCGGAAAAGCAGCAGTCCAGCACCACCAGCAGATGGCGGCAGGGCAGGGCATTGAGGGCGGCGTGGAGGTCGGCCATCGGGATCATGCTGGCGCTGTTCACCGGATCGGCATCTGCCGGCACCAGGTAGCCGGCGGGACCGCCCTCGCTGTCCTCCGCGATCCCATGCCCGGCGAAATAGAAAAATGCCCGGTCGCTTGCCGTCACCGTTTCCGACATCTCCTGCAACAACCGGCGAATATCCGCCGCGCCCGGATCGGTCAGCAAGCTGACCTCGAAACCCTGGCGCCGCTCCAGCACCGTGGCAATCATCCGGGCATCGTTCACCGCGGTAGATAGCGGGCTGATATGCTGATAGGCATTGATACCGATGATGTAAGCCCGGCTTTTGGAAAAGGGAAGCTTACCGGGATTCTCCGGTTGGATCATTTGGCGCCTGCCGCCGCTACTTTTTCCAGATATGCCTCCCCGAAATCAATCGACAGCTCCAGCCACATCGGCAGGTGGTCTGAGATCTGGAAGGTGCGCCACTGACGGTAGTAATTGGTCTTTTGCCGGTCTGAACGTGCGTTACCACGAGAGTTTTTGTGATAATCCTCGCCGATTTCCGCCGCATAAACCGTCTCATCCTCATCGCGGTACACGGCTTCGAAGAAGTTGATCACACCGGCGCGGCAGTTGCTCAGGCGATCTTTCATCAGCTTTTTGTCATACACCGTGCTGATGAAGGCCATCTGGTCGTAATGCTTGTTGCGCGATACATTGGAAGGCAGGGTCTGCAGTTGTTCCGGGATGAAAAAACCTGCCTTGGTGATCGCTTTGAAGGTCGCGTCCGATGTGCTGAAAATGTTAAAATCGCCCATCAGCACCAGGTTTTTTGCCCAGGCGGTATTATCCTTGACCCGGTCGGCCAGGAATTCTGACAGTAATTCGATCTCCTTGATTCGCACCGGGTCATCAGCCTTCGCGGTGCCGTAATATATATGCACGGTGCTGAGCATGAACTTCAGCCAGCCGGCCTCGAAACCGCAGACCATCGGGGTGCGCGCCAGTTGCTGCGCCGGCTGATAGGTTTTGCCTCGGACCCGCTGCGGCGGAATGACGATCTCGCCGGAAAGGCCACCGAATTTTACCTTGCGGGCGTCGTACATAAAAGCCATCCGCTCGCTGTTGCCCCCGGTGCCGGCGGTGACGTCGGTGATCAGGAACTGCCACCAGTGCCCCAGAATCTGCTGCACTTCCTTCAGCGCTACCAGGTTGGCGTTGACCTCCTGGATGGCGACAATGTCGAAGTGGGATATGATCTCGGCAATATAATAGAGCGACTCCCGGCTGCGTTTCCCGTATTTATTGGAATCAAACTCCCGGATATTCCAGGTGGCGATCATCAGCTTGTCGGACACCGCCCGGTCGGGCAGCGCCGCCAGCGTCTGTCGCAAGCGCAATAATCCCTGCGCAGTACGTTTATCCGCTGCCGTCGGCGGGTCTTGAAATTGATATAAGAATGACATAATCTCTTTATCCTTTACCCTTTATCCTTCATCATTTATCCTTCACCCTTTATCCTTCATCCTTCACCCTTCGTCCCCCCTCACCACTTCACCTTCATCAACTCACTCAACCCTGGTTCAGAGATAAAATAATTCAAATGATGGCAGGGCACCTTCGCGGTAACCGGCGCCGGCTTACGCGATCCGTTGACGCCGAGGATGCTGTCGACCCGCACCGCGATATCGTGAGAATTCGTTCCAAATAATGCTTTGAAAATCGCTCCCTTTCCGGCTTTGTCGAGCAATTTGGTAAAGAGCTTGTCGCTGGGTTCCTCATACTTGTCTAACTCCCCGGCCAGTATGGTATAGGGAATGCCCGGATCGCCGCTGCGGTTGAGCGAGGTAATGAAATCGGAATCCGGATCCATCATCTGCAGGGTCTGGGTGATTTTCTCCGAGCGCTTCAGCAGAAAGCCCACCACCCCGCTGACCGGCAGCAAGGCCGGGAAATAGTTGGCCATCAGGGTGGTCATAATCCCGAAGAGCTTGCGGGCCTTGTCGATCTTGCCGAAGGGAGAACCGTTGTTGGGCGTGCCGCACATTACCAGGTGATCGACCATGCGGTTGCCGCCCTGCTGCTCAATGAAGGAACGTGAGACCAACCCACCCATGGAATGCACCAGCATGGTCAGGCGCTTGCCGTCATTCTCGCCAAATCCAGCTGCCTGCAGTTGGGTCTTCAGATCGTCGGCGGTATCCGGGATCGGCTGATGGAGATTCTCGTAATCGTAGGTCAGCACCAGATCGAATTTCTGGTCCAGGCTCTTGCCCTGGGCATCTTTGGCCAGGCGCAGTCCCTGGGCGATCACCTCGGTATCACCGATGATCCCGTGCACCAGCAAGATGATGTTCTTTGCTTTTTTGACTTTCGCCGCCACCGCTGCCGGATCATGGTGGCGCATCACCGAGTCGTCATCCTTATATTCCACCCAGCTGAGCTGGTTGGGGTTCTGCTTCAGGTAGGTCTTGAAGAAATAGAGCTTCATCGCTTTGCCCAGGCTGCGCCGCTGGTCCGGGGCGGGAATGATGTGGTCGATGCTGATCTGGGTGTGCCCATTCTCATCCTTCCAGGTATCGCCGCCCAGCACCACATGGCCCTCGGCATCAATCGTCAGCGGCAGCACATATTCATCCTCCTGCAGGCCAAGATCGCCGATCTCGATCTCCAGCGGCTGTTCCTTCAACGACGCTTCATTCTGGATATCGGTAATTTCCAGCACGCTCTCATTGCCGGCGGCGCGGGTGCCGGGCGTGAAGTTGCACATCTCCAGTCCCTGATTTTCCATCACCTGGGTGATGGTGGGGTTGACCCCCACGCTGCGGGTGGGCGCCTTGGCGGCCGCCATGCTCAGATTGGCAGTCATCCCTTTATGCGCTTTGATCTTGATCTTGCCGTTGGAAATAGAGGTGTCTTTAGCGCCGACCTGATCAATCCTCCGCGCCACCTTGAGGGTGATGGTCCTGGCAAACCAGTCGTTCTGTTTCATGTTTTGCTGGGCCCGGCGGTTGCCCCCGCGGTGGGAGCCGACTTTGCTGCCGATCTTCAACTCCTGCTGCACCAGCACATAATCTTCGATCGGCTGATCGCTGACAAACAGCTTGAAGACATAGGTCATATCGTTCTCATCCGCATCCAGATATAGATCCCACGATTCCCCGAGGGTAAACTCCTGGGCGTTGGCGATTGCCTGATTCACCACCGCGCGAATCCCATAATCGAACACGCCGCCCTCGCCGCAAAACTGGAAGAGCGCAAAGTAGCGCTCTTTGCTGGTGCCGTTGCTGGCTTTCAACTTAATATGCACATCATCTTTTTGATCATTGCCATCCCCGGTGTATTCCAGGATCACATCGTCATCGCGATATACATGAATCTCTTTTTGGCAGGCTGCATCTTCATATTCATGCACGGCAAAATCAACCACATTCTTATCGATCGAGGTATCGTGGTTCTGCAGCTTCAACAGCCGTTCCCAGCGGGAAACATGATTGATCACCGGGAAAAGCAGTTCCAGCGAATCTTTGTCCGCCCACTGGATCAACTGGCCGGTTTCGCGCTGTTTGAGCTCGTATTTTCCCTTGGAAGCCACCAGCGAATAAAGCAGACCGTCTGGTTTATGGGGTGCTTTCACAAACTCGAAGTTGACCGTCGCGCTGGATTTCTTCAGCGCGGCTTCGACCGCCGCGGTATCATCACCTTCCAGGTAAACCGGCAGCGGGGGGATCGGCAGAGTGGTCGGTTCCGCCTGGTAGCCCAGGCTGGTGTCACCGTCAAAATCGATGATGCTTTTCTGAACTCCCACCTCAACGGTATTCGCGGTTCCCACCTTTTTCGTCTTATCATCCTGATCGTAAATGACCAGTTCCACGCTCTTATCCGACTCGGTCGGCAGCCCGTCGGCAGCACCACATTCCGCCCACCACTTATTGCTCTTGCTGTCGAAGTAAACCATGAAGGAGCGGGCTTTCTTGGTCGCCTGGCTGCCCAGGAAGCCGTCGAAAGCGTTGAACCCGCCGTAGGTCTCGAACTGGGGATCCTGGTTGTCGGCAAACTGGCGCACTGCCAGGCGGCTGCGGGTGAAGAGGTCGGCATAGGTGATGTCGTTGCCGGATTTCTCCAGCACTTCCTCCAGCGTGTTGGAAAACACCCCGCGCTTATCCAGTCCTTCCCAGGCTTTCTGGCGCCGCTCGCAAGCGGCGAGGAGGATATGGCGGCTGGTGGGGATTTTCAGGGCGGCCCCGCTCTTGTGCAGCTTGGCATAATAGCCGTCGATATAGCTGTCGAGCGGGCGCTGGCTGTCGACCTGGTGGGTCTGGCGGGGCGTGAGCCGTTTGAAGGAATTTACGTCGCGGGTGCCGGAGCCGGAGTGGCAGCAGTCGAGGATCACGGCGATGTGCGGCTCTTTTTTCGCAATCTCATCGATCAAAACCGCCAGTTCCTTGTCGGCCAGATCGTAAGGAAACACCCCGCCCTCCTGGCGACTATCGTAACAGACCAGACCTTCGTCCATTCCATCGGGGAAATATTCATAAAACGCTTTGGCAGATTTCCACTGGGCCCCGTGTCCCGCATATTTGAACACCACCACATCATCCTTGGTGACATCCTTAAAGTGGGTTCGGAAGGATGTAATGATATTGGCATAAGTCGCCTCACTGTCGCGCAAGGTGAGGATGCGCCGGGTTTCTTTCTTGAAATTATCTTCCAGGTATTTTTCGAATTGATTTACATCGTTCACGCAGCCGGAGAGCTTGCCGATATCGGGGCGATAATCGCTGATACCGACCAGCAGCGCATATAATTTTCCTGCCATGGGACCTCCTGGGAATTGACGGTGCGGGTATGATTTTGGGATAAATTTAATGCTTTAGCCACGGATTGTCACGAATAAATACGGATTACTGCCTGTTTTAGAGTTAAGCCATATCAAAATCTGTGGAAATCCGTGGCTAAAGTTTCATCATGTAATTCGCATTAAATACTGACAGTCTTTGCAAAAGTTGGTAATGAAAAACGCTTTTTATCCACGGATTACACGGATTTTCACGGCATCTGTTTTTCGAACCACTCGGCGAATGATTTGTAATCCATCTGCGGCGGGATCTCGCCGTGGCCGACCGGAGGGAAGAGCCCGTCGGCGGCGTGGTACCCCAGCGCCCGGTAGGCTTCGAATTGCCCCTCGTCAAAAAACTGGTCGGCCGTTGATTCATGGGGGAAGTCGCCCTTGCGCGCGCGGTACTCGCTGATCACCAGGTCCTCATCGCCGGTGACGGAGGACTTGATGTAAAGCAGGTAGCCCAATTCAGGCTTACCGCCCGCTTTCGCCGGAGGATAGGAGATGTATCCGAAGGCGCAATGGCGGCGGCTTTTACCGTCCTGCAGACAGAGGTCGTCGAGCTTGATGTCGATCTCGATTCCCAGGTCGATGCGGGCATAGCGGATCAAGGTCGCCAGACCTCCGAACTTCATGGCCGGATCGGCCTCGCCGTCACCGGCAATGATAAACTTGCAGTGCCGGCGGAGCAGTTCGTATATCGCCAGGTTCTCGATATGCCCGCCGTCGGAGACGTTCACCCAGTCGTCTTCTTCATTCAGTTTACTGCGCATTTCCTTGATGATGGCTGAAGGACGGATCCGCCATAAGAAGGTATCCCACAAGCCGGATACAAAGCCCGAAGCAGCGGTTTTTTTCTCCGCCCACCCTGCCAGGCGCCGGGGATTGGGCACCCAGTAGCCCAGACGAATGTTGAAAAGCGTCATCAGCGCGACCAGGGAGCCGTAGGTAAAGCTGCCGCTGTTGGGCGATGCCGCTGCCGCGGAGATGGCCATGGCTGTGGAGAGATCCATCTGGGGGAACACCCGCTCCAGGGCTTCACTGCTGGCATAGCCGGTGCGCTCCCCGCCGTAGCAATATTTGCTGAAGAAGAAAAAATCGCTCTTGCGTTCCCGCAACCGGGGGTCTTTTGATCCCTGCAGGTTGAGTGCCACATTGATCAGGTGGTAGGGGGCCCTCGATCCCGGCTGGCAGATCTCGTCAAGGTTGACATCCTTCTCGATCTCGACCCGACCGCTATCGCGGTTCTTTGTCACCAGAAACGCGGAGGCGAGACGGTCGCGGTAGACACCATGGATTGAGGTAAAATTGATATCGACAAACAGCCAACAGAACAGCCAGGTTGCCACCGCCAGGAGGAGTACCGTGATCGCCTCACCACTTAGCCCCAGCAGCGAGTAGCCCGCATCGAAGAAAGAAAACCGGAAATTTCCATATACCAGCGCTTCAGTAACATAGAGCACGATCAACAGGGGCAAGAGCAGGCCGAGCAGACCGATCAGAGTGCTCATCACCTGTTTGCCGAACTTGCCGAATTTGCGCAGCATCTTGTCGGCGGCGACCAGCGCAGCGATGGAACCGCCGCTGGCGATACTGGTCCAGACATCGGCGATTTGGGTCGATCGGCGGAATTCGTGGAAGAAGTGAATGATGATCGGGAAAATCTCGATCATCGCAATCCCTGCCAGCAGCAACAGGGTGAAGGCAAAACTGAGCTCGAATTTATCGCGGAACTTCACGGTGCTGTCGCTGCCTTCGCTCAGGGCCACCTTACGTTTCACGACCTTGAAGGAGCGCACGAACACCGGAAAGGCGATGTACCACCCGATGACTGCCAGGGCTACGTAGGGGGTCATTTGAAAAACGTCCCGCCAGTCAAATCCGTGCAGCAGCCATTGGTTGAGCAGGCCCTTCTTCATGAATCCCGGGTCACCGCCGTAATAGAGGCTGAACAGCACGCTGGCAATCAGCAGCGGCGGCAGCAGCACCAGCAGGTTGATCAAAATTCCGCGCAGCAGGATGGCGAACAGGCGCACATAATCGATAAACCCGCGGGTGGCGAGATAGTTGGAATTGTTCCGCAGCCACTCAACATACGCCGGCTCGTTGGGGCTCTCCACATGGGGAAAGGGAAATTCGCCCCCCTGGCGCATGATGGTGCTGAGGCTGGCACCAAGATAGCCGCCGCCGGAGACCGTTGAGAGGTAATCCACATGATCGATAATTCCCCGGCGGTAGAGCGCCTGGGCGATTCCGAGATTAAAGGTAGCGGAACGGATCCCGCCCCCGGAGAAAGCCAGACCGACCAGTCCTTTCCCGACGCCGGGTTCGGCAGCCTTCTCAGCCGCGGGGGATGGCTTTGCGGTTTTTTTGACAGCTTTTTTTTCCGTATCGCGCTGGTGCCGCTCTTGCGATTTTGGTTGATACACCGTATCCCAGCGGGATTGGATATATGCTAATTCCCGGGCAAAAACCCCCTTACTGATCAGTTGGGGGAGGGGATCGTTTTCAGGAGCCGTCGCTGATTTGTTGTCCATAACACATCTCCTTTTGGCGGCGCTTCTATTGATGCTGATGGGTTGCTTAAGCTGTGTCGTTCAAATTGATTAGTGTTGCAGTGGTAAAGCAAGTCTTTAGTAAGTGACGCCGGTAAATTTTCTATTAATGGGAGAGATTAACCAAAATTCGGTGGATTTCAAAGAGAAATTTGGGCCTTTGTGCGCTGCATCGATGCGGGCACAGTGGTTTTGGATGTAAGCTACCAATGTTCGTCGGAAAACGGCCTGCCGGCATGAATATTAACCGGCAACAAGCATTTCTGCCGGCGATCATTACATCGAACGAGGGGATTATGATGAAAAAATGTTTGTTATACACAATACTGGCCGCCGGTATGCTTGCGCTTAGCCTCAAGGCGCAGCCGCTTCAACCAACTCTGCTGAACTTTGAGGGGGATGACGGCCGGGTGGAAGTGCCGGATCATCCCAGCCTGGATTTTGCCGGCTCCTTCACCGTCGAGCTGTGGTTTCAACCGCTGATGCTCGATGGTTGGCAGCGCCTGATCGGCAAAGGGACTGTCAATACTGCGGAGGCGAACTGGTCGGTTTCCTTGATGAGCGATAATACGATCGATTTTTTCTGGGAATCGGCCGATGACCGCGACCATCTGCTCAGCACCACCGACACCATCCGGGCCGGCGAATTCTATCATCTGGCTGCGGTGCTGGACCTGGAGGCGAACGAATTCCGGATCTATCTCAACGGGAATTTGAGCGCAACCGCCACTGCGCAGGGCGATACCCCGGCGGTGAATGACGACCCGCTGTATGTCGGGATGCGGCGTACGATCAACGGTTTTGAGAAAGCCTATGCCGGCTATCTCGACGAAGTGCGTCTCTGGCAGCGGGCCCGCACCCGGCAGCAGATCCGCCGCACCCTGAATAAGGCGCTGGCCCCCCAGTATTATCAGAGTGCCGACAGCGGCCTGGTGGCATACTGGCAGTGCGACAGCCTGGAAGACCTGGGTATCGCTGGCGACGGGGTTGACGATATCCGCGACCTTTCTATCTTCAGCAATCATGGCGATCTGGCCGGGGATGTCACGCTTACCACGGTGGGCGCTTACACCGGCATCGGGCAGCCGGGAAGTTTGGCCCGGCCGGAAGGGTTCGTGCTGTGGCAGAATTATCCCAATCCGTTTAATCCAAAGACGGTGATCAGGTATCAGTTGTCAGGTGTCAGTGATACGGAGGTTGCGGTTTACAATTTATTGGGACAAAGAATTCGCTTGCTGATGCAGGGCCGGCAGGCGGCGGGAGCATACGAGTTAACCTGGAACGGGAGGGATGATGCCGGGCGGGAGGTGAGCAGCGGGTTTTATATCTGCGAATTAAAGGCGGGCGGCTACCGCCAGGCAGTACGGATGTTGCTGTTGAAATAACATGACTGCATTAGCCCAAAATTTTATTTTTTTAGCAAAGTTTTGTGCTGCGACAAAATGTTTTACAATGAGCATTTACCATTGAGTTGCGGCGGAAGGCAGTGCCAAATAAATCTACGTACCATTAAACTCATTTTTTTTCCCCCGCTGCTTCCAGGCTTTTCTCCACCTCCCGCATGATGGAGTCGATGTTCACCGGGATGGGGATGTCCAGGGTGTCGAGGCTTTCCAGCGAGTTAACGATCT
Source organism: Calditrichia bacterium (assembly GCA_020635015.1). Classification (GTDB taxonomy): domain Bacteria; phylum Calditrichota; class Calditrichia; order RBG-13-44-9; family J075; genus JACKAP01. The sequence goes on along the minus strand of JACKAP010000003.1, from coordinate 316,425 downwards.
CCGGCAGCACGATATTGATTTCCATGGATTTAAGCTTTTCCAACTCCTGCTGCATAATACGCAGTTCGATCTTCATTTTTTCTTGCTGCACCTGCAGCTCTTTCTGGAGATCTTTCCGCCATACTACGATTTCCTGATGCTCCATATGCCGGATCTCTTTCGCGACTTTTTGCATTGCCTTTTCGGACAACATGTTCTGCAGTTCCTGATCGATGGTGACGGTGAGGTCCGGTTCAACCCGGAATACCAGCGTTCCGGTCACCGACTGCTGCAGCGGGGTCATCTCTTTGCGTTTCTCGGCCATGGTTTCATTAAACTCGTAGACGGTGCGGATGCGTTTATCCAGCCGCTCCCAGTCGCCGCGGGCCGGAGGCGCAGGGGCTGGTGACGCTGAGCGAGGCGCTCTCACGGTGTCGACCGGCACGAAGGCCGTCAGGTTCAGCAGAGCTTCCGCTTGTTGCGGGCTGAGAGAGTCGCTGGCAATGCTGGCATTCAGAATACCCGCAGCCACCCGTTCCACCCGTTCCGGCTCCACTTCCCGTTTGCGTACTTTTTCCATAAATTCACCGTAGGTGTCGGCCAGGGCATCTCTTCCGGCGCCCTCCGGCACCATGGTGATGAGTTTATCGCCCAGCCGGGCCATATAGGTATCCAGTTCCCCGTTCTGAGCCTGGCGGGTCAGGAAATAAATGGCCAGCACGGTTAGGAAAAGCAACGTCAGAATGCCGGCATTGCGAAGATTTTCATTCATGTTTGATCCAATCAGTTTTACCCGTCGGCGCTGCAATCACAGCGTGTTCTCAGACACTGTGACCGCAGCGTAGAATTGTATCAATTTAAGGCGTTGTATCGCTGTTTTCAACCGCTTTCAGCACCAGCAGGGTCAGGTCGTCATGGATCTTCCCACCGGTAAAGCGCTCTACCTCTCGGTGGAGTCGCGCCAGGAAGGTCTTGGCATCCCCATTGGCATGATCATGAGCGAACCCCGCCAGGCGCTCTTCTCCGAATTCTTCCTCAAGTTCATTTCGTGCCTCCAGCAGGCCGTCGGTATAGAGCAGCAGCATGTCGCCCGGTCCGAAACGGGCGCTGGATGCTTTATACTCAGGGGCATGAATCAGGCCGATGGCCGGACCGGTGGGGTTCAGCCATTCCACCTCGCCGCTGCGTTTCCGGAGCAGCGGGGGGTGATGGCCGGCGTTGGTGTAGACAATTTGCTGTTTTTGGGGATCGACGGCGCACAGAAACAGCGTAATAAAGCGGATCAGCTTCAGGTTGTAGCGGAACAGCTCGTTCAGCCGGGCGGCGACATCCGGCAGCTCCTGATATTCCGGGCCGATGATCCGCAGCGAGGCCTGCAGGCTGGACATCAGCATGCTCGCCGGAAGCCCTTTGCCCATCACATCGGCGATCGCAAATCCCTGCAGTCCGGCGGGGGTGCAGAAAAAATCGTAGTAATCGCCTCCCACAATCTGCGCCGGACGGGCCATCGCCGCAATGTCGACCTCCGGCAATGCCGGATATGCCGCCGGCAGCAGTTGTTGCTGCACCTTGGCCGCCAGTTCCAGATCCCGCTCCAGCGCCCGAAGCTTCTCCTGCGAATAGTGCTCCAGGCAGACGCTGGCGGTAAAATCCATCTCCAGGCGCTCCGGCGCCATATCCTCACCGCAGACAGTGCAGATACCGAAATCGCCGCGGTCGATGCAGGCGATCGCCGCGTCATGGGCATGGAGCGTGGCCTCGCATTTCTGGCCTTCGCCGCACAGGCAGCGCTCTTTTGCGCTGCTGTCGCTGCTCAGCCAGTTCCGCAGGCTATCGCGGTGCCGCACCAATGCGCGGCGAAATCTATTGAGAATCTCTTTATTCATGGCTGCCCCTGATTGACGCTCGAACGACCTGATATCAAACGATATTAATCCGCCGAATGGCGGCGATCAAGCGTTTTTTATACGGCAGAACCGGGGAAAAGTTAAGCTCGCTTGACGACAGCGAAAATCAATTCAATTTCACTTGATCTGCCGGGCGCAAAGACCGATCTTTATTTTTCATAAATTGAGACCTGGGGCACACTGACAAGCCCGATGCGAACCCAAATTTTGATTAAAATCTGTTGACCCATTTAACCAGCGAATCATGCTTAAAAAGCCATCTTCCTGCAAACCGAAATCAATTGACACCAACCGGAGCGCTGTAACGACAATTCAGCATTTCCCCATCCACTCATCCCCCCATCCACTCATTTACCTGCTATTGCCGCTCGTCGCGCTTCTGCTGCTGCACCATCCCCTCCCGGCCGGGGAGCGGCCGCTGCCGATCGAGAAGGTGGAGCTGCCGGACATCGGTCGCGGGGTGGTGCTTACCACCATCTTGCGGGACCGCAGCGGCTTCATCTGGCTGGGCAGCGAGACCGGTCTGCATCGCTACGATGGGGTACGGGTAAAGAGTTTTCTCCACGATGCCGGGGATACCACCACCATCGCCTCCAACATCATCCGCGCGCTGTGGCAGGATAAGGATGAGCGGCTGTGGATCGGCACCAATGAGGGAGGCACCAGTTGCCTGGATCTGCGCACCGGCGCCATCCGGCATTATTTCCATGACCGTTCCGATACAACCACCATCCGTTCGAATGATGTACGGCATTTTTTTCAGGGTACTTCCGGGGATATTTTCTTCTTTACAGACAAAGGCATCGACCGCGGCCGGAGGCACAGCGGGGCGGTGGAAAGCAACCCGGTACTTAAATTTGAGCATTTGCCGGTGCCGAAACCGGTGACATTTCAGGCGTATCTTGCGGAACAGACCTCCCTGAAGGAGGAAGTGTTCTTCATCGAAGAAGGAAAACTATACTGCTTTAACTCCCGGCAGGAGCGCTTCCGGCAAATCGATCTTCAGAATTTGTTTCCGGAAAATTCCCGGGCGGCTGGGGCGGGGTTCACCGGCTTGCAACCGGATACACTCCATCGGCAACTCTGGCTGCTTAGCCATGACGGGCGGCTGCGTGCTTTAGACCTGACCCGGCCGCGCCTGCTGCAGGATCATTTGCTGCCGGTAAAAAGGGATCAAAGAGCGGGCGGGCCCCGCTTGCTCAATCGCGACCGCCGGGGCAATCTCTGGTTAGTCTCCGGATTTCGTCATTTATACCGCTTCTCGCCGGGCACCGGGGAGTTGCGTCTAATGTCCAGCGCGGAGAACAGCGAGGCAGATCCGATTCAAAGCAATATTTCCAGCCTGGCGATCGACCCGGCGAACCTGCTCTGGCTGGGGACCCATGATGGACTGTACAAAGCACTACTGACGGCGAAAGGTTTCCGCGGCATCATGCCCTTTCCGGAAGCGCCGGACGGTTCCCGGGATAACAAAGTTTCGGCGCTGCATCAGGATGCCGAGGGGAAGATCTGGGTGGCTGCCAATTATCAGCAGCATCATTATGATCCCCGTTTGAACCGTTTCGAACTCGGTGTTAATACCCGCCTGCTGCCGGCAGCGTTGCAGAATTATCATATCAAGACCTACTTTAGCGACCGGGCGGGAAATCTCTGGTTCGGCCCCCTGAAACGCTCACCCTTCGTTTATCTGCGCGAGCGCGATGAATGGCTTTCGCTGCCGGTCAGCGAAAGCCAGGAAATTCTGGTACGGGCGATACGGGAAGACCGCGCTGGCCACATCTGGTTCGGGATCGACTTTGATGCCGGGGGGCTATACCGCTATCACCCGGAGGATGGCACCGTTAAGGCATTCCGGCATGATCCGGATGATCCGTCCAGCATCAGTTCCAATATGATAACCTCCCTGTGCGAAGACCGGCAGGGGCGAATGTGGGTCGGCACCTGGGGAGCCGGATTGAACCGGTTCGACCCGCAGACCGGAAGCTTTACCCGCTTCAAGGCCGATCCGAAAGATCCCGGTAGTATCTGCGACAATCACATCACCTCCATCGTGGAGGATCACCAGGGACGCTTGTGGATCGGCACCTGGAACGGCGGGGTGAGCCGCCTGGCCAACTTTCCGGATAGTGCCGCCGCATCCCAATACCGCTTTGAAACCTTTGCCCGGGGGGATGGGCCGGGCGACAACCTGGTGTGCGGCCTGCTGGTCGATTCGGCCGGCCGTCTGTGGATCGTGCACGGCGACCGCCTGTCCTGCTATGATCCGCAGCAGGATGCCTTCCGGGTCTACACTTCCGAAGACGGGCTGCTGAATGGGGCCTATTTCGTCGACAGCGTCATCCAGGCCCGCTCCGGCCATATCTACATCGGGGGATTGAACGGCATCGACGTTTTCCATCCCGACAGCCTGCGCATCAACATCCTTGCGCCACCGACGGCGATCACCGCATTTAAGATCTTCGAACAAACGGTCGAATTGGATACCGGCAGCGTCTATAAACGCCATATTACCCTGCCGTACTGGCAAAACTTTGTTTCCTTTGAATTTGCCGCCCTCGATTACGTTAAGCCGGAGGAGAATCGTTACCAGTACCAGTTGGAGGGATTGCAAGACGAGTGGATCGACAGCGGGCACCGCGGGCTGGCGATCTTCACCAATCTCGATCCCGGCGACTATACCTTTCGGGCGCGGGGATCGAACAATGACGGGATATGGAGCGAGGCCGGCACAGCACTGCGCCTGACCATCACCCCGCCCTTCTGGCGTACCTGGTGGGCCTACGGCATTTATTGTCTGATGGGAATCGGGCTGCTCTACGGCGGCCGCTGGGTGGCGCGGCACTGGCGCACCCTGATCCACATCCGCGCCCGGCGCATCTCACACTATAAGCTGCTCTCCCTGCTGGGGAAGGGGGGGATGGGAGAGGTATACAAGTCGCTCGACCTGAATACTCGCAAGACCGTCGCCCTGAAGCTGCTCCATCCTGAGGTGGTGGGTGATCCGGAGAACCGCCATCGCCTGGCGACCGAGGGACGGCTGCTGACCGGATTTGACCATCCCCATATCGTCAAAGTGCTGGCAATCGGGGAGACCGGCAAGGAAGTGTTTATTGCCATGGAATACCTGTCCGGAGGCACCCTGCAGGCGTATCTCGAAGCTCATCACCCGCTTCCCCTCAAAGAGGCGCTGCGCCTGCTGCGCCAGATTGCGCTGGGATTGCAGGAGATCCACCGCCAGGGCATCGTGCACCGCGACCTTAAACTTGCCAACATCATGCGCGACCATAAGGGCGACATCCGCATCATGGACTTCGGACTCTCCAAATCGCCCCTGATTGCGACCATGACTTCCTTGGGCACGGTGATCGGCACCCTCGGCTACGTGGCACCGGAACAGATCACCGGCGGGCAGACGGACCGTCGGGTGGACATCTTCTCCTTCGGGGTGCTGGCCTATACCCTGCTGACCGGGCAGATGCCTTTTAAAGGCGAGAACGAGATGGCCTTGATTCACTCGATTTTCAATCACCAGCCCTTGGCGCCGGCTCAATTGCGTCATGATATTCCCGCGAAAATTGACGATCTGGTAATGAATTGCCTGGCGAAGAACCCCGAAAATCGAGCCGGATCGGTGGAGGAGATATTGACGCAGTATTTAACCGGTGTAAACGGTTCGCAATAAATCATCGGCAAGCACCGGCACCTGCGCCGCCGGCCCCGGCGCATCCAAGGCGGTTAACAGCGGTTGCAGTCGCGCCGCTTGCTCGTTTTTAACCAATTCCTTGAATACATGGTGCGCGCCATTGCGCAGCAAGACGGAATCGGGATTCTCGATTAACGCTTCCAGAATTGGTCTTATAGCGGGCGCTCCCACCCGCACCAGGCCTTCCGCTGCCAGCCAGCGGATACTGCTGAACGGGTCTTCCAGGATCTCCATCAGCAGCGGTATGACGGCCGGTGAGCCGATTTCCCCCAGGGTCTTTGCCACTTCCCAACGCTGGATATGATGTTCGGAATGAATGTAGTTTCTCAATTCCGGTATTGCACCCTCCCCCATACGGCTCAGGGTGTGGCGCGCCTTTTCCCGGATGTCGCTGTCCTCGCTTGAAAGGTCCAAGACGAGGGTTTCGACATTGATGTGGATATCTTCGATTTTTGCTTTCGCGGAATCATCAGAGAATATTTTCATTTTTTTCACTCCTTCGATAATGGTATGATGCTTATTTACGGCGCCTGATTTGAGCACCGAACATTTTGTAAAAGTATTGCTTCACGATATCAGTGATCACAAATGCGACAATCGCATATCCCCATATACCCAGCGACAGCTTCCATCCGATCGGGGCAATGAACCAGCCGTACACCGCAAACAGGGTTGCTGCAAATTTGGTCAGCAACGCCGACCATAGCAGGCCGCCGGAAGGTTTAATGTCCCAGAAAGGCCCCCGGGTGCGGGAGATGAAGATCGTTAAATGGCCGGCGATGGCCAGCTTCAGGAAAATGAACGATTGCAGCATCTCCCGGTTCAGGTGCAACACTTCCCGCCCCAGGTAAAAAATGAGGAAGGATGAAACGACTCCCACCAGTCCCAGCAGGGTACCCAATCCCAGCACAACCCGCATATTCCACTTTTCCGGATGGCGTGAATAGTTGACCCGGTCTCCGGCGATGGCCATGACCGGCACATCGTTCAGCAGCGCCAGGAGAACGATCATCACTGCCGTTACCGGGTAAAAATTGAAAACGATGATGGACAGGGTGACAAAAAACAGCACCCGGATGGTTTCGGCAATCCGGTAAATGGCATAGCTGTTCATCCGCTGGAAAATTTTTCGGCTTTCCTTGATGGCGTCAATGATGGTGGAAAGGCCGGGGGCAGTCAGCACGATGGAGGCGGCGGAGCGGGCGGCATCGGTGGCGCCTTCGACCGCAATGCCGCAATCGGCTTTGCGCAATGCCGGTGCGTCATTGACGCCGTCTCCGCTCATGCCCACAAAGTGTTTCAGCTTTTGCAGCAGCCGCACGATCAGGAATTTATGTTCCGGGAACACCTCGGCAAAGCCGTCGGCATTCTCCACCGTTTCTTCCAGATGGCCGGAGGGCGTATCGTCTAACGCGCCGGCCGGCAGCAGCCGGGTTCCCAGATTCAGCTTTCCGGCAATCTGCCGGGCGATGGCGATGTTGTCTCCGGTTATCATTTTTACGGTTACTCCCATCTCCATGGCCCGGGCAACCGTCTCGGCCGAATCTTCCCGCGGCGGGTCAAACAGCGGGATCAACCCGACCAGCTGCCATCCCTGCTCGTCGCTGTCGGCGGCAACGGCGATGGTGCGGTACCCCATTTGGGCAAAATCATCTACCTGGCTGCGGAATTTTCCCAGGCCGGGAAGCGAGTCGCCAAGCAGTGCAAAAATCGCTTGCGGAGCGCCTTTGCTGATGACCACCGGCAGATCCAAATGGTCACGGCCCCGGACTTCGGTGCGTTTGCGCACCGGGTCGAACGGCGTAAATTGATCGATGGTAAACTGCGACAAGTGTTTCGCCGCATCGCCGTTCCGCTTCAGGCGCTCAAAAATCGCATCATCGATAGCGTCGTGGTTGTCCTGCTGCGACGCCAGGGCGGCATAGAGGAGCACCTCATCCTTATCATATGCCGGCGCGGGCAGCGGCTCGGCGACCGATAGCCGATTCTCGGTCAGCGTGCCGGTTTTGTCGCTACAAAGCACGTCCACGCCGGCCAACTCTTCGATGGCCGCCAGCTTGCGCACAATCGCCTGCTTCCGGGCCAGATTGGCCGCGCCTACCGCCATGGTGACGGTCAGAATGGCCGGCAGGGCGACCGGGATGGAGGCGACGGTGAGCACCAGGGCAAAGCGCAAAATTTCCATCAGATTCTCATGCCGGAACATGCCGACGATCAGGATTATCAGGATCAGAAAAACCGCCATTAAAATCAGGTAATTACCGATTCGGATCAGTGCCTGTTCAAAATGGCTTTTTGATTTGGCTTCCTCGATCAGTTTTGCGGTTTTGCCAAAGAAGGTTTTCAGGCCGGTTTTTTCCACCGCGGCGGTCATTTCTCCGCGGGAGACCACCGCCCCGGTATAGGCTTCGTCCAGCAAATGCTTTTCCACCGGAAGCGATTCGCCGGTCAAGGCCGATTCGTCGCATTCCAGACCACTCCCCTTGATCAGCTTAACATCGGCGGGGATGATGTCGCCCAGGCGCAGCCGGATGATATCCCCCGGCACCAGTTCCCGCGCGGGCAGCACCCGCCAGGCTCGATCCCGAAACACCCTCGCCCGAAGGGCCAGCTTCTGCTTGAGCATTTCGATCGCATTGTCAGCTTTTCGGTCGTGCCAATATCCCACCGCGGTGTTAATGATCAACAACATCATGATGATGGCGAAATCGCTGTAATGGTGCACCAGCAGAGATAAAACTGCCGCCGCCTCGATCATCAGGGGAATCGGTCCCCAGAGGTAGGCGAGAAATTTCAGTAACGGATTGGGCTTCTGTTCCGGAATTTCATTCAGGCCAAATTCAGCCTGGCGGGAACGCGCCTGAGCGGTGCTCAGGCCGTTAAAAGAGGTCTTCAGGGTGTCCAGGAATTCCCGGACTTTCACCCTGGAAATATCGAATTGGGTTTGTAAAGTTTCCATAATGTCTCCTGTTCGGCTTCATGTTTATCCTAAGGAAGCAAGATGAAGGGAAGGTGAAGAAGCTGCGGTTTCGCCGGCAATCATTTTTTTATCCGCTTCATGAAACCTTCATGTTAACGCGGTAACATGGATCAGCCTTGAGAGTGAAAACGGGCTAAAAAAATAAAAAGGAACCCTGATGAGGGCAAAAACGAAAAGTGGAGGATTTAATCATGAACCCAAATCAAATTTCTCAGCACAAATGGACGTTTATCCTGGCCGGCATGCTGATCGGACTCTTTATTGCCGCCGGGTTTGAGTTTACGCATGAAGGCCGGGCGCAATCGCTGGCGGACAATAGCAGTCAGAATGTCGCCGCGGCTCCGGCGAAGGTAGATCCCAATGCGCTGAACATCGCCGGGCAGTTGAGCGATGCGTTCGCCGCGGTGGCGCAGCAGGTAAATCCGTCGGTGGTGACGGTGTTTACTGAGACCGATGTCAAGGCACCCACCTATTCCAGCGATCCGTTCCGCAACTCTCCCTTCGGGCAATTCTTTGGCGACGATTTCTTTCAAAAATTCTTCCAGACGCCCCGTCCGCAGGGCGACATGAAACAGATGGGATTGGGATCCGGGGTAATTATTGATAAAGACGGAATCATCCTGACCAACAATCACGTGGTAGACGGCGCCGATAACATCAAGGTGCGGCTGATCGACGGCCGGGAATTCGAAGCACAGGTCAAAGGGCGTGACCCCCAGACCGACCTGGCGGTCATCACCATCAAGACCAAAGACCTGCGGCCAATCCAGATCGGCAATTCCGACCAGATGCGGGTCGGCGACTGGGTGTTGGCGATCGGCTCGCCGCTGAATCCGCAGTTGGAGCACACCGTGACCAGCGGGATTGTCAGCGCCAAGGGCCGAAGCGCGGTGGGGCTGAGTCAGTATGAGGATTACATCCAGACCGATGCCGCTATCAACCCCGGCAATTCTGGCGGGGCGCTGGTGAACTTGCGCGGCGAGCTGATCGGCATCAACTCGGCGATTGCCACCCGTACCGGCGGCTTTATGGGGATCGGTTTTGCCATTCCGGTAAACCTGGCGGAGAAAGTGTCTTCAGACATTCTGGAAAAAGGGAAGGTCGAACGCGGCTGGCTGGGGGTCTATATTCAGCAGATTACGCCCGAAATCGCCAAAGCGCTTGATTTGAAAACTACCAAAGGCGTGATCGTCAGCGAGGTTCAGGAAAACAGCCCGGCGCACAAAGCCGGCCTGAAGGAAGGCGATGTGATCCTGACCCTGAACGGGCAGAGTATCGACAACCCGGTGGAACTGAGCACCCGGATTGCCGGCACCTCTCCAGGTGGCACCGTAAACCTTAAGGTGCTGCGCAATGGGAAGGAAAAGGATGTCGAGGTCAAGCTCGGCGAACTCAATCCTGAAACCCAGCAGTTGGCGCATGGGGAAGCATCGCATCCGGCGATCGGCCTTACAGCGGCCGACATCACTCCGGAATTGCTCCAAAAATACCAGCTTCCCGCCGGCCAGAAGGGCGTAATCATCAGTGAGGTGGCGCCAAACGGCATCGCTGCCCGGGCCGGTATCCAGGTTGGTGATGTGGTGGTGAGACTGAATCGCGAAGCGATCACCTCCGTCAAAACATTCAATTCAGAACTGGAGCGGGCAAAACCCGGCGATAATATTCTCTTCTACATCAAGCGGGGCGGCAACAGTCTCTTCATCGCCTTCGAGCTCCCGGAAAATTAACCCCTCCTGCCCTCAGGCAAAGTGCGGGGCCTTCTCTTGACCGGGAAGGCCCCGCATGGATTTTATGGGGGGATGGGATAATGGGTGGATGGGTTAATGGGTTAATGGGTTAATGGGTTAATGGGTGTATGGGTAACTACTTTACAGGGTATGATAATCCGTCCGTTTTTCCCCATCCACCCATCCACCCATTATCCCATACCCCCCATCAACAAATAATAAAATCTTCATTGATTATCGAACTCGTATCAATTTAATTCCCCCAAAGAGGTTACGTCCCATGAGAATCCTGGTGGTCGAAGACGAGGAAGCGCTGGCACTGCGAATCAAGCGGGTTTTGGAGAGCGAAAATTATCATGTGGAAGTCGCTTTCGACGGCGATAGCGGGGTAGAGTTGGCGCTTACCGAAACCTATGATCTGCTGATCCTGGACATCCTGTTGCCCGGGCTGAGCGGGATCCAGATCCTCAAGGAAGTGCGCCGGGAGGGATTATCCATGCCGGTGCTGCTGCTCACCTCCAAGAACCGGGTCGAAGACAAAGTGGCCGGGCTGGATGCCGGGGCCGACGATTACCTCACCAAGCCGTTTGCCCTTCCGGAACTGCTGGCGCGGGTGCGCTCGCTGCTGCGCCGCACCAGCGAAGCGACCTCGGCCGTTCTGGTGGTCGGCGACCTGGAGGTGAATACCAGTTCCCACGCCGTCATCCGCGCCGGGAAGGCGATCGATTTAACCGCGAAAGAATACGCCATCCTGGAATTCCTGCTCTACAACAAGAACCGGGTACTCTCACGGCTGTCGATAGCCGAGCACATTTGGGGGGATAACTTCGACCTGTTTACGATGACCAACTTCGTGGATGTGCACATCAAGAACCTGCGCAAAAAACTGGATGACGGGCGGGACAAACAGCTCATCCAGACGGTGCGCGGGGTGGGATATATCATAAAGGACACGCTATGAAGATCCGGCTGCGCCTGGCGCTGTGGTATTCCGGCGTCACCTCGTTGATTCTGCTGCTGTTTCTCCTGGGCACCTACCTGGGGATGCGCCACCTGCTGTTTGCCGCCCTGGACAAGGAGCTGGATTTCGTGATCGAAAGCATCGAGCAAAGTTACGATCCGGAAACCGGTATTTTTGAGGGTTTGAAGCACAATCCGGTCAATTTAAGCCAGCACCTGAAAAAGTTTTATTTGGTGGTACGGGATACCTCAGAGACCCCGGTGTTTTATTCGCTGCTGGCCCAACAAATTGCATTGGATATCCCCCTGGCCCGTAACGGAGAGCGGGTCAGCAGTTTCGTGCACCTGGCACCGGAAAAAATCCCTTCCCTGCGGCTGAACGGCAAGCTGAAGCATAAGGCCTATGTCAGCTTCCGCAGCGTATCGCGCCAGCTTTATTACCGGGAAAAGCGGGTCGGCTGGGCCACTATCGCCCTGCCGGTGGCCGATGTGGAGGATTCGCTGGAGCACCTGTTCCTGCTGCTGGCTGTCGGTGGGTTAATCGTAGCGGCGTTGATTGGAGTGGGCAGCTTTTTCTTGACCCGCCAGGCGCTCTCCCCGGTACGCAATATTATCCGCAAGGCCCGGCAGGTTAGTCACAGCCATTTGGATGAGCGGATCGAAATTCAAAATCCGGCCGATGAATTGGGGCAGCTCACCATGGTGTTGAACGACCTCTTCGAGCGGCTGCAAAAAGCCTTCGGGACCCAAAAGCAGTTTTTGGCGGATGCCGCCCACGAGTTAAAGACTCCCCTCTCCATCCTGCGCAGCCATTGGGAGAGCGAGATCGACAACCCGGCGGTGCCCCATGCGCTCAAGGAGAAGATCGTACAAGACATCGAGAACATCACCCGCCTGAGCCGCCTGATCAACAGCCTGCTGTTTCTTTCCCAGACCGAACAAATTAATTCGAATTTCGAGTTTGAAATCCTGGAATTAGGCGGGCTGATTCAGGAAGTCGCTGCCGATATCCGGATGCTTACTGAGGCTAAATCTCAGCAGTTGCAGGTGGTAGAACTGGTTCCGGCCACCATCCGCGGCGACCGCAGCCGCCTCTACCAGCTCTTCTTCAATTTGATCGACAATGCCGCCAAATACACCCCGGAAGGTGGGAAGATCTGGATTTCCCTGCGCCTCGAGAACAACCGCGCCCTGGCGGAAGTGCGCGATAACGGCCCGGGCATCCCGGCGGCGGATCTGCCGCATATCTTTCAACGTTTCTACCGGGTCAACAAAGACCGCGCCCGCAAATCCGGCGGCAGCGGGCTGGGGCTGGCCATTTGCCGGTTGATCGCGGAGGCGCATAGCGGCATCATTGATGTGGAGAGCGAGGTGGGGAAGGGGAGTGTGTTTTGGGTAAGCTTGCCGCTTCAGGTTTGAGTGTAATCAACATTGTATGCCCGGTTATAGCCTTGTTGATGTGTCTCCGACGGCAGTCGGGCGGGAGTACATACCCGTGTCCGGAAGGGGATAAAATAGTGGAGAAACCGAAATTTAATATATCCCGCAGGATTTGGAGGGTTGTTCGATTCAGATGCAACGCTTTGGCTGGGTTTTATCGTCGAAAGTTCGGCCGGAACGGTCTACTTTGCCGGGGATAGTGGATTCGGCTCCCATTTTCAAGCGGTGGTGGAAAGGTTCGCCCCCATCCGCCTGGCGCTGTTGCCGATCGGCGCCTACCTGCCGCGCTGGATTATGAAGGAAATTCATATGTCGCCGGCTGAAAAGGTATCTGTAATCGCGTGAGGTATAATAATTTCCGGCCTCCGGTTTTCTTTTTAAGTCGGGAATAAATAATGCGGGAACTTCCAAGTCTTCAATATAGACCTCCGCCTGCTGACCGGACACAACCATCTTGATGAATGGAACGGAATTACCTGTGAACTTCCGAGAATGGGGATTAATAGCGCTAACACGCTTAGCATCGCGGGCGCTTTAAGTATCAGTCGATTAAGAATCTGTTCATGGTCGGCCTCATTAATTTATTCAGATTTTGTTAATTCATTGTAGGTTCGTTGAATGACGGGTGATTTAGAATATCCTTCAAAATAATAGGTTTTGACAGGATCGTTTTGGGTAAATTTATGTTGCAGGTGATCAACTTTTACAAACGCCTCTGTTGCTTCAAGACTCATCCCTTTCTGAACGGCCTCCTTCACCTGGTCCTGGATCGTTTCCAAAAGCGCTATTACCAAAGACAAATACGCTTTATCATACTGAATTTCACCATGGCCGGGGATGATCATATCAAAATCCATTTCTCGGACCCCCTTCAAGGTTTCAAGCCACTCCAAAGGGTTCCGGGAAAAGCCGTAGGGGATAGGGTGCACAAAGGCATCGGGTGAACAAAGCATTTTTTTCCGGGGAAGATAAAGCCATACATCCCCGGGTGTATCGCCTTTTCCAAGATACAGAAGTTGTATTTCTCGATCCCCCCGGTGTAAGGTTAGCTGATTTTCAAAAGTGAAGGTCGGGGGGGTGACCTCAACCGATAAGTATTCCTTTCTTCTCAAGGCCAGGTCTTGCTCCAGATATTCAGTTAGATTGTCAAGAATTGCTTGATACCCCGGCTTGGCTTCCTGCTTAACCTTCTCAATCTCGTCTTGCAAATATTTTATTCTTTTCTCGATCCCCGCTTCGGTTTGGAACTCATAGACATAGGCGATTCCCCTGTTCTTGCCGGTGCTCCCTTCAGGCGCAGACATATATTTCCGGGTTTCCTCCCGGGCGATAATTTCACACCCCGGAAAGGCTTTAACAAACACCTGATTGCCCAGGGTGTGATCGCCATGCCCGTGAGAATTAATCAAGTAGCGCACCGGTTTTTCGGTCAGTTCTTTAATCTTGTCAACAATCTGGCCGGCCCCCCTGGGACTGCCGGTCGCATCGAACACTACCACATCCCGGTCGTTGATGATGATCGTCGAATTCCCTTCTACCAAAGCCTTTAAGGGGTTGGGGCGGTAGGCAAGATAGATATCATCGGCAATTTTCTTGAATTCAAATTTGTATGGATCCGGGTATTTACGTTGAGCAGCCAGAAAGCTGGTCAGGAGAAAAACGGTCAGAATTACAATTGGTCGCATTTTCTTTTTCCGAATTAATTGGGTCGTATTAAGATATCTGCCGGCGCCAATTTTTGATAACCCATAGCTTGCGTTTTCCTTTGGTCCGGTATAGACGAAATTTATTGCATAAAGTTATCTGTTCTTTTCATAAAAACTCCATACATGGGGCATTGCACACTCTGTTGACAATGCGCCCGGATGATGATCAGGATTTGCCGTCCACTCAGCGAATCAGCAGCATCTTGCGACGCTCAATAAAATCGCTGGCTCGCAATTGGTAGATGTAAATGCCGGAGCTGACTTCAGCGCCTGCTGCGTTTTTTCCTTCCCAGACGGCTTCATGGGCTCCTGCAAGTTGCGCTTCCTTTACCAGGGTGAATACTTTCTGGCCCACCAGATTGTAAATCGTCAATGTGACCTCACTGGCAACCGGCAAGGAATAGCGAATGGCGGTCGCTGGATTGAAGGGGTTGGGATAGTTCTGCTCCAGCACAAAATGCTTTGGCAGCGCTTCACTCAGCCCATCATCGATCCCCGTCACCACCGTGCCGCGGATGCCCAGGGAATTGATCCCGCCGCTGCCGACCGGGCCGATCACCGTGGCGGTTCCGCTGGTGGTATCGATCCGGATCAGCCCGGGCGCAGAGCCACTGACGGTGCCCACGCCGAACAGCTTTCCGTCGGCATCAAACTCGATGCCGGCGGTGGCGCTGATGCCGGTCGGGCCGACCAGGGTGGTCTGGCCGGTGGTTTTATCGATGGTGTAAATATTGCTGTTCAAGGCGCTGCCCCACAGCTGCCCGTTGAGGGGGTTCACCGTCAAGCCGGTCATAGGCCGCGCATCGGTGCTGCCGATCAGGGCAGCCGCGCCACTGGATGGATCGATTTGATACAGCCAGCCGTTGGAAAAAACCCCGCCGTAGAGGTGATCCGCATTATCAAAGGCGATATCACGGATGTTGTCTACCGGTATATCGGCCACCCGATAAGCCCGCCCGCTGGCGGCGTCGATTCTGACCAATAAGGATAAAGCACCGTTATCCACGATGCCGTACAACTCGCCGTTAGAGGGGCGTACCGCCGCGCCCAGCACTGCCGGGAACCCGCTGGAGCCCACCACACTGCCGCTGCCGTTCCCCGGATCGAGCGTCAGCAATGCGCCGCTGGATGCTGCGCCGGTAACTGCGTAGATGCTGCCGATTTCCGCCGGGATCACCTGGAAACCATCCCCGCGCAGCGTCACCGTCTGCACCGGCCGGCGCGGATCATCGCTGGTGACCGTGATGGTGGCGTTATACTCGCCGCTGGCGGGCGGGGTAAAGCGCACCGTGATATCCAGGCTTTCCTGGGAGCCCAGGCTGGCCGGGAGCGGCAGCGCGCCCAACTGAAAGGCGGCATCTCCGCTGACTTGCATATCGCTGATGGTCAACGTTTCCACACCCTGATTGTATACCGTAACCAGACCCGTATCGGTTTCTGCGCCCACCTCGGTCAGGAAACCCAGTTCGCCGGGGGCGAGGAACATCGTTGCCACTGCGGCGATCCCGATATTCTTAAACGATTCGTCCATCTGATCCGCATGGCCTTGCAGATCAGCCAGCCCCTCGCCCAGCGCCATACCGAATGCGAAGGTCAGCGAATCACCGGCCGCCAGGTCGAGCGGCTGCGCGCCAAGCGTGAGCCAGTAACCACCCGACTGAACTGGCGGCGCCTGGAAGCCACTGCTGAGATAGGCGTAGTATTCCTCGCCGGTATTAAAGCCGGAGCCCTCCGCGGTGTTGACAGTAAAGGGCGCGCTGCCGGCGCCGAGCATCTTCAGGCCGACATAGCCGCCGGGGTCGCCCTGATTGTCATACATATACAGCATCTGCCGTTCCGGGTCATAAGCGACCTGATCGTTTCGTGAATTGGTCTGCAGGGTCACATCAGCATCCTGGGCCAGCGCCACAATCACATCGTTGACATCACCGTTCAGCCCGTTGTTTTTCACCGTGTAGCGGAAGATGATGAAGTCGTTCTGCAGGCTGTCTGCCCACTGAAAGCTCTCCTGGCGCACCGAGAGGCCGATCGGCAGTGTGCCCGGCAACCGGGGAATGCGGTCATCATAGCGCATGCGGATATCCTGGTCGGAGACCCCGGCGGCAATCGTAACGGCGCTGCCCGGGGTGGGTTTCCAGTCGGCATTGCCGGATAAATCCAGCAGGCCGGTCATCACCCGTTTTTCGCCGCCGACATCGGCCCCCACCCACAGGCTGCCCCGCTGCAGATAATCCTGGCCGTTCTCCCGCGGCCAGTGCGCCCCGGCCTCCAACTGCGCCCCGGCGCTACCTGCCCCCTGAACGCCGTTGGGAGCCATCTGCAAGATGATATTGCCAATATTGTGATAAGGTAAAACCTCGAAATCGGTGGCGTCCATGGAGACACTGTTGTTGTCGATGTCGGTCACCACACACGTCGCGCTGATCTTGTCGCCGAGCTGAAAGATGTCCAGAAAGCCGCCCCAGAGACCGTCATTGGCCGCGCCGTCCTGGTGCAGGCCGTCATCGAACAGCGGCTTCGGGCCCAGCAGCGGGCCGTTGTTGACCCGGTAATATCCCTGCACATCGGCAACCCCGCTTTCATCCTTGGCGTTGAATTTCAGGACGGTTTCGATGTTGGATGGGGTGGTGGCATTGAACAGGAAATGCCGGCCGGTCGGCGGGGGATTGCTGTCTACCGTCACCCCGAGGATGCCGTACCAGGCAGCATCGACATTGATAAGCGGTTTCCAGCGGCTGGAGTTGAACTGCAGGAACGGCTGGTCATTCAGCAGCGTGGTATGCGAACTCAAATCCTGACCCGCATAGCGGGTAAACGGCTGCGCATTCCAGCTCACCCCGCCGTCATTGCTGGAGTATCCATAGATGCTGATCGGATCGGTCCAGCGATAAAGCGGCCCGAAATTAGGATCTATCACGAACACCAACGGCGCCAAATCGGTAAATATCCACAAGGTTCCATCGGCCTGGCGCAGGGCCCGGTGGGCAGAAGTGCCGGTGATTCCATGAAAAGTGGTCAGACTGTCCGGGGTTAACGCCAGCGCCGCCGACCAGGTGGCGCCGCCGTCGCCGCTGATCCTCCGGAGCAGCTGGCCGAGCCCGATGCCGAAATTGGGGTTCGCGCTCAAATAGAACAGTAGCAAGGTATCAGTATTGGCGGAAGCAATCGTCGCATGGGTTCGCTCCGGAAAAGCCGGTCCACCCAGCAGCAGGGTTTCATTTCCCCAGCTAACGCCGTCATCAAGGCTGGTGCGGTAGTAAAAATCACCTGGATCGCCCAGATCAAAATTGTGATAAACCAGCCATAGCCGCCCATCGCCGGTTTCCGACAGGTGCGCATCCCGCGGGCCATCTCCGGTGGCGACGGCGACCAGGGGCGACCAGTTGACGCCGGCATCATCGGAATGGAGCAGTTGCAGTTCGGTGCCGGCGCCGAATGGCGGGTAATAGGCAATGATCAGCCGCCCGCTCTGGGTTTGCAGCCCCTGGATCCAGTTGTGTTGCCCGTTGGCGATGGTATGCACGGTTTGCGGCGCCTCCCAGCTCAGCCCGCCATCGGTGCTGCGGGCGCTGTAAAGGACATCATTGGTTTGCCCTCCCAGGGGCCACAGCCGGTAGACCATCAGCAGGTCGCCGTTGCTCAATCCGATGGGGAACATTTCTTCCAAAATGAGCTCGCGCCCCGCCGGCGGCGGGAATTCCTGCGGGGTGGATAAATCCACCCGGTCGGCTTCCGCCGGTTGTTGCGCGATGACGCTGATAAATCCAAGATAGGTGAGAAAAATCGTGAAAAAGAACTTCCTGTTTCGCATTTATTTACCTTTCGATAATAGAGGTTATGCCGGCGGAATTTAGCAAAATAATTCAACTTAAATTTAACCAAAGGTTTGTAAATTAATCAACAATTTTCATTGTAGCGGTGAAAAGTTTTTTCGAGTCTGTGATCGATTAAACCATCCCCATTCAGGACGAAGCGCTTTATATGAAAGACAGAGCAAGGCTTTTAATATTCGAACTTTAACGCCATCCCTCCTAAAAAGCAACACCCCGTTAACAGCAGCACGCTTTTCGCTGCTGTTAACGGGGTGTCTTTGTACACGTATAGCGGACTTCCTTAGAGCGTCATTGCGATTTTCAATAGTGCAAGCTACCCGCTTTCTCAGCTATACCGACCGGACACATGACCTCATCGCAATAAAGTCATCTTCCGTGTTTGTATAAACGATCCCGCCTGGAGGCGGTAAATATAGACGCCGCTGGCCACTGCGGTCCCGTTATTGCTGGTGGCATCCCACTGAATATCATAAGTACCTTCTGCCAGACTGCCGGAGATCAGGCTGCGCACTTCCCGGCCGCTGATATCGTACACGGTCAGTTTCACTGCCGCTGCTTCCGGCAGGGTAAAGCGGATTCCGGTCGTCGGATTGAAGGGATTGGGATAGTTTTGCTCGAGTGCATATTGATCCGGAATGGCCGGCGTATCCTCAAGGACAATAAGCTTATTATGGCTTGCAGCGATGATGGCGTCACTTCCCTGTATTGCCTGGCCGGAGAAAGTTTGGCCGGTCAACATCGCCATCTCGTCACCGCATTCGATACCGGTGTCCCCAAGGCGGAAGTGGAAAACAAGATCGATATCGCCATCGCCGTCAACGTCATCTTCATGACGTTTGGCCTCACCGGTCCTTTTCACACGATGGACTTCCGCTGCTTCGGTACCGGTTTTACCGAACCGGACGGTGGTGTGATCGACCGTGGTGGCATCGAAATCGTTGGTGGTTAATATCGCCACCGGGATTTTTTGGTTATCTTTGGTGCATTTCACAAAATTGGGATCATCGCCCGGTTTGATGTCTATTTGCACCAATACCTTTGAGCTAAACTTCACCACAAACGCATCACGGCTGCCGTTGTGGACCTCATCATAAGCCCCGGCAGTGCTTGGGAAACCATTGATGGCCATCGCTGTGGATCCGGTTACATACAGATTGCCGCCGGCATCTACGGCAATGCCCCAGCCTTCATCCCGGCCGTTGCTGGTTGCGTCCGGGCTTCCGCCCAGGAATGTTGAATAAAGCAGGCTGCTGCCGTCGCTACTGAGTTGGCTCACAAAGACATCACTGGCACCGTTATGGGTTTCATCGAATGCGCCCGTGGTGGTGGGAAAATCCGTAGCTGCGTCTGATGTTTCGCCCGTTACATAGGCATTGCCACTGGCATCCACGGCAATTGCATATCCGGTCTCCTGACTGCTTCCTCCCAGGAAGGTGGAATAAATGAGTGCCGCACCAGTGGCATTGAGCTTACTCACAAACACATCGGAGCCGCCGTTATGGGTCACATCAAAGGCGCCGGCAGTGGTGGGGAAATCGGTCGTGCCATCACCCGTATAGCCAGTCACATAGGCATTTCCTCCGGCATCCACGGCAACACCCCAGGCTTCCTCTGCGCTGCTTCCTCCCAGGAAGGTAGAATAGTCCAGTGCCGTGCCGGTGGGATTGAGCTTGCTCACAAATACATCGGTGCTGCCGTTATGAGTTTCATCGTAAGCACCGGTGGTAACGGGAAAGTCAATCCCCGCGTCAGTAGACCCAACAACATAAGCGGAACGGTCGGCGTCCACTGCGATGCCATAGGCAGCATCACCACCCGTTCCCCCCAGGAAGGTGGAATAGACCAGTGCCGTGCCGGCAGCATTGAGCTTACTCACAAACGCATCTACGCCGCCGCCGTTGTGGGTTATATCAAAGGCCCCGGCAGTGGTGGGGAAATCAGTTATGCTGTGATAGGTATAGCCTGTAACATAAGCATTTCCGTCGGCGTCCGCCGCAATCCCCCAACCTTCATCATAGCCCGTTCCCCCCAGGAAGGTGGAATAGACCAGTGCGCTGCCGGTGGGATTGAATACGCTCACAAAAACGTCGGCATTGCCGTTATGGGTTATATCAAAGGCGCCTGCCGTGGTGGGGAAATCACCGGACATGGTAGAACCGGTAACGTAGGCATTGCCATTGCCATCTATCGCAAGGGCATATGCACCATCATAGCCCGTTCCCCCCAGGAAGGTGGAATAGAGCAGGCTACTGCCATCTGCGCTAAGTTTGCTCACAAAAATGTCAGTGCCGCCGTTGTGGGTAGTGCTAAAGGCGCCGGTTGTGGACGGGAAGTCTGTGGTGGCATCCTGAGTCGTCCCGGTGACATAGGTGTTGCCGTTGGCGTCGGCCGCGATGCCGTAGCCGTATTCAGATCCGCTTCCGCCCAGGAAAGTGGAATAGCGCAAAACCGGATCGATAACCAGCGGCCGGGCGTCGTCGTAATCGGCCACTGCAAAAGCCAGGTGGTGGCCGTCTGTCAAGCGATAGGCGCCGTCCACCGGTTCGCGCTCGCCATCTTTTTCCTGGTAGATGAACGGTGTTTGCAGCAGCAGTTCGCCACCAGTGAGATGCAAAATGGCATTGCCGCGCTCATCAAGGGTGATGGGGGCGTCGCCTTCCTTCGCTGCCAATCCGTCAAATTGCATCTCGATCTGATACGGGTCAGCGCCGGGCGCTACCACAAAATCATATTCCAGGTGTTGCTGGTTGCCGTAGTATACCAGGTCAATGCCCTCATAAATTGCTTCGTAGTGCACTTTTTGGTAATTGACCACATTTGTGCGCCATTGCGAGGGGTCACTGCCGCTAAAGTAATTGGACTTCGTTACCATCTCCGTCTGGCCGGAAACCGCCGGGTTGGGATTGGCTTTGGCCAGTTTCATGCGTACCACAGTGCTGGCGTATTGCGGCGCCGGGGTGCCGGCGGTTTTGGGTAACGCTTCCTTGCCGCACTTCACTTGCGCATCGGCTTCATGCCGCAGAGACAGCACCGCTTCATTTGCGGTGAGAAACATGCAATAGCCGCTGCCGCGCGTGACGAACCTGACCTGCTCATTGAACTGGCCTTCGTTCGCTTCAAAGCGCATCGGCAGTTTGCCGTAATTTGCAACGACCTGTCCCCTGGTGGCTTCATCAACTTCTGCCGCGGCGAGAGCAGTGGATTGGCTCCGCAGTTGCAGTAATGCCGGCATATCTTCGTGTTGCTGTAGATTGTTTCCAGCAAATATAATGAGCGCCAGTAGACTACAGACCAGCATGAAAATTCCTTTTCGTTGTTTCACACTACCTCCTATTAAATGGATAAATGATAATTAAATGGATGATTGTGCAAGTCCTTTTGCTTGCAAGCAAAAAACCTAGGCAGGCTGATGTAACTTAGAGCAATGCAACCATCACTAATGCAGCATAAAACCCGTGGAAAGTATAAAGGCTGTACAGACTGGTACAATCCTTCTCAAACCATACATCAGAGGAATAAATTAGGAAGCGTATATGGATATTGGGTAAGGAGTATCGGATTGCTGGAATATCTTATCTGCTATTCCTTGCAATACACAGAATATAGAAATTAGCGACTATCCATAGTCGGGCCAATGTAAGCGATATATTGGCATATACCAAATAAAAAATGTCACTTTTTTAAACATCAGTTTTTTCTTAAGGTGTATGTATGTTAAGCCTATTCTAACCGTTTTAACACCCTCAGGATTGCGCATCAGGCGAGCGCAAGAATAGATACAAACTACAGAACCCTAAAAAATCCGACAACATAATAATCGCCGCAACAAAAACACCCGGCTATAAAGCAGCGAAATACATGCTGCTTTATAGCCGGGTGTCATCGTACCAGAGGTGGGACTCGAACCCACACTAGGTTTCACCCTAACCGGATTTTGAGTCCGGCGCGTCTGCCAATTCCGCCACTCTGGCTAATATTGTCAAGCGGGAAGAATTTAATACCGGATTGGGGGCGTGTCAAGGGGAGGAAATAATTTTGAAGGATAAAGGATAAAGGATAAAGGATAAAGGATGAAGGAGTAAAGATACAAGATATGGCGTGATAAAATACTCAAGTGAAAATCTGCCGAACAATAATTTATTTTTGTTCCTTTTCTTTTAACTTTATCCTTACACCTTTAACCTTTATCCTTGATTTTCACCGCACCAGCACCATCTTCCGCACCTGACTAAGCGCCCCGGCCTGCAGGCGGTAGAGGTAGACCCCGCTGGCCATCAGTGCACCGACATCATCACGTCCATCCCATTGCGTTTCATACGTTCCGGGAACCATGGGCTCTGAGCGTAAAGTACGGATCTTGCGCCCGCTAAGATCAAAAATTTCAAGTTTTACAAATCCGAAATCCGAAATCCGAAATCCGAAATTCGTAAGGGGGTTGAACGGGTTGGGATAATTCTGTCCCAGGGCAAAACCGGAAGGCGGGCCGCCGGGGTAGGGGAGGGAGAGAGGGAGCGGCTCGAAGATGAATAACAAGTCGTCCAACTCATCGATGCAGGTAAGATCGAGGTCGCCGTCGCGGTCGCGGTCGTGGAAGACGGCGCAGGAAGCTGCTTTACTGGCGGGATAATCGGCAGGATTGATAAAATTACCGTCACCGTCATTCTCGTAACACCGCCAGCGCCCGTTGTTGGAACCGAAGTTGCCGAAGTTGCTGACCAGCAGGTCGAGGTCGCCGTCGCCATCGAGATCGCCGAGGTCGATCGCCAGGGGGAAAGTGCCGCCGCTGCTGTAGCTGACGGCATTAATAAAGTTGCCCTGACCATCGGTAAAGGCTGCGGAGGCGCTGTTGTTGGAAGAGTTGGCGGAAGCCACGTCCAGGGTGCCGTCGCCGTTGATGTCGCCGATGGCCAGCATCCAGGGCGAGCCACCCACACTGATGCGGTCGCTCAGCGCATAGCCTCCGCTGCCGTCGCCGAGGAGCATTAACAGCTCGTTGCTGTTGAAGACGCCCACAATCAGGTCGCCGATCCCATCGTCATTGACATCCGCCGCGGCAACCGCACGCTCTCCATTGCCTCCACTCTCAAAAGTCTGTGGAGACCCAAAAACACCGCTGCCGTCATTCAGCAGCAGGGCGAGATTATTGGCGCTGTAATTGGCACTGACGATATCAATATCGCCGTCTCCCTCGGCGTCAAGCACGGTAATGCCGCGAATGCTCTGCCCTGCCGTATAGCTGGTGATGGAAAGAAAGCCTCCGTTGCCGTCGCCGAGGTAAACCGTGGCCAGACTGTTGCCGATATTGCCCACCACGAAATCGATGTGCCCGTCGCGGTTGAAATCGGCCCCCTCATTGGTGCTGGGCACCGATCCTCCAGGCAGGGGAAAGGCGGTGAAGCTGCTGTAGCCGCCCTGCCCGTCGTTGAGAAACACCCGCACATCGTTGGCCAGTTCATTGGGCACGCTATAATCGGAATAGCCGTCTTCGTTCAAATCGCCGGCAAAGGCCCCGTAGGTCTGGATATGCCCTTCCCCGGGCTGGCGCACCGGAATGCGGGCGATCTCCTGCAATTCCAGGCTGCCCGGATCGGCCTTCGCCCAGAAGTTCCAGGTGTAGCCGTGGGTGAGGGGAGTACCGTCAGCGAAGGCGATATCGCTGGAGAGGTTCACCGTCACGTATTCACCGGCGGAGAATTCCCGTGCCGGCTGGAAGCGTATTCGTTGATTGCCGTTCTCGAAGCTGAAGCTTCCGTCCATCACCCCGGACCAGCGCCCGAAGGCCAGGAAGCTATTTGAATTGACCGTGGCTGGATCGATGGCAGCGGCGAATTCGACGACCAGCGCCCCGTCGCGCGGCACATCGATCCGCTGCGGGATGGGCGAAACCGAAATTACCTGGGCAACCAGATCAATCTTCTCGATCAGTAGCAAAGCGACGATCAATATGAAATACAAAGCTCTATGAGAATAACGCATCTGTACCTTCTTTTTTAGCCACGAATTTACACGAAATAGATCATTCGCGACCATTCGCGTAAATTCGTGGCTCAAATTCTAAAACCGCACTAACGCCGAGGCCCAGGTAAATCCCGCCCCGAACGCCGCCAGACACAGGAGGTCGCCTTTTTTCAAGCGTCCCTGCTCAATCGCCTCACTCATCGCAATCGGGATCGAGGCGGCGGTGGTGTTGCCGGTGGTCTGGATATTACTGAACACCTTTTCCGGGGGCAGTCCCACCCGCTGCCCTACCGCTTCGGTGATGCGCAGATTGGCCTGGTGGGGGATCAGCAGATCGATATCATCGGTGGTATAACCGGTTGCCTCCAGGGCCTCGTTGATCACTTCCGGGAACTTGGTCACCGCATGCTTGAAGACGTAGCGGCCTTCCATCTTGGGATAAATGGCGTCACCTTCAAAGATGCCCGGATGCAGCCGGGGATTATGGTAGACTACCGGCTGCTCGACCCGGAGTTTGTCGGTATAGTTGCCGTCGGCATGAATGTGGGTGGTCAGTATCCCGTCTGTTGGGTCGTCGGTAGCAGTCAGCACCGCTGCCCCGGCGCCGTCGGCAAACAGCACCGCGATGTCGCGGCCGCGGGTGGTCAGGTCCAGTGAGGTGCTCTGGATCTCCGCTCCCACCACCAGTGCATTTTTGTAGGTGCCGGTCTTGATGAACTTGTCGGCTGTCGCCAGGGCGTAAAGGAAGCCTGAACAGGCATTACGGACGTCCATCGCCGGCACTCCAGGCAGGCCCAGCTTCTGCTGCAGGAAGCAGCCGCCGCCGGGAAAAATTTGATCGGACATCATGGTGGCGAACACGATAAACTCAATATCGCCCGCTTCCATGCCGGCGCGCTCCAGCGCCTTGAGGGCGGCCTGGTGCGACATGCTGGCGATGGTATCGCCTTCCGTGATCCAGTGCCGTTCCCGGATGCCGGTACGTTCCCGGATCCATTCGTCTGAGGTGTCCATCATTTTTTCCAGGTCCTGATTGGTCACGATCCGCTCCGGCAGATAATGACCGACGCCAACGATCTTTGAATTTTTCATGTCAGTCCTCTTCTCTTTAAAATCTGTCGATTTTGGGGGAAACGCCCGGATGTCAGAACAATATCCAGTATATGATGATATAGGGGAAGAAACCGATCAGGCAGACCGCCACCGCCCGCTCGGTGGAATGATAGTCCAGGGCCTGGCGCACTGCGATCACCATGGCGATCAGCATCCAGACACCGGCCACTAAATGGAAAAGCCAGCCGATCAGTGGTATGAATCCCAGCACCCGAATCATTCCCGGAGCGCTGGCAAAACCGAGGGTGCGCAGCATCTCGCCCATGTCGGAGCGAGTGTCCGGCCCCTTCAGGATGGTGGTGCCGATAGCCAGGGTGATCGCCGCCCACAGGAACCAGATGCCCAGATTGATCAATATGCCTTTGATAATTTCTCCCAAACCGGTAAGTTGGGGATGGCCGATAGTCCCGGCGATGCTGGAGAGTACTACGACCAACAGCGCCTGCACCATGGCGTTGCGGTCGGCTTCCACTTCTTCGTACAGCGCTTTGTTTAACAAAGCAGCCTTGATCATTCTGGCGATAAATGTATCCATGCGGTATTTTATCGATTTGAAGGATAAAAATCAAACGGTTATTTCAGAAAGTGCGGATTCCATGACGCGATTAGAACAAAAACTCACCCGTTTCGATTTAACCCTGATCGCAATCGGTTCGGTGATCGGTTCCGGGATATTTTTAACCCCGGCGGGCATTGCCCAGCAGGTGCCCTCGGCAATGTTGATCCTGCTGCTGTGGGTGATCGGCGGGGTGCTGTCCCTCACCGGCGCCCTCACATTTGCCGAACTCGGCGCCATGATGCCCCGGGCCGGCGGGGTGTATGCTTTCCTGAAGGAAGCCTATGGCGGTCTGTGGGGATTTCTCTACGGCTGGGCCTACTTCCTGGTGGTCAACACCGGCGGCCTGGCGGCGCTGAGCATCGCCTTTGCTACCTATTTTGGCTATTTTGTGCCGCTGACCCCTGTTGGAATCAAAATTACCGCCATCAGCGGACTGGTATTCTTGACCGCAGTGAATTATTTCGGGATCCGCTCCGGGGGGATTTTTGCCGATGTCTTTACCATTCTGAAGATACTCGGCATTGCGGTGGTGATTCTGGTGGGTCTGGGTTGGGGCGATCCGGGCAATATCGACACCTCAACCCTGCTGCCCCGGAATGCGGAGAATTTCGGGGGCGCCCTGGCGATCGCCATGGTGGGGGTGCTGTGGTCCTTCGGCGGCTGGCAGCATGCCACCTACGTGGCCAGCGAGGTAAAAGACCAGCAGCGCACCATCCCTTTCGCGCTGATTACCGGCACCGCGATCGTGGTGGTGATCTACCTGCTGATCAACCTCGCCTATCTGATGCTGCTGCCGTTGGAGACGATTGCGGCTTCCGAACGGGTGGCCTCCGATGCGGTGCAGACCGTGCTGGGGCCCGCCGGGGCGGTATTCATCTCCCTGGCGATCTTCATCTCGGTGTTCGGCACTGCCGGGATCTACACCATGACCGCCCCGCGGATCTACTATGCCATGTCGGTCGACAAAGTGTTTTTTAAGAAAGTGGGGGAGATCCATCCGAAGTATAAGGCTCCGGTATTCGCGATCCTGTTTCAGACCGCCTGGGCGATCGTGTTGATCCTCAGCGGGACCTTTTATGAGCTGATCACCTACGTGGCTTTTGTCGATTGGATTTTCTTCGCCCTGGCCGGGTTCAGCGTGTTCCTATTCCGCCGCCGCGATCCGGATGGAGAACGGCCCTATCGCACCCCGGGCTATCCCCTGACCCCGGCGCTGTTCGTGCTCATTTCGACCTGGTTTGTGATCAACACCCTGATCAGCGCGCCTTACCAGGCGTTGGCGGGACTGCTTTTCCTGGCGCTGGGGGTGCCGGTGTATTTTCTATGGAAGCGGAAGGAGTAACCATGAGTTCAACGACCTCTTGGCGGGAAAAATTGCATGAGGTAATATTTGAAGCCGATACGCCGGTCGGGAAG
The DNA here is from genome assembly GCA_020635015.1 of Calditrichia bacterium. Classification (GTDB taxonomy): domain Bacteria; phylum Calditrichota; class Calditrichia; order RBG-13-44-9; family J075; genus JACKAP01. Next base: position 289,144 of record JACKAP010000003.1, on the reverse strand, counting down.
TGGTTCGATATTGCGCTGATTTTCTGTATCCTCGCCAGCGTGCTGGTGGTGATGCTCGACAGCGTTGCGCCGGTGCGGAGGGCATACGGGCCGCTGCTCTACCTGGCGGAGTGGGTGTTCACCATCCTGTTTACCATCGAGTATATACTTCGATTAATTTGCGTCGGCCGGCCGCTGAAGTACGCCCGCAGCTTTTTTGGGGTCATCGACCTGCTGGCGATCGTTCCCACGTATCTGAGCCTGGTGCTGCCCGGGAGCCAGTACCTGCTGGTGATCCGCATGCTGCGCATTATCCGGGTATTCCGGGTGCTCAAACTGGTGCAATACCTTCAGGAGGCGGCGGTACTCAGCCGGGCGCTCCGCGCCAGCCGCCGCAAGATATTTGTTTTCCTCTACACCGTTTTCATTATGGTGATCATCATCGGTTCACTGATGTATATGATCGAAGGCGAAAAGAGCGGATTCACCAGCATCCCCCGCAGTATCTATTGGGCGGTCGTCACCCTGACCACGGTGGGCTACGGCGACATTGCGCCCCAGACTCCCCTCGGGCAGACCCTGGCCACCCTGGTGATGGTGATGGGGTACGGCATCATTGCAGTACCGACCGGCATCGTGACCGTCGAAATGGAACGTAACGCCCAATATGCCCGGCTCAGCACTCAGTCCTGCCGGCAGTGCGCTGCCGAAGGGCATGACAGCGATGCGATATATTGCAAATATTGCGGAGAGAAATTGTAGGGTAGGGTCGCGCTTGTAGGGTAGGGTCGCGACCCTACCCTACAACCATGTTTTCGCCGTCCGCCAATTACCATTCCCCACACACAAACCCACCCATTTTAAAAGACCCGGAACGAAATCGCTTCTTGGGCATATCATATTGTAACCGAGTCAAAAAACGTATTTGTCTCGCTTCAAAATAGAGAAACCAAACATTTTTGAGAGCTCAGTCGAGTTTACATACTACCGTTAGGTAGGTGCGGGCAACTGCACCGGGTTCTTTGACACACATGACACGGAGGGTAATGATGGGCGTTCTCTGTCAAATCAAGTCCGGCGGGAAATGGCTGTTTCCCCTGCTGGCGGCCTGCTGCTGGGTGGGCTGTGACATCATCTCCGGAGATGAAAAAGCCTCTTTCTTTGTCGCGCGATACCGCGTTGATGGGACTCGTGATTCCACGTTTCAGAAAAACGGTGTTGCCTATGCAGCCTTCACGACGACTCGCAGCGCCGCTGATCCACAACCGTTTAAGGGGATTAACGCCAAGGTGGACGCGCTGATCATCGACCACCGCATGCGGGTCGTTGCCGCCGGCTGCACCCGGAATCGACAGGGAAGGCATATTGCCCTCGTCCGCTTCCTGGAGGGCAGCGGTGCCTTAGACCGTGATTTTGCCCGGAACGGTAAGCAACTCTATTCCGACGAGATGGGTAATTTGTGCGAGGCCAAATCCGTGGCCGTCGATACCGACAATCGCATTCTCACTGCCGGATTCGTGCAAAAGCGGGAGGGGCCGGATTTCTCCGACTTTGTGCTGATCTGCTGCAACGAAGCGGGAGAGCTGGATCCGGCCTTCGGTTTAGCGGGGTTTGCCACCACCACCTTCCATGCCGTATTGAATGAAGCGGTTTATAGTGTGCGGTTCATCGGGGGGAACCGGCTCCTGGCCGCCGGCAGCGGCGAATTCCACACCGGCCGCGCTATGGCCGTCGCAGCCCGGTTTGACCGCTACGGTCAATTGGATCGCTCCTACGGCATCGACGGACGTATCATCACCCCATTTACCGGCTACGCCGATGCCCGCATTACTGACATGGCCATCGATTCTGCCGGGCGTATCGTCGCGATCGGTAATGCCACCATCCGTGGACGAAACCAGTTAGTGATGGTACGATTTCATAGTAACGGCGCTCCCGATCGATCTTTCGGGCCCAGCGGGGTGGTCACTCTGACGCCGAATGGAATGCTGGCGGAGCGAACCGGCTCCCTGGCGCTCTATTCCGACGGCCGCATTTTGGTGGCCGGGGAAGCGCTGAGTAGCCGGAATGAGAACCGGATCCTGCTGGCCCGCTTTCTGGCCGACGGAACGCTGGATCGCAGCTTTGGAAATCAGGGCAGGGTGCTGAAGGCCATCGAGCGCACGGTCGAGCTAACGGTGACGGATATCGCTCTGGCGGTGGGCGAAAAGATTATCCTGGCAGGCAAGGTGCAGATGAGGGGTGGGGCAAACCGCATGCTCCTGGCGCGTTTTACCCGGAGTGGCAATCCTGATCTTAGCTTTGACGGGAAAGGCTACCTGCTAAGCAATCTGGACGGCGCTGCCGACCTGGAGCCCCGTTCGGTGATTGCCGATCCGTTCGGGAACATCCTTGTCGGCGGCTGGGCATTATTCGAAGCCCCGCCTTCGGAATCGCCTCCGCAGGATGCCCCGGCCGATACCAGCGACCTGTTTACCCGTCGGAGCGAGGATTAGGTCGTGTAATCCGTGGATTGTCTTTCCAGTTTTTTAATACGCAAAGTGACAAAAAAAAGCGGAATACACGTATGCGTATTCCGCTTGTATTTGCAGCTTAATAAAACGACGTTAGGCCGGAGTGGCCACTTTGCTGCGGAAAAAGTTTACCGTGCGCTTCAGGCCTTCCGCGAGGGGGACCGTCGGTTCCCAACCCAGCTCTTTTTTGATATAGGATGCATCGAGCACGCTGCGCATCTGCTCGCCGGGCTGGGCCGGGGCATGTACTTCCGGCACCTCGTGGTCCATCTGCGCGGCGATATGGCGGAAGAGGGTGTTAACATCGGTCTCAATGCCGGTGCCAATATTGAAGATCTGATTGGCGCCACCGCTGAGGGCCAGTTCGTTGGCCTTCACCACATCACCGACAAACACGTAATCGCGGGTTTGGGTGCCTTCTCCATTAATGCGCGGTTGTTCGTTGCGCAGCATCCGCTGGCTAAAGATCGCCACGACCCCGGCTTCGCCGTGGGGATTCTGGCGGGGGCCGTAAACATTGGCATAGCGCAGGATGGTGTAGTTCAGCCCGTGCACATGATTGTAGAAGAAAAGATATTTTTCGGTGGTGAGCTTGGTGATGCCATACGGCGAAAGCGGACGGTTGGGATGGGCTTCGTCGGCCGGAAAATAATCCTGCTCTCCGTAAATTGCGCCGCCGGTGGAGGCGAAAATGAATTTCTTAACCTTGTATTTGACGCAGTTCTGCAGGATATTGATCGCGCCCAACACATTAACCCCGGCGTCGTAGGCCGGATCGGCTACCGATTTTCGCACATCCATCTGGGCGGCATGATGGTTGACAATGTCCGGTTTCTCCGCTTCAAAAACATTTTTCAGCGCATCATCACAGATATCCATCTCATAAAACTTCGCCGCCGCCGGGATGTTTTCCCGCTGGCCGGTCACCAAATTATCGACAATCACCACTTCGTGTCCCAGTTCCAGATAACGGTCGGCAATGTTCGAAGCGATAAAGCCCGCGCCGCCGGTGATCAAAATCTTCATCAAAAACTCCTTTACTTAGGTTAGCGCAATATTAAGTTATGATTTCTCGCCATTAAAATCGTTCCGGCTGGAAATATATCACATTTGCGCCGGGAAAAAATGCCTGGATCACAGAAACGGGTGTCAAAATTTAAAGCCCCTATAGCGTGCCTTCTCGTCGTGTTTGACAATCCCCGCAATTTAAGTAGCAGTGGCAGTGGCAGTCAACTTCCTGCCACTGCTACTGCTACTGCCACTAACTAAAGCTTCAGGGTAAAGGAAAACCGCAGTTGCCGGAAAAAATCGGTGTCGATGATTCCCTGCCCATCGGTTCGCCCGAGGAAGCCGAGCAGGTCGATCTGCAGATTTTCAGTAGGGGTATAGCCCAATCCATACAGGAAAACGGTCTCACTCAAGCCTTCCTTGCGCTGGCTGCTGGTCGATTGGTATGTATTGTCAAAGCGCGCCGTTTGCACATCACCGTCACCGGTTTCGGTGACCACTGTCAGTGGCTGTGCGTCGGTAACCGTCAGCGCGTCATTCTCAGTGGTGCGCCAATAGCTGAAAATACTCCCGAAGCGCAGGCTCCAGTTGCGGCTGCGGGTAAAGCGGTATTCGATCCCTACCGGGAAGGAAAACCGGTATTCATCCAACTGATAGGTGCGCCGTGCATTGAGCCCCCGGGTGGTGGTGGTGAGTAAGTCGTTGGCGCCCAGGGTGTCGAGCAGTTGAAAGTCGCGCACATTGCTGAAGGCTTCCTGATAGCGGGTGCTGCGCTCCAGTTCGCTGAAAGCGATTTGGGTGCCCAGGCCAAAGGTGACGTTGTCATTCAGCGGCAGATTGATGACGGCTGCCATGAACAAGCGGTTGCGGTTGCCGTCTCCCAGATCGTTGGTGTTATTCGTTTCCACCTGGGAATCATACAGATCGATATTCAGGGTGTCGCTGCCGTCAAAATAGGAATCCAGGGAATTAAAGGAATTCAGATTACGTGATTCGTAGTTGAAATCATAGCGGCTGACCCCCAGCCGCACCTGCCAGAAACCGTCGTTCCGGCGTTCCCGGGCGCGTTTAAACACTTGCTTTACCGACAGCGCCAGGGAAAGGGCATTGCCGTCTTCCTGCATGCCGGCAACGGATTGGTCAATTTCTTCATAGTGGTCGGTAAAGCCCTCGATCTGGCTGCTGAAATTATCATAACTGCCGCTGTAACGGTTGAAATTGTCGGTTTGAAAATTATCCAGCCGGAATCCCAGATCGGCCCGCACTTCCAGCGGGCGAACCAGATAAACCGGGCGCATCAGGGCCATGTCGATCTGGGTAAAATCCCGCTCGCTGCGCGTGAGGAAATCGCCGAGTTCCCCCTGGTTAAAATTGCGGAAATTATCCTGAACTGTGAACAAGTCGAAATTCAGGCTAAAGGCGGGGGAGCCGGGAGTCGCGCCGAGCAGGGGACCGCTGCCGCTGCCCAACAGGGTGCTGGCGGTAGTGGATTGGCTGCTGAGTTTGCCAAGGGTGATCTTCAGGCCGATGGTCCAGGCATCACGCAACAGCACGCTGTTGTTCAAGGTGAGCAACTGAGTGCGGTTGCGGGCAAAGTTGGTTTTGGTCTGATCGATTGCCCGTTTGATGTCATAAAGTCCGTTCCCGGTTAAATCGAGGAATGCGGTGTAAATATCCCGGAAGCTACCGGTCTCGAACAGGTCGGTCAGGCCGTCCAGATCACGGTCGATCAACACCGCATCAGAGCTGCGGGCATTCTGGTAGCGCACCAGGAAGGAGGTCCATAAATTGCCGGCCCAGAGATTCCGCCCGGAGGCGCCGAAGAGGAATTCGTTGTCAGAAACCCCGTTGAGCACCTGTTCTTCACCGGAGCCAAGATTACTCAGGTTGGTATAGAGGCGGATGCCGTCGACATACCGGATCTCCACCGGGTCATATACCAGGTCGAGATCATCGAACACCGTACCCCCCAGGGCCTGGCTGCGGAACGACACCGGCGTGGCGGAGAGGACGGTTTCGGTTTCCTGGGCAACCAGGAAAGGCGGAACCAGCATCAAAATGACGAGCGTAAACATGTAGCGAATCTGGTGCATATCATCTCCCGAGATTTTAACGGTTGAAAAGTAACGGACTAGCCCACGAAACCCACGAAACTGATCACTAACAACTGACCACTGCCAACCAATCACTGCCCTGCCAGGCTCACCTCGATATCATCAATCCCGATCCCGTCGACCGGGAAGGAGAAATTATCGCCCTGGTGCCAGCGGATCCGGTAGGTGCTGCTATAGGGTTGCGCATCGGTAAAATCCTGCAGGTTGATCTCCGCCTGTTCCCAGGCAAAGGCGGAAAAAGGCATGGTGAAGACCGTCAGCCAACTGCTCCCGTCGCTGGAGATATCAACATATTCTTCCAGGGGACTGACCTCATCATCGAAGGTGTTATAGAAAAAGCGCAGGAAGAGATCGTCACCCGGGTTTACCGTAGATAGATCGAGGCTCAGTATCGCCTCATTGAGATTGACCACCCCATCGACCGCCACATCCATCTGCAGCATATATTGGCCGCTGTTGGCGCCGTTGGTGGAGCGGATAATCCGTCCCTCGGGGGTGGAAGAGATCAACTCCCACTCTCCACCCAGCGGCGATTCGAAGTCTTCCTGGTACCCGGTAAAGCTGCTGGAAGACAAGATGGTGACCGGTATGGCATTGGAGAGTTCCGATTCCCCGGTAGCCCCAAAGGCGCTGACGGCGTAAATATAAGTGGAATCTAATTGCAGGCTGCCGGCCGTGTCGCTGTCGGTGTAGGTGAAGGCATTGGTGGGAACCGTGTTGATCTCGGTGAATTGACCTGACGGGCTGCGTCTCCAGATCCGGTAGCCGTCCTCCGCGGTTGCAAAGTCAATCCAAAATAACCGCACCATCCGGCTGCCATCGAGTTGCTGTGCAGTGGTGAGGAAGGGCGGCGAGAGATCATAAAAAGCGCTAACCGCCAGGGGCAGCGATCGGGGCGTGGCTTCGAAGGCATTGAAGGCGCTCACCTGGTATTCATAAGTATTCCCGGGAACGATGCCGTTGTTGTCGGTAAAGAGGGTATCGCTTGCAGTGCCGACCATCTGGTAGAGCGTATCCGGATCGCTGAGCAGCTTGCGGTAAATCCGGAAATCGGTGGCCGATTCCGCGCCGTTGCGCCAGAAAATCCGAATCAGGTCTTCAGTGGGCGCCACCACCTGGCTGCTCAGGGCAAACGGCCGGGAAAATGCCGGGGTCTTGATCCGGATGGTATCCGCCAGAAAGAGCCCCTGGGGATTGAACAGGGCGATCTTGTAATTGTAATAGCTGTCGGGGAAGATCCCCTGGTCGTCGGTATAGCTGGCCGCTTCCCGCTCCGTAATGGTGGCGAGGCGGATATCGTTGCGGAATATCTGGTAGGAGGCGAACTCTCCTGCCGGAGCCGGCTCCCAGGAAAGCGTTACCTGGTCGGAGCGGATATTCCCGCTCTGATAACCCGGCATATAGCTGCCGCCGGATTTGAGGTCGCTGCGCAGGATCAGCGGTTTGCCGGATGGCGGGGTGGGGGAGTAGGCGGTAATGCCGAGGGGGCTTTTGTCGTTACATCCTCCCAGCAGGAGCATCAGCCCCACACTGAACAGCCGGTAGCAGATAGGTTTCATAGATCTCTCCCGGATTGGTTAACTGATTTGGATGTTGGATGTTAGATGTTGGATGGCAAATATATCCAACATCTAACATCCAACATCTATCTTTTATTTCCCAAAATCGGCAAGGCCATCTACCCTTCCCACGCCCGCCGGGCGATGTCGCGGCGGAAATGCATGCCGTCAAAGTGTATCTGTGCCACCGCTTGATAGGCTTTTTCGGTCGCCGCCTGCAGGCTTGCTTCCGAAAGCGCCGTCACCGCCATCACCCGCCCGCCGTTGGTTAACAGCCGGCCACTCTCCCGGCGGGTGCCGGCATGGAATACCAGCAGGTCGTCACGGTTTTCCGGAATGCCCCTGATTTCCCGGCCTTTTTCGTATGCATCAGGATAGCCTCCGGCGGCCAGCACCACCGCTGCGGCGTAGGCGGGTTTCAGTTCAACCCGAAGTTTGCCCAAAGTGCGGTTGTGCACCGCCTGCAGGATCTCCAGCAGATCGCTGCCCAGCAGCGGCAGCACCACCTGGGTTTCCGGATCGCCAAAGCGGCAGTTGAATTCGATCACCTTCGGCCCCCCGGAGGTGAGCATCAGGCCGAAATAAAGCACGCCCCGGTAATCGATTCCCTCCGACTGCAGGGCGGCAAAGGTCGGCTCGACGATCGTGCGCAGTGCCACCTCGCGCAGTTGCGGGGTCAAAAATGGGGTTGGAGCATAGCTGCCCATGCCACCGGTATTCTTGCCTCGGTCGCCGTCTAAAGCCCGCTTGAAATCCTGCGCCGGGGTGAGGGTGAGGTAATCCCGCCCGTCGGTAATGGCGAAAATGCTCACCTCCTCACCGGTCATGAATTCCTCGATCACAACCTTGCTGCCGGCGGCGGCGAAAATTTTTTGGCGCATCAGGGCGTCGACCGCCTCCCGGGCGCTGTTTAGATCAGGGCAGACGATGCTGCCTTTGCCCGCCGCCAGGCCGTCGGCTTTGACCACGATCGGTTGTTCGGGTAGATGGCTTAAATATTTCAGCGCCGCCTCAACCCGGTCGAATTCGGCAAAGCCGGCAGTAGGAATATCATATTTGGCCATCAGTTGTTTGGAGAAGATCTTGCTGCCTTCCAGGCGGGCGGCCGAGCGGTTAGGGCCGAAGATCGGCAGTTTCTCCGCTTCAAAATAATCGACAATCCCATCCACCAGCGGCTGCTCCGGGCCGACTACCGTAAAGCCGATCTCCCGCTCCCGCACAAACGACGCCAGGGCGGGGAAGTCGCCGGCATCCAGCGCCGGACATCCCGCCAGTGCAGCGATGCCCCCATTGCCGGGGATGCAGTAGATCTGTTTCACTTCCGGATGCTGGCGAATTTTCCACACCAGGGTATGTTCGCGGCCACCGCCGCCGATGATCAGCACATTCATGGTCTTTCCTTCAGATTAATCGTCATCATGTTGATCCTGCCCGAGCTGGCTGCGCCGCTTCTTTAGCATAAACTTTTCCCGTTCGACAATAATCCGGGTAAAGCTGTCATCCAGCGAGTTCGCTTTGGCCAGCATCTGCTCCGCCAGATCGAACTCCTCCAGGGTGCGCAGGCAGCGTTGATAATGAATGTAGATCCAGGCGCGATGGAATTCATCCTCCATTTGATCCAGCCGGGGAACGAACTCGCTGTATACCGTCTGCGACTCCCGGTAGCGCCGCTGGTAAAAGTGGTTGCGCGCCAGCAGGTCGAAAATCAAAAATTCTGCATTGGGATTGACGCTGCGCCGCCCGGCATCGAGATCGCCTTTCAAGGCCAGGCTTTTATGATAGCTGGCTTCATAGCGCCGGCTGCCCAGCAAATTGTCGGCGATGAGATATTCGCGCATCAGTGAGTCGACCGGATATTTGACGTACATACGCGAAAGAAAGCGCCAGTATTCCGACTGCTTATGATTCTCGATCCGTTCATAGCGGGCCAGGGCTTCCTGGCGGTCCCCCCGGATATCGGCCAGCCGGCCTTTGTAAAATTGGATTGCCGATTGGTAATATTTCGATTTACGGGTGGGCAGTTCCTCCAGCCGCGTGATCAGGGAGTCCGATTTTTCGAACTCATTCAACTCGAAATAGCATACCGCCATGTTGTAATACTTCAAATTGGTTAATTGAGGGAGGAAATCGGCATGCTCGTCGCCAAAACGTTCGCAGGTTTCGATACATTTTTCCACAAACCCGCTGCGCCGGTAATGGTAGGCGATCATCAGGCCGATCGCCTGGTTGTGGGGATAGCGGGCATAGAGCTGGCGCAGCCCGCGCAGGGCGTTCATTTTGTCACCTTCCAGGAAATAGGAAATGGAATAGTACATGAACTCACCTTCCACCTGGAAATGTTTCCCGTTGCGTGAGGTGGTGAGGATCTCCCGCATGCCCTGCTCCCGGTCGCCCTCAAAGCCAAGAATACCGGCGATGAACTTGATCATGCCCGGCAGCAGATCAGCATAATAATGAAACAGCCCCAGGCCAAAATAGGCGTCATAATACGCCGAATCCAGCGCCACCGCCTTCTCCAGATTGCCCTTGGTCTTCCGCCCGCTGAGATAGCCGCGCACGAAATTGCGGTTGAGCACATGGTAGGTGGCCTGGATTCCGCTGGTCAAGGCCAGCATAAAATAGCTCTCCGGATCATCCTCAAAAATCGTCTGGAACGATTCCGCCACTTCGTTCGCCCTGTCTACCTGCGCTTTAAGCGTCTCCTCAAGCGCTTCGTTGCTCTGGTCCATCGAATACACCAGCACCGTGATGTAGGCCTGGTAAAAATATCCGTGCGGATACCCTGGAAACAGTTGCTGTGCCTTGATAAAGTGCGTCTCGGCCTGTTTAAATTTGAGATCATAGATATCCTGCTTCCCGGCAGTGATCAAACTGTCGAGGGTATACGGCAGCTGCCCCGCCTGGAGGCAGGAAAATCCTATCAACAATATTGAGAATATAATGAAAGAATGTTTTCTCATAATCCTGCAGTCTTAATACCCTTGTTTTAAAGTCCACGGATTACACGGATTAACACGGATCTGTTTCAATGCCTGTTGACCAAGTTCTTTGCAGTTACAGATTTCTCACAAACTGCGTTCGAAATGACGACGTTGCATCATTCCAATGTCCCGGTATCCGCCGGAAAGGAACCTGCAAATATTACCCATCAAAGCATAAAGCAGTTAATCCGTGCTAATCCGTGTAATCCGTGGATTAAGTAGTTAAGAAATCTTCCCTTTGAGCTTCAATATCTGATCCCGCAGCCGGGCGGCTTTTTCGAATTCCAGTTTCTGCGCCGCTGCTTTCATCTCCTGTTCCAGCTGTTCGATCAGTTCCTGCCCGGTCAGCTTGTCCATATATTCGAATTCCCGGGCGGTTTTTTTAGTGTCGGGTTTATAATTGCTGCGCACATCGGCCACTGAAGTCGATTGCATGATCTCTTCCACCGTCTTGTAGATGGTTTGCGGGGTGATGCCCATCTCCTGGTTGTAGGCCACCTGCTTTTCCCGGCGGCGGGCGGTTTCTTCCATCGTCGTCTGCATTGCTTTGGTGACCTTATCGCCGTAGAAGATCACCTTCCCGTGCACATTGCGCGCTGCCCGCCCGGCGATCTGCAGCAGCGAGACTTCGGAGCGCAGGAAGCCTTCTTTATCCGCATCCAGGATCGCCACCAGGGATACTTCCGGCAGATCCAGCCCTTCTCGCAGCAGATTGATCCCCACCAGCACGTCATGCTCGGCCAGGCGCAGGTCGCGCAGCAGGTCGACCCGCTCCAGGGCGTCGATTTCCGAATGCACGTACGCTACCCGGATGCCCAGCCCCTTGAGATAGTCGGTAAGGTCCTCCGACATCCGTTTGGTAAGGGTCAGCACCAGGGTGCGCTCCTGCTTCTCCACTCGCTGGCGGATCTCTTCGATCAGATCGTCGATCTGTCCCTCGGTGGGCCGTACCTCAATTTCCGGATCGACAAGGCCGGTGGGGCGGATGATCTGCTCCACCACCACGCCGCCGGAGAGCTCGACTTCGAAGGGGGCCGGGGTGGCGGATACGAATACTGCCTGGTGGATCTTGTCCATGAACTCATCCAGCTTCAGCGGGCGGTTGTCCAGGGCGCTGGGCAGGCGGAAGCCGTAATCGACCAGGGTCTGCTTGCGCGAGCGGTCGCCGTGGTACATCCCGCGGATCTGGGGAAGGCTCTGGTGGGATTCGTCAACGATCAGCAGGAAATCTTTCGGAAAAAAATCGATCAGGGTGTAGCCGGGGTCGCCCGCCTTGCGCCCGGCGATGTGCCGGGAATAGTTCTCGATGCCGCTGCAATAGCCCAGTTCCTGCATCATCTCCAGATCAAAGTGCGTGCGCTGCTCCAGGCGCTGCGCCTCCAGCAACTGGTTCCGGCCGCGCAGTTCCGCCAGCCGTTCCGCCAGTTCAAGTTTGATTGCCTCGATCGCCAGCTTGAGTTTGTCCGGGGTGGTAACGAAGTGAGTGGCTGGGAAGATCAGCACCTGATCGACTTCTTCCAGAATCTCCCCGCTGACGATGTCGAGATATTCAATCTTCTCGATATCATCGCCGAAGGTATCGATGCGGATGGCGTATTTCTCGTAGGCGGGATAGATCTCGATGATGTCGCCCTTGACCCGGAAAGTGCCGCGGTCGCGGCTGATATCGTTGCGGGTGTATTGGATGTCGATCAGCTTGCCAAAGAGTTCGTAGCGGTCGATTTCCTGCCCTTTCTGCAGCAGCACCATCAGATTATAGTAATCTTGCGGCGAGCCGATCCCGTAGATACAGGAAACGCTGGCCACGATGACCACATCGCGCCGCGACATGATCGAGGCGGTGGTCTTCAAGCGCAGGCGCTCGATCTCCTCATTCACCGAGCTGTCTTTTTCGATATAGGTATCGCTCTTCGGCACATAGGCTTCCGGCTGGTAATAATCGTAGTAGCTGATGAAAAACTCCACCGCGTTTTCCGGGAAGAACTGCTTAAACTCGCCGTACAACTGCGCCGCCAGGGTCTTGTTATGGGAGAGGATCAGGGTCGGGCGGTTGATCTCGGCAATCACATTGGCCATGGTGAAGGTCTTGCCGCTGCCGGTCACGCCCAGCAGGGTCTGGAACTGGCTGCCCTCGCGGATGCCTTCCACCAACTGCTCGATCGCCTGGGGCTGATCCCCGGTGGGCTTGTATTTGGAAACCAGTTTGAATCGATCCATCGGGTGCCTTTTTTGCTGCTAAATTTAGCGGAAGCGCCTACCTAATGCAAGCTAAACCTCTTAACTGCCGCCACAGAGCCACAGAGATCACTGAGCTAGTTTTCAGTTGTTTTTCCATAAATTAAGGTTTATGTTAACCGAAGTCTCATTCAAACTGCAAAGGAGTAGCGATGAAAAAATTATTGACGGTTGGTTTAGCGGCGGCGCTGGTGATGTTGTTCTCGTTCGATGCAAGCGCCCAGATGTCGGTGAACAAAGGCCTGAAAGGCGGCTTGAACTTTGCCAGCTTCAGCCTGGATCCGGAACCGGAGGGCGCCAGTACCTCATCCCAAACCGGGGTCGCCGGCGGTTTGTTTATTGAACTTGACCTGCTCGGCCCCCTCGATATCCAGGTGGAAGGCCTCTTCTCCCAAAAAGGCTCGAAATTCAAATCCGATGCCGGCGGCGAATCAACCACCAAGCTGACCTACCTGGAAGTGCCGGTATTGGCGAAGATCAGCATTCCCCTGGCGCCCACCATGAGCTATAATGTGCACGCCGGTCCGGCCCTGGGCTTCAAACTGAGTGAGAGTTTCGATCCGGAAGTCAATTCGGATCAAGATTTTTTTAAAAGCTCCGACCTCGGTGCGGTGGTCGGCCTGGGGCTGAAGTTCAATGCCCTGGTCAGCTTCGTCACCATCGATGCCCGCTATACCCTGGGATTGTCAAACGTGTCAGATTCCGATACCGGCGAAGCCAAAAACCGTTCGCTCACCCTGCTGGTCGGTCTGGGCTTCTAAGGGGTGTTGACATTGCCGTTATAGATTTCTCACATACAATGTTCGAAATGACAACGGCGCGTCATTCCGAGGCGCCAGCCGAGGAATCTGTAATTTTAAAAAACTCAATCCACAATGTGTAAAAGCATAATATCGTATGCCCCGCAGTCTGGGGCATACGATATTATGCTCGTTTTTGTATTTTTATTTATCTTTTTTCCATCCCCGTCACGTTCCCGGTGACCGAAGTTCCGTATTATTTTTCCACATCGATTAGCCCCAAAGGGCTCCGTTCATCAAACCAAAGGGATTTTGCGTATGAAAGCAGCGTTTGACGCGATTAACGCCTTCGCTGGCGGCGGTAAAAAAGATGACAGCAGTGCGACGAAGTTCGGCACTTTTGGCGGGGTGTTTTCACCGACGGTCTTGACCATTCTCGGCGTGATCATGTACCTCCGCCTGGGCTGGGTGGTCGGCAACGCCGGCCTGCTGGGAGCGGTGGTGATCATCCTCCTGGCGAAATCGATTACCCTCTTCACCGGCCTGTCCATGGCTTCGATCACCACCAACATCAAGATCGGCGCCGGCGGCGCTTACTCGATCATTTCCAAGTCGCTCGGCCTGGAGGCGGGGGGCAGCGTGGGCATCCCCTTTTATGTGTCGCAAACCCTTTCCGCAGCGCTGTATATCATCGGTTTTACCGAAGGCTGGCTGGGCATCTTTCCGGATCATCCCCCGCTGCTGGTTTCGCTGCTGACCTGGGCGGTGTTGATGGTCATCTCGGTGGTCAGCACCCAGTTTGCCATCCGCATCCAGTATGTGATCATGGTGTTGATCGGGCTGTCGCTGGTGAGTTTCTTCTCGATGGACAAGCAGCCGGTCGTTGAACTGCCGCTGCTTGGCGGTTTCGAAGATGCCGGCTTCTGGCAGGTGTTCGCGATCTTTTTCCCTGCGGTTACCGGGATTATGGCCGGGGCCAATATGTCCGGCGACCTGAAAGATCCCCGCAAATCGATTCCCGGCGGCACCCTCTGGGCAATCGGCATTACCTTCGTGATCTATATCGCCCTGGCGGTAGTGATGGGCCTCTATATCGATTCAATCGATTTGCGCAGCAACCAAATGGTTATGGTCGACCGCGCTTCCTACGGTTTCCTGGTGCTGATCGGGATCCTGGCGGCGACCTTCTCTTCTGCCTTAGGGAGCATCCTGGGCTCGCCGCGAATCCTCCAGGCCCTGGCCGAGCACGGCACCGTGCCGATGTCCGAGACTTTTGCCCGGCGCACCAAAACCAACGAGCCGCGCAATGCCATGATCTTCACCGGCATCGTGATCGTGTTTGCGATCGTGTTGGGCAATCTGGATGTGCTTGCCACCCTGATCACCATGTTCTTCCTGATCACCTACGGCATGTTAAACCTGGTGGTATTCATCCAACAAAGCATGAAGATCATCAGCTTCCGCCCAACCTTGAAAGTGCCCCGCTTTATCCCCTTCTTCGGGGCGGTGGGATGCACGTTTATGATGTTCCTGATCAATCCGGTCTTCAGCGCGGTGGCGATTGCGATTATTATTTTTCTTTACATCTGGCTGACCCGCAAGGAACTAAAAGCGGAGGAAGGAGGCGATATCCGCGGCGGGATGTTCCTGGTGCTGGCAGAGCGTGCCTCCCGGATTGCCGCCCGTTTTCCCCGCCATCAGGTGACCTGGAAACCGGACCTGCTGCTGCCGGTCGATGTGCCCGGGGTCTGGTCCGGCCCGATGCTGTTTATCCGCGACATCACCCATCCCGCCGGCAGCGTCTTCGCCTTCACGGTCAGCCCCAAGGAGCGGGAGCAGAATATCCGCGACCTGAATGAACTGCTGGCGCCCTTAAAACGGCAGAATATCTTCGTCAATTCCACCGTCATCGAAGATGCGGATTTTGGGCATGGCTCCAAGATGGTGCTGCAAACCCTCAGAGGAAGCATCTTCCGCCCGAACATCCTTTTCCTCACCCTGGAAGACGACAAAAAACAGGAACAGCTACTCGGGCAGATGATCGTAGAAGCCTCGCGCGACGAACTGGGGGTAGCGGTGCTTCGCCAGCATCCCCGGGTTGCTTTCGGTATGCAGCAGGATATCAATCTCTGGCTGCGCGAGAAAAGCCCCAACTGGCATCTCGGGGTGTTGATCGCCTTGCACCTGCAGCAGAACTGGGGCGGTAAGCTGAACCTGGTGGCCACTGCAATGGATGACGCCGAAAAAGCGCGCATGCACGAATTTCTCGGTAAGCTGAATGACATTGCCCGCCTGCCCGCCTTGAGCGAGTTCCATGTGATCATGGGCGGCTTTCATGATGCGCTGGCAGCCGCTCCCAAAGCGGACGTCAACATTTTCGGCCTGGGCGAAAAGCCCTCGTTCGACTTTATGCGCGGCGCTACTGACTGGACCAATACCTCCTGCTTATTCGTGAAGGATTCCGGAATGGAAAGCGCGCTGGTGTGATTTGGGTGGATGAGTTGATGGGTTAATGGGTTAATGGGTTGATGTGTGCGGTTACTTTGCGTCTTTTTGTTTGACAACTCGTGATTGGCATACGAACGATTATGGTTAAATCCATACACCCATTAACCCATACACCCATTAACCCATCCACCCATTTCATTTCCCTTGTATTCCCCTCCGCCCCTTAATAACTTTGCAGCATCTTTTTAAACATGACTGATCTTTATCAGAGAAGGGTGAACTATGTCTTTATCCGAGACCATCGATTATATTGTGATGATCCTGATGCATCCGCTTTTCCGGATCTCCAACACCGTCATTACCCCGCTTTCTATTTTGGTGTTTATGCTGACCCTGTTGGGGATCTACGTTGTTTCCCGCGCGTTACGCAATTATTTACGCCGGAGGGTGTTTAACCGCATCAGCATTGACGAGAAGGCCGGCGCCGCCCTGAATCATGTGATCCATTATCTGCTGATGCTGATCGGTATTGTCCTGGCGTTCAACTTCATGTCGCCTGAATCGGAAATCCTCCAATCAATTTCCGTCGTGCTCACCTTCAGCCTCTATACCATTAACAATACCAGCGTGACACCGCTTGCTTTGATCTCCTTTGTCGTTATCATTTCCATGTTCTGGTTCGTCTCGCAGTTTTCCCGGAAAGTGCTGCTTCCGAGGCTGATTGCCTACCTGAAGCTGGATGACGGTTCCAGCTACACCTTCAGCCGGATTCTGCACTACCTGGTGATGGTGCTCGGCATCCTGATGGCGTTCCAGTTTGTGGGAATCGATTTCAGCGGGCTGGCAGTGGTATTTGGATTTCTTTCGGTTGGGATCGGGTTTGGTTTGCAGAATATCACCTCCAATTTTATTTCCGGGCTGATCCTGCTGCTCGAACGCCCCATCCAGGTAGGCGACCGGGTGCTGGTAGGCGATACCGAAGGCGATGTGGAGGAGATTAAGATTCGCGCTACCAAGATCAAGTCGGTGGATAACATTTCCATTATCGTGCCCAATTCCGAATTCATCTCCACCCGGGTGGTGAACTGGTCGCACGGAGACCATACCGTCAGGGTGAATGTCGATGTGGGCGTTTCTTATGATTCCGATTTGGAGGCGGTGCTAACCAGCCTGAAGGAAGTAGCGACAGCGGAGCCGGAGGTGCTGGAAGAACCTGCGCCGGAAGTGCTGCTGATGAAATTTGGGGACTCATCCTGGGATATGCGCCTGCGGGTCTGGATCGCCAATCCCAAACGCCATCCGATCGTACGTTCAAAGCTAAATTGCGCTATCGTGCATAAATTCCGCCAGAATCATATCGAGATACCCTATCCCCAGCGTGACCTGCACCTGCGCTCCCCGCTGCCCCTGCCCCTGGGCAATGGACAGTCCCCGGAAAAGGAAGCCGCTCCGAAGAAAGATGCGGCGAAAGACAACTGATTCGTCCACGGATTACACGGATTAACACGGAATGATGTTAATGAGTTGACGAGTTGATGGGGAAAAACGGACATTCAAGTCATTAATACTTCACCCCATTCACCCACAAACTCATCCCTGTCCGTGTTAATCCGTGTAATCCGTGGACAAAGTCTTTAAAAATCTTTTCTCCGGAACTGCCGCAGTCCCAGCCACATTGGGCAGATGACCCACAGGCTGAGCGCCGCCAGGGAGATCGCCGCGCCCATAATGCTGCCGAAAAACAGCTCGAACACCGCGCCGGTATAGCCCATCAGGGCGGCGATGTCCAGCTGCATCAAGAGCAGGGTTCGGGCCAGATCTACCGGGTTAAGCAAGGTCAGGGCAATGACCGCTTTTTCCAGGGGATAATCGGAAAAGCGGTAAATCAGCGATAGCATCACACCGTCATACGCCACGGAAAAGAGCAGCCAGCTTAAAATCGCTATCCCCAGCCCCTTCATTTTATCCTCGTAGGCGGTTGAGATCAGGAATGCCAGGGCGATAAAAATCAGGGTAAGAAAAACCCCTGCGAGCAGCAGCATGCTGAAAGCCTGCAAATGGGCGGTGCGCTCCACCCCGTGTAGCAGGAACGGCAAGCCCACGCCGACCAGGAAACTTAAGTTCAATGGGATCACCAGCCCGCTGTAGAGCCCGCCGAACAGGCTGCGCCGGCGCAGTGGTTGAGCCAGCATCAATTCCATAAATTCCCGGGCATTATATAGGTAGATGGTACCGTAGACAATGCAAATCAGCGGCACAATGATCAATACCACGTTGCTGAGACTGAGCATCACCCGGGCGCTGGTCCCTCCGAAGCGGAACAGGGTCTCGGTGAGCAGGAAAAAGAACAGGCCGTAGATCAGCACCCATTTGCTGCGCAGCACATCACTGAATTCAAATTTGATGATTCGAACCGTGGTTGTATTCATGCCGCATCGCCTCCTTCCATTAGCCGGGCGATGGCCCGCTCCAGCCGGGTTTCGCCGCTGCTATGGATCATTGCGGCCAGGGTGCCGTTATAAAACACTTTTCCATCCTGCAGGAAAACCAGGATGTCGGAAAGCGCTTCGATCTCGCTCATAATGTGCGAGGTGAGAATCACGGTGCGCCCGCCGTCCCGTTCCCGGCAGATCTTGTCTTTCAATTGGGCGCTGGCCACCGGATCAAGCCCGGCGGTCGGCTCATCCAGAATCAGGATCTCCGGCCGGAACAAAAAGGCGATGGTGGCGCTGAGCTTTTGCCGGGTGCCTCCGGAGAGAGTGCGGATGGGTTTGTTGAGCGATTCGGCCAGTTGAAACTGTTCGAACAGCGCTTCATCGAGCGGCCCGGAATGCCGCCGCACGTCTTTCACCAGGCGGAGGACTTCCGACACGGTCAGATTCTCCGGAAATTTTCCGGCCTGCGGCATGTAGCCGATCATCTCCCGGTAGGACGGATCGCCATTCAGCGATACGCCGGCCAGGGAGATCGTGCCGCTATCCGGGCGTACCAGGCCAAGCAGCGTCTTGATCAGGGTCGTCTTGCCCGATCCGTTGGGCCCTACAATGGCGGTAACCTTCCCGGGGGCGATATTAAGATCGATGCCCCGCAGTACCGCCAATTTGCCAAATCGTTTCTGAAGTCCGGTAATCGTGATCATGGTCTCCTCCGCATCAGCGGTTTTTCGTCAACCAGCGTCTCCGGGGTCAGCAGCGGGAATACGCTTTCCGCCAGATCGAGCAAATCGACCAGCAGGCTGCGCATCATCACCAGCGCCGGCGGGTTCTGCGCCACCATCATCGAGAATAGGCGAACCGGATGAAAGGGCACATCGCCGTAACCGTCCCGGTCCAGGTCGTAGCCCCGGTAGCCGCTCCAGAAGTTTTTCTCGAACCGGCTGAAGTTGTGACGGCTGTTGGTGGCAACGTCAAAGGAATTGGCGATAAAATTGTTGCCGCTAAAATGGTTGTCCATCGAGTTCGACATGATTTTTACCGCCCAGCCGTTTTCCAGGAAATCGTTGCCGGAGATCTCCAGGCGGTTGGAATTCTCGGCATAGATGCCGATGGAGTTTCCCAGGAACAGATTGCTCCGGATCTCACTATCGGTGATGTCCTTGAGCAGCAGCCCGAAGGCAGCACTGCCCCAGTTCTCCTCGAAACGGTTATGGTGCATTTCCACATTTTTGGTGTACATCACCGCCACGCCGGCGCCATTTTGGCGAAAGGTGTTGTCGAGATAGCGGCAGCGGTCGGAAAACATGAAATGCAGGCCATAACGCAGGTTCCCTTCGCTGTGATTCTTCTCGACCAATCCATTCTGCACAAACTCGAAATAGATCCCGTCGCGGTGCCCCGATATGGTATTGCCGGTGATGGTGATGTCCTTGCAATACCAGGCATGGACGCCATTCCCGGAGGAGGTCTCTGATGCCGCCTGCCCTCGGATGACATTGTTGATGATGCGGGCGCCGGCCGATTTGGCAAGGTAGACGGCAAAAAAGTTGTCGAGAAAGCGGTTGTTCTCTACCGTGCAATCCTGCGCGCCGTCGATCAGGATGGCGGAGCGGTCTTCGATGAAGCTGATCCCGCAGTTCCGGAACGTCAGGCCGCGGATGCTCACTCCAGCGGCGCGGATGATGAAGATCTGGCGCTGTCCTTCGCCGTCGAAAAGCGGGTGGTTGAGCCCGATGATTTCCACAGATTTCTCCACCACCACCGCCTCGCGGTAGACGCCGCCGTCGATCACGATGCGGTCGCCGTCATCAGCCAGCTGCAGCGCGGCATTCAGAGTAGACACCTCACCGTCCGGCCGCACCCGGATCTCCCGGGAAAGGAGGGGGGTGAACAGCAGTATCAGCAATATCAACAATTTCGCTGGGTTCATTTTTTTGTCATCGTATAAAATTAAATGCATTATTAACGTCCGGCCTCTGTCATTCCGAACGTATGTGAGGAATCTGTATGACCACGAAGTCCTTGCGGCACACAGATTCCTCACCCCTTCGGGGATTCGGAATGACGGACTCGCCGGCTATTGACCCTGTCCCCATCTACGCCCCACCAGCGCCGTCACCCCGTCCCAGCGCAGCACTTCGCCGCCGTAATTCTGCTGGAATGACCGGGCGGTGTTCTCATCGCGAAAGGCGCTGAGATTCAATCCCATCGGGCTGCGCAGGTTGTCGCTGGCCAGGTAAAATGCGCCGGCGGCATCGACGAGCGTTCCCGGGGCGTCGACAGGCGTCACCCAGCGCGAATGAACCTGGCCTGGCGGCATCCGGCTGGCGGTGCTGTGCCAGGCCAGGCACTCGATCGAATCAAAGACATATATTTTACCTTTATCCGTGACCAATTCCGTTCCGAAGTGTGCATCCATCACCAGCATCTGGCAATGGGCGCAATTGTCCTGCCCATAGCGGATCGGGGCAGGGGAGGGGGTGCACCCTCCCACCAGGAAGCTCCCGAGAAGCCATAATACCAGCCAGTGAAATTTCTTTTTCATTTTTCCACCACCTCCGGCTGCCGCGCCGCCTTCCACTCCAGGCAAGCCCCGGCCGTCCCCAACAGCACCGCGCCGATAATCATCCAGCCGCCGACCGCCGGGAAAGAAAAGGCGGTGAAATTCAGCAGCTTTTTGCTCCCCAGCAAGGGCGGCTGGTAGTTCATGCCCGGCACTTTGATGATCGCATTCTCCATGTCCAGATTATGGCCGTAGTCATATTCCCAGAGATAAAAATCGGTCATCCCGGCGATCCCCAGCAGCACGAACAGAGCCACCCAGAGATACAGCCAGCGCCGCCCGCCCCGCCAGGCGATCAACAGTCCGCCGAGAATCATCAGCCCGATCAAATACGGCATCAGCTTGAGCTCGGCGATAGCATCCGGCTCGATTACCTTCATCCCGATATAATGGTTCAGGTTGTTGATCTTGTTCAGATCGTTGGGATTATCCCCGGTGATGGTATGCAGCCAGATCTGCAATCCCAGCCCTTCCGGATATTGCGGCGCATCCAGCAGCACCTTCCAGACCGGCACGAAGTAGCTGACGATCAGCATCAGCGAGGCAATCAGCAGTAAAATCCTGGTCTTGCGACCCATGACAGTTCCTTTCTTTCACTTCGAATAGACTGCGCGCCTATCTTCCGTTATAACTAATCTGAATATTCGAATTCGCCGGCGATACCCGGATATAGCCCTGCATCTCCTGGTGCAACGCCGAACAGAAATCAGTGCAGTAGAACGGGAAAACGCCCGGCTTTTTCGGTTCCCAGATCAGGGTTTTGGTATCTCCGGGCATGATCAGGATCTCCGAGGTGTTGGCACCCTGCACCGCCAGCCCGTGAGGGGTGTCCCAATCCTGTTCCAGGTTGGTGGTATGGAAATACACCTTGTCACCAACCTTGACTCCTTCGATATTATCCGGAACAAAGTGGGTGCGGATGGTCGTCATGTAAATGTGCACCGCTTTTCCCTGACGCTCTACCCGGGCTTCTTTTTCGCTCTTGACGGCATAGGGGTGCTGATTTTTTTCCAATGGATAGATCTTGACCGAATTTTTCATCAGAATCTCCGCCGGGATGCCCTGGGCATAGTGCGGTTCGCCGAGGGTGGGGAAGTCCAGCAGCAGTTTCATCTTGTCGCCGCTGATGTCGAACAACTGAGCGGAATGGGCCAGCTCCGGCCCGGTGGGCAGGTAGCGGTCTTTGGTGATCTTGTTCATTGCCACCACATATTTGCCCCAGGGCTTCTTGCTGTCGCCGCCGGGGATCATCAGGTGGCCGATGGAATAATAGCAGGGAACCCGGTCCACCACTTCCCAGGTGCCCAGTTTCCACTTGACGATTTCCGAAGAGATGAACGCCGAGGTATAGGCATAGCCCTTTCCGTCAAACTCGGTATGCAAGGGCCCCAGCCCGGGATTCTGCACCTCGCCGGCCATGACGGCTTCATACTTCAGAATCGGGATGCCGTCAACTTCACCTTCAAATTGCTTCGTTTCAATCGCCTTGATCATTTTGCTGAAGGAATGCACCGGAATGACGGTGGCGAGCTTTCCGCCGGCAACAATATACTCGCCGCTGGGATCCACATCCACGCCGTGCGGCGATTTCGGGGTCGGCAGATAGTAAACCAGTCCCGGCACCTTCTGCGGATCAAGCACCCGCACTTCGCTCTTGCGCTCGGAATGGGCGATACGGCTGTCATGATCGATATAATTGCGATAAAATTCCGTGTTCATGGTGGTGTAATTGCCCTCAGCGATCGCCTGCTCAGCCAGTTTCCAGTTCACCGCGGCGATAAAGTCCTTGTCATTTCTGGAGGCATTTACTTCCAGCAGGGTGTTGGCTTGCTCGGTATTGTAGCAAGTGAAGAACGACCAGCCGTAGGAAGGTCCTTTACCGGAGTGGGAGAGATCGTAGTCATATCCCGGCACCATGATCTGGAACGCCAGTTCCATGTGGCCGTCTACATCCGGCTTGATGAAGGAGATGGTGCCTTTGAAATGCTGCTTATACTCGGCGATCGGCACATCCTTCTGCGGGATCGGCAAGCTGAAGCGGGTGGAGGCGACCACATACTCCGAATTGGGGGTGATGAAGGGAGAGGCGTGATTGCCTCCGGAATTGGGGATCTCGATGATGTTGTCGGTTTCGAAAGTGCTGAGATCGATTCGCGCGATTCGCGGCGTGTTGTTGGCGTTGATGAACAGCCAGCGCCCGTCGGGAACCCCGTCGCTCTGTGACAGTTCCGGGTGGTGGGCATCGTCCCAGGGAATAAAGCCGTGGCTGGTCATCATCAACTGCTTGCTTTCTTCGGTGTAGCCGTACCCGTTTTCCGGATTTTGGGAAAAGACCGGGATCACCCGGAACAGGCGTCCCGAGGGAAGGCCGTAAACCGTTACCTGTCCGCTAAACCCGCCAGAGAAGAAGCCGTAGAATTCGTCATAGCTGCCTGGCGCAACATACACCTTGGCCGCGGCGTCATCGGTGGCGGTCCCCAATTGCTGCGGGGTGGAGCAGGCGATCACCAGTGCAAAGATCACTGCGCCGGCAAACAGGATGAGGCCCAGCCGTTTTTTGATTAAAGATACGTTAATCATACTACCTCCTGCCATTTTGAAAGATTGGGTACTGAACGTTTAAGTGAAGCAGTGCTACCGCTTATTCCGGTTTGGGAACCACATCCGCCTGAGTACGCAGGAACTCCAGCAATGCCCGGGCATCGGCCTCCGAGACATTCTGATAGGTCATCGGGGCAAGGTATTTTGCCAGCAGCTTCTGTGCCTCGGGATGTTTTTTAACCATCTCGTCAGGATTCAGCATCATATTCATGATATATTCCGGGGTACGCCGTTTGACCACACCGCCCAGGGGAGGCCCGATATAGCGTTCATCGACTTTATGGCAGGGAGCGCACTTGACATCGAAGAGGGCCTGCCCCTGCTGCGCCAGTTCCACATTGACCGCTTCCAGGGTGACCTTGCTGGTAATCGGCCCGATGCCGTGTTCCAACTGCCATTCGCTGAGTCCCTGGGGCGGTGCGGGATGGGCATTGGCCTGCTCTTTTCCGCTATCGCTCCCGCAACCGGCGAACAGTAGCGCCAGCAATATTGCCTGGATAAAATAGACTGTCTTCATGATAGGATTCCTCAATTAAGATTTAAGAGTATTTAGTCTTTAAATGGTTCAAAAAATATATGGCTAACCGCCAGGGCTGTTTAAACCCCCTTCATCGGCGGTTATTCGAAGGTCGAATTGGCTGATGCGCTCGCTAAGCCCCGCCAGGGTAGTGGTTTCCAGCAGATGCTTCATTTCAGACCGAATACGGCTCCATTGTTCGTGCATCGGGCAGGGACGCTGCGTTCCGCAGCCGGGCAAATCCAGAATGCAGTCGCTGAATAAGCGAGTGCCGTCAATTGCTTCCACGATTTGAATCGCATTAATTTGCTCCGCCGGTCGGGCCAGGGCAATGCCACCGTTCGGCCCCCGGTAGGAGAGCATAATATGATGCTGGGTCAGGGTTTGCAGGATCTTGGTCAGAAAATGGAATGAGATATCGAGATGGTCCGAAATGGTTTTAATCGGAACAAAGGCTTGTTTGTCAAGGGTGGCGACATATAATGCCGCTCGAAGGCCGTACACACATGCTTTGGAAAACATCATCACACAATCCACATTTAAGACTATCTTGTCCTAATTTAAGCGATAAAAAATTGCTGTCAACAGCAAAGTATTTTTTTTCACAAATCGCAGGATTAAATCTCTTGTTGTTTGTGTTGATCCTTTTCACCGGTCTGGATCAGCAGCTCCACACGCTTCAGCAGTTCTTCATCATCGATCGGCTTTTCCATATAATCGTTGCAGCGGTTCTGCATCAAGTGAATGACCACATCTTTGCTGCCATGGCCGGTGATGACCATTTTAGGTATATCGATCCCCATTTTGTTCAGTTCCTGAATCAACGTCAGCCCGCTCATATCCGGCATCTGCAGGTCGGTGATCAGCAAATCGACATGGGAATCGCTATCTCGGTTGTTCAAAATAATCTCCAGGGCTTTCTGCCCCCGGTCCGCCAAACTGACCCGGTAATTGGCGGCTTCCAGTATAAATTCTAAGGTGCGTAATATATTTCGTTCATCATCGGTGACAAGAATATGCTTGCGTCTCATCCGCTGGTTTCCTAATGATAGAATACAGATTCCCTTTGCTTTTAAGTGGCTACTACAAAACGCTTGCCAAGCGGCAAAAGTAAGCTTTATTTTCAATGTAAACAAATATTTAAAAAGACTAAGCGTGTGCAGTAGCCGATTTTCAAGGATGCCACAATTTTATGCAAATCAACCCAAATAAAAGGCCTAACCTCATAATAATAAAACAAATAGGGTCTTATAGCATTAGTGGCATCTGAGAACGAATGTGGCACCCTTTATTTCTCGACTGTGGGGATGCTGAAATAAAAATAGCGCCCGTCAAACCGGGCGCTATCGTGTGGTAAGCCAAATTAGAATGGGGGAGCTTGGAGCAGGCTGTTTATTCCAGGATCAGGGCTGTTTCCTGATAGTATTCATCCGCATCCACCTGCCAGTGTATCATCAGGTTCCAGAGGCCCCGGGTGAGGCTGGCCGTGCTGATTTGCTGCTGTCCGCCTTCATCTAAAGCCAGGGACAGCACAAAATCCTGACTGGCATCAGAGGGGCGGAAAAAGGTGATCTTGCCGCTCACTGTCAGCGCCGGATCGTGCAGCGGATTGCGCAGGATGAGCAGCGCGACCTCAGCTTGATGGTCGATGGATAGTGCTGCAGATTTTTCCAGGGTGTGCCGGATGAGATCCTGCTTTTTTTGATAATTCAGGGCATTCTCATAATAATCATTGCTGACCAGGTTCAGGGGCAACGTGCGGGAGAACAGCACGGTCGCAACCAGAAACAGAATAAATAGGCCCAGCACTCCGGCAATGCCCAACGGCCAGCGTAATTCAGGTTTAATCATATGCTTGACACCTCAGTTTATGGTTGATGGCTACATACGGGTAATAAGCCACTCATCAACCGTTTTGGTTATTTTGCCGGTCCCATAAACGCCGTCTGAATCGTTTCCACCAGATTACCGCCTTCTAAAACATCGATGTAGATAATCGTATTGGCGCGGGTGAGCTCGCTGCGCGGCAGGCGCACAAAGAAAGCCGATTCTGCCAGGCCGTCTTTCGGCACCGGCAGCGCCTGGCCGCTGACCAATATCAAGTCCCCGGTCCGGTCCTTTAGCTGCAAGGTGATCTCCTTTGGGTCAAACGTTTTATTAACCACCTTGATATTGTAGAGATTCTGGATCTTTCCGTCGGGGGTTTCCTGATAAAGCACGCCGGGCGTGCGCAAGATGGTTGCTTCCAGGGGGGCTCGATTGGCCAGCAGGAAGGTCAGTGCGCTGACCAGCAGCACCAGGATGGTCGAATACCCAATGATGCGTGGGGTCAAGCGCAGCCGGACACCCTCCTTGATCCCGTTGTAGGAAGCATAGCGGATCAGTCCCCGGGGTTTGTTGATCCGGTCCATCACGCTGTCACAGGCATCGATACAGGCGGTGCAGTTGACACATTCCAACTGGGTGCCGTTTTTGATATCAATGCCGGTCGGGCAGACCTGTTCGCACAGCCCGCAGGCGATACAATCGCCCTGCCCCTCGCGCGGTTGGTTCTTACGGAAACGGCCTCGCGGTTCGCCCCGCTTAAAGTCGTAGGCCACCACAATCGAGTTGGCATCGAGCAGCACCCCCTGCAGGCGGCCGTAGGGGCAGACGATCACACAGGCCTGTTCGCGGAACCAGGAAAAGACCCCGTAAAAAACAAAGCTGAAGATGATCATCGCCGATAGCCCGCCCAAATGCTGACTCGGATGATCAGTGACGATCTTATAAAGTTCGTCAACCCCAATAATATAGGCCAGGAAGGTATTGCCGATTATAAAAGAGATCGCATAAAAAATGATATGTTTGCTGGCCTTCTTCAGGAATTTTTCCGGCGACCAGGGCGCCTTATTCAAGGCCCGCTGCTTGTGGGCATCGCCCTCGATGAAATATTCGATCTTGCGGAAGACCATCTCCATGAAGATGGTCTGCGGGCAGATCCAGCCGCAAAATACCCGCCCAAAGACCACCGTGAAGAGGATGATAAAGACCGCCAGGGTCAGGGCTGCCAGTGCGAAGAGGTGGAAATCCTGCGGCCAGAATGCCAGGCCGAAAATAATGAATTTACGTTCCAGAATATTCAGCAGGATCAGCGGCTCTCCGTTGATCTTGATAAATGGTGCGCCGAAGAGGAAGGCTAACAGGAAAAAACTCAGGATGGTTCTGGCCCGGTAGAGCCGGCCCGATGGTTTTTTGGGATATACCCAGATACGCTTGCCATCCTCGTCAACCGTCGCGATCCGGTCGCGGAAGACCTCGGTATCCTGGTATATCTGTTCCAGTTCGTCAATGTGATGGGAATTTGCCATGCTCGCTCCAACTCGCTTTTCGTAATGATACATGCCAAAAATGACACGGAGTCGTAGTGATCGGTCGCGACCGATCACTACGGGTGCCGTGGTCAATTATGGTGTTTATTCTCCCACCTTTTTTCCCTTGCGGTTCCTTGGCATTGGGCGGATTGGTGCCCTGCAGGGTCAGGATATAGCTGGCCACCTGTTGCATCTGCTTTTTGCTGAGGATCGGCGCCCAGGAGATCATCCCTTTCTCCGGCACTCCCACATTGATGGTATGCACCAGATCGGCAATTTCTCCACCGTGGATCCAGTACTCATCGGTCATATTCGGGCCCACGCCGCCTTCGCCGAGTTGACCGTGGCAGGGCACGCAGTTGACCATATAGACTTCTTTCCCGGCGGCCAGATCGCCTTCATCGGTCAATTGAACCAGGGGGGCGGCGCTCTGCTGACCCTGTGCCCGGGCCAGCGCCTGGGCTTCAGCTGCCTTCATCTCTTTTTCGTAGGCTTCGACCTGCAAGTCGCCGGTGCCCAGCACATGATAATGCAGCATATAAACCACCCCGAAGATGATTGTAAAATAAAACAGATAAAGCCACCATGGCGGCAGATCGTTATCCAGTTCCTGGATCCCGTCATAGTCATGGTTCAACAGTTCATCTTTTACCTTTTGTTTAGCCATTGATCAGGTCTCCAAAAGTTTGATTATTCACTCAATAATAGCATTATTGTTTACTCTTCCTGGTCTGGCTCCAGCGGTAGATTTTCCAGGTGCCGCACCGTCGCCGGATCCATGCGGTATGCCCAGATCACCACCCCGGCAAATATGGTGATGAATATTGCCAACGCGATGATCGGCCAGATTTCAATCCCTTCGATGTTTTCCAAAATCAGCTTATACATCGTTACCTCGTTATTAATTATACCACGGAAAAATTACCGCGATCGTTAATTACTGGTTGGGTCAGCGGTCTCTCCGCTGCGCGCCGTGCTCTCAGCTTTCAGGTCGGTACCCAATCGCTGCAGGTAGGCAATCAGCGCAATGATCTCGTTATCCGGGCTCAATTCCGCCGTCTCGCCGGTGGTTTCGTTGATCATGATGGAAGTGACCCCCAGATCCTGAAAGATCTGCTGCGCCTGGGTTTCGTAATCCTGTTGGGCATAATTCTCATACCCCTGCGGATAGGGAACCCCCATGGTTTGCATCACCTGGATCTTCGCCGGCGTCAGCGTTTTGTCGACGGTCTGGGTGGTTAACCAGGGGTAGGGGGGCATGATCGATCCCGGCGACATAGAGCGGGGATTGACCATATGATTGAGATGCCAGAGGTGGTTGTATTTGCCGCCGACCCGATGCAAATCCGGCCCGATGCGTTTGGAGCCCCACAGGAAGGGGTGGTCGTAGACAAACTCGCCGGGTTTGGAATAGTCGCCGTAACGCACCGTCTCATTACGGAAGGGACGGATTTGCTGGGAGTGGCAGGTGTTGCACCCTTCCCGGATGTAGATATCGCGCCCTTCCAGTTCCAGCGGGGTATACGGCTTCACGCTGGCAATCGTCGGAACGTTCGATTGCACCAGGAAGGTCGGCACAAATTCGATGATCCCCCCGATCGCTACAGCGATCACGGTGAGGATAGTGAACTGAAGCGGGCGACTTTCGAGCCAGCGGTGACCGTAAACGTTTTTCACATCGTGATCGTCACTCTCTTCCGCTACCAGCGCCGGGGCCTGGGCAGGTTCTTCCGCCGTCAGGGTTCCTTTGCGAACGGTCAGGATCAGATTGAATACCCCCACCAGGGTTCCCACCAGATAGAGGATGCCGCCGATGGCGCGAAGCATATACATCGGGATGATCTGAGTGACCGTTTCCAGGAAGATGGGGTACTGCAGAAAACCTTCGGCAGTGAATTGTTTCCACATCAGGCCCTGAGTGATGCCGGCGATATACATGGGAATCGCATAGCCCAGGATCCCCAGGGTGCCGATCCAGAAATGGAAGTTGGCCATGCCGACGGAATGCAGCTTGGTGTTATAAATGCGCGGGATCAGCCAGTAGAGAATCCCGAAGGTCAGAAATCCATTCCAGCCCAGCGCCCCGATGTGCACGTGGGCAATGGTCCAGTCGGTAAAGTGGGAGAGGGCGTTGACGCTCTTGATCGACAGCATCGGCCCTTCGAAGGTCGCCATCCCGTAGGCGGTGACCGCCACCACCATAAATTTCAGGATAGGATCCTGGCGCACCCGGTCCCAGGCCCCGCGCAGGGTAAGCAGGCCGTTGAGCATCCCGCCCCAGGAAGGCGCGATCAACATCAGGGAGAATACGGTTCCCAGCGACTGTGCCCAGTCGGGCAGGGCGTTATAGAGCAGATGGTGCGGGCCGGCCCAGATATAAATGAAAATCAGCGCCCAGAAGTGAATGATCGACAGACGGTAGGAGAACACCGGGCGGTTGGCCGCTTTAGGCAGGAAGTAATACATCAGCCCCAGGTAGGGCGTGGTAAGGAAGAAAGCCACGGCATTATGCCCGTACCACCACTGCACCAGGGCATCCTGCACCCCGGCGAAGAGCGAATAGCTTTTAAACAGGGTCACCGGAATTTCGAATGAATTGACAATGTGCAGCATCGCCACGGTAAAGAAAGTAGCGATGTAGAACCAGATCGCCACATACATATGCCGTTCCCGGCGCTTGAAGATCGTGCCCATCATGTTAATGCCGAAGATCACCCAGATCAACGCGATCAGAATGTCGATCGGCCATTCCAGTTCGGCATATTCTTTACTGGAGGTCAGCCCCAGGGGAAGGCTCACCGCCGCCAGCACGATAATCAACTGCCATCCCCAGAAATGAAGCTTGCTGAGCAGGTCGTTGAACATCCGGGCTTTACAGAGCCTCTGCAGAGAGTAATATACTCCCATAAAGATGCCATTCCCCACAAAAGCGAATATAACTGCATTGGTGTGCAACGGACGGAGTCGGCCAAAGGTGGTGAATTGCAGGCCCAGGTTCGCTTCCGGAAGGAATAGCTGAAAAGCGATCAGGATCCCGACCACCATGCCGACGATGCCCCACAACATGGTCGCGAAGGCAAAGTTGCGCACAATCTTGTTGTCGTAATTAAATGTCTCAACTGCCATGAAATCACTCCTCCAAATTGTGAAAGTTTAGAAAATTGAACTTCAGGATGTATGATAATTTGATTGTGGTTTTTTTGAAGATGCTGCCGGTTCTTTTTCCTCCGGTTCGTCATCCAGCAGGATGCGCACCGAGGGGGTGTATTTATCGTCATACTGGCCGCTCTTCACGGCCCAGAGGAATGCGCCCAGAAAGCCCAGAGCAATCAGCAGACTGGCGATGATCAAAACAAACATGGCACTCATAAGCGCCCTCCTTTCCAGAGCAGGTCTCCGGAAGCAATCGCCGGATTCACCGTGGCTTCCGAAGCATCATCAACCGATAAAACCGTTTTTTCCCAACTTTGCCGGCGCGTGCGGTTTAAGCCCAGCCGGTATGCCATCAGGCCGGCGGCGCCGGTGGAGAACAAGATCACCGAGATGGAGCTGAGCGGCATCAGCACTGCGCAGATCAGCGGTGACAGGGTGCCTTGCACCGCAAAGCTTAATCCAATCAGATTATATAACAAAGAGATAATAAAATTTATCCGGATGATGGTCATGCCCCGCCGGGCAAAGTGCAGGAAGCGCTCCAGCCGGTCGAGCTGCCCGGCCTGGAGGATGGCATCGCAAGCCGGGAAAAAATTGTTGAGATCTTCCGCAATGGAAATGCCCACATCGCTTTGCCGGAGTGCACCGGCATCGTTGAGGCCGTCGCCGATCATCAGCACTTTCCGTCCGTCCGCCTGGAGGCTGCGGATGAATGCCAGCTTGTCGTGGGGCGACTGCTCGAAGCGCAGCGCGTCGGGATCGAAGAAAGCGGTGAGATTCTCGCGCTCTGCTGCATTGTCGCCGGAAAGCAGGTAGAGCCGGTAGCGCCGGCTCAATGCGGCAAAGACCTTCGCCAGGCCCCGGCGGTACTGGCTGCGCAGGCGGAAGTGACCGCGCAGCTCACCGTCGATCGCCACATAGACCTCGCTGGCGCCGGGTTCGCGGCGGCCGGCGCCAGGATCCACAAACGCCCGGGAACCGATCCGGATCTGCCGGCCGGCGGATCGTCCTTCGATCCCCATCCCGGCCGTCTCGCGGAAATCCTGCAAGTCAACAGCGGCCGCGCCGGGCAGATGGCGGTAGATACGCAGACTGAGCGGATGCCGGGAGTGGCGCAACAGCGATTTAATCAACTGAACCTCCTCGGAGGTCAGGGCGTTCCCCTTAAAATCCAATTGACCGCCCCCCCCGTGGGTCAGGGTGCCGGTTTTGTCGAATACGATCTCGCTGATCTTGGCCAGGGTTTCGATCACAATCGTATTCTTTAAATAGAACTGATTGCGTCCCAGAATCCGGAGAATATTCCCCAGGGTGAACGGTGTGGAAAGGGCCAGGGCGCAGGGGCAGGCGATGATCAACACCGCCGTGAAGGCGTTGAGGGCCAGGGTGCGGTCCTGAGGGAGCCAGTAGAGTGCGGCCAGCAGGGCGATGGCGATGATGCCGAACGTAAAATATTTACTGACCGCATTAGCGAAAGTGTTGATCCGGCTTTCCCGGTTTTGGGTAAACGCTTCATGATTCCAGAGTTGGGTCAAATAGCTTTGGGAAACCGCCTTGATCACTTCCAGCTCGATAGCGCCTCCGGCCTGCCTCCCGCCGGCATAGATCAGATCGCCGACTTGTTTATCCACCGGCTCGGCTTCTCCGGTGACGAAGCTGTAATCGATCCGGCCGGTTCCGTCGATCAGCACCGCATCGGCGGGAATCAGCTCCTGGTTGCGTACCA
The DNA here is from genome assembly GCA_020635015.1 of Calditrichia bacterium. Classification (GTDB taxonomy): domain Bacteria; phylum Calditrichota; class Calditrichia; order RBG-13-44-9; family J075; genus JACKAP01. The sequence continues at coordinate 257,219 of JACKAP010000003.1, read as the reverse complement.
GGATGCGATCGCCCACCTGCAGCCGTGCCAGCGGGATGCTTTGTTCGCTGTCGCCATCTTTCCGGGTGACGGCGATCGGAAAAAACGATTTATAATCCCGCTCGAAGGAGAGCGTATCATAGGTCTTTTTCTGAAACAGCTTGCCGATCAGCAGCAGAAAAACCAGGCCGGCAAAGGAATCCATGTAGCCGGCTCCGCTGCCGGAGAGGATCTCATACAGACTGCGCCCGAACAGGGTGAGGATGCCCAGAGAGAGCGGCACATCAATATTGACGGTGCGGTGCCGTAATCCCCGCCAGGCGGAAAGCAGGTATTCCGAAGCACTGTAAAGCAGCACCGGCAGGGCCAGCAGGATATTGAGAATCCCGAAAAAGGATCGGAATGACGCCAGCAGGTCGTCGCCGATGCTGAGGTATTCCGGGAAACTAAGCAGCATGATATTGCCGAAGCTGAACCCGGCCACCCCGATTCGCAGATAGAGCGCGCGGTGGGAGGCGGTTTCCTCCCGAGTCTCCAGGGTATCCAGGTTGATGGCCGGTTCGTAGCCGATGGCTGCCAACCGTTCGACGATCTCCCGGATGCTGGTTTGTTTTTCCCGGAATGTAACCGCCAGCTCCTTGCGCAGGAAATCGACTTTTGAATCGGCAATCCCCGGATTCAGCTTGTAAAGGTTCTCCAGCAGCCAGATGCAGGAACTGCAATGCATGGAAGGTATATAAAAAGTGGCTTTGGCGATGGTCCCGTTGTGAAAACGCAGCAGGCTGGCCTGCACAGCCGCATCATCCAGGTAAGCGAAACGGGCGGATTGCACCGCCTCCTTCGGAGAACTGCCGGGTTGGGCGTTCAGACTGTAGTAGCGGCAAAGACGGTTCTCCTGCAGGATCTCATAAACCATTTTGCATCCCTGGCAGCAGAAGTCCTTCTCATCAAAATGGATCCGGTTGCGCTCGCAGGGCAATCCGCAATGATAGCAGGCTGCCGGCGCGGAGGTTATTTCTGGCGGTGACTGTATTTCGCTTCTCATGGGACGATGACGGTTTTCCTCGGGAACGTGCCTGGGTACAGATGTGGTTGGCGCAGGCAATCAGGTTAATTTGTAAAAATTTGGTGCCAAAATACGTGACTTATTCCGATTCAAGAATGATAATTCTCAAATAAAAACATGATTTATGTCAAATTGTCGTTTTTTTTGGTTGCCGCCAGGGAGCGGCTAAACCGCAGCATCTCATTCGCCGGGAGTCGCCGGGTCAGGAACACAATGCAGATCGACGCCGGATGCGGTTGCCACCACTGGATTGGCCAGGGTGTAGATGCCGCGATAGACGGTGAAGACCCCGAACAGGATGACCAGCAGGGTGGCGGCGCGGAAAACTCGCTGGCGAAATTTGATCGAGACGGTATTGGCGGAGAGTCCCAGCGCCATCATCGCCGGGAAGGTGCCCAACCCGAAAAAGAGCATGGTCAGCACCGCTTCCGGGATACTGCCGCTGCTGGCCGCCTTGGCGCCGGCGGCATACACCAGGCCGCAGGGAATAAATCCGTTAAAGAAACCCAGCAGGAGCACATTGCGGCGGTTCACCCGCTGCAGCAGATATCCGATCCCTTTTTTAAAGAGGCGGTATCCCGGAAGGGCATTGGATAGATACCCCGGAAGCCATCCCCCCATTTCCAGTGCGATCAACACCATGAAAATCCCGGCGATAAATTGCAGGATGCCCTGGTACTGCCGGATGCCGACCACCACCCGCAGGGTTTCGCCTACCAGGCCGAACAAGACGCCCAGAAGCATATAGGTGACGACCCGGCCGATGTTATACAACACATGCGGCGAGACGAGCGTGCCGCCCCGCTTTAGCTGCATGCTGTAAGCCATCACAAATCCCCCGCACATCCCCAGGCAATGCCCGAAACTGCTGAGTAGCCCGATTGTGAATATGGTGAAATAATCTGCCATGCTCCTAAACGCTCCCGGTCAAATCCACGCCAATATAATCAACTTCTCTCACATCTCAAAGCACCGCTTGAAGGCAAACTTCACGCCAGCGGTACCCCCCGGACCCGGCGTCCGTCTAAGCAATGCGAATTCGTCTTTTAGTATCAGATCAACAGTTTGATGCGGCATCAAAGGGGTGCCACAATTTGACTGCAACGCCACATCTCATCAAAACCATTTAATGTTATATATATCAGCAGTTTATGGTGATATTTTCATTGCTTGCGGTAGGAAGCGTGGCATGATTTATGATTGCGCACCCGGAATGGGTAAAAAATCTAAGCAACTGTTAATAATCAATTTGAAAAATGTTTTTTTGAAATTGGCAATGCATTTGCTTGATATATAACAGTGTCAAGGATGATTTTTCTCAGTTTTCAGGATGACGGTTGTCAGATTTCTGAAACGTTTCGCAAAATTTAGGAAATAGGCCATGAATCGGAAATTAACCCTGCCAAGTTGTGAAGAATGTCAAACCCGGGCTTGTTCGATCTTCAGTGAACTGACCAAGGCGGAGATGGACTTCGTTGCCGAGAGTAAGGGCGGCAACATCTACAAGCGGGGACAGAACATCTTCTACGAGGGCACCCGACCCTCCGGCCTGCATTGCATCAGTTCCGGCAAGGTGAAGGTATATAAAATCGATCATACCGGAAAAGAGCAAATTGTGCGTCTGGCCAAGGCGGGGGACATCCTGGGTTACCGCTCACTGATCAGCGGAGAGCTTTACTCGTCATTTGCCGCCCCCCTGGAGGATGCGGTGATATGCACCATTCCCAAAGAAGTGTTTTTTGAACTGGTGGAAAAGAACAGTACCCTGTCGATGCGGCTGATGCGCCTGTTATCCCGCGAATTGCGGTCGGCCGAAGGCCGGATATCGAATATGGCACAGAAAACCGTTCGTGAGCGCCTGGCGGAGACCCTGCTGATGCTGGCGGAATTCTGTGGTTTTGAGAAAGACGGCACGACCATCGACGTATCGCTCACCCGTGAAGATCTGGCCAATATCGTCGGCACCGCCACCGAGACCGTGATCCGTTTTCTATCGGAATTTAAGCAAGACAAGAGTATTGATCTCAAGGGACGAAAGATCAGAGTGATCAATCGCGCCAACCTGGTGCGAACCGCTAATATCTACGATTGATCCGCTTCCTGCCATATTTATTCCTGTATAAAATCATCTAAAACCATGATAATTATCATGGTAAATCCTTAGCCCCCCCGGTTATTTTAAGGCAAGATTCAAGGCTAAACTGGATCGAAGAGACACCTGGTGTTTCTTTCAGTGGTGAATTTTACAACAGGAAAATCTATCATGAATGATTTGAAAGCGGTCAAACTGACCAAGTCAGATCTGCAAACACCATCCCCGGAGAATGAAGTTGCCCCTTTCCCATTTTGGGAAAGCAGCAAGGAAGACTTTCTCTCACATTTCTCAAATGGGCGATATATAAAGATCAACAAAAATGCCTACCTCTTTCGGGAAAATGATCCCCCGCAAGGAATATTCTGCATTTGCGAAGGCGTGTCCAAATTGGCCCGCACCGGCAAGAACGGCAAGGAGTATATCATCCGCTTTGCCCAGCCGGGTGATTGGCTGGGCGTCAGCGGCATTTACCACGGCACACATATTTCTGACGCCGTCGCAATCGAGCCGGTGAAAAGCTTCTTTGTACCCAAGGATGAGTTCATCCGTTTTCTGAACCGCAACTCCCAATTTTCCCTCAATGTCATGAAGATCCTCTGCGATGAAATCGAAAAAGCGGAGAACCGTATCACCGCCCTGGCACAAAAGACCGCCCGGGAACGGGTCGCGGAGATTCTGCTGAACTTGCAGCAGGTGTATGGCATCGACAACAACAAATATCTGAATATCCTCCTCACCCGGAAAGATCTGGCGAATTTCGTGGGAATCAGCAATGCGACCCTCTCGCGCCTGATGAGTGATTTTCAACGCAAAAAATTAATTCGGATTAAGAACAAAAAGATCCGCTTACTCGACCTCAAAAAATTGAGCACCCTGGCACGGATTGCCGCGGTCTAGGCGATGCGCGAGCATGTCGCCTGGGCGGCAATCGCATAAACCGTTTGTCTTGAGGGAATTTGTGCTGTATTATATGGCCTGTTTTAGGACATTAAGTAAAGGCCCGGAATGAATCAAAGAATACGCATCATCCTTATCCTGCTGATTATTTCTGTCGCGATTGTTTTGGATCAGATCACGAAAACGATTGCGGTCAACACGCTGAAATTTAATGCGGCGATCGCTTTTTGGGGCGATTTTTTTGTATTGCGTTATGCGGAAAATACCGGCGCCATGCTGGGGTTCGGTTCGGAACTGCCGGGCTACCTGCGCTTCTGGCTGCTGACCGTCGCGGTGGGGCTCCTGCTGGCGGTTCTGGTGGTGTATATCTTCTGGAACCGGAATCTGACCCGGGTTCAGACCATCGCCCTGACCCTGATCGCCGGGGGCGGGATCAGCAATTTTATCGACCGCTTGCTGAACGACGGACGGGTGGTGGATTTTATGCACATGGGGTTTGGCGATCTGCGCACCGGGATCTTCAATGTCGCCGATGTGTTCATCATGTCCGGACTGGCACTGATGCTGATCTTTGGGGAATGGCGCGACAAATCCGAAAACGCGCCGGAGATCAGACCGGCGGATGACGCGGAGCCTGAGCCGTCGGCGAATTCGGATATTCCTGCCGGCAAGGCTCCCGAACAAGAGAGTGATAAACCGCTATAACTTGTTTTATAAACCCAACTGCTTGCGATACAGCGAATCGGCGACTGAGTTCAGCGACCAGTAAGGCGCATTCAAGGTATGGGTGCGCACGGCGCTGGTTTTCAGTACCCGGCTGTCGCCAAACCCACTGGGATAGGTTTCCTCCCAGGCTACAATGGCGAAGGGGAATTCTGCTTCAAATTTGATTTCCAGCACCCGCTCGATGCTCCGGTATTCGATTCGATATACCTGCAGCGGTTTTTCGGAAAGCGCCGGATCTTCCGAACTACTCAAACTCGCCACCGCTTTTTGCGGTTGAAGCGGTTGGTGGCGCATCCGGATATAATGAGCGCCCGGGAATAGATCGATCTCGCCGGTAGGCAACGCTTCCGGATTCAGGCGGATCCGGGTCCAAAGCTCATCTTCCAGCAGGGCATTGTTGACAGCGAAGGCCTGATCCGCTTCATCCTGAAAGTAGGAATGCAGGACACCCCGGTAGCTGTCATCTCCCTGGAAATTCAGTTGCATAAATGCCTGGCCACACCATTCCTGGGCGGAGAAGCTCACTTTCAGGGAATGGTTCATGGCCGATACCGGAGTGAAAACCGAGGTCATGATCGAGTAGGGGTAGATGCCGGTGTAAAATTTTCGAGTGGCGTTGAGCTTGAGCACCGAGACCGCCTGCTCCCGGCTGCCGTGCTCGTATTTTACCTGCTTATCCTGCAGGAAATCTTCCGTCACAAATATCAGCACGGCATCTCCGGAGTGAATTTCCCCATAGCGGGCCTGGCGCAGTTCGTAGCGGGTCAATTCCGCGGTGCCTTGATACCAATAATCACCGAAATTTTCCACCGGAGGAGGACTCTGAACTGATTTTTTGCCGCTGCCGGCGGGCGTGCACCCGGCGTATATGATCGCGAGCGTCATCAGGAATGTCAATAAATTAAGCGGGCGTAAAGAATGCATGTTGTGTCTCCAAATGGTTTTATGCCGGAAAGCAAATTTAACTTTTTTGAAACGATTGGTGAACTTATTGAGCGCCAGGGCTTTTAATCTTTCGTAAATGGTTTCACGGATTCATAAGTATATCGAAACGAATATGCCACATCGGAGCTTTGCTATCAAGCCGTCCAGCGATATACCGACCGTGCTTTTCCGCAGCAAAAGATGCGAAGCCTGTTGCGTCCGGAGATCGAACGCCTTAGATTTAACGCTGGATTTATGGTCTCCCCGGACATCAAGCCGGATAATATTGGATATGATAGTTGCATCATAGACGTCTTTAACGATCGGACAGCAAAGGAGTTCATATAAATGCACAATTTTGATCACACCGGAATTAAAACGCTGGGCGATTTAAAAGCAAGCGGATATAAACCCCGTTCCATCAAGCAGGAACTGCGTGAGAACCTGATTGGCAAGCTACAGTCAAAAGCGCCGCTTTTCGAGCGGATTCTGGGTTATGAAAAAACCGTCATTCCGGACATCGAGCGGGCCATCCTTTCCCGGCACAACATCATCCTCCTGGGGCTGCGCGGCCAGGCAAAAACCCGCATCGCCCGGCTGATGGTTGACTTGCTCGACGAATACATGCCGGTAGTAGAAGGCTCGGAGCTGAACGACGACCCGCTGGCGCCGATCTCCCGCTATGCAAGCGACCTGATCGAAGAGTTGGGCGACAGCACCCCGATCGAATGGGTGCACCGTTCGATGCGCTATTCGGAGAAGCTGGCCACCCCGGATGTCTCGGTGGCCGACTTGATCGGCGATTCCGACCCGATCAAGGCCGCCAATCTGCGGCTGCCGTATTCCGATGAGCGGGTGATCCATTTCGGATTGGTGCCGCGTTCCCATCGCTGTATTTTTGTGATCAACGAGCTCCCGGATCTGCAGGCGCGCATTCAGGTGGCGCTGTTCAATATCCTGCAGGAGGGCGATATTCAGATTCGCGGATTCAAGCTGCGCATTCCCCTGGATATCGAGTTCGTTTTTACCGCCAATCCGGAAGATTATACCAACCGCGGCTCGATCGTCACCCCGCTGAAAGACCGTATCGAGAGTCAGATCCTGACCCATTATCCCAAAACCCTGGAGGTGGCCCAGCAAATTACCGCCCAGGAATCGCGGGTGCTGCCGGCGCAGGAGGAAAAGGTGCAGATGACCGAATTGGCCCGCACCTTAATCGAACAAATCGCCTTTGAAGCGCGGGCCAGCGAGTATGTCGATGCCCGCAGCGGCGTATCGGCCCGCCTGACCATCTCGGCTTATGAAAACCTGGTCAGTGCCGCGGAACGCCGCGCCCTGCTGTTCGATGAGCCCGGGACCAGTGTGCGGGTCGCCGACTTTTGGGGGGTGATTCCCGCGATCACCGGCAAGATCGAGCTGGTCTATGAAGGCGAGCAGGAAGGCCCGGCGAAAGTCGCCCAGATCCTGATCGGCAAAGCGATCCGCGGACTGTTCCCGGCCTATTTCCCGGATCCGGAGAAATTCAAGAAAGACGGCCCGGAGAATCCATACCAAAAGATCGTCAACTGGTTTGGCGCCGGCAATAAGATCGATCTGCTGAATGATATCCCCCAGGCCGAATACCGCAAAGCGCTGATCGGGGTGCCGGGATTGTTCGATCTGGCCAAGAAATATCATCCCCGGGCCGATGCCGAAACCCAGCTTTTCCTGATGGAATTTGCCCTGCACGGGCTGGCGGAATATTCCTTCCTGAGTAAGCACCTGATCGACGCCGGCCTGCAGTTCCGCGACCTGCTCAGCAGCATGTTCGACAGCGAAGATGATGATCGCGGCGAGGAATTATCCGATGAGGATTTTTACGGATAAAGAATGTCGGCGTAAACGCCGAATATGGGGATGAAGGCGTTGTTGATGGGTTAATGGGTGTATGGGTTGATGGGTTAAAGACGCTTGCTCACCTTGTCCGTTTTTCCTCATTTACTCATTTACCCATTAACTCTATATAAATATCAGGAGCGACATGCCGGAACCGGTCGTCGAATTGCAGATAGATAATCATATTGCCCGGATCACGCTCAATCGCCCGGAGGTGCACAATGCGGTGGATGTGCGGGTAATGGAAACCCTGGAAGCAAATCTGGAAGTGATAGAAGCAGACGAATCGGTGCGTGCCATTATCCTGTCGGGCGGCGGAAGTACCACATTTTGCGCCGGCGGCGATCTACGTTACTTTGCCACGTTGAATACCCGGGAAGCCTGCCGGGAAATGTCGCGGCGGATGCAGTCGATCCTGGAACGGCTATTTTACGGCGGACGGCCGGTAATCGCGGCAGTGAACGGCAATGCTTTGGGCGGCGGCTGCGAAATACTCACCGCCTGCCATATCCGCATTGCTGCGGCACATGCGAAGTTCAGCTTCCGCCAGGCCCCGAACGGCATCATCACCGGGTGGGGAGGAGGACGGCGGTTGTTTCATCAGATCGGCCGCGCTGCCGCCCTGCGCTTGTTCCTGAGCGGCGATACCATCAACGCTGCAGAAGCGCTGCGTGTCGGATTGATTGACGAGGTCGTGTCGCCGCAAGCCCTGCCGGATGCCTGCCGGGATTTGGCACTGCGAATCGCCGCCAATTCCCGCGATGCAGTCAAAGGCTTCCTGGAACTGGCACAGCAAATGGAGTTGAACGATCGGTGGGCAATGGCGGATGCTGAGACCGAATTGTTTGCCGATCTCTGGATGGGGCCGGATTTCCGCGGTTTCGTAAACCGTTTCCTGCTGCGGGAATAGCGGGGCAGCAGTTCTTTGCCCTGGCGCGGCTTGCGCTTTATTAAGTATTTTTAACTCGTCATTGGTTGTTGGTTGTTGGCTATTGGTCAAGACAGTCTTTTGCCAATAACCAATTACCAATAACCAAGAACCAATAACCAAGAACTAACTTTAAAAATTTAATAGCTTAGATCAGCAGCAAATTTAAGATAGCGCAGTATCTAAAACATAACCCCACAGGAGCCGCGTGCCGGAGATGCGTAAACAAAAGCTGCAATATTATGCCAACTTTATTTTTCTGCGCCGAAATTTCTTTCTATTATTGATCCTGTCCTACCTGTCCTATCATTGGTACACCGAGTTCTCCTCCCTGGGCGGAGACAGCGCACGGGTGCAGATCGTATTGAGCGGCATCGCGCTCTTCTTCTGCAGCGCCGTGTTTCTTTTCAGCCTGCTGACCTCCCTGCCGCCCTACCTGTCGCTGCTGTTCAAAAAACGGGTGCTGGCCACGGAAACCGCCGACCGCAATGATGTGGTCAAGATCAGCTTCAAGGAGGCAAATGCCGCTCCCGGCCTGGTTGATGCCGACATCCGGATTTATGGCATCCGCAAGCCGCTGTTCGGATTTGCCCGGGTCAAACTGATCTTTGACAGTTTCGCCGCCTCCGAAGAACTGCTGCTGGACCGCAGCATCTATGAGAACCGCAAAAAAATCGGGATGCTGTCACAAAAACCGCTCTGGCTGCCCAATGTGAAAGATTACCGGGTTAAATACAGTTTTGTGCATTTTGAGGATTTCTTTCACCTCTTCTCCTGGCCTTTCCGGGAAGCGGAATATGGCGGTGTATTTACCGAACCGCCCCGCCGTGATGAAGCAGAGGTGCCGATCATCACCACCAAGTCGGAAGATCCGGTGCTGAAGATTGTGCAGCACAAAGTGGCCAAGGGCGAGTTGCTCGACTATAAGAAATATGCCCCGGGAGATGATATCAGGCGCATCATCTGGAAAAATTACGCCCGGGCGCGGGAGCTGACCGTGCGCACTCACGACCGCACCTTCCCTTACGTTTCTCATATCAATGTGCTGGTAAGTTTTTATGACGGTTCTCCACCGAACCGCCCGCTGGCGCTGAAAGCATTCCTGCTGGACATTTATAAAGAGAAGGTGCGCCAGGTAATCGATTCGATCCTGGAGCAGGGGTTTACGGTTAAGCTGATAATCGACCAGAGCATATCGATGCACTATGAACTCGATGCTTACCAGGCGATGCTCTACCGGGTGAGCGCCGCCGGATGGCAGAAACAGCTTCCGCTCGATGTGTATATTCGCGACAATTTTCATCGCCTGAAGGGCGGCTCCAATTTGCTGGTCTTCTCTTCGCTATGCCCGCTCGCCCAACTGGAGAACCTCGGCAACGGTCGCCCGCAAGATCTCAACCTGTGCTTCTACGATGCCGCCGAGACCTTTCAAAAAAGCCAGCCCCCCTCCCTGGTGCGGAGGGTGTTCTTCGTCAATGCCCTGGACGCCCTGGCGCATGCCAAACGGCAGCGGCAGGCCAAAAATACCGTGCGTTTCATCACCCATAACGGCGAAGAGATTAAAACCAGCTTCAGTTCATCCAACGAATCGGTAATCGCGATATGAAAAAAACAGAATTTCCCCTGGTGTTGACTCACGCGGTTTTTAAACTGCTGCCCACCCTGCTGATCGGCATCTATCTATGGTTGATTTACTCGGCGACCCTCACCGAGCTGCACACCAGTGTGGGGGCCAATATCGCCGTGTTTAGCCTGGGGCTGATCGGCGCATTTTTCCTCTATTCTTACCAGGTGCGCTTCTCCAGCACGTTTCTGCTGCTGTTGCTGCTGCTCTACGGGATATATCGTTATCTCAATGCTGCCGGGGGCGGAGAGTTCGATACGTTTTATTATGCCATCACCTTTTTCGTTTACGGCTCCCTGTTTGTATCCGCCTGGGCGATGGGCTTCGGTTTTGCCCGCTTCCGCTTCTTCCCCTGGATAGTGTCGATCGCCGTCTTTGTCATCGCAATGACCATTGTGGTGAGCGACTTCCTCAACCTGCAGAGCCAGATGAATGCCGACTATGTGGTGTGGATCGCCAATCATGTTTTCCGGGAAGACAACATCGTTCACCGCTTTGCCGCAATGCTCTTTGTGCTGATCGTGCCGGTGCTGTTTTATTGTGTCTACATCGTCACCATCAATGAACTGCTGCGGAAGATGAGCAGCTTCGATCCCAAAAAATTCCGTCACCTGATCAAGCGCAGCGTGCTGGCAATCGCCATTCTCTTGCTGATCCTGGTGTTGCCGCTGATCTACGCCTATTTCTTCAAGCTGCCGGACAGCCTTTATGAACAATTGAACAGCGCCGAAGTCAGTTCCGCCAATTTTCTGAAAAAGACCTATAACCAGCAGACCCAGCAGCCGGAATTCGATCTGCAGGATTATGCCCAACTGCTGCCGAAAGTGGAGCTTTCCGACGAAACGGTCTTCTGCACCTACATCGACAACTTTTTTCCCCTGGCCGATGGAGGCCGGCTGCCCCTGCCGGTGCATTTCCGGCGGTTTGTGCTTAACCGTTATGAGCCGGAAACCGAAAAGTTCGTACTCGACCCCTATCCGCCGTCGGCGATTCCCAACGATCTCTATTCGCCCTCGATCAAGGATGTGCCGATCGGTTTTATGATCAGCGATTCGGTGATCGAAGCCAGCACCCGGCGCTATCAGTATCGCAAGAATATCGCCTCGACCGTTTATATCCAATCCCTGGCGCCCGACGCCTATGTGGCTCCCAATACCGGCTATACCTACCAAAAGCTGCCGGTGCCTCCGGAAGACAAGGATTTGTTCACGACGGTCTACCAATGTTCCTCATTGATCTCGATCTGGAACCTGCCGCCTTTCGTTTACAGCAGCAATTATCCGGAGTTGGTGGATTTCCGCGAGCAGCGCGCGGAAGCGCTGCGCAGCGACCGTAGCTTCCGGGGGGTGGATACGGCCTTCATGGCCTACTATACCGCTATCGACACCACCGATACCCTGATCATGAATCTTTCCCGAGAATTAACCGCCGGAAAAGAGACGCCCTACGATAAGCTCGACGCGATCGTGGATTATTTCACCGGGCGGGAAGCGGATGGTAGCCGCCGCTTCACCTATACCCTGGAACCGGGATCGCCCAAGACACCCGGGCAGAGCTTCATGCATTATTTCCTGTTCGAGAACAAACGCGGCTATTGCACCTATTTTGCCGGCGCCACCACCTTGCTGCTGCGCGCGGCAGGAATTCCCTGCCGGGTGGTGGTGGGCTACGCCATCTACGACCGCAGCAACAAGAACACCGGTTGGTACTGGGTCTACGCCGACCAGGGGCACGCCTGGGTGGAAGTCTACTTTCCCGGCTATGGCTGGGTGGATTTTGACACTACCCCGAGTGACGACACCGAGCCGACCCGCCCGCCCAAGCCGGACGCGACGCCCCCGGATTACGCCCGGGAGCCCTTCTTTGCGGTGCTGGGCGACCTTACCGGCATGAGCGGCGATTCCACCGAACTGAACATCCGCCCCCAGGTGATCCGCTACCGCAGCCAGGAGTTCGAAATTCCGGATTCAGCGAGCCAGATTATCACCATCAAACCGGCAGAGGGCAATGTCACCATCGACGGCAAGCCGGTGAAGATCGGAGAATTTGCCACCGACCGCAAGATGGTGATATCCGCATACTCTTTCGATTATGCGCTGGAGAAGATCCCCGCATATCGCAACAAAACCCCGTTCATGACCTGGTTCCAGAAACGGTTTCCGAAGGTGATCCCGGTCGACGAGGCAATCGTCGTTTACCAGGAGCAGGAAGATGACCAGGGCATGATCTTCGCGATCGACGGGCGGATCGATGCCCTGCTGCCCGATTCCAGCGGCATCAGCGTGATCCCGGACAAGATCTATTACCGCGGCAAGGATTACCATATCGAGCCGAAATATGCCGAGCCGGTTAAGCTCCGCCCGGAACATGCGCAGATTTACATCAATGGGGAAAAAATGCCCCTGGCCGAGTTAACGGTGGGCGATTCCATGTTTATCTCCGCCGCCTCCGGCCACAAATCGCTTTACCAGATCAAGCCGTTCCTGGCCACCGAATCTTTCTCCAGTTGGTTCAAATACCGTTTCCCGGAGGTGATCCCGGTCGACCGTATCGATCTGAAAGTACCGAAAGTGCCCTTCACGGAGCGTTTTTTCCACTGGCTGCTGATCGCGCTGCTGGCGGCGGCGCTGTTGTTACTGCTGCTGGCGACCCTGGTCTATCTGTATTTTAGCTGGCGGGCCGGCACCAGCCCGGGAACCGCAGCGGCTCTATTGGATCTACCGCCTTAGCCTGATGATGCTCAATCAGCTCGGATTTGAGCGGGTGATCGATACGCCCCTGGAATACGCCCGGGAGACTGTCGATCCGCAATTCGGCACCGAGTTGCGTCAGTTCGTCAGCATTTATCACAAAAGTAAATATTCCCCGCTGCAACTGGCGGAGGAGGAAAGCCGGTTTGTGGCGGATTTTAGAAAACAGTTCAAGGAGAAAGTGTTTGGACGCTATTCCTATTGGGAAGTGCTGAAAAATTTCACCAATTTTATCCGCACCCTGCGCTTTCTTCTGGCGCGGTGATGCGCGGAGGATTACGTTGTAAGGTTTTTGCTAATCTAACTTTAGACCTCTCGTTCGACGCTCCGCGTCGAATGAAGATCGTGACGCTCTGCGTCATACCCGAGAGAATATAAATCGAGCACTCGCGACGCGGAGCGTCGAACAACCGGTTGCCACGCGGAGCGTGGCACCAGACGATAAAAAATACAGAAAAGTTGCCAATAACAACGAGGAAAACTAAATGAGCGAGACAGGCATTATCAGTTCGGCAGAGGTGGAAGTTTGCAAGGAAAAAGCGGATGCGCTGGTTGAGAATATCGGGAAAATTATCCGGGGTAAAAATGCCCAGGTGCTGAAGGTGCTGACCTGCCTGGTGGCGGGGGGACATATCCTTCTGGAAGACCTTCCCGGGTTGGGTAAAACCTCCATGGCCAAATCCCTGGCCTATTCGATCGAAGGGCATCATACCGGGGAAGCGAAGGCGTCCGAAAACCATGTGATGTTCAAACGCATCCAGTTTACCCCGGACCTGCTGCCGATGGACTTGATCGGCACTTACATTTTCGACGACCGTAACAAGGATTTCATCTTCAAGCCGGGACCGTTGTTTGGCAACATCATCCTGGCGGACGAGATCAACCGCGCGTCCCCCAAGGTGCAATCCGCCCTGCTGGAATGTATGGCGGAGAATCAGATCACGGTAGGGGAAAAGACCTATCAACTGGATCAGTTCTTCTTCGTGATTGCCACCCAGAACCCGATCGAGTTTGAAGGCACCTACCCGCTGCCGGCGGCTCAGCTCGACCGTTTCTTCATGAAATTCGATTTCGGGTACGTCTCGGAAGATAAGGAACTGGAGATCTACAACGATTATCTCCAAATCAACAAGATTCCTGAGACCATCGCCCCGGTGGTGAATTATGAGGATGTTCTGACCCTGCGCAATAGTGCGGAGCAGGTGCATGTGCATCCGGAGATCCTGCGGGCAGTGAGCAGTATTGTGCGCGCCACCCGCGATCAAAACGGTATTCGCCTGGGCGCCTCCACCCGGGGCGGGATCATCTTCCTGAAATGCCTGCGCGCTTATGCCCTGCTGCAGGGGCGGGCGTACGTGATCGAAGACGATCTGAAAGCCCTGGCCCACGAAGTGCTCAACCACCGCCTGATCTATAAAAGCCAGGAGAACGGCCGGGCGATCCTCGACCACATCGTGCATAAGGAACTGGAGCGGCTGGCGAATTTGAAGTTGTCCTGAAAGAAGGATGAAGGATAAAGGATAAAGGGTGAAGGATAAAGGATGAAGGATAAAGGATAAAGGATAAAGTTTGTTATGATTTCGCGATATCGCAACATCCTTTGGGTGATTCTGGGCTGGGTGGCCTTCGGGCACATTCTGCCGGCGCAGGCCCAGCAGGCGCGGGCGGTCATCGACACGCTGCGCTGGGGGTTTGATTTCAAATCCGCCGAAGCGGAGCAGCGGGCCAACCGTGCGCAGCATCTCGACAGCACCTATTATGTCGGATACCTGATCGAAGCCTACCACCAATTTGAGAAGGCAGAAGAACACACCGGCCTGGCCAAGGCGGTGGCACCGCTGCGCAAAAGCATCGAACTCTATGAAAAGGATTTCGGCTACACCCTGGGCAAACAATATACCCGGGAGCAGATCTTCAGCGGCGCCTGGCGCGACCTGTTCCGGCAGCTCGATTACTTTGATCTCAGCAATCGCCTGATCAACTGTTATATCTCCCTGGAGCAGCCGGATTCGGCCTACCGCGCCGCCCGGCGACTGCAGCAAGCGGATTTTATATTCGATTTCCAGGCCTACCACTGGCTGGCCTGGCTCTATTTCCGCACCCGGATATATGACAGCAGCAAGTATGCCTTTCTGAAAAACAGTATCGAAGCAAACCTGCAGGCGGCCTTTGATTATACCGATTCCCTGGAGATGCGCTACCAAAAAAACACCCCCTTTATCCGCTCGCAAATTCTTGGGGCGGTGATTCCCGGGAGCCCATTTTACAACGCCTTCGAGAGTTCCTTTATCAAGGGGCCGTTGGGGGTGATCGCCAACACCCGGGGCATCCTCTACGGCTACAACTTCCAGCCGGAGGAAGCGGCCCGCTACTTCAAGATGATGGATAGCGACGAAAGCGTCGCCAAGATGGTCAACCTGGGTTATACCTACCACGCGGCGATCGACTTCCGGGAGGCTGAGAGGTATTTCAGCAACGTCCCGGATCAGGGGAGCCGCAGCCGGGGCGGGCACTGGCAGGGCTACTCCACCCTGTTCGTCTATAAAGGCAATCCCCTGGAGGGCGCCCTCACCCTGCAGCAAGAGCGGGATAAGCATGGCTTCACCATCGGATATGGATGGGACAACCTCTGCCTGGCCCGGATGTACCTCTACTCCGGATATATCGAGGAGTGCGGACTCTCCCTGGAGAAAGCCGACAAATTCACCGAGGTGCACTATAATACGTCATTCCGGGAGGATCAATACCGTTTCCTGCTGAAGACGCTGCAACTGCTGAAGACCCATTACGAGATCAAGACGCATCAGTTCGAGAACCGTAATCGCTGGCTTAGCTGGAACTGGTGGAAGAACATGCCGGAGCTGACCTATCTCAAATATACCACGGTCTATCAGTTGGCCAACGAGCTGGCCCAGAATCCCGAACGGGACATGGTCTATTATCATCTATTTCATACCGAATCGATCATCAGCTTTGACGAGCTGTGGATGATCATCCGCAATTACAGCAATTCCTTTTTCCGGAATACCTTCCGGAAATTACAGCAGGAAGATCCCCGCCCCAACCTGGACCGCTATTATCGTTACTTCCGGGCCATGCTGATGCGTGCTGAGGGGCAGGACCACCAGGCTTTTGACGCGCTGGCCGAGATCCTCAACGATCCGAAACTGGACCGGGAATACGAAAAGCTGCTGATCGCCCGGATTCATGAAAATTGCGCCGAGATCGCTCATGATAACGATTGGGCGCCGCAGGAGGAGTTTCACCTGAATGAGTTGTACCGCCTGTATCCGCAACTGCTGCCCTATTCCGACGCCCGGATGAAATTTCGCCTGGTCCTCTCCAGCGAATTGGAGAACAGCGACCGCCCGGCAGTTGCAGCGGCGTTGGACCGCCTGAATGACATGAGTATCGATTGGGCCCCGGAGGAGAATAGCCGCTATCCGGAAGTGGCGCTGGGACTGGCGGAAGGCGACCGCCTGACCTACCAGGTGACCCTGCCCAATCGGGAGGTGTTTACCCAGGGCATGGTCGAAACCGGCAGCGGCGATCCGGGTAAGACCCTGGCGTACCGGCTGTTCAAAATTTTGCGGTAAAGGATGACATGCGATGAAAAGACTCATCAAAGCCCTGAGTTTTCTGATTTCCCTCCTGCTTTTCTCTCTCCTGCCGGTGATCCCGGTAAAAACTGCCCCGGTGGTGCCAGACCCGCATTATACCGCTGGATTCGCTTCCATTCAGGACCTCTTCGGAGTCGGCATGCTGCAGGCCGGCATATCCTACCGGTTAGAATGGTATTCCGTACTGGTGATCCTGCTGGTGATCCTGGCGGCGATCTGGATCGGCCTGAAGGCCGGCAAAGCATTCACCAACTGACATTCTGCGAAATTTATTTACGTTGCGATAGCCGCTTTTTCGTATTAGGTTTTGTAGCTGTGCTGTCATTGGGTGCAGGCGATTGATGAGTTTGTCGTGTACGTGTTGAAACATGCTAATTGCCCCAGAAGCACCGAGCACATAGAGATGTAGACCCACGGTTCTCTGTGTGCTTGGTGCCTCTGGGGTAACTGTTTAATGGAAATCCTCAACCCCAAACGGTATCTTTTTGAATAAGCCGCTCAACCATTATCCATATCTGGCGGAAGCGCGCAGGACCTTGCAAATTGCATTGCCGGTGATCACTGCCCAGTTGGCCCATATCTCCCTGGGTTTTATCGATACGGTGATGGCGGGCAATCTCAGCCCCAGGGACCTCGGCGCCATCGCGATCGGGCGCAGCCTCTACGTGCCGCTTTATATTTTCGTGCTGGGGATTTTGTTGGCGATGAACCCGATCGTTGCCCAATTGCAGGGGGCCGGAAAGACCGGCGAGATTGGCAAATCACTCCCCCAGGGATTATGGCTCAGCTTGATGCTGGCGCTGCCGGGATTTCTCCTGGTGCGCTCGATCAATGCCCTGCTGCCGGTGCTGGAGGTAACGCCGGAAATCATTCCGGTGACGGAAGGATATCTGAATGCATTATCCTGGGGACTTCCGGCGGTATTTGGCTACCTGGCGCTGCGTTTCTTTTCCGAAGGGCTTTCCCTGACCCGGCCGAACATGTATTTCACGTTGCTGGCGATCCCGCTCAATATTCTGGGGAATTACGTATTTATGTACGGCCGCTTTGGATTTCCCCGGATGGGCGCGGTCGGCGCCGGCTGGGCCACCATGCTGGTGTGGTGGGTGATGTTCCTGGGAATGCTGCTGTTTATACTGAAAGGGAAGCGTTTCCGCGAATACAACATTATCGATCATTTCCGGAGGCCTTTCTGGCCGGCCATCAAAGAGATCCTCAACATCGGGGTACCGAACGGCGTCAGTGTCACTCTGGAGGTTGGCATGTTTGCCCTCACCGCGATTCTGGTAGGCACGATGGGCGTGACCGCGGTGGCATCGCACCAGATAGCCATCAACTTTGCGTCGATCACTTTCATGATTCCCCTGGGAATTTCTATTGCCGTCACTGCACGGGTGGGGAATGAAGCCGGACGGGGATCTTACCATGGCGTGTTGATCGCCGGGCGGGTGGGCATCGGCCTGTCCGTGCTGGTGATGTTCTGCACCGCCGCGCTGATGCTGCTGTTGCCGGAGGCGATCGCCGGCATCTACACCGGCGATCCCACGGTTATCAATCTGGCGGTGCAGTTAATCTTCTTGGCCGCGGTATTCCAGCTCTCCGACGGGCTGCAGGTAAGCGCCAGCGGCGCTCTGCGCGGCCTGAAAGATACGAAAGTACCGATGTATGTGAATCTGGTGGCCTATTGGATGATCGGCTTTCCGTTGGGATACTACCTCGGCATTATCCGGCAAGCTGGGGCCAAAAGGCTTTTGGATCGGCTGGATCGCCGGCTTGACGGTTGCGGCGGCGATTCTGCCCTGGCGCTTTTTCCGGCTCAGCAATCGCCGGCGCCAGCGTGTGGAGAGACCGCTGGAAGTAAATGTGCTGGCAGGGGAGGATTAACGGTGGAAGAGTGAATGGGTGGATGGGAAAAGACAGAGGTAGGGTAGGGTCGCGACCCTACCCTACGACCACGCAACTCACCCATCCTCCCATTCACCCATCTTCAAGAAACGTACGAATACACCTGAGGACAAAACACTTATGGATTTATTAATGTGGACTGGCATTTTTATTGTCAGTCTTGCCGGGCTGATCAAGGCCTCGGATTATTTTACCGCTTCGGCGGAGCAGATTGGATTGATGATCGGCATGTCGCCCTACGTTGTGGGAGCGACGATCGTTGCCGTGGGGACCTCGATGCCGGAATTGGTTTCATCCATGTTCGCCGTCTACCAGGGATCGTCTGAAATTGTCGTCGGAAATGTGATCGGGTCGAATGTTGCCAACATCCTGTTAATCCTGGCGATGGGGGCGATATTTAGCAAATCGGTCCTGACGGTCGATGTAAAAGCGATGTATGCTGACAACCTGATGCTGATCGCCTCGGCAATGTTCTTCGGCATTACCATCATCGACCGCTTGTTTACCCGCGGAGAAGCCGGCTTCTTCCTGCTGGCAATGATTTTAGTCGTGGTCTATACCATCCGCAAGGAACGCAGCAATAAAGCCGCGCGCCTCCGCACCGGCAATGAGCCGCCTAAGCGGATCCGCCCCTTCCTGATCCTGATCATTAGCGCGCTGGGCGTATTTTTCGGGGCGAAATTTACGATTCTCGCGATCATCAACATCGCGCCGCTGCTCAATATCGGTGCGGAGGTGATCGCGGTCAGTGCGGTGGCGATCGGCACCTCGCTGCCGGAACTGGCGGTCACGATGGCCGCGGTGCGGAAAAATCAAACCGAGATCATTATCGGAAATGTCCTGGGATCGAACATATTTAACACCTTCGCGGTCATGGGCTTCTCCGGACTTTTGGGAGACCTGGCAGTGCCGGATGATCTGATATTTATCGGCATGCCCGTGATGGTCGCCGCTTCCCTCCTGTTGATCTTCATTTTGCGTGATTCCAAAGTTAACAAATGGGAAGGCTGGCTGTTTTTACTTTTCTATGGCTATTTCATCCTTAAAATCTTTAACTTGGTATAGTGGAGCATCTTATGGTACAGGTTCATTTCAAAAATGCCGCGACAGTGTATGATGTCGGAACGATCTACTGCATCGGACGCAATTACGCTGAGCATGCCCGGGAGTTAAACAATCCGGTACCGCAATCGCCGATTATCTTCCTCAAACCGGCCGCTTCGCTGATTTTCGATGGGCAATCGGTGGTCATCCCGGCAGCAAGTGGAGATGTGCATCATGAGGTGGAAATGGTTGCCCTGATCGGCAAAATCGGCAAACGTATATCGTTGGATATGGCCCTGGGACATGTTGCCGGATACGGTATCGGAATCGACGTGACGGCCCGGGATATCCAGCAGCGGGCCAAGGATAAATCCCATCCCTGGGCAGTAGCGAAGGGATATGACACCTTTGCGCCGGTCAGCAAGTTTATTCCGGCAGATGGGGTTGCTGATCCGGCGGCAACCGACGTTGCGCTGTGGGTAAACGGCGAACGGCGCCAATACGGCAATACCCGGGATATGCTTTTTCCGATTCGCAATCTGGTGGCCTATCTCTCCACTATTTTTACCCTGATGCCCGGAGATCTGATCTTTACCGGCACCCCGGCCGGGGTGGGGGCATTGCGAGCAGGCGACCGCCTGCGGGCAGTGTTGGGAGATGACCTGGTCGCATTAAACGTGGATGTAAAGCAGGAACCGGCATGAAATCCATCTTGATCACCAACGCGGCCATCGTCAATGAAGGGCAAATCCGTAGCGGCGATGTGCTGATAAAACGGGGGAAGATCGAAGCGGTCGGAGGCGACCTCGGCGGGAGGCCGGTCGACCTGGTAATCGAAGGGGCCGGCAAAACCCTGCTGCCAGGGTTGATCGATGATCAGGTGCACTTCCGGGAGCCGGGATATACCCATAAGGGCGATATCCGGACAGAATCGCGTGCCGCAGTGGCGGGGGGAACCACCAGCTTCATGGAGATGCCCAATACCAACCCGCAGACCGTTACCAACTCGCTTTTGGAAGCGAAATTCCAGCGGGCGGCGGAGACCTCGCTGGCCAATTTTTCCTTTTACCTGGGAGCGACCAACGACAATGTCGAGGAGATCAAGCGGGTCGATCCCGTCAATGTCTGCGGGGTAAAAGTATTTATGGGCGCATCAACCGGCAACATGCTGGTGGATAATCCGGAAACCCTGGAAACCATTTTTGCCAGTTCACCGCTGTTGATCGCCACCCATTGCGAAGATACCGCTACCATTAAAGCCAATGAGCAGCTTTTTCGCGCACAGTACGGCGAGGAGGTTCCGGTCCGATTTCATCCAGCCATCCGTAGCGAGGAGGCCTGCTACCGATCATCCTCGTTGGCTGTGGCGCTGGCCCGGAAGCATGGTGCCCGCCTGCATGTGCTGCACATCAGTACCGCCCGGGAGTTGGCGCTGTTTCCCCCCGGTCCAATCGCCGGCAAGCATATCACGGCTGAGGCTTGCGTGCATCACCTTTTCTTTGCGGAGGAGGATTACCAGACACAGGGAGCCGGAATTAAATGCAATCCGGCTATCAAAAGTGCAGCTGACCGTGCGGCCCTGCAGCAGGCGGTGCGGGAAGACCGCATCGACGTGATCGCGACCGACCACGCCCCGCATACCCGGGAAGAAAAAGCGCAACTTTATTTTCAGGCACCGTCCGGCCTGCCCCTGATTCAGCACGCGCTGCTTTCCCTGCTGGAGCATTATCACCGGGGAATTTTTTCACTGGAGTTGATTGCCGAAAAAACCAGCCACGCCGTTGCTGAGCTTTATCAGATCGATGGGCGGGGATACATCCGGGAAGGTTATTGGGCCGATCTGGTGCTGGTCGATTTAAATCGCCCCTTCACCGTTGGCCCGGAGAACGTGTTGTCGAAATGCGGCTGGTCCCCTTTTGATGGATACACTTTTCGCTCTACCGTAGACGCGACCATCGTTTCCGGACACCTGGCCTACCATAACGGCCGGCTGAACCCGGTTGAAAACGGAAAACGCTTACGTTTCCTCCGCTGAAGGATGATCATACGATACTGCGGCGGCGCCGGCGGCGGCGCGGTTTCTCCGCTGGTTGCTGCTCCAGATAATAGGGATCCGGCTCCAGGCTCTGAATGATGTTGATGACGCCGTCTTCCAGCACCAGCACGTCAGTGCGAATTCCCTGACGGTTCCAGAAACAGCGGCTGCGCACATCGCCCTTAAACAGACCGCGCCCGAAGTCATAATCGATATCCTCCCAGGTAAACAATGCAGCCGAGACTCCCAGGAAATCGATCAGATCGGTGACCCGCTTCTCATGGAACTTCTCCAATTTCTTGATTTCCCGCTCCTCCACACTGGTGGTAAATCCCAGTGAGGAACTCCAGTCGCGGATAACCAAACCTGCCACCCAGGTTTTCAGCAGCCGATCATTCGAGACGGTGCTCAATTCTTTCAAGTGACGCCGCTTCAGCTTTTGAATGGCCGGCATTTGGGTCGCGCTGATTTCCAACAACTTGCGGGCCCGCCATTCAATCGCCATCTTCTTGGCTTCCTCTTCGCTGCGCAGGCGGGTGTCGTAATCATCCTTACGGAAATAGAATTTTTTATCTTTCGGCTTTCCTTCTTCGTTCCAGGTAGCCGCCCAATAGAGGGTCGCTTTGCCGCGGGTTATCGTCTCGCAGCGGTGAATACCGACCACCCCGGTTTTGTTGGTGCTGCCCGGCTTTTTGCGGAAGAGGGGCTGGTTTTGGCGGGGATTATAATCAGCGAATTTTTCCCGCACTTCCCGGGTTAACTGCTTCAGATAATCGACTGCCTTTTCGCGCGAAGCATCCTTGCTGCCATATCGTTTATCGCTGAAATATTTTGAGAATGTTTTTCCGCCGCCATAAACCCGGGCCAGCCAGCCAAACATTTGCTTTCCTTCGTGATCAACTCTGGTTAAACCTTTCACAACTCCCTCGTAAGTTTAGTTAAGTCTTATAGTTAAATTCGGTCACTTTTGCTATAAGTTTAGTAAAAAGCAACTAACATTGCTCGCATCGCATTATTTCCGGTAAAAATCTACCGTATATACGATTTTACCCGGCAAAGTATACCAATGAACTCATTTCTTGACCGGAATGGATCGTCAATAACAATTTGTATGAACTGTTAATATATATAAAACAACTTATTGTGTGCTGCGCATTGACGAAATACCAAAACCGCAAAAACTTTATTTAAAAATATCGACTGGTTATTGAATTATATCCCGGTTGAAAAGGTTCCCGGAGGGGGAAATTTTTCTCTATGAAACGGTTAGGGGAGAGGGGAATGATAAAGGATGAAGGGGAAAGGATGAAGGATGAAGGATGAAGGATGAAGGGTGAAGATAAAAGGAGATAAGAGGTACATTATGTGCACCATTATTGTCACCTTTAACCTTCATCCTTCATCCTTCATCCTTTACCTTCATCCTTTACTTTGTTTTACTGCGCGACTTTTGCGATGGCCCGGAGGGTATGATCGTGCAGAGTACCATTGGAGGCGAGGATGCCGACATTTTCACTGAGTTTGCGTCCCAGGGAGAAATTCAGCGGATTGCCGCTGAAATCGCTTACCCGCCCGCCGGCTTCCTGAACGACAATCACCCCGGCGGCGTGGTCCCAGATTTTTTCCCGGTAGCTGGCGCTGCGGGGCAACCGCAGATAAATCGAGGCATCCCCCCGGGCCACGGCGGCATACTTACACTGGCTGTCTATGCGGTAAGGCGGCTGTGTGATGCCAATCTCAGCCGAGATGTCGGCATGGGCATCATGATCGGCATGGGCAGCCTCCACCGATTCGCAGAAACGAGCCTTCTCGCCGTCATTCAGGCCGTCGACGGCAATTTTTTTGCGCAGCCCATCCTGTAAATTGATCTGATAAGCGCCGGCACCTTTCACGGCATAAAAGATCGCTCCCCGCCGATCCGGATTCGCCGGATCCAGGGGATAATTCGGACAGCCGAGCACCCCCAACTTCACCTCACCGTTTTCGACCAGCCCCAGAGCAATGGCGTATTGATCGCCGCGTAGAAAACCTTTGGTGCCGTCAATCGGGTCCAGGGTCCAGTAACGTCCGCGGTAATCGGTCTCCCCGGCCCCCAGATCGATCGCTTCGAGCAGGCCGGATTTCGAGATTCCGGGATCCTGGGCCTGCGTCAGACCGAGCACTTTTTCCAGCAATTCAGCATTTTCCCGCAATTGGCTGCTGTCCTCTTCTCCGATCAGCGCATCTCCGGGAAAGGCGCGGTGGACGGCCCGGAAGACCACCGCCTGGGTGCCGAGGTCGGCAATGGTGACCGGCGACCGGTCGTTTTTCTCCACGGTATCGGCGGCGATTAAATTCTGCTGCACCCCACGGCACAAGTTGACGGCGCTCTCAATGGCGCTGATGGCGATCGATAGCTCTTTCTCGTAAGGCATGCATTTGCTCCAATAGTATTTTTTATGAAGATTGTAGTAAATGGGCGGATGAGTGGATGGGGGTATGGGTAGTAATCAGTTTATCCTTTATCCTTTATCCTTTTTCCTCCCATCAACCCATTCTACATCATTTTTTGCCGCCGTTGCGTGAGATACCGCATTTTTGGGGGGACCGGTTTATTCAGCGCAGCAATATGATCTTGCGGGCCTGCCGGAAGTCGCCGGCTGAAAGGTAGCAAACGTAAACACCACTTGCCAGCGCCCGGCCGTGGGCATCGCGGCCGTCCCAGCGCACCGCGTGGCTTCCGGCCGGCCGCGGCTGCTGTACCAGGGTTCGCACTTTCCGTCCCAACAGGTCGAAGATACTCAATTCTACATCACTGACAACTGACAGCTGATAACTGATAACGGTCTCCGGATTAAAGGGATTCGGGTAATTGGGAAATAGGCATGTGTTTGCCGGAAGTGCCGGCTGGTTATCATCGAGTGCGGTAATCTTTTCCAGGGTGAAGACAAACCCCATTCCAAAATAGATCCGCTATCCTGGAATTCATTGTCGGCGACCGTCAACAGCCAAATGCCCTCGGGATCACGGCTGTCGAAAGCGCTTAGCTCATCGGGAGCGGGGCGGAAAATGCCGCTGACCAGGTCATCATCGTCAAAAACGATGGTTTCAATGCTTTGTGCAGCCTCATCATCCAGGGTAATTTCCGGGCCGTTCCCCGGGCAGCCGAACTGGGTGGCCGGTACCCCGGGGCGGTCCAGCAGGGTAATCTGCTGGCCGTCCGGCGCGGCAAGCTTTACGCTCAGGTCGCCCACCCAGCTATGGTTGGCCCGGAAAACAAAATCGACATCCACGATGGCCATCCCCTGGGTGCCGGCGACATTGATCACATCCTCGACCCCGGCCGGGTCGCCGTCGGGGATCGGGATATTCACCAGGCGGGTGGTGCGGAAGATATTCATCACCGGAAAGGTATGATATCCTTGCACCGGATGCGCCGAC
Organism: Calditrichia bacterium; assembly: GCA_020635015.1. Classification (GTDB taxonomy): domain Bacteria; phylum Calditrichota; class Calditrichia; order RBG-13-44-9; family J075; genus JACKAP01. The sequence continues at coordinate 232,331 of JACKAP010000003.1, read as the reverse complement.
TGGTTGGCGGCAGCGGCATTGTCCCGAGCCAGGATGCGGTAGCTGATCAGATCTCCGATTTGCACTACACTGCTGTCAAAGGGAAAGTACCCGCTGTACAGATCACCTTGCTGATGAGACAACTCGAAAAACGGCTGGGCAATGCCGTTGATTTGATATTCCGCCCACACCCGCTCCACGGCGTAATTATCCCGTACGTCGGCATTGAGTAAAACCGGGAGATTATACCAGTTGGCAATACTGATCGGTGTATGCACAATCTGGGGAGGTGTCTGATCCGGCCCGGTGGTAAAGCTAAAGAACTGGACGGGTGCACCGTCCGGCAGAGTGCTGGCCAGGCTGCCGGCATCCTCAGCGTAGATGTAGTATTGATAGATGGCCGGGGTTCCGATGCCGGGAATCGCCGCGCTGTATTCATCGCCGCCGGGAACCATCTCCAGCGTGTCGGAAAATACGCCGCCGTGCCCGTAAATCAGTTTCACCGCGGTTAACGGGGCCGCGGCGGTGACTGTAGCGGTGACGGGGTAGGGGCCGAAGAGATCCTTAACATCTTTTAAAGGTTGGTGGGTGATCACCGGAGCAGGCAGGCTGATGTTGTATCCGCGCTGCGAGAACCGGTATTCGATGGCGCTGAGGTGCACCCCGCCATGCAGATTGATATCGGCCTGGAGAAACGCCTGGGCGGCATCCTCCTGCGAGGTGATGCTGTTGGTCATGGCCAGGCATTCCAGCAGATTGGCGTCGGTGGCGGTTCTACCGATATCCTGATAGATTTGCATCAGGGTAGAAGACCAGATCTGCCCGTCGGTGTGGATGTTGCCGACCAGCCCGCCGGGGTAGGGAACGGCATAATCGGTGCGCCGGCCGCTCCAGAAGGGATTGTGTCCGTCCCACTGGAAGACCCAGTGATATTGCGGATCGGAAGGGGACCAAAACCCGCTGCTTCGATTGTTGGAGGCAGCCCAGTAATCGCCGCACCCTTCACTCAGCCCTTCAACCTGGGAAAAATCTCCATTGGTCAGCCAATCATGCAGCCCGTGGGCCAGTTCATGGAGGATCACGTCGGGATCTTCCGCGTCATCCACTCCGCCTTCACCAAAGCTGAGCCAGCCGGTAAAGGGAAGGTAGGCCGATTGATCCGCGCCGTTCCAGCCGTGCGGATCCGCCTTCACCCCGCCGGCATACTGGATGGGCATGATTGCAAATCCAAGCACATCATGAATGTAGCGCATCGATTTGTCGATGTGATAATAGAGGTTGGCAGCTTCGAAGGCATCGGGACTGCGGGTAAAGAACCAGTTGCTGCTGTCCTGGCTGAACTCGCCCTTCAGGGGGATGTCCCAATCAAAGATCTTCGCATACGGCCCTTCAAGATGATACAGGCCGCCATCGTGGGTGATCTCCGGCAAAACGGCGGTTATTAATTGCCCGGTGAGGGCGCCGGTGTCGGCGTCATCCTGGTCGGCATAATCGCCTCCATAGAAGACCCCCGCCCGGGTGAGGGGATCGGGGTCAAACACCCAGGCGCTGCCGTCACTGCGATTCTCCTGCGGCGCTTGGGGGCCGCCGTGATAACAGGTTTTATCTTCCGCCCGGAAGACCTCCCCGCTGGCGGCATCGACCAGGATCTCCCAATTGCCGCCATACTGGCCGACAAAACCGATCGCAATCCGGTGCGTCAGACGGGAAACACCGCGGCGGCAATAGATCACGGTCTCTGCCTGCTCGAAATACGGGATAGACACGACATCCAGATAGCGTCGGGCGATCTGTGCAGCTTCCGCACGAGACAGGCTGGGGGCGGTGTGGGAGAGCCGGGCCGCCGGCTTAAATCCGTTCATTACAAAAACCACCCGATTGCGGCGGTCAAGGCTGACCACAAGGGTGCTTTGATAGACCGGATATCCCTGCACCTGCTGCCGGAAACGCACGTGATAGCCCCCGGGCGTTTCGACGGTGGCCACATGCTGCAGGCCGGCAAGATCGGGGGATAGCTGCAACAATGCAGCATTTGCCCGCAAATATTGTCTGGATTGTGCTTCCGGAGATGCAGCGGTTCCCTTGAGGGGATAATCGACCCGGTAGAGTGCCAGCGGCACCCCGCTTTCCCGGCTGATGCGCATATTTTGCTTGCGGTAACTGGCTTCGACCGGGTCGGTAATGATTTCCAGCCGGTGATTGCCGGTGGGTTTCTGAGCAAGCAGGGTAGCGGGTATTATCAATAAGATCAACAGTTGGGCACAATTGCGTCTTTGTTTCATACTTACCAACATTGGGTAACTAAGGATTTTGTTGTTTTCTAGTATCTGGGCAGCACCGGTTATACGGGCTTCCTTTTATAGCCGCACTATGCATAGTGCGGCTATAAAAGGGGAATTACAACTGACACCGCCAATTTATTCAACACCACCCGGAAATCCAATAAAAAAGCCCCGACCCAGCAAGGATCGGGGCTGAAAAACAATATAAACACCCAAAAGATAAAGTATGGTTTGACCCGTCGTCCGGGTCAAATCATACTACTTGAGCAGAATCATTTTTTGGGTTTTGGAGAAACTGCCTGCTTCGAAGCGGTAGATGTAGATGCCGCTGCCCACCGGCGCACCGGCATCGTTATGGGCATCCCACACCGCCTGATAGCGGCCGGTTTGCATCCGGGCATTCACCAGGGTGCGCACCTTCTGACCGAGCACGTTGTAGATCACCAGCTTCACATCCGAAGCTTCCGGCAGCTGATAACCAATCGTAGTGGTCGGGTTGAAGGGGTTGGGATAGTTCTTGCTCACCGCATAGGTGGTTGGCAGCGGTTGATTGTCTTCAATCCCGGTGGCGCTCACATGCAGGGTTACCGGAATATTGACCAATTCTGCACCGGGGATATTGGTCGCGATGACGCACTCGCCGGTGAAGGTCGTATCCGCTTGCAGCGCGGTGAGGCGCACGAGGAAACCGTCGGAATCACCCGGATTGATCACGCCCGCGGTGTTGCCCACCAGTTTTACCCAGCCGCCGGCGCCGCCGCCGGCAGTCAGTTCATAGGCAAACAAGTTGTCCGGCGTGCCTTGCAACAGACCGCCGAGTGAAACGGTGCCGGAGACAATCCCTTCCGTGACAAACAGACCGCCGGCAATACCGGCCGAGGTCGGGAAGTCGGTGGTCACATCATAGGTCACACCGGTCGGGGTGTTGCTGCTCAGGTCGATCTGATGCAGCAGCTGCGGGAAGCCCGCGCCCAGGCCCTGGTCAAAGAGCCACAGGTAGGGACCGCCAGTGGAATACTTATCGTAGGCTGAGCCATACATCCCGCCCAGGCCATGCGCTGCCGCGGAAATCGTCGACAGGGTGGCGCCGCTGCGGCTCACCAGTGCCACATCGGTATCCCAGTTGCCTACCCAGAAGGCGTCATTGGCTTCGTCATAGGCGATATGACGCACCGCCACCGGCGAGCTGATGGTGCCGACCAGGGTTTTGCTGTTGAAGTCCATCTGGTAGATGGTATTGCCGGCTGCACCGCCATACATGTAGGTGCCGTCGAAGGCCAGGTCGCGCAGGCCGGTCACGCCGCTGACTGAGAATTCTTCCACCAGATTGCCGCCCATATCGATCTTGTGCAGCAGGTTGGTGGCCCAGCGGGTGGTGTAGTAGTAGGTGCCGTCGAATTCCGAACCGGCATTGCCCAGCGCGCCGGTTACGACTTCCAGGTTGGCGCTGAACTGCAGATCCCAGGTGTCTTCCGTTACCACCGCGACATAGGGGAATTCACTGTTGCGTTGGTGGTAATCGCTGCCGGCCGGGCCTTTGCTGCCGTTTTTGCCCGTTACCACGCGGCCATTTTTAAATGCCACCACGGTCGCCGACCACACCAGCGGCGCGCCGCCGGTATTGGACAGCTGCATCGGAACGTCTACCGAGTCGCCCACGGCGTTCAGCACTTCCGACACTTCCGTCGGGTTGACATTGATGATCGGGGGATCACTCACATGCAGGTCTACCGTGACGGTTACCAGCGAATTGGAGGTGTCGTTGCTGGCAACTTCCAGGGTGGTGGAGTAATCGCCTGCGGCCAGACCGCTGGCATCCAGGCTCACGGTAATTTCATCACTGCTGTTGGCGCCCAGGGTGCCGCTCAGCGGGGTGGCGCTCAGCCAATCGACCGCCGGGTTTTCGGTGATGCTGTAGGTCAGGTCCCCGGCCAGGGTGCCGCCGGCATTGCTGACAGTCACGATGTGATCATTGGTCCCATCCACGAACAGGGTGTCCGCCAGAGCGGTCGGTACCACGCTGATCGCTGGCGCGCCGGTGGAGCGGAACAGCTCCAGGTAGGCAGCCATCAGATCCACCTTGGTATTGGCGAGAATTTCCAGCCCGCCGCCCGGCTTGATGCGATAGAGTTCGCCCGGCTTCTTGCGGTTGGCTTTCAGTTCGGGACGGTAGGCGCCTTTTTTCTTGAGGACATAAGCTTCGCCGCGTTCCGCACGGATTTTCTGCGCCTGGGTAGCCGGCTTATGCGGTACTGCCGAAGCTGCCAGGGGCCGCAGATAGGGGCTTACCGGCGAGGGGCTGTCCACCAGGCCGCCAAAGGAAGGCACCACGCCGATGGCGCGGCCGCCGCCGTTATTGTACCCGACGTTAAATACGCCGCTGATGTCGGTGTTGGCATTGTTCTGCCATACCGGCGTGGATCCGAGCGGCTGCAATTCATCCATCCAGTTATTCTCACCGGCATAGGAGAAGTTAAACGCCGAGAGATCGTTCAAACCGTTGACGCCGGCCAGGTCGCCGCTGCCGTCGGGGCCGTCATCGAGATCGAACCAGGGACGGATTTGATAGCCACCCTGTTCCGGATCGTAGTTGAAGCAGTCGCCGCCTTCCAGGTAGATACGTCCGCCGTTTGCCAGGTAGGCATCCAGGGCCGGGCCTTCGGGGCCGGTAGCGGCAATCACGTGGTTATTGGAGAAGATCCCCAGCACCACGAAGATCCCTTCGTAGACGCTCAGGTCGTTGCCAAACTCGAACAGGTCGTTGGTCAGGAACACGCTCTCACCGTTAGCAGCCAGGGCGGCAAAGATCGAGTCGCCGCTCGCCGCACCGGCGCCGGCCGCGTCCGGGCCTACCCAGACCAGGAAGTTGGTGGTGCCGCCCACGTAAACGCCGGCGGTATTGCTGGGCGCACTCTCATTTTCCGGCACTTCGTTATCCACCGCCGTGACGTGGTAGTCGTAGCTAACGCCTTGAGGCGGGGTGTCGGTGTAGGTGCCGGTGCCGGCGGGAACGCTGCCGATCAGCGCGCCGTCGCGGTAGATGTTGATATGATCGAGGTCATCCAGCGGGGTGCCGTCGATCTGGGTGGTCGGATCCGTCCAGGTCAGCACGGCTTCGGTGGGACCGCCCACTCCCTCCAAACTATCCGGAGCGGAAGGCGTGGCTGCACCGCCGGCGGTCCAACTGGCGGCGACCGGGGTGCTGGTGCTGTCGTTCAGATCCTTGGCATAAATTTCATAATTGTATACCTGGCCGTCGGTCAGGCCGGTATCGGTATAGTTTCCGGTCCCCATTGCCACGGACGCCACAAAACCGCCGTCACGGTAGACTTCGATGGTGAAGTCGGTCAGCGGATCGCCGTTGCCGTAGGTGCTGGGATCGGTCCAGCTCAGGGCCATATCCGTGGGGGTGGTATAATCGCTGTAAGCCGTGAAGTCGGCCGGGGGATTCGGATTGGCACCGCTGCTGCTGCCGGCGCCAAGCAAGTCCAGATAGGCCGCCATCAGGTCGACTTTGGTGTTGGCAAGCATTTCCAGACCGCCGTCGGCATTAATGCGGTAGAGCTCGCCCGGCTGTTTGCGGTTGGCTTTCAATTCCGGATAATAGGCTGCTTTCTTCACGAAAGGTTGCGCTTCACGTTCCTGGCGGGTTTTGAAGCCATTATCGGCTGCTTTGCGCACCACTTCCGAAGCCGCCAGCGGGCGTTGGAGCTTGCTGACCGGGGTGGGGCTGTCCACCAGGCCGCCGAAGGAAGGCACTACGCCGATCGCCGAGCCGGTACCGCCATTGTAGCCTGCGTAATACACCCCACTCATGTCGCTGTTTCCGCTGTTCTGCCAGATCGGAATAGAGGTGACCGGTTGCAGTTCATCCATCCAGTTGTTCTCGCCCACGTAGTTAAAGGAGAACGCAGAAAGATCATTCAAGCCGGTGATTGCAGTGAGGTCGCCGCTGCCGTCCGGGCCGTCATCCAGGTCGAACCAGGGACGGATTTGGTAGCCGCCGACTTCCGGATCGTAATTGAAGCAATCGCCGCCTTCCAGGTAGATCTTTCCGCCTCCGGCCAGGTAGGCATCCAGGGCCGGGCCTTCCGGATCGCCGGAGCCGATGGTGTGGTTGTTGGAGAAGATCCCCAGCACCACAAACACGCCGTCGTAGATGCTCAGGTCATTACCGAATTCGAACAGATCGTTGGTCAGGTAAGAGCTTTCCCCGTTGGCCACCAGGGCGGCAAAGATAGAGTCGCCGCTCTGCGCGCTGGCGGCGGCCGCATCCGGGCCGACCCACACCAGGTATTTGGGGGTGGAGCCAACATAACAGTCTACGACGTTACTCGGATTGCTCTCATTACGGGGCGATTCGTCATCGACCGCCGTAACCGCATATTGATAGACGAAGCCCAGGGCCGGCACGTCGGTGTAGGTTTCCACACCGGGCGCCACGGTGGCAACCACCACGCCGTCACGCCAAATGCGCAGGGAGTCGAGATCGTCCAGGGGGGTGCCGTCGTTCTGGGTGGTGGGGTCGTTCCAGGTCAGTACCGCATCCACGGTGCTGGAGCCGTCGCAGACCAGGTTAGCCGGCGCGGCCGGCACCGGGGAACCGCCGGCATGCCAGGATTTCCCGACCGCCAGGCTGGTGCTGTCGTTGAGCAGCAGGCGAGTCACTGCCGTATAGGCATAGAGGGTGCCGTCACTCAGCCCGGTGTCGGTATAGCCTTCAACCCCGCCGGCCACGGTGGCGATCTGCGTACCGTCGCGGGAGATGAGGATCTCAAAATCGCTGGAAGTGATCGGGGTGCCGTTCACCAGGGTGGTGGGATCGGTCCAGCTCAGGGCCATATCTGTGGGGGTGAGATAATCGCTGTAAGCGTCAAATGCATCCGGGGGATTGGGATCATCCGGATCGGCCAACTGAAATACGGAGACGTAGGTCAGCGCAGAACCGCTGCGGTTGTCGGTCCAGCAAGGATAGACCCGTCCGCCCCGGGCGGAGATGCTCAGGTAGTCGCCAAAATACCCGCCGGCCAGACCGGGGATCGGCGCCGGGGTGAAGCTGACGTCGCTTACCTTGAAATCTTCCCAGGTGTCGCCGCCGGTAAGGGAGTTGGCGACATACACTTCGCAATCGGTCGAGGAGACGTCGCGGTCATCGTAAAAGATCACGCTCAGATTCCCGGTTTCCGGGTCGGAGGTGATCCAGCAGTGGTAGTGCTTTTTACCCAGGCCTGACGGATCCTGGTTCACCCGCGAAGGGGTCGACCAGGTCGCGCCGCCGTCGGATGATTTGCTCATGTAGACATCCACATCAGTACCGGTGTTGGTGCCGGGAACGCCAACATTGGGCCAGATCACATAAAGTGTACCATTATTGCCGCTGCCGGAGATGTCTGCTGCGGTGCTCGGGAAGGAAGCAACCCGATGGTTCTTGCCGGCGGTGGTATTGCGGATACCGCGGATGTTGTTGATCACCCGTACTGCCGTGGAGTAGGTGGCGCCGCCGTCGAGGGAGACTGCCAGCCCCATGGCGGTTTCATCCGCCGGGAAGGCATCGTAGATCGCCCAGGTGACGTACACTTCGCCGTTGGGACCGGTTTGAATGTGAACGCCCTGGTTGTGGCTGCCGGCGTTGACCGCCGAGCTGACATTGATCGGAGCCGACCAGGTAAGGCCGCCGTCAGTAGAACGCACCACTTCGATTTCGGAATCATTGGGACTTCCGGATTGGAAACGGGTCCAGGCAGCGTAAAGGTTGCCTTCATGCGGGCTGCTCGGGCTGTTATCCACCCAGAGGTGGTTCTTATCGAGCACGTCAAAAAAGCCGCCGGGGCTCGGGGCCGCCTGCACATGGGTCCAGGTCTGGCCTTCATCGTCGGAATAAGCAACGCCCTGGCCCAGATCGTCGGCAATGTAACCGACAAAATAACGGCCGTTCAGGTCGATCACCGCGGCCGGGTCGCCACTGTTGGAGCCGCCGGTGCCCTGCACCGAACCGCCCCAGGTGAGCCCGCCGTCAGCGGTCATGAAGCCGCTGGTACCGTAGAGCGCACCAACCGGGTTTTCGGTCGAGTTATTTGAGTTTAATGCTTTAAGGGGATCAAGCGGATTCACGAAAATCGAGTTTTCGCTCTGGGTGGTATTGCCAGCATTGATCACCGGCACGTCCGGGGAGTCATCCACCATGACGCTCAGCGCATCGATGCCGCTGCCGGTGAATTCCGCCGGGGCAAACTGGATTTGCGGATTATATTCCGCATAACCTTCTGCCGCCATCTTGTTCCAGTATTTTACACTCCAGACACGCTGGTCCGGCGCTGTTTTGCTGCTCTGGGCGAACATGATATTGCCCAGGAATAGCAGCATTAACAGCAACCACATACTGCGTACTGTACCTGTCTTCATACGGATCCTTTCCGTTTCTGTGGGGATATTGGGTTAATTGTGATGATTTGGTTTAAGTGAAGCGTTCAATGATCGATGTTGGATGTTAGATATTGGATATGCCCCGTTGTTTAGCTTACCTTAGTTGATACATCCAAGTTGTCAAAAACCCTATGGAAACCGTGCTAATATCTCAGGTTCCTTTTTGAAACCACGGATTACACGGATTTTTTCATATCTTCAGTGATAATCCGTGTAATCCGTGGACAAAGTATTTAAAAAGATCACTTCTGCCTTACCCGGAAGAACAGGCTGTCACTGCTGCTGAATGCGGTAAAGATGCCCAGGCCGTTGCGGATATTGCTGAGCGTCTCATTGAGATCGTGGGCATTCTGCTGCTGGGAGATGTAGAGATCTGCATATTCCTGATTAATTCTGAACACCCGGGCGAGGTGTTTGCCGGAATGGGTCAGTTCGGCCGGGGTGATGGAGAATGTTTGGGCTGAGGTGGGATAGGAAATGAACAGGTCTGGATCGTCCACCTGGGGCAGCCGGGAAATGCCTTTGCTGGTAAAGGGCAGGGTCAAATGCGCTTCAGAGGCGCCGATAAAAATTCCCCGGGGAGTTACCAGTGGCGGGTTGTGGTTGATGCCTTCCAGCATCCGGGGATTGGTGTCGATATTTTCGATTACCACCAAAAAGTAATCTCCGCCGAAACCGGGAATATCCCAGGCCATCTCGATATCCGGCAGCGGGTTGACGGTTTCCTGGATCAGCAGGAGGTCGTCGGAGATATGGATATTTCCGGGCACTGCCGGCACGATGGTGCTTGCAGTAATAACTGCTTCCCGGTAGTTCACTTCCAGATGAAAAATGTCGCCGGGATCGACATAGAGATCGGTTCCGGGGTAATGATAAAACCCGGATTCGTTGGTATTGGTAAGCGCATAGCGCTGTTCATTTTTGATCAGGGTGACGGCGGCATCGTTGACCGGCGGGGCAATGCTGTCGGTGCTGCTCAGGGGAAAAGTGGTCGTCAGTTGAATATTGCCGACCGGCTGGCCGGAGAAGAGATAGGCCTGAACCACCAACCGGCGGGAAGCGCTCTCGTCGACAGCGGTGCTGTTGCTGCAAGACCAGGTCAATAAGAGAAACCAAAGCGCCGCCCCGGGCAGGATGTAGCCAGTTTTCATCTGATTCCTTGAGTCTACTTTTAATTATTCAGCCCACTAAACACTCGAAAGAAACTAACATGCTACGTAAAGAAGAATTCTTTATCTATAAGATATCGTATTTCATCATACACTTACATATTCGCATCTTTCGTGGGCTGAATAGTTACACCTATTTTAAGTTCACCTTGAAAAACAGATTCGGTGTAACTCCCAGCATTGTTACATCGCGGGCCGATACCGGATCGTTAAACAAGTTGTATTTACGGTACCACACATTCTCATGATCATAAAGATTAAAAATCGATACGCCAAATTCCCAATTTGCCCGGCGGCTCTTGAGATGCACTGCCGCACTGATATCCAGACGGTGATAATCCGGCAAGCGGTCGCCATTGCGGTCCCCCAGATAAAAATGCCGCTGCACGGTTCCATCCAGCAAGGTAATAAAATACTGGGTTTCCGGGGCATTGTACGGCCGACCGCTGGCATACATCCAGGTCGCCGAAAAATGCCAGCGCCCGAGGGCATACTGACCAACCAGTTTGAGGTCGTGAGTCTGGTCGTTATTGGCCGGATAATAGCGGTTGGTGTTGATACCGGGAAAGCGATGTTCGCTTCGGGAAACCGCGTAACTGGCCCAGCCGCTGAACTTACCCCGCTTTTTCTGGGCAAAGATCTCCAGGCCTCTTGCGCTGCCGCTACCCTCCAGGAACAATTCGCGCGTGTCAAATTGCGCATAATCTCCGGTAAATCGAAGGGAATATTGGGTTAATCCGCGAATCTGCTTTACATACCCTTCGACATCAAAGCGGTAATCCGGCGTTTCGTAACCGATGCCGGCAATGAAATGTTCGGCAAATTCGGGAGGCAGTTGACGGTTGGCGAGAAGCCAAAAACCTTGTCTGCGTTGTAAAAGATCTTCCGTGATGATATTCTTTAAAAACTGGTGATAATGCCCCCAGGCGCCTTTCAGATTCCAGGCACCCGAGAGCGAATATACGAAAGAAACCCGCGGTTCCAAATAAAATTTCTGGAGGAGCGCATAATAAGTTGAGCGCATGCCGGCAGTGAAGTCCAGGCGGCTGGTTACGGCAATTTTTCCCTGCCCATATAACGCCCCCTGAATGGACTGGCGGTCTTCGTTCAATACCGTTGCCGTGTCACCCTGCACATATTGATAGCGGATATTGGCATCGGTCCAGGCGGCACCGAACTCCAGTTTGCCGTTATGGGATAGTTGCCATTCATTGTCCAAAGTGATCCGGGTATTGCGAACCCGGTTGTCTTCAAAAAACTGATAGCTGAGCGGTGTGCCATCCACCGAGGCAATATCAAGGTCTTCACGATACTGGCTATTGTACCAGGAGCGGGCGATATTCAAATTCGAATAGAACCGGGAGCTCCAGATCCGCGACCATTTGCCGCTGATCCCGATATTGCCCCATTTGACAGTTTCGTTAATATTTAAAGCGATATTGGTGTCGGCCGGAGAGGGATTGAGATTGAGTTCCTGCAGAATATCGAGGTGGTCCCGGCCGCCATAGAAACTCAGTGATAGCACATCGCGGCGGCTGGGATTCAGGGTCAGCTTGCTGTTGATATCGTAGAAATATACGCTCGGCTGCAGTTGCACCAGCTGGCCGGCATCGGAATAGGTACTGACGGCATCGGACTCTTCTTTGAAAAAAAGATTGACGATATTGTTATAAGCTTTACTCTGTAGAAAGTCGCTATAAGAGCGCCGGGCGGAAAACAGCCAGGCGCCCCGGCCTTTAAGCGGGACAGAAGCATACGCCCGGCTGCTAAGCAGGTTTACCCCCAACCCGACATCCAGATGATCCTGGCTTCCGGATTTGCCGGTCAGTTCGATTACGCCGGAGGTGCGGTCGCCATACTTGGCGGGAAAACCTCCCCGGAATATGCGCACATCCTTCACCGCGCTGCTATTAAAGGCACTGAGAAAGCCGAAGAAATGATCGACATGGTAGATGGTCATCCCGTCAAACAGCACCAGATTCTGATCCGGCCGACCGCCGCGGATATGCAGCCCGGAAGAACCGTCCCCGGCGCTGCGCACCCCGGGCAGCAGTTGCAGAGAGCGAAAGATGTCCTCATCACCCACCGAAGGCAGCAGCGGAAGCAGTTTGGGCGAGAAGCGAACCTCTCCGCTTTCCCGGGAGAGTTGCATCACTTCTGAAGCCTGCTCGGTGACATCAACATCGCTGCCCGGAATCAGATTCGGCTGTAACTCAATCCGAAGGGCAGGGGAGGGGGAGCGCGGCGTCAGCGGGATTCGGGCCGGGGCATAGCCGAGATATTCAATCGTCAGTTCATGCGGGCCTTCCGGCACGTTCACCAACACGAAATACCCATCTACGTTGGAGACGGTACCCATATTGGTGCCGGTAATGTAACTATTGGCATAGGGCAGGGGCTCGCCATTTTCTCCATCGTAAATATATCCCCGGACGTCAAACTTGCGAATGGGCCGCCGGGGAGATTTAATCAGCACGATTTGACGGGAATTGACGATGCGGTAATCGATGCCGCTGCCGGCGAACAGGATCTCAAGCGCCCGGCTCAGGGGAAGGTTGTCGTGATGGCAATTCACTTTGATCCGCTTGACCAGGTCATCACTATAGACAAAATGCAGGTCATATTCGGATTGCAGTTGTTGCAAGGCGTCGTTCAACGGCAGGTTGTCGAAGTGAAGCGATAAGCGCCGCTCTTTTAATTCGGAAGACCATGCCGGTCCGGCCAGCAGCAGCACAAGCCCGGCCAGCAACCAGATCCGGCAAAAAGACGGTTTAGCATACCGCATATAGTGATCTCATCATTCTTTAACAAAAAGAACAATATAATCACCTTCCTCGCGATATTCAAGACTTAGGGTTAAACATATCGAATGAATGATGTTTGGCAAGGATTGTCGCTCAAAGGTTCCGGTAACGCTGAGTGTATCTGCTCCGGGAACTTCCAGGCGAATGCCGGTGGCGAAGATCTGTGATAATTCACTGGCAATTTCCGGCAAATCGGTCTGATAAAAGACGATCTTTCCCTCACGCCAGCCGAGCAGGCGGTCGGTTTCCACCGGCCGCGGCGGTGCCGGAGGCTGTCCCGCGATCACACGGCTCATTTCGCCGGAATGTAACTGCACCTCCGGAGCATCAGCATTGGCGAATTTCGTTTTCAGGGCCACCCGGCCTTCGGTCACCACCACCTGGGTCTCCGCTTGGCGAGCGCGCACATTAAACCGGGTACCCAGCACTTCCAATTGAGAACTTGCGGTGCTGACCCGAAATGGATGCCCCGGATCGTTCTTGACTTCAAAATAGGCTTCGCCCTGTAATTCGACCTCCCGGTATGCGCCGGAAAAATCCCGGGAAAGGCGGATGCTGCTGTGATGATTCAATTCTACATACGAGCCGTCGGGAAGGGTAACGGTATCACGGGAATCGACAGTACTGTATTCAATTGTTCCTGCCGGATTGAGGAACTGCCACAGCAATACCGCTACTGCCAGGAATAGCACGCTTCCCGCCAGGACCATTGCCGGGCGCAGCATGCCGGAGAATTGAAATGTCGCGGCCAATCTTTTCCAGTAAGATGCTCCCGGTTTCGCTCTGACGGCATGGGGCTTCCGGTCCAGCACAAAGCGAAGTTCACCCGCCAGTCGGCGCCATTCGCTATCGATGTCCGGCAACGGAGGTCTGGGGGGAGGAACGGCCGTTTCCAGAAGCCTCGCCACTTCTTTATATAATAGGCGATTCTCAGGCGCCGCCGCCATCCACTGCTCGATCTTTATCTTTTCCTCAGCGGATATCTCGCCGGAAAATATCCGGCTGAGAATTATATATGCATCATCACGTTCCATCGATCCGATTCCTTTTCTCTCATTCCCTCAGGTTTTTAAATATCATACCGGCAAACCGGGCAAAACCCTATCAAAAGTTTCTGTGCGATAATGATTTTCGCATGGGGCATGGGGCATAGCGCCGCTCAGTGACCTTGTATGTTTATCTGGAAATTTACACTAAAATTTATCATGAAGTCGATTTTATATCTGAAATCATTGTCATGCCACTGCGTATCTTCGCCCCATGCCCCATGCCCCATGCAAGTCGTTTCACAAAAAAGCTTCCAGCGCCTCGCGAAGTAATTTCAGGGCATGGCTCATCCGCTTTTCTACCGTCTTGACCGACACCTCCAGGCTTTGTGCGATTTCCGCATAGGTAAAGCCTTCGAAACGATGCAGCATAAAGACGGTGCGCGGTTTCTCCGGCAGATTGTCGATGGCCTGGCCGATTTTGTCCTTCAGATCGAAATTCTCGCTGGGTGTCGTCACAAAGCGGTCCGGCTCGAGGGTGTTCAGGTATTTCTTTTCGATGGTTTGTTTCTGGAACTGGTTGATAACCAGGTTGTTGGCGATGCGATAAAGGTAGGCTTTGATCGATTTCCCCGGATCCAGCGACATGCGGTGATGCCATACCCGCGAAAACAATTCCTGGGTAATGTCTCGAGCGGCTTCAGTAGAGCGAATCCGGTACCAGATGAAGTAATATAACTTTTCATAATAGCGATAATAAAGCGTCTGAAACGCCTCGCCATCAGAATCGCTTACCGCCCGGGCAAGTTCGGAATCACTCAATGAATCAATATCTCTCATGTCTGGATTCAGTTGATTGCTGATACATCGTCACGCCACAAAGGCAGCCGCCCCTTCACATGCAGCGTCCGGAACATCACACCCATTCCACAAAAAGTCAAGCCAAATTTTGAAATATGGGTAGAAGGGTATATGGAGATAGTCAGTACTGGCACTGCATATCCCTGCGCCTATACCCTTCTACCCATATTTTTTCGCTCATACTGAGCACCGTGTAACGTTTTATCGCATGGGGCAAAGGGCATGGTGCATGGCGCCGTCATGTGCAAGCGCAGGTTCCGACACCCGCACTGTAATACACCATGCCCCATGCGCCATGCCCCATGCAAAAGTGCTCCGCATTACTCAGTCCTCAGTATGAGCGTATTTTTTTTGTCTTGGAAAATTGATATACTGCTGATATATTACAAAAGACTGTAAGCTTACGATGGCGCTGATGTACGGCATCTGTGCCATACACTAACAGCCAAGAACCAACAACCAAAAACCAACAGCGTCTCAGGAGGCAGTATGCGAACAGATTGGGCCGGGGTATTTCCCGCCATTACCACCAAGTTTCGCAGTGATGCATCGGTAGACCGCGATGCCATTGCAGCTCATTGCGAATTTCAGATCACAAACGGAGTGCACGGCCTGGTAGTTGCCGGATCGTTGGGGGAGAACGGGGTGCTTTCGATTGCCGAGAAGCTGGAGGTGCTGCAGACAGCGGTGACAGCAAGCGGCGGCCGGGTACCGGTGCTGCTCACCGTGGCGGAAACCACCACTGCTGCGGCATGCGAACTGGTGAAGACGGGTGCCCAAAAAGGCGCCGACGGATTCATGCTCCTGCCACCGATGCGCTATGTTTCCGATCGCCGGGAAACCCTGCAATATCTTCGCAGCGTGGCACAGTCGGCAGAACGCCCGATCATGATATACAATAACCCGGTGGCCTACGGGGTGGATGTCACGCCTGAGATGTTCGCCGAACTGGCCGATGAGCCGGCCTTTGCCGCCATCAAGGAATCTTCCGACAATATCCGGCGCATCACCGACATCATCAACCGGGTCGGCGACCGCTACCGGCTGTTCTGCGGGGTAGACAATCTGGCCCTGGAAAGCCTGCTGTTGGGCGCCGACGGCTGGCTGGCCGGCCTGGTATGCGCCTTTCCCCGGGAAACCGTAGCCATCTACCACCTCGCCAAGGCGGGCCGAATTGAAGAGGCCCGCGCAATTTATCGCTGGTTCATGCCCCTGCTGCATCTGGATGTGTCAACCAAGCTGGTACAGAATATTAAACTGGCTGAAGCACGAGTGGGTGTGGGCAGCGAAACGGTGCGGGCGCCGCGCCTCCCGTTGGCAGGAGAAGAGCGGGAGCGGGTGTTGAAGATTATCGATACTGCTTTGGCGACGCGGCCGGAGTTGCCGGAATTTTCGTAGAGCGTACACAGATGACACTTTAAGACGCACGCAAAGGCGCAAAGACGCAGAGTAAGCGCAAAAAAATATTTAAGGTTTGGTCAAGTATTTACTAAATAATTTCCCTCAGCCCTCAGCCCTCAGCCCTCAGCCCTCAGCCCTCAGCCCTCAGCAAATTAATCATCAGAAAAAAGCAAGAGGTCACAAATGAACGTCATGAAACATTATATCAACGGTGAATGGGTCGGTAACGGGAAATCCCGGAAAAACATCAACCCCTCGGATACCAGCGACATTGTAGGAGTTTACGCCGACGGCGATAGTGAGCTTGCCGAACAGGCGATTGCTGCCGCGCGGCAGGCGGCGTCCGGTTGGGCGGGTAGCACCCCGCAGCAGCGCTTTGATATACTCGATTTTATCGGCAGCGAGATCCTGGCCCGCAAGGCGGAACTCGGGCGGCTGCTCTCCCGGGAAGAGGGTAAAACCCTTCCGGAAGGGATGGGAGAGGTCGGCCGGGCCGGGCAGATTTTCAAGTTCTATGCCGGAGAAGCACTTCGCCTGGCCGGTGAAAAAATTCCCTCGGTGCGCCCCGGGGTTGATGTGCAGATCACCCGTGAGCCCCTGGGGGTGGTCGGCGTAATCACCCCCTGGAACTTCCCCATCGCTATCCCGGCCTGGAAAATTGCCCCGGCGCTGGCCTATGGCAATGCGGTGGTGTTCAAGCCGGCGGAGCTGGCCCCGGGCTGCGCCTGGGCCCTGGCAGAGATCCTCTCCCGCTCCGGTTTGCCGGCCGGGGTGTTTAATATGGTGATGGGCGGGGGCGAAAGCGTGGGGCAGAAACTGGTGAATCATAAAGATGTCGACGGAATCAGCTTTACCGGATCGATCGAGGTCGGTCGCAAGATTGCAGTGCAGTGCGTGCAGCGCCGCGCCAAAGTACAATTGGAAATGGGCGGTAAAAATCCCCTGGTGGTGCTCGACGATGCCGATCTGAAGACGGCGGTCAATGCTGCGGTTAACGGCGCTTATTTTTCCACCGGCCAGCGCTGCACCGCCTCCAGTCGCTTGATCGTAACCGATGGTATTCACGACCGGTTTGTAAATGCGGTCATTGAACGGCTGAAAGGATTAAAAGTAGACGATGCCTTGAAGGAAGGAACCGAAATGGGGCCGGTGGTGGATGACGCTCAACTTCAAAAAAATCTCGCCTATCTGGAGGTCGGCGCAGAAGAAGGCGCGACCCTGGCTTATGGTGGTGAGCGCCTGAAGCGCGGCACAGAGGGGTTTTACATGGCCCCGGCACTATTTACCGGAACTCACAACGATATGCGGATCAATCGCGAAGAGATCTTCGGCCCTATCGCCGGCATCATCCGGGTGAAGGATTATGAAACTGCCCTGGTGGTGGCAAATGATACCGAATTTGGCCTTTCCGCCGGAATCTGTACCTCCGCGCTGAAGTATGCCAGCCACTTCCAACGTCATTCCCAGGCCGGCATGGTGATGGTGAATCTTCCCACGGCTGGGGTAGATTATCACGTGCCCTTCGGCGGCCGGAAAGGCTCCAGCTACGGCACCCGGGAGCAGGGCAGCTATGCAGCGGAATTTTACACTACCGTCAAAACGACCTACATCGCCCCGTGACATGAACGCGAAACCACTGACCCATGCGCCGCCCAGCCTGGCGGAGCAAGCCTACGACCGGATTGAGGCGATGATTGTGACCCTGGAGCTGCCCCCGGGCCTGGTCTTTTCGGAAGCGGAGCTGAGCCAGCAGTTGGGCATTGGGCGTACTCCGACCCGGGAAGCGCTGCAGCGGCTGGTGGCCGATCGCCTGGTGATTGCGCTGCCCCGCCGGGGCATGATGATCAGCGAAGTAAACATCGCGGAACAGCTCACCTTGCTGGAAACCCGCCGGGTGCTCGATCGCCTGATCGTTACCCGTGCGGCCCGGCTGACCAATGAAGGACAGCGACAGCGGTTGCAGACCCTGGCGGCGGCCATTCGCGATGCCGCCCGGGCCGGCGATCTGGCAACATTTATGCATCTGGATCGCGAGTGTGACAGCATCCTGGAGAGTGCTGCCCGTAATCCCTTTGCCGTAAGGGCCGGCGCTCCCCTTCATGCCCACTGCCGCCGCTTCTGGTATTATTTTCAACAGACCGGTGATCTGCCCGAAGCCGCCGGTCTACACGGCAATTTAATCGATGCCGTCGCGGCCGGCGATGACACCGCGGCCGCTGAGGCTTCCGATCGCTTGATCGATCATCTGGAAGCCTTCACCCGTGCGGCATTAGAAAGGCTTTGAAAGACTGATGGCAACCCACACGTTTTTTTGTATCGACGCTCACACCTGCGGCAATCCGGTGCGGGTGGTGGCTGGAGGCGGGCCTTTTCTGGAAGGCCGCACCATGAGTGAACGGCGGCAGCATTTCCTGGCGGAATACGACTGGATCCGCACCGGGCTGATGTTCGAGCCCCGCGGGCATGACATGATGTCCGGAAGCATTCTTTATCCCTCGCATCGGGATGATTGCGACATCGCCATCCTGTTCATCGAGACCAGCGGCTGCCTGCCGATGTGCGGTCACGGCACCATCGGCACCGTGACCGTGATGGTCGAGCAGGGGCTGGTTCACCCCAAGACCCCCGGCGTGCTGCGGCTGGAAACCCCTGCCGGACGGGTGGATGCTTACTACCGCCAGGACGGCCGCAAGGTCGAAGCAGTGCGGATCGTGAATATTCCCTCCTTTCTCCATTCTCGCGGCCTGGAGGTGGATTGCCCCGGTCTGGGGCGGTTAACGGTTGATGTGGCCTATGGCGGCAATTTTTATGCGATTATTGACGCCCAGGACAACCTGCCAGACATGGCTGAGCTGAGCGTGGGCGACCTGCTGCGCCTCAGCCCGGAATTGCGCCGTCAGCTCAATGAAAAATACCGGTTTGTGCATCCGGAGAATCCCACCATCAACGGCTTGAGCCATATCCAGTGGACCGGCCGCCCGAAGGATCCGGCCGCCCATGCCCGTAATGCGGTATTTTACGGCGACAAGGCGATCGACCGCTCCCCCTGCGGCACCGGCACCTCCGCCCGCATGGCCCAATGGGCGGCCCTCGGTAAGCTCAAGCCCGGCGATGCCTTCGTTCACGAGAGCATCATCGGCAGCCTTTTCACCGGCCGAGTGGAAGCAGCGGCACAGGTGGGCGACTGTCCGGCGATCATTCCCAGCATCGAAGGATGGGCGCGGATTACCGGTTTCAATACAATCTTTATTGATGATGATGACCCTTATGCCCATGGCTTTCAGGTGGTATAATGATTGGATGCTGGATGTTGATTTATTGCTGGAAATTAAATGCGTGCTCATACTGAACATTCCGATATTCTGATCGTCGGTGGCGGTGCGGTCGGATTATGTGCGGCTTATTTTCTGCATAAAAAAGGGTGCCAGGTGACCATCCTGGAAAAAGGCGTGCCCGGAGGAGGCAGTTCCTACGGAAATGCCGGATTGGTGGTGCCGAGCCATTTTGTCCCTCTGGCTGCGCCGGGAGTCATTTCCCAGGGCCTAAAATGGATATGGAATCCGGAGAGCCCGTTTTACATCAAGCCCCGTTTCGATCTGGCGCTGTTCGACTGGCTGTGGAAATTCCGCGCCGCCTGCAATGCCGCCCATGTACAGCGCTCGTCAACGCTGCTGCGCGATCTGAACCTGGGCGGCAAGCGGCTCTACGAACAATTTTCCCAGCAGGCCGGATTCAATTTCGGATTTACCCCAAAAGGATTGATGATCTTGTTCCGCAGTCCTGCCGGGGCCCATGAATGCGGGGAGATGGCAGCCGCCGCGGGGGATCTCGGCCTGAGCGCCCGGATCGTTTCCAATGAAGAAATCGCTCAAATAGATCCCGCCCTGCACAGCCGGGCGCAAGGTGCGGTTTATTTTCAGGATGACGCCCACCTGGATCCGGCGGCGTTCAATCGCGCCATGCACGCGTATCTGGAAACAGCCGGGGTTGCGGTGCAGAGCGGCTGCGAAGTGCTGGGATTTCAGAAAAGCGGAAGAAAGATCACGGCGGTCAAAACCAGCCGGGGCGACTATAGCGCCGGCGAGATTTTGCTGGCGGGAGGGGCCTGGACAGCCGGTATTGCCCGGCAGTTGGGGCTGAAACTGCCGATGCAGGCAGGAAAAGGCTATAGCATCACCCTGCCGTATCCTGATGCAAAACCGTCCATCCCGCTGATCCTGGAGGAAGCGCGGGTGGCGGTCACACCGCTTGGCGATCGCTTACGCCTGGCCGGCACCCTGGAACTCTCCGGGCTGGATGCATCCATCAATCATCGCCGGGTAAAGGCAATCCTCCGCGCCCTGTCGGCCTATATCGATCTGCCCCGGCCGATCAATCCGGATCAGGCCGAAATCTGGGCCGGCCTGCGTCCCTGCACCCCGGACGGTCTGCCATACCTGGGCCGCACCGCGCGTTACGGCAACCTATCCGTCGCCGCCGGGCACGCCATGATCGGCATGTCCACCGCCCCCTCCAGCGGCAAACTGATCTCTGAAGTGATTGTCGGAGAAGAACCGTTTCTGGATATCAACTTGCTAAATGTAGATCGGTATGCGTGATTGGGTAGTTTTCAGTTGTCAGTGATCAGTTGTCAGTAATCAGTTGTCAGTTGAGCAGTTGTTAATGGGTTGGTGGGGAAAAACGGGTAAGATGAGCAAATCTCTTAAACCCATAAACCCATCGCACCATACACCCATCAACAGCTCCCCCCAAACTGACAACTGATCACTGACAACTGAAAACTAACCTCCAAACCGCTCTACCCGCAGGGGATCGAGATCGATCGAGCTCTTTTCCCCCTGCACGATTTCCGCAATCAGCTTTCCACTGACCGGCGCCAGGGAGATGCCGATCATAGCGTGCCCGGTGGCGGCAATCAGGTTCTGGTAGCGGGGGAAACGCCCGATGTAGGGCAGGCCGTCCGGAGAACAGGGGCGCATGCCGCTCCAGATTTCCTGTTCGCCAAGTTGATCCGGCTGGATATTTGCCAGGTATTGCGGAACGGTGCGCAGGATCGCATTCACCCGCCGCTGATTGATGGATGTATCTAGCCCGGAGAGTTCCAGAGTGCCGGCAAAGCGCAGTTGGTTTCCCATCGGGGTGATGGCGATTTTGGCTTCTGCCAGCAACATCGGGATATGCAGCGCCTTCGCCGGTTGTTTGACGGTGATGCCGTATCCCTTGGCCGGCTGCAGCATCAATTTGATGCGTAAATCTTTTACGATGTTGGCCGACCAGGCACCGCCGGCAATGACCACCTCTTTGGCATGATAATCCCCCTTGGCAGTTTTGACCGCGTCGATCTTTCCGTTGGCAGCGGCGAAACCGAGAACTTCGGTATCGGTATAAATGGCGACCCCTTTGCTGCGTAAATACTCGCCCATATTCTTCAAAAACAGATGGGGGGTGATGTTGGCATCTTCCACAAAATAAACCGCCCCGCTGGCCAGCGGTTGGATCGCCGGCTCCAGGACCGCGATCTCATCTGCCTTGAGATTGCGCGCTTCCAATCCATACTTACGGGCAAGGTCTGCCAGGCTGAGCACATCTTTTTCCCCGCCGGGGGTCTTGTAGAGCATCAACAGCCCGTTTTGCCGTAATTGAAAATCCAGCCCGGTTGTCTTCATGATCTGCTCGTAAAATTGCAGGCTGGCGACGTTCATCTCCAGCAGCACCGGGAGTGCCTTCTGCATCTGCGCCGCGTTGCTGGCCGCATTGAATTTCCACAGCCAGGAAATTAACGCCGGGCTGAAGCGGGGCTTGATATAAAACGGGCTCTCCGGATTCCACATCCATTTTAGCGCCTTTTTGACCACTCCGGGAGAAGCCAGGGGCACAAAATAACGCGGTCCTACCAATCCGGCATTCCCATAAGAGGAACCGGCGCCAATATCCTTTTTTTCCAGAATGGTTACTTTCAGGCCGGCGGCGTTGAGGTAATAAGCGGCACTCAGTCCAATCGCACCGCCGCCAATAATCAGTACATCCGAATGTTGGGTCTGCGTACTCATAGGAGTCTCTGTGCTATATCAATGATCCGTGAACTAATAAATTGCGCTAAATTTGCTGAATACGAAACATTTATAAAAGATATATTTTGGAATTTTTGCTTATGACTGCCGGCGCCGGATACGCTCGATCATATCCCGGGTCATCATCGGCAGGTCATACGCCGGCGACCAGCCCCATTCTTCCCGGGCGGCGCTGTCATCGATGCCGTTTGGCCAGGAGTCGGCGATCGCCTGGCGAAAGTCCGGGGCATAGGTGCAGCGGAATTCCGGCAGGTGATGTTGGATCGATGCGACAATCTCCCGCGGAGTCAGGGACATGGCGTGTACGTTGTACACCCGGCGCTGCAACCGGCGGTTGTCCGCCCCGGCCAGTTTGATGATGGCGTCGATGGCATCGGGCATGTACATGAAAGGAAGGGGGGTATCTTCGCTGATAAAGCAGGCATAAGGGTGGTTTTGCACGGCATGAAGGTAAAGATCAACCGCAAAATCGGTCGTGCCGCCCCCTGGCGCGGTCTCGCTGCTGATAATGCCGGGATAGCGCAGGGAGCGGGCATCCAGGCCGTATTTGAGATAGTAATACTGCAACAGTTTCTCGCCGGCTACTTTGGTGACCCCGTACATGGTAGTCGGATTGAGCGGGGTTTCGTTGGGCGTGTTATTCTTGGGAGCATCGGGGCCGAAGACCGCGATGGAACTGGGTGTAATCACCCGCTCTACCCGCTTCTTGCGGGCGACTTCCAGCACATTGATCAAGCCGGTCATGTTGACATCATAGGCGTATTTGGGATCCTTTTCTCCGGTGGCAGAGAGAATTGCCGCCATATGAAATATGGTATCGATATCTTTTTCCACCACGATGCGGGCCAGGGAGTGTTTATCGACCACGTTCAGATAAATAAATTCGCTGTGCTCGCGAATGATCGCGGGGGGACGCTGAATGTCGGTGGTAAAAATATGCTCGCTGCCGTATTGCTGGGCAAGTGCAAATACCAGTTCGGAACCGATCTGCCCGCATGCGCCGGTAATCAGGATCTTCTTCATAGCTTGGCTTCCTTTTGCGTTAGCGTTAGGTGACAGAATATTAAAAAAAACCGCTTATTTCAATAGAATCAAAAAATATTTAACACGGCTGCGCCGTAACTTCACCTTGACAAAAAAATGAATTGTTCGTAAACTATGGCGCGCCTGATAAGCCAATCTTAGTTGCGAAAATACAGGAAATCACACATGGATAAGGAAACATTTGCGGTCGGGGTTGATTTAGGCGGAACCGCTATCAAGTATGGGATCTGCTCTTCATCCGGAATCATCGTGGAGGAATTTAAACGGCCGACCCGGGCGGATCAGCCGGTCGAGGCCATTCTTGACGACATTGCCGAGGCTATCTCATCCGCAATCAAGGCTGCCCAAGGAGAGCAACTGACGGTCCGGGCGGTAGGCATGGGCACTCCCGGCGCGGTGAATGTCGAAACCGGGCAATTAATGGGCAACACCCCGAATTTCAAGCACTGGAAAGATGTGTATATCAAGCGCTCGCTGGAAGCACGGGTCAACCTGCCGGTATGGGCGGACAATGATGCCAACATGATGGCGTACGGCGAGCTAAAATATGGCGCCGGAAAAGGCGCGGCGAATGTGGTCTGCGTTACCCTGGGCACGGGCATCGGGGGCGGGATTATTGTCGATCACCGTCTGTTCCGGGGCAGTCGCTAT
The DNA here is from genome assembly GCA_020635015.1 of Calditrichia bacterium. Classification (GTDB taxonomy): domain Bacteria; phylum Calditrichota; class Calditrichia; order RBG-13-44-9; family J075; genus JACKAP01. The sequence goes on along the minus strand of JACKAP010000003.1, from coordinate 208,660 downwards.
GCCGGCTCGGAGATTGGGCACATGAGCATCGATTATAACGGTCGCCAATGCCGCTGCGGCGGGATCGGCTGCTGGGAGATTTACGGCTCCGCCTCGGCGATGATTGAACACTACCGGAGGCTGAAGCCGGAAAGCTTTATCGCCAGCACTATCGATATTTTTAACGCTTATGACCGCAAGGAAGCCGCGGCAGTGGCGGTAGTGGAAGAAGAAATTCGCATCTGCGCCGTGGGGGTGGCGAATCTAATCAATATTTTCAATCCCGAAAAGGTGATCATCGGCGGCGGGGTCAGTGAAGCCGGCGATTGGTTTGTGGCGCGGATCGAAGCGGCGGCGATCAATCTTGCCATGAAAGCCGCCACTCGGGAGGTAACCGTCATGCGGGCGCGGCTGGGTAACAAAGCCGGACTGCTGGGCGCGGCGGCATTTGCACTCGACCAGGAGGGACACGCATGAAACGACGCGAGTTTTTGAAAAAAACCGCCGCCCTCGGTATCGGGAGCGCGCTGCTGCCTGCTACAGGATTTCCGGAAAGCAGCCGGGATCAGGGCGCAGCCAAAGGCCCGGTCGTGATCGTCAGCGGTAATGGCGAAGTCGCCGCCCGCCACGCCCTGAAGCAACTGCAGCAGGGCGGCGAGGTGCTGGATGCGATCATCGGGGGCGTAACCCTGGTGGAAGACAATCCGGAAGATATTACCGTCGGTTACGGCGGCCTGCCCAACGAAGACGGGGTGGTGCAACTGGATGCCGCGGTGATGCACGGCCCCACCCATAACGCCGGCGGAGTGGCCGCCATCGAAGGCATCCGCAATCCGGCGAAAGTCGCCCGCCTGGTAATGGAGCGCAGCGATCATGTGCTGCTGGTAGGGGAGGGGGCCAAGCGGTTCGCCAAAGCCCATGGTTTTCCGGAAGAGAATCTCCTCACCGACAAAACGCGTAAGATTTGGCTGAAATGGAAAGAAACCCTTAGCGACCAGGACAAGTGGTTCCCCGGTCCGGACGACGAATACAGCGAATTACTCCGGGAATATCGCCATAACTACGGCACCATCCACTGCTCGGCGCTGGATGCCAACGGCGACCTGGCAGCGGTGACCACCACCAGCGGGTTGAGCTTCAAGATCCCCGGACGGGTGGGGGATTCCCCGATCATCGGCGCCGGTTTGTACGTTGACAATGCGGTCGGCGCCGCCGGCTCCACCGGGCGGGGCGAGGCCAATCTGACCAACCTGAGCTGTTTTATGATCGTGGAATTCATGCGCATGGGGAAATCGCCTCAAGAGGCTTGTCTGGAGGTTTGCCGGCGCATCGTCGACCATAACCGTCTGCCGCACCTGCGCCACAAAGACGGAAGACCGAACTTTGGGGTTAATTTCTATGCGGTCAACCGGGCCGGCGAGACCGGCGGCGCCGGCATCTACCGCCCCAGCCGGGGTTACTGGGTGGGCGATGCCAAAGGGGTGCGCGAACTGGAGATGGGGTATCTTTTTGAACGCCGGGAGGAGTAGACGTTTTTGTTAATGGGTTAATGGGTTGATGGGGAAAAACGGACATAGCGAGCCTAAGTCTTTAACCCATTAACCCATACTCCCATTAACCCATTAACAATCTTTCCTCCAACCTGTCTCCGAACCACGGACCTCTTCCCCCTCACTCATATCTCAACGAAACGATCGGATCCTGTGCCGCCGCCCGGCGCGCCGGGTTGATGCCAAAGACCAGCCCCACACTGATCGAAACCAGGAAGGAGACGCCCACCGCCAGCGGCGAGATGATCGTTTTGATGTCGGTAATGCTCTCTATAAAATAACTCATCAGCACCCCCAGGATAATGCCGGCGATGCCCCCGGACAGGCTGATGATCATCGCCTCCATCACAAACTGCAGCACGATGTCCGTTTGCGTGGCCCCCACCGCCATGCGGATACCGATCTCCTTGATGCGCTCCAGCACCGAAGCCAGCATGATGTTCATGATCCCGATCCCCCCAACCAGCAGGGATATCGAGGCAATTGCCCCCAGCACAATATTGAAGATGGCGCGGGTGCGCTGCTCCTGCTGCAGCAGCAGCTCCGGTACAACGATCTCGAAATCGACCACCCGGTTATGGCGGCGCTCCAGCATACGACTGAGAATATCGGCAACCGGCAGAATGTGTTTCGAGTCGCTAACCTGCACGATCAGGCGGTCGAGCTGATGGTAATTGACCGGCTTATCATCCTGATCACGCCAGCGACGCGAGGCGCGCATGATGTCGTCCTTGGTCACCAGCGAGCGGTTCTGGTAGCGCAACAAGAGGGTGGTCACCGGGGTGTAGATATCCAGGTTATAATCCCGGATACCCAGGTGGGTGATCTGCTTTTCGCTGATTTTCCGCTCTTCCAGCACCCCGATGATGGTCAGCCAGAGCTTGCCGCATTTGATCTGTTGTCCCAGTGGATCGCGCTTGGGGAAAAACCGCGCCTTGATGCCATGCCCGATCACGCATACCGGCAACGCATTTTCGATCTGGTAATCAGAAAAAAGCCGCCCATCGGCCAGCGCAAAGTTCGAGGCGGCAAAATAGGCGCGGTCGACCCCGGCCAGCTTGACGGTGCGTTTACGGCCACCGCTGATCGCCAGGCTTTCCACCAACACTTCCGGACTGACACTGCGCAGGTGGGGGATGGTGCGGGCAATGCTGAGGGCATCCTGGAGGTTCAGCCCCGGGGTAAAACGCTGCTTTTCCGAAGTGTCTTTCTCGTCTTCCTCCAGCTTGCCTTCTTCCTGCTCCGTCACCGGCTTGACAATGATGTTGTTGGTGCCGAGCAGCTTCATCTGCTCCAGGATCTCCTGCTGTGCGCCCTGGCCGATTGCCAGCATGGCAATGACCGAGGCAACGCCAAAAACGATCCCCAATGAGGTCAGTAGCGCCCGTGATTTGTTCTGCACGATAGCCTCCAGGGCGATGAAAAAATTGTGGGGCAGTTTATGGATTTTCATCTGACGCTTTGCTCTCCCGGGCGGTGGGTGCGGTTGGCGTTTTCTCCAGGTAGGATACCGGATGGTCTGCAGCATCCGCCGGAGTGGAGAGATAGACCCGGTCGGTTTCCGCCAACCCGGCCTCGATGGCGGCATGATTCTCATTCACCAACCCGATCTGGACTTCCTGTTTTACGGTGCGGAAACCGCTTTTTTTATAGACATAGGTGAGGCTGTCATCCGTAAAGATGCATTCCAGGGGGATGTACAACGCATCCTCCAACTGTTTGACGATGATATTATTGGAGGTAGTCATGGCCGGACGGAGGGTCGAGTCCGCTTCATTCACCAGAATCGTGACCTCGAAGACCTTCGAATCGGAGTTGGGGCGCTGCTCCCCGACATTGGCGACGTCGGTCACGCTGCCGCTGAGCTGTTTGTCCGGATTGGCATCCAGGCCGATGGACACCGGCTGCCCTGCCTTGATCTTCTGGATATCCACCTCATTGACATAGGTCAGCGACTCCATCACCGACAGGTCCGGCAGGGTAGCCACCACCGGATCCCACCCGTCCACCGTGGAACCGACCACCTTTTTCTTCCCATTCCACTCCCGGTCGTAAATCACCATCCCGTCGGCCGGGGCGAGAATGGTAAATTCTTCCATGGTGCTCTGGTATGTTTCCAGATGCTGACGCTCCTGGCTGAGGTTGGCGGAGGCTTCCTTCATCTTGGCCACCGCCTGGCGCACTTTGGTGTCGTAATGCTGCTGAGCCTGCTGGTAGGCACGTCCCGCCTTTTCATAATCGATTTCTGCCTGGCGGCGGATCGCCGGCGATTCAAAGCGGGCCTGCTCCTTTTGCAGCTTCATTTCTTCCATATTGTACTGCAGGTTAATCAGTTCGTTGCGGGCTTCCGACAGCGTGAGGGTGGTGTCGAGCTGCTCCTGGGTATACTGCGATTCCGCTTTCTGTACCTGAAGTTCCGCTTCCCGGATCTTATCCATGATCTCCGAACGGTCGAGTTCCGCCACAAAATCGCCCTGCTTCACCACCGTGCCTTCCGGAATCAGTTTGGATATCTTCATCTCCCAGATGCGCACCTTCCGGGCATTGGAAGGTCCCTTGATCTCGGTAGAATTCTTAGCGCGCAGTTCGCCGGTGACGGTCACCGTTACTTCAAAAGGCCCTCGCACCGGCTGAATCAGGATGTCGGCATAGTCATCTTCTCCGGTCAGAGAGAACGCCCACCACAGCAGCAGCAGAATAAGGCCCACCAGACCGGTCAATTTTATCCAACGTTTGTTCATGTGAGGTTCTTTACTTGATTGGTTAACCGATTTTGATCGAGGCAGAAATATTAAAAATGTTTGACCTGTGGTCAAGGGGTAGTTTGGAAAAATGGGCGAAGGGCGAAGGGCGAAGGGCGAAGGGCGAAGGGCGAAGGGCGAAGGAAAGTATTGATGTCAAGTATTTACTAAATAATTTCCCTCAGCCCTCAGCCCTCAGCCCTCAGCCCTCAGCCCTCAGCCCTCAGCCCATCCACAAACAATCAAATTTCTTGTTTTGTTATTCGCTCGATATATGATATCTTTCGGGCTTCCAGATAAACGCCATACACCCATTTAACATACAGGCAGGATCGATCATGCAACAAATTATATTGGCATCACATAATCCGGTCAAGGTTCAGGCAGTATTAAACGGATTCCGCAAAATGTTCCCCGGGCAGCTGTTTACCCTCACTTCGGCCAATGTTCCTTCCGGAGTTGCCGACCAGCCCACCTCGGAAGGGGAAACCCTCCAGGGAGCCCACAACCGCGCTGAGGGCGCCTTCCGGCAAATGCCACAGGCGGATTATTGGGTCGGCATCGAAGGTGGGGTCAGCTACATGGAAGATGAGATGATCGCATTTGCCTGGATCGTGATCAAGTCGCGCGACGGCCTGGGCAAAAGTCGCACCGGCACCTTTTTCCTGCCTCCGCAGATTGCCGACCTGGTCGGCCAGGGGCTGGAACTCGGCGATGCCGACGATCGGGTGTTTCAGCAAAAGCAATCCAAGCAAAAGCAGGGAGCAATCGGCCTGCTCACCGGCAACGTGATTGACCGGGCCCGTCTGTATGAGCATGCGATCGTGCTGGCCCTGGTGCCGTTCAAGAATGCCGTGCTTTATGAACTGCCGGTTGAATAAGCAGTGGAAAATAGTGTTGGGTTTTAAGCGTCCGAGGACTAACTTTTGTCAGAAATAGGAATGTCTTACCGGGAAAAAAGGAGAGATCACTTGGCTGAAGAGAAGCGTCAATCGGATGAGGAATATGTCGAGGTAACCGAAGTGCCGCCGAAGGCGGAAGCGCCAAAGAAAAAAAAGATGGATTGGTCGGTGCTGCTGATCCTGGCGGCGATCGTCTACCTGATATCACCGATCGACATTATTCCCGAAGCGCTGCTCGGCCCGCTGGGATTGGCCGACGACGCAGCGGTGCTGGCCTATCTAATCAAACTGTTATACGACAAGCTGCGGAAATAACTCGCACGGGTCAAGTTCCGAACTGTTCAACCCAGCGCTCAAACTGCTGCACTTTATCTTCCCCGAAACGGGCCAGTTTGGCGCGTATTTTCTCGACCGGTTTTTCGATCCGCAGCTTTTGAGGATTTTTTGAGTAGAATTTGTCGGCATAGCAGATTAGCTGTTCTTCCAGGCTTACCGGCCGCATGTCTCTGAGTGGAAGCGGCAACTTCTGCGAGACGATATCCTCGCGGCTGATGCCGGTGCCGGTGTGCCGTTCACAGACCAGGGCATGACGGGGGAGACCTTCTTTTTCCAGGATTTCCCGGCCGAGTATGCCATGCATTATGTAGGGATGTTTCCCGAAACATCCGATATCCGGCGCGTCGGTTAAAAAGATACCGATGTCATGCAGCAGGGCCGCTTCCCGGATGAATGCCCGGTCCGGTGATAGCTGTTCTACCCGCAAGGCCAGTTGCAATGCCTTAGCGGCAACCATCTCGCTGTGAACGGTCAGAATATCATATGCGAGGGAGCCCGGGCGGTAGTATTTGGCAATCACTGCGGTCGGGTCGGGTGCTGTAACGATCAAATGTGCCTCTTGATTTGCAGTTGCCGGTGAATGGGCACCATATAACGCTGGGCCAATTCACCAATTTGTATACAAATTTTCTTGTTTTCCATACCTGAAAATTTTTAATTTGATACCCGATAAATGTGTGAAGCAAATCCACGGCTTTGATTACCTGGTTCGTTGAGGTCACAGGTATCGATTCAAATCAAAAGGGAGCCTGAAATGCAGAAAAAATTCAAAGACTTATCCGAAGGGCAGCGTTTCCGGGTCGTCGGGCCGGTTATCGCCAATTCCGGGCAGGAAGAGATTTTAAACAGCGGCGACCATGTGCTGGTCAAAATCCCCTTCATGCATAACTTTTACCGCACCACCGGCAATAAGCGCAATGCCAAGATGAAGATCTCCACCTCCAAAATGAATCAGAAATATTTTTTCATCGAAGACCAGCAAGCCGTTGAGTTGCTTTGAGGAAGGGATAGATCGGTGGGCAGGTTTCAACCCCTGAACCAATGGCAAGGCCGGGATATGTCCGGTCATGCTTTTCCCGCTGCGCTGCAATACGGATCAAAAGAACCGACCTCCGCCTCTGTCGCAGGGAAAGTAGGAAATCACCGGGCGAACAGCAGGACGATCGCCCGGTAATATATTGCAAACGGCTGCACTGTCAACAAATGCCACGTCGAATTATTCTAAAATTTCCAGCACCGCCCGTTTGCCTGATTTTGCAGAAACCGCATTCAACAAGGTTCGCAAAGCGGAGGCATTCTGTCCGCGTTTTCCGATGATCTTGCCCATATCACCTTCACCGACCCGCAGTTCGTAAACGGTTACCCGCTCACTCTGCACTTCCGTAACCCGAACGGCATCCGGATTATCCACCAAATGCTTCACTATGAACTCCACATAATCCTTCATCAAGAGCACCTCCTAAGTTCGCCTGTGTCGATATAATCGGTCGTTGCTTAAATTAGATAAACTATTTTAGCTTTTGCAAATGGTAAAATTTAATTGTTAACGAATACAGGCAATAGTCGGTTCCGGTTGGCGGTTTGAAAATCGGTTGCCGAGATAAGGAAATGGATCACATTTTGGACAGAGGATTTTGTTAATCTGTTGTCTACATGGCATGATCAAGCAGGATTGTTGTCTTAAATTATTTCCAGGGAATTAAGGATCGCACATGTATATCCGCTATCAACAGCAGAAACAGACTATTTATATACTCATTACCGGCGAAATCAGAAACGAGCATAACCGGGATCTGCGCGCAACATTCGCCAAAGTCCTGGAACGGGATTTTCGCGATGTCATCATCGATCTTGCCCAGGTACCCTTTATTCAGACCCACGCCCTGGGAAGCTTCGTAGAATTTATCGAGAGTCTTCTCCTCAATTCAAAATATATCTGCCTCACCATGGTCAATGACCTGGTATATAATTTGTTCGAACTGGTCGGCCTGGATGAGCGGGTATGGATTGATCGGCGGCCCCGCAACTACAGTCCGGAGAACATCAGCGGCGAGATGTAGTTGTTGGGCCGGTGGGGTAATGGTTGCCATCCGCTTTTCCCCATTACCCCATCAACTTATTTTTCATATCAATTGTCTGGCGGTAGGCTCGCCACCAAATGTCCCAAAACAAAGTAATTCTTGCGAATTTCAAACATCACGTTGGTGCGGAGCACTTTTCCGGAGGCCAGCTTTTGTTGCGACCATTCCTCCACCAGGGTGACATTCTCCGAGCGGGGATATTGGTCCTGAAGCTGTGCATTCAGCTCCGCCCGCCAATTGGTGCCCGGCACGATGGTAAAATCTCTTCTCTGCCCGCTGGGAAGCACCAGATGGATCTGGATTTTTTTGCTACTCATATTTCACCCCCTCAGGTATTCATACGTTCACCTGTATTTTACAGCAATAAGCACACAAAGTCAATCCAAAATAGTAAATTTTTGTTCACTTGACTATTTCGCTGAGAAGCTTACATTATAGGGTGTAAAAAGTAGATTATGGGTCTTAACCAACCGGAGGCAGCACATGGAAATAAGTTGTCAGAATGATGGCAATACCGCTTATGTCGCCCTCAATGGCAGCGTCGACAATGATGAAGCCAAAGAACTGGGGCAGCTGTTACACACCCTGCTCTCCCAGGGGCATGATGAGATCGTTTTCAAACTCTCCGGAGTGCTATTCATGAGCAGCCTGGCCATCGGGCTGTTCCTGATTTTTTATAAAGAGTTGATCGCCAACGGGAGAAGGCTGCGCATCCGGGGGATCAGCGATCCGGTATACAGAGTATTCCACTCAATCAAATTAGACAAGCTGATCCCGGTCGAGAAATAACCGCTATCCCGGCGGTTATTTCTTCAGATAGTTTGTTTCGATGTCGCGGATCAACAGTTCTTTTATATAACTGGAAAGATTGACCATCTTGCCCTTCTCGCGGGATTTCATCCGGAGCACCCGGGTTAGCACATCGGCCATCTGCGGCGTGGCGGAAAAAGCGAGCGTCAACTGCGGTTGTGTTTTCATTTATACTCCTTTGAGTTGATAGCTTAATGGGTTGATGAGTTAATGGTTGATGGGTTTTCGCCCAGTTTTCCCCGGCAACCCATCAACTCCTTAACCTTAATTTCATCCGCTTTACCATCCAGAGACAACTTCCCGCCCAAAATTCTCAATCAATTTTTAGGAATCCCTTCCGTTCGGTTTTTTTTTAAGCCAGATTGTGTTACATTTGCCATCGGCATGGTGCCGGAGGTCTCAACTGCTGCAGTTACGGAAAAGGTTGGGATTCTCGCCGTTATTGTTTATCTTGATGTTAAACCCAAATTCAGGTTTATTATGGAATATATCGAAGGCTTGATCATACAGTTCGCAGAACTCGCCTGGGGGCCCTGGCTGCTGGTACTGCTGCTGGGTGGCGGTTTCTTTTTTCTGCTCTACTCCCGCTTGCTACCCTTCCGCTATTTTAAACATGCCATCGCCATTGTGCAGGGTAAATATGACAACCCGGACGATGCCGGCGACATTTCCCACTTCCAGGCCCTCTCCAGCGCCCTGGCCGGGACCATCGGGATGGGCAATATTGCCGGAGTGGCCATCGCCATTCAGGCCGGAGGGCCGGGAGCGATTTTCTGGATGTGGATGAGTGCGCTGGTCGGCATCGCCACCAAATTCTTCACCTGCTCTCTGGCGATCATGTACCGCGGCAAGGACAGCATGGGGCATCTCCAGGGCGGACCGATGTATGTGGTCACGGAAGGCCTTGGGCGGCGCTGGAAACCCCTGGCAACGCTCTTCTGCCTTGCTGGCTTGATCGGCTGCCTGCCGCTTTTCCAGATCAATCAATTGGTACAGATCCTTCGCGAAGTGGTGTTTATCCCCAACGGGTGGCTGGAAGCCTCGCAGGTTTTCAGCTTCAACCTTACCAGCGGCATCCTGATCGCCGCCCTGGTAGCCCTGGTGGTCTTTGGGGGCATCGTTCGCATCGGCGCGGTTACTTCCAAACTGGTGCCGGCCATGGTGCTGCTGTATATGGGGTCGGCGATCTGGATCCTGCTGGAGAATTATCAGATGGTGCCCCAATACCTGATGCTGATCATTTCCGATGCCTTCACCGGCAAGGCGGTTGGAGGCGGTGCCCTGGGAACGGTGATCGTTACCGGCATCCGCCGCGGCGCTTTTTCCAACGAGGCGGGCATCGGTACCGAGGCCATGGCCCACGGTGCGGCCAAGACCCAGGAGCCGATTCGCGAGGGGCTGGTCGCTATGATGGGCCCCTTCGTCGACACCCTGATCGTTTGCACCATGACCGCCCTGGTGATCCTGGTGACCGGCGCCTGGCAGACCAGCGCCGCCGACGGGGTCACCCTCACTGCCACCGCCTTCAACACCGGCATGCCTGGCATCGGCACCTATGTGCTGATTATCTGTGTGATCTTCTTCAGCACCAGCACCATGTTCAGCTATTCCTACTACGGCACCAAGTGCCTGGGTTTCCTGATCGGCGCCGAACGGCAGCATCTTTATAATTATATCTACGTTACCCTGATGGTGGTCGCCGCCGTCGCGTCCCTGGACGCTGCCGTCAGCCTGATCGACGGGATGTACGCCCTGATGGCCATCCCAACTATGACCTCGGCCCTGCTCCTGGCCCCCAAGGTGATGGGCGCGGCGCGGGTTTATTTTGATAAAATGCGCGATACAGAGAGAAATCAATTCTATGGTTAAGCAAGAACATGGATTAAGCAAGATCATGGTTTGAAAAGTACCGCGCTTCTAATTTATGCTCGCATGCCCGCTTTTGAGCGGGATGCCCAGGAAATATACCGGGAGTGCGTTCATGAAACAGAAAAAGCAAACTGCAGCGCAAGGTTTAAACCGGCTTTTCCCCCCGGCCCGTAAGGAAGACTGGCGGGCAGCAGCGGAGAAACTGCTGAAGGGAGCCAGCTTTGACAAGGTGCTCCTCAGCCCCACTTACGAAGGCATCACGCTCCAGCCGATCTACTGGCCGGAAGATCTGGCCGGCGCGCCGCATGCCGGCACCCTGCCCGGATTTCCGCCCTTCCTGCGGGGCAGTACGGTCGCCGGAGGGCGGTTGAAAAGCTGGGAGATTGCCCAGGAGGTGCCGGCCGGCACCGCAGCCGATTTCAACCGGGCCCTGCGCCACGACCTGGCCAATGGCCAGAGCGCGGTGATATTGCCGCTGGGTGTTGAGGGAGCAGAGGGACCGGACGGAGGCATTCCCCTCGCGACATTACCCGAGTGGGAAACGGCCCTGCAGGGGGTGCCCATCGAAAAGATTCCGCTCTACATCCATCCCGGCAGCAGTGCGGCAGCGGCGGCTGGCATGCTGACCGCGCTATGCCGCAAGTCAGGGAAAAGCCTCAATGCCCTCCGGGGCTGTGCCGGGGCCGATCCGCTGGGCGATCTGGCGACGGCTGGCGCGCTGCCCCTTTCCCTGGAACAACTGTATGACGAGACCGCCGGCATTTATACCTGGAGCATCGGGGAAGCCCCGCAATTTCAGGTGTTTGATATTCGGGCGGAGGTTTACCAGCACGCCGGCGCCAGCGCTGCGCAAGAGCTGGGATTTGCAATGGCAACCGGTGCCGAATATCTGCGGGCGATGATCCGCCGCAATTTCTCTGCCGAAGATATCGCCCCGCGCATCCGCTTTAGTTTTGCCCTGGGTTCGCAATTTTTCATGGAGATTGCCAAACTGCGCGCCGCCCGGGTGCTCTGGGCGCAGATCGTGCAGGCTTTCGGCGGTAGTGAAAAGGCCCAGCAGATGGTGCTCCACACCCGCACCTCCCGCTGGAATAAGACCGTTTACGATCCCTATGTGAATATGCTCCGCGCCACCACCGAAGCCTTCTCCGGAATCGTCGGAGGCAGCAACAGCCTTGAGGTGGGGGCTTTTGATGAGCCCCTGCGCCCGGCAGACGAATTCTCCCGCCGCATGGCGCGCAATATTCAGATCATCCTCAAAGAAGAGAGCCATCTCGACCGGGTGATCGATCCCGCCGGCGGATCATGGTATGTCGAGACGCTCACCGCCGAACTGGCGGAAAAGGCCTGGGCGCTGTTCCAGGAGATCGAGAAACGCGGCGGCATGGCGGCGGCGTTAAAGGACAATTACCCCCAGACCCTGGCGGCGGACACCGCCCAACAACGCCTCGAGCACCTCGCTACCCGCAGGGATAAGCTGATCGGCACCAACAGCTATCCCAATTTGCAGGAAAAGCCCCTCGCGGCTCCCGGCGCTGCGGCCGCAACTCGTGTGGAGCAGCACGAAACGCATCCACAAAAACATCGCGGTCATCGGGATGAGCCGGCCTGCCGGAAAGCACTGCAGGCGCTTGCATCCGCCGGTCCTGGGAATTTCATTGCCGCCATTGCCGCGGCTGCCGGCACCGGAGCCACGATCGGCGAGATCAATGCCGCCCTGCGCCCGGAGCCGGGCACCGAGACGGTTGAACCGCTTTGCCTGCATCGTGCCGCAGCAATGTTCGAACATTTTCGCCAGGCATTGGAGCAGCACAAAGCGGATCATGGCAGTGGGATCAGCGTGTTCCTGGCCAATATGGGCCCGCTGCGCGAGCATAAAGCCCGGGCCGACTTCAGCACTGCTTTCTTTCAAGTGGGTGGATTTGAAGTAATTGCTCCCGCCGGATTTGCTTCGGTGGAAGCAGCCGTTCAGGCCGCCCGGGAGAGCGCAGCACCGATCGTGGTGATCTGCTCCAGTGATGAACGCTATCCCGAAGTGGCCGCATCCCTCGCCGGGGCGCTCAAGGCGGAGCCCCCTGCCCCCATCGTGCTGCTGGCCGGACAGCCCGGCGCGCAGGAAGCAGCGTACCGCGCCGCCGGCATCGACGGCTTCATTCATCTGCGCAGCAATGTACACCAGACCCTGCTCAACCTGGCAAAAACCCTTGGAGTGCTTTCATGAGATCTGTCAACTTCCCCGACTTCACCCGGATGCCGCTGTCACCCGGGAGCAAAGACAAGCCAGATCTTAAGCAATGGTGTAAGATGATCGAAGATGCCGCCGGAGAAAGCCTCGATGCGCTCAGCTGGCAAACCTACGAACAGATTCCGGTAAAGCCGCTCTACACTTCCGAAGACCTCGCCGGATTGAATCATCTGAACTATACCGCCGGCATCCCTCCGTTCCTGCGCGGGCCCTATGCGACCATGTACGCGATGCGTCCCTGGACCATCCGCCAGTATGCCGGTTTTTCCACTGCCGAGGAAAGTAACGCCTTCTATCGCCGCAATCTGGCCGCCGGCCAGAAGGGGCTCTCCGTGGCCTTCGACCTCGCCACCCATCGCGGTTACGATTCCGATCATCCGCGGGTGGTGGGGGATGTGGGCAAGGCCGGGGTGGCGATCGACTCCATCCTGGATATGAAGATCCTCTTCGACGGAATCCCGTTGGATAAAATCTCGGTCTCCATGACCATGAACGGAGCGGTGCTGCCGGTGCTGGCGTTTTATATCGTCACCGCCGAGGAGCAGGGAGTGGACATGGCACAACTCGCCGGCACTATTCAGAATGATATTCTCAAGGAATACATGGTGCGCAATACCTATATCTACCCTCCGGCTCATTCGATGCGCATCATCGCCGATATTTTTTCCTTCACCTCCCGGAATATGCCCCGCTTCAACAGCATCAGCATTTCCGGCTACCACATGCAGGAAGCCGGGGCCACGGCGGATCTGGAGATGGCTTACACCCTGGCCGACGGGCTGGAGTATGTGCGGACCGGCATTCAGGCCGGCATCGACGTCGATGCCTTTGCGCCGCGCCTCTCTTTTTTCTGGGCGGTGGGCATGAACTACTTCATGGAAGTGGCCAAGATGCGCGCCGCCCGGCTAATCTGGGCGCAGTTGATCAAGCAGTTTGATCCCAAAGACCCCAAGTCGATGGCCTTGCGCACCCACTCCCAGACCTCCGGCTGGAGCCTGACCGAGCAGGATCCGTTCAATAATGTGGCCCGCACCTGCATCGAGGCAATGGCGGCGGCGATGGGGCATACCCAGTCGCTGCATACCAATTCACTCGATGAGGCGATTGCCCTGCCGACCGATTTTTCCGCGCGCATCGCCCGCAATACCCAGCTCTATCTCCAGGAGGAGACCGGGATCTGCCGGGTGATCGACCCCTGGGCCGGCTCTTACTATGTTGAAGCGCTGACCGGGGCGCTCCTGAAGCGCGGCTGGGAACATATCGAAGAGATCGACGCCCTGGGCGGGATGGCCAAAGCGATCGAGACCGGCATTCCGAAAATGCGCATCGAAGAGGCCGCCGCCCGCCGCCAGGCTTACATCGATTCCGGGCGGGAGACCATCGTCGGGGTAAATAAATACCGCCCGGAGAAAGAGGCGCCGATCGACATTCTGGAGATCGACAACAGCGCGGTGCGCGAAGCCCAGATCCGGCGACTGCAACAGTTGCGCGCAGAGCGGGATGAGACCCGGGTGAATGCAGCGCTCACCGCGCTCACCGCCGCCGCCCGTTCCGGAGCGGGCAACCTGCTGGCACTTTCTATCGAAGCCGCCCGGGCGCGGGCCTCGCTGGGCGAAATCTCCGATGCGCTGGAGACGGCGTTCGGGCGTCATAAGGCGGCCATCCGGGCGATCTCCGGGGTGTACAGCAGTGCCTTCGGCGATGACGCCGATGTGCTGCAGGTGCGCCGGCAGGTCAACGAATTCGAACAATTGGAAGGCCGCCGGCCACGCATTCTGATCGCAAAAATGGGGCAGGACGGACACGACCGCGGCGCCAAGGTGATCGCCACCGCCTTCGCCGACCTGGGCTTTGACGTCGATATCGGCCCGTTGTTCCAGACCCCGGAGGAGACCGCCCGTCAGGCCGTGGAGAACGACGTACACATCATCGGGATGAGCTCCCTGGCCGCCGGGCACAAGACCCTCCTTCCGCAATTGATGCAAGCCTTGCACAATTTGGGACGGGAAGACATCATGGTGGTGGTCGGCGGGGTGATCCCGGCGCAGGATTACGATTTCCTTTTCGAGCAGGGCGCCTCGGCGATCTTCGGCCCCGGAACGGTGATCCCGGTGGCGGCGCAGCGGATATTGGATGAATTGATTGAGCGAATTGCAACTGAATAGAACGCGGATGACACTGATTCCCGCGGAAAGATAATTATATTTAAAGAATAATCCGTGAGAATCTGCTTCATCCGCGTTCTATTAATAACTTTCGCCATGTACGGTGGTTGGCGGAAATCAATACATCAAATCTTCCAGAAATGTTATTTTGAAGAAAGACAAAACCAAAAAACCGGAATGGGCGCCGGAAGCGGACAACGATGCCTTTGCCGGCCGGATAATTTCCGGCAGGGGAGGGGAGGGGGCCGATCATCCCGAAGGATCAGCTTCACTCCATCCTAAAGTGCGCCGCAAAACGCTCGGCAGCGAGGCATATGTCGCCGGTATCCTGAATGGCGACCGGGCCGTGCTCGGGCGGGCGATCACCCTGATCGAAAGCAATGCCGAAGCCCATATCATCCAGGCCCAGGAGGTGCTCCGCGCGGTGCTCCCCCATAGCGGCGGCACCATCCGCGTCGGCATCACCGGGGTGCCGGGGGCGGGTAAGAGCACCCTGATCGAAGCACTGGGAATGCACCTGCTGGAGCTGGGGCACCGGGTGGCGGTACTGGCGGTCGATCCCAGCAGCAGCATCAGCGGGGGCAGCATCCTCGGCGACAAAACCCGCATGGAGAAGCTCTCGCGCCATCCCGGCAGTTTCATCCGCCCGTCTCCTTCCGGCGGCGCCCTGGGCGGGGTGGCCCGGAAGACCCGCGAGACCATGCTGCTCTGCGAAGCCGCCGGATTTGACGTCATCCTGGTCGAAACCGTTGGGGTTGGGCAGAGCGAGATCGCCGTGCGCTCGATGGTTGATTTTTTTCTGCTGCTGCAGATCACCGGGGGAGGAGATGAACTGCAGGGGATCAAAAAGGGGGTGATGGAACTGGCCGATGCAGTGGTGGTCAACAAAGCCGACGGTGAGAACCGGGCCCCGGCAGAATCCGCCCGGCAGGACTTCGCGATGGCGCTGCGCTATCTTCCCGCCGCCACCGAAGGCTGGAAAACCCCGGTACGCACCTGCTCCGCTCTGAGCGGCGAAGGGATCGGGGAGATCTGGGAGATTATCTGCGAATTCCGCGAAGCGACGGTCAAAGCCGGCCGCTTCGAACTGCGCCGCCGCCGCCAGGCCAGGGAATGGATGCTCTCGCTGATCGGCGATTACCTGGAAAACCTGTTTTACCAGCATCCGGACATCATCGCACAAATGCCTGAGATCGAACAGGCGGTGATGAGCGGAAAACTGCCCCCTACCACCGCTGCCCGCCAACTGCTGCAGATTTTTGAAGAAGCCCTTAAATCGGATCGATAAATACTATAATTTGCGAGGCACATTTTGCCGAAGCAATCTCCCGCGTGGTGCATCCGACCGCAGTTACGTTGGAAGCGGGCATCGGGAGATTGCCACGCCACAAAATACGCGGCTCGCAATGACGGCGCCTGCTTACCACGTCATCCCTTCTCATCAGAATTCAGTTGAACCCGACAGAGTTGTAGCGTATATTTTGGCTATCGTACTCGTGGTAGCAATCACAATAGGAAATGGGATGGATAGCGCACAGATCGAATCGTACCTTAGCACTCCAGCGGCCTTTCAGATTGAAGTACTCGACGAGATCGATTCGACCAACAGTTATCTGAGTCGGGAATGCAAACAGCAGCACTTACCGGAATGGCGGGTAGTTGCAGCAGAGCGCCAGACTGCCGGGCGAGGGCGCTACCAGCGTCAGTGGGAAAGCCCTTCCGGCCGGGCACTGCTGTTCTCCCTGCTGCTTCGCCCAAAGATCGAAGTGCGATATCTCAATCTGATCAACCTCTTCAGCGCCTACTGCCTGGCGTCTTATCTGGAAAAGATCAGCCGGGAGCGTTATCAGTTCCCGCTGAGCGTAGACCTGAAGTGGCCCAACGACCTCTGGGTGGGTAGCAAAAAGCTGTGCGGCATGCTCCTGGAGGCCGGTTTTTCCGGAAGCCAACTGCAGCATGTGATCCTGGGCATCGGCCTGAACGTCAACCAGCAGGCTGAGGATTTTTCTCCGGAGCTGCGAGGAGACGCCGTATCGCTGCGCCAGCTTGGCGGCCGCTCCTGGGACCGTGCCCAACTGCTCGGCGGTTTCCTGGATTATTTTTACCAGCAGTACACGCACTTCTTTCCCCACAATTATGAGCCGATTGTCGCGATGTATGAGAAAAAAGTATTGTTCCGGAATCAGCCAGTCACGATTCGCCTCCAGGAACAATCCCTGCACGGCATTTTCAGCGGATTGACGCCGGAGGGGTACCTGATTCTGCGCGAGAACGGCCGGGAGCGGCAGGTTACCGCCGGGGACGTTCTGGGGCACTAATCCGACTTTGAAACTGATACCTACGAAATACTCGAACAGATACGAAAGGTGGGGAAGCATTATTTTCTTAAGTGTACTTTCGGGTGTTTCGTGGGCTAACTTCAAAAAGTTTAGTAAAATTATAATTTTGAGTTGCTATAATTGGGGATAAATCAAATTTCAGGCAGGGTTCAGCACTACATTGGCTGGGATGATAAAGTTACTGTCACCGACAGCCGATACTGAATCGCACGATGAGGACAATTATCTTTTCAGTGAAAAGGGAATCTGGGAGTTATGGCCAACCGCTACTTTAAGATCATCGTTTGCGTTCCTTCGGAAACGATTTACAAAAGCCTTCACGACAATCTAATCTATCAGAACCTGGAATTCTTTTACCTCCCGGCTGTGGCGGAGTTGGAGCAATATGTACAGCGCATGAAGCCGCGCCTGGTGCTGCTGCATATCCCCGCAGAACCGTCCGCCTGCCATGAGGCCCTGCAGGTGGTGCGCAAACTTCACGCCCTGGAGGATATCTGGATCCTGCTTCACATCGACAAGCGCCTCTCGGTGGAGGAATTGCGCAAATCGCTTCCGGTGAAGCGGATCGTGCTGCAATCCGACCATGCCGACTACCAGCAGTTGGCCCACAACATCCTGACCATCAAGCACATCGATCATAGCCTCACTCAGGAGCGGAAGCAGAATCTATTCGAAGAGAATGTCAACCAATGCCTGCGGATCGTTTACCAGGAGAAGGGCCTGGGGCGGATATTCGAGCGGCTGGTCAATTACTTCCCCAAGATTATCCTGACCGACTATTGGGGCATCTTCACCATGGATAAAGAGATGCGCCATGTGGAGCATTTTGCCCAGTTTATCCCGCCGATGCGCAGCAAACGCACGGCATTGACGGAAAATCTGGACCAGTTGAGCGTATTCTGGCTGCGCGAAGGGCGGCCGTTTCTGAAAACCCGCAAGGATGATCCGGCCGCATTTGACCGGATGAGCGAGTGGGGATGGCCGGTTTCCCAGCTTTACTTCCTGCCGATCCATCTGAAGGACCGGGCGATCGGGGGTATTATGGCCGGCAATATTGAAAGCCGGCAGATGAACGCCCAGGAAATCCGGTTCCTGAACGAGGTCGTGCAATTCATCTCCAAGCGTATTCTTGACGAAAACCTGACCCGCACCGAAGTGCACGACGTTAGCGATTTTTCCGACCAGCTGATCACCACCAATTTTGATGAAGATACCATCTTCAAACATGCCACCAAGAAGCTCTCGGAAGTCACCCACGCCTCCAGCGCCGTCTTCTGGAAATACAACAAAGGGTTCGGCTTCCTTTTTCCCAAGCATCACTATTTCCTGGAAGGCGGCAACACCGTCGAATTGCGCGAAAAAGACATGATCTTTCTGAAAAAGGAAAATTTTTTGCGCCGTCTGATCGAGCAGGGGAAAGTGCAGTCGATCGACGATGTCTCGCAAGAAAGTGATCTTGCCCCCACCACCCGGGAAATTTTCGCCAAGATGAACTACGATCATATCCTGATTATCCCGCTGAAGATTCACGATGAGGTGACCGGCGCACTGATCGTCAACAAACATCAGGACCGCGACCGCTTCAACATCTGGGAGATCCATAAGGCGGAGGAGATTGTCAAACGCACCCAGAAAGTGATCGAAGACGCGAAAGCGGTCAAAGAGGCCAATCTGAAGCTGAAACAGCTTTCGCGTATCTTCGAGCTGGGCAAGGAAATCAAGCTGAACCTCAGCTACCGGGAGATCCTATCGCGCATATCGCAGAGTCTCCGCAAAACCCTGGGATGGAATGATGTGGCAATTCTGCTTCGCGATGACCTGGGAGAAAATTTTTTGGCCATGACCACTCTGGGTTTCAACAAGACCGACCAGCTTGATTTCAATTTCAGCGGAAAAATTCCGGTAGAGGAATTTAACAACTCCCTGGTGGATAAGTGTGAACGGATCGGCAACTCGTTTTTTCTCGACAGCAAAGCAAAAAATACTGTACTTAACGGAACCCCGCCGACCCCGGAATCGCCGAATCCTCCGGGGGATACCAAATGGAACGACAACGACCTGCTGATTGTGCCCCTGGAGACCCGCAACAAGGTGATGGGCTACCTGGTGGTGCACGATCCGGTCGACCGCCTTAAACCTTCGCTGGAGAAGGTCATCCCCCTGGAATATTACGCTAACCAGGCGGCGATTGCGGTGGAAAATTCCATGCTCTACGAAGACCTGAGCGCCAGCCAGGAACGCTACCGATCGCTGGCGGAGACCATGAGCCTGGGGCTGGTGACCTGCGACAAGAAAGGATTGATCACCTATGTCAATCCCGCCCTGCAGCAACTGCTCGCCTATCAAAAGGAAGCCGAAATTGTCGGCCATTCCCTGGCGGATTTTTTTCCGGAGACCTCCCACGAAGCGCTGGAAACGGTGGTTCAGCAACTGCTCGATGGCGGTAGCGGCGACCGCACCCTGCAGGACAACCTGGAGTTTGACGTGATTAGCCAGTCCGGCGAGGTGATACCGGTCTCGGTGCTGGGCTTCCCCTTCTTCGAGCGGCGCAAGAAGATCGGCTATTTCCTGATCATGAACGACCTGCGCATGATAAAACGCATGGAGCGTATGAAGGCGGACTTTAACTCCATGATCGTACACGACCTGCGCTCCCCGATGAACGTGATCCAGGGCTTCATCGAGCTAATCCGCAACCGGGTAGTGGGAGAGATCAACAGCGAGCAGGAAGAGCTCCTGGATATCGCCAAGGAGAATGTGAAGAAAGTGTTGGCCCTGGTCGACAATTTCCTGGTTGCCTCCAAGCTGGAGGTCGGCAAGTTTTCCATTGAGCCGAAGCTTGACGAGTTGAACGGCCTGATCCGGAGGCAGGTGGATAATCACAAGGTGCTGACCAAGAGCAAAAATATTACAATTTCCCTCGACCTCGACCACGACCTGCCGCTGCTTTTTTTCGACAGCATGCGCATCGACCAGGTGCTTAACAACCTCCTGAGCAATGCGATGAAGTTTACGCCGGAAGGCGGCGAGATCTTTGTCAGCTCCTCGCTGTATATACAGTCCGCGGAGAATGGGGAAAAGCGCTACGTCCGGGTGGCGGTGCGCGATACCGGGGTGGGCATCCCGGAAGACAAGCTGCCGCGCATCTTCGAAAAATATGAGCAGGTGGATGAAAATCAGGCCTTCAACGTGCGCGGCACCGGCCTGGGGCTTTCCATCTGCAAAGAGATCATCTCGCTCCATGATGGGGAGATCTGGGTGGAGAGCCGGAAAGATTCCGGCAGCGAATTCATCTTCCTGCTTCCGGTGGAAACCTCGATCGAAAAAATTGTAAAGTAAGATTTGACAATGTCCCTTTTAGGTCTTACTATTGACCGCTATGGCCAGGAACGACAATGCCACCACGCCCCTCATGGAGCAGTATTTATCCATCAAGGCCGAATATCCGGACATGGTGCTGCTCTACCGGATGGGCGATTTTTACGAAACCTTCTACGAGGATGCCCGCACCATTGCCCGGGTGCTGGGCATTGCCCTGACCAAACGCGCCCACGGAAAATCCGCCGACGTCCCCCTGGCCGGGTTTCCCTATCATGCCCTGGACAACTACCTGCCTAAACTGGTGCAGGCCGGGCACCGGGTGGCGATTTGCGAACAGGTAGAAGATCCCAAGCTGGCCAAGACGGTGGTCAAGCGGGAAGTAGTGGAAATCGTCACCCCCGGCACCGCCCTTTCGGAAAAGCTTCTCGATCATAAGAGCAACAATTACCTGGCCTCGGTTTATCTCCAGGGAGCGCAGTGCGGTGTTGCGTACGGCGATTTTTCCACCGGAGAGTTCTATCTCAGCGAGGTACCGCTGGAAAACCTGGTGAACTATCTCCAGGAGATCTCCCCCAAGGAGATCCTGGTGCCGCGCAATCTAAACGAGCCCCTGCGCCAGTCCTTCGATAAGAAAATCGCTGCGATCATCACGCCGCTGGACGACTGGATCTTTACCCATAAATTTGCCTACGAGACCCTCACCGTCCATTTCCGCACGCCCAATTTGAAAGGGTTTGGCGCGGAATCCTTCAAGCTCGGCGTCACGGCAGCAGGCGCGATGCTGCATTATTCCCGGGAGAACTTCCAGAATGAGCTGGGGCATGTGCAGAAGCTGGCGGTGATTACCGCAGACGATTTTATGATCCTGGATCCCTCCACCCGGCGCAATCTGGAGATTACCAACCCGATTATCGGCCAGGACCGGGAAGGCACCCTGCTCTCGATCCTCGATGCCACCGTCACCCCGATGGGCGGGCGGCGTTTCAAACAGATGATCACTCACCCGCTGGTGTCGCTGGAAAAGATCCTCGAGCGTCTCGAACGGGTGGAGGCATTTTTCAAGGACAGCCGGCTGCGCAAAGCCCTGCGCGAGCGCATGGGCGAGATCAGCGATCTGGAACGGTTGCTGGGGCGGATCGCCACCGGCCGGGCCAGTCCCCGCGATCTGGTGACACTCAAAAATGCCCTCGAACATATCCGGCCGGTGCGCGAGGCGCTGGCGAAAGCCGGGCATGAGCAACTGGCCTTTTTCAGCCAGAACCTCCAGGATGTCGATGCGGTGGTGGAGCTGATCGCCGGGGCGATCACCGACGAGCCCCCGCAGAATATCACCGAAGGGGGCATTATTCGCGAAGGTTTCAATGGCGAGCTCGACGAACTGCGCGAGATCAGCAGGGAGGGAAAATCCTGGATCGCCAATCTGCAGCGCAGCGAGAAGGAGAAGACCGCCATTCCCTCGCTGAAGATCGGATACAACAAAGTCTTCGGCTACTACTTCGAGGTGACCAAAACCCATCAGGACAAGGTGCCGGATTATTTTATCCGCAAGCAGACCCTGGTTAACGCCGAGCGCTACATTACCCCGGAGCTGAAAGAGCTGGAAGAGAAGGTGCTGGGAGCGGAAGAGAATATGGCGGTGCTGGAATACGAGCTGTTCCAGGAGATCCGACTGCAGGTAGCGGGCTGGGGAGCGGCGATCCAGCAGAATGCCCGCCTGATTGCCGAGCTGGACTGTCTGGCCGGACTGGCGCACGTCGCCGAGCTCAATCGCTACGTGCGCCCGCAGGTCGACACCGGGGAGGAGATTGTCATCGAAGGGGGGCGGCATCCGGTGGTGGAGCAGCTCCTGCCCCCGGACGAACCTTTTATCGAGAACGATACCGAGCTGGCCAACAGCAGCACCCAGATCATGGTGATCACCGGGCCGAACATGTCCGGCAAATCCACCTACCTGCGCCAGGTGGGATTGATCGTTTTCCTGGCCCAGATCGGCTCCTTTGTGCCGGCGACGCGCGCTCGCATCGGCATCGTCGACCGCCTGTTTACCCGGGTCGGCGCCTCGGACAACCTGGCGTTCGGAGAGAGCACCTTCATGGTCGAGATGCTTGAGGCGGCAAACATCCTCAACAATGCGACCTCCCGCAGTCTGGTCCTGCTCGATGAAGTGGGGCGGGGCACCAGCACCTTCGACGGGCTGTCGATCGCCTGGGCGATGACCGAATATCTCCATCATCACAAAAAAATTGCCGCCAAGACGCTCTTCGCCACCCACTATCACGAGCTCACCGAACTGGCGATGCTCTACCCCCGGATCAAGAATTACCGGGTGGCGGTGCAGGAATATGAGGATCATGTGGTCTTCCTGCGCAAAATTGAGCCGGGTGGGATGGACAATTCCTACGGCATTTACGTGGCGCAGATGGCCGGATTGCCGTCGGCGGTAGTGGAACGGGCCCGGGAAGTGCTGCATAATTTGGAGGGGAACGAACTCACCCCCAACCGGACCCCCCGTCTGGGCAAACGCCGCGACGGCAGCGCAACCGATCAGAATCAGCTCAGCCTCTTTGACATGCGCCAACCGTCGGCGGTAGAGGACGAGCTGCGAAAAATCGATATCAATAACCTCACTCCGATTGAAGCGCTGCTGAAACTCCAGGAACTCCGCCAGATGCTGAACAAAAAATAACCGTGAAATAGTAATATATGCCCCCAACTACGGGGCATATATTACTATTTTTGTTTGCGTGAAGATGACACAGTTTAGCAATAGCGGCATTTACGAAAAGACAAAACCACTAACTACATTGTAAATTAAGTTTTTTGCAGTTATAGATTTCTCACAAAACACGTTCGAAATGACGGCGTTGTGTCATTCCGAGGCGGCAGCCGAGGAATCTATCATTTTAAAAGACTTAATATACATTTACTAACTGAACATGTGATAAAAAAACCTTAAGAAAGGTCATTTTAGAGGCGTTAGCGTTCATGGATTAGCGAATGCGGAGAATTTTTGCCTGGAGCATGTGCGTTACAGTGCAGGTATCGGAATATGTACTTGCTCATTACGGCGCCATGCCCCATGCCCTTTGCCCCATGCAATAAAACTTTACTCCGTTCTCAGGATGAACAAACCCATCTACCCATCACCCCATCCACCCATACCCAAAGAAAAAAAAATTTTTTCTTCACAACTATTTATTAATTCATTTGAGATCAGTATATTCAGGGTCGAGAAAACTATTGGCGCAGTCAATAATTTATTATTTCACAGTACTTTATGGAAAATTATAATTTTTTCCCTTGCATAATTTCTTACGCTCGGTTATCTTCATACGAAGCAAACCAATGGTAATATAAATGAGTGTCATTAAAGATTTTGGAGGCTGCGAAAAATGAACACCGTTACGAAAAAAGAGGTGGCCAAACGTGTTGCTAAGATGATGGGACAGAAGATATACATCACTGAAGATTTCGTAAACGCGGTTTTTCAGGCCTTGAGGGAAATATTGAGCGAAGCCAATCCGGAAATTCGGATTGAGATTCGCGACTTTGGCGTATTCGAAGTCAAAGAGACCAAGCCGAAGCCAAAAGCGCGCAATCCGCGCACCGGGGAAATCATTTATGTGCCGGCCCGGCGCAAGACCCATTTTAAGCCGGGCAAACTCTTGAAGGATAAACTGAAAGAGCCGTTGAACAAAAAAGGCAAAACCGGTTGAAAAAATTAAACATTGATTCACCTTTTTGAATTGCTAAATTACCGTTCTTTGCGAATGCAACAGAACGGTTTTTTTATTATTAAGATCATGCAGCGGGAGTTTGTGGAATGCCTGAAAAGCCGGTATCGCCGTTAAAAGTAGGGGTGGTGGGTTGCGGTGGGGTCGCCCAGATCATTCATCTGCCGATTCTGAAAAAGATGGCCGAGGTAGATATTGTCGCGGTCAGTGATATTGATATCCGCAAAGCCACCATTATCGCCAACCGCTTCAAAGTGCCGAACATTTTCGATGACATCGAGGAGATGTTCCGCCGCTGCGAATTGGATGCGGCCTTTATTTTGACTCCCAACAACATGCATTTGCCGATGAGCCTGATTGCCCTGCAGCGCGGCGCGCATCTGTTCATCGAAAAACCGGCGGCGCGCACCAGCAGCGAAGCGCAGCAGATTGCCGCCGCAGCCCGGAAATACCGCCGCCATGTGATGGTGGGAATGCACACCCGCTTCCGCCGTGATATCCAGGCGATGAAAACCGTTATCGACCGCAAAATATTGGGGGATATTTTTTTCCTGAAGTCTGAGTGGCTGCAGGCGAAATTCCAGGCGATCAAGCAGCCCTGGCTGCTGAGTAAGAACATTGCCGGGGGAGGGGTGCTGCTGGATTTAGGCATCCAGATGATCGACACCAGTTGGTGGCTGGCCAACAAGCCGCAGATCGAATCGGTGAAAGCCCATACCCAGCAGATCAACACCGGCCTGGAAGTGGAAGATTTTTTAAGCTGTTACCTGAAGTTCTCCGGCAATATCAAGATGGATTTTCTGATGAGTTGGAATTTCCCGATTGCCAGCGACCGCTTCCATGGCGAGATCTATGGCTCGAACGGTTCAATCAATCTCAATCCCTACCGGGTGGAGCGAATCTGGCAGGGAAAGGCGATCGACGCCACGCCGGAGGAATTTCAACGCAAGCGCAGCAATATTTTTAAGCTGGCGTATCAGGATGAGATCGGACATTTTATCAACTTTCTGTTGGGGAAAACCCCGGAGTTGGCTTCTTCGATCGATGAGGCGGCGGCAGTGTTAAGTATTACGGATGCGGTGTACGAATCGCTGCGCACCAACCATGAAATACAGATGCGTCCGGTTTAAGGAGCCGCCCGGCCGGTGCGAGGGGGATCAAGCAATCATTATGATATCAGTGCGACGCAACATCTTGTTCTGGCTGTTCGGCCTGCTCTTGATCGGCAGCGCCGCCGCCCGGGCGCAGTCGCCTTCCAATCAGGAATTGCTCGCCAGGCTGTTCATTACCCCGGTACTCAATGTGCTTAGCGACTCGCTGACGCCGGCCTCCCGGCTGGTAATTGCTCCCCCGGCACCTGCCGGCGATTCTCTCAATGTCTGGCTGCAGCAAATTTTAACCGACAGTTGCCTTAGCCGGAATTATTTAGTTTATTCTACCCCCGATAGCACGGATGGCGGGGCACGGATGATTGCAATGGAAACACCGCGAGCCCGGATCCGCTATATGCCGGGTGGCCGTAAGTGGCTGCTCTGGGGCCGCGGCCGGAAAAAACGCATGGTCGAGAGCCATTTTCACCTGACGATAACCGATGGGCAGCATCAGGTGTTGTACAGCAAGCCGATTTCGGGCAATTATCAGGATGTGATCCCCGCCAGCGCGGTCGCGGC
Organism: Calditrichia bacterium; assembly: GCA_020635015.1. Taxonomy (GTDB): domain Bacteria; phylum Calditrichota; class Calditrichia; order RBG-13-44-9; family J075; genus JACKAP01. The sequence goes on along the minus strand of JACKAP010000003.1, from coordinate 182,918 downwards.
GGTAGAAAAAGACCCGTTCCGCTTCACCAAAGGAACTAAATCGGGTTCTAAGTTTATAAAACGCTGGTTGGAGCCGGTTTTAATCACCGCGGCAACGACGACGGTGTTCTACATGTTTTATTCATTAAGGAGTGACAAATAATGCCCAAGCGACGTGTTCTGCTCTTATGGGGTTTGATCGGCTTGATGGTGCTGGCTGGGTGCGGCAAGCGGGTAAACAAAAAGAACCTGGGTCCGGACGAATACTTTGAGTATGCCAAACACAAATTTGACAAAGGCAAATATCTGGATGCCATCACGGAATTCTCGGTTATCGTATTAAAGTTCAGCGGCAATCCGGTGATTGACGATGCGCAATACTATCTGGCTGAGTCCCATTTCAAGCAGGGTGAATATCTTATCGCCGTTTCGGAATACCAGAAACTGATCAACGATTATCCGCAGAGCGCCTACAGCGTTCTGGCCCAATTCAAGGTTGGCCTATCCTATTATAAACTCTCGCTGCGGCCGGCATTGGATCAGGAATTTACCAAAAAAGCCCTGCGCAGCTTCCAAAATTTTATCGAAGAAAATCCCGAGCACGAACTGCGCCAGGATGCCGAACGGCTGCACCAGGAGTCGCGTGAAAAACTCGCTCGCAAAAAAATGATTGCGGCAACCACCTATCGCAAAATGGGTATTTATGATGCGGCGGTGATCTATTATGATATCATTATCAGCCAATTTTACGACACCCGGCAGGTGGTCAATGCCGTTTACTGGAAGGGGGAGTCGCTTTATAAGCTGAAAAAATATATCGAAGCCCAGAATACCTTCACGACATTTGTCGAAAAATATCCCGACCACGATCAAGCCAAACAGGCTAAAAAGCGTATTTCGAAACTTGCCGAATTAATTAAAGACCGTGAAACGAATGCCGCGAACGAACTCAGCGACTCCGACGGGCGGAATTGAGCAGCGGATCGGGTTATTTGGAGGCACCTTCGATCCGGTGCATAACGGGCACCTGATCATCGCCGAAACCATCCGCGACCGCTGCAAACTGGATAAGATATTCTTTATTCCCGCCAACATTCATCCGCTGAAAGACAATCATACGATCCAATCTGCCCGGCATCGGTTAAAGATGCTGCGGCTGGCCGTAGCGAAAAATACCGGGTTTGCGGTATCAGCCTTTGAGTTGAATCGGCCGGAGGTCTCCTATAGCATCGACACGGTGCGTCATTTCCGGTCCCAGTTCCCCCCGCCATCCCATGCGCTGTTTTTCCTGCTGGGGGCCGACAATGTCAACCAGTTCCATCTTTGGAAATCGCCGGATGCGCTGGTGCAGCTCTGCCGGTTTATCGCCTTCCGGCGACCGGGGTTTCAGCTGGCCTCAGAGGCACAGCGCTATATTTCGCATTTTGATTTTGTCGATGCGCCGCTGCTGGAGATCTCCGCTACCACCATTCGGGAGCAGGTAAAGCAGGGGTTTTCAATACGCTACCTGGTGCCTGCAGCAGTAGAAAAATATATATACGCCAACGCGCTCTACACCTCCTGACCCGCCCGCCCGAAGGTATTTGACGGCCGGCCCGCTCATAAAATTAACTTGCAAAGATTTTGTTAAAGGCTTATATTTTTTAGTTCGTTTCACAACTTCAACCTTCCGGAGGAGGCATGGATATTCAAGAAATAAAACAACTTATCAAGATTGTTGAAAAAAGCGACATCGACGAATTGGAGCTGGAAGAAGAGGGTCGAAAGATCCGGATTTCCAAAAACAGTAAATCCGCTGCGGGGGCTTCGCCAATAAACGGCATGCCCAACCCCGTATTCTACCAGCCCCAGATGCCGCCTCCGGCCGCTATTGCCAGTGAGGCCTCGGCGCCGTCCACCCCGGCGGCCCCCGCCGCACCGGATGTCGATAAATACCTGGAAGTCCGGTCCCCGATGGTCGGCACTTTCTACCGTTCCCCGGCACCGGATGCAGACCCCTATGTTGAGGTCGGTGACACCGTTTCCGCCGGCGATACTGTCTGTATTATCGAGGCGATGAAATTGATGAATGAAATCGAAACCGAGGTCACCGGCCGCATTGCCAAGATCATGGTCGAAAACGCCCAACCGGTCGAATTTAACCAAGTATTGTTCCTGATCGAAAAATAATGAGGATCCTGCCGATTGTTTTCCAAAATACTGATTGCTAACCGTGGCGAAATTGCCCTGCGGATCATTCGAGCCTGTAAAGAATTGGGCGTAAAGACGGTTGCTGTATATTCCACCCAGGATGCGACCGCATCCCATACCATCTTTGCCGATGAGAGTGTCTGCATCGGCCCTCCGGAAAGTGCCAAGAGTTACCTCAACAAAGCCCGGATCATTGCCGCCGCGGAGATTACCGGCGCGGATGCGATTCACCCCGGATACGGATTCCTGGCCGAAAACGCTGAATTTGCCGAGATGTGTGCCTCCTGCGGCATCACCTTTATCGGCCCCTCTGCAGAAGTGATTCGCAAGATGGGCGATAAAGCGGTGGCGAAATCGACCATGAACGCCGCTGGCGTGCCCGGCGTACCCGGCAGCGACGGAGTGGTGCACAAGGAAGCCGATGCCTTGAAAGTTGCCCGGGAGATCAAATTTCCGGTCATTCTGAAGGCGGTTGCCGGAGGTGGGGGAAAGGGGATGCGCATTGTGCGCGACGAGCAGAACCTTTCCAACAGCTTTATGATGGCCCGCGCCGAAGCGGAGGCCAGCTTCAGCAACCCCGATCTTTACATCGAAAAATATATTGAAAACCCCCGCCACATTGAGATCCAACTGCTGGCCGACGCTCATGGGAATGTGTTGCACCTGGGAGAGCGGGAGTGCTCCATCCAACGGCGTCATCAAAAACTGATTGAGGAATCTCCCTCGGCGGTGGTTGATGAAAAGCTGCGCAGCGAAATGGGAGCGGTGGCGGTGAAGGGTGCTCAATCGGTCGGATATACCAGCGCCGGCACGATCGAGTTTCTGCTGGACAAAGAAGGCAATTACTACTTCATGGAAATGAACACCCGCATCCAGGTGGAACACCCGGTAACCGAAATGGTTTACGGGGTGGACTTGATCAAGGAGCAGATCCGGATCGCGGCGGGGGAGAAACTGCGTTTGAAACAAAAGGATCTATATCCCCGCGGCCACGCCATCGAATGCCGTATCAATGCAGAAGATCCGCTCAACAACTTCATGCCCTCGCCCGGCGCGATCAACAACATCCACTTTCCCGGAGGCCCCGGGGTGCGGGTCGATACCCATATCTACAATTCTTACAAAGTACCGCCATTTTACGATTCCCTGATCGCAAAGCTGATCGTCGCCGCCCGTACCCGCATCGAGGCCATCAATCGCCTGAACCGTGCGCTGGACGAATTTGTGGTGGAGGGGATCAAAACCACGGTACCCTTTCATCGCTATGTAATCAATACCCCGGAGTTCAAATCCGGCGATTTCGACACCCATTTCCTGGAAAAGATCTACGATAAAGCCAAATCTGAAATAAATAAAGAATCTTAAACTGGAGGCCGGAAATGAATGTCCCAGCAGATTTAAAGTACACCAAGGAACATGAGTGGGCCCGGGTCTCGGGGGATGAGGTCACGGTCGGGATTACCGATTATGCCCAGGGCGAATTGGGCGATATCGTCTACGTCGAGCTGCCGGAGGTGGGAACGGAAATCGCCATGGATGCCAGCTTTGGCACCATCGAGGCGGTGAAAGCGGTCAACGATCTCTACGCCCCGCTCAGCGGCACGGTCATCGCCATCAATGATGCATTGGAGGATGCGCCGGACAAGGTCAACACTGATCCATACGGCGATGGCTGGATGATCAAAATCAAGCTCTCCGATCCGGCGGAAGTGGATAAACTGATGGATAGCGATGCTTATGCGGCGCTGATCTGATCCGGGCAAAAAATAAATGTATATACTTAAGAATTTGTGAGAAATTACGATACTCTTCTAAAAAATTGTCCGATATTTCGGTGGTTATAGCGTTTCCGATACCCGGTATGGTGCAGTGGACGGTTCCACATATCGGGTATTTTTCATAAACCGGTTTTAATGGATCTTAAGTGGCAAAATATGTTGGCGAATCCCAAAATACCGATATCGAAGATACTGATCGTTGATGACAATGTCGATATGCTGGACACCCTGGAACATCTGTTTATGTTCTATGACTTTGAGGTGCTGCGGGCAGAAAACGGGAAGATCGGGCTGGAAGTTGCCGAAGCACACCAACCGGGGGTTATTCTGCTGGACGCCCTGATGCCGGTGATGAACGGCTTCGAGGCCTGTGAGCGGCTAAAATCCAATCCGCGCACCCGTGAGATCCCGGTGATCTTTTTGTCGGCCAACTACACCGACCGCGATCATCGCCTGAAAGGATTGGAATTAGGGGCGGACGATTATTTGCTGAAACCGTTCAATGCCAAGGAATTGATCGCCAAGGTAAACTCTCTGCTCCACCGGAAGCAACTGACCGAGAAACTGCGCCGCGATAACCAGCAGTTGATCCGGCAGCAGCGGCGCTACGACCTGCCGGACGGCCTGGCCGGCACGGAAGTTGAAAAACCGGCGGTCGATCCGCTGACCGGCCTCCATAACGGCGCCTCCTTTCAGCAGCGTTATGTCATTGAACAGCGTATTTCCACAGAGAAATCCGCCACGCTGTCGATGATCCTGGTCGATGTCGATATGTTCCGCAAGATCAATGAATCGTTTGGAGAGAAAACCGGCGACTACGTGCTGATGAAGATCGCCAATGTAATCCTGCATACCACCCGGGTCAGCGACATCGTTTTCCGCCTGAACAGCAACCGCTTCGCGATCCTGCTGCCGAATACCGAGGAGGAGGAGGCTTTTGACGAGGCAGAGAAGATCCGCTCCGCAATGATCCAGACCCGGTTTTTCGATCAGGATTTTTTCCAGTTGAAAAATTTGCCCCTTAAACGGCGCCAGGCTTATAACAACATTACGGTCAGCATCGGCTTAACGGCGATGGAAGACGCCCGGCCCGCCGACTTATTAAAACATGCCGGGGAAGCGCTGTCCCGGGCCAAGCAAAACGGCCGTAACCTGACGGTGCGCTTTTCGGAACTTATTCGAACTGAATAACACAAGAGATATACAATGTCGAAAAAAATATTGATTGTCGACGACAACGAACATGTCCTGAAACTGCTGAAAATCAGCCTGGAAAAAGCAGGCTACGAGGTCTCTCAGGCGGCCAACGGCGATGAGGGACTGGACCGGGCCAAAGAAACCTTGCCGGATTTGATCATTTCCGATGTGATGATGCCCATGACCGATGGCATTGAGTTCTGCTGGATGATTCGGGAAAATTCACCGATCCCGATGGTGCCGTTCATTTTCCTGACCAGCCTGGAGGATCAGGAGATGGAAATTCGCGGATTCCGTGCCGGCGCCGATGAGTACCTGATCAAGCCGGTAGACCGGTCGGTGCTGCTGGAAAAAGTGGAGACGCTGTTGGAACGAGCTAACCGGGTCAAATCGATCGACAATAATCCCACCGAAGCATTAAAGGGGTTTGAAGGCAATCTGGCCGACCTCTCCCTGGCGGAGGTGATTCAGTTGCTCAATTTGAATCAACGCAGCGGGGTGCTTTATATTGAGGCCGCCGGAAAAGGTGAGATCGTATTTCAAAACGGGCAAATGGTATACGGGAAATATGGCGATCTGCTCGGCGAGGCAGCGGTATACAAAGTCGTGCCCTCCCTGAAAGGCACGTTTCGCTTTGAGCCGGGCCAGAAGCAGGTCGAGCGAAATATCGAGGGATCGACCATGAATGTGCTGATCGAGGCCTGCCGTCTGGAAGATGAGCATAAGCTGAATGATTGAAAAACCCAGCTTTGTTTTATTCCCCCGGCATATTAATATTGAAGATGAAGTTTTTGGCCCAACATATCTTCTGCCTGATGACGATCGCACTGATCCTGTCCTGTGGGCAGCAACCCTCTGCCCGGGCGAGCGGGGAAGTGCATCTGATCTACACCACCAACCTGAGCGGCAGCCTGGACGATTGCCAATGTGGTGATGACCCGGTGGGCGGCTTTACCCGCGTTCTGCCGGAACTCGATCGACTGGCCGGGCAATTCCCCAATCATCTGGTGGTGGATGCCGGCGATTTTCTCAACAGCTACTCTCTGCCGGAAGCAAACCGCCTGATGCTGAAATTGCTGGCACTGGCGCCCTACGATGCCATCACCCCCGGCGACCAGGAATTCGTCGAATCGGCCGACTTTATCCGGCAAGTCTCCCGAGATGAAGGCCTGAGCCTGCCGCTCCTCTCCAGCAATCTTTCCACCGATGATCCCGCCGCACCTGCCGGCGTAAACTTCAAGCGGATAATCGCCGGACCGATTTCTATTTTTGTAATGGGGATTGTGAATAAAAAAACTTTTGATTTTATTGCTCCCCCCCCAGGCAGGATCGACGATGATGCCGCTGCGCTGGAAGCGCTCGCGGAAGCTGCCAACCGGGAGAATGACCTGCAGGTGCTGCTCTATCACGGGGAACGGCACGATGCCGAACAGTTGGCGGTGCAGTTCCCCTGGCTGGATGTCATTGTGCTGGCCCATCAACAACAGAAGGCCTTTTCCCAGGTGCAGCAAACCGCCCTGGTGGAGTGCGGAAGCAACGGGGAATATATCGGCCATCTCAGCCTCCGCCGTGATACCGAAGGCTGGCAGTTCGGGAACGAATTCATTCCCATCACCCGCGACCTGCCGCTCCATCCGGAAGCAAAACGGCTGGTTGCAGCGTATTATCAACAAATCAACACCGGAACGGCACCGGTGCATGAATTCGAACATCCAAACAGCGGTGAAGCCCAATGATGATCAAAGATGCGATCAATCACTTTGTCGCGGGAAAGAGTCTCACCCGCCGGGAAGCTTACCTGGTGATGGACGAGATCCTTTCCGGCAAAGCCACGGAGGCCCAGATCTCCGCATTTCTCGTCGCCTTGCAGCTAAAAGGGGGAACGGTGGACGAAATAGCCGGTTCGGTTGACGCCTACCGGGAACGGGTGACGCCGCTGTCGATCGATGACGAAAACGCGATCGACACCAGCGGCACCGGCGGTGATGACCTGGGCACTTTCAACATCTCCACGGTTGCGGCATTTATTGCCGCCGGCGCAGGCGCCAAGGTGGTCAAACACGGGTACCGCTCAATCTCCAGCCAGTGCGGCAGCGCCGACGTACTGCAGAAGCTGGGCATCCAGACCGAACTCTTCCCGGACCAGTTCTACCGGGTGTTTCGCACCACCGGCCTGGCGTTTATCTTTGCACCGCGCTATAAACCGACCTTCCGCCATTTCGCCGGCATCCGCCGCAGCCTGGGGGTGCGCACCCTGATCAACATCCTGGACCCGCTAACCAAGCCGGCCCTGACCAAGCGCCACCTGATCGGGGTTTACGATTACCAACTCTCCCGGCTGATTGCGGAAGTGCTGCGGGAATTCGGCATGTTCCAGGCGATGGTGGTGAGCGGGGAAAATGGGCTGGATGAGCTGAATATCTGTGGAAAAACCCACGTCGTGGAACTATCCGGGAATGACATCATTGAATACGACCTGATGCCGGAAGATGTCGGATTGAAAACCTGGCCGGTGGAAGCGCTACAGGGCGGCGACGCCGACACCAACCAGCAAATTCTGATCAGCATCCTCGACGGCGAAGCAGGCGCGCCGCGGGATGTCAGCATCTATAATGCCGCCGCTGCGCTCAGGATGGCCGGGGTGGCAGCGGATATAAAGGAGGGGGTGGCGCTGGCGGCCGAATCGATCGACAGCGGTGCGGCGAAGCATAAATTACAGGATATGATCACCATTAGCAGGACATTGTAACTATGAACGATTTACTCGAGCAGATACAGGCCTACAAGACTCAGGAAGTGCAGAATATCCGCCGGGATTTTGATGAAGCGCTGCTCAAGGCCGCAGCTTTTTCGGTTGGTGGAGAATTCCGCAGCCTGGAACTGGATATCCGCAACGCCGCCAGTTTCCCGCTGCTGGTAGAATTGAAGTCGATCCTTTTTCCCGCGATGGTGGAACTGGAAGATTTCCAACCCCTGCGGGCGGTTAAGGCGCTCTTGGAAGCCGGTCTGGAGGGTGGCGTGATCATCGCCTCGGACAGCTATTTCCTGGGAGGCGACCCGAGTTGGATCAACCTGATCAAGCACAGCACCCCTCTGGCGGTGATTCAGCGCGATTTTTTTATCGACCCGGCACAGTTTTATCAGGGTAAGGCGATCGGCGCCGACGGATATCTGATCCATGCCGGGATTACCGGCGCGGAGCGGCTCCCCGGACTGCTGGAAGCCGCTTCCGAGATGGGGCTGGAAGTATATCTGGAATTGGACCGGCCGGAATTAGCGGAAACAATCGATCCGGCGACGCTGACCGGCCTGGTGGTCAACCTCCCGGCCGATCCGGCAGAACTGACCGGCGATGCCATCTCGGCATTTCAGCGAGCGACAGAAGGGATCAAACTTCGCCTGGCCCGCTGCCTGCCCCGGAATGCGGCGGATGTGCAGCGTCTTGCAGCGCTTAATTTCCAGGGGATCATCTTGAATGACGATTTCTGGCAACAGCCCAGTTTTGTCGAACACTTCAAAACAGTGCGCGAGTGGTGCGAGGCAGTGTTCCGGAAGCAATAACTTGATTAAAACAAGGTCACACCTGCAACGAATTTGCAGTCTTTTGCCACAGCAGCACAAAGTGCACAGAGAAAAAAACTGACAACTGACAACTGACAACTGACAACTTGTAATCAGGACGAATGTAGTGGATAGATGGAAGCACCAGATTTTACATTACCTTTCCCGAGCCGGCTTCCTGGCATTTGTGCTGGGTTATTTTCTGCTGTTTGTCATCAAGCATACACTGGTCGGACGCCTGGTAACTTTTTTATTCATCCCGCTGGCCGTCTTGTTCTACGCTTTTTTTCGCCCGCTACCGGAAGATGTCATGGCCCGTCAGGAGCGGGCCATTGTGCAAATCCCCGCTGGGGCCAGCTTTCAGCAGATCGCCGATTCCCTGATTGCAGCCGAAACCCTGGAACATAAGACCTGGTTCCTGGTGCTGGGGAAGCTCTCCGGAAAAGAAAAAAAGATGCGGGCCGGCCTGTTTGAGGTACCGAAAGGCCTTTCGACCTGGAGCGTGCTCGGTTATCTAGAGACAGCGCCCTCCTACCGCATTAAGGTCACCCTCCCGGAGGGAATCGTTTCTTCGCAAATGGCGGTCATCCTGGAAAAACGGATCGGCATCAATGCCGAACGCTTTTCCGCTTTGGTGAACGACAGTCTGTTCGCCAGTTCACTGGTACCCGGGATATACTCGCTGGAAGGTTTCCTACTGCCGGAGACCTATTTTTTCGAATGGAAGACACCGGAGAAACAAATCATTCAGCACATGGTTGCCAATACCCTGAAGATCTTCGAAGCGGATTCGGTGCAGGCGCAACTGCAGTTGCTGAAGCGGAGCATGCTGGAGATTGTCACCCTGGCATCGATCGTGGAAGGCGAAGCCCTGGTGGATTCGGAGCGGGCGGTGATCGCCTCGCTCTATCACAACCGCCTGCGCCTGGGCTGGCCGCTGCAGGCAGATCCGACCATTCAGTTTGTCGTGCCGGGACCGCCGCGGCGCCTGCTTTACAAGGATTTGGAGATCGATTCGCCTTACAATACCTATAAATATGCGGGCCTGCCCCCGGGACCGATCAACAACCCGGGGCAAAAATCTCTGTTGGCGACGCTCTTTCCGGCGACGACGTCTTATTTATACATGGTCGCGGTGGGAGACGGTAGCCACCAGTTTTCCAAGACCCTGCGTGAGCATAATCGCGGGCATGCAAAATTTAATGAAGTGCGGCAGCAGTTGCGCCGGGAACAACGACAGAAACAGGCTGCAGGAAAGTAGTGCTCCTGATGCGGATAAAATTGTGATGGAGATAACCGTTAAAGATCGCTCGCTACGGGACCGGATTCGTGAACAGCTGGGACAATTTTTCCAGACAGAGCTTGCACGCCGGCTCGGCGGTTCCCCGCAATTGCTGCGCGCAGAGGTTCCGATTGCAGCGATAGATCCACTGGCCTGGCTGTCCGCCCAGCCCCACCCATTGAAAACCTATTGGCGTGACCGGGAATTGAAGTTTGAGGTTGCCGGCGTCGGTAAAGCAGATATGCTCAGCGGACGTGCCGGTGTCGATAACCCCAGTGCCCTGTTCCGCCGCTTGACCCGCTACCTGAATGATGATCCCGGGGCTTGCCGCTATTACGGGGGATTCCGTTTTCGCACCCGGATGCTGCCGGACACCCGGTGGGCACATTTTGGCTCCTATTATTTTGTAATACCGCGTTTTGAGATCATCCGCCGGGGCCAGCGCAGCTATTTTGCCTGCAACTACCTCTGGAAGCCGGATGACCCAGAGGAGTCTTATCAGGCCTGCATGAACGAATTACTGCGGCTAAACTGGCAGATGCCGGAGGTCGCCGTAACCCGGCCGACCCTGGTTGAGCGGAAAGATTTTCCGGATAAAACCCGCTGGAAGCAGAATATCCAATCAGCCCTTCGCCTGATGAACGATCGCCAGATTGAAAAGATTGTGCTGGCCCGGCGGGCGGACCTGACCTTCCTGGAACACCTGGAGCCCCTGCGCCTGCTGGCCGGGATCCAGCAGGCCAATGCCCGGGCGTTTTATTTCTGCTTTCAGCCGGATCATGCCCATGCCTTTATCGGCGGCACGCCGGAGCGGCTTTACCGCCGGGTGGGACGGAAGATCTTCAGCGAGGCGGTCGCCGGCACCCGCCCCCGGGGCACCAGCGAACACCAGGATATCCAGATGCAGCAGGAACTGCTGCAAAGCGAGAAAGACCTTCGCGAGCATCGTTTTGTGCTGGAGAGTATCCGCCAATCCTTTGAGTCGGTTTGTGAGACGGTGGACTCCACAGACCGTATCGCCGTGCTCAAATTGGATAAACTGCAGCACCTCTACGCCACCCTCACCGGGATCCTCAATCCGGACATCGATGACGGGCAGATATTGACTTCGCTTCATCCCACCCCGGCGGTAGGGGGGGTGCCGAAGGTGGAAGCGATCCGAGAGATCGAGCAGCTAGAGAATTTCGACCGCGGTTGGTATGCCGGACCGGTTGGCTGGGTCAGCCGCAACGCCGCCGAGTTTGCCGTGGCCATCCGCTCCGGACTGGTGGAAGCCAACCGGCTCTATCTCTATTCCGGTGCGGGGATCGTCCCTGGATCCTCGCCGGAAACGGAATGGGAAGAAATTGAGAGCAAGATTGCCAATTATCTAAAAGTCCTGGGATATGCCTGGGTGAAACGATAATGCGATATGTCAATACCCTCTGCCAGCCTGAATAGCCTTTGGGGCAGCCTGATCATTGAAGAGCTGATCCGCTGCGGGGTAGATTTTTTTTGCATCTCTCCCGGGTCACGCTCCACGCCGCTGACGGTGGCGGCCGCTCGCAACCCCGGCGCGCAGAAAGCCATCTGTCATGACGAACGGGGCGCTGCTTTTCAGGCGCTAGGGTACGCCCGGGGCAGCGGACGACCGGCCGCGCTGATCTGCACCTCGGGCAGTGCCGCCGCCAATTATTATCCGGCGATCATCGAAGCCGAGCGGGAGCAGCTTCCCCTGATCATCCTTTCTGCCGATCGCCCCCCGGAATTGCGCGATACCGGAGCGAATCAGACCATTGTCCAGCCGGGGATGTACGGCCGCTATGTAAAATGGCACTTCGATTTGCCCTGCCCCTCAGAAGCACTCCCTCCAGTGATGGTGCTGACAACCGTCGATCAACTGGTCTATCAGGCACGCAACGCTCCCGGCGGGCCGGTGCAGTTGAACTGCATGTTCCGGGAGCCGCTGGGTCCGGCGGAAATCGCGCCGCCGGCAGATTTGCAAGGCTGGCGGGCTCACGATCGCCCTTATACCGTCTATGCCGAGCGTGTTTCCCGCCCCTCTGCCGAGGATATCGACCGGGTGGGGGCGCTCCTGAGTGATGCCCGGAAAGGCGTCCTGGCGGTGGGACGGCTGGCCGGTCCGGCGGAGCGGGAGGCGGTTTGTGAACTGGCCGACCGGTTGGGCTGGCCGGTGTTCGCCGATATTACCTCCGGCCTGCGCCTGGTGAAAGGCAAACTGCCACTGGTACATTTTTTTGATCAGGTGCTCTTGTCAGATAAAGTAACTGCGGGACTGCAGCCGGATCTAGTACTGCACCTCGGGGGGCAGATCCTCTCCAAGCGCTGGCAGGCATTTCTTGAAAAACACCCACCACAACACCTGCTGCAGGTGCAGCATCACCCCCGGCGTCACGACCCGGCGCACCTGGGCGGTTTTCGGCTGGAGAGCGACATCCCCGCTTTCTGTGAAGCAATAGGCTTTTTTGCCCCCGGTTCAGCCGATGAGACCCGGCGGCAGAAATGGCTGCGGCTATCCCAGCAGGTCGAAACCATGATCGCCAACCCACTGCCGTCTGATGAGCCGGTGAGCGAAATCAGTGCTGCGATGCTCATAAGTCGGGAGATTGCTCCCGGCAGCGGATTATACCTGGCCGCCAGCATGCCCGTGCGGGATATGGACATGTACGGCCTGCCCGGTTCCGGGGCAATCGTGGGCGCCAATCGCGGCGCCAGCGGCATTGACGGCACCATCGCTTCGGCAGCCGGTTTCAGCTTTGGGCTGGCGCGCCCGGTCACCCTGATGATCGGAGACCTGGCAGCGCTTCATGATCTCAACAGTCTGGCCTTGCTGGCGAATGCAACGCAGCCGGTCATCGTGGTCGTATTGAACAACCGGGGGGGAGGGATTTTCTCCTTTCTCCCGGTAGCTGCGGAAGCAGATGTCTTCGAGACCTATTTCGCAACCCCTCACAACTATGAATTCCGGCAGGCGGCCGCCATGTTCGGACTGCCGTACCACCGAACAGTGACGAATGGTGATTTTATAACATCTTACCGCGAGGCGCAGCAGTCCGGGAAGAGCGCCATCATCGAGATTATTTCCGACCGGGAGGTCAACCTGCGCCTCCACCGTCAATTGCAGCAGCAGATCATAGAGACATTGGAGAACCGATGATAGAATATTATCAACTGCCGCTGCTGTTTGCCATCGGCACGGTAGCGGGCTTGCTGAACGTGATGGCCGGAGGGGGCTCCGCCCTGACCCTGCCGGCGCTGATCTTTCTGGGATTGGACAGCGCCCTGGCCAACGGCACCAACCGGGTGGCGATCGTTGTGCAGAACCTTTCGGCCATCCTCTCCTTCCGCCAGGAGAAAATGTATCAGTTCCGCACCAGCATGAAGATGGCCCTCTGGACCTTGCCGGGGGGAGTGCTCGGCGCCATTTTGGCCATTCGCATCAGCGATGAATGGTTTCAGCGCATCCTGGCCGTCGTACTGATCGGGGTGGTTATTTCGATGATGCTCCCGGGATTTAACCGCGCCCCGGCCGATGCAGGCGATTCGCAGCAACGATCCTGGCTGATCTATCCCGCCATGTTCGGGATCGGTTTCTACGGTGGATTCATCCAGGTGGGCGTGGGATTTCTGCTGATGGCGGCGCTTTTCCACCTGCTTCGGCTCAACCTGGTGCATGTCAATATGCATAAGGTGTTCATCGTGTTGATTTATACCATTCCGGCATTGGGTGTTTTTATCTGGAGCGGGAATGTCGACTGGCTGCTGGGCATAAGCCTGGCTGCAGGCAACTCCTTCGGCGGCTGGTGGGCGGCCAAGCTTTCAGTACGCAAAGGGGATAAGATCATTCGTTATGTGCTGTTTGTGGCAATCATCCTGATGGCGCTTAAACTGCTGGATATTTTTTAGATCTATAATTCCGGAGTTCTGTTGTTGGTTGTTGGTTGTTGGTTGTTGGTAAAGAACGTTGCACTGATTAAGGATCAACAACTAATGACCAACAACCAATAACTAATGACCAATAACCAACACCCAATACCAGCCACCCCCTATACGCCCGATCCTACCACGAAAACTTTCCAGCAACTTTTGCCGACAGCCTCCGTTTTAACGATGGTTAGCAGATAAATAAATTTCCTGCAACATTACCCGGCGAATACAATCTTACTGCAGATAGCTGCATAACCAACCATTTTTCAGGAGGCCGCTCATGAATATCAAGTTAAGAATCGGATTAATTGCGCTGTTCCTGGCCTATATGGCAGGAGAGGCGTTGCTGGCCCAGACCCCGGTCACCTTTCCGCGGGTCAGTCCCGGCCGGTCGACCATGATCCGGATCGGGTTCAACGATATCGTCATTAATTATAGTAGTCCGGGGGTGAAGGAGCGCAAGATCTGGGGCGGCCTGGTGCCCTATGGTACGGTATGGCGTGCCGGCGCAAATGAAAATACCACCATTTCTTTCACGTATGATGTGATGATCGAAGGGCAGAAACTGCCGGCCGGCACCTACGGCCTGCATATGATCCCGACTGAGGATGCGTGGACGATCATATTCAATAATGATACCGAAGCCTGGGGCAGCTTCAACTATCAGGAAGCAAAAGATGTGCTGCGGGTAAAGGTGAATCCGCAGAAAGCAGACCATGCAGAGTGGCTGGAGTATGGCTTTGAGGACATTCAGCGCGACGGCGTTACCGCTTATCTGCGCTGGGACAAGCTCAAGGTGCCGTTTAAGATTAGCATGGATATTCATGATGTCGTATTGGCTCACATGCAAACCGAACTAACCTCGTTGGCCAGCTTCAATGAATTAGGCTGGCGACAGGCAGCGCAATACTGCTTAAACAATAAGACTCACAACGAATTAGGGCTGAAATTGATCGAGCAGTCGATCCAACGGGGCAAAAATGCCAACAATATGACCCTGAAAGCACGTTTGCTGGATCAGGCGGGCAAAACCGCGGAGGCTGTGCAAACGCTTGATGATGCGCTTGGAGAATTAGGGGAGAACTTCACTGTGCTCCAGGCCAAATCCCAAATTATGGAAAAATCCGGTCAGTCAAAAGAAGCCGGGAAGCTGATGGATCGGGCGGTAAAAGTGGCCAACGAAAACGAATTAAACAATTATGGCTACCAACTCATGGGACGGAAAAAGGTCAAAGAGGCCATCGAAATTTTTAAACTGAACCTTAAGCGCAATCCCAAATCCTGGAACGTCTACGACAGCCTGGCCGATGGTTATGACAATGACGGGAACGTCAAGGAATCGATCAAATACTATCAAATGGCCCTGAACATGGCGCCGGACAACCAGAAATCGCGCATTGAGGGGATTTTGACACGGCTGAAAGCGAACTGAGGTTGTGAATGGTGGATGGGATAATGGGGAAAAACGGACGTCGCCCCTGCGCCCATCGAGCCGCGAAACGGTGCTGATGTTGTTTCCCGTTTCCGTAAGTGTTTTCTGCACTGATAAAGCCCGCTTGTCCCGGTGCGATGCAATGGGACAAGCGGGTTTTGTTTTTTCATCAAACCTGAAGATCCTTCCGTTTTTGCAGAAAGTGTTGATTAGCGCAAAGGTTGCTGCATAACTTTGCTGTATAAAATCATCATGACAATATTTGGAGGATATATGGGCAACATCAAAGTTCTGCTGTCCTGGGGATTGATCATCCTGCTGCTGATTTCCTGCGGGAATGATAGCGCGCCGGAGATGGGCTATGATGCGCCGGAGGCGGCAGAGATGATGGCGGAGCAGCCATATATGAGTAAGGCGGCGATCGGCAGGGAAGGGGAGGAGGCTGCTGACGCGGAAAGCTCTACCATTATTCCCGAGCAAAGCGGACAGCAGCGCATGCTCATTCAGCGGGCGAGTCTGCAGGGGGAGATCGGCGAGTATGACCCCTGGTTTTCTCAGCTTCAAGAGTTGGTGCGACGGCAGAAAGGGTTTATCGTCAATTCCGTCACTCGCCAGACGTACGAGGATGCCCGCAGCGGAAATATCACCATCCGGGTGCCTCAAGATGGGTTCGAGGCGATGCTCGGCGCGCTCAAGATTTCTTTCAGCCAGATCGAGAGCGAGCAGATCAGCGGGGATGATGTCACCGAAGAATTTTACGATCTGAGCGCCCGCCTGGACAACCAGCGTAAGGCGGAGCAGCGGCTGCAGGAGATTCTCCGCGCCGCTAAAAATGTCAAGGAAATCTTAGAGGTGGAACGGGAACTAACCCGGGTGCGGGAAAACATTGAACGGATGGAGGGGCGGAAGCGCTATTTGCAGGACCAGGTGTCACTGTCGACCATCGAGGTGAGCTGGCATGAGCCTTATCCGATCATGAGCGGTACCCGGGGGCGGGGATTCTGGGGAACCATCGCCCGGGGATTTGAGCAGGGATTGCGCGGATTTGCCGACGTGCTCAGCGGTCTGATCGCCTTTTTGATCGCCGGCTTCCCGGTGTATGCCTTTATCATTGCCGCGGGCTGGGGCCTGGTGAGGCTGTACCGCCGGGCGCGGGGGCCGAAGAAAGCTGTGAAAGCCTCGGCGACTAAAGACAATAAATAGCATATCATATATTTTCTTACCGCAGAGAACGCAGAGAACGCAAAGGAAAAGAATATTTAAAAGTTATCTCTCTGCGGCCTCCGCGTTCTCTGCGGTGAGAATAACATTTTGGGAATTTCTTCCGGGTGTGATATATTGGCACGATGGCGGTTGATATACAACCGCTTCCCGAACCGATAAGGAGCGCCCATGAACACCGGCCGTAATACTTTTGCTATCCTGATGACTGTTGCTCTGTCCAGTTTTTTGCTGGGCTGGATGATCCCGGATGATCCGGAACTGCCGCCGATTACCGGTGCCATGGTGGAGCAGGCGACCAGATTGATCGGCCTTTCCTTCGATGAAGCGGAAAAAGATTCCATGCTGGAGGGGTTGACGGAACTGCGCGATCATTATCAGAAGGTGCGCGGGATATCGTTAGACAATGGCGTGCCTCCGGCGCTGTTGTTTAATCCGATTCCGGTGGGAGCCGAATTCGATCTTACCCGTAAGCCCTTAAAAAGCGGGCCGGTAGATCTGCTGGAAGTACCGGAAAATCTGGATGATCTGGCATTTGCATCGGTAGGGCAGTTGGCAGCCCTGATCAAGGCGCGTCGTATTACCTCCGAGCAACTGACCCGGATGTACCTGGAACGCCTGAAAAAATACAGCCCGAAATTGGAATGCGTCATCACGCTGACGGAGACGCTGGCGCTGGAGCAGGCCCGGCGGGCCGATGCGGAGATTACTGCCGGAAAGTACCGCGGGCCGCTGCACGGAATCCCTTACGGCGCCAAGGATCTGCTGGCGGTAAAAGGATATCCCACCACCTGGGGCGCGATGCCCTACAAAGATCAGATGATCGACCGTGATGCGACGGTCATCCGCCGCCTGGAGGAGGCCGGCGCGGTGCTGGTGGCCAAGTTGACGATGGGCGCCTTGGCCTGGGGCGACGTCTGGTATAGAGGCAAGACCCGCAATCCCTGGGACCTCACCCAGGGTTCCAGCGGATCTTCCGCCGGATCGGCATCTGCCACGGCCGCAGGACTGTTGGGCTTTGCGATCGGCACCGAGACCTGGGGATCGATCGTTTCCCCCTCCACCCGCTGCGGCACCACCGGTCTTCGTCCCACCTATGGGCGGGTCAGCCGAAGCGGCGCGATGGCTTTAAGCTGGTCGATGGATAAGATCGGCCCGATTTGCCGCACCGTGGAAGACTGCGCGCTCGTATTTAACGTCATCTATGGACCGGACGGGGAGGATCAGACGCTCTATGATCTGCCCTTCAACTATGATGCCGGGTTGGAGATTCGCCAGCTTCGCATCGGCTACCTGGAGAGCGCGTTCCGTGACAGCGACGGCAAAATCAATCCCTTCGACAGCACTGCACTGGCGGTGATGCGAACCATGGGCATTGAACTGATCCCGATCGCACTTCCGGAATTGCCGGTGATGGAGCTCTCCTTCATTTTGGGGGCAGAAGCGGCAGCGGCATTCGATGAATTGACTCGCAGCGGGAAAGATGATCTGCTGGTTCGCCAGATCAAACTCGCCTGGCCGAATAAGTTCCGGCAATCGCACCTGATCCCGGCGGTGGACTATATCAATGCCAATCGGGTGCGTTTTCAGTTGATTCAGGAAATGAATGCGATCATGCAAAATATTGATGTTTACATCTCGCCATCTTTCGGCAAGAATCTGCTGCTGACCAATCTTACCGGTCACCCCTGTGTGGTGGTGCCCAACGGATTTACGGAGAAAGGTACGCCGGTCAGTATCAGCTTCACCGGAAGGCTGTTTGGAGAAGCCGCGCTGCTGGCGGTGGCGAAACTTTATCAGGATGCCACTCAATTTCACCTGCAGCATCCGCAGTTATAAACCTCAAAACTCCGTTTTGCCGATTATGCGAGAAATCACACATTCTTCGCCGACAGACACCATCTTATGCACGTAACAGTGGTTTGAAGCGGGTAAATTTTAAATGAGGTGCAAATAAGATGACCTGTCCGAAGTGTGGCGCCAAGCTCCAGGAAACCAGCCTGGTCTGCCTGAACTGCAAAACATTTGTATTGCCGAATATTCCCCGCAAAGCCGAGGCGGCCGAGCCGGTGGTGCCGGAAGCAAAACCCGGCACCGATGTGTTTAAGAATTTGATGAACTTTGTACAGACAGAAACGGCATCTCCGGAAACGGCGAATCTCTCCGAGCATGATGAAGATCATCAGCCGCGAGAAAACGGACCCGCGCAGAGTGCCGGGCCGGATATCAATCTGCGGCAGTTTGGCTCAAAAGAACCGGCTCAAGTGCAACCCGTCCGCAAACCGCGGATACAGCGTTTCGGCAGCGAAGACGTGGAAGTCGCTGAGGAGAGCGCGCCGGTCGTGGAATCGATGGCGAACGACATTGATCAGGATCAATCAGATGTGAACGCTCCAGATACCCACCATGCGGAGCCGTCCCAAATCCGCAATCGGCGACTTTTTATCGGCGGGGTCAGCGCAATCGCATTTATCGCGCTTGCGATCGTATATTATTTTTTCTTTTACGCTCAGCCCTGAGGGAGGTTTAAGCGAAGCATCCTGCTTATGGCTCTATCGGAAAATACTCATGTAACTTGATATCCTGAAAAAGCTCCAGCAATTCCGGGTCAATTCCTTTAATGCGCATGGTGCGCCGGTCTGCCTGCAAATTCTTGTGAAAAATTACAAATTTTCCAATCGCAGCGGAGGTCATAAACGGCACGTAGGTCAGATCAAAAACCACCTCTTTGCAGCCGGAATCCAGGATCGCCTGCATGTCCGGCACCAGTTCTTCCGCCTCGGTATTTTCGATCACGCCGATAATCTTCACGAAAGTCGTCTCGCCCTTTTGTTCATAACTGAACTGCATGCTTTGTACTCCTTTTTAAATGCCGCCTCGTTTTGTTGTTATCATTATATTTAGAAATATATTCCCTGGAAATCAAATAAACAAATTCCTATTATTTATCTTGTTAAAAGTAGGGCGGATTACAGCAAATGCTGTGATGATTGACAAGTCGTGCTTTTTTTTAGCTTTTTTACGGAGCGTGGGGGAGGATAAATGGGTTCAGGGGAAAATATAAACGCGTAGGGGCGAGTTCAGACCCGCCCCTACGCATATTTTGCTTATCTCAACTCTTTTTCTCAAAATCCCGCATAAATTCGATCAGCCGTTCCACCCCGGCCATGGGCATCGCGTTGTAGATCGAAGCCCGAATGCCTCCGATAGAGCGGTGCCCTTTCAGGCCGCTAAGTCCGGCGGCAGTCGCTTCGGCGATGAATTTTTTCTCCAGTTCTTCGCTGGGGCAGTTCCAGGTAACGTTCATCAGCGAGCGGCTGCCGGCATCGGCGTAGGGGCGGTAAAAATCGCTGCCATCCAGCGCATCATAAAGCAATTTTGCTTTCTGGCGATTGATTTTTTCCACCTGATCGATCCCGCCCTGGTTCTTGATCCAGTGCATCACCAGGTTGACCACATAGATCCCGAAAGTGTTGGGGGTATTATAAAGGGAGTTTTTCTCCGCATTGATCTGGTAATTGAAGATCGTAGGAATATCTTTCGGGCTGCGCGCCAGCAAGTCTTTGCGCACCACGATGATGGTCACCCCGGAAGGTCCCGCATTCTTCTGCGCCCCGGCATAAATCAACCCGAAGCGGTTGGGATCAAAGCGCTTGCAGTAGAAATCCGATGACATATCTGCCACCAGCGGCACGCTGCCGGTATCGGGGAAATTCTGCCATTGGGTGCCGTAGATCGTGTTGTTGGAAGTGATATGCACATAAGCGGCGTCCTTACCCACCACAAAATCCGTGGGGATATGTCGATATTTATCCGCTTTCGAGGCAGCGGTTACCCGGAAGGGTTTGCCAAGTTTCTCCGCTTCTTTGACCGCCTTACTCGACCAGGAGCCGCTGTCGATATACTCTGCCACTTTTCCGGGTTGGGAGAGGTTCAGCGGCACTGCCGCAAACTGACCGGTGGCCCCGCCTTGCAGGAACAGGGTTTGATACTGGTCGGAAAACCCCATAATCTCCCGCACCAGCGCTTCCGCTTCCACCACAATGGCGTCGAAGGTCTTGGAGCGGTGACTCATCTCCATGATCGACATACCCTCGCCCTTATAGTCGAGCATTTCCCGTTGAATCGTTTCCAAAACCGTGACCGGCATCGTTGCCGGACCGGCGCTAAAATTAAAAATTCGCTGCCCCATACGTCACCTCCATTAGTATAGCGTTTATAAGTTATAAAAAACAGTCTGATTTTCCGCACGAGTAAACATCAGAAAATTAATACATTCCCCGGAGCGGTCAAATAGATAATTTAGAAGATGAAGATGCTGGATGCTGGCACTACTCGGTCCGCTGTCCTGGCTTCCAGAGGGTTTCGGGGATGCCGGAATGGTGCGCGGCAAAACGGCCGGCGACGAAAAGCCAATCGCTGAGACGATTGAGGTAGGGGATCTCGCTACCGTCCAGCGGGTCGGCCGCTGCGAGGCGGATCACTTCCCGCTCTGCGCGGCGGCAGACGGTGCGGGCCAGGTGCAGGCGGGCGGCGACTTCACCGCCCCCAGGCAGGATGAATGAGCGTAGGGAGGGGAGAAGGTGGTTCATCTCATCCATCTCATGTTCCAGACGCTCGATATCTGCGTTGTGGATCACCGGGGTCCCTTCGCGGCGGTCCTGGGGCAGCACCGCCAGTTGGGAGCCAAGGTCAAACAGCTCATTCTGGATGCGCAGAATCCGTGACAGCAGGCCGGCAAGCGCATTGCTGGCGCCACGCAGCGCCTCGGCCACCAACCCCAGCGCGGCATTCAGTTCATCCACCGTGCCGTACGCCTCAATGCGCTGCGCGGTTTTGGGAACTTCCTGTCCCCCGGCCAGATGTGTCATACCTTTGTCGCCGGTTTTGGTGTAGACTTTGGTGATGCGGACCATGATTGTTCTCCTGACAAAACTGTGTTCGCCCTTTGCAACCCTGAATATACCCAATCTATCGGAATAAAAAACCACTTTCTCTGAAAAAAAATTAAAAACATTGATTTTCGCTATCGGCTATTATAAACTTCGCGCGAATTAAATAGTCGTCCTAATTTTGGCGGGAAATTAAGGTATTACTTAAGGAAACATAAACGTAAGGAGTCGCATCATGGTTAAAGTTAGTCCCAAAACGAAAAAAATAAGTTTTCAGATCACCCTTCCGGAAGCGGATACCGTATATGTGGTTGGTGATTTCAATGGCTGGAGCGGCGATGCCACCCCATTGAAAAAAGGCCGGGGCGGGGTCTGGAAAACCGATGTGAAGCTGGAAAGCGGCGATTATCAGTTCCGCTATCTGGTGAATCATAACGAGTGGGTAAACGACGACGAGGCCCCCGCGGTGCCCAATCAGTTCGGCAGCCACAACTCGGTGGTGCATGTGGAATTCCCCGCCGTCAAGCCCGCTGCGAAAAAACCGGCTGCGAAGAAAGCGACCGCCAAGAAATCCAGCAACGGCAAAGCGAAGTAATTTATTCTCAGCACTGTAACGGCAATCCGGCAATCCTGATTCAAGGATTGCCGGATTTGCTGTTATTGGGGCTTCGCCCGTCATTGGCTGCGCGTCATTGCGCCTTCGGCGGTCATTGTGCTTCGCCGTAAACAATGCCTTTGATAATCCCCGGGGCTTTTCAAAGGGTATAAGCTGAAACGGCGCTGCAGTTTAGCGCCGTTTCAGCTTATACCCCAAAAAAGAAAATTTTTTTTGTTGACTATCGCCTCGAAACATCCCATATTTGACGCCGTCATTTGAGGATTGGTCTTTTACATACTCCGGAGTAGCTCAGCGGTAGAGCGGGTGGCTGTTAACCACTAGGTCGGGGGTTCAAATCCCTCCTCCGGAGCGAATCTAACCAGGAAGCCCCCGAAACAAGAAAGACACTTGTTTCGGGGGCTTCCTGGTTTAGAGCGACGTTGCCCGGTCAGCAAGGTCATCGGAACAATAATTGCCTGATATTGGTTCGAGAATAGCAGGCATCGGATAACCGTGCACATATGGAACCCCCCGTCTGTATTGATATTCAGTGGGATTTTTATTAAAAAATTGATTTTAAAGTAAATGTCTTAAATCTTTCTTAATTCGCCTTGGCACAGTCTTTGCTGATAACACAATTGTCAAATTAAATAACCTAAGCCATACGTCAACCGTTTAAACTAAGCGAAGAGGTCGTTATGTCAGAGCAAACCAATGGCGCAGTTGAATTTACCAAGGGGCTCCTAATCGGAGGCATCATCGGCACTGTGATCGGCATTTTGTACGCCCCAAAGTCCGGCAAACGGACCCGCCGGGAGATCTACAACAAATCGGTGCATCTGCGAAACGACGCGGAGGCTAAGCTGATGGAAGCACAGGAGAAAACTGCGGAAGTGTTGGATGAGGCGGCCAGCAGGTTCGAGACTGCCCGCCGCGACGCGGAAGCCGCCCTGCGCAACATTAAGGAAAAAACCGCCGGGCTGATCGAAACTGGAAAGAGCAAGCTGACCGGTTAATCAGATGTATGACCCAACTACGGGGCATACCATACTATTTCAACAGCAGCAGCTTCCGCACCTTGACAAATTTCTCCGCCTGCATCCGGTAGAAATACACCCCGGTGGCCAGCGGCATCCCTCCGTCACCGCGGCCGTCCCAGAGCACCGCCTTGAAGCCCGGCTCCTGACGCTCGTTGACCAGGGTGCGCACTTTCTGGCCGAGCACATTGTAGATCACCAGCTTGACCCGGCTGACCTTAGGAAGGTCGTAGCGGATGGTGGTGGAGGGATTGAAAGGGTTGGGATAATTCTGATGCAAGGCAAACGACATTGGCAGGGCGATCTCGTCTTTGATGCCAACGGTACTGGTATCCACCCGGGTGGTGATGATCGTGGCAGGATCCAGAGCCTCGATATTGCCGGTGTAATCTTCTGCGATGCTGTAGAAGCGATAAGTGTGGCCCAGTTCCCCTCGATAAATTTCAGCCGTAACCGTGGTATCGCTCAGCCACAGTTCGAAGGCGCTGCTGTCTTGCGCCACATAGACATCATAGCGGGACAGGCCGGAGCCAGGGCTGTCGTCCTGGCCGGACCAGCTCACCTCGAAGGAGGGGGTGACGATCTGCGCCGGCAGCGAGTCCACCGCGCTGAGCGGCGCACCGGCGTCGATGGTGTGGAAGATCGGTTCGGTGACGATCGGCTCATTGACATCGAAGACGATCTCCGCCGCAGCGTTGATGATGTCGCCAGATTGGGCGGCGGGATGCGGCGTAACGGTGTAGCTGACAAAGCCCTCGCCGCGCCCGGAGGCGTCATTCACCGGCAGGAAGCCGGCAAAGGGACTGGTAGGCGCCTGGCCGGTCACCGGATCGATCGAGGTGAAATTCCAGAAGATGGTGCCGGTATTCAGATTGATCCCGGCGGTGACATCCACGAAAACCCCCAGAGAATCGACCACATCCAGCCGCTCGGTATAATAAGCGCTGTTCGCTGGCGGAGTGAAGATAAAATCGCCGAACCCGAAGCTGCCCAGACGGAAGCTGCGCGCATCGATGGTGCTGTCCAACGGCTGGGTAATGTTCACCGCCAGCGCCGGGGCAGTCGCCAGGGTAGAGTCATTCTCGAAGCGGATGGTGTAGGGCAACGTCTGAGAGCGGGCGACCCAGTGCTCGTCGCCAAAGCCGGCGGGACCGGTGATATCATTGGGGTCGAAGGCGGCTCGCAGAATATTGCATATAATTTCTGAACCGGCGCCAACAAAATAAATCAAACCGCCAATATTTGCCAATCTCAATGCGGCGAGCGATCCGTTTAGACCCGCATCCAGCAAACTGGCACCAGGGCCTATTAAATCTGCGAGGTCAAACCAATTTTCAAGGTTATTGTCTTCTAAAACTACTTTTGTGCACGTACTTGAAAATTGACAAAGGTACCTGCCACCAGTATATAGTGACAAGAAAAAACTCCCCGCAACAATAGCTGCAGAAGTGCCTGAGGTAATATACGCAGCAGAAGCAACCGTTACAGCCAGACCAGCCAACCATGCAACTCCTCCGATAATTGCTTCACAAAGCGGCACCGAGTTCATAATGAGATTATTCGTTAAAAGTATATTTTCCAAAGGTGAATAAACCAGCGGCAGCGTGGGGCCATCCAAACTCTCTTCGGTGAAGAATTTGGTACTTTTGATATAATCAAGATAGTCAACCGCGCCTTCAGGCAGGCTAAAATAGTCAATTATTTCCTGTGGTACCGAGGATGGATCCAGGCTCAAAATATAGTCACGAACTTCCAGGATGAATGCCAGTTCTCTGAACAAGAAATCATCTCTTGAGTAAGGAGTTGCGGTAACATAGACCGGCATCTGACTCGCCTCTACTGGCGACAAATTCCGAAAAATAACCGTTGCTTCTAATCTTTGACCGGGAGAAACATCCCTTGCAAGAGCAGGTAAAATGGCATATCCATTTCCCAAACTGACGCCCATACCAGGCAGATCCGGGTTATTGGCAATTTCTGCAGGAATCGGCTTGCCCAGCAAATCATCAGATACAATTTCGACGGTTTGGTTTGAAGGAAATATGACGACGATTTCTGTTATTTCGACATCCATATTACCAATGTTTTCAACCGTTACCGTATAAGCCACATCGCTTCCTAACCTGCTTGCTTGAGGTCCAATTAATGTTGTTTTCAATTGAATAGAATCAGGCGACTGAACATTAAATCCATTGGTTAATACAACCGAGACAGTATCACTATTACTAACAACCACATCATATGCGCCGACATCGATTCCGGTTAGATTCCATCTCGCGGTCATTTCACTCCGGCTCTTCCATTCTGTATAGATACTGGGAAGTAAAGAATCACCTGATATTTTTAGATACACTTGTGTTGAATCGGAGAAACCCGCACCGTTAATGGTTGAGGTTACTCTACCATTGGCCCCGCCATAACTTGGAAATATACCCGTAATTGAAAAAGGTAAAGCTTCCGCGAGTACGCTTACTTCCTGGGAAATTAGCGATTGATTTCTCGCTATTATCGCCAGGTAATATGAAGCTGTTTGAGTTCCGGGAATCAAAAACGATTGATTTGCAGAAAACGGCACATTCCCCACAAAATCATAATCCGTTAACGTCGGCACACGGTTGTAGGCAACATAAATCTCATTCGCCGCATTGAGGGAATCGCCGTTGAGGGTAATGCGCAGATCGAGATTTTCCTCGACATCCACCCGAT
This sequence comes from Calditrichia bacterium, assembly GCA_020635015.1. GTDB lineage: Bacteria > Calditrichota > Calditrichia > RBG-13-44-9 > J075 > JACKAP01. The sequence goes on along the minus strand of JACKAP010000003.1, from coordinate 157,118 downwards.
AATAAAGTATCTGTTCTTCGCGGATGGTGGTGGTATCCGCCGTCCCCAGCGCCAGCCGGGGCACGTCAACCGTCAGCGAGTCATCGGAGGTGCGGCGGTTGTTGGCCAGATTGTATTCCCGGATGTTGTTGCGGATGTCGGTGCGCACAATGGCGACATAATTTCCCGGCACCACCCCGGGCAGGGGATTGAGCAGATTGCCGAGCGAGTCGGCCTGCACCACCTCGCTCAGCCGCACCCGCAGGCTGCGCTGCTGCACGGCCCCCGGCGCCAGGTCGATGTAGCGGTAGTCGGTGCCGGCCAGGGGATCGCTGATCTGCCAGGCGGTATCGGCAGAGACATACACCGCATCGGTCAGCCAGCCGACGGCCGGATTGTCCCCGATATTGCGGATGGTCCAGCTAAAGGTGACGCTATCGCCGCTCAGCGCGCTGTCCGGCACTGTGATCCCGCTGACGATCAAATCCGCTGGCGGGGGCAAGGTGACGAAGAGCGGCAGGCTTGCCAGGTTGTTGCCTTCCGCCTGATGCTCGTAGACCCGGTCCTGGGAATCGGTCTTGAAAAGCAGGTAATAGTTGCCGGAGATGTAGTTGGGCAGATCGTAAAAGACCGTATCGCGGTACAGCGCCTGGGAGGCCAGGGTCTGGGAGCGGGTAACAAATCCCAGGAAGCGGTCGTCCGGGCTGATGGCGGCGTCCGCCGAGAGATACATCGCGTCATTCCACTGCCGGTTCTGGATAATACCGGGACCATTGTTGATCACTTCGGTGATGATTTGCAGCGGCTGGCCGGCGATCCCGCTGCCCGGGGCATTCAGCGCAAGCGGCGCCAGATCAACCGGCGGGCTTAAGCTGATGGGAATGGGGGACGCGGTGATGGCCAGATCGTTGCCCGGATTGCTGTCGTTGATGGTCCCGTCGATATTCGGGCGGATAATCAAATAATAATCGCCGGCAATTCCCTGGGGCAGGATGATACTGCGATTTTGCACATAATTTTGCCCCGGCGCCAGGGTGCCGGTGTGGGGAAAGATCCCGATCCGGATGTCAACCGCCGGATCAAGCAACGTATCCGGCGAGAGATAGGCGCCGTCCCGCCAACTGGGCGAGAGGGTCGAGGCCAGTCCCAAGTTATCCACCCGCCAGCGCAGGGTGACGGTTGCGCCGGATGCAGCGCTGTCCGGCGCCGCCAGGATAGTGGCGGCAAGATCCACCGGGGGATAGGCGCCGATCTGCAGCGAGTCGCTGCTGCCGCGGTTGTTGGCGTTCGCCGGGGGATGCTCGTACTCCGCGCCGTCGGCGTTGGCGATGACGTGAAAATAGCGGGCGCCGGCAAAACCGGCATTCAGGAACAGCAGCGTGGTCTCAGTGTAATTTGCGCCGACCGCCAGCCACCCGTCATGGGTCAGGGTGCGCAGCAGGGTGGCGCTGCTGTCCCAGGCGGGATGCTCTGAAACGTAGATCCGGTCCTGCCAAACGCTGCTGCGGGTCTTCACCGCCCCATCATTCTGCACCGTGTAGGTGAGACGAAGCTGTTGGCCGACATTGGCGGAGTCGGGAATGTCAACGTTTGTCACGATCAAATCCGCCCAGGGACTGAGCTGGATCTGCGCCGCGCCGCTGCTGCGCAGGCGATTGTTGCCTTCCTGGTCGTGCTCAAAGATCGTATTGCCGCCGTCGGCGATCGCAAACAGGTAATAATCGCCTTGAATGCCGTTGGGCAGGGTGACGGAGGCTTCGGCAACATAGACCGAATCAGGGGGCAGGTCGAAGCTGCGCGGTTTGCTGCCTACCAGCAGCGCGCTGTCCGGATCGAACGCCGGCAGGTGGGAAACATAGAGATCGTCACGCCAACTGCTGCCCAGCACCGCTCCACTGCCGCTGTTGCGTACCGACCATTGCACGGCAAAGGCCTTGCCGGAACTGCCGGTGTCAGGGATTACCACCTCGGTTACTTCCAGGTCGGGATACAAAATTGCGGTGCTGCCGGGGGCGCGGCGCCGGTTGTTGGCGTTGGTGGTGTCTTCGTACACCACGTTCTGCCAATCGGATTCCACAAAGATCCAGTTCGTCCCGCTGAAACCGGACGGGATCTGCACCATGCCCTGGCCGCCGTAGCTGTTCCCCGGCGCCAGAGGCTGGTTGTGGCTGAAGCTGCCCAGCACTGCGGCAGAATCAGGGTTAAACTGGGGGGTGTGAGAGAGGTAAACCCGGTCCGCCCAGGGGCGCTGGAATGCCGTGCCGCTGCCGGCATTCTCCACCGTCCAGGAGAGGCTGACCATTTGACCGGTGGTTGCCGTCGTTGGCGCGGTGACGTTGCTGACCGCCAGGTCGGGATGGAGGATATCGACCGGCGTGGCACCGGCGGCCTGGTTGTTGCCCTCCTGGCCGCTGCCCTCGAAGACATCGTTGTTGAGATCGGTGACCACATGGAAATAGTACTGGCCGCTGCGATTGCCCGGCAGCGTCACCGTATTGGATACGGTGTAGCTGGCGAAGCGGGCCAGGGCGCCGGTGTGGCCGAAGGTGCCCACGGCGATCGCCGAATCGGGGTCGAATACATTGCTCTGCGAGATGTAGACCCGGTCGATCCAGTTGGTTTCGTAGGTATCGCCGAGACCGTTGTTGGTCACGGTGAAGGAGATCGGCACGTTCTCCGCCACGCTGCCGGTGGCAGGATAGCCGCTGATGTCGGTCACTTCCAGATCCGGCGGGGTGCCCAGCAGCGGGACCGCCAGCCGGGTGATGTTATTGAAATCGGCTGTATGCTCATACACCGCCCCCCGCTCCGCGCCCTTTCCCCCGGGTGTCGGCGCGTCATAATCAGCATGGACAAAGAAATACACCGTATCGCCGCTTTCGATATCATGGGGCAGAGTGAACGGGATCGAAGCTGTGTAGCTTTCCTGGGGATTCAGCGGTCCGCTGCGAGCCGCCCTTCCTGCTTCCGGATCGGTATAGACGATTGTGTTGGGCGGCGAGACCGGAAAAAAAAAGTCGAGCACACTGTCGCGGGAGAAGAAGGCGGTGTCGAACCACTGCCCCGGCACGGTAATGCCGTCCCCCAGGTTGGTGACGGTCCACTCCAGGGTGACGCTGCCGCCGGCATTGGGCTGGGTGGGCTGCAGAGTCACCGCGCTCACCTGCAGGTCCGGCAGATCCGGCAGGCTGACGGCGATCGGGGTGGGAGAGCGCCGGCGGTTGTTGGTCTCGTCGATTTCCGGCAATTGCCCCCGGGCGTCGGTTTGCACAAAGATGTAGTGCGTGCCCTCCCGGCCCTGGGGCATGATGAAGCTTCGCTCGGTCTGGTAGCCTTCACCCGGCAGCAGGAAGGAGAAATTCGGGAATTCCCCTAACAGCACCGCCTGCTGGGGCACGAACAGCGGGCTTTCCGAGAGGTAGACCCGGTCGAACCATTCCGGCACATTAGTGCCCTGACTGCCCTGGTTGGTCACCGTCCAACTGACGGCGAAGCTCTGGCCGGAATAAACCGCCGCCGGGATCTGCACCGCCGAGACCGTCAGATCGGCCTGCGCCGGGGTCACGGAAATACCCACCGCGGCGGTATCGCGGTTATCCTCCGGATCGCGGATGATGTACTCGAACCCGTCATTGCCGGTAAATCCGGTGTTGGGGACATAACGCAGGGTGCTGTCACCGGCCGGCACCACGCTGCCGTGGAAGGGCTGGGTAAAACCGGCGATGCTCAGCGGTTCATTTTGAGTATGGAAATCATTGCGCAGGACGTTCAGGGTTATCGGGGTATTCAAGGTTGTGGTACCCAGATCATCATTGGCAATTGCCCGGTGGATTTCCTGAAGCGTATAGCTGTAGATCTCTTGAATTTCGCTGTCGCTGAGTGCGCGGTTATACAGGTAAACTTCATCCATGATGCCGTTGTAATATTCAATCGCACCCGGCAAATCTCTCCCCAGGTCAAGCGGCTGGGTGTTCTGTGCCAGACTTGGGATGCCGGTATCGTATTCGCCGATCTCGCTGCCGTCGCGGAATATTTCCACCAGACCGGCATTAAAGCGCCAGGTGATGAAATTCCACTGATTTAACGACAATGCGCCGGTCACGGTTGTCAACGGGATTGAGATAGATTGACCGCCGCTGCCCAGGAAACGGAGATAGGGGACGATATTGCCTCCCTGCGCGCGGTATAGTATGGCGTAGGATGAATTCACGGTCAAACTCCCTTTGGCCATCACGATCACCCATTCATTGGCGAACAAAGCCGGGGGATAGATCCAGGCGGCAAAGGTGAACTCGCCGGAGATATCGTAGAGCGTCGCGGAATTGTCGATCCGAATGTAGTCGTTGCTGCCGTCGAAACTGTAGGCGCGATCTGGATTGCCGAAGGCGTCGTTGGTGAGGGTTGGCCCCAGCACGGTGCCGTCATTGCCGTTGCCGCTGGCATCGTCGGCATTGCCATTAAACGGGTAGTACGCCACCAGGCCGGAGCCGACCGGCGGTAAATCCAACACGGTCACGTAAACGGTGGCGGTGTCAAGCCCCCCAAAGGTGTCGCTCACCGCATAGGCAAATTGATCCGGCCCGCTAAATTCGCTGAACGGGATGTAGGTGACGGTGCTGTCGCCCGGATCGATCGACACGCTGCCGAAGGTCGCCGGAAACACCTCGCTGACGCTCATCGGCGAATTTCCCGGATGGAAGTCATTTGCCAGAACCGGCACGGCGACCGCCTGATTCCTGGCGGTCGAGACCGCATCATCCGCCGCAAGCGGCCGGTAGCCCCAGCCGCCTTCCCGGAAGAGCGCATCGATCTCTGCTTCACTCAACACCCGGGCGTAGGTGCGGATGTCGTCGAGCTTGCCTAAAAAAACATTGCCCGGGCTAACCGCATTGCGGCCCAGGCGTACCAAATGGGGCGTGTCGATGCTGACCCAGCTGCCGCTGCTGTCATCGTCAACCCCTTCCAGTTGGCCATCCAGGTAGAGTTTTCCGGTATGCGGCCCATCCTGCACCGCCACCACATGGTGCCAGCGGTTATCTGTGAATGAGCGGTTGGAAATAATCACATCGTTATCGCCGGGACCGTTTACATAAGCAAACTGAACTTGCCCGGAGGGCAACAGCTGCAAGTTGTAACTATCGGTATTTTGCGGGATTTCGCGGAAAGAGAAAATGCTGCCGCCGCCCTGGTCGGTTTTAAACCAGGCCGACACCGCAAACGGATAGCGGTCCTTAGAACCGCCGGTCAGCCCCATGGAAGTTGCAAGATCAAATTGATAAGCCCGGTTGGGGTTCCCAAAGCGGTCGCTGGTCGGTGTTGCGAGGAAGGCTATTGCGTGATTGCCATTTCCGCTTTCGTCATCCGTGTTGCCGTTAAACGGATAATAGGCGATAATATCTGTGTACTGGTCTCCCTCTGTATACAAAGAAGTATTCCCTGCCAAAACACCATGGTTGCCGTTTGCCGTAAAATCCCGCACATCGTCGTTAAGACCGATGCCGCCGAGGTTTTCCAGCGCATCAAATCGCCAGTAACCGATCAGGCCGCTGTCGGCGGTGGTGTAATAGGCAGCGGTTAGGGTATCTTGATAAGCGCTTAGGATCTGAGCTTCCGTGCGGGGGATATTCCAGATGCGCACTTCATCGATCGATCCAGCGAAGTCCTGCACCCCTTCCTGCCGTCCTCCGACACGTAAGTCATTGTAAATCGGGTGAAAATCACCGATTGTGCCGGATACAGCCGCTGTATGCACCAGGCTGCCATTTACATAAGTCTTTGCCATTGGAGCCTCGTAAACCACTGCGATGTGGGTCCACACATCCAGTGGCGCAACATAGCCGGTATTGGTCCAAACCCATCCCGGAGTGGTATTGGCAAACGCCCAGCGGATGGTGCCGTCGGCAAAGCGGGCAACCTCATATTCGCCCTCTTTGTTGATGATAATCCCGCCGTAGCTGGTGGCACCCTCCCAGGAAGGATAAATCCACGCTTCCATGGTGATTGCCTGCGATACTTCCAGCGACGGGTTGGAGCCCATGTTGACAAAATCGCCGGTACCCTCAAAAGCAACCGACCTTTGGGTCGGGACCTGGGCGGTCAAACTGGTGGTGTAACTTACGAAAAATAAGGTGGTTATAAACAATATCGAGCCGAATTGCCTGCAAAAATCCATAAAGTGCTCCTGTCGTAGGTGCAATACGCCGTCGAACGGTAAATGGCAGCAGCATTTACCGCACAATCTGTATATTATAACAATTGTGGAGTGGCCAGGATAAAAATAGGGGATGGGGATATTTTTGTCAAGTGAAAAACGGGGGGTGAAAAAATTTCCTTTTTCCACCGCGGATTATGATGCACGCACCTGCCGCACCACATCAATCACCGTGCCATCTACCCATTTCACCACCGCCACGACTTTCTCGGTGAAAGGCGCCGGGTCCGGTATGCCGCAGATCTGCTCCGCTTCCGCTTTTAGCTGCGCGATAGATTTGATAGGCAAAGTGGATTTTTTCAGGCGCTCCAGCAGATCCTCCCGCCGGGGGTTGACGGCAATGCCCCGCTCAGTGACGATGATGTCGATCAACTCGCCGGGCCCGCAGAGGGTGGTAACCTCGTCGCGGATCACTGGCACACGGTCGCGGAAGAGGGGGAGGGGGAGTATCACATTCTTGCTGAACAGGCAGTTCTGCCACCCCCCGATCCCGTGCAGAAGCACACCATCGGAATGGGTGACCACGTTGGCGTTGAAATTCACATCCACCTCGGTGGCGCCGAGAATGACGATATCTACCAACCCGGCAAAATTGCCTTTGCCATGATAGTTGTAGCTGGTAAACGGGCTGGTGTCGACATGGCGGGGATGCTCCCGCATGGAGCGAACCCCCTCGAGATCGAATGTCTGCCCGTCAAGGATATAATCGATCAATCCCTCTTCCAGCATCTGCACCAGGTATTTATTGCTCCCGCCGCGGGCGAAACGGGCTTTGATGCCCCGCCGGCGCATGATCTCGCCGAAATAATTGCCGATCGACAGCGCTGTTCCTCCGGCACCGGCCTGAAAGGAGAAACCGTCGCGAATCAGCCCCGCTTCCTCGCAAAAGCGGGCGGTCAATTCGGCGATGAACAGGCGGTCGGGACTGCGGGTGATCTCGGTGGTGCCGGAGACGATTTTCTCCGGAATGCCGATCTGTTCCATTTTGACCACCTGGTCGACATAATTTCCCTGGATCTGCCAGGGATAACAGGGAAAATCGACCAGATGATCGGTTGCCACAATCACATGACCGGCATACTGGGCATCGGCCAGGGCAAATCCGAGCAGGCCGCAGGCGGAGGGGCCGCTGAGACCGTTGGCATTGCCGAAAGAATCTGCCGCGGGGGCAGCGATCACCGCGATGTCGATCTGCACCTCGCCATCCTGCACCGCCTGGTAGCGTCCCCCGTGCGAACGCAGCACACCCACCCCGCGCATTTTTCCCTCTGAGGCGTAGCGCCCCAGTGGCCCGTTCAAACTGCCTTCAATATGATGGATCGTGCCGTCTTCCAGGTATCGGATCAGTGCTTCGTGGCAGGGGAAGGAGGCGCTGGGGAACCAGACCAGATCCTTCACATCCAGTTCGGATGCGATCGTGAACAGCGCATGGGCGATCAGGTCGCCGTCGCGGAAATGGTGGTGGGTGGAGACGGTCATGCCGTCGCGCAGGCCGGCGTTGATTAGGGCGGTTCGCAGATCCTTGACCAACTTGTTGCCGTCGGCCGGGTAGTTGGCGCAAGAGGGGATAGGGGGGGCATATTTTCGCCCGGCGGGCTGGTGTTTGCCGATCCCCTGAAACGGCACTGCCGGTTTGCCATTGATCGTGGATGGTATCTTCCGGCCCACCGCATTTTCCACCCCTTTATTCACCGCCATGCTGCCTCCAGTCTTTATCAAGTTTCCCCAGCCGCACCGCCAGGTCGAGGATCTGCTGGGCCCGTTTCACCACCGGGGGATCGATCATCTTCGATCCCAGCGCCACCACTCCCAACCCCAGCCGCCCGGCTTCCTCGAACGCCAACACGATCTGCCAGGCCTGTTTGATCTCCGCATCGTCGGGAGAAAAGGCCGCGTGGATCACCCGGATCTGGCGGGGGTGAATGCAGCCCATACCGTCAAATCCCAGCGCTTTCGATTCCCGCGCTGACGTTTGCAGGGCATCGAGATTATCGACATCGGAGAAAACCGAATCGATCGGCTGCACCCCGGCCGCCCGAGCAGCGTTAACCACCTGGCTGCGCGCGAAGAAGGATTCCCGCCCTTCCGCCGTGCGCCGTGCGCCGATGTCTGCGGTGTAATCCTCCAGCCCGATCGCCAGCGCGGCCACTTTTTCCGAAGCCGCGGCGATGGCATAGGCATTGACCACTCCCAGCGCGCTCTCGATGATCGGCATCAGGTAAACCGGATATGCGAGTTGATGCTGCGCCAATATGGTGTCGATCCGCTCCGCAACCTGGCGCACTTGACCGGCGCTTTCACATTTTGGGAGCAGCACCAGGTTGACATGACAGGGAACCACCACATCCAGATCTTCCAACCCTGCCGGCAGCTGGTTGATGCGCACCATCCGTTCCGCGCCGTAAAAATCGACCCGGCACAGGGCGTTGCGCACCAGCATCCGGGCCTCGGCTTTCCGGTCCGGGGCCACCGAATCTTCCAGGTCGAGAATAATACCGTCGGGCAGATGGATGCCGGCGTTGAGCATCAGCTTGGGGGTATTGCCGGGCAGGTAAAGCCGGGAGCGGCGGAAGCGGCCTTTTTCGATGTGATAGCGGTTTTGCGGCAGCACTTCCGGGCGGTATGATTTTCCGGTCTCGACCAGCTGCAGCACCGCCGCTTCGATCCGCGCCGTCAGTACAAAATCCAGCGCGCCGCTGTCTTCGATATAAACCCGGGCGTTCTTGACCGAAAAAAAGTGCAGCACCTCCCGGCAGCGCTCGATGATCGTCCGGCCGAAGATACTTTTCACCCGGCTGTTCAATTCGATCTCGATCCCGCCGGCTGTTTTCATCTCAAGCGATACGAAACAATCCGAACGGATCTCTTCACCGCGATTTCCGGCGATGGCTGTTTTGGGCATGCAGGCTCCAGTGTCTCTGTGGCTGTCGTTTTTTGCAACCTAATTTGTTGAATCTGGATGCGCAATGAATTGCATCATATATTCAATTCCGGCAATAAACCCCGGCTGCCAGATCCGCCAGTTATGGCCCCCGTTGACGATGCGCAGTTCGGCGGGGCTGCCTCCCTTGCGGTTGAGCAGGCCGTAGAGCAGTACCGCCTGCTGCTCGATGTTGTATTCGAAGCCTTCCGGATGATTCCAGTCGTCATCGCCGGAAAGGATGAAGACCGGGGCGCGATATTGCTGCAGCAGATAAGTCTCCAGCACAGCGGGATAATTGCGCGCCGCCCAGACCTCAGCCTGAAACGGATCGCCAAAGGTCCCGCTGCTGCGGGCGCTGGATTCAGGGGGCGGCTGCTGCGCATAGAGCGCAGGACTTAACAGCGTGGCGGCGGCGAACATATCGCTGTGGGCCAGTGCATACCGCAGCGCTCCGTAGCCGCCCATCGAGAAACCGGCAACAGCGCGTCCTTCCCGGCGGATAATGGTGCGGTATTGGCGGTCGATTGCCGGGATCAGATCGCTGAAAAAGGCGCTCTCAAAGCGCTCCCGCCCGTCCACCCACCAACTGGTGCCGCTGGCCGGGGCCACGGCAATCAGCGGCGGTATGCTGCCGGCAGCGATCAGTGAATCCAGCACCGGGTAGATCCGGTCCCACTCGTTCTCATCCCCTCCGCTGCCGTGGAGCAGATAGACCACCGGATAGCGGCTGGCCGTCGAATCATATCCACCCGGCAAATACACTTTGCACGGCCACTCGCGGCCGAGAATTTCCGAGGCAATGCCGACCCGGGAAACGGTACCGGGACCCGCCCACAAGCTGCTGTATATGAGCCAAAGCATCATCATGCTCTTCAAACGCATCGGTGCATTCCTTACATTAGTTTTATAATCGAAGCATGTTTTTCGTCCTGTCATTGCGAGGCGCTGGTGGCCGAAGCAATCTCCAGCTCTACGCAACCATCTGCAGTTGCATTGGAAGCAATTTGCAAGAGATTGCCGCGCCGCCAAAAATGCGGCTCGCAATGACGGCACCTGAAAACTGACAACTGATAACTGACAACTATCATCAGATCAACTCCGCCAGCCGTGCACCCACCTCAAATATATCCAGCCCTTTGGCAAATGCCAGGCAGGTGCCGCTGGGATAGCGGCATTTCGCCGCCCATTCTTCCGGGATGCCGCTCAGGCCGCAGCGGGCACCGGCGATCGCCCCGATGATCGCCGCGATGGTGTCGGCATCACGGCCGAAATTGCCGCCATAGATGATGCCCTTGCGGAAATCACCCCCGGTCAGCTTAAAGATGCTCAGCGCCTCGCTCACCGCCTCCGGCACCACCGCTTTATACTCGCTCACCAGGGCATGGTGCAGGGGCATCCAGGCGTCTTCCAGGGATGCCGCCGAATCGACGATTGCCAGCGCTTTGTCGATATTGAAGCGCAGCCAGGAATCGGCCGGGGCGGCCTCACGGGCGGCGGCGATAATCTCCTCCACGCTGCCGTCCGCCATAGCGACCGCCACCGCTGCCGCCACCGCCTGGGCGCCCCAGATGCCGTCGCGCCAGTGACTCAGTTGGGCGTCGATCTCCGCCAGATCCCGGGCGTGCTGCGGATCGCCGGCACACAGGATGCCGATCGGCCCGCAGCGCATCGCAGCGCCATCGCTCAGGTAGTACGCATTGAACTGCCCGGTGAGCGGGGGCTTGAGGCCGCGCCGGATGTTCAGCGCCGCCTCCCGTTCGCTCGCCCCGCCGCGGGGAAATTCATCCTGCACCAGCACATGCTGCTCCCAGGCCGCCAGCACCGCCTCCGGCGTCAGCTTGCCGCCGCAGTCGATCAGGGTTTGAGCGGTCAGAAGTGAAAATTCGGTGTCGTCGGTGCTCCAGGCTTCCCCCTGGGGAAAATCCATGGTGATGCCAAACATAAAATGATTTTCCGGCGTGCGTGCGGCATCGCCGAAGGAATCGCCGATCGCGTGACCGATCAGCGAGCCGATGGCTTTGTCGCGGCAGAGCGCGCGGTTGGTTTGCAGTTGGGTTTTGCTGAGCATGTCTTGCTCCTGATGTTGGGGGTTGGATGTTAGATGTTGGATGTTGGATGTTGGATGTTGGATGTCGCAAAGCCAACATCCAACATCTAACATCCATCAATCTTTAATCTGCCGCACCGTTCTTTGCGCCAGGCTGCTGACGGCGCTGTTGTCGAACCCTTTCAGGCTGCTGCGGATGCGGTCGTTGAGCGGATCGATCCATTTGCCGGGCAGCCGCCGGGCCCCCAGCAGGGTGCCCAGCACCGATCCGGCGGTGGCACCGTTGCTGTCGGTGTCCCAGCCACCCATCACCACGCTGCAGATCGTTGTTTCAAAATCACCTTTACCGTACAACAATGCGGCAGCGACAAGCGCGGCATTGTTGATCGTATGCACCCAATGGTAATGACCGAAGCGGCGGTAGATCTGATCGACCGCTGCTTCGAAAACCTTCTCTCTGCGGTGCAGGTCAATGACAAAGCTTACGGCGTGCGCCAGACGGGAGCCGGGGGGAATATACTGCAATCCTTCGAGCAGCAACTGCGCCGGATCATCCAGGCGGAACGCTGCGGCGATCAGCGCGGCAAAAAACATCTCTCCGTAAATACCGTTTCTTACGTGACTCAGCCGGGCATCCCGCCAGGCCAGGGCTGCCGCCCGGCGCGGGTCGCCCGGGCATACCCAGCCCCAGATGTCGGCGCGGATCTGCGCCCCGATCCACTCCCGGTAGGGATTGTTTACCAGCGCGGTCTGCGGCGGGGAGAGGAGCGCCAGCGAATTGAGATAAGCCACCCGCTCGGCGGTAAAGCAGGCCAGCACCGGCATCAGGGTCAGCCAGGCCTCGGCAACATCTTCGCTGCGGAAATCCCGACCGTAGTTTTCCAGAACCCACAGGTTGATCATCGGGTAATTCATATCATCGTCTTCCGTCATGCAAACGATGTTCTCGCGCAGCGACTCTTTTCCGCTGTGACGGTTCCAGGGATATCTGCGCAGCAGTTCCTCCGGAATTCCCCGGGCGGTGATGTAGTCCGATAGCGGCCAGGTCTGGTTGGAGGTGAGAATCTCCCGGATACCCTCCCGGGAGATCTTTTCCACCGGCTTCCCCAGCAGGCACCCGGCCGACCGCCCCAGCCATCCTCCGTAGATGCGGTCATACAAAGAATCCGGATCGCTGAAAACAATGTCAGCTTCCGAAGGCCTTTCCGGGCATTTGGACTGGATCTCCTCCCAGCCGGAAGGTTCATTTTCCTCCAGTGTGGCCGGTGCCCGGAGACGGCTCAATTTCGCGAGCAATTGCTTTGCCGCAGCCCGCATCGTCCCGGTATCACCGCCGGCATTTACCAACTGCTCCCAGTGCTGCCGGTAGGCCGAGATATCCAGCCCTTCTTCCGCCCGCTGGCGCAATTCGTGGGTGACCAGGTCTTCCGGTTTGATCCAGCTGATGTTGATGCTCATTGTTGATACCCTTTCAAGCCTTCATAGAACGCGGATAACGCGGATTTTCGCGGATTATTTTATATGGCTTCTCCCAACACTTTTAAAGATTTACCGCTAAGGGCGCAAAGTCGGCGCAAAGAACACTGAGGTTATGAATTGCACGGTATTAGGTTTTAACCGAATTCTTTTATCCGCGTCATCCGCGTTATCCGCGTTCTATTCAATTTCCGCCGCCAGTACCGCCAGGCGCCGGCTCAGATCGAGGTAATCCATCCCCGCCAATGAAGGCAGGCAGATGCCCTTGAGATGGGTGATCTGCTTCCGCCATGATTCCGGTAGAATATCCTGTTTCGCCAGCGCTCCGCACAGCGCCCCGACCTGCGCCGGCACCGAATCGGCGGTTTTGGCAACGGCACAGGCGGCGGTGACTGCCTGCTCAAAATCGCCGCCGCAGTGCTGCACAATCGCCAGCGTCACCGCCAGGGTTTCCGGTGCAGCGGAACCATAGCTATATTCCCGGTTTACGATGGTCCCGTTTAGCAGCGACAGCAGGGTCAACAGCGAATCGGCCTCCCGCGCTGCCCGGAGGCTTTCCTGCGCCCGCCGCCGGATCCAGGTATCGGCGGGTAGCTGATTGACGGCTGCGTCTACAGCGGCACCGGCATTACCGCCGGCACAGGCGAGGCTGACAGCAGCAGCAAAAGCCTGCGTAGCCCAGAGGCCGTCTTCCGATTGGGTAACCTCCGCCTCCAACCCCGCCAGTTCGGCTGCCTTTTCTGGATACCCGGTGCAAATAATCCCGATCGGCACTGCCCGGCAGAGCGCCGCATCATCGAAATAATGAGGATTGTCATGGCCACTCGCCGGCGGCAGAATACCCCGGCGGAGATTTGCCAGGGCGGACTGCACGCTGACCGGCCCGCGAACGGTTTCCGGTGATTTGGCCAGAGCCATCCAGCTGTCGGCAATGTTCTCCCGGTTAAGCTGCCCGTCGGTTTCCAGCAGGCGCAGCGCGGTAAATGCCGCCCATTCGCTGTCGTCCGCAGGGCCGGTCTCGAAGGCGGCAGCGGGCTGATTCAACGAGAAAGGCAGCGGCAGGCGGGTTGTCTCACTGCTCTCCATGGCGGCATCCATCTCACGGCGGATGCGCCGGGTCCAGGGAGGCAGCAACAGGCTGCGATGGAACAGCGCCGGCCAACTCAGGGCATCGCCGATGGCCAGGCCGGCCATTGCCCGGTATGCTCGCAATTCGATAGATTTCATGATTTTCCGCTCCGCTTCAGGGCCAAATCGGCCAGGCGATCGGCGGTTTCCAGCACATCCATCCCGCGAACGGTTTTGATGCAGGTCCCGGCGGCCTTGCGGAGGCGAAGGCGCCAATGGGGCGGAATCGCCGTCAATCCGCCGCGCGCCCCGGCAATCGCCCCGGCGATGGCCGCGATCGTGTCGGTATCCCGGCCGATGTTGACCCCGCCGAGTACGCTTTCCTCAAAATCGCCATCCGCAGCGGCCAGCAGCCCAAACGCCAGGCCCACGGCTTCCGGGGCGATGTCCGCCCAATAGTAGGCATGGCAGACAATCTCATCGTGAAGCGGTTGAATGGCGTTCCAGACACCCGGATGATCCCTGGCGATTGCCAGCGCCCGGCGCAGCGCTCGGCAAGTCCAGCAATCTTCCGGTAATACGGAAAGTGCCGCTTCAAAAACCGTGTTCAACTCCGCCCCATTCATCGCCGCCGCAATCGCCGCCGCTACCGCCTGCCCGCTGTAAATACCCTCTCCGGCGTGGGTTACACAGCCATCGACAGCGGCCAGCTTTGCGGCTAGCGCAGGATCGCCTGCCGCTGCAATACCGTAAGGTGCCACCCGCATCGCCAGGCCGTCGCTCCAGCTGTGCAGATGCCGGCCGGAAGCAGGCGGCATCAGGCCAGCTTCCAGATTGCGGATCGAGAGAATTTCGCTGAATCCCGCGCCTTTATAGGCATTATCCCCGGAGATGATCTCCCGGCGATAGCCCTCAACCACATTTCCCGGTGTCAGTTCCAATCCATACGTCAGCAACAGGCGGGCGCTGAACAGGGCATATTCGGTGTCATCGGTTCCGCCCTGCTCCGGAGAGAGGAAATCATCGATCCGCCCCCAGTGCTCGCGGATCTGCGCGGGGGTTTTGCCTTCGGCCGGGCTGCCCAGGGCGTCACCCAGCGCCAGTCCGGCCAGGCACCCGCGAGCATGTGCGGCAATATCGGTCACCATGTTTCTCCTCGCATTTGATAACGAGCCAGCACCCAGTTGCTTTCCGTCTCCAGGCGCTGCGCCGCTTCATCGAGATCGATCCGGTTGGCGAAAAATTCCTGCAAAATCGGATTCGCCACCCGGGTTTTCCACTCCACATACCCCGGCGCACCCAGCCAGGGGCCGGTAGAGAGGAATTTCGCCGAGGCGCTGACAATATCCCAGCCGTGACCACCATGACGAAACTCCTCCCGGTTCAGGCAGGAGCGGCGGGTAGGCAGCATCCAGTCGCAGCGGGCATTGCGGGCCATATTGTCCGGATTCACCATGAAGTCGATAAATGCCATGGCGTCTTGCCGGCGAGAAGATTTAGCCGGAATGCTCAGGGTCTGGGTGTTGATACCCGTCTGTCGCGATTCGGCCTTCGGCAGCAAAAATACCCCCCAGCGGAAATCTTCCGGGGCATTTTCCGCCAGCTGCTGCCGGGCCCAGGCGCCGATGCCGATCAGCATGGCGTAATTGCCGTTGAACAGGCCGGGGATCATCGCCGAGCCAGTTTTGCCGGTGCCGGAGGGCGACATCGTGCGGTCACGGTAGAGCATGCCGTGGATCAATTCCAGCAGGCGGCGCTCGCCGGCTCCCACCTGCACCGTATATTTTCCGTTCGCCTTATGGAAGAAGGATCCTCCGAAGCTGATCGACATGTTCATAAAGATGTTTGCGGCATTGCGCAATCCCATCGCCGCGCCGTACTGATCGATGCTGCCGTCGCCGTCAATATCCCGGGTCAGGCGTTGCGCCGCCTGCCGCAGCTCATCCACCGACCAGGGATTCTCAAACGTCGGCGGCACAATTCCGGCATCTTCGAACATCTGCCGGTTATACAGCACCACAAATGACTCCATCAGAAAGGGAATTCCATTGATCTCCCCGCCGGGGCGCCGTACCGAGGCCCAGGCGACGTCGAGCACATCGGCTTTGAGTTCATCGGATATCATCGGCGCCAGGTCGGCCAGGAAGCCGCGGGCAGAGAAATCGACGATCACTGAGGACTCATAATGAAAGACATCCGGCACATCGCCGGTTTCGAAAGCGGTGATCAGGTAATCGTGGATCGAACTCCAGGTGCCCTGAAGGTATTCCACCGGCCTGTCGGGATGCTGCGCATTCCACTGCGCGACCATATTCTTATGCGCCTCCACCGACTGAGCCTGCCAGGCCAGGCTGACAAAGCGCAGCGGCCGCGCGGCGGCAGCATCTCCGGAGGTTTTGCACCCGGTTATCCCCGCAACGATCATCAGGCAAATGACCGCTTTCGCAACGGCTGCTCTCAAAGGGCTTTTTCCCTTACATTCATCATCGTCATGTTTTACCGAACATTCAATTATTAGCCACAGAGCCACAGAGCACACAGAGAACGGATTACTGACAACTGATAACTGAACACTGATAACGAACATCCGCTGTGATCTCTGTGGCTTATCCTTTTAACTCATATCACTTCACCGCGCCCGCCAGCAGTCCTGATGCAAACCATTTCCGCATAAATGCAAACAGCACGATCGAGGGCAGGGTGGCGATCAGGCTGGCCGCGGCCAGGGGACCGGTCCTGGCCTGGCCCTCGATGCCGGTCAGTCGGGCCAGTTCCACCGGCAGGGTCACCGTCCCGGGACTTTTCAGCAATACCAGCGCAAAAAAGAACTCGTTCCAGGCAGAGATAAAGGCAAACAGCGCGGCGGCGCCGATCGCCGGCAGCAACACCGGCATCAGCACCAGGTAGACGATCTGCACCCGGCTGGCGCCGTCGATGGCGGCGGCCTCTTCCAGCTCTACCGGAATATTTTTCATGTATCCAAAGAGCATCCACAGCACAAACGGCAGGCTCCACACTACATACACCAGCGCCAGCCCGGTGAGGGTGTCCGTCAGATGCAGAAAGCGGATTACCATATACAGCGGCACGATAATCAGGATTGCCGGGAAGATCTGCGAGGTCAGGATCCACCCCAGGAACAGGCGGTTCAACACCGAGCGGTAGCGCACCAGGGCATAGGATGCCGGCAGGGCAATAACGACGACCGTGACCGTGGCAATAATGCCGGCAATCAGACTGTTGCGCATGCTGCGGAATATCTGCCCCTCAGCGGCAACGGTCTTGAAGTGCTCCAGCGTTATCTCCCCGGGCACCAGGGAGAAATGGCCGGAGAAAATTTCCGGGGTGCTTTTCAGCGATGTGGCCAGAATCCAGACCAGCGGGAAGGTCAGGTAGACCACAAACAGCAGCAGCACCAGGTGCACGGCCAGGTCCCGGAACCATGTTTTCCGGCGGCTCATCCCGCACCTCCCACATCGACCTGCTCCCGGAACTGGATCCGCAGGTAGAAATACAGCGCCGCAATGATAAAGATAACCATCACATTGCCGATCGCCGCCGCGTAGCCGACAAATCCGTAGCGAAAGGCTTCTTCGTAAGCAGCCAGCATCGGCAGCCGGGTCAAACCGCCGGGGCCGCCCTGGGTGAGCACCCACACCAGCCCGAAGGAATTGAAATTCCAGATAAAATTCAGCGAAAGCACCACTGCCAGCACCGGTTTGAGCAGGGGCAGGGTGATATGCCGGAAACGGGTCCAGGCGCCGGCCCCATCCAGTTGGGCGGATTCATAAAAATCTTTCGGGATCGTCTGTAGGCCGGCATAAAGGAAAACCGCTGTCTTCGGCAGCTCACCCCAGATGCCGGCAACAATCACTGCCGGAATGGCGAACTGGTAGCTGGTCAGCCAGTTGACCGGCGCCTGAATGATCCCCAACGCGCTTAATGCAAAATTAACCGCCCCGGTATCGGGATCAAACATCTGACGCCAGACCACTCCCCGGATCACCGGGGGCATAGCCCAGGGCACCAATATCAACAGGCTGTAGAGCCCGGAAAAGCGCACCCGGGTGTTCAGCAGTACCGCCAGCAGCAAGCCCAACACCAACTGTGCGCCGGTAACCGTCACCGTCCAGATAAATCCCACCTGGAAGGAACGCCAGAAATAATGGTCCTGCAGCATATAGCGATAGTTGTCCAGCCCGTTGAAGGCCGGCGGACTGCCCAGCTGGTAATCGGTAAATCCGAAATAGATCCCCTGCAGCAGCGGCACCAGCGAGAGCAGTACGACCGGGATGATCACCGGCAGCAACAATTTCAGCTGGGCGGCGTCAAACCGGGCGATTCCCGGGAGTGATTTTGCCTGTTTCATTCGGCCTTATTCATAGCTAATTATTGTTTTTATGAGGTCTATTGTATCAAAAGCATTTTTTTCGCCGATTCGAAATTGCCGGCGCGCAGCCGGTAAAAATATATTCCGCTGCTCAGCCCATCCGCCCGGAAGATTACCCGGTGTTCACCGGCGGGCTGCAGCCGGTCGGTCAGCGTGGCAACTTTTTGTCCCAGCAGATTGAACACTTCCAGCGTCACCCGGCCGGCGACCGGCAGCCGATAGCGGATTTCGGTTTGCGGGTTAAAAGGGTTGGGAAAATTCTGCTGCAGCGAATATGCTGCCGGAAGATCATCCGGATCATCGAGCCCCGCCGGTCCCTCGAAACGGTAGATCGACAGGCCGTCATTTTCTTCCGAGACATACAGCAGGTTGTTCTCCATGGCGACACCCCGGGCGAATGCTTCACCATCATAATAGCCTGCCAGCTGGGGATTATTCACATCGCTTATATCATAAATCCGCAGACCGGCGGTACCGGCGGCAACCGCGGCGTAGGGTAATTGTACGGCAACATCATAGCCGGTTGCGCCAAGGGCGGTCTTTCCCGCCGGCAGCGGAGCGGCAAGATTGGTCAGATCGAAGATCCGCAGCGTATCACCATCCGTTATATAGGCGTGCTGACCGGTTATCACCAAACCATCGCATCCTCCGCCGGACAGGGGGCCGGTGCTGCCGCCTGCCGACGGCTGGGCCGGATCACTGACGTCAAAAAACCATACCTGCTGCTGATCCGCCAGGGCGGCGATCGTGCCATCCACGGCGACGGCCCGGCCGTAATATCCTGCCAGGACCGCCACCGGCAGGGGATCGGCGGGATCGGCAGCGTCCAGGATCACGAACCCGCTGTCTCCGGCAGCAGCATAAAGAAATCCGCCTTCAAGGGCCAGCTGGCGTGTCCGCCCGATGCGGAGAACGGAAAGTTCGCCGGGTTGCTGCAGATCGGAAACGTCTACTACCCGCAGTCCGGGGTCCCAATCCGCAACATAGGCGATATTGCTCGGCACCCGGACATCCCGGGCATCTCCGGGTGTATCCAGTTTTCCCAGCAGTTCAGGCTGCTGCGGATCAGCCACATCAACAATTTTCAGCCCCTCCCAGCCGTAGGCGATATAGGCGGTCTGGCCGATGACGCAGGCACGGTAAGCCTTCCCCACGGACACCCCGCCGCCAACTGGTGCCGCCACCTGCAAATAACTCGATTCAACCGGGGCGGACGGATCGGCAATTGCCACTGCCCGCACCCCGGCGCTGTAATCGGCAATGAAAATATGCGGAAGACCGGACCCGGCGAAAGCCACTTCACCAAAAGCCAGCCCCATCGCCCGGCCGGGAGATGCCCAACCGGCAAGCTCCACGGGCACACCCGGATTGCTGCGATCGATAATGCGCAGGCCATGCCCGGCGGTGGTGATGAATCCGAGATTGTCCCGGAGGCGGATCGAGGTGGTTTTCTCTCCGGTATCAAGCATTCCCAGGACTGCCGGATTGGCCGGATCGTGCACATCGGCAATCAGCAGGCCGGCATGCTCATCGCCGGCATAGACAATGTCTCCGTCTGCGGCCACAGCTCGAAAATCCATTCCCGCAACGGTTAACATGCCGAGGTGCACCGGCGTCGCGGGATCGGAGATATCCAGGATATATATTTTCTCCCCGGCGGCAACATAAAGATATATACTATCAGCGAAGACATCATAGCAATGCCCCAGGGTGTCGAGCGCCGTCAGCAGTTGCGGGGTCAACGGATCAGAGATATCCAATATTTTCACCCCGCCATCTCCCAGCGCCAGAAAGGCGATCTCGCCGGCCATGGCGCAACCTGTTCCCTGACTGCCGGCAGGGATAGAGGAGATCAGGGTAGGGGAGGCGGGGTTTGCAATGCCGAACAGCCAAAATGTGGAATCGCCCAGCACTGTCAGATGATCATGGCCGGCAATCCGGGTGGTATTCAATGCCGCAATATTCTCCGGCAACGGCACGGCGGCCAGGGTTTGCGGCAGCCGGCCGGTATCCTCATAGCGCAGCACTGCCAGCTCTCTGCCGCGGCCCTGGTATACGATGCTGCCCATCGCTGCAACGGCAATGGTCCGCCGACGGCTCTGTTTTAGCAGCCATTCGTAAACATCCATGTTGGCATAGGTCTGGGTCCAGGAATCGTGCCCCACGCCGGGATAGACGGTGAACTTCGCCTTGCCGCCGCAGTTGCGGAAGATGTTGATCGCGCCCTGGGCCAGTGCTAACGGCACCACAGCATCATTGGCGCCGTGGAATGCCCAAACCGGAATATCGCGCATATTGCAGAGGCTGGGGCCGGCCTCCCGGCGGGCGGCAACCGGGATAATCGCCGCGAAGAGATCCGGATAGCGGGCGCCCATATCCCAGCAGGCGATGCCGCCCATGCTGTAGCCGGTCAGGTAGACACGCTCCGGATCAACCGGCAGTTCAGCGATCGCCCGCACGATCATCCGGCGGATCAGGGTATCGGTGCGGTCATAATACCATTCGGTGGTTGGCGGGCATTGCGGCGACAGCACAATAAACGGGAAGCCATTCCAGCCGTCGAGAATTTCCGGCAGCCCCTCCTGCTTCAGCTTATTCAGATCACTGCCCCGTTCGCCGATGCCGCTCAGGGAGATCAGTAATGGGAATTTACCGTCGATCATGGCCTCGGTATTCGTGGGCATGAACTGCAGGTAATTCAAATCCGGGGCCGGAGTATAGACCGGGGTCTGGGCAATGATGTCGCCATAATTGCCCAGCCGGGTTACCTGGGAAGCAGCCTGGGGCGGGGCGGCCAACAAACCGTTCCCGCCTGCCAGGCTCAGCAAAAGCAGAATATTGCAATAGATAATCCTGGTTTCCATAACCTCAAACTGTTTTAACACTGCTAAGACTCTAATTCGTGCTGTCATTGCGAGGCGTATTTTGCCGAAGCAATCTCCATCTCAAAGCAACCAACTGCAGTTATACTGGAAGCGATTATTAGGAGATTGCCACGCCGCAAAAAAACGCGGCTCGCAATGACGACACCTTATTGGCAACTGAGCACTGACAACTAATTACTGACGACTATTTCAGCAGAAGCATCTTCCGGCTCTGGGAGACTTGTCCGGACTTCAAACGGTATACATACACCCCGCTGCTCAGATCGCCGGCGTCAAAATCGATATTGTACTCGCCGGCCGGTTTGTACCCTTCCACCAGGGTAGCGACCTTCTGGCCGAGGATATTCAGCACCTCCAGGGTCACCCGGGCGTTTTTCTCCAGCCGGAAGCTGATCCGCGTGCCCGGGTTGAAGGGGTTGGGATAGTTCTGATAGAGGGTGAATTCGCCGGGAACCGCCTGGATCGGATCCTCGATGCCGGTCACCAGATCATTCTGATAGATGGTCAGACCGTCGGCCCGTTCCGCAACATAAGCCAGGCCGCCCACCGCGGTTACGCCCCGGGCGATCGGCAAATCATCAAAATAGGCCACCTCGGCCGGGTTGGCGGGATCGCTGATGTCGAAGATGCGCAGGCCGTTTTCTTCGCAATTGAGATAGGCATAGTTCCCACTGATCGAGGCGGTGCCGTCCCAGCTGCCGGCGGAATAGGCTTTCCCCACTTCGACGGGGGCATTCAGGTTGCTGACATCGAAGACCCGCAGGGTGTCAAAATCGTGCACATAAGAATATGAGCTATTGATCGCAAATCCGGCGGTACCGCCGGCCAGTGCCCCGGTTTCGCCCATGGCCACCGGTGCAGCAGCATTGGTAACGTCATAGAACAGAATGTTGTCCCAGCGGGTGATGGCGGCAATATTGCCGTTGGCGGCCACCCCTTCGCCGTAGAACGCCGAGCGGGATGCCACCCATACCGGGCTGGCCGCATTGGTGGCATCAATCACCGCCAGGCCGGAGTCGCTGGCCGCCACGTAGACGTAGTTGCCGCTGATGGCAATGCCGCGGGCGCGGGGCGTGGCAATGCTGGTGATTTCCGACGGGGCCGCGGGATTGGAGACATCGATTACCCGCACCCCTTCGTCACGGTCGGCGACAAAGGCGACATTATCTTTCACCACCACCTCCCGGGCATCGCCGGGGGTATCGATATGACCGAGCTCGCTGATGTTGGACGGATTGGCAACATCGAGGATCCGCAATCCTTCCGAACCGTAGGCCACATACGCTTTATCGCCCTGCACAAAGGTGCTGAAAGCGGTGCCGGGGGCGGCAGCCTGTACCGAGAGGGAGCCCGACTGGGTCATGTTGCCGGGATCGGAAACATTGACGGCGGTGATTGCCGATTGAGCCGCGCAGTAGATATGGCCGGTCGGCTGTCCGCCGATGGTAATGGCGCCAAACCAAACTTTACGCACCCGGGTGCTGGTCTGGAATAGCCCGGCTTCCACCGGCGAGGAGGGCGTGGAAACATCCAGCACCCGCAATCCGGAATCGCCATTGGCAACATAGGCATAATTTCCGTCAAACACCACGAAAGCGGTGCGATAACCGGTATCGACCCAGTTAACCTGCTGGGGGCTGTTCGGGTTGGAGACGTCAACCACCTGTATTCCATAATCAAATTCACTGATATAAGCATATCCGGAGCGTACGTTGACGTCCTGATGCCAGCCGCCGGAGAATGAGGGGATCTGGCTGAGTAGCGCCGGGGCGGCGGGATTTGAGATATCAAAGATGTGGGTCTTGCCGCCGGCGGCCATGTAGCAGTAAGGCTGGGAAATGACTACGCCTTCCGCCCATGAAATTGAATCGACCTGCGACACCGGGCTGGGGCTGGAGGGGGTGGAAATATCGTAGATCTGCAGCCCCGCACCGCCGTCGGCGATGTAGGCATAGGTGCCGCTGGTTGCGACGCCTTCGGCGGTACTCGGCAGGGACACATTGGCAACCAGGCTGGGCGTCGTCGGATTCTGCACGTTGATGATGGAGAGATTTTCCCCGTTGCCCACCACCAGGTACTGGTTCCCCCCGATGGAAGTACGCACCAGGTCTTCCACCAGGTCCGGCACGTCGACACTGGCGAGGCGCACCGGGTTGGCCGGATCGGAAAACGCGGTGATCTGCACCTTGTTCCCCACGCCGTAATAGGCAATCGGGCCGGCGGCAAAGACGGCCTTGATCTCGCCTTCTCCTTTACCCCAGTTGCCTTTTTTGGTGACGTTCAGAGCGGATTGCGCCGACATCCCCCCGCTCAGCAAAAACAACCCCACCAAGATAATCAACAGCTTGTTAAAAACTTGCATATAGCACCTCCGGTTAGTTGTGGAAAATATTTTGAGTGTATGGGTTAATGGGGTGATGGGTGTATGGGGAACGACTTTGTTGCACGATAAAACCCATCTACCCATACGCCCATCACCCCATTAACGAACTTCGTCCATCTGATTTTCTAGGCCATTCCATTCTTCAGCTTATTGCTCGCTGCCATGTTGCCGATAAAACGCTTCTATTTCTGCGAGATACGGTATCGAAGCCTGCGCACCGCTTTTCGTGACCGATATCGCGGCGGCGGCACAGGCCATCGCCACTGCCTCCCGGATATCGCGGTCCCGGCCCAGGAAAGCGGCCAGGCAGCCGTTGAAGACATCGCCGGCACCGGTGGAATCCAGCGCCTGCACCGGGTAGGCCGGTACCCTGAATTCGCGGTCTCCATGCTGCACATAAGCGCCTTTTTTTCCCAGCGTGATGATCACCTCCTTCACCCCCATGCCACGGAGGGCGCGAGCTGCGGCGGTGATCGATATTTCATCCGAACATGCGACATCGCTGAGCATCTGCGCCTCGACGATGTTCGGTGTAATGATATCGGTGTGACGCAGGATCTCCGGGCTCAGGGCACAGGCCGGCGCCGGGTTCAGGATTACAGTAGTGCCGGCTCCGGCGGCGATATCCGCCGCCGCCAGCACAGTTTCCAGCGGGGTTTCCAACTGAAGCAGGAGCACATCCGCCGCTTCGATCGCTGGCCCGGCAGCGGCGACATCCGCGGGTGAAAGACGGGCGTTCGCCCCGGGCGCCACCAC
Source organism: Calditrichia bacterium (assembly GCA_020635015.1). Lineage (GTDB taxonomy): Bacteria > Calditrichota > Calditrichia > RBG-13-44-9 > J075 > JACKAP01. The sequence continues at coordinate 133,000 of JACKAP010000003.1, read as the reverse complement.
AATGCTGTTCTCGCCGTGAGTATCGACCACGATCCAGGCCCGCCCGGTCGAAACGGCCTCATCGTGAATCAGGTAATCGATGTTCAGCCCCTCCGCCTGCAGCTCCCGCAGCGCCTGCGCAGTGGCCGGGTCGGCACCGACTTTGGCGATGAAGCTCACGTCTGCCCCGGCGCGCGCCGCCGCCACGGCCTGATTGGCCCCCTTCCCGCCGGGACCGCTGACAAAACCGCCGCCGATAACCGTCTCTCCCGGGACCGGGATCTTCGACACATGAATCGTTTGATCGATGTTATAGCTTCCCACCACTGCAACTTTGTTTTTCATGCCTCACCATTAGCGCTTTGTTTGGTCATCATGTATTTGAAACGGTGATATCTAGCTGCTTTGCCACAGAGACACAGAGGGCACAGAGGTTGTTGAGTTTTCAGTTATCAGTTATCAGTTGTCAGTTCTCTGTGCACTCTGTGCCTCTGTGGCTAAATTCAAGATGTTGCAATCGACATCCGCCACTATAGCGAAAAGCCCAACGACAGGCAATGCACCCCATTCAGCGCTCCGAAATCCAGGTAAGCGTAATTCACCGACCCGGTAAAGCCGCTCTGGCTGTAGATCAGGCCGGCACCGACCGAGAGGCCCTGCTCGTCGTAATTGAAACGGTATCCGCCGCGCAGCGAGAGCACATCCTGGAAGGTATAGTCCGCCCCCATGTGGAACTTCTCCGGGCCGTCATTGGGATGGTCGCCTTCGAACACCACCGTCAGGCGGTGCGGGTCGCCGGCATCTTCAAAAAAATCCATTGCCACCCCAGCGCGGAAATCGATCGGCATGCGCACATCCACCGGCTCCCGCTGGTATTCTTCGCTCCAGCCGATAATATGCGAATCGGGGCCGAAATTCCGCGCTGTAATCGCCAGACGCAGCGTGCGGAAGCCGGTATAGTAGATCGTACCGAAGTCGATCGACCAGTTCGACATGCTCAGTTCAGCGATCTCCTGGCGGATCCAGCGGATATTGCCTCCCAAGGACAGGCGGTCGGTGATCTGCCGGGCGTAGGAGAGACCGGCGGCCAGATCCCGGGCGGTAAACATGCTGCCGGTCACCACCGCCCGGGTGCGGGTATCGTCACCGGGGATAGGCGCGTTCACCGTTTCGGGAATATCGCCGTAGTCCAGGCTGACCACGCTGAGGGCAAAGACGCCGCTGCGCCCGCTGTTCCAGGCCAGGGCAAGCGACTGGTGGCCGATGTCGGCAATCCAGTTGACATTATTAAACTGAATGTTCAAACGCCCCACCCCGGTCAGGGTGGCGGGATTGCCGAAGACGGCGTTGGCATTGCCCGGGGAGATGGCGGTGGATGCCCCGCCCATCGCCGATTGCAGCGGATCGCCGTTGATTTTCAGGAACTGCCACCCCGACTGTCCCACTCGCTCGATATTGTTGGGAACGATACCCGATTGGGAGTAAACTTGTGTCAACGGGAGGGACAGCAGCGAGACCAATAGCCATTTGGATATATTCTTTGTGCGCATAAAGACACCCCACTTTGATGCCGTGCTTTAGAAGTCGATTTTGTCTATTCGTAAATATTGATTTCTCCAAATCTGTATCATGTTGATACAGACAAAAATAGTATGGTATGGTCCGTAGTTTGGGCCATACCATACTATTTGATGATCGCAAACTTACCGATATGCTTCTCACTCTCATGCCCAGGCACCCGGGATTCCACCATGAAGATGTAAACCCCCGGCGCAATTCCCAGGGCCCATTTGTTGAGCTGGTAGTTCAACGATAAAATGCTGCCCCAGGCCGCCGAGCCGCTGCCATCGTCATGCACCAGTTCCTGTACCACCTCGCCCATCAGGGTATAAATTTTGATGATGCATTTCCCGGGAATACCGATGAATTCGATGCGGTTGCCCTCCCCCTGGCCGTACAAGCCGCTGTTCTGGCGGAAGGGATTGGGCACCACGTACACTTCCCGGGGAAAATTCTGGTTGGGCGCGCGCAGCGGATAAACCGGAAAGCGGTTCCGGTTCACCTTGCCGCTCTCGTAGCCGTCGGTGTCGTAGCTGGTGATGCAGTAGTAATTGCCCACCCCATTGGGCAGGTCGCCATCCACATAACGCACCATGCCGTCGACGATCTCTGCTTCGGCCTTTGGGATATCAGCTACCAAAGTCCAGGGGCCGATGGTGAAATACGTAGAGCGGTAGATCCGGTAGCCGGCAAAATCATTCTGGCGGGTCAGGGGATCCACATAAGTCTCCGGCACCGGCGGCCATTCGATGGTAACCTGACCGGCATCGGCGGTGAGCTCCAGGCTGTTTTCTCCGTTGGTCGGCGTCATCGGCGGGTGGTAGAGGGGCTGGTAGTTGTTGGTGAACAACTCGCGGGCGGAGGCAACATTCCGGCGCAGCGAATCCAGCGAAGCCTGGGCCATCAGGTCGATGTTTTCCACCCCGCCTTCCACGATTTTCGCCCGGTCCATTTCACCCATCACTTCCGCAAAGACCAGCCGTTTGCTTTCAAAAGGCGAGAGGGTCAGCGGCCCGACCGTAACCAGGAATTCCGGGCGGCGCTCGTACTTGTTGCCGCCCTCGCCCCCGGCCTGGCGGGCTTCATCCCAGGACATCCGGGGCTGCTGATGGGTCATGACTTCCTTGAAGCGCGCCGGGGGATCGACGCCCTGGATGAACATCACATCTTCCCGGGGAGCACCCTCGGTAACGCCCTGCCCGACATGCTCCAGGATATTCTGAAAAACGTTGCCGCCGGCGGAATCCAGCACGATCACGGTGAAGTAACCCGCGGCATCCAGCTCATGCTGGCGGGTGCCGGCTTCCCAGATGTCGCGCGCATCGCCAATGTCGCCCCGTTCCGGTCCCACCCCGTTGCTCCACTGCACCGGCACTTCATCTTCAAAACGGAAGCTCTGGTGATCGTAGAAATAGAACATCCGGTTGCTCTCATCCCAGCCGTATTTCTCATCCCCGCGGGTGCCGGAACGCTGGGTCAGCCGCACTCCGTAGCGCATCCCGAAATACAGATTTTCCACACTGGTCAGGTCGAAATTGGTGAGGGTCACTTCGTGGATGATGAAGTCATCGTAGCGGGGATAGCTCCACACCATGCTGCGCCGCGACAGGTCCAGCTCCAGGCCGTTGACGTGATGCCCGCCGGTCACCGACTCTTCTCCGGCAATCGCAAGGTTCTCCAGGTTATAGTTGCGGGTCAACACCGCTTCCTCCAGGGGGAAAACATTCTCTCCCGACGGGAAGAAACGAGAGTTGAGGGTGTAGGCAAACGCCGTCGTATTGCGCTCCCCGTAGATGGCATAACCGGCCGCCTCGGCATAGTTGAGCGCATCGTCGATGTTGGGGCCCTTGGAATAGCCGGGATAATCCAGGGTGTGAAAGGCGTTGGAAGTTTCCACCGGATCACCGTACTGGAAGGAATTCCAAACCGTCGACCACAACTTGCCGCGCTTCAGGGTCTGCTTGTCCCAGGTTACCTGGGCGCTGCCGCTGCTGCACAATATTAGCGCCGGCAATAATAACGTGAGCGTTTGCCGAAGCAGAGCCGCCAGCCCTATAACTTTTACGCTTGGGGAAAACGTGTTCATTGAATCTCCTTTGACTGCATTCAAATTGGTTGTTGGTCGTTGGATTTTGCTTAAAACAGGCATCGCCAATAACCAACAACCAATCGCTAAAAACCGAACTTAGAAAACGCTCACAATGTAATTATGCTTACAAATCCAGCTTCAATTGAAAAAAAATCTGCCGCGGCGGCACTTCATAAGTATACCAGCCCCAGACGTCCGGCTCGCTGGAGAACCAGTTGCGCGGCAGGCGCTGTTCTTCCGGCAGGCCGGGATTCTCATGCCAGCGCGCCAGGTCGTCGCCGTAGAGCAGGCTGAGGAATTTCCAGTCGAAGACATTACGGATATCCGCACTCAGTTCCGCACGCAGCCCGATCAGATGGAATCCCTTGGCGATTTTCATATTGAGCTGGTAATAGCTGAACCAGCGGCGATTATTAACCCGGGTGGAGACGTCGCCGGGGGCATGATAGGTGTATGGATGGCCGCTGCGCCACCAGAAATAAGCGAAGATATTAAGATCATCGAATGGCTTAAGGCCCATAACCTCGGGCCCGCGCCCGGGTTCAATAAAAAGGTTGCCCCAGGCTTTGATGCGGTGATAACTGCTCCAGTCGCCCCGGCTTTCCCGCAGCCCTTTGGGTACATTGGTGCGGGGCGAGCCCTCTTCGAACAGCCGGCTGAAGCCGGTTTCCCCCTCAAACGACCAGTAGATATCGTGACTGATCCCCCAATTGTAGGGTTTGGGGAGATGGGTTTCCAGCCTGGTCTCCAGACCGCGCACATCGGAATAGCCGGAATTGCTGAGCATCAGCGGCTTGGTATTATCGTAAAGCGCCCCGTAAACCCCGGTGATCACCGAGGCCTCGCGGTTGCTGTCCTTGTAATAGCCGGTAAAATCCAGCTTAATCCAGTTGGCAATGTTCTGATCAATCCCCAGTTCCGCCTGTATGGTGCGCTCGAATCCCATTTTGGGATTGCCGTACCATCCCTGCCATTCCTCCATGTAGGTGATCTGATTGGCGAAAGGATCGAGAGCGGTCGACATATCTTCAGTGAAATTGACCACCGGCATGCCGAACATCTTGGTCCAGGAGGGGCGCTGGTAAAAATGGCCGTAAGAGAAATGTAGCACCGCATTCTGGCTGATCGGATGCGCGATGCCCAGGCGCGGCGCCAGGGCGAACTGCATCTCGGTTGCTTCCCGCTCCGGAGTCCCGGGATATCCCAGCGGTTTGTCCGGGTCGTGTCCCGGGGTGGTGGGTTCAATCGCCAGCGGGTCGAACATATTCTTCGAGGCCCGACGATTCTGGTTGAAGAAATCCGCCCGCACTCCCAGGTTCAGCACCAGCCCGGAATATTCGATCTTATCCTGCAGGTAGATATGCCCTTCATAGGGATTGCCATCGAATACATTGATAAAATTCCTACGGCTGCCGCCTTCGTAGAGGCCGTTGAAGTATTCGTAATAAAAATCGTAGTATTGAAAACCTATCCCGGATTTAATCAGGTGGTTTTTGGTGACCTGATGGGTATAAACCCCCTGAAGCTGGTAGACATCGCTGAAGTTTTTATCCCAGGTCTGGTTATAGCCCCGGGCCAGGAAGCGGTCGATCATCATGGTCTCATCATCGCGGGTGGAGAAGAGGGTGTCGGGGAGAACATGATCACGGTCGGAGCGGTCCATCTTGTCGCGCAGGAAGCTCAGGGTCACCTCATAAAAAGCGTTGGCGTTCAGCACGTGGGAGAATCGGCCGTAAACCTGGGTCCAGCGGCGCAGTTCCGGCCAGTGGCGGTAGATCGCGCCGAAGGGATGGTACTTGGCGCGGGCATACTGCTCGTCGATGCGCATCGGGGCCGACCAGTAGGCCTGCTGGGCGGATTCCAGGCTGTTCATGTTGGCGGAGGTGTAATCGGCGCTCTCCCAGCCGCCGTAAAAACCGCCCAGGCGAAGTTTGATGGAAGGAGAGAGGGTGTAATTGAGATATCCCTGCAAGTTGAATTCAGGGTTATACGGCAGGGCCTGGGGAAAAATCCCCACGCCGCGTTTGAACCGCGCCGAGAGCAAGAAGCTGAGCGGCTCGCTGAGGCTGCCGAAAAGGGTGCCTTCCACTTCATATTCCTGGCGCCCGGCGTAATCGGCCAGCGTATCGCTGGCGGTAATTTCCCGGCGCCAGCGGGCGAGCAGTTCCTGGGGATCTTCACCGTAAAATTCGCTATTGGGATCTGTGGAAGCATTGGTCCAATAATTCAGATCGAAATGGCGGTAGTCGTAATTATCCTTGCTGTAAAAATTGGGGCCGAAGTGATAAATCCCGGCGGGACGCACCCGGGAAAGGAAGGTACCGTGAATGCCGGTGGCGGCTTCCTTGGAAACCACATTGATCACCGCGCTGCGGGCATCTCCGTACTCGGCATTGTATCCGCCGGTCAGTACGGAAATTTCCTGGATCGTCGAGGTGTTGAAGCCGGTGTAGTTGTCGGAGAGCAGCCCGCTGTTGACGCTGAGGTTATCCAGTTGGTACAGCGCCTGCACGCTGGAACTGCCGCGGATCAGGGTCTGGTTGCGACCCCGTTCCCAGGCTGCATCCGGCACGGTCGAAAAAATGCCGGTCTGAGTTTCCAGCACTTCCTTGACCGTGCGGGCCCAGGAGCGTTCCAGCACTTCCGCCCCGATCACTTGTTCACTGGCGGTAACATCGGTTTCAATGATCTCCCGCTCCGCGGTGATGGTCACGGTTTCCCCTTCCACCAGAGACGGGATCAGCTTGATCTCCAGACGGGTGGTGCGGCCGGCGCTGACCTGTATATCCTCAAGGGTGACGGTTTTATAGCCGACATAAGAACAGCTTACTGAATACACCCCGGGATGGATGTTGATGATAAAGAAATCCCCGTCTTCATCACTGGTGGCGCCGATCTGCAGCCCGACGATCTCCACATTAGCGCTCAGCAAGGCTTCCCCGGTCTGGCTGTCAGTCACCCGGCCGGCGATCTTGCCTTTGTCGGCCGGGAAAACCGCCGAGATAAGACAGAACAGCGCCGGCAGCAAATGCCATTTCAGACCGGGATAACGCTTCTTTTTGAAATCCTTCATAAAAAACCTCGCCATCATAACTTCAATCGCCTAAGTAGAACTAAAAATCGATTTTGAACTGGAAGTACACCTGGCGGGGCGGCACCTCGTAGGAGTACCAGTTCCACACATCCGGCTCGGCAGAGAAACTGTTTCGGGGCAGCCGCCCTTCATCGGGCAACCCCGGATTCTCATGCCAGCGGATCAGATCATCACCGTAGAGACGGCGCAGGAACTTCCGGTTCAGCACATTACGCACATCCAGGGACAGTTCGCCGCGCACCTTCAAGAGATCAAACCCTTTCGCCGCCTTCAGATTCAATTGGTGATAGCTGAACCAGCGGCGGTTGTTCTGGCGGGTGGAGACATCGCCGGGGGAGTGGTAAGTGTAGGGATCGCCGCTGCGCCACCAGAAGTAGGCGGCCAGGTTGACATCGCTCAACGGCTTCAGGCCCAACAGGCGGGGGCCGCCGTTCCGGGGGAAAGAAAAATTGAGATTCAGTTTGATCTTGTGGTAGTTGTTCCAGACGCTTTCACCCTGGCGCTGCCCTTTGGGCACATTGACCAACTCCGATCCGGGCTCATACAACCGGCTAAATCCGACTTCTCCCTGCGAGGACCAGAAAATATCATAGCTCAGGCCGTAATTCAGTGGCCCGGGGAGATGAGAATTCAGCGCCGCTTCCACTCCGCGAACGTCGGAATAACCGGAATTGCTGATCATCAGCGCCTTGGTGGTGTTGTATTCCGCGCCATAGACGCCGGTAACAACACTCGCTTCGTTGCTGCCGTCTTTATAGTACCCGGTCAAATCAAGCTTATAGCGCCGGGCAATGTCGTAATCGATGCCCAACTCATACTGCACGGTGCGCTCGTAGGTCATTTTCGGATTGCCGTACCAGCCGTGCCACTCCTCCATGTAGGTCAGCTGATTCCCATAAGGATCCAGGGCGGCGCTGTCGCTATCAGTGTAGTTCACGTAGGGCAGGCCGAACATTTTGGTCCAGGAAGGGCGTTGGTAGAAATGGCCGTAGGAGAAATGCAGCACCGAATGCTCGCTGATCGGATGGGAAAGCCCCAGCCGGGGCGCAAACGCTTTCTGAAGTTTGGTTGCTTCCCTTTCCGGGGTTCCCGGGTATCCCAGCGGCTCGGAAGGATCATGACCGGGAGTGGTGGTTTCGAATGCCAGGGGATCGAACATGTTTTTCGCCGCCTTGCGGTTCTGGTGAAAATAATCCATCCGCAACCCGGCGTTGATGATCAGTCCCGGGAACTCGATCTTGTCCTGCAGGTAAAAATGCCCTTCATAAGGACGGCCGTTAAACAGGTTGACCAGATTCCAGCGCGCGCCGCCTTCATGCACCCCCATAAAATGCAGGTAGTCGAAATCGTTTTGCTTGAACCCGAATCCGGCCTTGATCAGGTGGTATTTGGTATACTGGCTGGTAAAATCTCCCTTCACCTGGAATACGCTGCTGGTGGTCTGATCCCAGGCATGGAAATATCCCTGTTTGACGTAGCGGTCGACCATCATGAACTCGTCGTCGCGGCGGGAATAGAGCGAATCGGGAACGGTATTGTAGCGGTCGGAGCGGTCCATCCTGTCGCGCAGGTAGCTGGCGGTGACTTCATAATAGGTGCTGCTGTTGAGCACATGGGAGAGTTTGAGATAGAGTTGCCGCCAGCGGCGCAGTTCCGGCCACTGGAGATAGATGGTGCCCATCGGGTTGTATTTGTGGCGCGAATAGGGCTGGCTGACCCGCATCGGGATCAGCCAGGCAGATTCCTGGGCCGATTCCAATGAATTGAAATTGACCGAGAGAAAGTCGGCACTTTCCCAGCCGCCCAGGAAGCCGCCCAGGCGAAGCTTGAGATGATCGCTGATTTTATAGTTCAGGTAGCCCTGAACATTATGCTCAGGGTTGTAAGGGATCGCCTGGGGATAGATCCCCACGCCGCGCTTGAATCGCCCGGAGACCAGGAAGCTCAGCCGTGGGGTGATTGCACCGAAGAGAGTGGCCTCGCTTTCCAGTTCCGGCCGTTGATCGTATTTCCCCAGCGAATCATTCGGGGTGATCTGGCGCCGCCAGGCGGCGAGGAGAGAATCCGGCGCCGCTCCGTAAAAGCGGCCCAGGGGATCGTTGGCCTGGGCCGTCCAATACTCCAGGTCATAATTGGTATAATCGAAATTGTCCCGGCCATAGATATAGTCGCCGAAATGATAGATGCCTGCCGGGCGCATCCGGGTCAGGAAGCTGCCGTGGATGCCGGAGACGGTTTCTTTTTCCACCACATTGATTACCGCCGAGCGCGCCTCGCCGTACTCCGCGTTATAGCCGCCGGTCAGTACCGAAAGTTCCTGGATGGCGGTCAGGTTGAAGCTGGTGTAATTATCCGAGAGCAGCCCGCTGTTGACGCTCAGGTTGTCTAGCAGATACACCGCCTGAAGATCGGACGAGCCGCGGAAGGTTCCCTGAAAGATCCCCACCTGGGTTTCCAGCAGCTCCGGCAGGGTGCGGATCCAGGATCGCTGCATCTCCTCGCCGGTCACCACCTGTTCGCTGGCGGTCAGGTCCCGCTCGATAATGTCGCGCTGTCCGACCACCGTCACGGCTGCGCCTTCGATAACGGCGGGCGTTAGTTTCGCATCCACCCGGATGGTGCGGTTGGCAATGACCAGAATGCCGGTTTTGCTGACGGTCTGGTAGCCGAGATAGGAGAATGATACGGTATAGGTTCCCGGATGCAGGTTCAGGATATAATAATCGCCTTCCGCATCGGACGAGCCGCCGGTTTGCAGTTCTTCGATAACAATATTAACACCGACCAGTGCCTGCCCGGTCTGCGCATCGGTCACCTTGCCGGCAAGCTTGCCGCTGACGCCGGCGTACAAGGCAGCCGATCCATTGAACCATCCGATCCACAGGATCAACATCAGAAATACGGCGATAAGCGTTGGTAATCTTGTCATGGTCCCCGCCTTCAACCGGTCGCCCGGCCTTGATGATAAACCCGACGCCTGTCCTGCCTGTGACGCTGTCTACATCTGCCAGCACTGAACAAACGTTTGTGCACCAATCAAAATTTTTCTCTTACCCAAAAACTTTATTTTTTAAGTCGGTGCCGCCTTTACATCACGGTGCCGGTAAAACAGCTGTTGTTAGAGGATATGATGATTTTTCCCGGGTAGGGAATGAGCTGCCGGATTTGCGGAATTCAGGATCTTTACAGATTCTCTGGTGATCAGTTGCGGTTTCAAGACCACCCGTTGTTTTTCGGGCTGCGCCTTGCCATCGATGGCTTCGATCAGCAGGCGCACTGCGCTTTCGCCCATCAGTTCCTTCGGTTGGCGTACGGCGGTGAGGGGCGCCATCAGGTATGGGGCAAAATCGGTATCATCAAATGACACGATGGAGATATCATCGGGAATGTGGTACTGATCTTCGGCGATCGCCTGGAAAGCGCCCAGGGTGATCAGGTCGCTGGTGGTGAAAATCGCGGTAGGACGGTCTTTCAGGCTCAGCAGAAACTTGGTTTCGATATAGCCGCTTTCCCGCCGGTAATCCTTGCCCACAATCAATTGTGGATTCACCGCCAGGCCATGATCGCGCAGCGCATCAAGATAGCCCCGCACCCGTTCGCTGTTGGTGTAGGTGTTGGGCAGGCCCTGAATAATTGCGATTTTCTCATGACCGCAGGCAATCAGGTGGGAGGTGGCCCGGTAGGCGCCGTCATGGTTGTCTACCACCACCGAATGTGTCTTCAGTTCGTCGAAGCAGCGGTCCAGGAGCACCAGGGGATGTTTCTTGCGAACCAGCGTTTCCAGGTGCTGATATTCGGTGCCCACCGGCATAATGATAAAACCGTCGATGAACTTACTCTTCAGCAGTTCCACCTGGGCGATTTCCGTTGCCAGATCCTCATTGGTGTTGCAAACGATCAGGCTGTATCCCATCTCGAACGCGGTGGTCTGGATGATGCGGGTGACACAGGCAAAGAAAGGATTGGAGATATCCGGCACAATCAGGCCGATGGAGTGCGATTTTTTGAGGCGCAGTCCCTGGGCCATCTTATTGGGATGGTAATTCAGCGCCTTGGTCACCGCCAGCACCTGCTCCTGGGTTTTGCGGCTGATGCGGTATTTTTCGGCTTTACCACTCAGCACCCGGGAAACCGTTGAGAGGGAAACCCCGGCTTTTTCGGCAATGTCGTGAATGGTAATCGCCATACTAATCCCCGCCAAATTTGCGCAATCGTTTGAGCCAACATACGAAAGCGGCTCAAAAATGTCAAGAAAATTATCGACATTCACTATTTGGCAGGAAATTGATGTCTACGAAACACCCGTTAGCTGAAGCGCCGACCCGCTCACCGCGCCCCCCGCATCCGAGCACAGGAACGCTATTACCCGTGCCATCGCTTCCGGCTTAACCCAACTGCTGGTATCCGCATCGGGCATGGCAGCGCGGTTGGCCGGGGTGTCGATGATGCCGGGGACCAGCACATTGGCGGATACGCCATGTTCGCGGCCTTCCGCCGCTACGGTCTGGATCAGGTTGATCAGCCCGGCCTTGGAGGCGGCATAGGCGGATAATCCCGCAGTGCCGCGTAAACCGGGCTGGGCGGCGATCATCACAAGCCGCCCGGATTTCTGGCGGTACATCACCGGCAGCACCGCCTTGCACAGCCGGAAGGCGGCGTTCAGATTCAATTGCTGCATCTTTTCCCAGTCGGCTTCGGAGGTTCCGGTCAGCGGCTCGCCCCCTGCAAACCCGCCCACCAGATTCACCAGCGCATCGACACGACCCTCCCGGCGCTGGGTCTCCTGCACCAGCGCCTCAACTGAGGCCGTTTTGGATACATCTGCCTGGATCGCCGGCAGGCTTCCCGAATTTATCTTGAGATTCTTCTCTAGCTTTGCCAAACTTCCCGAACTGCTGTAAGATACCACTACCCGTGCTCCGGCAGCGTGCAGCACCGCGGTGACCGGCGTCCCCAGCCCCCCGGTAGCGCCGGTGATGAGAATGACTTTATCGGTGATGTGCATTGGGATCCTCCTTTTTGATAAAACAATTTAAGGTTTCGCGCATACTGAGGACAGTGAAAAGTTTTATGCATGGGGCAAAGGGCATGGCGCATGGCGCCGTAAAGTGCAAGTGCAAATTCCGGCACCCGTATTGTAATATGCCAACCGCATATAAATGTATTGTTTTTCTCTGCGCACTCTGCGGTGAATAAAACGTAAGCTTTTGCCATGATGGCAGTTTCGGTTATTTCGGATGTTTCGTGGGCTGATCAGTTATCATTTTGGATTTCCCCGCGCCCGCTCTATATTGTCCTCAGTCTTGATTAAAATTTAAACGGCAATTCTGTTAATTATTCGAAGCATTATTCGTTGATCGATCTTAAGCAGAAATACGGAAACAGGTTATCACCAGCAAAACGGAGAGATTATGACACCCAGACACCGTCTTTTTATCATGATCGCCGGAATTATGTTGCTGTCCATTCCGGCGCTCCCCCAGACCCTCGGCTGCCCCTATGATCCACAGATCGAGGCCTTGATGGCGCAGGTCTCGGCGGACAGTATCGACAAACATGTACAGAACCTCGCCGATGCCGGAGGGCACGAATCGCGCATTTCCTACACCCCGGGCAACGAGTGGGCGGCGCTGTATATCAAGCAGGTCTTCGACCGCTATCCCGGACTCACCTCAGTGAGGCTGGATACATTCTATGCCAGCGACGGCATCCCGCCCTACAACAATGAGCCGCTGGTGAATGTGGTGGCCACCCTGGAGGGGAGCAATGGACCGGATGAATACTACCTCGTCGGGGGGCATCTCGACGCCACCGCCAATCTCGATCCCAACCTCTCCTGGCCGGCCGACTGGGCCACCGCCAAAGCGCGGGGGGCAGACGACAACGCCAGCGGGGTGGCGGCGATCCTGGAACTGGCCCGGGTGCTGAGCGATCCGGCCAACGGCTTCTCCCATCCATACACCATCAAGTTCATCGCCTTCGGGGCCGAGGAACGCCATCCGATGTATAACGACAACAACCACTGGGGCAGCCGCCGCTACGCCTTTGACGCCTATCTGGCCGGCGATCAGATCCTGGGGGTGTATGTGCTGGACATGATCGGCTTCAACAACACCGGCAATCATCACTTCAACATCGTGGCCAACGATATGTCGCAAGTGCTGGGCTTGCGCATGCTGGAGGTAAACCTCTCCTACTCTGTGGGACTGCACGCCAACAGCATGCCTTTTCCGTATGCCACCTATTCCGATCACGAGCAGTTCTGGCTCTACGGCTACAAGGCGATCTTGATCATCGAGAACGCCCCGCCCTGGTCGAATTCGCCGCCCTGGTATACTGCCAACCCCTACTATCACCGGGAGAGCGACCTGCCGGCAACTGTGAATATTCCGCAGGTGACGAAAGTCGCCAAACTGGCCCTGGGCACCATCGCCTGTGTGGCGGGGCCCACTACCGGGATTGAACCCGGAAGCGCAGCAGGTCCACCTCGGGCCTTCAGCCTGATGCAGAACTATCCCAACCCTTTCAATGCCGGCACGCAAATCCGCTATCAATTACTGGCCGGGGGAGCAGTCAGCCTGAAGGTCTATAATACCTCCGGGCAGCAGGTGGCCACTTTGGTCAACGGATTCCAGCCGGCAGGGGAGTATCAGATCGGTTGGGAAGGGTTGAATGACCGTGGTGAGGGACTGCCGAGCGGGATGTACCTGCTCTCCCTGGGGTGGGAAGGGGAGCGGGTGGTGCGAAAGATGATGTTGTTGAAATGATTGGTGGCGATGGGTGGGAATGATCATATTGGTGAGGATCGATCGCGTATGTAGGGAACGGTCGCGACCGTTCCCTACACCGGATCATCATTCCCGACTGGTCACGACATGCGCGCCGCCTTTTCCGCCAATTGCAATCCCTCCTGGAACAACATCACCATCGTCGCTTCGCTGGTATGATATCCGGAGGTGCGGCTGGTGGTCTGGCGGATCACCAGGACCTCGACCTTGTCCTGGCGTTTCAGCTCTTTGGTGACATTCACCGGGGGACGGTAATTCTGAAAGTGTTTTTTCAACCCATACCCATCTTTTGCCACCAGCACCATGTAAAAATAGGGATAGGCTTTACCCTGCACCAGATTCAGTACTACCTGGCCGTATAGTCCCAGAAAATCTTTGTCGCGGTCGCGGATATCCACCTTGAACTTGATGTCGTCGGGAAGCTGCTGATCTTTGCCTTTCAGCAGCATCAGCAGTTCCACCCGGTGATCTTTTAGAGACGGTTCCATATGCTTCAATAGGAATTCAACGGTATTCACTTTTTGCAGTAGCCGCGGCTTGCGCAGGATCTTTCGGCTGCCGGTGAACCAGTGGGGCAGCAGCAGCACCATCGCATCCAGGATCAGCACGTAATAGCGGTTCAGGAGAATCAGCAGCAGGATCAGCAGCACCATCAACACCAGGAAAGTCATCACGCCGTAAGCGCTGGTGATGTCGATAAAGCTGGCATCCCACTTTTTGATCTTACGGTCCAGCTCGCGCATTTCCCGCAATTTCGTAATATCCACCCGCTCCCATCGCGAAGCCGGATCATATTTTTTGTAATTGATGCGGTTGTCGTAGCCATTAACCAGCAGCAGGAGATTACCCGCTATCAGCAGCAATCCCCCGGGGAAGAAGCTGCTGTTATAAAGCTGGATCGCCAGCGCCCCGAAGATCAGTACAAAACTCAGCAGCAGGCGGGTGTCATAACCCAGCGACTGCCAGAACTTGAACACCACGACGCCCCGCTGGTCGGCGGGAAGATAGAGTTTGGATCCGATGGTTGGCATGATGTGCCCTCATGACATTGTTTTCGATTCAAATGAAGTAGTGAATGGGTTAATGGGTGGATGGGTATATGGGTAAAAACGGACGAGTTGAGCAAGTCGTGATTCGCTTCCATGCTCTGTGTACCAGAACCCATTCACTCATATACCCATTAACCCATTCACCCATACACCCATTCACCCATTCACTTATCCAGCTCCCCATACCCCATCTGCCGCCAATACAGCGGGCAGCCGCCGTGACAGATCGGGAGCTGGTCGCAATTTTGGCATTTTGAGTGGGCCCAGAACTTGGTGCGGAACTGCCTGGCCCGCTGCGACTGCCAGATATCACCAAAATCTTCACGCAGCAGATTGCCGACGCTTTCGTCGTAAGAGGCGCAGGGGATCACATCACCATTGGCGCCGACTGAAAGCAGGCCGTCGCAAGCGCTGCAGCCCTTGTTGCCGAAACCGTGGCTGACCGGGTTGAACATACACATCGGGGTAGGGGAGTACCACATGAACTCCACGCCTTGACGCTGACTCGCTTCCTGAATCGCCTCCAGATGCGGGCCCAACTCGCGGTAGCGCACAATCAGCAGCTCGTTGAGCGCAGCGCTGCCGGTGGGGATGATCAGGTTCATGCTGAAGCGCTCGTTACCCAGCACTTCCTTCACGAAGCGGGGCATCTCGCGGCATTCCATCAGGTTGACCCGGTTGATGGTGGTGTTGGTATGGGTGCGGATGCCGGCATCCTTGAGATGCTGCACCGCCGCCACGGTTTTCGGGAAGGAATGTTTCACCGCCGTCACCTGATCATGCACAGCCGCCGTCACCCCTTCCAGGCTGATCTGCGCCGAATCCAGCCCGGCATCCGCCAGACGGCGGGCCAAATCGGCATTGATGCGGGTGCCATTGCTGATCAGGTTGACCCGCAGCCCCAGCGATTTTGCATACGCCACAAATTCCGGTAATTGCGGATGCAAGGTCGGCTCGCCTCCGGTGAAGCTCACCGAGGGCACCTTCGCCTGGTGCATGATCGTCGCCAGCACCTGCTTGATCTCCTCCCCGCTCATCTCGCGGTCGCTGCCTACCGGATTGGTGGTGCAGTTGCAGCCGGCGTAGCAGAATTGGCACTTGAGATTGCAGCGGTAGGTCAGGGCCACCTCGGAGAGGATCGGCAGCTCGGAGAACTTCATCTCGAACGGCTGTACCTCCAGGGCCGGGCTGAGGTTGAACTCGTCGAGTTTATTTTCCAAAGATAGTTTGACGGTAGCGATAAACTGGATGATCTCCTGTGTGCGAACCGCCTCCCGGCCATATTGGTTGAGCAGTTCATGAATGCTTTGCCCATCTAGCAGCGCCTTCAAGATCCGTGCCCCGCTGGGATTGAGCTTCTGCGCCTGGTTGGGCCGCTTGATCAGGATATTGTCTTCCGTCCGCACAAACACATAAGGCCGGATGTTGGCGATGAACTCGTCGATCCAGCCGATATCTTCCGCCGGCGCCGGATTAGCCGTCCCCGTGCTATTTATCGCCGTATCGCGAAGCCAGTGTCCTATTTTTGCGAGCATTTATATCCTCGTTTTTTTTATCCACGGATTACACGGATTTTCACTGAAAAGGCATTTATCCACGGATTACACGGATTTTCACTGAGTAGAAAAAAGAATCCGTGTTAATCCGTGTAATCCGTGTAATCCGTGGACAAGTAGTTAGTGTGATCCTCCACTGACGCAAGCCGAGTGACACGCCGAATGGCACGCTGAATGGCATGCTGAGTGACAGGCGGAATGACACGCCGAGTGGCAGGCATCATGGCACACGTTCAGGTTCAGCGCCAGATCGGTATCGACCGTCCCCTGGATCACATGATCGGCTTCGATCGGGATCTCGGTCTCGTAGCTGTAGGGGTCCGGATCGTCATAATCATAGCGGTGCGAATAATAGGGATGGTTGTTGTGATACCAGTAATACCAATCGTTGTCATTGTAGCGGCGGGAAGCGGTTTCATCCGGAGGCTGCTGTTCACTCTGCCCCGCCATCCACTGATCCATCATCTGCTGGTAATAGGCCTTGGTGGCCTCGATGTCGGCATCCCAGGCTTTGTTCTGGATATTTTTCACCGCCAGGTTCATCAATGCCTGCAGCTCGTCCTGGGAAAGGCGGCCGTCGTTTTCCAGCGACTCGAAGAACAGGCCTTCATACTGATCCAGCCGTCCCATCTCCGGGCGCTTCACTACTTCCGCACGCAACGGGGCGTTGCTGACCACCCGCAGGAACCCCTCTTTGACCATCGAGTTCAGCAGGGCGCTGATGATGCGCTTGAAGGGAATCTCCAGGAAGAAGGCCACCTCCAGGGGGGATAGATCCTTGCAAATTTTTCCGGGTTTGCGGAAGCTCGACATGATCAGCTTCGGCGGGGTCCAGTCGAGATTATCCCAGCGGATCTCATCCAGCCCCTGGTGGGCCTGCACCATCGAGCGGTGTTTGCCGATCACCAGGAAGAAGAACAGCGCCAGCAGCAATCCCGCGCCGCCCAGGAAGAGCGGATTGCGCCAGCCACTGCCCGGTTCGGCGCGGACATCCGCGCTGCTTTCCGGCAGGTAGGGTTCGCTTTCATCCAGCAGCGGAATCCCTTCCGGCAGTTCGAACCAGGCGCGGGGGAAATAGACTTGCACCCGCATATCAAAGCGGTTGCCGGGATTATCTTTGTGGAACACCACCTCCAGCCGGTCATTAGGGCCGCGGCGGTAATCGATCAGAAAGCGGCTGTTGACCCAGGGCTCGGTCAGTATTGCCTGCTCGCGCTCGACATACTCGCGGGGGGTATAGCCTTCGGGAAGAATGTGAGGCGTCAGCAGGGTCAGGGTGTAATGATCCTGATTGCGCGCCTCGTCCCACTGCACCGGCGACCAATTGAACACCGTCAGCTCGGTGCCCTCGACGCTGACCGTCGGGGCCAGGTATCCGGCGGAAGCAAAATTGGTGGCAAAATAGAATACATAGGTAGCGGTCCCGGAACCGATCCCCTGGCCGTCGGCCAGGATAATGTCCCAGGTGTCGTTATTCACCCGCTTGATGCTCAGCGGGTAGCGGTTGCCCTGCTCGTCGATGGCGTAGCTGTCGCTGGAAAAGCGGTCGATATTCAGGCGGTCGTTTCCCTGGAAATAAAACCCGTGCAGCTCGCCGGAGAGCACCCGCCACTGCACGGTATAGGCCACCACGGCGCTGCCGTCGGCGCGCAGATCCACCTGGGTTTCCACAAAGCTGATCTCGCCTTTGCCGGCCAACAAAATGTAGGGGAGAAGGAACAGAAGAAAAGACGCGATAAACCATCGGGCACATTTCATATCGATGTCCGTGTTATGGCTGGAACTGTATCTATATGAATTTGCTACATGTTCAATCGCGTCAGCGTCGTGCCGTATTCAGATAACTGCTTTAAAAATACATGAAATATTTGATAATACCAAGGGTGAGAAAATTTCGTTTTTGTAGCATATTTTGTAGCCGCACCATCCTTGGTGCGGCTACAAAATATGTGTTTAGTGAAGCAACAGCATTTTGCGGTTCTGCGTCATCCCCTCAAAGCTCAGCCGGTAAAAATAGATCCCACTGCTGACCAGCTTATCACTATCGTTACGCCCGTTCCACCTCACCTGCCCGCTGCCGGCCGGGGCAAAAGTATTGAGCAGGGTGCGCACTTTCCGCCCGGAGGCGTCGAAGATCTGGATCTGCATCCGCCCCTCGCGGGGAATGGCGTAGCGGATCACGGTTTCCGGGTTGAAAGGGTTGGGATAATTCTGTGCCAGGTAAAAGGACTCCGGCAGCGGCGCATCTGCCGGGGGTAGGAAAAGGGTGGAGTCTTCCCGCACCGTCAGACGCTGGTTGGCGGCGATGTTCCCCAACAGCGACACCCGCCCGGAGGGCCATTCCACCCGCAGGGAATCGGCACTCAGGGCATCGCCCAGACCGAAGGTGACGGTGAATTCGTGCTGCGAAGCAAAACTCGCCTGACCGCTGATCTCCCGCAACTGCCAGAAGCTACTGCCGAAAATGGTGCCGCGCAGGCGCAGCATCGCCCCGATGGCGGAAGAATTGGAAACCGTACCCACACAATGCACCTGCAGCCAGTTATTGCCCTGCCCCAGGTTGGTGAACAGGTAATTACCCGCCCCGGTCTCAAAACTGGTCACGAAGAGATCGAGATCCCCGTCGCGGTCGTAGTCGGCCGCTGCCGCGCCATTGGCAGTCGTGCCGTCATTGACCAGGAAACCGGCCTGGAATTCCAGGAAGGTCTTATCGCCATTGTTCAGGTAAAGCGCATTGTCCCCGCTGTTCGACACGAAGAGATCGAGATCCCCGTCATTGTCATAATCGGCCCAGTGGCCGCTGCGCGAATCGCGGCTGTATTGCACCGGGGCAATGCCGCCGACTTTGCTAAAGCTGCCGTTGCCGTTATTCTCATACAGGCTGTTTCTGCCGAGGTTGATCACATACAGGTCGAGGTCGCCGTCATTGTCGTAATCGCCCCAACTGCCGCTGCGCGAAGTCTCGGCATCATTCACAATCGCCCCGGTGACCAGTTTGGCGAAATTGCCGTTGCCGTCATTGCGGTAGAGGAAGTTTTTCGCCACATTGGCCACAAAGAGATCCGGGTCGCCGTCATTGTCGTAATCGCCCCAACTGCAGCCGAAGGAGCTGGCCGCCTCGTTGCCGATCACCCCATTAAACACCCGGCTGAAACTGCCGTCTCCGTTGTTGTGATAGAGAAAATTTGCTCCGTTGGCGCTGTTGCTGACGAAGAGGTCGAGATGGCCGTCGCGGTCATAATCGCTCCAACTGGCGGCGGTGGAATAGCCGGCATCGTTGACGATCTCGCCGGAGGTGACTTTGGTGAAGGTGCCGTCGCAGTTGTTGAGGTAGACCTGGTTATGCTGATTGTTGATGTTGGCGACGAACAGATCGAGCCAGCCGTCGTCATTGGCATCGCCCCAACTGGCGCCGAAGGAAGCGCCGGGATCCGTGACAATCGCACCGGCGGTGATCTGCTGAAAGCTGCCGTCACCATTGTTGCGGAAGAGATTATTGGGCGCATTGCCGGTATTCGAGACGAACAGATCCGGATAACCGTCACGGTCGTAATCGCCCCAACTGGCCCCGGCGGAGGTGATCTCCGCCGCCCCAAAATTGGCAGTTGAGAGCTGGAGAATGTTCCCATAGGGCTGGTAGATGAACTCCCGGGCCTGAAAGCTGGCGGTGCGCAGCAGCCCGTCGCTGGCATCGACCGTCCAGCGGTAACGGTAGTTATCGCGCAGGATTGCAGGGTTTACCTCGAAAGTCGTGGCGCTGATGCCGCTGAAAGCGGTATCATGCAGCGCCCCGCTCCAGATATCGTATCCCCGGATATAGATCGAATAGCTGAGTGCTTCCCCGTCGGGATCGACCGCGGTCTCCCAGGAGAGTTGAGCGCTGCCGCTCAGGGTGTCGCCGTCAGCCGGGGCCAGCAAGGCGAAGCTGCCGGGACGGCGGTTGATCCCGCCGCCCTCGACCAGGGTCACCTGGCGGTCAATCGTGGTCAGGGCGTAATGTTTATCCACCTGCCCGCCGGGCCAGCGCACGATCAGGGAGTCGATCACCGTGAACTGTCCCAGCCCAAAATGGGCGGTCAGGCTGTGATTCTGGGAGCAGAAGCTGTCGCCGGCGCGGATCACCTGGGCCTGGCGCAAGGTATCGGCATAAAGCTCGATCCGGGCGCCGACCCCATCGATGTTATTGTTGATCCCCCGGCAGCGGAAGCGGATCCAATGGTTGCTGCCGCCGTCATTGAAGAGCACCTTATTGGTGGGGGTGCCGGCGGTGAAGATATCGATCCAGCCGTCATTGTTGAGATCGGCCACCGCCCCGGCGCGATGGGAATTGACCGCGATCCCGGCGCTAACCGCGATATCGGTAAAGGTGCCGTCACCGTTATTGTGATAAAGCCGGTCGCGCTGCGGCACATTGGTGATGTAGATATCCAGCCAGCCGTCATTGTCGAAATCCGCCACCGAGCAGCCGTAGCTGTTCTCCTGCATCCCCCCGGCCACTCCGGCGCTGACGGAGACGTTGCTGAAGGTGTTGTTCCCCTCGTTGCGGTAGAGGCGGTTGTAGCCCGGTCGGGGGGCATGGTAAGAATTGGTGGAGAAGATATCATCATCCCCGTCCTGGTCGTAGTCGAAGATCAGCACTCCCCAGCCGGCCAGGGAGTCGGCCACCCCGGCAGCCTGGCCGATATTGGTGAAGGTCTCGTCGCCGTTGTTGAGGAGCAAATGATTGATCGAGCGCAGCGGATCGTTGGGATGGCAGGTGGCGATGTAGGCATCCGGGTAGCCGTCGCCGTTGATGTCGCCCCAGGAGACGCCATAGGAATTACCGACGGTCTGCACGTTGGCAGATATGCTGATGTCGGTAAAGGTTTGAAAATCCAGATTCTTGAAAAGCTGGTTGGGACCGACATCATTAACAATGAACAGGTCGAGCTTACCGTCTAGGTTGTAATCATCCCAGGCGGCCCCCTGGGCCAACGTGTTCACCGCAACGTTGGCGGCGGCGTTCACCTCGGTGAAAGTGCCATTGCGGTTGTTGCGGTAGAGTTTGCTGGGAGCGGAGAGGTCCTCGAAGATGATATCGAAATAGCCGTCGTTGTCATAGTCGCCGAAGGCGGCGCCCCACATGTTGGTGCCCTCGTCGAGATCGATCTCCGCCAGCACATCGCGGAAGCCGTCTGCGCCCTGGTTCAGATAGAGCCGACCGGGGCTGTCGAAATTAGAATGGTAGAGATCCACCAGGCCGTCATTGTTATAATCCGCCGCGCTGGCCCCGCGCTGACCGGTCTTGGTGCCGAGAGGATATCCCGGCTGGAGCAGTTGCGACATATCGGTGAAAGTTTGTGCTTGCAGACTAGCCCAACTCAACAGCAGTCCTACTATCAGGGTTCTATAATAAAATAATTTCAAGCGGTTTCTCCGGTTATGTTTTTTGTCCACGGATTACACTGATTTACACGGATTAATACTGAAATGCACAGATTTATAATAAACAGCATAAATAAATCAGTGTTAATCCGTGTAATCCGTGGTTTAAGTTTTTAACTACTGCCCAATTTCCGGCAACTGCCAGGTTGCCTTAAACTGCCGGTAAAGCGGTTCGGTCAGTTGCACCAGCAGGGGCTGCTGCGCGCCGTCGAGCCAGGCAGCGATGGCTTGCATATTTTCCGCAGTCATGGCGGTGCAGCCGGAGGTGGGATCATTGGCGCTCTTCCAGATGTGGAGGAATATACAGGAGCCTCCTGCCGGCAGCACCGGATCGCTGTTGTGATCGACCGTCACTCCCAGTTGATACTGGACAGTGATCTTGTGCATTTTTTCAGATGATTGCCAGTCGACGCTATCGATCGCATCCCGGGCCACGATACGGTTGTAATACTTCGAAGCGGTATCATCAACGCACTCCAGCACCTCCGTAACATGTTGATAAGGCAGCTTGAAGCCGCTGACCGAATCGGGCGGGGCGAAGCCGAAAATCGTGCTCAGCCGGAAAATCCCGGCCGGGCTCTTGCCGTCGCCTTCCCGCTTGATTGGCATATCCGGCTGGGCTTCCGACGGGTGCATTCCCCGCCCCCAGCCCAGGCCATTGTAACCGACCACAATCGCCGCCGGCACTCCGGCCGGCTGCCAGGCTTGCTGACCGGCACCACGTTCATAACGGTAAAGCCTGCCCTGAATCGCATCCGCATCCGGGATCACCACCAGCAGCATCTGACGGCTTTCCGCCGGGATAGGGGAGGGGGCCGCCGGTTGGGGTGACTCGCAAGCTTGCAGCAATAACAATACAAGCGCATATTTTAAGACAACGTTCAGATGACGCATATAGGCTCCTTTTTGAGTCCACCGATTACACGGATTACCACTGAATACATCACATTGTTTTAATTTTGTTGCAGTTATAGATTTCTCACAAACAGCGTTCGAAATGACGACCATTGTACCGGGCGCTGAAATTATAATCAGTGAAAATCCGTGTAATCCGTGGACAAATCAGTTAAAGCGAAACCGCGACAGGTCCGGCCGGCGTGCCCGGGGACGCTGCCGTTCGTATTCATAAAACGCCCGCCCGAGGTGGGCCAGGAAGGGATAGCCGATCTCGTCGTACTCGTAAGTGTCGTCGTTGTAGATCTGGTTCTCGTTTACCTGGATCACCGCGCTGAGGAAAAACTCTACGCCGTTCTCAAAGTCGACGACATAGGCGTTGTCGATCAGATAGCCGTAGGCATTGCCCACCTTGTTGAAAATGCGAATATTGCCGGGGATCGGATCGTGGCGGTCGCCGAACATCAGGAACTTGACGTAGCTGTCATAATAGGTGGCGGTATCGGGATAGGCGGGCTCGTCGCTCTCCCGGGGCAGCATCGACATGTAGCGATAGAGAAAACGGTAATCTTCTTCGCGCAGATCGAAGCGCTGTGCTTCCGGAACTGTTTCCGGGAACATCAGCGCACGCAGCATCGCCTGCTGGTCGGTCAGCGGGAAATAATTGGAGTGGCTGAAATCCATCGGTTTCTCCACCAGTTCGCCACCACTCATAAAACCCTTTCCCTGACGAACACCGGGCATGTCAATACGATACGCCTGCGGATTTTGCACCAGTGGTTGTTGATAGATGATTTTTTCGCCTTCATAAAAAGTAAACGGATTGGTCGCCCGGTTTCCCTCCGCATCCATTCCGCTTTCCAGGCGGCGGATGATCCGGGTGTCGCGGTAGCCTTTTTCCCACAGCGTCTGGTTGAAATACTGCTGGCCGAGAAATTCGAACAAGCGGTTAAAAGCATCATTGTCGCTCACCAGGAAGATCTTTTTGATGTAGTGTCCGATCGAAGGCAGACCATTGGCAGCGGAGGTATCGGCGATGACCGTGGTCTGCCCGGCAAAGGCGCTGTCGATACGCAGCGGGGTGTTCATGTCAAGTCCGGGGATGTTCAGTCTGTTGAGTTTCTCCAGAGCCAGTAATGCCGCAGGAAATTTGACCGTGCTGGCGGGATAGAAATAATCGTTGGTGTTGACCCGGTAGCGATAGCTGCGGAACTGTGGGCGGTTCTGCGCATCGCGGTCGATCTGGGTATATAAAATCTGCAGCCGGTATTTGGCGGGGTCCTGCAGCACCGGTGCGAACCACTCCGGATGAGCTTGTAAGATATCCGCGATTACTTTATCCTTCTCCGGGGCGGTGTCTTCCGGGGCGCATCCGCCCAGTATCAACAACAGCAACAGCACACCTGTCAGTATGGATCGGAAGTTGTGGGGCTGTATAGAACGCGGATGACGCGGATTGACGCGGATGGCGAAACCGGACTGAAACTGTTGATACGGGCATTTGCTGTTACATTCCTGAAATCTCAAGCTATGTAAACGGATTTTATCTAAATATTTCATGAGCCTTGACCATACCACATCGGTATTAAGCATGATGAAAAATCCGCGAGAATCCGCGTTATCCGCGTCATCCGCGTTCTATTTAAAAGCGCTCTTATTACCGGGAGCCTCTACTTCACCAACAGCAGTTTGCGGGTAGCCTGGTAGGGCTGCCGACCCTCGGCCACGGCGCTGAAGCGCGCCAGATACACCCCACTGGCCAGCGCCGCGCCGTTCCGACTGCGTCCATTCCATAAAACCTGATAGCTGCCTGCAGACTGCCGCTCCGCCACCAATGTCACCACTTTTTCGCCCAACAGATTGTAGACGGTAACATCCACTTCACTGAACACCGGCAACTGATAGCTGATAACGGTTTCCGGATTGAACGGGTTGGGATAATTGGGCAGCAGCGCAAACTGGGCCGGCACCGGGTTGGGATTTGCATCATCGCTGATGGCGGTCAGCCCGAAGAAGAAGTTAAACACCCGGGCCATCACCCGGTGACGGGTCAATTCTCCTTCGATCGTTTCGAAGGGGAAGGCCAGGTAGAGCAGTTTGCCGGGAATTGTTCCGCTCCCAAAAGTCCCTTCATACTGGATGGCAGCGGTTGGACTGCCATTATAGCTCAGGCAGGCCTGCGCCCCGGCCAGCGGGGTCAACACATCCGGGGAGGCAACCGGGTAGGGGAGGGCACCGAAATCGAAATTCATATCGTAAAAAATGCCGCTGTTGCCGCCGCTCACGCTGTAGAGCTGAGAATTGTCTGCAGCGAAATCCGCTTTGAGATAGTCGTGCAGAAACTGTTCGTCTTCCGGGGAGGCGCTGCCGCTGCCGTCGGGGTCGAGGTCGTAGGCAATCTCCGAACCGCTGAGGAAGAGATAGCCGCCATTCTCCAGATAGGCTTGCACCTGCGCCTGCTCGGCCGCGCTGAAAGTCTCGCTACTCACCGACTCATCCCCGAGGATCCAGAATACCGCATCGTAATCGCTTAAATTCACCAGGCTGTCGCTCACCGCTTCGTTGGCATAGGTATCGAAGCTGACCTGATGGGGCAGGATCGCCCGCCCGTGAGTGAAGGCGAAGTAATGTCCCGGCGCACTCCAGCCGCCGCCGGTGCGGTCAAAGCCGTCGACAATCAGCACCTTCTTCAGAAAACTGCTGCCGTTGCTCATGCCATAAACGTCGGAGAATTCGCTCTCATTAGGCAGAGGGGCGTTATCCACTGCGCTGAGGCGGAAGTAGACATCCTGGTTGAGCAACTGGCTGAGGGTAAAGGTCTGCGCCGAAGCGCTGAGGGCGTCCTCATCGCGCAACAGGCTCCACAACGCATTGTCAAAGCTGAAATACAGCCGGTAACCGGCCAGATCCGCCTCATTGTTGGCCAGCCAGGAAAGCTGCATTCCCCCGGTGTCGGTCTCCTTGAAATAAACCAGCTCCGGCGCGACCGGCGCCACGTTGTCCGCTTCGATGGTGGTGACGGGAACCCATGCGGTATCGGTGTTGGAGCGGGTGTCTTCAGTGAAGATCATCACCACATAATCGCCGTAGGGCAGGGTGGCGGTATCCCAGTAATTGTCGCTGGAAATGTTATTGGTCACCTGGTAAACATGGCTGGAAGTGGTGGACTGGTCCTGGAAATAGACTGTGTTCACGTAATTGTCGTTGGGCTTGACATTGAACTGGAAGCGCACTCCGCCGTTGGGCGGCTGATAGACCACGGTGCTGCTGTCGGCGCTGAGGATCTTGTAGCCGATCTTGTAAGTGCCGTTATTGCGCCGGGAGAGCGGGCTGGTGGGCGGGGCGTTCGCCTCGTCGACCTTCACCACAATATCCACCTTGCTGCTGAGTTCATTACCGGGGAACATACTGTTGGTGTTGTTCAAGTAAAATTGCACGTAGCGGATGACCGGGGGCCAGGGATCGTTCAGCGGGGTCAGGCCGCTGTTGGGAAGCATGCTGTTTTTTTCGGCGCCGGGATAGCCGTTGGTCAGGTGCACGTGGCCCAGTCCGCTGAGGATGGTGCCCAGGATGGTCTGCGAGGCAAACACCGAATCGCCGATCGACAGCGCCGGATTGGGGAAGATATGCACGTAGGCGATATCATTCACCCGTACGTAGGCATTGGAGCCCACCGATGATTTGGCGGTGAGAACGCCATCCTTCACCGGGTAGACCGCGGAGCCGTCCGGCTTGGGGATGTCGGTACCGTTGTGAAAATGCCCGCCGGGGCTGGTGTCGCGGTATTCGCAAAAATTGCCGGTGATCTCCTGGCTCTGATTGAACGGGGTGACCGGCCAGGGCCATTGGGTCTGGGCCATCTGGAAGGTAGTACCCAACAGCAGCAAGCCGAGCACCCCTAAAAAGGAGAGCGGTAGATTAAGTTTCATTATTGCGCTCGATAGATTAGATGTTGATGTTGAAATCCAATAAAGAGGGTCTGTGCGTCCGGCGCCAGCAGCAGCGCCGGCTCCCGGAACTCCGCTTCCGGGAAGGTCAGTTCCTGCAGCAGGTCGCCGTTGCGGCCCAATATTTCCAGGTGCGGATAGTTGAAAACAAAACCGTTCGGGCCGTATTCGCTAACCGCGCTGAGCAGGGCGATCGTCCGGGCACCCCCGGCCACCCGTACCGCGCAGATCTGTTCCTTGTTGCGGGAAATCTGCCGTTCCCAGCGAACGGCGCCTGGTTTGAGATCGATCAGTTGGGCGGATTTTTTTCCGGTCAGCAGCAGGAACTGCTCATCGGCGGAAAAATGCGCCAACTCAAACCGGCGGGGTAATTCCATCACAATTTCCCCTGCACGGTCATAAATGACGCTGCGCTGCGTGATCCGGCCGTCGACATCGATTGTATAGCCGGCAGCAGCAAGATAGTTCCCCTCGGGAGAAACCGCCAGTGCGCCGGGGGTATATTCATTCAAGGGCTGCTGCCAGCGCAGTTCGCCTTCCGCGCTAAACAGAAATAGATGCGGCTCGGCGGAGGGATTGGGCGCATCCGAACCGGCCGGCGAGGCGCCGCGCTTGCCGGCCAGCACCGCCACGGATTTGGCGTTTGCGCTGACCTCCAGCGCGACAATCCGCTCCAGATCATAGGCCAAGTTGGGAAATAGTTCGACTTCCCGCAGCAGCGCTCCCCGGCGGTCGTAGAACCAAACTTGCCCGGTGCTGCTCCGGGCGATCAGCAGTGCGCCATCACGGCCGGAAAGCCGCAGCAGGGGCAGGGGATCATCATAATGCTGCACCCGTTCCAGGCGGTAGCGCAGTGTGCCGGCGCCTTCATAAACCGCAATCGACAACTGACGATCGCCGGCCGGATCGCCGCTCAGCGCCGCGGTGCCCCAATAACGCCCATTGGCGGAGACGAACGGCCGCAGCAGCCCTTCCGGCTGCGGCACTCCGGCAGCCGCATCAAGCTGGCGAATCTGTCCGGCGCCCACCCGGCGCACCTGGGCCGCATCTTCCGGTCCGTCAGGAATGAGCCAGAAATGCACCGGCTCAGAATATTGCTCCTCGCCGGTAAGACGGTATTTTTCCCCGATAGGAGCGCCAGGCTGGCCAAAGAGCAAAGCGGTACATCCCAAAACCAGCAGCGCAATAATCGGTAATAGATGTTGACGATTCATATCTTGCCTGTTCTTTTGTGATCTTAGACTGGGAAAATACGCGCCATTCGTTTCCTTGTCAAGCGCGAAACCGATAATCATCTCCCGGTGCCTGTAAATATGAAATCGGTGGGATAGAAAAAATATAATTGAATTTGATCTGGTTAATGGACGTGCGTACCTTGTTTGCACGCGACAGGTTACTGCGCTCCTTTCCTGCTTTAACTGCATCCGGCCCCTCCGGAAATGAAAGCGGATGTTTTCAATCGACTTTATAAATACACTTGCAATCTGGGGAAGCTCCCCGGAAGTAAAGACCGCGATTTACGCGCTATAACGCCACAACCGTTTCATTTTGCTGCTGTCAACAGGATGCTGCTTCCCCATTTGGATTTGACGCACGAGGAGGTGCGTTTTGAATTGCCGTTGGAGCATGCGGCAAGCAGCGATACTCCCAATTGGCGCCAGTGACATAAGCCGGTGCCTTTTCCTGCCAATTGCTGCATCATTTCGCATCCATGGCCTTTCTCTCTCACCTGGCCGTTCCCCTCCTGACAAACTTTCCAAACATCCGTTCGCAGGGGTTAAGGGCCTATGGGGAAAATGGGGCTTTAGCCCATTCCCCAATAGCCCTATCACCCGATCAACCCATATTTCGCGATTTGGATTCAACCATATCGGAGGAGATCATGAGGCAATTTTTTAACCGAAATTTATGTTGCTGGAGAATAATCGGGCTGGTGATGCTGCTGTGCGCCACGCCGTTGCCGGCAGATTCGCCTCATCCCGACCTGCTCAAGAAAATCCAGGCCGGGGAAATAGAAATGCCCTATTATTTGAAGCATATTCAACAACTGCGTCTGCGCGGGATCAATGCCCCGGGCATTCTTCCCGACGGCAGCAATCCTTATGGTCCGGGCAACACCCCGGACGCGAATTACAATGCCCTGGCGATCATTGTCGATTTTAGTGACAATGTTGCTTCTGTGCCGGGTAGTTTTTTTGATAACCTGCTATTTGGAACCGCTACCGGCACCTTGCGCGATTACTACAATGAAGTCTCTTACGGTAACCTGACCATCATCACCCTGAACATGCCCAGCGCCCTGGGATGGAAACGCGCACCTCAGGCCTATAGCTACTACACCAACGGCATGAGCGGCTTCGGCAGCTATCCCCAGAACGCCCAACGGTTGGCGGAAGATGCAATTATTCTGGCCGACCCGCTGGTCAATTTTTCGCAATATGACAATAACAGCGACGGCTATGTCGACGCCCTGTTCATTATTCATGCCGGTCCCGGGGCGGAATTCACCGGAAGCGGCAACGACATCTGGTCGCACAAATGGAGCCTGGTTGCTCCATTGGCCGTCGATGGCGTGATGGCGTTTACTTACTCGATGGAGCCGGAATACTGGTCCGGCCCCGGTGATATGACCTGCGGGGTCTATGCCCACGAAATGGGACATTCGGTGTTCGGCTTGCCGGATCTCTACGACCGCGACGGTACCTCCGAAGGTCTGGGCGAATGGAGCATCATGGCCAGCGGCAGTTGGAACGGTCCCTGGCCGGGAGGAGGATCGCCGGCCCATCCCGACGCCTGGTGCCGTTACCAGATGGGATATGTCACCCCCACGGTGGTGACCGGCAACATCTACGGTGCATCAATTCCGGCCATCGCCACCACTCCAACCGCATTCCGGCTGTGGACCAACGGTGTGATGATCCCGCAATATTTCCTGGTGGAAAACCGCCAGCCGGTGGGATACGATGCCGCCCTACCCGGTTTCGGGCTATGTATTTATCACGTTGATGAAGATATCGGAACCCAGAATGATGATGAATGGTATCCCGGCCATACCAGCTTCGGCCACTATCTGGTGGCGCTCGAACAGGCGGACGGCATGTGGAATCTGGAACAGAACATCAATCGCGGCGATAACGGCGACCCCTGGCCCGGGAGTACCGCCAGGACGGTCTTCGACAAAAACACCATTCCCGACAGCCGCAATTACGCCTTCTTGAATACCGATGTGGCAGTGCGTAATATCGGACCCTCCGGCTCGACGATGACCGCCGACCTGGAGGTGTCGCCAGGCGCCACTTTTCCGGCGCCGGCCAACCTGGCAGCCACCGGTGGTGACGGGGTGGTCGATCTCACCTGGGATCCCCCATCCGGCGGCGGGACGATCGAGTTGGGATATGATGACGGCACCGCCGAATCTTTTTATGTCGTTATCTCCCCGCCGCAAGGTGACGAATATTTTGCCGTCGGCTTCAGCCACGGTAGCGCTTATACCATCGATTTCGCAACTTTCTATATGCGCAATGACATCGGCAGCAATGCGATGGTGGATGTGTTCCTGGTGGGAGATGCCGGCGGCGTGCCGGATCTGAGCAATGTACTGGGCAGCGGATCTGTATTGGTGCCGGGCACCAGCAGCGGCGATTGGTATACGTTCGACTTCACCGATGTCGGCATGCCGGCCGGTGGGGTGTTCTACGTGCTTTGCCGCTGGAACAGCAATGTGATGGCCGAGCATGCGGTGGGCGCCGACGCCAACGCCCCAGACGGCATGAGTTGGTGGACCGAGGATAACGGCGCCACCTGGAATCAGTGGCTTACGCACGACTGGATGTTCCGGGCGACCATCAGCAGTCCCAGCCCGAGCGGCGATATTTTGAGTTATACTTTGAATCCCCTGGGGCATAAAGATGCGATGTTCGGTCAGCGCGCTGAGTTGTTGCCGGTGACAGCAGCCGCGGCAACTCAAACACCGGCCCTTGAGGAAGCGGTGCGCCGTCAACAATTCCCGGCTTATGACTATCTGCTTCAGGCTCTGGAAGGCAAGCTCCCGCAGGTTTATGCCGATGCGACCTTCGACCACTACAACATTTATCGTTCAACGACTGGCGGCGGACCTTACAGCATTGTCGGCACCGCCAGCACCGAAAGCTATTCCGATTTCAGCGTCAGCAACGGCACCACCTACTACTATGTGGTGACCGCCGAATACACCAGCCCCGTGGGTGAATCCCCCTATTCCAACGAGGCTTTCGCCACACCCTGGGGCACCAACAGCGGGATTCTGGTTTGGGAGGGAATTCTCGGCGCACAGGATTATTCCGGTGCCTACCTGGCGGGCGAATTGAGCGCGATGGGTTATCCGGTTACCTACACCGACGCCTTCCCGCCCAGCCTGATCGGTTACGATGCGGCATTCCTTTCCTTTGGCAACTACGGCAATAACTATACGCCATTTGACAACGCCATGGCCGCTGCAGTTCAGCTCTACCTGGAAGCCGGGGGGCGTCTCTATCTGGAAGGAGGAGACGCCCTGGGATATAACCAGGTCGGAAATAACACCTTACTGGCATTATTCGGTCTGGACGCTGCCTCGGACGGCTCCACCCGGCCGGTATCCCAGTTGCAGGGTCAACCTGCTGCCCTGACCGGCGGTATGTTGTTTAGCGCCTCAAATCAATTCGGGAATAGCTATATCGACCTCTATACCCCCAACGCCGCCGCTGTGCTGGCGTTCGAAGAAGTGGGATATGGCGATGTGGCAGTGCAATATGACGGCACCTACGGCCAGAAGACCTTTTGCTTCTCCTATGCCCTGGCGGAATTGATCGACGGCGTATTGCCCAGCACCCGCGCCAACCTGGTGACGGAGCTGATCAATTTCCTGATCGGCGGCCCGGGCGGACCGCTGACCATGTACGGCATCCAGATCGATGATGATAACAACGGCAACAGCAGCGGCAATGGGGACGGGATCATCAATCCCGGGGAAGCAATTGAACTCTACGTCGGCTTGCACAATCTCGGCAGCAACAGCACCCTGGGCATCAGCGGCTGCCTGATCGAGGACAGCCCCTATGTCACCTTCCCGGTCTTTAACGACTGCTCGGACTATCCCGACATCCTCCCCGGCGACTTTGCTTACAACAGCGATGATTTTGATATGATGGTTGACCCGGCGACCCCGCTTGGCCATGTAATCAACTTCACGCTGACGGTTACTGCTGCGAACGGCGGTCCCTGGGTAATTCCATTCTTCATCATTGTTAGCGGACCGGCACCGAAAATCGCCCTGAGCCATCCGCCGATGATTTACGACTTGCCCTCGGGCGTTTCCGACAGTAAAACGCTGGTCATTGAAAATACCGGCGCGGCCGACCTTTTCTGGAACATCGGCGAAAGCAATTGGGAAACCAATAACCCGGTCGCATTGCCTCCGGTAGAGCGTTCACAACATGCGATGGCAGATAAGACTGTCCCCACAAAACCCCAGTTTGGCGCCCTGCCGCTCGACGTCACCGGCCGGCCGGTATTCTATAACCGGATGGCTCAATTGTCTCCCGCTCAGACGGGCGCCATTAAAGCGCCGGCCACAGCCGCCCTGCTATCCCCACCCACCGGCAACGATGCCATTCTGTTCTTCGATGATATGGAAAGCGGTATCAACGGCTGGTCGACGCTGCTGGTTGGCGGTTCGGTCGATGATCTCTGGCATCAGACCAATCTGGATTTCCATAGCCCATCTACCAGCTGGTGGTGCGGCATCGAAGCGCAGGGAAATTACGATACCGGGAACCGGATCGATAATATGCTGATATCGCCGCTGATCGATCTAACCGGCGCCTCGGCCCCGCTCACCCTGGAGTTCTATGAATACTTCTCCACCGAGCATTATTGGGATTTCTGCATGGTCGCCGTTTCGGCGGACGGCGGGCTGACCTGGACCCAACTGCGCGGGTCAAGCTACTGGGGCACTGCGCCCTCCGGGAGCAGCAATGTGTGGATACTCTCAGCGCTCGACATCAGTCCCTTTGCCGGTCAGCAGATCCTGATCGGTTACTATTTCGACACTATCGACGATGCTGCCAATGACTTTGCCGGATGGTTTATCGACGATGTGAAGGTGTACGAAGGCGTGACCGATGTGGTGCCCTGGCTTTCCAGCAGCCCAGCTGACGGGGTAGTGGCTCCCGGTGGCAACCAGAATGTGACCGTCACCGCCAATGCCGGTGGAATGTCCGGCGGCACCTTCCGGGCCAGCCTGGTGGTCAACAATAATGATTTCGATCTGAATCCGCTCTTTGTGCCGGTGACACTGAACGTAACTGGAATGCCGGATATTGTGATTTCGATCCCGCTCGACCTGCAGGGTAACCCCGGCAGCAGCATCGATGTGCCGGTCTTCCTGACCCTGAACGGAAACCAGGTCGGCGCGCTTGGCGCAGCACTCAAGGCAACCAACGGTATTTTGAGTTATAGCGGATTCACCACCGGCCCGATCGTTCCCGGCGCGGTATTCAGCGTCAGTTCTCCGGCACCGGACAGCGTTCGCATCGCTTTCGCCGACCTCGGCGGGGGCCCGATCACCGGCGACGGCCTGCTGGTAACGCTGCATTTTGATGTTTCCCCCGGCGCCGGCAGCGGCGACTTCTCGGAGCTGATCTTCAACGAACTCTCGGCGGCAGATCCGCTCGGCGGCGGCTTGAGTATTGCCGGTGACAACGGTCTGCTTACCGTGGTGCCGGAAGTGGAAGTCCATGGCTCGGCACATTACTGCAGCCTTTCCGGCGGCGGCGATCCCACCAAGCCGCTGGCCGACCAGGCCGCCGATCTCTATCAGAGCAGTGTCTGGATGATGGCCGACGTCACCGATCCGGCCGGCGAATATCACCTGTTATCCATTCCTCCCGGCAGCAATTACCGGGTGGAAGTGCAGCGCAGCAGCGGCGGGGTCGGAGTGGCGGTCAATCCCACCGACGCTCTGCTGGCCTTTAACGGCTTCCTGGGGTCGGTCACCCTCAGCGGGGCGCAGAAACTGGCCGGGGATGCAGACGGCAATCTGACCGTCAACCCGACCGACGCCCTGTTGATCTTCAACTACTTCCTGGGCACGGTCACCTTCCCGGTCGATGCCTGGCGGGCTTACCCGGCCAGCTATGATATCGATGCCACCCCAACGGCCTGGATGAGCGCGCCGGATGGGATCGACTATCCGCTGCTCAATGCGAACATGTATAACCAGGACTTCCTGGCGGTGGCTCGCGGTGATGTTAACCTGACCTGGCCGGGCGCAACCCTGGCACCGGCGCTGGCGGTGGGCAACTCGGAAAATGTGCTGCACCTGGATATTGCGAATGCCCGGATCGATCCCTACACCCGGCAGGTGAATTGGGAAATCCAACTGAGCGGCGAAGCGCTCTCACAGGGGCTGTATGCCTTTGGCGCCGACCTCTACTATGATGCCGCCGCGTTGAATATCACTTCCATCACCTGGGGTGATGTCGCCCAGACGGAAGGGTATCAGCTGGGATACAACTTCCTCCCGAACCAGATTGCACTGGATGAAAAAAGTGATGAGTCCCTCAGCGGTATCCTGCGCTTCGGAGGATTTTCCACCACCGGCAGCGGTTTGGAGCATGCCGGAACGTTGCTGCACGTCGCCGGGCAGTTGAAGACGGCATTAGCCCCGGACCGTGCACTGGCACTGTGCTTTGCAAATACCAGCGCCTCCATCGGCCGGCCCGGCGGGCATGCACTTGGCAAGGGCGGGACAAATGGGTTCGCCATGACAGCGGTGCAGGCAGGCGACGGAATTATCGTTTTGCCGGCCCGGCCGGCAGAATTCGCCCTGCAGCCCAACTATCCCAACCCGTTCAATCCGGCGACCACCATCCGCTATCAATTGCCGCAAGCGGCGGAAACGGAAGTGCTGATCTTCAATACCCTCGGTCAGAAACTGCGCACCCTGCAGGCATTGGCGACGCAGAACGCCGGTTATTACGAGCTGTACTGGGACGGCACCGACGACCGTGGCAGCGCCGTCGCCAGCGGGATCTATTTCTATCAGCTGCGGGCAAAAGGAACCTCCGGCGTCACGGTGCGCACCCGGAAAATGATGCTGTTGAAATAAGACGCATGGGGCATAGGGCAGAGGGCATGGGGTAAGGCTGTGCCGGCGCTATGTCTCGGTGCATATGTTTGCGCGAACAGGTTCCTCGCTGTACTTCGCTACGTTCGGAATGACATGACGCATCATTGTCATTCCGAAGGCGTTAGCTGAGGAATCTGTTCGCGCAGAGAATATTCTGTCTTGCCTTACGAGACTTAACATCAATTCAGGAGCTTATTATGAAGCGAGTGACAACATCTCAACACCGTAATCCCGGTTTTTGGCCGCGGTTCGGACGGAGGCTTTGCCTGCTGATGTTGCTTCTGACCGCGCCGGCTCTTTTCGCCCAGCCGGTCACCATCTCCATTCCAACCGACCTTAGCGGCCAGCCCGGTGATACGGTGGAGGTGCCGGTATCGCTGGACCTGGGCGGCAACAGCGTGGCGGCGTTGGGCGCGGCGCTGAAGGCGACCAACGGACTGCTCAGCTATGTCGATTACACCCAGGGGCCAATCGTGCCCGGGGCGATTTTCAGCGTCAGTTCCCCGGCGCCGGACAGCGTGCGCATCGCCTTTGCCGACTTCGGCGGCGGCCCGATTACTCAAAACGGGGTGCTGGCGACGCTGCGTTTTGAAATCGATCCCACTGCCAGTCCCGGCGCTACCGCTGCGCTTAATTTTAACGAACTCTCCGCCACCGACCCCGGATTCAATAGCCTGACCATCAACGGCGTCTCGGGACTGGTGACCGTGCCAACCAACCAACCGCCGCTACTGACGGCGCTTACCAACCAGAGCATGAACGAGGGCACGACCCTCGATGTGCCGGTCAGTGCCACTGATCCGGATTTAGATCCACTGAGCCTGAACGTCAACAACCTGCCGCCCTTCGGGCAATTTGTCGATAACGGCGACGGCAGCGGGCTAATCACCTTTGTGGCGGGATACGATAACAGCGGCATTTATCTTGACATCGAAGTGATTGCCTCCGACGGGGCGCTAAGCGACACGGTCTATTTCGATCTGACGGTGCTGGACACCCCGCCGCCGGCCAAGATCCTGGTCAGCGAGATCGTGGTCACTCCCACGGAAGGGGAATTCGTGGAAATCTATAATCCCGGCACCGAAGCCGTGGATCTGACAAACTATTACCTGACCGATGCGACTTTTGCCTCCGGCAATGTCTACTACTACCAGATCGTGGAAGGAGGCGGAGGAGGGGGCGGCAGTGCCGATTTCAACGCCCGGTTCCCCTCCGGAGCTACAATTCCAGCGGGCGAGTACCAGACCATTGCCATGAATGGAACGGCCTTCTTTACGACCTACGGCATCCTCCCGACCTACGAATTATTCGAAACCGACCCCGCGGTGCCGGACATGTTGGAGGCGGTGCCGGGCAGTATCAATAACCAGGGGGGTCTGACCAACAGCGACGAGGTGGTGATCCTTTACTACTGGAACGGCAGCAATGACCTGGTGCTGGATGTGGATTATCTTCTCTACAACAGCGGATCGCCGGTGGCCAACAACGAAGCGGTCGACAAGACCGGGGTAACGATCGACGGACCGGACCTCAACACCCTGCTGTCCGCTTATCTGCCGGATACTCCGATCGCCAATCAATCCTCCGCTCTGAACCATGGCTTCGGGTATTCCCTGCACCGGATCGACTTTACCGAAGGGATTCAGTCTCCCACCGGCGGCAACGGGGTGAATGGGGCCGATGAAACCAGCGAGGATCTCAACAACACCTTCACCGCTTTCAGCCTGCCCACGCCCAATGCCCCCTACCAGTCGCCGCCCCAGTTTGCCGAGGTCATTCTGGCGGCAAGCATCGGCGGGGACAGCCAGTACCGCAGCTTCTGGGTCAACGGCGCCTGGGATGCGTCGGGCGTTTACGATCCCAGTTGGAGCGGGCCGATGGTCGAATTGAACGACAACGGCATCCCCCCGGACGCAGTGGCCGGCGACCACATCTTTACCGGCAGCGTCACGCTTCAGGTAGACAATGTGAACACCTATGGCTGGTGGACCGGGTCGGAAGATGATCCCAATGCCTTCCTGGAAGACGGCAGCGGATTTATGGTGACCGGTACCGCAACGGTTTATCCCGAGACGCTCCTGGTGGACGGTGACGGGGGCATCAACGAATGGAAGATCAGCCTGGCTGGCTCCTTTAATGGCTGGAATACTGCCAGCGATGACCTTAGCCGCGACGGCACCCTGTGGCGGATCGAATACTACCTGGATGCCGGACCCAATTTCTATAAATATGCCGTGATGCACCAATGGAATGCCGCTTATGGCGACGGCGGTGTCGGGGCCGCCAGCTCGGATTATGTCTACAATGCCCCGGCGAACGGGATGTATATTTTCGAATTTGACGATAACGGCAATACCCAATCGGTGACCCCGGTGCCGGTGACCGAGGCGTATGCAGATCATATTACCAGTGCCTTCCGGGCCTCGGTGACTAATGAGGGTAATATCGGTTACCTGAACGAATTTCCCCCGGCCGGTCCCGGGAACGGATTCCAGTTCAACCCGATTGGCAGCAGCGGGCAGCGGCTTTTTGAAGGGGCGGTCATGATTGCCACCTATGCCACGCATGTCTCGGATGCCGCCCGGGATGAGAATGAGGTCTTCGATGCCGATTTCCAATTCCTGACCGGATTCGATTCCAGTCGGTCCACCAACAATCTGCGGATCCTGGAAACCAGCTTTGATGACAGTAATGCCGAAGATCCGCTATTCGTCAGTGTCGCCCAAACGACGATCAGCGGTGACACATTGGGAGCGCAAAACATTCTATGGATTGCCCTGGATGTCACCAACGATAGCGACATTGATCCCCGGGAGGTGCATGTTGGCGGATTTTTTGACTGGGATGTTGATCCGGCGAGTGCCCAGGACCGCGGCCAGGTGATCGTCGATTCCATGAATACGATCTCCGGCATAAATAGCGGCGATCCTTTCTATATTGAAATACTGGAGATGCATCCAGGCGCCAGCCCAAACAGCTGGGTGGGGGTCGTGCCGCTGACGGCGAACATCTTCTATGGGCGGCGCATTGCCATTTCGGACGGGGAAGTTTATCCGCCGCACATGACCGACGCGGATAAATGGGAATATATGACTGCTAATCGCGACCCAAATCCCAACGGAGATAGCGGCACCGCCGAAGATCATGCCCAGGTGTTCGGTTTGCCTCCGCTTCAGATCAGCAGCCAGGGCACCGTCCGCTACGGATTCGCTCTGATCGCCGGCACTTCACTGACCGACCTGGTTGATAACGCCCGACTCGCTCAGCAGATCTGGATTGAATTCGGAAACGAGATCATAATTTACCCGGTCCTGGGAGCTGAGCCTCCCGCAGCCATCATCCCGGCGGCCTTCGCTCTGGCGCAGAATTATCCCAATCCCTTCAACCCGTCAACCACCATTCACTATGCCCTCAAGGAAAGAACCCGCGCCACGATCGTGATCTACAATCTGCTCGGCCAGCGAGTGCGCACATTAGTGAATGCAGTGGAAGGCCCGGGATACCGAGAGGTGATCTGGGACGGCCGCAATGATGCCGGCGTGCCGGTCTCCAGCGGCATCTACATCTGCCGCTTCACCGCGGGGAAATTTACGGCGGTCCGGAAAATGGCATTGATCCGTTAAAGAACGGGGTCTTAAAAAACTGTCCACGGATTTCACGGATTAACACTGAACTTTATCTCTGTTTAAGTTTTTGACAATTCGGGCTTTTCAAGTAGCAGTAGCAGTGGCAGTCAACTTCCTGCCACTGCTACTGCCACTCCACGATGATCAAAGCTCAGATGATTCGGAACATGCAGTTTAACAAATCAGTGTTAATCCGTGAAATCCGTGGACTTAAAAAAAGCCTCACACCGGCAGTTCCTCTTCGAAGCTGCTCTTCGCTTCTGCAACCGTATCAAAAATATCGAAGATCTGGTCCAGCTTGGTAATTTCCAGTAGATGCAGCACCTTCGCACTGGGAGAGGCCAGTTTCAGCTCGCCCCCGGCGCGGTTGAGACAGCTCCAGCAGGCCATCAGGATTCCCAAGCCGAAGCAACTGTTCATCAGCCGCACCTCGCTCAGATCGAAAACGATCTGTTTTTTTCCCTGCCCGATTAACTGGCGCACGCGGTCATTGAGCGCCATGGCGTCGGTGTCAATCATGATCCCCGACAGTTTCAGGGATGCCATCTTCCCCCGGGCATCTTCTTCAATGCGGAACATAGCAAATCCTCCCGGTAAGTTGTAGAGAAATTTACGACAATCTTTAGCCGCTTTCAATAAATACCTGAGACTTTCCCATCATCCGATTTCGCTTTCAGATCTGGAAAAAATTTTATATTATATACCCGGGACAGTGTTGTCCCAGGCAGGTGCAGATTATACCTGAGAGCATGTTTAAAAAGTTGCATAGTAAGCCTTTTAAAGTCACAGATTCCTCGGCTGGCACCTCGGAATGACGCAATCGCCGTCATTTCGAACGTAGTTTGTGAGAAATCTATAACTGCAACAAACTTACTTATGAAAATCACCGACAAAACATATTTCGACGCATACCGCCAGCGCCTTGGGCAGCAGATTGAGGCGTGGTTCAAGGCTTTCGATTTTAGCGAAGCGGCCGGTGATCTGGGATATAGAACCGCGGCTTCCGCGGTGTATTCTTCCAATATCGAGGGCAATACCATTGATCTGAACACTTTCATGAACCTGAAGCTGGCGCAAGAAAAATTCCGCCACCATAAGGAGGTGGAAGAAATTGAAGACTTGATCGCCGCATATGAGTTCGCCCAGCAGCGTTCGCTCTCAGAAAAGAACCTGCTGAAAGCGCATCAAATCCTTTCCAGATCTTTCCTGATCAAAAGCCGCCAGGGTAACTATCGAACCGATCGCATGGGAGTATTCAGCGAGCGAGGATTGGTGTACCTGGCGGTGGAACCGGAAAATGTAAGCAAGGAGATGCGGGCATTCTTCGAGCAGCTTGCCAAACTCCTGGTGCAAAAGTTAACCCGGACGGAAACATTTTACTTTGCATCCCTGACGCACCTGCGTTTTGCCCACATTCATCCCTTCTCTGACGGTAACGGGCGGGCGGCCCGGCTGTTGGAGAAATGGTTCCTGGCGGAAAACCTGGGCCGGGAAGCCTGGAAGTTGCCTTCAGAAAAATATTATAAGGAACATCAGGAGACGTATTATAAAACGATCAACCTCGGGGTGAATTTCTATGAATTGGATTATGATCGCTGCCTGCCTTTTTTAGAAATGCTGCCCCAATGTCTTAAGGAGTCACCATGAACCCACTCGCTTCCTATTTTGATAAATTCCGCCGCAACATCACCGGCATCAATCTGGAGCACGAATTCTGTCAAGGGCGGCGGAAGATCGTCTATGCCGACTGGGCGGCCAGCGGGCGGCTCTACCGGCCGATCGAATCCTACATCAGCAACACGCTCGGGCCCTATGTCGCCAACACCCACACCGAGACCACCCTCACCGGCACGGTGATGACCCATGCCTACCATCAGGCTTATGACATCATCAAAAGCCACGTCAATGCCGCGGATGAAGATGTGCTGCTGTTTGCCGGGTTCGGCATGACCGCAGTGATCAATAAATTTCAGCGTATTCTCGGTCTGCGGGTGCCGGAAAAATATATCGAGCGGATAGAACCGGCAGGGGATGAACGCCCCCTGATCATCATCACCCACATGGAGCACCATTCCAACCAGACCAGTTGGGAGGAATGCATGTGCGACGTCAAGATCGTGCGCCGCAAATCCAACGGCCTGCCGGACCTCAATCACCTGGAAGAGATCCTGAAAGCCAACGCCTCCCGCAAACTGATCATCGGCTCCTTCACCGCCTGTTCCAACGTCACCGGCATCATTACGCCCTATTATCAGATGGCCGAGATCGTTCACCGTCACGGGGGCTATTGCTTTGTCGACTTCTCCGCTTCCGCGCCTTATGTCGATATCGACATGCATCCGGAGAATCCGCAGCAGAAGCTGGATGCGATCTTTTTTTCCCCGCATAAATTTCTCGGCGGCCCCGGCTCTTCCGGGGTAATCATCTTCGACCGCAGCCTCTACGACAACAGTATTCCCGACCATCCCGGCGGGGGGACGGTGCTGTGGACCAACCCCTGGGGGGAGCATCGCTTTTTTGATGATATCGAGATCCGTGAAGACGGCGGCACCCCGGGTTTCCTGCAGGCGATCAAGGCCTCGCTTTCGATATTGCTGAAGGAGGAGATGGGGGTAGAGAAGATCCTGGCCAGCGAGCATCATCTCAAAGACCGCATGCTGCAGCGGCTGCTGGCGATTCCCGGCGTGCATGTGCTGGAGCCGGAACAGAGCAAACGCATCGGGTTCATCTCTTTTTATGTGCCGGGGATTCACCACAACCTGGTCGTGCGCCTGCTTAACGACTGTTTCGGTATCCAGACCCGCGGAGGCTGTTCCTGCGCCGGCACCTACGGCCACGTGCTTCTACGCATCAACTCCCGCAAATCCAAGGAGATCACCGACATGATCGATCACGGCGACCTCAGCCAGAAACCCGGCTGGGTGCGCATATCCCTTCACCCTACCATGACCGAAACAGAAGTGGATTTCATCGCCGATGCGCTGGCGGAAGTGGTGCGGGATCACGAGAAGATGGCTGCCGATTACCAATTTGATAAGCATAGCGGCGACTTCCGCTCTCCCAAATACAGCGAGGCAATGATTGATCTTAAAGCGGGTTTCCGCACCCAAGAGGTATAGCCCATGGGGATTGCCAGCGACATCGTCATGATCGTGCTCTTTGCCCTGGCGGGCGGTATTATCGCCAATTTTCTAAAACAGCCCCTGATATTGGGCTACATTTTAGCCGGCGTATTGATCGGGCCCCATACCGGGATTATCACGGTATCCGACATACACGATATCGAAATGTTGGCGGAGATCGGGGTGGCCCTGCTGCTGTTTGCCCTCGGTCTGGAATTTTCCCTCAATGAACTGAAACCGGTGCGCAACATCGCCCTGATCGGCACGCCGCTGCAGATGCTGCTGACCATGGGCTATGGCTACCTGATCGGTTATGCCTTCGGCTGGGAATGGAAAGATGCACTGTGGCTGGGAGCGTTGATGTCGGTTTCCAGCACCATGGTGGTGTTGAAGACCTTCATGAGCAAAGGCCTGCTGGGAACCCTCTCCAGCCGGGTGATGATCGGAATGCTGATCGTGCAGGACCTGGCAATCGTGCCGCTGATGATCATCCTGCCCCAGTTGAACGACCCGGCTTCCGGCCTGCCGGTCGTTGGCCTGGCCGCTCTCAAGGCGGCGATCTTCCTGCTGCTGATCTTTGTGTTGGGCACCCGCCTGCTCCCCCGGCTGATGCGCTACGCCGCCAGTTGGAATTCGCGGGAATTTTTTCTCTTGACCATCACTGCCCTCGGATTGGGCATCGGTTACGGCACCCATTTTTTCGGGCTTTCCTTCGCCCTGGGCGCATTTGTGGTGGGGATGGTGCTGAGTGAATCGGATTATGGATATCAGGCCCTCAGCGACATCATTCCGCTGCGCGATATCTTCGGGCTGCTGTTCTTTACCTCGGTAGGCATGCTGTTGGATCTGCGCTTTCTGGCGGCGAATTTCCAGACGGTTGCCCTGCTGATCGTGCTGGTCGTGGTGGGGAAGGGGATCATTTTTGCAGTGATCAGCCGGCTTTTCGGCTATGGAAACGTGGTGCCGATCGCGGTGGGCCTGGGGTTGTTTCAGGTGGGGGAGTTTTCCTTCGTGCTGGCGCGGGTTGGGATTAACACCGGCTCCATCAGCACCGAGCTCTACTCGCTGATCCTGACCACGGCGGTGGTCACGATGTTCCTCACCCCCTTCATCGCCGGGCTGACCAACCCGCTGTATTCCCTGAAAAAATCCTGGTTCCGCCATGAGCATCTGGAGACCATCAACCTCCCCCGGGAAGGGCTGCACGACCATATCGTGATCGCCGGGTGCGGCCAGGTGGGACAGAATATCGCCCGCATTCTCAAACGCCTTGCGTTGAATTTTGTGGTTATCGAACTCGATCACCGCCGGATCGAACAGGCCAAATCCGACGGCCTGCCGGCGGTCTACGGCGATGCCTCCCAGGACATCGTGCTGGAGGCGGCGCAGATCGGCCAGGCGCGTCTGCTGATTATCACCATTCCCTCGGCGGTGGCGGCCAATGCGATTGTCGATCATGCACGCAAGCTGAACAAACACCTGAGTATTGTCGCCCGGGCAACGAATGCCGAGCACATGGTGGAGTTACATGAAAAGGGAGTTTATGAGGTAGTGCAGCCGGAGTTTGAGGCCAGCCTGGAGCTAACCCGCCAGGCGCTGATCCACCTCAATATCCCGCTGAATAAAATTCATGATTTCACGGATCTGGTGCACAAGGAACTCTACGCGCCGCTCTACAAATCCGATGAAGACTACCGCATCATCTCCCAGTTGAAAAGCGTCTCCCGGGGGCTGGACCTGCGCTGGGTCAATGTCAAGCAAGGCAGCCATTTCAACAACAAGAGCATTGGTGCGCTGCAGATCCGCAGCGTCACCGGGGTGTCGATCGTGGCGATTATCCGCGGCGAGGATTTCTTTCCCAATCCGGAAGCTAGCTTCGTTTTCCGGGAGGCCGATCTGGTGGGCGTAATCGGCGAATTCCAGAATTTGCAGACATTCAAGGCCTATATCGAAAACCACGATGTAGCGCAGCGGCAGGCACCGGATGCCTGAAAAGCGGTCTTGCTGGGCGCCCTTAAGCGGTCGAATTCCATCACTTGACATACAGCGTTTAAAAGTTTAACTTGCTGACGACTCGATGCTCATTACCAAAGGAATGCGGAACTTGAAACGGCGAACCCGATCGACATTTCTCCTGCTGCTGATCTTCCTGGCCGGTCTGATCCTGGGGCAACCGGTTTTTCATACCCACAACCGTTTATTGGATCCCCGCTATTCCCATGCCGGATCGTCTTCCCTGGTTGCTGAAGACGAAGCGCCGGCACATCATCTGCCGGTGTGCCTGGTGTGCATTTTCGAGAAGACCCCGGCGCTGCACACAACAAACCTTACGCCCAGGGCTTATTTTCCCCTGGAGAATGAAACGGCTTATCCTTTTTTCTGCCCGAAGGTTGCGGGCGATGTTATCCGGCCGGTCAACCGCGCTCCTCCCATCATCTGCCTCACCTCTCATCACCACGACCAGACCCGGCCGCTTCCGGTTTAACGGACGCGGTATTACGATAGATAATCCGGACAGGCTCCCGGTTCACGGGACATACTCGTATCGTATCGATATGAGTGCGCCGGCATCGGGTAATTACAGGTAGCAACTGCCGCATCGGCGCACCGCCAGTTGCGAAGCAGATGCGATCATCCGGTTATGATGACAACCAGGTGCAAAGGAGCAGAATCGTGAAACGATTTTTAATGATATTACCCATACTTTTTTTAAGCACCCTTATGCTGGCCCAGGAAAGCGCTCCCGACAGCAGCAAACAGTCGGCGGCTGAGAAGGCCCTGGAGGCGGAGCTGGCCAAATCCCTGGGCGCAGACAGCACCGCAACTGCCGCCACCGCACAGCCGGGCGGGACGGTGGTGCAAAACCGCCGAATTTTAAACCCGCAGATCAGCGTGATCGGTTCCTTCTTAGGCAGTGGCGCGGAAAAAGGCGCGGTGGTCAAGCAATATGACAGCGGCCTCTCGGAAGCGGAATTCTCTTTCCGGGCCTACGTCGACCCCTACAGCCGGGCGGACTTTTACGTCGGCTTCGGGCGGGAAAGCGAAGATCCCTTTGCCGGACCGGATTCAGCCATCGCCGAAAGCGGGGAGTTTGGAGCGGAATTGGAGGAAGCTTATTTCACCACCCTCGCGCTGCCCTTCGGCCTGCAATTGAAA
This sequence comes from Calditrichia bacterium, assembly GCA_020635015.1. Lineage (GTDB taxonomy): Bacteria > Calditrichota > Calditrichia > RBG-13-44-9 > J075 > JACKAP01. Next base: position 88,567 of record JACKAP010000003.1, on the reverse strand, counting down.
GGCGGTAAATTCCGCAGCAGCTTTGGGAGAATCAATCTTTTTCATCCCCACGCGCTAAATTTTCTGGATATGCCGCGGATGTATGTGAACTACTTCGGGGAAGAGGGGCTGAACGACCGGGGACTTTCGCTGAGCTGGCTGATCCCCAATCCATTGAATTTCTACCAGGAGCTGACGGTGGAGGCGACCTCCGGAGCGGTGGAAGGCCCTTCTTTCGCCGGGGGCGGCAATCACCTGCTGTACCTGGCGCACCTGAAGAACTTCTTCGACCTGAATCAAAATACCAGCCTGGAAATCGGCTTGAGCGGCATCAGCGGCGTCAACGATCCCTCCGGCAGTAAGACCCGCATCGGGGGGGTGGACTTGACCCTGAAGTGGAAGCCCCTGCGCGCCAGCCGTTACCGCAGTTTCGAATGGATGAGCGAGGCGCTGTTCAGCGAGCGGGACAGCGGCCCGGAAACGATCAACAGTTGGGCGCTCTATAGCTTTATGCGCTACCAGCTCTCCAAACGCTGGTTTGCCGGGCTGCGCTACGATTATTCCCAGTTCCCGGAAAACGATGAAATTGCCGAGAAAGCTTATTCGGCCATCCTGAACTTTCAGGCCACGGAATTCCAGAAAGTCGAGCTGCAATTTCAACATGGCGATCCGGCGGAACAGGACAGCTTCAACCGGGTGCTGCTGCGGGTTGTGTTCGTGATCGGCGCGCATGGTGCGCATCAGTATTGAGATGTTGTTTTTTTGTCCACGGATTACACGGATTAACGCGGATTATGGTTTGTTGATGTTTTTACCCATTAACTCATCAACCCATTAACCCATTAACGAATCTGTGCAAATCCGTGCAATCCGTGGACCCAAAATTTAATTGAAAACGGATACCGAAAAATATCTTGAGGTTGAATATGAAAAAGGATTTCCGATATTACGTCATCTTTTACCTGTTTGGGCTATGGTTGATGGTGAACATCTTTACCCCGGCAATGGCGGGAGATAAGCTGCGGGTCGTGACCTCTACCGCGGATCTGGCGAGCATCGCTGCAGCGGTGGGGGGGGATCAGGTGGAGGTGTTCGCTATCGCCAAAGGATATCAGGACCCCCATTTTGTGGATGCCAAACCCAGCTACATGATCAAGCTGCAGAAAGCCGACCTGTTTATTCAGGTGGGCCTGGACCTGGAGATCGGCTGGGTGCCCCTGCTGCTTGACGGGGCCCGCAACAGCAATATCCTTCCCGGAGGAAACGGGTTTTTAGATGCTTCGGTCGGGGTGCCCCTGCTGCAGGTCCCCACCGGCGATCCCGCCACGCTGCGCGCCCAGGGCGATATCCATGCCGCCGGCAATCCCCACTTCTGGCTCGACCCCCGCCGGGGCAAACAAGTGGCGGATAATATCTACCGCGCGCTCAGCCGCCTGCAGCCGGAACATGAGGCGCGCTTCAAAGCCAATTGCGATGATTTTAAGCGGCGCATCGATCAGAAAACGGCGGAATGGCAGCAGCGGATGCAGCCTTACCGGGGCACCCGGATCGTCGCTTTTCATAATAGCTGGCCCTATTTTGAGGAGTTCACCGGGTTGAATATTGTCGATTTTGTCGAGCCGAAACCGGGCATTCCACCCACCCCGAAACATCTGGTACGGGTGATCGGACACATGCAGGAGCAGGATGTGCGGATCATTATTATCTCGCCTTACTATTCCAAGAAATCTTCCGAACTGATCGCTTCTAAAACCGGTGCACAATTGGTGGAACTGGCCACGTCGGTGGAAGCCTATCCGGAGATCCGTTCCTATTTTGACCTTTTTGACTATAATGTCGGCAAGATGCTGGAAGCTTTTGCCACGGCCGGCATTCAACCGACGAACCCATCCGAATAGAGGATACCGACATGCTGGAAATGTTCGATCTGAGTTTTATGGTGTATGCTTTCCTGGCCTGCCTGGTGATGGGCATGCTGCTGAGTTATCTGGGAATTCACGTGGTCGGGCGGGGAATCGTGTTCGTTGACCTGGCCCTGGGGCAGATATCGTCCCTGGGGGTGGCCCTGACTGATGTGCTGCACTACGGCGAAACCTGGCTGCCGATCATCTTCACCTTGCTGGGGGCGGTGCTGCTGTCATTTATCCGGATCCGCGATCACCGCCTGAAGCTGGAGGCGGTGATCGGCTTGATCTACGCCGTCACCTCGGCCATCACGGTGCTGATCATCTCCAAAACGCCCCACGGCGAAGCGGATATTCAGGAAGTGCTCTTCGGCACCCTGCTGGCGGTAACCGGCGAGCAATTGGTGTATCTCATGATCGTTTTTGCCGTGCTGGGAATCTTGCACTGGCTGTTCCGCAAACCGATGTACGCCATTACCGAAAAGATGAATGCCGGGAAAGCGGGCCACCTGAGCCGCAAAGAGCAGGGCTGGAACTTCTTTTTCTATCTTTCGATCGGATTGGCGATCGTATTTGCAGTGCGTATCGGCGGGGTGCTGCCGGTATTTACCTTCCTGGTGGTGCCGGCGGTCAGCGCCATTCTGCTGGCCCGGAGGCGCGGCTGGGTGGTCATCTTCGCCCTGCTGTGCGCCCTGCTGTGCAGCTATTGGGGACTGTGGCTCTCTTTTAGCTACGATTTTCCCGCCGGCCCGTCGGTCGTGACCATGTTCGGTGTGGCCTTTGCCCTGGCAGCGCTCTACCGTGTCATCCGGCCGATGTTGCCGTTGAAGACCCCCTAGGCCGCCAACCACGCCGATGATACGGGTTCATGCGAGTGTAGACATCGAGGCGGCCCGGCAAATGAAATATGACTTGAAAATAAATTTGCTTTATCATTAGTTTGGTAAGAAAACAATGTTTCGTCCGGGGCTTACCCGGACAACAAACGCGTTTCCGGCAACGTCGAATTTACCAGCAGCGGAGCACGCATGCACGAACTGTCGATCGCTCAATCCATCTACGAAACGGTCCTGCGGGAGATGGAAATCCGGGAACTGGCGGAGGTCAGTACGGTCGGGGTTCGGGTCGGCGCCCTCAGCGGGGTAATGGCAGATGCCCTGCAGTTCAGCTTCGAAGCGATCGTTATCGATAGCCCCCTGGCTGGATGTAAATTTACCATCGAAGAAATCCCGGTACACGGCAGTTGCCAAAGCTGCGGCAAAGCGTTTGTGGTAAAAGATTTCCTGTTCTGCTGCCCAATCTGCCAGTCGGGGCAGATTGAGGTGACGCAGGGATATGAGTTGGAGATTGCTTATCTGGAAGTGAGAGGGAAGGGTGAAGGGTGAAGGATTAAGGATAAAAGGATTAAGGATGAAGGGTAAAGGATGAAGGATAAAGGATGAAGGGTGGAGTGATGGCTGAGAAAATTGATCTGGGGAAAAAAGTATTATCGGAAAATGACCGGCTGGCGGGGGAGATTCGCGAAAAGCTCAGTGCGCACCGGATTGCGGCGCTGAATTTCGTCAGCTCTCCGGGGTCGGGGAAGACCAGCCTGCTGGAGAGGACCCTTGCGGCCTTGAAGGACGAATTGCGCATCGGATTGATTGCCGGCGATGTGCAGACTGAAAACGATGCCAATCGCCTGATCAAAGCCGGGGGCAGGATGGTGCGTCCGCTGGTGACCGGCGGCTCCTGCCATCTCGACGCCCGGATGGTCTCCCGGGTACTGCCGGAGATGGATATCGAACAACTCGACCTGCTGATCATCGAGAATGTCGGCAACCTGGTCTGCCCTTCGAGTTACGATCTGGGTGAAGACATGAAGGTGGTGCTGATCAGCACCACCGAAGGAGATGACAAGCCCCTGAAATATCCCGGCATGTTCCGCCGCTCTTCGATCATGGTGATCAATAAGATCGACCTGCTGGGCACCTCAGATTTCGACATGGCCCAGGTGAAGGCCAATGCCCTGAGCATCAACGCCAACCTGAAGATATTCGAGCTCTCCTGCCGTACCGGGGAAGGGCTGGATGCCTGGCTGGATTGGCTGAAGCAGTTGGTGGGGGAGAAGCGGGGGGAGTAGCTCGCTTCGCTCACGATGTTTGCTGGCTGCAAGATACTGGATGCTGGATGCTGGTGATCTTTAATCGATGTCATTCCGAAGGCGTTCGCCGAGGAATCTGTGCTTTCTCCAAAATAAATTCGAGCACGGTATTAAAGCGAGTGCCCGAACAGATTCCTCACTGCACTTCGTTCCGTTCAGAATGACAACTAATAACTGATAACTGACAACGCTTCGGAGCAACCCATGGAAAATGCCACTTCCCTTTGGATACTAATCGTTTCCACTTCCGCAATCGCGCTGGTGCACACCCTGGCCCCGGATCATTGGGTGCCATTTGTCAGTATCGGACGGGCCCAGAAATGGTCGACCGGCAAGCTGGTTTGGGTCACCCTGCTTTCCGGCCTGGGGCATGTGGGCTCATCGATCGTGATCGGCTCAATCGGCCTGGCCTTCGGCTTCGGCCTTACCGGATTGCAAGCGGTGGAATCACAGCGGGCGGAGGTAGCCGGGATGTTGCTGATCGGTTTCGGCCTGGCGTATGCCGTGTGGGGGCTGAAGCAGGTGCGCTCGCACAAACATCAGCACATCGACACCAGGCGTACCGTCACCATCTGGACCCTGGTGGCAATCTTCGTATTGGGCCCCTGCGAGCCGCTGATCCCTCTGATGTTCATCTCCGCCACCCACGGCTGGGGTGCGGTAATCCTGGTGAGCGGCGTCTTCTCCCTGATTACCATCGCGATGATGCTGCTCCAGGCGCTGCTGGTCTACAAAGGCATCGGCTTCCTCAAGTTGCTCAACATCAACCATCACTACAGCCACCCGATCGCCGGCCTGGTCATCGCCGCTACCGGCATCATGGTGATGTTCCTGGGCATCTAACTTTTTAAACATACGATAAGATATGCTTCCGGGCCTGGGATGAAGCGGGAAATATATCTCTTCCCGTTTCATCCCAGGCCCGGAAGCATAAAATAATGGTATTGATGTTTGACATTGGACAAGATACAGCTTAATTTTTACCCCTATTCTGATCGCCGGCGGCCGAAGGGCCGGCACATATCGTCTAACGTGATAAGGGAACAATGGATAAGTTATCATATCTCAGCAATGCCCACCCGGAATACATCGAATCACTCTACCAGGATTACCGTAAAGATCCCCAATCAGTCGATGCCGGTTGGCGGAAATTCTTTGAAGGATTCGAATTTGCCCAGTTGGGCAACGGCAAACCGGCGGCAGCCGGGGTAGCGGGCGAACGGCAGAAGGAAGTGCAGGTGCTTAATCTGATCAACGCCTACCGCACCCGAGGACATCTCTTTACCCAGACCAATCCGGTGCGCAAGCGGCGCGATTATAAACCCGGGCTGGAGTTGGAACAATTCACCCTCAGCGAAGCGGATCTCGATACCGTCTTCCACGCCGGCAGCGAGATCGGCCTGGGACCGGCGAAGTTAAGCGATATTATCGAACATCTGAAGACCACCTACTGTCATTCGATCGGCGCCGAATACATGTTCATCCGCATCCCCGAACGGGTGAAGTGGCTGCAGCAGAAGATGGAATCGTCCCGCAACATTCCCCATTTTTCCCTGGAAGAAAAGCGGCATATCTTGGATAAGCTGAATCAGGCGGTGGTATTCGAGAATTTCCTCCACACCAAATATGTCGGTCAAAAACGCTTTGCACTCTCGGGTGGCGAAACGATCATTCCCGGACTTGACGCGATCATCCAGAAGGGCTCGATGCTCGGGGTGCAGGAATTTGTCATCGGCATGGCCCACCGCGGCCGCCTGAACGTGCTGGCCAATATCCTCAAAAAATCCTATCAGGATATTTTCACCGAATTCGAAGGCGCGGAATACGAAGAGGCGGTCTTTGAGGCCGACGTAAAGTATCACCTCGGCTATTCCAGCAATGTGATGACCGCCAGTGGCAAAAAAGTGCACCTGAGCCTGGCCGCCAACCCCTCCCACCTGGAGGCAGTCAATCCGGTGGTGGAAGGGATGGTGCGCGCCAAGATGGACAAGCGCTATGACGGCGACGCCAAGAAAATCGTGCCGATCCTGATCCATGGCGATGCTGCGATCTCCGCCCAGGGCATCGTCTATGAGGTGATCCAGATGTCGCTCCTCGACGGCTACCACACCGGGGGCACCATCCATTTGGTGATCAACAACCAGATCGGTTTTACCACCAACTATCTTGACGGCCGCTCCAGTACCTACTGCACCGACGTGGCCAAGGTGACCCACTCGCCGATATTTCATGTCAATGCCGACGATGTGGAGGCGGTGGTCTATGCCATTCTGCTGGCGATGGAGTACCGCCAGACCTTCCACACCGATGTGTTTATCGATTTCCTCGGCTACCGCAAATACGGCCATAACGAAGCCGACGAGCCGCGCTTTACCCAGCCGCGTCTCTATAAAGCGATCGCCAAACATCCCGATCCCCGGGAGATATACTCCAACAAGCTGGTTGCCGGCGGCAGCGTTGCAGAGGGGCTCGCCAAAGAAATGGAGAAGGAATTCCAGGACCTGCTGCAATACCGTCTCAATGAAGCCAAAAGCAAACGCAGCCCGGTATCGATCTCCGCTTTTAAGGTCGATTGGAAAAACTACCGCCGTCCCGCCGATGAAGATTTCCGGGAATCGCCGGAAACCGGAGTAGCGGAAGCGGACCTGACCGCTATCGCTAATAAAATATTCCAAATTCCCAGGGAAATTGAGGCCTTTCGCAAGATCCGCAAGGTTTATGAAGATCGCCAGAGCCGCTTCCAGCAGCGCACTCAATTCGATTGGGCGATGGGAGAAGCCCTGGCCTACGGCACCCTGCTGAACGACGGGGTGCCGATCCGGCTCAGCGGCCAGGACTGCGAACGGGGCACCTTTTCGCATCGCCATGCGGTGGTGGTGGGTGAGGAGACCGAGGAGGAATACATTCCGCTCAACAACATCAGCAAAACCCAGGAAAAATTCAAGGTCTACAACTCGCCGCTGTCTGAATACGGGGTGCTGGGATTTGAATATGGCTACGCCACTGCCCAGCCAAAGGGTCTGACCATTTGGGAAGCGCAGTTCGGCGATTTTGCCAACGGGGCGCAGATTATTATCGATCAATTTATCTGCTGCTCGGAGAGTAAGTGGAAACGCTACAACGGCCTGGTGATGTTTCTGCCCCACGGCTATGAAGGGCAGGGACCGGAACACTCTTCTGCCCGGATCGAGCGCTTTCTGAGCCTTTGCGCCCAGAACAATATGATCGTGGCCAATTGCACCACCCCGGCCAGCCTGTTCCACCTGCTGCGCCGCCATCTGACTTATCCTTTCCGCATTCCACTGGTGTTGTTTACCCCCAAGAGCCTGCTGCGCCACCCTGAATGCGTCAGCCCCATCGAGGCGTTTACCGGCGGTACCCGCTTCCGGGAAGTGATCGACGACGATTACGTCAAACCGGGAAAGGTCAGCCGGGTGCTCTTCTGCAGCGGAAAGATCTATTATGATCTGCGGGAAAAACAGCGCAGTGGGGAACGTAAAGACGTGGCCCTGGTGCGCCTGGAACAGCTTCATCCTTTTCCGGAGACCCAATTGAAGCTGGTCATTGAGCGCTATCCAAAGGCGAAAGAGTATTTCTGGGTGCAGGAAGAGCCGGAGAATATGGGGCCCTGGGGCTATCTGCGCCGCAAATTCAAGCTGGTGCGCACCCGCCTGATCGCCCGTGCGGAGAGTTCATCCCCGGCAACCGGAATTTCCCTGCACCATCAACAGGAGCAACAGGCGATTGTCGACCACGCCTTCGGGGAAGAGCTGCAGCATCATAAGGTGGTCGATATTACCGAATCTTAATTGGTCCTTGGTCATTGGTTATTGGCAAATACCAACAACCAAAAGCCCAATACCAACAACCAATAACGGTTTGAAAGCTGCACCACACTTTGTATACAATGCATATAGGATCAATCAAGGAATCATTTGTAGAATAGGACCCAATATGGCTTATGAAGTTAAAGTGCCCGCCGTTGGCGAATCGATCAGCGAAGTGGTCATCGCCCGCTGGCTGAAGCAGGACGGCGATTTTGTGACGGCTGAAGATCTGATCTGCGAGATCGAATCCGACAAAGCCTCGTTCGAAATTCCCGCCGAACAGTCGGGCAAACTGAAGATCCTGGCCCAGGAGGGTGAGACGATTGCCGTGGGCAGCCCAATCGCCAGTATCGACACCGAGGCTGCCGACAATGGCGCGGCGCAACCTGAACCGGCCGGGACGTCTGAGAAACCGGAATCCGGCACAAAGCCTGCAGTCGAAAAGACCGAGGAGAAAAAGGCTGAATCGACCTCGGCAGATAAGTCGTCTTCCGGATCGGAAGGCGGATCGGTTCATGAAGTCATCATTCCGGCAGTTGGGGAATCGATCTCGGAAGTGACCATTGCCAAATGGCTGAAAGCAGACGGCAGCAGGGTCGACGCCGATGACCTGATCTGCGAGATCGAATCCGACAAGGCCTCGTTCGAAATTCCCGCCGAACATGGCGGCGTGCTGCACATCGGCAGCGGAGAAGGGGAGACGGTGGCGGTGGGCTCGGTGATTGCAGAGATTCGCGGCGGCAGTGACGGAAAGCAAACACCGCCGGCCGGCGACGGAAAATCGACGCAAGTAACGCCGGAGAAAAGCACCCCGGCCACGGACCGCCATGTCAAAACGTCTCCGGTGGCAGCCAAGATCCTGGAATCCGCCGGAATTTCCTCAGAGAACATCTCCGGCAGCGGGCCGGGAGGGCGGATCACCAAGGAAGATGCCATGAAGGCGGTGCAGTCGGCACAGGACCGCCAATCGGCTCCGGAACCAACTGCCGCCGCAACCACGCCTTCCCCCAAAGTTGAGCAGCCGGCAGCGGAAGCCGGCGATCGCGCCTCGCGCAGCGAGCGGATGTCCACCCTGCGCAAGACCATCGCCCGGCGATTGGTGGCGGCCAAGAATCAAACCGCCATGCTGACCACCTTCAACGAAGTGGATATGTCCGCCATCAAAAACCTGCGGACGCTTTATAAAGACATGTTCAAAGAGAAGCATGAGATCGGGTTGGGGTTTATGTCTTTCTTTACCCGGGCGGTATGTCTGGCACTTCAGGAATGGCCGGCAGTCAATGCCATGATTGACGAAGAGAACGAGAGTCTCGTGTATCACGACTATTGCGATATTGCCATCGCCGTCTCCTCGCCGCGCGGGCTGGTAGTACCGGTGATCCGCAATGCCGAGAAACTGTCGCTGGCGGGGATCGAGAAAGAAGTGCTCCAACTGGCCAAAAAAGCCCGCGACGGCAAGCTGACCATCGAGGAGATGACCGGCGGCACCTTCACCATTACCAATGGCGGGGTGTTCGGATCGATGATGTCGACCCCGATCATCAACGTGCCGCAGTCGGCGATCCTGGGCATGCACAACATCGTCGATCGCCCGGTGGTGGTCGATGGGGAGATCGTCGTGCGCCCGATGATGTACCTGGCATTGTCCTACGATCACCGCATCATCGACGGGCGGGAGTCGGTCAGCTTCCTGGTGCGGGTCAAGCAGCACCTGGAAGATCCGGCAAGGATGTTGTTGGAAGTTTGAGACTTGAAGACTTACAGCGAATATACTTTATAGTTAGTTTTTCGATTTTTACTGAGATGTTGGATGTTGGATGTTGGATGTTGGATGAAAAATTACCATGAATATCCAACATCTAACATCCAACATCAATCGACAAAAAACTTTTTAAACAATGTACTAATTTCATATATTAGCCAAACTAACAATCAGGAGTGTGCGATGACGTATATTATAACCGAACCCTGTGTAGGTGTCTGCGATAGCGCCTGTGTAGAAGTATGCCCGGTTGATTGTATTTATCCCGCCAAAGACTACACACTGGAAGAAGCTGACAAAGAAAGAATGCGTGAAGCAAAAGAGATGCTCTACATCCATCCGGAAGAATGCATCGACTGCGGCGCCTGCGAGCCGGAATGTCCCGTGGAAGCGATCTTTCCTGAAGATGAAGTGCCTGAGAAATGGGCGGATTATATTGCGAAGAATTATCAGCGGTTTGATATGGAGCCGTAATGACGACGGTTCTTTATGCCGCTCCTTGAATCAAATTATCAACCTCCCCGGCTGTTCGGCAGTGGTCATCTCCAGACCATCTATCCGGCCTTCTTTCGTACCGTAACCGAAGTAAATTATCAGCGGGAGCGGATCGACACCCCGGACGGCGATTTTCTCGATCTTGACTGGAGCAGGGTGGGGGAGCAGCGGTTGGGCGTCATCTCCCACGGCCTGGAAGGCAATACCGGGCGCGCCTACGTGCGGGGCATGGCCCGGGCGCTCAATCGCGGTGGCTGGGATGCCCTGGCCTGGAACTTCCGCGGCTGCAGCGGGGAGCCAAACCGCCTGCTCAACTCCTACCACAGCGGCAAGACCGAGGATCTGGATACCGTGATTGAACATGCCCGGAACAGCGGTGATTATTCTCAAATTGCCCTGATCGGCTTCAGCATGGGAGGCAACCTCACCCTGAAGTATCTCGGCGAGCGCGGCGCTGGGGTCGATCCGGCGATCAGCGGCGCGGTAGCGTTTTCGGTGCCTTGCGATTTGCGCGCATCTTCCCAGCACCTGGCGCGGCCGGCGAACAAGCTGTACATGGCCCGCTTCATCCGCCTGCTGCACGAGAAGGTTCGCGTCAAGATGCAACTGCGACCGGGGGAGATCGATGACCGGGATTATCACCGGATCAAAAATTTCAAAGATTTTGACGACCGCTACACCGCCCCGCTGAACGGTTTCGCCGATGCGGAGGATTACTGGCGCCGGGCCAGTTGCAAGCCCTATTTGAGCGGGATTAAGGTGCCGGCACTGCTGATTAACGCACAAAATGATCCCTTTCTGCCTCCGGCCTGCTATCCCGAAGAGGCGGCGCTCGGCAGTCCGTATTTATTCCTGGAAATTCCCCGCTCGGGAGGACATGTGGGATTTGTCGAGTTTAATGAAAACGGCGACTACTGGTCGGAACGACGGGCTTTGACCTTTATTAGCCAGACTGATGCGCACATATCATGATTTATTGCTGCCACAGAATCACAGAGTGCACAAAGTTGTTAGTTTGATGCATCCTCTGTGAACGCTGCGGCTACATAATCGATCATATCAAAAGGCAAACTTAATTATGAACCCTCAACATCAATCTTTGAATCGTCTCTTATCAACGGTACTTACATTTTTGTTGATTGCGTCTGCAGGGGCGCAAGCGCAGAAGATCCGCATCAGCGCCATCTTTGTCAACAGCGAAGCCCAGGCCCAGGAGATCCTCGGCAAGCTCCGCGCTGGCGAGAACTTCGGCGCCCTGGCGGCGCAATACTCGATTGGTCCCGGGAAGGATCAGCGCGGCGACCTGGGTTTTTTCGATCCGGAAGATCTCCTGGCGGAACTGAGGGATACAGCGCAGCAGTTGGAGGTGGGGCAGCTTAGCGGGATCATTGCGGTAACCAACGGCTTCTGCATCGTGATGAAGACCGATCAGAAAACCCCGGAAGCGCTGGAGGCGATGGCGAAGCAGATCGAGCAATGGGAGTTTCACCAGGACCAGGCGGCAGAGTTCTACTTCCAGAACCGTTTTGGAGAGGCCGCGCGCCATGCCCGGGAGGCCCTGGAAATAGCAGAAGCGGTTTTTGGCCCCCGGCACCCCAACACAGCCACCAGTTTGAATGACCTGGCCGTGCTGCTCTATGCCCAGGAAAATTTCGACGAGGCGGAGCCGCTCTATCAACGCGCTCTGACGATCCGCAAGGAGATGCTGGGGGAAAATCATCCCGCTTATGCCATCTCTCTGAGCAATCTGGCCGAGCTCTACGTGGCGCAAAACCGGCTGGATGAAGCCGAAGCGCTCTACCGCCAGGCGCTGGCGGTGCAGGAGAAGGCTCCCGACGCCGATCCACTGGATCTGGCTGAAGTGCTGAGCAACCTGGCCGAGCTCTACCATACCCGGGGACGCTATGCCGACGCCGAACCGCTCTACCTTCGGGCGATCGAGGCGGAAAGGCAAACCCTGGGACGTCATCCCGATGTGGCGACTTCTCTGAATAACCTGGCAGAACTCTACCGCGAACAGCGCCGCTACGCCGAAGCCGAGCCGTATTTCCGCGAAGCGTTGGCGATCTGGGAGGAAACCCTGGGAACCGACCATCCCAATGTGGCCATCTCGCTGAACAACCTTGCCCTGACCCTCCAGGCGCAGGGCAAATACGACGAGGCGGAACCGCTGTTTCTGGATGCCCTGGGCATCTGGCGAGACGTGGCCGGCGATGATCATCCCAATGTAGCGGCGATCCTCAACAACCTCTCCGCGCTCTACAACGATCAGCAGCGTTATGATGAGGCGGTGCCTCTGCTGGAGGAGGTGCTGGCAATCCGCGAGGCCAATTATGGTGCGGAGCATCCGGATGTGGCCGTTACCCTGAATAATCTGGGGGCGGTCTTCCTGGCTCAGGAAGATTTTGCCGCGGCGGAGAATGCCTTCCGTCAGGCCCTGGATATCCAGAAAAAAGCCTACGCGGAGAATCATCCCGATCTGGCGCTGAGCTACCGGCATCTCGGGGAATTATACCTGAAGCAAGGCAACTACGAAGGCGCTGAGGTCTATTACCAGCAGGCGCTTTCTATTCTGAAGGAGTTCTTCGGGGAAGACGATTATCGCCTGGCCACGGTGTTGAATGATCTGGGAAGTATCTATGCTGCCCGGGGCGCCAATGTTGAAGCAGAGCTTGCCTATCGCCAGGCAGTGAAAATTGTCGAAGACCAGTTCGGCTCCAATCATCCTTCGCTCCGTCCGCTGTTGGAGAATCTTAAATTGTTTTATCAGAACAACCGGATGACCGACGAGGCGGCGGCGATCGAAAAGCGGCTGGAAGAGAACTTCTGATAATTGCGCATTGCAAAAGCGCTCGAAATAAACTACCTTTCTGGTAAATTCATCCGGAAAGATAACAACCCTGCGCGAGTTTGCATGATGAAGCGATATTTGCCCCGGTTTTGGCTGTTATGGATCGGCTGCTGCTGGATCACGACAGTCGCTGCCCAACCGCAGAGAGTGGAGATCGGCGCGATCGTGCTCACTACAGAATCACAGGCGGAATCGGTATTGCAGCAATTAAAAGCGGGCGCCGATTTCGCCGAAATAGCCGCCCGCTACTCGGTGGGGCCGGGCAGCACCAATGGGGGACGGTTGGGGTTCTTCGCTCCGGGCGACCTGCGACCGGAACTGGAACAAGCGGTTGCACAATTGGATGAAGGCGGCTACAGCTATATCGTAGCGATCGATAACCGATACTACATTCTGACCAGGTTCTCTACGGTCCCCATCCAGGCACCGGAGCAGAAATCAAGCCCATTGTTCACTGTCTTAAGTGCGGTCGGCATCCTGTTTCTTATAAAACTGCTGTGGTGGCTCTTCAAGCGCTACATCCCCATAAGACAATTCCGGCGGTTAAATCAGCAGATGTATCAGCTCCATGCCGAGGGCAAGGTCGACGCGGCTCTGGAAATTGCCCTGACCCTCCTGGAAAAAAACCGACAATATTTTGGTGACAAAAGCCGGGAAACTGCCGAAGCCCTGTCGAACGCAGCATTCCTCCATGACGCCCGGGGCGACAGCCGGGCTGCCGAACCGTTATACCGGGAAGGCCTGGAGATCGCCCGGGATCGGAACGCCGGCCATGGGAGCCCGGCAATGCTCAAGTTTCTGAATCCGCTGGGTGACATCTATTGGGGATGGGGCGATTATGAACGCGCGGCGCAGTACTTTCAGGAAGCCCTGGATATCAACCGCAAACAGTTGGGCGACGGCCATCCGGACCTGTTCCAGGGTCACGAAATCCTGGCCCAGGCGTACCAGCAACTGGGCGATATAGAGAAATCCGGCTTTCATCACCGGCAGGTGATCGAGATCGCTGAAAAGCATCAACTGGAAAATCCAGCTATTGTCAGCACCCTGAACGCCCTGGCGGAACAGCAACGATTGAAAGGTGATTATACCCAGTCCCTGGCGTTGTCCCTGCGTGCTCTGGAAATGATCGAACGCCACACCTCGGAGGACCATCCTGATCTGCGCAACTCCCTCTCTTACATCGGCGGGCTTTACATGGACCAGGGCCGTTACCATGAGGCGAGACCGTATTATCAACGTCTGCTGGAGATCACCGAAAAGCGCTATGGCGACCGTCACCTCAACTATGCCAATGCCCTGTTCCAACTCGCCGACATGCAGCGGCTACAGGGGAATTACGGCGATGCTGAACGGCATTTTATCGGGGGGCTGGGCATCCTGGAAAAACATTTCGGTCCCGGGCATCTGGAAGTGGCCAATGCCCTGATGAACCTGGCCTCGCTTCACGTCGAACAGGGTAAATTCACTGAGGGAGAACCGCTTTACAAACGGGTGCTGAAAATCCAGGAAGCGATCTACAGCAGCGAACATCCGGAAGTGGCCCGCACCCTGAGCTACCTGGGGGATCTTTTCCACACCCAGGGCCGCTATACCGAGGCGGAATCCAGCTTTGTGCGCGCCCTGAATATTTCCGAGAAAGTCTTTGGGCCCAATCATGCCCATACCGCCAAGATCCTGATGCGCCTGACCCACCTATACATCCCCCAGGGCCGCTACGGCGAAGCCGGCAGCTACTACCAGCGCACCCTGCAGATCTATGACCGCATTTTCGGCCCCTTCCATCCCGATGTGCTCAACCTCCTGCGGCTGATGGTCGAATTTTATCAAAACACCGGCCAGACCGACGAAGCCCGGCGCCTCCAGGAGCGAATGCGGAGTACCGAGGCGAAGAATTGACATTGGTGGTTATTGGTTATTGGTTATTGGTTATTGGTTATTGGTGCCGAATGTAAGAAGCAAATTACCAACAACCAATAACCAACAACAAACCATTGCGCAGACCTTTCCTTCCCCCGAAAAAACATATTACCCTTTCAAATTCCCCCATTCTACCCTAATTTTGAACTGTACCGGAGAATGCACAATAACCCACATACAACAACATTTAGCGGAGGTATCAACAATGGCAAAAGGGTATCGGATTGAGAAGGATTCTATGGGGGAAATGCAGGTGCCGGAAAATGCCTACTGGGGCGCACAGACCCAGCGGGCGGTGGAGAATTTCCCGATCAGCAACTTACGCTTCCCGCGGCGTTTTATTCGCGCCATGGGCATGATCAAACTGGCGGCGGCGGAGACCAATATGTCGCTGAAACGGCTGGACAGCAAGATGGGTGACGCTATTGTGAAAGCGGCTCAGGAGGTAATCGACGGCAAGTTGGACGCCCATTTTGTGCTGGACATTTTCCAGACCGGCTCCGGCACCTCCACCAACATGAACACCAACGAAGTGGTGGCCAACCGGGCCAATGAGATTCTGGGCGGCAAGATCGGCGACCGTGCCCCGGTGCATCCCAACGATCATGTGAATAAGGGGCAATCCAGCAATGATGTCATCCCGACCGCCATGCATGTCGCCGCCCTGGAAGCGATCGAGACCGAGCTGGTGCCCGCGCTGAAGGCCCTGCAAAAGTCGTTCGAGGCCAAGGCAAAAGCATTCGATAAGATCATCAAGATTGGCCGCACTCACCTGCAGGACGCTACCCCGATCCGCCTCGGGCAGGAATTCAGCGGTTATGCCAGTATGCTCAAGCACGGTCTGCGCCGCCTGGAAAACGTGCGCTGGCACCTCAGTGAGTTGGCGATCGGCGGCACGGCGGTGGGCACCGGGATCAACACCCATCCCAAATTTGCCGCCGGGGTGTGCAAGCGCCTGAGCAAGATGACCCGCCTCCGCTTCCGGGAAGCGGACAACCATTTCGAAGCTCAGGGGGCCAAAGACGCCTATGTGGAAGCCAGCGGAACCCTGAAGACTATCGCCGTCAGTCTGATGAAGATCGCCAATGACATCCGCTGGCTGGGCTCCGGGCCGCGCTGCGGGATCGGCGAGATCATCCTGCCGGAAGTGCAGCCCGGCTCGTCGATCATGCCCGGGAAAGTCAATCCGGTCATTGCCGAAGCGCTGTGCATGGTATCCGCCCAGGTGATCGGCAACGATGCCGCGATTGCCGTCGGTGGCATGTTCGGCAATTTTGAGCTGAATGTGATGATGCCGGTGATGACCCATAACATGCTGGAATCGATCTCCTTGCTGGCCAATTCGATCAATGTCTTCAACGAAAAATGCATCAAAGGCCTGCGCGCCGACAAAGAGCGCAATAATGAAATGATCGAGAAGAGCCTGGCGATGTGCACCTCGCTGGTGCCGCATATCGGTTACGACGACTCCGCAGCGATCGCCAAGGAAGCTTTCAAGAGCGGCAAAACCGTGCGTCAGGTGGCCAGTGAGAAAGGTGTGCTGGATAAAGAGAAACTCGATGCAGCGCTCGATCCCTGGTCGATGACCGAACCGCATTAATCTTCTCCGGTCAGACGTCTGATCTTAGCGCAGACAAAGTTTTTGAACGTTAAAAAATTCGTTCTTGGTTGTTGGTTATTGGTTATTGGCAAAAGACGGTCTTGACCAAGCGCCAACGGCCAACAACCAAGGACGTCTTGAAAAGTGCTAAAAAATTAATTCATATTAACAAAGTATCCTGCGTATGAAAATGCTGATTGCATACCTGGCGCTGGCGCTGGGCGTTTCTTTTTTATGTTCGATTTTAGAAGCGATTATCCTATCCGTTACCACTTCCTATGTCAAAGTAAAAGAAATGGAGGGGCGATCGGCCGCCGGGCATCTTAAAAAGCTCAAACAAAAAATCGACCGGCCGCTTTCGGCAATCCTGACGATCAACACCGTCGCCCATACCATCGGCGCCGCCGGAGTCGGGGCACAGGCGGTTGCGGTCTTTGGCGAGGTCTATTTTGGGGTGATCTCTGCGGTGTTGACCATTCTGATCCTGGTGTTTTCGGAAATCATCCCTAAAACCATCGGTGCGAGGTTTTGGCGGGAATTGGCCCTCCCCTCGGCCCGGATCATAACGGGCATGATTTATATTGCCTACCCGCTGGTACTGATGTCGGATTACATCACCAAATTTTTTGCCCACCGAGAAAAAAAGCATACCCTGAGCCGGGAGGAGCTGGCTGCATTGGCGCACCTGGGCAGCAAAGAGGGGGTGCTGGATGAGAGCGAGTCAATTATCATTCACAATTTGATGCGGCTGGAGACCTTCAAGGTGCGCAGCATCATGACCCCGAGAACCGTGGTGGTCTCCGCCCAGGAGAATATGCCGCTGCGGCAATTCATCAAGCAAAAACCCTATCTGCAACACTCCCGGATACCGGTTTATGGCGATGACACAGATCATGTGACCGGCTATATCCTGAACTCCGATGTGCTGGAAGCGCTCGCCCAGGATCAGACTGACCGGACGCTGAAAGACCTGAAGCGCCCGATCATCATTTTTCACGAGAACACCCCGGTTCCCACCTTGTTCGAAGCGCTGCTGCTCCAGCGGGAACATATCGCTTTGATCATCGATGAATACGGCGGCATGCAGGGAGTGGCTACGATGGAAGATATTATTGAGACCATGCTGGGACTGGAGATTGTCGATGAGCGGGATGTGGAAACGGATATGCAGACCCTGGCAAGGAAAAAATGGGCCATGCGCAAGCAGCAGCAGCGGCACAATTTGATGGGCGGCGAGGAGGAAGTAGGAGATTGATTTTAAGGGCGAATGTTATATTACAAGTGGCAGTGGCAGTGGCAGTGCTGAATTTACAAAAGATATTTGATGTGCCCCTTAAACCATCATCAACATAGCGACGATGATCCCGGATATCGCAAGTAGCGCCAGGATCAACAGGGGACGGTTATATTCATCGATTTCACGCAGTTTATGGGTGCGGTGAGTCGCCAGCCCAAATAGCGCCACCGCCAGTAGGTAGATTTGCATGTAGAGGCCGTAGTGCAGCATTTCTTCCCGCCAGCCGCTTTCCAGAGTAACGCCGAAATGCCGTGCGGCGAATTGTTCGACGCCACCGGGCATCAGTCCGCTCAATAACACAACTGTCAGCACCAGCCCCCAGGCCAGCAGGCCGATGAAGTGCACCGAGTTCACCCGAAATCCTGACTTCCGGCGGGACTTCCGGGTTTTCGGCGGAGATGATGATGGGGGAGAGGACTGCCGGTTGTCTGAGTTCATAGAAATTCCTTCGAAGTTGGCGTTTTGCCGCAGGCGGCGCTGCACCAAGAAAACATATTCTGCTCCAAAACAGATGATGCAGGTAACGAAGTTGCCGGAGATTTTTTTGAAGCCGTAGTCGATCTGTTTTGCCACAGAGACACAGAGCACACAGAGATTTTGAGATTCAATCCCTTTTTAGCCGCACTGTGCATGATGCGGCTGCAAAAGGAGAGCCCGTATCGCCAGCCCCCCCAATGCTTTTTCTTCCAGCAAGCAACATCCGCCTACATAAATATCACTTCATCTGATTGATTTTTTTTAAGATACCCATTAATAATCCGCCGTATATCCTGATTGTCACCCCGTGGAATGATTGCCCGGCGGAAGTAGGGGAGAGCGGCTTTCTTCAGGGGCAACTCCAGATAGCCGAATCCCTGGTAGACACCGCCTTCGACCAATACCAGCGAGCGTTCTCCGGAATGCCGCCCGGCACCGAGAACGGCGAAGTCGGGATGCGGATAGTTGAACATCCGGAAGGCTTCCCGCACCCGGACATTATAATTTTCTGGCGTTTCCGCTCCGGCGCAGGCGCCCCGGCACTGTTTCAAATGATAACGGAAGCAGGGGCCTTTGCGTTTATCGATCCCGGCTAATTTCTGGCACAATTGATAGCGGTCCACCAACCGTTCCAGATACACTTGCGCCTCTTTTTTTCCACGAAAGCTAACCAGCGGGGCGTTGTCCATTTCCGCCAGTTCCTTGATGGTCAAGCGCATAAAATCCTGAGCGTCTGTCGGCACAGCAAAAATGCCATGACGGTAGCGCACATTACGCTGGCTGCGGTTGAAGCGCGGCTGCATCCGTTTGATGGTATCGGATTCCAGCAGCAGCGCCACCAATTCGCTGCCGGTCAACTCATACCCGATATCGTGAATCCGCGCCTTCATCTCCCGCGCTTTCGGCGATTTCAGATCATTGCTGAAATGACTCAACACTCGTTTGCGGATCGATTTACTCTTGCCGGTGTAGATCAGCCGCCCGAAGGCATCGTAAAAAAAGTAGATACCGACATCACCCGGCAGGGCGTCAATCTGGCGCTGATGTACCGCTGGAGGCAGGGTGGTGGATTTCATCTCGCCGGCCAGCAATGCCCTAAATTGCCCGGCATCGCGGTGGTTGCGGATCCGTTGGAGCAGCGCCAGCGTCGCGGTGGCATCACCCAGGGCCCGGTGGGGATTTTCCAGCGGGATCTGCAGATGGCGGCAAATTACTCCCAGTTGATAGGAGGGCAAGCCGGGGAACAGCTCCCGGCTCAGGCGGAGGGTGCAGATCTGGCGGCGTTTGTAAACATACCCCAACCGCCCGTATGCCTGCTTCAGGAAGGCATAATCAAAGCGCGCCTGGTGGGCTACCAGGATGGTGTCGGCGGTCATTTCCACAATCCTTCGGGCAATCTCGTAAAATTTCGGCGCATCCTGCACCGACAGCTCGGAGATGCCGTTCAGGCGGGTGGTGATGGGATAAATCTTCCGTTCCGGATTCACCAAAGTGGAAAAAGTCTCCACAATCCGCTCGCCGTCGAAACGCAGGATGGCGATTTCCACGATGCGGTCCTCCAGGGGGTCGAGGCCGGTGGTCTCCAGGTCGATGATCGAATAAATCGCTTGCTCCTTCGCAATGATTGGCCGGGAAAGATAGGCCGGAAATTGCTAAATATCAACCCTGTTGCAATTCACCTGCTTTTTCCTTTATATTTGGCGCGACCGGAAACGGTTTCAAGTTGAGGAGATTCAGGTAAATGAATAACATCTGTGATATGATCATTGTTGGCGGCGGTCCCGGGGGTGCCACGGCCGCGCTCTACGGGGAGCGGCTGGGACTGAAAGTGCTGCTGCTCGACAAGCAATATTTTCCACGGGATAAGATCTGCGGCGATGCGCTTTCCGGGAAGAGTATCGTGTATTTGCGGGAACTGGGACTGATCGAAAAAATCGAGGCTTCCCCCCAGGCGTTCGTCGACAGCATCATCTTCTCATCGCCGAATGAGAAGGTCGTTACCATCAAGCTGGTGCCGACCGCCCAGCACGGGATCACCAGCGGCTACGTCTGCCGCCGCCTGGTTTTTGACGATCTGCTCTTTCAGGCGGCAAAAGCGAAGGTAGAAACCATCGAAGGTTTTGCAGTTCATGACCTGATCCGGGAAGACGGCATGGTAAAAGGCATCCGTGGCCGGGCAAAAGGCGGCAGTGAGCAGGAATTTTTTGCCAAAGTAGTGATCGGCGCCGACGGGGCCAATTCCGTGGTGGCCCGCAAGACCGGTCTCTATGAGCATGATCTCGATCATGTGCTGGTCGCCACCCGCGCCTATTACCGCGGGGTCAGCGGCCTGGGCACTGCCATCGAACTGCATTACGTCAAGCCGGTATTACCGGGTTACTTCTGGATATTTCCCCTGGAAGACGGTCTGGCCAATGTGGGGATCGGGATGGTGAAAAGCGTGCTGAAGAAGCGTAAGATCCAACTGAAAGACGCTCACATCGCCGCCACCGAAGCGCCCTTTTTCCGGGAGCGCTTCCGTAATGCCGAACTGCTCGGTGATATCAAAGGCTGGAACCTGCCCTCCGGCAGTAAACGCCGCACCATCCACGGCGACGGTTTTATGCTGATTGGTGATGCCGCCAGCCTGATTGATCCCTTCACCGGAGAGGGAATCGGCAATGCCATGGCCTCGGGGAAAATCGCCGCGCAAGTGGTCGCCGAACTAAGCAAGGGCAGCGATTTTTCCGCCAGGGCGCTCAGCATATACGATCAGCGCCTATGGAAAAATCTGGGCGGTGAACTGAAGCTGGGCTACAACCTGCAGCGTACCGCCCGTTTCCATCCGCTGGTCAACCTGGTGGTGCATCGCGCGGCCAAACGCCCGGAGGTGGCCGACTGGATTTCTCAGATGATTGCCGGTCAGGTGAGCAAGCGGGAGCTGCTGCGGCCGGGGACGTATGTGAAGCTGTTGTTGAAGTAGCGAAGGGCGAAGGGCGAAGGGCGAAGGGCGAAGGGCGAAGGGCGAAGGGCGAAGGGCGAAGGGCGAAGGGCGAAGGGCGAAGGGCGAAGGGCGAAGGGCGAAGGGCGAAGGGCGAAGGGCGAAGGGCGAAGGGCGAAGGGCGAAGGGCGAAGGGCGAAGGGCGAAGGGCGAAGGGCGAAGAAAAAAATAAAAGACTTGCAAAGCAAAGCAAGTGAAAAATTTTTCCACGCTCCACGCCCTCAGCGCAATAAAAACAGAAAAACTAAAGCAGGTATCCGTATGCGTGTCATCATCACCGGGGCGACCGGATTTATTGGGAAGGCTTTATGCCGGGAATTGCATGCGAATGGATATGAGGTGATTGCCCTTACCCGTAATGCGGAAAAGGGCCGGGAGGTGCTCGGCGACAGCGCGGTTTGCGTGGAATGGGACGCCCGTACCCCGGCCGGCTGGCAATCTTATGTGGAAGGCGCCAAAGCGATTATCAATCTGGCCGGCGCCAATGTCGGTGATAGACGCTGGAGCGAGGATTATAAAAAGCAAATCCTGAACAGCCGTCTCAATGCAGGCCAGGCTGTCAGGGAAGCCGTCCGCCTGGCGACCCAGAAACCGGAAGTGCTGCTCCAGGCCTCTGCCAGCGGTTTTTACGGCTCACGCGGTGATGCGATACTGACGGAACAATCACCCAAAGGCGACGGCTTCCTGGCGGAGGTGGTCAAAGCATGGGAGGATTCGGTGCGGGAGGTGGAAGATCTCGGGGTGCGGCTGGCTTACTTGCGCACCGGGGTGGTGCTGGGTAGGGGAGAGGGGATGCTCGACAAGTTGGTGCTGCCCTTCCAAATGTTCGTGGGCGGCCCTCCCGGGGACGGCAAGCAATGGCTCTCCTGGATCCATATTGCCGATGCCGTTGCGCTGATCCGCTACCTGCTGGAAACGCCGGATCTGCATGGCCGGTTCAATCTGACCTCACCGCATCCGGTGCAGATGGCGGAATTTACCCGCCAATTGGGCAAAGTGCTGAAGCGGCCCTCCTGGCTGCCGGTGCCGGCATTCGCCATCAAACTGCTTTTTCAGCAAATGGGTGAGGAAACCGTGCTGGCCAGTCAGCGGGTCCTGCCGGAACGGATCGCCAAAACCGGCTTCCGGTTTCAGTTCCCCGACTTACTGCCGGCGCTGGACGATTTGCTGTCATAACCTGATCACGAATTCAAAACGAAAGCACTATGAAAACATCCCGGATATTTCTCGCCATTCTTCTTTCCGGCAGCGCGCTGTTTGCCCAGTTGGTTGAAAAAACCCCCACGCCGATCGCCCAATTTCGTGAATTTCCCCACGCTGAGTTGCGCAATTTTTCCACCGGGAGCTATGGATTTGACGGCGCGGAGAGCCGCTACAATCCCCACTGGGAAGCAAGCGCCGCCCGCTTTCGCCTCACGCTGGGGGGAAATCTCAATCTAACCGGCAGCAGTGAGCTGACCGCTGCCGGAAGCAATCTGAACGGTAGCGGAAATTTCGCAAACGGCTTGACGTTTCGCCCCAATCTGATGGCGAATATCTGGTATCAGCAATTCATGCTGCAGGTCAGCTACAGCAATGAATATCTCGACCGCAAGACCCGAGATCAGGAGAACAGCACGTATACCTTCTCCACCACGGAAGTGACGGCTTCCGCCCAGACCCTGCTCACCACCCGGCACACCCTGCAGGCTGCGCTGTCGCTCCAGGCCAGCCCGGATTTTTCCCTGACCCTGGGCGCCGCCAGCAGCAGTTTCCGGCAGCGTTGGGAGCTGACGCCGGCAGCGGGATCTGCGGATATCGACGCGGCAGATTATGCCGCTGGGTTGTTCAAGAACCTGCAGTATCTCTTCGCCGCCAATTATCGCTTTCATCCCGAATGGAATTCCTATTTGGTATTCAAAACCCAGCAATCGAATGTGATCCTGACCGACGATGAGAAGCGCCCCGGCCTGATCGTCTCCACCTTTCCGGATGCGAATGCTTCCTATTTCGGGCATATCGGGTACGGGGTGCAAACCGCCCTGCGGCCGCAGCTTTTTCTCTCCCTGGAAATGCGCCATCAGTTCCTGGAGATTTCCGACACCACCGCCGCGGCGGTCTACAGCGGCGCCGACGAGG
Organism: Calditrichia bacterium; assembly: GCA_020635015.1. Lineage (GTDB taxonomy): Bacteria > Calditrichota > Calditrichia > RBG-13-44-9 > J075 > JACKAP01. The sequence continues at coordinate 65,214 of JACKAP010000003.1, read as the reverse complement.
CCCATCTATGGAATAATGAGCTGATTGCCGGGATAAAGTACCGGCCGGCCCCGGCGCTGACCCTGGGCTTACTTTATGCCCGTTACCTGAAATATGACAACACCCTCAATATCCGGTATCTTGACGGGGAGATCAACGGCGTTCCGCAGGTGGCTTTCGCCCGGCTGGACAAACCGCAGGCGATCGTGTTGAGCGGCGAATACCGCTTTTCCGCCCTGCGCTTCCGGGGCAGCTACCAGCTTTCCCAAATCAAATATGGCAATAGCGGCGAGACCCTGCTGGAAGATCGGATTGGCCTGCTGACGGTTGAGATCGGGTATGATTTCCATTGATCGAATGTATTTACAAAGTACTGGAGGAATCAAATATGTCTTATGCTGTAACCTTGATCCCCGGCGACGGAATTGGTCCGGAGGTGGCAGAAGCGACCCGGCGGGTGATTGACGCCACCGGCGTACCCATTGAATGGCATGAACACCAGGCCGGCGCTGCCGAGGCTCACCGCCACGGATCGCCCCTGCCGGAAGCGACGCTGGAGTCGCTGCGTGAAACCAAAATTGGGTTGAAAGGCCCGATCGGCACCCCCATCGGCACCGGCTTCCGCTCGGTCAATGTGGAGCTGCGCAAGCGGCTGGATCTCTACGCCAACTTCCGCCCGGCCCGCTCCATCAAGGGACTGAAAACCCGTCACGATGATGTCGACCTGATCGTTATCCGCGAAAACACCGAAGGCCTGTACAGCGGGCTGGAGCACATGGTGGTGCCCGGGGTGGTGGAGAGTCAGCGGGTGATTACCGAAAGCGGCTCCAAGCGGATCATCCAGGCCGCCTTTAAAGTGGCCCGGAATTTCAAGCGTAAGAAAGTTACCGTGGTGCACAAGGCCAACATCCTGAAGCTCAGCGACGGATTGTTCCTGGAAGTGGCCCGGGAAGTGGCCCGGCAGTATCCCGACATCGAGTATCAGGAAGCGATTGTTGACGCCACTGCCATGAAGCTGGTGATGGATCCCTCGCAGTTTGACGTGCTGGTGATGGAGAATCTTTTCGGCGATATCATCTCCGACCTCACCAGCGGATTGATCGGCGGGTTGGGAGTGGCGCCCAGCGCCAATATCGGCGACAATTACGCCATCTTCGAGGCCGTGCACGGCAGCGCCCCGGACATCGCCGGCAAAGGGATTGCCAATCCCACCGCCCTGGTGCTCAGCGGCGCCCTGATGCTGCAGCAGTTGGGTAACAACCAGGCGGCCGACCGCATCCGTAACGCGGTCAATACGGTCATCGCGGAAGGAAAAGCCCTCACGCCGGACCTGGGCGGCAAAGCCAATACCCGAAAATACGTCGACGCCCTGATCAAAGCCCTTTAGCAGGAGCTTTTCAGGAAATATTTCGTTAACTCCTTGAAAAGATGCCCGGGGGGGGTTATTTTAGGAGACGTTTTAGATATTCTGCTGTAAACCAGTTGTTGATGGGTTGGCTGTTGGTTATTGGTCGTTAGGTATTGGTTAAGAATCGTTTCTTGCCAATGGACAGCTGCCAAGCCCCAGCATTGTTCAGTCAGCCGCCAGTTTCATGAAATAGTACTTAATTATCGCAGGATTAAAAGATGCTAACCATTCCTGATTTTATAGATGCTTGCCGTGAAAAAGGGTTGAATGTCACTTATCAAAGGATCATGATTTATAAGTCTTTGCTAAGAACCAACAATCATCCCACCGCGGAAGCAATTTATCATGATGTCAAGGCGGAGTACCCCTCCATCTCCCTGGCGACAGTGTATAAGACCTTGGAGACCCTGGCAGAGCATGATCTGATCGGCAAGGTGACCCCGCTGCATGATCTCGCCCGCTACGACGGAGACACCCAGCAACATCATCATCTGGTCTGCCTCAATTGCCGGAAGATCATGGATATACACGACGAACAATTGAATCAGCTGAATTTGCCACGCAAAAACGGGTTTCATATCTCCAGCTACCGGATCCAGTTTGAAGGACTGTGCGACGATTGCCAACACCGCAGCAATGGCCGACTAAAAACGGCCGGCGGCAAAGAACAAACCACCTTTTGCGGAAAAGGCGCTTGAATTAATCAGAATGCTGACCGGAAAGCGAATCTAGCAATGAATCCTTTGATCGGGCGTGCGGTATGCGGTCAAAGGATTTTTGTATTTGGTTGACGGGTTAATGGTGGATGGCTATATGGGCGGCGCTCGGGTATGTCGCCGGTACGATTTATCGACAGGGTCAAGAGGCAATATATGATCATTTATGAAGTGAACCTCACCGTGAACAACAGCGTTGCCGAACAATATGAGAAATGGCTGACGGATCATATCCGGGAGATGTTAAGTTTCGAGGGGTTTATCTCAGCCGACTGGTATGAAGTGGAAGGCAGCGAAAGCAACAAAAGCGTGTGGTCGATTCACTACCGTTTGAAGAACCGGGAGAGCCTGGAGAATTATTTCCGGGAGCATGCCCAGCGAATGCGCCAGGAGGGACTGCGCCGCTTTGCCGGCAAATTCAGCGCCCATCGGCGAATTTTGCTCCAGAAAGAAAATCTAGCGGCGGAAGCCTGAAGGAGAAAAACATGAATATGCGAGGGATTGTTCCGAAAACTCCCGGCGCGGCGGACCAGTTGGTGATGCAGGAGTTCCCGGTGCCCCGGCCGCTAAACGACGAACTGCTGGTGCGGGTGAAAGCCACCGCCCTGAATCGTGCCGACATCCTGCAGCGGCAGGGACGTTATGATCCGCCGAAGGGCACCACCCCGATTTTAGGCTTAGAGATGGCCGGGGTGGTGGAGGCAGTGGGGCCGGACTGTTCCGGCTGGCACACCGGCGACCGGGTATGCGCCCTGCTCAATGGGGGAGGTTATGCCGAATATGTCACGATTCCGGCAAAAATGGCCATTCCAGTGCCGGAAAAGCTCTCGTTCGAAGAAGCGGCGGCGATCCCGGAAGTGTTCCTTACCGCCTACCAGGCGCTCTTCTGGCTGGGCGGGCTGAGGCGCGAGCAGCGGGTGCTGGTGCACGCCGGGGCCAGCGGAGTGGGCACCGCCGCGATCCAGTTGATCAAAGGCGCCGGGGCCATCCCCATCGCCACTGCCCGCTCCACCAAAAAAATCGATTTCTGCCTGAAGGTCGGGGCCAAAGTATCCATCAACGCCAGCGACGGTAAATTCGCAGATGATGTGCTGGAGGCGACCGCCGGCGAGGGGGTCGATCTGATCCTCGACTGCATCGGCGCATCTTATTGGGATCAGAACCTTACCGCCCTGGCCCTGGACGGCAAGATGGTGATGATCGCCATGATGGGCGGGCTAAATGTGGAGCAGCTCAATCTGGGAATGCTGCTGCGCAAACGCCTGCAGATTGTCGGCACCACCCTGCGCTCCCGCGACCGCGAGTATAAGATCCGGCTGACCCGCGATTTCGTCAAAAAAATCCTCCCCGGCTTCCTTGACGGCACCTACCGCCCGGTAGTCGACACGATCTTCTCCTGGGAAGAGGCTGCCGAGGCTCACCGTCACATGGAGGCCAACCTGAATATGGGCAAGATCATCCTGAGCATGGAGCGGGTGATCGTGCAGCAGGGTGGGGGAGCGTGATAGCTTTTTAGTACCTAAACGACTTTGCCACAGAGGCACAGAGAACACAGAGTTTTAACTAAAGGGAATAATAATTCTCTGTGAACTCTGTGCCTCTGTGGCTACAATTTAGTGCTCACCCAATCTTCTGAAACGCCCCCTCCAGATCCTCCAACAAATCATCCCCATTTTCAATCCCCGCCGAAATGCGGATCAGGCCGTCGGCGAGGCCGATCTTGCGGCGTTCTTCCGGGGGGACCGAAGCGTGGGTCATGACGGCCGGCAGCTCGATCAGCGACTCCACACCGCCAAGGCTCTCCGCCAGGGCGAAGTACTTCAACCCTTCTACGAAACGCTTGGCGTCTTTGATATTGCCATCCAGTTCAAAGGAGAGCATGCCGCCGAAGCCGCTCATCTGCTTTTGGGCCAGCTCGTGTTGGGGATGGCTTTCCAGGCCGGGATAAATCACCCGGTTCACCCGCGGATGAGATTCCAGGAATTTGGCGATGCGGATGGCGTTTTTCTGGTGCTGGCGCATGCGCACTGCTAACGTCTTGGTGCCGCGCAGGATCAGGTAGCTATCAAATGGAGAGAGGATGCCGCCGGCAGCGTTTTGGGTGAACTTGATCTTTTCGTAGAGCGACTCGTCGTTGAGTAACAGAGCCCCGCCCAGGGAGTCGCTGTGCCCGTTGAGGAACTTGGTAGTGCTGTGCATCACGATGTCGGCACCCAGCGCTAGCGGTTGCTGAAAATACGGGCTCATGAAGGTGTTGTCAACCACCACAGTAAGTTTATGCTGATGGGCGATGTTGGCAATCGCCTCGATGTCGCACAATTTCAACAGGGGATTGGTGGGGGTTTCCAGCCATACCAGGCGGGTATTGTCGCGGATGCTGTCGGCCACCAACTGCGGCTGGCGGGCATCGACGTAGCTCACCTCGACTTTAAAGCGTTCGTTAAACACCCGGGTAAACAGCCGTCGGGAGCCGCCGTAGAGATCGTCAAAGGCCACGATATGCTCGCCGGCTTTGAGCAACGATAGCACCAGGCTGGTCTCTGCCGCCAGGCCGGAGGCGAACACCAACCCATATTGGGCATCTTCCAGGGCGGCGAGGCGCTGCTGTAGGGCGTCACGAGTGGGATTGGCGGTGCGGGAATACTCGTAGCCGGCGGTGGGAATATCTACCTTCTCCCGGGCATAAGTGGAGGTAAGGTGGATCGGCATCGCCACGTCGCCGGTGCCGCCATCTTTAAAATTCGGCTTTTCACCGACATGAATTGCGCGGGTTTCGAATTTCATATGTTCTCCTTAAGTGTTTTTAAAAGCGAAACCAAAGATTTGCGCTTTTGTTAATGGGTGTATGGGTTAATGGGTTGATGGGGAAAAACATGGAAAAGTCCCATTAATTCTCTGATTCACATATCTTTATCCCATACACCCATTAACCCATCAACCCATTAACAAATCAGTGCCAATCCGTGTAATCCGTGGACAAGGAAGTTAAAAGATCACTCAATAAAGCCGTGAGACCGCATCCACTCGTCATTGTAGAGTTTGCTGAGGTAGCGGCTGCCGGAGTCGGGGAGGATCACGATGATGTTTTTCGGTTCCGTGAGGTTTGCGGCCACCTTCATCGCGGCGGAAATGGCGCTGCCGCTGGAACCGCCGGCAAAGATCCCTTCTTCCCGGCACAGCCGGCGGGTCATGCGGAACGACTCGTCGTCATTCACCTGGATGATGTCGTCGATGATGCTAAAATCGACCGCCTTCACCAGATAGTCTTCCCCAATGCCTTCCACCTTGTACACCTCCGTCTTGGGCAGTTTGCCGGTCTTGAAATAATCATAGAACACCGAGCCGATCGGGTCGACAGCGATGATCTTAACATCCGGTTTTTTCTCCTTAAGATAACGTGCGACCCCGCTGAGGGTGCCGCCGGTGCCAATACCGCAGACCAGGATGTCGATCTCGCCTTCGGTCTGTTCCCAGATCTCCGGGCCGGTGGTGCGGTAGTGAGCTTCGATGTTTTGGGGATTGTTATATTGATCGGGATAGAAGGAGTTGGGGGTCTCTTCGGCGATGCGCCGGGCCACGCTGTAGTAGCTCTCCGGCGAGTCGGCCGGCACGTCGGTGGGGGTCACCACCACCGTGGCGCCAAAAGCGCGCATCAGGTTCTGCTTCTCGTCACTCATCTTGTCCGGCATGGTGATGATACACTTATAGCCCTTGATAGCGGCGATCATCGCCAGGGCGGAACCGGTGTTTCCGGAAGAGTTCTCCACGATGGTGCCCCCAGGTTTGAGCAGGCCGCGGCGTTCGGCGTCTTCCACCATGAAGAGGGCCATGCGGTCCTTGATACTGCCTGCCGGGTTGAGGAATTCCAGTTTGACGAACATCCGCGCTTTGGTATCGCGGGGGATTTTATTCAACTGCACTAGCGGCGTATTGCCGATGGTTTGCAGTGCATTTGCGGCGCTTTTCATGAGACCTCCTTGAAGTCAAAAGTTTATAACGGATAATATCAAATCGTGATCAACAAATTTTCACAACTATTGCCACAGAGGCACAGAGCACACCGAGAAACAGGATTTCCCAAATCAAACAGAAACCCGCCGGAAAACGCTAAAGTTAGCGAATCAGGGGGGAAAATAAAAATGTAAAAAAGATTCTATTGAGATAGTTTATTTGATATGGTAATACGATTAAAAACATCGTAAATTTCCATTGCCTTCACAGCCTGCTCCTCCTGCAGATTTGCACTTAGGATGTTATGAATTCCGAAAAATGTTAATCTGTTGCTCAAAAAACTGTAATAAGTTTGATGAAGATCCGAGGAGTACCTACCAATGAAAACCGGTTTCAGTCTCCAGAAGCCTGTGAATAAATTATTGCAAAAGCAAATCTCTGTTAAGTCTTTAATTGCAATAATTTTAATTATTTGTGCAGTATTCTTTGGATATTATCTCCATTCAGGCCGGCCGAAACCGGGTGATCTGATTACACCCACACAATTATTTGTAATAGAATCCGCTCTGCAAAAGGATCTTGACCGCAGCGTGATTTCACCGGCGTTAATCGACAAGTTCCGATCCAGGGGAATCACGCTCTCGTCGCAAGCTACTATTTCAGTAGAGCAGAAGAAACATCGCTGGATATTGTTAAACCGGGAAGAAGAGGGTAGCGGAATCTATGTGCTTCAAAAAAGGGAAGATGAAATTCAAGTATATATTCAGCCCGGTCTGGGAATAAAAGAGTTGATTAGATTGGTCAAAAAGGAACTTCAAGATAGTGAATTGGAATTAGAGCGCAAGCATGAGGCCGCTCTGTTCAATATCAAGACATTCGACCTCGAGATCAGTTTTGTGGTTAGAGTTGCCTATACCCAAAAAGGCATGCTCGAATATCAATTCATCACCGTTGATAGTGAATTTGAGAGCGGCAGTGAAAAAATTCAACGCATACAATTGCACATGGAAGTCGTTCAGCCGGAAACAGTCAGGATTAAACCATCCGCTACACCACTTAAATATCGGCCGGATGAAATCGTATCGCCTGACACAATTAGGACACCGCAGTAACAGATAGGACATAAAACATGAAAAGAGACCTTTGGATTCGGGAAATAAGCTGCTCGCTGATAGCACTGCTGATATTTTATCAACGCAGCATATCAGCTCAGCAGTGGTTTGTATCATTATATCAGAGCAACCCTCTGTATATCGAGGTCATAGTCGACCTGAGTGTCGTGCCAAATTTTACCAAATTTGACAATGTTGGATGTGAGATTAGCTTTTACGACGCTCAAAACAATTTTATTGGGGAAGATTACTTTAATTTAACCGGCAACAAATTGCCCAAAATGAAACCAGGTATGATTTACCGGCGGATATTGCCACACAAATTTCATAACGCATCGACTGTTGTGGGAAAGGGGCTTGACCTGGTTAGAGGGCCGATTGGGAATAAGTTTGACGACTTCTCGAGTGCGACAACCCGGGTGGCAGGCGAAAGCGGAGGATGGATATCCAGTACGACATTATATGTTCACATCAGAGCATATAATAACGAGTATTTTACGGCTGAAAATGGTGGAGGCGGGGAGATCAATGCTGACCGTTCGACGCCATGGACATGGGAGACCTTTACTTTAACGGACCTGAACGGTGGGCAATTAATGTCTGGAGACCGGGTTTATTTTCGAACGATGAATGCTTTTTGCTGGGTGGCAGAAAACGGCGGTGGAGGCAGGCTCCTGGCAACCGGAACCAGGCCGGGAGAATGGGGAACTTTTATTATTGACAAGCAGCATGTTTTTACAGAAGATGATGATGAGATCCGGTACGGCAGTTTTTTTACCTTAAGAACTCAAAAAGGTTATTATATTGTTGCTGAGCATGGCGGCGGAGCCGAAGTGAATGCGAATCGTTTTGCCGTTGGCGGATGGGAAGTATTCACGCTAGTTGAACCTTCTCAACTTGTACTCAACCAATTTTGAACGTTTTGCGCTCACCCCGCGAAAGGGAAGAAGCGGGTGCTTTTTTCAGATAATTAACTTTACATAATATATATTATATTAATAACGCTTGCGACTATTAGATTAAGACTAATTGTTAATGGGTTAATGGGTTGATGAGTTAATGGGCTGGCTCGTGCGACGTCCGTTTTTCCCCATTCACCCATTCACCCATCAACCCATTAACCCATCACTCCGGCATCGCATCCGTATCCATCCAAAACACTTCCCACTGATGCCCATCTAAATCTGCAAAACTGTGCGAGAACATCCAGCCGTGCTCCTGGGGTTCCAGATACAGCGATCCGCCGGCCGCCAGCGCTTTCTCCACTAGATCCTTCACCGCTTCACGGCTTTCCACTTCCAGCGCCAGCAACACTTCCGTCTGCTTCCGGGCATCGCTGACCGGCTTTTGGGTAAACTCCCGGAAACGTGACTCGATCAGCAACATCACATAGATGTTATCCCCGACCTTCAAACAGCCGGCCGTCTCGTCGCTGAACTGCGGCACCAGGGTGAAACCGAGCGATTTGAAGAATTGAGTGGATCTGGCAAGATCTTTGACCGGCAGGTTGATGAAGATGCTCTGGGTCATGGCGGGGGCTCCGCTTTTCTATTATTAATAGATGCAATTTTAAGTGAACATAATTACACCTTTACTTTAATCAAAAAAGGGATTCCTGGCAAGTAAAAAAGTTTGATTTCGTATTTTTCACCGCAGAGGGCGCAGAGGGCGCAGAGATTTATTTGCATTCCTTATAATCGTTGACGACCCGCTTGATACCATCCTTAAGGACAAGAACGTTAAAGTTCACCAACAACCCGACAGGCAACCTGGCGACCCTCAGATAGCTCAGCAATTGCGCCTGATCTATCGGATGCAAGGATCTTACAGACTTGCACTCAACGATGACACTTTCCTCGATTAAAAAATCGCAGCGTAGGCCAACATCTAACTTAATTCCTTCATAGATGGCCGGGAGCGACTTCTCTTTATCAAACCTGAGACCAGCCTGATTCAACTCATACGCCAAAGCAGCCTGATAGACCGATTCCAAAAGCCCCGGCCCAAGGATGCGATGTATCTTAATCGCTAAACCGATAATTTGATGGGTCACTTGATTGACGCCAGTATACATAACACTTCCCCCTATGATTCAATTTCCCCCATTGATCATACTACAGTAATTGAAGCATTTTAGTGTATAAACGCCTGTAATCTTTCTGAGTTCTTGTGCTATAAAAAAATCTCTGCGCCCTCTGCGCCCTCTGCGGTGAGGAAAAATCCTCAATACCCCCATTCCTCATGCCGCACCGGCAGCCGGTTCAACACATCCCGCAAGTGCCGCCAATTCGGTAAAAACCGGTCCATCAGGGCAATAAACCGCTCATTATGCGTCGGCTCCAGCAGGTGCACCATCTCGTGCACCACCAGGTATTCCAGGCATTCCCGGGGCTTGCGGGCCAGCTCGGTGTTGAGGCGGATGCTGCGTTTTGGCGGGTTGCAGCTCCCCCATCGGGTCTTCATGCGCTGCACGTGGAAGCGCTCGACGCGCACCCCGAGCTTCGGCTCCCATTTGGAAATCAACGATGGCAGCGCCGCCTTCAACTGCTCGCGGTACCAGCTATCGAGGATTTCCCGGCGTTTGGCAATATCGGTTTGGGGCCGCACCTGCAGCACCATCTTGTTGCCGCGCAGCGTGACCGCCGGCACCTCCTCGCGTTCAATCACCTGCAACAGATAGCGCTGCCCCCACAGGTAGTGGCTCTCCCGCTCCAGAAATTCCCGCGGCGTCTCCCGCGCCTGGGCGCGCAGTTTGGCCTGCTGCTGTTTGATCCAATCGAGTTTGGCGATGGCGAACACCCGGATGGTCTCCAGGCTGAGGTGCTCCGGCGCCGAGATGCGCACCCGCCCGGCCGGCGGGTAGACGCTGAGATGCACGTTCTTGATCGCCTTGCGCACCACTTCGATGGTGATGCCGCCCAGCTGAATCTGCTCGCCCATCAGTACTCGCTCTGCGCTTTGACGATCCGGAAGATTCGCTCGACCTCGGCATCGTCTTTCAAAATGTCATACAAGATTCCCTTAACCACCTGCTCCCGCGCCGGCACTCCGCGCCAGCCGTCCGGGCTCTCCGCCCGCAGTTTGGCATCGATCTTTAACGCCAATTCCAGCGGGGGATCGCCGGAAGCGCCATATTCGCCCGGCGGGGCCGCCACCCGCCCAGACTTCGTAGCGGGTCCCCCCTCCCCTATCAGATTGTTGTAAAGCGCACGTAGCGCCGGGCTGTGGCGCAGCGGTTCCGGGATGTCCTCGCTCACGCCCGACTGCACCTTGCCGATCAATTCGGCGATGCGCTTCAGGTATTCCTCATAGGCCAACGCCTTCGCCTTGCGGGCGGCGATGATCTCATCGAGCAACGCCGACATCCGTTCGTAAAATGCAGGGTCGTTGAGATGCTCCTTGATGATCTTGCGCCGCACGTTGTTCTCGATGGTCTCAGCCACCGCGTTCCGGTTGCTCTTGATCCGCCCCAGTTGCGCGGCAATGGCATCGGCGATGCCGGTTTTCACGATCAGCTCCAGCAGTCCCAGCTCGCCGAAGCTCGAGATCTGGCGCGGCTCCGCGGCCTCGATGTAGGTGTCGATCAGATGCCGCATGTCCGCCTCGAAAGGCTTCAGATCCAGCGTCTCACCGCTCGCCCGGCGAACAATATCTCGTAAATCAAGGTAATGCATCACTTGCTGCTTAATTCGCGCGATTTCCGCCGCGCTGTATCCCGCTCCGGCCAGCTCATCGGCAAGGTTGGCGTAGGCGCGCAGCAGACCTGCCACCTGTTTGTAGAGCGCCACCCGCCGCGGCTCCCGCTCCTGCAGATCGCTGGGAATTTCCACGTTGCCGCAAAAGTAATGTATATAAGCCAGCGCATCCTGCGGCGGCAGTACCGGCTCGCACAACAGCGCCAACGACTCCAGGGCATGGTCAAGCCGCTCCCGGCCCCGGGTCAGCCGATCCTGCAGCAGCACCTCCGGCGGCGGCCCCCCGGCGCTGTGATCGAGCGCCGAGGAATAGACCGCAAGCGCATTCTCGACCTTTTTGAAGAGATCCTTGTAATCGACGATGTAGCCGAAATCCTTATCCTCTCCATCCAGGCGGTTGGTGCGGCAGATCGCCTGAAACAGGCCGTGATCCTGCATCGACTTGTCGATATAAAGATAAGTGCAGGGCGGGGCGTCGAAACCGGTGAGCAGCTTGTCGACCACGATCAGCAGCTTCATGTTGGCCGGCTCGCGGGTGAACAGCGTCTTGGCCTGTTCCTCGTAAGCCTCGGTTTTGGTCATGTTGGGCCGGGCTTCGGCATCTTTCAGCAAATCCTGGTAGGTGTTATAGATGAACTGCCGGTCAGTCTCGGTGTTGGCGCCGGTTTCCTCCCGGGTCACATCCCGGGCCTGGGGATTGTAGGAGGTGACCACCGCGCATTTGCCCTTGAAGGGGGTCTTCTGGAACAGCTCGTAATACTTGCAGGCCTCATAGATGCTGGAAGCGACCAGAATGGCGTTGCCCCGCTCGCTCGACAGCCGCGGCTTGCAACTGAAATCGAAGATGATGTCGCTCACCACCCGGTCCATCCGCGCTTTGGAGCTGAGCACCTGCTGCAGGGTGCCCCAATGATTTTTCAGCTCGGCTTTCTGCCAGTCGTTCAATCCCCGGGTTTTAGTCTCGAACCAGGCGTCGATCTTCTCCGGAGAGCCGAGCCGCTGGTCGATATCCCGCGCCTCGTAGACCAGGTCCAATATCACCCCGTCTGCCACGCCCTCACTGAATTTGTAGGTGTGAATGTAGCCGCCGAAGACTTCCCGGCTGGTAGCGCGGTCATTTGCCAGCAGCGGGGTGCCGGTGAAGCCGATGAACACCGCGCCGGGCAGCAGCGCCTTCATCACCCGGTGCAGTTTGCCGCCCTGGGTGCGGTGACACTCGTCGACGAACAGGAACAGCTCCCCCACCGCCGGGGTGGGCTGGGCTTCCAGCTCTTTGATGAATTCCTCGAAGTTATCGGTTTCCCGCCGCCCGAACTTGTGGATCAGGGAGCAGAGCAGGCGTGGGGCGGCCTGGCCGAGCTGGCGCATCAGGTCGCTGCCGCTGCGGGTGCGGCGGATCTTCTCCCCCGCCTCGCGGAAGACCCGCTCGATCTGCTTGTCGAGCGCGTCGCGGTCGGTGATGATCGCCACCCGGGCGTGGGGATGGTTCTCCAGGATCCACTTCGCCAGCAGCACCATCACGATGCTCTTGCCACTGCCCTGGGTGTGCCAGATGATCCCGCCCTGCCGCTGTTCCACCTGCGCCTGGGCCGCCTTCACCGCGAAATACTGGTGCGGCCGGGGCAGCTTCTTGACGCCCCCGTCGAAGAGCACAAAATCGTGCATCAACTCGATCAGCCGCTCCTTGCGGCAGAGCTTGCGCAGGTATTTGTCGAGCTTGTAGCCGCGGTTATCCGCTTCATCTTCCTTCCAGGTCAGGAAATATTTCTCCTCGGTGCCGATGGTCCCATAGCGCAGGCCTTCCGAATCATTCCCGGCGAAGACGATTTGCACCGTAGAAAAGAAGCGCTCGTTGAATTCCGGCAGCTGATTGGAGAGCAGCTGGCGGATGCCCTCGCCGATGGCGACCCGACTGTTCTTCAGCTCGATCACCCCCACTGCGATGCCGTTCACATAGAGCACCAGGTCCGGCCGCCGCTCGTGATGGCCGCACAGGGTCACCTCCTCGGCGATGGCGAAATCGTTTGCCTCCGGCCGCTCCCAGTCGATCAGGCGCACCGTCTCCGTCACCCTGCCCGCCTCGGTCTTCACCGGTACCCCATAGCGCAGCAGTTGGTAGACTGCGCGATTGTTGGCGTAGAGCTTCCGGTTGTGGTTTTCCGCTTCGGTGCGCAGCTTATGCAGGGCAGCGGCGATCTGCGCCGCGGTGTAGCCGCGCTGGCCCAGCCATTCCGAAAGCAAGTCTTCCTCGACATTGCGATTATTTTCGCGGTCGCGCCAGTCGCCGAGGTAGCGGTAATCCAACTCGTTATGGAACAGCGCGATCACCCGTTCCTGGGTGGCCCGTTCCGGTTGGCCGAGCGGGGTCATCGGGATTCCTCCGGCATGTGATTGAAGAACTTGTGAATCCGAAACGGAAAGCGCTGAAGATGTGCTTCCAGCGTATCCCGGATATCGTGATAGAGCAATACCCGCTGTTCAGCGAGCGAATCCGGAAGGATCGCGTCGTAAACTTCACCGCCAAAACAGCCTGATTCCTCAGTAAGATGCTTGCGCTTCCAGTCGACCAAATGAAGATACAGCCGCTCCTGAAAGCGGTTCAGTGTTCCTGGCAGGCGGTAGCTCTGGCCGTTGTGGGTGACCTCTTTCATATTAATGATCCGTGAATGAATTTAAGAAGATATTCAGCATAAAATAATTGGCATTTTATCAATACCGCGAAGCGGTTATAGAACAAAGCCCGGGGTTCGCCCTCTTTATTGGCGAACCCCGGATAGAGAGAATAAAGACATCAAAACCCTGTAAGGGTTTTAGAAAGAATTTACAATCATTAATCCCAGGCATATCGTTCGTCAATATCGACTCCGTATCTTTTACAAATTCGCCGGAATTCCTCTTCAAAAGACTCTTTACGATGATGCTGTTCTTGATTCGATATATATTTTTAACGGCTTCGATGTGAGTTGTACCAAAGAAAATGCTCCATATCCATTTTGCCAACGAAAGGTATTCAATGCGGCATCAACACCCTTGATCCACTTTGATGATTCCCTTTGATAGCTGCCAAAAATTTGCTATGGTGATGTTTTTGAATGTCTTGTTAAAAGATGAATATGATCTGCCGCCCTGTCAACGATCAGTGCGGGCATTTTAAGTTTCGACAAATACCGCCCAGATAGGCGTGGGGCAGTTGCCGGATATCTTTATCCTCCAGAAAAGACTGGCGGTCTTTGGTAGAAAATATAATATGCAGATAGTTTGCTACCAGGGATTGCGACACGGGAGCACCTCCTTTTCTAAAACCCCTTCAGGGTTTAATTATTTATACTTTTACCGGGGTTCGGCAAAGAACGCCGAACCCCGGCTTTGTTCTTAACGCCTTCGGCGTATTTTTGAGATCAGCTTGTAGAACTGACTAAGAAATCAGTATACATTCACCCCTTATTTGTGTGCAGAGAGTAGCTTAGTAAGGGAGATTTAGAGGGTTAAAAATACTTATGTTAACAACCCAATAACTTTTATCACTGCGAGAGGGCACACTATCTTTCTCAAACTAATTTACCCATCTATAGTCGTATCCTCCCGGTGAGCAGTTCCTGCATCATGCCCTGTTTGAGTTGGCGGGTTTGATGAGTTTGGTTTCTAACGCATTGATTTCTGCGTCAATATCGCTAAATATGTTTGAGATGGCTTGTTGTTCGGCCTTAGTGGGTGGTAAATATACTGGCAGTTGATCAAGTGTTTTTCGCTGAATCCCTTAGCGGTTGAGCCAGTTGCATTGAGTGAAAGTTGCTTCTGAAAGAAGCGCCTTTCATAAAATGGGCTAAGTAGTCGCGTAGCACCCAATCTTTGGGTTTGATGAGCAGAACCCGCTGGCTAAGGATATACTTCTTAGAATCAGGGATTTGTGCGACGTTACCTAAAGGTGCCTCCATTGTCAGTAACACATCCCCAACTTCACATTCACCCTGAACCATCCATTTTCGATATAGTTCTTCGCTACCGAGGTAGGCTTCCTTTTCTGGATCAATCCTCCCCATCTGCACATTATTGGCGGATAGTGCAAGAATTGTCCCTCCGCCCCAACTGAGACCAAGCTTTCGGGGTGTTCGACCGCGATAATCGATATACGCCTCAACGACTTGGTCAAAAGGCATGATTTCCCAATCCTCCGGAACCACCCCCACCTCACTCTGCCTATACCCCCGCTTCACCTCAAACCCCGGCAACCGCCGCTTCCCGGTCAGCAATTCCTGCATCGCGCCCTGTTTGAGCAGGCGCTTCTTGGCGAGGAGCTGTTCCAGGGATTCGATCAGGGCATCCGCATCGCTCAATGCTTCGGCGATGGCTTGTTGTTCGGCTTTGGTGGGTGGGAGGGGGATGGGTACTAATTCTAACTTTTCTTTAGGAAGGTGAGCTATACTTGTTTGTGTAACAAAGTTAAGCAGAAAACCATTCGATGCCAGCAACCTTAGCACATTAAGCATGAATGTCACGTTATAGCCGCTTTTGGGTCTTAATCGATGTAATGCCTTCTGATAGTAACATTCATCAAGCGTTTCATTCCAGATTGCGCATCGACCGATTTCTCCACCTTCACAGACAAGCAGGTCCCCGTTTCTAAGCCTGAAACGCTGAAGGTCAGAAGGTGTCATCTTCATAAATTCAAGATTACTTACATCCACCCATCCCCATTGAACAGCGCGATTACCCACATAAGGTTTGGGTATTCCCGTATTCTTTTCAGAATCGAGCATCTTTCCTAGCTGAATAGTAAACTCAGCACCAATATATGTGACCTCCCAATCCTCCGGAATCACCCCCACTTCCGTCTGCTTGTATCCCGGCCTCACTCCCATCCAAACCCCATCCTTTCCAGATGCCGCTTCACCTTCGCTTCCAGTTCCGCGGCGCGCTCCGCCAGTGCCGGCAGGGGGGCTTCGTAGCGTTCCGCCAGTTCCTTCACCCGCCGGGTAAGCTGCTGGCTGACCCGCTCGGTCTCGCCCTGGATTGCCGCTTCCAGGGCAGCCAGCCATTTATCTTCGACCACCAGGGTCTTGATCTCCGCCTCGCTGAGCCGGGGATAGTGGGCGTAGGCTTGCGCATCGAGGGCCGCTTCCGCCTCACGGAGGCGCTTCTTCAGTTCGGCCTCTTCGCCGCTGAGGGTTAACCATTCCCGCAGCACGCCGGCTTCTTCTGTTGCATCGCCATCGCCCTGGATCTCTTTCAGCCGCGCCGCCACACTCGCCTTGTTCACCTTCTCCAACTCCGCAAAAGCCCCCTCTTCCCCACCCTGCTCCTCCGTCAGCTCCGCCAGGCGGGCGCTGGCGCTTTCCAGGCCGGCGGCCAGTTGCTCGAGGGCTTCCTGCTCGTTCGCAAAATAACCGGCGACGATCAGGCTTTTGGGAACCAGGTCACAGCTCCAGCCTTTATCCTTCTCCCGCCCCTTTTTATCGCGCTCGATGATGCGGGCCGTCTCTGCTTTCCAGCCCTCGGCGGCGATCTGGTAGCAGTCGTCCTGCATGGTCTCCGCCCAGTAATCCATCAGGTGCTGGTAAATGTCGTAAGGATCGATCAGTGGCCGCCCGGCGTAGTGGGCCAGCAGCCCCTCGGAAAGCTGAGCGATGATCTCCTTGGGATTGCAACCGGCTTGCAGCGCTTTCAGCATCGCCTCCGCCGGTTGGCGCCAGGCGGCAAAATGGGCCTGCATCTCGCTGATAAATTGCGCGAATTCGGGATGTTCATAGATCGCGGATTTGAGCTGCCCCTTCTCCACCGCCAGATCGGCATAGCCGGGGCGGTTCTCCCGGAACAGCGCCCCGCGCAACCGCGGGCACACCGCCCAGTAACGCTGCAGGGCGTCGATATCCCGCTCCGGGATGCCCCCCTGCAGGTGGCCGGCGATGTCCTGCAGATCCTCCGCGCTCTGGCTGTCGATGTAGCGCGGCAGGTTGAGGTTGAACTCGTTCTGCTCGATCTCCTCCAGCGGCACCATCCGGGAATATGTCGCCACTTCCAGCTGCTTGTTGAAGACGTCGACGATCTTATGGATATCCATGCTGCGCAGGCGGTTCTTCGGCCCGTCTTTCATGAAGCCCCCGCTGGCGTCGATCATGAAGATCCCTTTGCGGGCATGGGCATTCTCCTTATCCACCACCACGATGCAGGCGGGGATGCCGGTGCCGTAAAACAGGTTGGCCGGCAGCCCGATGATCCCTTTGATGTAGCCCTTGCGCAGCAGCGCCCGGCGGATGTCAGCCTCGGCATTGCCGCGGAACAGCACCCCGTGGGGCAGAATGCAGGCCCCTTTTCCGTTGCTTTTCAGGGAACGGATGATGTGCAGCAAATAGGCGTAGTCGCCCTGCCGGGCCGGCGGGGTGCCGAACGCGCTGAAACGCTCGAAGGGATCGTTCAGCGGATCGATGCCGGTGCTCCAGCGCTTGTCGGAAAAAGGCGGATTGGCCACCACGTAATCGAAGGTCTTGAGGGTGCCGTTCTCGCGGAACTTCGGATCAGATAGGGTGTTGCCCTGCATGATCAGGGCGGTGGGATTGTTGTGCAGGATCATGTTCATCCGCGCCAGGCCGCTGGTGGCGGCGTCTTTCTCCTGGCCGTAGAGGGTCACGGCGGTGCCGGCCTCATCCCCCACCTTCAGCAGCAGGGAGCCGGAGCCGCAGGTGGGATCGTAGACCGTGGTGGCGGCGCTGGTCTCGGCGCTGCGGATGCCCAGGATCTGGGCCATGATCCGGCTCACCTCCGCCGGGGTGTAAAACTGCCCCTTGCTCTTGCCGCTCTCGGTGGCGAAGTGGCGCATCAGGTATTCGTAGGCATCGCCCAGGATGTCGTCGCCGTCAGCGCGGTTGCGCGAAAAATCCAGCGCCGGGTTCTCGAAGATGGCGATCAGGTTGGTCAGGCGATCGACCATTTCCTTGCCGCTGCCCAGTTTGGCGGCATCGTTGAAATCCGGAAAATCCGAAAGCTTGTTCGCCTCGGCCAGTGGGGCGATGATCTTCTTGTTGATCTGGTCGCCGATATCGCTCTTGCCCTTGAGCGCCGCCATGTCCGCAAAGCTCGCCCCCGGCGGGATGGTGATCGGGGCATAGCGCTGCCCGGCATACTTATCGCTGATATACTTGATGAACAGCAGCACCAGCACATAATCCTTATACTGGCTGGCATCCATCCCCCCGCGCAGTTCATCGCAGCTTTGCCAGAGGGAGCTGTAGAGTTCGGATTTTTTCAGGGCCATGGGCGGTTCCGGTGGTTTGCTGCGGGTTTACGGGTTTGACATCCCCCCTGGCCCCCCTTCGAAGGGGGGAATTGGGCATGACTCCCAGCATTGAAAAGGGTGCTGAGCATAAATCCCCCTTTGAAGGGGGACTAAGGGGGATGTTTGGAATCAGACCATTCTACAATATCTGCAAAAATAAATAATACTTGATGCTGGCATCAAAATCAATGGTTTTTATGATTTTATACAACTTCAGTTTATCGAATTGACGATCAGTATTGCCAGCAGAACAATTAACAGAATTACCACAAGACGGATGATGCTTTCTCTCCTGGCCGCTATCCGATCCTGACGTTCTTGTTTCGCTTCACTAATAATACGATTCAGTCGGATATCCGCTGCGTCAACCTCTCGCGCCCCATAGTCAGCCTCGCCGGCCTGCTGTTTTATCTCATATATAAGGCTGTTGATAATATCGATTTCTACAATTGCATTCATAATGATAGCTTGAACAGTCTTGTCTTTCTGAACACTTTTCCCCTCAGAGATTGCTTTGGCAAGTGATGATTCGTGCAAATTCAGTCGAGCCCGATTAGCCTTGAGTGATTTTGTAAGCTGTTCAAGAGACCTGCCTGAGAGTTCTTTTGAAGTTTCTGGAAGTTTAAAATTATAACCATCAATTATGACAGATCTTTTGTCATCATCTTTCGATTTACTCACATTTTGATCATTATCGGGCTTGTCGGACATTTACGCCTCCTTTTCAAAGGTCCTTTTCGACGGCAGATTCTTGGCTGCCGGAAATCCGTTACGAATCTATATAAATTGGCGTTTATGCTAATGGAAGATGGAAGAATCTATCAATTCTGGAGGAAAATGTCAATTCTTTTGTACAGTTGGCGGTTAGCCCGAAGGGCGTCCCACGTTGGCACCGGCCTGCGGCCGGTGCCAACGTGTTATTTTAAAGATGTTTGAGCCCCGTCAGGGGCGGTCCCAGGGCGTGATGACATTCATATCCGGGGAAGGCTTTGCAGATTGGCAGGTGCTTGATAGCGGTATTGGGATCAGGCCTTTGATACGGTGCGGGTTTGGGACCACCCCTGACGGGGCTCAGATAGGTGGGGTTTGTTCCACCGGCCTGGCGGCCGGTGTTGACGTGGGACGCCCCTGACGGAGCTGGGGCTGCAACATCTCCAGCATCCGGTCGAGCTGGTGCGCAGCAGGAAGATGCCCGCGCCGATCCAGAACAGACCGAAGGCGCGGAGCAGCCATTCGATTAGTATCAGCAAATCTATTACTCCATCTAATATCAAGGGCGTTTTTCATCGATGAACACTCCTTGCATCTAAGCCTCGGATTGCGTATTATTCGCCAGGCAAGCCCGGCTTGCCCCAATCAAGGAGATGAATATGAGCGACCTGTCGGTGCTGCTGATCGATGACAATCAAACCCTGGTCGACGGCATGGAGACCATGATCGAGCTGCATCTGGAAGACCTGAACGTTTACACCGCCTACACCGGCGCCGAAGGCCTGAAGCTGGCCATCGCCCACCAGCCGCACTTGATCTTCTTAGACCTTAACCTCCCGGACATGCGCGGCGAAGAGATCCTGCGCGAGGTGCGCTCCCGGCGCATCCCCACCCGGATCATCCTGCTCACCGGCAGCGACGACATTGCCGCGGTGCCGGGGGTTAATGGCTATCTGAAAAAACCGGTGAAGCCGGGGTATTTGATCGAGACCATTCGGGATATGCTGGGGATTGAGTGAAGAGTGGCAGTGGCAGTGGCAGTCGGATCCTGCCACTGCTACTGCCACTGCCACTATCTTTATCGCTCTTCCGGTTTGCTTTCACCGAACAATCCAAGGAATCGCTCCAACTCCGCCACCTTCCCCTCCTCGTTGGCGTAAGAGCGGTAGATGATCGCCAGGTTGCGCAGCATCCGGGCCAGGATCTCCTGATGGGTGCAGCCGCGCAGGATCTGCTCCGGATTTTCGGTGTTGAGCTGGTTGAGCATATCCAGGCAGTGGGTGCGCGAAGAGATCCGCCCCCCGTTATAAGGATCGAAGAACACCTCCTCTCCCCCATCGTCATATTTCAGGATAAAATGCCCCGGCATCGCCACCCCCAGCAGTGGAATGCCCAGCCGCTTCGCCACCAGCAGGTAGACCGCCGAAAGGGAAATCGGTATTCCCAGCCGGGTCTCCAGCACCCGGTGCAGGATGGAGTTCTCAGGATTGTAATAGTCGGCGGCATTGCCGCGGAAGGATTCCTTGCTGGAAAGATAATTGCTCAACTGGCCGACCATCTCCACTCCGCCGGCGCCTTCCGGGAGCTTGTGCCCGATCTCCCTGGCGATGCGGTCGAGATACTGCTGCTGGCTCTGGCAGGAGACATCACGATCATACCAGTAGGAAATGATACACACCCCCGCTTCCAGGTCGACATCGTCGCGCGAGCGGCTCAGCAGTTGCCCGAAGGCCCGGTAGACCAGCTCGCTATGCAATTGCTGCAGAAAATCGTTGAAGATGGCAATCTCTCCCCCTTCCAGGCCGCTGTAAAGCCGGTTTTTATTGACCACGATCTCCAGCGCATTCTCCAGGATGCTGTCGCGCAGTATCTTCTGGATCTCCGCGCTCTCGTCATCCATCAGACGGAGCATGGAGCTGAGTTGGGTGGAGAGAGGGGGGTGTTTTTGCATTAGGTGAACCTACGACATTTTAGTATATATGCATAATTAGCCGAGATGATTACCCCCCTTCCGTCCCCCCTTACCAAGGGGGGAAACCATTAAGTCTCCCCTTGGTAAGGGGAGATTTAGAGGGGTTAACACCCAATCATCCTCAAAACGACACCGACTGCTCAAACTGGGTGGTATCCTCGCCGGCGAAGTTTTCGAATTTAGCGAACTGCTTGCGAAAGGTCAGGTGCACCGTGCCCACCGCGCCGTTACGGTGTTTGCCGACGATAATCTCCGCCTTGTTCTCCACCTCGGCAAAGCGCGGATCGGTATGATCCTTGACGTAAAACTCCTCGCGATAGACGAACATCACCAGGTCGGCATCCTGCTCGATGGCCCCGCTCTCGCGCAAATCGGAGAGCATCGGGCGTTTGTCCGGGCGCGCCTCCACTGCCCGGGAGAGCTGGGAGAGGGCGATCACCGGCACGTCGAGCTGCTTGGCCAGGGCCTTGAGCGAGCGAGAGATGTAGGAGATCTCCTGCTGGCGGTTGTCGAAGCCCTTCGGCGCTTCCATCAACTGCAGGTAGTCGACGATGATCAGCCCCACATCTTTTTCCAGGGACATCCGCCGGGCGCGGGCGCTGAGCTTGAGGATGTCCAGCCCGGCAGTGTCGTCGATATAGATCGGCGATTCCGCCAGCCGCCCGGCAAAGCGTGAGAGCTTGGGCCACTCGTTCTCGCGCAGCCGCCCGGTGCGCAGCCGCTGGGAGTCGATCTCCGACTCGGCGCAGAGCAGGCGCTGCACCAGTTGCATCGCGCTCATTTCCAGGCTGAACACCCCGATCGGCACATTGGCCTCCACCGCGGCGTTGCGCGCGATGTTCAGCCCGAAAGCGGTCTTGCCCATCGAGGGGCGTCCGGCCAGGATGATCAGATCGCCCTTCTGGAAACCGGCGGTCATGTTGTCGAGATCGACGTAGCCGGAGGGCACCCCGATGATCCCGGTGTGATCCATGTGATGCAGCCGTTCGATCTCGGCAAAAGTCTCGTTCAGCACCACGTTGATGCTCTGATAGGTGCGCTGCTTCTGATCTTTCAAAATGTCGAAGATATCCTGCTGGGCCTTGCTGAGCACGCCCTCCACCTCCGACTGGGAATCGTAGGCCTCGCGCAGAATGTCGGTGCAGGCATGGATCAGGCGGCGCAACACCCCTTTTTCCTTGACGATCTTGAGATGGTGCTCGATGTTAGCGGCGGAAGGCACCATCGAGGCCAGCTCTGCCAGGTAGTGGGCGCCGCCGACCTCCTCCAGCGCTTCCAACTTCTGCAGTTCCTCGGCCAGGGTGATCAGGTCGATCGGCTCGTTGCGCTTGTAGAGGGAGAGCATGGCGTTGAAGATCCGGCGATGGGCATCGCGGTAAAAATGAGTCTCCTCGATCTCCTCCAGGGCAACGGCCACCGCTTCTTTGTCGAGCAGGATCGCCCCCAGGATGTAACGCTCCACATCGACCGCCTGCGGCGGGATTTTGCCTCCGAGGAGCAGGTCTTCATCGGATTTGGTCTTCTTGCTTTTCCGGGTACCGGCCATAATCCATCCTTGTTTACGGTTTAACTGATAGCCACAGAGCCACAGAGATCACAGAGATTTTGATCCGGCCCGGGGCCTCAGCCAAATGGTAAATGCTTAATGCGCATCGATAAATGCTCAATGAAATACTCAAAAAAACTCTGTGTTCTCTGTGTCTCTGTGGCAAAAAAGCCTGTATTATCGGCCCGTTTCACCGGGGCTGATTTTTCTGATACTGCGCCAGCGCAAACTGCAGATCGCGCACCCCCTCTTCCAGGGCGCTCTCGTTGCGCAGCAGGTAGGCGGGGTGGAAGGTGACGATCAGCGGGATGTTGCGGTACTGCCACAGGCGGTTGCGCAGTCCGGCCATGCCTGCCTCGCTGCCCAGCAAGGTCTGCGCCGCCACCTTGCCCAGCGCGATCAGGATCTTGGGCTGGATCATCTCGATCTGCCGCTGCAGATAGGGTAGACAGGTGTCCACCTCCGCCGGCTCCGGATTGCGGTTGTTGGGCGGGCGGCATTTCAGGATGTTGGCGATATACACCTCCTGCCGCTTCAGCCCGATGCGGGCCAGCATTTTGGTCAATAGCTGCCCGGAGCGCCCCACGAAGGGCTGCCCCTGCAGGTCTTCATCACGCCCCGGCGCTTCGCCGATCAGCATGATCTCGGCATTCTCATTGCCGCTGCCAAAGACGAAGCGGGTGCGGGTTTTGCCCAGCGGGCAGCGAGTGCAATCCTGGATCTGGCGGTGGAACTGTTCCAGGGCGGAATCCCCGCCAGCGGCAGCCTCCCCGCGCAGCAGCGCTTCCAACGTCTCCCGGTTTTCGACATACCAGTTGCCCCCGTAGAGATCGTGATACCAGCGCAGAAATCCTTCCAACCGCTCGCGCAGCGAATCAGTCATCGCGCCCCCCCTCTCCGGTTCCCAGCAGCCGGTCAAAAATCTCGCCGGCCACATCCAGCTTGTATCCCGGGGTCAGCTCCCGGGCATCGTCGCGGGTCATCACCGTTACCTTATTGGTATCCACCCCGAAACCGGCACCGGCTTCGCTGGGATTGTTGAGCGCAATCATATCTAAATTTTTGTCGATCAATTTTTTACGAGCGTTTTCCAGGGGATTGTCGGTTTCCACCGCAAAACCGATCACACGTTGATGTGCCTTTTTCTGCTGCGACATGGTCTTCAGCACATCGCGGGTTCTTTCCAGCTTGAGAGTCAATCCCTGCTCTTCCTTCTTTATTTTCGAGGTCGAATAGCGGGCCGGGGTATAATCGGCCACTGCGGCGGCGCTGATAAACAGATCCGCCCGCGGGAAATGGCGCTGCACCGTGTCAAACATCTCGGCTGCCGAGACCACCCCATGGCTTTCCACCTCCACCGGCGGAATCAGGCTGCCCGGGCCGTGCACCAGGATCACCTCCGCCCCGCGGGCAAAGGCTTCCCAGGCCAGGGCAAAGCCCATCTTTCCGGTGGCGCGGTTGGTCAGCATGCGCACCGGATCGATATGCTCCCGGGTGCCTCCGGCGGTGATCAGCACCGTCTTTCCCTTCAGGCTCTCCGGATGGGGATGAATTGCCCGGTAGAGATGCTGAACCTGATATTCCAGCCGCGCCAGGCGTCCCACCCCGCTGTAGCCCTCCGCCAGGAACCCTTCTTCCGGGTCACAGATGCCATAGCCCCAATTTTTCAGGGTGGCGATATTTCGCTGCACCGCCGGATTCAGCCACATATTGCTGTTCATCGCCGGGGCAAAGACCGTCGGGCAGTGCAGGGCCAGCAGGTTGGTAGAGAGGAAATCATCCCCGATCCCGTTGGCCATCTTGCCGATGATGTTGGCGGTCGCCGGAATGATGATCACCGCCTCCGCCCAGTCGGCCAGCTCGATATGATGGGTGGCGGCATAGCGCCCTTCCGGAAACATCTCGGTGTAGACCGGGTAATTGCAGAGCGATTCGATGGTCAGGCGGGAGATAAATTTCTCCCCGTTGGCGGTCATCATCGCCCGCACATGGGCGCCCTGGGTCACCAGGTAGCGAATCAGTTCACAGCTCTTATAAGCGGCGATCCCCCCGGTAATGCCTACCAGGATATTTTTACCTTCCAGGCGTTTGGTCGGAAACATATCTCCCTTATGCGCTATGATTGCGGATGATCGTTTCGATCTCCCGAACGGCGCGTTCCAGATCGTCATTCACGATGTTATAGTCGAACGATTCCGCCCGGGCGTATTCCCGGGGAAGCCGTTCCAGGCGTTTTTCGATGGAAGCGCTATTCTCGCTCTTCCGCCCCAGCAACCGCCGGCGCAGCTCCGCCACCGAGGGGGGCCGTATAAAAATGAGGATCGCTTCCGGGTCGTGCTGTTTGATATTCAGGGCGCCGTTCACGTCAATATCAAAGAGCACCGAGCGGCCCTGCCGGCGCAGATCATCGACCACCGACTTGAGGGTGCCGTAATAATTGCCGTGCACTTCCTCGTATTCCAGAAAATCGCCCTGCTGCACTTTCTCAAAAAACGCACCCTTACCGAGGAAGTAATAATGCACCCCTTCGCGCTCATACTGCCGCGGAGGGCGGGTGGTGGCCGATACCGAAATCACGAACTGAGGATGGCGTTCCACCAGCAGCTTGCAAATCGTCGATTTTCCCGCACCCGACGGTGCAGAGAGAGCTACCAACAAAGGTTTATGATCCATACAAGTTCCTTATTATTGCCACAGAGACACAGAGCACACCGAGAACTGATAACTGACAACTGACAACTGACAACTGACAACTGACAACTAACTCTGTATGCTCTGTGTCTCTGTGGCAACAGGCCGTTCATACTTCAAACACCCCAATATACAAAACTATTCCAAATTTTGCACCTGTTCCCGCATGCGCTCGATCTCTTCCTTGACCGTCACACTGCGGTGGCTGATCTCGATCAGGGTGTTTTTGGTGGAGATGGTATTGGCTTCGCGGTGCATTTCCTGGAGAATAAAGTTGAGCTTCTTGCCGATCGGCGATCCCTGAGCCAGATTTTCCCGGAACAGCTCGATGTGGCTGTGCATCCGCACCACTTCTTCGCTGATGTCCACCCGGTCGGAGATCAGGGCCAATTCCATCTCCAGGCGGTTGCGGTCGATTTTCCCCTCGTCTACCAGGGTGATCAGCCGCTGGTAAAGCTTTTCAAACTCACCGCGGGCATTTCCCTTCCCCATCTCGGCGATCTCCCCGGTGAGCGTTTCCAGCGCATCCAGCCGTTCGGATAGGTCCCGGCGCAAATTTTCGCCCTCCGCCCCCCGGGTAACATCCAATTGGGCAATGGCATCGTTGATCAAGGTCTCAAAGGTCTGCAGAAAATGATCATCGAGCAGGTTCTGCTCATCCGGCACAAAGAGATCCTTGAATTGCAGAAAATCGCTGATCTGCAGCGGGGCATCGATGCCGGCAGCGGCGCGGAGTTGGTTGAGCAACTTTGTATACATCGTTACCGATCCGGTATTCAACGACAGCCGCTGCATCATCGGATCCTGGGCGCTGAAACTGACGGTACAGCTGATCTTACCGCGGTCGATCTTCGCGCGGATCAGCGACTTGGCGGTATCTTCCAGATCCTTGAACGCATAAGGAAGCTTTACGTAAATCTCCAAATAACGTGAATTAAGCGATCTTATCTCACAAGACAGCTCGCTGTCGGCAAAGTGGGTTTTGCTGCTGGAAAACCCGGTCATGCTGCGGAGAGGGTTCATAATTCTCTCAAATTTTAGGTAAAATTCGGACTATTTTAAGATACTTTTTAGGCGGCTTGAATATAAACCTCGCGCGTTTCGATCGCAAATCATTTCATAATATCGCCCGGCCGTAATATGAAAATTAGTAAATCTTCTTATTGTTATCCGAAGGATATTTTTATAATATTGTGCCCTTGCAGACGTGCCGTCTGCAGTTGGATGTTGGATGTTGGATGGTGGATGGTGGTCTTTGTTAAATAATCACCTGGAAATGACCAATATCTTACATCTAATATCCAACATCTAACATCCAACATCAAATAGCTAACGATGATAAATTCGTTTACAGTACAAATGCATATAAAGGAGACATAGATGCAGTATCTGGGCACACTGAAAGTAATACCGGAACTACCGGAAGAGATCCGGCGTCTGGAGGACCTGGCCTATAATCTGTACTTTTCCTGGAATCCGGAAGCCCGGCAGCTTTTCCGGGTGATCAATCCCTCCCTTTGGACCAAATTAAATCACAACCCGGTAAAATTTCTCCGGGAAGCACAGCAGAGTGAGCTGGTGCGCTGCAGCAAAGATCCGATTTACCTCTCGTCTTATCGCAACGTCATGGAGGCGTTTGACCGCTACATGGCGGCGGAAGGCACCTGGTTTGCAACTTCCTTCCCAAAAGATAAAGAAAAGATCATCGCTTATTTCTCGGCCGAGTTCGGTTTTCACGAATCGCTTCCGATCTATTCCGGGGGGCTGGGGGTGCTGGCGGGAGATCATATCAAATCGGCCAGCGACCTCGGCCTGCCGATGGTGGGGATGAGCCTCTTCTATCACCAGACCTACTTCACCCAGCAGATCGATGCCCACAGCAATCAGATCGCGCTCTACATTCCCCACGACCCGGAAGAGCTGCCGCTCCGTCAGGTCCTGGATGCCAAGGGCAAGCCCCTGACGGTGGTCGTGCCGGTCGGCAACCGCGATGTCACCCTGCGGGTTTGGATCGCCCAAGTGGGACGTGTTCCCGCCTACCTGCTGGATGCCAACGTGCCGGAAAACGCCCCGGAAGCGCGCATGCTTACGGCCCGCCTCTACGGCGGCGATCAGGAGATGCGCATCTCCCAGGAAATTCTGCTGGGCATGGGCGGGGTGCTGGTGCTGCAGAAGCTGGGCATCGAACCGATGGCCTGGCACATGAATGAAGGCCATTCGGTCTTCCTGGCGCTGGAACGGATCCGCAACCTGATCAAACATCAGCACCTGGAGTATACCGAAGCGCTGGAGGCAGTCGCCGCCAACACGATTTTCACCACCCACACCCCGGTGCCGGCCGGCAACGATGCCTTCCCCTTGAACCTGATGGATAAATTCTTCCAGCGCTACTGGGAGTCGATCGGCATCCGCCGCTACCAGTTTATGGAATTGGGTTCCCAGGTGCAGCCGGAAGGATACGAGATCTTCAACCTGACCATCCTTTCCCTGAAGCTGTCGAAATTCCGCAACGGGGTCAGCAAGCTGCACGGGGAAGTGTCGCGCGAGCTCTGGCGTGATGTGTGGCCGACCATCCCCACCGACGAGATCCCCATCACCCATATCACCAACGGGGTGCACTCCTTCACCTGGACCGTCTACAAGATGCGCCAGCTCTACGACGAGCACCTCGGCAAAGACTGGGTCAATCATCTCGACGAAAAGATGCTCTGGCAAGGTGTGCACGGGATCCCGGACCAGGCGCTCTGGACCACCAAGCGGGAGATCAAACAGAAACTGCTCAACCACCTCCGGGAGCGCTTCGAGGCCCAGGTGCTGCGCAATAAGATCGGCACCCTGCAGCGGCTGCGCCTGAAGGATATGCTGAAGCCGGATGTGCTGACCATCGGGTTTGCCCGCCGCTTTGCCACCTACAAGCGCGGCACCCTGATCTTCCGAGACAAGGAGCGGCTGAAGCGTATCCTCAATGATCCAAACCGCCCGGTACAGCTGCTGTTTGCCGGCAAGGCCCATCCGAAGGATCTCGGTGGCCAGGAACTGATTCGCGCGATTAACAACATCTCCATGGAAGACGGCTTCCGCGGCAAGGTGTTCTTCGTGGAAAATTACGACATGAGCCTGTCCCGCGACCTGATCTCCGGAGTGGATGTGTGGCTGAATAATCCCCGCCGTCCCCAGGAAGCCTCCGGCACCAGCGGCCAGAAGGTAGCGCTGAACGGAGGCATCAACCTCTCGGTGCTCGACGGCTGGTGGTGCGAGGGTTATGACGGCAAAAACGGCTTTGCCTTCGGCGACCGGGAAGATTACAGCGACCTGGAAGAGCTGGATTCGTGGGACAGCGACGCGATCTACGACATTCTGGAAAACGATCTGATTCCGCTGTATTACAAACGCGGCGATGACGGGATTCCGCACGATTGGATCAAAATGATGAAAAATTCCATGGTCAGCCTTTCGCCGGTGTTCAACACTTTCCGGATGGTCAAGGACTACACCAACAAGATGTACCTGCCGGCGATTAAGCAGGGCGAGGAGTTTGCCAAGAACGATTTTGCCCTGGCCCGTGATTTCTCCGGCTGGCGGGATAAGATGAACCACCTCTGGTCGCAGATCACGGTACAGATCGATGAAAGCATCGATCCGGACCACGAGATTGTCCTGAAATATAACGAACCCCTGAAGCTGCGTGCCAAGGTGCATCTGGGCGAGATCGATCCCTCCGAGGTGAAGGTGCAGGTGTACCTGATCAACGAGTTCGATCAGATCACCTTTGCCCACACCACCACCCACGAGTTGGTGGAGATGTCCCGCAAGAAGGGTTTGGATGACAACACCCACATCTATGAGGCAACCATCAAGCCCTCGAACAGCGGGCATTACCGCTATACCATCCGGGTGCTCCCTTATCACAAGCGGCTGGTGAATTCCACCGAACTGGGGCTGGTGGCCTGGATGAAGCAAAAACCGCAGGCCTGACCGGTCAAATCGCAACTGCCCGGCCCATCCCGGCCGGGCGATTGAATATTGTCTAAGGAGATGGCGATGGCTTCCTTGCCCATGGCATCTGGGAATCAGGACCTCAACCGGTTCTCGATCAACTGGATCGTGAGCCGGCAGGCGGATCTGCTTTGGTTTATCGGCGGAGCGCTGGCGGGGTACGGCATGTTTTTTCTCCATGCCGGTCTACGTCTGGATATGGTGACGGTATGGTTCATCTGGGTGATCTTCCTCGACAGCCCGCATTTTTTCGGCACTTACCTGCGCACGTATTTCGACCGCGAAGAGTGGCAAAACCGCCGCCCGCTGCTGATCGGCAGCCTGGCCTGGTTCCTGGTCGGCCCGGCGATGATCGGCCTCAGCTACCTGTTGTATCAGCTGCAGTTTGCCAACTACACCCTGCCGTTCTTTCTGTTTGTGCTGTTTTTTAATCTCTGGGCCTATTGGCATGTGGTGCGGCAGCATTTCGGGATTTTATCGCTATACAAGCGCAAGAACCAGGATTTCGACCTTCCGGACACCCGGGTCGACAAGGCATTGCTTTACGTCGGCCTGCTGGCGCCTTTCCTGGCTTATATCCTGCGCCATCCGGAAGCGCGGGAGGCCATCGGGCTGAGCAGCGCCCTGCCGGCTTATCCGCTCCTTTCCGGCCCGGCGGCGCTGTTCTCCGCCGATTACCTCCGGGCGCTGCACTGGGAGCATTATTTGATTGGTCTGTCGGTGCTGGCCCTGGCGACGGTGAGCGGCGCGTTCGTGGTACGGCAATATCAGCGCTGGCGTCGGCAGTTGCCGCTGAATCTGCCCAAGATATTGTTTCTGGCCGCGCTGATCCCGCTCTATGCGTTTATTTGCTACAGCCCGGCGGTGCTGACCGCCCCGCTGATCGCTTTTTCCGCCTTTGTGACCATTTATCATGACATCCAATATCATGCCATCGTATGGTTCTACAGCCGCAACCGCTATCATCGCCCGGGAGTGGATCAAAATCAGTATGGCATGGCGGTCAAGCTCAGCCGGAATATTTTTGTATACCTGGGCAGCGGGATCCTGATGGCCGCCATATTCCGATTGTTCGGCTGCAGCTTTGAGATTCACCCTGGATGTGGGCCGCTGGTGCTTTCCAGCGAACAGATCTTGTTTGGGGGCATGACCAGCCGCGAATTATTGTTGACCCTCTTGCTCGGGCTTCCGCTGCATCATTATTTTATCGATCAGTATATCTGGCGGCCCAGCAAGGACAAGGGACTGCAGCAGGATTTGAAGTTGAAGAATTCGTGACTGGGTGTATGGGTTGGTAGTGTTTTATCGCCTGGACTTTAACAATTAAGAAATGGCAGTGGCAGTAGCAGTGGCAGTCGACTTCCTGCCACGACCACTGCTACTGCCACTTTTGATAAAAAGGATTGAGATTGAGCATAATGGAATATTGTATTCGCTTGACATTGATATGGTGCAGCATTCTGGTGATCGGCTTATCCGGCCTGGCGCCGCTCTTGGGTGCCGTGGCAGACAGCAGCGCGGCAGCGCCGGACAGCATCGCCGTGCCCCTGCCGCCCCTGCCACCGCAACCGCGCATTTACCAACCCAGCATCGATGACGGCACTCCCTGGCGCTATGAGAGCAAGCTCAAAAAAAGCCGCCTCACCATCCTGCTGGCAGGCTTTGCGATCGGCGACGCCATCGGCTTTGCCAAGATTGCCGACCTGCAGTATAATACCGAGACCAGCAGCTTCCACTTCCACGAATGGCACCGAGATAGCCGCGAATATAAGCAGATGGACAAGATCGGTCATACCGTGGAAGCATACTACATGAGCCACCTCTCGTCTAAGATCTACCGCTGGAGCGGGCTTTCGGCGAAAAAATCCATCTGGCTGGGCTCGCTGACCGGCCTGTTCTGGATGACCCAGATCGAGGTGACCGACGGTTTTTTCAAGGCCTGGGGTTTCAGCTATCTCGACTATGCCGCCAATATTCTCGGGGTCAGTTATGCGGCCCTGCAGCAACTATACCCCAATCAGCTTCAGGGCATCCGTTTCAAAGCCAGCTTCTGGCCCTCCACCGCCTATAAAGAAGATCAATACAGCACGGTTAGTAAAAGTATTTTGGACGATTACGAAGGCTTTACCTGGTGGCTGGCGGTCAATATTCATGATGTGCTGCCGCAGGCGCAGCGAGAGGCCATGCCCGGATGGCTGAAGCCCTGGGGCGTTGCCGTCGGGCATGGGGTGCGGCGGATTGCAAAAAATATTTATAACGGCAACCGGGAAATTTATCTTGGTCTTGATTTTGATGTCACCAAGATCCCGACCGGCGACAGCAATCTGCTCAAATTCATCAAACATAACGTAAACTTCATCCGCATGCCCCTGCCCGCGGTGCGCATCACCCCCAGCGGGGTGTGGTACGGGCTGTATTTCTAGCACCGGGAATAGAACGCGGATGACTCCGCGTCATCCGCGTTCTATATAGCCTCACCGCCCAAAAAACGCATCCATGCGGCTTCTCGCTGCCTGGTATTCTTCCTCACTCGCCCATTTGTAATGACGCACCCGCTGCAGGATCACCCGGCAACGCCAGCGCAGATCGCCGCTCGGCCGGCGCGGATCGAGGTTGAGGGGATTGGGGATAATCGCCGCCAGGCGCACCATCTCGAACAGATCCAGCTCGGCCGGCGATTTCCCAAAATAATGGCGGGCAGCGCTGCCGATTCCAAAGAGACCCTCGCCGAATTCGATATAGTTCAGATAAAGCTCTAAGATCCGGTTTTTGCTGAGATGGGCCTCCAGTTCCTGAGTGATCAGAAACTCGCGGAACTTGCGGTAGAGGCTGCGTTCCGGGCTCAGGAAGAGATTCTTGGCGGTCTGCTGGGTGATGGTGCTGGCCCCGCGCAGGCGTTTGCCCTCGTTGATATTATCGCGGATGGCTTCTTCCATTTCATACCAATCGACGCCTTCATGCACCCAAAATGAGGCATCTTCCGCCACGATGATGGTTCGCTGCAGCAGTTGGGGAACCGCATTCAAGGCCACCCACTGTTGCCGGACCACCAGGGTCTTACCCGCCGCCGTCGCCTCCGCCTTGCGGAATTCAATAAACGCGGTGGTGGAAGGATTTTCTGCCGTCAAGGGCGCGACATCCGGCACCGAAAGCCAGGTATACCCCAGCAACCCGGCCAGCAGGCAATTTACCGCCACCCAGAGGTGGGCGAATGTGCGGAAAGTAATACTCATGTTTTGTAAAGGATAAAGTAGGGATCGGTCGCGACCGATCCCTACTTTATCCTTCATCCTTGTCTTCCGAAAGTTCCACCAGCATCCCATTGAGGCTCTTTGGGTGCACGAAGGCGATCTTTTTCCCCTCTGCACCGACACGAGGGGTTTCATCGATTAACTGAAGCCCTTGCTGTTTCATATTGCCCAGCACTGCGGCGATGTCATTGACCGCCAGGGCGATATGATGCAGCCCCTCTCCCCGCTTTTCCAGATATTTCGCGATTGGCGAATCGGGCGCAGTCGGTTCTAAAAATTCGATATTGGATTCGCCGATCCGGAAACCGACCACGTGCACTTTCTGCTCCGCCACCGTCTCCTCAAACACCGGATCGAGCCCGAACAGCGTCTTGTACATCTCCTTAACCGCCTGCACCGATTTTACCGCGACACCCACATGATCGATTTTTTTCAGCATCTGGCACCTCCCAGTAACATATTATTGCATAAGGTATGATGTATTTACAGTGCTGGTGTCGGAACATGGGCCCGCACAAAGCGGCGCCATACCCCATGCCCCATGCAAAAACGCTCTGTACCAACTATCAACTCATTCACCCATCCACCCATCCCCCCATTCACTCAGTTCAACTTATAATTCGGCGATTCCTTGGTAATCTTCACATCATGGGGATGGCTCTCGCGCACCCCGGCGGCGGTCACCTTGATGAAGCGGGCGGATGTCTTCAGCGCTTCAATGGTGGGACAGCCGGTATAGCCCATCGCTGCCCGCAATCCTCCGGTCATCTGGTAGATGGTGTCGCGCACCGGCCCGCTGTAGGGCACCATGCCTTCGATGCCTTCCGGCACCAGCTTCTCGGCATCTTTCACATCATCCTGGAAATAGCGGTCGCGGCTGCCCTGCTTCATCGCCCCAATCGACCCCATCCCCCGCACATGCTTATAGCGCCGCCCGTCGAGGAGGATCAGTTCCCCGGGACTTTCTTCCGTACCGGCCAGCAGGCTGCCGATCATCACCGCATCCGCGCCGGCCACGATCGCCTTGGCGATATCGCCGGTATGCTTGATCCCTCCGTCGGCAATCAAGGGAATGTGCTTCGGCCGGCAGGCCCGGGCCACTTCCATAATGGCAGAAATTTGCGGCACCCCCACCCCGGTGACAATCCGGGTGGTGCAGATCGACCCGGGACCAATCCCGACCTTCAGCGCATCGGCCCCGGCTTCAATCAGGTCGAGTGCCGCCTCATAAGTGGCAATGTTGCCGGCAATCAAGTTCACATCGGCAAAGCGCTTCTTGAAGCGTGCCACCGTCTCCACCACCCCCCGGGAATGCCCGTGGGCGGTATCGATCACGATCACATCCACCCCGCGGTCAACCAGCAACTGAGCGCGCGACAATGCCTCCTCCCCTACCCCGATCGCCGCCCCCACCCGCAGGCGGCCGAACTCGTCGGTGCAGGCATCGGGGTATTCCTGCTTCTTCTGAATATCTTTAACCGTGAGCAGTCCTTTGAGATTTCCCTGATTGTCCACCACCAGCAGTTTTTCGATCCGGTGCTGCTGCAGCAAGGCTTTGGCATCTTCCAGGGTGGTGCCTTCCGGGGCAGTCACCAGGTTTTTGCTGGTCATCAGCGCATGGATCGGCTGATCAATATTTTTCTCGAAACGCAGATCGCGATTGGTGATGATGCCCACCAGTTTCTGCCCTTCCACAATCGGGATGCCGGAGATGCGGTAGCGCTGCATCACCTCCAGCGCGTCGCGGATCGGCCGCTCCGGGGTCAGGGTAATCGGATCGATAATCATCCCGCTTTCTGAGCGCTTTACCCGGTCGATCTCCCCGGCCTGCTCTTCCGCGCTCATGTTCTTGTGGATGATACCCACACCGCCCTCGCGGGCAATTGCAATGGCCATCGCGGCATCGGTAACCGTATCCATCGCCGCCGACAGTATCGGGATGTTGATCTCAACGCTGCCAGCCAGGCGGGTCTTCAGATTTGCCGCTTTGGGCAAAATAGCCGATTGGGCGGGCAGCAACAGCACGTCATCAAACGTCAGGCCTTCATAAACGATTTTTTCCATGAACTGCTCCTGTTAAATAATTGGAAAATTTAATGCCATTAACCCCCAAGACAAAACAAAAATGAATTAAAACGTGGTATTGGGTGACCCAAACTGCGGGTCACCCAATACCACGTTTGTTTTTATGCGAATCAGACCTTGATGAAAAAATCGCATTTTGCTGATATTGGGCGATATCTTTGGAAAAGTGTCCGGTATTAAAAAAGGATCGACAGGCTGGCGGGCGCACGGAATTGAATGGCAACTCACCCACCGATACCCGCCAGCCTGTCGATCCTTTTTTTAAAACTGATTTTAGGATTGTTTGCGGCAAGGCACAGAATTTTTGGAGGGATCTATTAATTATTCAACAGGAGCAGGAGAAGATGCGTTGGGTTTAGGAGAACGAAGGATTATGTGCAGTACCACAGGGACGTGGAATGCTAAACCTTTTTTGTCAACCTAATGTTAAAGAGGGAGCAAATCTATGGTTTGTCCTAAATGTGGCGTCAGCAATAATGACCATAGCTGGCGATGCCGGAGCTGTTACACGATTCTCCGCGAAAGCGCCGTCTCCACCGATTATTCCGATCTCATCGTTCAATCGCCGCTGCGTCAAGCACAGCAGCCGAACCTGACCCCGGTCGATACCGCCCCGGCACCGGGCCGTTCTTCCCGGCACGCCGGCGGATACCCGTCAAGCGATGAGGAGGCCGTCTCCTCCAGAACCGGCAACGGTCATCCCGATCCGCGGTCTAACGGCGCGGCCATGGGCCAAAATCAGCCGGCGGAAACATCGTCCCGGAGGAAACCCCCGCTCTACCTGGTGATCGCCACTATTACGCTGCTGGCAATCCTGGCAGCAGGCGTACTGATGCTTCGCCCGGGTGAAGGCGCCAGCGCCAGCGCCTTGTTTGCAGAAGCCGAAACGCAGTACAACAGCCGCAACTACCTGGCCTCGATGGCGATTTACCAGAAATTTTCCCTGCAATTCCCCGAAGATCACCTGGCGCCGATCGCTCATAACCGGGTCGCAGAAATCAAAACAATTCTCGCCGAAGCCCAGCGCCAGAAGACCGAACGGGTCGCCTCACTCCTGCAAGATGCCCGCTCCGCCTTCCGGAAACAACGTTTCCTGGTGCCGGAAGGCCGCAACGTCATCACCTATACTGCGGAAGTGCTGCAGTTGGACCCCACCAACGCCGATGCCCTGGAAATGCAGGCGCTGGTAATAAATTATTACGAAGAAAAAGCAGAAGCTGCCCGGGAAAAAAGGCACTACAATACTGCGATCCAGAACTACCGCAATATGCTGAAGATCCTGCCCAACGACCAGAAAACCCTGAAAAAACTGGAAGCGGTGGTGCAGATGAGCATTGCGCGGAAATAATAGGTTTTCAAAGACCGAATCCACGGATGACACGGATTAATCCGTGTCATCCGTGGGCTGGTTTTTCTACTGCCCTACCAACAATTAATTCCCTCCGGAACATTCCTGCATTTTTCGAATTGTACAAGCATAGTGCTGACGCAATAATCTGTCGATAAGCGAAAAGGTTTATCCCCGCATATAACAATAGAAGCCAACAACCAAAAAGGGGTTGATATGACGCGACATCGAATTATCGGCATTTTCGCACTGCTCATCCTGCTATGCTATGGCGGGATGGCGCAGCAGAGCAACGGCGGCAAGATCCAGGTGGCGCTGCTGCTGGACACCAGCAACAGCATGGATGGGCTAATCGAGCAGGCAAAATCCCAGCTCTGGAAAGTGGTGAACGAATTCGCCCTGGCCCGGCAGAACGGCCAGCCTCCGGCCCTGGAAATTGCGCTATACGAATATGGCAACGACAATCTTTCTTCCGGTGAGGGGTATATCCGCATGGTAACCCCTCTGACAACCGATCTGGACCGCATCTCCGAGGACCTGTTCGGCCTGACCACCAACGGTGGCAATGAATACTGCGGGTGGGTGATTCGTTCCGCAGTGAAGGATTTGAAATGGGATAGCGGCGCCAACGAGCTGAAGGTGATTTTTATTGCCGGCAATGAACCGTTTTCTCAGGGGAGCGTTGATTTCGAAGCCTCCTGCCGCGACGCCATCGGCCGGAGCATTATTGTCAATACCATCTTCTGCGGCGATCACGAAGAGGGCATCCGCACCGACTGGAAAAAGGGCGCCGATCTGGCCGACGGTAAATATATGAATATCGATCAGGATGAGGCGGTGGTGCATATCAATGCCCCGCAGGATGCGCAGATCAACCGCTTAAACGAGCAGTTGAACGACACCTATATCCCCTTTGGGAGTGCCGGCCTTGCCCGCCGCGAACGCCAGTTGGCCCAGGACCGCAACGCCGCCGGATATGGCGCGGCCAACCTGTCGCAGCGGGCGGTGGCAAAATCCGCCTCCAGCTATAAAAGTGCGGATTGGGACCTGGTCGATGCCCTCGATGAAGGTGGCGTCAGCCTGGATGATATCCAAGCAGATCAACTGCCGGAAGCAATGCAACAGATGAGCCCCGAAGAACGGAAACAGTTTATCGCGAAACAAAAGCAGCGCCGGGCGGAGATTCAGCAGCAAATCCAGGCCCTGAGCAAGGAACGCCGCCAGTATGTGGATGCCAAACGCCGGGAACAGCTCGACAGCAACACCCTCGACGACGCGATTATCCGCACCGTGCGGGAGCAGGCAGCCCGCAAGCAGTATCGGTTTGACTAAGGATCGATTAAATAACAAACTATCGTATATCAAAGATATGATTGCCACAGAGACACAAAGAGCACAGAGATTATTCTTATTTGGCCTATCACGACTCTGTGATCTCTGTGTCTCTGTGGCGATAATTAAGAGGAAATCATGAAATATTCTCATCGCAAACTGCGCCTCCTTATGGTGTGGGCCCTGATATTGACGGCTTTGCCGCTGCTGGGAGACGGCTTCATCATCATCGAACCTCCCCGCCCAATTCCGCCCCGCCCCCGGCCGGTGGTGTCGTTCGATCCCTTTCCCCTGGCGGTAAAGCAGCACCTGGTGACGGTAAACATCAGTGACCAGGCTGCCGTTACCCACATCGACCAAATTTTCGTCAACCCCACCCCCAATCGCCTGGAAGGCTACTATATTTTTCCGATTCCCGCCGGGGCCACCATCAGCAAATTCAGCATGTTTATCGACGGTAAGGAGACCGAAGCGGAGCTATTGGATGCCGACAAGGCGCGGAAGATCTACCAGGACATCGTGCGCCGGATGATTGATCCGGCATTGCTGGAATACAGCGGCCAGGGGATGCTGAAGGTACGCATCTTCCCGATTGAACCCGGCAGTGAGAAACGGGTCAAGATCAGCTACAGCGAGGTGCTCCCGAAAGAGAGCGGCACGGTGGAATACCGGTATCCCCTCAACACCGAAAAATTTTCTTCCCGGCCCCTGGAATCCCTGCGCATCCAGGTCAATATCCGCTCACAGCAGAACATACAGAACATTTACTGTCCGACCCACGAGGTCGATATTCACCGCAGCGGTAGCGGCGAGGCGGTCGTCGGGTACGAAGCAAACCGGGTCAAGCCGGACCGCGATTTCAAACTCTACTTCCGCCAGGGCGAGGATCCGCTGGGGCTGTCTCTGATGACCTATCAGTCCGGCAAGGATGAAGGATTCTTTATGCTGAGCATCAGCCCGGCGTTTAATCCCCGCCCGGAAGTGATCGACAAAGATATCGCCTTCGTGCTCGATGTTTCCGGCAGCATGGCCGGACAGAAGCTCGATCAAGCCAAAAAAGCGCTGCGTTTCTGCATCGAGAACCTCAACCGGGGCGACCGTTTTCAGATCATCCGCTTCTCGACCCAGGCAGAGGCGCTGTTCCGGGAACTGGCTGACGCAGATGAGGGCCATCGCCGGGAAGCAGCGACCTTCATCGATGCCCTGCGGGCCATCGGCGGCACCAACATCGAGGCGGCGCTGCAACTCGCCCTGGAAAACCGCCCGGAACCCGGACGCCCGTACTTCGTGGTATTCATCACCGACGGCAAGCCGACGATCGGAGAGATCGAAGAAGGCGCGCTGCTGGAGAAAATCCGCGGCCTCAATCTCCACCAGACCCGGATCTTCACCTTCGGCATCGGGGAAGAAATCAACACCCATCTGCTGGACAAGCTCACCGAAGCGACCCACGCCTTCCGCAGCTACATCTCCCCCACCGAAGATATCGAGATCAAGATTTCCGATTTCTATACCAAAGTCGCCTCCCCGGTGCTGACCGGCCTGCAGCTGGATGTCTCCGGGGCAGTGCGGGTCAATCGTCTCTACCCGGTGCAGTTGCCGGACCTTTTTCAGGGCGGCTCCCTGACGGTGCTGGGGCGCTATCGTAACAGCGGCAGGGCCGCCATCCGCCTCAGCGGCACCGTCAATCAATCGCCCCGGAATTTTGAGGCAAAAGCAGTATTTGCGCAGGATGAAACGCGCCACGACTTCATCCCGGCGCTGTGGGCCTCGCGGGCGGTGGGTTATATGCTCGACCAGATCCGCCTCAAGGGTGAAAATGAGGAATTGAAGCAAGAGATTATCGAACTGGCCCGCACATACGGGATCATCACGCCTTACACCAGCTACCTGATCGTTGAAGACGAGGAACAGCGGGTGGTGCGCCGCCAGCTGGCGCCGCGCTTCCAACTGCTGCGCCCAAATTTTGACAGCGACACCCAGCTCCGGCAGGATGCGACGGATGATTACCTGTCGCTCCAAAAAAAGAGCGGCGGCGGCAGTGTGCGCAGCAGTCAAGATGTGCAGGGAATGCGCGATGCTGACAACCTGGCACGCACCCGCCCGGGAGCCGACCGCCTTGCCTACCGCGCTCGCGATGGCCGGCAACAAAATGTGCTGCAGCAGATGCGCATGATGAACGGCCGGGCTTTCTACCAGAATGGCAGCAACTGGGTGGATGCGGAGGTTTCCGCCAACGCCGCCGCCCCGGTGAAGCGAATACGTTTTGGCAGCGATGAATATTTTGCTTTGCTCGATAAGCCGGCGGAATTCGTGCGCTATCTTTCTCTGGGTAGGAACGTGCTGGTGTATTGGGAGGGGGAGATTTATGAGGTTTATGAGGAGTAAGGTTGAGTAATTTGCACTTTATAAATTGTCGTTGGCCATTGGTTCTTGGCTTTTGGTTAAGGCAGTTCTTTGCCAATAACCAATGACCAAGTGCTGATCCTGAATTTGTATTTGGGTAGCTATTCCTTTTATAGCGACACTATTCATAGTGTCGCTATAAAAGGAAGAACGCGCAAAACCTCAATTCCATCGCTTCATCTACCCAAATACCTGAATTTTAAAAAGCTTAATGTAATATAAATCAAGTCGCGACTCGACCCTACCTGGCACGTCCCGCAAACCCGCCACCCATCGCGGCTTTGTCCGGGTCTTTTAAGGCGAGGGTGAGGGCAATGTTTTCATCGATTTTGGCGGCGCAAGCGCTGAATGACGGGTCTAATTCAAGCGCTTTCTGCAAATAGATCAGCGCCTCTTCATAAGCGCCGCTATCTTCCTTCGCCAGGCCGGCGCTATAGGCCAGGAAGGCCTGGAAGTCGGCGGTAGGCTCCATCTCGATCAGCTTCCGCACCGCCGGGCCTAACTCGATTTGCAGCGCATCGACCAGATCAAAGGTAATTGCCTTCTGCAGATGAAGCATCTCGTTCAAATCGCCGGCGATGGTACTGGTGCCGGGAAATTCCCCGTTGGAGAGATCCCACAGCGCCACATCCCAGATGATTTGCCCGTCGAGCACATTAAATCCGCAGCGAATCATGATGTCGGCCTCGAGCAATCGGCCGATGCCCGAGGTGGTATTCTGCACCTGCCGCAGCGATTCCCGCCGCTGCACCTCCTCCATCAGCATTTCCACCTCCATCCGTTCCACCACCTTCAGCGCCTCGATTCGCGATAGATCGGCGATCAGCATCTCGGTAAACCCTTTGCCGAGCACAGCCAGCTTATTGTCGTTGCCAAGATAGGTTACCGGTAACACGACCACTTTTTGGCGCGGCGAACCGGCGGGAACGCCGCTCGGGTAGCGGCTGTTTTGTTTTAGCATCAGCACCAGTTCATTACGCAACTGTCTTCGATGCAACAAGTTCACCCGGCCGCGCAGCCAACGATGGTAGGCATTTTGTAAACTATCACTCAGGGCGGATTCATAGCTGCTTTTCGCCAGGAGAAATTCGCGGCTAAACTCATAGCTTAACCCCAGATAGCAGGCGCTGCGTAAATCTGCGGGGCGGAGGGACAGCACCTTTTTCAGAACGGCAATCGCCTTCCGGTGTTCTCGGGTTTTATGATACAGCACGCCCAGTTCCCGCAAGGCGTTCACATCATCGGGCTGTTGCTGCAGCTGTGCCTGTAGTCGGTTGATTTCTTCCGTATATTGTGGAGGTTGAGCGGGCGTTATCCGCTGCGTTGTACAAGAGGGGAATAGCAGAAGGCCGAGCAAACCAGATATCATAATGCCAGCAATTCTGCGTCTCATTCTTCACGA
Organism: Calditrichia bacterium; assembly: GCA_020635015.1. Classification (GTDB taxonomy): domain Bacteria; phylum Calditrichota; class Calditrichia; order RBG-13-44-9; family J075; genus JACKAP01. Next base: position 24,343 of record JACKAP010000003.1, on the reverse strand, counting down.
CCTTTTGATTGTAAGATATCTATTTGGCAGCCGCTCAAAACGCTGTCCGGCGGCCGGGCATGCAATCTAAGGTAGTCGAAAAACGGCGGAATCGCGTGATGTTGACAACAAATGCGCAAACGGTATTTTTCGCGGGCGGTTATTCGATCCGGATCATGGTATCGTCTTTTTCCACAGCCTGATTCGGCTTAACCAGGATTTCGGTCACCGTTCCGCTGATCGGTGATCGAATTTCATTTTCCATTTTCATCGCTTCGATAATCAATAACGGCTGTCCTTGCTCCACCTGCTGGCCGGGGGCCACTTCGATCTTCAGCACCATGCCGGGCATCGGAGCGCTCACATCGCCTTGCAGATCATCGGCATCGCTGTCGCCAAAGAGATCCTGGGCCACTTTCTGGCGCTGGTTCAGCACGGTCACCTGATATTCGCGTTGATTCAGCACCAGGCGCACGGTGCGGGAATCATTCACCGCTTCCACCGAATAAACCTGGTGATCGATCACCAGGGAATAGCGGTTGTTGCCCAGGCTGACCAGATCGACCTGGTAGTTCCGGCCATCCTTGTGAATCGCCAACTGGCCGTTTTCAGCAACGATATCCACCTCGGCAAAGTCATCGGCTCTTTTTAGGAAGTATTTCATTTCGACCTCCGCATGTCTTGCAAAGCCCGCATTTTCCAGGGGGAGATTTCCGCCCGGCCCGGTGCGTGGTTCACCTCTGCGCGGGTGGCCGCGCCGGCTTGATCCTGGTGATAGGCCACTGCCGCGGCAATCACCTCCAGAAGATCGGCGTCGGCACTGCCGGCGGCTTTGAGGGAGTCCCAGTATTGCTCCACAAATTTGGTGGTAAACTTGCCGCTGCGAAATTCGGGATGGTCCAGCACGGCGAGGCAGAACGGGATGGTGGTCTTAATGCCTTCGATCTGAAATTCCAGCAGCGCCCGTTTCATGCGCTCGATCGCCTCGTCGCGGGTTTCCGCCCAGGTGATCAGCTTGGCGGCCATCGGATCATAGAAGCGGGAGATCTCCGAGAAGGCGGTGATGCCGCTATCGACCCGTACCCCGGGGCCCTCGGGGTGCTTCAGGTGGGTCACCTGCCCGGTAGAGGGTACAAAATTGTTGTAGACATCCTCCGCGTTGATGCGGCATTCCAGGGCATGGCCGCGGGGCGAGAGGTCTTCCTGGCGCAGGGGCAGCGGATGACCTTCGGCGGCGAGCAACTGCAGCTTCACCAGGTCGAGCCCCAGCACCACTTCGGTCACCGGATGCTCCACCTGCAGGCGGGTGTTCATCTCCAGGAAATAAAAATGGCCTTCGCTGTCAAAGAGAAATTCCACGGTCCCGGCATTGACGTAACCACAGGCCCGGGCGGCCTGCACCGCCACCGCTCCCATCGCCTCCCGCTGCTCGGGGGTCAGCACCATCGAGGGGCATTCTTCGATCACCTTCTGATGGCGGCGCTGGATCGAACAGTCTCGCTCCCAGAGGTAGAGCACATTATCATGCTGATCGGCAATAATCTGAATTTCGATATGCTTGGGGGCTTCGATAAATTTTTCGACATAGACGGTAGCATCACCGAAGGCTTTCTGCGCTTCACCCCGGGCCGCATCGAAAGCGCGGGCGAGGTCTTCCGGGCGGCGCACGGTGCGCATCCCCTTCCCTCCCCCACCGGCAGCGGCTTTGATCAGTACCGGATAGCCGCCCATCTGATCGGCCATCGCCCGGGCGTCTTCCACCGTTTCCAGGGCATCGCGGGCGCCGGGCACCACCGGAACGCCGGCATCCATCATGGTTTTACGCGACTCGGTTTTGCTGCCCATCAGGCTGATGGTGTCGGGATTGGGGCCGATGAAGATCAGTCCCGCATCAAGCACGGCCCGGGCAAAGCGGGCATTTTCCGCCAGAAAACCGTAGCCGGGATGGATCGCATCCGCCCCGGCCCGTTTGGCGACATCCAGAATTTTGGGGATATTCAGATAACTCTCCGCCGCCACTGCCGGCCCGATGCAGTAGGCTTCATCGGCCATGGCCACGTGGGGCGACTGGCGGTCTACCTCAGAATAGACCGCCACGGTCTTCACACCCATTTCCCGGCAGGTGCGCATAATTCTGATGCTGATCTCTCCGCGATTGGCAACCAGAACTTTCCGGATTTTTTTCATAGCAGCAAGCTACCTCTCTGTCAGGACCTCGATCTCGTGTATGAATGAAGATTCAATTACAGTCGACTCATCCCGGGAAAGCACTCTCATCAGGATCGAACGCCGGGATCGATCTAATTTAATCGATTTAACTTCATATTCAAGGCCTTTCTTCTCTCCGAATTTCTCCAGACGCCCGCTGGAACGCCGGTAGTAGTACACCGTCTTTTCCTCCAGCGTGCTATTCAAGGCCCAGCGATCCATATACCCCAGGTGAAGCACTTCATCACTGATGATATCCTGTAGGACCACCGGTACCAGTCCCCGGGAATTCAATACAACCTGGTGTTCATCATCCAGCACAAATTCGCCGCTGCCCTGGCGGGCACCATGACCGTTACTTCCGTGTTTTTTCTTTCGCAAAAAGGACATAGGCTAACCCCTCTTTTTGTAAATAGCTGCCGACCCAAATCCATTTAAATCGGCAATTGCGATTGTATTATTTTATCAATTATGTATTTATACATTGTGAATTAAGTTCTCTAAAATTACAGATTCCTCGGCTGGCACCTCGGAATGACACAACGCTGTCATTTCGAACGTATTTTGTGAGAAATCTATAACTACAAAAAACTTATCACAGGATGAACGAGAATATAAATAAGATCATGGGTGGGCAGGCACCTCCGGGGTAGAGGGTTACAAGCCCGGCTGGGGGGTCTCTTTTTCCACCGGCGTGAGATACGTTCTCAGGATCGCCAGTGTCACTTTCAGTTGCGTTTTCATCTTATTGGAAAAGCAACTGGGATTGGAGGCCATGCAGGTTTCATTGATGCAAGCTTCCAGAGGCTCCCGGCAATACTGATTATGATAATAGTTCGGTACCGGCTCCAGCTTCGCCTTGATAGTCGCTACCGTCAACGGTTCCTCATCCCGCAGCGCTGAGAAATGCACGATTTGCTGTTCAAGATAATTCCGCAGATCCTGCATTTGCGGGGCGGTTAATTGTTGATATATATCATCCAGCGGCTGGTCATCCTGGACAAGCCGCAACAGTATTTCGGTTTTTTTGATGATCCCGAGCTTTTTCTTAATCCGCTTACCCAGCATGGCTTTACCTCAGTTTCCTGAATAATGGTAAAATAATTGTCAATATGCAACCGAATTTTGTGAAACGCTGCTGCAATTTTCAGCATTATCCTGCAATAAATTCTGGTGTTACGAGCGGTCGAACATATAAACTTGCGACCGGCTGATCGCATCATGCCAGGTTTGTCCGGGCGCAACGGAAATTTTCCACCACAGGCCGATTCCCAGGGGCAGCACCGACACCAGGTACCCCAACCAGCGCCGCACGGCGGCAGCTCCGGAAATCCGGTTTTGTGCGGAATCCAGCACCACCAGTTTTTTAGCCATCTTCCCCGGAGTCTGACCATAAACACCGGTAAGCCCGGCATAATAGATGATGTAAATCAGCCAAAGCAAGGGAGAAGGATAGCTCAAATGAATGGTTTTTCCATAGGGCAGGGTGAAAGTACCGTAATAACCGCCCCACCAGAAGTCGGCCGGATCAGGCGAATACCCGGCGGCCGCCTCAACGATATACTGCGGAACCATCGGCGATACCCAGACACTGTAAAGATTGCCGTCACTGAACATATAAAACAATCCGCTGCAAATGAAGCCAAGGATCATCCCGTCAATTAACTGGGCCATGATCCGGTCGCGGATCGAAGCCGGGTGAAGACGGTAGTATCTTTTCTGATCAAAATGATACCGATGAAAGATAGGTGCCATAAATCCGGGGTCCTGTGATCGATTTCTCATAAATTTGCATGCTCATACTGAGAACCATGCGGGATTTATTGCATGGGGCATGGGGCATGGCGCCGTAATGTGCGAGCGCATGCTCCGACACCCGCACGGTCATCAGCATAAGCAAAGATGCAAATCAATTTTATTTTCTCCTTGAATTCATCCTGCGCCGTTTCCATAATTGACTGCGCCGGCGCATACCGTCACCGGCAGCGATAATTAACTGTCGAAAGCACCTTCTGTCAACCACAAAAAAAGGCCGATGGAATTTCACTTCCCCAGCGCAGCGCAGCAGTTGACCCATCAACTCAACCCGATCTTCGACGAGATCAAAACATTTAAGTCGCGCCGGGCGTTCCAAAAGTCCGGGTTATTCCGTCAATATAGCCGGGAGATCCACCGGGTGGAGAACGGGCTGGAGTGGGAGAATCATTATGACGGCGAGGCCGCCCCGGGGGAGGCAATCCGGGTGGCGGCCTGGAATATCGAGCGCGGCATCAATCTGAGCGGGATCATCGACACCCTGGCGCATAACCCGGTGCTGGCCCGCGCCGATGTGCTGCTGCTGACGGAAGTGGATATCGGCATGGGGCGGAGCGGCAATTTTAATATTCCCCGGGAAATTGCCCGGCGTCTGAAGCTGAACTACTGTTTTGCCAATTCTTTTCTGGTACTGGCCAAGGGCGATGAAGGGGAGCAGTCGCATGAATTGGAAAACACCCTTTCCCTGCACGGTACCGCAATTTTATCACGGCATAAAATGCATGCCTGCATTGCGCCGGTCCTGCCGGCATTTAAAGATTATTTTGGCGGGCTGGAAAAGCGCCTGGGGCGGCGGCGGGCCCTGATCTGCCGCATCGCCATCGGCGGAGGGCTATATGATTTCGCCGCCGGGCACCTCGATCTGCACAGCTCGCCCCTGCAACGCGCCTGGCAGTTGCAATGTATCCTGCGCACCCTCCGGGCCTCGCCGGCGCAGGGGCAGATATTTGGCGGCGACCTCAACACCCATACCTATCATCTGGAAAACAAATGGCGGCTCTTTCTCAGCTTTCTTTATAAGACGGTCTTCCTGGGCATCCGGGCCGGCATTGCGCATTATATGACGCCGGAAGTTTTCTTTGAAAAGTGCGTGTTTGACATGTTCCGGCGCTATGGATTCGACTTCAAGCAGTTAAACGACAGCAGCCGGGCAACGCTTTATTACGATATACACGAACCGACCCTGCGCCTGAAAACCCGGAACCACCTGCTGTCTGGCTGGATGTTCGACACCGCCGCCCGCCTGCTCTGCCCCTGGAATGGCAGGGTGCCGATGCGGCTGGACTGGCTGGCTGCGCGGCGCTTCCGGGTGCTCACCCAGCCCTGCGGGGAATATGGTCCGCCCCAGGTGATCGATCTGCCCGCCGACCGGCAACCCCGCATTTCCGATCATCTGCCGATCGTAGCCGACGTGATGCCGCTTTAGAAGATCGACCGCCCGGTTTTAGTGGTAAATAGCTCCAGGGCCTTGGCTCCGACCAGCGAGTTGCCGGAGGCATTCAGCTCCGGCGACCATACCGCCAGGCACAACTCGCCGGGATCCACCGCCACAATTCCGCCACCGACCCCGCTTTTGCCCGGCAAACCGACCCAGAAGGCGAAATCGCCGACCGCATCGTACATGCCGCAGGTGAGCATCACAGCGTTAATTCGCTTGGTCTGGCGAGGCGTGATGATCCGGGCCTTGCTTTGCGGAAAAACTCCCTGGTTGGCCAGGAAAAGGAACGCCCGGGCCAGGCCCTGGCAGCTCAGGGTCAGGGAGCACTGATGGAAATACACATCCAGCACCGTATCCACCGGATTGTCCAGCCGGCCGTAGCTTTTCAGGAAATGGGCCAGCGCGGCATTGCGGTGCCCGGTCTCCTTCTCGGAACGGGCGACCTGCTCGTCGTAGGCGGCGCCGTCACTTCCGGCCAGATATTGCACAAAAGAGAGGATGGCCGCCCGGGTATCGCTGGTGTGGGAGATCACGTAATCGGTGATCACCATCGCTCCGGCATTGATCAAAGGGTTTCGGGGAATACCCTGTTCGTATTCCAACTGCACCAGGGAGTTGAAGGGGTTGCCGGAGGGCTCCTTCCCGACCCTCTCCCAGATCTTGTCATCGATAAAACGCATCGCCATGGTCAGGGTGAATAGCTTGGAAATGCTCTGAATCGAAAAGGGCTCGGCGGCATCTCCCCAGTGGAAGGTCTCTCCCTGCACGGTATGTACCGCCATCCCAAACTTCCCCGGCGCCACCCCGGCCAGGGCGGGAATATAGTCGGCCACCCGGCCTTTACCGAAAAAGGGCTGCACCTCCTCGGCGATCTCCTCTAAAATAGCCTGGTAATCCATCGCATCTCCCGTTAAATACTATTTTTGATATTGCCGCTTTGGCCTTATGTTAAGGGTGTTGCGTGGTAAAAAAAATATGTTTTTGGCAAAATAGAACCGGGTATTAATCCCAATCACTACGGGTAACTACAAAAAGCGGAGTCGCCATGTATACCCCCAGGATCACAGCCATATTTTTTCTGCTGACTTTTCTTCAGACCTTCTTCCTTCATGCCCAACCCCTCCCCACCCAGGAATCGACCATCTTCAGCGGTTCCGGCAACTGCGCCGTCTGTCATGCGCCCGGCACGCCCAATACGGCTGCTTTGTTAGGCCCCAACGGCGATGACATCTCTCCGGTAACCTATTGGCGGGCTACGATGATGGCCAATTCCGCCAAAGATCCCTATTGGCAGGCACGGGTGACCGCGGAGGTGGCGGCAAATCCCCAGCTACAGACCCTGATCGAAAATGAATGCACCACCTGCCATGCCCCGATCGGTCACCGCGAGGCAGTGGCCGCCGGCATTCCCTACACCCTTCAAGCCCTGCAGCAGGACACCCTGGCCCTCGACGGGGTCAGCTGTACCGTCTGTCACCAGATCCAGGACATCAACTTCGGGCAGGGATCCAGTTTCAACGGGGGATACGTGATCGAGAACTATCGGCTGATCTACGGACCGTATGAGGACCCCCAGCATCCCAACCTGATGGTGACCACCGTGCACTACACCCCGGTACACGGCCCGCACATGCTCACCTCCGAACATTGCGCCACCTGCCATACCCTCTTCACCCCAACAGTCGACAATAACGGGCAGATCGTCGGCGAGGCCCCGGAGCAAACCCCTTATTTAGAGTGGAAAAACAGTATCTACCCGGCGCAGGACATCCAGTGCCAGAGCTGCCACGCACCGGCACTCGATTATCCGGTTATGATTTCCAATCAGCCCCTGATGCTGAACGCTCGCACCCCCTTCTACAAACATGCCTTCGTCGGCGCAAATGCCTTTATGCTGGGCATCCTGCGCGATCATGCCGGGGAGATTGGGGCGACTGCCGAGCCGGCCCATTTCGACAGCACCATCGCCCGCACCCTCAAGCTGCTACGCCGGGAGACCGCCGAGCTCTCCGCCGCCGCCCGCTGGCGCAGTGACGGCGACCTGGAGATCAAACTGGCCATCCGCAACCGGGCCGGGCATAAGCTGCCCAGCGGATATCCCAGCCGAAGGGTATGGGCGAACCTGGCCGTTAGCGATCCGGCGCAGCAGAAGGTGTTCGAATCCGGCGCCTGGAATGAAACCAGCGGGGAGATTGTCGGGCTGGATTCACCGTACGAGCCGCATCATGATGTGATCAACGATCCCGGTCAGGTGGCGGTTTATCAGTCAATTCTGAAGGATGTCGACGGGCAGGTGACCTACACCCTGCTGCGCGCAGCGGGTTATGCCAAGGATAACCGCATCCCTCCGGCCGGCTTCCGCAGCGATGGGGTGCATTACGATTCTACCGCCATTACCGGCCTGGCCGCCCAGGATCCCAACTTCAACCGCAGCAACGGCCAGGAAGGCAGCGGCAGCGACACCATCACCTACCGCATCGCCGGCCTCTCCCCTGCATCCTCCTACACCGTGACGGCGAAGCTGCTTTACCAATCGATCACCCCCAGCGAGGCAATGCATCTGTTCCAATATTCATCGCCGGAAATCGTTCGCTTTGCCGGCTATTACCAGCAGGCCGACAAATCCCCGCTGCTGATCGACTCCCTCCGCCTGGTGGTGCAGCCGACCGCCATAGCGGCGGCGGATGCAACGCCGCCGCGCAGCGCGCTGCTGCTTCGGGCCTACCCTAACCCCTTTAATCCGGAAACCCGGCTGCATGTGAACCTGCCGGAACAGGGAGAATTTGTACTGACGGTATACAATTTGTTGGGCGAAGCAGTGGCGCAGCTGTTCAGCGGCAGCCTGCCTCCAGGGGAGCATCAGTATGCCTGGGATGCCCGCAACCGTTCCGGGCAAGCGGTGAGCAGCGGCCTCTACCTCTTTAGCGGCGTCTTTCGCGCAGCGCATAGCGGCCGGGTGCAGCGAGTGGTGGAGAAGGTGGTGTATTTGAAATAGTTGTCAGTGGTCAGTATTCGCCAGGCGGTAATACGCCCCTTTTTGGTGATATAGCTCGGCCGGTTTTCCGCTTTCGATCACCCGTCCATCTTTCAGCACGATGATCTGGTCGGCATCCTTCACCGTCGACAGGCGGTGGGCAATAATGATGACGGTGCGGTTCCGGCTGAGGGCGAAAACCGCCTGGTGGATCAACTGCTCGGTTTTCATGTCGAGCGAACTGGTGGCTTCGTCCAGGATCAGGATCTCCGGATCGCGTAGAATAGTGCGGGCGATCGAGATACGCTGGCGCTGCCCTCCGGAGAGCTTCATTCCCCGCTCCCCTAACAGCGTGTCGTATCCCTGGGGCAGCGCGGTGATAAACTCATGTGCGCCGGCTTTTTCCGCCGCCGACCGGATCTCATTCTCGGATAATTCCTGCCCCAGGCCATACATGAGATTGTTCCGCACCGTATCATTGAACAAAAACGTGTCCTGACTGACCACCCCGATGCGACGGTAGTAGGATGTCAGGTCTAACTGGGGCAGCGGGGTGCCGCCAATCAGGATCTGCCCCTCAGTGGGATCAAAAAACCGCAACAGCAGGCTGGCGATGGTCGACTTCCCGGCGCCGGATTCCCCGACGATCGCGGTGGTCTTACCCGCCGGGATATAAAAATTAGCTTTATTTAACACCTGCTGGCTGGTATCTCGGTAAGTAAACGTGACGTCCTGAAAACGGATCCCCTTGCGGAGCCCTGGAAAAGTCTCCCGGCCATTCAGAATAAATTCCTTATCATCCCGGCGCAGCAGATCGTAAAACATGCTGAGATAAGGCCAATGATTGACGATCTCCGCCTTACCCAGGTTTATCGACTTCAGCACCGGTATGCAGCGGTTCAGGATGTATAAAAACGGCACCAGACGGGTCAGGAGCAGATGGGTGTTCATCTCGTAGAGGAGCAGGGCGACCGCCATCAATCCTCCCAGACCCAGAATACCCAGCACCTCCGTGAAAGGATGGATCAGAAATGTCCGGAACTGCAGCCGGTAAACCTGCTCCTGCTGACGGGAAATGATGTTCCGGAGGGAACGCTCCCGCGGTTTTTCCTGGCCGAAGGATTTGATCAGCTCGATCCCGTTCAAACTCTCATACATCGTGGCGTAGAGGTCGCGGTTCTGCAGGGCCAGTTGCTTTCCCAGGGGCTTTAACCGGCGGGTATATTTTGATAGCGCCAGCCCCAACAGCAGCCCCAGGCAGACCGTCACCAGAGTCAACTGCCAGGATAGGAGAAGCAGCAGGAGAAACAGCACCAGGAAAGTCAGCAGATCGATGATCAGCGTGACCATGTATTGGATCAAGGCCTGGATATAAACCGTGAATTCAACTGCCCGGGTCACCAGGTCGCCGGTTTTTGAGCGACGGTGAAATCCGATGGATACTTCCAGCAACAGCTTTACGGCAGTGCCGCGCAAGTCGATAACGATCCAACTGGTAATACGGCGGCTCAACTTTCCGGCGAGGGTCAGGAAGACATTCTTCAGCAAAATTGCCCCGACCACCAGGCCGATGCCCAGGAGGAGCTGGGTTTCAAACCCATATGGCGCCAATATGCGCCCGATCCATGCCAGGAAGGCTATTGGTTGTCCCGGATCATCCGGCGGCGCCTGGCTGTTGTTGAGAAATACGACCAGCGTGCCGATGGAAATGCCATCGAACAGGGCGCTCAGAAAGGCGCCTACGATCAACAGCAGGAAATAGCCGGCATACGGCCGGACCGTTTCTGCCAGGATCCTGGATTCAGCTTTAAAGTCCGGCCGGATTTGCATGTTTTACCACTGGTTTGTTTGGGATTACCGGGAGCGGTGACGATCCGGGCGACTTAAGATGCTCGGGTATTGTCCGGATGGAGAACGGGATGCCGGCGAGCGCAGCGGCGATTCGGGTGACGACCGCTTCCCGGTCGGTTGAAGGGCAGTGAAGATGTCCGCATCGATAGCGCCGTAAAAAGGCGCTGATATTGACCGCCTGGGCAAAACAAGACAGGTCACCGAGCAGCGATTTATCTTCACCATGATGCTGCCGGTGCAGCCCGGCCATCAGGCGCAGGCATTTTACCGGAGCAGTCAGCGCCAGACGCAATAACTGTCCGAGCAACAATCGAATCTGAAGTGGGAAAGCATAGATCAGGTTCCCGGCCGACTCCCGGATTTCCCCATCCAGCCGGCCCCCACTGCCGGCAAGGTTTGCGATCACCCACACCGGAATGCCTGATTGCTGCAGCCGGGCGATCTCCTGCAGGAGGAACGGCCGGACTGGCTCGGGATAGACGTTGACATAGCAGGCAACCCCTCGCAACCGCTCCAGCATTGGCTCCGGGGGAACCTCAGGCATCTGGATGCGCGGCAGAGCGCGACGCAGTCGGCCGCCGGAGCGGATACCCAGCAAGAAGTCGAGCGTGTAAAGCCGTATCCCGTATTTCAGAACCAGCCGCTGCAGCCATCGCGGCGTACCGGCGCTGTTCCGCCATAGATGTTCATAAAAGAACAAATAGTAGAACCATTTTTCGAATCCGCGGATGTTCCGCCGCTGCAACGCAAGCTGCCGCGCTTTGAAAAAATTCCGGAAACCGATCTCCCGTTTGAGCGGATCGTTCGATTGTGAGCCGGGCACGATCCGGTAGCGATAGAGCACCCGGTCTACAAACACCGGCGCCGTTACTTCCTCCAATTTGTATACCAGATCGCGGTCTTCCGCATAGCGCATCCGCTCATCCAATCCGGAGGTTTGCCGGTAGACGCTTCTCCGGAAGCAGCGAATGGCGCCAATGTGGCTATCCTCCAGACTGGTACGATGCGCCGGAATCCAGTCCCCGTACTCCTCGATCGGGGTCTGCAATTCGGCATCGTATGTCGCGTATTTGGAATAAACGAAACCGGTTTCGGGATGTGCCTGGAAGATCTTCAACAGCGCCTCGGTGGTCTCCGGCGCGAGGGCGTCATCGGGATCCAGGATAGCGACAATATCCGTCCCGGCGTGTTCGATCAGTTTTTTTAAAGTGCCAATATATCCGAGATTGACATCGTTGACCAGCAAGGTGATCTTCTCGTTGAGCAACTCGCGGATCCGTTCGAGCGAATCATCGCTGCTGTGATCGTCGACGATCAGGCACTGCCAGTTCGGATCCGTCTGGGCGGTCAGCGATGCGAGGCAGTCGGCGATATACCGGCCGTTGTTATAATTGGCGATTAAATAAGTGATCTTTTCCATAAAGATACCGCGCTAGCGTAAGTTCAGCATTCGCATAATATAAGCCCGTGAGAAGGTAAGCTGATAGCTGCAATACGTTGCCATCCGCGGATTTCTGGTCAATACATAAGTTGTCTTGCCGGCCAGGTAGATCGCCACCTTGAGGATGTTACGCATCAACTGTATCACACCTTGCCGCATGCCGGCATGGAGACGGGCAATTTCAGCATCGGACAGCCCCTGTCCGTAGGCACGGCGGTGGAACCACTCCCGGGTGAGCCTTTCCGGGGCGACGAGATGTGCGACTGCCGCATCCGGAACATAGCGGATCTCTTTTCCCTCAGCTTCAAGCCGCAGGCATACTTCGGTTTCTTCGCCGGATAGCTGGGCTTCACCGTTCCTGCCCAGTTGGGGTGAAAATCCGTTTAGCTGCTGGAGGCAGGCCTTGCGAAAAGCGATATTGCCGCCCCAGGGATAGTGGGGATAGTGAAGCACGGCCTCCTGCTGGAAGTCGAACATGGTCTTGCCTAAATTGGGCAGCAGGAAATCATGCACCCAATCCGGCCGGCCGCTGTCCGGCCAGCGCAGATGGATATCACCACCGGCAGCGCCTACCTGCGGATCCCGAAAAGCCTTGATAAGATTGGCGACCCAGGTGTTTTTTTCCGGCAGCGCATCATCATCCAGGAATATCACGATCTCGCCCTGCGCTTCGCGGAAGCCGCAGTTCCGGGCATAGGACAGGCCCTGGCGCGCTTCGTAAACATACCGTACCGGGTGGGGGCCACGATTGGCAAACATCCTCGCCACTGCCGGGGTCTCATCGCTGGAACAATTGTCAACCACAAGAAATTCCAGCTTTCCCGGCGCATATGCCTGCTGCAACAGCGTCGCGAGATTTTCCCGGAGAATATCGGCGCGGTTGTAGGTGCAGATAATCACGGAACAATCCATCGGGAATCTGCTCTCTCTTTCAGATTAAAGCGTACACTTTCCCAAATAAACCCGGCTGCGTTGATCACCTGCCAGACGATCAGCAGAAAAGCCAGGGGGAACGCCCTGGCCAATTTTACCCGGCGAAAAGGATATACCAGCCAGTTTTCCAGATTGGCATGGAACTTCATTTCCTTATGCATGGTGCCGGAACCGCGCGCGGCGCGGATTGCATGAAAATGGCGTGCGCCGCGGCCGTAGTTAAAATGCTGTTTGCAATATTCCAGAAAGGTCAGGTCATGGGCATGATAAATCAGCGCTTCCGGATTGTAAATCATGCGATACCCGTTATGCAGCCAGCGGTCGCAAAGCTCCCGGTCTTCCGAGGTGCGGAATGCAGGTTGAAATCCGCCGATTTGGGTCAGCAGCACTGCCGGCATCGCCATGTTGTTGGAAGCGAAGAAACGGGCCCGCTCCGGATCGGCATTGTAAAAGCGGTAAACGATATCCACGATCAATTGGCTGGCGGCGGCGAACTGATTGTCGGCCAGGAGGTTAACCGTGCGGCCTCCGACCATACTGTCCGGGGTATTATCGAGACCGGATTGCAACACGCTCAGCCAATCGCTGGCCGGCTGGCAGTCGTCGTCGGTAAACGCCAAATACCGCCCCCGGGCCTTTGCTGAACCGGTATTGCGGGCAGCCGCCGGTCCCGCATTAGACTGACGGACGTAACGGATCTCTAACTGTGCAGCAAACGCTTCCGCCACTGTATCTACCCCCGCCGGGCTGCCGTCGTCCACCACGATTACTTCAAACCGCGATTTCGGATAATCGAGCCTGCTGATCGCTTCCAGGCACTGGCGCAACTTCTCCGGACGATTATAAGTGGGGATTATGATCGAAAAGACATATCGCTGCTGTTCTATGGGATTGACTTTACTCAATCGATCACCTGTTTATCGCCTTCAGCTCAGTTGTTCTGCATTTATTCAACTACATCGCATTTATACCCGAAAAAGCTAAATCATCCGTTGAAAAAGGCTGAGAAGCATCTCACAAAATCATCCGCGATTTTTCTGCTGTTGCGAATGACACCCGGAATCGGTAGCTTGTTTTACAAATTCTTGAGATATGCTAAGGAGATTAAATCATGAGATCAGGCGGTTTTGCGGTTGCAGTCTTATATTGGGGAATAACGATGCTTGGACAGGGTCTGCCGGCCCAGGATTGGGCCAATCTGGCCCGCTATCGAGAAGAGAATGCCGCGCTAGGGCTGCCGGCGGAAAATGAAAACCGGGTGGTTTTCATGGGAAATTCCATCACCGAGATGTGGGGACAGGTTCAGCCGGAATTTTTCGCCGGGAAATCTTACCTCAACCGCGGCATCAGCGGGCAAACCACTCCGCAGATGCTGATCCGCTTCCGCCCCGATGTGATCGCGCTGCAGCCAAAAGTGGTGGTCATCCTGGCCGGCACCAACGACATCGCCGGCAACACCGGCCCGGCCACCCTGGAGATGATCGAAGACAACATCGCCTCTATGGCCGAACTGGCGAAGGCTCACGGGATCCGGGTCGTGCTGGCCTCGGTGCTGCCGGCAGCCAAATATTCCTGGGCGCCCAAGATTCACCCCATCGACAAGATTATTTCGCTGAATCAATGGATCCGGCAGTATGCGGAAGCCAACGGCTTCACTTATCTGGATTACTTCAGCCCGATGGTCGATGATGCCGGAGGCCTGAAGGCGGCTTATTCGGAAGATGGGGTTCATCCCAACCTGGCGGGATACCAGGTGATGGCGCCACTGGCGGACTCGGCGATCGAAAAAGCGTTACAGTCGGAATAGCCGGGGAGGCTCACCTGGCGAGCTTCCCGCCTCTGCTGACGGGAAAGTGTACCATGCGATAAATTTCTGTTTGAAGTGAATTTCGTGCCTGGTAAATTTGTATGCTTGATCAATAATTGGATTTGCGATAACAGATTCAGCAGCCGCGGTTCAATTCACTCTCAAGAAAGACGTCAGCATGAAGATTACCCGGTATTTGCGCCTGGCCGTTCTTGCCGTTACTGTCTTTGCCGGCTGCAGCAGAGAAGTTGAGACATCCAATGAAAATGTTCGCCCGGAAATCGTTGTCCAGGCTTACGACAAGCTTATGCGGGTGAATGAATCGTCGATAATCAGCGTCGCCATGGAGGCCGAAGCCCGTCAGGATATTACGGTTTCCTGGTGGACCGATAACGGCCGGCTGGATGCGGTCGGCAGCAGCATGATGTATACCGCGCCAGATTCTGCGGGCATAGCGGTCATTAAAATGGTCGTGCGGGACCGCACCCATCAAGTCTGCAGCGATTCAACGATCATCCGGATTTACAGCCAGTTGGTTTTTTTAAAAGCAGACGACCTGGATTATGATCAAGTCAATATCATTTCACCCCGCTGGCAGAGGTTTATTGGGATCATCAAAAAGAAAAAAATCAAGGCAAATCTGGGGTTGATCGGCACTTCTCTCGAAAAGGGGAACAGCGATTATATTGCCGCCGTCAAGCAACTCGCCAAAAACGGCCGTTTTGAAATATGGAATCATGGCTATGATCACGTGCTGCAACAAGTCGGTGACGCCGGCGAGGTATATAGCGAATTTCAAAATTCGGCTTTTGCCTATCAAAAAGATCATTTGCTCAGAACCCAGCGCCTGGCGAAATCGAAGCTGGGCATGGTCATCCACACCTTCGGCGCACCGGGTAATCGGATTGACGTAAATACGAAAACCGCACTCGATGATATCGCCGACATCAAGGTCTGGTATTATGGCCTGCCCGACCCGCCCAGGCTGGTCTTGAAACGCATGGGCGAGTTGGAATTCCCCGCCGGCAATCCGGATTTTGAACAATTTATCGCCCGCTACCAGCCGGAGAACGATTATATTGTACTGCAGCTTCACCCCAATATGTGGAATGACGAGCAATTTGCCGAGTTTGAAAAGACCATCGATTTCTTAATCAAGCAACAAGTCACGTTTATCAACCCCTATGAGTATTACCAATTGAAGCAATGATGATTACTATATTTTGACTCGCTTCAACAGGTTTGCATTCCCCACCACCGACACGCTGCTGACCGCCATGGCGATCTCCGCCAGCACCGGGTGCATCCAGCCGATCACCGCCAGGGGGATCATCGCCACGTTATAGAAGAAGGCCCAGAAGAGGTTCTGGCGAATCTTGCGGAAAGTGGCCCGGCTGAGATGGATCGCCGAGACCACCCCGCCCAGGTCGCTCCGCACCAGGGTCACGTCGCTGGCTTCGATGGCGATGTCGGTGCCGCTGCCGATGGCGATGCCCACATCGGCCCGGGTGAGGGCGGCGGCGTCGTTGATCCCGTCGCCGACAAAGGCCACCAGCCCCAGTTGCGACTGCAGCTTTTGCACTTCCTCCACCTTGCCCTCCGGCAGCACCCCGGCAATCACATAGTCAATGCCGACTTGATCTGCAATCGCCCGGGCGACGGCCTCGTTGTCACCGGTGATCATGGCGGTCTTCAGCCCCATGTGATGCAATTCGGCAACCGCCGATGCCGCGTCATCTTTCAGGGTATCGGCAATCCCCAGCACCGCGATCACCGTATCCCCATCCGCCAGCAGTACTGCCGTTTTCGCCTCTTGCTCCAGGCGGGAGAGGGCTTTTTCCATCCCGGCCAATTCGATGCCGGCGGCTTCCATCAGCTTGCGGGAGCCGATGTGCACCACCCGGCCCTCGACCGTCGCCCGGGCGCCTTTGCCGCGCACGGCCTGGAAGTCGGCAGCGCTCAGCAGCTCGACGCCCTCCCGGCCGGCTTTCTCCACCACCGCCCGGCCCAGGGGATGCTCGCTGCCCTGCTCCACTGAAGCGGCCAGTTGCAGCGCCCGGCGGGGATCGGTGATTTTGGAAGTGATAATGTCGGTCACCTCCGGCTTGCCCCGGGTGATGGTGCCGGTCTTGTCAAATATCACCGCCTTCACATCCTTGAGTTGCTGGATGGCCTCGCCGGAGCGGATCAGGATGCCGTTTTGCGCCCCCATCCCGGTGCCGACCATCAGGGCGGTGGGGGTGGCCAGCCCCAGGGCGCAGGGGCAGGCGATCACCAGCACCGCCACCAGCGCCACCAGTGCCAGGGTCAGCACCCCCAAATTGGGATTGACCCAGGGAAGGAAGCTGCCGTATTGCAGCAGTTGCTGCATCATCCCCGGGAAAACCAGCCAGAGCAGCAGCGCCAGCAAGGCAATACCCAATACCGCCGGCACGAATACCGCCGTCACCCGGTCGGCAAACGCCTGGATCGGCACCCGGGTGCCCTGGGCCGCTTCTACCAGTTTAATCACGTTGGCCAGAAAGGTATCCTTCCCCACCTTCGTGGCCCGCACCTGTAACAGCCCTTCTTGATTGAGGGTCGCCCCGATTACCGCATCGCCGGGACGGCGGGTGACCGGCATGCTTTCCCCGGTGGCCATCGATTCGTCCACCGCGCTCTCCCCGCTTTCCACCACCCCGTCGGTGGGGATCTTTTCGCCGGGGCGCACCACCATCAGGTCGCCGGGCTGCAGTGCGTCGATGGAAATCTCCACCTCCGCGCCGTCTTTCAGCACCCGGGCGGTTTTGGCCCCCAGTTCCAGCAATTTGCGGATCGCCTGGGAAGCGCGCCCCTTGGCGGTCTCCTCCACATAGCGTCCGGTGAGGTGAAAGGCCATGATCATCCCCGCTACCCCGGCGTAGTTGGCGATTGGGAAGAAGAATGAAGCCGGGCCGGTGAGCAGCGAGGCCCCGGTGCCCAGGGCGATCAGGGTATCCATATTGGCGTTTCCGTGGCGCAGGCTGACCAGGCCGGCGCGGTAGGTGGAACGCCCCACCCAGAAGAGCACCGGCAACGAGAGGGCGATCATCCCCAGGTGAAAGATCACCGCATTGGGCCACATGATCCCGAAGAACATCTCCAGGCACATCCATAAGACGATCGGCCCGGTAAAGGCCCAGGCGGCGATCATCTTAAAGCGCGCCGCGGCGATCTTGCGCTCTGCCGGATCGTCCGTCTCGCCGGCGGCGTCAGTGGTTTCGGCCGCCTCCTCCCGGAGGGCATAGCCGGCATTTTCCACCGCCGTGCGGAAATCGCGCCGCCCCACGCTGCCCTTGACGAAGGTGACCGTGGCTTTTTCGGTGGCGAGATTGACGGTGGCGTCGATCACCCCGGGCAGCTTTTTCAAGGCCTTGTCGACGTGATTGACGCAGGAGGCGCAGTTCATGCCCTCGATGTCGAGCACCGCCGTCTCCAGCGGCACTTCATAGCCGGCTTTCTGCACTGCGCCGACCAGATCGATGATCTTGATTCCCGGTTGATCCAGGCGCAGGCTGGCCTGCCCGGTGGCCAGATTGACCCGGGTGTCCCCTACCCCATCCACGCCCTGGAGCGCTTTCTCCACATGGGCGACGCAGGAAGCGCAGTTCATGCCTTCTACGGGGAGGGTGAGTTCGGATGCGGTTGTGGATTCGCTGTTTTCCTGATCGGGTGATTCTATTAGTGTTTCATGGTTATGCTTCATGTTAACCTCGCGGCAAATTATGTCATTTGAGCGAACAGATTGAATATCTGTTACAAAAATAATATAACATTTGCCCGGCGGAGGGGTGTCATATAATTGTGGGCTAAGTTTATAAAATTTTAGTCAAACAAGAGAGGTGACACGAAATCTGTTTTATCGAAAAGTGTGAATTTTATCTATTGTGTACGGCTCTTCAGGAACAGCAGCGCTGAAAGTAAGATTAGAAAAATCCCAGGACGAAAAAGTGCTGCTACTTCTTGATGCAAAATGTGTGTTATCGCAGCACCAATCATCACAATCATCAATATTCCCGCGGCGTATTTAGAGAATCTCGGGATGAAAAGCAAAATCGCACTAATTATTTCAATAATCCCAATCAAAAGGTAGAAATTGTTCGGATACCTCCACTGACTAAATTTCGCTATCCAGAATTCAGCCGCTAAAAATTTTCCGGCGCCTGCTACCAGGAATAACAACCCGACGATGATCTGCAGAGCGAATGTCGCGTATACAAGATTTTTTTTGTTCTTCATTAGAAGCTCCTGTTTGAATTTTTCGTGGCTTGAAAAGTGTGAATATCAGATATGCGTGTTTTTTTATTACCCCATTCCTTTTTTATTACTTAAGTTTTATATCACTACAATCTAAACAATCCGTCTTTCGAAGAACTGAAGAAAACCTGAAAAAACCATCTATTTATTATGAATGACAGCAGGAGCAGGGAAACGATCGATAAATTTACGAACGGCGCATGGACTGTATTGCCTGATTCTGGCATCCTGTCTAATGAAAAAGGCGATGAAATATACTTAGAGCCTCGTCTTACCAGGCTATTTTATCTCTTATGCAAAAACTCGAACACCATGATTAGCAGAGAGCAATTGATTGACCAAGTATGGCCCGATACGACCGTGAATGAAGAATCGCTTACAAAGGCGATTTCTGATTTACGAAAATTGCTCAAAGCCCATCTCGAAAATCCTCCTCAAATAAAGACGGTTCCAAAACGGGGATACAAAATGATTATCTTAATGCCTGCTGTTAAAAGAGCTGTCTGGAAGGATATCTTTAAATATATTATTTACAGCTTATTGATCTTTATTCTGCTGATACTTGTCATCCGAGGACTGAATTATTAAGATGGTTTTTAAGGGGTTGGAGTGGAGTTAAAGATGAAATTAATATTACGATTTGCAAATGGTTGCTATTCATATCTTAGCGCCTGAACCGGGTTTGCCAGGGCCGTGCGAACCGCCTGCCAGCTAACCGTCAGTAACGCGGTCAGCAGCGCCACCCCGCCGGCGAGGGCGAACACCCACCAGCCGATGTCGACGCGGTAGGCGAAATCCCCCAGCCAGGCATTCATCCCGTACCACGCCAGCGGCCAGGCAATGAGGTTGGCGACAATCACCAGCAAGGCAAATTCTTTCAGCAGCAGCATGAGCAAATTGGCAACTGAAGCGCCGAGTACTTTCCGAATGCCAATTTCCTTGGTGCGCTGGGCCACCGTAAATGATGCCAGTCCGAACAGGCCCAGGCAGGCGATCAATATCGCCAGCGCCGTAAAATAGCCCACAATCTGCTGCAGCTTGCTTTCCGACGCATATAATTTGGCAAAGTTATCATCCAGGAAAAAATATTCGAACGCGAGGGTTGGATAGAGTGCTTTCCAGACGCTTTGAACCGCCGGCAGGACCTGATCCACCGACCCGGCAGGGAAGCGCAGGGAGACGTAATTCAAAAGCCGCATCAGGTGGGTCAACTCAATGGCTAACGGCTCCACTTCCGAATGCAGCGACGCGAAATTAAAATCCTTCACGACCCCGACCACTTCCCCGCTTTCCTTCAACGCCGGAAACTCGATGCGCTTACCCAGCGCCGTTTGCCAGCCGAATAGCGCCACCGCTTTTTCATTTAAGATAAACGCGTTGGTTGAATCGCTTAGAAAATCCCGGGAGAATCCCCGGCCTTCCAGAAATTGAAGGCCATAAGTTTGGGCAAAATCATAATCGACCGGCATCACGCGCAGAGCGAATTCTTCTTTTTCCGCCGCTTCCGGACGGAGCAGCTCCACAATAATGCGCTCACTGGGAATCCCGAAGGAAGCGGTGACATTCGCGACCGCGGTCTGCTTCAGCAACTCACTTTTTAAGGCGCTGTAATTATTCCGAACTTCGCTGCTGACCGGCATCACCAGCACCTGCTCCGGGTTCATTCCCAAATCCATCACCCGCAGATGATCCAACTGGCGATAAATGATAACCGTACCAACTATCAACACAATAGAAATGATGAACTGGAAAACCACCAGCCCCCTGCGGATCAAATTAAAGCCGAAGCGTGAGGAATCCCCGTGCGGCCCCCCTTTCAGCACACTTACCGGTTGATAACGGGATAAATAAAATGCCGGATAACCACCGGCCAAAAGCGTGACCAGCACGACAATTCCCAACAAGAAAGGCAAAATGGATTGAGCTCCCAGGTAGTGCGCTTCCAACGGCAGGGCGGATAAGGAACGGAACAAGGGAAGCAGGATTTCAATTGCAACACCTGCCAGCACGGTAGCGATCAAGGTAATCAGCAGCGCTTCCCCGATAAATTGCATAATGAGCTGGCGGCGGAAAGCCCCCAGCACTTTGCGGATGCCGACCTCTTTGGCGCGGCGCACGGAGCGGGCGGTGGCCAGGTTCATGAAGTTAACGCAGGCAATTATCAGCACAAATAAAGCAATGCTGGAGAAAATATAGATGTAAGTGATACTGCTGTTGGGCGAGAACTCCTTTTCGGCATGGGAATAAAGGTGAATGCGGGTGAGCGGCTGCAGGAACACCCGGAATGTTCCGGCCTCAGCCTCTCTTCGCTGGTCGAACATCGCAGCGGTGTTCTCCTGAAGTGCGGTGAGATTCGTGCCGGGTTGGAGCAGCAGGTAGGTGTAAACAATCGATATCTGCCATTGGATACGAAGATTGTCTTCCGGAAAATCCAGGGAATTGAAAGAAGCCAGAAAATCAAAATTGAAATGGGATTGCTGCGGAACGTTTTGAAACACGCCGGTCACTTTATACTCCTTGGGGCCCTGGGTAATTTCGATCGTGACCATTTTCCCCAGAGAGTGTTGATACCCGCTTTTCGCTTGCGGATCCGGGAAATACTTTCGCGCCATCGCTTCGGAAATGATCAGGCTGTTGGGTTCGCTAAGCGCCGTGGCCGGATCGCCTTCCAGCAGGGTGAAATCAAAGACATTAAATACGGAGGAATCAGCGAACAGGAAACCGCTTTCGCTGAAAACGTTATCCGCATACCGAATGATCGGTTTGTTGTTGGCGCGGAAAAAACGCACCGCTTCCCGCACTTCCGGGAAAGTGCTTTTCATAAAAGGTCCCACCCCCACCGGGGTGCTGGCCCACTCGTTCAACTCCACCCGGTAAATCTGATCCGCCTGCGAATGATAGCGGTCATACCCCAATTCATAGCGTACGTAGAGCAGAATGAGAATGAAACAGGTAATCCCCAATCCGAGGCTGATGCTATTGATCAGGCTGTATTCCTTGTGCCTCCATAAATTCCGCAAGGCGATTTTCAGGTAGCTTCTGAGCATAATTCCTCCTGTCAGGTGAGCCGGTCGAGGAAATGACGGTGGGTGTAAGGATGCTTTTTGAATTCGCTGACGGTGAGGCCGGTAATTTCCTTAAACTGGCGGGAGAGGTGCTGCACGCTGCTGTATTTCAATTTGTAGGCGATCTCGCTGAGGCTCAATTCATCGTAGCTGAGCAGTTCCTTGACCCGCTCGATCTTCAGATGGATGAAATATTTTTCGATGGTGACATCTTCCTGCCGGGAGAAAAGCTTGCTGAGATGCTCATAGCTGAAGTTAAGCTCTCCGGCAAGGAAGGTTGACATTTTCGGCACCGGGTCAGCACTTTCCACCTCATCAAGATAATGGATCAGGGCGGTTTTGATGGCATCGACCAGTTGGGTTTCCCGGTCGACCAGCAGTTCGAACCCGTTTTGGTGGAGTATCTCGGCAACCTGCTCTAAATCGATCTCCTCCTCCGCGCGGTTCACCAGCACTTTTCCCAGACTGACCGAAACCAGCGGCAACCCCAGCGCCTCCAACTCCTCCCGCACCACCCGCACGCAACGGGGGCAGACCATGTTCTTGATGTGCAGTTCGGTTTGTTCCGGCATATCACAGCTCCCTAATAGAACGCGGATGACGCGGATTTACGCGCATTATTTTCAGGCATTTTTCTCAGTCTGCAAACTCTCCCAAACTCCTTTACCAACGACCAAAATCCAACCGCCAATTACCAATGAGAATTTACGGTTTATCCCTTCAACAACGCCAGCGTTCCCCAAATCAACACCCAATACCGCACCAGCTTGCCGGCGCCCACCAGCAATACGAACCAGTAGAAATTCATCCGGAACAGCCCTGCCACCACCGTCAGCGGATCGCCGATCACCGGCACCCAGGCCAGCAGCATCGCCAGCTTGCCGTATTTTTCGAAACGTTTCTCCGCTTTGCGGATGTCCTCATCGGACATCCGCAGCAGCTTGTGAAGCATCCAGAAGTTGCCTTTCTGACCCAGCCAATAGTTAAAGACGGCCCCGAGCAGGTTGCCGGCAGTCGCGGCCAGCAACAGCCAGAGCGGGGTCAATCCCTCACTGAGCAGATAGACCAAGACCCCTTCCGAGCTGACCGGGAGCAGGGTTGCCGCCAAAAACCCGGCGGCAAATACCCCGGCATAACCGTATTTCATCAGTACGGCGATTTCCATCAGTGCTGATGCTTGTGGCCAGAGTGGCCGCCGTCAATGTGACTGCCGTACCCGCGCAACTGATCGTATTGCTGAATCTGTTTTGGGCTGAGCAACTCGCGCATTTCCAGGTGTGCCTGAAGATGCACAAAGCGCAACTTCCCTTTCAATTCAGCAATCGAAGTTACCAGCTCTTTTACCCGTTCAGGTAAAACATTTCCGGCCGCAAAAGCATCATTCAACGCTTTTTCCTGATCAATAATTTGCTCGCCGAGTTGAACCGCGGACTGCCGCATACGGTCATAGCTCTCTTTAACGGCGGCGTTCTGCTCCGGTGTCAGCGCCAGTTTCTCTGCCAATTCCATAACATGCTTCGGGCCGGGATAATGATTCAATTCTGCAGCCTTGGCAAAACCCATCCCCGCGCCGGCGCGGTAGCCGGCAATTTCCTGCGGCGCCAGGGCTTTGATCTCCCGCTGCTCTTCACCAGCATACGGTGAAGTTGCCGGCTGTGCAAATAAGCAAACCGGCAGCAAGAGCATGATAAAAGCAAGATTAAATTTCATGATCACCTCATCCACTATTTTCGCGCCAGCGCTTCTTTGACCGTTCCGCAGTGCAGCATTTTGTCGCCGAAATACGGATTGAAGACCTCCTGGGAGTCGCTCAGCCAGTCGCCGCCGCTGTTGTCGAAAGCCATCGGGCAATGCTGCACATACATGGCTTTATCCAGCGGCCCCATCGCTTTCGCGCTTTCGATCATGGCATTGGACAGCTCCAGAAAAGCGCTGCGCTGGCCTTCCAGATCTGCCGCTGCGGCAACCTTCTCACAGCCGGATTGCAGTTGGCTCAGGCGTCCGTTCCACCCTTCCGGTAATCCTCCTTCACTCAATGCGTTTTCCAACTGGGCCAGGGCGTTCTTCAGCGTGGTGGCCGCCTGTCCGGCTTCACCCTGGTCTGATGACACCAGCGCGTCCTTCAGGGCAAGATAAGCTGACAGCGCTTTCTGATATTGCTGGCGGAACTTCACGGCACCGGATTCCGCCCGGGGAGTTTGCTGGGCTGTTTCACCCGATTCATTATTGGCGCAACTGCTCCACAATACCAGTGCCGCCATCAAAATAAAAAATAATTGCTTCATGGGATACCTCCAATTGGTTTAGTGATAATTAGTGATTCGTGTTTACGCTCGCAATAATGGTTAAATTCGGTGGACTTTTGCATAGGGCATAGGGCATGGCGCCGTGATGTGCAAGCACATGTCCCGACACCCGCACTGTAATGCCCCATGCCCCATGCTCCTTGCCCCATGCAAAAGTTCGCTGCATTAAACACGCCTCAGTTTGAGCGATTTTTTAAACGAATTTCCTTGATCAAGCAATACAGCACCGGCACGATAAACCAGGTCAGCAT
>JACKAP010000029.1 GCA_020635015.1 Calditrichia bacterium | reverse complement strand
ACTGACAACTGACAACTGACAACTGACAACTGACAACTAACATTAGCGTAAATTCGTGGCAAAAAATTCCCTCCTGAAGTTTGTTTATTTCCTCCAAAACCTGTAATATTTCTCGAGGTTCACTAATCCCGGCCTTTCCGGTGCTGATCGGCAGGGCCACATCATCATTATTTAGTGCAGGAGAAGGTATTATGGACATAAAGAAACTGTCGTTGGCCGCCGCTGCCGGCGGGGTTACGCTGTTTATTCTGGGTGCCGTGTTCTATGTGGGACTGCTGGAAAGTTTTTTCAATGAAGCAGCCGGGACTTCCGCCAATGTTTATCGGGCGGAGCCGCTGATGTGGGCAATCTTTCTCGGTGAACTCTGCGCGGCGGTGCTGATCACCTATATCTTCCAGCGTTGGGCCACCATCAAGACCCTGAAGGGAGGGGTCAAAGGCGGTGCAGTGATCGGGCTGCTGATCGGTCTGGCGATTAATTTGACCATGTACGGCACCACTACCATGTCGACATTACCCGCCGTGCTGGTCGATGCGGCCGTCACGACCATTCGGTTTAGCCTTGCCGGAGGCGTGATCGGCTGGCTGCTGGGGCGAGAGTGAATTGATCTAGGATGTTGGCTTGGGGACTTCGGTTTGAATACTGTATGAAACAGACATCAGGGGCCGGTTTTGGACCGGCCTTTTTTTGCCACGAATTGACGCGAATGGCTGCAACTGTACATGAATAGAAGTATTGTGCTGTTAAAAATTTCTCACAACCGATGTTCGAAATGACGGCGTTGTGTCATTCCGAGGGATCTATCGATGCTGCGCCGCTCCGGCTGAGCATTCGGGCACATTCGCGTAAAATCGTGGCAAAAAAAATTGAAACTTATTTCACATTTGCCCTCCATTGCGTATATTCTTCCGTTCAAAATATCACGGTAATGCATGAAATCGCCTGGCGACACATTCCAAACTCCTGACGATAGCTATGCCGGACCATTGTCGGAGATTGCTGATTTTCAATTCGACGAGAACGTGGTGGATGTTTTCCCGGATATGATCCGCCGCTCGGTGCCGGGTTATCAGGAGATTGTGGATATGACCGGCTTGTTGTGCGAGCGCTTTGCCCGCCCGGAAGCCAATTATTACGACCTGGGCTGTTCGCTGGGCACCGCCACCCTGGCGATGCGCCGGCAACTCAGTCACCCCGGCTGCCGGATCATTGCCGTAGACAATTCACCGGCGATGACCACCCGCTGCCGTGAGATCCTGGCAGCAGACAATTCAACCGCTCCGGTACTGCTGGTGTGTGGGGATATCCGCGATGTGCCGATCGAAAAGGCCGCGATGGTGGTGCTTAATTTCACCTTACAATTTCTTCCGGAGAAAGACCGGCCGGACTTACTGCAGCGAATCTGCCGGGGCCTGTTGCCGGGTGGCATCCTGGTGCTTTCCGAACAAATTGTGCAGGATAATGCCCGCTTCCAGGAACTATATACCGAGATGCATCATGCCTTCAGAAAAAACCGCGGATACAGTGAATTGGAGATCAGCCGGAAACGCAGCGCTCCGGAGAAGGTGCTGATTCCGGAACCGCTGGAAACCCATCGCCGGCGCCTCCGCGAAGCGGGATTCGAGCGGAGTAAGGTGTGGTACCAGTGCTTCAACTTCGCCTCCTTGATCGCAATCAAAGCTGAATAGACTGAACAACAATTCCCCCCCCGGGCGATTTTCCGCGCCACAGCTTGAGCATGCGGTTTTCAAAATGGAATTTGTATTTCAATTTGAAAAAGCACGTGCGCATTCGCCAGCGGACGCCGCAAGCTCACTCGCCTTTTTTTCCGAATTCAAACCACTTAAAATCAAGTAAATAAGCAAAATCAATTTGCCCTGCCGTCCCTGAAATCTTGATCGATCAAAACTGGCATGTTTATTGTTTATAGCTCTTCCTTGTTATTTGACAGATGATTAATTGTTCAATGCTGATTCATATTCAAGGAGTGTTCCCATGAAAAAGGCTTTACTGAGTTTGTTGGCGATTTTCGCGATGCTGCTGTGGCTGTCTGCCTGCAGCGACGATTCCACAAGCCCGGAAGATATTCCCGATACCGGCAGCGTGTCCGGCACGGTGACCTTCACCGGCACCTGGCCGAGCAATGGCGATATTCAGGTTTCCATATACACCGGCTTGAATCCTCCCTACATCCCGATGGGTCCGCCGGAACAGGCCACCGATCCGATTCCGGCCAATACGGGTACCTATAGTTTCAAATTTGAAGGTCTCGAAAAGACCACCTATTCGGCCGTTTTCGTCGGCTGGCGCGATCCTGGCGATCCCACCGCTTCCCGGCTGCTCGGGATGTACTGGACCGACCCGAACGCTACCGGTATCGATCCCATGACCGGCCTGCCTCAGGCAGCGCCAACCACCATCACCATCGACAATGACCATATCGATATCACCGGCATCAACCTCACCGGCGATCTCGATCTGGCGCCGTAAGTTTTCGTTTTTTTCGGCCGGGACGGGCAAAGCCCCTCCCGGCCTTTTTTTTGAAGTAATGGAGCGATAAAATTGAGATTTTGAGCATATTTTCTTTATGTAGCGACACTTTGAAAAGTGTCGCTACATAAAGAAACAAGTACCCAAATATTTATTCTTTAATCTAAACCCATTTCAAAATGTGCGCATCATGAACCCCCATTTTTCCACCTTAATGATTTTCCTTCTCTACACAGGCCTCCTCTCGGCGCAGCCTTTCGAGACCGCCGGCGCTTCGATCGAAACCGGCGGCGTGCTGACCGGCCAGGTCTATGATCTGGATACCAAGAGCCCGCTCAGCGACGTGGCGGTCTATCTTGACAGCCTCCGCATCGGCGCGACCAGCGGCTCCGACGGGAAGTTTGTGATCAGCCTGATCCCGGAAGGATCTTACCAATTGATTGCCGAACGCCTGGGCTATAAGACCTACCACGAGACGGTGCGAGTGACCCGCGGCAAGCTGCTGCGCCGGCGCATCGCCTTGACGGCAACTGAGATCGAAGGCCAGGAAGTGCTGGTCACCGCCGCCCGCAAGGAACAGACCGCCCAGATGGCCCCGGCCAGCGTGGCGATCCTTCAAGCCAAGGAATTGGAGATCCGCCCGGTAACCACCTTCGATCAGGCCCTGGAATCGGTACCGGGGATCTCTGTATACCGCTCCGCCGGCACTTCGGTGCAGAGTCTCTCGATCCGCGGCAGCTCCGATGTGGCCGGCGGCGGGGTCGGCAACCGGGTGCTCCTGATGATCGACGGCCGGCCGGCCCTGACCTCAGACGCCGGCGGCGCCTACTGGAGCCTGGTGCCGATCAACTTCATTGAACGGGTCGAAGTAGTCAAAGGGGCTTTTTCCAGTCTTTACGGCTCCAGCGCCATGGGAGGGGTGGTGAACGTAATCACCCGCAAACCCCTCTACCGCTCCCTCACCACCCTCAGCGCCAAATACGGCTTTTTTGAGAAAGCGCCGGAAGCGATCCGCTATACCGAAGACATTCCAGTGCAAAACGAGTTGGAACTGAGCCACTCCGGGGTGCAGGGCCGCCTGAGCTACCTGGTTAACCTCAGCCGCAAAGCCTCCGACGGTCATGTGCAGCAGTCGGCCTACGAATTTTATGACATCTTCTCCAAACTGCTCTACAACTTCAAATACAACCGCAACCTGGAGCTGACCCTCGGGGGCGGCCTGGCGGAGAACGATTATCCCCACACCTGGCTGAACAGCGCCCAACCGCTGCAGGTGCGGGAGAAGTTCCAGGACGACCGTCAGGAAAAGCGCCAATTCAATATGGACCTACACTACTGGGCGGTGCCCAATACCAATGTGAAATATTCCTCCCGGTTTTATTATTATCGCAACGCCGCCCGCTCTTATTTTAATGAAAACGACCCGGATCTGCTGCTGCCCGGCAACGAGCCCCTCGGCACCACCACCCGTATCGACGGCGACAAGTTCGGCAACATCAGCCAGCTCGATCTCTTCCTGAGCGAGAAAAATTATTTGATCGCCGGGGTGGATGTACAGATCGACAAAGTGGTATCCGATCCCGACACCGTGCTCTACGGCGATCACCAGGTCAATAATTTTGCCTTCTACCTTCAGGATGAGATCCAGTTCTCATCCCGGCTGACCGCCACTCTGGGAGCACGCTTCGATTACAATCATCTGGTGGGGGGCAAGACCCTCAGCCAACTCAGCCCGAAAATTTCCCTGGTCTACCAGCCCCAGGAAAGGCTCTCCCTGCGCGCCCTCTTCGGCCAGGCGTTCCGGGCGCCGACGATTGCCGAGCGCTTCTTCCAGGTGGAACTGGGCGGAGGCACCCTGTTCAAGCCCAATCCGGATCTGGAGGCCGAGCGGATGGATATCTCCCTGGAAACCGGAGCACGCTGGCAAGTTAACGATCAGTTGGATCTCGATCTGGCATTATACAGCTACCACTATGAGGATATGATCTACTGGGTGGACATCACCGCCGAGGAACAGGTTTCCTATCCTTATTTCCAGGTACGCAACCTGAACAGCGCCCTGCTGCGCGGCGCGGAAATTTCCGCCAACTGGCACTGGAAAAATTTTCATACCACCCTGAGCTACAACTATCTCAATGCCAAAGACCAGTCGCCGGATCGCAGCGATGATATTCTGGCTTACCGCCCGGCGCACAGCTTCTACTTTTCCAACAATTTCATCTGGAAACGCCTCTCCCTCAATGCCAACGGCCGTTACCGCAGCGAGGTAGAAGAAGTTTTTCTCTACCCCCTTCAGGCGCCTCAAGCATTCTTCGTCATGAACAGCAAAGCGACGATCAAACTGCTGGACAACCTGAATATTTCCATTGCGCTGAATAACGTCTTTAACACCGAATACGAAGAGCTGGCCCGCTACCGGATGCCCGGGCGCAACTGGATCTTCGGCAGCCAGTTTACTTTCTAATGGATAAGGAATTTGTTTAATGCACGACATTATCCTGCGTATTCCAATCGTGACCACTCTCTTTGCCATATATTTTACCATCATTCTCTACAACATTTATGCCTTCATCTTCCTGGTCGGAGGGGCCATCCTATCTGCCTACCGCTACCGCAAGGTGCACGATTCCTACCACCGCTTTATCGGCAATGTCTATATCGCTATCGGGGCGCTGCTGCCCGGCATCGGGGGCACTTTTACCCGCATGGGTTATACCGAAGTGCTGTACGTGACCGAGCTAATGGGGCTGGTGCTGATTTACATCGGCTACCGCTATAACGTGCGCCCCGCGCCGGTACACTCAATATCAACGAATCGCCTGGAGAATGCTTCATAAGTTCCGATTGAAAACTTTTTAGTCCACGGATTACACGGATTTTCACTGATTATAAGGAAACTGTGCTAATCCGTGGATTTGCCCCACAATTTCCCGGCACAAATGGTTGCGAACGGCGTATGATGAGTTATATTATAGCGTATAACGCACGTACAGCGGGAGGAGATGGTTAATGGTTTTATGGGTTGATGGGTTGATGGGTTTACGAACCCGTGCTCGCAAAATCCGCTTTTCTCCGGCTTTCCGTTTCCCCGTTTCCCCGTTTCCCCGTTTTCCTGATGCTCCCACACCCCGATTCGCTTTCTCCGTATTTCTGGCAGTGCTCTTAATCCTGCCGGCCCATCTGCTCCCCCAACCCGAACTCAAATTCGAACAGCTAACCTTCGAGCAGGGGCTATACCAGAGCAACATCACCACCCTGTTCCAGGACAGCCGGGGCTACCTTTGGATCGGCACCTCCGACGGCCTCAACCGCTACGACGGCTACCAGTTCCGCAGCTTCCGCTTCGATCCGCTGCTGGCGACCTCGATCTCCGGCAATTATATTTATTCGATCTATGAAGATCATCAGGGCTATTTATGGATCACCACCAGCGGCGGGGGGATCAACCTGTTCGATCCCGGCAGCGAGGAATTTACCCATTTCCGCCAGGATCCAGATCAGCCCGGCAGCCTGAGCAATGACAACGTTACCCAGGTGCTGGAGGATCACCGCGGGCATCTCTGGCTCAGCACCAACGGCGGAGGGCTGAACCGGTTCCGGCACGAGGAGGGGCAGTTTGTGCACTTCAAAAAAAATTCCAGCGATTCAGCCAGCCTGAGCAGCAACTTCATCAGCGTGATGCATGAGGATGCCCGGGGCAATCTTTGGATCGGAACCAACGGCGGAGGGCTGAATCGGCTGGAAGCGGGAATTTTGGAGGCATTGCCGGTCAGCGCCGAGATGCCGGATACGGCGCCCGCTCTGCCTTTCCGGCATTATTATGCAGCCGGAGAGACCTATCATCCCGACCTCTTGAACCGGATCGACAGCCTCACCCGCTCAAGCCGTGCGCTGGCGTCGTTGCTCCATCCGGAAGATTATCAAACCCTTTTTCGGGATTTCACCCTTGCCAAACCCACTGCGCTCCTGGTGGTCGCGATGGGCGACGGCAATGCCTACGGCATGACCGATTATGGCTGGCTCACCCGGCTGCCGTCCGGGCGCACGGCATGGGAGATGGAGTACGATCAGACCTATCACGCCGGCGGGGCTTCGCGCAACCGCCTGCAGATCGCCGTGCTGTCCCTGCCTCCCGGCCGCTACCGCATGCACTACCGCTCGGACCAGCAGCACTCCTACCGCAACTGGACCAACAAGATCCCGGACCGCCCGGAGTTGTGGGGGATCCAGGCGTTCTCCCTCAGCGAGCCTGAGGCCCGGGCCTGCCGGGCGCAGCTAAGCCGGCGCATCACCCCCAACTCCCTTTCTCATAACTGGATTACCGCGATCCATGAAGACAGCGCCGGCAATCTCTGGCTGGGCACCGCCGACGGGCTGTCGCGGCTGAACGCCCGGCAAAATGGCACTCCCGGGGAAAAATTCACCAATTTCAAGCACGATTCTCAAAATCCGCACAGCTTGAATCATAGCTATATCGAATCGATCTATCGCGGCGATCCCGCCGACCGCTACCTATGGGTCATCACTGCCGCGGAAGGGCTGAACCAGCTGGATCGCCTGAGCGGCAAGGTCATCCGCTACCTCCCGGCGGCCGATCCCGCCCGGCGAAACGGCTTCAATCTGAGTGGCGGCAAAGTGACGGCCCTGCTGCACGACCGCCGGCAGCACCTGTGGATCGGTACCGAAAACAGCGGATTGAATTATCTCTCCCTGCCCGCGGCAGGCGGCCCAGCGGAGGGAGCCGAGCCTCCGATCCGCTATTTGGAGAATGATCCCACCGACCTGCAAAGCCTGAGCCACGACGCCGTCACCACCCTGTTCGAGGACCGCTCCGGGCTGATATGGATCGGCACCAGCCGGGGGGGACTCAACAAGCTTAACCACCGGCAGCATAA
The DNA here is from genome assembly GCA_020635015.1 of Calditrichia bacterium. Taxonomy (GTDB): domain Bacteria; phylum Calditrichota; class Calditrichia; order RBG-13-44-9; family J075; genus JACKAP01. The sequence goes on along the minus strand of JACKAP010000029.1, from coordinate 7,953 downwards.
ATTCCGGCACTATACCGCCATCCCGGACGAGCCGCAGAGTTTGAGCCATAAGATCATCACCGCCATCTACGAGGACCAGGCGGGCGTCATCTGGGTCGGTACCGCCGGCGGCGGATTGAACCGGCTGGTGCGCCAAAACGGCCACCCCCGGGAATTCAGCTATACCCACTTCCGGCATCATCCTGACGACCCCTCCAGTCTGAGCCACGATTTCGTCTCGGCGATCTACGAGGACAAGATGGGCAACCTGTGGATCGGCACTTACGGAGGGGGGCTGGCGCGGATGGAGAACCGGGAGAAGGGGGTGTTCAGCCATTTCCGCCATGACCCGCACAGCAGCAACAGCATCGTTGGCAACTATATCAACACCCTCTACGAGGATCAATTCGGGCAATTGTGGATCGGCACCAACTCCGGCCTGAACAAACTCGACCGCTTCACCCGGCGTTTCACCAGCTACCGCCATGATCCCAATAATCCCTCCAGCCTGAGTGACAATCAGGTATGGGCGATCTATGAAGATTCCTACAGCAACGGCAAAACCCTCTGGATCGGTACCCGCGCCGGAGGGATCAATAAATTCGATCGGCAAAATGAGCAGTTCATCCGCTATATGCGCGACTTTGACGATCCGGCCAGCCTGAACAATCCGGCGGTGCTGTCGATCTACCAGGACCGCTCGGGAAATCTCTGGTTTGGCACCTATAGCGGCGGATTGAACAAATTTAACCGCGAATCCGAGAAGTTCACCTTCTTTACCGAGCGCGATGGCCTGGCCAACAATATGATCTACGGCATCCTGGAAGATCCCCGGGGACATCTCTGGCTCAGCACCAACAAGGGGCTCTCCCGCTTTGACCCGGCCAGCCTAACTTTTAAAAATTATGATGTTTACGACGGCCTGCAGGCCAACGAATTCAATGCCGGGGCTTACTGTCTGAGTCGCAGCGGAGAGATGTTTTTCGGAGGGGTGAATGGTATGAACAGCTTCTTTCCCGATAGTATCCAGGCAAACACCTATGTGCCCCCTTTGGCGATCACCTCATTCAGCATTTTCGGGCGTCCCCAGCAGCGCTTACTCAGCGAGGCAGTATTCCATAAACAGCCGATCCGGCTAAGCTACGATCAGAATTTCATCTCCTTCGAGTTCAGCGCCCTGGATTATACCAATCCGGGCAAGAACCGCTACGCCTATAAGCTGGAGGGTTTCGATGAAAACTGGATCGACTGCTACGACCGGCGTTTTATCAGCTTCACCAATCTTGCCCCCGGCGAATATGTTTTCCGGGTAAAGGGCACCAATAGTGATGGGGTATGGAATGAACAGGGCAGCGGGGTTGCGATTATCATCACGCCGCCTTTCTGGAAAACCTGGTGGTTTGTGAGTATCTGTACGGCATTGCTGCTGCTGGTGACTTACGCCGCTCACCAGTCCTGGGTCAAATCCCGCCTGAAGCGCCTGCTTGAGATCGAACAGATCCGCCAGCAGGAAAACGAGCGAGTGCGGGCTAAGGCAGCACACGATTTCCATGATGAATTGGGCCATAAGATCACCAAGATATCTTTGTTCAGCGAAATCCTCAAACGCAGCGTCAGTCAGGGGCCGCCAGAGATTTCCGATTACCTCACCCGCATCGGCGATACCGCCAAGAGCCTCTCCGGAGGCATGCGCGACTTCATCTGGACCCTCAATCCGGACAAAGATTCCCTGCAGGAGGTGCTGGTTCGCCTGAAAGATTTCGGGGATGACTTGTTCGATAAGACCGGGATCGATTTCCGGGTCAGCGGCATCACCCCGGAGATGGAACATATCCGCCTCAGCACCGACTGGCGCCGCCACCTCACCCTGATGTTCAAAGAGGCGATGACCAACGCCCTGAAACATGCCGGCTGCAATAACGTGACCCTGGAAGTCGCCATCCCGGGAAACCGGCTGAAAATCACCCTGAGCGACGACGGCAAAGGGCTCCCGGCAGACAAGCTCAATCCCAACGGCCGGGACGAGGGATACGAACAGAATGTGCTCTCTAAGGCCTCGGTCGGGAATGGCCTCAACAATATCCGCTTCCGCGCCCGTCAGATCGGCGGCACGGTCAGCTTCCGCCCCGCGGAACCGCACGGCACCCGGATCACCTTCAGCGGACTGCTTCCGGATAGCGAATAGTCGCAAAACTTGAATGGAACGCGGATGACGCAGATGATGCGGATTCTCGCGGATTTTTTATGGTGCTTCGCGTGGTGTTATCAAAGATGCTCCGCAAAGGTGCAGACCTGATACAAAGCCCACAACGTTTTCCTAAGTCTTAGTTTCTCAAATTATTCAGTCATCCGCGAAAATCCGCGTCATCCGCGTTCTATTCGCTCCAAAATGCCCTGAATGGGGAATTGTATTGATGGATATTCCTGCGCTAATTATCGAGGCAAGAATTAATCCGTCAATAATCTCATTTCATTTCAGGGAAAAAATCGCTATGTTGTTGAACCAAAGGTTTTACGAAGCGGAGCTGGGAAGGAAGACCCTATCACAAAAAGGAATCAGCGAGATGATTACCGTCGCCATTGTGGAAGATGATCAGGACATCCGGGAGAGCCTGGCCCTGTTAATTAACGGCACCCCGAATTTTTCCTGCGTGGGCATCTATCCCAGCTTCGAAAAAGCCCTGAAAGGCATTATCCGGGAACAGCCCGACGTGGTGCTGATGGATATCGGCCTTCCCGGCGTCTCCGGCATCGAGGGCATCAAGATTTTAAAAGAAAAAATACCCGAGATCGACATCCTGGTGCTGACCATCCAGAGTGAAGACCAGGTGGTGTTCGACGCCCTGTGCGCCGGGGCTTGCGGCTACCTGATGAAGGATACTCCCCCGGCTCAGCTGTTGGATGCAATTCAGGAATCCCACAGTGGCGGAGCCCCGATGAGCACCCGCATCGCCCGCCTGGTGGTGGAGTCGTTTCAGGTGACCTCCCATAGCAACCTCACTCAGCGGGAAACCGAAGTATTGACCCACCTCTGCAAAGGCAAAAGCTACAAGATGATCGCCGACGACCTCTTCATCAGCGAAGAGACCGTGCGCCGCCATATCAAAAACATCTACCGCAAACTGGAAGTGCATTCCAAGTCCGAAGCGGTAGCAAAGGCCTTCAAAGAAAAGCTCGTCAACCTGTAGTTGCACCGGGCATGGGGCGTGGGGCAAGCACCGGCCTTAATCAAAGTTCTGCGCCACGCCCCATGCCCGGTGTCCTTCTCCGGATTCCGAATTCGGCAGTCATCTTTTGTCCTCCGCGCCTTTCATTCCCATCCATTGTTTGCCCCATGCCCCATGCGCCTTTCATTCCGCATTCCGAAATCCGCACTCCGCAATCATTTTTTACCCTCCGCCCTCTGCCCTCTGCGTCTTTCATTCCGCATTCCGCAATCAAAAAAATCCCCCATTCGGGGTATGGTTTTCCCTTCCTTGAAATATTATTATAATACCAGTTATCTCATTAACTGTCTCTGTCTCCCCGAAAGGGTTCTTATCAAAATCGACCATTTTTTTTGGTAAGAACCCTTCATCGCATCTGCCCGGAATGTCTTGAAGCATGTTGATTGAACAACCGCACAGGAGCCGCCCATATGGATGAATATTATTTTTATTTGAGCACGATCTTCATCTTCAGCAGATCACGGGTCGGAAAGCTGGTTTGCATGATTCTGCTGATCTGCAGCGTGCTGATAGAAAACGGCTACGCCTGATATGCTAGGATGCTTCCTGCGACATCATTTGCTTTCCTGCCTGCTATTCCTGTTGCTGACGGGCACATCCGGTCCCGCCTTTGCCGAGTTTCCCGAAGATCTGCGTATCGAGCCCCTGTCTATTGACGAGGGCGTATCGCATAACTTGATCTACTGCATGCTGCAGGACCGTGACGGCCTGATGTGGTTCGGCACCATGTATGGCCTGGTGAAATATGACGGGGCGCGTTATACCACCTACCGGCATGACCCCACTGATCCTGCTTCGCTTTCCTTTGACGATATTATCGCGCTTTACCAGGATAGCGCCGGCGACCTCTGGATCGGCACCTGGGGTGGAGGGCTCAACAAATTCGATCCGCTCAGCGGCCGTTTTACCCGCTATCTCTATCAACCGGACGATCCCCGGGGAATCGGCAGCGGGATCGTCTGGTCGATCACCGAAACCCGGGAAGCCGGCCAGCGTTCCATCTGGCTGGCGGTCGACGGCGCCGGATTGGACCGCCTGGTGCTGCCAGGCCTGCTCCCGGCGACAGATCACAACGCAGAAACAACCGTTTTCCGGCACTACCTCCCCGCGCCCGGCGATCAGCATGCACTCCCCACCCGGCAGCTCAAGTTCGTTTTCAGCGACAGCGCCAACCGGCTCTGGGCCGGCCACCAGCAGGGCCTCTGCCGTTTTATTCCGGGCGATAACAGGACCGGTCGCTTCGTTACCTACGCGCCCGGCGACAATCTGCCGGTCAACGACATGATCGAGGTCGCGCCGAACCGCTTTCTGCTCGGCACCGGCGGCGGAGTGGTGGAAATGCAAATAACGGCAGAAGATTCCGCGCACTTCCAAATCCGACACCGCGCCGAGGCTCAGGATCCCGCCAGTTTATTGCATCCCTATATCACCCGGCTGCTGCTCGACCGCGCCGGCACCTTGTGGTGCGGCACCCCGCGGGGCCTCTCCCGCCTGGATCCACAAGATGCTGCCGCGGGGCGTTTTACGCACTATCGGCAGGGCCCTGATGCCCCCACCGGCCTCCCCGGCAATGCCATCACTGCGCTCTGCGAAGATCAGTCCGGGATCATTTGGGTCGGCGCCTATTACAGCGGGCTGTACAAACTGATTCGCGACCGCCGGGTGTTCACCCACTACCATAGCGATCCCGCCCGGGCCGGCAGCATTGCCTCCGATCAAATTTCCGCGCTGGCGATGGATCCCTCGGGCAATCTCTGGGTGGGCACCATGGATGAAGGGCTCTGGCAGCTATCCGATTCAGCAGCGGCCGGCGCATCGTCCACCGCCCGGTTCCGGCATTACCCCCTGCCCGGCCTCCCGCCTGCAAGGCGGCAGTCGATCTCCACCATCAGCACCGGCATCTATGATCCGCAAATTCTCTGGCTGGGCACCCCGGGCAATGGCCTGATCAAAATGCAGCCGCAGGCGCCGGCGCAGGAGCGATTCACTTTCTTCCGCCACGACCGGGAAAATTCCACCAGCCTCCCCTCCCCGACCGTCAGCGCCCTTAGCGAGGCGGCAGATCCCCTCAGCGGCGAATTTTACCTCTGGGCAGGCACCCCGGAAGGCTTATGCCGCATCCCGCTAAACGACCTGCGCAGCGATGGGTTCACCGTTTACCAAACCCGGCCCGGCGACCGGCACAGCCTGCCCCACAATTGGATCACCGCCCTCTATACCGCCCCGGACGGTACTCTCTGGATCGGCAGCTACGGGGGACTGAGCCGCTATGACTGGGCGCAGGACCGCTTCGATAACTTTACCCATCGACTGAACGATCCGGCCAGTCTGAGTAACAACTATGTTTATGCCATGCACCACGACCGGAGGGGGAGATTTTGGATCGCCACCAGCAACGGATTAAACCTGATGGATCCGGCAACCGGCACCTTCCGCAGCTTCCGGGAGCGCGATGGTCTGCCCAACGGGGTGATCTGCGCCATCGAAGCAGATGAAGCCGGGATGCTCTGGCTCAGCACTCATAAGGGCTTGTCCCGATTTGACCCGTTTGCCGAAACGTTCCGTAATTACGACGCCGGCGACGGCTTGCAGAGCAATATTTTTTCCCCCGGAGTATCCGCTGCCAGCGTCAGCGGAGCGCTGTATTTCGGTGGCATCAACGGCTTCAATCGCTTCGATCCGGCGGCGGTGCAGGATGAGGGTTTTATTCCCCCGGTGCGGATCACCGCGATCAAACTGCTCGACCGGGTCATCTCCGCTCCGTCCGGAGAAGCAATCGATCTCGGCTATCGGCAAAACCGCCTTACCTTCGAATTTGCCGCCCTGGATTACGGCGCCCCGCACAAGAACCGTTATCAATACCGCCTCATGGGTGCCGACAGCAGTTGGGTCCCGGCCGGCAACCGCACCGGCGTCAGCTATGCTCATCTTCCACCGGGCCGCTATACCTTCCAGGTACGCGGCAGCAATCGCGACGGCGTTTGGAATCCGGTGGCGGCAACGGCCGATTTTATTATCCATCCCCCCTTCTGGCAGACCGCCTGGTTTTATATCCTGGCCACAGCCGGTTTGCTGCTGCTGATTTCCATTGCACACCGCCGGCACCTGCGCCGGGAACTGCGTCAGATGGCCCAAATTCAGCAAACCCGCCGACAGGAACGCGAGCGAATGCGGGAAAAAACGGCCCGAGATTATCATGATGCCCTGGGGCATCAACTGACCAAAATATCGCTTTACAGCGAGTTGATCCGGCGCCATCTGCATGTTCCCAGCCTGCAGACGGCGGAGATGATTGCCGACAGTGCCGGTCCATCCGGCGGTCGCTATGTCTCCCCTGCTGATAATGCGGCACCAGCGGAGCCGTTAATCGATTATCTCGACAAGATCACCACCGCCGCCGGAAATTTGTGCAGTGATGCCCGGGATTTTATCTGGGCACTAAACCCCGACCAGGACAGCGTTTACGACACCGCTTCCCATCTCCGGTATTTTGGCGAAGAATTGTTCGAAGACAGCGGGATCAACTTCCGGATGGAAGGAATTATACCCGAGCTGGAGGCACGGCGATTGAACATGGACTGGCGCCGGCATCTGATCCTGATCTTCAAAGAGGCGATGCACAACAGCCTGAAGCATGCCGGGGCGGACCGGGTCACCCTTAAATTTTCCCTGTCCGGAGATGAACTTCAAGTGCGCCTGAACGACAATGGCCGGGGACTGATCCGCCCCTCCGAACGCGCCGGAAACGGGCTGCGCAACATGCACAAGCGCGCCGGCAAGATCGGCGGCGTCATTCAACTGCAAAGCACCCCGGGAGAGGGCACCGAAGTGTGCTTCCGCGGTCGAGTTCCAAAGTTTCCGACGATCTCAACCGAGTAACGGATGGGTTACAGTAAACAGGTGTCGTCATTGCGAGCCGCTTGGTTGCGGCGCGGCAATCTCCGGCAAATCCCTCCTAAAGTAACTACAGATGGGTGCACCTTGCAGGAGATTGCTTCGGCAAAAAACGCCTCGCAATGACAGCGTTAATCACATTTAACTGATGACTGGTAACTGATAACTGATAACTGACAACTGCCACCATGGAGTCGCGCATGATTTTCGTAGCCATCATCGAAGATGATGACGACATCCGTCGGGGACTGGCGGTGCTGCTTGACGGCACGCCCGGCTTCCGTTGTTGCGGCGCCTACCGCGACTGTGAAAGCGCTTCGGAAAATATCGCCCGCCAGCAGCCGGATGTGCTGCTGCTGGATATCGAACTGCCCGGTATCTCCGGCGTAGAAGGCATCCCCGGTTTCAAGACGATCCTGCCGGAGGCGGATATCATCATGCTGACCGTGCACGAAGAAGACGAGCTGGTCTTCAGCGCCCTCTGCGCCGGGGCCAGCGGGTATCTGCTCAAGACCACTCCACCCCATAAACTGCTGAAAGCGATCGCCGAAGTCAGTGACGGCGGGGCTCCAATGAGCGCTCATATCGCCCGCAAAGTGATCCATTCCTTCCGGAAACCCTCCACCGCCGGGACGCTGACCCCCCGGGAACATGAAATCCTCGCCCTCCTATGCCGGGGTGAGAGCTACAAGATGATCGCCGGCGATCTGGGCATCAGCCAGGGCACGGTGCACTGCCACATCAAAAACATCTACAAGAAACTTCAGGTTAACTCCAACGCCCAGGCGGTAGCCAAAGCGCTGCGCAACAAGTTGGTGTGAACTGGATGCTGGATGCTGGATGCTGGATGCTG
>JACKAP010000028.1 GCA_020635015.1 Calditrichia bacterium | reverse complement strand
GAGGGGACAGATTGGCGAAGCGTCCAGCAAGCCAATCAGGGGCGGTTGCGCGCGTCCCACCGCCCCTGCGTCGTTTGCTGAACGCTTCACGGCCCTGTCCTCTCCTTACCAAGGTGGGGAATAACTTTGCGCTATAATACTTTGTTAAAAGTACTGACAACTGACAACTGACAACTGACAACTGACAACTGACTCTGTGCCCGCTGTGTCTCTGTGGCAAAAAAACGGAAAGGATTTTACATGCACACCAATGGAAAATACCCCATTCCCAAACGCGGCATCCTGCTGGTCAACCTTGGCTCTCCGGATTCCACATCGGTGCCGGATGTGCGGCGGTATCTGCGCGAATTTTTGATGGATGCGCGGGTGATCGATGCCCCCTACCCGGTGCGCAAGATGATCGTGGAACTGTTCATCCTGCCCTTCCGTCCCAAGGCTTCCGCCCATGCCTATCAGCAGATCTGGTGGGAGCAGGGCTCGCCGCTGGTGGTGCTGAGCGAGCGGGTGCAGGAGATGCTGCAGCAGAAGACCGACCTGCCGGTGGCCCTGGCGATGCGCTACGGCAATCCTTCCATCGAAGCGGGGATCCGCGAGCTGCTGGATCATCCGGCCGGCCTGGAAGAGATCTACCTCTTCCCGCTTTATCCCCATTACGCCATGGCGACCTATGAGACGGTGGTCGAGGAGGCGGTGCGGGTGCTGGCGAAACAGAATGTCGGGGTAGACCTGACTGTGCAGCCGCCGTTTTACGATCACCCGGCCTACATTGATGCGCTGGTGGAGAGCACCCGGGCATTTTTGGCCAACGATTATGATCATCTGCTGATCAGCTACCACGGCATCCCGGTACGGCATTGTAAGAAGACCGATCCAACCGGCGCCCATTGCTTCCAGACCGAGAACTGCTGCCAGGTCGCCTCCCTGGCCCACGCCACCTGCTACCGCCACCAGGTGCTGAAGAGCACCGCGGCTTTTGTGAAAGCGGCGGGTATTCCGGAGGAAAAATATTCTCTCGCCTTCCAATCGCGTTTGGGAATGGATGAGTGGCTGCAGCCGGCCACCGATCAGGAACTGGTGCGGTTGGCCGAATCCGGGGTGAAAAAGCTGCTGGTGATGTGCCCGGCCTTCGTCTCCGACTGCCTGGAAACCCTGGAGGAGATCGGCCTGCGCGGGCGGGAGACCTTCCTGGAGGCCGGCGGCGAATCGTTCCACCTGATCCCCTGCCTGAACGACCATCCGGCCTGGATCGAGACGATTCACCGGTTCTGTACCCAGCCGGAGCCGGTGGAATCTGATTCGCCCGTATAAGGATCTGATTTAACTCGGCAAGCAGGTGTTGTCATTGCGAGCCGCGTAGGTTGCGGCGCGGCAATCTCCGGCGAATCGCTCCCAACATAACTGCGGTTGGTTGCACCCTGCAGGAGATTGCTTCGGCAAAAACGCCTTACAATGACAGCTATATTGTTTCAGCCATTTACGAAATTCCGCATTCAGCGTGCTCTGCTCCGGCCGGGCTTTCTCACGGGCCCTATCTATGAGCGTCTTATCGGCACTGAAAGTTATTTTAATGACTCCCGTAATATTGCCAAAGTAAACACTAACCGCAACGTCCGTTTTTCCCCATCAACCCATACACCCATCAACCCATTAACAAAATACCATTGCACTCCTCACCAAGCAATGCTAAACTTATCCAGTAAAGAGAGGAGCAACCATGCATACACGTCAATTCGGCGCCACCGATCTGCAGGTCAGCGAGGTCGGTTTCGGCGCCTGGGGCATCGGGGGACCGGCGATGGCCGGGAATATCCCGATCGGTTGGGGGAAGGTGAACGATGCGATGTCGCGCAAGGCGCTGCAGACCGCCTTCGAGCAGGGGGTGAATTTTTACGATACCGCCGACTTCTACGGCCTGGGCCATTCCGAGGAATTGCTCGGGGAGGCGTTCGGCAACAGCGATAAAGTGATCATTGCCAGTAAAGTAGGGCATCGCCTGCGGGAGGACGGGAGCATTTTTGTCGATTACAGCAGTGATTATATCCGCACCGCCTGCGAGGCCAGCCTGAAGCGGCTGCGCCGGGAGTGCATCGATTACTACCAGCTGCATACCGCCAAGGTGGCCGACCTGGAAGCGAGCGATTGCGTCGAAGCGCTGGAAGCGTTGAAAAGCGCCGGCAAGATCCGCTATTGGGGGGTCTCGCTGAGTACTTATAATCCCTTCCCGGAAGCGGATTACCTGTTGGCGCACCGCCTGGGGTCGGGTTTCCAACTGGTGTTCAACCTGATCAACCAGCGCGCCCTGCCGATCATCCGCCGGGCGCAGGAGGAAGGCTTGGGGGTGATTGCCCGGATGCCCCTGCAGTTCGGGCTCCTCACCGGCAAACTCACCGTGGAGAGCCGCTTTCCGGAAGACGATCACCGGCACTTCCGCCTCACTCCGCCAATCCTGGAAGCATCGCTGAAGGCGCTGGAGCCGGTCTGGCCGCTGCGTGAGCAATACGGAATGTCCGCCACCGAGCTGAGTTTGAGCTTTATCCTGAGCGTTGCTGGAGTCTCCACTGTTATTCCCGGCATCAAAACCCCGGCGCAGGCGATCGCCAATACTCGCGGTCTGATGCGGCTGGAGGAGGCGGATGTGCAGTCTTTGCTGAACCTTTACGAGCAGTCTTTTGCCGGGCTGGTCGATAAGATGGCGAAAGCGGAAGGCGCTTAATGGCACGCAGATTCCTTGGTGCGGCCTGTGGCCGCAACCAAATGGTAAATGCTTATTGCTCAGTGGTCAATGCTCATTGTAATACACGTTGTTGCACCATAAAATTTTGTTAAAAAAACAAAGTTTTGTGCCAGTGCAGTACAGATTTTACAGATTTGCGCAGATTCTTTTTAGGGTATGTTGTTAATCTTCTGTTCAAAAATGAACAATCCCTGTCGTATCAGCGAACGGTTATGAAGCTTGCGAACATCTAGATTCCAAAAACCAATCTGCGAAAATCTGTCAAATCTGCGGAATCTGTGTGCCATCAGTACTCATGGCACCAATCTTGCCGATTCTCGTTTAAGATAGAACCAGGGATAAAACGAGGATCTGCCGCCGATATGTTGGAAAATTATTTGAAGATTACTTTGCGCAACATCCGCAAGCACCGCGGATTTACCTTCATCAACGTGGCCGGTTTGGCAATCGGCCTGGCCTGCTGCCTGCTGATCGCCATGTATGTGCTGGATGAGCTGAGCTTCGACCGTTTTCACCGCCATCTCGACCGCCTCTATCGGGTGACGGTCACCTACGGCACGCCTGCTGAACCGCTGAAGCATAACAGCAATACCCAGGGCATTCTCGGGCCGGTGCTGGCGGAGGAGGTGCCCGGGATCGCCGCTGCGGTGCGGATGATCGATCAGCAACTTCTGCTGCGCTACGGGGATCGCCAGTACCAAGAATCCCGGGTGATCGCCGCCGACGGCGAGTTTTTCCGCCTGTTCAGCTACCCGCTGCTGCAGGGCGATCCGCAAACCGCCCTGCGAGCGCCGGGCAGCATCGTTTTGACCGCCGCCGCGGCGCAGAAGTATTGGGGAAACGAAAATCCGATCGGGAAAACCCTCATCGTCAACAATCAATATGAACTGACCGTCACCGGTCTTCTGGCCGAGCCTCCCCGCAACAGCAGCTTCAATTTCGAGATGCTGATCAGCATGAGCACCCTGGAGCGGGGCGCGCCGGATTGGATGTTCAAAAACTGGGCGGCATTTAATTTCCAGACCTATGTGCTTCTGCAGGAAAACGCCAATCCCGGGCAGGTCGAAACCAATTTCCCCGGTCTGCTCGATAAACACGCCGGCCAACTGTTCCACGATCTCAACATGACCGCCGACATGCATCTGGTGCCGTTGGGCGATCTCTACCTCTATTCCTCGCTTCCCAATCCGCTCGGCCCCCGGGGCAGCCGCAGCAATGTGCTGGTTTTTTCTTTGATCGCTCTGTTCATTCTCCTGGTGGCGGTGATCAACTTCATGAACCTGGCCACCGCCCGCTCGGTGGAGCGGGCCCGGGAGGTGGGGGTGCGCAAGACTGTCGGCGCCTCGCGGGGACAACTGGCCGGGCAGTTCCTGGCGGAAGCGCTACTGCTGACCCTGCTGGCGCTGGTGGTTGCGGTTGCCCTGGCGGAACTGGCGATGCCGCTCTTTCGGATTCTGTCCGGAAAAGCATTGGAACTGCAATTCAGCTTCAATTCCCAGCCTGGCAAACTCAGCCTGCCGCTGGTGCTGGCACTGGCCACCGTGGTAGGTTTGCTGGCCGGGGCCTATCCGGCGTTGGTACTTTCGGAATTCCACCCGGTGGAAGTGCTTAAGGGGGCCTTCCGCAGCGGTCGCCGGGGCGCCTCCCTGCGGCGCTGGCTGGTGGTGCTGCAGTTCGGTATTTCCATCGCCCTGGTGACCGCCACCCTGGTGGTGTACCAGCAACTGCGTTATATGCAGCAGCAGGAGCTGGGCTATAACAGCGAGCAGGTGCTGCTGCTCGATTTCGGCGGTGATGCGCAGGTGATCCGGCAATTGTCCACCCTCAAAACGGAGTTCAAGCGCCTGCCCTTCGTAGAAGCCGTCAGCGCTTCCCAAAGCGTTCCCGGCAAAGGCATGCCCGATGCCGGCGGGGTTTTTCGCGATGCCGACGGAGAGGAGCGCAATACCTCCATCAAGCTTTATTTGATCGATTTTGATTTTGTCGATTTATACGATTTCCAACTGCTGGCGGGCCGTAAACTCTCCGCAGATGTTGCCGGAGATTCCCTGGCCGGCCTGCTGGTTAACGAGGCGGCGGTAGCGGCCTACGGATACGATTCTCCGGAAGCGATCCTCGGCGCCCAGGGCAACTTCTGGGGGCGCACCGGCGAGGTGGTCGGGGTGGTGAAGAATTTCCACCAATACTCCCTGCAGCATCCGATTGTTCCCATCGCCCTGCGTTATCAACCCGAATATGCCACCCGGCTTTCCCTGCGTCTGCACAGCGATAACTACCGCCAGGCTCTGGCAGATCTGGAAACGCTATGGAAAACCCTGGTGCCGCAGCGGCCTTTCAACTACACCTTCCTTGATGAAAATTTCAATCGCCAGTACCAGGCGGAAATGCTGTTCGGCCGGTTGTTCAGCAGCTTTTCGGTGCTGGCAATTGTGATTGCCTGCCTGGGGCTGTTTGGCCTGGCGGCGTTCAGCACCGAGCAGCGCACCAAGGAGATCGGTATTCGCAAGGTGCTGGGGGCTTCGATGGGCGAGGTGCTGTTGCTGCTCTCTCGCGATTTTTTGAAGCTGGTCGTAATTGCCTTCCTGCTGGTGACACCACTGAGTTATCTGGTGCTGCGCAGCTGGCTGCAGGGATTTGCCTACCGGGTAGAACTGGGGGCGGACGTGTTTCTGCTTGCTGGTCTGCTGGCCCTGCTCACCGCCCTGGGATCGATTGCCTACCAGGCGATCCGTGCCGCGCTGCGCAATCCGGTGGAAGCGCTGCGCTACGAGTGAGGGGACGAATGCGGAATGCGGATTTCGGAGTGCGGAATGAAAAGACGTGTGGGGACGTCGTTCTCGTTCCTCGCTTTGGATCAATGCTTATAACGTCTTCACCATCGAGCTGATCCTCCAGCATTACCCCCTGCAAAGTATCAAAGATATTGCCGGAAGTGTTCCGATGATCAACTCGCCCTGGGACCTGAAATTTTTCAGCATCGGCGGCCTGCCGTTCGACCTCAACACCATCGAGCATGAGATCCTGCGCAGGGAATTTGCCGAACCGCGCATCCATTTTGCTATCAATTGCGCTTCCCGCTCCTGCCCAAAGCTGCGTATTGAGGCTTATGCCGCTGAACATCTGAAGGCGCAATTGGAGGATCAAACACGCTTTTTTGTTAACCGCTCGGGGAAAAATCAAATCACAGGGGAGAAGATTTCCCTCTCCCCGATCTTTCAATGGTTCCAAAGCGACTTCACCCGCAACGGCAGTCTGATCGACTTCCTCAACCAATACAGCGAGATCGCCATCGATCCGGATGCAAAGGTGGAATACCTGGATTACGATTGGGGGTTGAATGAGAAACTTTAATAGAACGCGGATGACGCGGATGACGCGGATTCTCGCGGATAAACTACTCAATTAACAGATAAATACATAAAAATAGATGTTTCTCTGCGAACTTTGCGCCTGCTATGCGTTATTTGCGGTATGCCTTTGATATAATTGAGCGAAGCGCCACAAAAGAATCCGCGAGAATCCGTGTTATCCGCGTCATCCGCGTTCTATTCTTCAAGTTATTCACTCTCCAATATCTGCCGCATCTCGTCAAACTTCGCCCGTTCCGCCTCACCCACTTCGGGATAGTCCATTTTAAGCGATTTGAGGGTCTCGACGATGATCTCCGCCACCGCCATTCGCATGAAGGGTTTGTCGTCAGCGGGGATGGCGTACCACGGGGCCCAGGAGCGGGAGGTGGCGTTGAGGGCGGTCTGGTAGGCCTTCATGTACTCCTTCCAGAAGCCGCGCTCCTTGACATCGCCGGCGGAAAATTTCCAGTTTTTATGCGGCTCGTCGAGACGGCTGAGGAAGCGGTTCTTTTGCTCCTCCGGCGAGACGTTCAGCCAGAACTTGATGATCACCGTGCCGCTGCGGGCGAGGTGCAGCTCATGGTCGCGGATTGCGGCGTAGCGCGCCTCCCAAAAATCTTTCCCGGAAGCGGGATCCGGGAGCTTCTGGTAGTCGAGATATTCCGGATGCACCTTCACCACCAACACCTCTTCGTAGTAGCTGCGATTGAAGATCCCGATCCGCCCCCGTTCCGGCAGGCAGCGGGCGGTGCGCCAGAGGAAGTCGTGATCCAGCTCCTCGGCGGTGGGCTGTTTGAAGGAGAACACCTGGCAGCCGGCGGGATTGACCCCGCTCATTACCGAGCGGATGGTACTGTCCTTGCCGGCGGCATCCATCGCCTGGAACACCAGGAGCAGGGCGTATTTGTCGTGGGCATAGAGCACCCGCTGCAGCTCGTCCAGCTCGTCAATATATTTTTTCAGATGCTTTTTACATTTTTTCTTATCCGGCGCATCTTTCGGCGGAACGGTCGATGATTTACGGATGCTGAACTTACCGTTAAACGGTACCAGATAGGGGCTTGAGATGGCTTCGAACATGATGACTCCCGGGTTAGATGTTGGTTCGCTTCGCTCACGATGTTTACTCACTTCGTTCGCGATATTTGTTCGCTGTCGCGCGCGATGTTTGCCTTCGGCGATGTTTGCTCACTTCGTTCGCGATATTTGTTCGCTGTCGCGCGCGATTGATTTGTACGTGTATTTGAACGCATGTGCACGAGTGAGGTCGGGTCGCGACCCGACCCTACGTTTCACTTCTTTCATTCCCCATTCCCAATTTCGAAATCTGCATTCCACTCGCTCCACGCTCTTCGCTCTTCGCTCCACGTCTTTTAAATTCCGCACTCCGCACTCCGCACTCCGCACTCCGCACTCCGCACTCCGCACTCCGCACTCCGCACTCCGCACTCCGCACTCCGCACTCCGCACTCCGCACTCCGCACTCCGCACTCCGCACTCCGCACTCCGCACTCCGCACTCCGCACTCCGCTCACCCATTTCTCAATAAATGCAACTGCCAGATATCCCGCGAACTGTTGCGCAGGATCGGGGAGAGGGCCAGGCGGCCGGTTTTGCCGATGCGCCGGCGCAGCGCCTCCAGCCGGGCGAACTTCTCATTCGCCTGGGGATCCCTCACCACCGCAAAGCCGGCCTGGCGGCGCAGCAGGATCCCCTTGGCCTGGCAGGCCAGCTCCAGGTGCAGGCGCAGGAGCTGCAGCATATCCTCAAATACCGCGTCGGGGAAATTTTGTTGCAGCGATTGAAGATAGAGACCGGAATAGCTCTCGCTCATTTTCCCCTCGCGGATCGCTTCGAACAGTTCTACGTCGGTGTCAAGATTGAAATTCATCCATTCCTGCAGCGCTTTCTCACTGTAGCGGAAAGCCACTGCGATCAAGCCCGGCAGAATCAGCAGTTGGGCGGCGGTCATGATCAGCGGGGACAGTAAAAAATGATTGAAAAAGGAGTGGATGACGATGGCCGCGCCGATTCCCGGCAGCAGGGTGAGGAGGTTCAGGCGGCGGTTGCGTTCCTCCAAATTTTTGGAGAGGATGGCGAAGATGGCGGTGGTGCCTCCATGCATCACCGCAGTGCCGAAGCCGCGCACCGCCCAGAGCAGCAGGTTGCTGCTTTCCAGAGCGTGCAGGTAGTAAAGGTTCTCCACCAGGGCGAATCCCGCGCCGACGGCGAAACCGTGCACTGCGCCGTCGACCATAAAACCGAGGCGGTGGCGGCGGATCAACAGGAGGATGTAGGATGCTTTCAGGGATTCCTCGATAAGCGGCGCCAGGTAGCGGGAGAACAGCCTTCCGTCCAGGGGCAGGGCATTCAGCAGCAGGGTGTTCAAGAGCAGCGCCAGCAGCGCCACCGCACACCCGGCCAGGATGCTACCAAGCAGCCGTGGCCACTTCACCAGCTTGAAGCTGTCGAACAGCAGCAATCCCCCGAGAAAGGCGAAAACCGGCAGGAGGCTGAGGATTAATTTGAGCACTGGAAGCATGACGATCTTTTTTGGGTCCACATTCGTCCTCTACCCCTACACCCATCCACTAAAAGCCAATCTCCCGCGCTAGCAGCACTTTTCCGCCGGCTGATAATTCCAGCTTCAGCGTCGGCGGGTCACCGGCGGAGATTTTGCGGAAGATCAGGCTGTAGCGATTGCTGCCCCGGTGATCGAAGCGGATCCGGCCGTTCTGGTTTTCTAATGCCGCGATCCCGCCTTCCCGGGCGATGAAGCCGCTTAACTGCAGCGCGGTTGCGTCGTAGCTGAGGTCGATGCCGGTTTCCCCGGCGGCCGAAATGTCCAATGCCAGAATGCCGGTGTCGGCGCTATGGCGGAGGTGCAGGGCGCCGTTGATGCCGGGAACTTCCAGAGATTGCACGGCGGCGGTCTCGGCATCGGGCGCTTCGCTGATTACCAGCGTCCCCTGCAGGTCGGCGATATTGAGCGTGGTTTCCGCATGGAAGATCTCGCCGGCCAGTGCCAGCAACAGAAAGCCCGCTGCCATGCCGGCAACGAAACCGTAGGCCAGTTTCCAGCGGCCGGCATTCCCCGGGTGTTCGATGATGCTGCCCAGACGCTGCCCGGCCCGATTTTTTCCGGCGGCGATGCGTCCCATAATACCGCGCTTCAGCCCCAGTGGGGGATCCAGCGCCGGGAGGTCGTCCAGCGCCCGTGCCAGTCCGCTGAGCTCGCGATGAATTTTACGGACTTCCGGATTCGTGCTCAGGTACGCCTGCAGTTGTGCCTGTTCCTCCGGGGTGATGGCCCCGTCGATATCTTTATGGATCAACTCCAGGTACTGTTGTTCAACCAAAACGAACTCCTTTTTTCAGCAATATCTCCCGCAGCAGCTGGCGGGCGGTAAACAGACGGGATTTGACGGTCTTCTCCGGAATATTCAGCAGTTCGGAAATCTCCAGATAGGAAAATTCCTGAAGATGCTTCAGGATGATCACAATTCGGTAATCCGGTTTCAATTCGCCGATCGCCTGCTGCAGGGTGTCTTGCTGTTCTGAGCGGTCGTAAAGGCTTTCCGGGCTGGCATCGCCGGGCAGGTGATGATATTCGACCGGCTCGCCGGGGCGCCGGCGCTTCAGGAAATTGACCGTTTCATTCATGGCAATTCGGTATAGCCAGCTGAAAAATTTATACTTCGAGTTATATCGATTGAGATTGCGATACACCTTTATAAATACCGTTTGCGCGATGTCCTGGGCGTCATCCCGATCATTGACCATGCGGAAAGCCATGTTGTATACCACACCCTGATATTTGTCGATAACCGCTTCAAAAGCCTGCTGATTGCCTTCCAGGCATTGTTTTACCAAGGTGACATCATATAAATCTGTCATAATTACCAGGGATTTGGCTGAATGTTGATGACATTTATTTTTTTTGTTTATAGGTAAATGGGCTTATTAGTAATGCGAATTACAAGTTGAAAAGCCCTTCTCTCCTGTTGTTATATTTCTTTTGACCAAAGAGAAAACAACAGAAGGAGAAGGGCAAAGATGGATTGGCAACTTCAATTGATTACATTGTATGAATATGTTTATCACTGTTATCATAATGAATTATGGGTGTATAGTCAACGAATGAGTAATAATTCTAAACCTATTTTTACTGATGTAGAAGCCATAACGATTTATCTGTTTGGGCTGATCAACAAGCATCGTGAACTGTCTGATATTTATCGATATACCTGCAATCATTTGCTGGATTGGTTTCCAAATCTACCGGCATATGGCGTCTTTGTTAGACGGCTGAATTTCCTCTGTGACGTTTTTCCGGCATTAGTTGAAAAGACCGTTTCCAATTTACCACAACAAGGGGTGTTAAAGGATATTAAGCTCATTGATTCTATGCCCATCATCTTAGCCGGCGCCAAAAGAAGTGCTCAGGCGAAGGTGGCTGCGGAGTTTGCCAATAAAGGCTATTGTGCTTCCAAAAGCATTTATTACTATGGCGTTAAACTTCATATTCTGGCTTCCCGGCGGCCCGGCAAATTACCGAATGCGGATTACATTGGTTTAACCCCCGCAAGCGAAAATGATCTAAAGGCGCTGGAAATTATTTTGCCACAATTACATCACGGCGAACTGTATGCCGATAAAGCATACATCAAACAGCTACTAATGGAAGCGGCAAAACAAATACAAAATTTTCATATACATACCCCCATAAAGAAGAAAAAGGGACAACAAACAGAATTGGATTATCTGCAAAAACTTTTCTCAACAGCTGTCAGTAGTGTTCGCCAGCCAATTGAATCCTTATTCAATTGGCTTGACCAGAAAACTGGTATTCAAACGGCTTCTAAAGTTCGGTCATATCAGGGGTTAATCACCCATGTTTTCGGCAGACTCACGGCAGCCATGTTATGTTTGGTGTTCAACTTGTAATTCGCATTAGTAACCCATATAACGATATCGTAATCCACATTTAACCCCGGAATATACATTTCAGCGGCTGATTTCGCAAGCGTGCATCCGGTTCTTCCCGCAGTTAGTTTGAAGAGATCGGAGCGTTTCAGTCGCATCCCGGCGCCCGGTGCCCCGGCCAATGTGGTCCGTTTTGCAACTGTTCCGCGAAAAGAACGTCAGACTTTAAGATGTTTGCGGCAGCCGCTACCGGTTTTTATACGTCAGGTATTGGGACTGCAGGCATTTCCCGGAATGGGGGAAGCGAGGCATTCATGACTTGTATTCAAAAACCGGACATCGAACTCGATAATCGAGATACCCCGGGGACCCTCAGAGCGCAGCTTCAGCAGCAGGAAATATTGCTGGATATGGCATTTCTGCTGGGGCAGCAACAGGATTTTCCCGAGATGCTGCGGATCGTTACCGGGAAGATGCTCGGGCTGTTTCGGGCGGATGTCGCTGCATTGCTGATGATCAATCCCCTGACCCAGGAGACCGTCAAGACGATCGTCCGCGAGAGTACCGGAGACGATCATTCCGCCGATGCGGCGCTCCCGGAAAAGATCGCCGGCTGGGTCGGCAAACATCAACAGCCTTTCCTGAGCCGGGATATCACCTGCGACCGGCGCTTTCGTAAAAATT
Organism: Calditrichia bacterium; assembly: GCA_020635015.1. GTDB lineage: Bacteria > Calditrichota > Calditrichia > RBG-13-44-9 > J075 > JACKAP01. The sequence goes on along the minus strand of JACKAP010000028.1, from coordinate 4,637 downwards.
TCTGCAAAACCGGTGCGGTGCGCTCAGTGCTGTGCGTGGCGCTGATTTGTGACGGGATGGCGACCGGGTATCTGCTGCTGCTAAAGTATCAAAGTAACGGATTTGATGAAAATGACCGGGAAAGGCTGGCGCAACTGGGGGCAATCGCCGCGCCGTATGTGAGCAATGCCCAGCGGGTGCGCCGCTATTTTATGCCCTCAGCCAGTCGCCCGGCATTGCTGGCCAAATACCGTGGGCTGGGGCTGATCGGCAAAAGCCGCCGCTTTATCGAACTGCTCAATGCCGTAGAAGCCGCCACCCGCTGCGATGTGCGGGTGTTGCTGGAAGGAGAAAGCGGTACCGGAAAAGAGCTCGTCGCCCGGGCGATCCACCACTTCAGCAAGCGCAACGAGCAGCCGTTTGTGGCAGTCGATTGCGGCGCAATTTCCGAGCATCTGATCGAAAGCGAGCTCTTCGGGCACGTCAAAGGGGCCTTCACCGGAGCGGCGTCGGATCGCCCGGGGCTCTTTGCCGCCGCCGATAACGGCACCTTGCTGATGGATGAGATCACCAACCTGCCCCTGGAAATGCAGGCCAAACTGCTGCGGGTGCTTCAGGGAGGGGAGATCCGCCCCCTGGGCAGCAACCGCACCCGGCAGGTGAATGTGCGGGTCATCGCCGCCTGCAGCGTGCCCCTGGTTCAGGCCGTGGAAGCGGGAGACTTCCGGGAGGATCTCTATTATCGCTTGAATATCTACCCCATCGATGTGCCGGCTTTGCAGGAGCGCCGGGAGGATATTCCCACCCTGGCGCACTATTTCCTGGAAAATTTTGCCCGCAAGCAGGGCAAGCCGGCAGAGGCTTTCAGTCGCCTGCTCCTGGCTTTTATGCTCCATCATCCCTGGCGGGGAAACATCCGGGAACTGGAAAATTTTATCGAACGCCTGGTGACGGTTGCGCCGGCAGATGCACGGCTGCTGGACGAGGAGATCCTGCCTAAAGAGTTCCGCAATCATGCGGCCCGGCCGGCGGGGATGCCGGCGGATCTGTCTACCGCGCAATCACTTCCGGAGAGCCTGGCGGAACTGGAGAAGCAGTTGATTGAACAGGCCCTTGCCGCCAGCGAGGGGAACAAATCCCGGGCGGCGCGGATCCTGCGTATCTCCGAGGCGACCATCCGCTACAAGATGAGCCGGCTGGGAATTGATAGTGAAACGTAATTTCTTGCGATACAAATGACGAGATCATCAGATCCCTCGCAAATTTTAGATCCCTTAACTTCATTAAAAACAAATATCGGAAAGTTTTCGTGAACATTTGCGAGTTGCAGCCGAACCGGCACCGGGCAACTGTTCAAAAGTGTACAGGGTTCAATCTCTTGTTTTTCTATGCAGTTAGGGTGTTTCTTGTCCTCTCCATGAAGTTTTGGCACTGTATTTGGGGTAATGTCAGATAGCAGATTATACCCTAAAAGGAGGACCGTTATGAAAAAGAATCGTTTATTCATGAGTTTTTGCTTCATAGGCGTGTTGTTTCTCTTTCTGAGCCAGGCACAGGCGCAGCAAACCGACTGGGAGGTGTTCGGCAAGAATCTGGTCAAAGCGATCCAGACCGGGAATGAGGGATTGCAGCAATCGGCGATGCAGTTGATCATCCGCCATGCCGACAACCTGGATGTCGATGCCGCCGGGTTGGACATTCTGCACATTTTCCGGAAATCTAAAAATCCGAAAGTGCGCCAACTGGCCATGATCACCCTGTTCAAGATGCAGCACAAGTATGCCATGTTTTACCTGAAGCGCAATCTCGAGTTCGAAAAGAACGATTGCATTCGCAAGCAGTGCTGCTGCATCCTGAAGGAATATCAGGCGATGCTGGAGCGGGAGCAAGCCCCGGCGTCCGAAAAGCCTGCGATTGCCGGCCGGTGAAGCCGGGCAGCCGTAATTCGGCCTAAATTTCTGCATGATATTTTTGCAAGGCGCATGGGGCAAGGGGCATGGCGCCGGGTGGTGCAAGTGCAAATTCCGACACGTGATCAACGACAATTATATTTCCCCACCGACGACAATTATTTCTCCCCATTTTTTAAGGGCGATTTCTGCTCATTAAGCGCTTCTTTTTCTGCATGCTTGCCTTGATTCTGAGCCTGCTCCAGACGGTAGCTCGGCAAGTTGAGTTCCAGAATAATGCTGTGATGAACCAGACGGTCAATTGCTGCAGCCGTGGTCATGGGATCATGAAAGATCTTTTCCCATTGCGAAAAGGGGAGGTTGCTGGTGATCATCACGCTGCCGCGTTCGTAGCGGTGCGCCAGCAAGGTAAAGAGTACCTCCATTTCAGTCCTGCTTTGCTGGACATAGCCGATATCGTCGATCAAGATCGCATCGTATTTATTCAACTGGTTCAGGAATTTGGGCAGTTTCAACTCCTGTTTGGCGACCAGCAGTTCCTGAACCAGCTGATGGCAGGGAAAGAATTTGATACGCCTTTCCTGGTAGACCAACTCCTGGGATATCCCGCAGAGCAAATGGGTTTTGCCACTTCCCGGATTTCCGAAGGCCAGGATATTTTCGGTTCGGTCTAAAAAAGAACCATCCAGCAAGGCGCTCAACTGCCCATCGATTCGCCGGGGCAGACGCTTTCGCTCGAAGGTCGCCATCGATTTATCGAGGGGCAGTTTGGAATCCCTCAAATAGCGCTCGATCCGGTTGTTGCGCCGGTACGCGGCTTCCAGTTGTGCCACTTCCAACAGGTAATGTTCATAGCTGAGCGCCTCGGCCCGGGCCATGTCGGCCTGCCCGGCGTAACTTTTCCGGATGGTGGGAAGGCACAGGGCTTTCAGCGTTTCATTCAGTTGCTGATGGATTTCCTTGCCGTTCATGGCGCCCCCTCGCCGGCCGGGAGCGCGAACTCGCTCAGCAGGCTGTCGTAATGGTTGATATCCACACAGTCAACTTTTACCGCCTTCACATCAGGCAACTGCCCCTCAGACTTGACGATCGCTTCCACCGCCCGGCTGTCCAACGGTTTCTCTGCTGCGATCAACTGCTCCAGCGCCGCATCTACCGCCATTTCATTCTCCCGGGCGGCCAGGTGCAGGATCCGCAGGTATTCTTTGTCGGCGCCGGCCGGCCGCCGGGCTTTCAAGTCGTCGTAGGCGATCCGGAAACGGTGAGTGGGGAATAAATCGCTGCGGTAGCGATAGTTCGCAAAAGCCCCCGGTTTTCGCATCAGCCAGTCGATAATATGCCGGTATTGAATATGATGTTGCCCCTCCCCGCGCAACCGGGGCAGCCGCTCGACCAACCGCTGGGCATACCAGACCTCCAGATATTCGGCATAAAGCCGAACCGTGATCCACTCGCCGATCAAGCGGCTATGCACCGAATACACATTATGCTTGACCGGAATCGTCGATCCTGCTCCTACCCGGATATGCAACCGCTTGAAGGCATCCAGCCGTTTGAGAGGTAGCGATCCTAAGACGCGCTGTTCTTCTTCAAAGCGCATCCGGCGCCCGGCATTGAGCTGGCTAAACAACTGCTTCAGAAAGCGTTCATAAGCCTCGCGGCTTTCAAAATCCCGGCGGCCGCGCAGCATCAAAGACTGATCCAGCGCCCGCTGAAAACGATAATGCCGTTGTTCTACATCCCCATTCTCGTGCGGTTTCCGGGCGTTGATCTTCCGGCCCTCCAGGCCGTAGTGGCCCAGCAGTTCACGGTAAGCCTGCGTAAACTCCCGGCGGCTGCCGGTGTTCTGCACCGCTGCGCTTAAACGGTCGCTCTGATGCGCTTTCGGAACACCGCCCAATTCCCATAAGGCCTTCTGCAGACCTTCGCTTAACGACTCAAAGCTCTCCGAAAAACAGACGCTGCCGTGCTCCCAGTTGGAATAGGTTAGCACAAAATGATACAGCAGATGCGGAAAGGGCGCCTTGTTGATCGTAACCCCCAGATCTTTCAGGTCGGTGAAATCCGACTGGCATAATTCTCCGGGATAATGATCCTGGGCAAAAAACACTTCCTTGCCCGGGCCATTCAAGGCCCGCCATTGCTTGATCCTCCGTTGGAAACTGCGCAACTGACCATCGCAGAAGTTTCCCGGATACTTGCGCTGCAAATGGTTGAAAACGGTCTTGGCTTCCAGGCCCCAATTCACTTCCAACAGCGCTGCGACCTCACCCCATACGTCAGCAAACGAATCCTCCCGCGTACGCCAGGTACGCTCGCTGTGTAATTCGCTGGGCAACTTCCCCAGGCGAAGATACTTCCGTGCCGTCTTACGATCCATGCCTGCCTTGAGTGCCGCCAATGACTGGGTCTTTTCCTGTTTCGACAATGCGAAATACCTCCTGACCTGATGATCTGTAACCATCCGGGAAGCCTCCTCTGTTGACTACCCGAACAGTTTAATCAAACAATTAGAGTTGGGGAATTCTAATTGTCGTCGGTGGGGAAATATAATTGTCGTTGATCATATTGGAAGTATAGCCCGTAATTCAAAGTTTTCATTTATACTTAAGCAGCGTCTCCATAATAATAGACTGTCCTTGTGGACCCAACCAAAATCAATCATGTCCTTTGATAAATCCAGACGTTTAATATGCGAATTACAAGTTGAACACCAAACATAACATGGCTGCCGTGAGTCTGCCGAAA
>JACKAP010000027.1 GCA_020635015.1 Calditrichia bacterium | reverse complement strand
TGCTCACTTCGTTCGCGATGTTTGTTCGCTGCGCTCACGATGTTTGCTGCTACGCAGCGATGTTTGCCTTCGGCGATATTTGTTCGCTGCGCTCACGATATTTGTACTTCCGCCGCAGGCCAATGACGGGCGAAGCCCCAATGACATTTCGCTCCACGCGCCACGTCTTTCATTCCACATCCAACATCCAATCTCCAACATCCAATCACTTCTGACATCTCGGGCAGTAGAACGTCGACCGGCTGCCCATCACGGTTTTGATGATCGCTTCCCCACAACTGACGCAGGGTTGCCCTTCCCGCTGATAGACCTTCAAAAAATTCTGGTTCTCGCCGCTCTGCCCGTTGACCGTGCGGTAAGCACTGTAGGTAGTGCCGAAACGCTCGATCGCATCGTTGAGAATCCGCCCAATCGCCCGCTGTAGCCGTTGTGCCTCCGCAGCCGTCACTTCATCGGTCTTTCGATACGGCGAGAGCGACGATTCGAACAAAATCTCACTGGCATAGATATTCCCGATACCGGCGATCGGGGTCTGGTTCATCAGGAACTGCTTCAGCGTGGTCTTGCGGCGCTGAAGCCAACTCAACAGCTGCGCCGGGGTGATTCGGCCGGTAATCGGATCGGTACCGAGGGTCGGGATCTCCGGATAGCTCGGGTAGAGCCAGATCTTGCCGAATTTGCGCATATCCTGGAAATATAGCGCCTGTCCCGATTCGAAACCGATCTCGACATGGATATGCTGCGGATAACGCGATTCCCGGCGGTCCTGCAGGAAAATACCCGTCATACCGAGGTGAAACACCGGGTACGCTCCCTCGCACTCCCAGATCAGATACTTGCCGATGCGATCCAAATGACGCACGCGCCGCCCCTGCAAGGCGTCACAAAAAACCGCGGCAGTGCAATTTTTGATCAAATAGGGCGTCTTCACCGTGACGGCATCGATCACCTGATCGCGGCATAACGGGAGGAGCTGGCGGCGTATGGTTTCGACTTCCGGAAGTTCCGGCATGAAAGCAGTCCTTGCGTTTCAATCCATATTCCCCCAAATGTAATAAAGCTTGCGATATATGTGAAACTGTTTTTCATTCCCAGCAAGAAAATCTTACAAAATTTCCACCGGATCTATATCGATCTGCACCTCCACCGGCCATTTTTTCAGTTCGGGATTTTTAAATAGCCCTGCTTTCAGCAGGCGGCGCAGGTAGCTCATCGATGGATCTTTATCGCGCGGCTGTTTAATCATCACGTGATAGCGGTAGCGGTTATTGATGCGCACGATCGGAGCGGGGGCCGGCCCCAACACGCTATACAACTTCCCCTTATTGCCACGCCACAGGTATTTGGCAATCTCCTGAGCATAATGATACACCCGATCTTCGGCATCTCCGATCACCCGCACCAGGCACAGCCGGGAAAACGGCGGGTAGTTAAGGCCCTTGCGGGTTTCCATCTCCCGCTCGTAAAAGCGGTTATAGTCGTGCGAGTTCAAGAATTTGAAAATATAATGCTGCGGATCGAAGGTCTGGATCACCACCTCGCCGCTATAGCCGCCCCGTCCCGCCCGGCCGGCGGCCTGCACCAGCAGTTGAAAGACTTTTTCGGTGGCCCGGAAATCCGGGAACTGCAGTCCCTGGTCGGCATTCATAATCCCCACCAGGGTCACCCGTTCAAAATCCAGCCCTTTGGCGATCATCTTGGTGCCGATCAGCACATCGGCCTGGTAGCGGCGGAACTTCTCCAGGATCCGGCTGTGATCGTCCTTGCGCCGGGTGGTATCCTGGTCCATGCGCAGCAGCCGGGCATGGGGGAAACGGGCCTGGGCCTCCTCTTCGATCTTCTGTGTGCCCACACCTTTATAAAGGATATGAAAGCCTTTGCACTGCGGGCAGAGATCCGGCGCCGGTGTTGCATAGCCGCAATAATGGCAGCGCAGATTGCGGCCGGCAGCATGATAGGTGAGGGTGATGTCGCAGTTGGGGCAATGTTCCACGTAGCCGCACTCCTGGCACTGGATATAGGGCGAGAAGCCGCGGCGATTCTGCAGCAGCATCACCTGCTCCTTCACCAACAGCCGCGCCTCCAGCTTAAGCAGCAGATTCTCGGAGAACATTTGAAATTCGCCCGATTTACGCCACTCTTCCTTGAAATCCACCAGTTGGATCCGGGGCAGGTTGCGGTCGCTAACCCGGCTGTCGAGGTGATAATAGGTATACTTGCCGGTTTTGGCATTGTAGAGCGATTCCAGGCTGGGCGTTGCCGAGCCCAGCACCACCGGGATATGATTCAGATAAGCCCGGTAGAGCGCCACCTCCCGGGCATGATAGCGCGGCAGCGCATCGCTCTGCTTGTAGCTGCCTTCATGTTCCTCATCGATGATGATAATCCCCAGATTACGGAAGGGGGCGAACACCGCCGAACGCGGACCAATTACCACCCCGACCTTCCCCTCACGCACTTTTTGGAGCACCTCCAGGCGCTCTCCGGCGGAAATTCGGCTGTGTACCACCGCCACCTGCTCCGGGAAATAATGGTAAAAGCGCGCCATGGTCTGGGGGGTCAGCACGATCTCGGGAATCAGCACGATCGCCTGCTTGTTTTCCTGCAACACCCGCTGAATCAGTTCAATATAGATCTGGGTCTTGCCGCTGCCGGTAATCCCGTGGAGCAAAAAGGTCTGGTGCGCCGGTTTTTCCCCGATGAAAGGCGCGACCATTTCCACAAACGCCGCCTGGGCATCGGTCAGGATGATTTCCTTCTGTCTCTCCGCATAGGCGGTATGCTGCTGCCGCTCGACGTTTTGCTCGCTGCGGCTAAGCACCCCTTCATCACTGAGCCGTTTCAGCAGGGCGGCGTTAAAATTGGCGCTGCGCAGGCTCTCCCGGTCGCTGGCGCCATGGGTGCGCAGATGCGCCAGCAGCAACAAGGCATTTTGGTAACGGGGGTTATCGCCACTGAGATACTTTTCACGGGCTTTTTCCGACCATTGTGCCGGGGGATTAAGGGCGAACCGATCTACGGTTTTGTAGATCTTCCGGCTGGCCGGAGGCAGGTAACGGCTTTCGATCAACTGCAGCTTTTTCAGCTTATGCACCCGGTAGAGCAGACGGGTATTGCGGAGCGTCTTTTCGACCGCTTCCAGGCTGATCCAGTCTTCCGCCGGAATCTGCTCGATAAATTCCTGTAATGCCGGCGAAAGCGTTTCCGGTACTGCGGCCCCGTTGCGGCGCAGCACCAGGCGAGACTTGTGGATATTGACCTCCGGATAGATCAGCCGGAAGGCTTCTCCGAGGTTGCAGATATAATAACTGGCGATCCATTCCAGCAGCGCCAGCAGGTCTTCTCCCACATAAGGCTCCGGGCTCACCACATCATGGATTGCCTTGAGTTCGAATTCGGCTGCCGCCGGATAAGCCTCACGGCGCAGCACGATCCCTCCGCTATAGCGCTCGCCTACCGGTACGATCACCTGCGCGCCCGGCTGCACCCATTCGGCAAGCTCCTCCGGGATGAGATAGGAGAACGGCTCGTCCACCGGTATCGGCAGCACCACCCGGGCGATATCTGCGGGCTTCTTTTTCACGATTGCAAACTCATCATTTCCTCAACGGCTTTTCCTGGCAATCCTGCTATCTTAATATTCACAAGACCAGACATTTTTCATAAAAAAATTTCATTTTTCTGTAAAGACTTGCCACAGAGCCACAGAGAACTGACAACTGAATGTTGATCAGTGACCACTGATCACTACAACTGGCAACTGACAACTGACAACTGAATGTTGATCAGTGACCACTGATCACTACAACTGCAACTGACAACTGCGAAGTATATCAAAATTAGCGCCGGAAGTCAAAAAAAAAGCCTGTCGGTGAAGACAGGCTTTTGAAATTTCATTCAGGTGCATGGAGAGGGGGTTACTCTTTCACCACCCAAACCTTGACATTCGCTTCCACGCCGGAGTAGAGTTTGATCGGCACCTGATAGATCCCCAGGGCTTTGATCGGCTCTTCCAGCACGATCTTGCGGCGGTCGATCTCATAGCCCTGTTTGGCCAGCTCATCGGCAATATCCTGGGAGGTGACCGAGCCGAACATCTTGTCTTCTTCCCCGACCGAGGCGGAGATGGTGACCGACACCGCGCTCAGCTTCTCGGCGACCGCTTCAGCCAGCTTTTTCTCCTTGCGCTGCCGCTGTTCTTTCTGGCGTTTTTCTTCCTCGATCATTCGCAGATAGTTCGGCTGGGCCGGATAGGCGATCTTTTTCGGAAGCAGGTAGTTCCTGGCAAACCCGGGTTTCACCTTGACCACATCTCCGGCATTCCCGAGGTTCTCGTAATCTTGACGAAGTATAATTTTCATGATATAACCTCAATTCGGATTAATCTGTTTACCGCTGAATATCAGAAACGAAGGGCAGCAGGGCCAGGTGACGGGCGCGTTTGATGGCCATCGATAGCTGCCGCTGCTGTTGCACCGTATTGCCGGAGGTCCGGCGGGGCACAATTTTGCCTTGTTCTGTCAAATAGCGAACCAATAATTTTGTATCGCGGAAGTCGACGAAAAATATTCCGTTTTCACTTAAGCGGCTGATCCGTTTTTTGCGGGGTTTCATCGCGCCGCGGCGGCCGCCTCTTCCTCTAGATCTGCTATTTCGTTGCATGATATACTCCCCTATTTCGTCTCTTTATTTTCATTTTCAACCGGTTCCGGCGCTTCATCAGCCCCGGCGGCTTTGACTGTGGCTTCCGCTTCGGGCTCGGTTTTGGCTTCCGCTTCGGCTTTAGCTTCCGCTTCGGGCTCGGCTTTAGCTTCCGCTTCGGCTACCGCACTTGCCGGTTTATCACTTCTTTTGGGCCGGGGGGCGTCATCAGATTTCTCATTTCTCGGCCCCTCGGAATGGGAAGCGGCACGTTTGGCGCTAAACTCCCGCTGACGCAGTTCTTCTTTGCTTACCACATACGTCAGGTAGCGCATCACCCGGTCGTTCAAACGGAATTCGTTTTCGATGATTTGGGGGATATTCAGGCGGCTTTGAGCAGTAAACTCGATCTCGACGTAAAAGCCGCTGGTCTTATTCTCGATCGGATAAGCCAGGCGGCGTTTACCCCAGGGGTTGTTCTTTTTGATCACCCCACCATGATCTTCGATCAACTGAACGATCCGGCTGGTGACCGTATCCACCTCTTCGGGATTCTGGGAGACATCCACAATAAAGATGGAACAATACAGATTTTCCATGATTTCTCCTTTGGTCTAATGGCCCCGCCACACGAAGGGCGGAGCAGGATTTAATAAATTGTCAAACAGCGGCGTGAATATAATACCCCACACCGCTGTTTTCCAAATGCAAAATGCTTTTTCCGTCATCAGGGCAGCAGGGGCGCAATCACCAGCGCCACCACGCTCATCAGCTTGATCAGGATGTTCAGCGAGGGGCCGGAAGTATCTTTGAAGGGATCGCCCACTGTATCCCCGACCACCGCCGCCTTATGGGCGTCGGAGCCTTTCACCAGCTTTTCGCCGTTGCCGAGATCGAATCCTTCTTCGATCATTTTCTTGGCGTTATCCCAGGCACCGCCGGCATTGGACTGGAACAGGGCCATCAGCACCCCGGCCACCGTTACCCCGGCCAGCAGACCGCCGAGCATCTGGTATCCGCCGAGGAAGCCCATCAGCACCGGCACGATCACCGCCACCAGACCGGGCAGCACCATTTCCTTGATCGAAGAGGTGGTGGAAATCGCGACGCATTTGCCGTATTCGGCTTTGCCGTCGGCCGCTTCAAACACTTCCTGATCTTTCTTGCTCCAGTCGGCGAATTCCTTCCCTTCGTTCTTGGTCATCACATCCAGGGCGGCGCGCAGTTCCGGGATGGTCTTGAACTGGCGGCGCACTTCTTCGATCATAGCCATTGCCGCCCGGCCCACCGCCTGCATCGAGAGGGCGGAGAACAGGAAAGGCAGCATCCCGCCGATGAACAACGCCGCCATCACCTGCGGCTCGGTAATGCTAATGCCGCTGATCTTGGCGCCGGCATGCGAGGCCTGGTAGGCGGTCAGGAAGGCGGCGAACAGCGCCAGAGCGGTAAGGGCAGCCGAGCCGATCGCAAATCCTTTGCCGATGGCGGCAGTCGTATTGCCCACTGCATCCAGTTTATCGGTGCGCTGGCGTACTTCCTTGGGAAGTTCGCTCATTTCAGCAATGCCGCCGGCATTATCGGAGATAGGGCCGTAAGCGTCTACCGCCAATTGGATGCCGGTATTGGAAAGCATCCCCACTGCCGCGATTGCCACCCCGTAGAGGCCGGAGAGGTAATAAGCACCCAGGATCGCCACTGCAATGATCACAATCGGGATCGCGGTGGATATCATCCCCACCCCGAGGCCGGCGATGATGTTGGTGGCCGAGCCGGTGACCGACTGACGCACGATCGAGGTGACCGGGCGAGTATGGGTGCCGGTATAATATTCGGTAATTTTGCCGATCGCCAGGCCGGCGACCAGGCCGATAATAATTGAGAAGAACACGCCATTGGGGGAATAGTCGATGCCGTGGTAGCTCCACTGCGCCGGCAGCATCCAGGAAACCGCGAAATAGGTCGCCACCAGCAGCACCAGTGCGGAGCCGAATTCGCCGATATTCAGCGCGTGATGGGGGTTGCCCCCTTCTTTCACCTTCACGAAGAAGGTGCCGACAATCGAGGTCACGATGCCCATGCTGGCCAGGAATAGGGGCAGCAGCACTGCGCTCAGCCCGCCGAATCCGTCATTCTGGAACGGTGCCAGTTCCAGAAAGGCTGCGCCCAGCACCATGGTGCCGATGATCGAACCGACATAAGATTCGAACAGGTCGGCGCCCATTCCGGCCACATCGCCGACATTGTCTCCGACGTTATCGGCAATGGTTGCCGGATTGAGCGGATGGTCTTCCGGGATGCCCGCCTCCACCTTCCCGACCAGGTCGGCGCCGACATCCGCGGCTTTGGTATAGATACCGCCGCCGACGCGGGCGAACAGGGCGATGGAGGAGGCGCCGAAAGAAAAGCCGGTGATAATAGAGATCACCGAAGTCACATTACTGACAATACCGCTATAGACATAGAACAGCACGCTCAGGCCGAGCACCCCCAGCCCAACCACGCCGAGGCCCATCACCGATCCGCCGGCGAAGGCGATCTCCAGCGCTCTGCCCAGGCTGGTGCGGGCAGCATTGGTGGTGCGCACATTGGCTTTGGTGGCCACCTTCATGCCGATAAACCCGGCCAGGGCGGAGCAAAACGCCCCAATCACAAAGGAGAGCACGATAAAGCGGTCGCTGCCGCTGTTGGCGGCGAATAGCAGAATCGCCACACTGGCCACAAATATAATCAAGATCCGGTATTCAGCCCGCAGGAACGCCATGGCGCCCTCGGCGATATGTTCGGAAATCTTCTTCATCTTTTCCGAACCGACATCCTGCCTGGAAACCCAGGAAGATTTCCAGAAGGTGTAGAGCAGCCCCAGCACCCCGGCGCCGATGCACATGAATATCATTACCTCTTTAGACAATTTCGACCTCCTGCTTTGTAAATGATTAATCTGATAGCAAGTTGCGATTATATAAGTTCATCGTATTCGTGATTCCATTCACAACAAAAGATTCGATTGCATCGGCCGACCAGTTGAGAATATCCGGCAGCATCTTTTGCTCGCTTCGGTTGAATGGGGATAAAACGTAGGATTTTGCTGCTTTGAATTCGCTGCCAATGCCAATCCTCAGCCGCGCAATCGCGTTGGTTTGCAGGGCCTCGAATATCGACAAGAGCCCCTTCTGTCCGCCGGCGCTCCCGGATGGACGGAGGCGGATCGTGCCGAATGGCAGGTTAAAATCGTCCGAGACGATGAGCACCTTTGAAAGATCTTCGGCTTTATAATAGGAGACAAGATGTGAAGCCGCCTGACCACTTAAGTTCATGTATGTCAGCGGCTTAATCAGCAACACCTTTGTCTGTTGAATAGAGACGTCGGAGAGGAGATAAGGACCTTTTGCTTTTTTGAAGCTGCCCTGAAAGCGCTCATTCAGGCCATCGACCGCCATAAATCCGACATTATGGCGGGTCATAGCATATTGCTCTCCTGGATTTCCGAGTCCGATAATGATAAACAACTCACATACCTGGTCAGCTCAAAGCAATTCGTCATCGAATGCAGGTGATTAGTCTTCGTCTTCGTCTTTTTTGCTGTCCCGGATCAGTTCCGGCTCTTCGAGACCTTCTTCTGCTTCGACCTCTTCTTCTTCTTCCTTCACCGCCACCTTTGCCAATTCGATGATCGCCACCGTTTCCGAAGGATCGTTCAGGATCTCGATGTTCTCATAACTGAGATCAGCTACGTGGATCGAGTTCCCGATATCCATTCCGGTGACATCCACTTCCAACTGATCGGGGATGTCTTTCGGCATACACTCAATCTCCAGTTCACGCAGCATGTGTTCGAGGATACCACCGTGTTTGATCCCAGCCGCAGTACCTTTCAGCACCAGGGGCACCGAGATCGTCAACTTCTCCCCCATCTTTACGGCCAGAAAGTCCACATGTATAACATCTTCAGTCACCGGATGGTATTGAACATCTTTCACCACACACTTCCGAGCTTCTTTTTCGCCTTCGACGGACAGATCGATCAAGCCATGGGAATGACCGATGAAGTAGGACAGCATTTTTGCATCGAACAACAAAGAAAGGGCATCGTTGCCATGTGAATAAAGCACTCCCGGGGTCAAACCGCTGCGGCGGTATTTACGCGCATTGCCGGTGCCGGATTTATCTCTCTTTTTCGCTTCCACCACAACACTTGCCATAACCACTCCTTTTCTAAATTAAAAAAATGCAAGCAGAAACTCTACTTGCACATGCACGGTTGCTGCAAAATCGGTTAGCAGGGGTACTAGGACTCGAACCTAGGAATGCCAGGACCAAAACCTGGTGCCTTACCACTTGGCTATACCCCTATCTCCCGGCCGATAGTTAGATAATCGACCACTGAAACGGCCATGAATATAATAAGCTATCCGGGAGTTGTCAAGCCAATATTGAAATTAATTCACGCCCTAATAAAATTAAAAAAACTTGACAATTGTCATTGTTCCTGCAAATTTTTCCGGGATAAATATTTGAGAGCAGCTCGCATACAATCGATGATTTTATATCGAATATTTTACTAAACTTAAACTCGGTCTTATCTCATAGCGGTCCGAAAATGCTGAAATCCCTGCGCAACGCATATCCCCTTCCCCTGGCCATACCGGGCATCCCGGCAATGTTGTTCGTGATCGAACTGTTCGTGCGCCGGCACAACATCACCGGCTGGTCGGGCAGTGATTGGACGGTGTATCTGAGCAGCATCGCTGTAGCACTGCTGTTCTGGTCGCTTTTCTATTATTTCACCCGCCGGATGTCGCAGATTAACCGTCTGCTGGTCCTGATCCCGGTTTTTCTGGTGTTTCTGCTGGAAATTGCCTTCCTGATCGTTTCGTACGGCTATTATGCCTATTTTCAACAGATGCCCAACTATTATACATTCGAGTATATCCTGCAGGAGCCCATTGATGTTTATGCCATATTGATCAGTTCGGTAACCTGGTGGCACTATACCGTGCTGGGTATTTTTACGCTGGGACTTTCACGCTTGTGGATTCTCCAGATCACCCGCAACCGGCAGCCGGTGCTTCCGGCTCGCTCGCTGCTGATTTTATTGTTGCTCTTCGCGGTCAGCCTCTACGGATTTCTGAGCTTCGCCCAGACCAATCGCCGGCCGGTGTTGGCGGATCTTAACGCTTTTACGATCAGCAGCAATTTTATCTATAATTTCCTGGTACTGAAGCACGAGGTGGTCGGCAGCGGCCTGCGCAAGGCGACGCGTATCGAAGTTCCCCCGGTCAGCCCGAATGTAAACGCCAATGTGCTGGTGATTTTAAATGAGAGCCTGCGGCGGCAAAACCTGAAGGCCTTCGGCTATGGGAAAGATCCCTCCCCTTTCCTGACCCGCTTTATCGCGGAGCATCCGGACGAGGTATTCGTCTTCAACCGCGCTTATGCCAACGCCACCATCACCATGTTGTCGGTTACTTCGCTGTTGACCGGCGTCAATCCGGTGCAACCCGGCACCGTGCTCCATCGCATGCCGCTGTTATTCGATTACGGCAAGGCCCTGAACTACCGCACCTTCTTCATCTCGGCCCAGAGCTTCGCCTGGCGCCATCTCGACCAGTTTTTTCAAACCCCCACACTGGATTACTTCTGGAACAAGGAGATCGGCCATGCGCCCCGGGTGCATGATATCGGCACTGACGACCGCTTCATGCTGCGGGAATGGAAAAAAACCATGGCGGCTATCGATCATGCCCCGTTTTTGGGGGTCATGCATACCAACGCCACCCATTATCCTTACTTTACCAACGGCACACCTCCCGGAAAGCTGCTCGAGCGCTACGATCGTTCCATCAGCTTTCTCGACTCCCTGCTGGCGGATGCCTTTTCTTACTTAGATGCGGAAAATCTGCTTGAAAACACCATTATCGTCTTTACTTCAGATCACGGAGAAGCCTTCGGAGAACATGGATATTCCGGCCATGTTCGCACCTATTACGAGGAAGAAAGCAGCATCCCGTTCTGGATTTACATACCGAAAAAACTGCAGCCGAATTACGGCGAGGCCATCCGCCAACTGCGGGAAAATACGACCCGTAATATCAGCAACATCGACCTGGTGCCGACGGCTATCGATCTGCTGAAGCTGGAAGCATTGCCGGAAACCATCCGGGCCAATTTCCTCGGCGCCAGTTTGCTGCGGCCGCTGGCAGCGGAACGCCCCATCTTCATGCTCAACAATAACGAGATCTCCAATTACAAGATATTCACCAGCGTTGGGGTCGTTCTTGGCGATTATAAATATATCCTGCTCAAGGACGGTCCCCGCTTCCGGGAAGCGCTGTTTAACCTGGCAAACGACCCCGGCGAGCAGCACAATCTGATTGCCGACTATCCGGATAAAATTGCCCAGATCTACGACGAACTCTCCCAATACCAATCGGCCTACAGCATTCTCCGCCAATCCGGCCAGGCCATCTCCTTTCAGGACGGAGTGGGCCGGTAATACAAGCATTAGGGCGTAAAAACAACAAAACCGAACGCGAAAAAAAAGCGCTAAATATGCGGTGCCGGCTAAATGTCACCACGCCCTAAAAAACAGTTGACTCATCAGGGAACTGTCGCTTATGTTTCAGGCAAATTATGAGGAGGCAAAAAAAGATGCCCATGCTTAAAGTTATCGCTGCATTTATCGTTGGCGCCATTGCCGGCGGTATCGTGAATATGACGCTCGTTACGGTTGGTCCGGCCGTGATTCCGCCGCCGGAAGGAGTTGACGTCACCGACATGGAGTCGCTGAAGACGTCGATGCATCTCCTGAGCGCCAGGCATTTCGTATTCCCTTTTCTTGCGCATGCGCTCGGAACGCTGGTCGGGGCACTGGTCGGGTATCTGCTGGCACCGAAATACAAGATTCGGGTTGCCTGGCTAATAGGCGTTTTCACGCTGCTGGGCGGCATTGCTGCAAGCTCCATGATCCCGGCCCCGAAGGCATTTATCGCGGTGGACCTGATATTTGCCTACCTGCCGATGGCCTGGCTGGCCATCAAACTCGGCGCCGCTATTCAGGGAAGCGCCGCTCCCGGGCCGGCGGCCTGAACCGCCCGCGTTCTGATAGGCCCCAAAGGTTGTATACCCAACAAACAGTCAATTCCCCAACCTTGCCTATTATCATAGCAGGTGTGCCCCCAATCCGGCCTCAAGCATTGATTTGCCTTGACTTTCAGGGTTGGCCATTCTTGCACTAAATCACGGATCATTTGCGTTTAGCGCTTTTCTTTCGTACACTTTTCCCTTTTAGATCAGGAAGGCGGCAGATGCATCAGATGCGGCTCGACCGACGCGGCGGCGGGAACGGCAGAGACGGAATGGTAGAGGTATGCGATGAAACGTAAAGCTTCCGGAGACAGCTGGCCGCTATACCTGCGGCTCATCGCCTACCTGCGCCCCTACAAACGCTACATCTTGATGGTGCTGGTGTTTAACTTCCTTTACGTGATTTTCAACACCCTGTCGATCTGGATGATTGCACCGGTGGTGAAGACCATCTTCGAGCCGAAAACGCAGGTCGAGGCCTCCCAGCAGCCCGGCGGCGCAGCGGAGGAATCCAGCGCTGCCGGCAACGCCCTGACCGACACACCCACCGGCTTCAATCTCAACAACTGGCTGAAAGGCACCGTCAACCGCTGGCTCTACCGCGACGACCCCATGGAGATGCTACAGTTGCTCTGTATCTTCATCATTGTCTCTTTCACGCTGAAGAACCTCTTTGCCTTCGGGGAATTTTATTGGGTCAGCTACGTGGAACAGAAAGTAATCAAGACCCTCCGGGAGGAAGTGTACGAACATATCCTGCGCCAGCCGCTCCAATTTTTCACCCAGACCAAAACCGGCAACCTGATCTCGCGTATCACCAACGATATCAATGCCGTCAATGTGGCAATCAACCGCAGCTTCACCAAACTGATCCGTGATCCGGTGCTGATCCTGCTCTACATCTTCATCCTGTTCAACATCAGTTGGCAGTTGACCCTGGCCGCCCTGGTCATCTTTCCCCTCAGCACTGCCCTGATCCAAAAGATCGGGCGCAGCCTGAAGCGCAAGAGCAAGCGGGTGCAGGAACGCATCTCCAACATCACCTCGATCCTCCAGGAGGCGATCTCCGGCATTAAGGTGGTGAAAGCCTTTGGGATGGAAGCCTATGAAAATGAAAAATTCCGCCGGGAAACCGAACACCACTTCAAAGCCGTGCTGCGCCAGGTGCGCCTCAACCGCCTCTCCTCTCCCCTCTCAGAAACCCTGGGGGTGATGGTCATGGCGGTGGTGATGTGGTACGGCGGCAACCTGGTGCTGAGCGGCAGCCAGCTCAGTTCGGAGGACTTCATCCGCTTCATTACCTTTCTGTTTATTATGATGGAACCGATCAAAAGTCTGGGAGAGCTGAACAACAACATCCAGATCGCCCTGGCTTCCGGTAAGCGGATCTTCGAGGTGCTCGACACCCCTCCGGCGATTGCCGACAAGCCCGACGCGCTTAAGCTGGAGGGATTCCGCGAGCACATCCGCTACGAGGATGTGCACTTCCGCTATACGTCCAAAGGCAAGGCGGTGCTGGAACGGGTTACCCTGGACATCCCGAAAAACCGCAAGGTGGCCCTGGTGGGCAGCAGCGGGGCGGGCAAGACCACCATGGTCAACCTGCTGCCGCGTTTTTATGATGTTTCCGGAGGGCGCATCACCATCGACGGCACGGATATCCGCGACCTCACCCTGCACAGTCTACGCCGGCTGATGGGGATCGTCACCCAGGAGGTGATCCTCTTTAACGATACGGTGGCCAACAACATCGCCTACGGCACCCGCGACTACAGTATGACAGAAATAGAGGAGGCGGCGCGGCTCGCCAATGCCTACGAATTCATCAGGGAATTTCCCGAGCAATTTGATACGATCATCGGGGAGCGGGGCGTACTCCTCTCCGGCGGCCAGCGCCAGCGCATTTCCATCGCCCGGGCCATCCTGAAAAATCCCCCGATCCTGATCTTCGATGAAGCGACCTCCTCGCTGGATTCGGAATCGGAGCACCTGATCCAGGAAGCAGTAGAGAATCTGATGAAAGACCGCACGGTGCTGATCATCGCCCACCGCCTGTCATCGATCATCAATTCGGATAAAATCGTGCTGTTGGAAGAGGGCCGGATCCTTAGCGAAGGCCGGCATGAGGAATTGCTGAAAAAATCTGAACGCTACCGCCGGTTATGCGAACTGCAGTTTAACGGCTGATGACTGGATGCTGGATGCTGGATGCTGGATGCTGGATGCTGGATGCTGGATGCTGGATGCTGGAACAAAACCAGTTCTATTCACAATGTCAATCAAAAATTTACTCCTTTATCCAGTATCCAGGATCCAGGATCAAGAAAAAGTTAACATAACGCCAGATTGCGAATATTGCGGAGAGATGAGGAGCTCTTTACACCATGAATATCTTTTACATGAACAGCGTGGGCAAGGAGACCTGGGGCGGCGTCGAGAAATGGATGCTGCTGTCCGCCCGGGGACTGCGCGACAGGGGTCACCGGATCCATTGCTGCGGCCGGCCGGATTCGCTGTTTCTGCAGGCCTGCGCCAAAGCGGAATTTTCGACATTTCCCCTTGATATCGGCAGCGATTTTGGACCGGGCAACATTGCCCGGCTGGCGGCATTTTTCCGCAGAGAGCGGATTGATGCGATTATCGCTAATCTGAATAAGGATGTGCGTCTCGCAGGGGTGGCCGGATGGTTTGCCGGCCGGCCGGCGCTGCTGGCCCGGGCCGGGCTGGCCCTGCTGCCGAACAATTGGAAATATCGCCTGACCTATAAAGCCCTGGCCGATGGCATCATCACCAACACCAACGCCATCCGGGAAAAATATCTATCATATCATTGGCTGGAGGAACGCTTTGTACGGGTGATCTACAACGGTATTGACACTGAGTCGCTGCTGGCGCAGGACCCCGCCACGATCCGCAAGGAGCTGGACCTGCCGGAGCAGGGGCCGGTGATCGGCATCTTCGGCCGTCTGGTGCCCCAGAAGCAGCACACAGTGTTCCTGGAGGTCGCTAAAAACATCCTGAACGAATGGCCGGATGCGTTGTTCCTGATCGTTGGCGACGGTCCTCGCAAGACCGAGATCCAGCAATATGCCTCCGATCTGGGCATCATCGCCCATCTTTACATGACCGGCTTCCGTGAGGAAGTAATGCCGCTGTACCAGGGCTGCGACGTCGTGCTGCTGACCTCGGCAGTGGAAGGACTGCCCAATGTGGTGATGGAAGCAATGCTGGCGGGACGAGCGGTCGTGGCATTCGATGTCGGGGGGGTTCACGAAGTGATCACCTCGCCCCAAACCGGGCGGGTGGTGCCGCCCAACGATATATACCTGATGACCCAAAACACCCTGGAACTGCTGGCCGCGCCGGAAACCCGCCGGGAAATCGGTGATGCCGCCCGCAGCTTTATCCGCGAGAATTTTTCGCTGGAACGCATGGTGCGCTCGGTGGAAGCATACCTTGAAGAGGTGGTGGCTGAGAAGCGTAGGGCGTAGAGCGGAGAGCGGAGAGCGAAATGTCATTGGCGCTTCACGCGTCATTGGGGCTTCGCCCGTCATTGGCCTGCGGCGTAAGTACAAACATCGCGAGCGTCAGCACGCAAATATCGCGAACGAAGTGAGCAAACATCGTGAGCGTCAGCAAACAAACATCACGAGCGACAGCGAGCAAACATCGTGAGCGCAGCGAGTAAACATCGTGAGCGTCAGCGAACAAACATCACGAGCGACAGCGAGTAAATATCGCGAACGAAGTGAGTAAACATCCAGCATCATTTTTTTCCAAAAATCTCCTCCTTTTGACAATATATAAGTAAACAGCCATTTACGATTGCCGGAAGGAGGAGACATGAAGATCCAGGAACCGTCGTTTTACCGGGTGAAGATCAAGGATTGGCCGGAGGGGGAGCGGCCCCGCGAAAAGCTGGTGCAGTTGGGGCCGGAGCGGCTGAGCGAGTCGGAGTTGCTGGCGATACTGCTGCGCACCGGCAGCCGTACCCAGACGGCGCTGGATCTGGCCAAGACCATCCTCGCCCGCTTCGGCAGCCTGCAGGATCTGTCGGCAATCCAATATCAGGACTTCCACCGCCTGAAAGGAGTGGGTAAAGTCAAGGCAGTAACCCTGGCCGCCACCCTGGAAATCGCCCGCCGCTTTACCAGCCTGCCGATCAAGCCAAAGGTAAAGATTACCGATCCGGAGATCGTCTTCCAGCGCTACGGGCCGCTGCTGGGGCACCTGCGCAAGGAGATCTTCATCATCCTGGTACTCAACAGCGCCAATCATCTGATTCGCGACATCCGCATCAGCGAGGGCATCCTCAATGCTTCGCTGGTACATCCCCGGGAAGTGTTCCGCTCCGCCATCCTGGAATCTGCCGCCAGCATTATCCTGCTGCACAATCATCCCTCCGGCGAGGTGCATCCATCACCGGAAGACAAAAGCATTACCAAACGGTTAATCGAATCCGGCCGCCTGCTCGACGTGCCGGTGCTGGACCATATCATCATTGGCAGCAGCAGCTATTTCAGCTTCCGGGAGGCGGGTTTGGTGGAGGAATAGCTCGCCAAGGTTTTTTGTTGATCCGGGGGCGATGATGTTCTAAATTAGAAAGATAATGGGTAACTGCTTTTTTTTAGCCACGGATGGACACCGATGCACACGGATTATTGTAAGCCACGAATGAATACGAATGGATACCAATAAATCAATGACCAACGACCAAACAACCTGATCGGTGACCACCGATCACTACAACTGATAAATATGGCCAAAAACAAACAGATTTTCATCTGCCAGGAATGCGGCTACCAGGCTTCGAAGTGGATGGGAAAATGTCCCGATTGCGGGCAGTGGAATAGTTTTGTGGAAGAGGCGCTGGAACCGCGTGCTGCGGCCAAAAGCGCGATTGCTCCTCGATCCATGCCGCAACGGCTGGGCGAGATAACCGCCGAATCCGCAGACATCCGCGTCTCCACCGGCAGCGAGGAATTCAATCGGGTGCTGGGCGGGGGCATCTTTCCCGCTTCGGTGATCCTGCTGGCCGGGGAGCCAGGGATCGGCAAATCGACCTTGATGCTCCAGATGCTCCTGCAACTACAGCAGCGGGGGCAGAAGACCCTCTACATCAGCGGAGAGGAATCGCTGCAGCAGATCAAGAATCGCGCCGACCGTCTGCGTTCTCCGGCCGATAATCTGCTGGTGCTGGCGGAGACCGAGGTGGAAGCGATCGAATATCACATCGAAAAAACCCGCCCGGACATCGTGGTAATCGATTCGGTACAGGCGATTTACAGCGCCGAGCTTTCCGGCGCGCCGGGCAATGTGGGCCAGGTACGGGAATGCGCCGCCCGCCTGTTCCGCCAGGCCAAGAGCACCCCCTTCACCCTGTTCATGATCGGCCACGTCAACAAAGAAGGAGCGGTAGCGGGACCGAAAATCCTGGAGCATCTGGTGGATGTGGTGATCAACTTCGAAGGCAATACGCTGCAGCATCGCATCCTCCGCTCGGTGAAAAATCGCTTTGGCGCCTCCAATGAACTGGGAGTGTTCGAGATGAATTCCCAGGGGCTGAAAGAGATCAAGAATCTCTCCGGCCTGTTTCTCGATCCCCGGCAACGCCCCGGATCCGGGAGCAGCATCGTCTGTAGCTATGAGGGCAGCCGTCCGCTGCTGGTAGAGGTGCAAGCGCTGGTCAACCGTTCCAATTACGGTACTCCTCAACGAACGGTCAGCGGTTTCGATCACCGGCGCCTGTCGCTGATCCTGGCGATCCTGGAAAAATATTGCCATCTCAGCTTCGGGATCCACGATGTCTTCGTCAAGGTGGCCGGGGGGCTGCGCATCAACGATCCGGGCATTGATCTGGGGGTGGCGGCAGCGCTCTATTCCAGCCGCCTGGAGCAGCCCCTGGACAGCGATGCGGTCTACATCGGCGAAGTCGGTTTAGGCGGCGAGGTTCGGCCGGTGTCATTTGTGGAAAGCCGGCTGAAGGAAGCGGAGAAGATGGGCTTCAAGCAGGCTTATCTCCCCTCCCCCAACCTGCCCGACTCCGCCCAGAAGAAAAAAATCGCCCTGCTGCTCTCGCCGGTAAATCGCTTGAATGAGCTGCTGCTGCCGGTGGACTTGGGGGATATGCCCTAAGGATTCGTTAAAAATCAACATCAATGATCTCATGCCTCCAATTACCACCATGCTGCTTATCCGCCACGGCGAGACACTGTGGAACATCGCCCACCGCTACCAGGGCCACGGCGACAGCGAGCTCAGCGAACATGGAATCGCCCAGACCGAAGCGCTGGCAGCGCTGATGCAGTCGAGGAACTTCACCCATCTTTATGCCAGTGATCTAGGCCGGACTCAGCAAACCGCTGCAGCAATTGCCCGGCGCACCGGTCATGCGATCATCTCCGAACCGCGTCTGCGCGAGCGCAATTACGGCATATTCGAGGGATTAACCGGCACGGAGATTGAGACACGTCACCCGGATATTTACCACGAGTATAAAACCCGCCGCCCGGATTTCATCATTCCTGGGGGCGAGAGCGTCGACCAGTTTGTGGGACGGGTAACCGCCTGTTTTGAGGAACTCCGGCAACGGCATGCACAAACCAACATTGCAGTGATCACCCATGGGGGTGTGATCAATCGTTTTCTACGCAGCATCGCCGGCATCGACCAGCAAATTCCCCGCCCTTTCATCATCAAAAATGCCGCCATCAATATCTTCATCCACGACGGCCAGCGCTGGCGGCTGGACACGCTGGGACTGGAGCCTTGACGAATGCGGAGTGCGGAGTGCGGAGTGCGGAGTGCGGAGTG
>JACKAP010000026.1 GCA_020635015.1 Calditrichia bacterium | reverse complement strand
GGGCCGATCATGGTGCCGTCGACCAACGTCATGCTGATCAACCCGGTCTGTCCCCATTCCCTGACCAATCGGCCGATCATCATTCCGGCGGACGCCACCATCAAGATCGTCACCCGTACCGAGTATACCAGTTTCAACGTGGCGGCGGATGGGCGCGATGTGCGCCATTGCAAAACCCGCACCCGGATGGTCATCCAGCGCGCCCCTTTTTCCGTGCACCTGGTCAAGCCGCTGGACAGCAATTTTTTCAGCCTGCTGCACAGCAAGCTGAACTGGGGCAAGGATTTCCGCGATAAGAAGCGCTGGAGCCATGATTCGTAGCTGTATAGTTTATGATGTCTTGTAGAATTATAGATTCCTCGGCTGGTGCCTTCGGAATGACAGCGCCTAGGTCATTTCGAACGTAGCGAAGCGCAGTGAGAAATCTGTAGGTGCAATATACTTGCTGACCCGCAAAGAAAGTGCTCTGATTTATGACCGTTAAAGATTCAAACCCAGATACACCCCCTCCCCTCCAACCGGAAGAGGAAACCCCCATCTCCCCGGCATCGGAAGAAACCCCGGCGGATGAGCAGGAGATCACCACCGCCATCGACGAAAAGCTGACTGCCGGGCGACGGCAGACGGCGGCGGGCAGAAAATTCGGCACTTTCAGCGGGGTGATCCGCCCTACCATCCTCACTATCCTGGGGGTGATGATGTACCTCCGCGAAGGCTGGGTGGTGGGCAATGCCGGCCTCGGCGGGGCGCTGCTGATCATCCTGATGGCCTATTTCATCACCGGCACCACCGCGCTGTCGCTGTCTTCGATCACCACCAATATCCGCCTCGGGGCCGGTGGGGTGTTCACCCTGGCCACCCAAAGTCTTGGCCTGGAGGTGGGTGGAAGCATCGGCATTCCCTTTTATCTGGCGCAAAGCCTCTCGGTGGCGATGTACGTCTACGGCTTCATGGAAGGCTGGATTGCCATCTTCCCGACCCATCACCCCCTGCTGGTGGTGCTGGCGGTCTTTGCCGTGGTGTTCCTGGTGTCCTATATTAGCACCACCCTGGCCTTCCGCATCCAGGTGCTGGTGATGAGCGGGGTCATCCTGGCCCTGACCTCGATCTATCTCGGCCTGCACAGTGTGGAACAGCTTCAGGAGCCGCAGATTTTAGGGAAATTTGAACAGGCGGATTACTGGACGTTGTTTGCGATATTCTTCCCGGCGGCCACCGGCATCATGGTGGGAGCGAGCATGTCCGGCAGTCTGAAGAATCCCCGAAGCAGCATCCCGCTGGGTACCATGACCGCCTGGGTAATTTCGCTGCTGATTTATGTAACCCTGGCGATCTGGTACTCGCTGGTCGCCACCCCGGAAGAGTTGGTCGGTAACCTGACCATCGCCGTCGATCGGGCTTTTTGGGGACCGGCAGTGCTGATCGGCATCCTCTCTTCCTGTTTTACCGCAGCCCTCAGTTCCTTTGTGGCCTCGCCCCGCACCCTGCAGGCGCTGGGGCAGCATAAGATCATGCTCTTCCCGGAGTTCTTCGGGAAACTCCACGGCGAGGAGCCGCGCAATGCGATCCTGTTTACCGGCGGGCTGGTGCTGTTCATTCTGCTGGTGGGCGACCTCAACGCCATCGCCCAGATCGTTACGGTATTTTTTTTGATGACCTACTTCACGATCAATTTTATCCTGGTGATCGAGAAGAAGCTGAACCTGATCAGCTTCCGCCCTACTTTCCGGGTGCCGGTTTACGTGCCGTTTTTCGGCAGCCTGGCTTGCCTCACCGCGATCGTGATCGTCAGTCCCGCCGTGGGATTGATCTGCATTCTGCTGAGCATCACCATCTATTTTTACCTCGACCGCCGTTCTTTGGAGACGCCTTACGAAACCCTCAACAGCGGGCTGTTCCTTTCCGTGGCCAAATGGGCGGCGACCAAAGTGGCCATGACCCCGGAATCTTTTAATCTGCGTTCCTGGAAACCGGATATCCTCTTCCCGGTGGAGCGTTCCACCCAGTTAGAGGGAAATTTTCAGCTGTTGCTGGCGATGATCCAGCCCCAGGGCTCGATCCAGGTGGTCGGCTTGCAGGCCAAGAAGACCTCCCGGGCCCTGCGCAGCCTGCCCAAGATAATCACCGCTCTGAAAGAAGAGGGCGTTTTTGCGTCCGCTGCCGTTATCGAATCCAGTGATTTCCTCTCCAGCCTGCGCACCACCGCCGCAGTGATGCGCAGTTCGTTTTTCCGCCCGAATATTCTCTTTGTGACGGTGGAGGACCGCAGTGCGGAGGAGCTGAAGGCGATTATCAAGATTGCCGATGAGAACTCCTTCGGCGTCGCCTTTATTGCCCGCCACCCCGATGCCGGCATGGGCAAGAGCCGCGATGTCAACATCTGGATCCGCGACCAGTCGCCCAACTGGCAGTTGAGCTTCGACCTTGCTAATATCGACCTGCCGCTGCTGATCGCCTTTATGCTGATTCAGAACTGGCGGGTGCGGGTACGTCTGATCAGCCTGGTGGCAAAAGAAGAAGATATCGCCAGCGCCCGCAGTTACCTGGCCGACCTGATGAACCTGGCCCGGATGCCCAATCGCTACGAGATCGTGGTAGAGAAGGCAGAACTATGGGAATTTGCCGAACGGGCTCCCCATGCCGATCTGAACATCTTAGGCCTGGCGGATGTGGTGGATAAGACGTTCATCGAGAACATGGTGGTGCAGACGGAAAGCAGTTGCATGTTTGTAAGAGATTCGGGGCATGAGAGTGTGCTAGTGTGAGGGGATTGACAGGTCTTAATGGAACGCGGATGACATGGATGACACGGATTTACGCGGATTCACTACTGAAGTAAACGACCAAGACAAATTCATGAACGCAAATTTATCACAAAACAAAAGTGATAATTTATATTCGATTTGCGGTAAATCTTCGACAGTTCCGCGCGAAGCAACCGAAAAAAATCCGCGAGAATCCGCGTCATCCGTGCCATCCGCGTTCTATTCTCATGGTTAAAACAGAGACCTTAGCTCACTTAGATTGCATCTGGTAAACCCCATCCCAATCGAGCGGCGGGGGGGATAGCGCAAATTCCTGGGAGCGGCGCAGGTAGAGTTTCGACGGTCCGTCGTCCGGCATCAGGCGCAGGATGCTGCTGAAGCGGTCGGCGGCTTTTTCCCAGTTGCGCGCTTCATAATAGGCCATCCCCTCTTCGTACATCGGCAAAATGCTGGCCAACAGGTGATGCAACTGCTCGTCTTTGCGGGCGATCAGTTCATATACCTGCACCGGCTTACGTTTGCCTTTCACCACAATCAGGTCCAGCGGGCGGGTGATGAATTGGCTGCGCACCTGCTGGTAGGTGGCTTCGCTGATCATATTACGAGTGCCGTAGAGCTTGTTGGCGCCTTCCAGGCGGGAGGCCAGGTTGACCTCATCGCCCAGCACGGTATAATCGAACACCTTGCGCGAGCCCATGTTGCCCACGATCATGTTGCCGGTGTTGATCCCCACCCGGCAGCTCAGCACCGGCCGTCCCTGGCGCCGCCAAATCCGGGAGAGCTCCTTGAGGCGGTGCTGCATCTCCAGCGCGGCATGGCAGGCATTGGTCGCATGGTGATCGTAATATACCGGCGCGCCGAATTCCGCCATGATCGCATCCCCTTCGTACTTATCGATGATCCCATCATACTTCAGGATGAGCTCGGTCATCTCGCTGAGATACTCATTGATCAGCATCACCAACTGACGGGGCGTCAGGCTTTCCGAGATGGTAGTGAAGCTGGCCACATCGGAAAACAGCACCGTCATCACCCGCTCTTCCCCGCCGAGGGCGAGCTTTTCCGGATGCGCGATCAGTTCCTGCACCACTTTGGCCGGCACGTAATGGGCAAAGGCCCCGAGGATGCGCTGCTTTTCCTTGCGGGCCAGCATGAATTGGTAGAGATTGGTCGATACAAACGAAAAGGCGAGTGCCAGGGCCGGGAAGACCATCTCCATCACGATGCCGGCGCGGCTGAACAGCAATATCTGCACCAGGCCCAGCAGCAGAATGAGCCCCAGGGTGATGAGCGTCGACCACAGCGGCGAGAGGCGCAGGCTGATCATCTGCACCAGCAATACCAGCAGCAACACAATCCCCAGCGAGAGCCAGCGGGGAGGCTTGTAAAAATACAAATTGCCCAAAATGGTATGGGTGGCATTGGCGAGAATTTCCATTCCCGGCGTCTCTTTCGCTGCGCTACCGGTGCCCAGGAAGGGGGTCGGAAAGTTATCGTGCAGGTCGGCAGCGGTCGATCCGACGATGACGATCTTGTCTTTAAAAACCCCATCGGGCAGAAGGTTCTCGCTGAAATAATCGAAGTCATATCCCTCGGCCAGGGTGACGCTTGCATCATCCAGCACCGAAGCAAATGAATAATGCGGGAAGGTGCCCGCCGGGCCGCGGTAGTTGATCAGCATGTGGCCGGCAGCAAAATGGGGAATGAAAAATTCGCCGAAGGTGAAGCCCTGGCTGCCAATCTCCACCGATACCTCCGGGCCGTAGCCACGGTATTTGCGCAGCAGCTCCAGCACGAAGGAGGGATAGTACTCTCCCTGATAATGCTGGGCGGCGGGGTAGCGGCGGTAGATACCGTCGGGATCGGATTGCACCGAGACCAGCCCCAGCCCCGTGCCGGCGGCATCTTTCAGCACCGGAATGGGATCGACAAAATAAAAATAAGATTGCAGCCGATAATCCTGTTCCAGCTTTTTGGCCAGCACAATCCTGCCGGAATTGCGGATTGCATCCGCCAGTTGCTGGTCTTTGCTGAGGCCGTATTTGTCCGGTTTGTCAAAAATAACGTCCAGACCGATCACCCGGGCGCCGGCTTTTTCCAGGTTTTCGATCACGTTAGCGTAATACGAGCGCGGCCAGGGCCAGCGGTCCGGCAGGGCTTCGAAGGAGTAGTCATCGATGGTGACCAGCACGATGGGAAGGTCGTTGAGCGGCTGCTCCCCGCGCAGGCGGAAACGCCAATCCAGCGCGGCCAATTCCAGTGTCTCCAGGGCGGGAATGGCGTTCCGTACCATCAGCGCCAACAGCAGGGCCGCCAGGGAAAGCAGCGATACGCGAAGCAGTTTTTGCCGGTCCATGAAAAGATCACGTTATCAATGAGTCAAAGTGTGTTTAGCAATAGCAGAGTCGTAATTGGTCGTTGGTTGTTGGTCATTGGTTCACAACCAACAACCAACAACCAATCTCCTAAAACCTCACATCATACCGCGCCGTCACAATATAATCCTTAAAATTCCGGTCGCCCGAGTAGCTTACCAGGTCGCCGTTCAGGGAGAAGCGGCCGTAGGTGGCATGGGTATAGATCAGCCGCCCGTTGAGAAAGGAGCGGTTATAGTCGAACAAAGTGGTGCCGCCGGTGGTGGAGGTGACGCTGGATTCCACCAGGCCCATTCGCCCGGTCGCAGAAATGCTCAGGTCGTCCTCCTGGCTGAAAATTTTCTTGAAACCGTATTCCGCTCCGGCCCCGAAAGAATTGACCGCCAGATCCCCGCTACTGGATTGGGCAGCGGTATTTTCGGTCTGCTGGAAGGTGAATTCCAGGTTGGTCTTCAGGGGAATGTTGTAGCGGGTTTGCAGGATAAAAGACAAGGTATTAGACAAATTGTCTATGCCGAAGGCGGTATCATCGTTGCGATTGTAATTCAGCACATTGACCGTAAAACGGTTGCGGAGGTTGGACAGCAGAAAAGCGTAGCTGGTGGAGAAATTGATGGTGTTGGTCTGGTTATCTTCCGGGAAGGTCAGGGTCGAGGTACCGGCATTGTTGTTTCGCTGGTAATTGTTATAGCCGAACGTCAGGCTCGGTAGATTGCGCAGCGGAAAATATGAGACATTGAATCCGATGGTGCGGTTCTCGGTGGTGGCGGATTTCACGTCGCGCAGGTTGTTTTCATACTGCTGGTAGCGCAGGTTCAGGAAAAGCTGGTTCTGGAACAGGCGGATGTTGTCGGTGATGGCAAAGCCTTTATTGTCACGCAGCAGGTAGGGCTGCCCCAGGCTGTGAAACTGGTCCTGCACATAACGGTAAGCGATCGAGAACTGATTGTTCAGCATGTTCAGGCGCATCTGCCCGTGGTAGGACTGCCCCGGAATCACAATCAGATACTGGTTGACAGTGATGATGCCGGTGGCGAGATCGTAAAGGTTCTCGGGGATATCGACGTTAAGCTTTTCCAACGTATCAAGCGGTAGATCTTTACCATCGACGATGTTGGGATTATATGAAGAAAGATTGAAACTCCCTTCCAGGATCAGGCGCTTGTTATTGGAGGCGATGTAGATATCGGCGCCCGCCCCGGCGGATTCTTCCGGATTATTGCCGACCTGGATGGAATTGACATCATCTTTGCCCTTGACCACGGTCAGACCGAGTTGGAAATTCTCCCGGGCCCCGAAGCTGGTGCGGGCAGCGAAGATATCGCGCTGAAACGTACCCGGCCGGGCAACCGAGGTGGGATCTGCCGGGTTGGCAGCGCGCCCTTCCACTCCCCGGCGGGTGCGCCCGGTGGCGATATCGAAGTTGATGAATTTCAGGGCCAGCTGGCCGTAAAAGCCCCGCAGGAAAATGTTGTTGAGCAGAAAAGGATTCAACTGCGGATAGGTATCGCCCCCGGTGAGGCGCAGGTAGCGGCCGTTCCAGAAATTGGCCTGGGCCCAGCCGGTATAGCGGTTGATCGGCTGCACCGTGCTTTTTTCCTGGTTGGAAAGATACAGCCGGGTGCCGAAGGCAAACTGCTCGGTGCTGCCGGTCAGGTTCAGCCCGCCGCGGGCATAGTGATTGGACTGCAGCCCGTCGAGGAGTTCTTCAGAGCGGGATTCGGCAAAGGCGTTGCCGTCAATCGCAAACTCTCGGCTGACCGGAGCCGGTCCCTTGCGCTGCACTGCATCGAAATGCCATTCCTTTTTGGTGATCAGCCGTCCGCTCTGGTCGTATAGCTCCAGGGTCAGCTTATGCCGGCCGGGAGGCACCCGCCGCGGAGAAAAGGTCAGGAACTCATCGTACACCTTGGTATAGCGGGAAACATCCCAGGCGTTGAGATACAGCTTGGTGCGTTCTTTATCTACCCGGGCGCTGTATTGGAAGAAGGAGACGGTGAGCAGGAATTCATCGGTGTAGATCACCTCATCCGGCTCCGGCGTGATCACCACCACTCCGTCCCCGGAATCCAGATCCTGCTGGAGGGAGACCTGCAGCAGATCCATCTCCGGAGCGTTCTCGGGATACTGCTGGCGGGCGCCGTTAGCATATTCCACGGCGAAGAAATATTCCACCATGCTGCCCTCGTACTCCGAAAGATCGACGCTGGCGATGTAGCGGAAACCCTGCGCGTTCATTTCCTTGAACTGAAAACGGCTGTCACTGTAGTCACGGTAATAAATCTTTACCTCGCTGACCGGCAGGCGGGAAAAGTTGAGGAAATCTAATTCCACATGCAGCCGGAGCTCGTCATCGATGGTCGGCGAGGTGCTGAGATTGATCTCTGCATAACGGTCGGCAAACGCACTCGCCCCAAGCCACAGTAGCAACCAGATTACTTTATAGAAGAAAGCCCTTACGCTCATGGATCAGTCCTGCTTTTTAAGTTGGATTCTCAGCACCTTCTCCTGGCCGGCGCCGTTGGTAAACCCGAAGTCCAGTTCCTGGAGAATACCGTTGCTGTCATCATCGGAGGGGATATCTCCCTCGCGAGTCAGCCGCACCTGCGGGGCGCGGGAGCGGGATTCCACCGTGGCGGTTTGTCCCCGGCGAGCCAGCACTTTGCCGGCCTTGTTTTTGATCTCGATGGCCCCTTCGGTGCAGACGAAACGGCTCACCCCGGACTGGCTCAACTGCACTACCCAGAACTTGGTGCCTTTTACCGAAGCGACCGAGGTGGGAGTGGTAACATCAAACTGCTCTTTCTGTTTGAACAGGCTGAAGAAGAAGGTGCCGAATTCGGTAAAGATATTTTTTTCGATTGCATTTCCCTTGCGCTTTCCTTCGATGATGCAGGATGATTTTTCTTTGATGCGCAGGAGGCTTTTATCGTCCAGAAATTTGATGGCGCAATATCCCCCGGCGCCGGTCTCCAGCTTATCGCCATGCTGCAGAATGCGCCCTTTTTTGACGGCTTCGCTTTTGATGGAATTGGCCGGGCTGATGCGCACTTCGCCTTCCAGTTTGATCACCACCGCAACATTCTCTTCGGCAAACATACCGTTCAGCCAGCCGAACAGGAGCAACAACAATATGTTAAATCGAATTGTTTTCATGTAAGCATCCTTAATTTGAAACGTCGAAGGTCTTGGCGCTTTCTACGGTTAATTCGCCCTGGAGAATCCGGCTGAGCAACAGCAGCAGTTCATTGATTTCCACGGTCCTTCCCTGGAGACGGATCTCTCCATTGGGCTCGAAGCCTTGTTCTTGCAAGTTCTGCAATACCCCTTCATTCTCAGGCCCGAGAATCTGCCGCAGGAAGGCCAGGATTTGGGAAGCGTAATTCGTCGATTGGGTCAGGTCCAGCACTTTGAAACGGAAGATGTCACTCTCCAGCGCCACCTGCCCGGTGCCGGTTTCCACCAGCGATTTCACCTGCCAGTAGTAGGTTTTACCTACTTCCAGGGGGCGGATCGGCCCGACCACCTGCCCGGGCAGCAGCGCCGCATCTCCGCTCGATGCCGGATATTGGAAAAAATTCTGGGTGGCATCTTCCAACTGCAGCACCGGGGGGTGGCTCAGCACATCCTGCACGGTGATATCTTCCGGATACTTTTCGTAGATGTAGACATCGTAGTCGGCATAAGCCGGGTTGACATCGGAATACCATTGGAAGTAGGGGAAGATGGTGCCGACATCCAGCAGCGTCGATTCCGAGACCGGCCGCCCGGGAATCAGCGGCTCGACCGTGGTCGGGTTGGTAATGATCAGGGTATGATCTTCCTGCTGATCGGGAAAGTCGCTCCCGTCGCTATTGATGGCACTCAACAAAAAGCGGTAGATACCAGCCGGGGCCGCGCCGGTGGCCAGGATGTCATCCTCCAGGCCTTCAATCCGGTCCAGGTTAATATTGCCCTGATCGAAGGACATCTCGATCTGTTCTCCGGTTTCCGGAATAACCGCCGTGCCGGTGCTGAACTGCTGGCTGGTGAAGAGATATTGAGAGTTGGCCGGGAGCAGGAACGAATTGGTCTGTCCCTGGGCGATCTCCTCCAGCACGCCGTCGCGCTCCAGGGTGATGCGCAGCAGGAGATAGATGGTAAATTCCTGGCTGGCAGTATTCCGCAGGTCGACCGTAAAATAAGTCGGCGCATTCGGGGAATTGATAAAATTCAGATCGCCTACCGGAAAGATCTGTGCGCTGGGGTTAATCAGGCTCAAATTCACTTGAACCTGGCCGAACGACGGCAACAGCAGTATCATTAGCAACCATAAACTAAGCATTACACTGCGAAGCTTCATAAAAACTCCTTATATATCCGTTGCTTCGGCGGGCGGTTCCAGTTCCACCACCGGCTCGCCGACGGAGACCAGGTCGTTCTCCTGAAAATTAATCTGCTTGACCACCCCTTCGCGGGGCGCTTTTACTTCATTTTCCATCTTCATCGCCTCTACGATAAACAGGCGCTCGTTGCGGGCGACGCTCTGCCCTTCCTGAACAAAGACCTTCAGGATCTTGCCGGGCATCGGCGCGGTGATCTCATCGGCAGCGTGCGCCCCTCCATCTCCTCCATGGCGGTGGCGGGAATGCCCTGTTTCTGTTTTCTTGAAAGCATATTGCATTCCGGCCAGGTGAACGTAGATGGTATTATCGTCGGTTGCGACATAAACTGTATGGCGAATATGGTCCCAGTTGATGGAAAGGGTATGGCTATCGATCGCATCAATAGCAATTTGTAGCGCAGCGTCATCGATTTGGGCTGAGAAAATGTTTTCGGCCTCTTTTTTCAAACTTACCTGGTAATTGTCTCCGTCGTGATCAAAGCGTACCATCGTCATTTTTCCGCCTTGCGCTATATCGTCAGTTTAAGAATCTATTAATCGCTGATTATGTTAATGTGATCAGGATCGTCAATTGCGAATATTTTAAAAA
This sequence comes from Calditrichia bacterium, assembly GCA_020635015.1. Taxonomy (GTDB): domain Bacteria; phylum Calditrichota; class Calditrichia; order RBG-13-44-9; family J075; genus JACKAP01. The sequence goes on along the minus strand of JACKAP010000026.1, from coordinate 10,250 downwards.
GTTTTTTTGTAGGGTAGGGTCGCGACCCTACCCTACGGAGGTCGCGACCCTACCCTACGGAGGTCGCGACCCTACCCTACGGTTTACCCGGACAAAATCTCCCATTCTCCGACCGTCTGCCAGGGACTCGGCGCCACCGATGGGCCGCCGGAATGGGGCACGTCGCGCTGTTTTTGCCCGGCGGCATAGGCGGCGGCAATCAGGGCAATCTCGCGCAGCACGGCGCCGTCTGCCGGCTTCCAGTCGCGGAAGTAGGCATCGATAAACCCGGTATGCAGATGACCGGCGACAAACTCCGGGTGCTGGAGCAGGTCGCTCAAAAACGGAATCGGGGTTTTGATCCCCAGGATCACGTAATCACTCAACGCGGTGCACATTTTGCGGATGGCATCCGGGCGATTCTCCGCCCATACCACCAGCTTGGCCAGGATCGGATCGTAAAACATGGTCACTTCCATCCCGCTATAAATGCCGGAATCGCAGCGAATCCCCGGTCCTTGCGGGATTTTGACGAAGTTCAATTTGCCGAGAGAGGGAAAAAAGCTGTTTTCCGGATCTTCCGCATAGATGCGGCATTCCAGGGCGTGTCCCTGCTGGCGCAGGTCCTCCTGGCGAATGCCCAGCGGTTGCCCTTCGGCTATGCGGATCTGCTGTTTGACCAGGTCCACCCCGGTCACCAGCTCGGTAATCGGATGCTCCACCTGGATGCGGGCGTTGACTTCCAGGAAGTAGTAATTCTTTTCCTGGTCGAGCAGAAATTCCACCGTGCCGGCATTGGTATAGTCGACCGCCTCCATCACCCGGCAGGCGGTGGCGCCCATCTCGTCCCGCAATGCCGCATTCAGCGCCGGCGAGGGAGTTTCCTCGATAATCTTCTGGTGCCGCCGCTGGATGGAGCATTCCCTTTCGAAGAGATGAACGATGTTGCCGTGCTGGTCGGCCAGCACCTGAAATTCCACATGGCGGGGATTTTCCAGGTATTTTTCCATGTAGACCGTGTCGTTGCCGAACGCCGAGAGCGCTTCCCGCTGCCCGGCTTCGATCGCCGATTGCAAATCGGCTACCTGCCGCACGATGCGCATGCCTTTGCCGCCTCCGCCGGCGCTGGCCTTGATCATCACCGGGTAGCCGATCGACTCCGCCAGTTTGGCAATCTCATCCTGGTCATGGGTATGCAGGGCGACGCCCGGCGTCACCGGCACCCCCGCTTCCCGCATGGTCTTGCGGGCGGTCAATTTATCCCCTACCAGCGCCATCGCTTCCGGGGTGGGGCCGATGAAAATGATCCCCGCTTCGCGGCAGCGGCGGGCGAAGCCGGCATTCTCGGACAGGAATCCGTACCCGGGATGGATCGCGTCACACTGCCGTTCCTGTGCCGCAGCAATGATCTTCTCAATATTAAGATAACTCTCTGCCGGAGCTGCAGCACCAATTGCCGCCGCTTCGTCCGCCTCCAGCACATGGAGGGCTTTTTGATCGACCTCGGAATAGACCGCCACGGTGGTGATGCCCAACTCCCGGCAGGCGCGTATCACCCGCACCGCAATTTCGCCGCGATTGGCAATCAGCACTTTTTTGATGGAAGGCATGGGGCTCCTGGGTTGGGTTGATGAAATTTTTGCACAAATTACTGTTGTTGAAGTTTGCTGCAGTGATGCTGGATACTGGATAAAAACATTCTTAGAATAAAATTTGTGCACTATTTATTCCCCGCCTTTCCAAGGCGGGGACAGATTTACGAAGCGTCCAGCGAGTAAATCAGGGGCGGTTGCGCACGCCCCGCCTTCTCCGACGCGAAGCGTCGCCGTCGGGGTTTCACGCGGAGCGTGGAACCAGTATCCAGCATCCAGCATCCAGCACATCACATCCTGAACACTCCGAACTTCTGGTCCGGGATCGGCGCGTTGAGCGACATGGCGATGCCCAGTCCCAGCACATTGCGGGTGTCGGCCGGGTCGATGATCCCGTCATCCCAGATCCGGGCGCTGCTGTAGTACGGGCTGGCCTCGTGTTCGTACTGAGCCAGAATTTCTTCCCGAAACGCTTTCAGCTCTTTCTCGGATACTTCCTTGCCTTGCTTTTCCAAAGAGCGCTTACGCACGGTGGCCAGCACGTCAGCGGCTTGCTCGCCGCCCATCACGCTGATGCGTCCGTTCGGCCACATCCACAACAGCCGGGGATCGTAGCCCCGGCCACACATCCCGTAGTTGCCTGCGCCATAGGAGCCGCCAACAATCACAGTGAATTTGGGCACGTTGGCATTGGCCACCGCATGCACCAGCTTGGCGCCGTTGCGGGCGATGCCGCCGTGCTCGTATTCTTTCCCGACGATGAAGCCGGTGATATTCTGCAGGAAAATCAGGGGGATTTTCCGGATGGTGCAGAGGTTGATGAAGTGTGCTCCTTTGACGGCGCTCTCGCTGAACAATACCCCGTTGTTGCCCAGAATGCCCACCGGGTAGCCCATGATTCGGGCAAATCCGCACACCAGGGTGGGGCCGTAGAGCTCCTTGAACTCCTGGAAGCGGCTGCCGTCGACCAGGCGGGCGATGACCTCGCGGATATCGAACGGCTTGCGGATGTCGGCCGGGATCACCCCGTGCAGTTCCGCCGGATCGTAATAGGGAGCTTCCGGCTGGCTGCGCGCGAGGGCGAAGGGGCTTGCCGGGCTCAAATTCTCCAGGATATTGCGGGTAATCTCAAACGCGTGTTCCTCGTTATGGGCGTAATGATCGGCCACCCCGGAGATGCGCGCGTGCACGTCGGCGCCGCCCAGGTCTTCGTCGGTGACCACCTCACCGGTGGCCGCCTTGACCAGCGGAGGGCCGCCGATGTAGATGTAGCCCTGCTTGCGCACGATCACCACCTCATCGCTCATCGCCGGCTGATAGGCCCCGCCGGCGGTACTGGAACCGAGCACCACCGAGATCTGGGGAATGCCCTCCGCCGACATGCGCGCCTGGTTGAAGAAGATCCGCCCGAAGTGATCGCGGTCGGGAAAGGTTTCCGACTGGTAGGGCAGGAAAATGCCCCCGGAATCGACCAGGTAGACGCAGGGCAGGCGGTTCTGCATCGCAATTTCCTGCGCGCGGAGGTGTTTCTTGATGGTCATCGGAAAGTAGGTGCCGCCCTTGACGGTGGCATCATGCGCTACCACCAGCACCTCCCGGCCGTGCACCACGCCCACGCCCGTCACCATCCCGGCCGAGGGGGCCTGGTTATCATAAAGGTCCCAGGCGGCCAGCTGGGAGAATTCCAGAAAGGGGCTGCCGGGGTCAAACAGCTGTTTCAGCCGCTCGCGCACGAACAGCTTGTTGCGGGAGGCATGGGCCTGGTGGGCATGGGGAGGACCGCCCTGTTTGACCGCCTGCACCCGCGCTTTCAGCTCGGTAACTTTTGCTTCCATCGCCGCCCGGTTGTCACGGAATTCCTGGCTGGAGGTGTCGATCTTCGATTCTATGCGGTACATGTGCATTTCCTTTGAGATATCGCTTTTTTGCTGATGTTGATGCTTCGGTGAACAGGTAGTGATTTTTTTGCCACAGAGACACAGAGGCCACAGAGATTCCCTGGTTATTCAAACATACACAATCGCCCCGACCTGTAAAAGGCTAAATCTAAGTTTTTCATAGAACGCGGATAGCACGGATGACGCGGATTTTCGCGGATAATACATATGAAAAGGTATATTAAAACAGCCACAGAGACATTGAGATTACAGAGAACTGACAACGGATACCTGATAATTGATATCTGAGAACCTCTGTGTGCTCAGTGCCTCTGTGGCAAAAAAAATGACGCTCATCCGCGAAAATCCGCGTCATCCGTGTTCTATTTTACTTAGCAAGAATGAGCTTCTTCGTATCCCAGAAAGTAATCCCACTTCCCGCTTCGCCGACCGTCAGGGTGTAAAAATAAATCCCGGCGGAGAAGTTCCCGGCGTTCCAGGGGATTTCGTAGCTTCCCGGGGCGAGGGGGCGGTCAAGCAGCACTGTGACTTCCCGGCCAAGGGCATCGAAGATTTTCAGCGCGGCGTGGCCGGCTTCCGGCAAGGTAAAGCCGATGGTCGTGACCGGATTGAAGGGATTGGGATAGTTCTGCAACAGTTGATAGGTTCCGGCCACGTTCGGCTCGCCGGGCTCGACGCCGGTGATCCCCACCGTAAAAGCGTTGAAGAAGAACTGGGTGTCCATCATCTCGTCGGCGCTGGAGATCATGTCATCGCCGTCACGGTCGTACCACAGGGTGGCCCAAACGTGATAAAGCCCACTGTTGATACTGCTGCCTAGCTGGAACTGACGGGATACGGTGTTGACCCCGGCGTTCAGGCTCACCTTCAAATCATTGGGCGGATCGCTCACCCAGTTGCCGCTGGCCGCCGGCTTCACCGAAGCGCCCAGCAGGAGGTCGAGCGCCGGAAGCGCTTCGATCTTATATTCCAGCGTCAGCAAACCGCCGGGAGCAATGGTCTGGGGAATCGGCGTCAGATCGACGAGGTCTGCGGCCACCCCTTCCACTACCTGGTAATCGGGATAATAGTGATTGAGGATCTCTTCCCAGGTTTTGGTGCCGTAGGCGTGGGCCGGTCCCTGGGAACAGCTCCCGCTGGCGGAACTGACCACGGTGCCGTTGGCCCAGCGGATCGATCCCCACTGGCACATTCCCCGGCCATGCCCGTTGGGAGTCATATTGAGACAAACCGGGTCGTAGATACACGGCCAACTGGTGCCGGTGCCGCTGTAGCCGTTGCCGCAGCCCTTGTTGTTGTTCTCGGCGGAATATTCTGCCCGGGGAATCACATCGCTGCTGTTGACCAACACATAGCCGATGGTTTGATCTACCGCAACATTGGAATTGCTGGAGGTGGTGCTGCCGAAGAACTGGCAGAAGGTGTTATCGCAAATATCGTAGTTGCTGGTGAGGGGGTTTTTTACATGCCAGGTGGCGTAGCTGCGGATCGCCACCGCGCCGGCCAGCAGGGAATTCATTCCGTTAAACAGCGAGCCCCAGCAGGCGAACCATTCCGAGGGCAGCACCCGTTTGCAGTAGGTTTGCATGCTGTAGACTTCCACGGTGGTGCAACTCAGCGCGCCTCCGCTGCAGTTACGGCCCACCCGGATGCTAACCGCCCCGATCGGAGGCAGGACGAGATTCTCTGAAATTCCCGTTTCGGTCTCGCCTCCGTCCGCATCTTGCGCCGGCGTCTCGCAATCGTCACATTGGACCGTTTCCCGGAATTCCCGGCTTTGCTCTTCCACCTGAACGCCTTCGCCCGGCTCAAGTCGCACCGGCAGCTGCCAGTCTCCGCCCGGCCAGAGCCGGATATGGCGATATTCCAGCGTAACAAAGCCGGCTTTCTCGAAACGCAGGGTGCCGTATTCCCGGTCGGCGGATAATTCAAGCTGGAAGTAGCCCTGTCCATCGCTGTAGACCGGCTGGTTCAGGTCCGGATCGTACACCTTGACCCCGGTCAGCGGCTGTCCGCTTTCCTGGTCGGACAGAAAACCGTTGAGCACCGTGGCATTACCCGGGCGGATGGCATTGAGGTAAGCCTCGCTCAGTTCCAGCGGCAGTTCCCGGGGATCGAGAAAAAGGTGCATCTCGGGATGAATTTCGTCACGAATGTTCAGCCGGGTATTGAGCGGCCGATAGCCCTCAGCCTGCACCGCCAGCTGGTACCTGCCGGGCAGCAGGGCAATATTCGCGGTATTAATGTCGTCGCCGGATGTTGCCGGCACCGGCACCATTTGTCCGCTGGCACGGTCCAGCACCGCCAGTTGGGCGGTCTCAATCGCCAGGCCGGTCGCACTGTCCAAAAATCGCAGCTTGACCGGCAATCCATCCTGAGCCGGGGACGACACCAGCATCACCATCATCAGAAAAAATCCTCCGATGGTGATCCGGGAAAAACGGTGGGAAACTTTCATGAAAAGACTCCTTATCATTTAGGCCGATTATAAAATAACGGATACACGTAAACAGGTATCGTCATTGCGAGCCGTGCTTTGTGCGGCGCGGCAATCTCCACAAGCCGCTTCCAAGATAACTGCAAACGGGTGCACCTCGCAGGGGATTGCTTCAGCAAAATAGGCCTCACAATGACAGCAGCAATCTAAAAAATCAATCTGTGTAAATCTGTCAAATCTGTGAAATCTGCGTGCAATTAATCTCGGCGGCCTGATATTAAAATGGTGCCGGGCAGTAAGGGCAAGGCTGTCCTGGCCGGTAATCATGTGCCTGCTGCTCGGCGACGGTCAGCGGCGCGGAACAAAATTCGCAGAGCGCCGCACCGGTTTCCTGCAGTTCCCCGTTCAGCCCCACCCGCTGATCGAACACGAAACACTCTCCCCGGAAGTGGGCATCACCGACTGCTTCGAAATATTTCAGGATGCCCCCGTCCAGCTGGTAAACTTCCCGGAAGCCTTTCTGCAGCAGCAGCGGGGAGGCTTTCTCGCAGCGAATGCCGCCGGTGCAGAACATCACCAGCGGCTTTTCCCGGACCTCCGAAGGCATTTGTTCAACTGCTTCCGGAAACTGACGGAATGACGCGATGTGAAGATCTTCTGCTTGCGCGAAGCTGCCCAGGCGTACTTCATAATCGTTGCGGGTATCGAGCAGGGTAAATTCCCGCCCCTCATCCAGCCAGCGTTTCAGCTCCTGTGCGCTGATGCGCGGGCCGGTAAATGCCGCCGGGCGGATTTCTTCCCGGTTCATGGTGATGATTTCTTTTTTGATCTTCACCCACATGCGCTTGAAGGGAGGATGGCTGCTGCGGCTTTCTTTGTACTCCAGATCCTGAAAAGACGCCATCCCGGAAAGCATTTGCTTGAAGCCGTCAATTTGCTCCGCTGCGCCCGCCAGGATCAGGTTGATGCCTTCGCTGCTGAGCAGAATGGTGCCGAGCAGTTCCCGGCGCTCGCAATCCGCTAATAACTGGTCACGCAATTCCGGCAGCGCCTCCTCCGGCAAATCGACAAACTTATAAGCTGCAATGTTAACGATATCCATGATAATATCTCGATATAAGTTTACCTACGGCTCTCTCAATAGCAAAAAGGCAGAAAACCGTACTATATAAAATGTCAGCCTCTAACCTGTATGCTGCGCATCATCCCCGTAGTTTGGGGATGATGCGCAGCATACAGCACACGAAGAGGAAGATAATATGTGGAAGGCGGAATTCGCAGTAAGTTTTTCAGAAAAAACACTTTGTGAATCGATGAAAGGGGTATCTAAGCGTCGTCCGCTTCTCCCCATTAACCCATACACCCATTAACCCATCAACAAGGTCTTTCTCAAGATGCCGGTCTTTCGAACAATCCCAGCAGATTTTCCCGGTAGGTTCGGGTCAGGAGCAATTCGGTATCGTCTTTCATGATGATCACATATTCGCCGTGCGACCAGCTTTGCAATTTGCAGATGCGTTCCACGTTGACGATCCGGGAGCGGTGGATGCGCACAAATTTGCGGGGATCCAGCTGCTGCTCCAGGTTGTTCATGGTTTCCCGGTAGAGGTAGGCTTTCTTCCCCAGATGCAGATTCACATAATTGCCGGCCGCTTCGATCCAGTCGATTTCGGCAGTTTTCAGGAACAGGATCTCTTCGCCGTTTTTCAACATCAGGCGGTCGAGGTAGCCGGTTTGAATCGACACCTGGCGCATCAGGCGGTTGAGCTGCAGGTGAATATCCTGATTTTTCTTAAGCTGGATCTGGGTACGGGCTCTATGCAGCGCTTTTTGAAAACGGCTGTAGTCGAAGGGTTTCAGGAGATAGTCGAGCGCGTGGGTCTCGAAAGCCTGCAGGGCAAAATCGTTGTGGGCGGTGATGAATACGACATGCGGTGCGGTGCGTTCATCCAGCTCCCGGAGCACCTCCAGGCCGCTTTTCTCCGGCATCAGCATGTCCATGAACACCAGGTCCGGCTGCTGTTCGCAAATTTCGGCGAGCGCATCCCAGCCGTTTTCACATTCCCCAACGATCTCGACATCCGGATCATTGCGCAGCATGTTGCAGATTTTTTGCCGGGCGAACGGCTCATCGTCAACGATCAGGGTTCTTATCTTTAACATTTTCACTCCCTTGAGATTGTGGACTCTGATTTGATTTCCTACGATAGGGCAAGATCAAAGTTACAACCACCCCTCCCCCTTTTTTATGATGCAGGATGAAGCGCTGGGCAGATCCGTAGATCTGCAGCAATCGCCGGGAGGTGTTGGACAGGCCGATCCCTTTTTCGAAGACGCCCTGGGCCGCTTCCGGAAAGCCCGGGCCATTGTCGCTTACATCCAGTTTGAGGCAATTCCGCTCCCGCCGGGCGGATATCCGCACCTCGTGAACTTTTCGTTCCCGGGTGCGCCCATGCTGGATGGCATTCTCTACCAGGGGCTGCAGGATCAGATAGGGCACTTCCGCATCGAGGGTTTCCGGCGCAATATCCAGATGGATCTCCAGGCGGTCCGGATAACGGGTTTTCATGATCTCCAGGTAGAGTTTCAGAAAGTCCAGTTCCCGGCCCAGGTTCACAAACTGCAGACTGGCGTTGTCCAGGGTCAGGCGCAGCAGCTCGCTTAAGCGGGTGATCACTTTGTCGGCCAGTTGTACATCCTGGTACATCAACGCCGATACCGTGTGCAGGGTGTTGAAGAGAAAATGGGGGTGAATTTGCGACTTCAGCACCTGCAGTTGAGCGGCGAACAGTTGGTTCTCCAACTGGGCGGCGCGCAGTTCCCGCTCGCGGTAGCGCTGGTAAAATTCCAGCGCATACCCTCCTCCGGCAATCAGCCAATAGATCAAAAAATCGAAATGCACGTTGCGCAGCAGCAACGGCAGAAATTCGCTTTCCCGAAGACCGGCTGCCGCAGTTGATGCCGGCCAGAATAGCCAGGCGGATAGATTCAGCAGCAGGGCATGGGCCAGGGCAAACCCCAGCGCCAGCGCGATATGGATGCCCAGGATCAACTGCCAGTCCGGGCGGTCAAACCGGTAACGGCGCAGACCGGCGAATACCGCCGGGGTCAGCAGTGCGTAGATATAGCAGGAGGTCATTTCCCAAAAGGCCGCTTCCCCCAGGCGCACCGGGGCATCATAATAATAATAGGCAAAATAGGAGCGGCCGGTCAGCAACAGCCCCAGCACGGTCCAAAAAGCGAAGTAAAACAACCCCTTGAGTCGGGACCCGGGAAAAAATCCGGTATATTCCGGCGCTATCGTCATCGATCGTTCCGCGCGTTTTCGATAGATGTAGGTTCAAATAGAGTACCAAAAGCACCCAATTATACGCAGGTGTGCCATATTTCGTTTTAAAACAATGATTTAGGGCTTGTTTTTTGTGTAAAAGAGGATGTCTCTCGGAAAAAAAATTCCGCAGGGGGGGAAGTTCTTTTCCAAAATGGAGGTTAAAAAAGTTTCAAAAAAAGTTAATAATGTAAAAAAAATCAGGATTCCATATCTCTGGCGCGCAACGTCTGGCGGCTGTGACGAAGTGTCATTATGATGATACGAGTAGGTTCCAATTTGTAGATAATTCGATAGTTTCCATAAAAAATTTCACGAATATTGGTTTTGCTTAATTCCGGAACAATTCGCCCACTCTTCGGAAAATCTTTCAGTTGTAATACCCGGTCAAAGCATTTTTCTATCCACTTTTCCGTGTCATTTGGATTTATTTGATTTATATGGGATGCAATCGCGGTTACTCGCTCTATCGCCAGCTCGGACCAAAGCAATTTCATTTTTTCAGACTTTCTAAAACCGCTTTTTGGGTGGATTCATGCTCGTAAATCTTACCTTCTTCAATTTGTTTTTCCGCCAACGCAATATCTTCCAGCAATTCAATTTTAGCTAATAATGACTCATATTCACTAACATCGAGAATTACGGCCGAACTTTTTCCTCGCTGAGTGATAATCAGCGGTCTTTTGGTTTCCCGCAACTTGCTGATGAGCGCGGTTGCATTTGCCCTGAATTCGGAAAGCGGCTTAATGTCTTCATCAAACTGGATTCTTTTCATGATTTTCTCGTATTTGGAAGTACCATATAGTGTCTTTAATTTGGTACAAAATTAAGTCGCATTACTTTAATAAGCAACGTGAAAATTTGGTTCGTTGATTTGCCTGGTGAGATACAGCTAGGGTTTGGTTTCCATCTCCGGAGACTTCACATTCAGCTTCTGAATCCGCGCTGCTCCTCCAGAGGTAACCTTCACCGTCACCGTCACCAATGGCGTCGCGCTGGTGTCGATGGGAATTTGC
>JACKAP010000025.1 GCA_020635015.1 Calditrichia bacterium | reverse complement strand
GCATAGGCCCCCCGCCAGAGCGGCAGGTTAATCGAGAGCCGCGCGATCAGCGGATCCTTGCTATCGTCCGGGGTGCCGGCCATCAGGGCATTGCCGGTGTTGATGTAATCCACTCCCAGTGTAATGTCGGGATAATAGGCTTTCCGGGCCAGCCGGATCTGCAGGCGCTCCCGCTCACTTTCCGCCCGCACTTCCGCCAGTTCCGGATGCGCCTTTTTCAAATGGGCGGAAAGTGTATCCAGGTCGACTTGCAGCGTATCCTCAGGCAGCACTTCCGGTAACGCCAGTTCAGCAGCCGGCGGGCGATTGAGCAGGCTGTTCAGGCGGGTGCGCATATGGCGCTGCTGCACCTCCAGACGGCTCAGGCGGTCCTGAAGCCGCGCCACTTCGATCTGCACGTCCATCAGATCCGAGTGGCGGGCTTTGCCGGCGCGGTATTTAACCAGCGCTACCGTTTCCAGGGAATTTGCCAGTTCCAGATTTTCCCGAAGCACGGCAGCTGCCTGCTGAAGGTACCAGTATTCCGCATAAGCACGGTCGACATCATAAAACAACTGTCGCCGCTGGTTTTCGAAACGCGCCCCGGCAGCCACTGCCACCTCGGCTGCAATGCCTTTCTGCAGCCTCAGTTTGCCGAACCAGGGGAACGTCTGAGCGATGCCGGCCATCTGTTCTTGCGGCCCTACCCGGGTTTCCACCGCCCGGATATAATAACCGAAATTGAAGCGCGGATCCGGGAGCGTGCCGGCCGGGGTTAAGGCCTCCAGAGCCGCTTTCCAGCGAAAAAAAGCCGCTTTCAGCGCGGGGTTTTGCATCGCTGCGTAAGACCGGCAGTCGCTCAGAGAGATTGTCCCGGCAAAATCCGGTAGTGCGGACACGGCGTCCGCCGGAGACTGACTTCTGTACACCGCTTGGGCAGCCTCCTCCAGGTCACCCATTAACACCGCCTGACGGCTGCCGGCGCATCCTGCCAACAATACGCCTGCTGCAGCCCAAAGAAATATCGACTTAAATTGAAACATACCACGCTCCATTCCGGCGTTTTAAACCCGGCTCGAGTAATTCGCTATCCCACATATTACAAGCGAAGCCATTAAGCAAATTGAAGAAAGAAGTAGGGTGTCATTTCGAACCCTGTCGTTTAGGGTAAGAAATCTATCGTTGCAAAGAGCTGATGGTATCGATTGGTTCAAATCGATCGCAAAGACAGATTTCTCGCTTCGCTTCGAAATGACGCGAATTCAGTAAAAACAACATAAGCAATTGTAAGGTCTAATGTAAAAAGCAGGAAGATCCGGCGGCTAGATCAACAGCGCCAGATTGAGCAGGTATTTCGGTGGGGAATGCTCGGAAAGACTAAAAAGGTGACGGGAATATCGTTCCCGTTCAGAATGCGGGTTTTTATCGGGGAGTATGATCACCAAAATCGTTTCAATGGAAATATCCAGCGGCGGAGGCGGAGGAATATAAGTCAGACTGTTTTGCTGAACTTCAGTGGTCTGGCAGGCCCCTGCGCAGAATTGATGGGGGAAATCGCCGGAGGCTGTATTCGGATGAGAATTTTGCCCGCTGCAGCAGTCTGTTGTTTCCATGGGAGATGCGGAGGTAAAATCGTCACAGCAGGAATTGGTTTCAACCGGTGCGGTTGCCGGTTGATGGTGCTCCTCCATCATTCCGGCTTTCGGCATCGCCGGCATACCGCAGCAGCCAACTTCCGGGCGAACATTCCCGCTAACGCTGGTAGCGGAGAAATGATCGCACTGGCAGAGGGTATGGCTCAACCCCAACTGCATCCAGCCCAGAAACTGGAACATTAGGATTATGGCCAAAACTTTATATCCCGTGCGCTGCATCTTTACCTTTAGATTAACAAAACTAAGTAAGATTTAAGAAATTGCTCTTTGTCCTTGGTTGTTGGCTTTTGGGCACCCAACACCCAACACCCAACAACCAACAACCAACAACCAACAACCAACAAAATTATCCCATTCTAAGCAGTGATACAAGCGAATATCTAAAAAAGTTGCAACTTCAGCCTTTTCGACACACCCGGTAGATAGTGGGTGCCATATCGCCGCCTGTGCTCTCGCCTACCGATGCCTGGCGCTCGCTATCGAAGCCGGATTCAGCAAGCAGCGTAAAGAAGGTGCGGGCAATCTTGCGGTTTGGCTCGCTTAAATACAGGCAGCCCTCCGGCGCCAGCAATTGATCCAGGGTATGGATAAACGGCCGGAACAGACGTTCTTCATAAGCGACATCGGCGGCCAGGATCACCTCGAAGCGCTCCGGGCAATCCGGCGCCAGCCAGTCGATGCGGCGCAACTGCGGGGCGCTGTAGAAATTGACGATCCAGTTCAGCTCTGCCAGCCGCAGGGCATCTTCCGCAATATCACTCAGCAACACTTCCGCCCCGGCGATATGAGCAGCGATGCCGGCCAACCCCAGGCCGCACCCCAGTTCCAGCACACGCTTGCCGGCCAGCGTTCCTTCCTCACGGCACAAATATTCCGCCAAACGAACCGCCGAAGGCCATAGCTCTCCCCAATAAGGATTATCCAGTGCGGCATCGCCGGTTCCTTCCAGCACCTCGTTGAGCACCCGGTCGCTATCGGCAACCTTGTAGATGCGGACCACCTGCTTGCCCAGGGTGATCTCCACAGGTTGTAACTGGTATTTCCGGTGCAGCCACTGATAGAGACCATCAAACCGGTAAGCAATATCCTGATGGAGCGGAAAATCAAACGGATCCTGTTTGCGCGTCACGCAAGCTCCTTTTTATCTCATATTTCCACATAAAAGGTGCTCCCTTTCCCCAGGCCTTCGCTTTCCGCCCACACTTTTCCGCCCAACAGTTCCACCCATTGCTTCACCACTGAGAGGCCCAGGCCGGTGGAGCTTTCACCGCCGGTCGGCCTGGCGGACAGGCGTACGAAACGGTTAAACAATTGCGCCATATCGGCCTGGCTGAGGCCGGGACCGTCATCGCGCACCGACAGGCGCACCCGGCCGTTGCCGGCATCATCATCTACCCGGCGCACATCCAGCAGGACCGTCGTTCCGGGAGGAGAAAACTTGATGGCATTGCTGAGCAGATTATCAATCACCTCGTACATCCGGTTGACATCAACCCGGGCCAGGCAGCCGCTCTCCGCGGAGCAGACAATACGTTGCTGCTTCCGGCGGGCCAGACCGTCATTCTGCTGCACCACCTGCCGGGCCAGCAGCCCGATATCGGCCATCTCTTGCTGCAGCACAACCGCCCCCGCCTCGATGGCGTTGCGGTCGAGCAACTGATTGATCAGGCTGAGCATGCGCCGGGCGGCGGTGAGTATTTTTTCGGCATTCCGCTGCACATCGGGGTGCTGATCCGGTATGGACAGCATCATTTCCGAAAAGCCCATGATCGCCTGTAGCGGGTTTTTTAAATCGTGGGCGGCGATGCCCAGGAATTCCGACTTCAGACGGTTGGCCTCCTGGAGCGAATGGTTGAGAGCATCGAGCTGAGTGTATGCCTCGCGCAGCGCCTTGTTTCGGCTGCGGATAAGTTCTTTATCTTTAATCTCCTGCACCATGTAGTTGAAGGCGCGGGCGAGCATGCCGATCTCATCCCGCCCCTTCACCGGCACCTGCGTATCCAGGTCGCCGCCGGAAAAGCGCACCGCTGCGGCGGCAATATCCCCGATCGGCCGGCTAATCAGGCGACTGAGCAGCACCGCTGCAATAATCGCCAGCCCCATGCCGGCCAGCGAGAAAAACAGGATGGAATAAATCTCATCGCGCACCGCCGCCAGATAGACATTGTCTTTGAAATCGACCTCCACCAGACCAACCACCTCCCCGTTCCGGTTCAAAATCGCGGCATAGGCTGAAACCCAGGTGCCGTTCTCATCTTCATATATGCCGGTGAAGCTGGTTTTGCCCTTGTCGATCGTGGGCAGCATTTCCGGGCGGATGGCGTAGCGGTTTCCGACATATTGATCATGGAGCATCACGGTAAACTCCAGGGAATCCCCGGATATGCGCCGGAAGGTGTAGATGCAGTCAGATTCAAATCCTAGCTGGCGATTCGAGTGATAAAATTCTGAGAGCACCGCACGGATCTGGCGGTAGGCCGGGGTGTCGAGCGAGGCCTTTCCCTCCAGTGTCTGATAGGCGTCCCCGTCGATCGAAATGGCGATGGTGTTTGCCGCCAACTGCAACTGGTTTTGCAGGTTCATCAGGATCAGCTCGATATTTTTCTGATAATGGAAGAAACCCGAGGTGATGATCGCCAGAAAGGTCACGCTGCTGAACAACAGGGCAAACTTGACCACCAGCCGGGAGGTGGTGGAGGTATCGAAAGAGGGGTGCGGTTTCAGGTCGTCAGCCATCGGTTACACCGTCTCATTTTCCATACACAGATAAATTTTTTCCGCGCCGATGCCGGCATCCCGGCAGAGTTGCTGAACCGTATTCAGCATATAAAGCCGCTGGGGGCGGTTGTAACGAATTTTGTTGTCAAAGCTTTTCACAAACTCGCCCGCCAGCAGGCCGGACCCGGGATAATTCCGCACAAATTCCTGATAGACATCCCGGGTAAAGCGCACCACGCCCAGGGAAATATATTCGATCTGTGCATCCGGCACGGCCTGCAGCACCTCCTGCACCAACGCACGGTATTGAGCCTCGAATCCATCTTCATAGATGATCGGATCGAAATGGATCCCCAGCCGGAAACCACGGTCGGCCAGTTTGGCGATCGCCCGGAGACGGGCTTCCAGGGAAGGGGTCTTGCGGTCATACCGCTTTGCCTGAGCGGCAGGCGAGAGGGAAAAAGTTACGATGATATTTTCCAGTGGCGGACGATCGATGATCGCCTTGAGATTCACCGACTTGGTGCGCAGCTCCAGCCGGGCGTTGGGAAGGGTGGCGAATAACTCCCAGTAGGTCCCCCACTCATCGGTAATATGGGAGAGGGCCAGGGTATCGCTGAACTCCCCGGCATGAAACCACACCGACGGCCGATCCGCATGGCGCCGCACCGTCTCGCGAATTTCGGCGGCGATTTCATCATGGTTAACATACAGTACCAGGTCCGGCGATTTGAAATATCCCTGCAAATAACAATATTCGCATTCATAGATGCAGTTATAGGCATGAATAAAATAATAATGGGGATCGCCGGACAGGCCGTAGGCATCGGGGGCGGGTTTGACCAGTTGGCCCTCCTTGCGTCCGATGAACAGGTTTAGATCGCCGCGCTTTTGCAGGTAGGGTTTGCGGGCCCGTTCGAAGACGTCTTCGACCTTGTCGATATAGACCACCGGCGCCTTGTCCAGGGCACGCAGGATCCTGCCGGTCTGGGGATGAGTTGCCACCTGGTGCTCGACAAATATACGTTTGACCAGCACCGTTACCATTCTCCGTTCAAGGTGCGGATGACCTGCGCATAATCAAATGCTTCCAGGGCCCGGCGCAGCTTTTCCAGGTGGCGGGGATGTTCGATTTGAGCGGTGAGTTCCAGGCGATCGTCTTCATAATCGCGGGAAAACTGCACCCGGCAGTTCGCCGCTGCCAGGGGGCGGCACAGCTCATCCAGCCGGGCGCGCAGACGGGCGTTAAACGGGTTGAGCAGGCTGTCTAATCCCTCCAGAAGCAGTGTGGTGCGTTTTTTGGGATTGATGTCCATCGCGAGGATCGATGCCATACCGGCTTTCGCCAGCAGTTGCCCATCATCTTCAGTATATTTGATTTTCAGATGCTGCAGTACCGTGCGCAGCCGGCGCTGCTGAGAGGTGGTCAGGTAGAACCCTTCCGGGAGGTTGTCGTCAACTGCCGCCGGCGCTTCCGCTGCCGGCAGGGAAAGGCCTTCATAAAAACCCAGCAGTTGTTCGCTGAACTGCTCGGCCTGTTCCCGGATATTTGCACAGAACTCTCCCTCCCCGGCCCGGTCGCTCACCAGCTTATAGGCCCGGAAAGGCAGGTTAAACAAGGCGCACACTGCCGCCCCGGCCCATAATTCACGATCGACCAGCGGGGCAAAATGCGCCAATTGCCCGGCATCTGCCGCCTGCAGAATCCGTTGGTCGGCGGAGATGCAGTCGATCTGGGCCCCGGGATCGCTGCCGCTATAGGTCTTGAACTGCACCTTCCCGCCCCGGAAGCCGTAAGCCGTGCGCACTGAATAAACCGCTCCCGGCAGACAGTGGGGCGCCAGGCTGCCGGCGATGCCAAGATTGACCACACTGCCGACCTCCTCGCGGAAAGCCCCGCATACCGCCGCCAGCCGTTCGGCGGTCGATTGCAGCCCCTCACCGGTCAACAGCAGTAGTTCAGAATCATTCTCATACAGGCCTTCAAAGTAGAAAGTACGCGGGCGGAAGTTCCGTTGCCGGAGAAATGCCTGCGCCTCGCCGCGGTGGGCGAAGGTCAGCAATTGCTTTGCTTCCTGGTGCGTCTGCATAACTTGTTTCTTAGCAAGATTTTGTCGAGCAAATTATTCCCCGCCTTCTCAAGGCGGGGACAGGGCCGTGAAGCGTTCAGCGAACGGCGCAGGGGCGGTTGCGCACGTTCCAACCGCCCCTGATTTACTTGCTGGACGCTTCGTAAATCTGTCCCCGCCTTGAGAAGGCGGGGAATAGTATGTATCAACAATTACCATTTCACATTGAGCATTAAGCATTTACCATTACTTACCGTTCAGCGCCCTTGCCGGTGACGCGGTAGTTGAATTCATAGACCATGATCCGTCCCCAACCCGGACGGCCCAGATCCCGGCTGCGGGTACCGTCGAGCGGCCCGACCGGCTTGCCGTAACTATAAAACCAGTTGACGATCGGCGCACCGGTAAAATTCAGGAAGAACCAATACTTGCCCGGTGAGAGCACGATCCCTTCCGAGGAAAAATCGAAATCGACCCAGCGGTAGCCCTGGGGCGTCTTCAAGTAGCCGGTATCGACCTTGCGACTGATCACCGCGGTTTGCCCGGGATCGCCGTTATTGTCTTCGCTCAGTTCCAGCCAGATCTGGCCGCTGCCGCCGAAATTATAAAGCGCCAGGGCGATCTTATCCAGACGGATCGGCTCCTCCAGAGTGAACACCTGGGCGTACTGCCGCCGGCTGGTCACATATTCGGCGGTCTCCACCAGGAAGTTGCGTTTCAATTGGTATTCGCCGTCACTGCGGCTCACTTCCCGGGGGAAGGCAAAATTGACCCCTTCGGGAAACTCCAGGTTGCCGCCGGCAAATGGGCGGGTGTATTGCAGCTTCGTATAATCGACATCACCGGCAGGCTGATCCTGAGGCTTCGGCGCCGGCTCGGCCGGTTTAGGTTCTGCCGGTTTCGGTTCGGCGGGCTTGGGCACTGCCGGCTTCGGTTCCGCCGGTTTAGGCTCAGCCGGTGTCGGCTCGGTGGCAGTGATCTTCGGTTTATCTTTCGGCGGAGCCGGCGGTGGCACGTCGTCGCGCTTGTCTCGCTGCGCAATCACCGGGCCCGCTTCGCCTGCCGGCACGCTCAAAAGCAGCTTACGGATGCGGTAAGGCGTGCGCACTCCGTTAAACTGCACCCGATCGTTGACAAAATTGGCCGAGACATTTTCTTCCAGGCGCGGCGACTGGCGGTCGGCGCTGCGGGTCTGCTTCCAGCGCACCAGCCCGTCGTTGACGCTCTCATTATTGTCAACCCCCACTTCAATGCGAATATAGCGGTTGCTGACAAAGAATTCCGACTGCTGGGGATCGAAAGGAGTCCATCCGCTGCGCGGAAAATAAACCTCGATCCAGGAGTGACGCCCCTGGGCCATCTCCATCTCGTATTCCCGGCCTTCCACCCCCAGGGTGAAGGGGCGGTCCAGGGTGATGCCGTTGACGATGCGCACCGGAATTCCCACCGCCCGCAGCAGCGCGGCGGCGAGGTGACTGAAATTCTGGCAGTTGCCCTTGCCGCTGCGGAAGGAGTACATCCCATCGTAGCTTTCCGGCACCAGCACATACTGCATGTGCTCCACCACCCAGGCCAACACACTCTGGCAGGCCTGGAACGCGCTGCGGTCGTTGGCGGTCAGCTCCCGGGCTTTTTGCACGATCTGGGGATTGGATGACGGCACCTGCTCGGTGGGCGCCAGGTAGGGCGTAATATCCGCCGGCAGGCCGCTCATCGGAAAAGTGCTTCCATCATCCTTGAACGTATCGGTGTGCACCCGGTTGGCAGCACGGAAACGGATAGTCGCCTTGACCGGCCCGCGCAGGTCGCCGCTCCAGTAATAGGTGCGGATCTGGTTGCCCCGGCTGTCGGTTTTCGATTCTTCCCGGGAGGCGGGGGGCAGCATGTTGATCTGAAGGTTGCGTACTCTTTGTTCGTAGGTCTGCGAGGTAAAATCGCTCGGCACCACAAAGCTGACGATCAGCTCCTTCAGCGCCGGGGTCAGGGTTACTTCCTGTTCCAACTGGTACTCAATTTCCGATTCCTGGTATCCGGACACCTCGATCCGTTGGGCGAGTCCCATCTGAGATGCCAGGAAAAGTAACAGAATCCATCCAAATTTAAACCGTTCCATTACGATCTCCTCAGTCTAGAGATTCAAGATAAGTTGACGGTCTGTATTCATTTCAGAAAAAAATAACAGCCGCCACAGCGGTTTCAAAGGGAATAAAAATAATGATAATGCGAGGACTTCGAGCGCTGAAAATTTGTTGATGGGTGAATGGGTGAATGGGGAAAAACTGACGTCGTGTGCGGGAGCCGTATACCCATCAACTCATTCACCCATCCACCCATTAACGCTTTTTCAATTCTGCGAAAGCTCGCGCAGGCGGCTGACCAGTTCGGCGCTGTTCAGCACTGCGGTGGGCGCAGACAGATTGATGACGTAAATATCATAATTGCCGTTGCGGTTGGAGTGGAAAGCGATCATGCTGCCGTCCGGCGAAAAGGCCGGGTTGGAATCCACTCCCGGGTGGAACGTCAGCCGTTCCTCACCGGAGCCGTTGGTGCGGGCGCGGTAGATCTCATAATTGCCGTCACGGTCAGAGACAAAAGCAATCCAGTTGCCGTCCGGCGACGTGCAGGGATTGACATCGTTTCCCGCATCATCGTCGATCAGGGTCATGATCTGGCTGCCGTCACGCTTCATGCTGAAAATGTCGAAGGTGCCGTTCTGATCGGAATGAAAAAAGATCCGTTTGTCGTCGGCACTGAAGCAGGCGCCTCCTTCGTTGGCCGGGGTGTTGGTCAGTTGCACCTGAAAATCGCCGTCGCTTTCCATCACGAACAAGTCGCTCTGTTTCGCAACATAAGACACTTTGCGTAAATCATTCCGCTCGGAGACGAACAGCAGATATTCGCCGCTGTGACTATAGCGGGGCAGCCAGTCGTCGGCCACAGATTGGGTAAGCTTACGCACAAAATTATCCGTCTTGTCAATCTGCAGAATCTCCCGCACCTTGTAATTGGGATCCACCGGGCGGGCGTCCTCATTGGTGCTGGTATAGGTGATCAGCTCGCCGTTCGGCGAATAGACCGGAGATTCCTCATCGGCCGGCGTGGCGATAATGGTGGCTTCCGATTGAGTGGATAAATCGTATTCCACAATATCCCAATTGGTGCCGCTTTTTTTCTGGAACAGCAGCTTGCGCCCGTCCGGCGAGAAGCTCGGAAATCCTTCAGCCGCGCTGCTGGACGTCACCCGCTGCACCGTGAAACCGCCCGACACATATGCGGCGACCCGGGAGCGGTAGGCTTCTCCCTGGGTGCTTTGCATGACATTCAGAAAAGCGTCATAGGCCTTGCGGTAATTACCATTTTGATACTGCACTTCGCCATATTCAAACTGCACGTCCGTCTGATTGGGATCGATGATCAGGATATCCTCCATGGTCATCAGCGCTTTCGCAGTCATGCCGATCCCGAGATATTCCCGATAAAGCTGTTTTTTCAGAGTAATGTCATTGGTCTTTTTCGCCGATTGTTTCTCCAATTTGATGATACGGTCCTGAGAGGAGCCGCCCACCGGCTCATCCTGCGAAACCTGCCTTCCCCCGCCGCATTGCAGAAAAGCAACCGCACTTAACAAGATCATTCCCTGTCGTAAAACGATGTTCATGGTCTTCCTCTTTTGATTAACCCGCATATCCGAACTTTCCCTGTTTAGTTTAGGTTATTTAGCTTGTCGATCAATTTCCGTGCCTGCAGCTTCAGATCCCGTTCGATGCCCGGACGATCGAGGATCTCCTGATACATCCGGATCGCATCGGCGCTGCGCCCGAGCTTTTCGTAGGACTGCCCGGCAAAGTAAAACGCGCTGGCCTCCCAGGGCAGCTTGGTCTTTTGCGAGAGCAGCGGAATTTTCAGAAACTCGTTGATGGCATTATCATACTGCCCGGCATTAAAATAAGCTTCGCCGATATAAAACTGGATTTCCGGCTCCCGCTCGCTGTCCACCTCAAACTTTAGCGATTTCAGGTAATCAACCGCCTCCACATAACGATTCAGCCGGATGAGCGCATTGCCGACAGTGATCTTTTTATCCACCGCATCGGCGGCATTGGGAAAACGGCTGAGATATTCCCGGGCATTGCGCAGCACCTTGTCCCACGATCCCATCCGCTTGTTGGAGGCGATCAACATGCTCAGCGCCGCCTGGGAGGTCTCCGGGGTATTGGCGACCGCCACCGCCTGCTCGACTGCGGCAATCCCTTCCTCCAGGGCTTCTCCCCGGAAATGGATCTCCGCAACGGTCATATAAACATTAGCGCTCAACTCGCTGCCCGGATAATCCTTGATAAACTCGTTAAACTCCTTGATCGCATCCTTGGCGCGGTTCAGCGTGGCATAGGACCGCCCGATCAGGTACTGCGCGTCATCGGCATAATCGCTTTTCTTATATCGCTTCAAAATATTTTTGCAATGGTTGATCGCTGCATCAAATTGTTTGTTGCCGTAATCCACCCGGGCATATTCATATTCGATCGCCGCCAGATAATTATCCAGGCGGGGATTAGACTTATGGGCGTTCTTCAGCGCCGCCGTCTGCGACTCCGCCAGGCTGGTTTTGCCCTGGTTGATCAGGGCGCGCACCCGGTCGGCTTCTAACATCAGCCGTTCATCTTCCTTCGCCGCCAGCGGGATCAGCGCGTCGTATTTCAATTGCGCCTGGGCATAGTTCCCCTGCTTCATTAATATATCGGCAGCAATCGTGTTGGCTTGATAATAAATTTGCGGATCATCTTCCTTTTTGATCAGGGAAAAATGCAGCAGGGCAGACTCCCGGTCGCCTTCCGCATGGGCCATCTTTCCCATCAGCAGCAGGGCTTCGCTCTGGAAGCCGCCGCTCTGCGACAGGCCGAGATAACGGAGCAACTGCTGCCGCGCCTGATGAAAATCCTGCTGTTGATAGTATGCCTTGCCGGCATAGAAATAAAACGCCGCCTCCGGGTTGAAGAGATACTGCTGCGCCACCGGATCATCGGCGCGATGCCCCCGATTGATCTTCGGTTCCACATAAGCCAGGGCCTTTTCATAGGCGCCGCTGCGGATATAGTTGTCGGTGATCAATCCCGGGGCGGTCTCCGCCTCCGGCGCATAATTGAACTGCGCCATCAGCCGCTCCAGGAACTGAGCCGCCAGTTCATATTCTCCCTTGGCGGCATGCAGCCGGCTCAGAGCCTGGTATCCCCGGGCCTGGTAGGGGTGGCCGGGATTTTCCAGCAGAAAATCTTTCAGCAGTCGGATCGACACTTCCGGGGTGCCTTGCTTTTCCAGGATCTGGGCTTTTTTCCAGTAGGCCAGACCGGTGATGTAAGGATCGCGGCGTGCCGCCAGGATTTTATCCAGATAGGCCAGCCCGCCGGTCGTGTCAGCACCCGCCAACAGGGTGCCGGCGATAAACAGACGCACCTGCGGCAGCAGCGCCGAGGCGGGATAACGGGTTTCGAAATGCTGCCAGAGCTGCAGAAATTTGGCCGGGTCGCTTCCCGAAGGAACGGTGGCGCTCAGGAAACGGTAGGTCAGGGTATCCGGGCGGGGGGAATGGTTGACGTAAGTGATGGCCTTTTTCAAGGCCTCACCGGCCTTGCGGCGGCTGTCGGTTGCCGGCTGTCCCAGAAACTCCCGGTATTCTGCCGAGCGCAGGTAGCTCTCGCTCAGGTAATAATAGCCTTCCCCCAGCGCGCTGGAATCGCTTGCTTCTCCGACATACTTTTCAAAAATTGCCGCGGCTTCTTCATAATCCTTGAGATCGCGGATATAGATCCCCCCCAGCTCGTAGAGCATCTGGCTGCGCTCGGCGCCGGTGAGCATCTTCCCCATCAGCCGGGCCAGCTCGTTCACGCCGGCCTGCTGTCCGGATTTGTAGTAGGTATTGATAAAGCGGATATAGGCCTGGCTGGAATCCCAGCTGGCGGAGGCGGTATACTCATCGCGAACCTGCTCGAAGAAGATCAGGCTGCGGTCATATTGGCGGTCGCGGAAGAAGGCTTTGCCGGCGGCAAAGATCAGATCATCCCGGTTGAGTGAGTTGGGAAAAGCCCCGCGGTAGCGCTGCAACTCATCGACTCCGGCGGAAAGCAGCTTGTTGCGGAAGGCCAGTTCGATCAGATCGCGATGGAGCGCTTCCAGGCCGGGATCCCCGGAGTTCGCTGCCTGGTATTGGCTGAGATACTGGCGGGCCGCCTGAAAATCGCCCTGGCGGAGGTGCAGCCGGGCAAGGTTGAGCAGTGCCACCATCTGATAGCCGCTGTCGAGCTCGGATTGCAAGGTGTTTTGAAAGCCCGTCCCGGCGGCATCGAAACGCTGCTCTTCCAGATCGCAGCAGGCCTGATAGAACACCGCCAACTGCGCCAGCTTCCGGTCGCCGGAGGTTTTCAGCTCCTCCAGCAACCGGCGGGCGGCAAAATAATCCCCCTTTAAAATCAGCACCCGCACCTGGGTCAGCTTGAGCTGCTCCTGCTGATCCTGTAGATTGTATTTCGCCAACGCCTGACGCAACACCGCCACCGCCTTGTCCCATTCCCGGTTATCCTGGTAGACGCTGCTCAGGGTCATCACCGCCTCAAATCCCTGGGGGGTGCCGCTCTGGGATTTAATGATCTCCTCCAGCGTGCTTTCCGCGCGCTTATAGAGGCCCAGTTGCTGAAACACCGTCGCCTCGCCCAGCCGGGCTTCGGCCAGGATCTGCTTATCGCTGCTGGTTTCGGCGACCCGGCGGAATTCGCTGCCGGCCCGCTCGTACTCGCGTTTCTTGATCAGCAGCCGGCCGTAGAGCACCCGCCCGCGGGGATATTCCGAGGATTCCAGGTAGCGGTTCAGAAAATCCCGCAGGATCTGTTCGGCCCGGTTGACCTGGTCGATCTCCATGTAAATCCCCGCCGCTTTCAGCAGTCCCTGGGGCGCCAGTGCATCCTGGGGGTAGAGGATCTTGACCGTCTCGTAGGCTTTCGCAGCTTCTTCCCCTTTCCCGAGCAATTCATAGCTCTCCCCCACTTTCATCCATCCCTGGGGAGCGCGGTGATGGTCGGGAAAGCTGACCGCCAGATCCTGAAATTCGATCCGGGCATCTTCATACTCCTGTAATTTCAGGAGCGATTCGCCATAGTAGAAATGCGCGTCGGCGATGCGCTCGCTGCCCGGATAGCGGTTGATGAATTTGGAGAACTGCTGGGCGGCCGGGTCGTAGAAGCCTTCGTTGTATAATTTTAAAGCGTAGGAAAAATCGTTGCTTTCGTTATATTGCTGGGAGAAGGCCGGTACCACAAGCCCCAGAAGCAGGGTCCAGATCAGCAAATATTTTCTGGAATTGTTCATGGCAATATTCCTTAACAGTTATATTGTATCCAATTCAATCTCAATAAGTCTGCTTATTCCCCGCCTTCTCAAGGCGGGGACAGGGCCGTGAAGCGTTCAGCGAACGGCGCAGGGGCGGTTGTGCGCGCCCCAACCGCCCCTGATTGGCTTGCTGGACGCTGCGCTAATCTGTCCCCGCCTTGAGAAGGCGGGGAATAGTTTGCCTTATTGCCCATTCAATTTTAGTCAGTCAAAAAAAAACTTTGCCCAAAAAATAAAGTTTTGAGATAATGCACTACTTAGAGAATATCGGCTATTAGCGGTTCAACCATCTCTGTGTTCTCCGTGTCTCTGTGGCAATAAATCTTTACTCTTCCACAATCGTCAGATTGGCATATTCCGAAATCAGCTTCTTCAGCTTTCCCGGGCCGAAAAGGATGGTCAGCTTGGTGCCGGCGCTGCTCTTTTCCACCCCCAGCACCTGCCCCTTGCCAAACTGCTCGTGCTCCACCCAGTCGCCGATATTAAACCCGGAACTGCCGGAAAGATCCGGCGTATAGGTCAGTTCCCGCGGCGGCCGTTTCGCGGCGGGCTTGCGGCTTGCCGACCCGGCCATGCGGTAGCCGCCATAGCTGTTTTGATTCTCTTCATCTTTATAGCGATCCGGTATTTCCGAAAGAAAGCGCGAGACGATGCTGCGGAAGGTCATCCCCGATTCCCGGCCGGTAAAGCGCCGGCGCTGCCGGGCCCAAAGCAGGTAGAGACTCTCTTCCGCCCGGGTCATACCCACATAAAACAGCCGCCGCTCCTCTTCCAGGTCGTCGGGATCGTTCAGGCTGCGAAACAGCGGGAACAGCCCGTCTTCCAGGCCGCAGATCATCACCACCGGAAATTCCAGCCCCTTGGCGCTGTGCAGGGTCATCAGGGTCACCGCGCTGAAATTCGGGTCCCAGCGGTCGATATCGGTCAACAGCGCCACATCCTCCAAATATTTCTCCAGCGTCGCCTCTTCCGGCACCGCGCTCTCTGTAAAGGCGGCGATGCTGTTGAGCAATTCGTTGATGTTTTCCAGGCGGGCTTCATCTTCCGGCAGCGTGCTGAGCGTGTATTCCCGGCGAAGCCCAAAATGCCCCACCAGCTCAGTCGCAATCTCGAAAGCATTGCTTTCCGGCAGGCGGCGGCGGAATGCTTCCAGATCATCCACGAATGTCTTGATCCGCCCGCGAACGGCATCGGAAAGGGCATCGATCCGATCGGCAGCGCACAGGGCATCGTAAAAGCCGATCTGTTCCTCCTGTGCATAATTCTCGACCTTCTGCAGCGTCACATTGCCCAGCCCCCGGGTGGGATAATTGACGATCCGTCCCAGCGCCACCGAATCACGCGGATTGACCAGCACCCGCAGGTACGCCAGCACATCCTTCACCTCTTTGCGGTCATAAAAGCGGGTGCCGCCGACGATATTATAGGGAATCTGCCCCCGGCGCAACCGGTCTTCCAGGGCTCGCGACTGGGCATTGGTGCGGTAGAGCACCGCAAAATCGTTATAAGAAAGGCGTTTCTCGAACATCTCCCGGTTGATGATTTCCAGCACCTGGGCAGCCTCCGCCGCTTCATCCACCGTGCCGTATACCCGGAGCTGCGCCCCGCTGTCTTTCTGGCTCCAGAGATTCTTGCCCAGGCGCTTTTCATTGTTCGCCACCACCGCGTTGGCGGCATCGAGGATGTTCTGAGTGGACCGGTAGTTCTGCTCCAGGCGGAAGACCTCGCAATCGGGATAATCCTTCTCGAAGCTGAGAATATTTTCGATATCGGCCCCGCGCCAGCGATAGATGCTCTGATCTTCATCCCCCACCACGCACACCTGGCGATGGCCGGAAGAGAGCTGCTTGATCAGATAATACTGGGCCTTGTTGGTGTCCTGATACTCATCCACCAGCACGTATTTGAATTTTTGCTGATACTTCTCCAGAATGGTTTTCTCGCGGGTGAAGAGGTCGAGCGGCTTGATCAGCAGATCGTCAAAATCGAAGGCGTTGTTGCGGCGCAGGGCCTGTTCATAGGCGATATAGATCCGGGCGATGGCGCGGTCGGCATGGCTGGCGGCGCTCTCCTGGAATCGGGCCGGGCTGACCAGCTTATTCTTGCTCTCGCTGATCACATACTGCACCCCGCGCGGCTTCAGCTTCTGATCGACAATCCCCATCCCGTTCATGATCTGCTGCAGCAGCCGCAACTGGTCGTCGACATCATAAATCGTGAAATTGCGGTCATAGCCGATATGATCGGCCTCGATGCGCAGGATCCGGGCGCAGATCGAATGGAAGGTGCCGATCCACATCCCGTCGACCGGGTTTTTGATCAACTGCTCCACCCGCTGCTTCATCTCCCGGGCCGCCTTGTTGGTGAAGGTTACCGCCAGCACCTCATAGGGCCGCACGATCCCTTTTTCCAGCATGTAGCCGATCTTGTAGGTCAGCACCCGGGTCTTGCCGCTGCCCGCCCCGGCCAGGATCAGCACCGGGCCTTTGAAATAGGTTGCGGCTTTATATTGCACTTCATTT
This sequence comes from Calditrichia bacterium, assembly GCA_020635015.1. GTDB lineage: Bacteria > Calditrichota > Calditrichia > RBG-13-44-9 > J075 > JACKAP01. Next base: position 5,157 of record JACKAP010000025.1, on the reverse strand, counting down.
AAGTCTTGGGATATATTCAAGGCCATATTTTTCCAAATCATCTGTTTAACTGATTTCCGCGGCCAAAGTTATTCACAAAATGAAGGTAAAGAAAGCTTAAATTTATACAGCCCGAGCCATTGGCGCACGCCGCAAATGTCGATGCAGGGGCGTCAAGTTTGTCGAAACGGCAGCAAATTCCGGCGGAAAAAAGCGGTATCTGCTTTACTAAGCCACGAATAAACACGAATATTTACGAATTCGAAACTGGCATAGATTTTGATGGTTAAGTATTACACGGTACTGGATGCCGGAGGCTGGAGGTTTTATCCAGCCTCCGGCATCCAGTATCCAGTCGAATCTGCTTTTATACTTGCTTAAGGTATGGGATTTTAAGATATTGTGCCCGCGATGCAAATGAAGAGGCGATGATCATGAGACGAGTGATATTCCTGCTGAGCGCGCTGCTGTTGATGAGCGGTTGCAGCCTGCAAAAAATAGCCCTAAAAACCACCAGCGGGCTGTTCTCCTACGGGATGGATGCACTTTATGCCGAACCGGATCTGGGGATTGCCGAGATCGCCGTGGCTTCTAACTTGAAACTACTGGAAGGATTTCACCTCGCCGATCCCAAAAACAAGAATTTGTTGGAGATGTTAACCCAGGGGTATGCCAGCTTCAGCCTGGCATTCCTGGAGGAAACCGAGCCGGAGCGCGCCAGCGCGATCTACCTGCGGGCGCGGGATTTCGGCTTTCAGCGTTTGGGCATGACCAAAGCATTCAAGGGCGGCATCCCGGCGCGGGAGGAAGATTTTGTCAAACGGCTGCCCCTGCTCGGTAAATCCGACCTGCCGGCCTTGTTCTGGACCGCCTTCGCCTGGGCGGGATGGGTCAATCTCAACCGGGATGATCCGCAGGCGATCTTCGACCTCAGCAAGGTCAAGGCGATGATGAACCGGGTGCTGGAATTGGATGAAGGCTTCTTCTTCGGCGGCGCCCACCTCTTCTGGGGCAGCATCAACGGCTCCATTCCCCGGATGCTCGGCGGTGATCCGGAAAAAGCGCGGGAAAGTTTTGAGCATGTGATCGAGCTTACCGACGGCAAGTTCCTTATCGCCTATGTTTACTATGCCCGCTATTACGCCGTCAGCACCCTGGACGAAGCGCTGTTCGACGACTTGCTCAACAAAGTGCTGGCCGCACCGATGGACATCCTTCCGGGGTATGAATTAATGACCTCCCTGGCCAAGCGCCAGGCGGAGAGCTTGCTGGCGCAGAAGGATGATTTGTTGTGAGCTGGATGCTGGATGCTGGATACTGGATGCTGGATAACTGGTAAAAACTATCTATTGATCGTAAATTACGATGCTAAAACAAGGTTAATTTGTACTTGATTTTCGCATTCGCGCTGTACAGCATTATCCAGTATCCAGTATCCAGCATCCAGTATCTAAAGATTTTTTACGACTAATACATAGGAGAAAATATCGTGCGTTATATTATCACAACATTAATGACTTTATTGCTGCTGCTCACCAGCGCCTATGCCCAGCGGATCAAGTTTGCCACGGTGGCGCCGGAGGGCTCTACTTACCTGAAAGTGCTGCGCGAATATGCCGACGAGGTGGAAAAGCTAACCAACGGCGAAGTGACGTTTAAGATCTACCCCAGCCAGGTGCAGGGGGATGAAAAAGACGTACTGCGTAAGATTCGTGTCGGGCAGTTGCACAGCGCCGGTTTTACCGGGGTGGGGCTGGGCGAGATTTTGCCGGAAATTCGCATCCTGGAACTTCCGATGCTCTACCGCAATTATGAGGAAGTTGATTACATCACTTCAACCCTTTATGATGAATTCTCCGAGAAATTCAAGGAGAACGGTTTCATCATTCTCGGCTGGGCCGATGTCGGTTTTGCCTATGTCTACGCCCAGAAGCCGATCCTGACCCTCAAAGATCTTCAGGGCACCAAGATGTGGATGTGGGAAGGCGATCCCCTGGCGGAAGCGACCTTCAAGGCCCTGGGCGTCAGCGCCACCCCGCTGTCTTTGACCGACGTGCTGACCTCCCTGCAAACCAACCTGATCGAAGCGGTCTACGTGCCCCCGCTCCCCTGCGTATCGCTGCAGTGGCACACCCGGATCAAGACCATGATGAACGTACCCCTGGCCAACGTCTCCGGCGCGGTGCTCATCTCGACCAAGATGTTCGACAAGCTTTCGCCCGAACACCAGAAAATCCTGGTGGAAAAAGGCCGCGAGCACATGCGCCGCCTGGTGAAGCTGGGGCGGGAGGACAACGAGAAGTCGATCGAACTGATGAAAGCCAACGGGGTGCAGATGGTGGAAGTGCCGAAAGAGAACCTCAAGGAATTCTATACTGCTGCGGAATCGGCTTATCAATCGCTGGTGGGTAAATTATACAGCCAGGCTTTGCTGGATCAGGTGACCGGGGCGTTGGAAGCGTACCGGAACGGGAAGGCGGAGACCGGCAAGTAGATGTCTTGATCTCATTAGATTTTTCTGCGCACAGATTCCTCTCTTCGCTTTGCTTCGCTCGGAATGACAACTACCGGGTCATTCCGAAGGCGTACGCCGAGGAATCTGTGCGCTTTGGAGACGTAATAAACCGTATCGCAAGGTATGAGTAATATGAGCAAACTTCTACGGATCATCGACAAATCCCTGGCTTTTTTTGAGAACACCCTGATCATCGTGCTGGTGGCGGTGATGGTGCTGATGTCCTTCCTGCAGGTCATCCTGCGCAATTTTGATGCGGGGCTGCTGTGGGCGGATATCTTCCTGCGCCACCTGGTGCTGTGGGTCGGCTTCATCGGCGCCTCCCTGGCCACCCGCGATGAGAAACACATCAGCATCGACGCTCTCAGTCGCCTGGTGCCTGAACGCTCCCTGCCCTATGTCAAGCTGGTGGTGGATGCCGTCACCCTGTTCATCTGCGTGGTGTTGGCCAATGCCGGATACATGTTCCTGGGCTACGAGATCGAAGCAAACACCATTCTTTTCAACGATATCCCGGCCTGGCCCTTTCAGTTGATCATCCCCCTGGGCTTTGCCCTGATCGCATTCCGCTTTTTCCTAAAAATTCTTGAACGTCTGAATCTTATTTTCGGGTCGGCGACATCATGACAACCTTCATCCTCGGACTTATCCTGTTGCTGCTGGCGCTCTTCGGCACCCCGCTGTTTGCGATCATCAGCGCCATCGCCCTGCTGGCGTTTTATTTCGCCGACATTGAGCTGACGGTGGTGATCATCGAGCTCTACCGCCTGGCCAGCCAGCCGATCCTGCTGGCGATCCCCCTCTTCACCTTCGCCGGCTACCTGCTGGCGGAGAGCAAGGCGCCCACCCGCCTGATCAACTTTTCCCGGGCCTTCTTCGGCTGGATTCCCGGCGGGCTGTCGATCGTCACCCTGGTGGCCTGCGCCATCTTCACCGCCCTGACCGGCGCCTCCGGCGTCACCATCATCGCCCTGGGCGGCCTGCTCTACCCGATCCTGCTGGAAGAAAATTATCCCGACAAATTCTCCCTCGGCCTGCTGACTTCTTCCGGCAATCTCGGCATGCTCTTCCCCCCCAGCCTGCCGATCATCGTTTACGGGCTGATCAGCGAGGTCAGCATCGACAAACTGTTTGTCGCCGGCCTGCTGCCGGGGCTGCTGATGATCGTGCTGCTCTCGATCTACAGCGTCTACATGGTGAAAGACCAGAAACTGCCCACCACCCCTTTCAACATCAAGTCCGCCCTCAAAGCCACCCGGGAGGCGATCTGGGAATTGCCCCTCCCCCTGATCATCCTGGTGGGCATCTACGGCGGATTCTTTACCGCCACCGAAGCGGCGGCGGTGACCGCCTTCTATGTGCTGATCGTGGAGGTGTTCATCTACCGCGATATCAAAATCATGAGCGACCTGCCCCGGGTGATGCGTGACAGCATGGTGCTGGTAGGCGGCATCCTGGTGATCCTCGGCGCGGCCCTGGGCATGGCCAATTATATGATCGATGCCGAGATCCCCATGGCGATCCTCGGCTTCATGAAGCAGTTTATCGAGAGCAAGCTGCTCTTCCTGGCCACCCTGAACATCTTCCTGCTGATCGTCGGCGCCCTGATGGACATCTTCTCCGCCATCCTGGTAATCGTGCCCCTGATCATTCCTATCGCCGAAAATTTCGGGGTCGATCCGGTGCACCTGGGGATCATTTTCCTGGCCAACCTGGGGATCGGCTACACCACCCCACCGGTGGGGATGAACCTGTTCATCGCCAGCTTCCGCTTCGAGAAACCGATCGTGAAGTTGTATGCCGCCTCGGTGCCCTTCCTGATCATTTTGCTGATTTCCCTGATATTTATCACCTATATTCCGGAACTCAGCCTCTGGCTGGTGGATCTGCTGGTGGCGAAGTGAGATATAAAAAAGGATGAAGGTGAAAGGATAAAGGTGAAAGTAAAAAGATGTTCACCACTTTATCCTTCATCCTTTATCCTTTATCCTTTATCCTTTATCCTTTATCTTTTATCCTTTATCCTTCAAAAAGCTACGAGGTATATATAAAATGAAGTTCCGCAACCTGACCGGCGTTCTGTTTTTGATCGCTGCGATATCATCACTACATTCCCAGCCCAATTTTCCGGAAAACGGGCCGGTGTATAACGACCAGGGCATTCCCAAAGTCTATATCACGATCGATCCGGATTCCCTGGAAATGATCTACAATGATGTGGAAAGCGATCACGAATATCCCGCCACTTTCGTCTTCCAGCACAGCACGGTGCAGGATACGGTCGACTCGATCGGCTTCCGCCTGCGCGGCAACACCTCGCGTTATTCCGCCAAGAAATCCTTCAAAGTCTCCTTCAATACCTTCTTTCCGGGACGAAAGTTCTACGGATTCGAGAAGCTCAATTTGAACGGGGAGCATAACGATCCCGCGATCATCCGCTCCAAGATCAGCTGGGATATATTCCGGAAAGCACTGGTGCCGGCATCCCGCTCCAATCATGTGGAAGTCTACATCAACGGCGATTATTACGGCCTGTATATCAGTGTGGAGCATGTCGATGAAAATTTTGTAGATAACCGCTATGGAAACAATGACGGCAATTTATTCAAATGCCTCTGGCCGGCCGACCTCACTTATCGCGGCAGCGATCCCAATGAGTATAA
>JACKAP010000024.1 GCA_020635015.1 Calditrichia bacterium | reverse complement strand
AGCAATCAGCATTTACCATTTGGTTGCGGCCGAAGGCCGCGCCAAGATCTCCGTGGCTCTGTGGCATCCGTTAAGCCGTCCGGCACTTGCCGCTTGATTCGCCTCCGGTTATTTACTATAATGATTTCGATAATATAAGAAGTATCGCTTCAAATATCAAAGCTGATCCGGAAAAGGAGGATTGATCATGGCCAATGCCACATTCAACGAGACCGCCCTGGAATTTTTGCGGATATATTATGCCTGCCATCCCGGCAAGCTGCCGGAGGACGAAGAAAAAGCCTTCAAGGAGATGTCGCGCATGTTCGGGGTGTTCAAGAAGAAGCTGATCGACCAGGGTTTCAAAAAGAACGAAGACTTTTTCAGCGATAAATTCTAAGTCCCATGCAGGCGCCCCGGCAACATTTGACCGCGCAGCAGCAACTGGCCTTGCGCACCGACCGGAACATTTCCGTCACCGCCGGGGCCGGCTCCGGCAAGACCACCATTCTGGTCGAGCGCTATCTCAAGCTCATCCTGGAAGAGCAGGTGGATGTGCGCCACGTGCTGGCGATTACCTTCACCGAAAAAGCGGCGGCAGAGATGACCGAGCGGGTGGCGCGCATGATCCGCCGCCGGCTGGAAACGGTCGATGATCCCAAAGCCCGCGCCCGCCTTCTGAACCTGCGAGAGCGCCTGAATGCCGCCCAGATCTCCACCATCCACGCCTTCTGCGCCCGTATCCTGCGGGAATTTGCCGTGGCCTCCGGCATCGATCCGGATTTTTCGGTGCTCAACGAATATCAGCAGGACCTGCTGCTCAACGAGTCGATCGATCAACTGCTGGAGCGCCTTGACACCCGGGCGTTGGAAAGTCCCTACCGCTTCGAGGAATGGCAGGAGCTGCTCCGCCAGGTACCCCCTTACACCCTGCGCCAGATCTTCCACACCGCCCTGCAGCATGCCTACGAGATGCAGCAGCTTCAGGCGCGCTACGAGCGGTTTTCCGACGAGCAGTTGCTGGATGATCTGCAAACCATTTTCTTTACCCGCCTGGAACAGGATCTGGACAGCGAGGCCCTGCTGGCAGCGGTAGTGCCGCTGATCGGGGAACTGAATGCCTCGGATGCCAACCGTCCGGGTCTGAAACCCAACGGCCGGCAGGCTTTTGAGCTGATGGAACAGTTGGCACAGATCGCCGATCCGGATGCGCAGCGGGAGATCTTCTGGCAGGTGCTGATCGATCTCTCCCAACTGCTGACGACCGGCAAGGGCGAGCCTTTCAAGAGCCCCACCTCCATCGGTCTGAAGGCGGAACTGCGCGGCGCGTACGAGCTGATCAAGGAACTCAGCGAGGCGATCCACCCCCTCTACCGCTTCGCCCGGGAATACAGCGCCACCGTGCCGGGGCGCGCCGACCTGCTCTGCTGCCAGGCGATCCGCAAGATCCTCTTTCTCTATGAACAGGTGGCCACCTATTACCGCGAGCAGAAAGAAGAGCGCGGATTACTGGATTTCGATGACTTGCAGCTGATCGCCCTGGAGATGCTGCGCAATCGCCCGGAAGTACGCAATACCCTGCGCAACCGCTACCGTCATGTGATGGTCGATGAATTCCAGGATACCAACCAGATGCAATGGGAGCTGATCGCCTTGCTGGGGCAATACGAGGAAGACCTGCAGCAGGACAAGTTTTTTGTGGTGGGCGATCCCAAGCAGTCGATTTACGGCTTCCGCAATGCCGACGTGCGGGTGTTCCAGGACGTGAAGGCGCTGTTTGCCGCAGGCTCTCCCTCAACCGACAGTTATGAAGGCAACATCCTGCTCACCGACAGCTTCCGCTTTTTGCCGGCGGTGAATAAGTTTGTGAATTTCCTCTTCCGGCAGATCCTGGGAAGCGATCCCGCCAATCCCTTCGACGTGCCCTACGACGAACTCGAAACCCGCCGGGAAGTGAGCGGCGCCGGCTACATCGAGGTGGCTTTTCTCGGTGGAGAGAAGACCGCCGCCGACCGCTCCCAGGAGGCCTATATCGCCCGCACCATCCGCAGCCTGCTCGACGGCCAGGCCGGCGAGCGGCAGTGCCGGGTGTACGAGCGCAGCGGCGACGGTGAGTCTCCGCGCCCCCTGCGTCCCGGCGACATTGCCATCCTGATCCCCCGCCGCACCCACCTGCTGGCGCTGGAATCGAAGCTGCGCCAGTACGGCATTCCTTTCAAGACCATCGGCGGGGTGGGATTCTACCGCCGCCAGGAGATCTTCGACGTTTACCACTTGCTGCGCTATCTTGATAACCCGGGAGACGACATCGCCCTGGTGGGCCTGCTGCGTTCCCCCCTGGCCGGCATCTCCGATGCCGGGCTGTTTTTCCTCTCCCTGGAAGAGGGCAGCAACTACCGGGAGCGGTTGGCCAGCACCCAGGACAAAGATCTGAAATCCTACCCGGAGGCGGACCGGGGGCAGATCCACCAATTCCGCAGACAGTTAACCCGCTGGGAGCAGCGGCGCGACCGCCTCTCCCTCTCCGCGCTGCTCAACGAAATTTTCGAAGAGAGCTTCTACCGGGCCACGGTGGCGGCGGAATGGAACGGGGAGCAATTGCTGGCCAACCTGGACAAGATCGTGGAGATGGCCCGGGATTACGAGCAGGGCGGCTTCATGGCGCTGGCGGATTTTATCGAGATGCTCCACCGCACCATCAACCTGGATCCCCGGGAAGGGGAGGCGCAGATCGCGCTGGAGGATGAAGGCACGGTCAAGATTATGACCATCCACCAGGCCAAGGGGCTGGAATTCCCGGTGGTCTTCTGCCCCTACCTGCAACAGACGCCGCGCCACGACCTGCGCAAGCTGCGCTTCGATCCGGACCTGGGGCTGTCGCTGAAGATCCGCGATCCGCAAAACGGCTACCGCGAATCCCAGCCGTTTTTGTACGAGCTGATCAACTTCCGCCGCAAGCAGAAGGATATCGCGGAACTCAAACGGCTGTTTTATGTGGCGGTGACCCGGGCGCGGGATCAGGTTTACCTGGTGGGCAGCCACGGCAACAACGAGCTGGCCCGGGAGAACTGCCTGGCCTGGACCGCCGCCGCGCTGGAGATCGATCCGGAGGCGCCGGCCGCCGGGGAGATCACGCCGGAGGGCGATCTGGTGATCGAGGTGGTGCTGGAGGGACCGGCGTTGGCCGCCCCGGACGTGACCCCGCAGGATGTGCAGGCCGGCCTGACCCGGCTGGAAGCAACCGTGGCCGAAGCCGAAGCGGCGCCGGCGAAGCAGGAGGAAGCGCACAACCGCTACCGCTATCTGCGCCCGGTCCAGGATTCGCCCCGGGGCGTGACCTTTTCCGCCACCCAGTTGCTAACCATTCATGCCGACGAGAACCAATATTTACAACGATATCACCTGGGTTTCTTCGAGAATGACTATGAATTCTTAAAACAGGGGAAAGATGAGCCGGCGGCCAAAAATGATGCGGAGAATTTAAGCCTGCTGAAGGGGAAGATCGTTCATAAGATCCTGGAGGAAGGGCTGCCGGTGAATCAGGAGGAGATCGCCGAAAAGCTGGAAAAAGCCTTCTTCTACTACGAAGTCTTCGATCCCCGGGAGCAGGGGATCCTGAAGGAAGATATCCCGGCATTGATCGGCAACTTTGCCCAAACCGAGTTTGCGAAAACCATATTCGGCGCAGCGGAATGGAAGGTGGAGATCAGCCTGACCATGCGCCTGGGCGGCGATTACCTCACCGGCACCCTGGATCGCATCTATCGAACTGCGGAAGGGCACTGGGAAGTTGCGGATTACAAAACCAACAACATCCGCGCAGCCCAAGTAGCGGAGGCCGGCGAAAAGTATATGATGCAGATGAAGAGCTATGCCATGCTGATGGCGCAGCTCTTTCCCGGGCAGGGAAGTTATCCGGTCTCGCTTTACTTCATGAAACCGCAGCAGGAGTACCGCCAGTTATTTACCCCGGCGCATGTGCAGGATATTCAGGAGGAATTTCTCGGGCTGATCAAACGGATCAAGCAGAATTTCCCCTATCTGGAGCGGCTGGATGTCTAGTCGTTTGTCAAGAGCTGTCTGATCAATCCACGTCCTTTAACATCCTCCAACTTGCATAAGCCGGCACCAGAAAAGCCGGAGATCGTTCCGCCAGCAGATGCTTGAGAAATTGCAGGCGGTCGAAGCCTTCCAACTGTTCTCCCAGCAACGCAAATGCGGTTTTTTGCGTCGGCGGCACGATCCACTCGTGCAGATAGCCCCGCACCGCCAACACATAACACACCGCTTCATCCGCCGGGGCCGCGCCGTCAAAAGTGAGGTTCAGCGACTGCCCGGGAAAGAGGGTTCGGTAGCGGGCGTCTGCGCTTGTGAGCCGTTCATCCCATTCACCGCTTCGGGGCAGCGGTTTCAGCGCCTCCGGGTCGATCGCCGGCGGCGGGTCGCAAGCCAGGGCGACAGCATCGATCCTCCAGACGTCGGCCATGCTGGAAAGACGTAATCGCACGGTATCGCCGCCATCCGGGGGAAGATCGAAGCGCAGCGCCCGGCGGAACGGGACCACGTTGGCTTCCGGCAGGATCGATCCCACCGCCTGCCAGTCGCCGCCGCTAAACATTTCCAGATGCAATGAGCAATCCCGCCGCCATTGCTCGAGGATCGCCACCCACTCCGGATCGCCGTCGAGCCGTTGATACAGCGCCAGCGCTTCTTCCCCCAGGAAGCCGAACACCTGCTGAAACAGCACGTTGGAGATCTCGGTATTGATCGCATCCACGATCAGCAGCCCCTCCCGCGCATCCGGGGGGCGCTTGAAGGCCAGCTCGATCCTGCTTTCAAAACCGTCCCCGATGTCGATCCCAGCCAGATCGCATTCCCAGTAACGCCGGTCGCACTGTCGCACCAGCGGTAATACGTCAGCCTGCGCGGCGTCGTAAGCCGACAGCGGGGGGACGGACTGCCGCACTGTCCAGAGCCGGTTCTGACCATCGAGCACCGCTTCATGCCCTGCCGGAACCGGCACTTCCCACAATCTTACTGCATCGAGATAGTGGGTCTCCGGGCGTTCGTTGCCGATCCGGAGAACCGCTTTCCCAGCTTCCGGCCTCAGGCCGGGCAGCAGATGGTAGCTGGTCATCTCCAGCCCTTTGCCCAGGGCGGTGCCAAAGGCTTCGCCTTCCAATTGAAATTCAGTGCCGTTCCAGCTATAGAGGAAGGGGCAACTGCTTGATCCTCCTCCCGGATAGTAAACGTCGGGAATCAACTGGTCATCGTAATCGCCTTTTTCCTGCGATTTGATCCAATAAGCCAGCAAGGCAGTTCCCCCGGCGAGCACCAGGAAGGTGTTCCCGAAAGAGTTCCCCTCAACCAGTACCAGATTGACACTGTCGAGCGGAATGCGTCCGCTGAACGGCTGCCAGGCGTTCTTCGCGTATTTGCGGAAGGTGCCGGTGCCCTGGAGGTGGAGCGAGTCCAGCATGTCGATTTGCATCCGGTATTCATCGCCGTTATAGAGCGCGAATTGAACCCGGGGGGCGCGAAACAATTGTGCGGACTGATTCGGCGTTATCTCGACGTAGTGTTTTGACGGGAGACAGTTACCGAACAGCAGCAGCATAATGGCAACACCCGTAATGGCTTGCAACCGCTTTTTCATCGCTTCTCCTTTGTCGTTTATGACGTTCAGGCCCTGACAGCCGGCAACCGCTCAGATATTACCAAAAAAACCAATCGAGAATGTCATCATCGTCAGGTTAATCTTTTGGCCAATCACCTGATCGAGATCGATGAGGTCGTTGTGGGTATAAGAAAACCCTTTTTTAATTTTAGCGGGTGGAAAGGGGAAGAAGCGCAGGGCAATAACCCAACCGGTTTTCTGGGTCAAATAGTATCTGGCCCCGGCGGCGACCGAAATCGTGCTGGCCCGGGTTCGCCATTCCAGGCCTTCATAAGTACCCTCTGAGTCTGGAATACGGACTTGTTGATAATCCTTTAGAAAAACCGCCGTATTGGCCAGGCCGACGGCCACCCAGGGCTGGAAGGTTTTCCGGCCCCACAGATAGAACAGTTCTGCAGCCGTCAACCTGAGATAACAGGAGTTCCGCTCATCGTTTATTTCGTTCACGCCTTCTTTCATTAAGTGGTGATGTGCCGTCATCCCGAGATGCAGATTGTGGGTTAAGTGGATTGCCAGCGATAATTGCAGGGCGATGGAGGTGGCAGAAATATTTCCTGGTTGGAGATTGGTCAGAAATCCGTTGGGGTCCGTCTGATAGACCCGGGTGACAATGTCGGTGAAGTCGCCGAGCTGGTGGCGGGTGCCGGCGATGCCGATACTCAAAGACATATAGCTGGGCGCAATTACCAATGGGGGCTTCAGCGACTTTTTCGCTGCGGCGTTCTCCTGGGGCTCCTCTGCCGGACCGGCGCAGAATGTTGCAGTACTGCCGATCAGCAGCAAAATGACACAAACCAAGCGCATGATGACCTCCGGCAAGTTATATTCCCCGGCAACGGGCCGGGTTCTAATATCCTCTCTTCAAAAACCTTGCCAGACCAACACGCAGCGACAATACCATAAGAAACAGGCGCTTATCTCTACAACGATAATACCTGCAACATTTTATAGTATATTTTTGTCGACAAAATGTATGAAAAAGTATAATTGAGGCACAAAGCTTTGCGGTTTCCGCGATCACATCATCATTAACGATAATTGCTACTGAGATTACCATTGACCACTGCGCAATCATCATTAATCATTTGGTCGGGGGCACAAGTCGCACCAGGGCGCTTAACAACCTGCCGGGCGACCCCATTACCCATTCCCATTCTCAACAAACTCCTCATAAAACTGCGGATAAAGCTTCTCGAAGCATTTAGGGCAGATGCCGTGGCTGAAGACTGCTTCGGAGTGGTCGCAAATATATTTCTCGATGTTTTTCCAACTGCCGTCATCCTCGCGCACTTTTTTGCAGGAGGAACAGACCGACAGGATGCCGCGCAGAATTTTCAGACCTTCGTTGGCCGCTTCGAACTCTTTGATCAGGCGCTGGCGCTCCTCCTGCTCGATCATTTTCCGCTGGGAAACATCGCGGATATTGCAGGAGATCCACATCCCTTCCTCGGTCTGCATCGGGCTGAGGCTCACCTCGACGGTGAACACCGTGCCGTCTTTATGCTGCCCGAACAGATCCATGCCGGCCCCCATTGGACGGGTGTAGGGCTGCAGCGCGTAATCCTTGCGCTGGCGTTTATGGGAAGCGCGGGATTGTTTGGGCAGCAGCATTTCCACCGATTTACCGATCAGCTCGCTCCGGGAGTAGCCGAACAGCTTTTCGGTCTGGGCGTTGACCATCATGATCTTGCCGCGGTCGCTGGTGACCACCAGGGCATCCGGCGCCGATTCCAGGAACTTGCGGAACTTCTTTTCCCGGCGTTTGCGCCGCTTGCCCAGCTTCTCCAGCCGGGCGACTTTCTTTCGCAGATCGATCAATTCATCGATGAGCTGTTCTTTGGACTTATGCTGATCTTTCATCTGCCGATCCGATACATCTTTATATGCAACAATCGTACTTCCCCAAGTTGCCTAAGTTGGGCAATTTCGGCATAAATATTGTGCTGTTGATCTCGTTTTGGGCAGGCAAAAGATTAAACGATATTTCGAATCTTCTTGTTGAGCATTTCCCGGGCCCGGAAGATCCGCGCCTTTACGGTACCCAAAGGCAGTTTGAGGAGCTCGGCAATTTCTTCGTAGGATTTCTCTTCCTTGTGGCGTAGCACGATCACATGGCGGTAGCGCGGCGGCAGGGATTGAATCGCGTTGTCGATCAGCACCTTTCGTTCTTCGGCAATCAGTTGCTTCTCCGGAGTGGGATCATGGTCCGGCACCTCGATCTTCACTTTTTCATCCTTGTACTGGATCGGCTCATCGATCGAATAAGTGCGCAGCTTTTTCTTACGTAAAAAATCGATGCAGTTGTTGGTGGCGATTTTCATCAGCCAGGTCGAGAAAGCAAACTCTTCGTTAAAGGAGGCGAGCGCGTTGAAGGCCTTGATAAATGCCTCCTGGCAAAGATCTTCCGCCTCTTGAGGATTGCGCACCATTCTGATCATCACATGATAGACCAGGTTGCGGTATTTCTTCAGCAGGGTCTCATAGGCTTTCTGATCACCCTCGCGGGCTGCCTGGATCAGCTTCTGATCTTCCAGTTTCCGTGCGTCAATATTTTTACTTTCTTCGACATCCATCCAAATACGCTCGCTTTTGCTTGATTCACCGATATTACGGAAATATATGGAAGAATGCTTATTTTTGCAAATAGCAAAGCGGGATCTATTTCGGCCATGGCGGCAGGAGAGTCGATCGGCAAAAGTTTTACTTTGCTTATTTTGTTTAAGATCATATTTTATTTCAGTGTCTCATATATTAATATAGAGTGTAACGGGTGTGAGAGATAGCAACCAGAATTTTTGGGGCCGGTCATGAAGAGAGTGATACGCAGTCTGGATCAGATCGTAGCGGAATGCGCCGGCCTGAAACAGATCCGCCGGGAAGAACTTTTTTGCGGCGATGTGGTGATCATTACCACCCGGAACTCGATCTATTCGGTGCAGGTGCTGGAGAACGACCGCTATGCGGTCTCCGGCGGCTGGTTCGACCGCGAAGGACTGGCGCCGGCGCAAACCACCATCGCCGGATGCACCTGGGGCGGCAGCGTGATCAAAGCCGATATCATCGCCGCCTGCGGCCTTTGCGTGGAGTTTGGCAATCATCTGATGACCAGCGCCATCCAGAAAATTGTCGTGATCCGGCAGCGGAATTTGAATTGAGTTGAGCGATCGTGCAGTTTGAAGGTGTTTTTGTTAAAGGGTTAATGAGTTGATGGGGTAAAGTCAGTCTTTTCCATTAACCCCTTAACGTTTTTATATCCCACCCATCTTTAAATCACATCATTTCCCACCCATCTTTAAATCACATCATTCACCTTGATATTCCAGTGCCGGCGTGCTATTTTGGAGAGGCGATGGCTACCGGCTCAGCACCCGGGAAGGAAAGAGGATGACGGCCTTAATCAATTCGAGGACCCCATCAACCGCAATGCCGATCAGCCGGAATGGCAGCAGCAGCAACCACACCAGGGGATACAATATCAGCGCCAGGATTGCCAACGGCCAGGAAATTAGCAACAAAATAAGCCAAAGTAAAAATTTAATCATGTTGTTTTTCGCTCCGCTTTAACGGTTCGCTTTCAATACGAGATGGCGGGGGAATTGTTCAATCGCGCTCGAATAATGATTAACAGTTTTTTCCGTTCGCCGGTTGATAAATCTACCGGGATGCCGATAATACCGGGAGAAAAGATTTACAGAATCGAGAACGTCGTATATGACCGTGCATAAGCTGAGACATTTGGGCTGGCTATTGACCGGGCTGCTGCTCTGGTTCGGTTGTGCGCCCGGCGACAGCGAGCGGCCGGTTCCACTGCAGGCCCGGGAAGGGGTCATTGACCTGCGGGAATGGAATTTCGCGAAACACAGCCCGGTCGAATTGCAGGGGGAATGGGCTTTTTACTGGAAACGGCTGCTTACTCCGGATTCGCTCCGGCAGGTCGGCGCAGCACCGGTTTATGTCGATTTCCCGGCGCTGTGGAGCGGTCTGGCCATTGAAGGAAAACCGATTCCCTCCCAAGGATACGGCACCTACCACCTCAGTCTGCTGATCGGCGCTCATTCGTTGCCGCTGGCGCTGGAAGTGCCGGATTATTATACCAGCTATGCCTTGTGGATCAACGATTCGCTGGTGGCGCGCAATGGGATGCCCGGCATCGACCGGGTGAGCACCACCCCGCATTGGCTGCCGCAAACGGTTGCCATCAACCTACTGCCCGGCCACAATGAGATCGTACTGCAGATTGCCAACTTCCATCACAGCAAAGGCGGCGGCCGGGAGGCGATCCTGCTCGGCAGCGAGGCGCAACTCACCCGCAAACGCGAGACCGAAGCAGCGCTGGATTTTTTCCTGGCCGGCACGCTGATTATGGGAGGCCTGTTTTTCCTGGGGCTCTACCTCTTTGGGCAGCGGGAGCGGGCGATCATCTACTTCTCTCTCTTCAGCATTGTCTACAGCTACCGCGTGCTGGGCTTCGGCTCTTATTTCCTGCACAGCCTGCTGCCCCAACTCAGCTGGGGCCTCACCATCCGGCTGGAATATCTGACGCTTTATGCCAGCGCGGCATTGTTTGCCGGCTTTGTCTACGAGCTCTATCCCAAAGAAACCTCGCGGGTTTACATCAAAATTCTGCAGGGCATCTGTACCGTGCTGATACTGATGACCCTGCTGCTTCCTCCGCTGCTTTTCACCCGGGTAGTGGAGTTGTTCCTGGGATTGCTGGTTTTATATCTGCTCTATGCCTGTTACATTTTTGTTCTTGCCGCCGTGCGCAAGCGCGACGGGTCTACCTATGCGGTGATCAGTTTTGTGATGATTTTCATCGCGATTCTGCTAAACATCTTTGCCCATTGGGGCTTGCTGGAAGGCTCGCCGCTGATCCCCTTCTTCGGCCACATCGGTTTCTTTTTCTTCCAATCGCTGATCCTCACCTACCGCTTTGCTGCCAACCTGCGCAGCTCGGCCGAGGCCGCTGAAGCCGGCGCCCGGGCTAAATCTGACTTCCTGGCTACCATGAGCCACGAGATCCGCACCCCGATGAACGGGGTGATCGGCATGACCGGCCTGCTGCTGGACACCCCCCTCGCTCCCGAGCAGCGGGAGTATGTGGAAAGCATCCGCGTCAGCGGAGAGAATCTGCTGATCATCATCAACGATATTCTGGATTTTTCCAAGATTGAGTCGCGCAAGCTCAACCTGAAATTCAAGGCGGTGGATTTAGCAGATTGCGTCAACGATGTACTGCTGCTGTTGGGGCCACCGGCCCGGGCCCGGGGGCTGGAACTACGTTACCATATCGACCCCGAAGTGCCGGCGGTGATCGTCACCGACCCGGTGCGTCTGCGCCAGATCCTGGTTAACCTGGTCAGCAATGCCATCAAGTTTACCGAAAAAGGCGAAATTGCTCTCTCGGTACAGCGCAATGACACCGGCGAATTTCCCGAGGAGCTGCAGTTCGAGATCCGCGATACCGGCATCGGCATCCCGCCCTCTCAGAAAGACCGCCTGTTCCAGCCCTTCTCTCAGGTGGATTCCTCGACCACCCGCAAGTACAGCGGCACCGGGCTGGGGCTGGCGATCAGCAAGATGCTGGTGGAGATGATGAACGGGCGCATCTGGGTGGAAAGCGAAGCGGGGGAGGGATCGCGTTTCTATTTTACCATCCGGGCGGCAAAAGGCGATCCCGAACTGATACGGCCGCGGCGCAAAGGCCAGGTATATAGCGCAGGGAGGGAAATGGCCGGCGCAGCGGATCTGGGCGGCAGTTTAAAGATCCTGGTAGCGGAAGACAATCGCATCAATCAAAAAGTGGCGATCCAGAACCTGGCCAAATTAGGCTTTCCGGCGGAGGTGGTCGGTAACGGCCAGGAGGCCATCGAAGCAGCGCAGGAGAATGCCTACGATCTGATTCTAATGGACCTGCAGATGCCGAAGATGGACGGACTGGAGGCCACCCGACAGATCCTGGAGGGGAATCGCAACACCCAGCACAAGCCGGTAATCATCGCCATGACCGCCAATGCGATGAGCGGTGACCGGGAAAAATGCCTTGCTGCCGGGATGGATGATTACATCACCAAACCGATCCGCCGGGAAGTGCTGGCGGCGATCATCCGCAAATGGTTTCCGGAAAGCGCGTCTCAATCCTCCGGCTCCCACAACTGAACTGCAAATCCCAGGGTAAAATAAAACCCGCCGAAATCGAATTGGCCACTCTCGGTAGACAGGAAATTATTGAGCACCTGAGCCGATTCGACATCCGTCAACCAATCGACATCTACCGCCAGAAAACGGTATCCCGCACCGATACTCAGGAAAACCGGGAGGGCCATCTTGTGGGTTAATTCCAACAGCGGCGAGGCGCTGAAGGTCGTGCCGGAGGTAGAGCTGCCGGTGCGGCCGATGCCCCCATTGGGACCCGCAACATATACCGTGACCTGTTCGTCGGCTTTCAGGTGAATCAGTCCGCCCTGCACCCCTCCGGAAAGGCGGGTGCTCCGGGATAATGGCACGTGAATCAGCAGCGGCAATTCCACAAAAAACAGCTCCAGATCCCGCTTCAGGCCGTAATTGGTAAACAGGCCGGTGTTGAATTCCGGCTGCTTATCAAGCAGGTTTCGTGACCCATAACGTAGTTTCAGTCCGGTCTCCAGCGGCACCGCCGAAAATTGATAGCGCAGATCTGTCCCAATCACTCCGATATTGCGGTGTTGGAAAGTCTCCCCCCCATTCACTTCATCGATGGTCGCGGAAAGCGCCCCGCTGATTCCCAGGCGCAAACTCTGGGCGCCCAGAGCGCCCGGGAGCACCAGGCCGGTCAGCAGAATGAATAATCCCCAATAGTGACGCATGGGTTCTCCTCGTTTAAGTTCTCGTTCGACGTTCGGCATCGTGTGATCCAGGTGACACGCTGCGTCACCACAGCACATTGTATAAAAATTGCACGTTCTAATCCAAAGTAAAGGAATAATACACCTTACAAAATACCCCATTTATGGTAATTTTGGAAAAGAACCGCCATTTAAATCGTAAGCCCGTTTTCGTTTTGGAATCTCCAGATTGGCGCACTACGTCACGAAATCGCCGGATTTTCTGCATATTTTACCGATTCCATGCATAAAACCGACTTGCCAAACCCTGCAGGTGCAGCGGAATGGGCCGGCAGGCGTTTGAGAATACATTCCGAGAATAATGTGGCGTGATATTTGTAGAATTCAGGGTACCAATTAAGAGAGGAAAGGAAATTCAGGATGAAAATATCCAGTACCCAATTCGCTAAACAATGGGGTTCCGCTTCTGCGAATCATGCCGGCGGGGATCATTCCACCACCAAAGCGCTATCCCTGCCGGCGGCATTTTCCAGGGACCTGATCGCGGCAAACCCCTTCATAAAAGTCAGCCGGCAAACGCTGCGGGATATCACCGAAGACAATATTAATCATGAACGCCTCTCCACCGCCCGCGGTGCGGTGTGGGCGCTGCTGTTATCGGTGCCGTTTTGGGCACTGCTGTTGGTTTGGCTATGGTAGGTTTATATATTTGCCACAGAGGCACAGAGAGCACAGAGATTTTCAGTTCTCAGTTCTCAGTGAACTCCGTGCCTCTGTGGCAAGTTTGTAGTGCGATTAGCCCTCGATGTTATTAATGCGACTCATACCCCTTCAACCCCCCACTCGGTACAATCAGGCGGAAGTGCTCCGGCGTCAGCGGGAAGGTTTTGCCGTCGGCAATAAAGCTCCGGATACCGTTCTCCTCATCGATCACCACCCCTGCCAGCATCAGGGTCGCTTCGACCATTGTCTGCCACTTCGGCCAGTCATCTGCAGTCATCTCGGTAAGCTTACCGTGGGTGTATTGATGCGGATCGAGCCGGTGATAGGGATCGAAGAAGAGCATGTTGCCGCGGGAAGCGCCGCCGAGCAGCTTGGTGCCGCGATAGGGCCGCGCCTGGGTGCGCAGTTGCCCCTGTTTGTCAAAATATAAACCACCGAAGAAGAAATCGCCGCCCATCAGCGATTCCCCACAATACTTGCTGGCGCTGCCCAGGATGTGGACCTTCAGATCCTGGCAGCGGGGGTCGTTCACCGAGTTGGTCCAGCCGCGGTCGACGATGTCGCCCAGGATGAAAACGCTGCCGCCTTTGGAAGCGTAGCCGCAGACCTTGCCGGCATTGCCGTAGATGTACAGATTGCCGTGGTGCATCCCCATCGCGGTGAAGTTCTGAGCGTTGCCGTGGCAGCGAATAGTGCCGCCCTGCATGAAGGCGCCGAAGTACTCACCCGGCGTGCCGTAAACATCGATCTCTACATCGTCGGTGTCGCTGCGGCCCATCACCGCAGTAGAGATCAGACGCTGGCCGTTGACCCGGTAGAGGATAAAGCGGCGCCAGCCCGACTCATAGGCCTGGCGGAGAAACGCCGCCAGGGCCAGCTTCGGATCGATGCCTTCCGGCTCAAACCCCCGGGCATCCACCAGCAGGGTCTGCTGCTGCGGATGCGCCGGTGCCGCCACTGCGCCGCTTTTGATATCCGTCCGGGCCCAGCGCTGCGGATCGGCGGCCGCCAGTTTATCCAGCAGGGCGTAGAGGATTGAGCGGGAGATGTCCAGTATCGCGCTGGCCGCCTTGTCACCGGTATTGAGAATGCGGGCGTAATCGATGAAATAGGTCAGCAAGGCGATCGCCACTTCCGGTTCCCCGGCTTTCAACTGGCGATCGCTGAGGCTCTGCAGCACCCAGCGGTAGGCATCGAAATTCCATTTTGCCAGGCGGCTGGCAATCCAGCCGGTCAGGTTGTCCGCGTGATCGACCATCTCCCGCTCCAGCAGCGCCTTCTGCCGCGGGGTCTTGAGTTTGCTGCGCCGGAAGCTGTAATGCTTGCCCACCGGCTCCAGCTCGATCGGGCGGCCGTAGCGGTCGATCAACTGGTAATCGGAGACCTTTCCGCTGTCGTCATAGATAAAGCGGTTGATCATCCCGTTGCTCACCATCACCTCGTCCGGCACGGTGCCGTCGATCACCCCCTCGCGGTCGAGCAGCTCCAGCACCTTCTGGGCGGCCTGCTCTTCCGAGGCAATGATGCTGAAGGCCTTTTTCTCCTTCCCGGTATGATCATACCAAAAAGCGGTGGTGCCCGGGCGCAGGTCGGCAGGGTCCTTCAGATCGACCCGCTCGGTCACATTCTTCTCCGGCAGGTGGCGCAGGCAGAGGTACTGGTAGGGGCCGTCCGGGGAGCTGGTGAACTCCACCCGCTGAACCTCTTCCAATTGGGCGCGCAGTTCCTGCGGGATCAGCGCCAGGTCATCGCCGGTGGTAGGCGAGAAGCTCTCGAACAGCGCCCAGTCGGGATACTCCAGCTCCTCCGCCAGCAGGTGGAACTTCAGCGAAGCCACCTCGGTGTCAGTGGTGGCCAGGGGCGGTAAGCCGAACTGCTCCACCCGCTGCTTGAGGGTCTCGTAGTTGGTGGTCTCCCCATTGTGGGTCAGGGCGGTATGCAGTTTGCCGAAGGGGTGGGCGTTCATCTGCTCTACCACCGAGCCGGTGGCCAGGCGCACGTGGATGATGTTGTTGGGCGAGGCCGGGGTTTCCCAGGGGATCTCCCGCCCGGCAGTCTTCCATACCGCGAAGTTTTTCCCGCAGGACATCACCGCGGCAATCTTGCGGATCCGCCCGGCGAATTTTTCCGCATGTTCGCCGGCGGGATACTGTTCCAGGAAACTGCGCAGCAGGTAGAGGAATCCCTCGCCGATGGTCTCCAGGTGCTCTTTGGAGAAGGGATCCTGTTTGGTGAGCGCCGGCAGGTTTTCGGCAAATGCCTGGTTGCCCTGAACGAATTTTTGCCAGTATTCCGCCCGCACATCCTTGACGTAGAGAATCTGGGTCAGACGCACCGAGTGGTTGAAGACGAAGAGATCCTCCGCTTTCTGCATGAACTTGGCGTGGCTGCGGTAGTTACTGCGATCGACTTCCGGAAAATACTCCCGGATGTAGACAAAGCGCGGATCGCCCAGCAGTTCATTCTCAATAAACTCGCAGAGCACCTTCTCCTTTACCCGCACGAAGAAGCGGAAGATATCGCCGGGATCGGTGCCGGGATTGCCGAACTCCCGGTAATCGCGCTCCCCGCCGCGCGGGTCGGCTTTGTAAGGCTCGCGCACTTTTTCCACCGTCGTCTCGCCGGCGAAGTCGAAATAAGGATCGAGGAATACCTTCTTGATTTTTTTCGCCAGGGAACAGCGGAAGCGGATCAGTTCGCTGCGCGCTTTGCGGCGCAGGTCGCGGTTCGACTTGAAAGCCCGTTTGCCTTTGCGCAGGGTTTCTTCCATCTCCAATTGCAGCCGCCCTTTGACCATCACCCGGTAGGCGTAGTGATGGGGAAGCTCCGGGAAGCAAAGGGTTTTGCCCACCCCCACACCGTCCATCCCGCGGTTCTTCATGGCGTGGAGCGCTTCGTCGAGCACGTAGCTGGGCACGTTGTGGGTGCCGATCACCGCCGCGACCCCGCAGTTGGTCTGGCCGGTGGGATGAATGTTCTTCGGCCTGATAAGGTTCTCTTTATGCTTGGTATGCTCCCGGCGCTGGCGCACCCGGAAGTCGACCCGTTCCTTGAGTCCGATCCATTGGATCTTGTCAAAGCGCCCGCGCAGGTCGCGCACATCCTTCAGCCCCAGCCCGGCCAGGGCGCGGATCACCTGCATCTGCATGATCAGGAAGGCGTTGATCATCTGGCGGGAGTTGATATCGACATCGCGCAGATTCTGCATGATCAGGTTGCTGGTGGCGATGCCCCGGGAGCAGCCGTCATGGCAGTTGCGGTTGCGGTCGCAGCCGATCGCCACCAGCGGGGCGGTACCCCAGATCACCCCATCAGCGCCCAGGGCAATGGCTTTGATCACATCCTCGTAGGTGCGGATGCCCCCGCTGACGATAAACTTGACGTGATTGCGCAGCCCGTCGCGCACCAGGCGGTCGTGGATCAGCGGTACGGCATACTCGATGTGCATCCCCATCTGCCCCTTGATGATGTTTGGCGAAGCGCCGGTGCCTCCGCGGGGGCCGTCCAGCCATACTTCCACCTTCATCCCATATTGGCGGGCGTAGGCGGCCAGCTCGCCGGAGAGCTTCAGGGTATCCGCCTCCAGATCCTCCAGTTTGCCTTTCAGCACCTCCTCGGTATTGTCCTTGGCAATCCGCGCCAGCCCGGCGGCGATAAACTCGATATCCACCGAGGGCGAGACCTTCACCGATATCACCGCCTTCGGATTGATCATCCGCACCATGTCGATAAACGACTTCACATCCTCGATCGAATAGCAGTTGTGGAAGGGGAAGGGGGAGATCACGCTGGTGTAGACATAGCTGATCACTTCCTCGCACAGGCGCAGGATGCGCTCCGCCTCGATCGGATCGATCTGCTGGCTGCGCTCCAGCTCGTACACCCGCTGCTGGATCTGCCACAGACGGGTCTTCAGTTCCGGATAGATCTCCTGGTCGTCATGGGACTTGCTCAGGTCCGGATGGGTGGTTTGCGAGACTTCCTTGAGCGGATGCTTGGCCTGTTTCTCGATCTTCTCGATCCGCTCGATCAGCGCGCGCAGCTTGTCGGCGTTGAGTTTTTCCAGGCCCTGGATGCCGCGCAGGTAGGAGACCAGTTTGTTGACCTTGCCGGCGAGGATGTGCCCGCCGATGCCCATCTTGGCCCCCTGGCTGTAGGCGATCACCACCCGGCGCGATTTGCGGATGGTCTCTTTGGTCACCCCAAAAAGACCGGTCTTCATCTCGGTGGAGACGAAGGGCTCGTCCGCCGCGGCGATCACCTCATAAAAGAGGAACGACTGCAGCGCCGGATAGGGCTTGAGCACCTCAAATAATTCCGGATCGCTCTCGGCGGTCATGCCGTTCTCGTTCAGGATCTGCTGAATATCTGCGGTGGTGTAGTGGGTGTCGTGTGTGAAATAGGGCTTGATCCGCTGCATCTGCGGCTCGTCGAAGAAAACCGGTTCGCCTTTGCGGTTGAGGAAGAAGCAGGTGGGATAGCCTCCTTCGCCGGTATCGTACTGCACCCCCAGCTCCCGGGCGGCGATCACGTGGGCGCGCCAGG
Organism: Calditrichia bacterium; assembly: GCA_020635015.1. Taxonomy (GTDB): domain Bacteria; phylum Calditrichota; class Calditrichia; order RBG-13-44-9; family J075; genus JACKAP01. The sequence continues at coordinate 3,865 of JACKAP010000024.1, read as the reverse complement.
TGTCCAGCCCGATCGAACCGACCGACTTGCCCCCGAACATCCAGGGGGCCTGCAGGATCAGATCCTTGTCGAGGGGCAGGGCAGTGCTCACATCATCGAGCTCCGCATCCGGGATCACGTCGGGATCGCGCTGGTAGAGGATGCGCATCACATCGAAGCCGTCCCCCAGCAGGCCGGTGCCCTTGACGTTCTTGAGCAGGAACATCTCCTCCTCACCGGCGGCCATCCGCCCGAGGGTGCGGATCAGCATCCCCGGCCACACATGGTCGCGATGGTAGACGGTCTGGTTGATATCGCCCAGCTCGTAGAAGTTGTGCGGCGACTTCAAGCGCTGCACCCGTTTTTTCAATTCGCTGTAGGTCGGCGAGGCTCCGGCGGGGAGCGGCTCGGCGGCTTTCAACTCATTGTTGAGCTGCTCATGCCGGGCCGGCTTGTCTTCGTCCTCCAGCACTTCTTTCTGCAGCCGCTCTTCCAACTCGTAAAAATCGATCAGGCGGCCTTCTTCGCCGACGGTCTTTTTGATGTCCTTGAAACCGGAAGCGCCGAGCACTTCCAGGATCTGGATCTTGCGTGATTCCATCTGGTTGTTGAGGCGCTTGATGGCCCAGGGAATGTCGAGATTGACCAGCTTTTCGGTGGTGGTTTTATCTTCCTGGGTCGCTTTATACGCGTAGGGATCGAGCGCCAGGAGGGCGGCCACATCCAGCAGGGTCGCTTCCGCCCCGCGCTGGATGGTCTTCTGGCTGTCCGAGGCCAGGCGGATCCCGCCGGAGGCGATGAGGGACACCTGGTGGCGCCGCCCGCTGGAGAGCAGGTAATGGTGGATCGAGCGCACCGCCTCCGAGGTGACGAAATATTGATCCTTGTTGCGCAGGCCGTGAATATGCAGCACATCCACTTCCAGTTCCATAAACGATTCGATCAGTTCCCGCAGGTGGGGCAGGATCTCCCCGCCGACGATATCGTATTCCGAGACCTCGATATAACCGCAGATCAGCGGGCTCTGCTGATAAAGCGAGTAGGTCGACTCCTTGATGAACTGGATGGTGCGGGCCATGTCGTCATGAGGGGTGATCTCGAACATCGGCATCTTCCAGAGATCTTCCAGCAGTTCCCGCTGCACATGGGGATTGACCCGCAGGTGGTCGATGATCTCCAGATCGACCCGGGGCACGATCACCGCCGGCAGCCGCTGGTAGCCGCCTTCTTCGATAAAGAGATCGTAATGCGCCAGGATGCGGTTAAGCTTGATGGTGACCAGGCTGTGCTGCTTCTCCGCTACCTTGATGAAGGCCAGCTCCGCCCGCCCGTTGCTGTGCAGGCGCACCGAGTTATACATCATCGGGGTGTTGAGCTTGATTTTAGGGAAGGGGGGATTGTGCAGATCTTCCTGTTCATCAAACTTGCAGTAGCGATGGCGCTTGCCCAGGGAGACGGAAAGCTCCTCGTCCGGATCGCCCTCATGAAGACGGTTCTGCGCCGGGCCCACGATGTGGAAATGGGAGAAGCGCTCGGCATCGAAGCCGATCCCCATGTGGCGGTCGCCCTGCCCCATCCCGGATACCGGGATCTGCCCGGTAGAGGCTTCCTTGTCGATCTCCATCAGGATCTCCTCCGTCAGGTAGATGTCGGCCATGTCGGTCAGTTCCGGCGAGCGCTGGATGGTGGTGGTATCGCGCAGGAACCCTTTTTCGGTTTCCCAGTATTTTTTCTCTTCCATATCGACGGCATTGTCAATCAGCTCCTGCACAAAATCCCGCTCCATCTGTACCGCCTTGTTCTGGGGACAGAAGTTGATGCAGGCGTTGCACAGGGCGCAGTTCTCGTCGATCAGCTCCGGGATTTCCCGGGGATTGCCCCGGCGGGCGCCGTAGATGCAGGCATTTTCGTGGGCGCACATCCCACAATGGATGCAGGTTTCCGGGTCGATGAACAGTTCGGAATAGGCAAATCCCCGGGGATATTTGATGTTGATACCATGCTGCAGGTGAGACTTATCTTCCTTCTGCTCCGCCAGGGTATGATCGATGTAGAGCGGGCTTTCCTTCATCACCTCCCACATGCGGTCGACGAACTCGCTCTTCTCCGCCGGGGTGAGGCCGAGCGCCTGCTGGAAGGCTTTGTCTCCTTCGACCAGGTCGAACATGTCGGTCAACGGGATGTCGGTGGGGCAGACCCGGGTGCAGTTGTCGCAGCGGGTGCACACCAGGAATCCCAGCGCCTCTTCCTGCGAGATGGGGACGCCGTTGGCAATGCGGTTGGCGGTCTTGCGCCGGGTAATCGGGGTGGCCAGTCCCAGCAGGCCAAAGACGTCGCTGGTGGGGCAGACCCGTTCGCAACTGTCGCATTCGGCGCAGGCGCTGTTGATCGCCAGCAGCGGCGAGCGCGAGGCTTTCAGGCCCGGCGGCACCACGGTGGGGAAGACCGCCTTGTTCAGCTTCCAGAACAGCCGGCCGGGGCTATAGAGTGAGAAGCCGTTATGCTCACGCCCCCTCTGCAGCAGCTTCACCCCGAGGTCGAAGAATGGGGCGGAACTCTTCTGGAACAACTTTAGCGCCAGCTTACGCCCGGTGGGATTGATATACTTGCACTGGTTGATCAGACTGTGCGGATCGAGTTCTTTCTTGAAGCGGCTGAGCGCGGCGATCTTCTCGCCGTGCCCGTTGTTCATCATCCCTTTCAGAAAGGGCAGGTTCCAGATGCCGGTGCCGTAGGGGCGACCGCCGAAAAACATGGCGGTTTGCATCATGAAGGGCACCAGTCCCAGATAAGCCTTGTGCCGGGTGGTGCCGGTATCGGCCAGCAGGATCGACTGGATCAGGATCTCCCCGCTATTGAGGAAGTGCCCTTCGGTCTTGACCGGATTTCCGGTCCAGTTGGTGATGGCCGCCTGCACGTAGGCCATGTAGGCAGGGAATTGATCCAGGGGCAATACCGTTTCGCTTACCAGCATCGAAGGGCCGCGCTGCTTCATCTCCACCGGGGCGTAGCGGTGCTTCCAGAACTTGTGGGCCAATTCCACCGGCAGGCGCCAGTAGGGGATATCGCGAAAGCGGCTCCGCTCGTCGCGGGAGTTGAAGAAGGCATACTTCAGGCATTTCTCGTAATCGGCCTGGGTATCGAATTCCATTACCACCACGTGCTGCAGGTCCTTTGCCTTTTCACTGATCTCGATATCGCGGCGGATGCGGGAGATGCGCAGGTCGTCCTCCGCTTTCAGGGCCTGTTCCAGGGATTTCTGGTATTTGGCCGATTGGATCGCGTAGGTCGTCTCAATATAATTGCGGTCGAAATAGATCATCGAGGTGGGCGCCAACTGCCATTCGCGGATAAATTTGACAAAACTGTGCGCATCCTCAGCGCTCTGAAAAGAAAAAGCATAGGGTTTGGAGACAAAGGATTCCCGTTTTACCCGCAGCAGCACCCCGGCGACGATGCCGATCTGCCCTTCGCTGTCGAAGATCTGCTTGAACAGCGGATCCTCCGGGGCCAGGGTTTGCCATTCCCCGTCCGGGCGCAGCAAGAGGATCGCTTCCACCGAATTTTGCACCGGCCCGTATTTGTAGGCCCCGATGCCCAGCCCGCCGGTCACCACCCAGCCGCAGATGGTGCCGGAATTGGGATTGGTGATCTCCTGGCGCAGAGCGAAGTCATGCTGTTTCAGATACTTGCGCATATCGGCAAAAAGCACGCCCGGTCCCACCGTCAGCAGCCCGCCCGCTTCATCCAGGCGATGAAAATCCAGATAGGAGAGGTCGAGCACGATCTCCTGATTCATCGGAATCGCCCCCCCAAAGGGCCAGCTGCCCGCTGCGCGAACGGTGTAGCGGATCTTCTGGTGGAAGGCATAAGTGACAAACTCCTT
>JACKAP010000023.1 GCA_020635015.1 Calditrichia bacterium | reverse complement strand
AAACTGACAACTGATAACTGACAACCGACATCGCCATGAGTCGGTTGATGGTTACACGGCAAGAATATAGAATCTGTTGGGGAAAAAAGAAAGTTTCGAATGAATTTACCGCTTGGCCGGCCATTCCCGCTTAATACATGCGGGAATGGCCGGCCAAGCGGTAAATCGGGTGTCACAAAATATGCGGTGCTGGCTAAATGTCAACACGCCCTAAGCAACATGCTCCAACTGCGCACGGAACATCCGGTAGGCGCGCTGCACCGCCTCCTCACCGGGAGGCTGAACCCAGGCTTCGGCCGGCCGGCGGGTGGGAAGCGTGATATAAGCGGTTGCCGGTTTCAGACGGGTCAGGAACTGCAGCATCTTTTCAATTTGAGGGATACTATCATTCAGGTCCTTTACCAGCATGGTTTCCGTGACCAATGTTCCCTGGTAACGCTGGGCAAACTCGAGCATCCCGTTCAAGATGGCGTCCAACTTCAGCGCGCCGTGAGGGCGGTTGATCCTGCGCCAGGTCTCTGCAACGGTCGCATCGACCTTCAGGCTGACCCAGTCGGCGCGCAGCAGATCCGCACGCACCTCCTCCTCCCAGATCAGTGATCCATTGGTAATCACGGCAATTTTGATCCCCAGCGGCTTCAGAAGCGCGATCGTCTTACCCAACAGGCTATCCAGCGTCGGTTCTCCATCGGGCACGAAGGTCACATAATCGATGATCGTACCGAGGGCGTCTGCTTTGGTAAGCTTCTCGCTGACCGCGTCGCGAATATCTGCCGGGTCGTAAAATGCCCGCCGTTTGGTTTGTATTTGACAGGTGCGCCCGGCCTGGCAATACACGCATGAATAGGAGCAGACATTCGGCGGAATGTTGCTGATTCCCAAACTGCTGCCCAAACGTCTGGATGGAACCGGACCGAATACCATTTTCCCACCGCAGGATTGATTTAAAGTCAACTTTTAAACTTTTGCCACAGAGACACAGAGCTCACAGAGAACTGACAACTGATAACTGATAACTGACAACTGATAACTGACTCTGTGATCTCTGTGTCTCTGTGGCAATTATGCTTTAGTTTTTGACAAATTATTCTCTAGCGATAAAAAAACTGCCGCACGGTTTTTTGCCAGTTCTTATCATCCAGATGCTCGAAATCGCCTAAACATAGCCCGTTGCTGCGGGGAGGTAATTCCCCGTTTTCGCTGTTGCTAGACAGCAATTCCTTGATACAATTTTGGCAGCGTTCGATCTCTTCCAGATAAAAAGAGACAGCGCTCTTTCCGATCTTCAGTTCCTTGATCTCGGCAGCGAGATTCTCGGCATCGATGATGCAGATCCAATTTTGCTGGTACGGCGTGATGTCCAGCACCTCAAGGTCTTCCATCAGATTCGCATTCGTTTTAACTACTTGCCCGCTGACCGGGGCATTCAGCGGAATCGAGCGGTTCCCCTGTTTGATCGTGAAAAGCGGTTGTCCGCGTTTGGCGTTCATGCCCAGATTCGGCAACTCGATTTTGTCGATTTTACCGATCAATTTTTTGGCAAAATCGTCGATCCCAATCCGTACGGTGCCGTCCTGCTGCACGCTGACCCAGCAATGGCCCTCGGAAATAAAGACCCCGCCCGGGATCGCGAACTCGTCGCCGCTTTGTTCTTCGAACCCCGTCGCATGGCTGATGTGCACTTTGGGCTTGAGCTGTTTTTTGATCCGGTCCTGGCGGATGATGTTGGCCTTTTTGATCATCGCCAGCAATTCATCTTCCGTAAAGGGTTTCTGCACATAATCCATCGCTCCGTATTTCATCGTCTCTACCGCCGATTCAATCGAGGCATATCCGGTAATGATGATCACATCGATATCCGGACGGAGGTGTTTGATGCTTTTACAGACTTCCACCCCATCCATCTCCGGCATTTTAATATCGACAAAAGCAAAATCGTAGTGATGAATCTGCAGCAGGCCGAGCGCTTCCTTGCCGGACTCGACGGTATCCACCGAGTAGCCGTCCAGCACCAGGATTTTCCGGAAACTGTCCAGGATCACTTCCTCATCATCGACCGCCAGGATCCTGGCCTTGGGATTTTCCACTTCAACCCGTTTGAGGGTTTTCGCTTCCTGGCTGAAATCCAGAGTGAGACTTTCTTCAAGCGCTGCTTTTCGTTCCTCGAACGCGCGCTTGTCGGAAATTTTTTTGTGAATCATACGAATGAGAATGTCGGCAACAATGAAAATAATAATTGCCAGGATGAATATTAAGGCAGACATGGTAACCTCCTTCTGCCGCCTTAGCAGGGTTAGTGAGGAGCTCGCGTATTATATCTTAACCATATTTAAAATCGATCCGAACTGCATGAGGTCAGGTTTGCCAGTTCATAATTCAAATCTACCGGCACCACCCGATACAGCCACCCTTCAAAATAGGGATCCTTGATGATGAGATCCGATTCGTCAAAAAGCGCATCGTTCAGGGAAAGGATCCGGCCGCTGATGGGGGACAAGAATTGATGGACCATGCTGTCCTCGGTCTCAAAATGGGCACAGACATTGCCCTGTACCAGTTCATCATCCGCTTCGAAAAATTGAGTGTGCACGATCGGGTCGATCGTATGCAGAAACAAATCCGTCACCCCGATCTTGACCGAACCATCAAACTCCGGGAACAGCCAGGCGGCATACCCCAGCCGGTAATATTTCGGCGGGCAGGGAACGAAGTTAAGCGGCATATCCGCGTCCCGGGAATCCGAATCCATAATCTGTTTGCTTTGATGAAGTTCGGTATATTTCAATCCCCGGTAGGTCACACTCAGCAACTCATCGACCGTGAAGGGCTTAGCCAGGAAATCGATCGCGCCGCTGTACAGGGATTTGACCGCATTTTCCACGGTCGCATAGCCGGTGGTGATGATCACCGGGGTATGATGCTGCCGCGCCTTCATTCTGCTCAGGAATTGGAATCCGTCCAGATCGGGCAGGATGATATCGCAGATGATCAGGCTGTATTGCGCCTGTTCGATTTTCTTCAGGGCGGTCAGCGAATCCGGGGCGGTATCGATCGACAGGCCTTCGGCAGTACAGATTTTACTGACCGAATCGAGAATCACCTGTTCGTCATCGATAATCAGGATGTCAAACTTTTTATGCATTTGCGCTCCTTTTAACGCGTCCGGGATTGGTTAAAAATAGACTTTTAACTACTGCCACAGAGACACAGAGATCACTGAGTCAGTTGTCAGTTCTCAGATGTCAGTTCTCAGTTCTCTGTGTGCTCTGTGTCTCTGTGGCAATTATTATGATGCTGCCGTTTTTTTTGCGGCCGGCGCCAGGGGCAGGCGCACCGTAAAGGTGGTGCCTTTACCCACTTTGCTCTCGACCGATATCGTGCCATTATGATTTTCGATGATACCCCGCACCACCGCCAGTCCCAGACCGGTCCCGCCGTGCCCTTTGGTGGTATAGAACGGATCAAAAATCTTGGAGAGATTTGCCTCCGCGATACCACTGCCGGTATCCGACACTTTGATAATAACAAAATCGCTTTCTGCCGGGCCGTTGTTGCCCCCGGCGCGGGATGCGCCATGCGCCGCAGACTCGCTGAGCGAGGCGGAGATAGTGATCGTGCCGCTCTCCTTCCCGATCGCATCGGCGGCGTTGACGATCAAATTGGTCAACACCTGCTGAATTTGATTTTCGTCGACGACCACCTCCGGCAGATGCTCGCCGAGGTCTTTCACCAGCTTGATACGGCTGATGTTGAGCTGATTCTTGACCACATCCACCACATGATGGATGATCTCACTCACATCCGCCGCATGCTTCTTGGGAATGGATTGACGGGCAAAATCCAGCAGCCCCTTGACGATATCGCGGCTCCGCTTGGTCTCCTTGACGATCACCGCCAGATCGCGCTGCATTTCCGGATTCTGTTTCGACCGTTTCAGGAGATAGCTGCTGTAGGTCAGGATGCCGGTAAGGGGATTGTTGATCTCGTGGGCCACTCCCGCGGCCAGGCGTCCCAGCGAAGCCATCTTATCCGATTGAAACAACTGCATCCGCGCCTCGGATAATTTCTGGGTCATATTATTGAAAGAGCGGGCCAGCATGCCCAGTTCATCACTGCCCGAGCGTTGGATGGTGTAACTGAGATCGCCGGCGGCCACATGCTGGGTCGCTTCCACCAGGTCGCTGACCGGCTTATCCACCCAACGCCTGACAAAATACCAGAGCACCCCGCTGAGCGCCAGAATGCAGGTCAGCGCAAACAGGAACATCTTAAATTTGGCTCGGGCAATTTGCTGGTCGATGGTTTCCAGGGAGACGATGATGTCCAGCACCCCCAGCACCTTTTGCTCGGCGTCATGGACATGGCAGGCCGCCTCCCAGCAGGAGCGCTCGGAGTAGATCGGGTTGATAATGCCCAGCAGCCGGGTGGAATCTTCGGGCAAGGTGTAAATCCGGGTGCGTTCCTTGATCGGCAAACTCTCCAGCGGTTCGTTCGCCGTATGGCAGGCATAACAGGCATCCGCTTTTTTATCGACGGTATGACCGATGGCTGTGGAATCCGACGAATAGATCGTGATCCCCTCTTTATTCAATATCCGCACTTCCTGGATAAAGGCCTGGCGGCCGATGGTGCGGATGGTTTCGCTGATATGGGAGCGGTTATTTAAGAGCATCTCGTAGCGAGTGCTGCTGATGACGGTTTCGCTCAACTGGTTTGAATGTCGCTCCACTTCATCGAGCAGTACATCGGTCTGGGAATGGATATTGATATAAGCGTAAATGCCGATGATCAGGATCGTGGCCACACTGACCGCGAAGATCAACTTGAAACCGATTTTTTTAAACATTAGCGGACCACCTTTCCGGGCAAACTCTCCGGGTAACTCAATTCGTCATGACAATCATCACAGCGGGGTGCGACGGAAAAATCCCGGTTAATGTGACAATCGATGCAGTCATTGTCGAGATGGTTTTCGTCCAGCATCAGGCCGGTAATCTGATGGTTAAAGGTTTTGCGGTTCCAATCTTGATGGCAACTGTTGCAGTCCTTGTTCAGTCTGGCAGCCGGCTGACCCTGCTGGTGGCAGGAACGGCACTTCAGGGCCGCATGATAGCGGCCGAGCTCGAACCCGGTCTGGGCATGACGGAAACGCGCCTTCTCTTCCACGCCGTGACATTTACGGCAGTCTTCATCAATTTCATAGGCATGGCAGTTGATGCAGTTGTCGTGCGGCTCCCGCTCCCCGCTGGCGGTTTGCTTCATGGTATCATGGCAGCGGCTGCAGCTTTCATTCTGATGACAATCCACGCATTGGTAGCCGTAATCATTGGCATGGGCATCATGATAAAAGGTCACGATCGGTGCTTCATCGTCGTCGGTTTGGTAGACCAGTTTATCCGGTACGGATATGACCGGATGCTTGACATCTTTTACGGCCTTCTCGGCGATTTCTTCCTGAGTTTCCGGCGCGCCTTTTTCGACATGGCAGACCGCGCATTCGTTGCGATGGCTCCATTGGCGGTGGCAATTCAGGCATTGCCGGTGGTAAGCGCCTTTTAAGCCCGGTTTATCCAGGTTGGTGCCGGTTTCCGTCGCATCGTGGCATTCCCGGCAGGCAGCAATTCGCCCCGGAGGATTGAAGTGATGACAGGAGACGCATCCGCCGGCCATTCCCGCCATTTCGGCATGGAGCTTATGGGTAAAAATGCTCGGCTCGTAAATTTGAGAAAGCACGTCAATTTTGATAATTTGCGGCGCATCTTCCGCCGTATGGTGAACCGTAATCCCCCGCTGCCGGGTAAAGCCGGGAAGGATCTTCAGGCACGGCACCTCATAGGTCGGCACTTTGCAGGTATGGCATTCCGCACAGTTCAGGGCCTGCCGGGCATGATGGCCGGCGTCTCCCGATTGGCCGTGCACAGCGCCGAAAATCATCAGCAGGACAACCAGAGAATCTCGTATTCGTCTCATCTTACCGTCCCCCGAATCGCATATTTGGTTTCAGGTGAATAAGTTTTATGGGGCTGGCCGATCACCGGAAAAATCATTACGAATGCCCGGTATAACAGTATTTCAAACGCAATAAAACCGACGGTGACGGAAATCTCGCCGATGGAGGGATAGTAGGCTTCCGTCGCATACAGCGGTTTATAGGCAATAATGAAATTATTGAACCGGTTTAACAACACCCCAAAGATCGTCAGCAGCGATGCCGTGAACAGCCAGGAAGGGGTTTTAAGCACACTGCTCGACAGGAACATGCGCAGCGGGATAATGACGCCAACCACAATTTCAATCATGAACATGATGCTCTGAAGATTAAAATCGAGTAAATAGACAAACGTTTCCCGGATCACCATATCTCCCACCTTAAACGCCAGGTAAACCCCCAGCAGCGGTCCGACGAAGCGGCCCAGTTTTGACAATACGTCGATTTCCGGCTTCAGGCCAAAGGAGCGGGAGGCCACCATCGACTCCATGATGACCATCGGAAAGCCGACCGCGATGGCGGAAAGGAGAAACATCAGCGGGGCGATCGGCGATTGCCACAGGGGATGGATTTTACTGCCGGCCAGCATCATCAGGGTGCCGAGGGACGATTGATGCAGACAGGACAACACCACGCCCAAAATGACAAAGAAAAACATGGCGCGGTTCAAGTTACGGTGCAGCAGGTTTACCAACCGCTCTATCATCTTGTTGAACCTGGCGAAGGAGCCCTTTAAGCGCACATGCCCCATCATCCGTTCGGTGACCACCGGCAGGAATTCGATATAAAGCACCGTCAGGTAGGCCATCACGCAAATCCCCACTTCGAAGAGCACCGAATTGCCGTTCCAATAGATCAGCACATGCCAGATGTTGTAGTATCGTCCCAGGTCGATCACCACGCCGAGGGCCACAAAGGTGTAGCCCAGCATGGCGGTCAACAGCGCCGGCCGCAGAATGTGGTGATAATCTTCTTTGTGAAAAATATGGCCCAGCGCAGCGGTGGTAAATCCGCCGGCCGCCAGCGCCACCCCGGCCGCCACGTCGATGCCGATCCAGATTCCCCAGGGATACTGGTTGTTTAGATTGGTGACAGCACCCAGGCCAAAGACAAATCGCAGCAGGGCAAATATCAGCCCGTTCACAACCAACACCAGCAGCACAATGACCCCCGGGGTCAAAAACGATTTTTTAATAGGCGTCGCCTTTACCGATAATTCCATGATATTCTCAGCTCCTTATTCGGATTCTTTTTTATTTTTACCCGTCCACATGATGGCCCCGAGAAGAGCAAAGAGCGATATTGGCGGAATAAAATATTTGAAAATCGCATGTTGGAGCGATTCGGATGCACCCGGCGCCGGATCCATGCCCAGGATCGGGAAATCCAGCTCCGGAAAATTCTGGCCGGCCAGATACAGCCAGGCGGTCCCTCCCACTTCGTGCTCCCCGAACACATGGTCGATATAGCGGTCGGGATTATCGCGAATCCGCTTGTGCGCCAGTTCGACCAGCTCGAAGCGTTTGCCGTAGGTCATGACTTCCATCGGGCATATTTCGACACAAGCCGGTATTTTTCCCGCTTGGGTCCGCTCAAAGCAGAAATCACATTTCCGCACCTCCGGCTGCAGGGCTTTTTGGTACTCAAATGACGGCACCTGGAAGGGGCAGGCCACCAGGCAGTAGCGGCAGCCGATACATTTGCCGGGATCCCAGATCACCGAACCGTTCTCCTCCTTGGAAAATGCCCCGACAATGCAGGCGGACACGCAGGCCGGGTAATCACAATGCATGCATTGAACCTTCACATTGATCGGCAGCTCGGTATCGGAGGAGTGCTCGTATTCATTGACCACCGTCAGGGCACCGGGAGTGGGCCGGCGCCGTTGTTCAAACACCGAGCGGTCGTTGTAATCATCCATCGCTTCAGTGGGAAGGCCGTGGGCCTTTTTGCAAGCATATTCGCATCTCCGGCAACCGATGCACACGGTGGTATCGACCAATACGCCCATGCGGTTATCAGAGAGGATATTGCGGGGGGCGGCCTGGGCCGTGCCTGAATTTAAACCGGTGACACCGGCGCCAATAACGCCCATGGTTTTGAGAAAATCGCGGCGGCTTTGTGACATCAGGAAGTCTCCTGTAAAGTAGAACTAGGGTAATTTCGAAGAACCGCCTTCCGGCATATTCAGCAAGTCTTCCAGGGTATAGTTTTTTGCTTTGAACATGGAAACCATTGCTTCCACCGTTCCGGCAGTTGCCTGATAGATCGGGATTTTCGCTTTTTGAAACACGCGCAGCGCATTGGGATCGCACCAGCCGGTGATCAGCACGTCGATGCCGAGGTTGATCAACATCTGCGCCGCTAAAATTCCCGCATTGTTCATCGATTGGACATTGGGATTGTGAACCACTTTATAGCCCGCTTCTACCGGGCGGTCTAAATCGATAAGGATGTAATAAGGGGCTTTTTCAAAGTTGAGTTCGATAGAGGCGGCTAATTGATTTTCGGATGCTGATATGGCAATCTTCATTCCGATCTCTTTGCTTTGATACACATTTTAAAGAGACCAAAAGGATGCCAATATCCGGGAGGGGGATAATTTCAATAAATACAGGGAGAGGAAAGAATTCCTGGAGAGTAGAATATTGCATTCTTGCAGTGCTATTGCAGAAATGCATTGCAAAAATGCAATCGCTCATATGGTTCACAGCAAATCATACTTCTTCATTTTTCGCCAGAGGGTGCTTTTATCGATTCCCAAGGCCGATGCCGTCTTGCTGCGGTTTCCGTCGAATTGATCCAGGGTGCTTTGGAGATGCATTTTTTCAGCCTGCTTCACCGGATCGCCGTTTGCGGTCACGATCGGGTGATCCGTACCTATCCACAGCCGCTCCGGCAGGTGCTCGGTTTGGATAATCGGATCATGACACAACACAAAAGCGTGCTCCAGCGCGTTCTCCAGAGCGCGGATATTTCCCGGCCAATGATATTTCTGCAGCAGGTGAAACGCGGCCGGGGCGATGCCTTTGATCGGTTTCTGGAATTTGCTGCGGAACTTGTCGAGGAAGTGCTCTACCAGCAAGGGAAGATCATCCATCCGTTCCCGCAAGGGCGGCAGGTGAATATTGATCACATTGAGCCGGTAATAAAGATCTTCCCGGAAGCGCCCGGCGTCAACTTCGTCTATCATGTCTTTATTGGTCGCAGCAATAATGCGCACATCCACATGGATGGGATCGGTGCCGCCCACCCGCTCAAACTGGCGGGTTTCCAGCACCCGCAATAACTTTACCTGTACCGCCGGCGACAGATCGCCGATCTCGTCTAAAAAAAGCGTGCCTTTATGCGCCAGTTCAAATCGTCCCGGTTTGCTGCGGATGGCGCCGGTAAAGGCGCCTTTTTCGTGACCGAACAATTCGCTTTCCAATAAGGTTTCCACGAATGCGCTGCAATTGACGGCCACAAAGGGGGCCATCTTGCGCTCCCCGTTCAGGTGAATGGCCCTGGCCACCAACTCCTTGCCAGTGCCGCTCTCCCCGGTAATTAATACCGTACTATCGGTATGGCAGACGTTCTCGATCAAGCCGTAAATTTTGTGCATGCACTTGCTGCGGCCGATAATATTTTCAAACTGGTAGCGTTCTTCCAGATGGGAGGTCAAGTTCTTGATTTCGCTGATATTCTGAAATGTCTCCACGCATCCGATATGTTCCCCACCGGTATCAAACAGCGGGGCTGAATTTAAACGGATCGGCACCCGCCGGCCATCCTTGCAGGTAATTTGCAACTCGCGATTCGCTACCGGCAGGTGCTCCTGCATGGTGTTCTCCATGTGACAGCCATGGCGGCAGAGATTGGTCTGGAAAATCTCCCAGCAGTGTTTGCCCACCGCCTCTTCGGCGGTGTAACTGGTGATCCGCTCGGCAGAGGCATTGAAAGAAGTAATGACCCATTGGTTATCAATGGTAAACGTGCCTTCGATCCGGCTGTTGAAAATCGCTTGCAGGCGGTTGCGCTCATCCAGTATCTCCCGGGTCTTCTCGCGCAGCGATTGCGCCATGGCCGCCATTTCCTGGGTATTACGAAATATGAGCACGATGCCGACAATCGGTTTTCCCGGCGGCTTCAGCGGGGTGATGGAGGCCAGGACGCTGAACGCCCGGCCCTGCACATTGGTGAGATCAATCGACAGGTTGGAATAGAATGCCCCCTCATCCAGGGCTTCTGCCACATAACTGCTGTCAGCCGGCGATGCTTGGAACAGCAGTTGATAAGATTGAAAAATGATATCCTTCTCAGCAAAACCAGTAATCCGTTGCGCCGCTTCATTAAAAACGATCACCTTTTCATCCCGGTCAACAACCATAATGCCATCCGGCGCGATGATGTCTTCCCGGGAGATATCCGGAAATTCCATATTCGCCTCCCATACTGTAGGATTAATTTACAAAGGAAATCAGCGCTTTCAAAGGGTTCCGTAAACTGAAGGATGGCGTCTTATTTCCGGGGAGGATACAGTCAATGGCAAGCTTGAAAAATCATATTTATAGTTTGAATTTTCAACCCTGTAAACAATTTCAAATGCCACTGCCACTTCTTGAGAACAACTCTTTAACTTAATGGCAGTGGCCCTCCGCCCTCTGCCCTCTGCTGATGCGAAAAGCGAATTTGCCTATTATCCCCCCGATCGCTATATTTCTGTCGTACAAAACCAAGGAGCCTGCAATGGTCTCAATTATATCGCTGTGGCTGCCGATCCTGGTGTCGGCAGTGTTCGTGTTCATCGCCAGCGCCGTGATTCACATGGTGCTGGGCTATCATGCCTCGGACATGCAGAAACTGCCGGAGGAAGACAAGATCATGGAATTTTTGCGCCGCTACAATATTCCTCCCGGCGATTATTCCATGCCCCGCGCCTCCAGCATGAAGGAGATGGGTACCCCGGGGTTCATCGAAAAGATGAAAAAAGGCCCGGTGGCAATGATGACATTTGTGAAGAGCGGACCGCCCAGCATGAACAAGGAGTTGGCGCTGTGGTTCGTCTACTGCCTGGTGGTGGGCATCTTCGCCGCCTACATCGCCGGCCGCGCGGTGGGACCGGGCGCCCATCAGTACCTGGAAGTGTTCCGCTTTGCCGGCTGCACCGCCTTCGTCGGCTACACCCTGGCCCAGTGGCAGGAAACCATCTGGTACAAACGCAACGTCATGACCACCCTGAAGTCGACCTTCGACGGGCTGATCTATGCTCTGCTGACTGCCGGAACCTTTGGGTGGCTGTGGCCGGTGTGAGAAAAGATGTGAATGGGTTAATGGGTGGAAGGGTGAATGGGTTAATGGATCTCTTTTTGTAGCAACACCATTTCGTTTCCCTGCGATGATGGCCTCTGGTTTGACGGACGGTCAATAAGCCCGCAGGGCGTCCCACGTCAGCAACGGCTGCAGGCCGGTGCTGACGGTCATGTTAAAGATTTTTGAGCCCCGGCAGGGGTGGTCCCAAGGCGTGATGGCATTCATGTTGGGGAGTGTCTTTGCAGAACGGTAGGTGCTTGATATCAGTATTGGGATCGGCCCATTGATGCGGCGTCGGCTTGGGACCGCCCCTGCCGGGGCTCAGATCGGCGGGTGGGGTTTATAGCACCGGCCTGGCGGCCGGTGTTGACTTGGGACGCCCCTGCCGGGGCTAAAGACATGAACTCATTTTTAACCAAAACAAAAGGCGCCGCACATTTCCGGCGCCTTTTGTTTTGGCGAACTTTTCCGATATTTGGATGGAAATTTGCGAATAAGCTTGTATATTTGACAGCGTCGGCAGCGTTGACAAGATGAATGGGTTGATCGGTGAATGGGTTCAGGGTTAAAATAGCACATTGCACGAACAAATTTCTCACTCGGCTCCGCCGGATTCGGAATGACGCCGGAGCGTCAATCCGAATCCGTCCGCCGGAGAATCGGTTCGTGCAATAAGTTCAATTTTCATGTAAAAGTAGTTTCCCATTAACCCATCAACCCATTAACCCATGAACAAAAAAATCTATCAGCAAGTCTAACTCCAAACGTTCATCAAAGGAAAAAACCATGTCAAAATCATATGATGTTGTGGTGCTGGGCGCCGGGCCGGGCGGTTATGTGGCCGCGATCCGCGCCAGCCAATTGGGATTGAAAACCGCGATTGTAGAGAAACAATATTGGGGCGGGGTGTGCCTGAATGTGGGCTGCATTCCCTCCAAGGCGCTGTTGCGCAATGCCGAGCTGGTGCATATTCTCAAAAACGAGACCAAGACCTTCGGCATCAAGGTCGAGGGCAAGATTTCCTTCGATTATACCGAAGCCTACAAGCGCAGCCGCCGGGTGGCCGACGGGCGGGTGAAGGGGGTACATTTCCTGATGCGCAAGAACAAAATCGATGAGTATGAGGGCTGGGCGAATTTTGCCGATCCGCACACCCTGGAAGTGGCGCTGAACGATGGCAAGAAGGAGACCCTGAAGTTCAAGCACTGCATCATCGCCGCCGGGGCCAGCACCCGCCTGATCCCGGGATCGAAGCTGAGCAAGAACGTGGTGACCTACGAAGAGCAGATCATGACCGACAAGCTGCCCGGCAGCATGATCATCGCCGGGGCCGGGGCGATCGGGGTGGAATTTGCCTACGTGCTGAGCAATTACGGGGTGGACGTGACCATCGTGGAGTTCCTTGACCGCATGGTGCCGCTGGAAGACGAAGACGTCTCCGCCGAGTTGGAGAAGCAGTTCAAGCGCCACGGGGTCAAGATCATGACCAAAACCCGGGTGGACAAGATCGAAGACAGCGGCAAAAAGGTGAAGGTGACCGTCACCACCCCGGACGGCAAGCAGCAGGTGCTGGAGGCGGATAAGGTGATGCAGGCGATCGGCTTCCAGCCCCGGGTGGAGGGCTACGGCCTGGAAAAGGCTGGCGTCAAGCTGACCGACAAGAAGGCCATCGCCATTAACAACAAGATGCAGACCAACGTGCCCCATATCTTCGCCATCGGCGACGTCACCTCCAAGCTGATGCTGGCCCACGTGGCGGAGGCGATGGGGATCATCGCCGCAGAGCATATCGCCGGCGCCCCGACCATCGAGCTGGATTTCGACATGATGCCCCGGGCCACCTACTGCGTGCCCCAGGTGGCCAGCTTCGGCTACACCGAGAAGCAGGCCAAAGAGAAGGGCTACGATATCAATGTGACCAAATTCCCCTTCCAGGCCAACGGCAAGGCGCACGGATTGGGCGATCCCACCGGCTTCGTCAAGCTGATCAGCGACAAGAAATACGGCGAACTGCTCGGCGCCCACATGATTGGCCCGGATGTGACCGAACTGCTGCCGGAGCTGACCCTGGCCCGGCAATGGGAACTGACCCCCCACGAGATCGCCCGCAACGTGCACGCCCACCCCACCCTCAGCGAAGCGATCAAGGAAGCGGCGCATGGGCTGGAAGGGCATATGATTAATTTTTGAGAAGTAGACCGCTTTGGAAACTTTTGCATGGGGCAAGGAGCATGGGCATGGTACCGACTGTTCCTTGTGCTTGCCCCATGTACGAATAATATGCTCCGGTTCTGACTTTTATCATTACAATGAAAGACTATTTTATCAGTTACTGCTGGGATGATGAAAAAATTGTGCGCCCATTAGCAGAACAGTTGATTCAAAATGGGATTTCAGTTTGGATTGATCATCGTGAGGTAAATACCAACGATTCAATTCCGGAAGAGATAAGCGCTGCCTTGCAGACTTCGCATACCGTATTGTTAATGTGGTCGGCAAAGTCGCTGATTGCAAGATGGACCCGTGATGAGCTAAATGCGTCGATCAGTCTTAGGAAACGTATCATTCCCTGCCTTCTTGACGATACACCATTGCCCAATACGCTAAAGACTGCACAATCTTTATATATCGATTTACGGAACCTGGATCAAGAAACCGCCACCAGGAGACTCCTGGATGTCGTAAAAAAACCATTCCGTCAAAGATCAGAAACATCTCCTCGGATCGCGGACATTCCATTTCGTAAAAATCCGAACTTCACCGGACGCGAAGCACAATTGCAGGCTATTGCCAGAAAGCTGTCAAAAACTGACGGGGCCAGGGCCGTGGTTGCCGGGCTCGGGGGAGTTGGTAAGACCGAGTTGGCGATCGAATATGCGTACCGGCACGCCTCGGAATATGAGCGCATCTGGTGGCTGCGTTCGGAAGGAATGGTCACCTTGTCGCTTGATTTTGCGAATTTGGCCCATGAATTGAACTTGCCGGAAAAAGACGATCCTGATATAGAAATTGTTAATCAAGCAGTAATACGTTGGCTGGGAAATAATCGGCATTGGCTGTTGATATTTGATAATGCGCAGGAACTGGAGCATGTTCGAAAATACCTCCCCAAAGCAGCAAAAGGGCATATTATCATTACCAGCCGGAATTTCGATTGGGGGGCGGTTGCCGATCTGATCGATTTACAAGAATGGGATAGATCCGAGTCGATTCATTTTCTACTTAAGCGTACTGGCAGGCAGGATGCTGCCGGTGCCGATGAACTAGCAGACATGCTGGGCGACTTGCCATTGGCCCTGGAACAAGCCTGTGCATATGTCGATACCAGGAATATTGATTTTACCGAGTATAAAAGACGCTTTCAGGAAGAGCGTAAAGCGATTCTGAAGTATGGAGAAAGAACACGGTATTCCGATACCGTTGCGATAACCTGGGAGATGGCATTCCGTGAGATAAACAACATCTCAAAGGTTCCCTTGCTGATGTTGAATCTGTGTGCGTTTCTGGCCCCTGATCCAATACCGCTGGTTGATCTCTTGAATGAAGCTCCCAACGTTCCCCGCGCTTTAACCGCGGCGTTTGCCAATAAGGCAGATTTTGACAAGATGTTAGCACCTCTATCCCACTATTCTTTGATTCGCATTGAAGATGATCATCTGATTGTTCACCGGTTGATCCAGAGTGTCACCCAGGACCGTATGTCTAAAAAAATGCAGAAGCGCATCGCAGAAGCTGCTGTAACACTGGTAGCAGATGTGTTTCCGTCGGAAGCGCCGGAGGAAGTTACCCAATGGCCGCGATGTCAGAGCTGGCTGTCCCATGCCGACGCAACCATATCTCATGCGGAGCACCATCATATCAGAACTGTCCAAATGAGCTATTTGTGTAATCAGATGGGACTTTATCTTCAAAGCCGTGCCGCTTACCCAAAGGCCGAGCCCTTATTCCGGCGGGCGCTGGCTTTAAACGAGACACTGCTGGGCACTGAGGATTTGTATGTGGCCGCCAATTTAAACAACCTGGCGGAGTTGCTGACCGATCAGGGAAAGTATGGCGAAGCAGAACCACTCTACCGGAGGGCGCTGGAGATTAGCGAGGCGCAACTGGGTGCTGAGCATCCGGATGTGGCCACCAGTTTAAACAACCTGGGTGCATTGCTACATGATCAGGGAAAATATGGCGAAGCAGAATCACTCTACCGGAGGGCGCTGGAGATTCGGGAGGCGCAATTAGGCGATGAACATCTGGATGTAGCGCAAAGTATAAACAACCTGGCGGAATTGCAGGCGGATCAGGGCAAGTATCGTGAAGCCGAGCCGCTTTTCCGGCAAGCGCTGCAAATTTACGAGGCCCAACTGGGCGATGACAATCCCAATGTCGCCACAAGCTTAAATAACCTGGCTTCATTGCTACAAGCTCAGGGCAAATACAATGAGGCCGAGTTGCTCTTTCGACGCGCGCTGGAGATCAGGGACACGCAACTGGGCGCTGAGCATCCGGATGTGGCCACCAGTGTAAACAATTTGGCGGGATTGCTGCAGGCTCAGGGCAAGTATAGCGAAGCTGAACCCCTCTTCCGGCAGGCGCTCATTGTGAGAGAGAAACAGTTAGGTAATGAGCATCCGGAGGTCGCCAACAGTTTAAACAACCTGGCATCGGTGCTACAATATCAGGGTAAGTATAACGAAGCCGAGCCGCTCTTCCGGCAGGCGCTCATCATCATAGAGAAACTGGTGGGTGTTGAGCATCCGGATGTGGCCGCCAGTTTCAACAATCTGGCGGTGTTGTTTCAGGCACAGGGCAAATATCGTGAAGCTGAGCCGCTCTTCCGGCAGGCGCTGCAGATTTATGAAACATTGCTGGGCACCGAGCATCCGGATGTAGCGATCAGCTTAAACAACCTGGCGAGGGTGTTACAGGCTCAGGGCAGATATCGCGAAGCAGCACCGCTCTTTCGGCGAGCACTACAGATAGATGAAACCACGTATGGAAGCGGTCATTCGGCAGTAGCTACAGACTTAAACAATCTGGCGGCATTGTTCCAGACTCAGGGCAAATATAACAAAGCCGAGCCCCTCTTTAGGCGGGCGCTACAGGTTAGAGAGGCGCAACTGGGCAGCAAGCATCCGGATGTCGCCACCAGCTTGAATGATCTCGCGACATTGTTACAGGATCAGGGTCGGTATCACGAAGCCGAGCCCCTCTACCGGAGAGCTCTGAAAATTAAGGAAAAAAAGCTGGGCCTTGAGCATCCGGAAGTCGCCACCTGTTTAAACAATCTGGCGGAATTACTGCAGGATCTGGGCAAATATGAAGAAGCAGAACCCCTCTACCGGCGGGTTCTGGCGATTGATGAGAGCCAACTGGGTGCTGAGCATCCGGAGGTCGCCACCACTCTAAACAACCTGGCAGAGTTGCTATCGGTTCAAGGCAAGTATCGCGAAGCCGAGCCGCTCTTTCGGAGGGCACTAAAGATTTATGAAGTACAGCCGGGCACTGAGCATCCGGATGTGGCCGCCTGTTTAAACAACCTGGCAGGATTGCTCCAGAATCAAGGCAAGTATCGCGAAGCCGAGCCGCTCTTCCGGCAGGCTTTGCGGATAGACGAAGCAACTTATGGGAAAGACCATGCGGAGATAGCTATAGACTTAAACAATCTGGCGGCATTGTTCCAGGCCCAGGGTAAGTATGACGAAGCCGAATCCCTCTTCCGGCGAGCGCTGCAGATTAGCGAGTTACAGTTGGGAGTCGACCACCCGGATACCAATATTGTGCGAGATAACCTGGGCGTTTTGGCTAAGAAAAGAGAGCAAAAGGATGCTGAAAAAAATTAGAATTTATCGTAAATTCCGGCATGCACAATTGACATTAGAGAGAATTTAACGGCAGGAATGTTGGAATTGATCGAAAATTTGAGAATCAATTAAAATGAAGTCACACATAACCGTACTGATCGATCCGTCGACCCGGAATCTCGACACCCGGTTGCGGGAGGTTTTGGAACCCCATCAGCTGGACGAAGACAGCAGCCGCTCCATCCACGCGCATCACTGGGATTATTGGCATTTCCCTTCTGAGGCAACATTTGATGATAAGGTGTTGAAAAAAAACTATCCTTCAGCGTCCGATGATATCCTGAATCATGCCTGCTTCGTCAGAAATCTACCGGATAACTATACCACTTCAGGTGTGATCTGCCTGGACGGTTCCTGGATCGATCTTCAGGACTTCGGATGGCGGATGGCGGATGAACCGTCGTCGGCAAATCGGAAGGCGATGGAAAAATGGATGGTGAAATTACGCCGGCTTTTGTCTGAAAACAGCGATCAAATATGTGTGCAAGTCATAACCCATTGTTAAAAGATCTGTGAATAAACACTTCATCTGGCACTGATCTCTCGCAGGTGTTTATCTTATGCCCCTCGTATATCGATTTTTGAAAATGACAAGAACGCGATTTGCAAAGTTGAATCAATAGCCTTTTTCATACTCCTTGTCTATAAAAGTATAACCCTTTTATCCTTCCTCCAGAACCACAGCCTGCCACAATCGGTATAAATGAGACAAAAAACCCATTTACTTAATTCTGGCATAGGGATTGAAATAACCTTTCATCGAATTGAAGTTCTATGGTGAAAATAATTTTTCAGGAGGTTTGCCATGAGAAGCAGAATTCGATTACTGAGGAATTTATTTATAACCGGGGCTTTGATAGTACTGAGCTAGGGTTGCAGCATGATCGGCCTGACCATCGGAGCAACCAGTGATAAGTCAAAACCGGATTATCAAACGCTCGAATCCTTTGACCCGGTGTCGATGGAGAAAAATTCAATGATTATCAACACGACAGTTGACCCTGGGAAGGAAATCATCGTGATCACCCGGGACGAACAAACCATCTGGGGCAAATTCCAAGGTACTACCGGCGAAGACGATAATTTAGCTCTTAAAATCAGCGGCACACTTTCAGGTGGCACCATTGCCATTCCGATAAGGAATGTATCCAGAATCCAGATAAAAAACAGCAAAAATGGGACTTTGACCGGCTTTCTGGTGGGTGCAGTTATTGATGGAGTTATTGTAGTGGTGGTGATACATAAAGTATTTGATGATGTCATGGGAGCAGCTGTAGGAGGTATCAATATTGAATAGCTTTAGTGCCAATCAACTATCAACCTAAATTTTTACTTTTATTTCCACATTTTCGTTGTAAATTAGGGCCGCTGTTTTGCTCTGTTATGACGTACTGACTGAACGGATTTATTGACCGCTCACGGAACGACAAAGCCACCCAAAATCCGGGAGTCAAACTAAGTAGTTGTTTTTTAACGTCGGGCGCATAGCTCAGTTGGCTAGAGCATCGGCCTTACAAGCCGGGGGTCATAGGTTCGAGTCCTATTGCGCCCACTCGACGCAAAGCCCCTGCGCCCCAAAGCCCTCCCTGGCTTTGGGGCGCAGGGGCTTTTTCTTTTTCTGCGGTTGTGATTGATGAGGGAATTTTTTTAACTTTCCTTTCGTAGAAAATAACAGGTGAATGGGTTGATGGGTGGATGGGGAAAAACGGACATCGTAAGCATGATCCTGCCTGCCGGTTTACGAAAGTATCATACATGATTTGAGTACAATTTCATCAAACGATATTCCAAACTCATGGAGCTTGCTATGAAGCGCTTTTGCCTGATCCTCACGGCGGTCATTATGCTTTTGACCGCCACCGGCACCTTCGCCCAACAATTCGCCGGGTATCACGCCCGGCACTTTTTCCTGGCCGGGCCCGCCGGGGCCTACCAGGACGGGTTGCTCGGCTTCGCCAATCCGGCCACGACGGTGATGCTGCAGCGCTTCAATATGCGTTACTATTGGTCGACCCAGGAGGATGATAACGCCGATATCCAAAACTGGGGTTTCTTCACCGCCGCCCCCAACCTCGGCTTCGGGATGCTACGGGAGAAGATCGATGGGAAAAAAGTGACCGATTATAACCTCTCCCTGGGCTTCGGCTCGCGCAGCGCCGCTTTCGGGATCGGCTACACCTGGCAGGGCGGGGAGAAGGCGCGCTTCGCCCGGGAGCGGCTGTGGTCGCTGGGCTGGCTCTTCCGCCCGGGACGCTTCCTCTCCGCCGGGATTATCGGGAATTTTTCCGCCGAGAGCAATGCCAAAGAGGGGGTGCTCGACCTCGGCATCCGCCCCCTGGGCAATCCTCGCCTGACCCTCTTTGGCGATTATGCGCTGCAAAAGGATCAGCCCTGGAAAGACGGCACCTGGAGCGCCGGGGCGGCGCTGGAAGTGCTGCCGGGTATCAACTTCAGCGCGCGCTATTTCGACAGCGAGCGGGTAACCGCCGGCCTGGCGGTCAGCCTCGGCAGCGGGCGGATTTCCGGCCAGACCCACCTGGATGAAGATAATGAGGTGGCTTACAACACCTACAGCGTGGGCTTCGGCGAGTATACCCCGAGCATCTTCGCCAACCGCTTCAGCAAACGCCGCTACTTTCTGGAAATGCACCTGAAAGGGCGGGTGGATTACCGGAAATTCCGCTGGTTCGACGACCATACCCAGCGCTTCTGGGAACTGCTGCAGCAGGTAAACCGCGCCCGGGAAAACGCGGCGGTGGAGGTGATCGCTCTGAACCTCTCCGCGATGTCGATCCTCCCCGAGCATGCCTGGGAACTACGCGAGGCGCTGCAAGCGGTTCGCGCCGCCGGGAAAAAGGTGGTGATCTTTTTCGATAATGCCGGCATGACCGCCTATCACCTGGCCAGCGTGGCCGATGTGGTGATGATGGACCCGCAAGGAAGCCTAATGCTCCCCGGCTACACCCTCAACCGCACCTACCTCAAGGGCACCCTGGAAAAGCTCGGCCTGGGCTTCGACGAATGGCGCTTCTTCAAGTATAAGTCGGCTGCGGAAGCGCTCTCCCGCGACAGCATGTCGACCGCCGACCGGGAACAGCGCCAGGCCTATGTGGATGATATCTACGATCTGATCCGCAGCGAAGTCAGCGCTTCGCGCGGGATCAATGAAGCAACCTTTGACCGGCTGATCGATGAGAGTGTCTACTTTATGGCGCAGGATGCCCTGGCGGAAAGCCTGGTGGATACGTTGTGCCGCTGGAACGACCTCGGTGATGTCATCCGCTCCCTGACCGGCGGCAACAAGATGCGTATCAGGCCGGAGCAACTCAATGAAGGAGCGGATGCCTATCAGAATTGGGGCACCCCGCCACAGATCGCCATCGTCTACGGACTGGGAGAATGCGCCATGGACAGCGGCATCAACGCCCGGCAGTTGGCGAAGATTTTCGAGCGCCTGACCAAAGACCGCTCGGTGAAGGCGGTGGTCTTCCGGGTCGATTCGCCCGGGGGTGACGGCATGGCTTCAGATGTGGTAGCGGAGGCGCTGAAGAAATGCGCCGCAGAGAAGCCGGTGGTGGTGAGCCAGGGCCAGGTGGCCGGCTCCGGCGGCTACTGGATCTCGATGTACGGCAGCGCTATCATGGCCGGACCCGGCACCATCACCGGCTCGATCGGGGTGATCGGGGGATGGATCTACGATAAGGGCTTCAGCGATAAGCTGGGGATGACCTCCGACCATGTCAGCCGAGGCGCCCATGCCGACCTCTTCGGCGCCGGGGTACGCCTGCCGCTGTTTGGGGTGCAGATCCCGGCGCGCAACCTGACCGAGGTGGAGCGCAGCCGGATGGAAAAATTCATCCGCGAATATTACCGCGACTTCGTTGAAAAGGTTGCCGCCGGACGCAACATGAGCGTGGATGCCGTGGAGACCTTAGCCCAGGGTCGGATCTATTCCGGCACTGACGGCAAGGCCAACGGCCTGGTGGATGAGATCGGCGGGCTGGACGCTGCGGTGGAAAAAGCCCGGCAGATGGCCGGCATTCCCGCCGGGGAAGAATACCAGGTGATCGAGATCCAAAAATACAAAGGCCTGTTCGATCCCGGCACCTTCAGTCCCCTGCCGATGGCACCGCGCCTGGCAGACGACCCCGTGCTGCGCTTCATCCGCATCATGAGCGAACACCCGGGCTTCCCCTATCCGATGCTGCTGCCGGGGACGTATCCGGTGTTGGAGGATGTTCGGTAGGACTTGTTTGCCACAGAGACACAGAGATCACAGAGGTTTTTCAGTTATCAGTGATCAGTTGTCAGTGATCAATTATCAATAGTCAGTTGTCCATTCTCTGTGAGCTCTGTGGCTCTGTGGCTGTCGCTTTGCCTTTTCATCAATTGTCTATCCGCGTCATCCGTGTCATCCGCGGTCTATGAATTTCTCGATCGCTATATCGCCGAAGGAGCCCATCTATGCTGGAACGCTACTTCAAATTCTCCGAAAACGACAC
Organism: Calditrichia bacterium; assembly: GCA_020635015.1. GTDB lineage: Bacteria > Calditrichota > Calditrichia > RBG-13-44-9 > J075 > JACKAP01. The sequence goes on along the minus strand of JACKAP010000023.1, from coordinate 1,161 downwards.
CACCCTGCAGCGGGAAATTTACGGAGGGGTGACCACCTTCATGACCATGGCCTACATCATCTTTGTACAGCCGGTGGTGCTGGCGGCGGCGGGGATGGACCTGGAGGCGGTGCTGGCCGCCACCTGCCTGGCCAGCGCCTTCGCCACCATCCTGATGGGCCTGCTGGCCAACTACCCGATCGCCCTGGCGCCGGGAATGGGGCACAATTTTTTCTTCACCTACGTGGTGGTGTTGACCCTCGGGTATAGCTGGCAGCAGGCCCTGGGGGCGATCTTCATTTCCGGATCGCTGTTCATCCTGATGGCCTTCTGGGGCTTCCGGGAGAAGCTGATCAACTCCCTGCCCGGATCGCTGAAGAGCGCCATCGCGGTGGGGATCGGGCTGCTGATCGCCATGGTGGGATTGCAGTGGAGCGGCATCGTGGTGGACGATCCCGCCACCCTGGTGGGGCTGGGCGACCTCACCTCGCCCCCGGTGCTGCTCTCCATCCTGGGCCTGACGGTAATGAGCGTGGCACTGACCCTGAAGTTCCGCGCCGGGATTTTGCTGGGATTTATCGTCACCCTGCTGACCGGGCTGGCCACCGGGATGGTCAGCTATTCCGGGATCGTCGGGGGCATCCCCTCCCTCACGCCAACCTTGTTCCAACTGGACATCGGCGGGGCGCTGCAGACCGGGATGGTCTCGATCATCTTCATTTTCTTTTTTCTCGACCTCTTCGACACCGTCGGCACTTTGGTGGGGATCACCCAGGAGGCCGGCTTCATCCGGGAAGACGGCACCCTCCCCCGAGCGCGCCAGGCGCTGCTGGCCGACGCCATCGGCACGGTGAGCGGCACCCTGCTGGGCACCACCACCGTCACCAGCTATATCGAAAGCTCCTCGGGAGTCAGCGCCGGGGCGCGCACCGGCTTCGCCAGCATCGTCACCGGCATCCTCTTCCTGCTGGCGATCTTCCTCTCCCCCCTGCTGCGCATGGTCGGCGGGGGCATTGAGATCTCAGAGGGCGTGCGGCTCTACCCGATCATCGCCCCGGCCCTGATTGTGGTGGGCTGCTATATGATGAAAAATGTGCGCTACATCCCCTGGGACGATTTCAGCGAAGCCATCCCCGCCTTCCTCACCATGGTGATGATGCCCCTGACCTTCAGCATCACCGA
>JACKAP010000022.1 GCA_020635015.1 Calditrichia bacterium | reverse complement strand
ACCAGGATCTTGTCGGCCAACGGATCCATGAACTGTCCCAGCCGGGTAATAACTCCGAATTTCCGGGCATACCAGCCGTCGTACCAGTCGGTCAATGCGGCAAAGGTGAAAATCAGCGAGGCGGCCAACTGGTCGGTGGAATTCCGCTGCAGAATGAGATAGATAAACCAGGGGGTCAGCAGGATTCTCAAGATGGTCAACTGGTTGGGGATTGTCAGCCGCATGTTACCTTCGCGCTTGTTAAGGGGGGAATTTAATATCGAATCCGGATTAAGCGAAACGGTTTTTAAAGAAGCCGCCGGTTCATTTTACTTTGGTAATGGGATAAGTGAAGCATCGCACAATTTGAAGCTGTAAAAGTACCTATTTTAGAGAAAATGCGGAATGTGGCGTCGCTACAGCGCATGAATAGCGGTTTTTTACGAGTTTGCTGCACGGTCTATTGAAAAATAATCGCAATTTTTCTGTGAGTTGAATCATAGGTGCAGGGTTGCGTTAAACTATATTAAAAACTATAGATGTGATTGACATGGCGGAGCTTCATCCAACCTGTTTCATTGACATAATCCCTTAACATCACAATGGATTGTAAAGAAGGGTATAAATTTACCATGTTACAAACAAACACATATGGCAGAACGGGCGTGATTAGAAATTCTTCGATCGAAAAGATTGCTATACTGGGGGTGCAACGGATTGCATCATCCCTGATGGCGAATTTGTCCTTCATTGAGCAGCCGGGGCAGCAGGTGGTCGGCTTTATCAACATCGACCCGTCCGGCAAGAATGGAGAGATGATCCATTTCCCCAATTTCCTGGGGGGGATCGACGATATCAAAAATATTGTCGAGCAGCATCAGATTGAAAAGGTGCTGCTGGCGGTCGATCCGCACGACATGCAGAATCTCCATCATTTGATCCAGAAATGCGAGACGGAGAATTTGCCCTACGAGCTGCTGCCGAAGACATTTGACATCGATTATCACCAATTGGTGTCGCGCAGCGCCCAAAATGGGGTTCCGGAGCGGGAGGAGGTGGCGAAGGAGCTATGGTTCCAGCGGCCGCTCGATCTGCTGATCTCCCTGATGCTGTTCATGCTCTTCCTGCCGTCCTGGATCGTGATTGCGCTGGCGATCAAGCTGGAATCCAAAGGCGGGGTGCTGTATTCCCAGGAGCGGGTGGGGGAGAACGGCAAGATCTTCCGCATCTTTAAATTCCGCAGCATGTATTCCGACGCCGAGAAGCGCGGCGGTCCGCAGCTGGCCCAGAAGAACGACCCGCGGATCACCAAAGTGGGCCATATTCTGCGCAAGACCCGCCTGGATGAACTGCCCCAGCTATTCAATATTATTAAAGGCGACATGAGCTTTATCGGCCCCCGTCCGGAGCGGCCTTTTTTTGTGGAGAAGTATGACGAGGAGATTCGCGGCTATAAAAATCGACTGAAAGTAAAACCGGGTCTGACCGGCCACGCCCAGGTGGAAACCGGTTATGATGAAACCCTGGAAGATGTTAAAATTAAGCTGCAGCACGATCTGTATTATATCGAGCACCGTCATTCCGCCAAGTTGTATTTCAAGATCTGGCTGAAGACGGTCTGGGTGGTACTGACGGCGCGAGGACAATAGTTGAATACGGTGACCAACATTATCTCATTTGACATCGAGGACTGGTTCCACCCCGAAATTTTTGCCGGGAAGTTTCCGCAGGAGGAATGGCCGCTGCTGGAAAGCCGGGTGAAGCAGGATACCGAGATTATCCTGAATTTTTTATCCCGCAAGGGTTTGAAAGCGACCTTTTTCTTCCTGGGCTGGGTGGCGGAGCGCTATCCGGAACTGGTGACCGCCGCAGTGCGCGGAGGGCACGAGATCGCCTCCCACGGCTACGCCCATTCGATGATCACCAAAATGGCCCCCGGCGAATTCCGCAAAGACCTGCGTAAATCGCTGGATATCCTCAACGCCCTCTCCGACCGGCCGGTGACCGGCTACCGGGCCCCGACTTTTTCGGTCACCCGCGATACGCTCTGGGCCCTGCCGATTATGTATGAAGAGGGCATCCGCTATGATTCTTCGGTTTTCCCGATTTATCACGACCGCTACGGCATTCCCGATGCCCCGCGTTCTCCCTATATCATCTACCGGGAGAATGGGGCGGAGATCATGGAGTATCCCATGACCACGGTGCCGTTGGGCAAGTACAACCTGCCCTGTGGGGGCGGGGGCTATTTTCGGCTCTATCCCTTTCCGCTGACCCTGAACCTGATGAAGCGTTGCCAGCGCAGCGGGCAGGCGATCATGTTCTACGCCCACCCCTGGGAGTTCGATACCGGGCTGCCGAAAGTGGAACTGGGCCTTGCCAGCCGGATGCGTCATTATATGGGAATCGACAAATTCCTGAAACGGCTGGATGTGGTTACCAGCAGGTTTCCGTTTACCTCTTTCCGGGAAGCATCCCGGGATATGTTGCTGAAGGTTTGAAATATATACGCTAATTATTTTATGCGACATGTCACAGACATGTCTGCGGCAGGCAATATCTTGCGGTGCAAAATTTTGAGTGGGATGGATACGCTTTTTGAAATCTTAAATGGTGAAATTTTGTAATTCGACGCCGGGATGCGTACATTCACTTGTTCAATATCGCAATCGTTCCTCCGCCGTGAAGGTTAATTGAGCCGCTTCAGGCGTTATTTGAACCAGAAATGACTAAACCATAAAGCTAACAAAAATGAAAACGATCGAGATGAGTGAGCAAGAAGGTATCAAAATCAAAACGACGGTTGTAGATGCTACAGCCAATGTCCTGGTGGTTGAGATCAACGGCTATGTCGATCAGGCCAACTGCCATGTACTGCAGAAGACTATCGACGATTGTCTGGCGAAGCAATTCTATAATCTGGTGTTTGATCTGCAGCATCTGGTCTACATGAGCAGTGCCGGCTGGGGGGTGTTGATCGGAGAGATCAAACGCTTCCGGGAAAACGGCGGCGACATTAAATTAGCCAATATGGGTCCGGAAATTTATGAAATTTATCAGATGCTGGAGTTTTATCATATCATATCCGAATATGCGTCGGTAGCGGATGCCTTGAAGAGCATGAACGTCAGCAGCAGCCCGGGACGGGTGGAGAAAAAAACGGTGGAAACGCCCCCGCCTCCGCCTCCGAAAGCCCCGATTGTGACGCCTCCGCCGAAGCCGCGCGCCGAAACGCCGCCGCCTACGCCGAAGCCACGCGCCGAAACGCCGCCTACGCCGAAGTCCCCCCCGCAAGCGTCGCCCAAGGCGCCGCAGCCGGAACGCACCCGGCCGATTGAAGAGGCGCTTAATCTTCCCGACGACCCTGCCGAAAATGACAAGGTCGAAGAAACGCCGGAAGCGCCGGTCTATACCCCCAAGGCGCCGGTCGATGAAAACCAGGGGGTCATTATCGATGAAGAGATCGATATCAATATTGACGGCATTCTGGCCAATGAAGGCATTACCAAATCCGGTGCGAAGCGCGATCAATCCAATTATGTGGAATTTGATCCGGATAAGTATGCCCGGAGAATCAATATCAAAGTGATGCCGCTGCCCGACAAGGTTCGCGATATCATTGCCAATGATCCTTATCTGAGCGTCTGGAACATTCGCAAAAAACTGCGTGAGCCGGAATACGGCGCGGTTAAAATCGGTTACTTTAAATTAAAATCCCTCTTGAAGTCATTAGAACTGGATACAAAAGAGAAACGGTATCGATTCTTTCGATCTGCCTAAAGCGTAAATTTTTTGGAGGTTAATGGTGATTACAAATGTTTGCTGCAAGTATCTCGAGAAGCAATCGTGGCTGATTTTGATTGCTTTATTTTTTGCCATGGCGGCCGTTGCCGGCGAGCCGGGCGCTGGAAATTCAGGAGAGAACGGACATGCCTTGTCCTTACAGGGAAGTAACCAGTCTAACCTCGTATTTATTCCCGGAGATGCGGTATCCATTTCTACCCTGCCGGATTCCACTTCTCTGTTAAATAATGTGTTCCCGATTGACGACCGCGGATATGTGGAGCTGCCGGTGTACGGCAAAACCAAGATCAGCCACATGACCCGCGACCAATTTGTTGCCTTTATCCGGGAACAATATAAAGATGAACTGATATATCCCAATATCCAGGTGAAGCCGATGATCCGCATCAGCGTGCTCGGTGGGGTGCCCCGCCCGGGATTCTACTATTTCGATGAAGAGCGCTCCCTGTGGGAAGTGATGTACGAGGTGGGCGGCACCATGGATGAAAACGGATTGAAAGAGATGCGCTGGAAACGCAGCGGCAAGGATGTGGAAAACAACCTGATCCCTTCCCTGCAAACCGGCATCTCGCTCAAACGCATGGGCTTCCGTTCCGGCGACCAGATTTGGGTGAAGTCGCCCAACAAACCCGGCAAACTGGAGCGCGCGCGCAGCTACCTGACCTTCGTCACCGCTGCGGCCTCCGCCCTGACCCTGTATATAACGTATCAACGGTTTATCGTTCGTGGTAATTAAAAATATCAAAGAGGCCAGCAATGAATATCAGCAGTAATGGTATGGGAAAAATGAACAACAGCTTTGCCGATAGCGACAATGAGATAAAACGCTATATCCGCATCCTGAAGAAGCGGAAGTGGGTCATCCTGACCACCTTCCTGACGGTTTTCGTCGCCTGGCTGGGCTATGTGATCGTCTATGACAGCGCGCCGGTCTATTCCGCCAGCGCCCTGCTGCACTTCCAGGATTCCCGCGGTCAGGTGCTCAATGCCGAGGGCGGCGAAAAGGTGAACGAAAGCAAGGCCGCCTGGCTGGAGATCTCCAGCCTGCTGACCCAGGTGGTGGAAGAGTTGCAGCTTACGCTTTCGGTTACCACCGAGAACGTTAGCCGTACCAACCTATTCGAGTACGTAAACGTCAAGCCAAGCAGCGTCGCCGGTTTCTATACCGTTTTTCCCGGGGAGACCCAATACGAATTATATTACGCTGAGCAGGCAGATAAGGCTAGAGACCAGTTGCTGCTGTCCTTTTTGCCCGAAGATACCGTACAGGTGAACAATATTACCTTTCATCTTAACGAGGAATTCCTGGTTAACAGCGAGTTAAAGCAAGTGCAGTTCCGGGTCAGCAATCCCGAACGGGCGATCAGCACCCTGAAAAGCCGCACTTCCTACAGCTGGCTGGACCGCAAAACCAAGAACAACCTGCTGATTACGGCGACCTACGCTTCCCCCAACATGGCGGCGGAGGTGGCCAATGTGCTGGCGGACAAATTTGTGGAATTCGATTCCTATATCAAAAACCGCAAGAGCAATGAGGCGCTGGGATACCTGGAAGAGCAATTGGAAGTGGCCCGGCAGGACCTGGAAAATTCCAACCGCCGCCTGCAGCGTTTCCGGGAAATGAATCCCCAGGTGCAGGAAGATGCGACCACCGCCCAGATCAGCGGCCTGGAGCAGAATAAGAACGATTTCCAGCTCAAGATCAATGATATGCGCAACCGCATTACCCGTTCTGCCGCGGCGACCGACATCGAAGAGAAGATCAATCAAAACCGTGAACTGCTCTCCTACCTGCTGGCGGAAGGCCTGCCTTCGGCCACGGTGTTCGACGCCGAGTTCAACCAGTTGTCGACCCAGAGAGACGCAATGATCGCCCAGAAATATCATGCCCGCCATCCCAAGCTGCTGGAAGTGAACGCTCAACTTGAGCCGCTCTTCTCCAAGATTGCCGCTGCGGCGGAAGAGCATATCGGCAAGCTGGAAAACCGGGTGGCAACTCTGGATCGCAATATCGATCGCACCCGCAACATTCAGCGCGCCATGCCCGCCAAGCAGCGCCAGCTCTCCGAACTGGTGGTCGACCAGGATGTCAAAAACGCGCTGTATGAGTCGGTGCTGACCAAGTACAATCAGGCCAAGATCAATACAGAAGTGGAAGTGGGCGATGTGTTTGTGCTCGACCGCGCCGTCGCTCCGCCGCTGCAGGGCAGCTTTTCGATTATCCTGAAAAAATCCCTGCTTGGGCTGCTGTTAGGGTTGGGGATGGGACTGGGTTTGGCGATTGTTCTGGAATTCTTTGACAAGACCGTGCAGACCGCTGAAGACCTGGAAAGCCGACTGAAGCTGCCGGTAATCGGCACCATTCCGGTGATCAAAAACGGTGAAGATACCCCGGAGAATGTGAAGGATATCAAGGGCAAACGCGATACCAAGCTGATTACCCTGGATTATTCCCCAACCCTGGAGTCGGAGTCGTACCGCGACCTGCGCACCAAGCTGCTGTTCATGAACCAGAACAAGAACCTTTCTTCGTTCCTGCTGACCAGCCTGCGTCCCAGCGAGGGTAAATCCCTGACCTCTTCCAATCTGGCGATCACCTTCGCCCAGCAGAAGATCTCCACCCTGCTGATCGACGCCGACCTGCGCCGGGGGGTGCTGCATAATGTGTACGGCAATAAGAAGAAACCCGGCCTGGGCGACTTCCTGATCTCCAAGGCAACCGTGGATTATGACAACGTGAACAAGCTGATCCAGAAGACGATCATTCCCAATCTGTACCTGATCACCACCGGTTCGCCGATCCCCAATCCGACCGAAATGCTCGGTTCGGAGCGGATGGTTAACCTGCTGAACGTGCTCAAATCGCGCTTCGGAATGGTGATCCTGGATACTGCGCCGTTCCAGGCCAGCTCGGATTCCGCTATCCTCTCCAGCAATGTCGGCGGGGTGGTGGTGGTGGTGCGGGCCGATTATACCAACATCGACCAGTTGAACCAGAAGCTGCACGAGTATCCCAATATCCGGGAAAATGTTCTCGGTCTGGTGCTGAACATGGTGAAGATGGATATGAAGAAAGAGCGTTACCAGTACTCTTACTACAATTATTAATACTTTCTCCACCCGGCGCCTTTTCCGGAAAAAGGCGCCGGGCTGGATACCGATCACCGTCACACCGAGAATGCCTCCACTTTCTGCAACCTGCACTCAGCCCGGCTGCCTCGCCGCAGCGACCCTGCCCTAAGGCCGGCGGCGAATATTGGAAAATCCGGTGTGACTTTTTTGGCGCAGCACTTGCCCCGGTGGGAAATATTCGATAAACTGGCGGTTTAATTTAGCGATAGACAATTGATGCTTTGCGATAGAGGGGATGTGCATGAAACAATATTTGGTGACTGGATGCGCCGGATTTATCGGTGCTAAAGTGGCGGAAAAGTTACTGGCCCAAGGGCAAGGTGTGGTGGGCATCGATGATCTGAATGATTATTACGATCCTAGCTTGAAGGAATGGCGGCTACGGCAATTACAATCACACGATAATTTTCAATTTACCCGCGGCGACGTGCGTGACCGGAAAACGGTAGAAGCGCTTTATCAGTCGCACCATTTTGACGCCACCTTCAACCTGGCGGCGCGGGCGGGGGTGCGGGCGAGCGTGGAAGATCCCTGGATCTATTACCAGACCAATACCGAGGGCACCCTCAACCTGTTGGAGTGCAGCCGCCAGTATGGGGTCAACAAATTCATGTTGGCCTCCACCTCCAGCATCTACGGCATGACCGACACCCCTTTCAGTGTCAGCAATCGCACCGACACCCCGCTGTCGCCCTACGCCGCCTCGAAGAAAGCCGCGGAGGCGATGGCCTATTCGTATCACTACCTCTACGGGATCGATGTGTTCATCCCCCGTTATTTTACGGTTTACGGACCGGCGGGGCGGCCGGACATGTCCTACTTCAATTTTATCCTGAAAATCGATAAGGGCTTGCCGATCGATGTCTTTGGCGACGGGGGACAGTCGCGGGATTTCACCTTCGTAGATGACGTGGCCGACGCCACGGTGCGGGGGCTGGCACTGCGCGGCTACCACATTTATAACGTGGGAAATGACCGCCCGGTGGAGCTGCTCAAAATGATCCGGCTGCTGGAACAGTTGATGGAAAAAGAAGTGAAAATTAATTTCCATGATCGCCATCCGGCCGACAACCTGATCACCTGGGCGGATCTCAGCGAAACCGAAAAATTACTTAACTGGAAGCCAGGCACCCCGCTGGAAACCGGATTGCGGAAAGTGCTCGAGTGGTACCGGGAAAATCGCGAATGGTTAAGCAAGATCAAAATCTCGTCATGAATGCCTTGAAAATTACCTCCCATACCGCCGCGCCGGCCGGTTGGGAAGCATTCGTCGCCGGCCATCCCGGGGGCAAGCTTTATCATCTTCCGGAGTGGGACGCCGTGGTGGCCCGCACCCTTGGCCGCCGTACCCATTATATCACTTTGGAAGAAGCGGGAACGCTGGCCGGTATCCTGCCCCTGACCGAGTTCAATTCCCGGATCTTTGGGCGATTTGCCGTCTCCCAGCCCTTCATCAACTATGGCGGACCGCTGCTTGCTTCCGATGAATTGATCACTCCCCTGGAGCGATACCTGGCGGGACTGCGCAGCGAACAGCGCTACCAGCATATCGAATTGCGGATGGACCGCCCGATTGAGAGCCAACTGCCCTGCAAGCAGCACAAGGTGACCTTCTTCATGGACCTGCCGGAGGATCCCGAGATCCTGATGGCTTCGCTGAAAGCCAAGGTTCGCAGCCAGGTGCGCCGGCCGATGAAAGAGAACATGAGCGGGCGCAGCGGCGGCACGGAACTGCTGGAGGATTTTTACAAGGTTTTCACTATCAACATGCGCGAGCTGGGAACCCCGCCGCTGCCGAAATCCTTTTTCCGGGCGATCCTGGAACAGTTCCCCCAAAACGCATTCATCGTGACGGTCTACGCCGAGGATGGCACCGCCTGCGCCGGGGCGTTCCTGATCCATTATAAGGATGTTATGGAGATTCCCTGGGCCTCTTCCCTGCGCGAATATAACCGCTTCAGCCCCAATATGCTGCTCTACTGGGAGTCCTTCCGCCTGGCGATCGAAAAAGGGGCGAAGCAATTCGACTTCGGGCGCTGCACTCCGGATTCCGGCACCTACCGCTTCAAGAAGCAGTGGCCCTCCCGGGAGCAGGCCCTCTACTGGTATTATGTGCTGCCGGAAGGCGAGCGCCTGCCGGAACTCAACCCGGACAACGCAAAGTTCTCCCTGGCCATCAAAACCTGGACCAAGCTGCCGCTGAGCGTTACCCGGATCGTCGGTCCTCAAATCATCAAAAATATTCCCTGAGACATGACCCGAATCAAAGTTGCTCATCTGCTGCACATCGTTGGCCCGGCCGGAAAAGAGCAGGGCGTGCTGAAAATCGTTTCCGGGATGGATCCGGAAAAATTCGAAGTCGATATCATCGTGATGAAGGATGTGCGTTATCCGGAGTTGCTCGACCTGGAGCGCTTTAACATCGTGCGCCTGAAGCAGGTGTCCGGGAACAGCCTCAAGCAGGTGCCGGCCCTGGCGGAAGTGCTGAAGCAGAACCGCTATGATGTGATTTACACCCATTCCTGGAATACCCTGCTGGAGGGCTATCTGGCGGCGAAGTGGGCAAAGGTGCCGGTGAAGATCCATGGCGAGCACGGCACCTTCGAGCGCTCCTCCCTCAAGGATCATCTGCAGCGCTGGGTGTGGGGAAAGTTTGATGCGGTGACGGTGGTGGTGGGAGACCTGGCCCAGAAACTGCGCGAGGAATTCGACTATCGCAAGCATAATATTGCCGTGGTTTACAACGGCACCGACCATACCCGCTTTCATCCCTCGCCGGAAGACCGGGAACGCTACCGCCGGGAATTTAAGCTGGAGGACAGTTTCCTGGTGGGGACGGTCGGGCGGTTCCATCCGGTGAAGGATCATTTTACCCTGATCCGGGGATTTGCCCGCTTTCAGCAGCAGGTGCCGGAGGCCCGGCTGGCGCTGGTGGGCGGCGGCGGCGAGACCGGCGAGACCTACAAACGCCGCTACGAAGCGTTGGTCAAGGAGCTGGGCATCGCCGAAAAGGTGATCTTCATTCCTCCCACTTCCCAGCCGGAACAACTGCTCAACATGTTCGATGTGTTCGTACTCAGCTCGATCAGCGAGGGCTGCTCCAACGTGATCCTGGAGGCGATGTCCTGCGGCATTCCGGTGATCGCCACCGACACCGGCGGGAATCCTGAACTGGTAGCGGAGAATGAGACCGGCCTGCTGTTCCCGGTCGGTGAGGAGGCGGCGCTGGCGGAAGCGCTCCGGCGGCTCCATGCCGATCCGGCGCTGCGGCAGCGCTTTGCCGCGGCGGGGCTGCAGCGTATCCGCGAGTCCTTCTCCCTGGCGCGCACCGTGGCCAATTATGAGCAATTGTTCAGCGACTTGTATCAGCAAAAGGCCAATGAGAAACAGCGCCGCCAGGCGGTTTGATATATGCTCTTCAACTCTTTCGAATTCGCAATCTTTTTTCCCCTGGTGGTGATCGGCTATTTCCTGCTGCCGCCGCGCTTTCGCTGGGCTTTTCTGCTGGGAGCCAGCTACTATTTTTATATGTGCTGGAAGGCGGAATACCTGGTGCTGATCGTCATCTCCACCCTGATCGATTATGTTGCCGGCCTGCGCATGGGGAAAACCACCGTTCGATCCCGGCGGAAAAAATACCTGCTGCTCAGCCTCGTTGCCAACCTGGGGATTCTCTTTACCTTCAAATATGCCAACTTTTTCAGCGAATCCCTCCGGGTGGCGCTCAACCAGTTCAACATCTTTTATGACATGCCGATGTTCGACCTGCTCCTGCCGGTGGGCATCTCGTTCTACACCTTCCAGAGCATGAGCTACACCATCGACGTCTACCGCGGGGAACAGCAGCCGGAGCGGCACCTGGGCAAGTTCGCCCTCTACGTGGCGTTCTTTCCTCAGTTGGTCGCCGGCCCGATCGAGCGCTCGCTGCGCCTGCTCCCTCAGTTCGACCGGGTGTTTAAATTCGACTACGAGCGGGTGGTTTCCGGCCTGCGCCTGATGCTCTGGGGATTCTTCAAGAAACTGGTCATTGCCGACCGCCTGGCGATCTACGTTAACGAAGCCTACAATCACCCCGCGGAATACCAGGGATTGACGTTGCTGCTGGCGACTTATTTCTTCGCGATTCAGATCTATTGCGATTTTTCCGGCTACTCGGACATCGCCATCGGCGCCGCCCGGGTGATGGGCTACGACCTGATGACCAACTTCCGCCAGCCTTATTTTTCCAAATCGATCTCGGAATTCTGGCGCCGCTGGCATATCTCCCTTTCCACCTGGTTTCGGGATTATCTCTACATTCCGCTCGGGGGTAACCGGGTGGGCAAGCAGCGCTGGTATTTCAATCTCTTCGCGGTGTTTGTGATCAGCGGCCTGTGGCACGGGGCCAACTGGACATTCGTGGTCTGGGGCGCGCTGCACGGAGGCTACCTGATCTTTGCTATTGTTACCGCGGACTGGCGCCAAAAACTGGCCCACTGGAGCGGCCTGGCAAAACGGCCGGCCCTGCACAACCTGCTTCGCACCCTGATCACCTTCCACCTGGTGTTGTTCGCCTGGATCTTTTTCCGGGCTAACTCGCTTAGCGAGGCCTTCATGATTATCGGTAATATGGCCGTGCTGGATTTCTCCCTGGAATCCCTTAAGTCACTGAATATCGCCCTGGGGTGGGGGGAACTGCTGGTGGCGATCGGCTCGATCCTCTTCCTGGAACTGGCCCACCTGCTGCAGAGCCGCGGCAAGGTGCATAGCTGGATCACCGCCCGCCCGGCGGCGCTGCGCTGGTCGGTGTATTACCTGCTGCTGCTGGCGATTGCCTTCTTTGGGGTATTCAATCACAGTGAATTTATTTATTTCCAATTTTGATGATGAAGATCGTTTTTCGCACCCTCAGATTTTTGATACTCGGCCTGGCAGCGTACCTGCTGGGCGCGCTGCTGCTGTCGCTGATCCAGATCGGCAACACCTCAGCGATGAAGATCGCCACCCGCAATCCGGTGCAGCCGGGCGGATTCGGCTTTGCCCTGCAGCGCTTTCAGGACATCGAAAATTATGGCGATGTCGATATCCTGTTCCTGGGATCTTCCCACTGCTACCGCACCCATGATCCCCGGATCTACGCCGAGGAAGGCTACAGCAGCTTCAACCTGGGCACCACCGGGCAGACCCCGCTGAACAGCTATTTTCTGCTGCGCGCCTACTTCGAGCAGCTCGACCCGGAACTGGTGGTGCTGGACCTCAACTACCACGTGATCGACCGCGACGGGCTGGAGAGCTTCTACGATCTGGTCGTCAACATGCCCTATCGCCGGGAGCTGTGGCCGATGGCCTTCGCCATCAACAGCCCCCATGCCATCAATGGGGTGGTCTCGAAATGGCTGCTTCACCTCAGCGGGCGCGAATCGGATCTGCGCCAGGAAGCACAGGATGGCGAAGCCTATATCTCCCGGGGGTATGTGGAGTTCTCCAGTTACCTGGAAAATGGCGCCACCGACTATTACGAAGCGGTGGATGAAGCCTATTACGACGCGATCACCCCGGCCGACATTACCCCGGCGGCCGTTCAGCTGTACTATCTGGAAAAGCTGATCGAATTTGTGCAGCGCAAAAACAAGAAGATCGTGCTGCTCACCAAGCCGGAAGCGCGGGAGAACCTGCAGCTTATCGCCAACTATGACGAGGTGGCGGGGGCCTTCGCTGATATCGCCCGCAAGCATGGGGTGCTGTTCCTGGATTTCAACCGGATCGACCTTCCCCTGGATTCTAACCGCCATTTTCACGACAAAGAATATCTCAACCCGTTCGGGGTGCGGATTTTCATCCCGGAATTCATCCGGCGCCTGCGCGCGGAAGGGATGCTGCCTCCGGCGGGGAAGACGGTCTCAAACATGGATCGGGAGCAGCCTTAGTACGGAAAGATGCTGGATGCTGGATACTGGATACTGGATAAAGGGGGAAGGATAAAGGATATGTTGAGAGAAATACTTGAATGTGTATGTAGAGTTCGTTTTTTTATCCAGCATCCAGCATCCAGCATCCAGCCGCTGAAAAGGATTTGTGGGATTTTTTGACGCCGGGCATCAACTGCGGGAAATAAACTCCTATAATCAGTGCGGGTTGGGTGAGAGATGTGGCGGTTTTGGAGGCTCTATTAATATGTTGAGTTGAAATGATTTTTTTGCCACAGAGCCACAGAGAACTCAGAGAATTGACAACTGACATCTCTGTGATCTCTGTGCCTCTGTGGCTGAATAACTTAAGAAAGTATTCAAGCCTATGATACAAAACATCACCAGCGATCTCCAGGTTCACATCACCCGGGTGCGGCGGTATTTGCAGGATCACCGGGTGGCGGACCGGCCCCGCTTCGAGAAATTTCGCTTCCGTTTTTATGAAGACCTCTGGCGTAAGACCGCCGCGAATATGGGGGCGGAGATCGAAGATTTTGGAAACGGTTATTTTAAGATCACCTATAACGGCGACTGGACCTTTGTGCTGGAAGCCAAGGTAATGCTCGACGATCATCTCAGCCTGCGCATGGCCGGCAACAAACCGCTGGTGCACCGGCTGCTCAGCGAAGGGAATTATCCGATCCAGGATTATTGCGAATACAGTATGCATGATCTGGGCAAGGCGATGGACTTTATCCGGAAAACCGGGGGCCCCTGCGTGGTCAAGCCCGCCGCGGGCAGCGGGGCCGGTAATGGGATTACCACCAAGATCCTCACCCGCCGTCAATTGAAGAAAGCCTCGCTGTGGGCGGCTACCTTCTCCCCCCGCCTGCTGATCGAGCAGGAGATTCCCGGCGATTCCTACCGCCTGATCTACCTGGGCGGGGAGTTTCTCGATGCCGTGCGGCGCAATCCACCGACGGTGATGGGGGACGGCCGCTCCAGCATCAAAAAGCTGATGCTGGAAGAAAACCGCCGCCGGCTGACCGACGCCAAGTTGACCGCTCTGTCGCCGCTGGTAATCGATTACGAAACCATCCTCTGCCTGCGCCGCCAGGGGCTGACCTTACGGCACGTCCCCGAACCGGGGGAAAAGGTGCTGCTGAAGACCGTCTGCAACCAGAATACTGCGGCGGAGAACGAATCGGTGACTGCGGAAGTGCATCCCGACACCATCCGCTATGGGGCGGAGATTGCCCGGATGTTCAAGCTGGAGCTGGTGGGGGTGGACCTGATCACCCCGGACGTGAGCAAGCCGCTGGAAGCGGTGGGTGGGGTGATCAATGAGATCAACACCAACCCCGGCATCCACCATCATTATCTGATCAACAATCCGGCGGAGGGGGTGCCGGTGGCGCAGAAGATCATCGAATACATTTTCGCGAAAGCGAGTCAACAAACCCCAACCATACGATACGCACAAGACTGAGACGAAAAATGACGACTGCAAAAACCAACAAACCTCCGGTGGTGATCCTGGGCGGATCATCCAATGCGCTGGCGGTGGCCCGGAGCCTGGGCAAACATGGGGTGGATATTTACCTTTCGGTGCTGGAAAGAAACTGCGCCACCTTTACTCGTTATGCTAAAAAAGTGTTTCCGATTCAAGATAAGAAGCAGGTGGATGCGGTCTGGAGCGACCTGCTGCTGCGCGGAAGCCATCCTGAGCTGCACGGCAGCATCATCTTCCCTTGCAATGATGACGGGCTGGAGTTCATTGCCCGCCACCGCAAGGAGCTGGAGGCGCACTATATTTTAGATGATTCTGAAACCGACTTTGTGCTGGCAATGCTCAACAAGCGCAAAACCATGGATATGGCCCGGGCGGCAGGCATCCCCATTCCGCTCTATGCGGCGGTGGAGCGCCGGGAAGACATTGCCGGCATCGACCGCAATATCAAATTTCCCCTGATCGTCAAACCGCAACATTCCCACCTATTCCAAAAGGCCTTTAATGGGGAAAAGCTCTTTTTCGTGAACAACTGGGAGGAGCTGGAAGCGCGGCTGGAACAGGTGCTCAGTCATGGCCTGAAGGTGATCCTGAGCGAGATGATCCCGGGACCGGATACCCAGTTGGCCAGCTATTATACTTATATCGATAAAAACGGACAACTGCTGTTCCACTTCACCAAGCGGGTGGTACGCCGTTTTCCTAAGAACAACGGTCAGGGAAGCTATCACATCACCGAATGGGTGGAGGAAGTCGCGGAGATCGGGAAAAAATTTTTCCTGGGCGTCGGCCTGCGCGGACTGGGTAATGTGGAGTTTAAGAAGGATCTGCGCGACGGGCAGTGGAAGATTATCGAATGCAATCCCCGCTTTACCGCCGCCCACGAGCAGTTGGTGCGCTGCGGGATGGATATCTCGCTACTGATCTACAATCACCTGGCGGGGCGGCCCCTGCCCTCGCTGAACGGCTACAAGCAGAACGTCACGCTGTGGTTCCCGCGCCGGGATTACCTGGCTTATAAGGAACTGAAAGCCCTGAACGAACTGAGTTTCTGGGGATGGATGAAAAGTATCGCCAAGCCGCAGGTGCTGCCTCACTTCCGCTGGAGCGACCCCATGCCGACGCTGGCGCCGTTCTGGGATTCGGTGAAAAACCGGCTGTCGCGATAGCGTGTTAATTTTTAGTTTATCCCTGGTGAGAATCGGTCACAAAGGCGAATGCAGTTAGAAATTAAATTATCGCCTGACCTGATCTAAAACCATAAAGGCGGATCATGAGTGCAAGTGCAGCAATATTTCTCTTATTTTATGTGACCGGTCTGATCATGACCTTCCGCAATCCCTATTATGGGGTGTTGACCTATATGTTCCATTGGTACAATCATCCTCCTTATTACTGGTGGGGAGATGAAGTGCCGGATTTTGTCGGCGGTCGCTGGTCGCTGGTCATCGCCCTGGCTACTCTGGCCAGTTGGATTATCCACCGTCAGAAGATGGCGCCGCTGGAAAAGCCTTCTTATCAGACTTCCATCTGGCTGGGGCTGATGGTGATCAACATGCTCTGGGTGTCGGTAGGTGTGGCGGTGATGCCCGACCTCAGCATGGATAAAGCGGTCGAGGTTCTGAAAGTGATGATCAGCTTTTTACTAATCGCCAGCCTGGTGCGTACTTATAAAGACTATAAGATGATGATCTGGCTGCTGATCCTTTGGACCAGCTACTGGGGGTTTGTCGCCTGGGACGTGGGGGGCAACCGCGACATCGGGGTGGTGGCGCCCAACGCCACGGAAGAAAACGCGGTGTCTGCCCATGTGATGGCCCTGATGCCGTTCTTCGGGGTGTATTTCCTGAACGGCAACCGCTGGGGCAAGGCGCTGGTGGTGCTGGGAGTGCCGTTCTGCATCAACCTGATCATCCTCGCCAACAGCCGGGCCACTCTGCTGGGATTTGCCGCCATCGGAATGCTTTCGGTTTTTCTGTTTAAAGGAAAGGTGCGCTTCGCCGCGATCCTGGCGGTGCTGGTGGCCGGATTCCTGTTTATGCACCTGACCAATGAAGATTTCAAGGAACGGCAGTCGACCGAGACCTATGACGACGGCTCGGCGACCAGCCGGTTTCACATCTGGGAAGGGGCCTGGGAAATGTGGAAAGCCCATCCCTTCGGTGTGGGGGGCGGAGGGTTTATCGAACTCTCCACCGATTATATCCCGGAGATCAGCGATTCGAAATCGCAGCATAATACCTTTGTCGCGGTCGGCACCGACTGGGGATTTTTCGGGCTGTTTTTCTACCTGGCTTTCCTGGCCCATACCTTCATCGTGCTGGCCCGCATTAAACGAACGGCAAGCCGAATGCCGGCAATGGCGAAGTATTCGATGGAAGCCACCGCCGTGCAACTGGCGCTGATGGGGCTGATCGGCGCCGGCTTCTTCCACAGTCGCCAGTATGCCGAGGTGGTTTACTGGTTATGCGCGTTTGCCCTGATGCTGCAAAATATTATGAATACTGAAATTGACCAGATGCAAAAAGAACTGAACAAACCAATCTCTGTGGATGTGGAAGACGGAACTCCCATTATCTCAAATCCGGTAAGCAAATGAAAAAGCTCTTGATTATTTCCACCAACTTTCCGCCCTCGATCTCCATCGGCACCCAGCGGATCCTGCGGATCTGCAAGTTCCTCGATCCGGTGAATTGGGGCGTGTCGATCCTGACCTTGAAGGAAAATTATTATCCCGACCTCAGCCATCGCACCGACGACGATAAGGATGAGTTGCTGGCGAAATTGAAAATCCACCGCACCGGAAAGGTCGATCCGGTGTTTTACCTGCTCAACTTGCGGGAATCGCTGCGCGGGAAATCCAATGGCGCGATCAACGCCAACGGCGCCGCTAAACCCCGCCCCAAGCCCAAACAGGATCCCGGCAGTGAAGGCGCGCAGGATTATTCAGACAAGATCAAGCAAAAGAAGAGCCTTTGGCAACAGATCAAGGATTTTTTTACCGACATCATGCAGTTCCCGGATAAGAACATTACCTGGCTGCCCCTGGCGGTTTGGAGGGGTTACCGGGTGATCCGCAAGCAGAAGATCGATGTGATCTTCTCCAGCTCCCCGCCGCACAGCCTGCACCTGATTTCCGCCATTTTGAAGCGGCTTACCGGGCGCAAGCTGGTGGTGGATTTCCGCGATCCCTGGGCCCGCTCCCCCTGGCACGATGAGGAGCGGGAGCTCAACCGCTTCGAGCAATGGAAGCATCAGCGGATCGTCAAGTTCGAAGACTGGGTGGTGCGCACCGCCGATAAGGTGATCCTGGTAACCCGGGAGATGCGCGAGGATTATGTGAAGGCCTATCCCCATCTGCCGGCGGAAAAATTCATCTGGTTCTCCAACGGCTACGATCCCGATCAAGTGCAGCCGCTGCTGCAGCCGAACGGCCGGGATAAACAGCCGGAGAAAGTGAAATTCATTCACGCCGGCTCGCTGTATAAATACCGCAATCCCACCCCGATCATTCACGCGCTGAAGCATCTGGTGGATAAAAATCAGATCGACCGTAACGGGATTGAGTTCCTGTTCATCGGCGGCATTACCCCGGATCAGGCCCATACCCCCGGCCTGGTGAAGGAGATGGGCATCGATGACATTGTGAAGTTCATGCCCCCGGTCAGCTACAATACCGTAATGCAATACATGCTGGAGAGCCATGTGCTGATCCTGCTCCAGCCGGTGACCCAACTGCAACTGCCCGGAAAGTTCTTCGACTACCTCTGCTTGCAGAAACCGATCCTGGCGGTGGCGGAGAAGAACAGCTCGACCGAACATATGGTCGGCAGCGACTTCGGAGTGTTCGCCGACTTCAACGACGTGGCCGACGTGGAAAAAGCCATCGCCTTCCTCTATCACCATCCCTATTTCAACAGTGAGGTGATCCGCGAGAAGCGCGAGGCTTACAATATGGCCAAGTCTATACGGCAGTTTGAAAAAATTATTAAGTGATAGAAAAGAATTCTTTTGCCACAGAGACACAGAGCACACAGAGAACTGACGACTGACAACTGATAACTGACAGCTAAAAAACTCTGTGCTCTCTGTGCCTCTGTGGCTAATTGCAAGCCTGTAAAGGCAGGAAATCCGTGACAGCAATCAAACACAAAGCCCTGGTCTTGGGCGTCGATGAGCGCAGCGCCCTGACGGTGGTGCGCTCTCTGGGGCGGCATGGGGTGGAAGTGCACCTGGGCAAGGACATTCCCTTTGCGGTGCCGGAGCTCTCCCGCTATACCCGGCAGGTATTTCAATTCCCCAACGCCGGGAGGGAGCCGGAAGCCTGGGTGGCGGCGCTGAAGGCGCGGCTGGAAGCGGAACCCTACGACCTGGTGATCCCCACCGTCGACAAGTATCTGGTGCCGGTGATCCGCCACCGCCGCGAACTGGAACCGCTGGCCCGGCTGGCGATCCCCGATGACCGCGGCTTCGAGTATACCTACGAAAAAAGCAAGACCCTGGAACTGGCCCGGGCGGTGGGAGCGCCCTGTCCTCGCACGGAGCAGGTGGACAGCCTGGATGACCTGGAACGGATTGCCCGGGAGTTTAAATTCCCCCTGATCGTCAAACCGGTTTCCTCCAAGGTGTGGATCGGCAAGGTACGCCATGATCTCCATGTGGAGCTGGCGAAAGACCGCGACGACCTGGAACAGCGGCTGCGCCGGCTGCTGACCCTCTGCCCGGTGCTGATCCAGTCGTTTCATCGCGGGATCGGGGTGGGGCAGGAGTTCCTCACCCGCAACGGCGAGGTGATTGCCGCGTTTCAGCACGACCGGGTGCATGAGCCCCTGGGCGGCGGCGGCAGCTCCTACCGCAAAAGCGCCCCGCTGATCCCTGAACTGTATGAGGCTTCGGTGCGGATGCTTAACGAACTGAAGTGGACCGGGGTGGCGATGGTGGAGTACAAGTACGACTATGCCACCCGGGAAGGGGTGTTGATCGAGATCAACGGGCGCTTCTGGGGGTCGTTGCCCCTGCCGGTGGCGGCGGGAGTGGATTTTCCCGCCCTGCTTTTTGACATGCTGGTGCTGAACAAAGTACCGGAAAAAGTCACTTACCGCAATAACATCTATTGCCGCAACCTGGTAAACGATTTCAACTGGTTCAAGGAAAACCTGCGCGCCGACAAAAAGAATCCGTTTCTGATGACCCTGCCGCTCCCCCGGGTGCTGGGCGAGGTGAAGCACCTGCTGCTGCTGCGCGAACGCTATGACACCCTGGTGTGGGACGATCTCCGCCCCGGCCGCCACGTGGTGGGCAAGTATATCGGCGAGCAGTTTCGCGGGGCCTGGGACAAGCTCTACCACGCCGGCATCAAGCTGAACTATCGCTACAACGCCCTGAGCCGCCGCCGCCAGGCGCGCCGTATCCGCCGGTTGCTGCAGCAGAATCCCAGCATCGCCTTTGTGTGTAAGGGGAATATCTGCCGCAGCCCCTTCGCCGGCTATTATTTCCGGCAATTGAATCAAAACGGCAAGCCGTCCCCGGTGCAGGTGGAATCCTACGGCCTGATCGAACGGATCAACCGTCCCAGCCCGGAGCTGGCGGTGGAAGCCGCCCGGCAGTTCGAGGTGGACATGTCCGCCCACCGCTCCCGCCTGCTCACGGCCGAGATCGCCGAACAGGCCGGGGTGCTGTTCATCATGGATTTCGAACTCTACCAGCGGGTGAAGGCGCTGTTTCCCCGGATCCGGCACAAGCTGTTCTTCCTGGGGGTGTTGCAGGGCAATCCCGGTCGCCCGATCGAGATCAGCGATCCGTACGGAAAAGGGATCGAGCAGTTCCAGACGGTGTTCAAGCAGATTGTGCAGTCGGTGGAAAATTTATCCCGGCTGGCGAAAAGGTGATACGAATGCGGATTGCGGAATGCGGATTGCGGAATGAACTGATGTTGGATGGCGTGGATGGGTGAATGGGTGAATGGGGAAAAACGGACGTCGCTCAGAAGACGTTTAACCCATATACCCATTCACTCATACACCCATTCACTCATTCACAAGTATCAATCGCTGCGAATTTATCGCAGGATTTTATTGGAAAGCGAATCTATATGAGCAAAAATATCGGCTCCCAGGCAAAAGAGGGAGTTTTTTGGACGGTTTTTTTCGATTCGATCGAGTTTGTGGTCAGCATCGGCAGCAGCATTATACTGGCGCGGCTGCTGGTGCCGGCGGATTTCGGCACCATGGGATTGGTGTCGATCGCTATCCAGTTTGCCCGCCGCCTGGCTAATTTCGGCTTCAGCACCGTGCTGGTGCAACTGAAAGAGGTAAAAGACGAACATTATGATACCGTCTACATCATTAACCTGGTGCTGATGGCATTGGTGGCCGGCATCGTCTTCTTCTCCGCTCATTATTACTCGGTGTTCTTCAATACCCCGGGACTGGAGTTGATTCTTCAGGTAATCGCTTTCGACTTTCTGCTCAAGGCCTTCTCCAGCGTACCGGAATCGATCCTCAAACGCTATATGCGATTCAAGGAATTGGGGATGGCCCAGTCGGCCGGCAAGTTCGGCACCATCATCTCCACGGTGATCCTGGCCATCGCCGGCTACGGCGTGTGGGCCCTGGTGCTGGGCACCATGATCGGCAGCTTCTGCCACCGCACCGCCTCGATCCGCTTTGCCCTGAAATACGCCAACTGGAAGCCGCGCTTCAAGTTCCGGCGCTGGGCGCTGAAAGACTGTTTCTCCTTTGGCGCCTGGGTTTATTTCAGCACCTTCGTCAGCTTCGGGATCAACAAGGTGGATTATTTCCTGATCGGGAAATTCCTCGGCACCAGCCAACTGGGGTTCTACGAGCGGGCCTTCGAGCTGATGAGCCTGCCCCGCAAGCAGTTGGTGCGCAAGGTGAACAGTGTGCTCTTTTCCAGCTATTCGCGCATCCAGGACGACAACGCCCGGGTGGTGCGGGGATTTTTGCGGGTGGCGACCTTTCTCTCCTTCATCGCCTATCCGCTGATGATCTGGCTGTTCTTTGTCTCCCCCTCGTTCATCACCGTGGTCTATGGCGAAAAATGGGTCGGCACTATTCTGCCGCTGCAGATCATGTGCCTTACCGGGATCATCGATTCCTATACCCTGATCTTCCAGCCGCTGATGAAAGCGAAAGGCATGGTGGGGCATCACGCCCGGCGCGATTTCCTCTATCTGATCTTTCTCAGTGTGGCGGTGTTTGTGGCGATCTCCCTGGGCCACGGCATTGCCGGGGTGGCGGTCGGTGTCACCGCGGTGTCGCTGGTGCGTCTGAGCCTGATGCTCAACCTGGCGGTGCGCAACCTGCCGATGACGGTGTGGGATTTCATCATGGCGCAGAAATCGGCGATCGTCTACGGTCTGATCCAGATCGGCGCCTGCCTGCTGGTGGAATATTTTACCCGTCCCTGGTTCGCGGTCGATTCCCTGCCGATGATGATCATCATTTCGGTGGTTGCCCTGGTGGCGTTCGTGGGGGCCCACCTGGTGATCCGCTTCGCCGATGTCGATGAAGTCTTCGATGAAATCGTGGGCGATCTGAAAAAGGTCTCCCGCAAAGTGCCGGTGCTGAAAAAGCTGGGGTTTGTGCAGAAGAAGTCATGAGAACAATGAGCCACCAACAACTCGACAACCTGATCGCCGAAATCCCCCACGAAAGCTGGGAACAGAACCTGCCGATCGGCCGCTTCCTGCGGGTGGAGCATCTGCAGTCGATCACCCGGCCCTTCTCTTATATCTCCAGGTCACGCATCGTCGGAGACCGGGATGCCCGGGTGGTGTTCATCAAGCTCTACCGCAATACTCGCAAGCGCAGCCATGAAAAAATGATCGAGAAGATCCGGAACGATTATGAGATTGCCCGGTTCTGGTATGATCATTTCGCCGATTCGCCCAGATACCGGGTAGTGCGGCCGGTGCTGGCGCTGCCGGAGCAATACCTCTTCGCCAGCGAGGAGAGTTCCGGGGAGGATCTCTACCAGTTGATTCTGCAGAAAGCGGCCTTTTTCCCGGCGGTTGACGATTTGCAGTTGCTCTGTGACCATCTGCGCCGGGTCGGAGAGTGGCTGCAGTATAAACTGTCGGTGATGAACCAGGCCGGGGCGCGCTATCGGATCGAAGACCTTCAGGCTTATATGGATGTGCGCCTGAAGCTGCTCAGCGAGGATGCCCGGCGCGGCTTTCCCCTCAGCCTGCGCAAGCGGGTGCTGGATTACCTGGACGCCCGGGGAGGCGCGGTGCCGGAAAACGATCTGGGGGTCAGCATCAGCCACAGCGATTTTAATCCCAGCAACATCCTGGTGAGCAGCGAGGCCGTCACGGTGCTCGACTTCGGGCGGATGGTGGAGGAAAACGATCTGCTCGACCTGAGCAAGCTTCATTTTCAGCTGGGCCTGCTGACCTTTAAACCGCAATACCGCCGCGCCGCCATCGGGCGTCTGCAGGAGGCCCTGCTGGAAGGGTTCGGCGACGGCGCGGCTGAGCAGCGGCTGATGTTCCGGATGCTGACGATGCGCAATATCCTCACCCACCTTACCGGCATCAGCCAGTTCTGGAAGCAGAGCGCGAAGGAGAAACTGTACAATCGCTGGGTGATGCGCAAGGAGTTGGAGATGCTGGAGAAGTTGTTAAGGATGGAAGATGCTGGTCAGATGTAAACAAATTTGTTAATGGGTTGATGGGTTAATGGGTT
>JACKAP010000021.1 GCA_020635015.1 Calditrichia bacterium | reverse complement strand
CTGAGCAAACGCTATCTGCCGCTGCACGCCTCCGCCTTTCTCTATAACGGGGTGGCGAATATGGTCACCGGCTGGGCCAAAGGGGGCAAAACCGAAGGGCTGCTCGCTTTTGCCAATCACGGCGCGGCTTATATTGCCGACGAATGGACCATCATCGCCGAAGGCGGTGACGAATGCTTCGGGATCGCCGAACCGATCCGGCTGTGGGACTGGCAATTTCGTCATATTCCCCATGTGCAGGACAAGATCAGCCGTCAGAAGAAGCTGCTCTTCAAGAGCATACACACCATGGATGCGCTTGGGCGCGGCCTGGGCAAAAGCCCCCTGCGCAAAAGCTTTCCGGTGAAGGTGCTCAGCGAAGCGCTGCCGGCCTTCAAGCGCCAGCTCAACGTGCGCCTGCAGCCGAATGACATCTTCCAGGAGCGCTTCTGCAAATCCGCTCCGATCGATAAGATCTTCCTGATCATGAGCCATGATGATGCGTCGATAACCGTCGAACCGTACGCCGCAGAAGCGATTGCCGAGCAGATGATCAGCTCCAATCAATACGAGCTGATGCCGTTTCTGGAGCACTACCGCGCCTTTACCTTCGCCTTTCCCGAACTGCGCAACCCGTTTCTCGACAGCATGACCGAGCTGCAGTCCGAACTGCTGGTCAAAGCCTTTGCCGGGAGAGAGGCTTACCGGGTGCTGCATCCCTACCCGGTGGCCTTCGAGGCGCTCTATACGGCGATGAAGCCGTATTGTGAGTCGAAAGCGGCAGTTGGGGAGGGTAGCAAGTAGCAGTGGCAGTGGCAGTGGCAGTAGCAGTGGCAGTGGCAGTGGCAGTGGCAGTGGCAGTGGCAGTGGCAGTGGCAGGAGATTGAAAAAAAATGTTAATGGGTTGATGGGTAAAGACGGACGAAACCCCTTAAACCCATTAACCCATTAACCCATTAACCCATTAACGAATCAATCAGCATCATGAAAATACTATATATCATCCCCGATTTCCATCACCCGCTGGTGCCGGGGTCGCACCGGCATTACCATTTCATCAAGGAGCTGTCCAAGCGGCACAAGATCACGCTTTTCAGCCTGGTGCAAAAAGCGGTGCCTAACGCGGCGCTCAAGGAGATGCGCACCTACACGCAAAAGATCCACATGTTCAGCGTGGCAGATGTGAAGGAAAACACCAACTCCCGGCTGAGCAAGGAGATGCAACTGCGCGAGACCATCCGCCAGATGCACGAAGCCTTCCGGGCGCTGACCCTGGCGGAATCGTTCGACGTGGTGATGTTTCACGGCAAGATCCTTTATCCGCTGATCGCCGATTGCGATATCCCGGTGGTGATCGATTTCTGCGACGCCACCTCGATGCGCCTGCAGATCCAGATGCGCCACGAGAGCGTGCGCAAGTTGCCCTTGCGCTTCACCCGCTATCTCATCGCGAAGAAGAACGAGAAGAACCTGCTGCGCAAAAGCGATCAAGTGGCCTTTATTTCCGCTCGCGACCGCTCGGCGATTGTCGGGCCGGGCAGCCGGTTGTCAGTGGTGCCCAATGGGGTGGACCTGGATTTCTGGACTCCCAAACAGCGCCGCCCGGAACCGCACACCATTGCCATGACCGGAGTGATGAACTACCAGCCGAACGAGGATGCGGCGATGATCCTGATCCGCAAGATCATGCCGGTGCTGCGCCAGCAGCTCGAGAACCCGCGATTGCTGCTGATCGGCCGCTCCCCTACCCCGGCTCTGGAAAAAGAAGGCGCGCTGCATGATGATGTGACCGTCACCGGCTTCGTTGATGACGTGCGCCCTTACCTGGAGCAGGCCAGCGTGTTTGTAGCGCCGATCTACTTCGCATCCGGGATGCAAAACAAGGTGCTGGAAGCAATGGCGATGAATCTGCCGGTGGTCACCACCTCGATGGTGGCCGAGGGAGTGGAAATCAACGGCCGGGAGGAGCTGCCGGTGGTGGTGGCGGATGAAGAAACGAAATTTGCTGAGGAAGTCATCCGCTTGCTAAACAACCCGGATGAGCAGCAACGCCTCGGCAAAGCCGGCCGGGCCTTTGTGGAGCGGCATTTTGTGTGGACCGAAAGTGCCGCAAAGTTCGAAAAAATGTGCATGGATGCTATCGCCGCCCGTGAAACCGCTGCGGCTCGCTAACGATCGCTGTATTATTGCCACAGAGACACAGAGCCCACAGAGGTTGAACTTATTTAACTTACAACATCTCTGTGATCTCTGTGGCTCTGTGGCAGAAATTAATGAGTTAATATTGACTCGTTCTAAAGGGAAACAATTGTTACAACTGACAACTGACAACTGACATGCAAAATGAAATAGAAAAAATGCCGGCAGAAGATATCGAAACCGCTGCGGAAACATCCGCCGGAAAAACGGCGGATTCCCCGAGATCATTTGTCGCCGGGGTGTTTCGTGCCCTGGACAAACAGGGGATCCGCTACTGCATTTTCCGGGATTATCATAAGCTGGAGCAGCCGACGCGCGATGTGGAGATCGACCTCCTGGCCGATCCAGCCGATCTTAAAAAGTTACGCCAATTGCTGGCAAGAAAAGGGTTTGTGGAGATCCCCTCCTGGGGCCATGCGCCGCACCGGTTTTTTGTTACCTATCACAAAGCCCTCAACATGTGGCTGAAGCTGGATGTGATCACCGCCCTGCGCTTCGGCAAGCCGGTCAGCGCCCTGGAGATCGGCCTTCGCAGCAGTTACCTTGATCACCGCACCCGCCGGGAGCTGGCCTTCGTACCGGCGGCGGAGGATAAATTCCTGGTGCTGCTGTTGAAATGCATCATCAATGACGGCAAATTCAGCGAATCCCGGCTGCGCCGGCTGCGGGAACTCCATAACGAGATCCTCGCCGACCCGGTCGGCCCGGACCGCATCAGCGCCAATCTGCAAAAACATTTCGGAAACCGGCTCAGTTGGGAGGAAATTGACCGCGCGTTCCAGGCAGCCGACTGGCAGCAGTTGCTGGCCAAACGGAAATCCCTGCGCCGCAAGCTATTCGCCGGCCAGCCCCTGGCCACGCTGTGGCGCCAGGTCAAGACCCGCTTTTTGAAACGGATCAGCCCCCTGCTTTACCTGCTGCGCCGGCGGGGCGTATCGGTGGCCTTACTGGCACCGGACGGAGCGGGCAAATCGACCCTGGCAGAAACCATCATCCGGCAACGCCACTTGAATGCCCGCTTTATTTATATGGGCGATAACCTGAAAGCGAGCAATGTCGGTTTGCCTACCACGCCCTGGTTCAAACGCAAGAAAAAGCAAAAGCGGAATAATCCGCTGATAAAATTGATCCTGGCGGTGTTCAACTTCCCCAATTCGCTGCTGGAACAGTGGTATCGCAGCGCGGTTGGCGGCTACTACCGCTCCCGGGGAAAATTTGTGGTGTATGACCGCTATGTGTACGACTCCTGGATCAACCCTCCGGTGACCCGGATGATCAAGAAGATCCGGCGATTTTTGATTGAACGAACCTGCCCCACCCCGGACCTGGTGATCCTGCTGGATGCCCCGGGAGCGGTGTTGTTCGCCCGCAAAGGCGAGCATACCCCGGAAGGGCTGGAAACCAAACGCCAGGCCTACCTGGCGCTGCAAAAACAATTGTCTAACCTGCTGGTGGTTGATGCCACCCAGGATGCTCAGACCGTGCAGGCGGAAGTGATCCACATGCTGTGGCAGTATTACCGAACGAGAGATTTAGGAAAGGTGCGGAATGGACGAAACGGTCAATCCGGTTGAGCGGAAACGCAAACGAAAATCGCCCAAAAAAGACGATTCTACCAAACAAATACGCGGCTCCAGTCTGTTGCTGCTCGGAAAATTTTTATCGATCGGCATCAACCTGGCCACTCAGGTGATGATGGTGCGCTACCTCAGCAAAGCCGACTTCGGCGCCTGGGGTTACGCCCTGGCAATCGTCACTTTTTTTCAAACGATTTGCACCCTGGGGCTGGCGCGCTCCCAGACTCGCTTCATCCCGATCTATCATGAGAAGGAAGAATACGACAAGCTTTTCGGCACCATCGCCCTGATCATCATTACGATCGTATCCACCAGCATCCTGATCATCAGTGCCATCTTCCTGGCGCCGGAGCTGATCGCCAAGCTGATCAGCGGCGATAGCCAGCCGGTTTCCCTGCTGTTCATCATGGTATTCCTGGTGCCGGTAGACGGCATCGACCGGGCGATGGAAGGGATGTTCGCCAGCTTTGTCAATCCCAAGGCGATCTTTTTCCGGAAATATATCCTGGCCCCGGTGCTGCGCCTGGGAGTCGTGGTGCTGCTCATCCTGATGGGCAGCACGGTGTTTTTCCTGGCCTATGGTTATCTGGCGGCCAGCATCATTGGCGTGCTGATCTACATCGTCTCCTTTTATTTTATGTTGAAGAAAGAGGGCCTGCTTCCCCACCTCGACCTGCGGAACATCAACATCCCGGCGAAGGAGATCTTCGCCTTTACCATTCCGCTGATGACCTCGGACCTGCTCTCGGTGATCATGCACACCTCGGACACGCTGATGCTCGGCTATTTCCATGACACGGTGGGCATCGCCTCCTACCAGGCGATTTTACCGGCAGTGCGGATCAACAAGATGGTGATGACCAGCTTTGCCTTTCTTTTCACCCCCCTGGCGGCACGGCTGTTTGCCAAGAACGATACCGAGGGGATCAACGATCTCTACTGGCGTACCGCCATCTGGCTGGCAGTCTTGACCTTTCCGATGTTCGCCCTCACCTTCTCCCTGGCCGAGCCGGTCACGCTTTCGCTCTACGGCGAACGCTATGCCGACTCCTGGGTCTTCCTCTCGATGCTCGGCTTCGCATACTATTTTAATGCCGCGCTGGGCTTTAACGGCATGACCCTGAAGGTGATCGGCAAGGTGCGCTACATCATGTATATCAACCTGGCGGCTGCGGTGATCAACATTATCGGCAACCTGGCGCTGATCCCACCTTACGGCGCGCTGGGGGCAACCATCTCTACTGCCGGCACCATGATTGTGCACAACATTCTTAAGCAGGCCGGACTGAAATACCTCGGCGGATTGCGCATCTTTGATATGAAGTATCTTTCGGTCTATTTTCTCATTCTGGGCTTCGGTCTGGGGCTCTTCCTGATGCCGCTGCTCTTTGACATCCATCCTTATATCCAATTTGCGATCGCGGGGCTGCTCTCTTTCGCCGTACTGCGCCTGTGCCAGGAGAAGCTGGATGTGGAGGCCACCTTCCCGGAATTGCTCCGGCTGCCGTTCATGGACAAAATTCTGGGTGTTAAGCGAAAATCCTAATCAAAAAACAAGGTATTCAACGATGATACTCGAAGCAACCTTAACTGCCGATTATGAACCCGGCTCCAACCAGAGCGGGGATCTGGCCTGCGCCGACTGGCGCTTCCTGCTGCCCGATATGGATCTCAAGAAGGTGGTCTGCCTGGGTGTACCGCGGCTCTCCGCCCTGAAAGTGCTCTCTACCATTTCCGAGCAGATCTACGTGGTCACCCGCGGTCAGAAAATGAACCGGCCGGAGGAGATCCAGGCGCTGGGCAATGTCATCGTGCAGAAATTCGATGAGTTGCTTTTCAAGGACCACAGCGTCTCGCTGATCCTGCTGGCCACCCCGGCGGAAGTGGAACGGGTGGTGCGGGAACGGGCCTATCTGGAGGAGATGTTCCGCATTCTCGCCCCGGGGGGAAGCATCTATTTTGAGAACAAAGGGCTTCGAAAGATTTTCCAGGTGGAAAAGAAGTTCCAGAAATGGGTCGAGAACGGCCTCAACGGTTCCCAGCAGACCTTCTGGCTGACCACCCAGTCGGGCGAAATGCGCACCGCATTACCGGTGAGCGAGCGGGATATCTCCAGCTTTTTCTTCAGCAATGTGCTCTTCGGGCAATCGCTGAAAAAGCGTATGCTCAGCCGGGCGGGAAAGATGCTCAGCAAACTGGGCCTGATCGCCTACGCCAACGCCCGCCGGGCGATGCTGATCCAGAATGCCCCGCCGGAGGGCAGCCCGCAGCAGCCCCCCCAATTTCTCCGGGAGCTGGCCCGGGAGTCCGGCCTGGACATCAGCCGCTACCGCTACGGCCTCTCCGCCCGGGGAAAATACAATTCCAACAAAATCATCTTTTACCTCTTCGAGCAAGAGGCCCATCAGGCGGAGGTGATCATCAAAATGACCCGCACGCCGCACTTCAACTGCCGGCTGGAGCACGAATGGGAGATGCTCTCCACCGTCAAGAAGCAGGGGTATGCCCCGCCAGGCACTTTTCCGGACCCGCTGATGTTCGGTTATCACAAGGACCTGGCCGTGCTGGGACAGAAAGCGATGCAGGGCCATCCCTTCCGCACCCGCACCACGGCCCGGCCGGACTGCCCGGTGGCAGCGGATGCGATTGCCTGGCTTACCGCGCTGGGGAAAAATTCCGCCCATCATCAATTGGCGACGCCGCAGGAAGTGAGCCGCAACCTTTTGAAATTATTCGAAATTTTCAACGGCATCTATCGCCTTTCCCCGGCGCAACGGGATTTTATGCAACAGCAAATCGAGCGCATCGCCAACAGCAAGCAACCCTTCCCGGTGGTCTTCGGTCATGGTGACGCCGGCAGTTGGAATGTGATCGTCTCGGAATCCGGCAAGGCGCTGTTCCTCGACTGGGAGGCTGCCGATCCACGCAGCATGCCGCTGTGGGACCTGTTCTATTTTCTGCGCAGCTTTGGCAACTGGATCTCCCGCAAGCAGCAGAAGAGCCTGGATACATTGAAAAATTTTAACGACAACTTTCTCCAGGAAAACGATACCAGCCGTTTCATTCGCCAGGCGACCCATCAATATTGCCGGACGGTGGGCCTCGACCCGGAATTAATTGCGCCCATGTTCTACACCTGCTGGATGCACCGCGCCCTGCGCCAGGCCACCTGGGCCGATTCCCTGCAGGAAGCGCATTTTGTCAGCGTGATCAAAATGGCGATCGAGCAGCCGGATGCACCGGGGTTGAAGGGGTTGTTTATGATGAGTTGAAGGTTGTAGGGGCCGGTCGCAACCGGCCCCTACGCCCATTAACAAATTCCACATTCGTGACAAAACCCATGATTTCATAAGCGAAAAGCGTTATCTTTTGTCATAAACAAAATAGCGGACAGCCATGTTAAAACAATATAGAACATTTTTTATCATCGTTGCGGTTATGTTTGGTGTCATCACCTTCGGAACCGCCGTGGTGTTGAAGACCAATGTGAATATGCTGTTGATGCTGGGAGGCGCGATCAGCGGGGTGCTGGTACTGCTGCTATGGCCCAACCTGGGCACTTATATGGGGTTATTCATCATTCACACCAACCTCTCAGTAATCGCATACCAGTTCCATGGGGTTCCCCAGATCGCGGCCGGCGCTACCTGGCTGGTCATCGGCGTGCCCTTCCTGGTGTATATCTTTATCTTCAAGCAGAAAGTCATGCTCGATTACACCCTTTTCATCATGCTCTTTTTACTGGCCTCGGTGCTGATGTCCTATTTCGGAGCGATCAATAAAGCGATGGCGCTGGATTGGATCTTCACCTACTTCATCGAAGGCATTGTGCTCTATTTCATCATCCTCAACGTCGTGCGGGATCGCCATGTGCTGCGCCAGTGCGTATGGGCATTTATGATCTCCGGCGCACTGTTGGGCAGCCTCACCCTCTACCAGGACGTTACCAAGCACTACGAGAATGACTTCGGCGGCCTGGCCCAGCGGCAACTGGCCTTTGGGGTGGATGATGAAGGGCCCGCCCAGCGGGGCGGCGGGGTGGTGCGGGAACGGGAAAAAGTGCGCCGGGCGCACCGCGCCGATGGTCCGATCGGCGATCCCAACCGTTTTTCCCAGATCCAACTGATGATCTTTCCCCTGATCTTGTTCCGCTTCTGGGATGAGAAAAAAATGCATTTGAAGTTGCTGGCCGTCGCCGGCACGGTGCTGGCCCTCAGCGGTATGTTTTTGACCTACTCCCGGGGCGCCTTTGTGACCCTCTGTATCATTATCGGCCTGATGACCCTGATGCGCTATATCCGGCCGGGTCAGTTGATCGCATCCGTCTTGCTGATGCTGGTGGTGGTGGCCATCGCTTCGCCGGGCTACTTCAACCGGATCGCCACCATCGGCGGGGTGGAAGCCCTCTTTAAGGAAGAAGCCGAAGCCGAAAGCGACACCGTGATTCTGAAACGCACCACCGAGATGCTCGCCGCCATGACGGTATTTCTGGATTATCCGGTGTTCGGGGTCGGCCCCAACCAGTATACCAAGTATTATTCCGAAGAATACATGGCCAACCCGGATATCGCCTTCCATAATATGAAGACCACCCGGGCCGCCCACTCACTTTATTTTCAGATGCTGGCAGAGATCGGCTTGCTCGGTTTCCTGGGCTTTATGTCGATCATCGGGTATACCCTCTTCCAGCTGAATCGTTCGCGGAAATGGTGGAAGGGGCGTGACCAGGAGCTGACCAACTTTGCCACCGGCTGTATGCTGGCAATCATCGCCTACCTCAGCACCTCAATATTCCTCTCCTTCGCCTATCAGCGCTATTGCTGGATGATCATCGCCATTGGCGGGGCCACAGTACAGTTGCTGAATATGCACCGGGAAGAAGTCGAAAATGAGGAGCTGCAAAAAGCCCGGCGCGGCGAAAACCCGGGCATGCCGGTGGAACCGGAAATGGTGGGGCAAAGATAATGGCGGTATCTCTACAAAATGAACCGGCCGCCCGTCAGGCCCGGCGCGATCAGGATATTCTGACCGCTCGGCGGATCGACTGGCGTTTTTTACTGCCCAACCCGGAATTGAAGCAGGTGCTGCTGGTTGGCGCAGCGGAGAGTGCCCTGGCCGCCGCTCTGGAGCGCTTCTGCGAAGCGCTGACGGTGGTAGAACCGCAACGCCTGAACCAGGAAGCGGCCTCACTGCCGCAACCGTTTGACCTGGTAGTGGTTGGCGCCCCGGATAAGGCCCTGATTCCGCGAGTGCTGCCATTACTGAAAACCGGCGGCACGCTCTACTGGGAAGTACAGCGCAACCGCCAGACCCTGCTCCGCGGTAACCGGAAGGGGTACCGCAATGCCCGGCGCTATGCTGCTTATCTGCAAGGCCTGCAGTTGAAGGAAGTGGATCTGCACTGGCATCGCCCCAACTTCGGCGGATGCCTGGAAATCATTCCTCTCAACCGCTCCCGGGCGCTGACCCATTCCCTGGCCAAAACCCATAGCAGCCTGAAGGGAAAACTGAAAATCGCCACCGGCAAGACGCTGCGCTACAGCGGCCTGCTGCCCTATACCGTTTCCTGCTTTAGCCTGGTGGGGCAGAAATGAATACGGTGCTGACCTATCTCAAAGCTCATTGGCAGGCCCTGCCCCTGGACCGTTACGGCTCCCCGGAAAAATTAACCTGCGTATTGGTCACCCCCCGTTTCAAGACCTCCAGCCATATCCTGTTTTTTGTGCTGGCAGAAGGGCGGCGCGACCCTTTGCTGGTGGCGAAAGTGCCCCGGCTGGCCGGCGATAACGGGCAGCTCGACCGGGAGGTCGGCAACCTGCGCCGGGTGCAGGCGCTGCAGCCAGGCGGTTTTGATTCCATTCCCCGGGTGCTGGCCTACGAAGATTATGGCGGGCACCGCCTGCTGATCGAAACCGCTGTAGAAGGGCAGCCGCTGCGCCCGGACTACGTGCGCCAACATCCGGCGGAAGGCATCGGACCGGTGACGGAATGGCTGATCGATTTTCACCGCGCCTCCGCCCGCCCGGCATCGGAGATATCAGACTGGTTCGAACGCCTGGTGGCGCTCCCCCTGGCGCAACTGGCCGGCGTTTTTCCGGAAAATGCCCCGGAGCAGCCCTGGATCGAAGCCATGCGGGAAGCGGTGGCACCGCTCCGCGAAGCCCGCTTTCCCCTGGTATTCGAGCACGGCGATTTCAGCTCACCCAACATCCTGCTTGGCCCGGAAAGGGCCGTCGGAGTGGTCGATTGGGAGCTGGCGGAAGCCGCCGGTCTTCCCGGATCGGATATATTCTTCTTCCTTAATTTCGCCGCATTTTCCCGCAGCCGGGCACGGAGCAATGACCAATACCTTGCCGCTTTCCGGGAGGCCTTCTTCGGTTCCTCCGCCTGGGCGCGGCCTTATGTGCAGGATTATTGCCGGGGCGTGGGGCTGGAGCCCCGGCTGCTGCGACCGCTCTTCCTGCTCTGCTGGGGGCGCTATGTGGCCAATCTGGTAGTGCGCCTGCAGAACTCGCTAAATTCTAATGTTAACCTCGCTGCCGAATCGATCACATGGTTGCGGGAAAATCGCTATTATCTTTTGTGGAAACACTCGCTGGAACATATAAGCGGACTGGATTTTGAATCTTAACCATCATAAGGGACTATGTACACAGTTGCACTCATCGGAGGCGACGGTGCCGGTAAAACCACCATCGCCGATCAGCTACGCGACAGCTTTCCCCTGCCGCTGAAATATCTTTACATGGGCATCAATATCGAATCCAGCAACGTGGCCCTGCCGACCTCGCGGATCATCGAGAAGCTCAAGAAACAGAAGAACGTCTCCCCCACCGGCGACGCACCTCCCAGCACCTCGCTGCACAACCGGCCGCAAAAGCGCAAACCGGCCGGCAAGGTCTGGGCCACTATTCGCCTGTGTAACCGCATCGCCGAGGAACTTTACCGCCAGGTGCTTTCCTGGAATTACCGCCGCAAGGGATTCATCGTGCTCTACGACCGCTATTTCACTTTCGACTTCGCCAGCTTCGAACCGGCAGAAGTCTACCGGCAGCGGCCGTGGGACGACCGCATCCACCGCTGGTTCCTGGCAAACCATTACCCCCATCCGGACATGACGATATTCCTTTACGCCCCTCCGGAAGTGCTTTATGCCCGCAAGGGCGAGGCCAGCATCGAATATCTTGATAACCTGCAGCAGACCTACCTGAAGCAGGGGGAACGCAGCCCTAATTTTATCGTGGTAGACGCCACCCAGCCCCTGGAAAAGGTCTATGAGGATGTGTGCAATCACCTCTTCCGGTTTTACGAGGAACGCAGCGGCAAGCCGGTAGCGGAACAAACCCGGCGCGAGAGCGGGAAGTTCGTCGCATAAGCCGGCTGATTTTTTAGCCACAGAGCCACTGAGAACACTGAGAATAACAACTGACAACTAACAACTGACAACTAACAACTGACAACTGATAACTGCCCATGATCAACCAGACGGAACATTCAAACACCGACACCCTCCACAGCGCAACAGAAGAAGCCCCGGCTAATTTTCTACGTGTGCTGACCTATCACCGGGTCGCCAATCCCGATCCGGAATCGCCGTTGAGCCCGCAACTGATCAGCGCTACAGTGGCTGGCTTTGCCAAACAGATGGAATTCGTTTCCCGCAACTACCGGGCGGTCACCATGGAGGCGGTGCTGGAGGCGGCGGTCAGCGGCAAACCGCTGCCCAGACGGGCGGTCATCATCACCTTCGATGACGGCTATTACGATCTCCTGAACCATGCACTGCCGGTGCTGACCCATTTTCGAATCCCGGCCACGGTGTTTGTGCCCACCTCCTATCCCGATCATCCGGAGCGGGCGTTCTGGTGGGACCGCCTCTATGGCGCGGTGATGTTCGCTCCCCAGGAGCAGTTGCAGGACAGCCCGGTGGGGCCGCTCAGCCTGAAAGACCGGGAGGCCCGCTGGATGGCGGTGCGCCGCTTGCAAAATCATGTCAAGACCCTCCCGCATCACGAAGCCATGGCCCTGGTGGATACGCTATACCAAACGCTGGAAGGTGATAAAACGCCGCGCAAGACGGTGATGAGCTGGGACGAGTTGCGTTATTTCCATAAATCAGGCATTACCCTGGCCGCCCACACCCAGACCCATCCCCTGCTGGATCAGATCCCGCTTGAGGAGGTACGCCGGGAGGTGACCGGCTCTCAGGCCGATTTGCAGCGGGAGATCGGCTCGGTGCTGCCGGTATTCAGCTATCCCAATGGGAATCATAACGATGCCGTGGTAGAGGTGTTGCGGGAGGAAGGCTTCGTCCTCGGCTTCACCTGCCTGGACGGGCACAGCGACCTTAACACGATCGACCCGCTGCGCCTGTGCCGTACCGACATCACCCGCAAGACCTCGCTGCTGCTCTTCCGTCTGCGCCTGCTGCGCCTGTTTACCTATATCGATAAATGGCGCCACCGCTAAGGCCGCCACTGTTTTACGGGACCGAATAACTCAAGGATGAATATAGATATATGAATCAGCCACAGACAGCCCAGATGCCTCAACGTCCCCACTCCCAGACGCCCGAGAAACCCCGGCCGGCCAGCCGGGCCGGTGATCCCAATCGCTATCAGGACATGAAATTCGCCTACGTTATGTCGCGGTTTCCGAAAATATCCGAGACCTTTGTACTCTACGAAATTCTGGCTCTGATGGAAAAGGGCATCCGGGTGGAGGTTTTTCCACTGATCCGCGAACGGCAGCCGGTAGCCCATGAGGGGGTCAAGCAAGTGATGCCCCACGTGCATTATCTGCCGATGTTTTCCGCCGCCATCCTGCTGGCGCACATTTATTTTTTATTCCGCAAACCGCTGACCTATCTTGGCCTGCTGCTCGAGATGATGATCGGCAGCATCCGCAGCCCGAAATATTTCACCAAAAGCGTGGCCCTGTTCCCCAAGATCGTGCGCTTTGCTTACGAGATGAAACAACTGGGCATCGGACATATCCACGCCCATTTCGCCACCCATCCGGCGTTTGCCGGATATGTGATCCATAAGCTGACCGGTATCCCCTACAGCTTCACTGCCCACGGGTCGGATATCCACAAGCATCTGCACCGCTACGGCCTGGCGCGCAAGGTGGCGGCGGCGGATTTTGTGCGCACCATTTCCGACTATAACAAGGCATTCATCGTCGAGCACTGCGGGGGGCGCTTTGAAGAGAAGATCGAAATGATTCATTGCGGCATCGATAAACAGGTTTTTGCTTCTCCCCCCCATCATCCCCGGGAGACGCATCCGTTCACGATCATCTGCGTGGCTTCGTATGAGAAGGTAAAAGGCCATGCCTATCTGATCGAAGCCTGCCGTAAGCTGAAAGCCCAGGGAGTGGATTTCCGCTGCCACCTGGTGGGGGACGGCCCCCTGCGCGAGGCGGTCGGTCAAGAGATCCGCGACGCCGGCCTCGGCGATAATTTCATCATCCACGGCCCGCTGAAACGGGAGCAGGTAGCGGAACTGCTGCAGCAGTCCGATGTAAAAGTGCTGCCGAGCTTCCAGACGGAAACCGGCGAACGCGAAGGCATTCCGGTAGCGCTGATGGAGGCGATGGCGGTGGAACTGCCGGTCGTCTCCAGCCTGGTTTCCGGCATCCCGGAACTGGTGGAACAGGACGCTGCCGGCATCCTGGTCGCACAGCAGGACGCCGAAGGGCTCTTCCAGGCCCTGCTCCGGCTGCAGCGCGACCCGGAACTGCGCCGCCGGATGGGCAAAGCCGGGCGAGAGAAGGTTTTCCGGGAATTCGACCTCAAGGAAAATGCCGCTGAATTGCTGGAACTGCTGGTGCTGTCGGCAAGTAAATCCGGTTCACACTGAGTTTTGAAATAGCACCTCCAAGGGAAGAATGTTCTGGAAACGCGCATTTTCCAGACAATTTTATCACCTAATCGAGAGGCGCATTATGTGCGGCATTGCCGGATATTTAAACTTTGATCCACAGCGCCCCGTAGAGGAAGCGCTGCTGGTCGCGATGACCCGACAAATCGCTCACCGTGGGCCGGATGATCAGGGCATTTACATCAATAACAACCTGGGTTTAGCCCACCGCCGCCTCTCCATCCTCGATCTCACCTCCGCCGGGCACCAGCCGATGCCCACCGCCGACGGCCGCTATTGGATCGCCTATAACGGCGAGGTGTATAATTTCCCGGAACTGCGCAAGGAACTGGCAGCCGACGGCTATCCCTTCCGCTCCCGCACCGATACTGAAGTGATCCTGGCCCTGTATCAAAAAATGGGAAAATCGTTCCTTTCGCGACTGGAGGGAATGTATGCCTTTGCGATCTGGGATACAGTGGAAAAAGAACTGTTCCTGGCCCGCGATCCGCTCGGCATCAAACCGCTCTATTATTTTCACGACGACCAGCACTTCGCCTTTGCCAGCGAGATGAAGGCCCTGCTGACCCTGCCGTTCGTTCCCCGCGAACTGGACCCGGAAGGGGTGCAGAATTTCTTCGCCCACGGCCATTCCACCGCCCCGGTATCCATCTGCCGGCATATCCGCAAACTGCTTCCGGGCCATTCGCTTGCCGTCAATGACGGCAAGCTTCAGGAAGCGAATTTCTGGCATCCGCAGATCGCCCCCGATCGAAGCCACGACAGCAAATCACTCCGACAGCAAAAAGCAGATGCGCTGGAAGAACTGTTGTTCCGGGCGATTGAGTCGCACCTGATCAGCGACGTCCCGGTAGGGGTCTTCCTCTCCGGGGGCCTGGATTCCAGCGCCATGGTCGCCCTGATGTCCAGGCTGGGACATCGCCAAATCAAGACCTTCTCGGTCGGCTTCGATGCCAGCAAACACTTCAGCGAGCTGGATGATGCCCGCATTGTGGCGAAGCATTTCCGTACCGACCATCACGAGATGGTGTTAACCGAGAAGGAACTGCTGGCGGGGATAGAACAATTGGTTTACCATTTTGACGAGCCGTTCGGCGACCCGGCGGCATTTCCCACCTATTTCGTTTCTCAATTGGCGGCGAAACATGTGAAGGTCTGCCTTTCCGGCGAAGGAGGCGATGAGCTTTTCGGAGGCTACCGGCGCTACCTGACCGAGCGCTACGGCGGGCTCTACCGGATGCTGCCCGGCATGATAAGCAATCGTCTGATTCCGGCAGTCGTCGGTAAAGTTCCCCGGTCGCGGCGTCTGAAGCAGTTGATACGCACCGTCAACATCAACGATCCCTCGGTGCGCCAGGCCAATTGGCAGATGGTATTTACTGATGAGATGCGCCATCAGTTGTTCGCGGACAGCATTTTCGACAGCCATGCCGATCAGGGCGTATACGAATCTTTCCGCCGCTACCGCTGCCCGAAGGGCACCGACGGGATGTCCGGCGTGCTCTATGCCGACACCCGCGCCTGGCTGGCCGACCGCTACCTGGAGAAGGCCGACAAGATGAGCATGGCCCATGGGTTGGAATCTCGCGTGCCGTTTCTTGACAAAGCAGTGGTGGAATTCGCTTTCCGATTGCCGATCGATGACAAGGTCAAGCTCAATCTCAAACGCAAGGGCCGCAGCTTGAAGCGGCTGCTGGGTTTGGTTCTGGAAGATCTCCTGCCGCGAGCGATTCTCGACAAGCCGAAACACGGTTTCGCGGTGCCGCTAGATCCCTGGTTCCGGGGCGAGCTAAGCGATTTCGTTGCCGATATTCTTTTTGATCAGCGCACCCGCCAGCGCGGATATTTTGATATGAAGATGATCGAAAAACTTTTCAACGACCACAAAACCGGCAAGGAAGTACGCAGCAACCATCTCTGGCTGCTGATTTTGTTCGAGCTGTGGCATCGGAGGTTTTTGGACTGAAATGTGCGAAGAGCGAAAAGCGAAGAGCGAAGAGCGAAACTGCGGATCAACCGCCCCTGATTGGCTCGCTGAACGCGTCACTCCCGAATCCAGTTCGGGATCCCCGCCTTGAAAATGCGGGTAATAGTAATCACGGCCTCATCAATTGTTAACCAACATCGTGAGCGTAGCGAACAAATATCGCGAACGCAAGTGAGCAAACATCGTGAGCGAAGCGAACTAACATCGCGAACGCAAGTGAGCAAACATCGTGAGCGAAGCGAACTAACATCGCCAGCTTTGCCGGCTACTCCGCCTTCAACGCCGGCAGCAGCGGCTGGCGCAATGCGGCAAACACTGCCAACAGGCTGGCCAGCAGGCCGGTCGCAAACACCAACAACAATGTTAGTCCCAGGGATAGCCAGGGCGCCTGTCCGGCCTGGCTCAGCACATGCGGTGCTACCGCGATCAGCGCCGCCAGGCTGCCGATCAGCAGGCCGAGCAGGATCAACAGGCTGTTTTCCAGCAGCAGCAGCCGGGCAATCACCTGCTGGCGATACCCGAAAGCGCGCATCACCGCCAACTCTCCTTTCCGCTCCAACGCATTGCGGAACAAAATAAGTCCCAGCCCGAAGGTGCCCAATAGCAAGCCCAATCCCCCCAGCGTTTGGAAAACTGATAGATAGGTGTTTTCCACCGCCTGATAGGCGGCCAGCTTCTCCCCTGTAGGCGTGACGTCAAATCCATAATCGCTCAGGGTTCGTTCCAGCGAGAGAGTGACTTCTCCCGCTTTGCTGCCGGGCACATCGATCAAGAAATAGCGGTAGCCGCCCTGGCCGGGAAAATGCTTCAGGAAATTCGTTTCCGAGATCAGCACCTCGCTTTGAAAGATCGATTTTTCCAGCAAACCGACCAGACGCAGGCGCAGGGTGTCCCCAAATTGATCCTCCATCACCAGATCTTCTCCCCGCTGCAAATGCATGATCCACATCGCCGAGTTGTAGTCGGCCAGCGCTGGAATCACCCCGGGTGCCAGGGTGTCTTCCAGCAATTCCCAGGGATTTGCCGGATGCATTTCCGGCAGCGCCTGGAAGCCGAACCCGCCCCGGCGGATCATCGCCGGGGGCACGCCGAGCACGCGTGGTTTTTCCGGACGATAGAGATTGAGACAGCTGGCATCCTCCCCGGGCAGCAGGCGCAAAGATGCAATATACCCGCTGTCACTCTCCAGGGGGCCGCTGCTGGGAAAGCCCAGATCGAGCCGGCCGGCGGGGGTGTTCAGATCGCTGTAGAGCGGAATATCCGCTTCGGCCAGCAGCGCGTAGCCGCCGGTGCCGGAGGTACGTTCGACGGCCAGCCGGCGGAAATCGGTGCGGTTGGCCCCCACGGAAACAATCATAAACGCCGCGCAGGCCACCAGCGCGACACAGAGCATGCTGCGTCCGGGCTTGCGGGCGTTATTTAACAGCGCCATGGCGATCAGCCCCCTCAACCCGCCGGATTGACGGCGGGGCCGGCGGAAGAAAGCGGCAACCAGGCTCAATCCAGCGATCAGCAGCAGCGCCCCGCTGCCGAAAAAAAGTCCTGCCGAAGCGGTAACCCCGGCGGTCAATGCATATCCGATCATCAGAAGCGCAGCCGCCAGCGCTCCCAGGGCAAGCCAAAGCGCGGCGCGCCCGGAACCGTCCCGAGACACCGCCGTAACCCCGGCCAGCAAAGCCGGGGCGGGCACCTGCTTCAATTGGCGTAAGGTTCGGGTGATGGCAAGGATCACCACCAGCAGTGCAATCAGATAACCCAGCACCAGACTGAGCGGCGTCACATGCAGGAACAGGAAGGAGGTGCCGGTAGCCTGCGACCACCAGGTACGCAAAGCAGCCATTACCAACCAGGCATAGCCCAGCGCCAGCAATAACCCGAGGAGACATCCCAGAGCAGCCAGCAGCAGACCCTCACCCAGGAATTGGCGGCGGATCTTTTTCGGCGGGTAACCGGTGGAGAGCAGCACCCCGATCTCCCCCACCCGCTGCTCTACCCCCAGGCGGAACAGCAGGCCGGTCAACAGTGCGGCGGAGACGATCAGAAAAAGGCTGAAGCCGATGAACAGACCGCTGAAATCGGTAGCGCCGGTGGCGGCGCTCAGTCCTTGCTGCTTCACCGGCTGGAAGCGCAAATCCAGCATCGCCGGGTGCAGCCGCTGCCGCAATTCGGAAGTAACCGTTTCGGCCAGCCGGTGCAAATCGCCGCCGCCGGGTGCGGCCATCCGGATCGCGGTGAGTTTGCCGAAGCGGCTTCCCCAAAGCTGCTGCCCGGTTTCCAGCACGATAAACGCCTTGGGGGTGGCCCGGTGGTCATCCCAATATTGCTCATCCTTCGGGCGCACCCGGCTGAGGTCGACCGGAAAGGGTGGATCCCAGTCATAAATGTGTTCGGCATCGTGAATGCCGGGAAAATCCGGCGTCAGTGAGGGATCGGCCCCCAGCCCTTCCAGGCGCACCACCCCAGCTACCTGGAAAACATGACTGGTCTCCGCCAGCGCTTCGCCACCCTCCACCCGGTAATAACGCATCGTCAGTGTATCCCCGGCGGCGGCAGCAAGGTCTTCTGCCGCCCAGCGGTTCAGCAGGATCTGGCTGCCGTGCAGCGGAGGTGCCGGCGAACCGTTTAGCAATCTCAGTTTCCCAAAATCTTCCGGCAGTTCGCTGGGAAGGGCGGCTACTGTGGCATAGGGCATTACGCGGCCCTCCCGGCGGGTACTGTTGGCCAGATAGGTCAACACCGGCAGCACCACCGCATCGGCTGCTACCGCGGCCGCCAGCGCCGCATCCGCCACCGGCGGGCTGAGCACAAATTCCCGGCTCTCCAGCGAGAGAAAGTTCTCCCGTACGACCAACTTCAGGCCGGCATCATCCAACTGCAGCGCCTGGTGGAGTTCGTCTTGCAATTCCGCGCTGTGGCCGATTTCCGATCTCACAGCCGCAACCATCAGGCTATTCACCCTTCCGCTCTGCTCCAGCGCCTTTTGCAGGACCTCAAGCGAGACGAAAGCGTTCAAGGGCAGGGTCTGGTGAGGACGCAGTCCGAAACGCCCCATCCCGCGGTCCGGCAGCACCGCACTGACAGTCAGACGCAGGGTGCGCACGATATCCTCGGTCTGCTTGCTGCCAAAGAGTGACTCGCGATGAATTTCGCTGCGCCGGGCCAGGTAGAGCAGCAGCGGATCGCCGACTTGAAGTTGAAGCTCCCGCTGCAGGGCGGCATTGATGACCACCGGCGGAAAGGGCTGCCCGGCCGGTTTCTGGAGCAGGGAATCGAGACGCATTGACGGCAGCAAAGGATTGCTGTCGAACAACTGCAGGAAGCGCTGATCCAACCCGGTGATCTCTACCTGGGAGGCACGGGCTTTGTTCTGGGGAGCCACGGCGCTGCCGCTGAGCAGTATTGCCGGTGCCGCGCGGTAAAACAGATCGCGAAAGCGGGGAGATTGCATCAGGTCCTCCGCCAGCGCGGCGCGGAAGAAGCGCTCGCTCACCAGGGCATAGTCGATATCTCCCAGACGTTCCAGGGTCATATCGCGCAGGCTGCCCCGCACCGAATCGCCCACCAGCAGCGCGCCGGTCAGCACCGCCGCGGCAATCGCCGCTCCCAGCACCACCGCTAAATTGATCCGCCAATAATACAATAGATTTTTTTTCAAATTATTGGCCATCGGTCTAATCGGATGTGACGTGTCATTAAACTATCCAAAATATTACGATTTTCTGATGTTGGATGTTGGGTATTAGGTTTTGGACGTTGAAGATATCTTTTTATCCAGCATCCAGTATCCAGTATCCAGCATCCAGCATCCAGCATCCAGCATCCAGACCTCACCGCTCGATCGGAAAGAGCTGGTCGAGTTTGAAATATTTGAACACCGAATAAGCCTTTTCGCTCATCCCTTCGATGCGCATGGTGCGGCCTTTGGCGGTCAACTTCTGGTGAAAATCGATCACCGCCCCGATGGCGGAACTGGTAATGCCGGTCACCCCGGAAAAATTCAGCACCGCCGCAGAAAATTCCTCGGTCAGCAGACTATCCAGGTAACGGCTAAAATCCGCCGTCTCCTCAAAAATGATATTTCCTGAGATGTGGATATGCAATATGCCGTCTTTTACCTCAGAACGATATTCCATCCGTCTCCTCAAGGTTAAAACTTGTGAAAATGGCAGCTTGAATTACATTTTGGAGCATAGAGCGCAACATCAGTTTCTACAATTTTCTTGCGCAATCCCCCATTCCCCTTAAATTCCAACAACCAACAACCAACAACCAACAACCAACAACCAACAACCAACAACCACCATCAAGGCCGTAGCACCAC
This sequence comes from Calditrichia bacterium, assembly GCA_020635015.1. Taxonomy (GTDB): domain Bacteria; phylum Calditrichota; class Calditrichia; order RBG-13-44-9; family J075; genus JACKAP01. The sequence goes on along the minus strand of JACKAP010000021.1, from coordinate 3,459 downwards.
CTTCGTACATCCTTCGATCTTTTGATCAAACATCTCATACCCCCGCACACCATCTCTGAGGGGGAGGCGGTGGGAGATCAGGGCGCTGAAATCGTATTTCCGTTGCTGCACCAGCGGCAGCAGGCGTGGTACGTAGCGCTGTACCGGGCAGCGGCCGGTGCGGTAAGTCAGATTTTTATTATACAAATCCGCCGGCTGAAATGCAAACTTAGCAGCGTTGTGCACCCCGGCCACTGCCAGCACCCCGCCCGGCCGCACCAGGAGGTATGCCAACTGCTGCGCCGCCGGGAGCCCCACTACTTCCAGCACCGCATCGGGACCGCGACCGCCGGTCAATCCGTGTATATTTTTGACCAAATCGGGCGACGCGCCGTCAAAAGGAATTGCCCCCAGGCGAGCAGCCATCGCCCGGCGCTCCGGCACCAGGTCGACCGCCAGGATCTGCCCGGCACCCATCTCGCGCAGACTGATAATCGCCAGCAGCCCTACCGGCCCGCAGCCGATCACCGCATAGCTGCCCCCCGGGCGCGCCCCGGCCATATCGGCGCAGAACCAGCCGGTGGGGAGTATATCGCATAGCAGCAGCGCCGCTTCATCCTCAACCGCTTCGGGAATGGCGTAGAGGGTGGTATCTGCCAGCGGCACCCGCACGAATTCGGCCTGCACGCCCTGCAATCCCACGCCCCGTTCCACCCAGCCGAACAACTGCCCGCGTTGGCAGCGGCAGGAGAGATCCTGCTCGCAATAAAAGCACCCTCCGCAGGCGCTAAAGAACGGGCTGAAAACCGCATCCCCGACCCGGAAACGCTGCACCTCCCGGCCGGTCTCGACAATCTCGCCGATAAACTCATGCCCCATCACCGTTCCCGGGTCCAGCCCCCGTTCCCGGCCGTGATAAACGTGCATATCCGAGCCGCAAATCGCACACAGGCGGGTTTTGACAATCACATCACCCGGCGCCAGCAGCCGGGGATCCGGCACGGTCTCATATTCGATCCGGCCCGTGCCGCGGAAAGTCAGCGCTTTCATATCTGCGTGCTCCTGTTCTATCTACATAGTCTTTGACCATTTATGCCATTCAAGTGGCAGTGGCAGTAGCAGTGGCAGTCAACTTCCTGCCACTGCTACTGCCGCTGCCACTATCCAATTATCAATGATCAGGCGATAAACCACGCACTCCGGATATCACCAGCGCCGGACCTCACGCCACCTCTGCCAGCCGGTCGCCCTGGAACGCCAGGCGGCGGGGGAAGCGCCCGGCCAGTTCCAGGCTATGGGTAACCACGATCAGCAAATTTTTTGCCTCCCGGTGCAGCTCGAACAGCAGATCGCCGACCGTCCGGCCGGTTTCCTGATCGAGGTTGCCGGTGGGTTCATCACACAACAGCAGTTGCGGCCGGTTGATCAGCGCCCGGGCGATGGCCACCCGCTGGCGCTCGCCGCCGGACAGCTCCGCCGGACGGTGATCGATCCGGCCGGTCAGCCCCACCCGTTCAATCAGTTCCCGGGCGCGGGCCTCCTTGCCATCCCGATCGTCGGGAAAGGCCAGGGTCGGCACCAGCACATTTTCTAACACGCTATACTGCGGCAGCAGATGATGGTCCTGGAACACAAATCCGATCACCCGGTTGCGGAAGCGTGCCAATTCCAGCTCCGTCAGGGTGAAAGGATCCTTTCCCGCAATTTCGATCGAACCACTGTCCGCGGTGTCCAGAGCGCCCAGCAGATGCAGCAGCGTGCTTTTACCGGATCCGGACGGGCCGATGATCGCCAATGATTCGCCATCCTGCATCGTAAATGAAACGCCTTTCAGCACCTCAAGCATACTGCTGCCGCTGCGGAAGGATTTGTGGATATCGGAAACTTTCAATATCGGTGAATTCATGGATTCGATTCTCGTTTTTATGCTATGTATCGTGTTGATGGGTTGATGGGTTGATGGGTTGATGAGTTAATGGGTTAAAACAAAACATTATCCGGGCCTCCTCATGATCACACCTGTATCCACCGTCCCCCATCCTTCAACCCTTACCCTCTATCCTTCATCCTTCATCCTTCATCCTTCATCCTTCATCCTTCCCCCTTTATCCTTCCCCATCCAAACTATCCGTTCTTGACCTTCAATCCCAAAAACGTCAGATCATCCCGGGCGGGATGGGGACCGGTAAATTCGCGGATATCCGCCATCAGTCCCTGGTATAAATCCTGTGGTCCCCCCTGCCCTTTCGCCGCCACCATAAACTGCTGGATACGCTCCAGGCCATATTCCTCACCGGCCGGATTAGCCGATTCCTCCAGGCCGTCGGTGATAAAGAGGAACACATCATCCGTTTTGTAAAACGTTTTTTGCAGTTGGTATTTAGCTGATTTGGAAAGGCCGAAAGCCATGCCGGCGGGATTCCACTGCACCGCCTCCCCTTTTTGCGCGCGGTACTGCAGCAGCGGCAAATGACCGGCATTGACCATGGTCAGGGAATTCTCACCAAAGTCGAAGATCCCGCACATGAAGCTGACGAACATCTGCTTGTCAGAATTCTCCAGAATGGTACGGTTAAGGGACCTGGCAAGGTGCTCCAGGTTGGTCGTATATTGCAGTTCGGTACGGAAGGCGCCTTTCAGGATCGCCATCAGCAGTCCGGCAGCGATGTTATGGCCGGAGACATCGCCGATTGCCACCGCCATGCGGGTCTCGGACAGCCGCACCACGTCAAAAAAATCTCCCCCCACTTCCCGGGCCGGCAGCGATTTTCCATAGATCTGACACAGCTCGTCATCCTGTTCCAACTCCGGCACCAATTGGATTTGGATGCGCCGGGCGACCTGTATCTCCGCCTCCATCAGTGATTTTTCGGCAACGACCGCCTTCAACACCGACGCATAAAGCGTCAATCCTAGCACAATCGCCAGAAAGCCGGTTGCCCAGACCACCTTTACCGTCACCCCTACCGGTTGGTCCATCAACACCTGATTGATGCTGACTGCATAGAAAAGCGCCAGTAATAGTCCCCAGAAAAAGGATAGATACATTACGACCCAACGATATCTGCGAAATGGGGGAAAGAGAATCGGTAAGATTGAAACGACAGCGACCACCAGGAAACCGGCGTAAAGTTGCAGCAGGAAGCTGTCTGCCTCCGCCCTGCCGTTCAAAAATGGGCGCAGCGCCAGATGGGACAGGCAGACAATGCTAAGATAAAAAAAGAACACCGCCCCCGCTCCCTTTAACCGCAGTCTCCGGGGCAGATGGAAAAAAATGTCATACTCCCGGGTAGAGTATTCAAGCAGTTTGTTGATTGTCGCCTTCATCGCATCTCACCGTATGTGTAGGTGAAAAGATACGATAATCGCGGGAGAAAATCAAAGCGATTAACGGGTGAATGAGATGATGGGTTAATGGGTTGATGGCATGATGGGATGATGAGTGAATGGGTGAATGGGTGAATGGGTGAATGGGTGAAT
>JACKAP010000020.1 GCA_020635015.1 Calditrichia bacterium | reverse complement strand
ATCCTCGTTTTACTTCATCGCCCAACAAGGCAATGCTTATTTGCACCCCGGGCGGGAGACGGTCGAGCGAAGCGTTGGCGAAGCGTTGCCGGAGAAGCAAACCGCAGCAGATTATTTTTTCCGCCGCTCCCCGGGGGCCATCTTGCAGGGCTACCGGGAGAAGCTGGAGAATGCCGACTACGACATCCGCACCCCCCAAATGCGAGAGGTATTCCGGGAAATCCGCTCCCGGGGCAGCGAGGTGGGCATTCACGGCAGCTTCGGTTCTCATCTCAGCGCCACGCAGTTTATGGAAGAAATGACCCGGTTTGACGAGCCGGTCACCGGCGGGCGTTTCCATTATCTCAATTTCGATATCACATCCGGTTTCGAGCTGCTGGCCGGCCAGGGCATCCAATATGATTCCACCCTGGGTTTCGCCGAAGCGCCGGGGTTCCGCAACGGGATCGCTTTTCCCTTTGCGCCCTACCACTTCAAGCACAACCGCCCATATCCGCTGTTAGAAATTCCCCTGGTGGCAATGGACACCACCTTCCGCAGTTACCAGCACACCCCGCAGCCAGAGATATTGCCGGAAGTAAAATCATTGTTGGAGGAAGCGCTCAAGTTCCGGGGATGTTTAACCATCCTGTGGCACAACGCTTATTTTTCGCCCCACAAATTTGCCGGTTGGCGGGAGATCTATGAAGGGATTCTGCAGGAAGGCCGCCGGCGCAACCTGCTGCTGATCAGCGGCGAGGAGGTCTGCCGGCGCTGGCTGGAATTGATAAGGATGAAGGATAAAGGATAAAGGAGTAAGGATGAAGGTTAAAGGAGTAAGGATAAATATGCTGCAAACCGGGTGCTCACTTTTGGTTATTGGTCTTTGGTCATTGCCAATAGTGTCTTGACCAAAAGCCAACAACCAACCAAAACCTAAATTCGCCGCACAATTCCCCTTTTTCCTTTAACCTTAATCCTTACTCCTTTAACCTTTATCTTTTATCCTTTCCTAACCGGATGGGCGTCTCCCGGTGCCTCGGGGATGATTGCCCAGGCGGCGGCATAAGTAATCAGCAGCGGGAACACCCCGGTGGCCAGGCAGAGCAGGATGGTGGCCAGGCGCAGAAGATTGGCGTCGATATCCCAGAATTCCCCCAGCCCTCCGATCACGCCGCTGAGTTTCACATCTTGCCGGGAACGATATAATCTTTTCATGACAACCTCATTTTTTCGTTTATTTTTGTTACCATCAATAGGACGTTATCAGTTGGGAAGGGTTGCATTTTAAAGTAACATGATTTACTACGAAAACCGCTTGGCTGATAGATTTTTTGCAGTAAGCAGGTGTCGTCATTGCGAGCCGCGTCCTTTGCGGCGCGGCAATCTCCCGCGAACCGCTTCCAGTGAGACTGCAGATGGGTGCACTCTGCAGGAGATTGCTTCGGCAAAAGGCGCCTCGCAATGACTGCACAAACGATATTCGTTTTTTTGTGAAATTTTACAATGTAGTGGAAACGGAGAGACCGGCCGGCCTGAAAACACCCGGCCCCCGGAGGCAGACTTGCCTGACGGGGGCCGGTTTCAATGTGATGTATGTCTCAAAAAGAACAATCGCTAATTTAACGCATGACAACCTGTTAAAGCCAATTTTCAAGAATGTGCGCCCGGCTTGAAAAGTGTGCAACTGGTTAATTTTTGCACACTTTTCTTATTCGGAATATTCCCGGGTCAGCATCCGTTTCAGGCGCTCCACCGTCTCCGAATGGATCTGGGAGATGCGCGACTCCGATACATTGAGCACTTTCCCGATCTCTTTGAAGGTCAGATGCTCATAATAATAGAGGGTAATGGCCAGCCGGGATTTTTCCGGCAGCTTTTTGATCACTTTTACCAGCAAGGCTTTCATCTCCTGTTCTTCGATATTTTCCAGGGCATTAATCGAAGAAGTGTCTTTGACTGCTTCGTAGAGATTATGATCGTCGAAGTTGGCGTGGTTCTTATCCAGGGATACCATCGCGGTATTGTTCAACTGGGCCTGCCACTGCTGATATTCGCTTTCGCTGATGCCCAGGTGCAGCGCCACCACCCGGTCGTTGACTTCCCCGCGCTGGGTCTGCTCAAGTTCTTCCACTATTTTTTTGATTCTATTGGATTTGGAACGCAAAGAACGCGGGATCCAATCCTGCTTGCGCAGTTCATCGATGATCGCGCCGCGAATCCGGGGAATGGCATAGGTTTCAAACTTGATTCCAAAATAGGGATTATAACGGTCCAGCGCCTCGCTCAGGCCAATCACCCCGATATTGACCAGGTCATCGCGGTCGACATTGCCGGGTACCGTCTTGAACAATTTATTGACAACATAGTGAACCAATCCCAAATATTTGGTCATTAATTTGTCGCGCACACCGGAAGCTTTTTCTTGGTAGAATTCCTGCCAGGTGGGATCAATCTGCACTTTCATCGTTTCCCCTATCTTGTTGGTTATCATTCCTGATTGCTTTACGTTTCTTCTTTACCTGAAGCCTGTCCCCGGATCGCTTCAGCTTTCAGCAAGCTGTAAGCGCTTTGGTTACGAATCAGGAATATCAGCAAAATCAGTACCGAAAATACCAGGTAAATGATGAATGCCCGGGTAAAGTTTTCCAGCAACGGCAATTTTCCGTAAAAGCCGAACCATAAAGCAATACAAAAGATCAACAGCGTTAACTTAACTGACAATTTTTCCATAACGGTTACCTCGTCCATTAAGGTAGCTGAAATCCTTTTCCCGGGAGCGTGCAGTGCATAAACATGAAGAACCGCTGAATACGCCGGCTGTTCCGAAGGGCAGTGAATATTATCCGTTTATTCACATCAGCCAGCCCCTGCATCGGCAGGCGCTCTCCACAACCGTCTTATATAGTAGGGCTTATTTTTTAAGCAGCATTGACATTTCGCACGAAAATGATATTGACAATTTGAGCGGGGCTTTTCCGTTGGCGATACATCATTATATATAATGCGGAGAATTCTCGCACCGGGTAAATCTGCCCTCTACGCTTCGCCCTCCGCATCTTTCATTCCGCATTCCGCATTCCGAACTCCGCATTCGAATCATTCCGCATTCCCCACCGTTGTCACGAACGCACGATTTTCGTGCAATCACGCCTTTCCCGGGAACCCTACCCCCTTCATCCGGGTATATCATCCTGACGGCAATGGGGCACGAATTATAATCCATATTGAATTGCCGGGGTCTTTTACGTATATTCGCAATTCGATTTTTTGGAAACCATCAGGAAGCAACTGAAATAAGGTCTGAGTATGAAAAATTATGTTTGGGTGATATTGGCGGCAGGTTTGGCGATGTTCTGGAGTTGTGAGGAGAACACCCTTGATTCTGTAACCACTGACGGCGGTACCGGGCAAATCGTAGTGGACACCCTTTACGCCACTTATGATTCAACCTATGCATCGGCAATCCGTCCCTCCACACTCGGGGTTAACCAGCTGCAGCTCGGGCGGCGGGGCGGATATAAATTTCGACCGATCATGCGGTTCTTCGGACTGCCGGAAGAGCCGATCGAGCTCCTCAGCGCGCGCATCGAGTTCGCCGTCACCGGCAGTAGTGGCAGCCCGACCGAATTGACCGCCCGGGCGCATCCGATCATCGACAACTGGCTGACCGATACCAGCAGGGTATGGCAGGATGCGGACGGCAACATCGATGACAACATCACCCTGGGTGAAATGCAGATTCTATTCCAGAATAACAGCAGTGACCTGGCCCCGACCCAGCAGCTGGTCTTCAACCAGACCGGTCTGGAAACCGTGAGTGCCTGGGCAGACACGACGGACAGCACCAATTACGGCCTGGCGATCGATTTTAACGATGCCGACATGGATTATATCCTGAAGCTGCAGGCGCGCAGTATCCAGACCCCGGACACCCTGGGCCCGGCACTGATCTATCGCTATATTGCCCAGAGCGCCCCCTCCGACACCCTGGTGGACACCCTGGTCGCCATCACCGATGCCTTCCTGGTGCGCAATGATTTCCAGCCCACGCCGCAGCGGCTTTATACCACCCCGTATGCCAACGCCCGGGTTTCCCTGTTGAAGTTTGATCTGCAGGAATTGATTTCCCGCTATCCCGACGGCATTATTATTGAAACCGCCAATCTCCAACTGCCGATCGACTGGGCCAACACCATCATTGACGATTCCACCGGCGCCAATCTGCGCCTGACCGCCGCGGACTCCGTTGACAGTGACAGTATCGCGATCAACAGCGCTTATGCGACCAACATCAATTTTACCGTCGATTTACGCCAGATCAGCGCGGACAATCTCTTCCTGGAAGTTCCGGAAGGCGAAGAACGCCGCCAACTGGCCCTGCGCTATGCCCAGACGCTGCTGAATGTGCCTGACGCTTTCGACTACTTTTATATCGACGATAAACAAAAAGACAATTATCTGAGCATTTTTTCCTTTTTTACCGCCAATACCGCCGCTCCCGCCTCCCGCCCCCGGATCATCATCACCTCACTGCGGCTGCCGGACGAACGATTATAATGAAAGGTTGATGAATGAAAATTTTGATCAAATATCTGTTGACGGCATGGATTTTACTCAGCGTTTCGCTGCCGGCGGGATCTTATTTTTCCTCGAAGGCCAAAGGGCTGGGCTTGCGCAGCTACACCACCGGGGTGCGCGGTTTCGGCATGGGGAACACCGGCCTGGCTGCCACCGATTCGATTATGCTGAACAACTACGTTACCTCCCAGTGGCGCCAGATCGATTTCACCCGCGCCACCTTCGGCATGTACTACCAGCGTTTCAATACCGACACGGAAAACAGCAGCTTCAACACCTCCACCGCCGACCTGGCCGGCATGAACATCGCCGTCCCCCTGAAGCACGGCCAGTGGGTGCTGGGCCTCTCGCTGCAACCTTATACCACTGTCGATTTCAAAACCAGCCAGGTGGTGGAAAGTGACAGCATTTCCTTTACCCAGTACAGCCTTTCCAACGGCAGCATCAGTAAAGCGCAGATCAGCCTGATATGGTCGCCTTTCCCCTCCCTGGGGCTCTCCCTAAACGGCAACTATTATTTTGGCTCACTGCAAGACACTTATGAATTTCGCTTCACCGAAAGCAGCTTTTTGTCTACCTCGCATACCATCAAATACAGCATATCCGGCCCGGGAGTCGGGGTAAGCATGGACTTTCAGCCGGTGCGGGCAGTCTCGATCGGCGGGTTTGTCGATTTTCAATCCGCAACCGACCTGAAGACCACCTATCTTTCCCAATCGACCATCTTTGGCGACAAAACCCGTAATTTTGACCAATTCCCGCTCCACTATGGCATCGGCGCCGCTTTTAAGATCGATAACCGCTGGAGCCTGGCGGTGGATTATACCGCTCAAGACTGGGCGAAAGTCATGCGAACCGAAAACGGCGAATTCGACCAGTGGTCGCATACCGGCGTCGGTATCGAGCGGAAACAGTCGCCGAAACGGCGCAATGTCGGTTTTTTCGACCGGATGGACCTTCGCGCCGGCTATTCCAATGCCCGGCTGGGCTATCAATTCAACGGCGAACCGGTCACGCAAAATGCGGTTCATCTGGGACTGGGAATTCCTTTTTCCAGCAGCCTGAACCGTATCGATGTTGGGGTGGAAGCAGGGGTGCGCGGCGACCTGCAAAAGAATCTCGCCAAAGAACAGTACACCAATTTTCAGATTTCCATATCGATCGGCGAACTCTGGTTCCAGAAAATTCGCTAACCTCTTGTCCAGAATCTTTAACTAGCTTAATATAGGTAGAAATTAACAGCATGTACTGTCCGATCCGTAAGGCCGGTGTGTCATTTAACAGGAGGAATCATTCGAAAATGAAACTGTTTTCAAACATTATCTTGAGAATAGTATTTTTAATATTGCTCATGATGGGCAGTTCGGTCTTATTCGCCCAGGAAGAAATGGAAGACGAAGACAGTATGGCGATGGAAACAGCCGACTGTAAACCGGCCAGTTTAGAATCGCCCTATGACAAATACCAATCCGATACCCTGGAAATCAAGCAAATCCAGATCTGGTACAGCTTCGGCCAGGAAGAATACAAGCACAAACAGTTTGTCCGTGCCCTTCCTTATTATTGGAAGGTGCTGGTCAATGACAAAACCGGCACCTATAAGGTCACCTATTCCAAAATAGCCACCTGTTACATGGAGCTGGGCAAAGAACAGCCGGAGAACAGCAAAGCGTATTTTGACAGCACCATGCTGGTGGTGTATCGCGGGCTGGAACTCTATCCGGATAATTCCACCCTCCATTACCGCGCCGGCAGCCTGCAGCGCTCCCGGGGCAGTTTCGAATGCGCGATTCCCCATTATGAAGCTCTGGTGGCAGAAAATCCCAAGGAAGAAAGCTATATGTATATTCTGGCGGACCTGCTCTTTAAGGTGGAAGATGAGCGCTGCATCGAGGTACAGCAGAAGCTGATCGACCTGGCGCCGGATAACCTGGATTACCGCAACACCATGGTGAACATGGTCACCTTCTTCGGCGGCGACCCGCTGGATGTGCTGCGCAAGGCATTTGAAAGCGACACCACCAACATCGCCAATGCGGTTAAGTACGGCCGGGAAGCGCTGGTGACCGGAAACTACGCCGCCGCTCTGCGGGCGTTCAAGGCGGTGGTTGCCCAGGATCCCCAGCACATCGAAGCGATGGACCAGATGGCCAAGAGCTACGAAGGCCTGAACCGCAATAGCGAGGCCATCAGCACCTTTAAGCGTATTTTGGACATCGACCCCAACAATATCGACGTGCTTTGCTCCCTGGCTCGGGCTTACATCGATCAGAACAGCTTCTCCACCGCCCGCTCCTACGCCCTGAAAGCCCGCTCGATCAATTCCGGCGACGGCCAGCCCTACCTGGTGCTTGGCGAGGTTTATACCCGCGCGGCGGAGCATTGCTCCAATAAACGCCCCGGCGATAAGGGCTACACCTACGACGACAAGCTGGTCTTTGAGAAAGCCGCGGAGATGTACCGCCAGGCGGAAAAAGATCCTAATTTTGCTTCCACCGCCAATAACCGCCGTCAATCGCTGGCGCCGTTCTTCCGCACCAAGGAAGACAAGTTCATGATCAAGCGCGAAACCATCACCGATGACTGTTACAGTTGGATTCAGTAAATAAAACGTGAATGGGATGATGGGTTAATAGGTGTGGGCACGTAGGGTAGGGTCGCGACCCTACCCTACCTCCGTTTTTCCCCATTCACTCATTCACCCATTCACCCATTATCAACAAAGCGCACATGGGGATCACAATGCTTGAGCATATCAAACAGTTCGATCCGGAGATTCACAAGGCGATACTCGGCGAAGTGGACCGGGAAAACAACACCCTGGAATTGATTGCTTCCGAAAATTTCGTCAGTCAGGCGGTGCTGGAAGCCGCCGGCTCGGTGATGACCAACAAGTACGCCGAGGGCTACCCGGGCAAGCGCTATTACGGCGGCTGCGAGTGGGTCGACGTGGCGGAAGACCTGGCGCGGGACCGGGCGAAGGAACTGTTCGGAGCGGAATATGCCAATGTGCAGCCCCATTCCGGCGCTCAGGCCAACATGGCGATCTATTTCACCTTTTGCCAGCCCGGCGACACGGTGTTAGGAATGAACCTCGCGCACGGCGGGCACCTCACCCACGGCAGCCCGGTAAACTTCTCCGGCAAGATCTATCACGTGGTGCCCTACGGGGTGCGGGAAGATACCGGCTATATCGATATGGATGATGTGGCCGCCAAGGCCCGGGAGCACAAGCCGCGCATGATCATCGTTGGTGCCAGCGCCTATAGCCGGCATTATGATTTCGCAAAGTTTCGCGAGATCGCCGATGCCGCCGGCGCGATCCTGTGGGCCGATGTCGCCCACCCCGCCGGGCTGATCGCCGCCGGGGTGCATCCCTCGCCCATCCCCTACTGCGATGTGGTCACTACCACCACCCATAAAACCCTGCGCGGTCCCCGCGGCGGGCTGATCCTGATGGGCAAGGATAAAGAAAACGATATGGGTATTGTGGCCCCAAAATCCGGGAGGGTCAAAAATCTTTCCGAGCTGCTCGACAGTACCGTGATGCCCGGCGTGCAGGGCGGACCGCTGATGCACATCATCGCCGCCAAGGCAGTGGCCTTCAAAGAAGCGCTGCAGCCGGCCTTTAAAACCTATGCCCAGCAGGTGATCCGCAACGCCCGCACCCTGGCCGGCGAGCTGGATAAAAAAGGCTATAAGATCGTTTCCGGCGGTACCGATAATCACGTCATGCTGGTCGACCTCACCGATAAAGACATCACCGGCCGGGATGCAGAAGACGCGCTTCATGCCGCCGGGATTACCGTCAATAAAAACATGGTGCCCTTCGACAAACGCAGCCCCTTCGTCACCAGCGGTATCCGCCTGGGCACCGCTGCCCTCACCACCCGCGGCTTTAAAGAAAACGAAATGCAGCAGACCGCCGCCTTCATCGACCGGGTGCTGCGCCACCTCGGCGAGGAAAGCGAGCAGCAGAAGGTGAAGGCGGAGATTAAAGCCATGTGCGCAGATTTTCCGCTGTATGATTTTGGGAAAGCCTGATGTAGAATGAATTCGTTGATGGGTTGATGGGTGAATGGGTAAAAACGGACATCGTTGCCATGCTCGCTGAAGATAAACGTCAGAAAGTACTCTCGATACTGGAAGAGACCTACGGGCACACCACCACCGCCCTGGAATTCAAAACGGATTTTCAACTGCTGGTAGCGACGATCATGTCTGCCCAGAGCACCGACGAACAGGTGAATAAGATCACCAAGCCCCTCTTTACTGACCATCCCGATGCAGCGGCCATCGCTGCGCTACCCCTCCCCGACTTGGAAGATAAAATCAAGCGAGTCGGCCTCTACCGCAATAAAGCCAAAAACATCCACGCCACCGCCCGCATCCTGCTGGAAAGACACAACGGCGAGGTGCCGCGCACCCGGGAAGCGCTGGAAAAGCTGCCCGGTGTGGGCCGTAAAACCGCCAATGTGGTGATGAGCGTGGCCTTCGGGATTCCGGCGATTGCCGTCGATACCCACGTGTTCCGGGTGTCGAACCGCATCGGGCTGGCCGACGCCAAGACCGAGCGTAAAACCGAAGACCAGCTGATGGCCAACATCCCCCGCGAGCAGTGGGCCATGGCCCATCACTGGCTGATCTGGCATGGGCGGAAAGTCTGCAAAGCCCAGAATCCGCAATGCGACATCTGCATGTTGAAAGATTATTGCCGATTTTACCGATCTAAATAAGTACGCGCATACTGAGCACCATGTAAAGTTTTATAGCATGGGGCAAAGGGCATGGCGCCGTAATGCGCAAGCGCATGTTCCGATACCCGCACTGTAATACACCATGCCCCATGCGCCTTGCCCCATGCAAAAGTTCTCCGAATTACATCGTTCTCAGTATGCGCATAATTTATAAACCTTTCGCATCATTTCCGGCATTTCGTGGGCATAGATGTCCATCCTCAGATCCCCAAATAATTTTAAAATCCCTGCGAAAAAGTTGAATTCGCCGCTTCTTTGTGCTAACTTTGCGAGTTTATATTTCAGGACAGGGGTCTCAGAACAACCCAGGCGGAAACCATAAACCCTGAAATTGGCGAATAACCAGGAAAGGTAGCACAACGATGACACACTCCAACTTTAACCAAAAGGATCATATCATGATAAAAGCGCCAAAGAAATTGGCCATTCTGGTTGGCGGCGGCCCGGCCCCGGGCATCAACAGCGTTATCAGCGCCGCCACCATCCGGGCCATCCTGGAAGGCGTGGAAGTGGTGGGCATTAAAGACGGCTTCAAATGGATCATGCGCGGCGATATCGATCATACCAAACGGCTGACGATCGATAATGTCAGCCGGATCCACTTCCGCGGCGGCTCCTATATCGGCATCGCCCGGGACAATCCCACCAAAGATGACAAGCATCTGGAAAATACCGTCACCTCCCTGCTGCGGCTGAATGTCGATAAGCTGATCACCATCGGGGGCGACGACACCGCCTACAGCGCCCTGAAGGTGGAAGAGATGGCTGCCGGACGGATCCATGTGGTGCATGTGCCCAAGACCATCGACAACGACCTCGACCTGCCCCATGGCATTCCCACTTTCGGCTACCAGACTGCCCGCCACATCGGGGTGGAGTTGGTGAAAAGCCTGATGGTGGATGCCCATACCACCTCGCGCTGGTATTTTGTTGTCTCGATGGGCCGCAAGGCCGGGCACCTGGCCCTCGGTATCGGAAAATCCGCTGGCGCGACGCTCACGCTCATCCCGGAAGAGTTCCCCGATGAGAAGATCCGGCTACAGCATATCGTCGATATTCTGGTCGGCGCTATCATCAAGCGCCTGAGCTACGGCCGGGAAGACGGGGTGGTGATCCTGGCGGAAGGGCTGGTGGAACACCTCGATCCGGCCGACCTGGAAATGCTCATGAACGTGGAGCGCGACGCCCACGACAATATCCGCCTGGCGGAAGTCAACCTCGGCGAGATCCTCAAATACAAGGTTCAGGAAGAGCTGAAAAAGCTGAATATCAAGCCGACGATCGTGGCTAAAAACATCGGCTATGAACTGCGCTGCGCCGACCCGATCCCTTTCGACATGGAATACACCCGCGACCTCGGTTTCTGCGCCGCCCAGTTTATCCTGGAAAACGGCAATGCTGCCATGGTCTCGATCCAGGAAGGGATGTTTGTGCCGCTCTATTTTAAGGATATCATCGATCCAGTTACCAAGCGCACCAAGGTACGGATGGTCAATGTGGAGGCGGAATCTTTCTTCATCGCCCGCCGCTATATGCTCCGGCTGAACCGCTACGATTTTGAAGACCCGCACGAACTGGCCAAATATGCTGCCACCTGCGGCATGTCGCTGAAAGCCTTCGAAAAACGCTTCCGCTACCTGATCGACAACGACCGGTTGTACAGCAGCAACGGCAATAGCGAACAGTTGATCAAAGCGCAGGTCACCGAAAGCAATATCGTGTACGAGAAGAAAAATCCGAAAAAGAAAGAACAGGCCGCCACAGACGGCAAGGGCTTGAAGTAGTTGCACTTCTTAATTCAGGATCAACTATCGCTTCCTGGTTGTTGGTTGTTGGTTGTTGGTTGTTGGTTGTTGGTTGTTGGTAAAGAGCGGCCTTAGCCAAAAGCCAATGGCCAACAGCTAATGACCAACAGCCACTGACGGATAAAAAACGTTAAAAGCGCAGTACACATTTAGGTATATCATGCAAGTGATCGACGCGATCAAAAACGCTAAAGAGATGATGCTCTCCCTGGAGATCACCCCTCCGAACAAGGGAACCCATATCAATGATCTCTACGAGACCCTGGACACGTTGATGCCCTTCAAGCCGAAGTTCATCAACGTGACCTATCATCAACCCCAGGTGGTTTACGAAGAGATCGACAACGTCATCTACCGCATCCCCAAGCGTAAAAAACCCGGCACGGTGGGCATTTGCGCCGCTATCGGCAACCGCTATAATGTCGATACGGTGCCCCATTTTATCTGCGGAGGATTTTCTAAATTCGAGACCGAAGACGCCCTGATCGATCTGCATTACCTGGGGATCGAGAACATTCTGGCCCTGCGCGGGGATCCGGCGCATGGGGAACGCCACTTCATTCCCCATCGCGACGGGCATCGCTTCGCCAGTGAGTTGGTGGGGCAGATCCATCACATGAACCGGGGCATCTACCTGGAAGCGCTGGAGGAGGCTCAACCGACCAACTTCTGCATCGGGGTCTCCGGATACCCGGAGAAGCATTTTGAAGCGCCCAACATGGAGAAAGATCTCCAGCATCTCAAGCACAAGGTAGAGCAAGGCGCGCATTACATCATCACCCAGATGTTCTTTGATTTTGACCGCTTCCGGCGTTTTGTCGAAAAAGCCCGGGAAATTGGCATCCAGGTACCGATCATTCCGGGTATCAAGCCCATCAACAGCATTAACCAATTGATCAGCATTCCGCGTTACTTTCACATCACCATCCCCCATCACATGGTCGAAGCCATGGAAAACGCCCGCACCAAGGAGCAGGCACGCAAGGTCGCGATCGAAAAAGTGGCCGATCTATGTCGGCAATTGCTCGACTACGGCGTGCCGGGATTGCATATCTACACCATGGGCCGCGGCAAGACCACCCGGGATTTGTTGCACATGCTGCTGGGATAAGCGCGTGGAGCGTAGAGCGTGGAGCGTGGAGCGCAACCACCCCTGATCGGCTCGCTGGACGCTTCGCTCCCGAAGCAGTTCGGGATCCCCGCCTTGAAAATGCGGGGAATAACACCTGCCATATCCTCTATCACGAAGTCAATCCATTCAGGAGAAATCTGCCATTGTTACGGCCGGGTGAAATGACTTTCGCGGCAATGCAATTGCTATTGTTCCACTATCGGTATAGCGAAAGTCCTTTCGCCCGGCCGTAACAAGCAAATTTCTCAGGCAGCGAAATTTCTCTGGGAGCCTAATTTTTTCTTTTGAATTGCTTATTCTTTTTTGTAATATTGCTTCGGCTTATGATATAAATCACAATATCAAAGGGAGAAGCACATTGAAGATTTTTGAAAAATGTCGAGAATTTACCAAGGTCGATGAATACAAGCAGCGCGGCTTGTATCCCTACTTTGTGCCGATCGCTGAAAATAACGGCACCCGGGTCAAGATGAACGGGCGGGAAGTGTTGATGATCGGCTCCAACAACTATCTGGGATTGACTAAAGACCCTCGCGTCCAGGAAGCGGCCATCAAGGCGGTCGAAAAATACGGCACCAGCTGCTCCGGATCCCGTTTTCTCAACGGCACCTACGAAATGCACGAAGAACTGGAAGCGCGACTGGCCCGCTTCGTGAACAAGGAAGCGGCGCTGGTGTTCGGCACCGGCTATCAGACCAACGCCGGCGCGATTTCCACTCTGTTGGAAAATAACAGCATTATCATCACCGATAAGACCAACCACTCCAGCATCTTCGACGGGGTATTTCTGGGCGCCGCCCTTAACCCCCGGGTGGTGATCAAACGCTATCGCCACAATGACATGGAAGATCTGGAGCGGGTCTTCCAGGCGCTCAATCCGGATCTGCCCAAGCTGATCGTCACCGACGGCGTTTTCAGCATGGAAGGGGATGTGGTGAAGCTCCCGCGCATGATCGAACTGTGCCAGCAATACGGCTGCGGCCTCTATCTGGACGACGCCCACGGGCTGGGAGTGGTCGGCAAAACCGGGCGCGGCACCATGGAGCACTACGACAAATTCAACCAGGTGGATGTGGTAATGTCCACCTTCAGCAAGACCTTCTCCTCGCTGGGCGGGTTTGTGGCCGGCAAGAAGGAAGTGGTCAATTACATCAAGCATTTCTCCCGCCAGTTGATCTTCAGCGCGGCGATCCCCCCGGCCAATACCGCCAGCGTGCTGAAGGTGCTGGAGATCATGGAAACCGAACCGCAGCACGTCGCCCGGCTGCAGGAGATCGGTAGCACCATGCGCCGAGAATTCCAGGCCCTCGGCTTCGACACCGGCGAATCAGAAACCCCGATCATTCCGATCCTGGTGCGCGACTTCGACAAGACCTTCGCCTTCTGGAGCGCCCTGTTCGAGGCTGGCATTTATACCAATGCGGTGGTGCCCCCGGGGGTGCCGGCAGACCGTTCACTCCTGCGCACCAGCTACATGGCCATTCATACCGATGACGACCTGCAGCACGTGCTGAGCACCTTCAAGAAAATCGGCAAAGGCATGGGCATCATTTAATCATGGCGCCCGGCAGGGTATGGTAGAAATTTTTTGCATGGGGCAAGGCGCATGGGGCATGGTACAGACTTTCACCATGCTCTATGCGCCTTGCCCCATGCGACTGTTTTTTTAGCCTGTTCAATTCCAGCGTACACACATACCAGGAGGCCACTGTGAGCCAAGCCATCGAAATCAAACCGGTTAATACTTCCAAAGAGATGATGACCTTTATCAAGTTTCCCTGGAAGGTCTACCAGAACGATCCTCATTGGGTGCCGCCGCTGCTGATGGACCGGAAAAAATTTCTGAACCGGGAAAAAAATCCTTTCTTCCAGCGCAACCCCAGCGAATTTTACCTGGCCTACCGCAACGGCAAGGTGGTGGGGCGTGTCGCCGCAATCATCAATCACGAGCATAACAAGTTTCATAAAGACAAAATGGGGTTCTTCGGTTTTTTGGAGGCGGTCAATGACCGGGAGGTATTCGCCGCCCTGCTGGATACCGCCAAGGCCTGGCTGAAGGAAAAGGGCTATGACAAAATGATGGGCCCGATGAACCCCAGCACCAATGATGAAGCCGGTCTCTTGATCGATGGCTTCGACAGTCCCCCCTACTTTATGATGACCCACAACCCGCCCTATTATGCCGAACATCTGGATGCACTGGGATACCAAAAGGCCAAGGATCTTTACGCGTATTATATCGACGAAAACATGGTGCATCTGGGTAAGAAGCTCGAGCGGGTCAGCCGCGGCATCCGGGAAAAATTCCCGGTCAACATCCGCCCGGTCAACATGAAGAATTTCCGCGAGGAGCTCAATCTGGTGCGGGAGATCTACAACGACGCCTGGGCCCCCAACTGGGGATTCGTGCCCATGACCCCGGATGAATTCGATTACGTCGCCAACGATTTCAAACAGATCATCGATCCGGAGGTGGTGCTGATCGGGGAATTCAAAGGCGAGGCGGTGGGCTTTCTGCTGGGCATGCCGGATTATAACCGGGTGTTCAAGAAGATCCCCAATGGACGATTGCTCCCCTTCGGCATCTTTACCTTCTTAACAAACCGCAAGAAGATCGACAGCATGCGGGTCATCACCCTGGGGATCAAGCGGGAATACCAGCCCTACGGACTGGGCGCGCTGTTCTACATGGAGATCGTGCAGCGCGGCCTGGCGAAAGGATACAAGTCGGCCGAGATGTCCTGGGTGCTGGAAGACAACGAACAGATGAACAAAGCCGCCCAACTGCTGGGGGGAAAGGTGCATAAGACTTATCGGATCTACGAGACGGATCTGTAGACCGAAAATCGGCTTTCAGCATCAAATAAAACGAAAGATCTATTTTATTTGATGCTGAAAGTTCAATTCGTTATTGTCGATTCGGATTCAAATATCCCCCTGGGCAGCCTTTATCGCCAACCTCCATCGATATCCCAGATCCAAACATGTCCGGCAAATTTTGCGTTGCTGTGCACAGCGTGCCATTTTTGTGCCGGAACTTTTCCTCTGTCCCCCTAAAGCAGATATTTCCCTAAGTCAAATTTTTACAATCCATTAAACTACATTCAACAATATGATTTTCCGCCTTGGCATGAAGGTTGACTTCACTGCTTGCATCTGTCTAAACATTAACCAAAGGAGTTTAAGATGATGCAACAGCAGTCAAGTAATCTACACAGCGTCCGGTTAAACCGGGGAATCATGTTTATTCTGCTGGCGCTGTTCAGCTTCAATATAGTGCAACTGCGGGCGGATGATCTGGAATTAGAGGGCGTGATCGAAGCCATTGGCCCGGACAGCCTGAGCGTCAGCAGTATTACGGTTTTCGTCGATAGTGATACCGAAGTGCGCGGCCCCAACGGACCGATCGGCTTTTCCACCCTGCGCGCCGGGCATTATGTGGAAGTTCGCGCCGATCTGCAGAATAACGGCGTCTATCTCGCCAATCGCATCGAGCTGTTCGGCGATGTCGACTTTGAGGGCAATATCCAGGCCCTGGGCAGCGACAGCCTGAGCGTCAACGGCCTGGCCGCCCAAGTGGATGCCAATACCGAAATTCGCGGCCCAAGCGGTTCGATCCTGGCCTTCTCCGATCTGCAGATCGGCGATCGGGTAGAACTGCAGGCGGACCTGCAGCCGAACGGCGGCTACCTGGCCACCCGCATCGAAGTGGAAACATCCGGCAACCGCCTGGAGATCGAAGGGTTTGTGGATGCCAAAGGCGCCGCCAGCATCGAGGTCAACAGCATTACGCTCTTCGTCGGCAGCGGCACCGAGATCCGCGGCCCGCACGGCAGCCCCCTTACCTTCGGCGATATTCAA
This sequence comes from Calditrichia bacterium, assembly GCA_020635015.1. GTDB lineage: Bacteria > Calditrichota > Calditrichia > RBG-13-44-9 > J075 > JACKAP01. Next base: position 9,185 of record JACKAP010000020.1, on the reverse strand, counting down.
GTGGGCGACCAGGTGGAAGTGCGCGCCTTTTTGCGCCCGGACAGCAGTTACCTGGCCACCCGCATCAAGGTGGAAAGCGAAGGACGGCAGATCGAGATCTCCGGCTTCATCGACGCGCTCGGCACCGACAGCCTGACGGTGGGCGGCTTCATCCTTACCATCAACAGCGCCACCGAACTGCGCGGCCGGAATGGCGAACCGATCACTTTCAGCAATCTGCAGCTTGGCGATCTGGTGGAGGTCAAAGCGCTCCAGCGCCCGGACAGCAGCTACCTCGCCACCCGCATCCGCCTGCGCAACAACAGTTCATCCGAGGTTGAACTGACCGCGCCGATCGACAGCCTGTTTGGCGATACCGTGGCCGTGGCCGGCCTGCATTTCGGCACCGACGCGGCGACGGAGATTCTCGACGACCAGGGCTTGCCGATCGCTTTCGGCGATTTGCTCGTTGGTATGATCGTGGAGATCCGCGGCCTGCGCCAGCCGGACAGCAGTCTCTACGCCACCCGGATCAAGGTGGAGGATTATTTCCAGGATGAAGTGGAAGTAACCGGCACCATCGACAGCCTTGGCACCGACTTCCTGGTGGTGGCGAGTCTCCATTTCAATGTCGATGCCGGTACCATGGTGCTGGATCATCAGAATCTGCCGATCGCCTTCTCCGACCTGACACTGGGAGCACTGGTGGAAGTGCGCGCCATCCGTCAGGTCGCCGGAGGGCCGCTGCGGGCAGAGCGGATCAAGATCGAAGATCCCGCAGGCAATGAGATCGAACTCTATGCGGTCATCGACTCCCTCGGCATCGCCAGTCTCTACGCCGCCGGGAGTGCGTTCGGGGTTGACGCCAATACACTGATCCTGAATCACGCCAATAACCCGATCACCTTTAGCGATCTCGCTGCCGGAATGCTGGTTGAGATCAAGGCATTGATCGAGCCGGACAGCAGCTTTCGAGCGGTGCGGATCAAGATCGAGAACAGCCCGAACTTTTCGGTCATCTCCGGGCAGATCATTTCCCTTAGCCCGGGGCAGATTGTGGTTTCCCAGCCGGCCTATCAACTGACGGTCGCAACTGTGGTATTAAATCGGCATTTTGAGGTGATATCGGCAAGCGATCTTGCGGTTGGCGAGACGATTACCCTGTGGGCGAGTGGCACTGCTGGTCAGCCGGCGGCGCTGCAGATCCGGCAGCAGGGGGCCGGCAATTTGACCTCCATCGCGCCGGTCACATCTGCCGGACTGCCCGGTGATTACGAGCTGGCGCAGAACTATCCCAATCCCTTCAATCCCGCCACTACCATCCCGCTTACCATCCGCAGCGCCGGGGTGCACCGGGTGGAGATTCGGGTATACAATCTGTTGGGCCAAAGCGTGCGCACCATCTTCAGCGGTTTTCTCGACAGCGGAAGCTATCGCTTCCAATGGGATGGTCATAATAACGACAACCATCCGGCGGCCAGCGGGATGTATATCTACCGCCTGACGGTTGACGGCAAACCGGTTTCCGCCCGGCGGATGCTGTTGCTGAAATAATTCGGAGATAGATGAATACCTGGAAGGTAGTTCACGCTTTCGGGCTTATAAGAAGTTAACTTCAGATCAGCTAAATAATATAATGCCACAGAGACAAAGAGCGCACAGTGATAAACATAAAGTCTATCTCTGTGCGCTCTTTGTCTCTGTGGCAACAACATCTCACTATCCAATTCGCTACTGCGCGTTGGCGTTATAAAAGATCTCGTTGATCATCTCGCCGGCCTTATCCGCCGGCAGGATCTGGTGCTGCCCCCAGCGCACTCCCAGGCGGGTGATCTTCTCCAGGCAATTGGTCAGCAGCGCCTGGAAGGTATCCGGTCCCAGTTCCTGATGGCAGGCTACCAGGTTAGACAACACCCGCTCCACCAAATCCTTGCGTTCATTCTCCTGGAAGTAGAGCAGGATCTCCACCTGCTTGCCGATCGCCAGGGTGTGATCCTTGCGCTCGAATTCGATCGAACTGATGTTCCCCAGCGTCTGGGCATAGTTGTAAAGATCGCCGTTGCGGCCAAATAAGTTCAGCGATTCCCGGTAGTTGACCAGCGCCCCTTCCCAGTCGCCGCTGTCGTGACTGATGGTGCCCAGATTGTATTTCACGTGGGCCAGGCCGTCCAGGTCGCGGGTTTGCTCGAAGAGGGTCAGGGCGGTCTGGTAATATTCAACCGCTCGCTGCCAGGTGCGCTGGCTCTGGTAAATCCCACCCAGCGCGCGGTGGGTCTTGGCCATGCCGACCACATCATCAAGCTGGTCAAAAATATCCAGGGCTTTCTGGTAAAATTTGGTTGCCTCCTGCCAGGCCTTTCCAGCGGCGTGGATGGTGGCGATCTTGTAATATATTTGCGAAATGCCCGCCAGATCATTCATTTCATCCCGCATCATGATCGAACGCTCGTAGACTTCGATGGCATACTGGGCCTGCTGTTGATCGCGGTAAATATCCCCGATCCGCTCGTAGGTATCGGCAATGCCTACAAAATCATCGAGTTTTTCCTTGATCTCCAGAGCCTTGTCGTACATATCCAGCGCCCGCTCATACTCTTCCATCGCGCGGTAAACCATCGCCATACGCACGAAGGTGTCACCGTATTCCCGGGGATTTTCCGTACGCTCGTACAGCTCCTGCGCTTTCTGGTAATAGCCCATCGCGGTTTCCCATTCGCTGCGTCCCTGGTGCACGATGCCGATATGGTAATACACCGAGGCCAGGCCGTACAGGTCCTCGCTTCTTTCATAAATGTCCAATGCTTCCTGGAAAAACTCCATGGCATTGTCCCATTCCTGGCGACGCTGGTAGATCGCCCCAATCCGCTGGTACGCCCCGGCGGCGCCGGTCCAGTCGCCGATCTTCTCGCGCAGACGCAGCTCTTTGTAATACAGCCCGATGGCATCATCCAGTTCATTGACCTTCTCGCGGATCTCACCCATGCCCTGCAGGGAATCGGCGATGCCTGTCTGGTCATGTATCCGTTCATAAATATCCAGGGCTTTCTGGTAATGATCATACGCCGCGTCCCAATCCTGGCGTACCTTGAAGATCCATCCAAGATGATTGTAGGCGCGCAACGCCCCCTCATCCTGATCTTTCTGCTCGAAGATGATCGCGGCCTGCTCCAGCATATTAAACGCGCTGTCAAGATCATCCCGCTGCAGGTGGATCTCCGCCAGATCGTTATACACCCGGGCGATTCCCAGGCGCTCGCCGTTGGCCTCGTAGATCGCCAGCGCTTCTTCCAGCAACTGTTGGCATTGCTCGGTCTCCTGCCGGGCACGGGCGACCTGGCTCAGGCCGTATAAGATCGGCGCTTTCTGTTGTTCTGCCGGTCCCAGGGCTTCGCACTCCAGCAAATCATCCTCCGCCTCCTTGAACAATCCGCTCTGCAAATAGAATTTTCCACGGTTGTAGAGCACATGAATTTTTGACTGCTCATTGTCGAACAGGTCGAAATTAATATCTGCCAGAATTTGAAGAATCTGTTTCACGTATATTTCGTCGATCTTCGGCAAATCCATCACCGGTTCCAGCAGGCGCACGGCCTCCTCTTCCCGCTCGGCTTTTTGAAAATGACGCGCTCCTTCCACCGCATCGACGATATCCTGCAGGCGTTCGTGGCGGCGGCGGTAAAGCAGGCCGGCGTTGTTGTGCAGGATACGCTTCATCTGGATGCTCTGCAGCTTGTCGTAATAAAACTGGCGCAGGGCGTCCGGCAGCTTATAGCGCCGCACATTGTCATCGTATTCAATCAGCTCGAACTTTTCGACCAGTTGCTCCAACAGCAGCTGAAAATTGCCTCCGCCGACCTTCTCATAGTTCTGCTCGAAGAATTCTTCTTCTTCCGCCATCGCGAACATGCTAACGCCTTTGAGGATGCTGTTCAGGCGGCTGTCCGTGCGCTCGAAGGCTTCATAAAGATGCTCCATGACGTAATCGCGCAGACGGTCGATATCCTTCGGCATATATTCCACCAGGCGCTCCATCTCGGTGTCGGTGTGATGTTCCGAAGCCAGCCAATCGCGGAACAGCAGCATCAACAAGGGATTTCCCAACATCTTCTTTGCCACGCTTCGTGCCACCAGTTTCGGCAAATTCAGGTCCCACTTGTCGCGCAATAAGGCATTGCTTTCCGAGACCGACAACCCGTGATAATCGAAATGATCGCGTTCAGAAAGGGAGATGCTTTTCGGCTGCTCCCGGGAAACCACGATGAATTTTCCCTGGAAACTGTCCACCTCTTCCAGTCGCTCCCATAGACGATGCACCAGGTCATACAGGCGGTCGTCACGAACATGTTGAAAATCGTCCAGCACCACAAAGCAGTCTGACTGCAGCAGCAGCGTTTCCGGCGTCTCCTCAAATTCGTCATCGGCAGCCGGTTCGCTGTTGGCCCGCAAAAAGCTGTCCAGGCTGGCAATAAACGAATCATAATCCGAAACCACCTCCATAAACCGGTAATAAAACACCCGGTCTTTATCGAGATCGCCGTTGGCCACCAGATTATTGATATAGGCGGAGATCAAGACCGACTTACCCCCGCCGGCGATACCGGTAATATACAATCGGGGCGATTTCTGCAAATAATTCTCGACATTGCGCAGTCCCCGCACCGGGATCACGAATTCGCTTTGCCGCCAATAGGTCAACTGCCCGGAGTGATTGTTTTTGATGTAGACCACTTCAAAGTCATCCGTCAGGATTTCTTCCCGCGGCGCGGCTTCCGTTTCTGCATCATGCTTTCCGTTGGGCGCGGTTAGGATCATCTCGAGTTCACTCATTGCATCACCATTCAATTGCCATTTTCCGTTTTCCAGGTATTTGCGGTATTTCATCACGATGCGCTTCGACAGCGCATCATCGGCCGCGATTTTTTTTCGGAAATGCGCCAGGAACAGCGGAGCAATTTTTTTGGCATTCTTTTTACTGATCACCGCGGAAAACCGCTTGACGAAGTACTGCCGGTCCAGCGGCTGGCCGTGAAGGAATAATTTTTCGAATGCCGGTTCCAGCTCCTTAAGCTGCAGGCTGTCAAGAATACGCCGCTTGGTCTGCTCGCTCTTGAGGATGTTCTGGGCACCCTCCGTGATACTTTCATAAAATATTTCTTCGATCGCTTCCGGGTTAATGTCTGTAGAAGGCTCGGCGGCAATATCATACAGCAATGCCGCAATGATATTTTGTGAAACCACATCCAACAACGGCGAAGCAAAGAAAGCCACGAAATTCATGTGATATCCTTGTATGTTTATCTATCCCTAAATCCTGTGAAGCATGCAACTCTGTAATATTTCTCAGGTATTCCAAAATTGTCTCAAAAATTGCCCGCGGAGAAGATTCATTTCACAAATCGGCAAATCATTTATTTAAATTGATACAACCCCCTTCATATTCGGCAGGTTTTTGTGAATCTTCATTGCATTTTGGTTTCGGAAAAAAATCAGCGAAGGGCGAAGAGCGAAGAGCGAGCAAACATCATGCAGTTATCATTCCCTTGCATTCTTCCCGACTGTCCCGTATTTTCCCGCTCAAAATGTAACCGTCAGGCAGGAATTGTTATGAAAACCGTCGATTTACGCAGCGACACCCTTACCCGTCCCACTTCCGCTATGCGCGAGGCGATGCTGGCCGCCGAAGTGGGCGACGATGTCTTTGGGGAGGATCCGACCATCAACCGGCTTCAGGAGCGGGTAGCGGAGCTGACCGGCAAAGCCGCCGCGCTGTTCGTTACCAGCGGTACCCAGGGCAATCAGATCTCGGTCAATGCCCATACCCGCCCCGGGCATGAGGTCATCCTCGACGAGAACTCCCATATCTTCAACTATGAATCCGGTGCCGCGGCGATGCTCGCCGGGGTGCAGCTCCATCCCCTCCCCGGACAGTTGGGGGTGATCACCCGTGACCAGGTGGAGGCGGTGTTGCGCCCGACAGACGACCACTATCCCCAGAGCGGGTTGATCTGCCTGGAGAACACCCATAACCGCGCCGGCGGCACCATCTATCCCTTTGCGGAGATCCAGGCCATCGCCGAGCTTGCCCGCCAACAGGGACTGCCCCTGCATCTCGACGGTGCCCGGCTCTGGAATGCCTCGGTTGCTACCGGAATCAGCCTGAAGGAGTATTGCCGGCCGTTCGACTCAGTCTCGCTGTGCTTTTCCAAAGGGATGGGCACGCCGGTCGGTTCGGTGGTGGTCGGCAGCAAAGCATTTATTCAACGGGCCCATTTTTATCGCAAAGCCTACGGCGGCGGCATTCGCCAGGGCGGCATTCTGGCAGCGGCCTGCCTTTATGCCCTGGATTATCACCTTCCGCTACTGGCGGAGGATCACCGCCGCGCCCGCAGCCTGGCCGAAGCGATCGCCCCGCTGCCCGGCATTCGCCTGGAACTCGATACCGTTCAGACCAACATCATCATGTTCGATGTCGATCCGGCGAAAATCGCAGCCGATGATCTGGTGCGGCAATTGGGAGAACACGGCGTACACATGTTCACCTTCGGCCCCCGGCGCATCCGGGCGGTTACCCATCTCGACGTATCTGATGACGGCATCGAATATGCGGTAGATATTTTTAAAAAACTGTTGCGCTAAGGAAAAGTCCCTATGAAGATCTTAATCATCGGCGCCGGCGATGTCGGCTTTCAGTTGGCCAAACGCTTGTGCCGCGAACACGACATCACCCTGATCGACAGTGATCCGGAGAAAGCCCGGCGCGCCAGCGAACAGCTAGATGCCTTTGTGATTGAAGGACACGGCAGCAGCTATCAGGTGCTTAACAAAGCCAATATTCATAAATGCGATATCGTGGCCGCCATGACCAATAACGATGAGTTGAACCTGATCGTCTGTCAGATGGCCAAAAAAGCGGGAGTACAAACCACCATCGCCCGGGTACGCAACCATGAATATACCCGCCCGGATTTTCTGATCCCGCGAGAGGCGCTGGGACCGGACCTGATCATCCATCCCGAGAAGGAAACCGCCGAGGCAATCCTGCGCCTGATCCGCCAGTCCGCCGCCACCGACCTGATCGAACTGGAAAACGGCAAAATCCAGATCATCGGCATCCGCCTGGAGCGCAATTCCCCGATGTTGCGCACCCCGTTAAAAGAATTGGGGGAGGATTTTAACAAACTCGCGATGCGGATTGCCGCAATCAATCGCAAAGAGCAGACCCTGATCCCCCGCGGCGACGATATCCTGGTGGCCGGCGACCAACTGTTCATCGTATGTGATGGCCGGGAGATCGCCCGGATCCTGGAAATGACCGGCAAAAGAGATACCCATATTGGGACGGTCATGATCCTGGGCGGAGGTTTGATCGGGCAGTTTGTGGCCCAGAATACCGACAGCGGGGTACATGTCAAGATCATTGAAAGCAATAAAGCAAAATCGCAGGAGATCGCCGACCTCCTCCCCCGCTCTCTGATCATCCACGGTGATGGTACCGACATCGACCTGCTGGCGGTGGAGGGCATTACGGACATGGACGCCTTCATCGCCGTCACCGGCAGCGATGAGACCAATATTATTGCCACCCTGGTGGCCCGGCACCTGCGGGTGCCCCGCACCATCGCCCTGGTAAATAATATGGAATATATGCCGATCACCCCAACCATCGGGATGGATGCGGTGGTCAGTAAGCAGTTGATTACCGTCAACGCGGTGCAGCGTTTCATCCGCCACCGTCAGATTGCCGCCTTTGCCACCATACCGGGGGTGGATGCCCAGATCATCGAATATATCGCTTCCCACCGCTCCAAGATCACCCGCAAGCCTCTGAAAGCGATTAATTTCCCCCGAAACGCGATTGTCGGCGGCATCATTCACGATGACGAAACAATCATTCCCAAGGGCGACACCCATGTGCAGGCTGGCGACCGGGTGGTGGTGTTCCTGATGCCCCGGGCGGCCAAAGATGTTGAAAAATTATTTAAATAAAGTGAATCAACGATGTATCTTTCCAGCGTTATCCATATCCTCGGACTGCTGCTGATGTTCCTGGCGGCAACCATGCTCCTGCCGCTGCCCTTTTCCTGGTATTATGAGGATCCCGACCTGCTGCCGCTGTTGATCAGCGCCCTGGTGACGTTCCTGGCCGGCTTTCTCGGATACCGCTTCAGCTCGCTTTCCAAGGATTTGCGCCCCAAAGAAGGGTTTGCCATCGTGGCCTTCGGGTGGCTGTTTTTCTCTGCTTTCGGCGCTCTGCCGTTCATGCTCTCCGGTGCCATCCCCTCCTTTACCGATGCATTTTTTGAAACCATGTCCGGCTTCACGACCACCGGAGCGACCATCCTGACTGAAATCGAAACCCTGCCCCACGGTATTCTCTTCTGGCGCAGCCTGACCCACTGGATCGGGGGTATGGGCATCATTGTGCTCTCCCTGGCAATCCTTCCCTTCCTGGGTGTGGGAGGGATGCAGCTGTTCAAGGCGGAAGTGCCCGGCCCCACCGCCGACAAGCTCACCCCGCGCATCACTGAGACAGCCAAGATTCTCTGGGTGGTCTATGTGCTGATCACCCTGGTTCAAACCGGCTTACTGATGCTGGGAGGCATGAATTTATTTGAGGCGCTCTGCCACGCGTTCGGCACTCTGGCGACCGGTGGTTACTCCACCCGCAATGCCAGCGTCGGCGCCTATAACAGCGCTTATATTGATTATATAATTATTCTGTTCATGATCCTGGCCGGCACCAATTTTTCGCTCCATTACCGCTTCCTGCGCGGCGACTTCAAGGTGTACTTCCGAAATGAAGAATTCCGCTTTTTCCTGATCATTATCGGACTGGCCACGCTGTTCATCGGATTCGACACTTTCTTCCGGGCCGAGGTTCCCTTCCTGAAATCCTTCCAGGACACCCTGTTTCAGGTGGTTTCCATTCTCACCACCACCGGCTACGGCACCGCCGATTACGAACAGTGGTCCTTCAGCTCTCAAATCATCCTTTTCTTCCTGATGTTTATCGGCGGCTGTGCCGGATCGACCGGAGGCGGGATGAAGGTGATCCGTATTTATGTGCTTACCAAGTTTGTCTTTAGCGAGATCGTGCGCCTGCTCCATCCCCATGCGGTAGTGCCGGTGCGTATTGGTAAGACTGTGCTCAACCGCGATGTGCTGACCAACATCCTGGGGTTCTTCGTATTGTATGTATTTATCTA
>JACKAP010000002.1 GCA_020635015.1 Calditrichia bacterium | reverse complement strand
TCGCCGCTACGGTCGCGCAGGTCGACGGTCGGGGCATCGGTGACGGTATGGGCAAAGAGCACTTCCACCTGCCCGGCCACACTGGAGGCTTCCTTGAGTCCTTGCAGGAGATTAAAACTCAAGGAGATATCCAGACCTTCCGGATTGGGGGCAAACTGCGCCGGATTGAGCACCCCCCGCGGCACGCCGAGGTAAGTGATACCGGCGGAGAAGGTTGCCGTCAGGCTGGTGACCGTGTCATTGATCGAGGTGCTATTGCCCGGGGCGATACCGACCTTGATCGGAATTCCGGCAAACGGTACATCGACGACGCTGGTTGCGGTGCGATAAGCAATGTCTTCGATTTTAATGGTAATAATGCTGGCCTGAATATAGGCATCAACCAGGCTCAATTCCGGATCGGAAACGGCATGGATTGCCTGCAGCCGTTGGGCCTGAAGGGTCTGTATGCTGAAAAGGGTTATGATCAAAATGAAAAAGTTGCGTAAACGATGTTTCATAAAGCTTCTCCGTGTTGGTTAATGGGGTGATGAGTTGACGGGTTGATGGGTGAATGGGTTAATGGGGGGAAGGTCCGTTTTTACCCATTCACCCATTCACCCATCAACCCATTAACAAGTCATTAAAACCCATACATCAGGGTAATATTGGCACTATTCAGTTTCGAGAAGTTATAATCGGCGTAGATATTCAACCCCACCACATTGGCGCCGACGCCAAGAATGAAGCGGCTGCTGTTTTCGCCTTCCAGTTCAAACTCGATGTTGGTGGTCACGCCGGGGTAGACTTCGTAGGTGTAATCGACATCCATATTGGAGCTCTCGATCAGGAAGCCGGCATAAGGAGTGACGCTGGCGAGGAATCCCCCAAAAGTTTTGCTGACCTGGGCGCCATAGGCGGTGGTGTTGACCTTCACCGCCTCATCGATCTTCAGGCTCTGCTTGAAGAATGATACGGCGATATTAACCGGCAGGGGATTTTGAAACCAGACCAGCGGATTGTGCTGGATGCCCCAGCCGAAATAGCTCAGGGTGCCGATGTCCTCGGAGAGCTTGACGTCCGGCAGGTAGCGAATGGTCGCCTGGGTGCCGTAGAAGGTGCCGAGGCTCAATTGGGGCACGATAGTGGGGAAGATGCCCTTGTCCCACAGGCCGGTAACATCGTCGAAGGTGATGGTTTCGGAGGGAATGATGTAGGTGATGTTGTCGACCGTAATTTCCTTTGCCTCAGTTGTCACGACCAGTTTATCGTTCTCTCCGCCGAAAACCGTCGGGCCGGTAACATCGGCGGTGAATTCCGATGTGGCGATTTCCTCAACAATGGCATCCTGCTGAGTCTGTGGCAGCAAATCAAACCCGGCAATACCCATCCGTGCCAACTCCCGTGCTTCATTTTCCTGAAACTGGAAGATGGTACCGAGCAGTTGGAAGATGTCATCTTCTCCATCGATAAAGGAGCCCACTCCTACCAGGCCGAGGCGCAGGGTGAGGCCGGACATCTTTGCTTCCGGCGCCATGGTCATCCAGCCGGTGTTGAGATTGGCACCGACCGCATTGACCAGCGGCTGGGCAAATTCCTGAGCAGCGGTTTGCGGCAGGTTGCCGAGGGTTTCTTCTACCCCCTGGGTCGAGGTTTCGTCCTGCGCATGGGCAAGGCTGAAAAATGCCAGCAGGGAGGCCATAATGAGCCAGGTGATGTTCCGTAATACCCGCATTGCGCCGGGTTGATGATACCTAAAATTCGCAGTCGAGTTTGTTCTCATGAGCCGATCCTCCGATTAAGATTTGAACCGTAATTTTCTGTTTCAACTAGCCACTCATATTGCGATTTATTTTTAACACAATCAGTGTGTTAGTGCCATTTTTTATGGCGGAACTGGCTGCTAACAAGTTAGCATAAATATTTCCAGAATCAAGCGGAATTAATGGGGATTTAAGTTGGAAAGTCAAAGTCCGGAGAGGGGAATGGCACACAAATTTTCGCAGATTAGACAGATTAACGCAGATAAAACATCAATAATATCAATCTGTGAAAATCTGTCTGATTTGTGTGAATCTGCGTGCCATTAATACGTACTCACTTAACTAACCCCACCTTCTTGGCCCAGTTGCGGAAGTCGCGTTTCTGGGCAATGGAGAGATTGGGGGGAACGTCGATTTCGATGCGTACGAAATGATCGCCCTGGCCACTTTCATTTTTCACGCCCAGGCCGGGAATGCGGAAGATCTTGGCGCTGCTGGTGCCGGGCGGGATCTGCAGCTTGACCCGCTTTCCGGTGATGGTCTTGACGCTCAACTCCGTTCCCAGCACCGCCTCGGCGATGTTGATATAGATGTTGGAATATATATCGTTGCCCCGGCGCTCGAACTCCAGATGCTTGGCGATCTTGATGCTCAGGTAGAGATCGCCGGCAGCGCCTCCCCCGGCCGGGGGAGGCGAGCCGTGACCACGAATGCGGATTTTTTTGCCGTCTTCAATGCCGGAAGGGATCTTGATCTTGACTTTCTTACCCCCACCGGTCTTGATGATCGTTTCGCCGCCATTGACTGCCATCTCGAAAGGGATGGTGATGGTCGATTCCATATCGGTACCACGCTTGGCGGATGCGTTGCGGGAATTGCGCAGGAATTCATCAAACCCGATATCGCCGAAGGATTGATCGTCTTGACCGGGTTCGGTGAAGCCGTTAAAAAGATTGCTGAAGATATCCTGCATATTCTCGGAATTGACCTGATAGGAGTTGGCGTGGCCCCCGGGAAAATTCACCTGCTGCCGGCGGGCGGCGTTTTGCCGGATCAGGTCATACTTGCTGCGCTTCTTGCTGTCGCTTAGCACCTGGTATGCTTCACTGACCTGCTTGAACTTCTCTTCGGCAGTTTTATCGCCCCCGCTGGAATCCGGATGATACTGTTTGGCCAGCAGGCGATAGGCTCGCTTGACGTCGTCCTGCGTGGCCGTATCGGGGATGCCCAGCAGCTCGTAATAATTGACCCGGGGATTCATTCCTGATTATACCTCTTCTTCCACTTCCTTTTTAACCGGGGATTTTTGATCCCAGTCCTTGCCGGCATCATTCTTTCCGGAAGATGCTTCTTTTTCCAGAGCATGTTTGATGACGTCGCTCATATTTTTCACTAAAATAAATTCCATTTCTTTCTGCACCGTTTCGGGGATCTCCGCCAGGTCGGCGCTGTTTTTCTCCGGCAGCACCACTTTTTTGATCCCGGCGCGATGGGCGGCCAGCACTTTCTCTTTGATGCCTCCGACCGGCAGCACCTTGCCGCGCAGGCTGATTTCTCCGGTCATGGCCACATCGTTGCACACCCGCCGGCCGGTCAGCAGGGAAAGCAGCGCGGCGAAAAGCGTGACCCCGGCGGAGGGCCCGTCTTTGGGGATCGCTCCAGCGGGCACGTGAATGTGCAGGTCCAGCTGCTCGCTGAAGTCCGGATCCAGGTTGAATTCCTCGGTGCGGGCCCGGATATAGCTGAGCGCCGCCTGGGCCGATTCCTTCATCACATCCCCGAGATGCCCGGTCAGCACCAGCCGGCCCTTGCCCTTCATCTTATTGGCCTCGATAAAGAGAATGTCACCGCCAACCGGGGTCCAGGAGAGGCCGGTGGCAATGCCCGGCTCATCGATCCGCTCTGCCACCTCGCTGAAGAACTTCTCCGGTCCTAAAAATCGGCTGATTTCCTCCGCGGTGATGTGCGCGGGATCAGAATTTCCCGAAGCAACTTCTTTAGCAACTCCCCGGCAGATCGCGGCAATCTGCCGCTCGAGATTCCGCACGCCGGCTTCCCGGGTGTAGGATGTCACTACCTTGTGCAGCGCCTCGTCGGAAATAGTCAGGTCGCTCTCGGTCAGGCCGTGCTCGTGGATCTGCTTGGGAATCAGGAACTTCTTGCTGATCTCCAGCTTCTCCTGCTCGATATAGCTGGGGATCTCGATGATCTCCATCCGGTCACGCAGGGCCGGGATGATGGTATCCTGCATGTTGGCGGTGGCGATGAACATCACCTTGGAAAGATCAAAGGGCATTTCCAGGTAATGGTCGCTGAAGCTGTGATTCTGCTCCGGATCGAGCACCTCCAGCAGAGCGGAGGAAGGATCGCCGCGGAAATCGGTGCCCACCTTGTCGATCTCATCGAGCATGAACACCGGGTTATTGGAGCCGGCCCGCTTGATGCCCTGCACGATGCGCCCGGGCAATGCGCCGATGTAGGTGCGGCGGTGCCCGCGGATTTCCGCCTCATCCCGAACCCCACCCAGGGAAAGGCGCACGAACTTGCGGCCGAGGGCGTCGGCGATCGAGCGGCCGAGGGAGGTTTTACCGACCCCGGGAGGGCCGACGAAACACAGGATCGGCCCGCGCATGTCTTTTTTCAGCTTACGCACCGCCAGGTATTCCAGGATGCGCCGCTTGACTTTGTCCAGGCCGTAATGATCCGCTTCCAGTTGGGTGCTGACATTGCGGATGTGCAGGTTGTCGTTGGTGCCGATATACCAGGGGAGATCGAGAATCCAGTCGAGATAGGTACGGGAAACGGTATATTCCGCGGACGACGGATGCATGCGCGAGAGGCGGTCGAGCTCTTTTTCGGCTACTTTCTGCACTTCTTCCGGCAGTTTGGTCTCTTCCAGGCGTTTCTGGAGTTCGCTGATGTCCGAGGCGTCGTCGAATTCTCCCAGCTCCTTCTGGATCGCCTTCATCTGCTGACGGAGATACATCTCACGCTGGCCGCGGCTAATCTCATCCTGCACTTCCGACTGGATTTTTTTGCCCAGCTCCAGCGCCTGGAGATAGCGGTTGAAGACATAAGTGGTGCGGTTGAGCCGTTTCTCCACATCGAGAATCTCCAGCACCTCCTGCTTCTGTTCGACTTGAATATTGGTAAAGGCAATGATCAGGTCCGAGATTACCCCCGGATCATGGAGATTCGCGATCATTGCCTGGTGCTCGGTGGTGATCTCCGGGGCGAGGTCCGAGGCCTTCTGAAAAAGATTCTTTAAATTGGTGGCCAGGGCATGAACCTTCAGTTCATCCTCCGGGTAGATGGCGTTCAGCTTGCTCACCTTGGCAGTGAAAAAAGGCTCCTTGTCGACAAAACCATCGATCCGGAAACGGCAGATCCCTTGAATAAAGGCGCTCTTGCTGCCGTCGGGAAGGTCGATTACCTTGAGAATCCGGGCAATCGTGCCGACCTGGAAAAGATCGTTCACCGACGGATCGTCGATGCTGCCGTCTTTCTGGGTCAATACCCCGATCACGGTATCTTCCCGGATCGTATGCTCAATCAGGCGCAGGGATTTGGGGCGGCCGATTGCCAGGGGGATGAACTGGTGGGGGAAAAAAACCGTGTTGCGCACGGAGATGATTGGAACGATTTCGGGAATTTTGATGTCATCGACGCTTTTCGATGTTATCGCCATAAGCTTATATTCCTTTCATTAAAGATATGTGCATTTTCATTAACATAATACATTCGAATGAGTCCTCAAATAAGTAAAAATTCTCTCTATTAAAGACAAATATGATGCCATGGGCTTTTGTGCTTGTAAGGCTTTGTTTTAAAGCGATTTGGAAATGTTTCTTCGAGCGTGCTCCGGCTGTCAGTTTGACGGATTCTATGTCAGAGCCGGGAATAGTTGCGAGATTTGACAGCCCGGACTGCCGAATGAACTGATTGCATTATACGCGGGGGGTGAGTAATTTGGGTTGATGGGTTGATGGGATAAACCGGAGAAATACCACCATGCGTCTGCGAATCGGATCACGAATGATGGGCGGTTTTTTGCTGATGAGCATTTTGCTGATTGTAGCGGGCATCGTGGCGATCCGCTACCTGGACCGGCTGGAAAACAGCAGCAGCCGTATCCTGACGGAGAATGTGGTCAGTCTCAAAGCAGCGGAAGAACTGGAAATTGCCCTGCTGGATATGAAAGGGCTCACCGGCTATTACCTGCTCGACGGCAATCCCCGCTGGCTGACAATTTTTGAAGAGAAACATCTCAACTGTCTGCATTGGCTGCAGGAAGCCCGGGAAGGCGCCTATACCACCCAGGAGAAACAGATCGTTTCGGAAATCGATGCCCTGCTGAAGGCTTACCTGAATTATCAGTCACAGACTGTCGCGGCTTATGACCGGGGGGAGCGCCAGGCGGCCTATCGTCTGCTGAGCCAGGAGATGCTGTCGACTTTTTTACTGATATATGATAAGTGCGAAGACTTTCTGGCGATCAACGAAGCGCTGATGTTCGATGCCAGCCGCCGGATCGAAGATGAGAACCGCACCGCCCGGCGGATCATGTACGGGGTAGGGGGAATTGGCCTGGTCCTGGGGGTGTTCCTGGGTATCCTGCTGGCGCGGAGCGTAACCCTGCCGATCTATGAGCTGGTGCTGAAGGTGCGTGGAGCAACCCACGACGAACTGGTGGAAAAAGTCGATATTGTCAACGAGACCGAATTGGATCACCTCAACCGCCACGTGCGCGGATTGATCGACAAGATCTATGATACCAACCGCGATCTGGAGGAGAGCCGCCGGATGCTGCTGCAGTCGGAAAAGCTTGCCGCGCTGGGGCAGGTGGCCGCCGGCCTGGCTCACGAGATCCACAATCCGCTGGCGGCGATCAAGATGCTGCTGTTCTCGGTACGCCAGGAGGTGCAGGCAACCCCGCAGATCGAGAAAGATTTTGAGGTGATGACCCGTGAGGTCGCCCGCATGGAGCGCTTTATCCAGAATTTTCTCCAGTTCGCCCGACCGCACCGGCCGGTGGTTGCTGCCGCGGATGTGCATGCCGTCCTGGAGGATGCGCTGGCATTGCTGAATCCCCAGCTCCATCAGCAGCACATCGCGGTTGAAAAGCAGTTGATGCCTGACCCGCCTCTGCTGCAACTGGATGCCGGGCAGATCCAGCAGGTGCTCATCAATCTGATCCTCAATGCCATCCAGGCGATGCCGGACAGCGGCCGGCTGGTCATTGAATCGGCGCTGGAGCGTCCACCACTAGGGGAGACGCCGATGCTGCGAATCAGTCTCCGCGACAGCGGCAGCGGAATTGCGCCCGAAGTGCTGGAGAATTTGTTCGATCCTTTTGTTACCACCCGGAGCCGGGGCACCGGACTGGGACTGTCGATCGCCTATCGCATCATCAAGCAGCATGGCGGCTGGATAGAGGCCTTCAACAATCCCGATAAAGGCGCTACATTCAAGATCTTCTTACCCCTGAATGGAGGAATTGCGGATGTACCAAATTCTGGTGATTGACGACGAAGAGAGCGTGGGCTATTCTTTCCAGCGCCTGCTGCAGGCGCCGGATTACCGGGTGGCGACCGCCCTCAGCGCGGCGGAAGGGCTGGCCTTGCTGCAGCGCCAGCCTTTCGACCTGATTATCCTCGACCTGCGCCTGCCCGATGCCTCCGGCCTGGAGGTGCTGCAGCAGATCCGTAGCGCCGATCCCCGGGCGGTGGTGCTGGTGATCACTGCCTTCGGCACCACCGAAACGGCGATCGAAGCCACCCTGCGCGGGGCGTTCGACTATGTGCTGAAGCCTTTCGAGGTACCGAAGATTAAGGCGGTCATCGATGATGCGCTGCAGTGCAGCCGGCTGATGCGTACTGAAGTGATTCTTCCTCCGCAACAGCCGGCCGGTCCCGGCGGCGACCGCATGATCGGGCAGAGTCCGGTGATGCAGGAGGTCTATAAACTGATCGGCCGGGTGGCGCCCAGCAATGTCAACGTGCTGCTGCTGGGGGACAGCGGCACCGGCAAGGAACTGGTCGCGCGGGCGATCTACCAATATAGCAGTCGCGCCGAGCGGCCCTTCCTGGCGGTCAATTGCGCCGCGATCCCGGAAACCTTGCTGGAGAGCGAGCTGTTCGGGTATGAGAAAGGCGCTTTTACCGGCGCCGCTCGCCGGCGGATCGGCAAATTCGAGCAGGCCGACGGCGGCACCATCTTCCTGGATGAGATCGGCGATATGACCCTGGCCACCCAGGCCAAGGTGCTGCGGGTGCTCCAGGAGGGCAACTTCGAACGCCTGGGCAGCGAGCAGACCGTGGCGGTGGATGTGCGGGTGATTGCCGCCACCAACAAGGATCTGGAAAAGGCGATTGCCGGGGGAACCTTCCGGGAGGATCTTTATTACCGCTTGAAAGTGATCACCCTGACCCTGCCGCCGCTGCGCCTGCGCCGGGAGGATATTCCGGGGATGGTGCAGTACTTCCTCGATAAACACGCAGCCGGGATGGGCAAACCTCGCCTGTCCCTGACCGAAACCGCTCTGGCGCGGCTGCAGCAGTATCACTGGCCGGGAAACGTGCGGGAGTTGGAAAACGTGATCAAACGGGCAATGGTGCTGGCCAAGGGGAATGTCATCACTCCGGAGCTGTTGGAAAGCTTCTTCACTGAAGTCGGAAGCGAGCGGGATACGCCGGCTCATACCGTACTGCCGGAGATCTCCGACGCCGATCTGGAAGCCTACCGGGGGCAGTTGTACAATAAGGTCATGTCCGAGACCGAAAAAACGCTGATCGCCGCGGTGATGCGCAAAACCGGAGGCAACCAGGTGCAGGCGAGCAAGATTCTGGGCATTTCCCGCTCGATGCTGCGCGAACGGATTGCGAAATACCGCATGGATTGATGGGAAATGGGTGAATGAGTTAATGGGTTAATGGGTTAATGGGTTGATGGGATAAAATGGTAAATGCTTAATGCTCAGCGGTAAATGCTCATTTTAAGACCTTGTGTCGTCACTATCAATAAAATTTTGCTTTAAAAACGAAATTTGGGGTTAGTGCGGTACGCGGTACAGATTTGTACACGATGTCCGTTTTTCCTCATTCACCCATTCACCCATTCACCCATCCACCCATCTGTATGAATTCCGGTCATGTTGTATAAACCGCACGCAGTTTTGCTACCGGCAGCGCAGCTCTCTGTCTTGATCTTACCGAATTCAAGCCTATTAAAAATAACCCTTTAAAACAAGTAGCGCATTATGCTCCCAGGATTGGCACGCCAATTGATCATTGTGGATGTGCCCATAGCTAATTGCGTTTGGTAAATGGTTTTGTGGCCCGGCGGCGATGCGTGAACCGCATCACCACCGGTATAAAACGGCAAGGAGAACGACAACGATGCATGATGTGCTCAAATTGATCCTCGATGCCAGCCTGGTGGCGAAGCTGATCCTGATCATCCTGGTATTTTTGTCCCTGGTAAGCTGGGCGTTGATCTTTGATAAATTCCGCATTCTGCGCCGGGTGCAGCGGGAATCGCGGCAGTTCCTGCAGCTTTTGCAAAGCGAGAAAACCTGGGAGGCGCTCTATGAGCGGGCGCGGGTTTTCCGCTACAGCCCGCAAGCAGGTGTTTTCAAGGCTGCCTACCAGGAGGGATATCACCGCAACAATCGCCCGGAAAAAGGAGAAGCGGTTTTCAACCCGGTGGCGCCGGCAGCGGTGCTGACCCGCCCGCCCAAGCCGCTCATGGTGGAAGCGTTGCATGATGCCGCCGGACGGGAGATGGCCGAGTTGGAGCAAAGTCTGGTGATCCTGGCCACCACCGCCAGCGCCAGTCCGTTCCTGGGGCTTTTCGGAACGGTATGGGGCGTGATGAGCGCGTTTATGAGCATCGGGACGCGGGGTTCGGCCGAGTTGAGCGTGGTGGGGCCCGGGATTGCCGAGGCGCTGATCACCACGGTCGCCGGACTGGCGGCGGCGATCCCGGCACTGATCGCCTACAACTATTTTGTCGACCGCTTGCGGCGGATAGATGGTGAGTTGTCGCGGTTTACTGGCGATCTGGTGCGGGTGATCATGCAGGAGAAGCCGCGATGAACCGGACTCGCTATACGACCCTGGCCGAGATCAATGTTACCTCGTTGGTCGATGTCAGTCTGGTGCTGCTGATCATTTTCATGATTACTGCGCCGCTGCTGCAGAGCGGGCTGGAGGTCAACCTGCCCCGGGCCGATGCCGACGAACTGCAGGCGAAAGAGGGCATCGTGGTGGTAATTACCGCCGGCGGGGCGTTGTATATCGAGCAAGAGCTAGTTGAGCGCGATTCCTTCGGCGAGCGGTTGATGCAGCATTATGCCAGCCGGGGCGGTCAGCCGGTGCTGTTGAAAGCCGACCGGGAAGTGCCCTACGGGGAGGTGATCCGGGTGATCGACCGCATCAAGCGCAGCGGCATCAGCAAGGTCGGCTTGCTGGTGGAACCCGGAGTGGAGCAGTAGGCATGAAGCCGGGAATGGCGCTCTCGTTACTGCTGCACGGCAGTATCGGATTGATCCTGGTCTTGAGCGGAATGTGTTCGCCGGAACGTTCCCGGGCGCAGTTGATTTATCCGGTCGATCTGGTTAGCCTGCCGGCGCCGGCCGCGGCACCGGCAGTGACAAACCGAACCCCGGCGCGGGTCAGCCCGGAGAAGCCGCTGAATATCCCGACGGGTAAATCTGCCGTCGCCGCGCCGGCCGTGACACCTCCGCGTGACGATCCGCCGCCGCGGCCGGCCGGCTCCCGGGTCAATATCAACCGGATGGATTTTCCATTCAATTATTACCTGACCCTGCTGCAAAACCGTCTGCAGCAGAACTGGCAGCCTCCTTATCAGTTGGATGCGGCGGCGGAAACCATCAATGCCGAGGTACGTTTCCGGATCGCCCGTAACGGCCGGGTTTCCGGGGTGGAGGTGACGCGTTCCTCCGGGCGGTTTATCTTCGATCAGGCGGCCCGGCGAGCGGTATGGTCGGTCGATCCCCTGCCCCCGCTGCCGGAGAACTACCAGCGGGAAACGCTGACGGTGTATATCGAGTTTGAGTCGGTGAAGGAAGAATAGCGGTTTATTTCCCTGCACGGCTTGCGGCCGGTTAAATGGTAAATGCTTAATTCTCAATGCTCAATGCGCAATGGTAATTGGGCGGTATAATTTCTGATTTGCAATAATTTCCGGGATAATAATGCTAAATCTGGTAAACCTGAACAAAAAATCACGCTGCCGGCTGGGCATGCTTCTGATCCTGGCCGGGGTGAGCGGGCCGGGGTTGGGGCAGGAAGATGTTTATTTGAAGGTGCAGTCGGGAAACTTCGAACCGGTGGCGATCAGCGTTGCCGATTTCCAAGGCAGCGCTGATCCGGCCAGCACCCGCCTGCTGCGTGAGGTCGTCGAGGACGATTTGCGCTATTCGGGCTTTTTCGCATTAGACGGCTATGGCGAGACCGGGGCGGCGGTGCAGTTGTCCGGGGAGCTGGCCCTGGCCGGCGGGCAGTTGCAACTGACGGCGCGGCTGAACGAATTGCCCGGAGAACAGCGCATCTTCGAGAAAACCTTTACCGCTGATAGGCAGGCCCTGCGCCGGCTGGGACATCAGACGGCGGACGCGGTGGTGCAGCACCTGATCGGAATCGACGGGGTCGCGCAATCGCAAATTGCCTATATCGCTGAACACCAGGGCGGGAAGGAGCTCTTCGTGATGGATTATGACGGACAGGGGAGCCGCCAGTTGACCTTCAGCGGGACCATCAATCTCTCGCCCTGCTGGTCGCCGGATGGCAGCCGAATCGCCTTCACCAGCTACCTGGAGGGCAATCCGGATATTTATCAGCTTCTGCTGCCCGGCGGCAGCCCGATCCGCCTCGCGGCCTACAACGGTATCAACAGCGCCCCGGCCTGGTCGCCGGATGGGCGGCGCCTGGCGCTGACCCTCAGCAAGGACGGCAATCCGGAGATTTACCTGCTGGAAGTGAGCGGCGGGAAGTTGCAGCGGCTGAGCTTTGGCCACGGCATCGATACTTCGCCGAGTTGGTCGCCCACCGGGCGGGAGATCGCCTTTACCTCGGACCGCAGCGGCAGCCCGCAGATCTACCTGATGGATGCAGAGGGCAGCGGGGTGCGCCGCCTGACCTTCGAGGGCAGTTATAATGTTTCTCCGGCCTGGTCGCCGCGGGGGGACCGAATTGCGTATGTAACGCGGGACGACAATTCGTTTCAGATCTGCACCATCGATGTGACCGGAGCGAATCTCCGCCAGTTGACCGAGGGGCCGGGAAGGCACGAGGAACCGTCCTGGTCGCCGAACGGCTTTCATATCGCCTATACCGCCAGCAGTGGGGGGCGGCGGGAGATTTTCGTGATGCGCTATGACGGCGCGCAGAAACGCCGCCTGAGCAGCAGGGCAGGGGAACAGTACGCTCCAGCTTGGTCGCCGAATGTGACGATGCGGGACTAATAGAATATGGATGACGCGGTTTTTTTGTCACGAATGAACACGAATTGTTTTGATAGATCCATTTATTAGCGAATTGTTAATAATGCTTTTGCCACAGAGACACAGAGTTCACAGAGAGGTTGACAACTGATCAATGATCTCTGGCAACTGATAATGAAACAATCTCCGCGCCCTCTGCGCCCTCTGCGCCCTCTGCGGTAAAAGTAAAAGCTTTCTAATATTATCTTACTAAATAGGAGGTTTTGCTATGAAGCGTATTTGGATGTCCGTTTTGACCATGTTGACTCTGGCGCTGATGTTGAGCAGTTGTGCCGGCAGCAAAAAAGCGGTGGAGGTGCCGGTTGCGGTAACCGAAGAAACCCCGCCCCCGCCGCCGGTGGTGCAGGAAGAGCGCAGCGAGACGGTGGCGCCGAAAGAAACTGCCAGGGCGGCGCTGAGCTTGAGCGATGTGCGGTTCGACTTTGACCGTTACGATCTGCGCCCGGACATGCTGCCGCTGCTGGCGGAACATGTACGGCAGCTTCGGGATAATCCCCGGGTGCGGGTGCGGATCGAGGGACATTGCGATGAGATGGGTACCGCAGAATACAACCTGGCCCTGGGTGAACGCCGGGCCAATGCGGTGCGGCAATATCTGCTGAGATCCGGCATTGCCGAATCCCGCATCTCGACCGTCAGCTTCGGGAAGGAAAAGCCGCTGGATACCCGCCACACCGCTGAAGCCTGGGCGAAGAACCGCCGGGCGGCGTTTGTGGTGATCGATACCAGTAAAGGATAGTTGCTTCTGAGCTTTGCCGAAACAGGAACATTCGCCACAGAGCCACAGAGAACACGGAGTTATGAAACACTAATGTTTAGTTCTCTGTGAACTCTGTGTCTCTGTGGCAATACTTGAAATGGAAAATTTATGAAACACTTGTTAATATTTTTACTGACCCTCCTCGCGGCCGGATTGAATTCGGGGTGCGCCACTTACTGGCAGATGAAGCGGGTGGAGAGTAACCAAACGGTGATGCAGGGGCAATTGCTGGACTTGAAAGCCCGGCAGGCGGCGCTGGAGGAAGTGGTGCAATTGCTGAAGAACGATGCCGGGAGGCTCGATGAGGCCGCGCGTCGCAATAAAGTGGATGCACTGACCCAAATCGAAAGCCTGGAACAGCAAATGCGTTCGCTGCAGGCCCGGCTCAACGACCTGAACGAGCGGCTTTCCCGGCTCAATCAGAAACTCGACGCCCGCCCGACCCGGACAGACAGCACGATGCAGGGGGCAGCGAGTGATGCCGGCGCTTCCTACCAGGAGGCCAGTCTGGATTTTTCCCGCGGGCATTACCCCCTGGCGATCGAAGGTTTTCGCGAATATTTGCGCCGCTTCCCGGAGGGCGAGATGGCGGCTAATGCCCAATATTACATCGGCGAGGCCTATTATGCCGGGAGTGATTACCCGGCGGCGGTGGAAGCCTATGAGGCGGTGCTGAACGGATATCCGGGCAGCGGGCGGGCCGCTGCGGCGCTGTTGAAGATCGCTTACTGCTACCTGGCGCAGGGAGATGATAACGGCGGGCGGGCTTACCTGGAGCGGGTGGTCCGGGAATATCCCGCCTCGGCGGAGGCCGCATTGGCGCAGGCGCGGTTGCAGGCGCGATAGTGTGTGTTTTTCATAGAACGCGGATTTTGTTGTCGATTTAGTTATTGGTTGTTGGTTATTGGCATAAGACTGTCTTGACCAACCACCAACCACCAACCACCAACCACCAACCACCAACCACCAGGATTTCAGTATTTCGGGTAGGTTTTTCGCCGGGCCGGCGGTATAATTAGTAACGAATGATGACTCATTTTCTGTAAAAATCATCCGGCCAATTTATCCAAGAGGTGCACCCGAAATGAAAATCCGCAATATACCGTTTACTGCGAAACAATTTATCGCTGCCAATGCCGTGCTGCTGGTGCTGGCGCTGCTGGCGGGAAGATTTCTCCTGCCGCAACCGGCGGCAAAGGAAGCGCCGAGCCAGCCCAACGACTGGTTTTTCCTGCAGCGCAGTTTCCCGGATAAAGATATCAATTACGAAGCGCTGGCAGAAGCCCGGCGCCAGGCGAAAGCTTTACATGCATCCACGGCTTCCCGCCATGCCGGGCTGTGGGAGCAGATGGGGCCGACCAACATCGGTGGGCGGATCACCGCTCTGGCGATCCACCCCTCCCAGCCGGATCGGATCTATGCCGGTGCAGCAGACGGCGGGGTATGGTATTCCGAGAACAGCGGGGGGAACTGGATACCGGTGTTCGATTTTAACAGCACCCTCTCGATCGGCGCCATGGCAATCGATCCCAACGATCCCAATACCCTCTATGTCGGTACCGGCGAGGCCAATATCAGTGCCGATTCCTATCCCGGCAACGGCCTGTTCAAAAGTACCGATGGGGGGGCGAGCTGGGGGCTGTCCGGGTTAGAGAATTCTCATCACATCGGGCGCATCGCCATCAATCCGCAGAATTCCCAACAGGTTTTCGTGGCCGCTTCCGGGCTGCTCTTCGGCAAGAACGCCGAGCGGGGGATCTACCGCAGCAACGACGGAGGGCAGAGCTGGACGCAGGTGCTGTTCATCTCCGATTCTACTTCGGCAATCGACGTGGTGATCGATCCGCTCAACCCGTCCGCTGTGTATGCTGCGATGTGGGAGCGTATCCGCACCCCGGGAGCGCGCATCGCCGGGGGGATTACCAGCGGGATCTTTAAATCGACTGATGGCGGGGAGAGCTGGGACCAGTTGCTCAACGGCCTGCCGGCACCCTCGCCCACCGTGGGGCGGATCGGCTTAAGCATTGCGCCCAGCAATCCGCAGGTGCTCTACGCCATCTACGCCGATCATCCCGGATATTTCGCTGGGGTATTCAAAACCACCAATGGGGGCAGCAGTTGGAGCCAGGTCAACGACGGTGCGCTGGGCAATCTCTACAGCAATTTCGGCTGGTATTTCGGCAATATCTATGTCGATCCGGTAAATGAAAATACCGTCTATGCGCTGGGGGTACCCATGTACAAAACCACCAACGGCGGCGGCAGTTGGAGTACGGTGGGGAACGATATGCACGTGGATCACCACGCCATCTGGGTCAATCCCAGCAACCCTCAGCAGGTGTGGGTCGGCAATGACGGGGGGCTTTATGTGTCGCAGAACGGTGCGGCCAGCTTCAGCCATTTCGACAATATGCCGATCAGCCAGTTTTACGCCGGGGCGGTGGATGTCAATTATCCGGAGCGGCTCTATGGAGGCACTCAGGATAACGGCACCCTGCGCACTCTGGGCGGGTCCGGCAGTTGGCAGCATATTTTAGGCGGCGACGGATTTTACGTGGTGATCGATCCCACCAACAGCAACGCTCTTTACGCCGAATACCAGTGGGGCGGGTTGCAAAAAACCACCAACGGCGGCTCCTCCTGGTTTTCCGCCACCAACGGAATCAGCGGCAGCGACCGCACCAACTGGATGACCCCGGTGGTGATGGATCCCGGTAATAATAATGTGCTTTATTACGGCACCCAGCGGATCTGGCGCACTTCCAACGGAGCGGCATCCTGGCAGGCGATCAGCAGCGATCTCAGCAACGGGCCTTACCCGACCATGAGCACCTTCGGCACCGTCACCACCATCGATGTGGCGGCGGGGGATCCGGACGTGATTTATGCCGGCACCGATGACGGCAACCTGTGGGTGACCGCCGACGGGGGCGCCAATTGGAGCCTGATCTCCGCCTCCCTGCCCCAGCGCTGGGTGACCCGGGTGACGGTACATCCTACCGATCCGGCGACCGTGATCGTTACATTTTCCGGCTTCCGTTCCGGCGAAAATATGGGCCATATCTTCCGCAGCACCGACATGGGAGCCAGTTGGGAAGACATCAGCAACAATCTGCCGGAGGCGCCGATCCAGGTGATGCGTTTTGATCCGGATTACCCGGATTATTACTATGTCGGTTCAGACCTGGGTGTCTATTATTCACTGGATGCCGGGAGCAACTGGGCGGTGCTGGGCGAAAATTACCCTGCCGCCGGGGTAGCAGACCTGATGGTGCATGCGGCCACCCGCACCCTGACCGCCGCCACCCATGGGCGCAGCATGCTGCGCATCGACATCAGCAATCTAACCGCGCTGCGCCCGGGTGAGGCCCGCCCGGCAGATACCTTTACGCTAGAGAACATCTATCCCAATCCCTTCAATTCCCAGGCTCAGATCGAATTTGTACTGCATCGCGCCTTGCCGGTGGAGGTGGCGGTCTACGACATGCTGGGCCGCCGGGTGACCACGCTGAATAACGGCCCGCTGGCGCCGGGCCGTCACCGCCTCTCCTGGGACGGGCGCAGCGAGCACGGAGTGACGGCCGCTTCCGGGGTCTACCTGGTACGGATCGCCGCCGGCCCTTCCCGGGAGGTGCGGCGGATTATCCTGGCCCGCTAAGGAGATATTGGTTGGTTTTTTTGTGAATTGGATCATGATCACGCCGCCGTGCTGTATTATTATGCATCCGGTTTTCTCGGAATACCATCGACCGGATAAAGAGGGAGTTTTGCGGCGTGATCTGGAAGCCGATTCAGTTAACATTAAGCGAAGCCGACATTGCCGGCCTGAAGGGCTTGCACGGACGGCTGCAGCGGCGGCTGGAGGCCGGCTATCCGCTGCCCTCGGCGGAGCTGAACGATTTGATGACCCAGCTCTCCCGCTGCTTCAATCAGCTCCCGGAGATCGGCGAGTGCCTGCAAGCCGCCGCCGGCGGAACCAACCATACCCTCATTCTGGTTCATCCCGACAGCGAGATCCTCAGCCTGCCCTGGCATGCGGCGATCGACGCGCACAGCGGCCGGGCGGCGGGCCTGCTTCCGCATCTATATATCACCAAAATGCTCCGGGCGCCGTCGGCGGTGCAGGCGCCCGCCCGCCGGGCTGCGCCGCCCTTGAAAGTGCTGGCGCTGGTGTCGATGCCGGAAGATCTGAAATCCGACCAACTGCGGGCCTTTCAGCAACAGCAGTTTATGCTGCTCAATAGCCTGGATCCCCTGGGCCAGTCCGGCGAGATGGAAATCGATTACGCCGATAATTGCGCGCTGGAAACCCTGCAGGAGAAGCTGCAGCGCCATCGATATCACCTGGTGTATCTGGCCGGGCAGGGGATGATGAAAGGGGGAGAGGCACACCTGCTGCTGGAAGACGGCGACGACTTCCGCCAGCGCTGGGTGCATGTGCGCGATGTTGCCGCGGCGTTCCGGGGCAGCTCCGAATACCAGGTGCCGGGGGTGATCCTTTCCTTTTGCCAGAACCCGGATCATGGCAACGAAGCGGCGCTGCGCGAAGCCGCCGGAGAGCTGATCCGCCAGGGAACCGCGGCGGTGGTGACCCTGGGCAGCGGGATGAAAGCGAAATACGCGGTTCAATTCAACGCGCACTTCCTGATGCGGGTCTCGCGCAAATGGCCGGTGTTCATGGCCTTCGACGATGCGGTGACCCATATACATCAGCAGGAGGCGGGCGAGTTGCAGCAGGCTGGACGGGAACCATCACTCCCACTGCAATGGATGCTGCCCAACCTCTATCTCAGCGGCAAGATTGGGCGGATTGCCGACTGGGAGCTTCCGGGGACCCCGCTGGCGCTGACGTCATATCAGTTCCCCGGCGAGGCCTACCGCACGGTCCGCCGCCGGCATAAACCCCATGTGTTCGTGGGGCGGCGGGATGAAATCGCTGCGTTGCTCAAGCCCTTCCGTGAGAAAACCCCTCTGCTGCTGCGCGGCCCGGCCGGCATTGGCAAGACCGCCCTGGCCCAGCACCTGGTGAGCCGGCTGTGCGACGGGGAGGAAAATACCGCCGTCTTCGTTTTGGGCGATAAGGCAAAATCTGTGCAGGAGTTCATCGATACCCTGCAGCGCTTCCTGCAGACCCGGGGGCATCGCGACATTGCCGCCAAGATCGAAAATTTTGTCACCGCCAAAGCGGCCTTCACGTTTCTGCTCTACGAGGTTGCCCGGGAATGGCAGCCGGTGTTCGTCTTCGACAACCTGGAGGTGCTCCAGGAAAATCCCGGGAAACGTTTCGAGGACCGCTACCAGGGCATCGCGGAAATTATTCACTTCCTGATCCATGTCCGCCGCTTTCCGGTGATCCTGACCTGCCGCTACGAAATGCCTGATTTCCCGGATGTGCTTGATGTCCCGCTGCGCCCGCCGACCCTGGCGGATTTCTGGAAAAACTGCCTGCAGCTTGGCATTTCGCCAGCCTATGCCCAGTTGAACGATCCGGGCCGGGAAGCACAGCGGATGGCATTGTTCCCGCAGGCAGGCCCTACCACCGGCGATCTGGTGAAAATGCTCTATAAGAATCTCGGGGGCAACTACCGGGCGCTGGAACTGTTTGCGCAGTTGATTGCCAGGACGCCGGACGCGGCAGTGCCGTTGCTGCTCTGGCTGGAGAAAGCCTACCGTAGCAGTCAACTGGAAGAGGGGCGCATTCCGGCCCGCGCCGGCACCGGTCTGATTTTCCCCCACCTTTTCAAGGCCCTGGATGAGGGGCAGCGCCGGCTGCTGCGGCTGCTGAGCGGCTACCGCATCCCGGTGCGGCTGGAGGCCCTGACGGCGCAGTTGCCGGACCAGGCCCGGCAAAACGGCTTTGCCCAACGTTACGGCGCAATGCTGGAAGCGCTCTTCCAGCTATCCCTGGTAGATATTTATATCGATAGTGATTCCGAGCGGCCGTTTTATCATGTTTCCAGCCTGATCCGCGAATTGCTGCAGCGCAGCCTGCCTGCCGGAGGTGAGGGCTTCTCGCACCTGCGGGCGGGGGAATATCATCAGGCGCGCCACGGACAGCCGGATGCCTCGCTGAGCGAACTGAAGGAGGCCTTCTATCACTTTGGAGAGACCGATCAGGTTGAACCATTTTGCAGGACGGGAGAAATTCTTTCGGATTATTACTATGACCGTGCCATCTACCAGGTCTCGTTTTATTTTGCCTGGGCGATTTATCAGCGTCTGGGCAAGCACACCCCGACCCCGATCTGGCTGCGCATCGGGGAGATTCTGGGGATTTTCAGAAAATACGGCGATGCCCTGACGATCTATAAATCCCTGCTGGCACACTTCCAATCGCGGCAGGACCCGCGCATGATCGCCCGGGTGCTGAATTTTATCGGCGATATTTTCCGCCGCATGGAAGTTTACGATACCGCCCTGATGTATCTGGAGGAAAGCCTCAAGATCAGCCGGCAATTGGGCCGCGATCCGGGGGAGGCCGATACGCTGCGGAATATGGGGCAGCTCTACCTGGCTCGGGGCGATCACCAGAGCGCCCTGAGTTTCTCCGAAACCGCCCTGCAGTTGATCGCCGACAGCGACCCGGCCGGGCGGCGGCGGATGCTGATTGCCATCAGCGATATCCGGCTGCTGCGGGAGGAGTATGATGACGCGGCCCGCTGCCGGGCGGAAGGGGTGAAGATCTGCCGGGAACTCGGCGACCGGCGGGGCGAATGTCTGGACCTGAGCGCGATCGCTGCGATCTACCGCGAGGTGGGGGATGAGAAGCAGGCGCTGCGTTATTGGCAGGCCACCCTGCGAGTAGGTCGTGAGATCGGCGACAAATATCTGGTAAATGATGTCCTCAAATCGATCATCGCGGTGATGGGCAGGCATCTGGCGGCGCCGCGGCGGCGGGAATATCTGGAGGAGAGCCTGCGGGTTGCCCGCGAGATCGGCGACCGCGAAACCGAAAGTGTTGTCCTGAATCGCATCGCCGAGATGCTGATGAATTCGCAGCAGTTTCCGGAGGCGCAGCGGCTGCTGCTGGAGGGGTTGAGCATCAGCGAAGCGTGGCACTATGGGCATGTGAAATCCGACGTGCTGTATAACCTGGGGGTGATCATGCGGGAGCAGGGAGACCGCTCCGCCGCGCTGAGCTATCTCGGGGAGAGTCTCCGCTTTGGCCGGGAGAACGGCCGTCCGGCCACCGCCGCCCGGGCGCTGCACCAGATGGCGCTGATCGTTTACGCCCTGGGCGATCTCGACCGGGCGGCCAATTACCTCAACCAGAGCATCCGCATCAGCCGGGAGATTAAAGACCGGCGCACCGAAGCGCTGAAGCTGATCGATATGGTTAATTTTTACCTCGACACCCGGGTACACCAGCCGGCAGTGGCCAAATCCTACCTCAACCAGGCAATCAAGATCAACGTGGTGCTGCGCGATGATGAAGTAACCCGGCTACTCAACCAGATTGCCACTTAAAAGGATGAAGGATGAAGGATAAAGGGTAAAGGAGTAAGGGTAAAGGAGTAAGGATAAAGGAGTAAGGATAAAGGAGTAAGGATAAAGGAGTAAGGATAAAGGGTAAAGGATAAAGTAAAGGCAAGGTTTTCAGCTCCTTGCCAAAGCTGCAATAATTTGCCCTTACTTCCCCTTACTCCATATTCCTTCATCCTTCATCCTTACTCCTTCATCCTTTACCCTTTATCCTTACTCCTTTATCCTTACTCCTTTATCCTTACTCCTTTATCCTTACTCCTTTATCCTTTATCCTTTATCCTTCATCCTTCACCCTTCCCCCCGGATTGTGCTTTCAATCAAAATAGTGAACATTTGTATATTAATTTAAAAATCCTTGACAAGTGGAATTTTCGATTGTATTATTTGAGTGAATCTATGTTCACTATTTTAAAGAAAGCAGCGAGCGGCAAAAGTAAGCAGTCAGAGGGCATCGTAATCCGTAGTTACGCAACACTTACCCAAAATCCGAGGAGTGATTCGATGGAAAGTATTATCATGCAGGACACACGGCAGATGGCGCAGGCTTTTCTGCGGCGTAATGAAGCGGCAGAGCAGCCGGTGCCGGCGGCGGAACCGGTGATCTTTTTATTTCGCCCGGATCAGTTTTTGCACTACCAGAGCGCCCGGCGTTTCGGTCTCCGCCTGGGAAGCCTGGGGGAGAGTGAAGTGCTGAGGAAGCGGGGAGACAATCCGTCGCCGTCATCCGGAACGGATGAGGAAGGGCGGCGGCCGCGTTTTCCCAAATTAAATAAAGACAAACGCAGTTTCTTCGATGACCGGAAAGGAGGCAGCCAGGATGGAAATGAAGTTGAAATTTAGAGAACTGGTCAAATACCGCGCCGGCGCGTTGTGCCTGATCGGTATTCTCAGCGCCACATATCTGCACAGTACCACTTTTATGAGCCAGTTTTTTTATCACAGTCTGATACTGGGAGGGATCGCCGCTTTTGCCATTGATGCCGGGGTCGTGGCGATGTCGATCTTCAAAGATGAACTGCTGAAAGACGGTGAACTGGCCTGGATGGTACGGGTGGTTACCAGTATTGTGCTTTTCGCCTCCGGAGTTGCCAATATGGCGGAAGGGTTTAAATCGGCTTATGGGATTGCGTTGACCTACGAGAGCCTCTCGGGGCTGGATCCCCTCACCTGGACCCAATGGCTGGCCGGTACCATCGTTTTTCCGATTCTGGCTTACGTAATGTGCGATACCATCGGTACCCGCAACCTGGTTGAGCTGAAGCGTCAGCATGATGGAGGCGTAAAACCCAAATCAAAACCGCAACCCCGCAAGGCCCAGCCCCGTCCTCGTCCCCGCCCGCAAGCGGCTGCTCCCGGCCCTACCAAACTGGCTGCTGCCAATGCTCAAATTCGCCGCAACAAGCAGGAGCGAATGCAGATTCTGGAAGAATATCTCGACGAATATCCCGACGCTTCCCTCTCGGAGATGGCCGCAGTGGTTGGAGTCGCCTCCCGGGAGACGGTGCGGAAATACCTCCAGGAACTGGGACATAGCGGCCGGGGATTCAGTGAAAATTAGGAGGGCGCGTAATGTACCGTATACCGGAAATATTAGGAACTGTGGAGACGGCGTCGTGCCTGAATTCCTGGGTTATTTTTAGCGCTCATACTGAGCATCGTGTAACGTTTTATTGCATGGGGCAAGGTGCATGGCGCCGTAATGTACAAGCGCAGGTTCCGACACTCGCACTGTAATACACCATGCCCCATGCGCCTTGCCCCATGCAAAAGTGCTCCGCATTATACAGTCCTCAGTATGAGCGATTTTTAGTATTGCCCACGAAATACACGAAACAGCTCCAAAATGATGTTATGAAATTGAATTGTGTTTTGTGTCTTTGTGTTTTGTGTCTTTTCGCATGTTTCGTGGGCTAATCCTTATAGTTGTGATTTATTGCGTTAAATCCTTAGAGGGTGTACTTGCGGCCCTGGTTGATTTTTTTGAGATAATCCATCAGTGGTGCAAAGTAGTTCAGCATGGGGGCCGCACTCAATTCTTCTCCGAGTTCCTCACGCATCAGGGTGCGCCAATCGACGCTGGCGCCTTTTTCCAGAATGCCGGCCAGGAACTCGCCGGTCGCTTCGCTGCCGTAATAGTTGGTCGCGCGCGGATCCTGCTTCAGGATCTGTTTAGCAATGTGGTCGTGCAATTGGAACAAGGTGACGTAAGAGAGAGCATAGTCATAGTATTGGGCGGCATCGTTACTGATATGGGTTTTGGAGGCGGCATCGCAGAAAGCTTCCGAACGTTCGCCCGGGGGCACGATCCCCTGGTATTGCTGTTTTAACTCCCACCACCGCTGATTGAAGCGGTCCTTTGGGAGATTATTGCTGTAGAGGTCATGTTCAAACTCCGTCATCACCCCGGCAGACCAGGGGATAAACACAATATAATTGAGCGCTTCTTTGAGCAGCGTCTGCATCTCATCGGTTTGAGTGTTTGCATCCACCAGGTTCAGATGGGCCATGAAGGGCTTCTGCATGGCGGCGAGACCGAGCAGGCTGCCCACGGCTTCATGAAACGCCCGGTTGGCGCCCTCGCGGAGCAGCGGGGGAACGTTGGGATTGGTGTAGGCGATGTAGTAGTAGATATGCCCCAATTCGTGATGCACGGTTTCATACCACTCGGCATTGGGCACCACACTCATCAAGCAGCGCACGTCGTTTTCCAGGTCCATATGCCAGGCAGAGGCATGATTATTCTTTTTGTAAGGAGTGCCTTCCGGAAGCGGATAAAGACTGGATTTTTCCCAGAAGCTCTGCGGCAGTGCTGCAAAGCCGATACTCTGGTAAAAACGTTCCCCTTGCTGCATCAGCCATTCGGCCGATTTTTCCTTCAAAGCCCCATCGAGATCCAGCCCCTGCACGGTAACCATCGAATTCCAATCCTGTCCCCAGCGGTTGGGCAGCCAGTGGGCGGGCAGGTAGTCGGGAACTTCACTCAGGCCGTATTTTTTGGCCAGCTCGTAGCGGGCATAAGTGTGTAATTCACGGTAAAGCGGCATCACCTCCTGTACCAGGCGGCGGTTCAGCTCAACCATCTCAGCGGTGGTCATGTCATAAGCCGACACCTGGTAGGCAAAATAATCCGGATAATCGAGCGCTTGCACCGTTTCATTGCGCAATTTGCGCAGATTCTCCAGCCCGTCGCGCAGGTTCTTTCCCACCTCCTTGCTGGCCTCCCAGGCGGCAAGACGGGTTGGTAGATCGGTTTCTTCCTTGAGAATGTCGTCGATTTGATTGGTGGAAACCGGCTCGCCATTCATCTGAAAGTCGAATCCGAAGAGCTTTTCGGTTTGCTCGGTTTCCGCCTTGATGCGCGCTTTGACCAGGTCCGGCACGGTCTGGGGATTGTTGGCCGCCTGATAGAGCACCGCCTGCAACTGGCGCACTTGCAGCGGCGTCAGCCGGTCGCGCTGTTTCAGCAGCGCCTGGGCTTTTTCGATATTTTCCTTACTTCCAGTAAAACGGGCATAAGCTTCGTTAGCCCGGCGGGTTTCTGCTGCGGTAAGGGTGTCGCCTTCCATGATATAGGTATTGGATTTCCATTCCGCTTTGGCGGAAGCATAATATAATTTTTGCATCTCGCCGGTGTACTGGTCGAGGAACTGCTGCGCCTCGGCCTGGGGATCGGAACTGCTGCAGCCGGCCCATAACAGCAGGCTGAGCAGGATGAATATGATTCGCTTCATGAGAGCTCCTTGAATTGGTAATTGTCAGTTATGAGTTATCAGTCAACTCTATGTTACAATATTACTCTGTCTCTGGTTTTTGGTGATTTTAAACCGTCATGGTTGTTGGCCATTGGCTTTTGGTTAAGACGGGTCTTTGCCAATGACCAATGACCAACAACCAATAAGGTGCCAATTACCATTTACTGCTGAACATTAAGCTTCGACCATTATTTGCTGCGCAGCCGCTGCACGATAGCGGTCAGTTCTGTCACTACGTAATCAATTTCTTCCCGGGTGTTATCCCGCCCCAAACTAAAGCGCAGAGCCGATCCGCTCAGCCGGGAGGATAGGCCCATGGCGGTCAGCACATGGGAGGATTTGACTTTGCCGGCATTGCAGGCTGAGCCGGTGGAGACGGCAATCCCTTTCATGTCGAGATTCAGCAGCAGCATGTCGCCCGGGCAGCCGGGGATGGAAATGTTCAGGGTATTATAAATTCGCTGCTCGGGATGGCCATTGATCACCAGGTCGGGGATACGCTGCTGCAGGGTAGCTTGAAATTCATCGCGCAGCCGGCCGATGCGTTGGGCCAACGCATCGCGTTCCCGGCCGATCAACCGCGCCGCTTCCGCAAACCCGGCAATCCCGGGCAGGTTCTCGCTGCCGGCGCGCAGGTGCTGCTCCTGGCTGCCGCCGTAGAGCTGAGGGCTGATAGAAACGCCGCGCCGGACATAAAGCGCGCCCACCCCTTTGGGGCCGTAGATCTTGTGTGCGGAGATCGTCAGCAGATCCACCGGGAGCGTTTGCACGTTCAGGGAAAGCTTGCCGAACGTCTGCACCGCATCACAGTGAAAGGCGATTCCCCGCTCCCGGGCCAGGGCTCCGATCTGCCCAACCGGATTGAGCGTGCCCACCTCATTGTTGGCGTGCATGATGCTGATCAGGATGGTTTCCGGGCGAATAGCGGCTGCGACCTGTTGCGGATCGACGCGGCCGTAACGGTCGGTGGCGAGCAGGGTGCACTCGAAGCCCTCTTTTTCCAGGGCTTTGAGCGTATTCAGCACCGAGGGATGCTCTACCCGGGAGGCAATGATGTGATGGCCCCGCTCGCGATGCTGAAGGGCATATCCCCGAAGCGCGAGGTTGTTTGCTTCGGTGCCGCCGCTGAGGAAAACAATCTCACTCTCCCGGGCATTGAGTTGCCGGGCGATTTCGGCACGGGCCGCTTCCAGCGCCTGGCGGGCGGTTCGGCCAAAACTGTGCAGACTGGATGGATTACCGAAATCCCGGGTGAAATAGGGGAGCATGGTTTCCAGAACTCGGGGATCAAGCGGGGCGGTGGCGTTATGATCGAGGTAAATGGGCTTCATGGGTAAAAAGTGTCTTCGCTTCAAATGAAGATTGGCCTGCATTATCAACAGTACTGGCAAGAAATTTAACCGCAGGTCCCGATAGAAGCAAGGCAATTGTGGTTTGTGCTGCGGGGGGGATTTTTCACTTGTAAACGGGCAGGGGCCAACCTACTTTAGGGAGAGAGAGTTGTCAGTTGTCAGTTGTCAGTTGTCAGTTGTCAGCTGTCAGTTATCAGTTGTCTGTGTCTTGGTAGCTATTATGCATTTAGGTTCGACAAATTATGCTCTAATTGATTTTGAGGAGGTTTTGCCAGATGATTTGCAAGCGGCCGGTTTGGGTGTTGATGATATGGAGTCTGATGTTGATGGGAGTGGCCTGGTCGCAGCCGGGCGGGAAATCCCCTGCCGGTGAGCGCCTGGATATCCGCAGCGAGGCCTACGAATGGGCGCCCCCGCGCGGGCAGATCAAGACACTGGGGGAGATTCGCTGGGAAGAAGCTTTCGATTCCCTCTTTCCCCCGGATGACTGGCAGTTGATCGATAATGACGGCAGCGGATCGGGCTGGGGATACCGCACCCGGGTGGATTTTGTCAGCGGCTTCACCATTCTGCCGGAAGCGGGACGCTGGTTTCTGTTCAGCCGTTTCGATCACGCCAACTCCCAGGGGCAGATCGACGAATGGGTGATCTCGCCCCGGCTGCCGGCGATCCTGAGCAATGATTATCTCTACTTCTACGCCGGGGCGGTCGACGGACAGTATCCGGATTCGTTCTATGTATATCTATCCACCAGCGACAGCAGCCTGAGCAGCTTCAATAACCTGCTCGGGGCTTTCCGGGTGTCCGGTCCCGGAGGCAGCTGGCATCGCTACCGTTTTGACATGACACCCTATGCGGGCACCGAACCATTCGTGGCGGTCAATTACTACCACGAGCAGGGCGGCCCCGGCAGTCCCAATTCCGATAATGTCTGGCTGGACCATTTCATTATCGGGGAGCTGCCGGATATTTTCGTCACTCCGGATACGGTGGTGTTTGATACCGTGGCCTACGGTTTTGCCGACACCCTGCTGCTGACACTCGGTAATGTGGGCGTCGATACGCTGGAGGTGAATAATATTGTCTCCAGCAATCCCCAGTTCAGCGTCGACACCACCCGGCTGGTGCTCCCGCCGAATGATGATAAGCATCTGGCGATCTATTATACCCCCGATTCCCTGAACCCGGCGCAGATCGGCACCTTTCGGATTTTCAGCGATGATATCGTTCAGGAGGTACTGACGGTATACCTGTCGGTTCTTGGCAGCGGCCTCACCGGCATTCCTGCCGCCGCGCCGCCGGCGCAATTTACCCTGGCGCAGAATTATCCCAATCCGTTTAATCCGGAAACCGTCATCAGTTATCAGTTGTCAGTTGTCGAGGAGGTTGAGCTTAGCATTTACAATGTATTGGGGCAGCGGATCACCACCCTGGTTGACGGGCGCCAGGAGGCCGGGGAACACCGGGTGCGCTGGGACGGGCGTGATCAGGAAGGCCGGATGGTCAGCTCCGGGATCTTTTATTACCGGCTGACGGCGGGAAGAGAGAGCGGTGTGCGGAAAATGATTTTAATCCGCTAGGCCGCCAGCCCACCAATTCCCCGGAGTGTCGAACAAATAGCGATGTGTGTTGCGGTTGCCAGCAAAAACAGATCCCCCCTTTTAAAATTTAAGTGTGAAAATCGAATCCTGATATTAAATTAGCAGTGATATTCCCGGCCCTCGTTCTGTCGATCGTCCTGGCTGTCCGGCATATCGTAGAAAAACCGTTTCATCGAGATATAAATTAATCTTATGTTCCGTAAACCTCTTAACCATGGAGTTTCATCATGAGCAGCAATTTTATCGAGAAAGCCTCTCAAGCGATACTGGCGCAGAATACCATCGACCGGAATCTCTACGATAGCCTGGATGTAAAGCGGGGTTTGCGTAACGCCGACGGCTCCGGCGTGCTGGCGGGATTGACCAAAATATCTGGCGTGATCGGTTCGAAAAAGGAAGACGGCAAATTGGTTCCGCTGGACGGAAAGCTGATGTACCGGGGTATCGATATCCGCGACCTGGTGGCGGGTATTCAGCAGGCGAAGCGGCACGGCTTCAGCGAGGCCACCTATCTGCTGCTCTTTGGCAAACTCCCCATGGCAGCGGAGTTGGAGGAGTTTGAGAGTGATCTTCATGCCCGGATGAGCTTGCCGCGGCGCCTGGTGGCCAGCAATATCCTGCAATACACCAGTCCTAATGTGATGAACGCTCTGCAGAAAGTGACGCTGGCACTCTACGCCGTGGATGACAATCCTGATGATATTCGTATCCCCAACCTGGTGCGCCAGAGCCTGGAACTGATCGCAAAGTTTCCGGCGATCATCGCCTATGCCTACCGGGCGCTGCGCCATAAGTTTCATGATGAGCCCCTCTTCATCAATCACCCCCGGCCGGATTATGATATCGCCCAAAACTTCCTGCACATGCTGCGCCCTGACAGCCAGTTCAGCGCCCTGGAGGCGGAACTGCTTGACCTTGCGCTGGTGCTGCACGCTGAACATGGCGGAGGCAATAACTCTTCTTTTACCACTCACGTGGTGTCCTCCAGCCATACCGATACCTACGCAGCAATTGCGGCGGCGATCAGCGCGCTGAAGGGCCCGCTGCACGGGGCGGCCAATGCCAATGTGATGTATATGATGGATAATATCAAAGCCAACGTTAAAGATTGGGCGGATCGCGATGCGGTGAGCGACTATATCGCTAAGATCGTGCGCAAAGAAGCGCATAACCGCAGCGGGCTGGTCTACGGCATGGGCCATGCCGTCTATACTAAATCCGACCCCCGGGCGATCATTCTGAAGCAGAAAGCCCGCGAGCTGGCGGAGGTAAAAGGCCGGCTGGATGAATATCACCTCTATACCGCCGTGGAAGCGCTGACCCCGGAAGTGTTCCGCAAGGTGAAAGGCTCCGACAAGGTGATCTCGCCCAACGTCGATTTCTTCTCCGGATTTGTTTATGACATGCTGGGCTTCTCGGTGGAGATCTACACGCCGCTCTTCGCCATGGCGCGCGTCGTCGGCTGGTCGGCCCATCGCATCGACGAGTTGATCAACGGCGGCCGGATCATTCGCCCCGGCTACAAGAGTGTGGCTGAGGCCCAGCCATACGTACCGATGGCGCAACGCCGCTAAGTGATTAGAGTGTTTGACATTTCGTCAGCACGCCCTAAAATTCCGGCTTTTTCTATTGTGTAATTTGTATTCTCACTTTATTTTAAGACACCCTGGGGGCTGCTTTGGTCCCGGACTGTTCTGCGGTGAGCAGAAAATCGTCTTCGGGTAAAACAAGAGGACACGCCAGATGGAAATCAAAAAGATCTTAGTGCCGGTGGATTTCAGTGAATACTCGGATGAGGCGCTGGTACTGGCGGTTCAGATGGCGCGCCATTACCAGGCCCGGATGACCCTGGCGCATGTGGTGGTGTATTTTCCCGATGAGTTTGAAGAGGAAGCCTCTTATCAGCAGTACCAGGCGGTGATGGTGCAGCGGGCGGCACGGGCGGAGCAAAAGTTGAAACAGCAGGCAGGAAAGCATGCCGCCGAGGGGGTGAAAGTTGATCATGTGGTGCTGCACGGCAGTTCACCGGCCGATGCGCTGCAGGAATACATCGATTCGCAGACCTTCGACCTGGTGATCATGGGCACCCGGGGCTGGAACCGGGTGCGCCAGACCGCCCAGGGGAGCGTCTCCGAACTGACGGTGCGCCGCGCGCCGATCCCGGTGATGACGGTGCAGAAAAATTCTCAGAAAAACGACCGCATCCAACGCATCCTGGTGCCGGTCGATTTTTCGATCTATTCCCGCCAGGCCCTGGAATATGCCATCTCTATCGCTCAGAAGTACGACGCGAAACTGGTGCTGATCCATGTCGTGGAGCAGGAAGTATATCCCGCTTTTTATGATGACCGGGTGGAGTCGATCTTTGAAGTGGATCAAAATCTCACCAACTCGGTGATCGCCAACTTGCATGATTTTGTTGCCGACCTGGTGGATGAGTCGCTGGTGGAGGCTTTCGTGGTCCGGGAAGGGGTGGCGCATAAGGAAATCGTCAGTTATGTCAATGAGCAGAGCGTCGACCTGCTGGTGATCGCCACCCACGGACTGACCGGGCTGGAGTATCTGCTGCTGGGCAGCACCGCCGAAAAAGTGATCCGGTGGGCGGTCTGCCCGGTACTAACCATCAAACGAATCGATTGATTATAACCCTTGACATACCCAAAAAAATGGTAACCGCACCTTATGGCAAATGAACACGATCCGAAATCCTCGAAACCTTCTCCCAATCCCGGCAGCGATGATCGAACCGCCAATGATGCCGGCAATGCGCCTTCCCAGATCAACGCCCGGAATAAGATTATCGATATCCTGACCCGGGTGGAAGCCCGCCAGTCCTATACCGACAAACTGCTGGAGCGGGAGATTGACAGCTTCAGCGAGGTCGACCGCGGATTGATCACGGAAGTGGTCAATGGGGTGCTGCGCTGGCAGTACCGCCTCGACTGGTATCTCAGCCAGCTTTATGTAGGGGAATATAACAATCTGATCCCGGATGTGAAGAATAATCTACGGTCTTCCGGTTATCAGTTGATGTTTCTGGATAAGATCCCTCCTTATGCGGTGCTCAACGAGGCGGTTGAGATCGCCAAAAAGAAATACAACCAAAAAACCGCCAACCTGGTGAACGCGATTCTGCGCAATTTTCTGCGGCAGCAGAAGAAGCTGGAATACGTGGAGATGCAGTTGGAATATGTCGACCGCCTGTGCGTGTCCTACTCCCATCCGCGCTGGCTGGTGCAACGCTGGATCGAACAGTGGGGCGTGGATGAAACCGTGGCCCTGTGCAAGTCGAATAATGAACGGCCGGTGGTCTCGCTGCGGATCAACAATTTGCTGGCCGATCGGGAGTCGCTCTTCCGCACCCTGGATCATTCCAATATTGAATACCGGGTGCATGAGGACTTCCCGGAATTCTTTTACGTCGCAGATTTTTCCGAATTCCGTAAACTCGATTTCCTGAAGCGGGGCTGGGTGACGGTTCAGGATATCAGCACCGGCATTCCGGTGCGCCTGCTCAGTCCCCGGCCCGGGGAGACGGTCCTGGATATGTGCGCGGCGCCGGGGGGGAAGTCCGGGTATATGGCGGAGCTGATGCAAAACCAGGGGCTTATCCTGGCGCTGGAAAAGCATCCCGGCCGGGCCCGTTCGTTGAAAGATAACCTGCAGCGTAATGGCGCTAACGTCGCCGCAGTGGTGATCGGCGACGGCCTGAAGCTGCCCTCGGCCCGGCAGTTCGACAAGATCCTCCTCGATGCCCCCTGCTCCGGTTTCGGGGTGCTGAGCAAGCGGGTCGACCTGCGCTGGAAACGTACCCTGCAGGATATCCAGAATATGCAGCGGCTGCAACTGGAGCTGCTGAAAGCCGCCGCCCATGCTCTGCGCGACGGTGGGGTGATGGTCTACAGCACCTGCACCATCGAGCTGGAAGAAAATGAGAAAGTAGTGGAACGTTTCCTGGAGGAAACCTCCGGATTTGTGCTGGATAACCTCAGCGAGGATATTCCCGATGCCTACCTCTGGAACCGCAACAGCGTGCGCACATTCCCCCACCGCCACCAGATGGACGGCTCCTTCTGCGTGCGCTTGCGTAAAGAGAGTGGAGCGTAAGCTGTTTTCATAAAACTGCGTTCTATTTTAAAATTGGAGAAGAAATCCCGCTTTTCTTCCTCCATGCAACATATCGTCAAACTTCTGCAACATAACTTCAAAAACGCCTATCCCGCTTCACATAAGCCCTGAAAGACCATTTGCGGTTGCAACCATTCTGCAAAAAACTGCAACCATACTGAAAGATTTCCCCTCCCGCTTTTTGCTATCTTTGTCACGCAGTCATTAAACAAGGTCGGCTGCAAGGGGCAAGGGGCCCTGGTTAAATTTTTCAGTATCACTAACATCTCATTAAGGAGATAAGTCATGAAGAAGATTTTGGTATTTCTATATGGAGTGGTTTCATATGTGATGTTTTTAGGAACACTCCTTTATGTATTCGGATTCATCGGCAATCTGTTTGTACCCAAATCGTTGGATTCCGGACCGGTAGGACCGTTAGGGCAGGCATTGCTGATCGACACCCTCCTGCTGGGAGTGTTCGCGGTGCAGCACAGCGTGATGGCCCGGCGGGGTTTCAAAAACTGGCTGACCCGCTTTATTCCGAAAGCGGCGGAACGCAGCACCTACGTGCTCCTCTCGAACCTGTGCCTGATCCTGCTGTGCTGGCAATGGCAGCCGCTGGGCGGGATGATCTGGCAGGTGGAAAGCATCCTCGGTCAGGGCATCTTCTATAGCCTGTTCGGGCTTGGGGTGATCATCA
This sequence comes from Calditrichia bacterium, assembly GCA_020635015.1. Classification (GTDB taxonomy): domain Bacteria; phylum Calditrichota; class Calditrichia; order RBG-13-44-9; family J075; genus JACKAP01. The sequence goes on along the minus strand of JACKAP010000002.1, from coordinate 715,002 downwards.
TTGTCATGTCTACCTTTTTGCTCAACCATTTTGACCTCTTCGGTCTGCGCCAGGTGTATCTGTATCTGCGTGGGATCGAGTACACCCCGTTGAAGTTCGACACCCCCTGGTTCTACAGCTACGTGCGCCATCCGCTGTATGTGGGCTTCCTGCTGGTGCTCTGGTCCACTCCGACCATGACCATCACCCACCTGGTGTTCGCCATCGCCTCCACCGCTTATATCCTGATCGCGATCCAGTTTGAAGAGCGCGACCTGGTGCATGAGCACGGCGAGAATTACCTGCGCTACCGCGAGGAAGTGCCGATGATCATCCCCCGCCCGGCAAAGGCCAAAGCGGCCTCCTAGGCGGCGAATTAACATGAAGGTAATGCGAGCCCATCCTATCAAGTGTGGGGATGGGCACAACTTAAATGGCACGCAGATTTCACAGATTCAACAGATTTGCACAGATTTTTTTGAGTAACGAACAAATCCATTTATTGAATGCAGTTAATCTGCGTAGATCTGTCAAATCTGCGTAATCTGTGTGCAATCAAGACAACCAAACAGTTTAAGAGGAATGTAATGAAAACCCAATCGATCGTCGCCGGCAGATTTCAACAGAACGTGCTTTTCCGGCTCTATAAGCACTACATCATCGACAGCATCCTGATCGTGAAGCGGGAGGGGTTCAAGGCGCTGCTGCGCCGGCGGGGGAAGAAGTTTTTGTTTGCCATTCTGGCCTATTACCTGGTGCGGGATACGATGATTTACATCATCCTGCCGTATTGTATTGCGCGGGGGATCTTTTAGCAGAGGGCGGAGAGCAAAGGGCGGAGAGTGTGGAGCGAAAATATATGTAATTGTAATAACAGCAACTAATAATGCCATTTACATGTTGAATTTTAGCCACGGATTTTCACGGATAAACACAGATAAAAGCCTGCCTTTTTACAAAAAACAACAAAATCCGTGTAAATCTGTGTGAATCCGTGGCTAAATATATTTGTTTTGTTCAACTTGTAATTGGCATTAATAACTGACAACTGACAACTGACAACTGAATACTATTAAGGAAATACGATGGATAAATCACTCCTCACTCTGCGCGGCCGCCTGGAATTGCAGGGATTCACCGGCCTCTCCGAGCAGCGACAGCGGGAGGTCGACCGCTGGCTGCGCCTGGCGCCGGCGATCTGCCTCATTTGGGCGGCAGCCGGTTTTTACCAGGCGTCGCCGGAAATTATCGCCGCCCTGATACCATTCGCCGCCCTGGGCGCGCTCTTGCCCACCCATCCGTTTGACGTTATTTACAACTACGGCATCCGCTTCCTGACCGGCGGCGAAAAACTTCCCCCATACAGCGCACCCCGGCGCTTTGCCTGCGCCCTCGCCACGGTGTGGCTGACGGTCAATGCCCTGCTGTTTCACTTTCAGGCCACCCAGATGGGTTATGCGATGGGGATCCTGTTTGTAACCGTGCCATTCATCAACATCACGCTCGGGTTTTGTATGCCGTCTTACCTTTACCGGCTGTTTTTCGGCTATCCGAAAACACAAAACACCGGGCAGGAAATCAGCTAAAAATCCGGTACTTGTTTTGCACATATTTCAGCAGACCGCTGGCTCAACTGTAAGGCGGTTAAAAACAGCCTTAACCGCCGGGGATCAAAGTGCGGGAACGTCAGAAGATTTATACGAGGGAATCCCTAGATGCAGGTCCGAATGCTGATATATGCAGTTGTTTTATTCATTTTTGTGATCTTTTCCAATGCGCCGGCCTGGCGTATTGACACCGATTTGCCGTATCCCCTGCCGAATGAGCAGATCCATCCGTTACGCAAGCAGTTAGACGCGCATCTCCAGCAGCGGCTGGAAAAGGAACTGCGCAAGAATCCGGTATGGAAAAAGCTGCTCGCCAAGAACAAAATGGCGGTCGGCCTGGTCGACATTAGCGATCCGCACCATATCCGTTTTGCCCGGATCAACGGGGACCACATGATGTATGCAGCCAGCCTGCCGAAGCTGGCGATTCTGCTGGCTTCCAGCCAGGCGCTGGCGGACGGTATCCTGGAGGAAACCCCGGAAGTGCTGCACGATATGCGCATCATGATCAGCCGCTCCGATAACGCCGCCGCCACCCGGATGATCGACCGTTTGGGCATGGATTATATCCAATCGGTGTTGATGAATCCGGCCTATGAACTCTACGACCCCAAACACGGTGGGGGGCTTTGGGTGGGAAAACGCTATGCCAAAAGCGGAAAGCGCTATCCAGATCCGCTGATGGGCATTAGTCACGGAGCCAGCGTCACTCAGGTGTGCCGGTTTTATTATTTACTGGCGATGGGGAAACTGGTCAGTTTCAGAGAATCTGACCGAATGCTCGAAATGTTAGCTGATCCGGAGATAAACCATAAGTTTGTAAACACTTTACACCAATTGGTCCCGGAAGGGAAATTGTACCGGAAGTCCGGCACCTGGCGAAACTGGCATGCCGATTCGGTAATGGTCTGGGGCCCGGTCTGGCGTCGCTATATCGTGGTCGGCCTGGTGGAAGATCCCAATGGAGAAACCATCTTACGCGATTTAATCCCGGCGATCGAGTCGGTGCTGCAACAACCTTCCTGATAGAGCCTTCATTTTGGCACGGCCTGCCCGGCGCAACGCATTTCCTATCGTATTGAGAAATGCAGCGCTCCGGGCAGGCCTTTTTTTATCATAATGATCTAAAAATACCGCTCGGAAAAAGCATTTTTATCAACCTGATAAAAAAACGCCTATGACTGGGCCGCTATCCCGCCCGGCGCCATCCGTGCGATCGTTCTGTGTATCTTCATAAATTTTGTTAAAGTGTGTATAAATCAATATCAATCATTAACTTAACCCAACTTTCGATGTTCATTGCTTCATACGGTTCATACAGTTCCGCTACCGGTTGACATCTGGCATATCATTTGATTTTCGTTGTTTGTCCCGAGCGCATAAATCGGGTAAAGATTTCAACGAGGGGATACAAAATGATGCATTATCTGTTGTATGTCGCGTTAGCTGCTGGCGCAGCCTTTTTTACCGGGCTGTTGTTTTACACATTTTACATCGTATTGACATCCAAGAGCAAGCCCCAGGATCAAAAATCGGCTACCCGGACGGACAAGACGGGAGGTAAGCCCGCCCAGCCGGCAGCCAGCCAATCCCAAATGAAAACACCGCCTGCTGCAAAGCCGAAGAAACCGGGAGGCCCCAAAAAGCCCGGCCGACGGCGCGCTGCCTGAAGCAGGCTGATGCGGCAGCGGTTTCACACTCAAGGAAAGGAGTACAATACATTGACGGTTTTCAAGATGAGGACGGCTGCCCGGATGAAAAGCCGGAGATTGTGCTGGAGGTAAAAAAACCGATCGCCCTGGACGGGATCTATTTCCGCAGCGGCAGTGCCGAACTCGATCCCAATTCGGAATCAATTCTGGATAAAGTATTCGAGACCCTTAATGATAATCCGGATATCGAGGTGGAGATCCACGGTCATACCGATAACACCGGTGGCGCAGATCTCAACCGCCGCCTCTCCCAGAAGCGGGCTGAAAGCGTGAAAGCGTATCTGGTCGACAAGGGGATTTCCGCGACCCGGATGACCGCCAAAGGTTTCGGGCCGGACCGCCCCATCGCCCCTAACGATACCCCGGCCGGCCGGGCGAAAAACCGGCGGATTGAGTTTTACCGGATTAAATAGATAATTTTGTAGGGGCGGGTCGCGACCCGCCCCTACCTGTAGTTTTAAGCCTTCTTCTTATCCAAATAAAACAACTCTTCCACCGGGCGCAGTGGGCGGCCCAGCCAGAGGGGGCGGCGTAATCCGTTCGGTCCCGGCGCCGGGCGGGCCATCTTCAGCCATTCGCGGTAGATCTCGAAGGACTTTTCGGTATCGACAAAAATGTCCCCGTATTGATCCTCCGTCCGGGCTTTCTCGATGCGCACCTTCTGATGCCAGCAATGCATCCCGCTGATCGGGTCCGGATGCACCGGGAAGGTGATGTTCTGATGCACCCCTCCGTCGTTCCAGAAGATCCGTGAGGAATCCGGGTCATTGCTCTTGAAGGGCCGCACCCCATCGAGCACTTTCATTTTCCACTTGCCGCCCTCGGATTCGATCGCCACGGTGTTGGTGGCCCAGCGGTTGCCCACCGTATCCTGGGGCCGGCGCCAGCGCCCGAGGTGATGGGAGCAGGCCACGATTCCCGGCTTCATTCCCTCGGTTACCCAAACCTTATCGACAAAATAGCCGATGCCGGTATTCACCCGCACCAGGTCACCGGTCTCGATGCCCAGCTTTGCCGCATCACTGGTATGCATCCACACCGGGTTGCGGTTGGAGATCTCAGTCAGCCACTTGGCATTGGCGGAGCGGGAGTGGATCAGGGTGGGCAGGCGGAAGGTGGGCACCAGCGGGAAGTCGCCTTTTTCGCGGTCCATCTGTTCCTCATGCACATGACTCTTGATATAAACCGGCAGGCGGTATTCCGGCCAGCCCCAGTCGACCATGGTCTGGGAATAGAACTCCTGCTTGCGGGAGGGGGAAGGGAAGCCGGTGTAAGCCTTGCCCTCGACCATCACGCCGATCGCTTTACCGTTTTTGGAGATGGTCTGGGTTTTCGGGTCGACTTTCGCCCCCTTCATTTCCTCGTCGGTCAGCGCTTTCATGTCTTTGCGGTAGGAAGTCTTTTCCACTTCGAAGGCGCCGTATTTACGCATATAATCCAGGGGTGAAAGTCCCTCCTCCTCCGCTTTTTCCGGCAAGCCGGGGGTATGCTCAAAGACATAGCGGTAGTATTCGTCGATGGTGACCTTCTCTCCCTCGCGGTAGGGCGACAGGAAGTGCTGGCGGATGCCCAGGCTGCCGTCGGGGTCGATGCGCCAGGAGAGCTCGATCCAGAATTCATCCTCTTCCCATACCGCTCCGGGGTTGGCCTGATAGGTAAATTCCACCGGCTGGCCCAGGCGCCGCCGGGCCTCGCGCAATACCGGCTGGCGGAAGGCCATCCACATGCCGGAATGGGTCTCGTAGCTCAGCAGATCGTGCCGCTCTCCGGAATGTCCCATCGGCAGCACATAGTCGGCATAATAGGCGGTCTCGTTCCAGGTGGGGGTGAGGGCGATGTGCATGCCGAACATATTTTCATCCGAAAGCGCTTCGATCCAGCTGAAGCCATCCGGATAGGTCCACACCGGATTAAACACCCGGGTGAAATAGACGTCCATCCGCCCCCGGCCTTCCTTGAGAAAATGGGGCAGCAGAAAGCTCATCTCGTAGTGGGCCAGGGGATATTCATCCGGGAAATGTAAGGTATTCCAGAATTTCTGCGCCGGAGGTTTGTCGAACATGGTCGGTTTGAACTTATTCCAGGCGCTGGGAGAGGTGCCGCCGGGAGTGCCGACGCTGCCGGTGAGCACGTTGAGGAAGTGCAGGCAGCGGGAGACCGCCCAGCCGCCGAGGTTGCCGCTGGAGGCGCTGCGCCAGTTGTGGGTGGCGAAGTGTTCCCCGGCCTGGCCGATCTTGCGGGCCACTTCCACGATCATCTCCGCCGAGATGCCCGCCTCTTTAGCGGCGTATTCCGGGGTATATTCGCGGTATTCCTCGCGCAGCGCGGCGATGAAGTTCTCGAAGGTCGCTTCCGTCTCCGGGCGTTCGTTGGCCATATATTCCTGCCAGTTGACCCAGTTGCGCAGGTAGGGCGCATTGTAGAGACCTTCGTCCAGGATGACTTTGGCCATGGCCAGGAGTACCGCCGCCTCGGTGCCGGGGTAGGTCGGCATCCAGTAGTTGGCCATGCTGGCGGTGTTGGAGAGGCGCGGGTCCATCACCGCCATTTTCGCTCCGTTCATCATTCCCTCGATGATCCGCTGGGCGTGGGGATTAAAATAGTGCCCCGATTCCAGGTGGGCGCTGATCAGCAGGATGAAACGGGCATGGGCGTGATCTGGCGAGGGGCGGTCGTAGCCCTGCCAGATGGCGTAACCGAAGCGCGCCCCGGCAGAGCAAATGTTGGTGTGGCTGTTGTGCCCGTCAACTCCCCAGGCCTGCAGCACCCGGTCGACATATCCTTCATGACCCGGCCGCCCGACATGATAGGCGATCTCATTATTGCGCTTCTCCTGAATCGCCTTGCGCAGACGCCCGGCGATATCATCCAGCACCTCATCCCAGGAGACCTCCTTCCATTTGCCCTCGCCGCGCTTGCCCACCCGTTTGAGGGGACGAAGAATGCGGTCGGGATCCTTGATCTGGTTGATGGTGGCCGGCCCTTTGGCGCAGTTGCGGCCGCGACTGCCGGGGTGATACGGATTACCCTCGAATTTGCGCACTTCCATGGTTTCTTTGTCGATATAGCTCAGCAAACCGCAGCCGGCCTCGCAGTTGAAGCAGTTGGTCGGTACGATCATATACTCTTTTTTCTCCCGCCGGAAGCCGCTTTTCGCCTCATATTCCACCCAGCCATCCCATTTTTCCGGAGGCGGATAGCTGCTCAGTTTGCCCGGCTCGGTGAGGCGCGGGATCGGCGATTCCTGCGGCTGATGCAGATTGGGAATCAGCCGCAGTTTCTCAGCAATTTTTTCGATCAGACTCGGTTTATGCACGGTAGCCATGATGTGTCCTTTTTTTCAAGATGTTGGTTCTTGGTTCTTGGTTGTTGGTTCTTGGTTGACGTCATAGGCAAATGACGGCCGAAGGCCCAGTGACGCGCGAAGCGCCAATGACGCCGAAGGCAAACATCGCGAGCGTCAGTGAGCAAACATCAACTCAACGGAATCATCTGCGGTGCGCGCACCCAAATGTGCTCGGTGATGTAAATGCCGATCAGCGCCAGCAGGCCGGCCGGCACCAGCAGGTTCAGGCCAAAGGAAAGCAGCACCAGGGGCAGCAGATTGCCCACTATCACGCTCCCCACCCAGAAGGCGCCCTTAAAACGGCCGGAGACGATCATCTCCACGGTTTGCTTGGCGTCGGTGGTGGGATGGGGGGTGACGAGCTCGGACACCATCACGATCAGATTGAGGATAAGCGCCGCCAACAGCACACGATGGACGAACCATTCCCAATCAATATTACCCAACTGGAACAGGGTCAGCACCGCAAACACGGCCCCGCCGGCCAGGAAGGCGTGCACCAGCATGTGCAGGGGCAGTGTAGGGCTCTGCCAGAAATCCCGTCCTTTGGCCTGGGCAAACAGAAATGCGGTGTAGATGGCCGTAATCACTGCGAAGATGGCCCCGCCCCACATCGGAATGGAGGCCAGTTGGTTCCAGCCGAGAAACTTCGCGGCACCCCAAAGGGTCAACAGACCGCCGTAGGCCGTGATGGCATACCCTCCGCGCACCAGCCAGGAGCGCCATTGCGGCCGCAGCAGCACATAGGCGAAGCGGGTGGGCTGGTCGAGATCCTTTACCAGCAGCGCGCCGGTGAGCCCCAGAAAGACCAGCGCCAGCGCCAGTCCCAGCCACTGCACCGTTTCGGAGACGCTGCTCAGGCCGAATCCCAGGGCGGTAAAGGGCACCAGGAAAGCGCCGGCAGCGATCGCCTTGGTCCAGACATAGGCAGAGACTTCCCAGCCCCACATCACCCCTTTGCCGGGGGCGTCGTAGACCCGGCGGGCATTCTCCTTCTCGACCGCTTTGGCTTTTTCCAGCAGCTTCGGGTCGTTGCTGCCGTGGGGGACAATCACCCCATTGCCTGCACTGCCGTTGGCCTGCTGTGCCAGGGTCAGGGGATCGTCTTTCGCAACCAGCGCTTCGGCGGTTTTGGCATAATGCCCCACCCCGGCGGACTGGGTGCTCCACATGTAGCTGCTCGACTGTCCAACGGTAGTGGGGATCAGCGACGCCCCATCGCCGTCGATATAGAACAGATTGGGTTTGGTCCCCTTCTCCACCTTGCGGGCGCTGACCTGTTCGCGGGTAATCAACTGGTAGATCTCCGAAGCCGGGTCGTCGAGGTCGCCGGAGATGATTGCATGTTCCGGGCAGACATTGACGCAGGCGGGCTCCAGTCCGATATCCACCCGGTGAGCGCAGTAATTGCACTTGGCGGCGGTGTGGGTTTCCGGGTCGATGTGCAGCGCATCATAGGGGCAGGCCTGGGTGCAGGCCTTGCATCCGATGCAGCGGCGATTATCGAAATCCACGATCCCATCGTCGCGGATATGCAGCGCGGTGACCGGGCAGATCTCCACGCAGGGCGCATCTTCGCAGTGATTGCAGCGCATCACCGAGAAAAGCCGGCGGGTGTTGGGGAAGGTACCCTTTTCGATATACTTCACCCAGGTACGGTTGACCCCCACCGGCACATCGTGCTCGGCCTTGCAGGCCACGGTACAGGCATGGCAACCGATGCACTTCCGGTTGTCAATCACAAATCCATAGTTCATAATGTCCCCTGCTGTTTGGTTAGTGTTGGATTAGCTAGTCATTTACCATTATCACCCTTCTTCCACTTCGCTCAGCGCATACTGCGGATGCCGGCGCAGGTAGTGCCGCACGGCGGATTTTTTGCTGAAGAAGAAATGATCCTCGCCCAGTTTATCGTATAATCCGGAACGTTTCATCATATCACGCACCGGACCTTTAACATTGGTAAAATAAAGGGAAATGTTGTTGCGCTCGAAGGCATCGGCGATCTCCTGCAGGGCGGTATCGGCGGAGGAATCGATCTCGTTAATGCTGCTGGCATCAAAAATAAATGCCCGGATCTTGTCCTTGCGCTCGGTGATAGATTCTTCAATGTTTTCCTTCAAATATGCAATATTAGCAAAATAGAGCGAGGCATCGATGCGGAAGATAACCAGGCCTTCGATCTCCATCGCTTCCGGAGCGCGCCGGAGATTGCGAACGATGTCGGTGCCGGGAATCTGTCCCATCAAGGCCACATGGGGATGAGAGATGCGCCGGATGATCAGTACTAGCGAAGCAAGTATACTCAGCAGCATGCCGTAGCGAGCCCCCAGCAGCAGGGTGATCAGGAAGGTAAACACCAGCAGGGTAAAATCGGGGCGGCGTACTTGGTAAAGTCGCCGCGCCTCTTTATAATCGACCAGCCCGATGACGGAGACGATCACAATCGAGGCCAGCACTGCCTTGGGCATATAATATAATAGCGGGGTCAAAAACATCAGGGTCAGGGCAATCACCAGCGCGGTAAACAACGAGGCCAACCCGCTGCGCGCGCCGGCATAGGCGTTGACGGCGGTGCGGGAAAAACTTCCGGAAATGTTGTAACCGCCAAAAAAACCGGCGGTAATATTGGAGGCGCCCAGCGCCATCAATTCCTGGTTGGCATCGATCTTATAGCGCGCCCGGGCGGCGAACTTTTTCGAAACCGCGATTGCTTCCATAAAACTGACCAGGGCGATGGTGCCAACCGCGGGATAGAGCCGCTCAACAGTGGCCAGATCAAATACCGGCAGCGCCGGCTTGGGGAGCCCGTACGGCACCTCACCGACAATCTGCACCCCGTTCGCGTGCCAATCGAACAGCCATACCGCCAGGGTGCCCAATACCACCACCACCAATGCCCCGGGCAGGTTCGGCTTCCAACTGCGCAGCGCCAGCAGCAGGGCGATACTTATGCTGCCAATCAGCAAGCTAATGAGATGAACCTCCGAGATATGGCGAAAAGTATCGATCAGCATGGTAAGTATTTGCTGGCTTCCGGGAACGTCGATGCGCATGAGATACTTTAATTGGCTAAATCCGATCAGAAAAGCAGCGGCAGAGGTAAAGCCGCTGATTACCGGATGGGAGAGAAAATTCACCAGAAACCCCATGCGGAAGGCCCCGAGCAGGAATTGCACCACGCCGACCATCAACGCCAGCAATACCGCCAACAGGATATAGGTTTCGGTGCCAGCATCGGCAATGACGCTGATGCTGGATGCCACCAGCAGTGAATCCAGCGCCATCGGCCCCACCGACAATTCCCGGGAAGTGCCGAAAATCGGGTAGATCAGCAAAGCGATCAGCGCCGCATAAAGACCGGTAATCGGTGGCAATCCTGCTAACAGGGCATAGGCCATTCCCTGGGGAATCAGAACCACACCGACCGTAATACCGGCGAGGAAATCATCGCGCAGATGTTTCCGCTGGTAGCGGGGCAGCCATTGGAGTATCGGGAAATATTGTGACATGTTTACAAATTTAGTTTTTATAAGCTAACAGAAGCATGTATATTAAGCGTGTTTCACTAGAAGAGGACGCTGATGTCAGATCAATTAATACCGCCGGTGCTGCTGGAACAGGTTGCCAAGCGCTTCAAGACCCTTTGCGAGCCGATCCGCCTGCAGTTGATCAACCAGATGCAAGTGCAGGGTGAGATGAACGTCAATGAGCTGGTAGACGCCATCAAGCAGAGCCAGGCCAATGTCAGCAAACACCTCAACCTGATGGCCCGGGAAGGCATTTTGAGTCGCCGCAAAGACGGTTTAAAAGTCTATTACCGTATCGCCGATCCAACCATTCGCGAAATTTGCACCCTGGTATGCAGCCGCTTGCGTCAGGAAGCAGCCGCACACCAGCGTTTGTTGGAAGAGCTGTAAGCTTAGAATTCCTTATTCCCCTGCCAGATCGGTTGCGGTGCCTTCCCGCAGCAGTTGGCGATTTTGCTTCAATCCGTGGATCAGCGTGCCAACCAAAACTCCGAAAATCGTAAACAAGGCGCCGAGTTTCCCTTCCCCCAACATCACCAGGGCGGTGCCCGGGCAGGCGCCGGCCAGGCCCCACCCCATTCCCATGATCAGTGCACCGGGAATCAGCTCCGGCTTGTTGGGCTTTCCGCTGAAGTCGATGGTGCTGTTCTCCATCAGGGAACGCGTTTTCAATTTTTTCATGATTGCGATCCCGACCATCCCCACCCCGGCGGCGGCGGCGATCACTTTCATCAGTTGCAAATCCTGAAACAGGAACAATTGAGCATAAAAATCATAGGTCGTGGCCCCGGCCCGGCTCAGCAGAAAGCCGAATATTACGCCAAAGATCAAAAAAATATATTTTTTCATGTTTTGTCCTTCATACTAAGTTCAGGTGTCGTCATTGCGAGTCGCGTCTTTTGCGGCGCGGCAATCTCCAGAGAATTTCTGCCGACGTACCTGCAAATGGTTGCGAAAATCAGGAGATTGCTTCGGCCAACAACACCCCGCAATGACAGCTCAAATTACATTCTTTTTAATGATCATCCAAACACTCGGAACAATACCTGCACCATAATGATGCCACCGGCAAAGAAGCCGACGGAGGCGATAAAGCTGGGGGGATTGAGCATCGACATACCGGCAATTGAATGTCCGCTGGGACATCCCCCGGCCATGCGGGCGCCGTAGCCGATCATAATGCCTCCCACGGTCAGCACCAGGCCCTTGGCCCACAGCGCTGCCGGGAAAACGGAATCATACAGCTCTCCCACGGAGAAACTGGCCACAATTTCTCCCGGCGAGGTCAACGCCGCCAGCAGTCCGCCCAGGGGCAGGCCGATGAGAAACCACAGGCGCCAGTTGTTCGGATCGACATAATCGCCGACATGGAAATAGCGCGCTTTGGTGACATAACTGCAGAAATTCCCGTAACCGGTGGAGACGCCCAGCGCTTTCCCGGAAACGATAAACTGGAACAACATATATATTCCCACAGCCAGGCCCCCGGCCCAGCCGCTCCAAACGATCACTTCGGTCATGGTTGATACCTCTATGTTATGTGGATAATATTTTGTTAATGGGTGGATGGGTTAATGGGGAAAAACGGACCTCCCGAACACTAATACAGAATCTCATTAACTCATCAACCCATTAACCGCATTTTCACACCCCCTGCGGCAATTCATGGCGCACATCCACATCCCGTCCCAGGACGTGCTGCACAGCGTCATGATTGCTGAAGAAGAAATGATCGGTTCCCAACAGATCATAAAATCCGGAGCGGCGCATTACGTCGCGTACCGGTCCCTTGAGATTTGAGAAATATAGCTCGATGCCGCGCCCGCGAAGGGCTTTGACAACCTCCTGAAAGGCGGCATCTGCGGTGGCATCGATGTCATTCACGCTGCTGGCGTCGAAAATAATCGCCCGTAGCGGATACTTTTTCTCAATTGTCAGCAGGCGGTCTTTCAAAAAGGCGGTATTGGCAAAATAGAGCGGGGCGTCCATCCGGAAAATCACCAGTCCGGGGAAGGTCTGCGCCTCGGGATAACGTTCGATGTTGCGGTAGATTTCGCTACCCGGGATCTGCCCCAGCAGGGCGGTATGCGGATGGGTGGTGCGTTTGATGACGATGACCAGCGAGGCCACTACACTGAGCAGGATGCCGTTTTCGATCCCCAGGGTCAGCGTGGCGAAAAAGGCCAGCATCAGCAGGTAAAAATCGCTGCGCTTGACGTGGTAGAGATGGCGCATCTCCCGGTAATCGATCAGCCCAAACACCGCCACCATGATGATTGCCCCCAGTACAGCGGTAGGGAGGAAGTAAAACAGGTCGGTCAAAAACATCAGGGTCACCGCAATCATCAGCGCGGTAATGATGGAGGCCATACCGCTGCGTGCGCCGGCCTGATCGTTGACGGCGGTGCGGGAGAACCCGCCGGTCACCGGATAGCCGCTGAACACCCCGGCAGCAATATTGGCCAGCCCCAACCCGACCAGTTCCTGGTTGGCATCGACTTCATAGCGGTGCTTGTTGGCAAAACTTTTCGCCACTGCGATCGATTCCATAAAGCCCACCAGGGAGATGGTCACTGCAATCGGCAACAGGGCAATCAGCGCCTCCCACTCCAGGGCCGGCAGGGCCGGCAGGGGCAATCCCCCCGGCACGTCCCCGACGATGCGTACCCCGGTCTCTTTTAGCGCCAGGGTCCAGGTCAGCACAGTGCTGATCAGCACCACCACCAGTGCCCCGGGAAACGCCGGGTAGCGGCGCTTGATCGCCAGCAGCAGCGCAATGCTGCCCAGGCCGATCAACAGCGTGGCGGGATTGATCTCGCCGATCCGCTGCAGCGCCTCCCAGATAATCGTGTGGATATGATGACTGTTGGCCAGGGAAATCCCCAACAGATGCTTCAACTGGCTGAAACCGATAATCAGGGCGGCGGCGGAGGTGAATCCGCTGATCACCGGATGGGAGAGGAAGTTGACCAGGAATCCCAGCCGGGAGAGGCCCATCCCCAACTGGATCACGCCTACCATGGCGGCCAGCAGAGCCGCCAGGAGGATGTAGTGGCTGCTCCCCGGCTCAGCCAGATGGCTGACGCCGGAGGCCACCAGGAGGGAGACCATCGCTACCGGGCCGACCGCCAACTGCCGGGAAGTGCCGAAGAGCGCATATACCAGTAACGGCACCACCGAGGCATAGAGGCCGATGATCGGAGGCAGGCCGGCCAGCAGGGCGTAGGCCATCCCCTGCGGGATGAGCATCACTGCCACAGTCAGGCCGGCAGCCAGGTCGCCTTTCCAGTTATTAATATCATAGCGCAATAACCATTCCAGCGCCGGAAAGAATTTTTTCATGTGTTTATCACGTCCGAATGATTAGACCATTTCCGGGGTTTCCATGACCACTTCCCCGCCGTTTTCCTGCCAGGCGGAATAGCCGCCGATCAGTTGCACCACTTTATATCCGTCGGCCTGGAGCAGTCCGGCGGCATAGGCGGAGCGGTTTTCCGTGCGGCAGTAGACCAGCACCGGTTGATCTTTCTTCAACTCCTTTTTCCGCAGCAGCAGGCGGGTATGGGCGATGTTCACCGCGCCGGCCAGGTGCCCGGCATCGAACTCATCGGCCCGGCGCACGTCAAGCAACACCGCATGGTCATAATCGCTGCCCGGCTTCAGGTCGTTGATATGCAGGTAATTCAATTTTTCCAGTTGGTGCCCTTTGGCAGCTGCGGCCGCCAGGTCGTCCGGGGTCAGGTAGCCCGTCACATCATCCAGGCCGATGCGGATCAGGTCGGTCACTGCTTCGGTCATCTGGGCTTCGGTTACGATCAGGTAGATCGGGGTGCCTTCTTCCACGTAGGAACCGGCGACGGTGGGAAAAGAGTTATCCAACGGGGCATGCAGCGCGCCTTTCAAGTGGCCTTCCACATAATGAGCCCAGGGGCGGGTATCCAGTACCGCGGCGCCACCGGCAAGGGCTTTTTCCAGGGCCGTCAGATCAACTTTCGCCGGAGCGGGAATTTCGCCGAGCACTTTCGGGCCCATCTTGTTGTCACGCTTCATGCGGGCGAAATAGAGCGGAGGCTCCGGCTGCCCGTAGATGATCGATTTGACAAAAGTGTCCTCGTTGTCGGCGATGCTGATCGAGGCATTAAAGCGTTTTTCGTAGCCGACAGTCGATTGGGGTACGGCGCCAAGGGCTTTGCCGCAGGCGCTGCCGGAGCCGTGGCCCGGCCACAATTGGAGGTAATCGGGCAGATGCTTGAAATCCTGGAGCGACTGAAACAGCACTTTGGCGGATTTCTCTTTTGCCCCGGCCTGCCCGGCAGCGGTTTCCAGCAGGTCCGGCCGGCCGACGTCACCGACGAAGACAAAATCGCCGGTAGCAATGCCCATCGGTTCGGTGGCGCCGCCGCCGTGGTCGGTGACCATAAAGCTGATATGTTCCGGGGTATGGCCCGGGGTATGCAGTACTTTTAATTCGATGTTGCCGATCATGAAGCTGTCGTTATCTTTTAGTAATTGATGGTGATAGCTGCCACCCCCCTGCTTTTGATGAAGCCACTGGTATTTCCAGTCGGCATCGCCCTCATCGGACAGATACAGTTTGGCACCGGTGCGCTCGGCCAGTTCCCGGGCGCCGGAGAGGAAGTCGGCGTGTATATGGGTCTCCGTCACGGCGGTAATTTTCAATTCTTCCTTTTCAGCCAGATTGATGTAGCGGTCGACGTCCCGTTGGGGATCTATCACCACCGCTTCGCCGGTACGCTGGCATCCGATCACGTAAGCCGCCTGGGCGAGTTTATCATCATAAAGCATACGAAAGAACATAACTTAACCTCCTATAAATGAGTGAAAATCTTTTCGGTATATAACTATGTAGTAATATAGTGCGCCCAATATAATACACAAAAATAAGAATGTCAAGTGTTGCCAGGTATAATTTATCACAACGCCGACAAAATGCTTGCATAAATTCCTACATAGGCATATATTATGAATGTAAAATTTATTTTCAGGAAGACAATATGGCAAATCAACTCATTCCGGAATTACTACTTGAACGAGTGGCCCAGCGCTTCAAAATCCTCAGCGAACCGGTTCGTTTACAGTTGCTTAACCATCTCATGGCCAATGGCGAAATGTCGGTAAACGAATTGGTCGAGGTTCTGCACCAGCAACAGCCCAACATCAGCAAGCACCTCAATCTAATGGCCCGGGAAGGGATCCTGCATCGCCGCAAGGAGGGATTGCAAGTCTTTTACCAGATCAGCGATCCCAGTATTCACGGCCTGTGCATCCTGGTCTGTGGCCGACTGCGTGACGAAGCCAATATCAACCCGGCGCTCACCGAAGATCTTTCCCAATAGATTTTTCAGGAAACGGTCGTTCACATTGTGATATTTGTCATTTACCAAAACGGTATTTTTCTCGACGATTTCACTTGTGATGATCTAAATACCGGAAATTCGCCGGACAAGCGTTTGCTGCCGGGGCATGCCGGCTGAGCGAATGAGTAAGCGATCAATTGGCATACAATTCTTTAGATTTATTCTCAGGTAATTTTCAAAGATTGTCACAAGGTTTTTTCTGGCAGGCTGTAATTTGAAATGATCCTGAATAACCGTCGACCTGGCGGCCTGCGATCATTTCAATTTTTCGGACAGTGAATAAAAAGGTCTTCTTTTTTAACCGAGTCTGTTTTTCTGAGGAATGGCGAGCACAGGCCGTAAGCCCGGGCTTTTCCCGCAAGGCGAAATTTTTCGCCGAACGCCCGGAAAGTGAGCAATATTTTTTTGCCCATATCCCCTTGTTCATACAATCCCCCTTTTCCGCCGACAGACTCTGTGTTGCGTGCCAGACCATCCGGCATGTAATTGACGGGGCGGAGCTATAGCCGGCATGCAGATACGGAGAATACAGGACAGACAGTCAGCCAGCATGACAGTTTATCGGCTGGAGAGGAAGTTATGGGTTTGTTTAGCAGTGTCAGAAAAAAATCAGATGGCGCGTTTCTCAACGAGTGGATCGATCGAGGAGGGTGGTACGACACGGACGCCTTCTGTGGCATCCTCAAGAAAGAGCGCAATCGCAGCAACCGTACCGGCCTGCCGATTTCCTATATTCTGATCGACTTGCGCAAGACCTCCCCCCATCACTCCCCGGCGCCGGAGAACGATTTTCGCGACTTTTTGACCCGGCTGCTCCGGTTAATATCGGAGAATACCCGAGATTATGATGTGAAGCATCTCATCAGTATGCGGCAGGTCGGCATTCTGCTGATCGATACCTCCCTGGAAGGCGCAAAGGCGTTTGTCGAAAAAATATCACACATCCTCTTTCAAGAGTTCCAGAACGGTAACCGGGAAACTTGTATTCATCTGATCGATTCGGTGGTGATTTCGACATACCCGGCCGACCAGATCAGTGAGTGTGATATGATTCAGGCAAAGCCGGTGGTTGTCAAAGATTTCCAGCTTGGCAATAATCGCCGGGAGGATCCAATCAAAAACGCTTACCGGGAAAGCAGCGCTTTTCATATGGATTGGCGGGTACAGGCCGTCCCCGGAGGGGGCATCGCCCTCAGCAATCCGCTCCTCAATTGCGCGATAAGCGGCCGGCGGCAGGAAACCTATCAACTGTTCAAACGCCTGATCGATATTGTCGGCGCCCTGGCCGGACTGGCGCTCTTCTCGCCGTTATTCTTACTCATTGCCGCCGCGGTTAAACTCACTTCCCGGGGGCCGGTGCTGTTCAAACAGCAGCGTATCGGGCAGTTCGGGCAGCCGTTTACTTTCTTCAAATTCCGCTCCATGGAAGACGGCTGTGACGACCTGATCCACCAGCGCTATGTCGAGAAATTGATCAAGGGCGAGAACCACGCGGCGAACCTGGGCTCCGATGCGCATCCGGTTTATAAAATTCAATCCGATCCGCGGGTGACCGCGGTCGGCAACATCCTCCGTAAAACCAGCCTCGACGAGCTCCCCCAATTCCTGAATGTGCTGGGCGGCGCCATGAGCCTGGTCGGCCCCCGGCCGCCGATCCCTTACGAGGTGGAGAATTACAAAAACTGGCATCTGCGGCGTATCCTGGAAGTCAAACCCGGCATCACCGGCCTGTGGCAGATCTACGGCCGCAGCCGCACCACCTTCGATGACATGGTGCGGCTCGACTTAAAATACGTCGATCAAAAATCGATTTTACTCGATCTGAAAATCCTCCTTCGCACCATCCCGGCAGTACTCACACCCAAAAATGGGGCGTTATAGGGTCGCGTTTTTGTTACGGCCTGCACAGCCCAGGTAAAGCGAGTACACATGATTTTCATCATACAGTTGCAACTGGCCCGTTTTGAAATGATATTTGTCCTCTATTAACTAGCAGACCAATCATCACCCACAACACGAGGCATGAGATGAAATTCAACAGCATCGCAGATGATGTAAAGCTCGGCAAAGACGTCAAAATTTATAATTTCGTCAATCTTTACGGCTGCGAAATCGGTGATAACAGCAAAGTCGGCACCTTCGTCGAGATCCAGAAAGGCGCCCGGATCGGGAAGCATTGCAAGATTTCCAGCCACACCTTCATCTGCGAAGGGGTGACCATCGAGGATGATGTGTTCGTTGGGCACAACGTCACCTTCATCAATGATATGTATCCCCGGGCCACTGCCGAAGACGGGCAATTGCAAACCGAAGCGGACTGGGTTTGCGTTCCCACCCTGGTCAAACGAGGTGCTTCAATCGGCTCCAGCGCCACCATCCTCTGCGGGGTCACCATCGGGGAGAATGCGATTGTCGGGGCAGGCAGCGTCGTGACCAAGGACGTTGCCCCGAACGCGATCGTCGCCGGCAACCCCGCCCGCTTTATCCGCAATGTGAACGAGAAGAAATAATATCAAAACTGCCGGAAATGCCCTAAGTCTTTGACCTTTACGAGTTGCATTTTTTAGTCCACGGATTTCACGGATTAACACTGATGAATCTGTGTTAATCCGTGAAATCCGTGGACGATTCAAGAGATGCATAAATTTTTCGATGATATAATTAATTACCAGGGAACTCAGTTATCAGGGAGAGAATATTCAGGATGAGCCGGAAAAAAGTATTAGCCCCCGTTCTTTTGCTGGCCGGACTGATGTGGGGAAGTTGCGCCGGTCCGAAACAGGTGAGCACCGTCGCGAGTATCGATTCGCTGAGCGTCGCGGCCGCCTGGCATAACAGCGAAGCCGAGACCCCGGAATACCGCCTGGGATTTGGTGATGTGCTCGACATTCGGTTTTTTAACAGCGCCCAATTCGATCAAACCGTCACGGTGCGCCCGGACGGGCGGATCAGCATTCTGCGCCTGGGCGATGTGTACGTTAACGGTATGACCCCCTCGCAGCTGGACAGCATCATCACCGAAAAATACGCCGAAATTATTATCGATCCGGATATCACGGTGATCGTGCGGGAATTTGGGGCTTATCAGGTGTATGTGCTCGGAGAAGTGAACCGCTCCGGCGGCATTGCCCTGCGCCGGGAGATGACCCTGCTGCAGGCGATCGCCGCCGCCGGAGGGCCAAACAATTACGCCAAACTCAGCAGCGTCATGCTCCTGCGCAGAGACGGCAAAGGGGAAGTGGAAGCAGTCAGGATCGACCTCACCAAATCCCTCTCTGGAGAAGCGCCCAGCGATCTCCCGGTGCAGGCGCAGGACATCATCTATCTACCCAAAACCTTCGTCGCCAGCGCCAGCGTTTTTATGCGCCAGGTATATGACGGCGTGCTGCCGCCGATCGATTCATATCTACGGGGTGTTCTGGCATATCGCCGTTTGAGGGATTTTTAGAAAGGGAGGTCCGGATCAGCTTATGAGCCAATCAACTTTGCCAGGGAACGGCAGGCCGTCTTTGTCGCTCGATTATATCATTTCCGCTGCCAGCAAACGCAGGCGCCTGATCGTGATTTTCTTCATCGCCGTCGTCGGGCTGGTGACGGTGGTCAGTTTGCTGACCCCGCACATCTACCAGGCCAATGCCCGGCTGTTGGTGGAGCGGGGCATGGATACCGAAAAAGCGCTGATCCTGCGTATGAACTCCATGTTCGGTAATCAACCCTATAACTGGATCAATGGAGAGGTGGCGATCATTCGCAGCAATCCGGTTGCGGAAGCGGTGATCCGCAAGCTGAAACTCTACCCGGAAGGATACGCCCCTCCGGGCAGCGCCAGCGAGCTGCCGGAAAGCGCTATCCGGGAACTGACTGAGGAGTTCCTGGAGAAGCTGACCGTCAGCAATGCCCGGGAAAGCAATGTGTTGAACATCGCCTTCCAGGACACCGACTCCCGGCAGGCCACCGCGATCGTCGATGAAGTGGTTCGCGCCTACATCGCCTACCGCTCCGAGCTATACAAGGATGCCGATGAGTACAAGTTTTTCGAAGCGCAAATGCTCATCGCCGATCGGCGGCTGCAGGAACTGGAGCAGCGGGAAGCCAACTACAAGACGGAAGCGGAGATGATCTCCCCGGAATCCCAGCGCGCCATCCTGATCAACCGCCTGTCCGATTACGACCGTCGCCTGACCGAACTGCAGACCCGCCGGATCAATAAGGAGACCCGCCTGGAAGTCGTTCGCGAACAGCTCAGGCAGGCCATCGACATCAGCATTCCCAATACCGAAAGCAGCGAAAGCCCCAGCCGGGTCAGCCACATCACCCGCCTGAAAAACGAGATCCTCAACCTGGAAATCGAACGGCAGCGCCTTTTGCAGGAATACACCCCGCAGTATGTGGAGGTGATTAACATCGAGCAGCAGATCGAAGCGGCCCGGCAGCAGATCACCCGCGAGGTGCAGCAGATCGTGCGCGAGGAAGCATCCTCCCTGCAAGCCCTGCAGGCGGAGGAAAAAATTCTGCGCGATCTGATGCAGCGCACCCGCCAGGAGATCAGCGGCCTGGCCCAGCGGGAATACGAACTGGCCCAGCTTAGCCGCGGTATCGAAGATACCCGGGAGATTTATTCCATCCTGCTGAAGCAGCGCGAGGAAGCACGGATCTCTCTCGCCAAACTGCAGGAAGATGTCAAGATTAAGGTGATCAATCCGGCAGTCGCCGGCGTCAATCCGGTATCGCCAAACAAAAAACTCAATGTGCTGCTGGCCATATTGTTCGGCCTGATCGGCGGCGTCGGGCTGGCCGTGGGAATGGAAAGGATGAGGGATAAAGGTTAAAGGATTAAGGATACTGATGCTTCTGGAAAACCATTTTCCGGAAGACGTGCGGGTGCGCCAGGAAGCATACAAACTGGTGGAATATGGATACCAGGTGACTGTACTGGCCCAGCTTTCGGAAAAAGGCCAGGCGCGGAAGGAACTGGTAAACGGGGTGACGGTATACCGCATTCCCTTATTGGAGATATTTGCCAAGAGCGCTCCGGCAAACAGCTTGCCCGGCAAGATCTACCGCAAGCTCCTTTCGACTATTGGCTATCTGGCCGAATATGCCTACTTCACCTCCGCCTGCTTTGTTTACAGCTGTTATATTCTCTTCAAAGAAGGATTCGACGCGATCCACTTGCATAATCCCCCCAACACCCCGTTTGTGGTGGGGGCTTTTTTTCGGCTGCTCGGGAAAAAATTCGTTTTCGATCATCACGATCTGGCCCCGGAGTTGTACCTCTCCCGGGTGGGACGCCGTGAGGGCGGGCTGGTGTACCGGGCACTGATGCTGGAAGAAAAACTATGCCTGCGCAGCGCCAATCTGGTGATCTCCACCAATGAATCCTACCAACAGATCGCGATTCAACGGGGCGGGAAGTATCCGGAAAACGTGTTTGTGGTACGCAACGGCCCGGACCTCAGCCGGGCCATGTTCCAGCCGGTTCCGCCGGACCCGCAGCTACAGGCGATGGGAAAAAAAATCCTGGTGTATCTCGGGGTGATGGGCCCCCAGGACGGCGTGGATTATCTGGTGCGGGCGCTGAAGGAACTGCGCGACACCCTGGGGCGGAACGATTTCTATTGCCTGATCATCGGCAAGGGCGAAAGTGTGGCGGGACTGAAGCAGCTTGCCGCCGAACTGGGTCTCAACGACTCCCTGCGCTTCACCGGGTTTGTGCCGACAGCGGACCTGGTGCGCTATCTCTCCAGCGCCGATATCTGCCTCGATCCCAATCCCTCCAGTCCCTTGAACGATGTTTCCACCTGGGTGAAGGTGCTGGAGTATATGGCCTTTGCCAAACCGGTGGTCAGCTTCGATCTGAAGGAGACCCGCACCTCGGCCGGCAAGGCAGCGCTCTACGTAGAGCCGAATAATGAGCTGGCCTACGCCAAAGCGATCGCCGCCCTGATGGACGATCCGGCGCGGCGGGAAGCGATGGGGCGCTTCGGCCGGGAACGCCTGGAAAAACAGCTTTCCTGGGCGCACGTCTCGCGCAACCTGATCATCGCCTACGACCGGCTGTTCGGCCACCCGGAGCGGATCACGACGCCCGGCCTTGAGCATGACTTATAACCCGGAGACTGTATTATCACCTGATCTTTGAAAATCGAGCAGTGGCAGTAGCAGTAGCAGTGGCAGGAAGTTGACTGCTACTGCTACTGCTACTGCCACTTGAAAAGCCGGGATTATCAAAGACTACGTGATAAAACAACAATCATGCCAGCATCCAGCATCCAGCATCCAGCATCTAAAGTCTTCTGCGGCCCCATCTTCCTGGTGGGCATGCCCCGTTCCGGCACCAAACTGCTGCGAGAGATGCTCAATCAGCATTCACGCATTGCCATCGCCGCCAACGAATCTTATTGCCTGCCTTATTTTTACCGGCGTTTCCCCCGCTATGGCGATATCCGGGACCCGGCCAACTTTGCCCGCTTTTATGCCGATTTCTCCCGCACCGCCTTCTTCCGGCGGCTGAGCGCACGGGCGCCTTTCATCAACCGGGAGATCTGGCAGACGCGGGTGCAGGCCTGGGATTATTCCGGTGTGATCGCGGCGTTTTATCGAATTTATGCACAACATTATCAAAAAGATATCTGGGGCGACAAAACCCCCGGCTATTTGCGGCAGATGCCCCTGCTCAAATCGCTCTATCCCGACGCGAAGTTTATCCACATCATTCGCGACAGCCGCGATTACTGCCTGTCAATCCGCCGGGCCTGGCAGAAGAACATCTTCCGCGCCGCTCAGCGCTGGCACGACGATATCCGCCGCGCCCGTCAAGATGCCGCCACTCATCTGGGCGATGATTACCTGGAGGTGCGCTACGAGCAACTGCTCGATATGCCGGAAACGGTGCTGCGCAGCATCACGGATTACCTGCATCTCCCTTACCAAACCGCCATGCTTACCCCCCCGGCATCCACTGAAAACCTCGGTGATGCCAGAGCGGTAGAAGGAATCTTGAAACAAAACTACGGCAAGTGGCGGACCGGCCTTTCTCCAGCGGAGATCGCCAAAATCGAGCGCATCTGTGGTGTGCTGCTGGAGGAATTGGGCTACCCGGTCAGCTACCATGGGCAGCCGCAGCGGCTTCATCCCCTGCAAATGCGCCTCTATCAGGCGGCTGACGGATGGCGCTGGCTGCTGTTTCAACTGCGCCAGGAGCGGATGCAGGGGCTGGTCAATCTTTTCTGTTCGGGTTTGTATCGACAAAGGGCTAAGTAGAACTTAGCATGACCTGAGACCGAACCCAAATGGTAAATGCTTAATGGGCATTGCTCAATGGTAATTGTTGATACATAATATTCCCCGCCTCGAAAATGCGGGGAATAAATTGCTATCCCATGAATGGTAGTTTATCCGCGTAAATCCGTGTGAATCCGCGTCATCTGCGTTCTATTCAAAACGATCAATATCATGACATCCAAATCTGAAAACACACTGTCCGCCGCCCCGCTCTCCCGCGGCGAGGTATTGATCGCCCTGGCCGGCGGGGCGCTGCTGGCGCTGCTGATCCTGCACTCGGCGCTGCTGGCGATTACGGTTCTGGTCGGCCTGGGCGTGCTGCTGATATTTTCCGGCAGCCCCTTGCGCGCCCTGGCCCTGCTGATCTTCCTGCTCCCTTTCTCACAGATCGATATACTGGCGGAGAACCTGGTCAGCCTGCCCGGCAGCAAGCCGGTGCTGTTGTTGGGGCTGTTTGTGGCGATCATCGCGATACTCAACTTTCGGCATGCCGTAACCATGACCGCCCTGCAGCGCTGGTTTGCCATTTTGCTGCTGTTCCTCTTCGTCGCCGGGGTGTTGCGCTCTCTGCCCCATGTCGGATTGATCAGCGCGGCAAAAGGGGAGGATCTCAACACGGTGCGTTACCTGCTTTCTTATCTGGTGCGGCCGTTGGTTTACGTTTTGCCCTTTTTGATCATCAGCAAATTCACCCGGGGTTTACCGGGGATTCGCTTTCTAAACACGGTTTTCTTCTACACCATGCTGGCATTTTCGGGATATTTTCTTTACTACTATGTTTTTCATGTGGCCGATAAAGGCGACATCATGGCGGCCTGGCGTTATGTTGGCGAGGCGCTGAGCATGCACAAAAATGCTGCCGGCGCCTTCTACGTGGTGGCCTTCCCCCTGCTGCTGGGGCGCTATTTTTCCCGCCGCAACTTATTTTCTCTGGCAGGCATCGTGCTCAGCCTGCTGGCGATCGCCTTCCTGTATTCGCGCACCGCCTACTTCACCGCCCTGGCGGCCACCCTGGCCTTTTTTGTGCTGACCCGCCGCATCCGCTTTCTACCGGTGCTGGGCATCCTCGGGGCCTTTTTTATTCTGCTGTTATCTCCCACCGTCATCGAGCGCGCCACCCAGGGTATCTACGAAGAAGGCACCGATATCGATGTGGTCAGCGCCGGACGGATCTACAATCTCTGGACCCCTTTGCTCCAGGAGTATGGCCAGGACCCGGCGGCACTGGCGCTGGGCAAGGGCCGCTACGCCATCCTTACCACCCAGGTATCTCAAAATGGCGTTATTCAGAATTACGATCATCCTCACAATATGTATCTCGAACTGCTGCTCGATGCCGGTTTGGCCGGGCTGCTGCCACTGATGTTGCTCTACCTGGCGATCCTGCTGAAGGCGCTTGCCGCTTTGCGGAGAAGCCCGCCCGGAGAGCTTCGCGAATACCTCGCTGCCACCACGGCTTCTCTGGTGTCTTACCTGCTGGCCGGGTTGACCCAGGGATCGCTGCTGCCGGACCTGGAAAATAGCTTCCTTTATGCGGCGCTGGCCATGCTGCTGGTGCTGGTGCGTCTGAGCGAAACGCCTCCGCCCGCACATTCGGGAGGTGCGGATGGGTAAGCCGAAGATCTGCTTCGTTTCCATGAATATGTACCACCTCCTCACCCGCCAGCAAGGCGCCCGCGGCATGGGTGGAGGGGAACTGCAGGTGCTGTTGATTGCCCGCGAACTGGTAGCGCGGGGCTACCCGGTCTCGTTTATCACCCTGGCCTATGATCCCGGCGAGATCCAGGAAGATTTGCCCTTTCCCCTGATCCCCAGCTACTCAAAACAGGATGGCTGGCCGGTACTGCGTTTTTTCTATCCGCGGATGTACAGGCTCTGGAAGGCCCTGCAGCAGTCTGTTGATGCTGATATTTACTACATGAATATGGCCAGCTACATCCTGGCCCCGCTGGTCTATTTTGCCCGGAAGCACGGCAAAAAAGTGCTGTTTGCCGGCGCGATCGACACCGATTTCGAACCGGAACATCTGCCGGTGCCCACCTGGAAAGACCGCCGAATGTACTGCTGGGGCCTGCGCCGCTGCGATGCCTATGTGGTGCAACATCGCCAGCAGCAACAAGCGCTGATGCAAAACTTTCGGCGCGAGGGGCGGATCATCTATTACGGACTGCCCCCTGCACCTGACCCGCAGGAGGAACGGACGCATATCCTGTGGGTCGCATCCATCAAGCGCAAGAAGCATCCGGAGCTGTTCGTCGAGTTGGCCCGGCGCCATCCCGCCGAAAAATTCGTGCTGGTGGGCGGGGTGCCACCCAAGGGTGATGACGACCAGCACCGCCTCTTCGAAGAAGTGCAAGCCGCCGCCCGCCAGGTGCCCAATCTTACCCTGAAAGGCTTTCTCCCTTTCGAGGAGGCCGCCCGGGAGTTCGCCCGCGCCAAACTGTTTATCAATACCTCCGATCTGGAGGGCTTCCCCACTACCTATCTGCAAGCCTGGCAGCGGGGGGTGCCGGTGATCTCTTTTGTCAATCCTGATGATCTGATCAATCCCAACCGGCTGGGGAAGGTGGTAAAGAATCTCGATGAGATGAGCGCGGCGCTGCGGGATTTCTCCGACGGGAAACTGCAGTTTTCCAATGCCCATATCGAGCAGTTTTTTCAGGCGCATTTCACCATCCAGGCGGCGGTGGATCAATACGAAAAAGTCTTTCGATCCGTTCTTGAGATTAATTCATAAAGACTGAAATACTATTGCCACAGAGTCACTGAGAACACAGAGTTTGATGTTCATTAATTGTCATTTCTCTGTGCTCTCTGTGGCTCTGTGGCAGTCGTTAACAAATCATTGTACCTTCAAACTTTGGATTTACGGGATCAAGTAATGCCGGCTAAAAAGGCCCGCCACCAACCGCCCATCAAGGTGCTGCTGCTGATCGACCGCCTGGGCGCGGGAGGGAAGGAGCGGCAGTTGATCGAACTGCTGAAAGGGCTGGAACGCCGGCGCGAAGTGGAATGCCGCCTGGCGGTGCTGGCCAATCAGCAGACCCAGCTCCTGCACAGCCACTTTCCCGATCTGCACAAGCTCGACACCCCGATCTATTATCTCGACCGCAGATCGGCCAAGGATATTAGCGCTTTCGGGCGTTTATACCGCCTGTGCCGGGATTTCCAGCCGGATATCCTGCACAGTTGGGAGCTGATGTGCTCGGTCTATGCCCTGCCGCTGGCAAAATTGCTCGGCATCCGCTTCATCAACCACACCATCCAGAATGCCCCGGCGCGGATCGGTTTCCTGAGCCGGGTGTGGCTGCGCAGCCGCCTGACCTTCCCCTTTTCCGATGTTGTGCTGGCCAATTCCCGGGCGGGACTCAAAGCATACCGCGCGCCGGCACGGAAGAGCGCTTATATCCATAACGGGTTCGATCTGGAACGCATCCAGCAACTGCAAGATCCGCAGACCCTGCGCCGGGAACTGGGCATCACCACCTCCCGGGTGGTGGGCATGGTGGGGAAATTTATCTCGAAAAAAGATTATCCGACCTTCATCAGGGCCGGCATCCTGCTGCTGCAACAACACAGCGACCTGACCCTCATCGCCGTAGGCGACGGCCCGCGATTAGCGGAATGCCGGAAAATGATCCCCCCGGCGCAGCGCGAATGCTTTAAATTCACCGGCAACCGGCAGGAAGTGGAATCGATCGTCAACCTCTTTGATGTGGGCGTGCTGGCCACCTTCACCGAAGGCATCTCCAATTCCATTATGGAATACATGGCCCTGGGAAAACCGGTGGTGGCGACCGCCGGGGGCGGCACCGGGGAGATTGTGCTCGACGGCCAGACCGGCTTTCTGGTGAAAGCCTCCGATCCTGCCGCCCTTGCGGCAAAGATCGGCTATCTGCTGGATCACCCCGGGAAGTCGCAGGCGATGGGGCAGGCAGGGCGGGAACGGCTGATCGGCGAATTCAACCTGCAGGCCATGACCCACAAATTCACCGAGTTGTATCAACAACTGGCAGGAAGTAAACCGTCATGACGCTTGATCCTCAGGAAATTACGATTGTCTCCGGGCTGCCCCGTTCCGGCACCTCGCTGATGATGCGCATGCTGGCGGCGGGAGGCCTTCCGGTGCTGATCGACGGCCTGCGCAAGCCGGACCCCGACAATCCTCGGGGGTATTATGAATTTGAACCGGTCAAACAAACCAAATCCGATCCCTCCTGGGTGGCCGGCGCCGGTGGAAAGGCGGTGAAGATGGTGTCCCGGCTGCTGCCGGATCTGCCGCCCGGGTACCGCTATCGGGTGGTATTCATGCGCCGCAACCTGGAGGAGATCCTCGCGTCTCAGCAGCGGATGCTGCTTCGTAAGGGCATCCCCCACGATCCCGTCGCCGATGCCGAAATGGCCCGTCTGTTCACTTCACACCTGGCCGAAATGGAACGGTGGCTGGCCGCGCAGGAGAACTTCACGGTCATCTATCTGTGGTATAATGAACTGCTGAGCAATCCGCAGCAAGCGCTCCACCGCCTGGATGAATTTTTCCGCCGTACCCTGGATGTCTCCCGCATGGCGGAAATCATCGATCCGGCCCTCTATCGCAACCGGAAGTGATTTCTCCAATAATTTACAATCGATTCAATAATTCCAAGTGAATCCGCGTCATCCGCGTTCTATTAAAACTCTACGCCCCATGCCTCCAGCATCCGATCATAACCGAAAACCCGCCTCACACCTGGAAAAGAACCTGGTAACCGCCGCCAAAGGGGGGAGCATTTCCTTTCTCGGCAAGCTCTTTCAGAACGGTATGAGCATCGTCTTTGTGGTGGTGTTTGCCCGTTTGCTGGGGGTGGAGCAGTACGGGATTTATAAACTGGTGGTGGTGATCACCACCATCGCCGCCGCGGTGGGGCTGCTGGGTATGGAAGGGGGCATCAAGCGCTTTCTCGCCCTGGCCGGAAAGAGCGGTGAGGAAAACCGGGTGTGGGGGATCATCCAGGTCGGCACCGCCCTGCCGTTCCTTTTCGCCCTGCTGCTCAGTGCGGCCATTGCCCTGGGGGCAGACCCGCTCGCCCGGCATCTATTCGACGCTCCGGATCTGGCCGCCCCGCTGCGCCTGGCGGCGCTGACCGTTCCCTTTCTCACCCTGGCGCATTCCCTGGCGGCGGTGGCGACCGGCTTCAAGCGTGTGGAATATGAGGTTTACGCCCGGGAGATCGCCTTTCACCTGATCAAGCTCTTTCTGGCGGTGGGGGCGATCGCCCTCGGCTTCGGGCTGCTGGGGGTGATGGCAGCGTATATCATCGCGGCCATCCTGGCGGTCGTGCTGCTGCTCTATTTTGTCAACCGGCTCTTTTCCCTGCGCCGTCCGCTGTCGACGGCCATCCGCCCAACCGGGGAAATGCTGCGCTTCTCCTTTCCGTTGTTTCTTTCGGTGCTGCTCAACCAATTCGGGCGACGTTTCGAGACCCTGATCCTGGGGATATTTTCGATCATCCGTGATGTCAGCGTCTATTCGGCGATCCTCAGCGTCAGCAATATCGGCAACATGGCCTATACTGCCCTGCGCCATATCGCCACCCCGATTTTTGCCGAGCTGCACACCCGGCAGGAGATGGCGGAACTGCGCGGGTTTTACCAGATCATCACCAAGTGGGCACTGACCTTCAATTTGCCGCTGTTTTTGCTGATCCTGATCTTCCCGGAGAACATTCTGCTGATCTTCGGCGAGGCGTTCCGCGACGGTGCGGCGGGGATGATCATTCTCGCCGCCGGCACCCTCTATAACGCCAGTGCCGGGGCTTCCGGAGCGCTGATCAACATGTCCGGGTATTCGCGGGTCACCTTCTACAATTCCCTGGCCTATCTGGCAGTCACCCTGGCGCTGGATTTTGCCCTGATCCCCCGCTGGGGACTGATCGGCGCCGCCTGGGCCGGAGCCCTGACCCTGATGATCGTCAACACCCTGCAATTGTTTGAAGTCTACCGGCTGGTGGGGGGACTGCTCCCTTTCAACCGCACCTTCTGGAAACCGCTGGCCGCGGGCATCCTGAGCGGCGGTACCGTCTTCGCGCTGGAACCGCTTTTCCTGAGCGGGCACCCTCTGTTGCAATTCGCAGTGTTGGGGCCGGTGCTGATTGCGCTCTACGGCTTCCTGATCTTGCTTTTCGGGCTCTCCCCGGAAGACCGGATGATTTTACGTAAAATTTCCAATACACTGATGCATGACAGGAAGCATAAATAGAACGCGGATGGCGCGGATGACGCGGATTTTCGCAGATTCTTTTATGTCGCTTCGCTCTATCTATATCAAAGATTTACCGAAAAGAGCACGCAGTCGTTATTTAGTTCGCAGAGAAACTTGTATTTTCTTGTTTTTGTCGTTTAGTCAAATAGCTTATCCGCGTGAATCCGTGTCATCCGCGTTCTATGAAACAGTTGTATTGCAATCCATCTCCGAGCTATATTCACCAACTTGTAAGCAGGGGTTCAAATGCTTGGCACCATCAAATTTATTGCCCAGGTAGGAGGATTGGTATTGCGCGGGCGGTTTCCGCAGGCGCGCAGTCTGCTGATCAAAAAATACACCCGCCTGCTCCGCCGCTATTATGCCCGGCGCAAGCCGCAGGGGGTAGCCATCATGGCGGAAAGCTGGGATTACCTGATCATTCTGGATGCCTGCCGTTACGATTATTTTGCGCGCAGCTATCCGCGCTATCTCAGCGGCGACCTGCAGAAACGCATCAGCCGCGGCAGCAGCACCAGCAATTGGTTGCTGGAAAATTTTACCGGTTTTTACGATGACACCGTCTACGTATCGACCAATCCCCATTGTTCCGATCACGAGATTCACGGCTTTCAGGGGTCGGAACATTTTCATCATATCGAGCACGTCTGGAAGTATGCCTGGGACGAGAAGCTCGATACGGTGGTGCCCGGAGAGGTTACCCGCGCCGCGCTGAAGCTAAAAGCACAGTATCCGGATAAACGAATGATCATCCATTACATCCAGCCGCACGGCCCCTGGATCGGCAAAACCCGCATTTCCGGAGCGGAAGTAGAACTGGCCCCGGCATTGAGCACCAGCGGCGACGGCAAGTGGACCGTCGATATCCGGGTGTGGGAGATGGTGCGGGAAGGGCGCTTCGACATTGCGAAACTCAAACAGGCTTACCAGGACAATCTCGACCTGGTGCTGGCGGAAGTGCAGCAACTGGTGGCACAGCTTGACGGCCGGATTGTGGTCTCCGCCGACCATGGCGAGGCTTTTGGCGAGCGCTTTATCATATCCCATCCCCCGTACATCTATACCAAAGAACTGATCGAAGTGCCCTGGCTGGTGATCGAAAAAGCAAAACAAGACCATCCTGCCAAGGAACAACCGGCCGCCCAAAGCGCTCCGGAGCCGTCTTCCGACGATGACAAGCTGACCGAGCGGTTGCGGGCGTTGGGGTATGTGGACTGATGCTGAGAGCGAAGAGCGAAGAGCGAAAAATATCGGATGAAATGTTGCGGTCAAGCCTTTTCTAATATTTTTCAGCCCTCAGCCCTCAGCCCTCAGCCCTCAGCCCTCAGCCCTTCACTCCCCGGAAACCCGCAAATTCCCCGGCACGGCCGGCGGGCTGCTGAAGGAGGGCGGCCAGGGGATCAGGCTGTTGAGATATTCCTCCACGTTGGTGTAGCCGTCGCCGTCGAGGTCGCCGGGGCCGTCAGCAGGATCGTTGGGATTGAGTCCCCGGAGGAGTTCCCAATCGTCGGGCATCCCGTCGCGGTCGCTGTCGGGTAGCGGGGTACCGGCGGCCAGGAGGGGCCATCCACCCACATCATTCTGGGAATCGATGATCTGCCCGCTGCCGCTGCGCACCTCGCCGACTACCCGGGCATCAACCGCATCGCGTTGCGGGGCCAGCGCTCCGGCGAAATCCAGCACCATATCGAACGCTTCCTCCACCGGCGTGATGCTGATCCCGGAGGGCGTCAGCGCCGGGCTGTTGACCCGGCTGGCGGTGTTGCCCCACACTGCCAGCCAATCGTCGCCGCTGTTCAGCGGACGACCTGGACCGAGGTTGTCTTTGACATAGATCAGGCTGCCGGTACCCGGCTTGGAGAAGATCCCTTTCTGATTATTAACGGTATTAACTCCCGGTTTGTAAACATTGCCGATCACATTGGCGCGGGAATTGGCGATGCCCTGCTCTTCACCGATCTCCGTGCCGCGGTTGCCCCAGTTGTAGACCACATTGTTGATTACCTCTACTTCCGTCGCGCCCTGGGCCACCGGGTTGCGGGCGTAATTGTGAGCGAAAAGGGTGTGATGCACCGAGATCTGCTTGCTGAGGTTGCGTCCAATCAGCAGCCCCATGCTATGCGCACCTTCGGGATGAATGCTGTTCTGCAATCCCTCGCTGATGATGCACCATTGAAAGGTCACGTCGCGCACCTGGCGCCAGGTGCTGGCGTTTTCATCGACCCCCCAGCTGATCGAACAATGATCGATGATGATATTCTGCGGCGTGCTGTCGAAGGCACGGATCAGCAAGCCGTCGCGGTCGAGCGGATCCGATCCTTCCGGAATATCCCCGGGACGGAAGCGCAGGGAGCGGATGATCACATCGTGGGTCTTGATCTCTAGCGGCGCGCCGCTGAGGCAGATCCCGCCTCCCGGCGCGCTCTGCCCGGCGATGGTCAGATAGGGATTTTCAATCCGCACCGGCGTGTTCAGCACAATCGTGCCCCCGGTGCGGAAGACCACGATGCGCGGCCCGGCTGCCGCGCAGGCCTCCCGGAAACTCCCCGGCCCGTTATTGTTCAGATTGAGTACCTCGATGATCGCCCCCCCGCGCCCACCGGGCGTGGTTGAGCCAAAGCCCTGGGCCCCGGGGAAAGCGGGCAACTGACTTAAAGCCGGTAAACTGAGACTCACCAACAGCAGCAGGAAGCGGTGCATCTTTCGCATGATTTTCCTTATCCGGATGTATAAATGTTGCGCAAATTTAGCACTCAATTCACTGTGAATGAAGTTGCTTGCCATAATAGATTTCTCACCAACTACGTTCGAAATGACGGCATTTTGTCATTCCGAGGCCCAGCCGAGGAATCTGCAATTGTAAAAGGCTTAATTCACGGTGTACTCAAATTTTAAAACTGAAAAAATATCCATTTTCATACATACACACCCAATCCCATCAGCAAAAATCTTGCCGTTCAAATAAGTTTTAACCTTTATTCTTTATCCTTTATTCTTTATCCCTCATCCTTTAACCTTCACCCTTATACCCTTTCACCCGGAGTTTTCCCGTACATGCTGAACCAAAAACCGATCATCCTTACCTGCTTCGCCCGCGGGGGGTCTACCCTGCTGGTCAATATGCTGCTGTCCCATCCCTATGTGTGCAACTCGGCCGGAGAAACCAAGAAAGTGTTCAAACCGAAATCCGACTGGGAATCCGGCTGGCAAATCGCCCGCAAACGTTTTTTCTACGACATCCCGATCCGCCTGCTGGCCGGCCAGGACGTATTCAATGCCGCCGATCTGACCCCGCGCCGGCCGGTGCCGGTATACCTGCAGCGCTACATCGACCGCATCCTCTACCAGGGGCGCTTCCGGGCGCGGATTCCCAAGCACAATCTCTATCAGTACGAAGACGTCGAATACACCCGGGAGGAGTTGGCCAAATGCCGCCTGCTGACCAAGTGCCTCAACGGGTTGATCTTCACGGTAGAGATGTTCCGGGAGATGTATCCCGATGCGGTGTTTATCGGCCTGCTGCGCAACGGCCTGGCCATCGCCGAAGGACGGCAGCGCCGGGGCTATCCCCTGACGCAGATGGCCGGTGATTTTAAGATCATCGCCGGTAAAATGCTGGAATATGAGCGGGAGATGCCCAATTTCCACCTGATGCGTTACGAGGACATGGTCAGCGATCCTCCACGATTTCTGCAGCAGCTTTACCGGAAAGTGGGGCTGAACCTGGCCGAGGTGCCCAAGATCCGGGTGGAATCCCGCCCGATCACCACCCGTGACGGGCACCATGAGCGGGTTCAGGGTGATTATGATACGCAGCTATTCTGGTACCGGCCGGATGAATTGCATCAACTGGTCAAGCCGGATATCAATGACAACCAGATCCGCCAGCTTTCCAGAGAAGACATTAAACACTTTATGGCCATTGCCGGAGAGATCATGGAGCGGCTCGGCTATCCCACCGAGTATGAATACCTGCATTCGTACTGACAAACTCCAATAATTAAATGAATTTATGAATCAAGTAGGTGTCGTCATTGCGAGCCGCGTATTTTGCGGCGCGGCAATCTCCCCACGATCGCTTCCAACTTAACTGCAGGAGGGTGCACCCCGCAGGAGATTGCTTCGGCAAAATACGCCTCGCAATGACAGCATAAATTACATTACGTATATTGATTTCATGAAAGCACCATCACCCAAAGTGCTAATCCTGCACCCGGACCTGAACCTTCTCGGGGGAATCGAATCCTATTACCGCAAGATGGACGCTTATTTTACTATCGATCCGGGCCATTTGGTGATTGGCAAACGTCCCGGCGAGGCGGGAAGAATGGTGATGGTGCAGCGGTTATTGGGAGATTATTGGCAATTCTTCCGTCGGCTGAAGCGCGATCAGTACGATCTGGTTCTGCTCAACCCTTCCCTCTCGCGCAAGGCTATTATCCGCGAAGGTTTTTTCTTGCGTCTGGCCCGGCTGCGCGGCAAGAAAACGGTGGTGTTTTTCCGGGGATGGGAGCAGGACTTCGCTGCGGAGCTTGCCGGGCGCCGGCGCTGGCTATTCGACCGGCTCTTCAAAGATGCCGACGCCTTCATCGTGCTCGCGGAGGCTTTCCGCCGCACCCTGCGCGAATGGGGCTGCAGCCAGCCGATTCACCGTGAGGTGACGGTTGCGGAAGATCAGCTGATGGACCGGCTCGACTTTCCCGGCACTCTGGAAGCCCGGCTGAATGACTCGGTTTGGCGGATCATATTCCCATCCAGAATTCTAAAGTCGAAGGGCGTCTATGAGCTGGTCGATGCTTACGCTTTGGTGAAAGCGCAACATCCGAACCTCGAGTTGCTGATACTGGGAGACGGCGAGGAAATGTCCGCCTTACAGAATTATGCCGCCCGGCAGCGGATTGACGGCATTAGGTTTACCGGACATGTCGACGGGGAGGTCAAGCACCGCCTCTTCCGCAGCGCTCATCTGCTATGCTTCCCCACCCGCCATGAGGAAGGGATGCCCAACACCCTGGTGGAGGCGATGGCTTTCGGGCTGCCGGTGGTCACCCGCCTGGCCGGGGGCATCGGCGATTTTTTCCGGGAGGGAGAACACGGCTTTGCCACCGACTCCGCCGATCCGCAGGTGTTTGCCGCGCTGATCGAAAAGCTCTACCGGGACCGCGAGCTTTACCGGCGCATCTCCATAAACAATTTCGAATACGCCTCCACCCACTTCCGCGCCTCCCAGGCCGCCGCCCGGCTGGAGGCAATATTTCGGAGTGTATTCATAGAACGCGGATGACACGGATGATACAGATTTACACGGATACAACTTAACAGAATAATCGTGTCATTGACCTTCGGTGTCATTGATGCTTTGCATGTCATTGGCTTCGCGTCGTTTAGACATAAAAGCAGTTCGTTCATTTTTTAAAGCATTCGTGTTCATTCGTGTCAATTCGTGGCATAAAACGATCTGCGAAAATCTGTCTAACCTGTGTAATCTGTGTGCAATTACCAGTCTGGCTACCGGAACAGGCTGTTGAGGTACGCCTCTACGTTGGTATACCCATCCCCATCCCGATCCCCGCGACTATCGGCCGGGTTGTCGGGGTCGAGGCTGTGCTCGACTTCCCAGGCGTCAGGCATGCCGTCTTGGTCGCGGTCGGGCGGCGGCGCACCCGGCGCATAGACCGGCCATCCACCTACTTCCAGCGGTGAATCGATAATTCGCCCCCTACCGCTGCGAACCTCGTTGACCACCCGCTCATCCACCGCATCCCGTTGCGGCGCCGTGGCCCCGGCCCCGGCCAGCACCGCTTGATAGGCGCTTTGCGCAGATTCCGCAGTTATTCCGGAAGGCGTGAAGACTTGTCCCTCCGCCCGGAATGATATCCCCCCTTCCACTTCCCTCCAATCGTCATCAGCGGCTGTACGGCGAAAATCTCCGAGGTTTCCCTGGAGATAGACCCGGGTACTGGCCGTGGCCCCGCGGGAGATCATAATTCCTCTACGCTGCCAGCCCTGGTGGGTGTCCGGGCCGGG
Organism: Calditrichia bacterium; assembly: GCA_020635015.1. Classification (GTDB taxonomy): domain Bacteria; phylum Calditrichota; class Calditrichia; order RBG-13-44-9; family J075; genus JACKAP01. The sequence goes on along the minus strand of JACKAP010000002.1, from coordinate 679,898 downwards.
CTTATAAAAATTGCCGATGATATGTACCAGCGTTTCATCCGGGCCGACTTCGGTGGAACGAACCCGCCAATTGTAGATCACATTATTGATAAATTCCACATGGGTCCCGCTCTGGATGCGCGGGTTACGGTCATCGTTATGGGCCAGGAGATTGTGGTGCAGGGAAATGTTGCGGGAGTAATAGCGCCCGATCAGCAATCCCTTGCTGTGCCCACCTTCCGGATGGAGGCTGTTGTCCAGCGCTTCGCTGATGATGCACCACTGGATGGTGACATCCCGGGTGGTGAACCAGGTGGACACATTCTCATCGATCCCCCAGCTGATCGAACAATGGTCGATGATGATATTGTGCGGAGGCAGGTCTGGAGATAATTTCGCGCTGCGTCCGGGATAATCCGGTGCCGGCGTCTCCAGCTCGCGGCGGCTTTCCCTGGTCAGGGCAGGTTGGGCCGGATCGCTGCCCCGGGCGCGGATGCGGCTTTTGGCGCTATGCAGCCAGGGGTTGGAAATCGTGATGCCGTCGCGGTTCTCCGCTTTCGCCCCGTCGCGCTCATCGCCGATGCGGAAGCGCAGGCCGCGCACAATCACATCATGGGCGGCGATGTGCAGTTGCGCCCCGCTGATGCAGATGCCGTCCCCCGGTGCGCTCTGCCCGGCGATGGTCAGATAGGGATAATATACCATGACCTTTTTCCGCAGCCGGATGATCCCACCGGTACGGAAAATCACGATACGCGGCCCTTCCGCCTCGCAGGCCTCGCGGAAGCTGCCCGGGCCGCTGTCGTTCAGGTTGGTCACCGCGATGATCCGCCCCCCGCGCCCGCCCGGGGTGGTCGAGCCAAATCCTTCTGCGCCGGGGAAGGCGGGTAAAGCCGGGGGCTGGGCGGCCAAACTTGCGGCGCGGCCCGCTTCAGCCGGCATTGCTGCCCGCTTTGCCGGAGCACTCTCCCCGGCACAGCCGGCCGGCAGCAAGGCGGCAATCATCAAGGCAGCCACCATTCTACAGTATTTTATTACCAATGTTTGATCCATTAAATATACCATTATCAAAAATATTGCCCATATCATAAAGAATAATCAACAACGTTTTAAGTTACAATGATCTTTGCATCATCTGATGCTGAGGCGTCACATTCATGGTAATATGTTTTGGTAAATGAGTTAATGAACTGGTGGATTAAGGGGTAAAGGTAAGTATGGCTATTTCCTGTACCCGTATTTTTCCATTAACCCATTAACCATATTTTTTACATTGCATTCATCGTAAAATTAGATTATTAATTAGCTGCTATTTTTTCGCTACAGGTTGATATGAATATATTAGGCATTTCCGCATATTATCATGACAGCGCCGCCTGTCTGGTGCAGGACGGGAAGATCATCGCTGCGGCGCAGGAAGAGCGCTTCACCCGCAAGAAGCATGACTTTAACTTCCCGACGCATGCCATCCGCTACTGCCTGGAAGCGGGTGGGATCGATGCGGGAAAATCGCTCGATTATGTCGCATTTTACGACAAACCCTTCCTGAAGTTCGAGCGGCTGCTGGAAACCTACCTCACTTACGCCCCGGCCGGCTTCCGCTCCTTCATTAAGGCGATGCCGCTGTGGCTGAAGCAGAAGATCTGGATGAAAAACCTTATTCGGGAAGAGCTGAACTTCGACGGCCCGGTGCTCTTCCCGGAGCATCACGAATCCCATGCCGCCTCCGCCTTCTATCCTTCCCCCTTTCAGGAAGCGGCCTTCCTGACCATGGACGGGGTGGGCGAATGGGCCACCACCAGCTACGGTTTCGGCAAGGATAATGACCTGCAGATCCTGGCCGACATCAATTTTCCCCACTCGATCGGGCTGCTCTATTCCGCCTTTACCTACTATACCGGCTTCAAGGTCAATTCCGGCGAATATAAAGTGATGGGCCTGGCGCCGTACGGTGAGCCAACCTATTACGATCTGATCCGCCGGGAACTGATCGATATTAAGGAAGACGGCTCCTTCAAAATGAACATGACCTACTTCAACTATTGCGCCGGTCTGACCATGACCAATGGGCGTTTCCACCGCCTCTTCGGCGGACCGCCGCGCCGGCCGGAATCGAAGCTGACCCAGCGGGAGATGGACCTGGCCCGCTCGGTGCAGGAAGTGGTGGAAGAGGTGATGCTCAAGATGGGCCGCCATATCCGCCGGGAGCTCGGTTATCCCAATCTCTGCCTGGCGGGTGGGGTAGCGCTCAACTGCGTCGCCAACGGCAAACTGCTGCGCGAGGGCATCTACGACGATATCTGGATCCAGCCGGCTGCCGGTGATGCCGGAGGCGCCCTGGGCGCTGCGCTGGCAGTGTGGCACAAATACCTCGGCAATCCCCGCCAGGCCGACGGCCAAAGCGACCGCATGGCCGGCGCCTACCTCGGCCCGGAGTACCGCAACGGCCACATCAGCGGCTTCCTGAAATCTAACGACATCCCCTACGAGGAACTGCCCGAGGAGGCGGTGGCGGAAAAGATCGCCGACCTGATCGCCGGCGAAAATGTGATCGGCTGGTTTCGCGGGCGGATGGAGTTCGGTCCCCGGGCGCTGGGCGCGCGTTCGATTATCGGCGATGCCCGCTCCCCCAAGATGCAGGAGACGATGAACCTGAAAATCAAATTCCGGGAAAGCTTCCGCCCCTTTGCCCCCTCGGTGCTCCAGGAGCGGGTGGGCGACTATTTTGAGATCGACCGTCCCAGCCCCTACATGCTGCTGGTGGCCAACCTGAAGGAGGAACGGCAAAAGCCGATGAGCGCGGAGGAGCAGAAGCGCTTCGGCCTCCAGAAGCTGATGATCATCCGCTCCGACGTGCCGGCCATTACCCACGTGGATTATTCCGCCCGGGTGCAGACCGTGCACGCCGAGACCAATCCGGCGTACCACCAGCTGCTCTCGGCATTCGATCAAAAATACGGCTGCCCGGTGATCATCAACACGTCCTTCAACGTTCGGGGAGAGCCGATCGTCTGCACCCCGGAAGACGCTTACCGCTGCTTTATGCGCACCAACATGGATTACCTGCTGCTGGGCAACTACCTGTTGGACAAACGCCAGCAAAAACCCCTGGAACACGATGTTGACTGGCGCCAGGAATTTGAATTAGATTGAGGTGAATATGCTGATCGACGAAATCAAACATATCTCCAGCACCCGGCAGGACCTGCGCAAATTCGGCCTGACGGTGGGTATTTTCCTGCTGATACTGGCGGCCGTCGCGTTCTGGTTTGGGAAATCATACGTTCTCTACTTGCTGCTGCCCGGCCTGGCGCTGCTGTTAAGCGGATTGATCTTTCCGCAAATCCTGAAACCGCTGCAGATCGCCTGGATGACCCTGGCCGTGATCATCGGCTGGTTCATGAACCGGGTTATCCTGGGGATTCTCTTCTTCAGCGCCTTTACCCTGATCGGCCTGATCGCCCGCCTGGTGGGCAAGCAGTTTCTCGATGTCAAATGGGATACCGCTGCCGACTCTTACTGGCATTACCGCAAGCCGCAGCCGTTCGAGAAAAGCCATTATGAGCAGCAGTTTTAGGCGATTACATTATATCTAAGGATTTTGCAGTTATAGATTTCTCACAAACTACGTTCGAAATGACGGCGTTGTGTCATTCCGAGGCGCTAGCCGAGGAATCTGTAATTTTAAAAGACTGAATATACAATGTACTTACCATAAGGAATAACCATGAGCAAACTATCGATCCTGTCAGAATTCTGGCAATTTTTAAAAGTGCGCAAAAAATGGTGGCTGGCCCCGATCGTGTTCTTTTTGCTGCTGTTGAGCATGATCATCTACTTCACCCAGGGATCGGCCCTGGCACCATTCATATACACCCTATTTTAGGATTGGCCGGGATGCGGTTGCCGCCCGGAGGGCGGCGGTGCTGACCACCTGAGAGGAACTGATGGAAGCGATACGGATTCGCCCCCTCCGCCCGGATGACATGCCGCAGATCGCCGCCATGCAGCAGACCCGCGATGATGTCGACGCCGCGGGCGCCGCCAAACGCGCCGAGCTGATGCGCTGGCTGGCTTTTCACAATCCCTCCGCCCGGGGAGAGGCGACATATTTTGTCGCGGAGACGGCCGACGGCATCATTGGATATCACGGGCGGATGCCGCTGGAGTTCGCCATTGCCGGCGCGGTGCGGCGGGGATATTTCGTGCACGACCTCTATGTGACCCCTCCCGCCCGCAAAAAGGGCCTGGGGTTTAAGGTCACGATGCTGATCGCCCAGGCGATCGAGCAGGAATCTCCTTCCTTTTTCGGCCTGCTGGGCATGACCCCTCTGAACCTGGAGATGCAGCGCCTCTTCGGCTATTTTGAGACCGCCGTTCCGGGATTGGCCAAACCCCTGGATCCCCGCCGGGAACTGCACAAACGATTCAAGCGCCCTAAGGCGGCAAACCTGCTGACCCCCTTCGCCAAAATCACCCTGCGCCTGGCCGACCTGCTGCTGCTCGACCTGCCCGCTGCCGGGGTGCGGGTATCCCCGCTGAAGCGCTTCGACGAAGAAGTCGAAGCGCTCAACCACCGGCTTCATCCCCAAACCGGCATCTCCACTTTCAAAAGCGCCGCCTATCTCAACTGGAAATACATCGACCGCCCCTATCCCCGGGAGACGGTGCTGGCAGCGCGGAAAGACGGCCGCCTGAGCGGATACATCATCTTCTCACCCACTCCGTATCAGAAAGACAGCGCCGTGGGCATCATCATCGACCTGATGGCCGACCCCGCCGACCGCCGCACCGTCACCGCCCTCATTGCGGCAGCGGTGCGCTGGTTCCGCCGCCGGCACTTCGATTCGGTGCGCTGCATTTTCAGCCATCCGGCGCTTATCGCTCAATTCCGGAAAAAACTTTTTTTCCCCACCGAGGGTAAGGCCTTCATGCTCGGCAATCTTGAACGCGCCGGGGTGGAAGCCGATTTGCTGAAAGACGTTAAAAACTGGCATCTTACTTTGGGTGAATCGGACACATATATGTTGAGTCCGTAGCTTATTTTGGGCGCGAGAGGTGGATGGAGGGGAATAAGGAATAAGGATGAAGGGGGAAGGATGAAGGGGGAAGGATGAAGGATGAAGGATGAAGGATGAAGGATGAAGGGGGAAGGATGAAGGATAAAGGATGAAGGATAAAGGATATAAGGATGAAGGATAAGCAAGTGCTCAAAATCGGCCTTTTGATTGACAGTTTTCAAATTCCGGCCTGGGCCTACCGGGTGGTGGAAAAAATTTGCCAGGGCGGTTATGCTCAATTTGCCCTGGTCATTTTACATCCCGCGGCAAAGACTTCCGATAATTGGGGTATCAAGGCTCCGGGAAATTTCGGAAGTCTGCTGTACCGCATGTTCGAAAAGTTCGAAGATCAGCGCTATAATCCCTTGAATCCCTTTACCCTGACCGATGTCAAGCCCCTCCTTACCCGGGCGACGGTAATCACGCTGAACCCGCCGGGAGGAAAATCCGCCCTCACCTTCCGGGAGGAGGAGATCGAACAGATCCGCCGCCATCAATTGGATCTCATTTTTAAGGTCGGTCCGGTGCCGCTCACCGGGGAAATTTTGCGCGCTGCCCGCTACGGAGTCTGGGCCTATCATCATAGCGCCAATCCCGCTGACAACGCTGAGCCCTTCGGTTTCTGGGAGGTGCTGGAACAGCATCCGACCACCGGGGCGCAATTGTTGATCCTTGGGGAGCAGGCGATGCAGCACCGGGTGATCTACCACTCGGATTCTTCCACCAACGAATATTCCTTCAAACGCAACCGCAGCCTGCATTACTGGAAGAGCGTTTCCTTCCTGCCCCGGCGTCTCAAGGAGCTGCATCAGCTGGGAGAAGAGCCATTTTTTGCCATGATTGACCAATTGTCCCCGCCGGCAGCGCCGAATTCCCGGAAGCCATTTCCCGTCCCCACGAATCGTCGCCTGCTCCTGCCCCTGGCTCGTCACATGCTGCGCCAGGGATTCGACAAGCTGAGCAAGCGTAAGCATTTCCACCAGTGGATCCTGCTCTATCACCTGGGGGAATCCCCCTCGCGCGATTTTCGCGCGTATCGCAAGATGCTTCCTCCGAAAGACCGGCTGTGGGCCGATCCCTTTGTGCTTCACCGCGACGGAACCTACTATATTTTTATCGAAGAAGCCCTCTATAATCCTAAAAAAGGGGTCATTTCAGTGATGACGATGGACGAACAGGGTAATTACGGCACGCCACAGACCATTATCGAGCGGCCGTACCACATGTCCTATCCCTATTTGATCCATTGGGAAGGGGAAGATTATATGATCCCCGAGACCTCCCAGAATAAAACCATCGAGCTGTATAAATGCGTGGAATTCCCCCACAAGTGGGAATTTCAATATAATTTGATGGAAGGGGTGAAGGCGGTGGACACCACCCTGTTCTCTCACGATGGCAAATGGTGGATGTTTGTCAACATCACCGAGAACGAAGGCGCATCCACCTGGGATGAGCTGTTCCTGTTCTACGCCGACCATCCCTTCAGCCGTAACTGGACTCCCCATCCGCAGAATCCGATCGTCTCCGACACCAAAAGCGCCCGCCCGGCGGGGAAGATCTTTCTGCAGGACGGCCAGATCTACCGCCCTTCCCAAAACTGCTCCCGGCGCTACGGATACGGCCTGAAAATAAACCGGATCGTTGAGCTTAATGAACAGCGTTACCGGGAGGAAGAGAGCGCCTCCTACGAACCCTGGGAAGCGCGCATCAAAGGGGTGCATACCTACAACCGTGACCGCCACCTCACCCTGATCGACGCGGTGTACTGGCGGGAGCGGTAGTTTCGATTTGAATTGCATGCAGGTTAGCAGTTACGTTGGAAGCGATCATCGGGGCAAATCACTGCGTAACATCAGTTACATTAGACCTTATGGCTGCTTATGTTATTGTTTTTACTGAATCGTGTCATTTCGTAAGTTCCGATGGCTATCGGAAAGAAATCTATTTTTGCGCCCGATTTGAACCAATCGGCACCTTCAGCTTTTTGCAGCGACAGATTTCTCACCCTAAACTGCAGGGTTCGAAATGACACCCTATTCCTTTCTTCAAATTATTCAATGGTTTAGCTTGTAATAAGGTCTATTGTTAAAAGATTCAAAGCGTAGCGGTTAGCCATATCCCAGATTCGGGTGTGTTGACATCTCGCCAGCACCGCTGCGATCACTGCTGCTTCCGATACTCCCGCGGTGAGCACCCAAACAGTTCCTGAAACGAGCGGGTAAAATACGCCTGGCTGTTAAACCCGACCATGTAAGCGATCTCGGCGATGTTGCCGGCGTCCTGCAGCAGGAGTTCGGCAGCGCGCTGCAGGCGGAAGGTGCGGATAAATTCGCTGGCCGACTGCCCGCTGATCGCTTTCAGCTTGCGGTGCACCTGGGCGCGGCTCATGCCCAGCTCCCGGCCGAGCATCTCCACATTGAAATCCTCCTCTGCCAGGTGGGCTTCGGTAATTTCCTTGAGGCGCTCCAGGAAGACCTGCTGGGTGGAGGGCACTGACACCTTGCCGGGCTTCAGCAGCATTTCGGTGCTGAATTTCTCGCGCAGTTGGGCGCGCAGGCGGATCAGATTGGCTACCCGGGTTTTTAATTCCCGGGGATCGAAGGGCTTGACCAGGTAGTCGTCCGCCCCGGTTTCCAGGCCCTCCAGCTTGTCTTCGGTGCCCGCCTTGGCGGTGAGGAGGATCACCGGGATGTGACTGGTCTTGACATTGCTTTTCAGCGCGGCGCAGAGGTCGTAGCCATTCATCTCCGGCATCATGATATCGCTGATCACCAGGTCGGGGATATGCGCTTCAGCCGTTGCCAACCCGGCGGCGCCGTTTTCCGCTTCCAGGATGGTGTATGTTCCGGCAAGGTGCTCACGGATGAAATCGCGCAGATCGGGATGATCCTCCACCACCAGTACCAGGGTCTCCTCGTCATCGGCGGAAGCATCCGTGCTTGTTGGGGCAGCGGCTGCAGCTTCGGGCTCAGAAACGGCTGCTTCCGGCGTGGGCTCGATGGCATCCGCTTCCGGCATCACCGGCGCTTCGATAATGTGCTCGTCGCTGAGATGGGCCCGCCCCAGGGGAAGCGTCACCCGGAATACCGTCTCCGTCCCCGGCACGCTCTCCGCCTGCACCGTGCCATGATGCAGCGCTACCAGTTCCTTCACCAGCGCCAGTCCGATGCCGGTGCCTTCGTACGCCGCGCCGCCATCATCTTCCGCCTGGTAAAAGCGGTCAAAAATATAGGGCAGTTTTTCGGCCGCGATGCCCGGGCCGCTGTTGGCGACCTGAATCTCCACCTTCCCGGCCGCTTCCGCCCCGCTGTCCACTCCCATGGTGATCCGCACCGAACCGCCGGCCGGGGTAAATTTGCAGGCATTGGAGAGCAGATTATAAAAGACTTTCTCCAGCTTGTCGCTATCGAAATAGGCGAAGATGGCCGGGTCACCCCGTTCGGCAGTCAGCGGCGTTCCGTTGAAGGTCAGGGCAATGTCTTTTTGTTCTGCCATCGAGCTGAAGGAAACCGCCAGCCGCCGCAGGAAGGTTACGATATCCCGGCGGGCGGCGCGAAGGCGGGCACTGCCGGCTTCCAGGCGGGAGAGCTCCAGCAACTGATTGATCAGGCGCAGCAGCCTCCGGGCGTTGCGGTGCATGATCGAATAATCTTTTTGGTCATCCGGCTGATTTTCCCGGGAGACGAATTTATCCAGCACTCCCAAAATCAGGGTGAGCGGAGTACGGAACTCGTGGGAGATGTTGGCAAAGAAGCGCGACTTCAACTGGTCCAGTTCCGCCAGCTTCTCCGACTGCAGCTTCAGGCGGTTGCGCTGCTCCACCACCTCGGCGGTGCGCTCGGCGACCAGTTGCTCCAGCTCATGACTCTTGCGCTCCAGTTGGCGCACCCGCAGTTGGATCAGTCCCGCCACCAGCCCGCCTCCGGCCAGGGTGTAGAGCAAGTATGCCCACCAGGAACGGTACCAGGGGGGGCGGATGGTCAGGTCGAAGCGGGCTTCTCCGCTGAGGTGATGGTAAATATTCTGCGCCCGCACCCGGAAGGTATAGTCTCCCTCGGAAAGGCCGGTGTAATCTTTCTTGGTTTCGTCGGTCCAATTCGACCAGTCGCTGTCAAAGCCTTCGAGCATGAATTGATAGCGGTTGCTGCCGATGTCGTCGTAGCTCAGGGCAGCAAACTCGAAGCGCAGGGAGTGGTCGCGGTAGGGCAGCTCCGGCCGGTCGCTTACCGGTGCAATGCCGTCAAAGATCAGTGAATCGCGGCGGGTCGCGGTCACCCGGCGGATGACCGCTGAGTAGTCGAGATTATAGTCTTTTGGGATTGCCGGGGTATATCGGGCCAGGCCTTCCGAGCCGCCGAACCATACCGTGCCGTCAGGTTCCGGGTAAATGGTGAAGACCTCTCCCAGGTCGTAGATCTGCCGGAAGGGGGTATCCTCCCAGCGATAGCCGCCGCCGGGCTGCGGCACCGCCCGGCCGTTGATCTGGTAGCGCTTCCCCCCGGCGATGATCCAGACATTATGTTTTGCATCTTCCCGCAGGCTGTAGACGTACCCGCTGCTGTCGGCAAAGGCAGTGCCGAAGGTGGAATCGGGGTAAAATCGTTCCCGCTGGGGATCAAAGTGTTTGATCCCTTGAGTGGTGGCAAAATAAAGCTTGCCGTTAGCCATCGCCGGCGATATTTGCAGCTCGGGCAGGCCCTGGGTGGTGCCGTAGCGGGTAATACCGGCGGTCAGTTTCCGGGTGCCGCCGTCTTGAACCGCTGCTGGCGTTGTTGCTTTGATCACCCCGGCGTACTGGGTGCCCAGCCAGAGGTTGCCTTTGTCATCCTCGGTGATGCCGAAGATCAATTCGCTGACCCCTTCCAGCCGGCCCAGGTCTTGCCAGCGGCCGTTCTCAAGCTGCAGCGCCGCCAGCCCGTCGGTGAGTCCTACATATACCCGGTTGGGATCGAGCCGTGATTTGTAGATGGTACGGGTGCTCACCCAGCCGGAGGCAATGGGAATAGCCCGGCCGCCTTCGATGCGGTACACCTGGTCGCCGGCCGCCAGCAGATCGCCGCCGGCTTCGACCAGTCCCCAGGCGAAAGAGGTGTAGCCCGGCACCGGTTTGAACATCGCCGGAGGGCCATTGGCGGTATCGAGTTCGTATACCCCGAGGTGGGTGCCGATATAAAGCCGCCCCCGATAGCGGATCACCGATTCCACGATGCTGGTGATCCCGGCATCGGCGGAGAAGCGGGTAAGGGGCGCGGGCATTGCCACCCGGGCGATGCCGTTATTCAGCGCCAGCCAGAGCGCACCTTCCCGGTCGGCAGCCAGGTGGTAGACCCGCTCATCGCGCAATCCGGCAGCGGCATCGATCATCTGGCAGAGCCGGCCCTCGCGATCGATCACCGCCACCCCGCCGCTGAGCATGCCCAGGGCGAAGAGGCCGTGGGGCAGGGAGGCGCCGTGAAACAGGCGATTTTCTTTCAGCAAGTTGTCGATCGCGGTGGGGAAGGGGGTCACCTGAATCCGGTCATAGCGGTACAGCCCATTCAGGGTGGTGCCGATCAGCAGCTGCGGGGCAGCGCCGCTCGACGCATCGGCAGGGTAGGGGAGCATCACATAAATGCGCTTGTCGCTGAGCGCTTCTCCCCCGGGAGCCAGTTGCAGGGAATCCTTGCGAATCTCCAGCAGACCGGTGCCCTCTTCGCCGATATAAACCCGGTTGAACAGAGCAGCCACCCGGTTGAAGCGAGTCGATGAATGCCAGATCCGGAATTCACCGCCTGCCAGGCGGAAAAGATGGCGGGTGGCCTGGAAATAGATGGTATCCCCGGAGGCCACTGTGCGCCATACATCCTTGAAATCCCGCTCGCTCTCCGGCAACTGGTCGATGAGAGAAACATAGTGGTAGCGGCCATCGGCTCCGGTTTCCAGGTAGCCCAATTCGTTCTGGCCGCCGACATAGACGGTGCCATTGCTGAGGCAGAGAGAGCGCACCACATAGTCATTGGCAATCTGCACCAGTTGCCAGGAGATGCCGTCAAAGATCAGCACTCCGTGGGTATTGCCAAAATACATGATTCCGCGCTCGTCCTGGATAATGCCCCAATTTTGGGGATTTTCCCCATAAGTTTTAGGACCGAAGTTCTGCACATACGGAAATCCCGCCTCCCGCCACATCTCCGCAGAGAAGTAATGCTCCTGGGCCTGCAACGGCGCGAGCAGCAACGTTACGCTTAACCAAAATCTCCAAAACCAATTTGACGATGCGGGTATCTGTTTCATGGAATTTCCTGGCTATTGTTGCTGTTAGTACAATTGCTTCCGCTTGATCAAATACCGCATCAGCGCCTTGTCAAAACTGTCGGTGGTGAGCACATTCTGGAAATCGACCTGCATGCGATAACACTCGTTGCGCAATTCTTCGTAAAACGAGTCGACCAGCTTGCGGTAGCTTTGTTTGATCAGGAAAGGCTGGGTTTTCAGTTCTTCTCCAGTCTCCATATCCACGAAGGTGGCCTCATCGCTGAAATCAAAAAAGCGATCGTTGGGGTCGAGAATATTAAACACCAGCACCTCGTGATTGTAATAACGGAAATGGCGCAGACCCTCGAGGATCTTGTCGGCATCTTCGTAGAGGAACTCGGAGAGCAGGATCACCAGCCCGGGGCGTTTGACTTTTTCCGCCAGGGTGTGCAGGGTCTGGCTGACCGCGGTGGAGGATTGCTGCGGGGTGGCCCGGTCAAGTTCTTTCAGCAGGAATTTGATGTATGAGTTGGTCGATTTAGGTGGGAGGTGGCGATGGATTTTATCGGAAAAGAGGGTGACGCCCACCGCATCGCGCTGCTTCAGCAGCAGGTAGCTGAAAGCAGCGGCGAGGTAGCGGGCGTACTGGATCTTGCTGATGGCATGGCTGCTGTAGCCCATCGAGCCGGAAATATCCACCAGGATGTGAGCTTTTAGATTGGTCTCTTCTTCGTATTGTTTGATATAGTAACGATCGGTGCGCCCGTAGACCTTCCAATCGATGTCGCGGATATTATCGCCCGGCATGTACTGGCGGTGTTCGGAAAATTCCACGCTGAAACCGTGAAACGGGCTCTTGTGCAAGCCCACCAGAAAACCTTCTACGATAAAGCGGGCAATGAGCTCCAGGTTCTTGATCTTGGAGACCACCTCGGGCAGGAGGTAGTTTTGGGCGTCTTTTTGCTGTTGATTCTTGGGCATGTTCGATCCGGTTTTGTGTGATGGGAACGGCTGCGCAACCGCCCCTGATTTTCTCGCTGGACGCTTCGTAAATCTGTCCCCGTCTTGACGAAGGCGGGGACAGATTCATTCATTATACTCCAAACGGGCATCATAATAACTTTTTCATGATGCTGGATACTGGATGCTGGATCAAAGTTTTTATCCAGCATCCAGTATCCAGCATCTATGATAGTAACGATTGTGACCGCTCAAACAATAAAATAACAGACACCTGGCGCACGGGGTATCGAATTTTTACATTCCATGTATCCCCGGCAGCGCTCCGGCATCTAAACATAAACAAAAAGCGCACGAATGTGAAGTAAAAAGGAGACGATTTATGGATTTGTCAACTCATCAGAAAGTGATTGTTATCGGATCCGGGCCGGCGGGAGATACCGCTGCGCTGTATGCCGCACGGGCCGACCTTCAACCACTGGTGATTGCCGGCAATCAGCCCGGCGGGCAATTGACGATTACCACCGATGTGGAAAATTTTCCCGGTTTTCCCGACGGGATCATGGGACCGGAGATGATGGAGCTCTTCCGCCGCCAGGCCGAACGCTTCGGCACCCAGTTCCTCTATAAAACCGTTACCGAAGTAGACCTCTCCCAACGCCCCTTTAAAGTGATGGCAGAGGATACTACCTTTACCGCCGATGCCCTGATCATCGCCACCGGCGCCACCGCCAAACTGCTCAATCTGAAGTCGGAAGCGCAGTTGATGGGCTACGGCGTATCCGCTTGCGCCACCTGTGACGGCTTCTTTTTCCGCGACAAGCACGTGATCGTGATCGGCGGCGGGGACAGCGCCATGGAAGAAGCGACCTTCCTGACCAAGTATGCCTCGCGGGTGACGATTGTGCACCGCCGCGACGAACTGCGCGCCTCCAAGATCATGCAGCAGCGGGCGATGCAGAATGAAAAGATCGATTTTCTGTGGAATAAAACAGTGCTGGAAGTCTACGGTAGTGCCGAGGAAGGGGTTACCGGCGTGCGCCTTCAGGATACCGTGAGCGGCGAGGAGAGCGATTTTGCCTGCGAGGGGATGTTCCTGGCGATTGGTCACAAACCCAATTCCGAGCTGTTTAAAGGCAAGCTGGAGATGAATGACGTCGGTTATATTATCACCAAACCGGACAGCAGCAAGACTTCCATTCCGGGCGTCTTTGCCTGCGGGGATGTTCAGGATTCGGTCTACCGTCAGGCGATCACCGCCGCCGGTTCCGGCTGCATGGCGGCGATCGATGCCGAGCATTACCTGGCCGACAGCGCCTTCGCTGCCCAAAATACGCCGGCGGAAGAGACGGCGTAAAGCTCTTTTGTCCACGGATTATTGCGAAAATACCTGAGAATGGGTGAATGGGTGAATGAGTGTATGGGGTTAAGTGTTTACAATATCAGTCTTTACCCATACACCCATTCACCCATACACCCATTCACAAAAAATCAGTTTAAATCCGTGTAATCCGTGGACAATTTTTTCTTCAAATCTCCCTCAAACTCGCAATAACCTCCTCATGACCGGCATGCAGAAGCCGTCAGGTTTGCTGGATCGATTCCGTCTGCAGTACCGCCGCCGTCTCCGGTCTGGTTTCGTCGCCCTGCGGCGCCGCCTTTGCGGCCTGCTTCCGGCGCGTCAGCAAAATCACTGCGGTGATGATCACTGCGCTGGCCAGGAGGGTTTGCCAGGTGAGGACCTCATCCGCCAGGAACCAGCCGAGAAATACCGCCACCACTGGATTGACGTAGGCATAGGAAGCCGCCTGTTCCGGAGGGGCCACCCGCAATAGCCAGATGTAACAGCTAAAGCCGAGCATCGAACCGAACACCAGCAGGTAGGCCCAGGCCAGCAGCGATTTCCCGCTGATCGCCGCCGGCTGCAGCAGTTGCCATTCGCCGCCGGCGCTGCCGGCCAGCACCAGGAAGATTCCTCCGGCCAGCATCTGCATCGCCACCGCCAGCAGGGGCTGCCCGGGCTGGGGGGCGGTACGGGAGTAGAGCGAACCGATTGCCCAGGAGAGCGCCGCCAGCAGCAGCACGAGAATACCCGTCGTATCCAGCGCCGCCTCTCCGGCGCCCGGCCCCTGGTTGACCAGCAAAAAGATACCGGCGAAACCCAATCCCAGCCCTGCTACCACCCGCAAGCCGGGACGGGCGCCTTTTTGCCATAGCCAGGCCAGCAGCACGATCCACAGCGGCACCGTGGCAATCACCAGCGCGGCGATGCCGGATGGCACCCGTTGCTCTGCCCAGGCCACGCTGCCATTGCCGCCCAGCAGCATCAGCCCGCCGATGACCGCGGCGCTGCGCCAGTGACGGGCAGTGGGGGCCGTTGCTCCGCGCCAGCGCGACCAGCCATAGAGCAGCGTTCCGGCCAGGATGAAGCGGGTGCCGGACATCAGGTAGGGCGGCAGCGTCTCGATGGCGAAGCGGATGCCCAGGTAGGTGGAACCCCAAATGAGATAAATCGTGCCTAATGCCAGGGCAATTTGCACCGGGCGGCGGGACATGTATGTTGAGAGCATATTCAAATTCCGATCAGATTATATGTTAACGGGCTTTTGGCCACAGCGGCACTCAATTCTCAAATATAAATGCTGTTACACTTGTAAATAATCAAGAAATTACTGTCAACTCAACCCGTTTCTTGCGCTTATCTGCTGTCGCAAAGAACGTCATAGTAGGCCTCCTCCGCAGTATAATATTGGAACGGTATCATTTCAAGCGCCGTTTTGGTGGAATAGTTCATACCAATTCAATAAACAAAAATTTGTAAATGAAATCACAAATTGATATATTCTCGCCTTAACCAAAAAGAAGTTGAATCGTTAAAACAATGTAACGGAATTGCAACTTTTGAAATATGTTTTATCGGCTGGCCCGGGAGGTAGGTTCCGGGCCGGGTTTTCCGCAACGATTAATCCCACCTGGAGGCATACATTATGAGTATCTTTAAAAATTTATTTGCCCGCTCGCCTTTTTCGCCTTTGCAGCAGCACATGGAAAAGGTGGCCGATTGTGTCAGTAAGCTGGAAGAGTTGTTCGAGGCATACCGGAAGAAGGATTATAAAAAAATCAAGAAGATCGCCGAGGAAATTTCCGCGCTGGAGCATGCCGCGGACCTGACCAAGAATGAAATCCGCAACAATCTGCCCAAGGGACTGTTCCTGGCGGTGAATCGCGGTGACCTGCTGGAGATCCTCTCCTTGCAGGATGGTCTTGCCGACCGGGCAGAGGACATCGGGGTGATGATGACCATGAAAAAACTCGAGCCGCTGGAAGGAATGGAAGATCTGCTGAAGCAGTTTCTCGACAAGAACCTGGAGGCGGTGCGCAGCACCCAGGATGTGATCCGGGAAATGGATGAGCTGCTGGAAGCGTCTTTCGGCGGAAAAGAAGCTGAAAAGGTTCGGAAAATGATCGAAGGCGTCGCTTATCTGGAACATGAAGCCGATGTGTTGCAGCGGGATTTGAACAAAAAGCTGTTCCACATGGATGATGTCCTGCCCTATACCAGTTTTACGCTGTGGATCAACATCCTGCAAGCGGTCGCCTCCCTGGCGAACATCTCCGAGAAATTGGCTAACCGGGTTCGGATGCTGCTGGAAATTAAGTGATGCCGCCAACCGGGACGAAAATAGTGACTGAGCCTGGAATGATAGTTGATGAAAAATAAATCGAAAGGATCATGATGGCTGTTGAAACGACCATTCTAATTGTGGCGGTCGCCGCGGGTTTTTATATGGCCTGGAGTATTGGCGCCAATGATGTGGCCAATGCGATGGGAACATCGGTAGGGTCGGGGGCGCTGACCGTAAAGCGGGCGGTGATCCTTGCCGCCGTGCTGGAGTTTGCCGGGGCCTTTTTTGTGGGCACGCACGTCTCGGAAACCATCCGTAAAGGCATCATTAACCCGGAAGTCTTTATCGGGCACGAGTTTGATCTGGCTTACGGGATGATGGGGGCGCTAATGGCGGCGGCGGTATGGTTGCAAATTGCCTCCTATTTCGGCTGGCCGGTTTCCACCACCCATTCGATTGTCGGTGCGGTACTGGGATTCGGGGTGATGTATGGCGGGTTTGCCATTGCCGACTGGGGAAAGGTTACGGAGATTGTATCGAGTTGGATCGTCTCTCCCCTGATGTGCGGCACGATCGCCTTCTTGCTGTTCAGTTTGCTAAGAAAACTAATATTCAATAATGATAATCCCGTTCGAGCCGCACAACAGGTGACACCGTACCTGGTGTTTATTGTGTTTGGGGTGTTAACGCTGACCATGGTGTTTAAAGGCTTAAAAAATCTGAACCTCAACCTGGCATTTTATGATGCCTTGCTGGTTGCCGGGGCAACCGGGTTGCTGGCCGCGTTTATCAGCTTTTTCCTGGTGCGGCGCATTCGGGTGAAGCCGTCTCAGGACCGGGTACTGGTGCGCCAGCCGAGTTCGGTCAGCAAGCGCATCAGCAAGGCGATTGATCATCTCCACAAAGTCAGCCAGGAGGCTCAGGGTGATGTTCGGGATCAGGTCGAGACGCTGCTGCGCGATCTGAAGAGCATCGACAAGGAAGCGAAGCGGGGCGCGACCGTGGAGAAAGGAAGTTCCGAATACCGAGCGGTAGAGCGGATTTTCGTCTACTTGCAAATCCTGAGCGCCGCCTTCGTGGCCTTTGCCCATGGCGCTAACGATGTGGCCAATGCGGTAGGTCCGCTGGCCGCGGTCATCGCGATCATGAAAACCGGCCATCTGGCGCTGAAGTCGGCCGTGCCCCTGTGGGTGCTGGGTCTGGGCGGGGTGGGTATTGTGGTCGGTCTGGCCACCTGGGGCTGGCGGGTGATGGCTACCATCGGGAAAAAAATTACCGAATTAACTCCCACCCGGGGTTTCTGCGCCGAGTTTGCCGCCGCTACCACCATCGTGCTGGCATCCAAACTGGGACTGCCGATCAGTACCACCCACACGCTGGTCGGCGGAGTATTGGGCGTGGGACTGGCCCGGGGGATCGGCGCCCTGAACCTGCGGGTGGTGACCAATATCGTCATCTCCTGGGTGATTACCATTCCGGTGGGCGCACTTGGGGCGATTCTTTTCTACTATATATTCAAAGCCGTTTTTGGATAATCGTCGCCTTCCGGGCGTACCCGAGTCGCTGCTTAAGCAATTGCTTTTCCGGAGAACGCGGTTTAAATTGAATGCTCAATTAGTGATACCATCGCGATATCATAAAAGTGGATGAATGTCATGAATAAGCAGACCGCCGCTCTGGAAAAGCAAGTCCGCGAGCTGACTCGTCAACTGGAAGAGACCGAGCGTAAGCTTCAGGAAAAGAGCGATGAGTTAAAGCGTAAGACTTTCTCCCTGGGAATGGCCAATGTGGAGATGCTGGCGGTGCAGGAGCAGCTGGAATCCAAGAACGCCGAGATGGAAACGCTGCTCCGGGAGCTGTCGCGCAGTAAGGACGGGCTGCAGGCGATCATCGATACCTCGCCGGCTGCCATTGTAATGATCGACGGTCAGGACACCATCAGCGCGGCCAACCGCCAGGTGCATGCTTTTTTCGGCCTGTCCCGAGAGACGACGCTGGGAAAATCCTACTCCGACTTTATCAATGCCATCAAACCCTGTTTTGAAGATTTTGCCGCTTTTACCCGTTTCAGCGCGGAAATGGAGGGGATGTGCGAGCAAGATGGCAGCTTCGAACTACATGATATTTATGCCCGTTCCGTGGTGCTGTTGAAGCCCCATCTCCGATCGATCGTTGCGGTGCCGGCCCTGGTACGCGATGAGGCGGGAGAGGAACTGGGTAAAATCTGGGTGTTTAACGACATTACTCAACTGAAACGGGCAGATGAAGTACTGCACACCATTGCCGAAGCCTCCCCGATCCCTTTTATCATCAGCCGGCTGGCAGACGGCCGGATTATCTATGTCAATGAACCGCTGGCGGCGATGGTCGGCATGACCTCGCAGGAAATGATCGGAACCCATACCCCGGATTTTTACGCGGATCTGAAAGACCGTGACGCCCTGCTGGCTAAGCTTCATCGGGAAGGCTCCCTCCGCGGCCACGAATTACAGATCAAGCAGCAGGACGGTACCGTGCGCTGGATGTCTTTTTCGCTGGTGATTACCGAACTGGCCGGAGAGAAGGTGATCGTCGGCGGGATCTATGATATCGACACCCGCCGCAAAGCCGAAGAAGCGCTGCGCCTCTACCGGCGGATCTTCATCAATTCCAACGATTCCATCGCGGTGCTCTCGGTCTCCGGGGAGATCCTGGAGGTAAATCCGGCCGCAGTGCGGCTCTTCGGATATTCTGAGGCGGAGCTGAAAGGCAGCACCAGCGCCCGGTTTATCGGGGCGGATACGTTCCGGGAGATGCTGCACTCCCTGCCGGCGGAAGGGGTGTATTCCGTGCGCCGGGAGATCGTTGCCATTGCCAAGGACGGCCGCAAGCTGGATGTGGAGTTGTCGCTGTTCCCGATTCTCGACGATGAAGGCAAGGTGATTTACCGGATCGGCTTTGCCCGCGATATTACCGAGCGCAAGCAGGCGGAAGTGGCGCTGCGTAAAGCGCATGATGAATTGGAGTTACGGGTGCAAGAGCGTACCGCTGAACTGGCCCGGGCCAATGAAGAGCTTCGGGAAAGTGAGCGAAAAAATGTGGCCCTGCTCGACGCCATCCCGGATCTGATGTTCCGCCTGCGCCACGACGGGATATACCTGGCCTACCGCGCCCCGAAGGACAGCCCGCTGGGCCTGCCCCCGGAGGATGTGGTCGGCAAAACCGTCTTTCAGACCCTGCCCGCAGAGCTGGCGGAAATCACCATGACCATCCTCAAGCGGGTGATCGACAGCGAGGAAAGTGAAATCCTGGAATACCGGATGCCGCACAAGGAGGAGATGCACTATTTTGAGGCGCGGATCGTCAAGAGCGGGGACGATGAAGTGCTGGCGATCGTGCGCGACATTACCGAACGCAAGCTGGCGGAGCAGGCCCTGCAGAAGGCCCATGAACAGTTGGAGCTGAGGGTGCAGGAACGCACCGCTGAGCTGGAACAGACCAACCGCGACCTGCGCACCACCCAGGCGCAGTTGGTGCAGTCGGAAAAGATGGCTTCCCTGGGGATGCTGGTCGCCGGAATTGCCCACGAGATCAACACCCCGGTGGGCGCGATTAACAGCATGCATGATACCCTGGTGCGGGCGATCGCCAAATTTAAACAGGTGCTGAATGAGCGTCTGGCCGAAGGCGTCGAGGGCGATCCCAAAGTCAGGGCTATTCTGAAGGTCATCGAAGACGCCAACCGGGTGGTGGCGTCGGGAAGCGATCGGGTAACCAATATTGTGCGGCGTCTGCGCAGCTTTGCCCGGCTGGATGAGGCGGAACTGAAGGAAGCGGATATCCATGAAGGCATCGAGGATACCCTGGTGCTGATCCATCATGAGATAAAGCATCATATTGAATTAGAAAAAGATTACGGTGAACTGCCCCCGATCTCCTGTTATCCGGGTCGTCTGAACCAGGTGCTGCTCAATTTGCTGATCAATGCCCGCCAGGCCATTCAGGGAGAAGGCAAAATCCGCATCAAGACCTGGCATGATGCGGGAAACGTATATATCAGCATCAGCGACAACGGCATCGGCATCCCGGCAGATCATCTGCACAAGATTTTCGATCCGGGCTTTACCACCAAGGGGGTCGGGGTGGGAACCGGTTTGGGATTGTCGATCGTATTCCGGATCGTACGCGAGGATCATCGCGGGGAAATCAGCGTGGAAAGCAAGCCGGGGGAAGGCACGACTTTCATCGTGGCAATCCCGGACAATCTCGATAAATTGATCGAACATACCTGATAACGGCACCAATGCCACCTCCCAATTTTTTTACCCAATTCTGTATTTGTCTATTGACATTCTCATATTAATTTCTTAAAATTTCCTATCTTTTAAATTGTGATTTTAGTCACATTTTTTGGATAAGTGTTGGTTTTATTGTCGGTCTTGTCTGGCCGGTGAAATTGCCTCAAAATTTAAGTGTTTTTTGAAACGCCAGTGGGGAAACGACGTATATCTGTCCCGGTATACATCGGTCGCTAAGGGCGTTTGCCGCGGGAGTCCTTTCCGGTAAAACTTCAGGCAGCTAACCCAATTCACCGGTGGCAGTTTTTTCCTTCATCATCTCTTCAATTTTTGCAGCCGCTTGCCCTGAGAGCGGTAGTTAAGTACCCAACAGGGTTTCCGGAGACGGATGATGGTAATGATACATCCGTAGCTGATGGCGTCGGGAAGATAAGTTGAAACTGATATGATATTCTCAAGTGAAAGGAGTAAGGCGATGCATTTTTGTAAATCAAAAAAGCATGTCTGGAGTAGTAAGAAAGATGCGGAAAAGTGTTGCAACGGCTATGAACGAGTGATGGTCTTCGGCGATGACATCCCCCCTAATGCTAAAAATGTGCAGATTAACAGCGACACCGGCATTAAGTTTAGCCGTATTTGGGTGAAAGTGAGCGATTGATTCCGCTGTGTCCGGAATTTCAAATATGGCAAATAACCCAAAGAATTTAGCGTCTCCAGACAAAGAAAACGTCTGGGACGTCCTGCCCGGTCTGGAAAAACCCATTTATTCAATTGACGAGCGCC
Organism: Calditrichia bacterium; assembly: GCA_020635015.1. Lineage (GTDB taxonomy): Bacteria > Calditrichota > Calditrichia > RBG-13-44-9 > J075 > JACKAP01. The sequence goes on along the minus strand of JACKAP010000002.1, from coordinate 658,976 downwards.
CGGCGACACGCTGGGAGAGCTGGCTTTATGGCTGGCAACATACCCTGGTAGACATTTCGCCTTTTGTGCTGCCGCTGGCAGTGGCAGCAGCCATGGGAATGGGCCGCACGGCGCAGGCGGAACTGATCAACTTCTGCTTATTCGCTATGGGGATTGCCACATTGCTGCAGACGACGATTGGCAATCGCCTGCCGATCATCCAGGGACCGTCCGCAACCCTGACCGCCACCCTGGCCCCGGTGGCCGCGCAGATGGGCGCCGCCGCCATGTGGGGCGGCATCCTGGTGGGAGGGTTGGCCGAGATGCTGATCGGCGCCTCCCGGATGCTAAAGTTCCTCCGCCGTTTCTTCCCCCCGCTGGTCTCCGGGGTGGTGATTATCTGTATCGGTCTGGCGTTGGGGCAGGTGGCGGTGCGTTTGCTGGTGGGAGACGGCAGCGCGGTCAATTTTGGCTTTGGTGGAGGGGTTATCGCGCTGATTTTCCTGCTGCAGATTCGCTTTCCCCATCTATTAAACGGGGTGATGGGGAGAGGGGCGATCTTTATCGCGATCTGGGTTGTGGGTATCGGCATCGCCGGTGTGCTGGGAGAAGTGAACTGGGAACTGGTGGCGCAAAAGCCCTGGTTCGGCTGGCCGCAGTTTTTCCCGTATGGGGGACCGGGGTTCGGCTGGGAGTTTGTTCTGCCGGCGATCCTGGCAATAATGGCCGGATATCTCGGGTCGATGGTGGAATCGCTGGGCGACTATGCCGCCACTTGCGCGGTTGCCGGTGAGACCTACCGGGCGCAACACATGAACCGGGGCATCTTTGCTGAAGGGCTGGGTTGCGTGGTGGCGGCGGTGTTCGGCGGGCTGCCCTGCACCAGCTACACCCAGAACATCGGGATCATCGCCACCACCCGGGTGGCCAGCCGGTTTGTGGTGCAAATCGCCGCCGTCATTCTGATGCTATACGGTCTCTGTCCTAAGTTCGGTGCCTTGTTGGTCGCGATGCCGCGTTCGGTGCTGGGAGGCGTGTTTGTGCTGGTATGCGGAATGATCGTGCTCTCGGGAATCCGCCTGTTGGCGGCAGCGCCGGCCGATAACCCCAATGCCTTCCTCATCGGCACCACCCTGATCTGCGCCAACGGCATCCCGCTCTACGTGCAGTTCGGCCTCGGGAAAGCCTGGCTGGAAACGGTCCCCCTCACCCTGCGCCTGCTGCTCACCAATCAGGTGGTGCTGGGCGTGGTGCTGGCGGTGGGGCTGAATGTCTTGCTGAATATGGTGCTGGCGCGGGATGGGTAGTTGACAGGCGTCAGGGGTAGTAATGCCGCTTATTTTTGTTGATTTATTGATTTGTTTAGCACAAATATTGAATTTTTGATAACTGACATTGAGCATTTACCGCTGAGCATTAAGTATTTACCATTTGGCTGCGGCCGAAGGCCGCGCCAAGTTTATTCCTACCCCCAATATATTGCCAGCAATCCCACCAGCATGTCCGCCTTTAGCAGGTTGCTTAGCCGGTTGAGATGTTGGGGCGGGCTGTCGCGCCGGATGCTGAACAGCACGTAGCCGATCAGCGGATAGACCCCCAGCAACAGGATCAGGAAATATGTTTTCCCGTAAACACCGGTGAAGTACGGCAGAAGGGTCAGCCCCACCAGAACCACGAAGTTAACCCATACCAGGATGATCGCCGGTCCAGTGCCATAGCGCACCGGGAAGGTATGAGCGGCAAACTGGCGGTCGCCGGCCACATCCTCCATATCCTTGATGATCTCCCTGCCAAAATGAAAGAAAAATGCAAACAGGGCCGGGAAGATCCCCGCCCCGGGGCGCCCGACCGCCATGGCGCCGTAGATGAAGGCGGCGGCGGTGCTGAGGCTGACCGCAAAGTTGCCCCAGAGCGCAGTGCGCTTCAGGTGAGCGGAATAACGCCAGGTCAGCAGGGAGAAGAGAGCGGCGACCGCCAGCATCTGCGGCGAGATAGCCGACGCCAGGGCGATGCCGGCGGCATACAATCCCAGCGCCGATCCCAGCGCGGCACGCGGTGAGATCCGGCCGGCGGCCAGGGGGCGCTGCGGCTTGTTGATGCGGTCGATCGCGATATCATAATAATCGTTGATGCTGTTCGCCGCCGCCGTGATCAGCCCGGCAGAGAGGCAGGCCAGCAGCACCGCCACCCAGGGCGAAAGCGTCCCGCTAATCAGCGCCGCCACAAACACCGACAGCATGGCGATGAGCACGTTGATGGGGCGAGTGAGCTTGAGAAGTGAAATTATTTTGCGCATTTGAATTTGAGGATGGGTTAATGGGTGAATGGGTTAATGGGTTATATCGTTGATGGGTTTAAAAGATTCTGACACCTCGTCCGTTTTTACCCATTCACCCATCCACCCATTCACAACAACTTCTTCCTTCATCCTTCATCCTTTATCCTTTCTCTCCTTCACCCACAAATGCGCATACTTATGTCCGCTGCCGGTGTTGAACAGCACCACGGTCTCGTCATCCCGTATCCAGCCCTCCGCGCGCAGTTTCTGGAAGGCGGCCAGGGTGGCCCCGCCTTCCGGGCTGGCAAAGAGCCCTTCGGTGCGCCCGATCAGGTTGGCGCCGTCCATCATCTCGCGGTCGCTGACCGCTACCGCGGTACCCTGGCTTTCCCGGAGGGCGTTAAGGATCAGGAAGTCGCCGACCGCTGCCGGCACCCGCAAGCCGTCGGCAACGGTGTGGGCGTTTTTCCAGGGTTCGGCGAACTGCTCCTCGCGCTGAAAGGCGCGCACCATCGGCGCGCAGCCCTCGGCCTGTACTGTCACCATCCGCGGGCGCTTGCTGTCGATCCAGCCCAGGGCTTCCATCTCCGCAAAGGCTTTCCACATCCCGATCAGGCCGGTGCCGCCGCCGGTGGGGTAGATGATCACGTCCGGAAGCGCCCATCCGAGCTGCTCGGCCACCTCATAGCCCATGGTCTTTTTGCCCTCGATGCGATAAGGTTCCTTAAGGGTGGAAACGTCGAAACGCCCGTATTCAGCCACTTCGTTGGCGGCCACCCGGCCGCAGTCGGTGATCAGGCCGTCGATCAGGGTGACGCTGGCCCCCAGGGCCAGGCATTCGGCCACAAACGGTTTCGGCACATCCCGGGGCATGAAGACGAAAGCCGGGATCCCCGCCAGGCTGGCGTAGGCGCTCATCGCTCCGGCGGCGTTGCCGGCCGAGGGGATGGAGAGGGCTTTTACCCCCAACTCATAGGCGCGGGAAACCGCCATCACCAGCCCGCGGGCCTTGAAGGAGCAGGTCGGATTGACCCCTTCCTCCTTGATCAGCAAATTGGGGAAATCGACCACCTTACCCAGGCGGCGCGCAGTGATCAATGGCGTGTATCCCTCTCCCAGGGTCAGTTTATATATATCCTTCCGCACCGGCAGCACTTCCTCGTAGCGCCAGAGATTGGGCTCGCGCCGGGCGATATCCTCCCGGGTCACTTTCTGACGCACCGCAGCCAGATCGTAACGCACCAGCAGCGGCTTACGGCAGTTGGGGCAGAGATTCCATAGCCGCTCCGACTCCAGTTCCAACCGGCACATCGAACATTCCAGGTGGGTCACATAATTCATAATTGAACTCCTGAGGCTGAAAAGCATGAATTCCAATTTATCGAATTTAGGGAAAACAAAAAAACTTTTTGTTTTTTGGGGTCTGGCTGTTATTCTGAACAGATGAAACCGGATGCCCACGAAATACTCGAATTGAATGGAGATTTTCAATGATTCGCCTCAAAGCCTTTACCGTCAAGAATGGGCTATTTTTTTTGATCGCCGCCGTGCTTGCCGTCTATTTATACAGTCAATCGCCGGATGCTTTTCAGTACGTTTCCGGCGCTGCGCTGCAATTCATCCGCGCCGCTGCCCTGATCGTCGCGGTTTATATACTTTTCGAACGGCTCTTCGAAATGCCGCTGCATATCAAGATCCTGCTGGGAATGATATTCGGTGCCGCTGCCGGAATTTTTTTCGGGAGCGAGATCGGGGAGATCAAGCCGCTGGGCACCGCCTTTATCCGCGCCATCCAGATGATCGTGGTGCCGCTGGTGCTGGCCTCGCTGATTACCGGCACTGCCAGCCTGGGTGATATATCCAAGATGAAACGCATCGGCAGTAAAACCCTGGCGTATTACCTGATATCCACAGCGGTGGCGATCACTATCGGGTTAGTGCTGGCCAACCTGCTCCAGCCGGGCAGCGGTATGGATGCCGGAGTGAAAGCCCGGCTGCTGGAAAGCTACAGCCAGGAGGCAAGCAGCAAACTGACCGTGGCGCAAAATCCCATCTCGGTGGTCGATACCTTCCTGAACATGATCCCGAAGAACCCGTTCGAGGCCCTCAGCGGCGCCAGCATGCTGCAGATCATCTTTTTTTCAATCATCACCGGGATTGCCCTCACCTTGATCCCCAAAGAGAAGGCCCAGCCGGTGATCGCCTTTTTTGATGGGGTCAATGATGCGATGATCAAGATCGTGCTGCTGGTGATCGAAACCGCGCCTTACGGGGTGCTGGCGTTGATCGCCGAGGCGGTGGGCAGCTTCGGCGTCGACATCCTGGTTTCGTTGCTGAAGTATACCGTGGTTACCGCTCTGGGGCTGCTGATCCTGCTGCTGCTCTATCCGCTGGTGGTGCGCTCCCTGACCGGCATGAGCCCGCTCAAATTTGCCCGGGGCATCCGCCTGGCCCAGCTTACCGCCTTCAGCACCAGCTCCAGCGGTGCCACCCTGCCGGTGACCATGGAAGTGTGCGAGGAGCGGGTGGGAGTTTCCAAGGAGATCGCCAGCTTCGTGCTGCCCCTGGGTGCCACGGTGAACATGGACGGCACCGCACTCTATCAAGGAGTGGCGGCGGTCTTCATCGCCCAGGTGTACGGTATTCCACTCGACCTGGGGGCGCAGTTGACGATTGTGCTGACCGCCACCCTGGCGTCGATTGGCACCGCCGCCGCGCCGGGGGTGGGCATCCTGATGCTGGTAATCGTACTCCAGCAGGCGGGCATCCCCCTGGAAGGCATTGCCCTGATTCTGGCCGTCGACCGCATCCTCGATATGATCCGCACCACCGTCAACGTCACCAGCGACGCCACCGCCTCCACCATCATCGCCGCCAGCGAGGGGCAGCTGCAGGAGGTAAAAGAATTCTGATTTGCGTTTGGCGCGCGGCGGTGAATAACTTGTCTTGCTACAAGATGATAAAATAAAGATTTCTTCTGTGACAGCGTTTTACTGCCACAGAGCCACAGAGATCACAGAGGAAAAACAATTGTATTGTCTCTGTGATCTCCGTGGCTCCGTGGCTAATATCCTTAATTTTGTAGTCTATCTAAAAAATAATCAATACTGATGTATGAGGATGCAACATGGCCGATAAAAACAACAAATCCCGGAAATTGTTTTCCCCCAGCATCAACCTCAACCTCAACGTGCGGGGATTGCCGCAGTCGGCGACCCTGACCATCAATGAGAAAAGCGCCGAGTTGATCCGCCAGGGCCGCAAGGTGATCAAACTCGGCCTGGGGCAGTCGCCGTTCCCGGTGCCGCATTCTGTGATCGAACTGTTGCAGGAGAATGCCTTTCAGAAGGATTATCTCCCGGTGATGGGCCTCTATGCCCTGCGCGAGGCGGTAGCGGGATTTCATCACCGTGGCGAGGGGATTCCGTACCGCGCCGAAGATGTGCTGATCGGGCCCGGTTCCAAGGAACTGATGTTCATCGTGCAGTTGGTCTATTACGGCGACCTGGTGATCCCGACTCCCAGCTGGGTGTCTTATGCCCCTCAGGCGCGGATCATCGGGCGGCAGATCCACTGGCTGCAAACCAGCCTGGCCAACGGCCTGCGCCTGATGCCCGATGAGATCGAACGTCATTGCCAGAAGGATCCCGACCGTCCGCGCATCATCATCCTCAATTATCCCAACAATCCCAGCGGCTGTTCATACAAGACGGAAGAATTAAAAGCCATCGCCCGGGTGGCTCGCAAATACCGTCTGATCCTGCTCTCCGACGAGATCTACGGCGAGCTGCATCACAAGGGGCAGCATGTGTCGATTGCCCGTTTTTATCCCGAGGGCACGATCATCAGCAGCGGGCTGAGCAAATGGTGCGGCGCCGGGGGATGGCGCCTGGGCACCTTCATCTTCCCGGAATCGCTGCACTGGCTGCGCGACGCCATGGCGGTGGTGGCCAGCGAGACCTTTACCGCCACTTCCGCCCCGATTCAGTACGCTGCGGTGCGGGCTTTCCAGGGGGGAGAGGACATCGAGCAATATCTGTTTCACGCCCGGCGGGTGTTGCGGGTGTTGGGGCGCTTTATCAGCAAGCGGCTGCAAAAGATCGGGGTGGCGGTGCCGGAGCCGGATGGCGCCTTCTACCTCTTCGCTAATTTTAACGCCTTTCGTTCCGAATTGCAGAGCCGGGGCATCCGTGATAGCGAGTCGCTCTGCGCAAAACTGCTGGAAGATACCGGTGTCGCAATCCTGCCCGGAAACGTGTTCGGCCGTCCGGAAGAGGAACTGTCCGCCCGGCTGGCTTATGTCGACTTCGATGGCAGTAAAGCCCTGGCTGCCTCGGAAAAAATACCGGCCGGCCGCCAACTGGATATCGATTTTTTGAAAGAAAATTGCCCCAAAATGGTCGAGGCGGCGGAGCGGATTTGTGACTGGATGGGATGATGAGTTAATGGGTTAATGGGGAAAAACGGACGTGGGAGAAAATCGCGATTCGCCCTTGCGCCCTTCGAAGTAACCCATCCACCCATCCACCCATCCACCCATTCACCCATTCACCCATTAACAAAAATTATTATAACTTGCTCTTTTTCAAACGCTTGTTTAACTTTTAGCGCAACTTAGGGAAAAGGGTCTCATAAAAGGAATTGGTGCCTATCTTATCCACACCAACCCCTGGAACACATGCTATTCCGGCCCGATCAGTAAATATTTGCGCCGGGTATATGGTCCCGCCCGGTATGCTGTACGGCGTTTTTTGAACGCAGTATGCAAAGGTCGAGAAATTTATTAATTTTTCTTTTTGATCTAAATCATGATTGAACGGGCGGGATCGTCTTACCATTGTACTACGCGGGTGTTTTTACTTTAATTAGGAGATAAGCATAGGGTATGATGAGCGGCTATAACAATTATAATTATGAAAAAATATTCTTCCGTCGACCGCTTTTCACGGAATTGAATAAACTTTTTCTGAAATTTTTTACAGCGACGGTGCTGTGCTTCGCGGTTTTGATAGTGGCGATATCCGTAGGATTTTACAATAAATTCCCGGAACACCGGATTCGTTATCAGATCAAGCAGAATTATATCACCCAGATTGTAAAATATTATGAGAATTATCAGCCGCCGGTGGAAGCGCAGCCGGAATATCATGGCTATGTGGCCGGCGACTTTATGCCGATCAAACTCGATGAATCCCTGGGCGATGATGAAGCTGCCTCAGAAAACATTCCGGAAATGCGCGCCAGCCAGACCGAAGCGGGGCAGATCCGCCGTGCCCGCGCCGCCGCTCCGTCCGATACCCAGGTGCGCGGCGATGCCCCGGAATATGACGACTCGATGATCGCCTACCTGTCGCCCTCCACCCGGACCGGCCTGAGTGTGCAGAGCGCGATCGAGTCGATCCCCGCCCTGGTCAAGCCCTCCAAGCCGGAACGTGACTCGCCGCTGGAGCCTTATAACGCCCGCAAGAAGGCCTATGATTCCAGCCAGCGGCGTTTTTCCACCGGCAAGAACAGCGATATTGATATCGCCGATGCCAGTTTTACCGATTTTGGAGTGGTGAAGGGAATTCGGGATTATGAAGAGACCATTACCGTTGCCAACGACAATAAAAAGTTTATCAAGCACTGCCTCGACCGTTATTACCGCAACGATCCCACCCGCCGCGGGCAGTTTGTGGTGAAGTTTGAAATTCACCCCGACGGCTATGTGATCCCGGAGACCATCCGGGTGCTGGAGTCTGATATCCAGGACGTGCGCATTATCGACTGCATCAAACGCACCATCCGCCGCTGGCGCAACTTCCCTCCGGTGCCCTATGAGCACGGGGAGTATGCGATTACGCAGAAGTATTTCTTCTAGCGAAACCACACCCTGCAAAAACTTGCATGGGGCAAAGGGCATGGGGCATGGCGCCGGTGGGTTGTTTTACCAAGTCATTGCCATGATTTAGATTTTTTCTTTATTGTCTCTGTTTTATTGAACAGCTTTCTATTGCCCCATGCCCCATGCCCCATGCCCCATGCCCCATGCCCCATGCAACAGTCCTCCGTAGCGTCTGTCTATAAAAAAGCCAGACCGCTAGCCAAATACCTTCTCAATATATTCCCGCGAGTGGAGGGGATTGATCTTATCTTCAAATTCCAGCACCGCGCCGGCCATCAGCGGGCGGGTTTTGCGTATGAAGTGGAAGATCTGCTCATAAGGGATGCAGCCGCTCCCCACCGCGGTATAATGGTGACGCGATTGCGCCGGGTCGCTGACGTCGATCAGATGGAGCAGCATGGGGATGCGGCGGTTGCCAAAAAAATTGAGTATCTGGTAGCACCACTCCAGCCCTTCCTCCAGAGAAAAGCCCAGCTTTTGATTGAAGATTCGCGGAATATCCAGCACCGGATAGATCGGATTGCCGAAGTTGCTCGAGAGGGTAAACAGGGCGAGGTATTTTTTTAGATTGCGCTCCGCATCCGCCTTGCCTTCGCTCAGAAAATAATTCTCCACACATATTTTAACCCCTTCCCGGTTCAAGCTGTCAACCAGGTTGACCAGCTTATCCACGTTCACCCGTTCGTCGAAGTGAATGATATAGCGGGGGTCGTCCATCTGTTTCAAAAAAGTGTAGAGTTGCCGGCGGTAGTCGCTGTTCAAGAAATCTTCATTCAGCAATCCTTCGGCATGGAAGTATAGCGCTTTGAAATTAGTTATCTCCGCCATGACCTGCTGCAAAGTTGCTTCCTCGGAAAGTAAAGGCGCATTCAAATATATTTGCAGCAGCTCAAAATTACCCTGACGGGCAAATTCGATGGTGTCGAGCGGATCAAACTGAAAATTGGCAGAAACCGAGTTGGCAACCCCGATTGGGAAAATGGGCATGGGGATATCCTTGTGATTTGCTGATGCGTTGTGTATCAAGTTTTAAAAGTTGGGAATTGGGTCTTAGTCATTGGTTATTGGCCGTTGGCAAAGCACCGTTCTGACCAATAGCCAATAGCCAATGACCAATAAGGATTACGCCACCCGCTCTTCCGTTTGGGTGTTGAAGAAGAACAGTTTATTCATATCAAATGCGATGGAGAGGGGTTCGGTGGCGCGGTAGAGCCGTTCCGGTGAGGTGCGCATGCACATGTTGGTCTCCGCGGCGCGGAAATAGATGAACATCTCATTGCCGATCGGCTCCACCACATCGATGACCGTCTCTTTGACATTACCGTTGGCCTTTTCGGCATGTACTTGGGCATCGATGATGCTTTCCGGGCGGATGCCGATGGTCACATCGCTCAGACGCTGCTGCTCCAGTTTGGCGGCGGTCTCCCGGGGCAGGGAGAGGGACAGATCTTTGGCGACAAATTTCAGCCCGTTATCAGCGACCAGGCTGCCGTCGATAAAATTCATCGCCGGGCTGCCGATAAATCCGGCCACAAAGCGGTTGGCGGGATTGTTGTAGAGGTTCAGAGGGGAATCGACCTGCTGGATCAGCCCGTCTTTCAGCACCACGATCTTGTCGCCCATGGTCATGGCTTCGATCTGGTCGTGGGTAACATAGATCATGGTCGATTGCAGGCGGATATGAAGGCGGTTGATCTCGTAGCGCATCTGGCCGCGCAGCTTGGCGTCGAGGTTGGAGAGGGGTTCGTCAAACAAGAACACCTTTGGTTTGCGCACGATCGCCCGGCCCAGCGCCACCCGCTGGCGCTGCCCTCCGGAAAGCGCCTTCGGTTTGCGCTCCAGATATTGCCGGATATCGAGGATGTCGGCTGCTTCTTCCACCCGTTTCTGGATATCCGCTTTGGGGAACTTGCGCAACTTCAGCCCGAAGGCCATGTTGTCATAAACCGACATGTGGGGATAGAGGGCGTAATTCTGGAACACCATGGCAATGTCCCGGTCCTTGGGCGCCACATCATTCACCCGCTGGCCGTCGATCAGCAGGTCGCCGCCGGAGATTTCCTCCAGCCCGGCGATCATCCGCAGGAGGGTCGACTTGCCGCAGCCGGAAGGACCGACCAGCACCATGAATTCTTTATCTTCGATGGTCAGATTGGCGTCCTTGATCGCCTGCACGTTGTTGTCATAGAATTTTGACACATTGCGTAACTCGACTTTGGCCACGGCAGCACTCCTCTTTTTGTCCCGACACAATTTTGAATGTGCAAAAATATTGGATGAAAGTGAAAAATGCAAATGGTTTCGGCTGCAGATTAGCGGGCTGGCGCATCATCCTCGCCTTCGATGATCACCAGCAGCTCCAGGTTGCCAAAGGCAAAATATTTCACTTTTCCGGTGACCTGGATCTGCTTGCCGATCTCGGGCAGCGGTTTGCTGGAGACCACCCGGATCTTGTCGCTGCCGTCATCGATTTCATAAAAGCTGATCAGCAGCCCCATCCGCTGCACCACCTCGCCGCGCACCCGGACGGTTTTATCGACATACTTGCGGGGATTCTCTTTGATTTCTTTGATCGATACGGTGCGCTGGCAGCCGGGCAACAGGGCGGCGGCAAGCAGCGCCAGGATCAATAATCCGAACAGACGAAGGGACGTGCGACACATAGGAGCTCCTTTTGTGATATTCAAGTGGCTGTAGCAGCAACTTACTGCCACTGCCACTGCCACTGCCACTGCTATTCCTCAGTTTTCAGAGATCGGTGATAAGATGCCATCTATCCATTGTCAAGAAGATTATACACTCTGCGATCTCTGTGCCTCTGTGGCAAAATTTGTTCCACAGCCTGGTTAATTCAGCCGCGCCTTCAGCCCTTTTAACATCGTAGCCGCCGGGGCGTGATCGGGATTGAGTTTTAGCGCGCTTTCATATTCCAGGATCGCCAACGGCCACAGCCCTTTCAATTCGTATATTTTCCCCAGGTTGCAATAGGCATATTCCGGCGTTTCATAGCGCCCGGCCAGCTTGGCCTTCTCCAGCCAGGGAACCGCCTCATCCAGTCGCTTGAGGTGGATCAGATAGGAGCCGATATCATTATAGGGGTTGCCGAATTCCGGGTCGGCCTCGATCGCCCGTTCGCATTCCCGGATCGCCTCCTCATATTTTCCCATGAAGCTGTAGGCCCATCCCAGGAAGGTATGCCCTTCCGCAGTGTTCTCGATCAGCAGCGATTTTTTATAATAATACACTGCCTCTTCCAGCCGCCCTTCCATTTGCGAGCGGTAGGCCATCTGAAAGAACTTCATCGCCCGGGGACCGATCTGGTAGTTGGAAAACATGACCCGCTCCTTGTGCGTTTGGCTGGGACAATATAAGCATATCTGGGGGAAATGATAGCAGATGGAAAAATTTTCTGGGAGGAAGAGCGGTGCTGTCAAAACGGCCGTCGTCAGTTAAAAAAACTTTCGAAAAACCGCCGAAACCGGCAACAGGCCGGGGGAACTTCGGAAACACAAATCTAACATCGATAAAATTACAGACTTAAACCTTAAAAAATCGTTGATGTCCTACTGCTGCCATCGCTATATTACGACAAGGCCTGCGGCCTGTCAGTGTGCTTTCGATTGTTTCGTGGGCTAATTTGTAAAGTCTTAAAGTAAAACTATCCACGGATTTTTACAGATGCGCATCGAGACTTAACCAATGTCGGTGTAAATTCGTGTCATCGGTGGACCTAAAAGTTTTACATCACGACCGGGTAGACCGGGAGGATATATCAATGAAGTATTCAATGATCAAAACCGCCGGATTGGCGCTGTTTCTGCTGTTGGTGTTCGGAGGCTGCAAGTTTCAGCCGGAAGGAGCGGAGGTGCATGTGGTGGCTACCACCACCGATTCGCAAAGCGAGGCAGTGCGGCTGGCGGAAAAATACCGCAAGGCCGGCTATCAAAGCGAAATCTATAAGTCGCCTGCCGGCATCTATACCGTCACCCTGGGTAAATATCCCCTGCTCCGGGCGAATGAGATCCGTGATGAAGTGATCTTAAAAGATCTGGTCGATCCCGACAAAGTTCTCATCTCCGAGGGGGGGGCCTTCGGGCAGAAAATTTATCCGGCAGGTGAGCCTGCCGAGAATCCGACCACATTTGCCTCGGATAATATGTATCATATCATTGCCGACTCGATGCGCACCAAAGCCGACGCCATCCGCCGCTCGAATAAATTGATCCGCGACGGCTATTACTCGGAAGTATATCTGAAATCGAATCAGTACTACATGGTAACCATCGGACATTTTCCCCAGGAACGGGCCCGGCAGGTGCGGAATGATGCGGTCAAATATAACCTGATCCCGGAAGGCGCTTATCTGTCTTCCGGCAGTGAATTCGTGGAGCGGGTATATTCCTTCAAGGAGGCAGACAACCGCGACGTGTTCAGCGACAACAATCCCACCCCCTCTCCTTCCGTCACCCAGCCGAAGGTGACCCCCTCGGTGACGCCGCCGGCCGCTTCCAACGGTAATGATGAAGATCTGCCCCCGGTCTATCTGCCGGGAGATCCCTCACCGCAAACGGTTCAGCCCGGAACCAATACCCCGCTAACCCCGCGCGATCAGAAAGTAACCGACACGCAAAAGGTGCCGGCAACGCAAGATGATGATGTGGTGGCGCCGCAGAAAGAACCTTTCGATCGCTTTAACCGTGACGCTCACGATCATTATCAGCCCCCGCCCAATGACCGCTTTAACCGCGACGACGAGCCGCCGAAGAAGAAGGATAAGGAGAAGGAAAAGGAACAATAGGAAGGTCACCGGTTCGGATCGATCCCGAACCGCTCCATCATCGAATATAATCGCCGGCGGGTGATGCCCAGCAGTTCCGCCGCGCGGGTCTTGTTGCCGGCTGCTTTTTGAATTGCCTGAACGATCAGATCTTTCTCGAACTCGTCCAAGCGGATCCCTTCCGGCGGGATTTCATACGCGGCGGCGCCGGCACTGCTGCCCTTCTCCCGGCGCACGGTGGCGGGAAGGTCGCCGACCTCGATAATCTCCTCACAAATGATGGCCGCCCGCTCAATCGCATTTTGCAGCTCCCGCACATTGCCCGGCCAGTCGTAATCCATCAGGTAGGCCAGGGCGCGGCGGTCGATGCCCCGGGCGCTCGACTGCTCCACAAAATGATGGGCGAGCGCGGGAATATCCTCCTTGCGCTCCCGCAGCGGAGGCAGAGTGATTGGGAAGACGTTCAGGCGGTAGTAGAGGTCGTTGCGGAACTGGCCGGATTCGACCATCGCTTCCAGGTCCTGATGGGTGGCGGCGATGATCCGCACGTCGACGATAATCTGCTCGTTGCCACCCAGGCGGTAGATCTCGCGGTTCTGCAGCACCCGCAGCAGCTTGGCCTGGGTGGCCAGGCTCATATCGCCGATCTCGTCCAGAAAAATGCTCCCCTCATGGGCCTGTTCAAACTTACCCAGCCGGCGCTGGGTGGCCCCGGTAAAAGCCCCTTTTTCGTAGCCGAACAGTTCGCTCTCCAGCAGGTTCTCCGGCAGGGCGGCGCAGTTTACCGCAACAAAAGGCTGTTTTGCGCGGTCGCTCTCGCCGTGAATCGCCTCCGCCACCAGCTCCTTGCCGGTGCCGCTTTCGCCGCGCACCAACACCGTGGCCTCATTCTCGCTGCCTTTTTTGATCAGGCGATAGATCTCCTGCATCTTCTGGCTGCGCCCGACGATCTTGCGAAAAAAGACCGGCGCCTCCTGTCCCTGGCGCAGGCGCTTGTTTTCCGCCACAATGCGCTTCTGGTCAAAAATCCGGCGCAGGCGCAGGGTCAGCTCGTCCATCTCGAAGGGTTTGATCAGGTAATCGTATGCGCCCTTTTTCAGAGCTTCGACGGCGGTTTTCTGGGTGGCATAGGCGGTCATGATAATTACTTCCGTTTCCGGGTAGCGCTCCTTGACCGCCTCCAGCAGTTCCAGGCCGCTGATGCCGTCCATACGCAGGTCGGAAACCAGCGCATCGACCGGGCGGGCTTCCAGATAGGCCAGGGCGTCCTCGCCGGACGTGCAGTAATCGGCTTGCAGCGATTCCAGGGCCAGGGAGGCCTGAATCACCTTGCAGAATTTTTCCTCGTTATCGACGATCAGTATGGCTGGCATGGGAAATCCGGATGGTTACTTCAGAATGGCCCTCAGCAGGATCAGAAAGCCTTTCTCGTGGCTTTTGGTCATCTTCAGGTTGTGCTTGGCATCCTCGAATTCCGGAGCCAGGGAGAGCGCTTTTTCCAGCTCTTCCATTGCTTTTTGATAAAGGCTGCGGCTTTTGATCAGGTTGAAGGTGCCGAGGTCGTTCCAATAATCGGGATAGTGATTGTGCTCCGAATTGGTATCGATGAAGTAGCGCTCGTACTTGTTGATGGTCGGCAGGGACAAATCGATGCCGCCAAACAGGAAGCGCAGGTAGAATTCGTAGATCTTCTCCTGGTGGCCCATCAAGTCGACCAGGCGCAGTTGGAATTGCTCCAGTTGGGGGATGATCATCTCATGGTTGTTATCTTTCAGCAATTCCAGCAGTTGGTTGAAGGATTTGCGCCAGTGGGGGATGCGGTATTTTTTGAGGTCGCGCACCTGCTTGAGGTAGATCGACACCCTTGCCGGGACCGCCACTGCCTGAGGATCCTTCACCCCTTCCAGCGCCGATTTATAGAGCGCTACCCCGAGGTTGAACTGCGCTTCCACGTAATTGGGGTTGAGGCGGATCGCCTCCTTGAAGAGGTTGATGGCGTTGTCATATTCGTTCAGAAACAGGTGGGCCAGCCCGTGGTAATTGAGAAAATCGGGATATTTCTCGCTCATGCTCAGGGCTTTCTGGAAGGTGGCCATCGCGGTGCTGAATTGGCGCGATTTCAGGTAGCTGATGCCCAGTCCCATATAGGCGCGCATGAAATTATTGTCCTGATCGATGGATGTCGTGAACTGATGCACCGCTTCCTCAAAGAGGTTGCGCCGCAGAAACAGGATGCCGAGATAATAATGGGATTTGGCATGGCGGTAGCGGTCGAGTTTCTCTTTGATCTGATACAGCGCTTCCAGTTCTTCGATCACGCTTTGGTGGAATTGCTCGGTCTCGCTGTTGAGGAAGTCATAATCGATCTGCTGGGTCTCACTGCGCAGGGCAATGCGGTGATCCCGGGAAATCAGGAACATTCCCCGCTCGAACACTTCCGAGATGATTTTCTGATTTTCCAGCAGTGCGCCGGTGTGGACATGGAATTCGCGATTGTAGATCTCAATCTTATCGTGAAGCCCGAAATTATCCAGCGTTCCTTCGGTTTTTTCGGTCAATTTGCCTTCGTAAAAACTCATGATGCCAGCATATCCTTCCGTTAAATGCCATTCGCCGCTGAAACCGAAGTTACATCATTTTGCCGGCGATAAAAATGCGGTGCGTCAAATTTTGGCGCATTTCCTATAATATACATTTTTTTTGAGTTCCGCCATAATAAAAAACCGCCGGGTGAGGCGTCCGGCGGTTTTTTATTATGGCGGAAATTCGGGAAGGGTGGGGGATGGTGCCGTTGCTGCGCTCGGCACTGGTGCCACGCTCTGCGTGGCATCCTCATCAGCGACGCTCTGCGTCGCAATTGCACGGAATAGATTTCTTTGATTAATGGTCGAAGCCTACATACTATTCCCCGCCTTGGTGAAGGCGGGGACAGATTGGAGAAGCGTCCAGCGAGCCAATCAGGGGCGGTTGCGCCTTTCCCCGGCGGTGCCAGCGGTGTGAAGCGTTCAGTGAACGGCGCAGGGGCGGTTGCACTGCACCTGCCCTCACACTACCGCGCTCCCCTCGCTATTACCGCCGCGCCGCGGCCACAGACCGTTGACCAGATAGGCCAGACCGATGGCGATCAGGGCAACCGGCCAATAGTCGATGATGATAGTCTCGAAGGTGTAATACGGGATCACCCGCAGGTGGAAGAGCAGGAAGATGGCGCCCACCGCCAGGATCAGGGTGCCGTAGAGCAGGTCTTTCCAATTTCGTCCGCCAAAGAGATAACGCGGAAAGAGGGCGGCGCCGGCGATCAGGGTGAACACCGAGGTGGTTAATCCCCGCTCGATGTCATAAACCCCGGCATCGCCCAGGATGTAATAGAGCCCCACCAGGGTTAGTATGGAGAAGAGATAGATGCCCCCTCGCGGCCGGGAGGAAAAGGCGCGGAACAATCCCAGCAAGCCGATCAGGAGGAGGCCGTAGCTGCGCAGGAAATATTCGTCGATGTCATAATGCTCGCGCAACAGGATGGCCAGGCCGACCACAATCAGGATAATCCCCAGGTAACCGTTTTTACGTCCTGCCATGTTGCCCTCCTCAGACGGTTTGCTCGTTGGTTTCTTCCGGAAAAATAAAGATAAAGATCACATATACCAGCAATCCCAGCCCCTTCGATGCCACCGTGGCCAGCACCCAGCCCAGGCGCACCAGGGTGGGGTCGATGTTGAAGTGCTTGGCCAGCCCGGCGCATACCCCGGCCAGCTTGCGGTCGCTGCGCGAACGATAGATGTTGAAGTGGCTGCCGGAGGTCTTGTCTGTGCTGCTGTCGCCCTCACTGCCTGCGCTGCTGTCGACGGTAGACAGATCGCTGCTGCGGTCCGGCTGCTGGCGGTATTGGGCAATCAGCAGACTCACCCCGATGGCGATCAGCAGCACCGCCCAGAGGGTCGGCCAGGAGATGTTAAAATAGAACAGGTCGAAAATATCCATTTCCCACAGGATCAGCACCGCTCCCACGGCGATGAACAAAATTCCCCAAAACAGGGAGCTGTCCTGGGAACTCCGGCTCGGCTCGGCGCTCTCCTCGGGATTCTCCGGTACCAGCACCAGGGCGGCGATGTAAAGCACGATCCCGATTCCCCCAATGAAGGCCGACACCACGATCAGCAGACGGACCAGGTTGCTGTCGATACTAAAATATGCCGCCAATCCGCCGCATACCCCGCTGATGTAGCGGTCGCTTTTGGAACGGTATAATTTCCGTTTTGCTTCGTCGGTCATTGCTGCCTCCGTCTGGCGGTCCCCGTTCCGGAGCCGCCGTTGAGTTACTAAGCAGTTAAATCAAGCAGGCCATCTTTGGGGATGGCCTGCCTTGTTATATGCAATTGTTAAAACGGATGCTTGAGAGGGAAGTTTCAGCGCTTACAGATTTGCCGGGCTGATGTCGAGGATCTCGTATTTGAGCAAGCCAGCCGGCACTTTGATATCGACCACCTCGCCGACCTTTTTGCCGAGCAGGGCTTTGCCGACCGGGGAGACTACCGAGATCTTAAAATGGCGGAAATCCGATTCTTCCTGGGAAACCAGGGTGTAGCTCACTTCCTGATTGCGCTTGAGATCTTTCATCACCACTGTGGTGTAGAGCGAGACGTGCTCGCCGGAGATCTGTTTGGGATCGATCACCCGGGCACGGCGGATTTTTTCTTCCAGTTGAGTTATTTTGTCTTCCAGGAGCGCCATCTTCTCCTTGGCGGCGTGGTATTCGGCGTTTTCTTTCAGGTCGCCGAAATCACGGGCTTCCGAGATCAGCCGGGAAATCTCCGGCCGTTTCTCGCTCTTCAGCTCGTGTAGCTCCGCCTTCATTTTATCCAGCGCTTCCCTGGAAATATAAAAATAGCTCATGATACCTCCGATATAGATTAAACAGTTCTTTTTCTCGACGCAGGCTCAACCCGCTCGACGCTCAGAATGCCCTTGCATTTGCTGATGGCGTTGATAACGCGGGTCAGGTGGGGAAGATTCTTGACTTCGACAATGATCTTTCCGGTTGCCAGCTTGTCTTTCGATCTAATGTCCAAATTTAAGATATTAATGTTGTGGTTTGCAAGTGCCTGGGTAATATCGCGAATCAAATTTTTTCGGTCTTCGCCCAGGATGGAGAGCTGCACCTTAAATTCCTCCTCGACCTCCACGGTCCAGTTGACCGGGATGGTACGGTCTTTCTTGTCGATCAGGCTTTGCATGTTGGGGCAGGTGCTGCGGTGGATGGTGACGCCCTTGCCGCGGGTGATGTAGCCGAGAATGTCGTCCCCCGGCACCGGCTGGCAGCACTTGCCGAGGTGCACCATGATGTTGTCCATCCCCTGTACCTGGATGGCAGATTGATTGCGATTGCGCGAAAGGATGCGCTGCAGGAGCGATTCCTTTTGTTCTTTTGGCTTGGCGTCAGAGATGGAGGAGAAGATCTTCTCGATCGACACTTCCCCCCGGCCCACTGCCGCCTTGAGATTCTTGACGTTATCGAAATTGAGTTTTTTGGCGGATTCCTCCAGCTTATCCTCGCTGACCTTCAGCTTGAAGCGCCGGAAGTATTTGGTGATGATCTCTTCCCCTAACTTGATGCTGTGCTCGAACTGCACCTCGCGGAGATACTTGCGGATATGGTGGCGCGCCTTGCTGGTCCTGACAAAGATCAGCCAGTCCTGGTTGGGATGCTGGTTGGCGCTGGTGATGATCTCCACCAGGTCGCCGCTGTGCAGCTTATGCTTCAGGGGCACGATCTTACCGTTCACCTTGGCGCCGATGCAGTGCATCCCGATGTTGGTGTGCACCTGGAAGGCGAAGTCGACCGGAGTGGAGTCGAGCGGCATTCGGATCACGTCTCCCTGCGGGGTGAAAACGAAAGTCTCATCCTGGTAGAGGTCGATCTTGAGCGATTCCAGGAAATCCTGGGCATCGACCATTTCCTTGCCTTTGAACTGGTCGAGCAATTGCCGCACCCAGCCAAGCTGCTGTTCCACATCGTCCTTCTTGCGGTCGGGGATTCCTTCCTTGTAGCGCCAGTGGGCGGCGATCCCCATTTCCGCGATGTTGTGCATCGGTTCGGTGCGGATCTGCACCTCTACCATGTGCCCTTCCTTGTCGACCAGCGTGGTGTGCAGCGACTGGTAGCCGTTAATCTTGGGCATGGCGATGTAATCCTTGAAGCGCTCGTACACCGGAGTGTAGAGGTTGTGCACCAGCCCGAGCACGTAATAGCATTCCTCCACCTTCTGCACGATGATGCGGATGGCGAGCAGGTCGTAGATCTCTTCGAAGGGTTTGTTGCGGATGTGGATCTTGCGGTAGATCGAGTAGAGGTGCTTGGGGCGGCCGTAGACGGTGGCGTTGATGTTGTGGGTCTTGAGCTCGGTTTCGATCGGGGCGATGATCTTGGCGAGATAAGCTTCCCGGGCCTCCTTCTTCTGATTGATGCGCTTTTTTAGCTCCACGAAGGATTTATTATCGAAATATTTGAAGGCCAGGTCTTCCAGTTCGCTTTTCACCCGGGCCATCCCGAAGCGGTTGGCCAGCGGGCCGTAGACATCGCGGGTCTCGATGGCGATGCGCATCCGGCTCTTGGCCGGCACGTGCTCCAGGGTGCGCATATTGTGGAGGCGGTCGGCGAACTTGATGATGATCACCCGCAGGTCGCGGGCCATGGAGAGCAGCATCTTGCGGAAGGTCTCCGCCTGGCGCGACTCCCGGCTGAGGCGTTTGCGGCCGCTGACCTCGGTAATCTTGGTGACGCCGTCCACCAGCAAGGCGATCTGCGGGCCGAATTCCTCCTCGATTTCTTCGTTGGTATAGCCGGTATCCTCCACCACGTCATGGAGCAAACCGGCGGCGATGGTGACGCTGTCCATGCGCATCTCCGCCAGGATCAGCGCCACGTTCAGGCAGTGCTCAAAGTAGGGCTCGCCGGACTGCCGCTGCTGGTGGCGGTGGGCCCACAAGCCGAATTCGTAGGCCTTGCGCAGCAGCTCCTCATTGTAATTGGGATTATATTCCCTGATATTGTCGATCAGCTGCTGAAAGACCGGATCATACTGTTCACGAAGCTTTTGATAGGTCTTTTCGCTGCTGTCGATTGCATCCATCACGTGCATAATGCCAAACCACTCAGCTATGAGGTAAGGTTATATATTTCGGCAGTCTTTTTTCCCAACTCAAGGTCAAAACGCAAAATCTGCGTTTGTTATACGGCGCTAATCGTAAAACTATCCCGCCCCGGCAGGTAGAAGCGCCTTATTCTGCCGGGGTCACACGGTGCTGCCGGGCCTAAAATACGAAGCTAATGTTTCCGGAAGGTAAATACAAGGGATATTTGCGCTTCGCGCGATGTTTGCTCGTTGTTGCTCGCGATGTTTGCTCGCTGTTGCTCGCGATGTTTGTTCGCTTGCTCACGATGTTTGCTCGCTGTTGCTCGATGTTTGCTCGCTGTTGCTCGCGATGTTTGTTCGCTTGCGCTCACGATGTTTGCTCGCTGTTGCTCGCGATGTTTGTTCGCTTGCGCTCACGATATTTGCTCACATTTGCTCGCGATGTTTGTTCTTTGGGCGTAATTGGGTGACGAAAATGCTATTCCTCGAAACCGGCATAGTACCGCGCGAAGCGCAAATATCAGCGAAGCGAACATCGCCGGCGCAGCCGGCAAATATCGCGCGAAGCGCAAACATCCACCACCCACCACCCCAAAACTTATAAAACCTCTGTGATCTCCGTGTCTCTGTGGCTAATATTAATCAGACATCTTACAACACAGGAGACCCATCATGACCACCCCACTACACGAAGCCGCCCTGACCGCCGCCCGCGATTGCCTCGGCGTCAAAAAGCATGAAACCGTTCTGATCGTTACCGACGCGCCCCGCCGCCAGATCGGACTGGCTCTCTACGAGGTGTGCCGCGACCTCGCCGCCGAGACGCTGCTGATGGAGATGCAGCCCCGCCGGGTGAATGGGGAAGAGCCTCCCCCCGCCATCACCGAAGCGATGAAAAGCGTCGATGTGGTGATTTGCCCCACCAGCACCTCTCTGACCCATACTGACGCCCGCCGGGCGGCCTGCGCTGCCGGCGCGCGGGTGGGCACCATGCCGGGGATCACCGAAGATGTCATGATCCGCACCATGCGGGCCGACTATCACGTTATCGCCCGCCTAACCGAGAAGATCGCCGCTATCCTTGATGCCGGGAAGATGGCCCACGTCACCACCCCGGCGGGCAGCGACATCCGCCTGCCGATCGGGGGCATTAAGGCCAAGCCCTCCACCGGCCTGGTGCTGAGCCCCGGCACCTATGGCAATCTTCCCTCCGGCGAAGCTTTTCTCATGCCCCGGGAAGGGGAGGCCGAGGGGATTTACGTGGTCGACGGCTCCCTGGCCGGCATCGGCCTGATCAGTGGCGAGCCGGTGCGCATCACCGTGGAAAAAGGCATGGCGGTGAAGATCGAAGGCGGGGAGCAAGCCCGGCAGTTCGATCAGACGGTCAACTCCCTGGGTTCAGGAGCTCGCAACCTGGCCGAACTGGGGGTGGGCACCAATCACATGGCCGAGATCAAAGGCACCGTGCTGGAAGACGAAAAGGTGCTCGGCACCGTGCACCTGGCGTTGGGCAACAACATCTCCATGGGCGGCACCTGCAATATCGGTTTCCACGTCGACGGCATCCTGCTCAAGCCCACGCTGACGATCGATGGAGAGGTGATTTTGAAGGATGGGAGGATGATGATAAATGCGTGAATGGGTTGATGGGTGTATGGGTGTATGGGTTAAGCTGGATGAAAAAAAGCCTGCGCATATAGCAGGTCTTTTTTCCTTAGCAAACATATACTTTCACGACGGAGAAGTGGAATGTTTGCTCCAATTCAACCCATTCACCCATTCACCCATCAACCATTATTCAATCCCTGCTAAGAGCATTTCCGCACGGTTGATAAACACCGGATCTTTGTAGTTATCGATGATCTCCTGCGCCAGGGTTTTGGCTTTGCCCATTTCGCCGGCATCATAGTAGGATTGGGCGGCGCTAAAGAGGTAGGCCACCGCCTGGGGGAAATCCGGCTGGGTTTTGGCGGCGCGCTCGTAGTATTTGGCGGCTTCGCCGTAGGCTTTTTCATTCGCCAGACAGTCGGCATAACCGGCCAGGGCGGCCTGGGTGAGGATATTCTTCTCGGAATGATCGTCGATATAGCGTTTGAAGTAGCTCTTCGCCTGGGTGATGTCGTTATCTTCCCAGAACATCTTGCCTAAAAAGAAGGCCGCTTTTCCGGAGGCATCGGTGCCGGCGTATTTATCGGTCACCTCGTTGTAGAGGGCGAGAGCCGACTCCTTTTGCCCCATGCGCATCTCCTGCTGGGCGCGGGAGAGCAGTACCGCCGCTTCCTGGGCCGCTGTTGCCTTGGAGCTGTTATAAAAATAACCGATCGCGATCACCGCCACCACCGCCGCCACGGCGAGAAGGAGCATCTGGGCGTTTTTCTCGATCCAGTCCTTTGCTTCGTAGGTGAACTCGATGAAGCTGTCGTGTTTCAATTCTTGCTTGGTTGCGCGTTTAAACCCTTTTTTGGCCTTTAACATGACGCTGTATCTCCTGATTAACGTAAAAAATTAACATTTCTGGTGCCCCCAGCAGGATTCGAACCTGCGACCCCCGGATTAGGAATCCGATGCTCTATCCTCCTGAGCTATGGGGGCAGCCAATAAAAACAACAACT
The DNA here is from genome assembly GCA_020635015.1 of Calditrichia bacterium. Classification (GTDB taxonomy): domain Bacteria; phylum Calditrichota; class Calditrichia; order RBG-13-44-9; family J075; genus JACKAP01. The sequence goes on along the minus strand of JACKAP010000002.1, from coordinate 636,316 downwards.
TACTGTGACCCCCGGATTATTGCTGACGACACCGGCCTGTGATCAGTCAGTCAATTGTAGCTCCGGAACGCCGGGATGGCGTTTTACAGGCCCGTAATTTACAATGAAAATGGGAAAATAAAAGAAAATATTTACGTGGAGAGGATTTTGGCGGGGTGGGGAAGGAAGGATTGCTACTGGAGAATGCCGGACAAAGAATCTTATATAGAAATTTGATGCTGTTAGGTATATGCCCAATTTAGAAAAGTCGTTGCGAAACTATCTTTTCAGGTTGCTGGCAGTCATTTAGAAACTAACTCCTTCCCACACATCCCCGAATAGCGGCTCCTTTTGAGAAGCTTTCATGACAATCACCAGTACTGCAGCATCAATAACCGCACCCACTATAAAGCCGGTTACAGCCCCATTCCTTTTATTCTTTATCTGGATTTCGGATACATTCTTCACCGGAAGGGCAATGGTGCTGTCTGAAAGTTGGCTGATTTCAAGCCCCAAATCATCCTCGTTGCCGGTAACGCCATTGTATTTACCCCAGATGGTTCTGTCCCGGGTGATCGCAATGATTTCCTTCCCAGGTTTAACGGTTGCGGTGATCATCCGTGATTTTTGTTCCATCGACACGGTATCCGAGAATTCGACCGCTTCATAAACCGGTTTTTTTCTATCAATTTCTGCTCCGGCGATCGTGCCAATCATACTGCACCCCTGGATTAGACCTACCAAAGTCCCGATGACCAATAATTTCCTCAAGACGCGAATCCTGTTTCTCATGGTGAACCTCCGTAAAATTATTTTCACTATGGAACTTCAATTCAATGGCAGGCTACTTCAATCGCCATGCCAGAATTGCGTAAGCGGGTTATTTTCCTTATTGATCACAGCTTGTGGGCAGGATGTTATACCGGAGGAAGATCAGTGGGTTATATTTTTGTAGACAGAAAGTATGAAAAAGAGTTACAAAGGCTTGAAAACAACCTCTTTCAATGATTCCACCCCGTATTGGCTGCTGCCGGCCGGGGTGGGTGTGATTACATGTTTCGCTGTCTGAATGGATCCTGATCGTTTGTTACACTTCAGGAAACTCCGTAGTTGCTGAAACTACCTTTTAGCATCACAGAAATCAGCTCCGGTAAAATTGGCTTTATCTACGTTTATAGTTCCTCGGATATTTACTAACCGGAGAACCGCTTCGGTAAAATCAGCGCCGTCTATATTCGCCTCACTAAGATTCGATCCAAAAAGTTTGGTTTTGGAGAGATTGGCCCGGCTGAGATCGGAATTGCTGAGGTCGGCATCACGCAGATCTGCACCGCGCAGATCTGCACCACGGAAATCTGCGGTGCTAAGATCGGCATCGATGAGATCGGCACGGATAAGATTTGCCCCGCGGAGATTGGCACCGCTGAGATCAGCATGGCTGAGATCGGCAAGGCTGAGATTGGCATGCATGAGATCGGCATACTTGAGATCTGCAAGGCTGAGATTTGCCCCGCTGAGGTTTGCACCACTGAGGTTTGCACCGCTGAGATTGGCACCGCTGAGATTGGCGCCGTTGAAATCGGCATGGCCGAGATCGGCATGGCTGAGATCTGCACCGCTGAGATCCGGTTTACGCATCAACAAATCTTCTCGACTCTGATTCCAGGTTTCAACCCCTTTTTCCAGTATCTCAAGATGTTCAGGATTCGCCATAATACTCCTTTCAAATTACTCGGGATGCCCCGCGGGCAGCAGAACGAGCGTTGCCCACGGGGCATCCCGAGTATTAACTAAAAATCGTTATACACATTGACATTCTCTGCCAATATCGCCCGTGTAATCTGCAAATAGCGCTTCTCCGTTGTTTTAAAACGCGGTGGCCGGTGGATTCGAAACCTCCTCACATCTGTCGAAGATCACCCCAAACCGTCTCTGAATAAAATCGCTAAATCATTCCAGTCTTTTCTGATGACATACAGGTGCGCACATAGATCTCGCTGCCGCTGGTGCTGCTGTCGCAGTAACCGCCATAGTAACCGGCGAACCAAATCTCGGCGGGGTACTCGCTGGAACGGTCGGCGGTCCATATCCAGCGCTGTGTTTCATCAAAAGCTGGCGCGATATACATCGCCGGGTATTCGGCGGGTTTGATTAAGGACATCGCCTCCTCCAGGGTCGGCAGCCGCCAATCAGCGAAACCGGCAAACTTGTCCCGGTTCAAGCGGGCAATATATGCCCGGGCTGCCTCGTAGTTCATCTGGTCCGATGATCCCGATTGCTGCCACATCAGCCCGGTGGTTCGATCGAGAATGATGTTACCGCCGGCCAGCGCTTGATAATCGTTCGCTAAACCATTGCTGAACTCATTCTCATTTTCCTCAGAGATGCCCACAGCGCCATAGAATCCTTTTTCCAGTATCATGGCTTTGACATCATTCGTGGACAGCGAGGCGGGGGTGGCGCGTAGTTTAATCATGCTGGTTGCTCCTGGTGCGGTCAGGTGCTATGAACGAAACAAATGGAGAACTTTTGCATGTGGCAAGGCGCTTGGGGCATAGCGTTTTAAAGTGCGGGTGTCGGAACATTCGCTTGCACATGACGGCGCCATGCCCCATGCCCTTTGCCCCATGCAAAAATACTTTACAAAGCCCTCAATATGAGCGTTGGTTAACCGCCACATGATACCCATCAAGATCCTGAATAACAAACGCTGGCATCCCGGTTCCGTTGTCGGTATTTGGCGCTTCTTCGATCGCGGTGCCAAGCTCCCTGGCCCGCTTCCAGGCTTCTTCAAAGTCATCGACCACGAACCATAGCAGCAGCCCGTTCCGGTCGCCAACACCGGATGGGTTCAAAAGGGTTGGCCAATGGTGGCCGCCGCCAGGGCCCGAAGGTCCCCAATGGTGCAGGCAAAGCAGCACGGTGCCGTCTTTATCCACGATCTGATCGAAGGTGGTGCTGCCGGAGTGGGTCTGTTGGGCGTTTAGGAGACGTATATACCACCGGGCGCTGGCGGGGACGTCGGCGACCGCGATGATGGGCCAAATACGCTTCATAATACGGTACCTCCAGGTGGCCTGACGGATTGCGTTACCTGCAAGTATTGATCGTAAAATAATACGAATTTAATATAATTGAAGCAATTGGTAATACTGATGGCGCAATTGACGGCGAATTTCAAGTAGATTTTTTCGCCGCAGAACTCGTTGAATATTTCTCACGCAAAGCCGCGGAGGCGCAAAGATTCGCAAAGGAAAACCTTCACGACCTGATGTCCGGCAGTAAGCAGGTGCCGTCATTGCGAGCCGCGTTTTTTGCGGCGTGGCAATCTCTCGATGATCGCTTCCAACGTAACTGCAGGTGGGTGCACCCCGCAGGAGATTGCTTCGGCACAAAACGCCTCGCAATGACAGCTCGAATTACATTCCGGGTTACGGCGCGTCACATCGGTTAATCATTAATCACATCCGGGTTCATCCGTGTAGATCTGTGGCTAAAATTCAACAGGCAATTCGCGTTAATATTTAAATTCGAACTCACCTCGGCCATTCGGTGATCTCCAGGCACCTCTGATTTCTCCATTTTCATCGCTGTATCCATCATAATACATCGGGTAGAGAGATGCGCCTTTAATTTCTTGGAAATCAAGGTTGTATTCATCACTGAATCCCGGTTTGATTGTTCCTTTAAACGTTCTCTGGATATTATATTGAGTATAGTTGATCCGTCCCCGAAACAGCCTGTTACTTTCATCGTAGCTGGTAAATGTGATGGTGACGGGCGTTTGATCGTATTTATCCTTCCTAATCCCGGTGAGTGATTTTTTTTGCTTGATGGCGGCGATGAGCTTATCTCTGCCGTTTGCAAGTTTTTCCAGAAAAGACGGTTCTTCTTCGGTTCCAATGATTACCGTTTTCTGATCCGACTCTATTCGCGAAAAACCGAGGGTATCGAAGATACCGGATGTAAGTTTACTTTCTGTCGACCATTTTTCTCCACTTAACCGGGATGTTGTAACGGCATAGAATGTGAAGTTCTCGCCTTTGCTTTTGCAGGGTTCCAACCACAGCGCACCATAGGCGTGACGATTAGTCATATAGGTGTTGTCGCTGAGCTCAAATGTAAATTTGACCCTGTTTTGGATTACCGGCTCTACTTCAGTTCCGATATTTTCTGTCGCTTCAACATTCAGGTTGTTGATAATCCACTGGTCCTGTTTAAAGCCTCCCATAGCTTCAAGAGATTTTTTCAGATGTTCATCATCAGGTCCCTGGCGATCACAATTGATTATGAATTGGCAGAAACCTAGAAAAAATATTAAATTGAGCAGTCGATACTTTTTCATGTTGCACCTCGTCGCTTTTTCAAGGGGTTATAGAGGGTTGACTGATTATCAGCCTCCCATTGCTTCAACATGCCGTTTAAAATTATTTAAGATACTTTGCCAACCCTCCCGCTGCTGCTCGATCGAGTGGGTTTGCTCGCTGTCGAAGGTGACCCGCACCGTGACGCCCTCCGGGCCGTCGCCGAACTCGACTTTTGCGTTCCGCTCGCCGAAGGCATATTCGATCAGCTTGTGCTGCACGATGTTGGTGTAGGTGCCGGCAAAATCAAACCCCATGCTGCCGTTCTTGGCCTCCATCCGCGAGGAGAAGGCGCCGCCGACCCGCAGGTCCACCGCAGCGGCGGTGGTATGCCAGTCGTCTGACGCGGCATTCCACTGTTGGATGTCTTCGGGGCTTGTATATGCCCGCCACACTTCCGCAATGGGAGCGGCGACGGTGGTTTCAACGGTTATTTTCATGATGTTCTCCTTTGTGGCAGTAATGAATGTGTTACAGAGTGGTTACGTTGGAAGCGATTCGCTGGAGATTGCCGCGCCGCAAACGACGCGGCTCGCAATGACGATACCTCTTTAAACGCGTGATAACTTATGTCAGGAATTCGGAATAAATCGTATCGTATGCCCCGTCGTTGGGGGCATACGATACGATTGACCTTATCTAACCAGGATCATTTTGCGGGTTGCTGCCATCTTTCCGGCACGCAAGCGATAGAGATATACCCCGGCCGCAACCGTACGGCCGGCATGGTTACGGCCATTCCAGACGACCCGGTATGCTCCGGCGCTCTGGCGGGCATTCACCAGGGTGGCGATCTTTTCCCCCAACAGGTTGTAAATTTCCAGCGTCACATTACTGACCCCTGACAACTGATAAGCGATCACAGTCTCCGGATTGAACGGATTGGGATAATTTTGCCCCAGCAGGTAGTTTGCCGGCACCGGCTCAGCAGGATCGTCAATGCCGGTTGCCGGTCCATATCGATAGGCCCGCAATCCATCAGCCCAATTGGCCAGGAAGACGGTGCCGCCGGACCCCACTGCCACGTCCGAGGCATTGCCGCCGTTATTAATATGATCGGTGTTGGTGAAAGACGCGCCGTCGTAGCTGTAGGCCCGCAACCCGTCATAACTATTGGCCAGAAAGACGGTGCCGTCGGGGCCCGCCGCCACCCCCAGAGCGCCGCCATCGTCATAGATATGGGCGGTGTTGCTGAAAAAGTTGCCGTTAAAACTATAGGCCCGCAATCCGTCTAAAGAATTGGCCAGAAAGACGGTGCCGTCGGGGCCGACGGTCACGCCGGTGGCATCGCCGCCGTCATCAATATGGGCGATGTTGCTGAGGGCGTTGCCGGTATAGCTATAGGCCCGCAATCCGTCTAAAGAATTGGCCAGGAAGACGGTGCCGCCGGAACCGACCGTCACATCATAGGCATAGCCGCCGTTATTGATATGGGCGGTGTTGCTGAAGGTGCTGCCGTCATAGCTGTAGGCCCGCAACCCGTCATCATCGCTGGCCAGGAAGATGGTGCCGTCGGCACCCACCGCCACCCCTAAGGCGCCACCGCTGTCATTAATATGGGCGGTGTTGCTGAAGGCGCTGCCGTCATAGCTATAGGCCCGCAATCCGTCACTGCTGGCCAGGAAGACGGTGCCGTCGGGGCCCACCGCCACGCTATGGGCCACACCGCCGTCATCAATATGAGCGGTGTTGTTGAAGGCGCTGCCGTTATAGCTATAGGCCCGCAACCCGTCGTCAAAATTGGCCAGGAAGACGGTGCCGTCGGCGCCCAGGGCCACGCCATAGGCCACACCGCCGTCATCAATATGGGCGGTGTTGGTCAAAAAAGACAGGCTCTCATAACGGTAAGCCCGCAATCCGTCATCATTATTGGCCAGGAAGACGGTGCCGTCGGGGCCCACCGCCACGCTGGTGGCAAATCCACCGTCATTGATATGGGCGGTGTTGCTCAAAAATGCACCGTCATAACGGTAGGCCCGCAAGCCGTCATAACTATTGGCCAGAAAGATGGTGCCGTCGGCACCCACGCCCACCCCTACGGCATAGCCGCCGTTATTGATATGGGCGGTATTGCTGAAGGAATTGCCGTCATAGCTGTAGGCCCGTAATCCGTCTAAAGAATTGGCCAGAAAGACGGTGCCGTCGGAACCGACGGCCACCCCTAAAGCTTCACCGCCGTCACTGATATGGGCGGTATTGCTGAAGGCACTGCCGTCATAGCTGTAGGCCCGCACTCCGTCGTCCCAATTGGCCAAAAAGACGGTGCCGCCGGACCCCAGCGCCACGTCATAGGCATAGCCCCCGTCATCGATGTGGGCGGTGTTGCTGAAGGCACTGCCGTCATAGCTGTAGGCCCGCAATCCGTCATCATCACCGGCCAGAAAGATGGTGCCGTCGGCGCCCACCGCTACCCCTAAAGCGCCACCGCCGTCATTGATATGGGCGGTGTTGTTGAAGGAACTGCCGTCATAGCTGTAGGCCCACAAGCCGTCGCTCGTGGCCAGAAAGACGGTGCCGTCGGCGCCCAGGGCCACGCCATTGGCTTCACCGCCGTCATTGATATGGGCGGTATTGCTGAAGGCGCTGCCGTCATAGCTATAGGCCCGCAAACCGTCCGCAGCCAGAAAGACGGTGCCGTCGGCGCCCAAGGCTACGCCCCGGGCATAGCCGCCGTCATTCACATGGGCGGTGTTGGTGAAGGTATGGGTGGGTTGAGCGTATAAAGGGGAGCACACTAGCAACACTGAAACGATCACCAACGAAGCAAATCCGAAACATTTCATAACTTCTCCTCGCGTATGCTGGGATGAACATATGGCGTCAACATTGTAAATCCAAGGAATAGATGCAGCCGGAAAAATGCGGCGGTAACCTGCCTTTTCAACCATGGCCCAATATATCGACAAATTGCGATCAAGGTAAATCATTTTTTACCCATCCTCCGGGTATCCGGCACCACCGACAGATGATTTTGATTAACGCTCATACTGAGGACTGTGTAATGCGGAGAGCTTTTGCATGGGGCAAGGGGCATGGGGCATGGTGTATTACAGTGCGGGTGTCGGAACCTGCGCTTGCACATTACGGCGCCATGCCCTTTGCCCCATGCAATAAAATTTTACACTGTGCTCAGTATGAGCGTTGATTAAATCAGGGCGTATGTTATATTGGGGGGCAAATTCACAAAGCGTTTTTCACTAAATTAGGAGGTAATATCATGAAAGCGATACAAGCAGCCGTAGTTTTGCTGGCAGTTATGGGCGCAGTGTTAATATTCAGCCATCATGATGTCTTTGCCGACGGTGAGAAGCCGGTGCTGGAAAACTTGCTGCGCAGCCAGTTGGAAGGGGCCGAAGGCACCGAGGTGATTATCAGCCGGGTCACCCTCCCGCCCCACTCGACCCTGCCCAAGCACACCCATCCCGGGGAGGAATTTGCCTACGTGCTGGAAGGCACGGTCACCTTGTGGCAGGACGGCAAAGATGAGATTGTCTTCAAAGCCGGCGAGGTGGGCAAGGTTCCCTTGAACCAGGTGCACACCGCGATCACCGCCGAGGAAGGCGCGACGATCCTGGTCTTCCGGGTTCACGAAACCGGCAAGCCGGAACGGACGCTGGTGGAGTAAGCCTTTACGGTTAAAAATTCACCACAAAATCCACATACGGCGCCCCCGGAAAAATCGGGTCGCTGGAGGCGTTCAGGAAGCTGAGATCCACGCTGAGCTTCTCCCCGAAGATGCGCAGGCCGTAGGAGATCAGCGCGGCCTCGCCATCGGGAATGATCCAGTTCTCGCTGACGAAGGAGATGCGCTTGCCCAGGCGGTACTCCCCGCCCAGCATCAAGATTGGGGAGTCGGCTAGATCGCCGTTGGCAAATCCGTATCCCAGGCCGCCGGTTAAGTTATGGTTATCATCTCCCAGCGTTGCCACACCGTAGAGGATGCCGGCCGAGTTGGAGCCGTCATCGAAACCGTCGTCAAACGGCAGGAAAATATACAGCGCCCCGACCGCCAAATCCACATTGCTGCCGGCATGCACGCCGATCTTGGGGGTCAAATAGAAAATGTTGTCGGAGAGAAAATCGTCGGTTGGGAAAACCGACATGCCGCCACCAATGGTGATATTGTCGGTGATCCCCACCGCGACCCCGTTGAAAAAGAGCCAGATATTCTGAAAATACCCTTCCCCCTGCTTGAGCATTCTGGCAGTGGGGGAGAGGTAGAGCCGGGTGTTATTGGGGTTGGGGAACCAGAAGTCGCCATTTTTCATGGCCGAGGCCGGCAGCGTGCGGATGGTCTTGATCCGGGCAATCTCGACCGTGACCTTGCCCAAACCGGCCTGGAAATCGATCTCCTGCTCGCGGATCTCAACAATTCTGCCGACCAGCCGCTCGCCGCTGCGCAGTTCCAACACCTGCAGGTGGGTGGAGTCGGGTATTACCAGTTGCAGGCCGGTCCGGGCGGCCTCCTGTGCCTGGAGCGTTAAACCGGCCACGAAAAACATTACTGCAACCGTAAAACCGGAAAGATTGATCCGCATTGCCGCCTCAACTTTTGGGTTGAGTACAATTTAATACAACAAACCGGAATTAAACAATCAATAAGTTGTAGGAAAGATTGTCCACGGATTACACGGATTTTCACGGATGTATACCGAAGGTAAAAATTGTTGTCGGGCAGGGAACGCCAAACAGGGGCGCTTCCGGATACACAGGACCGAACAAGTTTTCGATACATTTATAGATCCGCTTCCGGGGCAGAATGCTGCGCACCTGGGGTCTTTCGCTGTAAAATCCCCGGATATTTTGGTAGAGGGAGCCCTGGAAATGGATGTTCACCAGTTGCGCGCCGCGGCAGATGCCCAGCACTGGAATGTGCTGCTTCACCGCCGCTTCCAGCAGCCGGAATTCCAGGGCGTCCCGCTCGGCGTCGAGCAGCAGCGGCCGTTTCCGGCTGAACAGCCAGGCCGCCTGCCTCCGTGGTGTGGTCCGGGCCGGTGACCCCGATCTGCGGGCGGGAGGTCGTCGCCATCAGAGCCATCCGCTCACCTCCTCGGGCCAGCGGTTCTGGAACGGGAACAGCGCGGTGTCTTTGAGATTGCGATATTGCTCGCTCATCTCCCGGATCTTTTCCGGCTGATCGGCCAGCCGTTCTATCTCTATCCAGTAATTCCATTCCCGGGCAATGCGCCATTCCGGATCGTCGATATTGTGCTTAAGATAATCGGCAATTAACTGCTAACATCCCCCCATCAACCCATCCACCATCTCCACCCTCGCCACCATCGGCAAATGATCCGAGGCGCTGCGGGTTAGCGGGGTCTTCAGCACATAGGCCTCCAGCGGCGTGAGTTGTGAGCTGGTGTAGATGTAGTCCAACCGAAAGTGCAGCGGTCCCCAGGTAAAGGTCGCCGGGGTGCGGCGGCCATTTATCCGGGAGACGTCCGCGAAATATTCCCGGAATTTCGGATGCACCACCGAGATGGGGCGGTCGTTAAAATCGCCCAGCACGATCAGCGGATCCTGCAGCGCATCATCCAGCAGGATCGATTCGCTGAGCAGCCGGCGGCGCTGGTGATAGCGCTCCCGCACCCGCAGGCCCAGGTGTACGTTGAACACATGCAGGCGGATGGCTTCATCCAGTTGCAGGTCGGTGCGCAGGGTGCCGCGGAGGCCGAAGATCCGGCTGCGCACTGAAAGGTCGTGCCGCTCCCGGTTCAGGATCGGAAAGCGGCTGAAGGTGGTGATGCCGTATTCCCCGTCGCCGATGTTCTGATTGACGCAGTGATGGTAATGCATCCCCAGCGCCCCGGCGATGATCTGCGACTGGTCGTCGAAATTGCTGCGTGAAAGATTACGGTCCACCTCTAACAATGCGGGCTGGAGGTCGGTTTTGAATCGATAATGTCAATTTAATCCTATACTTACTGGATTCTCTATGGGCGTCTGTAAGAAAAAGTCATGTACCATCGCTGCTCGATCCAGCTTCCGGAGCACGGCAGGTAAAGGTAAACATTGTTTACTCTTGAATATTTATTTCCAGAGGCGTATACTAAATTCACCAATTACATATATTGTTAACCCTCAAAATGACATGCGTTATGTTTCAGGAGGTTATGCCATGAAGATGCGATTATCACACATATTGCTGCTGGTGATGCTTGCGGTTGCGGTATTTTTTCTGGGATGCCCGGGTTATGACGGGGAGTATTCGTTGACGGATTCATACTTCCATGATGATGATATTATCGGAGAGTGGGTCAGTGTGCAGCCGTCGAATGCAAGTTCAGATTCCAAACCGATGCGAATCAAAATTTTCCGGAACTCAGGTGATAAATATTATTTATTTGATATCTTTGATAGTGATAAAAATGTATACGCAGGAGAATATCAAAAATTTTATTTAACGAAATATGGATTCGATACGATCATCGAAAAATATACTTCAGTCATTAATTACATCAAATTCGAGTTTGTTAACGACAACCGTTTTAAAATCAAATGGTTTGACGAAGCATTTTTTAAAGATCAAGAATTCAAATCGAAGGAAGCGTTCAGAAAGTTTGTGCGAACCCATTACTGGAAATCGGCATTCTGGGATGATACCGAAATTGAATTTGTCAGAATGTCTTCATCCTATGTTTCTCGATGTTCAACCTGCCGCGGCAGCGGGAGGATTGTTTGCCCGACCTGTCATGGGGAAAGACGTGTGGAAGCATTGAGTGCTTTCTCTAATTACCGCGACTGCAGCCGCTGCACGGAATCGTCATTTTTTGGCGGCAGCAGTGGGCCCACCGGAGAAATCGATTGCCCGGATTGTGACGGGACCGGAAAAAGATAACAGCATCTTGACCCGTGATGAACCTCTACCATCTATCAACCACCGCCGCATTGGGCGGCGCGGCCTGCTTGCTGATCTTTTTGTTGGCCGGCCGGCTGCGGAAAATCGTGCGTGACCGCGGTGCCGGCAGTATATCGCTGCGGCAGGTTATTTTCTTGCTGGCGGTCTGGGCAGGGGTGATCGGCTGGAACCACCAGGCATATCCGCTACAGCACCGGCTGTATTATGATGAGGATGTGTATGCCAACATGGCGCTGAATGTGCTGCAGGGGTACGGCGCGACCGTCACCGCGATGCGGGTTGGGGAGGTCAAAGCGGTGCATGGGTATAAATGGCCGCCCGGCTTTCCTACCTTGGTGGCGCCGTTCGTCGCCGCTTTCGGGGCGGAGAAAGGCCCGGCGCGGTTTAACCAGCTTTGCGGCGCCCTGACCGCTCTGCTGCTGGCGGCGCTGGGATACCGGCTGACCGCCTCTGTTGTCGGCGCTTATGGCGCACTGCTGCTCTATAGTCTGCATCCCCTGGCGGGGAGTTGGTACCATGCCGGATCTTCCGAACCCCTGGCAGTGCTGCTGATCGGACTCGCTTTATGGGCGGCCCTGGGATGCCGCTTCCGCTCGCGGGATGCCGGGCAAGACGGCAGCGACTGGTTTTTACTTTCCGTACTGGCCGGACTGCTGGCCATGCTGGTGCGTCTGGAGAATGTGCTGCTGGTACTGCCGCTCGTGCTGCTGTTGCGGAAAGCACGCCTGCGTTTCGCGGCGCGGCATTATCTTTTCCTCTTCCTGGCGGCAGTGCCGTTGTTGCTCTGCTTTGCCGGGCATGTGGCGACCCTGCAACCATACTATCTGGCGGATGTGCCGGAATCGACTTTCTTTCCCGCGCTGGTGCTGAACAATCTGCGCGCCAATATCGAATTTTTGCTGATCTACGCCCCCGGGCCTTTTCTGGGACTGATGGTTATTGCCGCCTTCTGCGGCATCATCCTGGCACGCCGGCAGGGGGTAAAATTGAATTTGACACCCTGGATAGCGGTTTTATTGGTCCCGTTGCTGCATTTTGGGATCCTCTTATTTTATTCGGTCGGACAGTACCATGCCCCCGGCGGCAGCCGCTTTTTCCTGATTCAACTACTGGGAATCGCCCTGTTCGGCACCGCGCTGTTCGCCCAATGGCCCTTCCCCCGCTACCGCCCCTGGCTGATGTTGGCCGGGATGTTATGCTATCTTGCCCTGTTGCCGGACCGCACCGGGGTGTGGCAATATTTCGATTCCCAGAACGAAAGCGCGGCCACCGAGCATGTGGCGATCCTGGAATGGGCACAGTCGCTGCCGGAGGAGGCGGTGGTGCTCAGTCTGCTGCCTTGTCTGTGGGAAAATTGCGGGGTCTACACCGCCGCTCCGGAGTACGCCGGCGACCCCACCGTTGCCGGAAGCGCTGCGATTTACGAGCATTATGGCCTATTCAATTTATCCGCCGGCCTGCCCCCGCCGGAGGGCGAGGCGGTGGAAAGTGTGCAGACGCCGGATGGGATGGTAGGGTTATATCGCCTCCGGAAGCGATGAATGAAGTTTAGGTGCCATGCGACAGATTATGATCCGGTGAATTTATAACATGGTTGACTGTCCCGAATTAATTGAGTACTTTTCCGGCGGACTTACTTCTCCTTTCCTTTAACGAGTTCCTGCTGCCAGGATTTATCATAGATACGGTCGTTATTTTGCAAACAGTTTTTCAGCATTGGGATTGATAATTCATTGCTGTTTAACCAATGAGTCAATCGATATGCAAGTATTTACGATACCGTATCAAGGCCGCTACATTGTGTACCGGCCCCTAAAACGATTGGCATTTTTTGCCAATGCCGCCCTGATAAACCGCATTGCCGCCTTGCTGGAGAATGACGCGGCACTGCCGGCGGAAAAAGACCGTTCGTGGTACCGTTTCCTGGACGCAATCGGATTTATGGAAGCGGATCCGCCCATTCCGCAATCTCCCCAGGACCAGGCCTTTGCCCCGGTGGTTGCCGTCCTGTGCATGACCACCGCCTGCAATCTACGTTGTGTTTACTGCTATGCTGACGGCGGGGAACGGACCATCCGCACCCTGCCTCCGGCCTTTGGCTTTAAGGCGATCGACACTGTTTATGAAAACGCCCTCGCTGCCAATGCGGCGCATTTTACCGTTTCCTTCCACGGCGGGGGAGAGCCGACCCTACCTTTCGAAAATTTCAAAAAATTGGTGCAATATAGCCGGAATAAAGAACTGCCCTGCCGGATCGAGGTTACCACCAACGGATACTGGCCGGCCCTGAAACGGGACTGGATGCTGGATCATGTTGATAGCTTCAGCCTCTCCTGCGATGGCATCGAAGCGCTGCACGACCGGCAGCGCCCCCTGGCGAACGGGAAGGGCACTTTCCGCACGGTGTTCAAGACCATCCAGGCCCTCGATGCCCGGCAGAAGGAATACGGCATTCGTTTGACGGTGACCGACCGCGGCATCGCCGAGCTGCCGGAGAGCATCCGCTTTCTGTGCCGGGAGAGCGGCTGCCCGACCTTCCAGGCGGAACCGGCCTTTGCCACCGGGCGCGCACAGGAAAATGAAGTGGCCCTGAAGCATAACCGGGCGTTTGGAGAGGCTTTTTTGCAAGCCTATGATATCGCTCAGGAATATGGGCGGCACCTTTACTATTCCGGGGCTCGTCCCTGGGTGATCACCGACCATTTCTGCGGCGCCTATCAAAAAGCCCTGATCGTCACTCCTGAGGGGGCGCTGAGCGGGTGTTATGAAGTATCCGGCCCGGAGCATCCGCTGTTTTCGCAATTCCATTTCGGCACCATCGCGGATGGCCCGGAGGTCAAGGTCGATCAAACCGCCCGGAGGCGCTACGAGGCCACGCTCCGGGAAAGAAAAGCCCTCTGCGCCAACTGCTTTTGCTATTGGCATTGCGCCGGCGACTGCCCGGTGAAGACCGGCAGTACGGCGGACAACGGGCATCTACAGTTTAGCGGAAGGTGCGATTTAAACCGCTTCTTGACCCGGGAGCTGTTGATCCGTTACCTGGCGGAGGGGGATGGTCTCTGGCAGGGCTAGGTCAGGGAGGGGAGCATCATGAGAGATTGTCTTTGGTTGTTGGCTGTTGGCAAAAACTACCTTAACCAAGAGCCAACAACTAATCAAGATTCGCTCATACTGAACACCGTGTAAAGTTTTATTGCATGGGGCATAGGGCATGGCGCCGTAATGTACAAGCGCAGGTTCCGACACTCGCACTGTAATACACCATGCGCCATGCCCCATGCAAAAGTGTTCCATATTACACAGTCATCAATATGAGCGTGAAAATTTGTTTACAGTGCATTAACAAAAGAGGAGAACATCATGTCCGGCCAGCGTAAGAACGATCAGTTGAGTGCTGTCGAAACGGATCAGAGCGAACCGGAAATTTATGCCCTGAAACAAACCGGCAGCGGTTACAAACTTTCCCGCCGCAGTTTTCTGAGTGCCCTGGGCGCCGGATCGCTGCTGACGCTATTGGGCTGCTCGAAGCCGCAGAGCAGAAAAATTCAAATTACCCTGGGGAACAACGCTTTTAAAGCGCATTTACGTCCCGTGACGTGCGTGGCCTTCAGTCCCGACGGCAAGCTGATCGTTTCCGGATCCGAGGATAACTGTTTGCGGCTGTGGGATGTGGCCAGCGGCCAAAGAATCCACGTCCTGACCGGCCACTCCAACACGGTTACCTGTGCGGCTTTCAAGCCGGACGGAACGATCCTGGCTTCCGGGGCCGACGATAAAACGGTGCGCTTGTGGGATGTGACAAATGGTAAGGAAATTGCTTCCATCGCCGCCCATGGGCAACCGGTCACCGATGTGGCTTTCAACCCCGAAACCCGCACCCTGGCCTCCGCTTCCTGGGATCGCTTGGTAGGCTTATGGGATATGCTGATCGATAGGATGCTTTGTGTCTTAGATGGCCACACCGAAGCGGTCACCTCTGTGGCCTACAGCCCGGACGGCAAGACGATTGTTTCCGGATCGAATGATAAGACCCTGCGCTTGTGGGATGTTCAAAGCGGCGAGGAAATAAAAAGGTTTGAAGGACATTTTGGAGATGTCAATTGCGTGGCCTTCAGCCCCGATGGGCAGACGATTATTTCCGGAGCCGATGATAGGACCCTGCGCCTCTGGGATGTCGGGCGCGGGCGGATCATCCGGGTCTTTTCCGGTCATTCATTTCCAGTCACCTGTGTCGCGTTCAGTCCCGACGGCAATACGTTCATCTCCGGATCTTCCGATAAAACCCTGCACTGGTGGGATGTGGAAAACAGCAAGGCGATGGCGGTTTTTTCCGGTCATGCGGAAGGCATTAGCGGGGTGGCCTTCAGTCCCGACGGCAACTGGCTGCTCTCCGGCAGCCGCGACGGCACTGTTCGTTTATGGTCCCTGCCAACCGGAACCCCGGTTTATGCACTTTATGATCCGGAAGTAACCGAAAAAGCCCCTTCCACGGAACTGACGCAAATGGGTCTGGTGACCCTGACCCTGCCCTGTGACGCCCCCTTGCCGGCCGGTGCCAGTTGCACTTGTGATTGTATCGCTACGGCGCATGCCTATCCAGGAACGGAGACCGTTTGCACCTGCAACACGGTTGCTGCACCGGCCAAAACAGCACTTGTCGCGGGGGAAGTTTGCACTTGCAATACCGTTAAGGTCGGTCATTATAAAAAACCGGGCCGAAGCAGGGGGCGAAGGGGAGGCCGAAGCGGCAGCCGGCGGGGTGGGTCAAGAAGTTATTGGTATCCGAATTGAACAGCGGGGGGGCTTGCCAATTCTTAAACACTAACGTTGTTGGTTGTTGGTTTTTGGTTGTTGGTTTTTGGTTTTTGGTCTTTTGTCTTTGGTCTTTGGGTGTTGGGCTTTGGTTTTTGGTTTTTTGGTTTTTGGTTTAGGTATTTCTTTGCCAACAACCAACAACCAACAACCAACAACCAACAACCAACAACCAACAACAGTTTTCAAAGCTTTGCTTACTACGGATTATTAAATGAGGAGAATCGTATGTCCCGCCAGCGTAAGAACGATCAATTGGTCGCTGTCGAAACTGACAACAGCGAGCCGGAAATTTATGCTTTGAAGCAAGCGGACGGCGGCTACCAACTCTCCCGCCGCGATTTTTTAAGCGCCCTGGGCGCGGGGGCAGTGCTGGTAACCCTCAGCGGCAATCTGAAGGGGGAAAAGATCCGGCTTAGCGGAAAGAACACCGAGTTTAAAGCCCATTCCGAGGCGGTGAAAGCAGTGGCGTTCAGCCCGAACGGCAAATTGGTCGCTTCCGGTTCCGGCGATAAAACCATCCGTTTGTGGGATATCGAATCCGGAAAAACCGTTCATGTCTTTCGCGATCATACCGCGGCAATCAACTGCCTCGCCTTCAGCCCGGACGGCAGGCTCCTGGCATCCGGGGCGGAAGATAAGATCCTGTTTTTGTGGGATCTGGAAAGGGGGAAGTTGACGACCATCTACTTCAAGCATGAGGCGGCGGTGCGGGGCGTGGCTTTCGGCCCGTATGGCCAGATTGTCGCATCTGCCGTCGGGGATCATCAGGTGTACCTCTGGGATATCCGGAGCGAAAAGCGGGTCGCGCTACTCGAAGGGCATACCAGGGATGTCAACTGTGTTGCCTTCAGCCCCGACGGCACTGTGATCGCCACAGGTTCCGCTGACCAAACGATGCGAATCTGGGACGCTAAAACCGGTATCGAGCGCTATACCTTCCGTTTGGACGGCAAGGTGAACAGCGTTGCGATCAGTCCGGACGGCCGCTGGGTCGTCGCCGGGACGAGCGATTATACCGCCCGGATATGGAATATCGAATCCGGACAATATTATCAAAGCTTCCACGGATATGGTCAGGCGGTCAATAGCGTGGCGTTTAGCCTCGACGGCAAAACCCTGGCGATTGCCGGCAATGATGATACAATCCGTTTGTGGAACGTTGCCAGCAGTATTCTTAAAACGACTTTTGAGGGGCATTCCGGAGATGTCTCCAGCATTGCTTTCAGCCCCGATAACCGCTGGCTGGTTTCCGGCAGCTTGGATAAGACGGTGCGCTTATGGAGCCTGCTGGATAAAGATCAGGTCTTTGCCCTGTTCGATCCGAAGATCACCGAAAAAACCGCCGCCCGGCGGGTGCGGCAGATGGGCGCCGCCACCATGACCCTGCCCTGCGGTACCCCGCTGCCCCCCGATGCGACTTGTATCTGCGACTGCATCGCTACCTCCCGCACCTATCCGGGCAGCGAGACGGTGTGCACCTGCAACACCATCACGGTGCCGTCGGGAACGGCACTGGCCTCCAATATGGTTTGCGTGTGCAATACCATCACCGTCGGTTCCTATAGCCGGCCGCGGACCTATTATAACAGTTCCAGGACCTATTATTATACCCGGTCTTACTGGTATCCGAATTAGGTGATGGGTTTATGGGTTTATGGGTTAATGAGTTAACGGGTTGATGGGGTGGTGGGGGAAGGTGAGATGGGGATACTCATTCATCAAACACACGGAAGGATTCGTCATGACACGCGGCTGCAATTTAAAGATGTCGGTCTGGAAAGCATTTTTAGGGCTGATCCTGATGCTCGCGTTCTCGGGCTGCGGAGATCGGTTGGACAAGCTGCTGTCCGAGCAGAAATACCCGGAAGCGGAAGCCTATTGCGGTGAGCAAAGCGGCGACGATCAACAGACCTGCTTCCAGCGGCTGGCCGACAGCCTGTTGGTTCGCCGGGAGTTTACCCGGGCCTTCCGGGCGTATGAGCAGGCCGGCCTGAAGCAGGAGGGGGCGGAAAAAATTGCCGAAATCCTTTTTGCCGGGAAAAAATTTAAAAGCGCCCGCCACTTTTACGAAGTGGCTGCCCTGCCGGAAAAGATCGCCGCCTGCAACCGGCAGATGCTCGCCGGGTTGGAGAAGCTGAAAGACGGCAGCCTCCTCGGTGAGGCGCTCCCGGAGAAGTACGGCTTTTGCTTGAGCGATCAGACGCTGGCCGCCAATGTCGAGGCCGGGGGGATTCGAACCTACAATCTTTATTCCGGCGCAGCGGATACCCTTTTGGCCTGGAAAGATGCGGTGTACAAAAACCTCCATTTGATCGATTATGACCTGAAACTGCTCGGCTCGCTCGGCGACAATATCTTTATGACCGCCCCCGTCGTTGACAGCCTTAGCATAAGCCCTTCCGGACAGTCGGCCCCGCTGAACGCCCTGGCGATCGATCCCCGGCAGCAATGGCTGGCTGGCGGCAGTTGGAATGATACCATCCGCTGCCAGGATCTGAACAATCGCGAATTGAGCCAGGTTTTTGCCGGGCATCAGGCGGCGGTCGCCTGGCTGGATTTTAGCGCGGAGGGGAACCGGCTGGTTTCGGGAAGCCTCGACGGCACGCTCAAGGTGTGGGATATGAATACCGGCAACGAGATATGCAGCGCCAGCCACGGGGCGCCGCTCAACCAGGTGGCGATCTCCCCGGACGGCCAGCAGGCGGTGTCCTGCGCCCGCGATCCGCAGATCAAGATATGGGACGCCGTTTCCGGCAGCTTGCTGAAAACCCTGGAAGGGCACCGATCCTACGTCACTTGTGTGCGGATCAGCAGCGACGGCCGGCAACTGATCTCCGGCGACTTCGACGGCAAGATCCGGATCTGGCAGCTGCCATCCGGTAAACTGCTGCGCCAATTTGCCGCCCATCCCTCGGCGATCGCCGCCATCCGCATCGCGCCGAATGCGGGGTATTTCATCAGCAGCGGATTCGATTTTAAGGTGAAATTCTGGTGGCTGGAGGATAAAGATACGTTTCTGAAGCAATTTCGCGGTTAAGGATCGAATATCTGACAAATGATGCTTGAATCAATCCGAAGTAAAGGTTTGCCATGCCAGATCAATCCCGGCGGAACTTTTTCCGCGCCTTTATCGGCCAGACCCTGGCCTGGTTTGGGGAGGCGCAGGGCCAGCGCCATCTGCCGCTGAGTGCGCTGCGCCTCCTGCCGGAGGAGATCGTGCGCCAAATCGAGCCGGTCTTCTTCGATGACGGCGAATGGCAGATCGAGGCCGGCCGCCTGCTGGCCTATGACAAGGCCGCTGACGACTACCGGGAGTTCCGCCGTTTCAGCGAAGCGGAACAGGCGCTGGTCGACTATTTTCAGCAGGGGCTGACCCTGGAAGCGGTTGCCGCGGAAATTGCATCTCAATTTACGCTTCCCGCAGACACCGCCTTTCGGCAGGTGGCGGAGCTGTTCTTCGAACTGGCGGAGTTGCGGGTCTGTCATCCGGCGGAGATGGAAGCGATTGAAACCTATTTCGACGAACAAGGAATCTAAAGCGATGCCTGATTTAAGCGACCGACACATTTTTATCATCCCGGTGCAGGATAAATTTCTCCTCCACGCCCCGCTGTTGAAGCTCAGCGCCCTGGTCAACCGCAGCGCAGCCGGCGCCATCCGTGCTGCCCTGGCGAGTGGCGCCGCCGCGGAAAATGCCGATTCCCGGCTGCAGCCGCTGCTCGACGTATTGCGCCAGCCTCCGCTTCTCCCGCCCGCTCCCAATGGGGCGGAGATTTCACCCGCCTTTCTGGGGATCGTCACCACCCGCGCCTGCAACAGCGCCTGTGTCTATTGCGATTTCGGCGCGCCCGGCGCCTCCGGCCGGGCAATGGATCTGCAGACGGCGGTGGCGGCAGTCGACTGGTACGCCCGGCTGCTGAAGCAGCAGGAAAAAGAACTGCTGGAGATCCATTTCTTCGGCGGGGAGCCGATGACGGCGCCGGCGGTGGTGGAGACGGTGGTGCACCGCGCCCGCCTGGTGGCGGCCCGGGAGCGCCTGACGCCCTATTTTGAGATCTCCACCAACGGCCTGTGCGGGCCTGCGCTGCTGGCCTTCCTGGGCGATTATGTGAACCGGGTGGTGTTGTCCTTCGACGGCCGGGAAGACATCCAGAATCTGCACCGGCCGCTCCGCGGGGGAAGGGGCAGCTATCCGGGTGTGTTCGCTGCCGCGCAATATCTGAGCGACTCGCCGGCGCAACTGGTGATCCGCTGCTGCGTCAGCCAGATCAATGTGGATATAATGGAAGACACCGCCCGCTGGTTTTGCGAAACGTTCAATCCCTCCCTGATCAATTTCGAGATCATGCAGCCGGTGGAGAGCGCCGCTGCTGCGGGACTGTATCCTCCCGATCCCTACGAATTCGCCGCCAATTTCATCAAGGCGCGCCGGGCGGCGGAGTCTTTCGGCATTAAAACCGTCTATGCCGCCGATCTCAGCACGGAGCCGGTCTATACCTCCTGCCCGGTGGGCAGCGATACGGTGATCGTCTCCCCGGACGGCCGAATCAGTTCCTGTTATCTCCTTCCGGAGAAGTGGCAGGAGGTGGGACTTGATCTGGCTCTGGGAGAAATGCGCGGCCGGCGGGAACTTGCCATCAACCCGGCAGCGGTTCAGAATATCCGCGCGATGGTCACCAATAAACCGCGCTGTGAAAAGTGCTTTTGCCGCTGGAGCTGCGCCGGGGGGTGCCATGTCGGCAATACCTATCCCGGCTGCAGTGCGGATTATTCGGATTATTGCCGCCAGACCCGCATCATCAGCGCCTGCTCCCTGCTGGATGAGCTGAATCTGCCGGAAATGGCCGATACGCTGATCGACGACCGGGAAGCCCTGCCGGCGTTGGCCTGCCGGGAATCCGACCGGCTGATGGAATGGGAGGTTTAGGGATTTGTTGTTGGCTTTTGGCCATTGGCTTGAACCCATAACCCAAAGCAAATTCAATATTGTTACGATTTGATGAACCAGCAACAAGGGATACACATGAGCAAACAAAACCGGCATTCCCTGCTGGCGACCGCCCCTTCCCACATTCTGTGGACGGTGGAGCATAACGGCATCCGGATATTCAACCGGCAAAGCGACCGGCATTATGTTCTTGAATACCCCGCCGCGGCGGTGTGGGATCTGCTGATCCGCAAGCGGAGCATCGCGCAGTTGATCCCGATCCTCCGCGCGATTCAGCAGGTGAGCGCCGGCGAAGCCGTCGCGCTGGTGCAGCAGTGCCTCAAGGATTGGCATCAACAAGGACTGATTGAAATCGAGGAGCCCGATGGCGAATCTGTCGATCACCACCCTGTGCAATAAGACCTGTCCCTACTGCTTTGCGGAGGATTCCCGCCAGCCGTATTCGAAAAAAGGGGCGTTCATGAGCGAAGCGGTCTTCGATGCGGCACTGGAGTACCTGGCGCGCTCGGGGATCGATCAGGTGCGCCTGCTGGGGGGAGAGCCCACCCTGCATCCGCAGTTCAACCGGATGGTCGACAAAGCCCTCGAACGCGGTTTTCAATTGATGATCTTCTCCAACGGCCTGATGCCGCCGAAGGTGCAGGAACGCCTCCGCCGGATCGATCCCGGCGAGGTGGTGATTCTGCTGAATACCATCCATCCCCTGGAAGCAGATCCCCGGCGCATGCGCCGCCAACAGCGGACCATGGAGATCCTGGGACCGCGGGTGATGCCGGGCGTCAACATCTACAGCCGGCGGCAGGAACTGGATTACCTGCTGCCTTACGTCGAACAATACCAGCTTATCCGGGAGATCCGCCTGGGCATCGCCCATCCGGTGTTGAGCGAGTCGAATGTTTTTCTGCATCCCAAGTTTTATAAAGAAATCGGACTGAAGATCCTCGATCTGCTCCACAAAGCCCGGGCGCTCGATATCGAGCTGGGCTTCGACTGCGGGTTCGTTCCCTGCATGTTCCCGGAAGCGGCGGCGGAAGAATTGGGTGAAATGCTGCAGCGCACCGGCAGTTGTTGCCATCCGATCCTCGATCTGCTGCCCGACGGCAATTTTATATCCTGTTATCCGTTAAACAATCTGTTGAAGCTCCCCCTGCAAGCCGATACCCATGCGCAGCAGCTCATGGAAACCTTTGAGGAAAAACTGGCCCCTTACCGCCGGTTCGGCATTTATGATCATTGTGCCGGCTGTCCCCTGTTGCAGCAATCCTACTGCAACGGCGGCTGCACTGCCTTTAAGATGAACCGCCTGCGCCACCGGTCGTTTGCGGTGCCAATCGATGGTATGGCGCCTCTACTTGTAGAATGAGACTGAGGATTTGTTGTTCGTTATCGCCACAGAGACACAGAGATCACAGAGTTCGTTGTCAGTTGTCAGTTATCAGTTGTCAGTTCTCTGTGGGCTCTGTGTCTCTGTGGCAACTATACTTTGATATGATTAATTAAGGGTGATTATGAACGTCAACATTTAGCCGCAGATTCGTGTCATGGAAACCGCCTTCAAAAAAATCCATCCTCACCTGCCCTTATTCCGGATTTCCGGCAATGGGAAGGCGATCTTCTACGTTCCCGGAAAATTGCTGGTGCTTAACCCGAAGGAGGCGGACATCCTGGAGGAAGTGCTGCGGGCCGGCGTCTCCCGGGAAGATGAAGGGCAGTTCCATCCCAACATCATCGCGCTGCTGGCGCGGGCCCGGGAGGCCGGGAAACAGTGGGCGGCGCTGGGAGAAAAACCGTTTTCGCCGGAATGTCTGACGGTGTATCCAAGCAACGACTGCAACCTGGACTGCCGCTATTGCTATACCCGGAAATCTTCCGCCGCCGCCCAGGAAGGGGGCAATGGGGTAATCGATCTGCAGATCGTTCGCGCCGCCGCCCGCCGGGTGGCCGGCAACTGCCGGAAGAAAGGCGCTACTTTTGCTCTGGTGGTGCATGGCGGGGGAGAGCCGACCTACCACTGGTCTTTCCTGCAACAGCTGTATCAGACCGTGCGGCAAATTGCGGCGGATGCGGATGTGCCGTTTTTCAGTTACATCGCTACCAATGGGATCATCAAGCCGGCGCAGGCCCGCTGGCTGGCGGCGCATTTCGATGTGATCGGGCTTTCCTGCGACGGGCCGCCCGATATCCAGGATCGCCAGCGCCCGACCCATAACCGGCGGCGCACTTCGGAGATCCTGGCGCAGGCCGCCGCGGCGATCCGCCAGGCCGGGGGGCATCTCGAGGTGCGGGCCACGGTGCTGCCGGGCACGGTGCACCGCCTGCCGGAGAGCGTGGCTTATTTTATTCATGAGCTTGGGGCGGCGCATATCCGCATCGAGCCGGTCTATGGCGACCGGGCTCCGGTGTTCATGCCCGTGGAGGCCGGCTGGTTTGTAGAGCATTTTCTGGAGGCGCAGCAGGCCGCTCTGAACGCTGGCTGCGAAGTGACTATCTCCGGGGTGCGTCTGCCGGAAGTGCACGGCCCGTACTGCGATGTGCTGCGCGACACCTTGCGACTCACGCCCGGAGGTACCGCCACTTCCTGCTTTTACGAGGTTGACGGCGACGCGGCGCACATCGCAGAAAACGCCATCGGTCGCTACGATGCGCCCACCGGACGTTTTCGGATCGATGCCGGAAAGGTCGCTGCCGCCCGAGCGAAGGCGCTTGCCTTGCCGGAAGCCTGCCGCGACTGCATCAACATCTATCACTGTGCCCGGGGATGCCCGGATTACTGCCCCCTGGCGGCGGATAGCAGCGTTGCCGGCGGGCGGGAGCACTTAAACCGGTTCCGCTGCCAAATGCAGGTGCAATTGACACTGCGCTGGATAGCGCGGTTGGCGGAGCAGGTTGGTTAGGTTTCCTGCAAATATTGCATCAATTCTATCATAAATGTCTAAGTTTATTCCGAACTCTATAAAGTCAATCGGTGCGGCATCATGACTACTGTTGACCAACAATCGATTCCCTGCGCGGTCTGCGGGGAAGAAAGTCGGCATCAAATATTACTGAGTTCAAATCAGTTGGGAAGCCCCGATCTGGACCTGCGCCCGGCAAAGATGCTGCGCTCGACCATGGGGATGTGGGTGCAGTGCTGCCCGTCCTGCGGATACTGCAATCAAATGATTGCCACGCCGATTCCCAATGCGAAAGAGATCATTGCCCGGGATAATTATCAGAAAACATTGAACGATGAGGCTCTGCCGGAATTGGTGCGGCATTTCCGTTGCTATGCCATGCTGGTTATTGAGATGGATCTGGAGCAAGCACGCCTGGCCCATATGTATGCGGCCTGGGTCTGCGACGATCAAAATTTGACTGAGCTGGCGCGGGAATGCCGCGGCTCGGCCATTGCAATACTGGAGACCTGGCAACCCTTTAAAGATAAACAGGATGAGATCATCAAAGGCGCCGTGCTGGTCGATTTGCTGCGTCGGAGCAGCCGGTTTGCCGAAGCGCAGGAACTGTGCGGTCAATTGCTCGCGTATCAAAATGTGCCTCCGACGGTAATCAGCGGGCTGACTTTTCAGCAGGAACTGATCAACCGCTCGGATACGGCGGCATATACGATTAAAGAAGCGCAGGATTTCGCCGATGCGCACGCGGCCCCACCGGAAACAGTCTCCTCTCCTGATGAAATAGTTGATGCCAATGCGGATGAACTGGCGGTCGAGCATGTGGATCTGAAGCGCTTTGCAGGCATCGATGGCGAGTATTACCTGGAGAAATGGAAACAAATTGAAGCAACCGGTAAAAAAATCACCTGGAACTGGGCGGCGTTTTTCTTCCATTTTATGTGGTTCGCCTACCGGAAGATGTACTACTATGCCTATATCCTGGCGGGCTTATTCCTGATCCGGCTATCCTTAAAGTTCCAATTCGATCTTCCCTGGTTTGCCAGCTACCTTGTCAGATATTTCGACTGGATATTACTGGGGATGTTTGGCAATTACCTGTATTATCACCATGCCCGTAGAAAGATCGTGGAAGCCAAATTGCGCAACCGGAACCCTCAAACACGGCAGGTGGCCATCGAAAAGATGGGGGGAGGCAGCGGAAAAGCGGTGATCATAATCCTCCTGGCCTTGCTGGCGGCAATCTTAGGCCCGGCATTAATTGCACAATGGTGAATAACCCAGAAGGGGATACCGATGAAAGCAAGACTTTTTTTCTCCGCCGTGTGGGCGCTCCAGCTTTTGCTGACCCACCTTGCCCTGGCTGGCTGGCACTGGCAAAACCCCTGGCCCCAGCCCCACGAACTGCACGATTTCTACTTCGTCGATGCCAACCGCGGCTGGGCGGTGGGCAATTACGGCACTATCCTTTATTCGTTTGACAGCGGGGTGAGCTGGGAGCAGCAATACTTTGGGAGCGATCCCCTCTACGCGGTGCATTTCATCGATTGGGACCGCGGCTGGATCGCCGGGCACAACGGTCTGATCCTGCATACCGCCAACGGCGGCCTCTCCTGGACGGTGCAGAGCAGCGGCAGCAATGCCACGCTCTATGATATCTATTTTACCGGTCCCGATAGCGGATTCGCCGCCGGCACCGCCGGCACCCTGCTGCATACCACCGATGGCGGCAACAGCTGGGTGGCGCAATCCAGCGGCGTGGCGGTGCCGCTGAGGTCGCTGTATTTTCACGACGGTTTTCATGGCTGGGCGGTGGGGCTGCAGGGCACCATCCTTTATACCGAGAATGGCGGTGCCAGTTGGCTGGCGCAGAGCGCCGGCACCGCGGCCGATTTGTTCTCGGTGCATTTCACCGTGCCGGATATCGCCCGGATCTGCGGCGCCAATGGGGTGATCCTCCGCACCAGCGACAACGGCCTGCACTGGACCCAGGAATATACCGGCATCAGCGAGGATCTGTTCGCGATCCGCAATATCGGCACCAACTGGGCGCTGGCGGCGGGTAACCATGGCGTGGTAATGGCGACCAATGACGGCGGCGCCAGCTGGTTTCCGGAGAACAGCGGGTTTGCCGGCCGGCTGAACACTCTGTGCATCCGCAACCAGGTCTGGGCAGCCGGGGAAGACGGCGTGATCCTGAAAACCACCGACCTCGGCCAAAGTTGGACCCGGAAGAGCCGCGGCACCCGGGCCTGGCTCCACGCTCTGAAATTCGCCGACACTTTCCACGGCTGGGCGGTGGGGGACAGCGGCATCATCCTGAATACCGCCAACAGCGGCCAGAGCTGGGAGGAGCAGGCGCGGGCGCCCTTCGCGCTGTTTGCGCTGGATTTCGCCGATGCCTCCCACGGCTGCGCGGTCGGCGATGAGGGCATCGTGCTGCGCACCGGCAACGGCGGCGCAAACTGGATACGGGCGGATACTCTGGGCACCGACCTCTACGCATTTGATATGGTCGATGCCGATCTCGGCTGGGCGGTGGGGCGCTATGGGGTGATCTACCATACCACCGACGGCGGCGCCAACTGGAGCGCACAAACCAGCGGCATTGCGCCCCTGCCGCTGCATGCGGTCAAATTTGTCGATGCCCAGCACGGCTGGGCCTGCGGCCTGGAAGGGGTGATGATCCACACCACCAACGGCGGCGCCAGTTGGAGCGCGCAGAGCAGCGGCACCTCCATCCGCTTTGCCGGGATCGATTTTGTCGATGTCAGCCACGGCTGGGCGGTGGGAATCGACGGGGGCATCTTCCATACTACTGACGGCGGCACTACCTGGACGCCCCAGAACAGCGGCACTTTCGAGCTGCTGCATGCGGTCGATTTTATCGATCTCGATAACGGCTGGGTGACCGGCCGCAACGGCACCATCCTGCGCACCACTGACGGCGGGGCCACCTGGCATCCCCAGACCACCCGCACCTGGTACGATATCAGCTCGGTCTGCTTTATCGATGTCAATACCGGCTGGGTGAGCGGCGACTACGGCGCGATCATGGCCACGGAAGACGGCGGGGGGATCACCGCGCTGCCGCCGGTGGGGGAAATGAGGGTACCGGCAGGATTTGAGCTGTATCAGAATTATCCCAATCCGTTTAATCCGGGGACAGTTGTCAGTTATCAGTTGTCAGTGGTCAGTGATGTGAAGCTGCGCATCTTTGATGTGTTGGGACGGCAGGTGTGCACGTTGGTAGATGCGCGGCAGGGGGCGGGGCGGTATGAGGTGAGATGGGACGGGCGGAATGCCTACGGTTTTCCGGCTGCGAGCGGGGTGTATTTTTGCCGGATGGAGGCGGGGGGAGTCAGCAGGTCGTTGAAACTGCTGCTGCTGAGGTAGTTCAGGATCGATCGAAGCATAAAATATTGAATATCAAATATAATTGCCACAGAGACACAGAGTTCTTGGCGCGGCCTATGGCCGCAACCAAATGGTAAATGCTGAATGCTCAGCGGTAAATGCTCATTGTAATACATTTACCAGAAAATTTTGCTCAAAAAACAAAATTTTGTGCTAGTGCAGTACGGAGAACTGACAACTGACAACTGACAACCGACAACAACACCCGCTCACCGCCACCCCACCACCTTCCCCCGCATCCCGTCTTTAAGCTGCGCCGGGATATGCTTCAAAATCTCCGCCTTCAGCGCCTCGATCAGGTTGCGCTTCAAAATCCCGCGGTGGAGGGCCAGGCTGACCTCGCGCACCGGTTTGGGGTAGGTTAGCTCGCGGAGATACTTGCGTTTTTCGGCCGGCAGATTGAGCACTGCCAGCTCCGGCAGCAGGGTGTAGCCGAAGTCGTTCTCGATGATGCGTTTCAGGGTCTCCAGGCTTCCGCTCTCGAAACGCAGTTGGCCGGGGAATTCGCGCTGGCGGCTCTCCGGGCAGATGTTGACCACCTGCTCACGGAAGCAATGTCCCTCGCTCAGCAAGAGCATCTCATCGATGTTCAAATCCTGCAGGGCGATAAAATCGTGATGGATCAGGGGATGATTGGAAGACATGTAGGCGACGAAGGTTTCGTAGAATAAGGGGATCTCCAGGATGGTGCGGTCCTTCAAGGGCGTCACCAGAATACCCACATCCAGATTATCCTGCTGCAGTTTCTGAATGATCTGCTCCGACACCAACTCCTCGATCGACAACTGCACCAGCGGATATTGCTTCAGAAAATCCTTCACAAACAGCGGCAGCAGATAAGGCGCCAGAGTGGGGATGATGCCGATACGCAACTGCCCCTTGACCTCGCTGGCCTGCTCGGCAATGATCTCCTTGATCCGGCGCATGCCCTGCAGATTAGCCCGGGCCTGGGCGAGAATCTCCTCCCCTAATGGGGTGGTTTTGATCGGCTGCTTGCTCCGGTCGAAAATGGTGATGCCCAGTTCAGCTTCCAGCTTCTGAATCTGCATGCTTAAGGTCGGCTGGGTCACCCCGCAGGCCTCCGCCGCCCGGGAGAAGCTGCCCTGATTAGCAACCGCAACGATGTACTCCAGTTGAACGATGGTCATAATTAATTATAGATAATGATGATAATTGTATAAAAATAATCGATTGGATTAATAGTAAATATTTTCTTATCGTGCAAGTGGAAAAGTATAATGTCGATGAGTTTATGGGTTGGCGGGCGGAGGCGGGTAAGACTCGCCTCCGCCCGCCAACCCATACATACAATCATTTAAACATAAGGAGATAAAATATATGAAACTCTTCTTGAGCTTCATCTTTGGTGTCGCATTGGGTGCCAGTGTGTTGATGTGGGGACCGCAACAAGCGCAATCTGCCGGCGATGACACGGTAGCCGTTGCGCAGTCTGCCGGTGATGTGCAATGTCCTTACCTGCAGGGAAAAATGAAGCAGTCTGCCGGCAATGCACATGCTGAATGCCCCTATCTGTCCGGCCGGATGGATCGCTCCGCGGAAGCCGGCCAGAGCGACTGCCCCTACCGCTCGGGACGAATGGATCAATCCGCCGGGGCCGGTCAGAATGAATGCCCTTATCTGCAAGGCGGCAAGGACAACGCCGGCAGCGGCTGCCCTTTCCAGGATGGTAAAGCCGGTAAAAACCGAACTTCCCTTACCGATAATTCCCGGGATGTGCAGATTTAATGCAGTGTAGATAATTTTGTAAAAATACAAGGTCAGCTATTGGTTGTTGGTGCTGGGCCATCGAAAAAAAGTGTTTTTAACCAAAAGCCAATGACCAATAGCTCACATAGTCATATACCATTTGGTTGCGGCCGCAGGCCGCGGATTATTTCAACAACACCATCTTACCGCTCCGGGAACGGCTCCCTGCCGCCGAAACCGCGCTCAGACGGTAAAAATACACCCCGGAACTCACCGCCTGCCCGGTGCTGTCCCGTCCCTCCCAGCGTACCTGGTGAAACCCGGGTCGCTGCTCCCCCTCCACCAGCGTCACTACCTTTCGCCCCGCAAGATCGAAAACCTCCAGCACAATCTTACTGACCACTGACAACTGATAACTGATAACTGTCCCCGGATTAAACGGATTGGGATAATTGGGATAAAGTTCAAACCCCGGCGCGGCTCCCGGTTCATCTGCCCTCATCCCCAGCACCGCGGGATTATATTTAAAGATCGCCCCACCGTTGCCCACCATGTAGCCGGTGGCAGTGTCGGTGAAGGTGATATCATAGACCGGCACCTGGCCGGGCGTGGGGGCATCGTTCCAACTGATCCCGCCGTTGCCGGTGACCATATAGGTGCCCGCAAAGCTCAGGGTGGCCCAGCCTTCGCTGGGGGTGCGGAAGGACAGGGCGGTGGCTTCGCCGAAGATGCCCAGCAGCTGGTAACTCCAGGAGAGGCCGCCATCGAACGAGCGCACCAGGCTGGCGCCATAATCCAGGTCGCCCCCCACCGCCAGGAAGTTAAGGGAATCGCGGAAAAAAATATCGTTGAGCGGCTCCGGGCCGATGCCGCTGGCCTGCCAGGGCATGCCCTCCCCGCCCAGCCGCCAGATCGCCCCCACCTGATCGTAGCGCCCACCGATCGCAATCCCCAGATCCGGCGAAAAAAATCGGATGTTCCGCACCGGGTGAAAGCTGAAGATGGTGGAATCCACCGCCGCCCGGGTCCAGGAGGCTCCCCCGTCAGTGCTGTTCAGGATGGTGCCGAACTCGCCTCCCGCCCAGCCGTTGAGGGTGTCCAGGAAGGTGATCGCATGAAGTAATTCCAGCGCAATGAACAATGAATCCCAGCTTTCACCGCCGTCCGCCGTACGCAGGATATACGTGCCGTAAGTCCCCTTATCCCCGAATGACACATCCTGAGCCAGCGCCCAGCCGTGCCGGCGGTCGAGGAAAACAATATCGCCGATATCGTGCGTCACCCCGGGATCCTGGAGGAGCCAACTGTCGCCCCCGTCGGTGGTTAGCAGCACCGTGCCGCTGTCCCCCGCCACCCAGCCGCTGTCATTGCTGACAAAGCTGAGGGCGCGCAGGTTGTGGGTTACCGGGGAAGGGAGGGGGAGCCAGGGGGATTGAGAATAGAGGGGGGCGATGGTCAGGGCCAGGCAGCAGAAGGCCGATAAATAAAGTTGTTTGAAAAATTGCATCGCCAAATATAATGCGGTGAGGCGTCGGGGCAAAGCGCTATATGCGGAAGCACTCTCAATGTCAATTACAAATTGAATGAGGGGTAATAATTTTGCCACGGATTTACACGGATACATACGGATTTTGTTATTGCTTGCTATTCAGCGGGCTTAATCCGTGCTCATCGGTGGAAATCCATGGCAAAAGTTTTACCTTGTCATTCTTATTCTCACATTGCTTCTACGTTGCCAGCAACCGATTCTTTTGCCGAAACCTCTGAAGCGAGCGCCCGCACATTGCGCTGAATGGAAAGCAGCACCAACACCAGCGCGATGATGGAAATGAACACCAGGCTGCCGCCGATCGCCAGCATGCCGTAATAGCGATTCACCGCTTTTTCTGCGCGTTTTTGGGCCAGCACCGCCTCGGCTTGCTGCAGTTCGTTCTGGTATCGCTGGTCGATCTGTACCACCTGCTGCTCGCGCTCGCGGTTCTTTTGCAGATACATGCCGTAATACTGCTCCAGGGCTTTTGCCTGGTATTTTCCCTCGAAGGTGCTTAGCAGTGGAAAGAAGGTCTCCGTGGCGCGTTTCTGGCGTTCGATATCGTCAAAATAATTGTAGTAGGTGCGCACCAGCGTGCCCAGCACTTCAGTAGCATGCGCCGGATCGAAGCGGGGGATGATCTCGCTGGCATAGCGGATAAACGCCCGTCCGTCGCGGGGATTCTTCTGGCCGAATTCCGCCAGTGCGTTCAGCACCTCCGCCTGGTCCGCCGGAAAGGCCACGATCGCCTGCTGGAGAAGCGCCATATTGCCTTGGGTGGTGACGGGATCGTCTTTGCTATAGGTGATCAACGACTTCAGCGCGGCCAGGCGCTCAGTTTCTTCAAATCCGGACAACAGCGGCAGATAGCTGCGCAGCACGATTGCTTTGTCATCAAAAGACCGGGCATTGGCGCTGCTAAATGCGGCATTAAGCCGGGACTGAATGCCATAGACATCGACCACCCAACGGTTCCGGTAATAGCTGCGCTGCCAGTGCCCTTGATCGACCCAGCTGAATTTTTCCGGGGGTAGCAGTACCTTAAGGCTGTCGATCTGGTCTTCATACATTTTTTGCGCCGGATCGACCGAACTCTGAGCGGCCGCCGGTGCTTCACCCGGGTCCCCGGCCGTTACAGTGCCCGCTTCACTCGCGGCAGTTCCTTTTTCCAACTCCGCTTTCGGCAGTACGGCCGCCGCTAATTCCTGAGTGGTGACTTCCACCACCGGCGGATACTCGCTTTTGGATACGCCGGGTTTGAAGGAAGGGGTCATGCCCCATAAAAACAGCAGGATACCCCCGATGATCACCAGCATCGCCGCTCCCACCAGAATGTGGAAGAACATGTGGGAGGTGCGGAAAACGAATTTTTCTTCCAGTTTCTCAAGATAATTTCGCATAATGACCTCTCCGAATTTTGTATAGACCGGTACACCTGCCAGTTAGATTGGTTGTCGGTTGTGCGTTTTTGGGCAGATGCATTCATTAATGTTACAAAATCCAGGCCAAGCGATATAAACATCTAATTTTATTCGCTAGCAATTTAGATTGTCCATGCCAACCCGAGGAAAACGTCTATCACGGTAGGCAGCCCTATCCCACCGCGGCTGCATATCGGGCCAAAAATGTCATGTGAGTTCATTAAAAACAGGCGATTAAGCGAAATGCCAATTCGACTTGTCAGTTTAGACACATCTGCGTATAAATGCGTGATGCTCGACTATCGTCGAATAGGGTTTCCAGCGGCACGTTTGTGCCAAACCCGATTATATGTTCCGTCAATGTCTACCTCACCGTGCCGCTGGAGCAGAACGGCGGGGCCAACTGTCAGTTCGACGAGTCCCGGGAGCGTTCCGAATACCGCTTCATGCTGAAAAATGCCCCGCTATATCAAGATCGCCAGCCCGGAAGAGATTCATGGCCTGGCCGAATCGGCAGTGCCGTCGGAATCCAGCAATAAATATTTTGCAATTTTGCCGGATTATTTATAAACTCCAGCATAACGTAATCCGGCTGCTACAACTATTTCTCTGCATGCGGCATGGCGCTTGGTGTGGCCTTGGTGCAAGGCAATGTGGTTAAAACATATCTTTTGCCCTATTCAAATACTTGGATTCTCAACCTAAGCAAATATTTCTAACCAACAGGAGGCGTACCATGGGCATCGATTGGCAAGTATTCATCTGGGGCACGGCAGGAGGGTTTCTGGCAGAGCTGTTAAAATGGTATAACCTGCGGGAATCGCCCAACATGCCCGACTATGCCAGAAAGGTGTTTTATTGGCTGGTCACCCTGCTGATGATCGGCGTCGGAGGGCTGCTGGCCGATCTTTACGGCATCGATCCCGGAAATCGCCTGCTGGCGATCAATGTCGGCGCCTCCGCACCGCTGATTATCCAGACGCTGATGAAGGGCCTGCCCAATTCGGGCGGCAACGGTCCTGTCACCCGCAGCGGTGGCGATCCCGGGATGGTGAGCCGGGGCGGCGGGGGAGAATCGCTGTTCCGGTTTTTGCGGGGGGAGTAGAAGATATCGATTCATAATGTGATCGGCATGCAGGGAAAGATCCTCGACCGGAATGCGGTCAATTTTGCAGTGCCTTTCTACGACGCTCTGGGCGCCGGGCGCGATCTCCCCTTCGCCTTTGCCCTCGGCCAGCACGCCATCGCTCGTTACGGTAAGGATGGACGGGAGGATGGCGCGATCCTGCTGCAGGGCAAGCCGGCAGAATAGCAGCACCCGCTGCTATCCTTTCCCCTTCACTCATCCTGGGCACTGTGTAATACGGAGAACTTTTGCATGGGGCTAAAGGCATGGTGTATTACCGTGCGGGTGTCGGAACATGCGCTTGCGCATCACGGCGCCATGCCCCATGCCCCATGCAAAAAAACTGAAGACTGCTCTCCGTGTCAGCTTTAAAAGCATCTGAGATCAGGTGATCAAACCCCATCCATCCACCCATAAACAAAATTTCACCCTTTATCCTTTCCCCCTTATCCTTTATCCTTTTCTTCTAAATCTCCACCTTCGCCAGTGGATTGGCATACACCGTATAGGCCAGCCAGTCCGGGGTGCCGAGCGCCTTGATGCTCAGGCGCGCCTGGCGGGTGGCCTCGCCGATGGACAGTTGCTGCTTGAGCAGGTTGTCGTAGAAATAGGTGGTGAAGAGGTATGCCGGCTTATCCTGAATCAGCCAGTAAGCGCCGATGAAAGCGGACGCGCCCACCTTCAGGAAGCGTTGCGCCCAGCCGCCTAAGCCGGTCAGGCCCAGGTCAGCGCGCCCCACCTGGCAGGCGTTGAGGAATACCAGCGGATGGGTGATGCCGACGTTTTCGGTGATGCCGTTGAGATCCTCCACCCGCAGCGGCTCTTCGTTCTCGAGCACGATCAGGGTATGGTCGACGTCCTTGGCGTGAAACCCGCCGTGGCCGCTGAAGTGCCAGGCGTCGTATTCGCCGCGGGCCATCGCCTCCCGCACTTCCGAATAGCCGGCGGTGATCCGCTCCACTCCCCGGGCGCGACTGTTCAGGTTCAGTAAATAATCCCGTTCCGCCTTGACATTGGGCAACCCGGCATCCCGCGGCACCACCAGGGCCATGCGGTTAAGGCCCAGCCGGGAGCGCATTTCGATTGAGGGAATCCAGCGGGTCAGGGCAAATTTTTCGCAGAGGTACGGCCCCTCAACCACCCGGCCGTTCTCCCTGCCGACCAGCCGGCACATCTCCCAGGGAATCCAGGGCTCGTCGGCCTGGATCAGCACCGAGGTGATCTGATCCTGAAGCCGCCAGAGCAACTGGCGCAGATCTTCCGGGAACAGCTCATTGTATAATCTGGCTCCCATGGCGGCGAGGCGCTGAGCGGTGATCTCCGGGTTGTAGGGTTTGCGGGTGCTGAGTTTTTCCACCTGATGATAAAATTCCGTGATGAAAGCGGTAGGGTCCCGGCGGATTTCCGGGGAGTCAAAGCGCTTGTAATTCAATTCCAGTTCCGGATTGCGCCCGGTGAGGAACATTTTAAAGTTGAGCCGGGTTCCTTTCCGTTCTTCCAGAATGATCAGGGTGAGATCCGGCTGATGCAGGGAGATGCGCTCGATCCCCTGCCGGTGCTGCGCATCCACTGCCGGGAAGGCCGCGCGTTCCAGCGGCTGCACCTCCGGTTTCAGGGTGATGGCACCGAGCGGCTGCCCCAGGTGGTAGGCATAGACCCGGATATCA
Organism: Calditrichia bacterium; assembly: GCA_020635015.1. Lineage (GTDB taxonomy): Bacteria > Calditrichota > Calditrichia > RBG-13-44-9 > J075 > JACKAP01. The sequence goes on along the minus strand of JACKAP010000002.1, from coordinate 601,591 downwards.
CCGCGCCCCGGATCGGTGGCTGTCAACTTGAATTGCAGCGGTTGGGGCTCTCCGCTGGGCAGAAAAACCAGGGTCTTTTCATGGGAGCCTTCCAACTCAAAGCCTTTCCGGGCGCTTACCATTACCTCGACTTCCGATCCGGCTTCCAGCTTTTCCTCCAGCAACAGCGTGGCGCCTCCCTGCGCATATTCATCGGCGGTGATGCCGACGTACAGGGAATAGGTTTGCGCCAGTTGCACCCGGTCGGGGAAGCTGGCGGTCAGGGCATACTGGGAGGGCATGTCCGGCTCGCCGAGAATGCCTTCGCCTCCCCGGGTCGCCTCGCCATGCCGTTGATCTCCCGGGGGCAGAGAACGGTCATAGAAGCGGATCGTCAACCCGTCATCCAGCACCATGCACTGCGCCGGGGCCTCCGCCACCGGGGTGAAGGCATCGAGAACCTTCAGAGGAGCGCGGCGCGCCAGTTGCAGCACTTCCGGCAACGGGGTATCGCTCGAGGCCTCGTATAGTGCCTCGAGGGCATCGAATTTTTCGAACAGATAATAATGGTTTGTTCCTTCCGCATCGTGGGACTGCACCACCAGAAACGGTACGTCCGACGCCTTCAAGGCGCGATTGGCTTTTCCCGCATTCAGTTCCGCCGGCAACAGCAGAAACTGGGTGGTAGCGGCTTCGTGGAGATAGTTGTATGTGGAATCCATGATGACCTCTCCGGGTATGGGGTTAGTTTTTATCCCACTTACGGCGCAGTTTCTGGCTATCCGGATAAAACTTGCTGCCAGAGGGGATCGCCTCCATTTCCGAACGGGCCATCCTGATATCGCCGGCAAATTCATAAGCGATACCCAGGAAATAGCGGTCGCGGTCGGCCTGGGAGAGTTGATATTTGAGACTGAGGCGCTTTGCTTGATTCAATGTCTGGATAGCTTCCTGAACGTATTTTTCCGTGACTGACGGGGCGAGATCGGGAACGCGGGATACTTTCAGCAGTGAGAGACCGAGGTAAAAATAGCGGTCGCGCAATATTCGTAAGGTGAGGGAGTCTGTATCCGCACGGTTGCGCAATTGTTCCGCTTCGGGGGTGGCCTGGCGGAAATACTTGATTGCCTGGATGAAATCGTGCCCGTTATAGCTGCTCAAACCGCTCTGAAAAGCAAACAGCAGTTTCCGGAATTCGATGCTGCGCCCGCTGTCGCTTTCCGTCGAGCGCAGAGAAGGTATATCCGGCAGTGCATACGGGAGATTGTCACCGGCATCGACATAATAACCAGGGGAATCTTCGCGGTCTCGATTGATCGCGATCCAGGCCGGTGGGCCGGCGAGCAGCAACAGCAACAGCACTGCCGCAGCGGCGAACCAGCCGGGATTTTCCCGCGACCAGCCCGCCAGGCGGATTATCAAGGGTTTCCGGCGCGGGTGGATGCCGGCGCTGGCAAATACCTCCTCGCGTGACGGGAGTGTGATCCCATCCAGTTCCCCCGGTACGGCCGGCGCCAGCACCTCGGTTTGTTCTTCCAGCTTCAGAAACAGCCGTTCATAAAATCCCGCCGAATGGAAGAGCTGCCGGGCAAATGTGTCGAGTTGCGGATGGTCGAAGCGGCCGGCCCAGAGATCCTGCAGACAGGCGACGATGACCGACGGAGGTATCGGATCATCATCTTTATCGGCGAGATCCCGGAAGTGGTAGCGGGTTCGCAACTGGTCTAACAGATTCAGTAAAGACCGGGCGGTTTCGTCGCGGTCAGAGCGGTCGGTTAATTGCTGGCGTTCGTCGCCGGAAAGTTGATCGGTCAGGTATCTCTGGATAATCGAATGGGATGGCGCAGACATAGTTGCCATGGTCGGGTTCTTTCCTGCGGTTATGAATTTTTGGGTTGCGGTTTGCGGAAATCGCGTAGTACCTCGGCAAAAACTTCGGCACAGGGAAAGCAATTATTGAGATGAATGGCGAGTCTTTCACAATCTTCCGGGGCTTTTTCCAGCAAGTATAGCGAGAGGAAAAACGCCTCATGGTTAAGCAGATGGGGGTGATTCAGGCGGCAGCAATGATGGGGGATACCGCCCAGCACCGCTCGGGAGCGTTTTTCCGTGCTGAGCCGCTCCAGTTGCTCGCGCAATTGTGCGAGATAGGCATCCGATTCGGCTGAGAGCGGTTCCTGCTCTGGCGGGGCGTCGCCGCTGCGTTCGAGGGTCAGCCGTTGCAAGGCTTCTCCCAGGGTCAGTCGTTTATTCATAATGCCCCCAATGATAATAGATTTACGCTCATACTGAGCACCGTGTACGGCTTTATGGCATGGGGCAAAGGGCGTGGTGCATGGCGCCGTAATGTGCAAGCGCAGGTTCCGACACCCGCACTGTAATACCCCATGCCCCATGCGCCATATCCCATGCAAAAGTTCTCCGCATTACACCGTCCTCAGTATGAGCATAGATTTAATTCGCCGGTAAATGAATCCGTTCACATATAGCAGTAGCATACGCCGGCTGCTTTTCTCTCACTTTTCAAGTCTTCCCCAGAATTTTCGGATAATTTCCCGCATCCGGTGGGTCTCTACTTCGATCACCCGGTGCCCGGTGCCGCTAAGGCAGGGATGGGCCAGGATGGTCTCCTGGGGTAAATCCTGCCAGATGTTGAGATAGAAAATATTGATGTTGCGCTCCAGATTACGTTTTTGCTTGTTGGTGATGCGGAGCAGGGCGACCGCCTCCTCGAACAGTTCCCGGCGATGAGTAGAGCCCAGGCTGTTCAACTCCTGCCGGAAGGCTGCGGAGAATTTGGCATGGAGTTCTTCCGTATTGGCCGGGTCATGCTCATCTTGCTGCGACTCAAAAAAGGATTTCATATAATTGAATGTCGCATTGATGCAAATCGTACTCAACCAGCGGTTGAAACCTGCTTCACCGTTTTCGAGATTATAGGTATGCAGGCCCTTCCGCAAGCTCGCAAAAACATTGCACACCACGTCTTTAACCACTTCCGAAAACTGCCGGTTCAGCCGGGGCAGCCTCCAGCGCCGGCAGCTGCGGGTCGAATAAAGGCAGATCCGTTCATAGTATTGGTCCCAGAATATTTTCCAGGCATGCTCATGGTAGGGGGAATCGGCCCGGCAGCAATGCGCTAGCAGTTCGTTAAAAGACGGGGGCTTGTCAAAGCGTTTCATCAGACCGCATCCTTAAAACATCCAAATTTCGCGTGAATTTAGGCTATTGTCATGGGCACAGGCCAATTTAGCGAAGCCAATTGATAAAAACAACATGGGAGGATCGCATTTATGGGGATTCGCTGGATCTATTTGAGAGAATTTCGCATCCCGGTCGCTATTGTATACCATATTCTAATTGTCAGGTTTGATGCTGGCAATCGGAGAGCGGCGATGGCTGGGAACGAAAAATTACCATGATACGTTGCCCTTATCGGCAACCGGTCGTATATTTACAAACAAATAAATAGAAAACAGCAAAAACGTTGATACGATTTCAAAACCCGGGAGCGTGCGCTGTGGACCAAATCAGTGTGCTATTGGAACAATACAAACTTTACGTGGAAATGGCCGACCGGGTCAGTATCCGGCGGGGGCAGACCAACCGGTTTTACATTTCCTTGCTCTCCGGCTTGCTGACCCTGGTATTGCTGACCCAGGAAAAAGGCCTGTTCAGCCAGCATCAATCCATTCTATTGGTCGCGGTGGCGCTGCTGGGCGTCGCCCTCTGCGCCCTGTGGAATATCAACATTCGTTCCTACCGCCAGTTGAACACCGCCAAATTCAAGATCATCCACGAGTTTGAGCAGCAGCTTCCCCTGGCGATGTACGACCGGGAATGGGACGTGCTGGGAAAAGGTGAAGACAGCAAAAAGTATTTACAATTGACCCGGGTAGAGCAGATGGTGCCGTTTTTATTTGCCATTCCGTATTTGTTGCTGCTGATTGCGGTGATTTTTTCAGGCGCGCTCTGAGTGAATTTGGGCATGGGGGGGATATAGAATCGTCATTGGCGCTGTCGCGCGTCATTAGCCTGCGGCGTCATTGGGCCTTCGGCCGTTATGGGGCCTTCGGCCGTCATTAGCCTGCGGCGTCATTTGGCTTTTGGCCGGTATTGGGGCTGCGCCCGTCATTGGCGCCCGCGCGTCAGGAAAGTATCCGTAAATCACGCCCGAAGGGCTAATGACGGCGAAGCCCAATGACGCGCGACAGCGCCAATGACGTGCGGAGCGCAAACATCATGAGCGCAGCGAACTAAAGGAGACCATTATGGATCGCAGAGCATTGATCATCGGCATCAACAACACCACTCACGCGGTGCCGCTCAGGGGGTGCGCTTTTGATGCCCGGCGGATCGACAAAGTGTTGAAACGGCACCATGACAAAGCACGCAATTTTGACACCCTCCTCTTAACCGACCCGCAGCAGAAAGTGACCAAATCTCTGTTCCGGGATCACCTCAACAAGCTCTTCAATCGCGATGCGGCGGTGGCGTTGTTTTATTTTGCCGGTCACGGGATCATTAACCAGAGCGGCGCCTACCTGATGACCTCTGATGCCCGGCAGCATGATGAGGGGGTTTCCATGGAGGAGATAACCGGCCTGGCCAATAAATCGCCGGCGCGGGAGAAGATCATCCTCCTCGACTGCTGCCATTCCGGGGCGATCGGCAGTTCCAGCATCCTGGGGGATGACAAGTCGCACCTGGCGAAGGGGGTTTCCATCATTACTGCCAGCCAGCGGGAGGAGCCGGCGGTGGAGAACAGCAATGGCGGCATCTTCACCACCCTGCTCTGTGATGCCCTGGAAGGGGGCGCATCGGACATCCGCGGCAACGTCACCCCCAGCAGTATCTACACCTATGTCGATGAAGCAATGGGCGCCTGGGACCAGCGCCCGATGTTCAAGACCAACGTCTCGCGGTTGACCTACCTGAGGAAGTGCCCTCCGGCGGTGGACCTGGAGATCCTGCGCAAGATCCCCGATTATTTCAGCGACCCCGAAGCGGAGTACCCGCTCGATCCTTCCTACGAGCCCACCGCCGAACCTCCTGATGCGGAGCACGAGAAAATCTTCGGACACCTGCAAAAATACCGGGCGGTGAACCTGGTGAAACCGGTGGGAGAAGAGCACATGTATTATGCCGCGATGCATTCCAAGCCCTGCCGCCTGACCCCGCTGGGCCGGCAGTATTGGCGGCTGGCGAAAGAGGGAAAGATCTAATATTAGTGCTCGCCATGAACAGCAGGTTATACTGCCAACCTGCTGTTCATGGCGAGCACTTTTCTCAAGGTAAGTAGCACTTAGTTTTGTCGGATGAAGCGGCCTTACCGCATCAAAATCATCTTCCGACTCTGCACCAACCCTCCTGCTTCCAGGCGGTAGAGGTACACCCCGGAACTGACCTGACGGCCAAGCTGATCTCGCCCGTTCCATTGCACCTGGTATTGCCCGGCGCCCTGGCGGGCATTCACCAGAGTGGCCACTTTTTCTCCCAAAAGGTTATACACCGCCAAAACTACATCACTGACAACTGATAACTGATAATTGATCACCGTCTCCGGATTGAACGGGTTGGGATAGTTCTGCTCCAACCGGAAGCCTTCTGCGACCGGTTCATCCCCGGAAATGCCTGTCACCCCGCCGCTGAGTTCGAAGCTGCCCCCGCCACTATGCTCGAAGTAGAGCACGCCCTGGCCGTCCACCGGCACGGTGGCGATGCTGACGCCGTTCTTGCGCACGTCGTAATTGCCCGGCAGCAGGCCGGTCAGGTAGTGGCGCACGCTCTGGCTGGCATTGATGGAATAGCTCAAGCTGCCGACACGGTTGGGGGTCTTGTTGACCAGCGCCAGACGGTTGCCGTTGATCAGCGCCCCGACAAAGTTGTTGGCCGTGATCTTCTCCACCGGCACCATGGCGCTCAGGGTGTTGGCGTCGCCGACCTGCATCACCGCCAGGTATTGGGAAGTGCTGCCGCCGCTAAGGTCTTCCACCTCCAGCCGGTGGGTGCCGGCCCAGAAGGCGCCCCAATCGGAGAAGGGCCCCCGTTCCGCCAGGTCGTTGCCTTCGGAATCGGTGAACCAGCGGTAGTCGCTGCCTTCGTTGCCCCCGCGCAGGCGCAACTGGTAGCTGGTCGGTTCGAGGAATTTCACGTACAATTTCCCGTGGGAATTGCCGTAGGTGTTGGTCACTTCGATGGTGTTGCCGCTGTTGGAGGTCCAGAAGCAGCTCCCCGCCTGCTGCCAGCTCTGCCCCACGATCTGCGGTTCCACCGGGGTGTGCAGCAGCCAGCGCCGGGTGATATTGGCGTCGGTCACATCCACATCATCGAACAGCACCACATATTCCTCGTTATTGCTATAATTGGGCGCCTGGGGATCGCGGATGTAGAGCATCTTACGGCGGATGCGGTTCATGTAATCCTCGCCCTTGTACGCGCGGGTGTAGTCGAAATCGGCATAATCGTACAGATCCGGCGCCACCTTCAGCGCGACCATATTGCCGATATTGTTGGCGCCGCCCGGCTGGTTCTCCGGATCGTAATAGGCATCGGCGCTGGTTTCGGTGTCCATGTCGTAGCTGTAATACAGATCGCCGCCGGGGGCATCGATCGCCAGGATGTTGTGGTAGATCGGGTAGCCGCTCTTATCGGATTTGGGCAGGCTGTTGTCGCTCTTCGCCACGCCCGCATCGAGAGCGAGGTTGCCGTACTTGAAGATCACGAAGCTGCCGGCATCCTTATGATAGTGCCGGGGCAGGTGATACATCGGGGTATAGAAATTGATCTTGGTGGCATCCTGGGTGGTGTGATCGCTTTTCATGATCAGATCGCCCAGCCCGAAGCGGTAGGTCTGCTGCAGGCCGATCTGCGCCGGGGTCTTTTTGGTCACGTCTTTGCTGCCCCAGAGGAATTTATAGAACAGCCAGTAGAGGCGGGGATCCTCGTTCTCGTAGGCGTAGGAAGTGAACTGATATTGACTGTCTTCCCAGATCCAGCGGTAGAAGCCGGCATATTCCGGATCGGTATTTTTCAGGAAGTGGGCCGGGGGCGTCAACTGCTGCAGGGTGCCCATGCCTTCCCACTCCCGGTTGGAGCAGGCGTCGTTGCGCTGGGTGTAGTAGCCCTGGGATTCACCGTCGATCGACATCGGCAGCACGTAGAAATAGAGATACTTGGGAATGTCGTGCAGCCAGTGGATCTCCTGGAACAGGTTGGTGTTGATGGCCGAAGAGAGCGCAGCGGTATACCAGAAGATGGTGGTGGTGGCGCCGCCGAAATAGTCCGGCCCTTCGCTCCAGCCGGTGGTATTCTCGAAGAGCTGGTCGCCCATGTAGTAGAGGCGGTCGAACCACAGCCACTGCAGGCCGTTGAGCATCTCCTGCACGGTGTCGGTATACTGGCTGCCCAGGGGATCGCCCCACATCGCCATGCCGCCGACTCCGACGTCGTGGCACTGCGAGGTGATGGTCAGTCCCAGCTTGGTATACTCGCCCGGATCGGTGTCGCTGTCGCGGTTCTCGAAGGCGGAGATAAAGGCATCGGCGATTACCTGTTTCTGCGAGAGGGTCAGGTAATCGTAGCACCAGTCGTAGATTGCGCCCAGGGCGAGGTTGACCCAGCCGCCCTGCCCGCTGGAGCCGAACAACCCGGCGTGGGAGGTCTCGTGGAGTTCGTCGGTCATCATCTGGGCGGAGATCTCCGCGGCGTGCTCCCAGGCCTTCTGTCCGTATTCCGCCGCGCTATGCCCGAAGCTGTAATTGCCGAACAGCCCGGAAGTCGTCGCCTGATACAGGAAAGCATAGCTGTTGGCGTCCAGCAGCAGGTAGTTGCGGTCCTTGCTGCCGGCCGATTCACCGTAGGCGCCGTCGAGCGCATTGATGAAGGTTTGAAAATTGGCCGACTCATACCCGTCGATATAAGCTTTGATCCCGGGCAGCATGTCGGCGGTGAAATAGAGCCGGGGATGTTCGTGATTGGCCAGCGGGCTTCCCGGCGGAGGGGTGTAAGGGGTGTAGGTCTGGGCAAAAACCCCGCCGATAAATAGAAGCGACAACAGCAAGCAGGTAAGAAATTTTTTGTATATGGGTTGATGGGTTGATGGGTTGATGGGTTGATGGGTTTGGGAGTTGTTTTTTCCCATATACCCATACACCCGTCCACCCATATACAGGTGCTTTAAAAGTGCATACATTATAGAATACCTCCGTTGCAGAAATTCCAGAATTATATATGAATTAAAAAACGAGCTCTGAAATCCGCACTGCCTCCAACTTCGTGAAAAGTATTACAATCGGTGTGCCATGTCTGCGCAGGTTGAATGGGGGCGTTTTCTCGATATAAATGCAAAAAAAGTTGTAAATATTATTCACAAACAGAACGGATTTTGATTGCTTCGCCCCGTCTTTCCCCTTATGTTTATTCCACGGATTACCTTCCTGAAAACCGGGTATCGCTAACCCGGGGCGTTTTCCGTAACATTCTGGCTCTCAAAAATGGACAGGCTGTAAAAAACCGATGCGGTGATGGGTCCTACATCCGCCCGGGTAAGTGGAATATTCTTTTTGATATAGGGGAAATGCAGACCTGGATGTATATAAGTTGGTATGAAGACGAAAATGCCCCAATTGACCTTAACCATCCAACATCTACCATCCAACATCTAACGCCAACAACCAACAACCAATCACCAAACCAAGAGGTATCTATGAGACGTTCCGCCATCGCAATACTGATGTTTCTGACCATGACCGCCGGCGTGTGGGCCCAGAACGGCCCTGTGCGGGTGATTACCGACTCCCGGCATGACACTTCCCGGCCGCTGCGCGAGCTGGCGCTGGAAGCGCAGAAAAACAGTGCCGATCCGGAAGTAACCGAATTCCGCACCCAGCCGCTGATGCCGCCCGCTCCGGAGACGGTTTTTATCGATAACGGTCCCATGACCGTCGACCGCGCCTTGCAGGGATTTATGGGCACCAGCGGTCCCAGCACCATTTTCCAGAATTTTGACGGGGTGCCGAACCTTTCCGGGGTCGCGCCTCCCGATCCGACCCTGGCGGTCGGTCCCAACCATGTGGTACAGATGGTCAATTCCAAGTTTGCCATTTGGGACAAACAGGGCAACCAGTTGATGGCCCCGGTGAACATCAACACCCTCTTCAGTGGATTCGGCGGCGGGTGCGAGACCGGCAATGACGGCGACCCGATCGCGCTCTACGACCATGTGGCCGACCGCTTTGTGCTGACCCAGTTCGATTTCGGGAACGGGATGTGCATTGCGGTATCGCAGACGCCTGATCCGCTAGGCGCCTATCACCGCTATAGCTTCAGCACCCCGGGCAACGATTATCCCAAATTGGGGGTGTGGGGCGATGCTTACACCGGCACCATCCGGGCTTTCAACGCCAACTTCGATATGCAGGCCTGGGCCTTTGAACGCGACCAGATGCTGCTCGGGCAGACCGCCCAGGCGGTGAGTTTCTCCATGACCGCCCTGCTGCCGGGCATCGACGGCTTCCTGCCCAGCGATCTTGACGGTCCTCCCTCCGCGCCCGGCACTCCGATGTATTTCCTGGGCCATCAGGACGGCCCTAACCGCCTGGCGATGTTTGAAGTGAATGTCGACTGGTCGAACACTGCGAACTCCAGCATCAGCGGGCCCACCTTCCTGCCGGTCGATCCCTATGACAGCAACCTGGGCACCGGGATTCCCCAGCCGGTCGGTCCCAATCTCGACGCACTCGGCGGCTTTACCATGTACCGCCTGGCGTACCGCGATTTCGGCACCCATCAGTCGATGGTGACCAATCATACCGTCGATGTCAACGATTTCCCCAATCACGCCGGGGTGCGCTGGTACGAACTGCGTAACGAGGGCAGCGGCTGGTCGGTGTTCCAGCAGGGCACCTATGCGCCGGATGAGGAGAATCGCTGGATGGGCAGCATCGCCATGGGCGCCAACGGAGAGATCGCGCTCGGTTACACCGTCTCCAGCAGCACCACCTTTCCCTCGATCCGCCATACCGGCCGTCAGGCCAGTGACCCTCCCGGGGTGATGACCCTGCCGGAGGAAACCATCATCGCCGGCGGCGGCGGGCAGCTCAACGTCTCCCGTTGGGGCGATTATGCCCACATGGATGTCGATCCGGTGACCGACACGACCTTCTGGTTTACCCACGAATATGTGCAGAGCACCGGCAGCTTCAATTGGCGCACCCGCATCGCCGAGTTCTCGGTGACGCCTTTCAATGGCGATCATGATTACGGGGTGGGACCGTTCGTCAACCTGCCGGCGATGTTCTATCAAGATACCACCGCCAATGTCGGGGTGATGGTGAGCAATAACGGCAACCTCGACGAAACCGATGTGAAAGTGACCTTCCTGGTGGATGATGTCGCGCTCGACAGTCAATTCGTATCGCTGTTGGCAGATTCCTCAACCGTGATCAACTTTACCTGGACCCCGGATACCGGTACCGCCTTCGGGCTGGAGCAGGAGATGAAGGTGATCGCCTTCCTGGATACCGATGAGTTGCCCAGCAACGACCAGGTGCGTAAGGTGGTGCCGGTGTTCAACGACCAGGATCCGGCCACCGAGCAGAACACGGATCACGTCACCTCGCTGATGCGCGCGACCGTCACCAACGAGGGTAACATCGGCTTCCTGAATGAATTTCCCCCGGCCGGCCCGGGCAACGGCTTCCAGTTCAATCCCGCTACCGGCAGCGGCCAGCGGCTGTTTGAGGGGGGCATCATCGTGGCCACCGACGCCAATCACGTCTCCGACGCCGCCCGCGATGAGGAGCAAGTATTTGATGCCGATTTCCAGTTCCTGACCAATATTGCCGACGAAAGCGCCGGCGATTATAACATCTTCCGCAGCCGCTACGCCGACCTTCTCGCAGAAAATCCCATCGGCGTAAGCATTGAAGAGGTTTCATACAGTGCCAATGTTAGCGGTTATGAGAGCATTCTGGCCCTGGCTTACTATGTGACCAACACCAGCGGAGCAGATATCCCGGCGCTGCATCTTGGAGCCTATTACGACTGGGATGTGGCTTCCAGCGCCAGCGACCGTGGGCAGGTGGTGACCGACTCTACCAACAGCATCGTGGGGGTGAATAACGGCAATCCCTTCCCGATCGAGATCCTGGAGATCCATCCCGGTGCCGGAGCCAATGCTTATATTGGTATAGTGCCGCTGACCACCAATGTCTTCGAGGCCCGGCGGGTGCTGATCCAGGCCGATGAGGTTTACCCCCCGCGCATGACCGATGGCGACAAGTGGCAGTACATCACCCAGAACCGCGCCACCAATCCCAACGGCGACGGCGGCTCCGCCCAGGATCACGGCCATGGCTTCGGCCTGCCCCCGGTCAGCCTGGACAACGGGGAAACCAAGTTGCTCGGTTATGCCATCGCCGCCGGCACCAACTTCTCCGAGATGGTGGACCGGGCCCGTAAGGCCCAGGAGTTGTGGGTCACGTTAGGGAATGATATTGAAATCATCGGCGCGACCGGCATTAGTGACAACGGCCTGACCGCTCCGCTGGATTTTGCCCTGCATCAGAACTATCCCAACCCCTTCAATCCCACCACCACCATTCGCTACGATCTGAAAGCGCGCAGCAAGGTGGCGCTGACCATCTACAATGCGCTTGGTCAGGAAGTGCGTAATCTGGTGAGCGATACCCAGAATGCCGGGCGCTACCAGGTGCAGTGGGATGGCCGCGATAATACCGGCGGGAAGGTTGCCAGCGGGATCTATTTCTATCGTTTGCGGGCCGGGGATTTTGTGCAGTTCCACAAGATGGTGCTCTTGAAATAATCGTTTATGAACCAAACGGCGGGTCATAAACGATTATTTTGTATTTGGGTAGATGAAGCGATAAAGTTGAGGTTTTGAGCGTTTTCTCTTTTGTAGCGACACTATGAATAGTGTCGCTACAAAAAGAGTTGCTACCCCAATACATTATTTTTACTGAATGATGATGAACCCGCCGGGTCATTCCAAAAGTGTCGTTTAGGAACTGTATGGTACGAGCCGGGTTTCAAAATGTCATTCTTGCTGTCATTGCGAGGCGTATTATGCCGAAGCAATCTCCTGCGAGGTGCACCCATCTGCAGTCAGCTTGGGAGCGGGGACAGATCGGCGCAGCGTCCAGCAAGCCGGTCAGGGGCGGTTGCCCGCGGTAAAATCTGCTATGAAACCGGATCCCCTCCCGGTTAAAAAAACCGGCCGCTGCTCAGGCAAACACCCCGCCTTCATCCATCCGCAGGGCTTCCGGCACTACTTTGTCGAAAAATTTATAGCCCATCACAATGTTCTTCGGCGTGACCCCGCCTTCCAGCCAGATATGCGAATCGAAGACGAACAGCTTGTCGATGGCATAGGCACGCACCACGATCAGTTCTTTATTGATGCGGTTGGCATAGGTTGCTTTCGCCTCGTCACTGGCATTTTCGCTGGCGATGATGTAGCTGGCAAAACGCACGAAACGCTTCGATTCCGGAACCTCGACGAAGCATTTGTAATTGCCTTGCAGCACCAGATCCCCTTCCTTATCGATTGTCGTTTCCAGGAACGCACTGTCGAAAAGCTCTTTTAATTTTTCGATGGAGATGTTTTGGTTGGTGATCAGTTCTTCGCTCATGTCTTTCTCCTTTGGTTGGGGTGGAGTTTTTTCGCTTTATGATAAATACCCTGATTCACAGATCGCTCAGGAAGCCGGAAAGCCATTTTGCAGGCAAAGCCAACCTCAAAAGAAAATGCCAGCGATGCTCCGGACACATGCTCGCATATCCGTTTCCTGAATACCGTTTAGGAGAAGATAATGAGAGAATTCCTCCCAGGCAAAAGATATCTAAATCTGCTCAGTCGTCCCTGGCAAAGTTACTGTAGCGCACTTCCACCCGGTCGGCCACCAGGTAGGCGCGCTCCTGAAACGAGCCGCCGAATTCGCGGGTGATGCAGTATGCCTGGGATCTTTCTCCGAATGTGGCCAGGTCCGCGAGTTGAACCGTCTCGGCCGGCGAAGCCAGACGGAATTCCGGGTGAGAAAAATAATCGCGGAGGCCGGCATAGCGCACCCCGTAAAAAAATACCCGCACCAGGTGATAATAAATCAAGTCGGTGCTGCCGGCCAGGGAGAGCGATGCGCCGGGGCCATAGGCGTCCGCTTCCGGAGCGGTCAGCGTCTCATAATCCCAGATTTTCTTGTCGCTGAGGTCTTTCAGAATTCGCACCGCCCAGCCGTCGGACGGGGAAGCGGGCGGAGCGGTAACCGCGTTTGCATCCCCGTTTTCCGGCAGGTTAGGGAAGGCTGCAATCGGGGCGATGCCGCTTTTGATGACTGTGATAACAGTTTGGACATCGAGGTGGGCAATGGCCAGGCCGTGATCATCCACGCTCAGCGAGAAGTGCTTAGCGGTGTTCTTCTCTACGCCCGGGCTTCCGGAGAGCGCCGCATCGTACCACACCGTCCCCGGAAGCAGGGCATGGCCATAGGCCTTGTCGCCGGATTCCTTGAGGAGGAGGGCGGTGGCCGGAGCGGGGTGATCCCGGTGCACCACTTGCAGGGAAATGCCGGGTGCTCCGGGCCGTTCGATCTGCAAATCCGTCACCCAGCATTCCTGCGGCTGCATCACCCGGGAGCGCGGGCCGAAGTTGATATATCGCAATTCGCCTGCCCGGGTTTGCTGTTGGCGGTCATGGCCCTGGTACGGCAGGTATTCCCCGGCTTCATCCACCGGCGCTGCGGCATGGGCCAACAGCGCCTCCACCGCCTCCGGACCGCTGGCATGGTCGCAACGCAGTACGCTCACTGATCCCCCGCAATGGGGGCATTGGAACGGATAGCTCTCCAATGCCGCCGGATCGCAGGGATAACCTTCACGTAAGCCCAGGCAGTCGACACAGACAAATCCGGCGCAGCTTTGACAGTAATAAAAAAATTTGGCGCCCACCTGATCGGCGTCGGTGCCGTACCGTTTGGTGATATACATATGGTAAATATGCCCGGAGGCACGGCAACTGCCGCTCAGGCAATTCACGCAGCTTATTTCCGCCCGGTTATCACAATAGCGGCAGGATGGGGCGGTTTCGTCGGATTTCTCAACCGGAGGATCGGCCTGCCCGGTTAATAATTTTTGCAAAAAAGATATCTTCATGGTACCGGAATGCGCTCCTGGCAAGTAATGCTTGAAAATGATTTTGAATGAGATCGAAAAGCGTGATGAAGGGTAAAGCGGGTTATCGATCATGCAAGATGCGGCAACGCATCTTGCATGATCTTGAAGCGGGAATTATCGCAAACGCTGGATGAGGCTCAGTCGTTTAACAAAAAGGTGACTTTTAGCAGCACCCGGTATTCTTTGATCTTGTCGTTGCTGACAATGATCGTCTGATCTTTGACCCATGCCGACTTCACATTCTTCAGGGTCTTCATCGCCCGGTCCAGTCCGAGATGAATCGCCTCGTCGAACCCTTTGGGCGAACTTGCGCTGATTTCGGTGATTTTGGCAACAGACATAGTAAGCTCCTTTGTATGTTGATGGGTATCTTAGATGAATTAGACCCAGGCAATTTAAGACGCCAGGCGGCGCAGGGAAAGCGATTTCCGAATTAACTACAAGGATAAAGGATAAAGGATGAAGGATAAAGGAGTACAGTCGTCAAGATAATTTCTTCTCCGGTATGTATTCCGTTTAACCTTTTACCTTTATCCTTTATCCTTGTAGTTCTGGGTTCCCTTCCGGACAATATTCTCCCGCAGGTATGCCTCATTGCGCGGATCGCTGCGGATACTCTTCGGCGCCGGATTGTAATCAAACACCAGTTCGATAAAGCGGTTCAGGATAAAACCGGTCACGCCCCAGATAATCGCGTGATTAAAATAATAATAATAAACCGGATAGCGTTTTCCGTTGAAGGTTTTTTCTTTCATCTCGAAATGCTGATCGTTTAGAAAAAGCGCCAGGGGGACTTCCAGCAGTTCGGCAACCTCCTCGCGGTTAATATTGCTCTGGTAGGGATAGGGGATGGTGCCGATGTAGGGGGTGACCATGAAGTTGGTGATGGTGGGGAAGTCATCTAATTGTCCGATGAGCGTGATGTGGCCGGCGGGGATGCCCACTTCCTCCTCGGTTTCCCGCAGGGCGGTTGCTTCCAGGCTGGCGTCCTGGGTTTCCCAGGCGCCGCCGGGACAGGATACCTGGCCCTTATGATGGGCGACGGTATCGGTACGCACCGTCAGCAGAAGATGCGCCTCCCCATTTTTTTCGAACAGCGGAAGGATAATCGCCGAGGGAATAAACTCGGGAATCTTCAGCCGCTGCGGCGCCCGCTGCCCCAGCTTTTCCTGAATTGTCGAGATAGCTTGCTGATAATTCATGATGGCGGTTTCGGTTTTTCGATTCAAAGATTTTAGTCCACGGATGAATATAAAAAAAATCCCGGCGGAATGCCGGGATTTTTCAAACGTGCTGGAGGCGGGACTTGAACCCGCACGAGCCGAAGCCCACTACCCCCTCAAGATAGCGTGTCTGCCAGTTCCACCACTCCAGCATCTTCGGCAGATTTATTGGGCGCTGTCATCCTGGGAAGGCTGCGGCTGCTCCTGGGGCGCTGCCGGCTGAAGTTCGCCGGGATCGCTGACCGGGGGAAGGACCTGCTGCTCCTGGCGGATTTGCTCCTGGGTTCTACTTTCCGGAATACCCACGGCAGTTTTACCAACCAGACTGATCAGGAAGCAGAGAACGCCATAGGCAATGCCCAGGCCGATGGTCATTTTCTGTAGCAAATTAGCAGCACCACGAGCGCCGAGAATGCCCCCGCTGCCGCCGACGCCGCCGATAGAGCCGACCAGACCACCCCCTTTGCTGGCCTGCAGTAGGATCACAATCACCATTAACACACATACGATCACAAATAAAGTAACCAATAAGCCGTAAACCATTGCGTCAATCCGCCTCTGTATTATGATAAATCAATTTAGAACGTGCAAATATATTGCCGGGCTAGTGCGATTTCAAGTGTTTTTTATTTTACCGAAATTTTCTAAAGAACTTGATTTTATGAGCAAAGATGTGTTATTTAAAACCGCTTAAGTTTGTGATCTGCATCAAGTTTCTGGCGAGTGTGTATCGAATGGCTTACAGTCGGGACTCCGGTGAAACCTATGAATCGCTTGCTTCAACCAAACCTCCCCTACGATAATCTTTGTCATTGGCTATTGGCCGTTGGTTATTGGTCAAAACGGTTTTTTGCCAATGACCAACGACCAACTGCCAATAGCCGTATAAACAATCAATGTGACGATTACCTATAAACTAACCCTAAACTTAAGGTGAGTAAAGGACTATGGCTTCTCAATCGATTAGTGCTGCATACCGAATGACGGTTGCCAAAAAAGTACTGATGGCCCTGTCCGGGCTTTTCCTGGTGCTCTTTGTGATCATTCACATGGTCGGCAACCTTTCCTTCCTGCTGGGGGGACCTGATGCGTTCAACAAGTATTCTCACACCCTGATCAGTCTTGGCCCGCTACTGTATTTTGTCGAGGCCGTGCTGGTGCTGGCGTTTGTGGTGCATGCCTGGAACGGCATCAGCATTTCCCTGGACAACAGCCGGGCCCGGCCGGTGAAATACCGGATGCTGAAAAGCGCCGGCAAACCGAGTAAAAAGACTATCTCTTCCACCACCATGATCTACACCGGCCTGATCCTGCTGGTGTTTGTGATCATTCACGTCAAGACATTCAAATACGGGCCGTACTACAGCACGATGGTCAATGGCGTGGAAATGCGCGATCTTTACCGGCTGGTGGTCGAGGTGTTCAAACAACCGCTCTACACCTTCGGATATCTCTTCACCATGCTGTTGCTGGGGTATCACCTGCGCCACGGATTCTGGAGCGCCTTTCAGTCGCTGGGCACCAATCATCCCAAATATTCCGGAGCGATTTACACCATCGGCATCGCGATTGCGGTGATTGTGGCGTTTGGTTTCCTCGCGGTGCCGCTAGCGGTTTACTTTACTTAATGAAAACGATTCGGAGGCAGTAATGAGCAAAAATGGCATTTTAGACAGCAAAATACCGGATGGGCCCATCGAGCAGAAATGGGACCGCCATAAGAACAACATTAAGGTCGTCAGTCCGGCTAACAAGCGCAAGTTTAAGATCCTGGTAGTGGGTACCGGCCTGGCCGGCGCTTCGGCCTCCGCCTCCCTGGCGGAATTGGGCTACCAGGTGCAGACCTTCTGCATCCAGGATTCCCCCCGCCGGGCACACAGCATCGCCGCCCAGGGGGGCATCAATGCCGCTAAGAACTATCAGAACGATAATGACAGCGTCTTCCGCCTGTTTTATGATACGGTGAAAGGCGGCGACTTCCGCGCCCGGGAGGCCAACGTCTACCGCCTGGCGCAACTGAGCACCAATATCATCGATCAGTGCGTGGCCCAGGGCGTGCCCTTTGCCCGGGATTACGGCGGATTGCTGGCCAACCGCTCTTTCGGCGGGGTGCTGGTATCGCGTACTTTCTACGCCCGGGGACAGACCGGCCAGCAGTTACTGCTGGGCGCCTACGGGGCGATGATGCGCCAGGTCGACCTCGGCGGGGTGGAACTCTTCGCCCGGCGGGAGATGCTCGACCTGGTGGTGATCGACGGCAAGGCCCGCGGCATCGTGGTGCGCAATCTGATCACCGGCGAGATCGAAACCTACAGCGGTGACGCGGTGCTGCTCTGTACCGGCGGTTACGGCAATATCTATTACCTTTCCACCAATGCCAAAAATTCCAATGCCACCGCCGCCTGGCGCTGCTACAAAAAGGGCGCCTTCTTTGCCAATCCCAACTTTACCCAGATCCACCCCACCTGCATCCCGGTTTCCGGCGATTATCAATCCAAACTGACGTTGATGAGCGAGAGTCTGCGCAATGACGGACGGGTGTGGGTGCCCAAAAAAGCCGGTGATAACCGCCATCCCAACGACATCCCCGAGGCCGATCGCGATTATTACCTGGAACGGCGCTATCCCTCTTACGGCAACCTGGTACCGCGGGATGTGGCCTCGCGCAACGCCAAATACGTCTGCGACGAAGGCCGCGGGGTAGGGGAGACCAAACTGGCCGTCTACCTGGACTTCGCCGATGCCATCAAGCGGCTGGGCGAGGATACCATCCGCGACCGCTACGGCAACCTCTTCGAGATGTACGAACGCATCACCGGGGAGAATCCCTATAAGGCGCCGATGCGCATCTACCCCGCTGTGCACTATACCATGGGAGGCTTGTGGGTCGATTATAACCTGATGAGCACCATCCCCGGCCTCTTCGTGCTCGGGGAGGCGAACTTCTCCGACCACGGGGCCAACCGACTCGGCGCCAGCGCCCTGATGCAGGGATTGGCCGACGGCTACTTCGTGATTCCTTACACCATCGGCGAGTACCTGGCCGGCGAGAAGCTGCCCAAGGTGAGCACCGCCGACGAGCCCTTCAGCAAGTCGGTGAAACAGATCAACGATAATATCCAGCGGCTGCTCAACATCAAGGGCAAGAAGACCGTCACCGAATTCCACCGCGAGCTCGGCTTGATCATGTGGGACAAGGTGGGGATGTCTCGTAATGCCGACGGCCTCCGGGAAGCGCTGAAACTGATTCCGGAACTCCGCAAGGAATTTTGGGAAAATGTGCAGATTCCCGGCGATGCTAAAAACCTCAACAAAAATCTGGAATTTGCCGGGCGGGTGGCCGATTTCCTGGAACTGGGCGAACTGATGGCTCTGGATGCCCTGGAACGCAACGAATCCTGCGGCGGTCACTTCCGGGAAGACTTCCAGACCCCGGAGGGTGAAGCCCTGCGTGATGATGAAAATTACTGCTACACCGCGATTTGGGAAGACCAGGGCACCGGCAAAAAACCGCTGATGCACAAGGAACCGCTGACGTTCGAATATGTGAAATTGACCCAGAGAAGCTATAAATAGGAGAATCCGCTCTATGGACAAAAGACTGAATTTAAACTTGAATGTCTGGCGGCAGAAGAATGCCAGTGATAAAGGCCGTTTTGAATCGTACCAGCTGAAGGATGTCTCTCCGCACATGTCGTTCCTGGAGATGCTGGATGTGCTCAATGAGCAGATCATCAAGGATGGCGGGGACCCGGTGGAGTTTGACAACGACTGCCGGGAAGGGATCTGCGGTATGTGCAGCCTGGTAATTGACGGCATCCCCCACGGGCCCCAACAGCGCACCGCCAGCTGCCAACTGCACATGCGCCATTATAAGGATGGTGATACCATCACCATCGAGCCCTTCCGGGCGAAAGGCTTTCCGGTGATCAAAGACCTGGCGGTCGACCGCGGTGCCTTCGACCGGATCGTTGCGGCCGGAGGGTACGTCTCGGTCAATACCGGCAATGCCCCGGACGGCAACGCGATCCCGATCGCCAAGGAGATGGCCGACAAGGCGATGGACTCATCGGAATGCATCGGCTGCGGTGCCTGCGTCGCTGCCTGTCCCAATGCCTCGGCGGCGCTGTTTGTCGGTGCCAAGATCTCCCAATACACCTACCTGCCCCAGGGCGCGCCGGAACGCACCCGCCGGGCCGAACGCATGATCGCCCAAATGGATGCGGAAGGCTTTGGTAATTGCTCCAATCATGGCGAATGCGAAGCGGTCTGCCCCAAGGGGATCTCGATTGTCAATATTGCCCGGATGCGCCGGGAGTTCGTAAAAACCATCTTCAGCTAGGCGTATTGACTTCCGGAGCCGCCAAACTGCGGCGGCTCCGGAAGTTCTTAGCTTCCGTGTAGAAGTTGTAATCAAATTCCTGCCACTGCTACTGCTACTGCCACTGCCGGATGATCAAAGATCAGTTGATAAAACACGGCAGAGGGACATATTGCCATATCTTTACGTCTCATCCATCCCTATCAACCAAACCAAGAGGTACTTTTATGAGCACCATCAAATTTTTTGACCAGGTGAATCAGAATTTCGATAAAGCCGCCGCGTACACCAAACATGATAAGGGGATTCTGTCGCAGATCAAGATCTGCAACAGCGTCTACCACATCACTTTTCCGGTGAAGCGCGATGACGGGTCGATCACTACCGTGAATGCCTGGCGGGCGGAACACAGTCAGCATAAGCTGCCGGTGAAGGGGGGCATTCGCTATGCGCCGTCGGTGAATGAGGACGAGGTGATGGCCCTTTCCGCGCTGATGACTTATAAATGCGCCATTGTCGATGTGCCCTTCGGCGGGGCGAAGGGGGGCATCCGCATCAACAAGAACGATTTCTCGGAGTCGGAGCTGGAGCGGATCACCCGCCGCTATACGTTTGAGCTGATCAAGAAAAACTTCATCGGCCCCGGGATCGACGTGCCGGCGCCGGACTACGGCACCGGGGCGCGGGAGATGTCCTGGATCGCCGATACCTACAACTCCATGACCGACAGCAACATCAACGCTTTTGCCTGCGTCACCGGCAAGCCGATCCCCCAGGGCGGGGTGCGCGGGCGTACCGAGGCCACCGGGCGCGGCACCTTTTTCGGCATCCGTGAAGCCTGCGATATTGCAGACGACATGAAACGTCTGGGACTGAAACCCGGTCTGGATGGCAAGCGGGTGGTGGTGCAGGGGTTGGGTAATGTGGGGTATTACGCAGCAAAATTTCTGCAGCAGGGCGGCGCGGTGATCGTGGGCATTGCCGAGTACGAGGGGGCGATTTACGCGCCGAAGGGCCTGGATGTGGACGCGGTGGCGAAGCACCGCCGGGAGAAGGGCTCGATCCTGGATTTCCCCGGGGCGAAGAATCTGGCGAAAAACAGCGAGGCCCTGGAACTGGATTGCGACATCCTGGTGCCGGCGGCCCTGGAGAACCAGATCACCATGGACAATGCCGGGCGAATCAAGGCGCGGATCATCGCTGAGGCGGCCAACGGCCCGGTGACCGCCGATGCCAGCGAGGCGCTGCTGGCCGCCGGCAAGATCATCATTCCCGATATGTATCTCAATGCCGGGGGGGTGACCGTCTCTTATTTCGAGTGGCTGAAGAACCTCTCCCACGTGCGCTTCGGGCGGATGAACAAGCGCTTCGAGGAGGATGTCAACACCCGGCTGCTGCGTACCGTGGAGGAAATGACCGGCAAGAAGCTGCCCAAGGCGCTCTTCGACACCATCGTGCACGGCCCGGATGAAGAAGATCTGGTCAACTCCGGCCTGGAAGAGACCATGATCAGCTCCTACCGCCAGATCCGCGAGGTGAAGCATCAGCATAACGATGCAATCTCCCTGCGCACCGCGGCGTTTATCAGCGCGATCAATAAAGTAGCGCTGGCGTATAAAGAGTTGGGGATATTTCCTTGATGTTTTTCCCCCGGATATGCGGTGCATCAATGCCGTTGCTGCCGGAAAGGGTTATTTTGCCGGAAATGAATCGAGTCGCTCGATAAAACCGGGAGGTTGCGATGAAATGCTTGGCTTGTTTTACCCTGACCCTGCTGCTGCTAAGCGGCGGCGGATTTGCCCAGGAAATTGACAGCGCGGCGGTGATGCAGGAGCACCAGGAGATCGAAGCTTCTTTTGAGACGGTGGTCAACCGCTTCGCCGAATTTTTCCAGGTCAAGCAGAAATTGCTCTGCCGGGAAGAAAGTAAAAAAAGCCCCACCGGCGCAGCCAGCTATATCGCCGAATACACCTGCAAAGAGGTTAACTACGGGGTGAGCAGCAGCGGCAATACCATCATTCCTTATACTGCCCAAATCGTTCTCACAATGACAAAGCTGACCAATCAGGCCTGCGGTGATATTCCCGGCGTTACCCTGCTGGGCCTGCCGGCCGGCTGGGGCTCGGAAGCGGAAGCCCTGGCCAATGATCGCAGCGCCTGCTATAAATCGGCCATCCGGCCGGTGCCCTACCAGGTGCAACTCCGCTTCGATTATAAAGACGGCGCCTGGTCGCTTAAACAGGTGCAGAACCTGAGCGGCAAAGCCGGCGAAGGCGCCATTGCCGCCGCTTTCGGGCTGCTCGAATCCCCCGCCCTGGAGATCGCCACCCCGGAGGGGCAGGCGTTCAATCAGCCCTGGGGCGCGTTGCTGCCGAAATAAACGTAGAGCGTGGAGCGAAGAGCGTAGAGCGAGAAGATAATTTGTTAACACCTTGGCTGGCTATCAGTAAAATACAACTCTATTGCGCTCCACGCTCCACGCTCCACGCCCTCCACATCTTTCTACAAAATCCCTTGCTTTCCGCTCACATACCATATTTATTCTGGCACGAAAATAAGAAACCGGATATCAAATGGAAACTGATTATTACGACATTCTCATCGTCGGGGCCGGGCCGGTGGGATTTTCCTGCGGGATCGAAGCGGCGAAGCGGGGGTTAAGTTACCGGATCGTCGAAAAAGGCTGCCTGGTGAATTCGATCTATCATTTCCCGACCAATATGACCTTCTTCTCCACTTCCGAGCGACTGGAGATCGGGGATGTGCCCTTCATTGCTCACGGCTACAAGCCGACCCGCCGGGAGGCGCTGGAATATTACCGCCGGGTGAAGGAGAAGTGGGAACTGAACGTATCGCTTTACGAGGAGGTGCTGGGCATCGACGGGGAAGCCGGCGATTTCCGCATCCGTACCTCGCGCACGGTATACCGCGCCGGGGCGGTGATCCTGGCAACCGGCTTTTACGATACCCCCAATCTGCTCGATGTGCCGGGAGAAGACCTCCCCAAGGTAAAACATTTCTTCGACGAGCCCCATCCTTATGCCTATCATAAAGTGGCGGTGATCGGCGCGGGTAACTCGGCGGTGGATGTAGCGCTGGAGACCTTCCGGCGCAGCGCAGAGGTGACCATGATCATCCGCGGGCCGGAACTGAAGTCCTCAGTAAAATACTGGGTCAAACCGGATATCGAGAACCGTATCAGCGAAAAAGCGATTATCGCCCATTTCAATTCCCGGGTGACGGCCATCCGTGAAGGAGAGATCGATGTCGAAACCCCGGAGGGAATAATCACCCTGGAAAACGATTTCGTGCTGGCCATGACCGGCTACCGCCCCAATTACACTTTTCTGGAATCGCTCGGCGTCGAGATCGGAGAGGATGCCTTCCGTACCCCGCTGATCGATATGGAGACCTTCGAGACCCGCCGGTCCGGGATCTTTCTGGCCGGGGTGGTTTGCGGCGGCCTGAAAACCGGCCGCTGGTTTATCGAGAACGCTCATGACCATGCCCTGCGAATTTTCGACTGTCTGGAGCAACAGTACATTAAAGGTTGATTGTTACAGATAAATCCATTATAATCGGAAGCGAAGCAGTGTTTATGGCCACAGCAGCATAAAGTTGAGTCGATATTTCTTTATCTTAAACTATTCATAAAAACATGGAGACAAACCATGCGTTACGCAAACATTTTCCTGACCATCCTGCTGGCCGTTTTGGTATTTTCCTGCGCCCAGGAGCAACCCCAGACCCATGAAGAAGCTCCGGCTGTGGACAACGAAAAAGCCGCCCTGGAGAAAGCCGATCCTGCCGGTAGCTACGGCAGCGCGCTGGCCCTGGAAGAAACTCTCGCTATCGATGCTATTTTAGCCAATCCTGCCAGCTATGAGGGTCAGACGGTGCGCATCGAAGGCACCGTGGCGGAAGTTTGCCCGATGCGCGGCTGCTGGATCGATGTGGAGGGCGGCGCCGGCGAGAAGATCCGCGTCAAGGTAAAAGACGGCGAGATCGTCTTCCCCCTGAGCGCCAAAGGCCATGCCGCAGTGGTGGAAGGTCAGGTAGAGAAAGTGGAGCTGACTCAAAAACAGGCCATCGGCTGGCTCTCTCACGAAGCCGAGGAGCGGGGCGTCCCCTTCGACTCCACCACGGTGACCGGTCCGATGACCATCTGGCGGATCAAAGGCGCCGGCGCGGAGATCAAAGGCTGATTCGTGGCTTATCTATGGAAAAATTTTGATTAAGTCTAATTCTACTTTAAGACTTGGCCCACGAAATACTCGAAAGGACACCTAAAAAAGATATAAATTTAGCGTCTTTCGTATCATTTAGGATATTTCGTGGGCATCAATTTTCATTATATAGGTCAAAGTCTTAAAGAGGAACTAATTGGAGGAAATTTGATGAAAAGCAGTTTTTTGTTCACTTCGGAGTCCGTTTCTGCCGGTCATCCCGATAAAGTTTGTGACCGAATTTCGGATACGATGGTGGATGCCATTTACGGCCTGGAAGGCGATATATCCGGAAACCGTTCGGCAGTGGAAACCCTGGTGACCCAAAATTTTACGGTGCTGACTGGCGAGGTTTCGGTCCCGGACGACCAGGCGATCGACTACGTGGAACTGGCCCGCCAGGCGATCAAGGATATCGGATACAACGATCCGGCGCTGCAGTTTGATTTCAATTGCGAGATCGTCAACCGCATTCATAAACAGTCGCCGGAGATCGCCGTGGGCGTCGATGCCGGCGGTGCCGGGGACCAGGGTATGATGTTTGGTTTTGCCAGCAACGAAACCCCGGAGCTGATGCCCTTTCCCATCACGATGGCCCACCAGATCATCCGGGCGATCGACGAAGCCCGTCTCAGCGGCAAAATTCCCTACCTGCGCCCGGACGGCAAATCCCAGGTGACGGTTCGCTACGAGAACTGGAAGCCGGTGGCGATCGAGAAGGTGGTGGTGGCGGTGCCCCACCATCCCGACATCAGCAACAGTCAGGTGCGGGAGGATGTCTACCGCCAGATCGTCAATCCCCTGATCGCCAAATACAAGCTCCCCTTTGACAAAAGCGACAGCAGCTACATCATGAACGGCACCGGGGTATGGACCATCGGCGGTCCCACCTCCGATGCCGGCCTCACCGGCCGCAAGATCATTGTCGACACTTACGGTGGGATGGGCCGTCATGGCGGCGGCGCTTTTTCCGGTAAAGATCCCTCCAAGGTCGATCGTTCGGCCGCCTACGCCGCCCGTTATGTGGCCAAGAACCTGGTGGCCGCCGGAGTGGCCGACCGGCTGGAAATCCAGCTGGCCTATGTGATCGGTCATGCCGATCCGGTGTCGGTGATGGTGGATAGCTTCGGCACCGGCAAGCTTCCGGAAACGCGCATTGTCGAGATCATCAAGCAGATCTTCGATCTGCGCCCGGCCGGCATCATGAAAACCCTGAACCTGCAAAGCGCCGGCTATGTCCAGACTTCCGCCTACGGACATTTCGGCCGCGATGAAAAGCGCTTCACCTGGGAAAAGCTCGACCGGGTGGATGATATCAAGGCCCTGATCTAAGCATGAGGAATTGCCTCCGATGAATGAAGGTCAGAAACGCGTCCTGATCGTCGATGATGAAGAGGATCTGACCTGGACCCTCTCCAAGAAGCTATCGAAAGACCGCGATAAGTTTGAGGTCACCTGCGTCAATTCTGGACGGGAGGCAATCGATATCCTCAACCAGGTGCCGTTCGATCTGGTAATTACCGACGTGCGGATGCCGGAAGTCTCCGGGCTGGATCTCTTGGTGAAGGTGAAAGAGCTCTATCCCACCACCAAGGTGGTGATCATGACCGCCTACGGCACGTCCGACGTGCAGAAGGCTGCCAATGAGCGGGGATGTTTCAATTATATCGAGAAGCCTTTCGAGATCAACGAGCTGCGCCAGCTGATTATCGATGCCCTGAAACGCAAGAAAGGGTTTAAGGGCAGCGTGTCAGATTTTCAGTTAGGCGATATCATTCAGCTCAACTGTCTGGGCCGTCTGACCTCCGCTTTGCGGATCAAAACCGAAGAAGAGCAGGGGACGATCTACTTTCAGGAAGGCAACATCGTGCATGCGGAAACCGAGCGCTATGAGGGGGAAAACGCCTTTTACCACATCATGAGCTGGCAGGGAGGGGAGTTTGCGGTACTGCGCAACCATACTGCCGAACGGGAGACGATCTCCAAAGGCTGGCAAAGCCTGCTGCTGGAGAGCATGCGCCGGGTGGACGAAAATTCCGACCTGGCGAAGGAAGAGGCCGAGCAGGAAAAGCGCCGGCGCCAAAAGCAAATCGTGCAGATGCTCAGCCGGCTTTATAAGGCCGAAGGGGTGGAGCATGTCTTTTTGCATTCGAAAGTCGGTTTTCCGCTTTTCTACGAAGGGCGGGTTTCCGACCGCCCGGAAGTGATTACCGACCTGGGCAATTTTATCGCCGCCCTGTTGGAAAAAACCGCCCGCTATACCCGGTTCCTCAAAGGCGGAGAACTGGATTTCTGGGAGATCCAGTTCAAAAAACGACTATACATCATTCAACGAATTCCCGGGCAGGATGCATTTTTGTCGATCATCGGCAAAGAAAACATCAACTCCGGATTTATGCGGGTGGAAATACGCAAGCATCTGCCGACATTGGCGGAGTTGTTGTAATGAGTTGATGGGTTAATGGGTAAAAACGGACGGACGTAAGCTGATTTTATACTCATCAACTCATTCACCCATATACCCATCAACCCATTAACCCATTCACTCATCCAGCAAATGCACCACCAACCCCGATTTTAACTTCGGCTCGAACCAGGTCGATTTGGGCGGCATGATCTGCCCGGCATCGGCAATCGCGATCAGGTCTTCGATGGAGGTGGGATAAAATGCAAATGCGACCTGGTACTGACCGCTGTTCACCCGCTTTTCCAGTTCCCGCATGCCGCGAATTCCCCCTACAAAATCGATCCGCTTATCCTTGCGGGGATCATGGATGCCCAGCAGGGGCGCCAGGAGATTTTCCTGCAGAATGCTGACGTCGAGCCGTTGCACCGGATCCTCGGCGTCAAAGCTGCCCGGCCGGGCGCTGAGGCGGTACCAGTTCCCTCCCAGGTACATCCCGAAATCGTGCGCTGCAGCCGGTTTGCCGGCGTGGCTGTCCTTCACCGGTGTGACGGTAAATTTCTCACCCACCGCCTCCAGGAAGGCCTCGGGCGATAATCCGTGCAGGTCCGCCACGACCCGGTTGTAATCGAGGATCTGCATCTGGTTGTGAGGAAAGATCACCGTCAGGAAAAAATTATAGGCTTCGTTGCCGGTATGGGCGGGATTGGCCGCCTGACGTTTCTGCTTGATGCGCATTGCCGCCGCGGAACGGTGATGACCGTCGGCCACATATAAATAATCGATCCGGGCAAACTCCTGTTGCAATTTTTCGATGATTCCGGGCATATCGACCACCCAGAGCGTATGCTGCACCCCTTCACTGTTGAAATCATATTCCGGTGCCCGCTTGACCACCTCGGCGATCAGGGCATCGATCTTCGGGCGGGCGCGGTAGGTGAGGAAAACCGGCCCGACCTGGGCATTGAGATGGTCGATATGGTTGACCCGGTCGTCTTCTTTGTCTGGGCGGGTGAGCTCATGTTTCTTGATGCGGTCCTGCTCGTACTCCTCCACCGAGGCGCCGGCTACCAGGCCGATCTGCTCGTGATTACCCATCACCTGTTTATAGATATAAAAGCGGGGCTGCTCGTCGCGCCGCAGGATGCCGTCGGCCACCAGCCGCTGCAGGTTCTCCGCCCCTTTTTCGTATACCTGGCGGTCGTAAATATTTATTTCCTGCGGCAGGTCGATCTCCGGCTTGTTCACATGCAGAAAGCTGTAGGGATTGCCTGCCGCCTTCTCCCGGGCTTCATCACTGCTCAGTACATCATACGGGGGGGCAGCCACTTTTGCCGCCAATTTCTTTTCCGGCCGCAATCCGCGGAAAGGTCTGATCTTCGCCATGAGGTTCCTCCTGCATCCATCATTATAATGTGTCAAATTAAAAGAGCGCCTTCGTCATCGTAGGCGCTCTTTCCGTTGAGTTTAAGTTCATAAGTCATACAAGCGGTGTTAGCCACAGAGACACAGAACTCTGTGGCTCTGTGGCAATAATAATGGTTAACTGCGATAAAACTGATAACGGTAATCTTCGATATCCGCATTATCCTTCAGGGTCTGCAGCCATTCCCGGTAGAGATTGTTCGCTTTGCGTTGGAAGATGCGGTTGCGCAGGGTGGTGCGCTGCGCCGCAAAGGCCGTCTCATCGAAATCATCCCGCCCGGTCACCCGGATAAAAAAGTAGCCCCGGTCGGTTTCCAGCATGCCGGAGACCTGGTTGAGGGGAAGGCTGAAGGCTTTGGCAACCACCGCCGGAGCCCGGCCGATCCCGCGCACGGTGATGTTGCGGGTGAAGTAGTCGGTGGTATCGGCCACCAGGATCTTTTCCGGATCATTCGCTGCCAGGGTTCTGAAATCGCTGTCCTGCTGCACGGTGGGGGCAATTTTCCGGGCGTATTCGGCCGCCAGGTCCTTGCGTTTCTGGATCTCGATGCGGCTCTTGCACAGTTCTTTCACATCTTCCAGCGGGCGGTAGCCGGCCGGCACTATAGCTTCCAGCATAAACACATAGTACCCCTGGTCGTTGGAGAACACCTCGGAGATGGTGCCGGCATCCTTGCCGAACGTCCAGGCCATTGCCGGCGATAGTTCTCCAACCCCGGGAATGATGCCGGCGTCATTTTGAACAAAACTGTTGGTTTCCTTTAGTTCGACACCCAGGTTGTCCGCAGCAATATTGTAGCCGTCTTTCTGGGCGGTTTCCGCAAAGGCTTCCGCCTTGCTGTAGGCGTTATCCAGCGTGCCGCCGCTGGCCTCCAGCTTTTTGAGGATATGGGCGGCATGCACTTTTTCCTTGCCGTCTTCAACTTTTTTGTCGATCACCTTGATGATGTGATAACCGAACTGGCTCTTCACCGGGCCGACGATGTCGCCGGGATTGGCGGCGAAAGCGGCATCGGAGAAGGGCTTGACCATCGCCCCCTGTTCAAAATACCCCAGGTCGCCCTGGTTCTGAGTGACGGTGGGATCTTCCGATTCCCGTAAGGCCAGGCGGGAAAAATCTTCCCCGGCCAGTGCCTCGCTTTTGATCTCGTTCAATATATTAAAGAAGCGCGAGCTGTCGTCTGCGCTGGGCGCAGTAGAGAAGGCGGCATATTTCAGCTTGCGGGTCTCCTGAGTCTTAAACTCATCCTTGTTATTGTTGTAATACTTGCTGATTTCGTCATCGCTGGCGGTTACCTCCTGGGTGCGGAAGGCGGATACCGGCACCATCAGGTACTGGATCTTCGCCCTGAGGTTCTGCTGCATAAATTCCGCGCGCATTTCCTGTTCGGTCACGATCAGTGAGGCACTGACGATCTCCTGCAGCTTCTGATAGGGGATGTCCTGCTCGATCTGCTGTTCCATCTCCGCCAGCTGGCCGGCCAACTGGGGATTGCTCAGGGCCGCTTTCATTTTGTCGACATCGAACTGGCCGTCGGTCTGGAACTGCGGCTCATTGCCGTAGAGCTGCGACATAAACTGCAGCACCCCGTTGCTGACATCTTCGTTGGTGACGGCAATGTTGAGCTTGTCGATCTCTTTGCCAAGCAGAATCCGGGTAATGGTTTGATCCCAAACCTGGTTGCGCAGCTTGCTGGTCTCAACTTCCGTCATCGAACCGCCGGACTGCTGCTCTTGATTGCGGCGGGTCTGGGCAACATTGAAGTTGAATTGCTCATAAGGAATTTTGACCCCATCGACTTCGCCAACCGTATATTCGTTAAAAAAGTTGGTGCCGGAATAGTCGGCGCCCCATTCAAATATCATCAGGCCGATAAAAGCGAGGATCAACACGACCAGGGTGACCAGGATGAAGGTCGTCATTTGGTGGATTTTCGACATCATAAAGCGTGGTTCTCCTGAACTATATAAATACTCGGTTTCTATTTTACAAACGAGCACCAAACTTAAACGATTTACCCGCTGAAATCAAGATGTTTGTTCGCTTTGCTCGCGATGTTTGCTCGCTGCTGCTCGCGATATTAGTTCGCTGCGCTCACGATGTTTGCTCGCTGCCGCTCGCGATATTAGTTCGCTGCGCTCACGATGTTTGCTCGCTGCCGCTCGCGATATTAGTTCGCTGCGCTCACGATGTTTGCTCGCTGCCGCTCGCGATATTAGTTCGCTGCGCTCACGATGTTTGCTCGCTGCCGCTCGCGATATTAGTTCGCTGCGCTCACGATGTTTGCTCGCTGCCGCTCGCGATATTAGTTCGCTGCGCTCACGATATTGATTTTTGTGCGCATTATTTTTTATCCTTTATCCTTTATCCTTTATCCTTTATCCTTTATCCTTTATCCTTCGCCCTTCGCCCTTCGCCCTTCGCCCTTCGCCCTTCGCCCTTCGCCCTTCGCCCTTCGCCCTTCGCCCTTCGCCCTTCGCCCTTCGCCCTTCGCCCTTCGCCCTTCGCCCTTCGCCCTTCGCGTTTTTCATTCCGCATTCCCCATTTGACTATTCCTATTCCTTCGCGTATATTTTGTACCTCGTTCGGTATCCGTGTTCATCCCGTTCATCCGTGGCAAAAATTCCGAAATCCGAAATGTATAAGATCCTTTCACACACCGCCGATATCGCCCTGGAAGTTTGGGCAGAGAGCTTGCCGGGGCTCTTTCAAGAAGCTGCCCGGGGATTCCATGATCTTCTGTTGGAAGATGCTCCGATACGGGCGGAGCAGCGCCGGCAAATCGAATTGAGCAGCGATGAACCGGAAGACCTGCTGGTGCAATGGCTGAGTGAGCTGAATTATTTTGTTACAGTACACGCCTGGCTCTGGGGAGCGGTGGAGGATTTCACACTGGCCGCGGAAAACGGCATCTGGCGATTGAAGGCCGCGGTGAGCGGGGAAGCGCTGGATGCACAGCGCCATTATCTCTATTTCGATATCAAGGCGGTGACTTATCATCAATTGGAGATCACTGACACGCCGGATGGCTGTCAAACCCGGATTGTGTTTGATATTTAGTGGATATTGGATATTGGTTATTGGTTATTGGTTATTGGCAAAAGATTAAATTGATAGCAACCAACAACCAACAACCAACCACCAACCACCAACAACCAACAGCCAAAGCGAAATCATTACTTGAAATAACTCCGATTGTTTAACGGGGGTAGCATGAAGACACTCAAATACAACGAATTCGACATCGAGCAGCAGAGCGAGGTTTCCTGGCTGATCCCACCCCGCAAGGGAATGCGGGTGCCGGGAAAAATCTATGCCGACCGCAAGATGATGGAAACCATCATCCGCGAGGATGAAAGCATTCAGCAGGTGATCAATGTGGCGATGCTGCCGGGCATCCAGAAGTATTCCATCGCTATGCCCGACATCCATTGGGGCTACGGCTTTCCCATCGGCGGGGTGGCCGCGACCGATCTGGAGGAGGGGGTGATCTCGCCCGGCGGGGTGGGGTACGATATCAACTGCGGGGTGCGGTTGGTGCGCACCAACCTGACCCATGACGAGCTTCGTAAAAAACTGGAATTGCTGGTGCAAAGCCTCTTTCGCTATGTTCCCACCGGAGTGGGAGCTTCCGGTGCCATCAAAAAAGTTTCTGCCCAAGAGATGAACCGCATCCTCAGCCGGGGGGCCGGCTGGTGCGTGGAGCGGGGGTACGCCTCGCCGGAGGACCTGGAACACACCGAGGAGCAGGGCTGCCTGGAGAGTGCCGCGCCGGAATTCGTCAGCGAGCGGGCCAAGGAGCGCGGATTCAACCAGGTGGGCACCCTCGGTTCCGGCAATCACTTTCTGGAGCTGGAGATGGTGTCGGAGATTTACGATCTTGCCGCCGCGGAGGTGCTTGGGCTGTTTCCCGGCCAGGTGGTTATGATGATCCACTGTGGGTCCCGGGGACTGGGCCATCAGGTTTGCGAAGATCACCTGCGCACTCTCGGCGCCGCCAGCCGAAAATACGGCATCGAACTGCCCGACCGCCAACTGGCTTGCGCCCCGATCCGCTCGGAAGAAGGACAGCGCTACCTCGGGGCGATGGCCGCCGCAGCCAATTTTGCCTGGGCCAATCGCCAGGTAATCATGCACCAGGCAAAACAGAGTTTCCTGGAAACCCTGGGCATCTCCGAGCGGGAGCTGGGGTTCCGCCTGATCTACGACGTCTGCCACAACATCGCCAAGATCGAAACCCACGAGGTTGATGGAACGGAAAAACAAGTCTGCGTGCACCGCAAGGGCGCCACCCGGGCGTTTCCTCCCGGCCATCCCCTCACCCCGGCACACTACCGGAAGATCGGCCAGCCGGTGCTGATTCCCGGCGATATGGGGCGCTACTCCTTCGTCTCCCTCGGCCAGCAGGCCTCGATGCTGGAAAGCTTCGGCAGCAGCTGCCATGGCGCCGGGCGGATCATGAGCCGGCATAAGGCGAAGAAAGCGGGTCGCGGCCGTGATCTCCTGGAAGAAATGCGTAAGATGGGAGTGGTGGTGCAGGCGCGGGGGATGCGCACCGTGGCCGAAGAGATGCCCCACGCCTACAAAGATGTCTCGACGGTGGTGGATGTGATGCATAAAGCCGGGATCAGCAAGAAGGTGGCGAAATTGGTGCCGGTGGGAGTGATCAAAGGGTGATAATGGTAAGTGCTTAATGGTAAATGGTCAATGCTCAATGGGATGCGGGCAACATGGTAAAGGCGAATGGTATTCACCTCCACGCTTCGCCTCTGCGCAGGTGTCCGTGATAACGATAAACCTGGAAACCACATGAAACCACAATCGCGGCGGCCGGTGAGTAGCGGCCGAAAAGTGCGTTATTATATAGAATATCTTGTTTTCCGCGGTATTGAGATGGCGATCCGCTTAATGCCGGAAATCTTCCTGGTGGGAATTGCCCGTTTTTTTGCCTTCCTGGGGTTCAAGGTGCTGCGCTATCGCCGGGCGGTGTCTCTGGGGAACCTGGCCGCAGCCTTTCCGGAGAAGAGCGCTGCGGAACGCTACCGGTTGGCCTACCGCTCTTACCGCCACTTCGCCATGCTGATGCTGGAGTTCATGAAGCTGACCGGCTGGTCGCTGGAAAAGCTGGAGCGGCGGCTGGAGCTGGATATCCCCCCGGAAGTGCAGGAATGGCTGGACCGCCGCGGCCAGGAGGGGGCGATTGTGGTTTCCGGCCATTTCGGCAACTGGGAAGTAGGGGCGGCATTGCTGGCGGCGGGGTATTTCAACGGGCTGGCCGGGATCATCAAACAGCAGCGCAATTTTTACCTCGATCAATATTTTATCGAGATGCGCCGCCGCTGGGGGATGGAACTGATCTACGCCCGCGGGGCAATCGCCGCCTGCCTGCAGGCGCTGCAGCGAAACCGCCTGGTGGGATTGCTGTGCGATCAGGATGGGGGAAAAAAGGGGGTGTTTGTACCGTTCTTCGGGCAGATGTCTTCCACCCCGGCCGGTGCGGCCCTGCTCCATCTCAAAAGCGGCGCGCCGCTGTTCTTTGCCTACAGCATCCGCAAAGGGAATTTCCGTTACAAAGGGGTGATCCGGCCGGTGATTTATAAAGGTGCTTATGAAGTGAATGACGAGAACATCCGGGAGGTGACGGCTATTTTTACCGCCATGCTGGAAGCACACGTGCGCCGGCATCCGGAGCAATACCTCTGGACCCACCGCCGCTGGAAAACCCGCCCGTCGTAGGGTAGGGTCGCGACCCTACCCTACAAGGTCGCGACCCTACCCTACAAGGTCGCGACCCTGCCTTGCGGTGTGGTCGCGACCACACCCTACAAGGTCTTCTTTTTTCGTTTCTTTTTCTTCTTCTCCTTCCCCTTCTCCTGCGGAGGATTTTCCTCCGGCGGGTCGTTCTTGGGAGGGGCTGGCTCTTCGGCATTCTTTTTCTGGGAATCGCTGAGCGACTTGCGGTGTTTCTCGGCCCGTTCGGAGAAGAGGCGCATCCGCTCTTCCACTTTGGCATAGATCGAGCCCCGGGTGAACTTGCCGCTCTTGTTGCGTTTGCCGGCTTTGGCCCCGGTCAGCACCTCCAGCCCGTCATCAACCGTGTCCACTGCCCAGATATGGAATTTCCCGGCAGCCACCGCTTCCCGTACCGTCTCCTTCAGCACCAGGTCGCTGACATTGCTGCGCGGGATCATCACCCCCTGTTCCCCGGTGAGTCCCTTGTGGCGGCAGATCTCGAAAAAACCTTCGATCTTCTCATTTACGCCGCCGATTGCCTGGATCTCCCCGTTCTGGTTGACCGAGCCGGTCACGGCAATGCCTTGTTTGATCGGCACGCCCGAGAGGCTGGAGAGCAGGGCGTAAAGCTCGGTGGAGGAGGCGCTGTCACCGTCAATCTTGCTGAAACTTTGTTCGAAGGTCAGGCTGGCGGAAAAAGCCACCGGAGCATACTCACCGAACTGGGCGTTGAAAAAGCCGCTGAGGATATAGCTGCCTTTGTCGTGAATCTTGCCGGTCAGTCCCGCTTTGCGGTCGATGCTCACCAGCGAATCATTGCCGATGTAGGTTTTGGCGGTAATCCGGTTGGGCTGGCCGAAGGCGAAATCGCCCCAACTGATTACCGACAGTGCGTTGATCTCGCCCACCTGCGCGCCGACCACCACGATCTTCTTGCGGTTGCGCTTGATCGCTTCCAGGATTTTCTCCTGGATCATGTTGTGGCGATTTTCAAATTCGATGATCGCTTTCAACACATGCTTGCCGTCTACCATTTTGGCTTTCTGTTTACCGGCCCAGAAAGCCGATTGCTGCAACATCTTGACGATTTGCCCGAAGCGCAGGGAAAGCTTTTCCTGCTCCCCGGCCAGCCGGTGTCCGTACTGCACGATCTCCTCCACTGCCTCACGGGTGAACGGAGGCAGCTTTTCCTGATCGATCACCCGCTTGATAAACTGGGCATATTGCATCACCGAGGTCGGGGTCGAGTCGGTTTCATAATCGAAATCGGCGCGGATCTTGAAAATTTTGGTGAAGGTTTCGTCATAACGGCTCAACTCGTGATAAATCCGGCTCCAGCCGATCACCAGCACCTTCAGGTCCAGGGGAATCGGCTCCGGCTTCAGGGAGGCCACGGAAAGCGTGCCGTAAAGTTCTGAGGCGTCCTCGATACGCAACTGCTTGTTCTTCAGGCTGCGCTTCAGAGCGTCGTACACGAAAGGATTGCGCAGCATCTCGATCGCGTCGATCATCAGGTAGCCCCCGTTGGCTTTCAGGAGGCTGCCGGCTTTGATCATGGTGAAATCGGTGACGTAACTGCCCTGCACCGGGTATTTTTCGATTCGGCCGATCAGGTTGGTGAAGGTGGGGTTGGTCTCATAGATCACCGGAGCGCCTTTCAATTGGCTGTTGTCCACCACGACGTTGACCTGATAGCGCTTCATAAAAGATTTCTTAAAGGCGAGATTTTCCTCTCCGCCTTCGCCCTGGAAGCCGTCGATAAAGTTAGCGCTGTTGGCGACCACATCCTTGCAGACATCTTCCAGATAGGCGGTAACTTGCCGGTGCTTTTTGTAGGTCTCCTTAATCTCGTTGACATATTGCTCCACCACAAAGCTGGCCACGTCCTTATCCAATTGCTGCAGCGATTTTTGAAACCGCATTTCCAGGCGGGCGAGATTGCGCAGGGTCTCACTGATCTCCACCTCCATCTTTTGCACCTTCTGGGTAATATCCTCCCGTTCGTCTTTAGAAAGCCCCTGGAAGGCTTCCTGGGTCAGCGGTTCCCCGTCTTTGATCGGGATGGTTTGGAACCCCATCGAGGTGGGTTGGATCTTCAGGCTCAGTTCGATGGCTTTTTCTTCCAACTCTTGCAGCATCTGACGTTTTTGCTGGTTGAGCTGATTCATGATTGCCGCCTTCTGGTTCTCATAATGCTCGCTGCCGAAAGCCCGGCGAATCTCGATTTCCAGGGTGTTGATCAGGTCGGCGATGTGGCGGCGGAACACCTTCCCTTTGCCGGCGGGCAGGGAGAGGGCCCGCGGCACATCCTGCTCGCCGAAATTATACACATAGCACCAGTCGTTGGGAGTATTGCGCTTGGCGGCGTAGCGCTGCAGGGTATTCTCGATAATCGATGTCTTGCCGGTCTCCGGGGAACCGGTGATAAAGATGTTGTAGCCGGACGCATCCATCTCCAGACCCAACTGCAGGGCCTTGAGCGCCCGGTCCTGCCCGATGATCGAATCCAGCGGAGTCAGCTCATCGGTGGTCTTGAAAGGAAAGGTTTTGGCATTAAAATGCCGGCGCAGCTTGCTGGCGGAAAGTTCGGTGATAGCCATAGTGTTTTACCTCATGATTGCAAGTCGATGGAACGGTGAACATGTCGGGTACAAAAAATCTATGAAATAACCCGAATGAATTCAATCCGAAAATGAAATTAAACTTGAAATCACAAAGCCCTTGACAATTCGGGATTGGAAAATTAAATTCGAAGGCTAATTATGAAATTGCCGATACTACATTTAGTCGATGGGATTCATCAGTTTGAACAGGTACTGAAACCGGAATCCCTGAATTTTTACCGGCAGGCGCTGTATCCCCATCCGCTGCGGGTGGAAGTTGAGTTGAATAAGTTTGAGCGGAATATCCAAAGTTCGATCCGGGTAGAGACCACCGCCCGGTATGAATGCGATCGCTGCCTGGCGGTCTATGAGAAACCGTTAATGCTGGACTTCCATTTGTTGTTCCGTATCGGAAAGGATACCCTGCAGACGGAAGAAGATGAGGTGGTCGTGTTGCCGGCGGAGACGGTGGAACTAGATCTCGGCGAGTGGATTCAGGAGCAGTTGGTGCTGGCAATACCGATGAAGATGCTATGCAGCGAGGATTGTAAAGGAATTTGCGCCGGGTGCGGGGCCAATCTCAATGAGGACGTATGCAGTTGCGCCGCTCCTGCCACCGATCCCCGCTGGGATAAGCTAAAAACCTTACGGAAGTGAAGACTGGATGTTGGATTGCCGGAATGTGCTGACGTTTGCGCCACAACGACAGGCCAACGTAGTTAAAAACATCGTGAGCGAAGCGAACAAACATCGCTGGCGAAGCCAGCAAACATCGTGAGCGAAGCGAACAAATATCCAGTGAGTCTAAGACGCATAATTTTTTTAAAGAATTGTTTTTTATCAAGTATCGAATTAAACCTGGCAAATAGCCTTTAAGGAGTGCTTTCAAATGGCCAATCCAAAACGGAAAATATCCCGCTCCAAGCGCGACATGCGGCGCGCAAATTGGATGAGAAGTCTTACCGCTCCCAGTCTGACGGAGTGTGTGAACTGTGGTGAAATCAAAAAACCCCATCATGCCTGCCCCAAATGCGGTTATTACCGCGGTCAGAAGATCTACGAAGCGGAAGAATAATCATCTCACAATTTCCCGGGAGACTACGTGCGCATAGTTGTTGATGCCATGGGTGGTGATTTTGCCCCGAGCGCCCCTGTTCAAGGGGCGATTTTATATGATCGAGAGACGCGGGGCAGGGATCAAATCATTCTGGTGGGTGATCAGACTGCAATTGAAGCAGAACTGGAACGGTACCGGTATATACCACCCAAGAATATCACGGTTGTTCATGCATCGGAAGTGATCAGCATGGATGACCAGCCGACCGTGGCGGTGCGCCAGAAAAAAGACTCCTCGATGGTGAAGGGCATCCGACTGCACCGGGACGGCAGCGCCGACGCCTTCGTCAGCGCCGGCAGTACCGGGGCGCAGATGGCTGCCAGCCTGTTTATTCTCGGCCGGGTAAAAGGGGTGTTGCGCCCGGCATTGGGGGCTTTTTTGCCCTGGGAAGAAGGGGTGACCCTGCTGATTGATGTCGGGGCCAATGCCGACTGTAAGCCGCAGCACCTGCTGCAGTTTGGGCTGATGGGCGGAATTTTTATGGAATTCCTCAACGATATTCCCAAGCCGAAAGTCGGTTTGCTCAATATCGGGGAAGAGAAGAAGAAGGGTAACGAGCTGATGGTGGCCACCCATGAGATGATGGAAAAGCATCTGCCCAGCTTTATCGGCAACGTGGAAGGCCGGGATGTGCTCAACGGCAAAGCCGATGTGATCGTTACCGATGGCTTTACCGGAAATGTGCTGCTCAAGTTTGCCGAGAGTATTGTCGGCGTATTTGGCCGGAGTCTCAAGATCCGGATCAAGAAAAACCTGTTTTCCATGGCCGGGGCCTTCTTCATGCGTCCGGCGTTCCGGGCGGTGAAAAGAAGTTATGATTATGAAGAATACGGCGGCGTGCCGTTGCTGGGGATCGATGGTATCTCGATCATCTGCCACGGCAGTTCCACCGCCAAAGCGCTTAAAAATGCCATTCATGTTGCGCGGATCATGGGAGAAAAGCAGGTGAACAAGCACATCGAAGACGAACTAAGCACGAGAGGAATGACATGGGGCGAAAAGCAATTATTACAGGCGTAGGTCATTATGCGCCCCCCAAGGTGCTCACGAACCAGGATTTAATGCAGATGGTCGATACCAATGACGAATGGATCTTCTCCCGCACCGGGATCCGGGAACGCCGGATTTTGGAAGGGGATAGGGGATCTTCATATATGGCCCATCAGGCCGCCGAAATGGCACTGAAAAACAGTCATACCGACCCGAAAGACATCGATCTGATTATCGTTGCCACGGTTACCCCGGACACCCTGTTTCCCAGCACCGCCTGCCGGGTACAGGATATGTTGGGAGCCGACAAGGCCTGGGGCGTGGACCTCAATGGGGCCTGCAGCGGTTTTCTCTACGCCCTGTCCACCGGGGCGCAGTTCATCGAGTCCGGGATGCATCAGAAGGTGCTGGTGATCGGCGCCGACAAGATGAGCGCGATCGTCGATTATACCGACCGCACCACCTGCATCCTTTTCGGGGACGCCGCGGGGGCGGTATTGTTGGAACCGCAGGAGAGCGATGATCCCCATACCGGGGTGATCGATGCCATCCTCCGCTCCGACGGCGAAGGCGCCAGGCACCTTTACATGATGGGCGGAGGCAGTCTCCATCCGGCCACCCATGAGACGGTGGATAATAAGATGCACTACATCTACCAGGATGGCCAGACGGTATTCAAGTTTGCCGTTAAAGGGATGGCCGACGTCTCTGCGGAGATCCTGGAAAAGCATCAACTGACCGGCAAGCAAATCAAATATTTCATTCCCCACCAGGCCAACCTGCGCATCATCGATGCCGCGGCGCGGCGCATGAAGCTGAATGATGATCAGGTGGTGGTCAATATCGAACGCTACGGCAACACCACCGCGGCCACCATACCGCTGGCCCTGTCGGAAGTGTATTACGATAACAAGCTGGAGAAAGGCGACTATCTGGTGATGGCCGCCTTTGGGGCGGGATTCACCTGGGGCAGTCTACTGCTGCGCTGGGCGATTTGAGTGCACTCAACTGAGAACAATGTGCGGTTTTATAGCATGGGGCAGACTGTCTCCGTACTTCACCAACCCAAAACTGTGCTGGTTTGGAAAAGTTGTACGCTGACGATGCCAGGGGCTTAAAATGAGCATTTACCGATGAGCATTAAGCATACACCAAATGTGGCGTTCCTGTTTCCCGGGCAGGGATCGCAGTATGTCGGGATGGGGCAAGATCTGTACGGTGCCGATCCGGCGGTGCGCGACCTGTTCGATGAAGCGGAGACCCTCCTGGAATTTCCCTTGAAGCAGATCTGCTTCGAAGGGCCGGAGGAGGTGCTCAAACAGACCCGTTATACCCAACCGGCAATTTTTGTGCACAGCCTGGCAATCGACTTGCTGCTGCGGCGGCAGGGGATTGCGCCGGATGCCGCTGCCGGTCACAGCCTGGGCGAATATTCGGCCCTGGTGAGCGCCGGCGCCATCGCCTTTGCCGATGGGGTGCGCCTGGTGAAAATTCGCGGCGAGCTAATGCAGCGTGCCGGCGATCTACGCCCCGGCACCATGGCGGCGATCCTCGGATTGAGTCCGGAGCAGATCGAGTCTGTGTGTGCCGCGGCGGCAGGGGAGGAAACCGTACAGCCGGCCAATTTTAACTGCCCGGGGCAAATTGTTATCTCCGGCAGCGTGCCGGCCGTGCACCGGGCAATGGAACTGGCCAAAGAAAGCGGGGCAAAGATCGTAAAGGAGTTAGTGGTCAGCGGGGCGTTTCACTCGCCGTTGATGGGCGAAGCCCTGCATGGGCTGAAGGAAGCCCTCGCGACCGTCGATGTGCGCCCGGCAGCGGTGCCGGTTTATAGCAATGTGAAAGCACAGCCGGTGACCAGTCCGGAGGAGATTCGCGCGCTGCTGCAGCAGCAATTGATGGCCCCGGTTCGCTGGGAAGAAATTCTCCGCAACATGATTGCCGCCGGGCATGATGATTTTTATGAAGTCGGTCCCGGCCGGGTGCTGCAGGGACTGTTGAAACGCACCGACCGCCAGGCCGCCTGCCGCGCGGTCGGAACGGTTGATGATTTAGCAATGGAGAAAGACGGATGAATCTGAACGAAAAAGTTGCCATTGTCACCGGTTCCACCAAGGGGATCGGCAAAGAGATTGCGCTGGCGTTTGCCCGGCAGGGAGCCAAGGTGGTGGTCTCCGGGCGCAGCGCCGAGCGGGCCACCCAGGTTTGCGAGGAAATTAAAGCTGCCGGAGGCAGCGCGGTCGCGGTGGTGGGAGACGTTGCGCAGATGGACGACGCCCAGGCGCTGATCGACAAAACTGTGGAAACCTACGGCCGGGTGGATGTGCTGGTGAACAACGCCGGGATCACCCGCGACAATCTGCTGATGCGCATGAAGGAGAGCGATTGGGATGAGGTGATCAACATCAATCTCAAGGGCACTTTCAACTGCATCAAGAGCATTACCCGTCAGTTGATGAAGCAGCGCAGCGGGCGGATCATCAACATCACCTCGGTGGTGGGGCAGATGGGGAATGCGGGACAGGCCAACTACAGCGCGTCCAAGGCCGGGATCATCGGCCTGACTAAATCGGTCGCCAAAGAGCTGGCCTCGCGCAATATCACCTGCAACGCCATCGCGCCGGGATTTATCGAAACCGACATGACCGGGGTGCTGGATGAGAAAACCCGCGAAGCGCTGCTGGGCCAGATCCCGCTGGGCCGGCTGGGCCAGGTGGACGATGTGGCGAAGGCCGCGATATTCCTCGCCAGCGACGATGCTGCCTATATTACCGGTCAAACCATCAATGTCGACGGCGGCATGGTCATGCAATAAAAATGAACATATTTTTTTTTATTTTCGCATAATTGTATAAATTAGCTGATCAATTGATCGAACGTTTAAGTTAATCAGGAGGCAATATGTCGTTAGAAGAACGGGTAAAGAATATTATTATCGAGAAGCTGGGCGTCAGCGAAGATCAGGTGCAGGGCAATGCTCACTTTATCAATGATCTCGGTGCCGACTCGCTGGATACCGTGGAGTTGGTGATGGCGTTTGAAGAAGAATTCAGCGTGGAGATTCCCGATGAAGATGCGCAGAAAATCGATACGGTCGGGAATGCGGTCAAATATTTGAAAGAAAAAGTCGGTTAACTGTAAACCGGGCGTATAATCGGTTTTTATGGTTACGCAAGACCGGATTTTCGGAGCTATTAATCCGGCCCGGAAGCCGTAGTCCGGTTTCCGGGCCGGATAATATCCGGAAATCTGGCTTTTCTTTTGTGGCCGGTTCCATGCGGACCGCAATCCGGCATGATGTAAACCAAAGCAAGGAAATGATAAATGAATCATAGACGCGTTGTGGTAACCGGCATGGGTGTGGTTACGGCGATTGGCAATAATGTCAAGGATTTTTGGGAAGGACTGCTGGAGGGGCGAAATGGCGTTGCCGACATCACCCATTTCGATGCCTCCCAGCATAGCACTCGTTTTGGTGCCGAGGTGAAGCATTTTTCGGTGGAGGGTATCCTGACCCCGCTGGAAACCCGGCGGATGGATGTCTATACTCAATACGCGATGGTCGCGGCCGACGAGGCGGTCCGTCATTCGGGTCTCGATCTGGAAAAAATCAATCTCGACCGCGCCGGGGTGGTGGTCGGTTCCGGGATCGGCGGTATCCTGTCTTTTGAACAGGAACATGCCAAGTTTGTGGCCCACGGCCCCCGGCGGGTCAGCCCCTATTTTGTGCCGCAGATGATCTCGGATATCGCCGCCGGGCAGATCTCCATCCGCTACCGGCTGCGCGGCCCCAACTATGCCACGGTATCGGCCTGTGCCACCGCCAGCCATGCCATCGGCGACGCGGTGCGCCTGATCAAATACGGCGATGCGGATGTGATGGTCACCGGTGGATC
This sequence comes from Calditrichia bacterium, assembly GCA_020635015.1. Classification (GTDB taxonomy): domain Bacteria; phylum Calditrichota; class Calditrichia; order RBG-13-44-9; family J075; genus JACKAP01. Next base: position 559,483 of record JACKAP010000002.1, on the reverse strand, counting down.
GGAAGCGCCGATCACCCCGATGGGAGTGGCGGGATTCTGTTCTATGAAGGCGCTCTCCCAGCGCAATGATGATCCCACCCACGCCAGCCGCCCGTTCGAGCGCGACCGCGACGGCTTTGTGATCGGCGAAGGCGCCGGCATCCTGGTGCTGGAAGAGTTGGAACATGCCCGCAAACGCGGGGCGACGATTTACGCCGAGGTGTGCGGGGTCGGCTTTACCGCCGATGCCCATCACGTCACCGCGCCGGCCCCCGGCGGCGAAGGCGCGGTACGGGCAATGCGCCGGGCGGTGGAAGACGCCGGGCTGAACCTCGATGAGGTGGATTACATCAACGCCCACGGTACCTCCACCCCTTACAACGATAAAAATGAATCCGCCGCTATCAAGACCCTTTTCGGCGACCATGCCTACCGCCTGAATGTCAGCTCCACCAAGTCGATGGTCGGACACCTGCTCGGCGCTGCCGGCGGGGTGGAGGCGGTTGCGGCGGCGCTGGCGGTGAAACATGATGTGGTGCCGCCAACCATCAATTATGAAAATCCTGATCCGGAATGCGATCTGAATTATACGCCCAATGCGGCTCAGGAGCGAACCGTGAACGCGGCGATCTCCAACACGTTCGGTTTTGGCGGCCACAATGCCTGTTTGGCGGTCCGTAAATATGTTTGATGATAGGTCGATTTAACTTGAGTCTGATAAAATCCTTCTTCGCAAAGCTGCTTTCAGGCAGGCGACAGAAAGTTCCATTTCCGGACGCTTCAGAAGGGGAAATTTCTCCCGATGAAGCCCGGGCGGTCGGCGGATTCCAGATCAAATTCGGCATGCGGTTTACCCGCCCCTTGCTGCTGGCGACCGCGCTAAAGCACCGCTCTTATTTGAACATGACCAATGAGCCCCGCACCCTTTCCAATGAACGGCTGGAATTCCTGGGCGATGCGGTGCTCGATCTGGTGGTGACCCACTACCTCTACGAAAAATTCCCCAACAAAGCGGAAGGACATCTTTCCAAGGTGAAATCGATCCTGGTGAGCAAGCCGGTGTTAGCGGATATTGCGGTGGACATGGATTTGGGCGAGCTGGTGCTGATGAACCGCGGGGAAGAAAAAACCGGTGGCCGGCAGCGCAAATCGATCCTGGCCGACGCCTTCGAGGCGGTGATCGGGGCGATCTATCTCGATCCCGGCCTGGGGCTGGATGCGGCCAGCCGCTTTATCCACCGCTATCTGCTGAGCGAATTCAAAAAGATCATCCGCAAGGGCTTGTACCGCAACTATAAAAGCATCCTGCTGGAGTTTGCCCAGAGCTCTGCCAGAACCCTGCCGGATTACCGGGTGGTCCGAGAGTTGGGACCGGATCACGCCAAGGAATTTGTGGTGGAAGTGTGGATCGCCAACCAGAAGCTGGGGGAAGGCAAGGGCAAGAGTAAAAAAATCGCCGAACAAGAAGCCGCCAAACTGGCGGTGCGCGCCCTGGAGTTAGATGAAAAACATTGAGTGAAAAGGCCCATGTGCAGTAGCGACCATATACTTAATAAATGAATTTGTTTCACCCGCTTCCGTAGCGTATATTGATCCCCGTTTTACGTGCTGTCTCGTTTCCAATAACCACTTGACACGCTTCGATTTTTGCATTTTCGGGAATGTTCTCAGGAGGTCTTCTAAGTGAAAATAAGATTGATCATATGTCTTTTGCTGCTGACCGCAACTGCTTATCTCAGTGCTCAGGAAGAACAAAGTCAGCAAAAGAGGGCGCCGGTTTTCGACATGGATGCGCTTCAGCTTGAGCAGTCCAATGAACAGTTGATTCAGGGCCAGCAATTCATTGAACAGGTATTCGAAAAGGAAATAAATCCGCAAACATATATCCTCGGTCCCGGTGATCAGTTATTCGTCAAAGTATGGGGCGCGATGGAGAAGCAGTTTCCAGTCATGGTTTCTCCGGAAGGCTATGTTATTATTCCCGCGGTTTCCGAGGTCTTTGTCTCCGGAAAAACCCTGGCCGAAAGTATCCGGTTAATCACGGAAGCACTCAGCACAACCTTCCAAAACGCCCGCTTTTCGGTGCGGCTGATCAAAATGCGCAAATTCCGGGTGTTTGTGGTGGGGGAAATCCAGAATCCCGGCACTTATTTTTTAAGGGCGGTGGACCGGATCAGTGATGCCATCCAATTGGCCCAGGGAGTGACCAACTGGGGGGACGATACCCGGATTGAGCTGCGCCGGGAGAACGGCGAGGTAAGCGTCATTAACCTGAGCGATTTCTACCTGACCGGCAATCTGGGCAATAACCCGATGCTGAGCGGGGGGGACGTGATCTATATTCCTGCAATCGACCTGCAGGAAAATTATGCCATTATCGAGGGAAATGTGGGGTCGCAGGGAATTTACCAACTGCGCAAGCAGGAATCCCTCTTTGACTTTTTGACCCGCCTGCGCGCCTTAAACCGGCGATCCAATATCGAAAATATTCTTTTATTCCGGGACGGGGAGAAATTTTCCTACAGCCTGCTCAATACCGATTCGGATGCGTTTTCGCTCCAATTGAAGACCGGCGACCGGATCATGGTGCCGACCATTCGCAACCAGGTCTATGTGCGGGGTGAAGTGGCCCAGCCCGGCGCTTTTCCGTACCTGGCGGATTATTCGGCCCTGGATTATGCCGGCCTGGCCGGGATCATGGAGACGGCCAAAGGGCTGAACCGGATACAGGTCATTCGTTTTAAAACCGGCGAGATCGAGCATGGGAAAGATATTGTGGTCGAAAATGGAGATATCGTCGTGGTGCCGCGCCGGGCCCGGGAGAATTTGAAAGATGTGCTGACCATCTTGACCCCGATCATCAGCATCGGTATTTCCGCTTTCGCGTTAATTCAGGCTTCGAAGTAATCCGCTCCGCAAGATCGTTAATTCTGTTACTATGATTAAGTTCAGGTAGGTAAATGGAAAAAAAAGAATTCACCTTTGTCGATTATCTTTATATTCTCATCAAATGGCGTAAAACCATCCTGATCAATTTTCTGGTCGTAACAGTGCTGGTTGCCGGCTATAGCTTAATTATGCCGAAGACCTACAGCACCAGCGCCACGGTGATGCTGCCAAGCGGCGGGGGCGGAGGAGTGTTTGCCGCCCTGGCAGCCAATATCCCCTTTGCCGAAGGATTACTCGGCGGGGTGGGAGGCGACAGCCAGATCAATACAGTGGTCGGTATCTTAAAAAGCCGCACGATTGCCGAGAATGCGGTTAAAAAATTCAATCTTATCGAACGCTACGGCTCAGAGAACATGGAGGAAGCGGTCAAAAGTTTCCGCGAATACCTGGAAATTTCCCTGAACGAGGAGAATATGGTGGTGGTCGAATTCTCCGCCTCGACCGACTATTTTTTGTATGAAGATGAAACCGGAGAAACCCGCCAGTTCTGCGCGGATGTGATTGCTTATGTCATTTCGGAATTGAACCGGATCAACGTGGAATTCCAGACCCGCCAGGCCAATCTCAACCGGGTTTTTATTGAAAACCGTTACGAGCAAAATAAAGCGGATTTGAAGCAGGCGGAAGAAGCTTTAAAAGAATTCAGCGAAAAGTATGGTGTGGTATCCCTCCCGGAGCAGATGCAGGCCGCGATCGATGTAGCCGCGAATTTGGAGAGCCAGATTGCCATCAAGGAAGTCGAACTCGAGGCGCTGCGGGTTACCTTGAACCCCACCCATTCCCGGGTACAGCTAACCGAGCTGGAAATAAGACAACTAAACAAGAAACTCGCCGAGCTGAAGAGCGGGGCGGAAGGCGACTCTGGGCTGGATATTTTCCCCAGCTTTTCCGAAGCGCCGCAGTTGGGTATGACCTACCTGCGCCTGAAGCGGGAGCTGGAGGTCCAGAATGCTATTTTTCAGTTTCTGACTCAGCAATATGAGCAAGCGAAAATTCAGGAAACCCGGGAGACGCCGATTGTCGAAACCCTGGACGAAGCGGCGGTGCCGGTACGGCGCGACAGCCCCAAGCGGGCATTGCTGGTTTTGTTTTCCGGGGTGCTCGCGGTCTTGTTGAGCGCGATTTATGTCCTGGTGGTCGAATACCTGAACCGCTTGAAAGAGACCGATATTGACCGCTACCAAAAGATTGTTTATGTCGCTCAAGGCATCAATGTCTTTAAAAGTCAAAAACCGCCGGCGGATTAAGAGATCATTTTAGTGCATGTCTATGACAAATGTTTTGAACAAAGAACTCCGGGTTCTGCCGCTGGCTTTTTTGCTGGTGGAGGCCGGTTTCATCATTCTTTTTCTGATTACCCAGAGTCCGCTGATCGCAATTGCCGGATTGATCGGTCTGATCGGTCTGCCGTTTATTGTCAGTTCCCCGGGCAATCAGTTTGCACTTCTTCTCCTCTATATCTCGGTGCTGACCGCGCCCAATTGGGGGCAGCGGTATCATGCCCTCAAATACCATGTCGACTGGAAACTCATTGCGCTGGGCATGCTTTTCATTGCGCTCATGATCTTTATCCGCAATCTCTATGAGAATAACTGGTCGATCAAGCTTCATTTCCTGGACAAAATCATCGCGCTTTTTTGTCTCTATGCCGTGGTGAACGGGCTGTGGGGGTATGCGCAATATGGCACCTTAACCCGGATCATTGTTGAATTGTACTATATCTTGCTGTACGGGGCGTATTTTATTACCCGGATATTGCTCACCAACGACCCGGCGTGGCGGAGAAAAATTTTACTGGCGATTGTTTCCGGCACGGTTATCGCCTCGCTGATATACATCTACCTCACCCTGACCAATCTCGATATTACCAGCATCCTGATCAACCGGCTGACCACTCAGCAACCCCATCTGGCCCAGGTGGTGCTGCCCTTGCTGTTTGCGGTCATCTTATTCGGCACCCAAAAACAAACTAAATTGCTGAGCATTGCCGCGATTATCCCCATCTTTCTGATGGTAATTTTTTCTCAACAGCGGGGCTTGTGGATTGGGGTTACCTTTGCGATTTTTGTGCTCCTGTTTCTTTATTTTTTCCGGACGGGATTTGTGCTGTCGAAATTCATTAAATTTATCATTGGTGTGGTGCTGACCCTTGCGATTATCCTGCTGTTTCTGATCATTGCCCAAAAGTATTTCAATCTGCAATTCCTCATTACGGTATTTGCCCGGGTAGAAACCCTCGGCGACATTGGGGGGGACACCAGTTGGCAGGTGCGTTTTACCGAGGTGCGCGCAGCGCTGAAGAACTGGGAACAAAACATGGTGTTCGGCTCCGGGTTGGGCGCTACCTATACCCAGTTGTACGCGGAGCGGGGGAATACCGCCCTGGACAACAGCTATGCTTTCGTGCTCTGGAAATTAGGCCTTGCCGGCCTGGCAATGTTTATATCGATTTACATCACCTTTGCCGTGCAGGGCTTACGGGTATACTGGAAAACCGATTCTTATCATGAAAAGATGCTGATCGCCAGCTGTTTAGCAGGCATCGGGGGCATGCTGCTGATCGGTATCACCAATATGAGCATTATCGGCTACCGCTTTAATATCATCTGGGCCATTTTAATCGCATTGGTCCATGATATCTACATCCGGCATTTTGGTAGTGGCAATGTTTAAGGATCTGTTTCGACACTCTTTCATTTATGGGATTGCCAGCATACTGCAAAATGCCGCCGGTTTTTTTTTACTTCCATTATATACCGCATACCTTACGGTCAGCGATTATGGCATTTTAGAGGCCATCATCGTTTCGGTCACGATCTTGATCAGCATTCTCCAGTTGGGCCTGGGATCCGCGCTGTTCAAATATTACGCTTATGACGAAACGGATAATCCGGAGCAGTCGGCAAATCGCCTGATCATCAGTTCCACCTTCTTTTTCCTGCTCATTTTTGTGGGCTGTATAATCGCAGCCGCCTTGTTTTTTGTTGAGGACCTCTCCTTACTGTTGTTTGACACCGCGCAATACCGGCAACTGATGACCCTCCTTTTGGTGATTGTGCTTTTGGAATCCATGTATGTGGTGCCAATTGCCTACCTGCGCATCCAAAACCGATCGGTCGTTATCTCACTGCTAAGAGGGGGCAGTTTTTTGTCTCAGGTCAGTCTGACGATCTTTTTTATTGTCGGGTTAAACCAAAAAATTGACGGGGTCTTATACGCCCGGGTATTAACCGGATCGGTCTTCGCATTCCTTTTTGTCTGGTTTATCCGGAATGAATTCGTGCGCCGTTTTTCAATCCGGGTGATTCGCGAGTTGCTTTCCTACAGCGTCTTTTTAATTCCGGTTTCGATTTGTAATTTGATCTTGATGATGTCGAACCGCTATTTTATCTTGTTGTTTTATGATTCGGAAGCGCTGGGTCTTTTTTCCGTGCCCAACAAGATCGCATCGCTACTGCTTCTGGCGGTTTCCGCCTTTCAAATGGCCTGGCCTTCCATCATGTTCCGGATTAAAGACCGGGAGGATGCCCGGGCGGTATATTCCAGAGTGCTTTCGTACTATATATTTCTGTTCCTCTTTTTTCTGCTGATACTCAGCAGTTTCTCCGGCGAGTTGATTCTGCTCCTGTCTAACAGCAAATATTTTGCCGGGCGGAGTTATATCGTCGTTTTGTGCCTGAGTTATTTTTTTTACGGTTTTTTTTATGTGGGGACGGTGGGCATCAATATCTTTAAAAAAACTTATTACCAGACCATCGCAACCGTGACCGGCGCCGTTGTCAACCTGGCCTTGAACTATTGGCTGACGCCGATATACGGCATTATGGGAACCTGCATCGTATTATGCGTCTCCTATGCCCTGGTCGGCGTTTTGGCGATGTTGTTCTCCCAGAGAATATACCGGGTGCCGATCGAGTGGGAACGAATCCTCAAATATCTGCTCAGTTTTGCAGCGATTGCCTTTGTCTGCGCCCTGGGGCAGGCAGAAATATCCCTGACGTATTTTCTGCTGAAATTCGTGGTGATCTTTCTCCTGTTCCCCCTGGTCCTAATCGTGACCCGGATTGTAACACCCGCGGAAAGACGGGCCGCGTTGAGCAGCGTACACAATCTCTGGCTTCATGTAAAATGGTATCATCCGAAATGAACATTGTGATCCTGACACATGCGTTTCCGCCCATGAAGGGAGGATTTTCCTCCTATACCTATGAGGTCGCCAGAAATTGGATCCTGGCCGGCGAGGAGGTCCAGGTTGCCACAACGGTTCCGCCGAACGAGGCAGCCGGGTTTGAAGCGCAAGTTGAAGCCCGTATCGTATACCTGGAAAATAAGTCCCATACGGTACTGGAAAATTTGTCGGTATTTATCAAATTCCTGAGAATCGCCTTCAAAGCAAAAGCGGAAGTTATCTTATTGCCGGTCTGGCTTCCCTATAGCATCTTCATGGTGTTGTTCTCTTACCTGACATTCAATAAAATTCCTTATGTTATCGGCTGTCATGGCGCGGATATTCTCGGTATGTATCCCAACTCTTCCCACCCGGTGCATCCGATTGTAAAATTTCTGGGACGGCTGGCATTAAGGCGGGCTGCGGCACTTTTTGCGGTATCAAATTATACCGCGGAAAAAGTGCGTGAACTGGGCGTCGAAAAACATAAAATCAAAGTGTTTCCTAACGGCGTAGATTATCATAAATTTAGACGGCTAAAGGTGCGTAAAGCGGAACTGCTCAACCGCTATCATGTTCAGCACCACGATGCCGCGATTTTATTGACGGTTTCCCAGTTTAATCAGCGAAAGGGTATCGACACCGCGATTAACATCGTGCGCGACTTAAAAGAAGCCGGCCATAACATTATCTACCTGATTATCGGTTCCGGTGAAGCCGAAGCGGATATGATCGGTTTAATTGAAAAATATGATTTGAAGGATCGCGTTTTTATATTGAAAGGAATCGATGATGAAACGCTGATCCAATTTTATAATATCAGCGATGTTTTTCTCTTGTTAAGCCGGCAGGCGAGTGATGTCAATGTCGAAGGATTCGGGATCGTTTTTCTGGAAGCGAACGCCTGTGGGCTGCCGGTCGTGGCCGGAAATTCCGGAGGAATTCCCGATGCTGTGGCAGACGGTAAGAGCGGTTTCCTGGTCGATCCGCTGGATACACAGCAGATCCGGGAGAAGATCATCTACCTGCTGCAGCATCCGGCGGAGGCGAAGCAGATGGGGGAATATGGCCGGAAACGGGTGGAAACGAATTATAACTGGCCAAAAATCACCCAGGATATGCTCGTTCATTTGAATGGTATCGTTAAGAAAACCTAAATCGGTAAATGGGTGCATGAAGACATTCAAGAAACCGGCCTCCGCCTGGTAAGCCGGAAACCCGTTGAATCTCTCTGCCCATTTTTAATATCGTCGCAAAAAAAACAGAGACCGATCCAAAATGAAGAACGCCAAAGTTATATCCATTGCTTTTCAAGTGCTGATCGCGGTGTTTTTTTCCCAAAATACTGCCTTCGCCAAAAGCTACAAATCGGTGTATGACAGTCTGATTTTCCAGGTAAAAGTTGCCGATTATTTACTGACGGCGGATAACCTGGAAGGTCATATCATCTGGCGCGAAACGCCGATTGTCGAATCGCTGCTGAACATGTACGAAAAAACCAGAGATGTCAAGTATCTTGATTATGGCGCGAAACATGTCGCCGCAATCATGAAAAAAGAAAATCTCCTGGCCGGTCGTCCCGATAGCGATGGGGTGATGAGAAGGGGATGGCAAACCGGCGCGCATTATACCTTCAGCCTGAAAGATACGCTATACGATGAAAATGGCAGTGCATTTCTGGAAATCCAGGGCATTCGCCGGGCGGATAATAACTTCACGACGGTCGAATTCCGGCCCACCGGGGATGCGGGGTTTACCCTGGTGGTCAAAAATGATAAGAACAAGTACACCAAGGAATATGATGATTTAACGGTCGATAATGTTGAAGGCACCATCAATCAGAAGATCGGATTTGACAGTTATCTCGTTGTACGAAAGCTCGGCAAAAGCATCGCGCAAACGCCCATCACGAAACGACTGGTGCCGCAACGCGTTACTCTGACCACCTTTCATACCCCCAAAATACTATCGGCCCTGATCCGGTTCGTTGTGATCGTGCGGGAAGCCCAACTAGCTGAGTATCAGCCCCTGGCAGATGAGCTATCCGACTTTGCCCGGGAGATCGTCACTTCTTACGATAATCTCTGGAACAAAAAAGGTTATATTATCAATCATCCGAAATTGGCCTATGCCTTTGCCGGGGTAGAGGTTCCTTTTAATATCCTGGCAGATCACGGTCGCTGCTATTTGTATATGTATCTGGTTACGCAGGATGAAAAATATCTGAAACGGCTTGATAAGATTAGTGACTTTATCTTTAAAAGCTACCGGGAGAAAGATGGGAAATTGATCATCCCATATGCCTACGGGAAGTTCTATTCCGGTTGGACAAATTGCGATAAATATCATTACCGCAATCATTCCGGCTCAAAACATCTTGAGGATAATTCCCATTATACCGCCCAGATTATGTTCATTTATGATATGATGAAGTATGAATACGGGTATATCGATACGTTCCGGGACAAAGTGCTGACGCTGCTACAGCAAAGTCTGCGGCAAGACGGCATCTCATATTATATCGACGGCAGCGGCGATAGAACATTTAACCCTGCTGCCGGGTTTTATATTCTCTTGACCATGTTTGATCCCGCGCTTCAACAGGCCTGCGAACGGATCGTTCACAATCTGGCCCTGCAAGACCGGGCCGGCACCGGGGAACTGCTGCCGATTTCAAATGTGATGCTGATGAGGGGTTGGTAGGTCAACTGCCCCGGATGCCCATAGACTGGAAATGCTGAAACATGGATAACCTGAAAGTTTGTATGATCACCACCCGGCATCTGCCCGGTGACCCGAGAATTTTTGAAAAGGAAGCACGATCCTTAAAAAAAATGGGATATGATGTCGATATTGTGGTTCCGCAAGGCCCAATGCCGGAGGAAGACCACGGCGTCTTTTTCCGCTTTTTTCAAAAGGCGCCGGGGCCTTTTCGAAAGATCAGCACGATTATCCACACCTACCGCCAAAGCAAAGCAAGCCAGGCGGAGGTTTATCATTGTCATGAAATCGATGTCTCCCTGTTTATCGGCTACCTGCTTAAAAGGTGGGGCCGGCGTTCATCCCCGGTAAAACTGGTGTTCGACTGTCATGAATTTTTCCTGGGGTATTTTGCCTCGCGGATGCCGGCGCTCATCCGGCCGTTCTTTAGATTTATATTTGTGCGCTATGAGAAATGGATGCTCAAACACTGCGATCATATTATTACGGCAAATTCGATCGAACGCAGTTATTACCAGATTATGTTTCCCCTGAAAGCAACCACCATTATCTACAATGTGCCCCACCTTGAGGCCGCAGCGAAGGCTCGCAGTTCGTCGACCGAAAAAGAATATGACTTATGCTTCGAAGGCTTCATGAACCTGGAGCGGGGTCAGAAAATACTGTTTGAGCTGGTTAAACGGTTAAAAGCCGAGCGGGATGACTTCAAGCTGCTGATTTTAGGTGAGATACAAAAAGGCCCTTCGAAGGAATGGGCCGAGAAATTTATTCGCGAGAATCGATTGGAGCAAAATATTACGGTTAGCGGATGGCAGCCTTATTCCCGGCTGTACGAATTCCATGTCAAATCTAAAATCGGTATCTATCTCTACCAATATACCCCCAACAACCTGCTGGCCGGCCCTCCCAATAAACTGTTTAATTTTATGAAGGCCGGTTTGCCGATCATCGCCAGCAATTTGCCGGAGACGGTTAATATACTCAACGAGATCAAATGCGGTATTGCGGTGAATCCGGGAGATCTCGACCGGATTGAAAGCGCCGTCCGGAAGCTGCTGAGTGATGACCATTTGCGGGCGGAGATGGGCCAAAACGGGCGGGCCGCTTTTCAGAACCGGTATAACTGGGATGTTGAGGAAGCGAAGCTGAAAGAAATTTACCACGGATTATTGAATGCGGATGCAAAAGTTGAAAATAGCGGTTTGCAGCACAGTACACCAGCATGATGACGCGCGCATCTTTCACCGCCAGGCGGCCAGCCTGGCGAAAGCGTTTGAGGTGACGCTGTTTATCTGCGCGCCGTTTCGCGAACAGACGATTCACGAAAATTTAAAAATCATCGGTTTGCCGATCTGGAAAAGTAAGATCAGCCGGATCAAAAACTGGCTGATCTTGTTAACCCGGTTATACCGCGGCGCTGCAGATGTCTACATCTTTCACGACCCGGAACTGATGACGATGATTCCGCTCATTAAAATATTGAAGCGCGGAAAAATAATCTATGATATTCACGAAAACTATCACGGTTCGCTCAAAGAGACCGCCTGGCTGCCAAAGCCGTTCCGCCATCTTCTGGCCTGGGGATATATCGGGTTTGAGAAATTCGCTTTCCTTTTTACCGATATGATCTGGTATGCCGTGCCCGATATCGGCCTCCACTATCAACAGTACCGCCGGCCGGCGCAGCTATTGGTGCGGAATGTGCCGCTGTTGACCCTGGCCGATCCGCTGCCGCCGGATCAGGTTAAAAATCAATTCGTTTTTGTCGGCAGCATGGGGCCGGACCGCGGCATTACCCAACTCGTCAAGGCATTCGCCCTTTTTCGCAAACGAATCAGCGGTTATCGGTTGATCTTGGCCGGCCCTTTTTATTCCGCCGATTATCAGCTTGAAATAGAGAACTTGATCGGCGAGCTGGATCTGAAAGCGGACGTGGATATGTTGGGGAGAGTGCCTTTTAAAGAGGTTCCCGGCTTGGTGCGCGCCTCGAAGGCCGGCATGTCCCTGCATCAGCCGACCTATAATTTTTTGCGCAGTTTGCCCCTGAAGCTGTTCGAATACCTGGGGTTGGGAGTGCCGGTGATCGCCTCCGATTTCAAGAATTTCCGGGAGGTGGTGGATGCCGCCGATTGCGGGAAGTGTGTGGATCCGCAGAATATTCAGGCTATCGCCGCCGCCATGGAGGAGATCGTTGCCGATGAAGCGCAGCGGAGAGAAATGGGCATCAGGGGGAAAGCGCTGGTTGAGCAGGCATATAATTGGGAAAAGGAAGGGGAAAAAATAATAAATGCGGTATCAGAATTGACAAAATGAACCCTGATGCTATAGATTAATTAAAGTTCCGTGGGGATGCCACAGGATTTAATGATCGAAATCGTCAATCAGTTTGGGAAAGGGTGTTGGACAATATGAGCGCAAAACAATTAAACTTTGCCGTAATCGGCTGCGGGCGGATTGCGGAAAAGCGGCATTTGCCGTTATTGCAGGAACTTGAGCAAGCAAAGCTGGTGGCGGTCTGTGATACGATCGAAGAACGGGCGGCCCGGCAAAAGGAAAAATACCGGGTTGCCGCTTATACCGACTACCATGAAATGCTGGCAGCACATCCGGAAATCGACGTGGTCTTAATCCTGACCCCCAGCGGGCACCATGCCGAATGTGCGGTCGAGGTTGCCCGCTATAAAAAACATGTGGTGGTTGAAAAACCGATGGCGCTGGCGCTGGATGACTCGGATAAAATGATCCGCGCCTGCGACGAGTCCGGGGTCAAGCTTTTTGTTGTGAAGCAGAACCGGTATAATTACCCGGTGCAAAAATTGCGGGAAGCCATCGAATCCCATCGTTTCGGCAAATTGGTGCTCGGTTCGGTACGGGTGCGCTGGTGCCGCCCCCAGGCTTATTACGATCAGGACAGTTGGCGCGGCACCTGGGCCTGGGATGGGGGGGTCTTGACCAACCAGGCTTCCCACCATATCGATCTGCTGGAATGGATGATGGGCGATGTGGAGAGCGTGATCGCCAAGACTGCCACCCGGCTGGTGGATATCGAAGTGGAGGATACCGGGGTGGCGATTCTCAAGTTCCGCAACGGAGCGCTGGGTATTATTGAAGCGACGACCGCCACCCGGCCGAAGGACCTGGAAGGCTCCATCAGCATTCTGGGCGAACGGGGGACCGTGGAAATCGGCGGCTTTGCGATGAATGAGATGAAAGTATGGAATTTCGTGGATCAACAGCCCGGCGACGAAGACGTGCTGGCAGAATACCGGCAGAATCCTCCGGACGTATACGGTTTCGGTCATCGTCAATATCTGCAGAATGTCATTGAGGTCATTTTGCATCGTGATAAAGCGATTGTCGATGGATTGGAAGGCCGGAAATCGCTGGAATTAATCAACGCCATCTATGAATCGGCAGAAACCGGCCGGGAAGTTTCCCTGAGATTCAAGCCGCAAAAATGCAAGTTAGGTATGAAAAATGGCTGAGGTGCCGATTGCTTATGGATTCGGAATCCTGGCCGGCGGGACAAATCTTCTTAAGAATCTTATTCAGGGAAAAAACGGATGAAAAAAATCTATCCCAACGTCGAACTCGGTGAGAATGTGATCATCGAGGATTTTTGTATCATCGGCTTGCCCCCCCGGGGATACCGGGAGGGGGAATTGAAAACGGTGATCGGCAGTAATTCGGTGATCCGCAGCCACACGGTCATTTATGCCGGCAATGTTATCGGCACCCACTTTCAGACCGGGCATCATGTGTTTATCCGGGAGCAGAATGAGATCGGTGATCATGTCAGCATCGGCACCAACTCCGTGATCGAGCACCACATCCAATTTGCCGACAACGTCCGCTGCCATTCCAATGTCTTTATCCCCGAATTTACCGTCCTGGCGGAGGGCTGCTGGATTGGCCCCAATGTGGTGATCACCAACGCCAATTATCCCCTGGGCAAAAATGTCAAGGCCCAGTTGAAGGGCGCCCATGTCGGCCGGCATGCCAAAATTGGGGCGAATTCGACCCTGCTGCCGGGGGTTACCATCGGGGAAAACAGCCTGGTGGGCGCCGGAAGCGTGGTGACCCGGGATGTGGACGCCAATTGGGTGGTTGCGGGCAATCCGGCCAAATTCATTAAAAACATCACGGATATTCCCGATTACAACTGAGTTGAACAAATTTGCAGGCTAATAAAAATGTCTAAGCATAAACCGGCAATTTATTACGGCGAGAGGTGACGGATGCGGGTACCGTTTGTTGACCTGAAAGCGCAATATCATGCGATTCAACCGGCAATCGATGCGGCGATCGCCAGTGTCATTAAGGATACGGCCTTTATCAAAGGGAAATATGTCAAGGCATTCGAACAAGCCTTTGCCGAAGCGTATGGGGTTGCTCATTGTCTCGGTGTGGGAAATGGCACTGATGCGATCTATATCGCTCTGAAGGCGCTGGGGATCGGCGCCGGGGATGAGGTGATCACGGTCGCCAACAGTTGGATCTCCACCTCGGAAACCATCACCCAGGCCGGGGCCACGCCGGTGTTCGTGGATATCGATCCTGATACCTATACCATCGATGCCGGGCAGATCACCGCCAAAATCTCCCCTCGCACCAAAGCGGTGATTCCGGTGCACCTTTACGGGCAGCCGGCCGAGATAGATCAGATTGCAGCCATCTGCCGGGCGCAGGGGCTGCACTTAATCGAAGATTGCGCCCAGGCGCATTTCGTAACCTACGGCGGCCGGAGGGTCGGAACCTTCGGCGACATCGCCACCTTCAGCTTCTACCCCGGCAAAAATCTCGGGGCTTACGGCGACGCCGGAGCGATCATCACTCAGAACGAGGAGCTGGCAGCCCGCATGCGCATGTTTGCCAATCACGGCGCCCTGAAGAAACATCAGCACCAGATCGAAGGCATCAACAGCCGGCTCGACGGGCTGCAGGCGGCGATTCTCTCCGCCAAACTGCCTCACATCCACGATTGGAACCGGCAGCGTTATGAGCATGCCCGGCGATATAACCAGTTGCTGGCGGGGGTTGAGGGGGTGGAGATCCCGGTCATTCGGCGGGAGCATGAGCATATCTTCCACCTCTACGTGATCCGCAGCGGACGCCGGGAGGCCCTCCGGGCCTTCCTGGCGGAACAGGGCATCGAAACCGCTGTTCATTACCCCACCGCACTGCCCCTGCTGCCGGCGTATCACTATCTGGGGGTTTCCCGCGATGATATCCCGGTGGCCGCCGCCTATCAGGATCAAATTCTTTCCTTGCCAATGTTCCCGGAACTCTCCCGGGAGCAGCAGGATTACGTCGTGGAGAAGATTCGCTCCTTTATGGGAGCAAGCTGAGGGTCGGTGGAGCGGCCGCGGATGGTAACGGATAAACCTAATGAAGCGGAAGAGGAGAATGTTATGCTGAATGTCGGTATCGGAGCCGGATACGGGGAACCGACATCTTCTAAACGTCCTTTTGTTACGGTCGTGATTGCCCTTCTTAATGAAAAAGGGTACATCGAAAAATGTCTCGATAGCCTGTTGAATCAAACCTACCCTGACGACTGCTACGAAATATTATGCTATGACGGCGGCAGCACCGATGGGAGTAAAGAATATCTCCTCCAGATCGCTCAGCAATATCCCCGGGTACAGCTGATCGACAATCCCCGCAAGGTGGCTGCCGCCGGCTGGAATCTGGGTTTTAAAAAAGCCCGGGGTGAGTATGTGGTGATGATGGGGGGACATGCCTATGTGGAGGCAGATTTTCTGGAAAAGAATGTCTCGATCCTGGAAGCGGAGGACACCCCCTGTGCCGGCGGCATCGTACAGGCGATCGGAGAAGATTTCAAGAGTAAGGCGATCGCCAGTGCCTTTAACCACCCGTTTGGGGTGGGGAATGCCCGTTACCGCTATGCACGGGAAAAGTGCCGGGTGGAAACCATCAACTTCGGCACCTACCGCAAGTCGGTGGTCGATGCCGTGCCGCCGATCAATGAGGAGATCAAGCGGGGAGAGGATTGGGAATATAACTATCAGATCGTGCGTAAATTCGGCAAGATGGTGTTCTCCCCGGACATCCGGGTGTATTATTTTTCCCGCGCCACTTTTAAAAATCTCTGGCGGCGGCAATTTGATGCCGGTTTCTACAAGCTCGATATTATCCGAAAATATCCCAGCTCACTCCTGTTGCGCCATCTGGTGCCGTTCCTGTTCGCCGCCGCGGCGCTGCTGGGGCCGCTGCTGATTCTGCTGGGACTGCCGCCGCTGCTGCTGGCCGGCTTCTGGGGAATTTATCTGGCAGGGAATCTGGGCGCTGCGCTGCGTGTCGCCTGGCGGCAGGACATCCGCTATTTCCCCTACCTGGTCTGGGCGTTCTTCGTCATGCACTTTGCCTACGGCCTGGGCTTTTTTCTTGGCACCCTCACCCTGTTTAAGGTAAAAAAATTAAAATAAGGATTCGTATTGCGGTTTCGCTTATATTAAGAATTTTATCACAAGAGGCGGAAATTGATTTCATAAACATATTCAATTAAAAAAACCTCGAGGTTCTTATGAAAGTGCCATTCGTCGATCTGAAAGCCCAGTATCAATCGATCCGCAACGAGATTCTCCCCCAGTTAGAGGCGGTTTGCGAAAATACCAGCTTTGTGCTGGGACCTTTTGTAAAAAAGTTTGAGGAGGATTTTGCCCGGTTTGTCGGCGTAAAACATGCCCTTGGCGTGAGCAACGGCACCGCTGCCGATCAACTGGCGATCCAGTCGCTGATCCGGCCGGGGGACGAGGTGATTACCACCCCCAACACCTTTTTTGCCACCACGGAAGCGATTACCGCCGCGGGAGGGAAGATCGTCTTTGCCGACATCGAAGCTGATTCCTATAATATCGATCCGGAAAAAGTTGCCGCCGCCATCACCCCGCGCACTAAAATGATCGTGCCGATCCACCTTTACGGCCAGCCGGCCGACATGGACCCGATCCTGGAGATCGCCCGCAAGCACCGGTTATACGTGGTCGAAGATTCCGCCCAGGCCCACGGCGCGCAGTATAAGGGCCGCACTGCCGGCAGCATGGGAGACGCCGCCGCCTTTTCCTTCTATCCCGGAAAGAACCTCGGCGCTTACGGTGAGGCCGGAGCGGTAACCACCAATTCCGAGGCAGTGGCGGAGTTTGTCGGCCTCTACCGCGACCACGGCTCCCGGATCAAATACGAACACGAGATCGAAGGACACAACATGCGCATGGAAGGATTCCAGGGCGCGGTGCTGGCGGTGAAGCTGAAGCACCTGCCGGCCTGGACCGACGGGCGCCGCCGCGCCGCCGCGGTTTATAACGAACTTTTCCGTGATGTGCCGGGGGTGATCACCCCGAAAGAAATGCCCTATTCCCGGCATGTCTACCACCTCTACGTGATCCGGGTGAAAGACCGGGAAGGCTTGAGCGCCTACCTCAATGAAATGGGGATCGGCAACGGCTACCATTACAAGTATCCGCTTCATCTTCAGAAAGCCTACGCTCATATGGGCTTCCGGGAAGGCGATTTCCCGGTGACCGAGAAGGTGATGAAGGAAATCATCTCCCTGCCGATGTTCCCGGAATTGCAGGACGAACAGATCGAATACGTCGTGAATGCGGTTAATAAATTTGTCTCGAAATGATAAAACGGAGAGGTAATGATTATGTTGAATGTCGGCGTTGTCGGAATCGGATACTGGGGCCCCAACATTGTGCGGAACTTTGCAGCCAACAAACGTACTAAAGTGGTCGCTTGTTCGGATCTAAAACAGGAGCGGCTGGACTATATCGCCGCCATCTACCCCACCATCAAAACCACCACCGATTACCGGGAGTTAATCAACAATCCGGCGATCGATGTGGTGGCGATCTGTACTCCGGTATTTACCCACTTCGAGATTGCCAAAAAGGCCCTGGAGGCCGGCAAGCATGTGATGATCGAGAAACCCATGACCTCCACCTCCACCCAGGCGGCGGAACTGATCAACCTGGCGGAACAGAAAAACCTGACCATCCTGGTCGACCATACCTTCCTTTTTACCGGAGCGGTGCGGAAGATCAAGCAGCTGGTGGAGGGGGGGGACATCGGCGACCTGTATTATTTTGACTCGGTGCGGGTGAACCTGGGGCTGTTCCAGCATGACGTTAATGTGGTCTGGGACCTTGCACCCCATGATATTTCCATCATGGATTTTGTGATCAATCAGCCGGCCCAGGCCGTCACCGCCAACGGCGCGGATCACGTGGGCAACGGGCTGGAAGACGTGGCCTACCTGACGGTGTATTATCCCGACAATATCATCGCCCATATCCACGTCAACTGGCTTTCCCCGGTGAAGATCCGCCAGACCCTGATCGGCGGCTCCCGGCAGATGATCGTGTGGGATGACAATTCGCCCAGCGAGAAGATCAAGATCTACGATAAGGGGATCGAGGTGATCCAAACCCAGGACCAAATCTACAATACCCTGATCCAGTATCGCACCGGGGATATGACCTGTCCCAAGATCGAACCGATCGAAGCGCTGGCCCTGGAAGTGGACCATTTTGTCGACTGTATCGAGCAGCGGCAGCGGCCGGTCTCCGACGGGTACCTTGGCTACCGGGTGGTGCAAATCCTGGAAGCGTCGGAGCATTCGATCAAAAATAAGGAGAAGACCGTCAAACTGACCGCGCTGTCCTGAGCAGCGCGGAAAATTTCTTACCTGTTTGTATTCTTCGACATTATTGCTATGTTATCAGCCTGCATAAACTTAAGGGATGGATATGATGGTAATGGGCTCAGGCTGTGGGGCGTTTCCGGAGGCACGCCGCCAGGATTTTAAGCTACCGCACTGGCTGCATGCGCTGGTGGGATGTCTCCTGATATTACTGGCCTGGCAGGGAGCGCTGAAAAGCCAAACCGTGTACGAACCGTTGCACCGGGAGGTGTACGATTACCTGAGTCGCCTGAGCCAACGCGGGGTGATTGAATATGATGACCTGATCAAGCCGCTGCCCCGCGCCTATATCGCCGAAAAACTCCGCGAGGCCGCTGCTCAACCGCAACTTCTCACCGCGCTGGAGCAGCAGGAACTGCGCTATTTCCAGCAGGATTTCTACCGGGAAGACGCCCGCGCCCGGGGGGATGCCTCCGGAGAAATGCAGAAACTGCACTACCTCGGCAAAGATTCCGGGGGGCGTTACCGGCTGCTGTCCTATACCGGGCCGCTGCTCGATCTCAACCTCAGCCCGATCTATGGCATCGAAGCCGGCGATAATGACGGGAAAAGCCAGACCCATCGCTGGAACGGGCTTTACCTCTATGGCCGGCTGGGCGAGCACATCGGTTTCAGCCTCGACTTCCGCGACAACCGCGAGGAAGGGGGCAATATCGATGTCGATAAGGCCTTTACGCCGGTGACCGGGGTGGATGCGTTCTATTTTCCGGAAAGCAATGCCATCGAATATAGCGAAGTGCATACCACCCTGGCTTACGATTGGTCCTGGGGCAGCGTAACCCTGGGAAAGGATTTCCTCACCTGGGGGCATGAGCGCAACGGGCAGCTGGTGCTGTCCCGCAAGGCGCCCTCCTTTCCGTTTGTGCGGCTGGATGTGCGGCCGACGGACTGGCTGCGCTTCAACTACTTCCATGGCTGGCTGGTGTCGAATGTGGCGGATTCCGCGGAGGTCTATCCGACCCTGCTGGAACGGCAAAACAGCTTCAAATTCCGCGAAAAATATCTTGCCTCCCACACCCTGACGGCCACCCCGCTCCGGGGGTTGGACATCGCCCTGGGAGAATCGATGGTTTATAGCGACCGGCTGGAGATCGCTTACCTGATGCCGCTGATGTTCTTCCGCCTGGCCGACCATTACCTCTCCCGCCGCAAAAACGCTGCCGGCAGTAACGCTCAGCTGTTCTTCGCCCTCAGCTCCCGGAATCATATCAAGAATACCCATCTGTATACCACCCTGTTTATCGATGATCTCTCCGTGGCCAATGTCTTCAACGAAGAAACCCAAATCAATCATGTCGGGGTCACATTCGGGGCCTCTCTGACCAGCCTGCCCCTGGCCAACTTGACGCTCACCGCCGAGTATACCCGCACCAATCCCTTTGTTTACAAACATTTTATCCCCACGGAGCTCTATACCAGCTCTTCCTATCTTTTGGGGCATTGGATGGGGCATAATGCCGATACCTTCTACGGGAAACTCAACTACCGGCTCCGGCGGGGACTGCAGCTTTCCCTGTGGGGACAGAAACTTCGCAAGGGGGAGGATGGCGAGGTGCGCGACCAGTATACCTTTCCCCACAAACCCTTCCTGTTCGGCTTAAACCGCCGCGACAGCTACTGGGGAGGGGAAGTGTCCTATGAAATTACCCACGAATTTGCGCTCGGCGCGAGGTATATGCAGGAGGAAATCGCGCAGGAACTGGCGGAGGGGGATACGGCAAAACACACCCGGCAAGCATTTTATTTTTCAATATATTATGGGCGGTAGCGCAAGTTTGTTATTGTAATGCCGCCGGGAAGTTGACGAGTGCTCGTGCACCCTTTTTTGATCAATCAGGTGACAATCCGGTCTGGTTGGCGGATAACATCATGAACATGATACTGATTTTTCTGACAGCCCTCTTCACCTCCCTGCTGACAGTAGCCGGGGTGCGGAAATTGGCCCTGCATTATCAGATCGGCGCGCTGCCGTCGGCGCGGAAGATCCATACTGCATTCGTTCCGGTGATGGGAGGACTGGGCATCGCGGCGGGATTGCTGGCAGCCATGCTGCTGGCCGGGCTGACGGGTTTGCTGCCCGGAGAGGCCTGGATGACCCATCGCTATTTCTGGTTCGGGCTGCTGGTGATCCTGGTGACCGGGCTGATCGATGATATTCGCGGACTGGCACCTTATCAAAAATTTGCCGGTGAATTTATCGCCGCCGGGGCGGCAGTGCTGGGGGGATGTTATATCGAGGCGTTTTACAGCCCTACCGGGGGCAATCTTGCCCTGGGGTGGTTCAGCTACCCTTTCTCCGTGCTGTGGCTTGTATTTATCATCAATGCCGTCAACCTGCTCGACGGCCTCGACGGCCTGGCCGGGGGGATCAGCCTGATCACCATCGCCGGCTTCCTGCTGTTGACCATCTTCAACGAGCAGGTCTACCTGATGTACCTCGCCCTGGCGATGGCCGGGGCTATCCTGGGATTTCTTCGTTACAACTACCGCCCTGCTTCTATTTTTATGGGAGATGTGGGCAGCCTGATGCTGGGCTATGTACTGGCCTGTTTCTCGGTGGAGACCCTCAAGATCGCCAGCAGCCAGCAGGTGTACTTCCTGGCGTCACTGATCCTCCTGGGCATGCCGCTCACCGATACCCTGATCTCTTTCTTCCGGCGCATGGGCCGGGGCGACCATCCCTTCAAGCCGGACCGCGAGCATATTCACCACCGCCTGCTCAAGATGGGACTTTCTCATATCGATTCGGTGTGGATGATGTATTATTTCACCCTGCTGTTTGTGGCGCTGGGGGTGCTGATGGTGATCTACCGGGAATTTGCCGGCACCTTGCTGTTCCTGATCGCTTTCGTGTTTGCGATCTTCTGGACCTGGCGTCTGGGTTACCTGGAAACCCGCCGGATCATCAGCTTCGGGGTTAATGAGCAGGAAACCGCCGCAACGATGCGCCCCCAGATCCATGTGGGCAGCATCTGGCACAAGATCGCGATCCTGGCCGGCGATATCATCGCGATCAACCTAGCGATCTATCTCACCTGGTGGTTCAAATTCCAGTCCGGGGTGATCAACCCCCTGACCATCAAGTCGCTCCAGGATTACTTTACCACCCCGGTCTGGCTGGTGTTTACCGCCGGCTGGCTGGCGCTGTTCTGGCTGAACGGCCTCTACCGCATGCCCTGGGATGTGTCGCGCTACGACCAAATCCTGCGGGTGAGCAAGATCATCAGCTTCGGCATCTTTGTGATCCTGCTGCTGATGAATCTGGATATCATGATCAGCAGCTCCGACCGCAGCCCGTTCAATCCGAACCAGATCACCACCCTGGCGGTGTACTGGGGGGCGATGGGCGGCTTCGTCAACCTGATCCGGATGATGATCATCAAGATCGAAAAACGCTGGCACCTCTTCGAATATACCTACAAAAATACCCTGATCATTGGCACCACCCGCCGGGCGCGCAACATCATTCGTGATATCGAGGGCAATCCGCACATGCTGCACTGCATTGTGGGGATCGTCGACCGCAAAGCCAAAAGCCCGGAATTTGAGGGCTACCCGCTGTTGGGCGATTACGAGGCGCTCCCGGAGTTGATCCAGAAACACAAGGTCGAAGAGATCATCATCGCAATTAACGAAACCGCCCGGGAAGACCTGCTCAATATCATCGGGATCTGCGACCGCCTGCAGGTGGTGGTCAAGACCCTGCCGGTGCTGCAAGCGATCGTGACCGGGCACTCCCCGGAGATTGCCGGTTACGCCCTGGTGCGGGCGTTCTCGACCCAGATGGTGCTGTGGCAATGGGGGATCAAACGGCTGATCGACTTGCTGTTTGCGGTGACCGGCATCGTGGGCGGGTTGCTGCTGTGGCTGCCGATCGCCGTGCTGGTCAAGCTGCGCTACGGCGGGAGCAGCATCGTCAAATTGCCGATTTTAGGGCGCAATGGGCGGATATTCAACATGTATCTTTTCCGCCTGGGAAAGGATGACGAACTGACCCGTCGGCTTTATCAGGGCAGCGGCGATGCCGATGCGCTTGATCGGATAGGGCGCTTTCTTTACCGCACCCATCTCTACAAATTCAGCCAGCTCTACAACATTCTGCGCGGGGACATGAGTCTGGTGGGACCCCGGCCGGAACCGCTGGAATGGTACCGCCGCTATCAGCACCAGTTCCGTTTTCTGCACCGCCGGGTGATGGTGCGTCCGGGCATCACCGGTATGGCCCAGTATAAATACCGCTTCGATGCCTCGCAGAAAATGCATCAAGAACGGCTGAAATTCGATATCTTTTACGGGGAAAATATCTCCTTAAATTTAGATCTCCGGATCATCATTCGAAGCATATTCCTGTTTTTGAGAAAATCGCCGGCATGAAGAACGCACCGACCATATCGGTTGTCATCGTCAACTACAACGTCAAGGAATACCTGGAGCAGGCCCTGCAGTCCCTGCAGCGGGCCCTGAAACGGATTTCCCATGAGATCCTGGTAGTCGACAACGCTTCGGTAGACGACAGCGTGGCCCATATCCGCGCCCGCTTCCCGGAGGTGCAACTCATCGAAAGCAAGGTCAATCTGGGATTCGGCAAGGCCAATAATGTTGCGCTGCGCCGGGTGCAGGGGGAATACGTGGTGCTGATCAATCCCGATACCGTGGTGCAGGAAGATACCTTCGAGAAGCTGCTGGATTTCTTTCATGATCATCCCGATGCCGGGGCGGCGACCTGCAAGATCCTCAACCCGGACGGCTCCTTTGCGGTGGACTGCCGTCACAGCATTCCCACCCCCAGCATTGCGCTGTGGAAGGTGCTGGGTTTGAACCGGATTTTCCCGAAAAGCAAGCGTTTCGCCCAATACAACCTGACCTATCTCGATACTGAGAAAACCTATCCGGTGCCGGCCATTTCCGGCTCGTTCATGATGGTGAAAAAAACCGTGCTGGACCAGATCGGCCATTTTGACGAGCGGTTCTTCATGTATTGCGAGGATATCGATCTCTGCCACCGGATCAACCTCGGCGGCCATAAAATATATTATGTTCCGACCTCGCAGATCATCCATTACAAGGGGGAAAGCACCAAGAAGAACAACGTCGATTATGTCATCACTTTTAACAAGGCGCTCTACCAGTTTTTCGATAAATATTACGCCGATAAAACCTGGTCGCTGTTCCGCTGGATCATCGTGCTGGGCATCGTGGCCCGGGGGGTGTTCATCTATATCCGTAATTTCCTGCACGAACATTTTCCGCTGGTGCTGGATACCCTGATCCTCAATAGTGCGATCCTGCTCTCTTTCATGGTGCGGCTGGAATTTAAGGACGGCTTCACCTGGTACGGCTTCTTTCACCGAGACGGGATCATCAACCTGATCTCGATGGTGATCTTTTGGATCATCGCCTACTACCTGGAGGTTTATCCCCACCACCGCTTTTCCATCCAGGGAATCATCAAGGCCAATCTGCTGACCTTCACCCTGCTGGCTTCACTCACCTTTTTCCTGAAGCAGTTCGCCTTCTCGCGGATGGTGGTGCTGATGGCAGCGATCGTCTCACCCTTGCTGATGAGTCTCTGGCGCATGGTGCTAAAACGCTATTACCGCGGGGATAAATCGGCCTGGGGGAAGGACCTCTATAGCAAACCGACCATCATCGTGGGAGCGGGGAAAGGCGGGTTGGCGCTCTACCAGAAGATCCGCGAGATGAAGGACATGAGCTACGAGCTGCTCGGGGTGGTGACGATCAATGACGAAGAAGCGGATTTTGCCGAGGCCCATATCCCGGTGCTGGGGCGGTTGGAGAATCTCGATAAGCTGGTAGCGATCCATAATGTGCGTCAGGTGATCTTCTCCTCGGCCATGCTCAGCTATCAACAGATCCTCAAGACCATGAGCGGGATGGGAATGACCGGACTGGAATACAAGATCGCGCCCTCCAATCTGGAGGTGATGATCGGCAAATCCTCCATCGAGCGGCTGAACGACTATCCGCTGCTCGATATTGAGTATGCCATCGGCAAGCCTTTCAACCGCTTCACCAAGCGTATGCTGGATATCCTGCTCGCCCTGGTCGGCTTTGTGCTGCTGGCGCCGGTGCTGGGGCCGCTAACCCTCTGGCGCCGCCGCCGACGCCGGCGGATCGATATTCTGGGCCGGATGCAGTCGGTCATCACCATTGCCCAGATGGATGCCCTGAACCCGCGCCGGCCGGTGAACCTCTGGCTGCTGCTCGGCGAAGTGCTGCGCGGAAAACTTTCCCTGGTCGGCTTCCCGATTCTCCCGAAAGATGACGCCGGCCACCATCCCCACAACGATTACTGGTACCGGCCGGGCATCACCGGGCTGGTACAGATCAACCGCAGCAAGATCCTCACCCCGGATGACCTGGAGAAATATCATATCTTCTATCTCAAGAACCAGTCGCTGATGCTGGATTTGGAGATTATTTTGAAATCGGTGACGAAACTGGATATCAGTTGATGGGTGGATGGGTTGATGGGTTGATGGGTGGATGGGTTGATGGGGTAATGGGTTAATGGGTTGATGGGTGTGGGCGCGTGTCGGGTAGGGGCGCGACCCTACCCGACCTCCGTTTTTACCCATCCACCCATCCCCCATCAACCCATTAACCCATCCATTTTTCATCTTGCATTTCGCAGCCGGAGCAAATATATTATGCGGCTGTTTAACTGTTCCACAAACTGAGCGGAGAGCTTATGAGACGTTTGATTGGTAGCCTTACTTTGGTAATGTTGCTGCTGGCAGCTTTCGGGTGCGAAAAAAAGTGAGTGAAAAAGAGCATTTCGACATGGCCCAGCAATACATGGAGCAGCATAACTACGAAAAAGCGGTCGAATATTTTCAGAAAGTGTACAATGATTATCCCAACGGTCTGCTTTCCTCCAAGGCGCTGTTCATGACCGGATTTATCAACGCCAATTATTTGCAGGATTTTGAAAAAGCCCGGGAAAGTTACAGCCTGTTCATCGAGAAATATCCCGATCATGAGCTGGCGAAAGACGCCAAATTCGAGTTGGATCTGATGGGGAAAAGCCCTGACGAACTGCCTTTTATGAAAGAGCTGGAAGACCAGACCGGGGCAGATTCAACCGGGCAGAGCGGCGGCGCTGCTCAGTAGTTTCACCCGTATCGATGATAAACGGGGGTGTGGTTGAAGAACTTCACCCCTTTTTGTTTGGAAACAATACCGTGCAATAACCGACAATTCAGCTAACCTGGATATTGAACATGATGTTCGCTGCTAAAAAATCCTCCCGGCATGCCTGCTGTTGTATGTTGCCTGTGGGTACGGGCAAAATACCGACAGCCTTAGCGCAGCATCCGCATACTGCCCCGACCGATATCGAATTTAAATCATACATTGAAGAAAGCCGGGTGCCGGCCAACCGCCAGGTGGTGTTTCACCTGGAGCTTTCCTGGACCGGGGATATGAAACGCTACCAGTTTACCCGTATTCCCCAGCCGGTGCTGACCAATCTGCTGCTGGAGATGAGCAGTTCCTCCAACAAGCTGGAAACCCTGCCCTCCGGGCAAACCCGCTCAATCAAGCGCATTTCGTACCAGCTCAGCCCTCTGGAAATGGGGATGGCCTATATCGATGCGGTGGAAGTTGCCTATCGCGATATCCTGACCGGAGAGGACAGCCGCCTTTTTTCCCAGCGCATGGAGATCAAGATCATCGAGCCGGTAGCGGAAGGCCGCAGCAAACTGGAGGCCCTGATTTATGTCGTGCTGCTGATCCTGTTCAGCGGCACCATCGCCTATTTCCTGATTTTGTATGTGCGGAAACGCAAGGACAACCGTTCGCTGGAACACACAGAGACTTCTCCGGCGGAGCGCTACCACGACCGGCTGGCCCGGGAAATCGACCCCAAGGGCGCCAATCTAAGCGAGATGACCGGCCGGATGTCGAAGCTTTTCCGCGAATATCTCGCGGAGGATTTCCAGATCCGCACCACCGAATCCAATGTCGATGCCATCCTCGAACGGTTGCAATCCGCCGGGGTGGAAGCGGCAGATATCCGGAAATTAACTGAACTTTTCCGGAAATTAGATGTAATAAAGTTTGCCGGAAGCAGTGTCGATCCGGCGGAGTTCTCGCTGTTATGCCGCACCATCGAAGATTTTTAGTGCAGCGAAAGCAATTGGGATAAGCCGAACCTGTAGACGAGGAGTCATGATGCAAGTTGACATTCAAGCGATCAACGAGAAGATTCAAAAAGAAAGCGGTTTTGTTAAGAAGGTGGTGGATGAGATCGGCGCCGTCATCGTCGGGCAGAATTATATGGTGGAACGGTTGCTGATCGGGTTGCTCGCCAACGGACATATCCTGCTGGAAGGGTGCCGGGCCTGGCCAAAACCCTGACGGTGAGCACCCTGGCGAAGATCATCGCCTGTAAGTTCCAGCGCATCCAGTTTACCCCGGACCTGCTTCCCGGCGGATTTGCTGGGCACCCTGATCTATAACCAGCGCACCGGCGAGTTTACCACGCATAAAGGGCCGCTCTTCGCCAACCTGATCCTGGCCGACGAGATCAACCGTTCTCCGGCCAAGGTGCAGAGCGCCTTGCTGGAGGCGATGCAGGAGCGCCAGGTGACCATCGGCGATGAGACCTTCCCGCTGGAAGATCCCTTCCTGGTGATGGCCACCCAGAACCCGATCGAGCAGGAAGGCACCTACCCCTGCCGGAAGCGCAGGTCGACCGTTTTATGCTCAAGCTGAAAGTGACCTATCCCCTGAAGGAAGAAGAGTTGCAGATCGTGCGCCGCATGTCGGAAGAGCAAACTCCGCAAGCCCGCACGGTGGTCACGCCGGCGGAGATCATCGCCGCCCGCCGGGTGGTCAATGAGGTTTATATCGACGAAAAGATCGAGCGCTATATCGTCGACATCGTCTTCGCCACCCGGGAGCCGGAACATTACGGGCTGCCGGATCTCAAGCCGCTGATCGCTTTCGGCGCCTCGCCGCGCGCTTCTATCAACCTGATGAAAGCGGCCCGGGCCCATGCCTTCCTGCGCCAGCGCGGCTACGTGACTCCCGAAGACGTGAAGGCGATCGGCCTCGACGTGCTGCGCCACCGGGTGATCGTCACCTACGAAGCGGAAGCGGAGGAAGTGCAGGCGGAAGATGTGGTGCGGCGGGTGCTGAATCAGGTGGAAGTGCCGTAGGCTCGCTGGCGCTCGCGATGTTTGTCTGCTTCGCAGACGTTGTTTGTTCGCTTCGCTCACGATATTTGCTCGCTGGCGCTCGCGATGTTTGTTCGCTTCGCTCACGATATTTGCTCGCTGGCGCTCGCGATATTTGTCTGCTTCGCAGACGATGTTTGTTCGCTGCGCTCACGTTCCTGGTTGTTGGTCGTTGGATGTATTCGTGTATATCGTATTTCATTCGTGAACATTCGTGGCTGAAAAAAATCCGAAATCCGAAATTGAATAATGGAAACTAAAGAACTTCTCAAAAAAGTCCGCCAGATCGAGATCAACATCCGCGGGGTGGTGAACGAGGTGTTTGCCGGGGAATACCACTCGGTGTTCAAGGGGCGGGGGATGGAGTTTGCCGAGGTGCGGGAATACCGCTACGGTGATGATGTGCGCAATATCGACTGGAACGTCTCCGCCCGGATGAGCCAGCCCTTCGTCAAGATGTTCGACGAGGAGCGGGAGCTGACGGTGATGATCCTATTCGATTGCAGCGCCTCGGAGATCTTCGGCACCCGCGGTCAGGTGAAGGGCGATGTGGCCACCGAGATCGCCGCACTGCTGGCCTCCTCGGCGCTGAAGAACAACGACAAGGTGGGACTGATCATCTTCAGCGACCGCATCGAAAAATTTGTGCCGCCGCGGAAGGGCCGCCAGCACATCCTGCGGGTGATCCGCGAACTGCTGTTTGCGGAAGATGAAGTAAGCGCCGGAAATCCGCGCTCCATCCAGACCGACATCGCCGTCGCCCTGGAATACCTCAACCAGATCGTCAAGCGCCGCGCCACGGTGTTCCTGATCAGCGACTTCCTGGCGGAGGGATTTGAGAAAGATCTGCAGATTGCCAACAAGCGCCACGATCTGGTGGGAATCCGCATCGTTGATCCCCTGGAGGAGAAACTGCCGGCGGTGGGGTTGATCGAGTTGGAAGATCTGGAGACCGGCGAGGTGCTGCTGGTGGATACCGCGGTGTCGGCCATCCGCCAGTCGGCTAGCGAGAATGCCGCCAAATCCAAACAAAAACTGGAACGCTTTTTTAAATCGATCGGCATGGATTTTATTGATATCTATACCAATGAATCGTACGTGCGCCCCCTGACCAAGTTTTTCCGGATGCGGGCGAGACGTTTTAGGTAAAATAAATGGTAAATGCTTAATGGTAAATGCTCAATGCTCAATTTATTTACCATTGAGCATTTACCATTAAGCACTGAGCATTATCGAGGGTTATGAACAGGTTTACGCATTACATTTTCTTTATATGCCTCTCGCTGAGCACCGCGTACTCCGTCCTGGGGCAGGAGCTGATCGAGGTCACAGCCGCGGTGGATCATTCGGTCATCACCATCGGCGACCGGGTGACCTATAGCCTGACCATCGACCGCCGCAGCGATCTGGAGGTGCATGATCCGGGCAAAGGCACCAACCTCGGAGCCTTTGAGGTGAAGGATTACTTGGTGCATGAGCCGCAGGAAAAGGACGGCCGGATCATCGAGCAGTTCGATTA
Organism: Calditrichia bacterium; assembly: GCA_020635015.1. Classification (GTDB taxonomy): domain Bacteria; phylum Calditrichota; class Calditrichia; order RBG-13-44-9; family J075; genus JACKAP01. The sequence continues at coordinate 530,216 of JACKAP010000002.1, read as the reverse complement.
TGTGATCTCGGTCTATGACACCGGCCGCTTCGTGATCCCGCCCTTCCCGATCGCCTTCCTGAGCGGCGACAGCAGCGGGCAGTACCAGTTCATCTATTCCGAACCGCTGGAGATCTACGCCAAAAGCATCCTGAACGATCCCAATGCCGACATTGTCGATATCCGCCCGCCCTTTCTGCTGCCGGTCGATTATCTGCGGATGGGGCTGATTACCCTTGCCGTGTTACTGCTGCTGGGAGGGCTGGGATTTGCTTATTGGTGGTACCGCAAGAGCCGGGAAGGAGGGCCGGTATTCCGCAAGACGGTGATCCGCCCGGCGCACGAGATCGCCCGGGAGGCCCTGGCGGCGCTGCTGGGGAAAAATCTCCTGGCGGCGGGAGAGGAGAAGCAGTTCTATTCCGAACTCTCGGATATCCTGCGCCGTTATCTCGAAGGGCGCTACTTTATCAATGCCATGGAGGAGACTACCTCCGAGATTATCGCCTCTCTGCGGGAGGCCGAACTGGCGCCGGTGGAGATCGATTTTGCCCAGAAGGCGCTGCAAAATTGCGACCTGGTGAAGTTTGCCAAATACCGCCCCGGGAGCAAGGGAGCAGACGCCACGGTGCGGCTGGCGGAAAAGTTCATCGAGGCCACCAAACTGGAATTCACAGCGGTAGAAAAAGAAACCGCTGAAATTGAAGAAAAACCGACAAGTTGAGTTGAGCAGCGCATGTTCCGATTTGCCAATCCCGAGTACCTGTTTTTACTGCTCCTGCTTCCCCTGCTGGCGGTGATGTTCTGGCGTCGCCGGGGACGATTGGGAGGACAGATGAAGTTCTCCACCCTGAAGCACCTGAAGAACGTGCCGGTCTCCTTCCGGCAGCGCTTGCGCCGGCTGTTTCCGATGTTGCGTCTCGGGGTGCTGGCCCTGCTGATCCTGGGATTGGCCCGTCCCCAGTCGGGCAGCCGTCAGGATGAGGTGATTACCGAGGGGATCGACATCGTGATGGTGCTGGATGTGAGCAGCTCGATGCTGGCGGAGGATTTCAAACCGGAGAACCGCCTCGGCGCGGCCAAAGAGGTGGCGCGGGAGTTTATCGAGGGCCGGCGCAACGATCCGATCGGGCTGGTGATCTTTGGCGGAGAGGCTTTCAGTCAGTGCCCTCTGACCCTCGATTACGGGGTGCTGGTGCAGATCCTGGAGCAGACCGACATTGCCGGCAATGAATGGGACGGCACCGCCATCGGCAACGGGCTGGCCACCGCGGTAGACCGCCTGAAGAACAGCCGGGCGCAGAGCAAGGTGATCATCCTGCTGACCGACGGGGAGAACAATGCCGGGGAAGTGGACCCGATTACCGCCGCCCAGGTGGCCCAGACCTTCGATATCCGCACCTATACCGTCGGGGTGGGCTCGCGGGGCACCGCGCCGGTACCGCGGGTGGATCCCCTGTTCGGCAAGCGCTACATCCAGGTGCCGGTGTCGATCGATGAAGACCTGCTCAAGCGCATCGCTGCCACCACCGGGGGGCAGTATTTCCGCGCCACCAATACCGATAAGCTCCGGGAGATCTACCAGCAGATCGATCAACTGGAGAAAACCCGGATCGAAGTGAAAGAATTTACCACTTATACCGAGCTGTTTATATATTATGCTGGCGCAGGATTGCTGCTGCTGGTGGTGGAACTGCTGCTGGGGAATACTTATCTGCGGAAACTGCCGTAGGAATGGCAGTTGTCAGTTTTCAGTTATCAGTTGTCAGTCGCAGTTCTCAGTGATCTCTGTGTCTCTGTGGCAGAAAAAGATTTATCTGTGAAAATCTGTCTAATCTGTGAAAATCTGCGTGCCATCAAGCGCACCTGATGAGAGAGGTTTAATCTTGCTACGCTTCGGAAATCCACAATTTTTTCATCTCTACTGGCTACTGCCGCTGCTGGTGGTTTTCTTTTGGGCAGTGTTTCGCCATAAGAAGCGGCTGCTCGGACGGCTGGGGGATGAGGCGCTGATCGCCCGCCTGACCGACAGCGTCAGCCGCCGCAAGCAGGTATGGAAGGTGGTCCTGATCCTGCTGGGCTACAGCGTGCTGGTGCTGGGATTGACCGATCCCCAGATCGGCACCCGCCTGGAAGAGGTCAAGCGGGAAGGGATCGACATCTTCGTCGCGTTGGACGTTTCCAAAAGCATGCTGGCGGAAGACATCGCGCCCAACCGTTTTGCTAAGGCCAAGCACGAAATCGCCGGTTTTATAGAGCGACTGCAGGGCGACCGGGTGGGGCTGATCGCCTTCTCCGGTCTGGCGTTTGTGCAATGCCCGCTGACCCTCGACTACGGCGCAGCCCGACTGTTCTTAAACGATCTGGATATCGGCGCCGTGCCTCAGCCGGGCACCGCCATCTCGGTGGCGATCGAAACCGCCCGGAAATCTTTTGTCGATACCGAACGCAATCACAAGGCGCTGATCATCATCACCGACGGGGAGGATCATGAAGGCGATCCCCTGGAAGCCGCCCGGGAAGCCGCGAAAGAAGGCGTGGTCATCTATACCGTCGGGACCGGCTCCCCCAACGGCGCCCCGATTCCGGAGTTCGATAAAAACGGCAACAATGTCGGCTACAAACGTGATCGCAGCGGCCAGATCATCACCACCCGGCTGGATATCACCACCCTGGAAAAGATCGCCGCCGAGACCGGCGGCAAGTTCCACATTGCCTCCACCGGCCAGGATGAGCTGGATAAAATTTATGATGAGATCTACGGCATGGACAAAAAAGAGCTCTCCGCCCGAGAATTCACCCAGTTCGAGAACCGCTTCCAGATTTTTCTGGCAATCGCCTTGATTTTGCTGACGCTGGAAACTTTATTGAGTGAGCGGCGAAGAATTAGACAGGTGCGTGCTGCTGAAGCAGCGGAGGTAGAGGAAAAGGCGTGAATGGGTGAATGGGGTGATGGGGAAAAACAGACAAAGTTTTTAACCCGATTTTTGATGGTTATTAAGTTCTCGTTCGACGCTCCGCGTCGAATGAAATTCGTGGCGCTCCGCGTCACATCAGCAAAAAATATGATAACATCATGACTTTTTTCAAACAAATCGTTTTGATCATCTTGATATCGGCTTTCCCCCTCGCTGCCGCCGGCAACGACGCAAAGCTGAAAAAGGGGGTGGAGGCCTATCAGAATGAGCGCTGGGATGAAGCATTGAGTTATTTCCAGGCCGCGGTAGATGAAGATCCGGAAAATCCGCAGCTGCAGTTCAATCTCGGCTCGGCGCTCTACAAAAAAGAGCGCTATGAAGATGCCGCCGCGGCGTTTGAGAAATCCCTGATGACCCGTGATATCCGCCAGCAGGAGAATGCCTACTTCAATCAGGGGAATGCGTATTATCGTCTGGAGAAATACCAGGAGGCGGTGGAGGCTTATAAAAAAGCCCTGGATATCGATCCGGAAGACCAGGCAGCCAAGCACAATCTGGAACTGGTGCGGGCCCGGCTGAAAGAGATGGCTGATAAACAGCAGCAGCAACAGCAGGATCAGCAGCAGAAAAAGATCGAACCCTCGGAATATGCCAAACAGCTCAAAGCACAAGCGGAGATCATGGTTGCCCAGCGCTTCTACCAGCGGGCCTACAACATGATGATCCAGGGATTGCAGGCGGATGAAACGGTGGCGGCGTTCCAGGATTTTATTCAACGTATCAAGGATGTGGTCGATATTGAGGAGGGGACGTGATGGCGCGAATGCTTGTGCTGCTGTTGTTGCTGGGGGGCGGCCTTGTTGCCCAGACAGCCGAGGGCTATTACCATCAGGGGGCACAGCTTTATATCGATGCCCGGCTGGGAGACGCCATCGCCGCCGTGGAGCGAGGCTTACAGCTTGATCCGGGCAACCCCAAGCTGCAGGCGCTGATGGAGAAACTGCAGGAGGAGCAGGAAAAACAGCAACAGCAGCAACAGCAGCAGCAACAACAACAAGATCAGCAGCAACAGGATCAGCAACAACAAGATCAGCAGCAACAGGATCAGCAGGAGCAGCAGCAGGATCAGCAACAGCAACAAGATCAGCAGCAACAGGATCCGCAGGAGCAGGAAGCAGAGCAGCAACCGCAGCCGCAATTGGGGGAAGATGAGAAGAAAGAAATCTCCAAAGAAGAAGCGGAGCGTATTCTGCAAGCGCTGCGCAGTAAAGAGCAGGAAAATAAGAAGCTAAAGAGACCGCCGGTAACCGGCAGAAAATCCGTGGAAAAAGACTGGTAAAATGAAATTTCCCATCATCAACCTTAAGGGCCGCCTGCGCTGGCTTTGCCCGGCTTTGCTGGCCGGCCTGGCCTTGACGCTGCCCCTGCAGGCGCAGGACCTGCAGCTCCGCGCCAGTATTGACCGTAATCCGGTCGCGGTAAATGAATCCTTTGTCTACAAGTTGGAGATCAGCGGCACCGCTTCGAATCTCCCTGATGTGGAACTGCCGGACCTGAGCAACTTTACCGTTCTCAGCGGGCCGAGCCAGTCGAGCAGCTTTAACATGGTCAACGGGGCGGTATCGACCAGCCGGGCCTATTCGCTGCAACTGCTGCCCAAAGACACCGGCCGGTTCACCATCCCGGCAGTTTCGGTGACTCACAAAGGCAATACCTTCCAATCCAATGCCATTACCCTCACCGTCACCGCCCAGCGCAGTGAGACTTCCGGAGGGAATGCCGGGCGCTCGCCGGACGAGCCCTATATGGTGGCGGTGCCGAGCAAACGTTCGGTGTATGTCAACGAGCCGCTCGACCTGAGCTTCAAGGTCTATTTCCGCCAGCCGATCCGCAATCTGAATTATCTCAAGCAGCCGGAAACCGTGGGCTTCTGGGTGGAGGAGTATGAAATTCCCTCCAATATCCCGGTAAGTAAAGCGGTGGTCAACGGAGTGGAATACAATGTTGCCGAAGTGAAGAAAGTGGCGCTGTTTCCCACCAAGTCCGGCCAGTTGACCATCACCCCGATGCAGCTCTCGGTGAATGTGCAGCAGAGCCGGCGGCGCCGCGATCCTTTCGGCAGCGTGTTCGACAATTTTTTCGATGATCCCCTCGGCCGCACCGTGCGCAAGGTGCTGAGCACCAGCCCCCTCACCTTCACTGTCAAACCCCTGCCGACAGAAGGCCGGCCAGCCAATTTCAGCGGGCTGGTAGGGAACTTCCGCATGAGCGCTTCCATCGACAAGACCACGGCAGAAGCCAACGAAGCCCTCTCGCTGAAGATCCGCCTGAGCGGCAACGGCAACCTCAAATCCCTCGGCAACATCGGGCTCGAATTTCCCAATAGCTTCGAAGTATATGATCCGAAAATCCGCGACAACACCGATCTTTCCAATAACAGCCGCTTTTCCGCGGTGCGCGAGCTGGAATATGTCGTCATCCCGCGTACCCCCGGGGAATACCGCATCAAGCCCCTGGAGGTGAGTTATTTCGATCCGCAAGTGCCGGGCTACAAGACCCTCCGCTCGCCGGAATATACCATCGTGGTGGGAGAAGGTAAGGGCGTGCCGGGCAATCTCAATAGCCCTTATCTTTCCAAGTCCGAGGTGAAGCTGCTTGGCAAGGATATCAATTTTATCAAGGAAGAAAATCTCAGCCTGGTGCCGGTGGGTTACCAGCCGTACAAGACCACCTGGTTTTGGCTGACCCTGGTGCTGCCGGTGGTGATGCTCTCGCTGGCGTACGGCTATCGCAATCACCTGGAGAAGATGTCGACCAATGTTGAATATGCCCGGCGGCGTCAAGCCCAGAAGATGGCCAGCAAGCGGTTGAAGGGGGCGGAACATTATCTGAACCAGGGAAAATTTGCTGAATTCTACGGAGAGGTGTCGAAGGGGCTGATCGGGTTTGTGGCGGATAAAACCAACCAGGCGGCGGCGGGCCTGCTCCGCGAGGATGTGGAACGTATCCTGATCAACCATAAAGTGGAAGCACCGCTGATCCATGAATATCTCAAGTACCTCGATGAAGCGGACTTCCGGCGCTTTGCACCTGGAGAAATGACCGTGGAGGCAGCAGGCGAATTTTATCATCAGGCGCTGGAAATGCTTTCTAAACTGGGAAAATATCTCTGATGAAACACCCTATGTTTCGTACCTACAGCAAAATTGTCATTCTGCTCTGGCTTTGCCTGCTTGGGATTGCGATGGGCCAAAGCGGCACCAAATATTTTTTTGAGCAGGGCAATCAGGCCTACCGCGAGGGCAACTATGAAGCCGCGCTGGAATGGTACCGCAAGATTGTCGATAGCGGCTTCGAAGCCAGTCAGGTGTATTATAACATGGGCAATTGTTATTACAAGCAGGATCGCACCGGCCTGGCGGTTCTCTATTACGAAAAAGCCCGCAAACTGAATCCCAACGACCGGGAGATCAACGAAAATTTGCAGTTGGCCAACCTGAAGGTGAAAGACCGCATCGAGCTGCCTCCGCAATTTTTCCTGTTCGCCTGGTGGGATCAAATGATGACCTTCCTGAACATCTCCCAACTCGCCCGCCTGACCCTGGTCTTTTATGTGACGGCGATTGCGCTACTGATCGCGCTGTTTTTTCTTCGTCCCGGCGGGATGCGGAGGGCCACGCTGTATGCGCTGGTAGGCTTTGCGATATTGACCCTCTTTTCCACCTATGTGCTGCTATCGAATATCCATGTTGCCAAAAACCGGGTGGAAGCGGTGGTGCTGAGCAGTTCGATCAACGTGCTCAGCGAGCCCAACGAAAACAGCACCGATATATTTCTGCTCCACGAAGGCGCTAAAGTCGTTCTCGATGAGCAGCGGGGAGAATGGGTGAAGATCAGCCTGCCCGACGGCAAAGCCGGGTGGGTCAGGCAGGCATACCTGGGAGTGATCTAGTCGATTTCGGAATGCGGATTTCGGAATGCGGAATGAAAGACGCAGAGGGCAGAGGGCAGAGGGCAGAGGGCAAAAATTGTTGAAAAATTGCTTGCACACAATAAATATTTGTTTTTTTTTTGCTCTTTGCTCTTTGCTCTTTGCTCTTTGCTCTTTGCTCTTTGCTCTTTGCTCTTTGCTCTTCGCTCTTCGCTCTTCGCTCTTCGCCCTCAGCCCTCAGCGTTTTAAAAACTCGCGCTGAGTTGCGCCAACGCCAGGCGCCCGATCGGCGGGGCACCGGCAAATTCACGGTAATCCAAGTTGTAGACATTCTTCACCGACATATCGAAACGCAATCCCGGGATCAGCCCGCCGAGATTGTAACCGGCATTGACATCCAGCACATAAATGCTTTCCACCCCCCCGACATCATTCCCATACGGCTCCGGCAGCCCGCTGATGTAGGGGCCGGACTGCACCGGAAATCCTTTGGTGTAGCGGATCGTCGCGCCGAGGGTAAGGGCTTGCTTCGTGTGGTACAGCACCCCAAATTTGAGTTTGACCGTGGGCGCATTCAGCGCCAGGCTCAACTCGGTGTCGGTCTCTTCCAGTTCTTTGTTGTCAAAGAAGTTGTCGTTGACGGCGGAGACGTTGCCAAATACGAAAAGGTCGTGCCGGGCCATGAACTGCAAATCTAGATCTGCCCCAAAGTATTGGATTTTACCGAAATTACGGAATGTCAGCAGTGCCCCTATCTGGTTGGCGGCGCTGGTTTGCAGGATGCCCAGCCCATCCTCACCGGCATCGGGATGCACAATCCCCGAGGCGGTCTTGCTGTAGATGTTGGTCATAGTGGCGATAGTCGCGACCGGCCCGATGCCCAGTTGCCCGACCAATGACGCCACCTGAGGATCGTCGGAGGTGATGAAGTCGATCACCCGGGCGCGCACGAAGTCTGCCGGCAGATATACATAGGGTGTCTCCAGCATCATCGGCCCGACAAAATTCTTCCGGGTGGTATAGTAACCGCTGGCCGAGATCAGCAGGCGGTTCGCCAGTAGGCCTTTGTAACCCAGCTCAAAAGTGCTGCTGGTCGAAACACCCAGCGGTTCGATATCGCGCAATTCTTCCACTTCCCGGTAACCGAATTCCCGGCGCGAATCGGGAAATCCCAGGATGGCGCCGGTCGTCTCCTTGGCGGAGAAAGCCTGCTGGCCGAGCAGGGTCAAGAGCTGCACCAGGGCATCGCGCTGGTTGGCGTCGAATGGGCGCAGGCTGGCCGGCACCCCCTCCGCCGGCCCGTTGAATATCGTGGCGGTATTCTCCGCGGCAAACAGCAGCACCGGCGCTACCGGGTATTCGTCGAAAGATACGGTCTCCCCAAAAGTGCTCAGCGTATTATTCGACAGAGCGGCGAAGGAGATCACCTGCCGGTTCTGGCGGAAGTCGTCGAAGCGAAAACCCTTGCGGGCTCCCCGGGCCTGGAAGGCGATCTGGTAGTTGCCGTTCTGGTTGATCAGGCTCTCCCGGTATTTGATATCCAGGAACAGCGGGTCGTTGCCGGGCAAGTCGGTGGCCTGGTTGAAAGTGGCGCGAATGGCGTGCAGCGGAGTGGGGGAGTAAACCAGTCCCACCCGCGGCGAGATCCGGGTGTCATCGAACACGTCGTTCTGATCCATCCGCAGGGCGGTGTTCAAGGACAGCTTCGGGAAGATGTTGAAACTGGTATTGAAATAAGCACCCAGGATGTTCATCTCGGTATCGGCTTCGTTGCGCCCGTAGCGGGTGCTGTCGCTGTCCGGGGTATTGCGGTCGACGTCGACCCCGGTCAGCACCTGCCAGCGTCCGTCGAGCAGGGAAGTTTGATATTGGGCCTGGCCGAAAACCTGGGTGCTTTTGTCGACCAGGGTATCGTTGTTGCTGTAGAGAACGTAATTGCCGCCCCGGTTCTGGTTGACGTAGGCCTGGGCAAAAAAGCCGCCGGCATTCAGTCGCACCTGTCCGTAGGTGTTCACCAGGCTGTCGATGCGGGTGGTGCCGATATCGCTGAGAATATTGCCGTCGAAACGGGCATACCCGCCCTGGGCGGTGAGGCGGACGGCGTCGTTGAATTTGAACTGGAGCATCCCGTTGAGATTGAGCCGCTCGTAATCGTAATTGCGGGTGACGGAGGGATCATCGCGCGCCAGCTCCTTCCGATCGAAGCGGTTTCCCGGATCCAGCGCCCAGTCGTCAGCCCGGGCGTATTGGGCGGTCACTTTATAACCGACCGTATTAAACAGCGAATAGGCATGACGAAAACTGCCGAAGCGGGCATCCCGCTCGCCTCCGGCAATCGACAGCGCGGTGCCCGGCCGAGTGAAAGGATCCTTGGAAAGATAATGGATCACTCCGTTCCCCCCGCGGGCGCCGTAAGTCGCGGCGCCGGGACCCTGCACAATCTCCACCTGCTCAATGTCGGCGTACACATTCGGGAGGATCGAATAGAGGTTGATTCCCAGCCCGGGTAGAGCCGTCTGGCGGTGGTCCGATAGCAGGTAGGGCTTGCCGCTGAAGGGATTATTGAAACTGCGCAATACCAGTTCCCGCTGGTCGATGCCGGTGGAGGCTTCATCGACACCAGCGATATCCTGCAGGATTTCCGAGGCGCCGGGATACACCGCTCCGTCGAGGAGTTCGTGGTCGATTACCGTAGTTGCCGCCGGAGCGGGCAGCGCCTTCTCTGCGCCCCGGGAGGGACTGACGACCGTAATGTTGTTGAGGCTGACCGGGGTAGATTCCAGCTTGATATTAATGGTGCGGGATTCATTCTCCTCGAAGGTGACATCTTCCAGGTACCCGTCGACATAACCGCCGGCGGTAATCAGCACGTTGAAGATCCCCCGGGGAAGATGCTGGACCCGGAAATAGCCCTGGCGATTGGTGTACTCCTTTTGAGCAGTGCCCTCAACATTGACCAGGGCATTATACACCGGCTCGCCGGTATTCTTATCCGTGACCCGACCGCTCAATTCTCCGTTAAACTGTGCCAGCAGCGCCGGTGCGCTTATCATCACAACCAGAAGCACGAATTTCCAGTGATTCATTAATGACCTCTTTCCTGATTCGGTGACAAAATCCATTTTTGTTGATGGGTTGATGATATAAAGGATGAAGGATAAAGGATAAAGAAGTTGTAAGTTATGAATACTTTCCCATCTTATCAACCCATCCATTACCCCATCAACTCATTAACCCACCCACCCATCAACTTAGTCAATAAAGTGCGCAAATATTGCCGCTCCGCGAAGCAAATGGATCACATATTTTGATATAGATTTATAATCGCAAAAAGAAAGACTTAATAGAACGCGGATGACGCGGATTCTCGCGGATGAACAACTAGGTTAAAAGACAACTACATTCAACTTAATACAGCTCAGCCTTCTTTGCACCCTTTACTGTAAATCTTAGCGAATACAGAGCGAAGCAACTTGAAAGAATCCGCGTAAATCCGCGTCATCCGCGTTCTATGAAATCCTGCCCGCATAAAACAGAACCCCCCATCCCAAGTTTCCGGAAGGGGGGCTCTAATCTATATAGATGTGATTGTGGGTCGCCGGATCAGGGCTCCAGCCGCACCCGGGCAAAGGCGGCCCCCACGTTACCGGAGGGATCGAATGCCCGCACAAAAATGGTATGATCGATACCGGTGACATAGCTGCTCAGATCCCAGGTATATTCGTAGAGCGGAGTCGTATCCGAGCCTTGCAGAATGCCGTCGATATAGAACTCCACGTTGGTAACGCCGGAAACGTCCTGGGCGTCGGCGACCACCGTCACGCTGTTGCCCAGCGCGCTCTTAGAGAAGATGTTGTTGACCGACGGATCGGGGAAAATGATCGTCACCACCGGCGCATCCGGATCAGTTGTCACGTTGGAAGACACGGTGACCGAGACGACATCGCTGGAGACATTAAAGCCTAATTGATCGAACACTACCGCAAAGATTGTATGGCGGGAGCCGTTGGAGAGAGCAGAAGTATTCCAGGGAAAGATGTATGGATAAGTGGTTGCGGTATACGAACGCACCCCGTCGACCAGGAAGAGGACGCTATCCACGCTATTAAACTCGATATTGCTCACATTCGCGACAACGTTGGTCAGGCCGCTGACCGTCTGGTTGTGGAGCGGATTTTCGATCGTCGCAATTGGGGCGGTGATGTTGCCGATGTTATCCGAAGCGATCGCCACCGTGCTGACATTGGAGGTGACATTAAACCCGATCCGGTCGTAGGCAATCGCGAAAATGGTGTGCAGGCTGCCGTCGATCAGGTTGGTGGTATCCCAGGGATAAATATAGGGAAAAGTGCTATCGGTGGTGCGGCGCACGCCGTCAACATAGATCGCCACGCTGTCGATTGGATTGTTGTCATCGCGCGATACCCCCACGGCAATATTCACGATCCCACTGACAGTGTGCGTGTTTTGGGGATTTTGAATCGTCACCAGCTGGGGCAGGGTATCTACCGCTAAGGCAAAGACCTGCACCGAGGTGATTGCCGAAGCGCCGACATTGCCGTCATCATCGATGGCATAAGCGGCCACGAAGTGGTTGCGGTTGTCAGCCAATGGGCCGGTTTCCCAATTGAATGTTGCCACATCGCTCTCTTCTTCCAGCACCTGGGCGCCGTCGATGAACACCCGGATCCGGTCGATATCCTTCTCGTCATAGGCGGTGACGATCACCGGAACCGTTCCGCGAACGACATCGCCGTTGGCGGGATTTAAGATAGTGGTGGTAGGCGGACCCTGATCTACTTCGTCGATGCAACCGGTCAGCATCAGGAGCGCTGCGCTAAATAATATTGACAAAAAAAGCAATCCGCGGTATTTCATGTACGTAACTCCTATTGTGTGGTTTATTGCCGAGTCTTAAAGAGAACGTAAAAAAAGCAATTTTGGCGGTTTCATTGTGATAAACATCATAAACGGTTCTGCATAAACTTTTCGGTTTTTGTATAGATAAGCGAATGGGGCCGTCGTAAATAATTTTGCTTGAATCACCGTCGTTTTTAGTGTATTTTCTACGGTGAAATTGTGTTAATTATGGATTTGCTAAGATGTTAGACTGGAGGGTTATGCGTCGTTTTATTTCTTTTTTGGCCCTGTTAGGGATGTTTGGTATGATGGCCTGCAGCAGCGGGGTGGTTCGTACCCCGGACCGCGATCGTGACCGGGATGCCGATGCCGGTAGCTCCAGCAGCAGCGTCAATGAAGCCTTTGATCCGGTCAAGCTGAATGATGAAGACCTGACCTTCCCGGAGAAGGACCTGCAACTGTCTGGTGCCCGGCCGCTGCCGTTGCCCGGGGACCGGAAAAATGATGCTCTGCCGACGCCACCGCCTGCCGGTCCGGCCCCGGCTGTCGAGAATCGAGTGATCGACGGTTTCCGGGTGCAGCTGTTTGCCACCAAGGACAATCAAGCCGCCACCCTGGAAAAGCAGGAAGCCGAATTTGTCTTTTCCCCCGATGGGGTTGGCGTCTATATTGAGTTTGATTCTCCGATGTACAAACTGCGTATCGGCGACTGCCGCACTCGCGATGAAGCGGAGGAGTTGCGCGAGTTAGCCCGGCAAAAGGGATACCCGACGTCCTGGATCGTCAAGACCAAGGTCAATACCAATCCCGCCCTTCCGCAGATGAATCGTTCCGGCCCGGCCAATTCTGACAACGAATACTGACGTTTTTTATATATACTTCCTACTTTTATAATCTGACAGATATGTTAAGCGTATGGTACGAATGGAGGAATTATGTCGGGTCATTCCAAATGGGCCAATATTAAGTTTCGTAAAGAGCGGCAAGACGCCAAAAAAAGCAAAGTCTTTACCAAGCTGATCAAGGAAATTACCATCGCAGCCCGGGAGGGCGGGGGGGATCCCGATGCCAATCCCCGGCTGCGCACCGCGGTCCAGGCGGCAAAAGCTGCCAACTTGCCCCTGAAAAACGTGGAAAATGCTATTCAGAAAGGCACCGGCGAACTGCCCGGGATGATTTTGGAAGAGGTTGCTTATGAAGGATACGGCCCCGGAGGGGTGGCGATTTATGTGCTCTGCGCCACCGAAAACCGTAACCGCACAGTCGGGAATATCCGCCACCTGATGTCGAAACACGGCGGCAATCTTGGGGAAAGCGGCTGTGTCGGCTGGATGTTCGACCGCAAGGGATTGATCCGGGTGCTGAGCGAATCGATCGATGAAGAATCGCTGTTGCTTAGCGCGATTGAGGCCGGGGCGGAGGATTTGGTCAACGAGGGCGAGGTATTCGAAATTTATACGCCCTTCGAAGAGCTGAATACCGTGCGCAATAAATTAGAGGAGGCCGGCATTGAGATCGAAGGGGCGGAGGTTGCCTATATTCCGCAGACCAATGTGCCGCTGGAAGGGAAAAAAGCGGAACAGATGCTCAAGCTGATGGATGCCCTGGAAGACAACGAAGATGTGCAGAATGTCTTCGCTAATTTTGACATTGATGATGAAGTGATGGAAAGCCTGAACATTTGATTATTTTAGGAATAGACCCGGGATTGAGCACCACCGGCTACGGCGTGATCGAGATCGTTTCCCGCAAGGCCTTATGCCGGGGGTTTGGCGGCATCCGCAACAGCGGTAAATCCATTCCCCTGGCGGAGCGGCTCCAGGTGGTCTACGAGGGCATCCGGGAAGTGGTGACGACCTATGCACCGGAACATTGCGCGATTGAAGACGTCTTTTATCATGAGAACGTCAATACCGCAATTGTGATGGGGCATGCCCGGGGGGTGGCAATGTTGGCGGCCCAACAGGCCGGTGTTGCTGTTTTTGAGTATGCCGCCCGCGAGGTCAAAATGTCGACTGTGGGATCGGGCGCTGCCTCCAAGCAGCAGGTGCAGGCGATGGTGCAGCGGCTCCTCAACCTGAAGACACTTCCCCGGCCCCAGGATGCCGCGGATGCCCTGGCCGTGGCGCTCTGCCATTATCACCGCATCAAGTTCCGTAATCTGAAAACCGCATTGAAATGACCAAGGATGATCGAACGAATTTCCGGTAAGCTGATCGAAAAAACCCCTACTTTCTGCGTGGTCGATTGCCACGGGGTCGGCATCGGGGTGCATATATCGCTGAATACGTTCCAGCAAATCGAACGTTACGGCGCCGCCGATGCAGTGGCTCTGCATACCTACCTGCATGTACGTGAGGATATTCTGCAGCTTTACGGATTTTACGATAGTGCGGAAAAACAGCTTTTTCAGCTACTGATCTCCATCTCCGGGGTGGGGCCGAAGATGGCGCTGGCTGTGCTCTCCGGCAGCAGCACCGCCGAGCTGCGCCAGGCGATCGCCCTGGAAAATGTCGATATGCTGATCCGTATCCCCGGGGTGGGAAAAAAGACCGCCCAGCGGCTGGTCCTGGAGCTGAAAGAAAAAATCCAGAAACAACCCGATATCAGCACCCTGCCGGAAATCACCGGCGCCCCTCCTGAAACCCGGGAAAAGATCAACGAAGCCATGCTCGCCCTGGTCGGCCTGGGTTTTAAAGCGCCGGAAGTGCAACGGGCGATCGATCGCATAACCCGCCGGCAGGGACTGGAGATTTCCATCGAAGACCTGGTTAAAATGGCGCTGAAGGAGTTGAGATAATGGCTCAGGACCCTAAACATCACCGCGATGCCATCGACCCATTTGCCAGCACCGAAGATCAGGCGTTTGAGGCGGCACTGCGCCCATCCGCTTTTGATGATTTTGTGGGGCAGTCAAAAGTAGTAGAAAATCTGAAGGTGTTCATCCAGGCCGCCCGCCAGCGGGAAGAAGCCCTGGATCACGTGCTGCTCTATGGCCCGCCGGGACTGGGAAAGACCACCCTGGCCTATATCATCGCTACCGAGATGGATGTCAACATCACCACCACCTCCGGCCCGGTGCTGGATAAGGCCGGCGATCTGGCCGGGCTGCTGACCAATCTCCAGGAACCGGATGTGCTGTTCATTGACGAGATCCACCGCCTCAACAACGTGGTGGAAGAATACCTCTATTCGGCGATGGAGGATTACCGGCTGGATATCATGATTGACCGCGGGGCCAACGCCCGCACCATCCAGATCACCCTGCCGCGCTTTACCCTGGTGGGGGCTACCACCCGCGCCGGCCTGCTCACCGCCCCGATGCGCGCCCGCTTTGGGGTAGTGCTGCGCCTGGATTATTATCAGGCAGAGGATCTCTTCCATATTATCAATCGCTCCGCCCGGCTGCTGAAAGTGGAGATTGACGAAGACGGGGCGATGGAGATCGCCCGCCGCTCCCGGGGCACCCCGCGGGTGGCCAACCGCCTGCTGCGCCGTACCCGCGACTATGCCCAGGTGAAGGCCGACGGCAGGATCAGCAAAACCGTGGCCGATCAGGCCCTGCACATGCTGGAAGTGGATGAGATGGGGCTGGATGAGATGGATAAGCGGATCATCCGCACCATCATCGAAAAATATAATGGCGGGCCGGTGGGGGTCAACACCCTGGCGGTGGCGGTAGGGGAGGAAAGTGATACCATCGAAGAGATTTACGAACCTTTTTTAATTCAGGAAGGCTTTATTAAAAGGACCCCGCGGGGACGGGTGGCCACCCGGTTTGCCTATGAACATTTTAACTATGATCAGAGGAGATATGGATCTCAACAAGAACTTTTTTGAAGATGACATCGGGGCGAAATTGAAACTGAGCGATTTTTCCTACCACTTGCCGGATAAACTGATTGCCCAATATCCTCTTGAAAACCGGGAAGAGAGCCGCCTGATGGTGCTCAATCGGACCAGCCGGGACATTGATGAAAAGCATTTTACCGATATCTCCGAATACCTTGATCCGGGCGATTGCCTGGTGCTCAACAACACCCGGGTGTTCCCTGCCCGCCTGATCGGCACCAAGGACAAGACCGGCGCCAAGGTAGAAGTTTTCCTGCTGCGCAATCTGGAGAACGGCATCTGGGAGGTGATGGTCAAACCCGCCAGGAAGGTGCGCCTGGGCAATAAAATTGTATTCAGCAAGGATTTCACCTGTGATATTATCGACAATACGGTTTCCGGAGGGAGGATTATCGAGGTCCATTGCAACGGTGATTTTTTCGAGGTGCTGGAGGAGGTCGGGCAAACCCCGCTGCCGCCTTACATCAAGCGGCCGGCGGAGCAGATCGACCGGGAATACTACCAGACGGTCTACGCCACCCAGCGTGGGGCGGTGGCGGCCCCCACTGCCGGGCTGCATTTCTCCTCGGATTTGCTGAAGCGCATCGAGGAGAAGGGGGTGCGGATTGCGTACCTGACCCTGCATGTGGGGTTGGGGACCTTCAAGCCGGTCCAGGTGGACGATATTTCCCGCCACCAGATGCATTCGGAATATTATGAGATCAGCGAGGAAGCAGCGGAAATCATCAACAAGACCCGCTCCTCCGGCAAGGCGATCTGCGCCGTGGGCACCACCAGCGTGCGGGTGCTGGAAACTGTCGCCGGCCGCAATGGGCGGGTGCGCCAGGGCCGGGGCTGGACCGACAAGTTCATCTATCCGCCTTACCAGTTCCAGGCAGTCGATAAGCTGATCACCAATTTTCACCTCCCGGAATCGACCCTGCTGATGCTGACCTCCGCCTTTGCCGGGCATGATTTCACCATGGAGGCCTACCGCAAAGCGGTAAAAGGCGCCTACCGCTTCTTCAGCTATGGCGATGCGATGATGATTGTTTGATTCCCCTGTCGTCACACCGTGAACTGAACGGTGTGACGACAGAGGAATAGGTAAAACGCTGTTTTCTAATTTCTTAAGATCATCTCCCAGATATTATATCTCTCCTCAGTCGAACCCCTTTCCGTTATCGTCCTCCACCCGCTCCCAGATTTTTTCAATTTTTCACTTGATTTATTCTTTAAAAGCTGTGATATTTGTGGCAAGATGTGGGTAAAATTCCACTAAATTCCACCAAAATGCCAGGTAAGGGTTGGAATGAACGGTTTCTGGGGAAGTTTTAAGAGTACACTGGATAACAAGGGACGTATCAATTTTCCCGCCAAATTCCGCAAGAATTTGCGCGAGGAGGATGAGGATACCCTGATCCTGATCCGCGGCACCGAAAAGTGCCTGGGTGTGTATCCCCGTTCCTCCTGGCAGGAGACGGTGGAAGAGATCAAGCGCAAGGTGGGAACGGGACGGGAGTTTGGGGTGGTGTCGCGGCGCCTGATGTACCAGGCCAGCGAGCAGACCATCGACAAGCAGGGCCGCCTTAACCTGCCGGCCAACCTGATCGAATACGCCGGGTTGGTGGGGGAGGTGCTGGTGGTGGGATACGAACAGAAGATTGAGATCTGGGACCGTGACCGCTACCGGGATTATGTCGAGTCCACCGAGTCCGAATATTTGAAAATTGCCCAGGAACTGGATATCTAGGTCTATTTGACATTGGCAGCAAACGCAATATCGATTACGTTGAAATCGGCTGACGAGCCGCTGTATCATATATCTGCAAGGATTGCATATCATGAAAGATGGATTCCATCGGCCGGTGCTGGAAGAGCAGGCGGTACAATATCTGATTGTGCACCCGGAAGGCATTTATGTCGATTGCACCGTTGGCGGCGGCGGGCACAGCCTGGCAATTTTACAGTCGACCACTCCCCGGGCCTTTCTGGTCGGTCTTGATGCGGATCCGGAAGCGATAGAACATGCCGGTCAAGTTCTGGCAGCATACCCCAACAAACTGTTACGCCAAATTTTTTACGACCAGTTGGAACTGGTACTTTATGAGAGCGGCCGTTATCCGGTCAGCGGGGTGTTGTACGACCTTGGCATTTCTTCTCATCAGATCGATGAGACGCGGCGGGGGTTCAGCTTCCAGGGGGACGGGCCGCTTGACATGCGCTTCGACCCCCGGCAGCAGCAGGGGGCGGCGGAAATTTTGAACGGCTATGACCGGAAGGAATTGGAACGGGTCATCCGGGAGTACGGGGAAGAGCGGCATTGGAGGGCGATTGCCCGGGATATCGTTGCCCGGCGTCAGTTGCAACCGTTTCACAATGCCCGAGACCTGAGCGAAGTCGTTCGCCAGGTGGTCGGAGAACGTTTCTTGAACAAGTCGCTGGCCCGGGTCTGGCAGGCCCTGCGCATCGAAGTCAACCAGGAACTGGCGCGCCTGACCCGCTCGCTGGAGGCGGCTTTTGCAATGCTGGAGCAGGGCGGGCGGATGGTGGTGATCAGTTATCATTCGCTGGAAGACCGCATCGTTAAAAATTTTATGCGGGAGAAAAGCCGCGATTGCATCTGTCCCCCGGAACTGCCGGCATGTATGTGCGACAAAGTCTCGGAGCTGAAGATCCTGACCCGCAAGCCGCTGCAGCCGGATGCCGCGGAAGTTCGCCGCAACAGCCGGTCCCGTAGCGCCCGCCTTAGGGCAGCCGAGAAGATCGTACCTTACCAGGGAGGGAAGGCATGAGCGTGAAAAAGAAAAAAAGCAGTGCGTCTGCAGGTGGAGGCAAAACCGTCGGAAAACGCTCTGCCGGCGCCGGGAACCGCAGCCGCAAGCCGGCCCCGCGCACTAAAACCGACGGCCGCAAGCCGACACAGAAAAAGAAAACTAAAAAAGCCGCCGGGAAAAATGCTGCCATCCTGAAACGGGGGGTGCGCAAGGCGTTATACGATTTTTACACCATCAGCCTGGTGTTCCTGATGCTGCTGGTGTTGAGCTCAATGTTCCTGCTGTTCCAGTGGAAGAATTATAAGGTGGTGGAATTCGGAAAAGAAATTCAGCGGCTGCAGTCGGAAAAGCTGCGGCTGGAAAGTGAGATGAGCCGTAACCAGGCCAAGATGATCGCCTTTCAGCAAAAAGTGGAAAAAATTGCCCCGGAAAAGCTGGGGTTAAAACCGGCGATTCGCGAGCCGGTATTATTCAGGATCGATCAGAAAAAATTGGATTATTATGTTCAGAAAGACCGGGAAGCTCAAAAAGAATAAGCGCTCGCAAAACGCACCGCCGTTTTACGATGAACCGCAGAACCGCCTCTATATCCTGGGCGGTTTTTGGGCCTTGTGTTTTTTGGCGATTTTACTCAAGCTCCTGTTCGTGCAAGTCGTGGAGCACGGCCATTATGAAGCGATCGCCAAGAGTCACCTGGAGCAACGGCGGGAACTGCCGGCCCAACGGGGATCGATCAGCGACCGCAACGGCGATCTGCTGGCAGTGGATCTGATCCACTATTCGCTGGCGGTAAAGCCTTCCCTCTTGAGCGACCGCCAGAAGGTTGCGGAAGCGCTCGGCAAAGTGCTGCAGGTGGCGCCGGCCAAACTGGTGAAGCGCATGAAGGGAAACGCCAACTTTGCCTATCTGGAACACCGTATCAGTCACGAAAAAGCCGAAGCGCTGCGCAAGCTGAACCTCGACGGCGTGATTTTGGAGAAAAAGTTCAGCCGCTATTACCCGTACAAGACCAGTGGGGCGCAGACGATCGGTTACTGCGATTATGACAATGCCGCCAAGGGCGGGCTGGAATTGGAATACGATAAATATTTGAAGGGCACCTCCGGTTGGTCGGTATACCTGCAGGATGCCCTGGGCAACCAGTTCCCCAATCTGGATTTTCCCACTTCCTACCCGGTCAACGGCATGAGCCTGGAAACCACGATCGACATGTTTTACCAGAGCGTGCTGGAGGATGAGCTGGAAAAAGCGGTGCGCACTCACAAAGCCAATAACGGCTCGGCAGTGCTGCTGGATCCCCGCACCGGAGAGGTGCTGGGCATGGCCAATTACCCCGGCTTCGATCCCAATCGCTACAACGATTTCGATCTTGCCAATTACCGCAACCGGGCCATGACCGACCTCTATGAGCCGGGGTCGACCTTTAAGATGGTGGCGCTGGCCCTGTGTATCGAAGAGCTGAATCTGAATATGAACAAGGAACTGGTCTATTGTGAGAACGGAAAATATGCGCTGGCTCAGAAGGTGGTGCGGGATCACGAGGATTTTGGCTACCTGAGCGCCCGGGGGGTATTTGAGAACTCCAGCAATATCGGGGTGATCAAACTGTCGAAAAAATTCAAGCCGCCGATTTTCTACCGTTATGCGCGCGATTTCGGCTTTGGCCAGCAGACCGGGGTCGACCTGCCGGCGGAAGCCAGCGGAATTCTGGGCAGGCCCGCCGATTACTCGCGTTATTCTGTGGCTTACATGAGCATCGGCTATGAGGTGGCGGTCTCTCCCCTGCAGGTTGCCAGCGCCTATGCCGCCGTGGCCAACGGGGGTAAATTGATGAAGCCGTACGTGGTCAAACGGGTGATCGATGACAACGGACGGGTGCAGTTGGAAAACCAGCCCCAGGTGATCCGCCAGGTGGTCAGCGCAGAGACAGCTGCCAGGATGAAGGAAATTCTGAAAGGGGTAGTGGAGAACGGCACCGGGCAGAATGCCCAGGTTTCCGGAGTGGCCATCGCCGGCAAGACCGGCACCGCGCAAAAATTCGACCGCTCTACCCATTCTTATTCCACCAGCCAGCATGTCGGCTCTTTTGCCGGATTCTTTCCGGTTGAATCGCCCAAGTTTGTGCTGCTGGTGATGATCAACAATCCCCGCAACGGCTATTACGGCAGCCAGGTTGCCGCCCCGGCCTTCAGTAACATCGCCCAGCGGATCATCGGGCTGCCGGTGACGGTGAAGCGGGAACAGTCGCCGGAAATGGCCCGGCTGGAGCTGCCGGCGCTGGATAATTTTGTGATGCCGCTGGAAGGAATGAAGTTGAAGAGCGCTGAAAAGCTGCTGAAGGAGCGCAAGCTGACCTATCAGGTAGTGGGCAACGGTTCGCTGATCTATCGCCAGGAGCCGGCACCCTACAGCCCGCTGAAAGCAAGCGAACCGATCCGGCTCTACACCGAAACCCGGGAAGTCTCTTCACCGGGTAACAACGTGATGCCGAAGCTGGTGGGGCTGACCCTGAAAGAAGCGCTGCAGGTCATGTCGCAGTGGAACATCAATGTAGAGATCGAAGGCACCGGCGTGGTGGTGGAACAGCGGCCCTCGGCGGGTAAAAATCTTAGTAAGGAGAACAAGATCAAGCTGGTTTGCAATCCGGCATGATCGTCGCGACAGGCAGATATGATTACTGAATTTTTACATCGATATGACGGTTATCGCACTGCCCGGGGAGACCTGGCGGCGGTCGATTACCGCCGCTGCAGCATCGACAGCCGCACGATCGCGCCGGGGGAGATGTTTGTCGCATTGCGCGGCGAGGTGCATGACGGGCATCGATATGCCGCCGCCGCGGCCCAAAACGCATCGGCTCTCGTGCTGGAAGCGGCCTGGGATCAGGCGCATGGCGCAGAACTGCCGGCCGACTGCGCGGTGATTGTGGTAGACGATACCCTGGATTTTTTGCAACAATTGGGCGCCTGGCACCGCCGGAAATTCGAGCTGCCGCTGATCGGCATCACCGGGTCCAATGGCAAAACTACCACCCGGGAGATGATGGCCGCGGTGCTGGAGAAAAAATACCGGGTGTTTCAGAGCGAGGGCAACAAGAACAATCATATCGGCCTGCCACTGATGCTGCTGAAGCTCGACCGTCATGCTGAGGTGGCAGTGCTGGAACTCGGCACCAATCACCCCGGGGAGATTGCCCATCTCAGTGCGCTGGCCGGGCCGACGGCAGCGGTGATCACCAACATCGGCAAGGCGCACATCGGCTTCTTCGGCACCCGGGAGGCGATTTACGAAGAAAAGACCGCCCTGTTCCGGGCGCTGGGAGCGGAGGGAGTGCTCTTTCTCAATCTGGAGGATGGTTTCCTGAAGCGCTATCCCCGGGAGACTCACCAGGGCCCGGTGATAACGGTGGGGTTGACGCCCGGCTGTGATGTATGCGGCAGCGCAGTGGCTGCCGATGGGCTGGGGCGAATGCAGTTTCGCATCAATGATACCATGATCGTGCAACTCCAGGTGCCCGGCCGCCACAATTTGATGAACGGGCTGCTGGCCGCGGCAGTGGGGATGTATTTTCAGGTGGATGACGAAGCTATCCGGGATGCGCTGGAGAATTTCCAGCCGGTAAAGCAACGCATGCAGGTGGAGGAAAAAGACGGTGTCCGCTTCATTAATGATGCCTACAACGCCAATCCCGATTCGATGCGGGCAGCGATCGATTACCTGCTGGGGCTGGAAGCCCGGCCGCGAATCGTGGTGCTGGGGGATATGCTGGAATTGGGAGAATTTTCCGAAAACGAACACCGGGAGTTGGGGGTCTATATTGCCGAGCGCGCCATCGATATGGTGCTCCTCTACGGCCCGCAGGCGCGATTCATTGAGAGCGGCATCCGGGAAAGCGGCGGCGCAATGCCGGTTTTTTACTGCCAGACCCATGCCGAGATCGCGGCGCACCTGCGCCGGATCATCGCCAGAGACACCGTCGTGTTGTTGAAAGGGTCGCGCGGCATGACGATGGAAAAAGTGCTGGCCTTACTCTAAATCACTGTCCGGCAGGGCAGAAGCGGGAAGAACCAGAAATCGGGTGACCTTATGCTAGCAGATATACTGTTTGAAATGCGGGAATATTTCAGTCCGCTGAACCTGTTTCGTTACATCACGGTTCGCGCGGCCTTTGCCGCCATTACCGCCATGCTGTTCAGCCTGGTGATCGGTCCCCGGATCATTACTTTCCTGCGCCGGAATCAATTAGGGGAAGAGATTCGCAGCGACGGCCCGGCGAGTCATCAAACCAAAAAAGGCACTCCCACGATGGGCGGCATCATCATCCTGGGGGCGACTTTCCTGTCGCTGCTGCTGTGGGCCAAGCTGGGTAATTTCTATATCCAACTGCTCTTCCTGGCCACCTTCTGGATGGGGGTGGTGGGGTTTATTGACGACTACTTGAAAGTGGTGAAAAAGCTGAAAAAAGGATTGATCGGACGGTACAAGCTGATCGGGCAGATATCGCTGGGCCTGATTGTCGGGACGATGCTCTATTTTAACCCGGAGCTGGTGGCAAAAGACATCAACGACAGCACCACCGTACCTTTCGTGAAGGATCTGATGCTGCCATTCGGCATTTTGTATATCCCGATGGTGATCTTCGTGATCACCGGATTTTCCAACGCGGTCAACCTGACCGATGGATTAGACGGGCTGGCGACCGGCCTGATCGCCATCGCCATGCTGGCCTTTGCCGGGATCTCTTACATCACCGGGAACGTGAACTTCAGCGATTATCTGAATATCACCTATCTACCGGGCAGCGGGGAGTTGACGGTCTATTGCCTGACCATCGTCGGCGCCGCGATGGGTTTCCTGTGGTACAATGCCCACCCGGCGGAGGTGTTCATGGGGGATACCGGCTCGCTGGCCCTGGGGGCAACCCTTGGCGCGGTGGCGGTGCTGATCAAAAAGGAGATCGTGTTGATCCTGATCGGCGGGGTGTTCGTGGCCGAAACCCTGAGCGTGATCCTGCAGACCAGCTATTTCAAATATACCCGGAAAAAATACGGCGAGGGTCGCCGCATCTTTCGCATGGCCCCGCTGCATCATCATTTTGAATTGAAAAACTGGGCGGAAACCAAGGTGGTGGTGCGCTTCTGGATCATCGGCATCGTGCTGGCCCTGTTCAGCCTGGCAACCTTCAAAATCCGTTAACCTGGATCGTAAACCGGACGGCAGCAGTCTGTTATGAAAAAACGTTACTTCGACATCCCGCTGGTGGTGACTTTCTTTTTCCTGATGCTCCTGGGGATCATCATGGTCTACAGCGCCAGCGCGTTTTATGCCCAGCAGTATTTCGGCGACAATTTCTATTTCCTGAAGCGGCATCTGGCGTATCTCTTTATCGGCTTGCTGGGGATGGCGGTGGCTTACAGCATTCCCTATCAGAAAATCCGCGGCTATACCTGGATACTGCTTTTCTTCAGCGGAGCGATATTGTTTTATACCGCCTTTATCGAGCGGGGACGTTGGGTGCATATCGGCCCGGTGCATTTTCAGGCGGTGGATGTGGCCAAGTTTGCGCTCATCCTGTTCTTTGCCGATTCCCTGAGCCGGAAGGAAAAGCTCCTCTCCAGCTACAGTGAGGGGCTGTTTCCGCACCTGTTCTATCTGGTGGTATTCTCGGCGATGGTGCTGCGCCATCCCGACTTCAGCAGCGCGGTGATGCTGAGCCTGATTGGGGTGACCATGCTGTTCGCCGCCCCCATCCGGATATCCCACCTGGGATATACCGCGGCGGCGGTAGCGCCGTTTATGCTGATACCGGTGATCTTTTCGCCCTATAAACTGCAGCGTATTCTGGCTTTCATGAAGCCGAATGACGACCTGCAGGGGATCGGCTACCAGGTGCATCAATCGCTGGTCAGCCTGGGACACGGGGGGATTACCGGGGTCGGATTTGCCGCAAGCACCCAGAAGATGTTCTTTTTGCCGGAAGCCCATACCGACTTCATCTTCGCGATTATCGGCGAAGAGTGGGGGTTGATTGGCACCGGATTGATTTTATTCCTGTTTGGATTTATCCTGCTGCGCGGACTGCGCATTGCCCGGGTGCTGGAGGACCGTTTCCTGGTCTACCTGGCCCTGGGAATTACGGCGCATTTTACCTATTACGCGGCGATCAACATGATGGTGACATTGCGCCTGATGCCGGCAACCGGCTTGCCGCTGCCGTTCGTCAGTTATGGCGGCACCGCGCTGATGTTCTCGTGCATTTATGCCGGTATCCTGCTCCGGTTGTCGCGCCTGACCCTGGGACGGCGCACGCCGAAGGTGCGTGCCAGCGGCAGAACCCGGAAACGGAGAGGGTAATGGTACGCTCATACTGAGGACTGTGT
Source organism: Calditrichia bacterium (assembly GCA_020635015.1). Lineage (GTDB taxonomy): Bacteria > Calditrichota > Calditrichia > RBG-13-44-9 > J075 > JACKAP01. The sequence goes on along the minus strand of JACKAP010000002.1, from coordinate 505,543 downwards.
AATGCAGAGAACTTTTGCATGGGGCAAGGCGCATGGGGCATGGTGTATTACAGTGCGGGTGTCGAACCATGCGCTTGCACATTACGGCGCCATGCCCTTTGCCCCATGCAGACAACTTTACACTGTGCTCAGTATGAACGTAAGCATTACCATTAATGAGGTGCTAGATTAATGGCAAAGCATCGATATCGGGTTTTGATTGCTGGAGGCGGCACCGGGGGGCATGTGTATCCGGCGCTGGCAATCATTGACGGGTTGAGAGAAAAAGGCTCGTTTGAGTTTCTGTATGTGGGAGGGAACGGGGGCATCGAGACCTGGATCGTCCCTCCACGGGAGATCCCGCTGAAAGCGATTTGGATTTCCGGATTTGCCCGCAGTTTGAGCTTGAAAAATTTGCTGTTTCCGATAAAGTTGGCGGTGAGTATGGTGCAAAGCTGGCAGATTATCCGAAAATTCCGGCCCGATGTGGCGGTGGGCACCGGCGGCTATGTGAGCGGCCCGGTGATGTATGTTGCCGCCCAAAGCGGGGTGCCGGTGCTGATTCAGGAGCAGGATGTCTATCCCGGGATCACCACCCGGCTGCTGGCCCGCTACGCCCGGCGGATCTGCCTTTCTTTTGCCGCGGCGCAGGAGCATCTATCGCCGCATCGCGCAAAACTTACCGTTACCGGCAACCCGGTTCGCGCCGGTCTGGCCGGCGCGAACCGGGTTGCCGCGCGGGAGAAATGGCAACTGCAGGCGGATAAGATGACCTTGCTGATTTTCGGCGGCAGCCAGGGCGCCCGCGCCATCAACCGCGCCATGGCCGCGATTCTTCCGGAGATCCTGGCGGAGAGTGAACTGCAGGTGCTGTGGCAGACCGGCAGCAGCCAGTACCAGGATGTGTGCGATCGCTATCCCGAGCCACCGGATACGGTGAAAATCGTGCCCTATATTGACGATATGAGCGAGGCCTATGCTGCCGCAGACCTGATCGTCAGCCGGGCGGGAGCGAACAGCCTGGCGGAACTGGCGGTGGTGGGCCGGCCGGCGATCCTGGTACCCTATCCTTATGCGGCGGGTGATCACCAGGCGCACAATTCCCGGATGGTGGAAGCGCAGGGCGCCGCCCTGATGGTGGAAGAAGGCGACGGGTGGGAGCAGAAACTCAGCGAAGCCTTGCGGCGGCTAATTGCCGACGGCGATCTGCGGGCGAGCCAGGAGAAAGCCTGGCAAGCGTTGGCCCGGCCGCAGGCCACGGCAGATATCGTCGCAGAGATTATCAAATTGATCGCTAATTCAACTTTAAGACCTTAAGGATTAGCCCACGAAACACTCGAAAGGGCACTTAAAAAAGATGAACTTAACTATTTATTAGTATCTTTCGCATCATTTCGTGTTTTTCGTGGGCATCAGTTTCCATCGTATCGGTCAAAGTCTTAAAGTAGAACTAAGGGTTACAGGAAAAGGCATGAAAGCAAACACCCGGAAAAATTTCAGAGCACTGTTTTACCCCACCCCCCGGGTGGCGGTCGGGTGGCTGATCTTTTTTGCCGCCTGCTACGGGCTTTTTTTCGTGGTGAAGTTCATTACGTTGAAGAGCCGCTTCTTTGTGGTGAAGAACGTGCAGGTGACCGGCTACAAGTATATGGATGAGAAGGAGATCATCAAACTGGCGGATATCCAGGCGGAGCAGACCATGTTCGGGGTGGATTTGCCGGGAATCACCAACACCCTGTTGCAGAACAAATATATTCACGGGATCAGCGTTTCCCGGGTGTTGCCGTCTACCATATTGATCGATGTTCAGGAACGGGAGCCATTTCTCTATCTGATCGATCGTTCGATCTACATGATGGACGAAACCGGGGTATTGCTGAAAAAACTGCCCCGCATGCCGATGGGTAAATTGCCGATCGTAACCGGGTTGAGCGTGGAAGCGCTGCAGCAGGACAGCAGCGCGGCACTGAGCGCGATCCGCCTGGTGAAGAAGATTCAGGAAGTCGATGAGCGGCTGATCTCGCTGATCTCGGAGATCAATCTCGCCCGCGACCGCGCGCCGGAACTGGTGCTGATCAAAGGGGCCGCCCGGGTAAAGATCGGCCGCGAGGGCATCTATCAGCGGCTGTTTATCCTCAGCGAGTTTCTCCGTAAACAGCCCATCATGGAGCAATTACCGGACATTAAACAAATCGACCTCACGTTTGCAGACCGCGTCGTGGTCAAAAAGAAGACATAACAAGAGAGTGTGACGGCAATGGAAGGACGTATAATCACCGGACTGGATATCGGCACTACCAAAATCTGTGCCGTTATCGTGAAGGAAGACATGGATGGCACCCTCAACGTGGTGGGGATCGGCAGTTCTCCCTCCTACGGCCTGCGCAAAGGGGTGGTGGTGAACATTGATAAGACGGTGACCGCCATCAAGACGGCGGTGGCGGAAGCGGAGCAGATGGCCGGCCTGGAGGTGGAATCGGTGTTTGTGGGGATCGCCGGCGACCATATCCGCAGCATCAACAGCAAGGGGATGGTGGGCGTTTCCCGCGACGATCACGAGATCACCCCGGAGGATGTGGAGCGGGCGATCAACGCCGCCAAGGCCCTGGCGCTGCCCATCGACCGGGAGATCATACACGTGATTCCTCAGGAGTTCATCGTCGACGATCAGGACGGCATCGCCGACCCGGTGGGGATGTCCGGAGTGCGTTTGGAGGTTGAGGTGCATATCGTCACCGTGGCGGTGACCTCGGCGCAGAACATCGTGCGCAGCGTGCAGCGCGCCGGTTATGATGTAGAGGAGATCGTCTTAGAACCCCTGGCCTCCAGCCTGGCGGTGCTCGATGATGATGAGCGTACCCTGGGCGTGGCCCTGATCGATATCGGTGGCGGCACTTCCGACATAGCGATGTTCTTCGACGGCCATATTCAACACACCTCGGTGGTGGCCTTGGGCGGGCAGCACGTCACCAACGATATCGCCATCGGCCTGCGCACGCCGCCGGATCAGGCGGAGAGCATCAAGCTGAAATACGGCACCGCCTCGCGCCGCAATCTGGTGGAATCCGATACCATCATGGTGCCGGGAGTGGGCGGCCGTCCGGCGCGCACCATCTCCAAGTCGGTGCTGGTCGACATCGTGGCTCCGCGCATGGAGGAAATTCTTACCCTGGCCTACCAGAAGATGAAGAAATCCGATCTGCTGGAGTTGATGGCCGCCGGGGCGGTGATTACCGGCGGGGCGGCGCTGCTGGAGGGTACCGCCGATCTGGCGGAGGAAATCTGGGGCATTCCGGTGCGCCTGGGCGTGCCCAAGCACCTCGGCGGTCTGACCGACTCGGTGAAGAGCCCAATCTACAGCACCGCCGTGGGGTTGTGTCTCTATGCCCCGCAATACCATCAAGAAGGAGATTCCCTCTCGGATGGGCAAAATGAAGTGATGTGGGATGATGTGCTGGGCAGTTTTAAGAACTTTTTTAAACGATTTTTTTAAATATTGCTTATTCTGAGGGCTGTGTAATGCGGAAAACTTTTGCATGGGGCAAAGCGCATGGGGCATGGTGTATTACAGTGCGGGTGTCGGGATATGCGCTTGCACATTACGGCGCCATGCACCATGCCCTTTGCCCCAGGCAATAAAACTTTACATGTTGCTCGGTATGAGCATTAAATATAATTCAAGGAAGAGGTTTGGCTGAGTCAGTAATTCATTAATCAAAAGGAGGCTTTTATGGCCATCGAATTTGACGAGAGAGCAGAATTGAATGCGAAGTTGAAGGTGATAGGGGTTGGCGGCGCCGGGGGAAATGCCATCAACACCATGGTGAATGCCGGCCTGTCGGGGGTCGATTTTATCGCCGTGAATACCGACGCGCAGTCGCTGGAGCAGAACCAGGCCCATACCCGGATCCAGATCGGCAAACAGTTGACTCAGGGGCTGGGCGCCGGCGCCAACCCGGACATCGGCCGCCGGGCGATGGAAGAAGACCGCGAAGAGGTGAAACGGGTGCTTTCCGGCGCGGATATGGTGTTTGTCACCGCCGGGATGGGCGGCGGCACCGGCACCGGCGCAGCACCGGTGGTGGCAGAGATCGCCAAGGAGCTGGGTGCACTGACGGTCGGCATTGTCAGCAAGCCCTTTAACTTTGAGGGCCTGAAACGGTTGCAGCGGGCCGAGCAGGGCATCAAGGAGATGCGCGAGCAGGTGGATACCCTGATCGTAATCCCCAACCAGCGCCTGTTTGCGGTAGTCGACAAGTCTACCCCACTGCTCGATGCCTTCAAGGTGGCCGATGACGTGCTGCTGCATGCCACCAAGGGGATCTCCGACCTGATCACCGTGCCGGGTCTGATCAACCTCGACTTCGCCGACGTGCGCACCATCATGTCTGAGATGGGCGACGCCCTGATGGGCACCGGATATGCCAAGAGCGAAGGCAAGGCGCTGCAGGCGGCCCAGCAGGCCATCTCCAGCCCGCTGCTGGAAGGGGTGTCGATCCGCGGCGCCCGGGGCGTGCTGGTCAACATCACCGGCGGCCGCGATATGTCGCTCTACGAAGTGAGCGAAGCCACCAGCATCATCTACGAGGAAGCCGGCGAGGATGCCAACGTGATCTTCGGGGCGGTGATCGATGAAAATCTGAATGACGAAGTATTCATTACCGTCATCGCTACCGGGTTCTCCGCCGAAGGGCGCGGCGTTCTCCAGCCGCCCAAGCAGGAAAACAACGGCGAAGCAACCGCACCGAAGCTGCTCGATCTGCCGACCTTTATGCGGGAGAAAAAGAAAAAGAACGAGGAAGCGAGTTCGGCGCGGCCGGCGGCCAAGAATAAGACCGAGAATATTTCCTTCGATGATGAGATCGATGACCTGGATATCCCGACGTTTTTGCGCAAGCAGATGGATTAGCGGGTGGGAGAAAATACGCGGATCATCAAGGCTTGTTTGCCACAGAGACACAGAGGGCACTGAGTTAGTTATCAGTTATCAGTTATCAGTTATCAGTTATCTGTGCGCTCGTTGATGCGTTCACAGGCGCATTATGAGTTGGGAGATGAGTTACTGTACAAAGCCGAGATACGCGCCCCCAGCCGGCATACGGATGATGCCGGCCGGGGGCGGTTTTATAATCCATCTCTCTCGATTCCCTTCCTGAAACCGAAAATCCCATCCAATTCCCTTGCGAATCGCCGCTAAATATCATAAACTACCCAAAAGTGCGTTTTGCAGCATGCCGGAACGGGCTAATTTGCTATGATGAATGGTGCATTTAAGCAATTACCGGGTATTCGAAATGGGTAATTCTCCCAAAAAAAGCAATCTGCCGCCGCCCTCAGCCGACACATATCACGGCTTGCTGGAAAATGTGCATGATGCAATCATTTTCCAATATGCCAATGATGCCATCCTCCTGCACACCCTCGAAGGGGAAATCCTGGAAGTGAATCCCAAAACATCCGGCCAATTCGGCTACAACGATGCCGAGTTGCTGAAGATGAATGTGTCCGGCTTATATGCCCCGGGCCAGGCGGAGGTTGCCGCCCGCGGCTGGGCGACGCTGCTGGAGAACCGTTTCGCCAATTTTGAAATGGAGTTGATGCACAAAAACGGCAGCCGCTTTCCGGCGGAAGTGTCCGCCGTGCTGTTTACGCTCCGGGGCCGGGAGATGGTGCATGCAATTGTGCGTGATATGACCCGCCGCCAGCGAGCGGCCAGGCTGCAGGCCGCGCTGTACGGCATTGCCGATCGCGCCAGTTACATCGAGGATATGGGGGAGTTTTATGCGGCGATGCACCGGATTGTCGGGGAGTTGATGTATGCGGATAATTTTTATATTGCTCTCTACGATGAGGTGCGTGATCTGATCATTTGCCCCTATTTTGTCGATGAGTTTGACAAGGAATTCCCCACCCGCCCCCGGGAGCGGAAGCGGGCCAAGGGGTTTACCGAATATATCGTGCAGACCGGAGAGCCGCTGCTGCTCTCGCAGCAGATGATCGAGGATATGATCCGCCGGGGAACGGTTGAACAGCTGGGCAAAATTGCGGTTGACTGGCTGGGAGTGCCCCTCAAGCATGGCGAGAAGACCTTTGGCGCCCTGGCGGTGCAGAGTTACCGCGAAGATATCCGCTACCAGGAGCAGGACAAGGAACTGCTGACGTTTGTCGCTCAGCATATCTCCAGTGCGCTGGAGCGGAAGCGCTACCTGGAAAAGCTGGCGGCGGAGCGCAAGTGGCTTACGGTTACCCTGCGCAGCATCGGTGACGGGGTGATCACCACCGACACCGACGGGCGGATTCTGATGGTGAATGAGGTCGCGGAAAAACTCACCGGCTGGCCTCACTCCAGGGCCGGCGGTCTGCATATCTCCGAGGTGTTCCGCATCGAGATGGACGGGGCCGACGAGCCGGCGGAAGCGCCCCTGGAAAAAGCGCTCAGCAGCGGGCAGTTGGTCGAAGTGACCAAATGCCGGCTGATCGCCGCTCAAGCAAATACCACCGTCCGGCGGATGATCTCCCTGAGTGCCGCCCCGATTCATGATGAAAACCACCACATCATCGGCGGGGTGCTGGCGTTCCGAGATATCACCAACGAACTGAAGGCGGAGCAGGAACTGCAGAAAGCCCAGCGACTGGAATCGGTGGGAATCCTGGCCGGGGGGATCGCCCACGATTTCAACAATATCCTGACCGCGATCATCGGCAATATTTCGATGGGCAAGGTGGGGCTGGCGCCGGAATCGGAGTCCTATGCCCGGCTCAGCGTTGCCGAGCAGGCCTGCCAGCGGGCCCGCGATCTGACCCGGCAACTGCTTACCTTCTCCAAAGGAGGCGCGCCGCTGAAGCAGGTGATGACGGTGGAAGAAGTGGTGCGGGAATCGGCCACCTTTGCGCTGCATGGCAGCAAGAGCCGCTGCAGCTTCGAATTTGCCCCGGACCTGCTGCCGATCGAAGCCGACCGGGGGCAGATCGGCCAGGTGATCAACAATATCGTGATCAATGCGGTGCAGGCGATGCCTGACGGCGGGCAGTTGGCGATTCGCTGCCGCAATTATACCGCGCACAAGCGGGGTGGGGCGCAAACCCTGCCGCTGCGCCCGGGGCGCTATGTGGAAATCGCCATCAAAGATGAAGGAGTGGGCATCCCGGAAGCATATATTCAGCAGGTGTTCGATCCCTATTTCAGCACCAAGCAGCAGGGGAGCGGCCTGGGGCTGGCAACCTGTTATTCGATCGTCAGTAAACACGGAGGATTCATCGCCGTCACCTCCCGGGTTGGCCGGGGAAGCCAGTTCACGGTCTATCTGCCCGCCTCCGCTCGCAAACGTGCCTCCGCCAGAACCATCCGGTCCGGGGTTTTTCGCGGGAAGGGGCGCATTCTGGTGATGGATGATGAGCCCTCGATCCTTGATCTGATGACGGTGATGCTGTCACATCTCGGCTACAAGATCGTCAAAGCCCGTGACGGAGCGGAAGCGGTGGAAATTTTTCGCCATGCCCATCAATCCGGCCTGAGCTTTGCGGCGGTGGTGATGGATCTGACGGTGCCCGGAGGGATGGGCGGCCGGGAGGCGCTGGAGGCGATCCGCAAGATCGAGCCGGAGGTGCGGGCGATTGTGGCCAGTGGCTATGCCAACGATCCGGTGATGAGCAACTACCGGCAGTTCGGCTTCCAGGGACGTATTCAGAAACCGTTCAACCTGCAGGAAGTCAGCCGGGTGCTGCAGATGGTGATCCCGGCGGAAGGGGACTAATGCGGAATTCGGATTTTTTTTAGTCGCGAATTTACGCGAAATCATGCGGATATTTTTTAGCCACAGAGCCACAGAGACCACAGAGAAACTTATCTAAAAAAACTCTGTGGTCTCTGTGGCTCTGTGGCCAATTCTATGATTGTTCGACTTTCTCCGGCTGCATCACCCCGCTGCAAAAGGCGGTTTGGGGGAATTGCTTTTGGAAATGCGCCAGCCAGTTGGTCATGCCCACCTGCTTGCGTGACAGGGGCAGGATGGCCAACTCATCCATATACCATTCCGGATCGATTGCCAGATTGGTAAGATGCAGTGCCTCGACCGGGAACTCCCGGAGTAAATCTTCCAGCGCCTTCATTTCCACCGGGTGATCGGTCAGACCGGGAAAGGTCTGGTAAGTGAGATCTATCCTGGCGCCGAGAGAGGCCGCGGTATGGAGGGCGCCGGTCAGCAGCTCAAAGCGGTACCCCTGCGGCCGGTAAAAGGTCTGATAATAGGCTTCCCGGGCCGAGTTGAGGGTCAAGTGCAAGCGGTTTAGCCCGGCCCGGCACCAATCGCGTACTGCTTCCGGCGTCGCCGCGGGGGCCGTTAACTGTAGTTCGCCCTGGGTGGTCTGGTGACGTACGGCGGCGATCCATTCGGCGACCTCGGATGCCTTCGCCTCTCCGGCGTAATGCAGCACTACCCGGGCATCGGCACGCTGCTTGAGGTGGCGCACCACCCCCGCCGTGTCGATGACCGGAAGGTATTCGAGCTCCAAAACCGGCCCCACCGGAGGATGCTGCGGCAGGGGGAGCGCCGCCGTAAAATAATGGCCCTCGCGCCCGCCGACCGCGCTGTAGCTCTTATCCGGGAGCCGCGGCGCATCCAGCACCATGGAAAACGCGCTGCGGTAGATTTGAAGCTGTCCCGCCGGCAGCACCGCCGCCACCGGATATACGGTCATGCCGTCATATTCGCGTAATTGCACAAACTTCTCCAGTTCCGGATCGTAACCGATCGCCACCCGGCCGGGAAGCCCTACCAACTCAGCATCTTCAGGCAGGGGAATCAAGGTCGCCGTATCCGGTTGAACCGGTTTGACAAAACCGACCCCCGCCAGATATATATCCGGCACTTCAATAAAGCGGCCATTTCCATCGGTTACCAGCAAATGCGGAAAATTCACTATCGTCTCCCATGTTTATTTCTGTTACAACTTCATGTCTAAAGAAATACAATTTGCAACCCCTTGTACGTGATCGGAGACATAACTACTTAAACAATTTCATGTTTATATTTCACGATGTTTGGGCTTTGTTGCAGCTTTCTTCCGGAAAGTTGCAATATCATGCATTAAATTTGGGTTTTGCAATTCTGTGACCCAGGTCGATTGTGGAAAAGGATTTCCCCGTATAAATGATGGTCAATTCCGGAGGCAACCAGGAGGTTGCCCGGTATGGCGTTGCCGGCTGCCGCGATTTATATAGTTTTTGATTCGTTTTACCGGATTCTCAATGTAATTTACCGGCGATGATAAATTCCCTTGAAATTGATATCGCAATGTAATCAAGGCTCGTTTAATTATTTAATATGGGTGGAAAAATGTCTGATTATGTCGAAAAAGACCAGCAGGATCAACTTGACTCGCAAAGTGAACTGGACGACCAAGACCAGCAGGACATGGAGTATTGGCGTGAGGATATCGCCAGTATCCGCTCAGATTCGATACATGGTTCTATATATCTCTCCAACAAAGCGTTGGATATCGTGGAAGATTTTGTGCGCAAACAGCTTTACAAGAACCGTACTGAACTGATCCAGGCCCTGTCCAAGCTAAGCAATGCGCTGGTGCGGGCCAAACCGCTCATGGCGTTGATCTACAACCGCACTCGCCAGATCCTCAACTTTATTCAGAATATTCCCAAGGAACAGAAAGACATCGAGATCATCCGTGATGCCACTCTGGAAGAGATTACCCGGCTGCGTCAGAAATCGGGTGAGAACGTGGGGGTGATTACCCGCTGGGGATGCCGGCTGATCCTGGATCATCATGTGATCCTCACCCATTCCGCCAGCAGTGTGGTGGAATCGATCCTGATGGAGGCCCGCCAGCAGAAAAAGCGCTTCCGCCTGATCTGCACCGAAAGCCGGCCGCTGATGGAAGGCACCGGCATGGCCATGCGTCTGGCCAAAGCAGGCATCAAGGTGCGCCTGATCCCCGATTGCGATATTGCCCGGGCGGTGGAGGATTGCCATTTTGTGCTGACCGGCACCGACCGTTTTACCGAAACCTCGTTTATCAACAAAACCGGCACCCATGCCATCGCCACTCTGGCCCATGTGATGAACAAGCCGCTTTATGTGGCGGGTGAAAGCGACAAGGTGCTCCTCAAACGCACTTACCCGGTGCGCTTTGCCCAGAACGATCCCCTGGAACTGGTCGATCAGGAAGCGGATAATCTCCAGGTGGAAAATATGTATTTTGAAGAATCCCCACTCTCCTATGCTGGCAAGATCATCCTGGAAGACGGGGTTTTCGAATTGAAAGAGTTCATCGACCGCTACCTGTAACGGCGAATGGTAAAGCCCGTTTATGACCCAATCAGGCGACAAAAAAACGCTCCGGGTGCTGATCGCCGATGATGATCCGGTGGTGCGGGAGACCTTCCGCACCTTTCTGAACGGTGAGACCCACGAACTGGTGATGGCCGCTGACGGCGCTGAGGCGCTGGAGTTGGCGGCATCCCTGTTGCCGGATCTGATCTTTCTCGATGTGATCATGCCGGTGATGGACGGGCTGGAGGCGCTGAGCCAACTGCGCCGAAAGCAGAAAACCCGCCGGATACCGGTGATCGTGGTGACCGGCAAGACCGATACGACCACCCTCCTCAAAGCCCTCAAGTTGGGGGCAACCGATTTTATCGCCAAGCCTTTCCTGCGTGCCGACTTGCTCCGCAAGATGAATTTCGCCCTGCTCAACCAGCAGCAGCAAAATAAAATTGCCGAAGCGACCTTGATCGACAATAAATCCACCTTCATCTCCGGTGATGCCTATTATCGCATGCGGGATAGTTTTATCCTCAACTTCGAAAATGTCTACCTCACCATGGCGCGGATCATCTCCCTCCAGGATAGAGATGAGCTGAAAACCCTGCTCTCCCGCCTGATCGATTCGGTGAAATTTTACCAGTTTCGCGGGGTCAAAGAGAAACTGCTCAAGGTGCTGTTGCTAATCAAGGATGATGACTGGGAGGAGGCTCTGGAGACGGTGGAGGAGGTTGCGGATATCTTCAAGGAACTCCGCGCCGCGCTGCCGGGGAGGGAAGGGTAGGCTGCGGGTTCTCTGCCGCAGATACCCGGCGCTGCCTATGGCCGCAGCCAAATGATGGATGGTGATTGCTCAATGGTAAATGGAATCCGCACACGCTTTTTTTTCGAATCTTTCGTGTGTTTCGTGGGCTGAATAAAAATCCCCGATTTTGATATTTCCCTTCCCCTCCGTACTATGTCCTCTGCATGCATATTCAACAGAGGAATCTCCCATGAAATGTTCCCATTTTTATCCTATCTGTTTGGTCCTGGTGCTCATCATGAATTTGTTTCTATGGCTCAGCTGCTCACCTCCCGCAGATGTGGTGCTGCAACTGCAGGACGCCCGTTCCGGCAATCCGGTGGAAGGTGCGCTGGTGTGGGCCCCGTCGGAGCGGATGACCTTCCGCTCCGACGTAAACGGGCGGGTGAAAGTGCCTGGGATTTATACCGATGGTATTTTGAAGATCCGCGCCAAGAATTGCTGGCCGCTGGAGATCAATGGGGCTGCTCTGCCGGATGTTCCCCTTCAACTGGTTTATGATGAATCCCTGGCCAATCCTGCCGAAGCGGCGCTGGTCTTCACCCGCGGCGATACCCTGCGCGGCGCTTACGGCCCCTACCGCGCCAACAACGACCTGATCAGCTATGACCTGACCGTTAGGCTGGATGTCGCCGAGAAATACCTTGTCGGCAATAATGTGATCACATTTAAAATGCTGCAGGATGGCCGGCGTATCCAACTCGATTTGTTCGACAACATGGCGGTGGATTCGATTCTTTATCAGGGGAAGCCGCTGGCCTATACCCGGGATTTCAATGCGGTTTTCGTCGATTTTCCGGAAATGCTCCCGGCGGGAAAGGCAGTCGAGATCGATTTTCATTATTCCGGCCATCCGCGCGAGACCGGGCGCTTCGGCGGGATCGCCTTCAAGGAGGATTCGCTGGGAAACCCCTGGATCTACACCGCCTGCCAGGGCATCGGGGCCAGCCTGTGGTGGCCGAACAAGGATCAGAAGCCCGACGAGCCGGACAGCATGCGGATGCGGGTGATCGTTCCGGCGGGACTGACCGATGTCTCCAACGGCCGCTTCCTGGGGCGCAGCGAGCTGGGGGACGGCTATGCGGCCTACGACTGGAAGATTCACTATCCGATTAACAACTACAGCGTGTCGCTGAACATCGGGAAATACGTGCATTTTGCCGACAGCCTGGGGGATCTGAGCCTCGACTATTACGTGCTGCCCTACCATCTGGAGGCGGCTCGCCGCCAGTTCAGCCAGGCGAAGCCGATGCTGGAATGCTTCGAAAAATATTTCGGTCCTTATCCCTTTCCCAAAGATGGCTACAAGTTGATCGAAGTGCCCTATTCCGGCATGGAGCACCAGAGTGCAGTTACCTACGGCAATCTGTTCCGCAACGGCTACCTGGGGCGCGACTGGACCGGGGTGGGGATCAGCACCCAATTTGACTTTATCATCGTGCATGAGAGCGGGCACGAATGGTTCGGCAACAGCGTTACCGCCAATGATGATTCCGACGCCTGGCTGCAGGAGGGCTGGTGCACTTATACCGAAGCGGTGTATGTGGAGTGCCGCTTTGGTTACGAGGATGCGCTGGCTTATCTGAACGGCTATCAATCCAAGGTGCGCAACCGCGCGCCGGTGATCGGCCCGCCGGGGGTCAACCACTGGCCGACCGGTGATATCTACTTTAAAGGCGCCCTTTTCCTGAATACCCTGCGCAGCGTGGTCAATGATGATGCGGTCTGGTGGCCGTTGGTTTACGATTATGCCGAGCATTTCAAATACCGTAACATCTTCACCAGCGACATGATCAACTTCTTCAACCGCCGCCTGGAACGCGACCTCACCCCGCTGTTCCTGCAGTATCTCTACCGCGCAGAATTGCCGGTGCTGGAGCTGGATTTCCGGGAGGATGCCCTGGCCTACCGCTGGGACTGTGCGGTGACGGAGTTCGACATGCCGGTTGAAATCCGCACCCCGCAGGGGGTAAAACGCCTCCATCCGCGCAGCGAATGGCAGACCATCCCTGCCGACAGTACCGCCCAGGACAATTGGGAGGTGGCCACCGAGCGGTTTTTCCTTGAGGTGGCAGAGAAATAGATTTTAACTATTGCCACAGAGGCACAGAGAACACAGAGAATTATCCTGACAACTTATTCTCTGTGTTCTCTGTGCCTCTGTGGCAATAATAAATTGCTCAAGGATGTTTCCCGGCAATTGGTTATATTGGGCGCGATGAAAAATCAGAGTTATTATTCAGCCCACTAAACACACAAAAGAAACGAAATAGAACCTAATCGTATTTTAGTTCATTTCGTGTATTTCGTGGGCTGAATAGTGATAAATCGGATATCATTTCGCGGAGGTCTCGGGTGAAAGAATTGGCAAAACGGGTTTCAGTGGCGCTGTGGGGAATTCCCCTGCTGTTGTACATTTGCTATGCCGGGGGGTATTTTTTCCTGGCGTTCGTGCTGATCGTGAACGGGATGGCGCTGTGGGAGTTTTATGCCATGTTCGAGGGCAAATCGATCCATGCCCACCGTCCTGCCGGGGTGGCGCTCAGTTCGTTTTATTTGCTGGGAGTTTTCTTCTTCCCTGCCTACTGGCAGCCCTCCACCTTGCTGATCGTGGCGGTTTTCCTATTGCTGCATCTCACTCGCCCCCGGGGACTGGCCAGCACCAACACGGCCTACAGCATCGCCGGCTTTATGTATATTTCCGTGCTGCTGGCCACGTTGCTGATGCTGCGGCTCTATTTTGAGAAATGGGTGCCGTCGATAGCGGGGGTGAGTCACGCCGGGGGGTATTACATCATCGTGATGTTTGCCTCAATCTGGATCTGCGATACCGCCGCTTACTTCGGTGGAAAGGCCCTCGGGCGCCATAAGCTGGCCCCCAATGTCAGTCCCAACAAAACTATCGAAGGCGGCCTGTTCGGCCTGATCTTCGGTATTTTGAGCTTCTGGGCGTTTGGCAAGCTGTTCCTGCCCGGGCTTTCTGCCACCCATACCCTGATTGCCGGGGCGGTGGTAGGGGTGCTGGGGCAGTTAGGCGACCTGATCGAGTCTCGTTTCAAGCGCGATGCCGGAGTGAAGGACACCTCGGCGCTGCTGCCCGGCCACGGGGGATTTCTCGACCGTTTCGATTCGATTATTTTCGTGTCACCATTCCTGTGGGCGTTGTGTCATTTTGGGGGGGCGTGGTGAAACGCGCGAAGGGCTGAGAGCGAAGAGCTTTTGCATGGGGCAAGGAGCATGGGGCATGGTGTATTACAGTGCGGGTGTCGGAATCTGCATTTGCACATCACGGCGCCATGCCCCATGCCCCATGCAATAAACTCTCTATCTGAACGATTAGATTATCATTGTTCCTCTGTGCGCTCTGTGGCTCGGTGGTTAATTTGCAGCAGCCATACCGCCCAGAGATTGAAGGTAATCACCGCCAGCAGGATCAGGAGCATGCGCAGATAGGGTTGGCCGGACTGGTAGCGGAAAAGTGTCAGTTCGACCGTGGTGCGAACCCATTCCAGGGTAAACAGCAGCAACAGGCCCTGCCACAAGCGCAGCACCCAGCGGGTGCGGATCAAAAGTAACAACAGCGGCAGCAGTATCGGCAGCGCCCACAGCAGCCCGGCGTCGCGCATGACGTGGGCGGCGAATAAGAGGGCGGATAAGATCAGGGGCAGTAGTCTCAGCCACATTGTTTGCCATCCTTCCAGTGTTCATGTGAAATTGATTCTCCAGCCCAATATTTGCAGATCGCGAGTTGAGCAAATAAAACATTTGGGGATCATCGTTATGCGCTTACATCCCCCTTTCTCCCCCTTCGAAGGGGGAAAGAGGGGGATGTCACAGCCTCTGTTGCCGCAAAATGCAGTTTTTTACTTCAACTCGTGGTTCGCATAATATAGTCATTTTTCCCTCGCATAACAAAATCTTTCACCGCGGCTCAATAGACTGTAAACCGAGTTTTGTGCACCAAAAGATTTCTCACGCTGCTCCGCTCCGTTCGAAATGACGACGTTTTGTCATTCCGAAGGCTTTAGCCGAGGAATCTGTTAAATTACAAGGCTTAATTTACAGTCTGCTCTAAGTGTAAATCCGTACAGCCCGTGATCAAAAAAAAAGCGCCGCCGGAAACTGCCCGGCGGCGCTTGATGATTCAGGGAAGTCTTCAAAGTTTGCATCAAATGATTGCTGAGATTTTGCGGTGCTATCTTGATGCAAACAGAATAGTATGGTATGACCCGCAGTTTGGGTCATACCATACTATTTCATGAGGATCATTTTTTTGATTTGCTGGAAGCTCCCCGCCTGCAGATGATAGAAGTACACTCCGCTGGCCACCTGGCTGCCTTGCTGATTGAGCCCGTTCCAGTTCACCTGATGACTGCCCGCTTCCAGCGAGCTGCTCAGCAGGGTCTTGACCAGCTGGCCGCGCACGTTGTAGATCTTCAGGCTGACCGTGCCGGCTTCCGCCAGGCTGAAGCGGATGGTCGTGCTCGGGTTGAAGGGGTTGGGATAGTTCTGCTCCAGCGCATAAGCCACCGGAATCAGGTCGCTGCCGGCGGCATTTTCCTCACCCGCGATCACCTTCGGCGCAACTGCCGGGGCATCGTGATGCAGGGCGGTGACCCCGTTGCCGAACTCGATATCCTTGGCATAAATCGCGCCGCGGAAGTACACATAGCTCATCGCGTTAAATTTTGCATGCGGTGCGATGACCGTGCCCGAGAGGCTGGCGTAGCGGGAGAGGTCGATCTTCTTGGTCTGGATCGATTTGAACGTCACATCCCGGCTGCCGCCGCCCACGATGCTGACCAGGGCGCTTTCGCCCAGCTCAAAATCATCGGTGATGTAAACCGTCACCGGGCCGTTGGTCACGTCGATCTCGATATGGCTGTTCTTGTCGCCGTCCAGCTCTTCCACATAGTAGCTGCCGCTGGAGAGGTAGAGCGAGCCGCCCCGTTCCACTTCCACTTTGCCGTAGGTTCCCGGCGTCAGCGTCATGCTGCCGTTCTTGGGCACCTCCACATCATTGCTGCCGGCGCTGAAGGGGGCCAGCATCGGCAGAGCGACCGGCACCACGCTGCCGCCTTCCATCACGGAGCCGTAGATGGTGCCGTGGTTGTGCATATCATCTCCGGCCATCACGTCGCCGTAGAGGGCGTTGTCGCGGGCGATATCGACGTCATCGCCGGCGCAGAGATTGCCGTGGCCGCCACCCGGGCCGCGATTGATGTCGATGTCATCCATGGCGAACATGCTGCCGTGGAAGGTGCTCTCCCGGCCAAAGTCGATGTCTTTGCCGGAGACCAGGAAATGATCCACTTCCACCTCGAACACCGTGGTGCTGCCGCTGACCTCGAAGGCCACCGCCAGCAGCGGTTTGCCGTTGGGGCTCTCGGCCGCGGGAATGAAAGCCAGGCCTTCCGGCGACATATCCCCGGCGGTGCTCGCTGCCGGATCGCCGGAGAAGTCGCGGGTGTTGATGTAGCTCAGATATACCGGCGCATCCGGATGGGTCATATCCCATACCATGATGCCGCCGATGCGCTCCAGGCCGAGGAACAGGTAGGTGCGGCAGCCGATCTGGCCCAGCACCACGCCTTCCGGCTCCGGTCCTTTGTCATCGCTGCGGTCGTCGAAAGAGCCGTTTTCTTCGTCGTCGGAGTTAAAATCGGCCGGCAGGGCCGCGGCAGTGATCTGCTCCAGTTGATCGCCGCTGTCATACACCTGAGTGCCGTCGGTTTTCCAGACGGAGAAGGAGCGGGCGCCGTAGGAATACAACTCGTCATAATCGCCGTCATTGTCGGTGTCGCCCAGGGTGATAGTGCTCTTCAGGCGGCCGAGGTTCTCATCCAACTGCAGGGTGGCGGCATCCGGGAAGGCAGTAGGATCCAGGGGCAAGTCGCCAATGCGCTCTTCTTCGGAAAATCCGCCGTAATCGCGGCTGTCGCCCTCATTAGCGGTGATCAGATAGGTTTCCCCGTTATAGCTGAAGCTGGTGATCGCATCAGGCATGTAGATCCCTTTGACCGGCCAGTTCTGGATGTTGATCACGCCGTCTTCATTGCTGGCATCGAGGGCGTTCCCGCTGAGGCTGTGGTCTTTATGGCCGAGGCCGACCAGCTCGGTCACCGTGGCGCTGGCAATGTCCACCACCGCAATCGCGTTGTTTTCCTGGCAGGTGACGTAGGCGGTTTTGGAATCTTTGCTGATGGTAATGTATTCCGGTTCCAGGTCCTGGGAAACGCTCGAGCCCGGGCCGAAGATGCGGATGCTCGGATCCAGCACCGCGCTGTTAAAGGCGTGAAAATCCGCCGTGGCAGCCACTGCCGCAGCCACGCCGCCGCTGATGTCCACCACCGTCACCGAGCCTTCCGGATCGACGGTGTAGTCGTCATTCGGCTCGCCCTCATTGGCGGTCAGCACGTACATGCCGTCCGGGGTGAAGGTGATCATATCCGGCAGGGCGCCGGCCATCACGTAATTGAGAAAATTGCCGTCGGTATCGAAGAAGACCACCTTGCCGGGGGCCTGCTTGTCGTTGTCTTCCACCGCGGCGGCGACCACGCCGTCATGCACGTCGACGCTGTTGGCCTGGTTGCCGTAGGGGGAAAGATCGATCGAGAACAGCAGGGTGGGATTGGCCGGATCGCTGATATCCAGCACATCGATCAATCCGCCGGCGCCATCGACCACAAACAGCCGCTGGGTGGCGGGATCATGGGCCACGATCTCGGCAGCGCCCTCGGCGAAGACGCCGGTGGCATAAGTGCCCAGCGGCTTCAAGGTGACGCCCTGGGCCAACATACCGACGGTCATCGCCAGGATGCTGATGATAAATAATAGGCTTCCGCTAAATCCGTGTAGAAACCTAAATTTTCGATTCTGTTTTAACATAAAAATCCTCCTTTAGTGCTTGTTTTGGGTAATAAATAAATGAATAAGACCGTTTTAAGAAGTATGAAGGCTTCTAAAGAACGATCACAAAATGAAACTTGAATTGCGACCATGTTGAATGATGGTTACAATTTTGCCGCTTTTGCTGCAAGGTGTGGTGGCCTCCTTTTTTTGGTGAAACGAAAGTTATTTTTCGCAGCGGTCGAAATGAAAAAAATAGCCCTGTTCGAAAGCAGATATTGCTTTCGGAATATCAGGCAACATGTCGAAGAAGATCTGGAAATTGGGGATGCTTTATAACTCCGGGCCGGGTATCTGTAATGATCTGGGCGCGGAAAGCACGTTGAGTTCACAACCGGCAATACAGGAATTGCGAGACCGGGTGATTGCCGGGAATTCAATAAAGGGACGAGTGAGGATTGATTATGTGACTAAAATCTCAAATTGTGAAAAAAGTTAATGGGTTGATGGGTGAATGGGTTTAAAAGATTATGATACCGCGTCCGTTTTTACCCATTAACTCATTCACCCATTCACCCATCAACAATACATTTCCCTTCATCCTTCATCTCCTCTATGAACTCTGTGCCTCTGTGGCAAAAGCAGCCGGAATGTTAGGCCGGAACCAATGTTTCGGGGGTAATCTCGCCAATATGCCGGCATCCGGCCAGGCCCATGGTGATCTCGAAATCCGCTCTTAGATTTTGCAGCACCTCCCGCACCCCGGTTTCTCCGGCGAGGGCGAGGCCGTAGACGTAGGGGCGGCCGATGCACACCGCCCGGGCGCCCAGGGCCAGGGCCTTGAAGATATCCGCCCCGCCGCGAATACCGCTGTCGAAGAGCACCGGCATGGCGCCATCCACCGCCTTGACCACCTCCGGCAGGGTGCTGAGAGCGCCGATCGCCCCGTCGAGTTGCCGCCCTCCGTGATTGGAGACGATGATGCCGTCGATGCCCAGATCCCGGGCTTTGCGGGCATCATCGGGATGGAGGATGCCTTTCAACAGCAGGGGCAGCCGGGTGTGGCGGCGCAGGAAGGGCAGGTCTTCCCAGCTGAGGGAGGGGCGGGAAAAGATGCGGATGAAGTGGCGCATCGCCTGCAGCGGTTTGCCGGAAAACAGGTTGCCCCAGAAGCTGCCCGGGTGGGTGCGCATCACCTCGACCAGCACGCGCAGGGTGCTCAGATTGACCGTGCGCGGCGGGGCGGCCTCATCTGCCGGCAGGGGCTGTTCGCACAAGGCTTGAAAGACCGGATCGCTGGTATATTGGGCCAGTCCCTGCCCGTGCAGGAAAGGCAGGTAGCCGCAGTCCAGGTCGCGGGTGCGCCAGCCCAGCAGGGTGGTGTCCAGGGTGAGCACGATGGCGCTGCAGCCACAGGCTTCCGCCCGGGAGAGGAAGCTGGCGGTCAGCTCATCGGACTGGCTCCAATAGAGCTGGAACCAGCGCGGAGATGCGCCCATGACGGCGGCGCAGGCTTCCATCGGGCGGGAGGCCTGGCTGGAGAAGATCATCGGGATCCCTTCCTTGGCGGCGGCCCGGGCGGCGGCGACATCGGCGCCCTTATGCACCAGGCCCAAACCGCCCACCGGCGCCAGCAGCAGGGGAGCGGGCAGGCGCTGTCCGAAGAGCTCGATGGACGTGTCGAGAGCAGAGACATCGCGGAGCATCCGGGGAAGGATCTGCCAGCGGGAGAACGCCTCGCGATTGGCCTGCATGGTGTCCTCCCTCCCGGCGCCGCCGCCGATCGCCGCTGCGGCATCGCGCGACATCCTCCGTAGCGCCCGCCGCTCCAGTTCTGCCATGTCTACCGGGACCGGCGGCTTTTTTCCGGCCAGACCGGCGAGGTAGATTTGTTTTTGCCGCTGCTGGGCGGAGGAAGATCGGTTGCTCATATAGTCCCCTTCTGAAACCACACCTTAATCCCCCCATTATCCCACGCCATACTGTCGTTTACCTGCAATCCGCTATAACCAAAAAGCTCCCGCTCCCCGCACAGCACCCCAAACCGCCAGCCGGGGCATTGGCTGCGCAGCACCTGTCCCAGCTTTGCATAGAGGTTGCGCAGATCCTGTCCTTCGCTGACCCGTTTGCCATAAGGCGGATTGGTGACGATCCATCCCGGCCCGGGAAGCGGCTCGATGGCGGAGAACGCCCGGCAGGAAAAATCGATGGCATCGCCCACCCCGGCACGTTCGGCATTGGCGATGGCCGCGTCGATGGCGCCGGCGTCGCGGTCGGATGCCTGGATCGGGGGGACATCGGTACGGGCGGCAGCCTGTGCTTCGGCCAGCAGCGTTTCCCAGAGATCACTCCGGAAATCCGGCCAGTCCATAAACGCGAAGCGCCGCTGCAGCCCCGGGGCAAGGTGGCGCGCCAGCAATGCCGCCTCGATGGCGATGGTGCCGGAACCGCAGAAGGGATCAAGCAAGGGCGCGCGGTCGTCCCAGCCGGCAGCCAGCAGCATCGCCGCCGCCAGGGTCTCGCGCAGCGGCGCCTTGGCGGTGGCTTGCCGATAACCGCGCCGATGCAGACCCTCCCCGGAGGTGTCGATGCTGACGGTGCAGTGATCGCGCAGCAGCCGCACCACAATCAATTGGGAAGCGCCTCCTTCATCGTCAGCGCTGCTGCCTGCCGGGACCGGTTGGGCGCCGCATTGCTGGTGAATGGCATCCGCCACCCGCTCCGCCACCGCCCCGGAATGGTAAAGACGTGATTTATGACAGGTCACTCGCAACTCGAAATGTGTCTTGGGGGTTAACATATCCGCCCAGGGAAGTCGCCGGACCTTGCGCTTCAATTCCGGAAAACCGCCGGCATAAAAGCTCCCCAGCCGCAGCAGGATGCGCGAGGCGCTGCGCAGCTGCAGGTTGGCGCGGTAGATGTCTTCAGTTTTGCCCGAAAACATCACCCCGCCGTTATCTTCCGGCCCCGCCAGGGCAAGCCGCAGCTCCACCATCTCCCGGCGCAACACCGGCGCCAATCCCGGCAGGCAAACCGCGAATAAGGCGTGGGATGAACCATTTTGAGTGAATTTATTCATACTGAGAAAGCGTATTCCAGGATTTTTTTCGTCCACAGATTACACGGATTTTCACTGATTTGTTTATGGGTAGATGGGTGTATGTGTGTATGGGGAAAGGCAGACCTCAAACCCATTTACCCATCTACCCATATACATTTATGCTTCAGTCTTAATCCGTGTAATCCGTGTAATCCGTGGATTTAAAAATTACGCCCTTTTCGTAAAGGTTCGGCAGGAATGTAGCAGATTATCTCTATATTCGCCAATGATTTTATCGGAAGGTTCTATTCGCGGCGATTCGTGTATATTCGTGGCAAAAAAACTATGTATGGCCGGGGATGCCATGCCCATGTAATGGTTTTTTACACCGGTAAATAAAAATACTGTTCAAACGCAAAAAATTGTGTATTTTTGCTCCGTATGGAGAAGATATTGATCAGTGCCTGTCTGCTGGGGCAGATTGTGCGCTATGATGCGAAGAAGATTGAGGTGGATCACCGGCTGCTGCGCCAATGGCAACAGGAAGGCCGGCTGGTGCCGGTATGCCCGGAAGTGGAGGGCGGCCTGGCAGTACCCCGCCCGGCAGCAGAAATTGACGGCGGCGACGGGGCCCTGGTGCTGGCGGAATACGCCAGAGTGATCACGGCCGACGGCGAGGATTTGACCGAACGGTTTCTTCGCGGCGCCCGTGCCGCTCTGCACCTGGCCCGTAAACACCAGATCCGTATGGCGATCCTCAAGGAGAACAGCCCCTCCTGCGGCAGCCAGCTGATCTATGACGGCAGTTTTTCCGGGCGCAAGGTCAAGGGCAGCGGCGTCACCACCACCCTGCTGGAGAATAACCGGATCAAAGTGTTCAATGAATACCAGATTGAGGACGCGGCGATTTTTTTGCAGCAGTTGGAAAGAAAATAGTGACGGCTAGCTGTCACATTGCTAAATTGTTACATCGTTGGTGAATTGTCATTGGTGCTGCGCACGTCATTGGCTTTGCGTCATTGACGCTTCGCGTGCCATTGATTATGGCGCCTCATTCCGATTTCAGCACGCTGCCTTTTGCATTTTGGGGATTCGGGTCTATTCGTGAATATTCGTGGCTTAAAAAAATCCGTGTTCATCGGTATTTATCCGTGGTTCAATAAACATCTTTGTTGTAATTCAAAAATTTACCATTAATTATGACGTTAGAGCAATTAATCCAATATCTCAAGTCCCAACCGGATTTCCTATCCAACGTCACTCACTGGCAGGTGGTGCCGGAGCAGGCGGCGGAGTATGCGGATTTTCCTGATAGCGTGGACAGTCGCTTGAAAAAAGCGCTGGAGACGAAAGGTATCCGCCGGCTGTATTCGCATCAGGCAGAGGCCTACCGGCAGGTGCGCAGCGGCAATCATGTGGTGCTGGTGACGCCGACCGCCTCGGGCAAAACCCTCGGTTATAATCTCCCGGTGCTGAATCGCATTTTGGAAGATCCGGAATCGCGCGCCCTGTATTTATTCCCGACCAAGGCCTTAGCCCAGGATCAATATCACGAATTGCACGACCTGACCGGCAAGCTGGATGTGGATATCAAAACCTACACCTTTGACGGCGATACTCCGGTCTCGGCCCGCCAGGCGATCCGCCGCGCCGGTCATATTGTGATGACCAATCCGGATATGCTTCACCAGGGCATCCTGCCCCATCATACCATCTGGCTGAAGCTCTTCGAGAATCTCCGCTACGTGGTGATCGACGAGGTGCATACCTACCGGGGGGTGTTCGGCAGCCACCTCGCCAACGTGCTGCGCCGCCTGAAGCGCATCGCCCGCTTTTACGGCAGCGACCCTCAATTTATCTGCTGCTCTGCGACCATCGCCAACCCCAAAGAACTGGCGGAAAAGATCGTCGAAGCGCCGGTGGAATTGATCGACCGCAACGGCGCGCCGCGGGGACGGAAACATTATATTCTTTATAATCCGCCGGTGGTCAACCGCGAGCTGGGCATCCGCCGCTCGGTGCTGAGCGAGGTGAACCGCCTGGCGCGGTTGTTCCTGGAGACCGGAGTGCAGTCGATCGTCTTCGCCCGCAGCCGGGTGCGGGTGGAGGTGCTGCTGCGCTATCTCAAGGAGCAGGCGCGCAGCCTGCACCTGCCGCAAAACCGTATTCGCGGCTACCGCGGGGGCTACCTGCCCCTGGAGCGGCGGGAGATCGAGCAGGGACTGCGCTCCGGAGAGGTGCTCAGTGTGGTCAGCACCAACGCCCTGGAGCTGGGTATCGACATCGGCCAGCTGGACGTGGCGGTGATGGCCGGCTATCCCGGCTCCATCGCCAGCGCCTGGCAGCAGGCCGGGCGAGCGGGACGGCGCAGCACCACCTCGCTGGCGATCATGGTGGCGAGCAGCTCGCCGCTCGATCAATACATTATCAATCATCCGGAATATTTTTTCGAAAAATCACCGGAGCACGGGATCGTCGATCCCGATAATCTGCTGATCTTGATGAGCCACCTGAAATGCGCCGCCTTCGAGATTCCCTTCCGGGAGGATGAAGTCTTCAGTCCGGTGGCTACCCGTGAGGTGCTGGATTACCTGGCGGATAAGAGCGTGCTGCGCAAGAGCGGCGACAAATATCACTGGATGAGCGAGATCTACCCGGCAGAAGAGGTCAGCCTGCGCAGCGCCTCCCCGGATAATGTGGTGATTATCGACACCACCCGCGATGATAGCGTCATCGGCGAGACGGATCTCTTCAGCGCGCCGATGCTGGTGCACCAGGAGGCGATTTATATGCACGGGAGCCTGCAGTATCATGTCGATAAGCTCGACTGGGAGCGCAAAAAAGCCTATGTGCGCCAGGTCGACCTGGATTATTACACCGACGCGATCACCAAGACCGACATCAAGGTGCTCAGCGTCGATGAGGAAAAGCCCCGGGGGCAAGTCGGGCTGGTGTTCGGCGAGATCAATGTCAACATGGTCACTACCGGCTATAAGAAGATCAAGCTCTTTACCCACGAGAATGTCGGCTCCGGGCGGGTGTTCCTGCCGGAGATCGAGATGGCCACCAGCGCTTTCTGGATCGATCTGCCCGCGGATTGTGCCGGGCTGCTGGGCATCGCCGCCAGCGAGCTGAGCAGCGCTCTGCAGGCCGTGGCCAACCTGCTGCGAAATATCGCCCCGGTGTACCTGATGTGTGACCCGTCCGATATCCGGGCGGTGCCGATGGTGCGCTCGCCATTTTCCCAACTGCCGGTGGTCTATCTTTACGACAATTTCCCGGGCGGGGTGGGATTGAGCTTCAAAATGTTCAACGATCCCCGTCCCACCCTGGAGGGCTGCCTGCGCCTGGTGAGCGGCTGTGCCTGCGAAGCGGGATGTCCCTCCTGCACCGGCCCGGCCCTGGAGATCGGCGAGACTGCCAAGCGCTACGCCCAGAAGCTGCTGACGTTTGTGCTGCAACAAATTGAAAATTCGTGATAATGCTCAATGGTGAATGGTAAATGCTCAATGGTAAATGGTTGTATTGTTAAATTGTTAAATTGTTTCAGAGGTGTTATTGGCGCATTGCGCGTCATTGAGTCTTCTGCTGTCATTGGCTTCGTGTCATTGGCCCTACGGGCGTTCTTGAGTTTTCGGCTGTTATTGGCGCTTCGCACACCATTGGCCATCGGTGTAATTGGTCTCGTGTCATTGGGCTCCGCCGTCATTAGCGCTGTGCGCGTCATTGGGCTTCGCCGTTATTGGTTATTGATAAATCTGAATCGCTCCACGCTCGATGCTCCTCGTTCCACGTCTTTAATTCCGCACTCCGCACTCCGCACTCCGCATTCGTCCAAATGGTTTTCTATCGCGCTCGTACTCCTTTTCACGCTCTGGGGCTGCGAGGCCCCGCGCAATAACATCCTCGACCCCCGGCATCCCGACTATCCCTATGTGACGCTGGAGGGAATGGTGGAGACCTTTACCCTGCGCCAACCGCTGGAGGGGGTGGCGGTATCCTGGCAGGAGGGAGCGCTGCAGACGGTCACCGATGCCCAGGGAGGTTTCCGTTTTGAGGCCATTTTGCCCAGTGACGGCTGGCTTTATTTTTCAAAAGCGGGATACTTTAGCGATTCCGCCGAGGTGCGCTGGGGGGATCTGGAGAAGATCAGCCTGGCGCCGCGCGAACTGAATGCCCTGCCGGTGATCGACCGGATGGATGTCTACAGCGCGGTGCTCGATAAACCGGGCTCGATTCCTTCGGAATACTTTTTTGTGATCGAGGCGGAGATCTCCGACCCGGACAATGATGTCGATTCGGTGTTCTGGGAGGTGAGCGAACTCGATTCTGCCGGATTTTTACGCTTCGATTTCACCGACGGGCGCTACAAGGGATTTTCCGGGCGTTTGATCGATTTCGACCGTTTTTCGGAAATTCTGATCTATGATTTCCGTTTCAGCGTCAGAGATAAATTCGCGCGCCGGGTGGAGGTGGGCCGCAGCCGTATCCGCCGGGTGATGCGGGAGGTGATCTCCTGCCGCGCCCCGCTGGGAAATGCCATCGTGCAGACTGCAACCCCGTTGCTGGAATGGGAACCCTACGATCCCGGCTTTGCCCATAGCTACCGGATCGAAGTTTTTAAACGCTCCGGGATCTTTGTGGAAGCGACGCCGTTTTGGACCAAAGAAGCCATTCCCGCCGGGCAGCAGGCGTTCCAAATCGATCAGCCGCTGGATGTCTCGGAATATACCTGGGTGATCTGGGCGGTGGATGAATTCGGGAATCGCATCCGTTCTTCGGAAGCAAACTTCGAGTACCGGCTGTAGATTATTGTCGTGCAACTATATCAGGATCGGAAATGAGCGATATCAGGATCACTCCGCTCAGCGATTTGCGCAGTATCGGCAAGGCGCAGTTCGAGAGCCTCTACCACATCAGCCGGTTGCTGAACCGCCTGGTCTACCAGGATTCTTTGATCGAAGAAGCCCTCGACCTGGTGGTGAAAGTGATCCATGCCGAGCGGGGGTTGTTTGTGCGCTATGATGCCGAGGGGAATGCTTTTTCTATTATTGCCGCCCGCAATGTCAACCGGGAGCGGCTGACCGATCTCTCGACTTTCTCCTCCGGCATCCTGCAGCAGGTGATCGACAAAAAAGCGCCCTGCCTCTATCACGACGTGCAAAGCGATCCCAATCTCTCCCAGTTTGAGAGCGTGCTGATCCACCAGATCAAGTCGGTGATCGGAGTGCCGATCTTTCATCAGGGGGAGATCTGGGGGGTGATCCTGGCCGACAGCCGGGAAGATCGCCGGGAATTCACCGATGAGAATCTCACCTTCCTGGATTTTTTCTCCAACCTGGTCTCCCTGGCACTGGATAAGATTATCCGCTTCGAAGCTCTGGAGCAGGAGAACCGCATCCTGGAGAACCGTCTTCAGGCCACCCAGGCGGTGCCGGATATGATCGGCGAGAGTCAGCCGATGCGCCAGATGGCGGCGATGATCCACCGGGTGGCCCGTACCGATGCCACGGTGTTGATCCTGGGGGAAAGCGGCACCGGCAAAGACCTCGCCGCCCAGGCGATCCACAAGCTGAGTACCCGCAAAAACAAGCCCTTCCTGGCGCAATTCTGCGGATCGATTCCCGACACCCTGCTGGAGAGCGAACTGTTCGGTTATAAAAAGGGGGCGTTCTCCGGGGCTACCTCCGATAAAAAGGGGCTCTTTGAAGTGGCCGACCAGGGCACTTTTTTCCTGGATGAGATCGGCGATATCTCCGCGGCATTGCAGGCCAAGCTGCTGCGGGTGTTGCAGAATCAGGAGATCATGCGCCTGGGCGATCATAAAATTACCCGGGTAAATGTGCGGATCATCGCCGCTACCAATAAGGATCTGAAAGCGCTTGCCGCCACCGGGGAGTTCCGGGAGGATCTCTTCTACCGATTGAATGTTTTCCCGATTGTCCTGCCGCCGCTGCGCGAACGCCGGGAGGATCTTGCCCTGCTGGCGGAGCATTTTATCCGGCGCTATGCCGCCCGGGAGGTGGGGCTGTCGGCGGCCGCGCTGCAGAAGCTGCGCGACTATCACTGGCCGGGTAATGTGCGCCAGTTGGAGAATGTGATCCAGCGCGCCCTGATCCTGGGCGATGGGGGAGCGTTGCAGCCGGATCAAATTATTCTCGATGACGATGGTGACCCCACGCTGCCCGATTTTGCCGGCACCCTGAAGGATCTCGAAATACAGCTCCTGCAGGCTCGCCTGAAAAAATATGACGGCAACCGCACCCTCACCGCCCGCTCGCTGGGTGTTTCGGTGCGCTGGGTGCAGTTGAAGCTGAAGGAGATGGGGTGATTCGAATGCGGAGTGCGGAATGCGGAGTGCGGAATGTGTTT
Source organism: Calditrichia bacterium (assembly GCA_020635015.1). Classification (GTDB taxonomy): domain Bacteria; phylum Calditrichota; class Calditrichia; order RBG-13-44-9; family J075; genus JACKAP01. The sequence continues at coordinate 478,218 of JACKAP010000002.1, read as the reverse complement.
TTGCCACGAATTTACGCGAATGAACGCGAATAAATGTAGGGTCGCATGGCCATGCGACTGAAGGAGATGGGGTGATTCGAATGCGGAGTGCGGAATGCGGAATGCGGAATGAAAGACGTGGAGCGAGATTTACGCGAATGAACGCGAATAAATGTAGGGTCGCATGGCCATGCGACTGAAGGAGATGGGGTGATTCGAATGCGGAGTGCGGAATGCGGAATGCGGAATGAAAGACGTGGAGCGAGGAGCGTGGAGCGATTCAGATTTATCAATAACCAATAACGGCGAAGCCCAATGACGCGCACAGCGCTAATGACGGCGGAGCCCAATGACACGAAACCAATGACACGAAGCCAATGACGTGAAACCAATGACGCCGAAGGCCAATGACGTGCGAAGCACCAATGACGCCAACAACCAACAACCAACAACCAACAACCAACAACCAACAACCAACAACCAACCAACAACCAACAACCAATGCCCAACACCCGGTTCGAAAAATACATCCTTCTTGATTATCTGAAAAAAGACGCCTACAGCAGTGTTTACCTGGCGGAGGATCCCCGGCTGGGCCGCAAGGTCGTGCTCAAGACCCTTGACCTTGATAATCTTCCCAACCCGGCGGTGCGCCAGCGTTTTGAGCGGGAAGCGAAGATCCTCACTCGCCTGGACCACCCCAATATTATCCGGATGCTGGACTTCGGCACATACGAAAATCATCTCTACATCTCCTTCGAATATTTTCCCGGAGATAATTTGCGCCAGTGGCTCAAGCGCGACGCTTACGGCGAAACGGAGAAACTCGCCCTGTCGCGGCAGTTGCTGGCCGGGTTGGGGTTTGCGCACCGGCATCAGGTGGTTCATCGCGATATCAAGCCGGAAAATATTCTGGTCGATGAGCGGCTGCGCTTGAAGATTGCCGATTTCGGCCTGGCTTTCCGGGAGAATGAAGAGCAGGTGACCCATAAATCGTCGATCGTCGGCACCCCCGGCTATATGGCGCCGGAGCAGATTCGCGGGGAGACCCTGAACGCCCGCAGCGATTTGTTTTCTGCCGGTATCGTGATCTTCGAGCTTTTCAGCGGGCGCAACCCCTTTATCGGGAAGGATATCAGCGCCACCATTCATCATATTTTGCAGCTCGATGGTCCGCAACTGGCAGCGCAGGCCGGGCTGCCGGAGGCAGTGGTATCCCTGCTCCGGGAGGCGCTGCAGCGCGACCGGCAAAAACGGGCGGCGAACGCGGAGGCGCTGAGCGGTTTGCTGCCGCCGGTTACGGGACCACCGCAAACGAACGGTCGGCGGTTGCCCGCCTCGCGGCGCTGGCTGCTGCCGGCGCTGCTGTTGCTGGCGCTGTTGTCCGGGTTTCTATGGATTGCTTTCCCCCCGGCGCAGGAAATGCTTCGGGCGGGGAATTCGCCGACAACTCAGCGTCTGCCGGGAGCGGATATCCCGGTTGGCGACAGCCTGAATGGCGCTGCGGCGGGGATAGGGCCACTGCCGGACAGCAGCGTGCTGATGTCTCCGCTGTTGGCTGCTTCCCCCGCCAAGGAACCCCTTCCGCCGTCTGGGGCTGATGGCCCGGGACCGTTCGCCGAAAAGACAATCGCCAAAAATGTTGCTGCTTTGGATGCGGCGCCCGGCTGGCTGATGGTGCATTGCCTCCCCTGGGCGGAGATCTATATCGGGGAGCGCAAGATCGACACCACCCCATTGGACAGCGCGCTGCGCCTGCCGCCGGGGTCGCATCAGCTGCGCCTGCGCCATCCCGGATATCCCGAGTATGCAGAAATGCTGGAGGTGCGCCCCGGTGCCCGGCTGGAGGTGCGGGTAGACCTGGATACCCTGTTCGGTTTTTTGGATTGCCAGGTCTACCCCTGGGGAAATGTGTTCATCGACGGCGCGCCCCGGGGACAGACCCCGCTCGGCGCTCCCCTGATGCTGGCCCCCGGGGAATACGCCCTGACGATACGTAATCCCAATTTTCCGGAATATAATGAAACTATTACCGTTGCCCGGCAGGAGACGCTGGCAGTCAGGCTGAATTTTGAAAACCGGAAGTGAAGGAAAACTGAGGTTAAATGGTTACATTGTTACATTATTACATTATTGTCATTGACCCTTCGGGCGTCATTGAGCCTTTGGCTGTCATTGGTGCGTTGCACGTCATAGGCATTCGGCGTTATGAATGATCTATTGCGAGTATTCGGTTTCATTCCGCATTCCGCGATCCGAAATCCGCATTCGCATCATCCGTGTGCATCCGGTTCATCCGTGGCAAAAAAATCGGTATGGAATTTGTATAAAGTAGTTTAGGAAACAGCTTAGAGGCATTATGTTAAGAAAGTGGATCTATCTGGCCCTGATGATAACGCTGGGCGGTAAATCATTAATATCCCAGAATCCCAACTGGGTAGTCAGCGGCATCATGCCGCTCCCGGTGGCGGGCGCGCAGACGGCGGTGCACGATTCCCTGATCTACATTATCGGCGGTTACACCGATCCGAATGATATTCAGGGCAGCCTGCTGGAGTTGATCCAGGTCTATGATCCGCGCAGCGGGGCCTGGGACAGCGTGGCCTACAGCCTGGATGTGGGGAGGGCCGGCTTTGCCGCCGGGGTGCACCAGGAGCAGCTCTATTTCGGCGGGGGAGTGTGGAACTCAACCGGCCAGCCGTTTATCTTTAGTATCGATTGCTGGGATTTTGGCGATACCCTCACCTCGCTGCAGTTTAATCCCCAGTATAACCGGGTCAACACCACCGGGCTGGTGCATAATGGGAAGCTATATATGATCGGAGGCGCGCCGGTGGGCACCTCGCCGGTGGCGCTGAATTATGTGGTGGAATTCGATATTGCCACCCGCACCACCCTGACCTTCGACACCCTTTATCCGGCGGGCAACCTGCCGATACAGCAAATGGCTACCCGTATCGGCGACGATATTTACATCTTTGGAGGGTATTTTTTCGGGGTGTCGGGAGGAGTGATGACGTTTAACACGGTCAACCACACCTTCAGCAGGGTCGGCGATCTCAATCGCGAGCGGGCCGGCGGAGCGGCGGTGGCGGTGGATGCGCGCGATATTTACATCATCGGAGGATATAATGAGAATCCCGCCCAGCCGGCGCTGGATTCGCTGACCATCTACAATACTCATTCCGGAGGCATCGAGGCCGGTCCGCGGCTCAATTGGGGGCGCAGCGACCTGATGGCGGCAAAATACGGCGATTCAATCTACATTTTCGGCGGGTTTGATAACAACCTGACCCTGGTGCCGATCATCGAGAAACTCGAGGTCTTGACCGGCATCAGCAGCACCGGCCCGCCACCGGGAGCGAGTGCGGATTTTTCCCTGGAGCAGAACTATCCGAATCCTTTTAATCCGGAGACCGTTATCAGTTATCGGTTATCAGTGGTCAGTGATCTTACGCTGGCTGTGTATAATCTGCTGGGCGAAAAAATAGTAACCCTGGTCGATGCCCGGCAGGGCGCCGGCCGGCATCAGGTGCGCTGGAACGGGCGCGACGAGAATGGCCAGCCGGTCAGCTCCGGGGTGTATATATACCGCCTCCGGGCTGGAAGCTTTGTGCAAAGTCGAAAAATGATCCTGGTGCGGTAGGGGCAGGCTGCTTGCAGCGGGATGCATGGGACCGGTGACCTTTGTGGGGCTGTTGCCCGCATCCCGCTGCAAGCAGCCTGCCTTTGGGGGAGGGGAGTGCCTTTGATTCAAGTATTGATAGAATATCGTCTGGCAGCGTGTGTCACATTTTTTCAAGAGCTTTATTGGTGAAACGAATTCTACTTTGGGCCATAATTTCATACGGGCTGTTGTCCTCGGCAGGAATCGCTTCCTTAGCAGCGCAGGAAGCGCAGGATCCGCTGATACTGATCGAAGCGAAGCTTAAATCATTCGATTATGACGCGGTGATCGAACTGTCGCAGCAACTGCTGGAGGAAGCGGCGGTGCTGCCGTCCGGGCAGCAGGTGGAAGTGCTGCGAATGCGCACCATCGCTTTTTATTCGCTGGGCGATATGAAGCAGGCCCTGAATGCCTATCTGGAGATCATGCGGATCGATCCGGCGTTTCGTTTCGACCCGCTGAAAACATCGCCCAAGATCATCGGTTTTTTCGAAGACATCAATGCCAATTTTTTGCAGGAAAATCCGCCGACAACTCCCCCGGATAGCAGTCAACTGCTGCCGGGAGGGACGCCGCCGGCGTTGAGTGAGGACCTTCGAACGCCGCTGACGGCAGGAACCGTAACCCGTTCTCTGCTGCTGCCGGGGTGGGGGCACTGGCAGCGCGGGGCCCGGCTAAAGGGAGGCATCCTGGCCTTCCTGGGCGCCGGCACCCTGGCCGGATCGGTGTACTATCTTGCCCATACCCGCACCCTGGAAAAACGCTATCTGAGCCGCATTGATCCCGGGGAGATTGAGCCGGCTTATCAGGACTATAACGCCGCCTACCAGAAACGCAATGCCTTGCTGGCCGGATACGCCCTGGTGTGGATATACAGCCAGTTGGACCTACTTTATTTTTCCCGAGCGGAAATGCCTGAAAAATCTATGGTCCGCTTCCAGCCTTATTTGCTACCGCGCCAATTTGCTGCGCTTGGGGTGATCATCCGGCTTTGACCGTGATATGCCAACCGGGCGAATATTTTTCGCTTGATGTGAAAAATTTTCGTAGTTTGCCGGTTTGTTCGGAACCTCGGAATGACGCAACTTCGTCATTTCGAACGTAGTTTGTGAGAAATCTATTACTGCAAAAGGCTTAATTCACAGTGTATTTAAGATGGGGAACAATATATTATTCGCCTGTTACCATTTACCGATGAGCATTAAGCATTTACCATTTGGCAGCGGCCGTAAGCCGCGCCAGGTCTTTGTGGCTGTTTTGAATGTAATGTGTGGCACGGGATTTGGAATGTGACAACTAACGGCCCGGCTTGTAGGTTCGGGCTTGGTTACTGGGATAATAAAAACTTATCAAATATCAACCTTCGGAGGTTCCATGAAAGTTTTCAGACAAATTCCGCTGCTGCTGTTGGCACTGCTGTTGTTGACCGGGCAGGCGCTGCCGCAATCGCTGAGCGGGCATGTGATCGATGTGAGCGGCGGCTTCGCGATACCGGGCGCGCAGGTCAGTGCCGTCAGCGCCAACGGCGACTCGGTATTTTATATCGCCGTCACCGACCCCTCGGGCGCTTACGTCATCGACAATATCCTGCCCGGGGTTTATGATATGATGGTCAATCACCCCAATTACCTGCCCGGTAGCGCCCAGGGGGTGGTGATCAGTCCCAATCTGCCGCCGGTGGTGGTGAACTTCCAGCTCACCCCCATTTCCGGGAATGGTAGCGGCACCATCAGCGGCACGGTGTTCGATAATCAGACCCTGGCCACGGTCAGCGGCGTCACCATCCGTCTGGTGGGAAACGGGTTCAGCATCTGGGCCAGCAGCGATAACGACGGAGATTATTTTTTCGATACCGTTCCCGAAGGTATTTATAGCCTTTCCGCTTTTGCCGCTGGATACCAATATTATGCCGCTCCTAACCTGGTGGTGGTGCCGCCGGATACCCAGATCACCGGATTGGATCTTTACCTTGAGCCGCAGAGCGGCAGTGGTCTGGCCAACTTGCAAGGGGTGGTGCTGGACAGCGTGAACTTCCTGCCGGTCGATAACGGCACCGTTTCCCTGTATAGCTTCGGGCCGGCGGGCGATTCACTGCTCTATACTGCTCCGATCATACCCGGCGGTGTTTTCCAGTTCGACGACATCCTGCCCGGAACATACACCGTCATGTGCCAGGCGGAAGGGTATCATCTCTATGTCTTGCATAACTTCATGGTCGAAGAAGGAAGCAACTCCCTGGATATTTTGCTCACGCCCCTGAACCCCAACAACTTCGGCACCATCAGCGGCCAGGTGGTCAGCGACAGCAGCGGGGAGGGAATCGCCGGCGCGGTGCTGGAATTCACCCCGGTGAACGGCATCCTGCCCTTCCTGTCGTTCAGCGGACCGGACGGCAGCTACAGCGGGGACGTGCCGCCCGGCGACTATATCGTCTCCTGCCAGGTGGGCATTCCCGGTACCGCCAACTTCTACCTTGAATATTATGATGACGTGCAGGATGTAAGCCTGGCGACCCCGGTGGCCGTCACCGCCAATACTGTTACCTCCGGGATCGATTTCGGGGTGCCGGTGAACAGCAGCCCGGCCTCCGCCTCGCTTTCCGGCAGCGTGTTCTCCGCCGACAGCATCAGCGGCATCAACCCGATCCATCCGGCCCAGATCACCGCCTATAGCTTCAATCCGGCAACCGGTGACTCGCTGGTCTACAGCACCACCAATCAACCCGACGGCAGCTACCTGATCCCGGAAATGGTGCCGGGGGTCTACAATGTGGTGATCAGCGCAGCCGGGTATAATACCGCCCGGATCAATGGCTTTGCCGTCAATCCCGGCCCAAACACCCTGACCGTCTACCTCGGGCCGGTGATCTCCGGCGAGACCGGCACCATTGCCGGAACCGTGATCTATGATGATGACGGGACGCCGGTATTTCCGGCCTTCCTGGAGTTTATTTCCTTCAGCGGCGTGAATTATTCCACCGTGACCGATCCCCAGGGCGATTACAGCTTCGACCTGCCGGTTGGTGACTATGTGGTCTCGGTGATGATCTTCGACCCCGCCGGCGCCCCGGTCTACCAGGAATTTTATGATGATGTTTTCTCAATTGCCAATGCCACGGTCGTAACGGTCAATGAAAACAGCGTCACCGGGGGGATCGATTTTGGGGTTCCCAACAACATCGGCACCGTGACCGGCAGCATCAGCGGCCGGGTGACCGACAACAGCAGCAATCCCCTGGACGGCGCCCTGGTCACCCTGCAGTCGGTCGATAACGGGGGCATCTGGAGCGATTCTCTGGTCTTTACCGCCCTCACCGGCCCCGACGGTTATTACAGCATCAATTTCACCGCCGGGCTGCTGCCTTTCAATATCTTCGTGGCTTCGGCCCAAAAGCCGGGATATCAGATCGAATTCTGGAACGAGAAGCCGACGTTTAATCTGGCCGATCCGATTATCTTCTTCGGTGATTCCCTGGGCTATGATGTCAACTTCACCCTGTCCCCGGGCAACACCGGCGGGAACAATTCGATCAGCGGGCAGTTGACCGGCGACAACGGCACCGTGCTCTCCGGCGCGTTTGTGGTTAGCTCCAATCTGCTCACCGGGGAACTGCTCTTCACCTTCAGCGATTCCAGCGGCCACTATTACCTGGGCGGGTTGATGAACGCGCCTCATGTGCTGCTCTACGCTGCCGACGGCCACGTGCCGGAATTCTATGACGATGCCCTGGTGTGGGAAGACGCCACCCCGGTGCTGGCGAACGGGAACGTGCTCGACATCGACGCCAGCCTGACCGGACTGGGCAATAATAACGCGCCGGGTATGATTGCCGGTACCATCAGCAACGATGCCGGGCCAGGGACTTTCCGGGGTGCTGGTCACTATTCGCGATGTCAGCAGCGGGCAGGTGATCGGTTACGACTTCAGCGACGGTCAGGGAGGCTACCAGATTGTCGGGGTGCATGACGGCGACCTCACCGTGCAAGCTTCCAAGATCAGCTACATCAGCGAGGCGCAGAATGTGCAGATGAACACCGCCTCCGGCGGCAATATGATGATGGTGAATTTCGACCTGTCCAATTCGCCGCTGGGGCTGGAACCGGCAGCAGAGGCATTGCTGCCTTCACAATTGGAACTGGGGCAGAACTATCCCAATCCGTTCAACCCGGAAACCCGCATCCGCTTCGGTCTGCCCCAGGCGCAGCAGGTGCGGCTGATGATCTACAACATCCTCGGCCAGACCGTCAATACCCTGGTCGATGGAACCTCCCCGCCGGCAGTTATGAATATACCTGGAACGGCCGTGACGCCCGCGGGCAGCAGGTGGCCTCCGGAATCTATCTCTATTCGCTGGAAACCGGCAGCGGGAAGATCGTGCGCAAGATGCTGCTGGCCCGCTAAATTGTTGATATAAACCCAGTAACCACAACGGGCGGCCTCTCCGGAGGCAGCCCGTTTTTTTATAGAATACAGATGACCCGGTGCGGCCTGTGCCGCAATCTAATGGTAAATGTTGAATGCTCAGCGGTAAATGCTCATTTTGATACCATTTACAGTCGCTATAAAATTTTGTTGGAAAAAGTTTAGACCCGTTCAGTACAAATGATATTAATCAGTTAATGGTTAATGCGATCTCGGTTCAAAAAAGCATCCAACATCGAACATCGAACATCCCTTTTCCCCATTAACTCATCAACCCATCAACTCATTAACCCATCACCCCATCACCCCATCAACAAGTCCTTCACAACACCATCCGAATATCCGGGTGCGCTTTCAGGCTGTGGAAGAGGGCGTTGCGGTGGGCTTCGCTGTTGACGATCAACTCCAGGTTGAGACTGGTATATTTCCCTTTTGCGCTGACGTGGGAGGGGGTCAGGCTGTAATCATCATCCGGGATCATCCCGGCGATCGCATCACGCAGGCGCTGCTCGTCCATCCCGATGATCTTGTATTGCCATTTGACCGGATACTCCAATTGCATCCGGCCGCCGATTTCCTGAAAATTCATCCTATCTCCTGTGATGATTTGGCTTCTGTCAGAATCTCACTCGGTATAAAACGCTCTTATGCCACAGAGACACAGAGATCACAGAGTTTTTAATCCTTTTATTTTCAATTCTCTGTGATCTCTGTGCCTCCGTGGCAAATTATTGTTCTTTCCCGAATGCAGTATAAATTCCCCCCGCCCTGTATCCTAATTTTTTTTAAAGCACCAAACCTTTTCCCGCTTTTAACGGTCTAAATAACTCTACCAAATCGGAGGAATTCGATGCAACGGTTGTTGATACTTTTGTTGCTGCCGGTGTTGCTGCCGCTATATGGGCAGGAAGTTCCGGCGGAGAAGAAAATCTATTTTACCCAGGCTGCCGGCAGTCCCCTGAAAATTGACGGGCATCTCAATGATCCGGCCTGGGATAAAGTTAAGTGGGGTGGGGGAGATTTCATCGTGAATTCTCCCAATGAGGGGGAACCGGCCAGCGAAAAGACCACGTTCAAAATATTATATGATGCGCGCAATCTCTATGTCGGTATCCGCGCTTATGATGCCGAGCCGGAGAAGATCGTGCGCCAGCTTTCCCGCCGCGACGGTTTTGAGGGCGACTGGGTGGAGATCAACATCGACAGCTATTTTGACCACCGCACCGCCTTCTCATTCACCATCACCGCTGCCGGGGTGCGGGGAGATGAGTTTATCTCCCAAAACGGGGAGAATTGGGACAGCAACTGGGATCCGGTCTGGCGGGCCAAGACCGCGCTGGACAGCCTGGGTTGGACCGCGGAGATGGCCATCCCCTTCAGCCAATTGCGCTTTGGCGAAAAGGATGAGCAGGTCTGGGGCATCCAGTTCACCCGCCGTTATTATCGCAAGAACGAGCGTTCCAACTGGCAGTTCGTGCCCCAGAATTCGTCGGGGTGGGTACATTTGTTCGGGGAACTGCACGGCATCGAAGGCATCAAAGCCCCGCGGCGGGTGGAACTGCTGCCCTATTCACTGGCTAAAACCCGCCATTTTCCCGAAGAGCCAGGCAATCCCTTCGCCACCGGCGTCGATAATGACGTGGCCCTGGGGCTCGACGGCAAGATTGGCCTGAGCAGCGACCTGACCCTCGACCTCACCGTCAACCCGGATTTCGGGCAGGTTGAGGCCGATCCCTCGGAGGTAAACCTGACCGCTTTCGAGACTTTCTTCGAGGAAAAACGGCCCTTCTTTATCGAGGGTCGCAATATTTTTGATTTTCAGGTGACCGAATCGGCCTGGGGCGGCTCTTATTCCCAGGATAATCTCTTCTACTCCCGGCGTATCGGGCGGCGGCCGCAGTATGATCCTGAGACCGGCGACAATGAATACAGCCAGATACCGGATAACAGCTCCATTCTGGGAGCGATGAAGATTACCGGCAAAACCAAAAGCGGCCTTTCGATCGGCGTCATGGAAAGCGTCACCGCCCGGGAGGAAGCCCGGATTGATCTGGCCGGCGAGCGCCGCAGGGAAGCGGTGGAGCCGCTGAGCAACTATTTTGCCGGGCGGCTGCAGCAGGATTTTGATCAGGGCAATACAGTGCTCGGAGGCATGATCACGGCGGTCAACCGGGATGTCAGCAACGAAAATCTCTACTTTCTCCCCCGCGCCGCCTACAGCGGGGGGCTGGATCTGGTGCATAACTGGAAGGAGCGCAAATACTATATCAGTGCCAACACCATCTTCAGCCAGGTAAGCGGGGAGCGGGAGGCGATCCAGGCGCTCCAGACCGCGCCGGCGCGTTATTTCCAGCGCCCCGGGGCCGATCATCTGACCCTGGATTCCAGCCGCACCTCACTGAGCGGCTACGGCGGTACCCTCACCCTGGGCCGGCGGGGCAATTTCAAATATCAAAGCGGCGTTACCTGGCGTTCCCCGGGAATCGAATTGAATGATATCGGTTTCTTGCGGAAAGCAGACGAGATCAACCATTGGACCTGGGTCGGCTTCCGGGTCTCCAAACCGGTGGGAATTTTTCATAGCCTGGCATTTAACGCCAACGAGCAGTTCGTGTGGGATTTCAGCGGCCAAAAACTGTCCACCGAGGTGAACACCAATTCCCACCTCCAGTTCCGCAACTACTGGAATGTGGGGACGAGCATTACCTACGAGTTTGACCAGGTTTCCAACGACGCCCTGCGCGGCGGTCCGGCGCTGAAGCTGCCCGGGGGCCTTTCCGGAGAGGTTTATTTCAACTCGGACCAGCGCAAAAAACTGCGCCTGAACTTCGGCACCTGGCAGTACTGGGGCAATGAAAATGCCGTTCGCACCCGCAATTATTGGGGGTGGATGGGATATCGTCCTTTCAACGCCATGTCGCTTTCGGTGAACCCATATTACACCTTGCGCCGCAACGAGCTCCAATTTGTCGATCGGATGCGCTTCGGGAGCGAAGACCGCCATCTCTTCGGGCAGATCGATCAGGAGACCATGGGGATCACCTTCCGGCTGAGCTACAGCGTCACCCCGGTGCTGTCGATCGAATACTACGGCGCACCGTTCGTTTCCGCCGGGGCGTACGAGCGTTTCAAGCGCATCACCGATCCGCAGGCCGGCGCTTACCGGGAGCGTTTTGACGAATTTAGCGACGGAGCGATCGCCTATGATCCGGAAAACGAAAGCTACCGCATCGATGAGGATGGCGATGGCAGTGCCGATTACCAATTTGACCGCCCGGATTTCAATTACCGGGAATTCAACTCCAATCTGGTAATTCGCTGGGAATATGCCGCCGGATCCACCCTGTTCCTGGTCTGGTCCCAGGGCCGGGAAGACAGCGCGCCCAACGGGCGTTTTGCCTTCGGCAACGATCTGCAAGATCTCTTCCGCAGCGATGCCCGCAACATCTTCCTCATCAAGGTCAGCCGGTGGTTTTCGTTGTAGGATGCTGGATACTGGATACTGGATACTGGATACTGATTGATCACGTCAAGTACTTTATCCTTTATCCTTTATCCTTTATCCTTGTATCCTTTATCCTTGTCCTTTTTTCCAGTATCAAAAAAATGATGCTCCGCCTAAACATCAGGCGGAGCATCCAGGGGTGTTGATAGGGGACGTTAGGGGTCTTGTTAGAGGCGATGCATTTACCGGATCAGGTGCATCTTGCGGGTCTGGGTAAAGCTGCCCGCTTCCAGCCGGTAGATATAAATCCCGCTGCTGACCGGGTTGCCGAAGTCGTTCCGGCCATCCCAGGTGTAGTTATGCAGCCCTTCCGCCAACTGGCCGCTTACCAGGGTGCGCACTGCCTGCCCGAGCAGGTTGTAGATGCTCAGCTGCACCGTTTCCGCGCGGTTGATGCGGAAGGCGATGCGGGTGCCGGGGTTGAAGGGGTTGGGATAGTTGGGATAAAGGTAAAAATCGTTCGCCACCTCATCTCCGGCAAGCTCATCGCCGATGCCGGTGATCGTGCCCCCTTCGTAGGCGCCGACATCATAGCTGCCGCTGTTGCGCGGATTGCCGTCAAAATCGTCGGTGACCTCGGGAATATCCACCCCGGCATTGATGGCGGGGCTGCTGAGGCTGAGGTGGTAATTGTGGCCGCTCATATCGATGAAAAAGCTGCTGTTGGCCAGCAGGTTGGAGCTATGGGAAGCTTCATCGGGCTTTTCTCCGGTGAAGAGGCTATTGCGCACATCCAACCCGTTGGGATCATACCCGCCGGAAACATTGTCGAAATACTCATTGCCGCTGCCGAGGTCGAAGGTGCTATTGTAGATCTTCAGCACTTCCAGGTCATCCTCCACCCGGAACATGATGTCGTTGTCGTAGGAGATGCAGTTGATCATAGTAACGTACGCCCCGCCGCGGCCACCCGGCCCGCGCAGGCGGAAGCCGATCTCGTTGCCGTAGGCGACCACTCCTTCCATCAGGCAATCGACTTTCTCCTTGATGTTGAAGGCTGCCCGGTTGTTGATGTATCCCGGCACGAAGCCGTAGGCGGTGACGTGGCGCAGGGTGATCTTGGCCCGGTAGGAGGTGCCGACGGCATCTTCGTTGATCTTGGTATCGATGGCGTTTTCGCCCGGGATTTCTCCGGCGTTCCAGTCGGCGGCATCGGCCGGCAGCGGGCCGGTCCAGAGGGTGCAGTTCTCGATCAGCACATTATCCCACAACGGGTAGTCGCGGTTGGGGTCGGTTTGGAAACAGTCGCCGGAGGTATAATAAATGTTGCAGCCGCGAATGGTCAGGTTTGCTCCCCGGTGGCCACGATGCCGTGGGCGTCGACCTGGTTGGAGAGCGACCCTCCGAGCATGTGATGGATTTCGCAGTTCTCGATCAGCACATCATCGGCCTCGTTCATGTCGATCCCGTCTTTGGTGCCGTTGCGGATTTCGCAGTTGCGCAGGATGGTGTTATCGCCCCCGGAGCTGATCTTCACCACATCGCTGCCGTCGAACTCGCCGTCAAAGATCAGGCCGTCGACGGTGATGTAGCTGTGATCGATGCTCAGCGCGCCACCGCCGGTGGAGATCAGCGGGCGGTTGGCCGGGTCATAGGCCTGGATCACGATCCGCTGCCCCGGCTGACCGCTGCGCTCGGTGTTGATATCCTGGCTATAGGTGCCGGGCAGCACCATGATCACATCGCCGGGCTGAGCGGCGTTCAGCGCATCGGAAAAATTATTGAAAGGGTTGCTCAACGATCCGTCGCCATTGCTGCCGCTGTCGTCTACATAATAAGTGGCGGCGAAGCTCAGGATCGGCAACAGGATCAGCAGGCTGAATGTGTAAAAGATTTTTCTCATGTCTCTCCCTCATCAGGTTTAGTCATATTTTAGTCTCACTTGATCTCATACACAAATGCCGTACCAATTCCGAAAGCACCCAATTTCGATGGTTTTTTATACACAATTTTGTATCGTTGTAAAAACTTTATACAGGAACGTAAAGGCAGGGTAAAAAATACGCCCGGGCGTGAACAAAACCCGGGTAGCGGCGTAGAAATTTATTAACATGGGGGAGAGGGACCGGCACCCGCCGGATGCGGTTCCGCCGTTTGATAACATCTCCTGTGGACGGAAGTGAGGTTGAAGAGCTGCTGTAGGGATACGGCAGCTTTTTTTTGCTCGCTGGCGCTCACGATGTTTGCTCGCTGGCGCTCGCGATGTTTGCTCGCTGGCGCTCGCGATGTTTGCTCGCTGGCGCTCACGATATTTGCGCTGACGCGCGTTATTTTTTGTCTTTTGCTCCCTGCGCCTGCATCTTTCATTCCGCACTCCGCACTCCGCACTCCGCACTCCGCACTCCGCACTCCGCACTCCGCACTCCGCACTCCGCACTCCGCACTCCACCACTCTCCACCTCCACCTCACCCCCACCTCACCCCCACCTCCACCTCCGCACTCCGCACTCCGCACTCCGCACTCCGCACTCCGCACTCCGCACTCCGCACTCCGCACTCGGATCACTGCCGTGTCACCGGCTGGCTGCCGACCCGATAGACGGCGCGGCCGATCAACAGGTCGTCGGCATTGTAGAGGCGGATCTCGTTGCGGCCGCTGTCGGCTTCGTCGTGGGTTTTGGAGAAATAGATCCGGTAGCCGCCGCTGGCGCCGGGGATGGTGGCGGTGTTGGTGTGATAGAGCCGCCCGTTGACGTACCAGCGGGCGGTGATGGTGTCCGCCCGGGGGGTGCGGATGCGCATCCAGGCCCATACCTGGCCGGGGGAGAAATCGTCGGTGATTTCTTCCGGCATCCGGGTTTCCCGGTTGACCTCGCGGCAGGTGACAAATTCACTGTCGCTGCGCACCATCGCGGTTTCGGCGATCAGCGTTTCCAGGCGGCGGATCTCCTGCTCGGCATAGCTGCGCTGCGCTCCGGCGGCAGCGCGGGCGGCGAACGCCTGCCAGTTGGCCAGCGACTGCTGCACCGTCACGGTGTCGCTTTTCTGAACGGCGATCTGGGTCAGCAGGACCGGGTCAGTGACGGCCGGGGGCGGCGCAGGTTTGTCTTCGACCGGAGCGGGAGTGGCGGCGGCACTATTCAGGGAGCCGGCATCAATCGCCGGATCGCCGGCAGGGGGATTTTCCAACGCGGCGGTTTCCGCTGCCGGTGCAGCGTTCTGTGCCTCCCGGGCTTCCGCAGCCTGCTGCTCGGCAAGCTGCCGCTCCCGGCGTTCCTGCGCCTGCTGCTCGGCGAGTTGCCGCTCCCGGCGTTCCTGTGCCCGCTGCTCCAGCGTTGCTGTCAGCCCGGCGATATCCCGGCGCAGCCGGGCGGGATCGCTCTGCTCCGGGAAAGAGTCCAGCAGGGTGCGGTAGATCTGCAGCCGGGCAGAGTCGCTCAGGGTGGCTGCTTCCAGCCGGGCGTTGAGCGCTGCCACCCGCCCGGCAAGGGCCTGCTCGCGATCCTGGGCCGCCAGCCGGCGGTTTGATCGGGAAGCCGCCTCGCAGAATACCGGTAGGTCGGTTTGGGCACACAGCTCCTGCAGCGCCGCTGTCTGCGCGCTCAAATTTGCATTGGCGGAGGTTTCTACCCGCTGCACCAGGCTGTCGCAATAGGCGGCCAGGGCAGGATGGTCGGGCTGCTGCTGTTGGGCGGCGCGCAGCAGCGCCAATGCCCGGCGGGAGGATTCGCTGCCCGGATCCAGCGGATCCAGGGCCGGTGTGATTTGCGACTGCAGCAACCAGGCGGTAAAGGGCGCCTGCAGATCGGCGGCCATCACCGGAAGCGCCGTCTCGCCAGCCGGCGCGGCGGGACGGAATAGCCCCCCGAGATACATTCCGCCAGTCAACATCACCGCCGCCAGCAGCAGCGTTGCCGCCTGGCTGTGGCGGCGCAGGAGCTCTTTCAGGGGCAACCCGCGGAAGCGGTTGACCTGCTTCACGAACCCGTCGGCAGTAACTTCTCCTTTGAGCAGCCGCTCAGTTTCATCCAGCAAGTCATCCGGCAGTGCCCTGCCGCCGGTGTCGAAATCGCCGGCAATCAGCCGGGTGGCGGTGATGAAGGCGGTATCGGTGAGATCCTTCTGAGACAGCGCCAGGGAGCGGTGCCGGGCGATCAATTCGCGCACCAGCTGCAGCTTGCGCTTCGGTGCAATGCCTGCCGCCCATTGACGCAGCTTCTTCAGGCGGTCGTATTTCTCACTGTATTGCTGCAGGAGGGGGGTAAGGTCTTTGACCAGCTGATCCGGGTCGCGAAAATATATCACCTGATGCTGAGCGGTCAAGTGGGCGAGGAATTTTTCCAGCCGTTCCTGCTTGATAAAATCATCTTCACGATGTTCATCCGGCCAGGGAAGTTCGGGATCGATCACACAGCAGATCAGCGATTTGCCCAGCTTGACGGCATGGCGATATTCCTGTTCCAGCAGCGATTGAGCTTCTCCTTTGGGCATCTCGCCGTAGCGGTGGGCGTAAATGCCGATAAACACATCGGCTTGCTGGATCAGTTTCATATTGCCCCGCTTGGCATTGTTTGATCCGGGAGGAGCGGTTTCACGCATTAAAGGCTGATGATCCTGCTGCTGTAAAACCGCTTCTACTGCAGAACGATATGCCTTTACATCTTCTCTTGTTGCGCTGATGAATACTTTCATGAACCGCTCCTGAATGATAAAGACCGACATAATTTGATGCATAGTAACCAACCCCCGACAATTTGTATATGACGGCGGTTAAATCCAAGCAAAAAACCGGAGCGGGGGGATTGAGGTGGGAATTGCACACAGATTACGCAGATTTGACAGATTTACACAGATAAAAACATGGTTGAATTGTCACATTGCTAAAAAAACGATATTGTTTTTTATAGATTTAGCAATTCATTACATTGTGAATTAAGTTCTCTAAAATTACAGATTCCTCGGCTGGCGCCTCGGAATGACACAACGCTGTCATTTCGAACGTATTTTGTGAGAAATCTATAACTAACTGCAAAAAACTTAATTCACAGTGTATTCATCAATAAGGTAAAGAAAATGTATCTGTGTAAATCTGTATAATCTGTGTGCAATTATTATCCGCAGGTGATGTAAAGTCAGCGCGTTCCTGCTGGAAAAAGTTGCACCTGGAGGTTGTTCAGGTCGATATCGGAGATGATTTCCAGATCGCCCTGTTGGTACAGACGGTCGAAATCGCTCAAAGGGGTGTCGTTCTTCGGTCCGACGTAATTGTAATAATCCGTCAGCAGCAGCCCTCCGGCCTGGTGGCGGCGATAGGCTTCGCGGAAGCGGGTGCCGCCACCGTCGGTGTGGAAGCGGTAGGCCAGGTAATCCAGGGTATGCTTTTCCTGGTGGAACCAGTAGATGAATTCATCTTCGTAATCTTTCCCGCCGCCTTCCGGGCGGAAGGTGATCTCGATCTTATGATAAGGTTCGCCTTTGATGGTTACTTCCCCAAGGTAGCGTTTTTGCACTGCCGGGTCATTGAGGCCATAGGGCAGCAACGCGAAATAAATCACGGAATTGACCGAATTCCCGTAGCGCGACTTCCATTCTTCGCTTAATTCGACTGCTTTCCCATTGATGTTTCGAGTGAAGCCGTCATTACTCAGCATATCGCGGATCTCTCCTTCCGGCGCGCTAAAGCGGCGTTCGTAGGAAAACAGGCCGCCGCGGCGGATGGCAGTATAATGTTTATCACGGAAATCGAATTCGATCTGTGCCCATTGAAAACCCTCACCCCCATGCGCTTCGATCGCCGCATCGACAATCTGCTGGGGATCGGGGGGATCCGCCGGCGCCGGGGCGGTCGCCAGCGCCAGGAAAAACGTCATACCGTACAACAGAATTAATTTCACCATTCCCTTGATGCGCTTTTGCTGCCTAAAATCCATTTTTTCTGTCTCCATTGACTTGTGTTGTGAGTTATTGTCGTGCCGTCGCTTTGCCTACCACCAGGTGTGGGATATTGGCCAGATCCCAATCGATCACCAATCCCTGGGCGGTACGTTCGGCATTTTCCCGGGAGTAGAGCTTCTCGACCAGGTAGAGGGCCGGCTCATAGCTGAGCGCACCTCCCACAGCGGTAATATACTTGCCATCCACCACAAAGTTCACGTCATAGCGCACGTCAATCTCCGGGAACATTTTTTTGAATGCGTCGCGATCGCCGGGAAAGGTGGTGGCGGTGCGGCCGTTCAGCGCCCCGCCGGCCGCCAGGGGGAAGGCGCCGTCGCAGAGACTCATCACGTAGTCTGCCGATGGGATCGTCTGCCCGAGCCATTCCATATAGCGGCGGTTCTTCAGATCGATCTCCATGCTGTTTTCGGTGCTGGGAATGATCAGGATATCGATGGGCGGCGCATTATCAAACGAGTAATGCGGGATAATGGTGATTCCCTCGGAGGAGGTAAACGGCTCGCCGTCCGGGGTGACGATAAAACAGTTCACGTAATTTTTCGGATCGCGGTAGACGGTATGCTGCAGAATGTCGTAAGGGGCCATCAATTCAGAATTATATACTTTGTCCAGACAGACAAATCCGGCATTGATAATATGGCTGCCCCCGGCATCTTTCAGGGAACTGCCGAGGCTGGTTTTATCGTCAAAATTGGAATACCAGGCGGCAAATCCCATGAGCAGGGTCAGCAATATCGTCTGGATCAGCAGCATGAACTTTTTCATGTGCGGCTCCTCTCCTCATAATGTTATATCTGATTAGCTACCTCTCAATGAGACCCGGGCATGACGCAGGCTAGCGGCTGACGGCGAAGGGGCAATATATTACTTTCCTGCGAGTATAACAACCAGAACTGCACAAAAATTGCGCTACTCGCTGCCGGCGGGCGGGGGAGAAATTTCCCTCCCGCTAAAAAGCATTGCAATCGATGCTTTTTTTCGATATAAATTATGACATGAATATCAGGGATAAATTGGCCCGGCTGGATAGCGTTCCGGTTTCTCCTGAGCCGGAATTGCCGGCGGAGGATGTTTGGATTGAACAGTTGCAGCGCGAGCTGGACATCCAGGTGTTGCGCGATGCGCGCTCATTTGTGCTGCTGAAGGAGAATTCATTTCCCGTCTATAATGATCCTCTGTTTGATGACCTGCGCGCGCGAGGATTTGCAATGCCCTCCCTGCAACGGATCAGCAGCGATCTGCCCCCGGGACTGGATAATCTGCGCCGGGCGGTATTCATAGACACCGAAACCACCGGGCTGGCCGGAGGCGCCGGCACTTATGCATTTCTGATCGGCATCGGCCATCTGGAACTGGATCATATGGTGGTGCGTCAGTATCTGCTGCCGGATTTCGGGCATGAATGGCTGATGCTCAATGCGCTGGAGCAGGCGCTGGGCGGTTTCGCTTATACCGTCTCCTTCAACGGCAAATCATTCGACATCCCGCTGCTGAAAAACCGCTACGTGCTCAACCGGATGATCACCTCCCTGGAGGACATGCCCCATCTCGATCTGCTGCATGCCGCCCGGCGCATCTGGAGGCGGCGTCTGCCGGCCTGTGATCTACAGTCGCTGGAACGTTATATCCTGAACATCACCCGGGACAACGACCTGCCCGGTGAACTGGTGCCCCAGGCTTATTTTGAATTCATCCGCAAGCGCGAGGCGCTGCTGCTGCGTGATGTGCTGGAACATAATTATTACGATATTGTGCACATGGCGCTGCTGACCTTTAAGATTGCCGCAGTGTGCGAGGCTCCCCTGGCCCATCTCACCCACCCGCCGGATATCTTCTCCCTGGCCAAATATGATTATCAGAATGGCCGCTTCAGCGATACCCTCCCGCTCTTGGAGCAGTTGCTGAATTCCCCCGAGGCCCATCGGAATGAATGGTACCGCGAGAGCGCCTGCCTGCTGTCGATGGCCTATAAGCGGCTGGGCGACCCGGAGCGGGCGCGGGATCATTTGCAGGAGCTGCTCGACCGCAATCTGCTTCAGCCGGACATCATCGAAGCGCTGGCCAAGCATTACGAGCATCATACGCATGATTATCAGGCGGCGCGGGAGGTGGTGGAGCGGGGGATGCGCTACCTGGAGATGCTCCGTCAGTTGGACAGCCGTTCGCCCTGGCTGAGATACCTGCCGCGGCTGCGCCACCGCCATCAGCGCCTCCTGCGCAAGCTGGGTGAGTAGTTCGCTGCGCTCACGATGTTTGCTCACTACGTTCGCGATATTTGTTCGCTTCGCTCACGATGTTTGCCTTCGGCGATATTTGTCTGCTGCGCAGACGATGTTTGCTCGCTGTCGCTCGCGATATTTGCGCTGCGCGCGTCGACGACTTTAACTTCTCAGGCTTACCATCACGAGCGAAAGCGAGCAAACATCTTGGAATCATTTTGCCTTTAGATTATATTTGTTATTCAGCTTGAAAATGCTAAAAAGGAGTTTGTTTTGAAAGCAAGATTACGTTCCTTTTCAACATCCAACATCCAACATCCAACATCCAACATCCAACATCCAACATCCAACATCCACAAATCACAATCTATTCCTGTTTACACCATAATTACTAAAGGAATCTGAACTCATGAGCAAACGACGTGTAGGAATCTTGACCGGCGGGGGCGATTGTCCCGGCTTGAATGCGGTGATCCGCGGAGTGACGAAGAGCGCGGTGGGTAAATACGGTATGGAAGTGGTCGGTTTTTATGACGGTTTCCAGGGGATGATAGAAGAACGCTTCACCATGCTGCGGGCGGATGATGTGTCGGGAATTCTTACTCATGGCGGTACGATCCTGGGGGCCAGTAACAAAGCCAATCCCTTTGCCCATCCGGTGGGATCGGGTGAAAATCGCCAACTGGCGGATGTGTCGGATAAATGCATGTCGCTCTATCAGGATCTGGGCCTGGAGGCCCTGATCTGTGTCGGCGGCGACGGCACCATGACCATTGGCGGCAAGCTGGCGGCATTGGGGGCCAACATTGTAGGAGTGCCCAAGACGATCGATAATGACCTGATGGAAACCGATGTCACTTTCGGCTTCGATTCCGCCCGCCTGGCGGCCACGGAGGCGATCGACCGCCTGCATTCCACCGCCCAGTCGCATCACCGGGTGATGATCATAGAGGTGATGGGCCGCAACGCCGGATGGCTGGCGCTGGAGTCCGGCGTGGCCGGAGGGGGCGATGTGATCCTGCTGCCGGAATTGCCCTATGACATCGATGAAGTGGTTTCGGTGGTGCGCAAACGCAGCCGCTTCGGCAAAAAATTCAGCATCGTGGTGGTTTCCGAAGGGGCCCGGCCCCAGGGCGGCAAGCAGGTGTACCGCGAGATCGCCGACGATACCACCGAACCCAAGCGGCTGGGGGGGATCAGTCGGGAGATCGGCGAAATACTGGAAGAGCGGAGTTCAATCGAGTGCCGGGTGACGATTCTCGGCCACCTGCAGCGGGGCGGTACGCCCACCCCGCTCGACCGGATCCTCGCCACCCAGTTTTCGGTTTCGGCAATGGAACTGGTGGCCGAAGGAAAGTATAATCATATGGTCGCGCTGCAAGGGAACCGCTATGTGGCGGTGCCGATCGAAAAAGTGATGGGGGTACAGCGGGTGGTGCCGCTGGATGCCCCGCTGATGAAGGCTGCCCTGGCAGTGGGCACCAGCTTTGGTGCGGAGATAGCGATCTGATGTGCATGATTTTCAAATGGAGGTGAAAAGATGCCTTTTTCCATGAATCTGCTGAAGCGCTTACAAAGTGCTTACAGCGTGGTGGTGCTGAGCGGGGCCGGGATGAGCGCCGCCAGCGGAATTCCCACCTTCCGCGGCCGTGACGGGCTGTGGAACCAATATCGCCCGGAAGAATTGGCGACGATGGAGGCCTTCCGCCGCAATCCGCAACTGGTATGGGAATGGTATTGCTGGCGGCGCGATTTGATCCGGGGCGCCAAGCCGAATGCCGGCCACCTGGCCCTGGCGGAGATGGAGCGATATTTTCCGGAATTTGCCGTGATCACTCAAAATGTTGACAATCTGCACCAGACGGCCGGTACCCGGAATATCACCGAACTGCACGGGAACATCATGCGTAACCTGTGCATAAACACTAAGTGCAGCATCAGCAGCGAGGTGCTGGACCGCGAGGTGGCGCGGATGGGGAAAACACCCGCTCGCTGCCCCGAGTGCGGATCGCTGGTGCGGCCCGGGGTGGTATGGTTCGGCGAGTCGCTGCCGGAAGCCGCCATCGCCCGGGCGCAGACGTTTTCCGCGGAGGCGGAAGTCTTCTTTTCCGCCGGCACTTCGTCAACGGTGGCGCCGGCTTCGTCGCTGCCCTATATGGCAAAGGGCAACGGCGCGTATGTGGTGGAGATCAATCCGGAAGAAACGCCGCTCAGCAGTGTGGCCGACGAACGGGTGGCCGCCGGGGCGCACGAAGTTTTTCCGAAACTGTTGCAGGTGATCCAGAAACTGCGCCAGCGGGTGCGTTAATGTATATAGATGATATCATATGGCTTGATGATATTATTGATAAAATCGAACATAAACATCGAGTTTTACCGGAAGAAGTTGAAGAAGTATTTTACAATATTCCCAAGTATCGAAAAGCTCAAAAAGGTAAATACGAAGGAGAAGATTTATATTATGCTTATGGTCGAACAGATAGCGGTCGTTATCTCTTAGTCGTTTTCATCTATAAGGAAAACCGCGAGGCACTGATCATAAGCGCAAGAGATATGGATAAACAAGAAAGGAAAAGATATGGCAAGAAGTAACACTCAAATACCTGAAGAATTTAAATCTATCGAAGAAATACAGAATTTCTGGGATCAATATTCCACCGCTGACTATTGGAATCAAATGGAAGATGTAGATATTAAGCTTTCACCCAAGCTAAAGTTACAACTTGAATTGAAGAAATTGTACCGGATACTTGGCTTTTCGCCAAAGCAGATTGCTGAGATTGAAGCCAAAGCCCAAAAAGAGAATATGAGTAGCAAACAGTTAATAAGTAAGTTGGTTTTAGAACATATTTAAACAGTGGTCGAATTGCTAATATTCAGGAAATTTCATGCAATCTAAAATATTGAAATTTTTACTTTTGTCAGCGTTCCTTCTGCTGGGCGGCTGTGCCTATTACAACACCCTGTTCAACGCCAAGCAGAGCTATAATGACGGCCTGAAGACCATCCGGGAAAATCCGGATCAGGCAAACGTGCCGCCGGCGGCCAAAAAACATTTCGAGACGACGATCGAGAAGTGCTGGAAGCTGATCGATATCTATAGCGATCAAAGCAAGTATGCCGATGATGCCCTCCTCTATATTGCCAAGAGCGAATTCTACGTAGAGAAATACGCCCAGGCCCGGGTGCACCTGGAACAGTTTATGGGCAAATATGGCGAGAGCGACCTGATCCCGGAAGCGCAGCTGTGGTACGGCAAGGTGCTGCTAAAAGAAAATGAGGTGGAAACCGCTAACGAATATTTTCTGCGGGTGATCAACAATGCCCGCAAATCTAAAATCCGTTCGGAGGCTTATTTTGAGCTGGGCCTGTATGCCTTTGAGCAAAAAGATTACACCCAGGCGATCGAATACCTGGAACAAGCCCTGAAAGAAAAGATCGACGACGAATTTAAGGCGTTTCTGCTTTATAATTTGGGCGAGGCCTATTTTATTCAGGGGAAATATAAAGAGGCCATCGACCAATACAAGCGGGTGGATAAATTTTCTCCGGCGATTGACATCGAATACAAGTCTAAGTTGCACCTGGCCCAATCTTATACCGCGCTCAAAAAATATGAAGACGCTTACCAACTCCTGCGCAAGGCGTTGACGGCACCCCGTTTTAACGCATTTTCCCCGGTGTTGAAGACCGCCATGGGGGAAAATTACGAAGCGCAGCAGCGCTATGTGGATGCGGTGGATACCTACCGGGAAATCATCCAGGAAAGAAAACCCAGCCCCGGCACCGCCCAGGCTGCTTTCAACCTGGCGGAACTGTTCGAGTTTTACTATCAGGATATCGACTCGGCAGTGGCCTATTACGGCAAGGTGGCTAAACTTTATAGCCAGTTCGACAGTGTGGAAGTGGCCAACAACAAAAAACTCTTTCTGAGCGAGTTTAAAGATATTCGCGACGGCATCCGCCATGATGAACGGATGGTCTATCGTCTGAGCAATGAGCCGGGTTTTCGCGATTCGCTCTATCAGGCGCAATATCTCGATTCGCTGCGGATTGCCAGCGGAGAGGTTGATACGACCGGCAGTCATACCCCGGCTGATTCCCTGCGGCCGCTCTCCAGGGAAGACTCGCTGGCGCTGGCCCGGCAAAATCCTCTGTTCAATCCCGATGACAGTGCGACCGATACCACCGGCGGCCTGGAAAACCCCAACCGGCCACCGGATGAAGGGCAGGAATATACCGGTCTCCGCGGCGATGCCACCCAACCCAACCCCGTTTCCGGAAGGAATAATCCGTCAAATCCTGGCCGGAGCGGTAATGCGTCCCAGAATAGCGGGGAGGAGAAAAAGAAAAAAACGCTGGAAAAAAGAAAACTGCCCCAGATCGAGTTCGACCTGATGAATAACCGCTATCACCTGGCGGAATTTTATCTGCTCAAGGTGGAAAAATATGATTCGGCCGCCCATCATTTCAATCATTTCCTCGAGACCTATGAAGACTCGATCCTGACCCCCAAGGCGTTGTATTCGTTGATCTACATTTATAAATTGCCGCAACATCAGGATCTTCCGCGCGTGTATGAATTGGAAAAGCGTATCCTCAAAGATTATGCCTACTCGCCGTTTGCCCGGGAAATCATGAAAAATAAGGGCATGCTGGATGAAGATCATGTCGAGGAAACACCGGAAAGCAAAGCCCGGGATAAATTCCGCGAAGCGGAGAAGCTGTATTTTGAGGGAAAATATCGGAGCGCGATCCCCCAATACCGTCAGGTCGCCAATGCCGATACCACCTGGGATGTCAGTGCGCAGGCCCAATTTGTGATCGCCTGGATCTATGAGCATAACCTGGCCAATATCGATTCCGCCATGGCCGCCTATAAACGGGTCATCGACCGCTATCCTACTGCCCGGCAATATGTGGCGGTTGCCCGCAAGAAAGTATCTCCCCCGCCTCCGGAAGCGCCGGTGGCAAGCGACTCTACCCTGGCCGCCGGTGCAGCGCAGGATACGGCCGCGGCAAGCACGCCAGACCAGTTAAGCGATCCCTCCAAACTGGGTTCGGAAGACATCCTGAAAGATAAGATCCGCTGGCGCAATAACCGCAGTTTCATCAAATAGCCAGGCATCCCTTCCCGGCCAAATTCGGGTATAGTATTTGCTCCTTAAAACAGGGTAAGTGAGTTAAACGGGAAGGGAAGTTTTGGCATGGATGTCTTTTGCAGAGGTTGCCTGCGATTCAGCTATCACAAATAATGCAGTTTTCTGTATAAAATTCACACATCCCGCCACAGCGATCCCCACAGTATCAATCAGTTTAGGTGAAAGGATTTCTCATGAAATTCAGGACCAGGAATGGTGTTTTCGGGGTAGGGGTGTTATGGATGGTCGTGTTACTGCTGGCCGGGTGTGCCCCGACAAATGTGTCGCGGGATGTGCCCGCCGGGCCGGACCGCGATTATCACGGCGGGGCGGATCGTGATATGGTTGTCAAGCGCCCGGCGAAGAACCGTGACAGACCGGCGGTTCGCAAGACGCCGCAGCGAAGGCCGCGTCCGGCGGTTGCGCCTCCCGCGCCAGTAGCGCGGCGTCCTGCAGCGCCGGCGCCGGCGCTGATACCGCCGAAATTACCGAAAATGTCGGCCGGCCGAACCAACTATGGTAAGGCTTCCTATTACGGAAAAAAGTTCCACGGCCGCCGCACTGCCAGTGGAGAGGTCTACAATCAATTCGAGCTTACCGCCGCCCACCGCACCCTGCCGTTTGGAACGGTGTGCCGGGTGACCAATCTAAGCAACGGCAAAAGCGTGCGGGTGCGCATCAACGACCGGGGACCGTTTGTCAAAGGGCGGATAATCGATCTTTCCTACCGGGCGTCGCAGATTGTGGAAGGCATTCGCGCCGGAGTATTCGATGTTAAAATAGAAATTCTTGAGTACGGAAAAAAATGAGTTAAATTTGTAACCTCAGCCGGAAGGGATGAATCTAATTAACGAATTCAAAAAGAAGATAATTGAAAGCGGTTTAATTTATAACATCCTTTGGAGGAAAACATGGCGAAACCTGCAGAATTTACCGATGCAAATTTTGAGACCGAAGTGCTTAAATCCGATTTACCAGTGCTGGTCGATTTCTGGGCGGAATGGTGCGGTCCCTGCAAAATGATTGCCCCGACGATTGAACAACTGGCCGGCGAATATGAGGGCAAGCTGAAAGTCGGAAAGATCGACGTTGACGTCCATCAGCAGATGGCGATGAAATATAATGTGCGCGGTATTCCCACCCTGCTGATCTTCAAAGACGGCAAGCCGGTGGAACAGATTGTCGGTGCTTATCCCAAGCCGGCCATCGTGCAGAAACTGACGGCCCATTTATAAACCCGGCTGATATTTTTGCCAAGGAAGACCGCCTGCTCAGGTGGTCTTCCTTTTTTTATTAATCGACCACTGAAATTGCCCGGTGGCCACCGGGCACTACTGATAACTAACAAGGCCCCCATGCTGCAGATCAAAAATGCTAAATTCATCAAAAGCATTATGGACTGGACCGACGCTCCCACGCCGCCGCTTCCGGAAATCGCTTTTGTCGGCCGTTCCAATGTCGGCAAGTCCTCGCTGATTAACTGCCTGGTGAACATCCGCAATTTTGCCCGGGTCAGCAAGCAGCCTGGCAAGACCCGCACCATTAATTATTTTGCGATCGATGACAGCTTCTACCTGGTGGATCTGCCGGGGTACGGCTTTGCGAAAATTTCCCGCACGGAGAAAGCGCATTGGCAAAAGGCGATCGAGCAATATTTGCTGAACAACCAACAGCTTAAGATGCTGATGGTGCTGGTTGACGGCAAGGTCGGCCCCAAGGATAACGATGTCCAACTGGTGGAGTGGCTGAATTTCCACCAAATTCCCTACCACATCATCGCCACTAAAATCGACCGCGTCTCCAAAAACAGCCGCCCCAAGCAGCGCAAGCTGATCGGGGAAGTGTTGGGCCAGGAGAGCGCCTCCCGCCTGTTGATGTGCTCAGCTAAAGATAGCACCGGAAAAGAAGATTTGCTGAATCTGATCGAGACGATATTAAAACACGATTGACTCCCTCAATTTCCCCTCCCTCTGGTTCGCCGCTCCGCGGCGAATGCAGCCGCTGACGCTCCGCGTCAGCACACTTGCCCAAGGTGTGTAGGCTTTTAAAATCAAAATAGATTCTATGTATCTGTAATCTTCTTCAAATGAATTGGAGCGGAAGCTCGGGCTTGCGGCCTGACGCAGAGCGTCAGGTATTGCATTCGCCGCAGAGCGGCGAATGAGAAAAAAAAAGTTAGAATTTTGAAACCTTTCTGTATATATTGCATATATACAGTAGGTTCATTAAGAGCAAAGAGGAAGCGATGCTTTTTAACCTAACCAGCCTATCCGATGAACCGGTGCATCGTCAGATCGCCCGGCAACTGCTGGAAAAGATTCTGTCTGACGCCGGTTATGACGGCAGCGAACTGCCCCGCCCCCGGGTGCTGGCCAGCGAGCAGCATGTCAGCGTCCATACGATCGAGCGGGCATATCAGGCTTTGGAGAAGGAAGGCTTGCTCACTTCCGGCGGGGGAGCGCGTTACTTAATCCCCCGTTTCACCCCGGAGGAGAAAGCAGCGATTCGCCGGCGCTACTTCGGGCAGATGTCCCCTCTGAATATCATCGAATCGCTTTCCCAGCAGTTGATCTCGGTATTCGACACCGAAAAATTGCGCCAGATCCTGGAGGCGGTGCTGGAGCAGCATCGGCGTATCGAAGAAGAGCTGAACATGGCCCGGCAAATCCAGGCCAGCCTGTTGCCGAAGTCACTTCCGTCAAACGGACATATCGCTGCAGCGGCGTACTCCCGGCCGTCGCGCACGGTGGGAGGGGATTTTTACGATTTTCTTGCGCTTGATGAGCGGCGCATCGCTTTTGTGATCGCCGACGCCTGCGGCAAAGGACTACCGGCGGCGATGCTGATCTCGCAGATCCAGGCAATGATCAAAAGTGAGCTAAACAACGGCAACCCCATCGAGGCAGTGCTGGACCATCTCAATCGCCAATTGGTCGATTTTACCCCGCGCAACAAATTTGTTACCCTTTTCCTGGGCATCCTGGACAAGCGCAGCGGAATCCTTCAGTATGCCGGCGCCGGCCAGAACCACCCCTTTCTGATTTCCGCGGACGGTGACATCACGGCGCTGGATGTCGGAGGGCCCGGTCTGGGAATTGCCTCCCGGGCAGTCTATAACACCGGCACCATTGCCCTGCATCCCGGTGATGTGCTATTCCTCTATACAGATGGGGTCACTGAAACCATGGATGCCGATCGGGAGGAATACGGCGAGCAGCGTCTGCAGGAGCTGCTGCGGCAGTTGCGTTACAACAGTCCCGATGAATTGATTGATGCGGTGGTGAATGACCTGGAGCAGTATTATACCGGGGAAATCTTACAGGACGACCGCACCATACTGGTTGTGAAGATGCTAAGTATGAGGACGACATGATCTTAAATTTAACCGATATATCGGATGAGCCCCTGCAAAGCCAGATCAGCCGGCAGGTGCGTGCCAAGATCCTGGCCGGCGAGTTGGGAGCGGGAGACAACCTGCCCTCAATCCGCGGTCTGGCGCGGGACCAACGGGTCAGTGTGATTACCGTGCAGCGGGCTTATGAATATTTGGAACGGGAAGGGTTGATTCATTCCCGGCGAGGAAAGGGGTTTTTCGTGTCGGAATTATCTGATAGTGCCAAAAAAGAGATGGCCAAAACCCGTCTGCTGGAAACCCTGCAGGCGCCCCTGCTGGCGGCGCTGGCAGAGGGGCTCAGCAAGGCGGATATTCAGCAGATCGTGCAACTGCTGCTGGCACAGGCCGGCGACAATTGAGGAGTGGCAGTAGCAGTGGCAGGAAGTTGACTGCTACTGCTACTGCTAGTGCCACTTGAAAAAAGTAAATGGTCAATAACTGCTTGACAAAACAGGCCTTGTGTACAGTGTTAGCGAAACCAAAGGAGCATGAAGATGCCCAACGCATTTGAAATCAAAGGAGTTGTTAAGACCTATCCGGATTTTCAACTGGGCCCCTTAAACCTGGATCTGGCCCCGGGAACGGTGCTGGGTTATATCGGCCCCAACGCTTCCGGAAAAACCACCACGCTGCACTGCCTGGTCGGGTTGGTAAAGGCGGAGCGGGGAGAAATGAATATTTTCGGGCGGCGCAATGATCCCAATAAACCGGAATGGAAACTGGATATCGGCTATGTCGGGGATGTACATGTGTTTTACGAAAACTGGAGCGGAGAGAAAAACCTGCGCTTTCTCTCACAATTTTATCCGAAGTGGTCGGATGCTTTTGTCCGGGAACTGGCCCGGCGATTTAACCTGCCGCTCGACAAGAAAGCCCGGGCGCTTTCCGGCGGGAACCGGGTCAAGCTGTCGCTGATCGGCGCCCTGGCCCATTCCCCCCGGCTACTGCTATTGGATGAGCCGACCGCCGGGCTGGACCCGGTGGTGCGCGCAGAAGTGCTCGATACCCTCTTCGAGGTGCTGGAAGATGGAGAGCGGGCGATCTTCTACTCTACCCACATCCTCAGCGACATCAGCCGGCTGGCGGACGAGTTGGCCTTTCTCGACGATGGGCGCATCAAGCTGCGCGCGGCCAAAGAGGATCTGACCGAGCAATGGCGCAAGATTTCCTTCCGCCTGAACGAGGAGAATTTGCAGATTGCCGCCGCGGTCAATCACCGCCGGGAAGGCCGCGATCACCAGGTGGTCAGCTCCGATTTCCGGGAGACCTTGCGCCAACTGGGTGAACTTGGTGCGGAAAACGTGCTGGAAAACCGCATGAGCATCGATGAAATTGCAGTGCATATTCTCAAGGGAGGCCACCATGTGGCGGGTCATTAAGGCGGAATTCTACTATCTGTTCAGTTCTCAAAAATCGGCGCTATTGCTGATTTACGGACTCATCCCCGTCTTCGGCATCCTGGAGATATGGAAGATGTCGCTGCGCCCGGGGCGCTACCCGATTGTCGATGACATCCCGATGGCTTACCTGGTGGGGATGGTGATCTATTTTATTTTACTGAACTGGATTGCGAATCGGAACAAAGAACTGCGGATCCGGATCCATTCCCGGTTGCCGCTCAGTCTCTACCAGTTGGCTCTGGCGCGTATCGGAGTACTGCTGCTGGTGTGTTTGGAGGTGGTGGCCGCCTATGCGTTGTTCCATTTGCTGTTCAATCCCCGGGGAATTGTGGCGCCGGAACGTTTCCTGGTTATGACGGCCGCCTTTTTGCTATTGTTTTCGGTCTATTTTCTGATCCGCGATCTGCTGCTGGATTACTTCCGCCGGATCGGGTTCACCAAAAACCGGGTGATGATTGCCGCAGTGTTGCTGGGGCTGGGTTTCAACGTGCTGGGCGTACTGGTGTTGATGCAGACCACTGCCACCGGACATTCGTTCCTGCCGGTCGAGCGGGTCGTTGGGTTTATGATCGAAAACAATCCGTTCCGTGGGGAATATGGGCTGAAGCGTTTTCTGGTAACGGCACTGGTGCTCGGAGTGGCAACGGTGTTCAGCTTTCGCTTTCGGCGGTCATATCTCGAGTGAATGAAGCCATGGGTAAATGAGTTGATAGGGGAAAGCGGTAGAACATTACGGATATATGCTCCGAATAACCCATTCACCCATTCACCCATTCACCCATTCACCCATCAATGACGTCTATCAAAAGGATCAAACCATGTGGCAACTGATAAAGGCTGAATTTGCTTATGTGCACCGCACGCTGGTGCTGGTCGTGCTGTTTCTCATTCCCTTTTTTCTGCTCTACATGCGGGTCAGCACGGTGACGGTGCAGTATGTGCTGCTTCCGCTGGCGGTTGCCAGCGTGATTTCGCTGCTGATGTTTCGCAGCATGGAGCGCCGGGAGCGGCAGCAGGCACTGCTGCCCCTGTCCCTCCAGCAGATTGCGCTGGCACGGGTGCTGCTGATTCTGATTCCCAGTGCATTTTTCTATGGAGGATACTATCTGCTCCATTTGCTGCTGTGGCGTTTCTCGCCGGTGTGGGCCTGTGAGGGGTACGATATGGTTATGTTTCTAGGGTTGATTTTATTGGGGTTTTTGCTGTATCTTGTGCTGCACGATTTTTTCGCATCGAATGTTAGCAGCTATAAATCCGGGGAAAGCGATGTGGTCATTTTGCTGGCAGTGATCGCCGTTATTCTGCTGGGCATTCCGCTGCTGCTGACCGTCTGGCAACGACCATCGGCCGACTTGCTGCGGGTACTCTGCCTGGTGGCCGGTGGGGCGATGATTTATCCGGCGATCACTAGCTTCGTGAAACGGCGTTCATATCTTGGATGATGATAAATGACGGAATGACGTTACAACAACCAAATACACCCATTAAACCAGGAGGATCATCATGGAAACAGAAAGAAGCGAAGTCAGCCAGATGAGCGCGATGGATCGCTTCATCAATATCTTTTCATCCCCGCGGGAAGCGTTTTTGAGTATCGAACAAAAACCGGACTGGCTGTTCCCCTTCCTGGTTTTGTTGGCAGTGACGCTGGTGATCCAGTACCTGACCCTGGATATACAGCTCAGCGACCAGATCGAAGCGCTCAGGCATCGAAATCTCAGCGAGGCGGAGTTCGAAACGCAGCGCAATCTCCTGATGGGGCCGATGAAATACATCAGCTTTGTGCTGATCCCGATATTTGTTCCGATCATCTGGGCGATCCTGTCCGGCGTGGTCTTGCTGGCGGCGAATATCTTCCTGAAAAGGGACGAGGTTGTTGAGGGAGCTTATAAGAAGATTTTTGCTATGATCGCCTGGAGCGGCCTGGTGACCCTGGTCAGCGGGATTCTGGCGGCGATCATCATCCAGTCTAAGGGGACGCTCAATGGCGCGGCCCTGGATTTATCCTCTCTCCTGCCGACCCCGGCGATCGGCGAGAGCAAATCGATTTTCTACCGCCTGATGTCGAAGATCGATCCCTTCATCTTCTGGCAAATGTTTCTGTGGATGGTCGGCTTGAGCGTCTTCTACAAGGTCGATCTCAAGAAAGCCGCCGTGCCGGTGGTGGTGCTCTGGGTGATCTGGGTGGCGGTCAGCGTGCCGGCAGGGGCGATGCTGGGGAATTTGGGGATGTAAATTAGTGATCGGTTGTCAGTTGTCAGTGATCAGTTGTCAGTATGGAGTGAATGGGTGGATGGGTAAATGGGTGTATGGGGAAAAACGAGCGCCGCTATCAGCTCATAAACCCATTCACCCATAAACCCATCCACCCATTCACCCATTCACCGTCTTTTACTGCACCACTACCACCTTGCCACTCTTCAGTACCCGGGATTTGTCATCCTTCACCATGTAAATATAGAGGCCGCTGGGTACCTTCAAGCCCTGGGATTTAATATCCAGCCGGTATTCGCCGGCGGCCTGGTCGATTTCCGTCTCGTAGATCCGTTCGCCGATGAAAGAATAAAGCCCGATGCGCCGGGTCTGCTCCGGCAGGTTGGCGAAGATCATCTCCTGATGACCTTCACTCGGCTTGAGCGGGTTGGGATAAACCACCAGATCTTCCGTCGCGGCGGTGGTGAGGTGGGTTAGGGGCTGGCTGCCCGGGCGAGCGGCAAAACGCTGATTGGCCGCATCCCCGGAAATGGTCTCGATCAGCAGCTTGACCGCCGGCTGGCTGCCGCTCAGGCCGGCCAGGCGCTCGCCGGCGGGAATCACAAAGCTGTAGGTTCCCGGACCATTGACGGCGGCGGTGACATCCAGGTCGATCCAGCCGGCTTTCGCTGCCGCTCCGGCGATACTCAGCGGTTTTTCGCTGCGCTGGGGGGCGTTGGTGCGGTTCAGCTCCTTTCCGTGCCAGGGCCGTGAGGAATCGCGGAAGGCGTTCTCGGCCTGATAAACCGCGCTGGGTTCCGGCCGACCTTCCCCGGCATGGAGGCGCAGGCGGGCGCGCCGGACGATGCCGTCCACATTTTCCACCTTAAATTTCAGATAATGCCGGTATTCGCTGCCGCCGGATGATGAATTCCCGATCGGGCCTCCATCATCATTAAAGGCGATTTTCGGCATCAACACCTGGCCGCTGCCCACCGGCCGGGAAACGATGCTGCCGCTGGCCGCCGGCAGCAATTCCAGCGCGCCCATCGCCCAGTCGGTCTTGCTCTTCAGCGTGCCGTCGACGATCACATCATCCGGAGTTTCCACCAGGCGTTCCTGCACCGCCACCCCGGCCGCTGCTCCTCCGACACCCTGGATGTACTCCAGAAGCTCATTGTATCCGTTGCCGGGCGTGTGGGTTTTTAGACGAACCCCGGCGGCGCTGAACACATGAGCGCCGGGCACCGAGGTGGTGATTTCAAAGGAATAATAATCGCTGTCCGTGCCGCCGCTGCACCCGCCGTTTTCCCCATTGCTGTTGCCGGAAACGGTATGACCGAAGGGATTGATCGGGTCGACCCCGGAGAAGCGGGTGGCGATGATGGCGGCATTTTCCGGGTCCTGCTCCAGCACCGCGTTGACCGGCCCGTCACTGTCCGGGCTGCCCTGGCCGATCCAGATCTCGATGCCGGTCTGGTCGCGCCCGGAGCATTGCGCCAGCGCCCGCGACCAGGTCAGACCCAGGCCGGAGACGGCATTGACTGCCACGTTCGGCTTGGTGGAGATGGCCGCCAGGTAGAAGTCGCCGCCGACCGCGCTTAGATTCGTTTCGGTGCTGACCGTGTTGGCGCGGGCCGAGCCGCCGCTATGGCTTTCCTCATGCACGATCGTCGCCACCCCACCCGGCTGGGTGAAGATGGCGTGGATGTCCTTGTCGGCATCCATCACCACCATGGCCGGGTTGGTCGCGCCGCTGAGATCGCCGCTCCAGCCATAAAATTCCCACCCGGCAGCGGGGTTGGCGGTCAGGGTTACCGGCGTGCCGTCCGAGTAGATACCGCCCGGAGGATTGAGGTCGACCGTACCGGCGCCGCTGGTGGTGACGCTCAGGACAAACTGGCCGGGAGGCAGTTCGGTAAAGACGGCCGTGACGGCTTTGTTGTCGTTCATGATGATGGAAGCCGGGTTCGCATTGCCGCTCAGATCATCTTCCCAATGGTCGAATGTCCATCCGGGGGCGGGCAGGGCGGTCAGGTCGACGCTGCTGCCGGCCGGATAGATCCCGCCGTTCGGGTCGAGCGCCACCGTGCCGGCACCCACGGTATTGACCGTCAGTGCATATTGCGGGGTAGCGCCACTGCCGGCGCGCAATTCGATGCCGATCAGCGCCCAGTCGACGTTCTTGCTAAAGCTCCCGCTGAGCTGCACCGCGGAAGGTGTGTTATAATTGCGGTCTTGCACCACCAGGCCGGCGGTGCCCCCTCCGCTGCCGGCGCTCACTTCCGCCCGTTCGATGAATCCCCCGCTGGCCAGATGCTGGCGTTGGCGCAGGGCCACCGCGCCATACACTGCACCGCCAATGGTGCTGGTGGCCAGGTCGACGGAATAATGATCATTATCGGTGCCGTTGGCGCAGTCGCCGCCGCTGCCGTTGGTGTTGGCGGAGACGATCATGCCCAGGGGATTGAGCGGGTCGGTGCCGGAATAGCGCGATACGGCGATCACCGCATTATAGGGGGTGCTGCCGAAGTGAGCGGTCACCATCCCGCTGGCGGGCGTTTCGCTTCGGGCCATCCATACGGTCACACCGGTCTGGTTTCGCCCGGCGCATTGGGCGCGAACCGGGGTCCAGTCCAGTCCCAGCCCTTCCACCAGTTCAACCATCTCATGGTTTTTGCTGGAAACCGCCGCCAGATAGAGATCACCGCTGTCACCGTTCAAACTTCCGCCGGTGCTGACCGTGCTACTGCCGGAAGCGCCGCCGGTTTGGGTCTCGCGATACACCACAATGCCGCCTCCCCCGCCGCCTTCGGCGATGAAGATGGCGCTGATGGTTTTATTCCCGTCCATCGTTACGGTTACCGGGTTCGTGTTGCTGCTGACATCACCGCTCCAGGTGCTGAAGAGATAGCCGGGATCCGGCACGGCGGTGAGGGTGACCGTGGTGCCGGGGAGGTAGTTGCCGCCGGGCGGATTGAGCACCACGCTGCCGGTGCCGTTGGTATGGATATTCAGGGTAAAATAGTTGAGCACGGTAAAATCGCTGCTGCTCAGGGCAGTGCCTTCCGGGGTGGTTACCCGGATTGGCCCGCTGCCGGCCCCGGGGGGCACGGTCGTGCTGATCTGGGAGTTGGAAACCACCGTAAAAGACGCAGAAGTGCCGTTGAAGGTAACACTACTGGCTCCGTTGAAATTATCTCCCAGGATCGATACCGTGGTGCCAATCGATCCGCTGGTGGGCGAAAAGCTGCTGATCAGCGGCAGGGCCGGTGGGTTGTCGATAAATTCGAACGACACGGTTTGCACATCATAAAAGCCTGCCGGATCTTCCGCCCGGATGGTGAAAGATGCCGGTCCGCTATAATTTGCCGGTGAAGCGTTGAGGGTGATGCTGCTGTTCTGTACCGTCACGCTCACATGGTTCTGCCCGCTGACTTGAATGAGCAACTCCTGCACATTATGATCCGGATCGCTCAGGAAGCTGGACTTGCTGATGGTCAGCGGCTGGGCGGCCGGGGCGCTGCTCAACTGCAGCGCCACTTTGGGCAGTCCGGCGATGACCGGGGTCGAATAAGCGCTCATCATGCCGTTATCGTTTACCGCTGATACCCGGTAAGCATAAAGATTGCCGGCACTGATATTGGTATCCCAGTAATCGGTATCCGGATGGTAAACCGTTTGATAATTCTGAAAGTTGCTGGTGGAATTAACCGCCCGCTGTAATTGATAGTGGTTAATATCCGGTTCATTGTTGGGGTCCCACTGGATATGGATCGTGCTGGTCTGGGCGTTCAGCGCCCCGATCCAGGTAAACAGCAAAATAAACAACCATTGACAAGACTTCATCTTTCCGCTCCCGTTTTAGATTTCCATTAAGGGCCGCAGCAAAATTGTTGCCAAGTCCGTACCAAATGGTAGATGCTGAATGCTGAATGCTCAATAATATTGTTGATATATACTATTCCCCGCCTTCTCAAGGCGGGGACAGATTGGCGAAGCGTCCAGCAAGCCAATCAGGGGCGGTTGCACGCATCCCAACCGCCCCTGCGCCGTTCGCTGAACGCTTCACGGCCCTGTCCCCGCCTTGAGAAGGCGGGGAATAATTTGCGCTATCAAACGTTACGAAAAAAAACTTTGAGCGTATGCAGTACCGCGTCATTTTAAGCTGATGATTGCCGGTTCTGGGAAATTATTACACAAACTGCATACTTATTTAGAACCATATCACCGCCGCGTAGACGACACGCTGCGGCGATACGGTTTATGCAAACTGCCTAAGGATTCCCATCAGTTATAAAACAGCAAACGCCACCGCGCGTCGTTTGCGCGGTGGCGTTTGCTGTTTAAAAAAAGCGGAGAGGGTGGGATTCGAACCCACGGTGACCCAAGAGCCACAACGGTTTTCAAGACCGCCCCGTTCAACCGCTCCGGCACCTCTCCGGGAATGTGTCATAGTTTTAACGGGCTAATTTATGGTGAAATGTGTCGTCAGGAAAGTAAAATCTTAACCAGGCGCTGATATAATCATTACATACAGTGTGAATTAAGTCTTTTAAAAGTATAGATTCCTCGGCTGGCGCCTTCGGAATGACCCAACGTCGTCATTTCGAACGTCGTTTGTGAGAAATCTATAAATAATGCGAATCACGAGTTGAAGTAAAAAGCCGTATTTGGCGGCTATCAAGGTCGTGACATCCCCCTCTTTCCCCCTTCGAAGGGGGAGAAAGGGGGATGTAAACACTTTTCTACAATTTCCGAACATTTTATTTGCTCAACTCGTGATTGGCATAAATACAAAAAACTTGGTATACAATGCATTAAATATACTGTGAATTAAGTCTTTTAAAGTTATAGATTCCTCGGCTGACGCCTCGGAATGACGCAATGTTGTCATTTCGAACGTAGTTTGTGAGAAATCTAAAAGTGCAAAAAACTTTGTTAACAATGCATTAAAGAATTTCCAATCTGTGCTTTTCTCCCTTTTTTTACCCCATTTTTCTGCTAAATTATATCACCTGTTCAAGGACTGAACCTCGAAAAATTTCAAAAAAAAATTTCAGCCAGGCATCAAATCGATCAACACCTTATATTCTATTTTTGCGAATATCCGGTAGAATACCGATCATAGAATTTAACATGACATATTTGAGGGAAAATCCGTGTTTGAACAAACCTTCAAAAATATCGATGACATCCTGCATAAAGACGCCGGGTGCAGCAGCGAGCTGGATTATGTGGAGCAGACGTCCTGGATCTTGTTCCTGAAATACCTGGATGATCTGGAAAAGGATAAGCAGACCGCCGCCGCGCTTTCCGGTAAAGAGTACACCCCGATCATCGATGATGCCTTCAAGTGGGAGGTGTGGGCCGCGCCGAAGAATGGGGACGGCCGGCTCGACCACCACCGGGCGCTGAGCGGGGATGATTTACGAGATTTTGTTGATCTGCAGCTCTTCCCCTACCTGAAAAAATTCAAAACCCAGGCGGAGAGCGCGGATACCATCGAGTACAAGATCGGAGAGATCTTCAGTGAGCTGAAGAATAAAATCCAGAGCGGGTATAACCTGCGGGAAGTGATCAACCTGGTGGATGAGCTGCGCTTCCGCACCCACAAAGAAAAGCATGAGATGTCCCATCTCTACGAATCCAAGATCAAGAACATGGGCAATGCCGGGCGCAATGGGGGAGAGTATTACACCCCGCGACCGCTGATCCGCACCATCGTGCGGGTGGTGGCCCCGGAGATCGGGCATACCGTTTACGACGGGGCGGTGGGGTCGGCCGGGTTTTTGGTGGAAGCTTACGAATACCTGCGCAAAAGCCGGAAGCTGACCACCAGCGATGTCACCACCCTGCAGAAGCGCACCTTTTTCGGCAAAGAGAAAAAATCCCTGGCCTACATCATCGGGATCATGAACATGATCCTGCACGGCATCGAAGCGCCCAACATCGTGCATACCAACACCCTGGCGGAGAACATTGCCGACATCCAGGAAAAAGACCGCTATGACATCATCCTGGCCAATCCTCCCTTCGGCGGCAAGGAGCGCAAGGAAGTGCAGCAGAACTTCCCGATCAAAACCGGGGAAACCGCCTTCCTGTTCCTGCAGCATTTCATCAAGAAGCTCAAAGCCGGGGGCCGGGCCGGGGTGATCATCAAGAACACCTTTCTTTCCAACACCGACAACGCCTCCATCTCCCTGCGCCAGCAACTGCTGGAAAGCTGCAACCTGCACACCGTGCTGGATTTGCCCGGCGGCACCTTTACCGGGGCCGGGGTGAAGACGGTGGTGCTGTTCTTTGAAAAGGGCGTGCCGACGAAAAAAGTATGGTTCTACCAGCTCAACCTGGCGCGCAACCTGGGCAAGACCAATCCCCTCAATGAAGCGGACCTGGCGGAATTTGTGGCGCTGCAGCCGCGCAAGCAGGACTCGGCCAATTCCTGGTCGCTGGAGGTTGCCGGGATTGATCGGGAGACGTATGATCTTTCGGTGAAAAATCCGAATCGTAAGGATGAGACGGTTTTGCGGGAGCCGGGGGAGATTTTGGAGGAGATTAAGTCTTTGGACATTCAAAGCGAGGTAATTTTAAATGCCATACGAGAATTAATATGAGAACGCAATTGGCAAATTAAAAAGCTTGGTGATATTTCAATTTATGGCTTATGGTGATATAGAAAAACATCGTTCGAAATATAAAAAGGAATACAAAGTATATGCGGATTGATCCAAGATAATGTGTATTAAGAAAGAATCATTCCACTATTGTATATGCAAATAGAGATAATTTAAAAAAATACAAGCTAAATGACGGGATATTGATTTTGCGCGATACGGTTTTACAGTTTTCGCGGCTTTTTAGTAAGAAATCCACCTTAAAAGGGGATTTCGCTTCATATTTAATAAAAGTTCATATTAATAATGAGATTTTGACAAAAATACTTTTTCTTTCATTTTTGCAAACCTCAAATATACAATATTATATAATTAGTCTTTCTGAAAGAGCTGCCGGACAAAGCGGTGTAAACAAACGAGCGTTACAACAATACCCGATTGATCTTCCCCCTCTCTCCGAACAAAAACGCATCGTAAAAATTTTAGTCGAAGCATTTGCCGCCATTGATCAGGCCAAAGCCAACGCCGAAAAGAACCTGCAGAACAGCCGGGAATTGTTTGATGCTTATTTGAATAAGGTGTTTGCGAATCCGGGGGATGGTTGGGAAGAGAAAAAAATAGGAGAAATTACGACTAAAATTGGCAGTGGTGCTACTCCGCGTGGTGGGAATAAATCCTACAAAACAGAAGGAGTTGCATTAATCCGTAGCTTGAATGTATATGATAGAGAATTTCGAAAAGAGAAACTAGCGTTTATAAACGATGAACAAGCTCAAAAACTTTCCAATGTGACACTTATCGAAGATGATGTGCTGTTAAATATTACTGGTGCATCTATTGCACGTTGTTGTATTGTCCTATCAGAGTATTTACCTGCGCGTGTAAATCAACATGTATCGATAATTCGGATAGTAAGTAAAACGATCTTACCCAAATTTCTAAATTACTTACTAACTTCAAAGGTCTATAAAGATAAACTGTTACAAACAGGTGAAAAAGGCGGTGCAACTCGGCAAGCGCTTACAAAATCACAAATTGAAAATTTTAGTATACTTTATCCTCCAAGTATTTCAGAACAACAAAAAATTGTTTCTAAACTTGAAGATCTCTCATTAGAATCTCAAAAACTTGAAGCGATATATCAACAAAAACTGGCAAACTTAGAAGAACTCAAAAAATCCATCCTCCAAAAAGCATTCAATGGACAATTGAAAAGTGACAATTGAAAGTTGAAAATTGAAAAGTGAAAGTTGACAATGAAAGATAAGAATCAGAATGTGGTGATGAATAAGTCTTATGCGTTTGCGTTGCGGATTATCAAGTTGTATCAATATCTTACTGGGGAGAAAAAGGAATATGTATTATCTAAACAGATCTTGAGGAGTGGGACCGGGGTGGGGGCGTTGATTAAAGAGGCGGAGCATGCTCAGTCGAAAGCGGATTTTATCAATAAAATGAATATTGCCCTGAAAGAAGCCAACGAAACCGAATATTGGCTGATGCTGCTCAAAGACAGCCACTACATCTGAAAGCGAAGCGAATGAACGAAGCCGAAACCAGAGCCGAGCTGATCGACCCCAAACTCAAGGATAGCGGCTGGGGAGTGGTCGCAGACACCAAAATCCTGCGCGAATATTACTTCACCTTCGGTAAACTCCAGACCGGCGGCAAGCGCGCCAAACCGCTGAAGGCCGATTATGTGCTCAGCTGCCGTAACCGCAAGCTGGCGGTGCTGGAAGCCAAAAGTGATGAACTGCCGGTGGGGGAAGGGGTGGGCCAGGCGAAAAACTATGCCACGAGGTTGAATATCCCCTTCGCCTATGCCAGCAACGGCAACGAGATTTATGAAATCGACATGCGAAACGGCAAGGAGCGGGAGGTGGCCCGCTTCCCGACGCCGGTGGAGCTGTGGCAGCGGATTTTTACCGAACAGAACACCTGGCGCGACGCGTTTAACGCCGTTCCCTACGAAGACATCGGCGGCAGCAAGCCGCTGCGCTTCTACCAGGAAATTGCCGTGAACAAGGCGCTGGAAGCGGTGGCGGAGGGGCGGGAGCGCATCCTGCTGACCCTGGCGACCGGCACCGGGAAAACCTTCATTGCGTTTCAAATTGCCTGGAAACTGTTCTATGCCCGCTGGAACCTGAGGCGGGACGGATCGCGCCGGCCGCGCATCCTGTTCCTGGCCGACCGCAACATCCTGGCCGACCAGGCCTTCAACGCCTTCAATGCCTTTCCGGAGGACGCCCTGGTGCGGATCGATCCGGCGGGGATTCGCAGGAATGAGCGGGTGCCCACCAACGGCAGCATCTTTTTTACCATCTTCCAGACCTTCATGAGCGGCCCGGAGAACTCGCCTTACTTCGGGCAGTACCCGGAAGATTACTTCGATTTTATCATCATCGACGAATGCCATCGCGGGGGAGCCAACGATGAGAGCAACTGGCGCGCCATTATGGAATATTTCTCCCCGGCGGTGCAGCTTGGCCTCACCGCCACTCCCAAACGCCAGCACAATGTCGATACCTACCGCTATTTCGGCGAGCCGGTCTATGTCTACTCCCTGAAAGAGGGCATCAACGACGGCTTCCTCACCCCCTTCAAAGTGAAGCGCATCCAGACCACGATCGATGAATATGTCTATACTGCCGACGATACGGTCATCGAGGGGGAAGTGGAAGCCGGCCGGGTGTATGTGGAATCCGATTTTAACCGCATCATCGAGATCAAGGCCCGGGAGCAGAAGCGGGTTGAGATTTTGCTCGGCGAGATCAACCAGAAAGAGAAGACCATCATCTTCTGCGCCACCCAGGTGCACGCTCTGGCGATCCGCGATCTGGTGAATCAGCTGAAGGACAGCAGCGATCCCAATTATTGCCAGCGGGTCACCGCCAACGACGGGGCGCTGGGCGAACAGCATCTGCGGGAATTCCAGGATAACGAGAAAACCATCCCCACGATCCTGACCACCTCGCAAAAGCTGTCCACCGGGGTGGATGCCCGCAATATCCGCAACATCGTCCTGCTGCGCCCGATCAACAGCATGATCGAGTTCAAGCAGATTGTCGGTCGCGGCACCCGCCTGTTCGAGGGCAAGGATTATTTTACCATCTACGATTTTGTGGACGCCTACAAACATTTCTCCGATCCGGAGTGGGACGGCGAGCCGCTGGCGCCGGAACCGCAAGGGCCGCAAGGGGTGCGGGAACCCCGGAAACCGGTTTACGCCCCCGAGCCGCCCGCCGGCACTCCGGAACCGCGGCGGATCCTCAAGATCAAGCTGCGCGACGGCAAGGAGCGGGAGATTCAGCACATGATCGCCACCTCCTTCTGGAACGCCGACGGCAAGCCGATCTCCGCCGAGGAATTTCTGCTCAGCCTCTACGGCAAACTCCCGGAATTTTTCCGGGATGAGGCGGAGCTCCGGGAGATCTGGTCGGTGCCGGCCACCCGGAGGGCCTTCCTGGCCCAGCTGGAAGATGCCGGTTACGGCCATGACGAGCTCCGCACCCTGCAAAAGCTCATCAATGCCGAAAAGAGCGATCTGTTTGATGTGCTGGAATACGTCTCCTTCGCCATCAAGCCCCTCACCCGGGAGGAGCGGGTGGTGCAGGCCCGTTCCCATATCTTCAACGGCCTGGACAACCGGCAAAAGGATTTCCTGGATTTTGTGCTGGCGCGCTATATCGAATCCGGCGTGGGCGAGCTCGATCAGGAAAAACTTCCCGGCCTGCTGGAGCTGAAGTACCAATCCATCACCGACGCTACCGAAGCGCTGGGCGGGGTGGAGGTGATCCGGGAGACGTTTATCGGGTTTCAGCGGTATTTGTATCAGATTGGGGCGGCGTGAAGTGAAATTCATGACTTAACTTTTCCGGAGAGCTATGAAATGGCCGACGACTCTGATGTACTGATAAAATTTTGTGAGGAGCAAGAGGCACAAGCCAGGCAATCAGAAAACCAGAGAGCGACTGTTAGCAATCTGATTGTGACAATCGCATCTGCTATAACTGGATTCATTGTTCAAATCGGTTAAAACAGATAGCAAAATCGAAGGAAATATGATATTAGAAATCAGATTTCCGTTAAGCCTTAAACAAATATAAGGCGAAGAAAATGACCAAAAATGAGCAGCTTAATCGATTGTTTGACGAATGGATAAATAAATTCCCACATTATAAAGGGAAATTTAAAAAAGACGGTATTATCAATGAAGATACCTATAACGAACAAAACACAAAAATTCTTTTTATCTCTAAAGAACCGAACGATGTAAATCAGGAGGAAGGTGATTATAGAGTATGGTGGCGCAGCGAAGTGAAATGGACTTTTTCATATCGAATAGCAGAATGGGCTTATGGAATCTTAAAGAATCAACTACCCCCATCAGATATAAATAATCTCAGTAAAGTAGACCGAATTGATGCTATGAAAAAAATCGCTTTTATGAATTTAAAGAAAGTCGGTGGTGGTGCTTCTGTGAATTATGATGTTTTAAAGAGAACAATCATTACTGAAAAGGATTTGATAGTAAAAGAAATTAAAATTATTGAACCCGATATTATTATCGGCAGCATTGGTCAGTTTGAATTTTGGA
The DNA here is from genome assembly GCA_020635015.1 of Calditrichia bacterium. Taxonomy (GTDB): domain Bacteria; phylum Calditrichota; class Calditrichia; order RBG-13-44-9; family J075; genus JACKAP01. Next base: position 435,189 of record JACKAP010000002.1, on the reverse strand, counting down.
ACCATCTATTTGGTGACAAACTTAATGAGCAAACGGTTTATGGTTGTAAGGTTTTTCGAAATAGTCATTATAAAGTAGTACACTATTTCCATCCTTCTTATAGAGTTCCCAGGGCGATGAGTTATAGCCTTTTGCAAAATATAATTCACTCAGAAATTTTTAAAAAATTATGAGAGTTACCTAAATATACAATCTGTCAGTTTTTCCATTTCTCTCCGAGGTTTTCATACAGTTCATTTAACCAAGATGAAGGATGGCAATGTTGCTCGACACCCTATTCGATCGAATGGACACTTGGCGCCACTTTCCCAACTACCAATTGGAGCGGCGCGCAGACTTGTTTTTCTCCCTTTATCTCCCGCAGATGCTTCAGCATAAATTCAATAAGCCTTTTTTAGAAAATCTTATTCCCGAATTTCCGGTCCGGATCGGCACGATTGATCCTAAGCAACACTCATCGGATAAGTCGGTCAAAATCGATTACGTTGCAGTTTCCACAGATGGCAAAATGGCGGCGCTGGTTGAATTAAAGACGGATCCAAAATCGCTGCGGGAAAAACAGTATGAAGATCTCCTTGCAGCGAAAGATAAAGGGTTTACCGCATTGCTCGAGGGACTTGTCACAATCTTTCAAGCAACGAGTGCAAAGCGGAAATACTTCCAACTTCTGGCGCATCTCCAATCCCTGGGATTAATCCACATTCCGGCAGAACTATCCCGGATCATGGCGCGTGATTCGGTGCAGGGGGCAAATGCCGCAGCAAGCGCTATTACGATTACTTCCAGGGTAGAGGATTGTCAGATCGTATATGTGTTGCCGAAAATAACTGATGCCGAACGGCTGAAATACTCCCAGGCAGAATTTATTATATTTGAGGAGTTCCGGGTGGTGGTTACTGAGCGGCATGACCCGCTATCGCAGCGATTTGCGCAGTCTTTGGTGGAGTGGGCGAGGGTGGAGGCAGGGAGAGGTAGTTCCAAATAGATTTGGCGAATTAATAAATTCTACTTTAAGAAGTTATATAACTCTTTGTTTTTTAAGCCCCTCTCCTCCCAGGCTCATCTTTACCCACATTTTTTTAGTTGGGGGTCAAGTAGCGTTATTGCTGCGATAGAACTTATTGGACAGAATCAGCTTCTCCCAACTCATCCCCCCAACCCCCCTTCTCTTGGGAAGAGAAGGGGGGCTTACACGACACCCCAAAAAGCTGCTTAATTCTTTGATTTAATTGAACCTAAACTCCCCCTCTCTTCTCAAGAGAGGGGGCCGGGGGGTGAGTTTCCTTCCGGCCTGCATTACCCCAAACGAAAAAATGTGGGTAAAGATGAGCCTGGGAGGAGAGGGGAGCTTAACCATCTGATTTACTATGTCTTATCCAACTTCTTAAAGTAGAATTAAAGAACATTACGCCAATTTTCAAGCGAGGAGACCACAACCTAAGGGGCATCCATGCTATTCGGTGAGACCACAACACACGGATCGCGGGGTAAAGATATTATGGCCGGTAATACCCCATACCCCATGCCCTTTGCCCCATGCAAAAACTCTCCCCATTACACCGTCCTCAGCATGAGCGTTTATTTTTTCCCCTTGAGAATCGCGTCTACAGGTGTTAATATGCGCTCAACCAAGCAATAATGCGATTCAACAATATTAAGCCAGGGCGCTCATTTCAGGCGAAAGCCGGATGGCGCTGTTGCTTACGGTTGGCTGTCGCGATGATCGTGATTGGCTATGATAACCTGATGGTGCACAGCATACAGGTATCGTCATTGCGAGCCGCTTTTTTTGCGGCGCGGCAATCTCCAGCGGCCCGCACCCAACGTAACGGCAAATGGGTGCACCACTCGTAGCACGCTCATTGACATTCAGGCTATTTTTTGACATATATCATCCGCTCACCTGACCAATATCTTTCTTCCGGCGAAATGAAATTTGTAGATTGCACCATCGGCGGCGGATAACACGCAATTTGATTTGAATCAGATAGATGAAGCAGTTGAAACGTTCAGTAACAAACTGACGCGAGGGAGGTCGCACTATGAAAACCCATATTTTATTGGGCATGGCGGCTGTTTTTGTTTTGTTGAGTTTAACTAGCGTCTCTGCCGCTATCATCACGGTTGACAACAAATATCCCTATGCCGGCGATTATCAGACCCTGCAGGCGGCGCATGATGCGGCAGTGGCGGGGGATACTATTTTTGTTTATCCCTCTTTGGAGCCTTATGCGGGAATTGCTGTGACTAAACAGCTTGTCTTTTTAGGTGTGGGTTTTGATATCACTGAAGTCATGGGTGAACCGTTTACACCAACGACTTTAATTTCAGGAGTAATGAATTTTATTACTGGTTCGCAAGGATCATGGCTCGTAGGCTTTGATGGACAATTTGGTGTTACCATTAATGCAAATTACATAAACGTTAAGAGAAATAGTTTAAGCTATATTTATTTAGATAATGGGTCTGGTAGCGCTATTATCCAGAATAAAATAAGTGGTCGAGGAGACAATATTGGATATTCCTCTTATTATGTCATTTATGCTACCGGCACTTCAAGCAGTCTTATCTCAAACAACATAATTATTAATCCATATGGTAGCACGAACTATGACAATGCGATAGGAGGTATATCCTTATCTGTAATTATTAACAATGTAATCAAGGCCCCAGCATATTCAGTAAGTGGAACAAGTAATGAAGTGATCAACAACATTATAATCCATGGGTATGTATCGTCAAACAACTTATATCGATATAATATGAGTAATAGTAATCAGTTACCCGCAAATAACGGTAACCTGCTCTATGTCGACATGAATTCCGTTTTTGTAGACTTAACCGTTCAGAATTTCCACTTGTCACCTAACTCTCCCGCCGCCGATACCGGCGAAAACGGCACCGATATGGGCATCTACGGAGGGGATGCGCCATACGTAGACGGCGGTTTCCCCGGCCTGCCTTCGATCCTGCAGATCCTGGCGCCAACGGTCGGTTCGCAGCAGAGCGGGTTGAATATTCAGTTTAAAGCGAAATCCAATAAAGAGTAGATTGATTTTGTTTGCAAAAAAGGAGATACCATGAAATTGCCTGTCATGCTGGCGATGTTTTTGCTGCTTTATGGTTTGGTTAGTGGGGTGAACGCTAAAATATGGATTGTGGACAATAACCCAAATCCAATTGGCGATTTCACAAACTTAACCGATGCCCACAACGCAGCGGCTTCCGGCGATACGATTTATGTCTATCCATCTAATAACGCCTATGCCGCGATTACCGTCACGAAGCAGCTTTTTTTGATCGGGTCCGGATTTGATATCGAATTGCATGGCGGATTGGCAAATAATGCAGCATCGACGATAAGCGGCTCGATGATTTTCAATGCCGGTTCTGAGAACAGTTCTATAGAAGGCATGGATGGGGAATTTGCGATCGCGGCAAACGTAGGAAATGTGACGATGAAGCGGAATGAACTGGCTTACGTCGATATCAATGCTTCCGGATGCCTTCTGCTCCAAAACGAAATTGTAACCTATGGCAGATCGGGAACCGTCAAGATTGCCGCTAATTTGGGCAATATTCTGGTCGCAAATAACAAGATTTATAATACACAGACAACCGCAACCAACTATCATGCGCTGGTTTGCAATACCACCAGCACCGTGGCAGTTGCCAATAATATTCTCAAAACATCGCATTCTTTTGCCTCTGCAATCATCAATCTCAGCGCAACCTCAGTGGCGCAAAACAACATCATCTTATATGGAAAGCTCGGCGGGGCGGGCACTTTCCGGTATAACATGTGCAATTCCACCCAGCTTCCCGCTATTAACGGAAATATACCGAATACTAACATGACCACTGTATTCGAAAATCCGAATGACTTTAATGCCGGTTTTCACCTGTTGCCCGGCTCACCCGCCCTGGGCAGCGGCTTCAGCGGGGTTGACATGGGCATCTACGGCGGGGATGCCCCCTATGTCGACGGCGGCTTCCCCGGCCTGCCCGCCATCTTTCATTTCGAGTCGGAAATAATCACCACCCCGCAGAATGGGTTGGATGTGGTGATAAAGGCGAAGTCGAATCGGGAGTAATACTACAGAGTGATTTTGAATTCATCAAAGGTGAAATATGCATAAAATTACACGGCCAGCACTGTTTATCATGTTTTGGATGTTCTTCTTAACATCTTATTCATGGGCGCAAATTAACAAGATGCCTGCAACAAAAGTTCATGCAACATTAGATAAAGAATTCCGGAAAAAAGTGGACTATCAACTTGCATTACCGACTATTGAATCACAAAAAGTCAAAAGTTCTTCCCCGGCAGGCTCGATTAGAAAAGGGTTTAGCAAATATGTCCGGGATTTATCAATAAGTTTTGTGAACCACATCCCGATTGTCGATGTTTTTATCAAAGTGAAGGATCTACATTTGGTTAAGCAAAACAATCTTGTTGAAATTACAGGAATTTATGAGGGAACGAACATCAATATTGTTACCGCTAAAGTGGATATTAGCGATTTGGTTAATTTAGCCAGAGATGAGAATATAGAATTTATCGAGGCTTCAAAAAGGCTGTATCCTTTACTTGAGACCAGCACCAGTTTTGTCGGGGCAAGTCAAGTATGGAATTTAAGTGGAGTGAATAATCCGAACAAGACAATCAACGGAAAAAATGTGTATATGGGTATAATTGAGGAGGATACATTAAGATGGTCGCATCATACTTTCTCTTCAACTGATGATCTGTTCAATAATCGGATCAAGGCAATGTGGCTAGAAAGTAATGATGGTATTTACGAGCAAGGCAATTTCCCTATACCGCTTAATTATGATTATCATGCGACTCATGTGACCGGAATTGCAGCAGGCGATGGTTGGGTTCCCGATCATGCAGATTTAAAAGGAGTTGCCCATGGGAGCGAAATATTATTCGGCAGCGTTTTTTTCCCTACCCAAGTTCCTCAATGCTTTCGATGGATGATTGAAAAAGCGACAACCGATTCATTGCCATTAGTTGTAAACATGAGTCTTGGTAAGCCTTTAGGACCGCATGACGGTAATACTTTGTTTGAAGCGACCCTCAATCATTTAATTGACAGCTCTGGTGTATCATTAGTAGTTGCATCAGGTAATGATTCAAAAGTCTCAAGCCCATACCCACATTTTCAAGGAACTGTACCTGGTAATCCCGGCGAGTTTCTGGAAATAGAATTTCAAGTCGAGTCCTATGCTTTCCAAAATGGCAATAACCAAACAGTCGTTGAGTTTTGGTTTGATGGAGAAATTGACATTCAAGTCGGTGATAAAGATCCTTTCTTTACAAATTGGAGTGATATTGTCACTTTTGATACAGATACGGTTTATAAATTTTTCGATTGGGATTTGGTTGGGGATGATACCATTTTTGTATTCAATTATGGTTCTAACAACTACGGTTACGGTTGGCCGAACACGGACACATCCAATGTCATCGCAATTTATTATGATGGCGGAACGGATAATTATGTGGATGGCGGTACCTATAAGATACGGTTATATCCATCCATGCAAAATAGCGGCGGAACAGTCAACGCCTATCATGATCGTCAGTACAAGCAAGGCGTGTTAACAAATCCATACCGAGGCTTCGTAGACGGAGACAATTTTCAATCGCTTTATGTTCCGGCAACTGCTGAGAATGTGATTTCAATTGGTGCTTCGAAAAATGAATTGAATGGGGATATCGCAGATTTCAGCGGTTTAGGTCCCTTAAGATCTGATAATGCCATTACTGTCAGTAAACCAGATTTAACAGCGCCAGGAGCACCGATTATTTCTTCAGGAATATCCTCAGATACCGATATCTTGAATCTTCAAGGAACAAGCATGGCTGCCCCACACGTTGCTGGCGCAATTGCATTATTGTTACAATCATTTCCAGAATTGACGGCCAGCCAGATAAAGAGCTTGTTGAAAGATAATGCCGCAGAAATCCCCGACCAGCAAGGGGGAACCAAACCGCCTGGATTGGAAGACAATAAATACTGGGGTGCCGGGAAACTTGACATCCTGGCTGTGTATGAGGCAATGATTGGATTTACCTATAATATGCCATTTTTATACCAGGATAAATTCCAAGACGCCTTTACCACCCATCCGTATTTAACAGGTATTCCGATTGAGCCGGTTCAAATGATGGATGCTGACTTATATAAGCAGGATTTAACCAATGGTGGAATAATTTATCAACCTACTAATACAAATGCATTCTGGTTAGGTGAAGGTATTTGGAATTACTGGGCATATGATTTGAATGGACTGACTACAGTTCCACTTATTGGTTACCCAGTTTCCAGCGAATATCTTGATGCGAACAACAACAACTATCCGACTGTAAATTTTCAAAATGGCAGTATATTTTGGGATGGATCCCAAGCTATTGAGGTCTACATTAATATCACAGCTGAATTTCAGGCATTACCCCTATCAGGAAATGCTCCGCTAACGATTCAGTTTACCGATAATTCAACCACACAAAACACCAGCATCACCTCCTGGCAATGGGATTTCAACAACGACGGCATCACCGACTCCGAGGAGCAAAACCCCACCCGCTTCTTCGGCACTCCCGGCAGCTATACCGTGTCGCTGACAGTTTCCGACGGCAGCATCAGCGATACCGAGACCAAGACGAATTACATCACCGTCAACCCGGAGATATTACCCAACACCACCCAGATCGAATATTTCTTCGACAGCGATCCCGGTTTTGGCAACGGCACGGCGCTCCCGATCTCCGCCGGCAACGAAGTGACGGTGCAGGCCACCCTCGATGTGAGCGCGCTCTCCACCGGCCTGCACCGGCTGTACGTGCGGGCGAAAGATGAGGACGGGCAATGGGGCATCCCGCAGGCGAAGACGGTGTTGATCCAGGCCACCGATGCCGACGATCCCTTGCCGGATGTCAGCGATGTGGAATATTTTATGGATAATGATCCGGGGCAGGGGAGCGGCACTCCGTTCAGCATCACTCCCGGCACCACAGTGAATATTGCCGACAACCTCGATCTGAGCGCGACGCCAACCGGCCTGCACCGGCTCTACGTGCGGGCGAAGCATGACAACGGCGCCTGGGGGATTCCCCAGGCGCGTTCCCTGCTGGTTCAGGCGACCGATGCCGATGATCCCCTGCCGGAGGTCTCGGCGGTAGAATACTTCCTGGATGCCGATCCCGGCGTCGGCGCCGCGACCCCGATCAGTATGACCCCGGGCACCGAGGTGGAGATCAATGACAATCTCGATCTCTCCGCAACCGCACCCGGCCTGCACCGGGTTTACGTGCGGGCGAAGGATGAAGATGCCCAGTGGGGTATCCCCCAGAGCAAGACCGTCTTCGTGCAGCAGACCTCGCCGGCCGATCCGCTGCCCAACATCACCCAGGTGGAATATTTCTTCGATGCCGATCCCGGCATCGGGGCCGGGAGCAGCCTTTCCTTCACCCCGGATGATACGGTGGAGATTGCCGCCACCCTGCCGCTCAACACCCTGCCGCTGGGCGACCACAGCGTCTACGTACGTGCCCAGAATTCCAACAGCCTCTGGGGCATCCCGCAGTTTCATACCTTTTCAGTGGTCGAATTTCTGGTATTCACCGATACCGAGGCCGCCGTGCTGGGGGCGCCGGTCTATTTTAACGAAGGCGGCGACGATCCCGGGGATGGGCATGCCATCGACATGAGCTTCGGCAGTCTGAGCGGCAGCGGCAACGTCACTGTGCGCCAGACCAACCAGACCCCGGCGAATCTGTTGAACAATGCGATTCTCAACTATACCTGGGATATCACCAAGGAAGCCGGCATCAGCGCTTTTACGATTGACATGACCTTTCACTACCAGGATTACGACCTGAGCGGGGTCAGCGAGAGCCAACTGGTGGCGGCGTATTATGATGAGACCCTGCCGGGTTGGTCGATTTTGACCGATTTTACCCGCGATGCGGCGAACAATACGATTACGGTTCATAATCTGGATCATTTTGCCACCTTCGCGGTCGGGGAACCGGGCGCGTTCCAACTTCCGGCGACGGTCGATCTCAAGGTTTTCCTGGAAGGGCCGTATGCCGCAGGCGCCATGTTCACCAACCTGTTAAATTCCGGCTTCATTCCCTTAGCCCAGCCCTTCAGCGGCGCGCCCTGGCATTATCCCGGCACGGAAAGCGTATCGGCGGTGCCGGCGGATGTGGTCGACTGGGTGCTGATCGAATTGAGAAGCGATATTACCGCCAACAGCGCAGTGGCCTTCCGGGCGGCCTTCCTGAAAAGCGACGGCAGTATTGTCGATCTGGATGGGGGGATCCCGGCGGGACCGGCGGGCGGCATTGCCGCTCAAACGATTGCCGGCGGAGAACCGCCGCTATTCACCGAGATAGCGGCAGGAAAGCGAGCAGACAAGATCGCGGCAAAATCTCAAGGCCTCAAAAAATCCGAGGGTAGACAGGAGCATACCCCCCCGCCGGAAAACCCCGAGAATTCCGCCAGCCCAGTGAAGTTCGATATCCCGGCCGGCGATTATTATATCTGCATTCATCACCGCAATCACCTCTCGGTGATGAGCGCGGCCGTGCACGCCATCAACCCGGCCAGCACGCTCTACGACTTCTCCGCCTCGCTGGCGGCGGCTTATACCGGAGGCGGTATTGCGATGAAGGATCTGGGCGGCGGAGTCTACGGCCTGTTTGCCGCGGATGCGACCGGCGACGGCCAGGTGACCTCATCCGATTTCAATGTCTTTCTGCCGGCGGCACGAACCGCGCAGACCGGCTACCTTCTGGCCGACTGGAACCTCGACGGCCAGGTGACCTCAACCGATTTTAATATCTTCAATCCTAATGCCCGTAATGCGGCGAAGACCCAGGTGCCCGGCAGTGTGCTGACCGGCCGCCTGCGGATCAAAAATCCGGGAATTAAGGAGGAGCATCATGAGCAGTAGGGTACTAGGCGCAATTATCGGTTTAGCGGTTTACTTGTTGGCATCTTCGAGCTATGCGCAGACCACCATCGATCAGGCCCTGGCGGTCGTGCTCAACGATAAGACCGTCGGGGGTAATTTTCAGATCCAGCTGCGGGTAAAAGGCACCAATCTCCCCGCCGCCAACACCCTGGGTTCGGCGACGGTGGATATAACTTATGATAATACCAAGCTGACTTTCGTGAACAGCACCGTCTGGTCGTTTGGCACCTCACTTGGATATACCCGCTCCGCCACTAACAACACAACTTTCGTGCGCGTTCTGGTAACCGGCAGCGGCGTGAACGAAGATGGAGGCGGGAATCCTCCCGGTTTTGATATCACCGGGACCTACGTCACCTGGGTGCAGCTGAATTTTACGATTGACGACGCCACTGGCACCACCGATCTGACCATCGACGGAACGAGCAACGCCATCGGCTTATTTGAAAATTATCAGAATGAACCCAATACCGGGGTGATCAACGACCAGCCGTTATCCGATCCAGAGGAGCTCATCGACATATCGCTGCCGGTGGAGCTGGCGCTGTTCCAGGCTGCAGCGGCGAGGGAGGAGGTGACGCTCACCTGGGTTACGGAAAGCGAGGTCAACAATCTCGGTTTCGAAGTGCTGCGCTCGGTGGCCGAAGACAGCGGCTATGTGCTGATTGCCAGCTATGAGACCGATCCGGCGCTGAGCGGGCAGGGAAATTCGAATGCGGAGACTGAATACCGTTTTTCCGATCGCTCGATCGAGCCGGGAAACACCTACTGGTACAAGATCGCCGATATCGATTATAATGGCAACCGCTTCCATCATCCGCCGGTCAGCGTGACCGTGGAACTGCCGCTGGTGCCGGATCAGTTCTTCCTGGGACTCAATTATCCCAATCCCTTCAACCCCAACACCCGGGTCGAATTCGGGGTGCCGGAGCAGGATCAGCCGGTGCGCATCGTGCTGGCGGTGTATGACATCCTGGGCCGGCGGGTGGCCAAACTGGTCGACCGCAAATTTGAGCCGGGGTATCATCAGGTGAATTGGGATGGCAGAAATGATTCCGACCAGCAGTTGGCTTCAGGGATTTATTTTTTGCGGTTGGAGAGCAAGCGCTTTGTGAAGACGCGCAAGATGATTTTGTTGCGGTAGTATCGTATGATCTGTTGCGATGCCCTGAAATAGCCAAAGGAGAAAAATAATGCCTACCAGGAATGGATTTGGGTGGTTCAATACGCTATTCTGCTTGTTGCCGTTCCTGCTGGCCGCGCAAACCACCCTTGAGCAAGCGCTAACGGTGGTTACGAATGAAATGACGCCGGGCGGCAGCTTTCAGATCCGCTTGCAGGTGAAAGGAAGCAACCTGCCCGCCGCCAATACCCTGGGCTCGGCGACAGTGGATGTTACCTATGACAATACCCAATTGAACTATGTCGCCAGCACTTCCTGGGGATTCGGGTTCACCCAGGGGTACAGCCGCTCCGCCACCGATAATAGCGCCTTCGTTCGTGTCCTGGTAACCGGGAATGGGGTGAATGAGAATGGGGGAGGGAATCCCCCCGGTATTGAGATTGAGGGCACTTATGAAACCTGGGTGCAACTAAACTTTACCATCGCCAATGCCAGCGGCACCACCGATTTGACGATTGATCCGGCCAGTAACGCCATCGGGCTGTTTGAGAATTATCAAAATGAGCCGAATACCGGGGTGATCATCAACCAGATGCTCACTCCGCCGATTGATATCATCAGTGAACCCCTGTCAGTCACCGGTATTAACGCATCACATGAAACGCCTGAGCATTTGAGACTTTATCAGAACTATCCAAATCCATTCAATTCGGAAACATACTTAAGTTATGATTTACTCCAATCTACTCAGGTTTTACTGACGATTCATGACCTTGCCGGCCGGCGGGTTCAAACTTTAGTGAATGAATTTCAGACAGCCGGTCGTTATGCCGTAAAATTTAATGCGGGTCATATTCAAAGTGGCATTTATTTCTATCAGTTGAAGGCCGGCAATAGGATTGAGAAAAGTCAAAAGATGATCTTGATGAGATGATCTTGTGTGACTAACTGATGTCGCGCGTCGGCAGTCTCCCGAGTATGATCTTCTCTTTTCCCATTGGGTGAGCCTCCTTATTAACCGGATTTTCCGCTTCGCGGATGATTTAAGACTTCCGTCAATAAGGAGTATGTAACACACAAACCGGGGACTGAAGCGACAAAGTATTGATGAACTACGTCCTGAAGCAAGACTCGTCTCATTTGTTAAAAGATTATTAATTCAGAAAAGTAGGAGGAGAAATGAACCCGTTAAATTTATTGCGTCATTATTTTCTCTTTTGGATAAGTTTTGGATCCCTTTGCCTAAATTTCGTTTATTCGCAAGAAAATGTTATTCCAACCAAATGGGATAAAAGATTCTCTCCCCCAGCAATAGAAGGTAAAGTTTTGGGATTAGCTTCTGTGGATGAAAACGTTTACATCGTTGGTGAATTTAGTATTGCTGGAGGATTAGATACTTATTCGATTGCCCAATGGAATACATCGACAAATACATGGTCAAATTTAATGTCTTCCGGTATCAAAGGGGTGGTTAAGAACAAAAATATTCCAACCAAGGTCAAACCTATCCATGCCGTAGCCGTGAGCGGAAAGAATGTTTACATTCTCCGTGATCCAGATTATTTTAAAACCATTTTGCAGTGGAATGGTAATAAGTGGTCCGCAATAAAAGGTAAGATTAATGGCACCGTTCATGCGATTGTGGGAGATGACCATGGCAATTTGTATGTCGGTGGTAGTTTTGTGACAATTGATGAGCTAACTGTGAACAATTTGGCAAAATGGGATGGAACTAGTTGGGCAGAGATCGGTGGTGGTGTGAACGGAACGATATATGCTTTAGCCACTAAAGGGAACGAGCTGTATATTGGAGGAGAATTTAATCTGGCTGGTGACCTGAGCACTAACTATATTGTAAAATGGGATGGAAATACTTTTTCCAGCTTAGACAAAGGCGTTAATAGTTTTGTTAGGGCGATTGCTGTCGCAGGTGAGAATGTGTATGCCGGGGGAGAATTTAATACAGCTAGTCGTGTTAAAGCGAATTACATCGCCAGGTGGAATGGGAGTGAGTGGTCAGCGCTGGGAAATGGAACGAACAAAGCCGTACATGCGATAGCCGTTGGCATCAAAGGTGATATCTATGTTGGGGGGGAATTTAACGAAGTAGATGGTATAAAAGCGAATTATGTTGCAAAATGGGATGGAAACATATGGAACTCACTTGGAGACGGCACAAATTATCATGTCTTCGCTTTGATCGTTACAGACCAAAACGAAGTATTTGCAGGTGGGGCGTTTGATAAAGCCGGCTCAGTATCCGCGAATCGTTTCGCAAAATGGGATGGCCAAAAATGGTATGCACTCGGTTCCGGTTTGAGTGAGGGTAATCCTTATAAGATTCAAAGTGGCTCTGTGAAATCAATTGTAATGAATGATGATAAAGTGTATGTCGGAGGGAACTTCAATACTGCTGGTGGAATAACGGTTAATAACATTGCGGTGTGGGATGGCCAAAAATGGTTCTCCTTTGATAAAGGAATTGAAGGCAGCGTCAACACCATTGCAATTGGCAATGATGGAAAATTCTATGCCGGTGGCACATTTGAACCTAATTCCTTACCAGAGATAAAAAATATTGCGATATGGGATGGTAAACAATGGGCCAGTGTAGGTGGTGGAACTAGTGGAACAGTGAATGCAATTGTTCCCTTAGGAAATGACCTTTATGTCGGCGGAAGTTTTTACAAAGCTGGTACAATACCATCGCAGGGATTTGCGAAGTGGGATGGAAGTATGTGGAGCGACCTGGCGGGCTCAATAGCATACAAGTATGAGGATGGCAGTGTTTCAGGAGGCACAATCCATTCAATTTTTCCAACTGCAAATGAAGAATTATATGTCGGTGGTAAATTTACTGAAATCGGGGGAATACGTGCCAATAATATTGCAAGATGGGATGGCTTCTCCTGGTATGCTGTTGGACAGGGTGTAGATGAGCCGGTAGAAGCTATTACGATAGATAAATATGGCAATGTTTTTGTCGTTACGAAACCCCCGAAAGATCAATATGGTAATGAAATTTCAGATAAAATATGGTTATGGGATAGGCGTAACTGGACTGTTCTTGAAGATGATTTTATTTTTGTAACTCCCCGAGAATTGTATTCAGGCGGGCTTTATGCCGGTCGTAAATCAGCTGGCAAAGTTTATTCGCTGGCAGTCAATGAAGATGGAGATTTGTTTGTTGGCGGCACCTTCATGATGATAGGAGATGTAGAATGCAATTGTGTCGCTATGTGGGATAAATCAACCCGGAAATGGTTGTCATTAGGAAATGGGGTTCAATGGTTTGATTTTCCCAAATATGATGAATACTCAGGCAATATCTACGGATATGAAATAGTGATTCCCCAGGTGAACGCTATATCAGTCAAAGGAAAAGAGATTTATTTGGGAGGAAGTTTCGCAATGGCCGGTGAAAATCCTTCATTCTATTTTGCTCGATGTAAACTTAATGAGCTTGATCTTAGTAAGCTGAAGCCCAATCAGTATTTTAAGGAAGGATATTCAACGCTTCAGAGCGGAGATTACAATTTAGCACTTAAATTATTCACCCTGTATCAAACTGATTATGATACGTTAATGCGCGATTATGAAAGTTATGCGTTTATGGCAGAATGTTACAATAAACTTGGAAAAATAGACAGTGGAAATGTCGTTTACCAAAAAGCTGTTGAGAATTTGACACACTTAAAACATAAAAATATTCAGGAAATTAATTATGATGAGGCTATAGAAGATATTCAACACTGGAGGAGTAATTATCCAGCTTTTCCTGCAGAGTTGACAAAAGAAAGTGGGTATGTGCCTTATAATTCTATGCCACTTCTTCTTAGTCCTGAGAATGTAAAACAACAGAAAATAAATCGCACCCCTTGTTCAGAATTTCAAAACAAGAGCAGAGGGTTTGCAATAATACAAATTTTAGTCGATGAAAAAGGCAAGCCACTTGAATTTAAAGTTGTAGCAACAGAGACATTGCAATGCGAAAAATATATTCTTAATCTATTCAAAAATGCAACGTTTACTCCCCCTAAAAAGAAGGGCAAACCTGCTAAAATGTGGACTAATATACCTATTATGTTTATGCCTTAGATACTTTATCGATTTTTCTTATTTGAGAGCGGTCGTTGTGGGAATCAAATCATAGGCCTTCAACAACCCTATGGGGGCGCCTCTTCCCGGGGCCCCCCCGCGTCTCCCGCACCAACACCACACTCCCCGCCAGCGCCCCCAGATAAGTGGTAAAAAACCTCCACGCCACGGTGTAAATCAGCAAGATCTCCACCGGCAGCACTTTCGCCATCAGCCATACCGAGGAGACCTCGGCGATGCCGGATGCGCCGGGGGTGGGGGCGAAGTAGATCAGGAAGAAGTGCAGGATCTGCAGGCCGAAGAAGGTGGTGAGGTCGACCGCCTGCTGCAGCGCCCGGGCGATGACGTAGCCGATCAGGAATTTGTTGAAGAAGAGGGCCAGGGTGGTAATGACCGTCAGGAACAATGTCCCTTTTTTGATGCGCAGGATCTCCCGGAAGTCGCTGCCGAAACTGGCGCTGCCCTGGCGCAGCTTTTCCAGTCCCCGCTCTTTCAGCCGGTGCAGTCGGCGGAAACGGGCCGGGATGATGCCGGAGATCAGGCTGATCACCCCGGCGCTCTGGCGGGGGAAGAGCAGCAGGAAAAACACCGCCGCAGTGATGGTGCCCACTACCCAGAAGGCGGTCTTGACCGCGTAGACGATGTTGGCACCAAACAGCCCCGGAGGTAACGCCAGCATCGCAAACAGGCTGGCTGCCTGGAAGAATATCAGGGTAGCGGCGAAGTTGATGGTGGAAACCAGCACGCTCTGCGAGACCTTCGCCCCGCAGCGCCACAGGATATAGAACTGGGCCGGTCCCCCGCCGGTCTGGAATGGGGTGGCCGCACCCATGAACATGTTGGCCCAGTTGGCGCGCATGTTGTCCCACAACGAGATCTTCGGCAGCACCTTCCCATCGAAGAACAGCCGGTAGCGCAGGCCGCCGAGGAGGGAGTCGAGCAGGCCCAGCGGGAGCAGCAGCGCCACCGCGCTGCCATTTAAATGGGTGAGCACCTCCAGGAGATTGGCGGAGGATTTCCACCACAGGGAGAGGATCACCCCCGCCACGGTGAAGAGCACGAACCAGCGCACCCCCCGGCGGATCACGGCGGGGGAGGGGAGGGAGATTTTGCCGGGGGTAGATGGGGGCATCGTTTTTTGCCTCAATTTTAAAGGCAATAATATAAGACTTCAATTTGGCGGGACCAATGCGGAATCAGGAAGGGTTAAAGATTTTGAAATCGAATTGCACACAGATTACACAGATTTGACAGATTTACGCAGATAAAATAACGAAATACTAAACTGCTGGCAATCTATATTCCTGAATGGTAAATTGACTTTTGCGCGTGATAGATCAGCGGTCTGTTACCGTCACCGGTTCTGGTAAACGCGATGGATGCAGTATGATGCGATTACGGTTCGAAGCTCTCTTTCCTGCGTTTGATACGAATGCGGTAACGGATTCGCGGGGGGCCGTGCGGCTGAAAACGCGGCTTCGACATATTTGTAGGCATGCCAGGTCATGTAACGGTGCTAAGTATGCTCACCTGTTATTCAAATCAATTCTGAACTTAATTGCTCCTGTCATTGCGAGGCGTTTTTTGCCGAAGCAATCTCCTGCGACTCGCCCCCAAACGCAATTTTGCTGGGAGCAGCAAGCGGGAGATTGCCGCGCCGCAAACCACGCGGCTCGCAATGACAGCACCGGTAACTGCCGTTCCGCGCGGGTACCGGTGCATGCGTTTGCATATTACGGCGCCATGCCCCATGCCCTTTGCCCCATGCAACATAACTTTGTACAGTTCTCAATATGAGCGAAAAATCAATAACCCAAGGAGATTGTCATGAGCTACAAAGAAGATTCAATCGTCTACCACCGCAGCGGACGGCCGGGGAAAATCGAGATATCGGTGACCAAACCCTGCGTGACCCAGCGCGACCTGTCGCTGGCTTACACCCCCGGGGTGGCCGAACCCTGCCTGCGTATCGAAAAAAATCCCGATGAGATTTTCGATTATACCGCCCGGGGCAACCTGGTGGCGGTGGTGAGCAATGGCACCGCGGTGCTGGGACTGGGCGACATCGGCGCCGGGGCCGGCAAGCCGGTGATGGAAGGCAAAGGGGTGCTCTTCAAACGTTTCGCCGATATCGACGTGTTCGACCTGGAGATCGATTCCCACGACCCCGACGAGATCATCCGCACCGTCAAGTTGCTGGAGCCGACCTTCGGCGGGATCAACCTGGAGGATATCAAGGCGCCGGAATGTTTTTATATCGAGGAAGAGTTGAAGAAGCAGATGAACATCCCGGTGTTCCACGACGACCAGCACGGCACCGCCATCATCTCCGGCGCCGGGCTGATCAACGCCCTGGAGATCTCCGGCAAGAAGGCCGACCAGTTGCGGGTGATCATCTCCGGAGCGGGCGCCAGCGCCATTGCCTGCGCCAATTTCTATATTTCCCTGGGGGTTCAGCGCAAGAACATCATGATGTTCGATAGCAAAGGCCTGATCTACAAGGGCCGCACCGCCGGGATGAACCCCTTCAAGGAGCAGTTTGCGGTCGAACATGATCCGATCACCCTGGAAGAGGCCTTCCGCGGGGCGGATATGTTCCTGGGGCTGTCGGTGGCCAACGCTATCAGTCCCGAGATGGTCAAGGGCATGGCGGACCACCCGATCATCTTCGCCCTGGCCAATCCCGATCCGGAGATCGCCTACGACGTGGCCCGCAAGGCCCGGCCCGACGCGCTGATCGCCACCGGGCGGAGCGATTATCCCAACCAGGTCAACAATGTGCTCGGATTTCCCTTCATCTTCCGCGGTGCTTTGGATGTTCGCGCTACTTCGATCAACGAGGAAATGAAAATCGCCGCGGCCCGCGCGCTGGCAAACCTGACCCGCGAGCCGGTGCCTTACTCGGTGATGAAGGCCTACAAGCTGGAACACCTCTCCTTCGGCCCGGATTATATCATTCCCAACCCCTTCGATCCCCGGGTGCTGATCTGGGAAGCCAGCGCAGTGGCCCAGGCGGCGATCGATACCGGGGTGGCCCGCAAGCCGATCGACATCAACGAATACAAGGAGCAACTGGAAGAGCGTCTCGGCCTCTCGCGCAGCGTGATGCGGGTGTTCATTAACCGGGCACGGAAAGCGCCGAAGCGGATCGTCTTCCCGGAAGGCGACCACGACAGCATCCTGAAAGCCTGCGAGATCATCGTCGATGAGCACATGGCCTACCCGATCCTGATCGGCGATCCGGCTAAGATCCGTGCCAAGATGGAGAAGATGCACCTGAACATCGCCGACCGCCTGGAGATCATCAATCCGATGACTTCGGAGCGCACCGACCAGTACGGGGAGGAACTCTACGAGCTGCGTAAGCGCAAGGGATTGGTGCGCCAGGAGGCGCAGCGGTTGATCCGCAAGCTGGGCTACTTCAGCACCATGATGGTGCATCGCGGCGAGGCCGACGGGCTGGTGGCCGGCCTGACCCAGAACTATGCCGACGTGATCCGGCCGGCGCTGCAGATCATCGGGGTGCGCCCCGGGGTGCAGAAGGTGGCCGGGCTTTACATGATGATCTTGAAAGAGCGCATCGTCTTCTTCGCCGACGCCACGGTGAACATAGAGCCGGATGCGGATGACCTGGCGGAGATCGCCCTGCTCTGCGCCGCGGAAGTGCGACGCCTGGGGGTGGAGCCGCGCATCGCGATGGTTTCGTTCTCCAACTTCGGCAGTTCCCGCCATCCCCTGGCCGATAAGGTGCGCCGGGCGGCGGAGATCGTGCAGAACCGCAGCAAGGATATTCTGGTCGACGGCGAGATGCAGGCCGATACGGCGGTGTCCCCTTCGATTCTCAATGAGCTCTATCCCTTCAGTCGCCTGGCCGGCAGCGGCGGCGCGAATGTGCTGATCTTCCCCAACCTGGAGACCAGCAACGTCGCCTACAAGCTGCTCAAGCAATTGGGCGGGGCCGAGGCGGTGGGGCCGATCCTGATGGGCCTGCGCAAGCCGGTGCACCTGCTGCAGATCGGTGACAACGACGAGATCGATGTGGTCTACATGACCTCCATCGCAGTGATGGACGCCCAGGCAGAGCAGGACGGCATGGTGATGCCGGAGAAGCTGCTGGAGATGATTAAGCGATGACGCTTTTGCGTAGAATCGATTGATGGGGTAACTTCGCATGGGGCATGGGGCATGGGGCAGACTTCCCATGCCTCGTGTATAATATTTTTAGGTGCTATTGAGTAGGAATTAAGACGCTCGCGGTAAGGGTCGAGAAGTTATATAGATATACAGCCGATTTCACCCCACTGACCTAACACCATGCCCTTTGCCCCATGCCCCATGCAAAAAAGCACGAGACGCCCCCGTGCCCGCAGGTAAGGTGCAAGTCAGTAGATCCGCTGGTCCATCCAGGCCGTCATCTCCTGCAGCACCGTGGCCTGCTCCGGCTCATTGAGCAGTTCGTGATATAAGCCGTCATAGATGGTGAGGGTCTTGTCCGCCGCCTGGGCGCGCTCATAAAGCTGGCGGCTGCCTTGCGGGTCGGTGACCCGGTCGGCGCTGCCGTGCAGGATCAGCAGCGGCAACTGCACCGCTTCCATTTTGGCCTGAATATGCTCGGTGGCGCGCAGGATCTCCAGGCCGGTGCCGGCCAGGGTGCCCTTGCGGTACACCAGGGGATCGCTGTCGTATTGCCGCACCACTTCCGGGGTGCGCGAAAGCCAGTTGCTGTCGAGTTTGATGGTGGGCAGGGTGGGGAAAAGGGTGCCGATGATCCCGGAAAGTTTCTGCAGCAGGGGAGAGATGTCCTCGCTGATCTTCAACGCTGCGCCGCTGAGCAGCAGTCCCTGCAGCGCCGGCTGATGGGTGATGCTATACAATACTGCAATGGCGCCGCCCAGGCTGTGCCCGAAGAGAAAGACCGGCTTATCCGGAATAGTTTGCGCTACGCGGTTGAGAAACGTCCGTAGATCCTGGATATGTTCGTCGAACTGGCGGATGAAGGCGCGCTTTCCTTCCGACCGGCCGTGCCCGCGCAGGTCGTATGTCCCGACCGCGTACCCGCAGCCGGCCAGGTGCGCGCCGACATGGCCGTAGCGGCCGCTGTGTTCGGCATAGCCGTGCACGATTACCATGGCTGCCTTGGGTTCGATCTGCGGCCGCCACCATTGCTCGAAGAGTCGCCGGCTGTTACTGCTGGTGAAATGATCGGTGGTGTGTTCAAACGCCGCCGGCGTCTCGGAAGGAGGTGAAGTCATGACAGGTTCTCAGCTGTTTTGGATTTAATACTACCCCTCCTTCCGTCCCCCCTTACCAAGGGGGGAAACCTGCAAGTCTCCCCTTGGTAAGGGGAGATTTAGAGGGGTTGAAAAGAGTCGGTTATTACTACCAGACTACTTTAAGATATTACGAATCTGATTGTTATTAGACAACTGAAGAAAGATGTTTTCTTTTGACAGGATTAGCATGATCGGTCGGTTTCAGGTATCCTGCTAATCCTGTTTATCCTGTCTAAAGCGATTATCATAAACGAGTCACCGTCATTTTTAAGTGCAACCGCAGGAGCTCAAGATGAAACAAGATATCCTCAAGCCATGGCAATCCCGGGGCGGCTGGCAGACGCCGGCGCACTGGCTGAAAATAACCGCTATCGATGCCCACACCGGGGGAGAGCCGCTGCGTGTTTTTACTGCAGGCTATCCCCATCTGCCCGGCGACACCATTCTGGAACGGCGCCGTTATGCCCGGGCGCATTTCGATCAACTGCGCACCGCCCTGATGTGGGAGCCCCGCGGCCATGCCGATATGTACGGCTGCATCATTACCCCGGCAGTCTCGCCGGAAGCAGATTTCGGAGTGCTGTTTTTGCATAATGAAGGCTACAGCACCATGTGCGGGCACGGGATCATTGCAGTGACCAAAGTGGTGTTAGAGACCGGCATGCTGCCGCTGCGCGCACGAGAGACCCTGGTGAAGATCGATACCCCGGCCGGCCTGGTGAGCGCCTATGCGCGGGTGACGGATGGGAAAGTGGGAAGCGTCTATTTTCACAATGTCCCATCGTTTGTGGTGGAACTGGATGCCGAAGTCGAGGTCCCGGGCCTGGGGAAGATCCGCTACGATCTGGCCTACGGCGGTGCTTTTTACGCTTACGTGCAGGCGGAAGACGCCGGGGTGAATTGCACCCCGGAGCAGTTCCGCAGCCTGATCGAGAAGGGCATGGCGATCAAGCGGGCGGTGATGGCTGCCCGCAGCATGGCCCATCCCTTCGAGCCGGATCTGAACTTCCTTTACGGCACCATCTTTATCGGCCCCCCGCTGGGGGAAGGGGCGGACAGCCGCAATGTCTGTATCTTTGCCGAGGGGGAGGTTGATCGCAGCCCTACCGGTACCGGGGTCAGCGCCCGGATGGCCATCCATTACGCCCGCGGAGAACTTGGCGTTGGCGAACCCATGGTGATCGAAAGTATTATCGGCAGCCGCTTTACCGGGCGGGTGGCCCGCACCATCGACTTCGGCGGCTATCCGGCGGTGGTGCCGGAGGTGGAAGGTGAGGCTTATATCACCGGTTGCCAGGAATTCCTGATCGATCCGGATGATCCCCTTAAAGATGGATTTATTCTGCGATAATGCCCCAATAATTGCTGGAAATAGAACGCGGATGAAGCAGATGACGCGGATTCTCACGGATAAGACATGGTTACATGGTCACATTGTTGCATGGTTACAATATAGCTGTTCATAGAATAAATTTTTGTCTTTCAACCATTTAGCAATGGATCAATTTAACAATGTAAGTATGCTTTTGATCCGTGTAAATCCGCGTCATCCGCATCATCCGCGTTTTATGGCAGACTCGCTGTTTTGCGATGTAAAATCCCTCCCCAAAACCTTTTCGAAATAAGAAAAAAAACAGTATTGACATTGCCGAAAAAATGTTTATATTAGCAAACTTTTTTTTTAATATAGTGAATCTAATTTTTGCTCAAGTTTAATTATATCAATAGCTAAGAGGGTGGGAATGTTCTCAGAAAACAAAACGGATAGCATCGTTGGGTTTCCCGCTGAGGATTTCGGGCTGACCACTTCCCTGAAGGGATTGATCGTCGGAAATCGCGTTCCGAAAGACTATTTTGTCACCAAGGGGAAAGGTGAAAGTGACATCACCATTCATGCCGGTTCTTATCACCTGGCGCTGAAGGATGCCGGCATTGAAATGGCTAACATTATGACCTATTCTTCCATCTTGCCCGGCATCGCCAATGAGATTCCGCGGCCGGCCCACATCACCCATGGCGCGGTGATGGAAACGATCACCGCCACCGGCAACTGCCGCAAAGGCGAACGGGTTAGTGCCGGGATTATCTGGGGGTGGCTGCACGACCGGATGACCGGCCAGAAATATGGCGGCCTGGTGTGCGAGCACTATGGGGATTATTCCGGGGAGGCCATCGAAAAACTGCTCCGGCGCAGTCTTGAGGAACTTTATGTAAATGGTTTCGAGGAGCGCTTTGAATTCGGTGAGATCAAAGTGGTGACGGAAACCTGCGCCCCGGTGAAGGAATACGGCACCGCCCTGGTGGCGCTGTGCTTCACCGATTATTACTATCCGGTTCTGGATTACGTGCGCAACTGACATTGCCTCACGGCATTCCGGCAACAATCGATCAAACGTTTACAAAACGGCACGGATAAATCGTGCCGTTTTTTATGTACGCGATGTTAGCTCGCTGGCGCTCGAGATATTAGTTCGCTTCGCTCACGCCATTGGCGCTTCGCGCGTCATTAGCCTGCGGCGTCATTAGCTCTTCGGGCGGTGATTTCCGGATATTCTTCTGACACGCGGAGCGCCAATGGCGGGCACAGCCCCAATGACGGCCGAAGGCCCAATGACGAGCGCAGCGCCAATGACTTTACGCCTCACGCGTCTTCCATTCCGCATTCCGCTCTCGCTCTACGCTCTATGCTCCATATGATACCGGTCAAGATACGCAAACGCATCCGCCACACTGTCACTGAAGTAATACACCTTGCGATAATTCGGATTGGCGAAATTCTGGGCATAGAGGTGTTCGAACAGCGCTTTCAGGGGATCATAATAGCCGTTGATGTTCAGCAGGATGATCGGCTTGCGGTGATAATGCAGATATTTGGAGGTGATCACTTCCAGCACTTCCTCCAGGGTGCCGAATCCCCCCGGCAGGGTGATAAAGGCGTCAGCGTTCTTTTCCATCAGCGCTTTGCGATCGCGCAGGTCGGCGGTGACGATGATGTCGTCAGCCTCCCGGAAGGTGATTTCGTGCTTCTGCAGCGCCTCCGGGATGATGCCGACCACCCTGCCGCCATGCGCCTTCACCGTCCGGGCAGTAGCGCCCATCAGCCCGATGCTCGCCCCGCCGTACACCAAAGTGCAGCCCTTTTCGGCAATCGTATGTCCCAATTCCTCCGCCGCCTGAAAATAAACCGGATCGATGTCGGTTCGCGAGGCGCAGTAGACGCAAATTGAATTTATCATAAGGATCTCAATTTATTCTGCCATGATATTTTCGATCGTCTGGTAATAGATCCCGCTAAGCTGGTTGAGCGGAAGATCGATTCGTGCATTGATCTTGAAACGGTCGCCACCGACGGTGCCCAACTGGGCCAGGGGCAATCCCGCCTCACTCATGGACGCTTCGAAAGCGGCTTTATGTGCCGGATCGATCGATATGATAAAGCGCGACTGGCTTTCGCTGAACAAAAACCATTCCGGGCGCATGTCGCCAAATTCAACTTCCGCCCGGATGCCCAGCGGCCGCTCCCGGTCGATGATGCAGCACTCGGCCAGCGCCACGGCCAGGCCGCCGTCGGCAACGTCGTGGCAGGAACGCACCAGCCCCCGGCGGATCGCCTGCAGCACGGTGTGATTCGTATGCTGTGCCTGCGCCAGATCCAGCGAGGGGCAGTCGCCGCTGATTTGCCCATAGCATTCTTTCAAAAACTCGCTGCCCCCAATCTCGGCCCGGGTTTCCCCGATCAGATAGACCAGGTCGCCGGCATTTCGGAAACTGGCCGGGGTGATATGATCAATATCCTCGATCAGCCCCACCATCCCGATGGTCGGGGTGGGATAGACCGCACTGTCCGGACTCTCGTTGTAAAAACTGACGTTCCCGCCGGTCACCGGAGTTCCGAAGGCCCGGCAGGCATCACCCATTCCCGCTACTGCCTCGCGGAAGAGGTAGAACATCTCCGGCTTGTAGGGATTGCCGAAATTCAGGCAGTTGGTGATCGCCAGCGGCTCGCCCCCGGTGGCCACCACGTTGCGCGCCGCCTCCGCCACCGCGATCTGTCCCCCGATCCGGGGATTGAGATAGACATAGCGGCCGTTGCCGTCGGTCTTGGCGGCGATGGCCTTGCGGGTGTCGCGGATGCGCACCACCGCGGCATCACCCCCCGGCAGGAGGGCGGTGCTGGCCTGCACCATGGTGTCGTATTGCTCGTACACCCAGCGCCGCGAGACGATGTTCAGGGAGGAAAACACCTTCAGGAATGCCTGCGCCATATCCTGCACCGGCGCCAGGGCATGAATGTCCAATTGATGGGCCTGGGCGATATAGGCCGGCTTGCGGTATTCCCGGTGATAGACCGGCGCCCCCCCGCCCAGCACGCAGTCGAACGGCGGCACCTCCGCCACCGGCTCGCCATGATGGAAGACCTTCAGCAGCGGCTCGTCGGTCACTTCTCCGATCTGCTCGCACAGCAGGTCCCACTTGCGGCAGATCGCCAGCGCCTCGGCCTCCTGGCCTTTTTTGACCACCGCCAGCATCCGCTCCTGGGATTCGGAGAGCAGGATCTCGTAGGCGCTCATTCCCGGTTCCCGTACCGGCACTTTATCCAGATCGATCACCATGCCGCTCTCGCCCTTGGCGCTCATCTCGGTGGTGGAGCAGGTGATCCCGGCGGCTCCCATGTCCTGAATACCCACCAGAATGCCGGCCTGGATCATCTCCAGGGTCGCTTCCAGGAGCAGCTTTTCGGCGAAGGGGTCGCCGACCTGCACGTTGGGGCGCTTGTCTTCCGAATCTTCCGAGAGCTCTTCCGAGGCGAAGGTGGCGCCGTGAATGCCGTCGCGCCCGGTGCGGGAGCCGATGATGAATACCGGGCAGCCGGCTCCTTTGGCGATCGCCGAGGCGGTCTGGTGATGGGCCACCACCCCGACAGTCATGGCGTTGACCAGGGGATTGCCGTCATAGCATTTTTCGAAATACACCTCGCCCGCCACGGTGGGGATGCCCAGGCAGTTGCCGTAATCGGCGATGCCCCGCACCACGCCGTCGAAAAGATAGCGGTTGCGGGCGTTCTCAAGGGTGCCGAAACGCAGGGAATTGAGCGCCGCCACCGGCCGCGCGCCCATGGTGAAGATGTCGCGCATGATGCCGCCCACCCCGGTAGCCGCGCCCTGGTAGGGCTCCACCGCCGAGGGGTGGTTGTGGCTTTCGATCTTGAAACATATCGCCAGCCCGTCGCCGATGTCGACCAGCCCGGCGTTTTCCTCTCCGGCGCCCACCAGCAGGCGTCCGCCGGAACGGGGCAGTTTTTTTAATTCGGCGATGGAATTTTTGTAGGAGCAGTGCTCACTCCACATCACGGAAAAGATTCCCAACTCGGTGAGGTTGGGGGTGCGGCCTAGAATGGTTTGGATGTGCTTGAATTCATCTTCGCTGAGACCGTGCTGCTGAGCGGTCTCCAGGTTCACTTCGATATGCTGCATGGCGGGGCTCCGGTTGTTTGTTCGCTTCGCTCACGATGTTTGCTCACTTTGTTCGCGATGTTTGCCTTCGGCGATATTTGTTCGCTTCGCTCACGATGTTTGCTCACTTTGTTCGCGATGTTTGCCTTCGGCGATATTTGCTCGCTGGCGCTCACGATATTTGCCCATCGGGCGTCATTCGCTTCGCTGTCATTGAGCCTTCGGCCGTCATTGGCGTTCCGCGGGCAGAAAAAATCTATAAATAACGCCCGAAGGGCTAATGACGCCGCAGGCTAATGACGCGCGTAGCGCCAATGACATTTCGCTCTCCGCCCTCAGCATATTTCATTCCGCATTCCGCACTCCGAAATCCGCATTCGAATCATCCCAGCTTTTCCCGGGTAATCCTCGCTACCACCCCGGCCAGGAAGAGCAGGCCGATCAGGTTGGGCACCGCCATCAGCGCATTGCCGATGTTGCCGAGATTCCATACGATGTTGAGATAATTGAGGCTTTGCCCGGCCAGCGGGGTCAGGATAGCGCCCACGAACAGGAAAATGATAAAGGTGTAGCGGAAGGGCAAAATTACGCTGTTGCCGCCGAGATATTCGATACATTTCTCTCCGTAATAGGACCAGCCCAGTAGCGTGGTATAACCGAAGAGGAAAGAGGAGAAGGCGATCAGGGCTCCGCCCATACCCCCGGGAAAGACGGTGTTGAACGCTTTTTGGGTGACCAGGATGCTGGTGATGTTATCCGCCGCATCCAGTCCCTGCCAGGCCTGGGTCTGCATGTAGGCGCCGGTGAGCACGATGGTCAGGGTGGTCATGGTGTTGACCAGAATGGTGTCGATAAACACGCCGGTCATGGCGATCAGCCCGTTGTCGGTGGGTTCTTCCGAAGCGGAAGCCCCCTGGGCGATCGCCGCCGAGCCCAGCCCGGCTTCATTAGAAAGCAATCCCCGGCTGACCCCGCTGGAAATCACCGTGCCGACCGTGGCACCGACCAGCGGTTTAATGCCAAAAGCCGACATGAAGATCACTTCGAAGGCTTCCGGTATATGGTTGATATTGGAGATGATCACGATCAAAGCGAAAACAATATAAAAAACGATCATGAACGGTACCAGCTTTTCCGAGACGTGCCCGATCTTCTTGATCCCCCCGATGATCACCATGCCCACCAGCACGGCGATGAGTGCGCCGATCAGGTAATAATAGTAGGCCGGGGCCTGATCCGCCGAGGTGGTGCCGGGATTGAACCACTGGTTGAAGGTATTGGCCAGCGAAGCGGTCATAGAGTTGGACTGGGCCATGTTACCGGTGCCGATCAGGCAGGCGATCACCCCGCAGGCGGCGAATACCGCGCCGAGAAACCGCCCCAGGGCTTTATTCTTCAAACCGTTTTTCACATAATACATCGGCCCCCCGGCCATGGTGCCGTTGGGAGCGACCTCCCGGTAGTAGACGCCCAGGAAGCCCTCGGCATATTTGGTGGCCATTCCGAACAGGCCGGCAATCCACATCCACACCGGCGCGCCCGGGCCGCCAATGGCGATTGCAGTCGCAACCCCGGCGATATTTCCATTGCCGACCGTGGCCGCCAGGGCGGTCATCAGGGCGGCAAAGGGGGAAATATCACCCTTGCCTTCTTCGGAACGGGCTTCTTTGGAGAAGATCAACTTCAGGGAGCGGGATAATTGGGTGAACTGCAGCCCGCGGGTCACAAGGGTGAGAATAATACCGGTTCCGATCAGCAGAACGATCATTGGGGTGCCCCACATGATGCTGTCCAGACGGGTGGTGAAGTCGAGAATCCAATCAAACATAAGCCGCTCCTCTTGGTTAATGCAAAGGATAAAGGATGAAGGATAAAGGATGAAGTTTTTCAATCAATCGCAGTATATATATGCGTCCTTTTACTCAATATCCGGATAATAAAAGGTGAATATACCGCTTAAGGGCTTAATTGTCAAAAATAAATTTGGGGAGAACGGATTAAAAAAATCAGTTGCGAAAGCGAATATCCCGCTGTACATTTTTTGCGGATGAGATGATGCGCATCCGTCACCGTAGCTCAGTCGGTGAGCAGCAGTCAGCGGGTTCGATGCCCGGCGGCGGCACTTAGCGCAGATCATCGATAGGTGTTCCCCCCACCTGATGGTCAACGCGCGACAGGGTGTGGCGTTTAGACATACAGACATTCTCCCCCAATGACTGTATGGCGAGTCACTCCTGTATCATTAACTCCCGGTGAATATGGTCTTTGGCCTGACGCCGGGAGTTTTTTTATTTATACGCCTTTCGGTAGCAACACCATCCATGGTGTTGCTACCGAAAGGCGTTTCCGCTCTCATCTATAAACCTATCCTCCCAGTTTTCATTTCATCACAAATTATTAGTTTGAGAAAAAAGTGTTGCTGCTTATACTTACTGCCAGTGACGCTGATTAGAATCTGCGGAAATCCGCGTCATCTGCGTTCTATTTAAATGCTTGAGGCTAAATATGTTAAGATTAAACCACATACGTGTATTGGCATTGTCAACAATCGTATTGCTGTACACTGGTTTACCTGCGACCCTGATCGCCGGGCCCGGTGAGGGTTTTCAATACATTTCCCCCCGCCCGGGGGCGAAGCTGGTATCGCCGCAGAGCGATATTGTTATTCGGCCCGGGGAGGTGTTGGCGCCGCTGAATGCAGGGGCCGAGGAATTATTTCGGGTCAGCGGCTCGCACAACGGTGCGGTGCGCGGCGTATTATTCCTGGCGGCGGATGGCAAAACCCTGATCTTCCGCCCGGAGCGCGCCTTTCAACCCGGCGAGACGGTGACGGTGCGCCTACGCCGGGGACTGCGCGCCGCCCGGGGCGCGGAAATAGGCGCGCTCGAATTTCGCTTTACGGTCTCAGCTACCCCGGAAGCCGTGCGCCGGCAGTTTTACGAAGCGCAAACGGCAGAACGTCTGGCGACCATCCCGTCCCCAGGTAATCGACACCGGTTTCAGCGCAAGATGAATTTCTTTGGTAATGATTCCCTGCCGCCCGATTTCCCGGCGATCACCATCGATACCCTGAGCCATCCCGCCCCGGGCTATCTTTTTCTGGGGCTTTGGCAGATCGATCTGGCCGGGGGGACCGTCGGTCCTGCCTTTATCACCATGATGGACGACCATGGCACCCCGCTACTCTATCGCCGCTATGAGGGGTCGGCGCTCGATTTCAAACTGCAGCGCAATGGCTTGCTGAGCTATTACGCCGGTCCGGCGGGGGCGGCCAGCTACGAGAACAGCCGCTTTTATGCCCTGGATGAGACTTTCGCCATTGTCGACAGCTTCCGTACCGGCAACGGCTATGTGACTGACGTGCATGATTTTGTGCTGCTGCCCAATAACCATGCCCTGATGATGAGCTACGACCCCCAGACGGTGCGCATGGATACCATCGTGCCCGGGGGCAATCCCAATGCGACGGTGGTCGGCCTGATTATTCAGGAACTCGATCCGGCCAAAAATGTCATCTTCCAGTGGCGCAGCTGGGACCATTTCCAGATCACCGATGCCGACAGCAATGTAGATCTCACTGCTGCCACCGTCGATTACGCGCACGGGAATTCGATCGAGGTCGACCATGACGGCCATCTGCTGATTTCCTGCCGCAACATGAGCGAGATCACCAAGATCCACCGCCAGAGCGGCGAGGTGCTCTACCGCTGGGGCGGAAAGCGCAACCAGTTTACTTTTATCAATGACGACCGGGGATTTGCCTATCAGCACCATCTGCGCCGTACCGCCGCAGGTACGTATACTCTGTTTGACAACGGCAATTTCCTCGATCCGGAATACTCCAGCGCTCTGGAATATGCGATCGATGAAGCCAATTTGACAGCCACGCTGGTCTGGAGTTACCGCGACACCTCGATTTATTCGGCCTTTATGGGCAGCGTGCAGCGCCTGGGCAATGACCACACCCTGATCGGCTGGGGCGGCGCCTACCCTTCGATTACGGAAGTGCGCCCCGACGGCAGCCGGGCGCTGCAGATCTCCTTCCAGGAAAATTATTTCAGCTACCGGGCGCTGCGCTTTGAGTGGGAACCGGGGGTCTTCAGCGCCGATCCTGCTGCACTGCACTTCGATAATCCGCTGCAAACACCCGATACCGCCTGGGTGACCCTGCAAAATAACACCTCCGAAAACCTGTCACTGACGACTGCCGTCACCCGCAGCGCGGTGTTTTTCATGGCGGCGGAACTGCCTTTGTTGCTGCCGGCCAATGGTTCGGTGCAATTGCCGGTGGTCTTTGCCCCCCCGGCCTCCGGCAGCTACAGCGATGTGCTGACCATCCGCGCCGACCGCGAAACCGAAGGGGTCGGGGGGCAGATTGCCCTGAGCGGGGAATACGGCCTCTCCGGACTGCCGGATGCGGATGGCACTGCGCCGCAAAGATTTGCGCTGGAACAGAATTATCCCAACCCATTTAATCCGGTGACGAATTTCGGTTTCGGATTTCGGTTTTCAGATTTGTTTCATTGAAGATTTATGATGTGCAGGGGCGGGAAGTGTTACGGTGGTTGCCCGGAACCGTTGCCGTCAGAAGCTACCGGTATCGCTGGATGCCCCGGGGCGGCCCGGCGGGTGTATTACTACCGGTTGAACGCGGGCACGTTTCGTGAAACGAAAGAAGATGCTGTTGTTGAAATAGTATCATATGCCCCCAACTACGGGGCATATGATACTATTTTCGTTTTAATGCGTCGAGACGACACAACTTAAAAGTGTCATTATATATGAAAAGGCATAATCGTCATTGGTGATTTTTCGATGCATACGTTAACTGAAAAGGAGAGTGGGGCCGGGGCGAGTCGCGACTCGCCCTTACGTCCGTATTTCCCCATCCACCCATTCACCCATCCACTTGCTTTCCAACATAGAAAGATGTATATTCCTGCGCAACATAAACGATTGAACCTTTTCTTTTCTCCATCGTTTATAGAAGCGAACGATCTTTGACATGGGGACGAAATGGTCTCGACGGGCTGCGAAGTTGGATGGAACGGCATGCCGGGATTTCTCATTAGCCCGCAATTAGTGAGAGCATTTTTAAATGCCAATTCTGATTATGCAATGGCTGCCTAAGTAATTAGGTGACCCGTCTACCTCAGCTTTCGCCTGCTGGGGGGGGATAGACGTCGCTTATAGCAGGACGATCTGCAGGAGCGCCCGGCTGCTGCGGATTCGATCTTCCGGGATCGCCGGTGAAGGGCTGTAGCCATGCTGCCTGACGCCGGCTAAACTCAATCGCACGGCTAAGCATGTAGATGTGCCGTCGGACTCCTTTCCGGACCCGGGTTCGATTCCCGGCGTCTCCACGAGCACGGGCGGATGCTATGTGGGCGCATAGCGAATTTTGGGCCAGTTCCGACTAAAATTTCCCTGCCGGAACTGGCCACCCACCTCACGAAAAAACGCTTTCGTGAGGCCACCGGGCTGGGGGTATATTACCTGGCGCCGCCGGCTGCTCCTGGACACGCCGCCAGTCTTCCGGCCGGTGTCCGGCATTGCCGCTCAATCCTGGTCGCTGCTGCCGGCCGGCGCAGCTTGCTGGCGGCAACCAGCAACGGGTTTATCAAATTGAAAACGATCGCGCCGTGCCGCTGCTCGATGGAACTCTGTTTTGTGCTATACCAGTCGCAATTCGATTCCACCCGAATATATGCCGGCTTGATCGACGGTCTGGGCATCCTGCAATTTTTAAACGGGCGATGGCGTTTCTCGGCCGGGTTCCCGGCATTAGCGAGGAGATTCGCAGCATCGCAGAAGATCCGGATGGCGCGCTATGGCTGGGAACCCAGTTTCAGGGTGCTTTGCGGGTAAAGCTTCCACCTGGCAAGCCCGTTTCCGAGCTTGACGAAACATTGCTGCAGGTAACCCGCTTCGGTCAAACGCATCATTTGCCGGAAGGCGAAGTGAATGTATATCCGGTCAATCGCCGGGTGCGGTTTGCTACCAGTCAGGGATTGCGCAGTTTTGACGCTCACCGTCAAATTTTTCTGCGGATTCAAGTCTTGGAACGCTGCTTGCTGATACTGCTTATGCCATCCACCGGCTGGTCGAAGACGGTCGGGGCGGGTATGGGTGGAGCGGGGAAAGGAGAATTCCCTCGATATCGCCGCATTGGAACCGGAAGCAGGTGGCGGCTATCACTGGCAAAAATCTCCGCTCTTGCGCATGAACGATTTGCGGCCGGCGTGGGTGATTTATCCCGAACCGGGAGGCGGCGATGTGGTCTGGTTCGGCAGCACCGGGGGCATCGTGCGCTATGATGGGACCATCGACAAAAATTATCAGCTCGACTACCCGGCACTGATCCGCCGGGTGAA
This sequence comes from Calditrichia bacterium, assembly GCA_020635015.1. Classification (GTDB taxonomy): domain Bacteria; phylum Calditrichota; class Calditrichia; order RBG-13-44-9; family J075; genus JACKAP01. The sequence continues at coordinate 403,874 of JACKAP010000002.1, read as the reverse complement.
GGCCGGAGGTGATTCGCTGGCATCCGGCGGAAATCCGCTCCTCCCGATGCTCTCGGAAGAACGCGGCATCTGGCGGCGAGGTATTGCAGGGCGGGCGGCTGGATTATTCGCGCAATGCCCTGCGCTTCGAATTTGCCGCTCCCAGTTATGATGACCCGGCCGCCAACCGCTATCAATATTACCTGGAGGGGTTTGATAACAATTGGTCCGCCTGGACCCGGGAAACTCAGAAAGATTATACCAATCTTCCTGAAGGGCAATACCGCTTCCGGCTGCGCGCCAGGAATATCTTACGGGCATGAGAGCAGCGAAGCGGCTTACATTTTACCATCATTCCGCCCTGGTACCGGAAGTGGTGGTTTTATCTCGCCGGCCTGACAATGCTCCTGGCAGGGGTTTTCGCCATCATCCGCTGGGCATGCGCCTGGCTGCGAAACGGGAACAGGAGATCGCCCGGCTGCGGGAAGCGGAGTTGACCCGCCGGAAGAATATCGAACTGAAAGAGAAAAACGATCAGTTGGAAAAACTGCTGCTGGAATTAAATGCCGCCCAGGCGCAGGTGATGCGCTCGGAGACCCGTTTCCGCTCGGTGGCCAAATTTGCCAATGACGCCATCATTACCGCCAATAGTGAGGGCGATATCACCTTCTGGAATAATTGCGCCCGGGATATCTTTGGTTATCCGGAGCACGAGGTGCTGGGAAAGCCGGTGACCATGCTGATGCCGGAATCCTACCGCGAGGGTCACCGTCAGGGGATGGCGCGGTTTACGTCGAGCCGCCGGACCACAATCATCGGGCAAGCGGTAGAGATGGAGGGGCTTCGCAAAGGACGGCACGGTATTTCCCCTGAGCTGACCCTCGCCTTTTGGGAGACCGACGAAGGGAAATTCTTTACCGGGATTATCCGCGATATCACCCGGCGCAAGCAGGAACATGAGGAGTTGGTCAAAACCCAGCGGCAGCTCTACCAGGCGGAGAAGATGGCCTCGCTCGGAAAATTAACCGCTGGTATCGCCCATGAAATCAACACCCCCGGTGGGGTGATCAATCAATAATGCCGCGGATATCTCGGCGCGCTGTATTGTCAAACTGGAGGAGGGCGCTGGTGAAAAGCGAACCCTCCCGGGAGGGCGGCGATAACAGCGGGTATCAGAAATATCTCCAAATTTTGAAAAATAACAGCCAGGCTTTCCAGACCGCCAGCGAGCGTGTGACCAAAATTCTGGCCAGCCTGAAAATTTTACCCGGATGGATGAATCCGATTTCCAGAAAGTGGATATTCACGAGGGAATCGACAGCACCCTGACCCTGCTCGAATCGGAGATCGGCGAACAGATTGAGGTGATCAAAAATTACAGTGACATCCCCGGTGCCGTGCTATCCCGGCGAATTGAACCAGGTGTTTATGCACCTGCTGACCAATGCGGTTCACGCCATTCCGGGTAAGGGCCGGATCATCATTCAAACTTTTGTTGAAAACGAACAGGTGCATATCCGGATCACCGACAGCGGGATCGGCATCTCCCCGGAGCAGCAGCGCCATCTGTTCGATCCGGGATTTAAAACCGCCGGCTCGCGGGTCAAAGCCGGATTGGGGCTTTTACCAGCTACAATATCATCCAAAAACATCGCGGGCAGATCAAAGTAGAGAGCGAGTTAAACCGGGGCAGCACGTTTACGGTTAGCTTGCCGCTGGGTTTAACGAAAACCTGAACCGATTATAGTTTCCTCCATCACCAATCCTGAATTATCAAAAATATTGAATTGAGAATTATTCCCGGCATCATTGCTCTCTGGGAAGGTAAAGGATGTTACCATGAACGCATCGTAAACCTGAAAGGAGGGATGAAGCATACCATCACACCCAGAAAGCCCGGAAGCAACGAAAAGACAAATTGTCGATATTGTATAGAATTTCAAAATAAAGAAGAGGACGCAAGATGAAACAGATCGCCATATATTCATTGTTATCACTCGTTTTACTTCTCAATTGCTCCCGCATCCCGGTTCCTCCCGAAGAACCCACGCCGGAAGCAAAATTGAAAGCTCTGGAAGCGCACCTCGCAGAGATTGCCGCCAGCGACCTACCGGATTTTGCCACTGAATTATGCCAGTCTGTTGGGGAAAAAGTCTCCGAATTACGACAAATATTTGATGAACAGGGCCGTATGCCGGATCCGCTCCTTCAGTCCGCCCGCGAGGAAATGAGCCGGTTTGACCGGGTGGCTAACGGCGCCCAAAAATTTCTCGCCGAAGCCTACCGGATGCGGAACTCTGCCCGGCAGCTGGATTTTATCCGCGCTTACAGCCCGGCACAGTTTTATCGGGCTGAGCAGAATTACCAGGAAGCGCTGCAATTGGCCCACCGGGAACAGTTCGATCGGCTTCCCGGCCCGGCCAAAGCAGTGACCGGGCAATACCAGTCGCTGATTCAAAATGCCCAGCGGGAATTGAAAAGCCGGATCGGGGGGATCTGGAACACTATCGCGCGACGGTGACCGCGGATCTGAATGCGCTCAATGCCGTTTCCACCAACAGCGGGGAGCTTGCTGCCGCCGATGGGGTTTTTTACCGCATTAATCTCGGGCAGCATGCCTGGAATAATCCCTCGCTGAATGGCGATATTGTTGTGCAGCCGCCTTATTTTCCGCCGCCCCCGACGCCCCCCGGGCCGAGGCCGGCCAGCGGAATCGGAGTTGGGGAGCGGACCGCGACGACCATTCGCCTCATCTGGGCCGATGTGTCGGATAATGAGACCGGTAGCCGTGTTCTGCGCTCGACCGATTTACTCAATTGCAGATCGTTGCCGAGGTGGGTCCGGTGCCAAAGTTCGATACCTTTACTTATACCGATACCAATCTGCAGCCCGACACCCGCTACTGCTACCAGATCGAAACCTATAATGATGAAGGCGCGCGGCGCTCGCAGTTGCTCTGCACCTACACCCATGACGGAAATGCCATTCCGGTTTGGCGGTTGCAGCTCCGGGTGAAAGTCGCCAACCTGGCCAATGCCGGCAGCGACAATCCCCTGCGGGTCATGGTGGCCAACAACGGCCAGTATCTGCCCACGGAAACGATCCTCGATTACGGCCAGGATGACTTCGAACGGAACAGCGATTTTACCTATGACCTGAACTTTGATGATATCCATGAATTGAGCGATATTACCGATCTGCGCATCATCAACTATGGCAACGATCAGGATGATCTTTATATCAGCGAATTGAGCCTGCTGGTCAATCAGCATGAAGCCTTCCGGCGCAATTTTGGGGTCACCAACAGCTCGGTTTTGAAATTGGGATATTATGGCAGCTTTTCGGTTGAACATGCCGAATTACGCAGTGATCCCACCTGGCAGGCATTTGTCGCCTCTTCCCGAAACGACCGCTTCTTCAACGTGCCGCCGGTGAGCATCAGCGACAACGGCCAGTTCCAGGTGGTGATTTCCCGGGAGCAGATCGCCTCGCGTATCGAAAGCCTGATGGGGCACCTGCTGCATGCCGACAGTGAGCTTCGCGGCCGCTTCAAATGGGGCTTTTGAGTGGCCCGGCAGTGGAGGTGACGCGTGCCGGTAACAATTCAGTGCATGTGGATCTCGATCTGGAAGTCGAAATAGACTGGTGGCCCAATGCCGCGCTGGATATCGATTTCGATATCAAAGTTGAAAAAAGCTGCGATAACGCTGCCCACAAGATGACCCTAAAACTGACATCACAGAATTTTACATCTAATGCCGACTACCAGCTTTGGAAGGATATCGCCTCCCTGGGTTTCACCAAGCTGACCGCCGATTTGATCGACTGGTATGCCGAGAATTGCAGCACGCCGTTCCAGGTTTCGCGTGAATTCGAGGTCGATATTCCGGAAGGGATCAACTGTGATGATTTGCAGGTGAGCGTCGACGCCGCGGGCAATGTGGTCATTTGTTGTTTCGCTTTGACTGTGCCGTAAAAAAGGCAATCTGCCGAGTTTGGTTTCTTCCGGGTTAACGGGATTTTATAAGAGTGGATGGGTTTATGGGACACCGGTGTAAGGTCCGTTCCTGCCCATATAGCCATCCACTCATATACTGATTCGCCCAAACAATTCTCCTCCCACAATTTGACTTACCACACAATTCCCTAACCCTCGCATATGTATGATGCGGTATGCCATTATAAATCCTCATACCGTAACAGCTTACCGTGAGAGGTTTTCATGCTTAATAATTTTGTGAAGTCCTACCCCCAGCCCAAAGACGGGCCGGCGTTTCAATATACCACCATGGTGCGGCATAACGGCACCGTAATCGCCTTTGCGGTTAATGCGGCGCGGCGGGTGCTGTATTCCGTGCTGGACCTGAGCGACCAGGGAAAGAAGGGGCCCCTGGATGTAAATTACTGGCAGGATAACCCTCAGGAACTGCTGTTTCCCACCGAAGTGGTGACGGTGGGAGAGGGCCTGTTCAATCCCCGGATAATGCCGGTCTACAAGAAGGGCGCCAGCGAGCCGGAACCGGAAGGCACCCGGGTAAAGTCCGCCGAGAAGGATCTTTTCCGCTCCACCACCGCCAGCCTGACCGAACTGGCGCCGATTCAGGTGGTCTCGGATCATAAATTCGTCTATGTCTTCCGTCAGTCGCAGGAAAACGAAGCGGTGGGCATGGCGGCGGGCACCCTGCTGGTCGACCGCTTCGTGCTCTCCGGTATTAACCTCCTCCCCAAGCGTGAGGTGCGCTACCAGCGCAGCCGCAACAAGTTTACCCCCCAAAGCCGCAAGGACGGTCTGGGCGCCAAGGATATGGAGCAGATCCCTTTCTATGAACCGACCCAGAAACTCTCCTTTATCCGCAATCTCCACCAGGGCCGCCTGGCAGTGCTGCTGCTGCCCACCCAGGTGGCCAATGTGCAGCGCTGGCAGATCTTCGCCTTCCATAACAAGACCGGAATGATCGATTCGTTTAATATCGAACGCTCGGGGGACGGCCTGTTCAATCTGAAGGGCTCCCAGCGCTATACTTGTCCGGATCACCCGGAAGTGTTCAGCTTGAAGGACGGCCCCTGCCCCGAGCCGGCAAAGGCCGATCCCAACCAGAACTGTCCTTACGAATTGATCCCGATTCTCAGCAAGGAAGGCTATGCGGAGTGGGCGCTGCAGTTCGACGGCAGCGACGACCGCATCATTCTGGAGCAAGATTTCACGGCCGAAAACGCCGCTTACCAAACCATCGAATTCTGGCTGAAGCCGGCGCATCTCGACGGCCCTCAGACCCTGCTGGCGTCGTCGCCGGAAGAAACTGCCGGCGCCATCGCCATCGAGAGCGACGGCACCCTGCAATATCATTTCCAAAGCGGGACCACGCGTAATCCGGTGGAAGAGGTGTTTATCAGCGCCGCAGCGCTGAGCGCCGGCGAGTGGGCTCATGTGGCCCTGGTGCGCGACAATGACGCCGGCCGCCTGACCTGGTATGTCAACGGCGCAGAGGCCGGGGTGATGGAGGGCATCACCAAGCCGGCCCCAACGGCGGCAAGCCTCTTCCTGGGAGCGGGCCCCTGGAGCCATTTCCAGGGGCAAATCGATGAGGTGCGTCTCTGGTCGCGCCCTCGCGGCGGAGATGAACTGCGCGAAGACATGCGCCACCGCCTGATCGGCCACGAGCCGGGGCTGTTCCTCTACTGGCGCTTCGACGAGGGCAGCGGAAGCACAGTCAATGACCAGAGCGAATTTGCCAACCGCGGTCGTCTCGAAGGCGGGGTAGAATGGCTGGCCTCCGACGCGCCGGTGGGCGATCACCCCGGGGTGCGCCGCACCAGCTTCGGCTTTGACGGCCGGGCGGTGGTCACCGGTATGAGCGCCCTGCTCTACTATCATCAGAAAAATAATAAAAGCGGCTATGACGGCCAGGAGAAACCGCTCAAAACCAACGCCCGGGTGATGCTGGCGGTCGGCACCCATGAGCTTGACGGCGGAACCCCGGAGGTCAATCATATCGCGATCCTCGATTTCGGCCTGTCGCGGGAGGGCAAACTCGGCCAGGTGCCGGATAATATTCAACTGCAGAATATCGAAGTTACCGGCGATCGCACCCGCACTTCCCGGGAGATCCAGAATGAGATCAATTACGTGGAAGGCACCATCCCGGGCTTCGAAACCCTGGTCGCGGAGCTGAAGGGCGACCTGGGCATCCCGGTGGATGAACCCTTTCTCGATGCGGCGCTGCGCGAGCTGGCCGCCACTGCCGGGGAGGAGAAGGCGGTGTTCCTGCGCGGGCATGTCACCATCAAGCAGGGGGCAGAGGGGATCGAATACGCAACCGGCGATCCGGCCGATCCCCGGTTACTGGCCAAGGCCGGCTGGCGCTATCCTGCCGGGGAGGCGGCAACGTTTATCAAAACCGCCGATGGGGCCATGGTGACGCCGGTTGAGCCGGTGGATCCTGCCGCTCCGTTGGAGCCGGAGCAGATTATCGGCACCCCGGAATGGCTGGCGCTGTGGTGCGATTGGGAAAATGAGGAGGGCCGCGGGGAGGCGGCGGTGGCGATGGGCAATCGCTATTATTTTTTCAAAGGGAACCGCTACCGGGTATTCGATGCGGAAAACCGCGCCTTCGGAGAGCCTACCCTGATCAGCGAGGGCGAGTTCCCCGGCCTGTGGGCGGAAGGGGTGGATGCCGCCTTCGATGTCAGCGCCGACACGATCATGTTTTTTCAGGGCCTCTCCTACCGCAGCTATCAGCTCGGGGAAGACGGCTTTACCCACCTGGAAATGGGCAATTTCCACGATGTCTATCCCGGAGTGCCTTTCTTGTTTACCCATCCGGAATACGGCGGCAACCTGCCGGACCTGGCGGAGGTGGAGGCGCAACTGGAGGCGTTGCGCCAGCGCCTCACCGCCCTGCGCCTGGAACTGGCCGAGGCGCAGCGCCGGGAACTGGAGAACCTGGAGATCGAGATCGAGATGCACATGGTGCACACCGATCCCTTCGGCCTCAGCACCATGGGCGGGCTGCTGACCTTTGCCTGGACCGCCAACGCCCCGCTGCTCTTCGACAGCGCCAACGGCAAGCTGGCGCTCTATTTCCAGGGAGCCAACGAACAGTTTTATGTCGCCTATTACGACACCATGACCAGCGCGGTCTCCTTCGAGCTGCCGGCCGGTAACAACAGCCGGGTGCGGCTGCTGCCCCGCCTACTCGGCCCGGTGCAGGGGATCGAGATCCAGGTGCAGGGAGACGATCCTGAAATCTGTACCGTGATTCTGAAAGATGATACCCTGGGCTTCAGTGAGACCTGGGAGAATGTGCCCCGGGAGGTGGCGGCCTTTGCGGCGGTGATCAACGGCCAGGGGGCTCCGCAGTTCCTGGGGCGGCTGCTGGCCGAAACCTCCGGCACGGTGAGCGGCATCCGCCTGGCGCACATCCTGCCGGAAGTGCTGCATCCCGGGCGCATGCTGGGGCTGGGCACCGCCCAGTCGCCGATCATCGAGACGGTGCCGCTGCGCGCCCTGGCCTTCGATGGGCAGAACGATTATGTCAGCTTGCCGGAACCGTTCATCGGGCCTGCCGGTACCCTGGAGCTGTGGCTGCGCATCCCCGATACCGGGGGCAGTCAGCCGATCTTCGATGCTTCCACCCCGCAGTCCGGCAACGTGAAGGGCAAGTTTTTCTACCTCGACATCCACAGCCGCAAACTGCGCTTTGGGATGGAAGACCAGGAAGACCGGGATTACGAGGTGGAAGTGAGCTTGAACAGCCTCAGTCCCGGGGAGGGCTGGCACCATGTGGCAGTGGTGTGGAACTACGAGAGCAGCGCGGTGCTGCGGCTGTATTTCGACGGTGAGCAGGTCGACGGCATCGACAGCCAGCAGCCCACTGCCGGCGTGCCGGTGTTCCTCAATCCTTTCCTGGGGAAATCGCGCAGCGACTACGTCACCTCCGGCGCCTTCCGGGGCGAGATCGCCGAACTGCGCTTCCGCAGTGAGGCGCTCAGCACCGAAGCGGTTCAGGACGCTTTTGCCCTGGGCGTTATGGGGGCGGATCCGCTGGTAACCAACGGCTGCTGGCGCTTCCGCCTGGACGGGGAGACGCCCCGGGCGCTGGATGAGTCCGGCTATGGCAATCACGGCGAGATCCTCGGCGGCGGGGAGATCGTCGATATCGAGGGCGGAGGCGTGCTGGTGAAGATCGCTCCTCTGACCTTGCCGGCGGCCTATCCCGCCGGTGAGCCGGTGTATGCCGACTATGACTACGAGGCCAACACGCTCTTTAACCACCGCGGGCGGGAGCGCCGATCGGTACTGTTCGCCATAGATCCCTCGGCGGCGGAAGGCCGGGTGAACAATGCCGCCGTCAGCGGCGCGGCGATGCCCAGCCCGATGACCCGCTGGATTGCCTACGCCCAGGGCAGCGCGCTGGAATTCGACGGCCAGAGCGGCGACGTGGCGGAAAAAGACGGAACCAAGCTGCCCAACTTTAATGCCGACGGCGATCTGACGGTGGAGGCCTGGGTACGCCCGGAGCCGGTGGTCAACCGAGATTTCTCCCGGGTGGTGCACCATTATTCCGATGCGTCTCTCTACCTGCTCGGCCTCAAACGCAAGCCCCTGAAGTCCGCCTTCAACTTCAGCGCTTCCCATGAAGACAAGGCCCGGGCCTGGGCGGCGAAACAATACCGCTTCCCCTTCTTTAATGTCGATTGGGCCACTGCGGCGGTGAATGCCGCCCTGGTTGCATATAATCTACCCAACAGCAGCGCCCGATCGGTGGCCCTGGCGGCGGAGCGGGCCGCCCGCAATGCTATCCAGACCGACTTCTTTTTCCTGGAAACCCTGGAGAAATACGAGCGCAACCGGGTGGGCGAATTGTCCTATGCCTGGGCTTACGACTGGTACCTTTCTCATAAAGATTACGTAGAGATCGACGACGCCCCGGATCTCAACCCCGGCAGCGCCCCCTGGTCGGTGGAATGCTGGTTCCGCGCCGACCGTACCTCCGGCTGGAACATCATTTATAACAAAAACCGTCTGTTCGAAGCAGCGGTGCACAACGGCTACCTGGAGTTCGCCTGGATGCCCCACTGGGTGTGGGTGAAGGTTGATCCGTTCCCGGTGGCCCAGGGGCGCTGGTATCATCTGGTGATCACCTACGACGGCCAGAAACAGGAGGTTTATAAGGACGGCGAGAAGATCTTCGAGCGCAATCAGACCGGCGAGATGGGCGGTTCCGCGTTCAACTTCATGATCGGCGGGCGCTATTTCGACAACGGCACGATCGGCGATTATTTCAAGGGCGCCATCGATGAGGTGCGCATCTGGAGCGAGGTGCGCCAGGGAAGCGACATCCTGGCCTTCCTCAACCGCCGGCTGCGCGGTGACGAGAAAAATTTGCGCGGCTACTGGCACTTCGATCAGGGCATCGCCCGTGATTATGCTTCCAACGGTCATCACGGCTTTGTGAAGGGCACCCCGGTGGTGGCGAATTCGATCATGCCCGGTTTTAGCATCACCGCCGGGGTGGGCAACAAGATCGAGAACGGCTTCAGCGACAGCTATATCCAGACCCGGGAATCGATTCCCTTCTTCGAATGGAATCACCTCGCCATGGTTTATAACGCCTCCTACGGCCTGCGCTTCGCCAATGACGCTGCCTCGCTCGACTGCGGCAACAACGCCTCGCTCAGCCTGGAGAAGGATCTCACCCTGGAAGCCTTCTTCCGCCTCGACGACCTGCGCCAGCCCCGCGGCATCATCACTAAGGGAGAGGTGCAGCCGGGCTATTCATTGCATGTCAATACCGCCGGACGGCTGGTGTTTACGTTCCGTGATGAAGACGGCCAGGAGCGGGAGTTCGTGGCCGACGCCGCCTCACGCCTGACGGTGGGGAATTTCTACCGGGTGGCGGTGACCCGCCGGCATCAGTCGGAGACCCGCAACGTGAAGGAGCGCCGCACCATCAACGGCGAAACGGTGGAGGTGGAAGTGCCGGTGGTGGAGGAGTGGGACGACATCGAGCTGCACATCTGCCGCTGGACCGGCGGGCGCTACCAGCGGCATATCGGTTATTCCCAGAAATATCACGGTCCCAAACCGGGCAGCAACAGCGAACGCCTGCTGATCGGCCGCGGCCCCTTGCGCAGCAGTGGTCCCTTCAAGGGGATCATCAGCGAAGTGCGGGTGTGGAACCGCGCTTTGGGCCGCTTCGAGACCTGTCAGAACCTTACCGGCCAGGAGAGCGGACTGATTTCCTGGTGGCGCCTGGATGAGAACCGGGGCTATGCCGCGGAAGACGCCACCGGCTCGAATCATGCCTCGATCAACCAGGCCGACTGGATCAAGAATCCCGATCCGCTGGGTCCCTCCTTCAAGATCCTGCACAACGGGGTGTTCATGGAGACGGAAGCGGTCAGCGCACCGGGAAATGCCCGGGGCAGCAAGGCTTTCCGCCTGGGACCACTGGCCAACGGCACGGTGAAGGATGCCTTCAAGGGCACTCTGGAAGAGCTGCGCGTCTGGCGTACCGTGCGTACCCAGGAGCAGATCCAGGACAATCTTTTCCTGCGCCTGCTGGGCGAGAAGGAGGATTTGATCGCTTATTACACGTTCGACCAGGTGGAGACCGCGGTGCTGCAGGATCACTCCTTCCGCGGCAATCACCTCCCGGTGGAAGCGGCGGCCTTTGTGGTTTCCGATGCGCCGATCTCCTACGATTCCTACCAGGTGCGCAACGCCCTGCTGGCGGTGAAAACCGCCTTCCACGACAAGATCCATGCCCAGCCGGGGGTGCAGGAATACGGCGACATGCAGTATGACGCCGAAGGCAACCTGATCGGCGTCCTGAAGCGCTGCTACAGCTACGTCAAGGATGGCAAATGGCACCTGGTGACCGGCTACAAGGTGGGCAACCTGATTACTGAATGGATCGGCCAGGTGCAGTTCAATCCGGAGCTGAAAGGATTCATCGAAGGCGCTCCGCCGGTGCCCAGCGAGAACCTGACCGCGGGACCGATCGATCCTTCGTTGTTCGACTATGCCGGATCGGCGGCGGTGGAAGTGGTGGAAGCGGAGAGCGTCAGCTACAATTATGCCACCTCGAAGGAAGCCGGGCTCTCCGCCAGCTTCGGGCTTTCCGCCTCGCTGGGGGTGGACACCACCGTGCTGCTGATTACCGCCCCGCTGGGGATCGGCACCGCTCAGGAGGTAGCGGATGTTAATGTGCTGGTGGGACTGGAAGGGAAGTTCAACGCCGCCGCGGGGTGGTCGAGCGAGAACAGCGTGGGAGTGGGACGCAACCTCACCCGCAGTACCAAAGTGAGCCTGGGAGGCAACTGGGAAGATCCCAATCACCAGCTGAACCAGGCGATGCGCCGCCGGTATCAGCCGGCCAATATGGGCTTTGCTCTGGTGCAATCGGAGACCGCCGACGTCTTCGCCTTGCGCCTCTCCCATAACCTGGCGCTGGTCTCCTTCGCCTTCCGGCCCAACCCGGATATTCCCAAGGACTGGAACATCATTCCCTTCCCCATCAACCCCCGCTACACCAAACAGGGCACCCTGGATGGGGCAGTGGGCTACGACGAGCAGGGCAAGGTGCTGGACCCGGATTATCCCAATGCCGCGGAGTACGGGCAGCACAGCTACTTCAAGCCCAAGGAGGCGTACAGCATCAAGAACCGCATCATCAAGGAAGAGCAGGAGCTGGCCAACTACTTCCGCAGCGTGGACACCAACCTGGGCGGGGCGCCGGACCTGGCGATCTCCGCCGGACTGGGGCTGATTAGCGGGGCGGCGGAAGGCGGGGCCGCCGGTGCGGTGAACGGACTGGTCAGTGCCCTGAGCAGCAACACCGGCCTGCCGGAGAAGCTCGGTAAGCAGAACATCGTCAACACTTACGTCTGGACCGCCGACGGAGGCTTTTTTGCCGAGACCACCGAGACCATGCTGATGAAGCAGGAAACCACCGGGGGCAATTTCAGCTTTTCCGGGGAGGTGGGGGCTTCGATCGGGGTCGACTTCAGTGTGGGCGGGGCGGATGTCTCGCTGGGCTTCAGCGCCATGCTGGGCGGCTCGCTCAATCTCACCAAGACCAAGACCAAATCGTCCGAGAACAGCTTCCGGATCGATCTGGAGATCGGCATTCCCGGCGATCTCCAGGCCTACGACGAGAACCTGGTGCGCCAGTATGATCCCGAGGGCAATCCGGTCATCGTGCCTGGCAAGGTCGATGCCTACCGCTTCATGACCTTCTACCTGGAGCCGGCCAACGACAATTTCGAGGCCTTCTTCAACACGGTGGTGGATCCGATCTGGCTGCAGGAGGCCCATCCCAACGCCCTGGCCCTGAAGCAGGCCCAGCAGAGCGACAAGAAGCCGCCCTGCTGGCGGGTGATGCACCGGGTGACCTTTGTCAGCCGGATCCTGCCGGAGATCCCCCCGGAGAGCGCGCCGCCGCTGGAAAAGAATCTCAAGGCGGCCAACGTGGAGAGCAACTGGCAACTGATCAAAAAGCTCGAGCCCTTCGTACGCAACAAGACCGCCAACTTCGTGGAGTTCAGCGACGCCATCCGCAAGGCCATCGCCACCTACCTGCCGGAGCTGAGCGAGAATGTGCCGGAGGTGATTGCGTATCTCAGTGCTTATTATCAGGTTTATGATGAGTGAGACTTAAAGATAAAAGATAAAGGATAAAGGGTAAAGGGTAAAGGATGAAGGGAATGAGGCCCTGGCATTGGATTGCCACGCAACATAATTCGCAGTTGGCAATGACGACACCTGCTTACCGTAATTCCTTTAACCTTTATCCTTACTCCTTTACCCTTCGATCAGAAAAATATCCGTCAATCGCTCCGCCAGGTCGGCCACGTCGGGGTCACGGCGGTTGGTGAGGATGATGACGGTGAAGTGATCCTGTGGATAGCGCTGGATCACGGTGCGGAAGCCGCAGGTGCTGCCGGTATGGTGTTCCCGGCGGTGCCCCTGGTATTCATCGATGCGCCAGCCGAAGCCGTAGGTCTCCAGGTTGGGGGTGACGGCCAGCTTTCGGGAGGCGGCGCTGAGCAGCTTCTCACTATAGAGCGCCTGGTCCCAGCGGAAGAGATCGTTGAGTGAGGAATAAATTCCCCCATCCCCCAGCACCGAGCTGGTCATGCTCTGGTCGCTGAACTCGATCGAATCGGCATGCACCGCATAGCCGTAAGCCCGCTGCGGCACCTCGGAGATCCCCTTCTCGAACGCGACGGTGCTGTCCATCCCCAACGGCTGGAAGATCCGGTCATGGAGAAATTCCGCGAATGACTGCCCGCTGAGCTTCTCCACCACCATCGCCAGCACCGCGTAGCCGGTATTGCTGTAACGGTAGGCGCTGCCGGGGGTAAAGTAGGTCGAATCCTGGGTTTTCATCATTTCCAATACATCACGGTCTTTCACCGGCACGGTGGCGCTGTCCGGGATCAGGTCCTCGTAAGCGATCAGTCCCGAGGTATGCTGGAGGATGTTGCGAATGGTGATGCTTTTGGCATAGTCCGGGAAATCCGGGAAGATCTGGCGCAGGGTGGTGTCGTAATCCAGCTTGTCCTCCTCCACCAGCAGTTGGATCGCGGCAGCGGTGAACTGCTTGCTTACCGAGGCCAGGCGGAAGTTGGTCGCCGGAGTTACCGGAATCCCCTTTTCGATATCGGCCATGCCGTAGCAGCGGGTGAGCAGCGGCTTGCCTTCCGAGATCACCAGCACCGCCGCCCCGGGTTTATCATCACCCCGGTAGGGGGCAAAAAGCTCGTCGACTGTTTTTTCCGGATTGCTGCTGCAGGCGAGTAAAAACATCATGAGACATCCTCCGGCAAAATTCCACCAATAACGTTGCGGCATAGTTCCTCCCAATCGTATGAGGTGAAGCATTTTCATCAGCAGGTGAATTTAATTCAGGCGAGGGAAGGGGGCAAAGGTTTTTTGGCGTGATCATGTTTAGGGGGCACTGTTTGGTTGTAAGGCGATATGTTATATATATCAGGAAAAAAAATAAATATATCTTGCATTATGTAATATATATATTACATTTGATGTGTGAGAAACATGAAACTAAAATTAGCGCGGGTTGAGAAGGGGTTGTCTCAACAACAGCTTGCCGAACTTGTGGGAGCGACCCGTCAGACCCTCGGCTTGATCGAAAAAGGGAAATATAATCCGTCTCTGAATTTATGCATCAAAATAGCCAAAACGCTTGATAAGACCTTAAATGATCTATTTTGGGAAGACGATGAAAACTAAAAAGCCATTTTTAAACATGGATGAGCGAAACCGGCAAATCGCTTATCAAGTGATTGCCATTATGTATTTTATCACCATCCTATCAATGCAGGGAGTGTTGCTGTATCGGCAATTCGCGCTGGGGCAATCCATTCATGATTTCGAAGATTTCGCCATTATCCTGACCATCAATTCGTTGTTTTTAATCAGCGCCCTTCTATACTTTGGCGCAATCCCTATCCAAAGAATCAAGATCACCAACATCTTGCTTTTTTATGCTGCGATCATCGTTTTGGGGAGTTTGTTCACCTATGTAAAGTACAATGTTTTTCAGCATCAAGGATTATCATGGGAGCAGTTAATCGATAAGTTCATCATAATTGTGGTCATTAGCGGACTGATTGTGCTGTTTTGGGTGATACTGTCAGTTTTAGGGAAACGTAAGATCGATAATGAATTAGAAGACTAATATCATACCTGAAACGCTCATCCTGAGGACTGTGTAATGCGGAGGACTTTTGCATGGGCATGGTGTATGACACAGCGCGGGTGTCGGAACATTCGCTTGCGCATTACGGCGCCGTGCCCCATGCAATGCAGCTTTATACTGTGCTCAGCATGAGCTTAACTTCAAAGTTAAGAGAAGGAGTGAGGAATGGATCATCTGGCAGAAAAACTGGGTTATCGCAGGAGTATTTTTCTAAGTATTATTCTGATCGCTCTGGGAGTTGTGTTAATCAATGCATTCTCTGTGCCTCCAATTGGCGTCGTCTTTATCGCAGTCGGCGGTTTTTTCTTTATCGTCGGGATGGCGGGTTTAAAAAAACGCAATGAAAACATGTGAGCGGCGTACCGGGCGCTTTTTCATTTATCAGACGATTGGGCCGCAACACCGGATTATGGTATTTTGATGTGGACGAGGACAATTCCTCGACCGCTATCCCCATCCCCGATAGAAACCGCAATTGAGCATCAAATCCGCACGCTTTATGGTATGGCCCCTAGCTCGGGTCATACCATACCATCCGCAAAAATTTAAATCCCATTGATAATGAAATCTTTAAAAAGTAATTTAATTCCTACAAGCAATTTAATTCACAAGTGGTTTAAAAATGAACCACCCATTCACCGAGCGACCATCACTTTTGAACTCAATCAAGTCCCCGAGTTCACTTACGTATAATTCCTCACTTCACAACTTTCAACAAACCTGTCGAACCGCTCAAAAAGGAGTTCACAATGAATTATCCTATCTGGGATTTAACCTTTGGGGGAGGCTTGCTCATTGCGGTGGTAGCTGTCACCCATGTGTTCGTCTCGCACTTCGCCATCGGCGGCGGCCTCTTCCTGGTGCTGACTGAGAAAAAAGCCTACCGGGAAGATGACACCGCGCTGCTGGCGTGGCTGAAACGCCATACCAAGTTCTTTGTTCTGGTCACCGTGGTTTTTGGCGCTATATCCGGAGTGGGCATCTGGTTTACCATCGGCTTGATTCACCCCGCGGGCACCAGTTCCCTGATCCACGCCTACGTTTGGGGATGGGCGATCGAATGGATTTTCTTCTTCCTGGAAATTACCGCCGCCCTGCTGTATCTCTACGGCTGGAACAAACTGGATCGCAAGACCCACCTCTGGCTGGGCTGGATTTACTTCATCGCTGCATATTTGAGCATGGTGATTATCAACGGCATTATCACCTTCATGCTCACGCCGGGGAATTGGCTGAAGACCTATAATTTCTGGCAGGGATTCTTTAATCCGACCTACTTTCCCTCATTGCTGTTGAGAACGGCATTTGCGCTGGCCCTGGCCGGGATATACGCCTTACTCACCGGTACGGTTCAAAAGGACCCGGAGCTGAAGGGCAAGATCGTCAAGTGGAGCGCCCGCTGGATCATTCCTGCCTTCATTGTAATCCCTTTCTTCGCCTGGTGGTATATCGGAAATGTGCCTGAGATTGTCTGGGAAAGCGCCCGGGGGAAAGTGCCTACTGCGACCCGGTATGCGAATTATATCCTGGTCTTTTCCATTCTGACCTTCCTCTTCTCCCTGGCCACCTTAATCAAGCCGAAGAAAGTGCCCTTTGTCTTCAGCCTGCTCATATTTTTGACGGCATACGGCACCATGGGCTCGTTTGAATTTATCCGGGAAGCCATCCGCAAACCGTATATCATTTATGATTATATGTATGCCAATTCGATTTATAAGAACCAATTCCCCGGCGATGGCGGGCTATCCATTCAAAACATTCAACAAGAGGGACTGCTCGCTGTCAGCAAATGGACCGCACATAAGGAGATTACCAACGACAACCAGCTTGAAGCGGGTGAGGATATCTTCCTGCTGCAATGCCAGAGCTGTCACACCGTTGACGGTTACCGCGGCATCCGCAAGGTGCTGGTTCAGAATCAATGGAGTCAGGCTGGAATTTCCCGGCGGATTTCATCCCTGGATAAAATGTTTCATGCGGTGATGCCGCCTTTTGCCGGGAGCGCAGCGGAGAGAGAGGCGCTGGCAGCATACCTGGCCGCTCTGGCCCCGCTTGATCCGGATGCGGTTGAAACTGCCGAAACAGAAATCAGCGGCGAGGCGGTTTTTGAATTCCATTGTTCCGACTGCCACGAATATGCCGCGGATGATACCTTATTTACCGGGATGGCAAAATATGATGTCGCTCAGATATCATATTTGATGACCCGGCTGGATTCTCTCGATGAGGAAATGCCCCCCTTCGAGGGTACCGATGCAGAACGGGAAACCCTGGCCCGCTGGATTGCAGAACAGTTTAAATAAAGTGTTCTCGTTTATTTCGCGTATTTCCCGGGCTGAATCGTTCCATAAAAAACAAAATTGAGGAGATATATCATGGGTACGGAAACAATTATCCCGGCGCTGGATCCCATGCCGCTGCCGGCACCTTTTTGGCTTTTTAAGCTGCTGCTGGTATTGACATTCTTTCTTCACATTGTGGTCATGAACTTCATGTTTGGAGGTGGTCTCATCGCTGCATTTAGCGGTTTATTTCGCAAAAAGAATGAAAGCGATCAACGGCTGTTCAAGGACATTGTTCCCAAAATCCCCTCCCTGCTGGCGGCAACCATCACCCTGGGAATTGCCCCACTGCTGTTTGTGCAGGTGTTGTACGGGCAGTTTTTTTATACCGCGACCATTATCATGGCCTGGCCCTGGTTTCTGGTGCTGGTCCTATTGATGTTTGCTTATTACGGATTCTATATTGTCGCTCTAAAACAGGATAAAACATCCCGGGGCATCGGTTGGGTGATGCTGATCAGTATTTTCTTTATTTTCCTGGTGGGATTTTTCTATAGCAGCAATTTTACCTTGATGGAATCTCCGGCCACCTGGTCAGCGAAATATTTTCAGGACCGTTCCGGTTGGAACCTGAACGGGTCGGAATCGACCCTGATACCGCGATTTTTGCATTTCCTGGTGGCATCAGTCGCGGTTGGCTCGTTTCTGATCATTCTCACCGGATTGTTCCGCTGGAAGCAGGAAGCGGATTATGCCCGCTTTCTGATTGTGCGCGGCGGGCAATGGTTTATGTATGCCACCATGACGCAATTTGTTGTCGGCATCTGGTTCTTGATCAGCCTGCCGCGGGAAGCGATGCTGCAATTCATGGGGGGAAATATGCTGGCCACGATTTCCCTGCTGATCGGAGTTGTGGGGGGATTGGCAGCCATTTTCATCATGTCGAACGGCATCCGTAATGACGATCCCAGAACCCCGGCCTGGTGGGCGATGGGGATCACCGGGGTTGTGGTCATCTTTATGGCGATGATGCGGGATGTGCTGCGAACCGCATACTTATCCCCGTATTTTAAAGCGAGTGAACTGCCGGTCAAAACCCAACTGGATGTATTGATCCTATTCCTGGTATTGTTCGTGATCGGGATTTTGGTCTGGGCTTTGATGATCAAAAGATACTTTTTTACGCCTTCGGCAAAGATTACCGAGTAACACTAAATGCAATATTGCCGCATGGGGCAAGGTGCATAAAGCATGGCGCCGTAATGTGCAAGCGTATGTTCCGATACCCGCACTGTAATACACCATGCCCCATGCCCCATGCAAAAGTTCTCCGAATTACACAGTCATCAGTATGAGCGTTCTTCAATTGCGTTTCACCGCTGCCAGGCCCGGGGACGGGGAGATTCTCCCCGGTGGGATTCGAGTTTCGCCCCGCTCTGGAAAATGATGTCTTGAGCGATGATGCTCCCCCGGAAGGTCACGTTACCTTCCCCGCGCACATCAGCGTAGGGGGCCAGGATGCTGCCCAGCACCCGTGATCCCCGCCCGATGCGCAGGGTGCGGCTTTGCCGGGTGTTGAAGTAGATCTCGCTGCTGCCCGCTTCGCCGCGGTCGGTGTTGATCGTACTGTAATCGCCAAAAGAGAGATCTTCGGCGAGGTTAACGATCACCGGTCCCCGCCGGGTGTCGAAGTAGATCTCGCCCTCCCGGTCGGTCTGCAGGCGTTCGAAATAATAGACCCCGCTGCTGAGCTCCAGCACTCCGCCCGGCTGCACCGTCACCCGGCCGTAAGTTCCGGGGGCGAGCACGGTATGCTGGCGCCGGCGCACCACCTCATGACGCCGCCCGGAACGCGCCGGGGGCAGGGCGGTGATATCCAAAGAACGGATACGAACCCCATCACGCATCCGCCCCTGCACCGTGCCCTGGTTGTTGATGCGGCCTCCGGCGCGCACATTGCCGGTAATGGTGTTCCGGTAACGGATCGTAATGTCATCACCGGCGATCAGCGGGCCGTAATGCACGGAAGGGGCGCCGCTGCGGAAGTCGATGTCGTCATCGGCATAGATCCGCCCGGCGGTCTGTGCCGAACCGTAGAGGGTGACATCCTCGGAAGCAACGAAAAGAAAATCGGTTGCGCCCAGGGGAAGATTGTTGATATAGGTAATCCCGGAGAAATCCCGCTCGTAATTCCCGCCGCGCCGGTGATGATCCGGCAGTTTAAAATCGATCCGGATGGATAAATCGGCAAAGAAATCATCCCGGTCCCAACTGTTAACTTCGTTATCACCTCGTTGTATACGCCGGTTATCATTTTCCTCGATGTTGCGCGGGACAATCCCGTCCCGCTCGCGGCGATTATCGTCCCGGCCCTGAGCCAATACCAGCGAAAAAGCGCTAAAAACAAGCAATTGCCACAAAATCAGCATTCGAAACATGATGTCATTCCTTTCGGTTAAAATTCTTACAGCATGTATTTCTGCAAATGCTTTGCCAGGAGATTGTGTGTTATTGGCGCTATGCGCGTCATTGGCTTCGCTGTCATTGGCGCTACGCGCGTCATTGGCTTCGCTGTCATTGGCGCTACGCGCGTCATTGGCTTCGCTGTCATTGGCGCTACGCGCGTCATTGGCTTCGCTGTCATTGGCGCTACGCGCGTCATTGGCCTTTGGCGCCATTGGGGCTTCGCCCGCATTGTCGTTCCGCCAGTAGGAGAATATCAATAAATTACGCCCGCAGGGCTAATGACGCCGCAGGCCCATGACGGGCGAAGCCCCAATGACGGTCTTATCTATTTCGCGCCACGCTCATCGTTATTTTTCTCAATCCCCCCTTTTTTATTCAGCGATGAGATTCTAAATTAACGGAAACGTATCAGTGAAAATCCGTGTAATCCGTGGATTCAAATCGTTTTAAAAACCAGGAGCTTTGACATGATAAAAACCGAACTGCCGTTGCCGGAACATTTTCATTCGGAGAAAGCCGGCGAGGTCTGGAGAGTCGATTATGAAGATATTGCCGCCCGCGCCTGGGATTGGGCAAAAACCCGGAACATCGCCCCGGCGGCGAAAGACCGCTTTCGCCTGGGCCTCTTCCTGGTTGACGTGCAGAACACCTTCTGCATTCCGGGATTCGAGCTCTTTGTGGGCGGGCGCTCCGGCAATGCGGCGGTGGAAGACAGTCGCCGGCTGAGCGAATTTATCTACCGCAACCTTGCGCGGATTCACCGTGTCATCCTTACCCTGGACACCCATCACGCCATGCAGATCTTCCACAGTCTGTTCTTTGTGAATGAAGCCGGCGAGCATCCCGGGCCCTACGCTCAGATTACTGCGGAAGATATCGCCGAAGGGCGCTGGCGCTTCAACCAGGCGCTGAGTCCCTACCTGGGCCGCTCGCCGGAGAACGTGCAGGATCATCTGCAATATTATACCGAGACCCTGAAGGCGCGCGGCAAGTTTACCCACACCGTATGGCCCTACCATGCCATGCTCGGCAGCATCGGCCATGCCCTGGTTGCCCTGGTAGAGGAAGCAATCTTCTTCCATTCGATTACCCGCTACAGCCAGCCGGACTTCCAGGTGAAGGGCCGCCATCCCCTCACCGAAAACTACTCCGCCCTGAGCGCCGAGGTGGCGACCGACCACGCCGGAAAGGTGCTGGTGCCGGAAAATACCGCTCTGCTGAATTCACTTTATACGTATGACGCTCTGATCTTCGCCGGGCAGGCCAAGAGTCACTGTGTGGCCTGGACCATCAGCGATCTGCTGAATTCTCTGACCGACAAAGATCCTGCGCTGGCAAAAAAGATATACCTTCTGGAAGACTGCACCTCGCCGGTGGTGATCCCCGGGGTAATCGACTTTACCGATGCCGCCGACGAAGCCTTCCGCCATTTCCAGGCGGCAGGGATGCACATCGTGCAATCGACTACTCCGCTGGCCCTGTGGCCGGGTGTGATCGGCGAAACCCTCGCCGCGGAGACCGTGCGATGAAGGCGAACGATCGCCAGACCGCCGAAGGGATCCTTTTTACCGATCAGTACCAGCTGACCATGGGGCAGGTCTATTTCCGCATGGGCCTGCACGAGCGGGAGGCGCAGTTCGATCACTTCTTCCGCAATTATCCCGATTACGGGATGCACAAGGCCGGCTATTGCATCAACGCCGGGCTGGAATGGGTGCTCGACTGGATGGAGGAAGCGCACTTTCGGGAGAAAGACATTGCCTACCTGCGCAGCCAGAAAAACCGTACCGGCACGCGGGTGTTTGATGATGACTATCTGGACTGGCTGAAGCATCATTTCAGTTTCGAGGGCATCCAGATGATGGCCATCCCGGAGGGGCGGGTGGTGCATCCCCATGTGCCCCTCACCATCGTGCGCGGTCCGCTGATCGTGGCCCAGATCCTGGAGACCGCCCTGCTCAACCAGCTCAATTTTCAGACCCTGATCGCCACCAAGGCGGCGCGAATTCGTGAAAGCGGCCATGCCCAATTGATGCTGGAATTCGGCCTGCGCCGGGCCCACGAGCGGGGCGCCAATGCCGGGGCGCGGGCGGCGCTGATCGGAGGGGCGGATTTCACTTCCAACGTGGGCATCTCCCATGTGCTGGGTTTTGCTCCCAAGGGCACCCATGCCCACAGCATGATCCAGGCCTTCCTGGCCCTGGGGCAGGGGGAAGTGGAGGCGTTCCGGGCCTATGCCGAGATTTATCCCGACGACTGTGTGCTGCTGGTCGATACCATCGATACCCTCAATAGCGGAGTGCCCAACGCCATCACCGTCTTCGAAGAACTGCGCCGCAAAGGCCATGAGCCGGTCGGAGTGCGCCTGGATTCCGGCGACCTTGCTTACCTGAGCATCCAGGTGGCCAAGATGCTCGATGCCGCCAACTTTCCCGATACGGTGATCGTGCTCTCCAACAATCTCGACGAATTGGTGCTGTGGCAGATCATCACCCAGATCGAAGAAGAGGCCCCCCGTTACGGCGTGGATGCCCAGCGACTCCTGCGCCGGCTGGTCTATGGGGTGGGCACCCGCTTGATCACCTCCAACGGGGCCTCCAGCCTGGGAGGGGTGTATAAGCTGGTGGCGCTGAATGACGGCGGCCAATGGGTGCCGGCGATCAAGATTTCCGAGACCCCGGACAAGACCCCCAATCCCGGCGACAAGCGGGTGTGGCGGATCTACGACCGCCGCGGCAAGGCCACTGCGGACCTGATCAGCCTGGCTGGGGAGACGCCGGAGAAGATGAAAGAGATCATTTTGCGCAACCCGCTCAACTACGCCAAGCGGCGCACCCTGAACGCCGGTGAGGTTTCGGAGGTGGAACCGCTGCTCAGCGAGATCCTCCGCGACGGCCGGCGGGTGGCGGAATTCCCGGACATCCCGGTGCTGCGCGAGCGCCGCCAGGCCGATGTGGCCCGCCTCGACCCCGGCATCCGCCGCCTGATGAACCCCCATATCTATCACGTCTCCATCACCCAAAAACTCTGGGATGTGAAGGAGCAGTTGATCCGGGAGATGAAGGGGAATAACCATGCGGAGGGAGCGTGAGGCTGGATGTTTGCTCGCTGGCGCTCGCGATGTTTGTTCGCTGCGCGAACGATGTTTACCGGCTGCGCCGGCGATATTTGCTCGCTGCGCTCGCGATATTAACTCGCTTACGCTCGCGATGTTTGCTCGCTGTCGCTCGTGATGTAACAATCTAACAATTTAATAATAGACCTTATTGCAAGCTAAATTATTGAATAAATTGAAGAAAGAAGTAGGGTGTCATTTCGAACCCTGTCGTTTAGGGTGAGAAATCTGTCGCTGCAAAAAGCTGATGGTGTCGATTGGTTCAAGAATTGTACGCAAAAATAGATTTCTCGCTACGCTTCGAGATGACACAAATTAATTAAAAACAAAAACATAAGCAGTAGCAAGGTCTAATGTAACAATGTAACCATATAACCAGGATAGCCCATGCCCTTCGACATTCAACAAATCCGTGCCCAGTTCCCGGCCCTGTCTTTGGAAGACGGAGGCGTGCCCCGAATCTATCTCGATAATCCCGCCGGCACTCAGGTGCCAAAGCGGGTGATTGAACGCACCAGCGAGTATATGATCCGCATGAATGCCAATCACGGCGGTCCCTTTCGCACCTCGCAGGATTCCGACGCCCTGTCGGCCGAGGCGCATCGTGCCGCGGCGGAACTGCTCAACGCCCCTTCGCCGGAGGAGATCGTCTTCGGCGCCAACATGACCACCCTGACCTTTGCCATCTCCCGCTCCCTGGGACACTGGCTGAAGCCGGGAGATGAGATTATCCTCACCCGGATGGATCATGATGCCAATGTCAATCCCTGGCGGCTGCTGGCGGAGGACCTGGGGCTGGAGGTGAAGTGGCTCTCCTTCAATCGCGAAACTTACCAATATGATCTGGATGAGCTGGAGCGGCTGATCAGCAGACGGGTGAAGCTGCTGGCGGTGAATTATGCCAGCAATGCCCTCGGTACGATCAACGATGTCAAGACCATATCATCAATGGCCCGGGCGGTGGGCGCCCTCACCTATGTCGATGCGGTTCAATACGTGCCCCATGGCCCTACCGACGTGCAAGCGTTGGGATGCGATTTTCTGGCTTGCTCGGTCTATAAATTTTTCGGCGGCCATCAGGGCATTTTGTGGGGCAGGGGAGAGCTGCTGGAGGCCCTGCCGGCCTACAAGGTGCGCCCGGCGGAGGATCACGGGCCCGGCAAGTTCGAGACCGGCACCCAGAGTTTCGAGGGGCAGGCCGGCGCCCTGGGGGCGATCGAATACCTGGCCTGGCTGGGCGAGCAGGCGCGGGATATCTACCGCCAGCCGTTTGGTCATTTCTCCGGACGCCAGCAGAATATCCATACCGCCATGGCGGCGATCAAAGCCTACGAAAAATTACTCAGCGCCCATCTGATCAAAGGCCTGCAGGCGATTTCCGGCGTGACGGTACACGGCATCACCGATCCCGGCCAGTTCGATAAACGCGTGCCCACGGTGACCTTCACCCGCGAGGGGTTTTCCCCGGCCGACATCGCCCGGCGCCTGGCAGCGGAAAATATTTTTGTATGGGACGGCGATTATTATGCCGTGGAGGTGGTCAAGCACCTCGGCCTGGCGGAAAGCGGCGGCATGGTGCGGGTCGGACCGGTGCATTATAATACCATTGCGGAATTGGACCGGTTGTTGGAGGTGGTGAGGGAGATGTGATGTTGGGGGGGGCATTCCGGGAATGGTCGCGACCATTCCCGGAATGGTCGCGACCATTCCCTACGGTCCCAAATCCCATCTCCCAAAACCATTCATCATTTATCATTCAAAAATTTACCATGAACATGAATTTCACCGAACAACGCACCCAACTCATCACCACCGGCCAAAAAATGTATCAGCGGGAGCTGGTGGTGGCCACCGAGGGCAATCTCAGCCTGCGCCTGGACGAGGCGCGCATTTTGGCGACCCCCAGCGGCCTGTGCAAAGGCGAGATGGCGCTCTCCGATCCGGTGGTGATTGATCTCCAGGGCAATCACCTGGAAGGCGAGCGGCGGGCATCCTCCGAGATCCTGATGCATCTGGAGGTCTACCGCCAGCGCCCGGAAGTGCGGGCGGTGGTGCATGCCCATCCCCCAAGCTGCATCGCCCTGATGCTGGCCGGGAAAGGGCTGGACCGACCGATCCTGGCGGAGAGCGTCATCCTGCTCGGCAAGATCCCCACTGCTCCCTACGCCCGGCCCTCCACCCCCGAGGTAGCGGCCTCCATCCGCCCCTTCATCCGCCAGACCGACTGCCTGCTGCTCGACCATCACGGCAGCCTTACCGCCGGTGCCTCATTAAGTGAAGCATACCATAAACTGGAATTGATGGAGCAGGTCGCCAAATCCTACCTCGCCGCCCTGCAGCTCGGCCCGGTGCGGGAACTTGATCCCGAGGAGGTGGAGAAGCTGAATTTTATGCGGGAGAATACCTACGGGATTAAGTGGCCGGTGATACCGTTTTAGGCGCGGAGGGGTGAGGGCGGAGAGCGAAAGACGTGGAGCGTTGAGCGAAGAGCGTGGAGCGAGGAACTGCGAGTCAACCGCCCCTGATTTGCTCGCTGGACGCTTCACAAATCTGTCCCCGCCTTGAAAAGGCGGGGAATAATTGCTATAGCCTTGTCTTATTACTGCACAACATCGTGAGCGCAGCGAACTAATATCGCGAACGAAGTGAGCAAACATCGTTCGCGCAGCGAACAAACATCACGAGCGTAAGCGAGTAAATATCGCGAGCGAGAGCGAGCTAACATCGTGAGCGCAGCGAACAAACATCGTGAGCGCTAGCGAACAAACATCGTGAGCGCTAGCGAACCTTCACCACCACAAACGTCACATCATCCTGCTGGGCGCGTCCGTTTGCCCAGGCTTCGCCGGCATGTTTCAGGTGCGCGATGATCGCTTGCGGCGAATCTGCGGCAATTTCCCGGAACAATGCCCTCACCTGCGCCTCGCCCAGGGTTTCATTCTGGGGATTGAACATCTCCTCCAGGCCGTCGCTCATCAACAGGATCGTATCGCCGGGGGCCAATTGAAGTTTTTGAGACGGGTAGGGAAAATTGGCAAAGGCGCCCAGCGGCATGCCTTTTAGGGTAATCTCTTCCACCCGGCGATCGGCCGAACGATAGACCAGCGGGAAGGGCATGCCGGCGGCGGCAATTTCCAGGTGGTGGTCTTTAAAGCGGGCGATGGTCAGGGCCATGAACATTTTCTTCAGGCCCATCGCCTTGATCGCCGTGGTGGCTTTTTGCAGGAATTGAACCGGTTGCGGTTCCTCGGCAAGGGCATGGAAGAGGCTTTTGGTCGCAGAAACCATGGTACCGGCCTGCATCCCGTGCCCGGTGGCATCACCGATCACCGCGGTCAGGGTGCCGTCTTCGTGTTGTTTGAAATCGTAATAATCGCCTCCGACTTCGGTAGCGGTTTTCATATAAACGGCGATGTCCAGCCGGGGATGTTGGGGGAGCGCTTTGGGCAGCATGGAGAGCTGCAACTGGCGGGCCGCTTCCAGTTCTTCCGCCTGGCGGGCGTTTTCGGCCTCCAGCAGGCGCTGGGCGATATCCTGCTCGGCAATCTTGCGATTGGCCCGGGCAAAATCGCGCGAGAGGTATACCGACATCGCCACAAAAAAACCGATCGATCCGAGGGCGTAAGGATTTTCCATTTCCCGGAAAATGGTGATGATCCCCCGATCCATCAAGGTATCCAGGGCCCCAAAAAAGAAAAATACCATAAATGCCATCCCGATGATCCAGGCGCCTTCCTGCTTCCGGTATATTGCCATTATGATGACCCGGATGATTTCGATATTGGTCGCAATGTAAACGATGCCGAAAAATTTGAAATTTCTCTCCGGTTGATAGACCGCCAGGGCGCCGAGGCAGAGTGCGACCACTGCGATCAGCCAAAACGTTTTGGGCAGCTTCCGGTAAAAGAGCGAATAGACGAAGCATAATTGGAACAATACCCAGAAGGGAAGCATGGCGCAGTGTAAGCGGAATGAAAAGAGCTCCTGTTCGATATCGGCCGAAAGCAACATCTGATAATCGAAAAAGATGGTGGCGGCATAGAAAAACAGGAAGAGGGCGAAATACAGGTTCTGCCGCAATCCGGGCAGAAAGATAAAAAAGATCAGGTGCAGCAGGCCGATCGCCAGGGGCAGCGCGGTGAAAAACATTTGATAGCCGAGAAAGGTTCGTTCACTGTGGATCCTGGCCTCGGTCATCCGGTTCAACTCGCCCAGTTGAAGCGTAAATCCGGCATTGACCCCATCGTGATGGTATGTTTCAATCGCGGGATTCGAATAGCGAACCGCCAGTACATGATGTTGCTTTTGCTCAAAGGTGAGCACTTTGGGCATTCCGCTCCAGTCGTCACGGTTTTCCCCAAAGGTATAGATCCATTTTCCGTCCAGGTAGAGATGCGAAGTGCCGGCCTGCCAGATCGATAATCCCAGGGGCCGGTTGATCAGCGTGGAATCGATTGCGATATGCAGCCGGAACCAGCCGGCGCCTTCCCACCCTCCCGGGAGCAAGGCCGCAGGCCCGAGCGCCGGATTGAGGGATTGCCAGGCGCTGTCATCGATATCCGGCATTGCCCAGGCCGGGTCGTCGCCGGGGTGATATTTCCAGAGATTGTTGGAAAGTTCGATCGTCGTGGAGAGTTCGTGCGAGGCGATGTAGAACCGGGGTGTGATCCCAGCCGGCCGGCTTGCCGGAAAGGCTCGCAGGGCAAAACGCCATTGCCCGAGGCCCTGGGTGATCTTGATCAGGCAGCGGTTGCTGCCCGCGCTGATGTCGGCCTCGAACCGGTCCTGGTCCAGGAAAAGTGAACGGTCTGCCGGGTTGTAGTGAACGCGTTTGCCATTGATCCACACCGCCGCGCCGTCATCGCTGCCCAACAACATTTGATATTCCCCGGCGCTGTCACTATCCAGGATGCAGAAGGCGTATGCTGCGGCATGCTGAACCTGACCGACCGCATTCAGCAAATCGACTACATTTTCCGGGGATTGATAATGCTTCCAGACCAGCGTGTCGCCCCGGGCGGTCACGACCCTGTCGCCGGCTTGAGGATCGACCTGCGCCTCCCCGCCGGCCGCGGCGAGAAAATCCTGCGCCAGGTCACCGGGAAAAAACGGCCCCAGCAGCAGCCACTCCCGGAGGTAGGTGCCATCAAGCGGCTGGGGGGAAAGTCCGTTCTGAGCCTGAGCGACCGGCAGCATCGTCAGCCACCATAATCCCAGCCAGATGCCGGTCGCGATTCGATTTCGCTTATTCATCTCAGGAACAATATACCCTTCCAGCAAAAGGTGGCAACCTCAAAAAATAAAAAAGTGTGTTTCTCCTTGGATACTTTTCCGTAACATGCAGTGACATTCAGTTGTTATGCGGTATATAGGTGTCGTCATTGCGAGCCGCGTATTTTGCGGCGCGGCAATCTCTCTCAAATAGCTCCCAACGTCACTGTAGTTGGTTGCACCCTGCAGGAGATTGCTTCGGCACAAGACGCCTCGCAATGACAGATAGAATTACAAATTGTTTTTCATTAACCTTAGGGCATTTCGTAGGCTAAATAGTTGTAAGAACCATATCTATGAGTAAAAAAGATCAAAACCCAACCCCCAAAAGCAGAATCTACTTTTTAGACCATCTCAGAACCTTCATGATCTTTTGGGTGGTGGTCTACCACTGCGGGCTGGTTTACGAAAACAGCGGGATCGCGGGATTCTTTTGGATCGTGCATGACCCTGCGACCACCGCACTGGCCAGTATCCCCAATTTGATGATACTGGACATTTTCATCATGTCCACCATTTTCTTCATCTCCGGATTTCTGACCCCCTTATCCCTCAAACGAAAAACCGGCTGGTCTTTTCTGAAGTCCAAGTTCAAGAGGCTGATGATCCCCTGGGTGATCGCCGTTTTGACCTTGATGCCGCTCTACAAGTTCATCTTCTTAGCTTCCCGGAATATGACCCAGGAACATTGGAGCAGCTACTTTCATTGGAGCAACGGCATTTTCAGCCAGAATTGGCTCTGGTTCCTGCCGGTGCTGTTTCTCTTCGACCTGCTGTATGTTGGGTTGGCGAGTCTGAATATCAAGCTACCGCATATTAGTTTGAAAAGCGCGGTCGGGGTTATCTTCGTGCTGGGCTTTGCCTACAGCTTCTCGATGGATGTGTTGAATTTGGAGGGTTGGACAAAGACCGCCCTGCTGGATTTCCAAAATGAACGGCTGCTGATCTACTGGATGATCTTTTTGCTGGGAGCGCTCTGCTACCGGCTGAAGATATTCGAGTCTACGGGGGAAAGCAGAACCTTCTTTTTTTCCGTCCTGGGAACCGTCTGGATACCGCTCGCTCTATATTATACGTTGTACCGGAATACCTTCCTGAAACCGGGCAGTTTTATCTTTTCTGCAGTAACCGATACCGTGCTGATCTGGCTGAGTTTTTATCTGTCACTGCTGGGGCTGCTGTATTTGCTGATGATGGTCTTTAAACATTATCTGAACAGGCCGGGGAACATCAGGGGCGAACTGAATCAGAATTCATATAATGTTTATATCATTCATACGATTGTATTAGGCGTGATTGCTGCAGCGATGCTGGGCGCGGCGATTCCTGCAGTGCTGAAGCTTCTGATCTTGATTGCATCGACCTATGTTGTCAGTAATCTGCTGGTTTATTTTTATCGCAAGGTGGTTAAAGGGGCTATTTCTCAGGTCGTTTAGTGTTATAGATTCCTTGGCTAAGGATTGGTTAAAAAATCAACTTGTTAACTTATGCCACAGAGACACAGAGATCACAGAGAAATTATAAGTTAAATAAAATCAACCTCTGTGTGCTCTGTGTCTCTGTGGCAATCATTCTTTGATATTCACAATACGGTATATTCATCAAACTCAGGAGAAACCGACTATGAGAACATTCATCGCTGTCATGCTGGCAATTGCAATGCTCACCTTATCCGGCTGCGGAGAGCAGCAGAACCCGACGCCGAGTGTAAACCTCCATGTCGCGGCTATTCAGGGGAATCTTGAAGCGGTTCAGCAGCATATCGCGGCCGGATCGAACTTGGATGAGCCGGAGCCCTCGCGCGGCTCCACTCCCCTGATCACCGCCGCGGTGTTTGGGCATACCGAAGTGGCCCGGGCGCTGATTGCGGCCGGAGCGGATGTGAACTACCAGAATAATGAGGGATCGACCGCCCTGCACAGCGCGGCTTTCTTCTGCCGCAGCGAGATCGTTCAGCTCCTGCTGGAGAACGGCGCCGACAAAAGCCTGCGCAACAACGCCGAACACACCGCCCTGGAATCCGTCTCCGCACCATTCGAGAAAGTCAAACCGATCTACGACGGCCTCGGCGCCGCCCTCGCCCCGCTGGGATTGAAGCTGGATTACCAGCGGATCGAGACCACCCGCCCGAAGATTGCGGAGATGCTGCGGTAGGGGACGTTTACATAGCGATATTGATGACTGTGTAATACGGAGAACTTTTGCATGGGGCAAAGGGCATGGGGCATGGTGTATTACAGTGCGGGTGTCGGAACATGTGCTTGCACATTACGGCGCCATGCCCCATGCCCCATGCGTCAATCCGTGCAATCTGTGTTAATCCGTGGACGGGTTTTGTCTTTTATTCCGCAAACCACTTATAGATCGCCGGGATCACCAGCAGGGTCAGCACGGTGGAGGTGAGCAGTCCACCCACGACCACCGTCGCCAGCGGCTGCTGCACTTCACTGCCGGTGCCGTTGGATAGGAGCAAAGGAATCAATCCCAGCGCGGTGGTCAGGGCGGTCATCAGCACCGGGCGCAGGCGCAGCAGCGCGCCCTCGATCGACGCTGCGTCGAGCGATCTCCCTTCCCGCACCAGTTGATTGAGATGGGTAACCAGCACCATCCCATTTTCCAGGGCGATGCCGAACAGCGCAATAAAACCGACCGATGCCGGCACCGACAGATTTTGCCCGGTCAGCCACAGTGCCGCCACCCCTCCTACCAGCGCCAGCGGAATGTTGAGCAGGATCAGCAGGGTGTTCTTCAGCGAATTGAAGCTGGAGAACAGCAGCAGAAAGATCAGCAGCAGGGTGAGGGGGATGACCACTGCCAGACGCTGGTTGGCCTCCTGCTGCAGGCGGAACTGTCCCCCCCAGGTGACCAGGTAGCCGGGGGGCAGCTCCACCCCGGCGGCGATGGCCTGCTGCCCCGCTTCCACAAATGAACCGATATCACGACCGCTCACATTGCACTGAACGGTTATGAAGCGCTGGTTGCGTTCGCGGGTGATCTGCCGGGGACCGACCAGCTCCTCAACCGCCGCCAGTTGGGCCAGGGGCAGGTGAATGCCGTCGGGGCCGGGAATGAGCAGGTTCTCGATGGCGGTTTTGCTGCTGCGCGCGCCTTCGCTGAAGCGCACCAGAATATCGAAGCGGCGGATGCCCTCGAAGATCTGCCCGGCCGTCTCGCCGCCCACCGCGGCGCTGAGGGTTTGCTGCACATCGGCCACGTTGATGCCGTAGCGGGCGATCGCCTGACGGTCGATGCGGATAAACAGTTGCGGGGTGCCGCTGACCTGATCGACCTGCACATCAGCGGCGCCGGGAAGGTCTTTGAGCAGCGCGGCGATGCCATCCGCTTTGTCTTTCAGTACCTCCAGGTCGTCGCCGAACAGTTTGACCGCCAGCTCGGCCCGCACCCCTTCCAGCAGCTCGTCAACCGTCATCTGGATCGGCTGGGTGAAATTCGCCAGCACCCCCGGGATCTCCCCGACCCCCGCGCGGATGCGCCGGGTCAGCGCCTGCTGACCACCGGCAACGCGCCAGTGCTCCTTCGGCTTCAGGAGAATATACATCTCGGCGCTGTTGATCGGGTCGGTGTGGGCGCCGACCTCCCCGCGCCCGATGCGGGTGACCACTCCCTCGATCTCGGGAATTTTCATCAGGCGCCGCTCGACGATCTGGGTAATCCGGGTGCTTTCGGTGAGCGAGATCGAGGGCGCCATAGTCAGCCGTAAGACGATGGTGCCTTCCTGGAGCGTCGGGGTAAATTCCGAGCCCAGGCGGGGGAATAGCAGCAGGCCGATAACCACCAGCAGCGCGGCCAGGGCAACCGCAAATCCGCGCCTTTTGACCACAAAAGTGACTGCCGGGCGGTATAAGCGGATCAAAAAGCGCAGCATCATGTGGGTCTCCGCCGGACGGGCGCGGGAGCTTGCCGCCGGGCGGCGCATCAGCAGATCGGCCAGCACCGGCGCCAGGGCCAGGGCAAAAAGCAGCGACCCGAACATCGCCAGCGCCACCGCCGCCGCCAGGGGGGAGAAGGTCTTGCCTTCCACCCCCTGCAGCGTGAACAGGGGCAGGAATACCACAATGATGATGGTAATGGCGAACAGCACCGGGCGGAGCACCTCCCGGCAGGCCCGGGCGATCACGGTAGTGCGGGATTCGCCTTCCGGGGCCTGTCGCAGCAGGCGGTCGATGTTCTCGACCATCACGATGGTGCCGTCGACCATCATGCCGATGGCGATCGCCAACCCGCCAAAGGACATCAGGTTGGCAGAGATGCCCAAGTAGCGCATGCCAATCACGGCGAACAATATCGAAAAGGGGATCGAGACCGCCACCACCAGGCTCGGGCGGATCGATCCCATGAAAACAAACAGCACCAGCACCACCAGTAGAATTCCCAGATAAAGCGCATCGCTGACCGTCCTGACGCAGGCCTCCACCAGGGTCTTCTGCTCGTAATAAGGCACGATCCGCACCCCTGCCGGCAGGATGGCGTTGATCTCCGCCATTTTCGCCTCCACGGCTCCGATGACGGTGGAGGCATTGGCGCCGAACAGTTTGACCACCATTCCGGAGACCACTTCCTCAATCCCGTTGCGGGTCTGCACCCCGCGGCGGATCGCGCCGCCGATCCGCACATCGGCCAGTTGCCGCAGATAAACCGGGGTGCCGTCAATTGCCTTGATGACGATGCTTTCCAGGTCCTCGATCCCCGAGGCCAGGCCGGCCGAGCGCACCACGAATTCTTCGGCGTTTTTCTCGATGAACTGCGCGCCCACGTTGAGGTTGTTGGCGTGGATCTTGTCGATAATCTCCTTGATGGTAACCTCATAGCGCAGCAGCGAGTTGGGATCGACAATGACATGGTATTGCTTTTCCCAGCCGCCGATGCCCAGCACTTCAGTCACCCCGGGCACGGTCTGCAGTTGGAATTTGACCAGCCAATCCTGAATGGTGCGCATTTCTTCCAGGGAATATTGTCCGCTCTCATCTTCCAGATAATAAAACAGCACCAGGCCCATGCCGGTGGAGATCGGCCCCATTTGGGGATCGCCGAAGCCTTCCGGTATCTGCTCCCGGGCTTCCTGCAAGCGTTCGCTCACCAGTTGGCGGGCAAAGTAGATGTCGGTGCCGTCGTCGAAATAGACATTTATCACCGAAAGACCAAAGTTGGAGATCGAGCGGATGTTTTTCAGATGGGGAATGCCGTTCATTGCCACTTCCACCGGATAAGTTACATACTTTTCCACTTCTTCCGGCGCCAGCCCTTTGGTTACCGTAAACACCTGCACCAAAGAAGGTGAAACGTCCGGGAAGGCGTCGATCGGCAATTGGCGGTAGCTGTAATAGCCGGCGGCGATCACCAGCAGCCCGGCTGCCAGGATCAGCAGGCGGTTTTTAAGTCCGATGTCGATGATTCGTTTCATAAGAACCTTTCACGTTGTTCAAGTGGCAGTAGCAGTAGCAGTGGCAGTAGCAGTCAAATTCCTGCCACTGCTGCTGCCACTGCCACTCCTCAATTGTCAAAGATTAGGTGATAAGACAACCTGTACCCTAATGGCTATGCCCATCGCCGAAGGCGCTCTTCTCCAGTTCCGCTTTCAGGGTAAAGCCGCCTTTGGAAACGTAGCGCTCCCCCTTCTCCAGGCCGGCTAAGATCTCCACCGTGGTATGGTTTTCCCGCCCGATTTTCACCGACTGCGGGGTAAATCCATCGCCGGTTTTGACAAACACCACGGTCTGGTTTTCGAAGGATTCCAGGGCGGTTTTGGGGATCGCCAGCGGCACTTCCGCCGCGGCGGTGATCACTTCGGCATTGATGAACAATCCCGGCCGCCAGTGGCCCTGGGGATTGGCGACAATCACCCGGGCGGTGGCAGTGCGTTTCACCTCGCTCAGGGTGGGGCTGATGTAGGCGATGCGTCCGGTGAAGTCGGGGATGTTGCCGCCGATCGAGAGGGTGGCCTTTTGCCCCACCGCCAGATGCTCCAGGTCTTTCTGATACACGCTGAGATCCGCCCACACATAGCTGAGGTCGGCGACCATGATATCGTGGCTGTTGTCGTTAACCGCCTCGCCTTTGGTGAGATGCATTTCGATCACCGTGCCGTCGATCAGCGAGGTGACCTCGTAGGGAGAAAGGCTTTCATTGCTTTCGATTACCGCCAGCGTCTCACCGGCGCGCACCCGGTCGCCGATCTTCTTGCGCACGCTTTTGACGATGCCCGGGAAGCGGGGAATGATGTGGGCCAGGCGGTCCGGATCGATGACGATCTCTCCGGTCAGATCCCGGTGCTGCCGCACGATGCCGGGCCCGGCGGTATCGACCGCGATGCCGAATTCCGCCAGTACCGAGTCGGGCAATTGCACCAGCTCCCGGTGTTCTGCTTCGGAATGAGATTCATTCTCGTGGTCATGTCCCTGCGGCTGGTGTTCGGCGCAGGAGAACGGCAGGCACAGCATCGCCGCAAGTAGCGTGGCAATTAGCTTTTTCGTATTTTTGAACATTTTCATCATTGGATTCCTTGATAACTGTAATTATCGATTGTTTCTCCGCAGTGCCCGGTCCCGTTATTGCGATCCGCGTTTTTTGCGGCGCGGCAATCTCCAGATAATGATTCCCAACACTACTGCAGTTGGATGCAACGAGCGGGAGATTGCTTCGGCAAAAAGCGCCCCGCAATGACAGCATCAATCAATTTTGTACCAGGCATAAAATCCGTTTTTCCCCATTCACTCATTCACCCGTTCACGTCTTTTTCAATGAATTCTCCGCGCAATCAACCGTTCGATGCGCACCACGGTCTCATGAAACTCGCGCAGGGCGTGGAGATGGCGGTCTTTTGCCTCGTACAGCGTTCGCTGGGCGTCGAGCACATCCAAAAAATCGAAGCGCCCCTGCAGGTAGCCCTGGTTGATTTTCCGGTAGGCGGCTTCCGCCTGGGGGATGATCTGCGCCTGCAGCGCCTGCACTTCGGTTTTGACGGTGCGGTACCATCCATAAGCTTCGGCCAGGGACGTCTCCATTGCGATTCTTACGGCCTCCTGTTCCTGCTCGGTTTTCGATAGAAGTTGCCGGGCTTCGGCGCGGCCGCCCTGGTTGCGGTCGGCAAGCGGCAGCGGAACCGACAGGCCGAAGACCAGGGCAAGATCGCCGCTTTCGTTCAGATGGCGCAGGCCGGCGCTCAGGCTCAAATCCGGAAGGGCCCGGGCATCCTCCAGGGCGATGCCGGCCTTGCGCTGTTGGATCGCGCTGTCAAACCGGGCCATATCCGGATTTGCGGGCAGCAGCATGCGCAGGGAATCTTCCGGAGGAAGATCGAATAATTCGCCGAACTGACCGTTCACCCGGGAAAAGCGCGCCTCCCGGCTGCCCCAGGTGGCGGCCAGCTGCCGGCGGGCGGCTTCCAGGGAGCGCCGGGCCCGCTCCAAAGCAATCCGGTTTTGCGCCACCATCACCTGCGCACGGGATGTCTCTGCCGGCGAGACCTTACCGGCCTGTACCCGCCGGGTGGTGGTGGCCAGCAGGGTATCGGAAAGCTGCAGGAGTTCGTGCTTCTGAGCGATGTCTTCCTGGGCGATCAGCAGCCGGTTGAAGGCGTTGTGAACCGCGCTGTAGAGATCGAGACGTTTTTGCGCCGCATCCCAGGCGACCAAATCGCCTTCGAGCGCGGCCTGGGTTCGCTGCTTGCGCAATTTTCCACCCAGCAGGAGCGCCTGGGTCAATACAATGGTCGATTCGGTGCCGTCAAAGCCGCTCAAAGCGCCGGACCCGGCCAGATTCTCCAGCTCGATGGCGATCTGCGGATTGGGCGGCAATCCGGCCTGCAGCGCGCGGGCTTCGGCGGCGCCGATTTCCAGCAGCGCCGCTTTTAATCCGGGATTTTTCTGAAACGCCAGCGCCAGCGCGTGGGGCAGGGTCAATTCACCTTCCGGTTCGCTTCGCGGCACCGGCGACGGGCTGGCGGCCGCTGCTTCGGCCGCTTCCAGTAGCTCGCTCGATGCCGGATGAAGGGCGGTCGCCCGGTAAGATGAGCAGCCGCTCATCGCCAGGATCAACAACAAACTCGCCCAATAAAATGATTGATGGATCATATCTCACTCACTTTTATTTCGGATGTAATCAGTACGTATTAGGCCCGCAGGGCCAAACAAGGGTCAGGCCTGAAGGCCCGGTGCTGCCGTGGGACGCCCTACGGGCTTTTATAACGGGATATAAGTCAGGCTAGATCAGCAATACCGTGCTGTGAAGAGCGGCTAAATGATAATGGGGTATAATTGGAAAGCTTGTGGTTGGCTTTTGATGGCCGTGTTCAATTCCACGGGGGTCGCCCAGAAATGCCGCCATCACCGGCGGCAGCACCGGATGCACCTCAACCGGCTTTTGCGGTTGGCGGGCCGGTTCATCCTGGCAATTGGAGATCAGGGCAATATCCCGGCAGTCGCCGCAATGCTGTTTGGCGAGGTCGATGCAATCCAGGGCATGCACGGCAGCCGTCTCCGGATGGAGCCGTATGTCAGCCTCGGAACAACTCGCATCCCCGGCGCTGCGCTCCACCGCAATATGGCCGTCATTGCCGATGCACAAGACGAACCCGGACCACCCGCCGTGCAGCAGCAGGAAGTGAAGCGCAAATAGGCTGCTGAAGAGCAGGCTCAGGTTACGGCGGAGCCTTTTATTCTGGATAAAATTTATCATGAATCGTGAACTATCTTCGACTTTATGGATGAACCGGTAAAACCTGAACAAAAATTCTATCAAATATATAATAGATCAATAGCTGGTAAAAGTGATTTATCTAAAAAATCTGGGTGAGAGTTTATTGAGGTGGGGGAGAGAAAGACTTTTTGTCCACGGATTACACGGATTAACACAGAAGAACATTGCCTCAGGCATTTATTGATTCAATCCGCCCTTCGCCCTCTGCTCTCCGCCCTCCGCGAAAATTAAAAAACATTTTGATATCCTTGACCTCCCTATTAACTTTGGCGGCTGTGTAATTCCCACTAAGGGAAAACTAAATCCAAAATGAGGTGATTAAATGAGTGATGATGTTAAACAACAACAGCTTGAAACAGAGGATGTGCAAGCTGAAACCCCGTCTGTCGAAGAAACCCAACCGGCAGGCACCAAGGAAGGCGGTTTTCAACCCGGCCAGGTGGTAAAGCTGGAAGACCTGGAAGCGATGATGGCCTCGGAAGAGGACGATCCTTCTTTCTTGATGAATCTCTATGAGCAGAGTTTCGAGAAGTTTAAGGAAGACGATATTGTCAAAGGAACCATTGCCGAGATCGGCGCCACCCATGTGATCGTCGACCTGGGCTTCAAAAGCGAAGGCATTATCCCGATCGAAGAATTTATCGACCTGAAGAAATTCAAGGTTGGCGACGATGTGGAACTTTTCCTGGAGTCCCCGGAAGATGCGGAAGGGAACATCCAGGTGTCCCGGCGCAAGGTCTACTTCCTGCGCACCTGGGACCGCTTGATGAGTGTACACGAGAACGGCGAAGTGATCCAGGGCCGCATTACCCGGCGGATCAAGGGCGGTTTTGTGGTCGACCTGGAAGGGGTCGATGCCTTCCTGCCCGGCTCCCAGGTGGATGTGAAGCCGATCCGCGATTTCGACGCCTTCGTGAATCAGACCCTCGACCTGAAAATTGTGAAAGTGAATGCCCAGCGTAAGAATATTGTGGTTTCCCGCCGTGCGATCATCGAGAAAGAGCTGGAAAGCAAACGGGCGGAAATCCTCTCAACCTTGCAAAAAGGCCAGGTGCGCCGCGGGGTGGTGAAGAACATTACCGACTTCGGGGTGTTCATCGACCTCGGCGGGGTAGACGGCCTGCTGCACATCACCGACCTCTCCTGGGGCCGGGTGAACCATCCCAGCGAACTGGTCAATCTCGATGAAGAGATCGATGTGATGATCCTGGATTTCGACGAGAATAAATCCCGCATCTCCCTGGGCCTCAAGCAACTGAAGCCCCATCCCTGGGAGAACATTGCCCAGCGCTTCCCGGTGGGCTCGAAAGTGAAAGGCAAAGTGGTCAGCCTGACCGATTACGGCGCATTTGTGGAACTGGAGCATGGCATCGAAGGCCTGATCCACGTGTCGGAAATGAGCTGGTCGCACCACGTGAAAAATCCCGCCCAGATCCTCAAGGAAGGCGAGCAGGTGGAAGCGGTGCTGCTGAGCATCGAGCCGGAAGAGCGCAAGATCTCCCTCGGCCTGAAGCAGCTCACCCCCGATCCCTGGGAAGATATCGAAGTCAAATACCCGGTCAGCAGCCGCCACAAAGGGGTGGTGCGCAACCTTACCCCTTTCGGTGCCTTCGTGGAACTGGAAGAAGGGGTGGACGGCCTGGTGCATATCTCCGATCTCTCCTGGACCCGCAAGATTCGCCATCCTTCGGAAGTGATTCGCAAGGGCGAGGAGATTGAAGTGGTGGTGCTGGATATCAATAAAGAAGAGCGGCGGATCGCCCTTGGTCACAAGCAAGTGGAAGCCAATCCCTGGGATGCCTTCGAGAATGCCTACCAGGTGAACACCGAAGCGACCGGCAAAATTGTGCGCCTGATCGATAAAGGGGTGATCGTTACCCTGCCGCTGGGTGTGGATGCCTTTGTGCCCCTCAACCAGCTGGGCAAGCAGAACATCAAGCGCGCCGCCGACCACTTCAAGGTGGGCGACGATCTGCCCCTGAAGGTGATCGAGTTCGATAAGGAGAACAAACGGATCGTGCTCTCGGTCAGCGAATACCTGAAGGGCAAAGAGAAGGAAATTATCGACGGATATATGGCGGAGCACGCCCTCACCACGACCACCCTCAAGGATATGGTCGAGGAAGTGCCGGAGCTGGAAGAGCTGCCGGAAGAGGGTAAAGGCCGTAAAGCCGCCGCCAAGAAGAAAGGCAAAGACGAAGAAGAGGCTGAGTCAGTAGCAGAAACAAGCGACAGTCCGGCGGATGCGGAAGCGGAAGCGAAACCGGCAGCGAAAGCGAAGAAGACCACGGCGAAAGCGAGCGACAGCGGAACGGAAGCGGAGACGGATACCGACGGAGACGACAGCAGCGCGAAAAAATCCAAAAGCAAAGCGGCCAAGCAGACGAAAGATGAAGCGGAACCGGATACGAAAGACGATGCCGCCGAAGGCGATACGGAAGCGGGTAAATAATTCATACGACGCCGTTGCTTTGTTTCTGATGACTTCTCTCGATGATAAAGGGGCACCCGCAAGGTGCCCCTTTTCATTTTCTGCCGGGGAACTATTTTCCCGGCCGGTGATGTGGGTCATCGCAATGGGTAAAAAATCTGCTTAGTTCGATGGGTTAATGGGTTTTACATTAGTGGGCGGGAGGTCCGTTTTTCCCCATTCACCCATCAACCCATTAACAATCGAAGATTATAATTTACGAATACT
This sequence comes from Calditrichia bacterium, assembly GCA_020635015.1. Classification (GTDB taxonomy): domain Bacteria; phylum Calditrichota; class Calditrichia; order RBG-13-44-9; family J075; genus JACKAP01. The sequence goes on along the minus strand of JACKAP010000002.1, from coordinate 364,619 downwards.
TCATTACGGGAGAACACCATGGTCGTGGAAACGCTAACCCTCTACGAAAACAAGAAGATCGAAATCGCCTTACCGGAGCGGCCGGAGCCGGATCAGCCGCTGTTTATCCTGGCGCACGGCGCTGGAAATGACATGCATTCCCCCTTTATCAATGCCATCAGCGACGGCCTGCAGAAACGGGAGGTGACGGTACTGCGTTTCAACTTTCCTTATAAGACGGAGGGCAAAAAGCTGCCCGACCGCTCGGAAGTGCTGGAAGACAGTTGGAAGCGGGTTATCGAATGGGTCGGGGAAAACATGAAATACCGCGGGCTTTTCATCGGCGGTAAAAGCATGGGCGGGCGGATTGCCGCTATGGTGGCCGGCGAGTTTCCTCAAGTCGACGGGCTGGTTTTCCTGGGCTACCCCCTGCATGCGCCCGGCAAGTATGACGAGATCCGCGATGATTATCTCTACCCCTTGCCGCAACGGATGCTCTTTGTGCAGGGCACCCGTGACGGTTTTGCCCGGATGGACCTGCTGCAGTCGACCCTCAACGGCTTGCGCGACCGCGCCCGGCTGCATTGGGTAGAGGGAGGAGACCACTCCTTTAAAGTGCTGATACGGCAGGGGATCAGCTATCCGGAGACCCTCTCGAAAGTGACCGAAGTGGTGGCGGAGTGGATTCATCAGCAGGCGCCGGCAGCGCCATGAGCGCCGGGCGGGTTTTTTACGCCACCCTCAACATGGGACTGGGGCATGCCACCCGCAGCCTTCCGCTGATGCGGGAATTTCGCGATCAAGGCTGGGAGGTGCTCCTGGGCAGCAGCGGCCGTTCTCTGGCCTTCCTGCGCCGCGAGCTGCCGGAATGCCCTTATGTGCAAACCCCGGATTACGCCATCGAATACAGCCGGGGGGAGGGGTTGCTGCTGAAGCTGGCCCTGCAGGCTCCCCGTCTGGCGCGAATGATCCGCGCCGAGAATCGTTGCTGCCGCCGGGTGGTGGCGGAGTTTAAGCCGGATTTGATTGTCAGCGACCATTGCTACGGAATGTATCACCCCCAAGTGCCTTCCTATTTCATCAGTCACCAGATCTATTTTGCCCTGCCGCCGGCCCTGGAAAGGTTGGAGGGCCTGCCCGCGCAATTAAACTTCCATTATCACCGCCAGTACCGCCGGGTGATCATTCCCGACTTGCCGGGGCCCCGGGGAGGGTTGCTCAGTGGCAAACTCAGCCGTCTGCCCCATGACCGCAATCGCTATGTTTACGGCGGCCTGCTTTCCAGTGTCTGCAAGTATTCGGGCGATGAAAGCCTCGACCTGCTGGTGACGATCTCCGGACCGGAGCCTCAGCGCACCCTGCTGGAGGAAAAAATCCTGGCCGGTATCGACCGGGTGCCGGGTCGAAAAGTGGTGGTGCTGGGAAAGAGCGAGTCGGCGGATCTGCTCCTCGACCGCCCCGATCTGAAAATATATGCCCACCTGCCCCGGGAAACCATGTCGCGCCTCTTTAACCAGGCCCGGATGGTCGTCTCCCGCCCGGGATATTCCACTCTGATGGAACTGGCGGAGCTGGGCAAGCCGGCGCTGTTGATTCCCACCCCCGGGCAGACCGAGCAGACGTACCTGGCCGAATACATGCTGGAAAACCGCTGGTTCTACAGCGTTTCTCAGGCGCAGTTGGAATTGCCCCGGGATTTGGAAAGCGCCCGTCAGTATCCCGGCCTGTTTTATCCGGAGATCACCCGCCACAGCGTGCGCACTATTTTTGAGAATGTGTTGAATATCACCTGAGATTTGTGTTACTTTCGATGCTTATCGTTCCACCCGGGAAACTTTTTTGGGGTAGAATGCTTAAATAGAGCATAAGCATGAGGAGGAGCACTTGTGAATGGCGCCGAACACAGCGAGCGGGAAAACCGGGATGAACTATTATCCGGGATGCCGCTTTGGGTGATTGCGCTGGTCAGTCTCTGCGCCCTGATCCTCCTCAACTGCAGCGCCGGTAGGGCCGGCCGTAATAAATCGCCGGACCGCGCCAAGGCTGCTTATAATTTCTACTATCTGGCCGAGGATGAAATTCGCCAGAACCGTTTTCCCCAGGCCCTGGCGCTGTTGGATTCGGCGGTTTATTACAACCCCGGCCTGGCCAATTTTCACCAGATCCGGGGATGGCTCTGGGAACAGCTCGACCAACCCGATTCGGCGATCGCCGCCTACGAAACCTGCCTGATATACAAAAGTGCCCACCCCGATGTGCTCTCCCGCCTCAGCAAGCTATACCTGGATGCCGGCGATCACGAGAACGCTGCGTCTTATCTCAAACACCTGGTGAAAAACTATCCCGATTCTACGGACGGTTATTTGAAACTGGGCATTGCATACTACCTGAAAGGCACTTACCCGCTGGCGATCGACAACCTGAAATCCTATCAAAGAATGAGCCACCCACCCCGCACCGTGCTTTGGAAATGGCTGGGGTTATGCTTATATCAGACCGGGGAATATCAAAAGTCGGTGGAGGCGTTAGAGCGTTACACCGCCCTGATCAAGGATGATCCGGTGGCGCTGAAGCACCTTGGGTTTGCGAAGTATGCGCTGGGCGATTATCATGAGGCGATTTCCCATCTCAACGCGGCGGAAGTGTATATGAAGCGCGATCCGGAGATCTACCTCTACCGCGCCCGTTATTTCCTGAGGTTCGACAAGCCGGAAGTGGCGCGGGAGCAGCTCAACCTGGTGCTGGCTTTCGACAGCCTCAATGTCGATATTCTGTTCGAATTGGGGCATATGCTCTACGACCGCGGCGAATACAGCGCCGGCAAACCCTATTTCGAGAAAATCGTTCAGATCCGGCCGGAATTCTGGCCGGCCTACCGCTACCTGGGCTTTCTGGCCGAGCGGGAGGAAAAATATCTTCAGGCCCAGCAATACTATAAGATCTATCTCGACAATACCTTCGAGCATGACGCCGAGGTGATGAAGCGGGTAGAGGCGATCATTTCCCGGGGGGAGAAGAAATGATGGTTGAGGACTTGTCCTGTTTGTGAGGAAGCAATTGTATTTGAAGTTTTCGGTTTTTGTTATTGGTCGTTGGTTGTTGGTGATTGATGACAGCTTTTCTTAAGAACCAATCACCAACAACTAACAACCAACAACTAACAACTAAGGAATGAGGAATTCATGAAAAATATCTGGCGGATCTGGGTTGTTGCTGCACTGTGCATGAATGTGGTATTCCCCCAGGTGGAAGTGGATAATTTCGGCGAAGTAATGGTGCAGATCAACGACCGGCCCGCAGTGAAATATTACATTGGCGGCGTCGATCTTTACAAAAATGTCTCGATCGATTATGATACCACCCTGCAGGTACAGGAAAAAGGCGCTACGGTGTTTTACTATTATCCTCAGCTTGACGCCGGGGAGCATTACGTGCTGCATATGATCCTGAACAACGGCGGGGAGGAAGATACCGTGCCCTATGATTTTTATGTTGATCTGGGCAATTCGATTAACGGGGAGGTCGTTGTCAGCGCTGCCGATTCCAACCTGTTTATCAATCCCAATGGCCGGTTTACCCGTATGCGCCTTTATGCGCATGATCATAACGGCACTTACCGAATTGAGAGCGACCCCATCAGCGGCACGGTGAATGGCGCTATCCAGGCATCCTTCCAATATCCTGCTGCCGGGGACAGCGCCTCGGAGCATTTCAGCATGGAGGGCACGTTTAAGATTCCGACTCAAAACGTGCAGGAAGGGGATGCCACCAATATTGCTTCCCCTGAGAGCAAAGACAGTGTTTTCCGTAATCTCGCCTACGCAGCAATCGGCAGCCTGGTGATCGTGTTGATGGTCCTGCAGCTATGACCCCGGACTGGAGAAAAGTGATTGCCCATGTCGATATGGACGCCTTCTTTGCTGCTATCGAGCAGTTGGAGCATCCCGAACTGCGCGGCAAGCCGGTGATCGTGGGAGCAGATCCCCGGGGCGGACGGGGAAGGGGGGTGGTCTCTACTGCGTCCTACGAAGCCCGGCCTTACGGGGTACATTCCGCCATGCCGATCTCCCGTGCTTACCAGCTATGTCCTCACGGCATCTACCGCAAACCGGACGGCGCCCTCTATGCCTCCTATTCCCGGAAAATTTTTGCGATTTTAGAAGAATTCACCCCGCTAATCCAGGTGGTTAGCGTGGACGAGGCCTTCCTGGATGTCAGCGGCAGTGTCCATCTGTTCGGGGGCGTTGCCAAGTTGGGAGCGGCGATTAAAGCCCGTATTCATGCCGTCACCGGCCTGACCGCCTCGGTGGGGATTTCCAACTCGAAAAGCGTGGCGAAGATCGCCTCCGATTATCAGAAGCCGGATGGGTTGACCATCATCCCCCCGGAAGCGGTGCAGGATTTTCTCGACGCCCTGCTGGTGACCAAACTGTGGGGGGCGGGAAAGAAGACCGTAGAGAATCTGGCGCGGTTGGGCATCGTCACCGTGCGGCAGTTGCGGGAGTATCCTCTGGAAGTGCTGGAAAAGAAGTTCGGCAAGATGGGACCGCATCTGCACCGCCTGGCCCGGGGAATCGACGAGCGCGAGGTGGTGGAGCGGGAAGCGATCAAATCGGTCAGCCACGAAACGACTTTCGGGGAGGATCACAACGACCGGGAACTGCTCAACAGCACCCTGCTCTACCTGGCGGAAAAAGTCAGCACCCGCCTGCGCAAAAAAGACTATCGTGGCAAGACCATTCATCTGAAGCTGCGCTTTGAGGATTTCTCCACCTTTACCCGCAATAAGACCCTGGCCCATCCCACCAACCTGACCGAGGATATTTACAAGGTCTGCAAGGCACTGTTCGAGCAGTTCGGCGAGTTGAAAAAGCCGGTGCGCCTGATCGGGGTAGGGGTTAGCCACCTGGTGGCGGAAGCCGGGAGTCAGACCAGCCTGTGGGATGTCGAAAATCAGCGCAAAGCCGTATTGGAGAAGGTGATGGACCAACTCCAGGAAAAATTCGGCAAAGCCGGTCTCACCCATGCCGAGACCCTCACTGCCCGCAAGTCCCGCCGTAAAAGTTGAGCCGGGTTTTATCACGTCGTATTGGTTTTAAGCGGCAGTAGCAGTGGCAGTCAACTTCCAGCCACTGCCATGTTTCGATGATCAAAGCTCACGTGAAAGAACAAGCTGAACCGTTATATCAAAAAAATCTTATTTTTTGATCTACAGCAACTTCCGATTCGTATAAATAGGTTTAATTCCTGGATCGATGTTCATCGGATCATTTTCTCGTAAATGGGTTTATGGGGGCAGGGGTGCATTGCCGATGGGGTGTATTCCTCATACACCCGTACACCCATATACCCATTCACATATGCTCTACTCAAATCATTCCAAACACACACCAATAATTCCAAGCAACAGGGGATATTCTGAAGGGTTAAGGGACTAAATATGGAGATTACCACCAATCGGATGAATTTTTGGCGTTACCAGGCGCCGGCAATTGTTTTTGCGATAATGATATTTATTGTATCATCGATCCCGCGGGTGCCGCTGCCCGATCTGGCGATCGGTTTCGAAGATAAAATCGGTCATGTGATGGCTTATACTTTGCTGGGATTCCTCATCGGCCGGGCGATATATTTTCAGTACCAGGTGCTGGTCTGGCAGCGAAACTTTTACCTGCTGTCCATCGTTTTAGGAAGTGTTTACGGGGTGCTGGATGAATTTCATCAGCACTTCGTACCGGGACGCACTGCCGATATCTACGATACCCTGGCGGATGTCGTGGGGGTATTGATCGGCGCGACGCTGTTCCGCATGTTCATCAACCGAAAATAAAAAACGGCTTGGTGAATCGTCGGCGCGAGGTTAAGTTTGCGCGCCGTAAAACAAAGCATCCCGGCACGGCCGGAATTTGCATAAACCAAAGAGGCAGGTATTATGAAGATGAAAGTCAAGATCAAGATGAAAGTCAAAAAATAAATCATATATCATTTTGATCCAAATTTGAGGCTGCCGGTACTCCGGCAGCTTTTTTTTTGCACACAGATATTACACTGTGAATTAAGTTCTATGCAGTTTTAGATTTCTCACAAACTGCGTTCGAAATGACGGCCGTGTGTCATTCCGAGGCGTTAGCCGAGGAATCTGTAATTTTAAACAACTGAATTCACAATGTAATATGTCAAGCAAAAAAAAGTATTAAACCATTTGGCAATTCGGTTTTCGCGGTATTAATTGCAGCTTGAGAATTTCGCGAAGGAGTGTATCGCATGATTGACCTGAATGAAAAGGCGGTTCGCCTGAAGACCATAAATTTGAGTGCTGCGGAGATTATCGCGGATTACAAACTTGCCTATCAAAGCCGCCAGGCCAGTCTGATCGGTCGCCGGGAAGTGATGGGGGGGAAGGCAAAATTCGGCATCTTCGGCGATGGAAAAGAGATACCGCAGCTGGCGCTGGCCAAAGCGTTCCGGAAAGGGGATTTTCGCTCCGGGTATTATCGAGATCAGACCCTGCTGATGGCCCTGGGGGTACATAGCATCGCGGAATTTTTTGCCCAGCTCTACGCCCATGCGGACGTGGAGGCGGAACCGGCCAGCGCCGGACGCTCGATGAACTGCCATCTCGGCACCCGCTTCCTCGATGGACAGGGCGAGTTTATGGAATTGACCTCGATGTATAATTCCGCTTCCGATATTTCTCCCACCGGCTCCCAGATGCCCCGGCTGGTCGGTCTGGCCTACGCCTCCCGGCTCTACCGGGAGCTGCCCGAGCTGCAGCAATTTACCCAATATTCCCGGCAGGGCAATGAGATCGCCTTTGGCACCATCGGCAATGCCAGTTGCGCGGAGGGCATGTTCTGGGAGGCGGTAAACGCCGTGGGCGTGCTGAAATGCCCGATGGTGCTGTCGATCTGGGATGACGGCTACGGGATTTCCGTCGATAATGAACATCAGATACTGAAAGAGGATATCTCCGATCTTCTCAAGGGTTTCCAGCGCAAGCGCGGCGCCCGGGAGGGATTTGATCTTTATACCGTGAAAGGTTGGGATTACCCCGCGCTGATCGATATTTACCAAAAAGCTGCGGACACCGCCCGCAAGGAACATGTGCCGGCGATTGTGCACGTGGTGGAAGTCACTCAGCCCCAGGGGCATTCGACCTCCGGCAGTCACGAGCGTTACAAATCAAAAGAACGGCTGCAATGGGAACAGGATTTTGACGGCTTGAAGAAAATGCGCGAATGGATGATCGAGCAGGAACTGGCCGGTGCGGCGGAACTGGACCAATTGGAGATGGAGAGCCGCCAGGAGGTGGAGGAGATTCGCGACCGCGCCTGGGAGGCCTTTGAAGGCCCGATCCGTGCGGATGTGCACACTGTCGGCGGGATCATCGAGGAACTGGCGGGGCAGTCGGCTGAAGGCGATACCCTGCGCGGCATCTGCCAGCGGCTCTATCACCTTCAGCATCCTGAGCGGCGCGACGTGATGGTGGCGCTGCGCAATGCCCTGATCGCCACCCGCCGGGAGGCGCTGCCCGGCCGGGAGGCGCTGCTCCGCTGGAAGGAGGAGGAGACGGCGCGAAACCGCGACCGGTATGCCTCGCACCTGTACAGTGAGTCGGCGCAATCCGCCTTGCGGGTGCCGGAGGTCAAACCGGTCTATTCGGAGAATTCTCCCAGCAAGACTGGTTTCGAGGTGTTGAATGCCTGCTTCGATGCGGCTCTGGAACGGGAGCCCCGTTTGATCGCCTTCGGGGAGGATGTGGGCAAGATCGGCGATGTCAACCAGGGCTTCCGCGGTCTGCAGGATAAATACGGCCCGCTGCGGGTGTCCGATACCGGTATCCGCGAATGCACCATCATGGGGCAGGCCATCGGCATGGCGATGCGCGGATTGCGCCCGATCGCCGAGATCCAATATCTTGATTACGTGCTGTATGCGCTGCAGATCCTCTCCGACGATCTCGCCACCCTGCAGTGGCGCACCAAGGGGGGGCAGAAGGCGCCGGTGATCATCCGCACCCGCGGGCACCGCCTGGAGGGCATCTGGCACTCCGGCTCACCGATGGCCGGGATCATTCACCTGCTGCGGGGGATCCATGTGCTGGTGCCGCGCGACATGACCCGGGCGGCGGGGTTCTACAATACGCTGTTACAGTCTGACGAGCCGGGGCTGGTGGTGGAAGTGCTTAACGGCTACCGCCTGCGCGAAACCCTGCCGGATAACATTGCCGAGCTGACTTTGCCGCTGGGAGTGCCGGAGATTCTCCGCCCGGGCAGCGACGTCACGGTGGTCACCTACGGCGCCACCTGCCGCATTGTGATGGAAGCAGCCGAATTGCTGGCGGGGTTGGGAGTCGATGTGGAAGTGATCGATGTGCAGTCGCTGCTGCCCTTCGACCGGCCGGAGATGATTGTGGCATCATTGAAGAAAACCAGCCGGGTGGTATTTGTCGATGAGGACGTGCCCGGGGGGACGACGGCCTACATGATGCAGGAAGTGCTGGAAAAGCAGGGCGGCTATCGCTGGCTGGATTCCGAACCGCGCACCCTCTCCGCAGCCCCGCACCGCCCGGCTTACGGCTCTGATGGAGACTACAGCTCCAAGCCCAATACCGAGTCGGTGCTGGAAATCGTATACGACCTGATGCACGAGGCCAACCCGGCGAAATACCCGCTGTTTTTCCGCTAGTAATTGCGCAGTCTGTCAAATTAGCACAAAAAGGTTGAGTTCTGAGTTTTGCCACAGAGGCACAGAGATCACAGAGAACTAAGATTAAAAAACCTCTGTGTTCTCTGTGCCTCTGTGGCAAATTAGTTGAGTGTTAGCCTTCCGAGACAAACCGTACTACATTTCCCGCTGCAGCATATTCACATCAGTTTTCAATTTCTCCAACGCCTCCGGCTCGTTGCTGTTGTAGTAGCCGCGGATGCGGGCATTGGCATCGATCAGCACAAAATAGGTGCTATGGATGATCGGGCTGGTGACGGTGGCGCCCTGCACGCTGATCTTCATGCCGGAGATCGCCAGATCGTAAATCGTTTCCCGCTCCCCGGTCAGGAAATACCATTTGTCCGGTTGCGCCTGATAGGTGTCGGCATAGGCGCGCAGCACCTCTGGGGTGTCCTGTTCCGGATCGACGCTGAAGGAGACCAGTTTGACCTTTGCGGCGTTGGCGAAATCGGATTGCAGCCGGCTCATTCTCTGCGACATGATCGGGCAGGGCCCGGCGCAGGTGGTAAAAATGAAGTCGGCGATCCAGATATTGCCTCTCAGATCGTCCAACCCGAAGGGGCGATCGCTGCGTTCCGTCAGGGTAAACTCCGGCACCTCGCTCAGCAATGGGGGCGGCGGATCGGCCTGCCAGCCGCGGCCGTAAAAAAACATGATACCTGCCAAAATCAAGATCCCGCCAAAGAACAGCATCAGAAGTTTTTGTGTCATCATGACAGTTTCCTTTATGTGTTTTTCATGATTGCCACAGAGCCACGGAGATCACAGAGAATTGACAACTGATAACTGACAACTGACAAGCTCTGTGTGCTCCGTGTCTCTGTGGCAAAAGGTGTTTCTTTCTTCCCTCACTTAACCCTCCCCGCGCGGGCCAGCCGAATCAAAAACGGCAACGAGATCAGGGCGCAGGCGATCTCAAAAATGCCGGTGATGACAAAGGTGCCGCGGTAAGCTTCTATCAGCGGCATCCGGCTCTCCAGAAAAGTGAATATCCCCCCGCCAATCAGGGGGCCGACCACAAACCCCAGCGATCCGGCGATATTATAGCCGGAAAAAGCGATACCGTGATGTTGGAAAGGGGAGAGGTCCTTGCACAGCGCCAGGGTGGGGGTGAACATCGCTGCGCTGAACAGGCCGCTGGCCACCATCGCCAGCATCAGGGTCGGGCCGCTGACATAGCCGTAGGACATGAAGACGATCCCGAAGCAGATGCTGCCGGTAACCATCAGGCCGCTGCGCCCGATGCGGTCAGAGAGCCGGCCTACCGGATAACTTAACAAAGCAAAGGGCAGCAGGAAGAATGAGAGCTCGATACCCCGTTGGGCCGGGGTCAGCGCCAGAATGTCGCTCATGTAGATGGTCAGGGTGGAGACCACCACCCCGATGCTCAGGCGGTCGATAAACGAGTAGGCATAGGGAATCAGCAGTTCCGGATGGGTCCGGAGATGGTCGTAATATTCCCGGAAGCGGAAGCGTTCCCGGATGTTGGAGGTCACCGGGCGAAGGGGCAAAGCCAGCAGGGCGGCCAGGATTGAGAACAGGGCGGCGAACCACAGCACCGCCGTCACGCTGTGCCGGGCCACCACCCCGCCCAGCGGCACGCCGATGGTGATGCCCAGGATAATCAGACCGCCCAGCACACCCATAATCCGCCCGGCACGGCCGCGGGGACTGAGATCCGCCGCGGTGGCCATCCAGGCTGTGAGGGCGGTGATGTGCATCGCTCCCTCGATAAAACGGGCGGTCATCAGGGAGAGAAAGGTCGGCGCCAGGGCCATGGCTGCAAAACAAAGTGCGTTGCCCACCAGAGCAACGACGATCAGCAGCCGGCGGTGCTGGCTGCGGTCGATAATCATGCCCGCCAGCGGCGCGGCGAGAATACCGCCGATCAGGCTGGTCGACATGAAGGCGTGGGCCCAGAAGTTACTCACCTCGAACTGTACGCTGACCAGCTCTTTGAGCACCGGTACCAGCAGGGTCACCGGCAGCATGGTCAGCAGAATGCCTCCGCCGGTCAGGAACGCGGTGCGGCGGGTCGAAGGGCTGGACCAGGATTTATCGGATATGGCAAAATCTTCATTCACAATGCGGGATTCCTTATTCTGCTGTCAGCCGTGCGTCGCACCGCTCTCTTGGTCTTTTTCGGCTGGAAAGATCTTATGATCCAACCATTTAATTTGTTCCACTGCTAAAGGGGGGCAATATAGCCAGCAAGCCCGGCATTTGCCGCAAAATTTTTAAAATACTCGGTAGTTGGTTCTTGGCGCTTGGCTTTTGGTTCTTGGCCGTTGGTTTTTGCCAAAGACCAATAACCAACGGCTAACCACCAATATCAGATTGCCGCTGACGAAACCGCTTTTTGCTTTCTTTTCACCGCTTTTTTGGCTATACTTTTGATCGGAAACCAAACTATAAATAAGGAGCCGGTTATGGACAATTCGATTAGCAGAAAAGAATTTCTACAGCGCCTTTCTTTACTCGGGTTTAGCGTTCTGGGTGCTGCGGGCGTACTCAGCAGTTGCGGCAGTTCGGATAATGGCGGGGGGCAGACCCAGAAGCCGGCCACGCCTCCTCCGGCGCCGGAAAAAGATCCCTGTGGGGATACCAGCGGCCTGACCGAGACCGACCTGAACGTCCGCAAGAATTTCCAGTATGTCTCCAAATCATCCGATCCCAACAAGGTGTGCGACAATTGCCAGTTCTGGAAAGCACCGGAAGCCGGCGCCTTTTGCGGCGGCTGCCAGATTATCCAGGGGCCGATGAATCCCAAGGGCTATTGCAATCAGTGGCTACAGAAAACCACCGGCTGATGGGCTGTTGCCGGGCGCGGCTGCAACACCGGCCCGGCATTAAATTTGTTTTCTGAATCGACGTTATTTGCTGCCGGGCCGGTGTTGCAGCCGCGCCCGGTCTGGCAGCATATCTTACCAATCTAATGGTCGAAGAATAAATGGGTCGATGGGGGTAAGCACGAGAAATGGTTCTCCCTGATATTGGCTTACCCCCATCGGCCCATTTACTAAAAAATTTAGCTTGTTAAGTCTGGTCATTTTTGGTATATTCCTCGCTTATGTGAATACTCTCACAAATTTTAGCCGCTGCATCAAAAAATTACCGGGTTTTTGTTTGCTAGTTTGTAGTATTCAATAAAATTTACTATATTTGTCGCGAAATTTGGGAAAGTGGTGAATCGCAGCGGTGGTTCATGCTGTGCCACTTGTCCCGCAGGTTGTTTGAAAGGAGTTTTCATAGGTGGTTTATGTATTTTAATCAGCGGTATCTCACACACCGGATATCATGGGCATTCAGCTTGATATCCTTTTTTTTGTTCAGTTTAAGCTTCCTCGCCCAGGCCAAGGAAGGGGATGAAAATGTGCCGATCGGAGTAAATGAATACCTTGGCAAGACCGCCAATCTGGATTTCCAATTTCTGGATGAGAACGGCGACACAGTGACGGTGGCAGCATTGGTTGATCGCCCGACGATCATTTCATTTGTCTACTATACCTGCCCCAATATTTGCTCGCCGCTGCTCAACGGTCTGCGTCATGCGGTTGACAAAGTGCAATTGGAGCCGGGGGTTGATTTCAATGTGGTGACCATCAGTATGAATGAGGATGAAGGCCCCGAACTGGCCCGGGAGAAAAAAGCGCGTTACATGCAGGAGATGGAGCGGGATTTCCCGGCTGGCAGTTGGTGGTGGCTCACCGGAGACAGCACCAACATTCGGCACATCACCGATGAACTGGGATTTGCTTTCCGCCGCACCGGGGATGACTTTGCCCATCCGGCAGTGATCATGGTGCTCTCCGGAAAGGGGAAGATCGCCCGCTACCTTTACGGGATCGATTTCAACCAGTTCGACCTGCAGATGGCGATCGTAGAAGCCTCGCAGGGACGGGTGGGGCCCACGATTGCAAAAGTGCTCAAAATGTGCTTCAGTTATGACCCGACAGGGCGTAAATATGTGTTTAACTTCATGAGAGTTGCCGGCAGCGCCGTGCTGCTCTTTGCTGGTTTGTTCCTGACGGTGTTGATCGTCAGAACCCGAAAAAATAAACATACATCGAGGTAAATTGCTTATGGCAAGTCATGCAGTTGATGTCGATCATCGAGAACCGAATTATCTGGAAGTGCGTGGCCGGCATGACGGTATTTTGGGCTGGATCATGTCCACCGATCACAAGCGCATCGGGTTGATGTACCTTTTCCTGCTGCTGATCTTCTTTATAAGTGCGATGACCCTGGGCTTCTTTATGCGCCTGGAGCAGTGGACGGTCGGGCAGACTCTGATGGATGCCAAGACCTACAACACCCTTTTTACCGTGCATGGGGTGATCATGGTCTTCCTGGTGGTGGTGCCGGGGATTCCCGCGACGCTGGGGAACTTTTTTCTGCCCCTGCAACTGGGCGCCAAGGATGTGGCCTTTCCGCGACTTAACCTGCTCTCCTGGTGGCTCTATCTCTCCGGCGCGCTGATTATCTTTCTCGCGCTGTTCTATGGCGGCCTGCCCGATACCGGCTGGACCTTCTATGCGCCCTATAATGTTCGCACCACCACCAACGTGCCGCTGGCGGTATTTGGGGTGTTTATTCTGGGATTCTCCTCTATTTTGACCGGTCTGAACTTTGTGACCACGATGCACCAGATGCGCGCACCGGGCATGGGATGGTTCCAGATGCCCCTGTTCTGCTGGGGATTGTATGCCACCGGCTGGATTCAGGTGCTGGCCACTCCCATCCTGGGGATCACCATGCTGCTGGTGCTGGTGGAGAAGACCCTGCACATCGGTGTCTTCAATCCGGCGATTGGCGGTGATCCGATCCTTTATCAACATCTTTTCTGGATCTATTCCCATCCGGCGGTTTATATCATGATCCTGCCGGCGATGGGGATTATCTCCGAGATCATGCCGACCTTCTCGCGCCGGACCATCTTTGGCTACAAGGCGATCGCCTATTCCAGTCTTGCCATCGCCCTGGCCGGTTCGTTGGTGTGGGGGCATCACATGTTCACTACCGGGCAAAGCTTTACCGCGAATGTGATCTTCTCCCTGCTGACCTTCCTGGTGGGGATTCCCACCGCCATCAAGGTGCTCAACTGGGTCGCGACCCTTTATAAAGGATCGATCCGCCTGGAGCCGCCGCTGCTCTTTGCCCTCTCCTTTATTTTCTTGTTCTCGATTGGCGGATTTACCGGTCTGATGCAGGGGGTCTTGAACCTCGATATTCATCTTCATGACACCTATTTCGTGGTTGCCCACTTCCACTATGTGATGTTCGGGGGCACGATCATGGGCCTGTTTGCCGGTCTGCATTACTGGTTCCCGAAGATGTTCGGCAAGATGTATCAGAAATCCTGGGCCAATATCGCCTGGGCCCTGCAGTTAGTCGGATTTAATATGCTTTATTTCACCATGCTGGTCATGGGATACAACGGGATGCCCCGCCGCTACTACGATCACCTGGAATATTTCAACTTCGGGCACAAGCTGGCAACCGTGGGTTCCTGGGTGCTGATCAGCGGTATCCTGATTATGTTCATCAATCTCCTGCACGGCCTGCTGAAGGGCGAAAAAGCACCGTCAAATCCCTGGGGCGGCACCACCCTGGAATGGCAGATTGAAGATCTGCCTCCCCTGGAGAACTTTGACGAGATTCCGGAAGTCCACGGCGGTCCCTACGATCATAATACTGAAGCGGAGGTAGCAAAATGAGTAGTCACACCGATGCCCTGGTCGCGCACAAGCATCCCAGCGATTTCGAGGGTGCGAAGATCGCCATGTGGCTGTTTCTGTTTACGGAAATCCTGCTCTTCGGCGGTTTGTTTATCCTCTATGCGGTTTACCGGTTTCTCTATCCGGTCGATTTTCACAATGCCGCCATCGAGCTCAATACCGCGCTGGGCGCCACCAATACCCTGGTGCTGCTCACCAGCAGTTTGACAGTGGTGCTCTCGATCGAAGCGCTGCAGCGGGGAAACCGCAAGCTCTCCCTGTGGATGCTCGGCCTCACCATCCTTTGCGCGTTAGCCTTCCTGGTGATCAAGTATTTTGAATGGAGCGCGAAGTTCCACCACGGGCTTTATCCCGGTGCGGAGGAGTTGCTGACCCACAGCAATGGGGAAGTGATCTTTTTCAATATGTATTATGCCATGACCGGCTTGCACGGGGTCCACGTATTGGTCGGAATGGCGATCCTGAGCGGTATGTTTTATTTCATTGCCCGCAAGCCGGTCGATAAAGAGCGGATGGGCTTCGATATCATCGAACGCCTGCGCGGCGGCGCCCACCTGGCGGTGGTGGCTGACAACGGCAACGAAATTGGTAAAGTGCTGGAAATCGATGACAAGGTACGGAATATCGATATCAAAGTGACTTACGAGATGGTACCGGAAAAA
The DNA here is from genome assembly GCA_020635015.1 of Calditrichia bacterium. Lineage (GTDB taxonomy): Bacteria > Calditrichota > Calditrichia > RBG-13-44-9 > J075 > JACKAP01. The sequence continues at coordinate 349,510 of JACKAP010000002.1, read as the reverse complement.
TACGATCCCCGTAACCTGATTAAACTGGAAAATTCCGCACTCTACTGGCATATCGTCGACGTGATCTGGATTTTCCTGTTCCCCTTATTCTATTTGATCACATAATCGCGACTTAGGCAAGGAGAAAATCGTTATGCAAGATCATCATAATGAAGTGCACTCCCTGGGATACGGGATTTACATACTGGTCTGGATCAGCCTGGTGGTCTTCACCGGGGTGACGGTCGCGGTCGCCGGCGTGGATCTGAAAGCACTCACCATTACCGTGGCGTTGCTGGTTGCCGCCGTCAAGTCGACGCTGGTCTTCATGTATTTCATGCACATCAAATACGAGCCGCTGCTCTTCCGGGTGATGCTGGCTGTGTGTATGATTACCTTTTTGATATTTATCGGTCTAACCTTTTTTGATATTTCTTTTCGATGAGGATTGATATATGAATACAGGAAATTTTACCTCACAGGTAGAGGCATCCTTTCTGTTTGTCTTCGTCATCTCCCTGGTGCTCTTGATCGGCATTACGGTGGCGATGATCTATTTCATTATTCGCTATCACCACACCAAGAATGACAAGCCGAAGGACATTCACGGTCACCTTGGTCTGGAAGTAGCCTGGACAGTGATCCCCACCATCCTGGTGATGGGCATGTTTTATTACGGGCTGGTCGGTTATGAAAAAATGGATGAGATCCCGGAAGATGCCATGAAGGTTGAGGTTACCGGACGGATGTGGGAATGGAAGTTTACCTATGAGAACGGGACCACCACCGATACGCTCTATGTGCCGGTCGATCAGGCGGTCGATTTGTCGCTGAATTCTGCCGATGTGATCCACAGCTTTTATATTCCGGGACTGAAGATCAAGCGCGACGTGGTGCCGGGGTTGAACAACCACATGTGGTTTGCCGCCGACCAATCGAAGCGCTATGATGTCTTCTGCGCCGAATACTGCGGTGATGAGCATGCCTATATGTATACCCAGGTCGTGGCGCTGCCTCGGGAATCCTTTGATCAGTGGTACGCCGGCAGCGGTAGTGCGGCGCCGCAAGTGACCTCGGCGGATACGGCTCAATAATGATTCAATCTTACCGTATGTACAGCACCGGCGAGCGTTTACGCATTGTGGTGCAATTGAGCAAGATGCGCATCTCTCAACTGGTCGCGCTATCCACTATGGTCGGCTATATTCTCGCCACCGGAGAGCTTTCCCTGTTTATGCTGGTGCCCACCCTGGGCACCTTTTTGCTTTCCTGCGGCTCTTCAGCGCTTAATCAATATCAGGAACGGGGGTATGACGCCCTGATGGAGCGTACTTCCGACCGCCCGATTCCTGCCGGACGCATCTCTGCCGGGGAAGGGCTGGTGGTTGCTATTTTGCTGATGCTGGCCGGCGCAGCGGTGCTGCTGCTGGGGACCAATACCGCTGCTCTGCTGCTGGGGTTGTTCAATGTGCTATGGTATAACGGGGTTTACACCCCCCTGAAGCGGATTTCCGCGCTGGCCGTGGTTCCCGGCTCTCTGATCGGGGCCATTCCTCCCGCCATTGGCTGGGCCGCCGGGGGAGGAAACCTGCTCGATGGCCAGATCCTGGCGGTGGGTTTATTCTTTTTCGTATGGCAAATTCCCCATTTCTGGCTGCTGCTGCTGAATCTCAGCAAAGATTATGAACGGGCCGGCTTTCCCACCCTGACCCGCCGGTTGAGCGACCGCCAGTTGGCTCGTATTACCTTTTTCCTGACCCTGGCCACGATTGCCGCCTGCCTGATGCTGCCGTTTTTCGGGGTGGGGGATTCCCCGCTGCTCTACGCTGCCCTGCTGCTGTCTGCCGCCTGGCTGGCCTGGGACAGCCGCAAGCTGCTTTCGCAAACCCTGAGCCGCCATCTCTTTAAGTCCCGCTTTATGGCAATTAACATCTATATGCTGCTGGTGATGCTGTTTTTCTCCCTGGACCGGCTTATCGGATGACCAGCCAGCAGGGCAATCACACTATGAATGCCACTAATGGGAAAAATCTGCAGGTGCAATATCTCGGCCGGCAACCGTACCGGCCGGTATGGGAATACCAGCGCCGGCTCCAGCAATTGCGCATTGCCGGGGAGATTCCCGACACCCTCCTGTTGCTAGAACATGATCCGGTTTATACCATCGGCAAGAACGGCACCGATGCCAATGTGATCGCTTCCGAAACCTTCCTGCGCACCCGCGGGATCGAGGTGGTGGAAGTCGACCGCGGCGGTGATGTTACCTATCACGGCCCCGGCCAGTTGGTGGGCTACCCGATCTTCGATTTGCATCAGCACCAGAAAAGTATTTCTTTCTATATGCGCCATCTGGAGCAGGTGTTTATTGATGCGCTGCAATCCTGGGGTATCGATGCCGGGCGCAAGGAAAAGCTGACCGGTGTATGGGTGCACGACGAAAAGATCGTCGCCCTGGGGGTACGCATCTCCCGCTGGGTCACCATGCACGGCTTTGCGTTTAACCTCAATCCCGAGCTGGAACATTATCTGGGGATCATCCCCTGCGGCATCACCCAGTATGGCGTCACCTCCCTGGCGAAACTGCTCGGAAAACAAGTCGATATGGCCGAGGCGCGCTCGCGGGTGATCGATTCTTTTCAGAAAGTATTTGGATTTTCCCAAATAAAAATCGAAAATGAAGATTCGAACGAGTTCAAATGAGGAGACATGTTTCATGAAAGCCGATATATTAATGCCCAAACTGGGTGAGAGTATCACCGAAGGCACGATTGTCAAGTGGTGGAAACAGCCGGGAGAGTCTGTCAAGAAAGACGAGACCCTGCTGGAAATTTCCACCGATAAGGTGGATTCGGAGATCCCCAGCCCCTACGAGGGCGTGATTGTGGAGTTGAAGGCGGGGGAGAACGATACCGTTGCGGTGGATTCGGTGATTGCGGTGATCGACACCGAGGCTGCTGCCGGGGAGAGCAAGCCGTCTGCCCCGTCAAAACCGTCGGCGGAGGAGAAGCCTGCCCCGCCTCCGGCAGCCGCGCCTTCCGCACCGAATGACGGTGCTGCCGGCAGCGCGGTCATCGATTTCGAAATGCCCAAACTGGGCGAAAGCATCACCGAAGGCACCATCGTTAAATGGTGGAAACAGCCCGGGGATGCGGTCAAGAAAGATGAGACGATTGTAGAGATCTCCACCGACAAGGTGGATTCGGAGATCCCCAGCCCTTATGCCGGGGTGGTAAAAGAGCTGTTGGCCGGTGAAGGAGATACCGTGGAAGTGGGCAGCGTGATCGCCCGTCTCCAGTCCGGCGCCGGGGCTGCCGATGCGCCTGCCGCACCGGCGAGCGCTCCCGCGGCGGCTTCCGCTAAAGCAGCGAGTGCGCCCACTGCCACCGCCAGCCAATCGGCCAACGCATCCGCGCCGGCTGAATCAGCAAGCGTTCCCCGCCAGAAGGGAGGCAAGTTCTATTCCCCGCTGGTGCGCAGCATCGCCCGGAAGGAAAATATTTCTCCGGCAGAACTGGAACAGATTCCCGGGAGCGGCCTGGAAGGCCGGGTGACCAAGCAAGATGTGCTCGGCTACCTGGAGAGCGGGCGGGTCGCGCCCAAACCGGCTGCGCCGCCCTCGGCTCCGTCTACCCGCCCGGCATCCGCGCCAACCAGCGCCCCGGCAGCGCCAGCCACACCGCCGCCCAGCGCCGCAGAAGTCAGCGCCAGATGGGAAGGCCAGCGGGTCGACGTCATTCCGATGGACAATATCCGCAAGAAGATTGCCGATCACATGGTGCAGAGCAAACATACCTCTCCCCACGTATACGGGGTGGCGGAATGCGATTTCAGCCATGCGCTGGGACTGGTGAAAAAACATCGCGAGACTTTCCAGAAGCGCGACGGCATGAAGCTGACCATCAACCCGATGATCCTTTATGCAGTGGCGAAGGCGATCAACGACTATCCCGATATCAACAGTTCGATCGAAGGGCATACGGTGATCCGCAAGCACTTCGTGAACATCGGCATGGCCGTCGCCACCGAGCGTGGGCTGATCGTGCCAACCCTTAAGCATGCCGATGAGATGAATTTCATTGGGGTGGCCCGCCGCGCGTTCGACCTGGCGATCCGTGCCCGTGACCGCAAGCTCGATGTGGAGGATGTGCAAGGGGCCACTTTTACCGTCACCAACTACGGGGTGTTCGGCAATGTGATCGGTTTCCCGATCATCAACCAGCCCAATGTGGCGATTCTGGGAGTCGGGGCAATCAAAAAACGCCCGGTGGTGATCGAAACCGAGGCCGGCGACGTGCTTGGGATCCGCTCGATCGGGTATATGACCCTCTCTTACGACCACCGTTTGGTGGACGGGGAACTGGGCGACCGCTTCCTGCAGCAGGTGGTGACGTATCTTGAAAATTTTGATGAGAGTTGGTTGTAATAAAACCCGTGAATGAGTTGATGGGTGTATGGGAAACTACTGACCTCGCCCCAAACCCATCCACCCATCCACCCATAAACAAGGATTTTTAACATGTCCCATAAACGAACCCGCCCCGACTGGCTGAAAGTGCGCTTCTCCGTCAATGAGAACTTCCGCGATCTCAGCCAGATCGTGCGCGACAATAATCTGCACACTGTCTGTCAGGAGGCGCGTTGTCCCAACCAGAGCGAATGCTGGGGGAAAGGCACCGCCACCCTGATGATCCTGGGTGACGTCTGCACCCGTTCCTGCGGCTTTTGCGCGGTGAAAACCGGCCGCCCGCCGCTCTACGACCGGCTGGAACCCCTCCGGGTGGGGCTGGCGGTGCAGAAGATGAACCTGAAGCATGTGGTGATCACTTCGGTGAACCGCGATGAACTGCCGGACCAGGGGGCGGAAGTGTGGGCGGAGACCATCCGTGAGATTCGCCGCACCACCCCGGGCTGCTCGGTGGAGGTGCTGATCCCGGATTTTAAGGGCGTCTGGGAACCGCTGAAGCTGGTGACCGATGCCCACCCGGATATCCTGGCCCATAACACCGAAACCGTGCCGCGGCTCTACCGCCGGGTGCGCCCGCAGGCCAAATATGATCGCTCCCTCTGGGTATTGGAAAAATCCAAGGCGGCCGGCATGACCACCAAGACCGGCATTATGGTCGGTCTGGGAGAAACCTATGATGAGGTAGTGGCGCTGATGAAAGACCTGGCGGCGGTGGAAGTGGATATCTTCACCATCGGGCAATATCTGCAGCCTACCAAGCGGCATCTGCCGGTGGCGCGCTTCGTGCATCCGGATGAATTCGCCGAATACAAGACCGTCGGCGAGTCGCTGGGACTGAAGCACGTCGAATCCGGTCCCCTGGTGCGCAGTTCCTATCATGCCGAGGAGCAGGTGGAAAAACTCAACGGCGCCCCGGCCTGTGGTGGGGGCAATCCCTGATGTCGTATGAAAATTAATTCTAGAAAAAAGGCAGACCGGTTTGATCTGCCTTTTTTTTATCCACGGATTACACGGATTTTCACGGATTAAATACATTGTGAACTAAGTCTTTTATAATTACAGATTCCTCGGCTGGTGTCTCGGAATGACACAACACCGTCATTTCGAACGTATTTTGTGAGAAATCTATAACTGCAAAAAAAATGTAATTCACAATATAGTTCATCCGTGAAAATCCGTGTAATCCGTGGACCAGTCTCTGTCTGTAAAAATCCGTGTATTCGGTGGACGAAAAGAACCAGTCCCAAAAATTTTTTTTATTGCATGATAAATCCCTCAAAATGACTATATTTCGTCTTGTGCTTGTGATCGATGACCAAAAACAGCGCAACGAAATTTGAGCGCTGGTTAAAATTGTTTTTCCCTGTTTTTTCTGACAATATCGCTTGACGGCGGTTAATATAGATCCGAATAGATTTGATCGGTACGAAACGCTAATAAAGTCAAAATTAAATAATATTGTTCAGGACTGTAAACAACGGAGAGACGCTTATGATCGCGGGCATTCCCAAAGAAACATTCCCCAATGAAAAACGCGTTGCCCTGGTTCCGACAGCGATTCCGGCCCTGAAGAAGATCGGTGTGGACGTGATGATTGAGTCCGGCGCTGGTCTTTCGGCAGGTTATTCGGATGCGGAGTACACGGATAAGGGCGCAACCGTTGGCAAGCGCGAAGAGGTCTTCGCGAAATCGGATGTCATCCTCCAGGTACGCGGGCTGGGAGCCAACCCCGCTGCCGGGAAGCAGGATGAAAAACTCTTCAAGGAAGGCCAGGTGGTGATCGGCTTTCAGGAACCGCTGACCGCCAAGGCGGAAGTCGGAGTTCTGGCCAAGAAGAAGGTGACCTCCTTTTCCATGGAACTGGTGCCACGGATTACCCGGGCGCAGAGCATGGATGCCCTTTCCTCGATGGCTAACCTGGCTGGCTACAAGGCGGTACTGCTGGCCGCGGATTACCTCCCGAAAATTTTCCCGATGATGATGACCGCTGCCGGCACAATTGTGGCGGCGAAGGTGTTCATCGTAGGGGTCGGGGTGGCCGGCCTGCAGGCGATTGCCACCGCCCGGAGGCTCGGTGCAGTGGTGTCTGCTTACGATATCCGCCCGGCGGTAAAAGAGCAGGTGCTCAGCCTGGGCGCCAAGTTCGTGGAAATGGAACTGGAGACCGGCACGGCCGAAGATAAAGGCGGCTATGCCCGGGAGATGGACGAAGCCTTCTACCAGAAGCAGCGTGAGTTGATGCTGCGGGTGGTGGCGGACAGCGATGTGGTGATCACCACAGCCGCGGTGCCGGGTAAAAAGGCCCCGATCCTGGTGACCGAAGAGATGGTCAAGGGCATGCATCCAGGATCGGTGATCGTCGACCTGGCTGCCGAACGGGGCGGGAACTGCGAAGTGACCGAGCCGGGTAAGACCGTCGAAAAGTACGGCGTCACCATCATTGGCCCCGACAACCTGGCTTCCGAACTTCCCTTCAACAGCAGCCAAACCTATTCCAAAAACATCACCAATTTCCTGAACCTGATCGTGAAGGAAGGCCAGCTCAATCTCAATATGGAAGACGAGATCGTGCGTGAATCGGTGGTGACACAGGGTGGGGAAGTGGTCAATCCGCGGGTCAAGGAAGCGCTCGGCCTCTAGGAAGCGGTGCGATAAATCGAAAAATAATATAAACTGAGGAGCTGACTTATGGATTTTGTGGCTTCATTAACTATTTTTGTGCTGGCAATTTTTGTCGGCTTTGAAATTATTACCAAAGTGCCTCCGACCTTGCATACCCCGTTGATGTCTGGTTCCAATGCCATCTCCGGGATTACGATCGTTGGGGCGATCATCGCTACCGGTCTGAGCATTCACGAAGGCCTGGATGCGGTGACCGTCATGGGATATTCCCTGACCAATATTCTTGGCTTCCTGGCGGTAGTGTTTGCGACCATTAACGTTGTGGGTGGGTTTATGGTGACACATCGAATGTTGGAAATGTTTAAAAGAAAGGATTGATCCATGCCCGAAAACATCACTAATATTGCGTACTTGATTGCGGCGGTTTTGTTTATCTATGGGTTGATTGGATTAACCCACCCCCGGACTGCCGTGCGGGGTAACTTGCTGGGCGGTATGGGTATGCTGATCGCAGTAGTGGTTACCCTTCTGAGAAGCGGTTTGGACTATGAACTCATTATCGCCGGTTTTGTGATCGGTGGTTTGATCGGCGCCGTGCTGGCGATCAAGATCGAAATGACGGCCATGCCGCAGTTGGTGGCGGTCTTCAACGGCTTTGGCGGCGGCGCTTCGGTGCTGGTGGCCGGAGCGGAGCTTTACAAAGAAGGATTGACCGGCGGTGACCCCGGCCTGCAGGCGCTGATAGCGATCGCGCTCTCCGGGATTATCGGCGCGATTACCTTCTGGGGCAGTCTGGTGGCCTATGCCAAGCTCCAGGGGGTGGTGGTGCCGGATCAGCCGGTGCGCTATCCCGGGGAGCAGGTGGTGAAAGTGCTGCTGCTGCTCGCCTCGATAGTTTGCGCGGTGATGGTGGTGCAGGATCCCGGCGCGATGAACATGTACTGGTACCTGGTGATCATCGGCTCGGTGCTGGGGGTGCTGCTGGTGGTCGCGATCGGGGGAGCCGACATGCCGGTGGTAATTGCCCTCCTGAACTCCTACTCCGGTCTGGCCGCTGCGGCCACCGGGTTCGTGCTCTCCAATAACGTGCTGATCATTGCCGGGTCGCTGGTCGGGGCCTCGGGGCTGATCCTGACCAACATCATGTGCAAGGCGATGAACCGCTCCCTGGCCAACGTGCTCTTCGGGGGATTTGGCGCGATTCAGGAAACCGCCAGTGCGGATGACGTTTATGGCGGCAAGGTTAAATCCACCTCGCCGGAAGAATTGGCGATGCTGATGGAAACCGCCAGCCGGGTGGTGGTGGTGCCCGGCTACGGCATGGCAGTGGCCCAGGCCCAGCATGCGGTACGGGAACTCTATAATCTGCTGGAAGCCCGCGGGATTAATGTGGAATTTGCCATCCATCCAGTGGCAGGACGCATGCCCGGCCATATGAACGTGCTGCTGGCGGAAGCGGATATTCCCTACGATAAGCTGATCGAGATGGATGATATCAATCCGACCATGCAGCAAGTCGATATTGCCATCGTGCTGGGGGCCAACGACGTGGTCAACCCCATTGCCCGCACCGACAACAGCCCGATTTCCGGCATGCCGATCATCGATGTCGACAAGGCCAAGACGGTGATCGTGGTGAAGCGGAGCCTCAGCCCCGGATTCGCCGGCATCCCCAATCCGCTGTTCGCTGCCGACAACGCCTTGATGCTCTTTGGTGACGGTAAGAAGGTGATGCAGGAAACCGTGAATGCGATTAAAGAGGCATGATTTTAGGTGATATGGCAGCATTACCGTTAGCAATGGTTGCTTCGGCGCAGGAGAGCACTTCTCCTGCGCCATTTTATGCTGTTGTCCCCGGTTGCGGCGTCCGCCGCTCAGCTTTCCCCCAAAAAAAATGCAAGAAAATAATCACAGGTTTTGGTATTTTGATTCCTTTGTATTATATTAGCGATCTTGTTTTGTGAAGTTTTTAATTTGCCGGCCCGAAGTCTTTAATAATCCTAAACTAACGGGTTGAAAAATTTTAGGGCTTGATTATAACCGCCGTAATTGTTAACCTAGCGCCATTTGTCAGCCGCAATTGGCGTGTTTGCAGTACTCTCAGGTGATCTTCTTCTCGATCGGCATTCCGATCAGCTTTACTTCGATAAGCGTTTAACTGGAAGGAACATATGATGAATTTTTTTGATGTGACGTTGGCACCTCCACGAGCGGATCATATCCTGATCGCCAAATATATCGTGATCGTGCTGTCGTTGATGTTTGTTCCCTATATCAGCACCCTGTTCGGCAGCACGCTGCTCTCGCTGATTTACAGCTTTCGGGGAAAGAATGAGAACAACCCGATGTTCTCCCGGCTTTCGCAGGATATTGCCGATACCCTGATGGGCGGATGGGGAATGGCGATCGTCATGGGTATGCTGCCGATCTTCACCCTGGCGGCGTGTTTTGCCCAAATGCTCTACGGCGCGGAGGTGGCGATCGTTCAGTATATGGCGGTTACACTGGTGGCGGTCGTGGTATCGATCGTTCTGGCCATGTGGTTTAAGAAGAGTTTTAACTCCCGTGAAGCCCATTTTACCCGCCATCTCGGCCTCGGCCTGCTGGCCATCGGGGCGTTTCATTTCGCCTTTTTCGCCTTCGTAAGCTCAGTGACGGTACTGACCTTTCCGGAAAAATGGCCCCTGATCACCAGCGCTATTCCTTTGACTTTCGATTGGAACATGGTGGCGCGGCTGGCGCATTTCATCACCCTCACCCTGGCGATCACCGGCGCGGCGATGATCTTCTACTTTTTTAACTGGATGGGCGGCAAGGAAGGTGTTGAAGGGGAGTACCGCGACTATATCCGAAAACTCGGCGGCGGGCTGACCCTGGCCTTTACTGTGCTGCAGACTCTCTTCTTTGTCTGGTACGTGGCGACCTTGCCGGAGATGGCCAAGTCGCAGGACATCTACACCCTCAGCGTGGTGAGCCTGGCCATCCTGTGGGGAATTACGGTGATGGCGTATTTCCTGCTGGCGAATTCCGAGCTGAAGTACGGCACTGTCATTTTCTCCCTGGTGATGGTCTTCCTGCTGATCGTGCTGGTGAACGAACATATCGCCCGGGAATCCTCCCTCTCTTATCAAAACTACACCTTGCAAAAATTATCTACCGAACTGGAAGAAAAGATCGCCCTCGATCGGGCCCAGCGCGGCGGTGCGGTGGCCAGCATCGAGACCGGCAGCGAGATTTACAATGCCAAATGTATCGCCTGCCACCGTTTCGATGTGAAAGTGGTCGGCCCGCCCTACATGTCGGTACTGCCGAAATATAAGGATGACCTGGCCTCGCTCAAGGCCTTTGTGCTCAATCCGGTCAAGAAAAACCCGGAATATCCGGCGATGCCCAATCAGGGATTAAAACCCCACGAGGCGGAATCGGTCGCGATGTATCTCTTGCAAAAGTATGCTGAAATGAGTGCGGAACCGGCGCAATAAGCCCGTTAATCGATAAATAAACCTTTTGAAGATATGAACCTGTATTTATAAAGAATCGGAGTAAGCAATGCGGATTATTGTTCCTCTAATTCTGGCTGCTTTTTTTGTGGTGGTTGCCCTGGCGATCGGCGGGGCGAATGTATTCTGGGCCACCTATGAAGATGCGCCGCCGCAGCCGGTTGCATTCCCCCATGATATTCATGCCGGCAACGGCGTGGGGCAGCAAAACCTGCCTTGCACCCGCTGCCATTTATATGTGGAAGAATCGCGCTTCGCGACCATTCCGCCGATGTCGGTTTGTATGGAATGCCACGGCAATATGCAGTCGGACAAGCCGGAAATTATCAAACTCCAGCAATACTGGGAACGGCAGGAGCCGATTCCCTGGCAGCGGATTCACAGTGTTCCCAAGCACGTATATTTTTCCCATAAGCGCCATATCAAGGCCGGGGTTGACTGTGCGGTGTGTCATGGTGACATGAAAGTGGTAACCGAAGTCAAAAAGGTGCGCACGCTCCAGATGGGCTTCTGCGTGTCCTGTCATCGGGCGAATGCTGCGCCAACCGACTGCTGGACCTGCCACCATTAAGATATAAACAGCGAGGATCTCAATGAACAGACGTGATTTCCTGAAATTTGTCGGTGTAGCTTCCAGCGCCTCTGTATTGTCTTCCTGTGGCGTGGAAAAGAGCACGGAGAAGATCATCCCGCTCCTCTACCCGGCAGAAGAAGGGTATATTCCCGGTGAAGCAATGTATAAAAGTGCCACCTGCAGCGAATGTCCCGCCGGTTGCGGGGTGTCGGTCAAGGTGGTCGAGTTTAATCCGGTGAAGCTGGAAGGGTTGAAAAACCATCCGGTGAATGACGGGGCGCTGTGCCTGCGCGGGCAGGCGTCGCTGATGCGCCTCTACCATCCCCGCCGGGTGCGCGGCCCCTTGCGCCCGAAAAAAGGCGGGCTGGTGCTCGACAAGATGAGCGGCGATATGCTGGAGCCGGTGACCTGGGAGGTGGCTTACCAGAGCATCACCGACGCGCTGAAAGCCGCCCGGGACGCCGGCAAATCCAATGTTTATCTCTCCGGCCGCACCAGCGGTTCACTCTCCGCGCTCATCGACAGCTTTTCCCGCGAGACCGGGGTGGAACGCCTTCCGGAATACGAAGCATTCTCCCATGCCAACCTGCGCGCCGCCTACCGGGCAGTATTGGGGGTTTCCAGCCTGCCGTCCTACAAAGTCGCCAATGCCGATTTTCTGCTGACCGTCGGGGCGGACATCCTGGAGACCTTCATGAATCCGGTGAGCATGGGACAGCAGTTGCAGCGGGCCCGGGAAACGAACAACCTCACCTGGATCCATTTCGAGCCCCATGTGTCACTGACCGGCTTCAAGGCCAGTGAGCGCAAGATCCTGCCCCCGGGCAGCGAGGCTTATCTGCTCAGCTTCCTGCTGAATTATTTTGTGGGCAATCAACTGGCCCAGAACAACCTTCCGGCCAATGTGCGAGAGAGCCTGCCGGATGCGCCGATCGAAGAGGTGGTGCGCCAGACCGGCATGTCGGAAGATGAGCTCAACCAACTGGCCCAGCGCATGGGTGCAGCCCGGAATCCGCTGCTGATTGTCGGCGGCGTTTCCACTCAGCAAAAGAATGGCTACGAGACCGCCCTGCTCGGCGCGCTGGTGCAGTGGGTGACCGGCATGACCGGCTCGACGGTCGACTTCAGCCGGGCCGAAGACTACAGTAAGGTGGGCAACGTCAATGATCTGACGGCGTTCGCCCAACGGTTGGAGAATGAGCAAATCGGCGTGGCTTTCGTGACCCGTACCGACACCCTGTTCCGCACCGTTCCTGCGCAGACCCGGCTTAGCGAAAATTTTGCCAAAGCTGCCTTTAAAGTCGCATTTGTTGATATCCTTGATCAGAATGATAAAGAACTGGTCAAGAGCTACTCGGAAATGTATGACCTGATCCTGCCGCTCTCCCATTCGCTCGAATCCTGGGGGGATGCGGAGGTGCAGAACGGGCTGGTCAACATCACCCAGCCGGTGATCGCCCAGACCATCTTCGATACCCGCAGCGAAGGGGATATTCTGCTGGAACTCTCCCGTCTTTACCGCGGCGCCGAATCGGCGGTTGCCTATGCCGACTGGCTGAAGACGCGCTGGACCAACACCTATGGCGAAGCGGCCCTGACAGCAGCGCTGCAGACCGGCTATTATCAGCGCCCGGCCGGCGCGGTCAGTCTGTCGCTGAACAGCAGCGGCCTGGTCAATGCCCTGAAAAACACCGAGCTCGACAGCAGCAGCGACGGCAAGGTGCTCTACGTGGTGCCCTCGATCCGCATGTATGACGGGCGCAGCAAAGATCTTCCCCTGACCAATGAAGTGCCCGACCCGCTCTCCACCATCAGTTACGGCCAGTGGATCTCGGTGTCGGAAGCGGCTGCCGGGGAACTGGGATTGGATCATAACAATCTGATCCACAAACAACGCGAGGTGGTGCGCCTGGAAAGCGGCGGCGGGGCGATGGAACTGCCCGCCTGGGTGCAGCCGGGTATGCCGGATAATATCGCGACCATTCATCGCGAACAGGTCGATCCCGCTCTGCTGGACGTCGATCCGCGCACCGGGGAAACCCTCACCCGCATAGACGGTCTCAGCTTGAGTAAGACCGGCGCCAATGCGGTGCTGGCGATCATGGCAGGCAAGGTGGCCCAGGGCGACCGGAAGATCATCCCCTCCGGCCATGACGATCACGGCCATCACGGCCATATCAAAGGCGATGAGACGCTCTATCCTGATCCCTACGACCGCTACACCGAGTACCGCTGGGGGATGAGCATCGACATGGAAACCTGCATCGGCTGCTCTGCCTGTGTTTCCGCCTGTTATATCGAGAACAACATCCCCTGCGTCGGCGAAGAAGAGAATGTGCGCGGCCGGGAGATGGCCTGGATCCGGGTGCAGCCTTATTATAATGAGGAAGGCGGCATGGACAGCCTGATCATGCTCTGCCAGCAATGCGACTTCGCCCCCTGTGAAAATGTCTGCCCGGTCTATGCCACTTATCATAATGAAGAGGGCCTCAACGTGATGGTTTATAACCGCTGCGTCGGGACCCGCTATTGCCATAACAACTGCCCCTACAAGGTGCGGCGCTTTAACTGGTTCGACTGGACCGACCGCGGCGCCTGGGAAGAGCCGATGACCCGGATGCTCAATCCGGATATCTGGGTGCGGCCCAAAGGGGTGATGGAAAAATGCACTTTCTGCATTCAACGGATTCGCAAAGCCAAAGATGTGGCCAAGGATGAAAAGCGCAAGGTGCGCGACGGCGAGGTGATCCCGGCCTGCGCCCAGACCTGCCCGACCAACGCCATCACCTTCGGGAACCTGCTGGATCAGGAATCCCAGGTATTCAAAAAATCTCAATCCGAACGGGAATTCCGGGTTCTGGAGGCCTTGGGAACCAGCCCCGCAATCCATTATCTGCGCAAGGAGGAACACGCATGAGTTCACACTCGACCAATGTGCTGGGGTCAAACGTCCCGGAGCGAGATGAACTTTATGCCTATAACTATAAGGCAAAACTTGAAGAGGACGTGTTTGCGGCGGTCAGCAAGCCGACCCCTCTTTTCTACATCGCGCTCTTAACCGCCCTGGGATGTGTCGGCATCGGCGCCACCTCCTGGGCCATTCAGATCATCAACGGCCTCGGTAAAGCCGGGATCATGAACCCGGTTGGCTGGGGGGTGTACATCACCGACTTCGTGTTTTGGGTTGGTATCGCCCACTCCGGCACCCTGATCTCCGCGATCCTGTTCCTATTCCGGGCGAAGTTCCGCAACCGCTTCAACCGTACCGCGGAAGCGATGACCGTCTTCGCGGTGTTGACCGCCGGGCTGTTCCCGCTGATCCACCTCGGCCGGGTGTGGTTCTTCTACTGGCTGTTTCCCTATCCCAATCAGCGCCACTTGTGGGTCAACTTCAAGTCGCCCCTGGTATGGGACGTGTTTGCGGTCAGCACCTATCTGACCGTCAGCGTGGTGTTCTGGTATATCGGCCTGGTGCCGGACCTCGCCATCGCCCGGCGGATCAAGGAGAGCAAGATCGCCAAAACCCTTTATGGGATCTTCTCCCTGGGTTGGACCGGCACCTTCAAGGAATGGCAGCATTATAACCAGCTTTATAAATTCCTCGCCGCCCTGGCAACCCCGCTGGTGCTGTCGGTGCACTCGGTGGTGTCCTGGGACTTTGCCATGGGGGTGGTTTACGGATGGCATACCACCATCTTCGCACCTTACTTTGTGGCCGGGGCGATCTTCTCCGGCTGTGCGATGGTGATCACCCTGATGGTGCCGATGCGCAAGATGTTCCGCCTGGAACGCTATATCGCGATCGACGATTTCGAAAAACTGGCCAAGCTGTTGATGCTCACCGGCCTGATCGTCTCCTACGCCTATATCGTGGAACTGGCCCTGGCACTTTATGTGGGAAAAGAGGGTAATGTCTTCGAGTATGAACAGTTCATGTACCGCCTCACCGGCGACTATGCCTGGGCCTATTGGACGATGATCCTCTGCAACGTGATCTCGCCCCTGACCCTCTTCGTGCGAAAATTACGCCGGAACCTGATTTACCTCTTCGTGCTGTCGATCCCGATCAACATCGGGATGTGGTTCGAGCGCTTTAATATTATCGTGATCTCCCTGGCGCGCGATTTTGATCCCTATGCCTTCGGTTATTATACCCCGACCTGGATCGAATGGGGGATCACCCTGGGGAGCTTCGGATGGTTCTTTACCTTCTTTTTGCTGTTCTCCAAGACCATCCCGGTACTGCCCGTCACCGAATTGAAAGAGGAGGTGGATTGATGGAATTCCGATTTACCAACCGCGAACAATTTATGGAAAAGCTGGAGAACATCCTGGAAAGCGGGATGTCTCCGGATAATATGAAGATCGTGATGCCCAATCCGGATCACGAGATCGAGCATTTGGTGGAGCACTATAAATCGCCCAGCAAGCTGAAATACTTTACCCTGGTGGGCGGTTTGACCGGATGTTTGACCGGCTATGCTTTTACCGCCTGGACCGCGATCGACTGGCAGCTGGTCACCGGGGGTAAACCCTTTTTCTCCTGGCCGGCTTATACCGTGATTGCATTCGAGCTGACCATCCTTTTCGGGGCGCTGGCCTCGTTTGCCGGACTTTTGATCCTCGGCAAATTACCCCGGTTCAGTAAGATGTTGAATCCGGAAAATTATGCTAACGAGTACGTGATAATTATTGAAGACGAGGACTAACGATGTTTCCAAGTATGAAAGTGATCATCGCCTTTATCGTCGGCGCCGTGGTAATCGCCGGGCTGGAGTTTGTGGTGGAAGGCGGTTCCTTGCTCTACAGCATGCTCTTTTTCGTGGCGGTATCCCAGGGGCCGATCGCGGTAGCGGCGGCAGCGGATATTGCCGGCGGTCAATGGATCCGGCCTTATAAGCAGACCCTGTTCACCACACGGCACATGATCCTGTTTGTGCTGATTCTCTTTGCCGTGTTTTTGGGGCTGGGCCGGGTGCATCTCTACGAATGGACCCACTGGGAACACCCCGGGCAATGGCTGAATGTGCCCTTCTTCAGCCTGCGTAACCTGGTGATGCTGGGCATCTCCTGGGTGTTGGCGAACGTCTACGTCAAAGCCTCGTTGACCGAAAGCAAGACGAAAAATATGTGGGCGCTCTTCTGGTTGTTTAGCTATGTGATCACCCAAACCCTGGTGGCATTCGACTGGGTGATGTCGCTGGAATATCCCTGGATCAGCACTCTTTTCGGAGCCTATTTCTTTGTGGAAGCCTTCTATTGCGGGCTGGCCTTTGCCGCAATCTATACCGGTTTCCGCTATCAGCATCTCCTGGAAACCCATTCCGGCACCTTCAAGAAGGCGATGATGGATATGATGACGATGTTCTTTGGGTTCAGCATTTTCTGGGGGTACCAGTTCTTCTCCCAATATATCGTGATCTGGTATGGGAACATTCCTGAGGAAGTCTCCTTCTTCACCCGGCGCCTGGATGTTTTTGGTAGCCTGCTCTACCTGATCCCGCTGATCCTGTTCGTGATCCCCTTCTGGATCCTGATCTCCCGCAAAATGAAGGCCAATCCGAAAGTGGTGATGGCAGTCGGCTTCCTGGTGTGGGGCGGTGTGCTGCTGGAACGGGTGTTCATGCTCGGTATCCACATGGCCCTTCCCCCGGTGATCTCCGCTGTCGAATTTATCGTCGCTTCGGCGGTATTCTTCTGGGTGGTGAAAAGCCAGGACGATGACGCTCTGGTCGCCTCCGGCGAAGCCACACCGACCTGATAATACTAGATTTTCCTGCAGATTTGATTGTGAAAAGCCCGGTTGGCGTTGCTGGCCGGGTTTTTTTAATGCTCGCTGTGCTCGCGATGTTTGCCGGCTTTGCCGGCGATGTTTGCTCACTTCGTTCGCGATGTTTGTTCGCTGACGCTCACGATGTTTGTTCGCTGACGCTCACGATGTTTGTTCGCTGACGCTCACGATGTTTGTTCGCTGACGCTCACGATGTTTGTTCGCTGACGCTCACGATGTTTGTTCGCTGACGCTCACGATGTTTGTTCGCTGACGCTCACGATACTTCTCCGTGCCAGCCCTGAAGGGGCGGCATATTCCAGCCCGGGGTCATGGATTGCCGACGGCAAACCATGACCCCGGGTGGATGAAACCAAAAACAATAGAGCCCTGAAAGGGCGGGGTAAATATGGTTGTGAACCACCATTCAAACATCAATCCAATGGCAGGTTTAACCCGGCAGGTCGCTGTTGCCTACCTGCTTTTCCTGCTCGGCGGTTTTGCCTTGCTGGGATTGTTCTTTGGCTGTACCCGGTTCTTACCCTGGCTGGCCGGTGGGGGCATCATCCTGATCTTCCAACTCTGGCGCTTTAACCGGGCGGCGGTGGAAGAACATCGCATCACCGGCTCCCCCCCGGCGCGTCTCGGCCTGGCCAACCGGATTACCCTGCTGCGCGGTATCCTGCTGGCCTTCCTGGGAGGGATGGTATTTTTGCCGGAAATCAATACGCCGCTAAAAATTTTCGCCGGAGTGCTCTACTCCCTGGCCGCTCTGGCCGATTACGCCGATGGCTTCGTGGCCCGTCGCCGCCGGGAAACCTCGCGGATCGGCGAACGCCTCGACGGCGAATTTGATGCCCTGGGCATTCTGCTGGTGCCGCTATTGGGGGTAAAATTCGGCCAGCTTCCCCTGTCGTACCTGCTGGTCAGTGCCGCCTACTACCTTTTTCAGGCCGGCATCTGGCTGCGCCGGCGCCGGGAAAAGCCGGTGTTCCCACTGATCCCCAGCGACTTTCGCCGGATGCTGGCCGCTTTCCAGATGGGGTTCCTGGCGGTTATCCTCTTCCCGGTTTATCGGCCTCCCGCTACTACCATTGCTGCGTATGTCTTCATGACCCCTTTTTTGCTGATGTTCCTGCACGACTGGCTGACAGTGAGCGGATGGCTGCGGCCGGAATCCGCTTTTTATCGCAACATGATGCGATGGGTTTTTGTCCCGCTGCAGGAAGGGCTGCCGCTGCTTTTCCGCGTCCTGTGTGTGGCCATCGTCAGCGGGCCGGCGCTACAGAAATTTCTGGATTATAGCGGGCAGGTGGCTTTCTTCCGGGAGATCGGGGTGGGCTATCCTGGATTTATGGTGATCGCTGTCGGAATCATTGAATTGCTCACCGTGCTGCTGATCCTGCTGGGCATCGCCGGACGAATTGCCGCTCTGAGCTTGATGTTCGTCATGGGCGCGGCGATAATGTTTGCCGAACTAAATTGGGGGAATGGCATTATATTGATTAGCACCATCGGCCTGGTGATCCTGGGCAGCGGGCGGTTTTCCCTCTGGGCGCCGGAGGAGACTTTCCTGCGCCGTCGGGCGGGAGGGGGATGAAGGATAAAGGGTAAAGGATGAAGGATGAAGGATGAAGGGAAAAAGATGCAAGATGGAGGATAGAATTAAGTTTTTTGCCAAGTTGCAAATCGGGCAATATTAACCTTGTAGTTAAGTCTTTTACTTTATCCTTTATCCTTCATCCTTCATCCTTTACAAAAGGTAACGTCATTGGAAATCAAATCTTTCCCCAATAAATTTCATAGAAAACGCCTCGCAGACTTCCTGCGTCGGCGATGGCTGACGCTTGTACTGCTGATAGCGCTGGCGGGACTGTTTCTTTACGCCCTGTCTGGTGTTGAGTTTGCGGAGGTGCGGGCGGTGCTCCGGCGTCTGAGCGCCGGGCAGATTTTACTGCTGGCCGGGCTGAACGGGGTGATCGTGCTGGTGCTCAACTGGCGCTGGTGGTGGCTGCTGAAGATCCTCGGTTACCGCACCGCTTTCGGTGGGTTGACCCTCGACCGACTGTCGGCCTTTGCGGTCAGCTACCTTACACCCGGGGCGCACTTCGGAGGGGAGCCGCTGCAAGTGCTGACTCTGCAACGCTGCCACGGCGTGGCCGCTCCGGCGGCGATCCTGAGTGTGGGACTGGATAAGGTTTTCGAAATGTTCCTGAACGGCCTGGTCATTGCCTCCCTGCCCGGGCTGCTGCTGTTGGTCTATGGCGGTGTGGGATTGTCCCGCCAGCCGCTGTTTTGGTTGACGCCGCTGTTGATTTTTCTGGTTAGTACCATTATTTTCCTTTGGTTCATCCGGCAGCCCCGTCCCCTTAGCGCGCTTGTCGAGAAATACGGGCAGCGGGTGCTCCGGCCGGCGCGTTTTGAATCGGTTCACCGGACGGTTTCCCAGGTGGAAGGGGAACTGAGATCGCTTCCCGGTCGGGGAATTTCGCTCCTGCTCGGCGGAAGTGCTATTTCCCTGATCGGCTGGCTGTTGATGATCGGCGAATTCTGGTTGATGCTCTATCTCCTCAATCCGCAGATCACCGTGCTGCAGATGTGCTTCGCCTACTGCTTTGCCCGGGCAGCCAACTGGGTGCCGGTACCAGCGGCTGCCGGGGCGCTGGAGGCCGGCCAGGTGCTGGCACTGGGACTGGCGGGAGTCGCATTGCCGGTGGCGCTGGGGCTGGTGCTGCTGATCCGGCTGCGCGATCTGGCATTTGCCACAATCGGCATCGGTTGGGGAGGGGTGAGGTATTATGGGCTTCGATCTCAGGCTGAAATAGAACGCGGATGACTTGGCGCGGCCTGCGCCCTAACTAAATGGTAAATGCTTATTGCTCAGTGGTCAATGCTCATTGTAAAGCGCTTTGCTGTACCACAAAATTTTATTAAAAAACAAAATTTTAGTCCAGTGTAGTGATGTTTAAATCTAAAGGATCTTTGTGGTGACGGGCAATTCGAAAGTTCATGCAGACACCAGTCACGCCACAACGGATGAGTTACTTGCGCAGATCCGCCGGCGACTGGTCGCGGCCGACCCGGATATGCCGCGGCCCTATGTGACCTTGTGCTATGCCCAGAGTCTCGATGGCAGCATCGCCGGGGTACCGCGCCGGCCGCTGGCGCTCAGTTGCGCTGCGAGCCTGGTCTTCGTGCACCAGTTACGGGCGCTGCATGACGGCATTCTGGTGGGTATCGGAACCGTGCTGAGCGATGATCCCCGCCTGACCGTGCGGCTGGTGCCGGGAAAGCACCCCCAGCCGGTGGTACTGGACAGCCACCTTCGTTTTCCAATTCACGCCCGCTTGCTGCAGGAGAAAATTACCCGGCCCTGGATCGCCGCAGCGGAAGCGGCTGCCCCGGAAAAACAGAGCATCCTGGCGCAGGGCGGGGCGCGGATACTGCGCTTCCCCGCGGACTGCGATGGTCTGGTGCCGCTGGCGCCGCTGTTGCGGGAATTGCGCCGGGAGGGGATCCATACGCTGATGGTGGAGGGCGGGGCGCGGATCATCAGTCGGATGCTGGCGCAGGGCCTGGCCGATCAACTGGTGGTGACGCTCGCGCCCTGCCTGGTGGGAGGGTTGCGCGCAGTGCTGCCCTGCTGTGGCATTGCGCCGCCGGAGGTGCTCGAGTTGCATAATCCTCACTATCAGCAGTACGGTGATGACCTGGTGATCCGCGCCGACTTTCCCCGGGGGCGAAGATGAGGCGGCGCTCGCTCTATTTCCAGGGGGATCGACGGGTGGAAGTGCGCCGTGAGACCATTGCCGCGCCCGCTGAGGGGCAACTGTTGGTGGGCGCGATCTGTTCCGGCATCAGCAGCGGCACTGAACTGCTGTTCTTCCGCGGCGAGGTGCCGGAAAAAATGCTGGCCGATGCATCCATTCCCGCCCTGCAGGAAAGCACCGGTTTCCCTTTGCGCTACGGCTATGCGCTGGCTGGCGAGGTGCTGGCGGCGGGTTCGACGTCGCTGGAGGCGTGGGTCGGGCGCAAGGTGTTTGCCTTCCATCCCCATGAAAGCCATTTCCTGGCAACCCCGGATCAATTGCATCCGATCCCCTCGGGCATCACCCCGGAAAACGCGGTGCTGCTGCCCAATATGGAGACGGCGGTGAATCTGCTGCTCGACGGTCGTCCGCTCCTGGGTGAGCGGGTGCTGGTGCTGGGGCAGGGGATTGTGGGATTGCTGGCGACATTCCTCCTGGCACGCTCTCCCCTGGCGGCGCTGGTGACCGCTGATGGTTATCCCGCCCGGCGGAGTATATCCCGGATGCTGGGGGCGCAGTCAAGCCTTGACCCAAAGCAATTGAGCGATCCAGCCGCCGCAATCTTTCCACTGGAAGTAGCCGAAGGTGGGGGAGCGGCGGACCTGATCTTCGAGCTTTCCGGCAATCCCGCCGCGCTGAACCTGGCGATCGCCCGGGCGGGATACGACAGCCGGATTGTAATCGGCTCCTGGTACGGCAGCAAGCCGGTGGAACTTGATCTGGGGGGGCGTTTCCACCGCAACCGCATTCGCCTGATCAGCAGCCAGGTGAGCACCCTGGCCCCGGCGCGGCGGGGACGCTGGGATCCCGCCCGGCGGCTGAGGCTGGCCTGGGAGATGCTGGAACTGCTGCCGGCAGCGGAGCTCATCACCCACCGCTTCCCCCTAAAAGCTGCCGGCGAAGCCTACCGGATGCTCGACGAAAATCCCGGTGAAGCTTTGCAGGTAGTGTTGACCTATAACGGGAAATGATGGCACGCAGATTCCGCAGATTTGACAGATTTCCGCAGATGACTACTTCGTATACTAAGTCTTTTGCATTTTTTTAAGCGCTGTTGGTCGTTGGTCATTGGCTTTTGGCAAAGACCAGTCTTAACCAAAAGCCAATGACCAACGACCAATGATGGTTTGAAAAGTGCAAAAAACTTAATGCACAATCTATTAAAGCAGACAAATTTTCCCAACACGATCTGTGGCGGCCGCAGGCAACGCCACAAAACAGCCCCAAAACAAAAAAGGCTGCCGGCAATAAAACCGGCAGCCCATGTATCTCCCATCCAAAGTAATCGGAAAGCAAAAATGCCCCGTATTCTGGGGCATTTTTGCTTTCCGATTATTTAAGCAATATCATTTTGTGGACTTTGTTGAATTTGCCCGCCAACATGCGGATGAAGTAGACCCCTGAGGCCATCTGCACCCCCTGCTGATTGGTGCCGTCCCACACCACCTCATGCACCCCGGCTTCCACCCGGCCGGAGACCAGAGTTTTCAGCTTCATGCCCAGGGCGTTGTAAACCACAATCTCCATCCGGTCGTTCACATTGGCCGGCACCTCGAAGCGGATGGTGGTGGAGGGGTTAAACGGATTGGGATAGTTGTTGCGCAGGGCGTAAGCCGTGGGCAGCGCTTCCAGTGCTTCCGCCTGGATCGGCCCGTGGAAAGTGCGCACCCCGGCAAAATCCACATCGGCGATCTGGTACCAGAAGGTGGCCCCGGGATAGATCGAAGCGTCTTCGTACTGGTATTCGATTTCCTCGTTGGAGTTACCGGCCCC
Source organism: Calditrichia bacterium (assembly GCA_020635015.1). Classification (GTDB taxonomy): domain Bacteria; phylum Calditrichota; class Calditrichia; order RBG-13-44-9; family J075; genus JACKAP01. The sequence goes on along the minus strand of JACKAP010000002.1, from coordinate 327,018 downwards.
TTGCAGCGCCGCATTGCTCTCATAGCTGGCGATCATGGTATAATTGCCCGCTTCCTCCTGAGCGCGGTAGACCTCGAAACCGAGGTTGTTGACCTCGCTCTGGGTGGCCCAGGAGAGCACCACCTTACCTTCCGCCGCCTGAGCGCTGAAGGCGCTGAGTTCGACGGGGAGGGTGATGTCAGTTAATGGAGAAGTAACAGGTTCTTCAGCGCCAGTGATTACATTGTCAGCATTATCAGTTACATAAAAATGGGGACCACCACTAGACCAATCAACCGAACCCGTCGCATTGCCCATATCATAAACGATTGAGATTCTTAAAATTTGTGTGTAAGACGTTTGGATAGTACCCCGACCACCACCAAAATAAGTATAGATTAAACTTATCTTTCCATTTCCACCATTATACGATTGTGTCGTTGTATAATTTGGCTCGGGGAATTGTTGGGCAGAGTAAGAAACCACAGGGTTCTGATTTCGGAATGTCTGGTTAAGTACTAAAGCATTCTGAAAACTGTTAATCTGAACTGCACCAGCATTAGATATCGCTTCGACATCCAATATTAAAGTGCCCTTTCCGGTGGAAGGTGTATTGGGGGTATTGCTAACGAATGCCAACCGGGTATCTACGTCACTAAAAACTATCCCATTCAAAAGTAATAAGATGGTAACGATGTAATTGAAATATCTTAACTTAAGCTTCATCAAATTCTCCTTCGCTGAATATACTTTATACCTACTATATATGTATAACTTGAGACCTTCTCAGTGAGGTCAATTCTCTTTATTCTTAGTGGTTTTCCTCTTCGCCGTTTTTTGAAAAATTTTATTTTCGTTTTGTATTTTGTCTTTATTTCCCTGAAATATACGTGTTGGAGCGGTAGGCGGTGGTGGCGGTGTTATACTTACCGGCATTGTTACGTTGGTCTCCTCTCCCTGGTTTTTCCGATACATTGTATAATCTTCTGCATATACTCCGCCATCTAGATTGTAATCTGCAGGCTCGTAACCTTCATTTCCCTGATTAGAGCGATATTGAGTATAATCTTCTGCATAAACCCCGCCATCGCTGTTGGCATCGGCGCCGATCATACCCCAGACATTGGTTTCGAGTTCATGAGCGCCAAAGCCGTTAAAGTATTGGGAGAGGCCGCTGGAAAAATCAAACTGGGCAGCCGGGGCGGTTTTGGCCATGCTGACTGCGCTGGCGCTCATCACCCCCAGGTGATTGCGATGATAGATCACCACATAATAATTGCCGGCGGGTACATTGAAGGTAACCGGGCTGCTGCCGTTGAGGTCTACTATCGAGCCGTTGCTCTTCAGTAAAGCGGCGCGGCTGTCGATCGAATCCGTTGCGCTGGTACCGGTGCGCAATTCGATCAGCACCCAGTCGACGATATCCGCGGGGATGCTGGTGGCGGTATCGACCTTGCCGTAAGACCAGGGGGACTGACTGAAGGGATGGATGAGCGGCAGAAAACCCTGATCGTTGATGCCGGTCGCCATCGTGTTGCTGGTCGAATCATAAGGTCCCTCCAAAAACACTTTCAAATTCGCCAGCAGCGCCGGGCCATAGAGACTGTCGGCCAGGGCCAGGGCGGTTTCGTTCTGGTCGAAGACCAGGGTGGCGTTGGGGGAGGCGGTGCGCCAGGCCAGATTTTCCGGCTGACCCTCGTCGACAATGCTGAAGCGGATAGTAGCGATGTCCATGAAGGTGGGCAGCACGGTGGTGCCGCTGCCCGGCGAGTTTAGCTCGATGTTCAGGGAAAGCCGCCCCGCCGAGGGCTGGGTCAGGCGCAGCTTCTGGTAGTTGCCCCCGCTGAAGTTGTGGATCGTCTGGATCATTAGCGAGTCCGGCCCCGGCCCAATCAATCCCGGCGCGGTCAGGCTGGCGGTGTTGTAATCGAACACCAGGTTGCAACTGCCCAGTTCGAAGACGTTGGCGGTATCATTGGCGGCAATACGCAGGGTGACGTCAAAATCACCGCTGGCGGTATTGGCGTCCTGGTCCACCCGGAACTGCAGGTTGTATTGCTGGGCCATCCCGGATGCGCCGACCAGCAACAGCAACATCCCGGCCAGGAGCCATGCACTTACTTTTTTCATTAAAACCTCCGAAAAACAGATACTCAGTATCAACATTTGCGTTACCGGCTATTTGCCACAGAGGCACAGAGTACACTGAGAACTGACAACCGAAAACTGGCATCTCTCTGTGACCTCTGTGCCTCTGTGGCAAAATTCCCGGCCTACATAGCACAACAGCTATATTATAGCACCGCCGCGCGGTTTTAGCGTGACAGGTATCAACTTCCCATCCGCATAATTTTTTCAGAACAAAATCTTGCAAAATGGGTTGTTCATCCGCCTGCTTGCGGCTAAATTAGCCGGGAAGTAAAAGGCTTTTTTCGTCCACGGATGACACGGATTTTTACTGATGAATAGATAATGGTTCAACAGCAGTTAATCAGTGAAAATCCGTCTCATCCGTGGATAAAAAGAGAATTTGTGTTACAACCAGTATGTCAATGAATTACTTCTCCAGTGTAGAACAAACGATCGGCAACTTACCAACGAACTTTAGAAACCGGAGCAGGCAAATTGTATACGTTGGCTGTCAAAAGAGAGTTTATCGCACAGCATTTCCTGATCGGAGGCGATTGGGGGGAAGAGAATCGATTGCATTCCCATCACTATGTGCTGGAAGTGCGGCTGGAAGGACGGGAGTTGGATCGGCATGGCTACCTGGTGGATATTGTCGATGTGGAGAAAGCCCTGGAGGGACTGGTGGCCTATTTCAAAGACCGCACCCTCAACGAGCTGCCGGAATTCGCCGGGCTCAATCCCAGCGTGGAGCACTTTGCCCGCATCTGCTGCCGGCGGCTGCTGGAGCAGATTGATGTCGCCGGATTGGAGGCGCTGACGGTGAAGATTTGGGAGAACGAGATTGCCTGGGCGGCGTATCGGGAAAGGATTAAGGATGAAGGATATTGAAGCTCGGTCTGGTGATTTACGGTAGCCTGGAGACACTCTCCGGGGGATATTTGTACGACCGGAAGCTGGTGGAATACCTGCGTGAACAGGGGGATGCGGTGGAAATTATCTCGCTGCCCTGGCGCAGCTACCGGCGGCATCTGGAGGATAATTTTGATCGGGCGTTGTTGACCAGGCTGGCGAGCGCAGATTACGACCTGCTGCTGCAGGATGAGCTGAACCACCCTTCCCTGTTCCTGCTCAACCGCAGGCTGCGGAAACAGGTGCGCTATCCGCTGATCGCCATTGTGCACCACCTGCGCTGCCGGGAGCAGCGGCCGGCATGGCAGAACCGTTTTTATCGGGTGCTGGAGCGGCAATATCTGGCGAGTGTCGATGGGTTCATCTTCAACAGCGCCGCCACCCGGACGTCGGTGGAGGCACTGGTTGGGGTAAACCAGCCCGGCGTGATCGCGTCGCCGGCGGGAGATCATCTGACGATAGCTATTGGAGATAGCGCGATCCGCCGCCGGGCAGGGGAGGGGGGACCATTGAAACTGCTTTTCCTGGGCAACCTGATCCCGCGCAAGGGCGTGCATGATTTGCTAACCGCGCTGGCCCGAATGCCGGAGGTCGATTGGCGATTGACCATTGCCGGCAGCCTGGAGACCGATCCTGCCTACGCCGCGGCGCTCCGCCGGCAGATCGGGCAGATCGCCGTGCCGGAGCGGATTACCCTTGCGGGACGGGTGAGTGACACGCAGGCGGTGGCCCTGTTGCGTAGCCATGATGTCTTCGCCATGCCCTCCTATCACGAGGGCTTCGGGATTGTTTATCTGGAAGCGATGGCATCCGGTCTGCCGGTGATCGCTTCTGCCGACGGGGGAGCGGGGGAGGTGGTGCAGGATGGGGTCAACGGCTTCCTGATAAAACCGGGCGATACAGTCGCCATCGCCGGGCACATCGTCAGGCTGGCCGGCGACCGCGAGCTGCTGGTTCGGATGAGCCTGGCGGCCCGGGAGCGATACCTGGCCCATCCGACCTGGGAGGAGAGTATGAGCCGGGTGCGGACGGCACTGGTGAAATGGCACGCAGATTTTCGCAGATGATACAGATTTTCGCAGATAAGACTTGGGTGTATGTTACATGGCTTAGCCGTATATGTCATTCCGAATCCCCGGTAGGGGTGAGGAATCTGTGTACTACGGAACGCCCTGGTGCAGCACAGATTCCTCACATCCGTTCGGAATGACAACCAACAACCAATAACCAACAACCAACAACCAATACCCAACATCCATCATCCAACATCCATTGAGCATTGCGCATTTACCATTAACCACTGAGCATTACCGTGATCACAGAATTCAATTACCAGCGTTATCTGTCCGCCAAAAAGACCGTCGATGACCGGGCCTTGAACCGGGCGGTGTGGGAACGGATGATCCTGGCGCTCACCGGTAAAGATCTCCGACACCCGCTGGAGGTGCTGGAGATCGGGGCGGGGATCGGCACCATGGCGGAGCGCTTCCTGGGGGCAGCGCCGGGAGGGGAGATATTTTATCGTGCGATCGATGTTTCGGCGGAGAATATTCGCGAAGCACGCGAGCGGTTAACCGTGTGGGGAGAAGGGAATGGCTACACCGTCGAGCCTTCCGGAGCGGATCTATTACTCCGCCGCAGCGGGATTGAGGCCCGGGTGCGTCTGGAATGCCTGGATTTGTTTGAGCTGCTCGATTGGGAAGGAGCGCCGGCGCGCTACGACCTGCTGCTGGCGAATGCCTTTCTGGACCTGATCGACCTGCCGGCTTACCTGCCGGCCATCGCCGGACTGCTGCGGGAGGGCGGGCACTATCTGTTTACAATCAACTTTGACGGTGAGACTATTTTCCAGCCGCCTTTCGATGATGAGTTGGAAGCAGCTATCCTTGCCTGTTATCATCGCACCATGGACGAGCGCACCCGGGAAGGCGCGCCCTCCGGCGACAGCCGCACCGGGCGGGCATTGTTCCGCCACCTGCCGGCGGCGGGGCTGGAGATCCTGGCGGCAGGCAGTTCCGATTGGGTGGTGTTCCCGGGAAAAGACCGCTATCCGGCCGATGAAGCTTACTTCCTGCACTTCATCATTCATACCGTCGCCACCGCGCTGAAAGACCATCCGGAGATCGATCCCGACCAACTCCGCCGCTGGGCCGGAGCGCGCCATGAACAGGTCGAGCAAAGAAAATTGATTTATATTGCACATCAGCTTGACTTTTTTGGAAAAAAATGCGATTTTATACGACCGAAGTTGTGATTTTACTGGAATATCGATAGTGACAGTTTTTCGTCTTTGACATCTGAAGGAGAAGTTTATGAAGAAGCGCTTAATGGTTTGCGGGATTTTATGGTTGATTGCGGGATTTCTCTCGGCCCAGACCTATGATCTCCAATTTGTGGTGCTGCAAAATGAGGGAACCCTGGGGGGCAATTATACCGTACAGGCGCAAATACGCGCTCAGAGCGGGAGTTTTGGGGCCGGATCGGGCAATTTCGTGTTCGATTTCAACGGTAGCGCTCTGACGTTCAGCAGCTTTACCCCGCTGGCATTCAGCGGCTCAGCTTACCTGACCATGACCTTTTCCCAGCCGATTCCCAACCAGATCAGTTCGCTCAACAGCGAGTTGAATTCGATTGGCAACGGGACGGTGGTAAATACCGACTGGCTGCCGTTTGCCAACATCACTTACACGATTGCCGACCCGGCACAGACCAGCGGACTTGCCTGGCGGATCGGCCAGCCGAATATCAATACCCAACTATTTTTGGATAACGAATCGGCGCTGCTCAGCCCGGGCAGTTTTACCGGCTCGGACAACTCCCTGCCGGTGGCGCTCCGTGCCTTTACAGTGGAGGCACTGGCAGGCAAGATCCGTCTGCGCTGGACCACCGAAAGCGAAGTTAACAACCTTGGTTTTGAAGTCTACCGGGCGTCGGCGCTCGACGGTGAATATCAGAAAATTGCCAGTTACGAAAATGATAATCGGCTGGAGGGGGCCGGTAACTCCAATACAGCGGTAACCTATACCTTCGAGGATGAAACCGTGCAGCCGGAGGTGGCCTACTGGTACCAGATCGCCGATGTGGATCTACAGGGGGTGCGCACCTTCCACGGCCCGCTGGAGGCGCAGGCGCTGGAGACCGTTCCCAGCGAATATGCCTTGCGTCAGAATTTTCCCAATCCCTTCAACCCCAGTACCAAGATCCGGTTCGAGATCCCGGCCGGTATGCAAGACGGCGGGCAGATCCGGTTGATCGTCTATAACAGTCTGGGCATGGCGGTCAAGACCCTCTTTGCCGGCGTCACCCAGCCGGGTGTCCACCAGGTAGAATGGGACGGCACCAACGAGTTCGGCCAGCAGATGACCTCAGGCATCTATTTCGTGCGGCTGCAGGCAGGGCACTTCAACCAGACCCGCAAGATGATTTTACTCCGATAATCTGTAATCAAAAATGCCCTAACGGCAGGCATTTTTGATTACAGATTATTTTGGTGCGACCAGAAAAGCTGCCGGTTATTTTAGCGGCGGCTTTTTTGTTGATGCCGCTGTCATTCCGAGGGCGTCAGCCGAGGAATCTGTTCGGGCAGAAGAATTTATTCCATCCCCTTTGGAGTAAAATAACACTTAAAAGTAATCAACATCGTGCATCCTCTGCCGATAGTTTTTTATTGTGGAGGCGACATGGCGCTTTATAAGCCGCAGGATACCGGACAATATCCTTTTTTACGATAAATCTTTAATAGATATTGCTCTTGTAGAATGATGGAGGTTGCGTGATGCTGTGGTACTTTGCCGTTATTAGAAGAACCCTGCCTTGTATTTCATTGCTGATCTTATCGATGTTGTTGAGCCAATCCCGGCCGATGTTTGCTCAGATCGTGCCTCCGGCCGATGGAGTACCATTGCCGGCGCATTACTTGAAGATGCGCGCCGATAACCCGGATGTCTTTCAGTTCGAACGGGCCTGGATCGGATTGGTCAAGCAGATCAAAGAAAACCGCCGGCGCTATCTGCGGGGGGAAATATCCCTGGAGGCGGCTAATACCCGGGGCGGCATCCGCATGGCCGGCAACCGCTACGTGCCGGTGCTGACCGGCAAGTTTGCCAATACCGGGGCAAACCCGTATCCGGCGGCCGATTTGCAGCAGGAACTCTTCGACGGCCCCTGGCCGACCGGCACCATGTCGCAATATTATGCGGAAATTTCCTACGGTGCGATCAACCTCACCGGCACGGTGACCGATTGGGTGACCGTCTCCCAGAACGATACTTATTATGAAGGCACCAGCAATGGTCTTAATCCGGCCAATGCCGAGACCGGGGAATTTCTCAAGGAGTTGCTCGACGCCAACGACGGCAGCATCGACTTCGGGCAGTACGACAACGACGGCCCCGACGGCATCCCCAACTCCGGCGACGATGACGGCTATGCGGACTTCGTCGCCTTTGTGCATCCGGAAAGCGGGGGAGAATGCGGTAACGACAATCTCTGGTCGCACCGCTGGACCTACTCCGCCTGGTGGGGCAGCCCATATCTCACCAATGACGCTTCTGCCAATGGGGGTGTTATTCGGGTGCAGGATTATGTGATCCAGCCGGGATTTAATTGCGATGGCGCCACCATGATCCAGATCGGGGTCTTCTGCCATGAGTTCGGCCATGCCTTCGGCCTGCCGGATCTCTATGATACCGACGGCAGCTCCGAGGGCATCGGACACTGGGGGCTGATGGCCGCCGGCAACTGGAACAGCCCCGCGCTGCCGGCACACATGAGTCCCTGGAGCAAGACGGAACTCGGCTGGATAATTCCCACCGAAGTGACCCCTTCGGGAAACATCACCGATCTGCATCAGCTACCCCTGGAGGCGGCGCAGAGTCTGCCCAATGTAGAATTCAATGCGTCGGTGCTGAAGGTCTATGCCACCGCCACCCCCAGCAGCGAGTATTTCCTGATCGAAAATCGCCAGGCGCTCGGTTTCGACGGCGCGCTGCACGGCAGCGGACTGCTGATCTGGCATATCGATGATGCCAAATCCAACAACCGCAGCGAGTGGTATCCGCCGCTCAATCCTGCCAACCACTATATGGTCGCCCTGGAACAGGCCGATGGCGATTGGGATCTGGAAAAGGATAACAATCGCGGCGACAGCGGCGATGCCTTTACTGCGCAGAATTTCGACTGCTACAGCACCCCCAGCAGCGATGCCTATACCGCCGGCTCCATCGATCTGGCGATTGCCAACATCAGCGCCTCCGGTGATCCGATGACCTTCGAGGTAACCGCCTGCCAGCTTCCCCCGGATATCGGCGTCTCGCCGCTCTCGCTTAGCGTAACGTTGAACGAAGGACAAAGCAGCAATGAAACCCTTACCATCACCAATAGCGGCGATGCGCCACTGGCATTTGAACTGGTGGAGTTGCCGGTCAGCGGCGCAACAGCGCAGCCGTCCGGGCTGGCACAACGACTGCCGGTCTTTGAGTCGCTGATCGAGTCTGGCGCTGCCCCGCCGCAACTCTTCAGCAGCGGATTGATGCAACCACCGGCACTGCCATCAGGCGGTGCCCCCCCGACAGCGCTGGAGGCGCTGGCCCTGAACGATTCGATCCGTTATGACACCTATCCCAGCACTTACAGCAATATCGGCTTCGGCAGCGCCAATCCGTTCTACGCGGCGGTACGATTTACACCGACGGTCGATTTTGACCTGACCCATGTGCGGGCGCGTTACAATACCGCCAGCAGCACGGCCGATATTGAGGTGATCGTCTATGCCGATAACGGAGGTCTGCCCGGCACGGTGCTGCACAGCCAGACCTTCAGCGGCGCTCCCTATCTCAGCAGCATCACCCATACTGTGCTGTTCGAGCTGTCGCTGGCGCTGCCCTTCCGCGCCGGCAATGATTTCTGGATCGCCATGCATTATCTCGATGTGCCTTATCCCCAGGCCGCCACCACCACCAGCGTGGGTTCTACCAACCGGATCTATTATTCCAGCAACGGAAACAACTGGTATAATCTGCAAAACAGCCCCAGTTTCCCCAATCACGCCTGGATTATCCGGGCGCTTTCCGGAGACATGCCCTGGCTGAGCCTCTCCCCGGAAGACGGCAGCGTGAGCGGCGGCAGTAGCCAGGATATTACGGTTGCATTCGATGCCACTGGATTAAACGCCGGTACTTACAGCGGCAAGATTCAGGTGCACAGCAATGATCCGACCTCGCCGCTGGTGACGGTTCCGGTGACCCTTACGGTACAGGCGCCGCCGGTGGTCAATCTCAAAGCCTTCCTGGAAGGGCCGGCCAACCCAACTGCCACGGCGATGAACACCTATTTGGGCGATAACAGCCTGCTGCCGCAACAGCAGCCCTACAGTGCTGCTCCCTGGTCTTATAGCGGCAGCGAGAGCGTCACCGCCATGCCTTCCGGAGTGGTGGACTGGGTGCTGCTTACCCTGCGTACCGCCAGCGGTGCGGAGACGGAAGTGGCCGCCCGCGCCGCGCTGCTCAAAGGGGATGGCAGCATCACCGACACCGATGGCAGCAGCCCGGTGCGCTTTCCGGAGATCTTGGCCGGCGATTATTATATCTGCCTCTATCAGCGCAATCATCTTGGGATCATGTCGAAACTGCCGGTGAGCTTAAGCAGCAGTAGCGCGCTGTACGATTTCAGCCTCGGCCAGGACCAGGCGTACGGCATCAATCCCCTGAAGGAATTGAGCGCAACCGTCTTCGCCCTGCGTTCCGGCGACGGCAATGCCGACGGGGGTGTGGATGTGCTGGATAAGAATCTGATCTGGCGCCCGCAGAACGGCAATCCCTGGGCTTACGGCAATTACGGCGATTTTAACCTCGACGGCGGGATCGACGTGCTCGACCTCAACCTGAAATGGCGCCCGGACAATGGGACAGGCTCCCAGATACCGAATTAGGATATTATTTTAGAATTGTTTATATTCCCGAAATCATTAAATTACGATGGTTTAGTCGTAATCCTTTTCTGATGGCAAAAGGAATTGTTCTCTGACAATTTGGTGGGACGGACCCCGGTTTATCGATGGCCAGGCATTGGCTTTATCCTGAGTTTTTTAGATTCAGCCTGTAATGGAGATATATCTACGAGGAGGTCGACCATGATGTTTGCCCGGAAGCTTGCCATCTGCTTTGTTGGCATTGGCGTAATTCTGTTCGTGAGTTTGGGGACGGTGTACGCGCAACGGGTTTTCCCGCAACAAACTGCCAAAAAGCTGGCAGATCCCCAGCGGCTCGGTGTCGAAGGGGTTAATTTGCAAATTAGCGAGCGGCAGGAAATGAAGATCAAACTGCCGGCCCACCAGCAGAAGTTGAGCACCGACCTGCTTTGGCTGGTCGATCAGCGTTACCTGCCTCCGGCCACCCGCTTGAACGACCACCTTGCCGCCATGGCGAAGCTGGGGCAGTACCGGATTCCGGATTCGGAGAACCATACCGATCATATTGCCAAGCACCTGGTTTATGCCTACATTCGCCTGATTCCCCCAGCATCTTTTTCCATACTGGACGGAAAGGTAGTTTCGATCACCGACCGGGATGAGCGCCGGCTCCTGGCCGCCGCCTGGATGCGGATCGAACAGCTTGACCTCCTCGCACAGCTCCCGGCAGTGCGTTCGATCCGCACGGTGATGCCCCCCTTCCGCAACACCGGATCGGTGAACAGCGAAGGCGATGCCATCCACCGCGCCGATCAGGCCCGCAGCGCCTACGGACAGGGCGGCGGCGGTATTGATCTCGGGATCATTTCCGATGGGGTGGATAATCGCGCATCTGCCCAGGCCAGCGGCGACCTGCCGGCCGACGGCGCCGGACTGACAGTCCTCAGCAATGCCCTGGGCGGGGATGAAGGCACGGCGATGCTGGAGATCGTGCATGACCTCGCCCCGGATGCCGGTCTGTTCTTCCATGATGCCGGCACCAACATCATCGCATTTCAAACCGCGATCGACAACCTGGTGGCCGCCGGATGCACGGTCATTTGCGACGATATCAGCTGGATCACCGAGCCGTTTTTCGAAGACGGAGCGGTGGCGGCCCATCTGACATCGGTGCTGGGCGCCAACAACCTGGTGTATGTTAAATCCGCCGGCAATAACGGGCAGAACCATTATCAGGGCGATTTTTTCCCACTGTTGGGAAATCCCACCATTCACGATTTTAATGAAGGGGGCACCCATCCTCCTCATCTTTATGTCAACATTCCCAATGGCAGCAATCTGAGCGCGGTTCTGCAGTGGGACGATGCCTTCGGCGCCTCGGACAACGATTACGATTTGTTCCTGTTCAGCTTTGCCAGCGGGGCGATCGTGGCCAGCAGCGAGGCGCGGCAGAATGGCAACGATGACCCCCTGGAGGTGCTCTCCTACCAGGCCACGGCGGTCACTGCGGGCGATTTTGCCCTGGTGGTGAGCAAATTCTCCGGAAATGCAAAAACTCTGGAAGTGTTTATTTATCCGCAGGATAACAGTGCGATCTATGCCAACAATCTCAAGCCGGCAGACGCGGTGTTCGGCCATGCCGCGGTGGAGGAGGCGATCGCCGTCGGGGCGATCGGCGCCGAGGATCCCGGCAATGATGACATCCGCAGTTATTCCTCGCAGGGGCCGTCCACCATCCGCATTCCGGCGGCGCAGACCCGCGCCAAGCCGGACATCGCCGGAATTGACGGGGTGTCGGTGACCGGCGCCGGCGGCTTTCCGAGCACTTTCTTCGGCACCAGTGCTGCGGCGCCCCACGTAGCGGCGATTGCCGTACTGCTCTGGGGCGAGATTCCCGACAGCAGCGATACGGTGATCCGTGACTATGTGCTTAATTCGGCGGTCGATCTCGGCGCGCCGGGATTTGACACCGTTTTCGGCGCTGGGCGAGCCGATGCGCTGAACGCTTTTACCGCCAACTTGATGGCAGGAGCGCCGGAGATTACCCCGGGAGGCGGGATCTATAATGCGCCGCAGGCCGTCACCATGACGACAGCGACGGCCAATGCCCAGATCTACTACACGCTCAACGGGGCCGATCCAACCGAAAGCGATTCGCTTTATAGCAGCCCGGTCGATATTACCGAAAGTTCCACTGTGAAGGCGCGGGCCTTTCGCACCGGCTATAATCCGAGCCCGGTAACCACGGAGGATTACCATATTTTTCTCGGTGTGGTGGTGGATGTCAAAGCCTGGCTGGAGGGGGCCTATGACCTGACCGGCGATACCATGCGCACCACCCTGTTGGAGAACAGCGGGCTGCCGCTCAACCAGCCTTACAGCGGCGCGCCCTGGAACTATCCCGGCATCGAGAGTGTGGCGGCGATTCCCGCGGGGGTGGTCGACTGGGTGCTGCTTGAGCTGCGCAAGGTTCCCACCGGACCAGCCGATGCCGTTCGCGCCGCCTTTATTACCAGCGATGGGACGGTGGTGGACCTCGACGGCTTCAGCCCGGTGGCCTTCGAGTTCGAGGTGGATAACGACGGGCATCATATCATCTTGCGCCAGCGCAACCATCTGGCAATTATGTCGAGCGTGCCGGTGATCCTGACCACCTCCACCCCGCAGTACGATTTCACCTTTTCCCAGATGCAGGCTTACGGCCTCAATGCCATGAAGGAAATCGCCACCGGCGTCTACGCCGCCCGCTCCGGCGACGGCAATTCCGACGGCGCGGTGGATATTCTCGACAAGAACCTGATCTGGCAGGTGCAGAACGGCACCGCCTGGAGCTACGATAAGTTCGGCGATTTCAATCTCGATCTGCTGATCGACGACGTGGATGTGACACTGTTCTGGCAACCGAATAACGGCACCGCCAGCCAGGTGCCTTGAGCAGGCACAGGAGAAAGAAATGCTTTTTTGTCCACGGATTACACGGATTAACACAGATTGTATATGGGTGGATGAGTGAATCGGTAAAATGGGTTTACAACGAGCATTTACCGCTGAGCATTAAGCATTTACCATTTGATGGCGGCTATAGACCGCACCAAGTATTCAGGAGTATGCGATGAAGAATATCTTTAGTGTTTTATTGATGGGACTGCTGGCCGGGAGTTTGCTTGCGGAGCAGCGGTATGAACTGAAATTCGAGGTGCTGGAGAATCAGGGTATCGCCGGGGGTAATTTTGATGTGCTGATTCAAGTGCGCACCGGGAATGAAGGGTTCGCTCTGGGCAGTTGCAACCTGGTGTTTCAGTATGATCCGGAAGTGCTGGGCGAACCGCAGCTGCTGAAGGCGCAGGGGTTCAGCGGTGAGGCTTACCGCGCGATGTCCCTTTCCAATCCTACCGAAGGGCGGCTGTCAATCAACGTGCTGCTGAATGCCGCCGGGGAGGGAACGGCCGTCGGCCGGGAGTTTAGCGGGGTTGCGGCGGTGCGCTTTAAGATTGCCGATGCCGGCGGCATTGCCCGGCTCGACTGGCGCATTGAACCGCCCAACGCCACCCTGGTATTCGCCGACGATGAGCAAACCCTGCTCACCGCCGGCAGCCTGACCGGGCTGGAGATGCCGATCCCCTCCGCGCAACTCGATTCAGACGGCGACGCGACAGTCAGCGAATTTACCGTCTTCCAGAACTACCCCAACCCCTTTAACCCGGCCACCTATATTCGCTACGCCCTGCCCCATCCCGCCGAGGTGAAGATCGCGGTCTATGACGTGCAAGGACAGTTGGTGCGCACCCTGTTGAACGGCCCCCAGCCGGCCGGCCACCATGCAGTCGGTTTTGACGCCGCCGGGTTGGCCAGCGGGGTGTACTTCTACCGGGTCAACAGCGCCGGCCTCGAAATCACCCGCAAAATGCTGCTTTTGAAATAGTATTTAACGACCCCAACGACGGGTCGTTAAATACTATTTTTAAGATGGGTAACCATATCGATTCGTCGTCTTGAACAAACCACAACGTTTTTTAAAATCGCTTATGCCGCTTGCAAAGAGACGAGGGCGAAGTCAAAATCCGAACAATGGGTCTTGGAGGCCGGGACGCTGGAAGCTAGTTTTTCGATGAGATTCAAAATAATTTTTTCCAGCGTCCCGGCCTCCAAGACCCATTTCATTTTATCCTAAATGAAAATGAATTTATGCTTTAACTTTTCCCCCATAATCCGTATCTTGGGCGCAAATTTTTATGAAGGTCTTTGACCAAAAAGTCACTTTACCAGGAGCGATGATCATGAAGCAGTATTTTCAGGGCTTATTATTGATAATGATGACGGGAATGATCCTGTCCGGCTGCACCCAAAAGGAAGCGGCACCGGCAGATCCTTATGTGATGGAGGGTGAAAAGCATTTCAAAAATATCAAAATGCTCACCAATGGCGGGGAAAATGCCGAAGCCTATCTGTCTTTCAGCGAGACAAAGCTCAGCTATCAAGCCACTTTTGGCGATTACCAGTGCGACCAGGTGTTCACCATGAACATCGACGGCAGCGGACGGCAGTTGATCTCCACCGGCAAAGGCCGCACCACCTGCGCTTTTTACCTCCCCGGCGATAGCCTGATCCTCTATGCTTCTACCCACCTGGCCGGCGACGATTGTCCGCCGCCCCCGGACCGTTCCCGGGGCTACGTCTGGCAGCTTTATAATACATATGATATTTTTGTCTCCGACCTGCAAGGTAACGTGGTCCGTCAACTGACCGACACCCCCGGCTATGATGCCGAGGCGGTAGTGTCTCCCCTGGGCGACAAGATCGCCTTTACCTCCACCCGCGACGGGGATCCGGAGATCTACATCATGGATCTCGACGGCGGCAACCAGACCCGCCTGACCTTTGAAAAAGGCTACGATGGCGGGCCCTTCTTCTCTCCCGACGGTAAGCAACTGGTGTTCCGGGCCAGCCGCCCTGTATCAGATGCCGAACTGGAAGATTATAATGACCTGGTGACCCTCGGCTACGTGCGCCCCACCGCTCTGGAGATTTATGTGATGGATATCGACGGGCAGAACATCCGCCAGGTCACCGATGTCGGCAAAGCCAGCTTTGCGCCCTATTTCCATCCCGACGGCAAGCGGATCATCTTTTCCTCCAACGTCAACAGCGAAACCGGCCGCGATTTCGATCTTTACCTCATCAACACCGACGGCAGTGGGCTGGAGCAGGTCACCCACAACGAAAGCTTTGACGGCTTTCCGATGTTTACCCGCGACGGCAAGCACCTGGTCTTCGCTTCCAATCGCTTCAATCAGAAGGAAGGGGATACCAACATCTTTTTTGCCGAGTGGGTGGAGTAGGTATGCTGCGCCGATCACTCTCTCTCGCCTTCATACTGTTCTGTCTGCAACTGCCCCTGGCGGCGCAGGAGATTAAAGCGCCGGAGGCGGTCTTCGGCTTCCGGATGGGGGAGGACCGCCGGCTGGTGAACTGGGAGCAGCTCGTTTCTTATATGACGGCGCTCAGTGCGGCCTCGCCCCGGGTGCAACTGGTCGAATTGGGGCGCACCACCCTGGAGCGGCCGATGATCATGATGGTCATATCCGGGGAGGAGACCATGGCGGATCTGGGAAAATATCGACAGATCCAGCAGCAACTGGCCCGACCCTATGGTCTGGCTTCGGAAGCGGCAAGCGAACTGATCCGCGAGGGGAAGACCGTCTGCTTGATCACCATGAACATTCATTCCACCGAGATCGCCGCCAGCCAGGAGGCGCTGGAACTGGCCTATGAGTTGGCCACCGCCAATGATGCGCGTATCCACAACATCCTCGATAATGTGATTCTGCTGATGGTGCCCTCACTCAATCCCGACGGCCAGGATATGATCACCAAATGGTATCTCCAACACGCCGGCACCCCTGCCGAGGGCAGCCGGATGCCCTACAAGTATCATTTTTATGCCGATCACGACAATAACCGCGACTGGTTCTTCTTCAGCTTGCAGGAGAGCCGGCTGGTGGCGCAGGTGCTCTATCACGACTGGTATCCGGAGATCGTGATGGATCAGCATCAGATGGGATCCACCGGTGCGCGCTTTTTTCTGCCGCCCTATGCCGATCCGGTCAATCCCAACGTGGCGCCCTCGGTGATGGCCAATACCAATCTGGTGGGCAAACATATCATTGCGGAGATGCAGGATCAGGGATTCAAAGGGCTGGTCACCAATACGGTCTTTAATGCCTTTTTCGAAGGCACTATGTCGAAAACACCCCTGTGGCATAACCGTATCGGCATCCTCACCGAGGCGGCCAGCGCGCGGGTTGCCACTCCGCTTTTTTTTCCCCGTACCAGCCTGCGCGGGATGGGGCAGGATCTGCCGGAGTATAAGCAGCAGACCAATTTTCTCGATCCCTGGCCGGGCGGGTGGTGGCGGCTGCGCGATATTGTGGAATACCAGAAAGCCGCTGCGCTGTCCCTGCTGGATATGGCGGCGATGTATAAGGAGAAGTTCAAGACCAATTTTTATGAATTGAACCGCCGGGCGATCGAGGTCAAGCCGGAAGATCATCCGGAGGCCTATGTGCTGCCGCAGGATCAGCATGATCCCGGAAACCTGCTGGAACTGCTGAAGCGGCTGCGCTATGCCAATGTGGATATTTTCCAGGCGGGGAAAGATTTCCGCAGCGCCGCCGGCGATTTCCGGGCGGGCGATTTTGTAATCCCCCTGGCGCAGCCGGCACGGGCTTATGTGAAGGATCTGCTGGAGCGGCAGCACTATCCCGATCTGCGCGAATATCCCGGCGGCCCCCCGCGTCAGCCTTATGATGTGACCGCATGGACCCTTCCGCTGCAGATGGGGGTGAAGGCGGTGGCGTTGAATGAAGCCTTGACCATCCCGTTAGAAAGAGTGGAAACGCTCCGGCTGGATATCGATAATAGTTGGATCCAGCCGGGGTGGGTGGCGATCGAGCGCCGTTTTACCCACGGACACCAATTGGTAAACCGGCTGGCGAAATCCGATATCGACATTTTTGAGCTGACGGAGGATGTCGGTGGTTTCTCCCGGGGTACTTTCCTGGTGCGCTGCGATGCCGGCAACCGTGAACGCTTGCAAAGCTTAGCCGATGGGACGCAGATACAGTTGCAGCAGTTGCCGCTTCCGGCAGGTGAACCGGCACCGCCGCTGCAGAAAATCCGCCCGGCGCGTATCGGCATCTATCAGCCCTGGATTCCCTGGGTTTATGACGAAGGCTGGTTGCGGCTGGTGCTGGACAATTTTGAGTTTTCTTATCAGGTGCTCCACAATCCGGATCTACAAAAAAAATCCAGCCTGAGCGATAAGCTCGATGTGCTGATCCTGACCAGTCAGAACCGCGGCAGCATCCTCAAGGGTTTGTCCGGCAGGGAAAAGAAACTCGGCGATCCGGAACTCCCGGCGGAATATAATGGAGGGATTGGTGATAAGGGGGTTGAGGCGATCCGCGAGTTTGTCAATAACGGCGGCACCCTGCTGTGCTTCGGGGAGGCCTGCGAGTTTGCAATCGAGAAGCTGCGGCTTCCGGCAGAAAATGTGTTGGAGAATCTGGGACGGAAAGATTTTTTTATCCCTGGCAGCATCCTGGAGATGACGCTTGACGGCGGATCGGCGCTCAGCTACGGTATGCCGGCGCAGGTGCCGGTCTATATCAATAGCCGGATTGCCTTAAAGCTGTTACCCTACCCGGCGGAGATCCGCGAGACCGGGTTCTACGGCGAGCGTCAGTTGCTGCTCAGCGGCTGGGCGGTAGGGGAGGAGTTGCTGCACGGAAAAGCAGCCCTGGCGGAGATCCCGGTCGGCAAAGGAAAGGTGATCCTCTACGCCTTCCGCCCCCAGCACCGCAGCCAGACGTATGGGACGTTTAAGTTGATCTTTAATGCGTTGTATTAGTTCGCTGCGCTCACGATGTTTGTTCGCTACGCTCACGATATTTGCGCTCCGCGCGATGTTTGCCGGCTTCGCCGTCGATGTTTGCTCGCTTCGTTCGCGATGTTTGCGTTTGTTGCGCGATTGGGTTGTGGGGATGGTTAAGCTCCGGGTGGGAGGCGGTCGGGTCGCGACCCGACCCTACGGGGGACATCTGGGGTATCATCCGTGGGCATCCGGTTCATCCGTGGCAAAAAAATCCGCATTCCGAAATCCGCATTCCGCATTTGAATCATTCCGCACTTCTAATTCTGAGTAATATCTTCCTGATAAATGCTGCCTTCATTATTTCCATGAATCGTATTATTCACCATGGAGGGTTGGGCCGGTTTGAGGATGCTGATGCCGTAGCCGCGATTGCCGGTGCAGGTGTTGTTGGTGAGCAGGCCGCCCGGCTCGATGAGCAGCAGGCTGATGCCGTCGCCGCTGTTTTGTACGATCTCGTTGCCGTTGACCGTGGGGTGGGCCTTATCCATGATTTCGATACCGTCCCCCTGGTTGCTGCGGATGGTGTTTTTGGTGAGGGTCGGTGCGGCGGCGTTGATGACCTTGATCCCCCCGTACTTGTTGCCCTGGATCTGATTATTGCGCAGAATGCCCCGGGATTGATCCTTATATTGCAACCCTCCCAGGCCGTTTCCGCGGATAATATTTTCTTCCAGGGTCGGGCGGGATTGGTCGGCCAGCAGCACGCCGAGATCCTTGTTGTCGAGGATCTCGTTCTTGATGATGGTACCGCTAAAATCGGCGGTGCTGAAATAGAGGCCGTTGGCGCGATTGAGGCGGATGCGGTTTTCCAGAACCTTCGGCTGGGCGGCATCGAAAATCGCAATTCCGTTACTGCTGTTATCGTAGATATGGTTTTGCTTGACCGTCGGCCGGGCTTCTCCGCTGATGCGGATGCCGGTATGATTCGAGCGCAGTTCGCTGTTCTGAATTACCGGTTTGCTCTTATCTTTGCTGTAGATGGCAAACTGGTTGCCGGAGAAAAATGACTCGCTGACCACACCGCCGCTGCTCCCATTGAACAAGATGCCGCTGCCTCCCTGGTGGGCGCCGGGGTCATATACTGCCCCTTTAAATGCGCAGCGGGAAAACTGCACGGTGGCGTCATTTACCACCAGTACGTCGGCCCAGTCACGTCCTTCATATTCGAAGCCAATCCCGGCAGCGCTGAATTTGACACCTGTGTTGACCCGGATCATCACTTCCGGGATGTCGGAAATGATCAAGGTATGGTTGGGACCGGCACCGAGCAGGCGCAGCGATTTTCGGATCGTCAGGGGCTGGCTGAGCTTGTAGATTCCTTCGCTGAATTGGATGGTGCTGTTCGGGGCGGCCCGGTCGATCATCGCCTGGATGTCATCAGTGCTGTGGGCGACCAGCCGCTCCGCTTTCGGTGTAGCCGCCGGCTGCTTCGGCTGGGCGGTGGGCGGTGCGGCCAACCGGCCGGCGATCTCGGCCAGGCGCTCGCTGAGGTAACTATCTTCCGGAGCATTCTGAAGCAGCGCTTGATAGGCGTCGCGGGCGGCCCGGAAATCGCCTGCTTCAAAGAGGGAATCCGCCCGGTCCAGGGCGGTCAGTTGGTAAAGCTCTTCCGCCGCTTTCTGCTGTTCGGCTTCTAGCAGCAGATCCTGGCATTGCCGGATCTTATCCTGAACCGCGTCGTCAGGCATCAGGGCCAGCGCGGCCTGGTAATTGGCAAGGGCCTCGGCGTAATCACCGGCCTGGAAAAATCGCTCGCCGATTTGCACAAAGCGGGTATGTTGTTCTTCAACGGCGGCGGTGCGGGAGTGCTGCACATAATAATAACTGCCGGCGGCGGCAAAGAGCAGGATGATAACGACGAGCGCCGCCATGACCGGTGTGCTTAGCCGGGTTCGTTTCATCACTGCCGCCGGTGTCATATCGGCCGGTGCCGCAGCCGCAGCCCCGTCAACCATTGGCGCACTGATAAACGAATGACCGCAATTGACGCAACTGACGCCCTGCAGCACATTCTCCAGCAAGAACTGATTGCGATGATGGCATTCGGGGCAGTCGAGATAGGTCACCTGCCCGCTGTCATCTGCTGCCGGCGGGGCTTTTTTGCGTTTTCTTCGCCGCGGAGGGGGAGGCGGCTCCGGTTCCGCTTGCAGGGATTCCGCCAGCGGTTGATCAACTGCTGGGGCAACTTCAGGGGGAGGTGCGCCGTTGGTATCCGCCGGTGTGCCCCGCTCTTTTTTCGCAGATCGCGGCGTCACCGGATCTGGCAAATCCGCCAATGGCTCCGTACCATTGCCCGGTTGCTGACGAGGAGGTGGGCCCGGCGGCTCCGGTGCTGACGGTTTCGGTGGCTGTGACGGGGCCGTCTCCTCGTCAGCAGCCGGGCCGCGGCGCTCTCTGTCAAGCTTCTCGCGGGCCGATTCCTGCAGCAACTCGAACAGGCGGTCGGGGATAGATATGTCGTCAAGGGTTTCCGGCGCCCCGCTGCTTTCCCGCTCCGGCAGCGGTTTGGATTCGGGTACATCCGGTGCGGCCGTTTCGGTGTCTGTTTTGTCGAATTGCGCCGGTTCATCCGTCGTTACCGTTTCCGGCTCAAGTTCGTCTGGTGTTGGCGGTGCTGCGGCTTCGGGCGCCTGTTGATCCGGCGCTGCCGCTGCCTCCGGCGCATCTTCAAGCCCGGCCTGTTCCGGCGCTTCTTCCAGCCTGGGCGCCGCGGCTTCCGGGTCAGGATACGGCGGCGCTTCTTCCGGCTGATCGATTCGCGGTATGACCGTTTTAGCCGAAGCGCCGGAAGGTGATTTCCCGGCCGGCTTCCGGCGTCGAGGTTTCGCTTCAGGTGTTTCCATCGACGCCGCCTCGCCGGCACTGTCCAGCCGGCTGCCGCAGACGATGCAGGTGGCCATGGTGCCGAGATCGCTTACCAGCACTTCGTTGCGGGCTTCGCAGGCCTGGCAGGTGATCACCGTAAAGGCATTGATATCCAGCGGCGGGGTGCGGCGTACTTTGAAGGCTTTCGGGGCGGTTTGAGCCGGGGGCAACTTGGCGGATTTCTGCCTCGGCAGCACCGGCCCGCTTTCCAGGTCGGCGATGGTCAACGGCCGGTGGCAGGCGAAGCAGGAGGTGGTGCCGGCCAGCAGGTCGGTGGTCAACACCTCATTGGAAGTGCTGCAGAAAGAGCAGACGATCTGTTTAAACGGATCGATCGCGGCATCTTCACTGCGGCGTTCTTTTTCATACCAGGTTTTGAGCAGCGCCTCTTTAAACGCGCGCATCGACTGAAAGCGGGCCGCCGGATGCACTGCCAGGGCGCGCAGCAGATGCTTTTCCACCTCCGGGGAAACGTTGGGATTGTATTGCGAAGGCGGCACCAGGGTATCGCGTTTGACCCGGTTGATGGCATCCGGCACCGGGTAGCCGGTGAGGGCGAAATACAGGGTAGCCGCCAGGGCGTAGATATCCGACCATGGTCCCGAGATGCGGATGTTGTAGAACAGCTCCTGGGGGGAGTAGCCGGGGCGGAGGATCGAGCGCAGAATCTTCCAGCGCCGGGCGATCACAAAATTGCTGCCGCTGAAATTGATCAATTTGGCGGTGCCGTCGGTATTCACCAGGAGATTATCGGGGTAAATATCGAAATGCAGCAAGCCCCGGGCGTGCATCTTCTCCAGGCCGCTCATCACCGGGGTGAGCATGGTGATCATCTGGTGGAAGGAGGCTTTGCCGCCGTTCTCGATCAGGTAATCGCTCAAGGTGATGGCATCGACATACTCATTCACCCGGTAGGCGGTGCTGTTCTCGCGGAAAAAATCGAAGGTGTGGGCCAGTCCCGGCTGGGGGCGGATCTTCTGCAATACCGCGGTCTCTTCCGAAAACTTGCTCAGGCAGTAGCTAAAGTCCGGCTGCGACTCGATATCGTTGATGATGATATTGGGATTGCCGGGAAAGCGGGTGATGATATCCTTGGGGAGAAATTCCTTCACCACGCAGCGGCGGCGTGATCCGGTATCGAAGGCCAGGTAGGTGATGCCGAACTTTCCCTGCTGGATCACCCGTCCGATCAAGTAGCGATGATTAACAATCGTGCGCGGAGGCAGGTGGTACGGGGAGGCCGGAATGGAGGTCTCCTTCCAATGGCAGTGAGGGCAGACCCTCTCCTCGCCTTTATGGGTCATACAACCCATACATAACTGCTCAAAGCGCATGCGTATCATTCTCCATAACGATAATTACTAATATCGCCAGAAAATCGACAATATTTAGTGAAACATTCGGTTTGAGACCATACCTGCTAAAATACCGGTGACAGCTTAATTTAAGCAAATTCTTTTTCAAAGCGTAGTGATAAGGAGATAAAATTTGTTTTGGGTTTTTTCGATTGATTTCCGGCAGATCCGATACTACATTGATCCGCTCAAAAAAGCCTGCGTGGGTGGCGGAATTGGCAGACGCGCCAGACTTAGGATCTGGTGCCCGAAAGGGCGTGTGGGTTCGAGTCCCACCCCGCGTACAAAGGCACCCCGGCTTCAGCAGCAAACTGCATGCTGCTGAAGCCGGGGTGTTGCATTTGGGGACTGCGGCGCCAGGGGATGCAGTTCCAGTTCGGTTGATGATGACTAATCTGGTCTTCGGATTGAAAAAATTGATTGAAATCCTGCAATCCTTGAACTAATATATCCTCATCAAAATCCGGAAATATTCATTTCGTGGGACCATAACAGCGTATCGGGAGAATCTATGATGAACCCTGGGCTCATGCTATTTCTATTCACAATCGCGCTTGGTGTTGCAGTGTATCCATTCCAGAAGATCAAAAGCCGGCCGCTGATACGGAAAATAAGAAAGCCGGGGGCTTATCTCATGGGGCTTCCAATTGAGAAAAGCACCACGGATTTTAATCAGGAGATGGAGGAGATGCAGAAGATGCTGGAGATACAGGGGCAACTGAAGGCGTTGGAAGCGTTGGCGACACATCCGCTGTCGCAGAGTGATCTGCGGCAAAAGATCCGGGAGATGCGCGACGCGTTGGAAATACGAGCGCGGGCCATAAAGGAACATCGCAAACAACGGGCACGGGAGATTCGGGAAATGTGGGAGAAACGAGCAGGGGAGAGATATAAAAAGTGGCAGAAACGAGTACGGAAACGACAGGACGCGTGGGAGAAGCTGGCACGTGAGAGAAGAGATGAAAAGCATTGGTATGAAATTATTCCCCCCCAAATCTTTGTAAAGGCTATCATTAGCATTGTTATCCTGGGCAGTGCACTTTTTCTGATACTCGGCGACACGTATGATCCGGATTCCGAAAAATGGGCGATCGGCACCATCGGCCTGATGGTGGGGTATTGGCTGAGAGGGTATTAGGGCGCAAAGGCGGGGTAATATGCAACCTTTTTCGTTATTTTTTTTGCCGGTCTGATGATACTGACTTATGATCCCCCCGCAAATCCCTCAACAACCGCAATTATGCTTCCCCTTTCCCCAGCACCTCCACAATCTCCCGAAAACTCTCCAAACTCGCTTCCAAGTTTTCGATGATCTCCAGGGCGAGCTCGTCCGGGTCTGGAAGGTTGTCGAGATCCACCAGGTTATCATCTTTCAGCCAAAAGATGTCGAGGCTGGTTTTGTCGCGGGCGAGGATGTCTTGGTAGGTGAATTTGCGGAAGCGCTCGCTTTCTTCGCGCTGGTGGCGGTTCTCTGGATTGTAGCAGCGGATGAAATCCTGCAGATCCTCGTATTGCATTTTTTGGGTCACCAGGGTGAAGTGTTTGTTGGTGCGCAGGTCGTAATACCAGACCTCCTTGGTCCAGGGATCTTTGCTGGCCGGTTTGTTGTCAAAGAAGATTACGTTGGCCTTGACCCCCTGGGCGTAGAAGAGCCCGGTGGGGAGGCGCAGGATGGTGTGCACATCGGTGGACTGCAGCAGCTTCTTGCGGATGGTTTCGCCCACCCCGCCCTCGAAGAGCACGTTGTCCGGCACTACCACCGCCGCCTGGCCGTCGATCTTGAGCAGGGTGCGCACGTGCTGCAGGAAGTTGAGCTGCTTGTTGGAGGTGGTGGCCCAGAAATCCTGGCGCTGGTAGGCAAAGCCCTCCTTCTTTTGGATGCCCTCATCGGTGGTGATGGTGATGCTGCTTTTTTTGCCGAAGGGGGGATTGGTGAGCACGTAATCGAAGCCCGAGCCTCGTCCCTCGGTGGAGAGCAGACTGTCTTTACGGATCACCGGCGGCTCGCTGTTGAGGTCACCAATGCCGTGCAGGAAGAGGTTCATGATGCACATCCGGGCGGTGCTGGGCACGATCTCCCAGCCTTTGAAGGTGTTATAACGGAGGAACTGCTTTTCTTCCTTATCGAGGCGGTGATGCTGGGTGAGGTAATCGTGGTAGGCCAGGAAAAAGCCCCCGGTGCCGCAGGCGGGGTCAGCCATGGTCTTGCGCGGCTGGGGGCGCATCACTTCCACGATCGCCCGGATCAGCGGGCGGGGGGTGAAGTACTGCCCGGCGCCGGTCTTGGTGTCGGCGGCGTATTTCTCCAGCAAACCTTCGTAGATGTCGCCCTTCACATCCACATCCATGCCCACCCAGGATTCCTCGTCGATCATCTGCACCAGGCGGTGCAACTGGGCGGGATTCTGGATCTTGTTCTGGGCTTTGAAGAAGATCTGCCCCAGCATTCCCGGCTGTTGTCCCAATTCGCGCAGGATGGTCAGGTAATGGCGCTCCAGCTCTGCGGCGTTGCGCCGGGTGAGACTCTCCCAGTTGTATTCGGCCGGGATGTTGGTCGGGCGACTGTAGGGCGGTTTGCTGTATTCATCGGCCATCTTCAGGAAGAGCAGGTAGGTGAGTTGCTCCAGATAATCACCGTAGCCGATCCCTTCATCGCGGAGGAGGTGGCAGTAGTTCCATACTTTTGCGATAATGCTGGCAGAGTGGTTGGTGGCCATAGTTTCTCCATAATATTTGCACAATAAAGTCCCCCTTTGAAGGGGGATTTAGGGGGATGTGGCGGGCTTGCTTGGTCATCAAGGCTTTAACATCCCCCCTTTGCCCCCCTTCGAAGGGGGGGATCTCTTGCTTTTACTTACTGCTTTTGCAGCCGTCTCCATTTTTTTCTTCTCCTCCCGTATCCGCGCCAGCAGCGCTTCCGCCGGCTCATCATTGGGATCCTGCGGTACCAGCTCGCCGGTGAAGGCCTTCTTGAGGATACTCTGGCGAAGCACTTCCGCCTGCTGCAGGGCGGTGGTGATGGTTTGTTCGAGATTGTCGGCTATGGAGAGGCGGGATTCGATTTCTTGGACGATTTGGTGTAATTCTGATTTTGAACATAAAGCAACCGGCAATTCACTAATGGGTCCAATGAATAAGTTTGCTTGAGCAGTAGCTTTTTTTTTAGCATCAATTATTTTTTGATTTACGGGTGACTGAAGTTGATATTCTATATACTTTGACAAAAATCTATTTGATTGAATCTTAATTAAAGCGGCGCTATGTCGTTTGGTGTGGGTAATCAAATTCGAGCTTACCCGCGATAAAGTAAATCATGTTGATGAAATTGTCGATATTCCGGTATCCTCTTGCCCGTTTTTTGGCCAACTGAATTTTGCTGTTGATACCTTCGAGGATGCCGTTTGAGATCCGGGAATTGATGTAGTTGATAATACCTGACCAATGTGCTTTTAACAGGTTGACGAACTTATGAAAAGGATAGATGTTGCTTTCTGAAACGATGTCGCACCAATAACAGAGAAACGCTTCCGCATCTTGCGGGTCTTTCATATCCCAGAAGTCGTCGAAAAGTTCTTTGAAACGATATGCTTCGCCTAATGTGGGGAATAATTCGATGAGTTCATCCCGCTCTCTTTTTTGCCGTTCGCTAAGGTGGCCGTTGCTTTTCAAAAAGGTATATTTATGATTCTTAAGCAGTTCATGTTCCTTGCGTTCTTTTTTGCGAACCTCGTCCATCGCCTTGTTGAGGTGCTGTTTGATATGGAAACGGTCAAAGGTAATTACAGCGTTTTCAAATTGTTTCGTTACCCCGTCGATGAACGCGGGAGACATGTCGATACAGACCTGTTCAATTTGGGTTGCAGGGCATCCCTTGCTTTCCAGGTGATCGCGAATGGCTTCCACGCTCTCGGCGCCTTTGCCACCGCTCGCGTGAATAACCCGGCGTTTTTTCAGATCAACACCCACCGTAACATAGTGGTGCCCTTTGCGCGAGGAGGTTTCATCGATCCCAAGGTCTTTCACATCCGAATGATCGGCTTCGCTATAAGCGATACTGAGCCAATAGTTGAAGATCGTCCAGATCCGTTTGGGATATTCCGAAAGGGTTTCTCCAACTTTATTCACCGGCATCTCCCCTTCGATCAGGCACATGGCGAAGGCTTCAAAAAGCAGCGTGAAACCACTGCCTTCACGGGCCCAGGGCACCGCAACCTGCACCACCTTGCCTTCACTACTCTTGATGCGCGGCACCCGGCAATGCAGATAGCACTCATGCTCGAAAAAGTTCAGGTGGCGCCAGCTGCGTTCCTGGGTATCATGAACCGGGCAAAGAACGCCTTTGGCGTCTGGAAAGCGGCTTCCGCGAACAAAGCCGATATCGATATGCAGCGTGCGAACTTGCCCGGCTGTCTGAAAATAGATTTTGGTGACTTCCCAGGGTTTTTCTAACCCTAAGGCAATCGTAAAGATCTCTTGACTGTTCATGACGACAATTTATCAATTTTGGGGGACATTACCCACACCAAACGACATAGCGCCTTTTTTATTCCTTGAACTCAAATATCAGAAATTGCGCATTCGCGCTGCCGATGTTTTGAAACTTCTGCGGCCCGGCGGCATCCCAAAATGCTTCACCTGCGCGGAAGGATTTTTCCGTTTGGTTTTTTTCGGAATTATCATAATACTTCAGGCTGCAAGGCGAGAGGGGATATATCAGTTTGGCCAGCCCACGGTCGCGCTGGGTCGTATTCCCGGAAATGTTGGGATTTCCCGGCACCAGGCTTACTTCCAGCACTCGAATTCGATCATTCTCAAAAACCGCCGAATCCTGCCAATATGAAGTTTTTATGAAAAGCGAAAATCGATCCCAAAATTATTTCCAATTCCGATCCAAAATTTTTGGCTGTAACTTGAGCACCGGCATGCAGTACTCCGTCATATCGCTACAAAGGAGTGTTCCACCCGATGAAAAAAACCTACATTTCCCCAATCGACACCATGTTTGCCAACGGTAGTTATCCAATCGAGATGCTGATCTATTACCGGCAGCGGCTGAATACGAAATCCATCCGCGCGGCGTTGCGGAAACTCTCCGCCGATTTCTGGCCGGTGTTCGGGGAATATCAGGCCGGCAGTATTCAGTTTGAGAAATATGCCGAGGCCGAGCATCTGGATGAGGCGGCGCTCGAGCAGACCTTTGATGTGAATGAGCCCGCCGCCGGGATGTACGCCCGATTTCGCGATTCGGTTACCTTCGCGCCCAACAAGCTGTTTTTCCTGAAGATCCTCCACTACCGCAACGGCACGGTGCTGATTCCCAAACTGCTGCACCTGGTGGGTGACGGCTATAGCTATTTTTATTTTCTGTCGCTGCTGGCGGCGGTATCCCGGGGAAGCTATCTACCGCTGAAAACCCGGCTGATGCGCCGACTCTACCGGCCGCATCATCACCGGACCATCCTGAAAGCGTTTCATTTCCAGGAAACCGCGGCGAAACCGCTGCCTGCGCCGGGAGAAATTCAGATCGAGTTCGAAACCATGCCCCGGGCTGCATTGCGCGATCAGGTCGCGCAAGCCGCCGCCGATTTGAACCTGCCGCTCACCGCCAATGATGTGGTATGCGCGAAACTCGTCCAAAAGATGGCCGCTCTCCCGGGGAAAGCCTGGAAGGCAGAATTTCAACTGACCATCCCGATCGACGTGCGCCGGCAGATTAAAGCCTACGGCCCGCGCTATTTTGGAAACGGGCTGCTGCTGAAGACCATCACATTGCAAACCCGCGAAGTGATCGAAACTGGTCTTGCAGAGCTGGCCGGGAAAATCCGGGCGGCGATGCCCACGGTGAATGCCGGCACTTACCGCCAATATCTGGAAGACCTGGAAGCGCTGATTGCCGCCCGGCAATTGGACCAACTGAAACCCTTCGATCCCCAAACCGGCATCCTGGTCACCAACATCTCGAAGTTACCCCTTAAGCGGCTGGATTTCGGAAGCGGCAGCGCCGATTTTATTTATCCGCTGACCATCGAGAAGCATTCGACGGCGATTTTGGGGGATAAGGATCATTATGTTTTGCGGTTGGTTTATTAGATGGTAAATGGATATTTGGGGTGAGGGTGGTAGCAGTAAATATATCCTTGATAATACACATTGTCCATTATATCATTACAATATTGGTTCCTGGCAAAGAACCATCTTCACCAAATGCCAGGAACCAATAACCAATGACCAATGACAGTCATTAACCACTTACCATTGAGCATCTACCATTAACCATTTTGCCAGGGATCCGGCCGTGTCAGGTTTCAAAGGCCGCTATATCCCCGCCACTGCCGGGGAATGAAAAACATCACCAGGGCATAGATCTCCAGGCGGCCCAGGAGCATGGTCGCGCTCAGAATCCATTTCCCGGCAATGCTGATGTGATTGAAATTACCGGTGGAGCCGACCCGGCCCAGTCCCGGGCCGACATTGCCGATGGCCGCGACCGTGCCGGAAAAGGCTTCCAGGCTGTTGGTGCCGAGCGCGATCAGCAACAGAGTGGAGGTCAGCACGATGAAGAGATAGAACACAATATATAACACGCTGTTTTCCGCGACATCCCGGCTGATGCTGCGGTTTTGCAGGGTGAAGGGAATCACCCCCCGGGGATGCAGCAACTGCTGGAACTGCCGCCAGATCGCTTTCGCTGTGATCACGATCCGGTCTGCCTTGATCCCCCCGGAGGTGGAACCGGCGCAGGCGCACTGGAGGGAAAAGAAGATCAGCAGCAATTGCGAGAGCGGCGGCCAGACGGCGCTGTCGGCGGTGGCGAATCCGGTGGATGTGCCTACCGAGAGCAATTGAAACGCCCCGTAGCGCAACGCTTCGCTAAAACTGTTGTAATCGCCGCTGCGCAGGTCGATCGCAACGATCAGAATGCCGAAAAATTGAGCAAGCAGATAATAACGCACGAAGGGAGAGCGCCAGAGATTCTTGAATCTTCCAGAGATAGCCGCAAACAGCAGCGCAAAATGAATTCCGGAAACGATCATGAAAAACATCACCACCGTTTCCACGGCAACACTGTTGTAATAGGCGATGCTGGCATTTTTCGGAGAAAAGCCTCCGGTCGCGATGGTGGCGAAGGCGTGGGTCAGGGCATCGAATAAATCCAGGCCGCACAACATCAGCGCCGCGGTCTGCAGGAGGGTCAGACCGATATATACTTTTGCCAGGATGCGCACACTCTCCCGGGCGCGCTGGTCGAAATTGTCCATCGCCAGGGATGACATCTCGCTTTGGTATAATACCTTCATCCCCTCGCCCATGAAAGGGATCACCGACAGGGCGAAGACGATAATCCCCATTCCCCCCAACAGGTGGGTGACGGCCCGCCAGAACAACAATCCCCGGGGCAGCGCTTCGATGTCGGTGAGAATGGTGGAGCCGGTGGTGGTATAACCGGAAACACTCTCGAACCAGGCATTGCTAAAGTTGAATTCTCCACCCCAGAGGATGTAGGGAAGGGTGCCCAGCAAGCAGGAAAGCAGCCAACTGGCCACCACGATCATCAGGCCTTCGGTGTTGCTGATCTGCCCGGGGCGGGGCACGAACAACAGCGGAAATACCCCAAAGAGCAGGGCGATCATCGCGCTATAGAGCAGAATGTAGAGCGCCTCATCCCGGTAATACAGCGAAACACCGGCGGCAAGCAGCATGCCCAGGGCATTCAAAATGAGCACAAATCCCAAATAGCGGAAGACAATTTGCAATCGCATGCGCGTTCCCGTTTAGTCGGCCCTGGCGCTCAGGGCATTGAGCAGGTTGGAGAGTTCCTTCAACTCGTCATTGGTTTCGATTTCGATATCGAGGGGCTGCCCTTCCTGCAGATACTCACGCAGTGCCCGGTTGATGCGCAGCAGGGGATTGACGACATAGTAGTTGATAAAGAAATTGAACAGCGATCCGAAGACCAGCGCCGCGGTAATGGCGATGATCCCCGGCATCACCGCCCGGTTGGAGCGGTCCTTGATTGAGGTGGCGGTGCGGTACATGGTCTCGCTGTTGATATGCCGAAGATCGTTGATGGCCGATTTCACCGCCAGGAAATCGGCATGAATATTCTCAAAATACCAGTCGACATTACGCTCTTTATAAGTCGATACAATCGGTTTTTCCCAAACTTGCTTAAAATTATTATATTTTTCGCGAATGATATCGATATAGCGCTTTTCGCCGGGAATGGTCAGGTTGTGCTGGGCAATGTCAAAACCGCTCCAGAACAGGCTGTCGCCGGAATCCAGTATCCGGCGGCCCTCTTCCCATTTGCCCAGCATCAGCAGCAGGATGCCGCTGTCTTCCCTTTCCAGCGCCTCCAGCATGGTGTTGGCGGCGTGAACGCTCTGGTAATTATCTTTCAGCATGTCGTGGGCGGACGTGCCGATGGTGTTCAGCTCGTAAATCGACCACACGCCGGCCAGGGCCAGCATCAGCGCCAGGGCGAAAAATCCGGATAGAATCTTGAAACGCAACTTCATCAGGGCCTCTCCATGTATTTTCAGCGCCTCAATTTACCGGTCGCGTGTAAATAACGGTAGTTGATTCTGAAAAAATCGGAATTAGGCCAGCGCCGCCCGCAACAGCTTCATGAAGGCATCGCGAGGAATCTCCCGGGCACCCATTTGTGCCAGCAGGGGGGTGAGCATCTGGATATCCATCCATTCCAGGCCTTCCTGGCGGAGGTAGGACACGGCATTGACCAGCGCAAATTTGGAGGCGTTGCTTTCCAGATAGAACATGCTCTCCCCGGCAAAATAGCGCCCGATGCGCACGCCGTAGAGGCCGCCTACCAGCTTTCCCGCCGGGTTGTAGGCCTCAAAGCTTTGCGCAAAACCGGCGCGATGGAAGTCGATGTAAGCGGGGATCATCTCGGGAATGATCCAGGTGCCGCGCTGCCGGCCGCGGTTCTTGCTGGCGGCGCAGTGGCGGATCACCGCCGGAAAATCCTGGTCGATGCGGAAGGTGAAGGGGGCATGCCTCAAGTGACGCTGCAGCCGGCGGGGAATATGGAATTCCTCGAAAAACAGCACCGCCCGCTGCGGCGGGGCAAACCACAGGATCTGCCCCGCCCGCTCCGGCCAGGGAAAAATGCCGGAGCGGTAGGCCAGTTCCAGGCTGCCCACCTCCAGGTCGCCGCCAATCGCCAGCAGGCCGTATTCGGGGTCGGCGAATTCAAGGGGAGGGAATTGCCGGATCATAACATTTCTTTATTTCATCAACATTGCTTTTCGGACCAGGGAGTATCCTCCGGCTTCGACCCGGTACAGATACACCCCGCTCGCCAGATTGCCGGCGTTCCAGGTATAGCGGTGAATTCCCGCCGGTAGTTTTCCGGAAACCAGGGTGGCAATTTCCTGCCCGACGACATTATAGACCTTCAGGGTTACGAAGTCGGCATTGGGAAGCGTAAATTCGATCGTGGTACCGGGGTTGAAGGGGTTGGGATAGTTTTGCTGCAGTTCAAAACCGTCGATCGGCGTACCGGCGGAACCGATGATCCCGACACTGCCGCCCTCGTTAAGATAATGGAGAATGTTTTCCTGCAGCATGGGCGCCGTGGCATAACCATCCGGGTTGCGCACCCAGTCCTGGTCGCTGGTGGTGATGATGATGCCATGACCTGGGTCCGGCGGGGTAAAAACGAATCCGTAATGATTGCCCATATGTTCCAGGAAAGGAACCACCGTAGTACTGTCACCGGTTCCGTGACAACCGTACCAGAAGTAGCTGAGCGAATCGACCGGGTTGGGGGTGGTTGCCAATGTGCCAAGCACATTCATCGGGTCTAGATCTCCGGATACCGTCCCGTTCAGTGTGACGTTTCCGCCCAGGGAATCGACCAATTCGGCGAACAGCCGGTTGGATGAATAATCGCATAAATATTCGTTCTGCAGGTAAAGCGGCTTGCCGGTTTTGAGATAACTGAGGATCATCGCCCGGCGCGGCGTCGGGATGTCGATGACCCCGGAGGAGACGATCAGAACATCGGTGGTATCGAGCAGCGCCATATCATCCAGAGCAGTCTGCGGATGGATGGTTGCCTGGAATCCCATCGCCAGCGCCACCGTCAGCCACTCCTGGTCCATGTCGTGACCGGAATTGGCGCTTTGGCTTTCGATGATGGTGACGACTTCGCCGGCGGTTACGCGATTGCTGGTCGGGGGAATCACGATGTTTTCCCGCGGCGAATCCGTTCCCGCCTCGTGCCCATTGGATGAGATCACTGCCGGGGTGGCGGATTGCCCGTTCCGGCTGGATGATTGCCCCACCAGCGAACCGCTCAAAAGCAGCGCAGCGGTAATTATGAACAGCAAGTTAATTGTACGCAGAATAACCATAACACCTCCTGTGATAATATGGAAATAAAATATTGAATGAGAACTATTTATAGGAAACGCACATAAAGTATGGCCCTTTTCATGGGAAAACAAGTAATTTAAGCTTGTTTATTTTTTCACTTTAGCTCGCAATGTGATAACTTTCAGAATGCCCTCCGCCTTCCGCCCCCGCATACCATAAACACCATTTTGAAAATCTCCTCAAATCCCCTATATTAAGAAAATATTACTATCTTGGAGACAAAATCATGTTTATTGGCCATTTTGGCGTTGGTTTGGGCGCAAAGAAAGTCGCCCCGCAGATATCTTTGGGCACGCTGTTTATCGCAGCGCAGTTCGTCGATCTGCTCTGGCCGCTGCTGTTGCTGTTGGGGTGGGAGTCGGTATTGGTAGAGCCAGGCAACACGGTGATGACTCCGCTGAATTTTGTGAATTATCCCATTTCGCACAGCCTACTGAGCGGGCTGCTGTGGGGCGGCGTCACCGGGGGCATTTACTATTTGCTGCGTAAAGATCGCCCGGGGGCGTTGTGGCTGGGCGCGCTGGTGTTGAGTCACTGGATCCTCGATTTTCTGACCCACCGACCGGATCTTCCGCTTTATCCCGGTGGAATGAAGGTGGGGCTGGGACTGTGGAACTCGATGGCCGGCACCCTGCTGCTGGAAGGGGGGATTTTTGTGCTGGGGGTTTATTTTTATCTCAAAGCAACCCGGGCGAAGGATAAGATCGGGGTCTATGCCTTTTGGGGATTGATCGCCTTTCTGGTAGTTGTGCATGCCGGCAACGTTTTCGGCCCCCCGCCTCCGGCTGACAGCAACGCCATCGCCCTGGCGGGCTTCGCGCAATGGCTGCTGGTGGGGTGGGGATATTGGGTGGATCGGCATCGCGAGCGAAGATAGCTCGCTGCGCTCGCGATGTTTGTTCGCTGGCGCTCACGATGTTTGCCCTTCGGGCGTCATTCGCTTTGCTGTCATTGGGCCTTCGGCCGTCATTGGCGCTCCGCGCGCCGGGAAAATATCTATAAATTCCGCCCGAAAAGCTAATGACGCCGCAGGCGAATGACGGGCGAAGCCCCAATGACGCGCGCAGCGCCAATGACATTTTGCCCTTCCTCTTCGCGCTTTTCATTCCACATTCCGCATTCCCGCTTCCGCAGTTGAATACGTTCCACAGTTCCGCAAGCCTTCCCGAAGCGCCAGGTCTTCCGACAGATTCTGCCCGGCGATCCGCATATAGCGCAGGGTCTTGCGCACTTCCCTTTCAACCAGCCTCTCCAGGAACGGAAACCGTTTGTCGAGATGAATGGTGATAGCACCGATGATCTTTTCCCCGCCGATGTCATCGTAGGAGAACCGGATCAGTATCCGCACCGGAATGATCTTGATTTTCCCGGTACCGAAAAGCAAGATTTCCCCTGATTGCTTATTCCAGCGGTGCGATATGACATAAAATTTTCCTCTGACGCCCAGGCGGCCGTCGTACCAACCGCTCAAGGAATCCTGAACCAGATATACCTTGCTGAAGGTCTTTTCCGCAATAATTTTCAAGGTGTATTCCAACTTGCTCAGGGCTTCGTTAAATAATGTAATCGATCCGGTCATGGTATCGCTGCGGGTAACAGCCGTCCAGCTTTCTATTGCTGTGGTATCCACCTGCAACTCGCGACTCCCGGCACCAAAACCTGGTGCGAGCAACCCTGTCAACAAAACTCCGGCTAATATCGCATGCATTTTCTCCTCCCGGGTTAATAAAGATTTGAGTTCTCTTAAAGCCCTTGCTGCTGTTACATACCAACATCGCGAGCGCCTGCGAGCAAACATCGTGAGCAAAGCGAACAAACATCGCGAGCGAGAGCGAGCAAACATCGTGAGCGCCAGCGAACAACATCGCGAGCGAGAGCGAGCAAACATCGCGAGCGAAGCGAACCAACTAAATCACCCAAAATCGATACAGCATAAATCCCAACACCGCCGTCTCCAGAAACCAGGCCATCGGCTGGCGATAATAGCCAATGAACATCTCCCGGCCCCACCAGCCGGTATCTTCGAACAGGGCCAGGGTGTATTTCCGCCGGGTGAAGGGCCACAGCAGCGGCAGGCCGACGGTGCTGCCGATATCCGCCGCATAATGGCTGATGATGGCCACAAAAGCGAGCAGGGCGTGTTCCCATGAGAATAGCGATACGAGCAGACTCACTGCCACGGCAAAGGCGACCGAATGCGTAACCGTGCAATGAAATCCACCCTTTTCTACCCAGAACGGATCCCGGGCAATCACTTCCGGCGCGCGGTCATCCCGGTGCCCGGGAAGCAGTGATTCCAGCCGGATCGCACCCCGGATCAGTTTTTGATCCCAGCCGGCTTTCACCATCAATGAATCGGTGTTGGGGAGGTAATGCATCCCCAGACAGAAGAGTGCATTACCGATACTCCAGTCATAAGTGGCGATCGATAATGCCAGGGCAACATGACCGAATTGCATGGTGGTCTCCTTTGGGTTAATGGGTTGATGGGTTAATGGGTTGATGGGTTAATGGGTTAATGGGTGTATGGGAGGATGGGATTTTGATACTCGCACCGGTGTTTTGCCCCATTCACTCATCTACCCATTCACCCATTCACGTATTGATAACTGTTGTGCGTTCATGCCGCGGATGCAGTTCTTTCAACAGCACCCAGGCGCCGAAGATCGCCGGCAGGAAGAGGTGGTATGCCCGGTAGAGCACGGTGTATACCGGCAGCAGGTAGCCGGGGACGATCGATGCCATCAGGGTGGCAATGCTCAATTCGCCGATCCCGCTGCCGCCGGGTGTGGGGGTGAAGTAGAGAATGAAGCGTAGGATTGCCAGCAGCGCCAAGGCGTTAATATAATCGACCTCCAGGCCGAGACCGAGCAGGATCACATAAGCGAGGTTGAGTTTGACCAGGTAATATGCGCTGGTGATGACAAAAGCGAATATCAGGTAACGGAGATCCTTGCGGAAAAAATGCCGGCAGGTATGGTGGTATTGTTGCAGCGCTTTTTCCGCTGCAGCGCAGCACCGGCTTAACGATCGCCGCCAGCGGAGTGGGGATTTGCTTTCCTGGCTGGCGATTCCCTGCAACCAGGCGCTGACCAAACCGGGCATGGCGAGGGAGAGAAAAATCAGCACCATCATACCGGTGCACATCAAAAAACCGATTTGCAGCAGGTAGAAGAGTGCATGACTGTTGAATGCACTGCTGAGATAATACAATGCCACGCTGGTGGAAATCAGAAAGAAGCTGATGGTGGTCAGAAAAACCACAATACTGACCGCCATGGCATATGCGATGGGAATCCCCCCGCGATGCAGCACATAGAGCCATGCCGGCCCCCCGCCGCTCTGTCCGGGCGTTACCGCTGCGCCGAATTCGTTGGCCAACTGGGCCCGAAAACATAAGTGTAGCGACACCCCCGGGGTAAATTTTCGCACCAGCACATGATTGCGCCAGGCGCCTAAAAAAATATCCAGAATTTGCAATAGCGCCGCCAGCAGCAGAAATCCCAGATCGAGATGCCCGAAAGCGGTCAACGTTTCCCGGGTGCTGGTGGCATAAAACAGGATGGTCAGACTGATCACTGTCAAAATGCTGAAGTAGCGTATGCCCCGCACCAGCTTTTCCCGCGGTAGCGATGTGCCTGTGCCAGGCGCGGCTTCGCAGGCATCTCCGGTTAATGGGCTCATGATTTCCCCTTGATCTTAATTGTGAAGTTTGTGATACCGCACTGTGTGGCTGTCGGGAAATAGGGCGGAAATTGTGCCAAAAATTATGAGCGGATTGCAAATGGATTCTAAATAACTGATTTTTTAAGATATTATCAGAACATTGGGGGGATGAGATGAAATGTGTTTCGACATTTTTGTCGAGAGAGATGAGGCAATCATTTACGCATGAGGTGTATGGCCAGTTGCAAGGCGGCGACAGTTATGCATCGCATCATTACTGGATATGTGGCTGGGGGAAAATAGAAAATGGGGCAATGGCTATTTGGGGGGATATAGAGTATCGAGAAGCCGTTATAGATTTCTCACAAACTACGTTCGAAATGACGAGGGGTGTGTCATTTCGAACGCAGCAAAGTGAAAACCTTAGGTGACAGTCTATTGATTTCTGTCCAAAAATAATTTCAGGCGGCGAAAATCTACTTAATTTGTGAGCCATTATCAATTTTGACTTGCTCACCGGCCCTGATTTACATGGCGCTGTAGTTTTTCCCGGTGATGTAATTTTCCAGATCGTTAATAAAGCGTGCCTGTTCGGAAATAACCCGTTTGACCACATCACCGATGCTCAGGATCCCGATCAGGCTCCCGTTCTCCACCACCGGGAGATGGCGAATGCGGTTATCGGTCATCAATTTCATGCACTGGGAAATACTCTCATCCGGGGCGATAGTGATGATGGTAGTGGTCATCAGTTCCCGGATTTTCATATCCTTGGAGGAGCGCCCTTTCAGAATGACCTTCCGGGCATAGTCGCGTTCAGAAAATATGCCGCAAAGGGCGCCTTTTTCCATTACCACTAGGGCGCCAATATCCTTTTTCGCCATCAACTGCAGTCCTTCGAACACCGTGGCATCGGGATCGATGGTGCTGATGTCGTACCCTTTTCCCTGTAGTGTATCCCGGACTCTCGACATTGACGGGAGATCCTTCATATTGGGCGGTAATAAATCGCGGAGTTTGGACATGTAGATTCCTCCTGATAGGTGGTGAATGGTTAATGACTGCCGCTGTTGAAAGCCGGCAGCGAGTTCATCGCCCAAGCGTCACACTGCTGTTTTGACAAAATCCACTTTTGAGGATAGCAGACAAGAATTCTGTTTTAAAATGAATGGTTCGCAAACGGTTTATTGCTTTCGTATCAGCAGGCACAGCCATATCGGTATCATTAATTATAATATAGCGAGCAGCGGATTGGTTTTCAAGGAAAGAATTTGCCGCATGAAATTAGCCGTAATTGACCCGCTTTCAAAGCCTGGCTATATTAGCATATAGTGAATTTAGCTTTTTAAATTTAAAATTAGCGATTGGTTGTTGGTCATTGGTTATTGGTTCTTGGTTATTGGTTATTGGTTATTGATAAAGAACTGCCTAAAACAAAAGCCAACAACCAACAACCAACAACCAACGACCAACGACCCATCACCGATGAAGGAAGTTTTCCATGCTCAACCATCCCTATAACAAGCTCCCCCAACAGCGGCGGCGGCTGTTCCTGATCGTCGCCATCGTACTGACCCTGGCGGTCGAGGGTTACTTGATCATTTTGAACAGCGCCCTCAGCGGACCGTATGCGCCGGGCGGAATTGTCGCCTTTGAGCTGGCCAAAACCGCCCCGGCAGCGGAAGCGATTCTCCATAACTGGGGCAATGCAGGCATCGACACGGCCCGGCGCAGTCTGCAGTGGGATTTTCTATTTTTACTGCTGTACCCGCTGGCAATCTCTTTGGCCTGCGCCAGGGTGGCGGAACAGTGGACGGGATGGCGGAACCTCTTCCAAATGACCGGATATCTCCTTGCCTGGGGACAATTCGTCGCCGGCGCACTTGACGCTCTGGAGAATTTGATTCTCCTGTCAATGCTGGATCAAGATTTTGGCATTGCATTGCCCTACCTCGCCTGGATAGCGGCCAGTCTGAAATTCATGCTGGTGGGAGCGGGGCTGCTTTATGTGCTGGCCGGCCTGGTCCGCCGGCTGCGTGGCCATTGGAACTGGATCCTGGCGTATCTCTACTTCGAACGGGTGCCCCTGGCTGGTTCCCTGATGCTGGTTGCCCTGGCCTACCTCGGCGTGGCCGGCCCCGCCACCACCCGCAACCTGCTGATCACCGACCGCTGGCATCAGTTGCTGATCCTCAGCTACCTGGTGTTCCTGGCCGCCTATCTCTGCTCCTTTACCGGCATGCTGATCTGGCGCCTGGGCCGCTACCGTTTCGGGGTGCGGCGCATCGGCTATCAGCGGCTGCGGAAATACCGCCGGAGCCTGCAGACCGTGCCTTTCTGGGTGCTGGTGCTTCCCATGCTGCTGGCGCTGTTCAAGCGCACCCTCCTGGGGAGCGGCGCTGCTGCCGCCATGATCTTGCTGGGCGGTTTGCTCGGCTGGCTCAGCCTGCAGGTCATCGAACTGCTGCGGGAGAAGATTGTCGATTGGTACCGGCTTCACCGCAGTGGGCCAAACGCTGTACAGAAGCTGGCGCAAACCCTGGGTAGCGGCTATTATAATGCCAATACCGGACAGGCGCACCGCGGTCACGCCATGGCGCTGGTAACCATGGGCTTTCTGGGGATCATTTATCTGGCCGGCTACTGGCAGCTCAATCCCAAATCGCCGCTGTTCGAGGTGCCGCCCTTTGCTTATGTGCTGGGATTGCATATGATACTGACCTCACTGCTCTCCGGTGCCACTTTTTTTATCGACCGCTACCGCATCCCGCTGCTGACCGCCATCACCCTCTATTCTGCCCTTGTCTACAATACCACCCGCACCGACCATTATTTTTCACTCTATCGCGAGGTGCTGCCGGCTCCGGCGATCGCGGAGGCGGTCTCGGCCCGGCTGGCCCTGGCAGACAGCAGCGCGGACAGCAGTGGAAAAGGCATCGTCACCCTGGTCTGCGCCAGCGGCGGGGGGATCCAGGCGGCGGCCTGGACCGCCCGGGTGCTCACCGGTCTGCAGGAATCGATCGGCCCGGCGTTTCCCCGCTCGATTCAGTTGATCAGCGCTACCTCCGGCGGCAGTGTGGGAACGCTGTATTACCTGGCAGCTTTCGATCCGCATCGCGGCCTGCCCACCCGCCCGGAGTTGCTTCCGGAGGTGATCGATGCTGCTTCTGCCTCCAGCCTGGAAGCTTCTGCCTGGGGGATTATTTATCCTGACCTGCTGCGCATTGTCTTCCCCTTCATCGATATGGATTTAGACCGCGCCTGGGCGCTGGAACAAGCCTGGAGGCGGCAGTTGAAACCGCTCTGGGCGCAGGCCGATCCCCAGAAGCCGGAAACCCGCCTGCCCATGCTCTCCGACTGGATGCGCCGGGCCGGTCAGGGGGTGCTGCCCGGAGTGGTGCTCAATGCCACGGTGGTAGAGAGCGGCCAGCAATTGGCGTTGAGTACGGTGGAGTATCCGGCATCAGATAGCAGCACGACCATCTTACATGACCGTACCTTTCACCGGGTGTACGGCGATTCCTCCGATCTATCGATGGTCTCGGCGGCGCGGTTGTCGGCTACGTTTCCTTACGTCACACCGGTGGCCCGGGCCCGCTATGCCGGCGGCGGCGAAGGGCCGCTGCTGCCCTCCTGGCATATCGCCGACGGCGGTTATTTCGATAACCAGGGAGTGATGGCGGCGGTGGAGTGGGTTCAGGCGGTGCTGAAGACGCCGGGTTTGCGAGCGCGTATCGGCAAGATCCTGATCCTTCAGATCATGGCCTTTCCCGATCATCAGCAGATGCCGTCGCCGGAGAACGGCAACGGCTGGCTCTCCGCTCTGATCGGGCCGGTGCAGGGAATCGTCAACGTGCGCACCTCCACCCAGGTAGCGCGCAGTGAACTGGAGTTGCAACTGCTCAAAGATGCCTATCCGGGCAAGATCGAGACCGTCACCCTCAGCCCTGCAGAAGGCGATCCCCCGCTTTCCTGGCACCTGTCGCAGAATGATATCGCCCAGCTCCGGGCCGCCTGGGTGCAGTTGGGCGATGGCACCGGGGTGGCGCGTATCCGGGAAATGTTTAATCCGGCGGAAACGAAGTGAGCGGAGCGAACAAACATCGCCGAAGGTAAACATCGCGAGCCTGAGCGAGCCCCCCAAAAACCTTGACACATATCAGCTTTCGATCTGATCGATATCCTTCTTTTTTTGAACAAACAACTGTATTGTTGATTAGTTGTTTTTGAATGCCTTTGATTGCCACTTGGGTGCTGGCAGTCGAAGCGAAACTGATCAAACAAGAGGAGGCGCTGTTATGGTTCGCGCGATGTACGGAGTGATGTTTTTAGGGATTTTTCTGGGAGTGACATCCTTTTCCGGCCGGGTGCTTGCCGGCGAAGATAGGAGCGACGACCGTGTGTATCAATATGTCGTGAAGTCGGCGGAAGGGGAGTTTGATGCCATCTCGGCAGCGCTGGAAACAACTGCGGAAACTGCCGGCTGGCAGGTGCTTAGCCAGACCGATGCCGGGGTGCCCGACGGATGCAGCTATCGTGCCCGGGTGCTGGTGCTCTATGATGCGGCCTATGCGGCGGCGCTGATGGAAGCTAATCGTACTACCGGTCCCTTTGCGGCGGTCGACCGTATCAACCTGTTCGAAGATGAGAATGGCACCCATGTGTC
Source organism: Calditrichia bacterium (assembly GCA_020635015.1). Lineage (GTDB taxonomy): Bacteria > Calditrichota > Calditrichia > RBG-13-44-9 > J075 > JACKAP01. Next base: position 286,207 of record JACKAP010000002.1, on the reverse strand, counting down.
GCTGGTGAACCCGGTGTGCATCAACCGCACTGTGCTGATGGATGATGAAGCCTATCGAACCCTCTCGGAAAATCATCTGCAAAAATTGCGTACGATGATTACCGGCGCGGTGGACGGCACCGTCAGCGAGCGGGCCTACGGGCAGGAGCGCAAGAAAGGGCGCATCGGCAAGACCATGGGGGTGATGGCAGGGGGCGATTTTATCGACAAACTGGAAGATGAACTGGTGGTGGCAGACGGCAACCTTGAGGAGGTGGCTGCCAACGTGCGCCGGGGTTTGTCGGAAACCGGCGCAGAATGGGGGATGGAATTGGCCTACGAGGTCAGCTTGCCCGACTATCAAACGGTGATATTCGGCGCCACCGGCACCCCGATGGACAGCAAGTCCTTCGATATCGTCAAGGCCGGCAGCGATAAGTCGCGCAAACCGTTTTCCTGCCCCGGCCTGGCCCATGCCCCGGCCTATCCGCTGGAGATCGTGGTAACGCAGGAGGAGGACGGGATCAAGGTTCGCATCATCAACGCAATGTTCCGTATGAAGATGTACTTCGAAGACGCCGGGATGTGGGCCTTCATGAAAAACATGGGCATGCCCGGCTCAATCCAGGATGAACTGCGCGGGCAGATTACCAAATATATCAGCGGGAGTTGAACTGCGCTGCCAGAGGGGGATTCGTCAGGTATCAATTGCACGCAGATTCCACAGATTTGGCAGATTTTCACTGATGAATAATTTAAATGGTTACATTGCTACATTGTTACTTTGTTTGTCACATATCAAGCACATTAAGCAAAAGCCCGTCAGCAATTTGCAATGTAACCATTTAACCATGTACCAATGTCTTATCTGTGGAAATCTGTCAAATTTGTGAAAATCTGCGTGCCATCAGACTACTGTAATTCAAACCCCAACCCCGGCTTATCGGTCGGGTAAAGATACCCCTCACGCAGGAGCACTGCGCCTTCGGAAGGATCTTCCAGCAGCTCCAGGTGCCCGTCGAGATCGGCATAGGCGACGTTGGGCCGCGCCAGGGCAAAGTGCAGGCCAGCGGCGATTGCCAGGGCCGCTTCGTCCATGCAACCGACCATCACCTCCAACCCGGCGGAGCGGGCCACAGAATTGATCTGCAGCGCTTCCGAGATGCCCCCCACCTTCATTAGCTTGACATTGACCATGTCGACCAGGTTACGCCGGGCGAGGCGAAAGGCGTCGCGCAGGCTCATCAGGCTCTCGTCGGCCATCACCGGGATGTGGACGCTGCCGGTCACCCGCCCCAGCAGGTCCGGCTCCCCGCGATGGGTCGGCTGCTCGATTAACTCCGGCCGGGCAGGACGCACCGCCTCAACGAACTTTACCGAATCCTCCACGGTATAGCCCTGGTTGGCGTCAAACCGGAGCTCGATTTTTTCGCCCACCTCACGCCGTACTGCCAGCAAACGTTCGATATCCGAGTCCACATCCGCCCCGCCCTTGATTTTGAGGCTGTGGAAGCCGGCGCCGGTCCATTTCCGCGCCTCCTCCAGGGTTGCATCCAAAGGCAGGATGCCGATGGTGACGCTGGTGATCATGCGGCTGCGGAAACCGCCGAGCAGCTTCCACAGGGGAATCCCGGCAGATTTCCCCAGGATGTCGAAGAGCGCCATATCGATAGCGGCAATCGCCGAAGGATGCACCGCGATATGCGGGCGCAGTCGCTCCAGCAAATATGCGGTACGCAGGGGATCACGCCTGCGCAACTCCGGCAGCGCCAGGTCATTGAGAAAGCTGAGCGTGCCCTCCGGGGTCTCGCCGGTCACCTCCAGATCCGGGGCGGCGCAGCCATAACCGGTAATACCGCGGTCGGTCTCGATTCGCAGAAAAATGTTGACCGTATGATCGATCGTTTCATAAGCAATCGTATACGGCGTGGCCAGGCGCATCTGCACCGGCCAGGCTTCGAGATGGGTGATTTTCATATACGGCCTTCCTAATATCTCAGTTGATAAATCTCCTCCAGCGTCATCCCCTTCAGATCTTCCACCAGATTGACCAGGTGCTCGACCATGATATCCCACATTTTTTGCCCTTTTTCGGCGTTGGCCTTGGTGGGGTCGCCCATGGTGCCGTTGCGCGACAGACGGTGGGTGTAGGCATACCAGGAGATGCCCCGCTGGGAGGTGAAGTTGAGATAGCGGATGGAAAATTTCGGCACCGATTTTTTGGCCAGGTTCATCTTGACCAGTTCCGGACGGTTGGCCAGGGAGGTGCTGGTTTCGATCTCTCCGGCATGCACATCGTTGGGCGTGTCGATCATGGCGTCGATATCCACGTCACTGGTCTCGCCGCTGTCCACCCCGACAAAAATATGGGCATCGCGGTTGATCATCTGGGCGGCGAAATTGAGGGTAGGGCCATTGCCGCCATGCCCGTTGATGATCAGCAATTTTTTGATGCCGTTGCGCGCCGCCGCCATCCCGATCTCGTAGACAAAACGCGATAGCGCCTCGTTGCTGACGCTGATGGTGCCGCTGAATTCGTCATGATGATAGGAGACACCGTAGGGAATCAGCGGCAGTACGATCGGCTTGGGATCGCTGCACTGCGCTGCTACGCTTCGGGCGAGAAAATCAGCATCAAACGAATCTGTGTCCAGGGGCAGGTGCGGGCCGTGCTGCTCGATGGCGCCGACCGGCAATAAGGCAACATCAATGGTTGCGAAGACCTCTTTGGCCTCCGGCCAGGTCATTTCCCCCAGAAGGTACTTGCCGGGGGTATTGGAGGATTTTGGGTTCATATATTTCCTTTGGGTTGGTTGGTTGCAGTTATCAGTTATCAGTTATCAGTTGTCAGTTTTCAGTCACTGGCACTGCGTGCGTCATAGGCGCTGGCGCGCGTCATAGGCCCTTCGGGCGTCATAGGCGCTGGCGCGCGTCATAGGCCCTTCGGGCGTCATTTAGGTGCGAGGCCAATGACGGCCGCAGGCCCAATGACGTGAAGCCAATGACGCCCGAAGGGCCAATCACTCATCTTGCTCCTCGCTCTACGCCCCACGCCCTTCGCCCTTCGCGCTCTGCCCTCCGCGTTGTACCAAAGGATCAAACGGCACCCACTTCCCCTCCCGGCGCTCCAATGCCCCCTCAGCGTGTTCCAGAAAAATCCGGAACAACGGCTCGCGCAAATCTTCCGGCAAGGTCTCCGCCGGAGAGCGGTCTGGATGGAAGCGCAGGTTAACGATCTCCGGATGCGGCCGGAGGGTTTTGCGCACTTTCTCCGGCAGCGACAGCCGCGCTTGCTCTGCCAGCATCCAGCGCAAATGGGTGGCGCCGGCGGATTCCTGGTGCACCCCCTTCTCCGCCAGCGATCTCAGGCAATGGTCGATCTGTGCCGGGGTATAGCCGCAGCGGGTGGGATCGGCATCCACCGCGCTGAGCATGCCCACGATCCGGCGGCATTTCTCACATTTCCCGCAGGGATAGACCCGCTCACCTTCCTTGTGGCTGGCGTGACAGGACACCTGGTGCGCCTGCAGGTCCGGGTAACGTTTGACCAGGATGGTCATAATCAGGAGTTCGGAAAGCTGGCGCAAAAGGGAAAACTGGGTTAACCCCCAGCCCTTCTGCTGATAATAGCGGGTGAGGGCGCTGTCGAAATAGATGCTCTGATCGTATAAACCGTTATAGTGCGGAATATTCCCGAGCGCTGCCCGCCAGGTGGTGTCGTACTCATCGCCGATGATTACCCGGGCGATGCCCCGTCTACGCAGCAGGGGCAGCACCCCGAAGATGAACACCGCCACGGTCCAGAGGCGGATCGGGTACTCATCTGAGCGCAGGCTGGCAAAATCCGGGCGGATGAAGGGCAGTTGGCGCAACATCCAGGCGAATACCCGGTCGCTGTTCATCCATACCCGGCCGGTGAAGGGAATATGATCCCGGAAATGGCGGTAGGCATTGAGCGCGGTGAACCAATGGCGTCCGGATTCATTGCCGAAGATCGAATGCACCTCCCGGCCCAGTTCATTGAGCAGCCCGTAGCTCAGCAGGCTGTCCTTCCCCCCGCTGGAAAGGATGGCGTGGCGGTTGCGGTCGGTCTCCCAGGAGGGGCTGGCGCTCTTGGAAGCACTGTCCGGAAATACCAATTCGGCGTTGAGATAATGCTTCTGCGCCTGCGGTTTCAGCTGTGCTACTTTCCCGGTCAGGAAGGGATTGGGCTGCAGGAGTTTCATCACATATATTTCCCGGGCGGTATTCTCCGCCATGCTGTGCAGGAAGCGCCGGTCGGCATTGTCATATTTACCGTGAAAGACGATCTCCCGGCAAAACAGCCCGTAGTTGAGCGCCACCTGGGCGGCAATCATGTCTGCCAGGTTTTGCGAACCCGCTTCCCCCGGCTCAAACACCGCTTCTTCATAGCTGTAAATCAGTTCGGTCGAATGCGCTTCGCCGTTGCGATAAACCGTGTAGGGGGCGGTTAGGCGCTTGCGTTCCAATTTGACCGGCCCTACTTCCAGGCGGTCGATCACTAACAATTCCGGGAGCGGGGGAGAGGGGGAAGAGTTCATGGGATCCTTATAATGCTGGTTGAATTTAATATTGACAAGATGAATACGTTAAAGTCTTTATTTTAAACGATCCTAAATTAGCCACAGAGACACAGAGTCCACAGAGAACTGCTGCCTGAAAACTGAGAACTGAAAAATCTCTGTGCTCTCTGTGCCTCTGTGGCAAAAATCCGTGTCCATCCGGTTCATCCGTGGCTACCGTTTCACCGGCTTGATATAGCGTTTCAGCGCCTCCACCAGCCCCTCCGGCCCGTCGCGCAGCACATCAAAGGTCGGCCGGCCGGTAATTTTGTGGATGGTGTCGCAGACCATCGGCACCTGTTCCCGGGGCATCGCTTCGTGATTGACCGTCACCGCCGCCACCGGTTTGCCGGAGAGCTGCTCCGCTACCTGGATCTGTAGGGAGAGCGGGTGGAGCGGGTATCCGGGAAAGCCGTCATATTCCAGGCGCGCCGGGGCATGCTGCATGATGATGATGTCCGGGCGCCCGGCGGCGAGGATCTCAAATCCTCCGGGGTAGGCCGGGTTCATCAGACTGCCCTGCCCTTCGATCACGATCACGTCCGGTTTCCCGTCCTGCCAGGCCGACCACACCGCGTGTTCGATCTCGCCGGAGAGGAAGTCGTTGATCAGCGAATCCAGCACGATGCCATGTTTCGCGCCCTGCATCCAGGCGGTCTGGCCGGTGCCGACCATCTCGGCGCGGTAGCCCGCCTGCTGCAGGCCGTGCACCAGGATCCAGGCGGTGGTGCGTTTGCCCACTGCGGAATCGGTGCCCAGCAGGGCGATTTTCAGGCAGTTCACCTGTTCGATCTTTCCTTCGAAAAAATGCAGCTTTTCCCGCGCCGGAGGCTTGCGCACGTCGCGGATGTTGACGTTATGGGCCTGCGCCAGTTCGGCGATCGCCGGATCTTCCGAGAGGTAATCGTGCAGGCCGCAATCCACATTCATTCCCAGGGTGATGGCCTGCTTCACCGCCTCCCGGGCCTGCGGATTGAGGCGGCCGCCGTCCGGGGCCAGGCCGATCACGAAATGAGTCGGGGGCGTGTTCTGCCCCCGGGCGGCTTTGACGGCACTTTCCAATTGATCGAACACCGCGATGCCGTTGGGATGGCCGTCGAGCACCTTCCCGGCATCTTTGCCGGCGTAGCGGGCATCGATCACGCTTAATACCCGGTAGCGGTGGGTAAAACGCACCAGCCCGTGGGCGGTTTTGCCGTTGGGGGTGTTGAAAGCCCCTTCACAATAAACGATCGCATTGCCGTCCAGGGGAGCGGCGGATGGGTTCTGAGTCATGATTTCCTCCCGGTGAGTACCACCACGTAACGGTTATTCGGTAATGCTTCTTTGGCATGTTGATCGATCAGGGCCACCATCCCGGCGGTGGAAGCCGGCAGCACATTCAATCCCTCCTGCTCGCGGAGCATCTTGGAGAAAGCCATCAGGTTTTTGTCCGAGGCGTTGGCCGCCCAGCCTCCGGTATCGCGGATCGCATCCAGGGCGTAATCGCCGTCGATCGAATGCCAGTTGATCAGCGGTTCGTTGATGGTGGTCTCGCGGATCTTCTCCGGCGACAGGTCCTCGCAGGAAGCTTTGTTTTTAAGATATGCCTGCACAATCGGATTCTTGTTGTAGGATGACCCGGCGACGATCCGCGGCATGTGTGAGGTCTTTCCCCGGCGGTAAAGGCTGAGGAAGCCCTTGTAGATGCCCGCCAGGGTGGTGCCGTTGGATACCGGCACTGCCACGGTGGAAGGGGCATCGCGCAGTTCGTCGTAGATCTCATAAGCGATCTCCCCATAAGCGCGCAATTGCAGGGCGGTGTTGGCCCCGCCGGGATTGGCGTCGTACACTTCGTCATCCCGCTCCGCCCGCTCCCGCGATTTCAGCACCGCATTTTCATAATCGCCCGGCACCCGGATGATTTCCCCATTGAGCTTATCCATCTCCTGGATGCGCCGGGTATGGAAATGTTCCGGGATATAGATCAGACAGCGCAGGCCGGCCATGGAGGCGGCCAGGGCGGTGGCCACCCCATAGTTGCCGCAGGTCGCCATGGTGATGGCGTCGAAGCCCCGGCGTATTGCGTCCATCACCTGGGCAAAGGCGATGCGGTCCTTCTGGGTACCGGTGGGATTGCCCCCCTCAAATTTGAGGAACAGTTGGCGAAAACCGAATATCCGTTCAATGTTCCGGGCCCGGGTCATATTGGTATCGCCCACTTCCGAATCGATGATGTCCTCATACGCTTCCAGACGCTCCTCAAGCGAGAGGGAGACGTCGGCGGCAATTTCCCGCTGATCGGCTACCGCTTTGGAAACCAGGGATATTTGACCTTCTGCATTGTCCATCATGTCGATTAAGACTTTGGGGTCCTCCATCAAAGATTTTGATGTGTCTGGCATGACCAACTCCTAGTTTATAAGTCTAAGGCATTTATTTATCAAATGCATATTGATCCTTTCGATTCCGGTCGTCAGCTAATCCTGTCCGATAATATAATATAAACATCGGAAGAATATTCCAAAAATCTCATGAAGGCGGAGGGAGCGGACAGTGCCGCTATCTGGCAGGATGGCTGGGGGCATGCAGAACCGTGTCTGCTCAGTGTTTGGGCAGAATCTCCTCAACCGTCACCGTCACCGCATCGCTGCCGCTTAGTCCGGTGCCGTTGGCGACCGCTTCCACCCGCAGGGTGTTGGGGCCGCCGGGAAGGTCGAGGTAGAGATCGAATTCATAGCTGCCGCTGCCGGGAAGCGGGGGGCGGCTGGCGCGCAGGGAATCGTTTACCCACAGGGTCACCGACTGCAGGCCGTTGACGTGATAAGCACTGGCGCTGACAGTCACCGTGCTGAACTGAACCAGGTCGTCGCCGTTCCGGGGAGCGGAGATTTGCACCGCCGGAACCTCCTGAGAGAATACCTGGATGGTGATCTCAGCTTCGGCCGGATCGTCGGCTGTATTGGAGACGCTGACGCTGATGGTATAGAAGCCCCCGGCATTCGGCGCCACCCAGCGTACCGTGTCGCGATTGACCGGCTGCATCAGCGTGCCTCCGCTGGCGGACCAGCGATAGCTTAGGGGACCGTCTTCGGGATTGTTCGCTTCGACGACTACCGTGAGCGTATCTCCGGGATCGGCTTCGTAGCGGTCACCGACGGTGCCGATGCGCTCGATCTCCGGCGGATCCGGCGACCCAAAAATCTTATCCAACTGGCTGTTGCAGGCCAGGGACAGCAACACCAGGATTGCAACCCAGATCTTTAAGTGGTACCTTGTGTACATAATATTTTTCCTTCCCATCCCACCAAAAATCGCCGTTATTATTTAGCCCACGAAACACACTAAACAAACTTTAAAATGTTTATTTCGAATCTTTCGTATGTTTCGTGGGCTGAGAGATACAAATTGCAGATATTTTACTGTCCTGTACCTCATGCAACTCATTTTACTTCCACGACTGCACATTGAAACACCTCGATCTCATTGCGATCGGTGAGGTAAACCACCAGTGAATGGGAATATTGCGGTTCGCTGACGGTCAGAGCCGGCAGGGTGAAATTGCGCACCTCGCCTTTGCTGATCGTTTGCACGCTGCTGCTGGCATCATCGCGCACCACCCGCCGCAGGAAGGCGTTATCGATCCGCGCCACCAGCAAGGCCTTGATGATGATGTCCCCCTCGCTGAGAGACGGCCGGTTCAGCCGGGCCACGGTAACCCGCGGAATCACTTGGTCGCCGTTGCGATCATAGCCAATCTCCAGGGCGTAGGGGGAATTCTGGTTCAGGAACGGCTGCAGCGCGCCGCCGATCCGCTGGATGGAATGGTTGATGCTGGAAGCCCCCTGCACCCGGGCCAGGGTGCCGTTGAAAAACACATCCGGCACTCCGGAGACGGCGTTGAATTCGCCGATATAACGCTGGTAAAGCGTCTCGTTTTGCAGGCGGTGGTAAGGATCGATATAATCAAGGGTATTGCGGTGGTAATCCACAATGATCACATCCGGCGCATGGATCGAATACAGGTTGTCCAGGGCCGCCAGGGCGTATTCGTTGATATTATGCTGCAGGGAGTCGTTGATGTTGACGAAGGCTTCGATCAGCACGGTCTGCGGCCGGGTGCTCTCCGGATGTTGCGGATCCAGGGGATTATCCCGTTCAATATCGCCGCAGGCCGGCGCCAGGCCGTAAAGCATGACCAACATCATCAAGTTGCGCAGCCGGAATACGGAATCTTTAAAAGTGCACTTGGATGCCAAAGCCATAGCCTCCTTGTTGCGGTAATGCCAGATAGGGCTGCAGGGGTGGATCGCCGGCCAGGATCTCTTCCGGGGAGCGGTTGCGCAGCCAGCAGTAGAATGCGCCAAACAGCGCTGCGCCGGTCGCGCTTGCCAGCACCAGGCGTATCCGGTTATAGCGGTTGGCGTCATCGTACCGCCGCTCAATCTCCTCCAGGCCGGTCGCGCTGCGGTAATCGTCGCGCCGGTCGATGTACCCTTTATGCACCACTGCCGTGGCGGTAAACGCCACCGCGCCGGCGACCAGGAAGTAAGCGGTGGGGTATCGTTTCAGGGTGATCTTCTCGCGGTAGTCGCCGCTGCCGGTCAGCTGATGGCGGAGGTTGCTCCCCAGCAGGGAGACCATCTCCGACAGATAATCCGGGCTTGAAGCGAGTACTTTCTCGCTGATGGTCTTGCCGGAAGAAACATTGATCACGTGGGCGTCGATGCGGATGCGGCTGCCGTCTTCATGGATGGTGCCGGTGATGACATATTCCGCCCCGGCCAGCTTGCCGAATTCCTGCACCGTGCTGGTATCGATCAGCCCGCTCAGGCTCAGGGCCTGCTCATCGAGCACCGCCTTGATATGGTTTCGCTCGACCAGCACCAATTGCGGGGAACGGGAGAGTTCGCTTTTCAGGAATTCAGGGATTTTGGTTTCCCAGGTATCGAGGTAAAATTTGTCGCTGCGGTTGCTGAAATCGCTGATGGCGATGGTGGTCTGGGCAGCGGCGGGAAAGATCACCGCCAGCGCCGTGGCAAAGATTATCCCGAAAAGATAACACCTATATTTCCCCATCATAACCCATCTGATCATGGTGGATTTTACGCTAACCACCGTGCAAAGTTCTTGAAAGGCTTTTTTTGTCCACGGATTACACGGATTAACACGGATTTTATTTCTGGAGGGAGGTGACCCTATCTGAAAGTAACATCCTTCACCCGCCTCCACATCGACGCTTTTGTCTGTCCGAAAAATCCGTGTAATTTGTGGATAAATAATCCGTGAAAATCCGTGAAAATCCGTGTAATCCGTGGATGATCAGTTATCCGTGAAAATCCGTGGCGATGGTCAGTCTGTATAAAGCGACACATCGGAATGGCGGATATTCTCGATTGCCTGCTGATACTGCTCCCCGGTAAGGGTTTCATGGAGGTGCACTTCTTCCGCCAGATTGACGATCCCTTGTTCCAGCCAGGTGAACTGGCGATCGAGCACCTGGCGGCCGATCTTGTAGGCGGCGCGGTCGTCGTTCGTCCATAGCGCATTAAAATTCGCCTCGATCCGCCGGCGGGCGCCCTGGCAGAAGAGGATCGCCAGATTGACGGCGTTGCGGTCGCCTTCCTTGAACACCTTGCGCGCCTTGCTGACTGTGGCGGCCATGGCAAAGAGTTCAGCGCCGATGTCGACAATCCGCCCCAGGAAGGCCTGGCGTTTTTCCAGTCCCGGTCCGTGGCGCAGCATCCCACGGAAGATCTGCCGGGCCAGCTTGCGGGTGGTGCGGTCGATGTAGCGCACCTGGGGGGCCAGCCGGCGGAACTGCCCGTAGCGCGGCCAGTGGCTCCAGCCCAGCCAGAGCGGGGGATACCAGCGCAGGTAGAACCAGGCGATCTTCGGCAGCAGCCCCAGGCGGGTTTTGAGAGAATTGTGAGGATCCAGCAAGCCGCCGGAAATTTGCAGATGCTTGTCCACCGCCTCCCGGGCGATGAACAGGCGCATGATCTCGCTGGAGCCTTCGAAAATCTGGTTGATGCGGGCGTCGCGCATCATGCGTTCCACCGGGATGCCCGGCTCGCCGCGCCCGCGCAGAGAGTCGGCGGTCTCGTAGCCGCGCCCCCCACGGATTTGCATGGTGTCATCGACGATCAGCCACAGCGCCTCGGTGTTGTAGAGTTTGGCGATCGCCGCCTCCAGGCGGATGTCCATTCCTTTCTCTGCCATCGCGGTGGCCAGATCGGATATTGCTTCCATGGCGAAGGTGTGGGCGGCCATGTCGGCAATTTTGTGGGTTACCGCCTCGTGGCGGCCGATCGGCTGCCCCCACTGCACTCGCTGATTGGCCCACTGGCGGCAGATCTGCAGACAGGCCTTGGCGGTACCGGTGGTGGTGGCCGGGAGGGCCAGCCGCCCGGTATTGAGGGTGATCAGGGCCAGCTTTAGCCCCTGACCGCGTTTCCAGATCAGATTCTCTTTCGGGATGCGCACATTGCTGAAACGGATCTTGGCGTTCTCCAGCGCTTTTAGCCCCATAAAACGGGAGTGATGCACAATCTCCACCCCCGGCCAGTCGGCTTCGACGACAAAGGCGCTGATCGCCCGGTCTTCGGCATGTCGGGCCATCACCACCAGCAGTTCGGCGATGGTGCCGTTGGTGCACCAAAGCTTCTCACCATTGAGTATAAAGGCTTCGCCATCTTCCGATTCGCTGACCGTCGCGGCCAGCTTGGCGGGGTCGGAGCCAACCTCCGGTTCGGTGAGGGCGAAGGCGCTCACTGCTCCTTTGGCGATGCGCGGCAGGTATTTTTCTTTTTGCGCATCGCTGCCGAACAGCGCCAGCGGTTGGGGTACCCCGATCGACTGATGGGCGGAGAGCAGGGCGGTGATGTTGCCGTCACGGCTGCCCAACAGTTTCATTACCTGGTTATATTCCGATTGGGTCAATCCCAGCCCGCCGTATTTGCGCTCGATCTTCATGCCGAAAGCCCCCAGGGCCGCCAGCTTGCGGATCACGTCCCGGGGAATTTTGCCTTTACGGTCGATCTCATCCGCATCGACTTCCCGGAGCAGGGCTTCCAGTTGAGTGTAGAATGCCTGGAATTCCGGGCGGTCGATGCCCTTCGGTTCCGGGAAGGGAAAGAGGAGGTCCATGCGCAACCTGCCCAGGAAAAGTTCCCGCAGAAATCCCGGCTTGTTCCAGGAGGTTTCCCGTGCCGCTTCCGCAACCCGGCGGGATTCTTCCGGTGATGCCGGCTGCGGATGGCTTGATTGATGATTCATGATCTGACCCTCGGCAAATTTTTTAAAAAAGTAGTTAGGATTTCCGCTAAATGCAAGCGAAATTTCGCTGGTTCGATGTCTTCGCTGGGAAAGAAATTTTTGATTTTTGAGGAAAAATCCCAGATTTCGCTGACAGTGAAATATCAGTAGCTTTGCAGAGGGGTGGTGTGTATATTGACACGCCCGTAAGTCCCGGTGAAATTGATGATTTAAAGTATCTTATAGCGGCTCGTTGATTTCTCGTTCGACGCTCTGCGTCGAATGCTTTTTGGGTGACGCTCTGCGTCACCACGGTTAAAATTAAACGCGTGCACCCGACGCTGAGCGTTGGAAAACTGGATGCCACGCTGAGCGTGGCACCAGTCGGCAACCTACTTAAATAAGGAACGGCATGGACGTTAACGGCGAAAACCTCCGCTTTATCATGGGATTTAAACTCAAGCAATACCGGCTTGAGAACGGGTTGTCCCTCAAGGAATTGGGGGAGAAGACCGACCTTTCCATTTCCTACCTGAGCGAAATCGAAAAAGGGAAAAAGTATCCCAAACCGGAAAAAATTCTCCAACTGGCCCAGGCGCTGGGAGTTTCCTTCGACGAGCTGGTTTCCCTGCAGGTCAACAAGGATCTCGATCCCCTGCCGGTAATCTTTTCCTCCCCGGTGATCAAAGAGTTTCCTTTCCGGATGTTTGGGGTCTCTCCCCAGGATCTGCTGGCCTTGATTACCGGCGATCCCGCCAAGGCCGGCGCCTTTATCCGCACCCTGCTGGAGATCGGGCAGGATTACGATATGCGGGTGGAGCACCTGTTACTGGCCGCCCTGCGCTCCTATCAGCAAATGAACCAAAATTACTTCGGCGATATCGAGGATGCGGCGGAGGGTTTTCTTAGGGAGATGCGCTGGTCGCCTGAGCCGCCGCTGGATAGCGCTTTGATCGCTAATTTTTTGCAGGAAAAATTTCACTACCGCTTTGATGAGGAGACCCTTTCCGGATATCCGGAACTGGAAGATGCCCGCTCGGTGCTGGTAGAAGGCGCGGCGCCCCGGCTGCTGATCCGCAAAGACCTTCAGCCGGAGCAGAAAAAATTTATTCTGGCGCGGGAGATCGGCTACCGCCACCTTAATCTGAAAGAGCGCTCCCTGAGTTCCGCCTGGATGAACGTGGCTTCCTTCGACCAGATCGTCAACGACTTCAAGGCATCTTACTTTGCCGGGGCACTGTTGATGAACCGCGAACTGCTTTGTCGGGATCTGACCCAATTTCTCCGCCGTCCTCGCTGGGACGGCGCGGCCCTGCTGGAAATGATCGAACGCTACCAGGTAAGCCCGGAAATGTTCCTCTACCGGGCCAGCGAACTGCTGCCCCAATTCTTTGGGTTGAAGGATTTTATGTTCTTCCGTTTCAGCAATGGCCGGGGCAGCCACTTTATCGAACTGGCGAAGCTGTTCAATATGTCGCGAATCTCCATTCCCAACGGGATTGGGGCCCGGGAACATTACTGCCGCCGCTGGATGGCTCCGAAACTGTTGAGCGCGCTCAAAGAACAGCAGCAGAACGGCAGCTACGACGGCAAACCGCTAATCGGGGTGCAGCGGTCGCGCTTTATCGATCACGGGGTGGAGACGTTCGGCATTACCCTGGCCCGCCCTTCCAGTGTGGAGAAGCATGCCAACGCCAGCGGCACTATCAGCTTTGTGATTAATGAACACTTCAAAAAAACCGTGGCCTTCTGGAACGATCCGGAAATTCCCGTGGTGGAGGTCAACGAAACCTGCGAGCGCTGCAGCCTGCCGGCCGCGATATGCCGCGAACGGGCGGCGCCCCCCGGCATCTACGAAAAACAGCAACAGGCAAATCGGCAGGAGAAGGTGATGCGGGACTTGATAGAACGGATGGCGGGGGAGTGAACTGGATGCTGGATGCTGGATGCTGGATGCTGGATGCTGGATGTTGGATGTTGGATGTTGGATGTTGGATGTTGGATGTTGGATGTTGGATGTTGGATGTTGGATGTTGGATGTTGGAAAAAAACTTTTTCAACAGTTATTGTCAAGCACTTTTTATCAATGTATGCTTTATCCAGTATCCAGTATCCAGCATCATTAAATAGATCTACCAAGCGATGATAGAACCGATCAACGACATTTTTTGCCCATCAAAAAAGGGAGACCCTTTATGACGCAGCAGAGCGGCCTTCGCAATGCGGTGCTGGTGGACGGGGTGCGGATTCCGTTTCTCCGCTCCGGCAGCGATTTTAAAAACCTGATGTCCTACGACCTCGGCCAGATGGCGATTAAATCCCTTTTAACCCGCACCCAGATCGACCCCGGGAAAGTCGATTGGGTGATGTTGGGCAGCGTGGTGTCGAATCTCTCCACCAGCAATGTGGCCCGCGACGCCGCCCTGGCGGCGGGGATTCCCCCCCACGTGCCTGCCGCCACGGTGATTCTGGCCTGCGTCTCTGCCAATAAGGCGATCACCGGCGCAATCGATCTCATCCGCACCGGTCAGGCTGATGTGGTGATTGCCGGCGGCACCGAGAGCCTCTCCGACATCCCGATCCGTTTCCGCAAGCGCTTCCGCCAGAAACTGATCGAATCGCAGAAATATCGCGGTGTTTTCGATTACCTGAAATTTTTCAAAGGCCTGCGCCCCGCCGATCTGCTGCCGGAGATCCCCTCGATCTCGGAGTTCTCCACCGGCCGCACCATGGGGCAGGACTGCGACCGCCTGGCGGCTCGCATCGGGGTCAGCCGCGAGGAGCAGGACGCCTTCGCCCTGCAGTCGCATCACAACGCCGCCCGGGCCGTTGAGAACGGCTGGCTAAAGCCGGAGATCGCCCCGGCGCGCATTCCCCCCAAGTTCAAGATCGTGGAAGAAGACAACGGGATTCGCGGCGATACGACCCTGGACCGTCTGGCAGGCCTCAAACCGGCTTTTGTCAAGCCCTACGGCACCCTCACCGCCGGCAATTCCTCTTTCCTCACCGACGGCGCCGCCGTCACGCTGATCATGGCGGAAGAAACCGCCCGGGCGCTGGGTTACCAGCCGAAGGCGCGCTTCCGCAGCTATGCCTACACTGCCCAGGATCCGGAAGACGAACTGCTGCTGGGGCCGGCCTACGCCACCCCGAAAGTGCTCGATCAGGCCGGCCTGAGCCTGAAGGATATCCAGGTATTCGAATTTCACGAAGCCTTCGCCGCCCAGGTGGTCGCCAATCTGAAATGCCTCGACTCCGACCAGTTCGCCCGGGAAAAGCTCGGGCGGGATCAGAAGGTCGGCGCCGTGCCGCCGGAAAAGCTCAATAGCTGGGGCGGCTCACTTTCCCTTGGCCATCCCTTCGGCGCCACCGGGGCCCGGCTGGTGACCACCGCCGCCAATCGGTTGATCCAGGAAGACGGCGAGTTTGCCCTGATCGCCTCCTGCGCCGCCGGGGCGGTGGGGAATGCGATCGTCTTGGAGAGATGTCGTTGAGGGGGAAAGATGCTGGATGCTGGATGCTGGATACTGGATGTTAGATGTCATGCTCTCTGTCACTTCAGCGAAGGTGCAGCGCAAGCGCAACCGCCCCTGATTTACTCGCTGGACGCTTCGTAAATCTGTCCCCGCCTTGTGAAGGCGGGGAATAATACGCAAATTTTACCTCGCAAGTATGTTTTTATCTAGTATCCAGTATCCAGTATCCAGCATCCAGCATCGTGAGCGCAGCGAACCAACATCCACCATCACTTGAGCAGTAACAATCATCGCAACCCGGAGGAGAGATGCCCTACCTGCAGATCGAACACAAACAAGGCGTGGCCGTGGTCTGGCTTGATCAGCCCGGCGAGAAAGTCAATAAGCTGGCCCTGGAGATGGTCGATGAGTTTCGGGCCACACTCGATGCCCTGGAAAAAGACGACCGGGTGCGGGCGGTGGTGCTGATCAGCAAAAAAGAGGATACCTTTATCGCCGGGGCGGACCTGGAAGCTCTGATGAGCCTTACCAGGCCCGGGGAGGTTGCAGCCCTGGCCCGCAAAGGGCACGAGATTTTCAACCGCCTGGCGGATTTCCCCAAGCCGGTGGTGGCGGCGATTCACGGCGCCGCCCTGGGCGGAGGGATGGAAGTGGCCCTGGCCTGCCACTACCGCATCGCCACCGATTCTCCGAAAACCATTTTGGGCCAGCCGGAAGTGAAGCTGGGCCTGCTCCCGGCCGGGGGCGGCACTCAGCGCTTGCCTCGCCTGGTGGGGCTGCAGCGGGCGCTCGACATCATGCTGACCGGAAAGAATATCTATCCCTACCCGGCGAGGAAGATGGGCCTGGTGGATGATGTGATCCATCCCTACGGCCTGCTCGACGCCGCCCAAAAAGTCGCCCTGCGTCTGGCCAAAGGCTCTCCGAAACGCAAGCGGAAAGATTCGCTGCTGAACAAGGCCCTGGAAGGCACCTCCTTTACCCGCGGGATCATCTACAAAAAAGCCCGCCAGATGGTGGAGCGGCAGACCCGCGGCAATTATCCCGCCCCGCTGCGCATCATCGATTGCGTGGAGGCCGGCCTGGAGAAAGGCTTCGAGGCCGGTCTGGAGGCGGAAGCCGACGGCTTCGAAGCCCTGGCCCGCACTCCCCAGGCGGAGGAGCTGATCAACCTCTTCTTCGGGATCACCGCCCAGAAGAAGCATCCCGCCAAAGATAAAGTGCGCCCGGTGGAACAGATCGCGGTGCTGGGCGCCGGGCTGATGGGAGCGGGTATCGCCAATGTCAGTGCGGTGCAGGGCTACCGGGTGCTGCTTAAGGATATCAACTACGAGAATGTCGCCGCCGGCGAGAAGAGCATCTGGGAAGACCTCAATCGGAAGGTGCGCAAAAAAGCGCTCTCGGCATTCGATCGCGATCAGATCTTCAACCGGGTGGGCAGCGTAGTCGATTACAGCGCCTTCCGCAAGGTGGATATGGTGATCGAGGCGGTGTTCGAAGATCTTGAACTGAAGCGGCGGGTGATTGCGGAAACGGAGGCGGCCACCGGTGAGCGCTGCATCTTTGCCAGCAACACGTCCTCCCTGCCGATCTCCGAGATGGCCGCCACCGCCAAACGGCCGGAGCTGATCATCGGGATGCATTATTTCTCCCCGGTGCCGAAGATGCCCCTGCTGGAGGTGATCGTCACTCCCAAGACGGCCGACTGGGTCACCGCCAGCGCGGTGGAGGTGGGCATCCGTCAGGGCAAGACGGTGATCGTCGTGAAGGACGGTCCCGGTTTTTACACCACCCGCATCCTGGCGCCGATGCTCAACGAGGCCCTGCTGCTGCTGGAAGAGAAGGGGGAGATCCGCCACATCGATCAGGTGATGCGCGATTTCGGCTTCCCGGTGGGGCCGTTCACCCTGATCGACGAGGTGGGCATCGACGTCGGCGCCCACGTCTCCGGCATCCTGGCAAAGCTCTTCGCCGCCCGCGGGGTGAAGCCGAGCGACGCCATGCCGCGGATGTTTGCCGACGGATATAAAGGACGCAAGAATCAAAAAGGCTTTTACCATTATCATGCCGACGCCAAATCCCTGACGGGCATCGCCAAGAAGAAAAAAGAGGTGAACCAGAACGCCTACAAGTTTTTCGGCGGTCCCCGGAGGGCGAAGCAGGACCCGGAAGCGATCCAGCAGCGTCTCCTGCTGGTGATGGTCAACGAAGCGGCGCACTGCCTGCAGGAAGGCATCATCAGCACCCCGCGCGACGGCGATCTGGGAGCGGTGATGGGGCTGGGATTTCCCCCCTTCCTGGGCGGTCCCTTCCGCTACCTCGACCGCCGCGGTGCGCAGGCGGTGCTGGATGAGATGCTGGCCCTGGAGCAGGTGCACGGCCCGCGCTTTACCCCGGCGGAGGTGGTGCGGGAGTACGCGAGGGGAGGGCGGAGGTTCTACTCGTAGTCAGCGGGCGGCTCCGGGTGGTGCCCTGCCGTCAAAGGTCAGGAGAGATGTCCGCACGGCACATACCCCGGGCGTTGCCCGTGGATGGCATGGTGAGGGTGTTATGCCCCTTCGGGGCGGACGACCTTTCACTCTGGGAAATGGTATGAATCGAATGACAACTGTGCCGTAAGCCGAATTCAACCGCCCCTGATTTACTCGCTGGGCGCTTCCTAAATCTGTCCCCGCCTTGAAAATGCGGGGAATAATTGCATAAATCCCGCGCTTCGCTCTTCGCTCTACGCTCTACGCTCTTCGCTCTTCGCTCCACGAATTCCTGCTATTTTTTTATCCCAAAAAAATTCCGTATTATCTGTGAAAATCTGTAAAATCTGCGGAATCTGCGTGCCATTCAGCTTCTCTGCTTTTGAAGGACGTGCCGGTACGCGCCAGAAACTGACAACCGACAACTGACAACTGAAACTATGAAACCAGTCCGGAAATATATGCGATTCGTCAAAGCTGCAATCGAAACGAAACATACCTTTTACCGTTTGTTGCGGTCTTTGATATTGGGTGATGTCTCGAAATTGCAGCGATGATGGGTGGGTATCCGCTGCTGCGGCTGCATCGGCATCTTTTCCGGGAAAGGAGGCTGCGTGGATTCCGATCCGGTTCACTTCCGCTCGCTGCAGGCGAGCTTTCTGGAAAATTTTCGCCGTTACGGCGACGAGCCGGCGATCCTGTTCCTGGAAGCCGATACCTGCCGGCCGCAATCCTACCGGGCGTTTGGCGATATCTGCACTTCTGTTGCGCATGGGCTGCTGCAGCGCGGCATCAAGCCCGGCGACCGGGCGGTGATCCTTTCCCAAAACCGCCCGGAATGGGCCTATGCCGATATCGGCGCGCTCCTGGCCGGGTGTGTCACCTCGGCGATTTATCCTCAGAGCCTCTCCGCTGAGATTGCCTATATCCTCAACGATCTGGAAGCGCGGGTGCTCTTCCTGGAAGATGAAGCGCAGTTGGAAAAGCTGCTGCCGGTGCGGGACATGATCCCCTCGCTGGCGTATGTGTTCGTCTTTTCCGGGAGGGTGAATGAGGATATCCCCGGCGTGTTCCGGTTTGAGGCATTGCTGGAAGCAACCGCGGAAAACCAGGAACGCCTTGATGAAATTGCCCGCTCCCACCGCCCGCACGACCCCCTCTGCATCATCTACACCAGCGGCACCACCGGGGTGCCCAAGGGGGTGGTGCTGACCCAGCAGAATTACCTCGCCACCATGGCCAGCGTGCTGGAGGTGATCCCGGATCATGCCCAGGTGCGGCGCTACCTGAGCTTCCTGCCCCTGGCCCACGCCTTCGAGCGGATGGTGGGGCATTATTTCCTGTTTTACCTGGGACGGGCGGTAGGGTATGCCGAGCGCATGGAGACCATCATCGACAACTGCAAGCTGGTGCGCCCGAACCTGCTGGCGGCGGTGCCGCGCTTTTTCGAGAAGGTGCACAGCCGGATCCAGAACGGGCTGCAGGAAGCGAGCTGGTTGAAGCGCGCTCTGTTTCAGTGGGCGTTGCGAGTGGGCGAGCGCCGGAACCGCAAGCAAAAACGCGGGGAACGGCCGAATTTGCTGAACCGCCTCGAACATGCCCTGGCCGAGCGCCTGATCTACCGCAAGGTGCAGGCGGCCTTTGGGGGGGACGTGCGCTATTTTGTGTCGGGCGGGGCGCCGCTTAATCCTATGGTGGGCGAATTTTTCCAGGCGCTGGGGATGATCGTCCTGGAAGGATGGGGAGCAACCGAAGTAACCGCTCCCGCCTGCATCAACCGCCCCTGGGACAACCGCATCGGCACCGTGGGACCGGCGATTCCCGGGGTGGAGGTGCGCCTGGCCGCTGACGGCGAGCTGGAGGTGAAAGGCCCCAATGTTTTTAAAGGATACTGGCGAAAACCCCAGGAAACCCGCGAGGCCTTTACTTCCGACGGCTATTACCGCACCGGCGATATCGGCACCATCGCTGCCGACGGTTGGGTGCGCATCACCGGGCGGAAGAAGGAGCTGATCATCACCGCCGGGGGCAAGAACGTGGCGCCGGCGGCGATCGTGCAGTTGCTGATCAATCAGCCGCACATTGACATGGCCTACATCCACGGCGACCGGCGGAAATACCTCACCGCCCTGCTGGTGCCGGATGCCGCCGCCCTGGCCCATAGCGCCCGGCAGCTCCACCTGCCGGGAGAAACGTTGCCGGAATTGCTGGCCCATCCGCAGCTTCGGGAGACCATCGATCGGGAGGTGCAGGAGGCCAACCGCCGGCTGCCCCGCTTCATGCAGGTGCGCTATTATCGAATTTTGGCGGAGCCCTTTTCAGTAGAAAACGGGGAGCTCACCCACACATTAAAGCTTCGCACGGAGATTGTCGAAGAGAAATATAAACAGTTGCTGGACAGTATGTATGACGAATAGAATCTCGAAAATATATACTTAGATAGACAACTGACAACTGATCACTGACAACTGACAACTATGCATGATGAATAGAACATTGAAAATATTGACAGGGAAGGGGGTGGAATGATCTCGCCGTATTTCTTGGAAGCGCATGAGGTCTTTCGCCAGACGGTGCGCCAGTTCCTGCGCAAGGAAGTGGTGCCCAACGCCGAGACCTGGGAGGAGCGGGAGCGTATCCCCCGGAATATCTGGCATTTGATGGGCGAGCATTCTCTGCTGGGCATCAATTACCCGGAGATCTTTGGCGGCCTGAATGCCGATTTCATGACGTCGGTAGTGTTTCTGGAGGAGCTGGCCCGCCATGCCCCGGGAGGATTTGCCGGCGCAGTCTGCGCCCATCAGTTCATGGCCATGACGTATGTATATAAATTCGCCAGTCAGCCGCTGAAAAAGAATTACCTGGTGCCGGGGATCCTCGGCGAGAAGGTTGGCGCATTGGCGATCACCGAGCCGGGGACCGGTTCCGATCTGGCGGCGCTGGAAACCCGGGCGGAGCTCAGTAACGGGGTGTACGTCATCAATGGCACCAAAAATTTCATCACCAACGGGATCTACGGCGATTTTCTGGTGGTGGCGGCCAAGACCAAACCCCGGGCCGGCACCGGTGGGATCAGTCTGTTTGTGGTCGATGCCGACGCCCGGGGGCTCAGCGCCCGCAAGTTAAGCAAGATCGGCTGGCGCTGCGCCGATACCGCGGAAATCCGTTTCCATAATGTGAAAGTGCCGGAGAGCCAGCGGATTGGCCGGGAGAATCTCGGTTTTTATTACATCATGGACTGCTTCCTGCTGGAGCGCCTGATATCCGCGGTGCTGGCGGTTGCCGGCTCCGATGCCGCACTGGACGCCACCCTGGAATATATTCACCAGCGGGAAGCGTTCAACCGTCCCCTGGCCAAGTTCCAGGTGATCCGCCACACCCTGGCAGACCTGGCCGCCGAGGTGGAAGCATCCCGCCAGTTGACTTATAATGCCTGTTGGCAATATCAAAACGGGCACAAAGGAATTCAGTACGCCACCATGGCCAAGCTGTATGCCGGCGAGCTGTCGCGGAAGGTCGCTGATGCCTGCCTGCAATATTTCGGGGCCTACGGGCTGACCGATGAGCCGGCCATCTCACGAATTTTTCGCGATTCCCGGGCCGGCACCATTTCCGGCGGTACTTCGGAAATTATGCGCGAGATTATCGCCCGGCTGCTGATCGACAATGCCGCACGTCCCGATAAAGCATCGCGTCCGCCCCAGCCAACAGCGAAACCTGCCGGCGACGAAACCCCGGTACGTCTTCCCGGCGGCGGCACCTCTCCCAACGGCGCCAATAGCGGGGAGAAAAAGACGGAGCGGCTTTCGGCAAAATCGCCGGCGGAGGCGCCCGCAGCGGCAGAAGCGGACATAAGCGATGAGACGCCGCTGCCGGAAGCGCCGCTTGAAGATACTGATGATGTCAGCGAGGCGCCGGACAACGATGCCGATACCACCGATCCCGGAGACGCTGCGCCGGAAGACGAAACTCCCGTTCCCGACAGTGAGCCTTCAGAAGCGCTGCCTGATGTTGCCGGGGAATTATCAGAAGCAGA
This sequence comes from Calditrichia bacterium, assembly GCA_020635015.1. Classification (GTDB taxonomy): domain Bacteria; phylum Calditrichota; class Calditrichia; order RBG-13-44-9; family J075; genus JACKAP01. Next base: position 264,426 of record JACKAP010000002.1, on the reverse strand, counting down.
AGCGGAGCAGTCTGAAGCTGCGGAAGTATCGTCAACAGCTCAGCGCCGAAGCGATCACCCGGGAGCAGAAGCGGAGCTGTCTGAAGCTGCTGAAGTATCGTCCGCGGCACCCGAAGTGCCGTCTGAAGCCCATGAGGAATCATCTGAAGCGGCCGAAGCGCCGTCTTTAGAATCCGAGGAACCGTTTTCCCAATTGGATCCGGAGCCGGTGGAGCCGGAAGCCGAAATCGAACTCGAAACTGAATCTGAAACCGAAACCGAATCCGAATCCGAAGCCGAATCCGATGTCACCGATCCATCCCCGGTTTCCCACCCCCCGGCGGAGACGATTGACGATCACATCGAAATAGAGCCGGATATCCTGGAAGATGAGGTGCTCGACGAAAGCGAGCGGGAAGCGCTGGTCAGTGCGCTGGTTGAAGGTGATGACACCTCGGAGATCCGGGAGTCGGAGCGGGAGCGGGAGGAATTGGTCAATGCGCTGATCGAAAACGAGGATACCGCCGAGCGGCTCGCCCGGGAGAAAGCGGCGCTGGTCAACAAGCTGATCGAAGACCGGGATGCGGATGCGGGTTCCCCGGAAGCATCACCGGAATCCACGGAAGCGCCTGAACCCCCGGCGCCATCGCCGCATCCGTCGGGAACGGTCGTGATTGCCAAAGATGCGACGATCGAACCGCCACCCAACAGACCTGATAATTCAACGGGAGAAGCGCAGCCTATGCAAGATCGCAGTGCTGTCGAAACGGCCGCAGCACCCGCTGTGGCTGACCTGAGCGTGACCGGCATTATCGAGAGCCTGCCGGAGCGCTTTCGCGGGAACAAAGCCGGCAAATTTAAGGCGGTCATCCATTACAAGATCAGCGGTCTTGATGGCGGTGAATATACCGCCCGGATCGAGAATGAAGTCTGTGAGGTATTTACCGGCCTCAAAGGGCGCCCCAGTTGCGTAGTGGAAACCAATGTGAAAACCTTTGTTGAGATGGAAACCGGCAAAACCAATCCGCAAATAGCCTTTATGATGGGGAATCTGCGAATTTCCAATGTTCCGGAGATGATGGCCTTCATCAAATTGTTGAAGAAGCTGCCCGATACTTGAAGAGAAGAAGCCCTGCCGGAGGGGGAAGTTCCGGACGAGCCGGCGCAGGATACCGCCCCGGCAGCAGCGTTGAATAATCCGGTTTCATCACTGCCGGAAACAGCTGTAGCGGTTCAGACCACGTCCTCGGCGCCGCGGGCCGCCTCCTCCCCGGAGGCGGCTTCCCCGGAAAAACCCCGTTCGCGTTTCTCCGCCCGCCAGGTTGCGAAGTCGGCGGCGCAGCGGCTGAAGTCGACCCTCCGGGAGCGCCAGGCCCCGAAAGACCGCCTGGAGATCGTCCCGCCACCGGCCGAACCATCTGCTGCGGATAATCCATCGGATGAGGAGGATGCGGTGTCGATCGACATTTTTGAGACCAGACCGGAAGTGCCGTCCCGGCCGAACTCGTTCCTGATCGACGAGGATATGGCCGATGCAGTTGCCGCGGAGGAAGCCGCTCCCGCTCCGGCCGCCGCGTCGGGTAGTGGGATGCGCGGCCCCCTCGCCGGCGTGCGGGTGCTGGACCTCAGCCGGCTCTACCCCGGCCCCCTCGCCACCATGATGATGGCGGAGATGGGCGCCGATGTGATCAAGGTAGAGGATATGATCAGCCCGGACAGCATGCGTTCCTACCCGCCCTTTCTCGGGGAGACCTCCGCCGGTTACCTGGCGGTGAATCGCTCCAAGCGCAGCCTTGCCATCAAGTTTAATGAGGAGCGGGGGCAAGAGATCTTTTTCCGTTTGGTTAAGACGGCTGATATCGTCATCGAGCAGTTCCGGCCCGGCGTGCTGGAGCATATCGGCCTGGGCTACCAGGAAGCGATCAAGACCAATCCGCGGATCATCTATATTTCCCTGACCGGTTACGGGCAGAATGGGCCCTATGCCAAAAAAGCCGGCCATGATGTCAACTATATGGGGTATGCCGGGATGATCGCGTCCAATGCCAGCGAGAAGGGCGGCGCGGTACTGCCGGGAGCGCAGATTGCCGACGTGGCCGGCGGGGCTTATATGGCGATCATCGCCGCGCTATCCGCCCTGTGGGCTCGGGAAACGACCGGTGTCGGGCAGAAGGTCGACGTCTCGATGCTCGACGCCCTGTTGCCGATGCTCTCCCTGCAGATGGCGCAGTACTGGGCCACCTCGCTCTACCTGCCCCCCTGGCAGATGCCCCTCTCCGGCGGCCTGGCGATCTATGGCATTTACAAGTGCAAGGACGGCAAGTATGTCTCCCTGGGAGCGCTGGAACCGAAGTTCTGGAAGAAATTCTGCCAGATCGTGGACAAGCCGGGGTGGGAAGACCGTTATTATGCCCACGGAGAAGCGAATGAAAAGCTCAAGATCGAGATGACCCGGATGTTCAAGAGCAGAACCCGCGACGAGTGGATTGATCTGGTGGGGGTGGCGGATATCTGCCTGTCGCCGGTGCTGGATATCCCGGAGATGGAGGATGATCCCCATATCCGGGCCCGTCAGATGATCGTCGAGCATGAGCACCCCCAATTCGGTGCCATCAAAGGTATCGGCCTGCCCCTGAAGTTTTCCCACACCCATTCCCTCCCTCCCCGCCCGGCCCCGGCATTAGGCGAACATACCCTACAGCTTCTGGAAGAGCTGGGATTTACCGAAAAAGATGTTGCCGACATGCGGCGCAAACGGGCGATCTTTACCGGAAAACCCTGATCAGAAATTTTCTGTAGATCAAGTCCGTGGCTATAATTCGGAGTGCGGATTTCCCCGAAATGATCGGGGCAGGCGGAATGCGGAATGTTACGAGTGCGGAATTCGGATTTCGGAATGCGGAATGAAAGACGCGTAGGGCGGGGGCGAGGGGCAGATGCGGAATGCGGAATGAATTGATTTTCGGATTTTGGATTTGGGGTTGGTGTGTTATATTGAGCGGGGGGGAATCAAGGGGGTCAGAGCTTAATTCTTGCTGTCATTGCGAGGCGTTTTTTGCCGAAGCAATCTTCTGCGCGGTGCAACTACCGGCAGTGGCGCTGGGAGTAATTTGCCGGAGATTGCCGCGCCGCAAAGAACGCGGCTCGCAATGACAGCACCTGAAGACGGCCGGTATAGTAAGTGCACTGTTAATTAAGTTCTTTGCAGTTATAGATTTCTCACAAACGACGTTCGAAATGACGGCAGTGTGTCATTCCGAGGCACCAGCCGAGGAATCTGTAATTTTAAAAGACTTAATTCACATTGTAGTAAGCCCGCAGGGCGACCCAAGTCAGCACCGGCCCGTTTTGGATAATGAATTACTGCGTATGATGCAACCTGAAAATATGTGGGTTAACATGAAAAAATATCTTTTGATCGCGTTTGCCGTGTTGCTGGCGGGGAGTTTGGGGTTTTATTTTTACACCCAGAGCCGACTGGATTATTTACCGGAATGGTATGAACCGGATGCTTCCGAACCGGCTGTTTCCATGCCGGAAGATAAGCTTCCCGAGTCGCCGGCAGTTCCGGATGAAGAAGCGCCGGTAGCGGTTGACACTGAAGAAGACCGCACCCCGGCCCGCAAGCCTGCCGCGGCACCCGCTCCTGCCGCGAAGAAAACACCCGCTCCACAACCGGAAGTGACGGCGAAAGACGTTGCCAAAACCCTGCAGGAAGCCCATACGGTGCGGATTCGCCAGGATGAGTTAGACGATCTGATCCGCACCACGCTGGAACAGCAGTTCCCGGGAAAGTCGACAGAGTTCATGAAAGGGGTGAAGAGCACCATTGCCGAAGACAAGGTGGATGTCGAGATGGTGGTGGATATGGAGAAAATTCCCTGGGAAGACCTGCCGAAAGACGCCCAGTTTGCCCGGGGGCTGATCGAACAGTTCGGCGGGATCAAATCCGGTTCGGAGTTATTCCTGAAGATCTCCGGCAAGCCGGAGATCCGCGAGAATGAGCTGGTCTTCGATGATAACACCCAGGTCCAGATGGGAAAGATCAGCTATCCCCTCAAAACCCTGGCCGCCCTGCCCGGCGTGTCAGACAAGATCAGCCGCATCCCCCTGAGCAAGCTTGGGTTCAAGCAGCTTACCCTGGAGGATGGGGCGATGGTGTTGGGGAAATAGATATTTGCTCGCTGGCGCTCGCGATGTTTGCGCTCCGCGCGTCATTGGGGCTTCGCCCGTCATTCGCTTCGCTGTTATTGGACCTTCGGTCGTCATTGGGGCTTCGCCCGTTATTAGCGTGCTGCATGCCGGAAAACATTGATAAATAACTAAATAATGCCCAAAGGGCTAATGACGCCGTAGGCTAATGGCGGGCGAAGCCCCAATGACCCAATGACGCGCGCAGCGCCAATGACATATCGCTCCACGTTTTTTTACTCCGCACTCCGCATTCCGCACTCCGCAATCACTAAGGCTCTGGATACAATTCCCCCCACCATTCCGGCTGTCCTTTCAAATAACGATCGAACCAGGCCAGGATGGTTTTCTGCCAGATGATGCGCTTTTTGTAGTCGAGAATATGGTGGTCCTGGCCGGCCACCTGCACGTATTCCACCGTTTTCCCCAACAGCTTTAATGCCAGATAGAACTGATCGCTTTCGCCCCGGGGCACGTTGGTGTCGCTGTCGCCGTGGAGCAGGAGCAACGGGGTGGTCACCTTGTCCGCATTGAACAGCGGGCTGTGGTCGACGTAGAGATCCCGCCGGTTCCAGGGGAAGCTGTTGGCGCTGGCCACCGAGCTGTAGAGATAGCCCCAGAAGCCCTCGCCCCAATAGCTGGAGAGCGCGCTGATCCCGGCATGAGAGATCCCGGCGGCGTAGATGTCGGTCTTGGTCAGCAGATTCATGGTCATGAAGCCCCCGTAGGAGGCGCCGATGCAGCCCACCCGCGACTTATCCACGAAGGGATGGGCGTCCAGGAACGCTTTGGTGCCGGAGATAATCTCTTCTGCCACAATGTTGCCCCAATCGTTGACGTGGTAGGCCGAGAAAGCCTGTCCGTAGCCCGGCGCGCCGCTGGGCTGGAGCACGTAAACCACATACCCCTGAGCGGCGAAGAGGTTCTTGGGATAGCGTCCCCCGAAGTCGCGGGTCACCACCGAGGTGCCGCCATAATAGTAAACGATGCAGGGATATTGGCGATTGGGATCGAAATTGGGCGGATAGTACACCCGGCCGTCGATCGTCTCTCCCCGGGCGTTCTGAAAGGTCCAGGGCTTTACCTCGCCAAAATCGACGGTACGGAATCCTTCCGCCTCCGGATCGGCCAGCACCCGGTAGCGCTGCTTGCTCAGGTCGATGAAATACGCCCGATGCGGGGTGCTGACGCTGGAACCGTAGTAGACCGCCAGGGGCTGATGACGGGCAAAATCGACCGTGTTGAGCACGTCTACTCCGGTATCGATGCGTTGGAAGCGCCGGTCTTTCAGGGTGTAGCGGTAGAGTCGCTGGAATTCTTTTTCGCCGACGCTCAGGTAGATCGCGCTGCCGTCGTGGCTCCAGGTTGCATTGTCCACCGCCGGGTCAAAATCGCGGGTGATGGCAGTGGCGGTTTTAGTTTCCAGATCGTATAGATAGGCCTGGCCGTCATAATCGTTCGGTGCCATGCCGTCGGGAACATTCCAGCCGAGGGTGCCGAAAAGATCCGGGCTGCCGGTGAGCAGCAGCTGGCGGCCGTCCGGCGACCATTCCGCGGCGTTCATCCAGCCGCATTCCAGCAGGGTGTCGACGTTGAGATCTTCCAGGTCAAGGCTGGCCAGCACGGTGCGGGTGTAGGGCCGGTTCTCGAAATCATCCACGGTTTGGGTAAACAGCAGCTTGCGCCCGTCGGAGCGGATGGCGCTCAGGCTGGTGGTCAGCTTGCCGGCGGTGAGGCGCTGGCGGGTGCCTTCCGGCAGGTTCACCCGGTAGAGGAAGCTCTGGGTGCGGAAGCCCGGCCATTTGTCGCGCGGGCTCTGGAAGCGCTTGACCCCCCGTTCATCCTTGGCCGGCTCTTCGTTGATGCTGTAGATGATGAAGCTGCCGTCCGGCGACCAGCTATAACCGCCGAAATCTTTGATCTCTTCCAGGATCGCTTGCTGGCTGCCGTTGCTCAGGTCGACAATCCACAGGGTGGTCGTGGAATTGCTGTTTTCGGTATAGGCAAACGTGCGCCCGGACGGGGCCCATTGCAGGGAGGAGAGCGCGGTCTTGCCGCGGTAGGTGGTCAACAGGCGGTCCTGTTTCAGGTCGATAATCTCCATCCACGATTCGCTTTTGCCCTCCGGGGGAAGGGTGCGGCGGTAGGTCACAGCAGCCAGGTCACCCTCGGCGGCGATGGAGACGCCGGCGACTTTCGTGCCTTCCAGCAGGTGGGTGATGTTCATAAAATGCCGCGGCGAGGTGCTTGCTTGTAATGCCTCGGCGGGAAATTTATCATCGACCTTCAGGCTGGCGTTCAGGCTCATGGGATGGGGATTCTCCGGATCGCGCAGCAGTTTGACCAGCAGCAGATGTTTGCCGGTCTCCAGCTTGAGGGAATGGTTCAGCGCTTTTGCCTCCTCATCCGCTTTCGCTTCTGAGGTCTGCTTGGAGGCGATCTCGCTGCCGTCCAGGTAGACCTTGAAGAGATGGCGGCTGGTCAGGGTCAGCTCCGCCGGACACCAGCGGTCGGCATCGATATATGCCGCCAGATAGGCGAGGTAGGGGAGGGCTTGCGCCTTCGGGATGGATACCGTAACGCCCGGCTCACCGGCAGCGGCCGCTGTCCAGGGAATATTTTGCTGCCGGTCCCAGGCGACGGCCTGCCCGCTTTGCGGCCACCAGCCATCTAACGGCAGCGGTTCGAAGGCCAGCAAATCTTTCATCTTAAAGCTGTCCTGATGATAGGCGGGCAGCGGCAGCGCCGCCGGTCCCAGCATCAGCCATTCGCTGATCTGCATAGTCGAATTATCCTCCTCTTGAGCAACAACCTGGAGCGGGTTCAGTACCAGCCACAGGGCAATTAAAACAATCAGACCAAAAGAGCGGTTTCGGATGGTGACGGTGGGCACGGCAGGTCTCCTTTTGATGGTGACAAGGGTTGATGAGTTAATGGGCTAATGGGTAAGTGCCGCATCACACATAATGTCAATTACCCATCAACCAGTTTTTTGCTCAATATGGGCGAAAGCTGTAAAAGGTTTCAATATAATATCACCAGCTGTTATACTCTAATCCATTTTTCGATAGCGTTATGCATTTTTGTGAAAGATATTAGTACCGGTTAATAAGGCAAACCAACAACCAACAACCAACAACCAACAACCAGGAAGAACCCAATGACCCACCATCATAAATCAGCGCAATCAGCCTCCGCCCGTCACCGGGTAGTGATCGTGGGAGGCGGCTTCGGAGGTTTGTATGCCGCCAAACATCTGGGCAACAGCGGAGCGGAGGTGCTGTTGATCGACCGGCGCAATTTTCACCTCTTCCAGCCCCTGCTGTACCAGGTAGCCACCGGCGGGCTGTCGCCGGGCGATATTTCTTCGCCGCTGCGGGCGGTGCTGAAGCGATACCGTAATATCCGGGTGATCAAAGGCGTGGTATCTGAGATCGACGCGGCGGGGAAAAATGTGCTGCTGGAGGATGGCAGTCGCTGTGGGTACGATACCCTGATCCTGGCTGCTGGCACCCGGCATCATTATTTCGGGAATCCCGGCTGGGAACGGCGCGCGCCGGGCTTAAAAACCATCGAAGACGCTCTGGAGATGCGCAGGCGTATTTTTCAGGCCTTTGAGTCGGCCGAGCGGGAGCCGGATCCCGATCTTCAGGCTGCTTGGCTGACCTTCTTGGTGATCGGCGGCGGTCCGACTGGAGTGGAGCTGGCCGGGGCGCTGGCGGAATTGGCTTATGCCACACTGAAAGATGATTTCCGCCGGATTGATCCCCGCTCGGCGAAGATCATCCTCCTGGAAGGCAGTCCGCGTATCCTCTCTGCCTACCCGGAGACCCTTTCTCAGAAGGCGCGGCGCTCGCTGGAAAAGCTCGGGGTGGAGGTGCGTAGCGGTACGCTGGTGGTCGATATCCGGGATGACCGGGTAACCCTTCAGGCAAATGGGGAAAGCACCGCCCTTGCCAGTCGTACCGTTCTCTGGGGAGCAGGCGTGCAGGCCGCCCCGCTGGGCGCGCAGCTTGCGGAAACCGCCGGCGTGGCGCTGGATAATATCGGGCGGGTGACGGTCGATTCCCACCTGAACCCGGAAGGGCATCCGGAGATTTTTGTGATCGGGGATCTGGCCCGGTGCGCCGGGGCGGACGGCGCGGCACTCCCTGGCGTGGCCCCGGTGGCGATGCAGCAGGGACGTTATGCCGCCCGGATGATCCGGCAGCGCCTGCGCGGCAGGACCCTGCCGCCGTTCCGCTATGTCAACAAGGGCAATCTGGCAGTGATCGGCCGCAATGCCGCGGTCGCTGACCTCGGCTACGCCCGCTTCTCCGGCTGGCCGGCCTGGCTGGTGTGGGTGTTTGTGCACATCGCCTACCTGATCGAATATGACAACCGGGTGCTGGTGCTGTTCCAGTGGGCGATGAACTACATCACCCGCAAGCGCGGCGCCCGGCTGATTACCGGGGAACGGCTGGAATGAGTTCCTTGTTCAACATGTCGTTTATCTGTTGATATTGGATGTTGGATGTTGGATATGCTGGGTAATGTATTTCTTAAATCAACATCCAATATCTAACATCCAATATCCAACATCCAATATCTAACATCTTTTCGTGAAAGTTAAAAAACGTAATAAACATTGTGAACCGCACGCATAATCGCTACATTTCCCCGAAAATGAAACCCATATCCCTTGAGACAGTATAAATGGGCGAGTTTTACTGGCGGCGGATCATCAGGAAACATCTGATGCTGCGGCCGTCTAATTCGAGCAGTCAATCAAGCAGGAAGGAATCATTTATGAAATACTGGAAAATAGTTCTGACGATATGGATGAGCCTGTTGTTGGGCGTATCCTTCGCCCAGGGATTTCAGCCGGGCGATAAAGTGGCGGATTTTACCCTTGCGGATGCCGCAGGCAAATCGCATAAACTCTCCGACTACACTGGCAAACCCGCAATCGTGCTGATCTACGTCTCCACAGTTTGCCCGGTGTCGAATGCATACAATGAGCGGATGGCCGCTTTGTACAACGATTATAGCGGTAAAAATGTGGTCTTTCTCGGGATCAACTCCAATAAAAAAGAAACCCCGGCGGAGATCGCCCAACATGCCAAATCCAACGGTCTGAAATTTCCCATCCTGAAAGATGAGAACAATGTGGTTGCCGATCAATATGACGCAACCGTCACCCCGGAAGTATATCTGCTGGACGGCAATCTGACGTTGCAGTATCACGGGAACATTGACGACTCTCAGCGCCCCAACCAGGTGAAGCAAAACAGCCTGCGCAATGCCCTGGACGAATTGCTGGCCGGCAAGCCGGTGAGCGAAAAGAGCACCAAAGCCTTTGGATGCAGCATCAAGAGGAACCGGAAATGAGCCGGTTGCTGGTAGCGATTGCCCTTAGCCTGATGATTTTTCCGGCATTAACCGGCTGCGGAGGGGAAAACCCTTCCCGGCCGGAGATTGCGGTGGAGACCATCGACGAAGGCGGGTTTGAGAAACTGGTGCAGGAACGCAGCGGAAAGATCCTGTTGGTGAATGTCTGGGCCACCTGGTGTGTGCCCTGCGTGCAGGAGTTTCCGGATCTGGTACGCCTGGCCAATGAATATCAGGGCAGCAATGTGGAGATCGTTGGGATCAGCGCCGATTTTCCCGACGAGATCGAGAGTAAGATCGTTCCCTTTTTAAAACGCCAGAAAGCCGGTTTTAAGAACTATGTGCGCAATTTTTCCAGCGATGAGGCTTTCATCAACCAGGTCAATCCCGAGTGGAGCGGCGCCCTGCCGGCCACCATCATCTATGGCAGCGATGGGGAGCAGAAAACCTTCCTGCTGGGGATGTCCGATTATGAAACCTTCCGCGAGAAGATTGAGGCCCTGCGCTAGCGCCTTTCCGATTTTGTTTTTCGTTTTTTCCCCCAACTTCTATAACTTGAAAAGTTAATTGCCACAGAGGCACAGAGTTCACAGAGAACGGATAACTGAAAAGACTCTGTGTTCTCTGTGACTCTGTGGCTAAAGTATTCGGTTGCTATTCTGCCTAACCCGAGGGGACGCGTTGAAATTTCTTGATCGCTATATCCGCTTTGTCGATTGGCTGAATGAAAAGATCGGCCGGGGGATTGCGTGGTTGACCACCCTGCTGGTGCTGGTGGTCAGTTACGATGTATTCACCCGCTACCTGCTGAAGCGCAGCAGCGTGGCGGTGCAGGAGTTGGAATGGCATCTATTCGCGCTGATTTTTCTGCTGGCGGCAGCTTATACCCTGAAAGATGACCGCCATGTGCGGGTGGATGTGTTCTATACCAATTTCTCTCCGCGGCGCCAGGCCTGGGTTAATCTGCTCGGCACCCTGGTCTTCCTGATTCCCTTTGCCGTGGTGATGATTGCGGCATCCGAGCAGTTTGTGCTCAATTCCTTCCGCCTGGGCGAGACCTCTCCCAACCCCGGGGGATTGCCGGCCCGCTACCTGCTGAAGGCCGCGATCCCGGCCGGTTTCTTCCTGCTGCTGTTGCAGGGGATCGCCCTGGCCTTTCGCTCTCTAAAAACCATTCTCCATCCGCCCGCGGCCGGGGAGGGCATGTCCCGATGACAGATGCGCTCCCGCTGCTCTTTTTTGCGCTGATTTTTCTATTGCTGCTGCTCGGCTTCCCGGTGGCTTTCACCCTGGGCGGTGCGGCAGTGGTTTTTGGTCTGCTGACCTTCGGGTTTAATTTTTTTCATCTCCTGCCCCTGCGGGTGTGGGGGATCATGGACAATTATGTGCTGATCGCCGTGCCCCTATTCGTCTATATGGGGGTGATGCTGGAAAAATCCGGTCTGGCGGAGGAATTGCTGGAGACCATGGCCCTGCTTTTCGGGCGGATGCGCGGGGGGCTGGCCTTCTCCGTGGTGGTGGTGGGGGCGCTGCTGGCCGCTTCCACCGGGATCGTCGGCGCCACGGTGGTGACGATGGGGCTGCTCAGCCTGCCCACCATGCTTAAGCGCGGCTACAGCGCTCCGCTGGCCGGCGGCACGATCGCCGCATCCGGCACCCTGGGGCAGATCATTCCCCCCAGCATCGTGCTGGTGCTACTGGGCAGCGTGATGAACGTGTCGGTCGGGGATATGTTCATGGGGGCAGTGATCCCGGGCTTGCTGCTGGTGGGGCTCTATATGGGGTGGATACTGATTGTCAGCATCTTCCAGCCGCAGGCGGCTCCGGCGATGCCGGCGGCGGAACTGGCCCGCTTTACCGGCATGGCGATGGTGCGGAAAGTGGTGCAGGCGTTTCTGCTGCCCTTCTTTCTGATTACCGCGGTGCTGGGATCGATTTTCGCCGGAATTGCCTCGCCCACGGAAGCGGCGGCGGTGGGGGCGCTGGGTGCCAGCCTGCTGACCCTTTTCCGCGGTCGGCTGAAGCTGGATACCCTGACCGCAGTGATGCAGGAGACGACCTATCTGACGGTAATGGTCTTCATCATCCTGGTAGGGGCTACCGCCTTCGGGCTGGTATTCCGGGGACTGGAGGGGGATGTTTATCTAACCAGGATGATTCTCGACGCCCAACTCCCTCCGGAAATTTTCCTGGCGGTGGTTATGGTGGTGATCTTTGTGGCGGGCTTTTTTATCGATTTTATCGAGATCACCTTCATTATCGTGCCGGTGGTGGTGCCGATCTTTCAGCAGATGGGGATCGATCTGCTCTGGCTGGGCATTCTCTTCGCCATGAACCTGCAGACGTCTTTCCTCACCCCGCCTTTCGGTTTCGCGCTGTTCTATCTCAAGGGCGTGGCGCCTCCGCAGGTGACCACCCGCCACATCTACCGCGGGATCGTGCCCTTCATCGTCATCCAGTTGATCGCCCTGCTGCTGGTGATCCTCTTCCCGGAAACCGCCACCTGGCTGCCTGAGGTGATGCTGGGTGGGAAGTGAGCCTCCTGCCGGGATAATTGCACGCAGATTTCACAGATTTACCGCAGATTTTCGTAGATATGATTGATTATCGCTTGAGTACACGACAAATATTTTAATAGAACGCGGATGACGCGGATTTACGCGGATGACTGATTATGTTAAAAGACAAAAGCTTAAGAAAACGCTGTGCACTTTGCTACCTTGCGGTAAATCTTTGAAAACCCCAGGCGAAGCGCCATAAAAAAATCCGCGAGGATCCGCTTCATCCGCGTTCTATTATACGAAGATTTATTTGTTTAGCAGCTTAAAAGCATGCGTCCAGCGATTTTCCCGAAAACCGGGAATGCACCAGAGTATGCATAACGGCTCAATGGCGCGGGCCGCCTCAGTGCCGCCCATATCTTCCACCTCCCAGCCGAACTGGTCCAATATCTTTTTCGTGATTTCCTTTGCCGCTTCGTTATTCCCGCAGATGAACATAGTGGGGCGGGTTTCAAATTTGGGATTGACCATCACATGGGCGCCGACGCTGTTGAAGGCTTTGACGAAATTCGCTTTGGGCGCCAGTTGCTGGAGCTGCTCCATTAATGATTGATCCAGGCTGGGAAAAAATTGCAGCACGCCGTTTACCGGCGCAGCATCAGCGATAGGATTGGTTGCATCCAGCACCGTTTTCCCGGACAAGTAATCGATGCCGGCCAGTTTGAGAACATCCCTGGCGACGGTTCCTTTAACGGCCAGAACAATGATATCACCAAATGCCGCCGTTTCCGAATAATTGCCGGTTTGCAGTTTGGGGCCGATTTCTGCTTTCCAATCCTGCAGCTTTTCCGGCTGGCGTGAGCCGGCCATCACCTCATATCCGTGCTTGAGAAATCCACCGGCCAGTGTTTTGCCGACGATCCCTGAACCCAGAATTCCGATCTTCATATATTCCTCCCGGTTGGGTTTGGTATAATAGCCACAGAGGCACAGAGCACACAGAGGTTGATTTTTTTTTATTTTAAAAATCTCAGTGATCTCTGTGTCTCTGTGGCGTCAGTTAACAAGTTAATTGTTAATCATTACCGGATCAATGTCATCTTCCGGGTCAATACCTGGCGGTTGAAGTGCAGACGGTAGAGGTAGACCCCGCTGCTGGCCTCCATCCCAGCCTCATTACGCCCGTCCCATTCAACCCGGTATTCGCCCGGCGCTAACGGCGCATCCACCAGGGTGCGCACCTGCTGGCCCAGGATGTTGTAAACAGCTAAATCTACCCGGCCGGAGGCGGGAAGGTCGAAGGCAATCTCCGTGGCCGGATTGAAGGGATTGGGATAATTTCCGTGCAGTGCCAGTCGCCGGGGGATGGCGTCGCCGTCTTCGATGCCGCTGGAAGCTTGAATGAAGATCGTCACCGGCACCACCTGCTGGGCGCCATTGACGGCGTTGGACGCGATGAGGACCATCCCGCTGTAGCTCTGCCCTGCAGCCAACCCGGCGGGATCCACTTCGACATCGACCACCGCCGATTCACCTCCGCCAAGGTTGCCCAGGGGAATGCCTCCCACATTCAGCCAACCGCTGCCGGTGAGGGTGGAATCGCTCACCAGGTAGACCAGGGAGCCGTTGCCGCTGTTGGTGATGGTGAGGGGGTAGGTGACGGGAGATTGACCGGCCGTCAGGGTGTCGGCGATGAAGGCCGGATCTAGCGTTAATGCCGGCGAAGCGATCCCGCCGATGGTCAGGGTGACTGGAAGGATCAGCTCCGGCGCATTGCTGCTGTTATTGGCGATGCGGATCTCCGCCGGGTAACTGCCGTCGGGATTGACCGTCACCACCGTGGCTTCAACCGGAAAGGAATCGCCCGGCGCGATGGTGGCTTGCAGCGGGGTGGCGGCGGCGCCGCTGGTATCGGATTGGGCCAGCCAACTCAGCCCGTTCTCCTGACCCAGCAGGCCGTGGCCGTAGTTCGGAGCAAAATCCGGCAGGTCGAGGCCGCTGATGGTGAGGCAGACCATCGCAGCGTTGAGGTTGTCGTCGATCAGGGTAGGGAAAAAGACTTTCGGAAGATTGGCTTCCACGGTGTTTCCGTTGAAAGTCAGCGGGACCGGCAGCCCCACGATCGCAAAGCTGGTATCGCCGCCGTCCAGCACGATCGCCGAAGGCGGAATTCCCAGGGAATCGCCCAGAAAATTTCCAATATCGAAGACGATGTCATACTCCGACCCGACATCAAATACCCCCGGCCCGAACCCCAGGGGGGACGGAAAAGCTCCGCTGGCGAAGTTCTGGTCTAGATCGATCGAGAGGATCGCCAGCGCCCCGCTGTCCGGAGTCGCGGCAAACTCGACGCTGAAGGTGTAAAAGGTATTAAAAAATGTCTCCGCCATATCGACCGACACCACATCGAGACCGGGATTGGGCACATCGCCGACGGAGTCACTGATGGCGATCGCCTCGGCCGGCAAGTGCTGGAAAGGTGGCCTCTCGGTTATTGCGGCCGGAGCGGAAAGCGGAAGCTGGCGTAGGCGCTGCTTCAATTTGCCAAGCCAGGCTTCCGCCGGGGGGAGATTTGCCGGCTTCCCCGGGCGGTTCGCCGCTGAGGCGAGCGGCGCGTCGGTGATCGAGATGTTCAGGGGCGCATCGCCGTCATTGTGAACATAAAAAGTCTGGCTGGTCCACAGATAACGCGGCAGGTTGTACCCCAGCGAATCCGGCATCACCCGGATCTGCGGCCCGGTCTGGGCGAAAGTGGAGGCACTTAGAGAAAATAACATTGTTAGCGTTAAGAGAAGCCCGAATCGTTTTTTCATGATTAAGATCCTTGTTGGTATTACCATGGTAAATAAGCCTATTAGAGTTATAGATTCCTCGGCTAACGCCTTCGGAATGACAGAGCCTACGTCATTTCGAAGGCAGCGAAGCGTAGTGAGAAATCTGTAAGTGCAAAAAAAATGCACCCATATAATCGTACTCTTTGTCTTGCCAAAATATTTTTAATAAATTTACCGATCAATGACGGATATCATGTCTCGCAGCCGGGAATTCTATTTTACTGCACGGGGATGAATATGAAAAAGATTCTCAACAGCAGCAACCCGTATTTTCAGAAATCGATGAATCTGTACGGCCGTTACGAAAAATACCTGCCGATCGCCTCCTTTTTCGCCGGGTTTAGCTGGGACAGCCTGACCCTCAGCCGGATCGACCAGTTGTTCGACAATTTTACCCTGCTGGCCTACCTGCTGCTGCTGGGTGGGTTTATCGTGCTCACCAATCTGATCGATAAGCAAATTATCAAAATGCCCTTCTGGCTGAAATACCGCGAATGGTATCCGCTGGCCATCCAGTTCTTTCTGGGGGGGCTGTTCAGCGCCTATGTGGTGTTCTATTTTCAGAGCGCCGACCTATCCAAAAACTGGATGTTTCTCGGACTGCTGGTGCTGCTGCTGGTGGCCAACGAGTTTCTGAAGAACCGCCTTACCAACCTCTATTTTCAAATGACGCTGTTTTTCCTGGCCAGCTTCTCCTTTTTTATCTTCTTCCTGCCGGTGATCACCAGCACCATGAATGTCTGGATGTTCCTGTTGGGGGGATGGCTTAGCCTGCTGCTGGTCGGGGGAATTTTATACCTGCTCTACCGCTTTACCGCCATCAACAGCATTGAAGAGCTCTGGCGGGTCTGCGGACTGGTGCTGGGAATTTACCTGGTGCTGAACCTGTTTTATTTCAACAACTGGATCCCGCCGATACCCCTGTCACTGCGCGAAGGAGGCATTTACCATCAGGTCCGCCGGGTGGAAGCGCAATACCAGTTGAAATTCGAGAAGCCGGAATGGTATGAGTTCTTCAAGGATTCCGACGACGAATTTCACTATGTCGCCGGCGACTCGATCTTCTGCTTTGCTTCGGTCTTTGCCCCGGCCCGGCTGCAGACCACCCTTTATCACCGGTGGCAGCAGTATCAGCCGGCGCAGAAGGATTGGGTGACCACCGACCGGATCGTCTATCACATCACCGGCGGGCGGGGCGGGGGGTACCGCAGCTATACCTTCAAGCGCTTTATCAAGAGCGGGGAATGGCGGGTGCGTATCGAGACCGAAAGTGAACAGCTGCTCGGCACCCTGCATTTTACCGTCAAGGAAGTACCGGCGCGGGCGTATGAACTGGTGACAATTCTACGGTGATTTTTCAACAGCCACAGAGTCACAGAGAACACAGAGTCTCATTAATAATCAGCAGTAGGTAGTTGTTTTCAGGAATCAGTTCTCTGTGAACTCTGTGGCTCTGTGGCTAAAGTTATGAATATCCCCTTACAGTTGCCCGCCAAAGAAATCCTTGATCTGAAACCCCTTATTCTCCAGCACGGTGCGGTTTTCCTGGATGAAATCGCGGATCGATTCGATCGAGATCCCGAAGGAGATGCCGTAGTTGATCTTCTTGCGCATTCCGGCGTAGATCGGGCCTTCGTAATAGAGATTGGTGGTGAAATCCGGCTCGTGCTCCATCTCTCCCGGCACCAGCACGATCTCATTATCCGCCGCCACCGCATTGACGATGCCGACCAGTTCGAAATTGGGCACTCCGTCGCGGATCGCCAATGCAATCCCCCCGCTGAATCCGCGATTAAACAACGCATCGAGCAGGAAGTCGTGATTACGGTTGCGGTCGGGACTGCTGACGATGCCGGTGGTGATCATCTTCTTGCCGGAAGGAAAGCCGATGATGTAGAGCAGATTGCCCCAGTCCAGCTCCTTGGCCGATCCCAGCGGATATTTGAACACCGGAAGGCGCATCGCCGGAGGCAAGAGGAATTCCTTCCCCAGGATGGCAACATCCAGCTTGCGGTCGGCAGCCAGCACATCAAAGGAGTCACCCTGGCGGATATCGGCGATAAAATATTCGACTTTCTTCTTAAAAGCGATCTGGTAGATCAGGCGTTCTTCCTCTGCCAGCTCTCCCTCCTGGGCGTAAAAAGTGATGATAGTATCGGGAAAATCGACCACATGGGCACAGGTCATCACTGCCATGCGATTGAGATTAAAGTCGATCAAGGTTGCCGTGCCCACCCGGAAATCGTTAAAGACGGTTTTGGGATACTTCCCGCTGCGGAGGAGCGAGGAGGTGATGTCGGCCTTGCGGATCCGGTCTCGCCCCTCGAAGGTGTAACGCTCGTAATACACCGTGGCGTTGAGCAGGCGTACCGCATCGAGAATACCCTTTAACTGCTCGGAATTCCCGCCGAAGGGAAAGGCGGTGTCGTATTTTCCGTCAGCGATGGCGGCCGCGTTGCCATAAGTAACGTAGCGGGTGCAACTGCTGCTGCCGGCAAGCAGCATCAGCAGAATCATGCCGATGCCGAGAGGTTTTAAATTTTTCATACTTAACTCCGCCTTTATATGCTGAAAACAGAATTCGTAATTATTGAATTCGATTGGTTCTTGGTTGTTGGTTCTTGGTCATTGGCCTTTGGCACCCAACACCCAAAAACCAACACCCAAAAACCAATAACCAAAAACCAACAACCAATAACCAACATCCACTACCACCGCTCCTCCTTCACATCACACAGCACCGATTCCAGGTGGTTGAACAAAATTTTCTTCGGCGTTTTGGGAAACGGACCCAGTTCGAACTCGCTGCTTTCTCCACTCACCCAATGACGCGAGGCGATAATCCGCCCGTCCTCCATCTCTGCGCCCACCATCACCGGCATGCGAAATTCCGCCGGCACCTCGGACTGCCGCACCCGGCAATGCACCAGATAGCTGCCATCGGCCGTCGTTTCTGTCCGCGAAGCAAAGTGATAGGTGGGAACCGCGCTGCCGTATACCCACTGCTCAAAAAACCAGTTCAGGGGCTCACCGTAGTTTTTTTCTGCAACTGCGATGAAGTCTTCGGTCGAGGCTTTTTCGTCGAAATGCTGCCGGTAAAATGCGCCCATCATCTCCCGGAAGCGGCCTTCGTCGAGGGTTTCCAGATCGAGCATCATACGGTTGAGCATGTGCAGCACCCAGGCGCCTTTATGGTAGATGATGGTCAGATAATCCCCTTCGGTGTCGCTGCTGTGCGTGCGCCGGCCCAGCCAGATCGGGGCCGCTTCCTGGCCGCTGCCGAAGAGGAACTTGCGGTTGTTGATGATCTGCTCGCGCAGCTTCTCCAGCATGTTGTAAAAACGGTTATCGTTCTTCTCCTCCCGTTTCGTCACCTGGTGGAGGTACCACAGGGCGCAGTACTGGGAGAAGCCCTCGCTGAGCCACTGGTCGTGATAAGTGAGAAAATCCACCCCGATGCCCCACCACTGGTGCGCCACCTCGTGGGCCCGGATCATCTCATCGAAGCCTTCCGCGCGGGTAAACTGGAAAGTCTCCCAGGGCAGGTGGATCAGCCCCGGAAAGGCCTCTCCGTGACGGAAGGGGATCTCGGTGGCGTAGAAGTGATCTGCCTGGGTGGTGCCGAAGATCTCCTGAAAAAAGGCGATGCTTTGCTCCACGTCCTTGCCCACCTGCTTTTCCATATCTTTGCCGGAGCCGATGCCCTGGCGGGCCAGTTGCTGGGCAATTTCCTGATGCCCGGTTTCCGCCATGTAGATGGTGGTGGGAGGAATACTGTCGTTGACGATGCGATATTCCTTGAAGAATCCCACGTTGAAGGAAAAATTGCGCAGCGGGCGGGGGGAGCGCCAGCGGGAGGTGATGATCCCGGCAGTGGTGTCGCTATCAACCCGGTCGCCGGCGCTGGCAAAATCGAATTTTTCCGGCACGTGGTAAGTGATGTCAAAATCGGCCCGCTCCCGTTCCCCATGGCGCGGATACCAGCCGGTGGAGGCGCGGATGTAAAACCAGTCATCGGCCCGCTCGATCAGCTTGCCGTGATAAAACATCCGTAGCTTGCGCCGCTCCTGCAAGGGGAGGGGATGGTCGCTTTTGATCCAGAGAATGTGACTGTCCTCTTCCTTGATATAACGCGTCGGCTGCCCGCTGTCCCAGAAAATTGAATCGACCTCCAGTTCGGAAAACAGGAAGAACACCAGCCAGTTCTGATCGGGGTAAAGCGATTCGAACTCGATCTCGGTGTCAGCGGAAAACTTCAGTTCGTTTCCTTCCAGGGTACAGTCCATCCGGTAGCTGTGGATGGCGATATCCAGGTTGTTCTCCCGGGCGAGGTCGGCCCCGGAGGCATATTCTTCCTGAGTATGAAACTGGTTGATGACCTCGCCGAAATGATAAAACGAAGGCCCCTTCAGGCGGCGCTTGAAGCGCACTTCCTCATCTGCATGGGGGTTGACCTCAAAAAAGAACGGTTCACGGGGATTTTTGCTGAAGTGGCTATAAAAGTATCCATTTTCCGCCTCCTCCAGCAGGGTCTTGAGAATGCTGTATTCGTAATATTTCTCTTTCTTTTGATAGAGATAGCGCTGGGCATAATCGAGTACTTCTTCCGCCCGGCGGTCGCGTTTACCTTCGCGAAAGGTGAGTTGTCGCTGCAGCTCTGCCAGGGTAGAATCGACGAAAAAAAGGAAGAGCGACTCAAACGTTTCGTTGAGGGTAGTGGTTTTGTAGAAACGGGCGAGATGTTCCCGCTCGATCCGGGTGGTGGGGGTGAAGTTGAAGGCGCCCTTTCCCTGGAACACCGCCGCATAGCGCTGCCCCATCACCGGCTTGCAGAGATACAGCCGGCCCTTTTGCAGATTGAACCTGCCCGCATCACGCTGCAGGATTAAATTCTCCACTTCCGCAAATTGGGAGGGATCGACTTCCATATCCACCAGTTGTTTGAACACTTCGCGATAGGATACCGTCACGCTATCGCGCACAGTGCTGCTGTCCGGTTGGGCGGGGAGGGTGATCGCCCAAAATAGCATTAAGCCAGTCAGCAGATTATTTTTTGTCAACGATACAATCATACGTCCTTCGGTTTTTATAAAGCCTTCACTTGCATTACGTCAGAGAAGGGAGATGGTTTAACGATTTTAATTGCACGCAGATTCCGCAGATTTAACAGATTTTCGCAGATACGACATTGCTACATTAATAAACCTTATCCAACTTCTTAAAGTAGAAGTAGTTAATCTGCGAAAATCTATCCAATCTGCGGAATCTGCGTGCAATTCGCCTCACGCTCTACGCTCCTCGCTCCACGCTAGTGCCTCCCGCAACTGCACCCCCCTTCGCCAAAACCAACTCCCGGCTTCCACACAAACGCATCGCTGCTGCGCGGCAATTCCCAGTAGAACGGCAGCCGCTGGCGGGGATGATTGCCGGCCTCGTTCATGGTTTCCGCATCGTACAGCCGCCCGTTTTTCATCACGTAAACAATCGATTCGGTGTTGCGGATATTCTCCAGAGGATTGTTTGCCATCACGATCAGGTCGGCCAGCTTGCCGCTTTCCAGGGAGCCCAGCTCCTGTTCCATGCCCAGGTAATGGGCGCCGTTGTAGGTGGCGCAGCGGATCGCCTCCAGCGGGGTGAAGCCGCCCTGGGCCAACATCCAGATCTCCCAATGGGCGGCCAGTCCCTGCAACTGCCCGTGGGAGCCGATGTTGACCTTCACCCCGGCTTCGGTCAGCTGCTTGGCGTCGCGGGCGTGGCCGGGATGTACGTATTCCTCATCCGGCATCATGGTGCGGCGGCGGGAGCGGGCGTCGATGATCGGGCGGGGCGTGAAGTTGAGCAGCCGCTGCTTGTTGAACACATCGCTGTGCTGGTACCAGTAATATTCGCCGGACGGGCCGCCGTAGGAGACCACCAGGGTCATGGTGTAACCGGTCTGGCTGGCGCCCCAGAGGCGGATCACATCGTCATAGACCGGCGTCACCGGAATATTATGCTCGATGCCGGTATGGCCGTCGAGGATCATGCTCAGGTTGTGGAAGAAGAAGGAGCCGCCTTCCGGGTAGACGTGCATCTGCAGCTCGCGGGCGGCCTGCATCACCTGTTGGCGCTGATTACGCCGGGGCTGGTTGTAGCTTTTCACCGAGAACGCGCCGACCGCTTTCATCCGGCGCAGATGGGAGCGGGCGTCGTCGAGATTGTTGACCACTGCTTTGAAGTCGCCTTCCGCCCCGTAGAGCACCGTGCCGGTGGAATAGATGCGCGGCCCGACCATCTTCCCGGCTTTGACCAATTCCGCCTGGCTGAAGGATACCTCGGTGGTGGTCGACGGGTCGTGGGTGGTGGTTACCCCGTAGGCGAGGTTGGCGTAATAGGGCCAGTTCTGCTGCGGAGGGATCGGATTGGAAAAATGCCATACGTGGGCGTGCACATCGACGATCCCGGGCATGATCGTCTTGCCGCTGAGGTCGATCTGCTTTGCATCCGCGGGAATGCGCACCGCGCTGCGCGGGCCGATCGCCAGAATGCGGTCGCGGTCGGTAACGATCACTCCGTCCTCGATCACCGCATCGCCCTTCATGGTGATGAGCCGCGCGCCGGTCAGGGCCAGCTTGCCGGAGGGAATATCGGCAGGCACGAAAAGATCGACCAGAATTCCGGTGGTATCCGGCGGGGGAATGCTGTCGGTGGCATTGTCAACAAAATCGAAGGTGCGGGCCAGCTCGCGGGTGAAAAATTCCGGGCCGATCACCCAATGGAGCTTTTGGCTGTCGCTTGACCAGCGCAGGTAATTTCCGGCATCGCGGGTGACCCGCTGCAGGGGGATGGCCTTATTGCCGCTGCTCAAGTCCAGCGACCCCCCGGTTTTGGGATAGGGGGTAATGTAGACGTTGAACAGCTCCTGGAAAGCGACCCACTGCTCGTCCGGGCTGACCGCGATCTCGGTGGCGTATTTGGAAGTGAAATGGGTGCGCGGGTCGTTGCCTTCCAGGGTGACGCTCTTCAGGGTCTTTTCCGGATAGCTGTCATAAAACAGATAGATGCGGTCGCCGGCGCGATTGAAATACGGCTCGGCATAGTCGTCGATGATCAGGTTGCCTTCTCCCCCGGCTTCGGTCATCCAGTAAATGCCCGGGTTGAGCCCGTGGGCGAAGCCGAGCTGGGCGTTGCCGCTGCCCCGGCGGTAGACGATCAGGGTGCCGTCGGGGGAGAAGCGCGGGGAGTAGTAGTAGCCTTTTTGATGGCTCAGCTGGAGCGATTTTCCGCCGCGCAGGGGCACTTTGCGGATGGCGCCCAGGGTGGTGTCCTGCCAGGTGGTGTAGACCACCCACTTGCCGTCCGGGCTGATGTCCGGCATCAGCTCGAACCAGCCTTCATCGGTCGTGAGGCGCTGCGGCTTGCCGTTGGGCAGTTGCTTCTTCCAGAGCTGGCCCACTGCGTTGAATACCAGCCATTTGCCGTCCGGGGTGGTGACCGGGTAGCGGATCATCTTCGCTTCGAACTCTTCCTGGTGAACCGGGTGCTGAAAGCGCGGGGCGCGGGCAATGGATTGCTGTACGTCCGCTTCGAAAGGAATTTCCAGGGCTTCCCGGGTGGCGATATTCACCTGCCAGATCTTGCCCTGCGCCCAGATCACCACCCCTTGCTGTCCGGCAGCCAGTTGTAATTGCTGTAGACCCCGAAGATCGCCCAGGCCTCCTGCTGGTCGCGGTTCAGGCGGTCGAAGACCGGCCACTGCTCGCCGCTGTGGAGGTCGTGCACAAACAGCACCGACTTGTCGCGGATGCGCCGCACAAAGCTAAGATATTTGCCGTCCGGCGATAGCTGGGGACGCACCGCACCGCCGGGACCGCTGATGTAGCTGCGCAGGTCGCCGGTCTCGCGGTCGAGCCGGCGGATGACGTAGATCTGCCCGTTGGGATCTTTGTTATACTGAAAGGTGCTTCCCCCGCTCATGTCTTCGCTGTAGTAGAGATAGCGCCCGTCGGGGAAAGGCAGGGTTCGCCGGCATCCTGCTGATCGTTCTTGCGCTGGGTGAGCTGCAGCCCGCTGCCGCCGCTGAGGTGATACATCCACATCTCTCCGGCGCCCAGGGAGCGGGTGCTGGTGAAGTGCTTGCGGGCGATCAGGTATTGCCCATCGGGCGTCCAGACCGCATTGTTGAGCAGGCGGAAATCCTCCTGGGTTACCTGCAGGGGCGCGGAGCCGTCGCGATTCATCACCCAGATGTTGTCGGCCCCGCCGCGATCGCTGGTAAAGCTGATCAGGTTTCCGTCCGGGCTGAAGCGGGGCTGCACCTCGAAGGGCAGGCCGCCGGACAGCAGCCGGGCTTTGCCGCCGCTGATCGGCATGATGTAGATATCGCCCAGAAGATCGAACACGATCTCTTTTCCGTCCGGGCTGACATCGAGGTTCATCCAACTGCCTTCGCTGACCGTGAAGCTGACCGTATCGGCCGGGCCATACTGCACGGCACTATCCCAATTTTTAAAATCCGGCTTGCCCTTGTCGGCGGAATCCGGTTCTCCGCCCAAAACGCCGGTGCATAACCACAAACTCATTCCGAAACAGATCCAAATCCGTATCTTATCGATTCCTCTCATCGGTGCTCCTTAATATCCAAGAGTTGAATGTTAGTGATTTTTAAAAAGAGAACAATCCCCTAAAAGAGGTATTTCTGAGTCGATTTCCAGCCTTACCCGGCAAAATCGTTACCCCACGGCACTCTTTCCCCGGATTGAATTAGGGGTTGTTTCATTTAGCCGTATTCGCTATTTTAAGCAAAATTTCGGTGATTCCAAAGTGTGATCCACGAAATCGAGGCTGGCAATGAAGGAATATCAGCGCTATTTTGATCTCAATAAAGCTGCCTGGAACCGGCGCACTCCGGTGCATTGCCGGTCAAAGTTCTATGATCTGGAGGGTTTCAAATCCGGCAAGAGTTCGCTGAACTACATTGAGCTGGAGGAGGTGGGGAGTGCGGGGTAAATCGTTGCTCCACCTGCAATGCCATTTCGGACAGGATACCCTTTCCTGGGCGCGCCTGGGCGCGGAGGTGACCGGCGCGGATCTTTCGGACGCAGCGATCGAGACCGCCCAGGGACTGGCCGCGGAACTGCAACTGCCGGCGGAGTTTATCTGCGCCAATGTGCTGGAACTGGACCGGCACCTGAAACAGCAATACGATATCATTTTTACCTCCTACGGGGTCCTCACCTGGTTGCCCGATCTCCCGCGCTGGGGCGAGGTGATCGCCAAAGCGCTGAAGCCCGGTGGCTTTTTTTTACATCGTCGAATTCCATCCGATGCTGCACGTGCTTGATTATCACAAACCGGAGGGCATCGCCCATCCTTATTTCGATACCCGGGAAGCTTATGAAGAAGTGTTTACCGGTACTACACCGACGGGGAGAGGACCTGGAACTGCATGATGTGGAATGGCGGCACAGCATCTCCGACATTATCAATGCCCTCACCGGGCAGGGCTGCGCCTGGAATACTTCAATGAATTCCCCTTTTCGGTATACAATTGCTTCCCCGATATGGTCGAGGCCGGGGAAGGGCGTTGGGTCTTCAAAGATATCGGCGGCAAGATACCGTATTTGTTTTCATTGAAGGCGCGGAAAGGATGATGGCAGACAGACGTTTTGAATCCACGGATTACACGGATTTTCACAGATTAGTTCTACTCTCAGGCTTTAAAAAAACGCTCATACTGAGGACTGTGTAATGCGGAGAACTTTTGCATGGGGCATGGTGTATTACAGTGCGGGTGTCGGAACCTGCGCTTGCACATGACGGCGCCATGCACCATGCCCTTTGCCCCATGCGATAAAACGTTACACGGTGCTCAGTAAGAGCGTAAAAAAATTAGTCCACGAAATACACGAAAAGGCGCAAAACAAGATACAACCTATTCACCTTTCGCATCATTTCGAGTATTGCGTGGGCATAATTCACAGTTTGCTCAGGTAAAGCCTTAAAGCCGTATAAGTAGAAATCCGTGAAAATCCGTGTAATCCGTGGACAAAAAGGATTCATCAATATCCAAAATAGCTTATACCAGAAAGGCTGAATATAGATGCTACGTGAAAAAATGAATCAGAGTGGCCTGATCGGTGACGCAGATTTCCGCTGGCGCGGGGGGGACGTTTCCCGGATCGAGGCGCTGAGCGATGCGGTCTTCGCCATTGCCATCGCCCTGCTGGTGGTGTCGCTGGAGGTGCCGCGCACTTTTGAAGAGCTGATGGGCATTATGCACGGATTCGTCGCCTTTGCAGTGACCCTTACCGCGATCGTGGCGATCTGGTATGTGCATTATATTTACTTCCGCCGCTTCGGCTTTGAGGATGGCATTACCATTATGCTGAACACGGCTCTGCTCTTCGTGGTGCTGTTCTATATCTATCCCCTGAAGTTCCTGGCCACCCTGCTGATCACCTATCTGCTGCTCAACCGGGGACTGGGACTGGATGTGGTGGTGGACATCTCGATGCAAAATGCCCAATGGCCGACCTTGATGATCGTTTATTCCTCGGGATTCGTGGCGGTATTCTTAATTTTCATGCTGCTCTACCTGCACGCCTGGCGCCGGCGGGAAGCGCTGGAGCTGAACGAGATCGAGCAGGTGCTGACCCGGGGCAGCATCTTCGGCTACGGCATCATGGTGGCCATCGGCCTGGCATCGATACTGATCGCGGCCATCGCCGGCCCGCGCGGCTCCCTGTGGGCCGGGCTGATCTATTGGCTGACCGGCCCGCTCTCGGCGATATACGGCGTGCGAATCCGGCGGAAAGTGCTGGTGTTGAAGGCGGAAAGGCTTGATGTTTGCTCGCTGGCGCTCGCGATGTTTGCTCGCTGCGCTCGCGATATTTGCTCACTTCGTTCGCGATGTTTGCTCGCTTTGCTCATATTTGCTCACTTCGTTCGCGATGTTTGCGCGTCGCGCGTTTGAGGTCGGGTCGCGACCCGACCCTACGGGGTGTTTTATGATATCATCTGTGGGTATCCGGTTCATCCGTGGCAAAATAACAATTCCGCACTCCGCACTCCGCACTCCGCACTCCGAAATCCTATCCCTTCCTTGCAATTAATCCCGCTGCAATGTATTTTAAAGCCATTCATTAATGGAGAAGGATGTCGGCATGAAGTATGTTCTCACCCTTGATCAGGGGCACCACCAGCTCCCGTGCGATTTTATTCGATCATGGCGGGGGATCATCAGTATGGCGCAAAAGGAATTCCGCCAGATATTTCCTCAGCCGGGCTGGGTGGAGCATGATCCGCTGGAAATTTGGGATTCGCAACTCCAGGTGGCCCGGAGGCGCTGCAGAAGGCCGGGCTGCGCGCGGGGGATATCGCCGCCATCGGCATCACCAACCAGCGGGAGACGGCGGTGGTATGGGACCGGGAGAGCGGGGATCCGGTTTATAACGCGATCGTCTGGCAGGACCGCCGCACTGCCGGGATGTGCGACCAACTGCGCCGTGAGGGCCGGACGGAACTGTTTCAGGAGAAGACCGGCCTGGTGCTCGATGCCTATTTCTCCGGCACCAAACTGCGCTGGATCCTGGATCATGTCCCGGGGCGCGGGAGCAGGCCGAAGCCGGCCGGCTGGCCTTCGGCACCATCGACAGCTGGCTGCTCTGGCGCCTCAGCGGGGGCAGCATCACATCACCGACGTCTCCAACGCCTCCCGCACCCTGATGTTCAATATCCATAGCGGCAAATGGGACCGCGAGTTGCTGGAAGTGCTGGGGGTGCCGGCACAACTGCTCCCGGAGGTGCGTTCCTCCAGCGAAGTGTATGGCGAAACCACTTCCGGGAATTTTTGATGCGCCGGTGCCGCTGGCCGGGATTGCCGGCGATCAGCAGGCGGCGCTCTTCGGGCAGATCTGCAACCGGGAAGGGATGGTCAAGAATACTTACGGCACCGGCTGCTTCATGCTGATGTATACCGGCGAAACCGCGGTAACCTCGCGGCACAACCTGCTCACGACGGTTGCCTGGCAGTTGGGCGGCAAACCGCTGACCTACGCCCTGGAAGGCAGCGTATTTATCGCCGGCGCCGTAGTGCAGTGGCTGCGCGACGGCTTGCGGATCATCGAATCATCCGCCGAGGTGGAAGCGCTGGCCGGGCAGGTGGAAGATACCGGCGATGTTTACCTGGTGCCGGCCTTTGTCGGCCTGGGGCGCGCCCTATTGGGATCAGCACGCCCGGGGCACCATTGTGGGGATGACCCGCGGCACCGGGCGCAGTCATCTTGCCCGGGCGGCGCTGGAAAGCATCGCCCATCAAACCGCCGACGTGCTGGAGGCAATGGAAGCCGATGCCGGTATCCGCCTGAGCGAACTGCGCGCCGATGGCGGCGCCACCGCCAATAATCTACTGATGCAGTTGCAGGCCGATCTGCTCGGCGTGCCGGTGGTGCGCCCGCGGATATCCGAAATAACCGCCCTGGGCGCCGCCTATCTCGCCGGTTTGGCCGTCGGATATTGGAAAGACGTCGCCGATATTGCCGCCCAGTGGCAGGCCGAGCGCCGCTTTCAGCCGGTGCTGGCACCGGAAAAGGTGCAGGCCCGCCGCAAACGCTGGCAGCAGGCGGTGACGCTTTCTCGTGGCTGGAGCAAAGACGCGTAGGGCGAAGATTCGAAGAGCGAATAAAAGATAAAAACAACAAATCTGTGATACCTTATATACAAGATTTTTTTTTAATTTATCGGTCGCCGCACTCCAATTTTCCACGTCCTCCCTCAGCGCAGTTAAACAAAGGAGTTCTCATGAATCGCACCAAAATGCTCGACATCCTGAACGGCCCTCCCAAGTTTTGGGACATCATCATCATCGGCGGCGGTGCTACCGGTTTGGGCGCGGCGGTAGAGGCGGCCTCCCGGGGATATGACACCCTGCTGCTGGAGCAGCACGATTTTGCCAAAGGCACCTCCAGCCGCAGCACCAAACTGGTGCACGGCGGAGTGCGATATCTGCAGCAGGGCAATATTTCCCTGGTGATCGAAGCGCTCCATGAGCGGGGACTGTTGATCCAGAATGCCCCTCATCTGGTCAGCAATCAAGCGTTTATCGTGCCCAATTACGAGTGGTGGGACGGCCCGTTTTACGGGGTGGGGTTGAAAGTCTACGATCTGCTGGCCGGCAAACTGGGGCTGGGGCCGTCGAAAATTCTTTCCCGGGAGGAGACCCTGCGGCGAATTCCCACCCTGGAGCCGGAAGGGCTGCGCGGGGGGGTGATCTATTACGACGGCCAGTTCGACGATTCCCGTCTGGCGATCAACCTGGCCCAGACGCTGGTCGACAATCACGGCACGCCGCTTAATTACATGCAGGTGACCGGCCTGCTGAAGTCGGGCAGCGTGATCAACGGAGTGAGCGCCCGTGATATGGAAAGCGGTAAGGTGTATAAGATCAACGGACGGGTGGTGATCAATGCCACGGGGGTGTTCACCGACGAGATCATTCGTATGGACGATCCCGCCGCCCCGCGGATGATCTCCCCCAGCCAGGGCGTGCATATTGTGCTCGATCAGGAATTCCTCCCCGGTGAGTCGGCGGTCATGGTGCCGCAGACCGACGACGGCCGGGTGCTGTTTGCCGTGCCCTGGCACAACAAGGTGGTGGTGGGCACCACCGACACCCCGGTGGAAAACGCCGTGCTGGAGCCGCGGGCGCAGGAGGAGGAGATCCACTTTATTCTCAAACACGCCGCTAAATATCTTACCAAAGATCCCCGGCGGGAGGATGTGCAATGCGTCTTCGCCGGCCTGCGCCCTCTGGTCAATCCGGAAGGGATGAAGGATTCCGCCTCGGTATCCCGGGAGCATCATATTCTGGTTTCCGCCTCCGGGCTGGTGACCATCACCGGGGGAAAGTGGACCACCTACCGTAAGATGGGAGAAGAGGTGATCGATCAGGCTGCCCTGGTGGCGGGACTGAATGAAAAAGCCAGCGTCACCAAAAACCTGCGCATTCACGGCTGGTTAAAGAATATCGATAAAAAAGATCCCCTGCATTACTATGGCTCCGATTCGATCTTCATTCAACGGCTGATCGAGGACAATCCGAAACTGGGTGAACCACTGCATCCGGCGCTGCCTTATCTGAGGGCGGAAGTGGTCTGGGCGGTACGCAGCGAGATGGCCCGCACCGTGGAGGATGTGCTGGCCCGGCGCACCCGGTCACTTCTGCTGAACGCCCGCGCCAGCATTGAGTGTGCCCCGGAGGTGGCGAAACTGATGGCAAAAGAACTTGATCGCGGCTACCGCTGGCGCAAGGATCAGGTGAACGCCTACAGCGAACTGGCGCGAGGGTATCTTTTGTAAAGCGATATTTGCTCGCATTCGCTCGCGATGTTTGCTCGCTTCGCTCGCGATATTTGTTCGCTTCGCTCACGATATTTGTTCGCTGCGCTCACGATGTTATGAAAATATCAATGGGACGTTCGCAATTATTCCCCGCCTTTCCAAGGCGGGGACAGATTGGTGACGCGTCCAGCGAGCCAATCAGGGGCGGTTGATTTGCATGCCGCATGCCATCCGGAACATCTTAATTATAACTTCGTAAAAGACCTCCATGAAGAACAACCTCGTCGCCTACCCTTTAAATGAGTTCTACGCCATGGCGGAAATGCCCCTGCCGGCAATCGAGGCTGTCTCCGGGGAGCAGGTTCCCGAACCGCAGAAAACCCTGCTGGTGCATGAGAATGACATGACCCCGACGCTGCAAAAATTCTACAATTACCGTATCGACCTGGAATTAAAAAAGAAAGTACTCAACGGGCGGTTTTTCATGCGGGAAGTGGTGCTGCTGGAACGCCGCCGCCGGCCGGTGGTGTTCGGCGCGATCCGCATTCATCTGGAGATGTTCCCGGAGGCGGTGCGCCAGAAAATTCTGGAATGCCGCCGCCCTTTGGGCGAGATCCTCTCTGATCATCAAATCCCCCATCGCAGCCATCCCGATGCCTTCTTCCGGATGGTGCCGGATGATATCATCAAAGATGCGCTCCAGCTCCATGATGACCGGGCGCTCTACGGACGGGTCAATCGCCTGCTCGATCCGCAGGGAGAGCCGCTGGTGGAGGTCGTGGAGATCCTGCCGCCGGGGGCCTAATTTCGGAATGCGGAATGCGGATTTCGGAATGGAAAACGTGGAGCGTCGAGCGAGGAGCGTGGAGCGCCGTATGTCGTTGCCCTCCGCCCTTTGCCCTCCGCCCCATGCAGTTCACCTCAAGCTGTTTTCGGCATCGGCAAATTCTTGAATTATTATTTTGAAATCGGGAAAAATCGCCTATTTTATGAGGACGGGGCAAATTGGAGCGGTTGGGGCATGGTAAGTTGTGAATATTTCGTCTCAAAAAATGAATGAGGAACTGCATGAATTATGATGCCATCATCATCGGAGGCGGCCCGGCCGGTGCCACCGCTGCTGCGATCCTGGCCCAACACCGGCGCAAGGTGCTGGTGCTGGAAAAAGATTCGTTTCCCCGCTATCATATCGGCGAGTCGCTGATTCCCTACTGCTACTACCCCCTGCAACGCATCGGGATGGTCGATAAGCTCAAGCAATCCCGCTTCACCAAAAAATACAGTGTGCAATTTGCCAGCATCGGCGGCAAAGTGTCCCAGCCATTCTATTTTTTCAATCACCTCGACAACGAAGTGGCCTTGACCTGGCAGGTCACCCGCGCGGAGTTCGATACCATGATGCTGGAGAACGCCCGGCAACTCGGCGCCGATGTGCGGAACAACATCCGGGTAAAAAGTGCAATCGAGGAAGATGGGAGCGTGAAAGGGGTGGTTGCGCAGGATGCCGCCGGAAATGAACATGTCTTCCGGGCGCCGCTGACCATCGATGCCAGCGGGCGCAACGGCTTTTTTGCCACCCGCAAGGGCTGGCGAATTCATGATGAGAAACTGAAAAAGGTGGCGATCTGGACCTATTTCAAAGGGGCCAAACGGGATCCCGGTTACGACGAGGGTGCCACGACTGTCGCCTACCTGCCGCAGAAAGGCTGGTTTTGGTATATTCCGCTGGTGGATGATACGGTCAGTGTCGGGGTGGTGGCGGACAAGGATTATTTATATGATCAACAGCGCGATCCCGCCGCTATTTTCCGGCGCGAGGTAGCGAAAAACCTTTGGATCAAGGATCACCTCTCCACCGGCACACAGTTTGGCCAATACCAGGTCACCGGCGATTTTTCCTACCGTTCCCGATATTGTGCCGCCGACGGGATCGTCTTGACCGGCGATGCGTTCGCTTTTCTCGATCCGGTATTCTCTTCCGGACTCTATTTTGCCCTGCTCGGAGGGCAACTGGCCGGGGATGCCGCCGAGAAGGCCTTGCAAGAAAATGATGTCTCCGCCGGCCGCTTCAGCGAGTACGGCGAGGCCTTCTGCGCCGCCATCGAGGCGATGCGCAAGCTGGTGTATGCGTTTTACGACCGCGAGTTCAATTTCAAGGATTTCCTGACCCGATATCCCCATCTGGCAGCGGATGTCACCGACTGCCTGATCGGCAATGTTGAGAAAGATTTTAGCGAAATGTTCGAGGCGGTGAAGGAATTTGCCGATGTGCCGGCCCCGCTGCCCCACGGCCGTCCCTACATCGTTTCCGAAAAAGCGGCGGGGTGAGATGGCATACGAATTCAAGCTGGAAAAAACCGTCGAATTTTCCGAAACCGACATGGCCGGGATCGTGCATTTTTCCAATTACTTTCGCTATATGGAGATGGCCGAACACGCTTTTTTTCGTTCCCTGGGATTCTCGATCCACTCCCGGGAGCAGGAGCCGCAGATCGGCTGGCCGCGGGTGCAAGTCAGTTGTGAATATAAAAAGCCGCTGCGTTTCGAAGACCGCATCGAGATTCACCTGCTGGTACGGGAAAAACGCCCGCGATCGCTTGCCTACGAGGTAAGAATTTCCCGGATAGAGGAAGATGGCGGCCGAGAGGAAGTCGCCCGCGGCACCCTGACCACGGTATGCATTACCTTCGACCGGGAGCGGAAGCAGATGAAAGCGGTCGCGATTCCTGCCGACATCGACGCACAGATCGAGGTGGCGCCGGAGTAGCTGGCTTCGCCAGCGATGTTTGCTCGCTCTCGCTCGCGATGTTTGCTCACTTCGTTCGCGATGTTTGGCGGCTATGCCGCCGATGTTTGTTCGCTGCGCTCACGATATTTAGGGTATGGAACCACGTAACTTCAGTGCAAGTTTTTTTTACACCGGCGTAGCCGGTAAATATCGCCGAAGGCAAACATCGCTGGCGAAGCCAGCAAATATCGCGAGCGGGAGCGAGCAAACATCGTTCGCATAGCGAACAACATCGCACACTGCAAAATACTAAATGAATCTGAAGATTGAGAGGAATAAGGCTTATGGGCGCAGAAAACACCAATCCGCAGGGCATGACCTGGCTGTATTTTGTATTGATGACGATCATCTCCTGGGGGCTTTATGGGATTTTTCTTCACAGCGGACAGCTGGGAATGGGCGATCCGGTCAACGGCCGCTACAAGGCCTTCCTGTTTGTGGGAATTGCCTATCTCCTGACCGCGGTGCTGGGGCCGTTGATCGTGATGCTTTTTAACGGCGCCAGTTGGGTTTTTCCGGCCAAAGGCATGGGATACTCATTGGTGGCCGGTATCGTCGGGGCGCTGGGCGCATTTTGCGTGCTGCTGGCGTTTGGGGCCAAAGGCACGCCGGCGGTGGTGATGTCGCTGGTGTTTGCCGGGGCGCCGATCGTTAATGCGATTGTGGCGCTGATCCTGCATCCCCCGGCCGGAGGCTGGAGCAGTCTGCGCTGGCAGTTTGTCGCCGGCATTTTGCTCGCCGCCCTGGGCGGTTACATGGTGGTGATGTACAAACCCAACCCCGCCCCGCCTCAAAAAACCGTGCTGGAACAACCGGTCGGCGAGGCTGCTGGTAAAGGGCAGGTTGGGCAGAAGTGATACTGTCTGTCTGATGGCACGCAGATTTTCGCAGATTAGACAGATTTACACAGATTTAGAGAGACTAAGATATTGCTACAAGGTTAAATGAGTAGATGAGCGACTTTGTCAAAGCCAATCAAAAGTATAACTTTTCAGCAATGTAACAATAGTAGTATCTGTGAAAATCTGTCAAATCTGCGTGATCTGTGTGCCAACCAAGCCTGAATCAGTAAACGAGATTAGCTATGAACCCACCACGAATCCTCCGCCGTTCGGAAATTGTGCGCCGGCAACTGGCCGGGATCAATCGCCTGATGGGTGTGCTGTTGCCGGATAACCGTTTTTATCGCGAGAAATACCGCCGGGCGGGGGTATCCATCCCCCCGGTTTTTAACGATCTCGATGAATTTTCCTCCGCCCTCCCATTTACCACGAAACAGGAGCTGGCGGCCGACCAGCACCGGCACCCTCCCTACGGCAGCAATCTGACGTTCGAATTGTCGCGCTATACCCGTTTTCATCAGACCAGCGCCACGTCCGGCGACCCGATCCGTTGGCTGGATACCTCTGAGAGCTGGAGCTGGATGCTTGACAACTGGGAGATCATATTCCGCAACGCCGGAGTTGCGGACGGCGCGCGGATTTATTTTGCCTTCTCTTTCGGCCCTTTCCTGGGTTTCTGGACCGCCTTCGAAGCGGCGACCCGCATGGGCTGCCTGGCGATTCCCGGGGGTGGGCTGAGCAGCCTGGCCCGTTTGCGAATGATCCTGGATAATGAAGTTGCGGTGCTGTGCTGTACTCCCACTTACGCCATCCGCCTGGGAGAACTGGCCCGGGAGGAAGCGCTGGATCTGTCGGCCGGCCGGGTGCGGGCGATTATCGTTGCCGGGGAGCCGGGGGGAAGTATTCCGGCAATATACCGGCATATCGAACGGCTCTGGCCTGGGGCACGGGTCTACGATCATCACGGCATGACCGAAGTGGGCCCGGTTAGCTACGAGGACCCCGAAACCCGCGGTACCTTGCGGATCATCGAGACCGCCTATTATCCGGAGATCATCGATCCCCAAAGCGGGATGCCGGTAGCGCCGGGAACCGTCGGCGAACTGGTGCTGACCACCCTGGGGCGCAGTGGATCTCCTTTGATCCGCTACCGTACCGGCGATCTGGTCAAACAGAAATTAATCGATTCGGCCGATCATGCCGTCAACCAGGAACTCGCCCTGGAGGGTGGGATTCTGGGGCGCACCGATGATATGATCTCGGTGCGGGGGGTGAATCTCTATCCCGGCATGATCGACGAGATCGTGCGCACCCTGCATGAGGTAGCGGAATACCAGGTGGAAATTTTTTCCCGGCGGGGGATGGAGGAGATGCGGCTCCGGATCGAGCCCGTGCCGGCATGTCCGGATCCCCGGCAGTTGCAGCAAGGGCTGGAGAAAGCGCTCCGGGCTTCGCTGGCCCTGCGGGTGCCGGTGGAACTGGCTGACCCCGGCACCCTCCCGCGCTTTGAGATGAAGGCGAAACGCTGGATACGGAGGTAGTTCGCTTCGCGAACGATGTTTACTCGCTGGCGCTCGCGATGTTTGTTTGCTGAGGCGGGTCGCGACCCGCCACTACATGCGATATTTGCCTTCGGCGATGTTTGCGTTGCGCGTTATTGGTCGGGTCGCGACCCGACCCTACACAGGACGATTCGGATATCATCCGTGTGCATCCGTGGCAAAAAAATAATTCCGCATTCCGCAATCCGAAATCCGCATTCGTAACGTTCTCCTTTATTTTCCCTGCCTTTTTATTTAACTTTCCTGTCGGTCAAACAAGTTAATTCCACATAGTCGCCAGTAAGATCTAACCTGAAGAGGTTTCTCATGCGCCGATATGTTGCCGATCTGCCGATGGGTTTATTTAACGCCGCCGCATCTGCCCGTTTTACCTTTGTTAAGCTGCTTGCCTGCCTGCTGCTGAGCGCCGCGATTGTTCTGAGCGGGTGTAAAGAAAAGCCCCGGGAGGGCGGTGCCCTGGAATATCCGGTAGCGACGGCTAAACTGGTCAGTCATGTCACCTCCGGGATCATTCCGGCGGACGGCGCGGTGCAGGTGAAGTTTGTCGCGCCGGTAATCGAGCGTAACCTGGTAGGGCAAAATGTGCAGAAAGCGGTATTCAGCTTCGATCCGGCGATCGATGGAGTGGCCCGCTGGAAGGACACTCAGACCCTGGAATTTCAGCCCAATACCGCGCTGCCGCTGCGGGAACAGTATGAAGGCACCCTGGATCTGCAGGCGCTGCTGCCGCTGCATAAAGAGGTGAAGTCGCTGGAGCCCCTGAAATTTCGCTTTGAGGTGGCCGGCCGGGAACTGGTGAATGTGGGTACCGATTTTCGCCTGGAGAAGGAAGGCGATCCCGCCCGGATGCTGGTGACCGGGGAGGTGGAACTGACCGAAGGCGTGACGCGTAAAGCCCTGGAAAGGGCGCTGCGTCTGGAAAAAGACCGCCGCGCCCTGCGCTTGAGCTGGGAAGGGCCGGAGAGCGGCAAGCAATTCCGCTTCACCAGCGAGGCCTTCGACCGCGGCGAGCGGGAATCCGCTTTCAAGCTGACCGTCGAGAAAGGCCCGCTGGCAATCTCGGATGATTACGAAACCAGTTTTACCCTCTCCGCTCTGAAAGACCTGACCGTGCAGGAGCTAGACAAACAGCAGGAGGGCGAGCGGCTGGGATTGGTACTCACGTTTTCCGACGAACTCGATCCCTCCCAGGACATCACCGGCCTGATCTCGCTGCAGCCGCCGCTGGAAGTAAAGCTGAAAAAGATCGGCAAAAAGGTCTACCTCAGCGGCGATTTCCGTCACGGGGAGAGCTATGCGGTGTTGGTCAGTCCCGGCCTGCGCAGCCGCTGGAGCACCGCCACCGCCGCGGAGATCCGCAGTCAGGTGAGCTTTGCGGAACTCAAACCGGCGGTGAAGTTTGCCAGTGACGGTGCCTTCCTGCCGACGGTGAACAACCGCAAGGTGCGCTTTTTTACCCTCAACCTCAGCCAGGTTCACCTGGAGATCAAAAAGGTCTTTGCCAGCAATCTCGGGCAGTTCCTGCAAACCGAGCAGCTCAGCAGTGTTCAAACCCGCAATAGCGATTTCAACTATAGCTATGTCAATCGCGTGGGGGTGCGGGTCTATCAGGATTCCCTGCAGGTGGGCGATACCCGCAATCAGTGGGTGCAGCATGAGTTGGACCTTACCCGGATCATCGCGCCCCAGGATGACAACCTCTACCTGCTGCATATCAGCTTCCAGCATCGCGATATGCTTTACGGCGACCCGGAAGACAGCCGGGATAATCGCGGCCGCTATTATTATGGAGAGGATTATTACTCCAATCCGCTTTCCTACGGCTATCTCTACGCTCACGGCAATATTTACAAGCCGCTGATTCTCAGCGATATCGGTTTAACCTACAAGCAGGCCCACCACAAGCATTATGTCTACGCCACGAATATCAAAGATGCCCGCCCGCTGAGTGGGGTGAAGGTGACGCTGAAGACGTTCCAGAATCAGCCGATCGCCAGCAAAACTACCGATTCGGAAGGTTTTACCGAATTTGAAGTCAAGGAGGACGAAGTCTTCTACATCGAGGCTGCCCGCGACGGACAGCGCAGCGTCGTCAAGCCCGGTGAGATGGAATGGAACCTCTCTTCCTTCGATACCGACGGGGTGGAGGACGTGCCCGGCGGCACTCGTGCTTTTATTTATACCGAACGGGGCGTCTACCGTCCCGGCGATGAGATCAATATCTCGGTTGTTGCCCGCAATGATGATAACACCTTCCCGGACGGACATCCGGTGACCCTGCAGATCTTCAATCCCAAAAATCAAAAGGTGTACGACCGCACCAGCACCGAGGGCAAAGACGGCTATTACAATTTCACCTTCCAGAGCGGCCCGGAGGATCCCACCGGCAACTGGCGGGCGATGGTGAAGGCGGGGGCAGCGAATTCTCCCATACCCTGAAGATCGAGACCGTGGCCCCCTTCCGGCTGAAGGTCAATTTGACGCCGGAGAAGACCCCGCTGACTGCGGCCGATCGCCAGCTCAAAGCGGAACTGCAGAGCAACTATCTCTTTGGCAATCCGGCGGCCGGACTGGATGCGGAGGTAAAGATCACCCTTAAAAAGCAGCCGAAAACCTTTCCCAAATACAAAACCTATCTCTTTTCCAACGAGACGGTCGATTTCAAGCCGGTAGAGCAAAACATTTATCAGGGGAAGCTGAGTGACGAGGGCAAGGCGCAGATTCAATGGACCCTGCCGTCATTCGAGTCTGCGCCTTCGGCGCTGTTGGCCCAGTTAGAGGCGAAAGTGTTCGAAAAAGGCGGGCGCCCCAATATGGGATATGCCAGCATCCCGGTGGAACCCTATGATTATTATGTCGGCCTCCAGAAACCGGATTTCGAGTACGGCTATGCCCGGGTGGGCGCCGAGTTGCCGGTGCCGGCGGTTCTGGTGAATCCCCAGGGCGCGACGGTGGCCGGGCGGCCCCTGAACTACCGCATTTATAAAGGATTATCCTATTGGTGGTGGGAGTTTGACGAAGAGGATGATTATCTGCTGCGCTTTAAATCCCATGCCAGCACCGAACAGGTGGAAGCAGGCACCCTGGTGTCACAGAATGCACCGGTGCCGATCCGTTTTACGCCGGCTGAACGGGGTATCTACCTGGTGGAAGTGCAGGACGGCAGCAGCGGTCATACCGCCGGGATCTTCCTGAGCGCCTACCCCTGGGGCGAGAGCGGCGCCGGGGGGAAAGATGCCGGAGTGCTGAGCCTGAAAACTGATAAGGAGCGCTATTTCATCGGCGAACAGGCCCAGGTGAGCTTTCCGGCCCCCCGGGAGGGATCGGTGCTGGTGTCGGTGGAACGGGGACAGCGGCTGCTCAGCGCCCGCTGGGTTTCCCGTGATGCCGGCCAGGAAGAGCTGACCGTCCCGATACCGGTCACCGAGCAGATGGCCCCTACCGCTTATGTGACGGTATCGATCATCCAGCCCCACGGCCAGAGCGCCAACGACCGCCCGATCCGTACCTATGGGGTGGTGCCGCTGAATGTGGAAGATCGCTCGACCCGCCAGGAGATCGAGATCAAACTGCCGGCAGAACTGCGCGCCAAAGAGAAATTTACAGTGGACATCGCCACCGCTGACGGCCAGCCGACCCAGTTCACCATTGCGGTGGTGGACGAGGGGCTGCTCGACCTCACCCGCTTTGCCACGCCGGATCCCTGGAAGCATTTTTTCCGCAAGCTGCGCCTGGGGGTAAAGACCTTCGACCTGTTCAGCGAGGTGATCGGAGTGAATAAGGGGGATGTGCTGAATGTCTTTTCCATCGGCGGCGATATGGATGAGGCCTACCGGCAGTCGCAAATGGAAGGCAGCAAGAAGAAGCGCTTCAAGCCGGTGTCGATGTTCCGGGGACCGCTGCAAACCGACGGCAAGGGAAAGGCCAGCGTGGAATTTGAGATGCCCAATTACGTGGGCTCGGTGCGGGTGATGGTGGTGGCAGCTAAAGGCAATTGCTACGCCAACGCCCAAAAGACCGTGCCGGTGAAGACCGAGCTGATGGTGCTGTCCAGCCTGCCGCGAGTGCTTGGCCCGGGGGATAAATTCACCCTGCCGGTGACGGTGTTCGCCATGAAGGAGAACCTCGGCAAGGTGGATGTCACCCTGGCGCTGGAAGGCCCGCTTGTGGCCGAGCGCCGTAAGGAGACGGTCGAGTTCAGCACCGTCGGTGAAAAGGATGTTTTCTTCCAAGTCAACGCCGATGAAGCCGTGGGACAGGCGAAAGTGACGGTGAAAGCTCAGGGCGGCGGCTTCAGCAGCGATGCCGAGACTGACATCCTGGTGCGCCCTTCCTCGCCGCGGATCTATGACAGCGAAGAGAAGGTGGTGGAACCGGGAAGCCGGGTGACGTTCACCATTCCCGGCCGCGGGATCCCCGGAACGAATCATGCCGCCCTCAGCGTGCGGCGGCGTCCGGGCATGAACCTTTCCAACCGCCTGATGAACCTGGTACGCTATCCCTACGGCTGCATCGAGCAGACTACCTCGGCGGTCTTTCCCCAGCTTTACCTCGCCGATGTGTTCCGCGATGATCGCAAGGTCGGCAAGGTCAAAGAAGCCGTCGACCGCAATATCAACCTGGCGATTCGCCGTCTGCGGGGCTTTCAGTTGCCTTCCGGGGCCTTCAGCTACTGGCCGGGCAATCGCGAACCTTCGGAATGGGGCACCAACTACGCCGGGCATTTTATGATCGAAGCGAAGAAGCTGGGTTATAATGTGCCGGACGATCTCTACATCAACTGGCTGCGCTACCAGCAGTCGATGGCCCTGAACACCCAGAAAGACCTGATGGTGCGGGTTTACCGGGTCTACCTGCTCGCCCTGGCGGGTGAACCGGCCATGGGCGCGATGAACCTGCTCAAGGAAAATAATCTGAAACACATGAGCGACACCCAGAAGTGGCTGCTGGCCGGGGCTTATCAACTGGCCGGGGTGGAAAGCGTCGCCGGTCAGATCGCCAAAAATGCCGGGAAGCAGGTGGGCGATTACTGGGAATTTGGCGGCACTTACGGCTCGGGGCTGCGTGATAAGGCAATGATCCTGGAGATGCAGGTGCTTTTCGAGAACTGGAGCGCCGCCGACCAGATCTGCAATGAACTGGGGGAATCCCTTTCCAGCGAAACCTGGTATTCCACCCAGACCACCGGCTACATGCTGCTGGCGGTGGGAAAATATTTCCGCGCCCTCGACGGCAAGAGCGACAGTACCCCGCGCCTGGCGGGCAGCGTGCTGCTGCCGGACGGCCGGAAGGTGCCCTTCGATACCCAGGAACGGGCCTTCGAATTGCCGCTGCTCGATGGCTTCGGCCAGACGCTAACCGTGGAGATCGACCGCCAGACCACTTCCGCCCGGGCTTTTGCGGTTCTGTCCTGGGATGGGGTGCCGCTGCGCGGCGATGTGGCCGACAGCGAGAAAAATCTCAGCCTGAAGGTAGAATGGCTGGATGATGACGGCATGCCGCTCGATCCGGCCCGCCTGACCCAGGGCAGTACGTTCTGGGGGCATTTCATCGTGGAAAATCCGGCCACGACCTACAGCAAAATTGAAGAAGTGGCCCTGGTGCAGGTGCTGCCCTCCGGCTGGGAGGTGGAGAATATCCGCCTCTCCGGCGCGGACATGCCTTCCTGGATGTCGCGCTGGAAACTTAATCGCGAGGAATATCTCGATATCCGCGATGACCGGGTGATGTGGTTCTTCGACTTCTCTCCCCGGGAAAAGCAGCTTGATTTCGTGGTAAAGCTCAATGCCGTGACGGTGGGCGAATTCCATCTACCTCCTACCGTGCTGGAGGCGATGTATAATGATAACTATAAGGCGGTGAAAGCTGGCAAGGATGTGGAGGTGGTTGGAAAGTAACCGCGATGTTTGCTCGCTGGCGCTCGCGATATTTGTTCGCTGCGCTCACGATGTTAGCTCGCTGGCGCTCGCGATATTTGCTCACTTCGTTCGCGATGTTTGTTCGCTGCACTCACGATGTTAGCCTTCGGCGATATTTGCTCGCTGAGGCGAGTCGCGACCCGCCACTACATACGATGTTATGAAAATATCAATTGGATGTTTGCAATTATTCCCCGCCTTTTCAAGGCGGGGACAGATTGGCGAAGCGTCCAGCGAGCCAATCAGGGGCGGTTGATCCGCAGTTTCGCTCCACGCTCTTCGCTCCACGCTCCACGTCTTTCGCCCTCTGCCCTACGCGTCTTTCACTCCGCATTCCGCACTTCGAATTCCGCATTCAGTACGTCATCCAGCGGTACATTATACCGCTCGCCCGGGGTGGTATTTTCCAGCCGGAGCACCCCGCGCGGGCATACCGCGGCACAGACCCCGCAACCTACACAGGAGGCGCGCACGATGTTTTGCCCGCGCTGGGCGTACCAGCGCACGTCGATGCCCATCTCACAGTAGGTGGAGCAGTTCCCGCAGGAGATGCACTGCCCGCCGTTGGTGGTGATGACGAAATGTGATTTGAACTTCTGCACGATCCCCATAATCGCCGCCAGGGGGCAGCCGAAGCGGCACCATACCCGGTTGCCCATCAGCGGGTAGAACCCGGTACCCACCACCCCGGCAAATACTGCACCGATCATGAATGAATACGCCTGATTGACCCGCCAGGTGTAATTGCTGAAAATGGCGCCTCCCGAAAGGTAGTTGGCGATCTGCATCAGCGTCATCACTACTGCGAATATCAGCACCGAATGGATCAGCCAGCGCTCGATCTTCCAGGCGCGCAGCGATTTGTCGGAGAGCTGGCGGAAGGGATCGCCCAGGGTTTCTGCCAGGCCCCCGCAACCACACACCCAGGAGCAATACCAGCGCTTGCCGAAGC
This sequence comes from Calditrichia bacterium, assembly GCA_020635015.1. GTDB lineage: Bacteria > Calditrichota > Calditrichia > RBG-13-44-9 > J075 > JACKAP01. The sequence continues at coordinate 223,170 of JACKAP010000002.1, read as the reverse complement.
GGTAGGTCATCAGCGGCACCACCACCAGCGCCAGGATGACGCCCCAGATCAGCATCAGGGTGCCCAGGGTGCCGCCGCTCAGGAAGGTGTCCAGCCGCCAGTCGGTGAAGAGGGTGTAATCCAGCGGCCAGGCATTTTTGAGATCCATGCTGGGCAGGCTGAAGCGCTCCATCATCGTGGGGATCAAAAAGGCGAATCCGAGTTGAAAGAATATCACCGAAGCGGTGCGCACCAGGTGATAGCGGCTGTGGCGGTATTTGCTGAACATGCGGATGCCCATCACGATGATGGTGATGGTGTAGAGCACGCCGTAGAGGAACCACTGGTCGGCCGGCGCCTGGCGCAGGAAATGGCTCAGGGGGTCGAGCAGGATGATCAGGTTGACGATATACTCCGGCCACCAGTAGAGCAACATGTAAAACCCGATCAGATAGGTGCCGAGCAGGATGCCGATCGCGCCGCGGTGCATCGCCGAGCTGAAAAAGATGTGGTTGTGCTTGATCCCGGGCAGTTCCCGGAAGCCGGGCAGGATGAAGATCAGCGCCCCGACCACCGCCAGGACCACGCTGGCAAAAAAGAAGCCCAGGGGATGTTCCCGCACCGGCCCGATCACCGCCGCTTTCAACAGCCAGAGTTTGTAGACCCCTAATTGGTAGGGCTGCACCGCGCCGTCATCGTTGATGTGGCTTTCGATCGCTTCCAGCAGGTCAAATTTGGAGTCGTAGACCCGGCCTTCCAGGGGGCGCAGCTTTTCCAGCCGTTCCGCCGGTACTTTCGCCGATGCAGCCTCCAGGGCGGCGGGGCTGAGCCGGTACTGCCCGATGAACAGGCTGCCGGTGAATACTGCCAATCCGATGATAAACAGGATCAGCCCGATCATCCGCAATGCTTTTCCGGAATACTGGTGTGTGTCTGTGTGAGATGTCTGTTGAGGGGTGTTCATAAATTTTATGCTTTCCGGTTGTGTTTTATTGAACCGTATTCAGGGTCTGTCATTGCGAGCCGCTGCTTTTGCGGCGTGGCAATCCCCGGCGTGGTGCAGCCAATGTTACTGCAATTGGTTGCGTCGAGCAGGAGATTGCTTCGGCAAAAAAAGCCTCGCAATGACAGCTTTAATGACGTTTTTGATACATTACCTCATATGGTTACGAAACGAAATGTTGCGCTTTTTTGCGATTCGGGTCACGCAAAAATCCGCTGAAACAGCGAGGGCCGGAAATTTGCCCGCAACTGCTTGCCCCGTTCCCGGTTGTAGGCGGTGACGATCGCTTCCCAATGGGGCCTGAACAATTCCGGATCAAAATTGGCTTCCGCCAGGTTGGCGATCACCGTATCGACCGGGGTTTCGTCCCGGATCCAACCCTCGCAGGTGTGCTGGCGCATGCGGATGCCGAAGAAATTCATCCCGGTCACCGCTTCCGAATCGTTTTGATAGACGATGCGCACACCGTGCCGGCCGCCGGGATGCTCCCAGTAGAAGGATGTTTCCCCATCCCGGGGCTGGTTGTGAACATAACCGTAAGTTTGATATTCGATGTCCATGAATTTGGCGGAATTGAACCAGATGCCCCGCTCGTACGGGGTGCGCTCGCCGCAGATGGTTTTGGCCAGCGCCTGGGCCTGCATCCGCCCGGTGTACCACAACTGCTCGATGCGGTTGCGGCCGTCTCCTTCCGTCACGATCTCGGCACAGTCGCCGGCGGCGTAGACGTCGGGGATGTTGGTCTCCAGGTACTCGTTGACCAGCACCCCCCGCCCGGTGGCGACCGCGCTGTTTTTGACCACTTCGATGTTGGGATGCACCCCGGGAGTCAGCCCCACCAGTTGGCAGTCGATGCGCTCACCGGCCTCAGTCATCACCGCCGTCACCCGCCCGTCGGCGCCGGGGAGAATCGCTTTCAGATTGGTTTCCAGACGGAGATCGACCCCATGTTCGCGGATGTGCCGGCTGACCAGCAGCGATTCCGCTTCCGGGAGGATATTGTTCCAATAGAATTTTTCCCGTACCAGGAAGGTGACCGGGATGTGGCGGGAGAGGAGCATCTCCGCCATTTCGATACCGATCAAACCACCGCCCACCAGCACCGCCCGCGTGACGTTGCGGCTGTTTTCTTCCAGGAGTTCCACATCCTGATAGCTGTAGAGCCCTTGCACGCCGGGCAGATCCTGGCCAGGCCAGCCGAATTTATTGCTCTTTGAGCCGGTGGCGATCAGCAATTTGCCGTAGGAGATCCGGCGTCCGTCGCGGAGGCGCAGGGCTTTATTGTTGGCGGTGTCGATTTCACTCACAAATCCCCGCATCAGTTCGATACGGTTCTTTTTCCAAAACCAGTCCTGGTAGGGCTTCGTATCCTTGAAGCGCATGTGCCCCATGAAGATATACATCAGCGCGGTGCGCGAGAAGAAATGATCAGTTTCATCCGATATTACCACGATCGGCATATCGCTGCGTTTGCGCACATGCCGGGCGGTAGTAATCCCGGTAATCCCGTTTCCGATGATGACGAGCGGCTCCATTTCCCGGATCCTCTTGATTGATGGTTGCTTCGCGTCTATGGTCATGTCAACATTATTTTTGAAACGCAAAGGGCAAAGGGCATGGCGCCGTCATGTGCAAACGCAGGTTCCGACACCCGCACTGTAATACACCATGCCCCATGCGCCTTGCCCCATGCAAAAGTTCTCCGCATTACAGTGCTCCGGCTAAGCATTTCGAAAAATATACCGGCGAGATGTCACAGAACTATCACAGTTTAAGGATTAATCCTCAACAAAATAGTTGTCAGTTGTCAGTGAGCTCTGCGCCGCTGTGGCAATTATGTTTGATATTCGACAAATTTTTCTTTATTCGATCCGGCGCAAATAAAAAAAGGCAACCCCCCAATACGGAATTGCCTTTTAAAATTGTGCTGCCGTGACAAGAAGATTATTCCCCGGCATTGCTCTCCGCGGCGGCCTCGGCAACCGCTTCTTCCGAGCTGATGCCCATTTCGACTTCCATGCGTTTACGCTCGGCAGTCTTTTCCATCCAGTTGAGGGTTTTCCACCATTTCTTCAACTTGCGGACGTCTGTATCAGAATAAGCTGCATACTTGTGCAAAAGTTTGCTGGCAGAGCTGTTCATGGATTGTCTCCTTATGTTATTTTCCCGGCTTATGGTAAAGTGCCGCCTTCCCCGGGCCAAATGATAATATTAAAAAGACGCAAGACGGTAAAGTGCCGCCTAAAATACAAAAAAAAAAGGGGCATTCCGGGGCCAAATGATACTCGTGTATCCGGTGAAGCGTATTAAAAACGCGAAGGGCGAAGGGCGAAGGGCGGCGAGGCCAGCGAGTTTCCGCAAGAATCGGGTGGATTCTGCCGGAAAAGGGCTGTACTATTCAATGGAACAATCAACAGGAGCGAAGATGAATTTTAGTCAGGCGGCAGAGGATTACCGGCGGATCGAAAAAGGCACTGCATTTTTGGAAACGCATTTTCACCGCCAGCCGGAATTGGCGGAGGTGGCGGCGGCGGCGAATCTCAGCGAGTATCATTTCCAGCGACTGTTCAGCCGCTGGGTGGGTATCAGTCCCAAACGCTTTCTGCAATACCTGACCAAGGAATACGCCAAGGAGCGGCTGCGGGCGTCGCGCAGTCTGCTGGCCGCCACGTATGACAGCGGCCTGACCAGCCCCGGCCGGCTGCACGATCTCTTTATCACCTGCGAGGCCGTCACCCCGGGGAGTTCAAACGCGCCGGGGAAGGGGTGGAGATTCGCTACGGAATTCATCCCACACCCTTTGGCGAGTGCCTGCTGGCGAAGACTGAACGGGGCATCTGCAATCTGCGGTTTCTGCTGGAAGACGGCCCGGTCGGGGCGCGGGAGTGGCTGGCGGGGCAATGGGGCAGAGCCCGGCTGGTGGAAGACCCCGGCGCGACCGCTCCAACCTTCGAGCAGATCTTCAATACCCCGCTCGACCGGCAATCCGAACCGCTTCATTTGGTCTTGAAGGGAACCAATTTTCAGATCAAAGTGTGGGAGGCGCTGCTGGACATCCCCACAGGGGCATATGCTTTCCTACCTGGATATCGCCGACCGGATCGGCAATCCCAAGGCGGTGCGGGCGGTGGCCGGCGCGGTGGCGAACAACCCGATCAGCTATGTGATTCCCTGTCACCGGGTGATCCGCAACATGGGAGTGATCCATCAGCACGCTGGGGCGCGGCGCGGAAGAAGGCGATATTAGGGTGGGAGGCGGTAAGAGTTAATGGGTTGATGGGTTAATGGGTTGATGGGGTGATGGGGTGGGCCTGTAGGGTAGAGTCGCGACCCTACCCTACCTCCGTATTTCCCCATCATCTCATCAACCCATCCACCCATTCACCCCAATCAACCGTCTGCTGCAACGCCCGAATATGACTGTTCAACGCCCGCAAATCCTCCCGGTCGATGCTGTTGAGGATATCTTTTCCGTTGCTGCGCACGTAGGGATCATCGCTGAGGTAGATGTTGATCAGGTTGGTTACGACGGTAATCACGCCGCGATTGCGCTCGTTTTGACATCGGAATAGCTGGCCAGGCATTGCAGATAGTTGATCAGGGCCAGTTTGCGGTGCTTTTCCCGTTTTTCGGTCATGTTAATGGCATATTGCAGGTAGGTGGCGCCCATTTCCAGATACATGTGATAGCCGGTTTTCAAGTCTTGCAGGCTGGTCAGGATTCGCTCAAAATCTTCCCCTGCTTTGATATACTGGCGCAGATAATACATCTGGTTCAGCGCCTCCTCCAGGCGGGAGGGATTGTCCGCTTCGGGACTTTCCAGCACCCGCCCGAGATGGCGGATCGCCAATTTGGGATCGCGGCGCACCTGTGGATCGGCGGTGCGGTCTAGGATCTGGCTGTAATACATGCCCAGGCTGAGATGCTGCTCGAGGGTCAGCAGATCTTCGTTGACCGCTTTGGGGAGGCATCGACCATGCCCAGATAGGTCGTCTCATCGCCGGTCTTGATATACAGCTGGCCTTCTTCCTGGGAAAGCGTTCGGGAAACCCGCTTATATTTTTCTGCCGGCAGCCGGGGAAAGCGCACCTCCACCGTATCGCCGTGCTCGATCTCGCGGAAAACCATCTCCAGCGGGTTGCCGGCATTATCGAACAAAAAACATTGCCGGGGCGGAAATCTGCCGGAAGGCGGTAATTGCCGATGGGTTCTCCGGGGTGGCGCCGGTGGAAAAGGATTGGTTGATCAGCCAGAACGAGCCGAGCAGCACCGCAAAAGTGCCGGTCACCTTCAGGGTGCCGACGGAGAAAGAGGTATCTTCATTAATTCCCCCAGGAAGCGGTGGGTGAAGGCGGTCAGGGCCAATGCGAAAAAAATTGCCGCAGAGGTATACATCTCCCGGCTGCCGAGATTCACCAGAAATACGCCCCCAATCAATCCGACAAAAAAGGTGCTCGTCACGATGATGTCTTCAAAATGAGTTTTCAGCGAATTCTTGAGGGACATGCCGGTTCTCCTTGATCTGGGAATAGATTACTGCATGGTTAAAAGAATACGCTCGTACTGAGCATCGTAATATATCAATGTAACACTGTATATATTCAAAAGTATGTCACAAAATCATAAATCTGTGAAAATCTGCCGAATCTGTACTGCAGTAACACAAAACGTTGTTTAGCAAAATTTTATGGATGATGATCCATACGTGAGCAAAGATGCTCTACTTTTTTACCCCCTTCCGTCCCCCCTTACCAAGGGGGGAAACCTGAAAGTCTCCCCTTAGTAAGGGGAGATTTAGAGGGGTTATAAAGTATCGTGTAACGGCTTAATTACGAAATTGACAATGAGCATTTACCATTTGGTTGCGGCCGCAGGCCGCGCCAAGAAATCTGAGCGCGATTAAACCGTCACGGATCATAAGTCTATCTTGAATACCAGGGGAAATTTCAGCTCGCTTTCCGGGCGCAGTTGCCCTTGCTGATCCAGCGTCGATCCCCACTGGCTGTTGGCAATGTAATAAAAGATATTTCCGGATATGACCCCGAGGGTGGGTTCGTCGAACTCCGGATGATTCGCCTCCAGCACCTCAATCTGCTCGATGCGGTCGCCGGCGGGGTTGAGGTGAGCGCGGATAATGCGCTGCGGGTTAACCCCGTTCTGCACCGCAATCAAGCTGTGGTCGTGGTAATACAGCCCGTCGATCCCCATCAGGATGGTGTTTTCCGGATAGGGCAGCGCCCGCGCTTCCCGGCGCGCCGGGTCGATGCGGTAGAGGCCCATGCGGTAGTCGGCGACATACAGCAGCACGCTGTCTGCCGCACCAACAGTGATGCCCTGGGGAGAGACCCACGCCGGCTCCTGCAGCAGTTCCGTCAGGGTATCATTTTCCGCGCGGATGACGTAAAGCCGGGGAGAAAAACTGTCGGAAATGAACACGTCGCCGGCGGCGTTGAGGACCAGATCGCCGAAGAGATGTGCACTGCCATCCGGGGAAGCAGATAACGCTTCAGCAGCTTTCCGGAACCCCGGTCGTATTTGAAGATGCCGGTAAGATCCGCTTCCGCCTTGCTGTAGCCGGCGATCTCCGCATACCCCGCTACAAGCCCATAATACCTGGCGCCGTGCATCGAGTTTGATGCCAAATACGCCCCACACGTCATCCTGGGGCGAAGTGAAGTCGCGGCAGTTTCCTCCCGGTCAACCGTCACAATTTTCCGCCGATGCACGCTGCTGATCCAATACCGGCCGTTTTGCGGATCGTAGGCCACGCTCTCACTGATCAGACCTTTTTCCTTAACGATCACCGCCGTTTCGCTCTGTGCGATGGGGCGGCGGTTGGATTCAAATTGGGCCAGGATGGCGGCAAACATTTCGCTGCTGCGGATGGCGGCAAAGTCTTCATCTTCCGCGGCCGGATAGATCAAGCCGGCGGCGGCGACGCGCTGCAATATCGCCAGGGCTTCATCGCTGCGCCCGGAGAGGGCATTGGCCCCGGCAAGGTTATAGAGATAAGTCGGATGATTGGGACGCAGCCGGAGCATTTCCTGCAGGTTCTCGCGGTAGGCATCATACTGCCCCTCGGCATACGCCTGCTGCGCTGCCTGGAAATAATAGCGCAGGTCTTTTACCGGAGCTGATTGGGCGTTCCCAGGAAGATTTCCACAGAATATTATCGTGAAGCACAACATTATCATACAGGAAAACCAATTTATTCTCATGCTTTTTCTCCATTGTTGATGAGTATCTGTTGGTGATGAAAGGTCCTGAATCAGCAACCATCCGCCAATAACCAATGACCAATGACCAATGACCAATGACCAATGACAATGACAATTTATCAGTTTACCGCAAAAAAGCACTTAAGATGCTCCCATATGCACTTTTTCCCGCTTATTTTTACATATCCCTATTGCTGATATAAATTTATCTATTATATTGTAGCTAACAAGGATGATTATTTCGCGTTGAGGTCTACATGAAGGTTCTTTTTCGCTCGATGGTTCTATTGTTGCTGATGATGTCATTGACGCAATGTACGCTGCTTCAGCAAACCAATGCGCCTGTATCTTCCTCCCGGGAATATGATCAGTTGCTGGCATCCCGCGCCCAGGCGATTGTCACTGCTTATAAGCAGGATGATTTTGAGACCGCCCATGCCGAATTCACCTATGTCATGCACATGTTAGACGATCTGGGATTACGCAGCGATGCCGAAAAAGTCGCCTACCTGGACCGGCATTACCCGCCGGAGGGATGGGGACTGACCTATGCGATCATTCGCGAGGAACTGGGTGGGCTGAAAGAGCCCGGGAATCTCGCCGCTGCCACCGCTTCCAGCGAGGACCTGGCAACCATTGCGGTTCAAGGCGGACTGGAGGATTTGAAGACTGCCGATGAAGACGTGCTGATTTACGACCGCTACGACCGCGATCAAAACGTTCCCTACCAATCTCTTTCCAATCTCAGCGGACGTGAAATCTTTGACGGTGACCTGCACAAATTTATTCAGAAGGAAATCAAAAAATTGCCGTGGAGATGGGGGAGCCGGAAGACTTCAAACTGCCGGATGATTTCGTTAAGGAGATTGAGTATTATATCCGCCGGTTTCAGAATGTCGAACATTACCGCAAATTCTTTCAGCGCTCCCTGCGCCGCTCGCGCAAGTATATTCCCGCATTGCGAGATGAATTTACCAAAAAGGGATTTCCGGAAGAAGTGATGTACCTGGCCTTCATCGAATCGGGCTTCAACCCGGTGGCGTACAGCCGGGCCAGCGCCGCCGGGATGTTCCAGTTCATCAAGTCCACCGGCAAGCTCTACGGCTTGCAGATCAATCGCTACGTCGATGAACGTTATTCTCCCTTGAAGTCGGTCATCGCCTGCCGGGAATATCTCCACGATTTGCTGCTGGAACTGGGCAGTTTTACCATGGCGCTGAGTTCCTATAATTCCGGCGCCGGCAAGACACGCCAGGCCCTACGCCAGTTGGATAGTTTCCGCGACCGGAATTTCTGGTCGCTGCGGGAAAAGACCACCGCACTGAAGCGGGAAACCCGGGAATATATCCCGCAAATTTTTGCCGCGATCGTGATGGCCAAGCCGGGTAATGTGAAGTGGTTTGGATTTGAGGATGTGCCGTTTCCTGATGCGTCGCAATACCGCACCATATTTGTCCCGCAGCAGGTCAAACTGAAGCCGTTGGCGGATGCGGCAGGGATCAGTATTGCCGATATCGTGACGCTCAATCCCGACCTGCCCCCAGCGCGACCGTCACGCCGGCCAAGGTACTCGATTATCCGCTGTTTGTGCCCCGCCGGGCGGAAAAAAAGATCAAATCTGCCCTGGAAAAATCGAGCAGCAGCGGATTGCCGCAGCGGAACGGTCGCAGCGGCAGCGCACGGCCATCTCCCGCCAAAGCGCGGAGGAGCTTCGCAAGACCGGCAGCAAGACCCACCACCGGGTACGCAAGGGTGAATCCCTGTCGGTGATCGCCGGTAAATGCGGGGTGAGCATCGGCGCGATTAAACTCTGGAATGGGCTGAAGGGGATCTGATCAATGTTGGCAAGACCCTGGTGATCTACCAGCCCGGCAAGGATGCGGTGCCGGCTGTCGCCGATGACGGCGCCACCCGCCACCGGGTGCGTTCCGGTGAATCCCTTTCGGTCATTTCCGACCGTTACCGGGTGAAGATTGCAGACCTCAAGCGCTGGAACAACCTGACGAGCAACCGGATTATTGCCGGCGATGTGCTGGTGGTCCGCCCTGCTCCCTCAGCAGCAGGCACCAACGGGCATCAAACTGCAGATGCTGGGAAAACCTATCATACCGTGCGCTCCGGAGAATCGCTTTCGGTGATTGCCGACCGCTACCGGGTTAAAATCGCCGATATCAAACGCTGGAACAGCCTGCGAAGCAATGTGATTTTTCCCGGTAATCGCCTGGTGCTTTATCCCACTGCCGGCAGCAACCTGCCCACAGGAACACAGGTAGCGGGAATTGAGCCGCTGGCGGAAATACCGGCCGGCGCCGAGCGCAGCCGGGTATCCGGCCAGGTGCTGGTGCAGCAATCGATTTCCCGGGGAGAGAGTTTCTTTTACGCCGTGTCTTCCGGCAATACCCTGAGCGAGATCGCCCAGCTGTTCGGGGTTTCGGTGCGCGATATTCAGAGCTGGAACCGCTTATCATCCACCACCCTCAGGGTGGGCCAAAAATTGAAAATCGTCTCCCCGCGGTCGATGAAATTTTATAAATACCGGGTGCAGGATGGGGATAATATCGGCAACATCGCGCAACCCAGTTTGACAGCACCGTCAGCACCATCCAATTGGTTAACGGCAAGCCGGGTGGGCTTTTGAAGGCGGGGGAAATTTTGAGTATATTCAGTATGTAGGGTCGAGTCGCGACTCGACTCCACGTGCACGTCCACAGATTTCCAAAAACCCGTTAACCCAATAACCCATTAACCCATCAACAAAGATTTTTTAGGAGAAACCCATGCAGGTCTACTTGGCCGGTGCAATGGAGCATGCCCCGGATGGAGGGTGCGGCTGGCGGGAGGAGCTGTCGCATTTTCTCACCGGCGAACTAAGGCACCGGGTTTTCAATCCCTGTGTTGAGGAACATCGGGTGCTGACACCGGAGGAGCAGCGGCATCTGCGGGAGTGGAAAACCAGCGATCCGGCGCGTTTCCGGCAAACCGTGCGCAAGCTGATCGAGTTTGATATCCATCATCTGCTCAATCATACCGACTACATCATCTGCCTGTGGGATCAGTATGTTCTGAACGGTGGCGGCGGCACTCACGGGGAGTTAACCATGGCCTATCATCATCGCATCCCGGTATATATGGTGCATCACTTGCAGCGGCCGCAGATCAGCAGCTGGATCATCGGCTGCACCAGCGAGATGTTTGAAGATTTTTCGCTATTGAAAGATTTTTTGAAGACGCGTTACGGTGAAGATGTGTGATTGGTTTGTTGTTGGTTATTGGTTATTGGTTTTGGTTATTGGTTTTTAGCTATTGGTTTTTAGCTCTCAGGTAGTATACTTCATACCAACCCCCAACCCCAACCCCCAACCCCCAACCCCCAACCCCCAACCCCCAACCCCCAACCCCCCCCCCAACCCCCAACCCCCAACCCCAACCCCCAACACCCAACCCCCAACACCCAACCCCCAACACCCAACGCCCAACACCCAACATCAATAACAATTCAGTCTGGTCCGATTGCCGTATGGAATTCCGCCCCATGAATCGCCAGGGCCAGGGCGCCGGTTAATGCGGCATCGTACCCCAGGGAAACTCATGCGGATTTGCGGCACCGGTACCAGCCGCAAGTGTTTCCGGAGCACCTGGCGGGCTGGAGCGAGCAGCTTTTCGCCCGCGCCGATGGCCACCCCGCCCCCCAGGAGGATCACTTCCGGAGCGTAGATCGCCGCCAGGTTACGCAGTCCCTGGCCCAGGTTGTAGCCCACCTCTTCCCATTCTGCCGGGGTGAGCTGTTCCGCCGGCTTGCGGTAGATCCTCCGGATGGCGTTGCCGGAGATCAGCCCCTCCAGGCAGTCAGGCGCGCCGCATTCGCAGTGTACTCGCTCCGGATGGGCGCAGCGGAAGGGAATCGCCTGGTGGCCCACTTCCGGGTGTGCGTCATTCATTCCGCGGTAGATCCGGCCATCGAGCAGCAGCCCCCCGCCCATGCCGGTGCTGAGGGTCAGGTAGAGGAGCCTCGGCGAAGTGCAATCGCCTAAGTGATACTCCCCGAAAGCGGCGGCGTTGGTATCGACATCGACATAAAACGGGCAGTTGAATGCGCTCTCCATGATCGCTTTCAGCGGCACCTCCCGCCATTCCGGCTGGTGCAGGGGAGAGACGATTCCGCGGTGGTAATCCAGGGGGCCGCCGATTGCCGCGCCGATGGCCTGCGGCACGGCGCCGTCGCAGAGCTGTGCCGTCATATCGCGGAGCAGATCCAGGCCCGCTTCCAGCGCTAACGGCGTCTCCGCCCGCAACCGCTCCAGGATCTGCCCGCGCGCATCCCCCGCGCCGCCAGGATTTTACTGCCGCCGATGTCCAGGGCGATGTAAAACGCCGGTGTCTGCGGAGAAGAAGATGGATTTTGATCGGAGGTATGCATAAGATGATTCTCGCTGAATGTTTTGATTTTCAACGATAATATATTATTGTTTGATCTTGGTCGACAGGAGGATTATATGAAAAACGCAAGATTACTGCAAAACCAAACCGCCCTGATCACCGGGGCCAGTCGGGGATCGGACGGGCGGCGGCGCTGCTGCTGGCGCAAGCCGCCGGGGCTAAGGTGGTGCTGGCTGCCCGTTCGGGTGCTGCTTTGCACGAGCTGGTCGGGGAGATCACTCAGCAGGGCGGCGCGGCGCTGGCGGTGCCTGCTGACATCAGCCGGGAGGATGACGTGACACGCCTCTTCGCGAAAGGCGAGCGAGCTTTCGGTTCGGTCGACATCCTGGTCAATAATGCGTCGGTGATCCAACCCTTCGGCAAGGTGTGGGAAACCGATCCGGCCGAGTGGCGGCGCCTGCTGGAGATCAACCTCTTCGGCAGCTATCTCTGCACCCGGGCGGCGGTGCCGGGAAACGCTGCGCCGGCCGAGTGGGCGGATCATCTTCATCTCCTCCGGTGTGGCGGTGAAGAACCTCACCGGCACCAGCGCCTACAATAGCAGCAAGGCGGGGTTGGAGCGGTTCTGCGGCACCCTGGCGGAGGAACTGGCCGGCAGCGGAATTGTGGCCGCTGCCCTGCGCCCCGGCAAAGTGGATACCGCGATGCAGGTAGAGATTCGCGATAGCGATCCGGCCCAATTTCCCCGGGGAGACGAATGGCGCGAGGTGCACCGCCGCGGCGAACTGCTGCCGCCGGAGATCCCGGCGCGAGCGATCCTCTGGCTGGCCAGCCACTTCGGTGCGGCCGCTAACGGGCATACGCTCTCGATGAGCGATCCGGATTTCCGGGCGCGGGTAGAAAAGGATCTTGAACCTTATTTATAGGGGAGTTCTAAATTGAATTCGCGGTACCCGGCCAGTTTTTAATAGAACGCGGATGACACGGATTTACGCGGATTATTTTTGGGTTGCTTCGCCCTTCCAAATCAGATTTGGTGTTTTGTCTTTCAATGAATAAAAAATCCGCGTAAATCCGTGTCATCCGCGTTCTATTGGGTATCCAACGGCCCACCAACCACGATCTCGTCTTCCGGGATAAACGGCGGGGCGTCGCAGCAGAAGAGGGTGGCGCGTTGCTTACTGGTATTGCGGTAGGTATGCACCTCGCCTTTCGGCCAGGCGATCGGGTTAAATCCGGTTATTGGTTTCTGCTGTAGTAGCACCTCGCCCTCTGCCAGCCACTCCAACTCCCGCATCACCCGGTGATAATGAGGCGGAATCTCTTTGCCGGCATCAATGTGCAGCAGGTAGAGGCCGGCCTCCCGGGTTTCCAGCAATATTTCCGCTTCCCCGAAGACGGTCTGCTCGGTGGTGCGGGGAAAATCGCTGCGGCTGCGCCAAATTTCCACCGCGGCACAGCGTGCCCGTCCCTGGAGCGCCCGGGGTTTTTCGATGCGAATCCACAGGTTGTCAAGATGGGCATGCAGCCCGAAGAGCATCGCGGCAATCTCCTCAGCAGCATTTTCCAGCAGGCGGAATTTGCGAAATACCACCAGCGCCGCCACTTCCCGGGAAATCCGGTCATAATCACAAGTATCGGCGATGCTGCCGCTGCGCCCGGCCCGCGAGAGGTCCAGCGCCAGCGCCAGATCCATCACAATCGGCTGCTCCTGAAGCGCTTCTTCCGGGTAGACCCCGATAATGCAGTCGATGCGCAGGCCTTCGATGCGGATCCGGTCGTGCGAAGGGGGGTTAGTTTTCATGCCGATCTCCTCTAACAAAATTCCCGTTGGCGCTGCGCCCGCCGTCGAGGTAGATAATCTGCCCGGTCAGATAACGCGCTTTTTCCCCGGCCAGGAACAGCGCCAGCTCCGCCACCTCGGCGGGTTCGGCAATGCGTCCCAGGGGGATGCTGGCCAGCAGGTCGTCGATCTTTAGTTCCTTTGCGGCGATTGCTTCCTGAATACCTTCGGTGTTGGTATGGCCGGGGCCAGGCAGTTCACCCGGATGCCGTGACCGGCCCATTCCACTGCCAGGGAGCGGGTGAGGCTGTTCAGGGCGGCCTTGCTGGCGGCATAGGCGCTGTAACCGTCGGCGCTCATCCGGGCGCTGATGCTGCCGATGTTGAGGATAACTCCTTCTTGCTGTTGCGGTATCAGGATATTGGCGAAGGCTTGCGCGCAGTAAAAGCCCCGTGCACGTTGACATCGAACATCTTCCGCCAGCGCTCCGTCGAAAATTCCCGGGCGGGGCCGATATCGAAGTAGGCCGCATTGTTGATCAGCACATCGATCCGCCCGGCACGGCGGTCGGCCGTCTCCAGCAGGCGGTCGCACTGGGCCGGATCGGCGACATCGGCCGTTATCCATTCCGGCGCCGGACCGCCCGATACGGAGGAAGCCAGTTCCGTGCTCGCGGTTTCCAACCTGGCGGCATCCCTACCGCTGATAAACACCCGGTATCCCTCGCGCAGGAAGACTTTGGCGCAGGCCTTGCCGATGCCGCTGCCCCCGCCGGTGATCAGTACCACCGGGTTTTCCTGACGATCTAAGCTCATAGTGATGATCCTGTTTTAATCAAATGGGAAACCGAAAATTCAGGATTAGCGCTTAGTTGTTGGTCATTGGTTATTGGCAAGAACGGTTGTACCCAAAAGCCAACGACCAACAACCAATGGCGGTTTATAAGTGCAATAACTTTATTTACAATGCACAGAATCAAGATACTATTTCCCCGCCACCACCCGGTATCCCCAGGCGTCCAGCGAGAAAGTTTCCTGCTCGGAAAAGGTCACGTTGTCCCCGCTGAACACGTCGTGGTAAGTGCCGGCCAGTTGGGGGGCGGCGATGGTGAAGGTTTGCGCTTCGGAAGAAAAATTGAATAGCGCCACCACCCTGTCGCCGTCTTTCTCCCGGATAAAGCTGTAGATCAGACTATCCTGATCGCTTTGCAGCCGCTGCACATCACCCCCGGCATCGCCGTTCCATAGCGCGCGATTTTCCCGCTTTAGATTAAACAGGCGGGTGTAGACTTCCCGGAACGGATGCTCGCGCCATTCGATGGGATCTTTCTCGAAAAAGGCCAGCCGTTTGTCCATGCCGGCTTCCTGCCCGCTGTAAAGCAGGGGCATGCCGCGAAACACCCCGGTGAATACCGCAAAGGCCTCCGCTCCTCCGTCCAGGCGTTCGAAAACAGTGCCCTGCCAGGAGTTCTCATCGTGATTGGTGGTGAAGAGCATCCGGTAGGCATCGGAGGGATATTCCGCGATTTCCTCGTTGCGGTAATGATCGTCGAGGTCATCGGCTGATTGCTTGCCGGCGGCGATATTGTTCATCAGGTCTTTATACTGCCAGCCGTAGGTCATATCAAAGGCGGCATGCAGTTCCGGCTCATGGGCTTCCGCCAGCATGAATACCGGCTTGATCCGGTCCAGGGTGTCGCGCACCGCCAGCCAGAAATCGGTCGGCACCATCGCCGCCACATCGCAGCGGTAGCCGTCGATATTGAATTCCCGCACCCAGTAGGCCAGGGCATCAATCATCGCCCGGCGCAGCTCCGGATTGCCGTAATCCAGGTCGATCACATCACTCCAGTCCGCCACCGGGGAACAAAATTTCCCAGGAATCCCGGGTGTAAAATTCCGGATGGCTTTCCGTCCAGGGGTGATCCCAGGCGGTATGATTGGCCACCCAGTCGATGATCACATACATGCCCAGCTCGTGCACCTTGTTTACCAGGCGATGCAGATCCTCCGCGGTGCCGAACTCCGGATTGATCGCTTTATAATCCCGCACCGAATAATAACTGCCCATAGTGCCCTTGCGGTTCAACTCACCGATCGGATGAATCGGCATCAGCCACACGATGCCGATGCCCATCTTCTGCAGCTCCGGCAAATAGGCTTCAAACGATTTAAAATCGCCTGCTTCGGAAAACTGACGGATGTTGGCCTCGTAAATCGCCAGGTTCTTGCTCCATTTGGGATGCTGCACCGATTGAGCTTGCGAATGGGCGGACTCCGGTTCGGGCGCCTTCTCCGCTGTGCAGGATGAAGTGATGTAGACGGACACCAGCAGTATCGCCGGCAGCCAAATGCGTGAGAAACGGGTGAGTGGGTTCATGATGGTTCCTGGGGTTTGGGATGCTTGGATGACTACATGATTACCATATACCATGCCTCAATTTCAAAATTTGTGTAAATCTGTCCAATCTGTGATATCTGCGTGCAATCCAGTTGGCGGAACTTAATTCACGGGATAATCCAGCTCACGCAAAAGCTTCACCACTTCGCCATCCTGCATAATCTCCGCCACCCGGGAGCGGAATTTGTCTTGTTTCCATTTACCGATCGAAGAGGGGTGGAGTTGCTTCAAGGGATGGAACCAGGCGCGGTTCTTGCGCACGTCGGAGTGCTCGAACCAGGATTTGAGCGCCGGGGTGTATTCGATTTCCAGAAAGTCGCACACCTGCTGCATGGTTTGCTGATGCTGCAGGATCAGGTCTTCATATTTGATGGTGAGCAACTGCGGCAGTGCCCGATGCGCCAGCCCGGTGCGCACGTCGCTGACCCAGCGTTCCGGGTTCACCCAGTAGGTTTCCGGATTCTCCGGGTGAACCGAGGTCATCACATCCCGGCCGTCGCGGATCAGGTGAATGAACTTGACCCGGCCTGGAAAAAATTCAGGATCTGTTCGATATGGCGCACGTTACTGGGGTTTTTTCGCAATAGCGGGTGACGGTGTTGGGGATGCTGCGGCTGAGGATATACCGGTAGATCCGGTCCATCCGCTGCGGGCGCCAGGCCGGCGACGCCCCTGCCGCAGCGGGGTCAGTTTCCCAGTTGGAGAATACCCCGGTCTCGGTGGGAATGGCCAGGACCTGGGGATGGGCGGCCAAAATCGACAACAGCAGGCTGGTGCCGGAACGGCCGCATCCGCCGATCAGCACCGGCGGATCGCGAAAGATCCTCTCCGCCCGGCGCCGGCCGAAAAAGGTCAGTAGTGGCGCCGTGATAAATTTTTTGAAGTTGTTGAGCATTAACCGATACTGTTTATTCTGTTTTTTTTTAGCCACAGAGGCACAGAGTTCACAGAGAATCTAAAACAACAAAGTCGTCTTACTCTGTGCCCTCTGTGCCTCTGTGGCAGTCATTAAGTTCGTTCTGTCTCCGTTTGACGGATATTTTCAAACCGCCCAAAGATAACACAGCCTGACCGATTTTGCAACCGGCGAAGGTATTTGAATTTGTTTCTAAAAAAATATGCTTACCTTGCCGTAATTGCGGCAGTTCGATGTTTAACCGACTTATCGAAGGCATGTGCATCATGGGGAAGCATGCGATTACCCTCTCAATGGATCAGGCGGATATCAGCCGATTTATGTATCACCTGATCAACGATATCAAAGCATTGGAATACATGCTGGCGAAGGGGATGTTCGATTCCGGCGCCCGGCGGATCGGGGCGGAGCAGGAGCTCTGCCTGGTCGACCGCAACTGGCGGCCGGCACCGATGGCGCTGGAGGTGCTGGCCGATATCGATGACGATCACTTTACCACCGAGCATTCCCGCTATAATCTGGAAATCAACCTTGATCCGCTGCCCTTCCGCGATAACTGCCTCTCGGAGATGGCCGGCCGGCTGAAGCGTTATCTGGAGCAACTTGCCGGGGTGGCGGCAAACCATCAAGGGATATTATTCTGGTGGGGATTCTGCCGACCATCCGACGCAGCGACCTATCACTGGAAAACCTTACCCCGCTGCCCCGGTATCACCTCCTCAGCGAAGCGATGAACAAGCTGAAAGGGGGGCCGCACGAGTTTCACATTATGGGGGCAGATGAACTGATCACCAAGCATAATTCGATCATGTTTGAGGGCTGCAACACCAGCTTTCAGATGCATCTGCAGGTGCCTCCGGAACGCTTCATCAGCGAATATAACTGGGCGCAGGCGATCGCCGCGCCGGTGCTGGCGGCGGGCGGTCAACTCGCCGCTGCTGCTGGGGAAGCGGCTCTGGGAAGAAACCCGCATCGCCCTTTTTCAGCAATCGGTCGACACCCGGCGTGCGACCGGCGATCTGCGGGAGAAGGCCTCGCGGATCACCTTCGGGCACCAATGGCTGCGCAAATCGATCACCGAGATCTTTCAGGAAGACATCGCCCGCTACCGGGTGCTGGTGGCGGCGGATATTGAAACCGATGCCCTGGCGCAGCTTGCCGACGGCCGGGTGCCTGAGCTGAAAGCCCTGCAAATACACAATGGTACGGTATACAAGTGGAACCGCCCTGTTACGGGATCACCGAGGGCAAGCCTCACCTGCGGATCGAGAATCGCATTCTGCCCGCCGGCCCGACCGTGGCAGATGAGATCGCCAATATGGCGTTTTGGCTGGGGTTAATGACCGGCATCCCGGAGAATTACCGCAACATCGCCGGGCTGATGGCCTTCGATGATGCCAAGACGAACTTCCTGTTAGCCGCCCGCAACGGCTTGCAATCGCAATTTAAATGGATCAAAGGCGTTTCCGTCAGCGCCCAGGAGTTGATTCTCAAAGAGCTGCTGCCGGTGGCACAGGAGGGGTTGCGGCAGGCACAGATTTCGGCCAAAGACCGCCAGCACTACCTGGGCATTGTTGAACAGCGGGTGCGTGCCGGCAAGACCGGAGCGGCCTGGATGCTTGATTCCTTCACCCGTCTGCGCAAGAAGCATGCCCGTTACGAAGCCTGCGCCGCCATCAGCGCCGGTATTCTGGAACGGCAGAAGGCGGGCAAACCGGTGCATAAGTGGAAGCCGGTACGGATCGAGGAAGCCGGGAGCTGGATCAACCGTTTCTGGAACGTCGGGCAGATTATGTATTCGGACCTTTATACCGTGCGCCCGGAAGATCCGGTGCATTTTGCCGCCAACATCATGAACTGGAAACATCTCCGCCATCTGCCGGTGGAAAATGACCGCGGCGAGCTGGTCGGCCTGGTGACGACCCGGGTGTTGCTGGAGTTCTACAGCGCCCATCCTGATGCCCTCGACCGCACCATGCCGATCAAAAAAGTCATGATCAAAAATCCCCATACCGTCACCCCGGAAATGCTGTCCATCGATGCCTTGCTGTTGATGCGCAAACATAAAATCGGCTGCCTGCCGGTGGTCAACGATGGCAAATTGCTGGGGTTATTACCGAATTGAACTTCATGAATTTTTCCGAAGAGACCATTCAGGCGCTGATCCGGGACAGCGAGCAGGTGCGGGAGGGAAATGAATGCGGAATGAAAGACGCGTAGGGCAGAGGGCGAAGGGCAAAGGATATCAAACTGTCATTAGCGCTTCCCGCGTCATTGGGGCTTCGCCCGTCATTAGCCTGCGGCGTCATTAGCCTTTCGGGCGTTATTTAGCGATGTTTTCCAGTGTGCTGCACGCCAATAACGGGTACAGCCTTAATGACGGCCGAAGGCCCAATGACAGCGAAGCGAATGACGCGTGAAGCGCCAATGACGCCCGAAGGGCAAACATCGTGAGCGAAGCGAACAAATATCGCATTCAATCCAGATGGTAAAGCACCGACTGCGGAAATGGCGCCCATTGGGCGGTTTTCACACCGGCGGTTTTAAGTGCTGTGTTGGTCCAGTTGTTACAGTTGAAGAACAACTGGTAGCTGCCGTTCCCCGTAGAAGCGGTCGCGAATGCCGTAGCTGTAGCCGGGGATCAGCAGGTAGCGCCCGTCCGGCTGGCGGCGGAAGGCGCGGTCGATGTAATTGCATAACAGCCGGTATTGCGTCGGAGAAAGGCGCACCGGCCGGATCAACTCCCCGGTCGGTGGCGGGCTGCGCAGCAGCGCACGTGCATGATGGTAGCGGTGGGCCAGAACAGCGCGCGCAGGGTATGGTAGATGCTCAGGTCCTCCCAGGTGGGCGTGTTCAGATAAAATTCCCGGTCGCCCCAGCCAAAGGCGACATATTGAAAGCTGCTGTCCGCACCGGCAAAATCGCTATAATTGAGCGTCTCCCGCCAATCCCTACCGCCGCCGACCACCGGTAGCAACAAGTCGGTATGCACTGCGCTTGCTTCGGCGTAGATGTCGATTCCGCTCTCCGGCTCCCGGAAATTACGATTGGCCGGAAGCACCGTCAGCAGCAGTGCAGTCACCAGAAACAGCAGCGCGGCAGCAGCTGGCGGCAGCGCCAGCAGCAGCAATATCCGGCGAATGTGGCGACGAATGCTTGGCAGGAACATTGAATCACCCCTTATTCGATGGCCTACCCAAGATACGTCTGGGCGATTGCAAAACAAATGTGGATGGATTGACGGGCGCGCAGGGCCGAGTCGCGACTCGGCCCTGCGCGCCCGTCAATCCATCCACCATGAAAAATAACCATGGGATTCATGCGACTCAAAATATTTCTATTCCAGGTTGATTTCCCGGGTTTTATTGTTAAATTTAAGCCTGTGACATAATGAAGTGCTGTTTAAGTGCTATTTCAAGTTAAGATGGGAATAAAATTACCGCGTAAATACATTCTGCCGCTTTAATGCTACCAGACTGCTGAAGAACGCTTACACAGGCGTTGCGGTCAATTCCACCAAATCCACCACGTTACGTAGAAGATATGACCTTCGGGTCAGATTAACATTTGTTCAATTCAAAAATTATAGAAAAGGAGTTGTTGTCTATGGCAGGCACCGAAGGGACTGTCCCGGTATGGTTCCGGGTCCCAAAAGTCAAAAAAACCTTAATGTTACCCCCAAAGAGCACGATCTTGGCATGCGCTTTATCACCCGGCGCGATGACGGTGATTTCTGGTATGTGCAAATCCGGGTATCCGTTGACGGAAAACGCCGCACCCTCCCGGGTAAGTCATTTTACGATAAAATTACGGAGGGCGCGAAGCGGCCAAACAGGAGGCGATTGCCCACCGGGATGAACTCGCCTGGCCTTTTTCGAGGAAGTCGGTTATGATCCCACCTACCGGAAACGCGCGGCTGACAATTACCGGAAATGGCTGAACCGCCCGAAGAAGTTTCATAAGCGCAAGGAAGCGAAAGCCGGTCCGCTGGCGAATCTGGGTTATATTCATCTGCGGAAGCGCAACGGCAAGTATACCCGTTGTGTGATCGATGTGCAGGTGAAGGTGCATAAGCGGGAATACCATTCGACCGCCTACTCTTATTCTTTCAGCAAGTATGGCGGTAAAAACGAAACGCTGAAAATTGCTAAAAAAGACCGCAATAAACTGGCCCGGTTGATCCATCAAAAGACTGCGGAACTCAACAGCATGCCCCCCTTTCCTATGAAGAGACCCGGCGGATCATCAAGGGGATCCGCATCAACCAGACCCCGCCGGTCATCAAAAAGATCCCGATAAATATATCCGGCGGGCCAAACTGGAAGATTACTGGATTGTGGAAATGCGTAAGGAGATTTGGAGCCAGTATTACCGGACGCCGAATCAGCGTTTTTATGATGACGCCTACGGCGGGCGCCAGAAAGCCCGGATGGCAGCCCTGAAGTATGCCAGCACCCTGGAATCGGCTATCCTGGCGGAGTTTGACAGCCTGCGCAAACAAAACAACCGTAATCTCGATGAGATCAAAGCTCGTTTTGAAGAGGTGGTGGAGGCCGTGGGGGGAAGCAGTTGCTATAAAAAACAGGAGTAAGGATAAAGGAGTAAGGATAAAGGGAAATCGGTTGCAAGGTTAAGAAATTTCCACCAACTTTATCCTTCATCCTTCATCCTTCATCCTTCATCCTTCATCCTTCATCCTTTTTCAATGCCGGTGCAAATCCCGGTGCATGATCTTCCGCGTTTCCAGCAGCCGGTCGTCAGCCGGCAGATCGGCCAGGTAGCGATTGATATCGGCGTCGTTTTCCGCCCGCAGCTTTTTTGGGCCAGGTAGTCGATTACGCTGGGGAAGGTGCCGCTGCGTTCGTATAACGCGCGGTTGTTCAGGAGGATACCTGCCGAATCCACGCAACTGACCGGCAGCACCGGCAGTTCCTTCAGCAATGCCTCATTTTTGAAAATATTGCCGGCGACATATAGCTTTTCGGCAATCGCCAGACCTTTTTCGCCATTGATGCCCCATTCTGCCGCCATGGCGATCCCGGCCAGCAGGAGATGCACGATTGCGCTGCCGTCGGGACTGCGCAGTTCCACGGTTTGCTGGCTGCCTGCCTCGCTATAGGTCTCGTGCTGCTGGGGATTGAGGGTTTGCGCCAGGTCTTTGGTGCCGTTCCAGGCCAGGGGACGCGAATCAGGGCGCTGCGGTTTAGATCGCTCCAACAGATGTGGGTCGGGGCTTCCTGGTTGGGCACCAGTCGCAAGTAGGCGGAAGAGGTGGTGTTCCCGAAAGCGGTCAGGAGGCAGCATAATGGCACAGTCCGCCGATGAGCATTTTTGCGGTTGAGCTGAGCTCCTCACTGTCAGCCATGATGTTCTCCCCCCATCACGGTGCAGCGCCAGGTGGATATGCAGCCCGTTGCCGGCCACCCCTTCCTCCAGCTTGGGGCAAAAGTGGCAACGCTGCCGTGCCGGTAGGCGACGTTGCGGATCAGCCAGCGGGCCAGCACCAGTATATCGCCCGCCTCCTCAAGCGGAGCGGGCAGGAACTCGATCTCCATCTGCTCGGCATGTTTATCCTTGATTTCCTCCAGGTTGCTGCGCACGCTGCCGATTCCCCCACCTCGCTGTGCGCATACTTCACCAGCCCGGTCATCTCGTTGAGCAATAGGGCCATTTCGCTAACCATACTGCCGCTTTTTTTACGAAGGGGCCGTGGCGTGATAGCCGTGCTGGCGGGCGTTGGGATAGAGCGCCCCGGCTGATCACTGAGCAAAAAGAATTCCAGTTCCCCTAAACCATACAGCGAAAGACCGGTTTGCCGCCGGAACAGCACCATGGCGTTGTGCAGAATGCTGTCCAGCGTATAAGGCGCCAGTTGCCCTTTCCGGTCGAGATAGCGGCACATGAAATCGAGACTGTCTCCCTCAAACGGATTGAGAAATGCGGTCTTATAAAGTGGCACCACATAGAGGTCGGATACCGCGCTGTCTACCAACCCCCGGAACAGGGAGGAGCCGTCCACCCTTTCGCCTTCGGCAGGACCCGCTCCGCCTGGGCGCGGCTGCTCAGCGGTATTTTCAGCTCTTTCAGCTTGCTGTCCAGGCCGGTATAATGGAGGGTGATCCGCCGAATCTGCCGGGATTCGATCAGGTTGAGCAGGTCGCTGCGGGTGATCTCATGTCTCGCTTTATCCAGCAAGTGCACTAATGAGCGTGGCCGCTCCGTTGCCTGGTGCATCGTAACCTCCTGAAAAGAGCCTGTCGGTCATCAAAACCCGCTGTAGTCGCCTTCCAGCCTGGCTGCCGCTGCCTGGTCGACCACGACGGTGGCATAGCGGTGGAGTTGCACGATCGTCGCTGGAAATTTGGCCATAATCGGGCCTTCTACCGTGGCCTGGATCGCTTCGGCTTTTCCCTCACCATTGGCCAGCAGCAGCAGGCGGTGCGCCTCCATGATAGTGCCGACACCCATGGTGATGGCATATTTGGGCACCTCTTTCATGTCGCTGAAAAAACGGGCATTGTCGCGGCGGGTTTTTTCTTTCAGGGTTTTGATGCGGGTGCGCGATCCCAGCGAAGAGCCCGGCTCATTAAAGGCGATGTGGCCGTTGGCGCCGATGCCGAGAATCTGCAGGTCGATCCCTCCGGCGGCCAGTATCTTTTCTTCATACCAGTCGCAAAAAGCATCGATATCTTCCGCCATGCCCATGGGAATATGCACCTTGGCGCGGGTGACGTTGATATGCTTGAACAGATTCTCCCACATGAAGTAGTGGTAGCTCTGGTTGTGAGCCGGGGCAAGCCGACGTACTCATCGAGGTTGAAAGTGGTCACCTTGGAAAAATCCAGTCCTTCCTCCCGGTGCATGCGTATCAACTCGCGGTAGAGCCCCAGCGGTGTGCTTCCGGTGGCGAAACCGATGACACAATCCGGCTTCCGGCGCACCAGGCTGGCCACTTGCCGGGCACCTTCCCGGCTCATTGCTTCGTAATTTTCTTTGACGATGACTAACATGCCATAATCCTCCTCGAATTTATATGGTGAAGGTATTACAGTCAGTTGTCAGTGGTCAGTTATCAGTTATCAGTTATCAGTTTTCAGTTAATTTGTAAGCCAGGCGTCAAATTAAATCCAGCATCCAGCATCCACTCCGCACTCCGCATCCACACATCCGCACTCCGCACCCGCACTCCGCACTCCGCATTCCGCACTCCGCCTCCACCTCCTCACTGGTCATTATAAACAGCGGCTGCCCTTTGAAGGTTTTGTAATTTGGACGGAGCCGTTCGGTGTGATAATACTTGTTGATATCGACCACCTTTTTATAACCGGTTACCACCGAAATATCGACATCGTCATAACAGCCGTTGCGCAAGCTGACCAGGCGCCCGGATTGTCCTTTCAAGATCAGATCCAGGGCCATATTGCCGAAGGCCATCGGCACAATCGAATCGAAGGCATCGGGTTCGCCGCAGCGCACCAGGTAACCCAGACGCTGGTTGATCACGTTGACCCGATTCCCCTGATTATATTCGGGTGATATTTCCTTCAGGCGGGCAGAAACCTTATCTCCGATCCCCCGAGTTTGCGATGGCCGTATTGGTCGGTCTCCGCGCCTTCGAAATGACATGCTGTCATCGTGGGCCATCTGGGAGCCTTCGGAGATCAGCACCACCGAATAACTGCTTGGATGGCGGCGGCGGTCTTCACTGAGCAGCCGGGCCAGTTGGTCGATGTCAAATGAATACTCCGGGATCACGCAGCGGTCGGCGGCGCCGGCCATGGTCGGCAGCATCGCTGTAAATCCGGCATAGCGGCCGAATACTTCGATCACCAGAAAGCGTTCATGGGAGCCGGCGGAAGTGCGCAGATTGTGAGTCAGTTCGATGGTGCGGGTAACGCAGGTACTGAATCCGATGCAATAATCGGTGCCGGGCACGTCGTTGTCCATGGTTTTGGGGATGGCGATGACCTTGATTCCTTCTTCATGAAGGCGCTTGCCATAACTGAGGGTGTCATCGCCCCCGATGGGAATCAGGTAATCCACGCCCATAAACTCCAGGTTTTTCAGTATTTGCGGGGTCACATCATTGATCTCTTCGTTGTATTGATCGCGCAGATGCGCCGGCACGATACTCCGGGGCAGGTGGCTGGGGCGGGTGCGGGACGTATGCAGGAAGGTGCCGCCGGTGCGGCCGGCCCGGTCGACGATGTCTTCGGTCAGGATCTGGTAATTTCTACGATTATCCGCCTGCGGATCCGGGACCATATCCACCAACCCGGCCCAGCCCCGGCGAATGCCGATTACCCGCACACTGCCTCCCGAATTGCCCGGAAGGTAACCGCCCGGATCGCCGGATTTAATCCCGGGACGTCGCCCCCCGGTCAAGATCGCAATCGTGCCACGATGATTAGTCGCCATATCTATATACTCCTCTCATGCTGGTCAAATGTAAATAAGTCCCTTTACTAATTCCTGGTGTAGCATATTCAGCGATATTAAACAATGAGTTTGATCAGAGACGGGAATGAGAATGGTCACATTTCTTGTTGGGTATGGGCTGCGCTGTCTCAACCGCACAGTTTTTACCTTTGTAAGTCAGGAGTGGTTGAGACAGCGCAGCCCATACCTTACGGAACAGATGAGGCCAACTTTGCAATCGAGCGGAAACAGATTCGCGCGTTAGCGCCAATGACGCCGTAGGCTGATGACGAGTCCAGCGACAATCGCAACCGAAGGTCCATCCAACATCCAACATCCAACACCAACATCAAGTCTTTTCCATCCGCCGCAAGACTGCCAGGGTCAGATCGTCATGCGGCCGTGCCTCCCCGATGAAGCGGTTGACGGTTTCCAGCAGTTTTGACCGGTCTCGGCCGCCGGCCGGCCGGAGAATTGAGGCAGCAGGGCTAACAGGCGTTCATCGTCGAAAAACCGGCCGGATTCATCACACGCCTCGGTCAGGCCGTCGGAATAGATCAACAGCAGGTCGCCGGGCGCCAGATCGATCTGTTGCTCGCCGTAGCGGGCCCGGGCGGAAAGCCCTGGCGCCATGCCCCCCCCTTTGGGCATTTCTTCGATACCGTCATTGTGGATGGCGATCGCCGGCAGATGCCCGGCATTGAGAATACGCACCCGCCCGTTCCCCGGGGTGATTTCCAGATAGGATAATGAGGCGAAGCGGTTGGGCAAGCCGTCACGATGGAAGATGCGGTTGATCTTTTCCCCCAGCGCCGCCAGCGATTCAAAATCTGCTGCCAGCGCCCGCAGGGTGGCCTGCAGTTTAGCCATGAACAGCGCCGCACCCAGGCCCTTTCCCATCACGTCCCCAATCGCTATCCCGAAGCGCTGGGGAGAAATCGGCAGAAAATCGAGCAGGTCGCCTCCCACATCGTTGGCCGGCCGGGTATAGAGCCACAGCTCCCAACCGGGCACTTTCGGGCTGGTTTCCGGCATCAGGGCGTGCTGGATGGCCCGGCCTTCTGCAAGCTCATCCCGGGCGAGGAGCTTGTCTTTCAATTCCAGCATCAACACAAACAACAACATCAGTAAACCGAGCACCGGGCTGTCGCTATTGGAATTATTAGTGCTTACCCGGGTAAGAATCAGGATGATGCCGGCAGCAGCAGCAGGCGGCGGGTGGAAGAAAGCCGGAAAAACATCATCTTCAGCAGCCACCAGGCCTGCACAAACCAGCGCTTGAGTGGTTCCATCCGCGCCAGACGCGCCTTGCGCTCATCATCGAGGTAAAACTCCCGAATATCCTTAAAATCGCGCGCGAGGGTGCGGAAATGTCCCCTTCCCGGAAATCCGATTTAACCGTGCGCCAGAATTGGGGGTTTTTTTCAGGATTTGATGGTGATCCGCTCATGTGTTCCTGCATTTCTCTTTTTATCCATCTTACGATGCCCGTCGTCTGAAGTTGTCGATTGAATATTCTTTCATATTATAGGGATGCCCGGTTTCAGATGCCAGCAGTTTTAAATGGCCGTGTTCCGGCTCGGTGAGGATCACGAGACCACCCGGCATTACCGGCCGTTGTTCAGCCGGGCATTGTATGTGTAATGCGGAGGGCAAAGGGCGGAGAGCGGAGGGCGGAGAGCGGAGGGCAAAGGGCAAGGTGTTCCGGTGTAGGGGCGAGTCGCGACTCGCCCATGCAAATGATGCCGCTCATGCTTTGCGAAAAGCTGTTACCCAAGTAAAAAACGCAGGTGCCGTGATGGCGCCTGCGTTTGGTTTATAATGCGGTTATCCGAATACAATCGAGTTTACCAGCAGACCACCGCTTCGCGTATGCAGATCTTACGAAGCTTTGTCAACCTAAGACAAATAAATAGTATCGCATGACCCGTAGTCTGGGTCATGCGATACTATTAAAGCTATTTGACCAGGTTCATTTTCCGGGTTTGAGTAAACTTGCCGGCGGTGAATTTGTAGAGGTAGATACCGCTGGCCACGGCGCTGCCCTGGTTGTCCTTACCATCCCATACCAGCGAATGGCTGCCGGCAGCGAATCGCTGGCTGGTCAGCGCACGCACTTCCTGGCCGAGGGTGTTGTAGATCTTCACCTCAACCTTTTCGTCCTGCGGGATGCGGAAGTGGATGGTAGTGGAAGGATTGAACGGGTTGGGATAGTTCTGGCCCAGTTCGAACGATTCCGGGAAGTTCCGCCACCGCTCTGCTGCCCGGGACCTTGTGGGCCGGCGCATCAGCCGGGATCGGCCCAATGTGGTATGGGCGCATCATTTCATTGTCCTCGTGTTCCACGATGTGGCAGTGCCAGACGTAGAAGCCGGAGATGTCGAAGCGCATCCGGATACGGGTTTGCTCGCCGGGATAGGCGATCACCGTGTCCTTGGGGACCGGTTTCCCAGTCTTCGGGATCCCGGAGCGGGCCCAGGGTGCCGTCGGAATTAACGGTTTGCCGTCCGATAATATCGAAGTGTACCAGGTGCACGTGGATCGGGTGGGCATCCATGGTGAAGTTGTGGATGATCCACTCTTCAACCGCGCCGTTCGCCGGATTTTCCGAGATCAGATCCATCCACAGCAGCGGGGTGCTGGCCTTGCTATTCGTATCGTATGTGCCTAACAGCGCGGCAGTGGGGCCAAACGGCAGCGCATCGGGATTATCGCAATCTACTCTCACCGGAAGATCCCATTCATCATCGGGGTCCCGACAACTCGTACCGTAGCAGACTCTTCTTCATTTAGCGATACATCGCGGTAGGTGTTCAGGGCGCCCAGCTTCGGCACTGCCGGGAGCGAAGTGGGAATGTGACAATTGCGCGGCAGCACATGTCCGTTGGTCACAACAAATTTCATGACGATACCGGTGGAAGAAGGATCGGCGGCGTCAAAATCAACATCCGGTTCACCACCGCCAAACGGCTCGTCCGGTCCAGGTTCTGCAGAATGACCTCGGTACCGACCGGCAGGTTGGAGAAATCCATAATGACGTCGGCCCGTTCAGCCGGGGCCATCAGCAACCGGGTTTGGGGAACGGTATTCGGCATAAAGCCCTGGTCGCCGCCAATCTGGTAGAAGGTCATGTCGTTGCTGGTTTTCAGGAGCAGAAAGCGGGAGTTGCAGCCGTTGAGGAAACGGAAGCGGTAGCGGGTGCGTTCCACATTCAGATAGGGCCAGGTGCGGCCGTTGACCACCATCATGTTGCCGAAGAATTCCGGGTTCCAGATCGGGGAAACGTCACTGGGCAGGCCGTCGCAGGCCGTATCCGGGATAAAGGGGAAATCTTCATCGAAATCACCGGGCAGCAGCCCCTCGAAGAATGCCCGGTTATCCGGGTAGAAGAGCGAACCGTCCATATTGAAGGAGCGGTCCTGGATCACGATGGGAATTTCGCTGTATTCTCCGAAAGGATCATCGCCCACTCCCGGGGCAATATAGCCGAGATTTGTGTCATAATCGCCGCCGCGGATCAGCCAGAAACCGGCCGGTCCCGCATAGACGTTGAGCCGGGTCATGCCCAGGGTGTGATCGTGATACCACAGCGTGGTAGCGGGCTGGTCGTTGGGATACGTGAAATCGGCCCGGCCAACATGCCAGTTGGCATGATATTTTTGCCGGTAATAATCGAAAAATGTGCGGTGGTGGCATAGCCTGCAGGGATGTTTTTTGCGTCAGGAGAGTGCCAGGCTTCGGGATAGCCATCGCTCTCCTCAGTGGTATGGGCGCCGTGAACGTGGGTTACGATCGGCACCGGTCCGGTGTAGGGAGTGGGATCGCTCCCCGGCGGTCGCGCATGGCCAGGCCTCCGGGAGGGTTGGCCCAGTGCAGGGTCTGGTCAACCGGCAGCAGGTGCGGCAGATAGTTGCGTTTGGAATCGACCAGTTCGTTCCGCCAGGTGACTTCGGTGTTTTTGTTTACATCATTTTCGATGGTAAATGCCGGATAATTGAATGTGGCAGGATGCTTCCGCGAACCATAGCTCCAGACCGTTGTTACCGGATGTGAAGGGGGGAGAATCTGCTGCTGAAACTGCCGCACTGCGATATCATACTTCCGCTTGTTCTTATTAAAACCCCGGCATTGCCGGCGGTTTTATGAGCGGCATGACATATTTGGGTACCAATCCGGGATCTAATGTGCCTCCCCAAATCGGTGCTGCAAACACCCGGCGGCCGCCGAGCCATTTCAGGAATCATCACCAGGCTGGCCCCGGCCACACCGGCAATTTTAATAAATTCACGACGCTTCATACTCATCTCCTCTGATTGGGTTGGACAAACAGTTATTGGTTTAGACAACAATCATCTTAATTAAAGACGGTTTGTTTCCGGATTAAACGGCATAGATCTCCCCGGGATCTCCGAAGGATCCAAATTGCCATAAACAATACAAGTTTCTTGAACGTTTGGCAAATATTACCAATAGCATATTGCCGCTACGTTACAAGCACGTATCGCTCTTACTAAAACCCACTTGTAAAGTCTGATGTTTGATCTAATAATGAGTAGAGTAGTGCCCCGTAAACACCCTGAAAGAAGCTATTTCGACTACTATGCCGTATGTTATGCCTTGCCCGATGTTGCTCCTCTGGCGTGGAATCGGACAACCGGCAACTTGAACGGCAAAATTGCCGGATCGTGAAATAGTTTACAATGGCATTGGCAAGCTAACGCTCGCCCAAATAGGAAAAAATGATATATCTCACACTGATTTATGACAATTGTCATGTTCTTGCAGAAAAACGATATCAAGAAGCTACGCTTCTGATTTGATCATCACCAGCATCATCTTGAACGCATCGGCGGCGTGCAGGGCGTGAGGGATATTCGCCGGCAGGATCAGGGCTTCACCAGCGCTGAGATGGTGTGGTGCCCCGCCCAGGGTGATCTCCGCCGCGCCGTCGATGATCATCACCAGCGCGTCGAATGGCGCGGTATGTTCGCTAAGTCCCTGCCCGGCAGCGAAGGCGAAGAGAGTGACGGTGCCGGTTTTTTTACCGATCACCGTTTTGCTGACCACCGATCCATCCTGGTATTGCACCATCCCGGCCAGCATTTCCGGCTGTGTAAGCAATTTTTGAGTCATCAGGCATCTCCTACCGGTTAAATAAGTGTGAAAAGATCATACAGTTGTGAGGTTAATTTAATGTTTCTCCGATTGTCGGGGAGTGTTTTTTCGTGCTTGATAAGTCGGCTGTATTATGCGTTAATCTTCCCCGGATTCG
Source organism: Calditrichia bacterium (assembly GCA_020635015.1). Lineage (GTDB taxonomy): Bacteria > Calditrichota > Calditrichia > RBG-13-44-9 > J075 > JACKAP01. The sequence continues at coordinate 192,804 of JACKAP010000002.1, read as the reverse complement.
TTTCGATAATACTATTCAGGTCGATGGCACCATGGGGAAACGTCCGTTTATCCCCATCCACCCATCCACCCATAAACAAGTAGGGATATTAACGATCATCAGGGAGATGAACATGATCCGGATTTTATTAATCCTCTGCGCTGTTATACTCATCCTACAATCGCTCCCCGGCTGTGGGGAGAACAGCGATCCCGCCGGCAGCGGCGACCCTGCCACCGGCCAGTTGACTATCTATCTCACTGACGCCCCCAGTGCGGCGTTTGACTCGGTAAATATCATCTTTTCGGAAGTCAGCGCCCATATCGATTCCCAATGGGTGACCGTGCGCAGCGACAGCTTGCTGAAGGTGAACCTGCTGGATCTGAGCAACGGCAACACCATCGTCTTCGGCAGCGCTGAGGTGCCTGCCGGGAAATATACCCAGATCCGCATCAAAATTGCCGATGCCTATGTGGTGGTCGACGGCCAGGCTCATCCCCTGGATGTGCCCAGCGGGGCCCAGACCGGCTTGAAGCTCGGCCCGCAGTTTACGGTGCAGGAGGGATCGACCTATGAGATGGTGGTCGATTTTGACGTCAACCGCTCAATCGTGGTGATGTCGCCGGTGCACAATCCCCGCTACAAGCTCAAGCCGCACTTGCGGGTGACCGCCCTGGCACTATCGGGATCGATCTACGGCAATGTGATCAATCCGGAACACGCCCCGCTGGCCTATGCCCTGCAGGGGGCGGATACCCTCGGCAGCAGCCTGGTGGATACCCAAAGCGGCTTTTTCCGCCTCTCATTCCTGCCCGCCGGCAGCTACAGCGTGACGATCGAAGACACCAGCGGCCAATCCGCCCTGCGGGAGAATATCGAGGTGACGGCGGGAAATGACCAGGATCTCGGCGACATCGTATTGAATTGATATTCTAAGTCATTTCCTAAAATTAACTGTGCAAAGTGCCGTATTTATTTAGTCCATGGATTACACGGATTTAATCAGTGTCAATCCGTGTAATCCGTGGATTCAAAAATCTTTCCGACAACTTATCCCTTCATAAAGGTTCCCGCCCGGGTGCTTGTAAACCGAATATCGCTTTATTTATATCGCTGAAATGATTATCTTTTCGAAAAAAATCTTGCAAAGAAGCGATGAGCTACCATTCTAAGAAACGATTACATGGATCGGGGAGCGGTTTCTGGAAACGCGTCCGCACCATGCTGCAACGCTGGGCGGGAAAGCAGCCGACGGTCGGCCTGGCATTGGGCGGAGGAGGGTGCGGGGGACTGGCCCATGTCGGGGTGCTGGAAGTGTTCCGGCGGGAAAATATCCCGGTCGCGGCAATTGCCGGCAGCAGCATGGGCGCGATCGTTGCCGCGGCATATACCCTCAATCCGGATTACAGCGAAACCCAGTTGATCGATGTGCTGAACGAGATGAGCGCGCCATCCCCGAGCATCTGAAAAGCACGCTGCCGGACCATGCCGACCGGGAATCGATCTTCGAGCGGCTGCGCCAGTTCGTTTACGTTGAACGGTTTATCCTCAACTCGGTATCCGGCTGGGGATGCTGCCGGAGGGATTGCCGAGGCTTCGCTAAACAAGCTTACTCCGAAAAAGCATTTGGAAGAATCACCCATTCCGTTGGCGGTGGTCTCGGCAGACCTGATCAGCGGCAAAAAGATCATTTTTCGCAGCGGCCCGGCAGCACTGGCGCTAAAGGCCAGTTCAGCCATTCCCGGGTTTCTGCCCCGGTGCCCTACAATGACATGCTGCTGGTGGATGGCGCGATCGTCAGTATTGTGCCGGCGGAAGTGGTGCGGGAGATGGGGGTGGATATTGTGGTGGCGGTGGATGTGGACCAGGAAGGGAGGAAGTGGAGATCACCAACGGCCTGGAGGCGTTCCTGCGCGCGGTGGCACTCTGTTCCTACCACCACAAACAGCATCATCTGGAAAGCGCCAATATGGTGATCCAGCCCCAGTTTGGCGCGCCGGTGCAGACTTTTGATATCAGCAAAGCCCGCCTGTGTATCGAAGCTGGCGCCCGTGCCGCCGAAGCCGCCCTCCCCGCCTGCGCAAACTCCTGGGATGGCCTCGCGCATAGCCATGAATCCGTCTGTTCTTTTGCCACGAATTTACGCGAATCTCCACGAATAAAAACTTCCCACAGAAAAACATTCACAGTTCATTCGAGTAACTTCGTGGCTAAATCATTCCGCAAGCGTCCAATATTCCACTCTGGCCCGCTTCCCCTGCAACACGCTCTGCAGCACCCGGCCGGTGGCCTTTTCCACCCAGCGGTATGAGCGGTATCCGGGAGGCCCCATCGGTCCGGCATCCACTTTCCAGCAATCTACCCGCTGCCCGTGATGTTCCAGCATTTCTCCACCCAGCACTTTGATGCTTGACCAGATCTCCTTCCCCGCCACATATTGAAACGGGGCACCAGGGCGCTGTATCCTTCCCGCAGCGGGAGCAGGCTGACCAGCCAGGGCTGGGGCCGTCTACCGGGAAGACCGGCCGCGGCGTCTTCAGATCGATCAGGCGCACCGGTTGACCGGGAAGCACCACCCAGCCGGTCAGATAATGGCCGTAACAGGTGACCGCCGCCGAATCAGCCGTGGCTTTTACCTTATGGTGAATCAGTGAAAAATCGCTTGCTTTGATGATCAGCATTCCCAGGGTTGTGTCCCCTTTGGTGTCAACATGCACCGATTCAATCAGATACGCATTCGATACGCCGGCCTGCAGCGGGGTGATGGTTTGCCGGGTGATGCTGGTCAGGTTTTTTGGCCGTTTTCCAGTTTGTAGCTGTGGAAGGTCTCGGTGCCGACAAACAATTTGGCATCTTTTACCGGCAGGCTGCCGACAAATACTGTATCGACCGTCTGGGCGCAAAGAAACCTGCCGCCGGTGTTCAGCAACAAAAATGCTATCATGAGATAACCCACGATTCGCAGCATATTGACCCCTTTCTTGTATATTCTTACGCAAATGCCAACTGGAAAATAAGCTCATCGAGATGGACAACCAAACCTTATTTCCAACAATTTTATCTACAAATTTGTTTTTTTCCAGGAAAATAGATAATCTAGACTAAATCGCAATATTCAATCTAACCCCTTGAAAAAGGAGGCATGTGATGAAGCTGAGCGCACCGAAAAAAGTGACCTGGTATACCGGGGTGATTGCCGGGGTATTGGGGTTGATCGGAAATTGGATCACCTTGCCGGTGGTGACGGAGGCGTCGTTTATCCTGGTGACGATCGGATTTGCTGTTCTGGCAATTTCGACGGCGGTTAAAAATATGTAGTCCCGCCCGTAAAAAAATCGGAGGTATGCCCAAAGCAACGGTTTAAGCGTTCCCGCGAAAATATTTTCTTTATTTCAGGCGAATATTTATGTAATTTTACGTCTGGAACTAAAAGCCCGATCAAGGGTATATTGATCGTATCTTAAATCCGGAGACTGTGATGCCTCATTTCAGGTGGATTTTTATGATGTTGCTTTTGCCGGTGCTGCTGTTCGGACAGTTGCGCACCCAGGCCGAGATGCCCGAAATCCGTGATGCAATTTCCAAACCCGCAGCCGGTCTGCTGGCAGGATTCCTGAGTTCCGAGCGTTTTTTTCGATGCATCACAGCTTTTCAGCCTCGTTCTTATCGGCGGGCGGTCATGGAATGATGCTGAATAGTTATATGAATACCATCCATTACCGGATCAGCGATCCGCTCACCCTGCGGGTGAATCTGGGATTATTGAGCACGCCCTACAGTTCATTTCAAACCCAGTCCCAGTCATGGGATAACAACCTGAAATTTTTCGGCGGGGCGGAGTTGATGTATCGTGCCGGCAACAATACCACCATTACGCTGGGTGTAGAGCAGATGCCGGGCTATTACTTGCATAATCCTTACCGCTTGACCCGGTAAGTGCAGGAAGCAGAGAAGGAGCGTTGGCAGTTTGGCAAAAGGACCCGAAGAGACCTTTCTAACCCTAGAATCAAGAAAATCATCAAAGCCCAGACCGGGAATGACGGCAATCCGGCGCATCAATTTCCCACCCGGGATGCTGCGCCTCCCCGCTGGCGGTTGTTCCTTAGTTTTGCCCTGGTGTTGATCCTGATGGCATCGGGTGCGTTCATATATCTCAATTGGGCAGATTTCCGCGAATTCCTCAATTTATCAGGTTCATCTTCCCGGAACAGCTCGACAGGGCAAACCCAATCCCACCCATCCGATTCGGATGGCGCTGCCCGGCCGGCAGAGAATGACGGTGCCATTACTTCCCAGGACAGCGCCACAGTACCTGTGCCGCGGACCGTGGCCCGGCGAATTCAGGTGGAAGTGCTCAATGGTTGCGGAGTTGACGGGCTGGCGGAACAGATAACCAATTACCTGCGCGAGAAGAATATTGATGTGGTCTCGCGGGGCAATTACACCCATTTCGACGTCCCCCTCACCACCGTGCTGGATCGGGTGGACAACCGGGAGCGCAGCCTGCAGATCATCAACGTGCTCGGCCTGCCGGAAAAACAGCTTCAACTTCAAAAGATAGCAATCTCCAACTGGATGCCACCATCGTGCTGGGGGCGGATTATAAAAAACTCATACCATTCAAGTAACCAGAGAGGCTTATGACATCAAAAGAACTCGCCGACCGGATCGCTCAGTTACTGCTGGATAAAAAAGGCAACGATGTGGTAATGATGGATCTGCGCGGCATCAGCGACGTTGCCGATTATTTCATCATCGTTAGCGGGGAATCGGATATTCATGTAAAGACCCTCGCCAACCATGTCGAAAAGGAACTGAAAGGGGAAAAGATCCGGCCCCTGCACAAAGAGGGATTCCGTCAATTGAATTGGGTTTTGATGGATTTTATCGAAGTGGTGCTGCATGTCTTTCGGCCGGAGGTGCGGGAATATTTCGCTCTGGAAAAATTATGGGCAGATGCAAAATTTACGAAAGTGGAAGACCATGTTACAACTCGAGCCGTATCTGAATCAGCAAATTGAACAGGCATGCCGGCAACTGCAATTTCCGAACATCAGTTATCAAATTGACCGCCCCCGTCAGGAGGCGCACGGGGATATCAGCATCAACCTGGCGATGCTGTTAACCAAAGCCCTGAAACAGAATCCCCGGCAAATTGCCGCCCGGATTCTGGAAGCCCTCTCGCTGGACAGTGATATCATCGAGAAAGTGGAGATCGCCGGTCCCGGGTTTATCAATTTCTTTATTGCCCCGGCATATTTGCAGAAGACGGTGACGCGCGTCCTGCCGAAGGGGAAAATTACGGCCGCTTCGACAGCGGCAAAGGCCGCAAAGCGATGGTGGAATTCGTCAGCGCGAACCCGGGCGGGCCGCTCACCGTGGGTCACGGGCGCCAGGCGGTGCTGGGGATACGGTGGCCAATCTGCTGGAGTGGTGGGTACGAAGTGACCCGGGAATATTATTTTAACAATGCCGGGCGGCAGATGCGGGTGCTGGCCGATTCGGTGCGGCAGCGTTATCTGGAACTGCTGGGGATAAGATCGACTTTCCGGAAGATTATTACCAGGGCGATTATATCCGGGATATCGCCGCCGGCCTGCGGGAGGCCCATGGGGATGCGCTGCGCGGCAGCGATGAGCTGACCGTCTTCAAAGATGCCGCCGAGCAGGCGATCTTCGCCGACATCAAAAAGACCCTCGCCGCCCTCAATGTGTATTTTGATTCGTTCTTCAACGAATCGGATCTTTACGAAAACGGAGCGATTGATGCAGTAATCGCCGCATTGAAAAAAGACGACCTCGCCTACGAACATGAGGGCGCTCTGTGGTTCCGCGCCACCCGTTACGGCCTGGATCAGGACCGGGTGATCGTGAAAAGCAGCGGTGAGCCGACCTACCGCCTGCCGGATATGGCCTACCATCTGAACAAATATGAGCGCGGCTTTGATCCGATTATCGATATTTTTGGCGCCGATCATATCGCCACCTATCCGGATGTGCTGGCCGGGCTGCAGGCGCTGGGGTGTGATCCCGAGCGGGTGAAGGTGCTGATCCACCAGTTCGTCACCCTGATGGAAGGCAGTGAGAAGGTGAAGATGTCGACCCGGAAAGCCAATTTTGTTACGCTGGATGAACTGATCGAGGACGCTTCCCCCGATGTAACCCGCTGGTTTTTCCTGATGCGCAGCATGCAGAGCCACCTGAATTTCGACCTGAAACTGGCCAAAACCCAGTCGGATGAAAATCCGGTCTACTACAACCAATATGCCCACGCCCGGATTTGCAGTCTGCTGCGCAAAGGGGCGGAAGACGGGGTTCATTTTGAAGCCGGCAGCAGCTTCGAACGCCTGCATCACCGCAGCGAACTGGGGTTGATCATTAAGCTGCTGGAGTTCCCCAAACTGGTCTATAAATGCGCCAGCGAGTACGAACCGCATCTGCTGACCCAATTTATGTCCGACGTCTCGACCGCTTTTCACCGCTTCTATACCGACTGCCGGGTCATCGACGAAACCGACATGCCGCTGACTCAGGCCCGGTTGGGCTTATGCCTGGCTACCCGCACCGTGCTGGCCAACGGGTTCAGCATCCTCGGCGTGGCGGCGCCGGAGCGGATGTGAGAGTGGGTGGATGGGTTTATGAGTTGATGGGTTAATGGGTTGGGCCTGTAGGGTAGGGTCGCGACCCTACCCTACCTCCGTATTTCCCTGTCAACCCATTAACCCATTAACCCATTAACCCCAAACAACCTTCACCAACCTTCACCACAACAAGCGCAGGATCTTAAACATGTCAATACTTGTCGTAGGCTCCGTCGCCCTGGATGATGTGGAAACACCCCATGGCAGTGTCAAAAATTCTCTGGGTGGCTCGGCGCTATATTTTGGTGCCGCAGCCGGAATTTTTACCCCGGTGAACCTGGTGGGGGTCGTGGGGAGGATTTCGATCTGAACACGATCGAGTTCCTGAAATCCCGGGGAGTCGATTTCCGGGGACTGACCGTCGAACCGGGCGAGACCTTCCGCTGGGGTGGGCGCTACCATGACAACATCAATAAGCGTGATACGCTGTATACCTACCTGAATGTCTTCGAAAATTTTAAGCCGGCAATTCCGGAACATTACCGCCGCGATCCGCTCGTGTTTCTGGCGAATATCGATCCGGAACTGCAGTTGCAGGTGCTGGAACAGATGGAACGGCCCCGCCTGACATTGCTCGACACCATGAACTTCTGGATTCACGGCAAGAAGCAGCCCCTGTTGGAATTGATTCCCCGCATCGATGTGTTGATCCTGAATGATGAAGAGTTGCAGGAGCTGACTGATATTCCACATCTCTATCGTGCTGCCGAATCACTGCTGCAGATGGGGCCACAGGCGGTGGTGGTCAAAAAAGGAGAACATGGCGCAGTGCTGATCGACCGGGAGGGGCTTTTATCGCACCGGCTTACCCGGTAGAAAAAGTGGTCGATCCCACCGGAGCGGGGACAGTTTCGCCGGAGGCTTCCTCGGCTACCTGGCGACCAACGCGCAGATCGATGACGCCGCCTTCCGCAAGGCGATCGTGTACGGTTCTGTGGTGGCTTCCTTTACGGTGGAGGATTTCAGCTTCAACCGCCTGAAGACCATTACCCGGGATGATCTGGATCAGCGCCTGGAACGGGTGCGGGGATGACGCGGTTCTGGATTGCGGATTTCGGAATGCGGAGTTCGGAATTGTTGTTTTGCCACGGATGAACCGGATACACAATGAACGGGAATGGGATATTTTTCATGGTGATCAGCCTGGCCGGGGGCTGGGTTTGTTCCTCTACGGCATGAGCCTGATGAGCGACGGTTTGAAAAAACCGCCGGCCAGCGCATGCGCACCATCTTGAGCCGGCTCACCCATAATCGTTTTATCGCGGTGGGGGTGGGCGCCTTCGTGACCACGATTATCCAGAGCAGCAGTGCCACCACCGTGATGCTGGTCAGCTTTGTTCAGGCGCAGCTGCTGCGCTTTGCCCAGACCCTGGGCATCATTCTCGGGGCCGGTATCGGCACCACCATCACCGCCCAATTGATCGCTTTTAAGCTGACCGATTACGCGCTGTTGGTCATCGCCGTCGGCAGCGGCTTACTGCTGTTGGGCAAGACCCACCGGCTGCGCAACATCGGGGAGGCGCTGCTGGGGTTCGGGCTACTGTTTTTCGGGATGAAGATCATGTCCGACGCCATGGTGCCTCTGCGCGATTTCGATCCGTTCATCAATTTACTGGTGCATCTGGAGAATCCGCTGCTGGGCATCTTGATCGGCACGGTTTTTACTGCACTGATCCAGAGCAGCAGCGCGTTTATCGGTATTCTGATCGTGCTGGCCGGCCAGGGAGTGCTGACCCTGGAAGCAGGTATTCCGCTGCTGCTGGGAGCGAACATCGGTACTGTGTATCACTGCCGGTCTGGCTGCAATTGGCACCACCAGGGAAGCGCAACGGGTCGCTGTGGCCCACATTCTTTTTAAGGTGGTCGGAGTATTGTTGCTGGTCTGGTGGATCCCGGTTTTTGCCGACCTGGTGCGCTGGCTGTCTCCCCGGGGAGACTTGCAGCTCAGCGGCGCCGCCTATCTCGGGGATGTGGTGCCGCGCCAGATCGCCAATGCTCATACCATCTTCAATATTGCACTGACGCTGATCCTGCTGCCATTTACCGGCCCGGCGGCCCGGCTGGTCGAGCGCTTGATGCCGGAGCGGCCGGAAGCGCCGGAATTCCCCTACAAAACCCGCTTCATCGACAATGCCATGCTCGCCACCCCTGTCCTCGCCCTTAGCCTGGCCCGGCAGGAAGTGCTGCGCATGGGGCAGATCGCCAAGACCATGGTGGAAAAGATCCTGCTGCCGTTCACCGAGCGCAACCGGGAGGTGCTGAGCGAACTGGATGCCGGGGAGGAGCAGGTCGATTTCCTGCAAGCGCAAATCAATGCTTACCTCACCCGGATCAGTCAGCAGAGCATTCCCGAGGAGCAAGCCGACGAAGCCTTCCGGATGATGTACACCGTCACCGAATTCGAGCAGATCGCCGATATTGTCAGCAAAACCCTCAAGCCTCGCGCGCTGGAATGGCTGGAAACAGAGCATCACTTTTCGGAAGCGGGTAAGCAGGAGATCATGACATACCATATCAGCGCCTTGAAACAAATCAGTCGGGCCATGGAAACATTCCTGAAATCTGATCTTAGAATAGCACGGAAGATGAAGCGCAAGTTCAAAAATACCGCTTGCAGGAGACGCTGTTCATGCGTACATTTATGAACGGCTGCGGGAGGATATCCCGGACTCCCTGGCCAGCAGCGAATATCATCAGGAACTGCTGGCTCAGTTTCGCTATATCGCCAGCCATGCCACCAACATCGCCCGGATTTTGCTGGAGCTTTCGGAAGAAACCCCGGAAAATCATCATGACGCACAAAATCGGGACCGGCATCACCTTGAATCGGATGCATAAATTGGATATTGATAATGAGTTGATGGGTTAATGGGTTAATGGGTTAATGGGGAAATACGGGTCAAGATAGGGGCGGGTGGCGACTCGCCCCTACGACAACCCATCAACCTATTCACTCATATCCCTATCAACCCAAACAACTACCGGAATTGATCATGAAAGTTAAAACGAAAATATAGAGATCAGCTGGTTATCCTTTAACGCCCGCCTGCTTCAGGAAGCGGCCGATCCTGAGGTGCCGCTGCTGGAACGGCTGAAATTCCTGGCAATTTTTTCCTCAAATCTTGACGAATTTTTCCGGGTGCGGGTCGCCACGCTCAAACGGGTGGAGAAGGTGGGCAAAAAAGGCAAGAAACTCATCGGGGAAAAGCCCGGCGAAATGCTGGCGGAGATCCAGCGCATCGTGCTGGCCCAACGAGCGGATTTTGACGATATTTATCAGGATATCCGCAAGGAGTTGGAGCGCCATAAAATTTTCATCGTCAACGAGACTCGCCTCAGCGAATCGCAGCAGCGTTTCGTGCGTAATTATTTTCGCCAGGAGGTGCGACCCAACCTGATTCCACTGATGATCGACCAGATGGATAAATTTCCCCGGCTGAAGGATCACGCAATTTACCTGGCGGTGCATCTTTCCGCCAAAGCCGAGCCGCATAAAGTGAAATACGCTCTGATCGAACTGCCCACCGACACCCTTGATCGCTTCATCGTGCTGCCGCAGAGCGATGATCGTAAGTATATCATCATGCTGGATGATGTGATCCGTTTCGGGCTGGAAGCGATGTTCCATATTTTCCAATTCGATGAATTCAAAGCTTATACCATCAAGCTGACCCGCGATGCCGAGATGGATATTGCCGACGATTTTTCGGAGAGCCTGGTGCTGAAAGTGACCAAGGGGTTGAAACAGCGCAAGAGCGGCACCCCGGTGCGTTTTAGTATGCGACCATCAGATCCCGGATGATTACCTGCAATACCTGATCCGCAATCTCAAGCTGGACAAGACCGAAACCAATTTTATTCCCGGGGGCGGTATCATAATTTCAAAGATTTTATGAAATTTCCCCGTATCGGGCCCAAGCACTGGCTCTATCCCCGGCCCCGCCCCTGCCCCACAAGGATATCGGTTCCCAGGGGAGCTTGTTTTCCATCATCCAGAAGCAGGATATGCTGCTGCATTATCCTTACCAGACCTTCGACTATGTGATCGATTTTCTGCGTGAGGCGGCGATCGATCCGGCGGTGACCTCCATCAAGATCACCCTTTACCGGGTGGCGAGCAATTCTAAAGTGATCAACGCTCTGATCAATGCCGCCAAGAACGGTAAGGCGGTGACGGTTTCGATGGAACTGCAGGCCCGTTTCGATGAGGAGGCGAATATCTATTGGTCGAACCGGCTGCAGGAGGAGGGGGGGGCGGGTGATTCACGGCAGCGCGCAGTTCAAGGTGCATGCCAAACTGATCCTGGTCACTCGCAAGGTGAAGGAAAAAAATGCCTATTATGCCAACATCGCCACCGGGAATTTTAACGAATCGACGGCCCGGCTTTACAGCGATCACAGCTTGTTTACCGCCGATCCCAAGCTGACCCGGAAGTGCGCGAGGTGTTTAATTCGCTGGAGAACAATTTCAGCATCCCGAAATTCCGCCATCTGCTGGTGGCGCCGTTCAATATGCGCAGCAAGATCCTCAAATTGATCGATGCGGAGATTAAAAATGCCGCGAAGGGCGGGGCGGCGTATATCATTGCCAAGCTGAACAACTTCACCGATCCGCAGGTTATCGCTAAATTTTATGAGGCCAGCCAGGCGGGGGTGGAGATCCGTCTGATGGTGCGGGGATGTTTTCCCTGGTGCCCGGCCTGGCGGGCATCAGCGAGCGCATTCAGGCCACCGGCACCATCGACCGCTACCTGGAGCATTCGCGGATCTTCCTGTTCTGCCACGGGGGGTAGGAGAAGTATTTCCTGTCTTCGGCCGACTGGATGCCGCGCAATCTCGATAAGCGAGTGGAGACGGCCTGCCCGGTGTATGATCCGGCCCTGCAGAAAGAGCTGAAGGATTTCCTGAACATTTGCTGGGCAGACAATGTGAAAGCGCGCATCCTGAACGAGGCGCTGGACAATCAGCACCGCCGGGAGAACCCCCGGCAGCCGGTGCGCGCTCAGGAAGCACTCTATCGCTATTTGCAGAATATCCTGACCCCGGGTCGGAACAAAGCGCCTCACTGCCCGCAGCAGAAAATCAAGGCAAGCCGGTTGAGATTTCCCCGGCGACATGAAGACTGGAATAGAACGCAGATGAGGCAGATGACGCGGATTTCCGCAGATTTTTTTAAGATGTTCGCGTAGTGTTATCAAATATTTACCGCAAAGGCAGCACAACTAATGCAAAAGCCACAAAGTTTTATTATGTATTTGTCTTTTAACTTGATCAGTAATCTGCGAGAATCCGCGTCATCTGCCTCATCCGCGTTCTATGATATTTATTTCTCTTTGATTCATTAGGATATCGAATTAACGATCAGCATCGCCCCCATGAAAACCAGAGCCAGGTGCACCGCGCGGTCGAATTTGCCGGGCGGGATGGCGCGGTTGATGCGCCCGCCCAGGAAAATCGCCAGCAATGCGACGGGCAGGTTGTAGAGAAATAGCCGAAGCACCTCCGCTGTCCAGAGTCCGGCCGCCCCATGCCCCAAAGCGATGAACAGGCCGGTAGGGAGAAAATACCCTTGCAGGGTAGCGCGGAAATCCTCCGGCGCCCACCCGCGCAGTCGCCCGTAAATCACCACCGGCGGCCCATTGGTATTGTAGGCCCCCCGAGAATCCCGGCTACAAATCCCACTATCCAGGCAATCAGCGGCCGTGCTGATATGGCACCGAGATGCGGCCGGATCAGGTGGTAAAGCCCGTACATCAGGATGATCCCGCCCAGCAGGGTCTCTTGACATAATTTTCCGGCAGATGGGTCAGGAAATAGAGGCCCAGCGGAATACCTGCCCAGGTGGCTACGATCAGGCGCAGGGCGGAGCGCAGATCGGCTTTCTGCCAGTGGCGCAGCAGGATCATCAGGGAGATCAGCGGTGCGAAGAGCGCCACCAGCGGGGTGGCTACGGTCATGTCCATCACCAGCGCCAGCAGGGGCATCGCCACCAGCGCATCGCCAAATCCCAGGAGGGCGCGGGTCAGGGTCGATACAAACAGAATGACGATTACCGGCAGCAGCGGAAAGGTGCTTTCCATGTAGAGCTCGTTCTATTTTTTTTGTAATGGTGTGATTTAGGTCGCCACATTACTTACATGTCGCTTTACTATACGCCGGGAAAAACGATAATCCAAGGAGATTTGATGAAATACCGGATGAAAAATATTCGCTTGAATATTGGGAAATGGCTCCTGCTGTTGGGGGTGCAATGTCGCCGGCCGCCGCCCAGATCCCGGCCTGCCCTCCCGGCGTTTTCGGGGCGGCCCGGGTAAATCCCGCCTTCAGCCTGAACGGCAACGGGAAGAATATCGATACCATCGCCTTCTGGGCCGGCACGGCCCCCGCGATACCCGGATGTTTGTCACCGCGAAGGACAATGCGCTGCTGGAGGTATGGCATTATCCTTTTCAGGGGCATGAGATGGCGCCCCTGACCCATCCGACCTTTCACGGCAGTCCGGTCAACGGCGTGGTGGCGGACCAGGCCGCCAACCTGCTCTATGTCGCCATCGGCGCGCCGGCCAGCACTGTCAGTGTGTTCACGCTGCCGGATCTCGAGTTCGTGAAAATTTCAACAAACCGGGCGTGGATCTGGAAGATGAGCCCAACCTGGCGCTGCTGACCCTGCCGGATGGCGCTAAACGGCTTTATGTTTCTTCTACCGAGCGGGTATATATCCACGACGCGGCCGGTGGCGAACTGTTGGGCGAGTTTGTTCCGGAGGCCGGACTGGAAACCATGTTTGCCGATAATTTTATCAGGCGCTCTATATCCCGGATGAGAATGACCGCAGCGGGGTCTATGTCTATGATCCGGAAGGGAAACCCTTTCTACGCGATGGAACCAACCGGTTTGGGAAAGGCGTGTTCGACAGCGATGCCGAAGGGGTGTGGGTTTACATCTGCTACGATGCCGCGGGTAATGATAGCGGCGATGGTATGATTATCGTGGCCGATCAGGTCAAGCCCACGACCGAATTCGAGTGCTTCGACCGCAGGAGCTGGGCGCATCTTGGCACGGTTCGGATTGACGGGGTGGGCAATACCGACGGAATCTGCTCCCTGCAACACCCGCTGCCCGACTATCCACTGGGCCTGTTCGTAGCGATCGACGATGATACGGCGGTTGCCGGGGTGGGATGGGAGGTGCTGCTGGAGCGGCTGCGCCGGTAGGTTTGTTCGCTGGCGCTCACGATGTTTGCTCACTTCGTTCGCGATGTTTGCCCTGGGCGATGTTTGTTCGCTGGCGCTCACGATGTTTGCGTTCCGTGCGTCATTCGCTTCGTTGCGCGTTAGGGGTCGGTCGCGACCCGACCCTACGGGACGATTCGGGTATTATCCGTGTGCATCCGGTTCATCCGTGGCAAAAAACAATTCCGCACTCCGCATTCCGCACTCGTAAAATTCCGCACCCGCAATCCGAAATCCGAAATCGGCACCCGCTCTACGCTCTACGCTCCACGCTCCTCGTTGCCGCTCGCAGCAAAAATCCCGTCAGTGCTGCAAAGCCGCCGCAGAGCATGGCGATGATGGTGGCGGCCAGGATGATCAGATAGGATTCGCCGGGCAGTTTGACCATCACGTTGACTTTGGCGAGAATGGTCTCAGAGCGGGTGAGCAGGGCGATGACGCTCATGGCGAACCAGAGCAATCCGGCGCTGCTCATGCCGGCAGCGAAGGCTCGCCAGCCTTTTTTCGCCGCCAGAAAACCGTAGGCCAGGGGCAGCACGAATACCCACCACCAGAAAGGTGTCAGCAGATGCAGGATCAGCATCGCCAGGAATAGGATCAGGATTCTCATGGTTGGGCACCTCCTTGCAGGATCGATTTGCCCACCAGCCGGGGATGGCTGTCGCCGGGCGATTTCAGATACAGCAATTCATAATACTTTCCATCGACCCAGCTATCGACGAAGTCATCATAATACTTCGAGCCGGGGTTACCCGACTGCCCCCGGATAGATCCCCAGGCCTTCACCTCCGGCCCCAGGGCGACCACCATCCGCCAGGAGGGGCCGTGGCGCTTTTGGTGGCGTTGACGATCATGGAATCGCCGCTGGTGTCCAGGCCCCTCCGGCCCAGTCCGGGAATCTTTGCCATGTGGGGATGTCGGTGCCGCGGCTTTTGCCCCAGCGCCAGTCTTCGCTGAAGGTGCCGTAAGTCCTGGGTCAGGTCCTGGTCGGTCTTCTGGAAGGAGAGCAGCAGCAGGTCGCTGAACGTTTCCCGGTCGTCGGTGGAGCGGATATCAAAGAAAACTGCTGGCGCTGTCGTTCAGCACCAGATCGACCGTCACATCGCGGCGGGGAAAGAGCAGCCGGCCGCACTGCTCGCTGTAGCATTCATCTTCCCAGACCAGCCGCTGGAAATTATCCCACCAGCGGTCCCAGATGATCGGCGCAATCGAATCGCGGTGGTTCATATAGTTCCATTCCTGCAGCACCTGGAGATTACGCGATTCGAACAGGGAGAGATCCTGCTTCTCCAGCGCCGCCAGCATGCGGGGCAGCGCCGTGCGGGCGTGCAGGTTGAGGTTGTCGTTTTGCAGTTGCATCATATCTTCGGGGTGATGTCGCTTAGGGCTGTCAGCCGTTCATTAATGCGTGCCCCCTCTCAAAACTGGCATATTTGCCGGCCATATAATAGGGATAATCCGCTGCCGCGGGATTTTGGTTAGCCGAGGCCACGAATTCCCGGGCGGGATTGTGGGTCTGCGGCAGCTGCTCGCGGGGAATCCAGCCCTGCCACTGGTAGGCCGGGTCGCGGCCGTCGCTGATGAAGCGCCCTTGACGCGGCCAGCGCAAGGGAAATTTGCCATTATGATGCATGGCGATGTCGCCGTCGGCGGCAGCAAAAACAAAATTCTGCCCCGGGCAGTCGTAATAGGAGAGCGCTTCCACAAAGTCGTCATAATTGCGCGCCCGGTTGAGCAGCAGGAAAGTGCGCAGCTCATTGGAAGGATCGTGGGCGGCCCAGCGCAGGGCGGTGCCGGTGGGGATGCCCTCCTTAAAAGCCTTCTCATGCTTGCGGTACACCACCAGGCCGTGCTGGGTGATGGGGATGGTGTCGATCACGGTAGCGCCGCCGCGCACCGCGATTCGCTCGATGCGCTGCTGCGCCGGCAGCCAGGCGTCGCCGTAGCGGCATTCCCATTGGTTATCTTCCCGAAATTCTACTTCATACCAGTCGAGCACGTCGGTGCCGGCGTTGGTTTGTCCCCAGGCCACCTCCCGGTTAAAGCCGATGATGATGGTCGGGGGTGCCGGGGAGGGTCACGCCGTAGGTATTCACGTTAGGGGAGACCAGCTGCATCTCGTACCAGATGGACGGGAGGCGCAGTCCCAGATGGGGATCACTGCACAGGATCGGATAGCCGCTGCGGGTCTTGCTGCCTGCCACCGCCCAGTTGTTGCTGCCGTTGGCGGGGTCGGGCTCGAAGGGCAGCGCTGCATTCAGCGGCAATTGAAAAAATCTGCCGCCGGTTTTTCGGGACCGGCAGCGGCTGAAAGGGCCAGGGAGTGCCGGCGGGAATCACCGGCTCCATCCGCAGCGGCGGGCGGAAAAACAGCGCCTCGGTCAGCGAATCGCCCAATGCCAGGCGGGTGCGGGTCATCATCAGTTCTTCGCTAAAGCCGCTCAGCTCCCAGGCCATGTATTTCAGGAGCAGGGCGCTTTTCAGCGGCGTCCAGGGCTCCGGTTGGTAGTTGAGGATCTTGAACTCCAGGGGTAATCTTTTCCCCCAGCGCGTCCACCCAGGCATTAACCCCCAGGGTGTAGGCCTCCAGCGCGGCGCGGGAGAGGCTGTCGGCCAGCATCATCTTCAGCGCATTCTCGGCGGCATACACCATGCCGATGCGCCGGCGGTAGCGGTCATATTCCACCGATCCCGGCACCACTTCCGCGATCCGCCCGCCGCGGCGCGGGTGATGAAGTCCATCTGCCACAGGCGGTCGCGGGCGGTGAGGTAACCCTGGGTAAAGTAGAGATCGTGATCATTTTGGGCAAACACGTGGGGCACCCGGCGGTCATCCCATTGTACGATCACCGAATTTTTCAATCCGGGCAGGGTGCGGTTGCTTAAAATTTCGTCGCTGCCGGTATCATTGTGCCAGAAGCCGCTAAAGGGTTCATAAATTTCCCCACCGGAAACGGCGCCAGATTCTGCTGCGGGAACTGCAGGAGGTAGAAGAGCGTCACCGTTACCAGCGTGGAAAAAAGCAATTTTATCCAGGTCATGAAGCGTACTCCGCCGGATAATGTTGTGGTTAAACTACCGCCAATGTTATCGAACTTTCCCGAGAAAAAAAAAGGGCTGGTTGAAAATCTGGTGAAGGGCGGAGGGCAAAGGGCGAAGGGCGGAGGGCAAAGGGCGAAGGGCGGAGGGCGGAGGGCGGAGGGCGGAGGGCGGAGGACGGAGGATAAAAAGATTGCTATCTCAAAACAAGAACTATCTTGCCCTTTGCCCTTTGCCCTCCGCCCTCCGCCCTCCGCCCTCCGCCCCCCCTCCCCCAACTTTTTAGAAAACCGGATTGCGGTTTTTGCCGTACTCATCACATTCGTTTTTTGTGAAAATGATTACATATAGGCGTTGAAACTATCCTTTGTTCTCTTCCATCCCGGCTTTTTTCTTTGCGAGCTCCGGCCAGCGATTCGTAATTCACGGTGATCCTTTGATAACCAGCCTGAACCTGTGTATGCCTGCAAGCAGACCCGAATTAAATCATCAGGGAAGATACTATAAAGCGGAACATCAGGGACGATGTTCCCATTTTTTTCCTTGCCGATGTTTTCTTGGGAGCGTAGATTAAATCAATGCGATTAGTGACGGATGTCCTTTTTCCGAACATTCAATACGCTATGTTTCAGACAGATAGTGTCATGCCGTAATCTCACTGTGTCAGGAGGTAGAACGAAGATTATCGATAGCTGAACCAAGTCAAGGGAACCCGAATTTGTATATGGCCGTATCTTAATGAAACGAATGGCGGTAATTAAGATAGCATATGCGTGAATTAATTCGATATATCATATATACCATATCCTGCATTAGCCCCTGCCTGCAACGCTTCACTGCGCTGTTTATCCATGCCAATTTATTAAATATGCGATGTTCCATTTAAAACGGGAGATTGCCTGCACAACATGCATCAGACCGCCGCGGCGGTATAAAATTATTTTCCCAACTAATCTACCAACACAAAGGAGATCCGCATGCAAATGACCATCACAGCACGGCATTTCACGCTGAAAGATGAATTGAAAGCATATATCGAACCGAAAGCTGCCAAACTCCGCCGGTATTATGACGGCATCATCGATATGGAAATTGTGCTGGATGGGAAAAAGCTTCCAGATATACCGAATTTAGAATAAACGTATAAATAAACAGATCGTTATCAAAGAATCTGCCGAGGAGATCCGTAAATCCTTCGATCTGGCGCTGGGCAAGGCGCAACGGCAAATCAAGCGTTATAAAGATAAAAACGGCCAGATCGACAAGGTCGATAAACGTAATATCACGATTCCGGAAACGAGCGATCAGGATATTTTCGAAGAATAAACCGTTTACCGGACAGCAAACCCATGATCCACGGCCGGCAAGTTTTGCCGGCCTTTTATTTTTGTAATAATCTCTTCTTATTGTATATTGGGCCATGATCAGGATAAGCGACACCCTCTTTCTGGAAGAACGGGAAATACAGCTTAGAATTCATTCGCGCTGCCGGGCCGGGGGACAAATGTGAACAAGGTTGCCACTGCGGTACAAATTGCGATTTGACGTGCGGAACTCGCCTTCCCTGCCGGAGGAGGTGAAAATTCGCCTGGCGCACCTGGCCGGCCGCCGGATGACGGCCGCCGGAATCCTGATCATTACCGCCCGCCGTTTCCGCACCCAGGAGAAAAATCGCCAAGATGCGCTGCAGCGACTGATCGCCCTGATTCGCCAGGCCGCCCGCCGGCCCAAATCGCGGCGCAAGACCCGGCCGCCGGCTGTGGTCAAAGAGCGGCGCCTGGCATCCAAGCGGAAACGTAGCGAGGTGAAGCAGCGGCGGCGTTCGCCGGGGCGGGAGGAAGATTGATCCGCTTGTCGATGGGAGAGGTGATTGATCACGCAGTCTTTGGCAATTTGCCTGATTTAACTGATGTTACGCACCATATCCAAAACGTAATTTAAGCTGTCATGGTGACGCAAGCACAATTCCGTATCCGGAAACGGGTTGATGACTTCCGGGGCATTTACGAGATGCCGACTACCGTTCGCCCCGCTTTCTCGGATTTGGCGCCGGCTGGCTGGCCGCATTCCTGTTGATGATGGCCAACCTCTATCTCGATTTCTTCCCAGGTTTCTTGCTGCTCGGGCTGTATTTTTATCTCTGGTATCAGTTCCGCATCGAGCTCCAGGAAGCGCTTTCCCCCCTCCCGGAAGCATTACTGCTGCTGTTTTACGGGCTGTCCCTGCTGCAATTTGGCCTGATCCGCTATCTGATTCCCGACATCCCGGGCGATCCGCTCGCCACCTCACCGCTGCTGGATATGCTGCAATTGCTGCTGCTGGCCCTGCAACTGCTTATCTTTAGCCAACTGCTGGTGCAGCAGGACCGGGGAAAAGCCGGGCTGGTGGCGGTGCTGTTCCTGCTGGGGATCTTTTTGACAATATTCTCCTGGAAGAAAAGGGGCTGCTTTATTTCGGCTTCCAACTGCTGCTGCTGGCGATGCTGCTCGACCGCACCCGCTGGTTGGAGGAGTTGACCCGGTTAGAATGCTGGATCTACCTGGTGATCTCGGTGGTGCTGCTCAATTACTGGTGGCAGTTGGACCCATTCGCGGATATCGACCGCAGTGTGTTCCAGAAACGCTGGTATTGGCAGACTGCACCGGCCTATCTGCATCTGGTGTTTAAGTATTACCTGCTGGCGCTGGCGATCAAAATCCCCATCGTGATCGTTTACAACCATGCTTCACTTTCCCGCAAACTGCGCATCTCCGGGTTGTTCCAATCCACTTTCCCGCAATTGATTCAGTTGATCGCCCTGCTGCTGATCTTTTACTTCTTCCTCTCCGGCTGGCAGGCGCAGTATTTACAGCATTCGGTTAAGGAGGTGCTGACGGCGGCGGAACGGGAAGACAGCAATGCCGTGCTCAATCAATACCACTTTCGCCTTGCGGACAGCAGTGACCTGGTGATCCGTGCGGACGGTTATCAACCGTTTGGCGGCGCCCGGAAGCTTCCTCTGCGCGGGTGTTGGAATTGAAAGGCTGCCCCCTCCGGAAACCTCCCGGACAGTGTGGGCAGTGACTACTTTTTCTTCCACCGGGAATTGCGTGGCGATACGCTGCATCTCGATCTGGTGCTGATCGACTCTCTGTTTCTGACGACGGTATCGCGGCACCTGCGCCTGCTGGCCGGGACCGCGCTGTCTGCTTATCCGCTGATCCCGGATGCCTGGAGCACCTGGGCCTACCGGCTGCGCTTTTTCGATAATGATAAATACATCCGGGCGTTTTATTTCGGAATGTTTCCCTACCGCACCGATTCGCCGACCACCATCCGGTTGCAATCCGGC
This sequence comes from Calditrichia bacterium, assembly GCA_020635015.1. Taxonomy (GTDB): domain Bacteria; phylum Calditrichota; class Calditrichia; order RBG-13-44-9; family J075; genus JACKAP01. The sequence goes on along the minus strand of JACKAP010000002.1, from coordinate 172,584 downwards.
ACCATCGATTCCGGCGTTAAGGTGGTTACCGGTGATCTGAACTACATGACGTTGGGGCGAACTTTCAGCGATATCTGGATAAACGGAGAAAAGACCGGCCGCTATCTCTCGACCGACATCATTCTCGATCTCCGCTCCGGGTTACTCTGGGGAGGGGTGGGCATCGTTCTGTTGTTCATGGGATTGATCTACCTCTTCTTCAACAGCCTGGTGATCCGCCGGGTGATCAAGGTCGGGGCGCAGATCAACCAGATTGTGGTACAGAAGTTCAACCAACTGAAGCAGGGGATTCAGGAGGTCTCCAGCGGCAATCTCGATTACAAGATCGAATTTGGGGGAAGACGAATTCGTCGAATTGGCCCGGCATTTTAACCAGATGGGAGAACGGCTCAAGGCGACCATTGCCGAAGCCCGGGAGAAGGAGCGCCTGGCTTTTGAGCTGCAAAGTGCCCGGAAGTGCAGCTCAGCCTGCTGCCGCGCCGACTGCCGGATATCCCGGGGTACCGGATTGCCGCCGGTCTGCATACCGCCACCGAGGTGGGTGGAGATTTCTATGATGTCTTTCCATTGAGTGAGGAGCGGTATCTAATCACTATCGGCGACGTGTCCGGGAAAGGATCGTCTGCGGCGCTATATATGGCGCAATGCATAAGCCTGATCCGCTTTTCCTGCCAGTTTACCACACTGATCCGAAGAAGATCGCCGCCCAGCTCAATGCCTATTTCTCCGGAGCAACCGTCGACCGTCACATCTTTATCACTGCGATTATCGGGGTGCTCGATATCCGCTTGCATCGCTTCAGTTATATCCGCGCCGGGCATACCCTGCCGATCCGGGTGCCTCATCAATCAGACAAAAAGCTGGAATTCCTGAACACCCGGGGTTGGGGAATCGGACTGACCGGCAACGAAGCGATCTTTCAGAAACAGATGGAAATCAAGCAGGTAACGCTGGAGTCGAAGGACCGGCTGTTGCTCTATACCGACGGGCTGATCGAAGCCAGCCGGCCGGCCGCGGCAGCAGTTGAACCCCGCACGAGCTTCGATGAGGAAGCACTGGTCGCCGTTCTGAGCCGGGTACGCCATCAGAACGTTCTGGAAATTCAGCAGGAGATCGAAGCCGTCCTGACGCAATTTTACGACGGTCACGCCCCGGTGGATGATTACACCCTGCTCATATTGCAAAGAGCATAATTTGTGATTTGCGTCAAATTTGTTTAAAAAAAACCGGGCATTGGGGTTAAATGTTTATTACATTTCGTGATATAATTCACGGGAAATGGGATTAAACATTGTAGGTGCAGCCATGTCTTTCATGAAAAATGATATCGTGATGCATGCCGATATGCCGCAGCTCGGTATCGGAAAAGTGCTTGAGCACGCAATGGGGGATAAGTGCGCATCTTTTTTCTGACGGTAGGAGAGAAGAAGTTCGATACCAACTTTGCCAAATTGGTGAAAGTCGAAGGAGATCAGGCTCACCATCCGTTGCTGGATAATTTGAAAATTCCTGAGCGGGGAAAAAAGATCGAGTACCGCCGGATGGAGGAACTGATCCAGGCATTCCTGGAAATGGCGCCGGATGGGTTCCAGGATACACAGTATCAGGAAAAGTTTCGCACCAAAAAGGTGGAGCTTCACCGGCAGATTGTGGAATGGTTTGAGAAAGAGCGTCTCCAATCGCAGTTAGGAAAAGAAATTCAGCGAGATTTGTCAGGAGGCGCTGGAGGCGGTGGACAAGATCAACCTGATCGCGCCCACTGAAAAGAAAGTGTTAAAAGCCGCCCTCTCCGAAGAGTCTAATCAGGTCAAATTTGCCAAAAAGCTTTACGCGCTGCTCTATCAGGATGTCGATCTGCGGCTGCGTTTCAACCAGTTTGCCACCTGCCTGCACCGTATCGAAGCGGCCAAGTGGACCATTCAGACCTTTTTCCTCTTCATGGTATATCCCGACAAATACCTGTTCATGAAACCGACCACCACCCGTAATGCGGCAGCGGCCTTCTCCTTTGATCTCAAATACAAGAAAGATCTGAATTGGCGCAGTTACCGCAACCTGCTGGCATTCGGGAAGTATGTGGCGGATGAGCTGGAAAAAGTCGGCGGTAACCTGCAGCCGCAGGATATGATCGATGTGCAGTCGTTCATGTGGAGCATCGCCCAGGGGCGGCTGGTGTAGTGGTGCGTGCGTGTATACTAATTTTTGATTGCACCTTGTAGCCTGTTATTGGTTGTTGGTCTTTGGCTTTTGGTTAATACGGGTCTTTGCCAATTACCAATGACCAACAACTAAGGGCTAATCATAAAATTTATAAATTTAGTATAAAATCAGGGTTTGGTCTGCAGGTGCGCTGTGAATAGATAGCCAAAATGCTGATCGATCCAAAGCCGCTCGACGTAAGGTTGGTAACCTGAACCGGCATCGATCTCCACGAAGTGCTCCCCATACGGCAGCTTGATTTCCAGCGGGGTTCTCCCCGCGCTGCGCCCGTTGATTTTCACTTCCCCTTCCACTGGATGGCTTTTGATCACAAAATGTTTGTAGATGGTTACCGGGATTGGTTTGGAGGAGCGCGGCGACCGATCGATCGCCCGGGCACTGCGCAGATAATCGGTGGGATCGATAATTTTTTGGTTTAACACCAGGGTGAAATGAAGATGGGGGCCGGTGACCCGCCCGCTGCGTCCCGCCGTTCCGATAAACTGCCCGGCCTCCACCAATTGACCTTCCTTTACTGCAATCCGCTTGAGATGATGATACTGGGAAAGATAACCCTCGGCATGTTCGATTTTGATCTTGTTGCCGGAAATCTTGTCGTAGCCGGTGTAGGCCACCACCCCGGTGCGCCAGGCATAAACCGAATCGCCCACCGTAACCGCCATATCCACCCCGCGATGGAAATCCGGATCACGGCCGTTGGAAAAGGGATCGTCGCGATACCCATATTGACTGGTGATTTCCCGCCAGGCACCCAGGGGTGATAGGATAAGACATCCTGCGCGACCGCCGGCAACATCAGTATCATCAGCAGCCATAGCATGTGATACTCGACGTAACCAGAAAGAGTGCTCAGTCTCTGGGATATCATCTGTTGGTCATGTTCCCGATTTTCTGACATGGGCAAAAATATAGCAACAAGCGCCTTGCCAGCGCAAGCGTCTTTTGGCAAGATGTTCTTATCAAAAATGCACCTGCTTTTCAAAGGGCGCGGCCTCATATGTGATGCATGTGCTGCGATGGCGGACAGTGGCAGGGCAAGGGTGGGTCATTCCCGAGATACAGGTAAAGGTGTTACGCCTTTGGCGCAAATGTGCAGGTTTATCTGAGGTTGAATACTCCCGGGGCGCTACCCCGGGATACAGGTAAAAGTGTTGCGCCTTCAGCGCAAAAGACAAAACGTCGAGTTATTTGGTTATCACCGTTTACGTCGTTGGTAAACGGTGATAACCAAATATTATACCGCTGTTCCTGGGTCTTGTCTTTGGCGACTTTCTTCAGCTTCTCGTTGGCATAGATGGCCACTTCCACCCGGCGGTTTTGGGTGCGGCCGTCCGGGGTGTCGTTGGTGGCGATCGGCTGGGATTCGCCGTAACCCATGATGGTGACCCGCGCAACATTGACTCCTTTGCCGGAGAGATAGCCAGCTACCGATTGGGCGCGTTTCTGCGAGAGGGTCATGTTATACTCATCCGAGCCGGTATTGTCGGTATGGCCTTCGAGGAGGATGTTGGTGTCTTCATACTTGTTCAGGATGACCGCCAAATCGCCCAGCTCGGTTTGCACCGCCGGCTTGATATCGGACTTATTAACATCGAACAGGATGCCGGAATCGAAGGTGATCTTGATCCCTTCTCCGACCCGTTCTACCCGGGCGCCCTGGATATCTTCTTCGATCTCGGCGGCCTGCTTGTCCATGTAGCTGCCGATGTAAGCGCCGGCCGCCCCGCCGATCGCTGCGCCCAGGATGGCGCCCAATGCGGTATTACCGGCGGCATTCCCGATGACCCCGCCGACAACCCCGCCGGAGGTGGCGCCGATCGCCGCGCCTTTCTGCGCTTTGGTCCAACTGCTGCATCCGCTTCCGGCCAGGATCAATGCCAGTGCCCAGAGTGAAACGAATTGTTTTGCTGATCATAATGCCTCCTCATGTCTGCTTGATATGGTTGAATCCGCCTAACGTTATGATAGATGAATTTAATGACCCAATGAACTGGCAAAGTTAACCAATTTTCGATGCCCCTGCAACCATTATGACGCAATAAAGTTTGCTTTCAACCCAAAAATGTTTTATTTATGGTAGCATGTCAATTGGGAAAAGGTTGAGGGATAAAATACGGAAATAGTATCTTAAACATAACGGGTATCCGAATGGAGAATTTGAAGAAGCTGGCTGTTTTGCTGAGCGGTGTTGCCGTCGTGGTGCTGATGGCCTGGGTGCTCACGGTCGCGACCCAGTCGCCGTCCGGGAATATGGCTCGCAGCGACCGTTCGATTTCCGGCAGCCAGGGACCTGCCCAGGGCGTAGAAGATGCCACCGGTTCCGGGTTCCGGGAATATCGCACCGATCGGCAGGAGCCGCGTCCCGGCGCCGACAGCATCGCCTGGCGCAGCAGCGAGCGGCCGGAAGGCGGGGAGAAGGAAATGCCGCGGATATCCGGTAAATACCCGCCGATCGGCAATCCCAATCACGTTTTTGTTAACGCCGCCCGGAGAATTCTCCCGACGGTGGTGTCGATCCACAGCATGCGCCGCTTCAAACATCCGCCGATCGATTTTCTGCCTTTTTTCCGTGACCGTGACCCGGATGAAGGAGACGACGAGGATAACGAGATGGAGAGCCCCGGTTCCGGATCGGGTATCTTGATCAGCCCCGACGGCTACATCATGACCAACTATCATGTCGTGGAAGATGCCAGTGATCTGAACGTGATCCTTTTGATAAACGGGAATACGTGGCGGAACTGGTCGGAGGCGATCCCACTACCGATGTGGCGGTGCTAAAGATTGAAGGCACTGCGCTTCCCGCCGCCTTTATCGGCAATTCCGACAGTGTGCAGATCGGTGAGTGGGTGATGGCGATCGGCAATCCGCTGAATTTTACCTCTACCGTCACCACCGGCATTGTCAGCGCACTGGGGCGGAACATCAACATCATCGACACCCGTTACCGCTACCGGGTGGAAAATTTTTTATCAGACCGATGCGGTGATCAATCCCGGCAACAGCGGGGGAGCCCTGGTCAATCTGAATGGAGAGGTGATCGGCATGAACACGGCCATTGCCACCCGCAACGGATATTACCAGGGGCATGGCTTTGCGATACCGGTCAACCTCGCCAAAAGGTGGTGGATGATATCCTGCGCTACGGCCGGGTTCGCCGGGCGATCCTGGGGTGGTGATCCAGCCGGTAGACGATGAGGAAGCCAAGCGGGAGGGGATGACCCGCCCCATGGGCGCGCGGATCGAATCGACCGGCCCCGGTTCTCCGGCCGATAAAGCCGGCATGCAGCGCGGCGATATTATTCTGGCGGTGGATGGGGAGAGCGTCAATTCGGTAAACGATTTACAGATCAAAATCGCCCAGCACCAGCCCGGCGATACGGTTACCCTGCTGGTGTGGCGCGACCGCCGCAAATGGGAAGTGGATGTGGAACTGGGCGAAGCGCCGGCCGCCAGTGTGCCCGCAGTCCGCGGTAGCGACGACGAAGAAGAGCCTGAATTTGACAATCTGGGTATTTCCCTGCGCGGTCTCAGCGCGGATGAGAAGGAACGCTACAACGTCACCGGAGGATTGTTGATCGAATCCGTCACCACCGGCAGCCCGGCGGAGAAAGCCGGGGTGATACCGTTCTCGATCCTGGTCAGCATTGACGGCAATAACCTGAATACGGTTGAGGAGTTTGATCACATCCTGGAATATAGCGAATCCGGCAAGGTGCTGAAATTTAAGGTGAAGGAGGGCAGCCGCCGGGGTGAGTTCCAACTGCTGCTGGTGGAAGTGCCCCAGTCGTGAAAAGTTGAATAGAACGTGTCATCCGCGTTCTATGAAAAACCATAGACAGCTTTCGATGTAAGAAATAGTAAGGAAATTTGTGCATGCAGTATTGGCTGATGAAGACCGAGCCGGAGACCTTCTCCTGGGAGGATCTGAAGAACTGTCCGGATCGACGGGAGCATTGGGACGGTATTCGCAATTACCTGGCGCGCAACCATATGCGGCAGATGGCGAAAGGCGATCTGGTGTTCATTTACCACAGCGTAGTTAAACCGCCGGCAATCGCCGGTATTGCCCGGGTGGTGCGCACCGCCTACCCTGACCACACTCAGTTTGACCCCTCCGCGAAATATTATGACCCCAAAAGTGCCCCGGATAATCCCCGCTGGGATATGGTCGATGTGCAGGCTTTCAAGGAATTGGATCGCCCGATCCCTATCACTGAACTTAAAGAGATCCCCGGCCTGGAAAACATGGCCTTATTCCGGATGAGCCGGCTCTCGGTGCAGCCGGTGACCGCTGAAGAATGGAAGATTATTACTGGATTGCGGAAAGTGAAGGCGTTGTGAGTAGGTGGATGGGGCTTATCCTTAATCGTTAATGATTTTCAATTTCTCGTTCGATGCTCAGCGTCGAACTTCACCTTTCATTAATCAGGAAAAACGTTCATGAAATTCATCCAATATATATGAACTGGTGCTATTGCTGTTGACTGCCGGGATTACGGCTCAAAATGAATCTTCTGTGGATGCCGCTGCGGCGCTGATTGAACTGGATGACTACACCACCCATCTGAAAACGCTTGCTTCGGATGACTTCGAAGGCCGCTCACCGTCCTCGCCGGGAGAGGAGAAAACCGTTAACTATCTCCGGGATCAGTTCGCCGCGTTGGGGTTGCAGCCGGGCAATGGGGAGAGCTATTTCCAGGATGTGCCGCTGGTGGAGATCACCACCACCCCGGCCGAAGCTGGAAGTGCGCGGCACCGGGCGGGGCTGAGCATTCCCCTGGGGCAGGGCTTTGTGGGGTTGACCCGGCGGGTGGTCGACTCGCTGCAAATCCGCAATTCCGAAATGGTGTTCGCCGGCTACGGCATCGTAGCCCCGGAATATGGCTGGGACGATTATGCCGGGATCGACGTAAGCGGCAAGACGGTGATCGTGCTGGTGAATGATCCCGGCTTTGCAACCAGGGACAGCACGCTTTTTACCGGCCGGTCCATGACCTATTACGGACGCTGGACCTATAAATATGAAGAGGCCGCCCGCCAGGGGCTGCCGGGGGTGCTGATTGTGCATGATAATCTGCCGGCCGGTTATCCCTGGTTTGTGGTGCAGAGCGGCTGGAGCGGCCCGCAGTTTTATATGGAGGCGGCGGACCGCAATATGTCACGCTGCGCCATGGAAGGCTGGATTTCCGCCCCGGCAGCGCAGGATCTGTTTTCGGTTGCCGGGCTGGATTATCGCAAAGAGGCCTCCGCAGCCGCCCGCCGGGGCTTCCGTGCTCACAGTCTGGGGGTGACGTATGATATGAAGCTGAAAAACCGGATTCGCCGCTCGGTGTCGCGCAATGTATTGGCGCTGCTGCCCGGGGAGAGCGGCCCGACGAGGTAGTGATCTATACCGCTCACTGGGACCATTTCGGGATCAATCCGGAAATGGAGGGCGACAACATTTTCAACGGCGCGCGCGATAACGCCACCGGCACTGCTGCGCTAATCTCCCTGGCCCGGGCCTTTACCGGGCTGCCGGAAAAACCGCGCCGCTCGATCCTGCTGCTGGCGGTGACGGCGGAAGAGCAGGGGCTGCTCGGATCGGCATACTACGCTGGGCATCCGGTATATCCGCTCAAGAAAACCGTGGCGGCGATCAACATGGATGCGCTGAACATCTGGGGGCCTATGAAGGATATTACCGTGATCGGCCTGGGGCAGTCGGAATTGGATGAATACGTGCAGGAGGCCGCCACTGCGGCGGGGCGCTACGTGCGGCCGGACCCGGAACCGGAGAAAGGGATTTTCTACCGTTCCGATCACTTCAGTTTTGCCAAGCAGGGGGTGCCAGCGCTTTACACCAAGATGGGAATCGATCATATTGAAAAATCTCCGGAAGAGATCCTGGCCGCCAGCAGCCAATGGACCGCTGAATTTTACCACAAGCCGGGCGATGAATACGATCCGGCCACCTGGGATCTGCGCGGGGCGATCGACGACATCCGCCTGCTCTTCCGGATCGGCTACCGCCTGAGCATGGAAGACCGTTTCCCGGGCTGGAAAGCGGGCTCGGCGTTTGCTCGCTGACGCTCGCGATATTGACTTATTCATTTCTTTTTCATAATATAGAGCCTGTCTGACCAATACCCAACGGAGGAGAAATGGCGTACGCGAACCTGGCGGATATGTTTTATCATACCTGTAAAAACCTGCCGGATCATCCCGGGATGATGTATAAAGACGACGGCAGTTTCCAGACCCTGACCTTTGGCGAAATTGAAGCCAGGGTGAACGATATCGCCGGCGGTCTGGCAGCGCTGGGGGTAAAGAAAGATGACAAGGTGATCCTGCTGGCGGAAAACAGCAAGGAGTGGGCCTTCTGCGACTTCGCCATCCTGGCCAACGGGGCGGTGTCGGTGCCGATCTATACCACCCTGCTGGCGCAGGATGTCAAATATATCATCAACGATTCCGATGCCGGATCGTGATCGTTTCCAATGCCGCACAGCATGCCAAGGTCGCGGAGGTGGAAAAGGATCTGGTGAATGTGAAACAGATCGTGGCGATCGATCCCGCGGGCATTTCTCACGATAAAACCATCACCCTGGAGGACGTCAGCCGCCGGGGGCGGGAACTGTTGGCAAAGAAACCCGACTTGATCCGTCAGTCGGTTGCTGGAGTGACCCGGGAGGACCTGGCGACGATCATCTACACCTCCGGCACCACCGGTGAGCCGAAAGGGGTGATGCTGCTGCACGGCAATATGCTCTCCAACGTAGAAGCATCCCTGCGCGCCCTGCCCTTTTCCAAGAATGACCGGCTGCTCTCCTTTCTGCCCCTGTCCCATGTCTTTGAGCGGATGGTGGGCCACTTTACCGCCAACTATGTTGGTGCTACCATCGCTTACGCTGAATCGATCGAAAAGGTGGTCGATAATCTCCAGGAGGTGCGTCCTACAGTGATGGCCAGCGTCCCCCCGGCTGTTTGAGAAAATGTATGCCCGGGTGCTTTCCAATGTGGAAGCCGCCTCGCCCCTGCGGCAAAAGATCTTCCACTGGGCGGTGGGAGTGGGGAAAGCAGCGGTGCAGTATCAGCAGAACAACCAGCCGCTGCCGGGACTGCTTGGGGCAAAGTATAAAATTGCCAGTAAACTGGCTTTTACCAAGCTGATCGACCTGGTAGGTGGCAACGTACGCTTCTTTGTCTCCGGCGGCGCGCCGCTCTCGGCAGAGATCGGTGAATTCTTTACCTCCGCCGGCCTGCAGATCCTGGAGGGCTACGGCCTGACCGAAACCTCGCCGGTGATTACCGTCAACCGCCTTGACAAATTCCGCTTCGGCTCGGTCGGAATCAAGATCGACAATGTGGAAGTGAAGATCGCCCCCGACGGGGAGATCCTTACCCGCGGCCCCCACGTGATGAAGGGCTATTATAAGAAAGAAGCCGCCACCCGGGAAGTGATCGATGACGAGGGCTGGTTCCACACCGGCGATATCGGAGTGATCGATGAGGCCGGCATGTTGACCATCACCGACCGCAAGAAGAACATCATCGTCGTTACGCCGGCGGGAAAAACGTCGCCCCGCAGAAGATGGAAAACATGCTGATCACCTCCCGCTTCGTGGAGCAGGTGCTGGTGATCGGCGATAAACGCAAGTTCTGCTCGGCGATTATCGTGCCGACCTTTCCGGAACTGGAAAAATATGCTGCCGATCATCAGCTCGAGTTCCGCAGCTATAAAGACCTCTGCGATCATCCCCAGGTGATCGAGATGATGCAGCAGGAGATCGACCGGGTCAATCAGCAGTGCGCCTCGCACGAATCGATTAAGAAATTCATTCTGGTGGAGCAACCCTTCAGCGTGGAGAGCGGGGAGCTGACTCCCTCGATGAAAATCAAGCGCAAGATCGTGGAAAAGAATTATCAGGATGAGATCGATTCGCTTTACCGGGGAGAGCCGGTTAAGGTCTGAATGCCTGTCTTTTAAATCTTGTTGCAATTTTCAAAATGTCATTGGCTATTGGCCGTTGGCTTTTGGTCAAAACAGTTTTTGCCAATAACCAACGACCAAGAACGGATGGTAAACTTTAACAAATTTTCTCTACAATGCGAATGACTGCACGATTCCTATGGGCAGCGTAAAATCCTATCATCCGGTCAAATTGATTGCCGCTGTGACGGTGCAAGCGGAAGAGCAGTGGCCGGAACTTCAGGCGGCGCTGGAGCGGCTATTTGCTCCGCTTGACATGGCCATGGATTGGTACGATTTCCATCACACCGATTATTATACCGCAGAGATGGGGGGTCCCTGAAGAAGCGGATGATTTCATTTCAGGGACTGATCGATGCCGAACGCCTGCCGGATATCAAACTGGCGACCAATCGCCTGGAAGAAAGCGTTGCCGACGGCGGAAAGCGCCGGGTCAATATCGATCCGGGCTATATCTGCGCCCCGCGGCTGGTGCTGGCGACCACTAAGGATTACAGTCACCGGGTTTATCTGGGCAAGGGATATTTGCCGATCTGCACCTGCTGTTTCTAAAGGGACATTTCCAGCCTCAGCCCTGGACCTATCCGGATTATCGCGAGCCGGCGGTATTGGGTTTCTTTGAGCGGGTGCGGGAACAATACATGACCGAGCTGGGACTGGCCGCCTCCGCCCCGGCCGATAAGGATTGAGCGTCTATTCTGACCTTTTTTTGCCACAGAGACACAGAGTTCACTGAGAACGGAATTCAGTTACTAAAACTCTGTGTGCTCTGTGTCTCTGTGGCAATTAAATATTGATTTGCAACCAGCCTGTGAAAGGAAAAACGTGAGCCGCAAGACGACCTATAAGGATGCCGGGGTGGATATCGAGAAAGCGGAAAGTTCTTTTCGAAATCTGAAAGACCGCATCAATGCCACCCATACCCCGGCGGTGCTGTCCGGGGTGGGACTGTTTGGGGGATTTTATGATCTTTCCGAAACCGGCTGCCGGGAGCCGGTGCTGGTTTCCTCGGTTGACGGGGTGGGCACCAAACTGAAGGTGGCGATCCTGGCCAACCGTCACCATACTGTGGGGCAGGACCTGGTCAACCACTGCATTAATGATATCGCGGTTTGCGGCGCCAAGCCGTTGTTTTTCCTGGATTATTTTGCCTGCGGCCATCTGGATCCCGCGGTCTACGAGGAAGTGATCACCGGCATCACCGTCGGCTGCAAAAATGCCGGGGTGGCGCTGATCGGGGGCGAGACCGCCGAGATGCCGGATTTTTACCAGGCCGGCGAATATGATATGAGCGGCACCATCGTGGGGGTGGTGGAAAAATCGCGCATCATTGACGGGCGTGACATCGCATCGGGGGATCTGCTGATCGGCATCAGCGGCAACGGCCTGCATACCAACGGCTACACCCTGGCCCGCAAGGTGCTGTTGGAAGCATTTGAAATCGATCAATATCATGAGCCGCTGCAAGGCAGCGTGGCCGACGAACTGCTGAAAATCCATCCCAACTACTATCCCCTGATCCAGAAAGTGACCGACGCCTTCCCGGTGAAGGGCATCTCCCACATTACCGGCGGGGGGATCGAAAAGAATACCCGCCGCCTGCTGCAGGACGGTCTGCAGCTTAATGTCAATTGGGGCAACTGGCCGGTGCCGCCGGTATTTGATCTGATCCAGCAGACCGGCGGGGTGCCGGTGGAGGATATGCGCCAGACCTTCAACATGGGCATCGGGCTGATCTTCATCATCGACCCGCAATACAAAGAAGACCTGCTCAAACATGGGAAGCTGTTTCCGTATCAGTTTTATCATATTGGGATGGTCGAGTAGGTATTCGGTTTATAATTGCACACAGATTCCACAGATCGGGCAGATTTACACAGATTGTTTTTTGCCACGAATATACTCGAATAAACACGAATGTTTAAGATAACCAAATCGTTTTAATGTCGAAATGAGGCAAAGCCAATGACGCCGAAGGCCAATGACGTGCGAAGCACCAATGACGCCAAAGGTCAACGACGACAATATTGATTGAGTCTTATCTGCGAAAATCTGTCCAATCTGCGAAATCTGCGTGCAATTAAAATCTTGATCTTCCGGTAAACCTTTTCATTCTTCCGCTGATCTAACTTCTGACGATGCGATAAATGACGCAACTCTATCGCCGAAAACCAGTATGGTTAGAAAACAATATCGGAGGAAAACATGCTAAGAATGATTTTGATTGCTTTGTTGAGCCTGTCGCTGGCTGCTCTGGCCGGCGCGGATAAGACCGAAAAACTGAATCTGTCCGCCAGCGGCATCAATAAGCTGGAAGTCGATTGCGGCAGCGGCTTCCTGCGCATTGCTGGAAAAGCGGGGCTGAACGAGATTCGCGTCACCGCCGAGATCGAAGTGGATGGGGTGCGGGAAGGCGATTTGGATGATTTTATCGACCGCAACGTCACCCTCCGGCTGGAGAAGCGCGGCAACCGGGCGTTTTAGGAGAGCAAAATTGACAACTCCTTTTTCTCCAATCGCAATGGGTGATCAACCTGACCGTGGAAGTGCCCCAGCCGATGGCGCTGGATATCAACGACGGCTCCGGCTCAATAGAAATTCGCGATATCGAAGGCGACATCGTGCTCGATGACGGCTCCGGCAGCCTGAGCATCGAGCGGGTGCGCGGCCGGGTGGAAGTGGAAGACGGCTCCGGTTCGATCGATATCGACCAGGTGGAGGGCGATCTGGAAGTGGATGACGGCTCCGGCAGCCTCACCATCCGGCGCATCACCGGCAGCGTGGAGGTGACCGACGGTTCCGGCAGCATCACCATCGACACCGTGTCGAAAGATGTCTATATCCGCGAGTCCGGCAGCGGCGGGCTGTCGATCGACAATGTCAACGGGAAGGTAAGGAAACGGGATTAATTTAGAAGATCGATTTTAGCGTATCCGGCGCGAGGTTGGCGCCGCAGAGAATGATCACCACATTCTGGCCGCGGTAATCTTTTTGGCGCTCCCGGAAGCCGGCCACTGCCGCGCCGGCGGCGCCTTCGATCAGCAGGTGCTCGTGGGTGAAGATGTCGCGCATTGCCTGGGCGATGGCGTCTTCGCTGACTTTGATTGAATCATCCAGCACTTTGCGGCAGATATCGAAAGTGATGGCGCCCGCTTCTACCCCGCCGGCCGAGCCGTCGGAGAGGGTGGGCTGTGAGGGCAAGTCAAGGATCTTGCCGGCACGAAGGGAGTCGAGCATTACCGCGGAATTGGCCGGGGAGCAACCCGCCAGCCGCATTCTCGGAAAAACCGTTTTCAGGTACAGACCAATGCCGGAGAGCAGTCCCCCGCCGCCCAGGGTGGCAAAGACCGCATCGATATGATCCAACTGCTTCGCTAACTCTACCGCGATGGTGCCCTGCCCGCCGATGATCTGCGGATCGTTATAAGGCGATATGTAGATCATTCCATGCCGTTCCGCCTGTCGGCGAGCAAAAGCTTCCGTTTCCACGCAATCATCCCCATAAAATTGCACTCCTGCCCGAAAGCGCGGATGGCGGCGATCTTGGCCAGCGAGGCATCCGTCGGCACGTAGATGGTTCCATTGGCGTTCAGCGCCTGCAGCGCATAAGCCAGCGCCGCGCCGTGATTGCCGGAAGAGGCGGTGATCACCCCCCGTTCCCGCTGCGCCGGGGTGAGGGAGAGGAGTTTATTGAAGGCCCCGCGCAGCTTGAAGGAGCCGGTGTGCTGCAAGTTTTCCAGCTTCAAGTATACCTCACCCCCGCTCTCCCGGGAAAGATAAGCAGAGCGAAGCAATGGCGTTTCCCGGACATAAGGCCGGATCCGCTGCGCCGCCTGCAAAATTTCTTCGAGGTAGTCCATCGATGATCCTTTCCGTATGATAAAATAACCCTTGATTTTCAACCCAATATTTAGTAAACATGATCGCGCCTGATAGTTGATAGGTCAACCTTTTCTTGTGCTTTTTTGCCACAGAGACACAGAGTTCACAGAGAATGGCAAGCGATTACTGAGAACCGAAACTCTGTGATCTCTGTGCCTCTGTGGCACAATGTATTCACCAAACTGTTAACAAATGCTTAAAATATAACGATGGAGAGTTGAAAATGCGTCGAGAAATACACACCTGGTGGAGTCCCAATCTTAACAAGGACATGCCCACGGTTGCATACGGCCATTACGGCTTTGCCCTGCTGATGTTTCCCACTGCGGCGGCCGATTTTCTGGAATACGAGCGGTTCCAGATGATCCACACCCTGGCGCCGCAGATCGAGGCCGGTAAATGCAAGGTTTATTCGATCAACAGCATCAACAGCGAGAGCTGGCTGAACAACCACATGCATCCGCGTGACAAGGCGATCCGCCACCAGCAGCATAACGAGTATATCATGCGGGAGGTGGTGCCGTTTATCTTTACCGATTGCCAGGGGCCGGTGCCGATCGTTACTACCGGCGCGTCGCTGGGGCGCTGCATTGCGCAACATCTTTTTCCGCCGCCCGGACGTGTTTGCCGGCACCATCGCGATGAGCGGTACTACGACCTGAAATACTATAGCAAAGGCTATTACGATGAAAACTGCTATTTCAACTCGCCGGTAGATTACCTTCCCCGTTGGAACGACGAATATATGCTGAACCACATGCGCAGCCGCAGCATCATCATCGCCAGCGGTCAGGGCGATTATGAAGCGCCCCATGCCTCGGTGCAGCTCTCTGAGATCTTGCACGCCAAGCAGGTGTCCCACTGGCTGGATCTCTGGGGGCACGACATGCCTCACGACTGGCCCACCTGGCGGGAAATGCTGCCGTATTTTATTGATAAGATGCATGAGAAGATAAGTTGAGAAGGCGTTCAGGATAAAGCGATAAATGAGTAGACTGTGGGGAATCTGTGAATGGGTTGATGGGTGTATGCGTGTATGGGGAACGACAATTTTGCGCGGTCTAACCCATTCACTCATCCACTCATTTACCCATCCTCCCATCCACTCATTCAGTCTTCTTCCTTGGCATCCCGGGTCATCAGTTCCGCCATGGCGGTATGGGGATTTTGTCGTGGAAGAGCACCTGGTAGACCTGCTCGGCGATGGGCATTTCCACCCCATGCCGGCGGTAAAGCTGGTGCACTGAACGGGTGGTGCGCACCCTTCCGCCACCATCACCATCTCGTCCAGCACCTCCTGGAGGGTGCGTCCCCTGCCAATCTGCTCGCCGACATGGCGGTTACGGCTGTGCTTGCTCATGCAGGTCACGATCAGGTCGCCGATCCCGGACAGCCCGGCGAAGGTCTCCGGCTGGGCGCCCATCGTCACGCCCATGCGTGAAATTTCCGCCAGGGCACGGGTGAGCAGCGCGCCTTGGTGTTGTCGCCGAAGCCGGCGCCGTCGCAGATGCCGGCGGCAATTGCCACCACATTCTTTAGCGAGCCGCCATATTCCACTCCGATGATGTCCTGGCTGGAATAGACCCGAAAGTAGTCGGTCAGGAAGAGATCGCGCACCCGCCGGGCGGTGCTCAGGTCGCTGGAGGCGGCCACCACCGCGGTGGGGATCTCCTGACTGACCTCTTCAGCATGACTGGGCCCGTAAAGCGTGGCGATGTGGCGGTTGTCCAGCGGCAGGTTCTCCCCGATCACTTCCGACATGCGCTTGAGGGTATCGTTCTCGATCCCCTTGGAGGCATTGATGACAATCTGCTCCGGCCGCACATCCGGCGCGATGCGCCGGCACACCTCACGCATCACGTGGGTCGGCACCACCAGCACCAGGTAATCGGCGCTGCGGGTGGCGGCGGACAAATCCCCACTCAGCCGCAGGTTCTCAGGGAACATCACCCCGGGGAGATATTTCCGGTTGGTGCGTTCGCTTTCCAGCAGGGCAAGCTGGTCGCTCTCAAATACCCAGAGGGTGGTGTCATAACCTTTGTTGGCAGGACGACAACCGCCAGCGTGGTGCCCCAGCTGCCCGCGCCGATTACGGATATGGGTTGCGGCATGATCTCAGCCTTTCAGAATTTCCAGAATTTCTTTGTATTTCTTGGCGGTATTGCGCACGATCTCCTCCGGCAGTTGCGGCGGGGAGGGTTTTGCCCCAGTCGAGGGTTTCCAGGTAGTCGCGCAGATACTGCTTGTCGTAGCTCGGCTGCGACTTCCCGGGCTGGTATTGCGCGACTTCGGCCAGAAGCGCGAAGAGTCCGGGGTGAGCACTTCGTCGATCAGAATGATCTCGCCGTCCAGGGTGCCAAACTCAAACTTGGTGTCGGCGATGATGATGCCTTTGGCTTCGGCGATGCCGACTGCCCGTTGGTATATGCTCAGGCTGACCTCTCGCACTTTCTCGGCGGTCGCTCGGTCGACCAGATGCAGCATCTGCTCGAAGGTGATGTTTTCATCGTGCAGCCCCTGTTCCGCCTTGGTGGAAGGGGTGAAGACCGGCTCGGGCAGCCGAGAGGAGTTTTGCAGGCCTTGCGGAAGGGCCATCGCATGCAGGGTGCCGGACTGGCGGTATTCTTTCCAGCCGGAGCCGGCCAGGTAGCCGCGCACGATACATTCCACCGGCAGCGGCCGGGCTTTCTTGACCAGCATGGCGCGGCCGGCGAGCATCTCTTGGTATTGGTTAAACGGGGCGGGAAAATCGGCTACTATGTCGGTGATGAAGTGATTTTTGACGATATCAGCGGTTTGGGAAAACCAGAACTTGGAGATCTGGGTCAGCACGATGCCCTTGCCGGGAATGCCCTGATCCATCACCACATCGAAAGCAGAGATCCGGTCGGTAGTGACGATCAGCAGGTGATCGCCGGCATCGTAAATATCGCGCACTTTTCCCCGGTTGAGCAGTCTGGCTCCGGGGATCTCGGTAATTTTGACAACCTTATCCACGATTGATCCTTTTAGTTTGGTTCGCTTTGCTCACGATATTAGCTCGCTATCGCTCGCGATGTTTGTTCGCTGGCGCTCGCGCTCGCGATGATGTTAGCTCGCTATCGCTCGCGATGTTTGTTCGCTTTGCTCACGATATTTGCTCACTTCGCGATGTTTGTTCGCTCCGCTCACGATTGTTCGCTCCGCTCACGATATTTATTATCTTTTGCACTCCGCACTCCGCACTCCGCACCGCACTCACGCACCCGCACTCACTCCACGCACTCAATATACTCACTTCGCCCCGCGCTTCCCCCAAAACGCCATTTTGTTTTCCTCACCCTTCAGCAGGCGCCGCACATTGGCGCGGTGGGTGAAGATGATCAGGGCCGGGATGAAGATGCTGAAAATCAGCATTTGCATCGGCACTTCCTGGCCCAGCACGAACCGCTGCACCAGGATCACCGCCATGAAGGTGAGGGAAGCCAGGATCGATCCCAGGGAGATATAGCGGGTGGCAGCGACGGTAATACCAAACACGATGATGCAGATCAGCACCGCCCAGGGGCCCAGTCCGATAATCATGCCCGCCCCGGTGGCCACCCCCTTGCCCCCGCGGAATCCGGCGAAGATGGTCCAGATATGCCCGAACACCGCCGCCAGCCCGGCCAGGATCTGGTAATTGATCATCTCCCATCCCAGCAGTCCACTGTTGGCACCAAGCGGTGCGAACCAGATCACCGGGATCAGCCCCTTGAGCATGTCGATCAGCATCACCGTGATGCCTGCTTTGGGGCCAAGCACCCGGAAGACATTGGTGGCGCCGGCATTTCCGCTGCCTTCCTTGCGGATATCAATCCCCTTAAGCAATTTCCCGGCGATAATGCTGGTGGGAAGCGATCCCAACAGGTAGCTTAAAACGATCATTGCAATAAAATTTTCAATGGCAAAATTTTCCATAACCGCTCCTCGATAATCAATCGGATGACCCTCTCTCCCGGAGGAGATTATACCACAACATCGGCGGAAAAACAATGCCGGTTATTTTCAATTATTTTTCTGAATTATGGGGATTGAGGTGAATATATAAATGAGGCTGGTGTTGCTGACTTGGCTTCATGGATTACGCGGATTGGCAGATTTATGCAGATTGAACTACAAAGGGGTTGGAAATGATGAATCCGAATCAGGTTACGAAAAATATTATTAAAGCTTTTTATAAAGTTAATAATGCTTTAGGCTTTGGATTTCTGGAACGGGTATATGAAAATGCATTAACGAAAGAATTGAATGAACTTAGTCATTCAGTGAAGCAACAAAACCCGATTAAAGTTCGGTATCGGAATGAAGTATCGTTGGTGAATATTTTGCAGATATAGTGGTTGAAAATATTGTCATTGTTGAATTAAAAGCTGCTGGTCGATTGTGCAAAAGAGCATGAATTTCAAGCTCATCAATTACCTAAAAGCCACTCAATTTGAATTTGGTCTTCTGTTAAATTTCGGCAAAAAAGCAGAATTCAGACGCAAAGTATACACAAAAAAAAGTAGCTCTTTCAAAGACCGAACGATTAGTCATCAGAAATTGAGTTAAGCTTGAGAATGCCTTTAACCTGTCAGTTCTCCGCGTAAATCCGCGTCATCCGCGTTCTATTTCGAGTATAGATCATACGTAAAGGTGAAATGATGCTATCAAGAGTACTCTCAGCCGCACTAATGGGGATTGACGCCTACCTGGTGGAGGTGGAATCCAGCCTGGAGCAAGGGTTGATGAATTTCGCCCTGGTGGGCCTGCCGGACTCGGCGGTGAAGGAGAGCCGGGAGCGGGTGATGTCGGCGATCAAGAACAGCGGTTATAATTTTCCCCAGAAGCGCATCACCATCAACCTGGCGCCGGCGGATATTCGCAAAGAGGGCGCGGGTACGATCTGCCAATCGCCATCGGCATTCTGGCAGCGCTGGGGCAGATTGCCGAGGCGCGATTGAACGATCACATCATCATCGGCGAGATGGCCCTGGACGGCACCCTGCGCCCGGTGCACGGGGCGCTCTCCATGGCCTGGCAGGCTCGGGAGAAGGGCCTGCGCGGAATGGTGGTGCCGGCCGCCAACGCCCGGGAAGCGGCGATGGTGGAGGAACTGGATATCTATCCGGTGGAAACCCTTCGTCAGGCAGTGGATTTTCTGAATCACGAGGAGGAGGTTGCCCCTTACCAGGTGGATATGGAGGCGATCTTCCAAAATCACCAGCTCTACGGAGTCGATTTCGCAGACGTGAAAGGCCAGGCCCACGTCAAGCGTGCCCTGGAGGTGGCGGCGGCGGGGGGTCATAACATCATCATGATTGGCCCGCCCGGATCCGGCAAGACCATGCTGGCCAAGCGTCTGCCCACCATCCTGCCCGCCCTGAGCATGGAGGAGGCGCTGGAGACCACTAAAATCCATTCCGTCGCCGGGATGCTGCCTCATAATCAGGCGATGGTCGCCATCCGTCCCTTCCGCGCGCCGCACCATACAATCAAGTGATGCAGGTCTCGTGGGAGGGGGCAAATACCCCCGGCCGGGGAGGTCAGCCTCAGCCATCATGGGGTGCTGTTCCTGGATGAGCTGCCGGAGTTCAAGAAGAATGTGCTGGAGGTGCTGCGCCAGCCGTTAGAGGACGGCAAGGTGACCATCGCCCGGGCGGCGCTGTCGATCACTTATCCGGCGAGCATCATGCTGGCGGCGGCGATGAATCCCTGTCCCTGCGGCTACGCCACCGATCCCCTCAAAGAATGCGCCTGCGCCCCGCCGCTGATCCAGCGCTACGTGGCGCGGATCAGCGGGCCGCTGTTGGACCGGATCGATATCCAGATCGAAGTGCCGGCCGTAAAATATCAGGAACTCAGCGATGGCGCCGGGGGAGAGACCTCGGCAGTGATCCGCGCCCGGGTGCAACGGGCCCGGGAAACCCAGCATGCCCGCTTCCGGGAAAGTCCCCACCTGTTTTGCAATGCCGACATGCAGCCCAAAGACCTCCGCACTCACTGCCGGGTGGATGAGGCCGGTCAGGGATTGCTCAAGCAGGCTATGAACCAACTGGGGCTCTCCGCCCGGGCCTACGACCGGATTTTGAAAGTGGCGCGCACCATCGCCGATCTGGAGGGGCAGGAACAGATCCAGCCGCAGTTTATCAGCGAGGCGATTCAGTATCGGAGTTTGGACCGGAAATTATGGGTGGGGTAGGGGGCGTAGTGATCAGTGGATACTGATCAGCAGGTAGTTGTCAGTTGTCAGTGCCATTAACCGACCGGGCAGTTGATTGTCCGTTATCAGTTTTCAGATGCGGTAATCAAGATTTACTTAAACGATCGATCAGCCGGTGTTGTTCGTTATTCAGGTATCGTCATGGCGAAATGCGTCTTTATTATCGCGAATAATCTCCGGCGGATCAACTCCATCCCCAATTCGAGATGGATACCTCCCAGCGAAATCCTTCCGATACAGGGTATCCCCTTGTAAGCGTCTGCTGTTATTGTAGAGATAGCGGCCAGGTTCCACTCTGTGGCTTACCTGATAGCAAGGCCTTACAAAACCGTATAAACCCACCATGAAATTCAAATAATCACGGCGATTTTTGGGCGTTATGGCAAGCCACGTACGATGATTATGTGTATTGCAATGCTAGATTCACGGTCTATGTTTTGACAGCTTGCCGGATACTTTACAGGTCGGGTTGAATACGCAAGTAGAGCGGCTATTTGTGTTGCATCAACAGATTTTTGAACAAGTAAGTATTTTCATCAGGAACGTTTCGAGACAATTTTAATGACTGTTGATAATGAAACGATTATTATTCTATATTCAAAAAAATAATCAAGAAGATGATTCCGCTGTTTGAATATTGATTTTCCATGCCGAGTAGGAGGCGTTATGGCAAATCCCAAACATCTTGAGATATTGAAGAATGGTCATAAACACTGGAATCAATGGCGCAATAAATAATATGTCAATCTCAGCAATGCCGATCTCCGCGGTGCCGATCTTAGCGGTGCCGATCTCCGCGTTGAAAATCTCCGCGGTGCCAATCTCAGTAGTGTCAATCTCAGCGATGCCAATCTAAACATTATGATCTCAGCGGTGCTTGATCTCCGCGGTGCTGATCTGCGAGATGCCAAACTCCGCAGTTCCAATTTCATTGGTGCCGATTTATTTTGCTGGAAATTCGCGAAACCTTTCTCATCGTTTCCAAACCTGGTGCCGATCTCCGGCGAGCCAGATAATGCCGATCTCAGAAGCACCAGATCTCCGCGGTGCTGACCTTAGCGGTACCTTCCTTGCCGAATCTGATTTCAATGCCGATCTGAGCAATGCCGATCTCAGCGGTGCTAATCTCAGCGGTGCCAATTTCAAAATGCCAATTCTTTGCCGGTGCCAATCTCCGAGTGTGTAATTTCTTTGGAAGACAGTTTCGTAGATACATCTCTAAAAGAGGCTAAAATGTTTGATAAGTGCATAGCCATTACGGACCCAGCTTCATTGATCAAATGACCCTGGTTCAGATCCGGCAAACTTCCGGAATCTTTCTTGCGCGGCTGCGGCTTGTCGGATGATTTTATCGCTCAAATCCCGCTTCTGTTCTGGCAAAAGCAAGCTTTTGAGTTCTATTCCTGCTTCATCAGCTATTCCAGCAAGGATGAAGATTTCGCCAAACGACTACATGCCGATCTGCAAAGCGAAGGTGTGCGCTGCTGGTTTGCCCCGGAAGATATGAAGATTGGCGATAAGATACGACAGCGTATTGATGAATCCATCCGCATGTATGATAAACTTCTTCTGATCCTATCGGAGAACTCAATCAATAGCACCTGGGTGGAAAAAGAAGTGGAAACCGCATTTGGGAAAGAACAGCGGAACAAACACCTTATTTTATTTCCCATCCGCTTAGATAGCAGGGTGATGGATACCGACACTTCCTGGGCGGCGGATATCCGGCGCACACGGCATATTGGCGATTTTACTCTCTGGAAGAAGCATGATGCCTATCAGAAAGCATTTCAGCGACTTTTGAAGGATTTAAGAGGGGATCAGAGATCAAAATAAAAGAGCAATATTAATTAAGTTAAACAAAACTAAAGAATACGTCTATGGCAAATCCGGAACATTTAGCAATTTTAAAGAAGGGTGTTGAATTTTGGAATCAATGGCGGATAGATAATCCGGTTATTAAACCCGATCTTAGTATAGTTAATCTTCCCAAAGTTGATTTACAAAGAGTCAATTTTAATAATGCTGATCTCAAGGGAGCTTATCTATTTGAGAGTAACTTCAATGATGCAGATTTCAGTGAAGCAGACCTCAGGCAGGTGAATCTAAGCAATGCCAGACTCATAATGACAAATCTAATGGGCACAGATTCACGTGGAGCTTATCTCGGCAAAGCGAATCTCAAATATGCCAAACTTAGTAGTGCAAATCTAAGTGGTGCTGATTTAAGTGGGGCTGATTTATCCGAAACTGATCTAAGGGGCACCAATTTCAATAAAGCTAATCTAAGCGGAACCAACCTGGCTGAATCCAAACTCAACAAAGCTAAGTTTATTGGAGCCAATTTAAATAGAGCATACTTTATCGGCGCAAATCTACGAAGGGCTAATCTTCAAGAAGCCGATCTTAGCGGAACCGATTTCAGTGAAGCTGATCTGAGGGGAAGCAATCTCCGTGGCGCTATGCTCGTCAAAACCAATTTTTATGGAGCAAATCTTAGTGGAGGTAAATTTTATGCAGCCTATATATCTGAAATAGTCTTGGGGAATACTATATTATTTGGTGCAAAGGATTTAGATGAGAGTGAACATGGCGGACCGAGTATTATCGATCAGATGACTCTGATAAAATCTGGTAAACTCCCAGATGTCTTCTTACGTGGTTGTGGGTTATCTGATGAGTTTATTGCACAAATTCCCTTTCTTTTTTGGGAAAAACAAGCATTTGAATTTTATTCCTGTTTCATTAGCTATTCCAGTAAAGATGAAGATTTTGCAAAACGTTTATATGCAGATCTGCAAAGCGAAGGAGTTCGCTGCTGGTTTGCCCCAGAGGATATGAAGATCGGCGATAAGATAAGGCATACCCTTGATGAATCTATCCGCATCTATGATAAACTGCTGTTGATTCTTTCGGAAAACTCGATCAATAGTAAATGGGTAGAAAAAGAAGTAGAAACCGCTTTTGACAAGGAGACTCTAACACACACAGTATTATTCCCCATCCGCTTAGATAATGCGGTGATGGAAACTGATATGGTCTGGGGAAAGGATATCCGGCGCACCCGGCATATTGGGAATTTTACCAACTGGAAAGATCATGATTCATATCAGGCGGGATTTAAGCGGTTGTTAAGGGATCTGCGGGGGGATGGGGAGATGGATGGATAATGAAAAACGGCATTTCATCATGTAAAAAGGTCGCAATACATAATTCCGGAAAAACGATCGTAAGCCTGAGTTATAGAAATACTCATAAGGATTCATCTAAATGAATGCAATAGTAGAATTACAGGATGGGATTTAATGTGCTGTTAATCCTGGCGCTGTCCCTGGGTCCCATCTACGAATTCCTGCTATCATATTTGCGCTATAAGCCGGTCACGCTTGCCGAGTGTATCAAGTCGGTTTTGTACCGATTGTCCATTGCCGCCATCGTTTATCCTTTTATTGCCCTGTGGTTTGGATTTTCGAATATCATCGCGCAAGATGAATCTAAAGCACAAAACCCTCGCCCTGTCGGAAACGCTCAGGATGTATTTCAATGAACCCGCTTAGGACGGATTAAAAACCAACTCGTTAACTATAGCCACAGAGCCACAGAGCCACAGAGCACACAGAGAAATGATCAGGTAGATAAAATCAATCTCTGTGTGCTCTGTGGCTCTGTGGCTCTGTGGCAATTGTACGTTGATATTCACAAATTATTCTTATCCTGATCCTTAGCAAACTTGGCGTCTTTGCGTGCGGTCAAATATTAACCCACTAACTTCGCCGATAGATTAATCTGGGTCCCGGCAAAAAGCCTGGAAATCGGGCATTTCGCCTTGGCTTTTTGGGCATACTCGGCAAATTTCTCCGCATCCAGACCGGGGACTTCTGCCTCACATACCAGATCAATACTGGTAATTTTGGGGCCGTCATCATTTCCAAGATGAACCGAGGCGGTGGTTTGCACCCGGGTGGGGGTCATATTGTCTGCGCTGATCAGCGCAGCCAGGAACATGGAATAGCATCCGGCATGTGCTGCACCGACCAGCTCTTCCGGATTGGTGCCTTTGCCCTCTTCAAAACGGGATGCAAATGTAAAGGGGCCTTCAAAGTTGCCATATTTCATCACACCATTGCCCGCCTTCAGCGTGCCGTTCCACTTTGCTGTTGCTTGACGTGTCGCCATATATTGCTCCTTTCGTTTAAGGTGTTTTATTCATAAAAAAGAAGTTAGGGAAAGTAATTGAAAAGATCAACCTCCGAACGTCTTAAATATTATCCCAAAGCCCCCAATCAACTCGAATTAATCAAATCTGTTTTCAGAACCTGATTTTCAGCCTTTCGTTTTATTCAAATTTATGGACACTATCCTCCATTTCGAGAGTCTAATATGATGATCAATAATAAAGTTTAAAAAAGGAGATACCCATGAAAATCGCCGTCGCAACCGAAGATGGAAAAACAATTTTCGCCCATTTCGGACGCAGCCCCTATTTTGCCATTTTTGAAGTTGAGCAAGACAGGATTATCAATCAAAGCATGCGGCAAAATACCTTTACGGGACATTTCCGCGGAAAACACGAGCACCATCAACCCGGAGATCACCATCATGGAGCGGGGGATTCCCATCACCACCGATCCGTGGCGGAGGGGTTAAAAGACTGCCAGGTGGTGATCAGTCAGGGCATGGGCCGCAAAGCCTGGGAAGACCTGCGCGCGCAGGGGATTGAGATGATCGTTACCGATGAAAACCAGGTGGAAACCGCCGTGCAAAAATATTTGGCGGGAGAATTGACCGACCGGGTTGAAAGGCTGCATTAATTACTTTCTCAGATTCAAAGGTTATATCGAGATAGTCGGTCGGAAAACCAGTAAATGCGCTTAATACACTGTATACAAAGTTTTTTGTACTTATAGATTTCTCACAAACGACGTTCAAATGACGGCGTTGTGTCATTCCGAGGCACCAGCCGAGGAATCTGTATTTTTCAAAAACTTAATGTACCAATGTACTTAACCGCAATGTGAGATCTCATCTACATAAGGCGGAAAGCGGAACAAGCTATATGTCAGCAGGATAATCGCCGCCCTGAGGAAGATGCCGGGCAGTTCAAGCGGGGCCCCAAGGATGCCGCTGCGTATCAATTCGTAACACAGTGTCAGTAGCAGGGCCAGGAGGGTGAGCCGCAGCGTGTAACTTTTTTGGTCGAATCCCAGACCGGCCATCACAAACACCAGCAGCAGGCCCACCGGGAAGCATACCGCGATGTCATAGAGCAGCAGATAGGATTCCGGCACATCCCCGATCAGGGTGGTTCTCCTGCTAAAGTAGGCCATTTCCGGGATCATTCGCAGCGAGCGGGGATGGCGGACCCCGTTACGGTATAGAACGATTTCCGAGCCGTCGTAGGTCAGCGCCAGGTGTAGCGGTTGACCGGGAGAAAAAATGCCCGGCACGATCAGCTGGGGATTGGTGCCGTTGCGCCCGCTCAGCGGGGTGCGCAGGCGGAAATAGAGGTGCGAAAGGTGCTGGCCCAGGGTAAAGTTGCGCTGGAAAAAATCACGGGAGAGGGAGATGATCCGCACCGGGCCACCCTGCAGGGTGTCGGCAGGGGCCACTACCGCGCTAAGGGTCATCCGGCCGGTCTGCTCGATGGCCCGGGTGAGTTCCGTTGCCGGTTTGCTGCTTTCCAGCCAGCGCCTGCCGTCCAGCACCAGCCCCCCGGTAACGCTGTCCGGCGCACCGGCTCCTTTCCAGATCATCTCCAGGGTATCAACAGCAGCAGGGGCCGGGTTGGTTCCGTTGGCTTCAAAATGGAAAGATATCAGCGGAAGAATTCCCAGCGCTCCCATGTGATTGCCGTTGCGGTAGAGGCGTTCCACTGCTTCCGGAGAGACGGCCTGGTTACATATCTCCACAGAGTAGATGGTGCCCCGCCAGCCGCGTCTCCCGACCTGTTCATTGCCGATCAGCAGGGCGTAATCCGGATTCCAATCGCTAATCCGCAGGCTATCCGGTAGTGTGATGGTCGTATGAATCATGTTGAGCAGATGGGCAGCGATGAGCACCGCGCAAATTCCCGCCCAACCGGGAGAGACGAAGCGCCGCAGCAGCCGGAGCGTCGCCAGCAGCAGCCGTTCGCCGTAGTAATGACCCAGCCACCAGCCGGCCGCTCCCCCAATGCTATTGGAAACCAGGTCGGACATCGAGCTGAAGCGGGAGAAAAGGTAGATTTGCAGGGTCTCGACCGTGAACGAAACCAGGGCGGAAAGACCGGCGGCGATCAGCAGGGAGGGCAGGGGACGCTGGTTGCGGGAAAGCCGCAGGTAAGCGATACAAAATCCGAGCGGCATGAAAAAGAAGATATTGGCGACAAAATCGCGTATGAATCCGGTTCGTGGCGACTGCGGGCTCAGGGAATAGCCGCTCGCCAGCCGCTCCCAAAGATTCGTGAAGTCGAAGTTGAAAGGGAAGAGGGTCAGGAACAATATCCCGCCCA
Source organism: Calditrichia bacterium (assembly GCA_020635015.1). Lineage (GTDB taxonomy): Bacteria > Calditrichota > Calditrichia > RBG-13-44-9 > J075 > JACKAP01. The sequence goes on along the minus strand of JACKAP010000002.1, from coordinate 145,794 downwards.
GGCTGACGATCAGCATCTGCTTTACCCAGCGGCGCAGTGCGGCCCGGCCGGCGGGGGTGAGACGTGTTGCGGTATCTTCGGGAAAAATCAGGGTTGATATTTTTCCGATCCAGGTCTGTTTGAGCGGTTGCGGCATATTCGTCGTTTGTCAGGATTTTCGGGCGTCACGCTGTATGGTTAATTGGAAAATATCCGGACGAGCATAATGACCGGTCACATCGAAATCGAATTTGCTGCGGGAAATTTCGCCCGGATCGAGCTCGGCGTAAAGAATGCCGGCGCGGTCAAACAGCGGGCCGGCCAGGATCTCTCCCAAAGGGGAAATGATCACGCTGCCGCCCCGGCACATCACCTCCGGTTGCTGCTGTAATTCCTGCTGTATATCCGGATCGGTGGGATACATATCGCGGGTGACGAACTGGTTGCAGCCCAGCACAAAACAGCGGCCCTCCAGGGCGATATGGCGCAGGGTGGCCTGCCAGGCATCGCGGGCATCGGCGGTGGGGGCGAGGTAGATGTCGATTCCCTGCTGATAGAGCGCCATCCGCGCCAGGGGCATGTAGTTCTCCCAACAGATCAGGCCGCCAAGCAGCCCGAAGCCGGCATCATAAGTTCGCAGGGAGCTGCCGTCCCCTTCCCCCCAGATCAGCCGCTCGGCGGCGGTGGGTTTGAGCTTGCGGTGTTTCCCCGCCAGGTTGCCGGCAGGATCGAAAAACAGCAGGGTGCAATAGAGGGTACCGCCCTCCCGCTCGATGACGCCGATCGCCACCCAGGCCTGCGCTTCTCGCGCCGCGGCGGCGAGCATTGCGGTTTCCGGCCCGGGCACTTCCAGTGAATTTTCCCAGTAGCGCTGCCAGATCCGCCGACCGGCCGGACTGCGCTGGCCGACTACCGTGCCGAAGGTCAGCCCCCGAGGATAAGCCGGGATAAATGCTTCCGGCAACAGGACCAATTTGGCGCCTTCCGATGCCGCGGCGGCAATCAGCCGGCAGGCTTTTTCGGTCGATGCACCCCGCTCAAACAGCACCGGGGCGTCCTGGATGACGGCGGCCTTGATGGTGCCGGTAGGTTCTGACATGTGGAGCCCTTTGAATGTATTTAATTGCACACAGATTTCGCAGATCAGACAGATTTTCGCAGATTGACCGACATGGTTACATTGCCAAATTGTTACATTAGACCTTATTACTGCTTATGTTATTGTTTTTACTGAATGCGTGTCATTTCGTAAGTTCCGATGGCTATCGGAAAGAAATCTATTTTTGCGCCCGAATTTAACCAATCGACACCTTCAGCTTTTTGCAGCGGCAGATTTCTCACCCTAAACGACAGGGTTCGAAATGACACCCTATTTCTTTCTTCAAATTATTCAATGGTTTAACTTGTAATAAGGTCTATTGTTAATGCAAAAATTTGTTTGCAATTATGGGTAAAACAGCAAATCTATTCTTTTAATAATGTAGCAATGTAACCATGTCGGTCAATCTGCGAAAATCTGCCAAATCTGCGAAATCTGCGTGCAATTCAGATGTTCAATTCCTTCAATCGTTGATAAAACCGTCCCAACGGAAAACCGACCACATTGAAATAGCAGCCCTGCACTTTTTCGATGAAGATCCCTCCCCATCCCTGGATGCCGTAGCCGCCGGCCTTGTCATACGGTTCCCCGGTGGACAGGTAGGCGTCGATTTCCCTTTCGGTCAACGAGTAGAAGGTGACGTCGGTGATCTCATGATCGATGATTTCCTGCTTCCGGCTGCGCAGGCAGAAGGCGGTGATGACCTGGTGCGTTACGCCGCTGAGGGTTTTCAGAACGGCGCGGGCTTCGGCATCGTCGCGCGGTTTCTCGAAGATCTGCCCATCCTTCACCACGATCGTATCGGCGGCGATTAGCAGATCGGCCTGCACCCGCTCCCAGACCCAGGAGGCTTTGATGTGGGCGCTCTGGCGCACGTAATCGATCTCATCCTGAAAGTGGTGCGGATTTTCCCGGGTTTGCGCCGGCACCACTTCAAATTCCAGGCCGCCGGCACGGAGCATCTCCTCCCGGCGCGGCGACTGGCTGGCCAGGATAATGCGCTTGTTTTCCAGATGACAGAGTTGGGTGAGGAAGTTCATGATGTTGATGGGTTAATGAGTGATACTTAAGGATAAAGGGTAAAGGATAAAGGATAAAGGATGAAGGATGAAGGGTAAAGGGTGAAGGATCAATTTATTTTTTGCTGCTATCTTGATGTTGGATATTGGATAATTTCCTCCAGCATCCAGCATCTTTACTCCTTTATCCTTTATCCTTCATCCTTAATCCTTACTCCTTCATCTCGCCAGCATCCGTCCCAGTTTCCGTCCGCCGAGCAGGTGCATGTGCAGGTGAAACACCTCCTGCCCGCCATGTTCGTTGCAATTGATGATCAGGCGGTAGCCGTCGTGGGCGATGCCTTCCTGCGCCGCCAGTTTGGCCGCTACCGTGAACAGCCGGCCGAGCACTTGCTCATCCTGTGCTGTCACATCGTTAATCGTGGGAATGAGTTTGTTGGGAATGATCAGAATGTGAGTCGGCGCCTGGGGGCTAATATCGCGGAAAGCGGTCACTAGATCATCCTGGTAAACCATATCCGAAGGAATCTCTTTCCGGATAATCTTGCTGAAAATCGTTTCCTGGGCCATGTGGGTTCTCCTGTTTTGATCGGTCTGAAAGCTGGTGATACAATATTGCCTCTATTACATGTTGCATGGTGCATAGGGCATGGCGCCGTTCAGTGACCATGCATTTTTATCTGGAAATTACACTTAATTTTTATCGAACTCGATTTCATATTTGAAAAATTCACAATACTGAGCACCTTTGCCCCATGCCCCATGCCCCATGCCTATTCCTCAGCCTCCAACCCCAACGTCTTCCCCTTCTGAATCGCCGGCACCCCTTCCTGCAGCCATACCGGCGCCGGGGCATCTTTGAGATAATGATCGAAATACTGCTGCAGACGGATTTGCCAGTCCCGTTTGTTCTGGTATTTGACCGGCCAGTGGGGTTCGTTATTGTAGTTGAGCAGCCACACCGGTTTGGCGAGGCGGCGCAGGGCCACAAACAGCTCGATGCCCTGGTACCACGGCACCGCGCCATCCTGGTCATTATGCAGAATCAGCAGCGGTGTCTCGATCTGGTCGGCCCGGAAGATCGGGGAGTTCTCGAAATAGCGCATCGGGTATTCCCAGAGCGATCCGCCGATGCGGCTCTGGGTGCGCTCGTACTGGAACATCCGGCTGATGCCGGTGCGCCAGCGGATACCCCCGTAAGCGCTGATCATATTGCTCACCGGCGCGCCCGCTTCCGCCGCCTTGAAGATATGGGTGCGGGTGATCAGGTAGGCGATCTGATAGCCGCCCCAGCTATGCCCCTGCACCCCGATATTGGCTTCATCGATAAATCCGCGGTTGATCAGGTAGGTGATGCCGGGAATCACCGCATTATAAGCACTTTCCCCGGGATAGCCGATCTTATAAGGAATATCCGGTTCAAAGACCACGTAGCCCCGGCTGGCGTAGAACGAGGGGCTGATTACCGAGCGGTGCGGCCCGGGCGGGGTGTATTTATAGACTTCGTATGAACTCTTCTCATAAAATGTTACCATGGTGGGATATTTCCGGGTCGAATCGAAATCTTGCGGCAGGTAGAGAATGCCCTGCAGCTGCTCCCCGTCGAGCGAGGTCCATTCGATCAGCTGCGAGCTGCCCCAGCGATATTCTTTCTGTTGGGGATTGACGTCGCTGACCCGCTGCATATCGCTAAAATCACCGCTGCTGACCCAGAGATCGGGAAATTCCCGGAAATCCTCCCGGGTGAAGAGCAGCCGTTCCGCCATTTTTGCCTTGAGCGGATCGGAGAAGGTCTTACGGTCGCTGAGCAGCAGTCTGGGTGCCGCAGAGCCGTCAGGCAGGATCTGATAAAAACCGGCGGTCTTATTCTCCCGGTGAAATCCGGAGAGCAGCAGCGGATCTGCAGCCGCAATAAATTCTGCTTCCGGATCCAGTTTCACATAACGGAAGCGCAGGTCGCTTTCTCTGCCGAAGCCTTTGGTGAGATTCCGGGGGGGGCGTTTGCCGGCCGGATCACAGGACCAGATGTCGTACTTGTCGTATACCAGAACTTCGCGGTCACCTTCCAGCCATCCGGCAACGCCATAGGGATCGGGTGCGTAGGGCCAGTCGTGCTGTTCATTTTGCAGCGGATGGGAAATGCCGGTGCAAAGCATCCGCGGGGTGCCGCTGCGGGTATCCGCCACCTGCCAGGCCAACTGCTGCCGGTTCCACCAGAAAAGATAGCGCGCCTGGGGGGACAGCTCCGGACGGGCCTGCACTTTTTCCAGCACTTCACGAGCCTTGCCGCTGTTGAGATCGATCAGGTAAGCATCATAATAATCGGGATAATCCCAGGACATCTCCTGGCGGTAGGGGAGGTTGGAAATACCCAGAGCAACGGCGGCATCCCCCTTGCTGCCCGGAATCACCTCCGGTATGGTTTGGTTGCCTAATTGTACAATTTGCTGGCGGTCGAGGTGCAGCACCGCCAGGTAAGCGCGTTTTTGCTCTTTCTCCAGGTCTTTCAACTGCATCGGCTGCAGGTAGGGATCCTGCCAATTCCAGATATCCAACACCACTTTCTCATCCTCGGGAATTTCTGCCGCGCTGGTATCCGGGGCTCCCGGGCGGGGGGCGGTGCCAAAGAAAAGCCGTTTGCCGTCGCGTGAAAAATAGAGCGCCTGATGTTCGCTGATCCACCAGCCGGCGGGAATGCCCGGACTGCTTTCCTGTGCCAGCATCCGGGTTTCGCCTTTTTCCAGCGCCCGGTAATATAGGCGATATGCCGGTTGCTCAGCCGCATCGGCATCGCGATTGCTGAGGAAAGCGACTTGCCGGCCGGCGTCGTCGAAAGCGGCTTGTTGGTAATCGCCTCCGCCGGTGAGCAGCGGAGTTGCCGTGCCGCTGACAGTCTCGACCGCAAACATGCCGTCGGCGCTACTGTCTTTGCTGGAGGCACTGTATACCAGCCAGCGCCCATCCTTCGAAAAACGGTATTCCAGCACATTCTGAAAACGGGTTTCGCTGCCGCCATTCAGATCGCGCAGCACCAGGGTCGTACCTTCAGGCTTCTCCTTGGTCTTCTGCTTTGTTGCCGGTTTTTTATCGCCTTTTGAGGATTTGGGAGCTGGCGCTATTGCGCTGTCTGCCGCCGTGCTGTCCGGCATTTTCGGCATTTTTTCCAGCAGATACGCCAGGTAGCCCCCGGCTTTTTCGGGCAGCTGATAGGATTTCACCGGTCCGGCATAAACCACTGCGCCGCTGGCGAGGTCCAGGATGCCCAGCGAATCTTTCGGCATCTCTTCCGCTTTTGTCTCCGCCAGCTTGGCCTCTCGAACCGCCGCTTTGGCGGGCTTGATCAGGAAGGCGGCATGACGGGAATCGTAGCTGAAGGCCGCCGAGACCCCGCGGGGAAATTCGTGGCGTGTCTCTTCGGCCGTACGGCGAACCTGCAGATGGGCATCCCCGTTCTCCGGTCCGTAGGAGAACAGCACCCACTGGCCGTCAGGAGAGATCGCCTTCTCGTTGATACGGTTCCAGATCTCGTAAGCATCGTGATCCAGGGGTTTATGACTCTGGGCATGCAGGTTGATGGTAAGCGCGGTCAGCAGCAATAAATTCAAAATGAAGCACATTCTTCGGGGCATCGTCACTCCAATATGTTCTGATTTAGCCACAGAGCCACAGAGATCACCGAGTTGTCAGTTGTCAGTTTTCAGTGGTCAGTTCTCTGTGTTCTCAGTGCCTCTGTGGCTAATGTGGTGTCATCTCTTTCCCTTTAACCTTTATCCTTTATCCTTTAAGTATCACCTTTCATCCCATGTTCAATCTTTCCGCACCAACTCAATCTCAAATAGTTTCGGCCAGTATTTGCCGGTGACGAAGAGGCGGCGGTTCTCGGCATCATAGGCGATTCCGTTGAGCACATCGGTCCGGGCTTGACGCTCCCGGGAGTTCAGCAGCCCGCTCAGGTCGATCCAGCCGGTCACCGCTCCGCTCTGCGGCGAAAAAATCACGATGCTGTCGCCGGGCCAGACGTTGGCATAAACTTCACCATTGATGAATTCCAACTCGTTGAGATGCTCCACCGGCTTGCCGTCATCCTGCACTTTCAGAGAGCCGATCTCCTCAAAGGTCAGGGGATCGAGAAAATAAATCATGGAGGTGCCGTCGCTCATGATCAGGCGCTCGCCGTCATGGGTCAGTCCCCACCCCTCCGAAGCGTAGTAGAATTGTTCCATCGGTAAAAAACTGTTGCGGTCGTAGATAAAACCGGTGTTCGATTGCCAGGTCAACTGCACGATGCGATCACCATATACCGCCACCCCTTCCCCAAAGTATTGTGAAGGCAGCTGGTGAAATTGCAGCACCGTGCCGGTTTTGATATCCACTTTCCGGATCGACGATTCCCCTTTTTGGCCGGTACCTTCATATAATACCCCGTCGGCATAGACCAATCCCTGGGTAAAGGCGCCGGTATCGTGGGGATAGATATTGACGATCTTGTATGAGTAGAGCGGCACTTTCTCTCCCGGTTTTCCCCCGGCAATACCGGCCAGGGTGGTTACGAACAGCATGATAAGTACATAATAAACGTATCTGGGCATTACAAATCCTTATGGTCTATTAACAAAATTGAGATACATTGAACCGTCTCAACGGATCAGAGCAGAAAATAAAATCAAAAGCGGGCAATTCCCAGGAAAAAATGTAACTATTCAGCCCACGAAATACACGAAAATGCGATGCTGCCTTTTTTCGTTCTTTTCGTGTGTTTCGTGAGCTGAATAATAGCGAAAAATCATACTCCGCTCCCTCCACCCATTCACAAAATACTTGCATCCCGGCACCGTCATGTTCATTTTAGGTCGCAAATCTGACGACGGGGACGCAGCGATCATGACATGGTTCGTACTGGCGGCGATCTATTTACTCTATCTGTATTTTTTATTCTGGACCGGCAACGGCCTGACCCGGCTGTTGAAGCGAAACCGGCCGGATAACCGGATTCGGCGAAGCTACTCGCTGATCGTGCCGGTGCACAATGAAGGCGCCAATCTCCGCACCTGCCTGCCCGCCTTGATTGCGCAGGATTATCCTTCCGAGTTGTATGAGATTATCGTGGTGGCGGATCGCTGCAGTGATGATACCGCTGCAATTGCCCGCTCATTCCGGGAGCAATTTGCCAATCTGACGGTACTGGAAGTGTGGGACACTCCCGCCGGCGTGGCGCCGAAGAAGCATGCCCTCGCCCGGGCGATCCGCCATGCCCGCCATGCCCGCCTGGTGTTTATCGACTCCGACGTTCGGGTTGCCCCGGCGCACCTCACGGTCTTCAATCGTTACTTTGAGGATGATACCGCCGCGCTGGTCAGCCTGATGAAGTTGGATCCTCCTCAACACTTCTGGCAGCAGTTCCTGGTATTTGAAAAGCTGATCAGTTGGATGATCGCCGCTGCTGCGGTGGGCTACCGGCGGCCGATCATCTCCTATGGCGGCAACTGGGCCTATACACTGCCGGCTTTCCAGGCGGTGGGAGGATTTAGCGCGATCGAGACCTCGCTGAGCGGCGACGACGACCTGCTGCTGCAGCAGATTAGCCGTGCCGGGTTGCCGGTGCAGTTCTGCCTGCTGCCGGATGGCTGGACCCGCATGCCCTTTCCCGGCTCTTTCCGGCATTTTCTGCGCCAACGGCGGCGTCATTTTTCCGCCGGAAAACGCTACCGCCGCAGTGTACAGGCAGGCTATCTGGGCTTTCACAGCGCCAACCTGCTGCTGTGGGCCGGGATTTTTTTGGGTCCCGCCGGATGGGTTTTTCTGGGGTTGAAACTGCTGGGCGATTGGCTGCTGCTGCGCCGGGGAAAAGCGATTTTCCACGAGCAGTTCCCCGCTTATCGCTTCCCGCTGTTCAATTTCCTTTTTATGGTTTATAATACCCTGATCGGTCCGCTGGGGCATGTGGGCCGGATACGGTGGTGAGCTTGTGCGGACGAGTGTAAATGGGGTGATGAGTTGATGGGGGGATGGGAGCAGGGTAGGGTCGAGTCGTGAGTCGACCCTACTTGCCATACGCCTCGATCCATTTTTCGACCTGCGCCTGGAACGGCTCGCGAAGCGGTTCACCAGAGTCCGGAGGCAAATTGATTGCTGCGGCATCCCCGCTGCGCAGGTAGCGGGCCATACCGGCGGCATTGGCCCAATAATAAAGTCCCCAGTTCTCCAGACCCCACTTGGGATCGTAGAGATTGAGTTCATAATCGATGTAAACCAATTTCCCCCGGGAAAGCACGAAGTTGGTCGGGAAATAATCGATATTGAGATGCGCCCGGCGCAGTTTGCGGGAAAGGCGGAAGAGCTGGGAGATGACCGCATCGTCATGATTGCCCTTTGCCAGCCATTCCGCGGCGGTTGGCCCGTCGATAAATTCCTTGATCAGGTACTGCCGTTCCAAATCGTAGGCGATCAGATGGGGGAGGGGGATGTCGATCTGCTTCAGGCGGTGATAGGCATCGACTTCCAGCCGGGTTTTGTTGTCATTAAATTGATAATAGGGGCAGGGCTCATTGTGCATGACCTTCAGCACCCGGGGCTGGCGGTCGTGATAGGCCAGGTAAGAATAGCCGGACTTTCCCTTTCCCAGGGCGCATTCGATACGCAGTTCTCCGATGACCGTGGGGAAATAATCCATAATTTCTTTCATCTGATGCCCTTATGCCGTTATTGTGTTAGCGGATTTTACCCTTGGATCATGCCGGGTTAACCGATCATATTGACCCGGAAATTAATAACTAATCATAGATTCGAACGTGATTTAATCGTAAATTAACCAAAACGCGATATAAATAATGCCGTTCACTACGGCAGACTTAAATGGGGGCAGCATCCCGCTGTAATACATGTACTAAAATTGGGGGACAAAATGAAAGCTTTATTGCGAAAATCTCGCCTGGCCTATTTGCTGCTGTTGTTGTTGCTGATCTTCGGTTATCATCCGCAGTATGTGTCAGAGGAATACCTGCCGAAAATTTACCTGATCGATTCGCTGTTGGTCCGCACCGAGCCATTGTCCGGCACCCGGATCTACCATGTCGCTGATCCGGAGCATGTGTTCCTGGTGTCGGAGATGCATCTGGAAGGCAACCGGGATGTTGCAGTAAGATCCGGAATGATGTACGCCGATCTGAATCAGAACCTGGCGGTGGTGGATCTGCGCGATCCGGCCCATCCGGTGGTGCTCGATACCATTTTCAATGTATTCGACCGTTATGATTTTATGCCGGTCGATGATATCGCGCTTCGCGATCATCACTGGGGGCAGTGCGGCTGCAATAATTTTACTGCTGCAGACGCCACTACCCAGTCAAGCGGCAGCGGAGGGTCGCTGGCCCGCTTTGTCATCGTGGATGATTATCTTTATTGCATCGATTTCAGCACCCTGAAGTCGTTTGATATCAGTACCCCGGACCGGCCGCAGTTCAAGAGCGAGATTCCGGTCAATTGGGAGATCGAAACCCTCTTCAGTTATCAGAACTACCTTTTCATCGGCGGGCAGCGGGGGATGTATATCTACGATATCAGCAATCCCGACGTGCCGGTGCAGGTGTCGCAGTTTGTGCATGCCCGGTCCTGCGATCCGGTGGTGGTGGAAAATGATACCGCCTATGTCACCTTGAGAGACGGTACATCCTGCGGGGCGGCTGAAGATCAATTGGATATTATCGATGTGAAGGATATCGCCCAGCCGCAGTTGCTCAAAGTGGTGCCGCTGCATAACCCTTACGGTCTGGCAGTGCGCAGCCGCCTGGTATTCGTCTGCGATGGTCGTGCGGGGTTGAAAATACTCGACACCACCCAGCTGGATGCGATCACCGAAATCGGCCATATCGAAAATATTTATCCGTATGATGTAATTTTGCGTGATGAACTTTTGTTCGTCACCGCGCAAACCGGGCTGTATATCTATGACATATCCGATCCGGCGACGCCGCGCCTGCTCAGTATGATTGCCGGATCTACAGCGTTTTAAAGGTGTAATAGACTGTGAGGTATTAAATCACCGGCAGTCGACAGCAGCAGTCTTCTGGGCTGCTGTCGATTGCCGGTGATGATTGCGGTTATGGCTCGGAGATGTAGATTGGCGAAGAGCCGGGCAGGGTGCTGATATAAGCCTTGCCCATCAGGCGGGCGGGGGTGATGCAGCCCGGGCTGACCTTGCCCCCCAGCAATTTGCGCACCACGCCCAGGGAGCCGTGAATCGTGACGTCGTAACCGTTGGAGGTTTTTAGATAGCCGGTGCGGCTGTCGCCGCGTTCATTTTGCAGGTTGCCCCAGATGTAGCTGACCGACTTCTCCCGGGCCCGGGCAGACGGGCCTTTGATCCGTTTTTCGATCATGGATTTTAAACCGCGTTCGATAGGGCCCAGTCCCAACAAGGGGGTGGTCCAACGCACCAGCCCGGCCAGACGGACCGCCCGGGGCGAAATCGGCATGTACACCTCGATGTTGGGAATACCGGTCGTATAATAAGCTGTGGAGACATCGCCCCAGGGGATCGTCAGCGCGGTTTTTTCCCCATTGCCAAAATTGATTCGAGTAACGATGTGGTTGAGGGGCACCGAGCGGATCTTCCCGTTTTCCCGGATCTTCCCCCCTTTTACCAGCCCTTCCAGAGAAGATTTGGCGGTGCCGGCACTGACACTGGCCGGAGAATCGAAACCCAGCATCAGCTTATGGGCATCGGGAAGAGCGTCTTTCAGGGCGGCGGCCATACAGTCGGTGGGAATCACATCGAAGCCAACCCCCGGGCATACCAGGATGCCGGCGGTTTTGGCGGAGGTGTCGCGGGCATGGGCATATTCAAATACCTCGATCTCCCCGGTGATGTCCAGGTAATGGGTCTTGCTGAGCATACATCCGGCCAGCATTGGGGCGCTCGTGGCGGAAAACGGACCGGCGCAATGCAACACCAGGTGCATGTCCTTCAGGTTCTCAACAATGTCGGTCATATTGTGCAGAGAGAAAATTCGGTATTCGAGGCCAAGCACTGCCGCCAGTCCCTGCACTTTGTCGGGATTGCGGCCCGCCAATACCGGCTTTAAACCGCTTTCCCGGGCCTGCCGGGCAATTAATTCTCCAGAATAACCATTCGCACCATAAATCATCCAGCGATGCTGGTTCAATTTCTCCTCCGTAAATAATAACTCTACCCGCTTACGGGGCTCTATCGAAAAAGATGCCGAATAATATATGCTAAAAATGGATCAAATGCCAGTTTTGTGAGGGATATTTGCTCGCTGTCGCTCGCGATGTTTGTTCGCTTCGCTCACGATGTTTGCCTGCGGCGATATTTGCTCGCTGTCGCTCGCGATGTTTGTTCGCTTCGCTCACGATATTTGCCTGCGGCGATATTTGCTCGCTGTCGCTCACGATGTTTGTTCGCTTCGCTCACGATATTTGCCTGCGGCGATATTTGCTCGCTGTCGCTCGCGGTGTTTATTCACAACATATTACATTGTGCTCCATCCGGCTATAAAATAGAAAGCCCCACCGTAGTTTGGTGGGGCTTTCTATTTTCAGTGGCTTCCGGAAAGGCTGTCGCTAGCAGACTTCCGCGGAGGCTCCTACAAAATTGGGTAGATTAATAGGATCACCTCCTTTCCCTGGGAGTGTGACATATATGTTGACTGTCTCCCGGTTAAACGGCCAACATAGCGCTATTTTCAACCGCAATATATAACCTGTTTTTCAAATTGCAACATTTTTTTCGCTGCATCTGTTTTTTTTAACAGGGATAAAGGAACTGCAACCGTTACCAAATCGCTCCCTGAAAGGATTGTTTTTTTATATTTCTATTGTCCGTTTGAAGAAATTCGATTATATATTACCTTCCAGCGATATAGTTGTCAATAAGGATAGACGTACTCGGCATCTCAATATTATAATTTTCAGAAAGGATGTTTGGCCGACTTTGCTGATCGCCTGCTGTTTGAGGAGACGGTGGGGAAGCAAATGATAGGCGTTGAGGACCTTTTTCAGGAGAGGAGAAGATCATGTACGAATCCGCTCGTCCGGAGACGGAAGTAGAGGAGGGAGAGCAGGCGCATGATAGCATCGATTTAGGGATGCGTTTTATCTGCCGCCGGGAAGACGGCGATTTCTGGTACGTGCAAATCCGGATTATGACTGGCGGTAAACGCTATTCCCTGCCCGGAAAGTCGTTCTATGACCGCAACTACGGCAGCAGTGATGCCGCCCTGGCCGCCGCCGTTCGATACCGCGATCAGCGCGCATATCCTTTCTTTCGGCAGATTGGTTATACGCTCGCGCAAAAGAAACCCCGCCCGCCGCGGATCCCCAAATTCAAAAAACGTAAAGAGGCGCAGGCCGGTTTAATGGCCAACCTGCACTATATTCACCTTTACAAGCGCAAGGGGAAATATACCCGCTGCGTGGTGGATGTATCGGTGAATGTGCATGGTTCCAAATATCACTCGACCGCCTATTCATATGATTTTGCAAAGTACGGCGGAAAGACGGAAACCCTGCGGGTGGCCAAGCAGGACCGCAATAAGCTGGCGCAGTTGGTGCACCAGAAGGCTTTGGAGCTAAACATGGCACCCGCGCGGCCGGAAGCGGAGATCAAGCGTATCATTAAGTCGATCAGAATTAACCGTACCCCTCCCACGGTGGAAAAAGATCCGGATAAGTTCATCAAGCGTTCCCATAGCAACGATTACTGGATTGTGCATGTGCGCAAAAAACTCTGGGGCACCTATTACCGGGCACCCAGCAAACGTTTCTATGATGCCGACTATGGCGGAAAACACAAAAGCCGGCTGCGGGCGCGTCATTTCAGCCGGGAAGTAGAAATCGAGATCGAGAATGAATTCCGGCAATTACGTAACGCCGGCATCCGCGACCCGGAAGAGATCCTGGTGCAATTCCGGAGCGTGCTGCAAAAATTTTTCGAAGAGAGGGAGTGATAATCCGGTATTATAGGGTTACGTGCTGGTCCAACTGCTCAGGATGTCGATAATCTTACGGGCCTGATCGGCGCTGGAGATGTTAAATTTCGATTGGGGGATGTACGAACCCTTGATCTTGCGATAGCGGCGGATCATGTAATTATCCGGACCATACGCCTCTTTTGCCGCATCCCATTTCTGATATCGGAAGATCAGGGTTGCCCAGGCACCCTTGGTGAGCACTGCTTTGTCGACCTCTTTTACCAGTAAAATCCCCCCTTCTTCGTAATCCATGGTCAGTTCTTCAACGGTTTCAGCCATAATATCCCTCCATTCCGCAATAAGTTTAACGATTGAATTCGTGTTGATGGGGTAATGGGTTAATGGATTTTTGCACGTCCGTTTTTGCCCATTAACTCATCAACCCATACACTCATTCCATTTTCCTGGCCCTATAATATCGAAAGTATGCCGCAAACTCAAGCGATTTATCGCTTTGACGTAATCGGAGGATATTAACGGAGATTGCCAGGGTGAAGCGGAAGGCCATGGCCGGGCGCATATATAAAATATTCCCTGCCGGCGCTCGGCACAGAGGTGATGCAATGATAAGGGGTGTTCTCCAGAAAATTGAGCAGATATGCGGGAATCCGGGTTGCCGGTTCTGCTCCGGTAATCCGGATCGGAAAATGCTTCTGCGGTGCCGGGGGCATGTGGAAATAGAGGGCGTTCCGGGAGAAATCACGAGTGTTGATGTAAATCCAGGTTTGGAAATCCCGAGGTGCGGCAGCCGACTGGTGCAGCACATTCTCAAAGGCCTGGAACAGGTGCTGCAGGTGGGCGCGGAGGAAACGGTAGCGCAGATTGCTGTACCCCGGCATATCCGGGTGCCAGTGCCAGAGATGGTACCAGCTGTCTTCTGCTAAATCCAGTTTCAATTGCTGCGCATCCCGGGACAGTTTTTGAAAATACCGCCGCTGCCCGCGGAATTTTTTCAATGGAAACCAGGGAATCTCCTCCGGATGCTCTCCGCCGCGATAAGCGCGCTGCAAGCGCCGGCGGAGTTCTGCGATGTGGTCGATTGGGGTAGAATCTGGCATTATCTCATCCTAAAACTTATACCCAATATTCAAATGACTCAAGAACACCCGGCGGTTGCCGCTCATCAGGGTGAATTCCACCGGGCCCAGCAAAGTGCGGGCTCCCACCGTCAATCCCCAGCCGGTGATGAAACGGTTTTGCTTGAGATCGAGTTGCCACTCTGCAAAGGTGTTGCCGGCATTCCAGCGTAGTTGGGCGTATTTGTTCTTGAGAAATTCATATTGGAACCCCAATTGCAAAAATTGGGCGTGGGGCCCCAGACGCTCCTGGGCCTTCAGTCCCAGAAATGAGGAAAGTTTCCCCGGGTAGGCAATCGGCTTATCCATGCCGCCTAAGGCGAACTGGTAGTGCAGGGGCAGGCCCTCACCCCCGGAACTGCCCAGGAAGAGTTGGCTCAGGAAAGACACCTGGCGGTGCAGCGGCAGCAGTGCCCGGGCGTCGAGGTAATAACGCTGGAAATCGCGCTTGTTGAGCAGGTCGCGGTCGCTGTGTTCGGCACTGATTTGCAGGAAGTAGCCTGAACTGGGGTAAACGGATTTATCGTAGGTGTCCAGGGTCAGAGTCGCAAAAATCAGCAGCAGTTTTTCGGTGATCGACGGATAACCGAGTGGAGCGATGCTCGGTTCTCCGGTCACATATTCGCCTCGCACCCCGGCGCCGATCATCAGACGGCTGGAAAAAACGGTTCCCCATAATCCTTCCCCCACCGAGGAATTAAAACGGATCCGCGCAATCCGCTCTTCGTCCTGGAAAGTGTCGGTATTGCGTTCATTGTAATTCGCCCGCAATCGCATGCCCATCCCCCGGGGGAAGCCAAGATGCAGGTAGTAGCGGGCATCAAACTGGGGATCTCCCCCAGCTTGGCATCCAGAGAAAGGATCGAGCCATAGCGGGAGAGATTTCGGAAGGTGGTATTGATCATCAGCGATGCATCGGTCTTACTGTCATAATGAATTCCGATGCGAAAGAGGTCGGGGCTCTTCTCCGCCAGCCGGATCAGCAGGGTCGAGCCCTCCTCGCCGTCCTCGATGCTGTAACCGACCCGGTCGAACATCTGCAGGCTGTAGATGCGTTCGATCCCGCGCTCCAGTTGATCGAGGGTGATCCGGGCGGGCAGCCGGATGCCCAACTCCGCAATCACCAGCGATCGGGTCAGGGTGCGCAATCCCCGGGTTTCCACCCGGGTGATGTAAAGGGAGTCGATTTGTGGAAGCACCTCCGGGGGGCTGGGCGGCCCGTAAGCCGCCAGCGTGTCGGCCAGCGCCTGCAGTGCTGCATAATGTGCCCGGGCGACCTTCTCCCCGGCAGCGATAATCTCCGGCACCCGGTCAAAATCGAACACGCTGAAGTCGGCAATATCCGGTTGCAGCAGGTAATCGCATTGCGCCCGCTGGGCTTCAGTGGAGGAGACGATCTGAAAATTGATGGCCTGGTTCATGATGTCGAGAAAAGAGCGGAGCCTGTCTTCTTTCAGCA
Source organism: Calditrichia bacterium (assembly GCA_020635015.1). Classification (GTDB taxonomy): domain Bacteria; phylum Calditrichota; class Calditrichia; order RBG-13-44-9; family J075; genus JACKAP01. Next base: position 130,174 of record JACKAP010000002.1, on the reverse strand, counting down.
AGGTGGTGCTGACATCCACTCCAATCACCCGGTCTGCGCCCATCTTGCGCACATCGGCGACCGGGAAATTGCGCACCAGCCCGCCATCGACCAACAGCCGCCCGTCGATGCGGATGGCGGTAAACACCGAGGGAATGGCCATGCTGGCCCGGATCGCCTCCGCAATATTGCCGTGATCCAGCACCACCGCCTCCCCGGTAACGATATCGGTGGCGATACAGGTGAAGGGGATTGGGAATTTATGAAAATCCTGCTGCGGCTGCGCAGCCAGGGTGAGGCGGTTGAGCAGGTTGTAGATCTTATGCCCGGCGATGATTCCCGAGGGGAGATTCACCCGCCGGTGTTTCAACTCCAGGGTGAAGGTGTAGCGGGAATCCCAGTACTTCTGGGGCATACCCAGGAAGCGCCGCTCGCTGCGGTCGCTGAACATATCATCCCAGTCAATGCGCAGGGCCAGCGCTTCCAAATCCGCCGCGCGGTAGCCGATCGCGTAAAGTCCCCCGATCACGCTGCCCATGCTGGTGCCGCTGATGTAATCGATCGGCAGATTGAGCTCCTCCAGCACCTTCAGCACCCCGATATGGGCAAATCCTTTGGCCCCGCCCCCGCTGAGGGTGAGGCCCAGTTTGGGACGTTCCTGGGAGCGGAGTACACTCCCCGTCAAGAGGAGCATGATGATGAAAAGAGATATTCTTCGCACGGCACCAGACTATTGCGTTTTAGGAGGAAATTTTTCCAGGATCTTATTCACCGCCTGATCAATCTTCTCTGCCATCCGGGAAGGATCGCCCAGCACGCTGGTGCCCCAGCCGCGCCAGACCAGTTGATTTTGGCCGCTGTCCACCACGTCGAGCACCAGGGTGCCCTCTTTATAACGGCGGACCTCGGCATGGCGGCGCCAGTACCCGTAACCATAGAGATTGACATCAATCTTGTCCTGTACCCCGGTGTGAAAGGCCAGTTTGAAATCGCTTACCGGTGATTCGGTGCGTTCAAAACCTTTGGCCGCCAGTTCACGGTCGACTGCTTGCTGCACCAATTGCACCATTTGCGACCCCTTGCCGGCCGGGGCATCGGTTTCATGGATGCGCTGTTTGATCCAGGAATAGGTTTTGTAACTGCCGAACGCCGCTCCCGGATCATAATCATATTTCACCGACACCGGCGAGCAGCCGGCCAGCAGTGCCATGAGGATGGCAGCGAGCCAAAGTCTGAAAAGTTGTTGCGACATGATCACCTCTTTGTTTTTAAAGGTTAAAGGATAAAGGTTAAAGGATAAAGGATAAAGATTGAGATTGCCGCGCCGCAAAACACGCGGCTCGCAATGACTACACCAGTTAACGCCGCAAGCCACATCCAGCATCTATATTTCTTACAACTTAATCCTTAATCCCTAATCCTTTATCCTTTATCCTTTAACCTTTATCCTTGCCATACTCAATGCACAATCCCCACCACTCGTGGCGCATTACCCTTGTCTGCCCGGATATGAAAGGCGGCGGGTCGCGGAGCGGGCACGTCGCCTCGCCAGACCCGGATCTCCAGGCGCAGGTAATCGTCGGCCTGGCGCAGCAATTGCGCACTCAGCTCAATCGCCAATTCCGCTTCGGAGGTATCTCCCTCAATCCAGCGCGGTTCAGCGATTTCCCGGTTGCCGTCATCATAAAAACGCACTTCGTAACGGGTTTGCCGGGGGAGGGGGGTGAGATAAATTTTTCCGTAATCCTTCAGTTCCAGGCGGTGATTTTCCAGCGCGACATATTCCAGGGGCGAAACAAGCTCGAAATAGCTGTTGATGATCTTCTGCCGCCGCTGCAGCAAGGTTTCGATAATGTATTCCCCGGCACCTGGCTCGGGATAGTTGGCGGCACTGACCAGCCTCTCCAGGTGTTCCCGCTCAATGGCAGCGATAATTTTCGCCGCCCAGTAATTGTCATCATCCCGGGCGCGCTGGATCGGTTCGAAGGGGTAGGTCTCCTTCCAGCTCAGCGGATCGAAATACTGCGCCTCAAATGCCGCCACGGACTTCCAGGGGGTGGGACGGATATGCTCCCAGGGATGAGAACGCAAGCCAAGGGTGGGCAGGTTGCCCAACATCTCGCCAAAACTGAAAATATGGGTGTAACCGTCCCATAAGCGCGCATGCTTGGCGCCATGCCCGCCGAAGGCTTCTCCAAAATCGAGCAGGTAGTGTTCCACGTAACCTTCGCCATCCTCGCCAATGTAAACGTCGAGCGAATTGTCGATGCGGATATCGGTCTGATTGGTGAAGGCGCCGAAAACCTTCAGCGCTCGCAGCACCCGGCGGTCCTCGTGGGGAAAGCGGTCGTTGGGATCATCTTTGCGCACCCCGGTATCATTGATCGGGCCCAGGTAGATGCCGTCCAGCAGCAGGCTGGCGGTGGCGCGGTAGAGCCCGTCCTGCGGCGGCGCCACCGAGCTGAATACCAGCTTGACCTGCTCGTCGTTGATGTCGCTGGCCGTGGGATCTACCGGCACCTCGTTGCTGGTGAAATAAAATGGATGGTCTTCCGGAACATTAAACCCGAACCCCCAGAAGAGGCGGTTGACGATCAGGGCGGTGGTGGTTTCCACCGCAGGATATTCCGGAGGATCGAACTTGATCAGGTAGAGGCGGTCGCGGCTGTCGGCGATGATAAATCCCGGATTGGTGCCGAGATGCTTGGCCCGCACCACCCGCACCGGCGGCTTGGGTGGGCCGACTTCGCTGGAGGCCCGGAGCAACTCCTCCGGCGAGATCGCCTGGTATCCCAGCCGGGGAGTATACCAGCTGGAGGCGGGGACATGGTCGAACGAATTCACATCCTTCGAACGTCCCACCGGCGCGCAGTCGAGCATGCTCACCGCCGGCCGCCGCACCAGCACTTTGTAGTAATAGTCCATCCGGATGTATTTAGTCGACTGCGGCATCGGGATCGGCCGGCGGTCGTGGATCTCCCATACCGGCGGCGCATCGGCGAAGCGGAAGGTGTTACTGGCGCAGCCGCTCAGAAAAAACGCGGCAGCCAACCCAACCCGGAGGGAAGGTGCAAAGATTGGTAAAAACCGTGTCAGGTTATACAGGAAAATTCGAAAGCGTTTCATTCTTGTGCTGCCTCCGGGCGACCGGTTGATTTGTTGGTTATTGGCAATTGGTTATTGGCAAAATATGCTTTGACCAAAAGCCAACCACCAATAACGAATGACCAATAACCACAAACATTAAACTGTCAAACTTCATCGAAATATTTTTACTTCCAATCCGACCGATCTTTATACAAAAAAGAAAGGCCGAAGCTGAATTTCAGGAAGATGCCCTCCGAGCCATAAGCGATATTCATGCGCATCAACTCGCTGAAGCGGGTGTGGGCCGCCATGCCGAAGCCCACTGCCCAGGGGGCATTCGTGGTTTCGAACCCCAGGGGGGTATCCGAAACCATCAGGTAGTCGGCAAATAAATGGGCGCTGATATGATAGGTCAGCGGCCATTGATACTCCAGTGAAGGCACCAGCATGTAGTTGTCGCTGCGCAGCAGGGTCTTGTCGTTGACCCCGCGGAAAGAAATATGGCGGGGATACTCCACGAAGGCAATCTGTTCACCCTCGCGCAGGTCTTCCACCATGTCGAAGACAATTCGCGGAATGATGACCCGGTTGCGGCGGAGCACGGGAATGTAGGTGGAAAAATCGAAACCGCTGCGCAGCAACTGTTCGTTGTCGTTTTTGAAACCCACCGAATAGCCGAGATAAGCTTCGAAGCGGGTGCCCGGAGAGATGATGGAAAGATTCGGCCGGTTGTCGAAGCGGAAGGAGAGTTCGTTATAAAATTTTTTGCTTTTGATCTGAGCGCCGGGCAGGCTGTCGGATAGAAAAATATTGTCGATATTGGCGGCATGAGCAGCAGAAGGATTGCGCACGGTGCGCTTCTGGTAAAAGCTGGAGAAGAAAAATTCCCAGTTGCCGGAGGGGCGCACCCCGAGGTTCAAATTGATCAGCGCCCGCCGCTGGGAATATATCCCATAATCGCTGCTGCTTTCCGGGCGGAAGTGCGAACGCGGATCGTTCTGCGGATCGGCGCCGATCCCGTAAAAGCGGAAATTGTCGTCATTCTGCAATCGCCCAATCAACTCCAGGTTCCAGAAATAGCGGTTTCTGAAGAACACATGGCTCAATTCGCCCTTGATGCCCCAGATGTCGGTATTGTTATAAGCACCCTTGATCCCGGCGCCAAAATATTTTTCCCGGTAGAAAAAACTCAGCCCCACGCCCCGGGGATTGCCGGTGACGATGTTCAGCACCGGAAACCAGCCGAATTTGTGGTCATAGAGGTAGAAGATATCTTCAAATTTTTTGATGATCTTCTTCTCATCGATCAGCACCGCGCTGAAGCCGGCGGAGGTGAGGGTGAGGTCGATCAGGGCGCGGGGGGGCCACAGGAGGGCGTTGACGGTTTTCAGGAAAGCGCGGCCGGTTTTATGCTCGTTCCGCTCGAAGCCGCGAATGCTCCGGTAGGAGTAATCGCCGGCCGCCAGGCTGTCTGCAGCCGTACTGTCCGGCATCATTTCCTGAGCGGCTGCCGGGCGGGAGGGGCCGGCCAGGATGACGAACAGAAGAATGCATGCGAAAGGTAACAGGTTCGGTTTTCGGTAGCTCATGATATTATTCCGACTGAAGCATTGGAGTTATGACCGGATCAGCGCCGCATTGACTTAGCCAAATGAGGCTTGTGGACAAATAAAGACAAATCTACCGATTTTACAAGCCGGTTTCAACTATTTTTCGGTGATGGCGGAATTATTGAGCCTGCAAGTTTTTAGGCGGGAGCGTGTCAAATCAGATGAGAGGGCTGACGCTAAAGTTCGGCGGGGCAAAGATGCCGCCCATTTGGTTTCACCGAAAATCGGAAAGGAGCTAAAGTGATTTACCAAGAAATGAACCTGAATTGGATACGGTCTGTTTCACATAATATGATGCCAGTCCGGGCAGAGCTTAGGCGAATGATTATGCTGGCAGCCGCATGCCAGGTGTTTTTTTTCTGCAGCATCAGTTTTCCGGCATTCGGTCAGACTTATCCGGTGATCGATACCGGCCAGAGTCAGTGCTTTGATACACTCCAGGTGATTCCCTTTCCCCAGCCGGGAGCGCCATTTTATGGACAGGATGCGCAAACTCAGGGTGTTCAGCCGGATTACCAGGATAACGGCGACGGTACGGTGACGGATCTGAACACCGGCCTGATGTGGCAGCAAAATCTTATGGATGATAAATTCACCTATGATCAGGCCCATGCCGCCGCCGATACCGTTACGCTGGCCGGTTACAACGACTGGCGGCTGCCCACCATTAAAGAGCTCTATTCGTTGATCGACTTTCGGGGCGTAACCGGCACCAGCGCCAGTACATCCACCCCTTTCATCGATACCGGTATGTTTGAATTTCGTTACGGGGATGAAACCAGTGGAGAGCGTTTTATCGATGCTCAATATATTTCCGCCACCGATTACGTCGGCACCACTATGAGCGGTGATTTTACCGTCTTCGGGGTCAACTTTGCCGATGGGAGAATCAAAGGGTATGGTACCACCATGCCCGGGGGAACGGAAAAGACCTTTGAGGTGCGGTTGGTGCGCAGCAACAGCAGTTATGGAATCAACCATTTTATCGACAATGGCGACGGAACGGTTACCGATCAGGCGACCGGCCTGATGTGGGGCAAAGATGATTGTGGGACGGGCCTGAACTGGCCGGAAGCGCTGGCCTGGGTGCAGCAAAAAAATCAGGAAAACTACCTGGGGCATAACGATTGGCGCCTGCCCAATGCCAAAGAATTGCAGAGCATTGTCGATTATTCCCGGTCGCCGCAGACCAGCAATTCCCCGGCGATCGATCCGGCTTTCAGCGTCACCGCGATTACCGACGAAGGTGGAAATACCAATTATCCGTTTTATTGGGCCAGCACGACCCACGGCGACGGCCCGCCTCAGGTGATGCATACCAAAGCCGTATATTTGGCGTTTGGCGAGGCGCTGGGTTTCATGGAAATACCTCCCAATTCCGGAAATTATATCTTGATGGATGTGCATGGAGCGGGGGCGCAGCGCAGTGATCCTAAGGTGGGCAATCCCGATAATTTTCCCCATGGCTTCGGGCCGCAGGGCGATGTGATCCGGATTTACAACTTCGTGCGCCCGGTACGCCCGGCTGGCACCACCGGTATCGGCGATGATCCATCGGGTGCTTCGGTGGTTCCGCATGATTTCCAGTTGGAGCAGAATTATCCGAATCCATTCAACCCTGCAACCACAATCCGCTTCGACCTTCCCGCAGAAGGGGAGGTCGTTTTAACCATATTGAACATCCTCGGCCAGGAACTCGATGTGGCGATACATGAGCGCCTGCCCGCCGGGAGTTATTCATTGAATTGGGTAGCGGAAAACCTGCCATCGGGCGTCTATTTCTACCGCTTGACTCATGATGATGGCATAGAATTTCATACCGCAGTGAAAAAAATGATCCTGCTGCAATGATTCGGGAAGTTGGTGATAAGCCGGAAAGGCGGGAGATAACATAAGGGCGAGCCACGACTCGCCCCTACATTTTTACCCAACATAATCTAAATTCCACACTCCGCACTCCGCACTCCGCACTCCGCACTCCGCACTCCGCACTCCGCACTCCGCACTCCGCACTCGTTCCACTCCGCACTCCGCACTCCGCACTCGTTCCGCTCCGCATTCGTCCCGCTCCGCCGGTCGAGTCGCGACTCGACCCGACTTACTGCAAGGTGATTTCACCCAGGTCTTTGTTTTCGCCGGCGATGATTTCCACCGGATCTGCCTGGTACGCGGCGCCGTTTTGATCGCTGACCATGATGGTGTAATCGCCTCCCGGCAGGAAGCCCAGCAAAAAAGCGCCCGATTGAGGATGCACCCGCGCGGTGGTGAGGGTGTCGCCGTTCTGGATTGCGCAGGCGACCGCTTCATTCTCCGGATTGGTCACGGTGGCGGACAGCGAGCCGCTCAGTGCCCGGGGGATGACCCGCATCACCGGCCGCAGGTGATAGCTGATCGGGTTCCCGGGAGGGCCGACGCTGATAATCGAGCGATTGATGTCGAAGTCGATGATCAACTCAAAGGATGTGCCCGGATCGATCACAAATTCATCGATCAACTTCATGCCCGCCTGGCTGCTGTCCGGGATGACCACCTCGAAGATCTCGTTGCCGACCATTACCCGTGCCCGCTCGATCAGCAACTGCAACTGGGAATAATCGCCCGCCGGCACTACCGCTTCGCCAATCTCGATCAGGTCGCCGACCGCCCACTGGGGCAAGGTAACGGTGTGCAGCGTATCCATCACCGAAATCCACATATTGCCGATCTGGGCGCTGATCTCGGAAAAGGTAAAACTCACTTCCTGGAATTCGCTGGGCACCCCGCTGACATATACCCGCAGGGTGGCGGTTTCGGACAGATCGATCCCATTCAGTTGAAGCTGGTCGCATCCGCTCAGAAAATACCCCAACATGCCTAACATGAATACTGCGCCAATTACTTTTTTCATCTCCACATCTCCTTGTTCAAGTTGTTTATATATCGAAAAGCAATTGAGGTGCCAGTTTTTTAATCGTCTGATTATTATGAACTTATAGCAATGTATTTGAATCTCCATGATTCAGAAAATATGAGAAATTGTGAAAAAAATTGTCATTTTAAAGCAGATCTGAATTCACATATACCCCCTGGTGGCAGCACTGGATAGAATCCCATTTTTTTCCACTGATCGGGTTTTGTTAAAAAAAAAAGCCCATGTGATATTTGTCACAGACACAAAACCGGGTCGAGTGCATTATATTCGTGAACAATTTAGTAGTGATACTTGTTGTTCAGAGTCTAGCACTTTCTCAACGACAAAAATTTATAAATATCCTGCCCTGTGCCAGAGGGCGATCGAGTAGCGGTAATTCATACTCTGAACTTCCAGAGTAGGCGGATCTTTTTTTACAACTCTCCAGGGATCGAGAAACCTCCAGTTCTTTATGAGTGGGTATTGAACTCAGGTGGCACTGAGATCAATGTGTGCCGGGCGTTAACTGCTCATGCGGTTAATTTCCCGGTGATATTGATTTTAAGTTTTAAGCTGCCGAACGGGAGCACTGTTTCCGGTTGCATTCGTTCAATTCCGGTTCTCCGGTGAATGCACATGCGGAGCACTGTTCCTATTGGTCTGATTTTTTCAGAGGAGGATCACTGTTTCCTTCCCATCATAGACTGTAGAATGCGCTACTGCTTCTTGGATGGAATGCTGAACCAGAATGCTGGTCATTGTAAAACTTATTTCACCTAATCAATTCACACTCAATTAATCATCTAATCAACTGTTTCAATCTATGCATTGAGGAAGGAAAGGAGCTGCTTATGAAGAAGTTACTGAATCTCGCGAAGACCCTGTTGATGGGGCTCGTGATCACCGGGCAAATTGCACTTGCCCAAACCCTGGATCCGGGATTGGTGCCGAAATTCACCAATGACCTCCCGGTGATCCGCGATCTGGGACTGCGGGTTGAATTGACTGCAGGCACCAATATCGACGTGAGCATGCAGGAAACCGAACAGGATCTGCTCGGGATGGGCATGCTGACCAAGGTCTGGGGATATAACTTCCCCCAAATCGGGGTGCCGACTTATCCCGGTGCCACCATCGTTACATATCGAGACGAACGGATCCAGATTCAATGGAATAACGAACTGCCCATGGAGCACATGCTGCCGGTCGATCCGTCGCTGCACATGGCCAGACCGACGGCGGGCATCGCGACGGTGACCCACTTGCACGGCGGCCATACCGAATCGGCCAGCGACGGCCTGCCGGAAGCCTGGTTTACCCAGGGATTTGCCGAAACCGGCGCGACCTTCGTGAAGGAGCGCTATGTGTATGATAACAGCCAGGAAGCGGGCACGCTGTGGTATCACGATCACGCTCTGGGCATTACCCGGTTGAACGTATATGCCGGGCTGGCCGGATTCTATTTCCTGCGCGACGACAATGAGCTTAATCTCATCAATACCAATGTGTTGCCGGCAGAGCCGTATGAAGTGGAACTCGTATTCCAGGACCGCATGTTCGACGAGAGCGGCCAGCTCTTCTTCCCCTCCGATCCTTCGGTGCCGGAAGTCGATCCGGAAGGTGACTGGTGCGATGATCCGAACAATCCCAATGGTGGGTGTGAGGATCTGCCCAACGAGACTGCCGTGGCGGAGTTCTTCGGCGACATCATCCTGGTGAACGGGAAAGCCTGGCCGAAGTATGAAGTGGAACCGCGCAAATACCGCTTCCGTCTGCTGAACGGTTCCGATTCCCGTTTCTATATCCTGAAATTCGAAAATGGCAGCAGCTACCGGACCTTCCATGTGATTGGTACCGACGACGCCCTGCTGCCCCAGGCCGTGGCAAAAACCGAACTGCTCCTTGCCCCGGGTGAGCGTTATGATATCGTGGTCGACTTCACCGGCATGTCCGGGCAGTCGCTGGTGCTGGAAAACTGGGCCGGCGATGAGCCGTTCAAAGGCTTTACCGCCGGCGGCGACCTCAGTGACGGCGAAGGCGGCACCCTGCCTCCGGCCGACCCCGCCACTACCGGCAAGCTGATGAAGTTCAACATCAGCAAAAGCTTTGACAACGGCTACGCCGAAGCCAGCGTGGTCACCGGCACCACCCTGCGTCCGGCGATTGCGCCCCTGGTGCAGGACGGCGCCACCCGTAACCTGGTGCTGTTCGAAGGCCTCGATGAGTTTGGCCGCCTGCAGCCGCTGCTGGGTACCCTGGAGCAGGGATCCCAGGCCTGGTTCGAGCCGATCACCGAAAACCCGATGCTCAACGACACGGAAGTGTGGGAAGTCTACAACACCACCGCCGACGCCCACCCGATTCACCTCCACCTGGTATCTTTCCAGATTCTAGACCGCCGTCCGTTTGAAGGCGAGGTGGAAGAAAAGTACCAAATTCAGCATGATGGCAGCTATGGCCGCGGCGGAAGATTGGAAGCTGGCTCCATCGTTATCGATGAAGGCGCTGCAACCGGGCCGGAATCTCACGAAGCGGGCTGGAAAGATACCGCCGTGATGTATCCGGGACAGGTGACCCGGGTGATTGCCAAGTTTGACCGGCCGGGACGGTATGTCTGGCATTGCCACATCCTTTCTCATGAAGATCATGAAATGATGCGTCCCTTCCATGTCGGCGACGGCACGCACAAAGACCAGTACCTGCTGCTGGCTGACGACCGGGTTCGCTTCCAGTCGCTCTACACCGCCTACGGCGACGTGTACAGCAACGGCCGGGCCGAATTCAAGAACGGCGACGACGGTATGCTGCACGGTGATGTGACCGCCGTCGATAAAATCGATATCCGCGAGCGCAATACCATCCATGGCGATGTGACTTCCGGCGACCGTATCCGCCTGTATGGCGATGCCACGGTAACCGGCACAATCAGCGATTATGATGATGCTGTCGAAGAAATGGCGATCCCGGATCTGGCGCCGTTCTCCTACGGCAGTGATAATGTCAAAGTGTCGGCCGGGGAATTCCTGGCGTTGCCTCCCGGCGATTATAAGCAGGTAAAAGTGTATGAAGACGCGATCCTGAAATTAGAAGCCGGGGTGTATAATGTGCAGAGACTCTACCTCAACAAGCGCTCCACCCTGGAAGTCGATGCCCAACTGGGCGCGGTAACGGTGAATATTGACAACAAGCTGGACGTCGTGCATGATGCGGAAGTCGTAATCGACAACGGCACCTCTCGCGACCTGACCTTCAACATCGACGGCAGCTCCAGCCACAAGATCCGTGACGGTTCCATTTTCCAGGGCAATATCATTGCGCCGAAAGCGACTATCCGGCTGCAGGATGATGTCTACTTCAAGGGATCGATCTGCGCCAAACGGATCGAGGTTTATGAAGGTGTGGAACTCCACCATCATGGCATCGACATCATGCCGCATGCCGCCAAGGTGATCGCTCAGGGTAATGGTGAAGCGGGAGAAGAAAACGGGGCCATCGGTAATCTGCCCACGGAATACAGCCTGGATCAGAACTATCCCAACCCGTTCAACCCCACCACCACGGTGCGCTTTGCGCTGCCGGAAGCCTCCAACGTGACCCTGAAGATCTACAACATTCTGGGCCAGGAAGTCTATACCCTGGCACGGGGTAATCTGGAAGCCGGTTTCCACACCTTCCAGTGGAATGCCACCGATCAGTACGGTTCGCGGGTTGCCAGCGGAATCTATATCTACCGCCTGCAGGCCGGGCATTTTGTGCAAACCAAGAAGATGCTGCTGGTTAAGTAGTATGGTATGAACCAAACTACGGATCATACCATACTACTTCGAAACGAACCTATATGCCGTAGTTTGGTGCATGTATTAAAAAAGGCGATCCCGATTTGGGGTCGCCTTTTTTTTGGAGTGGCAAGGTTAAATTGCTACATTATTATCACTTAACCATGTATATAAATCTGTGTAATGTACTACATTCGCTCAAAACTTTTTGTTTTTGCAAAGTTTATGTGCGATAAAATGTTTTACAATGAGCATTTACCGCTGAGCATTAAGCATTTACCATTTGCTTGTGACCGCAGGCCGCGCCAAGGAAACTGCGTGCAATTACAGCCCCGGTTTTGGCAGGGCGCGGAGTTCGCCGCTTTCGATGATCTGTACCGGATAGCCGTTCAGGGTTTTGGGGATTTGTGCGCTGACGGCATCGGTTTTCTCTTTGACATAAACCACAATGCAGGGGCGCTCATCCTGTAAGCCCTGTGCCACCCCCACCACGCCGGGGATCTGCATCAATTCGGCACTGTTTTGCTGGAGCACCGTCTCAATAGCAGGGGGCGGGGCGTCAGTGGCGGCTGCATCGGGTTCTGACGCCGGCCGTTGCCGTTCGCTGCTGCAGGCGAAAGTCAGCAGCAAGGCGATCACCGGCAGCAATCGCCGGAAATAAATTGCGAATAAATTATCTTTCATGGTGTCACCCATCAGTAATGTGATTTGAGCAGTCATCGCGAGGCATCTTTTTGCCGAAGCAATCTCCTGCGTCGTTCACCCATCTGCAGTTACGTTGGGCGCGATTTGACGGAGATTGCCGTGCCGCAAAAGACGCGGCTCGCAATGACAGCACCTGTTAACTGCTTAGCATCAGTTGCTAATATAAAACTATCCCATCTCCTCTGTCAAGCATTCCTATTTCTAACGGATTTCCTGCCAACCGTTCAAATAAAGTTATCCAGGCGGAGGATAACGGTTTCGAAAAACCGGGAGAAGGGCACATCGGTTTCAAACCGTTATCCTCCGCCTGGATGACTTCATCCTTCATCCTTCTGCTATCGTCTTGGGATTCTCTTCCGAATTCGGTATATTCATCCACTCGTATGCATATCAATCGAAGAGGAAATCCGATGGCACATCGTTTTTTGCTTTACCCGATGGTTTTTATCTCCGGCGCCTCGGTGCTGGCGGTAGAGATTCTCGGCACCCGGGTGCTGGGGCCCTTCTATGGGGTCAGCCTGTTTCTTTGGTCGGCTCTGATCACCGTAACCCTGATTGCCCTCAGCATCGGTTACATGCTGGGAGGGCGCTGGGCGGACCGCGGCACCCGCTTTTCCCGGCTTTGCTATTTGATGATCGGCGCCGGGATCTGGCTGCTGCTGATTCCCTGGCTGAAGCATCCTTTGCTGGATCTCGGCGAGACCTTCGGGCTGCGTTTTGCGGTGCTGATCGCCGCATTCGTGCTGTTTGCCCCTCCGCTAACCCTGCTGGGGATGATCAGTCCCTACGCCATCCGCCTGCGCGCCGAGCGCCTGGAGGAAGTCGGCCGCACCGCCGGCGATCTCTATGCCCTCTCCACCATCGGCAGCGTGATTGCCGCGCTGTTGACCGGGTTTGTGCTGATACCGAGCATCGGGGTCAATCATTTGATGATGCTGATCGGAGCGTTCCTGCTGCTTACCGCGCTGATCGGGTTGTTGATCTCCCGGCAGTCAAAACGCTCTGCGCTGCTGGCGATCGGGTTATTGCTCGTTATTCCACTGGGCACCTGGTCTGTTTTTGATGATAAAGCAGATCCGGATAAAGGGTTGATGGCAATTTCTCACAGTCCCTATGCGGAGATACGGGTGGTGGATAAAGCCGGTAAACGTTACCTGATTATTGATGGCGGGGTGCATACGATTATCGATCCGCAATCCGGGAAAACCCATTTTCCCTATGTTGCTGTGGTTGACTTGGCCCGGGAACTCTTCGAGCAGCCCGGAGAGATGCTGTTGATTGGCCTGGGCGGAGGAACTGTTGCCAGAAATTACGCCCGGGATGGATGGCAGGTGGACGCTGTTGAGATTGACCCGGTGGTGACCGGAATGGCCCATCAGTTTTTCGGTCTGCGGAAAGATGAATGCCAGGTTCATGAGGAAGACGGCCGGCAATTTTTACTGACGACCACCCGGCGCTTTGATGTGATCGTAATGGATGCCTTTGGCAGTAGTTCGATACCGTTTCATCTGGTCACCCGGGAAGCTTTTGATTTGATCCGGTCGCGGCTCAAGGAAGGTGGTGTGCTGGTGATGAACATGGAGAGCTATGGCTGGCACGGGCCGCTGGTGCAGGTGCTTGCGGCAACCCTCGGCGTACATTTCCGGCAAGTCTGGGCATTACCCGCCTACCAGCCGCAAGATACGCTGGGAAATGTGATTCTGTTTGCCGCCAATCGGGAATTGAACTTAGATCGCCAGTGGCAGGAAATGCTGCCGCCGCCCGGCTATCTGCAAACGCTGGAGTACCGGCGCGATTTTGCCTGGAATAACCGCTTTGCGCCGGATACCACCGGTTACAGAATTCTTACCGATGATCTTAACCCGGTACAGATTATTTCGGAACAGATCAATTACGAAGCGCGGAAGGGATTACATCGATTCTTTGAGCGTAAGGAACTTACCTGGTGAACTTGGCGCAATATGCTTACAAGCCCAGTTTCGGGAGTGCTCGGATTTCGCCGCTTTCAATAATATCAACGGGAAAGTTGCTTAGCTGCCGGGGAATTTTCTGGTTGATTTCAGAGGTCTTTTCTACCACATAGACAATGATGCAGGGCTTTTCATTCAGGAGGCCCTGCGCCACGCCCACCACGCCGGGGATCTGCATCAATTGATCGGTGTTTTGTTGTAGCACGCTCTCGATGGTTGATGCCATAGCCGCTTCTCCCGGTTCTTGGATTTCCATTTAAATAAAAAAACGCTGCGCAGGAAATATGCGCAGCGTATTGTGCAAAAACAATCTAAAATCGGAATCGATAAGCTTTCGATTTTTTTAATTCCCGACGATCGATACCCCAAAGGCGCTGAGCACATTATTAATCGGGTTGGCAATGGTGGTGCCGCCACCGCCGGCAAACAGCAAGCCCACCGGCTTGCGGGCATCGCCGCCCTTTTCGACGACAATTAACGAGCCGGAATCGCCGCCGGAGCTAAAACCGCCTCCGCCGATCACGATCTGACCCACAAAGCGGGCGGTGCCGGAGCTGTATCCCACATTGACCGTGGCATTGATGCCCTGTACCCGGCCTTTGGTGAAACCGGTTGTGCGCCCGGACTTCATGACGCGCATGTTGACCGCCGCCGCAACCGTCGCCGTTCTGGGAGGGCCGTAATCCGGAGATTCGCCAGTGACGTCGTTGCTGTTAACAGAAGCGATCGCCGCATCGACAGTGTTGTTGGCCGATGTAGAGAAGACGATCGGCACATAGTTGCTGAGGGATGCGATCTGATCGCCGGGGTTGCTTCCGCCGTCATAGGGGCCGGGTTGCAGGATATTATCATTGTTGTTGGCCTGGTTTTCATCGGCCATCACGTGGTTGTTGCTGAGAATATAGGTGTTGCCGCCGTTTTGCACCAGGCAGCCCAGCGTGCCGGCGGTGATGTTAAAATGGCCCAGCGAAACGCCGTTCGGGGCCGGCCGGTGTTTTGCCGTGGGATCAAAGCCGCCGCCTCCACCACCGGGAGGCCCTCCCTTGAGTGCCTTGATTTCACCGGTGACCAGTTCCCGCACCGGCACGCCTTCGATTTCTGCCGGAAGGGGAGCGCTTTTTGCCAGCGCCCGGGTCTGCAATTCCCGCTCGGTTAATATCAGAATGGCCGGCTGACCGTCTTCCGTCATACCGGTGGCGACGCCTACAACGCCTTCGACGGCCATCAACTCATCCGTATGCTGCTCCTGAATGGTGAGCGCTGCCTGCACCGATGCATCATCCAGCTTCAGAACAATATCCTGCTCTCCGCTGTCCGGGCTGACCGGAGACTGCTGCTCCTGAGCACAGCCAATCCAAAAGATCATTGCCACGGCCATTAAAATTGCCATGATGGTCAGCTTCCCGCGATTTTTTCTCCAATAATTCATTCTTATCATACCGCCTCCTGTGATGGTGTGATTGGTTGAGAAATTAAGCTCTGCCGGTTGGCTTTTATAATCTTATATTGATGGTATCGAGGCCGAAAAAAATATCGTAGCTGAAAAGGTATACGAAAGAGCTGTGGTTGCAACAGCATATAATCCGGATTTAGCACTTTTCAATATACATGGTATTTTTGATTTTGCAAGAAAAAAACTGCATTTTTTAACGGTGTTTTTTATATGATGAGCGGGCCCGAAAAAATTGCCGGACGTCATTTCGGGCAGTTAAACTGCGACAAAGCTGACAACACGCTTTCTGGGCTTCAGGGATTATACGAAAGTATCTCCGCAGAAAAAATCTGGAATTTGGCGGGGAATCACTTATATTAGCCGCGTATCAAGTAGCCGCGCATAAAGGCCGGAAAAGATGGATCTATATTAAGATTAATGAAAGATAATCTTCCTGAAATATGAATGATGCCAAATCTACCGAGACGCTGATCCAAGAAGTCGCCCGGCTGAAAACGCAGATCGATGATCTGAAGCGAGAAGGCGCTCAGCTCCGCAAGGCGGCGACGGTCCTGGAAAAAGATCAGGAGCGCTACAAACGCCTGCTACAGTTCCTCACCGACTACATTTATACGGTTACGATCGAGGATGGAGCGGTGGTCGACACCTACCATGGCCCCGGATGTGTGGCAATTACCGGCTATAATTCAGAGGACTACGCCGCCGATCCAGACCTGTGGCACCGCATGGTGCATGAGGATGATATAGAGCGGGTCACCGCTCAAGCGCATCAGGCCCTATCGGGGACGGAGGTGCCGCCACTGGCGCACCGCATCCGGCACCGTGACGGGTCGGTGCGCTGGATTCGAAATACGATCGTGCTGCGCAAAGATGCCGCCGGCCGGGTGTTGTCCTACGACGGACTGATTACCGACATCACCAAATTGAAGCAGGCGGAACTGGAAGCCCGGCAGCGGGAAAAACAACTGATTCAGGCCGAAAAAATGGCGACCCTGGGGGTGCTCGCTTCCGGAATCGCCCATGAAGTGAATAATCCCAACAATTTTATTCTGCTCAATGCCCAATTCCTGCGAGAGGTGTGGAACGATGCCGAACCGGTGATGCGGGAGTACGAACGGGATAACGGCCCGCTCTATCTGGCCGGACTGCCGCACCGGGAGGCGGCGGAGAATGTGCGGGAAATGATCTCCGGGATTATCCAGGGCGCCGGCCGTATCAAAAAGATCGTCAACAATCTGAATACTTTTTCCCGTAGCGATCCCGGCGATCTCAACCAAACTGTCGATGTGGAAGCGATGGTTGAATCTGCGATTCTGATCGTGCGTAACCTGATCCATAAATCGACCCAAAATTTTCAGGTTGACCATGCCCCAGATCTCCCGGCGGTGAAAGGAAGCGTTCAGCAATTGGAGCAGGTGGTCATCAATTTACTGACCAATGCCTGCCACGCCCTGAGCGATCCGCAGCAGCAGATCGGAATCTCGACCTACCGCGAAGAGCAAACCGGGAGGGTTTGCGTGGCGGTATACGACGGGGGATGCGGCATCCCCCCGGAGCAAATCTCGCGTATTCTCGATCCTTTCTACACCACCAAGCGAGATTCCGAGGGGACCGGGCTGGGGCTGTCGATCAGTTACCAGATCGTTAAAAATCACGGCGGGGAGCTGCTGATCGAGTCAACCCTGGGACAGGGCACGACGGCGACGGTGAAGCTGCCGGAGGCGAAAGATACTTGATTCGGGTTCGAAAGCGGAATGTTCCGAATGCGGAGTGCGGAATGCGGATTTCGGAATGAAAAACGCATGGGGCATGGGGCAACAGACATAACATCGCGAACGAAGTGAGCAAATATCGCGAGCGACAGCGAGTAAACATCGTCATAGCCGGCATCGCCAGTATCCATCAGCGAGCAAATATCGCGAACGCAGTAACAAATATCCAGTATCCAGAAACAAGGAGATACCACCATGCCAACTTACCCCTCGCTGCCGATCTTACTGGTCGATGATGAGGAACAATTTTTATTAAGCGCCACCCTGACCCTGAAGTCGGCCGGGATGAACCATGTGGTGCGCTGTTCCGACAGCCGGAAAGTGATGGAACTGCTCGCCTCCCGGGATTTTTCCCTGATCATGATGGATATGATGATGCCCCATATCAGCGGCCGGGAATTGGTGCCGCAGATCATCCGGGAATATCCGAACGTGCCGGTGATCATCCTGACGGCGGTGAATGAGGTGGAGACGGCGGTGGAAGCCATGAAAAGCGGGGCGCTGGATTATATCGTCAAGCCGGTAGATACCTCCCGGCTGGTTTCTTCCATCCGCCGGGCGGTCGAGATGCGCGAGATGCGCAACGAGAACCGCCTGCTGAAAAAATACCTGCTTTCCGGCAAACTGGAAAATCCTGGCGCTTTTTCGGAGATCATCACTCAGGATAATGCCATGCGGGCAATTTTCCAATATCTGGAAGCGATTGCCCGCACCCCGCTGCCGGTGTTGATCACCGGAGAGACCGGGGTCGGGAAGGAGTTGATCGCCCGGGTGATCCATGATCTCAGTCAGCGTTCCGGCGAATTCGTTGCGGTTAATGTGGCCGGACTGGATGATAATCTATTCTCCGATACCCTTTTCGGTCACAAGAAAGGCGCATTTACCGGGGCGGATGCGCCCCGCAAGGGGTTGATCGAGCAAGCCGGTGAGGGAACGCTCTTTCTGGATGAGATCGGGGATCTCGGCATCGAATCCCAGATTAAACTGCTGCGCCTGCTTCAGGAGGGCAAGTATTATCCCCTGGGAGCAGACGTGGCGCGGATGATCGATGCCCGCATTGTGGTGGCGACCAATCAGAATCTGGAAAAAATGCAGGAGGAGGGTAGTTTCCGGAAAGATCTCTATTACCGCCTCAAATTCCACCAGGTCCACATTCCGCCGTTGCGGGAGCGCCTGGAAGACGTGCCGCTGCTGGCTGAACATTTTCTGGAAAAAGCGGCCAAACGCCTGGGGAAAAAGAAACCCACCGCCCCCGGGAATTGTTCGTTCTGCTGAAAACCTATCATTTCCCGGGTAACATCCGGGAATTGGAGGGGATGATCTTCGATGCGGTCAGCCAGCATAAATCCGGCGTGCTTTCGATGGAAACCTTCAAGCCGCACATCAGCGCCCCGGCAAAACCCGGCGAATCGGAAAAAATGCCCCCGGCCGCGGCCGCCGGCAGCGGGGGATCGGTGGCTTTTGGCGAACAGTTGCCCTCGATGAAGGAGGTGGAAAATCTGCTGATCGAAGAGGCCCTCAAGCGCGCCGACGGCAACCAGACCATCGCCGCCCGGCTGATCGGCATGACCCGCAAGGCGCTGAATAACCGCCTGATCCGCTCGCGAGGTTGAGCCGGTGAAAAATAGAACGCGGATGACGCGGATGACGCGGATTTTCACGGATTACTGATTAAAGTAAAAGACAAAGACGTAAGAACACTTTTCGGCTGTTTCATTGGTTATTCTACCGTTGTGGTAGATATTTGATAGTACTATGCGAAGCACCACAAAATAATCCGCGCAAAGTTGTGCAGATTGGGCGCAAAATTGGCCACCAGCAAATGCCCACCCGGCGCCAGCATCTGGAATAACCGTGCGGTCAGCTTCATTGCTTCCATTCCTCCCCGGCGAAATCATTGCGGATTTGTTTTAACCCTAACATCATCGCAACTCAAAAAACGCCGCATCCGGCACGAAAATCACTCAAAACCTGCAATACTGGCTAAATGTCAACACGCCCTAAGGGGTTTAATACCTGATGCTAAGCGAGGGGTGGTACAATCCGGCCTGCAGGTACAATTATCTCGAATGGCTAAGAAAATGTTTTACAATGAATTGTCTTTGGTTCAGCCCTTCGGTGATGATTTTTGTACCATCTTTCCACTTCCTTGATTCTTTGATTTTTTCCCGGCGTAAATTGTTCCAAAATAATTAATTGGCAGATTCTTTTATGATTTGGCAAAGCGTTTGTATTACTCTTGAGCAGTTCAGGCAGACCTCCTGAAACTTGCCGGC
This sequence comes from Calditrichia bacterium, assembly GCA_020635015.1. Lineage (GTDB taxonomy): Bacteria > Calditrichota > Calditrichia > RBG-13-44-9 > J075 > JACKAP01. Next base: position 110,656 of record JACKAP010000002.1, on the reverse strand, counting down.
CGCTGCCTATTTTAATGGTCTCTGTCGGTTGGCAAGAACGGCGTTTGCCAACCGACAGAGACCATTAACTAAATGAATGATCAACGATATATAATGAGGAAAGAGATATAGATTATGAACTATAAACTACTGAAAACTTTATTGATTCTGATGCTGCTGCTGGGCGGCGGCATGGCGCAGGAGGATAGTTTGCAGCCTCCGCAGGTCCAGGTGAAGGAAGCGCTTCAGCACTATTCGCGCAGCCTGCAGCATCCTAACGAAGGGGTTGTGAGTTCAGCGATTTTCAAGGTGGTGAAACTGAAGATGGGGTATCCCGGTGAAGATTTTACCCAACCCCGGGCGCAGTTGGAGATGTTGATGGCGGAAGGCCACACCCCGGCGATTCGCCTGAAGGCCTTTGTGGCCGCCAGCTACCTCTCCCATCCGGAGTGGTTTAACTGGATCGGGGAGACGGAGCAGCAGAATGCTGATGAGTTCTTCCAGGTGCTCTCCGAGCGACTGGACCAGCAGTTGCAGAATATCGGCATCAGCATGAAGTAAGTCGAGGGGCTGAAAAGACGTTTTTGTCCACGGATTACACGGATTACACGGATTAATATTGAAATATATCTGTGAAAATCCGTGTTAATCTGTGGTTTCAAAAGAATAGGACCCTGCGTTTTTCCCCGATTTGCTAGTATCAAAAAAATTAGAAATCTCCTTTTCTCTGCGTTTTTTATTGCGTATGATCTGTTCTGATGCGCAAGGAAAACCGACATCCCGCGGCGGATGCTGTGGGGCAAATGCAGGCGTTGCTGCAGGAAATTCGCGCCTGCCGGATCTGCGAGGCGCACCTGGCGCTGGGGCCCAATCCGGTGCTGAGCGCCCATCCCGAGGCGCGGGTGATGATTGTCGGCCAGGCGCCCGGCACCCGGGTGCATCGCAGCGGCATTCCCTGGAACGATCCCAGCGGCGACCGTCTGCGAGAATGGCTGGGGGTCGACAAGGAACCGTTTTACGATCCCCGGCGCTTCGCGATCGTGCCGATGGGCTTCTGTTATCCCGGCAAGGGCAAATCCGGCGATCTGCCCCCGCGCCGGGAATGTGCGCCGCAATGGCATCCCCCGCTGCTGAGTTTAATGCCCGGCCTGGAACTGGTGCTGCTGGTCGGGCAGTACGCCCAGCAGCATTATTTGGAAAACCGCCGGGAAAATCTCACCGCCACGGTGCAAGCCTGGCAGGACTACCTGCCGGATTATCTGCCGCTGCCCCATCCCTCGCCGCGTAATATTGCCTGGTTTAAAAACAATCCCTGGTTTGAAGCCGCGGTACTGCCCTATTTGCGGGAGCGAATTGCGGAGGTGGCAAGATGACACGATGTTTGCTCACTTCGTTCGCGATGTTTGCTCGCTGCGCTCACGATGTTTGCTCGCTGGCGCTCACGATGTTAGTTCGCTGCGCTCACGATGTTTGCTCGCTGTCGCTCGCGATGTTAGTTCGCTGCGCTCACGATGTTTGCTCGCTGGCGCTCACGATGTTAGTTCGCTGCGCTCACGATGTTTGCTCGCTGGCGCTCGCGATGTTAGTTCGCTGCGCTCACGATGTTTGCTCGCTGGCGCTCACGATGTTTGCTCGCTTCGCTCACGATGTTTGCTCGCTTCGCTCACGATGTTTATCTTTCGCACTCCGCACTCCGCACTCCGCACTCCGCACTCCGCACTCCGCACTCCGCACTCCGCACTCCGCACTCCGCACTCCGCACTCCGCACTTCGAATTCAAATAAACCGGAATATTACTCATGACTAACCCATACATCCAGTCCCTCATCGCCTTGCACCAACAACATGCCGACCCGGAGAAGGCCCGGGAGATGAAACGCTATATGAAGGGGCAGTACGAGTATTTTGGGATTCAGGCGCCACAGCGGCGGGCGTTGTTGAAGCAGTTTCTCGCGGAACAGGGCCTGCCTCCGGCCTCCGAGTTGCAGTCGATCGTGCGGACATTGTGGGCGGCGCCGCAGCGGGAGCTGCAGTATGTGGCGGTGGAGCTGCTGATCCGTTTCAAAAAAAGCTGGACCCCGGAATGGCTACCGCTGTTCGAAACGCTGATTACCGCCAAATCCTGGTGGGATACGGTCGATTTCATCTCATCTGACCTGGTCGGGGAGCTGTTCCGGCGTTTTCCGGAGCAAATCCGGCCGACCACCGCCCGTTGGATGGATTCGGGGAATATGTGGCTGCAGCGCACCGCGCTGATCTTCCAGCGCCGGTATAAACATCAGACCGACCGGGAGTTGTTGTTCGACTACTGCGCCCGCTGTGCCGGATCGAAGGAGTTCTTCATCCGCAAGGCGATCGGCTGGGCGCTGCGGGAGTATGCCAAGACGGATCCGGCGGCGGTAGTCGCGTTTGTTAAATCTCACAAGCTGTCGCCGTTGAGTGAGCGGGAGGCGGTGAGAAGGATAAAGGGTGAAGGATAAAGGGTGAAGGATGAAGGATGAAGGATAAAGGGTGAAGGATAAAGGGTGAAGGATAAAGGATGAAGGATAAAGGATAAAGGTTGAAGGATAAAGGATGAAGGGTATGAATTACTTAGCGATGATGCGGCAGCGTTGTCCCCGGTGCCTGAAAGGGGCAATGTTTGAGAGCAGTTTTAAAATGAAGTCCCATTGCCCGGTGTGTGAATTTAAATATGAGCGGGAGGAAGGGTATTATACCGGGGCGATGTTCATCAACTGGTTTTTTGCGGTGTTTTTGATTGGACCGGTGTGGGTCAGCATGCTGCTCACCGGACAGTCACCCTGGCTGACCGTGATCGTGACCACCGTACTGCTGCTGTTATGCACCCCACTGTTCTTCCGCTATTCCCGGGTGCTGTGGTTGTATTTCGATTACTACATTTTTCATCCGGAATAGAAATACATACCAGGGATCGATTTTAAAAAATAAGTTGTCGGGTATCAGACATTATTGCCACAGAGACACAGAGGCCTCAGAGTTAGTTGTCAGTTATCAGTGGTAGCTCTCTGTGGGCTCTGTGCCTCTGTGGCAGTAGTTAACAAGCTTAACCCTACTGTATTAGTTCTCCAGCACCGGCAGCACCAGGTGGGAAGGATATTTCCCGGAGCGATAGATTCTCTGATCCGCGCTGCGAAAATCTGTTTCTTTGGCGTTGTAGATATCCACAAACGTCTGGGGATTACGGTCGACGTAGGGAAACCAGCTGCTTTGCACCTGCACCATGATCTTGTGCCCCTTGCGAAAAGTGTGCATCACGTCGTTCATAGCAAATTCGATTTCCACCACAGTCCCCGGAGGCATGGCGATCGGGTGCTCGAAGCTATGGCGGAATTTCCCGCGCATCACGTCGCCGCGCAGGAGCATCTGGTAACCGCCCATCTTGGCCCCGGTGTCTTCATTGTCCGGGGTATCGCCGGGGAATACGTCGATCAGCTTGACGATCCAGTCGCTGTCGCTGCCGGTGGTGGAGACGAAAAACTTGACTTCCACCGGCCCGGCGATGGTGACATCGTTGTCGAGCACCGCGCTTTCATACACCAGCACATCCGGGCGGCGCGCCGCAAAGCGCTGGTCTTCCACCATGAAGGTGCGGGGCATGCCGGTGGCGATCTCCGCGGTGAAGGGCACCGGCAGGGCGGGATCGCTGATATATTCATCACTGCTGAAGATGTTGCGGGGATCCGGCGCGTCGTATGCCAGTTGCCCTTCCTCCCGGAGGTAGAGCGGCGTTTGATGGATATTCTCCGGAGGCCAGACCTCAAAGCGATGCCAGCGGTTTCCGCCGGTCTCGAAAACATACGCTTCCGGCAGATTATGCGCCCCCTGCTCCTTCAGGTAATGATTGAAGAAAGGCAGTTCGATATTCTCGATGTAAAACTCGCCGGTAGGGCTGCCGAATTGAATATCGCCCAGCGCGCTGCCGTCGGAGCGCACCCAGCCGCCGTGGTACCATGGGCCCATCACCAAAAAATTGTCGGTTTGCGGATTGCGCTTTTCGATTGCCTGGTACGTGTGCAGGGCGCCATAGCAATCTTCGGCATCAAACCAGCCTCCCACCACCAGCACCGCCGGCTTGATATCGTTGAAATACTGGGTGGTGCGGCGGCTTTTCCAGAATTCATCATAGGTACCGTGGTCCATCATCTCGTTCCAGAAGGCGATCTCGCCCTTCAAATATTGCTTGTTGGCATTGGCCAGCGGCCCCATCTTCAGGAAAAAATCGTATCCGTCCGGGGTGCCGTAATCGAAGCGCGGAGGCCATTCGGTGGTCAGCTCCGGACGCGCCACCCCGAAGGAGGTGAAAAATCCGAAGGCCAGGGCAAGGTTAAAGGTGCCGTTATGGTGAAAATCGTCACCGATGAACCATTCGCAGACCGGGGCCTGGGGCGATACTGCCTTCAGGGCCGGATGGGCCTCGATCGCTCCCATCGCGGCATAAAAGCCGGGATAGGAGATGCCCCACATCCCCACCCGTCCGTTGTGATTGGGTAGATTATCGATCAGCCACTCGATGGTGTCGTAGGTGTCGCTGCTCTCATCAATATCCTGCTCCGAGCGCTTCTCCACCAGATGGGGCCGCACATTGACGTACTCGCCTTCCGACATGAAGCGCCCGCGCACATCCTGGAACACCAATATGAATCCCGCCTCCGCCAGGTGGCGCCAGGCTTCGAAGCGGTTGGTGCGGTAGGCATTTTCGCCATAGGGGCCGGCGCTGTAGGGAGTGCGCAGCATCAGGATCGGGTAGCGCCGGGTCTGATCTTTCGGCAGATAGACTGAGGTGTATAAACGGGCTCCGTCTCGCATGGCGATACGGTATTCTTTTTTAAGGTAATGCTGCTCCAGGTAACTTTGCTGAGCTCGGACGAAGGAAGTGGTAACCGTCAGCATCAACAGCATACAACCCACAAACCGCGCCGCTAACCGCAGTGCTTTCATCTGTCATCTCCCAAGTTAATTATTTTCACACAATACCATATACAACAAAACGCCAGGCAGCTTTCAGGTGTCGTCATTGCGAGCTGCGTCTTTTGCGGCGCGGCAATCTCCGGCGGGCCGCTCCCAACGTAACTGCAGATGGGTACACCACGCAGGAGATTGCTTCGGCAAAAAGCGCCTCGCAATGACTGCTCAAATTACTTTCAGAGCATGATGCGTAACATCCGTTAAGCATTCGAATGCCCAACAGAACAAAGTAAGGAATCCCCGGCTAAAAAGGAAACCGTTTTCTGATAGTTTGTGGTTGTGAGAAATTGCACAAGAGTTTATATTGTTCAGTATGAAAGTGATATAAAAACCTTGGAGTGGGTATGGAAGACGCTTTGTTGTACAGCCGCTTGCAGTTTGCCTTTACGATTACCATGCATTATATATTCCCTCAACTGACCATGGGGCTGGCCTTCCTGATCGTGATTATGAAGTCGCTGGCCCTGTGGCGCAAAGACGACCGCTTTAATCATGCCGCTAAATTCTGGGGAAAGATCTTCGCTATCAACTTCGTAATGGGAGTGGTGACCGGCATCCCGATGGAGTTTCAGTTCGGTACCAATTGGGCGAAGTTTTCCGAGCTAAGCGGCAATGTGATCGGGCAGACCCTGGCAATGGAGGGGATGTTCTCCTTTTTTCTGGAATCGACTTTCCTGGGGCTGTTCCTCTTCGGCGAAAAGCGCCTGGGACCAAAACTTCACTTGCTGGCAGCCTTCTGCGTGTTCCTGGGGTCCTGGCTGAGCGGCTACTTCATCGTCGTCACCCATGCCTGGATGCAAAATCCTACCGGTTATGAGATGCTGGCCGACGGGAAATTTGCTCTGAAAAGCTTCAGCGCCCTGTTCACTAATCCCTGGGCCACCTGGGAATATCTCCATACCATGGTCGGGGCGATAATTACCGCCTCTTTTGTGATGGCTGGCACCGGGGCCTTCTACCTGCTGCAGCAGAAGCACACCGGATACGGGCGCTTGTTCCTGAAGCTGGCGGTGATCAGCGGGGTGATTTCCAGCATCCTGGCCGCCTTTCCCACCGGTGACGCCCAGGCGAAGAACATGGTGCGCTACCAGCCGGTTTCCTTCGCCGCGATGGAAGGGCTGTTCGAGACCGAGCGCGGGGCCGGGATCACCTTGATCGGTCAGCCGAACATGAAGACCCGCCACCTCGACAATCCCCTGGAGGTGCCGGCGATGCTGAGCTTCCTGACCTATGCTTCGTTCGATGCCGAGATCAAGGGGCTGGATGCTTTTCCGGAGGAAATATGGCCCACCAATGTGCCGGGGCTTTATTACGGCTATCACATCATGGCTGGGCTGGGAACCATCTTCATCGCAGTTATGCTGCTGGCGGCGGTGCTGCTGTACCGCGACCGGCTGTTCACAAAGCGTTGGCTGCTCTGGGTGTTCCTGGTGCTGATCCCGTTTCCGTACATTGCCAATACCGCCGGCTGGTACACCGCGGAGCTGGGCCGGCAGCCCTGGCTGATCTATAATCTGATGCGCACCACCGAGGGCATTTCTCCGACCGTCTCCGACGGGAACACTCTGTTTACCCTGATCGGTTTTGCCGGCATGTATTTTCTGCTGGGCGTGCTCTTCCTGGTGCTGGTGGGGCGAGAAATTCACAAAGGGCCGGAAGCGGTCCGCTTTGCGGAAGAATAGGAAAGGACGGTAATGGAAACTTTCTGGTTTGTGGTGCTGGCAGCGATGTTTGCGGTATATGTGGTGCTGGACGGCTTCGATTTCGGTGCCGGGATTGTTCACCTGCTGGTGGCGAAGAATGAGCGCCAGCGGAGAATTACCCTGCGCAGCATCGGACCGTTCTGGGACGGCAACGAGGTGTGGCTGATCGCCGGCGGAGGCGTGCTCTTTTTTGCCTTCCCGCTGCTCTACGCTTCCGCCTTCAGCGGTTTCTACCTGGCGCTGATCATGGTGCTCTGGCTGCTGATGCTGCGCGGGGTCAGCCTGGAGCTGCGCAATCACATCGCCAGCGACATGTGGAAGCAGGTATGGGATTTTCTCTTTGGGGTTTCCAGTCTGCTGCTGGCCTTACTCTTTGGCGCCGCCCTGGGCAACGTGGTGCGCGGGGTTAACCTGGGCGGGGTGGCCGCCGGCGAAGCCCAATATGAACTGACCTACTTCTTTGCCCCGCTGTGGACCAACTTCCTCCCCGGCGACAATCCCGGCACGCTCGATTGGTTCACGGTGCTGATGGGGGTCATCGCGGTACTGACGCTGGCGATCCATGGCGGCAACTGGATAGTCCTGAAGAGTGAGGGCGCTTTCCAGGAAACGGTGCGCGGCTTTATCAAGCGACTTTGGTGGGGACTGTTGCCGCTGGTGCTGCTGTCGATCGGGGCGATTTACCTGATTCGCCCGGCGATGTTCGACAACTACCTGGCGCAGCCGCTGTGGGCGGTCGTGCCCCTGGCCGGCCTGGGAGCGCTGCTTAGCCTGCCGTACTGGATCGGGAGGAAAGCAGAGCTTCCGGCATTTGTGGCCTCCAGCGCTTTCATCGTGATGATGTTGCTGAGTACCGCCATCGGGCTGTTTCCGGTGATGCTGCCAAGCACCAATGCCCTCAGCCCGGATATCACCATTTACAATGCGGCGAATACGGCCTACGGGCTTAACATCGCCCTGCGCTGGTGGATCCTGGCGTTGGTGCTGGTGTGCGGCTATTTCTTTTATGTGCACCGGATCTTCCGGGGAAAGATCGCCCTGGACGACCAGATCTACGAGAGCCATTGATAAGTTCCAGTTGCAAATGGTGGGTGATTTGAGTATGTTGATGCTTACGCTGTTATGGGTTGATGGGTTGATGGGTTAATGAGTGTGGGCGTGTAGTAGGGTAGGGTCGCGACCCTACCTATCTCTGTTTTTTACCCATTTACCCATTCACTCATTCACCCATTCACAACAAACGTTTCAAATTCGGAAAAAAAAGAACGATCAATGATCTCCTGGCTCAAAGAAAAGCTGAAGACGCGCCAAAAAACTACCATGGCGATATTGTTTGCCGACGTTTGCGGCAGCACCCGTATCTTCGAAACTTATGGCGACGAGAAGGCGCGCAAGATTGTGGCCTACACCCTGGCGCAACTGACCCAGGTGGTGGCGCGGCATAATGGCGAGCTGGTGAAGACCATCGGCGATGAGATCATGTGCAAATTTCCCGATACGCCCCGGGCCTACGAGGCGGCCAGCGAGATGCAGAAGCGCATTAAGGAGCACAAACAGCTCTCGCGCATCAAGATGGCCATCAAGGTGGGATTTCATTGGGGGGATGTACTGCTGGAGCGGAATGATGTTTTTGGCGACGCGGTCAACGTGGCGGCGCGGATGGTGGGGCTGGCCAAGCCGGCGCAGATCATCTGTTCGGAGGCGACCATCCTGCAACTCCCGGCGGTACATGCCCGTCACGTGCGCAGCCTCGGCAAGGTGAAAGTGCGCGGCAAGCGCCGGGAGATGGAGATCTTTGAGGTGATCTGGCAGGAAGATACCTCCGACGTCACCATGCTCTACAAGGTGCGCCCGGAGCAGCGTAAAACCTCCAGCGCCAAGCTGATCCTGCATCATCACGGGAATAAAATCGAGATCGAAGAACATGCGCCGGGCTTCAGCCTGGGACGGGACAAGCAGAACGACCTCTCGGTGGAAACCGACCTGGCCTCACGAGTGCATGCCAGCATTGAGTATCGCCAGGGGAAATTCGTGCTCACCGACCGCAGCACCAACGGCACCTACATCTGGATGGAGAACGGGGAGAAGTTCTACGTGCACCGGGAAGACATCCACCTCTACAGCCGGGGCATCATCAGCCTGGGCCGCGACATCGTGACCAATGATCCGGAGCTGATTTATTATAAGTACACCAGCCAGAAGCATTGATGGGGAATGGGTTGATGGGTGAATGGGTTGATGGGTTAATGGGTTAATGGGTTCAGAAATTTGCTCACAATGTCCGTTTGTCCCCATTCACCCATCCACCCATCAACAAAATTGTATCCTTTATTCTTTTCCCTCATCCCCCTCCACGCTTTCCCTAAATTTTATCCCTCCCCTTGACAGTTTAATACTTTATGTGTAAAATTTGAAAAAAATCAAACGATTCAAATCTTGTGCGGTTTGGAGATTGATTCGTAATCCGCAAAAGGGATCGTCAACCGTGATGCAAAGGGAAAATCGATGAACCGGTGTGGGACCGCTGCACTGAAAGATGTTGAGATCTACTACGAAATGCAAGGCCGCGGGCCGTACCTGACCCTGGTGCCCGGATTGGGGGTGGGCACCTGGATCTGGGAGCGGCAACTGGACGCATTTGCCCGGCATTTTACCACGGTGATTTTCGATAACCGGGGGATGGGGAAGTCTTCCAAGCCTCCCGGTCCCTATCGTGTCTCCCAAATGACCGGGGACCTGCTGGGATTGCTCGATTTTCTGGGCATCGGGGAAACCCACCTGTTGGGAATCTCCCTGGGAGGATTTATCGCCCTGGAAACCGCCCTGAGTGCCCCGGAACGGATCAACCGCCTGGTATTGGTATCGACCGCTGCCGGAGGAGCGGATCAGGTGCCGATGGCGCCGGAAGTGCTGCAATTGCTCCTCAAAACCACCGGCGGGCGCCGGGAATTGATCCGGGAAAAATTGTCCCTGGCGTTTTCCGAAGCATTTTTAAGTTCCCCGGAAATCGATCGCTTGGTGGAGGTGCGCTTGGCTGACCGCCAACCCTCCTTTGCATTTACCGCCCAGGCTGCGGCCGGGGCAGCCTTCGACCGTTCTGCGGATGCCGCCGGGGTGCGTCAGCCTACCCTGATCATCGCCGGCAGCGGCGACCGGGTCGTACCGGCGCGAAACGCGGAAATTCTCGCCGCAAAGATCTCCGGCAGCCGCTGCATCATTTACCCGAAATTAGGACATCAATGCTTTTACGAAGACGCCGCAAGGTTCAATGCCGACGTGGTTGAATTTCTGACCGACGGGAGATTAATATGACGCTTGCCTGGATACTCTTTCTAATCTACATGGCCGGCACCACCTACCTGGGGTGGATGGGCTACAAACGCACTGCCAATTTTGGAAGCTTTGCCATCGGTATGGGAGATCTCCATCCGGCGGTGGTGGGCATCACCCTGGCGGCGAGCGTGGCTTCAGCTGCAACCTTCATCATCAATCCCGGTTTTGTCTACGTTCATGGGCTGGCGGGCTTTATGCATCTGACCGTGGCAGTAGCGGTAGGATTTTGCAGCATGCTGTTGATCCTCTCCTTCCGTTTCCGCCGGCTGGGTGAGGCCAGCAAGGCGCTCACCATGCCCCACTGGATCGGCAATCGCTATCAGTCAAAATGGTTTGCACTGTACTTTGCAGTGGTCAACCTCTTTGCCGTGGCGTTCGTGGTGTTGATCGTCGGAGGGCTCTCGATCGTGATGCAGCAATTGCTGGGATTGTCGAATGTGCTCTCCCTGGTGATCATCATCGGCTTTGTCACTGGCTACGTATTTCTGGGCGGCACCTACGCCCACGTTTTTACCAATACGCTGCAGGGGAGCCTGATGCTGCTGGTGACCGTTGTGATCCTGGCTTCCGGGGTGCATCTCTTTTTTGAAGGCGGGGGATTTTTTACCCGGATTGCCGAGATTAACCCTCACCTGCTCGCCTGGATCAATCCGGAAAGCGATCTCTTCAATTCGCTGTTCTCCATCTATTTCAGCGGGATATTGATCGGTGCCGCCCTGGTGTGCCAGCCGCACATTCTTACCAAGGCGCTTTATGTGAAGAGCGACCGGGCGGTGCGACAGTATCTGATTTTTGGCATCCTGGCGCTGATCCTCTTTTTTCTGCTGCCGGGGGCCGGATTTTATGCTCTGTTGACGGTGCCGCCGGAGCAGCTGGTCGATGCCGCCAGCGGTGCCTTCCGCCAGGATCTGGTGATGACCATGTATGTTAAAAATGCGTTTCCGGACTGGTTGTTTACCCTGATCGGGGTGGTGCTGCTCGCCGCCGGGATGTCGACCCTCGACGGTATCCTGGTGTCGCTTTCTACTATCACCGCCAACGATTTTGTGGTGACGGTGATGGAAAAATTTTCCCCCACCCCGCGCAGCGAGGAGGAACAACTGGCTCTGGCATATAAGGTGAGCCACGTGGTGCTGGTGATTGTGGCCCTGGCGGCTTTTCTGATCTGTCTCGATCCGCCCAAACTGCTGGGCATCTTCGGGCAGGTGGGGGTTTACGGAATGGCGGTGGCGGCGGTGCCTCCGCTCTTGAGCGGGGTATGGTTCGAGCGGGTTTCACTTTCCCTGATGTGGCTCGCTTCCCTGGCCGCGCTGCTGGTGCATTTCCTGCTTTATTTTTACGGTGCCGCCCTGTTCCCGGACAGCGGATTGACCTTCGCTAATCCCGGCGTCACCGCCTCGCTGGCACTGCTGGTGACGGCGCTGCCGGCAGTCGTGGTGGCGGGGATGCTGGGAAGGGTGAGGGGTGAAGGATGAAGGATGAAGGATGAAGGAAAAAGGATAAAGGATGAAGGATGAAGGATAAAGGATGAAGGATGAAGAATGAAGATGTTAGCCACAGAGCCACAGGGAACACAGAGTGATTTTACTTAAGCTGTTTTTCGATCTCAATGTTTACTGTGGGCCTGTGCCATCGTAATCTTCTTAATCCCCTTTATCCTTTATCCTTTATCCTTTATCCTTTATCCTTTATCCTTCTATATTTCCCATCAACAATTTCCACGGCCCCCTTGCGTTTTTAAAATAGATGTGCTATATTCTTAACGTTTCAAATATTCCAAACACATGGTGATCTAATGAGCGCTGCCGACCGGATTAAAGAGGACATGCTGCAGGATTTTGCCGAAGCCTACCGTTCCTTCGGACTCAGTAAGCTGATGGGGCGGGTGGTGGCGCTATTGATCTTTTCCCCGCTGCCGCTTTCTCTGGACGAGATTGCCGCGGAACTGGAGATGAGCAAAGGGCCGATCAGCCAGATCACCCGCCGCCTGAGCGATCATCACCTGATCCGCAAGATCTGGAAACCGGGCAGTCGCAAAGACTATTACGAGATCCAGCCGGAAATATTTGAAAATGCCTTTCGCAATAACTTCCTACTGACCCAGAAAAATACCCGCATTGCCAAAAAACTCAAAGACGATATCGCCCAGGCCAACGATCCCGAACTTTCGTCGCTCCGACAACGCATAGACGAGATGGAACGGTTTTATGAGATCATGGAAAAACATTTCCAGAATTTTCTCGATGAGTGGGTCGTGGAACGGGAACGGATTTACGGATAAAATGGGTCGCCGCTGCGACCGGGTCTTTACTTAAAAGCTTCAATGCAGAAAAATTTTTTTGGCACAAACATTTGATTTTTTTCAAACGTTGCAAACAGTTCGATCTTCTAAAACTGTCACAGGCAATTAGGTTTACTGACACCTGAAAACTGATAACTGATAACTGTAGGAATTACAACATGAAACGCCTGGATCAAAAAGTTGCCATCATCACCGGCGGTGCCCGGGGGATCGGGTTTACCACCGCCAGCATTTTTGCCCGGGAAGGGGCGCAGGTGATCATCTGGGACATCAGTCGGGAAGCCGGGGAAGCCGCCGCCCAGAAGCTCCGTGCAGAGAAGCTGCCGGTAACCTTCCGGGAAGTGAACGTCACCCGCCTGGTAGACGTGCAGGCCGCTGCCCGCGAGGTGCATGCACAGTATGGCCGCATCGACATTCTGATCAACAATGCCGGCATCACCCGCGACGCCCGGCTGGTGAAGATGAGCCCGGAAGAATGGCAGCAGGTGATCGATGTTAACCTCACCGGCGTGTTCAATTGCACTAAAGCGGTGGCGGATTACATGATCGAGCAAAACTACGGCCGGATCATCAACGCTTCCTCGGTGGTCGGGCTCTACGGCAATTTCGGCCAGAGCAATTATGTCGCTACCAAGGCCGGGGTGATCGGGATGACCAAAGTCTGGGCCCGGGAACTGGGGCGCAAAGGCATCACCGTCAATGCGGTGGCGCCGGGCTTTATCGCTACCGAGATGATCGAGACCGTCCCGGAGAAAGTGCTTAATATGGTGGTGGAAAAAACACCGGTGAACCGCCTTGGCCAGCCGGAAGATATCGCCAACGCGTACCTCTTCCTGGCCAGCGAGGAAGCCGGCTTCATCAGCGGCACGGTGCTGAGCGTCGACGGTGGGATGACCGTTTAATGGTAAATGCTGAATGGTAAATGCGCAATGCTCAATGTGCGATGCGCATTTACCATTACGCATTGAGCATTGATAATTATCGGGGTACGGAATGCGGACTGCGCTGATTAAATCGACTGGCATGTATGTCCCGGAGCGGGTGCTGACCAACCGGTATTTTAACGAGCTGCTCGGCGAGGATGTGGGCAGCTGGCTGGAGGAGAATCTCACCATCCGGCAGCGCCACTGGTGCGGCGAGGGTGAGTCGACTGCCGACCTCTGCACCGCTGTCGGCGTCGAGGCCCTGCAACGCGCCGGGCTACAGGCGACGGATCTGGATATGATCATCATCGCCACCGATACGCCGGAATATGTCTCGCCCTCCACCGCTGCGGTGGTGCAGCACCGGCTGGGCGCGCAGCATGCCGGCACCTTCGATATCAACACCGCTTGCGCCGGGTTTGTGACGGCACTGGACGTGGGGAGCAAGTACCTGATCGCCGATACCCGCTACCGCTATATTCTGGTCATCGGCGCCTATGCCATGAGCAAGTACCTTGATAAAACTGACAAGAAAACCGTGACCCTTTTTGCCGACGGCGCCGCCGGAGTGATATTGGAAGCCGGGGATCCCCGTCAAGGCGGTTTTTTGACCAGCCGGCTGCACAGCGAGGGGCAGTACCACGATTGGATGGGGATCTACGGCGGCGGCACCCATCTGCCGATCACCGCGGAAGTGCTGGAGGCGAAAGATCATTTGTTGAAGTTCGTGCACAAGTTTCCTAAAGAGCTGAATCCCCGGGTATGGCGGCAAATGGTGCTCGACATGTGTGCCGAACTACAGATCCGCCCCGGCGAGGTGGATCACTATTTCTTCACCCAGATTAATATCAACAGTATTTTCGAAACCTTGGACCCGTTGGAGGTCGACCGCTCGAAAGCGCATACGATCATGGACCGCTACGGCTATACCGGCTCCGCCTGCATCCCCATGGCCCTGGATGATGCCGTGAAATCCGGGAAAGTGCGGCGGGGCGACCTCCTGTTTTTAATCGGCTCGGGAGGCGGGCTGGCCTTTGCCAGTGCTGCGTTCCGGTATTGAGAGCCGGTTCAGGCTGAGCTCGTGAGATAGTGCCGATGCATGTTGCAGAGGGCAAAGGGCATGGGGCAGGTTTTCACGATGTTGAAGTTTGGTAATCATACAGCAATTTTCTGCAGATTGGCAATAGCAACAGAAAATTAAGCAGGGTGTGGTGATGAATCGCTTCGATTGGATGTCGCGCTGGGCAGATTATTCGCCGGATAAGGTCGCCATTAAAGAGATCGATGGTAACCGGCAGATCACCTACCGGCAGCTCAACAATGCAGCGAACCGCCTGGCAGCGCGGCTGACCGGGGAAATGGGGCTGAAGAAAGGCGACCGGGTAGCGATCCTGGCGGAAAACGGCCTGCCTCAGTTCGTGCTCTTTTCCGCGGCGCAGAAAACTGGTTTGATTCTGGTGCCGCTGAATTTCCGCCTGACAGCGAGGGAGATCGGCGGCCTGCTGGATGACTGCCGCCCGGCGCTGATCGTCGTGGAAGCGAAATTTACCAATTTGATCGATTGCAATACCCCCGGCGCAAAGCAGCAGTGTTGGCACTATGAGTCGCTGCGGCAATTTTGCGAAACTGCCGCCGATCAGCCGTTCCGGTTTATGTCGCCTGCGGAGTTGCGGGAAGATGATCCGGTGTTCATCCTGTATACCTCCGGCACCACCGGCTTTCCCAAAGGAGCGTTGTATACCCACCGGATGCTGTTCTGGAACAGTGTCAATACTGCCCTGCGCCTCAACCTGACGGCGGATGACCGCACCGTCACCTGCCTGCCGCTGTTCCATACCGGAGGCTGGAATGTACTCTCCACCCCCTTCCTGCATCATGGGGCGTACTTTTGCCTGACCCGCAAATTCGATCCCGCCGAAGTGCTGCACTTGCTCGATTCAGAGCAGCTGACCCTCTTCATGGGGGTACCGACGATGCTGAAGCTGATGGCCGCCGATCCAGGATTTGCTGCGGCCCGGCTGGATTCGCTGCGCTATTTCATCGTGGGCGGCGAGGCGATGCCGCTGCCGTTGATCGAAACCTGGCACCGCAAGGGCGTGCCGATCCGTCAGGGGTACGGGCTGACCGAGGTGGGGCCGAACATCACCAGCCTGCACCAGGATGACACTATCCGCAAGATCGGCTCGATCGGGATGCCCAATTTTTATGTCGATATCCGGATCGTCGATGATACCGGGCAGGAAGCGGATGTAAACCAGCCCGGTGAACTGCAATTGAAAGGGCCGATGACCACCCCGGGATACTGGGAGAATCCGGAGGCGACCGCCGATTCGCTGCAGGATGGCTGGTTCTCCACTGGCGATGTGGTGCGGCAGGATCCGGACGGCTTTCTCTATGTGGTCGACCGCAAAAAGAATATGTTCATCTCCGGCGGTGAGAATGTCTATCCGGTCGAGGTGGAAAAATTCCTGCATACCCATCCGGACATCCTCGATGTGGCGGTGATCGGAGTGCCGGATGAAAAATGGGGAGAGACCGGCAAGGCCTTTATTGTTCTCCGGCTCGGCAGCGCCCTTAGCGCCGAGGAGGTGTGGGAATTTTGCAAAGGTAAACTGGCCAAGTTCAAGATACCGGGACATATCGAGTTTATTTCCGAACTGCCCAAGGGAGATACCGGGAAGATTGACCGGCAGAAGTTGAAAGGTGCGTGAAGGATGAAGGATAAAGGATGAAGGATAAAGGATGAGGGATAAAGGATAAAGGATGAAGGTTGAAGGTTGAAGGATGAAGATGTTAGCCACAGAGCCACAGAGAACACAGAGGATTTTTGCTCTACCTGTTTTTCAGTCACAGTACTTACTGCGGATCTATGTCTATCGTAATCTTCTCAGTTATCCTTCATCCTTCATCCTTTATCCTTGAGATCAACCACCTATACACTCATAGATCTCCCAAATATGCTGTACCAAAAAACATCACCTTTCACCCTAATTGTTTGTTTTGCTAATTTTTATTAATGGAGGTGTTATTATGAAGTTCGTTACTATGATGATTATCGCCGGGGCGCTGATGCTCCTGGCCCTGCCCAATGCATCCATGGCGCAAGTGGATTCGATGAAGTATGAGGTCGTGCAGACCCAGCCGCCTTTGGGCACTCCGCCGCTGCCGGCTTCGGGATTCTGTAGCACCAGCGGCGGTGCCCTGGGCTGTTCAAATCTGCAAAAATATGTACGCCTGACCGGCACCACCGGCAGCGGGATCACCGGTGAGTGGCTCTCCGCCGGGGATGATGTGGCGCCGCTGCTGGCGGCGTTTTTCGACTCGATCTATGCCGAATTTTTCGACAACAGCACCTATTCTATTCGTGCTGTAGATCCGACCGGGGCCAGCATTATTTTCGCCGGCACTTATACTACCGCCGCCAGCGGTGTGGGAAATATCTTCACTATCGTAGCCAATCAAACTGCCCCCTCGGTGGTGACCAGCGAAGGGATGTACGAGATTTACACCACCAATACCGGGATCGAAGATGATCCGGTACTGCTGAACAGCTTTGTGCTCAAACAGAACTATCCCAATCCCTTCAACCCTGCCACCCGGATCGAATTCCAATTGCCGGAGCGGGCTCTGGTCAGTCTAAAGGTGTTCAATATCGCCGGGCAAGAGGTTGCGACCATACTCGACGAGGTGCGCTTTGCCGGAAGCCATGCGGTGGAATTTCAGGCCGGCGATCTGCCCAGCGGCATCTATTTCTACCGTCTGAATGCGGGACAATATTCCCAGACCCGCAAAATGATGCTGGTCAGATAGTAAGCGGCCGGTAGTCGATTTTAATAGAACGCGGATGACGCGGATGATGCGGATTTTCACGGATTTTTATGAATTTGCGACTGAGTTGATGGTTAGCTAAGTAATATTGCTCATTCATCCCTTCGAACTTTGTGATTCGTTGATCTGCTGATCCGCGTAAATTAGCGTCATCCGTGTCATCCGCGTTCTATGATTGCCCGGCTGAGTTTCGGCATAACCCTTAACTTTGTGAGGCGTTGTTATGTGCATCGATATTAAAGGCTTATTCCGGCGACTTCTGTCTGTAATGGCGCTGTTATTGCTTTTCGGAATGACGCTCTATGCGCAGCAGGTGGAGAAGCTGCCTGCCAAAAGCGCTCCGGCAGATCCGCCCCCGCAGCTCCAGTTTTTCGCCTATTTCTACAATCAAGGGGTGATGAACAATATCTACGCCAGCAACGATTTCCTGAACGGGCAGACTGTGGGGCGATTGTTCGGAGGCAACACCAGCGTGACCGGGAAATCGGAGTCGATTTACTTTGAGCAGCGCCTGCTGCCGTTTTTCATCTACCAGCCGCGGATCTTCGACGGGCGGGCGCTGCTGCGCGCTTCTTTCGAGATCGACTGGACCTGGGGCGATCGCTCCTACGGCATCGGCGGCAATACCGGCGGGGCCTTCTCCGCCGACCAGGTGAACCTGCAAACCCAGAACGTAGAGCTGGAGCTGATCCCCTGGCCGGGGTTCACGGTCAACCTCGGTCTGCAGCGGCTTTACGATACGCCCTACAACCCCTACCGCACCTTCTTCAGCACCATGGGCTACACCGGCTACCGCCTGGCCTTTTGGGGCAGCGATGCGGTGGGCATCTCTCTGCGCCACGACCGGGATTTTTCCCGCTATAAGCTGGGCTACTATCAGCTCTATGAGAACAGCATCCAGAAAAGCGATGACGTCAGCCTGTGGGAATTTATGTACGAGCGGGATTGGACCCCCACCTGGAGGCAAGGGCTCTCCTTCTGGGCGGTGCACGACCGCGGGAACGGTATCGGTGGGGTGTCAATCCTGGGGCAGGGATTGAATAGCCTGCTGAACGATTATAACGGCACTTTCCGCTTCCCTCTCGGCAACACTCCCGCCCGGCCCTACAAGGCGGACATCTTCTGGGCGGGGAGCTTCTGGAACCGTAATCCGGAGTTCACCCTGGGCCGCTGGATGGTTTCCGGCTTTGCCCTGCATAATTTCGGCAAGGTGCGGGTGAAGGCCCCGTCAGGTGAAGATGTCGATGTGCGCGAGACCGACATCGCCGGCTATGCCGCCAACCTGCGCGCCGGCTTCAAATACGGGCAGACGGCGGAAGATATTGTCACCGTCGACTTGATCTACACCACCGGCGATGAAGATACCCTGCGTGACGACCGCTACAGCGGGGTGATTACCGGCAACACCTGGGGCTCTCCCGGGGCGATCTTTGTCAGTCACGGCGCCTACCTGCTGCTGCCGCACGGCAATGTGGTCAACCGCTTTATTGCGGCGGTGAACGACATCTCCAACCTGGGATTGGGGCTGTTAGGGGGCACGGTGAATCTGCACAAGGACCTGCTGCCGCATAAGTTGTCGATCAAAGCCGGCGGCGCAATGGCCCGGAGCCAATTTGCCCCGGCCAAAGGGGCGAAAGATCTGGGCTGGGAGTTGAATGGGCGCATCAGCTATCAGCCGAAAGCTTTCATGAATCTGGAACTGCACGCCGCCAAGATGTGGCTGGGCGATTTTTACCGCAGCTCCCTGGTCAACGGCCGGCGCGCCAACATCAACGAGGCCGCTATGGAGACTGATAAACCGAGCAATCCCTGGGTGGTTTTTGTGGCGTTGAAGTGGTTGATGTTTTAGAGGACTGGATACTGGATACTGGATACTGGATACTGGATACTGGATACTGGATATTGGATATTGGTTTAAAGATGAAGGATAAAGTAAAAAGGATAAAGGATGAAGGGTAAAGGAAGCATCGATAAAATGTGCTTGACGATGCTACTCGATGCGTTTTTTTTCCAGCATCCAGCATCCAGCATCCAGCATCCAGCATCCAGCATCCAGAAAACTTTTACAAAGGATCACTACCATGAAATGGCTAATCGTCAGTATATTTTCGCTATTCATTTTTAGCGCTTGTATGAAGCCGTACCACGATCTGCGGCCGCTGGAGTTTGCCAGACTGAAGTATGCTCATTCGGTCAAGACCGTGACGCTCTCCGACGGGGTCGAGCTGGCTTATGTGGATGAGGGCACCGGGGAGCAGACGATCATTTTCGTGCATGGGCTGGGGAGCTATCTGCCGGCCTGGCAGAAGAATGTTGAGGGGCTGCGCGATCGCTATCGCTGTATTGCGCTGGATCTGCCGGGGTACGGGAAATCCTCCAAGGGCAATTACCCGATCGGCATGGCCTATTATGCCGATGTGATCCGCCGCTTCATGGAAGCGTTGCAGATCGAGCAAGCGGTGCTGGCCGGGCATTCCATGGGCGGGCAGATTGCCATCACCCTGGCGCTGCAGCACCCCGAGAAGGTGACGTCGCTGGTGCTGGTGGCGCCGGCCGGTTTTGAGCGCTTTTCCGCCGGTGAAGCGAAATGGTTCCGTGACGTGGTAACCGCCGATGCCGTACGCCTGACCCCGGTGCAGCAGATTCGGGCCAACCTGGCAGCTAATTTTCATAACCTGCCTGCCGACGCGGAGTTTATGGTCACCGACCGTATCGCTCTGCGCGGGGCGGCGGATTTCAAATTCTATTGCGAAGCGATTGTCCAGAGCGTCAACGGTATGCTCGATGAACCGGTCTACGAGTACCTGCCCGAGATCTCGCAACCGGCCCTGATCATTTTCGGGGAAAATGATAATTTGATCCCCAATCCCTATCTCCACGGCGGGCGCAGCCGTGAAATCGCCCGGATCGGGCAGGAGCGGATCCCTGATAACCGGGTAGAACTGATTCCCAACTGCGGCCACTTCGCCCAGTTCGAAAAACCGGTGGAAGTAAACGGCGCGATCAAATCATTTTTAAGTAGCGGAAAGTAACAACATCTGACTATATTCTCCCGGCCCACATCGAAAGATGCGGGAAAGTTTTTGAGTCTTTTTTTGGGGTCCACGGATTACACGGATTGACACTGATTAAAGAAAAGGCGTATATGGGTTGATGGGTGAATGGGTAAATATTTTTCAACCATTTACCCATTCACCCATCAACCCATCCACAAAAAAATCAGTGTCAATCCGTGTAATCCGTGGACTCAAAAAATATCAACCAAAACCAATTCCGGGAGCAACTATGGCGAAAGCCCGCATCCGCATTTTCTACCCTCTCACCTTCGGCAGCATTGTGCTGCGCACCGAAAACGACTGGTACCGCGATGTTGCGGCCGATCATGTCAGCGAGGACCGCACCATGCACGAATTCCTCATCGAAACCGGCGCGCCCTGCCTGAACTTCAAATCCTGCATCCGTGACGGCGACCGCCTGATCTGGTCCGAAGGCACCAACAAAATCGTTTTTCTTAACAAAGATAATATCCAGGATGTCTACCCGCACTATTTCTCCGGCTTGCAGGGGATCATCAGCGAGATGCAGGAAGTGCCTTCCCCAATTATGGGCCGTTCCCAGCGGGTGCGGGTTTATTTGCCGGCAGGCTATTGGGAGAACCGTCTCAAGCGCTATCCGGTGGTTTACATGCACGACGGCAAGAACCTGTTCTTTCCGGAAGAAGCCTTTCTGGGGAGGGAATGGATGGTGGATGAAAATCTGGATCTGCTTGATTCCATGAACCTGGTCGATCAGACCATCGTGGTGGGTATTTTTGCCGGCGACCGTATGAACGACTATACCCAGCCGGGCTATGAGCGCTACGGGCGCTCCCTGGTGGAGGAGCTGAAGCCCTGGATCGATTCCCGCTACCGCACCCTCAGCGATGCCCGCCATACCGGGGTGATGGGGTCTTCATTAGGCGGGGTCGTCTCGTTCTATCTGGCCTGGGAATGGCCGCAGGTGTTTGGCAATGCAGCCTGTCTTTCCAGCACCTTTTCCTACCAGGATGATCTGGTTGAGCGGGTGCTGAACGAGCCGGTGCAGCCGCGCGAGAACAGCAAGTTCTACCTCGACAGCGGCTGGCCGGGCGATAATTACGAAGTGACCCTGCACATGGCCAACGCCCTGATCCGCCGGGGATTTGCCTTTGGGCGGGACGTGATGTATTTCGCCTTTCCCCTGGCCGAGCATAGCGAGGCGGCCTGGTCGGCGCGCTGCCATCTGCCGTTTCAGTTGTTCTCAGGAAAGCTTCGCCGGGCAGCGGAGGGGTAGGGGGTGCCTAAATATGAGTAAAGGAGCCGTATTCAATTAGCGGCAGTAGCAGTAGCAGTAGCAGTCGTTGTTTTTCCTGCCGACTGCTACTGCCACTATCATAATAACTTCCACACATACCGCATGACAATCCGAGGCTAACCGGATTGCGCTTTCTGCAGAGACTTGTCCAGCTCTTTCAGCCAGTCGACGATCTCGTCAAATCCGTTCAGCGGGCTCTCCAGTTCCTTATCCTTGTCGCGCAGCTCGCTCTGGGCCAGCGCTTCGCTAACCAGCTTTTGGGCGGCCAGCGCATCGCCTTCCGCCGCCAGGGCGCAGGCGATCCAGTATTTGCATTCTACCTGGTAACCCGGTGAGGGGTATGGGTATCCCTCCAGCCGCCGCAGGATCTCTGCAAAGATCGTCTTGGCCTCATCCCACTGCTCCATCTGCGCTTTCAGGCGTCCCTGGAAATAGAGGGTGCCGATGATCTGCTGACCGCTGGGATATTTGCGCATGAAGCGGTTGAGCACCTGTTCCGCTTCGGCATACTGGCCGTAATCAAACAGGGAATAAAACAGGCTGAAAGCGGCTTCATCCGCGGCATAGCGCCCGTGGGCGATGGCAAAGCGCATCTGTTCCAACCCCAGCTCCCGCTTGTCCTTCATCCAGAAGGCGATTACCCGCAGGAACTTAGAGCGGGCAGTGCGCCAATAGTGGTAGGTGCCGAATCCGAGATAGACATCGTAGAGGGTAGAATCTTTTTCCAGCGCCTTATCAAAATTGCCTACCCCTTTTTTGGCATCCATATAGGCGCCGATCCAGTTGAAACTGCGGAAGCGGAACAGTCCCCGGTAGCCGTAGGCGGCGCCGAGGTAGAAGTTTACCCAGGGATCATCCTCCCGCACTTTCAGCAGTTCATTGCCTTTGTCGATGGCCAGTTGCACATTTTCTTCCAGCGCTTCCTGGAAATCGCTGAAGCGGTAACTGCTCATCCAGGCCTGATACACCGCCGCCTTGTAGAAAAACGGCGCGGGGTGATCCGGGTACACCTGCTGCAGGCTGTCAAAAAGTGCGGCGGCCTCCTCGTAGCGATCCTGGTATACCAGCCCCAGCCCCCGGGTGAGGGGAAGGTCAAACAGGGTGTCCACCGGCGCCAGCACACCGGGCGGCACCTTCGGCAGCTCTTCTTTGGCGAATAAGGCGAAAAAGGGAAGCAGCAGTGAAAACAGTAAACGGGGAATTAACCGGCACCGCCGGTCGGGTACATCAGCTAGTTGTGACATAAAACATCCTGAATTTTAGTCCTTGCGACAACAGGATACAATGTAATGCGCTTCCCAGGCCATTTCAACCTTCGCAAAAAATAGCAGGCATGCTTATGGAACGCGGATGACACGGATGATGCGGATTTCCGCGGATGACTGATTAAGTTAAAAGATAACGACTTAATAATACTCTCATTACCTTTGCATTCGTTTTGCGATCTTCGCGGAAATCTTTGATAACACTACGCGAAGCATCTTAAAGGAAATCCGCGAGAATCCGCATCATCCGTGTCATCCGCGTTCTATTAAAGTCTGCCTGCTATTTCCCCCACTCAAAATCTTTATACCGCACCCGGAACAGCAGCGCATACATCACCGGCACAAATCCCAGGGTCAGCAAGGTTGCGAAGAGCAATCCGAAAATGATCGCCACCGCCATGGAGCGGAACATCGCCCCGCCGCCCAGCCAGAGCGGTATCAGGCCTCCGATGGTCGTCAGGGTGGTCAGCAAAATTGGGCGCAGGCGCCGCTGGCAGGCCTCCACCACCGCCCGCTGCGGGGGCAACCCATTGTCTTCGATCTCGATCTTGATGCGGTCGAGCAGCACGATGGCGTTGTTGATCACGATCCCGGCCAGCGAGATGACACCCAGCAGCGCCATAAAGCCGAGCGGTTCCTGGGTGATCGCCAGACCGACGAACACGCCGATCAGGCCCAGCGGGATGGTCAGCAGAATGATCAGCGGGCGGCGGATGGAATCGAACTGGGCCACCATCAGCAGGATGATCAACAGCAAAGCAATCGGTAGCTTGGCGGCAATCGATTCGTTGGCCTCTCCGGAAGATTCGATCTCGCCGCCCAGCTCGTATTTGTAGCCGATCGGCCAGGCCTTGCTTTCCGGCTTAAGCCACTGTTCCAGCTCCTGGGCGACGGCGATGGCGTTATAGCCCGGCAGCAGATAGGATTCTACCGTGACGGTGGTCAGGCGGTCGCGGCGGTGGATCTTCGAGGGCTGGAAGGCCACTTCCACATCGGCCACCTGCTTCAGGGGCACCGCCCGCCCGGTTTGTTGTACATAGATGTTATGGCTCTCTAATTTGCTGATGTCCTTGCGATCTGCTGCCACCGAACGCAGCACCACCGGGATCACCTCGTCGCCCTCGCGGTAATCGGTGGTGGTGATGCCGCTGAGGATGCTTTGCAGGGAGATGGCGATATCCTCGCTGGAAAGCCCTGCCCGCTGCGCCCGCGGCTGGTTGATGCGCACGATCAGCTTTTTGGTGCGCGGACCCCAGTCGTCACGGATGTTGATGATCCCGGAGATGCCCGCCATCTGCGCCTTTACCTTGTCGGCCAGGGCAAAGACATCGTCGGCGGATTTGCCGGAGATGCGCACCTGCACCGGCGCGGTCACCGGCGGTCCCAGCAGCAGCGGCGCAACCTGAGCGGTGACGTCGGGGAAATTGTTGTTAACGAAGCGGTTGAGAGTGGGAATAAACTCGCTGTCCATCTTCCAGCGGTCGGTGACATTGAGCAGCAGGTAGACATATTCCGGGCTCTGCGGCTCCACATTCAGGGAGAGATAAAATCGCGGCGCCCCGGCGCCGATGAAGGTGGTGAAATCGATGATCCCGTCCCGGTTTACCTCACCGGCGTCATCATAAGCCGCCATCATGCTGTCGCGGATAAACGCTTCGGTTTGGGCGATCATTGCCTCGGTTTTGCTGATCGGGGTGCCCACCGGCAGGCGCAGCTCGGCGTACATCACCGGCTTGTCGTTGGGAGGGAAGAAGATGTTGGGGATCAGCGGCAGCAACTGCATCGCAGCGAAGAAGATCACCAGAACCCCGGCGATCGACAGCAGGGGATGCTTCAGCAGAACGATCAGCATCCCGCGGTAGCGGCGATAGAATTTGCTGTCGAAACCTTCGCCCTGCTGATGCTTTTTAATCTTGATGAACAGCACGCAGAACAGCGGGGTCATGGTCAGGGCCAGCAGCCAGGAGCAGAGCAGGGTGATAGTGACCACCTCGAAGATCGGCGCGGTGTATTCGCCGGTGGCGGATTCCGCCAGGTAGATCGGCAGAAAGGCTGCGGCGGTGGTCAGGGAGGAGGTGAGCAAGGGGATGCGCAGTTCTTTGGCGGAGTCGATCGCCGCCTGCACCGCGGCCTTGCCTTCTTCCATCTGCACCATGATCGATTCTGACATCACGATCGCATTGTCCACCAGCATCCCCAGAGCGATGATCAGGGCGGCCAGCGACATCTGGTCGAGCCCGATGTCGAAAAATCCCATCACCATCAGCGACATCACCATCGCCATCGGAATCAGGCTGGCGATGACCAGCCCGGTGCGCAGTCCCAGAAAGACCAGCATCACCGCCATTACGATGGCCACCGCCTGGAGCAGACTGTTGACGAAATCGTCTACCTTTTGATCGACGAAACGCGGCTGAAAATAAACGATCTTAAAATCGACTCCGATCGGATACACGCCCCTGAAACGGGCTAATTTTTCCTGCACCGCTTCACCGAGGGTGATGATGTTCCCGCCTTCGCGCAGGCTGACCGCCAGCACCAGGGCGGGCGTGCCCTGATAGTGCACCTTCATGCGCGGGGGATCGATATAATCGCGTTCGATCCGCACCAGATCGCCCAGCTTGAGCAGGTCGCTGCGCCCGGGCAGCTTTACGATCGTGTTGCGCAGTTCCTCGATCGATTCGAAATTGCCGGTCGGTTCCAGCACGATTTGTTCGTCGCGGGTGAAGATCTCCCCTCCGGGAAAGATGATATTGCGGGCATCGAGGATGGCTTTCAATTGTCCCGGGGAGATGCCCAGCTCCGCCAGGCGGGCATTGTTGAATTCCACGAAGACCCGTTCCTCCTGGGCGCCGTAGATCTCCACCTTGGCCGCTTCCTCGATCAGCAGCAATTCGTTGCGGCAGTCGTCGGCCACCTCTTTCAGGTCGGCGTAGCTGTATCCCTCGCCGGTAATGGTGATGAGGGTGCCGAAGACATCTCCGAACTCATCATCGACAAAGGGCCCGCGTACCCCCGAAGGCAACTGCCCGGCGGCGCCGTCGACCTTCCGGCGTAGATTATCCCAGATCGGGCGCATGTTGGTAAGGCTTTCCTTGATGTTGACAAAGATGACCGACACGCCCGGCTTCGACTGGCTGACCAGGTTGTCGATCTCGGGCATCTCCTGGATCACCTTCTCCAACTTGTCGGTCACCAGCAGCTCCACCCGTTCCGGGCTGGCGCCGGGGAAAATTGTGGTCACCACTGCCGTACGGATGATAAATCCGGGATCTTCCGCCCGGGGCATGCCGAGGTAGGTGCTGATCCCACTGAAGAAGATCAGCACCAGGGCAACGGAGGTGATGCGCTTTTTCTCTATGGCAAATTGGGTGATGTTCATGGATTGAATGCTCCTTTTACGACAGCCACAGAGGCACAGAGAACACAGAGGTTAATTAGTTGTCAGTTATCAGTTCTCTGTGACCTCTGTGGCTCTGTGGCAATCAGTTCTTGATCTTTGCAAATTGTTTTGCGATGATAGTCTCAATAAGCCGGGCTCTCCAGGAACTTAACCCGCTGGCTGTCGGCGAGTTGGCTGACGCCGGCGGTCACCACCCGGCTGCCATCGATCAGGCCTTCCAGGATCTCCACGTTCTCATTTTCCAGGTCGCCCACCATCACGGCAGTGCGGTGCACAATGCCCTCGCCGGGTTGTTCGGCGGGCTCGACCACATAGACAAAGCGGCCCTGACGGTCTTCTCCCAGCGCCACCAGCGGCACCAGGAACCGTTCTTTTTGATCGCTCAGGCTGAAGTTAAAGCCGACCTCGGCGGCCATGCCCGGGCGGATGTCCGGGTCGTTGCGGTCCAGGCGCACCGTCACCGGAAAAGTCGTGGCAAAGCCGGTAGAGGAAACGCCGACCTCGGTGATGGTGGCGGCGAATTCCTTGCCGGGCAGGGCATCGAACTGCACCTGTGCCTTTTGGCCTTCGCGCAGGCGGGCGATGAGGATCTCCGGAATCGCCACCTCTACTTCCATCTGGGCATCGGAACTCAACTGCACAATCGACTGGCCGGCCTGTACGTTCTCGTTGACCTCCCGGTCCACTGCCGCAATATCACCTTTGACCGGGGCGGTGATGCGGGTGTAGCTTAACTGCGAATTCGCCAGTTCCAGTTGCTTCTCCAGGGCGCGCACCTGGGCTTCGGCCGATTCCTGGGCAGCGCGGGCGGCATCGAGGTCATTGCGCGAGGCGTTGTTGTTCTCATAAAGCTGGCGCACCCGGTCGTAGCTGGCGCTGGCATTGCGTGCCTGGGCCCGGGCGCTTTCCAGGGAGGCCTGGGCCTGCTGTACCTGCAGCCGGAAGTCGCTGTCGTCCAGGGACGCGATAACTTGCCCGGGCGCCACCTCATCGCCGACCTTGACATTGATGCTTCGGATCGTGCCGCCGACCTTAAAGCTGAGGCGGGATTCGATGGCGGCCTGAGCGACGCCGGAGAAGGTGCGCATGCGGTCGCCTCCGGTGGCGTAGATGGTCTGGTAGCGCACCGGGCGGAGCACCTCCGGCACTGGAGACTTTTCCTGGCAGGCTGGCAGCAGCAGTGCGCCCAGGATGGACCAGATGATGTATTTGAAGTGTGACGTAAATCGCATAATGATGCCCTCCGGGAAATGGGTTCGGATAACGGTTGGGGCGTGCAACCGCCCCTGATTGGCTTGCTGGACGCTGCGCCAATCTGTCCCCTCCTTACCAAGGTGGGGAATAATTTTGCGTTGTGATATTTTGTAAAAAAACGAAATTTAAACAACTATACTGCTGACAACTGACAACTGATAAACCTCTGTGTCCTCTGCGTCTCTGTGGCAAACGCATTACTATCGCCGCAGCGAGAAACCGGCCTCCTCAAAATACCGCTCCACCCGCTCAAAATAGGCTGCTTTTTCCTCCGGGGTGCGCAGTACGTGCAGTTGGCCGGTGGAACGCTCCAGTTCCATCAGGTCAATCAGAAAATCGAACACCGACCGGGCGGCGGCCTGGTCGGCTACCAGCGAGGCGTTCTGTGCCTCGAGGAGGTCGGTCACCGAGAGTACCCCCTGAGAATAGGCGTCGATCACCAGGTCGAGGTTTTTGCCGGCCGCATCGGCGGCATCGCGCGACTGGCGGATGCCGGCAAAGGAGGCCCCAACCGTATGGCCGGCGGAACGGATACGCTGCTCGATCTTCTCCCGCAGTGAGGCTTGCTCGTAACGCAGTTGGTTGAGGATTTCCAGAGCTTTTTTGCGTGCGGCGTATTTGGCGCCCCCGTTGTAGAGCGGGAAGGACATGTTCAGGGCCACGCTCCAGTTGGTATTGTTGCCGGTGGAAAAGCTTTCCAGCAGCGGGGCCAGGGGGTCGCCGGGAGGAAGTGCGGTGGGTTCCGATCCTTCGCCTTCTTTTAGAAAAATTCGCGAGAGCTGCGCCTGTGCAGCCAGAGTGGGCAGCACCAGGGAGCGGTTGGCGTTTTTGAGAATGCGCTCCTGGGCGGCGATCGCCGCGCCGAGCTGCTGGAGCTCCGGCGAGTTGGCCAGGCCCTCGCTGACGAAAAAGGTGCGCAGGATCTTAAATGATACCGGATTGGCCATGTAGCGAAACAGGCGGCCCTGCTCGGAAAGCAGCCCTTCGTCCTCCATACCGGTTTCCCGGGTAGAGAATTTCTCTTCCAGGGGACGGTTAAGCACCCGGTTGAACTGGATCTCGGCGATGTTACGCAGGGAGTTGGCATTGATCACCGCCTGGCGGTTGCTGGCAATCTGGCTCTCCCAGCGGTAGACCTCGGAGCGCCCGGAGAAACCCACCGATTCCCGCACCCGGGCCAGTTCCAGGTTGGAGCGGGAGAGCTTGAGGTTCTCCTTCTGCACCCGCTCCAGGGTTTTGGCGTTGAGCACTTGCAGGTAGGCGGTGGCTATATGCTGGGCGATGTTCAACCGCTCGGCGCCGTATTCCTGCTCCAGTGAGCGCTGCAGCGATTGTTGCACGCTGAGATTGGCCCAGGCATCGTCGGAGAACAATACCTGGGTGAGGGTCGCGCTGCCGCTGACGGTCTGCTCCGCCTGAAACGTTCCGGCCCGGTCAGCATCGATCTGCACCGCGGTAGCGGAAAGGTCGATTTGCGGCAGCAGGTTTGCCCGGGCCGTGCCGATGTTTTGCTGTCCGGCAGCAACTTCGCGGGATTTGGCCAGGAGATCCTGATTGACGCGCATCCCTTCCAGCACGGCCGACTGCAGGGCCCAGTGCTGCGCCACCTCGGTGCGTTGATCGTTGAGCAGCACGGCTTCGGTGATCAGCGCCCAGTCGGGATAGACCCCGATCTGCCGGGCAGTGGCCATGTTGAAGCACAGCTCCTCGCCGGCGGAAAAGGCGTAGGGAATATCGCCGGGCGCTTCGCCCAGGAGAATACGCTGCAGATTCAGCGCCACCCGACGGGCGATCTTCGGGAACATGTCCGGCTTGATCCCGGCCAGGATCCCTTCTTCTACCTCAATCCGCCCCAGGAGTGAAAAACTGGGAATTTTGAGTTCATTGATCCGGGCGATCAGCGTGCGGAATTCGTCACGGGGAAGTTGCAGCAGGGGGGCTATGTAAACCGCCTCGACATTTGCGTTGATGGCGTTCAGGGCATCCTGCAGGGTATATACCGGCACGATGCTGGGGTCTACCTGCAATCCATCCAGCGCCTGCCGGAAGCGTTCGTTCAACTGTGGGATGGCGTCAAACACCTCGCCGTTGACCAACATCAGCAATTTTTGAAAGGGAACGATGCTGAGGAAGGTCTGCACATCGCGCCGGGTGGTGGAAGGTATGGCAATATAGTTGAGATTTTGCACTCCGCTGCTGCCTTTTACGGCGGGCAGGTCCTGCAGGTCGACATCGATCACAAACGGCGCGATCACCGGTTTGGGCAGGGGACCGCGCAGGGCGATATCCTGGGAGGCGATCACCCCCATGGCAAAGATCACGTCCACTTCCGGATCGGCCAGCAGCCGGTTCATCCCGGCGTGGACACTCTCCTGGGACCAGGCGCCTTCGATATACTTGTCAGCCGGGAATTCAACCTCAAATTCCCCGGAAGTCAACTCCGAAACTTCGTTCTGCACCATGGTGCGGATCGCCTGATTCAGATACCAGTTTCCATCGACAATCACCCCAATCCGGGTGACTGGCAGCGCCCGATTATTCTGCGCGCCGGCAGGATATGCGAACAGCAGCGCCAGGGAGATCATGACGTGCAAGATATATTTTTTCACAAGTGCCTCCATATTCAATATACAGCGATATATGAAACGAGAGGTAAGGCGGAGAGAGAATTGCTGGCAAATTAGCAACCTGTGATTATAGTAAAGAATAGGTGAAAGTAATCACCCCGTATGTCTTATTCAAGTATTTTCAATGAAAAATCCGTTTATTCCCCTAAAACATGCAATATCCCATATCCAACATCTACCCCCCTTATATTCCTTTATCCTTCCCCCTTTATCCTTCATCCTTTATCCTTTATCCTTCAACCTTTATCCTTCCCCCTTTATCCTTCATTTCTCCTCCAGCCTCCCCTCAATACAAGTCGTATCAAACCCCCCGCGGGTCTTGTAGATGGTGGTGACGCGGAGGCGGTTGGTTTGCAGCAACTGTTTCAGGTCGTCATAGATCCGCTTGGTCGCGGCCTCTTGATAGATGCCGACATTGCGGAAGCTGATGATGTAGTATTTCAGCGACTTAAGCTCCACGCATTTGCCGCCCTCGGGATAATACTCGATCTTCAGCCGGGCATAATCCGGCAGGCCGCTGAAGGGGCATACGGCGCTGAATTCGTCCGTCTCGGTGATGATCAACTGCTCGGGACTGTTAAAATCGAACGGCTCCAGAAAGCCGCTGTTGATATGGGATTCGTCTAAGAATTCAAATGTCTGGCCTTCGGCGATGGGCATGGTTGCTCCTGGGTGATGTTAGATGTTGGATGTTTGCGCTTCCCGTGCCCACTCAATACACGCAAACGCATTGTGATTATGAATGCTCTCATAATTCTCCGCCTGTACCCGGAACCAGACCACCCGCTCATCATTTTGCAGGCGCAGGGCGAGATTGCGTACGATGTCTTCCACAAAGGCGGGATTGTCGTAGGCCTGCATGGTGACATGCCGCTCGTCGGGCCGTTTCAGCAGGGCGTAGACCGGGGCGGAGGCGCACTGCTCGGCAATTTCCACCACCTCTTCAATCCAGATCATCTCCGGCCGGCCATCCCGCTCTCCACGCACGTCCACGGTGATGATCCCGCGCTGGTTATGGGCGCCGTAGTCGCTGATCTCCTTGCTGCAGGGGCAGAGGCTGGTTACCGGCACCTTGACGCGCAGGGTAAAATCATCCTGCCCGTTGAGGCTGTCGCCAATAAAAGCGCACTGGTAGTCCATCAGCGCTGTTGCGCCGCTGACCGGGGCGCTGCGCTCGATGAAGTAGGGAAATTCCATCTCCAGGTGGGCACACTCGGCCTGTAGCCGCTTTTTCAGATTGTATAAAATGTGGGGGAGGGTCCACATGGTCATGTCTTCCCGGTGCTCGTTCAGCACCTCCACGAAGCGGCTCATGTGAGTACCCTTGAAATGCTCGTTCAGATTGACTGACATACTGACGGTGGCGATGGTATGCTGCTTCTCATGAGCGCGGTCCAGCACCACGATGGGATAGCGCAGTTGGTTCACCCCCACCTTGTTGATCGGGATCCCCCGGCGATCCGGGCGATTCTGCACATCCACCATCAGTTGTTGATCGGATTTAGGCTTCATGATCTTTCTCCTTCTCTCCGGCGTAGATGCAGCCGGAGGTGCAGGTTTCATACAACTCGACCTTGCTCAGGGCCGGCAACAGCGGGCGGGTTTGTTCCCAGATCCAACGGGCGATATGCTCGCTGGTGGGATTCTCCAGGCCTTCGATCTCGTTGAGGTAATGATGATCCAACTGATCGTAGACCGGCTTGAAGGCCTTTTTGACATCCCCGAAATCGATGATCCAGCCGCTAGTGGAACCGACCGGCCCGCGCAGGTAGAGCCGCACTCGGAATGAGTGCCCGTGCAGCCGCCGGCATTTATGCCCTTCCGGGACGTTCGGCAACCGATGCGCCGCTTCGAATGTAAATTCCTTAAAAATTTCCATGTTGTTTGCGCTCCGCGCGATATTTGCCGGCTGTGCCGGCGATATTTGTTCGCTTCGCTCACGATGTTTGCTCACTTCGTTCGCGATATTTGTTCGCTTTCGCTCACGATGTTTGCTCACTTCGTTCGCGATGTTAGTTCGCTTCGCTCACGATATTTCAAGAAGAACTTGCAGTGGTCGTCATAAGAAATTCAACTTTTATTCTCTTCGCTCTTCGCTCTTCGCTCTTCGCTCTTCGCGAGAATTCACTGCCCATGGCGAGGATGCTTTCCCCGGTAATGGCAACCAACCTGCTCCGGCCGATGAGGAGATCCGGCGCCTGAAGCAGGAATTAGCCTCCGTGAAGGAGGATCGTGAGATCTTAAAAAGGCTCTGGCCTTCTTCTCGAGAGACACGGCAAATGAAGTTCTTGTTTATCCAAGAACACCGCTCCCAATTTGCTGTGGAGAAGATGTGCCAAAACTTATCGGTATCACGGAGCGCTTATTACGCCTGGGTTGAGACGTCCGGTCAGCCGGCGTGATCGATCCAATGCGGTCTTGAAGACGCATATCAAGGCCACCTTTCATCAGTTCCGTGGGGTCTATGGCAGCCCCAGGATCACTCGTGAACTGCGCAAACAGGGCTTTCGCTGCGGTGAGAAGCGGGTTGCCCGTTTAATGGTTGAGGAAGACCTCAGAGCCTATACACAGCCGAAATTCAAGGTGACAACGAACTCGAAGCATGATCTGCCCATCGCTCCCAACCTGGTGAATCAGAACTTTGAAGCCAGTGCGCCGAATCGGCTCTGGGCATCGGATATCACCTATATTTGGACCCGTGAAGGCTGGCTTTATTTAGCGGTCATTCTCGACGTATTCTCGCGCCAGATTGTTGGCTGGACAGTGAGCAACCGAATGACCAAAGAGCTGCATCAGCGCCATCAGGAAAGCAATCGCGCAGCGCAAGCCCCAGCCTGGCCTGATCTTCCATTCTGATCGCGGCAGCCAGTATGCCAGTCACGAAGTAAGAAGACTTCTCAAAGATCATCAGATGCTGCAAAGCATGAGCAAAAAAAGGTGATTGTTACGATAATGCCATTGTCGAAACTTTCTTCAAAACTCTAAAAACTGAATTGGTCTACTTGATAGAACCCTTCAAAACCAGAGGAGAAGCAAAACACAGCCTTTTTTATTACATCGATTATTTTTATAATCGTATCAGGCAAACATTCGGCACTCAATTATTTGGCGCCGGTTAAATTCGAAAAACTCAAAAATGTAGCTTAACCCCGTGTCTACTTTTTCGGGGAGCTCACGATGTTTGCTCACTTCGTTCGCGATATTTGTTCGCTTTCGCTCACGATATTTGCTCACTTCGTTCGCGATGTTAGTTCGCTTCGCTCACGATATTTCAAGAAGAACTTGCAGTGGTCGTCATAAGAAATTCAACTTTTATTCTCTTCGCTCTTCGCTCTTCGCTCTTCGCTCTTCGCTCTTCGCTCTTCGCTCTTCGCTCTTCGCTCTTCGCTCTTCGCTCTTCGCTCTTCGCTCTTCGCTCTTCGCTCTTCGCTCTTCGCTCTTCGCTCTTCGCTCTTCGTCTTTTCATTCCGCACTCCGCACTCCGCCCTCCGCATTTATCATGGAATCCCCAGCATCTTATGCGTCTGCAAACTTAGCCGCCACTGTGGGTGTGCCAGGCAGTAGGCCATTGCCAGGCGGGTATTGCGCTCGATCTCCGGTCCGTCCATCGGCTGGAGCAGGAAATGGGTGAAGTCGAGCGGCTCGAACTTGCAGCGGGGACAACCCTTTCTGGGGATAGACCAGCTTCAGCTCGTCACCCCGGCGCAGCTTCAGCTCCGCCCCGGCTTTCGGGCTGACGCAGATCCAGTCGATGCCCGGCGGCGGGGGCAGGGTGCCGTTGGTCTCGATGGCGACCTCCATCTCCAGGGCATGAAATGCCTCCACCAGTGCTGCATCCAGTTGCAGCAGCGGCTCCCCGCCGGTGCATACCACATAGGGGCGCCGGAAGCCGTCAGCCGCTGCCGGCCACTTCTCCCGTACCGCCCGGGCCAGGGCTGTCGCGCTGTCAAATTTACCCCCGCCGGGCCCGTCGGTGCCGATAAAATCGGTATCGCAAAATTGACACACGGCTTGCGCGCGGTCCGCCTCTCTTCCGTTCCACAGATTGCAGCCCGTAAAACGGCAGAATACCGCCGGCCGCCCCGCCTGCGCGCCCTCCCCCTGCAGGGTGTAGTAAATTTCTTTTACGGTGTAGCGCAATCTGGAACCTTGCTCTCTTATACTAAATTTGATATAAATTTATCGATACTGGATACGGGATATTTGCTCGCTACGCTCACGATATTTGTTCGTTACACTCACGATGTTTGCTCACTTCGTTCGCGATGTTAGTTCGCTGCGCTCACAATGTTGATGAAGGATTGATGAGCCCTGATCATTATTCCCCGCATTTTCAAGGCGGGGGCAGATTGGCGACGCGTTTAGCGAGCCAAGCAGGGGCGGTTGACCCGCGGCTTCACGCTCCGCCCTCTGCTCTCTGCCCTCCGCATCCTTTATCCTTTATCCTTTATCCTTTATCCTTTATCCTTTTCCCTTTATCTTTCCATAGCGCAGCGGATCCACCACCCCCGCTTCCTCAAACCCTTTCAAGCGCAGCAGGCAGGCATCGCATTCTCCGCAGGGGGCACCGTCTGGAGCCGGGTCGTAGCAGGTGCTGGTCAGGCCGTAATCGACCTTCAAAGCCAACCCGGTGCGGATAATCTCGCTTTTGCTCATTTCTATGAGCGGGGTATGAATGGTCAAGGCCTGACGACCCTCCACTCCCGCTTTGGTGGCGAGGTTGGCCATCCGCTGAAAGGCGGCGATATATTCCGGGCGGCAGTCGGGATAGCCGCTGTAATCGACTGCGTTGACCCCGATAAACACATCGCCGGCCCCCAGCGTTTCCGCATAGGCGAGGGCAAAGGAGAGAAAGATAGTGTTGCGGGCCGGCACATAGGTTACCGGGATCTGGTCATCAATCTCATCGATGCTGTGGTGTTTGGGTACCTCCAGATCGCCGGTCAGGGCCGAGCCTCCGAAGGCGCGCAGATCGATATCGACCACGACATGGCCGGCTGCCTCAAACGCTTTCGCCACCCGCCGGGCGTGCTCTACCTCCTGGGTGTGGCGTTGGCCGTAGCGGAAGGTCAGGGCATAAGTCTCATAGCCGCGCGATTGTGCAATAGCCAGGATCGTTGTGGAATCCAATCCGCCGCTCAGGAGCACGACGGCTTTGGGTTTGTTGGCGGTCATTGAACTCTCCCTTTTATTCTCAAGACGCGGCAAAATATGGATGCGCCGTGCCGCTAATGTCAAGCCTTAATTTAGGAAGTGAGATTGTCTTGTGATTCATTCTGAAAAAACCTTGGAGAATTAGCGGATGATGCGTAACATCAGTGGCTGTTGCTGTAAATGATGCTTTATCCAATTCATATAAAGGAGACAGATGATGCGATATTTGATATTGATTGTTGGGTTGCTGATGTTTGCCTGCAGCAGTGATAAGCCGCAGGAAAACACCGAAGCGCCGGCCCAGGCCGCGCCGGCAGTGCAGGGGGAGGCGGTCGATTATTCGGCGGACGGCGTCACTCTGAAAGGATATCTGGCCTATGACAAAAATCTCAGCGGCAAGCGCCCCGGCGTGCTGGTGGTGCACGAGTGGTGGGGGCATAACCCATACGCCCGCAAGCGCGCCGATATGCTGGCGGCACTGGGCTACACCGCCCTGGCGGTTGATATGTACGGCGATGGCAAACAAGCCGGCCATCCCGACGATGCGATGAAATTTGCCAACGAGGTCTTCTCGAACCTGCCTGCCGCGGAAGCCCGTTTTAAGGCCGCGATGAATTTGCTTAAAAACCATCCGATGACCGATCCCAACCACATTGCCGCCATCGGCTACTGCTTCGGCGGGGGAGTGGTGCTGCACATGGCCCGCACCGGCGCTGATCTTGACGGCGTGGTCAGCTTTCACGGCAGCCTGGCTGCTACCCACAGCGCTGAGCCGGGCAGCATCAAAGCGAAGATTCTGGTCTGCAATGGCGCAGCTGACGGTTTCGTGACCGCCGAGCAGATTGCCGCTTTCAAGAAAGAGATGGATGATGCCGGTGCCGACTACCAATTCATCAATTATGAAGGCGCCAAGCACAGCTTCACCAATCCCGATGCCGATGAAAACGGTGCCAAATTCGGCCTGCCCCTGGCCTACAACAAGGCAGCCGACGAGCAATCCTGGCAGGCGATGCAGGAGTTTCTTAAGAAAATTTTTGCCGCGAATTAATTCTTGCGTTTTGTATACTATCTGCTAAAGTGACCAATTTTTGCAGAGGGCGGAGGGCAAAGGGCAAAGGCATGTTGATAACCCCAGCTTGTTGATACGGGCTGGAAGGCACAGAAAATAATTGTATTGATCAACCGGAGGAGTTCTGTTCGCCCTCTGCCCTCTGCCCTCTGCCCTCTGCCCTCCGCCCTTCGCTTCTTTTCCCAAAAATCCCCTTGCCTGCCGCCTAAAAAATCAATATGATAGACTTTCAGCAACTTTTTACCGGAGATGGATGTCATGGAAAACGCCCCGCTTTTTTCCGTAAAGGTTACCGTTAACGGCCAGCTTTTTGAACGCGAGGTGGAACCGCGCCTGCTACTGAGTGATTTTTTGCGCCATGAACTGGCCTTGACCGGAACCCATGTGGGATGCGAGCACGGCGTGTGCGGCGCCTGTACGGTGCTGCTGAACGGCGAGGCGGTGCGTTCCTGCCTGATCTTCGCGGTGCAGGCGCACGGGCAGGAAATTGTCACCGTCGAGGGACTGACGCCCGATGGGGGCCGGGAAGCGCTTCATCCACTGCAGGAAGCCTTTCGCGAGGCCCACGGCCTGCAGTGCGGATTTTGCACCCCGGGTATCCTGATGACCCTGATCCCGTTCCTGCAGGAGCATCCCCAACCCTCGGAAGGGGAGATCCGTGAAGCCCTCTCCGGCAACCTCTGCCGCTGCACCGGGTATCATAATATTGTCAAGGCGGTGCAGTTGGCGGCCGAAACCCTTCGCCACGGATGAACAGGATGCACACGGATGACAATTTGGCAATAGATGTTTTGATCGGAAAGTTTTTTTGCCACAGAGCCACAGAGGTCACAGAGAACTGACAACTGACAACTGACAACTAATATCTCTGTGTTCTCAGTGTCTCCGTGGCAAAATTAAGAATACCACATTTTTGTACTGAATACATAAGTCCGAGGAGATTCCGTGAAAAACCGCTATATCGGAAAGCCCCTGCGCCGCAACGAGGATGCGCGGCTGCTGACCGGGCAGGCACTGTTTGTCGATGATGTGCATATTCCCGGCATGCTGCACGTGGCTTTTTTGCGCAGCGATCATGCCCATGCCCGCATCGGTTCGATCGACGTCTCCGCCGCCCTGGAGCGTCCGGGGGTGGTGGCAGCGTATACCGCGCAGGATCTGGGCGACTACTGGCAGCCGGGCCCGCTGCTGGTGCCTCCGCCGCCGATCAAAGATATCGTGTTCCACGCCTGCACCCAGGTACCGCTGGTGCGTGACAAGGTGCGCCACTGCGGGGAGGCGCTGGCGGCGATAGTGGCGACCAGCCGCTACATTGCGGAGGACGCGCTTGACGATATCGTAGTGGAACTGGAGCCGCTCGATGCGGTGGTCGATGTCGAACGTGCTCTCGAACCGGCGTCGCCCCGGATCCACGAGCATATCGAGAGCAATCTCGCCGCCCACGTGGTGCAGGAGAAGGGCCGTTACGAGACCGCCGCCCGGCAGGCGCACCGCATCATCAAGCGCCGCTTTCTCTACGACCGCGGGGTGGCGGCGGCCATGGAGAATCGCGGGGTGGTGGCCAACTGGGATGAAAAAAGCCAGCAGATGACCATCTGGGATACCACCCAGGCCCCGATCCCGATCCGCAACGGCCTGGCCGCCATGCTCGGGCTCTCCGAATCGCAGGTGCAGGTGATTGCCCCCTTCATCGGCGGCGGCTTCGGACCTAAGATCATGATGTTCTATCCTGAAGAGGTGCTGATTCCCTGGATCGCCCGGGAACTGAAGTGCGCGGTGAAGTGGATCGAGGACCGCCAGGAGAATTTTTTCGCTACCACCCACGAGCGCGGGCAGGTGCATGAGGCCGAGATGGCCCTGAGCGAAGACGGGAGGATCCTGGGCGTGCGCGATGTGTTTCTGCACGATACCGGCGCCTATGATCCCTACGGCCTGACGGTGCCGATCAACAGTCAGTGCACCTTGCTGGGGCCTTACCGGGTGCCGAATTACTACAGCGAATTCAAGGCGGTCTTCACCAATAAGCCGATCGTCACCCCTTACCGTGGAGCGGGGCGGCAGCACGGGGTATTCGTGATGGAACGGCTGCTGGACATTGCCGCCCGGGAACTGGAGATCGACCGGGTAGAGATCCGCCGCCGCAACTATATTGCTCCGGATGATTTTCCCCACAATCATGAAATTATCTACCAGGATTTCGCCCCCCTGACCTACGACAGCGGCAATTATCTTCCGGCCCTGGAGCGGGCGGTGGAGATGATCGATTATCACAAATTCCTCGAAAAAGAAAAAGCCCGCCTGCGCGCGGAAGGGCGTTATGCCGGCATCGGGATCGTTTCCTATGTAGAAGGCACCGGCATTGGCCCCTACGAAGGCGCGCGGGTGACGGTGGAGGCCAGCGGCAAGGTGTGCCTGGTCACCGGTGTGGGCACCCAGGGCCAGGGACATTATACTTCCTTCGCCCAGGTGGTGGCGGAGCAGTTGGGAGTGGAAGTGAGCGACATCCGGGTGATCACCGGCGATACCCGGGAATTTCACTGGGGCACTGGCACCTTTGCCAGCCGTGGTGCGGTGGTGGCCGGCAATGCCTGCCATGCCGCGGCAAAAGCGGTGCGGGAGAAGATCCTCAAACTGGCTGCACGGCTGCTCAAGGTTCCGGAAGCCGACCTGGTGCTGGAAGGAGGCCGGGTACAGGTGAAAGGAAAGCCGGATCAAGCAATCCAACTGGGCGATCTTGCCCGCCAGGCCAATCCCCTGCGCGGGGCAGTAACGCCGGGTACCGAACCGGGGCTGGAAGCGACCGCCTACTTCGGCCCGGAACGAGGCGCTACCGCCAGCGGGGTGCATGCTATGTTGGTCGAGGTCGATCCCGAAACCATGATGGTGGAGATCAAGCGCTACGTGGTGGTGCATGATTGCGGCACGGTGCTCAATCCGATGATCCTGGAGGGGCAGATCCAGGGCGGGGTGGCCCAGGGTATCGGCAATGCCTTTTACGAGCAGTTACACTTTAGCGACAACGGGGAACTGCTCAACGCCTCATTTATGGATTACCTGCTGCCCACTGCTCTGGACGTGCCGCCGATCGAGACCGATCACATCGAAACCCCTTCGCCGCTCAATCCCCTGGGGGTGAAAGGGGCCGGAGAAGCGGGCGCGATTCCCACCGGGGCGCTGTTCGTGCAGGCGCTGGAAGATGCGCTCTCCGACCTTGATCTGGAGATCAATGAAATTCCCCTCAGTCCCCAGCGGCTCTTCGAACTGGTGGAGGCGGCGAAACTGGAAAGGACGGTGGTCTCATGAAGCCGGCAGCATTCGACTATCACGCACCGGAGTCCCTGGAGGAGGCGCTGGCTTTGCTCAACGAATACGGCTATGAGGCGAAGCTGCTGGCGGGGGGGCAGAGCCTGATCCCGACCATGAACTTCCGCCTGGCCCGGCCGGCGGTGCTGATCGATCTGAACCGGATCAAAGAGCTGTCCTACATTGAAAAAAACGGCAGTGGCCTGCGCCTCGGAGCGATGACCCGGCAGCGGGCGCTGGAACGCAGTGAACTGGTGGCAAATCATGCCCCGCTGCTGCACGAGACCATGCCCTTCATCGCCCATCCCCAGATCCGCAACCGCGGCACCATCGGGGGGAACATCGCCCATGCCGATCCAGCCTCCGAACTGCCGGCGGTAATGTGGGCGCTCGATGGGTATCTAAAATTGCAGAGCGCGGCCGGGGAGCGCCGGGTGGCGGTGCAGGATTTTTTTGTGGGGATGTTCACCACCGATCTGGAGCCGGAAGAAATGTTGACCGAAATCGAAATTCCTGCGATGTTTCCGCGCAGCGGCTGGGCCTTCCGGGAGATTGCCCGCCGCCACGGCGATTACGCCCTGGTGGGCGTTGCGGCGACGGTGCGCCTGGATGAAGCCGGCCGTTGCGAAGACGCCCGCCTGGTGTTCTTCAGCGTGGGGGAGGGGCCGGTGGAGGCGCAGCTGGCGTCGGATGCCCTGATCGGCGAGCTGCCGGGAGATGCTTTGATCGAAACCGCTGCGGCACTGGCCGCCGAAGCAGATATTGATCCGGATGGCGACATCCATGCCAGCGCGGATTACCGCCGCCAACTGGCCCGGGTGCTGGCCCGGGATACGCTGCGCCGGGCGTTCGAGCGGACGAAGTAGTCTCGGTGCGTTCTCGTGCCACGCTCCGCGTGGCATGCCTGGCTTGACGCTCTGCGTCAAGTCAATCATCTTCGCTTTGTATCGCAACCGTGCGTTTCGACGCGGAGCGTCGGTTTATGCGTTCCACGCGGAGCGTGGAACGAGTGTGTGCGTTTATTCCCCAATATCCTCATTCCACACCTCCGGATGATCGGCAATATACTGCCCCAGCATCTCAATACACGCCGGCGAATTCAGATCGATCACCCTTACCCCATGCTCACGCAGCCAATCGATCCCCCCGGTAAAGTTCACCGACTCGCCCACCACCACCGTGCCGATCTTGAACTGGCGCACCAGGCCGCTGCAATACCAGCAGGGGGCCAGGGTGGTGACCATGATCTTATCGCGGTAATGACGCTGGCGGCCGGCCTTGCGAAAGGCGTCGGTTTCGCCATGCACCGAAGGATCATCTTCCTGGATGCGGCGATTATGCCCTTTGCCAAGCAGCTTTCCCGAAGCGTCAAATAGCGCCGCCCCGATGGGAATCCCTCCTTCCGCCAACCCCCGCCGGGCTTCTTCGATGGCGACCTGCAGCATGGATTGGTAATCCGGATCGGTTTTCATTGAACATTCTCCTTTCTAGGGCGTGTTGACATATTGCCGGAAACCCTCCGCAGCGCAAAATTCCAGCCGGCGTGAAATACCGCCGAGCATAATACCAGCAGAAAGACGGTGCCGCTCACACGTCTTCGGCCGGCTCGATGGTGGCGGACATGGAACCTTTGCAGCGGGGAATGCGCCAGTCGGCGCCATAGGCATGAATCTGGTCGCGCTTCAACTCGGCGCGCTCCTTGCTGGTGGTGTCGACAATCACCCGGCCGGCATTGTCCACCTCGCAAGCCATTTGGAAGGCCATCTCATGACTATGCCCGAAGAGCTTGCGCAGCATTTCGATTACATATTCGTAGGTGTGGTCGTCATCATCCAGCAGCACCACGTTATAGCGCGGGATGCGGAACTCCTTCTCGCTGTCCTCCTCGCGCTGCTTCTTTTTAGTGCCGGGAAGGGTGATGACTTCTGCGTCGGTCGACATGATTGCCTCTTGCCTGAAGATTTTGCTGCCATGATCGGAGAAGACGGATGAAAAATCCGGATTGGCTTAATATATACAGCGGGCAGTACAAATGCAATCGGGAAAGAACACCGGAGATTTTAATAGAACGCGGATGACGCGGATTTTCGCGTTCTATTTAAGCCTTCTTTTTGCGGCGCATCAGTCCCCAGTAAACGATAAACGACACCAGCGAGGCGGAAAACCAGGCGCCGTTGAACAGAAACGCCAGCGTGGGATGGACCTTGCCCAGCAATGCCACGGCGATACCCGCCAGCAAAGCAAGCACCGCGCTGCGGTTGAAGCCTCGCTGGTAACGGTATTCTCCTGCGGGATTGTAAAGATCCGGCAAATTTAGCGCTGTACGGCGCAGCAGCAGGTAATCGCAGACGATCACACCTCCCACCGCCCCCAGCAATCCGGAATAGCTGATCAGCCAGGTCAGATACATATCGAGCAACTGCCAGGGCATGATCAGGATGCCGATGATCCCGGCGATCAATCCACCCAGGCGGAAGCCGATCTTCTGCGGCGCCAGGTTGGCGAAGCTGTTGGCAGGGGAGACCACGTTGGCGGCGATGTTGGTGCTCAGGGTGGCGACCAGCAGCACCAGCATCGAGATGATCCCGGTGAAAGGACTGTGGTTCTCCGCGGTGATGCGGGCCAGCAGCTGCACCGGATCCCAGATCGCCTCCCCGTAGAGGATCAGGGTGGCGCTGGTGACGGCAATGCCGATGAAAGCGAAGAGCGGCATGGTGGTGAGCAGGCCCGCCGCCTGCCCGAACATCTGGTCTCTCTGGCTGTGGGCGTAGCGGGTGAAGTCCGGAATGTTGAGCGAGAGGGTAGCCCAAAATCCCACCATCGCGGTCAACCAGGGGATGAACAAGGTGAGCATAAAATCCCAGAACGGGCGCTGCTGGGCCTGCGCCTGGATCAGGGCATCAGATTGCGCCAGGATGGTGCCGATGCCCCCCACCTTCCCGGCTGCCCAGAAGAGCAGCGCCAGGCCCATGACGATCAGGAACGGCGCAGCGGCGGTCTCCATCCACTTGATGCTGTCGGTGCCGGCCCAGACGAAATACATATTGATGACCCAGAAAAGCAGGAAGCCGAGATACTGCGGCATTCCGTAGCCCATAAAGCGCCAATCGCCGCCAAGACCTGCCCAGCCCTCCCAGAGAATGGCAAAAATGGCGTCGATGGCCATGCCCCCGATCCAGGTCTGGATGCCGAACCAGCCGCAGGCCACCAGCGAACGCAGCAAGGAGGGAATATGTGCTCCCATCGTGCCGAAGGAGGCCCGGGCGTAGACCGGAAAAGGGATCCCGTACTTCGCGCCGGCATGGGCGTTAATCATCAGCGGCACCAGCACGATGGCATTGCCGAGCAGGATCGCCAGGAGGCTCTGCCACCAGTTCATGCCCGAACTGATCATGCTGGCGGCGAGCATGTAAGTGGGAATGCACACGCTCATCCCCACCCACAGGGAGGCGATATGCCAGCGGTTCCAGGAGCGCTCCCCGATTTTGGTGGGAGCGAGATCTTTGTTGCTGAGCGAGCTGACCGGAAGATCGGCGCTGAGTTCGACCAGACCCCGGCTTTCATTTATGGTAGAGGGATTGGCGTTCATGGGCGGTCCTAATGGTAAATGCTCAATGGTAATTGGTGAATGATCAACGGGTGCCTGGCACCCGGGGAGAAAATAGCCAATCGGGAGAAAATATGCAAATGACGGGGGATGTATTTCTTGCGAAGGGGCGTTGTTGATCATGATCCGCGCGTAAATTAAAGAAGATCTTCAGTATAAAATAATGAGCGTTTTACCCCTTCCTTCCGTCCCCTTACCAAGGGGAAACCTGAAAGTCTCCCTTTGTAAGGGGAGATTTAGAGGGGTTGAAAAATGCCGGTTTTAACAACCCTCGATATATCATTGTAAGGAGGTTTACTGCTTTTCTCAAATTAATTCACTCCTCCATAATTCTTTAGCCCATTAACCCAAAACAAATCTGCGGAAATCTGTCCAATCTGTATTGCACTGCTTCAAAACTTTGTTTTTTAGCAAAATTTTCTGATGACGATCCATACGTGAGCAAAGATGGTCTATTTTTTACCCCCCTTCCGTCCCCCACCTTACCAAGGGGGGAAACCTGCAAGTCTCCCCTTAGTAAGGGGAGATTTAGAGGGGTTATAAAGTATCGTATAACGGTTAAATTACGAAATTGGTAATGAGCATTGACCACTGCGCAATCAGCATTTACCATTTGGTTGCGGCCGAAGGCCGCGCCAAGAAAATCTGCGTGCCATTATCGGATGCTATTGCTTCACAGAACGTTCCTGAAGAGAGCGCCGGGTTCAATAATATCCCCCACCCGCCGGAAATTTTCCATAAAATCATCCCGCACCCGGGCGGCGTAGGGATTGAAACGGTAAAAATCCTGGAAGAGCTCCTCGGTATCGTTGGCGGCGATGCGCGAGATGTGGTTCATGCGCTCCAGGTTGGCCATGATCAGGGGCAGTTTGCCGATCTGCATCTTGTGGAAGGTGCGCCCGAGGTGGTGGATCAGGCTGAGGTTATAGGCCATCATGCGGTCGTGTTCCTCGGCGCTGATGTTGAGCACCCGCAGACCCATCCGGTGGGTGAACAGTTCGGCCAGCAAGTCATATTGTTGAAAGGGAATGCGCCCGGGCTGTAGGGTGATGGTATGGTTGGCCAGGCTGTTCCGGGCGGAATCCGGCCCGAAGAGCGGATGGCTGGCCGCGTAATAGACCGACTCGGGTAGATGTGCTGTGAACCATTCCTGCACTGCCAGCTTCACCGATGCGCAGTCCAGCACCACGCTCCCCGCCCGGATAGCGCCGCCGTGCTGCTTCAGGAAATCTTCCAGGCGGCGGATCGGGATGGTCAGGAAAATATAGTCTTTTTGCAGGCAGGTCTCCAGGCTCTCCCAGCGGCCGTAGGGCGCGACCTGCGCCGCTCTGCCGGCATCGACATCATAAAACGATACCGGGAAAAACCGGCTGAGTTCCCGTCCCCAGAAAGCGCCAAACCGCCCCACGCCGATCACTGCAAACTGTGGTTGTTGGGTATCCACAATCGTATGTATGCTCCTTGATAATAAAGTTTGAATTGCACACAGATTACGCAGATTAGACAGATTTTCACAGATAATGACACCCTATTTCTTTCATTAATTTATTCAATGATTTAGCTTGTAATGAGGTCTAATGTAACCATGTATTTCAATCTGTGTGAATCTGTCAAATCTGTGAAAATCTGTGTGCCATCAACAGCTGTTATATTCTCTCTCATTTGAT
This sequence comes from Calditrichia bacterium, assembly GCA_020635015.1. Classification (GTDB taxonomy): domain Bacteria; phylum Calditrichota; class Calditrichia; order RBG-13-44-9; family J075; genus JACKAP01. Next base: position 65,921 of record JACKAP010000002.1, on the reverse strand, counting down.
ACTTTCTAAAATTACATCCCAAATCTTACTCACTTTGGCAGGATCGAACCCGGTCTGCTCGGCGAGGTCACGGATGCGGTCGAGTTGCTGTGCCGGAGATTGCTCAGGCATGCCCGGCTTGGCCGACTGTCGGGCGGCCAGTAGTTCTCGGCGCTGCAGCAGCATCAGCACCTGGGCGTCGATCTGCTCGATCTCCAGCGCCAGGGCGGCAGCGTTTTTTTCGCCATCAGCGATCACCTGCTGCACCAGCAGCAGATCGAGGATCACCAGCGCCGCCATCGCTTCCGCCACCGGCACCACCCGGGGACAGATACAGGGATCATGCCGCCCACCCACCGACAGCGCCACCGGGGCGCCGGAACGGTCGACGGTATGCTGCACCTTGTTGATAGAGGAAGGCGGTTTGACCGCAATGCGCAGCACCAGGTCCTGCCCGGTGCTGATACCCCCCAGGATCCCGCCGGCGTGATTGGTCGCGGGCAGCACCTGCCCGCTGACCGGGTCGCGGTGAAAGCGGTCGTTGTTCTCACTGCCCAGCATCTCTGCCGCCCGGAAGCCGTTGCCGAACTCGATCCCTTTCACGGCCCCGATCGACATCAGGCCGTGGGAGAGCTCGGCATCGAGCTTCTCAAACACCGGATCGCCCAGCCCGGCAGGCAGTCCCCGGATATGCAGCTCCACGATGCCCCCTGCCGAATCGCCGGCCTCCGCCAGCCCGGTGATGTAATGCTCCATGGTTTGCGCCACTGCCGGATCGCAGCAACGCACCGGATTTTGCTCGATGAAGTGGTAGTCGACCGTCTGGGCCTCATGGGGGCCGATCCGGCGCACGAAGCCGTAAAATTCAATCCCCTCGCGGCGCAGCAACTGTTTGGCGATAGCCCCGGCGGCTACCCGGGTGGCGGTCTCCCGCCCGGAAGCGCGCCCGCCCCCGCGGTAATCGAAAATGCCGTACTTCTTCAGGTAAGTAAAGGCGGCGTGACCGGGACGGAAAATTTCTTTCAACTTGCCGTAATCCTTGCTGCGCTGGTCCTGGTTGGGGATAATGATACAGATCGGGGTGCCGGTGGTCTTCCCTTCGAAAATGCCGGAAACGATCTGCGCCCGGTCGGCTTCATTGCGCGGAGTGGTCACCTTGCTCTGCCCGGGGCGGCGGCGGTCGAGTTCCCGCTGGATCTCCTCCAGGTCGATCGGAAGCCCCGGTTTGAGTCCGTCAATTACGACTCCGATAAACGGGCCGTGGCTTTCGCCGAAGGTCATGATGGAATAGAGTGATCCAAATTTGCTGCCTGGCATAAAGTACTCCGTGTTTGCTCGCTGAGGCGGGTCTCGACCCGCCACTACATGCGATGTTTGCTCGCTACGCTCACGATGGTGGTACTGACTTACTTTATGGGTCTGCGGCGATATTGATTGTTGTGCTGATTTTTATGGTACATCCACCGCTGGAAACGGCTCCTACTTATGGGCATTATTCGGGTTCATTCGTGTTTCTTCGTGGCCCCGTTTTTGTCCGTGTACATCCGGTTCATCCGTGGCAAAATTATCATTCTGCACTCCGCACTCCGCACTCCGCACTCCGCACTCCGCATTCGCTCCACGCTCTACGCTCCACGCTCCACGTCTTCCCACAATCCCAAATCATCCCAAAACCCCGGATAAGATTTCCCCACGCAATCAGGATTTTCGATCACCACCTCCGGAATGCGCGTGCCAGCAACGGCGAAGCTCATGGCGATGCGGTGATCGTTGAAGGAGGATAACAGGTTGCCGCGGTAGCGCTTTTGGGGATAGATCTTCAAACAGTCGCGGTGATACTCGCTGCGTCCCCCCAGCAGGTGGATGTTATGCTGGATCGCCGCGATGCGGTCGCTTTCCTTGAAACGCAGGTTCTCCACTCCATGCAGCTCCACCGCCGTGGGGGTGAACATCCCCAGCACTGCCAGAGCGGGCACCAGGTCCGGGGTATCCTTGCAGTTGACTGAAAATCCCCGGGAGATCCAGCCCTCAATCTCCACCCGGTCCTGAAACAGCATCACCCGCGCCCCGGTCTTCTCTGCGATGGCGAAGATCTTTTCATCCCCCTGCAGTGAGGGGAGGGTGAGGTTGCTCAGGGTGACCCGGCAGCGATTGATCAGGGCATAGACCACCCAATAAGAGGCTGCCGAAAGATCTTTCTCCACCGTAAAATCCCATTCGAAGTCCGGCATCTGCGCCTTCACTTCGATGCAGTCATCTAGATGATTGACCGGTAAATTCAGGTGGCGCATCAGATGATACGTCATATCGATATAGGGGAGCGACGGTATATTTTCCTGCAGGCGGATGGTTAGATCCTTCTCCATCCACAGCCCGGCCATCATCAGGGCGGTGACGATCTGAGAGGAAGGCAGGTCGCGGAAGCGGATCTCCCCCCCGCGGACTGACCCGGGAAAAACTGTCGCCGGGAGCGCGTAGTCCTGCCCTTCTACCTTGATCCCCAGAGCGCTTAGCGCGCCGAACATATCGGCAAACGGGCGCTGGTGCAGCCGCTCGTCGCCATAAAAATGTACCGGCCGGTCGGTGAAGGCGGGCAGGGGGAGCAGGAAACGGGCCGAAGAGCCGGAATTGCCCAGGAAGACTTTTTCCTGCTGCACCGTGCCGATAGGAGCGCTGCAGAAAAGGCCTGCATCATTTTGCTCGGCTTTCATCCCCATCGCCGCCAACGCCGTCAGGGTGATGGCGGTATCCTGCGATTGCAGCATGCTCCGGATCTGGGTGCGGCCGCGGTTGAGCCCCGCCAGGATGCAAATGCGGTGACTGATGCTCTTGGATGCCGGCAGATCGAATCACCCGGGGAGTTGAGGTGTTGGGACCGATGCGGTAACGCTTAGCTGACATCCTTTAGATCCTGGTTTGACGGGTTATCGGTTTTCCGGTTCATCACTTCCGACTGCATCCGGATGGAGCGGTCGTGGATGATCTGGAACAGCGCCTTGACAAATTCCGCTTCCAGGCCGAGCTTGCCGGCCCGGGCCAGGCGATCTTCCAGCAACTGCTGCCAGCGTCCCACCTGCAGAATGGTCATGTTGTGGCTTTTTTTGAAGAGGCCGATCTTTTCGCTGATCTCGCTGCGCCGGGAGATTGCCTCCAGGATTGCGGCGTCGGTCAGGTCGATCTCTGCCCGGAGGGTTTTCAGAAATTCTTCCGGCTCGCCGTCGCCCTGGGGCCGGCGATATTCCAGGCCGTCCAGAATGTCCGCCAGGGCCGCCGGCTGCAACTGCTGGGCGGCATCGCTGAGGGCGGCGTCCGGGGAAATGTGGCTTTCGATCATAAAACCGTTCATTGCCATATCCACTGCCTTCTGACACAACGCCGGGATCAGGTCGCGGTTGCCGGCAATGTGGCTGGGATCGCACAGGATCGGGATTTCCGGGACCAGCCGCTTCAGCTCAATCACGATATCCCACTTGGGCGCATTGCGGAAATGGGTTTTTTCGAAGGTGGAGAAACCCCGGTGCACCGCTCCCAGGCGGGTGATGCCGGCATGGCTGAGGCGCTCCAGCGCCCCCAGCCACAACTGCACGTCGGGATTGATGGGGTTCTTCACCAGCACCGGAATATCCGCCCCGCGCAGGGCATCGGCGATCTCCTGCACCGAGAAGGGGTTGACCGTAGTGCGGGCGCCGATCCACAGGATATCGATGCCGTATTTCAGCGCTTCATAGACATGGCCGGCATTGGCCACTTCCGTGGTGGTGAGCAGGCCGGTCTCGGCTTTGACCTGCTTCAGCCAGCGCAGGCCTTCCACCCCCACGCCGTCAAAGCCTCCCGGGCGGGTGCGCGGTTTCCAGATACCGGCCCGGAATACTTTTACCGCCGGGATTTTGCTCAATTCCCGGGCGGTCTGCAACACCTGGGTTTCCGTTTCGGCGCTGCAGGGACCGGCAATTACCAGCGGTTCATCAGTCTGGGGAAGCCATTCCGCCAGGGGCGTCACGTTAATTCGAGTATGCTTGCTCATATGTCCACCTTTGGTTAATTGTTTTATGATGATCAGGCCGTTTTTGTTGCCACAGAGGCACAGAGAACACAGAGTTGTTTCAGTTGTTCAGTTTTCAGTCGTTTGTTATCGGTTCTCTGTGGCCTCTGTGCCTCTGTGGCTATCAGTCTTTCATGTTATCTCCCGGTAAAGCCGTCTGGGTTATGGAACGCGAGAACCGGCCGCCACGGATCCGCTCTGCCGCCTGTTCGATCCGTGCCCGGCGCTGGCATACCGAGATGCGGATGTAGCGCTCTCCATTGCGCCCGAATACCTTGCCGGGGGTGATGAAGATCCCGGCTTCATACAGCAGCTCGTCAAGAAATCGGTCGACTTCCAAAATGTCTTCCGGCGCTTTTGCCCAGACGAACATGCCGGCAGATGGTTGCCGGGGATAGGTGAAGCCGAGCAGGTCGAGCAGCCGGCATACTGCTTCCCGGCGCTCCCGGTAGCGCTGATTTTGCGCCTGATGCCATTCCGGCAAATTCTCCAGCGCCTGCACCGCCGCCAGTTGCAACGGGCGGAACATGCCGGAATCAAGATTGCTCTTTACCTTGATCACCGCATCGAGATAGTCGGGCCGGCCAAGCAGCATTCCCACTCGCCAGCCGGCCATGTTGTGCGACTTGCTCAGGGAATTCAACTCCAGGCATACATCCATCGCCCCTTCCGTACGCAGGATCGACAGCGGCGGCGCGGGGTTGAGGATCTGGCTGTAGGGATTGTCGTGGCAGAGCAGGATGTTGCGTTCCCGGGCAAAATCGACCAGCCGCTGGAAATCGCCCGCTGCCGCCAGAGCGCCGGTGGGCATGTGCGGGTAATTCAGCCACATCAGCTTGACCCGGGAAAGATCGCTTTTCGCCAATGCCGGCAGATCGGGCAGCCAGTGTTTCTCCTCGGTGAGGTCGTAACGCCGCACCTTCCCACCGGCCAGGCGTACCGCCGCGGCGTAGCCGGGATAGCCCGGATCCGGCAGCAGCGCCTCGTCGCCGGGATTCAAAAACGCCATGGCGATGTGAAAAATACCCTCTTTGGAGCCCATCAGCGGCAGCACCTGGCGATCGGGATCGAGGGTGACGCCGTAGGTGCGGCGGTACCATGCCGCCATCGCGCTGCGCAGTTCCGGGATGCCCCGGTAGGGCTGGTAGCCATGATTGCCATCCTCGCGGGCGGCGGTGCCCAGGACCGCGATCGTCTCCGGCGAAGGGGGCAGGTCGGGGTTGCCGATCCCGAGGTTGATGATATCCTTCCCCTGCGCAACCAGGCGGCGCACCTCCTGCAGCTTGGCGGAAAAATAGTATTCGGAAATCTGCTCAAGCCGACTGGCTGTAGCGATCATAGGGCCGCTCTCCTTTTTGATAAATACCGAGGATCTGCAGATCGGCCGAGATGGTGCGGATCTGCTGCATGGCCTGCTCGAAGCGCGCCGGCTGCTCCCATTCCAGATCGGCATGAAACGCATACTCGTGAGGCCGGGTGGGCAGGGCGATCGACTGGATCAGAGTGAGGTTGATCTCGTGGTCGCGAAAGATATTCAGGGCGTCCGCCAACGCCCCCACCTGATGGCGCAGGTGGAAATTGACCGAGGCTTTGTTGGCGGAAATCTGATCGTGATTGGGGGTGGGGGAGAGGATCAAAAAACGGGTATAATTATGCTTGAGGTTTTCGATGCGTTCGGCGAGGATCTCCAGGTCGTAGAGCTCGGCGGCCAATCGCCCGGCGATCGCCGCTACTCCGTTCAGGCCCCGTTCGCGGATCTCCCGGGCGCTCTCTGCGGTGTCGGCGGTCTCCTCTCCGAGCATCCCCGGGTGCTGTTCCAGAAAATCGCTGCACTGCAGCAGGGCCATCGGATGGGAGCGCACGCAACGGATCCCCTCCAGAGACTGCCCCGGCAGCGCCATCAGATTTTGCTCAATATGCAGGTAGATCTCTCCGATGATGTGCACCGGAAAGGTCTGCAGCAGATGGTAGTTGGGCAGAATGCTGCCCACCAGCGTATTTTCGATCGCCATCACCGCCAGGTCGGCGCTGCCGTCGCGCAGGGTGTTGCATAGCTTGCGAAACGTGGGGCATTCGATGATGCCGATATCTGAATCGTTAAAATACTGCCGTGCCGCCATGTGGTGGAAGGATGCCTGCCCGCCTTGAATCGCAATTTTCACATCAATCTCCTGACTGTAATGCCGCTATAAAACAAAAAAGGCTCCGAAGTCTTCGGAGCCTTGAGGCGTTTATGCTAAGTTTGTTGTGGCTGCTTTAGCGTATACACACCCGCCTGGGCTCCGGGTTCCGAAACCAAAAATAAAAGCCGTAAAAATAAAAGCGGGCGATGGTGTAAAACGCTTGCGTCATTAAATCTACCAATTCCTAAAAATTTAAGTTCGGATAAACATAAAAAACAAAAACCTGAATGTCAAACACAAAATTGCCGGCCGACAAATTTTTTGTGAATGGGTGAATGGGTGAATGGGTGAATGGGTGAATGGGTTGATGGGTTGATGCAAGGGTGAGCAGTCTCAGCTTTAGCTTACCCATACACTCATCTACCTATCTACCCATCTACCCATCTACGATTTTTTAATCGTACAACAGTTGACAACCCCCCATATTTTCATTACAATAACGATGTCTTCAATGATAATTGTAGGGCACCGGTTCATGATGCATAAACCTCAAAATCACGTTTTAACCCATTCACCCATTCACCCATCAACCCTTTAACCCATCCACCCATCAACCCATCCACTCTCCCGGAGGTCTCATGAAAAAAATCTACGATCTATCCCAGCCGTTAAATCAGGAAGCCCCTTTTTGGCCCTATTATCCTCCTTTGAAGTGAAGTACATCAAGCGCAAGGCGGAGCATGGGGTCAATGCTCAATATATCATGACATCCAATCACATGGGCACCCACCTGGATGCGCCGCGTCATTTTGTGACCGGTGGAAAGACCATCGACCAGATCCCGCTGGACTGGCTGTACGGGCCGGGGGTGATCGTCGATCTGAGCGATGAGATCGATGAGCTGGATCTCTACACCCCGGAAATGATCGAGCGCCGGGTGGAGGTGCGTGACGGGGATATCCTGATTCTGCATACCGGCTTTGAGAAATTCGCCCAGTTTGGCGAAACCCCTGACGAGGAGAAATACATTCATCGCCATCCTGGAGCCCATCGCGATATGGTGCAATGGCTGCTGGACAGGAAGATCCACGTTTGGGGCGTCGACTGTGTTTCCACCGACCATCCGATGGACTTGCCGATCGGGCGCTTCCTGGGCAAGGGAATGCACGGGCACTGCGACCGGGTGCGCGCCCTCTGCGAGGCGAAGTTCGGTAAGGAAAATATGGACGATCTTTTTCCAGACAGCGACTACCAGATGACGCACAATCAGTTGTTTCCCTACGACTGCATGCATATCGAGAACCTCGGCGGGGAGCTGAGCCACCCCGATCTGCAGAACAAACGCCTGACCCTGGGGGTGTTCCCCTGGCTCTTCAAGGGCGGGGAAGCGGCCTTCTGCCGGGTGGTGGCTTTCGGGGACCGGTGATCATAAATCAATAGAACGCGGATGACGCGGATGACGCAGATTCTCGCGGATAATACTTCGTTACATTGTTATATTGTTATTCTGCTGATTAAATTGAAGAAAAGAGCAGGGTGTCATTTCGAACCCTGTCGTTTAGGGTGAGAAATCTTCGCAATCTAAATTTGAATACTGGTTCAAGAAAGAAATAGGGTATCTTTATAAGGTCTAATGTAGAAATGTTGTTAATCCGTGAAAATCAGCGTCATCGGCGTCATCCGCGTTCCATTCAAGCCCTCAACAATTGATACAAGGATCGAATGGAAACGGAACAAAGACCTAAGTCGTCATCCGGAGCGCTGGAGGGGATGCTGGTGCTGGATCATACTTCTGCCCTGGCCGGGCCGTACTGCACCCAGTTGCTGGGCGATCTGGGGGCAGAGGTGATCAAGATCGAACGCCCCGGCGAGGGGGATCAGGCCCGGGGGTGGGGGCCGCCTTTCATCGGCGAGGATAGCGCCTACTTCCTGGGCACCAACCGCAACAAGCGCGGCCTGACCCTGGATCTGAGCCGGGCGGAGGGGCGGGAGATCCTGGAAAAGCTGCTCCGCAAAGCCGATGTGCTGGTGCATAACGTGCCTCGCCGCTCGAGCCGCGAAAAGCTCGGCCTGGATACCGCCGCCTGCCAGGCGCTGAATGAAGGGTTGATCGTGGCCAATATCAGCGGATTCGGCAATACCGGACCCTATGCCGAGCGGCCGGGATACGATGTGATCGCCCAGGGAATGAGCGGCACGATGTTCATCACCGGTGAAAAAGGCAGCGAGCCGATTCGCTTTCCGACCCCGATTGCCGATATTTCCGCCGGGATCTACACCGCGCTGGCGGTGCTGGCAGCGCTGCTGGCGCGGGAGCGCGGCGGGAAAGGGCAGGAGATCGATGTCGCCCTGCTCGATGCCCAGGTGTCCTGGCTGGCCAACCTCGCCAGCAAATACCTCGCCGACGGCGAGCCGCTGGAGAAGCTGGGCAACGCCCATCCGGCAATCGTGCCCTACCAGACCTTTCCCACTGCGACCGGATGGATCATCGTCGGGGTGGCCAACGAGCGGCAGTGGCAGCGCTTCCTCGAGGTGCTGGAATGGCCGGAGTTAGGCCGCGACGCCCGCTTTACCAGCAATGCCGACCGGATCATCAACCGGGCCATCCTGGTGCCGCTGCTGGCGGATCGCTTCCGTCAGTCGCCGGCCGGCGTATGGCTGGAAAAGCTCCAGGAGGCGGGCATTCCGGCGGGACCGATCAACACTCCGGAACAGGCCCTGGCAGAAGCCCAGGTGCTGGCGCGGGGATTGGTGGTAGAGTTGGAGCATCCTTTACTCGGCACCATCCGTTCCCTGGGCAGCCCGATGAAGCTGAGCGGTACCCCGGTCAGCTACCGCCTCCTCCGCCGCTGCTGGGGGAACATACCGGGGAGATTTTGCAGGAGTTGGGATATGATGCTAATGTTATTGCTGAGTTGCGGGGCAGGGGAGTGGTTTGAGATGTCGGAATGCGGGGTGCGGAATGCGGAATGAAAAGACGTGGCGTATGAGTGTCATTGATCCTTCGGATGTCATTGGCGCTTCGCGCGTCATTGGTGCTTTGCGCGTCAGGGGTTTGTGCTGTCATTGCGAGGAGCAAAGCGACGACGCAATCTCACACGAGGGGCTTCCAACGGTCGTTGGGTTGCACGCTTGAATAAGCAATACGTCTGCAGCAAAGTTGGCAGTTTCTTGCTGGAGATTGCCGCGCCGCAAAAAGACGCGGCTCGCAATGACAGCACCTGAACAGTGCCGTCGCTCTCAGCACCAATGACGCGAAGCCAATGACACCGAAGGTCAATGACCGGCAAGCCAATGACGCGCACGCGAAGCCAAAGCGACGCGAAGCCAATGACACCGAAGGTCAATGACGCGAAGCCAATGACGCGCAAAGCGCCAATGACATAAATTTTTTCAACATATCGCAACGAACCGAGGTCGCATCATGAAAGATCATGAAACCCTATCCCGCCTTCCCGCCACTGAATTACGCGACCGGATCGCTCGCCGGGAGGTTTCTCCGGTGGAAGTGGCCGAAGCCGCCCTGGCGCAGATCGAGCGCCATAACGGCACGATCAATGCCGTTTGCACTTTGTCCGAGCGCGCATTGGATGACGCCCGGGCGCTGGAAAAGCGGCTCGCTGCCGGGGAAGCACCCGGCCTGCTCTGTGGGCTGCCGGTGGGGATCAAGGATGTGACGCCGGTGGCTGGCGTGCGTACGACATACGGCTCGCCGCTGTACCGGGATAACGTGCCCACAGAAGACGCCCTGGTGGTGCAGCGGCTGCGCGCTGCCGGCGCCATCATCATCGGTAAGACCAACACCCCGGAATTCGCCACCGGGGGCAATACCTTCAACGAGGTATTCGGCCGCACCCGCAATCCCTGGAACCCGGCGCTGAGTGCCGGCGGTTCCACCGGCGGCGGGGCGGCGGCCTGGCCTGCGGGATGATCGCCCTGGCGGAAGGTACCGACCTCGGCGGCTCCCTGCGCATACCGGCGTCGTTCTGCGGGGTGGTGGGATTGCGCCCCTCGCCGGGCCTGGTGCCGACCTATCCGGCCGATTATGCCTGGGATACCATGTCGGTCACCGGCCCGATGGCGCGCACCGCCGGGGATATCGCCCTGATGCTCCAGGCGGTCGCTGGCCCCAGCCCGCTCTCCCCGGTGGCCCAGCCCACTGCCGGGCGGGATTTTGTGGCAGCGGTGCGAGACGGCAACCTCCGCGGGCGGAAACTGGCCTACTGCCCGGATATCGCCGGCATCGGGATCGATCCGGAGATCGAGGCCCGCTGCCGCCAGGCGGCCTTCGAACTGAAGCAGGCCGGCGCAGAGGTGGAAGCGATCGAACTGGATCTCTCCTTTGCCCGGGAACCCTTCCTGGCGGTACGCGGTTACTGGATGGTGGCGGCTCATTATCATCATCTTGAGCGCAAAGATCATTTTGGGAGCAATCTGAAAGGGAATGTGGAGGCGGGGTTAAAGCTCAGTCTCGATAAGCTCGGCGCGGCAGAGCAGGCCCGCGGACGGCTTTGGCAGATATTTTACGATTTTTTCCAAAAATATGATCATCTGCTGACCCCCTGCATGGCGGTGCCACCCTTCCCGGTGGAGCAGAATTATCCGGCCACCATCGCCGGGAAAGCGATGAAAACTTATATCGACTGGGTCGCGCCTACCTTCACCCTCAGCCTGACCGGCCTGCCGGTTGGTTCGGTGCCCTGCGGCCTGAGCGGTGGGATGCCGGTGGGCATGCAGATCGTCGGCCGCCCGCAGGGAGAGGAAGCGGTGCTGCTGCTGGCCCGGCAGGTTCAGGAGATGCAGGAGGTGGGGTTGCCGGATTTGACGAAGCTGTGAAATGTAAAACCTGTGCCACAGAGACACAGAGGGCACAGAGTTGTCAGTTGTAGTGCCCGGTGGCCACCGGGCAGTTGTCCTCAGTGATCAGTATGTTAAATGGATTGCGTCGAAAGAAAGAATAAATGAATAAAATAATCTCTCTCGTAATATTGTTGCTTTGTTTCGCCGTACATGCCCAGTCTCCCGGGACAAAAAAACCGGAAAGCCATTTTACCGAAGGCCTCAAGGCCGGTCAGGATGGGCAGTTTGATCGGGCCGGGGAGCACTTTCGGCAAACGGTCGCTTATCGCAAGACCCTGCAGGGAATGATGCTGCAGAGGAATGATCCCGGAACCCTGAGCCTGTTCACCGTTGTTGATCAGTTGGAGATGGCGGCAAAGGCAGCGCTATGTCTCAATATTCTGGAAGATATCAAATCAAAAAAGATCAAGAAGAAAGAAGGGAAAGCACTTTTTAAATCGCTGCATCTAAGCGACCAGTCCCAATTCGATGCAGCGCTGAAGGAGGGCGATAAGGCTTTCCGAAAGTATGGTGAAAATCCCAGCGTGCTGCTGGCGCGAGGGCAGATCTATTTGGCGCAGACCGAGGCCAATGCTGCGCTCGATGATTTCCGCAGCGCGCTGGAGATCGACCCTGCGCTGGGATTGGCCCACTATTATCTGGGCCGCGCTTACGAGTTGAAGGAATTGCCGGAGATGGCGTTTGACGCTTATAACGCCGCCCTGGCAAGCGATCAGCTACTCGCCGAAGCTCGCATCCGCCGTGCCCCGCTGGCGGTGCTGGCGGGAAAGTTTGAGACGGCGATTGGCGACTATAACCAATTACTTCCGGCTCTGCCCCACGGGATGGGATTTTATCATCGCGGCTTTGCTTATCTCAGCACCGGGAATTATTCCGCCGCGATTGCTGATTTAAGCGCCGCTCTTGAGTTGTCGGCAGAGCTGGATCTGGGTAAAGCTGTGGAAGCTTATTATAATCGCGGCGGGGCTTACTACCAGACCGGGCAGTACGAACTGGCGGTGGATGATTTTTACGAGGTGACCGAACGCGATTCGACCTTTGCCGATGCCTTCTACAGCCGCGGCCTGGCGTATGCCGAGTTACAGCTCTACGACGAAGCGCTGTTCGATTTTACCCATGCCCTCACCCTGGGCGCAGACTCGGCCAAATGCTATTTCCAGCGCGGGCGCACCTATCACAAAAAACGGAAGTACAGCGTGGCCATCAGCGATTACCAGGAGGCGATCGCCCGCGACAGCGGAAATACGATGGCCTACTATTATAAAGCATTCGCCCTGGATGAAGCCAGCCGCCACCGCCAGGCCCGGGCGGCCTACCGCGCCTACCTGGATATTGCTCCGGAGGATCAGAGCGAGTTCATCAACTACGCCAAACGCCGCGTGCGCTCGCTGCGGTGATGATATGCTGCTGAGCATCGGCGACTGTCTTCCTTCGGGCGAATTCCCGGTTCACTCGTGCTTTACCAAAGCGATTAATTTTGTTCATAATGGGGATATTGTCTCGCTGGTGCAGCCGGTCGTTGGCGCCGGGCCGGCCAATATTGTGCTGCATGAAGATGCCTGGCGTAATTATCGCACTTTGCGGGTGAGCGATGATGCCGTTCAGTTAGACGGCATCCGGATGTCGATTGATGAATCTATTCGTTACGATTCAGTGCTGCGCTTGCAGATTTTGGATGAGCGTTCATTTACCGCCAATTTAGCGATTTTGGAACAGGAGTTGTTTGCGGCCGCACCTGCGGAAAGCATGGTGTTTCTGCTTGAACCTCGCTTCCGGCAGAAAGCCCGCAGCGGATTTGCGAAAGCGTTGGCGGAACGGTTTCTGGCGGCAGCGGCACTGATCCGGGAAAACGATTTTGCCGGCAGCATTCCCTTGCTACGCGGAGCGGGGCCGGGATTGACCCCGGCGGGAGATGATTTTATTGCCGGGATGCTCCTGGCGCTGCAGGTGGAGCGGCAATGCCGAGGAGAAATACCGGCAGCGCTCATCGAACGGATGTATCGCGGGGCACTGGGAGAAAATCTGCTCAGCAATACCTACTTGAATTTTGCCCGGGCGGGACGGGTGTTCGCCCCCATGAAAAATTTATTGAATGCTCTGAGTGGGGGTGCGCCGGCGGAAATCCGCTGGCATGCCGGGGCGCTGCTTGCCCGGGGGGCCACCTCCGGCGCCGACCTGGCAAGCGGCTTTTGCCTGACGTTGCGACAATTTTGGAAAGGAAATCAAGATGTTGATTCGCGGAAAGGTGCTTAAAGGCAAATATTTTGATTCGGTGACCCTGATGCGGGTTGGGAAAGCCCTGACAGCGCTGGACGGGGTAGCTGACGCCGCAGTGGTGATGGGCACCGCGGAGAATCGCGAGATCCTGGCGGCGGCGGACTTGCTGCTGGATGATTTCGCAACTGCTGGAGGCGCCGACTTGCTGGTTGCCCTGCGCTGTGCGGATGCCGCCGCCGGGGACGCCGCTCTGGCGCGGCTCGATGAACTGCTGGTGGAGATGAAGCCGGCCGCGGCGGGGGCGGCGGATTTTCAGCCCGGGAGCCTGGAAGGCGCCCTGCGGCAGTTGCCCGGCGCCAACCTGGTATTGATCTCCCTGGCCGGGCGCTATGCCGCGGCGGAGGCGCGCAAGGCGCTGGAAAACGGCCTGCATGTGATGATCTTCTCCGATAATGTGCCGCTGGAGGAGGAGGTCGCGCTCAAACAACTGGCCGACGAGCGCGGCCTGCTGCTGATGGGGCCGGATTGCGGCACCGCGATCATCAACGGCGCGCCGCTGGGATTTGCCAATGCAGTGCGCCGGGGGAAGATCGGGATTGTCGCTGCCTCCGGCACCGGGCTGCAGGAGGTGAGCAGCATCATCCATAATCTCGGCGAGGGCGTCTCCCAGGCCATCGGCACCGGCGGCCGTGATGTGAAGGCGGTGGTGGGTGGGCGAACCTTCCTGGCCGCGCTGGAGGCGCTGGCCGCCGATGCGCACACGGAAGTGATCCTGCTGATTTCCAAGCCTCCCGATGCTGCGGTGTTGCATAAGATCCGCGAACGTCTCCGTGATATCCGCAAACCGGTGGTCACTTTTTTCCTGGGCGATGATGCCCCGGCTGCTAATGCGCCCCAGACGCTGGAAGCCGCCGCTTACCAGGCGGTCGCACGGAGCCGGGGGAAACAAGGTGAGGACCATACATCTGTCTGGTCACTTCGCCAGAAAGAATATGCCAACCTGGCCCGGGAGGCCACCCGCCGCTTGGCGTCCGGCCGGCGTTACCTGCGCGGCCTGTACAGCGGAGGCACCTTCTGCAATGAGGCACAGATCCTGTTTCGTGAGCAGTTGAAGCCGCTCTTTTCCAATCTGCCGGGAAAAGGGATCGGGTTGCTGGAAGATCCGCTGGTCAGCCGGGGACATAGCCTGATCGATTTCGGCGAAGATGCCCTGACCGTCGGCCGGCCCCATCCGATGATCGATTTTTCCCTGCGCCGGCAACGCCTGCTGGCGGAAGCGCAGGATCCGGACGTTGCCGTGATTCTGCTTGATATTGTGCTCGGCTACGGCGCCCATCCCGATCCGGCCGCTGAGTTGGAGGACGCATTGCGCCAGGCTGCCATGCAGGCCTGCATCATCTGTTCCGTGACCGGCACCGAGCAGGATCCGCAATCCCGCGGGGCGGTGGAGAAAGCCCTGCGCAAAGCCGGCGCATTCGTCACCCCCACCCATGCCGCCGCCTGCCAATTGGCGGGGATGGTGCTGGGGCAGGGTGCAAAGTGACAATCCGGAGAGGAAGTTTGAAATTGATTTTAGATTCGCAAAGGGCGGAGGGCAGAGGGCTTTGAAACCCTGTGCCCTCCGCCCTCCGCAGAGGAGAAAACCCATGGCGATAAAAACACTGTTTGAGCAGCCTCTCAGCGTTATTAATCTCGGTCTGAGCGAGTTTCGTGCTGGCTTGACCCAGGCCAGCGTGCCGGTGGTGCAGGTCGATTGGCGGCCTGCGGCGGCGGTGAGTGATGAAGCTCGCCGGGCAATCGCGCAAACCGGGAGAAGATCGCAAACGCCAACCGGAAGGCGGCGGAGATCATCCTGCAGGGAATGCCGGTGTTGACCGGCATGGCCCGGGCCCGGGAGGTGATTCCGGGTATGGAGGAAGGCCTCTTTTTACATGCCGGCCCGCCGGTTACCTGGGAGCGGATGTGCGGCCCGATGCGCGGAGCGGTGATCGGCGGCCTGCTCTACGAAGGGCGGGCGAAATCGGTTGCGGAAGCGGAGAAGCTGGCCGCCTCCGGGGAGATCGCCCTCGCTCCCTGCCACGAGCACCAGGCGGTGGGGCCGATGGCCGGGATCATCACCCCCTCGATGCCGGTGTTCATCGTCGAGAATGAAGCTTACGGCAACCGGGCTTTCTGCACCCTCAACGAAGGCCTGGGCCGGGTGCTGCGTTACGGTGCGTACGGCACTGAGGTGATTGAAAAGCTCTCCTGGATGGAAGGTACCCTCTTTCCGGTGCTGCAGCGGGCGCTGCAAGATGCGGGCAGGATCGATCTCAAACATCTGATTGCCCAGGCCCTGCACATGGGCGACGAGGTGCACAATCGCAACCGCGCCGCGACTTCACTGCTCTACCGCACGCTGGCCCCGGCGATTGCCGGCAGCGGTTTCGATACCGCCGCGATTAAATCCGTATTGGATTTTATCAACGGGAACGATCATTTTTTTCTCAATCTCTCCATGCCCGCCGCCAAGGCCACCCTGGATGCCGCCCGGGGATCGCCCACAGCAGCGTGCTGACGGTGATGGCCCGCAACGGCACCGATTTCGGGATCCAGCTCTCCGGCACCGGCGGGCGCTGGTTCACCGGCCCGGCCGACCTCCCCGATGCCCTGTTCTTCCCTGGTTACTCCCGAGAGGATGCCAACCCGGATATCGGCGACAGCGCGATTACCGAGACCGCCGGGCTGGGCGGATTTGCGATTGCCGCCGCGCCGGCGATCGTGCAGTTTGTCGGCGGTAGCGCCGCAGACGCTCTGCGCTATACCCTGCAGATGTACGAGATCACCGCCGCGGAGAACAATGTTTACCAGATCCCTTACCTGGATTTCCGGGGCACGCCCACCGGCATCGATGCGGTGAAGGTGGTGGAGAAAAATATTTTGCCTTTTATCGATACCGGGGTGGCGCATCGCGAACCTGGCGTGGGCCAGATCGGCGCCGGCGTGCTCAATGCCCCGATGCAGCCCTTCCAGGCCGCCTACGAAGGCCTGGCGGAGATGTTCGTGAAATAGAACGCGGATGACGCTGATTTACGCAGATTTTTTGGATGCTTCGCGCAGGATTATCAAAAATTACTGCAAAGGGCGCAAAGCAGGCGTAAAGATCACAGAGATCTTATTATTCGAAGGTGTCTGTTTTTTTTGTTTAATCATTCATCCGCGAGAATCCGCGCCATCCGCGTTATCCGCGTTCTATTAAGTTGTGAAGATTAGATAATTCCAGCTATAAGCCCCAGGGAGAGGAGGAACAGCAGCACCGCCACCAGGATTTGCACCCCGCGCATGGTGATCTTGTGCATGTATTGGCGCCCGATGAAGGCACCGGCGAAGGCGGCCAGGGTGGCGGCGATCAATAAACCGCCGCTCTCCTGAAAATTGGCCGGATGAAACCGATCGCTGTAGACAAACAGGCGGGAGGTGTCGATCAGGCAGGCGATCACCACCCCGGTGGCGATAAAACTATCTTTGCTCAGGCCGCAGCGCAGCAGGAACATACTCCGCAGCGCGCCCTGGTGACCGGAAACCCCGCCAAAAAAACCGCTGAGCAGCCCTCCGAAAGGCAAGTAACGTGCATCCAGGGTAAATTGCTTGCGCTCCGGAAGCAGTTCCATCACCGCGAAGCCGATCATCAACACCCCGATGGTCAGGTTGACCGGCATGATCTCCAGGGAGTTGGAGAAGAGCGTGTAGCGCAGCAGCGGAGGCATGTCGGCCAGCCAGAGCAGCAGCCGGGCGCCGCCATAGGCCGCCAGGATCGCCGGGATCCCGAAGCGCAGCACTACGTTGCGGTCGGCAAATTTCCCCACCAGATAGAGCTTGAAAAGGTTATTCAGGAAATGCACTACCGCCGTCAGGGCTACCGCGACCTCCGCCGGAAAAAACAGCGCGAAGGCCGGCAGCAGCAAGGTGCCCAGTCCAAACCCGGAAAACAGCGTCAGCCCGGAGGCGAGTAATGCAACGATGCAGACGATGAGATAGGCCAAGAGAACTCCATTGATGGTTGAAACTTGATGCGAGTTTCGGAATGGAAAACGTGGAGCGTAGAGCGTGGAGCGAAACTACGGGTCAACCGCCCCTGATTGGCTCGCTGAACGCGTCGCTCCCGAAACAATTCGGGATCCCCGCCTTGAAAATGCGCGGAATAATTGTCAGGATTCATCAACTCTGAATCAATATGGTCATCTTACCGCCGTCTTTTACGGCGATCCCGTTTTCTTTCGCCTCATTGGCAATGCTTTTGGCCAGGTCGCGCCCCTGGATCGATTCGCGGCTGTAGATGGCGTAAAAACCCCGGACCGCCTCGTTGGCCATATAGCGCCCGCTGGAGGCGCTGCGGTAGGCGGCCACATCGCAGTGCAGGGAGATGATCGCGTCAAACTTGGGAGTGCCCTGGCTGTGATGGGCATTGATCAACTGGCAGCGGGTGGTGAGGTTGGGCACATGCTGATCGGTTTTGCGAGTGGTCCAGACCTGGTGGCCGCGTTTCTTCAACTCATCGTTAAATGCCAAAACGTAGCGTAGATTGAGTTCTTTTTCAAGAACGTTTTGCCAGGCAGCGCCGCTGTCCGTTCCCCCATGGCCGGCATCGGTGCAGAAAATCGCCATAACAGCCTCCTTTTCAAATCCGTGGTTCGCAATGGCATCTGGTGGTTCGAATGTTATTTGATGCGTGGGTAAAATAAAAAAGGCGAGTGGGAAATGAAATAGATATTTGATGTTTGCTCGCTGGCGCTCGCGATGTTTGCTCGCTGGCGCTCGCGATGTTTGCTCGCTGGCGCTCGCGATGTTTGCTCGCTGGCGCTCGCGATGTTAGTTCGCTTTGCTCACGATATTTGCTCACTGCGTTCGCGATGTTAGTTTGCTTCGCTCACGATATTTGCTCACTGCGTTCGCGATATTTGTTCGCTGCGCTCACGATTGTACTTAGGCCGCAGGCCAATGACGGGCGGAGCCCCAATGACGCGCTAAGCGCCAATGACACTTCGCTCCACGCTCTACGCTCCACGCGTTTTTCATTCCACACTCCGCACTCCGCACTCCGCATTCCGCATCACTTCCCTGCCAGTCCCAGCGTTTCCGGTCCCGGTACCTGATGGCGGGGAAAATGCCCGATGAAGCCGTCGTAGGAGATGAAATTGACGGTTTTGGCGCCGCGGGCGGTGAAAAACTGTTTCCAAAAGCGCTCGATGCGCTCCTGTTCGCTTCGCTGGTGGATGCCGCCGGGATAGACCATGTGGATGTGCACCTCGTGGAACTGGCGCTTCTCGTTGCTGCCCGGGACTGGGGGGGAAGACAGCACCGGCTCATGCTTCAGGTCGCCGAGCACGATCAGCCATTTTTCTCTCCCCAGATTTGGGTCGGCCGGGCTGTTGATGCGGCGGGCGATCTCTTCCAGGGTGCCGAGGTAGTCGCTGTAATTGCCCTGCGGCGAATCCAGGTTGTCGAGGCGTTCTATCCAGCCAGACCGCTCCCGGGAGAACCGGTCCCAGCGCACCAGCAGGTCGCTCTTGAAAGCCTCCGGCAGGTCGGCCGGGGCCACCGCAGTGATGTTTTCATAGATCTTGGGAAGGTCGCGCGAGCTGGTGAACACCCGGTCGCTGCTCTCCCGGAAGTCTGAGCCGATGCGGTAGCAGAAGATGCGGTCGCCGGGTCCCATCTCGCGGAGGATCTCCTCCTTGAGCATATCCCGGGCCTCGCGGCGCTGCCCCTGGGCCATCGAGAGGGTTTGGTCGATCACCACATAAACATCGCGCAGGTAGATCTCCGCTCCCGGGGTAAACTGCACCTCCGCCAGTTTGACAAACACGGCAAACACCGCGCCGATCCCGGCAATCGCTATGAACACAATCCCGCTTAGTAGTATCAATGCTTTTTTGGCTGAAGACATATTTTGAACCTCTTTTCTATAATGCGGATTTCGGATTTCGGAATGCGGAATTATATAAACGGCTCCGATATATTCATTATTTCATCCTATACTCCAACAGATCGAATAACCATTCGACCCACTATTAATATTTAATCACTCTACGCTCCAATCTTTACGTTTTGCCACTCCGCACTCCATACTCCACACTCCGCATTCGACTCACTCCGCCCTCCACAATCAAAAAAATCCGCATTCCGAAATCCGCATTCCCATCCTACTCAGTTGCGGCCGATTCTGCGCTGCGGTCCGGCAGGGTGTGCTTGCGCGCCGGCGCCGCTTCCTCGTTTTGCCCGCGATGGTGCAGGCCCTGGAAAAAGGTGTGGGCCACCCGGAAAAATTTCCCTAATATCGCCGGGGGGGCGAAGATGAACAGGTTGAAGATCAGCCAGCCGAAGAATTCCTTCCCCAGGCGGGTGGCCCAATAAAAGCCCAGGGTCTCGATACCGGCAATGAAGAAGGCAGCTGCCCCCATCGCCGCAGGGATGCGGATATTGCCGGGTTCTACCTGCCGCATATAAAGCTCCAGGTAAAGCAGCGCCTGCACGCCCCAAAGGCAGAAGGTCACCAGCAACACCGTGATCGGCAGGGCGTAATTCAGAAAATAATCGAAAATGCGGTTGAGAAAACTGCCCTCACGCATGCTGACATACTCGATGCTCAGGTGGGTGATCACCCCGGCCAGGCCGATAAAGATGATCAGCAGCAGGGCCAGGCTCTCGCTCTTATCCGGCGAGAGATGGAGCACCTCTTCCAGCACGTGGGTGTAAATTGGGAAATAGCCGGCGATAGCGAAAATCCCCAGCACCAGGATGATGATCCCGAATGAGGAGGGGATGATCTCCGGTTTGGGCAGGTCGGCGAACTGCCGCTGGAGGTAGTCGCTGAGCTGCTCGAAGGCTTCGGCCAGGATCAAGGTCACTTCGCTGACCGAGCGGAAATAATACTCCAGCATCCCCAGGATGGCGAGTATCAACAGGATCAGGAACAGCATCGGCGAACCTCCCAGATTGGAAAATTGAAATGAAAACCCTTCATTATGGGCCAGGCGCACCACCGGTGAGGTTCCCAGGGCGTACCAGTGCAACTGCTCGGCTTTCAAGGTGTTGACTGGCAGGGGGCCGCGGGTGGTGATTGCCACCACGTCATATACCTGCGCCTGATCCTGCTGCCCGGGCAGGTCGAGATGGGCGAAAGCGGTCTGCGGGATATGCCAGTGGTCGTCATTGATGAAGGCCGGTCCGCTGAACTGCCATTCGCCGGCCCCGGCCAGGCGGGTGCCGGCCCACACAAAGGTGCCCTGCGGCAGGCGGTTAACACTGCCCGCTACCCCGCTGTTACGCAGCAGGTTGGCCGACACCTGCTGACCGGAAACATCCACGCCTCCGACCGTTTCGATATCCAGCGCAAATCGGCTGCTGAATTCCCGTGCCTGGCTGCTCTCGTTGATCACCACTCCTTCTGAGATCGAAAGGGCGTTCATCCGCCAGGCATCATAATCGATCAACCCCGGCTGCAGCGTGGTGGTGGAGACCATGGCCAGCAGGCGGTATTTGCGCACATTGAGCAACTTCAGGCGGCTGCTGTGGATCAGGGGCAGCTCCCAGCGGGGCGGGGTGACGAGCGCCTTGCCGTGCACTTCCCACAGCGGGGTGCCGATGGGGTTGATCAGCAGCCATACCGAAGCGCCCTGGGGAATGTTGGCAACCCGGCCGCCCACCTGGATGATGCTTCCCAGGCTGTCCAGGGTCAGCGGCTGGTTCAGGAAGACGCTCTGGGTGTCGCTGAGGGTCTGCAGAAAGCGGATGCCGATCTCGGGAAAGGGCCGGTCGATGTTGGGAGTATGGGGCTTGACCGCCACCTCCACCGGAT
This sequence comes from Calditrichia bacterium, assembly GCA_020635015.1. Classification (GTDB taxonomy): domain Bacteria; phylum Calditrichota; class Calditrichia; order RBG-13-44-9; family J075; genus JACKAP01. Next base: position 44,863 of record JACKAP010000002.1, on the reverse strand, counting down.
CGCTGGCGGCGATCTTTTGCAGCCACCAGTCTTCGTAATCGAGATTCTCGGCTGAGAGCGGTTTGCGGCTGATCACGGCAGTGATCTTGAACTTCACCCATTGCGGCTCTCCCGGATCGCTGATATCGACATCACGGATCTCCCATTTGACGCCGTTGACCACCGCCGGACCAAATACCCGCCAGCGGTCGGCGGCGGTAGAGCGGATCAGCACATAGATGTAATGTTCCGGCTGGCCTCCGGCAGGTATCCGCCCGTTGCCGTCATTTTCCGGAAATTCGAAGGTGCCGGCGATCCCGGCAGTGGCAGGCGTGACCATCGCCTCTGTGGTGGAGACGGTCTGGTGGTCGATGGTGGAAAGCCAGATCTGTGGCGCCGCCACCTGCCCGCTGGGGGGATAGGGCCGGATCAGCCGGCGCTGGATGGTAACGTAGACCGGATCCGACACCGCCAGGGCATCACGGATCCATTTTTCCCCGTCGAGGATGCGACCTTCCGGCGGGGTGTTGAGTACCGCCGCGCGGATGGTGAAGCGCTGCCCCTGGTGGGCGCCTTCGCCGAAGCGCACCCCGTGGATGACCCATAAGCCCTCGCCTTCGCTGTTCGCGCCCCCGTAGGCCCACCAGTTGTTGGCGGTGCGGTCGTGCACGAAGATCCAGATATTGTCGCGCGAGGCCGGCATGCCCCACAGCTCCACCCGCACATCTTCCCCGGCCACTTCGTCAAAGGACTCGAAGGTGAGATAGTTGCGGTCGACTTTCTCGCTTTCCGGGCTGAGGTATTCATTGGCGACCCAGCGGATGGCGATATCGATATTTTCCCCGGTCGCCGGGGGGGCGGCGGAGAATTGCTCCGGCGGCAGCACCTCCTGTGCCTGCAAGGCTTGCAATGCCGTTAGCATGATGAGCGTGAAAAGCAGTTTGTGCCCTAATTTCATCTAGTAGTTCCTTGATGTTTGCCGGCAGAGCCGGCGATGTTTGCTCGCTCTCGCTCGCGATGTTTGTTCGCTGCGCTCACGATTTTTACGCTTCGCGCAATGTCTTTTCGTTTCGTTCACGATGATCGAGTTGGTGCCGTTCGGTAGTTACGTTGGCGCAGCCAACAAATATCGTGAGCGTTAGCGAACAAACATCGCTGGCATAGCCAGCAAATATCGCGCGAAGTGCAAATATCGTGAGCGAAGCGAACCAACATCGCGCGGAGCGCAAATATCGTGAGCGAAGCGAACAAACATCAGTCTTTTAGCCGTACTTGCACCCTTCCGGAGGAGGCGATGACACTCGCCTGCTCCCGCAGGTTGAGCGATTGGATGGGGGTCTTGGCGATGACGGCGATCAGGATCAGTTCATCTCCTGCCGCTCCCAGGGCCAGAGGAGGCAGCTCCCAGGTGTGGCGATTTTTGAACCCGGCCTGCCCCAGCAACTGCCAGGGTTGATCGCTGTCGTTCGGCATTTTTAAGACCCACACTTTGTCCTCATCTTCCAGGGGACGACCCCCGATCCGTCCTTCCACACCGCTGATGCGGTATACGGCCAGCCCGTCGCTGCTGGCATCGGCGACTGGCTGGCGATCGACCTGCTCAATTTCCACTTCCAGCGGCGGCGCGTCCTGCAAGCGCAGGTGCACCGGGCGGGAAAATGCCGCGCAGGCCTCCACGTCGACAGCGGCTCCGGCTGCTAAATTGCGCCCGGCCACCACCGCCATCAGCTTGATGTAGCTGCCGCTCTCGCCCAGAAGACGGGGAGAAATTTCCCAATATTTACCGTTTTTGATCGCCGCTTTGCCCAGGAGATGCCAGCTGTCGTCGCGGAAATCCCGGGTGGTGAGCAGCCAGACGTCCTCTGCAGTGCTGATCGGGCGGCCGCTTAAGATGCCCTTGACGCTGCTGCGTACCTGCGCCTCCCCGCGCCGTTCCGGGCCGGTCATCCGGCCGCCCACGCTTAGGATGCGCACCCCGATCTGATTCTTGGCGGGCGGGATCTCCACCCGGGTAACCCGGAGCAGAGTGGAGATTCCGCTGATGGTGTGGTGGAGATATCCCTGCCATGCTTCTAAAGGAATGGCGCTGCCCCGGGGCAATTCCTCTCGCGCCACCACCGCAAACACGATGAACTCGCTTTCATCTTCCAGGTCACCGACAGCAAAATCGATCTTGCCGCTCCAGCGGCCTTCCCGGAGATAGGGCTCATCCTCCACCACCCAATGCCGGTCGCTGCTGAGCGGCTGCACCACCAGCCGCACCAGGCTGTCGGTGGGTTTGCGCACCTCGCCGCTGAGCAGGGCCTGTAAGCCGACTTCATGCGTGGCGCCGGGTTGGGCCGGCTGCCCGGCGATGTGGTCGATACGGATCCGCGGGGTGACCGAAAAATTCGCCGGCGTCTTGGGCTGGCGCTGCACCAGCAACGGCTGGGAAACCGCCTTGCTGAGGTAGACCAACGAAGCGAAATCGATCACCCCATCCAGGGCGGTTTGCTGTTTATCCACAGCGAAGGTAACAATCTCAAGCGGTTTTTTATAATCGAAAGGAGTGCCCAGAGGAACATCGGAAAAGCGCCAATTGCGGGCTTGGCCTGGAATACCGGAGAGGGGAATGATCTGGTCGGAAATCCACCAGGTATCCCCATTAAGCCGCCGCCAGGCGGTCTGCAGCACCAGTTCTGCAGAATCCGCCCGGGCCATGGAGATGGTGCCGCTGATGTCGGATTTCTCACTCACCCAGATCTCCGGGCTGTCATAGGGGGCATCGCCGATGGCGGTAATCTGCAGGGCGACCTGGGGAAAAACCGGCCAGTTCAGCAAAATCGCCCAAACGATGATCGTCAGCAACTGCCGGGAAGGCTGTACGCGGTATCCCCGGAGGCTGCCCGCGCTCCGTGTAGGGTGAGTCTTTTCTAATATCATAAATTATTATTACTTATGTTCCGCCAGACCAATGAATTCAGGAGGGAAAATAACACTGCGGCAGTTGGGGGAAGTTTGCTCGAATCACGATTTTCGAAATGGATTTTTTTTGGAAGAAAATTGCACTCAGATTTCGCAGATTGGACAGATTTTCACAGATTGTTTTGCCACGAATATACACGAATGTTATTTTGAAATATAGACAGCTTGAATGCGTGAATGACGCGAAGCCAATGACGTGCGAAGCACCAATGACGCCAAAGGCCAATGACACCATCATTCAGTAAGTTGTATCTGCGTAAATCTGTTTAATCTGCGAAATCTGCGTGCCATCAAGTCTCAGACTTTGCTGTACAGAAAAATCAAATGCTTCTCCAGCCTTTCCGCCCAGTCACGCTCGGAGTGGCGGGCTTCCGGGTAGTGGTGGAATTCCAGGTCGGCATCGCTCAGTCCTTTCCGGCGCAGCAGGCGCAACACCCGCTTGCAGCCGCGCAGCAGGAGTTTTTCTCCGCCGATCCCGCCGCAATCCATCATCATCTTGACCGGCAATCCGGGCGGATCACTCTGTTTGATCAGTTTGATTGCCTGATTTTTTTGATAAATGAATGAGGGGGAGAAGCAGCCGGCCATGGAAAATACCTCGCTGTGCTGCCATACCAGCAGAAAAGAGACCAGCCCGCCCATCGACGAGCCGATGGTGGCGGTATGTTCCCGTTCCGGCCGGGTGCGGTAGTTGCGATCGATGTATGGTTTCAGCTCTTGCACGATGAACTCGCGATAGCGTTTTCCCAGGGGAGCGGCGGAATATTCTTCCAGCCGGTCATGGGTGTTGTAGATGCCGACGATGATGATCTCCCGGATGCGCTCCTCCTCGATCAGGCGAGTGGCGGTCTCATCCGCTTCCCAGTCGATCCCGGTGTAGGATGTATAAGGATCGAAGAGGTTCTGCCCGTCGTGCATGTAGACTACCGGATATTTCTGTTTAAGGGCACTGTCGTAACTGGGAGGCAGCCAGACGATAATATCGCGCGGCTTCAGGCCGTTCATTCCCGGGAAGTGATGGAAACGGATGGTACCTTTGATGCGTTCTTCCGGAGTGGTCTCAATCTTGAAATCATTTTCCAACTGCGAAATATCGCGCCAGTGAGGAATTTCCAAATGCTGCTGGTGGTTTTGATTGACCCGCAGGCGAAAATTCGGCAGCACCCCGCCGTGCTCATTGGCAGCCTCGCTGTCCCAGGAACCGCGGGTAAACTTATATTCCAACTGGGTGTTGCGTTTGATGAAAAACTGCCGCCGCCAACTGCCGTCAGCCTGTAACTGTAGCGGCACCGCGTCGGGATGCCAGTTCCCCAGGGCGGGGTGATTGCCGGTGATATACACCGAATCGCCCTCCGGCAGTTCCTGGGGGCGTACCGAGATCGTAATAGTATGACCGTTCATTCGTCTCATCAATATCGTTAATCCAACCAGGGCAAACATAACCATCGCCCCCAGCAGCCAAGCTGTCACCAGTCACATTCTCCGTTTTCTCATTTCCAACATGCACTTCAGCATTTACCGACTCGCATTAAGCATTTATCACTCGCTCATACTGATCACCGTGTCAAGTTTTATCGCATGGTGCAAGGAGCATGGGGCATGGTGTATTACAGTGCGGGTGTCGGACCATACGCTTGCACATTGCGGCGCCATGCCCCATGCCCCATGCAAAAGTGCTCCGCATTACACAGACTTCAGCATGAGCGTTACCATTTAGTCGGGCCTCACGCCAGTTTATTTGCCGAACATAAACATCAGCGGCCGCCAGACCCGCCGCGCCCAGGCGGGTTCATTGTGCTCCGCCCGGGGATCGAAAAACCATTGCAGATTTTCCCCTTCCTTAAAACCCTGAGTGTCCAATGCTTTCAGCATGGCGTCGCAGCCGGCCTGTAGGGTATCCTCCACGCCAATCCCGCCGTTATCGATATAAATGCGGATGTTTTTATCCGCTCCCCGGTGCCCATTTACCTGGCGGATCGATTTCCAATCCTGATAGATAAACGCCGGGGAAATGCAGCCGGCCGCGGAGAAGGTCTCCGGATGCTGCCAGGCCAGCAGGAAGGCGATCAGCCCGCCCATGGACGAACCCATGGTGGCGGTATGCTCCCGTTCCGGCCGGGTGCGGTAGCTGCGGTCGATCAGCGGTTTGAGGGTGCCGGTCAGGAAGGCCATATAAGCCCGCCCCAGGGTGGTGTCGGAATATTCCAGGGAACGGTCGGGGGTGTTGTAGATGCCTACCACGATCAGCGGCTTGATCTCACCGGCGCGGATCAGGCTGTCAGCCACTTCATCGACCCGCCAGTCGTGCCCGAAAGCGGAGGTTTGCGGATCGATGATGTTTTGCCCGTCGTGCATATAGAGCACCGGGTAGCGGCGCTGGAGCGCGGTCTCATAATCCGGGGGCAGCCAGACGATGACGTCCCGGGGTTTAAGCCCGTCGCCGGCGAGTTGGCGGTGATAGCGCACCGTGCCGGTAATCTGGCCCTGCACCCGCTGGCGGAAGTGCTCATCCCGCCAGGCATCGATTTGGTAGATGACGGTGGTATCGTTACGCAGGGTCAAAACATGATTGCCCGGAAGGGTGCTGTCGGCGGCGAGGGCCTCCCGCGACCAATCCCCCAGCGTAAATTTGAACTGCAGTTCGGTGCCGGGCGGAAAATATAAGCGTTTTTCCCAGATGCCGTCCGGCTGGCGCGCCAGCGCGATGTTGGCCGGATGCCAGGTGCCCAGTGCAGAATCGCTTCCGGCAATGTATACCGTGGCGCTGTCCGGCACGGAGGGAGAAATTACTTGAATCACCAGTTCTTTCTGATTACTATCTCCTGCGCAGGCGGCCGCGATGAGCAGCAGGATGAGCAGTATTCCATTGGTGTGATGTTGACTGTGCAAAAATTTCGTCTCCAGTCTTTTTTTGCCACAGAGGCACAGAGTTCACAGAGAAAAGACAACTGACAACTGACAACTGATAGCTGACACCTCTGTGAACTCTGTGCCTCCGTGGCTAATTGGTATTAAAAATCCTGTATCCGTTCCGCTCTCATGGCAGAAATTACCTCCCCGGAAGCAAAAATGCAATAGGTGGAGATTTCTGCCACCACAGCAGGGATGTTCTAAATCCAACAACTTTTCCACCGACGCTTCGTAATCGTCAGTAAAAAAAACGGCGCCACTATGACCAAATCATTCGACGATGCCATCCGGCGGTTTTATAAGCTCTACACCAGCGGTCTGAGCCTGCGGGAGATTGAGGGGTTGATTAAGCGTGACGCACCGGGCATCTACGAATTTTATCAGCGCGACGTAAAGCAGGCCGGCCGCGATGCGCATCCTTTCAGCCGGGGAGTGAACTTTGTGGGCAGCCTCTTTATGGCCTTTCTGCTGAAGCTGACCCCGGCGCGCCGGATGTTCTATTCGCTGGCGCTGTTTGTATTTATCTACGGATTCCTGGTGGGCAGCTGGATCTGGGGTGTGCTGGGGTTCCTGGCGCTGAATCTGCTGTTGGCCTTCGAGCTGGCCGACAAGCTGACTGCCCGCGATGATCTGGAGGTGGCCCGGGAGATCCAGATGGGGCTGATGCCGCGCAGCGCTCCGGAAGATACCCCCTTCGACATCGCCTGCTATTCCGAGGCCGCCCGGGAAGTCGGGGGCGATTATTACGATTTTATCCAGCCTGTGCAACCGGCGGACACCACTTTGATCGTGATCGGCGACGTTTCCGGCAAGGGCATGGGGGCGGCGCTATACATGGTTCAGGTGAAGGCGATCCTGCGCAACCTGATCAGCCAGCATGAACGGCCGCACGAGATTTTGACCACCCTGAATACCCAACTGAAGCAAATCCTCCGCCAGGGATCTTTTTTTACGGTCAGCATCGCCAGCGTCAATGCCAAGCCGGAACTGACCCTTTGCCGGGCCGGGCACATGCCGCTGATTCATTATCAGCATGAGTGCAAGACCTGCCGGGAGGTGGTGCCAGGCGGGATCGGGATCGGGCTGCCCGACCACGGCCGCTTTGCCGAACTGCTGGAGGAAACCACCGTGCCTTTCGCGCCGGGCGATGTGCTGTTATTTTATACTGACGGCCTGGTGGAAACTATGAATACCAGCAAAGTGGAATTCGACGACTTCCGTCTCAAGCAGTTGATCGAAGCCAACGCCGCCAAACCTGCCCGCGAGATCCAGAACGCCATCCTCTCCGCCCTGGCCCGCTTCCGCGGCGCCGCACCTCCGTTGGATGATATTACGTTGATTGTGATGAAGGTGAAATAATCTGCGTGCAATTCTATCCTCAATAACGCCAACTGCTTAAATCCGCCCCCTCCGGCGCGGTGGTTTCGATGCGCTTGAGGATCTTGTCGACGTACATCTGGTGGTAGCGCAGCCGGGAATAGCCGTTGCCCCGCTCGGGATCGCCGTTCCAGCAGTGCTCGGCGCGGTCGCCGTAGGCCACCTCCCCGGCGTAGTAAGGATCGCGGGTGCTTTCCAGGAACTGCTCGGTGAGGTAGACCGCGTTATTGAGGTAGTAGTTGTCCATATCGCCGACGTAGATGTGGATCTTGCCCTGCAGCTTCGGCCCCAGGGTTTTCCAGTCCCGCTCCATGATGTAGCGCAGATCGTAGTTCTCCCGCCAGAATGCCGCCACCTCCGGATCGATCTCCCCGCTTAGTTTATCCCAGATCGGTTGGGGATAACCGTCATCGCCCACCGGCGAGTAGACCGCCTGCCAGATGTCCCACTGCTGCCCGGAGCGCCCTTTGCTGGCCAGGGCCAGCTCCAGATGATTGACCCCTTCCAGGGTGAAGCTGATCTCGCCCAGATAGTTGCGCTTCTCCGGCCGGAGCACTTTCAGCCAGTCGCTTTCCGGGTAGTAGGCATTCTTGTTCTGGTAAATATTCACCAGGCAGTAAGCCCGGAAGTCGATCGGATCCGGGCAGGCGGCGAAGCAGCCGTTGTATTCGTCGGGATAGAACACCTGCGCCGCCAGCACCTCCCAGCCGCCGGTAGAGCCACCGTACATGAAGCGCGCCCAGCCTTCCCCGATGCCCCGGAACTGTTTTTCGATGTAGGGCACCAGCTCGTAGGTGATCGCATCGCCGTAGGGACCGAGATTCTGGGAATTGACCGCGTAGGAGTCGTCGTAATAGGGATTGGCATGCTGGATCTCGATGATCAGGAAGCGGGGAAAATCCGGGCCGGTCCATTCTTTATAAAACTGGTAGGCGTATTCCTGCTGGATGCGGTTATAGCCTTCGATCTGAAATCGCTCGCTGTAATCCGGTTCCAGATCGGGATCGGGCGGCTCCTCGCGGAAACCGCCAAAGGTGTAGGGAAAATGGCCGTGATTGATGATCAGGGGGTAGCGCGCCTCGGGGTGTTCATCGAAGCCTTCCGGCAGGAGGATGTGCGCACCGAGGTACATCGGCCGGCCCCAGAACTTGCTAAGCAGCTTGCTCTGCATTTTGATGTGCTTGATGTATTTGGTCTCCGGCGGGTCGGGAATCGGCGGTATTTCCTGATCCAGCACGATCTCGATGGTGGTCTTCTGCGCCGGATCGATGCGGATTTTGCGCGGCGTGCTATAGAAGTTGCCGGGAGCGCGGTTCCACTGCTGGCCTTCGCCGCGGTCCATCGGCAGTTTTACCACGTGACCGTCGGCGCGCTGAAAGGTCTCGTACTTGTGGAGCAGTCCCTGCACCCAGTATTCGCCGGGCGGGATGTCGGTAATACTTTTCAGAGGGAAGCCGAAGGCAGCGGCATCGAACACGGCTTTCTGACCCGGTGCCAGTCCTTCCACATCGAGGCCGAAAACCAACTGGGTTTTTGGATCTTCCCGGATCTGAAAGCGCGGTTCCTGTTGGTCGTTGGTGCTGATCAGCAGCAGCATCCGCCCGTCAAACGGCCCGTTTCCCGCACTGCTCGGGTATGAAAGGGCGAAGCGCAGGCCGGTAGATGGCATATCCGGTCCGGCAGACAGGGGAGCAGCGACCCAAAGGCTGACGGTGCAAATAACCGGCAACAACAGATTCTGGAGTAACTTTTGAAAAGTTGCGAACATAATAGCAGTCCTCATCAATTAGTTTACCCGGTTAAGAATATCCGGTATTGAAAAAGCATTGACAATTCGAATATCTTTCCGGGTTTCTTCCCGGCTGCCGCCGTATATCACTGCTTTTCCGAAGGGAAAGTCGGCGATCAGTTTTTCCAATGCATACAAGCCTCGAAAAAAATCCCCGGCTACCGTTTCGCCGGCTTTAACCTCGATCGGCAAGACGTGCGCGCCTGCCCCGTAGAGGATATCTATCTCATTACCTTGTGCATCGCGATAAAAATTCAGATTATTTCGTTTTCCCTGGTTATAGCGGTACTTGAGAATTTCCATAACTACGAGATTCTCAAACAAGTTACCCCTCAGGGGATGTATTTCGACATGGGAGATATTTTCAATGCCCAGTAGGTAGCTTGCCAGGCCGACATCATAAAAATATAATTTAGGCGATTTGATCAAACGTTTGCTGATATTCATATGAAACGGTTCCAACCGGAACACAATATAGCTGGCTTCCAAAATGGTTAGCCATTCCCGGGCGGTGGTGTGTGAAATACCCGCATCATTTCCCAGGCTGTTCAGATTGAGAATTTGCCCGATCCTGCCGGCGCATAATTTGACAAATTTTTGGAAGGTGCTCAAGTTTTTGACGGTGATTAACTGCCTCAGATCTCTTTCCACGTAAGTCTCAAAGTAATCCGCCAGGGCCTGGGTCGGGTCAAGTTTCTGGTCATATATCCGGGGATAGAATCCGTTATATAGCAATTGATCTAGGTCTGAAATACCGAAAGGTTCGTTTATTTCCGGGATGCTGAACGGCAAAAGTTTTAGCAGTGCAGTCCGGCCGGCGAGGGATTGGTTGATTGAATTGGTCACTTCAAATTGCTGGCTTCCGGTTAAAATGAACATACCGTTTTGCTGCTTCTCATCGACGATGCCCTGGATGTAGGAGGGGAGTTGCGGCGCGCGCTGTATTTCGTCAAGTATGGCGCCCTCGGGTATTTTTCGCAGAAATCCCCGGGGATCGGCGGTGGCGAATTCCCGGTTGTCGGGCATTTCCAGGTTTATATAGGCTTTGTTGGGGAAAACTGATTTTGCCAAAGTGGTTTTGCCGGATTGGCGCGGGCCGGTAATCGTGACGACCGGGTATTTTTCGGTTAGATGCTTTAAATGGGTCGATATTTCCCGGACAACCATTTTCTCTCCGATTATCTTGTCGCAACGATAAAAATATAATTCGAAATTGTGCAATTTGCAAGTTCGACTTTCAAATTGCACAAAATTAGTTGTCAGCTTTAATTATCGCGCAAAGCCGCAAAGAATGCGAAGAGTTTAAATTATTGAAAAGATCTTGGCAAACCTGGCGTCTTTGCATGAGATAAAAGAAAATTTCAAAAGCGATACAAAAAAACAGCGCAGCCGGGAGGCTGCGCTGGTGGCATGTAGGCAAAATTTGAGATTCGAGTCGTGGTCGGAGGGAGAAGAACCGTATTATTGGGTGTTTTGAGGGAACGTCGCCAGAAGAGCGGGTTGCTCTTTCGGAAGCTTGCCAGCCTTTTGATTCCAACGGCGGATCAGTTTTCTGATGCCGATGATAACGAGTGCTGTAATCATTCTAACCCCTGTTGTTGATTGCTACTAACCGATTTAGAAGGAATGATGGAAAGAAAAACTTTGTTTCTCCGCCACCGGTTTCCTGAAAAGCATCGCTGAATATAACCCCCAGGAATCGCAAAATCCAGTATTAAATAAATGCCTATACGGAGCGCGGTGTAAAGTTTTGCTGCATGGGGCAAAGGGCAAAGGGCAAAGGGCAAAGGGCTTGGCGCCGTAATGTACAAGCACATGTCCCGACACCCGCACTGTAAGACACCATGCCCCATGCCCCATGCCCTATGCAAAATTCTCTGCATTACACAGTTCCCGGTATAAGCGCAACCTAAAACTCATTGATCAGCCGGAAATGCAATTTGCCCTCCCGGAAGGGGGCACCCCGCTCCAGGCCGTAGTCGAGTTGCACGATGCCCAGCGGCCCCCCAAAGCGCAGTCCCAGCCCGTAGCTGCTGAGCCATTGATCCACTTTGTCGGGAAATTCCCGGCTGTAAAAAGCATTGTCGCTGAAGAAGAAGAAGCGCGCTTCCGGGCTGAGGAGGAAGCGGTATTCGCTGTTGAGCCAGAAGACCCGCCGGGCGAAGAACTGCCCCTCCCGGTAGCCCCGCACGGTCGTGGCACCGCCGAACCAGGCCTGATCCGGGGAACGGAGTACGTCGCCGCGATTCTCGATAAATTCCATATGCAGATGGTTGGCCAGCGCCTGGCGTTTGAAAGTCGGCACGAACACGCTCAGATCGCTGCGCATGCGCTGAATGGTGGCTTCACGCCTCAGAGAGTCTTCCCGGAGCAGGTATTCCGGTCCCAGGTTCTTTTGGCTGCTCAGGCTGAAGGCGATCTCCAGCAGCACCCCCCGGCGGGGATTCTGGGTCTCGTCGCGGATGTCCCAGCGGATCCCGGTTTCCGTCGTAATACTTTCCGTGCGGGGAAGTCGCAGGGTGCGGCTGGCCAGGGAATCCGGCACCACGTTGCGGTTGCTGAGGTCGAGGAAAGCGCTCAACGCGTCACTCAGCGGCAGCTCGAAGCGCAGATGATACTGCCAGGCGATGTAGGTGGTATCGCGTACCAACCGGTTCATACCCACCTCGCTGTGGAAGGGAAGACCGAGCAAAAAAGGCTCCCGGTAGGCCACCCGGAATTCGTCGGAAAATTCATCCGGTTTCTGCCAGAATACCAGCATCTTGCGCCCTCCGCCGAAGAGATTGCGGATGCCGATGTTAACCAGGCCGGTAAAATAGCCGCTCGCTTCCGGATCGCTGGCCGGGGGCGGGATATAGCCGATGATCCCGTCGAAGGCGGTGGCCGGCGTTTCTTCGAATTCGATGTTCAGAAAATAGCGTCCTTCGGCATCCCGGGCCAGGGTTGGCGAGGTGACCGATTTGATGAATTCCTGCCGCCGCAGGATCTGCAGATAGCGGGCGATGCGCTTCTCTCGGTAAGTTTGCCCGGGGCGAAAGCGCAGCAGGCGCTGCAGATAAGCGGTCAGGTTGGTTCTCTGCCGGGGAAACCGTAGATAGGCGAGCCGGATAGAATCGCCGGAATGTACCTGCAGGGTCAGGTCCAGCTGCCAGGGGCCTTCGGGACGATCATAAAATTCGAAACCGGCGGTCGATACCCGCGCCAGGGGGAAGCCATGGTTCTCCATCACCTCTACGATCTCGCGGAACAGGCCGGAGGAAAGCGCATGGGTGTAGGCTCTGCCGGGATATTGGGCGCCGATAGTTTCCAGCTCCTCGCGAATTGCGCCGTCGAGGGTGTCGGCGAATGTGATTGCTACCCGGCTGAGCTGCAGGGGTTTGCCGGGCTGGAAAAACAGCGTCGCCTGCACCGCCCGGAAGGTGGAATCGACCTTCACTGCCTGGGAATCCAGCCGGGCGAAGTAGTACCCCTGGTCTTTCAACTCCGCCAGCACGCCGGCACTGATTTCCTTTAATAATCCCGCCTGATAGATACGGTTGACATACTGAGTGCGGTATTTCTTGACCGGGAAGCGCACTTTCGGCTCAAACTTGATATCGAGCTTCTCCAGGAAGAAACGCTCGCCCGTAGCCTGAGGTTGGGCAAAAATAGGGGAAACGAGGAAGATGACGTAGAGCGATGAGCGTAGCGCGTGGAGCGAAAGATGATCGCGAAGAGATATTTGTGAATTCCAGGATGTCAAGGCGCAATAAATCGCATTCACCCATAATCTCAGGGCGCTGAAAACACCGGCAAGCTCCGCTAAATTTTGCTTTAAATGAGAGTTCATCGTTGTCTGATTTTAAAATTATCTGTAAACACTCAGCCCACGAAATACGCGAAATAAACTAAATACTATTTATGGCATAACATTCTTCTGGATTAAGCAGTTCCGCCATATGTTTCGTTTCTTTCGTGTGTTTCGTGGGCGGAATAATAACAAATATCATTTGATTTAACAAAACTTGACTTTCCTTTCGCTCCACGTATTCATTCCGCACTCCGCACTCCGCACTCCGCACTCCGCACTCCGCATTCGGAACATTCCGCACTCCGCACTCAAAAAAACGCCCTCACCTCCGCCTTCCCCAGATGCAGGGTGCGCAGGGCTGCGGCATCGCGCCGGCCGTTGTAGTTGGCGTTGATGGTGATGTTGCTGCTGATGAAATACTCGAAGCGGGCATTCCACTGCCAGGAATCGCCCACTTTTTTTCCTTTGCCCATCTCGAAGGGAATCGCCCGTGCCGCCGGATTGTCGACCTCCTCGACGGCAAGATATGCCAGGTTGGCAGTGGCCCGGGCCTTCCCGCGCAGGGAGAAGGAGATCTGCGGCTTGATATCCCAGTAATTGACTCGCAGGGGATTGGTTTCATTCCGGTCTTGCTGGATTCCCCGTTCCAGATCGACCTGAAACTGCCAGCGGATGGTGGGGCGGTAGTTAAATCGCCCGACATAAGCTTCGGTCAGGATGTTCAAATTCCGCGAGGGAGAGGCGGCCACCCAACGTTTGTTGAAGCTGTTCTGATATTCGCCGGTGATGTTCAGCTTGCGCCTGAAAAACAGCCGGCGCAACTGTACGATGCGTTCCCAGGCGATGCGGGTTTCGTTATTGTTGGCATCGAGAAACTGGTTGGATAGATTGTCGCGGTAGCGGCTGCGCAGCAGCAAACCCCAGATGGGATTGCGTTCGTTGTAGTTAATGTCCTGATTGATGATATACACCCCGCGCAGCGAGGAGGCCGCATTGTGGAATTTGTCCAGATTGAGCAGATAGATGTCGAGAATATTGTTTTCCCGGCTCTGTTCTTCCACTTTCACGTAGGTGGTGGTCGAGGTGCGGTTAAAAAGATCCTTCCAGAATTTTTCGCTTTTGGCCGTTGCCCGGGGGCTGTACTGCAACTGCACCGCGCTCTCCAGGCGGATCACACTCTCAAAGTTGCCGGTCTGGAAAAAGAGCTGGATGTAGTCGCCCTGGGGGTCGGGCACATATTCTGCCAGGGTGGAGTCGTAGCGGAAATTGCCCCGGGTTTCATCAACCTTCAGATAGCGGATCTCGCGCAGCGCCTGCAATTCGCTGGCAACCTTGTAGTTCCAGCGGGCGCTGAGGGTGCCGCTCTCGTTGCGGTATTGCAGGTCAAAATTGGCCAGGTGGCTCTGGCGATCCTGCCAACTGGTGTCCTGGAATTGGGCGTCGGGTTGATATAGCGGCAGACTGTCGGCCGGCAGCCGCTCGAAAAAATCGCTGAAATCCTTATCGCGGTAGGCAAAGGAGAAACGTCCTTTCAGGTTGCGCTCCGGATCGAGCTCCCCCTGCACCTCCAGCGTGCGGGTTTCCGCCTGTTTGCGGGTTTGCCCGGGCCGGCGCGGGTCATACAGAAAATCGTAGCGCAGCTGATGCTTCAGGCCCCAGTCAATCCCCAGCATGTTGCGAACGGCGATGCCGGCCTGGTAATCCTCAAACCGGAACCCGGTGGTGCGCGCTTCGCGCAGGCTTTCCACGGTGCGGTCTTCCCGTTTGAAATCGAATCGGGGGGTGAAGCGGGAAAGGGTCTTGCTGGCGCTGAAGTTCTGACGCCGCCAGTCGCTGCGGTCGAAGCCGGTCTCGCTTTCCACCTGTTCCAGGCGGGCCAGCAGGTCCGGCAGGAACATCCGGAACGTCTGCACCTGCCCGGAACGGCGCAGGGAGGAAACCAGATCGCCTTTGTCGATGCTGCCGATATTGCCGTCGAGTTTGAGATAGCGGTTGGGCTGATAGCTGAGGTTGCTCTCCAGGCTGTTTTCCCGGTTGGTCAGGCTGAGGGTGTTGAGGTTCCACTTATAGGCGTACTCCGGCTGCAGCGGCCGGTCCAGGGGGGCGAAGCTGGAGTCCTGGCGGGTCCAGTGCACATCCCAGCGCAGATTGCCGAGATGTTTCCCCAAGGCCCGGAAGGCGGTATCCTGCAGGGTGGAGGTGAGTTGGAAGGCCTTGCCCTGGTTGTCGCCGTCGTCAATAGCGGAAAAGATGTTCTGGTCGTATGAGGTGGCGGAAAATTCGCCTTTCAGCGACCAGTTGCGGCTGAGAGCGGCGCCGAGGGTGAGGTCGGCCAGACGTTTGTCCCCCGCCAGCGGCACCAGTCGTACCGGGCGGTAGCTGCCTTTGCCCTCGCCGACATAGCGGTATTCTCCCAGGCGCACCCGGGTATAATCGCCGTTGCCGGCGCCCACTCCGGTAAAACGCACGTCGTAGTCGCCCTGGTTCTCCCCAACATAGACATAGATGAGCGTTCCCAGCGAGTCGCTGCTCTGGATGTAATTGCCTTCCCCGGCACCGACGAAAATTGCGCCGGTTGTGAAGGCCGCCAGGGGGTCGTCGCCCGCCCCGGCCAGGGCCGCTTCCTCCTCAGTGCTGAGCGGGGCGTCATCCTCCAGCAGATTTTGGGTATCGTCCCACTCCCGGAACAGGCGCAGGTCGTAGCTGAAGCGCCGGGCGATCTTCTGGCTGCCGCTGGAAAATCCCAGGAAGTTGCGCCCGTAGCGCTGGAAATTATTGGTATATTCGAAATCGACCTCGATGCGGTTTTCCGAGGTGATCAGCTTGTTGCTGGTGAAGGTGATCTGGGCCAGGGCATAATCGATGATGTAGTCGTTGTTCTCCCCGCGCACCTGCAGCGCCCCGTCGACATATATCCGCTCGGTGCCGGCCAGCACGATGATCTCCCGTTCCCCGTTACGCCCGGTCAGCAGGTAGGGCCCCTGGTTGCCCTCCTGGGCCAGGAACTTGTTGGAATGGAAGAATCCCCGGGAAGTGCCATAGGTGAGCTGCTGCCGGGTGTTCTGCACCTCATTTTCGACCGAAACCCCCTGCAGCTTGCGCTGCAGATTCCCGAAGAGCGACTGGCGGTATTGCAGGTTGAAGTCGCCCAACGTACCCCCCAGGTAGGGGCTTTTGATCTTCACGAACACTTTATCGACCTCGCGGAGGGTCTGGGTATTACCTTCCGGCTGGATTGGGGTGCTTTCATCGGTGAGGGCGGCCACCAGTTCCACATCCGGGGAGATCTTGCCGGAAAGCTGCAGGTTGAGCCCGGAATTGAGGGTGAGGTCCTGATTGTTGCCGATCTCCACCCCGCGCACGATGCTGCCGCTCTTCTGAAGATTGCTCTGATAGCTGTCGATCTCGTCAAGAAATTTCGGCCGCACCTCCCGAGCGGTGATCTCGCCATTGGCGCTGGCCAGGGAATCGTCTGCCGGCGGCGCCTGCAGCTCACGGTGAAAATAATCCAGCACCAGCGGAAACGGATAGCGGCGGTAGATGATCCGCAAACTGTCGGAGGCGGGCAGTTCCTGCAGCAGCCAGACCTTGCCGCTGCGGTAATCGATATCATAATGCAGCTTATAGCGCAGCCGAAAATCCTTCAGATGGAGTATTTCACTGGATGGAATAATGAAGGTGCCGGGCAACTGGTAGGGTGTCTTCAGGGAGTCGGTTGGCACATAGACCGTGTCTTCTGCGACGGTGTTCAATACCTTGGGGAGCTGTTGTGCCAGCACATGGCTCGGAAGAATGGCGGCAATTAGCCAGAGTCCCCCGCATACTTGCCGCCATCCGGAAAAATGTCTGAATTTGAAACTCACGCGCCGTTGGCTTCCATGTCAGTTGAATTTTGATTACCATATGGTATTCCCAGATGGCAGTGGCAGTAGCAGTGGCTGTAGCAGTGGCAGTTATTTGGGGAGGAAGCGCTCGGGATTGTTTGCCATGCCACCAAGCATTTTCCCAACTTCCTCATATTTTTGTATAAGTATACCATGAGCGGTATCAGATATATATCCACAGTCTTTTGCAAAATCTAAAAAAACGGTTGTTTCACTTGCCTCACCATCCGCATCGGTCATCTTGGCGATAAAATGTTTTGGATACCTACGCTTTCGGTATCCTTCTGAAATATTCGCACATACTGACCTTGAAGCACGTCTTAATTGGTTGGTTAATGAAAATATTTCCTCTTTCGGAAAAGATTTTGAAAGATGAAACACTTCCATTGCTAACTCATAAGCCAATTGATAAACCTTAAGACCCGTAAAACTTTTTGACATTTTGTATCTTTCCCCCTTATGTTCTCTATTGCTAACTGCCACTGCCACTGCCACTGCCACTGCCACTGCCACTGCCACTGCCACTATCCTCCATCATTCCACCAACAACATCTTCTTTATTTTACCAAACCCTCCCGCCTTCAGTTGATAAAAATAAACCCCGCTCGGCAGTGCCCTGCCGGCATCATCGCGGCCATTCCAGGAGATCCGGTAGTCGCCGGGACTCTGCACCTGATTGACCAGGGTGCGTACCGGCTGCCCCAACAGATTGTATACTCTCAGATTAACCGTGCTGTTTTCGCCGACCCGGTAGGCGATGGTGGTGGAGGGATTAAACGGATTGGGATAATTCTGGCGCAGCTCAAAACCGGCCGGGAGCTCATTCTCGCCGGGCGTAACCGAAGTGCCGCTGTCGAAGCTGAACACAAACAGGCCGTAATCCCAGTCGTTCGCATAAATATTTCCTGAAGGCGCGTAAGGATATATCCCGAAGGCGCCGGCGAAGAATTCACCTGTGTTGGCCGGAGAGGTATCATACTCGTCGACAAGCACCAGTTGGGTCGGATCGGAGATATCGAATACCCGGATACCGGCGGTATAGTAGGCGACATAGGCGTAATTGCCGGTGATATACAGATTATGCACAATCGCATTTGCATCGGCATACTCGCCCACTTTTTCCGGATTTTCCAGATTGCTGATATCCCATATCGTGATGTCGGCCTGAGGATGATTGGCCAGCTCATCGCAGATATAAAGATAGTTGCCGTCCTCGCTGGTCCAGCCGCTGTGATGGTAGGAGATCGCCGGATCATTGATGGTGGCGAGCAGCTGCGGGTCGGCCGGATCGGTCACATCGTAGATCCGGGTGCCGAAGGTGCCGTGAAAGTCGTAGAGGCGGTTGCCGATTACAGTGGCGTCGTGCCCGCCGTTGTCATTGTCCTGCCACACCAGCGCCGGATTCAAGGGGTCCGGATTGAGGTCATAGACCTTCAGCCCCGGAGCTTCGGCATAGAGATAGCCGTTATCGGCGATAAAGATATTGTGGGAAGAGGGAAATCCTCCCACCACCTGAGGATTGGCCGGGTCGCTGATGTCGACGATCCCGCCCTGGCCTCCGCCTCCACCGGTGACGGTGTAGACATAATGGCCCCACACCTTCACATCAAAGCCCGGCACGGTGGACAGATTGCCGACCTGCACCGGCGTTGCCGGATCGCTGACATCGACGATGGTGATGCCGGCTCCGGAAGCATCGCCGAGGACGGCATATTCGGTTCCATCATTGGGATCGACATAGCCCCACACATCGGTCTTGAAGGTGCCGGGGATATTCAGCGTACTGAGAAAATTGAGGGTCTGCGCACTGGCAGGGGCAGCCCCCAGGAAAATTAGCGCCAGCCCAAACAGGCCCTTGCCGACCGAGCGGCGCCATCTATATTGAAGCGATCGCTGTTTCATGGGATACCTCATCGGATTACTTGGGGGTTTCGGTGACCCGGAAAACCAGGCAACCGTTACGGGTTAAAGCATAGAGACGCTTTGACGGCTGGTTTTGTTCCTGCTGTAAGCCGACATCGACAATCTCATCGACATAATTTTTGAGGGAGATAAGACCGCGAAAAGCCAGGGTTTTGGAAAAGACGAAGATCTCCGCCGTTCCCCGGTTGACCACGTAGAGATGTTGATCTTCTCCCCAGCACATCCCCGCCGGAGCGTTGAGATCCGGGTGGCTAAGGTTGCTGACGAAGTTCCCCAGATAGTCGAATACCACTACCGCACTCTGGGCCGGGTCGCTGACGAACAGGCGCTGGCTCCCGTCGATGCACATCTGCACCGGTTCCAGGAGCTGCCCGAAGGTTTCGTAAATCCCCCCGAAGGCGGCGGTGGGCTCGGAGAAACGGCTGAATTTGATGATCCGCTTGGCGCTTTCCTCCAGCAGGAAAAGGTCGTACTGCGAGGATACCGCCAGGCTGATCACTTGTTGAAAGTTATACGGATCCGGCCATTGAGAGGTCAGCGCGTTTAAAAAGTTGAGATTCTTATCGAATCGAACCACTCGATTATTATTGTAGTCGGCAACGAACACGTCCAGGGTGGTGTGGGCGTCGACATCGCGGGGATCGTCGAACTGCTCGGCGGATTGCCCGAATCCCCCCACCTGATCGATCAACTCGCCGGCCGGAGAGAATTTCAGCAACTGGTGGCGGCCGCGATCGATGATGTAGAGGTTGCCGGCAAAATCCAGATCGAGCGCCGCCGCTTTGCGGATGGTGATTTTTCCCTGATCAACCTCCCGGGGAATTCGGCCCTGGAGTTCGATTTGCACGCCCGGCCCATTGGCCAGCAGGGCCGGGAAGCCTGCGGTCAGGCAGAGCAGCGCCAGACAGTATAAATGTCTCATCGTTCTCATCGTTCTGTTCCGGTTAAATTGAGATGGCAGTATACGCAAATGCGCGGCGGAAAACAAGCGGGGGATGGCGGAAAATCATAGAACGCGGATGACACGGATAACACGGATTCTCGCGGATTTTTTATCCGAGTCTTTTTTGACCGTGATTCTCATCAATGCTTTGTTCGGTTAATTTTATACCTAGTAATGTTAGCATGCGCCGTTTCCAGGTGCTGTCATTGCGAGCCGCGTCTTTGGCGGCGCGGTAATCTCCCGCGAACCGATCCCAGCGTAACTGCAGATGGCTGCACCCGGCTGGAGATTGCTTCGGCAAAATACGCCTCGCAATGACAGCATTAGAAGCGTCAACCGGAACCAAACAACAAGGATGTGCATATGTATCTCAAAAAGGTGTTTTTATTGATGTGGTTTTTATTTTTGCTGATTATTTTCCCGGGTTGTAATAAGGCGACTCAGGAAACCCCGCCGCTGCCCGAAAATCGCCCGGAAGCGGTGAAGACCGTGGATAAGAGCGAGAAAAAACTCGCGGACTATACCAACTACCGCCCCCTGCCCGGAGAAGTGGTGCGGATTATCGATCCTGATAACGGTCCCGGCACCGACTATACATCGCTTCAGGAATTCAATCACTCAGAAAAACGAGACCTGGTGCGGGCGCAGGAGATTGCCGTAGCGCTGTGCCGCAGCAGCAAGGGCAGTGCGGACCAGCCGGCGCAGATCGAAGGCTGGGTCACCAGCGAGCAGTATTATGTGAAGATTATCGCCGATGAAGGCCATCGCGCCTCCGCCCGCTGGGACGACCGCAAATACCGGATCATCGAGCATACCACTATCAACTCCGAATGCCTGGATGTGGAGGTCGATCACCTCCTGGTAGATGGTATCCAGATGCTGATCACCGGCAGCGGCCGGAGTAACGATATCATCGATCCGGAGCGGGGACAGAAATACATCATTCGCAATTGCTACCTGCGCATGGAGCTCGATAACAGTTCCGGCTATGGGATCGACCTGAAATCGCCGGCAGATATCTATAACTGCGTGTTCCAGGGAACCGGCTCGGCGGCGATCTTTGCCTTTCCCGGCGCCGAGGTGAATGTCTATAATAATACCCTGGTGGGCTGGACGAATGCGATCAAGAACGAAGGCTCGGTCCGGGCGATCAACAATATCGCGATCGGGGCGAGTGGGAAAGTGTTCCGCAGCAAAGACGGAGGGGTTTTTACCGCCGATTCCGACTATAACAGCGCAGAATATTCCGGTCAGGGGATCGTGAAAGCGCCGCGAAAAAACATCGAGATGCCCTGGCATTTGCAGCAGGTCGATCAGAACGAGGTCTTTATCGATCCGGCCAATCACGATTTCCGGCTGAAGCCCGGCTCGTTGTTCGAAAATGCCGGGGTGGGGCCGGAGGCCAACCCGCTGATCCCTGCCACGGACATCGAAGGCCGCCCCCGTTCCGGCGCTCTGACCAGCCTGGGAGCGGATGTGGCGGGAGGGTGAGCTGATTTTAATTGCACACAGATTCCACAGATTGGGCAGATTTTCACAGATTAGATACATGATTACATGGCTACATTGTTACATGAATTGCAATTTTGATATAGTGCGTTGCATCAGTAATAATGTAATCGTCTCAGTATGATCTGTGAAAATCTGTCCAATCTGCGAAATCTGTGTGCAATTAAAAAGCCCCGATGCTTAGAGCACCGGGGCTTTTTTGATGTACTGTTTTCGAAGAACAGACCTATTCAGTTCCATTTGGCGAAGTCTTCAAGTTGGCTGCTTGCGGGCAGTCGGGGCAGACGCCGGTCAGGTATTCCGCGTTGGCCGGATCGTTGGCGAATTCCTGGATACGCTGCCAGTATTCGTGATCGTCGCGGATCTTGCGGCACTGGCATACCGGCAGCATCTCGCCCAGCAGGCGGATCTGGTTCTGGGCGTTCTGCAGCCTGGCCTGGTTGGAGAGATAGCGGGTCTGGATATCCTGCAGCTTTCGTTGGGTAACTTCATAGCGCTCCAGCAGCGACTGCGCTTCTGCCTGCGCAGCGACCAGCTTGAATTCAGCCTCTTCGAATTTACTATTGTGACCTGCGGTTGCTCCGGGCAGGGACCCCGCAGAAGCAGGAGGCGCTTCCTTCAGAGTTTCCATTTCCGATTGGGTCGCTTCATAAGCGGCTTGCAGCGTCTCCAGCTCATTCCGGGTTTCGGTAAGCGCTTCGCGCATTTCCTGTCCTTCCCGGCGCAGGCGCTGTATTTCCGTCTGGGCTTCCTGGTATTGCGACTGCAACTCCGTTTTACTGATCTGTGCACTTTCGATCACCATCGTCGCTTCCCGCACTTCCTGCTTTTGCTGCTGGAGTTCTTCTAAAGCCTGCTCGTATTTTTCCTTCAGCGCCGCTTCTGCCATGCGGGCCTGCTCGTATTTTTCCTTCAGCGCCGCTTCCGCCGTGCGGGCCTGCTCATAGCTTTCCTTCAGCGCCGCCTCTGCCGTGCGGGCCTTTTCCAGATTCTCCTGAGCATCCTTGGTCTCCAACTGC
Organism: Calditrichia bacterium; assembly: GCA_020635015.1. GTDB lineage: Bacteria > Calditrichota > Calditrichia > RBG-13-44-9 > J075 > JACKAP01. The sequence continues at coordinate 22,776 of JACKAP010000002.1, read as the reverse complement.
CAGCGGTGCAGCCGGGCGATCGCCTCGTTATATTTGATCGAAAAAGCCTCTTTTTCCGATTGCGCCTGGAGCAATTCGCCTTTCAGCGTTTCCAACTCATGCTGCAAGGTTTGCAGTTCGGCTGCTTTGGCCGTCAGATGTGCCCGGGCTTCCCGGGCTTTATCCTCCGCCGTCTCAACGGCATTGCCTGCCTGCGTCAGCTCCAGTTGGGTCTCTTCCAGCTCTTCCCGGGCTTCCCGGTATTTCTCCTGCCATTCGGTTTTTTCAGTCTCCGTCTGGTTGAGTTGCTGTTCTGCTTCGGCATAACGGGTTTCCAGTTGGCGGTATTGGGTTTGCGTCGCTTCTGCCTGGGTTTGCAGATTCTTGATATTGATCTGCGAACTTTGCAGACGTGCCTGCACCACTCCAAACTGGGTCTTCAACTCCTTGAGTTCATGCTGTGCCTGTTGCAGCGCCGTTTCGTTCTCGCTTAATTGGCGCTGGCGCGCTTCCAGTTCTGTCCGGGTGTTCTCCAGTTCGCTGCGCGCCGCTTCGAATCCTACCCGGGTTTCACGGTATTTCGTCTCGGTTTCGGTCAGCCGGGTTTCCAGATCGCGGTATTTGGTTTCGCGCTCTTTGAGTTGGGTTTCTAGGCCGTGATATTTGGCTTCGCTTTCATTGAGCCGGGTTTCCAGGCCGCTGACGGTATCTGACTGCCGTTCCTGCTCTTCCTGGGCTTTCTTGGCGCGGCTGATATCGCGAATGGTCAGCATGATCGCCTCTTCATCGAAAAAGCTGATCTGCCGCCCCCAGATTTTCACCGGGAACTGCCGGCCTTCCGGCCCGGTGTTGATGCTTTCGCAACTGTCGATGCTGCCGCGGGTCAACAGGGTGATGTTCTGTGCGACCGAATCGCGCAGCGGATGCGGCACCCGCTGTAGATAGCGTTTTCCGACCATCTCATCGCGATCCAATCCGTAAAGCTGGGCAGCAGCCGGATTGACCTCCAGGATTTTGCCGGTGGAATCGATGACCAACAGCGCATCCGGCGCGTGATCGAACAGTCCGGCAAACAGGCTTTCAAACATATCCGGCACGGGGGCCTCCGGTGCCGGAACCGTTTCCGGCCGCAGTAAATACTGGATGGCCGGCTTGTGGTGATACACCACCGGGAATGCGCTAACCAGGGCGCTAACCGTTTCACCGTTGATCTGCAGCAGCTTCTCCGGGGCTTCCGGGATCTCGATGTTCTCTTTCAGCAGCTTCACTACCCGCGATTTAGCCAGGTTGTGAAAATCCGGATGTACAATATCCAGCAGCGATTTATTGAGCAGTTGCTGAGGAGCTTCGGCGCCGAGCAGGGCGGCGGCGGGGGCGTTGGCAAACACCAGCTTGCCGTCCTGATAGAGCAGGATTGCATCCGAACTGCTTTCCAGGAATTTTACATAGCGTTTCTCGTCCAGCTTATGTCCCGCTTCCTCCTGGCGGGGGTGGGCGACGATGCGGGCGATCCCCATCGCCCCGATCATCTTGCCGTTCTGGATTTGCGGCACGATGTTGAACTCGCCGGTGATATACTGATCCGATTTCTGGCGAATCCGTAATTCGGCGGGTGGAGGGGTCTCATTCTGCAACACCAATTGGAACAACTTCAGGGCGTTGAGCGAGTCGTCCGGGTGCACGATCTGGGTAAACGGTTTGCCCAGCCACTCATCCCGGCGCCATTCGGTCGTTTTGTCAAACGCCGGGTTCAGGGAAATAAAGTTACCGTCCAGGGATAAGGTGAAGATGATGTCCTGCACCGTGTCGATCAGGCTGCGGTATTTTTGCTCCGAGCGGCGCAGATCGTCGGAGAGTTTTTTCAGTTCGGTCTCATTTTTGACGCTCTGCGAAATATCGTGCATCGCCGCGGTGAAAAAGATCCGGTCTGAGATGCGGGTTTCGGTAATCTGCAATTCCAGCGGAAAAACGCTCTTGTCCTTGCGCATGCCTTCCAGGATCAGCCGCTGGCCAATGGCGCGCGATTCCTGGGTATCGAAATAACGCTCCATCCCTTTGCGGTGCTGCTCGCGGTATTTCTCCGGCATCAGCACTTCGATGCTCTTGCCGGCCAGCTCTTCTTCTTCATATCCGAAAATCTTCAGGATCTGCTCATTCACCAGGATGATTTTCCCTTTCGCATCGGCGGTGACGATGCCCTCTTCCACGGTGTTGAGCACCGAATGGAACAGCTTGACCGATTCCATCGCCGTATCCTGGGCGATGATCAATTCGCTTTGGGTATCCTTCAGTTCCCCGTTGGTCTCGGACAATTCATCGTTGATTTTCTGGAGATGACTGACCTTGTTGAGGAACACATTGCGGATCTGTTCGCCGGTCAGCAGGCCGATCTTGTTCTCGTCCAGCAGTTTGTCCGGCATCAGTTGCACCACCACATAGAAGGTCTCCAGCGGTCGGTAGGTCTCGGCAATCTCCCGGTAGCTCTTCTCGAACAGGGAGGCGGCTTCCGCTTCGCCCAGAATGTCTTCCAGATGGTAATAAAGCTTTTGGGAGATCTTTACCAGCAGGTTGATCCACTGTCCCGGCGTGGTGGGGATCGGCTCGTTCAGGTTAAAGGGCGTCTTGAGACTGTCGATATCCGGTAGCTGGAAAATCCATTCGGTGATCGCTGCAAAGGTTGCCTCATGTTCGTTTTCCACCACGCTGTTGGCGCGCAGGATCAGGTTCTTGAGCAGCAATTGACTGAGTAGCAGTTCCTGCTGTTTTTCCCCTTCGAAGATGATGCTGAAGTTCTCCAGTTCCATCAGCGGCTCATAGCGGTATTTGACGGTCTTGCGCAGTTGAGCCTTGGTGAATTTTTGCATCTGGTCTTCGTCCACCAGATACTGCTCTATTTTCAGATAGAGACCCGGCAGCTCCTTTTCCTGATAGGTGGGGGGGAGCTCCTTGAATCGGGCGATTTGTGACATAATGGAAGTGGCTCGCTTGGGCGCGGAGATCTGGCTGCTCAGGAAGTCGATCAATTTGCGGGTGAGGGCGATATGCAGATCGCCGCCGTTGTTGCTGGCCTGGGAATTGGTCGGTTGCTTACGAAACCATTGTAACATGGCATTTTCTCTGAATTTTGTGGTAACTCATAAATTTATAATGATTTTTCAAGTCCATTCCCTGGATTTGATGCTTCCAGGAAGAAATTAGCGGAAAAACATTCCCGTTCGGTGTTGATGATCAAGAATTTTATATTCCTGGTTTTAACGGATCTCCAGGGTCGTTTAACCGATCTTTTTTTTATCATCGAAACCGCAAGCGGAATCTTTAATTCCCGTGATGTAAAAAATTGTTTTTTTCCGGGATAGGTGATCTCGGCCACAACCGGGGTGAAGTTGAAAAAATACTGGAGGTGGAAGGGCGCCGGGGAATTGTGCGGAAGGATAACAAACGCAGCATTGCCAAAAAATCAGGGTTTTCGGGGCAAACTGGCGGGGCGGTCCAGCTTGAGTTCTTTTACCGCTGCTTCGCGATTGGCCTGGGTGAGCGCTTGCAGGATCGATTTGACATTTTGAATAAATTGCTGCTGGGCATCCGGCGTGCGCTGTAAAAACTGCTCGTAGAAACGGCGGTAATCTTCGCTGCCGACCTGATAGCGGGCAAAGAGCGCCTTCATCTGCCCGTCTTTCAGTGAATCCGCTTCCTCAAGCGATTCAATCACCTGGATTTCGGCCATGAGCGTGTCCCAGGGCACTTCTGCCGGCGCTCCCACCACGGTATCCTGCGCTGCCGCCCCGGCCAGCAGCGGAAACAGCCAGATCCAAAATGCGATATATCGTGCCATTTAAAAATCTCACAAGCTTGCGTGCAATAGGTTTTTAGTATTCATACGCCATCATTACATACAGCGAATCGCCCCGGGTGCTTTCTCCCATCAGGCGGGAGTTGGCCTGAAAGACGTTGCTGATCTGCCCGAAATCAGGCTGGTAATCCTGTGTCAGCCAGGTGCTGACATAGCTCGCCCAGCGGGCGGCGTCGGCCAGGGCGGCCTGGCGCACCAGCGGGAAGGGCAGCGGCTGGCCGGTTTCCGGATGGCGCAAGCGTCCCACCCCCACGGTGACAATCGCCCGGCTGTTCGGGAAATAAATTTGCCGGCAAAGCGCCTTGCGCGGCTCGATATCTTGTGGCGACTGCATCACCCGGCGCTGGGCATCAAACACCGTTTCCCAAAATACGGTATCGACTGCCGGAGCGGAAAAACTGATGGTGGGCGTGATGCCGCCGCTCTCGGCGTTGGAAAGGGCGCCGCCTTCGCCGGGAGGGCTCTGTTCCGGTTGTCCGTCACAGCCGGCGGCGAGCAACAGCCCTGCCAGGATCGCAAAATACAAACAGTTCTTCATCCGATCTTTCCTCATTTTTTTAATTCAGTCCGTGCGTATAAACTTCCGTTGCATTATTTTAATTGTCAAGAAAATTTTCACGACAGGGCGAAAGCAGCCGGGCGGGGCTTGATCCGCTGATGCGTGCGCTAGAGCAGAGGTGAGCTGAAAACCGAAAGGGGACGAAGGTGGCAAAGAAACAAGCAACCGAATTGCCGGATATGAAGAAGAAGCTGGAAGCATTACGCGAGTTGCAGGCGGAAGCCCGCCAGGGGGGAGGGGAGAAGCGCATCGAGAAGATGCACGAGCAGGGCAAGCTGACCGCCCGGGAGCGCCTGGAGGTGCTATTGGATGAGGGCAGCTTTGAAGAGATCGACATGCTGGTGCGTCACCAGACCCGCGATTTCGGCCTCGACAAGCAGCGCTTCCTGGGCGACAGTGTGGTGGTGGGCACCGGTACCATCGAGGGTCGGATGGTGTGCGTGTTCAGCCAGGACTTCACGGTATTCGGAGGCAGCCTTTCCGCCGCCCATTCCCAGAAGATCTGTAAGATCATGGACCTGGCGATGAAGATCGGAGCGCCGGTGATCGGTCTCAACGATTCCGGCGGCGCGCGCATCCAGGAAGGGGTGGTCAGTCTTGGTGCCTATGCCGACATCTTTCTGCGCAACACCCTGGCCAGCGGGGTGATCCCCCAAATTTCCGCAGTGATGGGCCCCTGCGCCGGAGGCGCGGTCTATTCCCCGGCCATCACCGATTTTATTTTTATGGTCAAGGAAAAGAGCTATATGTTCGTAACCGGCCCCAACGTGGTGAAGACGGTTACCCATGAGACCGTTTCCTTTGGCGACCTCGGGGGGGCGACGACCCATGGCACCAAGAGCGGGGTGAGCCACTTTACGTCCGCCAATGATGTCGATTGCCTGATGCAGATCCGCAAACTGATGAGCTATCTGCCGCTCAATAATGCCGAGGAGCCTCCGCTAAGCACGCCCAAAGACAAGCCCGGGCGCATGGAGGAGGCGCTGAATGATATTATTCCCGACAACCCCAGCAAGCCTTATGATGTGAAGGATGTGATCAAACTGGTGGTAGATGAGGGGGATTTCCTGGAGGTGCATGCCGGTTATGCCGCGAATATCGTCGTCGGCTTTTCGCGCATGAACGGGGCGCCGGTGGGGATCGTCGCCAACCAGCCGGCGGTGCTGGCCGGGGTGCTGGATATCGACTGTTCCCTCAAGGCAGCCCGCTTCGTACGTTTCTGCGATGCGTTCAATATTCCGATCATCACTTTTGTCGATGTGCCGGGATTTCTCCCCGGCACCGCCCAGGAATGGGGCGGGATCATCAAGCATGGCGCCAAACTGCTCTATGCCTATTGTGAAGCGACCGTGCCCAAGATTACCGTGATCCTGCGCAAAGCCTATGGCGGCGCCTACGACGTGATGAGCTCCAAGCATATCCGCGGCGACGTCAATCTGGCCTGGCCCTCGGCGGAGATCGCCGTGATGGGGCCCAAGGGCGCGGCGGAGATCATCTTCAAGCGGGAGATCTCCGAGGCGGATAATCCGGAGACGGCCCTGGCGGAGAAGGAGCGGGAATACCGTGACAAATTCGCCAATCCCTACCTGGCGGCCGAGCACGGCTATATCGACGAGGTGATCGAGCCCCGGCAGACCCGCCCCAAGATCTGCCGCGCCCTGGCCCTGCTGCGCACCAAGGTGGATAAAAACCCGCCGAAGAAGCATGGGAATATTCCATTGTAAAAGCGCTTTGAGAGTTGACAAAAAGGTTTTAGCCACAGAGGCACAGAGTTCACAGAGAACTGACGACTGTTACCTGAAAACTGAAGACTGTCAAAACTCTGTGTTCTCTGTGCCTCTGTGGCAAATAAAATAACGTTATTATTTGGAGCAAACTGATGAGCGATAAAGCGACCCATTTTGCCGCCGTGGTGGCGCAAGGAAAGGAAATTCTCCACAGCGGGGGCAGTCGTGATGACAAGTTGCTGGCAATTTGCCAATTGCTGGCGCGGGAGATCGAATACTACGACTGGGTGGGTTTTTACCTGGTCGATCCCGAAAAAGAACGGGAACTGGTGCTGGGGCCCTACGTGGGCGATGCCACCGACCACGTGCGTATCGCTTTCGGACAGGGCATCTGCGGCCAGGCCGCCGAGCGGGAGGAGACCTTCGTGATCCAGGATGTCAGCAAGGAGGATAACTACCTCTCCTGCAGCATTCACGTGAAGTCCGAGATCGTAGTGCCGATCTTCCAAGACGGCCGGGTGGTGGGAGAACTGGATATCGATTCCCACGCGGTCGGGCCGTTCACTGCGGAGGATAGCCGCTACCTGGAAGCGCTTTGCGAGGATATTGCAAAGATTCTTTAGCCACGAATTTACACGAATGAACCCGAATGATTTAGGGTTTGTTTTGTAAGGAAGCCTTTTTGTCACAGAGCACTCAGAGTGTTCGTTGTTTTAAGCTTTTAATTCTCTGTGAACTCTGTGCCTCTGTGGCAAACTACATTCGGGTTTATTCGCGTAAATTCGTGGCAAAAAAAAGCCCGGCATAGACCGGGCTTTTGATATTTGGATGGTGATCGCGGTTACCCACCGAAGCGCTTGGCGACGGCATCCCAATTAACCACGCTCCACCAGTTGGAAACATATTCCGGGCGGCGATTCTGGTATTTCAGATAGTAGGCGTGTTCCCATACGTCGATGCCGACCAGAGGAAACTGGCCGCCGGAGATCGGATTATCCTGGTTGGGGGTAGAGGTCACCGCCAGGGAGCCGTCGGCGTTTTTCACCAGCCAGGCCCAGCCGCTGCCGAAGCGGGTAGCGGCAGCCTTGGCAAACTGCTCTTTAAACCCGTCGAAACTGCCGAAGGTCTTGCCGATCGCCTCACCCAGCTTCCCGCCCGGCTCGCCGCCGGCGTTGGGCGCCATGGTATTCCAGAAGATCGTGTGATTGTAATGGCCGCCACCGTTATTACGTACTGCGGTACGGATCGCATCCGGCACGCTGTTCAGCGATTTCAGCAGGTCTTCAATGCTTTTCTTCTGCAAGTCGGCATGGCCTTCCAGGGCAGCATTGAGATTCTTCACATATCCGCCGTGGTGCAGGTCGTGGTGAATCTGCATGGTGCGTTCGTCGATGTACGGCTCGAGCGCATTATACGCATATGGCAATGGGGGTAATTCGTGAGCCATGAGGCACTCCTTCCTATATAGATGTGAATTGATGACATTATAAACTCCAGACCTGTAAAATAGGCCCTGAGCCCGGATTTGTCAAGGGAAAACAGAAACACCTTGACAAGCTGTAGTGCCGGAATTATTATTTCTGCCTGGTAGAAATAATCGCAGTACACAGCGCCAGGAATGATATTCAATCAATTAATATACGGAGATCAAAAATGAGTGAAAAAAGAACGGTTATCATGGGAGGCGTCCCCGTCGAAGTGGAAGGGAATTCGTTAAAAGTGGGGGATAAAGCGCCGGACTTTAACGTCATCGATCTGGATTCAAATCCGAAATCGCTGCGGGATTTTCCCGGCAAGGTGCGGATTATCTCCAGCGTGCCCTCCCTGGATACCGCGGTATGCGACCGGGAAACCCGCCATTTTAACCAACTGGCCGCCGGTCTGGGTGAGGATGTGCTGATTTTGACTATCAGCGTCGACCTGCCGCCGGCCCAGAAACGCTGGTGCGGCGCTGCCGGGATCGATAAGGTTGTGGTCATGTCCGATCACCGCGAAGTCAGTTTCGGCACGAATTACCGGGTGCTGATGCCTTCCAAGCGACAACTGGCCCGCTGTGTGTTTGTGCTGGATAAAAATGATGTCATTCGCCACGTGCAATTGGTGCCGGCGATCGGCCAGGAACCGGATTATGATGAGGTTCTTGCTGCGGTGAAGGCGCTGCTCTGATAAAGGATAAAGGATAAAGGATAAAGGATAAAGGATAAAGGATAAAGGAGTAAGGCGTAGGTATGAAGGAGCGGTAAGTTTTTTCTTTTATCCTTTACCCTTCACCCTTTAACCTTTATCCTTTAAATTATGAATATATTGATCGGATTAATAAAAGAAATCTGGTATTTGCTGGAGGAAATGGCCCCCTACCTGTTGCTGGGATTTGCGGTGGCGGGGGTGCTCCATGTGCTGCTGCCGAAAGAGAAGGTGACGCGGCATTTGTCACACAACCGTTTCTCCGCCGTGGTGAAGGCCTCGGTTTTCGGCATTCCCCTGCCGCTGTGCTCCTGCGGCGTCATTCCGGTCGCTGCTCACCTGGAAAAGCAGGGCGCGCGCCGGGGGCCGATCCTCTCCTTCCTTATTTCCACCCCTACTACCGGGGTCGATTCCATTCTGGCGACCTACGCCCTGCTCGGCCCGCTGCTGACGGTGATGCGCCCGCTGGCGGCGCTGTTCAACGGGCTGTTGACCGGCGGAATTGCCAACTGGCTGGCCCGTCGGGAGGAGCACACCGTTTCGGCACCGGCGGCACCAGAGCAGACCGCTATCACCTCCGGCACCGGCCGTCTGCGGGCGATGGTCGATTATGCATTCAAAGAGCTGGTCGCGGACGTGGCGAAATGGCTGCTGATCGGGATTGTTGCCGGCGGGATAATCTCCTATTTGATCCCGGATGCCTGGATCGGGCAATATCTTGGCAACCCCCTGCTGGCCTACCCGCTGATGCTGTTGATCGGCATCCCGATGTATGTCTGCGCCACCGGCTCGATCCCCATTGCCGCATCGCTGATCCTCAAGGGAATGTCCCCGGGGGCGGGATTTATCTTTTTGTTTGCCGGGCCGGCAACCAATACCGCCACCCTTTCCTTCGTGGGCGGGAAGATGGGGAAACGCCATCTGCTGCTATACCTGGGGACCATCCTCATCAGCGGCCTGCTTTTCGGCGGGCTGATCGATCTGATCTGGCAGTTCTCCGGCCAGGATGCCCATTTGATCGGTGGCCACATGGAGATGCTGCCGGGCTGGCTGAAAACCGGCTCTGCCCTGCTCTTGCTGGGATTGATGCTGCGCCCCCTGCTGCCTGCCCGTTCAGCGGCACTCAGCGGCGATGGAATGCTGTTGACGGTGAATGATATGAACTGCGAGCACTGCCGTCTGACCATCGATAGCTCGCTGCGGGCGCTGGATGGGGTGCGCGAGGTGCGCATCGATCTGCCGCGCCGGCAGGTGGAAGTAGTCGGGGACGCGACCGGCGAGCAGATCATCGAGGCCATCCGCCGGGCTGGATACGACATCGATAACGGAGGAGGGGCGTGATGGAACGTCAGATCATCCCGTTGTTTCCCCTGGATGTGGTGCTGTTTCCCCAGATGCCCCTTCCGCTGCATATCTTCGAGCCGCGTTACCGGGAGATGATCGGAGAATGCCTGGAATCGCAAAAACCGTTCGGCGTGCTGTTTGCCGGTGAAGGCCGCCTGCATTCGGTCGGCTGCACAGCAGACATTATGGAAGTGCTCAAGCGCTACGAAGACGGGCGGATGGATATCCTGACCCGCGGCAGCCGGCGTTTTTTGGTCGAAGCCTATTCCGAGGAGCGTGTATTCCTGCAGGGAAAAGTACGTTTCCTGGAAGAAATTTCCCCCGGCATCGATGAAGCGGATGCGGATCTGATGCAAAAAGCTGTTAGCTTTCTTAAAAAGATCCTGCTGGCGGTTTCCCGTGAAGCCGATGCCGGAGGGTTGGAGAAACTGGATGCCGCGCAGTTGTCTTACCTGATAGCTGCCAGCGGCGGGTTTAATGCCGGAGAAAAACAGGCATTTCTGGAAATCAACGCGCCCCGGGAACGGCTGATGCGGCAATTGGAACTGGAAAAAACGGTAATCGACCGTCTGGAAGTGAATAAACGGCTGACCCAGACGATGCATCCGAATGGGAAGCTTTAGCCGGCTTTGCCGGCGATGTTAGTTCGCTGGCGCTCACGATTAACCCATCAACCAAAAATCAAATCCGACCAACATAAGGAGTTACAAATTCCATGAAAGATCCCCGTTTACAAAAACTGGCCGAGGTGCTGATCCATCATTCGGTGAAGCTGCAGGCGAATGAAAATGTGCTGATCGAGGCAATCGGCATACCCAACGCCCTGGTGAAGGCGCTGATCCACACCGCGGCAGCGGCCGGCGCCCGGCCCTATGTTTGGGTCAAAGATAACAGCCTCACCCGCGATCTGCTGCTGAATGGCAGCGAAGCTCAGCTGAAGCTGATCGGGGAGATGGAACTGAACTGGATGAAGCAGATGGATGCCTATATCGGCATCCGCGGCGGCCTCAACGTCAACGAAATGTCTGATGTGCCCCAGGAAAAAATGAAGCTCTACCAGGATCATGTGCTGATCCCGGTGCACTTCCAGGAGCGGGTCAACCATACCAAATGGGTGATCCTGCGCTATCCTAATGCTTCCTTTGCCCAGCAGGCCGGCAAGAGCACCGAGGCGTTCGAAGACTTCTTCTTCGATGTCTGCACCATGGACTACCCCAGGATGGCCCGGGCGATGGCCCCGCTGCAAAAGCTGATGGAGGCGACCGACCAGGTGCACATCACCGGACCGGACACCGATCTGCGCTTCTCCATCAAGGGAATTCCGGTGATCGGCTGTGCCGGCACCCACAACATCCCGGATGGAGAGGTTTTTACCGCCCCGGTGCGCGATTCGGTGAATGGTCACATCAGCTACAACACCCCGACGATCTACCAGGGCGTGACCTTCTCCGATATCTACCTGCGTTTCGAGAACGGTAAAGTGGTGGAGGCGAAGGGGGATAAAACCGAGAAGCTCAACGAGATCCTGGATACCGATGAAGGCGCCCGTTATATCGGCGAGTTTGCTATCGGATTCAATCCCTACGTCACCTATCCGATGCTCGACATCCTGTTTGATGAAAAAATCGCCGGCTCGTTCCACTTTACCCCCGGCCAGGCTTACGAGGATGCCTTTAACGGCAACCGTTCCGCGGTGCACTGGGATATGGTGATGCGCCAGACCGAAGAAGCCGGTGGAGGCGAGATCCGCTTTGACAATCGCCTGATCCGCAAGAACGGCCTTTTCGTGCTGCCGGAACTGGAGGGGCTCAATCCGGAGAACCTGAAGTAAAATGATGTAATGAAATCCGTGTAATCCGTGGATAAAGTAGTCTTTTAATCTGTGAAAAGGAGGCATATATGGATCACCCAGTGGCACTGATTACCGGGGCGAGCCGGGGGATCGGGCGGGCGCTGGCCTTGAAGTTCGGCGCCGCCGGATACCGCACCGTGCTTACCGCCCGGCAGCAGGAGGCGCTGCAGGAAACCGCAACCATGATCGAAAAGCAGGGCGGGCATCAACCCCTGACCGTGGCAGTGGATCTGATGGATATGAAGCAGATCGAAGCACTGGCCCGGCAGGCCGAAGATGCTTTCGGCCGGGTGGATGTGCTGGTCAATAACGCCGGGGTGTTGCATCTCAAACCCTTTCTGGAAATTACGCCGGATGAGCTGGAAGAGATGCTCAAGGTCAACATCCAGGCAGTGTTCGAACTCACCCGCCGGGTGGTGCCGGGCATGATCGAACGCCGCAGCGGGAGCATCGTCAACATTGCCTCCCTGGCGGGGAAACACGGCTTTAAGACCGGCACCGGCTATGCCGCCACCAAGTTCGCCCTGCGCGGTTTTGCCCAGTCGCTGATGCTGGAACTGCGCGAGCATGATATCCGGGTGATCACGGTCTTCCCCGGCTCGGTGCACACCCGGATGATCGGGCGCAACCCCCATGCCCCCCGCAGCGAGACCATGCTGCAGGCGGAGGATGTGGCCCATGCCGTATTTGCGGCGGTGAGCGTGGACAGCCGGGCGATGATGAGCGAGATCGACATCCGCCCCTCCAATCCCAAACGGGGCTGATTTCCGCCATGAGAAATATGGAACAAAATAAAATTTCCGCTTGAATTAATGATTCTGCTTCGTATTTTTAGGAATAAGATGAACGGTATGAAATTAAAGATAAACAGGAGGCGCTGATGTCTTCCGATCTACTTCAAGGCAAAAGTTTCACCACCACCCGTCTCGACAAACTGGTCAACTGGGCGCGGAAAAACTCGCTCTGGCCGATGCCTTTCGGCACCGCCTGTTGCGGAATTGAACTAATGGCAACCCTGGCCTCACGTTTTGACATGGCCCGTTTTGGTGCGGAGGCGATCCGTTTTACTCCCCGGCAATGCGACCTGATGATTGTCGCCGGACGGGTTGCTATCAAGGAACTGCCGATTCTCAAACGTATCTGGGATCAAATGCCCGAGCCGAAATGGTGTATCTCGATGGGAGCCTGCGCCTGCTCCGGCGGCGTGTTCGATACTTACACCCTGGTGCAGGGGGTCGACCGCTTCATTCCGGTCGATGTCTACATCCCCGGCTGTCCGCCCCGCCCCGAAGCAGTGATCGATGCAGTTATCAAGATCCAAGAGATGGTGGAAACCGATAGCTGGAAAGAGCACAAGCATAATATCGAAAAGAAACGTCAGGAGAAGATCTACACCGGTCCCAATTTGCCCTGGCAGAACCGCTAAAGTATGCTTTAACCGATCCTAATATTCGCAAATACTGGCGAAGCAGTCATTTTTTTACTACCTTGGAAAACCCATGCGCGACAGCATGGGTTTTTCTATCTCTATCGCTACCGCTGCGTTTCCGGCGTCAATAAACCGGAGCGGAAAGGTTTGATTTGGATAACATCCGGGTAATTTGAAATGGCATACCTTATGCCGGCATCAAATGAATTGCCTCACAGTGGTGTTGATTCGACAAACCTAGTAAAAACAGGAATTAGCAAACGATGATTGATATCCATAATCATGTAATCTATGAATTTGACGACGGGGCAAAATCCCTGGAAGAATCCCTCGATATGTTGAAGATGGCCGCCGACCAGGGGATCAGCGACGTCTTCGCCACCTCCCACTTCAACGAAGTGCTGAATCCCAAGATGGAGGAAGATTATTTCCGCAAGCTGAAGGTGCTCCAGGAAGAGACCGGGCAGCGCAATATCCCGGTGCGGGTGCATTCCGGGTCGGAAATATTTTTTCATCATTACATGGAGCAGACCATCAAGAAACGCCGCACCTCGACGTTGGGCGATCAGGGATTATATGTGCTGATGGAGTTCCCGCTCTACCTGATGCCATCCGGGGTGGAGGAGACCCTCTTCAAATTGAATATGGAAGGCTATATCCCGATCGTCGCTCACCCTGAACGTTATTCCGCGCTGCATGAGAAGCCGGAAAAGATCCTCAACTTCATCCGTTTCGGCGGTCTGCTGCAGGTGAACGCCGGCAGTCTGCTGGGCGATTTCGGCCGCACCGTGAAGAAGATCGCCATCTGGCTGGTCGAAAATCAATATGTGCATTTTGTCGCTTCCGACGCCCACTCCAAGGGCGGGCGATGCTTCAAGCTGGCCAAAGCAGCGGCGATGCTGGAAGAACACTGCGACAAATCCTATATCGAGACCATTGTGACCCATAATCCGCAGAAAATTATCGACAATGAGAAGCTGGAAAAACTGACGATTCCCGAGCATCAGGAGCAAAGTTCGGGTTCATTATTGCAACGGGTTAAGCAACGCCTGCGTTTGGCAAGGTAAGCAGTTTAGAGGGCGCGTAGGGTCGGGTCGCGACCCGACCCTACAGCATTGCCCCATAAACCCATTCCCCCATATACCCCACATATTTCTCCCTCACCTCTTGTTTTAAATTCCCACTTTCTCTAAATTCCTCAATTAACAGCTGGATATCACCGCTAATATGGCTGCCCGGTATCGGCGCAGGCTTTGGCGATTTACCCGACACTCTGGAGGCAAGATGACACCGACCGATACGCTTTTCGCCAAACTCATTTTCACCGTGATGCTGCTGGCGTCCCTGGGCGCGTTCGTCTATTTGATGCGCCGGCGCTACCAGGTGCTGCGGGCCGCCCGGCAGATCGATCGCTTCGACCGGCCCTGGGAGCGGTTGAAGAAGGTGCTGGTGTATTACCTCGGTCAGCGGCGGATCCTCGATCCCAAGCATCTCGGCGCCGGGATCATGCATGCCCTGATCTTCTGGGGTTTTCTGGCAGTATCGATCAACTCGCTGCACCTGATCGGGCGGGCCTATATTCCCCATTTCCACCTGCCGCTGTTTGGCCCGGAAAGCCTGCTGGGCGCGCCGTACATCGTTCTGCGTGATGTGTTCGAGGTGGCGGTGCTGCTGATGGTGCTGGTCGCCGGCTTCCGGCGGCTGGTGCTGAAACCGGAGCGGATCACCCTCTCCTGGGATGCCGCCCTGATCCTGACCCTGATCGGCACCCTGATGCTGACCGACTTTCTCTACAACGGCTCGCTGGTGGCAATGGATGTGCCTACCGGGGAAGCCTATTCTTTTACCGCCGCTTTCTTTGGCAGTCTCCTCAGCGGCGCCGGGATGAGCAGCGGCGCACTGGCGCCGCTGGGGCACACCGCATGGTGGATCCACATGGCCGCCCTGCTGTTCTTCCTGGCGTATCTGCCGATCTCCAAACATTTTCACGTGGTCACCTCGGTGTTTAATGTCTATTTTCAAAACCTCCAACCCAGCTACCTGCCCCACATGGACCTGGAAGACGAGAATATCGAGAACTTCGGGGTGTCGCAGATCGAACAGTTCGATTGGAAGGATATCCTGGATGTTTACACCTGCACCGAATGCGGCCGCTGTCAGGCCGCCTGCCCGGCCTACGCCACCGAGAAACCGCTCTCGCCGAAAAAAGTCAACGAGCACATGCGCGATCATCTCTTCGAGAAAACGCCCTGGATCCTGCAGATGGCCGCCCAGGCCAACGGCGGGGAAGTTGCGGCTTACGAGGGCGCTGCGCTGGTGGGTGAGGTGATCCAGGATGAAACCATCTGGTCCTGCACCACCTGCAAGGCCTGCGAAGAGGCCTGCCCGCTGTTCATCGACTTCATCGACCGCTTTGTGGAGATGCGCCGCCATTTGGTGCTGGAGGAAAGCCGCTTTCCCGCGGAGTTGACCAGCATCTTCAAGAACCTGGAAAACAGCGGCAATCCCTGGGGGATCGCGCCGGAAGACCGGGAGCTGTGGACCGAGGGTCTGAAAGTGCCGAAAATGCGCGATGCCGAAGGGGAGGTGGAATATCTGGTGTTTGTCGGCTGCGCCGGGGCGTTCGATCAGCGCAGCCAGAAAACCCTGCAGTCGCTGGTGAAGATCCTCAATGCTGCCGGGGTCAATTACGCCATCCTCGGCAAGGAGGAGACCTGCACCGGCGATCCTGCCCGGCGGGTGGGCAATGAATATCTCTACCAGATGATGGCGATGCAGAATGTAGAAACCCTCAACGCGATGAGTTTCAAAAAGGTGATCACCAGCTGTCCCCACTGCTACAACACGATTCGCAATGAATATCCCCAGTTGGGCGGGGAATATGAAGTGGTGCACCATACCGAGGTGATCCGCGACTTGCTGCAGGCCGGAAAAATCAAGCTGGAAAACCGTCTGGAACAGACGATCACCTATCACGATTCCTGCTACCTGGGCCGGCATAATGATATTTATGATGCGCCCCGGGAGATCCTTTCCGCCATTCCCGGGGTGAAGCTGACCGAGATGCCCCGCTCCCGCAACAAGGGCTTTTGCTGCGGCGCCGGCGGGGGACGGATGTGGCTGGACGAGCATAAACCGCGGGTCAATCAGAACCGGGTGGAGGAGGCCAGTCAGACCGACGCCGGGCTGATCGGCACTGCCTGCCCCTTCTGCTCGATCATGATCGATGACGGCATCAAGGAGACCGGCCACGAGGAACGCCTGCAAACCCGCGACGTCGCCCAACTGGTCGCCGACGCGATGGGAGATAATGGAAAAGCGTGAAAACGCGGGCGGCTGGTGCGTAAAAACTTTTGAATCCACGGATTACACGGATTAACACGGAATGATTGTTGATGAGTTGATGGGTGAATGGAGGAAAATCAGATTTTGAACTTATAAATCCATATACCATTCAGTCGTATTTTCCGTGAAAATCCGTGGACTGAAAAAATCTGTGCAAATCTGCGTTCAATCTGCGGAATCTGCGTGCAATTATAACTCTCGCCCTTTGCTCTCCGCCCTCTGCAATTCACTGCCCCGCATCACCCAACAGATTTTCCTGCAACACCTCGTTGAGCCCGGCAAAGAACACCCTGCTGTCCTGGAACTGCCGCGGCTCGATACGCGCCTGCCAGGTCGGTTCGCGCAGGAACATTCCGGCCAGGTACGCCTGGTAGCGAATAGTCGGATTCGGGGCGTTCAGGGCAAGCACGTCCATTTGCCGACTGACCTTGCTGTAGTCGTATTGCGGATAGCAGCATTTCAGCTTCAGCACGTGGAACATGGCGGATTCCACTAGCGGGTCATTTTGCTCGCGCTGCAGCGCCATCAGGAAGCTGGCGATAGATTTTTCGATCCGGGCATTATCTTCCGGCTCCGAAGCGGCCGGTGCTGCGTTATAGCGGGTGCAGTTGCTGAGCAAACCCAGCAGCGTCAGCACCAGCAGCGATCTTGAAAACATCTGTTTCATTGTAGACCTCCTAATTAAGTATTGATAGATTGCTAATTAAAAAACAAATCATACAAACTAAACCGTTTATGCTCATGGGGATGCGACCAACTGCGTACTTTGCGGCGCAGTTCCGGCATGCGCTCTTGGCGGTAAATGCCCACCGGACCGTCATAAATTCCTCCATCGATCATGCCGTCATAGACCCGCACCGCCAGCACATTGTCGCCGTCTCGGTTGAGGGCAGCGGCCGGGATGGCATATTCGCGCAACTGCAAATATTCATCCTCCAGCCAGATCCGTTCGCTGGGCTGGTTGATCCGCCCGGTGCCGCCGATCCGCTGCCCGTTGATAAATACCTCATCAAAGTCATCGATCCGTCCCAGCACCAGCACCAGCTCGCTGTCCCTTAAATCGGCCGGTAGGCGGAAGTGCCGGCGATACCAGCCAAAGCCGTCATAGTCGCCCAGTCCCTGGCTCTCCCAGAAACCCGGCACGGTGATGTCCTGCCACGATTGCTCATCGAGGCGCGGGTCTTTCCACTGAGGATCATCACCGGTGCGGAATTTCCACACGGTGCCCAGGGATATATCCGGCGCCAGCGCCGGACGGGCGGCATAGATGCCGATGCGCCCGTGCACGATGCCTCCTTCCCGGTGGGAATCATACACCCGCACCGCCAGCACATTGTTGCCGCCGGCGTTCAGATATTCCTCCGGAAGGGGGTAAATGCGGTAAACCGAATAAGCGGTATAAAAACGGGGGGGGAAGGCGCCGCTGCCCCCGATCCGGCGCCCATTCAAATAGACCTCATCCACATCATCGATCTCGCCCAGGTGCAGGTAAAGCATCCCGGTCTCTTGGCCCTCATCCAGCGTAAAATGCCGGCGGTACCAGGCGTAGCCGTCATAGCCGGCAAATCCTTCATCTTCCCAACAGGCCGGGGCGTAGATTTTATCCCACTCGCGGTCATCGAACCCCGGGGCTGCCCAGGCGTTATTATCGCCAATCTGGAATTTCCATGGCCCCATCAGGTTGACCACCTGCTCCTCCGGCTGGCGCGGGCCGGCAGCGAATGACGTTCCGCTCAACAGCAACGCTGCCGCCAGCAGAAAATATCCGCTAATATGGCGCCATACCCGGCGCATGGTTGCGGTGTTGGAATCGCACGTTCTCATATTCGTAACTCCTCGGTTATGGTGATCGCGGCTAAATCATACCGTTTTCACTTATAACCTACGGCGTTACGATGTCCAGGATGTCATAGCGGGGTAAAGAGATGTCATCAATTGTCAAAGGGAGGAGGTTAGTGGCTGTCCGCTTTAAAAAGATTGAAGAAGAACTGCCACAGGGGATTTTCCGGTTTCTCGTAGGCGAGGAACTGCTGATACTCTGCTTCGGTGACGATGCCGACCGGCCCTTCGAAGATGCCGCCGTCAATCAGGCCGTCGAATACCCGCACAGCAATCAGGTTTTCCCCGTCATAATTCAAGAGCTTCTCATCCAGGCGGTAGGCGCGCCGCACCTGCCACTCATCGCCCTCTACCCGGGGATTGCGTCCCAGGATGCTGTTGAAGCGGCCGGTGCTGCCGATCAACTCGCCGTTGAGATAAGTCTGGTCGAGATCATCGATCTTACCCAGCAGCAGGTACAGCGTGCGGCCGCGGTAACGCTCCGGCAGCCGGAAGGTCTTGCGGTACCAGGCAAACCCGTCGTAATCGCGATATCCCTGCAGCTCCCACGGCATCGGCACCAGGATGTTTTCCCAACCGTTCGTGTCGATATTCCGATGTCGCCAGTCGGCATCATCGCCGATGCGGAACTGCCAGACCCCCTCGAGGTTCAGGCTCAGAGGAATGTCATTTTTGTAACGGTAGAGTCCCACCCGGCCTTCGATGATTCCCCCTTCCAGGCGCCCGTCGAATACCCGCACCGCCACCACGTTTTCGCCGTCAAGATTGAGGTACTCCCGGGGAACATTATATTCGCGAGTGAGGTTGTAGGCCGTTTCGAACTTGGGAGGAAACCGGCCGGTGAAGCCGACCAGATGCCCGTTGACGTAGGTCTCGTCGGCATCGTCGATCCGCCCAAGGTTGAGCACGTAGCGGTTTTCCGTCAGGTCGGATACCTTCAGCGTGAAGTGCCGGCGGAACCAGGCAAAGCCGTCATAGCCGGGAAATCCCTCATCCTCCCAGGTGGAGGGAACGAAGATCGATTCCCAGCGGCTATCGTCAAAATCCGCCTCTGCCCGGCGAGGATCGTCGCCGATCTCGAACTTCCAGTAACCGCGCAGATCGGCCACACGGTTTTCCTGGGAGGCGGCACTCAAGCTGAGTCCCAGCAGCAGAACCGCGAGTAGGCGGGAGAAAATATGGTGTAATGCCGGTTTCATCATCGTTCTCCGTAGGCCTTACGGCACCAGCTTGTAACCGATGCCGTGCACCGTCAGGATGAAGCGGGGCCGGGCCGGGTCGCTTTCGATGCGCTTGCGCAGTTTTAAGATAAAGTTGTCCACCGTGCGGGTGGTGGGAAACTCTTCATACCCCCACACCTCGTTGAGCAACTCGTCGCGGCTGACCGTCTGTCCCTGGTGTTGCCAGAGATACTTCAGCAGCTCGAACTCCTTGTGCGACATCGGCTCCGCCCGCTCATCCATATAGGCATCATAGGTGGAAAAATCGACCGTGAGATTGCCGATCGTCACTTCGCCGCTCGCCTCCGGAGCGTTTCCCGCTTCACCGGCACGCCGCAGCACAGCCTTGATCCGGGCCAGCAGTTCCCGCAGACTGAAGGGCTTGGTGATGTAATCGTCGGCCCCCAGCTCCAGGCCGAGCACCTTGTCGATTTCCTCACCCTTGGCGGTGAGCATGATTACCGGGGTGCGGATCCCTTTCTCCCGGGCTTTTTTGCAGACATCGAAGCCGGAGAGGTGGGGCATCATCACATCAAGCAGGATCAGGTCGTATGGATTCTCCAGGATCTTCTCCAGCCCCACCCGGCCGTCCTCCGCGGTGTCCACGGTATAGCCTTCGAACTCCAGGTTGTCGCGCAGCCCCATGCGCATCTGCGGCTCGTCTTCGACGATGAGGATTTTGTACATTTGTGATAGCTCCGTGGTCTTTGTGACTCAGTTGTTATCTTTTCTTGATGTTAGATGTTGGATAACGACTTCGGTCCATCCAACATCCAACATCCAACATCCAACATCCAACATCCAACATCCAACATCCAACATCCAACATCATGTATACTTTACCCTACCCACTTTCCTTTGCTGTCTGCACCGTCCCGGGAAACGCCAGCCGGAAGCAGCTTCCCCGGCCCGGTTTGCTGTCCAACTCGATATGACCGTGGTGTGCCTCGACGATATGCTTTACCAAGGTTAACCCCAGACCGCTGCCCTTGGTGTTATGCACCAGCGCGTCGGACACCCGGTGAAATTTCTCAAAGACCTTCTGGCGGTCTTCCGGGGCGATGCCGATGCCGTGGTCTTGCACTTCCAGGTAGACCGACCCATTCTCCATTCCACTGCGCACCTCGATGCGTTTCTCGGTTTCGCTGTATTTGACCCCGTTGTCGAGCAGATTGATAAACGCCTCCGCCAGTGCCTCGGGGTCACCTTCGATATCCGGGATATGCGGATTTAGCCGGGTTTCCAGCGCAAACCCCGCGTTCTCCAGGTGAAAGCGGTAGGTGCTGAGCACTTTTTCTACCGTCTGGTTCAGATTAAGTTTCTGAAAGTGATACTGCTTCTTGCCCGCTTCGATTCGCGAAAAATTAAGGATATTGTTTACCAGGTGGCTAAGCCGCTCGGTTTCCTGCTGGATGATGCGGTAGTATTCCTGCCGTCGCGCTTCGGTGGGCACCCGGCCCATTTCCAGGGTCTCGGCGAACATGCGGATCAGCGCCAGGGGGGTGCGCAGTTCGTGGGAGATGTTGGAGACGAAATCCGATTTCAGCCGGGCCAGCTCCATCTCCCGGCGCACATTGCGCAGCACGAACCAGGCGGCGCCGATCAGGATAAGGTCCAGCAACAGCAGCAGGAACAGATTCTCGTAAAAATTTTCCCGGGCCAGTTCCTCAATGGTCTGCCCCTGGGGGCGGATGCCCAGAAAAAATTCCGGGAACAGCCAGATGTTCTTCTGTTCCACCAGTTGATCGGGATCCAGTCGCACTGCCGGATCGACCGGGATCTGTCCCGCTTCATAAAAGATGGCGCATTGAAACTGACCGTTGGCGATGTCCCGCAGTTTGGGAAGCAGCAGTGCTTCGATGAATTGGCGGGGGGCCAGGATCATGCCGGCGAACTGTCGGGCGGATGAGGCCGGGCGGGCGTCGTTGAGCGGGAAGAGCAGCATCACCATCCGGGTGTCGGGGGATTGGGGATTGGGCATCTGGATCGGTTCGATCTTGCGGTAGCCCTGCTGCTGATAGCGGCGCAGGCGCTGGGTCAGATCCGGACGCGATTGCAGCAGCGCTTCCACCTCGCCGCGCAGCGCCGCCCGGTTATCGGTATTTTCCGGCGAAAAATACACCTGCACCTCCCCGGCCAGACTGTCGGAGAGGAAAACGGCCCGCACGGAAGGGTTCTCGATGAGAAAATCCTCCAATGCCGGGAAGGTCGCGCTGCCGCTAACCGGCTGCCGGGCCTGATCGATGCGGCTGACCCAACTGTTGGCGATATCCCAGGAGTATTGGTTGACCGAAAACAGGATGGTCTCTAATTGCTGGCGGTAGATCTCGCTGAGCACCTGCTCTTTTTCGCTCAGGGAATTCAGTTCGTACACCGTATAAAGCAGCCCCGGGAGCAGGATGATCATGAGCACTGAGAAGGCGATTTTTTGAACCGGGCTGAATTTGTTCACATCTGATGTGTCCTGAGAATATGATGTCTGGTAAAAATAATTCGTTAATGGGTTGATGGGTGAATGGGTGTATGGGTAACGACTTTTTCTCCAAATATCTTGTACAATTTCTCCGAACTACGCATCAACCCATCCACATTCACCCATTATCCCACTGCAGTATACCACTAAATTGTCATCCGGCGATAGTTAAATCCTGTCACCGGATGTAAAAAATTGTCACCATGCAAATCGATGGTAGTAAACGGGACATAAATCATGCTCACCATGCCCGTCTTTCCCCATTCACCCATCAACCCATTCACCCATCAACTCATTCACCCATCCACCCATTCACAGCGATTTAATATCATCCACATGCTCCAGCATCAACCGCTCCCACTCCATTTTAAACCAGGGGGAATAGTGTTCCGGCGATTTCGCCAGTTCCCGGGTAAGTTCATTGGGTTTGATGAATTTCCAGCCGGCGATCTCGTTGGGATTGACCACGACCGGATCATTGCTTTTGCCGATGTACACCGAGCACATCTCCCACTCCGACCCCACCTGCTGAAAACGAGCGTGGTACTGGAATTTGTAGAGGAAGGTCAGCGGGGTGCTGATGCCCAGCTCTTCAGCCAGGCGCCGCTGGGTGGCGTTTTCCATATTCTCCCCTTTGCGGGGATGGCTGCAGCAGCTATTCGACCAGTAGAGTGGCCAGAGGTGCTTCTGCTCGCTGCGCTGTTGAATCAGCAATTCTCCGGCATCATTAAAAATAAAAATCGAAAATGCCCGGTGGAGGATGCCCTCCCCGCGGTGACAGACCCGCTTGTCCTGGTAATCGATCACGTTGTCGTCTTCATCCACCACGATCAGCATTTCGTCGTCGAAGGAGACTTGAGTATCATTTTGTGGCATGAGATAGATTCTCCGTTAGTTTGATGCTGGAACCTGGATACTGGATGCTGGATGCTGGATGCTGGATACTGGATACTGGATACTGGATACTGGATACTG
>JACKAP010000019.1 GCA_020635015.1 Calditrichia bacterium | reverse complement strand
CCCCATGCCCCATGCCCCATGCCCCATGCCCCATGCCCATGCCCCATGCCCCATGCCCCAAGCCCCAAGCCCATGCCCCATGCCCCATGCCCCATGCCCCATGCCCCATGCTCTTGGCGCTCCGCCCTTTAGTGAACAAATTTATATCTTTTTCTAATTTTCCCCTTGACAAACTCATTTTTCCTTTTTATAATGCTGGTGAACCAATGTATACTTCCGAGTATGCCGGTTCAATTTTTTACGAATTCGAGCTTTGTCTGGAAAAAATCACTAAGGAGTTCACATGAAAGGGCTTACCAAGCGCCAGGAAGAGGTTCTGCAGTTTATTGCCGATTATATATCGGACTACAGCTTTCCGCCCAGCTATCAGGAGATTGCCGATGCATTTGGTATCGTCTCCAAGCATGGGGTGGTCCGCCACTTGGAGGCGCTGACTCGTAAGGGGTTTATTGAAAAGACCGATACCACTGCCCGGAGCATCCGGATTCTTGACAAACGGTTTCAAGGGCCTCCCGAGATTATCAATCTCCCCCTGGTAGGGCGGGTGTCGGCCGGTTTTCCGATTTTAGCGGAAGAGAACATCGAAGATCATGTGGCGATTCCACGCCGCCTGATCAAAAACGAAGGGCGTTATTTCACGCTGCGGGTGCGGGGGGACAGTATGATGAACGCCGGGATCATGGACGGGGATCTGGTGATTGTGCGTTCCTCCAATGTTGCTGAGCCGGGGCAGATTGTGGTGGCGCTGATCGGTGATGAAGTGACGGTCAAACGCCTGATCGTTAAGGGTGAGGCGAAATATCTCAAGGCCGAAAACCCGGAATATCCCGATATTCATCCCCAGGAAGAATGGCAGATTCAGGGCCGGGTAGTCGGATTGATTCGCGATGTGGTCAACTAGCCGCCGGGAAGATAAAGGAACTCTCAGATGAGTATCGAAAAGTTCAAGATAATCGAACAGTTTGATGATACCGCCAATCGCGAGGCGTTTTTACGCCTGCCGCGGGTCGAATTTTTACTGGAACAACTCGACAGACGTCTCAAGGGAGGTGTCGGTAAGATGGTGACGAATCCGCAAATGGAGTTGACCGACCGCTTCAGCATGACGGTGCCGGATAACCGTATGGCCGATGTCGGTATATGCAAGGGGGATTACGTGATCATTCAAAGGCGCAAAAAATATCTGGAAGGGGATGTGCTGGCGGTTCGTCTCGGTGAACGGGTGTTTATCCGGCGTTACTTCCGCAGCGCCAACCGGATCCGCCTGGAATGCGGCACCCCGGATCGCCAGACTATGATTCTCGATACCGACACTCCCGGGTTCAGCATTTTAGGCAATGTGGTTCAGGTTATCCGGGAGCTCTGATATGGGCATGCGGAGAAGATATACGTTACGACGATGGAGTACAAAATGCATCTGTTTTTAGACCAGGGAAAACTGCACCCGACTTCTCCGTTCGATTTTGACAAGTCGCTTAATTTTTTAAAAATATTTACACCATCTCAAAACGAGCAGCTGATATCCGGCCGCTCACTTACCAAGGCGATATCCATCAAAGGACAGGCGTTTATTTTCCGGATCAAATCGGTCGGCACCATTGACCGTCCGGTGCTGGAATACATCCTGCTGTCTGAGCACCCGATATCGGAGGATCAGAAATATTCCGCTCTGGACCGAGCCAGTTTTTTCCTCAGTCTATATGATAATCTGCAATCATTTTATGAAGCGGCGGCCAATGACCTGCATTTCAACCCGGTGATCCGCCGGCTTTACGGCTACCATCAGGTGAAATTCTTGACGCCGTTCGAGAATGCCTGCTGGGCGGTGCTGACCCAGCGGTTGCCGGTGCTGCTGGCCAAGCGCATGAAGGATTTACTGGTGCAGACCTACGGTGCGCCGATCCAGACCCAGACGTCCCTGATGCGCTCTTTTCCCGAACCGTCGCAACTGTCTCTGGAAAATGTCAAGCACCTCGCCAAGTTGCTTGGCAATCCCCAAAAAGCCGCTTATCTTCATTACCTGGCCCGGGCGTTTCATGAAGTGGATGAGGATTTCTTGCGTCACGCACCGTATGATCAGGTGCAGAAATGGCTGCAGGACATCAAGGGGATCGGTACCTGGTCAGCCACTTTTATCCTGATCCGCGGCCTGGGGCGGATGGAAAGGGTCCCGGCGACCGATCGCCGCTTGATCCACGCCGCCAGCCGCTTTTATGGGCAGGAAGTAGACCGCAGCATCCCGCAGATAGCCGATCAATACGGACCCTGGCAGGGGTATTGGGCGCATTATTTGAAAGTGGTTGCTTAACGCTGGGGAATACGGAAACTGTCACCCAAAGTCGCCAAGAACGCAAAATAATAAATGAAATCATTTCAGCAAACTTTGCGGTAAAAAGCGAGCCCGATGTCTTGTTAAATTCTCTAATTTCAACAAGTGTCCGATAGGGGAATAATGATGAAAAGATGCGGCTGGGTGCCGGCTAATGATCCGCTTTATCAGCGCTATCATGATGAAGAGTGGGGCGTGCCGGTGCATGATGATCAACGCTTGTTTGAATTCCTGATACTGGAGGGCGCTCAGGCCGGACTGAGTTGGGCAACTATCCTGAAAAAGCGGGAAAACTACCGCCAGGCGTTCGATTATTTCGATCCGCAACTTGTGGCCCGCTATGACGAGAAGAAGATTGCCGCCCTGTTGGAAAATCCCGGGATCGTGCGCAACCGCCTGAAAATCTACGCCGCGGTGGGGAATGCCCGGGCATTTCTGGAGGCGCAGCGGGAATTCGGCAGCTTCGACCGCTACATCTGGCAATTTGTGGGGGGGATGCCGAAAGTCAATGCCTGGCCGGCCCTGCGCGACATCCCGGCCCGTACTGCAGAATCCGACGCAATGAGCAAGGATCTCAAGAAGCGCGGTTTTAAATTTATCGGCTCGACAATATGCTATGCCTTTATGCAAGCCGCCGGGCTGGTGAATGATCATACGACGGATTGTTTCCGCTATCATGAAATGGAGGCGCAATGAAATTTCATAAACTGACCCCCAATCTGCTGGTAGGAGATATTACTGCTTCAATCGATTTTTATTGCAATGTGCTGGGCTTTCAGCAGATGATGACGGTGCCGGAAACGCCGCCGTTTGACTGGGCAATGCTCCAGCACGGGGAAGTGATGGTGATGCTGCAGAGCCGGCAGAGCCTGGGCGATGAGTTGCCTGAGCTTCAAGCTCTGCCCGGCGGCGGGGCGCTGCTGCTATACATCAATGTCGATGATGTGGATGGACTGTATGCAGCGGTTAAAGATAAAATGCCGGTGCGCAAGGGCCTGGAAGAAACGTTTTATGGAATGCGCGAGTTCTCTGTCACCGACCCGGATGGGTTTCTGTTGACCTTTGCCCAGGAGACGAGACAGACTTGAGGAAACCGCGAGACCAGGCCGCAGTCTTGAAGATATTACAGCAAATTCCGGGCGTGGGAAAATCGATTGCCCAGGATTTATAGGATTTGGTCATCCGTTTGGACATATTGTGTAGTGTCAGATACAAAGCTTTTCGGGTGATCAGCGAGCGGGCCGATCAGTCGATTTGTACGCTGCCCGGTTTTTTTAATAGGCCCTTTTGCCTCCCTTTATCGTTCTACTTTTCGGCTGGATCTAGCAGATTGAATCCAGTTCCTCGGGGCAATTTTCCTCACACCGCTTACGTTTAAAACCTGTCAACTCCTTCCGGAAATACATTCTGATAAACATATTTTCTTTTTAAGTATGATTCCAAAAACCTTAAAAATTTTGTTTTTTATTAAGTTATTTAGCAATAAAAAATGAGCTAAACATAAAATTATTGTTGACATTTTATGTAAGTGATATCTATATTAAGATATTGCATGCTTTGCCACTCACCTAGGTCGATTTTAGGTGGCAAACAATATTTATGTGGTCAGATGGGGATAAGGCTATGTTGGAAAAACCAACAGCTGCACAAAAGCTTTGCTACATAGCCTTATCCCCATCCGATCACATACCCTAACATTTATTTGTTGAATTGTGCTGGAAAGGCCGCTCGTGAAACTGAAGACCGAACGCTCCAGAACAGACCGGGCAGATTCCCGGTCTGCCACCGGAATGCCGGAAGCGGATCTGGTGTTGAGGATATACGAATTGCTGCAGGGAGAGCGGGATATGATCAAGGTGTACAGCAAACAGCTCCGTTGCGAGATTTACCTGGTAAATCCCGCCCTGAAAGACCCGCAGGAGTTGCGAGTGCCGGTTCCGGTGTATACCACCAATGAACTGGCTTTTGTGCTTTCACTGAGCGGGGAAGAGTTGAAGCGATTTCACTATCTCAAGAAAAAGCTCTTGGAATAACACGCCCTAGGCCTTGCTCCAGCCGGTGGTGCCGTCGGAACGGTCTTCCAGAACGATTCCCATGGCTTTCAGGCGTTCACGCACCATGTCGGCCAGGCCCCAGATTTTCTGCTTGCGCAATTCATTACGCAGTTCGAGGTTCAGGTCGATTAATTGTTCGATCAACTCATTGCCCAATTGGGTCTGCCCGCTGGTTGCCGCCTTCTCGGGAATAATCCCCAATACACCATGCGCCGTGCGGCGGAAAAAGTCATCAAGCGCAGCCAGGAAGGTTTGATCATAAGGCTCACTGCCGGACAGATATTGATTCACGGCCTTGCTCAAATCGAATAAAACCGCCATGGCGCGGGGCGCGTTGAAATCGTCGTTCATCGCTGCTTCGAAGCGTTCCCGGAATTCGTCAATCTCGAAGGGAGCGGTAAACCCATCGACGGCCGCAGCGCCGGCCAGGGTTTCCTGCAGTTTGCCGACCGTGCTCAGCAGGCGGCTCAGCCCCTGCTCGGCCGCCTGGATCGCCTCGTCGCTGTAATCCAGCCGGCTGCGGTAATGGCTGCTCAGCATAAAATAGCGCACGGTATGAGCCGAATATTGTTTGAGCAGATCATGAACATTCAGCACATTCCCCAGCGATTTGCTCATCTTTTCCCCGTTCATGGTCAGGGTGTTGTTGTGCATCCAGTAGCGGGCGAAGGGTTTGCCGGTCGCCGCTTCACTTTGGGCAATCTCGCACTCGTGATGGGGAAAAATATTGTCCAGGCCGCCACCGTGGATGTCAAAGGTCTCCCCGAGATACTTCATCGACATGGCGGAGCACTCGATGTGCCAACCCGGGAAGCCGACGCTCCAGGGGCTGGGCCACTTCATCAAATGGGTCGGGTCGGCCTTCTTCCACAGGGCGAAGTCGGCCGGGTGGCGCTTCTCCGGATTGACCTCCAGGCGGGCGCCGGATTCCAGCTCCTCCAGCTTGCGGCCGCTCAGCTTGCCGTATCCTTCGTGCTGGTAAACATCAAAATAAACCGAACCGTTCGATTCGTAGGCGACCCCTTTGTCGATCAGGGTCTGGATCATCTCAATCTGCTCGATGATATGGCCGGTAGCGTGCGGGGAGATATCCGGGCGAATGACCCCCAGCGCGTCCATATCGTCAAAGTAACTCCAGGTATAAGCCTGCGCCACCTGCATCGGATCGATCTGCTCTTCCCGGGCTTTCTTCTGCAGCTTATCCTCGCCTTCCTCCGCATCGCCCACCAGGTGACCGACATCGGTAATATTCTGTACATATTTGACCTGATATCCCAGATAGCGCAGGTAGCGCACTACCACGTCAAAGCTGATATAACTTTTGGCATGGCCAATATGAGCATGGCTGTACACCGTCGGTCCACAGACATAAATATTAACCCGGCCGGGGGTGAGGGGAATAAATGCTTCCTTGGTGCGGGTCAAGGTATTGTAAATTTGTAAAGACATAAATTTCTCTCTCTGGAAATGGTTTGTCACGATCTTCCGGGCAGTCACTCGGGAAGATGGTAGAAAGTATGTTTGGGCAGCCAATTTAAAACTGCTTTAGACCCTGAAGCAAGCAGAAAACGGCTTTTTCACCCGGCGGATGAATTCGGCCGAAACATCTAACCGGGCGTAATCCGCCTCACAGTGCGGGTAGCCATCCCGGTTTATTTTTTACTTCGATTCGCATGGGAGATTGGCTATTATTAACCATCATTCATTTTATCAACTAAAGCGATCCTGAGAGGAGTATTATGATGATCACCGGCTGGTTGAATAAATTTTACAACGATTACCGGCGCTTCTTATTCGGGATGCTATTCCTGCTCCTGTTTACGGCTTCTCCCCTGATGGGCGGCGGATGGACCCTGCCGCGTAATGGGGGCTATGCCAAGCTTTGGCTGCGCTGGCAGGCAGCCATCGGGGCGTTGAGCGGTCATTACGGTCCCGATGGCACCCGGCTGCCCAGCGGCGATTATAATGAGATTTTTTTCAATACCTACGGCGAGTACGGGCTGGCGGAGCGTTTGACTCTGGTGGGATTCTGGCCGGTGGTGACCAGCTTTCACATGTCGAATCTCAATGATTACAGTTACACCGGCACCGGTGACATGTCGCTGGGGCTGCGTTGGGGCATCATCCAGCATCGGGCGGTACTGGCGCTGCAATTCACGGCAACTGCACCGTTGGCCAATTCATCAATTGCAAAGCCATTCTATAACATCGAGACGGGCGAGCGGATCGGTGAGCTCCGGGTCGGCGCGGGGGTGTGGGATCTCGAGCCCCGCCTGCAGGCCGGCTATGGCTGGAACCGCGGTCATGCCGGTGCGGAAATCGCCTATAAATACCGTTCAAAAGATTTTTTGCCGGTGCTGTCGGTCAGCGCGGAAGGAGGCAGGCGATTGAGTGAAAAGATGTACGGCACTTTCCGCACCGTGATGGTTGAACCGCTGGGAACGTCAGCGGCGCCATTGGATAATAGCCCGTCCGGAATTGGAAACGGCACTGAATATGTGGGATTTGCATTTGAGGTGGATTGGCAGCGGAGCGCGAACTTTTCATTGGGGTTGACGCTGGAAGGCGCTTTTACATTTTCCCGGCAGACGGGAGGGCCGGTTATGAGCGTTTATTCCGCCTGGAAGTGGTAAACTTTTCCTCTTACTGAGAATGCAGATCAGGTGATGATACAAATCTATGGTCTACCGAACCAACGATTTTGCACCCCAAAAAGACAAAAAATCTCCCCCTCCCCAATTTAGGGTATTGATGTTTAGCAAATAATTCCGTATAATCGGAAATTATTCTGCCGAATTGTGCCGGGGGGATACCCGCCTATTCTGGTATTATAATCTTAATATGCTGGTAATATCCGGTATCGTATAGAAACATCTGAATTTACAAATAAAGACCTGCTATGTCGAACGGTAATACGGAAGGGGTTACGAAAAGATGCGTGCATTTATGAAAAAATTTGCCGTTGTGCTGGTTCTGCTGTTCAGCGCTCAGCTACTGCTTGCCGGAACCACCGGCAAGATCGTCGGTACGGTCAAGGACCAAAAGACCGGCGAGGCATTGATCGGCGCAGATGTCGTCCTGGAAGGAACCGGGCTGGGATCTTCGACCGATCAGGACGGTTACTTTGCGATCATCAACGTGCCGCCCGGCACTTACCGGCTGACGGTTTTTTATGTCGGATACGCCTCAACCACCGTGGAGAATGTGCGCATCAGCGTCGACCGCACCACGACTCAGCACGTAACGGTGCTGCCGGCCACGGTAGAAGGTCAGGAAGTGGTGGTAGAAGCCAATCGCGCTGCCATCGAGATTGACCGCACCCACAGTGCCGCTATCGTCTCTTCGGAAACCGTTGACCTGATGCCGGTTACGGAAATCTCGGAAGTGATCGAACTGCAGGCCGGGGTGGTGAGCAGCGGAGGAGAGCTGCACTTCCGCGGCGGCCGGGCCCGTGAGGTGACCTACATCGTCGACGGTATTCCGGTGAGCAACGCCTTCAGCCAGAGCGGCGGCAGCAATGTGACGATCGAGACCAATATGATCGAAGAGCTGGAGGTGATCAGCGGTACCTTCAACGCGGAGTATGGCCAGGCCCAGTCCGGCGTGGTAAATATCGTGACCAAAAAGCCGGCGAATAAGTTCTCCGGTAATGTGCAGACCTATGCCGGTGAATGGCTGAGCGGGCATGATGAGATTTACCTGGGAGTAAGCGATTTTAATCCCACCGCGGAAAAAGATATTCAGTTCAGCCTGACGGGCCCGATTGTTCGCGACAAGCTGGGATTTTTCATCAGCGGCCGGGTAAACGACTGGGAAAGTTTGAATTGGTATGAGCGCCGTTTCAACCCAATCGACGGCTGGCGGATTTCCGCCTACCAGCGCTGGGTGCAGCTATACGGCTCTACCGCCGGCGCCGGGGTGATTTATATTCCCGATTCGCTGACAACCGGGGACGGTTCGATGGGGCCGCTGAGAACCGGCACCTCCCGTTCACTGAATGCCAAGCTGATCTTTACCCCGCACTCGAAGGTATCTCTGACCTACCAGGGGTTCGGGTCGCTGGATGAATATGACGGTGCACCGGACAACCGTTTCCGCCGCTACCAGCCGGACGGCGCCGGCACCAGCCGCAGTTGGGAATATTCCCAATTTTTAAAGTTTCAGCATTTCCCTTCGGAAAAATTCTTCTACAACCTGGCTTTTTCCTGGCAGCATCAGGATGCAGAGCGGTATTTCCGCAAGGATAACAAAGTGGCCCTGTACCCCGGCGATGACGGCATCATGCCGATTGCCGCGGCCTCAAACGGTTTTTCCCTGGGCAGCACCGACGGATTTTATGGCGATGCGGAAGGGAAAAACTATATTGATACCTACCTGGCCAACGGGGATATCAACTGGCAGATCGATAAGCATAACCTGATCAAGGCCGGGTTTGAGGTCACCAAAGTGTTCGCCAATGTCTATGGCCGCGGATTCCGGGCCACACCGGATTGGGCCAGCGAAGCCTATCCTCCCGACGCCTCGGTGCTGGGCGCCAATCTCAGCTTCGACGAGTTCTGGAACGCCATGGTCAATTACTGGCGCACCTGGGAAGATTCGTTCCAGACCACCCGCTTTGTCGCAGCGGCCGACAGCGAAGCGAATCTCTACCGCGATTTCAACGTCGAGCCCCTGGCTGGAGCCGTTTATGTTCAGGATAAGCTGGAGATGGGGGACATTATCGTCAATGCCGGGATGCGTCTGGATTATTTCCAACCCAATGAGGTGGTGCCGGTCCGGCTCCGCACCGAATCTTTTAACCTGGGCGTTTCCCAGAACCTTGCTGACGCTACCGCGAAGTGGCAGCTCAGCCCCCGTCTGGGCATCTCCTTCCCGATCTCTTCCGACGGGGCCTTCCATGCCTCTTACGGGCACTTTTTCCAGATGCCCAGCTACGAACTGATGTATAATGAACCGCTGGTGTCGCTGACCCGTTTCCAACTGGAAGGGCGGCGTTTGGGCAATGCTGATCTCAAGGCGGAGAAAACCATCGCCTACGAGATCGGTCTGCAGCAGGGAATCACCGAGGACCTCTCGGTGGATGTGACCGCTTATTACAAGGACTTCCGCAATCTGCTGGGGATCGAGCAGTTGATCACCATTGACAATGTGACTTATACCCGCTATATCAATCGCGACTACGGCAACACCAAGGGGATTTCGGTCGGGTTCACCAAGTTGGGCAACCGGGTCAACGGCGGGGCCAACTATACGATCGCTTTTGCCAATGGAAGTTCCTCCAGCCCGGATGCACTGAATCTGATCAATACCGCGGTGCAGATCGGGGGAGAAGATGTGGTGTTTGCCGAGCGCAAGGTGCTGCCTCTGGATTGGGACGAACGCCATGCCGCTAATGCCTACGTCAACTTCGTGCAACCGAACAACTGGAGCATCGGCCTGGTCGGATATGTGAACAGCGGCCTGC
The DNA here is from genome assembly GCA_020635015.1 of Calditrichia bacterium. Lineage (GTDB taxonomy): Bacteria > Calditrichota > Calditrichia > RBG-13-44-9 > J075 > JACKAP01. Next base: position 24,262 of record JACKAP010000019.1, on the reverse strand, counting down.
CCTTTGATCCCCAATTTGTGGAGCGCTTCGACCTCAACGAGCGGGAATTCCGCGCCTCCGCGCACAAGCCGATGCGCTGGAGCGTCGATCTGAAGGCCAAGAAAAATTTCAAGTTGATGGGGCTGAAGTCGGTGCTCTTCTTTAAAATCGATAATTTGTTCGATCACCTGAATCATGAGGAAGTGTTTGCAACCACCGGACGCGGCGATGAGATCGCCCAGCTACCGGATGAGAAGCAACTGTTCGAAGAGCAGCTTGCTCAGGAAGGGCTGTTTACCTATGATGAAGTGAATCTGAATCCGAATAATTTCTCCAGCCCCCGTAAGCTTCAGTTAGGGCTGGAGTTTAAGTTCTAAGACAAGTTCGATGAATTGAAACCGGGTTAACATCAAAATAAGGTGTGTGATAATGGATTTTAAGAACTTTTGGAACAATCGCCTGAAAACCGGCAGCCTGCTGCCGGCAGTTCTGATGCTCGCACTGCTGCTGGATGGGGGCTGGTTATACAGTCAGGAGAATTATAAGGATACCGCGCCGCAGACCCAGATCCGCTCGCAGCTTTCGCTGCAGAATACCCGCGGCGGCAATCGCTTTGGCAAGGTAAACCAATCCCTGGAAGACGGTCACGCTCAGTACCGGCGGATCGCCATGATGGACGGCAACCTGGTGACCGGGCCGGTGATCAACTCCGGTCTGATCTCCTACAGCGGGATCGGCAACGACCTGCGGATTGGCTGGCCGAAAGGTGTGAACCGCTCCGATTATATTTGGGGATCCTATTTCTACGTGGCCGGGGAAGTGCTGGATGTGAACAACGACATCACGCATATCGTTTCCGATAACTTCCGTTTTGGCGAAGTCTCGCCCGATGGCACCCACGAATACGCCACCATGCCCCTGCCGAAATACTTTAACCTCGATCAACCGGACGCCACCTCGGTGCCCCTGATATACGGGATCAGCGAGGATGTAGGGATCGACGGCAATCCCCGCACCAACGACTTTGGGGAAGGGGACGGCATCCTCCAGCCGCAGGAGGATTTCAACGCCAACGGCGAGCTGGATCTGAGCATGAAAAATGTGGTTGGCTGGTTTGCCATCTCCCACCGCAAGGAAACCTGGCCGGAATACTGGCCGGCCGGCTCCTATCCCGGCGACAACCGGGTTGAGGGTGACGAATTTCCCGGTGTCCGGTCCGGCCGCTGGAACGGTGAATTCGGTTCTTATATCCGGGCCGACCAGGAAAGCTATTACGTGATGGATGACCGGGAAAACGATGAGTTCGAATATTATCCCTTCGACGATCCCCGTCCCTGGCCCAACGGCCGGCGCGGGCTGGGGATGACCACCGAAGTGCGGGCTTACCAGTGGAATGCCCGCCTGGCGGAGGATATCCTGATCTCGATTTTCGATATTACTAATAAAGGCAAGGACCTAGACAAGTGCGTGGTTGGGATGTATGTCGATCCGGATATGGGCGGTTCCTTCACCAATGACGACGCTTTCTTCGACGAAATCGACGACATCACCTATTCCTGGAACAAGACCTTCATCTCCAACCAGGGCCTGCCCCTGGGATATTTCGGGTTCGCCTTCCTGGAAAGTCCCGGCTTAGGCTTTGATGGCATCGATAATGACCAGGACGGTCTGGTGGATGAAACCCAGGGTAACGGGATCGACGATGACGGCGACTGGGTGCCCTGGGAAGATGAAAACGGCAACGGGGTATATGATACTGAGGATGTGAACTTCAACGGCGTGCTGGATCCGGGAGAAGACCTGAATGAAAACGGCCGCCTGGATGTCGAATTGCTCAACGACGACCTTGGTTCCGACGGCCTCGGCCCGGAATTCTTTGAGTATAGCGGTCCGGATCCTGACGGTACCGAGGCCAATGGCGTGCCGGATCTCGGCGAGCCGAATTTTGAGTTTACCGACAACGATGAATCCGACCAGGTGGGTCTGACCTCATGGTACCTGCGCAGCACCCGGGAAGATCCCGGCATCGAAGGAGACGAGCATTTTTGGTCGACGGAAATTCCGCCCGGCACCTTCGAGATCGTCGACGGTTACCAGGTGGATATCTCCTTTACCTACGGCAGTGGATACGTCTCCTTTTCCGGCGGTGAGCGCACCCATCGTTATGCCATCGCCCTGGTGTTCGGCAACGATTTCGATGATATTCTGCGCAACAAGCGCACCATGCAGGTGATCTATGACAACGACTACAACTTCGCCAAGCCGCCGCGGCAGCCGGTGCTGGAAGCAACCGCCGACGACAAGCGGGTGTTCCTGAAGTGGGATACCGGCGCGGAACTGTCGCGCGACCCGATCTACGGGTTCGACTTCGAAGCCTACTACGTTTACAAGAGCACCGAGCCTTCCTTCCAGGAAATCAAAACCATCACCGACGGTTTCGGCAATCCCTTCCTGTTCGAACCGCTGGCGATCTTCGACCTGGATAACGGTCTGAAAGGGCTGCATCCGGTTTCCATCGGCAGCGAGCTGGGCGAGAACAGCAATCTGGGGGTGACCTACAACATGGGCACCGACAGCGGGCTGGAGCATAATTTTGTCGATGTGGACGTGACCAACGGCCGCACCTACTACTATGCGATTGCTTCGGTGGATCAGGGATATATTCCGGCATTTTATCCGGATATCTCAGAGAAGGAAGCGCTACAGGTGATCTCGCCGACCGAATGCGCCGTGAATATCCAGGTGGATCCGCTGGGGCGGCCGATTTCCTTTGACCCCAATACCATCCAGGTGATCCCGACAGAATTGTCCGCCGGCTGGATGGAGCCGCGGGTCAGCGATGCAGGCATCGAACATACCGGCGGCCGCGGCACCGGGCGGGTGGAGGTGCAGGTGTATAATCCGCACCAGGTCCTCACCAACCACCGATACCGGGTCGAATTTGAGGACGACGGCCGCTTCGAACAGTTTGATACCCTGCGCTATACCGGCTTTACCAATAAAATGGTGGTCAAATCCCTTACCGATGATGCGACCTTGTTGAATGTGCTCAATCCAAAGAATAATGATCTGAGCGAAGATATGATTACCGAAGGCTTCCGGGTGATCCTGCACAATGATACCACCAAGGTCGACACCAATGCATCCTACTGGTCGACCGGAAGTTCACCCTTGAAGGCCTACGGCCTGACCGGCGTCAATACCGGCCAGCCGGTGGCGCGGGATTACGAGATCCGGGTGCTTGGCGCCGGCGCAGATACATCGCTGAACCGCCGGCCCACCAACTTCCAGGTTTGGGATGTCACCGATCCGGATGATCCATTCCGGCTGATCTTCCTGCTGACCGAGCAGTCGGAGCCGGAAGTACTGGATCATGGCGACCGCATCACCATCTTCAACAACCGCACCGATCTCAAGCGCTTGTGGGGGATAGAATTCCGCTACCCGGGCGATGTGGACTCAACCGCGCGGATCGCGCCGGCTCCCGGTGACGTGCTGCAGGTGATCACCCGGAAAATTTTCGACCGCAATGACAGCTTCGAGTTCACCATGATTGGCAATGACTTCGATGATGTTAAGACGAAAAATGAACTGGATGATATCTATACGGTTCCCGATCCCTATATCGCGGTTAGCACCCTGGAAAGAAAAGTGGTCAATGAAGAAGAAGGGCGCGGCGATCGCAAAATTGACTTCGTGAACCTGCCCAAGCGCTGTACCATCAAGATCTTTACGGTTTCCGGCCGGCTGGTGCGCACCCTGGATCATTCCGCTACGGAGAAGAATCGCCGTTTAGCCTGGGATCTGCGCACCAAAGACGGCCTGGAGATCTCCCACGGCATTTATTTCTATGTGGTAGATGCACCGGGTATCGGCAGCAAAACCGGTAAATTTGCGGTGATCAAATAAATGACAGCCATGCCGGCGCCATTCCGCAGAGATCTTGGAATGACGCCGGGTAGCGGGATATCGAAAAGGATGACGAAAAAACTCACACATTCGGGTGTTCACATGAAAAATTTAAAATATGTCGCTTTATTCACGATTTGGTTTTTCAGCTTTGGCAGCCTCTTCGCCCAGTTCGAGACGGAAGTGAGCGGCGTCGGCACCAATGCTGCCTCCTTTCTGGAGATCGGGGTCGGCGCCCGGGCCATGGCGATGGGCGGTTCCTATGTGGCCGTCGCCGATGATCCGACCGCCCTCTACTACAATCCGGCCGGTATCGTCTGGATGAACAATGTGCAGATCGAAGTGATGCACAACGAGTGGCTGGTCGGTACCGATTATGATTTTATCGGCGCCACCTTGCCCCTCCCGTTCTTCAACTCGACCATCGGGGTCAGCATGATTATGCTTAACTATGGCGATCAGCCGGTGCGCACCACCGAACGGCCGGAAGGCACCGGGGAGACCTACGGGGCGCGGGATTATGCCGTGGCCCTGACCTGGGCCTCCGCCCTGACCAACCGCTTCAGTTTTGGGATGACCGGTAAATACATCAACCAGAAGATCTGGAACGAAACCGGCGGCACCTTCGCGCTGGATCTGGGAGTCTTCTACAGTACCCCGGTGAAAGGCTTGAAGCTGGGGATGAGCATGAGCAATTTCGGGGGCGAGATCAGTCTGCGCGGTCGCGATCTGGCCACCACCACCGACCCGGATGAGAAAAATCTCAACGTCGACCGTATTCCGGTGAGCTATGAAACCGGCTCTTATCCGCTCCCGATCCTGTTCCGCGCCGGGATATCCTACCAGCAGGACCTGGGCGCGCTGGGCAGTATGGTGGCCAGCACCGATCTGAACCACCCCAGCAATACCACCGAGAGCATCAATATGGGATTTGAATACGGCTATGCCGGGATCTTCTTCCTCCGGGCCGGCTACGAGAATCTCTACGAACAGGATGCGATCAACGGCTTGACCGTCGGCGGCGGGATCGATTATTTCGAGCGCGGCAAGATGGGATTCCGGGTAGATTATGCCTACTCCGATTGGGGACCGCTGGAAAATGCCCACCGCTTTTCGGTGGGGATCATTTTTGATTGATCGGGCGTATTATCTTTCTTGCCACAGAGACACAGAGAACACAGAGATTTGTCAGTGTTCAGTTGTTCGTTCTCAGTGGGCTCTGTGCCTCTGTGGCTACGTTTTTATAGATCCTAAACTTGTTACCTGCTTGAAATAATGCTGAAAGACCTGATGTCCATACCCCTTTCCTTTCCCCGATATATTTTTTCTCGCTTTCTGATCATTTTGTTGTTGAGCGGTTTCACGCTGCCGCTGTTCTGGTCCTGCAGCCGGGAGAAGCCCGATCCGGAAGCGCGTATTGTGGCCCGGGTGGGGGATAAAACCATCACGGTTCGGGAATTCCGCCGTAACTACGAAGCCGGATTCGCCCACCTGAAAACCGGCCCGGACCGGAAACGCACTTACCTGGACTATATGATTAAGGAAGAACTTCTGGCCCTGGAAGGATACCGGCGGGGCTTCGACCAATCCGAAAGTGTTCAGAACGCCCAGGCGAAGCTGCTGAATGAACTGATGGTGGAAGCGTTGATCGAACGGGAAGTGAAAAGCAAGATCACGGTTTCGATGGATGAGATCAAAGACGCGATCAATAAATCAAAAGTCAGCTTCAAATTCCGCTACTGGCCGGAGAGCAGCCGGGAGAAAGCGCAGCAGATCGCTGCGGCAATGCGCGAGCGTGGATATGCCGAGGTGGTCGACGAACAGCTGCGCAACAATCCGGAACGGCAGATCAATCCCCAAGATTTCGAGACCGATTACAAAAATTGGATGGAAGTCTCACCGGAGGTGCTGGAAGCGATCAAAGACCTTCCCTACGGCGACATTTCCGATCCGGTGGAGATCGACGGCCAGTACCTGGTGTTTCAGGTGCTGGATATCCGCCGCCAGGGGGTGACCACCAATGAATATATTGGCAAGGCCAGCACGTTTGAACAGATGGTCTACTACCGCAAACTGCAGGAAGCAGTGACCCGCTACGTCTCCGACCTGATGAGCCCCAAAAATGTGGTCACCCGGGGCGAGTCGATGAAGCTTCTGGCCAACGCGGTGCTGGAATGGCATCAGCGCGGCGAGGGGCAATTCCGCGATTTTGCAACCGCGGTGCAGCAGGCCGGAACGGATTTCCCCCATCTGAAGGCGCTGCGCGAGCAGGAGGCAGCACCGTTCACCACCTTTAAGGGGGGACAGATTTCCATCGCAGCGTTTCTAAAAGAATTTGACCCCAGCCGGATGCGGGTGGGGTATAATGGTAAGACCGAGTTCCTGGATATCCTGAACAATACCGTTGCCATCACCCTGCGCGATCATTTTCTGCGCCGGGAGGCGGAGCGGCAGCAGTTGCAGCAGACCCCGGCGGTGCAGCAAGAGTTGGCATTGTGGCGCGACAAGTGGGTCTATAACGCCACCCGCACTCATTTCAGCCTCCCGGCGCAAGTCGACAGCGCGGAAGCGGTGGCCTACTTTGCCGCTCATCAGGCACGCTACCGAATTCGCAAAGACCAGGAACCGGATTTTCAAAGCCTGTCCGGCCGGGTGAAACAGGATGTGTACCTGGAGCAGAACAATCGCTATCTGACCGGAAAAACCGACTCGCTGGCGGCGATTTTCCCGGTAACCGTCTATGAAGAGATCCTGGATACCGTCCGGGTGATCGATTTCAAAAAATCCCGCTGGGCGGGGGTGCAGGTGTTTAAGTCGGGCGTGAACCGGCCTGCCTACCCGGCCGTTGATCCGGCCTGGGGGGCGGGGCTTTCCGGGGCGACGGAGTCGGCACCAGGACAATGAATTGCACGCATTTGTAGGGAAGGGTCGCGACCCTTCCCTACTGCGGCCCCATTCTCAAAATTTTTCCTCCGGCAGAAACCGCTTGATCCCCAGCGCAGCCAGCAGCACCAGCCCGAAGACACCCATCAGGATGTAGGCCCCGCTGGTGAAGGCCAGGCCGGCGGTGGTCAGGGCCCCGGCGCTGAAGCCGGCAATGCCCTCCCCGCCCATCACCCCGGCGGCAATCAGTAATCCTCCATGATAGCGCTGGGGATGATTTCTATCGATATATCCCCGCACCAGCGCGCCGAGCACGATCGGAATGGCCAGTCCCAGCCCCAGGAACAGTCCGATGCCCAGGGGCATGATCATCACCCGGTTGCGGAAACGTGCCGGGAGCAGATGGTTGATCACTTCACCGCCAAAGGCGATCGCAAAACCGCTCAGGAAGACTCCCGGATAATCAAAGCCGAAGATGCTGCTGGCCACCAGCTTGGCCTGAGGCGCCGGCATCAGGTCGGTGAACAGGCTGCCGGCAAATCCGCTGCGCAGCGATTCCAGCACCAGCGGCGCTGCGAATCCGGCTGCCGCTGCCGCGATCAGATCCACCTTGATAATATCGCGAAAGCGGGTGCCGACGATCGCCGCCGATTTAAAATCATGCCCGGCATCCCCCGCCACCGCCGTCGCCACGCTGACGAAGGCGACGATCATGAAGGAGGCGAACATCCCCAATTCCAGGCCGGCCAGATGGTAGATGAAAGCGATCACCAGCCCGATGAAGATCCCGAATTGCTCCAGGGGATTGATGTTGGTTTCCCCGGTCATGCGGGCGGCCACCGTGACCATCATCCATACCCCGATGACGGTCAGGAAGGCGGCGAAAAACGGCACCCCGATCAGCAGCAGGCCGAACAGCCCCAGGATGGAGAATAGCGGAAAAAGGCGGAGCAGAATGCTGCGCGATTTCAGCAGCGGGCCGAAGATCTGGCGGAGGCGGGGGATGATGTAGGTGAAAAAAAAGCCGATGCCGGAGCCGAGCACCATGCCCATCCCCAGGTTCTGGATCCAACTGCGGGCGGCGGCCACCTCAAATTGGTTGCCGATTAGCAGGGGAACGATCAGCAGCCAGCCGAGCGCCGCCCCGCCAAACCAGGAAAGGCTGGCGCGGGGGCCGAGGATATACCCGGCGCTGACCGCCAGGGGCATGGGATAGAGCACGATGAAGAAACCCAGCGCCGCCAGCGCCGGAAAGCTCAGGCCGGCGGGAAAATAAACATCACGCAGCAGGGCAAAGAGCGCTGCCGCCGCGCCGAAGACCACGATGGCCAGCATCTGGCTGCCTCCGGCCTTGCCCAGCTTCAGCAACTCCGCCCCGGCGGTGCCGGCAGGGTAGGGGAGCTGTTCCTGGTCGATGAAGGTCTGTTTGAGGGGGATCGAGAGCAACACCCCGAGCAGGGCGGCCAGGGCGGTCAAGAGGCCGAGCAGCCAGGGATTGGGCCAATCGATCTGCAGTCCCTGCGATTGGTTCAAAAACAGGATGCCCGGAACGGTGAAGGCGATGCCGGCGGCGATCAACCCCCCGATGCTGGCACCGGCCTGGGCGACGTTGATCTCGTGAATATTCACCGGGCGGCGGCGGTTGAGGAGCTTGATGATCCCGCCGGAAACGATTACCGAAAACACGATCGGCCAGGGCAGCGCCCCGATCTTGACGGCGATGTAGGTCGAACTGGCCAGCAAAAACAACGATAGCACCACCGCAATGACCGCCGCCCGCGCGGTAAAGCCGGGTGTGTCGGAAGATTTATCGAGCATGGGATGGGTTTTCCTTGGGTATATATAACAACATTTTTAATGGTAAATGGTGAATGCTCATCGGTAAATGCTCATTTTAAGACCATGTGGTATCAGTGAGCAGCCAATGTAGTCAGGAAGATTTATTTTGGCACGGAGATTTTTATTTTGTGAATGGATAAACGGAGCTGCGATTTGGGGTACCATTTGCGGGGTGCGCGATTTGCGTCAGGATTACCCGGAACAGATCGCGGTGGTGACGACGCAGATCGCGTACTCCGCAAACACAAAGCGAACAATAAAGGTTTCATAATATCGACCGGCTTGTTATATTTCTTCTTCTGTGATCAGCATACGAGATCAAATGGATCTATGACAAGAGAGGAATTTCTTCCGTGAACAATACGATTGCCATCCAGGCCGGCTTCACCCGGCTTCCCTTTGCTTCGGCGGATCCGGCAGGGCCCGCTCCCACCATGGAATTTCACGTTTCCCGCAAGGCGCGAGACAAGTATCAGTTCGATCTCACCCTTTTTACCGCTAAAGGAAAGGTCATCTTTGCCAACTTCCACGCCGCCCAGTTGTTTGCGCAGAAGGTCAATGCGCAGCGCGATCTGGTTAATTCTCCGGAGCAGGCGGTCAGCGCGGCGGAGATCAATGCCATGGGCCTGATCGATGAGATCATGCACATTCTCATCACCCAGTACCGTGAGAGCATCAAGCCGGGGGTGTTTGCCGAGGCATTAGACTGGCTGGAGACGCACTTCAGTCCCGCTGAGGTGGAGAAGACCCTGCGGATCTTCGTGGAAGAGTTCCCTCCGCTGGACGTTTACCTGGAGAAAATCAATGTCGCCGATTACCTGAAAGGGCAGACCGACGGGGTTGCCAATCGCCAGATCGCCCTGGAAGAGATGCTCCTGCTCTGGCTGGCGAACCTCAATCCGGCCTTTTCCCGCTACCAGGAGCTGTTTGACGACGCGCCGCTGCGGGAGCAGACCCGCTACGGGGAAGTGATGGAGGAGGTCTACAATTTCTTCGATACCCAGCCGCTGTTCGGTCCGGCCGGCGGGGAGCAGAACCTGATCCGCCTGCTGCGCCTTCCGGCCCAGCAGAGCCCCGGATCGCTGACCGAGCAACTGCGCTTCATGCGCGATCATTGGGGGATGTACCTCAGCGGGGCGGCGCGGATCAAGTGGGAGCTGTTGCTGGGCAAAGCCTTCATGGAAACCTGGGGCGTGCCCGGCCAGCCTTACGACGTGCGCTTGCTGCGCGGGATGGATTTTATCAGCGAGGAGCAGAAGATCCGCTTTAATCCCGGCCTGGGCACCGCCCCCACCCATGTGCCGGATTATGCCTATGCCGATGATGAGCCGGAACAATTCAGCCCGGACATGCACTGGATGCCCCGCCTGGTGCTGATGGCCAAGAGCACCCTGGTGTGGCTGGATCAGCTCTCGAAAAAATACCAGCGCCCGATCCGCCGGCTGGACGAGATCCCCGACGAGGAGATCGATCAACTGGCCCGCTGGGGCTTTACCGGGCTGTGGCTGATCGGCATCTGGGAGCGCAGCAAGGCCTCGCAAAAGATCAAGCACATGTGCGGCAATCCGGAGGCGGAGGCCTCGGCCTATGCCCTGGATTCCTACACCATTGCCAATGAGCTGGGCGGTGATGCTGCTTATAGCGTGCTGCGCGACCGCTGCTGGCAGCGGGGGATTCGCCTGGCCAGCGACATGGTGCCCAATCATACCGGGGTGGTCTCGAAATGGATGGTGGAGCACCCCGACTGGTTTGTGCAACTGCCCTATCCGCCGTTCCCCTCCTACGATTTCAACAGCGCCGATCTCTCCGAGCATCCCGACATTGGCATCTACCTGGAGAAGCATTACTACGACCGCACCGATGCAGCGGTGGTGTTCAAATGGCACCACCTGCGCAACGGGGTTACCCGCTACATCTATCACGGCAATGACGGCACCAGCATGCCCTGGAACGATACCGCCCAGTTGAACTATCTCAATCCCCAGGTGCGGGAGGCGGTGATCCAGACCATTCTGGAGGTGGCGCGGCGCTTTCCAATCATCCGCTTCGACGCCGCCATGACCCTGGCCAAGCGCCACTACCAGCGCCTGTGGTACCCCGAGCCGGGCAGCGGCGGGGATATCCCCTCCCGGGCGGAATACGGCCTCACCAAGGCCCAGTTCGATGCCGCCATGCCGGTGGAATTCTGGCGCGAGGTGGTCGACCGGGTGGCCCAGGAGGCCCCGGATACCCTGCTGCTGGCGGAGGCCTTCTGGATGATGGAAGGTTATTTTGTGCGCACCCTGGGGATGCACCGGGTCTACAACAGCGCTTTTATGAACATGCTCAAGAACGAGGAAAACAAGAAATACCGTTATACCATCAAGAACACTATCGAGTTTGAACCGGAAGTACTCAAACGCTATGTGAACTTCATGAACAATCCCGATGAGGAAACCGCCGTCAACCAGTTCGGCGACGGCGACAAGTATTTCGGGATCTGTATGATGATGGCCACCATGCCGGGCCTGCCGATGTTCGGGCACGGGCAGGTAGAAGGGTTTCGGGAGAAGTACGGCATGGAGTACCGTCGGGCTTATCACGATGAAGCTCCGAATCCGTACCTGGTGTCGCGGCATGAGCGGGAGATATTCCCGCTGCTGAAAAAGCGCTATCTCTTTGCGGAAGTGGAGCACTTTTTGCTCTATGATCTTTACAATCCCAACGGCAGCGTAAACGAGAACGTCTTCGCCTACTCCAATCGCTACCGCGGCGAGCGCACCCTGGTGGTGTTTCACAATGCCTATGCCGACTGCCGGGGATGGATCCGCACCTCGGCGGCTTTCTCCGAGAAGGACAGCGAGGGACAAAGCAAGGTGCTGCGCCAGCGCACCCTGGGAGAAGGCCTGGCCCTGCCCAGCGGGGAAGATGACTATTTGATCTTCCGCGATCAGATCAACGGCCTGGAATATATCTATCATGCCCGCACCTTGTGGGAGCAGGGGATGTATATCGAACTGGGAGCCTATAAATACCAGGTGTTTCTGGACTTCCGCGAGGTGCGCGATGACGCGAGCCGCTCATATGCCCGCCTGAACGCCAGTTTGCAGGGGCGGGGGGTGCCGAGCATCGACGAGGCGCTGCAGGAGCTGCATCTGCAGCCGATTCACCAGGCGCTGCGCGAGTTTGTCAATCCGGATTTCCTGCAGCAACTGCTGCCGGCGGCGGATACTGTGGGCGAAGCTTCAACTGATACACGCCCGGATGAAGCGATACTCGACGATCTAGAAACGCGCTACCAAAATTTCCTGGAAGCGGGGAAGGCATATGGCGGCTTTCAGGAAGTCGCGGCGCCGCTGGCCCGGCAGGTGCGCCGGGAAGTAGAGATGCTGTGGGGCCTGAACGGCGAGAAGCTGCGCCAACAGTATGCGCCACCCGGGTCGCGAAAATTCAAAGCCGCCGCCGAAGTGCTGGATGCCCGGCTGGATGCAACCGCCGCCCGGGAAGTGCTGCTCTGCTGGACATTGTTCCATCGCCTGGGAGCGATTGCCGGAAACGGCGACAGCGCCACCCGCAGCCGTACCCTGCTGGATGAATGGCTGATCCATAAAGTGGTGCGCAATACCCTCACCAAGCTTGGGTTGAATGCCGACGAAGCGGCCCATGCCGGCACGATGCTGAAACTGCTCACCGCCTGTCAGGGCTGGTTTGATGAGAAGGCGCCTAAAAAAGACCGGGCCCATGCGCTGCTAGCTCGACTGCTGCGCGATCCGGAGGTGCAGCATCTGCTTCAGGTGAACCGCTTCAATGAGGTGCTCTGGTTCAATCAGGAAGGCTTCGGCACCCTTGCCGGCTGGCTGTTTGTGATTGGGGTGGCCGGGCATCTTGCCGCTGCTCCGGCTGAGACGGCCGCCAAACCGGCATCTGCTACCGGCCGGAAAAAGAAAACCCCGGCGCCGGAGGCAACCGGGAAGACCATCCTGGCGATCTATGAGGTGGTCGAAAAATGGCAAAAAGCGGAGGCTGCTTCGGAATACCGGGTGGAGAAGCTGCTGGCGGCGCTGAAGGGGCCTGCCCGGCGTAAAGCGGCAGCATCCGGGAAGAAGGCGAAGGCGGCGCCCGCCAAATCCGGGAAAAAGACTGCCGGGAAAACCGTGACCGCAGCGAAGGAGAAAACAGCCAAATCGAAAATTGCACAGGAAAAGAAAAAACGTCCGGGCAATCCGAAAAAAGATGATGGGAAGCGTAAGGATTAAAAGTGCTACTTTAAGGCATTATCCTGAATGATGGATAATAATGCCCACGAAATACTCGAAATGATGCGAAAGGTTCATAAATTTTACCTTTTTGAGGTGCCTTTTCGAGTATTTCGTGGGTCAATTTTTCAAGTCTGAAAGTAGAATTAGAAATGAAGTAAATTAATGGATATCGTAAAAATCGGTGATCAGGTCGCCCAATACCGCATAACCGAGAAGCTGGGGGAAGGCGGGATGGGGCTTGTCTTCAAGGCTAAGGACACAAAGCTCGGCCGGGATGTGGCCCTGAAGTTTCTCCAGCCTAACCTGATCCGCAATGAAGAAAGCAAGCGGCGTTTTGTCAACGAAGCCCGTGCAGCCTCGCGGGTGAACCATCCAAGTATCTGTACCATTCATGAAATTGGCGCAACGGCACATGGCCAGCTCTTCATCGCCATGGAATTTTACGAAGGGGAAACCCTGGAGCAGCGTATCAGCCGCGGCATGATCCCGCTTGACGATGCGCTTGATATCGCGATAAAGATCGGGGAAGGGCTGCAACAGGCGCATGCCGCCGGGATTGTTCATCGGGATATCAAGCCCGCTAATATTATGATCACCCCCCGGGGAGCGGTGAAGATCCTGGATTTCGGGCTGGCCAAACTCGCCGGTGAGAGCAAGCATACCCGTACCGGCGCGGTTTTTGGCACCCAGGCTTACATGTCTCCCGAACAAACCCAGGGCCGTGAGGCTGACCAGCGTTCGGATATCTGGTCGCTGGGGGTTATGCTGTATGAAATGGTGACGGAGCAGCTTCCTTTCAGTTCAGAATACGAGCAAGGTCTGGCGTTTGCGGTGGTCAGCAATCGGCATGTACCGGTAAAACGCGTCAATACTGAGGCGCCGAAAGCCCTGTCTGATGTCATCGACCGGTGTTTGATGAAAAAACCGCAGCACCGCTATCCTTCCATGAGTGACCTTCTGAATGACCTGCAATTGATCCGGATGGGCCAAAAACCTGAGCGGCATCTGAAAAGCAAATGGATACAGCACCGGCGAAGCGCATTTGTCGCGATGGGAGTTATGCTCTTGCTGTTCCTGATGGTTTTTATCTCGCGCAACTTTGAGATCTCATACTCAGAATCGCAGCATCAATCGATTGTCGAAAACCGGCTGGCCGTCTTGCCCTTTGGGTTGCAGGGCGATCAGGCGTTGGAGCATCTCAAAGAAAGCGTGACAGATTTGCTGGCGATCCGGCTGGATGGCACAGGTGAAATTCAGCGTGTAGATCCCATTGCGGTTTATAGCCATATTAATGAAAGCTATTCCGGAAACCTGCCCGCGGATGCGGGAGTGTCTGTTGCCAGGCACTTTGGGGCGGAATTCTATGTTCAGGGGACGATCTACCAGAGCGATGACAACTTGAAATTGGCGGCGTCATTGTACCGCTATGATGGTTCACTCCTGGCCGCCTGCGAAAGCAAGGTATTGCCGAAGATGGATTACCTCAAGCTGGCTGATGACATTGGCCTCCAGCTCATAAAGCGGTTAGGCATCGAAAAGGCGTCACCGGACTTGAGTCTTGAGTCGCTCTCCACCGCTTCGCACGAGGCACTTTCGGCCTTTATGGCCGGGGAAGCTAAATTGCGCACCGGCCAGTATACCCTGGCGGTGGATGATTGGTGGCGGGCGGTTCAATTCGATTCCACTTTTGCGCTTGCCTGGTTGCGCCTGGCAGTTCACCGCCGCTACTCATCCCGCACCGAGTTGAGTGTTTCATTTCTGGTCCGCCAGGCCGTCAGGTACCAGGAGAAGCTGTCGCAGCCGGACCGCGACTTCCTGAGCGCCTATCAGCACCGTTCGCGATTAGCGCTTGCCGAAGCCGAACAGGGGCTGCGCCGCATCTTACGAGCCTACCCGCATGACTGGCAGACGCTGCATATGCTCAGTGAGATTTTGGGCTGGTATGCCCCGCTGAAGGGGCAGACGTATGATGAAACCAGGAAGATTGCCGCCCGGCTGAACGAAGTGTTTCCGAATTATGAAATGGGCTTCTTTCCTTTCGAATTTGCGGCAGTGGTGGAAACAGATAAAGAAGCGTTGATCCGGGCCATGCGAAAACGTCTGGAGATCGCCCCGGAAAGCAATTTTGCCGCATATCTGGGCCCCGGGCTGGCCTACCTGGAAGGCACGGCCGGCCAGGATGATTTGCTGAACGTCAAACTGAGTAATCTCAATCCATTGCATTTGGGTTACATCAGCAAAATCGTGGCACTTTTGAACCGTGATTACGAAACAGCGGAAAACATCGCATCGTATTTGCTGGCGGATTATCTGGAATCCAGATGGAAAATCCAGGGTTATATGACGCTTGCTTTTCTAAAAGCCGCTTTGGGAAAATGGCGTGAAGGCAATCGATGGTTTGTAAAGTCAAAGCCGTCCGCTTTGTTTTGGCTTCAGTTCAATGATGTACCGTATAATGTCATCCCGCCGGGTGTATTGGATACTTTGGAGGCTCAGATCGTCGCGACGTCCGGTATGGAAAAGCATATTGGCATGGCGTTGCTGGATCTTTACCGTAATGATCTGGGGGATGCGAGCATTCAGGCAGACTCCCTGGAGCAGGCCCTGCTAGAGGTTCGGGATGAGGCAATCCAAAATATAATCTCCAACTTCATCCATACGATCCGTGCAAAAGTCAACTATGAAAATGGGCATTTCGATGCGGCATGGAACAACTTGCAGCAACTGACCCTGGAAAAATGGAACCGGGGCCTTGCGCCCCGCGATTTTATACATGCGATGGCGTACGAGCGTTTCCTGCGTGCCCGGGTTTTGAGAAAATTGGGGCGTCCTGAAGCAGCGCTGCGCTGGCTGCGCTTGTTGGGCAGCTTCAGCTATCCGGAACTGATCTACAAAGCACCGAAACATCACCTGATGGCAGAGATATTTGAAGAAATGGGTGAGGTCGAGCAGGCCATCACCCATTATGAACAGTTCATCTGGCACTGGCGGGATTGCGATCCGGTGCTGAAACCACAAGTCGTAGAAGCTGAAAAACGGGTTGAACGGCTGAAGCAGGGTGTTTCAATTGCCAGGTGATAACGGGTGTCGGATCGATTGACGCATCATTTGGCGAATATCAAATATAATTGCCACAGAGACACAGAGCACACGAGGATGTCCTGGATTATGCCTCCACTGGATCATCAACATCTTTTCGAGTTTGCGGAAGCGCTCAGCGCGCAGAATAGCTTTGATGAAATTCTCTCCCTGATCGCCAATGAGTCGGCCACCCTGCTTGTGAGTGACTACGCAGTGATTGTGCTGATCAATCCCCAAACCCGCGAGACCCGGAAAACCGTGCTTTTCAGCGGGGAAACGCGCCGCGAGCAGCGGTTATCCCAGATCCGCCACAGTTTGATTGCCGGATGGATTTTTCAGCAGCGCCGGCCTTTGCTGGCCAATAACATTCACAAAGACCCCCGATTCAAGGAGATTGATTTCGACGACCAGCGAATGTCCGTATTGGGCGCGCCACTCCAGATCGCCGGCACGCTGCTGGGGGCAATCCTGGTTGTCCGAAACGCTGAGCGAAAAGGTTTTGACAGCGCCGAGATGGATTACCTCAAGAAAATCGCCACGATTTCCGTCCCTTATTTCCGGAATACCGAATTGTACGCCGGGATGTTCCTGCCCCCGGCTTCCACGAAAACCTTGATTCCCAAATACCGGGCGGTTGGATTGATCGGCAAGAGCAAGCCCTTTCTGGAGATGCTGCAAGCGATTGAGGCTGCCGCCAGAACCGATATTCGGGTGCTGCTGCAGGGCGAAAGTGGCACCGGCAAGGAACTGGTGGCCCGGGCGCTGCACAAATTTGGCCGGCGCGCTGAAGGTCCCTTTGTGGCGGTTGATTGCGGCGCGATACCGGAGAATCTTGTCGAAGCGGAATTGTTCGGACATGAAAAAGGCGCTTTTACCGGAGCCGTAATCGCCCGTAAAGGCTGGTTCGAGAAGGCGAGCGGCGGTACGCTTTTCCTCGATGAGATTGCCAATCTCTCCCTGGCGATCCAGGCGAAATTGATGCGGGTGTTACAGGAAGGGGAGATCATGCCGTTGGGGGGAGGGCAGCTTCGTAAGGTGGATGTGCGGGTTATCTCCGCCTCCAGCGCCGCTTTGCAGGGGATGGTTCAGGAGGGCCGTTTCCGCGAAGACTTGTTTTACAGGTTGCATATTTACCCAATTTACATTCCTTCCTTAAACGAGCGGCGAAAAGACATCGGGTTACTGGTACGTCATTTTCTGGAACAGAGCAGCCGGCCGGAGGTGATGTTTCCGCCGCATATCATCGACTGGTTAAAACAGAAAGATTGGCCCGGCAATATCCGGGAATTGCAGAATCTGGTGGAACGCCTGCTGGCCCTTACCCCGCCGGAGGCGAACAGCATTTCGCTGACCATGCTGCCGCCGGATCTGAAAACCGCGCTCAACGATTGGCGTGCCGATGATGCCGCGACCGCATCATTCAATGAGCAGCTATCAACCTTCTCGAAGCAGGTCATTCTCGAGGCCCTGGAACGATGCGAATGGAATCAGTCGCGCGCGGCCCGGATGCTGGGCATGTCGGAACACAATATCCGCTATCATATGCGGAAGTTGGGGATTCGCAGGCCGTAATTTGCATCGGGTTCGGATTCCCTGCTCTTAGGATAGTAGTATCTTGTCGATCATAACTTCAGTATAAACAATATATCTTTCCAGTACTCGACACGTAATGTCGAAGCCTGATATCCCCGTTTCGCAGATGCCGCTGCTCTGACCACATTCAATATATCTCGCAAATATTTGTATCTTTATATGTTAGTGCCTCTTCTGATGTGAGGTGTATCTGATTTGGCATGCTTTTAGAGAGTGGAAAGGATGAAAGCACCCTAAACAGTAAAGCACATTATCCAAACGGAGGTAACAATGCAATTCAGCGAGACGGTCCGGAATAATTTCATAAAATATACACTAACAGTCTTGATGGCTTCTTCGCTTTGCATCGCGCAAAACCACTGGGTAACCAAAACCAGCATGCCAACGGCAAGATTTGCGCTGAGTGCGAGTGTGGCCGATGGAATAATATATGCCGTTGGCGGGAATGTCGGATTGGGTACGGGTACTTCAGTCCTTGAAGCGTACGACCCTGTGTTGGATATCTGGGAAACCACACTGCCGCCTATGCCCACGCCGCGTGAAGTGTTGGCGTCCGCTTCTGTCGATGGAAAGATCTATGCGATCGGCGGCAGAACGAGCCCGGGGTCAGGCGTACTGGGAACCGTGGAGATGTACGACCCCTCCAATAGCAGTTGGTCCACTAAATCAAGTATGGCGGTACCAAGAGTGATCCTCGGGGCGGTGGCGGTCAACGGTAAGATCTATGCGATCGGCGGCGCTAATTTTAGCGCCGGGCAGGTATTTTCGACCGTCGAAGTATATGATCCGCAAACCGATACCTGGACCCCCAAAGCGGATATGCCCACCCCCAGGCACAGTTTTGAAATTGCCGCCGTCAATGGAAAGATTTACGCCTGTGGCGGGGATACGAACGCCGGATCCGGTGGAGAGACAGTTGCCGTCGAAGCATATGATCCGGTTACGAATACCTGGGAATCCGTAGCAGATCTGCCGGCGCCGAGATCGGTTTATGCAGCTGCTGCCGGCGAGTTGAACGGAAAGCTTTATATTGTAAGCGGATCGGAAGCCGCTTTTCCCCATAGCCCGCTGACGGCAAGTGTCCTCGAGTATGATCCGGATAGTGATACCTGGAGAGAGCGCGAGCAGTTGATTCCGACCGCCAGAGGTTTATTTGCCGCCGTGATCGTCGATAATTTATTATATGCGCTTGGCGGCAGCGCCACCAGCTTCCCATTTACGCCGACCAATGCTGTTGAAGCGTATGCTTATATGACGGGAATCGGAGATAATTCGCACGAAAATATCGTGGAAAAATTTACGCTGCATGAAAACTTCCCGAATCCCTTCAATCCCACCACCACCATCGCATTTGATCTGCCGACGAACGGTTTTGTCCATTTAAAGATTTTCGACATTGCCGGGCGTGAGGTGGCGGAGTTGGCTTCCGGTCAACTTGCGGCTGGCGCCCACCAGGTTCAATGGAATGCCGGCGGCTTTGCCAGCGGGGTGTATTTCTATCAGCTTCAGGTGAGTCAAAACCAACGAGAACAATTTACCCAAACTAAAAAGATGATGTTAATCAAATAGCATCGTATGACCCACACGACGGGGCATACGATGCTATTTTTGTTTGGGGAATTGGAGAGATAGGTGGTAATTCCGGAGAGAGGCACTGCCGGCGGCGGCCGGTGGTGCCTTCCGGGTGACTGCATCGGCTGCAAAAAGAGTGGGCCGGGGGTGAGTTCAAAGGCGAACATGATTTGTTTAACACTATCTTTATCCTTTATAAATGGATGCTTCTACTAAAATAATCGAACCTCTACACCCTCACCAAACGACATAGCTCCGTTTTTCTTTGCGGTTCTCTGCGGATACTTTTATTCGCCTAAATTTATTGTCGTTGATCAAGCCCCCAACACCCGCTCGACCTCCCCGCACAGCCCCTCCACCACCGCATCGGATGTATCCACCCGCACCTCACCGTACTGCCGGTAAAGCAGCTCGCGCCGGCGGTAATTCTCGACGATATCTTTTTCCAGATTATCCTGATTGAGGAGGGGGCGGTCGCCGGAGGCGCGCAGGCGCTGGAGGATGACCTCCGGAGTGGCATCGACCCAGACGATCAGCGAACCCGGCGCCAGGGCGGCCATGTTGCGGGCGTCTTCGATCACCCCGCCGCCGCAGTCGATCACTGCGCGCATCCGTTCCCGCAGGCCGGCGATGACCTGCCGCTCCCACTGGCGGAAGACCGGCCAGCCGTCGCGGGCCACGATTTCCGGAATGGTTCTGCCGCTGGCTGCTTCGGTCTGTTCATCGGTGCTCAGGTAGTCCCAGCCCAGCCGGTCTGCCAATGCCCGCCCCAGGGTGGTCTTACCGCAGCCACGGAAGCCGATCAGCACGACCCGTTCCCGGCGCCGCTCAGTTGAGGCGCTGCCAGACATCGAGGATCTCTTCCCGGGAAACGCTTTCCCCGGTGAAAATTTCGAATTGCCTGGCCGCCTGCACCAGGAACATCTCCATCCCGGAAATGGTAATGCAGCCGCGCTCCCGGGCGATTCTCAGGAAGCGGGTTTCGGCCGGATTGTAGATGACGTCCAGCACCACCCGGTTTTTGCGGAAGAGGGCAGTGCCCGGAGGATATTTGTCGGTGTAGGGCACCATCCCCACCGGAGTGGTCTGAATGATTACCGTGGCGCTGGCATAGTGGATCTCCCCTTCTTTGAGATATTCCACTCCGTAAAGTTCGCTGAGCATTTTGCCGCGTTTGTCATTGCGCCCGACCAGGAAGATCGGATTCACCTCCAGGCGTTTCAGGGCGGCGATAGCACTGCGGGCGGTAGCGCCGGTGCCCACCACCAGCCCGCCCCCGCGCAACAATTCGAAATAAGGCCGCAGGATGGTTTCCATAGCGATCAGGTCGGTGTTATGGCCCCGCCAGCCTTTTTCACAGCGCACGACGGTATTGCAGGCGCCGGATATGCGCACTTCCGGGCTTTGCTCGTTGAGGTAATCCACCACCTTCTCCTTGTGGGGCAGGGTGACGCTGAGCCCGTGCAGGTGAGGATGCCAGTTTTGCCAGAACTCCTTAAATTGATCGGTGGGGAAGTTTACATAAATAAAATCTTTTCCGGCGGTGGATTTGGCGCGGCTGGAAGTGATCTTTTCCTGGATCAGCAGGTTGTGCAGCCGCCAGCCTTTGCTCTGATGAAGCGGTGATCCCACCAGTCCCAGCAGGCGGGCATGGGACTGTTTGCGGTCGAGAAAGTAAAAATCCTTTGCTTCATGGAGAGCGAGCTGGCCGGCGGCGGTGGCTGTGCTGTATTCCCGGGCCACATAGGTCCAGGCATTGCCCCGGATGGCCCCGATGATCCGGGAAAGCCGTCCGGCCTCGCCCATGGCGTGGACCACATAATCGACACCTGCCGAACGGGCGGTCTCGATCAGGTCGAACAGGGCCAGGTTGTCGCGGAGTGCATCGGCATTGTAAATTAGTTTGTAGACTGCCGCCGGCACACTGAGCATCGCTTTGAGCAGTTCCTGCAGTTCTTTGCGCTGCTTAAGCTCGGTATGGCAGGAGAGGATGATCCGGGTGTTGCCGTTATTTAGCTGCGGAAGTACCGCGGCAGCGTTGTATTCGACATCCAGATAATCGAACCCGGCATCAATTGCCGCCTGGCATATTTTCCGGTACTGCGCCGGGGTACCCTCCCAATACCCGCCTTCCCGGGTGCTGCGCAGGGTGAGGATCAGCGGCTTGCCGGTGAGGTCGCGGATCGCTTTCAGGTCGGCATCGGGGATATGATCGAGGCGGATCTCGATCAGGTCGCCTTCCTCAGCCGCCGGGATCCAGGATTGCAAAGTCGGAAAACTTTCCGGCAGCAGGCTGATGCAATATTTAGGTTGCGCTGAAGGCATCTTCCAGCTCCGCTTTTTCGATAGGGTAAAACAATTCCGGCTTATTCTCGCCGTTCATCAGGGTGAACCGCGGGGATTGCCGGCGTGATTTTTTATCGCTTTGCAGACATTCCCATACCTCCTCGAAGGAAAAATCCTGCAATGGGGTGCGGTTCAATTGGTAGACCTCCAGGAGGCGGTTGAGCCCGCGCACCCGTTCTTCGGGATAGCCTAGATGGGTGCGGGAAAGGCGGGCGGCAATCTGCATGCCGGCGGCAATGGCATATCCGTGCTTGAGACGGTAGCGGCTCAACTGCTCGATCGCATGGCCGACGGTATGGCCAAAATTCAGGATGCTGCGGTATTCCGCTTCTTTTTCATCCGCCTGAACCACCCGGATTTTCAATTGGGCGCAGCGGGAAACGATGCGTTCCAGAAGGGCGTTTTCCCGGCGGATGATGCCCTCGCTGTCCCGTTCCAGCCAGCCCCACAATTCATCATCCATGATGACCGCATATTTGATCACCTCGGCCAGGCCGTTAAAATATTCATCATCCGGGAGGGAATGCAAGAAGTTTATATCGGCGTAGATCGCCGCCGGTTGATAGAAAGCGCCCAGCAGGTTTTTGCCGGCGGGATGATTGATCCCCACCTTCCCGCCAATGCTGCTGTCCACCTGGGCCAGCAGGGTGGTGGGAAGGTGGATCAGGGGGATGCCCCGGTGCAGGGTGGCGGCGACGTAGCCGGCCAGGTCGCCGGTGACCCCTCCGCCTATCGCCACCAGCACGCTGTCGCGTCCCGCCCGCCGGGCCAGGAGTTGATCCTCCAGCGCATCTTTGTGCTCGCGCGATTTGCTGGATTCGCCGGCCGGGAAGGACAGCAGCGCCTTCCAGCCCGGGTGGGATGCGAGCTGCTCCCGGGCGGCCTCGCCATAAAGGGCGCCGACGGTTTCATCACAGATGACAAAGAGCGAATGATGGGGATATTGCCGGTGAAGAAATTGGCGCAGCGGTTCCCAAAGCGAATGGCCGATTATGAAATTGATGTCTCGCCGCGCAGTGTTAAGTTGGATCGGTAATGTCTGCATAATGCTGTTGCCATGCCACGAAGTGGTTGATCTGTTCCATTAATTGGGCAAAATGTTCGATGGAGATGGTTTGCCCGGCATCGGAGAGGGCGGTGTCCGGCCGGGGGTGGGTTTCGATGATCAGTCCCTGTGCGCCGCAAGCCAATGCCGCCAGGCTCATCGGCGTCACCAGTTCGCGATGGCCGGTGCCATGGCTGGGGTCGACAATGATCGGCAGGTGGGAAATCCGGCGCACCGCCGGCACGATGTTCAAGTCCAGGGTGTTGCGGGCGTAATCCGAAAAAGTGCGGATGCCCCGCTCACAGAGGATCACCTGAAAATTGCCTTCCGCCAGAATGTATTCCGCGCTCATCAGAAACTCTTCCAGGGTGGCGGCCATCCCGCGCTTGAGCAGCACCGGCTTGCGGAGCCGCCCGACCGCCTTCAGCAGCGGAAAGTTCTGCATGTTGCGGCTGCCGATCTGCAGCACGTCGGCATATTCCGCCACCAGGCCGACGTCGGCGGTATCCATCACTTCCGTGACGACCGGCAAGCCGCTGGCGCTGCGCGCCATTGCCAGCAATTCCAGCCCTTTTTGTCCCAATCCCTGAAAACTGTAGGGACTGGTGCGGGGTTTGAATGCGCCGCCGCGGAGCATCTGGGCGCCATGGGTGCGGAGCAGATGGGCGGTTTCCAGGATCTGCGCCTCGCTCTCCACCGAGCAGGGACCGGCGATGATGACCGGCCGGCCTCCGCCGATGCGGATGTCGCCAAGCGCAACAACCGTATCCGCCGGCTGATGCTGGCGGCTGAAAAGTGTGTTGGCGGCCCAGCCGGGGAGGTGGGCGGTGGCGCTGTGAGACATAATGGTCGACTCCTCATTTGAGCCGAAAATATATAAAATATTACGCCTTAAATCAATCAGTTTTGGCAGGAGACCGTTCACCCGGCAGGGAAAGAGTGAATCCACGGATTACACGGATTGGCACGGATTAATGGGTCATTTCAGCGAAAATTAGTCTCAATCTGCGGACAGTAAGGCATGACTCCACACATCACACGGATTTACAGGTTCTTTCAGTGAAAATCCGTGTAATCCGTGGATAGTTTTATATTCGATACTCGCGGGGAGGTTACGTGGCTTTGGCAGAATTCAGGCGACTGCGCTTGATGACGGCAAATATCATAATAACGGCGGCGGCAACGAGGGTATGCAGCAGGGGCAGCAGTTGCATCCATATGCCGGGATTCCGCTGGCCGGCAAAGGGAATGACGATCTCCAGCAAATCCGGCGCCGCCGGGAAGAGCAGGAAATAAATAGCCCATACCAGGGCGTTGGTGATGACAAACAGTAGCAGCGACAATCGCATCGATGCTATCAACTCTGCGCTGCTGTCCTGGCTGAACATATGGGTGATGGTGCTGGTGATAGCATAGAGCAGGGTGATCTCGTACAATATCACCCAGGAGGTGTAATTGCTGACCTGCAGATAAATCGGCAGCAGCTGGAAGGCAATAAATAGCACCAGGATGGAAATTATTTTTTTTTGTGTTTGTAGATTGGATAAGAAATCCATTTTTATCCTCTACCTGTCCCGTATTACCGTTTATGGCAATAAGATACCGGAAATATTAAAAAAATGCCAGTTCTTTTCCGATTTGATATAAAGTCTTACGCTTATATGGATGACTGTCAATGCAGGATACTTTTGCATGGGGCATGGGGCATGGTGTATTACTGTGCGGGTATCGAAACATGCGCTTGTATATTACGGCGCCATGCCCCATGCCCCATGCC
>JACKAP010000018.1 GCA_020635015.1 Calditrichia bacterium | reverse complement strand
AGTGCGGAGTGCGGAGTGCGGAATAAAAGATTTAATGAGTGGAGGGCAAAGGGAAATGTGAAAAATGTGGAGCGTGGAGCGAAACATTTTTTTAGGTATATCAAATACATATAGTTTGTTAAATATCGTGAGCGTAGCGAACTAACATCGCGAACGAAGTGAGCAAACATCGTGAGCGCAGCGAACAAATATCGCGAGCGTTAGCAAGCAAACATCGTGAGCGCAGCGAACAAATATCGCGCGCGTTAGCGAGCAAATAAACCCAGGAGGAGATACGCTACTCATGGAGAATGTTCGATCCATTTTAGACGCGGTTTTTTTCGGTAATACGATCTTACAATATACTTTCTTTCTGGGGACCATTGCCGCCGGTATCATCGTCGGAAAGATCCTGTATTATTTTTTCAAAACCAAACTCCGCAAGGTCACCGAAAAATCCCGTACCCGCTTCGACGATTATTTCATCGACATTGTCGAAGAGCCGGTGGTGTTGCTGACCGTGACCCTGGGGGTATGGATCGGAATCCGCTTCCTGACCTTGAACGAGGCTGCGGGGCTGTTTTTCAATAATGTGGTCTTTGTGCTGGTGGCGATCACCCTCACCTGGTTTCTGCTGCGCTTCATCGACATGCTGGTGCACGAATACGTCGAGCCGCTGGTGCAGAAATCGGAAAGTAAGCTCGACGACCAGGTGCTGCCGATGGTGCGGAAGTCGGCCAAAGCGATCGTGGCCATCCTGGCGATCATCATCGTGCTCTCCAACCTGGGATACGACATCCTCTCCCTGCTGGCCGGCCTGGGCATCGGAGGCCTGGCCATCGCCTTGGCGGCCCAGGATGCGGTCAAGAACATTATCGGCGGGTTCTCCATCTTTTGGGATAAACCGTTCCAGATCGATGATTTCATCGAGATCGGTGGCCAGTCCGGCACCGTAAAAGAGGTGGGCATCCGCAGCACCCGCCTGAAGACCATCGGCGGCACCACCATTGTGATCCCGAACAGCAGAGTGGCCGATACGGTGCTGGAGAATTTCTCCACCCGCCAGGCCCGCCGGGTGGTAGTGAACATCGGCCTGACCTATGACACCCCCGCTGCGCGGATGGAGGAAGGGATCGACATCATTCAAAAGACCATTCGCGAAGTGGAGGGTACCAATCGGGAAGACGTGATGGTGCGTTTTGTCAATTTTGGGGCTTATTCACTCGACCTGGAAGTGGTCTACTGGATCACCGACTTGGCGAACTGGAAACCGATCATTCACCAGGTCAACATGGGCATTAAACGCAATCTGGATGCGGCCGGCATCGAAATGGCCTTTCCCACCGAGACGCATTATGTTTTCAGTCAAAACGGCAAATCCTGAAACGCGGCTAGGCCCGGGCGCGGTTGATCAGGTACCAGTAGACGCCCTTGACCACTTCGGCCATCTTGTCGAAGTCGAGGGTGTCAATGGTATCGCCGGGCTGGTGGTAGTTATCGTTACGGTAAAACGCGGTATCAGTGACCATCACCGCCGGAAAGCCGCAGCGCCAGAAGCTCTGGTGGTCGGAGAGATCGATCCCCGGCAGCAGCGCCGGCGCGTTGATGGAATACACTTCCACCTGGGAAGCCTGGGTCAGGTAATCCTTGCAGCGCCGGGTGAGGGTGAACTGGCTTAAATTGCCCACCACCGCAATGAAGTTGCCCCGGTTGGGATAGAACCACTTGAAAAAATCCAGCGGATAGCGCTGTGAGCCTTCTTGATCGGAATAATACCCAATCATCTCCAGGCTGATCATCTCCCGCACCGGCAGCGACTTGTCGGCCAGGCTGCGGGCGTGCACCGCGCTGCCCATGTGGCCGGTTTTAAAGAAGGGGGGCTCTTCCAGAGTATAGGCCGCCAGCTCCACCCGGCATTTCAAGTCCGGTTTTTCTGTTCCCAGCAGGCGGGCAATCTCCAACAGCCCGGCCACCCCGCTGGCATTGTCGTCGGCTCCCGGCTGATGCTCGCAGACGTCGTAATGGGCGCCGATCACGATCCGTTCCCCATTCTCCGGGCCGAATGAACAGATCACATTTTTGTAGAGATTATCGCCAAAACCGTATTCCTGAATATCGACCCGGCCGCCGCTCGCCTCAAATTTCTCCTGAATGAACTCGGCCGCCTGGTTCAGGGCCCGGGTATTGAGATAATTGCGGAACTGTTCGGTATCGACCAACGCCGCCACACTTTCATAGAGGTTCTTTTTACTCACCGGAATGCTGATCTTGGAAAGGTAGGAAGATGAGGTCGGATTGGTCAGCAGATAAATGGCGAGGAACAGAATCGCCGGCAGCACCAGTATGAATACGATTAAGATTTTGATCATGACTGCAGCTTTTTCAATATCGAGTATTGGTTATTTAATTGACTAACCCAACGTCGCTAAATTAAAGAATTATTATTTACTTAACGTGATGAAAACCGGTTTTTTTGAATTGGTTGTGATTGCCGCTGACCGGCTGCAGGCTACTTTTTCCCAAAACAAAAGACCATGCCGTCCTCCCCGCCGACCACCAGTTTGCCTTCCCCGATCCCCGCAGAGGCATTGATCACCGACCCGGTGGGATATTCCCAAACCGCTTCCCCGCTTTCCAGATCCAGCGCCATCATCTCGCCGCTGCGGGTTCCCAGGTACACCCGCCCGCCGCAAATCACCGGCGAGGCATCGATACGGGTCTTCAAGGGAAAAGTCCAGCGGGCTTCTCCGGTTCGGGTATCGAGCGCATGCACCAGCTTATCGCGCCCGGCAATTACCGCCAGCTTTCCGCTGACGGCAGCGGATGCGTAAAAAGGAAACTGGCGTTTGGGATGTTCATACACCCACACCTGCCGGGCCTCGGCCAGATCGACGCACAACACCTGGTTGTCAAAGGTGCCGAAATATGCCCGCCCGTCGTGGATCGCGGTGCTGGCGGCAACGTACGAACCGACCGGCAACGCATGCCTTTCCACCCCGCTGGCGATATCGATCATCCGCAACACCCCGTCACAACCGGCAATCACCGCATCGGAGCCGGAAATGGCCGGGGAGCTGTGCACATAGTTGCCGGTCTCCAACCGCCAGAGCTCGCGCCCGTCCGCTACCGAGAGGCAGTAGAGAAACTGATCGTAAGAGCCAAAAATGACCCGATCCCCGGAAACATTGGCGGACGAGATAATCTCCCCGTCGCTGGCAAAGGTCCAGCGCTTTTTGCCGCTGTGCGCATCCACCGCGTGGAACAATCCGCTTTCGTCGCCAAAGAACACCTGCTGCCGGTAGAACGTGGGAGATGATTTGATCTCTCCCGCAGCGGCATATTTCCATTTTAAACTTCCATCCCGGCCGTTCAGGGCATAAAGCTGTCCGTCCAGCGCGGTGATAAAAACCGTATTTCCAAAGATCGCCGGCGCCGACTCGATCCCCTGCTCCGCCTGGAAGGTCCAGAGCAGTTGCGGATCTGCCGGCAGCGTGGTGCCCGCCACCCCGGAAAGCCCGGGATTTCCGCGAAACATCGGCCATTCCTCCCCCGCCGGTTCGTTTCCGTATACCATCAGGAAGAAAAATATGTTTAAGAGAAAAAATAATCGCCTCAAATTTAACATCCTTTGCGCTTCGTTGGTCATTAGCCTGCGGCGTCATTGGCCTTCGGTGTCATTGGGGCTTCGCCCGTCATTGGCGACGGCATAGCCATGCGACCCTACCGTCATTCGGGTACATTCGCGTAAATTCGTGGCAAAAAAAATCCGCATTTCAATACGCCTCTTCATATATCCCCAACAACTCCCCCACGCTCACTTCGCGGGGATTAAACCTCCCGGTCCATTGCTCCGCCGCTTCCCGGGCCAGCCGGGGCAGGTCGGCGCGGGGAATGTTCAGCGTCTGCAGCCGTTCCGGCAGCCGCGCGGCGGCCTTCAGACGGTTGACCCGGTAGATCAGCATGTCCACATCGCTTTCTCCTTCGGTATCGTTCAGGCCTGCCGCTCTCACCAGCTCAGCGTAGAGACCGCCCACCGCCGCGCTGTTGAAGCGGATCACGTGGGGCAGCATCAGCCCGACCGCCACTCCGTGGGTAACCCCGTAATTGGCGGTCAGGGGATTGGCGCAGGCATGGGCGGCGCCGAGCATGGCATTTTCGATCGCCAGCCCGGCCAAATGCGCTCCCAGCAACATTTGGCCCCAGGCGGTGGTATTTTGGCGCTCCTCCAAGATCGTCTCGAAATTTGCTTCCAGGAGATGCCAGGCTTCCCGGGCAAACATCTGCGACACGGTATTGCGCCGGGTGGAAACGAAACTTTCCAGGGCATGGGAGATGGCATCGATGCCGGTCACCGCGGCTACTTCATCGGGCACACTCTGGGTCAGCAGCGGATCGAGGATCACAATGCGGAAGCGCGCCTTGATATCGCCGCAGGCCATCTTGCGGTGGGTTTCCTCCTGCGAGATCAGGGCGTAAGACTGTCCTTCGCTGCCGGTGCCGGCGGTGGTGGGCACCCCGATGGAGGGCAGCATCGGCTTTACCGCCTTGCCGCTGCCCCAGTAATCCTCCATCCGGCCGCCGTTGGTCAACAGAAAATTAATCCCCTTGGCGCAATCCATGGCGCTGCCGCCTCCCAGCCCGATAATGCCGTCAATGCCGCCGAGATCCTGCGCAAACTCACGGCCGGCCTCCACGTGGCGGGTGGTGGGATTTTCTACCACATCATGGAATACCTGGGCCTCCACCCCGGCTGCTTCCAGGGACCCCAGCGCCCGGGTCACATGCCCGGCGCGGATAATCCCGGGATCGGTGACCAGCAGCACCCGCTTCGCCGGCAGAGAGCGGGTCAACTCTCCCAACCGCTCCAGGGCGTTCTCTCCGAAGACCACCCGGGTGGTCGGCTGAAAATCAAATGAAGGCATCATGCTGCGCTCATAGTTTAATCTGTATCTGTATAAGCTTTTCCCGGCGATTAGTTGCAAAAAGATCACCCTGCCGCCACGGCTGTCTAATATACATCCGCGAGGAGTATTCTGCAAAGCCATTTGCCGGGCGATTTTTTTTGTTTGATAATCGCGGTGAAATCGATTAGGTTTATCCGGTTAGATAGCTTGAAAAACGGAGAAAATATTTTGGCACGAAACACCCCCAACCCGGCTGACGGGGCAAAACCGGCAGCAGCGAAGCGCATCACGATCGCCGATGCCTTCCGATTTGTTTTACAGGCGCCCCCTCCCACGGCGGAAACCCGGGCACAGCAGCGCATGACCCTGCTCAGCAGCCTGGCGTATGAAGCCGAGATCGAGGCGAAGCAACAGGCGCTACGGCATTTCTGGACAGCCAACCGGCTCCCGGGAAAGGTTGAGACCATCCTCCCCTCTCCCAAGCCCCGGGGATATCAGAGCACCAGCAATCGGCAGTTGCTGTCGCAGCCCGGAAAGCAATTCCTGCTCCAGCCCTGGGAGAAAAATCCGACCGGTAAGCGCTTTTTCCAGCCGTCGCCGCTGGAGCCGGCGCGTCATGCCCGGGTTTACGAACTGCTGGCGGAGAAGCTAAACCAGGGTTCATATGCCAGTGTTGCCCGCAAGCTGAAATTTATCACCATCCGCGGCAACGAGCGGGAGAGCTCGGTGATTTTCAATATGGTAGAATTAGACAGCCAGCTGGTACGTAAGCTAAAGGCCCTGGCCGGGCATATCCAGTCGCTGCAAGCCGATATCATTTCCGTTTTTATTCATGCCCAGCCGGTCAGCCCGGGAGCGTATTTACACTACTTCACCGCCCCGGAGCAGGCACGCTATAAAAACCTCTTCGGCCCGGAAAAACTCTTTGTGAAGATCGGCGATTACAAATTCGGGTATTATCCCTCCAGTTTTTCTCCCCTGAATATCGCCATCGTTCCCGGAGTGCTGAAACTGACCGGCGAGTTGCTGCAACCTTCCGGAGAACAACGCCTGCTCGACCTTTACTGCGGCTACGGCCTGTTTAGCTGCCCCCTGGCCGATGGCTTCCGGGAGGTGATTGGCGTAGATCCGGGTAGCTTTACGATTCAGGCAGCGGAAGCGAATCGTCCCTTCTTCTCCGGCAAACAGAAGCTATCCTTCCTGAACCGGGGCATCCGCCCGGCGTTATTCCGCAATCAGTTGCCCGATCCGCAAACCCTGCCGGAGAGCGTGCTGCTGGCGCCTCCCTGGAGCGGTACCGGCAGCGGGGTCATTAAAGCGATCGCGGAACGCCGGCCGAAACGGGTATTGCACCTGGTGCGCGACGTCAACGACCTCCCTGCCCGCCTGGGCGAATGGCGTTCCTGCGGCTACCGCATGCAGCGGGTGATGCCGCTGGATATGTATCCGGGTACGATGGACATGGAACTGCTGGTCGTGTTGGAAGCCACCATGACCGATTAAATCTGAAAGAAACCGGCGGTTATAATAACGAATGCGGCTGAGAAACTGCTTAAAAAGAAGAATCCTCATGGGAGTGTTGTTACTCTCCGTTGTGCTTCGTGCCCAGGAAGATTACCGCATCCGCTCGGTGGAATTCGAAGGTCATCATCCAATCCCCTCATCAAGGCTATCGCTGCTGCTCAACACTCAGGAGGTGGGTTGGCTGCAGCGGGTGGTTCTGGGAAAAGATCCGGTATTTTTCAACAGCGCCCTGCTCGATGCAGACATCAACCGATTACGGCGTTATTATCAGCGGGAGGGCTTTCTCCAGGTGAAGGTCAGCGCTGATACCCGTGCTGACCACCGCCGCCGCACGATTGCGGTGACCTTCCGGATCGATGCCGGTGCTCCGGTGTTATTCGGGGATATCCGTTTTCAGTTGTCCGGCGAAACGCAGCGGTCCCAAGCCGGCGCAGTGATCGAGCGGCTCCGGCCGCGGTTGCGCTGCCGGCCAGGAGAGCGTTTCCGCGATCAAGAGGTGCGCTCAGACCAGGATGCGCTCCTGTCAGGATTGAACCAGGCCGGATACGCCCATGCGCAGGTCACGCCTGCCCTCACCGTCAGCGATACCGTAGAACGCGCCGATATCCGCTGGGAAATCGACAGCGGCCCGCCCTGCCGCTTCGGCCCGGCGAGCATCAGCGGCCGTCGCCACGTCGCGGAATCGCTGATCCGCTCCCAACTGACGCTCCGCCCCGGGCAAACCTACGATCCCAGACTGATCGAAACCACCCAGCACCGGATCTTTTCCCTGGGCCTGTTTCAGTTCGTCACCGTGCGGGCCTCGCTCAACCAGGCGCACTCACAGGAAATCCCGGTGGAAGTGCAGCTCAATGAAGCGCCCCGCCTGACCGTCAAGTGGGGGATCGGCTACGGCAGGGACGACCGGTTCCGGCTGTTTACTGACATCCGGCGACTGGGATTCCTGGGAGGAGCGCGGCGGCTGAAGCTGCATCTCAAACACTCCGGGCTGGAGCCCTATTTCGCGGACTTGCAAATCATCCAGCCGGCATTTTTGATGCCCCGGCTGACCCTGACCGCCAACCCGTTTCTGCGCCGCCAGACCGAACCGGGCTTTACCGTGAACCGCTTCGGAGGCAATCTCGCTGCGTCTTATGAGCTGTTCCGCTATACCAATACCTATGTTACCTACAGCTTTGAGCGGGTCAGCCTCGATACCGCCAGCGTCACCCGTACGGAAGCGGCGGAAGCCAGCTTCGACAATCTCTACAACAAATCCAGCATCTCCCTGGGAATCAGCCGGGATAACGCCGCCCCGCTATTTTTCCCGGAAAAGGGATTTTTCACCAGCCTGACGCTGCAGTACTCCGGCCTGGGACTACGCAGTAAATATCACTACCTGCGGTCAATGGCCGAAATACGCCATTTTCAGCGGCTTGGGCCGGGATGGGTGCTGGCCTCCCGGCTAAAGGCCGGTGCGATTGAATCATTTGACCGGGAGGAGTTTATACCGCTTGAAGACCGTTTTTACAGCGGCGGCAGTAATTCGGTACGAGGTTGGCCGCGCTCCCGGCTGGGACCGCGGGATCCGGAAGGTATTCCAACCGGGGGAAACAGCCTGTTGGAAGTCAGCGCCGAGCTGCGCTACCCGATCCTCGGCATCGTCAGCGGCGTGCTGTTCGGTGACGCCGGAAATGTCTGGATGAATTCATATACCTACCGGCCGGCGGCGCTGCGCTATTCGCTGGGGCTGGGACTGCGTATCAATACCCCGATCGGTCCGCTGCGCCTGGATGCGGCACAGCCGGTGGCCGATCCGAATAAAACGGTCCAGGTGCATATCAGCGTGGGGCAGGCGTTTTGAAACGACAGAAAAGGAACAAGATGTGGCGATGGTTTAAATACGGGGGCATTACCCTGGCAGCCCTGGGCACGCTGCTGCTCTTGCTGCTCGCCTTTACCCAAACCGGCATGTTTCGCAACTGGTTGCGCCAGCAGTTCATCGCCCGGGTCAATCCAATGCTCAACGGAACCCTGGAGATCGAGCGCCTGCAAGGCAATCTCTTCAGCGGCATATCCCTGGAAGGCATCACCGTTCAGCTCGACGGCCGGGAACTGCTCGCACTCTCCCGGCTGAAGCTCGCCTACGATCCTTTCCGGTTGTTTGAGCGGATTGTGCAGGTCGACTCCCTGCGCCTGGATTCGCTGCGCCTGCGGCTGCAGCAGCGCCCCGACAGCACCTGGAATATTACTCGCTTGATGAAGCCAGACACCGCACAAGCGCCCTCGGACAGCACCGCGCCGCTCCCCGAAGGCTGGGTGCTGCAGCTAACCGACATTCAATTGCAGCATAGCTGGATCAATATCAGCGCGCCGGACACCCTGCTTCCCCGCCGAATTGAGGGGATCAACAGCCGCCTGTCCGCCCGCTACAGCAACCGGGAGCAATGGCTGGATCTGGCGTATCTGCGCCTGCAAACCCGCCGCCCGGATATTGCCCTGGAGGAAATGCGCTTCCGGCTGGAGGCAGATGAGGCCGGCATGGATCTGAACGGGCTGGTGATCCGCACCGCCCGCAACCGCGTCGATGGCGCCGGCAGCTACAAGCCCCGCCCCGATACTCCCTCCCAGGCTCGAATCGAGATGGCTCCTCTGGAAACCGGCGAATTCCAATTCTTCTTACCCGATCTGCAATTGCCGCTGAAACCGCAGGTACAGCTGGAGACGGTGCTGCTTCGCGATTCGCTGCGCTGGGAACTGCAGATCAGCGGCTCCGGAGAACAGCTGCGCCTGCAGGGAGGCATCGCCCCGTTCAGCGGATTGCTGCAAGAGGGGAAGGCCACGCCGCGCTACCGGCTTGACGGCGAACTGCAGCACATCAACCTGGCCCGCTGGATGAAGAATCCGGAGCTCCCATCGTCCCTCAGCGGCCGATTTCAACTTAGCGGCCGGGGACTGACGGCGGAGGATGCGGTGCTGACATTCCGAGGCAACCTGGATCCGTTCCGTCACCAGGGATATTCGCTCCATGCTGTCCGGATCAGCGGCAGCTACGACCGGGGGGACGGCCGGGGCAGTCTGGCAGCCGGCAGCAGCGCCGGCGACGTCAACCTCACCGCCCGGCTGCAGGATCTGCTGCACCGGCAGCATTTTTCCGGCAATCTCCGGCTGCGCCATCTCGACCTGGGGGCATTTACCGGCAGGGATGACAGCCTTCACTCCGATATCAATCTGGGATTGACGTTCCGCGGCAGCGGATTCGATCCGGCGCAGTTAAAAGCGCAGGCGGAGGTGTTCATCTCCCCCTCCAGCGCCGGCGATATTCCCCTCGACACGCTCTATGCACAGATAAAAGTTCACCGCCAGTCACTGCAGATCGACACCCTGTTTGCCGCCGCGCCGTACGGGACTGTCGCTCTGTCCGGCTTCAGCGATCCGGCCGCGACGACCGATCTGCGCCTCGGCGGAACCATCACCGATCTGAGCCGCCTGCAACAGCCTTTGGGAGCTGACACCCTGCGGGCGGCAGGCGGCAGTTTCAGCGCCCGGGTGCGCGGTAGCAGCGATTCGCTGCACGCCGCCGGGGAGATCCTGCTCAGCAATCTGGTTTACAATGCGGTGCAAATCGAATCCATCCGCGGCAATCTGGAGGGTATTTTCTCGGCGGATGCGCACAGCGGGCAGTTTGAGGTCGGTTTGGCGCAAATCCGCGCCGGTGAATATCCCATCGACCAGATCGCACTGAACGGTCGTTTTCGCGATCAACAGGCCGATTTACGACTGGAAGCCAACCATCCGCCGTCATTGGCCGCGGCGCTGGATCTGCATGTGGTTCAGGACTCCCTCCTCCGCATCGCTATCCCGGCGGCGGATATCACCATCGGCGGCCAGCACTGGCACAGCGGCAGCGACACCATGCGGTTGACCATCGAAGCGGATCGCTACACCCTGCGCGATTTGCGACTCACCGCCCCGGGCGACGATGCGCCGCAGGAGATCGCTGCCGCAGGGATCTTCAGCCTGAGCGGCGAGGAGGATCTGCGCATCACCCTCGCTCAAATCGATGTGGCCGGCCTGGCGGCGTTGGCCGAGGCGCCGACGGAAGCGGCCGGTAAATTTGACCTGGCGCTTGAGCTGACTGGCACAGCGCAAGCGCCGTTATTGCAGGGGCGGACCCGCCTGACCCGGGGAAAAATCAACAACTTTTACTTTCACGCCCTGGATGGGGGGATCGATTATCGAGAGGGGAGGCTGAACGGCCGATTCGCTTTTTATCCCACGCCCGCAGACAGCTTGCGGATCAGCGGGTTTCTGCCGGTCGATCTTGCCATCGACACTCCGGGAGAACGTGTTCAATTTGATCAACCGTTTGGTATTGATATCACAGCCGAAGGCTTGCCCCTGACCCTGCTTCAGGCCCTTCCCACGACCGTCAAAAATGTCCGGGGAAAATTGATCAGTAGCCTGCATATCGGCAACACCCTGAACCTCCCCCAGAGCAACGGTTTCCTGCGCCTGGAGAATGGAGGCTTTCAGATGCCTGCCTATGGGATCGACTATAGCGATATCCAGGCGGAGCTTCGGGCCGAAAATGAGCGGATCAGCCTGGAAAGTTTCCAAATCCGTCGTGAAAAAGGGTTGATCAAAGCCCGCGGGCATCTGGTATTCGACAGCAGCCTGATTTCCGGCAGCATTCAAACCAGCCGGTTCGAGATGAATGCCGAGCAGTTCCTGCTGGCGCAAAATCGAGATTTTGAGATCCAGCTCGGCGGTACGGCGCGCTTTTCCGGCAACAACAGTGCAGCGGAATTTGGGGGGAACATCACCGTGCTGCGTTCCAGCTTTTACCTGCCGGCGTTCATCGAACAGGCGCCGGAAGCAGTGCCGGATGAGGCCTTGCCCATGCTGGTTGCTGCAACCGCGCCAGCAGCAACCCTGGGAGATGCCTCCCGCAAAACCGCGCAGCAGGCGCTTCCCCGGCCGGCAACGGAGACGGACCCGGCAGCGGAGCTATTCGAGAACCTGCGCGGCTCGCTCAAGCTTTCGATTCCCAAGAATACCTGGATTAAAAGCCCGGAATTGCGGATGGAGCTTTCCGGCGATCTGGACATTGTCAAAAACGGGCCATATTTCGAAATTTTCGGACCGGTCAGGGTGGTGCGGGGGCAGTATGACATCATGGGACGGCGCTTTAAGATCAATCAGGGCGTGCTGACCTTCCAGGGCGGCAGTGAATACGATCCACAGGTAGATCTGAAAGCCAGCTATGTCTTCCGCACCCAGGCGCGGGAAAAAAAGACCCTGCTACTGCAGGTCGGTGGAAAAGCGTCCCAGCCCGACATTAGCTTTTACCTGGACGACAGCGCCATCAGCGAGGGAGATGCGATATCCTACCTGATCTTCGGGCGCAGCATGAACGAGCTGACCCAGGGTCAGCGTTCCGGGCTGGCGGCAGGCGGCGGGAACAGCGGCATCGAAAAAGCCGGCTTGTCCGCCGGGCTGGGGATGGTTTCGGCAAAATTGTCCCGCTTCCTCGGCAATAAGTTCAATTTGGATTATGTCGAAATCAAAGGGGAGGACAACTGGCAGAGTGCGACCTTTGTTGCCGGCAAATACATCACCAACGATCTGTTCATGAGCTATGAAAAGAGCTTTGGACGCACCCAGTCGGAGGATATAGCCAGCGAGGTGATCACCCTGGAATACGAACTGACCCGCTTCCTGTTCCTGCAATTAATCCAGGGTGATCCCAAAGCCAGCGGGGCGGAAATCATCTTCAAATTTGAGCGGGAGTGACATCACTCCGGTCAGGCAAGCCACCTCACCACATCCGGCCTCAGCAATTCGGTAATGAACATCGCAGCCAGTCGCACAATCATGGCGACCAGCAAAGCCAGGGTAAATTTCAAATCAGAGCGAAGGTTGATAAACTTCGCAGCGACCCAGATCTCCACCGGGATCATAAAATATCCCAGATAGGCGATGTGGGCGAAGTTCAGGCTATTCCAGGCCATCTGGCCCCACAGCGCCGCCGGGATGGCCACCAGGGGGCGGATTCCGAATGCCGACAAAAAAACGCCGAGCAGAAAAAAGGAAAAAGCGATATTGATTCCCAAAAGCGCGGCCTGGCCCCGGATGTCCTTTAGATCATATAAATCGAATAAATGATAAGAGATAAACCAGCCGCCCATCAGCAGCAGCGCAATCAATCCAACTTCACCCGGAGAAAGGGACTTTTCACGATACATCTTTTATCCTCAGCGTATTCCATCGACCGTTCATACTATTATCGTATGTTTAGCATTTTGCCTGAATATTTTTTTTAAAATCCCGGTTTCAGCGCACTGTTTAGCAAGTTTCCTGCAGTTATAGATTTCTCACAAATTACGTTCGAAATGACGAGGGCACCGTCATTCCGAAGGCGTTAGCCGAGGAAT
Source organism: Calditrichia bacterium (assembly GCA_020635015.1). Lineage (GTDB taxonomy): Bacteria > Calditrichota > Calditrichia > RBG-13-44-9 > J075 > JACKAP01. The sequence goes on along the minus strand of JACKAP010000018.1, from coordinate 55,618 downwards.
CTGTTCTTTTAAAAGGCTTAATAAACAACACACTCCGCGGCAGATACTTACCCACTCATCTGGAACGCCCGCTGGCGGTAGAGGTGCTCGAACAGGTTGCCTTCATGCGGCTGGTCCCAGTTGATCTTCATGGTGGGGATGGGCCCGAGGTTCAAGCGCTCTACGTTGTGCGAAGCGAAGATCCGGCGGATGAATTCGCGGTCACCGGTGATTGCGGTTGCCACCAAGGTGGATCCCATCGCCGGGAGCATCTCCTCCTGCGGCATCTCCACCACGCTGAGGTAGGGAAACAGGAACTCGCTATGCGCCAGGGGATGGGCGGGATCTTCGCAATAGATCACCGTGGGCAGCAGAAAGGCGCAGCCGTCTTTCTCCACATAGCGGTCGCTATTGCGATGGCGGGCAGTGACGTCCTCCGCGCCGGGGATCTGCAGTTGGCTGTCGATCATGGCGGAGATCCGCCGGGCGAGCGACTTGTTGGTGAAGGCGGCAATCTGCGCATCCGGGTCTTCGATTCCCCGGGCCTCGATGCGGGCAAAGCGCTGTCCCAGCGCCTCGGCCACTTCCCGGCCGCGGCTCCCGACCCAAACCCCGGAGGCGTTGATGCAGGAACGTCCCCCGTTCATGACCGCGGAAGTTTCGATCACATCAAGATAATCCTGCCATTGCCCGATCTTATCATCGGCGATAATCACCTTGCTCCAGCCCGGTCCGTGGATTTGCACCCGAGGATCTTTACGCCAGGGCGCCACCGTGTTTTTGTCGCCAAAGAGCATCGATCGGCCGGTGCGCAGCAGGATCTCTGCCGCCCCGCCATAGTCGGTGGGATAAAAGCTGAATGCTTCCGGCGGCGCTCCGGCGGCGATGAAGGCCTGGATAATCCGGAAGGGTGTCCAGGGCTCCTGGCTGCCCGGCTTCAGTACCAGCGGTACCTTGAGGGGGATCGCCGGCAGCCACAACGAGTGCACTCCCGGCGAGTTGCTGGGCAGGATCGCTCCCAGGGCGTCGGCTTCCCGCAGGAAGCTGAGCGGCCGGCCTTCCTGCTCGATCCACCCACGGTCGAAGATCTCCACATCTATCCCGCGAGTCAACCCGCCCAACACCGCCTCCATCTCTTCCAGCACCAGAACGATCTTGTCCATGTTCTTGCGGCAGAGCGATTGGGGCATGCCGGTGGTAGCGGAGAGTTGGGCGATGTAATCGTCCGGCGACTGCTCCCCCGCTCCCAGGGGCAGCACCGCCTCCTGAAAATGTTTTGCGGCCGCACGGCAGATTTGCAGCAATTCCCGCACGGAGAGCGCTTGCAGCATCTGCTGCCGCTCCGCCATTTGCAGCAGATCGCGGGCAATCAATCCGCGATTGGCCTGGCTCACCTCCGCCACCGGCTCCCCGGAACGGAAATGGGGCACTGTGGCGACCTCCAGGCTTTGATAGGGTTTTCCAGCGCGTAATATCGGGATATGGATCATAGAAATATCGGCAGTTTTGTTATTTGTTGATGGGTGAATGGGTGGATGAGTTAATGGGTGAATGGGTGGATGGGTGTGCACGTAGGGTAGGGTCGCGACCCTACCCTACAACCGCCGTTTTCCCCATCAACTCATTAACCCATTAACATTCATTAAATTCACATCCAACATCCAAAAAATTCCGCATTCCGCACTCCGCATTCCGCACTTCAATACACCCCCACCACCACCGACTCCTGCAGGGCGGAAAACAGCCGCAAATTGCTCACCCCATCCCAGGGATAGGGCTCGATCGGCTCGCTGCGCTCGCCTTCGTCGCGTTCCGGAAAGCGGGGCATGAAAAATTCCCGGGTCAGGGTGGTCAGCAGCACCCGCCCGGTCTGACCGTAAGCGACGGTCTCATCGAGGTTATCCGGATTGACGATCTCGAACACCGCCCGGGGGCTGGGAGGATAGTAGGTGATGGTATAATCTTTCTTTTTCGAATCGAACGGTTTGCTGGTGGCCAGACCCATCAGGGTATTGCCGTAGGTGGGCACGAAATCGATCCCCGGCACCAGTTCCTCCCGGGCGAAGCGATGGAACTGGGCGTTCATCTCGGTGCCCCCGCAGAAGATCCCCTTGATGCCCGCCTTGCGCAGGTCGATCTTCTCGCACAGCGCTTCCAGCAGTTTGGGAGTGGTAAACAGGCATTGGATATTATCATGGGCGCGCAGGATGGTCAAGCCCTGGTTGATCACATGATTTTTATACAGATCCAGCTCCTGCATTTCGCCGCGGGTGATCAGCTTGTTGACCCAGCGGGGGTCGAGGTCAACAAAGAAGCAGATCCCCCCGCGGTGCTGGCAGAGATGCTCCACCGCCAGGCGCAGCCGCCGGGGACCGGAAGGGCCGAGCATCAGCCAGTCGGCCCCTTTCGGGAAGGTCTTTTCGGAAAGGGTCTTGCTGAACAGCTCGTAATCGGTTTGAAAATCGTTGATGTTGATGCGGGTCTTCGGCACCCCGGTGGAGCCGCCGGTCTCGAAGACGTACACCGGCTTGCCGGCCAGCCCTTTCGGCACCCACTTGCGCACCGGCCCGCCGCGCAGCCATTCATCCTGGAAATGCCCCAGGAGCTTCAGATCGCTAAAACCGCCGATCTCCTTACGCGGATCAAAATCCAGTCGACCGGCATAATCCAGCCAGAACGGGCAGCCGGTGGCGGGGTCGAAATGCCACTGCACCATCTCGCGCACCTGGGCATCGAGCTGCCGGCGGGCGGCGGCGATCTTTTCCGTGAGCGGTTTCGCAATTACATTCATTAAGAATATCCTGTGTTTGTTTTGGAAATGCTTAATTTAAAAGAAATGGGTAGGCCGGGCAAGGAAAATCGGCAGCACGACAAATTCACCTCAAATGCAGTGGCAGTGGCAGTGGCAGTGGCAGTGGCAGTGGCAATCAATTTACTGCTACTGCCACTGCTACTGCTACTGCTACTGCTACTATCGCTTACTCATTCCAAAATAGTTCCGCTATCGAATCTTTTTTCCTTGACTCGCATGGGTATCGCGATGTATTTTTCACATACAGAAATTATGCCAGTTTTGAACGGATGCGCGAAAAGGAGGTTTACAGGTATGGCAAAACCTGGCTTAGGTTACGGATTATATCAAACTCAGTCGCAAGTGCTGAAGCCGCAGCAGATTCTGGTCTCCACCCTGCTGCAACTGCCGATGCTGATGCTGGAGCAGAAGATCAAGATGGAGCTGGAGAAGAATCCCGTGCTGGAAGAAGCTGAGGACTGGGAAGACGTTCAGGATGACGATGAGGATGTCGAAATTGACGCCTCGAAAGAAGAGAAAGAAAAGATCGAAGAAGAGTTCGATACCCTGGAAGAAAATAACAAAAGCGATGAAGACAAGCTGAACGAAGAAGTTGAAAAAGAGATCGATGTGGAAGACCTCCTCCCCGGGGAGGACGACATTCCTGAGCCGCGGATCCAGCGCGATCCCAATGAGGAAGAGCGCGATATGCCGGAGGCCTATCAGGAGACCATGTCGGAGTACCTGATGCAGCAGTTGCACATGCTCAAGCTCGGGGAGCTGGAGTTCAGCATCGGCGAATACATCATCTATAATTTGCGCGATGACGGCTGGCTGGATACGGAAGTGACCACCGAATCCATCGCCCTGATCTTCGAAACCGATCCGGGACTGGTGGAACGGGTGTTAAAGCGGGTGCAGCGAATGGACCCGGTGGGCATTGCCGCCCGCAATCTCCGGGAATGCCTGATGGTGCAGCTGGAGGTCAAGCGGGATACCGCCAACGGGCACTACGATATCCCGCTGCGCATTCTGCGCGATTGTTACGAGGACTTCGTCAACCGCCGCTTCGAGAAGGTGGCCGATCAACTGGGCATCTCCCTGGATCAGGTGAAAGCGTCGCTGCAGGAGATCGGCAAGCTCAATCCCAAGCCGGGCGAAGGCTATGCCGACGCCAAGCAGAATTATATCCTGCCGGATTTCTTTGTGGAACTGGTGGACGGGGAACTGGTGATATCGCTGAACGATTACAAGACCCCGGGCCTGCGCATCAGCAACTACTATAAGAAAATGCTCCGCCAGCCCAAGAAGCTGGTCGACAAAGAGGTGCGTAAGTTTCTGAAGGATAAGATCGATTCCGCCAAGTGGTTCATCAAGGCCATCCGCCAGCGTCAGGTGACGATGCAGAAGACCATGGAAGCGATCGTGGAGCGGCAGAAAGATTTCTTCATGAAAGGCCCGGAACACATCAAGCCGATGATCATGAAGGATATCGCCGAAGTGATCGAGATGGATATCTCTACGGTCAGCCGGGTATGCAAAGGGAAATATGTGGAAACCGATTACGGGGTCTTCGAGCTGAAATATTTCTTCAACGAAGGCATGGAGACCGACGAAGGCGACGCCCTGAGCACTTTGCGCATCAAAGACCGCCTGAAGGAGATCATCGAATCGGAGAATCCGCGCAAGCCTTACAGCGACGACAAGTTGGGCAAGATGCTCAACGACGAAGGCATCCCGATCGCCCGCCGTACCGTGGCCAAATACCGCGAACAGCTCGACATCCCGGTCGCCCGCCTACGGAGAAGTATTTGAGGCATTGCGGCGCTCAATTGCACGCAGATTTCGCAGATTGGACAGATTTTCGCAGATAAGACATGGTTAAATGGTTACATGGTTGAACTGCTTATTGATAATTTCACCATCTATTCTTCTAACAAGATAGCAATGTAACAGTGTAATAATGGAATCAAGTTGTATCTGCGAAAATCTGTCAAATCTGCGAAATCTGTGTGCCATTCATTTAAAACCCGTTCCCGTTTTCCGGGCATAATTCACACCATCCCGCCTTTATTTCCGTAAATTGAAATTTTGACTTTTAATTGTGATCGCTGCCGAAAATATGTACATTGGCGCGCGATACGCGAACAGACTCGGATTACAGGAGAAACACATGCCGCAATCACATCCCGTTTTTCACGCCACCACCATTCTGGGCGTCATTAAGGGCGGTCGGGTGGCCCTGGGCGGAGACGGCCAGGTCACCTTTGGCAATACCGTGATCAAGCACCAGGGCAATAAGGTGCGCAAGCTTTACCGCGACCAGGTGCTGGCTGGATTTGCCGGCGCCGCGGCCGATGCCTTTACGCTGTTCGAACGTTTCGAGGAGAAGCTGGAACAGTATAACGGCAACCTCACCAAAGCGGCAGTAGAGCTGGCCAAGGACTGGCGCACCGACCGCTTCCTACGCCGCCTGGAAGCGATGCTGGCGGTGGCCAACCGGGAACATGCCCTGATCATCTCCGGCACCGGCGACGTGCTGCAGCCGGACGACCAGATCCTGGCCATCGGCTCCGGCGGGCCCTACGCGCTAGCCGCCGCCCGCGCCCTGACGGCCGAATCCGATCTCAGTGCGGAGGCGGTGGTGCGGAAATCGCTGGAAATCGCCGCCGACATCTGTATTTATACCAACCGTCACATTACGGTAGAGACACTCTAATCACAGACTTGAACCATGGGGAAAGCAATGTTAAAGGATTATACGCCGCGACAGATTGTCGAGGAACTGAATAAGTATATTGTGGGACAACATAATGCCAAGCGCTCGGTGGCGATCGCCCTGCGTAACCGCTGGCGCCGCCAGCAGGTGCAGGGGGCGCTGCGCGACGAGATCATGCCCAACAACATCATTCTGATCGGCCCCACCGGTGTGGGCAAGACCGAGATATCCCGCCGCCTGGCCCGCCTGGCCGGCGCACCTTTCATCAAGGTAGAAGCATCCAAATTTACCGAGGTGGGTTATGTCGGCCGCGATGTGGAGAGCATGGTGCGCGACCTGGTCGATATCGGGGTCAATATGGTGCGGGAGGAAAAGCAGGACGCTGTGCAGGATAAAGCCCGCGATATGGCCATCGAACGCCTGCTGGATATCCTCCTCCCTCCCCCGCCGGTGGCGCAGCCCAACTACAACGCGCCGGTTCCGGCCGAAGCGGAAGAGAACGCCGAGTCGCGTTACCAGCAAAACCGCACCAAATTCCGCCAGAAGCTCCTGAAAGGCGAACTCGATGAGCGCACCGTGGAGATCGACACCCCCACCGATGCGGTGCCGACCATGCAGATCTTCTCCCCCGGGGGGATGGAGGAGATGGGCATCAATCTCCAGGAGCTCTTCGGCAACTTCATGCCCAAGAAGGTGAAAAAGCGCCGGGTGACGGTGCCGGAGGCGCTGCAACTGCTCACCCAGCAGGAAGCGCAGAAGCTGATCGATATGGAAGAAGTGGTGCAGGAAGCGATCCGCCGGGTGCAGAACAGCGGCATCGTCTTTCTGGATGAGATCGACAAGATCGCCAATGCCGGGTCCAAACACGGCCCGGATGTGTCACGCGAGGGGGTACAGCGCGACCTGTTGCCGGTGGTGGAAGGCACCACGGTGGCGACCAAATACGGCATGGTAAAGACCGACCACGTGCTGTTCATCGCTTCCGGGGCGTTCCATGTGGCCAAGCCCTCGGACCTGATCCCGGAACTGCAGGGGCGCTTCCCCATCCGGGTGGAGCTGGAAAGCCTGAGCACGGAAGATTTTATCAAGATCCTGACCGAACCGCAAAACGCTCTGCTGAAACAGTACCAGGCGATGATGGCGACCGAAGCGATCGACCTGGAGTTGACTGAGGATGCGGTGGTGGCGATAGCCGAGATTGCCAGCTTCGTCAACTCCAAGGCGGAGAATATCGGGGCGCGCCGGCTGCATACCATCATGTCCACCCTGCTGGAAGACCTGCTCTTCGACGCTCCGGAGATGAAAAAAGACAAAGTCAACATCACCGGAAAGTTTGTGCATGAGAAGCTGAAAAATATTGTGGAAGATGAAGATCTGAGGAAGTATATTTTGTAGCAATCCGGCAACGTAAACGAACGCGGATTTCGGAATGCGGAGTGCGGAATTTCTTGGATGTTGGATGTTGGATGTGAAAGTAACGATGAACCAATGACGGGCGAAGCCCTAATGACGCCGAAGGCCAATGACGCGCGCAGCGCCAATGGCTTGAAGGCAGTGTTGAGGAGAATGAATGAAAAAAGACTTTCTGTCGATTGCAGAGTTGAGCCGGGAAGAGATCGAGGATATTTTTGAACTGACCCGCTCGCTGAAGGAAAAAACCTACCGGCGCGAACCCCACCATCTGCTGGCGGGCTACAGCCTGGCGATGATCTTCGCCAAGCCGAGCACCCGCACCCGGGTCTCCTTCGAGACCGGGATTTTCCAACTGGGAGGCACCGCGCTTTACCTGGCGCCCCAGGATATCGGGATCGGCACTCGCGAGGCGGTCAAGGATGTCGGCAGAGTGATCTCCCGCTATAACGATCTGATCATGGCCCGCCTATTTGCGCATTCCGACATCGAGGAACTGGCTGCCTACAGCAGCGTGCCGGTAATCAACGGCCTGACCGACTACAATCACCCCTGCCAGATCATGGCCGACGCCTTCACCATCCTGGAACACCGCGGCTCCCTGGAGGGGCTGAAGATCGTTTATGTCGGTGACGGCAACAACATTGCCCATTCCTGGATCAATTTTGCCGCCCGGGTGCCGCTGCATCTGGTCATCTGCAGCCCCCAGAACTATCAGCCGGATCCCCAGACCCTGGACAGCGCCCGCGCCGCGGGACTGAGCACCATTGAGCTGATCACCGACCCGATTGAGGCAGTGAAGGGCGCCGATGTGGTCTATACCGACGTCTGGGCCAGCATGGGCCAGGAAGCGGAAGCGGCGGCGCGAAAGAAAATTTTCATGCCCTACCAGTTGAACCTGCAGCTGCTCTCCCACGCCGCCAAGGATGCGCTGGTCATGCACTGCCTCCCCGCCCACCGCGGCGAGGAGATCACCGATGAAGTAATGGAAAGCCCCAATTCAATTGTATTCGATGAAGCGGAAAACCGCATGCATGTACAGAAAGCCATCATGGTCAAATTCGCCCGGCATCATGCGAGGAAATAATTTCTCAACCCCAAACCAAGGATTGACTAAAAATTAAACTTGTTAACTACCAGCCACAGAGACACAGAGATCACAGAGTTAGTTCTCAGTTGTCAGTTCTCTGTGTGCTCTGTGTCTCTGTGGCAATTGTGTTCGATGTTTGACAAGTTATTCTTTATTTGATCCCAAGCAGCTTCCGGAGGCCCCCATGGATAAGCGAAAAAAAGTCTGCTTTGTTTCCGACAACAATACCTGCCGCAGCATCATCGCGGAAGTTAGCCTGCGTCACCTGGCCCGGCAATACTTTGAAGTGCAGAGCTTCGGCCTGAAAGCCGACCGCGTGCACTATCTGGTCGCCAGCGTTCTGCAAAGCCGCGATATGAACCCGAATTATTCCTTCTCAAAAGTCTTTGAGGTGGTGGAAAATCAGAAATTCGATATCATCGTGCTGATGCACCCCTCCCTGAAGGATAAGCTCCCCAAGATCGATTATGACCACGAATTGCTGGTTTGGGATTTTGAAGCGATCGCGCTTTCCGAAGATGACGAAGACCGGCACAGAAAAGCTTTAGAGAGCCTCTGTGATGCGATTATGAAGCAGATAAAAACGTTTGTAGAGAAATATAAATAAAGCCCGGATGCCAAGGGCGAGGTTAGCCCCGCCCAACGGGGAGATATCAGTGAACCATGGTCTGATGGGTGAGCAGGCGATTCTCCAGCTCATCCAGGTAATGCTCATGGCGCTGCAGATCTTTTAATTGGCGGTAAAGCTGGGATTTGCTTTTACGATGAAGCTTGATACAGTCGTCGCCGCCCATGGCCTGGATGACGTCGATCATTTTCTGATAATTCTCTTCGTAAGCCTTGCGAATCTGTGTCAATGATTTCATCTGACTACCTCCTGCTTTGTTAAATGTGCTATACAAGTATAATTCAATTTTGTGTATAAGATGTTGATTGGATTAACATATTCCGCGACCAGAATGCGATTCCCAAATCTTTGCCGCCATTTTCCAATCGATAAAAATCAGCAGTGCCCCTACCGGATAAAACAGCGCTATATCTATAAAAAACATCTTGTTAAAATTTTTTCTAATTTAACAATAGGGCCAACAACCGCTTGCCAAATTGCAATTCCGGCGTGATCCAGACAGCACGGCTTGACTACCATCACAGGCAGCGCCGCAGCCCTTACCCTGCAAGGGCTTGCAGCGTTTCCAGCCCGCGCTACAGCGCTGATATTTAACCCTTTAGCAAGGTCAAAACCCCCGAAAACCACCCCAAAAAGCGCCGATTTATGAGCCATTTTGATCAAAATCAACTTCAACGGATTCTCATCTTGCAAAGCGCTTTTTTGGGGGATGTCATCCTTACCCTGCCCCTGTTGCAAACCGTCAAGGCGCACTTCCCGGAAGCGCAGGTCGATTTCCTGGCAATTCCGGCGGCGGGGAATATTCTCGAAACCCATCGGGACATCACAGACCTGATCATCTTCGACAAGCGCGGGCGGGATCGTGGCGCGGGCAGCTTCTTACGCCTGATGCAGCGCCTGCGCCGAAAGCGCTACGATCTGGCGCTGGTACCGCACCGCTCGATCCGCAGCGCCCTGCTGACCGCCGGGGCGGGCATTCCCCGGCGGATCGGCTTCGACCGCAGCGCCGGCGCCTTCCTGTTCCATCAGGCGATCCCCTACCCCGCCGGCGTGCACGAGATCAACCGCAACCTGCACCTGCTGACACCATTCGGCGTCGATCCGCAGCAGAAGGTCTTTCCCCGGATCTACTTCAACGAAGCAGATGATTCAGCGCTTGCCGAATGGCGCCGCACCAACTCTATCGGGGAAAACGAGGCGCTGATTGCCATGGCCCCGGGATCGGTATGGGCCACCAAGCGCTGGATTCCGGAGGAATTTGCCCGGCTGGCCGACCGGCTGGCCGACCGCTACCGGGTAGTGCTGGTCGGCGGCCCAGCCGATGATGCCGTCATCACGGAAATTCAACAACAGACTAAAAGTCGGCCGCTTTCTGCCGCCGGGCAGTTGACCCCGCGCCAGTCTGCCCTGCTGATCCGCGGCTGCCGCCTGCTGGTCAGCAATGACAGCGCCCCCATGCACCTGGCAGTGGCGGTAGGCACGCCGGTGGTGGCGATCTTCGGCGCTACCGTCCCGGCATTCGGCTTCTATCCCTATGGCGATAAAGACCGGGTGGTGGAGATCAATGGCCTCTCCTGCCGTCCCTGCGGCATACACGGCGGCCAGCAATGCCCGATTGGGACATTTGAATGCATGAAGGGAATTCGCGCAGAAATGGTATATGAAGCGGTAAAAGACGTTTTGAACAGAGGTTAATGGGTTAATGGGTTAATGGGGAAAAACGGACGTAGGATCAAGTCGCGACTCGCCCCCTTTCACCCATGAACCCATTAACTCATCAACCCATTCACCCATCAACCCATTCACTCATCAACCCATTCACCCATGAACAAAATCAACACCATCTCGATCAACTCCGACCATCCCGATGACGCCGTGCTGGCACGGGCAGCAGACGTGCTGCGCCGGTCCGGCGTCATCGTGCATGCCACCGAGACGGTCTACGGACTGGCAGCAGTATGGAACGATCCGGCAGCGCTGGAGAAGGTCTCCCGGCTAAAAGGCCGGCCGGCCGGGCAACCCTATTCGATCATGGTGCCGGCAATCGCGGCGGTGGCGGACTTCACCGGCTGGGACCATCCGGCGCTGCAGGCGCTGCTGGCGGCGGTGTTCCCGGGCGCAATCACCCTGGTGCTGCCCCGGCGCCGCCCACTCACTCCGGCCTATTGGAACCAGTTTCCCGAGGTGGGCATCCGCATGCCCGACCACCGGATCAGCCGCCAGTTGGTGGCGCAGAGCGGCGTGGCACTGATCACCACCAGTGCCAACATCTCCGGCCAGCCCACCCCGGCAGACGCCGCCGGGCTCGATCCGGCCATCGCCGCCGGCGCTGACCTGGTGTTGGACAGCGGCCCCTGCCAGTTTCAGGTGCCCTCCACCGTCGTGCGGGTGGATGTGGAGCGGCGCCAATACCAGATCCTGCGCCCGGGCGCTTTTCCCCCTGAGCGCTTCGCCGCTCTCTTCGAGGCACTTGGCTAAACGCAGCGGCGTATGGCATTCTCAACATCATATATTATTGCCACAGAGACACAGAGCACACAGAGATTATTCTACGGCAACAGTTGCGTTTTTGGGAGATAATCGGTATAATCTTTCATGCGGTGAAAACCGCATATGCCGGCAGGTGGATAAGGGATATCGCCCGTTTTCAATCCCGGTAAAACCAAAAACTTTATCCTTTTTCCCTAATCCTTTTCTTTATGCATCTATTCATCATCGATTATTATGCGCTTGTATAACGTCCTGTTCATCTGCACCGCCAACATCTGCCGCACCCCGATGGCGGAATATTACTTGAAGCATCTGGTAACACAGGACAGCCTGGAGGCGCGCATCGCTGTTTCCTCCGCCGGCACTTGGGCGATCGACGGCCATCCGGCTGCCCCCAACAGTCTGGAGGTCTGCCGGGAGCACGGTCTGAATGCATCCTCCCATCGTTCCCGGATGGTTCATGCAAGCATCATGAACAATGCCGACCTGGTTTTATGCATGAGCACCCAGCATAAAGCGGATCTGGCCGGCGTCTTCCCCCATCTGGCCGGCAAAATATTCACCCTGCGGGAATATCAGGCCCCGCATCCGCAATCTCTGAGCATCGCCGATCCTTACGGCATGGCGATCGAAGCTTATCGGGAGACCTTCCGGATCATCTCCCGGGAAGTAGCGCGGGTTTATCCGTTTATTAAGAAGGCCGCATCGATCAACTCATAAACCCATCAAGTATATTTCCCGACGGATTGTTGATAGAAGATATGCCAGGTTTTCTTAACGAAGAGAATGCTCTCATAATATCCCAGGCGGAGGAAATAACTCATATCGTTCCAATTTCCGCCCAGGGAGGCGATAGCCAATCCGATGAAAAAGAGGTTGAAGAACAGCAGCACCACAATAGAAAAAAGCATGCCGTGTTTCTTGATGTCGGGCTGCTGCGGGTGGAATTCTTTGACCAGGTGTACCAGGTGAAACATCAAGGTATATCCCAGCAAACCGTTGAAGACGGCCTGATGCTGGAAGCTGAAGGAAGGCTTTATCAGCACGATCGGCACTGCCAGTAACGGGAAAAAATAAGGGGAAAGGCCGACAATAAAGTTATTGCTGTCAATTTTAACCGATCCCCCCGCCCCCCGCTTCACCTCGAAGGCATGCACTTTCCGAAAAAACAGGATCGCAAACAGGGCATGGGTCAGCTCATGCTCGAAGACGCTCCAAAATTTTTCCCGGCGGGAAAAGTAAGACAGGTAAAGCAGGATATATGAAGCCGCCCCCAGCCCAAGCCACATCAGGGTGTTGGGCACCCGCAGGAATTTTCCGATGGCATAGATCATCGCCTGACCGTATCCGACCGATCCGACCAGGCACAGGATTGCAACTAAAACTCGCAGCACATTTACATTCATGATGGAAGTGAAATTAAGTTCAAAGCGAATAAAAAAAAACAGGTTTTCAATTTCCCTGAAAAAATTGCTTACATTTGAAGGCCTGCCCGGAAAACGGGTGATATTCAGCATTCGCTGAAATCTAGCGGTTCCGCAGGTAAGAAATCTTATGATGTATCACATTTTAAGCGATCAAAAATACCATGGGAAATAACCACCAGCCTCCCGGATATGCCGACGCGGAAGCCCAGGCTCGTGAAGTGATCCGGCAGCATGAGCAGTTGCGCCGAATGCTGGAAGATGCCGGCGCCAAAGTCCGCAAACACCGTCACCGCCTTCGCAAAGTGCTCGACGAACTGGAGCTGCTGATCTCGATGATCCGCGCTTACGCCTCCGGCGAATACCGGGAGATGCCCTGGCGGGCACTTCTGACGGCGGCAGCGGCGGTGGTGTATTTTGTCAATCCCCTCGACCTGGTCCCGGATTTTCTGCCCCTGCTCGGCTTTGTCGATGATGCTGCCGTGATCGGCTTCGTGGTCGAGTCGCTGCGGGAGGAGATGCGCCGCTACCAGGGTTTTCTGCACCAGGACGAGCCGCCTGCCGAGGATCATGAAAACGGATAAATTTTATAAAGACGGGCTGCATTTCGAGTGCACCAACTGCGGCAACTGCTGTTCCCATCCCGACGGCTATGTCGATGTCAGCGAAGCCGAACTCACCCGCATCGCCGCTTTCCTGGGGATCGCCGAAACGCAATTTCTGGAGCAATATGCCGATTTAAACGAGCAGGGCGACGGATTCCAGTTGAAATCGGAAGCAGGAGGCGGATGCATTTTCCTGAAGGATGAGCGGTGCAGCGTCTATCCGGTGCGACCATTGCAGTGCCGCACCTTCCCTTTCTGGCCGGAGAACATTAAGTCGCCCTACCGCTGGAAGCTGACCGCTCACGATTGCCCCGGCATCGGCGAGGGGAAGTTGTACACACCGGAAGAGATCGAACAAATTGCCAACCGGATGCGGGAGAAAAAATAGATATTTTAACCAGTTTGTAGCCACAGAGACACAGAGGGCACAGAGTTGGTTGTCAGTTTTCAGTCGTTAGTTCTCAGTTGGAACAGTGCATGGCTCGAATTGTCAGTTAAGGACAAAGACTCTGTGAGCTCTGTGCCTCTGTGGCTAATGTCCAATGCCAAACAGGCTTAAAGTATCAGCTACTCCCCAGCGGACGATCCCAGGATGTTCTTCAAAAACGATCGCCGGTGCACCGGGCAGGGGCCGTATTTACGGATTATCTCCCGGTGAAAGGCCGTGCCGTAGCCTTTGTGGCGGTCGAAGCCGTAGCGGGGATACTCCCGGTGATATTCGAGCATCCGGCGGTCGCGGGTCACCTTGGCCAGAATCGAAGCCGCCGCGATGGTGAAGCTCCGCCCGTCCCCCTTTACCAGCGCCTCCTGGGGATAGATCCGGTCCGGCAGTTCCTCGCCGTCGATCAGCAGGTATTGCGGATTCTGCGACAGGGAACCGATCGCCATGCGCATCGCCTTGAAGGTGGCCTGGCGAATGTTGATCCGGTCGATTTCGGCATGATCCACAATCCCGATCCCGTAAGCCAGCGCCTGTTCGGTAATCAGATCATAAAACCGCTCACGCTGCTTCTCCGACAATTGTTTAGAATCTTTTACCCCCTCGATATAATGATAGGGCGGAAAGATCACCGCCGCCGCCACCACCGGCCCGGCCAGCGGCCCCCGACCGGCCTCGTCGATCCCGGCGATATGGGTGATTTGCTCCTGCCAGATGAGGTGCTCGAATTGTAATAATTCGGGAACGGGAGTAGACATTTTGTGCTCCGTGATATTAGGCGTAAGTTCGGAAATTATTTGTGGATGGATGGGTAGAAAATACGTTCTCGTTCGATGCTCCGCGTCGAATGTGCATCGTGACGCTCTGCGTCACCTCAGCCAAAGTCCAAATCGAGCGCGCTCGACGCGGAGCGTCGAAAGACCGGGTACCACGCAGAGCGTAGCACCAGATCTTTTACCCATCCACCCATCCAACCATTCACCCACCCATCCATCCACCCATCCACCCATCCACCCATCCACCCATCCACCCATCCACCCATCCACCCATCCACCCATCCACCCATCATGTTAAATCTCCCCAACATGCTTGTCAAGGGAAATGAGTTTAATCAATTTACATTGGATTTAGGCAGCAACTTCTCTAAATTGTGCGCCGGATAGAAGAGCGAAGAGCGAAGAGCGAAGAGCGAAGAGCGAAGAGCGAAGAGCGAAGAGCGAAGAGCGAAGAGCGAAGAGCGAAGAAAATTAAAATGTTATTGTGCGCAAGTATTTTTTAACATTTTCAGCCCTCAGCCCTCAGCCTCAGCCTCAGCCCTCAGCAAAAAGAAAAGGAGAACACTATGGAAGTCGGCATTGTCGGATTGCCGGTATCGGGAAAGACCACCTTGTTTGCCACCCTGACCGGGCAGCCGGCTGATGCGGCCTTCGGCGGGGGGAAAGTGGAAGTACATCGCGGGGTGGTGAAAGTGCCGGACGAACGGCTGGATAAATTGACCGCCATCTTCAATCCCAAGAAGAAAGTACCGGCTACCATCGAATACATTGAGGTGGGCGGCATGGACAGCGACCAGTCCAAAGGTTTCGACGCCCAGTTCCTGCAAGTGCTGAAGAACACTGCCGCCCTCTGCGTGGTGATCCGTGCTTTTGAAGATACCTTCCATCCCCACCCGGCGGGCAAGGTGGATCCCCAGCGGGATATCCAAACCGTGGAGGCGGAATTCCTGCTCTCCGACCTGGCGATCGTGGAAAACCGCATCGAGCGGCTGCAGAAGCAGGTACAAAAGGCCAAAGACGACCAGAAGCTGCGCGAACTGGCCCTGCTGAAGCGCTGCCAGGAGATCCTGGAGCAAGAGAGCCCCCTGCGCGAGCACGCCTTCACCGAGGAAGAAAAAACCATGCTGCGCGGCTTCCAGTTCCTCTCCGCCAAGCCGGTGGTGCTGGTGCTGAATATCAACGAAGCCGACATCGTCCAGGCCGCGGAGATTGCCGCCCGGCATGCCGAAAAGCCCAATGTGCGGGTGATCGCCCTCTGCGGCAAGGCGGAAGCGGAGATTGCTCAACTGGAAGAAGAAGACCGGGCAATGTTCCTGGAAGAGCTCGGCATCGTCGAGCCGGCGCTGAATAAGCTGATCCGCACCTCCTTCGAGCTGCTCGGCCTGATCTCATTTTTTACGGTGGGAGAGGATGAATGCCGGGCCTGGACGATCCGCCAGGACACCGCCGCCCCCGGAGCGGCCGGTGCGATTCATACCGATATGGAACGGGGATTTATTCGCGCGGAAGTGGTGCATTACGAGGACTTCATGACACATCAGACCCTGGCCAAATGTCGCGACCACGGAGTGCTGCGCCTGGAGGGGAAAAACTACATCGTCAAAGACGGCGATATCATGAACATCCGCTTTAACGTTTAGCGCTGCAAGGCTTTTTTCCCCTCAAGCTTGCAGCTTTCATAGGTCTCGCTGTGGCGGTTGTCCAGCTGCATCATCTGGTTCATATTATTGCGATTGGCATCGTACTTGAACAAGGTGCAAAACTCATTGTAATGAGAATCGAGGAAACGCTTGAGCACCTTGCTGTTGGGACGGCGGCGGCCGATCTGTCCCAACAGTTCCACCACCTTTTTGGAGTATTCCGGGGTCTTATCCCGGTCCTGCCGCTCTTCGGCGTAAAACAGCCCTTCGTAAAAATAAAACATTGCATCGCGCAGGAATATGTGGTCACCGTCGGTGATCAGTTGCAGGTCATCCAGCCGGCTCTTCCAGCCCAGCGAATAATTGCTGATTAGACCCTCATCGCAAATATTGCGGGCGCGGTCGAAGAAGGGAGTGCCTCCCTTGATAATATAGGTATCCATCTCCGTTCCCAGCAGCACATAGATGTAATAATCGATGATCGAGAGCAGGGAATTGAACACCGGGCGCTGGTGCTCCATAAACTGCCCCTCGATGTAGGGAAATTCGCAGGCCTTGTCGAGAAAATTACCCGCCGCTTCCGACTGGGCCAGCAACTGGCCGCGGAAGAGTTTTTCCGACCCCCGGGTGGTGACAGTCTCGACGATGATATTGATCCGCGCCTTGACCTTGATATCCTGATTATCATCCGCCCAACGGTAATTGTTGATGTAATCCTCCAGCGCCCGGGGAATTTCCGAGAGGATCTCCTGGTCCTGGGGCTGCAGGCGGTCGGCCTGCAGCGCGATCTGCGCGGTAAAAGATTGCGCAAAACCATTGGTTGCCAGCAGTAGAAGTCCTCCCAGCAGCAGATTCAGCGAAAAAAATTTCATGCCCGGATCACCTTTCCGTATTGTATCGGTTTTGCAGATTGCTACGCTTTTGCAAGATTTTCGTTCCGGCCTCACGGCAGGGAGAAAATGTAAGCAATCGCCCGGCGGGAAACAAGGTGTAATGCGGGTTGCACTTTTTAATAGAACGCGGATGACGCGGATGACGCGGATTTTCACGGATAACTGAATAGGTTAAAAGACAAAGACTTAAGAAAACTCTGTATTCTTTGCATCAGCTTTGCACCTTTACGGCAAATATTAGATAACACCTCGCGAAGCGACTTAAAAAAATCCGTGCAAATCAGCGTCATCCGCGTCATCCGCGTTCTATTCTCAACAAAAAAACCCGCAGGATTTATCTCCCTGCGGGTTTTTTAAATTGACCGTTGCCGGAGGATTTCAGGCGATGGTGATGTTCTTGTCGAGATAGACATCCTGGATGGCGTTGAGCAGAGCCACGCCGTCTTTCATCGGCTTCTGGAAGGCCTTCCGCCCGGAGATCAGGCCCATGCCCCCGGCGCGCTTATTGATCACCGCCGTCTTCACCGCCTGGGCCAGATCGTTGGAACCCGAGGCGCCGCCGGAGTTAATCAGCCCGGCCCGGCCCATGTAACAGTTGGCCACCTGGTAGCGGGTCAGGTCGATGGGATGATCGCTGGTCAGCTCGGAGTAGACTTTCGGATGGGTCTTGCCGAATTTGATGGCATTATACCCCCCGTTATTCTCGGCCTGTTTCTGCTTGACGATATCTGCTTCGATCGTCGCCGCCAGGTGGTTGGCCTGGCCGGTCAGGTCGGCCGACACGTGGTAGTCGACGCCATCCTTTTTGAATGCCTCGTTGCGGGTATAGGCCCACAGAATAGTCACCATCCCGAGTTCATGGGCATAACGGAATGCCTCGGAGATCTCCTGAATCTGGCGTCCGCTCTCATCGGAACCGAAATAGATTGTCGCGCCCACTGCAATCGCGCCCATGTCGAAAGCCTGATCGATGTCGGCGAATAAGATCTGATCGTATTTGGTCGGATAGGTTAACAATTCGTTATGATTGATCTTCAGGATGAAGGGAATTTTATGGGCATACTTACGGGAAACCGCGCCCAGCACGCCCAGGGTGGAGGCTACCGCATTACAGCCGCCTTCGATGGCCAGCTTGACGATATTTTCCGGATCGAAATAGATCGGGTTCGGCGCAAAAGAAGCCCCGGCGGAGTGCTCGATGCCCTGATCCACCGGCAGGATGGAGATATAACCGGTTTTGCTCAGGCGGCCGTGGTCAAAAAGGGTCTGCAGATTCCGCAGGGTGGCGGGGTGACGGTCCGAAATCCCCATTACCCGGTCCACAAAATCCGGTCCCGGCAGATGCAGCTGTTCTTTCGATATGGTTTTACATTTATGGTTGAGAAGCGCATCGGCCTCATTCCCCAATAACTCGGCAATCTTTTGAGCCATGGTTTTACCTCCAGTCATGTTATATGAATGCATCCGCTTTTTCAAGTCTGGTGCTTGAAAAAGCTTTGATTATCAAAGAGCCAAATTTAAGCTTTTTTGGGGATTTTTTCACCTTATAAATAAAAAAATTGGTGGATGGGTTATGTTGGATGTTGGATGTTGGATAAAAAACACATCCAACATCCAACATCCAACATCCAACATCTAACATCTAACATCCAATATCCAATATCCAATATCAAAAATAACTAAACTTAACTCACAACGCATTTACGAGCTTAAAATATTCCCCTTTTTGGGCCAGCAGGTTTTTCGCATCTCCGATCTCGGCGACCCGGCCTTCTTTTAAGACGATGATTTGATCGGCATCCTGGATGGTCGACAGCCGGTGGGCGATGATGATCACGGTACGGCCCAGGCTCAGTTCCGTAATCGCCTGATGGATGCGGCGCTCGGTCAGCGTGTCGAGGGAGCTGGTAGCTTCATCCAAGATCAATATGTCCGGATCGCGGATAATCGCCCGGGCAATGGCCAGGCGCTGGCGCTGACCGCCGGAGAGCTGCACCCCGCGATCGCCGACAACCGTATCGTAGCCCTTCGGCAATGCCTGGATAAACTCATGCGCACCGGCTTTTTGCGCCGCCGCGATCATACGGTCTTCCGGCGGCATTTGGTCAACGCCGAAGGTGATATTGAACTTCACCGTATCGTTAAACAGAAAGGTGTCCTGGCTAACGATCCCGACTTTCCGATGATAAGCAGCCAGTCGGAAATTTTTCAGGGGGGTTTCATCGAGCAAAATTTCACCGCTCCGGGGATCGTACAGCCGCAGCAGCAGACTGACAATCGTCGACTTCCCAGCCCCGGAATCGCCGACAATCGCGGTCGTCTTACCGGCAGGCAGGGTAAAGTCAACATCTTGCAAAATGGACTTGCCGCCGCCATGATAATCAAAAGAAACCGACTGGAAGCGAATCTCCCGGCAGAGACCCGGGAAATCTTCGCTCCCGTCTTGAATAAAAGGCTTATTGTCCCGGCGCAGCAGCTCGTAGACCCGATCCACATAAGGCCGGCGAGTGATGATTTCCCCCCTCTGGGAATGGATATACTTTACCAGCGGCACGATGCGCAATAGAATGTACATAAAGGGCAACATCTCCGTTAACATCAGCCTGGTATTCATGCCGTACATCATCATCGCGACCATAAAGAGTACCGCAAAGGCGGCGGAAGCCAATATGTCGGTGACCGGATTGAGGGAAAAAACCTTGAAGTTGCGCCGGTATTCTGTTTCCCGGTTGACCTCGATGGCCTTATCGAGCAGCGTAATTTGTTGCGCTTCTTTACTGGATGACTTGATGAGCAAAATACCGCTTAAAGATTGGTGGATCGCACTCATGAGCGCCTGCCCGGCCAGCGCGGATTTTTGACCGAGATGCCCGAATGATTTGGTATAGCGGAAGATGAACAGCACGAACGCACCGCCCAGAATACCGGTAAGCAAGGTAAGCTGCCAGGACAGCAAAAACAGCATGCCGAACAAGACAGCGAGGGTCAGCACATTGGCGCAGAGTTCAATGATCATCCGGAGAAAAAATTCCACTTTTCCGGTATTGTTGACCACTTTCTCGATGAGATCGCCTGCGCTGGATTTATAATGATAATCGATGCCAACATCCATCAGCAGATTCATGGCCCTACTCCGTAAATCCGCCACCAGGCGGCTCGACAGCCAATAACCCAGCTTCATCGAAACAGCGATAAATACATTTTTAAATAAAATCGCCGCCAGCACAAAGGCGATCGCCCAGGCAATCTGCTGCGATTCCGGATATTGGTTAAGTTGCATCGCCAGCCATTGAAATGCTTTGGGAAGATCGTCGCTTGCCTCCATCTGCTGCAGATTGCTCATCAAGGGAACCAGCAGGCCAATGGAGATGCCATCGAAAACCGAAGCCAGCATGGCACAAAGGATGATCAACAGCGCAAAATGGCGGTAGGGCTTCAGGATGCTGTAGAGGAATTTTGATTTTGTGATTGGGTTCAAAGCGCTGCTCTTATTTGGATGTTGGATGTTGGATGTTGGATGTTGGATGTTGGATGTTGGATGTTGGATGTTGGGCTCACGATATTTGCTCACGGCCGCTCGTGATGTTTGTTTTTCCGCTCCACGCTCTTCGCTCTACGAAAAGTAGATTTAGTAAATGTTTCAAATATCATCTAAAAACTCAGTTCCATTATAATTGCGCAAGTTACGAGCGATGGCGTATCTCCAGGTTAGGCATCCCCCAGCATTCGTGCCCCATGTCGTTGGCCATGATGCCCAATCCTTCGGTCTCCATTTCCCCCTGGTAGCGGTTGCGGAATATTTTGGCGGGAATTGTAGCCAGGCCGGCCAGGGCTTCTTTCCCGTTGGCAAAGAAGAAATTGAAGCGGCGGATCAGCCGATTCTTTTTCCCATACAGGAAAGGCGGGAAGATCAGCCCGTCGCGGTGCAGGTCAGCTTTGATCAGCAGCATGGTGCCACCCACGGCGTGCAGCTTCACCAGGTCGCCTTCGCGGCGCAGGTCGTCTAAATGATATTTCTTTTTATCACGCCAGGCGTTGCGGTCGTAGCTTTTTCCGCCGTACTCCAGCACGCAATTTGGATGCACGATCTCCTTGCCGGTCGCCAGCAGGCGCTGAATGATATCGGCCGGGTATTCGCAGACGTCAGCATCCAGCCACAGCACCCAGTCTTCATCGTCCAGCGCGCGGAAGAGCAAATGATTGCGGCTGCGGGCAAGGATGGCCCGCCGCTGATATTGAAGGTTCCCCGACCAGCGCGGGGTGTCCTGCGGAATCTGAAACCCGAAATCTTTTTTCCACAATCCCACGTTGCGATAGGTTCGGCGAAGCTCGGGGAGTTTTTGCTGCAGCAGGGAATAGGTCTCGTCGCGGCTATCGCTTTCCAGGAAACCGAGCGAGAGATGCTGCGGCGGAAATTGGAGCCTGAGCAGGTTGGCAAAGTAGCTATCCAACACCTCCGCCGCATCTTTCACCGGCGTCAAGATGAGAATTTTGGGATTATTTTCCATGGAATTTTCTTCATCTGATTTAATTTTAGGTTCATAAAATACCGGCAGCTGAACCGAATCGTTTTCCCGTCCGAAGGCAATATTAAACGCCCGGATGAGCGCCTGAGGATTTTTTCTTTGGTAATTGCTGTGTTCATCATATATGAAGAGGAATATAAATTTATCTTCCGGCAGCAGCAGTACGCTCCGGAGCAGCGAATTGCGCCGTGATGTGATGCAGTGCGGGATTACCGTCACCGGAACCGGAGCGGATTGTGAAATTGCCTCGGCGGCATATCGGCTGGGCGCCCAGATTTCGTCGAACAGCCATCGTGCGGTAGTCTGCTGCATCGGTATTCGAAAGTCGGACGATGATAAAACTGCTTTATGACATATCCCTGCTCGGTATCGGTTACCGTAATCGCTCGATATCCGGGCTGATGCGCACGGCGGAGCAATTGCTCTTTTCGCTCTCCGAATTGAAAGTGCTGGACATAAACTTCTGCAGCAGTCTTTCGTTTGAGGTCTGGCGCTATTGCCGGCAGTATCTGCAGCAGCATCCGACCCACTCCCGGCACAGCTTGCTGCCGCCGGAGATGGCCCGCCATTATATCTACCAAAATCTGGCGCCGCCGGGTGACAACCCGAAGCAACCGGCATTTAAACCGTCCGCGATCGCCGAAAAAGTGCTGCGGAGATTATTCGAGATCCAATTTAAGTCGCTGGGAAGATCCGATCTGGCGGCGATCGATCTCTATCATTCCCCCTACCATGCAGTGCCCCGGATGGTTCGGCAGACAGTGGGAATCCGGCGTTTTTTGACGGTGCACGACATCATACCGGTGCGCTATCCCCACTACTTTGGGCTCAAAAAGAATTTTAGGTCTGCCGATTTCGACAGGGAATTTAATTTGCTGCAGTCGTTGCAAAGCATCGACCCGGATACCTGGGTCATTTGTCCTTCCCGGGCAACGCTGGATGATCTGGGTAATTATCTGAACCGCAGGATCGATCCGGATAAAACCGCGGTCATACCCTGGGCGGCAGCGGATCATTTTCATCCCTGCCGGGACGCAACGGTCATGGATGCGGTCAAGTTGAAATACGGCATCCCGCGCGGGCCATACATCCTGAGCCTCGGCACCCTGGAGCCCCGGAAGAATATCGTACACCTGATCCGCAGCTTCGCGCAGCTGGTTGCCCAGGAAAACCTGCCGGATCTCTCCCTGGTGCTGGCCGGCGCTGCCGGATGGGACTACGGATCGATTTTTGAAGAACTTACCCGGTACCCCCAACTCAAGCAACGGATCATCTTCACCGGGTATGTCGCCGATGAAGACCTCAGTCCCCTTTACAGCGGTGCGCTGGTTTTTGTCTATCCTTCCTTCTACGAGGGCTTCGGCCTCCCCCCGCTGGAAGCCATGCAGTGCGGCACACCGGTAATCACTTCCAATACATCTTCTCTGCCGGAGGTCGTCGGTGGGGCCGGTATCATGCTCAATCCGAGCGATCACGAGGGATTATGCCAGCAGATGCTGGCCATCTACCGCAGCAGCGCCTTACGGGAGGAATTATCGGCTCGCTCGCTGGAACAGGCGCGGAAATTCAGTTGGACCGCCTGCGCCCGGCAGACCGCCGCCGCTTATCGCAGGGCGTTGTATTAAGATTTGTACCGGCATAGAGCCTTGGCGCGGCCTGCGGCTGCAACCAAATGGTAAATGCTTACGCTCATACTGAGTACTGTGTAATGCGGAGTACTTATGCATGGGGCAAGGCGCATGGGGCATGGTGTCTTACAGTGCGGGTGTCGGAATATGCGCTTGCGCATTACGGCGCCATGCCCTATGCCCTTTGCCCCATGCGATAAAACTTTACACGGTGCTCAGTATGAGCGAACCCATCCACCCCATCACCCCACCCTCCGCAACACCCGCCAGCGGCCAACTTGCTGTATCATTTCATAATGATACTTCTGATCCAGCCGGCGCAGCAGTTCGCCGATCCGCACATCGCCTTCCCCGGCGGGATCCGGGCGCAGCAGGTATTTTTCATGATCGTTGCGGTCGATGACGATCCAGGCAGGCGGCGAAGTCGTAATCTCATCCATTACGGTAGCGATATTCACCGGCAGGTAACGGGAGAGCCAGCCGAAAAAAAGATCCCAATGGATCTTGTGCACCGCCGGTATATGCGAGCGGTAATAGATATAGGCGCTGTTCCGCCCCACGGTGAAGAGTCGCTCAGCCGGGCGGCTTTCCGCTTCGATCAGCCGGATCACCTGCGCCATTTCCGCCTTTTCGCCGTTATCATAGCGCAGTGCTTCGGCGGTCAACCCCACCTTCAGCAGAAGGATGCCGAGCAACCCGATCGCCAGGGACTTCGCCAGCGGCGCCGATACTTCATCGAGCCGGCGCAGCAGGAAAAGGGTGCCGATTGCGAAGACCGGGATCAACTGCTGATGATAGTGGCTGAAGAGCTTCATCGGCAGCAGCACGGCAGCCAGGCCGGTGCCGAGGAACAGCGCCGCGATCATCCGCCAACGCCGGCCGGTGTTAAAAACGACGGCCAGCACCGGGAACACAAACAGGATGTCGCTGCCGAGGATGGTGAAGTGCTCCAGCAGAACGTTGCGGATCACAAGAAGCTTCTCGATCAGAAAGGCCTTGAAGCCCGGCAGGGCGGAACCGGTGGCGAGTTGCGTACCGGCGGCAGTACCGCCCGCCGCTTTGCTCTCAAGATATTGCTGCGCGCCGCTGTAGTGCATCGGCCCTTTGACCATGATGCTGAGATAGGACGTCCAATCGCTGATCAGCAGCATGATCCCGACAACCGCAGCAAAAGCGATGATCCCTCCCCCGGCGATGCCGGCCAGGGCCCGCAGCTTTGCTTGCCGGGTCTGAGGCGACGCCGCGAGCGCGGCAAGGGGAAGGGCCAGGAAAAGAACGCCAGGCTGGCGGGCATGCAAGGCGAAAACCGCCGCCATGCCGCAGATCAGCCACTGCATCAGGCTAATGTTCCCATCCCGGAAAACCCGGTAGCCAAGCACCGCCAACAAGATCGTAAACCCGTTGACGGCATCTTCCGACGATCCCCAGGCAAAATCAGTGCGCATCAACGGCGCCCAGAGCACCAGGATGGCGATCACCCCACGGATCCACAATTTCTCCCCGCGCAGCAGAATAAAAGTTGCCAGCGCCTGAGCAGCGGTCCACAGAAAGGTGAATACCTGCTGCGCCAGATAGGAGCCGGGCGCCAGCGCCTGGGAAGGATAGTAGAACAGCAGTGCCAGCGGTGGCTTGTTGTCCCAGGCTTCGAGATAGAGCAACTTTCCGGCAGCAAGCCGCTGTGCCACCTCGCCCATGACAAAGGCATCATGATCGGCAATTTTTCCGCTGGTCAAGATGTAAGCGATGAACGCGACGGCCAGCGCGCCCGCCGGCAAGAGAATTTCGTTAATTTGGGAGCGGTTCATAGCATATCGTAATTTCTGTTGAGTAATCACCTGATCTTTAATTATCGAGGCGTGGCAGTGGCAGTGGCAGTGGCAGTCATCTTCCTGCTACTGCCACATGTAAAGACTATCAATGACTGCGAGATAGAACACTGCTTCTGTCGGGAAGCGGCCGCTGCTGTAGCAGTTTGCACAGGCGGATGAGGGGATGAATTCGCTGCGCTTCATAAAGCCGCTGATATCCGGCCCGAGGCGGTTGACGCCGCCAGGCGTGATAAGCATTATAGGCCGCTTCATCCTCGTTTAAAGCAATCAGGTATGCTGCCAGCGCCTCCGGCCCGGCAAAATCTGCTGCATTGATGTAGCAGTGATCCCCCGGCGCATAGCGCTCGATATTCGGCGCGCCCAGGTATACCGGCACGCATCCGGCTTCCAGGGGGTCGAAAAATTTTTCGGTCACGTAATCTGACTCGATTGAGTTTTCATACGCCAGATTGAATTTATAACCGGACAGCACCTGGAGTTTGGTCGCCCTGCCGACATCCCGGGAGAGAGGGCGGTTGCGGAACAGACTGCCGTAGCTGTGCACTTCAAGATGCCGCATCAGCGCCTGTAAATAATCCCGCCGGCCGCTGTGGTCTGCAGGGTAGGAGATAAATGCCGCCAGCAATCGTTCATGGTGTTTCGGTTGCGGGGCCGCCCCGGCCAGTTGATCAAAATCGGGAAAATAGCAGGGCGACCAGATGTCGGCATTTTGGCGAAAGCTGATGCTGAGATCAAACTGGCGCATAAACTGGGGATCGTTCAACAACGGATATTGAGCCCCTGATTCAATAAACCAGGCGACCTGCAACTGGCCGGGATAGCGCTGGATACGGGTGCGGCGGGGCAAGGTCGGAATATGGTATATGACCGCTGCCGCTTCCCGGCGATAGCGCCGGTTCGTGGTGATGGCGCATCCGGAGGGAAGATGAACTTCATCCAGGCTCAGCGGCATGCCGAACATGCTGTTATAGACCAGCACCAGCGTCCGGGTAGGTAGGGATGCCGTATTGGCAGCAAGCAGTGCCCGGGCATTTCCGGAAGTCTTGCGATCGTGGGCCATCCGCCACTTGATCTCGGCATACATCCGGCGCAGGCTGCCGAGCCAGTAACGTTTGCCGCTCCAACTCAGCGAAATCAGGCCGGCGATTATCAGCAGGGTTACCAATATGAATATTAGGTTCAGCATGGGGGATTTTTTTGAATTTAGGTCAGGCAGTGGCAGTGGCAGTGGCAGTGGCAGTGGCAGTGGCAGTGGCAGTGGCAGTGGCAGGAAGTTACCGCCACTGCCACTATTTATATGCGAACCCCGGATTCTTTTACTGAAGCAACGTTACCATCCTGCCACTGCGTCGGCGCAGCCGGCAAATATCGCCGAAGGCAAACATCGTGAGCGAAGCGAACAAATATCGTGAGCCAAGCGAACAAATATCGTGAGCGAAGCGAACAAATATCGTGAGCCAAGCGAACAAACATCTACTGCCACTTCCGCAGCAATCGCCCGGCTTTATAGGCCAAATAACCGGTAACAAGCGAGTACGCAAAGATGAACTGCTTCCAGAGACCATACCGAAAGGCAGCCAGGGTTGCCCTGGCCAGCCGCAGGTTGTCGCGGAACCGCAACGGACGGTAGCTGCTGCCGGTGCTGTAGGTCTCCGAATATTGGCCGCATTCAAATTGTTTGTATAGATAATGCCGGAGACGGGTTACCTCGGTATGGATCACCTCGGCACGCGGCTCATAAATAATCGCGGCATCGGGCTGGCTTTGGATCAGGTTATGAATAATTTCAGTATCGCCTACCACCGGCATGCCGGAAAACAGCCCCACTTGCTCAAAAACCGATGCCCGGACAGCCATGTTGCCGGCATGACCGTAATAGTATGGCGCCCGTTTATGCCGGCAGATATCCTGCAGTTTGATATGGTAGTAATTCTCATGGCACTCCAGTGCGAGAGGCACCGGTTGGGGATAAAGCAGGCGCCCGATGACAATATCGGCGCCTTCCGCCTCGAAACTATGATAGAGCCAGGTGAGCCAATCCGGTTTGACGATGCAATCCGCATCGGTGAAGGCGATATATTTCCCCCGGGCCGCCCGGATGCCCCGGTTGCGGGCGAGATACGGGTCGCGTACCGGCTCGTGGAACAGCGTGACCGGATAGCTCTGAACGATTTCCACCGAGCGGTCGGTAGATCCGTTATCGATAAAAATCAGTTCATAGTCCTGATCAAACTGCTGCGCCAGAAGCGCCTTCAAACATGCTTCGATCCGCTTCGCCTCATTCAAAAAGGGAACAATCACTGAGAAGACCATCAATATCCTTTTACGAACCTGGTAGAGAACTTCATTATCGACCGCCGCGTTTGATTGTTAACTGAGCCCATATGGGCAGAGTCATTTCTTCCCGCCGCAATAAATGCCAGAGCCAGATACCCAACAGCGCTGTCTTCAGCGCGATGATCCCCGGGAACCATAGCGGATGTTTATCTTCCAGGTAATAGATATACGGGAAGTACAAAAAGGTCACCAGGTCGAACACCACAATGCCGGCAATCTCCCCTCGGGTACGGGCCAGCAGCACCAGCAGCGGTACGAACCAGAGGATCCACTGCGGGGAGTAGAACTTGGCAAACAAAATGAAGCAAATCACTGCCAGGGCTGACCAGCGCAGCGCTTTTTCCCAGGTGTCGATGCGAGCAAACACGCACAACGGCGCGATGGCGAATTGCAGCAAGAAAAAAACCTTCCGCAGCAGCGGCTCCGGCTGGAACAGGCCGAGGCGGGTCAAGGTAACGAGCAACAGGTGAAATAAGCTCTCCGGATTCCCGGTGCGTGTCAGGTGAAATCGATATGGAATGAGAAATCCCTCCCAGCCGATGGCGAGTAGGGTCGGGAGCACAATAACCGCCAGAACCAGCGGATAGCTGACGGCGGCGGAGAACAGGATACGTCGCCTGGTATGGAAAGTGTAGACAAGGAACACCGGCACCAGAACCAGCGCGTACCACTTTGTTGCCGTGGCGATGGCAAGCAGAATAAACGCGCCGTGATAGCGGTTCCGGCGCAGTGCCGCCAGGCTTGACAGCACCAGAAAAGCAGGCACGATGTCGAACCGGTTATGGGTGAAATACCAGCCGGCCGGCAGCAGCAGCAGAAAAACCAGCCATTTTCGATCCGGGCGCAAATCATGCAGCATCACCAGGGTTGCGGCCAGGAATAACGCCATCAAAACCGAGAAAACATAGCGGTAGGTTTGCAGATCGTATTGGCGCGTTCCGTTCAGACGGGACCATGCTTCCGCCGCCACATGGGGCACTGCGAACAACCAGGTGGCCACCTGCGGATATTCGGAAAAAACGTCGCGATAGGGTTCCTGGCCGGTGGTTACCCAACTTCCTCGCTGAAAATAGACCTCGATATCATGATAGTCGTTTATCGCGGGATAACCGCCATAGCGGGTTGCCGCGATGGACAACAGCGCCAGGAAAAGACATACCGCACCGATCTGCAGCCGGCTCATGGCATGCTCCGGCAGTACGGTTCGGGGAAAATGCTATTCGTGGTCATACGATCATCCTGCCCAGGTTTTGGCGCAGCGCATCCAAAGTGTAATGGGTTTTGAGGCACTCAATCGCGTTGGCGGTTAATCTGGCGGCAAGCTGCCGGTCTTCCATTATCCGGCAGCATTGGGCGGCGAAATCTGCAGGCTGATCGGCGATCAGCGCATGGGTTTCGTGGGTGATTTCCAGGCCTTCAGCCCCGATCGCGGTCGCGATCACCGGCCGCTGGAAGCTGAATGCTTCCAGGATCTTGATACGGGTTCCGCCGCCGGCCCGCAAGGGCGCCACCACCGCATTGGCCCGGGCATAATAAGGAGCGACATCGGGAACGAAACCCGCGAAGTGACAATTGGCAATCTTGCGGTATTGCCGTAACCCCGGCCATTTTCCCGAACCGATGACGGTAAAACCCACCGGGCGCTTCGCACGGGAACGCAGCCGCGGCAAGATCTCCTCGAAAAAGAATGCCAGGGCATCCTGGTTGGGATAGTAATTCAGATTCCCGACAAACAGCAAGTTAAAAATGCCGGCATCGTGAGCCGGCAACGGCTGATCAGGGCAGCGCACGATATTGGGTAAAACGTGGATATGTTGCACAGGTAGCTGCCGGCTCAGGACGTGCTTATCTTTTGGGGAACAGACGGATATGCCGTCAAAGCGGGGCAGCAGTTCGCGCTCCCAGGCGGCATACTGCTGCCCCGTCTGCTCCTCCCACCGCGCCGGTCCGGGCAAGCCGTTGGCGCGGTAGAGCGTGGCTATGCCGGATCTGGTGCGCGACTCGATATCATCGATATCGATAAACCGGCCTTTGAGATTGAGGGCATTGCGAGCAAGGCAAGCGCGCACAAACGGGACCATGTATAAGCGAAATATGTATATGTAATCAAGTTCGGCCGACCGGCAGATTTGCTCAACCCGGCGCTGCAGGCGGGTGGTGGCAAAAAGCGATCCGGGCAAATTCACAGACTTCCCGAAGATGACGCGTGCCGCTCCCCTCATTCGGGCAACGGCCCGGTCCGCCCGGGAAACCGGCATTACACTGCAAGCGGAACAGAATGGGCGCATGATTTCCGGCATCACCTTCCTGCCGGGATCATAAACCGGGATAACCAGCACATGCACCGCACCATATGCTGCCAGTGCTTCCAACAGGGCCCCGGCGCGCATGGCCAGTCCGTAACCGGTAATATCGGGAAAAACCGGCGTGACAAATAAGATCCCCGGCTTTTCCGGGGTGTGGCGCGGAGGGTTGCTGCCCGCCATCTTTTAGCCGTCTCCATCGGGTTTGTCAATCCCCGATTGCGGGAACGAGAACACGGCCTGGGAAAGTTCCCGGATCTTCAACCATACCGAAAGATTGCGATTCCGGGTATGCTCGATCAACTGGCCGTATTGCGAATGGGGATAGTTCGCTTCGCCGCCGTTCCCCCACTGGCTCGGGTCACGGTGCGCAAGCAGGCGATGGCGCTTGGTCAGCAAACTAAAGATCGACTGATCGTGCCGGTGCGCCACGAATCCGGGGTAATTGGGATATCCCAATTCATTTTCCCGGTCGGTGAGGATACGTTCATCGCGGGCAAAATCCAGGAATTCGGCGACAAAATCCCGGGTAAACCGGGTGTTCCGGAAGAGGATGAATGACGCGAGCCGCTGTGCCGTATCGGTATATGCCAGGGTATCACATCCCATCAACCGAAAGGCATCTCTTTTGGTATAGGATTTTTCGATGAAGCCGACATCGAACGGTATGATGTCCTGGCTGCGGTTGCGGGCGGTGTCGACCAAACCATCAATGGAATCGATAAAATAAGCGCCGGCATCGCAATAGAACAGGAAATCATCTTCCCGGAGCGTATCTAAAGTGTGGCGAATAAAATAGGGTTTCCAAAGCCAGTATCCGGCGCCTTTCGAGCGGGAGAGAATCCGGCGGTTATCCTGATAAAACACCCGATCGATATCTTTTGGGGTGTAGGATAACGCTTTATCAAATCCTCCGACCTCCAGCGCGGTTCGGGTATTCAACTGCTGGCTCTTTGCGAAAAAACCGTTGGCAAAATTAATCAGCACTTTGGCCATAATCATTCTCAGAAAACACAGCTCCGCCAGGTCGCTCCAGCAGTGTTTTGGGGACAAGATGCCAAGGACATGTTGGATATGACACTTTTTGAAATTATAGATTTCTCACAAACGACGTTCGAAATGACAACGGCTGCGGCGTGGCAGCATTTGTCCGGGTTAATATAGCTTGAGAAACTTCCGTTCAGTGAATGCAGATCACATAAAAAATGTGGGGAGAATTAACGTTTTTAAGGTAAGCGGGAAAACCCGCCCCACCATCCGCCAGCCCTATAACCACAAGAGCCTCTTTTCAGAGGCTCTTGTGGTTATAGGCAATTCGGTGTCGTCTTGAGACAACCGAAAATAGTATGGTATGACCCGTAGTTTGGGTCATACCATACTATTTCAGATAAATCATTTTGCGGGTTTGCACAAACTCCCCGGCATTCAGGCGGTAGAAATAGATCCCGGCGGCAACACTGGCGGCATGGTCGTTGGTGCCGTCCCACTCGACGGTGTAATAGCCGCCCGGCATCACTTCATTGGCCAGGGTTTTGACCAGCTTTCCGGTGATGTCGTAGATCTTCAGAGAAACCATCGCCTGCTCCGCCGCCACCGCAAAACGGATATGGGTGGACGGGTTGAACGGATTGGGATAGTTCTGTTCCAGGTTGAACTTCTCCGGCAGCGTCGTCACCAGGCTGGCCGGCGCCGGGGCGGCAAGACTGCTCAGGGCAGCCTCGTCGGGATTGTTTTCGACCACCAGCGGAATGATCCGGGTGCGGGATTGTCCGGCCGCATCTTGATCCTTCAGGATCACTTCCAGCTCATAGTAACCGGCATGCTGGTATTCCGGCAGGAAATGCACGGCCACCGTACCATCCTCCTGGGGCAGCACCTGTGCGAAAGCGGGCAGGTTGTTGATGGTTATCTGCGCCGCAGCGCCCTGGGTGCCCTGAGCGGCAATCTGCAGGTTGAGCACCTCGCCTTCCCGCACGGTCAGGGACCGGATCACATTCACTTCGGAAACGACCGGCGCGGTCATGGAAATCGCCGCAGCGGGATCTTGAAGGCCAGCCAGCAGGCCGGCGAAGTTTTCCCGGTTGTAGACCTGGCTTTGGATCGCCGAGATCTGCGGGCCGGAAAAGCCGGTGGTGCAGGGCGGGCAATAATGGCCCTTCACCCGCACATAGACTTTCCGCTCGTCGGGATCGTTGCTCTTGATCACCCAGAACGCCCTGTCACGGCTCTCATCGTAAGGTGCGTAGCGGATGGTGCCCCAGTGGGTATCGCCGGGGGCAACGGTAAAGCGCAGCCCGGTGTTGACGATAGCGAACTCATCCATGTCGTCATCGATCAGGATCATGTTATGCACCAGCAGTTCACCAACGCCCTCATTGAGAATGCGGAAATCTTTGTAGACCGTATCCCCGGGCATCACCATGCCGAAATCATAGCTCAGCGGCTGCACCGAGATATCCGGCGGGGTCAGGTTAACCGTTCCGCTGCCGGAGAGGGGCACCAACAACTGCCCTTCATCGGGATCGTTGCTGCTGATGCGCAAGTCGACGGTGGCCGGTTCCGGGATGGTATCCTTCGGCTCGAAGCGCACCATGACCTCCATCTGTGCGCCCGGGGCCAGAGCGACCGGATTGCCGAAGGGCGCATCGAGGCGGTAGAAATTCAGGCAGTTCGAATTCACCAACTGCACGTCGTTGATGACCAGATCAGCAGTACCCTGATTGCTGACCATGACCGCTTGAGAGGCGATGTAGCCAATCGTCACCACGCCATAATCGAAGGAGGGCGGGTCAGCGGCGATATCCGGCAGCGGCACCGGCATCCCGTTACCGGAAAGCGGCACATCGAGCGGATTCTCATCGGGATCATCGCTGCCGAAGCGCAGGGTGGCGGAGAGCGCCCCCAGTGCAGCCGGGGTCAGATCGACATCCACCGTAAACACGCCTCCGGGCGCAAGCAGCTGGGGCAGGGTATCCGGGAGGAACATCGCGAAACCGGCAGCTGCCGGATCCAGCAGTTCGACGGTGGAAAGCAGCAGGTCGGCGGTGCCGTCATTACGCACCGTGAAGGTGAAGGAAGCGGTCGCTCCCAGGGTCACATCACCGAAATTGTAGGAGGCCGGCTCGACGGTGATGTCCTGCACCGGTACGGGCACGGCGTTTCCGGAGAGATTGACCGTTAAGGGGTTTTCATCAGGATCATTGCTGGCGATCTCCAGCGCGGCAGTCTTTGCCCCCAGGCTTTGAGGAGCGAATGTCACCTCCACCGTCAGCGAGCCTCCCGGGGGAATGCTGCCCGGTGCTCCGGTGGTTACGCTAAAATCTGCGGCATCACTGCCAGTGAGATCCAGCGCTGTCACGTCAAGCATCTCGGTGCCTTCATTGCTGACCGTAAAGCTCTGGCTGGCGCTGCTGCCCAGCTGCACATCACCGTAATCATGCCCGGACGGACTGACCGCAATCTCCGGCGCAAAGCCGGTGCCGTTGAGGGCGACCACAACCGGGTTTTCGTCGGGGTCATTGGATTGGATCACCAGGCTGGCGCTAAAGCCGGCCGGAAGTGTGGGGTTGAAACTGAGCGCAATCTCGTGAGAAGTCCCGGGAAGCACGCTGAAGGGTGCCGCGCCGCTGACAATAGCAAACTCAGAAGGATTGGCGCCGCCCAGAGCGCTGCTGTAGACAAACAGCTCTTGCTGTCCCTCATTGGCGACCGTCACTGTCGCGCCGGCGCTGCTGCCGGGAACCACATTGCCGAAGTCGACCGACAGAGGGCTCACCGCGATATCCGCCGGATCGTTCCCCGGCACCACAGTCGCGCTGAGGGGCACGACGACCGGATTCTCGTCGGGATCATCGCTGGAAATCTCCAGCGCGGCAGACTTCGCGCCGAGGGTCAGCGGGGTGAAGGTCACCTCCACAGCCATATTTCCCCCCGGCGGGATGCTGCCCGGCGCGCCGGAGGTGATGCTGAATTCTGCTGCAGCGCTGCCGGTCAGATCCAGCGCCGACACGTTCAGGGCACCAGTACCTTCATTGCTGATGGTGAAACTCTGGCTGGCGCTATTGCCCAGTTGCATCAGCCCGAAATTGTGGGTAGTTGGGCTCACCGCGATGTCAGGTTCGACGGCGTTGCCGCTCAGCGCCACTTCCACCGGGCTGCCGTCCGGATCATTGGATTCGATGCTCAGGCTGGCGCTGAAGCTGGCCGGCGTCAGCGGGGTAAAATCGATTACCACATCATGGGTAGTGCCGGGCGGCACGATGAACGGTGCAGCGCCGCTGCTGATGGCGAAGCTTCCCGGATTGGCACCGCCGAGGCTGGTCACGCTCACCGACAGGTCCTGCGCGCCCTGGTTTCCGACGGTTACCGTGGCACTGCCGCTGCTGCCGACCAGCACGGTGCCGAAATCGACCGACGGAGGGGTCACCGTGATGTCCGGGGGACCGACATCCAGCACCACCGGTATCACGACCTGGGGCTGGGCCGGATCATTGCTGTTCACCAGCAGACTGGCTTCATAGAGGCCTGGTGTCAGAGTGGAGATGTCGATCTCCAGGTTGACCGGCTGGGTAGCACCCGGCGTTACCGTGCCGCTGATCGGATCGGCCGTAATCCAGGTGGCCCCGGGAGAAATGGAAATTGCAAGATTATTGTGGATATAATTGGTATTGAAAGCGATCTGCAGACCGTCGTTGCCGCCGGCATTTTCGATACCGACCGTGGCGCGATTGAGAATATCACGCATGTCCAGATAGTAGAAGAGAATCTCGCCGTCCGGCTTCAGCACTGCCTGGAAAGTGTACTGGGCGGTGCCGCCGAGGCCTCCGAAGGGTTTGACATTGGTATACTGCACGATGAATGCCGGCGCGGTGCTGTCGTAATAATAATGAATCCGGCCGTTGGGCAATACCGGGTTGAGATCGTCCCAGAAGGGGCAAATGATATCATTGGGTACAGCGGGAACCGGGATGGGTAAATTCAGTGCCTCTTCTCCATCAGGGCCGAAGGTTAAATAGCCGTTGGAGCTGATCTTAACCGCATTTTTTTCCACGCCATAGAATGGAAATGCAAAAGGCAGAGACACTTCGATAAAATCATCATCATTGAGGAACACCTGGGTACCGCTAGTGGTAATATCCTGCCAGACGAAAGCCGGGCCTCCCGGTTCATCGCTGTCGATAAACTGGTAGCCGAAATCATCTGGCCCGCCCAGCCCTTCCAGTACCGCAGGGCCGACCCGGGTATCTTCGGCGCCTTTAGGGATCTCTGCCAGATAGCTTGAGGGAGGCGCGACCCAGTTCGCACCGCGGACCCTTCCCTGCTGCTGCAGCCGCACGGGCAATACCCGGCCGTTATTCAGGTGCAGCACCGGCTGCCCTTCCTGCAGGTTCCACAGCAGATCATCCGTGCCGGCATTGCCGATACTCAACACATCAGCCACCGTTCCGCTCCCGACCGGCAGGATGTAGCTGAACGATGTCGGCGATACGGTGATCGCCGGCGCCATCGATGGGACAGAGCGCTGCGCCCATCCGAATTGTGAGATCAGTATCAAACTGATCACTAAAATAAACAGTTTTTGGTATAGTGCCCGCATTGGAACCTCCAAATCGGAATCACATTCAATATTACCGTGAAAATCGTTGCTGTAATTTAAACGATTTTCAGGACAATACCAAAGCTGATATTACGATTAGCAAAAATGGTAAATTAGTAATGAAAAAAAGACCTCTCCTGCAAAACTTCGGCTGGCGTTTGTGCAGTCCTCGCTACAAATAGCTTAACACCTTAGATCAGTACGGTGGATTGCGTATTAACGAAATAATTCACATTACCTCCTGTGAGCCAAATCACATTCACCAAAATAAACTTTGTAAAAACAGGATTGATTTTCAGTTTGACTTTCGCAGCGTCAGTTTTTAAATTAGGACGATTTAAATGAATCTTTAATGAATCGAGGAAATGTATTCAATAAAAGAATTGATTTGAGTTTTCGGTTGCAATAACCACTTTGTTTATTGTGGCCATCAAACATTAATATGCCAGGTCCCACGCAATAGTACTCCGCCGAACCCCGCCAGGTCCGGAAGGAAGCAACGGTAGGTGGTCAGTCTATGTGCCGTGGGGTAGCCTGGCATTTTATTTATTGAGAGCAGGGATTATGAGTTATGTCGTGCTGGCCAGGAAATGGCGCCCGATGAATTTTGAAGACATGGTGGGGCAGGATCATGTCACCCGCACCCTGGTCAATGCCTTGAAGCAGGACCGGTTAGGGCATGCCTTTATTTTTGCCGGCCCGCGCGGGGTGGGCAAAACCACCACCGCCCGCCTGTTGGCTAAGGCAGTGAATAATAAGGATAAGCCGGACTTTGGCCTGACCGACTCCGTCGCTGAGATGGAGCATCAAAAGCTCGATGTGATCGAGATCGACGGTGCCAGCAACCGGGGCATCGACGAGATCCGTAATTTGCGGGAAAGTGTGCGCATTGCGCCGGCATCTTCGGATTTCAAGGTTTACATCATCGACGAGTTTCACATGCTCAGCAAAGAGGCCTTCAATGCGCTGCTGAAAACGCTGGAAGAGCCGCCCTCTCACGTGCTGTTTATCTTTGCCACCACCGAGATCCACAAAGTGCCCCTGACCATCCTCTCCCGCTGCCAGCGCTTCGACTTCAAGCGCATTCCCACGCTACAGATCGCCGACCAGTTAGAAAAGATCGCCAAAAGCGAGAAAATTCATATCGACCGGGAAAGCCTGCTGAGCATCGCTCGCAAGGCGGAAGGGGGTATGCGCGACGCGATCAGCATCATGGATCAGATCGTTTCCTTCAGCGACGGAGAGATTACCCTGGCCCAGGTACAGCAGTCGCTGGGCCTGATTAGCGACGAGCTGTATTTCGAATTCACCGATCTGATGCTTGATCGGGACGACGGCAAGATCATCGCGTTCGCTCAGAACATTTTTCAGCAGGGGCACGACCTGATGAATTTCCTGCACGGCCTGGAAGCGCATTTCCGCAACCTGATGATCACCCGGGCCACCGACTCCGCCAATCTGCTGGAGGCATCGGATTATATCAAGAATCTTTATCTGGAGAAAGCCGGCGGGTTTGAGACCCGCGACCTGCTGCACTACCTCGACCTGCTGACCCAGCACGAGCAGATGCTCAAATTCAGTGAAAATCCTCAGTTGGTGCTGGAGTTGCTGTTGCTCAAGTTGGCCCACAAGCCGCTGAGCACCGATCTCGACACCCTGCTGAACATGTTGAATAATATGCCCTCCGGCCCGGCATCTCCAGAGGCGCCGGAGGCAGGACCGGGGCCGGTATCCTCTCCCCCGGCAGGCGGCTCCCGGCCCGGTGGCAAAACCGGCGGCGCCCCTCCCAGCCGCACCTCCCCTACCCCGGCACCGGCAGGTCCCACAGGTAAAGAACCGCCTAAAAACATGTTCGCCGCCCTGAAAAAAACGCCTTTTCCAGAGGCTAGCGCAACCACCCCGGCAGTAGAAGCGGCACCACCCGTTCCGGAGACGGATGGCAGTAAATCGGCCGAAATTGCCGTCACCCTGGAAGAAATCGCCGCCAAATGGCGCCAGGTGATTGCCGCCGTCAAGAGTGAAAAGATCGCCCTGGCCTCTTTC
The DNA here is from genome assembly GCA_020635015.1 of Calditrichia bacterium. Classification (GTDB taxonomy): domain Bacteria; phylum Calditrichota; class Calditrichia; order RBG-13-44-9; family J075; genus JACKAP01. Next base: position 18,472 of record JACKAP010000018.1, on the reverse strand, counting down.
CTGCAGGACGGGGTGCCCTACCAACTCAACGGCCAGGTGCTGCAGATTGCCTTCGATCCGAAAACCACGTTCCATATGGATCACGTCAAAAAGAATGCACCGATAATTGAGGGCGTGCTGCGCAACACCTTGAAAGCGCCTTTGAAGATCGACTGCGTGAAAGTGGCATTTACCGAGGCAGGCATCGAGCGCCAGGTACTCTCCCCGGAAGAGGTCTTCGAAAGTATGAAAGACAAGGAACCGGTGCTGAAAAAAATCATTGAATTATTTGACTGTGAAAACATGGATTAGACAGGAGTGTTTATGTTACCCAATTTTGGCAACTTGATGAAGCAGATGCAGGAAGACATGCAGAAAACCCAGGCCCAACTGGCCAAGATTACCGTCGAAGGCACCGCCGGCGGAGGGATGGTGAAGGTGATTGCCAACTGCCAGAGCCAGATCGTACGCGTCGAAATTGAGCCGGAAGTGATCGATCCTCAGGACAAGGAGATGCTGGAAGACCTGATCGTTGCCGCCACCAACCAGGCCCTGGAGAAAGCCTCGGCTCGCTCCCAGGAAGAGATGCAAAAAGTAATGGGCCCGATGTTGGGAAATCTGCCCGGCGGCTTCAAATTGCCGGGGATGGGGTGAATGGGTTGATGGGTGTGCACGTAGGGTAGGGTCGCGACCCTACCCTACCTCCGTTTTCCCCTATTAACCCATTATCAATAAAAGACTTCTCCACAAGAAACAAGGAACAATCATGACCTCCCTCCCCCCCGCATTACAGGAGCTTGCTGCAGCATTGGGCCGTCTGCCCGGGATCGGGCGCAAGACTGCCACCCGGCTGGCATTTTTCATCCTCAACGCCCCCCGGGAGGAAGGCGAGATCCTGGCCCGGGCGATCATGAAAGTGAAGGCGGAGGTCAAACGTTGTTCCCGCTGCTTCAATTTTACCGAAAGCGACCCCTGCCACATCTGCAGCGACGAACGGCGCAACCATAAGCTCATCTGCCTGGTAGAAGACTCCCAGACGATCCTGCTGATCGAGAAAACCAACGAATACCGGGGACTCTATCACGTGCTGGGTGGGGTCATCTCCCCGCTGGACGGGATTGGGCCGGAAGCGTTGCGTATCAAGGAACTGCTGGGGCGCCTGGAAGGTGTCGAAGAGGTAATCCTGGCCCTCACTCCCAGCACTGAGGGGGAGGCCACCTCGATCTACCTCGCCAAGCTGCTCAAGCCCCAGGGCATCCGCATCACCCGTCTGGCCCGGGGCATCCCGCTGGGCAGCTCTCTGGAGTTCGTCGATGAACTGACCCTGGGGAAAGCCCTGCAGTCGCGCAGCGAGATGAACTAAATAATGGTAAGTGCTTAATGGTAGATGCTCAATGCTCAATGAAAAAAATGCGCATTTCTATTCAGCAATGCGCATTGGGGAAAGCCCTGCAGTCGCGCAGCGAGATGAACTAAATAATGGTAAGTGCTTACTGCTCAATGCTCAATGGAGAAAATGAGCATTGAGCAGTAAGCAATGCGCATTGAAAATTATCAAGGTATGGGATGATTCAGCAGATTAAACGTGAAGCAGACTTCGAGTATATCCTGAGTGCCAGCCAAGAGCGGCCGGTATTTTTATTCAAGCATTCCACCGCCTGCGGGATCTCTTCCCGGGCCTGGCGAGAGTTTCAGCAATTTACTGCCAGAGAGAGCGAGGCAGAATACTGGGTGGTGTTGGCCATCGAAGACCGCGCCCTCTCGCGAGCCATCGCCAAGCAGACCGGCATCCGCCACCAGTCGCCCCAGATGCTGCTCTTCCATCAGGGGGAAGTGGTATGGAACGAGTCGCACTTTTCCATCCGGGAAAAAGCGCTTGAAGCGGCGCTGCAAACCATATCAGGTGTCAGTAGCGCTGATGCGCGCTAGTGAGCCTGCGGCTGTCAGTAGCCCTTCGGGCGTCATCGGCGCTAACGCGCGTCATTGGGCCTGCGGCTGTCAGTAGCGCTGACGCGCGCAGCGCCGATGACAGCGAAGCGAATGACGCGCGCAGCGCCGATGACAGCGAAGCGAATGACGCGCGCAGCGCCAATGACGATCCCCTTCCCTACCCCCTATCCAGAAATTCCCTCACCACTTTATCGAAAGCTTCCGGCGCCTCAGCATGCACCCAGTGTCCGGCACCGGGAATAGTTGTCAGTTCGGCATTGGGGAACAGTTGCTGGATATACGCCATGTCTTCATCCAGCACATAGCGGGAGGTTTCGCCGCGCACAAAGAGGGTGGGATTACTGTAGGTGCCCAGCACCGGGATCTCCCCGGCGATCTCTTCAATATGGCGCCTGAGCACCGGCAGGTTGGCTTTCCAGGTGAAGGGTTGATCGCTGCCGCGGCGGAGGTTCTTCAGCAGGAAGCGGCGCACCGCCGGGTCGGGTACCCGGGGGGCGATCTGCGCTTCCGCCTCTTGCCGGGTGCGGATCCGGGCGAGATCGAGGCTTAACAGCACTTCCAGCAGTTCCTGGAACTGGGGGGCATCGTAGCGTTTCGGCGCGATATCCACCACGATCATTTTGGCGATCTTGTGGGGGTAGTACTGGGCCAGGGTCATCGCCACCTTGCCGCCCATGGAATGTCCCAGCACGATGACATCGCGGATGCCGTGATCCAGCAGCAGTTCGTTGATATCCCCAGCCAGAGCATCATACCCGGCCTGGGGATGGTGGGGCGAACGGCCGTGATTACGCTGATCGACCAAAAAAATCCGGTAATGCTCCGCCCACAAGCGTCCCAGGGAATACCAATTGTCGGAAGTGCCCAGTAAGCCGTGCAGCACAATCAATGGCTGCCCGGCGCCGAGTTCTCTAAAGTATAGTTTCATATTGCTATCAATATTTCAGTGATCGGATGTTTGCCGGCAAAGCCGGCGATGTTTGCTCGCTCTCGCTCGCGATATTTGTCTGCTTCGCAGACGATATTTGCCTTCGGCGATTATTATCAGCGCGAGCGACAGCGAGTAAATATCGTGAGCATAGCGAACTAACATCGCTGGCATAGCCAGCAAACATCGTGAGCGCAGCGAACAAACATCACGTCTTACGGAATCTCCTTTCTCCCCGCATACCCGGCGTCGATGCTGTGGTAGAAGCGGATTTCCGGTTCATCGCTGCGCCAGCAGAGGAATACCAGTTCGCCATCAATGATCGCCGGGAAATCCACCAGACCGATCGAAAATCCCCAGTCCTTGTAGTAGCAGCCAATCTCCTCCATCTCCCGGAAATAATCATCCAGATGTGTGAGCATTTCCTCAATTTGGGGATGTCCGGAGGCGTCGTCGCCCAGCAAGGCGCTGAGGGAGTTAATCTCGTAGCTGAGATTGAGGATGTCGTTAACGATCCGCCGCACCAGCGGCAGGGTCTGCCGCGCCTCCGCCGGGGTAAAAATCTTTTTCGGTTGAAAATCCATGCCGCGATCCTCTGAATCAGGATCAAGTTAGCATCAATAAAGCGGATATGCAAATTTACCTGAGAATTGCTCAATGCCTAACGCTCGATGGTAAATGCTCAATGTAATGGTTGCGCATTTACCATCGAGCGTTAAGCATTGAGCATTAATAAGTAAATTTTCCCTTGACAGTCCCGGCAACATTCTCTATATTTGTCGCGCAATTTTCGAATGATTGCATTCCATTTATTCGGGCCCGTAGCTCAGTTGGTAGAGCAGCGGACTTTTAATCCGTAGGTCGAAGGTTCGAATCCTTCCGGGCTCACGTAGAAAAAACAAAGGGTTACAAGAATTTTCTTGTAACCCTTTTTCGTTAAAAGTCAGCAATAAGTCAGCGAGCTTAGTAAGGACGTTTACCTGACATCGCTTTTGTATGCGCTGACGCTATATGCGCATAGCGCAGGGTTGTTTTAATATCAGCATGGCCGACTAACTCTTTTACCGTAATTAGCGGTACTCCCTGCATCACCAGATGAGAAATGTAGGTGTGCCGAAAAGTATGGCAGGTTGCCCAGGGAAAACCGATTTTAGTCAGGATTTTTGAAATCCTTTTGCTTACCCAGAGTGAATCCCATTGTTCTTTGTTATCCTTCGGTCCAAAGAGCAGTTGATCTTTACGTCTCGGAATACGCTTGAGCAATTGCTCCAGCTGGAGATCATCCCCAAATGAAATGATCCTATGTTTTTTAGCTTTCGTATTCGTGCTCTTTATCCGCAACTGTTTTCTCCTAAAATCGATGTCATCCCAGGTCAGGCTCAACGGTTCTTTTAACCGGGCCCCGGTGAGCAGATAGAATTCTACAATATCTTGAAATGGATCGCCGATAAATGCTTTTCTTACCTTTGCAATTTCTTCCAGTTCAAAGAAGCGTGGTAAATCAGATTCCGGAACTCTGATCGGCTTAATTGCAACAAACGGATTGACTTGCAAATACCCATAATCCTTCGATTTATTAAAGATCGCTTTCAGATGCCTAAATTCCAGGTTGATGGTTTCCTCCCTGACCGTCTTCAAGCGATAGGACCGGTACTCCTCAAGATCTCGTACTTGAATATCGCTTAAATTAATATCTCCAAAATATTGCAGAAATTTAGCATAGATCTGACGCTCCCTTTCAACGGTTCGCTCTGATTTTTCCACTACTGCAAACTTAAAGTATTCTTCCTGATACTTCTTTAAGGTGATTTTCTTAATCTCCTTAATGCCGAATGCTCTTTTTGCAAGATCGATTTCAAACTGAACTAATATTTTCTGTGCGGTTCTTTTGTCGGTTTTTCCGATTGTTTTCATTTTCTGTTTCTTGCCGATACGATAATGAATTACCCAGATTGTCTCACCTTTGGAATTCTTTCTTTTTTCTAAAAATGCCATGGCCCCCTCCGTTACATATTTATTTTAACTCTTTCTTTATTTGCATTGATAAATTCGATGATTTGCTGGTAGGTGAAATGAATCGAGTTTCTGCTGAAGCGAACACACTCGATCCTGCCGGCCTTCACCCAACGGAAAAGCGTATTGGGGTGAACGCTCAGTATTTCCGCGACTTCCCTTGCCGGCTTGGTGAATTGGTTGGTATTTGGCCAGTACGTTTCCATAACTGAAGCACCCAATTAATACAGGTCTTTAATTCGTCCTTTCACGTTGAACAACTGCCGTGGTTTCCCTCCCCGGATGACTTGAAAAGAACTCGAATAGATTCAAATTGTAACAACTCTAATAACCAGAGAAGATTTGTCAAACATCCTGTTTTGTTCTGTGGTCATATTCACTGTAGTATTCCTACTTCCCAATAAGTAGCAGGTATGATTTGCCTGCGACGGCAATAATAGACCTATGCGCTTTCTTCCGATAGCGAGAGATCCAGCCCCATCCCCAGACTCTGCTGCGCCTGCATCTGTTCTGCCGGGTAGTCGAGGGTGGAGGTCTTCATCTCCTGCACCTGCACCTGTTCCAGCAGCCGCGCCTTGCTGTCGGTCAGGATCTCGATATCCTCCCGGGCGCGGCTGGCGGCCACGTAGAAGTTCTGGAAGCGGTTGAAATGACGGGTGTCGGCGTGATAGACCACCCGGGCATGTTCGCTGCCCTGCACCTTGTAGCTGGTAGCGCTGTATCCGTAGTCGAAGAAGCCATACCGGCTGGTGTCGATGGTCAGCACCTGGCCATCCGGGGTTCGCACGGTCATGGCGCCATCATCCCGGAGTGAGGTGATGGTGCCGGTCAGGCCGTTTTGCACTCCCAGGGCATCATCGTTTTTGAGAAAGATGATTTTGTCACCTTCGGCGAAGGTGAACTCATTGCGGGAATAGGCGCTCAGATGGTGCCCATTTTGGGAAAGGTCTATGGTCACCTTTCCGGGCCACCGTTTGCCTTGAATGCTTACCTCGATCGAGTTTTGCGCATGATCGACCGCGGTCACTACACCCCGGCTGCCCCTGCCCAGTTTGTCAATCGCCTGGTTGAGGAAGAAGAAGTCGCCTTCCTGGTAGGAATGGCTGAGGTTTTTCTCACCCAGCCGTACGTGCTTCGGTTGATGGGTGGTAAGCTCTTTTCCATCCGCGGATACCCTGCCCTGCTCCACCAGGCGCTCCCGGATCATCTCATTGAGCAAGCGGCGTTCACTGTTGGTGCCGGTGATCAGCAGCGGCTCCCTGCCCGCTTCGGCAGCGGCATATGCTTCCACCAGGGCCGCCAGGCGCTCATCGCCATCGGCGATTTCCCGGATGTGTTGGTGGCGGTCTAGCAGTTCAAAAGCCTCCTGAACCTGCTGATTTGCAAGCAAGCCTATCACCTGCCGCAGGTACAGCGGCCCGGATTCCTGGCGGATATTCTTCTTCAGGTGCCCGGTGTCGATCAGGGAGTGTTCCTGGGATTTGTTAAAGATGGCCCCGGCATCAATCGACTGGTGCTGATGGCGGTCGCCGACCAATAACACCCGGTCGTTGGTATGGGTGCGCTCCAGGATCTGCTGGAGTTTAGCCGAACCGAGCTGGCTGGATTCTTCCAGGATGAACAACCGGGAACGCCTGCTGTGGGTGGGCCGGCGGGTGAGGAAGCGGTCGATGGTGTTGGCGGTGGTCAGCCCCTTGTCGCGCAGGCCCTTTGCCGCCAGCGCAGTGGGTGAGAGGGGCAGGATGTCATAGCCCTTGCGGTTATAATTACGGGCAATCACCTCGGCCAGCTGCGACTTGCCGGTGCCGGCATCGCCCTGGATGGCGGTGACCTTATTGCGGCTGCTGAGCGTGCCAAGCAGCGCCTGCTCCTGATCGGCGGTTAATACCTTATCTTCAGGCAGCAGCATGAAAGGTTGCCGGGCCAATAGCGGCGTCTGGCTGCCGGAGGTATTTTGCAGGTATTTGGCCAGTTCGGCTTCCAGGGTTACCATCTCCCGGGTGCTGTATAAGCCATCCTCCATTTTGACCGGCGTTTTAGCAGATTTAAGCTCCCGCTCGACATCGGTGATGGTCTTGTGACCAATCGAATACTGCAGGGCCGTATTCAGGATGTCTTCGGATGCCACCACCGATTCCTCCTGAGTGAGCACCTTCAGGGCCATATCGACATGGTTGACCGGTTGCAGTTCCGTCCGTGGTTGATTAAATAAACCTTTTCGCAGCTTCTCCATATCGAGCCCGGCGTCGGCAAGTTTTTTCTGCCAGTGCGCCTGCAGTTCAGCCTCACTGACTTTAAGTTTCGGTGAGCGGGAGTTCTGGGCGGCTATGGCTTTGAGAACGGTTTCAGAGAGAGTGGGGTACTGCTCGCGCAGCGCCGGGAGCATTTCCTTGATCTGCTGCGAGCGGGTAGAGAAGGCTTCGATTAATTCCTGGGGCACGCCTTTCAGCTCAAAGAGCCCCTTTGGCCGTGACTCAACTTCCAGGCCGAGCTGCCGGAGTTCACAGGCGAGGTAGTTGCGGTAGACCTGGCCGATGAACTTCTTCTGGTAGTGAAGCTGCTCATTGGTCAGCGCCCGCCACTTGCCGTCGGGGCGGCGGGTGAGGTTGGCGATCACGCAGTGGGTATGCAGTTGGGGGTCGAGGGCCCGGCTGGTGCGCTCGAAAAAGGCAGCGACAGCCAGGTTGCCGGTCTTGACCGTCTCGGTGACGTAGTCGGTTGTCTGGCGGGCTTCGGCGTAATTACGCTCAAAATATTTCAGGGCCAGGCGCACCGCGCGGTTTTGGGCTTCGTAGATCTGGTCCCTGAATTCCGGCGCGATCAGCTCTGCGGCCAGGGAGACGCTTTTCGGGGCCGAGAAGGTCCAGTCAATGCCGGCGCGGTGGAGCTGGTTTTCGCCAGTCTGCACCAGCTGTTTTTGCCCCTTCGGCGAGTTGCCGGTAAGCAGGTTCACAAAATCCTCCCGGGTCACCGACTGGTTGTGCAGATGCAGGTAGCGGGCGCCGCCGCCCATCCAGATGCCGGCTTTTTCGCTGTAGTAGCGCTCCTGCGGCGATCCTTCCATTCCCAGTCTTTCGCGGGTCACCACATCATAGTAATCCGCAGCGCCATCGAGTGATATGTAGTTGAGACTCAGCATCGTCAGCCATCCTAAAAGTCAAAATCATCGATCATAAAACGCCCCCCTTTTTCCGGGGGCGTCTGTTCTGCTTTCTTCTCAGCTTTATCCGGAACTGCTTTATTGCCACCAGCCGGCGGCTTCTTTGCGAGCCGGAAGGCCGGGTTGGCCACGAAAGCAGGCGCTACCTGGGGGTAGTCGCGGTAGACCGACTGCGCCCGGGTGACCGGGTGATTGTGGATCTTCAGATAATAGTGAAGGTCCGGCAGGTGCTGGATTTCCGCGGGCAGTACCAGCCGGGAAGTGCGGGTGGCGTTGCGGTAAGTCTCGGTCTCCCGCCGGTCGCGGGCGGCAGAGCTGTAAGAGCTTTCCATCGACTGGCTCTCCCGCTCTCCGAAGAGCAGGGAAAAATATTCCGCAGAACGGTTATCGTTCATCCGGAAGATCGCGTAGGTGCTGCACTGGTTGATGATGGTGCTGGCGACATTATCGCCATAGCTCTCGTCCAGCTGGGCTTTCTCCTGGATGCCGATCCAGAATGAACAGCCCTTGGAGCGCCCGAGGGTGAGGAGTTCCTTGACCGCAGGCATCGGCTGGAGCCCCCCGAATTCATCGATGAAGAGCATGATCCTGCGGCCGGGGTCATCGCGCAGGCTTAAGATCTCGTTGCTTAAGGAGTTGATGAAGAGCGCCATCAGCCCTTTCAGGCTCTCCCGCTGTTTGGTGCGGGTGGTCAGGAAGATAAATCCCTGCTTTTCTTCGTCCGCCACCCAGTCATGCAAAGAAAACTGCGGGCGGCTGTCCCCACCGGTCAGGTAACGGAAGATCCGGGCGTGCTGCATCAGGGTCGAGATGCAGGACTGGGTCTGGGGCGTGGCCGATTCGATGTAGGCGGCGGCTTCGCTACCGATGGAGACGAGCAGTTTGTAGAGTTCAGAAGCCGGACGCTGCAGGCATTGCCAGACTGCAGCATTGGAGCGCTCGCCTGCTTCAGCGCAGTAACGCAGGATGCCGGAGAGCAGATCGCGGGCGGCATTGGTGAAGAACTGCTCCCGGGTGGCGTGCTTCGGCACAATACTGGCGGCCACCGCATCGAAATCCGAGTCATCACGGATGCAGTCGAAAATATTCCAGGCCAGGGAGCGCTCATCAAAGGGATTAAATATCAGATCGGTCCGGGGATTAAAGAAGCGCGCCGCCAGCTCGCCGTCCTTGCCCCCGTGGATGATCGCTTTTACACCTATAGGCCGGGCAGTGGCGATCGCCCGGGAGAGAAAGACCGTCTTGCCGGTGCCGCTGGCCCCGGCGCAGAAGACGTGCTGGGTCTCGTAACTTTCCGGCAGCATCAGGCGCCTGGAAAGGGGGAAACGCCCCGGGGCGGGCAGCTGGCGGGCCAGTTCTGTCTCGCCGGCCAGGGTAGTGCCGCGCCGGGTGCGTTCCCGGAATTCTCTGCGGCTGCGCCGCCGGAACATCACGATCAGCACCGGGTGCAGCAGGTAAATAAGTAAGGTAAAGGGCCAGATCCTGTCAAAGGTAGCAAAGCTCAACTCCCAGGGCGCTGCAAAGGAAGTAAGGGCAGCCAGGAAAAGAATGCTCACCGTTGCTATCTGCGTCAAAAAGAGCCGGTATAAGATGTCCATATTCATCCGTATTGTCATCCGCAGGTAGTTCTGCAGACGGTTGTATGAACGGTATGCATAGGTGTTGTCATGATCAGGCTCATTCATGATTTTCCTTTAAGATTTTCTGGTAATAGTCTTTTATTTCCCGCACCAGACGGTTTAAGTAATCCCGCTCCGGTTCACTCAGCGACTCCTTGCCCTGGTGGATCTTGATGACCTCGATCAACAGGTAGCGCAGGAGGGTGTGGTTCTTGGTCACCAGGGCCAGCAGGCGCTCATCCGGGGGCGGAGGCACCGGGGGCGGCTGGCTGAGGTGTTTGAAGGTGAAGGCCACGCAGAAGCGGAAAGCCTCGGAGGGGTTGTCAAGTCCCTGCGCCTCCTGGATCTGTGCTAATGCCTGGTCAATTTCCGGCGGCACCACGAAGGAACGCCGCAGCGGCCGCTCTGCCCGGTTATAGTTTTTCTGCACAGCGACCTCTCCTAGATCAGGCGTTGTGATTTACCCCGCCACAACCGGTGGCCGAGGTAAGCGCTCAGCACGATAATGCCCAGCAGCGCCGCCGCCGGGGCGTGGCCCTCCAACTTTAGCAGGCTGCCCAATACCACGTTCAGGATCGCCACCAGCGCCATGGGCCCCAGGAAGATGAGCAGCAGGTTGGCGATGAAATGAGCGGGCAGCCGCCGGGTGAATAGCCAGGCCAGTGATCCCAGCAGCATGTAAGCCGCGGTGGCCAGGGTCATGTATACTTGCGCATCGCCCATCCCCAACAGGTAGGCCATGCTCAGGGCGATGACACTTGCGATGATGGTGCGGTTCATCTTTCTTGTTGCCTCCTCATCTTTATGTTGATTTTCACGGGTAGCACCACCTTACGATAGCGGAACTGCCGCAAGGTTTCCGGCAACTGATGTTCGACTACCGCCTGCAAACGGTCCGGGATGGGCAGCTCATGCAGAACCCAGCCTTCTACCTCTTCCTTTAGCGGTAGAGCCGTCAGCGGTTCAAAGAGGATGCCAGGAGAATGGGGCAGCGGCTCGAACTGCCCGCAGCGTTCCAGACGGCTGATCAGCCGTTGTTGCCGCTTCCGGATCCGCGCCAGCTTTTCCCCAACATATTTTAGTTGATGCAAGGCCCGGGCGGCACTGTGAGGATTGATCCGGTAGTTATAGTGCTCGAAATCGGGCGCCCGGGCCGGCACATCCAACATCTGCCGGTAGGTGTGCTGAGTTTTCAGCACCAGTTGCTCCCAGAGCTCTGCCTCCCTGACGGCCACCATGCCGCCATCGGCACAGCCGGTTAACTTGGCCGGCCCCAGGGAAAAGACTACCGCATCAGCCAGGCAGACGGATTCGGGATTTCCCAGGCAACTTCCCAGGCTCTGGGCGGCATCGACGATTAGCATTGCCCCGGTGCCGCGGGCCAGTTCCCGCAGTCTGATGAGATGACCCGGGTGGCCGAAGATGTTCACCGTGATGATCGCACGCACATCCCGGTCGAGCCGCCTTTCGGCCTCAAAAGGCGACAGGCAGGCCGATACCGGGTCGATATCGCAGAAGACCGCCTCGTGCCCGGCATGCCGGATCGCGGCATAGGTCGCCGGAGAGGTAAATAGTGGGGCGATAATGCGCCCCCGTGGCAGGCAGCTTAAGAGCGCCGCGAGGGCAGAGGTGGCGTTGATCATGCTCAGGCAACGTAGTTTCCCGTGCAGGAGCGCAGTAAAACGCCGTTCCAGCTCCCCCACAACGCCATCGCCGGTCAGCGCCCCGGCAAAGTTCGCATAGGTGCTAAAGTTGGGCATAGGGCATCACCTCGCTTAAGCGTTCATCCAACTTTTCATAATCCACCCGGTTTTCCTTTACATCCACGATCCCCTCCAGGCAGGCCGGCAGCGGGTAGGCGGGATTATCCGCCCAGGGCAGCCAGGAACGGAAGCTGCACATGCGCACCGACTGCAGGATCGCCGCCTGCACCCCGGCGGGATCGATCTGGCCGCTGTAATCGGCGGCGGCGGCCAGGATATCTGCTCCCCTCAACTCCGGGCCGTAGAGGTTGATAGCGTGGCGGATCACGTCCAGCATCTGGCGGGGGCTGGCCGAGCGCTCATAGAGATAGCGCCCGGCTTCCTCCATCAGTGCCTGATCTTCTTTGATGATCCGGGCGCCGAGCCGGCTGACATAGCTGCGCAGCAGATCCGGGATCTCTGAGGGGATCACGCCCAGCACCGGCAGGAATACGAAGCGGTCCTGCAGGGCGGTGCCCAGCCGCTGGGGCGCGTTGCTGGTGGCCATGATAAAGACCCCCAACTTCGGCAGGTCGTCGCGGGCCAGGAAATACTGCAGCTGGGCGAGCTGGTCGCTGCTCACCCCGCCGTCAGCCGCGCCCTGGTACTCATTGGGCAGGGCCTTGTCAGCCTCGTCAATCGCCAGGATGACCGGCGCGCAGGCAATGATGAGCGGCAGGGCCTGGCGGATCTTTTCTTCCGAGCCCCCGACGAATTTATCCTTGGTCTGTTCCAGCTTCAGGCAGTTATAGCCGGCCCGTTGGGCGGTGAGCGTGATCAGGACCGTCTTGCAAGTGCCCGGCTGGCCGATCAGGGCCAGGGCGCGCCCCGGGGCCAGGCCTGCGGCCAGGCGGTCGGCATACATCTGTAGAACCCGCTTTGCCACCTGCATGCCGATCACCTGCTCGAAGGAGGTCAACTCGCTGGCCTCCATCATCGAAAGGGTTTTATTCGATACTTTGATAATACTTTCCCCCTTCTGCCGGAGCGCTGCTACAACTTCCAGCTTTTTGCCCTCTGCCGCCGCATGGCGCGATATGCGCTCGGTGCTCTTATGCGGCAGACCGCGCATGATCACCCCCAGGCGTTCATCCGTGAAACCCTCTGCCAGGGCGGCATATCCTTCCCGCCCGGCGATATGGCGGATAAAGCCGGCGGTCTGTTCCCGGCCCGGGTAGGGCAGTTCGATCTCATAGAAATCTTTCAGCTTCGGCGGCAGGGGGCCGTCATAGTGATAGCAAAGAACTGCGTTCCAGTTCGATTTCTTGAGAGCCGGGGAGATGCTTAAGGAGTGCAGGAACTCCAGCATCACCACCTGGTCCGGCGTTTCCATACCCGGATGCTGGCTGCCGGTGAAATGCTCCAGGTAATCCAGGTGCAGGATGAAAGACAGGGCCTTATCCTGAGCCTGGAGCAGGCGGCGCAGCTTGCTCAAGAAATCGCGCAGCTTCTGGGGATCGTCTAAATCGGCGCCCCGGGGCAGGGGAAAGAGTTTCAGGGTCTTGAGATAATCCTCAAGCTCTCTTTTGCGTTCCGGCGGTATATCGCGGTGCCGGTAAATATAGGGCTGCCTGGATTTAGCCAGCCCGATCAAGTTGAAACCGGCCTTATAAAGTTCTGACAGGAAGTAGGCCGGGCGGTAGACCAGTTCATCCCCGGCCAGTTCATAATCATCCAGGTCGCCGGTGATAATGAGCGCCCGCTCGCCGGCAGCGAGCGGGTGCCGTAGCGCTTTCGGCAGTGTCGAGATCATTTCTTACCTCCCACCTGCCCCTGGCGCTGCAGGCTCACGTAACGGCGCTGCCGGGCAGCCTGGTCGGAAGTCCGCTTCACCGCCTGGTAGCCCTCCGGATCGCCGTGGTCGATAATCTGTTGCTGCTCAAGCTCCAGGCCTTCTTCGCTCAGCGCCTGGATGATTTCCTCCCGCTTGCTGTGGCATTCTCCGCCCTGGTAGCCGATCAGGTCGATTCCCACCTCCGTATCCTCCTGGTGCTTGATGGCAAACCGCACCCCGTGGCCCTGGCCGTCGCTGAAGGAAACATACTGCCGCACCCCGCCGGTCATCTGCTGGCGGATATTGACGAAGCCGGCGCGAACTGCCGCCCGGCCCAGCCGGTTGTGCAGCTCGTTATCATATGAGGCCTCGATACGCTCCAGCAACTGCGCTTCGCTGAGCTGATGGGTCGCCATTTCCCGCCAGTCTTTTTCGGAGAGGAAATTACCCAGCACGGTGGTCTGGCAGAGCACGTAAGGCGCGTGGGTTGCGACTTCCGGGTATTGGGCGACTTTCTGCTTCTGCTCCCGGTAGATTTTTTTCAGCTCCTGCCGTTTGACTGGCCGGGCCATGGCTTCGGAGATCTTCGGCTGCAGCTTCTCGATCTGCTCGCTGACCGCTGAGGATACCGCCATGGCGGCCCTGACGACTTTGGGGGTTGCTTTGGCGACACCGGCCAGCAGCTTGAACAACATTTTACCCAATACTAAATTTCCCATGATAGTTCTCCTTACTTAAATGGTGACGTCATTGATCTCTGAATCGGAATCCATCGCCGCAAACAGATCTGCCGGATTCTCCGGCGCTTCCTGCTGCTGCGGGGCCTCTGCTTTCGTTTCCACCGGCTTAACTTCAGGCGGGGGCGCAGTTGCCGGTGACGCTTGCGGCTTGATGATCCGTTCCGGAATTTCGATTGCTTCGTGGCAGGGATGGGTGATGATGAATCCCGCCAGGGGTGAGACTGGCGGCATTAGCTCCGGGCGCGGTTCCAGTTCGGGATGTTCGCGGAAATACCAGGTCTGGGCGCCGCCATAGAGTTCTGCCACCAGGTTCCAGTTCTCCTCCAATCCGGCATAGTTTGTTCTGGCCCGCCAGTTCTGCAGTAAAATCCGCACCCGGTTAATCAGGAACACGATCAGCCAGAAGGGGCCGATGCCGAATAAGGTGTCCAGCATAAACAGCAGCGGCGCCAGCACCACCGCCGGCCAGTTGCCGGTTTTGGCACTCCCCTGAACGGCGAAGTAAATGATCACCAATAGCATGACCGTGACGAAGAAGATAGTAAAGACCATGAGGATGTTCTGGCGAAAGGGAGAGCGGTGCTTTACGCCCAGCACCTGCCCGACCAGCGTTTCCATGCGCTCCGGTTCTGCAACCGGAGCGCTGGTGGTGAGTAGGCGGGTATAGGGTATTAATTCCGAGAGGAGAAAGGAGCTGAACATGCCGGCCCCGACGATGGCCAGCACCCCGGCCTTCCAGCCGGATTCCCCGAGGATATTGGCCATGACCGCCATGCCCACATACACCTCGGCCTGCACCGTGAAGCTGTAGGCCAGGATGGCCACCAGGCAGCTGACCAGGATCACGATCTGCTGCGGAGGCAGGGTCATGCCGGCGGCCAGCCGCGGGCCCCGCAGATACTGCAGGTAGCTGGTGAGCGTCGAGCGGGCCTGCTTCTCAAGGGCGGTGAAGGCATCATTGCTGTTCATGATGTCTCTCCTGATTTAAGTAATGAATGATCCCGTCGAGCGAGGTATAGGCGATGACATTGGGCGCGGGGGTCAGCACCTTCTCGATGGTGAGCGGTTCTGCCCCCAGGGCCAGCACCGTTATGTTCTCCGGCACCTGCAGGGGCTGTCGCTGCTCCGGCAGCCGCATGTCATCATCGAAATCGCTGACTACAACAAGATATTTATCAGCATCTGCGGGCAGGTGCGGTTCGCTCAAAAAAGTCAGCGATAATTCGATCGAATCGAACAGGCGGGTGTGTATGTCGGATCGTTCCCGGATGCACTCATAGACCTCCCGGCGCACGCGCGAGAGCTGCCGGTCGTTGAGCTGCTGCCGGCGGCTGTGCTCACGAATATCGCCGTTTTCGCTCATGAAGCGCAGGGATATCATCCGGGGTTTGGCCTCGCCGATGGTGGTAAAGCCGAACTCACCGGTGCGGTGGCGTACCAGCGACAGCAGGGTGTCGATGATGAACGGGGTGATCTCCGGCACTGCACCCTGAGTGGATTTACTCACGTCATAAGCTACCGCCAGCACGATCGGGCGGTGACTTTCCTCCTTGAGTGACGCCGGGGTGTAATCAAACATGCACCCGGTGAGGGTTACCGCTATAGCGATAACTGAGAAGATTCGGTAAAACGATAGTGATTTCATGATGGTGTTCCTTTCCTTAACTATGTTATGTTAAAGTTTTTCCCCATGAGGGCCGTCTACAGATAGTCAAACGCCTCCTGGAGAGTTGGAAATATCAACGCTTCTGAGCCGAACATCTCCAGGGCGACTTCTCGGGGAATATCATGGGTGACCACGATGAGATCCGAAGGAATGGGCGGCGCAGATCCCGGGTCGTTCGGCGCCGTTCCGGCGCTCAAAAAAACTGTAATCCGCTGCAGCCCCGGCGCTTCGAACACCGCGAAAAAGATGCCGGTCTCTTCAAACATGCCCATCCGGAAACGCGCCAGCGTGTTATCATCCTGCTCGCCTGTTAGATTGCTCTGCCGCGGGTCTGCCTTTGCGCTTTCCATTAGCAGCTTGAGTTGTGACAGGGTGGGATTGCCGGCTTCGATCTCGTATACTGTGATCACCCCGCCGCGTGTTTGCAGGAGACTCATCAGGCGGTCGATGGTTTCCGGATCAAGCGCCTCGGAACCATTATGCTCCGGCGGCATCGACACATCATAGAGCAGCGCCACTGCGATCGGCTGTGAGTACTGCTGGTGTCTCTGGCAGGCGTTGAAGATGGTAAGGGCCAGCAGGAGTGCCAGGACTGGCATTATGTGATGTCTGGTTATGTAGTTCATTTTTTCACCTGTTTTTATTGTTTTGCATTCAGATTCTGAGTACATTAAAAAGCTCCATGGGGCGGAAACAGAACACCCGTTCAGGGCTCTGTTTCCAAACAAAACCCCACGGAAGCCTGCTTTTAAGGGACCCTGCTTCGTTTCGCGGCGGACAGGGTCTTTTTATTTCTGGCGGTGCTCGCACCTTCAAGGGTTACCTCCAGAGATTGAAAATGAGATATGTGTTTGTGGTGTATCACGAAGGCGGGTGGATTGACAGGCGGTGTAATCGTTTGATACAATTACACCAGAGGCCGAAATGGCCACAAAATCTGTCTTCACGGAAGCCGCCGTGATGACACCGGCCGTCTGGTACTTGCGATACCATGCGGCCATTTTTTTATTTCTCCACTTATCTTTGGTAGTTATTCTGGTTATTCATCGCTTCTTTCTCGCAAAGGCTCCACTAAGCCAATGCGTCAGTTTTTTTATTGCCAGATGTTGATTCGGAATATCTAAGATTAGTTCATCTCTCAGTTTGTGCAACGAGCGCAAGTATCCTCTCTTTTCGGGAACACTCAGACTTTGATCTGCTTTCGCCCATAATCCCCCAAGATAGCGGATAAGGCTACTATGATGCTTATCAGATGCCTGTTGGCAAATGCGTTTTGAAGCATCAATGTTTAGGGTCACTGGTAGAAATTCAGGAATTGAACATCCGGAGAGTTTCATGGTTCCAACTATACCCAGTAGATGTGCTTCTGAGCCTTCTTTGGCTTTTTCGATAACTTGCCTTGAAATAGTAGGGTTCTCCAATATTGAAGGTTTCTGGCCATCTGATAGAGCTATAAACCAATTCCAGGTGAATAAATCGAGTGCTTTAAGGTCAGCTGATGTTATGTTGGTCAGAAGTTGATCGGCATTGGCATGAAGTTGATCGGCAAAATAATGTGCCCATTGACTTTGACCGATATAATAGAAATTGAACAAAAAATATGCAAGAGCAGTCAAAGACGTGTTTTTCAACCCTGCGAGAAAGTTGATTTTGTCAAACTTTATGCTCTCAGGAAATTGCCAGGGGAAAATGCCATCCTTTGGGTTAAATTTTTCCAGAAACAACCCTATATTTTCAAGATCAGCCTTACTAACAAGTGTTTCAAGCTGAGAGGTTGACATCCCTCTAAGTGCCGGTAATACCTTCTCATCCAACTCATTAAGACCAGCGACTTGTAAGTTATGAATCAGGATGTTCCATGACCTTAGAGTTAAATCTTCATTGTTGAGAAATGACCAGGTATCTTCATCTTGTAATAAACCTTTCCACGCATAACGGAAAAGACCGTAGCGAGATTTTGAAACTCGTTTTCCTTTATAGCATGGATTGTTGATAAAAGAGTGTAACCAGTCTTGATAAGTCCAGGTTAATCCTTTTACTGCAAGTTCTTCAGCAGTCAACTCACACTTCTGCCTGAAAAAAATTCGCATCGCGGCTAAGGCATCAGGAGCCATAAAACTGCATGCACGCTTTATTCTTTCCCACCCAGAACCTTCTACAAAGTGGAGAGCTTTTTCCCTGGTAACTCCCGGAATTCTCGTCAAAACACCAAACAAGTTAGTAGGAGAAAAATATCTATCATTTTCATTAATTACACTTTTAGCAAGCTTGCGGAAATCCAATTCGTCGTAAAACCTATGTTGCTGAGCTTCGTCACTTGCCAGGTATTGCATTTTATTTAAAAATGCTAACACTGTAGGGAATCCAACTTCATCTTCCTGGACTTTTTTCCCCAGAGCAGCCAGATCGAGACTGCTAAAGAACTCGCGTTGGGTATTAACGGAAACTTTTATAGACCCGACTATCCCTAAAAACGATGTAATTGTGGCAAAACCAACCGAGTCTTTTGTTGCCCTGTCCCCCAGTGCTTTAAAATCTAGTTGTTTGCAAAATAGCCGTTGAGCTTCTTCGCCGACACCAGACTGCCGTATTCTATTGAGGAAGATTGTAATCTGAGTAAAACTTATTTCTTCTTTACAGGCTTTTTTCCCCAAATCTTCAAAGTCAAGTTGGGAAAAAAATCTTCGCTGTTTTATATCTGATATATCCGAGCAATTGGCTAAGTCAATAAACAAATTCATTGCGGAAAACCCAAACTGGTTCTCCCTGGCATGGACACCCAATGCTTTTAAGTCAGTCTCGTTCCAGAAGACCGCCAGAGCTGCTTCGGAGACGCCTGCGCGCCTGGTCAGGTAAAGAAAACTGGTTATGGCCGCCATTCCTGTCTTCTTTGTTCGTGCT
>JACKAP010000017.1 GCA_020635015.1 Calditrichia bacterium | reverse complement strand
TCAGATACCGCACGAGGCTTTTATTGCCGGCCTGAAAGACGCGGGTGCACCGAAAATGGTGGTCTGGCTGCTGGACTATCTGTTCTCGACCGTGCTCGATGGCCGCAATGCGTATCTGGCCGATGGGGTCCAGCGCGCCCTCGGCCGCCCGCCGAAAGACTTCGCCGATTATGCCCGGGAAGTCGCGGCCGCCGGGCAGTGGAAGGCCGTCGTTTGAGAAGAACTTAATGATCATTGGTTGTTGGTTGTTGGTTGTTGGCTATTGGTTATTGGCAAAGATATGCCTTAACCAAATGCCAATGGCCAATAACCAAAAGCAGAATTTATCCCCCTCCGGCTACCCCTTCCTTAAACCTATTTAAATCATAGCTTTAGATAGCCTTCCTTGCCGGATATTCTTGGCCAATAGGAACTCCGCCCCTGATTCTGCACCGGCCGCGCATGTTTTGCGCGGCCGTGCATCCCCGGCCGCAGAGAAGATAAACCGGGGAAAGATCGCAGAGAAAATAAAGTCACCTTAATATCATAATAAATAAAGCATTACATCGTTTTAGATAATGATGTAGAATTTTTGGCACCGTAGTTGATTAATACCCTGTCAGCAGGATGTGGCAGGATACAAACAACGATCTTCAACCAGCCCGGGGAAGGTGGCAAAGATGAAAAATTTAACAACAGGTATTCGAATCATCAATAAACCATACAACCATTATCACAATCATTTGGAGGGTATCATGAAATATCAAATCGCTTTACTGGCCGCTGCACTGTTTATGCTGGTCTTTTCCAGTTGTGAAAAGGGAACCCTGGATCCGTCAACCGGCACGGGAAGTACATCAGCCGCAAGCTATGACGGTGCATTAAACCGCAATTCAGACGCATTGGTCACCATGGATCAGGAGACGCCTGACGGCGAAGGAGAAGTCTCCCCGTGCATCATCCTGCCGGAACTGCCCGGCTGGCACAGCAAGTATTTCGTCATCGAGCGTGCAACCGTCCGCGATGATATTCTATCACTCGTCGTTTCCTACTCCGGCGGATGCAAGCCCCATAAATTTCAAATGGTCAGCACTACTTTTCAGGAATCCGAACCGGTGCGGGTGATGGCCAAGATATATCATACCGGCAAAGATGATCCCTGCGATGAATGGGTCACGGAAGTGCGCTCCTTTGACCTCACCGCCTTGAAGGAACTGCACAACAAACTATATGAGACCTCCTGCGGGGAGATTATCATTACCCTCGCCGATGGGGTGCAGGATGATTTGGCGATCACCTATAACTTCTGTGCGGAATCGGTGGAAAGCCTCAGCCGGTAACATTGCTGAACGCCGGGGGAAAACCGTATTAAGCAATATGCATGTCAAAATAAAGCGGGACCGGATAAGGCATCCGGTCCCGCTTTATTTTTAGGCTAGGGCGTAATGTTAACACGCCCTAAGATTATTGGGTCCCGCCTCCTCACCCTCGCAGCATTTTGCGACTCTAAATTCAATAAAAACAGCACATCCGTTTTTACCCAATTTCTGCGACTAAAATCAGCCTGATTTCCATCAGCCATCACACCGTTTCCAACTCTTCTCAAACGACTATTTTTATTTTGCTTACAACCACAAGCAGCCATCGCAAGCACTTCTGGCACGGTTGTGGATATATGTAAAAGTGAAGTCAATAATCAAACTCACTCATCAAATAAAGGAGCACAAGATGAAACGCACGCTGATAACCGCCGGTTTGTTGATCGCCCTGGCCGGTTCCATGTCCGCCCAGTCGAATGTTGAAAAGGCAGAACGCTTTCGGGTGCAGACAGAAACTTCAACCGTTGAGTCGCAGTCCGCGAGCGAGGTGGTGCAGACCGCTGCAGCGGATGAGGCTGCCAATGTGCTGGAAAACAATGCTACCGAGCAGTTGCAAGAGCTGGGGCCGCGCTGGCGCTGGTGGAATGCCGGGCAGATCGGGGAGCTGGGCTCTTTCGGTTGGAGCCAAAATAGCGCACAATTGGATGAACTGGGACCGCGCTGGAAATGGTGGAATGCCGGGCAACTCGAGGAACTCGGTAAACGCTATGCCATCGGTTGGAGCGGCGGTGGCAATGCCCAACAACTCGAAGAACTGGGACCGCGCTGGAAATGGTGGAATGCCGGGCAGATCGACGAACTCGGTCCGCGCTGGAAATGGTGGAATGCCGGGCAGATCGACGAGCTGGGCCCGCGCTATCGCTGGTGGAATGCCGAACAGCTGAACAACGAGCAATAATCTCTTGCGAAAGCCCTCGCAGTCAGCCTTGCGAGGGCTTTCCATTCAACGAAACGAAAAAATTTGCCCATTATTAAACCCAACTGTGAGACCGAAAATGAAACCGTCAGACAAGATCAAACAATGTGTAGCGTATTTGGGTCGCTGTTTCTTTTGTAGCGACACTATGAATAGTGTCGCTACAAAAGAAAAACCGCTCAAAACCTCAATTCTATCGCTCCATCTACCTAAATACGGTGCAGCGTTCAATACAATGCATTGTTTCGTGTTGTTGAGCCTTCTTTCAATTACTGTAGCATCGGCTTCACCCGATTGGCATCAACAAGAGACCGGGCACTTTAAAATCGTCTACCGCCAATCCCATGAAGATCTCGTGCCGCACATTCTGCAATCCGCCGAAGCCGCTTTTACCCGGTTGACGGAAATTTTCAATTACCAGCCGGCCGGAAAGATCCTGCTGATGACCGCGGATTTTTCAGACTACGGCTCGGCCGGCGCGATCACCGTGCCGCAAAATTTCATTCGCCTCGACATCGCTCCGATGGAGTTGGGCTATGAGAATATTCCCTATCACGACCGCATTCAATGGCTGCTCAATCACGAGCTGGTGCACATCTTTATCAACGATCAAGCCTCTACCGCTGAATCTGTCAGCCGCTCTTTGTTCTCGAGAGTTGCACCGGCGCAGGATCAGCCGCTGTCGGTCTGTTATAGTTTGCTAACCAACCACAGCCGCTACACCCCGCGCTGGCATCAGGAAGGCATCGCGGTTTTCCTGGAAACCTGGTTGAGCGGGGGCTTCGGGCGGGTGTTGGGGAACTTTGATGAGATGTATTTTCGCACCCTCGCGATTGAGGGCAAGACACCGGCCACGGCCGCGGAACTGGAAACCGGAGCGGTGAAGGAATCTTTTCTACTCGGCACACTCCATTATCTCTATGGCGCCCGCTTCATGGCCTATCTCGCCGCCACCGACGGCGCAGACAAATTGCTGGCCTGGTTTCAAATCCAACCGGGGCAGCCTTCTCGTAGCTTTGCGAAAAAATTCGGCTCGATTTTCGGCCGGGAACTTCAGGATGCCTGGCAGGATTTCATGCGGTCAGAGATCGAATTTCAGCAGGCGAACATTGCGCGACTCAATGCGGCGCCATTGACGCCCAGTACGCCGCTGCAAGACAACCCGCTGGGCTGGGTGACGCAACCTTATCTTGATGCTGCCAACAGCAACATCATCTTCGGCTATCACCGCCCCCATCAATTGACCGCTCTGAGCGCCATCGATGTCAAGACGCATGTTATGAATGACTTCGGCACCCTTCCGACCCCGAGCATGATCCAGATCGCTTCCACTGCCTTTGACCCTGAATTGCAATGGCTGTTTTACACCACCAACAACAGCAAGCTGTTTCGCGATGTGCACGTGCGCGACCTGAACACCGGCACCTCCCGGGTTCTGTTCCAGGATGCTCGGGTGGGCCAGTTGACCGTAGCGCCGAAAGCCCACGAGCTCTGGGGTATTCGCCACGCCGGCGGAAGCGCGGTTTTGGTCTACTCGGCGCATCCCTATCAACAACTGGTCCCGGTGCTGGAATTCGGGTATGGTGATGAACTTCAACATCTCGCCGCATCCCCATCCGGGCAGTTTCTGGCGGCGACCCTGCATCAATCCGACGGCAGCCAGTCCATTATCCTCGCGGATCTCGATCAGCTCAAAAAGAGCGGCCGATTCCGCTATCAAACCATCAGCAGTGCGGGCTCGCCGGAATTTCCTTCCTGGAGCGCCGACGAAAGTCATCTCTACTGGAACGCCTATACCAACGGGGTTTCCAATATCTATCGCACCGATCGCCAGTCCGGACAGGTGGAAGCGATGAGCCATACCCTTCGCGGATTGTTCCGCCCGGTTTACCTCAACGCCGATTCCCTGTTCGCGTTTGAATTCAGCAGCGAGGGATTTGTCCCGGTGATCATCCCAAACCGCCCCGCGGCGCATTTGCCGGCCATTCATTACTTCGGCCAAAAGGTCGTCGACCACAATCCGTATTTGACCCGATGGACGGTTCAGCACAATGCATCCCTGCAAGCATCATCCCCGGCGCAGCCGGTTGCGGCGAATTACAGCAGCCTCGCACAGTTGAAAATACAATCGATGCTGCCGGTGATCAGCGGCTTCCAGGGCCGCACCGTCGCCGGTATCTACACCCATATCGCCGATCCGCTCTATGTGCACGACCTGACCCTCGAGGGAGGCTTATCCGGTTTCGGTCAATTCGCTCCCGGCACTCAATATCACTTCAAGGGCCGCTACGAATTCAGAAGAAAATATAGCGTCGAATTCTCGCACAACGCTGCAAGCTTTTACGATTTGTTCAATCAACGCAAGGCCGGTTTCGAAGGTGAGCTGCTCTCGCTGGGCCATACCCGCTATTGGAAGTTCGACGAACCGCACAAGATCACCCAAACCACCCGCCTGTCGCTCTACCGCGGCGTGAAAGCGATTCACGACAACACCGTGGCCCTGCCGCAATCCGATTTTGCATCCCTCGAAACCGTCATCAACTCCCGCAACTTGCGCCGCGCCATCGGCAGTGTCGACAGCGAGCTTGGCGAGACCTGGGCGGTGGCGCTCAATGCCCTGGGCAGCAACCCTCAATCGCCGCAGCTTGCCGCCAGCATTCATGCCGAAGCGGGTCATTTCCGCACCTGGCTGGCGCCGCACAATGTGCTGCATTTGCAGCTCGCCGGCGGCGTTTTCCAGGGCAGCGACGAGCTGGTGTCCGGCCGGTTCTATTTCGGCGGCTTTGGCAATCAATTGCTGGAGAATAAGGGAGTGAAACAATACCGCGATGTCTTCCGCTTTCCGGGAATGCCGGCATTCAGTCTTGACGGCCGCGGTTTCGCCAAGCTGATGCTCGAGAACAACCTGCCGCCGCTGCGCCTGAATAAGGCGGGTATCGGCAGCCACCGGCTCCATCATCTCGACGCTTCAATCTTCACCCAGGCGCTTTTTCTCAGCACGCAAAAGACGAACGCTCTGGGAAATATCGGCGCGCAAATCAACCTGGTCTTCAAACATTGGTTCAATTTAGAATCGACGGTTTCAGCCGGCGTCGCCCAGGCCTGGCCGCGGGATGGCCGGGGACCGGAGGGGTTTATTTCGTTTAAGATTCTTAAGAACTAGCGATTAATTCACAGAGTATTAACGCCAGCAATTACCGGTTGCCGGTATCTCATATTTTGGATCACCTCTGCGTATGAGTCTGTCTACCAGATCGTTTCGATCAAATCCCAGGTATGCAACTTGCGATCGCGGGTAACCAGCGGCCAGCCGTTTAGATAACAGGTGGCAGCGATCATTCGATCGGCGGGGTCTTTATGAAAATCCGGCAATTCCGGCGCGATAACCAGAATTTCCGTGCTTAAAGGAACAACCTCAAGCCGGGGATTCAAGAGTGCATCAGAAATCCATTCCAGTGTGCCCTGGCGCAATTTCAAGCGCCCCTTCTGCACCAACATGGATATCTCCCAGCAGGAAATATCACTGATACCGATCACGTCAGCAGTATCGATCGCATTTCGCGCTGCCGCGGATAATTCATCATGGCGTTGCGAGCTATAATTAACCCAGACATGCGTGTCAATCAGGATCATCAAGCAGCTCCCAATCGGTTTCGCCGACCGGATCCGTCTCGCCCTCGTACGCTAATACCGAGCCGGCCAGACGCTCCTTCGCCTCTTCCCACGCGGTTTCTTTTTCATAAGGAACCAGCTTTGCGACGATCTTGCCGTGCCGGGTGATGTAAAGCGGCAGCCGGGTTTTCTCCAGCTTATTCAGATATTCCGACAGCCGGGCTTTGAATTCATTAATTGCGATGGTTTGCATTTTAAGACCTTTTTAATTCGACCTTTTTAAAGTAGTCATAATTTCAGAGTGAATCAAAGGAATTCGAAGCTTTATCATTTTCGTCTTGCATTCTTAATCAAGCCGATTTATATTTAGTTGCAACTTACAACTATTGGTATTAGCAAATGATAGAAACAAACACCGCATTCGATCAGCAGGTCGCCGCCTTCCACCGGGAAGTGCTGGAGTTGATCAAGAAATACCAGTTCCGTGACCGCAGCCAGATGAGCTGCTGCGGCATCTCGGTGAGCCAGTGCTACCTGCTGGAGGCGCTGTACCGCCAGGGGCCGCTGACCATGAACCAGCTGGCCGAGGCGCTGCATTTATCGATCAGCACCGTCACCCGGGTGGTGGACCAACTGGTGCTAAAGCAGTATGTATCGCGCACGGAAGGCGCCGACGACCGCCGGGTGCGCCTGATCCAGCTTACCGAAGCGGGGGAGCAGGTTTATCAGCAAGCCTGGGAAAGTGTCTTCGCCTCGGAGCGCACGATTCTGGAGCAGTTTCCGGAGGAACACCGGGAGATGCTGATCGTCTTTTTGCGCAAGCTGAACCAGGCGGTGGACCATTGGCAGGCGTGTTGTCGGTAAATCTTTGCATGGGGCAAAGGGCATGGGGCATGGGGCCGGAATGTGCAAGCGCATGTTCCGACACCCGCACTGTAATACACCGTGCGCCATGCCCCATGCAAAAAGTCAAAGACATTTAATTCTATCACAAACATCAAAAAAATTTACCCAAATACTTGTAACTTACAACCAAAAGGAGTCACCATGAAAAAGCAAAATTGGTCGGATGAAGAGATCAAGAAAGAAATACAGCAACAGTATGGGGCGCTGGTGGATGCGCCGGGGAAATCCTCCTGTTGCGGTCCGGCATCATCCTGCTGCAGTCCGGCGGACAGCATGAAAGGCAAGGCGGTCAAAGTCGCCGGCTACAGCGATGCAGAGCTGTCCGGGCTGCCCGCCGAGGCGGTGGAAAATTCCTTTGGCTGCGGCAATCCGCTGGCCTTTGCCGGAGTGCAGCCGGGCCAGACGGTGGTAGATATCGGCTCCGGAGCGGGGATCGATTGCTTCCTGGCGGCAGAGAAGGTGGGACCGGCCGGCAAGGTGATCGGCATCGACATGACCCCGGCGATGATCGCCAAAGCCCGCGCCAATGCCGCGCTGGGAGGCTACGCCCAGGTGGATTTCCGCCAGGGTGAGGCGGAGGCGATGCCGGTGGATGACGCCAGCGCCGACTGGGTGATCTCCAACTGCGTGATCAACCTCGCGCCCGATAAATCGAAGGTATTTCGCGAGATCGCCCGGGTGCTCAAACCCGGCGGGCAGTTCTCTATCTCGGACATCGTGCTGGGAGATGACCTGCCCGACGCCATCGCCGATAACATCATGGCCTGGACCGGCTGCGTGGCCGGCGCCATTCGGGAAAGTGATTATCTACAAGGTCTGCGCGAGGCGGGCATCCGCGAGGTCGCGGTGGAGGATCGCCTGGTCTACGATGAGGATTTCCTGCGCGGGTTCATCGCCGACGGCAACTTCCCGCTGGGCATCGAAGACCTCGAGCCTTTGCTGAAACAGATGGAAGGCAAGATCTGGAGCGCTCGGATTGTGGGCACGAAATAGGCCAGAATAGCGCGCTGATCACTTGTCATTGGGCCTTCGGCCGTCATTGATGCTGCTCATGTCATTGGCGCTTCGCGCGTCATTGATGCTGTAGGCCAATGACGCGCGAAGCGCCAATAACGCCGAAGGCTAATGACGCCCGAAGGGCCGATGACGCGCGGAGCGCCAATGACGCCGAAGGGCCGCCTATTCAGTTTTGACCGCTTTGACCAGCTTTTCAATCGGATCAACCACCATCAGCATCACCTGGCCGCGGGGTTTGCGGGCGGCCTCCAGCAGTTCCAGGCTGCGCTCGTGCCAGGCTTCCGATGGCTTCACCCGGCTGGAATAATAATTACCGGCGGCCATCCCGATCTCGGAGATGGTGGTCAGGTCCTGGGACAGCGATTCGATCTCCCGCAGCACCGGGGAGGTATTGATGATTGCCTGCAGCGCCGCGTGGTTGCGCTTCCAGATTTTCAGCAGATCCGCCACCGCCGCCTGATTGTTCTCGCTGGGATTGGCCAGCAGGCTGTCGACCCGCCGGGCAAAGTCGCGGGCGGCCATCGACTCCGGGCGGGCGGCATCCACCACCCGGGTGAGCGGCGAGCTGGAGGTATATTTGACGCCCTGGTGGTGGCGGGTGTAAATCTTGACCGGCTCCACCAGCTCGATGAAGGTGCGCAGCGGGGTGATGTCACGGTCGCCGGTGAGGCGGCGCAGCATCATCTCGAAATTCTTGCGATGGGTCAGGCCGTGCTCCTCCAATTGGAAACTGATCACTTCCAGCCGGCGGTACATATCCTCCACATCCTTCACCCGCTGCGGCGACCACAGCCGCTCGGCGATCGCGGCGGTGCGCGGCCAGATGCGCGAGTCGATCGTCTCCGGCGACACCAGTTCCCCCCAACTCGTCGCCTCGCCCCCCAGGATCGCCCGTTGTTCCTTTTCGCTCAGCGGGGTATCTTCCGGGATGGGATCGTTGAGATAATGAAAGTAGGCCGGCTGCATCAGGTCGATGTAATAGCCGTTGGAGAGGATGCTCATGTAGCCCTGCTGCGCCGCCTTCACCATCGCTTCCTTGCCCCGCCAGGAATGGATCACCGCAGTTTTGGGAAGATCGGGATGGAAGATCTCGTCCCAGCCGATCATTTTTTTGCCGTGCTTAGTGACAATTTTCAGAATGCGCTGATTGAAATAACTCTGCAGCGCATGATTGTCCGGGATGTTGTTCTTTTTCATGAACGCCTGGATATCCTGGTTGGCGTTCCAGTGCTTGCCGTTGTTCTCATCGCCCCCGATATGCAGATATTCATCCGGGAACAGCCCGGCCATCTCGGCGAAGAACTGATCGAGGAAATCATAGATCGCGTCGCGGGTGGGATCGAGTACCGGGTCCATGATGCCCCAGTTGCGCTCGACGGTGTAAGGTCCCGGAGCGCTGCCCAGTTCCGGGTAACCGACCAGCCAACTGGTGGCGTGGGCCGGCACGTCAAACTCCGGCATCACCCGGATGCCGCGGTCATTCGCATAAGCGATGATCTCGCGGATCTGCTCCTGGGTGAAGTAAAACCCATCGGAGCCCATTTCATGCAGTTTAGGAAAGGTTTTCGATTCCACCCGGAAGCCCTGGTCGTCCACCAGGTGCCAGTGCAGCACATTCAGCTTCACCGCCGCCATGCCGTCGAGGTTGCGTTTGAGCACCTCCATTGGCATAAAGTGGCGGCTGACGTCGATCAGCAGCCCCCGCCAGGGAAAGCGCGGGGCATCGACGATCTTGACCGCCGGGAGAAAGTATCCTTTTTCATCTGCCTGCAGCAACTGCAGCAGGGTCTCCAGTCCCCGCAGCGCCCCGATGTCGTTATCCGCCTGCAGCTCAATTTTTTCCGGGGTGACGGTCAGGCGGTAGGATTCATCCGTGCCCAGCTTCACCACCCCGGGGCGGCGGCAGTTGATCACCAGGTTGGCAAAGCGGCTCTTGCCGGTCTCGGTGATGTAATGCTGCAGGAAGAACAGCCCGGTGCGTCCGGAGAGCCGCCGCAGGAAGCGGGTGGCCCCGCGGAACATCCGCTCATGGGGCTTGCCCTCCACCGCCAGGGTGAATTCCGCATTGAGGCGGAACTGGCCGTCGCTATATTCGACCTGCGCCGGCACCGGAAGCAAGGGAGGCCGGGTGGACGGGGCTTCGTTTTCGGCAACGATAGTAAGGTTTACCAGCATTATTACCATTCC
Organism: Calditrichia bacterium; assembly: GCA_020635015.1. Taxonomy (GTDB): domain Bacteria; phylum Calditrichota; class Calditrichia; order RBG-13-44-9; family J075; genus JACKAP01. The sequence goes on along the minus strand of JACKAP010000017.1, from coordinate 95,128 downwards.
AATCAATAAAAACAGTCTCTTCACGGTTTTCCTCTTTTCGGGAAAAGTTTTCAGAGGGTGTTTGAAAAGTTGATTTTAGGTGCAGATATCCCTTTTTTGAACTCACCCCCCGGCCCCCTCTCTTCGCAAGAGAGGGGGAGTTTAGAGTTAATTAAATTAATAGCTTAAATATTTTTCTCCCGGTTGCGAAGGCTCCCCTTCTCTTCTCAAGAGAAGGGGCGGGGGGATGAGTTGCTGACTTGGAAAATGAGATTGCCGCGCCGCAAACAGCGCGGCTCGCGATGACAGCACCCGTTCCACCCCGCGACGCAGAGCGTCGCACCAGTCTTTCACCCATTAACCCATCAACCCATTAACCCATCAACTCATTTCACCAACAACATCCGCCTTGCCAGCGCCCGCTGCTGCGTGCTCAGCCGGTAAATGTACACCCCGCTGGCCAGGTCCGAGGCATCGAAACTCACTTCGTAACTTCCCGCATTGCGGCGGCCGTTGAGCAGGGTTTTCACCTCGCGCCCCAGCACGTCGAAGACGGTCAGTTTCACCTTGCCGCTTTCCGGCAGGTCGAAGGCGATGGTGGTGGCCGGGTTGAAGGGATTGGGATAGTTCTGGTAGAGCCGGAAGCTTTCCGGCACGGCATTGTCGAGCACTGTCACCGCCACCGGATCGGTAGTCTTCTTCACCAGGCGGATATTGTCGAAATAGATCCGCCCGGTCACCGCAGAAAATCCCGGATCATAGGCCAACTGGAAGCTGTCGAAGCGCAGGGTGCCCTCCACAATACCGTCGCCGATCCAGTTGCCCACGCTGTTCGGATCACCCAGATCCCATTCCACCAGACGCCAGCCGTACCAATCGAGCGCGGTCCAGGTGCTTACCTCGTGATTGCCGGCGCCGGTATTGGGCACGTTATCGTCGATGGCGAAACGGAACAGGGTATTGCTGCCGTCACCGAAGACGTAGCATTGCAGCACGTAGGAGGTATCGAAAAGCACATTGCGTGGTGCGCCGCCGGAGAGGTATTCGCGGATCAGCCAGGTGCCGGCGCCGGGCTCCCACTCATAATTCAGAAAGGCGGACTTCTTGGGACGGTGCGCCGGAGGGGTATTCGACGCAGTGAAGCCGAAAGTGGTGTTGGAAACCACGATCCCCACCGTCGAGCCGCTGCCGTTGGGCTGGAACCAGTCGCCCGGGAAGGTATAGTTTTCGATCATCACCTGATCGCTGTAGTGCACCGGCGAGGTTTTGAAATCGAGCGAGATACCCCCGCTCATGGCATTGCCCAGGGTGTCGGTGATGCCCGGGGCGATGCTCAGGTGATACTGCTGGTCCGGCACCAGGGGATCGCTGGCCTGCACGCTGAGCAGGGAAAAGTTGTCGAGATCGCTGACCAGGTAATCGGCATCCACCGGGGTTCCACCCCGGGTCAGGGCGATGGTAGAATCCGTGACCGATGCGGGATCAAGATACTCGTCAAAAACGAAAGTCATCACCTCGTCGATCAGGAAATCCTCCTCCATCACCTGGGTGCTGGGATAGCTGGAGACCAGCTGCGGGGCAAACATATCCTCTTCCAGAGTCTGGAAGTTGAGCACGAAGGGGCCGCCGGCCAGGGGCCTGCCGTTCACGTCGGTCACGCTGCCCGCCATCGTCATGCTGTAGGCGGTGTTGAATTGCAGGTCGCCGTCGGGATTGATGGTCAGCACCCGGTCGTGATCGCTCCAGGTCAGTTCACTGATCGCCGCTGCCGGATTAAAGGTGATCGCGTTCTGGAACGAGTTCACATCCATCGATTTGGTAAATGTGACCGTCAGGCTGTTCTGCACCGGGAGGGTATCCCCTTCCGCCGGCACGGTGCCGGTCACCTCGGGGGCGAAGGAGGGGATCGGATCGCTCTGGGCGGCATTGGACACCGCCGACTCGTTCCAGTAGCGGTTGAGATTGGTGGCGAAATACCAGTAGGTGCCGTTGAAGTTTTGCAATCCGTCAAAGCTGTCGGTATAGCTCACTGGCGCGTCGCCGAAGCGGATCTGGATGATCGCATCGCTGTTCACATCGAGATTGGCATCCTCGGAACGGTAGATCGCGAACCAGTGGTTCTCGGTGACCGACGGTGCGGGCGTAACGGTGATCTCGTAGTTGAGCGAATCCAGCTTGTTCAGGCTGAGGGTCGGTGCATCCGGCACCGCGGTGCTGATCAAGCCGGTGGCGCGGATCTTGGTTTTAGTCTGGAAGAACAGCTCTTTGGCGGTCTGCCAGTAGTTTTCATCGCGCCAGGAGCCGTAGCTGAAGAACTGCACCCCGTCGGCCCAGGTCACACTGCGGATGGTATCGATGATCGACTGGTGGCGCCCGAAGAGGTTGCTGCTGGCGAAATTATCCGAGAACAAGCCCACCGTATAATGCCGTCCCGCCAGGATCGCCGGCTGGATGAACTGACTCCAGCAACTTGGGCATCCGCCTTCCAGCACATCGTAGATATCGCCGGCGGAGCTCCAGTGGTAGTGCATCCCGGCGATCTGGTCGATGTAGCCCTGGTTAAGCCACAGGGCGGCATCCTGGTAAACGCTGCCGTAGCCCTGCCAGCCGCCCCAGTTGTAGCGGCCCAGCGCGGCCGGTGAGAGGCGCACCCAGGGTTTCACGCCCTGGATGGCCGTATGCAGCTCGCTGACCAATGCCGTCACCGAGGCGCGCCACCATTCTTCCCAGGAGCCGTATCCCGACGGTACTCCGGCGCTGTAGGGATGATCGACGTCATAGAGATAGCGCCCGGAGCTGTTGTTTTTCATCAACTCATCCTGAGCTTCGCTGATCCAGCCATCGGGCAGGTTCTGGTTCTCCAGGTTCTCCATCGCCAATCGCACCGCATCGTCGGAATTGACGTGCTCGCTCCAGCGTACGAAGTCAAGATGCACGCCATCAACATCATAATTGGTCACGATCTCCATCGCCACACTCTTCAGATATTCCCGCACCGCCGGCAGGCCGGGAGACAGCCAGGCAATTTCATCGGGCATCTGGATGCCGTCCTGGTCGCGGCAGATCCACTCCGGATGGAGCTGGGAGGGGGTGCCGGGATAGCGGAAACGGCTTTCAAAAGTATTGAACCAGGCATGGAATTCCAATCCCCGGGCATGGGCCTGCTCAATGGCATAGGCCAGGGGATCAAAACCGGGATTCTGGAAATTAACCTGGGTGCCCCAGGGCTCGATCGCTGACGGATAATAGACCGACCCGTAGCGGCGCACCTGCCACAGCACCGAGGTCATATTGGCCTCCACGTGACGGTCCAGCACCTGGCGGATCAGCGCTTTGTTCTGCTCCGCCGTATTGCCGGAAGAGAGCCAGTGGCCATCCACGACCCAGCAGGCCCGGAACTCCGCATTGTTATGCTGCGCCGGGAGATAGGCGGTGGAGAGCAGTAAAAGGGTGATGAAGAAGATACGTTTCATCGGGTACTCCTGTGAATTGATGTTGAGTTGATGGGTTAATGGGTGGATGGGTGGATGGGTTAAAAACGCACCATGGATGACGCTTGAAACCCTATCCCCACTCTCCCATATTCCCACAGACTATTTTTATTCTCGCATGGGGCGTCTGGAGATCGCATGATGCCTTTTCATGCGATCTCCAGACGCTCCCGCCATATTCCCCGAAGGGGAATCACCCCCACCATTTAGCCCGGGGCACCGCCCCGGGGCGCAATCCCCCCCCCCCGCGCCCCCGAACACCCGTTGTTAAATCCCCCATCCACCGGTCCCACCTTCACCCACCGACCACCATCACGGATGATGATGTGATCGGGGCCGTGCAATCCCGGGGCGTTGCCCCCGGGCTGGGGGGAAATGTGATGCGCTTTCAGCGCGATGAGGACCGGGCTCGTCGGGGCGGCAAGAACTAAAAGGGAGTGCCGTGAACCGCAGTCATACCGCATGACGTCTTTTCATGCGGTATGACTGCGGTTACTCAACACAAAAGGCCGGCAAGACGAGCTTGCCGGCCTTTCTTAAAAAAAAGCGGATATCAAGCGGGTCTTACTTGGTCAGGGTCATCCGCTTGCTTTGCACCTTGCCGTCCACCAGCAGTTGATAGAAATAGATCCCGGAAGCCAGACCGGTGCCGTTGAATTCGTATTCATAACGGCCGGCAGCCATTTTTTCATTCACCAGGGTCGTCACCAACTGGCCTTGCACGTTGTAGATCTTCAATTCCACCTGCCCCGCTTTCGCCAGCGTGAAGGGAATCGAGGTGCTGGGGTTGAAGGGGTTGGGATAGTTCTGGCTCAGTTCGAAATCTTTGATGCCGACCATATCGCCGTTTTCCACCTGAATGATGCCGAGCACGAACGGATCATCATTGTACCACTGCTTCACGATGCCGCCATCAAAATCTGCGGTGAAAGCGTACCAGCCGTTGGTCGTAGCCGCATCTTTCCGGAAAGCGATCCCACGGGGAGCGTAGAAAGCCGCGCCGGGGGTCGGGGGGACCGGGGTAATGCCGGGGCCGCCGAACTGGGAGCCGATGCTGTCAACAAACGCGAAATTATTGTCCGGATCAATCGCATACCAGCCGCGGTAGGCCAGCGGGGCGGTATCCCAGTAGGATCCGATCCACAGATTGCCTTCCGGATCCCAGTCAAGAATCTGACCCCACAGTTCATAGAACGGATTCGGGCCCAGCAGGGTATCAACCGTGGCATACTGGCCGTCCGGGCCGTCCTCGCTGTAATAGTGAATCGCGCCGGCCGCCGGATAGATGCCGCCATGATAGAGATGTTTCCCGTCGGGGCTGACCGCCAGGCTGCGCGAGATCACCGAGGTGCTGTCGAGAGCGAAGTTGTAGAGATCGAAGTTCTCATCCAGGATCACGATCGGATCGCCTCCGGGCACCACCCGGGTGATGTAGATAAACCCGTTGGCATCGCAGGCCGCTTCGGTCAGGGAGTTGACTGCATCGTTGAATTTATAGATGTTCATCCCTTCCCCGGTCTGGGCGTTGAGACGGTAGAGGAAGCCGTTACAGGTGAGAACGTTGCCGTTGTTGTCCACCGAAAGACCACGGTTCCCATAAACCAGGGTATCGGTGACCCCGTCGACGGTAATGGTCTGGATCGGGGAAAATGACGCCTCAGAGCCATCCACATTGTAGACCCGGATGCTCGCCACTGCGACCCCGTTCAGCGTGTCGGGGAAGGAAAATGCGGCGATCCACAGTTTGCCGTCATGGTCAACCACGATACCGTGCGGCTGAGAGATTTCCGAAAAATCGCTTTGGTACTGCCATTGGAACGGCTGGGCATACGCTCCCACCGCCAGCAGCAGCATCATAACGACAGACAGTAAAAACTTCTTCATACACACCTACCTTTCTGAAAAATTTAGGGTTAAAAGGGATATTGACTTCACTGCCATTTTTGAGTTGAAGCCATCACCTCCTTTTGGATTGGGTTTATAGTGCGAATTATTGCCGGCCCCAGTACGGTGCGCCGGTTTTCTGCATATTGATCTTGAGCACCTTCTGCACAGTGCCGTCGGCGTTGGAGGCCCGCCGCACCGCATAAATGTGATTGCCGTTGCCCCAGACCATATCGTAGATCTCCACCGAATTGAAACCTTCCGGCCGCCACAGCCCCGGATAAAGTGGTTCGGTGCTGCCGTCGGGATGCAGCACAATGATTGGATCATCGAGGGCATTGATGCCGATGTAGATATCCCCATCTTCGGCGAAGGCCAGCGACTGGATTCCGATATCGCTTCCCAGGGTGGCGGTGGCGTCTAACACCAGTTCATTGGCGCCCAGATCGTTGACGCTGTTGATCTGGTTGCGCCAGATACGTTCGCTGCCGTCGCTGTCGGTGCCGGCCAGGTAGACGTAGTTGCCGACAACCCGAACCACCTTGATAAAGGCGCCGGGATAATCCGCCACCGACTCGAAGCTGGCATCGGGATAAACCACCGTGAGGAAATCCCCATTACCGGCGGTATAGAAATTGCCGTTCTGGTCGAAGTCAAGATCGTATTCCCGCTCGCCGGAAATATTGACGAACTGCTCATTGCTGGTGCCGTCGAGGGTTACCCGGTAGATCCGGGCGAAGTTCCGCACCACGTAGATGTATCCGTCCGCTCCCACCCGCAGGCGGTTGGCCTGAATCACGATCGAGGGTAGCGGCGCAAAGTTCTTGGTGCGCTCGCCGTCCGGGGTAATCTTATCGAGGCGCCGCGACACCACCGAAACGTAGAGATTTTCATCCTTGTCCACCGCCTGGCCGTAGAGCTGCTCGGCTTCCAGGCCGAAACCGCCGTATTCCTCAATAGCGGTTTCCAGGCGATAATAGAATGTTTCGTTATAAAGCCAGGCACCCTGTACGCTAACTTTCACTTCCAGGGAGTCGCCCACCAGTTTGGGGGTTTTGACCACGATCTGGGTGGGGGTGGCGGAGACCACCGTGGCGAGCTGCCCGTTAAAATAAACGAAATTCTCACTGTCGGCATCCGAGAAATTGGTCCCGTTGATGGTCAATTCGCCGATGCCGGAAAGCCACGCCCCGGCCGGCTCGATGCTGGTGATCTCCGGGTTCACCCGCTCGGCGGTGTCATTGGGATCGAACAATTCCTTGGCATCCCGCTTACAGCTGGCCAACAGCAGCGCCAGGCCGAGCACAAGGTATAAGATTTGTTTCGTATCCAACTTTTTCATAGAACATCTCCAGTTGCTAACGGGTCTTCTTTTTATCCATCATCATTTAAGACTTCCGCATGCTTGCCGCGCCGGGTTACAGGGCCAGGCTGAAGGAAAAGCGCTGCACATTGTCGAACACCCCGAACGGCGTGTAGGCATAATCCAGGGCGATCTTCCCGCCGCGCCGCCCGAAATCCTTCTTCAGGCCGAATCCCAGAGAAATATCGCGCTCGTCGAGGTTGCTGTTATAGCCGGCACGCAGGGCCAGCACGTCCAGGAAAAGGTATTCGCCGCCGATGCGCAGTTGCTCCGGCTGGTCGCGCGGGTGGGTCGCCTCCACCGCCAGCAGGAAGGAGTGCAGCTTGCTTTCGGGATCGAAGATGTCCATCATATCCATGGCGACGCCGATATGGAAATTCAGGGGCAGTTGGAACCCTTCGGTCTCGTATTTCACCTCCTGGGAAAAGTTGCGCACCGACATCGCGAAGGTCAACGATTTGTAGCCGGTGTTATACACCGTGCCGAAATCAAAGGCCATCACCCCGATGTTGTAATCTTTCTCGATCGCGCTTCCTTCATTCTGCGGATCGGGAATTTCGCTGACCCCCAGGTCCTGCGCGGTATATTTGGCGTGAATCCCGAAGGAGAACTGATCGGTCAGGGCTTTGGAATAGGCCACCCCGACCGCATAAGCGGTGGGCATGTTCTTATAATCCAGATTATCATAGCCCCTCTCCGAGTTGGGATTCACCCGGGTAAAGAGAAACTCACCGTAGTCGACCGAGAGCAGGCTGAACCCGAAAGTGCCGTATTTCCCGTTGGCGGGATTGAAGGAGAGGCTGCCGGAAAAATGGTTGATGTCGGCGATCCACTGGTTCTGGCTGAGGGAGAAATCCAGCAGTGCATTGCCCCGTGCGAGGTTGGCGGGATTGTAGAAGATCGACATCGATCCGCCCGCGACAGCAGTGAAGGCGTCTCCCATGGCCGAGGCGCGCGCTTCCGTGGGGATGCTCAGGAACTGGAAGCCGGTCTGGGCCAGCTTCGGCTCCGCGGCATCCGTGCTGCGCTGCACACCGAAAAGCGCCAGCACCGCTGCCAGTAAAATGATCATTCGCTTTTTCATGTTTATATTTGCTCCCGAGAATAGGTTGTCAAATCCAAAGTGCGCTAATTATCACGGCGGCTGCCTCCGGCGTCTAACGGATAATCACAAATTTCCGGATGGCGTTCTCGCCTTTGGTAAATAGGCGCTCGCCGGTGCTGGGATCATCATAATCTTCCGTGACCTCGAAGTAGGCGATATAAATTCCGGAAACCACGATTTGCCGGGAGGAGGTCACCTGGTCCCAGGCCTCGTCTCCACTGCCATCGGTATGATCGATCTCCTTGATCAGGTCGCCCCGCTCGGTGAAGATTTTGATCTTGCACAAGGGCGGGATATCCAGGAAGAGGATGCGGTCGTCGCCGTACCCCAACTGCGGATCGCGCGCCAGGCGGATGTTGAAGGGATTGGGTACCACCCGGATACTATCCAATGAGGTGCCAGCCTGGCGTTTCAGGTTGGCCGGCTCGTTGGTCTGGGTGTAAAAGCGGCTGCTGCGCAGCGGGACTCCCGACTGCACGTTGTTGGTGCTGCCGTCATCGAAGGAGATGACATAGTAATAATAATCGAAGCCGCGGGCGGCCTGGGTATCATCATAAGAGTTAACCACCGGATTGCCAGTGCCGGCACCGCAGGCAAAGATCTCTTCGTAAGTGGTGTCGGGAACATTGATCGCCCGGTAAACCCGGTAGCCGGCAAATCCCGGCCAGGATTCGGCGTTATCCGACCAGCTTAACTGGATGCGGTCACCGCCGGAATTGACTTCGAACAGATCCGGCGGAGGCGGAGGCAGAGGAATGTCGAAACCGGACTGGTAGTTCGCAATCGCCCGGTTGAAGGTCTGGAAGATCGAATCCCGCCCGGTAAATATCCAGGCGTCTTTGTATTCATCGACGTCATTGGTGGTGCCGCCGCCGGGGAGATTGTAAGGCGTTTCTTCGCGGTACCACTTGCCCCCCACTTCGATGTTCATCTGGCGGCTCAGTCCGTTCATTCCTTCGGCCATCACGATGCGGATGCTGTCTCCGACCGGAATATCGTAGGGCCCATAGCCGTGGGTTTGGGAAAAACCGCCGGACGTCTGTCCGAACTGATCAGCGAATCCGTCGCCCACCGCAGCGGCATGGGTCAACGCCGGATCGCCGGCAGCAATCACATTGACGTATTCGTCGGTCATCTTTGCCGGGTTGTATTGATCATTGCCGGACTGAAACGGCATATCAGACCCCTGATAATAGGTCGTGCGCGGCTGGACGGAGTCGTCACTCTTATCGGTAGCGGAGGCGTCGGCATGGATCGTGACCACCCCGATGTATTGCGAGGCCAGCAGCCGCCCGTCTTCGTCGATGTTGGGCGCGCCGATATTATCGAACCCTGAGCCGGAGTGGCGGCCGTGCCAGGAGAACAGCGCCCGGAAGGGATCGCCGGCAGCCGGATCATAACCGACGACGTCATTCATGGTGTTATGACCCCAGGTAGCCGATTGGGGCATCACGAAGAGACCGTAAGCCCCCATCTCCCGGCACACGGCATAGCGGTACTGCCAGAAAAAGTAAACCCCGGTCAGGTCCTGGGGATTGGTCGTGCCGTCGATATGCACGATCCCGTCATTTTTGAAAGTAAACTCGTAGATGAAATAGTTGTCGTTATACTGCTGGCTGAAGGCGTAAATCTTGCGGGTCATGAGGATTCCCATCGAGGTGCGCACCTTGTTGATCAATATGCGGTCGGCTTTCTGATCCGGGTTGACATCCTCGATCACATCATCAAACACCATGTCCGAGGCGGGAATTCCATCCACCAGCACGGTGGGATGGTCGAAGCGCCCGATCATGGTGAATTCGGCCGGCATGAATTCATCCTCGTCGTGCCATTGCCGCGGCCCCACGTGTGCCACCTTGTGCGCATATTCCACCCCGGCCACGATGTCGTTATAATTGGTGGCGCCAATCCAAAGCGCTTTGGCCGCCTGGGAATCCTGCCAGCGGAACTGTGCCGGCCAGCGCATGCCGTCCTGCTGATCGGCGACCAATCCCCGCCGGGCCACTTCCGGCTCGCAGCCGCTCTCCATGTACCAGTTGTGCAGGGAACCCACCCGGATCCACTTGGTCTCCTGGGCGTGGCTCATATTCAGCAGCAATATTGCAATCCCGATCAGCAGCGGAAAGCCGGGCTTCTTCAGTGAAAATGTTCGTTTCATAAGCTTTCTCATGTTATCAAGACCTTATTTTTAAAGTCACCATCGATTAAAAATCAAACGACACTTTTAATCCGATAAAAATATCACGCGGATTCAAAAACTGCAGATAGGTCTGGTTGGGATTGTCGATATAGGCCTTATCATCGATGCGCTTCTGATTACGGCGCTCGATCTCGGCATTGCCTTCCGGATTGAGCTCCAGGGGCTCGTACGCAACGTCATCCGGGCGGGAGTCGCCGGGCCGGTCGTCGCCGTAGCCGTTCACCGGCACATAGGCAAACTCATCGGCAATATCCTTGGGCAGGCGCAGGGAGCGCATGTATTCGTTGTAGTCTTCCCCGTCGACAAACCCGTCGCCATAGCCCCAGTATTTGATGTTGAAGAGGTTGGAAATATCCGCAAACAGGGTCAGGCGCAACGGTTTGAAATTGACATTGCGGGAAAGCCGCAGGTTGACATTATAGTAATCTTTCCACTGCACATTATTGCTCAGGCCGGGAATACTGACCGTATTGGTCCAGGTAAAATGCAGCCCGGACTGCCAACTGACCAGGAAACTGGCGATCCAATCGGCCAGCGGATTGATTCCGCCCATATCCGGTCCGAAATCTCGGGGCGATCTGAACACCAGATTGCTGCGGAAAAAGGGACGTGCCACCGGCTTGGATTGGGTCGGGGGAGAATCCCGCAGAAAATTGCGCTGTTCGGCAGGATTTTCAAAGTAGCTGCCGATCCCGAAGAAGCCGGAGGTGCTTACCTGGTAAGTATAGTTGGCAAAACCGCTAAACCAGCGGCCGGCGCGTTTTTCGATGGTGGCTTCGAAGCCTCGGATGTCCTCGTAGCTGTTGCTGGTCGCCTTGGAGTAGCGCACCTTGCCGTTGGCGCTGTAATAGTCGGTCAGGTCGTATTGATTGCTGATATCCTTGTAATAACCGGTCACCCGCAGCAGGTAGGCGTCGAGCAGGGAGTGTTCATAACCCAGTTCGTAGGCGACGGTCTTCTGCAGCGGCAGGTTGGGATCGCCGATCAGGCTCAGCTGGTCCTGGAAAGTGCGCCGCACATTGTAGAGGCGGTCGGATATCGGCATCTGGCGGAAGTGTCCGTAGTTGAAAAACAGCTTGGAATTGATGGTGATGGGATGGGAGATCCCCAGCCGCGGGCTGATGGTCAGCTGTTTGTCCACCGACACCTGATCGAAATTGACTTCCTCGCCGGGATCGAAATCGGTGGAGAAAAAAGCCTGGTTGTAGGGATCATCCCCAAAATTCCACCAGGTGCCGCGGGGATCAATATAATCCAGGCGCAGCCCTGCGTTGGCGATCAGCCCTTTGAACTCCAGCTTATCCTGTAGATAGAGAGCGGCGCGCAACGGGCTTCTTTCCCAGTCGGTCCAGGGGCGTTGGGTGGGCAGCACATCGTTGATGGCGCCGAATTCCATGTTATAATTATTATGAACCACCTCGATCCCGGTCTTGATCAGGTTGGTATTGTTGACCTGGCTGGTAAAATCGAACTTGAGGGTGGTGGTACTGAGCTCGCTGAAATCCCGGGCGTTAGCGCGCACCCCCATCAGCATGCCGTCGACGCCAAAGACCAGGCGCTCTTCGTTGCCGTAGGGCGCTTCATCGACCAAGAAGCCGACCCCGACATCATAAACCTTAGTGGTGTCTCGCTGGGCATTGGGCCGGGTATGATACTTGGTGTGCACCCGCTCCAGTTTGGCTTCGTAGAAGGTATTGGAGCTGAGGGCGTGGGTAAATTTCGCCGAGATATTATAGCGGTCCACATCGCTCAGCGGCCAGTAGGAATCGTAGAAGATCCGGCTGTTGATGGTGAACCCGGCCTGGGTCAGCACATCGGCGACGCTGCCGGCGCTGCGGAAGACCCCAGGCTGCCCGACATCATTGTTGCCGACCGCATCGACACTGTTGTAGAGGCCAGAGATGGTCAGCTTCATGTTGTTGGAAAGGTCGGAGGTCAGCTTCACCAGCAGGTTGCGTTCTTCATACGAATCACGCACCAGCGGGATCAGGTACATTTCCCGCTCGCCGCGGTAGGAGGCGTAGAAGCGCAGATTACCGAGCGCAGCCCCGCCCGGTACCGGTCCGCCCACACCGGCGTCGATGTTGTAATCCGACTTGGTGATATCCAGTTGGCGGCGGTGCTGCCACAGGAACAGCCGCTGTGCGGCGGCAGGCGTGAGGTCGTTGTTGGGATCATTATCCAGCAGGGTTTGAGCGGCGATTGCATTCCAACCGTCAAACTGCGGATACTGGCGCTGCATGTCCGCATCCCACGCTCCGTTCTGGGTGCCGGTCCAGGCCACTGCCGGATCCAGGTAGGGGCGCAGCCAGTAGGAATTGGGATCATCAAATGAAGGACCGAAGTGTTTGTCGGTCGGCGCGCTGTACTGGTAAGTCAGGGTCCCGCTGTAACGCTGGGGATCCCCTTCCTTGGTGACCACATTGATCACCCCGGAGCGGATGTTGCCATATTCGGCATTGAAGCCCCCGGTTTGGATCTGCACGTCTTGCACCGCGCTGAGGCTGACCCCGGTAAACGGGGTATTATCACGCTCGTCGCGCATGGTAAAGCCGTCGACCATGAAGGCCAATTCATCGGAGCCGCCGCCGCGGATTGACAGGCCTTGCACCCCGGCCTGCAGTCCCACCACCTCCGTGACGGTCTGCACCGGAAGGGCTTCGATCTGGGCTGCTTCGATATTGGCGGTGCTGGCGGAAACGTCACGCTGCACCACCGGGCGGTCGGCCACCACGGTAATCTCGCTGCCCGATTCCACCACCGCCTGCGCCATGTCAAAATTCAGAGTAGTGGTCTGATCGATGTTCACCCGGGCCTGGGTCACGATATAATCCGTGTACCCGATAAAGGTTGCCCTGACGGTATATGTGCCGGGTGGAACGTTCAGAATGACATAATAACCGTCAGCGTCGGTTGCTGCGCCTAGTACTGTGCCGTCCACCAAAATGTTAACCCCGGGTAGGGCTTCGCCGGTCCGTGCATCTTTGACGATGCCGGCAATTTTTCCGGTCGTGCCGGAAAAAAGCATCGTGGTGGCGCCAAGCAGTAGAAAAACAGCGAACAGTATTGGTCTTTTCATAGCCTGCACCTGTGGTTAAAATCTGATCGTGCTTTGATTTATATATTGAAGATATCTTATGCTCAGAGGTACTGCCTGCAAATAACGAAACGTTGGTGCAACTTGGACAATATTGCCGAAGTACACATAGGTGTGTAGCAATATTGTAATGCCGTGCTGATAATTTCTACGTTTTTTTTAACATTTAGCAATACTATATTAACCTTCTGTCCTGCTTTTAGAAGAAAAGCATTAAATATAGTATCGGTGGTGGTGTGTGTAGCGAATTTTCCTTTAGGTCACCTCTCGATTTTGTTTTCCCCTTACAACCAAAGATAGATGGTTCTCCTTATCCCTCGGAGCGCCGGAAAGGCAAGGTCGGATTCAATGTCTTACAAAGGTATGCCGCATCAAGGGTGGGGATGGCGATTGAGGGTAGATATCCATTGCCAAAGTGAGTTGGAACATTTGATGGTCGCGTGTAGGACCGCTTTATCGCTCTCGAAATCATCACAAGCATTCTCTATAAATAGTTCAAATGATCAACAGAGAGAATCTAAGCACTTTTTATGATTATACACAAGTATTTTATACATTTGCGAAGGAAAGGGGATAATTGTATAATCCACAATTTTACATAAGAAACATTATATTAATATTCAAAATTCATATTTTTTATCTTTAAACCGGATAATTATTTCGGTATAATTAAGGATGAGAAAAGTGATCGCTGTCGTCAACCAAAAAGGCGGAGTGGGCAAAACCAGCGTGTGCCTGCACACCGCCGGGGTGCTGGCCGAAACCGGCCTGCGGGTGCTGCTGATCGATATGGACGAACAGGGCAACCTCTCCTCGGTGTTCGTCGACGATCCCAACAGCCTGGAATATTCCATCAACGATCTGCTTGATGATGAGCCGGAGGTGGATCCCGATGAGGTCATCCAGCAAACCCGTTTCGAAAATATCGATATTCTGCCGGCCAACATCACCCTGAGCAATGTGGCGGAGCGGCTGGCCGGAATCGACGATGCCCAGTTCTTCCTGCTGGAGGCGATCCAGGATGTGCAGAAAAGTTATGACACGGTGCTGATCGACTGCCCCCCCAGCCTCAGCCGCGCCACCCGCATGGCGATGGTCGCCGCCGATGGGGTGTTGATTCCGATCGAGTGCCAGGAATGGGCCTTCTCCGGCTCCAATAAGGTGCTGCGCCTGGTCAACCAGGTGCGCAAACGGGTCAACCAGGATCTGGAAGTAATCGGCTTTGTGATCAACAAATACAACCCCCGCCGGGCCCTGGAGCAGGACTACAACAAAGCCCTGCGCCAGCAATATGGCGACCAGATATTCCGTACCGAATTTCGCAACAATGTCGAATACACCGAGGCGGCAACCCTGCGGATGCCGATCTCCTTTTATAAACCAGCATCCGAGCAGGCCGACGCCTTCCGGATGTTTGTGAAAGAGCTTTTTTGATCATGGCCAAAAAAACCTTCCTGAAAGAAGCCCAGCAAACCATCTCCAAGCCCGAAGCCGATGAGGGACTCGACGACCGCCGCCCCTCCCCGGTTGGCCGCCTGGAACGGCAGGGCCGGCGACTCAAGGGCGCGCGGGAACTGCCCCTGGAGAAGATCAAGCCGGATCCCAACCAGCCCCGCACCCGCTTCGATCCGGCGGCGCTGGAGGAACTGGCCCAATCGATCCGCAAGCATGGGGTGCGCCAACCGATCGAGGTCGAGTATATCGAAGCAGAAGACTATTTCCGCATTGTCAGCGGGGAACGGCGCTACCGCGCCTCGCAGATTGCCGGCCAGGATCACATCCCCTGCATCATTCGGGATGTGGCCGATCGTGACCGCCTGGCAATTCAATTGATGGAGAACCTGCAGCGTGAGGACCTCAGTCCCATCGACAAAGCCCGGGGACTCCTGGAATATAAGCAAACCCTCGGCCCTGAGACGCAATGGAAAGCGGTGGAAGAATTGACCGGCATCAGCGAGCGGCGCCGGCAGCAGTTCCTGGCCCTGCTCGACTTGCCGGAAGATATCCAACAGGAGATTGTCGCCCTGGGCAGTGACCGCAGCACCCGCAACGCGATCACCGAGAAACATGCCCGGGCACTGCTGAAGCTGAAAAAACATCCCAAGCAGCAGCGCGAATTATTCAAGCGCCTGCGCGCCGGAGATGAATCGCTTTCCGGCAGCGACGCTATGAAATTGGCGAAACAGATGCTTGATCCCCTCGAATCGAAACCGGAAAAAATCAGCTTTACCTACCATTCCCTGCCGGAACTCATCGAACAACTCAAAGCAAAGCTGGCAGAATTGGAAGCAATGAAGAAGAATAGTTAATGGGTTAATAGGAAAACTGATTTTGTGTTTGGGCGCTGGATTAATCCGATTCCCTTTTTGTAGCCGAACCCGGGTTCGGTCGAATGCCCACCCCCGGATTTTCCCCGCGGGAATCCATCCCCTCTCCCCTACCCCATCCAATATCCCCAAAACACACCCTACTCCCCTTCCCTATCCAGCATCATAAAATCACATTGCCCCATTCCATTCCATATACGCCCCCCCTTCCCCCATCAACCCATCAACCCCTTTTCATAAATCTGTCTACTTTTCCCTTTTCATAAATCCGTCTACCTTTCATAAATCCGTCTACCTTTTCATAAATCTGTCTACCTTTAGGTGCATAAATCTGTCTACTTTTTCATAAATCTGTCTACTTTTTGAGGCTAAAGGCCTTATAAAATAAGGCTTTGTGACCTGGGAATGTATTATGTAGTAGTATTCTAAGAAAAACGACATTTTATTTCTGCATAAATCTGTCTACTTTTGGAAGTTACGCTTTTTTTCTTGCTGGGCAGTGCAACATAAATCTGTCTACCTTTTAAATGCGCCACGATTTTTCTTCTTTTGAAATCAAAACATAAATCTGTCTACCTTTCGAATTGAGGTCTGCGACCACGCAAACACTCCCGGTTCATAAATCTGTCTACCTTTTAAATTATAGCTATCGGGACAGCTCAATTACGCCTTTCATAAATCTGTCTACCTTTCTCCTGCAGAAATATAACGCCTGAATTTGAGCTGTAAGGTAGACAAAATAACACTTGACATGTATACTTAAATTGCGGTTATTGACGGTGATTATTTCTGTCGGAGGTGTGGATTTGAAGACAACCGAACTCATCAAACACAGCGCGGCGATCAACGTCGAACGCAAGACCACCTACCTGCAGCAGTTCACCTGGAACGTAATGCTGGCCCAGGCCTTCCATCATCTGGTCGATGCCGAGGAGCATGAGGTCTCGGTGAAGGATCTCTGCGAATTCATCGGTTTAGACCCGCGCAATAAGGAACACCTCAAACGCTCCCTCGACGGCCTGGTCGGCCGGAAGGTCAGCTGGGACGTGCTGGGAAAAGACAATAAGCGCAAATGGGGATCTGCGGCACTGCTGGCCGGCTACGAAGTGGAAGGCGATACCCTGCGCTACTCCTTCCCCAAACAACTGCGCCAGAAGCTGTACAGCCCGGAGATGTACGCTCGGATCAATCTGTTGATGCAGCGGAATTTTTCCTCCAAATATGCCATTCCGATCTACGAAGAGTGCGTCAATGCCCTGATTGCCAACAGCAACCTGTTCCGCTACCGTTATGGAGAAACCGAGTTGATCCGGCTGGAAGATTTCCGCAAGTGGATGGGGATCGATGACGGGCAGTATGAGGATTTCAAATTCCTGAATAAACGGGTAATCAAGGAGCCGGTGCAGGAGATCAACAACAACACCGACCTGCAGATTCAGGTGGAATTCAAGCGGGTTAACCGCAAGGTGGTGGCGCTGCGCTTTAAAGTCACGCTGGGAAAACACGAATCCGGGCTGGCGTCCCTTCCCCAGCCGGTGGTGAAAAACCTGGAGAACATCACCCTGATCGATCTGCTGCGCCAATACAATGTTGATCCGGATAAGGTGAAAAAGCAGTTATTGAAAAAACCCGATTACGTGCAATTTTGCATCGAGTTGCTGGAGTGGAATAAGAGCCGGGGAGAAACGCCGAAGAAAGGCGACGCCGCCTGGCTCTACAGCGCGATTACTGCCCGCCAACCCTACAATAGCCCCAAGGGATTTACCACCCAGGCGGAGCGGGCGGCTGCGGAAGCAAAGCGCAAAGCCAAAGAGGATGCCGTAGCGCAGAAAGCCGCGGCTGAAAAAGCCGCCGCCGATGCCCGGCAGCAGGCCTTCGAACGGATCTATGCCTCCCTCACCCCGGACGAACGCGCGAAAATCGATGCCGATGCCGTGGCACAACTGGATGCTTTCGCCCGGCAAAAATATGACGAGTTAAAGCGTACCCGGAAAAAAATATCGAGCAGCCCCCTGGTTACCGCCGCGCTGCAGGATGCCCGCAATTTGTTGCTGGCGGAGCGATATCAGGATAAGATCGAGGTCGAGTAACCGGACATTGCGCCACCCGAACCCGGGTTCGGGTGGTATGCCCTCTCCCCTACCCTTTGTTCGCTGGCGCTCACGATATTTGCTCGCTTCGCTCACGATATTTGCTCGCTTCGCTCACGATATTTGCTCGCTTCGCTCACGATATTTGCTCGCTTCGCTCACGATATTTGCTCGCTTCGCTCACGATGTTTGTTCGCTGACGCTCACGATGTTTGCCGGCTGCGCCGGCGGTGGGGGCATTTTGCGCGAGATTGGTTTATGCTGTCATTGCGAGAAGCAGGGCGACGAAGCAATCTCCTGCGTGGGGCTTCCAATGGTTATTGGGTTTGCACGTGCTGTTTCCGATCATTGTGTCTGCAGACACGTTGGTAGCCGCTCGCCGGAGATTGCCGCGACGCCCAATGCGCGTCTCGCAATGACAGCACCTGCTATCGCTCCACGGTTGTTAAATTCCACCCTCTGTCCTCCGCCCTCTGCTCTCTGCCCTCTGCATTCCCCTTTCACCCCATGCCTCTGAGTCTTTTATTCCGCACTTGAAAAATTATTTCTTCCAAAATCGACAGTTCTGCCCGTCTACCCGGCCTTGATGGTAATGCCTCCCGGTGTTTGTCGGGCAATTAGCTGCAGCCGACGGACACCATCAGCAACCATAAATGCGCCCGGCAGTACGATCTGCAGGCGATTTTGACGGAGTTTATAGCCATGACGGTGCCGGCGGCGGAGAATGGCGCGAAGTTCCTTTAGGAGTGAATCGATATCCTGGTATTCGCTGCTGAGCGTCTGGGGATGGCGGCTGCCGATTCGGCCCCAGCGGCGGATTAAGATGATGGAGCCGAACAGGGATGGCGCGGTCTCCAGGCTGTAAAATCGGCTACGATTTTTTTCTGGGTCGACCGACTCCAGATACATCGTTTACCCCACTTCACCACATTCAAAGGGTCTGCCGGCGCATCAGGCGGCGGTTTGATTGCCGGTTTCAGAAATTATTTGCGGCCGCTCCCCCACTGCCCGGATCGCCGTGTTGCGCAGAATGTCCGCCAATTGGCCAGCCGGAAGGTCGATTCCAGCCGCCTGGCAGGCTTTCCCGATAAACCGCCCGGCAGCCACTTCGCTGATCCTCCCCAGTGGATTTTTGCCGCTATCGTTAATGAACAAAGCGCTGCTGCGGTTCTTGCGGTTTTCCAGGTAAAAATTGATAAAGTGGATCGCCTCTTCCGGTACCCGCACTTCCCGGTAAACATTGCGGGCGCTTTTGATCCGCACATAATATTGCTGATCTCGAACCAGAAAATCGCCGGAAACCCGCGCCACCGCGCCGCTATAGATAACCCCATCCGGATGCACCTTCAACGCCAGCGCTTCAGCGAGAGAACAATCGGTGCCCATCAACAGGAACAACAGCGCCGTGTCTCGTCGCTGCCGGTCATTCTTGACGTTGAAAATCAGGAATTCCCGCAAACGCGCCTGCTCTTCCCCGGTCAGCCCGCCCAGCTTCGGCCGGGCATCCGCCGGTAATGACACCAAATCGGACAGGCCTTCCGGAACCGCAAATCCGCTGCGTTCGAGATACTGGAGAAACTCCTTCAAGGCCAGCAGATACCCCGCCGGCTCCTTCTCCACCCGCTGAATGCCGTCCGGGGTGATCTCCCAGCGACTGTGGCGCAGCGCCCGGCTGACCCGCCGGGGATCGATCTGCTGCACCTGCTGGATCTCCAGATTCTGAAAGATCTGCGGCAATGTACCCAGACAATCGGAAATTGTCTCTGATGCGTAACGGCAATTACTTTCCAGATAATGACGGTACGGTTCGATCAGTTGGTACATGGCGGACCTCCTTTTAAGATTTTGGAGAGTGACAGGTTTGATGATAAACTTCCATATTCATTCCAGTGTTCCCGGGAACACAACCGATCATATCCGGACGGACAGCCGCGATAATGTGTGGAGCGCTTGCAACGTCATGCTGAGGTGCTGTCAATATAATCGGATATGATTTCATTGTCTATCGGAATTTTCTTTTGTGCTTAAGACTTAATTTTACAAAGAGTTAATCTCTAAATTAAAAATAGTGAACATAAATTCACCTAAATAATACAAACGGATTTGCAAGTTGTCAAGCAGAATTTTTGAATAATGCGAAATGTTGGGGCGGGGTAGGGGAGCGGGTGCCAATTGCGGAATGCGGAATGCGGAATGCGGAATGCGGAATGCGGAATGCGGATGCGGAGTGAAAGGTGATGGGGGACGGGCGAAAGAGAAAAAAAAATTGTGGAAGGCCCTTTTGCCACGGAATGACTGGATGCACACGGATGATATCAAACAGTCCCGCCGGGTCGGGTTGCGAATCGATGATGTGAATCGAACTGTCTGGAAAAATATATTTGGATAAGCATTTAATTATAAATATATTCAAGTAAAAATAACAGTTCGGAAAATTCGAAAAATATCTATGGATGAGCGCAAACTGAAAGCTGCTTTCGAAGCGATACGCCGGGAGGTTCATCCGTTTATTGCAGTCGCCAATATCGAATGGTATTCGCTATTCAAAGATGAAATTCGGAATTCCATTGCGATTGAAGGCATTTTTGCCAATCGCAAAGAGCTGTTAGATGTGCTGGAGCGGAACAAGCGCACCAGTGATCAGAAAATGGCGGCGATACTGGGGTATTTCGAATCGGCCGGGTCGTTGTACGATTATGCCAACAATCTCTACAACGAACAGGAATTCCAACTCCGTATTGCCGACATCCGCCAGATCCATACACTGTTGATGCGCTATGAGTCGCAACTCGGCACCTTCCAGGGAACTGTCGGGCGTTTTCGTCGGGAGAACGTGGAGGTTGCTGATGCCGGCTTCCGACCGCTGGATGCGGCGTATATTTCGGATATGATGGGCGGTTTCGTACAATGGATCAATGCCCAAATGGCCGATCCACAGCACAGCCCGCTCCGGCTGGCTGCGGCAAGCCATGTGCTGTTTGAAACGATTCACCCGTTCAAAGATGGCAATGGGCGGGTGGGGAGGATTCTGCTCAACTTCCTGCTGATCGGTGAAGGATATGCCAATATTGCCATCAAAGGGGTGCAAAAAAACGACCGGGAACGCTACTACGAAGCCCTGGCAATAGGGGATGATGGATTTGACCGGATGCTCCGGATGGTGGAAGTCGGTCTGCAGCCAACCCCGGATCTGATCGATGACCATGCACAACAGAGTGATCTGGCCGCGATGGAAGAGATCATCGTTACTCAATTGGAAACTTCACTGACCCGCTTGAAAAAGCACGGCCCCGCCGCCTTTAACCAGGATGATCTGGTCCCGCTGCGCCAGGCCGCGCAGTTTTCCAATTATTCCCAGGATTATCTTCGTAATCTGATCAACCTGGGGAAATTACCCGCACAAAAGCGCGGAAAGCGCTGGTATCTGCGTATTCGCGACCTGAGCGATTATATGCAACGGCAAAGCAGCGTATGATTCGCTAAAAAAGTATTTGTTTTTCACAATATATTCCGGGACTTTTTGGCAAAAACCGGGATGAGAAAATGCCTGATACGCCGCACCTTACCGCCGTCAATCAGAAAATAACGGAATTATCCACCCGCATGGAAGGCGAGGTGCGCCTCGACCGCCTGACCCGGGCGCTCTACAGTACCGATGCCTCCAGCTATCAGATTGAACCGCTGGGTGCCTGCTTTCCGGCCAATGTTAGCGATGTGCAGGCCGTGGTACGCTTCGCCGCCGAATCCGGACTCTCCATCGTGCCCCGCGGCGGGGGGAGCAGCCTGTCCGGGCAGGGGATAGGGGAGGGGCTGATCATGGACCTTACCCCCCATCTCAACCGCATCCTCGAAATCAACCCGGCCGAAAAATGGGCCCGGGTGGAGGCCGGCGTGACCCTGGATCAGCTCAACCGGGCGCTAGCGCCTCATGGACTGATGGTGGGGCCGGATCCCTCTTCCGCGGTGGTGGCGACCATCGGAGGGATGACCGCCAACAACTCCACCGGTTCCCATTCGATCCTCTATGGCATGATGGCCGACCATCTCCGCGAGTTGGAGGTGGTACTCAGCGACGGCACGGCCGTCAGTCTCCGCCCGCAGTTGCCGGAGGCGGTGAGCGCTCTGGCCGCCCGGGATACCCTGGAAGGCCGTCTCTACCGTGACATCCCCCGACTGCTGGCGCGTTATGCCGCGGCCATCGAGCGCGATTATCCCCGCACCTGGCGCAACGTGGCCGGCTACAACCTGAACCGCCTGCATGCCGCGCAGCAGGCCGGCGAGCCCTTCAGCCTGGTGCCGCTGATCGCCGGCAGCGAAGGCACCCTGGCGGCGATTACCACGGTGACCGTGGGACTGGTGCCCCGCCCGGCCCATACCCATTTGACCCTGCTGCATTTCCCCGGCCTGCGCGAAGCGCTGAACTGTGTGCCCCAACTCCTGGCCCATCAGCCCGGGGCGGTGGAACTGCTCGACAAGTTCTTCATCGACCTCACCCGGGAGAACCGCCAGTACCGCCAGCGCCTGAGCTTTCCTCAAGGGCGATCCCGGGGCGGTGCTGATCGTGGAATTTGCCGGCAGCGATCCGGCACCGTTGCGCGCACAGGCGGAAGCGCTGCTGGAGGATGTGCGCCGCAGCGGTTTCTCCGGCACCGCGGTGACCTGTGAGGATCCGGCGGAGGTCGCCAATGTCTGGGAGGTGCGCAAAGCCGGCCTGGGGCTGCTGATGAGCAAGCGCGGCGACGCCAAACCCCTGGCCTTCGTCGATGATGCGGCGGTGCCGGTGGAAAACCTGCCCGACTATGCCGAACAGGTGGTGCGCATCTGCCGCGAGGCCGGCACCGAGGCCGCCTTCTACGCCCATGCCTCCGCCGGCTGCCTGCATATCAATCCGTTGATCAATCTCAAAACCGACCTGGGCATGCAGCAACTGCAGTCGATCTCCGAGGCGGTGATCGCCCTGGCGATCGAATACGGAGGCACCAGCACCGGCGAGCATGGAGAGGGGCTGGCCCGGAGCCTTTATAATGAGAGAGTCTACGGCGCGGAGCTGCACCGGGCCTTCCGCGAGGTGAAGGGGTTGTTCGATCCGGATAACCGCTTCAATCCCGGCAAGATCGTTGACGCTCCGCTGCCCTGGGACCCCCGCTTCCTGCGCTTTCAGCCAGGCTACCAAACCCCTCAGAATATCGGCGAAACCCGCCTGGATTTTAGCGCCGACGGGGGTTTTGCCGGGCTGGTGGAGATGTGCAACGGCCAGGGCATCTGCCGCAAGACCGCCGGCGGGGTGATGTGTCCTTCCTTCATGGCCACCCGCGACGAGACCCATTCCACCCGCGGCCGGGCCAACGCCCTGCGTGCCGCGATCACCGGGCAACTGGGAACCAATGGGCTCGATGATCCCTCCCTCTACGAAGCGCTCGATCTTTGCCTGGGCTGCAAGGCCTGCAAGCATGAATGTCCCTCGCTGGTCGACATGGCCAAGCTGAAATACGAATACCTCGCCCGCTACCAGGATCGAAACGGGGTGCCGCTGCGCTCGCGCCTGTTCGGGCATATCGCCGCGGTCAACCGCCTGGGCAGCCTTTTTCCCGGCCTGGTCAACCGCAGTTTCCGCAGCAGTGCCGTGCGGGCGCTGCTGCAGCGCTGGTTCGGGATCGACCGCCGGCGCTCGCTGCCGCCCCTGGCGTCCCAGACTTTCCAGCACTGGTTCCAGCGCCATCCCAAACCGTCCCGGACCCCCAACGGCCCGGTGATCTTGTGGGACGACACCTTCCTTTCCCACAACGAGCCGGAGATCGGCCGGGCGGCGGTGCGGGTGCTGGAGGCGGCCGGTTTCGAGGTGCTGCTGGCCCACGGCCGGCGCTGCTGCGGACGCCCGTTAATTTCCCGCGGTATGCTCGATGCCGCCCGGGAACATGCCGCCCACAACGTGGCGCTGCTGCTGCCCCTGGTGCGCCGGGGGATCGCGGTGGTGGGAATGGAGCCAAGCTGCATCAGCGCTTTCCGCGACGAATACATCGACCTGCTGCGCAGCGCCGAGGCCCGGGAAGTGGCGGAGGCCTGCTGCTTCTTTGATGCGTTTCTGACGCGTCAGATTCGGGAAAAGGGTATCAGTCTGCCCTGGAAAGCGGATCTGCTTCCTCAGACCATCCTGACGCACGGGCACTGCCATCAGAAAGCGGGCGGCGGCACCGGTTCACTGATAGAAATGCTCCGTTTGATTCCCGGTGCAGCGGTGCGCGAGATCGACAGCGGCTGCTGCGGCATGGCCGGGGCTTTCGGCTACGAGACCGCCCACTACGACGTCTCCCTGAAGTGCGGGAAGACCGCCTCTTCCCGGCAGTGCGCGCCGCGGAATCTGACACCCGCATCACCGCCGCCGGCACCTCCTGCCGGCATCAGATAGCAGACGGCACCGGGCGCAAAGCGGAACATCCGGTGGTGGTGGTGGCGAGTTGTTTGGAAGATTCGGAAACGGAATGAGACGAATGCGGATTTCGGAATGCGGAATGCGGAATGAAAAAGATGTGGCGCGTGGCGCGAAACTGCGGGGCAACCGCCCCTGATTGGCTTGCTGGACGCTTCGCCAATCTGTCCCCGCCTTGGAAATGCGGGGAATAGTTTTCGGGGCCACCATCAATTCTTAGCCAATATCGCGAGCGCCAGCGAGCAAACATCGTGAGCGTGAGCGAACAAACATCGCGAGCGACAGCGAGCAAATATCAAGTCTTTCTGCCATTCCGGCTGAGCACCTGCCCAATCGTCGCAAACAGCTCCTGCTTGCGGATCGGCTTTGAGACGTATCCGTCCATGCCGGCGGCGAGGCATTTGTCGCGGTCGCCGGTCATGGCGTTGGCGGTGAGGGCGATGATCGGGACGTGACTGCTGCCATTCTGCGCCTGTTCCTGCGCACGAATGATGCCGGTCGCTTCCAGGCCGTCCATCTCCGGCATGTGCACGTCCATCAACACAAAATCGTATGCTTGCCGCCCCAGGGCCTCGATGGCCTCCCGGCCGGAGGCGACCAGGTCGACCTCGCAGCGCTGTTTTTCCAGCAGCCGCTGGATCAGCTTTTGATTGACGGCGTTATCTTCCGCCACCAGCACCCGCAGCGGCGGGGTAGGGAAGGGGAGATTGAAAATAGCTTCCGGCTGCGGCTGCTGATCGCCGTTGGGGGCGGCGGGCGGCAGCACTGCGCTTGCGTCGATCCGGCAGGTGACGGTGAACCAGAACAGCGATCCTTTTCCCGCTTCGCTTTCCACCCCCACGCTGCCGCCCATCAATTCAGCCAACTGTCTGGCGATGGCCAGGCCCAGGCCGGTGCCTCCGTATTTGCGGGTGGTGGAGGCATCCACCTGGGAAAAACTTTCGAAAATCTGCAATTGTTTCTCGCGCGGGATGCCGATGCCGCTGTCCTGCACGCAAAATTTGACGGTTGCCGCCCGCTCGTCTTCCTGCAGCAACCGCGCCGTCACCTGAATTTGTCCCTCGGGGGTAAACTTTACCGCATTGCTGAGAAAATTAAAGAGTATCTGGCGGATGCGCACCGGGTCGCCGGAGAGCTGCGCCGGGATGGCGGGATCGATCTCCACTTTCAGGGCCAGCCCCTTGCGCCGGGCGCGCGGTTCGATGATCCGGGCAGCGCTCTGCACCACCGCTTCCAGGCGGAAGCCGGTATCCTCGATCTCCATCTTCCCGGCTTCGATCTTGGAAAAATCGAGAATATCGCTGATGATGCCCAGGAGCGATTCTGCACTGACCCGGGCGGTCTCGGCATATTCCCGCTGCTCCGGGGTGAGGCGGGTGTCCAGCAACAGGTCGTGCATGCCGATCACCCCGTTGATCGGGGTGCGGATCTCGTGGCTGACCACCGCCAGGAAACGCGATTTGGCGCGATTTGCCTCTTCGGCAATCTTATTGGCCGCCTCCAGGGCTTCGCTTTTTTGCTTCAGCTGATCGGCATATTCCACCAGTTCGCTTTCGTGCTGCTGCAGCGCCCGGGTCTTGCGCTGCAACTGGGCGGTGCGTTCGGCCACCTGCCGTTCTAAAATGCGCTTGTTTTGCTTGATGGTGCTGACCCGGTAGCGGAACCCGCCATAGATCAGCAGCAGCACGGCAAATCCGCTCAGCAGGCGGAACCATCCGGTCTGCCAGAAGTGCGGCTCGATGATCAGGTGCAGCGCCACCCCCTCCATGTTCCATTGCTGATCGTTGTTGGACCCGCGCACCCGGAAGGTGTAGCTGCCCGGGTCGAGGTTGGTGTAGCTGGCGTAGCGCCGGCCTTCCGGATAGAGCCAGTCTTTATCGAAGCCTTCCATCATGTAGGCGTATTGATTCTTTGCCGGGAAGGCATAATCCAGCGCGGCGAATTCGAAGGAGAAAAAATCATCGTCAGTGGAAAGCACAATCGTATCGGCGGCGGAGATGGCGGTGGTGAGCCTCCCCGGCGCCGGTTTCTCGAAAATCTTGAAAGCGGTCAGCACCACCGGGGGAATTTCCGGGTTGGCGGTGATCGCTGCCGGCAGGAAGCGGTTAAGGCCGTAAACGCCTCCGAAATACATCTCACCGGAACGGCATTTGTAGTAGGCCCCCCCGTTAAATTCATTGCTTTGCAGCCCGTCATCGATGTCGAAATTTTCGAACTTCTCCGACACC
This sequence comes from Calditrichia bacterium, assembly GCA_020635015.1. GTDB lineage: Bacteria > Calditrichota > Calditrichia > RBG-13-44-9 > J075 > JACKAP01. Next base: position 68,937 of record JACKAP010000017.1, on the reverse strand, counting down.
GGATTGAAACGGGAGAGGCCCTTGTTGGTGCTCAGCCAGAGGTAGCCGTAATCGTCTGCCAGGATGCCGTAGACCACATCATTGGGCAGTCCGTCGGCCACGGTGTAGCGCTTGAATATCTGCTGCTCGACATCAAACTTGTTCAGGCCGCCGCCATAGGTGCCGATCCAGAGGATCTTGCCCTTGCTTTTGGCGTCGGGGTGGATGGCGATCACCCGGTCATTGCCCAGGCTGTAGGGGTTGTAGGTGTTTTTGCGATAGTTGATCAGGCGGTTCCGTTGGCGATCGTAAAAATTGAGCCCGCCGCCCCAGTAGCCGATCCAGAGATTGCCCGCATCGTTGCGCAGGTCTTCGCAGATGGTATAGACCTTGTTGATCGGCAGGCCGTTCTCCGGCGGGGGAGGGGAAACCGGTACAAAGTGATCCTCATCCGGCGCATAGCGATAGAGTCCGTTGATCCAGGTGCCGGCCCAGATCCTGCCCCGGCGGTCGCGCAGGAAGGTGCGCACCAGCCCCAGCGGCTTTCCGCTGAAGGGATCGCTCTGGTAGTGCTGCGCCGTACCGGTCTGAGGATCAAAGTGATCGATCCCGTTGCCGTTGCCGATCCAAAGGTCACCGTCCGGGGCCGGCAGCACCGCCCAGACCCGATTATGAGCCAGGCTGGCGGGATTTTCCGGATCGTGGGTATAGCTGCGGAAGCGTTCGTTCCGGGGATCGAAGCGGTTGAGGCCTCCCGCGTCGGTGCCGATCCAGACCGTGCCCCGGGCGTCTTCAGCGATTGCCATCACGTAATTATGGCTGAGGCTGCTCGCCAGGGTGTTATCGACCGTGTAGTGGGTAAATTTATCGCGCCAGGGATTGTATTGATTGATTCCCCCGCCGTAGGTGCCGATCCAGATCGAGCCTCCCTTATCCGGAAAGGCCGCCTTGATGATGTTGTTGCTGAGGCTGCGCTCGTTGACCGGGTTATGGCTGAAGGCGACAAAGTGCGCTTCCGCCGGGTTGAAACGCAGCATGCCGGCGCGGGTGGTGCCGATCCAGAGGTCGCCGGTTTTATCCTGGGCAATCGCCGAAATCATCTGCTCCGGCCATTCCGGGAACCGCGCCGGGTCCGGGGCAAAGCGGGTGATCTGCCCGCTGGCTATATCGACATGATGCAGGCCGCCCTGATCGCTGCCCACCCAGAGATTGCTGTCGCTGTCCTGGGTGATGCTGAAAATCGTGTTCCCGGCCAGGCCGGCGGGGTTTTCCGGATCATGTTGAAAGATCTCGGATGCGCCGCTTTCCGGGTCGAAGCGGATCAGGCCGCAGCCGCTGGTGCCGATCCACAGATATCCATCCCGGTCGGTCTGCAGGGCCAGGATGCTGTTGCAAGGGTTGGCGGCGGTGGAATCGAGCAAAACCGGTTTGATCCGCTTTGTTTGCGGGTCGATGCGGTTCAATCCGCTGCTGCCGGTGCCGACCCAGATATAGCCCCGGCGGTCCTGGCAGATTGCGCTGACGTAATTTTCGCTGATGCTCTGGCGGTTTGATGGATCGTGCCGGAAATGGCGGAAGCGTTCCCGCACCGGGTTGTAGCAGTCCAGCCCTCCGGCGGCGGTGCCGATCCAGAGGTCGCCGCGCACATCGGTATACAAGGCCAGGACGTAGCTGTCGGAGAGGGAGTTGGGGTTTTTCTCATCGTGGGTGAAGGTGGTGAAGTGGTAGCCGTCGTAGCGGTTGAGCCCCTCCTCGGTGCCGAACCACATGAAGCCCTGGCGGTCCTGGGCGATGCACAGCACGCTGTTCTGGGAGAGCCCGTCGCTGATGCCGAGGCGTTCAAACTTGAGGGCGCGCTGGCCCCAGGCCGGGATCATCAATCCTCCGGCGAGGGCGATGAGTGTCATAAGCACTCCCATCATGCGATGCTGCGGCGGGGTCATATAGCCCTCTCTGGCTCATGCTGAATGCTGTGCAAAACAGGTTTGCATGGGGCATGGGGCATGGGGCATGGGGTAAATCCATACCAAGTTGTAAGCTTCAAGCGCCATGCAACCGTGCTTAGCATTTTGAGCTCCCCGTATACGCGTTTTTACGCCGATTCCGATCTATATATATCAAAAGTCGGATCATTATCGTGCTTCTTTAGCGAGTGGTTTGGTAGTGGCGCTGTTCGCAATTTAAAATAGATCTGAATGGGTGCCGGTTCGTTCGATCAACAAGTAATCATCGACAATTCGGTAGATCAACAACCAGTCATTATCGATGTGGCATTCGCGGTATCCGGACCATTCACCCCGCAGATCGTGGTCTTTGTATTTAGCTGGAAGTGGTTTTCCGCTTCTGAGAAGCCCGATCACTTTTTTTGCGTTTTGGAGCGATTTTCCCCTTTGCTTCATTCTTCGCATGTCTAACCGATACTGCTTTGAGAGCAAAATCTTCAAGGTCGTCATCTCCGCTTAGCCAGCGTTCAACATCCGCTTCGTTCTCAAATTCATAGTATTCAGTGCTTTGCAACGCCCGAGCAGTATCTTCATTGGGTATGTGGAGATTTAGCGGCAGGCCCTGATCACGTACAATCGCCTTGTATAGCAAAGAAATTGCCGCCGAGGGGGTTAAACCGATGGTTGCCAGGACTTCATTGCCGGCTTTTTTTAACTCCGGTTCGATGCGGGCATTGATAATCGCCGTTTTGGCCATGATTCTCTCCAGGTGTTTACCTATTAAATGTAAAACGTTGTATATACAAAAACAACCCAAAATGGATAAATCGTTTTTTTTCGCCTCATGGAGTGTGCTGGCATCCGGATAGCCGCGCAGGTAATCGATCAACATGTCAGGTATCGATCATCCAGAATTTTTTCGTCATACTTCAATCCGGTCCAATTCCCGGCGAATTTGCCGGAAATCGGGTAAGTCAGTGCGGTCTTTCCAGATGCCCCTGGCTTGCTGCAGTAATTTCAGGCGATCGGTCTCGCGGAAGCGCGCGATGAATTGATCGATGGCCCGGCGAATCAACTCGCTTTGTTTCGTCCCGGTGCGGGCGGCGATCGATTTCAGCGCTTTTTGTTCCGCTTCAGTGATATAAATCTGGGTTTTGATCATTTGTGCTTTCTTCTGTGATGTATGTTGAGAATGTATGTTTGAGTATCGCAAATATCAAGCGGGTTTTCGTCATAGGTGTTCTTTCGAGTGTCTCATGGGGCAATTCGTAACGTCTTAAAGTAGAACTACTAATTGTACGAATATTTTCTTAACATTAATATCAACCCAGGCAGGCAATCTGCCCGGAATTCTAACATCTCATAAGGTGAGAAAATCCCATGGTGAAGCAAAAAACCGAAAAACCGGCCCGGCAAAAATCCCTCCGGCTGTGGCCCGGCATCCTTATTGTTATCGTGCAATGGCTGGCCCGTTACGGGCTTCCGGCGGTCATGCCGGATGAGACCGGCACGGCGGTGCTCATCGGCGTCGCCGGGGGATTGGCGATCATTATCTGGTGGGTGTTCTTCAGCCGGGCGCCGTGGCTGGAGCGCCTGGGCGCCATCGCCCTGATGGTGGTTGCGATGATCGCCACTTCGCAGGTGGTACACGAGTCGATCGCCACCGGCGCCCAGGGAATGCTGCTGGTGATCACGGCGATCCCGGTGCTGAGTTTGGCCCTGGTGGTCTGGGCGGTGTTGACCCGCCGGATGGGGTTCGGCGCGCGCTGGGCGGCGCTGGCCGCGATCGTGCTGCTGGTGTGTGGCGGATTAGCCGCCATCCGCACCGGCGGTGTCACTGGCAATTTTGAGTCAGACTTCGCCTGGCGCTGGAGCGAGACGCCGGAGGAGCGGCTCCTCTCGCAAGGCGCTGAGGAACCGCTGCCGCCGGCGCCAGAGACAGCGGTTGCGGATACCCTCGAAACCGATCCCGCAACTCCCATTGCTGAAACGCTTCCGGCGCCTCCGGCAGATCCGGCAACGGTGAAAACGCCTGAGAAACCATCTGCCGTCAAAGCCGGCGACGCGGTGGCAGCGGTTCCGGCAGCACCGGCAACCGTAAAACCGGCTGCCGAGTGGCCGGGTTTTCGCGGACCGAAGCGTGACGGCATCGTGCGCGGTACGCGGATCGAGACCGACTGGGCGGCATCCCCGCCGGTAGAGCTCTGGCGGCATCCGGTGGGGCCGGGCTGGTCGTCTTTCTCGGTGCGCGGCGGCCTGATCTACACCCAGGAGCAGCGCGGGGAGGAGGAGATGGTCTCCTGCTACCGCCTGGCCGACGGCGAGCCGCTATGGCGGCACAGCGACCCGGTGCGCTTCTGGGAGTCGAACGGCGGCGCCGGCCCGCGGGCCACCCCGACGCTCAGTGAGGATCGCGTCTACAGCTTTGGCGCCACCGGCATCCTGAATGCGCTCGATGCGGCGGATGGGACGGTGATATGGTCGCGCGATGTGGCGGCCGATACCGACCGCAAGGTGCCCACCTGGGGATTTGCCAGCTCGCCGCTGGTGGTCGACAGCCTGGTGATCGTCGCTGCCGCCGGGGATCTGGCCGCTTATGAGATCGCGACCGGCAATCCGCGCTGGTTCGGCCCGGACAGCGGCTGGGGCTACAGCTCGCCGCACCTGGCAACCATCGACGGCGTGATGCAGATCGTGCTGCTGAACGGGTCCGGCGCGATTGGCCTCGCCCCGGGCGACGGCAAGCTGCTCTGGCAGTATGCCTGGCCCGGCGACGGCATCGTGCAGCCGGTGATGCTGGCGAATCAGGATGTGCTGATCGGCACCGGCTCCGGGCTGGGCAGCGGCGTCGGGATCGGGGTGCGCCGGGTTTCGCTGGTGCACAACGCCGGGGGATGGGCGACCGAGGAGCGCTGGACCTCGCGGGGCTTAAAGCCCTATTTCAACGATTTCGTGGTGCATGCCGGCCATGCCTTCGGCTTCGACGGCAGCATCCTCTCCTGCATCCGCCTGGAAGACGGGGAGCGCCAATGGAAGGGCGGGCGCTACGGGCACGGGCAACTGGTGCTGCTGCCCGAACAGGACCTGCTGCTGGTGCTCTCGGAGAAGGGCGAGCTGGCCCTGGTGCGGGCGGCGGCGGACCAGTTCACAGAACTGGCGCGCTTTCCGGCCCTTAGCGGCAAGACCTGGAACCACCCGGTGCTGGTCGGTGACATCCTGCTGGTGCGCAACGGGCAGGAGATGGCGGCGTTCCGGGTGGGGGAGAGGTGAATTCGGAATGCGGAATGGGAAAGACGTGGAGTAAGATTTATCGGTAAATAGGCGATTGAAATTAAGCGAAGTTTAAGCGCAAAAGTGGAACGGGGCTTTCGGGTGGCCACGGATGATTTGAAGCCAGATCGAGCCTTCGTGGTCTATCCCGGCAGGGAACGATACCCCAAAGATGAGCATATTGAAGCCATTAGCTTGCGATACTTGGCAAATGAATTGCTTCAACTCTGGAAAATATAAAATGGTACCGCGCCCGGTGCCTGCCGGTTGTATTTCCTGGCCTTATGAATTTTTGACACCGTTTTTTTAATGGATGGGAAAAAGTGGGTGAAATGGCAGCGTTTTAATGAAAATTGGATTTCTGTAACTTCCCCGGTAAAGCTGTTATTTATTTCAGAAACTTGAAGCAATTATTGTCTTATTTCAATTTTTAGTATTATGTTGAGATATAAAATATCTTATTTCAACTTATGGTGAAGACCCATAAATCTATGTTCCGCTCAGGCAAACTCAAAAAACACTTTGCGCAAAAGAACTACGAATACGAAAGTTTTAGCCCCAGTCATATCAACCAGGCATTTGAATGGGAAGGTAAAAAAATTACGCTTCTCCTGGAGGATGCGGTTCGCTTGTTGGGTGAACTTAATGCCTATTCTACGTTAGTTCCCGATGTGGATTTTTTTATACAAATGCACGTTATCAAAGAAGCCACCAGGTCATCACGAATTGAAGGAACCAAAAAACAGGTATTGACGAAGCGGTGCTGCCTGAAGAAGAAATCGCTCCGGAAAAGCGCGATGACTGGTCGGAAGTGCAAAACTACATCAAAGCCATGAACTACGCTATCCAAAGGCTAAATAAGTTGCCTTTGTCGATGCGTTTGATAACTGAAACGCACAGCGTCCTACTTTCCGGCGTGCGCGGCAAAGAAAAGCAACCCGGTATTATATCTTTCAGATTTTTTTGAAAAACACCGGGCAGCGTATTATGATGCGCTGAGTCGAGTACGAACCGCTGATGATATAGAACAGTGGCTTCGGTTTTTCCTGGTTGGGGTCACTGAAACGGCGGCAAATGGAAAACAAACATTTGAAAGCATCATTGCGTTAAGGCAGGCGTATCAACAGCAAATTATCGAAATGGGAAGAAAAAGCAAATCTGGCATGAAACTGCTCTTACACCTGTTCTCCAGGCCCATAATAAATGTCAATCAGGTGAAAGATGCGCTTGGTGTCACCTACAACACAGCGAATAGTCTTGTGAGTATCTTTCAAGAAAAAGGCATTTTGAAAGAGATAACCGGATTTTCTCGTAATAAAATGTTTGCTTTACAAAAATACCTTGAACTCTTCCGGAAATAAACATGGTATGAAAATAAAAATCCGCCCGATTAAGATGGATTTTTTCATTAGAGAACAAATTACCTGACGAAGAACACCTTTTGTGCAGTGAATTGTAAAGTAATTTTCCTGAGAAAATAATTGTCGTTGATCAGGGCTCATAACGTAGGTTCTTGTTCAAATGAACCCGCTGATCGAACCTGTCAACCCCCTTTAATAAACTCTCGGCAATTATGCAAAGCGTTGAGCGTATTTTTTTTCTTCCACTCCTCAAAAGCCTAGCGGCTTTTGGATTGCTATGCCTCTTTGGTGGGCATCCGGCCTGTTGCCAGTCGAAACCCGTTTTCTTTCAAAGAATAATTCCTCAGGAAGGTCAGAGAATAGGGAGCGTTGGTTCAATTGTTAAGGACCAGGACGGTATGTTATATCTGGGTTCGAATGCCGGGTTTAAGCGATTTGATGGCTACCAATTAAAAAGATATATGCCAATTGAAGGTAAGTCTTCAAGTATTGCTAGCGTCAATGTTCACAACCTGTTGGCCGATAACGCGGGGCTAATTTGGGTCAATGCTGGTAGAATTGTCAGCCGGTTTAATCCTAAAACCGACACATTTTTGCGCATTCCCTTCAAGGGCAAAGGCGTTGATGTTGGTCGTTTGGGTTACACCCGCCTGATTCTTGGAAGGCATTCAAATATATGGGCGGTTTCCGGCTTTGGCTTATTCGAGTTCGATTCAACGGAAATGGCTTTTGTAAAATCTTCGATCTACCAGCAGTTTCCAGCAGCAAGTCAGCTACCTCAAAAATTGTATGATTGTCTGGAAGATAGCCGGGGGAATCTCTGGGTCGCGGATTATGGAAAAGGGTTGGGGAAAATCAACCTTCAAACCGGGGAAGTTACCCTTTTTCCAGAAAGTCCGGGAAATGAAAGCGGTCCTTTAAGTAATGTCATTTCCGAGCTTTTCGAGGATCATGCCGGCATGATCTGGATTGGGACCAAACAGGGCTTAAGCCGCTATGACCCGGAAACCGAATTATTTCGGGATTACGCGCAAATAAGGGATTTGAACGAGGTTTCAATCGGCTACATCATTGAAGATCAACAAAAAACCTTGTGGATGACCTCTTATTACCATGGCATTATTCGTTTGGACAAGGGCAGAAGACATTTTGAGGTATACCAACATAATCCGGGCAATTCCCAAAGCATTGCCAATAATGCCATGATGGCAATTTATGAAGACGATAAAAATGTGTTGTGGTTTGGGGGATTGGGGGGACTCCAGCGCTATGACCCCAAACGGGCTCAATTTCGATACTATTGCCAGGATATCAATAAGAAGGAGACCTTTTCCGGGACATCTTTTTATGCATTTTTAGAAGATGAGGATGGGCGGCTCTGGCTGGGAACCCATGGTCAGGGGCTGGATGTTTTTGATCCCCAAAGCGAAGAAATAATAAAATATAAAAATGAACCTGACAAAGAAAACAGCATTGGAAACGATGTGGTTTTGGCCCTTTTTGATGACCGGCGAGGCAATATGTGGATCGGGACCGGTACTGGGTTGGATGTACTAAATCGTCAAACCGGAAATTTTAGGCATTTGCAAATAAGTGAGAAGCGCAAACAAGGCATTATTGGCAAAAATGTTCGTCAAATCTGCCGGGATGATGCTGGAGGCATGTGGTTTGGCACTTCCACGGATGGGATATCTTATCTTGCATCGGAAGACCGGCAATTGGGACACTTCGTAAATTATAGCACTTCCAATTCTGAGATCTGCGGTGATAACGTTTTTGCCATTTTTGCCGAAACCCCGGACAGTATATGGATCGGCACCACCCAGGGACTGAGTTTATTTCAACCCAGCCTTAACAAATTCTCAAAATTCCTTCTTGACGATTCTCCTGAAAGCATACAACGCAATTTTTTTTCCGCAATTACCAAAGGCCCGAAGGGGAATTATTGGCTGGGAACGGTTAATAGCGGTTTGGTAAAGATGACAGTTTCCAAAGGCGATGGAACGGTCCAGTTTCTTAAGCAAAGCCCACTAAAGTGGCTGCCGCAGGAGTCAATACGGGGAATGCTACTCCACCAGAACCGTTATTTGTGGATTTCCCAGGGATTCCAGGGCGATGAAAATATTCTTCGGGTTGATTTGCACACCGAAGAAGTCATCGATTTTGACCAGAGTTTTGGCATCAACGTTGGCATGTTTCAGGAAGGCGGTGTTTTTAGAGGAGCAAGCGGGAATTTCTATTTTGGTGGAACGGACGGCTTTATTTCTTTCAATCCCGATAGCGTTCAGGTCCTTAATTCAAAACCCCAGATTAAGGTTACCGGATTCAGTGTAATTGGCGATTCCCTTCATCACCCCTCTACAATTTCATTGACAGAAGAGATCAACCTCAGTTATGAACAGCGTTTCTTCGAAATTCAATTTAGCATTTTGGATTTTGCGACGACTTACAAAAACAGCTACCAATATCAATTGGAAGGGTTGGATAAGGATTGGGTCGAGGGAGGGGGAAGACCCTTTACCCGTTATACTGATGTAGATCCGGGGCAATATATTTTTCGGGTCAAAGGAGCCAATCGGGATGGGGTTTGGAGCGACCCGGTTTCCCTTGCCATTGTTGTTGCATCACCCTGGTGGCGGGCCCCTTGGGCATATGCTTTTTATCTGCTTCTCGGATTAGGGGGCCTTTATTTCTGGCGCAGATACGATCTGAAACGGGTAAAATTGGGCAATGAACTGAAATTAAAGGCGATAGAAAATAAGAAGCTGCAGGAGGTGGATCGTCTGAAATCGAATTTCTTAATGAATATCTCTCACGAGTTCCGCACACCCTTGACCCTGATTGAAGGGCCGGTTGATCAACTGTTGAATGAAGAAGCCGATTCCCAAAATCAGCGTTTTTTGAGAGTGATCCGTAAAAATGCGCAGCGACTAAGAAGTCTGATCGATCAGTTGTTGACCCTTGCTAAATCAGACAGTCAACAACTCAAACTCAATGCCCGCAAAACGGATGTCTGCCGGATACTTAAATTCCTGGCTGCCAATTTCGAATCGCGAGCGGCCGCACAGGGAATCGACTATCAAGTGGACTGCGGTATCAAATCACTGGACATCTTCCTGGATCCGGAAAAATTTGAACAGGTTATTCTCAACCTGTTGGACAACGCCTTCAAATATACCCCGGATCAAGGTCGCATCACCGTTAGCCTGAATCATCAAGATTCCAAGGTAGAAATTGCCGTCAGCAACAGCGGCCCCGGGATTCCCCAGGAGCACCTTCCTCATATATTCGAACGCTTCTACCGGGTTTCATGGCAGGAAGACATCCCGGGAAGCGGAATCGGATTGGCCTTGGCAAAGGATTTGATAACGCTCCACCATGGAACAATATCTGTTCAAAGCCAGGCAGGCGACGCAACCACCTTTACCATTAGCCTTCTCACAGGAAAAGATCACTTGAAGCCCGAAGAAATCGTGGACGTGTCCCAAACGGATTCTGAAAGATGGCGTTCGGTTGATGGGGCTATCCTCGAGCAGAGCGAACCTGCCGAAGATAAACCACCACTGTCGAGTGATCTAAATCCGAATATACCGCAATCTCGCTTGCTGATCGTGGAAGACAATCAGGACCTGCAAGACTACATGCGAAACCTTTTAGAAGACCAGTACCGTATTTTACAGGCGTTCGATGGTCAGAAGGGTTTACAAATGGCCAACAGTGAGACGGTAGACTTGGTGCTTTGTGATGTCATGATGCCTAAAATGAGTGGCGATCAGCTTTGCCAACAATTAAAAAGCGAGGTAAGAACCTCTCATTTACCGGTGATTATGCTCACTGCCAGAGCCAGTGAACGGGGCCGGCTCAAAGGTCTCGCGATGGGGGCCGATGCTTATCTCACCAAACCGTTTAATGCAGCTGAACTGCGTCTAACCATTTCCAATACTTTGGCTACTCTCGAGGCCCAGCAACAGCTTATTCGAACCGAGTTGTTGACCAGTCCTCAACCCTTTCAAGCAGCCTCGATAGATGAAATTTTCTTGCAGAAAGCCCTATCTGTGGTCGAAGCCAATATTGACCAAGCGGAATTTGATACCGAGAAATTTGCCGGAGAAATGTTCCTCAGCCGGATGCACCTGCATCGCAAACTGAGGGCCTTGTGTGGTCAAACCCCTAGAGAGTTTATTCGCACTATCCGTTTAAAGCGGGCCCACCAGCTAATTTCCCAAAAAAGTGGTACCGTCACCGAAATCGCCTATGCGGTGGGTTTCAACAATCCATCCTATTTTTCAAAATGCTTCAGAGACATATTTGGAGTTTTGCCTTCGGAGATGATATCAGTCAAATAAAGCTAATTGAGGTTTTTCGACCGTAGCATTCTGAACGTTTACCAGCCGCTTTCTACCCCGCCTCCTTTCCCAACTCCCAAATTCACGATCAGGATAAATCAAGATTTCCCCAGCTAAAACCGGTAAAAATCCTTTAAAAAAGACAAAATGTTACAAAATTCGGGGTTTTGGTTACAGGATTGGTAGCCAATGGCAGGCCGTTTTTACCATTTTGATCCTGAGCTTAGCGAAAGCTGAAAGCCGTTCGAAGCGATGACAAAAGTAAAAATGGAAAACGAGTGTTTAAGGGCTAATAAAACCAGCGGGCGCATTCATGAGGAAATGATTTTTTCTGAATGCATGTTGATCTGCTATTGATTTTCGTGCGTTAGATTTTTGTCCTTTAAAGAATTACGCAAAAGCATAAAAGTTTAAACCAGTTCAAATTAAATTATCATATCTCACAAAATAGACCTGCCTACCTTAAAAAGGCGTGGTGATCGATTAAAGTCAAGAATTTACAGGTCCAGATTGCGTTTCTTGACCCAGAAAGCACGGTAAAAGCGTACGGCTGTTCAAATGCGCCCCCTGGTGGCCCAAAATAGGGATAACACATTCCTCTAATCTAACAAGATGACTAACGAACACCTACAAAAAAGCGGAGGCTGAAATGTCTAAAGCACAAGAAATTCTCGATTTTCTCCTCGTCAATACCACAGAAGTTGAGGGCATTGACTTGTCAATAGTATCTGTAGATACAGAAGAAATTGAACAGATTATTTCTGATACAAGTGTCCAAGATGTTGCAAACATAGATGCGTCACCTTCAGAGTATAATTTTTGGTATTTCCTGGTTATCATACTATTAAGAATTATCCCGGACCAATAACATCGAAATATTCAAACCTACACCCCAAGTCTAAAGAATTATTTCGTAAGCAGATCAGATTTACTGGAAAGCGACTAACGGCAAGCATTTGTCAATTGAGAGTGGATTCAGGGACGTGTTGAACAAGCAGACCTGTATCGCTGTTGGAGGTTGGGCCTTCCAAAATGTAATCCTGCTAATATACCTGGGGGCATCTATCCACAATTATGGACTGTAATCGATATTCGGAATGCGAGAGATAGTCAGGTTATAGAAGCACTTGATAAAAATGGATGGGATCGTAGCTATGCCTCGCGAAACTTGGCATTGGGAGCCTGTTGGCACTTCTGAACATAACGCTGCTGTCAAAAACAATCTACCATGAAAGCCAAGGGAAGTATTGCCCGAAAATGGCAGAATACATGGGAAAAGGCCCGTCAACGGAATGACGAAAGGAATATAAAAAGTTGATAATTTTTTCCCTGAATATCAAATATGGCAACCACAATGGGAGCAACTCCGTTTAGAAGTTGAGGCATTCAGAAAAGGCATAAACCAGCATATCATAAAAGAGTTCAAGATTTTAAACAAGATCTCATTGCGTTCAATGATCGGGTAGGAAGATACAATGCAGAAGTTAGAACTTAAAAGACTCTTAGAGCAGATTCAGAATATGGAGCCGGGAGAAAAGCGGAATAGACTAATACTGGATTATAACAATAGGGGACGAGCCGCCCAAGCGGAAGTAGGATGCAATTGATCAAACAACGTGCGCAAATTGACCAAAGACACAATCAGCTTTCTATCGAAAAACAAGATCTAGAAAAAAAACGAAATAAGGCATTGAGGGACGATCCGCAACCCTTATAGCAGAGATGCAAGTTCTCCTGCCAATTGAAGGCTTGAAAGATGTGATTGATACAATGGAAAGAAAATAAAGAGTTTAATGTTAGAGCAGAAAAGATTACTGGACGAAATTGCAAAACAACACTATCCTTAACCTCATACATGTTGCTCTAAACAAAAAGGAGAAAAAGAGAAGAATCATTGACTTTGAAAGATAATTTGGAATCAACGTCATGTAAGATATAGAGTTAAGATAAACACTTTCGTTTCTTATACATCTTGTTCAATTAGTACATATAAATATAAATGAGGAATATAATGAACAGATTGTTGTTTATGGTCATCCTGAGCCTTTCGCAAATGCTTAGTATCCCAGTCGTCAGTGTTATCAATTGACCCAAATCCTTTTGAACCATTTATACTTATTACTTCAGGATCCTTCTATTTTCCTGATTCTTTAATGAATATGGATGAAGTTTCAGATTCTCTAAAGACAAAAAAACAAAAAAAATGATGTATTATAGTTTAGGTCCCAATGTCGTAGATGCTAAAGGCGTTTTTATTTCGGGAGTCTTCTTAGGCACGGAAATAAAAAAACAACAGCATTCAACACTAAGCTTAACCGCATCTACCAAAATTTAGAGATTGAAGATGTTAGGAAGGATCAGGATATTTATAAGTCAAAGATAAAGATTGGTAGAATACTTTATGGAGTTGATTTTGCAATAACCGAAAAGGGTAAATATAGTAAGAACCGAAAATCAGAACATGAAATTATAATTTCAGCAGGAAAATGTTATAGGAACATTTTCTACACAAACTCTCAGTTTTACAGACAAGAAATAAATAATGCTTTTGAACGTAGGTGCGGGTATGAATACTAAAATATCAGATTACTTGAATTTGAGCGCTGAGTATTTGAGGCAATTAAACGAAGAAGAGGATTATGATTGGTCGGTCGGAGCTACGACTACTTTTAAACATAAAAAAACAATTGGCAAGCTTAGGACAAAACTAAACAATGATGGCCCGTAGTCTTAACATTTATAGCATTATTTTAAAACTGAACAGTGATGGTATTCGCCTCACCAGTTCGTGCCATTATTGACCAGTGATCCGGCAAGGGCAAAATGTTTAGATCGGGGCTTATGGGCCTTATCGGCTGTTTATGCTGCCGGCAACTGGTCGCCCCCCTCGGGATTGAAGAAAGATTTCAAAGCCCTTTCCTCAACGATCCACTGCGAGCCGATCTTACGGACCAGCAATACTCAGGTTTTTTGGGGGTGTCAAAAAAGGGTAGTGGAATCAGAAAGTAAGAAAGCCCGATTTCCACACCTTTATCCCGTGACATCTTTTGACATCCCTTTACCCCTCCATGACATCTCTCCTGCAAAACCCCCGTAAACCGAAGTAGATAAACATTAACACAGAAAAGGAGACTGTCATGAAAAAAATTATCGTTACGTTGATCACTCTGTTCGCGCTGAGCGCGTTTGCCCAGACCGCGGAAACCGTGGAAAAAGCCCCGCTCAACTATCTGAAGGCGCTGCAATCCTCCAATGATGCCGTGGTCTCTTCGGCGATCTTCTATGTGGTGAAGCTGCAGATGTTCTACCCGGAAACCCGCGACTACCGCATCACCGGCCAACTGATCACCCTGGCGAACAAGAGCAAGAATGAAGCGATCCGCAACCAGGCGGAACTGGCCCTGAAATACATCCAATACCCGGAATTGATGAAGCAACTGGAGAAGAAAGACTATAAAGACGGCGCTGAATTCTTCTCGATGCTCTCCGAAAAGCTGCCGGCCAATCCGGCGGAGTATGCGGCGGCGAGGTGAATGGCGCTAAGGGCGGAGGGCAGAGGGCGAAAGATGAATGCGGATTGCGGAATGCGGAATGCGGATTGAAAAAGTGGGATTTGTATGAAGGGGCGATCGATCGATCGCCCTTTTTTTATTACGATAATTTGAATTTAAGACTTTCAGAATTGGCCCACGAAACACTCGAAATGATACTGAAAAAAGATAAAAATTTAAACGCCTTTCGCGTCATTTCGAGTATTTCGTGGGCATCAAACTATAATGTCATTGGTGCTGTCATTGCGAGGCGTATTCTGCCGAAGCAATCTCCGGCGTGGGGCGCCCATCTGCCGTTACGTTGGAAGCGGCTCGCGGGAGATTGCCGCGCCGCCCAAAACGCGGCTCGCAATGACAGCACCTGTTGACCACCATCGCTCCACGCTCCACGCTCCACGCTCCACGGTTGCTAAATTCCGCTCTCCGCCCTCCGCCCTCCGCATTTGTCTTTTGCCCCATGCCCCATGCGTCTTTCCCTTAGCCCTCTGCCCTCCGCCCTCCGCATCCATCTTTTGCCCCATGCCCCATGCCCCATGCATAACCGATCAGCAAAATCTATCGATCTATTGATAAAATCGATTGGCTAGATAGAGACCACAATCCTATATTGGTTCATCATAATGATCCAGAACATTCAACCACAGGAGGTAACCTCATGAAAGACGAAAGCAAGTGCCCGGTAACTCATGCCGCCGGCCGCGGCACCTCGAACCGCGACTGGTGGCCGAACCAGCTGAACCTCAAAATTCTGCACCAGCACTCCTCCCTGTCCAATCCGATGGACAAGGATTTCAACTATGCGGAAGCGTTTAAGCGCCTTGATCTTGAAGCCGTAAAGAAAGACATCTTTAAATTGATGACCACCTCTCAGGACTGGTGGCCGGCGGACTACGGCCACTATGGACCGCTGTTCATCCGCATGGCCTGGCATAGCGCCGGCACCTACCGCACCGGCGACGGGCGCGGCGGGGCCGGGTCCGGCACCCAGCGCTTTGCTCCCCTCAACAGCTGGCCGGACAACGTGAACCTCGATAAGGCGCGATTCCTGCTCCTGCCGATCAAACAAAAATACGGCCGTAATATCTCCTGGGCGGACCTGATGGTCCTGGCCGGTAATTGCGCACTCGAGTCGATGGGGCTCAAGACCTTCGGCTTCGCCGGCGGGCGCGAGGATGTGTGGGAACCGGAGGAGGATATTTATTGGGGCTCTGAGGCCGAGTGGCTGGGCGACAAACGTTACGAGGGCGACCGGGAGCTCGAAAATCCGCTGGCTGCGGTGCAGATGGGCCTGATCTATGTGAATCCGGAAGGCCCCAACGGCAAACCGGACCCGGTGGCATCCGGCCGCGACATTCGCGAGACCTTTGCCCGCATGGCGATGAACGACGAGGAAACCGTCGCACTGACCGCCGGGGGACACACCTTCGGCAAATGCCACGGCGCCGGCGATGCCGCGCTGGTGGGCCCGGAACCGGAAGGCGCCAGCATCGAGGAAATGGGCCTTGGCTGGAAGAGCCGCCATGGCAGCGGAAAGGGCAATGACACGATTTCCAGCGGCCTGGAAGGTGCCTGGACCCCGAATCCGACCCAATGGGACATGGGCTATTTCGACATGCTGTTCGGCTACGAATGGGAACTGACCAAAAGTCCCGCCGGCGCCTGGCAGTGGGCCCCGAAGGATGTGGCTGATAAAGATCTCGCGCCGTCTGCCCACGATCCCTCGAAGCGGGTGCCGACCATGATGACCACCGCAGACATGGCGATGCGGATGGACCCGATCTATGAGCCGATTTCCCGACGCTTTCATGAGAACCCGGAGGAGTTTGCCGATGCGTTTGCCCGGGCCTGGTTCAAGCTGACCCACCGCGATATGGGCCCGCGCGCCCGCTATCTCGGCCCGGAAGTGCCCAAGGAAGAACTGATTTGGCAGGATCCTATCCCCGCGGTCGATCATAAATTGATTGATAAAAAGGATGTCGCCGATCTCAAAAGCAAAATTCTTGCTTCAGGATTGACGGTTTCGCAACTGGTCTCGACTGCCTGGGCTTCGGCATCCACTTTCCGCGGCTCGGACAAGCGCGGCGGGGCCAACGGGGCGCGCATTCGCCTCGCACCGCAAAAGGATTGGGAAGTGAACCAGCCGGCGCAACTGGCGAAAGTGCTGAAGACTTTGGAAGGCATCCAAAAAGCGTTCAACAGCGCGCAGAGTGGCGGGAAGAAGGTCTCGCTGGCCGACCTGATCGTGCTGGGCGGATGCGCCGGCGTCGAGCAAGCCGCAAAGAATGCCGGGCACAAGGTGACGGTTCCTTTCACTCCGGGACGCACCGATGCTTCGCAGGATCAAACCGACGTGGATTCCTTCGCGGTGCTGGAACCGGCCGCCGATGGATTCCGCAACTACCAGAAAGCCAAATATGCCGTATCGGCCGAGGAACTGCTGGTCGACCGGGCGCAATTGCTGACCCTGACCGCCCCGGAGATGACGGTGCTGGTGGGCGGCATGCGTGCTTTGAATGCCAATTTCAAACAGGCCCAGCACGGTGTCTTCACCAAACGGCCGGGAACCCTGAGCAACGATTTCTTCGTGAACCTGCTCGACATGGGCACCACCTGGAAGGCCACCTCGAAAGATGCAGACGTCTTCGAAGGCCGCGACCGCGCCAGCGGCGAACTCAAGTGGACCGGCACCCGGGTCGACCTGATCTTCGGCTCGAACTCCCAGCTCCGCGCCCTGGCGGAAGTCTATGGCAGCGCGGATGCTCAGGAGAAATTCGTGCACGACTTTGTCGCGGCGTGGAACAAGGTGATGAACCTGGATCGCTTCGATCTGGGCTGATCTTTGTAATTGTTGATCCTCTTTACATGCAGGGGCGGGTTTCGATCCGCCCCTTTTTTGCCACGGATGGACCGGATGTGCACGGATGGTTTGGGATATGTATATTGGTGTTGTAGGGTAGGGTCGCGACCTTACGACAGAAAAAAATGCTTGCTTTTGGTTCGGTTAACAACCTATTCTACCGAAAAACAATATTCGATAGGGGGCGTTTGCATGGAATTGACAATCAATGATGAAAAAATGAAAGAAATGATCCGGGAAATTATTATCGAAATGATCCGGGAAAATCGAGAGGGTTTTTATGAAATAGTGCTGGAGGCGCTTGAGGAAATCGGTATGGCAAATGCGATCAAAGCCGGCAGAAAAGGCAAATTTGCCAGCGAAGAAAGCATCCTGAAGATTATCGAAGGCTGAGTATGCAGGTTCGCTATGAGGAAAGCTTCGAAAAGGATCTAAAAGCGGTAAAGGATTCAAAGATATTTAAACGGCTGAAAAGAATTATCGATGAAGTCAAAAATGCCGAGAACTTGTCAATGATTAAAAACATCAAGAAACTGAAAGGATATGACACCTACTTTCGTATCAGAATGGGCGATTATCGTGTTGGCATTGAAGTGGTCGGTGAAACGGTGATTTTCGTTCGATTCCTCCACCGCAGAGATGTCTACAAATACTTCCCCTAACCCCCGACTTGGCAAACATCGTGAGCGCAAGCGAACAAACATCGCGAGCGCGAGCGAGCAAACATCGCCGGCTCCGCCGGCAAATATCCAGCATCGCGCCAGCGCACCCATCACCCAACATCATCCGAATACACCACCCCCACCTCCGGCCGTAAATTATACCGCGAGGCCATCACCGCCCCGTAGGCTCCGGCGGAGCGCACTGCGATCAGGTCGCCGCGCCGGGTTTGGGGGAGCATCGCGCCCTTGGCGAAGAAATCGGCGGTTTCGCATACCGGGCCGACCACGTCGTAGGTCAGTGCCTCATCCCGGGAGGTGAGGTTGTCGATCTGGTGATGGGCCTGGTAGAGCGCCGGGCGGATCAGCTCGGTCATGCCGGCATCGAGGATGGCGAAGCGGGTCTTGCGCCCCTGCTTGATGTAGAGCACCCGGCTGATCAGGCTGCCGCACTGCCCCACCAGCGCCCGCCCCAGCTCGAAGTGCACCTCCTGCCCGGCGGGGAGCTCCAGATATTCGGCAAATGTGTTGAAATAAGCGGCAAAATCCGGCACCGGCCGGGCGTCGGGATGCTGGTAGTCGATTCCCAGACCTCCACCGAGATTGAGCAGGGGCAGGGCGATCTCCCGCTCGCGGAACCAGCGCTGGATCTCGTTCACCCGCCGGGAGAGGCGCTGGAAGACGGCGATGTCGGTGATCTGCGAGCCGATATGAAAGTGGATTCCCTCCAGCTTGAGGTGGGGGAACTGCTGCACCTTCGCCACCATTTCAGCCAGCTCGGAATAGTAAATGCCGAACTTGTTCTCCTCCCGCCCGGTGGTGATGTACTGGTGGGTGTGGGCATCAACATCGGGATTGATGCGCAGGGCGACCGGGGCGGTTCTGCCCGCCTGCCCGGCCAGGCCGTCGATCACCTCGAGCTCCTGCAATGACTCGCAGTTGAAGCAGCGGATGCCGTTTTGCAATCCGAGCATAATTTCCGGATCGCTCTTGCCAACCCCGGCAAAGACGATCTCCCCGGCGGGAAAGCCGCAGTCGAGCGCCTTCTGCACCTCGTTGCCGCTGACGCAGTCGGCCCCCAGTCCATGCTCGCGGATGATCCCCAGCAGCCGTGCGTCGAAGTTGGCCTTGAGGGCATAATGCACCCGGTAGCCGTGGGGCGAGGCGGCGGACTTGAGGGCAGCGAGGGTCTGGCGCAAAAGTGCCAGGTCGTAATAGTAAAACGGTGTTGAATATTTTTGTAGTTTGGCGGTTAATTCGGGTGTGAACATGGTGAATTCCTGATGTTTGTTCGCTTCGCGAACGATGTTTGCTCGCTCTCGCTCGCGATATTTGCTCACTTCGTTCGCAATGTTTGCTCGCTGGCGCTCGCGATATTGGTTAAGAATTGATGTGGTCCCTAGAACTATTCCCCGCCTTTCCAAGCAGGGCTGTCCGGGGAAACTTTTAAGGAGCTAAGTACAGATAAAATAGCAGTTAGAATAGTGTCTAATCGTTTAAAAATTGTCAAAATCATGTAAAATGTATCCTATTTTCTGTAAAATCGACCAAATTTGCAACAAATGACAATTTATAATCTATTGATTATTTTGATCTTGAGCCCCAAAGAGTTTCCCCGGACAGCCCTGCTTTCCAAGGCGGGGACAGATTGGCGCAGCGTCCAGCAAGCCAATCAGGGGCGGTTGCCCCGCAGTTTCGCTCCACGCTCCACGCTCTACGTTTTTCAATCCGAAATCCGCAATCATTTCCGGCTAAACCCGGAGATCGCCGCCCCAATCCGGTCCTGCACCTTACGGATGGCGGAAGATGATCCAACAAAATGTTCCATCACCATCGAGAAGGCCAGCAACTCCCCGTCGGCGGTGGTGGTGTAGCCGGCCAGGGCGCTGACCCCGCTCAGGGTGCCGGTCTTGGCGCGGAGCTTGTTTGCCGCAGCGGTGTCGCGCATACGATATTTCAGCGAGCCGTCCAGCCCGGCGATGGGCAGGGAGGCCTGGTATTCCGCCTGCACCCGGAAGTCGCGATGCATCTCCTTGAGCAGTTCGATCACCAGGTCCGGGGTGATCAGGTCATAGCGCGAGACCCCGGAGCCGTCGGCCAGGCGGTAGCCGGTGCTGTCCACCCCCAGTTCATCGAGCATCTGGTAAATCACCGAGATCCCTTTGGCGGCAGTGCCGG
This sequence comes from Calditrichia bacterium, assembly GCA_020635015.1. Classification (GTDB taxonomy): domain Bacteria; phylum Calditrichota; class Calditrichia; order RBG-13-44-9; family J075; genus JACKAP01. Next base: position 48,793 of record JACKAP010000017.1, on the reverse strand, counting down.
GAGCGCCTTTCACCGCTGCGCCGACGGTCTTCAGCAGCAGCTCGGCGGAGAGGTTATCGCTGATCTTGTTGGTGTTGAGCACGATCTCGGTGAGGGGCGGGGAGCGATGCTCGGCCAGCAGCCGGGCGTTCTCCGGCACGATCCCCCGCTGTACCGCGCCCGCGATGGTGATCCCCTCCTCGCGGAGCAGTTCCTCCATCAGGGCGCCGGTATACAGTGCGGCATCGACCACGTCGATGGTGTAGCGGCGGGGAGCGGCGTCAAGCTTTAGCCCGCCTTCGACCGCCACCACATTCTTCGCCACCGGCCGCCATACCCGCTCTACTTTGTAAGCCTTCAGGCTGGCGCTGTCCATCGGCGCCGCGGTGCGGCCGCGGTTGTCGATCTGCATGTAGGCGGTGGGAGGATCGATGCTGACTTCCAGCGGGTCGCCCGCCGCTTCCCCGGGCGTCACGGTGACGGTGACGCAGTTGTCTTCCACCGTCAGGGCGCTGATCGGCGCCCAGTACCACCCGGAGACGTCGTCCCACATCCAGCCCGAGCCCCAGTAGAGATCGTCCATATAACTCTCATCGCAGCGCAAATCGCCGGCGATGCGGCGGATGCCCAACGCCTTGAGCTGCCCGGTCAACCGGCGCAGGCCGTCGCGCAGCAGATCGGGATCACCGCTGCCCTTGAGGTAGATGTCGCCGCTGATGATGCTGTCCTGCACCGCGGCGGAATCCGCCCACAAGGTGGTCTGGTAGCGGAAATCCGGCCCCAGCCGCTTCAGCGCGGCGGCGGTGGTGAGCAGCTTCATGTTGGAAGCGGGATTGTAGAGATAGCGGCTGTCGCGGGCGTAGAGTGTCTCACCGCTCTGCAGCGAGACCACCTTCAGCCCGGTGCGGGTGCGCAGCAGCACGGAGTCGGCCAGGATCTGATCGATCTCCGCCTGCAGCGCGGCCAGCGGATCGCTCGCTGCTGCCGGCTGGCGCAATTTGCCCTGGGAACCGCAGCCCAGCAGCAGGAAAAACGCGATTACGACGAGGGTAGGGGAGAGGAGATTTTTCATAATGCTCAATGGTTATTGGTGAATGGTAAATGCTCAATTTTCTTGTAGCCCTTCGGGCGATGTTTGTTCGCTTCGCTCACGATGTTTGCTCACTTCGTTCGCGATATTTGTTCGCTTCGCTCACGATATTTGCCTTCGGCGATGTTTGTGCTTCATGCGTAATAAGGCTTTGCTGTCATTGCGAGGAGCAGGGCGACGAAGCAATCTCCCGCAAGGGGCTTCCAATGGTCGTTGGGGTGCAAGGGGCCGTTCCGTTCCAATCGTTACATCTGCAGCCAGGTTGGCAGCACCCCGGGGGAGATTGCCGCGCCGCACAATACGCGGCTCGCAATGACAGCACCTTTTCTGCCCTCCGCTCTTCGCCCTCCGCGTCTTTCACTCCGCACTCCGCATTCCGAAATCCGCACTCGTATCACCATCCCACCTTCTCCCGAATCACCCCCGTCAGTTCCTCCGCCATCCGCCGGTGCTGGGCCAGGTCGGGGTGGCGGGGTTGCTGGTCGTAGGCGAAGAAGTGGGTGTAGATTCGCCCATCATTATGCTCGGCGCGAAACCGATCCGCCGTGCTCTGCACATATCCCGGCCAGGGCTGGCCCTCGCGGGTGGCGTCCATGCTGCCGAGGGTGCAGAAAATGTGCGCCTCGGGGTACTTCCCGCGCACGCGGCCCAGGAAGTCGCGGTAGTGGGCGATGATCTCCTCCGGCGTGGGCCGGGGATCGAGCCGGTCCTGCAGCCAACTATCGTTCTGGAACAGGTTGATCACCACCACCTGGGGCTGCCAGCGGGAGAAATCCCACTTGCTGGCCGGATTGGCCGGATTCAGGCGATCGTAAAAATCCGGCATGATCAGGTCGAACCAACTGATCATGATGCCGATCCCGCTCTTGGCGATGCAATGATATTCCGCCCCCAAATTACGGGCGGTGATGGCCCCATAGGCAAGATAATTATTTTCTTTGGACAAATCGCTGTTATCTTCGCCGGGGGCGCATTCGTTGCCCATCCCGCAGGTGATGGAGTTGCCGATGAACTCGATACGCCGTTCCGGGCGGGGTGGGGGAGAGGTCAGCTTTTTTCCGGGATCGAGGATCCAGCCGCCAAAGACGGTGGGGCCGGTGCTGTCCTCGGTGCGGCGGAACAACTGCACGGTGTGAACACCATCCTCCAAACCGCCGGCAAGCTCATACACCTGCATTCCCGGTTGGCAGTCAAGCACCAGCGGAGCCGCTTCGTTTCCGTCGATGAACACATTGTAAAAACTCTCCCCGCTGTCGCTCAACTGCACCTTCAGCGAGGTGCCTTCGAAGCGGGAAACGATAGACGTCCCAGGCCAGAACAGCACCGGGGCCCGGGGATCGGAAAAATCGATCCGCCCGGTGTACTGGATGTGGGGATGGTCCGGTAAGATCAACGCCGGTGCCTCATCCCCCCGTTCGCAGGCGGCGAAGAGGGAGAGGGTTATGGCGGTCATTATTACCCGGATTAAGGGTTTGAGGAACATGGGACGAATGCGGAATGCGGAATGCGGAGTGCGGAATAAAAGGCGCATGGGGCAACAATCTTTACTGTAATTTGCCATTCTTCACCCTGAATGTTTAGCCTTTGACTTATGCTTTTAGAAAGTTGATTTATGCTATAAAATTATTCCCCGCATTTTCAAGGCGGGGACAGCGGCGTGAAGTGTTCAACGAACGGCGCAGGGGCGGTTGGGACGCGCGCAACCGCCCCTGAGTGGCTTGCTGGACGCTGCGCCAATCGGTCCCCTCCTTACCAGGGTGGGGAATAATTCATTAGACAAAACTAAATCCGTGCACCTCCGACGCAGAGCGTCGGAAGAGCGGGCGCCACGCGGAGCGTGGCACCAGAACAAAACCCGGCTCGCAATGACAGCACCTGTTATCGCTCCACGCTCCACGCTCTACGTCTTTCTCATTCCGCATTCCGCACTCCGAAATCCGCACTCGCTTCATTCCGCATTCCGCACTCCGAAATCCGCACTCGCTTCATTCCGCATTCCGCACTCCGAAATCCGCACTCGCTTCATTCCGCATTCCGCACTCCGAAATCCGCACTCGCTTCATTCCGCACTCCGAAATCCGCATTCCGCACCACCTGGCCCGGGAAAGGCGCCAGTATGCTCCCCATCGCGCAGCACCGCCGTGCCGTTGACGAAGACGTGCTTCATCCCCACCGCATACTGGTGCGGTTTTTCAAAAGTGGCGCGGTCGGCGATGGTCTGGGGATCGAACACCACCACATCGGCGAAAAAATCTTCCTGCAGCCGTCCGCGCTCACGTAAATTCAATTTCTCCGCGGTGAGGGAGGTCAGGCGGCGCACCGCTTCCTCCAGGGTGATGATCTGTTCCTCCCGCACATATTTCCCCAGCAGCCGGGCAAAGCTGCCGTAGGCCCGGGGATGGGGATTGCCGTTCAGGAAGGGCGGCTCCGCGGCCATCGACTGCCCGTCGGAGCAGAAACTCATGTAGGGCAGGCGGAGTTTCTTGTGTAGATTCTCCTCGGTCATCAAAAAGAACACCGCCCCGGTGCGACTGCCGTCTTCGATCACCAGGTCCATGATGATCTCCTCCGGAGAGGTGCCGCGCATTGCAGCCACTTCCGCGATGGTCTTGCCGACATACTGGCGCAACTCCGGATTCTTGAACTCGCTCATCAAAATCCCCTCGGGACCGGACATGTAGAAGAAATTCTCCCAGTTGTCGGGATTGCTGCGCATCTCCGCGGCGACTTTCTTGCGAATGGCCGGATCGCGCAGCCGGGCGGCCCAGGCCTCGTAACCGCCTTCCTGCACCCAGGGGGGCATGGTGGCGTCCAGCCCGGTGGCACCGGCGGTGTAGGTGTACATGTCGGCGCCGATGGCCAGGCCGCGCGCCCGGGCCTGCTCGATCTTTTTGATCACCTGATCGAGCTTGTCATGGTTCTGCTGCCCGGCGGCCTTGAGGTGATAGATCTCCGCCGGGATGTCGGCGGCCTCGGCGATGCGAGCCAGCTCGTCCAGCGCTTCCAGCAACTGATTGCCCTCGCTGCGCAGGTGAGAGGCGTAGATCCCGCCGTATTCGGAGGCGACCTTGCAAAGCTCGATCAATTCGTCGGTGCCGGCATAAAACGCCGGGGCATAGATCAGCGAGGAGCCCACTCCCAAAGCGCCTTCCTCCATCGCCTGACGCACCAGGGCTTTCATGCGGTCGAGCTCCTCCGGCGTCGGGGGGCGGTCCTCGTAGCCCAGCTCGTGCACCCGCACCGTGGTGGCCCCCACCAGCGAGGCGATGTTGGTGCTGACGCCTTTCTGCTCCATGAATTCCAGATATTCGCCCAGGGTGGTCCAGCCGATCTCGTATTTGTAGTCGCGCTGCTGCGCCCGCATCTCCTCCTTCATTGCCGGGTTGAGCGGGCCCATCGACTCCCCTTCGCCGAACACTTCCAGGGTGACGCCCTGGCGGATATCGCTTTGGGAGCGCCCATCCTGGATCAGCGATTCTCCGGCCCAACTGAGGATGTTGATGAATCCCGGCGCCACCGCCAGCCCGGAAGCGTCGATCTCGGTTTTGCCGCGCAGCGGTTGCCCGCTGCCCAGGTATGCGATGCGGTCGCCGGCGATCGCGATATCTCCCACATACGGTGCGTCGCCGCTGCCGTCGTAGATCGTTCCATTGCGGATCACCAGGTCATATTCCGGCGCGCCGCCGCATCCCAGGAGGAGGGTCAGTGCCATACCGATCATTCGTTTCATATCACCCCTTTTCGATTGCGCCCCGCACAAAGCCCTGGCTTTTTGCAGCCGCTGCCGGGCTTCCGGCGCGTCCACCCCGGCGAGGGTCATTACGATGGCGGTTTTCACATGTCCCCCGGCCGCCAGCAGCACCTCGGCGGCCTCGGGATAATCCAGTCCGGTCACCATCATCACGGTGCGCTTGGAGCGCTCTTCCAGCTTGCGCGAGGTCATCATCAGGTCGACCATCATGTTGCCGTAGGTCTTGCCCATCCGGATCATCGCGGTGGTGGTGAGCATGTTGAGGATCAGCTTGGTGGCGGTGCCGGCCTTCATGCGGGTGGAGCCCATCACCACCTCGGGACCGACCACCGCGCAGATGGCCACATCGACCCCCACATTGACTTGCTCGCGGGGATTGCAGGTGACGTAAAGGGTCCTGGCCCCGATCTGCTGCGCTTTTTCGATGGCGCCGAGCACATACGGGGTGCGGTAGCTGGCGGCGATGCCGCAGACCACATCCTTGGCGCAGCAGCCCCGTTCCATCAGGTCCAGCGCGCCCTGCTCCCGCTTGTCCTCGCTGCCTTCCTGGGCGCGGGTGAGGGCCTTCTCCCCCCCGGCGATAATCCCCTGCACCATTTCCGGATCGGTGCCGAAAGTGGGGGGACATTCCGATGCATCCAGCACCCCCAGCCGCCCGCTGGTGCCGGCGCCGACATAAAACAGCCGCCCGCCGTTCTTGAAGGTCTCCACCAGGAGGTCCACCGCCTGGGAAATATAGGGGATCTCCGCCTCCACGATCCCGGGAATGGTATGATCCTCGCGGTTAATGATGCGCAGGATCTCCTCGCTGTTCAGGTTGTCGATGTTCTCCGAGGCCGGATTGCGCATCTCGGTGACCAGCTTTTGCAATTCTTCGAATACACTGTCGGTCATGGTGACTCCAAAGGTGTTATCATAATGGTAGAACTTATTGAGTTCGTTGCGTTTTTTGCGGAGGGCTGAGGGCCGAGGGCCGAGGGCAAAGACTCTTTCATTAAGCCCTTCGCGAAAGAGAAACTTACTCATCGCTGAGGTCCGAGGGCAAAAGCTCTTTTACCCTTAGCTCTCCGCCCTCCGCCCTTAGCCCTCTGCCCTCCGCTCACAAACATATCTTCCCCAACACCACCCTTGCCGCCGCCCCGGTCGCAACCGGGACGTTCCCCCCGTTCCCCGCAATCGTCTCATTGGCCAGCACCGCAAAGCAGACCGCTTCTTTGGCATCATGGGGAATGCCGAAATCGTCGCTCGGGCGGACTGCCGCCGGGGCGAAGCGCGATTGCAGGCGCTGCATGATCACCTGATTCTTTGCTCCGCCTCCGCCCACAATTAGCTCATCGAGCGGCTCGGCAGCGAGAAAATCGCGATAGGAGCGCCATACCGTCTCGATGGTCAATTCGGTGGCGGTGGCGACCAGGTCGGCCGGCGACAATCCCGGTGCGGCAGCGATCAGGGCATCGCAATATGCTTTTCCGAAAGCTTCCCGGCCGGTCGATTTCGGAGGAGACTTTCGAAAGTAAGGATGTTGCAACAATTCATCAAGCAGTTCCCGGGAAACCGTTCCGGAAGCGGCGATCGCCCCGTTGCGATCATAATCCTGTTGAAAAAAATGCTGCGCCAGGCTGTCGATCACCATGTTCGCCGGGCCGGTATCGAAGGCGATCAGGCCTTCCAACGCCGCATTTTGCTTCAGCAGCGTCAGATTGGCGATGCCGCCGAGGTTGAGCAGCACGCGGGTCTTCTCCGGCGAACGGAACCTCAAGAAATCGAAATACGGCACCAGCGGCGCCCCCTCCCCGCCGGCAGCCAGATCCGCCGGGCGGAAATCGGCCACGGTGACGATCCCGGTACGGCGGGCGATTACCGCCGGCTCCGCCAGTTGCAGGGTGGCGCGCAGCGCATAGCCGTAGCGCGTCACCGGCGCCGGTAGATGGTGCATCGTCTGACCATGAGAGCCGATCAGATCCACCTCGCCGGCGCTCACACCGGCTTCATCCAGCAGTTGCAACACGGCATCGGCGAAGATCTCCCCCAGCAGCACGTTCATGCGGCAGAGCTGATCCACGCTGCCCCGCCCCGGTGTAGACAGTTCCAGCAGCTCCCCCCGCAGCCCCTCCGGATAGGGAAAGCTGCAGAAATGGCGCAACTGCAGCCCGGTTGCCAACCCGGCCCCGCTGATCTGCACCAGCGCCGCATCGACCCCGTCGAGCGAGGTGCCGGAGATCAGGCCGATCACCAGCTTCTCCGGTTTGGCGATAAGGGTTTGCAGTCGGTTCATGGGTATTGGGGAAGCCTTGTTTATGTAAGGTTGTTTTGTGAATGGGTGAATGGGTTTATGGGTGAATGGGTGAATACTTCATCGCTTGCTATCTCGTATTTACCCATTCACCCATAAACCCATCCACCCATAAACTTAAGAATGCAATCCTTTATCGTATTACAAATTCTCAGTACTTTTTTTCAACTCCCGCGAGCGCTCGTAAAACTCCTTCAAACTCAGCCGTTTCATATACACCATCCCCCGGGTCGCGCGGATCAGGGCGCTGTCATGTTCGTTGAAGAACTCCCGTCCCAGACAGGTCTTAAGCATGTGATACTGCTCCACCTGGATGCGCTGGGCCAGCTCGGAGAAGGGGCCGTCGTGCTCGTAGCTGGGGAAGGAAGCGTCGCGCTGGGAGATGAAAGATTCCTTGAAGGAGCTATCCTGCAGCGCGAACATGTTCAGCGAGACCGGCACGAACATGTTCGCCTCGCTGGGATGGAAGCGGTACCACACGTTGCGGTAGCCCAGCACCTCGATATCCGAGCGCCCGGATTCCTTCTCGTAAACCTTCAGCGCCCCGGTGATGGCCTGCATCACCTTGTAGTGGGTGTCGGGACCGCTGGCCTCGGGGTCCAGGGCCACGCTGACCACATCGGGTTTGATCTTGCGCAGCACGTTGACGATCGGAGGCACGTCGCGCTCCATGGTCGGGTCTTCGGTGAAGATCTCGCCCTTGTAGAAGCCCAGGCGCAGGTGCATTACCGACTCGGAATTCCAGCCAAAGTAGCCCCACAGGCAGTCGGCTTCCCATTCCCGGCACATCCCTTTGAGCTGCTGGATGTATTCGATGTCTTTCTTGCCGGGATACTGGGTTTTGAAGTAGTGGATCAGCTCCTCCAGGCGTTCTTTCAGATCGGCCTGGTCGGTGATGCCGTAGATCTCGATCAGGTTGCGCATCAGCCGGCGCAGGCGCCCTTCGTCCTTGACGGTGTGCGAGCGGGCCGCCACCCCGTCGAGGTATTGCCAGACATCGCGGTTGCGCCCGTTCGTGTTGCCGGCTTCGAAATAACCCTCATCGAACAAATGGTTGAAATCGCCCCGGATCAGGGCCTCTTTCAGCTTCACCAGCAGGTTGAGCATGAACTGGTTGGTCACGGCGGTGAAGCCGCTGGTGAGGGTGGCGAAATAATGCTGGGTGCTGTGATCGCGGATGTGGCGCACCACGTGGGGGAGGTAGCCGAGCATGACGTCGTCGTGATGGGGCTCGGTGTGGAAGAAGGTGCTGTTGCTATACATCTTCAGCCCGGCCTCCAGCTTCTCGATCAGGCTTTTGCGCGCCATGGCGGTCAGCTCCGCCACGCTCTCCGGGCGCTTCTTCAGCAGTTCGGCGGCCATGCGGTTCTTGCGGAAATCGGCTTCGCTCAAGGCTTGCATGCTTTTCCCCCGTTCCAGGCAGAGGTCGATGATGATCTTTTCCGCCTGCTCGTCGCTGATGCTCTCCATGTTGCTCAGCGACACATAATTGCGCTCGGTCAGCAGTTTGGCTGCGCCGAGGGTGATGTAGAAGCGGGCGTTGGGCAGCTTCTGCAGGATCGATGCCGGATAGTGGATGTGCATTTCGTTCTGGATCGCGTCGGCGATGATCTTTGCCTTGGCCTCGCCGGCGGCGATGATCAGCGCCACACACTGCGGGTTATAGGTGATGGTGGCCAGCCCGATGGTGATCACCAGGCGGTTCTTGGCGATCTCCACTCCGCCGAGATCGCTGGCGGCCGCGGCCTGGGTCTCGTAGTTGGTGGGGGTGAGGCGGGTGGTGGAATAAAGGTCCGAGCCGCGGATGTTGAAACCGATATGCCCGTCCGGCCCGATGCCCCCCAGGAAGAAGCCGATGCCCCCGAGGTCGCGGATACGCTGCTCGTATTCGGTGCACCACTGGTCGATGTTCTCCAGCACCTGTTTTTGCAGCCGTTCCTGGCGATTGACCGCCTGGCGGTAGCGCAGGGAGAGATCGACGGTGTGCTCCGGCCAGATATCCACGATTTCCTTGCCCTCCGGCAGGCCGATCTCGTTGCAGTTGATCAGCAGCGCCTTGCGGGGATCGAGCCCCAGCCCTTCGACATAGTATTTGTTGACGTAGTAGTAGAAGCTGTTGCGCTGGCGGGGATTGATCGGGTAAAAATCATCGATCTGCACGAAATGCAGTCCCCGGAAATCCGGCTTGTGCGCAGGGTCGATCCCGCCCTCGCTCAGCTCTTGCTGGATCTTCTTGTCGCTCCAATTCTGCAGCAGGCGCTGCACTTCCTTGATGAAATATTCCGGGGTCTTGCCGGTGGGCAGGGAGATCACTCCGTTGGGATTCTGCTGCACCCACTCGATAAAGCGCAACGCGGTCACTTTACCGAGCAGGGGAAAATTATCGATTAAAATGACGCCGCTTTTCTCCTGCGGCGGGTATTTCAGGGCAAAGCCCGACCGCTCCAGGGCGATCTGTTCGACTTTGGATGGTGTTGCTTGCATTACTGGTTTCCTTTTAGCTGTTTTTGATGTCATGATATCCTCGTGCGCTACGATGTTTGTTCGCTGCGCGAACGATGTTTGCTCGCTCACGCTCGCGATATTTGCTCACTTCGTTCGCGATACTGATTAAAAATTGATCTGACCCTGACAATTATTCCCCGCCTTCTCAAGGCGGGGACAGATTGGCGCAGCGTCCAGCAAGCCAATCAGGGGCGGTTGCCCCGCACTTTCGCTCCACGCTCCACGCTCCACGTCTTTTTCATTCCGCATTCCGCATTCCGAAATCCGCATTCCCCTTCCTCCGCTTCAAATCCCACATGATGAACCAGAAACAGATGCCCGCCAGTGCCAGGAACAGTTGTCCGAGGAGCGTTTCCCCCAGGATCAGCTTGCCGGTGCCGAAGAGGGCGGCATAGATCAGGGTGATACCGGCGGCCCAGTCGAGCAGGTCGCGGCCCAGGCCGCGGTCGGTCTGCACCTCCGGGGCCTTGTCGGCCAGCGGTTTCCAGCCGGCGCCGCCGGGGCGCACCTTGCGGTAGAAGCGGAGCAGGGTCTCCTCGCTTTCCGGGGCGGTGAGAAAGGTGACGGTGAGCCACACCACGGTGCTGGCCGCCACGGTCATCAGCATCACCCGGGCGAAGACTGCGGCATCGCCGGTATCCATTCCTAATCCGAGCTGCAGGAAGAGCGAGACCACAAAGGAGGCGATCATGGCGGAGATCTCCGACCAGGCGTTGATGCGCCACCAGAACCAGCGCAGGATGTAGACCGCTCCGGTGCCGGCGCCGAGCGCCAGCAGAAATTTCCAGGCCCCGGCGATGGTCTGCATCTGCGAGGTCACCAGCGCCCCGGCCAGCACCAATCCGACCGTGGCCCAGCGCGCCGCCATCACGTAATGCTGCGGCGAAGCGTCTTTCCGGATGAAACGTTTGTAAAAATCGTTGATCAGATAGGAGCTGCCCCAGTTGAGCTGGGTGCTGACGGTCGACATGAACGCCGCGGCAAAGGAGGCCAGCATCAGCCCCTTGAAGCCGATGGGCAGGTGGTCGAGCATCACCAGAATGTAGCCGGTCTGCTTGTCTTCGATATCCGGATAGAGCACCAGGCTGGCCAGCGCCACCAGGATCCAGGGCCAGGGCCGCAAGGCGTAGTGGGCGATGTTGAACCAGAGCGTCGCCAGCAGCGAATGGCGCTCATCCTGGGTGGAGAACATCCGCTGGGCGATGTAGCCGCCCCCGCCCGGCTCCGCTCCGGGATACCAGGCCGCCCACCAGTTGACCGCCAGGTAGACCAGGAAGGCGGTCACCGGCATCCAAACCGAGCCGATGTCCGGGATAAAACTCAGCACGTCGTTCTCCGGACCGTAGATCCGCACCAGTCCTTCCTGCAGCCCGCCGATCCCCCCCACTGCATCGATGGCGAAGAAAGCCAGGGCCAGGGAGCCGACCATGGCGATGATGAACTGCAGGAAGTCGGTCATCACCACCCCCCAGAGGCCGCTCAGGCCGCTGTAGGCCAGGGTAACCAGCACGCAGAGGCCCACTGCCACCCACTTGTCCACCCCCACGGTCAGCTCAATGATCTTGACCATCGCCAGGGTGACCCAGCCGAAGATGATCAGGTTGATCGGAATGGCCAGATAGAGCGCGCGGAAGCCGCGCAGGATGGCGGCGGATTCCCCGGAATAGCGCAGTTCGGTCAGCTCCACATCAGTCAGCACCTCGGCGCGGCGCCACAGCCGGGCGAAAAGGAAGACGGTCAGCAGCCCGCTCATCACCATGTTCCACCACAGCCAGTTGCCGGCGATGCCGTGGTCGGCCACCAGTTGGGTGACGGCCAGCGGGGTGTCGGCGGCGAAGGTGGTGGCCACCATGCTGGTGCCGGCCAGCCACCAGGGCAGGCTGCGCCCGGAGGTGAAATATTCGACGATATTACCGCCGGCGCGGCGGGAAAAATAGAGGCCGACGCCCAGCGCCAGCACAAAATAGATCGCCACAAATGCCCAATCAAGGAGACTAACCTGCATGGGATGCTCCCGGAAAGATGAGATGCGCGAGGTTGCCGACGGTCACGGTCGTCAGTGCGCCGACCACCGTATAAAGCGGCCAGGCGATGTTCACGGTCTGGATCACCACGCTCATTACCACCAGGGCGGAGAAGAAGCCGATGATCGCATCTCGCTGGCCGACTTTTTGATTGATCAGGCCGAGCAGAAAAACCCCCAGCAGGCCTCCGTAGGTGTAGGAGGCGATGCCCAGGGCCACTTCCACCACCGTGCCTTTCAGGCCGATGAAGGCAATCGCCACCCCTACCAGCACCACGCCCCAGGCCAGGGTGACCAGGCGGGAGGTCTGGAGCAGTTGCGCCTCGCTTTTGCCGGCGCCGGCCAGGGGCAGGTAAATATCCAGCACCGCCGCGCTGGAGAGGCTGGAGAGGCTGCTGGAAAGGGTGCTCATGGCGGCGGCGAAGAGCGCGGCGACAATCAGCCCGCTGATGCCGGGGGGCATTTCTTCGACAATGAATTTGGGGAAAATCCCGTCGGCGCGGGTCAGTCCCAGGTCCGCCACGCCGGCGCCCTGGTAATAGGCGTAAAGCATCACCCCCAACATCAGAAAGATCATGAATTGGAAGCACACCGCCACCCCGCTGAAGACCATCGCCTTCTGGCTGGCCTGACGGTCCTTGCAGGTGAGCACCCGCTGCACGATCAACTGGTCGGTGCCGTGGCTGGCCAGGCTGAAGATCGCCCCGGCGATTACCGCGGTGTAAAAGGTGTAGGGCTGGCGGATGAAGTCGCGAAAGGCCAGCTCGCTGCCGGTGTAAAACCACTGCAATTTATCGCCGTCGCCGGCCCAGTGGGTGACGCTCGCAAAGCCCTCCGGCAGCCGGGTCAGGATGATGTAGCCGGCCAGGATCGCCCCGCCCAGGTAGATGAACATCTGTACCACGTCCATCCAGATCACCGCACGGATCCCCCCGATGTAGGTATAGATCATGGTCAGCACCCCGATTACAATGATGGAAATTGCATAGAATTGCCCGTCGGAAAGCCCCTTGAGGGCGCCGCTGCCCTTGATGATCAGGGCCAGGGGGATGGCGGTGGCGAAGAGACGCACCCCGTCGGCCAGCAGGCGGGTGACCATGAAGGTGATGCTGGCGGTGTTGCGCATCCGCTGCCCGAAACGCTCGCCCAGGTAGTGATAGGCGGTATTCATGTCGCCCCGGTAATAAGCCGGGATCATAATCTGCGCCACCAGCACCCGTCCTATCATGTAACCGAGCACGATCTGGATGAAGGTCATATTGCCCAGGTAGGAGACCGCCGGGATGCTGATGAAGGTCAGCACGCTGGTTTCGGTGGCCACGATGCTGAAGGTGACTGCAAACCAGGGGATCTGCCGCCCGCCCAGAAAGTAATCGGTGGTGTTGGTCTGATGCCGCCCGATCCAGGCCCCGGCCCCGGCAGAGACGATCATGTAGACGATGACGATGATGATGTCGAGTGTGGTGAAACCCATAAAGCCTCGATGTTTGCCGGCTGTGCCGGCGATGTTTGCTCGCTCACGCTCGCGATATTTGCCGGCTGTGCCGGCGATGTTTGCTCGCTCACGCTCGCGATATTTGCCGGCTGTGCCGGCGATGTTTGCTCGCTCACGCTCGCGATATTTGCTCACTTCGTTCGCGATATTTGCTCACTTCGTTCGCGATGTTTACTTGCTGACGCTCGTGATATTTGTTCGCTTCGCTCACGATGTTTGCCGGCTGCGCCGGCGATGTTAGTTCGCTTCGCTCACGATATTGCTCGCTGTCGCTCGCGATGTTGGTTAAATATTGATGAGACCCAGACAACTATTCCCCGCCTTTTCAAGGCGGGGACAGATTGGCGCGGCGTCCAGCAAGCCAATCAGGGGCGGTTGCTCCACGCTCTACGCTCCACGCGTCTTTCACTCCGCATTCCGAAATCCGCATTCCGAAATCGATCAATATCCCAACACCCCCGGGTCAACGTCAGGCAGCTCTTCCCCCATCTGTTTGATCAACGCCTTCATCACCGCATCATGAAATTTCTTCCGCACCTGCGCAATGCCGCCGCGTTCGCGGGTGGGGTGCACCCGGTTGGTCAGCAGGATCACCGCGATCTTGCGCTGAGGATCGACCCACATCGAGGTGCCGGTGAAGCCGGTATGCCCAAAACTGCCCTCGGAAAAGTAACTTCCGGCCAGCGATCCCGGATAGGGCGTGGTCCAGCCCAGGGCGCGGATGGAGTTCTCCGGCATCTTCTGGCGTGTGGTCCAGTAGCGGACAGTTTGCGGCGACATGAAGCGATGCTGGCGGTAGATGCCCCCATTGAGCAGCATCTGGGCCAGCGCGGCCAGATCTTCGGCGGTGGAGAAAAGCCCGGCATGGGTGGAAATTCCGTTGAAGAAGAAGGTGTTCTCATCGTGCACATCGCCGTGAATCAGGCCGCGGTGCATGCTGCCGCCGATCTCGGTGGGAGCGATGCGCGGGAGCAGGCTTTTGGGAGGATTATACATGGTGTGGGTCATCTCCATCGGCCGGTAGATCATCTCCTGGGAGAGCTGGTCGATGCGCTTGCCGGTGACGGTCTGCAGGATCTCCCCGATCATAATCAGGCCGAGGTCGGAGTAGATCATCGAATCGCCCGGCGCATAATCCAGCGGCAATTGGTAGATGTAATCCAGCGCCCCCGCCTTGTCTTTGGCCTGGTTCCAGAGATCCGCCCACCAGTGCACCCCGGAGGAGTGGGTGAAGAGATGGCGCATGGTGATGCGCTCCTTGGCCCCGCCGTGGAATTTGGGCAGATAGTGCTTCACCGGGATGTCGAGCGGGAGTTTGCCTTGCTCCCAGAGCTGCATCGCCACGGTAGTGGTGGCCGCCACTTTGGTAACCGAGGCGAGGTCGTAGATGGTTTCGGTATCGATGGCCGGCGCGTCCGCCGCATAGGTCTGATGCCCGACGCCCCGGCTGGCCAGCAGTTGCCCGTTCTGCACGATGGCGATCTGCGCCCCGGGGAAGACCGAGTCGGCGATCGCCTCCTCCAGCACGGCGTAGGCCTCGCTGAACAGATTGTCGGAGATGTGCTTCGTCAGGGTCATCGGGTAGGCTTCACGGGTCAGGCCGTCGCCGATGTCCGCATGGCCGGGGATTGACACCGGCAGTCTGGCGCTGAGGGGGATCTCGCCGAAGATTGCCCGGCCGGCGGCGCGCACCGCCAGGTCGTTGGTCGAATAGGCGCAGAGATAGGAAGGCGCGTTGGGAATTTGGCGCAGGACATAGGGCGAACCGAAGGAGACCACCGCCAGCGGTGTTTCGCACTCGAAAAATTCGCTCAGCACCCGGGTAGTGGTATCGGCGAGGGTCACCGATCCCTTATGGCTGCCCCATTTGACAAACACCCCGGCGATCACCGCCTGCGCCGAATCGACCTGGTCGATGATCGCGCGCATCTCCTCCCCGCTGGTGCGGGCATCGACGATTGCGGTTCGGACATGGGGAATACGCCGCTGCACTTCCCGGAAGAGCGGGCGGCCGAAATCCGGCCCGGCAACCTCATCAGTGATCGCCACCACCAGCGCGCGGTCGACTTGTTCGGCGTGAATGGGGAAAACGTTCTGTTGGTCGCGCACCAGGGTCATGGCGGCGCTGGCGATCTCTTCCGCCTTGGCCAGGTGTTCGGGACTGGCCATCACCCGTTCAATCTCGGCGTAGTCGATCTTGGGGGTTTGGGTCAGGCCGAAGTGATATTTGGTTTCCAGCACCTTGCGCAGGGCGTCGTCGAGCCGGCTTGGGGCGATGCGGCCGTCCTTCACCGCCTGCACCACGAAGCGGTGGGTCTCCTCGAAATCCGGCGGCACCAGCACCATGTCGATGCCGGCATTTATGGCCATCACCGCCGCTTCCCCGGACCAGTAATTTCTCACCACCCGCCCATATCCATCGCATCGGTCACCACCATGCCCTGGAAGCCCATCTCCTTTTTCAGCACCTCCTGGATGAAGTAGGGATCGAGGGTGGCGGGGCGGCCTTCCATCTGGGGGAAGGCGCTGTAGGTCAGGTGTGAGACCATCACCATCTTGGCGCCGGCGTCGATCCCGGCTTGGAAGGGCGGGAGTTCCACGCTGCGCACCCGCGCTTGCGATGCGGTGATCACCGGCAGGTCGAGGTGGGAATCCACGTTGGTGTCGCCATGCCCGGGAAAATGCTTGATGGTGGCGTAGATGCCGTGCGCCTGCAGGCCGCGGATAAACGCCGCTCCCAGCCGCCCAGCCAGTTCCGGCTTCTCCCCGTAGGCGCGGGTGTTGACGATGATGTTGTCGGGATTGCTGTTCACATCCAGCGTCGGGGCGTAGGCGACGTGAATGCCGAAGGCCCGGGCTTCCTCGGCGGTGATCCGCCCCTGCTCGTAGGCATAATCCTCGGAACCGGTGGCGCCGACGGCCATATTCTGCAGAAAGGGCGTGCCCTCGTTGATGCGCATGGTGACGCCCCATTCCACATCGGCCATCATCAGCAGGGGAATTTCCGCCGCGCTTTGCAGGCGCTCGATGCAGCGGGCCACCGCGTAGGGATCGCCCCGGTAGAAGGTCGCTCCCCCGAGATGATACTCGCGCACCAGCGCCATCATGCGGCGGAAATGCGGATCAGCTTCATTATAAAACCGCGGGTGATAGGCGATGGCCATGATCTGGCCCACTTTCTGTTCCACCGTCAGCGTGGCCAACTGCTTTTCCACCCATTTTGACCCCTTCGCTGCTTTATCACGGCTTCCCAGGGAGCCGGCGCAGCCGAGGGGGAGCAGGAGGAGAAGAAGAATCCAGGGGTGCCTTTTCATCTTAAATCCTTGGTTGTGATGGATTATATATCAAGACTTACCGTAATTAAACACAAGGAACTTATTAATTTCTACGTTTATTTTGACAAGATTGAATACTATATTGACAATCATTGAGAATATTGGCGAAAAAAAAATAAAATATAGTATCGGTGCGAGGGGCATATGAAACCGGTCAGCGTCAAACTTACCACGTCGCCGCAATCCTCTTTCAAATTCAAGCGGATCAAACTGGCGTCATTCGAGTTCAACTGGCACTGCCATCCGGAGTACGAGATCATGCTGATGCTGCGCAGCAAGGGGAAGCGCTTCATCGGCGACAATATATCCTATTACCAGCCCGGCGATCTCTTCTTTATCGGTCCCAACCTCCCCCACACCTGGTATGCCTCCAACGGATCACGGGGCAAGCAGAAATTCCATGAGGCGATCCTGATCCAGTTCCCGGAGAACTTTGCCGGCCTCGATGTGCACCGGGTGCCGGAGTTGAAGTCGCTGCAGCAGCTCTTTGCCAGCGCCTCGCGCGGGTTGCAGTTCCACGGGGAGATTCGCCGGCAGGTGATGGAGAAGATGCTCGAGATGGAAGCGCTGGAGGGCCTGGAGCGCCTGCTCAAGCTGATCGAGATTCTCGACCTGCTGGGGCGGGCGGAGAGGGAACAGCGCGAGGTGCTTTCCAGCATCGACTTTACCCGGGGCTTCCAGCCGGACGAACAGAGCCGCATCGACCGGGTGTGCACCTACATCAACCGCAACTACCGCGAGCAGCTCCGCCTGGAGGATGCCGCGGAGATCGCCAACATGAGCGTCACCGCCTTCAGCCGCTTCTTCAAGAAATCCACCGGCAAAACCTTCATCAAGTACGTCAACGAACTGCGCATCGGCCAGGCCTGCAAGCTGCTGATCGAGAGCGAACTGACCATCGCCGAGATCTGCTACAAGGTGGGCTTCAACAACCTCTCCAACTTCAACCGCCGTTTTTTCGAGCGTCATGAGATCAGCCCCAAGCGTTACCGGCAGGAGTTTGGGGTGGGGGGGTGAGCAGTGGTAGTGCCCGGTGGCCACCGGGCAGTTGTTGTCCGTTGTCAGTGATCAGTTGTCAGTGATCAGTTTACCCGATACACGGTTCCTTTACGTTGCCCGGTTTTTCCAAGGATCGATATTTCAACTAAATATTTCAAATCCTTTTTTAGCGTATGGATGGAAACGTTGGGGAAATTCGAATGGATATCACTGATCTTACACGGTTCATTATTTCGAATAAATTCAACGATCTCTTTCTGCCGACTACTTAAATAAGGCTTGCTTTGGGCATCAACCTGCTGAATTTTGGCTTCCAATTTAGTTGCCAAGCTTCGCAAGGATTCCAGAAAAAACAGTATCCACACATTTATAATTTCACGATCGCTGCCCCGGTATTGCTGGCATTCCATTAGCGTAGCATAGTATCTTCGCTTTCGCGCTTCTATTAAATGTTCAAACGAAACGTATTTGATGAAATTATAATCTTGTTTCAGCAATAGTAATGTTGTTAACAGCCGGGAAAGCCGGCCATTGCCGTCATGAAACGGATGTATCGATAAAAATTCA
Source organism: Calditrichia bacterium (assembly GCA_020635015.1). Taxonomy (GTDB): domain Bacteria; phylum Calditrichota; class Calditrichia; order RBG-13-44-9; family J075; genus JACKAP01. Next base: position 30,756 of record JACKAP010000017.1, on the reverse strand, counting down.
TAAATCAACAGCCCGATGACCAATAAGGGATGAAGGCTTCTATCCTTAAATCGCTGATTTGTCCACGCAATTAGATTCCCCATCTCGTTGGGCACAAGATGGGGCTCTGTCGTATTGAACACAACTTTTTGGGTGCCGTCCGGATAAGTCGCCACCACTTTATTCGTCAGCTTTTTATATATCCCCCTTTGCCGGTCATCTTTCGCACTGTATCGCAATAAAACGCCGTGCAGTTGCTTGATGTAATTTTCCGTTAATTCTATTACCAAATAATTTTCAAAAATCAACTCTAATGCATCATAATAACCCACAACTTCCTGTTCATCTCTGGTCTCGATTTTATTGACTTCCAAATCCGCAATCAGGGCCTTTATCTCCTGATCCGACAACGTAGCCCCTTCAATCCTTGTCGAAGAACCCACACTTTGGATGGTGGCGATATTTCGAAGTTTATTCAAATATGAGACACTTTCATTTTCCAGTATTGACCACTTCCCCTTGAACATATCAATATCGGAAATCAAGTTCAGTATTTTCTGATTTACATCGTAAGAAAATTGAAGTTTCTTTTCGTAGTTGAGCATAAAACTATCCACATTTTATCCGAATATAGCGCCGATAAATATCTATAAAGTATCCATATTTTATCTATATTTCAAGTTGAAATTGACCGAAAGTATAACATTGCAAAAAAACAGAAAGACTTGATATCCGGCCATGCCGGGGCGAAATTGCCTTTAATCAACCATTGCAGATTTAAATCGGGAGAAAACCATGTCTCTGACATCCCGGGAAAAAGAACTGGTCAACGTGGCGGCCTCGGTGGCGACCGGCTGCCAGCCCTGAACGGATTTTCACTTTGATAAAGTGCGTGAAGCAGGTGCTTCAGAGCAGGAAATCCGCCAGGCGATAGCCGACGCCCTGGCGGTCAGCGATGCCGCGCGGCGTATCATGGAACGCCATGGCCTGAGACAGTTGGAGACCGGCGGGCCAGAGGAAAAGCCGGAGAGTGTTGCCGGCACTTCCCGTACCGGCGCCCTGGTGGCGGTCGCTGCCGCCTTTGCCGTGAATGCGGCTACCTTGCTGGAGATGCAAGTCGCTCATGCCATCGCCCTGGGCGTCAGCCAGACAGAATTGGAAGCGGTGATATCGGCGGTCGCCTTTATCAAGAATGAGGCGGCTCACTATGCCGGCGAGATCGTGCAACTCCGGGAGGAAAGAGACCGGCTGCAGCAACTGCTCGATGAACTGCAGGCCACCCAGGCGCAACTGGTGCAATCGGAAAAAGTTGCCGCGCTGGGCAAACTGGTCGCCGGGGTGGTGCACGAGATGAATACGCCCCTGGGCACGATCCGCAACGCCATCGACCTTCACCGCCGGGCGATCAACAAAATGGCCGCATTGTTGGAGAAGAATCCGGAGCTTGCGTTACTGCCCCTCACCCGGCCGCTTCAGGCGGCGCTGACGGTGCTGCAGAATAACCATTCTGCCGAGCAGGCCGCCGGAGCGCGCATCGACAAGATTCTCGGCAGCCTGAAGAATTTCGCCCGCCTCGACGAGGCGCCCTTCCAGAAAGCGGATATCCACGAGGGGCTGGAGAGCGTTCTCACCCTGCTTGAACCGGAGTTGAATGCGCGTATTGAGGTGGTAAAACATTATGGGGAGCTTCCTGCCGTGGCCTGTTTTCCCGGCGAGCTGAACCAGGTGATCATGAACCTGCTGCTGAACGCAATTCAGGCGATCCCGGAGAAAGGAACCATCACCATCGAAACCGGCTTTTGCAGCGACCAGGTGCAGGTCAGTATTACCGATACCGGCATCGGCATCCCGCCCGAACAAATGGAGCGGCTTTTCGATCCGGTCTTCACCCGCCGGGGTGCTCGGGTCAAGGCCGGGCTGGGACTTTTTACCAGCTATCACATCATGCAGCACCATCGGGGAATCTTGACGGCCGAGAGTGAGCCGGGCAAAGGCAGCACCTTCCGGGTAGCCTTTCCCGGCGATCTGGGCCGGCAGCCGATGGAGAAGGAAGGCGCTGAAAGACCCTCATCAGCCTCGCGCTGTGCAGGGTTGGAAAAACAGAGAGATTCGTAAATGGGCGTATGCGAAAAACAGGTCTGGCTAAATTTCAACGCACCCTATAACCTGCCAGCTCATGCCACCATCCGTCAAAGGCCTATCCCTCACTCGCGACTGCTGATAAGCAGAAAAAACCGACGCCATATGCCGCCATGCGGATCAGTGCGCTCGTCCAGCCCCGGGCATTTTGCTTCGCATACCAGTGGCCGGCGCTGGGACCGAAGACCCATCCGCCCGAGACCGTCACCAGCCCGGCGATAAATGAGGGCGAGTTGCTATCCCAGCCGCCAGCCTCCATCATCAGATACCCGCTCGCGGTGGGGATCAGCGTGCTGCCCAGAGACCACAACGTGGCCGTGCCAGGGTTTTTGTGTCTTTGACTTACCTGGAGGGTATAAAATACCCGCCGGTCACCGTTCTTGAGGAGCGCCGCCCGGGAAAACGCCGGTTGAGCGAACATCCGGGGAACAGCGTTGACTTCATGAACGCTTGCCAGCAGGCTCATCTCGGTGAGCGTGGCATTGTATTTCTCCGCCGACTCGGCCGCCGAGGCGATATCCCCGATGCCGGAGAATATGATGGTGAGACCGCTCACCAACAGGCCCAATCCGGCCAATGCCGATGCACCATCTTCTTCTGCCTTAATCGAAGAAAAGGGTTCAAAAACAGCTGTCAAGATAAGGATCAGGATAATTGATCTTTTCATGGCAAGCCTCCGGAAATTTGTGCGACATATGATTTCCCGGGGAGATGAATTGCAAGTCGTCGTATGCAGGAAGATGTTGTTTCTCCTCCGAGAAATATACGATACTTTTATCTTAAAATAGTAATTTGCTTTTCGGAGGAATTTTCTCAGGCGCTTCGGTGGTAAAATTACGAAAAAAACGCTGTAATAAATACACTTTAAAAAATACGGCTGCCGTTTGCCGATGGGCGAACGGACCCGATCGGTTTTAGGATGAAACGGTTAAACAGGGTGCAAATCTAAAACTGAGTTTTAAATTTGCACCCCAAATTGAAAGTGCTTCATAATGGTCTTGATATCGAATCGATAACCGGACACTTCTGTTTTTCCCCTTTAAACAATCCCTCTTTTTCGCTATACTTATGGATATGCGGCGGGCAGACGACGCTCGCCGCATATCCATAAGTGCTTAACGGCACCGGATTATGCACGAATGTCCGGTGGTCACCGGGCACTAGGATTGATGACTGATGCCCGGTGACCACCGGGCACTACAACTGATAACTGTAAACTGTAAATGCAGGGCATTTACATGACCTCAAAATCGCGCCTTAATACCGCCATGCGCCTGGGTATCCCGGACCGGGTGCCGGTGATGTGCCAGCTTTCCATCGGGCATTATTTCCTGCAGGCCGGGATCGATCCGCTGGAGATCTGGTTTACCTCCGAGGGATTCGCCGCCGCGCTGCGCACCCTGCAACAGCGCTACCGCTTCGACGGGATATTGGTAAATTTGCCGGGCCGTGATCCGCAGTGGCAGCGGCATCTGCTGGCGGTGGAAAAGCATGCGGGCGAAACCCGCCTGCGCTGGCGCAACGGCAACTACACCGTGGTGCCCGATGACGACAATCCCCATTATTACCAGGCAGACGGCTCGCGCTATTTTCCGGAGTTCGACGATATAGATCCGGAACAGCTCTATTATATCGAACCGTGGGACCTCACTGACATCACCTATCCCTACACCTGGGGCTTTGAGGAGGCGCCGCGGCCGTTCGACGATTTTTTCCCGGACTATCATTTGGATCCCTTGAAGCGAGTGCTGGAAATCTGCGGCGATACGGTTTCGGTTCACACGGAGGTGTTCTCGCCCTGGTCGCAGTTCATGGACCTGCTCAATTACGAGAACGCCCTGATCGCCATCCTCGACGATCCCGAAAAGGTAAAGGCCTGCCTGGAGCGGCTCACCGCCGGGGCGGCGGATCTCGCCCGGCGTCAAGCTGCCGCCGGGGCCGATGCGCTGCTGATTTCCTCAGCCTTCGCCGGGGCGGGATTGATCTCCCGGGAGCATTACCGGCAGTTTGTTCTGCCCTACGAGCGGGAGATCGTGCAGGCGGTGCAGCGCGATTACGATGTGCCGGTCTACACTCACACCTGCGGGAGCATCGGCGACCGGCTGGACCTGATGCTGGCGACCGGCACCAACGGCATCGACACCCTCGATCCTCCCCCGCTGGGCACGGTCGATCTGGAGGAAGCAAAACGCTTTTTGAACGGCAAGGCCTTCATCAAGGGCAATATCGATCCGGTCAACACCCTGCTCAACGGCGATCCGGAATCGATCCGCAAAGACGTGCAGTGGCGCCTCGCCGTGGGCAGCCCGGGCGGGGATACATTCTCAGCACCGCCTGCTCGGTGGCGCCGCATACGCCGCTCCGGCGCATATATCGATCCTGGCGGAAATGGCGGAGGCGAATGCGGAAGTCGGAATGCGGAGTGCGGAAGGAAAAATACGTGGAGCGTAGAGCGTGGAGCGGAAGTGCGAGGCAACCGCCCCTGATTGGCTTGCTGGACGCGTCGCCAATCTGTCCCCGCCTTGGGAAGGCGGGGAATAGTTTTCGGGACGACATCAAGTCTTCAACAACATCGCGAACGTCAAATATCACGAAGCAGTAGACCCAATGACATGCAAAGCATCAATGACATGCGTAGCATCAAACATCGCGAGCGTTAGCGAGCAAACACCGTGAGCAAAGCGAACAAATATCGCGCGAAGCGCGAACGTCGTGAGCGAAAGCGAACAAACATCGCGAACGCAAGTGAGCAAACATCGCCGGCACAGCCGGCAAACATCGCGAGCGAAAGCGAGCAAACACCGTGAGCAAAGCGAACCAACACCGCATCCACTTCCTCCCCGCCGGCCGGTCGGCAGAATTCCCGGAGGGCACCACCATTCGCGAGGCGGCGCTGCAACTGGGGATCGTGATCGAATCGACCTGCGCCGGGATGGGCACCTGCGGCACCTGCCAGGTGAATTTCCGCCAGGGCGCCCCATCACCAACACCGGCGGAGCGGGAGTTCTTGAGAGAGACCGCCCTCAACCAGGGCGTGCGCCTGGCCTGCCAGGCCGCGCTGCAGGGAGAGAGCATCTGCGAACTGCCCCGAGACACCCGGGTGTTCGGAACCGGGGCGGATGACCCCGCCGCCGGCCGAAGCCGCTATTCCCTGGATCCGGATCTGCGCAAGCTCCACTTTGAACTGCCCTTGCCGCGATCCGGCGAAAAATACTTCTATCTGGAGCAGGTGCTGGCCGCCATACAGCCGCAGGTGGATGAGAAGATCGAATATGATTTTCCGGTGATCCGTGACTTGCCCGCCCTGCTCCGCTCCGGTCGCCCGGATTTGACCGCGGTGCTCGATCGCCGGCGCTTGCTTGCCCTGGAGAGCGGCGACACCCGCGGCAACTGCTACGGCATCGCCTGGATCTCGGCACCACCACCCTCGCGGCGCGGCTGCTAGACCTGAACCGGGGCGTGCCGGTGGCGGTGGCCTCGGCGCTCAATCCCCAGATATCCCACGGTGCCGATGTCATCACCCGGATCGACTACACGGTGCGAGATCCGGAAGGTCTGGCCGATCTGCAGCAACTGGCGGTAGGGCAAATCAATGCCATGATCGCTGAGCTCTGCCGGGCGGCGCAAATCGAAAAAGACGCCGTCTACAAGCTGGTACTGGCCGGCAATACGGTGATGCAGCATCTTCTTCTCGCCGCCGATCCCGCCTCCCTGGCCCGGGCTCCCTATGTGCCGGGCTTCCGCGGCCCGGTCATCATCCCCGCCGCCGACCTGGGGATCGCGATTCATCCCAATGGTTTGCTATACACCTTGCCCAATCTCGCCGGTTACGTGGGAGGCGATATCAGCGCCGCCCTGACGGTGTTGGATCTCGATGAGAGCGACGAGATCCAACTCGCGGTCGACATCGGCACCAACGGCGAGATGGTGCTGGGATCGAAACAGCGCCTGCTGTGCAGTTCCTCGCCGGCCGGCCCCGCCTGGGAGGGCGGGCTGATCGAATGGGGCATGCGCGCCGCCGCCGGGGCGATCGAGCGGGCGGAGATCCGTGACGGAGATCTGGCGATCAAGACCATCGGCGGGGAAGCGCCGCGCGGGATCTGCGGGTCCGGATTGCTTGATCTGGTTTGCGCCTTCCGCCGCGCCGGGGTGATCGATGCCAGCGGGCGCATCGGGGAGTTGCCGAAAGCCCTCGCCGCCAGCCTGCCCGGGCTGCAGGCGCGCATCCGGCCCCTGGGGGACGGCACCCAGCGGATTGCCCTCGCCGAAAACGGTCAGGAGACCATCTATCTGACCCAGAAAGACATCCGCGAGGTGCAACTGGCCAAAAGCGCCATCGCTGCCGGCATCACCATGCTGATGCGCAGTCTGGATATCACCGCGAAGGATATCGCCCGAGTCTATATCGCCGGGGCGTTTGGCAATCACCTGCGCGGGCGCGATGCCCTGGATGTCGGGCTGCTGCCGGCGGTGGACGAGTCGCGCATCCGCTTCATCGGCAACGCCGCCCTGGCCGGGGCAGAAGCGGTGCTGCTGTCCCGCAGCGCCCGGGAACGGGCGGAACAGATCGCCGACACCATTGAATATGTCGCCATCTCGGAACGCCGGGATTTTCAAGATTGTTTTTTCGAATCGCTTATTTTTCCGTGAGGATGAAAAGGAAATATGGAAACCTGTCAGATTGACGTTGCCGAATTACCGTTTTCCGCAGAGGCGGTCTACCGCCATCTGAAAATGACCTCCGCTTCGCCATCCTTCCCGGAGGTGCAGACGATGGTGCCGGAATTGTATCGCCGTTACCGCCAATATCTCCGGCCCTGCTTCCGCTATGACATCCGCGAGATCTCCCGCAAAGATCCGGCCGAAAACAGCATTTACCTCGATGATGGCATCCGCCTGCAGGGAATCGGGGTCTACCGCCGCCTGGCCCTGGCGCAGCAGGCGGCGGTCTTCGTCGCCACCCTGGGGCGCAAGATCGACCGGGTGCTGATTGCCCTGGGCCGGGAGAACGTGCTGGAGGCCTACCTGCTGCAAGGCATCGCCGACACCCAGTTGCATGCGCTGCTGAGCCGGGTGGAAGCAATGTTGCGCCAGACGGCCCGAACCCGGGGCTGTGAGATGGGCCGCCGCTTTGCCCCGGGATACGCCCGCTGGAAGCTACCCGACCAGAAGCAACTGCTCGACCTGCTCCGGGCAGAAGAAATCGGCGTGACCCTCAGCGAAGCGTTTTTTATGAATCCGTTAAAAACAATTACGGGGATTTACGGATTTGCGAAGCTGGAAAAAGTTCAGTCGAAAGAAACCGGCCAAAAACTGGCCACGAATGTACGCGAATGAACACGAATAATGAAAAAACCATTCGGGTACATTCTAGTACATTCGTGGCAAAAAAACACTACACCCAACTTTTCTGGAGAAAATCATGCCCGCCTATCAAGAATTACACCACCTCATCATCACCGGCAAGCGCAAACCGGCGGCGGAGATGACCCAGGCGCTTCTCGACGACGGCAAACCGGCAGTGGAGGTTCTCAACGAAGGCCTGCTCCCGGGCATGAGCGTGGTGGGGGAAAAATTCCAGAGCGGAGAGTATTTCATCTCCGAGATGCTGCTGGCCGCCCGGGCGCTCAATGCCGGGCTGGCGGTGCTGAAACCGCTGCTGGAAGCCTCGGATATCAAACCGGTGGCGAAAGTGCTGCTGGGCACGGTGAAGGGGGATATTCATGATATCGGAAAAAATTTGGTGGGGATCATGCTGAAGGGCAACGGCTTTGAGGTGATCGACGCCGGGGTGGACGCCTCCCCGGCCCGGCTGATCGAACTGTGCCGCACTCACCAGCCCCAGGTGCTGGGCCTCTCTGCCCTCCTCACCACCACCATGCCGGCGATGGCCGATACCATTGCCGCCTTCGAGCAGCAAGGCCTGCGCTCCCAACTGAAGGTCATCGTGGGCGGCGCGCCGTCACCCCGGCCTACGCCGAAAAGATCGGCGCCGACGGCTATGCCAAAAATGCCCCGGCAGCGGTGGATCTGGTGAAGGGGCTGTTGGAAGGTTAAAGGATGAAGGTTAAAGGAGTAAGGTTAAAGGATGAAGGTTAAAGGAGTAAGGAGTAAGGGTGAAAGTAAAAGGATAGAGGATAGCGGGGAAAATTAGCACTGCCAGATTATATAAAGTACATTAATCACTTTATCCTTTATCCCTTATCCTTTATCCTTTATCCTTCATCCTTTATCCTTGTTGTCAAACAGGAGTGTGTATGATTCATGGCCGGGCGATGGTGACGGACGGGCAGGGTGGCTTCCGGCTGGAAGCGATCGAGGTCGATCCTCCGCAGCCGGGTGAGGTGCTGGTGGCGCTGCGCGCCTCCGGGGTCTGCCATACGGATTATGACAGCATGCGCTGGGGAAACACCCTGATCATGGGCCACGAGGGCGCCGGCGTGGTGGCCGGGGTTGGGGAGGGCGTGGATGGCTTCGTCCCGGGCGATCATGTGCTGCTGAACTGGGCGATTCCCTGTTACCGATGCTTCCAGTGCCGCCAGGGCAATTTTGTACTCTGCGAAGATAAACCCAGGGTGCCACACGCCCGCACCCGCTGTCATGGCAACCCCATCGGCCGGGCGTTTGAGCTGGGGACCATGTCCACCCATACCGTGGTGCCCCCGGCGGCGCTGGTCAAGATGGACCAGGCCGTGCCCTTTGCCAGCGCCTGCATCGTTGGATGCGGGGTGATGACCGGGGTGGGATCGGTGCTCAATGTGGCGGAAGTGCCGCCCGGCAGCAGTATGGCGGTGCTTGGCTGCGGCGGGGTGGGGCTGAATGTGATCCAGGGCGGCCGTCTGGCCGGCGCGACGATGATCATTGCGGTCGATGTCAACCCGGCGCGCCTGGAGATGGCCCGCCGCTTTGGCGCCACCCACAGTATCCAGGCCGAGCGCGCAATGATGCGGGCCTCCTCGCGGCGTCAACAGAGGTCAAAACGCTCACCGGCGGCCGGGGCGCTGATTATGCCTTCGAGTGCACTGCCGTGCCCGCCCTCGGTGCCGCTCCCCTGGCGATGGTGCGCCATGCCGGCATGGCGGTGCAGGTGAGCGGGATCGAGCAAAAGATCGAGTTTGATATGGAACTGTTCGAATGGAACAAGCGCTACATCAACCCGCTCTATGGGAACTGCGATCCGCGGCACGATTTTTCCCGCCTGCTGGATCACTATCACCGGGGAGAATTGCAACTGGATGAATTGGTTACGCGCACCTATCCGCTGGAGGATCTCGCCGGCGCTTTCCGGGATATGCATGCCGGGAAAAATGCCAAAGGAGTTTTGCTGATTGAGTGAACCACGGAAAGCCTGGTCGCAGGTGGAGATATCCGATCCCCGGTTTGAATCGGAGCATCTGCGTCATCTGACGTTTCACAGCGATGCCCTCGGTCGCCGCGGCGATGTGAGCGTCTTTGTCCCTCCCGGCGGCGATTTGCTGTCCGGCCTGCCCCTGGTATTGCTGCTCCACGGGGTTTTCGGCAGTCACTGGTCCTGGGCGTATAAGGGCGGGGCGCACCAGGTGGCGCTGGCGATGATCGAAGCCGGCACACTGCGCCCGCTGATGATCGCCATGCCTTCCGACGGCCTCTGGGGCCAGGGCAGCGGCTTACCTGCCTCATGGCGGAAGCGATTATGAGCGCTGGATCGTCGATGAGGTGCCCGGCTGCCTGCGGGAGAATCTTCCCGGGTTAAGCGATACGTCTCCTCAATTCATTGCCGGGCTATCGATGGGCGGATACGGGGCGCTGCGCCTGGGGCCAAATACCCGGCGCGCTTCCGGGGAATTTCGGCCCATTCCGCCTACACCCATTTCGATCAGACTGCTTTGTTCGTCGATACGCCCCTGGCGCAGTACCGGGAAATTGACGAAGGAGAGAAGGATGTCTACACCTGGCTGGCCCGGCATCGCGAAAAAATCCCTCCGCTGCGCTTCGACTGCGGGCGGGACGATCACCTGCTGCTGGAAACCAATCGCCAACTGCAGCACTGGTGCCGGGAACAGGGCATCCCGCACCGCTACGAAGAATTTCCCGGCGGGCACGATTGGCGCTACTGGCATGCCCGTATCAAAGACACGCTCCATTTTTTCAACTCACTATTAACAAACCGGTAACGAATCAGCGAAAGGACCCCTATGAAAGGCCGTCTCGTCTCTCTCGATGCATTCCGCGGCATTACCATTGCCGGCATGATCCTGGTGAACAATCCCGGCACCTGGAGCCATGTCTATCCCCCGCTGCTGCACGCCCCGTGGCACGGCTGGACCCCCACCGACCTGATCTTTCCGTTTTTCCTCTACATCGTCGGCGTTTCCATGACCTTCTCATTCTCCAAACTGGCTGGCAAGCCCACGAAGGAAATTTATTGGAAGGTCTTCCGACGCACCCTGGTGATCTTCGGACTGGGGTTGATGCTGTCCGGCTTTCCGTCCTATGATTTTTCGACCATTCGCATTCCCGGGGTGCTGCAGCGGATTGCGGTGGTGTACTGCATCGCCTCGCTGATCACCCTCAACACCGGGCTGAAGGGGCGGGCCTGGGCCACAGCGATCATCCTGCTGGCCTATTGGGCGATGATGAAGCTGATCCCGGTGCCGGGCTTTGGCGCGGGCGACCTCAGCGTGGAGGGCAACCTGGCGGGGTTTGTCGACAGCCATCTGCTGAGTGGGCACATGTGGGCGGTGAGCCGAACCTGGGACCCGGAAGGGCTGCTCAGCACCCTCCCGGCCATCGCCACCACCATGTCCGGGGTGCTGACCGGCCACCTGCTGCGCTCCGGGAAGTCGAAAGAAGAGATCAGCAGCTGGATGTTCGTGATCGGCTGGCTGGCGATCGTCGTGGGATTGTTCTGGAGCATCGTATTCCCGCTCAACAAATCGCTCTGGACCAGCTCCTACGTGGTCTTCACCTCCGGCGCGGCCCTGCAGTTCCTCGGTTTCTGCTATTTCCTGATCGATGCGAAAGGGATCCAGAGATGGGCCCTGCCGGCGATCATCTACGGGATGAACGCCCTGGCGGTGTTTGTGCTCTCGGGACTGGTGGCGCGGCTGCTTAACCTCATCCACATCGGCGACCTTTCCCTGAAGGTCTGGATCTACGAGAATCTCTTCGCCTCCTGGGCCAGCCCGATGAACGCCTCGCTGGCGTTCGCGGTCACCAACATCCTGTTTTGGCTGGGGATGATGGCGATTTTGTATTATAAACGAATCTTTATTAAAATATAATGTTTGGTGTCATTGGCGCTGCATGGTTTGTGTACCTTGCAAATTTTTGCCGGACCGGCGCCAATGACACCAAACATTATTCATTCTTTGGAGCATGATTCTCCCGGGGAGGCGGTACTGGCAACCTCCCATGGAGCCCTGAAAGGGAGGATTGTTGCCCCCAACCCGGGGTGACTCATGCGCTTGCGCAAGCATGCAGTCACCCCGGGACCACTGCCCCCCAACACCCCAAGCCCTGAAGGGGCGGCATATGGCAACTGCACTTGCCAAGAATCTTCGCCGGCGCAGCCGGTAAACATCGTTCGCGCAGCGAACAAATATCGCGAACGAAGTGAGCAAACATCGCGAGCGCGAGCGAGCAAATATCGTTCGCGCAGCGAACAAACATCGATCATGCGAAAGGCAGAAACATGTCCTCAAAACTATTATTCCCTCTGTGCCTCATCGCCATGCTGTCCAGCTGCGAGCCCCCATCGCCGGAGATGGTGCGCACCGGATGGACCGGGTGGATGAGTTCCCCGAGCTGTTTGCCGGCAAGCGGGTGGGGATCATCACCAACCACACCGCCTACGACACCCAGGGCCGGCACATCACCGATGTGTTCATGGCGATGCCCGGGGTGACCGTCACCGCCCTGTTCGGGCCGGAACACGGCATCCGCGGCCAGGAGGAAGCCGGCAGCAAGGTCGACTCGGAAGTCGATCCCCTGAAGGATGTTCCGATCTTCAGCCTCTACGGCGAGACCAACAAGCCGACCCCGAAAATGCTTGAGAACGTCGATGTGCTGGTGTATGACATTCAGGATGTCGGGGCGCGCTTCTACACCTACATCTACACCATGGCCCTGGCGATGGAGGCGGCTGCGGAGCAGGGCAAGCCCTTCGTGGTGCTGGACCGGCCCAATCCGATCGGCGGAGAGCTGGTGGAGGGCAATCTGCTGGAGCCGGAATTTGCTACTTTTGTGGGACTTTATCCCATCCCGGTGCGTCATGGGATGACCGTCGGAGAGCTGGCGAAGATGTTCAGCGGGGAAGGCTGGCTGACCAACGGCGGGCAGCCGGCGCTGACGGTGGTGCCCTTAGAAAACTGGCGGCGATATCAGTGGTACGACCAGACCGGATTGCGCTTCATCAAGCCCTCGCCCAACATACCGGACCTCGCCTCGGCGACGGTCTATCCCGGCATCTGCCTGATGGAGGGCACCACGATCTCCGAAGGGCGCGGCACCCCCATGCCCTTCCAGCTTTTCGGCGCGCCCTGGATCGACGGGAGGCAGATCTGCGAGCGCCTCAATGCGCTCAACCTGCCGGGGGTGATCTTCCAGGATACCGTCTTCACCCCGGTATCGACGCCCGGCGCCTCCTCCCAGCCCAAGCACATGGACCGCCCCTGCGGCGGGGCCTACTTGCGGGTGACCGACCGCCAGTTGTTCCAGCCCTACCGCGCCGGCATCCATGCGGTGAATGCGGCCTATCAGATGTATCCCGACAGTCTGGACTGGCGGGTGCGCCACTTCGACCGCCTGTGCGGCACCGCCAGCGTGCGCGAGACCATCATTGCTGGAGGCGATCTCGATAGCCTGGTGAGCAGTTGGGATGGAGAAATAGAGGATTTCCGCGCTCGGCGGGTGAAGTATTTGCTGTATCAGTAAACGATTAATTCGCCACCGAGGCACAGAGAACACAGAGTTCTTTTAGTTGTCAGTTATCAGTTGTCAGTTATTAGTTCTCTGTGCGCTCTGTGCCTCGGTGGCAGTAGTTAAAAAATCAAAGGAATCTCATCCATGAACCGTACCCTGTCCAGTATCCTGCTTGCAATTCTGCTGATCTTTTCCGGATTTTCCGCGCCGAAGACCGACAAGAAACTCACCGAGAAGCTGACTCAACTGATCACCGGCTTCAACGGCAAGGTGGGCATTTATGTGCGCCATCTGAAAAAGCATAAAATTGTGGAGATCCAGGCCGACACGCTGTTCCCCACCGCCAGCATGATCAAGGTGCCGATATTGCTGAAAGTGTTCGACAAGATCGATGCCGGCGAGTTGAAGTATGATGAAAAGCTCGCCTGGTACGCCGACTCCATCAACTATCCTTACGATGGCAGCATCCTGTGGTCCTACCAGGAGGGCAAGACCATCACCCTCAACGAATTGGTGTCGCTGATGATCACTTACAGCGACAATCACGCCAGCCTGTGGCTGCAGAAGATGGCCACCGGAGAGGGGATCAATGAATGGCTCGACCAGAACGGATTTACCTCCACCCGCATGAACTCCCGCACCGAAGGGCGTCGCCCCAACTGGGAGCAATACGGCTGGGGGCAGACCACCCCGCGGGAGATGGCTGAGCTGCTGGTGATGATCCGCGAAGGCCGGGCGGTCTCCCCGGCGGCCAGCGAGGAGATGTACCGGGTGCTCACCCGCATCTACTGGAATGATACTGCTCTCTCGCAGATCCCGCCCTACGTGCAGGCGGCGTCCAAACAAGGCGCGGTCAACGAGTCGCGTTCCGAAGTGGTGCTGGTCAACGCCCCGTCCGGCGATTACGTCTTCTGCGTGATCACCAACCACCAGGCCGACACCGGTTGGGAGGATGATAATGCCGGTTTCGTGCTGCTGCGCGATGTATCGCGGACGCTCTGGGAATATTTCGAGCCGAAATACCCCTGGCGGCCGGCGGCGGGATACGAACTTTATAGATAACGCTTCGCGCGTCATTGGCTTCGCGTCATTAGCCTGCGGCGTCATTGGGCCTGCGGCCGTCATTGAAGCAGTAGACCAATGACGCGCGGAGCGCCAATGACATGCGTAGCATCAATGACACCGAAGGTCAATGACGGCTGCAGTATCAATGACGCGCGCAGCGCCAATGACGGCCAAAGGCCCAATGACAATAACCCTAAAATATACAATTACTATGAAAAACTCTTATCTCCGCTTCGCCGTTTTTTCCTTATCCTTATTCCTGTTTTGGCTGATCGCCGGCTGCGCCAGCAAGGGACTCCGGCACCGTGCGATCTACGATTTTTCCCGGATGGATAAATCGACTATCGAGGTTTATAAAACCGTCGATGTGTTCCTCCAGGAGGGCATCCGCAAGCGCCTGCCGGTACGGTTCCATTCCGGCAGCAAGATCGACAGCGTGCGCATCGATCCCGCCGGCCGCCGGCTGGAGGTGCACCTCAGCAAGGCCTTCATGGCCCTGCCCTTCCGGGAAGACGGGGTTGCCTGGATCTACAGCGAGTTGCGCGAACGGCTGGGGAAACGCTACCGCGACTATCGGCTCACCCTCTATTCCCGTGAATGGCCGATCGAACAGTTGGTGCCCAACTACTACCGCAGCGATCCGGCGGCCTACGACCGCTCGCGCATGCCGAAAGGCGATGTCCGCGGCGAGCCGTTGGTACGCAATGTGAGCAAGTCGCTGGTCCCTTCCGCCGGGTTGTACAATCGCAATGTCGCCCTCTGGCACAGTCACGGCTGGTATTACGAGCCCTCGCTGGACCGCTGGGAGTGGCAGCGCGCCCGGGTGTTCCAGACCATCGAGGACCTGCTCCCGGCCTCCTTCACCCTGCCCTACCTTTGGTGCCGATGCTGGAGAATGCCGGGGCCAATGTCTTCCTGCCCCGGGAGCGGGATATCCAGGTGAACGAGGTGATCGTTGATAACGATAGCGCCGACAGTCTTGCCTATGCGGAAAGCGCGCTCGACAGTGCCGGCTGGAAGAACGGCCCGCAGCCCGGCTTTGCCGTCGGGCATCCGCCTTATCCGGACAGCATCAATCCGTTTGTGCTGGGCAGTTCGCGGGAGATCGCTTCCGACAGCGCCGCCACGGCGCAGATCACCTGGCTGCCGGAGATCCCGGAGAGCGGGGAATACGCCGTCTCCATCGCCTACACCGGCGGAGACGACCGGGTGGATGACGCCCGCTATACCGTCTATCATGCCGGGGGCGAGACCGAATTCCGGATCAATCAGCAGATCGGGGGCAGCACCTGGATCTACCTCGGCAAGTTCCCCTTCCGCGCCGGCAGCCACCCCGATTCCGGCCGGGTGGTGCTAAGTAATCAAAGCCGGAGTGCTGGCGGCATCATCAGCGCCGATGCAGTGCGCTTTGGCGGGGGGATGGGCAACGTGATCCGCAACGGCTGGTTGAGCGGCCGCCCGCGCTTCATGGAGGGAGCCCGCTACTACATGCAGTACGCCGGAATGCCCGACACCCTGGTTTACAAGCTCAGCAAGGAACCGCAGGATTACACCGACGATTATCGCGGGCGGGGCGAGTGGGTCAACTACCTGCGCGGGGCGCCCTACGGTCCCAACCGCAAGCGCGACGTGCCCGGGCTGGGCATTCCCATCGACCTTTCCCTGGCCTTTCACACCGACGCCGGCAACTCGCGCAGCGATACCACCATCGGCACTTTGATGATCTATAGCAGCGGCGGACTGGACTCCGCCACGGTGTTCCCGGACAGCGTCTCCCGCCTGGCCAGCCGCGATTTCGGCGATATCCTGCAGAGTCAGTTGGTGGACGACATTCGCGCCCGCTACGACGCGGTGTGGCGCCGCCGACCGCTCTGGAACCGCTATTACAGCGAGGCCGCCCGTCCCAATGTGCCGGCGGCGCTGCTGGAGTTGCTCTCCCATCATAATTTTCTCGACATGAAATTTGCCCTCGATCCGCAGTTCCGCTTCGACGCCAGCCGCTCGATCTACAAGGCGATCTTGCGCTTCCTTGCGACTCAGTACCAGCAGGAATACGTGGTGCAGCCGCTGCCGGTCTCGCACTTCCGGGCGGAATTTGCCGATTCCGCCACGGTGCGCCTGCGCTGGCAGGCGGTGGCCGACAGCCTGGAGCCGACGGCGAATCCGGAAAGCTACCGGGTCTATCGCCGGATTGGAGACGGGGGATTTGATAACGGGACGGCGGTGGAACAGCCGGAATTTTATTTCAGCGGTCTGGAAACGGGCGTGATCTACAGCTTCAAAGTGACCGCGGTGAATGCCGGCGGGGAGAGCTTCCCCTCCGAGATCCTGGCGGTATGCCGGATGGATGGCAGCGATAAGCCGGTGTTGATCGTCAACGGCTTCGACCGGGTTTCCGGGCCGGCGGCGCTGGAGAACGGGGACCTGGCGGGATTCGCCGACTTCTGGGACCAGGGCGTGCCGGACCGCTATGATTTCAACTACATCGGCAGTCAGTACGACTTCACCCGCGATTCCAAATGGCAGGACGATGACGCTCCGGGCCACGGGGCCAGTCATGCCGACTTCGAGACCACTATCATCCCCGGCAACACTTTCGATTTTCCTTTTGTTCACGGGCGAGCGATTCGTGCTTTGGGGCGGTCGTTCGTCTCGGCCAGTGATGAAGCGCTCGGGGCAGGGATGGTGGATTTAGCGCCTTATGATGTGATCGATTTAATTATGGGCGAAGAAAAAACCACCCGGGGGCCCAAGCCGCAATTGCCGGAGCGCTTCCGGGCCTTTCCCCCGGAACTGCAGGCGGTGCTGACCCAATTTCTGAATTCGGGCAAAGGGTTGTTCATCTCCGGCGCTTATATCGGCAGCGACCTGCAGGCCGGTAAAGAGAAAGAGCATCCCGACGTGCAGTTCGGGCAGAAAACCCTGAAGTTCTTCTGGCGCACCAATCATGCCGCCCTGCGCGGGGAGGTGATGGCGGTGGACAGCACCATCCTGCCCCGGGGCGAAACCTTCCGCTACAGCAGCGGCTACCATCCCCAGATCTACACCGTGGAATCGCCCGACGGCATCGAGCCGGCCGACAGCACCGCCCGCGTCATCCTGCGCTACGGGGAAAACCACATCAGCGCCGGGGTGGCTTACTCCGGAAGCGACTACCGGGTGGTGCTGTTTGGATTTCCGTTTGAGACGATTTTGGGGGAGGAAACACAGGAAAGAGTCATGGAGAAGGTGTTGGAGGCTTTGAAACAGCGTGAATGAGTGGACGAGTAGGTGGGTATAAGAAAAAAACGGCTATTGCATCTTTCGTCGCTATTCTTCAGCCCACGAAACACACGAAATATTCGAAAGAAAAGGCAACATGCTGGATTCATTTAGCCACGATTTACACAGATGATGTTGTTCCTTATGAAAAACCAGGTTCTCATCCGTGTAAATCTGTGTGAATCCGTGGCTAAAACTCAATATTAATTTGGATATTTTAGTTGATTTCGTGTATTTCGTGGGCCTGATAATTACTTTTCATCACCCTATGATCCCGCCTCATCCTGAAATATCTCCTCAATCGCCAACCCAAACAGCCGGGCCATCTTGAACGCCAGCGGCAGGCTGGGATCGAATTTCCCGGTCTCGATGGCGTTGACCGTCTGGCGCGACACTTCCAGGGCATGGGCCAGGTCGGCCTGGGTCCAATCCCGCTCCGCCCGCAGTACTTTTAATCGATTTCTCATTTGTACCTCACCTGCCCGGCCACGATCCCGCCCATGTAGGTCAGGGCCATCAAAATAACCAGATGCGAAATTTCCGCATCGGAGTGAATCAGATTGGTAATGTCCAGCAGTGAATAGCTCAAACCGCCCACCAGACCCACTCCCAGCGCCAGGGCCATCGCCTCGAGCTGGATTTTTTGCTGCAATTCATCCAACCCCTTCAGATGCCGCTTGTTCGCCACGATCATGCCGATGCCCAGTCCCAGGTTGAGGAGAATCGCCAGGATAGTCAATAAGCGATCGCCCTGCCAGATGAATTTGGGGCCGAACGTGGCCAGCGCCATGGAGAGCGTCCAGGCGGCGGTCCAGAGTGCCAGGCTTTTGGTGTTCTTTTTGGTGCGCGCTTCCCAGGCGTTGGTATCGGGTATTGATTTATTCATAAGTTTATTTCCTTTGACATAATATCAAATTTACTTTACACACAAAATAATCCTGGCAATCTGATTTGTCAAGTTATTTTTACAAAAAGATTGGTCACCACGACTTTAAGGGTAAACAGACCATTCCCTGGAAGGGGACAACATCCGCCGGTATCCCGGGGCACCGCCCCGGGAGGGTACGACGGCTTTCTGCCGGGAGAAGGTGTTTTTTGCACCGGGTCTGCGTGCACGTTGGGGGGTGAAGGCGGCGGGGAACGGTCCCGGGGCGCTGCCCCTGGATGCAGGTGGGGGTTCTGCGCCTTCAGCGCAGGGGAGGAGGGCCGGGTTTTTTGCACTGGGTCTGCGTGCACGTTGGGGGGTGAGAACGAGGAGGGGCGCGATCCCGGAGCGGTGCCCCGGGATACAGAAGGGTGTTCTGCGCCTTCAGCGCAGGGTCGGTAATCTCGAATTACCCTTTCCTCCACCCGAATCCTGCCGTATCTTAAAATAACCCAAAACCAGGAGGCATCATGTCACCGAAATCTCTCCGTAACATTCGGGAGAAGGTGACCGCAAACGACGCCGCAATCATCGATCACCCCCCGACCCGCGAGAAACCGCTGCTCAGCACCAAAATCATCGACGACGTTTTCACCGACGAGATCACCCTGCTCAAACCCCGTTTTGCGGTGGACGATACGGTCTACCTGCAGCGCCTCTGGGAGGCCAATCCCGAGATTTATCAAATTTTATTAAACGCACCGGATCTGGAATCCGCCCGCGACCAGCTGTTCACTTACCTGGAAAAAGCGGAGCGGCAAGTCTTTGCTCTGGAGAACGACCTGCACATCCTGGAAAAATCGATGGTGCGCCAGTGTATCAGCGTGTTTAAGAGTGTCATTGGGCCGATCAACGAGAAGCGCACCGGCTTCTCCGCCCTGGAATGCCTGCGTAAACTGGCCCGCAACCAGGCGAAAGCGCTGGAATGCGAAGTGTCGGCCGGCTTCCTGATGGAGATGATCCAGCTCTTCCGTGGCGTGATCGGCCGCACCGACATCTACCGGGAAGACGACCGATTGCGCCGGGATATCCCGGAATTCCTCGCGAAGAAAGGCCGGGAGGCAGCCCTGCTGCGCACCGCCATGCTGGAGGACCTGGGCGGCACCATGGCGAAGTATTTTCACAAATACCCCTCCGGCCTGGAAACCGAGATTACCGGCTGGCGCAAAGAAAACCGCCGCCGCATTCTACAATATTTCGGCGGCAGCGAAACCGATTGGCAAAATTATCAATGGCAATTAAAGAACGTCATTCGCGATCCCGCCCCGCTGCTGAAGCTGATCGAGATGACAGTGGAGCAGAAGGCCTCCATCGAGAAGGCCATCGCCCACCGCATTCCCTTCGGGATCACGCCTTACTACCTCAGCCTGATGGATAGCAAGATCGGCATCGGCTATGACCATGCCATCCGCGCCCAGGTGATCCCGCCCAAGGAATACGTCGACATCATGGCCACCCACCGTCAGGAACGCAGCTCGATGTTTGACTTCATGGGCGAACACGACACCTCACCGGTGGAGTTGATCACCCGCCGTTATCCGGATATCGCCATCCTCAAACCCTTCAACACCTGCGCTCAGATCTGCGTCTACTGCCAGCGTAACTGGGAGATTGAGCGCTGCCTGGACCCGAAGGCAATGGCCGGCCGGGAGTTGATTGCGCAGGCCCTGGCCTGGCTCGACGAGCATCCCAGCGTGGGAGATGTGCTGATCACCGGCGGCGATCCGCTGATCATGAAGGACGCCCAACTGGAGAAGATCATCGAAGCCCTCGCCGGAAAGCCGCAGGTCTACCGTATCCGCCTCGGCACCCGCACCCCGGTGGTGCTGCCGATGCGCTGGACCGAAAACCTGATGGCGATCCTGCGCCAATACCACGATCCGCCGCGCCGGGAAATCGCAGTGGTAACCCATTTTGAGCACTCCTACGAGATCACCCCCGAAGCGCTGGAGGCGGTGCAGAAAATCCGCCGGGCCGGAATGGGGGTGTATAACCAGGAAGTGTTCACGGTGGAAAATTCCCGGCGTTTCGAGAGCGTCAAGCTGCGCCGCGACCTGAAACGCATCGGGGTTGATCCCTACTACAATTTTAACATGAAGGGCAAGGAGGAGACCCGGCGCTACATGGTGCCGATCGCCCGCATCCTGCAGGAGCGCAAAGAAGAGGCCCGGCTGCTGCCCGGGCTCGACCGCACCGACGAGCCGGTGTTCAACGTGCCCCGCCTGGGCAAGAACCACCTCCGCGCCTGGCAGGACCACCGGGTGGTGATGATCCTGCCCAGCGGCTCGCGGGTTTATGAGCTGCATCCCTGGGAGAAGAACATCACCCCGGTGCCTCCCTACAACTACATCGACGTGCCGATCTACGACTACCTGGAAGAACTGGCCGCCCGCGGGGAGAATTTGCGGGATTATCGGACGATCTGGTATTATTACTAGCCCAGAATTGCACACAGATTACTTGGCGCGGCCTACGGCCGCAACCAAATGCTAAATGCTTAATGCTCAGCGGTAAATGCTCATTGCAATACATTACCAGAAAATTTTGCTAAAAAAACAAAGTTTTGAGCGATTGTAGTACAGATTTATGCAGATTTTCACAGATTTACGACACTGTTTACTACTCTGGTGCCACGCTCTGCGTGGCATCTTATTCTTCGACGCTCCGCGTCGAGTTTGCACGGAGTTGATTTTTTGATCAATGAAGCATATTTTAGAAGCTGCTCGACGCCATATGCCGAACAAGAGCCCAGTAATTCACAAAGGAGATCTTTCAGTTCTCTGTGACCTCTGTGCCTCTGTGGCAAATAAATCCTAACCGCGAATTCAGCAGGAAAGGCAGCATGCGCATGCAAGCAATCATATACACAAAATACGGACCACCGGATGTTCTAGAACTAAAAGATGTGTCAAAACCAACCCCCAAAGACGATGAAGTTCTGATCAAAGTACACGCCGCCGGCGCCAATGCCGGCGATTGGCATCTGCTGCGCGGCACACCTTTTCCGGTGCGCCTGATGTTCGGGCTGCGCCAGCCGAAGCACCAGATCCTCGGCTCGGCCGTCGCCGGCACGGTGGAAGCGGTGGGCAGCGGCGTGACGAAGCTCCGTCCCGGCGATGCGGTTTTCGGCGACATTTCCGAGAACGGGTTTGGCGCTTATGCCGAATATGTCGCGGCTCCGGAAAAGGTGTTCGCGTTAAAACCGGCGAACCTAAGTTTCGAGGAAGCCGCGGCGGTACCGGTATCGGCCACCACCGCTCTGAATGGGCTGCGCGACAAAGGGGAAATTCAACCCGGGAAAAAAGTGCTGATCAACGGCGCTTCCGGCGGGGTGGGCAGCTTTGCGGTGCAGATCGCCAAATATTTCGAGGCGGAAGTCACCGCCGTGTGCAGCAGCCGAAACCTGGAGCTGGTGCGCTCGCTGGGCGCCGACCGGGCCATCGATTACACGAAAGAAGACTTCACCCAAAGCGGGGAGCGTTACGACCTGATCCTGGGGATCAGCGGATATCATCCTATTACCGCCTATAAACGGGCTTTGAATCCCGGGGGGATCTACGTCTCGATCGGCGGTGACGGGAAGCAGATGTTCCAGAGCCTGTTCCTGGGGCCCTGGCTGTCGATGATTGGCGACCGGAAAATCCGCAGTTTGCTGTCGCAGCCCAATCAAGCTGATCTGAATTTTGTGAAAGATTTACTTGAATCCGGCAAGATCAAACCGGTGATCGACCGGCGCTACTCGCTCAGCGAGGTGCCGGAGGCGCTCGGCTATCTGGAAGCGGGGCATGCGCGGGGGAAAGTGGTGATCACGGTAAATCACGATCACAGCGATCAATGAATGATTAATTTGTCAAGTATCAGACATAATTGCCACAGAGCTACAGAGCACACGGAGAACTGACAACTGACAACTAACCCTGTGGCTGCTGGTCTCTGTGGCGGTCACCAACCAGTTGATCTTGACACAATCCTAGTGAGTCGAGATCAATTCCTTCAATTCCTCTAATGACTTTACGCTATCCTGCTTTCGCATAATGGAAGGCAGGTTGTGATAGCCGAAATTATATAAATGAAAATAGCCGAAATTCGAATTCAGCGGAATATCTTTCCGGATTCGTTTTAGCGAAACCGTGTGTTCATCCCGGAAGTACCCGATGTAAGTGTCATTTTCCCGGGATAGTTCATATTGCCCATTTTCCAGGCGTTTGAATCCCAGCATCTTCATCCCGGCATCGGTCAGCGGTGTATTCCCATTTTCCGGGGTCAAAATATCCAAGGTGTTTTTCAGCGTTAGCCATTTCATATTTGTATGTTCCTTTTTTCGATCCTACGATAGATCTTGATCTCTCTTGTTCCATGAAGTATCCGATCGATTCGCGGTCAGATACCGATGTCGTCATCATTCCTGGCGGCTATATCATACCGGCCGCATTCACCGGTATGAACGGGCAAATGGTTTGCCAAAACATATTCACATCTCACAATTCTTTGATAAAGTTATACTTATAGGAAAAATGAGGATCGAATGAAATTTTTGAAAGGGTGGTACAAATTAATTGCATTTTTAAAAGAAAGTGTTTATATGTTTAAAAAACAGACTGTTAACTCGACGGAACATCGATATGGGGGTGGAACGAAGGTACCACCCCTCTGTGCTGCACTTGCCAAAACATTGTTTTTAGCAATGTTTTAATGCGCAATTACCATTTGATTGCGGCCACCGGCCACTGCCAGGTTCCTCGGATTTCGAGATTTTCAACCTGGAAAAAGGTTGACATCAATGCAATCATTGATGATATTGCATCAAACCAAAGGAAAAAAATGGCCAGTATCACCATTCGCAATCTATCAGACCAGATCAAGGAGCGCCTGCGCCGCCAGGCAGCGCGCCATGGCATTTCTCTGGAGGCCTATGCCCGGCAAATTCTCCAGCAGGCTTCCAGCGCAGAGACGCCGGGGCCGCTCGATCTTGTGGCGCTGGCGCAAACGTATTTCGGTGCAGAAGGCGGCGTTGACCTGCCGCTGCCGGCGCGCGGATCGAAACGAGAACCGGTTGATTTCGAACCATGATCATTCTCGACACCAATGTAATCTCGGAACTGATGCGTCCGCTGATCCTATCACTTATACAATGCCAATGCGCTGGCGGCGGCTGCCCACACGACCATGCTGCGCCCCTGGTTTACTGGCGATAAGCTTGCCTTATCACAAGTAAAATAGGCAGCTGAAAGGCGGTTCGCCAGCGCTTTGTTGACCGGTTGAAAGATGGTTGCCAGGGTGTTGCCGACCGGCAAGTGAAGGAAAAAACCTATGGCCCAAACGGATGCAAAGGGCTAAAGGGTCAAGATGATGGTCCGACACGAACTGCGCGCACATAGTAGCTGAAGCCGAAGTCTCGGCTGACGCAGCGGCCGTAGAAGAAACTGACGCCCCAGGCAGCGGAGGCGCGATTTTTGGCTGTTTGTGTGTCGGCGGTCCATATATATTTTTGTTGTTCATCAAATAGCGTGCTGATATACAACTTGTTTTCGGTTTGTTTTGCTTCCATCAGTGACATTGCTTCTTCCAGGGTGGGCAGGCGCCAATCGGCGAAGTTGGCGAACGTGTCGTTGTTCAGCTCGGCGATATACGCTTGTGCTCTTTCGTAGGTCATTTCTTCCGGTGATCCGCCTTGCTGCCACATCAGCCCGGTGGTATGGTCGATCACGACCGGGTGGCCGTTCACATCTTTTGCTTCATACAGGTGGTGAATCCCCTTACCCATCCAATAGCGATTGAAATCATAAAAATCATATCGCTCCAACATGGCCGTTACATCATCTTCCGAAAGGTCTTCGGCCAGCTGTGAACGCAGCGGCAGCGGGGCGATGATCCCGATCTTTTCCATGCCGGCGCGCAGGGCCCGGTGCAGTTTCGCAAAGCCCCCGTCGGTGTGCAGGTCCACCCATTGGAACTTGGCCAGCGCTTCCGGTACCGGGCAATCTTCCAGCCGCACCGGGATGAAATAAATATCATCATCCAGCTTGCCCCGCCAGATCTGCAGCGCCTCTTTCAGTTCCTCCTGGATCACCCCGCGCTTATTGACGGAATTCGTGGACAGGCAGGCCAGGAAGAAAGGCGCCTCCCGGATCGCCCGCATCAGGGCGTCATGCCATACCTCTCCGGGTAAGATTTCGTGAATATCCTGCCAGGGTGAAAAACCCGCTTCCTGCAGCTGCTGATACAGTTCTTTGACCTTACCCAAATCCTTCCGGGCATAGGAGATGAAGACCCGTGCTGGCTGTATTTTCATGGTGCACCCCTTTGGACTGAGAGGGAAAGATTAGAACTACCGGGCAAGAAATCAGCGTTTTTTCGTTTTCTGCCTCTTTTTATATATATCTGAAATATACCGCCTCACAGGACCGCTCAGGATCGGCGATCCCGCAAAGGGTCAAGATGATTTTTCGGAACGAACTGCACGCACAGAGCCGTTGTAGCGGCCGTCGATGTAGTTGCAGTGGCCGTAGAGGAAACTGACGCTCCAGACTGCGGAGGCGCGCAGGTCGGCAGTCCATATCCATGTATGTTGTTCATCAAATAGCGTGTTAATATGGAGGCCGTTTTCTCTTTTCGTCGCTTCCATTAGTGACATCGCTTCTTCCAGGGTGGGTAGCCGCCAATCGGCGAAGCCTGCAAACTTCTTCCCGTTTAGGTGGTCAATATATTTTTTTGCTTCGGGGTAAAACAGATCTAATTCAGATCCGGATTGCTGCCACATCAGGCCGGTGGTATGGTCGAGCACAACCTGCTGGCCGTTTATCGATTTCGCCTCATACAGGTGGTGAATCCCTTTGCCCACCCAGTGAGAATTAAAATCATAAAACTCATATTTCTTTAGTATTGCCTTTACATCTTCTTGCGAAAGGTCATCAATCGGCTGTGAACGCAGTTGCAGCGGCGCCACCATCCCGATCTTTTCCATGCCGGCGCGCAGGGCTTGGCTCAGCTTCGCAAAGCCTCCATCGGTGTGCAGGTCCACCCATTGGAATTTGGCCAGCGCGTCCGGTACCGGGCATTCTTCCAGCCGCACCGGGATGAAATAAATATCGTCATCCAGCTTGCGCAGCCAGATCTGCAGCGCCTCTTTCAATTCTTCCTGGATCACCCCGCGTTTGTTGACGGAATTCGTGGAAAGGCAGGCCAGGAAGAAGGGCGCCTCGCGGATCGCCCGCATCAGGGCGTCATGCCACAATTCCCCTGGTAGGATGTCGTGAATATCCTGCCAGGGTGAAAACCCCGCTTCCTTCAGCTGCTGATACAGTTCCTTGACCTTGCCCAGGTCCTTCCGGGCATAGGAGATGAAGACCCGCGCCTGATCTACTTTCATAGGTTAGCCCTTTGCTTGGTAATGGAAAGATAAGGTCTACAGATCAAAAAATCAGCGCTTTTTCGTATTTTTGTGCCGCTCTCGCGCGAGCGGGAAAAACCGCTCCTCAGGGTCGCTCAGGATCGACGATCCCCCAAGGGGTGAAGGTTTAGGCCGGGGCTTATGTGGCGTGATCGGCTGTTTATGCTGCCGGCAGTTGGTCGCCCGGGTCGCTGTCACCAGGTGAAGGATTGGAGAAAGATTTCAGGGCGCTTTCCTCAACGATCCACTGTGAGCCGATTTTCCGGGCCGGCAATATTCAGATTTTGGGGGGTGTCAAAAAAGGGTAGTGAAATCAGAGAGCCAGAAAGCCCGATTTCTCGCGCTTTCTGGACGTTCAATTTGGTATGTGAAAAAACGGAGGTTTTTTGATATAGTACCAGCGGGACATTTGAACAGAAAAACCTACGATTATGCACCTGTTCAATTATTACATTTTTCTGTACCGCCTCATCACCTCACAATTTGCGGGATCACAATCTCCAACTGCTGTTTAATCTGGCTCCGCAATTCAATGACATTCTTGAAAGGTTTATAGATCTGTTCCCACTCAAGAATGTTTTTCTTGAACTTTTTGATGTTCATAATATCATCATCTATGTCATCAATCCTTACTCTTGTGTCCTTGAAGAACACATACAAATATTTTGGATTTTTGTGATTCATTAGACTCCAGTGTGCCGCCTCAAATTCTTCCTTGGTGAACTTACCAACCCGCTTCCAGAACATACTGATAAATATATCACACTCCCGCAGCTTGTCGTTGAAGCGGTTTTGGATTCGGTCTTCATGGAACGAGTGATTAAGGTCTTCCCACATGATTAGATCAAGGAAAATGCTATCAAGAATATAATTTTTTGTCTCGTCATAGAATAGATTTTTCAGCTCTTCGCGCTCTTTAGAAAGGTCGCTGCCTGAAGCCAGGAACACTTTGACTGTTCTTACTTTGGGAACTGCGTTTACACTGCGTTTGATACGGACTTCCTTTTCATGATTTAGGCCTTTATCAATGTCTTTATCGAGAATAACTTCACCCAAAAGTGATTCCGTTAATACTTCTTCTAGACTGATCTGACAATCAACGGTATTCTTCCGCTTCTGCTTCGCTTTGATAAGATAATCATAAGAAAAAAAATAAGGTGTTTTAGCATTTGAGCAAGTGGCACAAATACAGCGAACCATCTCATCAACTTTCAGATTACTGAACGGAGAGTGAATATAATCCATATGTCGACGAATCATAGCCAAAAGTGTTTTGCGATTTTCCCCACGAAGCCAAACCTCAATAATCCGGTTATCGCTATTTATGACTAGTGCTTCATTGTCCTCCCAGGTTAAAACAACACCATCCTTCCAAAATAAATTCTCTTTAATTAGATCGTGGGCATTGACAATGAAGCGAGTCATTATCCCTGCAGGCATAAACTCATACTGATACTTGAAACAGGAATTCCCATCATATTCCCAATCAAATTTCAACTGCTCAGCGGGCAATAATTCTGGTATTATATATTCCCTACCACCAGGGAGTTCAAAGCATAACTCAAAGCTTTTCATTAACTCAATTAACTCAAAATGCTTGTCAGCTGGAAAATCAACCTCATTACTCCACACTTTGTTGAGGTCATTGAAGTGGAACTTCCCCGCGTTTTCTTTAACAATTTCACTGTCAGCAACCCGATAAACGGCATTTGTGGCCCATTCCGGATTCAAGTACAAGGTGTTTCTTAAGACTGGATTATTCTTGAAATGCAAACAGACACCAAGATCATGATAGTATTCACTCAAAATTTCTATAAGTTGATCATCCATACCCATATCTTGACAAATTGATACATATTTATGATAAGTAATATAATTCTCTGTCAATGCTTCCAACCGTTCACGAATATCCATCCACCGTTTGGGCAAAACATCTCCAATATGAGGTAGTTTTTCGATTTCTCGAATAATTGCTGTCTTTAAATCATTGATTCCTGTCCCAGCAATTGCGCTGACATTATGGAACGATACAATGTTATTAAAAAGGTTCTTCCATTTTGTTTGATTAATATCCTTGCTACGTTCATCAACTTTACTTTGGATAACAAATACCGGTGAGTTATTGCTAAGCATTCTAACAGTATTTAGCCAGTAGTCAAAACTGAGAAGATCAGCATCCGTACGAGCTTCCCAGAGAAATAAATAGAGTGAACGTTTGGTTAGAAAAAACTGGTGAGTAGCATGGTATATCTCCTGACCACCGAAATCCCAGAAATTGAATTGGAAAGAGTCGCTTTGTTTGGTTTTGATTACCCACTTAGTGATATCGATTCCTTCTGTAGAAATGGCCGCTTCATCAATTTTATCGTGAATTAAGCGGTTCAGCAGATAGGTTTTTCCAACGCCGCCTTGGCCAACTATTATTAGTTTGGCCTCGAAGAGTTGAGTCGTTTCGTTATTTTCGATACCTTCGAAATAGGCCTTGATAACCGCGATATCTCTTTGGGCAATCTCAACTGGGGGAAATCTGAGGGGATTATTGTATAAATTTTTTGCCGTCAGCTTGGTCAGTTGCCCGATTTCCGGCGGTAGTGTCGTGAGTTGATTGTTGCCCAGATACAGATCCGTTAAATTGGTCAGTTGCCCGATTTCCGGCGGTAGCGTCGTGAGTTGATTGTTGCCCAGATCCAGTTCCGTTAAATTGGTCAGCTGCCTGATTTCTGGGGGTAGCATAATTAATCGATTATCATCGAGAGCAAGTTGTGTCAGCTTAGTCAGCCGCCCGATTTCCGGCGGTAGCGTCGTGAGTTGATTCCGACGAAGACGCAAGTAAGCCAAGTTGACCAACTGCCCGATTTCCGGCGGTAGCGTCGTGAGTTGATTCGTGTTGACAACCAGTTCTTTTAGCTTAAAAAGTTGCCCGATTTCCGGCGATAGCGTCGTGAATAGATTGCTGTTAAGGTGTAGTAAGGTCAACTTAGTCAGTTGCCCGATTTCCGGCGGTAGCGTCGTGAGTTGATTGAAGCCCAGTTCCAGCTTCGTTAAATTGGTCAGCCGCCCGATTTCCGGCGATAGAGAAATTAGTCCTAGGCTAGTCAGTTCCAGTTCAGTATCCCCGTTCCGCTCCGTTTTCTTAATTCTCTCTAACACGTCCTTATATCTATCTCTCGCTGCCATAATCATACCCTCATCAGTCAAAATAGCTAACCAGTTTCGATATTTAGAGCAACGCAGCTACTTATAAATTCCCAGCACATCCTGACCCAGATGCACTCAATAGGTCTCACCAGGGACAAAACAATATTTTTTTGCCTATATCGTTGCTTTTCTGCATTGTTTTGCAATGAAAAAAGATACTTAGCTTGGGAAGGATTTCAAACGGGAAAAACAGAAAATCAGAAACGTACGAATTTCATTCATTGTGTTTAAGGCATACTTGACAAAAGGAATTCAAAAAGGTATCTATAATTACACGATTTGCAAGAGGGATGCTGGTATATTGGAGCATTTTGTTGTTCTGGTGGAAGCTATCCAAGGGTGGCATCATTTCAAAATTCCTCAAATAACATGACACAGATTTACCCACCACGGGTTACCAAATTACCCACATATAACAAGTTTGTGAGCTTTCAACTATGCAAATGTAATATTTCATGTTATCTTTGCATACATGATAAAGAGAAGAATTGAACAACAAATTATAGCTGCTTTACAAATAAGCCCGACAGTCGCGCTGTTGGGACCACGCTGCGGGATTGCTGCCATCCGTTTATCTTGATCTTGAAAACCGTCTCGATCTCCAGAAGGTCAGCGACATTGCAGTTCGTTCCCGACTAAAGAATCACCTGCCTGATTTCAAATCTCCCCCCCATCCCCGCCAAGATAGTAGCAATTTTTTCTCGTATTGTATAGGACTTCCCTGAGCCGGATCGATATATTATATTGTTGAAGCGCAAACATCGCCGGCGCAGCCGGCAAATATCGTGAGCGAAGCGAACAAACATCGCGAGCGCAGCGAACTAACATCGGAGTTTTCCATGAATCGGATTCTTTTAACCGTTATTTTCATCCTCGCCGGCATCTCCGGCGCACTGGCGGAGTGGCAGATCAAGTCCGCCCCGGTGCCGCTGACCGCCGGCGAAGAAAATTATTTTATGCAGCCGGTATGGTCGCCGGACGGGGTGCTGATCGCCTTCACCGCGGCGCAGTACCAGGGCCTGTGGGTCGCTGACGTGCGCAGCGGCGCCCTGCGCCAGCTCTCCAACGATACCGGGGCGGGCTTCGGCTTCAACTGGAGCAACGACGGCGCGGCAATCGTCGCCCGGGTGTCGCTCTACGAAAATTTTCGCCGGCGCTCCGCCCTCAAGCTCTTCGAGGTGTCCACCGATCAGGCCCGCCTGCTCAGCGACTTTCAGTCCGGCCGAATGAGCCCGCCGGCCCTCACCGACCACAGCCGTCGGGCGTACGTGGTGGAAGGGCAGGACCTCGCTTTCTTCGATACCGGTATCGAGACCACCGCTCCCTCGGCGGATCCGCTGCTGGCCTTTATCCGCAACGGCAAAATTGCCGTGACCAAAAGCGACGGGAGCAATCTGCAGGTCTTCGATCCCCTGGAAGGGCAGCGCTATCTTAACTTGACCCTCTCTCCGGACGGGCAGCGCCTGGCCTTCGAGGTGGTGGGCGGCGACCTCTACGTGATGGGGGTCGACGGCAGCGGCCTGACCGATCTCGGCGTGGGCTACCGCCCGCAATGGTCGCCGGACAGCCGCTACCTCGCCTACATGGTCACGGAAGATGACGGCCACCAGTATCTCAGCGCCGACATCTACATCGCCAGCGCCGACGGCAGCGAAATTGTCAACCTGACCCACAGCGATAATTTAATGGAAGTCAACCCCAGCTGGTCCCCCGATGGTAAGCAACTGGCCTTCAACAGTTATGAAGACGGGGTAATCTATATTGTAGAAATTGAGAACAACTAGGCCACGAATGTACGCGAATTTACCCGAATGATTCGTGTACATTCGGGTAAATTCGTGGCTAAAAGAAGAGGTTTAACGATGCGTTTGAAATTATACACTTTACTTTTTGCGTT
>JACKAP010000016.1 GCA_020635015.1 Calditrichia bacterium | reverse complement strand
CCCCTACAACATCGCCCCTCACGATGCCACCCGTGGTTTGGCTGCGCGTTTGGCGGCATAGGCTTCCGCGGCCTTGCGCACCCACTCGCCTTCGGCATCGGCCCGGTTACGCGCCCGCATCCGCTCCCGGTTCATCGGGCCGTTGCCTTTGATCACGGCATAGAACTCGTCCCAGTCGATCTCCCCGAACTCCCAGTTCTGGGTTTCTTCATTATATTTCAGATCGGGATCGGGAATACTCAAATTCACCGCCAGCGCCTGAGGCACGGTAAGGTTGACGAAGCGCTGGCGCAGTTCGTCATTGGTTTTAGTCTTCACCTTCCATTTAATCAACTCAGCGCTGTTGGGCGACTCGCTGTCATGGGGCCCGAACATCATCAGCGAGGGCCACCACCAGCGATCGACCGCATCCTGCATCATCCGGCGCTGTTCCAGGGTGCCGTTGGCCATGGTGGCCACGATCTCGTATCCCTGGCGTTTGTGAAAATTCTCTTCCTTGCAGATCCGGATCATCGCCCGGGCATAGGGGCCGTAGGAGGATTTAGCCAGCATGGTCTGGTTGACGATCGCCGCGCCGTCGACCAGCCAGCCGATCACCCCGATGTCTGCCCAGGTAAGGGTGGGATAATTGAAAATGCTGGAATATTTCGCCTTGCCGCTGAGCAGTTGTTCGACCAATTCCCGGCGGTCTATGCCCAGGGTTTCTGCGGCGCAGTAGAGGTATAATCCGTGCCCTGCTTCATCCTGCACTTTGGCCAGCAGGGTCAGCTTGCGTTTGAGTGAGGGCGCCCGGGTAATCCAGTTGCCCTCCGGCAGCATCCCGACAATCTCCGAATGGGCATGCTGGGAGATCATCCGGATCAGTTGCCGGCGGAAGCGTTCCGGCATCCAGTCCTTCGGCTCAATTTTCTCACCGTTGTCGATGCGTTGCTGAAATTTTTCTAATTTCTCTGTATCGGTCATAACTCAAAGTCCTTTCGCGATTTAATCGTGTCGGTTAGCCACGATATAGGGTAGAATATATCAATTTTTTTTCCAAAATCAAGCGCTGCCATAAATAAGGATTAAGGATAAAGGATGAAGGATAAAGGTTAAAGGTTAAAGGTTAACGAAGGATAAAATATACTGTTATGGATTCCATATATTACCCCCTTATCCTTCATCCCTTATCCTTTATCCTTAATCCTTTATCCTTAATCCTTTATCCTTAATCCTTTATCCTTTATCCTTTATCCTTCATCCTTTATCCTTCATCCTTTATCCTTTATCCTTTATCCTTAATCCTTTATCCTTTATCCTTAATCCTTTATCCTTCATCCTTTATCCTTAATCCTTTATCCTTAATCCTTTTAAACCATCAACACCGTTACGAGATACGCCGGGAGGATTTGCAGGGTCGCATTATCCCAACCGTGGGGGGAGACGGCCTCCGCCAGGGCGCAGGCAAGGGCGATCGGGAGCGCTTTCCCCAAGACCGGAAGTGAGAGGGCATCCGGTGAAAGCAGCCCTATTCCCAGCAGTAGTGCCAGGTATGACACGCCAAACACCGCTGCCGAGCCCTCCAGGCTGCGGGTGGATTTGATCTTGCGGAATGATGGCACGGCGTATTCATGCCGCCCGAAGCGGGTGCCCACCGGCTCACCGATCGCATCGCCGACACCGGTGACCAGGTAGCCGATCATGGCAGCGGGCCCAAAGAGCAGATTGGCAGCGATCCCCCCCAGCAGGGTCGCCAGATAGGGCATGACGATGTAATGGGTGCGGTAAGGGGCATCTTTTTCCCGGGCGATGCCTTCGTAGAGCAGGTGACCGTCGCCGCGGATCAGTGCATACAAGATGACCAGGGACGTCATTCCGCCAAAGAGACATACCCCGGGCAATCCCCAGCGCCAGCTAACCAGCGCAGCGCAACTGAAGATCAGGAAATGAAAGACCTTGCGGGTATAGCCGGTCTTCCAGCGACGATGGCGCTTCAGCGAGCCGGAAAGGTAGAGCGCGCCAAGCGCCCACAGCAGCGCCGCCGGTCCCCCGCTGAGCAGCATGGCCGGAGTGGGAATATTGTCGGTAAAAAATCGCGCCAGAGTGTCCATCAACCGCCCAAATCAAATCTGATCGTCGCGAAAGCCGATCGTATGATGCATACCGTCGCAGAACGGTTTGTTTTTCGAAGCCCCGCAGCGACACAGAGAATAATGCTCTGATGACGGCGGTTGGAGTTCATTCTGGATAACAATACCGCCGGTAACATTATACGGTCCGTTTTTGCTGACGATAATCTGCGGCTCGCGGGTAAAATCGCGCTGCTGCGTTCCCTCGATGCTATAGCTGAGCGCGCCGGAGGGACACCGCTTGACCAGCGCAACAATCCCTTCCGGAGAAGCGCCATCCGGGTTCACCCAGGGACGGGCCTTCTTGCTGAATACTGCAGCAAGTTCCTTCACACAGCGTTCGGAGTGGGAACAGATGGCGCGGTTGTCATGCACGGTGATCTGCTTCCCGGGATAGGCTTTTTCCCTGTCAAGTGATGCGCTGCTTTCCCGCGCCCCGCTGAAGCCGTTCCGTTTATGGCTGCCGTCGCAAAAGGGCTTGTTGCTCGAACCACCGCAGCGGCATAAGTAGATCTTCGCTTTGGTTGGCAGCGCCTCGCCCCGGCTGTCGCGGAGGTTCTCCAGCCCGGTGACGGCCAGCGACCCGTTTTCCGTGGGCTGGATGGTAACGGCGGTTTCGGTGGATTTCACTTTCATTTGGTCACTCCTTTCGTACGGTGTCTGTTTTGCTTACCATTATTATCTGACCAGCAGCATCTTGCGGGTTTGAACGAAGCGTTTACCCGCCGCCAGCCGATAGAAATATACCCCGCTGGCCAGCAGATTGCCGGCATCATCCCGACCATCCCACACAAATTCCTGCCATCCGGCAGGGAGATGTGATTCGCCTGAAGCGATCACCAGGTTTCGAATCCGTTTACCCATTACATCAAAAATTGCCAATTCCACCGCTCCGTCATAGCCGGCCGGAATCGCAAAACGGATGGTGGTCTGAGGATTAAACGGGTTGGGATAGTTCTGCGCCAGGATAAAGCGTTCGGGAATACCCACTTCATCGGCTTGGCCGGTCGCCCCGTCATCGATGCTCGTTACTTGATTCTGAACGGTCACCGAATCATCGATGGTCCCGTCATTACCAAAATCGATGTAAATCGTGGCCGGCTGGCTGAGGTCATCCCAAACCGGGACGACCTGATGCGCGGCATCGGCCGGAAGATCAATGTTCTGATGATTGAAAACCATCTCCCCGGCAGCGTCAGATTGCGACAGGCGCAGGCCATATTGCTTGGCGATCCCGGCATTGGCCAGTTTAACCTCACTGCCGGCAACCACCGAAAAATGCAGCGAATCCTGACCGGCGGTCTCCAGGCCGGAGACGGTCATCATCCGCTCGCTGCTGTCGAAGCGGGCGATGGCTGCCAGCTCGATCGTCTTCACCGTCGCATCCGGGTTTCCGATGCCCAGACCTCCATCGAGACTCAGAAAATCCTGCTGGGAGAAATCGGCATCGCTGCGGGAATAGCGGTAGATCAGGGAGTCGGTAAGCATCGAAAAACTCGCCAGGCTGTCGGAAAACTCGCTCAGTTCGGCGCGATAGCTACCCGCCGGCAAGTAATAGCCGATCGGCGGATGAAAACCTCCGGTCTTGGGAATGATCGCGATCCCGTCACTCAGGGTATTGAAAGCCACGCTATCCTGGTAGCCGATCTCCCCTCCGGCGCCGCTATAAATCGCAACTTCCATATCGCTGCCGGTATAAGCCTGCAGAAAAGCATTTTCCATCATGGTGTTCGGGAGTTCCAGGTCCGGCGGACTCAGGAACAGGCCGCTGGATGGCTCCAGGTAGCAGCGATTGCTCGCTGGCCCCCAGCCTAATCCGGTACCGTCTGCCCAGGTGTTGGCCGTAGAGTCAATCAAGATAAACACATTGCCGTTATTCGGGTTATTGCTATCATAGACAAACAGCCGCCAGAGATTGGCCTGGGTCCGGTCACGCTTCAGTCGATACGGCAGCATGGTGTGGGCGCCGGATCCTCCCACGTTGAACATGGTGACCGCCCGGCCATCCTGGCTCTCATCCAGGAAAAGGGTCTTTGCCTCCTGGAGCAGAGCGCGGGGGGACTTGGGCTTTCCGATCACATCATTATCCAGCACCGCCTGCCCATATTGGGTCACATAATTCCCGTTGATCGCCTTGCGGATATCATCTGTCATTGCCAGGAAGAAGATGCTGTCGGCCTGGGTGATGGTTGGATAGCGCTGCAGGAATTCAGTTTTATAATCAAACGCCAGCAGGCTGGAGATGGCGAATCCGTAGCAGGAGCCCCCCCAGTTACGTTTGCTGGTCCGCCACTTCTCAATGGCGGCATCCTTGTAGATCGGGGCGAAGGTTGACCAGTACGCTTGATCGGTGGTGAAGACATCCACAAACAACGGCCAATCCGGAAAATGCCAGGGCAGGGCGTTGACCGGAGGCTCGGTAAATTCCTCCGGATAGGTATCGCCAGTGTGAGGGTCGGTGCCGGTAATGTAGTTGAATTGCTGCCACCAGGTATTGGGCCACATGGGATTTGAGTTATTGGGAAACTGCCAGCCGTGCCTCGAAGGATCAAAAACTTGCAGGGAGCCGCCCGGCAAGGTGCGGGTCAGATCGTACCCTTTAATGGTGAAGGGGCTGCTTTCAGCGGTGATGGTTGGATCGACGCTATCGGTGATCCGGATCCGGTAATGAGAACTTGTAACCAGCGAATCGGAAATTTTCCATACATACTGCGAATCCCCCGGGGAAGTGGTTGTGCCGATGTTGAAATAGTTGGCACCATCATCGGGGCTATAATCCAGCAGGAATAGATTTCCTTGATGGGCTTCCCAGCGGATGGTATCAGACTGTCCCACCTGCAGCCGTTCTCCGCCGGTGGGGGCAAGAATCGCAACCGGCGGCAGCTTGATTCGCCATCCCATGAACCGGTTGTTTGCATCCCGCCCGTAACCGGAGAAGGCCTTACCATCAGCGGATATATCACTGATAAAAAAGTAATTCCAATCGCTGATATCAATGCCGTATTCGCTCTGCAGAAAGTAGGCAAAGCGCATCATCCCGATATTTTCCCGCCAGATAAACAGATCGGATGGAATTGTAGCCGAACTGGCAGTACCGACGATCACCTTTCCATCATTTGAAACCCGGTAGGCACGGCTCGCCTGCCCGCCGGGAAGCCAGCCGAGCCCCTGCATTCCGCCGGCAGCGGTCCAGCGGAACGCTTGAATGGTTTGACCGACGCTGTCATTGCGGGTACACGATCCCACGATCACCGACCCATCTAGCGAGGCGCCGCGGGCATGGCTGGCGATGTATGTCGGCAGGACGCCCAGGTTGGTCATGCCGCCGCCGGGCGTCCATTTGAACGCCCGGGGAAACTCATCCGCGCCGCGGCTCCACCCCACCACCACCTGACCGTCTCCCGACATCCCTTCGACCGTCGAATAATATGTTCCACCGGGCAAATCGCCGATATCGACCAAGCCGCCTGCCTGGGTCCAATAGATACCGGTTGACCCGGAATCGCTGTTTGCCGAGCCGGCAATCGCCTGTCCGTCATCCGATATGGCTTTGGCACTGCTGCTGGACCCATTCGGCAGAAATCCCAGAGAGGTAATACTATTCTGGCCGCTCCAGCGGCAGGCGACACTCCGGCCCTGAGCATCAAAGGCAATTCCGCAGAAAAAATTTCCGTTAGACGCGGCATCGTTCATATGGCCGCCGCGCCCTCCGGGCAGACCGGTAAACTGCTGCAATCCCGCGGCAGGCGTCCAGCGAGTCGGTACTTGATACTGCCCGGTCGAATCAACAATTATCGCAGCACCGGAGACAACATTCCCTTCGGGGGAAAGTCCTGACCCGTATGAGGCACTCCCGCCGGGCAGCCAGCCCAGGGTGTCGAGACCGTTTGGTGGGCTTTGTGCATAAGCCACTATTGTTACTAACTTTATTATAATGATGATAGAAACATTTTTCATTTGGCAACCTCCTTTTGGGGATGGCGGGCGTATACAGGATCCAACCGAATTAGATTTGGTATCTAATTCTACTTAAAGAAGTTGGATAAGATATAGTAAATCAGATGGTTAAGCTCCCCTCTCCTCCCAGGAGAGGGGCCGGGGGTGAGGTCGAAAAACCCGGATAAGCAGGAAAATCTCTTGATGATTTTGTTCAAGACATTACTTGACCGATCACCAGGCCTTCGTTGCCAAAAGCAAATCCTATAATGAGTTAGATCAGGTGCACTAACCTCCAAAGGTTAATCAAACATCCAATTCAAACGTCTCGCCAAATTTCGGTATCACCACCTCCCAGCCGAAGTGCTGGCGGATGTGGGCAGCCATCGCCTCCTGGGAATCGGCCTCACCGTGCACCAGGAAGGTCTTTTTCGGTTTATTGTTAAACCCCATCAGCCAGGCCAGCAATTCGTTATAGTCGGCATGACCGGAGTAGCCGGATAGATTTTCGATCCTGGCTTTAATCGGCACATACTTACCATGAATTTTCACTTCCGGCTTACCTTCCAGGATCGCCCGGCCGCGGGTGCCTTCGGCCTGATAGCCGATGAACAGCACGGTGTTCTGCGGCTCCGGGAGCCGCGCCGCCAGGTGATGGAGAATCCGCCCGCCGCTCACCATCCCGCTGGCAGAGATGATGATGGCGCGATTTTTATGTTGATTGATCGCCTTCGACTCGTCGCGGGTCTTGCAAAAACGCAAGCGCTGCGGATGAAAGATCTGTTTACCCTCCAGGGTCTCCACCCGGCTGGTCAGATCGAGATCGGTGATCCACTTGTGGAAAACCTTGGTCGACTCAATCGCCATCGGGGAATCGACAAATACCGGCAGCACCGGGATCTTGCCCTGCTCTTCCAGTTCCCGGATCACATAGAGCAGCGTCTGGGTGCGCCCGACAGCGAAGGCCGGGATCACCAGCACCCCGCCCCGGGCCAGGCTCTCATTGATCACCCGCGCCAGGGCATCTTCCGGCAGGCCCTCATCCACATGCAGGCGGTTGCCGTACGTCGATTCCAGTATCAGATAATCGACGTTATAGGCCTGGGTCGGGGGACGCAAAATCGGTTTCTCCGGCCGCCCGATGTCACCGCTGAAGACGATCTTGCGCGAGGTCTCCCGATCGTCCATCCGGGTGCGGATCTCCACAAAGGCGGAACCGAGAATATGGCCGGCATCCTTGAACTTCACCCGTAGATTGTTGAAGAAAAGACTCTCTCCGTAATGCACCGGAATGAAGCATTCCAGGCTGTTCTCCGCATCTTCGATGGTGTAGAGCGGCAGCGCCGGTTTGTGCTTGGAATACCCTTTTTTATTGGCCCAGGCGGCATCTTCCTTCTGCA
The DNA here is from genome assembly GCA_020635015.1 of Calditrichia bacterium. Taxonomy (GTDB): domain Bacteria; phylum Calditrichota; class Calditrichia; order RBG-13-44-9; family J075; genus JACKAP01. The sequence goes on along the minus strand of JACKAP010000016.1, from coordinate 135,237 downwards.
GATGGGCGCTGTCACGCAGCAGGATCTTGATCAAGTCGTACGACGCATGGGTGCAATGAGCCGGCCCGCCAAAACCATTGCGATGAAAGCGCGGGAAATACCCGGTGTGATCAATGTGGGCGTGGGTGAAGAGCAGACGGTCGATCTCCCCCGGCGCAACCGGAAAAGGATCCCAGTTACGCAAGCGGTTTTCCTTTCCGCCTTGAAACAGACCGCAATCGACTAATATCTTGGTACCGTCCACTTCCAACAAATGCCGCGATCCGGTAACCGTCTGATTCGCGCCGAGAAACGTTATTTTTGCCATAGTGTGTCCTCTCTGCGTATTGATCCATGCGAAACATCAGAATTAGAGAAACATCGATATTTGCCGGCAAAGCCGGCGATGTTTGCTCGCTCTCGCTCGCGATGTTTGTTCGCTGCGCTCACGATATTTGCTGGCTTCGCCAGCGTCTTGTCTTTGACATCGCGAACGTCAGTGAGCAAACATCGCGAACGTCAGTGAGCAAACATCGCGAACGTCAGTGAGCAAACATCGCGAACGTCAGTGAGCAAACATCGCGAACGTCAGTGAGCAAACATCGCGAACGTCAGTGAGCAAACATCGCGAACGTCAGTGAGCAAACATCGCGAGTCAGAGCAAACATCGTCAGTGAGCAAACATCGCGAACGTCAGTGAGCAAACATCGCGAACGTCAGTGAGCAAACATCGCGAACGTCAGTGAGCAAACATCGCGAACGTCAGTGAGCACTCCGTATCGCCTGCACCGTATTCGGATCTTCCAGGCTGCTCACATCCCCGGCGTCTTCTCCGAGGTAGGCGGCGCGGATTACCCGGCGCATCACTTTGGCATTGCGGGTTTTGGGCAGCGCTGTTGCAAATTTGACTTCCTTGGGTTTCAGAGGTTTGCCGAGTTCTGCGGTGATCAGCTCGATCAACTCCCGGCGTAAAGATTCGGTCGCTTTGGTTCCCGGCTTCAGCACGCAGAACACCACCACCTCGTTATCCTTGATCGGATGGGGCACGGCGATGGCGGCGGATTCGGTCACTGCCGGATGGGCATTGACGATCGCCTCCACCTCGGCCGGGCCGAGACGCTTGCCGGCAACCTTGATGGTGTCATCGCTGCGCCCCAGAATGTACCACAGGCCATCGCGATCGATCGCAGCAAAATCGCTGTGCACCCACAACCCTTCCATCCGCCGCCAATAGCTGTCCAGATAACGCTGCGGGTCGCGCCAGAAACCGCGGGTCATCCCGATCCAGGGCTTGCGGATCACCAATTCTCCTACCGCCCCGCGCAGCGGCTGTCCGGCTTCATCCACCACATCGGCATCCATCCCCAGCACCGCCCCGGAAAATGCCGCCGGTTTAAGCGGCTTGAAGAAATTTCCACAGACGATTCCCCCGCTGATCTCGGTACCGCCGGAATAGTTCAGGATGGGCTTTTTGCCCTGCAGCACATGCTTGAACAGCCACATCCAGGACTCCGGATCCCAGGGACTGCCGGTCGATCCGGCCATGCGCAGGCAGGAGATGTCGTGCTTCTCCACCGGGCCGCTGCCGTGCGGCTTGAGGGCCCGGATCAGAGTCGGGGACACCCCCAGATGGGTGATGTGATGATCCTGCACGAGCTGCCACAGGCGGTCGACCTCCGGAAAATCCGGCGCACCGTCGTAGAACACCATCGTGGCGCCGATCAGCAGGGTGCCGAAGACCTCCCAGGGGCCCATCATCCAGCCCATGTCGGTCATCCAGTACATCGTGTCTTCCGGTTTCAGGTCCATTGGATGAAACATATCCTGAGCCGCCTTGACCGGAAAGCCACAATGGGTATGCACCGCCCCTTTCGGCCGGCCGGTGGTGCCGCTGGTGTAAATGATCATCAACACGTCTTCGGCGGAGGTGCGGAGGGTTTCCGCCCGGGGGGACTGCCCGGGCACCAGGTCCTGCCACCAGTGATCGCGCCCCGCCTGCCAGGGCGGATTCTCCAGCCCCACCCGGTTGACGACAATGACATGCTTTACCGTTGGCACCTCTTTCAACGCCTCATCGGCCAACGGTTTCAGGGGCACTTTTTTTCCCCGGCGGAACATCCCGTCGGCGGTGATCAGGGCCTTGGCATCGGCATCGGCCAGGCGGGTAGCGACGGCGGTGGGACCGTAGCCGCTGAAGAGGGGAAGAATGATTCCGCCGATCTTGATCACCGCCAGAAACGCGATGGCTAATTCCGGCACCATCGGCATGTACAGGCCGACTGCATCACCTTTACCAAGCCCCAATTCCCGCAGGGCATTGGCGCAGCGATTCACTTCGGCGTAGAGATCGGCATAGGTCAGGATTTGGGTAACCCCTTCCTCTCCCTCCCAACGCAGGGCGGCGCGATTACCGGTGGGAGTGCCCATCCACTTATCCAGGCAATTGTGTACGATGTTCATCTCGCCACCCACGCACCATACCGGATTTTCGATCCCCTTGCTTAAATCGACGATTTGATCAAAATTGCGATAGAACTGGATGTCGAGATCTTCCAGCGCCGCTTCCCAGAACCAGGCGATATCCTCCACCGAACGTTGAAACAAGGTATCATAATCGGGAATCCCATGCCGGTCCATCAAGCGTTGAATATTGCTCTCCGCCATCCAGCGGGGATTGGGCTGCCAGACCACCTGCTGGCCGAAAGGGAAGGTATCGGTTTTGGTTTTGGGTGTCGTCATGGGCAACTCTCCGGTAAGGTTTATTTTGTATCGCGGAGGGCTGAGGGCGGAGGGCGGAGGGCGGAAATAAATTTACTGAAACTCCACCCCCCAGACAATAATCAGCATTATTGCTCTTCGCTCTCCGCTCTTCGCTCTTCGCTCTTCGCTCTTCGAATTTAGGCGAAAGCCCGATCTTTGTCAACACTTTAACCGGAAAGCGTAAAATGCAAGATTTCATTTTGTTTTGTCCGGGAATATGTGCAATTTTTAATAAGAGCACATGACGCATGGATGTTTCATTGAAAAGGAGATTCCTGATGAATCGTTTCTGCACTCTCCGCATTTCCCTGCTTTTCCTGGCATTCTTTTCCCTCATTAGCCTTCCCCTCACTGCGCAGCGCGTCTCGCTGGAGGCACTGGATGCTTATATCGAGCAGGCGCGGCAGGATTGGGAGATTCCCGGCCTGGCAGTTTCAATCATAAAGAATGACTCGCTGATTTTCGCCAAAGGCTACGGGGTGAAGCAGCTGGGACAGCCGGGCAAGGTGGATGCGCATACGCTCTTTGCGGTCGCCTCCAACAGCAAAGCATTCACCGCCACCCTGCTGGGCATGCTGGTAGCGCAAGGAAAGCTAAACTGGGACGATCCGGTAATCCGCCACCGCCGCGATTTCCAGATGTTCGATCCCTACGTCACCCGGGAGATCACGGTGCGCGACCTGCTCACTCACCGAAGCGGGCTGCCGACTTTCGGTGGCGACCACCTCTGGATCGGCAACGACCTCAGCCGGGATGAGATCATCCGGCGCATCCGCTACCTGGAACCCACCGCTCCCTTTCGAACCACTTTCCAGTATCAAAACCTGATGTTCCTGGTGGCAGGCGAGTTGATCCCGGCAGTCGCGGGGATTGGCTGGGACGAAGCGATGCAACAATGGATTCTCGGCCCCCTGGGTATGACGGAGAGCAATACGACCATCCGGGCGCTGGCTAGCCATCCCAATGTCGCAATGCCCCACGAGCGGGTCGGGGGAAAAATAGCGCCAGTGGCATTTGACAACCTCGACAATGTTGCGCCGGCGGCGGCACTCAACGCCAATGTGTTGGACATGGCCCAATGGATGCGCTTCAATTTGAATGAAGGGAGCATCGACGGACAGCAATTGCTCGATAAAGACATCATGTGGGAAATGCACAGCCTGCAAATGCCGGAGCCTCTCTCTCGGCGTAGCGCAGACTTCCAGGACCGGCAGTTTTACGGCTACGGATTGGGCTGGTCGCTTTCCGATTACCATGGGCGGAAGATCATCAGCCACGGCGGGGGCATGTCGGGGATGATTTCGCTGCAGACCCTGGTGCCCTCGGAAAAGCTCGGGATCATGATCATGACCAACTTCGCGCCCAACAGCCCCACCCGCGCTCTGGCCTACCGCATTATCGATAGCTTCCTGGGAGCGCCGGAGCGGGATTGGTCGCAAGAATATCTAGAGTGGGGCAAACAGGCCCGGGAGCGGTCGAAAGAACGGGAAAAGGCCTTGCAGGACACGCGGATTTCCGGCACCCGGCCTTCACTGGGATTACCGGCTTATACCGGCACTTATCAGGACGATCTTTCCGGCCCCGCAACCGTGCGCCTGGAAAAGGGCCAGCTCTATTTTGATTACAACCTGCGCCACCGCGGACGTCTGGAGCACTGGCACTACGACACCTTCCGGGTCATCTGGGACAACCCGATCTTTGACATGCCGGATAAGGCGTTCCTGACATTCTATCTGGATGAGGACGGGAACGTAGAGAAACTGAAAGTCAGTTTTTATGACCCGCTATATTTTTATCGCGTTAACTGAACCAGGAGAAAGCCATGAGCAATCTAAAACCGCATTTTCACCCCAGCCAGGAGGAGATCTGGACCCAGATCAGTCGGGAATTGGGCGGCAGTTATAGCGACACCCTGTTCAAAAAGAAGATCGAACTGAAGCACGGGGAATGGGTGTTGACACTCGACAGTTATGCCGAATCCGCAATGAGCGGCGTGACCGTCTCCTATACCCGGCTGCGCGCTCCTTACCTCAACCGCGACGGGTTCCGCTTCAAAATTTATCCGGAATCGCTCTTCAGCCAGATCGGCAAAACCTTCGGCATGCAGGATGTGCGGATCGGCGTGCCGGAATTTGATGAGAAATTCATCATCAAAGGCAGCGATGAGCAAAAACTGCGACAACTCTTTGCCAATCCGAAAATTCGTAAACTGATTCTTACCCAGCCGGATGTCCATCTGGAAGTCAAACCCGATGAAGGTTGGTTCGGGGTTTCATTTCCAGAAGGAGTTGATGAGCTCTATTTTGAAACGGTCGGCATCGTGCGTGATCCGGAACGGTTGAAGCAGTTGTTCGATTTATTCTCGGAGGTGCTCAACCATCTCTGCCAGATCGGCTCCGCCTATGAAAATGATCCGGGGATGGTGCTGTAGGAGCAAGTGGCCACTTGCCCCTGCTTATTGGGACACCTTGCTTTAAACCTGAGACCACAATCAACCACTGCACCGGGGCAAGTGGCCACTTGCCCCTACACCACTTCAACTGCCCTCTCTCTATCCCAGTCGGGACAATGACTGTCCGAAACGGTACAGTATATTAATTATAGCAACCACACTGCGCCGACCCTTTTTAAATCAAAAAACACGCATAAATTTGTTTTTATTGAGATTATCAAGACTCAAACTATTCTTGGCATGGCAGTTGTTCAATACTGAACTGAAGCGAATGAAAAGAACAACAACATTATTACAAAGGAGTCTGTCATGAAAAAGCAACTAAATTACCGCCAACTGCTCGCCCTGGTCTTAACCCTCGCCATGCTGCTGCTGATGGGATGTAACAAGGACAGCATGGATCCGGTAGCGGATGAGCCGGCGACCCTCACCGCCAGCGATGATGCTGCCGAATCGTTGGCCAGCAACATCAGCGAAGATACCGGCGGTCTCACCGACCAGATGGCCGACCTGCTCAGCCTGGCCAGCAACAGCGGCTTTGCCAAACTGGGCCAGGAAGGGGATGCGGAAGCGATCAGCCGCGAATATGATCCGATTACCGGCACCTGGACCATCCTCATCGAACGCGAGCGCAGCAATCCCGCCGGCACTCATTCCGCCAGCATCTACCGGGAGTATAATCTGCAATTCCTCAATGCCGAGGGCGAACCTCAGCAGTTCTGGCTGACCAACGGCGATACCGCCCGCACCATCCAGTTCGACATCGTGGAAGGCAGCGGCGAGCATCATACCCCGCGCATCTCGCACTACCTGACCGGCCTCTCCGGCAGCTTCACCGCCACCAATGTGAATACCGACCTGATCACGATCAACGGCACTTATTTCCGCTCCGGCGTCGACACCCTCACCACCAACAATCTCCAGCGCACGATGGATCATAGCCTGGATCTGACCGTCACCGATCTGACCGGCCCCCGGGGCATCCGCCCGCGCAATCTTTCGGAAGCGCTCAGTGGTACCATCAGCGGCACCTATCATGCGTTCATCACCTGGACCCGCGGCGAAGCTTACCGGGAAACCGAGATCAACCGCACCTTCACCATCGTGATCGGCGACGGCAATACGGAAATCGACCTGGATGGGAAACGGTATAGCTGCAATCTGCAAACCGGCGACATCAACCCCTGATCCTCTCCTAACCTCTCCTCGTGCTGCGGCGCCCCCGGCGCCGCAGCCGCCCCTCAAAGGCAGCCTTCGCGGCTGCCTTTTTCAATTCTGCCTGAGTACATGACAAAAACTTTTGATAGAACGCGGATTACGCGGATTACGCGGATTTACGCGGATGACAGATTATGTTAAAGACAAAGGCTTAAGAAAACTTGTGTGCTTTGCTACCTTGCGGTAAATTTTTTAATAACTTCACGCGAAGCACCATAAAAAAATCTGTGAGAATCTGCGTCATCCGCGTCATCCGCGTTCTATTTCGGCACTTTCATATCTCAAGATTTTTTTAAGGTGTTCTTTCGTGTGTTTCGTGGGTTGATTTATAAATTCTCAAACTGGAATAAAGTCATGAGAGAAACTGCACCGGACAAGGCTCTACTTGGGTGTAGACTTTTCAAACAGGAGCGTTTTATGAGATACATATTTTGGACTGCTTTAACACTGTGCATGTTGGCAACTGCCGGTTCGGGCATGCTCCAGGCGCAAGTTTCAGTATTGCATACTGATTCGCTTCAAGCCACCAGGAGCCACCATCCCATCCCGACGGATCTTGTTGCGCAGGCGAATATGCTGCAGCGCCATGCCCGGGGGATCAGCCTCTGCCTGGATCTCTGGCGAAAATTTCTTTTCGATCTGGCTGCCAGCGGCTCGGAACAACGGCAACTGGCAGAGATTGCGGCAGAGCGAAACCGGGCTGGCAGTGATTATGAACGGAACCTGCTGGCAATCCGGGAGGCGCAGTTTTGTAATACGATCATCGAATACGCTTTGGAGAGTCGCTATTATACCCGGATTCACCTGGACTCGCTTCAATTACGGAAGATTGAACAGTTGGCTTTTTACGCCGGCGCCGCAATCGAGAGAGGCCAGACAGTGATCAGGGAAAGCACAGCTTTGTCGGCAGAAATCGAGGCAGCGCTGGCCGATCGACTGCCGGAAACAAGGCAGCAACAATTGGAACGCCTTCAAACCGAAACCCTTCCGGCAATCACAGCAGGTATCCCCTTGCAAACCAGGGAACTGCAATTTTACCTGGAGGCATTGCCGGCGCTGCAGCAATTGAACCGCCTGAAATTGCCGGAAATTGCGCAGAATTAATGCGGACCTTCGGAATGAAGAGCGAAGAGCGAAGAGCGAAGAGCGAAGAGCGAAGAGCGAAGAGCGAAGAGCGAAGAGCGAAGAGCGAAGAGCGAAGAGCGAAGAGCGAAGAGCGAAGAGCGAAGAGCGAAGAGCGAAGAGCGAAGAGCGAAGAGCGAAGAGCGAAGGTGGCCAGATGAACTGAACGAGTCAAGTTCTTTATCAAAATTATTTTGCAAAACCTATATCTTCTCTGATTCTTTGGCCGCCCTACCCTTTTCGCTCCACGCTCCACGCTCTTCGCTCCACGTTTTTTTACTCCGCATTCCGAAATCCGAAATCCGAAATAAGCACTAGCCATTAGTTTCGTGCCTTTTAAGCGGCCCGGTGTTGCGGCCCATGTTTGATCTTTGTAATTTCTTCAACATCTTGTATAAAACAAGGTGTTGGAAAAATTCCCTGAGCTTGTAAGATTTCGCGGTTGATGGTTTCGATGTCTAATTGCGCGAGTTGTTTCTTTTGGCGATACCAGGGCCGATAGCGGATGAGATTTAGCGTTTCGGATTCTTGTAATTGCTGGATGCAGAACAAGGTTCTGGATGCCGCCATCAGCATCCGGAAGTTGTTGATGGCCACAATCCGCCGGTATTTTCGGCATTGATCTTTGGCAAGGCCGTAGTAGGCATTGGCATCCCGGAAATCGATTTCAATATCCCATCGGTTCCGGTATCATCGAGGATGTCGTTTGCCGAGAGTCGCAGATCGGTGGTGTAGAAAGCTTCAACCACTTTCTTTTCGGATCGTCGGTGTTAAATCGTCTCACCACCACGACCTGGATTTGCTGTTTGGGAAAAACGTTATGCCAGATACCGGTGACGAGTTTGATTTCGGTTTCGGCTTCCTCGGGATGGGGCATCCATCCGCCGAGTGAATGCATGAGATCGCGCGGTGCGCCGATGCATTGCCCTTTGAGCCTGGGGCGGCCACGACCGGTATGTTGAGCGGGATCGCATGGATGATAGAGTTTGCCGTCGATGGGGAAACGACCGACACTGTGAACATTGGCCGGCAGATCTTTGAGGAAAAAGGTCGTGGCATAATCCCCATCGACGATAACGCGTATGTCTCGATGCGGCAGTCGTTTCGCGACACGATCAATCAGTTCCCGGGCCAGTTGACTGCGGGATTTGAAGGGCAGGTCTAACTCTTTGGCCCAATGTTCTTTGAGATATAATTCGATGCCAATGGGCACATTTAGCTGATGCTTGCCAAATGTGATGGTGATGATCCCGGTGACAAAGTGCAGCCCCAACAGAGTTCGATACTCCTGCCGGGCAGTGCCGGCGCCGTTGCGGTAGATATCACGGCCATGAATCTGCCGCCCGCTTTTCTTACGGATGGTGGAATCTATCTTCAGGCGGATGACTTCTCCGCCGGGTATCATTTGATCGATCATCGCAATAACCGATACCCATAATTGATCGGTGACGTTAAAGAATCGCCCGGAAAGAAAGGTATAGTAGCGAGAAAAATGTTTAACCGACTCGCTCCGGAAAGCCACAAGTAAGTGGAGATGGTATGGCGATTGGAAGCTAAAGACCACCCATGAGCCAAAATCATGAAACTTTGAAAGAGCGAAGAGCGAAGAGCGAAGAGCGAAGAGCGAAGGTGGCCAGATGAACTGAACGAGTCAAGTTCTTTATCAAAATTATTTTGCAAAACCTATATCTTCTCTGATTCTTTGGCCGCCCTACCCTTTTCGCTCCACGCTCCACGCTCTTCGCTCCACGTTTTTTTACTCCGCATTCCGAAATCCGAAATCCGAAATAAGCACTAGCCCTCAGCCCGGAGGATTTCCAACGGAGGCCGCGTGGCGATGCCCCGGCTGTTGAGCATGCCCAGGAGCACAGTCAATCCCACTACCAGCAGCACGATCGACAGCAGCGGCAGCCAGGCGATCTGAAAGCTGGCCTGAAAAGCAAATCTTGCCAGAGCCCAGGCGCTTGCGACCGCCAGCAGTACGCCGGTCAGGGAGGCCAGGAGGCCGAGATAGAGATATTCCTGAGCTAAAATCCGGCGGATCAGCTCCCGCCGCGCGCCCAGGGTGCGCAGCAGCACGCTCTCCTGGATACGTTGAAAGCGGGTGGTGACCACTGCCGCCACCAGCACGATCAATCCGGTCAGGATGCTGAACAAGGCCATAAAGCGGATCACGAAAGCAATCTTGTTCAAGATGCTCTCCACCGTGCGCAGCACCAGGGTCAGGTCGATTGCCGAGACGTTGGGGAAAGCCTCCACTACCGCCTGCTGCAATGTGGCGGAACTTTCCGCCGATTGAGTGCGGGTCACCAGCACCCGGATCTGCGGGGCTTCCTCCAGCACCCCTTTGGGAAACACGATGAAGAAATTCGGCTGCACTCGCTGCCAGTTGACCCGGCGAATGCTGCCCACCCTGGCATTCAAGGGCACGCCCTGCACATCAACCACGAGATCATCCCCCACCCCGAGCTGAAGTTCTTCGGCAATCCCGGATTCCAGGGATATCAGCACCGTATCGGCCGGGGGGGGCATTTCCGGCACCCAGGTGCCGGCGGTGATTGCTTCCGTATTGATCAAAGTATCCCGATAGGTCACCCGGTATTCGCGCATCAGCGCCCAGGAGGGAATGCTGCTCGTGGAATCGTCACGGATGGCTTCCACCTCCCGCCCCCGAATACTTTTCAGACGCAGGGTCACGATCGGCACATTCTGGTATACCGGCAATCCTTTGGAATGCACCAACTGTCCCAGGGCTTCATTTTGATCGACCTGAATGTCGAAAAAGATCAGATTGGGTTGATTACCGCTGTCGCTGGCAGCCACCTGCCGGAGCAGGATATCCTGGATCAGGAACAAGTTGGTAATCAGGAAGGTGCCCAGTCCCAGGGCGAGCATCAGCACCAGGGTTTGGTTGTTGGGACGGTAGAGATTAGCCAGGCTCTGCCGCCAGGGATAACTCCAGGAGCGGGGGAAAAATCGCTGCACCAGCCAGATCAGCAGCTTCGCCATCCCTGCCAGTAAGCCAAAAGCGATTGCCAGACCGGCGGCGAAGGCAATCCCGTAAAGCCATTCCCGGGTCTGCGAGACGGCAAAGACCACCACTACCACGGCGATAATCCCGTAAATCACCCAACGCAGCGGATCACGGCGCGTGGCGGCGTCGCTTTCATAGGAAGCGCGAATCGCCAGCAGCGGGGAAACCTTGCGAATAGCAATCAGTGGCAGCAGAGCGAAGAGCAGGGTCATCACCAGACCGGTGCTCAGACCTTTCAGCAGCGCAGTGCCGGACAGTATAAAATCGACCTCGACCAGCAAAAAATCATCCAGCACCCGCGGCAGAAACGTCTGGATCAGCGTCCCCAGGGCGGCACCGGCCAGGGAGCCGATCAATCCCAGCACCCCGGCCTGGATCAGGTAAATGTAGAAGGTCTGGCGGATCTGCGCCCCCACGCAGCGCAGCACCGCGATGGAAGCCAGTTTTTGTTTGATATATACATGGATCGAACTGGCCACCCCGATACTCCCCAACAGCAGGGCGATAAACGCCACCAGGTTGAGAAAGCGGTAGAGATTTTTCATGACCGCACCGAAGGTTTCCTTGCGCGACTCGACCGTCTCGATGCGGATCCGCTGCCCGCGCAGACGGTTTTCCAACTGCTCGGCCAGGTTCGCCACTTCCCGGCCGGGTTCAAACTTAAAGAACACCCGGTAACTCACCCGGCTGCCGAAGCGCACCAGGCCGGTCTGCTCCAGCAGGTTCAGCGGGATGTAGATCCGCGGAGCGATGGTCATGCCCGCTCCAGCCTGATCCGGCACCTTGGTGAGTTCGCCGACGACCGGGAACATATAAGTGCCCAGTTTGACCGAATCGCCCACCGCTACCCCGAACTGGCGCATCAGTCCTTGATCGACCAGCGCGCCGCCCGCCGCCTGATATCGTGCCCCCTGTCCGGAAGGAATGGTTTCCAATTCGCCGTAATAGGGAAATTCGCCGGAAAGCGCCCGCACCTGGGCCAGGCGGGTACCGCCGGATTTTGGGAAATAAGCCATCGAGGCGAAGGCAATCTCCCGTGACTGGGCTCCACCCAGGGAATCGATCACACTTTCTGCCAGCGTGGAGAAGGGCTCGGCGCTGCGCAGCTCCAGATCGGCTCCCAGCAGGGTGCGCGCCTGATCGTCGACCGCCCGCTCCAGCGATTCCCCAAAGGAGGTGATTGCCACCAGCGCGGCAATCCCCAGAATGATCGAAGCCATAAACAGCAGCAGCCGCGAACGGTGCGCCCGGCTGTCGCGCCAGGCCATTCGCCATAGCCAGGAGTCGGTGATGGAAATTTTTGCGGGGGGTAGAGAGGATTGAGTCATTAGATTTCAGTTGTCAGTTGTCGGTTGTCGGTTGTTGGGTGACGCCATAGGCTAGTGACGGCCGAAGGCCCAATGACGCGCGCAGCGCCAATGACGCCGAAGGCAAATATCGTGAGCGAAGCGAACAAATATCGCGAGCGTTAGCGAGCAAACATCAAGCATCCAGCATCTCCACCCGCTCATCCGCCACCACCTTCCCGCCTTTCAGACGGATGATCCGCCCGGTGTAGCCGGCAAGGTCGAGGTCGTGGGTGACCAGCACCAACGTGGTGCCGGCGGCGCGGTTGAGGTCAAAGATCAATTCGGTGATTTTCTCGCTGGTTTCGGCGTCGAGATTGCCGGTGGGTTCATCGGCGAAAAGGATTTTGGGGCGATTGATAAACGCCCGGGCCAGGGAAACCCGCTGCTGCTCGCCGCCGGAAAGCTGTACCGGGTAGTGATCCATGCGGTCGCCCAACCCCACCCGCTTCAGCAGTTCTTCCGCCCGGGGCTGCACCCCGCGTTCTCCGCGCAGCTCCAGGGGCACCATCACATTTTCCAGGGCGGTGAGAGTCGGGATTAACTGGAAATTCTGGAACACGAAGCCGACATACTGATTCCGCACCCGGGAACGGGCATCCTCATCTAACTCATTCAAATTGACTCCATTGAGGAACACCGCTCCCTCGCTGCTGCGGTCGAGACCGGCACACAATCCCAACAGGGTGGTCTTGCCGCTGCCGGAGGGACCGACGATGGCGCAGGTGGTGCCGGTTTCAACTTCGAACGAGACATGATCCAGCACCGTCAAATCCCGCTCGCCGCTGCGGTAGCGCTTGGTCAGATTTTCTACCTTCAAAACACTGGCGATATCCATAAACTTTGCTTATTTTTTGCTACGGTTGAACAATAACTCCCCGGTATTTGATCGCAGGGAGAAAAATTTGACGCCGCAAAGAGAATTAAGTTTCATCCTGTAAAGACACGGAATAGACAATGAACAGCAATATTAAGCGATATTCGAGCCCGGGGAAATTCACCTTCATCCTATTTTTTACGTTAGCGGTCATGTTGTTACCGGTAATAGCGCAACCGCTTTCCGAAGCGCAAAAACACAACGCTTCCGGGAGGCAAGATAGTACGAAGACGACAGAGGAAAGAAAAGCGATACTTTTTTTGGGGAACAGTCTCACTGCCGGTTACGGACTGGATCCGGAGCAGGCCTTTCCCGCCCTGATCCAGCAGAAGATCGACTCCCTGGGCTGGGCGTTCGAAGCGGTCAATGCCGGGCTAAGCGGGGAGACCTCCTCCGGCGGATTGCGCCGGCTCAATTGGCTGATGCGCCGTAAAATTGCGGTGCTGGTGCTCGCATTAGGGGGAAATGATGGCCTGCGCGGTATTCCCCCGGAACTGACCCGGCAGAACCTGCAGCAGATCATTGAGCGCACCCGGGAGAAAAATCCCGGGGTGAAGACCGTTCTCGCCGGCATGGAGGCACCGCCCAACATGGGAGAAGCGTATACCCGGCAATTCCGCGATTTATACCGGAAACTTGCCCAAACGAATGATGCAGCGTTGATCCCTTTCCTGCTGAAGGATGTTGCGGGCATCCCGGAATTAAATCTTCCCGACGGCATTCACCCCACGGCGGAAGGGCACCGGATTGTGGCGGAGCATGTGTGGGAGGTGTTGGGGCCGGTGTTGCGGGAGATGCGGTGATGTAGAGTGCGGAATGCGGAGTGCGGAGTGCGGAGTGCGGAGTGCGGAGTGCGGAGTGCGGAGTGCGGAGTGCGGAATTTAGGCGATTCAGGAGAGAATATGCAACACCTCCGTGCCCCCCATTAACCCATTCACCCATTCACCCATTAACTCAAGATTAAACTACCTGCTGGAGCGCCATGGAACTATACATCAGCACTGACGTGGAGACTGATGGGCCGATACCGGGGCCGCATTCGATGCTCAGTTTCGGCTCGGCGGCTTATCAGGCGGACAAGACCCTGATTGGCACCTTTTCCGCCAACCTGGAAGCCCTGCCCGGCGCGGCGCCCCATCCCAAAACGCAAGCCTGGTGGGAGAGCCAACCGGAAGCCTGGGCGGCCTGCCGGGAGAATCTACAGTCACCGGAGACCGCCATGCAGAATTATCTTAACTGGCTCAAATCGCTGCCCGGACGGCCGGTGTTTGTGGCCTATCCGGCAGGATTCGATTTCATGTTCGTCTACTGGTATCTGATCCGGTTTACCGGGGAAAGCCCCTTCTCCCACTCGGCGCTCGACATCAAGACTTTCGCCATGGCGATGCTAAAGCAGGAATACCGCCGCTCGACCAAGCGGGCCATGCCCCGACGCTGGTTCGACGATCTTCCCCACGCCCATCTGGCGCTCGACGACGCGATTGAGCAGGGCGCGCTGTTTTGCAATATGCTGCAGGAACATTTGAGGAACAGCAAATGACGGCGTCGGAGTTGAAAACCCTGCAGTTGGTCTCGGTGCGCTGGTGGAACGCCAGCGCCTATTACGGTATCAGCCTGTGCGATGCGCTCAACCGGGCGGGGATTCCCAGCATCGCCGGAGGCAGGATCGACAGCCCGCCACTGCGCAAGGCCCGTGAGGTTTTTTCGCTGCCCACCTTTACCGAGATCAACCTTGAATCGCTCAAGCCGCAGCTGGCCCTGCGCAACCTGCGTGCGCTGCGGCGTTACGTACGGGAAGCGCGGATCACCCTGATCAATGCACACCGCCCGGAAGATCATTCCTTCGGCGCGCTGCTCCGGCAATTCTCCTCCACTCCCCTGCCGCTGGTACGCACCGTCAGCGATGTGCGTTCGCCGCGCGATCATCGCCTCAACCGGCTGCTCCACGACAGGGGCACCGATTTCTACATCTTCAGCTGCAAAGCCAGCTACGAGCGCTACCAGGCGGTGTGGCCGATTTTCGAAGGGCGCAGCGCCGTCATCTATAGCGCGCTGAACACGGATTTTTACCGCCCCCTGCAGGAACCGTCCCCCCTGCGCCTGAAGTTGGGCATCAAGCCCGAAGAAGTGCTGGTAGGGGTGATCGCCCGGCTCGACCCGGTGAAGGATCACGCCAGCTTCCTGCATGCTGCGGCGCAGGCATTGGAAAAAGCGCCCCGGGCGCGCTTTCTCATCAGCGGCGAGGATTGCAATGTAACCCGGGAGGAACTGCAGGTGCTGGCTGGGGAGCTGGGTATCCTGGAACGAGTAATCTTCCTCGACCGCGACGACGGCCTCGACCACCGGGAATTGATCGGCGCACTGGATGTGGGGGTGGTTTCCTCCAACGGCTCGGAGGTGATCTGCCGGATTGCGGTGGAATACATGGCACTGGGCATCCCGGTCGTCAGCACCGACATCAATGTGCTGCCGGAAATCGTCGAACACGGTCGCAGCGGATTTGTGGGTGGGGCGGGAGATCATCAGGCAATGGCACGGCATATCACCACACTGGTCAACAATGCCGAATTACGCAAAAAAATGGGACAAACCGCCCGGCGCGACGCCGAGGCGCGCTTCAGCTACCCGGCACTGGTGGAACAGACGCTGGTGGCCTACCGGCGGGCGGAGGAAATCGTGAGAAAAGGTAGGGATAAAGGATAAAGGTTAAAGGATGAAGGATAAAGGATAAGAAACAACATGATAGGAATGAAAATAGTCAACACGAGAATAAAAAACTTACTCCTTCATCCTTTAACCTTCATCCTTTAACCTTCATCCTTCATCCCTATCACTCCCTCCCGCACTTTCGCATACCGGATAAACACGTCAAACGCCGAGATAGCGCTGATGCACAGGCCGTAGAAACCGTCGCGCCAGCCCTGCTTCAGGATATAGCTCTTGAAGAATTTCAGCGGGGGGCTGAGCCAGAGCTTGCCCGCTGAAATGTGCCGGCCCTGCTCGAGAATCTCCCGCGCGGCGAGATCGGAATAATGATTGACCCGGCGCAGGTGGTCGTTGAGCGACTCGAAAGAATAATGCAACAGATCGCCCGGCAACTGCTTCACCTCCAGGCCGCGCTCGTACTGCAGCGATTCGTGCACAAACTCCCCCTCCCAGCGGGCGATCCGGCGGTCGAACAGGCGCAGCTTGGGATCGGGATACCAGCCGCAGTGACGGATCCACTGCCCGCAATAATTGGTCAGGCGATTGAAGCGGTAGAGACCGCCCAGGCGGGGTTTTTCTGCCAGGATTGCTTCCCTTAACTCAGGTGAGAGCGCCTCATCGGCATCGAGGGAAAGGATATGATCGTAGCTGGCCCGTTCGTTGCCGATATTTTTCGAGCGGGCATACCCCTGCCATTCGATCGCCAGCACTTCCGCTCCCAGCGACATTGCCAACCCGATGGTGCGGTCAACACTGCCGGTATCCACCACCAGAATCTCATCCGCCACCCCCTGCAGGGATTTAATGCAGCGTTCGATATGATTCTCTTCATTGCGGGCAATAATCACAGCGGAAATTTTGGGCATGCAGGTCTGGCTCCCATCTAACATTGCAGCGGAATATAGCGCCGGAAGCCGACCGTGACAAGCTGAATGTAAATGCTCAATGGTAGATGCTCAATGGTAAATGCTCAACCGTGGAGAGAACCCAAATCGAGAGGAAGTCTTACAATGAGCATTTACCGCTGAGCATTAAGCATTTACCATTTGTTGCGGCCGCAGGCCGCGCCAGGAACTCTGTGGCTCTGTGGCAAACAAGTTTTTATTCGTTAACATTCGCGTAAATTCGTGGCGAAAAAAGAACGCAAGAAACTTTTCGGTTGTCGGGCAGCAGATTAGCGCTTAGATTTCCGGGATTTTGAAATTGAACCGGGAAGCGAAATGGGGAAACAATTAGAGCGGATACTGTTGATCCGCACCGACCGTATCGGCGATGTGGTGCTGACCACACCCACCGCAACGATGCTGAAGTCATGCTACCCGGATATCCACATCAGCTTCCTGGCCCGCCCTTATACCAAGCCGCTGCTACAGCAGCATCGTCATATCGACCGGATCCTGACGTATGATCCCCAGGGTGTCCATCGCGGCCTGGGTGGGCACCGCCGGCTGGTTGCCCAACTGCGCGAGCAGCGCTTTGACGCCGCCATCCTGTTCTATCCCCGCCCGGCACTGGCGGCGGCGATCCGTCTGGCCGGCATTCCCCTGCGCGTCGGCAACGGCTACCGCTGGTATTCTTTCTTGTTAAACCAGCGCTTCTACGAACACCGCAAGCACGGCGACAAGCACGAGCTAACCCATAACCTGACCTTTTTAACCCCTTTTCTCGATCCGGAAAAGGAAGCGGTGCGGTTTGAATTCGAATTAAATGGGGAGTTGCAACACTGGCGGGAAAAATATACGCGGGAAACCGGTCTTAAATCGGGATATGTGATTATCCATCCCGGGAACGGGGGATCGGCGCCGAATTTATCGGTGCAGCAATATCGGGATATCGCGCGCTTTGTACTGGAAAATAGTAATCGTCAAATCCTGTTCACTGGCTCGGCAGAGGAACGGCAACTGATTGAGCACATCGCCGCGCCGCTGGATGCATCACGGGTGCGGCATTCGGCCGGCCAATTGAACATGAGCGAGTTGATGGCGGTGACTGCCGGGGCGGCGCTCTTCATCGCCACCAGCACCGGACCGCTCCACATCGCCAACGCCTTCGGCATCCCGGTGCTGGCGTTCTACTGCCCCTCCGACCCATGCTCCCCCCGGCGTTGGGGGCCTTATGACCAGCTTGCATGGGTGTTGACCCCAGACGTGCCCCCCTGCGACCATTGCCGCCCGGCGCGCTGTCCCAACGGCAATTGCGTGGAAAAAATCAGCGCACAGCGCATCGAGGACATGCTGGCAAAACGATTGGGGAAGCTGGGGTGATTTGCAGGGGCAAGTCGCGACTTGCCCCTACTGCACCGGAATCCTTTTCTTACCGATCATCTCGATACGCTTCTCGGTTTTTTCCGGGATCATCCGGAATTCCCGCAACACCGAGGCGACGTTACTGCCGGCAGCACTCCCGGCATATGCTTTGTATTCACCGGGCTGCAGACGGAGGTAGAGCAGGTATCCTCCCAGCGCCAGCACGATGATCGCCATAAACATCCCCACCGCAATCGCAATAACATCGGAGGTGCGGCTCTCATTGACGGTTCGATAGTTCCGGATGGTCTGACTGATCATCTCGATAAAACCGCGCTTGACCGGGGACTTCAGGTAAGCCCAGAACACATTTTCCTGATTCACACCGGCAGGCGGTGTTTTCAGCAGCAGATGCACATTGTTGATATAGGCCTGCACCTGGGTCGCAGCATCCAACGGCGCTGCGCGATAGATAGCGATCAGTTCCGCGGCAAACGGCTCTTCCGCCAGCATCGCCGGATTGCCGCGCAGCATGCTGGCATGATTCAATTCCATACTGCGCAACAACGAACGGATCTTTTTTATATCGGCCTGATAAGCCGCATCATTCTCACTATTGGGGAGTTTGTTGACGATGCCGGAAATACCCTGGGCATAAATACCGATTTCACTCACGGTATCGGCGGCGGCCTGGTAAGACGACTGGATTTTATAAAACGATGTAACCGCCCAGAACACCGCTGCGCTGCTCATCAACAACACGGCAAAAACAAATAAAAATTTCCCCAGAACGTTTCCTCTCATATGATAATCCCTCTCCACGAGGTCTCTCCATCATTTGGTTCAACTTGATTTCTTAAGACATCACACCGCCAAAATTCAATGCATTATACTTCCTTTCGCGTCATAGGATTCATGTATAATAATTAACGAAAGTGGGAAAGTATAAACTGCTGCACAGATCACATGCAGCCAAAAAAATGGCAGGTTCTCCGGCCGTAAGGGAACAGTCCGGCGCTTCGAAAGGAGTTCAATTGAGTAACAACGGTTTGCTTTAACATAACAACCTTCCTGAGCTAATGAAGCCCACATTAAGGGCTGAGAATATAATTGCAGCGTCCAAATGTCACAAATTTATTTTCAAATTTTATAAGTGGTCATCGATTGTGTCGATAATATCTTAATTTTGCTTGATATAATTGACTCATTTATAATGAGTGTTTTTTTATCCAAAGACTCTCAATATTTTCACATCATTCTGGTCAAGGTCGAAAAACCGGCTTCATTCCCCCCACTCATCTCTCCATCCACTTATCCACTCATCAACCCATCCACGATTTTCTTTTTCCATTGAAAGCGGAATATTTTCCGGTTAGATTTTTAGCTTAGGATTGATTAATAATTAACTTGTTAACTACCGTCCCAGCAACACAAAGATCACTGAGTTAGTTTTCAGCGGTCAGTTTTCAGTCTTCAGTTCTCCGTGAGCTCTGTGTCTCTGTGGCAAGTATGTTTGATATTCGACGGAACGATTTTTGACACTCGATCAGGCCTACCAGATTTGCCGGGAGATTACCATATCCCACTACGAAAATTTCCCGGTTGCCTCCCGGCTGCTGCCGGCGCAGTCCCGCAAGCATATCTATCCCATCTATGCTTTTGCCCGCCATGCCGATGACCTGGCTGACGAAGCCGGGGACCGTGAAGGATTGCTGGCCTGGCGGGAAATGCTCCATCGCTGCCTCCGGGAAGCGGTGGGCCATCCGATCTTTCAGGCCCTTGCCGATACCATCCGCCGCTTTGAACTGCCGGTTAAGCTGTTCGATGACCTGCTGAGCGCGTTTCTGCAGGACATCGATCAGCAGCGGTACCCGGATATGGCTGCGCTGCTCGATTATTGCCGCCGCTCGGCCAATCCGGTCGGGCGGATCATCCTCTACCTGCACGGCTACCGCGATACCCGCCTGATGGCCTGCTCCGACGACATCTGCACCGCCCTGCAATTAACCAATTTCTGGCAGGATGTGCAGGTCGACATCACCAAATCCCGCATTTACATCCCCCAGGATTGGCTGGCGCGCTACCGGGTCAGCGAAGATTCGATTATCCGCCGCCGGCACAGCCGGGAATTCGCCGCCCTGATGGAGGCGCTGTTAAAACATACCCGCCGAAGGTTCGCCAGCGGAAAGCCCCTGCTGGCACAGGTGCAGCGCCGGCTGCGCTGGGAATTGCGCTTCACCGTTGGAGGAGGATTACGAATACTTGATAAAATCGAACAGAATGACTATAATGTCTTGGAAAAACGTCCGATATTAAACAAGGGGGATTGGTTACTCATCGCCCTGAGAACGCTCATATAAACCCGGGTAGCGCTTATGGAAGCCGGACCGATGAATCATCAGCAAATCACGCTGGAAAGCAAAAGCAGCTTTTTGTACTCGTTTTTCTTCCTGCCCCGGGAAAAGCGCGAGGCGATCTACACCCTTTATGCGTTCTGTCGACAGACCGATGATATCGCCGATAAACACGGCCCTCCGGAAAGCAAGGCGCAGTTGCTTAACCGCTGGGAAAAGGAGTTGAAAAATTGCTTTACCCGGAAAGTCTCCAATTATTTCGATTCGCTGCGCCAGGTGGCGGAGCATTTCACGATCCCTTTCGAGTATTTCCTGGAATTGATCGCCGGTGTGCGCATGGATCTGCATCACCGCCATTACCGTTCGTTTGATGATCTGCGGCTCTATTGCTACCGGGTTGCCTCGGTGGTGGGACTGATGTGCATCCAGATCTTCGGCTACCGTGATCCGCTGATCAAGCAATATGCCGAGAACCTCGGCATCGCCCTGCAGTTGACCAACATCATCCGCGATGTCGGCACCGACGCCCGGATGGGGCGGATTTACATTCCCCAGCAGGAGCTGTCGCGCTTTAAGGTGCCGTCCGCGGATATTTTCGACAACAAATACAGCAGCGATTTTCATCGCCTGATGCAATTCCAGGCGGAGCGGGCGCATCACTACTACGACCTCGCCGAACGCTGCCTCCCGGATAACGAGCGGCGCAACATGCTGGTATCGGAAATCATGAAAAACATCTACTACCGCCTGCTGCTGAAGATCGAAGAGAATCGCTTCGGGGTGCTGGAGGCGCCGATCCGCCTTTCCACTCCCAACAAGTTCTGGATCACGCTGCGGACGGTATCACAGATAAAGCTGTTGGGATCGCCGGCCAATGTCATCTAAGGTGGTGATTATCGGCGGGGGGCTCGCGGGGATCTCGGCCGCCGTTGCCGCCCTGGCGCAGGGTCGGCAGCCGCTGCTGCTGGAACGTACCGCCGGGCTGGGAGGGCGGGCCCGCTCTCTATTTGCCCGCGATGTGGACAGTATGATCGACAACGGGCAGCATGTGCTGGCCGCCAGTTATCATGAAACCCGCCGCCTGCTGCGCCGCCTGGGACAGGAAAACGCCATCCACTTTCAGCAGCCGCTCTCGATCCACTTCCGCTTTAACCAACGCCGCAACTTCCCCTTTCGCGCCTGGCGCTTGCCGGCACCGCTGCATTTTCTGCTGCCGCTGCTCTTCGGGGCGCCCCTTTCCCGGTCAGACCGCCGCTACCTGTTCCGCTGGGGCCGGCGGTTCCGCCAAACCGTTCCGGAACAGCTAAAGCCTCTCACGGTACGGCAATGGCTGGATGAGGCCGGGCAGTCGCCGCTGCTGGAACAGCTCCTTTGGGAACCGCTCACCCTGGCCACCCTCAACACCCCGCTGCGCCAGGCCAGCGCCTTCCTGCTCTACCAGGTGCTGCAGAAAGCCTTCCTCAGCAGTGCCGCCACCAGCGGCCTGGGACTGGCGACCCGGCTGCTGGGCGAGATCTTTGCCCGCCCGGCGGAACAGTTCATCCGGCAGCAGGGAGGCGAGGTTCGCACGTTCTGCACCGCCAAACACTTGCTCCGTGAGGGCAACCGGGTCAGCGCTGTGATGACACAAAAGGATGAGCGGATTGAAGCGGCGGAGACGATCTCCGCGCTTCCCCCAAATGCGCTGGCCCGGTTGCTGGCCGATTCGGGACTTAGCGGGATTGTTCCAACCGACATCACCGGATTCCGCTATTCCCCGATCATCACCGTCAACCTGTGGTGCCGGCGGGCGATCCCGGGCGATTTCCCGGCCGGGCTGGTCGACTCGCCCCTGCAGTGGATCTTTGAACTGCCCCATCCGGCACAAAAGCCGGGACTGTATGGTTACACCTTCGTGATCAGCGCCGCAGAGCATCTGGTTACCATGGACGCACAAACCCTGCTCGACTTATGTGATCGGGAATGCCGCCATTTTTTTGCGAGGGGACTGCGGGATCATTTTCAGCCGGTGCATTACAAGATCGTCAAAGAAAAGCAGGCGACCTTCCTGCAGACGCCGCAATCGCTCACTCTCCGCCCCCCGCCCCGCACCTCACTGGCCAATTTCACCCTGGCCGGCGACTGGATCGACACCGGGTTGCCGGCGACCATCGAGAGCGCCGTGCTCAGCGGGCGGATGGCGGTGGAGGCGCTCGGGGATGCGCCCGCACCGCCGGATACTTGATAGAATTGCCTTGAGACTCGCTTTTGGTTATTGGTTCTTGGCGAAAGACGGTTCTAGCCAACATCCAATGACCAACAACTAATGACAATTCCCAAATGGAATAAATCGCATACGATAAAAGGAAGTTCTCATGAGCACCCCCTCTTTTCAAGGCATCATCAACAAATCGATGTACGATGAAAATGGCAATGAATTTATCCAGGTAAAGCACAACGGCAAATTGTTCAAGGTATATACGGCCCAGACCGCGGCGGATATGGAGGCGCTGAAAGCAGTCGATGACCAATACTTCAAGGGCGCACAGCAGATCCCTTTCAATGTGCTGGAGCGTATCCGCAACTGCGGCAAGAACCTGATGTACCGTGATGAGAGCGGTGAAGTAGTAGCGGTTTCCCAGATCCTCTTTAGCTCCATCGCAGAGCAGGAAGTGCGCCGCAGTGAAGCCTTTTCCTACGGCACTGCCGGGAGGGGATTCGGGCAAATCATGTACAAGGCTCAGGAGGTAGCGGCACGGGAGGCACACAAACAGCGCATCCGGCTGACGGTGCGGGTGGAGAATACCATCAGCATCCGGGCCCAGTTGAAAGCGGGCTTCCGCATCACCGAATACGATCCCACCCGCTATGGATTAATGAAGGACGGGGGGGCGCGGCTGATCATGGAGAAGGATCTGATCAACGAGACCTTTCCCTTTCATCCGCACAAGCAGGCTGCCCTGGTGGCCAGAAAAGAAGTTCCCATTCTTAACGCCCTGGCAGAAGCAGAGGAACTCCTTGTCCCGGAAAGCCTGCCTCCGCGAGTCGGCACCTTCGTATATAACGAAAACCGCACCGACGAGACCTCTCATCAGATCATCAACCGAATTATGTCCTTCGATTATATCGGTGCCGGACTGCTGCTCCCGGAAGAGTACGGCGGACGGCCGGGCACCCAAAAGCTGCTGGTATTCTATCGCAAGGATTCCCCCCCGCGGGCGGACCGCCTCTCCCTGCCGGTGCAGGTTCACTCGGAATTCGGGCGACTGCGCGAAGTCATCGTCTCTTTCACCCCGGAGAACGCCCAGATCCACGCCAAATACGCCATCAACGACGTGGCCCGGCAGAATGTCAACAACATCGATCCCATCGCCTTCAAGGATGAATACAACCTGT
This sequence comes from Calditrichia bacterium, assembly GCA_020635015.1. Classification (GTDB taxonomy): domain Bacteria; phylum Calditrichota; class Calditrichia; order RBG-13-44-9; family J075; genus JACKAP01. The sequence goes on along the minus strand of JACKAP010000016.1, from coordinate 111,768 downwards.
TTGTCGGCACTATGGTGGACCACGGCATCCGGGTGGTGCACACCAATGCGATCGGCAGCGAGGGAAAATCGGCAATCTTCACCCGCGATCCGGCATACGTGGTCGGCACAACGTTGGTGGTCGGCCGCCTGGGCCAACAGCAGCGGGTTTACGAAAGTGAGAGCATGCGCCAGATCGGCCAGGGCCGCCCGACCCTCGACCTCACCGGCGAGCCCGGTGCGGTGACCGAAGGGGGTGATATCATCATTATTGGGGAAAAAAAGCTGGCCGTAGGGATCGGGCAGCGCACCACCGCCGCAGGACTGGAAAAGCTGCGCCAGGCATTTCCAGATTATGAATTCATTGCCGTGCCCCACGCCGATCTGCATCTCGATGTGCTCTTCACCATGGTCGGCGAGAAGAAATGCCTGGCGGATCTGAGCCAACTGCCGGAGGCGTTTGTCACCTATCTGCGTAACGACGGCTTCACCGTCATCGAAGCCGATCCGGCGGAGCAGCCCACCCTGGGGTGCAACGTGGTGTGTGTCGGTGATAATAAGGTGATCGCCGTAAAAGAAAACGCTGCAACCAACCAGCGGCTGCGCGAGCATGGAGTGGAGGTGATCGAGGTGAGCATGCCCAATATCATCAAATGGGGCGGCGGCCCACGCTGTATGACCTGCCCGACGCACCGGGAGCTGGTCTAATCTTCCACATTACGTGATTTTGATTGCACGCAGATTACGCAGATTTGACAGATTTTCGCAGATAATACGTCGTTACATTGTTACATTGCTGGAAGGGAAGTGGGATGTGAATTGAGTCCCCGATCAATACAATTTAGCCATGTAACCATGTAAACATGTACTATCTGAAAATCTGGATGCTATTCAAGCCGGATAAAAATTAACTAGCGGTCGCTTTCGGCGGATATTTAATTTAATTTTGTGATTTGATTTGCTGATGATCGTCTTATCAATCACTACTTTGGGTTTTGCGATTACGGAAGACCGCTAATGAAAAAACTTTCAGTTTCGATCAGGCTGCTGATATTCGACATGGACGGCACCCTGGCCAATACGCTGGAGGATCTGGCGGAGGCGGCCAATTTCAGCCTGCAGCGGCTGCAGCGGCCGGCGGTGAGTTTAGCGCAGGTGCAGACCTTCGTTGGCGACGGGATGGGGAAACTTCTGGAGCGTGCGCTGGGGCCGGCAAGCATGAGGGAGATGGAGGAGGCGATCACGCTTTTCCAGCAATATTATGCCGAGCACTGCCTGGATCATACCCGTCTCTACCCCGGGATACCGGAGATGCTGCGCCATTATGCCGGCCATGCCAAGGCGGTGCTGACCAACAAACCGCACGGCTATGCGCTGAAGATGGCCGAGCAGCTGGCATTGACGCCTTTCATGAAGCTGGTGATCGGCGGACAGCCGAAGATCGCACTAAAACCGGCCCCGGACGGTATTCGATTTATTCTGGAGCAACTTCGCTGCCGCCCGGAGGAAACCGTGATGATTGGTGACAGTCCTAACGATATCCTGGCCGGTAAAGCCGCCGGCACCTATACCTGCGCGGTGAATTACGGGTATCGTGCAGGGGAGCATCTCCGCTCATTCCAGCCGGACTTCCAGGTGGATCGGCCGGAGGAGTTGATCGGGTTATTTTGACCATGATGAAAGCAATACGTATTTTTTTGCCACGAATTTACGCGAATGTTCACGAATAAAACTTGTTCGCCATAGCGGACAGAGTTCACAGAGAACTGACAATTAACTCAGCGATCTCTGTGTCTCGATGGCGGCAGTTTTAAACTTTAAAATCTACGTTAGAACCGGAAAGGAAGCCCATGAACAAACCAAACGCACCGCATCGAGCGCTTTCTGAAGCGGAAATCAAATACTTGAAATTATTCGCCAACACCATTCGCGGGCTGGCAATGGATGGGGTGCAGGCGGCCAATTCCGGGCATCCCGGGCTTCCCCTGGGAATGGCTGATGCGGCGGCGGTGCTTTGGGCCCGCCATCTGCGCCACCATCCCGATGATCCGCACTGGCCCAACCGCGACCGCTTTGTGCTCTCCGGCGGGCACGGCAGCATGTTGATCTACAGCCTCCTGCATCTGACCGGCTATCCGCTGGCGCTGAATGAACTCAAGCACTTCCGCCAATGGGGCAGCAAGACCCCCGGCCACCCGGAATACGGACATACCGTGGGCATCGAAACCACTACCGGCCCGCTGGGCCAGGGCATCTCCAATGCCGTGGGGATGGCGATCGCCGAAAAGTGGCTGGCGCAGCGTTTTAACCGGCCCGATCTGCAGTTGATTCAGCATCACACCTACGTCATTGCCAGCGACGGCGACCTGATGGAGGGCGTCTCCCACGAGGCCTGTTCTCTGGCCGGCCATCTCAAGCTGGGACGCCTGATCGTGCTCTACGACGACAATCACATCAGCATCGACGGCAGCACCGGCCTCTCCTTCAGCGAGGACGTGCTCAAGCGCTTCGAAGCCTACGGCTGGCACACCCAGCGCGTCGACGGCCACGATCACGGCGCGGTTGACGCAGCGCTGCAGGCAGCGCAGACGGAGGAAGCCCGTCCATCGATCATCGCCTGCCGTACCGTCATCGGCTACGGCAGCCCCAACCGCGCCGGCACTTCCAAGGCGCATGGAGAACCCCTGGGGGAAGAAGAGCTGCGCCTGACCAAGCAGCAGCTTGGCTGGCCGGAAAGCCCCGCATTTTATATTCCAGACGAGATCGCTTCCCTGGCCGATACCGCGCGGGAGAACGGCCGGCAGTGGCAGGAAGATTGGCAACGGCTGTTCGAGCGCTACCGCCAGGCCCACCCCGAAGCAGCGGCCCAATTCGACCAGATGCGTTCCCACAAGCTGCCGGAGAATTGGGAAGGCTTACTGCCGGATTTCCCGGCCGGCAAAGACCTCGCCACCCGCGCCGCCTCCGGCGCGGTGCTGAATGCCCTCTCGCCAATAATGCCGGGGTTGATCGGCGGCTCAGCGGACCTGACCCCTTCCAACAACACCTTCCCTAAAAACGAAACGGCAATTGCTCCGGATGATTTCTCCGGGCGCTACCTGCATTTCGGGGTGCGGGAGCATGGAATGGGGGCGATCCTGAGCGGGCTGGCTTTGCATGGCGAATTTATTCCCTACGGCGGCACTTTCATGGTCTTTTCCGACTACATGCGGGGAAGCATCCGCCTGGCGGCACTGATGGGCATCCAGGTCATTTATGTCTTTACCCACGACTCGATCGGTCTGGGCGAAGACGGTCCCACCCACCAGCCGGTGGAGCACCTCGCCGCCCTGCGCGCGATTCCAAACCTGATGGTGATCCGTCCCGCCGACGCCGCCGAGACTGCGCAGGCCTGGCGGATGGCGCTGCTGCACCGTAGCGGCCCCACTGTCCTGGCGCTCACTCGCCAAAAACTGCCGGTACTGGAGCGCAGCGGAGGCAATCTTTCCCCGGCGGATGGATTGCAAAAAGGCGCCTATGTGGTTCTGGATCAACCCAGCCCGGAAGTGATTTTGATCGCCAGCGGCTCAGAGCTGCACATTGCCCTGGAGGCCGCCGGCTTGCTGGCCAATCAGCAGATTCGTGCCCGGGTGGTCTCCCTGCCCTGCAGTGAGCGATTCGACGCTCAGCCGGCATCGTACCGGCACTCCGTGCTGCCCCCGCAGCTCAAGCCGCGGGTGACGATTGAGGCCGGCAGCACACTGGGGTGGCATCAATATGCCGGAGAATGCGGAGAAATAGTCGGGCTGGAACGTTTCGGGGCCTCTGCTCCCTATCAAGATATTTACCAGGGGCTAAACCTGACCGCTGAAGCAGTGGCGGCGGCGGCGCGGCGCAGTATTGCTAAGGTGAGTGAGAGTAAAGGGTGAAGGGTAAAGGAGTAAGGATAAAGGGTGAAGGATAAAGGAGTAAGGAGTAAGGATAAAGGGTGAAGGATAAAGGAGTAAGGATAAAGGGAATAATTCAGCTGAATAGTGCTAAAACTTAAACCATCACCTTTATCCTTTATCCTTACTCCTTTATCCTTTATCCTTTTCTATTATTTCCCGATCGTCTTAACTCGCGTCCCCGCCGGTAGGGTCTCGGTCAGATTCACGCCGTTGATCAGGGAGAGCTCTTCCAGTTTGCTGTCCGGGGTGCCGAATGAGAGCAAGGCATCGCGCAGGGTCATTGAGCGAGTGATTTTTTTCACCCGGATGCGGTCCGGCTCGACATTGATCTTGCTGCTGTCGGTGAGTTTCTTGAAGCCTTTCATGACCGATTCCAGGCTGGCCTGGTAGTCGGCAAAACTGGCCTGAGCGGAAATGCCGTGGAAAACGTAGACATTGCTTTCATAGGCGATGAAGTAGGAAACCACCCGCAGCACGCCCTGTTGCCCTTGCACATCGGAGATCATCGTCCGCGCCGGGAAGCCGTTGACGTCCGCATCACCGGATCGAATCACCTGGGCACCGGCATCGGTCTGGAACTTGGCGGCGGCATCGGCGGGCGTGGTGCCGGAAACCAGGCTGAGCATCACCACCGCTTTCTGGTCGCTGCTGATCACCTGTACCTGGCTGGGGGTGTTGATGGCCTTCCATTCCGCCGGAATCGGGAACTGAAAGCGCAGATCCGGATGGTAGAACATATTGCCTTCAACATACCCGCTTTTGGGATCATCCCCGTAAACCAATCCTTCGATCATATCCAGGTAGCTGTCGCGATTGACCTTCAACTGGGCGGGGTTAAGATTCTGCTGAGCGGTCGCGGCGAGTTGAAGCACGTTGCCGACCCGTTCCGACGAAGCCGGGTGAGTAGAAAACCAGCCGGGCAAACCACCTTCTTCCCCGGGGGTCATGCGGTCTAGGGTTTCGAAGAAATTAGCCATTTCCCGGGCGTCGTAGCCGATCTTGGTGGAATATTCCACTCCCAGCTCATCCGATTCCCGCTCGGCATCACGGCCAAAACGCAGAAACAGCAGTCCCAGCCCACTCTGGGCCAGCCCGGCAAAACGCCCGAAGTCTTCCGAAATTGCCACACCGACTCCCAACCCCAGCATCGCCAGTTGGGAACGGCTGTACTGCTTGGCAGAGTGGCGGGCGGTAATATGGCCGATCTCGTGCCCCAACACCCCGGCCACTTCCGCCTCGTTGTTGAGATAGGCCAGGATGCCCCGGGTGAAGTAAACAAAGCCCCCGGGAACGGCAAAAGCGTTGATCACCGGGGTGTCCAGCACCCGGAACTGGTAATCCAACTGCGGGCGGTGCGAAATGGCCGCCATCTGTTTTCCCTTGGCAGTGATAAATTGGCTGATTTTCGCGTCGTCATAGAGGCCGTAGGTAGCGATCACCTGGGGATCGGATTGCTGCCCCAGTTGAACCTCATCCGCATCGGAGAGCAGCATAAATTCCCGCTTCCCGGTGACCGGATTGACGGCACAGGATACGATCCAGATCAGCACACTTAAAAATGACACCCACAAGGCCGGCTTGATCCAAATAGATTTTTTCATGGCTTGAATCCTGGTTTTAATGAATTTTAAGATTAAAAAAACGAAACCACGGAATAACACGAATTAAGTTTTTACAGTTATAGATTTCTCACAAACTAGGTTCGAAATGACGACGTCGTGTCTCTCCGCAGCCCTGACCGGGGAATCTGTAATTTTTTATATACTTAAATCCATCAATGTATTAATCAGTGTAAATCCGTGTAATCCGTGGCCTAGTAGTTGCGAACCTCACTCAAATTGCTGCTTAAACTGCTCAAACGCCTCGCGCAGTTCGCTTAATTCCCGGCTCAGCGTCTCCACCTGCGCTTCCAGTTCGGCCAGTTTATCGGCCGAGGAGGAGCGGGATGAGACCGGGGCATCGAATTCCGCCTCGATGGCCAGGCGTTCGAGGTCCGGCTCGCCGGAGAGCAGGTGCACAAAGCGGTGTTCCTTCTGCCCCGGCAGCACCGGCAGCTTGCGCACCAGCGGCAGCGGCTGACGGTTGGCGGCGGCGAGGTCGCCCAACACTTCTTCAACCTCCTCCAGCCCCTCAAAGCTCGCCATCCGCTCGCTACGGCCACGCAACTCCCCGACGGTTTGCGGCCCCCGGAGCATCAGCATACACAGCAGCGCCATCTCTTTCTGGTTGAGGAAGAGCAGATCCTTAAAATTATGCTCATACTTGCGGGCGCGCATCCCCGGACCACTGACCACGATCAACACCCGCTTACGGCGCAGCCGGTCAATGATATCACTGACAAAATCTTCCTCAAATTCCACAACCGGATGGCGGTTGGTCTTCTGATTGCAGGCGTTCTTGACGGCGTTGACCGTCATGGGGTAATATTCCGGGGTGGTCATCTGCTTTTCCATCAGCACACCCAACACCCGCACTTCTTCCGGTGCCAGGAGTTCTTCCATCGCTTCCCTCTTGAGCTTCGCTGTTGGTTTTTGGTTGTTGGTTCTTGGCTGTTGGTTCTTGGTTGTTGGTTTTTGGTGGATTATTGCGAACGATACCAACCAACAACCAATAGCCAACAACCAATAACACTTTACACAATTAACTGCAACCAGTGGATCTGCTTACCCCGCTTTCATTACATCTGCCAGGGCGGCCTCGGGATAGATCTTCTCAATCGCATTTTTCAGGAAATTCGGCAAAATATTTCGCCGGGTCAGCAAAATATTGGCCGGATCTTCCAGATGCTCGATCATCTCATAGTAACGCTCTTCCCCGTATTCGCTCAGCACCTGCTGTTTCCGCTCCGGCTGGCGAAAATGGTAGAGCATGCTGACCGGGTCAGCCTCCGGGTGAAACTGGGTACCGACCATTTCATCGGATACCCGGATGGCCATCAGCGCCAGTTCCAGAAGCGGATTACGCCGGAACTTTTCCTTGGATAGGATCGTCGCATCCAATTCGGCAAAGCGGGCAATGTTGGGATCGACCGCTTCAAACTGGCGGAAATCAGCGGCATAAAAGATCTCCGGCAGCGCCTTCATCATCAGGTCGCTATTGGCGGCATGGGTCTTCCGCACCGGCAGAATGCCGAACGAACGCTGATCGCGCTGCTGCACAGTGGCCAGTTCAAAAAAGCGGCACATCATCTGAAAAGAATGACAGATGAAAAAGACATGCTTCGGTCGCCCCGCTTGCCGGCGGTTATGGTTCCAAATTTGATCGATCAGCTCAAAATATCGTTTCTCCCAGCGTTTCCCCACCCCGTCAAAAGGACTGCCCGGTCCCCCGGAGGAGATATAAATATCATAATCCAACCCCGGCACCTCGGCCATGTGACGGGTCTCGTGCACATGATATACCACCGGAATGTCGCGGATTTTGCGATCCCAGCTCTGCACGATATCCAAAATACAACGCATGCCTTGATTCGGCTCGTTATCATACAAGTCTAATATAGCGACTTTTACCATAGGTTCTTTCATTTAAAAAGTGCTCCCTTTTTCAACTCAGTTCAGAATCCGACGCTGCTCCCAGGCATGCCGAGCGGCATGTTTGACTTTGCAGTAAGTAGATCAAGAACATTAGGTTGTGTGCAATCTCATGGTAATTTTGACCATTCCTTATTATTGAATCGCTTAAGATAGCAAGGCTTGTTCCGATTCACAAAATTTTTTTATAATTTATCCCCGTAATCACGGATGCAGTGGAAACAGAAATATCTTGTAAGATGGTGAAAAGATTGCTATTTTTTCGCAAAAACTGGGATCACCATGATGAAATACGCCACATTTGTCAGTGAGGTCGAATCCGGAAACAAGATCCTGATCCCCCGGGAGGTTGCCGAAAAATTACGCATCCACGAAGGAGACCGGGTGGAAATTTCCGTAAAACGATTTAAGTCCAGTCGACTGGATCTGATCTTGTCGGAGAACCCCTTATTCCGCTTGCTGGACCTGTCCAAATCGAGCGCGTCGCCCGAGGGAACATGAAAATATTTATTGATGACAGCGCCTGGGTGCAATTATTGGATCCCAATGCTCTTCACCATCAGGCGGTTACCGACGCCTTCAGCCGGGCCCTGCAGGATGACGACAAACTCTTTACCCACAACATCGCCATCGGCATCGCACTGAGCGAGATCAAACGCGACCTGGGTTTTACTGTCGCCTGGAAGTTCAATGAGATTATCGAGGAAGCGTATACCGGCACCCATTTAACCATCCTCTGGATCGGCCGCCGCAATCAAAAAGAAGCGATGCGCCTGATGCGCAAGCACGCTGAGCTTCCGCTGGGCCTCTACGATTTTGCCAGCTACATCCTGATGAAGCGGCGGCGCATCAACACCATCCTCTCGCTACGAAGTGGATACAACCAGCTGGAGCTGAAAGTGCTTCCGGAAATCAACGGAGGCTGACCCATGATTTGCATTATCGGCGTTAACGAGATCGCCACCGCCGCCGCCATCACCTGCTTCCACAGCGGGCAAAGGGTGTGGCTTTACAGCCGCAATGGCGATATGCCGCTGCGCTATCAGGTCACTTTTGCCGAGGCGATCCACCAGGACGTCAAGACGGTGGAGAATGTCACCGCCAGCCTGCTTCCCCCGGAGCTGCTCAGCGAGCAGAGCGGAACGCAAGCCGAGCGGCTCGCCGCGGCCACCCGCTTTCTCTGGCAGGACCGTAAGCTCCCCTTGCTTTACCAGATAGATTTCGAGACCGCCCGGGAGGCGCTGCAGCCGGAGGTCATTATCGACACTGAACCGGGCGATCCGGTTTCGCGGATCGATCAGGCGGCGCTGGTCATCGGCCTGCACCCCGGGCATCGCGCCGGGGAACACTGCCACCTCAGCATCGCCGGCGAGTTAAATTACCATCTCGGGCGGATCTGCCTTCCCGGCAACGAACTTCCCTCGCCCGCAGCCGACAAGCATTTCTTTAACGACCCCTTCGCCTACTGCCAGACTCCCCTGGAAGGCCTATGGGTAGCGCTGAAGTCGCCCGGCGAGGAGGTGCGCTATCAAGAAGCCCTCGGCAAGGTCAACGACATCGAGATCCGCTCTCCCTACGACGGGCAGATCTGGGGCATCTGCCACAGCGGCCGGTTTATGCCGGCGCGCAGCAGCGTAGCCCAGATCTACCAGGGCCCCGCCAGTGACGCATACCGCGACCTGGGGTTCCGGGAAAAAGCCATCGCCCGGGCGATGCTGGAAGCGGTGTTATGCTATAAGCAGTGATGCTGGATGTAGAGGACGCGAAGAGCGAAGGGCGAAGGGCGAAGGGCGAAGGGCGAAGAGCGAAGGGCGAAGAGCGAAGAGCGGAAGCTGAATGATAGAAAGCGTGAACGCAAGCGTTTCTTGACATCTCAAGTGAATACGAATAATTATCGCCGGCAAAGCCGGCAAACATCGTGAGCGTAGCGAACAAACATCGCGAGCGCCAGCGAGCAAACATCGTGAGCGTAGCGAACAAACATCGGGAGCGCCAGCGAGCAAACATCGTGAGCGTAGCGAACAAACATCGTTATGAATAAAATCGACCTGCAACAGCGCCTGTGCGAACTCCTCCGGGGACTTTTTCAACTGGAGCACCAGGACCTCGACTTCGGCATTTATCGTATCATTAATCATAACCGGCGCCGTCTGCAGCAGTTTATCGACCGCGACCTGGGTACTTCGATCAAAACCCATCTGGCCCGCTTCCGGGAGGAAGGTATTTTTCCCGCGGCGGATACCGATGCCGTGACCGCGGAAATCTACAACCACCTGATCCGCTTTTTCTCCCGCTACTACCAGCAAGGCGATTTTGTGCCTCTCCGGCGCTTCGGGAAAAACGCCAAATATGTCATTCCCTACAACGGCGAGGAATTCAACTATTACTGGATCAACCAGGGTCAGTATTACGTCAAATCGAGCGAATTCTTCAGCAAATACAGCTTTACCCTGGGGGCGCTGACGGTGCATTTCCGCCTCCTCGCCGCCCAATTGGAACCGGGTAACCTGAAATCGCCGGAGAAAAAATATACCTGGCTGGCCCCGCCGATTTATCAATTCGAAAACGGAGAAGTGTCGATCTTTTTCAGCTACGGCCCCCTTGCCGGGGCGGCGATAGCGCCTCCCGACCCTCCGCACAACCGCCAGACCCTGAACCGGGCGATGTGGACGCTCCTCCGCGAAAAGATGGCAGCGCAACCGGCGCTTGCGCCGCTTTTCCAGGAGAGCCAAAAATCGCCATCGCCTCTGGAGGCGCATCTGGCCAAATTCACCCGCCGGCGCAACCGAGATTTTTTCATTCATAAAGACCTGCAAGGCTTCCTCAGCGAGGAACTGAAATTTTATCTCAAAAATGAGCTGCTCGATAGCGCCGACCTTGACCCACACCACCCGGAGCACCTGGCCGCCGCCCTCAGCGCCGCTCAGGTGGTCCGGGAAACCGCAGGACAGATCATCGCACTGCTCGCCCAATTGGAGAATTTTCAGCAAAAACTATGGGAGAAAAAGAGTTTCGTGCTCAAGACCGGGTATGTCATCTCCCTGGCCACCCTGCGAGATAATTGCGAGAAGGATTTTTTCGCCGAGGTGCTGCATACCTGCGCCGGCAATGCGGCGCAACTGGCCGAATGGGCCGACACCCTGAAGTTTCCTTCGCACGGTTCCGACGAAGATGCAAACCTGAAGGAACTGCAGCGCCGCAAATGGGCTCAGCTGCCCCTGGACAGCGCTCATTTTCCGGCAGCCTTTACCGCCCGGCTGCTGGCACAGCTTGGCCGCCGGCAGGCGCTCGATGACCTGCTCGACGGGGTGCTGCTGCACAGCGAGAACTGGCATGCGCTCAACCTGCTGCAGGAAAAATACCGCGAGCGAATTCGCACCATCTACATCGATCCGCCTTTCAATAAAGAGCAGGAGGCGGATTATTTTTATAAGGTCGGCTACAAGGACGCCACCTGGAACACCCTGCTGGAGAACCGGATTTCCGCCGCTCTCCCCCTGCTGGCACAGGACGGCAGCATGCTGGTGCGCTGCGATTATAATGGCAGCATGTATGTGCGCATGCTGCTCGACCAGCACTTCGGCAAGGAGAATTTTCGCAACGAGATCATTATCAACCGTACCCTGGCCAAGCAGCGGGTGGCGCGTCAGTTCACGGTGCAGACCGAGAGCCTGTTTCTTTACGCCCGCAGCGAGCAGTTCCTACCCGGAGAAGTCGAACGTCCCACCGCGCCGCAGTGGCATCCCCTGCTGCACTTTCCCCGTGCCGACGAGCGCCCCCGCATCTTGTTGGGCCAAACCTTCTACCCGCCCCGCAATCGCCGCTGGGCCCTTTCCCAGGAGCGCATCGACCAGTTTGCCGAACGGGGCAAGATCCGTATCAATCCGGAGGGCGGCTATACCGACTGCCGGGGACAGGAGATCAGCGGCATGCCGGAGTTGCTTTATGATGTGGAGCTCGTCGGCAATGAATGGCTGGACATCCCCGGCTACGCCCAGCGCCATCAGTTCCCCACCGAGAATGCCGAGGCACTGCTCCGGCGGGTGATCGAATCGACCTCCGCGCCGGGCGACTGGGTGATGGATTTCTTCCTCGGCTCCGGCACCACGACGGCTGCCGCGCAAAAACTCGGGCGCAAATGGATCGGGATCGAGATGGGAGATCATTTTTTTAGCGTAATCCTGCCGCGCATGAAAAAGGTGCTCTTCGGCGATGCCTCGGAGATCTCCCGCGCGGTGAGCTGGCAAGGGGGCGGCTTTTTCAAATACCACACCCTGGAGCAGTATGAAGACGTTCTGGAGAACCTCGAATTCACCCTCCCTCCGCCGGGTTTGAGCGAGTTGCCCGACTACACGCTCAACTATATGCTTGATTACGAAACCCGCCACAGCCCGGCTTTGCTCCGTCTTCCGGCACTGGCCGATCCTTTTGCCTACCGCCTGCGCTATTTCCGCGGGGGTGCGGCGGCGTTTCATGCGGTCGATCTGGTGGAAAGCTTCAGCCTGCTAATCGGTTTGACGATCAGCAGGATTGAGACCCTTCACGAAGGGGAGCGGGATTATGTGCTGGTATTCGGTTCAATGGAAGGCCGGATGACGGTTGCGGTGTGGCGTGCCACCGCCGGGCTGGATTACGACCGCGACCGTCGCTTCATCGAAGCAACGATCCGCGACGCAGCACCGGAAGTGGTCTATGTTAACGGCGACTGCACCCTGCCGGACTTTCGCAGCATCGATGCCGAGTTTCAGGAGCGCCTATGGCCAAACCGGTGAAAGACGAGATTTTCGGCACCCGGAACAGCGTGCTGAAACCCCGTCTGGATGTGGCGGTCTTCGCGAATATCTTCTTCGCAACCTGCCTGCGCCGGATCAATCCCGATCCGGCTTCTCGTTACATGCTGCTGCGGGAATGCGCCTCACCGGAGGAATATGAAGACCCCGGCTTTCGGGGAATTTTGCCGTTTTTCCAACCCGGCATCCGCATCGGGAACGTGCACTTTGCGCAAGACGGCATCCGGGTCAACAATGTGCGCAACCGTGAGAAAGCGCACCACTTTCCCGATACCGCCAGCTTCGCCCGCGCCCTGCTGGGGTTCCTCAAATGCACCGCCGGACCGCTGCAGCCCAGCCGCGCCCGGGTGATCGAGAACGATGCCGTCTCCCCCCTCAGCCGCCTGTTACGGGCAGAGACCTTCGGCCGCACCGGCAGCACCGATGTGGATTTTCTGATCCTCAACCGCACCCGCCGGCGGCTGATCTTCCTGGAAGAAAAGCTCTACCTCGACGAGCAGGGGGGCAGCCTGGGGCATGGGCAGTATCTCTCCTTCCGCGAGATCATTGGCGACGCTTTTGTCCCGGCGATGCGCGAGCAGGTGTTTTTCTACCTGCTGTTTTTTCCCGATACCGCAGGGGAACGTGTTTTTGTCTATGATTTTCGCCGGGAGTGGTCGCTGCCCCGACGCACGCCGGCTTTCACCGATCCGCAACGACGGGAACAGCGCATCCGCTTTCCGTTTCCGGACATGCAGGAAACCACCGTGAGCAACTTTTTAGGGAGAGAAATTTTTGGCTAAACAACCAGCGGCGCTAAGAGATCATCTGGTACTCCAGGGCTATTTTCTGGCGCAATTCGGTTTTACGAATTTTTCGGCGCTGCGGGCATATCTCCTGGAAACGCCGCTCGACTCGCTCGACCCACTCGGCGACATCCTGGCCCGTCTCCACCGCCATGGCGCCGGGCGACACCTTAGCGGCGAACAGATGCAGCGCTGTGAAGGCGCACTGAAATCATACCACCGCCTGCTGTGCACCCGCCGGCACCAGCCGGACATAGAGTTAAAATATTTTCAGGTACTGGCGATTCTGTTCTCGGAGCTCTATTTCGATGCATACTTCCGTGACGCCGCCGCCCTGCGTGCAGATTTGAACCGCTTCCATGAACGGGCGAGTGCCGGCGCTCCGGTTACCCCCTTCCGGGAAAGCGATCTGCAAAAACTGGCTTTCTGGATGGCCACCGGCAGCGGCAAAACCCTGCTGATGCACATCCATTACTGGCAACTCCTCAAATTCGCCCCGGGCCATTGGGACAACATGCTGCTGATTACTCCCAATGCCGGGCTCTCGCGGCAGCATGCTGAGGAGTTCCAGCGCAGCGGTATTCCCTGCCGGGTGTATGACGGCAATCCCGATCATCTGCAAACCCCGGCGGACACGGTAGTGATCCTCGACATCCATAAGCTGGAAGAGAATAAAACCAGCGAGGGAGTACGGGTAGACATCGCCTGTTTCGAAGGGCGCAACCTGGTGTTTATCGATGAAGGCCACAAGGGACAGCGCTCTGTGGAACAGCGCTGGAAAAAATTGCGCGAACGCCTGGCAGCGGGAGGGATGATCCTGGAATACAGCGCTACTTTCGGACAGATCATCGGCAAAAATCGCTTTCTGCTCGATGAATACGCCAAGTCGATCCTGTTTGACTATGCCTATCGCCATTTTTTTCACGATGGCTACGGCAAGGCATTCCGCACCTACAATCTCCGCACCGGACCGCTGGCTGAGGGTTATTCCCGCCGAATGCTCGGCGCCTCCCTGCTGACGTTCTTTGCCCAACTGAACGCCTACCGCAGACATCGTGCGGAGGTGCGCAGGTATCAGATCGAAACACCGCTATGGGTTTTTGTGGGCAGCCGGGTGGCCGGGAAAAAGCTGGAATCGGACATCCTCCAGGTGGTGCGTTTTCTGCGCGAGCTACTCCGCTATCCGGAGCGGTTGCGGGAGCTGCTGCAAACTCAGACCGCCCTGCTGAATGGAAAAGGCGGTCTGCTGGCGGATAGCGTTGGAGAGGAACTGACCCGGCTTGCCGAAGCGGACCTTCCCCTGGAGTCGATATACCAGACCTTGTTTTACGGGAAGGGCGAATTAACCCTATGGGAGATCCGCCATGGCGAGGGGGAAATCGGCTTAAAAACCGGTGGGTCGCCGCACTATTTCGGGGTGATCAATGTGGGCGATGTGGCGACGCTGAAGAAGCTGCTGGAGGCGGAAGGCCTGACGGTGGAAACCGATCATTTCAGCAGTTCACTGTTTGATCAAATTCACCACATTGAAAAACCCCTGCATGTACTCATCGGCTCTAAAAAATTTATCGAGGGCTGGAACAGTTGGCGGGTGGCCAATATGGTGCTTATGAATATGGGCAAGGGAGAGGGTCCGCAGATTGTGCAATTGTTCGGACGCGGGGTGCGTCTCAAGGGTCAGCGGTTCTCGCTGCGGCGGGAAGCAGCTCCGGCACCGGCGCTGCGCTTACTCCAGACCCTCTACCTTTTCGGCCTGAATGCGGATTATATGAATTCATTTCTGAGCGCTATCCGCCAGGAAGGTCTTGACCCGGAGAAGCCGGATCGCCCGGCACTGAAGCCGTCCGGGGAAGGCCCAGGCGCACCGGTATCCGCCACCGCCTCCCCTTCCCCCCTGCCCTGCCAGCGAGTACAGCCGAACCCGGCGCTGCTAAGCCGGCTGCGCGTCGACGTGCGGCCCCGCCTGACCATGGTGCATTCCGAAAAAGATGCCGGCAAAAGCGCAGCGCTCAACCTCGCCGGGCGACTGCGCGCACAGGCGGATTTTCTCGATTGGGATCAACTGCTGCTGAGCGCAATCCGCTTCAAGCGTCATTCCGACCGGGCGCACTTGATCCTGGAGCGCGAAGCCATCCGGTCGATTATCCGCGACGGCGATTACACCCTCTATGCCCTGCCGGAGCAACTGGAAGTGCGACAATTCGAAGATCTCGACACCCTGCAACAGATCGCTGAGCAGGTGCTGCAGGCTTACCTGCTGGCATATTGACGGCTTTTTTGCCACGAATGTACGCGAATGTTTGTATATCTTGTTAAACTACTTCAATCCACGGATTACACGGATTTTCACTGATTAACAACCTGTTACCCGGTTAGTTTCTAAATTTATCAGTTTCCGTGGAAATCCGTGTAATCCGTGGACCAAAGTAGTTATTTGTGAGCATTCGTGTACATTCGTGGCAAAAAAAAAGCCGTGACCTTCTACGCCACGGCTTTTTTAGAAATAAAATGGTTAATCGCTACTTCACGACCTCCAGCAATTCCACTTCGAAGATCAGCGTGGAGTTGGGGGGGATGTTGGGCGGGAATCCCCGCTCGCCGTAGGCCAGGCTGGAGGGAACATAGAACTCGTATTTGGCGCCGGGTTTCATCAGCTGTATTCCTTCGGTCCAGCCCGGGATCACCCCGTCGAGGCCGAAGGTTGCCGGTTCGCCGCGCTTATAGGAACTATCAAATTCCTTGCCGTCAAGCAGAGTGCCGCGGTAATGTACTTTGACTTTGTCCGAGGCTGTAGGCGCCACACCGTTGCCTTCGCTGAGCACCTTATACTGCAGGCCGCTGGGGGTTTCCATCACGCCTTCCTTGGTTTTGTTTTCGGCGAGAAACGATTCGCCTTTCTGGACATTTTCCTGGGCCAGGCGGGTCTGCTCTTCCATAAATTTCCCGCGCAGCAACTGATTACAGTCGTTGAACCCTGCCAAGATTTGATCATCGGTCAGCTTCAGATCCTGTTTGAGCAGCGCGCTGCGCAACCCTTCCAGAAGCGCATCGACATTCAGGGTATCACCGGCGAAAGCCAGGTTGCTGCCCATCTGTGCCCCAAAGCTATAGCTGAGGGTATCGATCTCAGTCTTCAGCGTCACCGAAGGCCCGCCGGCATTGGAATTCTGGCAGGAAGCGATCAGCAGCACAAGTAGTAAAACAAAGACATGCTTCATCTAGTTATCCTTTCTCGGATTGATAAAATTTTAGAGCCGTCATATTATACGGCCATGGCAGATGATAATAGCAACAGAACCGGGGTAATCCAAATTAAAAGTGATTAATTTGGGGGTTGATTCTGAAGCGGCTGGGTTATATTTTCCGAACGCACCGGTAACAGATCCGTCGACCCCATCCAAAGTTGATCTTTTCGGGATAAGTGCCGGTAAGTGACACAAAATGTGAGTTCGGAATGAGGAGAGAGCCGAAGCAACTGAACGCAATGGGAATATCCCAATGGAAATTATGGCCGGCAATGCTGCTGTTGCTGGTCGGATTTAATGCCTGCCGCCCGGACCAGACCCGCTATGCCGAAGTGCCGATGGTCTGGACCCCGATCGATTCCCTGAACGCGAACCTGCCGGAGGGCATCCGGGTTTATGCCGGTCTCAACGATACCTTGCCGCTGCGTGCCTGGTATGTAACTATCGACGAGCCGCACCCGGAGATATACACCCGGGTGGTCATCTCGGATGATATGAGCGACCGGCGGGAGACGGTCACCAGCTTTGCGCGGGATCTCGGGGCCACGGTGGCGATCAATGGGGGATATTTTGTCATGGGGCACACCCCGGCGCTGCATGCCGGTTTATTGATGAGCAGTGATACCATGATGGCCCCGGCAACCCGCTCGGTGTTGCGCGACTCGCTGCGTTACGAAGCCGCCCGGGCGGCGATCGGCTTCACCAGCGAAGATGAGGTGGCCTTTGCCTGGGTGACCACCCGGCGCGACACCCTTTTCCAATGGCCCGCTCCCCCGTCCCACCGCCCGGGAAAACCCGCCAAGCCGCTCGATTACCGCAAGGCGCAAATCTGGCCGGTGCGCGACGCCCTGAGTGCCGGCCCGATGCTGCTGCGCAAGGGCAAGATCCGGGTCACCGCCGATGACGAGGTCTTCTTCGGATCATCGATACCCGATATTCACCCCCGCACCGCTGCCGGACGTACCAAATCCGGCACACTGATCCTGCTGGTGGTCGACGGCCGGCAATCGGCCAGCCGGGGGGTCAACCTGCAGGAATTGGCCGTGATGATGCGGGATCTCGGCGCGGTGGACGCCCTCAATCTCGATGGAGGAGGCTCCTCGGCCCTGGTCGTCAACAACGTGCTGCTGAACCGTCCCACTGGCGGCATGGTGCAGCGGGAGGTGATGTCCGCCCTGGTCACCTTTTACCGCCCGGCCACTACCCCACCGATGATGGAGGATGAAGAGTAAAAAAGGATAAAGGATAAAGGATTAAGGATAAAGTGACAAAAACTTAATCCTTTATCCTTTATCCTTCATCCTTTATCCTTCATCCTTTATCCTTCATCTTCCGGCTCAGGCCAAATATCGCCAGGCCCACCACCGTCACAAACGGTCCTTCCCAGACTTTCCACCAAAAAGGGAGTCCTTCGTGCCAATCGATAAAAAGCAGTGCCAGGCCCAGGAAAGCGGTGCCCAGGCCGACGGCACTGATCAACTCCCGGTGGCGTTTTACATCAAGCGAGAGCAGCAGGAACAGCCCTCCGAACAGCGCATAAAATGCCGATACCGAGCGGGCAAGATAGCCCACCACCGGCGCTTCAGGCAGTTCACCCAAACCGATACCGTGGTGAATCTCATTCATCCATTCATACGGCACAAAAATAAAAATCAGCGCGAACAGTGACGCGCCGCCAATCATGCGGAGAATGAAACGCAGGGCTTGTTCGTTCATCTATCACCTGTGCTTTTCCGGTATCAGTTTACAGCAAATTATTCTGTCGCCGATCCATAGCGCTCAAGATCCGCTTCTGTAGCAGGGGTAAAACGGATCGCCTGCCCCCCGCCGGCCGCGAGGCGCAGCGTCAGGGTCGCGGCATTATCGACCAGCATTTTGACGATCTCCACATCATAGGGATTATCCTGCCAGTTGCCGGAGGGGCCGTCGCGGTAGATCTCGGCAAGATATGTCTGCCCCGGCGCGAGGAAATTCAGCGGGGCGTGCAGCACCCGCCCTTCCGCATCGCTGATGCTGCCGAGATACCAGTCGGCGCTGTTGCGGTCTTTGCGCACCACCGTCAGGTAGTTGCCGATGCTGGCATTCAGCACCCGGGTATCCTCCCAGTCCGTGGGCACATCGCGGATGAACTGAAACGGCTCCGGGCGGGCTTCATAATTCTCCGGAAGATCGGCGGCCATGTGCAGGGGACTGTAAAGCACCACATAGAGGGCCAACTGTTTGGTGAGGGTGGTGTTGACCCGGTTATCGGGACGGGCTTCCTCGAACAGCAGGTCGAAGATCCCCGGGGTAAAATCCATCGGCCCTCCCAGCAGGCGGGTGAAGGGCAGAATGGTGGTATGTTCCGGAGGATTACCGTGATTCTCGCCCCAGGCGTTGAACTCCTGGCCGCGGGCCCCTTCCCGGGTCATCATATTCGGATAGGTGCGGCGGATGCCGGTATCTTTGATCGGCTCGTGGGCATCGATCATGATATGGTGTTTAGCCGCTTCGATCACCGCCTTGCGATAATGGCGCACCATGTACTGCCCATGATGCCATTCTAACTGTACCTGCCCGTTCTCGTCAAGCCGCTCGATCTCCCGGCCGTGGCGCACATAACCGGTCTTCACCGCCTTCACCCCCAGGCGTTCATACATGGCAAAAGCATCGCCCATCTGCCGCTCGTAATTGGCGATCCCTCCCCCGGTCTCGTGATGACCGATCAGCCGCACTCCCTTCTCCGCGGCATAGCGGGTCACTTCCTTGATATCAAAATCGTCATAGGGGGTCAGGAAATTGAACTTATCGCCGTTTTTGATCCAATCTCCATCCCATCCCAGGTTCCAGCCTTCCACCAGCACCCCGTCAAAGCCGTATTTGGCGGCAAAATCGATGTAGCGTTTGGCATTTTCTGTGGTGGCGCCGTGCTTCTCGCCCGATCCCCAGGTGGCGGTGTTGAGGTGCATCTCCCACCAGATCCCGACGTATTTCCCAGGCTTGACCCAGGAAACGTCGCCGAGTTTATTCGGCTCGTTCAGGTTGAGGATCAGATAAGCGGTGATCAAATCTCCGGGATTATCGGCAATCTGGATCGTGCGCCAGGGGGTTTTCATCGGAGCGGCAGTCTTGACCTTCACCCCGTCAGACCAGGGCACCAGGTCCGCTTTTAGCCGGAAGCTGTCGATCCGGGCCAGGGTCATGCTGGCATAATCGGTCAGCGCCGCCTCGTGAATGCTCAGATGCAGCCCATTGGCCGTTTCCAGGGTCAGCGGGGTATGCACGGTATCGATCGCGCTGAGCGGCGTGCGCGAATATAGATATTCGTAGCGATTCCACTGGTATGCCGGAATCCACCAGGCGGTATGATCACCGGTAAAGCTAAACTCGCTAAGTTCATCCATGATCTCAAAATGATTCAGGCCGGGCTGCTCGGGAATCTCGTAGCGGAATCCCACGCCGTCATCGAACACTCGGAAAACCAGGGTCATTTTACGCGCCGGCTTACCGCTGCCGGCCAGATCGACCCGCAGCTCGCGGTAGTGATTACGGATATCCTTCTTCTCACCCCAGGGCTGGATCCAGGTTTCGTCGACACTTTTTTTATCGCTGGAAACCAGGGAAAAGCCCCGGTCGAAATGCGGGGCCTGCTTTAGCATAAATCCCAGGCGGGAGGGGCGGATCACTTCCCGGCCAAAGCGGAGCACCTGGTAGGACGGCGCGCCGTCTTCCAGGGTAAAGGTGACCTGCAGGATGTTGCCCGGTGAAGCAACCGACAGGGTCTGCCCGGCAAGGGTGCCGGCGAGGAACAGGGTTATCAGGATCAGTTTGTACATAATAATGCTCCAATTTTTTAACATATCAAGCATAAAAATATACACCTTTTATACCAATATTTCAATCCACTGTTTTGATATGTCTGGAAAAAATGATACCTTCACCGCTGATGCGTAATAGTGGGAATAATTTTGTGTGGGAACTTTTATTACACTGTAAATTAAATCTTTTGGAGTTATCGATTTCTCACAAACGACGTTCGAACTGACGACCTTTGAAAAGCGAGTATACAATATATCATTTTAAATCTAACTGAAGGACGCGATCGCCATGCCTGAATTTACCCTGCACACGATTGATTATACGATCATCCTTGTCTATATCGTATTCGTGGTCTGGCTGGGATTACACCTCGGCAAAAAGCACAATACCGCGGAAGATTACTTCCTGGCCGGCCGTTCGATGATCTGGCCGTTTATCGGCATCTCGCTCTTTGCCTCCAATATCTCCAGCACCACCCTGATCGGCCTGGCCGGAGATGCCTACAGTACCGGTATTTCCGTATTCAATTACGAGTGGATGGCCGCTTTTGTCCTGGTGTTTTTTGCCATATTTTTTCTGCCGTTCATTCTCCGGGCGCGCATTTATACCATGCCGGAATTTCTGGAAAAACGTTTCGACAGCCGGGCACGCAATTATTTTTCGGTGCTGACCCTGTTCCTCAATATTGTGATTGACACTGCCGGGAGCCTTTATTCCGGCGCTTTGTTGATGAAGCTGATCTTCCCGGAGATTCCCATTTGGCAAACCATCACCGTGCTGGCAATCGTCGCCGGGGTCTACACCATCGCCGGTGGGTTGGCGGCGGTGATCTACACCGACGCCATCCAGACCGTGCTGTTGATGATCGGGGCGATTGTCATCTCGGTGACGGCCTTCCTGAAGGTGGGCAGTTGGGAAGCGGTGACCCAGGTGGTCGATCCAAACATGCTCAGCCTGATCCGGCCGGTCGGCGATCCGGGTGTGCCCTGGGTAGGGCTGATCACCGGGGTGCCCCTGCTGGGATTTTATTTCTGGTGCACCAACCAGTTCATGGTGCAGCGGGTGCTCAGCGCCAAGGATATCAATCACGGCCGTTGGGGCAGCCTCTTCGCCGGCCTATTGAAGCTGCCGGTGCTGTTCCTGATGGTGATCCCGGGCACCCTGGCGCTGGTGCTTTACCAACCGCACATGTCGCCCAAAGCGGCCGCGATTGCTTCTGCGCTGGCGGAGAATCCCGACCTGGTCTATCCCACCCTGCTGTTCGACCTGCTGCCGTTTGGGATGCTGGGGCTGGTGCTGGCAGGGTTTATTGCCGCCTTGATGTCGCAGATCGACTCCACCCTCAACTCGGCCTCTACCCTGGTCACGATGGATTTTGTGCACAAATACAGACCGAATCTCGACAGCCACCAGTTGATGAAAACCGGCCGCTGGGTTACGTTTGGTTTTATGCTGCTGGCGGCGCTGTGGGCTCCGCAGATCTCCGAATTCGGCTCCCTATTCAAATACCTGCAGAAGGTGCTTTCCTATGCCGTTCCACCGGTAGTGGCCATGTTCCTGATCGGGATCTTCTGGAAGCGGGCCAACGGCGAAGGCGCCTTTGCCGCGCTGGTGGGTGGGGTATTGGCCGGCTTTATGCTGTTCCTTTCCAATGAGTTCTTCGGTTGGACAAACATTCATTTTCTCTATATCGCCCCGATCCTCTGCGTGGTCAGCGCGGTACTGCTGGTGGTCGGCAGCCTGATGAGCGACCCGCCGGCAGAGGAAGCCGTTGCTCCCTACATCTGGACCCGGGCCTTCTACGATGCCGAGACCGCCGAACTAAAAGGCATGCCCTGGTATCAGAATTACCGGGTACTCTCATTTGGGCTGATTGTCGTTACGGTGGTGATTGTAGGGTTGTTCTGGTAGCGAGTATGTCTTTCAGGAGACATCATCATCCCGGTAAGGGTCAATATTCTGGTAGAACACCTGGGTAGAGCCCTGGCGGATGCGGTTGGAGAATTTGCGCTGCAGCCAGGTTTTGGCCACCCGGCGCAGTGGGGGAATCAGCAGCGCAAAGCCGCAGAGATCGGTCAGCAGCCCCGGGGTGAGCAGCACGATGCCGCCAATCAGGATCAGCAAGCCGTCGAGCAGTTCCCCGGTGGGCATCCGGCCTGCCGCCAGTTCCTGCTGAATCCGGGCGTAGATCATAAAACCCTGCGCCTTTGCCAGGGAAGCGCCGAGGATGCCGGTCACGATCACCAGCCCGATGGTCGGCCAGAACCCCAGCACCTCCCCCAGCTTCACTAGCAGCGCCAGTTCCGCCAGAGGGATGGCAATAAACAGAAACAGTAATTTCGCAAACATGCACGCCTTCTTTCTTACATTATCTTGGTGATCTTCAACCAATCAGGCCGTTCCGAGTTGGCTTTGCGCAGGGCAGCTTCGGAACCGGCCACCACCACCAGCCCGTTGTCACGCACGTGATCCAGCATATCGGCAAATTGCCGGAAATGTTCCGGCCCGGTGGCCAGCACCTCGTCGCGCAGCTGCTGCAGCTCGGCATCACTCTCCTTGAACAGATATCGCACCAGCGAAGTATACCCCTTTTCATCAGGCAGCTGATAAGGATCAATATCGCCCATCGCCCCAATGATGCTCTTCACCAATTCGTCATTGTTGGGTGGGTTCTCGCGGAGATAGGCACCGCTTTCGTCATAATTGCGCAGCGTGTCCAGAAGATTGGGATCACGATACGAGGTGTAGCCCCAGATGCCGGAGCGCTTGCTGAAGCTGCAGAAGGCCCCGTAAGCCCCGCCCTGCACCCGGATCTTATTCCACAGCCAGCCGGTGCGCAGGTATTTCTGGATCACCACCGCAGAGCCGTGATATTGATATCCGGCGTCATAAAGACTGGCCGCCTTTCCGACAAAATTAACCTGTGCCGGGATCGCCAGGCCTTCGAATCCTCCGAGCAATTCCGGTGTCCAAACCGCCGGTGTCATCTCCTTGCGGGGCATCCGGTCGAGGAAATCCCGGAACTGCGGGGCGAGCCGGGCCCAGCTTTCGCCATCGAGGGTGATGTTGCAGATCATGCCCCCGCGATGGATAATCGCCTGATGCAGCGCCTGCAGGTCGCTTAGCACCGCCGGCCAGTCTTCATCCACCTTGCGGGCCAATTCCCGCAGGAAGAACAGGTATTCGGTGCCGTGCACCATCTCATTAAACCAGCCGCTGGCATTGAAGCAGGCCCCAAGGCGCGCCCCCACCACCCCGTGACCGGCGGAGGCCAGGCTGTTTTCCCGGGATGACTTGGTATCAAGCACGATCTGCCGGAAACGCTCGCGGTGGTCCAGCCGCGGGGTCAGCAGCACATCATGGAGAATATCCAGCAGCTTGCCGGTCTGGGAGGTCATGGTCTTGCCCCAGAAGAACATCCAGGCATCGGTCTCGCGGCGCGATTCGTTGAGGGATGAGACGATCGAGCTGCTGATCCCGCCGGTATATTTGCCCATGCGTTGGGAGAGGGTGACAAAGTCTTCCGTTTCGGTTCCCATCTCCATCATCGCCCGGCCAAAGAGGCCCAGGTAGGGCAGCAGGCGCTGGGGCACGTATTTGAGATTAAAACCGACATCCGCATAGAGAATCCCGCTGGTGAACAGGTCATGGAACAGTATCTCGGTCTCTCCGTGGTGCTGCACTTCCAGCGGGATCGGCTGGTGCTGGCGTTCCAGGTCGTTAAGGGAGAGGCGGGGAATTTTCGCCAGCGCCTCCGGAGCATCCGGCGCGGTCTGGGCCTGGCGCAGCGCCCGGGTATTGGCGATGATTTTCTCAAGCTCAGCCGCGCTCATGCCGCTGCGCACCGCCGCCAGCCGCGCTTTCTCTTCCGCCTCGGTCTTTGCGGCGAGGGTCTCATCCGGTTCCAGCACCACGGTGGTGCGGTGGGGATTGTCGAGCAAATAGCGCCGGATCATCGTTTCCAGCAATCGCGGCTGTTTGGTCAGATCGGCTTTTAAACTGCTGAGGGTGCTCTCGAATCCCAACGGCGCGATCGGATCGCCGTCATGCAGCCAGGTGGAGAGGGTGCGCAGCATCAGGGAAAGGCCCCGGGGATAAGAGCCGCTATTGTTTTCACGCAGCCGGAATTCGATGGTGTTGAGGGCGGCCTCAACCGTATCTTTGTCGATCCCTTCCGCTGCCAGTTTTTCCAGGGTCTGTAACACCAGCGCCTCGATCTTGTCGGCATCCTCAACCGCAATTCCGCGCAGGCCGGCGGAAAAGGTAACCTCGCGCAGCACCAGGGACAGCCCATGGGCGGAGAGATCCTCTCCCAGGCCGGAATCGATCAGCGCCTTCCACAGCGGGGACGCCGGGGTGCCCAGCAGTACCTGGTCGAGCAAGCGCAGATAGAGCCGCTCGCGGCGGTCGAGCGTATCGCTGACGATCCAATTGACCGTCACCACGCCTTTGTTCCCCGGCTGGGAAGCATCGCCGGCATAATATGTTTCACGAAATTGTTTGGGCGCAGTGAAGCGCGGTTGGAGCGGCACCGCGGAACGGCTGTCGAGATGCTCAAAATCGCTCAGATAAGCCTCGATGATCTCCAGCCGTTTCTCCGGATCATCGTCGCCATAAAAGTAGATGAAAGCATTGGAAGGGTGATAATAGGTCTGGTGGAACTGCCGGAACTGCTCGAAGCTTAAATCGGGGATTCGGCGGGGATCGCCGCCGGAATCGACAAAGTAGGTATTATCGGGGAATAAAGAACTGGTCGCAGTTTGGGAGATCACCCGCCCCGGTGAAGAATAGGCCCCTTTCATCTCGTTAAAGACCACTCCTTTATAGGTTAGCGGATCCTCCGGATTATCCAACTCATAATGCCAGCCTTCCTGCTGCAGCACCTGGGGCGTAATGCGCGGGTAGAAGACTGCATCGAGATACACATCGATCAGGTTATAAAAATCCTGCAAATTGGTGCTGGCTACCGGGTAACAGGTTTTGTCCGGGTAGGTGAATGCGTTCAGGAAGGTGTAGAGCGACCCTTTCAGCAATTCCACGAACGGCTCCTTGACCGGATATTTCCGGGAGCCGCACAGCACCGAATGCTCCATGATATGAGCGATGCCGGTGGAATCCTCCGGCGGGGTGCGGAAGGTAATGCCGAAGACCTTATTCTCATCATCCGTCGCCAGAGACAACACCCGGGCGCCGGTTTGCTTATGTGTATAATACCATGCCCGGGCATTGATATCCGGGATATTCTCCTCGCGCTGCAATTCAAAACTGTCATGTATGGCCATGCCGCCGTTCTCCGATGTTTTTTCTATCAGGAAGCATATATGATTTTCGATTCGGAAATGTTCCGTTATCGAACCGTTAAGTTAAGCCAGGATGGAAGGGGAAGGAAATGATATTTTTTTGAGGGGAATCGGGGGCTTTAATTGTACGCAGATTCTAAAAGGATAAAGGATAAAGGTGGAAGGATAAAGGTGGAAGGATAAAGGATAAGGGTGGAAGGATAAAGGATAAAGGTGGAAGGATAAAGGATGCTGTCAGCAAATTATTAAACGATTCGCCTTTATCCTTTATCCTTTATCCTTTATCCTTTATATTCAGCTATTTCGCCTGATGTAAACTATTAAGCAAATCCTGCGTCTGCCGGAACTGGTCGGCGGCTTTGGCGATGTATTCGTTGACTTCATCGATGTAGCCGTCGGCGGAGGCGGACCACACCCGGTTGAGATAGCGTTCCCCGGCAGCGTAGTGGCTCATCACGTCGGCATAGGCCTGCAGGCCGTAGACATGCCCGATGGTCTCCCGGGCATCGACGAAAGCGTTCAGGTCGTCGATCAACATTTTGTCGACTTTATGACGCATATCATAAGTGTGGATCTTATTCTTATCGGCATCCAACTGCGTGGTTTTGGCCACAATATTGGCGATGCTCTTTTCAATCGCGCCGATATTCTCGGCAATCTTATGCTCCGCCTGGGATTCCTGCTTGGTGCCCATGCGCACCAGCGCCACCCCCACAAATCCCATTAACAAGGTGGGCAGAAAGCGTCCCCACTGCACCAGTTGGGGATCCAGCGAAGTCAGGTAAGCCCCGTAAAGGAATCCCACGGCGATTAGGATATATCCGATTTTGGTCATGATGTTGTTACCTGTTTTTTAGAGTTTAAAATCCGGTTTTAGCCGTTGGACATTGGGCGTTGGCAAAAACCTGTCTTGACCAAGCGCCAACGACCAACAGCAAATAGCAGCTTGAAAAGTGCAAATAGTTTTATCACAATGGATCACTTCCTGATCAGGTGGCCGATATCACCATATACATCGCATAACCGACCCCCACCAGTGCTTCTCCCACGATCAGCCCGGCGGCGGCAGGAATGCCCACATCGTCGCTGAAGCGGTGGCCCTTTTTCCAGTCGATGAGCACCCGCGCCAGGGTACCCAGGCTGTAGGTGAGCACGATATTGAAAGGCAGGTAGAATCCCAGCCCGACCAGGATGCCCAGACCGCCGATCCCGCTGGCGCTGAGCAGGGCGCCCATCCCGGCGCCGGCAATATATTTTTCCACCGGCACATCGCCGCCCAGGATGCCCTGGATCACGCTGGCCAGAGCCTGGCCTTGCGGTGCCGGCAGTTTCTCGCTGCCCATGGTGTAGGCATCATGCAGCACGTAGATCAGGGTCATCACCAGGATCGGCCCCAGCCAGGTGCCCATGAACTGCCCGATCTGCTGCTTGCGTGGCGTTGCGCCCACCAGGTAACCGGTCTTGAGGTCAAGCATCAGGTCGGTGGCCTGGGCCATGGCCACGCAGGCGGCGGCGCCGACTGTTACCGAAGCGATGATCGCGGCGCTGTCGCCGATCCCGCTGGCGATGAAGATCAGGATGGTGATGGCGATCAAGGTCATTCCACTCAGCGGCGACCAGTTGGTGCGGCCGATGCATTCGGAAAGGATCACCCCGGCCATCCAGATCCACAGGGTGCCCAGCACCGCCATCAGGAAACCGCGGCCGATGCCCAGTTCCGCCGTTGACATGCTGGCGATAATAAACAGGACCACCGCCGCACCGCCGATGGCGAAATAAAGCAGCTTGATCGGCATTTCATCTTCAGAAAGGTCTTTCTTCATTTTTGCTGCGGTCTGCATACTCTTGATCGCACTGACGATCAGCGGCAGGGCCAGCACGATGCCGGCGATCGCACCGCCGATCAGCATCCCGATACCCACCGGGCGGAACAGTTCCACTCGCAGGGTGTTGGGATCAACATCCAGGGGGATCATCCCCTGAGCCGCCAGCAGCGGGGCCAGAATCCAGTAGCAGACGTACCCGCCGATGATAAAGAACACCCCGCCCCGCCCGGCAATGTAGGCCACCCCGAGGGTCAGCAGGGAGATGTACCAGGTGCCGTTCATGTACGTCGGCAGCCCGATCAACTCGCCCAGCGGCCAGTCGGTATACCCGGTGCTCAGGGTAATCAAATGGATCACCCCGCTGACCCCGGCGGCGATCAGCATATAAACCGCTTTGCGCATTCCTGCGCCGGGCGATTTCAGGATCGCTGCTACCGCCACCCCGCCGGGGTAGGTCAGACGCTCGAAGTCGATCATCTGCTTGCGCAGGGGAATGATAAAGGCGATGCCCAGCACCCCGCCGGCAATACAGCCGAAAACCATCAGCACCGGGTTGAAGGTTGTTTCTCCAAGAATAAATAACGCCGGCACCGAAAACATCATCCCGGCGGAGGCGCCGTTCACCCCGCTGGCGATGGTCTGGTTGATGTTATTTTCGATAATGCTGTTCCGCCGCATAATCCCGCGCAGGATCCCGAAACCGAGGATCGCCGCCAGTTCCGATCCTTCGATCGAGAAGCCCAGAATCAGGCTGGCGTAACCGATGCTCAGGGCGATCACCGCCCCCAGCAGGTAGCCGATCAGGATTGCCGGCACGGTCAATTCCGGGTAAGGTCCCCGCCGGATAATCCGGCCGTCAGATACAGGTTTACTTGCCACCAGTAGCCTCCTTTGGTATTAGCAGATTCGAATTCAACGCACTATTACGCCAATCACAAGTGCCGAATTTACCGTATCTTAATCAAATCTCCAATAGGTGAGGGGAATTAAATTGCATGCTTGTGAAATATGGTGGGTAAATCTGATAACTTTCGCATGGGGCATGGGGCATGGGGCAAAATACACATTCCCCATGCACCATACCACCTCTCAGTACTATTTTTACATCGAAGCGAATAAAAGTAGTATGGTATGGCCCGCCGTTTGGGCCATACCATGCTACTTCACCAACAGCATCTTTTGCACTTTCTTGAAGTAATCACTTTCAAAGCGATAGATATACACGCCGCTGGCCACCGCCTGCCCGTTTTCATTGCGCCCGTCCCACACCGCCACATGCTGCCCGGCGCTGACGGTGCCGTTCACCAAAGTGCGCACCCGCTGGCCGAGGTTATTGTAGATTACCAGGCTCACTTTTGCAGTCAGGGGCAGCTGATAGCGGATGCTGGTAGCGGGGTTAAACGGGTTGGGAAAGTTAGGGCTGACCGCAAACTGCTGTGGTACCGCTCCGGTCGGATCTTCGATGCCGACGACCTCGGTACCGAGACGCACATCATCGATAAACCAGTCGTCATTGGGAAAGAAGCCCGCTCCGCCGCGACTGCGGAAGCGCACCTGGAACTGCCCGTGGAAAAAGCTGCCGTCCCCGGCCGGCGCCCCGGCGATGTCGATGATTTCCTCCTGGAAGGGCTGCAGGGTAGTGCCTTCATAGAACTTCACCAGGATCCATTCACCCAGGTCATTCTTGAACAGCACCTTCAGGGTATCGTCCGGCTCCGGGGCGTTGCCGCTGCCCTGGGGTTGGTAATGGTAGCGCAGCAGCACCCCGCTAGTTTCCATGCCGGAAAGGTCGAGAGGCTTGAGGTCGATCATATCCTCCCCATTGGGCTTACCGTTGAGGTTGAGGGCATAATCGCCGCTGGGGGGATTGTCGGCGCGGTCGTTCACATCGGTGTCGATGTTGATCCAGATGCCCGGATTCGGTTCTCCGGGCTCGGCGAATTCATCGAACAGCGGCAGCGCCAGCGGGGTGCCCAAAGGCTGGGTCGGCTCGCTCTCGTTGGGAGGATCTTCATTATCGACAATGGTGATATGCCAGTCGTAAAATCCCGCCACCGGCACGGTATAGTCCGCAGTATCCACCTTTCCGGTATCGGCGGCGGTGCGGGCGATGGTCTCCAGGAATACCCCGTTCTGGTAGATGTTAATCCCGGCATAGTCATCCATCGGAGTGCCGTCGATATTGGTGGCGGGGCTTTCCCAGATAAAACGGATGGTGCTTTCGTTTCCGGAGAGGCTGAAGCTGGAAGTCCCGTTAGGGGTGGGCGACCCTCCGGCAATCCAGGATACTTCCGCCGCATCGCCGCTGGCGCCGTTGCTGTCGACCCGGGCATAAATCGCATAATGATAAAGCTGTCCGTCGACCAGTCCGGTATCGCTGTAGGCTTCGAGGCCGCTGTTCACGGAGTCGATCAACACCCCGTCGCGCGCGATCATCACGTGGAAGAAATCCGCCCCCAGGGTGTCGCCGGTGACCAGGGTCTGGGGATCCAACCAGCTTAGCTGCATTGAGGTGGGCGTGGTATAATCGCTGTAGGCAAAGGCTTCCGTTGGTGCGCTGGGAATCAACGCGGCAGTTAACAGGCTTGGCCGGTAATTCGTCACCGCCCAGTCGACCCGGTCACCCTGCCCGGGGGTGAATTCCTCATAGCAGGCGTCATCGCTGTAATCCATATAGTTGTGGATCGGATCCAGGCCCGGCTGGGTGGGACAGCTATCGCGGCCGATCGGGCAGCCGGAAGACGAGGAAGCCTGGAAAGGGGTATCATCCACTTCATCACCGGGAGGCACGCAGCCGCCCTGGAAAGTGTGATAAAGCCCCAGGTAGTGACCGGCTTCATGCACCAATGTACCGCCTAAATTGTACGGAAAAGCGCTGCCTCCGGGAAGGGAGGCGGTCAGGATCACCGCACCGTGCATGAAGTAATCTTCTCCCTGAGGAAAACTCCAGGGAAACCAGGCCCAGCCCAGCAAACCGCCTCCGAGGTTGGCGAGATAAACGTTGAAGGTTCGCGCCGGTTCGATCGCCAGGGCCTGTTTCATCTGGGTCTCGGCGGCGGATTGAAAGCCCACGGTATACCAGGTATCATTCGCAGTGGTATCAACATGGGCCATATAAAACTGGTAGCCGATGTCGCCGTAGCCGGAATTGAGCGAGTCGATCTGCGCCTCCAACTGCGACATCTGGGGAATTCCCTGACCGAAAGAATTGGTGATAATATGGTATGCTACCGGGATCACCACCGTATTCTCCAGCGCAGAACCATGCTGCTGCTTCCATTGGGCCATATCTCCCGGCGCACGGGGCAGGTGGGCGGGGCCATAATCCTGCTCCATGGCGCAGCGGATGCCTTCCACCACCTCGCCGTTTTCATCGCTATAAAAAACATTGGGCGTCAGATCCTGCGCCAATGCGGTGGCAGAGATCAGCAAGACTCCCAGAATGGTCATCCATAATTTCATAATGAACCTCTTTGAAATGAATTTATTGGAATTTACGATAAAGGTGCAACCAACTATAACTACTACCGCTAATTCCTCCACTTCCCTACCCATCTGGAAACCGCGCGCTATCGTAAACCTCTGACGACATTTGTTTGCCCACGGATTACACGGATTCACACAGAGACAACTTCATCAAGGGATTGAACAATCTGTGTTAATCCGTGTAATCCGTGGATAGTGTTTTATAGCATGATCTTCCCCTTCCGCATCACGGCGATTTTTGCTGCAGGATAATCGAGATACGTTTCGCAAATCTCCCCGGCGTGTTCTCCAAGATGAGGCGGAGGCGAAAGGTCGATTCTCCCCGTCAAAGCGCTGCTCTGGAAGGCGAGGGTACGCAGACCGGTTATCCCCTTGCCTGCCCCATTTCTCCCCTGCATTAGTAACGCTTCTCCCCCGGCTTGCTGAAAGACTTCCGGCATGCTGAGGATACCGCCCGCCGGCACTTTCTGCTCATTCAGTGCCCGGATCAACTCGTCACGCGGGAAAGTGCCGATCGCCTCCGCCAGCTCGGCGCGAAGCTGCCAACGGTTTTTGACCCGCTGCGGGTTGATAGTGTAATCAGGATGATCGCTCAATTCCGGCCGCTCCAGCGCCCGGCAAAGACGGCGGAACTGGGCGTCGTTCCCGACCCCGAGCACGATCTCTTTGCCGTCGGCGGTGCGGTAGATGCTGCCGTAGGGAACGATGTTGGGATGCTCCGAGCCGAGCCGCTCGGGAACATGCCCCGCCACCAACCAGTTGGTGGCCTGGTTGGCCAGGGAGGCGATGCCGGCCTGGAGCAGGGAGATGTGGGCATGGCTGCCCTCACCGGTGGTCAGGCGGCGAATCAATCCCACCAGCAGCGCCTCTTTCAACTGATGCGCCGCCAGAAGGTCGATCAGCGCCACCGGCATCTTGACCGGCTGCCCCCCGGCCTCGCCGTTCATATAGGTGAAGCCGCAGGCGGCTTGCAGGATGGCATCATATCCGGTGCGGGGATCATCCGCCCCGTAGCCGCTGATCTGCCCGTAGATGAGCTGCGGATTGATTTCTGCCAGGGCGGGATAATCCAGGCCCAGCTTGCGGTCGTCACCCGGCTTGTAACTGGCGATGACGACATCGGCCCGGCGCACCAAATCAAACACCACCACCCGACCTTTTGGCACAGTCAGATCCAGGGCAATGGAGCGCTTGCCCCAGTTGACGGAAGCAAAGTAAGCGGAGATGTCGTTTCCCGCCGCTTCCCCGGGCAGCTTCCAACTGCGGGTAACATCGCCTCCCCCGGCGGGATTTTCCACTTTGATCACCGTGGCGCCCAGTTCGGCGAAAAACATGCCCACCGCGGGACCGGCAAGCACGCTGGCCAGTTCCAGAACGATTAGATTAGAGAAAAGGGACCGGTCTTGCGACCTAGTGAGCGGATTCATTATGGTTCTCCGGAAAAGAATAGTCCACGGATTACACGGATTTTCACGGATTTAATTTCTGGCTGGTGCACGCTCTGCGTGGCGCCCCGGATGCTGACGCTCTGCGTCAGTACAGTCTATCCAAACACCCGGGCAACGCCTTCGGTAAAGCCGTGCAAGCGGGCGCACAGCACCCGGCGGGCAAGGGTCGTATCCAGGGAGCAGTCGGGAGGACGCGGAGCAGGAAGATCTACCTCGGCAGTGCTTTTCGCAACCAGCAGATGATGCGGCAGCCCCAGCACCTCGCAGATCACCGCTCCCATCGCATAGCGGGACAGCTTCTCACTGCCCCCCAGGTTCAGCGGTCCGCAGTAATCATTCCCGGCCAGTTCCCACAGGGCGGCGGCGAGATCATCGACCAGCAGCGGGGTGCGATACTCGTCGGTAAACAGGGTGACGGATTCTCCCCGGCGCAGTCGGGCGATCATCTGCTCCGTGAAGGTGGGCGTGCGGTGTAATGCCTTGCCGTAGACCAGGGCACAGCGCACTGATACGGCATTTTCGTGATGTTCCAGCAAATATTGCTCCGCCCGGTATTTGGTACGGGCGTAAACATTCAAGGGGTTGGCGGCGGCAGTTTCATCATAATTGCCCTGTTGGCCGTCGTAGATCAGGTCGGTATTGGTATAGATCAGCCGGGCGCCGATCTCCCGGGCAAGGTCCGTGAGTTGGACCGTCGCCGTCGTATTGACCTGCTCCGCCAGTTCCGGCTGCTGTTCGCAGGCGAGAATGCTGGGCATGGCGGCCGTATGGATGACCACATCCGGGTGCAGTTCCCGGATCAACCGCCAATCCGGCTGTTGAAGATCGAATTGAAAAATCTGCCCCGCCGGCAGATTTCCCAGCGGCTCATGATGACGGCACTGGGCATATAGCAACACATCCGCTGGCGCCAGCCGGATCAAATGGCTCCCTACAAATCCGGAAGCGCCAGTGAGGAGGATTTTTTTCATGTGGTTTTATCCAATATCACAACCCCATCCCCATCACAACCGCTCCAACCGCCCATCCAACCAGCAGATTGACCAATTTGATCACCACAAACGCTTTGCGCGAATGAGCCAACAGGGGAAGCATGCCGTGGCCGTCCTGCACGATAGAACTTGCCAGGAGGATGCTGAACGGAACCGTACCCTGGGCGTAGAGGGTTACGAAGATCAGGTGCGGGCCGGATTCCGGGATCAGCCCTATCAGTCCCGCAAACATCAGCATCAATCGGGGACTTTCCTGAATCATCCCTTCCAGATGCAGGTAATCGGTTAAAAGGTGCATCACCAGCAGGGTTCCGAAGGTCCAGAGGAAAATTCGCGGGAGGTGCTGCCGCGCCAGGTGTTTCCACAGATGCTCTTCCAGGAAATGTTCCGGCACGGTGGCGACAAAAAAAAGCGCAAAGGAAGCGGCACCTAAGATGGTAATCCGGATCCAATTCCACTCGGGCGGCCCGACCTGGCCGCTAACCAGCCCAAAGATGAAAATCCCCAGGGTTGACAGCAGAATGCCGCGCACGGCGGAGAGTTCTTTCCACTGCTGCAGAATCCGGCCGTGGGAAAAACAGCGGCAGACCTCCGCGCCGTGTAACTGAAAGCCGGCGCAATCATCCACCGGCATAATTTTCTGCCGCTGGAAGAGTATGTCCGTCACCGCACCAGCGGCAATACCGATGGCGAAGAGCACCACCATCAGCACCAGCCCCTGTCGGGGAATCAACGCCAGCATCACAAACGCCTCATCGCCGCTGGTGGCGATCATCGCCGCGACCACTGCGCCGAGGGTCAACGTGCGGTGGGAATACATCGCCACCACCACAAACGCTCCCAGGCAACCCGGCACCGCTCCCAATAACGCCGCCAGGAGATACTGCCCCCAGCGCTGATGAGCCAGTCGTTTCTGCCAGGCCCCGCTGGTCAACACGTTGAGGTATTCGATCAACAGCATCATCACAAAGACGAAACCGGTGATCATTAGGGTGTGGTTGAAGACTTCGAGCATGGGTAAAATGCTACAACATCCAGGAGAAATGCAAATTCACCACCTTGCCCTGGTAGCGGTCGGCGGCGTAGCGCAGGTTCAAGAAGGATTTTCGGGCTTGCTCGGCCTCGCTGTTTTCTTTCTTGATCAGGCGGATCACATCGATGGCGCTGACCAGGCGGTTCAGCACCAGCGCCCCGACGATCAGGGTGGAATTGCGCTTCCAATCGACCCGGTCGAGCCGCCGCCCGGCGTAGGTTACACGATTTTCCTCCGAATCCCAGGCCCAATCATAGTCTTCCCCTTCCGGGTAAGTGCCTTCCAGATCGCGCTCCAGCAGCTTTTCAGCGTTGAAGTCGTAGATGCTGGGGGCGAGGCCCACATCGATCCAATACTGGTCCCCCTTGCCGTCGGTATCGATCACCCCCGCATGGCGGGCGGCGTAAGCCTCCAGATCGTTCTGCAGCACATTGAGATAGACCCGGCTGGCGGCAAAGCCCAGCCAGAGCGTGGCCTCAGTGCCGAGGAAAAATTTGGCCGCCCCTTTATGGCCCAGGGTCCACTCCCCCGCTCCAGGCAGCACCAGGGAGAGAAACACGTGCTTCACCCCGCCCTTGCGCGGCGTATCGGTCATCTGCGGCAATGCTTCCTGTGCAAAAAGCGGCACTTCTGCCCTCGAAGGCATCAGGGCCATTTTCGAGAACGCTCGCCCGGAAAAATCTCCGGCCATATTCCCCTGCCCCCAGGCCGCACCGCTTAGCAGGAACATCAACAGAATTAGAAACATTCGATTCATCATTTTCAGATTCATAAGTAAATCAACCCGTTAATCAAACTATTAAATAGAACGCGGATGATACGGATGACGCGGATTTCCGCAGATTTTTTTTATTGTGCTTCGCTCTGGCAATCAAGATTCACCTTAAGTTGAAAGGTTTCTATCGTTTCAAATATTTGTCTTTTTATGAATTCAGTAATCCGCGAGAATCCGCATCATCCGCGTCATCCGCGTTCTATTATGCCGTTCTAAAACACCACCGCCAAACCGAACATATTCACATGATCCCCGGACGAATACACCTTCTGATGATAGGTCAGGCTCATCTGCCGGCGATTGTAATGGCGGGCGGTGAAGCCGGCATCGACGGCCGAGACCAGGTGATTGAGCAGGGCGATCATCGAGCCGTAGGCGGCCTTGTCGTAAAGCTTGTTGGCCTCATCGCGCATGATGGCGTATTCATCGTTCATCGGGGTGATGTGGCCGAGGCCGAAATCCTGATATTCAACATCAAAGCTGGCATCGGCCCAGGCGTTGCCGAATTGGGCGGGATATTTACCGATCATTTCATAGTACTGCTGGGTCTTGGTATCCGGCAGGGTGTGGGAAAAGGCGCGGATATATTCGGTCGAGGCAAACTCCTCAAGCACCGGCTCCGCCGCCTCCCAGCCGTTGATCACCGGCCGCCCGGCATTGTCGACAAAAATATCGCCATCATACTGGCCATGGGGAAAGTCCGGGTAAAGCTCCTCCTGCCCGTTCAAGCGGTAATAAAGGTAAGACCAATAGCGCTGTTCGCTCCAGTTCTGATCGGCATAGCGCTTAAACTCGGCATCTTTATCATCACCCTGGTTGTTGTAGGAGATGTTGATGGTCCAGGCCAGCGCTTCGATCGCCAGGAACCCCGCCGCCTTGATATAAGAATTGGCGTAAAACTGCCCTGCACCGGGCACCAGGGCAGAGAACAACACGGCCTTTCCCACTGACTTGGCGGGAACGCTGCTCATCTCATCTTCCGGCAGCGCTTCCAGGCCCCCGGTGAGCGCCTGGTGCAGTTGCAAGCGGTTCAGCAGCACATTATCGCTGGCTTCCGGCAGCGGCCCCCCGGCCCACAAACTGCCGGTGGTCAACATAAAAATGAACATTCCCCAAAATGCCTGTTTCATGGCAAAAACCTTTCTCCTTGTTCAAAACTTATCACAACAAATAAGAATTAGCCACAGAGGCACAGAGTTCACAGAGAGCTGACAACTTTTAACTTGTTAAAACTCTGTGTGCTCAGTGTCTCTGTGGCAAAAAGTAAACGCATTATTCATTCGCATCAAGTGAATTATCCGGTATCTGGTATTATACGGTTGATTGCACTAAAACCGCCGCTTCTCCAGGCGCAGATCGAAATCAAACAGCACCCCGAAATAATACTTCCATTCCTGAGGATAACGCACCCCCTGATTGATCTGTTCCTTCAGGGGATAAGCCGCTTCGAAGAAGATCTTGGTGGGAAAGAAGTACCACGAGAAAGTATCCAGGCGCAGCTGCACTCCCACATCGGTGAGGAAATTGTCGAATTCGATATCACCAGCCGACCAGGCATTCCCGGCCTGCACGAAGCCGCCCAGATAAAGCTTGTCAAAATGAAGGTTCAAGAATTGCTTGTTGATGTTGCGCAGCAGCGGAAAACGGTAGGTCGCGGTGCCCACCGCCAGTTTGCGCCCTTCGATGCTGTAAAACGGATATCCCTTCAGTCCCACCAGCCCCCCGGCGAAGAAGTGGAAGAAGCTATCCACCTCGGTATCGATAAACCCGGCCTGGGCGCGCAGGGTCAGAGAATGGTGTTTGGTGAAGGGCACCGGGAGATACTCTTCCCAATTCATTTCGACGCGGTTGAAATAAAACTTGTCGAATTCCTCTACCCCGACAAAGCTGTCGGTGGCGAAGTCGGTCAGAAAGCGGTTCCACTCCCGCTGCGCCCGCAGGGATATGTAGCGCCCCTTGCGCGGATTGATCCCGCGGTCAAGGTCGCGCTGCACGTTCTCATGGCGCAGCAGCAAACTGAGGGCATGGCCGCGCAAATAGGTGTAGCGAAAAGGCGCAAACTGCACCAGATCGTTAGTTACCGGATCGTTAAACGCAAAAGACCCCAGCTTGGCGCGGTAGAAGCTGAAGATATATTCCAGCCGGGTATAGAACAACTTGCTCAGGTTCCAGGGCAAGGCGGTCGTTTCGAAACCGGCATTGACCTGGGTAAGATTGAAATTGATGTCGATTTCCGGGAACACGGTGGGATATTCCGGTAGCGACAGGGTGTCCTGGATATTGGCCGTCTGGTTGAATATCTCGATAAAGAATTTATGCTTCAGCACATCATAATCGAAGATGGCGAACAGGTCGTAATCCTTCTTGAGGTTGACTGCCCCACCGCCGAAAAAAGACATCTTGTCGAGCAGTTCGTTGGTGTAGATATAGGAGCCCAGCTTCAGGGTGCCGTAATCGATCAGGGCACGGGGCATGAAGGTAACGCCTGGGAAGCGGTTTTTATAAGGTTTTGCCGGTTTCAGTTCGCTTTCGCTCACCGCTTGATCGGTATCGGAGAGCTCAGGAATGCGGGAGGCGTAGTTGTCGATATAGGTCATCTGCGCCAGAGGCACCGCCTGCGCTGCCGGGAGATGATGAAGCTTGTACCCCTGGTCGCGGTAGAGTGAGT
This sequence comes from Calditrichia bacterium, assembly GCA_020635015.1. Classification (GTDB taxonomy): domain Bacteria; phylum Calditrichota; class Calditrichia; order RBG-13-44-9; family J075; genus JACKAP01. The sequence goes on along the minus strand of JACKAP010000016.1, from coordinate 74,185 downwards.
AATACAGATCGCCTTGCGGGGTCATGGTCGGCATAAATGCTCCGCCGATCACATTGGTATAGGCTTTCTTCTCCCCGTTCTCCAGGTTGAGGCTGTAAATATTGTAAATGCCGGTCTCATCCGAGGCATAGAGCAATTCTCCGCTGGCGGGGTGGAAAGTCGGATAACGCTCATCATAGCGTTGATCCAGCACAAAGGCCATCTCCCCGCCTTCCGGGGAAATGCGGGCGATATCCCGGGCGAAGCCGATCGAGGTGTCGAAGATCAAATAATCATCCTTTGGCGACCAGCGGGGATGGTAAAACTGCCGCCCGTCGACATAGCGGGTCAACTGGCGCAGTTCGCTGCCCAAAAAGCGCACTTCGCGGTAATGTTCTCGCCAATCCCCGCGACGCTCCGCCGGGATATCCGCCAGCAGCTCGTGGGTATTCAGGTCGTAATAGTGTTGGGTGCCGTCATCGATCTTGCCTTGAAAGCTGGTTTCATCGAGGGTGAGGGTATAGAGATTGAGCAGGCCGTCGCTTTCCACCACAAAGGCCAGGCGCTTACCGTCATGCGACCAGTCGGGATGGCGGGCACGCAGGGTGCGGGTGATGCGCTGCTCCTTTTTCTTTTCCAGATCGTAGAGATAGAGATCGTTGAAAAGTGCCTGGGTCTCCGGCACCTCCGTAATCCGGGCATAAGCGAGGTAGCGGCCGTCCGGCGACCAGCTCACCGACCCGGTCACTCGCGGCGCGACCATCTGTTTCTTTCGTTGCGGATCGCCAAGGGTTTCCACCACCAGAGCATTTCCGGAAAGATAAGGCGAATCGCCGGTCATCAGGTAAGCGATCTTTTTGCCATCCGGCGACACCCGGGGGTGCATATTGCCGATCCCCTCATCCACGAAGGGCTCGCCGATATGCAGATTGGCCTGAATGGTTTGCAGACGGGAAGTGTATGTATCCTCAAGCGATGCTTTCCAATCGCGGTAGAGCTGTTTGGCGGGCACCCCGGTAGCCTTTTTCATTGCCCGGTTGAAGGAAAGGCTGGTGACCGCGCTTGCTGCGCCGGCCATTTTGCGTAGTGATTCCTCCCCGTAATTCTCTGCCAGGTATTTCACAAAGGCAAAACCCTGGTTGTAGGAGGACTCATTGCCAATGCTGTTCTTTCCAAAGACGCTCATATCCTCCAGCGTCAACAGGTGGCCGGTCATGATCCGGTCGCGCAGGATCATCTCCCGGTGGGAATCGCGGTAGTCGAAGCGTTTGGCATTGGATTGATACTGGGAGACCCCTTCGGCAAACCATACCGGCACCGTGATCCCGGAGATAGGATAAGAGACCAGCACATCGGGAAAGCCGCGCACCACATCCTGGCGGCGCTCCTGCTCATAGCCGAATACCTGGAACCACCCCGCCGGCACCTTGCGCCCGAACTTCAGGGCTTTCTGCAGGGAGATGATGTGGATATATTCGTGGGTGATCACATCGCGCAGCCAGTTGTGGGTGCCGCGCAGCACGTAATCGAGATTCTCCGCCCAGATCTCGATCTTATTATCGAAAAAATAGGCCGCGCCGTTGGCGTAATCCTGGGTATCCTTGATAATGAATTCGACTTTTGACGACGGCTCGTAATCGTAGAGCCCGGTAATCGCCGGGTAGATATCCTCAGCAATCTCCGCCACCACATTGGCAGTGCGGGCGGTGCCCTGGTGGTAATGCACCAGGAAATGTTCCGTCTCGATGCTTTCCCACTTCAGCTCCGGGTGATTGGGCTCATAGACATAGAGCTGGGCGAAGGTGGAGGAATACATCAAAAGGATAAAGGATAAAGGATAAAGGATGAAAGGGATTTTTTGAAGGATAATGGATAATGGATAAAGGATGAAAGGGCTCTGGGGGGGATTCAGGGTCTTTTCGTTCTGATTCTGGTTCATCGGGCTTCCGGATTTTGGCTCATGAGGCTGGATCATTTGAATGAATTTCATTAAGCGGATAATCTCCTGATTCTGTAGCATTGAGTAGCCACGGGCTTACGAAGGTGGTAGAGACATAACAAAAGTCTCTATGGCAAAGTGATCAAAAGATTGATTTAAAGTCGGGTTTATGTTTTAAACTTTTTCCTTTATCCTTCAACCTTAATCCTTGTCTTACTTCACCACGGCGATCTTCACCAGTTGCACCGCATTCTTTCCTCCACCGCTGGCTTCGATGCGGGCGACATACACCCCGCTCTGGATGGAGGTCAGATCCCAGCGCACCTCATTGTCGGTGCTGCCCAGCCCGCCGCCGGCAAGTTCCGTCACCAGGTCGCCGGCCAGATCAAAAATCCGGATGTTGACCTCTGCGGCTTCGCTCAGGTGATATCGGATAAAGGTATGGTTGTCAATATTCGGATTGGGCCAGTTGTAGGCCGATTGCAACAGCGCAGTGCCGGCGGATGGTCCGCTGCCGCTGCCGGATGCCGGCATATCCCGATTGTTGTTTTCCGGCGTGGCATACTGCTGACGCCAATAGAAAACATCCGCTTCGAGCACAGTGGAAAAATCCCAGGCAAACACGCTGCCGCCGATGGTGACGCAGGCCAGTTCGATATCCCCGTCGCCATCAAGATCCGCCAGCACCGGCGAAGCTGCCAGCGAATCGCCCAGCGCCAGGGGGAAATCGGGCAGAGACTTTCCGTCAAAGCCCACCCCGACGATCAGCCCGGCCGGATCGGCCACCACGATGCCATCCGTTGCCTCACTCCGATGATCGGGAAAGACCCCGGTAAGCGGTGTCAAAAATAAGCTGGTCGATTGTGCCGGATTGTAGATTTTGACCGGGAAGTTATCCCGCAAGGTCAGATTATAGTTAAAGGCATAGATCTGATTGTTGCCGGCGGCGAGATAGCTGAGCGGGGCCGCTTCCCCTCCCGCCCCGTCTTCCGCACGACGGATGGCAATCGCCGGTCCGTCAAACTGGTGAATTCCATCTTCCGGAGAAGCGTAGCCATCTTCACTCAACTCCTGGAGGCTGCCGGCCCCACTCAGCGCCAATGCCCGGCTGCCGCTGGGCGGATATGCCCCGGAGATGACGGTCTGCGCCTCGCTGCCGTTGCGGTAGACAATATCATCCGCGCCCACGATGACCGACTTATCGTCGCCGGTAAACAGCAGGCTGCGAACCTCACCGGGCAAATTCAAATATTCGTTCAAGCTGGCAGTGGCGCCATCGATCTCCACCCGGTAAACGGCTCCGGAGGCGCTTCCCCAGTAAACTGCGCCGCCCTCCACCACCGGATAGGTGGTAATCGGCGCCGTACGGAACTGGAAGAGTGAATCAAGGGTGCCGTTTAGCCGGTCAAAACGATAACCATAAGCGTCCCCTTCCCGGCTCAGCGCCACGATGCCGCGATTGCCGTCGCTCAGTGTCCAAATAGCCGGCGGGGTGATCAGGCTCAGCGCTTCCGGCAGTTGCAGCACGAAGAGCGTATCGCTGCTGCCCGGCGCGGAATTGCCGCCCTGCAGGGCGAGGATACGATTGCGGTTGGTGGTCAGGAGCAACACATCCCGGCCATTGTTCAGCAGATCGGCCGTCTTCAGCGAGGTGACCCTCCCGTATACCGCCGGATCGACAGCCTTGGGGAAGCCGGCCTGGAAAAAATTGATCTCGGCGCTGAAACTCATCACCGAATCGCGTTCGGAAAAGCCGGAAAGTTTAATGTGGCTGTTGGCGCGATTGTAATAGCTGCGGCTGTTGGGCACGCTGGTCAGAGAAAAGGTTCCTGCCGGGCTCGCTTCAAACAGCGGCGCATTGTTATCGGCATACCAGGGGTCCAGAGAGGTGCCGATCTCCGAGCCGGCCCCGCCGCTGATAAACTCAAATTCCGCCCCGATATCCTGGGAGCCGTCGGCCTCTTCCAGGTCGACGCCGCGGTGCTCGGGGTCGTTGTTAATGCGGTTGGCGGCACGGTTCGCTTCGATAATATTCTCGTCGATATGCCAGATCAGGATTCCCCCGCCGGGCAGCCCCCGGTCGGGATTATCGATGTCGATCAGCACTCCAGTGCTGTCGCTGAAGGTGGCGGCATCCGGGAAATAGGTGGTCAGGATCTCCCGCATCGAGACCAGCTCATTACGCTGATCGATCAGCACCGCCTGGATGCTGTCGAGGCTGACGCTGCCGCTGTAGCGGTTTTCAAGCAGGAAATATTCCCGATCGTTGATCGGCAGCTTGTACACCCGGTTTGCAGCATCGGAGAGGGTGCTGTGGATGGTATAGATATCATTCTGCGCCTGGTAGATGGTCTGGGGCGTTTCCCATCCCGCCGCCACCCGGGTCCAGGCGGTCGGCAGTGACGGCAGCAGCCCGTCGCCGTTGAACAGACCGGCATCCATCAAGCCGAAGCGCCCCACTCCGCTGCGCCGGGTTTCCGGGCTGAAGAGGTCCAACCAGCCCAGTTGCGACCCCAGGTTGGAAACCAGCATGCCGTTGAGCCCCAACTGCAGGCCCTCCTGACTTTCCGTCTCCGGAAGCAGGATTCCGTTGCGGATCAGGGTGGCGCCGCCATCCACGGGAATGCCGTCGATACCAAGGTTATTTTGCAGAAACTGGCTGGTGATGAATAAAGAAGGGATATCCTGCGGGGTGTCATCGAACCCGAAATCAATGTCCCGGCCCACCCCGGCATGAAACACGATGAAGCTGTTATAGCGGGAGAAATCGATCGCCGGGTCCTCATCGGCCTTCTGGAACGCATCGCGCAGCAGCCGGGCCAGGCCTTCATCTATCGCCGAGGCCGATGTGTTGGGATTATAATCGGTCATCTTCAGATCGAGCTGGTATACCGCATCCATTCCCTGCGGAAAGACTTCGCTCTCCAGCACCAGGTTGCCGCGACTGACTCGTGCAAAATAGTTTTCAGCAAAGCGGAGGTGGTCCTGAAAATAGCTGCGGTTGTGCGGGGGGGGATCGATCTGAAAAGGATCGCTGCTCTGTCCCAGATCAAACTGGCCGTCACCGGTGGTGGTGGTGGCGTCATCCGGCTGGAAGGCCACTCGTATGGCAAGTATTTTCAAAGTATCAGGGGTATTCACAGGGGTGGCGGAAAGCGGAAGACCGAAGGTGATATAAAACCAGCCTGCCAGCCACCATACTGCCTGAATTTTCATAGCATTATTCCGTTCTGTCGAATTCGCAATCCACAAGGCAGGCTGTCTCCTACGAGACAGCCTGTGGGCACACATGTATCTTGATTGAATTAGAAGCTTGCGGCCAGAGAGAATCTGATCGTGTCGGAGAGGGGGTGATCGTCGACGGTCGCCAGGATATAGCTGAAGTCGACCCCGATAAAGGAAATACGTACACCGCCGCCAAAGGTCCAGAATTTACGATCGCCGTAGTTGGGATCTTCGTAGAAATATCCTGCACGCAGTGCGATCAGGTTGGTGTACCAGTATTCGAATCCCAGGGCATGGGAGAGGCGCTGGAACTGGTCCCCGTCGCCCCAGGCCGTCGCAAAATAAGACAGGAAGCTGTCTTTGCGCTTTTCTTCGTCGCGAGGCACCAGAAGGCGGTTGATATCATATACGAAGGTCAGTTTATTGAATTCGGAGTCGAGCAGTTTATAGGCTAATCCCAGGCGCAGGTTCATCGGGATCGGATCGGCCTGTTCCTTATCGATATAGGTAATTTTAGGGCCGACGTTGGAGAGATTCGCTCCCAGGCTCAGCCGCTTGGCAAATCCCGGATGGTAGAGGGTGCCGAGGTCGAGCGCGAAGGTGCTACCCACCCCTTTGCTCTTTTCGGTGCCGACCTGCACCGGGGAAAGGCGGGAATGCACGAACTTCAGGTTGACTCCCACCCCGAGGTTATCTTTCACTTTCACGCCGTAGCTGCCGGTAACCGCCACCTCGTTGCTGGTGAACTCGCCCAACACGGTGCCATCGTCGCTGGTCTGCACATTGTCGCCATAATTAATAAATTGGATAGCCAGCCCCACCGTACCGACATTATCGAGATGATAGCGCATCGCGGCAAAGTCATAATAGAGATCGCTGAAGTTAAACTGTGGAAGCCAGTTGACGTGCATCAGGGTCGCTTCCCCCTTGGAATCCGTTTCCGGATCATTATACTGAAACGCCAATCCGGCCGGGTTCCAATAGATGGCGTTAGCGTCATTGGCAACCGCCACCCCCGCTTCGCCCATACCGCCCTGCCGTGCGCCGGGATTGATCTGCAAAAAGAGGCCGGTTGCCTCTCCCTGCGCCATGACCGGAGATAATGTCGAAATACCAAACAAACCAATAAACAGGGCTACCCAAAACGATTTCATCAAAAATTCCTCCTGCTAAATAAACAAAAAAGACCGAACGGGTGGAAGCCCTCCATTACCATTCGGTCCAATAAAAAAGGATGCCGTTAAATTTGTTAAGGACACGTACATCATAAATAGACAACGTTATGATAAATTCAAGAATTAAACCTTTGAATTACAATACAGTTCCTTAACAAAGTGGTATAAGCATCCTCCATAGCAGCATAAATGTGTTTAAATCGAGCGAGAATTTATCGGGTAAATATGGTTAAATCAAGCCTTTTTTTTATCCCTTGAGACTTTCTTTCAGCCCGCCTCGCCCGGCCGGGGAATTTCTGACCGCTTATTATCGGGCGGCGCGGGTTAACATGATGTGATGAATCTTACTGGATACAGATTGTTTTTTTTGCAAATGCAAGATGTCGCTTTTTCTCTGCTGTGGCCTCCGTGTTTCTGCGGCAAAGCAGGTAAAGATTTGATCAATACAGCAGCGACAGCGTCGTGCCCGGGAAGATGCCCAGGTAGAAGATCCCCAGCAGGGTCACCAGCAGCACCAGCCCCACTCCGGGGAGCACCGCCGCCATCTTGACCGATTCTTTGCTGTCCTGGAAATACATCGCCACCACCACCCGGATGTAATAGTAGACCGAGATCAAGGTGTTGAGCGCGCCGAAGATCACCAGCCAGGTATAGCCGGATTCCATTGCGGCTTTGAACAGGTATAATTTGCCCATGAAACCGCCGGTGGGAGGAAATCCCGCCAGGGAGAACATACACACCGTCATTACCAGGGCCAGCATCGGCTGGCTTTTGCCCAGTCCGGCAAAGTGCTTGATATCGACATGCTGCTCATTTTTCCCGCTGACGATCCCGGCCACCGCAAAGGCGCCGATGTTCATGAACATATAAACCACCAGATAAAACAGCACCGCCGAGACGGTGGTTTCGTTACCGGCGACAATTCCGATCATAATATAGCCGGCATGGGCGATGCTGGAATAGGCCAGCATTCGCTTGATATCAGACTGCACCAGGGCGATAATATTGCCCACCGTCATGGTAATCACCGCCAGCAGCCAGAGCAACTGCGACCATTCGAAGGCCGCCTGGCCGGTGGCCAGCACCAGCACTCGCAGTACCGCGGCAAAACCGGCCGCTTTGGCGCCCACTGCCATATAGGCGGTCACCGGGATCGGCGCCCCCTGGTAGACGTCAGGGGTCCACATGTGGAAAGGCACCAGCGCTACTTTAAAGCCGAAGCCAATCACCAACAGGGCCACTCCGAAGAGCGCCATCACATTCAAATTCAGGGCATTTTCGCTGTAGTAAGCGCTGATCTGGGTCAGGTTGGTGGTACCGACGGTGCCATAGATCAGTGCCATGCCGTAAAGCAGAAAGCCGGTGGCAAAGGCGCCGAGCAGAAGGTATTTCAGGGCCGCTTCCAGAGAAAAGCGGTTGAAGCGGCGGAAGCCGGCCATCACGTAAAGCGCGATCGACATGGTCTCCAGCCCCAGGAAGATGATCATCAGGCTTTCCGCACATCCCATCAGCATCATCCCGGCAGTGGCGAAGAGGATCAGGGGGGTAAATTCAATGAATTCAATTTCTTCCTGCTCGCTGTAACTGGTCATCAGCAACAGGCATAAGGCGGCGGTGAGCAGAAAGATAAAGTTCAGCGTCACCGTCAGCTTGTCGACGAAGACCATCCCTTCAAAGTAAGCCCGGTCGGTCTCTATCCCCAGCAGGTAAAAATTGCTTACCATGGCGATCATGATGCCGGCCAGACCGATATAAGCCAGGGTCAGTTTGTGAATCCGCGGGGCCAGCACTCCCTGCACCATCAGATAGATGCCGAAGGCGCACACCACCAGGATCGGTAATATCGCCGCAAAGTCTGAACTGCCAATGTTGATCGTAACCACTTGTTGCCCTTTCCGCTCGCTTAAACTATTTCGTGTATGGGTAGATGGGTGTATGAGTGTATGGGTTAACTGAAACTGATATGGCCCACATTAACTATCAACCCATTCACCCTTCTACCCATATACACTATTTCGAATCCGTTATAACTTGAGCCTCCACCGGAAACTCCCGCTGCTGTTCCATCTGATACGCCACCTGGGCCGCCTTTGCTTTTTCCAGCAGTGCCACCACGGTTTTCTCAGTCTTTTGGGTGAAGGTGGAGGGATAAATCCCGATCCAAAAGATCATCACGATAATCGGGATCATGATGGTAATCTCCCGGCCGTCGAGATCGGTCAGGGAACGGTTTTTCTCGGTAAGCGGGCCAAACATTACCCGCCGGAACATCCACAGCAGATAGGCGGCGGCAAAGATGATCCCCACCGTGGCGATGATCGTGAATACCGGCACGGATTGGTAGCTGCCCACCAGGATCAGAAACTCTCCGACAAAACCGTTGGTGCCGGGCAACCCCAGGGAGGAAAGACAGATAATCATGAAGAAGACTGAAAACACCGGCATCGCCCGGGTCACCCCGCCAAATTCGCTGATCTCCCGGGTATGGCGCCGCTCATAGATCATCCCCACCGCAAGGAACAGCGCCCCGCTGGAGACTCCGTGGTTGATCATCTGCAGGATCCCGCCCTGCATGCTGGTGACGGTCATGGCGAACATCCCCAGCACAATAAATCCCAGGTGACTGACCGAGGAATAAGCCACCAGCTTTTTCACATCCGTCTGCACCATCGCCACCCAGGCGCCGTAGAGGATCCCGATGATGCCCAGGTAGAGGAACATCGGGGTAAAATATTCCCAGGCATTGGGGAAAAGCGGCAGGTTGAAGCGCAGAAAACCGTAGGTGCCCATCTTCAACAGCACCCCGGCCAGGATCACCGAGCCGGCGGTCGGCGCTTCCACGTGGGCGTCGGGCAACCAGGTGTGGAAGGGAAACATCGGCACCTTGATGGCGAAGGCCAGGGCGAAGGCCAGGAAGAGCCAGATCTGCACCCCGAAGGGGATATTCAGGTTATACATCGCCAGCAGATCGAACGTATAACCACCGGTATAATTATGGTTCAGGAAATACAGATACAAGATCGCCACCAGCATCAGTACCGAGCCGACCATGGTGTAGATCACGAACTTCAGCGCAGCATAAATGCGCCGCTTGCCGCCCCAAATCCCGATCAGCAGGTACATCGGGATCAGCATCGCTTCCCAGAAAACATAGAACAGCAGCAGATCGAGGGAGATGAACACCCCGAGCATGGCCGACTCCAGTATCAGCATGGCGATCATGTATTCCTTCAGGCGTTCGGTGATCGAATTCCAGGAAGCGAGGATCGCCAGGGGCATGATGAAGGTGGTCAGCAGATAAAGCAGGATGCTGATGCCGTCCACTCCGATATGGTAGGAAGCGCCGATGAAGGGGATCCAGGAAGCGACGGTTGCGAACTGGATTTCGGCGCTGTTCCCGTCGAAATACCAGAACAGCGGGATGGAAGCGATGAAGGTCACCAGCGTCACCAGGAAGGCCCAGGATTTGATCAACTGGTTCTCGTTGCGCGGGAGCATCATCAGCACGATCGCGCCCACCACCGGCATAAATGTGACGATGTTCAGTAGACTAGCCATTTCCATGTATCAAAATCTCCACTTGTTTTCCAGTCATTGTTGCCGGGGCGCTTAGCTGAACAGGTAATAGCCCAGGACGAGGATCACCCCGATCACCATCACGCTGGCATAATGCTGCACGTACCCGGTCTGCACCCGGCGCACCAGCAAGCTGATCAGCATGACTATCTTGGCGCTGACATTCACCAGCCCGTCGATGATGCGCTCATCGACGAAATGCCACAGCCAGCGGCTCATGACCACGATCGGGTTCAACAGACCGGCATCGATGCCTTCATCGACATAGTATTTATTATAAAGCGTGGTATAGGCACCCTTGTATTTTGCCGCCAGGGCGTCGGGATCGATCGCCTTTTTGATATACATCAGATAGGCCAGGTAGATACCCCCGAGGGCGATCAGCACCGAGGCCAGCATCAGCCCGTATTCCAGGGCGTGAGAAAGATGGGCCAGGTGCAGACGTTCGTTGGCTGCGGCAAATACCGGCTCCAGGAAATGATGGAAATGATTGCTCCCGCCCCAGAGGTCGGCCACGAACTGGGGAATGCCCACCAGGCCGCCCACCACGGCCAGAAAGGCCAGCACCATCAGCGGGATGGTCATCACCCGGGGGCTTTCGTGAATATGTTTTTCCACCTCAGGGTCCACCCGCGATTCGCCGAAGAAGGTCAGGAATACCAGGCGCGACATGTAGAATGCGGTAATAAATGCGCCAACCGCGCCGAAGAACCATACCAACGGGTGATAGGCATAGGCATTGGCCAGAATCTCATCTTTGGAAAAGAAACCGCTGAAAGGGGGAATTCCGGAGATCGCCAGCCAGGCCATGATGAAGGTGAGGGCGGTGATCTTGATCTTGCCGTAGAGCGCGCCCATCTTCTGAATGTTGGTTTCATCGGCAAGCGAGTGCATCACCGCTCCGGCCCCGAGGAAGAGGAGCGCCTTGAAGAAGGCGTGGGTCATCAGGTGGAAGACCCCGGCCGCATAGGCGCCGACCCCTACCCCGATGAACATATAGCCCAGTTGGGAGATGGTTGAATAAGCCAGCACCCGTTTGATATCGTTGTTCACCAGGGCCATCGTCGCCGCAAACAGGGCGGTGAAGGTGCCGATGATCACGATCACCAGCATGGCGGTCTCGCTGTAGCTGAAGAGGAAGCTGAAGCGCGCCACCATGTAGACCCCGGCCGTCACCATCGTGGCGGCATGGATCAGAGCGCTGACCGGGGTGGGACCTTCCATCGCATCGGGCAGCCAGATGTAGAGGGGAAACTGGGCCGACTTACCGCAGGCGCCCATGAAGAGCAGCAGCGAGGCGGTGGTCACCACTCCGGCGCTGACCAGACGTTCGACGTTTTCGAAAATCCCCGAATAGGTGATGGTGCCGATAGTGGTAAAGATAATGAAGATCCCGATCGCAAAACCGAAATCGCCCACCCGGTTGACCAGGAACGCTTTCAACCCCGCTTTGGCCGCGGAAGGTTTATCGTAAAAATAACCGATCAGCAGGTAGGAGCATAACCCCACGCCTTCCCATCCAAGATAGAGCAGCAGCAGGTTATTGCCCATCACCAGCATCAGCATGGAGAAAACGAACAGGTTCATGTAGGCAAAGAAGCGTCCCACCGAGCGATCGCCGTGCATGTAGCCGTTGGCGTAAACATGGATCAGGAAACCCACCCCGCTCACCACCAGCATCATCACCGAGGAGAGCTGGTCGATGCGCAGGCCGAAATTGGCCTGAAAGCTGCCGGCGGCAATCCAGGTGAAAAGGTCGCCGTCGAAGGTGACCCCGTCCAGCACCATCAAGAATGCCTTGACGGAATATAAAAACGAGATCAGCACTGCGATGCTGGCGATCAGCCCTGCCTTTCCCTTCAGCACATGCCCGAACAGCCCGTTAATAATCGCGCCCAACAGTGGCATCAAAGGAATCAGCCAAATAAAATCTTCCATTTACCGTCTCCAAGACTAAACATTCTAAGTTGCAGCCCCTACCATTTCAGCAGGCGGATGTCATCCACGTGCACCGTTTCCCGCAGGCGGAAAATGGCCACGATGATCGCCAACCCCACCGCCACTTCCGCAGCAGCGACGACCATGATCATAAAAACGAAAATGTGGCCTTCCACATTGTTCAGATAGTTCGAAAACGCCAGGAAGGTCAGGTTGACGGCGTTGAGCATCAACTCGATCGACATGAAGATCACGATGGCGTTACGCCGGGTGATCACCCCAACCACTCCCAAGCCGAACAGAATGGCGCCCAGGATCAGAAAATAGTGAACCGGAATTGATAACATCAGATAGCACCTTGTTTATTTCCGTTTACTGACAAATCAATGATTGATTATATTTTTCAAGCTTCCATTCGTTGTTGGTCGTTGGTTATTGGTAAAGACCTGTCTTAACCAAAAGCCAATGACCAATAACCAAGGACATATTATAAAACTTAGCATACATTGTATCAGTGCGCTTCTTCCTTCTCGTGCAGCGCTTCTTTCACCCGCGCAGCGCGGGCGGGCTCGCCCAATCCCAGCTTTTGCTTGGACAGATACAGCGCGCCGATCATCGCCGTCAACAGCAGGATCGAGGCAATCTCGAACGGCAGCACGTACTGGCTAAACAAGGCGGTGCCGATCTGCTCTACCGTGCCGATCTCAGTCTCCCGGACCAGCGGCACGTTCTCCGCGCCGAAAAAGCCTTGATAGCCGAAATAACCCAGTTGCACGAACAGCGCCACAAACAGCACCACGCTGAAATAGCGCATGAATCCCCACACCCCGGCCAGGCGGCTTTCTTCCTGCACATTCAGAAGCATGATCACGAACAGGAACAACACCATGATCGCCCCGGCATACACCGCGATATGCACGATGGCCACGAAGTGCGCCATCAGCAGCACGTATTCGCCGGCCAGGGCAAAAAAGGTTACCACCAGGAACAGGGCGCTCTTGACCGGGTTGGGATGCACCACCACTCCCACGCCGCCGCCCACGGCCAACATCGCAAAAAGCCAGAAAAGGATCGATTCTAATGCCATTATGGATACATCCTCGGTTAAATTCTTAGAAAAATGCGACGACCGCCGCCGTCAGCACCACATTCAGCAAGCCCAACGGAACCATGCTCTTCCAGCCGAGATTCATCAACTGATCATAACGGAAACGCGGCAGGGTCCAGCGCACCCACATAAAAATAAAAATAATGAAAGAGGTCTTCACGATAAAGGCCAGGATCTGCAGCAGTTGCTCCGCCACAATCGGCAGATTGAGCGCCGCCAGCCCGGGAATCTGCCAGCCGCCCAGGTAAAGGGTGGCCACCAGCGACGAGGCGGTGATGATATGGGAATATTCCGAGATCATAAACGCGGAAAATTTCATCGAGCTGTATTCGGTGTGATATCCCCCGACCAGTTCCTGTTCCGCTTCCGGCAGGTCAAAGGGCAGGCGGTTGGTCTCGGCAAAGGCCGCCACGAAGAAGATGATGAAGCCCAGCGGCTGGCGGAAAATGTTCCAGGCCAGCAGCGAACTCTGGTCGGTGACGATGTCGTTGAGCCGCAGGGAGCCGGAAAGCATCACCACGCTGATGATCGCCAGCCCCATCGGCAATTCGTAGCTGATCATCTGCGCCGAAGAGCGCAGCCCCCCCAGCATGGAATATTTGTTGTTGGAGCCGAAGCCGCCCACAATCAGGCCGTACACTCCCAGCGAGGCGATCCCGACGATATAAAGGATGCCCACGTTGATATCGGCGACCTGGAACTGGATGGTCACCAGGTGGTCAAACATGTTGACCGTCATCTGATCGCCGAAGGGCACCACTGCAAAGGTCACCAGCGCCGGGAAGAGCGACACCAGCGGGGCGATGATATAAAGGAACTTATCGACATGACTGGGCACAATGTCTTCCTTCGTGAAGAACTTGACCCCGTCGGCGATCGGCTGCAAAATGCCCCAGGGGCCGACCCGGTTGGGGCCGTGCCGCTCCTGGATCCAGGCAGAGATTTTGCGCTCCATCAGGGTCAGGATCATCACCACCACCAGCAGCAGGTTAACGACTAAGGCAGCCTTGAGGAAGCCGGTCTCGATCACTAAATAGAATAATAAATCGCCAAAACTGTCCATTACCTTGGGTCTCCGGAATATTTCCGTGATTTGGTTGTTGGTTCTTCGTTATTGGTTGTTGGCTTGTGGTTATTGGTCAAAACAGTCTTTCGCCAATAACCAATGACTAAGAACTAATTCCAATAATTTTTATACGACTTAGCATACCGCATATCGTTTTCCACTTCACCCCTTCGCCATTCCCAGGTCGCCCAGGCCGCGGTAATCCATGCCCTGGTAACCCTTGACTTTTTCGGCGATCTCCTTGAAAACCAACTGCGCCCGCAGCGCTTTGGGTAGATCGAACAAGTCAAGCAGTTCCTGGAAGATCTCCAGGTCGGTCTTCGCCGCCATCGGGGGCAACACCGCTTGCCGGATGCGCTGTACCCGCTGCTGATAGTTGGTAAAGGTGCCGTCCTTCTCATAGGCGCTGGCGCCAGCCAGCACCACATCGGCTATCTCGCTCAGCGGGGTCTTCTGAATATCCTGCACCACCAGGAAATCCAGCTTTTTCAAAATATCGATATCCGCCTCGGAAAGCGTGAACTGCGGCCCGCCGCCGAGGTAGTAGAGCGCTTTGATCTCGCCTTTGTCGATCTTTTTCAGGATATCGCTGAAGGTTGCGCTGCTCTGCAGCATGTCCTGCGCCCCCTGGTAGTTGGGAAGCTTTTCCCCCTTGATGGTGAACTTTTTGTAAGCGATATCCTTTTCCCGGGGGTATTTGTCGTCGATGGCGACATGCTTGGTTTTCACCCCCTCGCGGGCGATCTTCTGCAGGAGATAGTTTTCCTCGTTGCTGGCATAACCGCTGCCCACAAAAGCGACCTGGGAAGGGTCGAACTCTTTCAGGCGATTGGCGACCGCTTTCATGGAAAGTCGCCAGTGCCCGCGCTGCAGTTGATCGTTTTTCCGCACCTGAGGATATTCCAGGCGGTTCAGCTTTCCATACACATGATAGAGCAGGCGGCCGTCGTCGCACATCCACCACTGGTTCACCTCCTGGTTCTCCAGCGGCTTGAAGCGGTACATTTTATTGTCTTCCTGCATGTGCTCGATCTGCACATTGCAGCCTACCGAGCAGCCCGGGCAGATGCTGCGGGTCTTCTCGTAGCGCCAGTTGCGCGGCTTGAAGAGGAAGTCCTTGGTCACCAATGCTCCCACCGGGCAGACGTCTGCGGTGTTCATGGAGAGCTTGTTGTCGAGCGACTGCCCCGGGAAAAGATCGATCTCGGCGTGGTAACCGCGCTGCTTGACCATGATCTCGTCGGTTCCGCTGATCTCCTGGGTAAAGCGCACGCAGCGGGAGCAGAGGATGCAGCGAGTACCGATCAGCAACATGTTCGGTCCCATATCCTTGCGCGGCGGCACCCGCTTTTCAAACTCAAACCGGCTGCGGTCCTTGCCGTATTTGAAGCTGTAATCCTGCAGGAAGCATTCTCCGGCTTGATCACACTCCGGGCAATCGACCGGGTGGTTGAGCAGCAGGAATTCCAGTACCGACTCCTGAGCTTGCTTCACCTCGTCGCTATTGGTGGTCACCACCATGTCATACTTCCCGTCCACCTTGCGCTGCGGGGGCATTTCCCCGATGCGGGTGGAGCAGGCGGTGGTCAGCTTGGGCATGCCTTCCACTTTCACCATGCACATCCGGCAACTGGCCACGATCGACATGCCCGGATGATAGCAGTAATGGGGGATCTCTTTGTTCACTTCTTTAGCGGCATCCAGAATGGTGGTGCCGTTTTTCACTTCCAGTTCCTGACCGTCAATTTTGATCAATGCCATCGTAAGGTATCCTGTATGGTTAAGCGACTTCGACTTCTTTGGTTACATAAGCTTCGAATTCATGACGGAACTTGCGCACAAAGCTTTCGATCGGCATCGCCGCGGCATCGCCCAGGGGGCAGATGGTGCGGGTACCGATATTGCCGGATATTTCATAGAGCAGGTCGACATCTTTCATGGTGCCGTGTCCGCTTTTGATCTTGTGCAGCACCTTCTCCGCCCAGGTGGTGCCTTCCCGGCAGGGGGTGCACTGGCCGCAAGACTCATGGCGGTAGAAGTGGGCGATGTTGAGCAAGGTGTTGACCATGTCGGTGTCTTCATCCATGACGATACAGCCGGCGGAGCCGAGCATGCTGCCGATCTTGGCCAGGGAATCGAAATCCATATCCACGTCGATCTCATCAGCGGTCAGCACCGGCACCGAGGAGCCTCCCGGGATCACCGCCTTGAGCTTCTTGCCGTTGAGAATGCCCCCGCCGTATTCATAGATCAGCTTGCGCAGCGGCAGGCCCATGGCGTCTTCGTAGACCCCGGGTTTTTCCACATGGCCGCTCAGGCAGTAGAGCTTTGGTCCGGGACCGCTCTCCGGCCCGATGCCGGCAAACCATTCGGCGCCGCGCTCCAGGATGTAAGGCACGCAGGCCAGGGTTTCCACATTATTGACGATGGTGGGACAGCGGAACACCCCTTCGATGGCCGGGAAGGGCGGTTTGGTGCGCGGCCAGCCGCGCTTGCCTTCCAGGCTTTCGATCAGCCCGGTCTCTTCCCCGCAGATATAAGCCCCGGCGCCACGGTGCACATACATATCAAGATCGTATCCGCTGCCGAAGATGTTCTTGCCGAGATACCCTTTGGCATAAGCTTCGGCAATTGCTTCCTCCAGAATGCGGGCTTCACGAACAAATTCGCCGCGAATATAAATGTAGCAGGTGTTGGCGCGAATGGCGTAGGAACCAATCGCCGCCCCTTCAATGGTGGAGTGAGGCATGCCGGCCATCAGCAGGCGGTCTTTGAAGGTCCCCGGCTCGCTCTCGTCGGCATTGACGAGCATGTAGTGCGGTTTGTCGGTGCTCTTGGGCACAAAGCCCCACTTTACCCCGGTGGGGAATCCCGCGCCGCCGCGGCCGCGCAGTTTGGAGGCCTTCACCAGCTCGATCACCGCATCCGGGTCCATTTCCTTCAGCGCTTTCTTCCAGGAACGGTATCCGCCGACCTTCTCATAGTAGGCCAGTTTGCGCGACTCCGGCATGTTGATGTCTTTGGTCAACACTTTTTCATACATATCGATCTATCTCCAGCGTGTATTTTTCGATATTCCTCACCCCTTGCGGCGAACACGGACCAGCGGTTGGGCGCCGGGGGCTTAATCCAGCTTATCCAGCACCGCATCCAGCTTGTCGATGGTGAGGTCTTCGTGATAATCGTCGTTGATCTGTACCACCGGCGCCGTGCCGCAGGCACCGAGACATTCCACTTTCAGCACCGAAAATTTGCCGTCTGCGCTGGTCTCGCCGCTTTCGATGCCATACTTCTGGTGGAGATGCTTGCAGATCTCCCCGGCACCGCGCAGGGCGCAGGAAAGGGTGTGACAGACCTGCAGGTGATACTTGCCGGTCGGTTTCAGTTTAAACATGGTATAAAATGAGGCGGCGTCATAGACATCGGAAAAGGGCAACTCCAGCAACTCGCCGACGTAACCCATCACTTCCCGGGAGAGCCAGCCGAATTCACGCTGGGCCAGGTGCAGGGTGGGCAGCATGGCGGCACGTT
Source organism: Calditrichia bacterium (assembly GCA_020635015.1). Taxonomy (GTDB): domain Bacteria; phylum Calditrichota; class Calditrichia; order RBG-13-44-9; family J075; genus JACKAP01. Next base: position 56,648 of record JACKAP010000016.1, on the reverse strand, counting down.
TGTTCGGATACCGGGAGATAATGTCTTTGAATTCTTTTTCCGCACTCTCGTTAAATACTGGCTTCATATGCATCCCGTTCAATTTGATTGCGCTAGGTTAAGTTGATCAGAAAGCGATTACCGGTCCAATTCTCCGGCAATGACGTTCAGACTACCCAGAATTGCCACAACATCCGAAACCATCGCCCCTTTCGAGATATGGGGGAAGCAGGAAAAATTGACAAAAGAAGGCGGGCGCACCCGCAGGCGGTAGGCTTTGTGGGAACCATCCCCCACCAGGTAGAAGCCCAGTTCGCCGTTCGGCGCTTCGGTGGCATCATAGATATCCGCTTTCGGCACTTCGAAGCCGTGCCCGGGCATGATATTCTTAAAGTGATGGATCAGACCTTCGATCGTGTCATAGACCTTCTCCTTCTCCGGCAGGGCAAACTTCTGATCGAAAAAGCTTACCGGACCGTCGGGCAGATCGTCGATACACTGTTTGATGATCTTCATACTCTGCGCCACCTCTTCCATCCGCACCAGATAGCGGGAATAGACGTCGCCGTCATCGCAGACCGGAACGTCGAAGTCGAGGCGGTCATAGATCAGGTAGGGGAAATTACGGCGCACATCATATTCCACCCCGGAACCGCGCAGGGTGGGGCCGGTAACGCCCAGCTCGATGGCATCTTCCCGGGAGAGGTAGCCGATGTTACGGGTGCGGTCGACCCAGATCCGGTTGCGGGTCAGCAGCCCGTGCAGCTCTTTGAGCACCCCGGGGAAGTAATTGAGGAAATTATAGGTCATCTCTTTGAAGTCATGCGGCACGTCGCGGAACAATCCGCCCACCCGGGTATAGCTGGTGGTAAGGCGCGCGCCGGTGGTATGCTCGAAGATCACATACAGCAGCTCGCGGGCCTGGAAGCCGTAGAGGAAGGCGGTAAATGCCCCGATATCCAGGGCGTGGGTGCCCAGCCACACCATGTGGTCAGCGATGCGCGACATCTCTGCCAGGATCACCCGCACATACTTGGCGCGCTCCGGGATCTCCATCCCGATCAGCTTCTCCACCGCCTGGGCAAATCCGATATTGTTGCACAGGGGTGAGAGATAGTTCATCCGGTCGGAGAGGGTGACCCACTGATTGTAGGTCTTGTACTCGCCCAGCTTTTCGAAGCCGGAGTGCAGGTAGCCGATGTGCGGCTCGGCGCTTACCACCACTTCGCCGTCCAGTTCCAGCACCAGACGCAGGGTGCCGTGGGTGGCCGGATGCTGCGGGCCGAAGTTTAAAATAGTTCTGTCAGTCTTTAGATTGTAGGCAGCGTCGGACATAAGATCAATCTGCTCGTTTTAGGTGAATGTTGACATACACTTGTAATCGAGTTTGCTACATAAACCAAGCTTTTTAAACCGTCATTGGTTATTGGCTGTTGGTCTTTGGCAAGACAGGTTTTTGCCAATCGCCAATAACCAACAACCAAATGTATTCACTTCATATCCAGAATCACATCCCGCTCGCCCCGCCCGCGCAGGGGATAATCCTTGCGCATCGGGTAGCCGTCAAAAATATCCGGCAGCAGCAGCCGGCGCAGATCCGGATGGCCGGTAAAATTGAACCCGAACATCTCAAACGCCTCCCGCTCCAGCCAGTGGGCCGCTTTCCAGACCTGGGTCATGGAAGGCACATCCATATCGTCTTCCCCCACTCCCACCTTCACCCGCAGGCGAAGATTAATTTTAAAAGAGAAAAGATGCAGCACCAGGTCGAAGCGCGGCTCCCGGTCCATTTTCAGGTAGTCGACCCCGGTCATGTCGGTTAAGTAATCAAATGACAGGGTCTTGTCCTTTTTCAGAAACTGGGCTAACGGCAGGAACTTCTCCTTTGCAATAATGCAGGCCAGCTGTCCCTGATATGCTTCGAACTGCGCTTCCGGAAACTTGCCGGAGATGCGCTCTTTGATGGTATCATTGGTGTATTTCGACATGCTCGTTACTCCCATTGAAATGCGCCGCGTTTCCAGAGATAGATGTATCCGGCGAAGAGCATCAGCAGGAAGATAAACATCTCCCAGAAGATGAAGCTGCCGGCGCTGAGAAAATCTTTGTATATCACCGCCCAGGGATAGAGGAAGATCACTTCCACATCGAAGAGGATGAACATCATCGCCACCACGTAAAAACGGATCGGATAACGCAGGCGGGCATCCATCTGGGGGCGGAGACCCGACTCATACACTTCCGATTTGATCCGGTTTTTGATATTGGGGCTGAAGACGTGGGTCAATCCGATAATAGCGCCGGCAATAATGGCGCCGAGGGCTAATACGATGAGGACCGGTAGGTATTGATTCAGCATTCTCGTCACCCGAAGTTTTAACTAACAATATTTTTCACAAAGTTCAGACGGTCAAATTATAACGAATTTAGCGAAAAAAACAACAATAAAAAACTTTTTACATCTTGTTCCCGGCCAGGGCGGTAAAGAGATCATCCAGCAGGATCGCCTCCCGAACCCGCAGCGGTTCGGCATATTTGACCCCCGCTTTCCAACCGTAATGACGCATGCGGAATTCCACCGCTTCCAGATATTCCGGAGAGGAGATAAAGGTCTCCCTACCCGGGTAGGCCGGATTGTAAAACTGCGAGCGGTGGGCTTTGATCGCCGCCAATTTTTGCGGGTATTGCGCGCTGATATCGACCAGGAAAGAGGGCTCGAATTCGTAGGTGATCATATAATAGATGACTCGCCGGGGGCGGAAAGCGTCGTACGGCCCGGGAGCGATTTTTTCCACTCCGGCATAAAAACAGGCTTCGGTGATCAGTTGGGCGGCATGGCGGTGATCAGGATGGCGGTCGTCGTGGTTCGGAGCAAACACCAGCGCCGGACGGTATTTGCGAACGGCATCGATCAGCTTGCGGCGGTTCTCCGGAGTATTGCGAATATCGGCGTCCGGGATCGCCAGATTCTCCCGCAGCCGGGCGCCGAGGATCTGCGCCGCATCCGCCGCTTCCCGCTCGCGCTCCGCCACGGTGCCGCGGGTGCCCATCTCTCCCCGGGTCAGATCGATGATCCCGGTGGCATATCCCATCCCGGCCAGCTTGGCCAGGGTGCCGCCGCACCCCAACTCCACATCGTCGGGATGGGGACCGAAGGCCAATACGTCAAGCTGCTCCTGGATCATTCTTTCGCCTCGATCAGAAAAAAATTAGCGGGAAAATTAGCAGAATTCGGCGACATGTGCAAGGACTAAAGATAAATGCGGAATGTGGCGTACGGAATGAAAAACGCATGGGGCAAGGCGCATGGGGCATGGTGTATCACAGTGCGGGTTTCGGAATATGCGCTAGCGCATTACGGCGCCATGCCCCATGCCCCATGCAATAAGACTTTATACGGTGTTCATCTACAAAATTGAAAAAGATTTGTATATCGGCGGGGGGATACCATAAATTTGCGCCCGAAGTGGAGAAACCCATGATCGAAGAAAAAATATCCCTCCGCCGGGTCATCGGCGAATATGGCGGCAAACTGCCCGGCCCCAATCTGGTGCTTCTGGGCGGAGTCCACGGCAATGAGCCGGCAGCAATCCTCGCTCTGAATCATGTGCTGGAGACCCTCCGGCGGCAACAGCCGCCGGCCTTTCGGGGAAAGCTGATCGCCCTGCGCGGCAACCTGCCGGCCATCTCAGCCGCCACCCGCTATATCGACGAAGACCTCAACCGCATCTGGATCCCGGAATTGATGAAACCGCTGGAGGCCTCCCCGGAATATGGCACCGACCGCACCGTAGAGCAGGCAGAACGCCGTGAGCTGTTCCGTATCCTGTCGCCCCTGCTGGAGGACTACCACAATCCGCTCTACCTGGTGGATCTACACACTACTTCGGCGGAAAGCCCGCCTTTCGTCATCATTGCCGACACCATCCGCAACCGCCGCTTTGCCCGCGATTTTCCGGTGCCGATCATCCTGGGGCTGGAGGAGCAACTGGAGGGCACAATCCTGCACTATCTGGGCGATCTGGGGTTCCGCGCCGTGGCCTTCGAAGCCGGGCAGCATCATGACCCGGCGTCGGTGAACAACCACATTGCCGCCATCTGGATCGCGCTGGCCGGCGCCGGATGCCTGCAACCGGCGGAACTGCCCGATTACGAGCAGCAGCTTCACATCCTGCGCCGGGCCGCGGAAGGATTGCCTCCGGTATTCGAGACCCGCTTCCGCTATGCGATTGCCGAAGGGGAGCATTTCCGGATGAAGCCGGGCTACCGCAATTTCCAGCCGATTTCCCGCGGGGAAGTGCTGGCCAGCAATCACCAGGGTGAGATCCGCAATACCTCTCCGGGCAATATTTTTATGCCGCTCTATCAAACCAAGGGAGATGACGGCTACTTCCGTATCCGCAAGGTGGCTTATTTTTGGCTGATAGTTTCGGAATGGCTGCGCCGGTTCCATCTGGAGCGAATGCTTCCCTTTCTCCCCGGCATCCGGCTTAACCCGGAGATCCCCAACGAATTGATCGTTAACCGCCGGGTGGCCCGCTGGCTGGTGCTGGAGATCTTCCACCTGCTCGGCTATCGCAAAAAACGCATCGAGAATGGCAAACTGATCGTTACCAAGCGGCGCTACGACCTGCACGGGCCGGAAGCTGATGCTGGGAGGGATTGAGGTTGAATGTTGGATGTTGGATGTTGGATGCTGGCTTGATACTACATTTTTCCATTGAAACAAGCGATATATTAGAATTATTTTCCCGATCGATGGTGCATTGTTGCACATCATACAGTAATAGATCGTCGATACCACTACCTTATCCACGGATTACACGGATTACACGGATTGACACGGATTAATGCCACACATGTTATATTAAAAGACGTCGTAATGATGTCAAACCAATTTCTTGTTTGGCTTAGCCACTTTATTCGATTATTTTAGAAACCGAAAGCGGATTTTGGTGTTAAAGGGTTGTGTTGTTGCCTATTTATGAATTTCAAGCGGGAGTCGTATAGATGAATAAGTTCCTGACACTTTTTTTACTGATCGCCACGGCGATGCTGGCCCAAGGCAAGCTCACTCACTCCTCCTCCCGGAGTATAACCCTGTCTTTCGAGCTGCCGGAAATTTCGCAGCGACCGCTCAGCATCGGTTCACAGGATTATGTGCGGGTCGATTACCCGGACAGCCGGATGCGGGCGGAGGCAGGCGCGCCGCTGATTCCCTATTCGGTATACCGGATCGCCCTGCCCCCCGGCGCGACGGTCAAGATGCAGTACGACATTCTCAGCCAGCGGGAACTCAGCGCCACCTCCCTGCTGCCGGCGGTGATCGTCTCCGGCACCCGGGGAAGCGCCTATCTCGACCGCGATGAAACCATTTACGGCAGCGCCGCCCCATATCCGGGAGAGATTGTCACCGTCAGCGAACCGTATATTCACCGCCGCATGCGTATGGTCGATGTGACGGTCTACCCGGTGCAGTTCCATCCGGCGGAGCAGCGGGTGCGCCTGATCGAAGCGCTCGCCATCCGCCTGAATTACGGCGGCGGCACGGCCGGAGACAATCTCAGCCGCTTGTCCAAAACCGAACGGATGCACCTCAAACAGCGGGTGCTCAATTTCGACCAGGCGCATGATTGGGTCATGCCCCTGCAGCGCAGCCTGCAAAAGTCATCCGCTGTCGATTATGACTTCAATAGCGGCGACTGGTTTAAGATTCCGGTGTCGGCGGAAGGCATCTATAAGATCACCGGCAGCTTTTTGCAGTCGCAGAGCATCAACATCTCCCAGATCAACAGCACCACCCTGCAAATGTTTAATTACGGTGGCAAACCGCTTTCCACCAATGTAGCCGACCCCCGCCCGGCCGACCTCAACGAAATCTCCATCGAGGTCACCGATCTCAACGGCAACGGCAGCTTTGACACCAATGATGCGATTTATTTTTACGGGAACGGCCCCACCGGCTGGCGTTACGATAATGTCACCCAACCTCCGGCATTTTTTCTGAATCCTTATAGTTTTCAAAATTATTATCTGCTGACCTTCAACCAAAATCCCGGTAAGCGAATTGTCCCGGAAGGCTCGCCCCAGTTTTCCAATGCCACCCGGATCACCCGGTTCAACGATTATTACCGTTTCGAGGAAGAACGGGAAAACATCCTGGCATCCGGGCTCGACTGGTACTGGCTGAAATTCAGCGGCACCAGCGCTCAGCAGAGCGTCAGCCTGACGCTGCCCCAGAATATCATCACGGAGAACGCCACCCTGGAAGCGCGCTTCAAGGGGGGGGCCGGGGTGCACTATTACGACAATTCCACCACCTATCAGTATGCCTTCACGGTCAACCTCAACGGGGTGCCGGTGATCGCCAACGAAACATTCACCAACAAGTTTTCCCGCAACCGCATCCGACCGACCACTGCGTTCCGGGGCGGCAGCAATGAATTTACGGTTCAATATGCCGGCAACAATGAGGGGTGCATCGCCTATCTGGATTACCTGGAGGTCTCCCTGGAGCGGCCGTTCATTGCCGAGAATAATTTCCTGAAATTTTATTACCGGCTGACCGATACGCCGGTGGAATTCAACATCAGCAGCCTGCCGGCCGGCACCAACCGGGTGTGGGATGTGAGCGATTTTGCCAATGTCACCGCGATCAATCCCCTGGAAAACGGCAGCACGGTGCGCTTTCAGCAGGCTACCAACGGAGAAACCCTCGGAAAGCAGTATTACGCCTTTGGCGAAGCGGCGGTACGTAATGTGGAGCAAATATCCCGGATCGACAACAGCCCCAACCTGCGCGATCCCCAGCGCCGGGGCAAGCTGCTGCTGATCGTACCCGATGAGTTTTACGATGCCGCGGCCGCCTGGGAGGATCTCAAGGAAAGCCGCCTGCCGGAAGGGATCGAGACCGAGCGAGTCAAATTAAGCGAGATCTACCGGGAATTTTCTTCCGGGGTGGCAGATCCCACCGCGATCCGCGATTTTATCAAGTATGCCTACGAGAACTGGAGCACTCTCGCTCCGGAATACCGCCCGGAATATGTGCAGTTGCTGGGCGACGGCAGCTACGATTACCGCAATATTGAGTTAACCAGCTACATCAACCGGGTGCCGGTATTCGAGATTACCGCAAACGATGACATCAACAGCCGGGTAACGGACAATTACTTCACGGCCATCGACAATTTCTCCAACGGGATGCAGAATCTCGATCCCCAATTGGCCATCGCCCGCCTGCCGGCCAACTCGGTGACGGATATCGAAAACTATCTTATCAAAATGCGCGAATATGAGTATTCTTTCCGCACCGATCCCAACAATAACGGCTGGCAGACGGTGCTGACCTTCGTGGCTGATGACGAATGCGCCGGGTCCGGAAGCTGCAACGAATGGTTCCACCTCGACCAGACCGAGGGCATCGTCAGCCGGGTGCCGGCGAAGTTCGATATCAAGAAGATCTACCTGGTCGATTACGACACCCAGGCCGGAGGGCTGGGACGGCTCAAGCCCAAAGCGAACAGCGACTTGCTTGACCAGGTGAACCGCGGCACCCTGATGATCAATTTCTTCGGCCACGGCGATCCCAATACCTGGGCCCATGAGCAGGTGCTCACCAAAGCACGCGACCTCCCCCTGATCAAGAACGGCGCCAAACTGCCGGTCTGGATCGCCGCGACTTGTACCTGGGGCAAGTATGACGATCCCAACATTCCCTCGATGGCGGAGGAGATGGTGTGGGAAGCCGAAGGCGGGGGGATTGCCTCCATCGCCGCCTCGCGGCCCTCCTTCGCGTTTGAGAACGAGCGATTCGCTCAAAACACCTATACCCACTTGTTCAACGAAGGCAGCAACCTCGGCCGCTCGATCCTACTGGGAGATGCGGTGCAGATGTCGGTGGGCGGCGGGGACAATGACCAGAAGTACCATATTTTCGGTGATGTGACCCTGCAACTGGCCGATCCCGAACACAACATCCAGATCGAATCCATTTCCGCCGATACGCTGAAAGCGCTTTCGAAAGTGTCGGTGGATGCCAGCATTTATGATGCCCAGGGCAACTTCCTGCCCAACTTCAACGGCAAGGCGGTGATCCGGGTATTCGATGCGGTGGACAGCACCGCCAATCTCGGGGTCAATTACACCTATACCGGCGGCACTATCTTCAAAGGTATCGTCAATGTGCGTGACGGCAAGATCGATGATGCCAGTTTCATCGTTCCCAAATCAATTAAATATAAGAATTCCCGAACCGGCCGCATCAGCATCTACGCCTGGGATGAGGATCTGCGCGACGCCGTCGGCTACAATAACACCCTGCTGTTCTACGGCAGCGAAACTCAAGTCAACGATGCCGAAGGGCCGGAAATCGCCTTCAATTTTCCGGAGCAGCCGGATTTCTTCGAAGGCGATTACGTGGGACAGCAGCCGACCATTGCGGTGGAGCTGAGCGATGAGAATGGCATCAATCTCACCGGAGAAGTGGGCCACCGCATCGAGCTGACCATCGATGACCGTATAAAAAAAGATGTGACGGAATTTTTCGTTTACCATGAAGACGAGTATACCACCGGCGAATTGCGTTATACCCTTCCCGCGCTCAGCGCCGGGTCGCACCGCCTGAAGATCTCCGCCTGGGATAACCTCAATAATTATTCCGAAGAAGAGGTTTATTTTACCACTACCTCCGCCAGCGAACTGACCCTCGCCCAGGTGGTCAACTATCCCAATCCGTTCGAGAATGATACCCAGTTCACCTTCCAATATCAATCGCCCAATGGGCTGGGAGAGATCAGTGTCAAGATCTACACCGTCACCGGCCGGCTGATCCAGGAAATTCAGGATGTCGCCCGCCCGGGAAAATGTCGCCACCGCATTCATACAATAAAAGGAGACACCCGATGAACGTATCCAAGATCCAGGAAGCCATCCGGGAAAAGGGTTTTGATGGTTGGCTGCTCTACAATTTCCATAACCGCGACTACCTGGCGATGAAGATCCTGGGGCTGGACGCCAGCAAATTTTCCACCCGGCGCTGGTATTACTTCATTCCCGCCCAGGGCGAGCCGGTACGCCTGGTCAGCAAGGTGGAGCGCACCATCCTGGACAGCCTGCCGGGAGAAAAAATGATGTACCTCTCCTGGAAGGAAATGCATGCGCAGATCAAGACCATGCTGGGCAAGGCAAAGCGCATCGCCATGAACTATTCCCCGATGAACAACATCCCCTACACCTCCCTGGTCGACGCCGGCACGGTGGAGCTGCTCCGCAAGCTGGGCTTCGAGCCGGTCAGCGCAGCCGATCTGATCCAGCAGTTCGAAGCGATCATCGATGAGAAAGGCTACCACAGCCATTGCGAAGCCGGCAAACGGGTGCTGAAGATCAAGGATGAAGCCTACCGGCGAATCGGTGATGCCATTCGCAACGAGCAGGCGCTGACCGAATACGAAGTGCAGCAGTTCATCATGAAGCGATTCGAGGAAGATGGGCTCACCTGTGAAGGCCACGGGCCGATCGTCGGCATCAATGAACATCCGGCCGACCCCCACTTCGAGTCCAAACCGGGTGAGGGCAATTACATTTTCAAACCCGGGGATACGGTGCTGATCGATCTCTGGGCCAAGCTGGATCAGCCCGGGTCGATCTATTATGACGTCACCTGGTGCGGTTATGTCGGCACCAATCCCCCGGAAAAATACCTCGAGATCTTCAACACCGTGCGTGATGCCCGCAAAGCCGCAGTCAATTTTGTGCGCAAAAAATTCGCCAACGGCGAAGCCTGCTTCGGCTGGGAAGTCGATGACGCCTGCCGCAATGTGGTGATCGAACGGGGATACGGTGATTATTTCATCCACCGCACCGGACACTCGATCGGCATCAACGTGCATGGCAACGGGGTAAATATCGACAACCTCGAAACCAAGGACGAACGCCAGCTGGTGCCGGGAATCTGCTTCTCGGTGGAGCCGGGTATCTATCTGCAGGACGACATGGCCGCCCGCTCGGAGATTAACGTCTTCATCAAACTGGACGGCGAAGTGGTGGTGTACGGGGATGAGCAGGAAGATTTGATTTTGATTCAGTGATGTTTTGAGTCCGCGGATTGTACGGATTTTGTTGATGGGTGAATGGGTGAATGGGTGAATGAGTTCAAGATTTTTGCTCACGATGTCCGTTTTTACCCATATACCCATCAACCCATACACAAATCTTTTCCGTGTAAATCCGTGTAATCCGTGGACAAGTTTTTACAACATCACGATCTCATACACCACCGGCGAGCGGTGGGTATCAGTGGTGTGGAACTGCAGTTCGATGTTGATGTTTTTTCCGGCAAGTTGCGCTGGTAACGGCATCGTATCCATAAATACGCCGGCACGCAGGGTTTGTGATTGCGGTAGCGTCAGGGGGTATATGTTTCCGCCGGCGTGCAGCGTCAGCGACAACGATGTTCCTTCCGGCTGCTCATACTTGATGCGGAGCTTGCCGCCAGCCTTCAGCGGAGCGGAGCGCCAGCGGCCTTGCGGCACAAATTCCGCCTCGCACCAGGCGGCGCCGATCTGCCAGTCTCCCCCCCTGCCGGCGCAATAATAGAGCTGCACCCGCCCTTCGAAATAGGAGACGTGCGGACGCATCAGACGTTTCCCCTCCCATCGGGCCGCCGGCTGCAGCACTTCAGTCATATTCTCCCAGACGATTCCATCCTTCGATTCCGCCGACATGATCTGGGTGCCCATCCCTTTGGCAGAGAGTGCCAGTTGCACATAAAACATCCGGTAGCGCTCCCCATCAAAGAGCACATCCGGGGAGATCACCCCGGGCAGAGCGGTCAGCACCGGCCCTTCCACCCGCTTTTGCCAGGCAATCCCGTCGCGGGAGGTGGCCAGGCCGATCGCGGCCAGCGGTCCCTGGAAACCGGTATACCACATGCGGTAGATATGTTCCTCCGGGAAATAGATGATATCCCCGTATGCATTACCGGCGAAATCCCAGGCAGTGGAATCCAGCGCGATCAGCGCCTCCCGGGAAGGATACTGCCAGCCGCCTTCAGCCTTTCCCAGCGCCACGCCCCAACGGTAACCAAGTTCTTCATCCTCAAAATGGCCGTTGTAGTAGATCCGCCATTGATCGCCGCTGCGCAGCACCACCGGCGCAATCTGGTGATAGGCATCCCAGGCCCCTCCGCTGCCGCTGAGGAGCCGTCCCCGCTTTTCCCAGCCCCAACCCTGCGCGTCCCGCCGGGCGTAGCCGATCTGATAGCGGTCGCGCGCGTCGCCGTCATAAAACAGCAATACGGAATCGGCGGTGACCACCACATAAGGGTCGGCGACATCCTTGCGATCCCATCCCCCTCGCCCCGGGCGCAACACCGGATTCTTGGGGAGCTTGCGGAACTCGCTGCCAAAATGATGCTTCAACAGCATCTGCGGGGCAAAGGAGTGGTAATCGACATGCTCGGACTGTTCATTCTCATGAAACGCCACCGGCTGCCCCCAAACGCTGTTCGACAGCATCCCGGCCAGGCATACCAGGGCCACCAGGAAAATTTCATATTGTTTTGGCATGTATTTTACTGCTACTCAAGATGTTAATAAAACGCGGATGACGCGGATGACGCGGATTCTCGCGTATTTATACACAGTTATTTTACGCGATGTATATCATGTTTCATTGCAATACCGCACATTTCTGACAATGAATTTTTATATGCCTTATCGATGTTATGGAACTTTTGATTCTTATGACAAAAAACAGTAAAACAATTCCGCGTAAATCCACGTCATCCGCGTTCTATTTCAGTTCCCAAATCATAGCCTGTTCGCAGCGCCTCACACCAGCAGCGCCCCCTCATGGCGCAGCAGCCATTCTTTCCGCCATAATCCCCCGCCGTAGCCGATCAGACGCCCGTTAGCGCCGATGATGCGGTGACAGGGAATGATCAACGAAATCGGATTGCGGCCATTGGCGCTGCCCACTGCCCGCACCGCATTGCGGTCGCCCAGCCTCCGGGCAATGTCCAGATAGGTGGCGGTACTGCCATAGGGCACCTCCAGCAATTGTTGCCATACGCTCTGCTGGAACGCCGTACCCTGCGGCTGCAGTTTCAGGGAAAAATCCTTCAATTCGCCCCGGAAATAAGCCTCGAGTTGGCGCAGACATTCCTGCAGCACCGGCGGCATCTCCGGCGACGGCGCGGCGGCTTCCTCCACAAAATAAAGGGTTTCAATCGCCGTCTCGCTGGCGGTAATGCGAATGTTGCCGATCTCTGACGAAAAAAAAGCCTGATACGGTTCGCTCATATCAGCGACCTCCATAAATAAAATGTGGTATAAGCTTCCCAGCCTTTCCAGGCTGCAAACATTTCCCGGATCTGGGCCGGGGAAGGTTTGACCGATAGTTGAAGCCGGGTTTTAAGGGCATTCTGCAGGCCGGCATCGCCAGTCGGAAGTGCCGCCGGATGCCGGAAGCATTTCATCAGCACATAATCGGCGGTCCACTCCCCCACCCCGCGGATCTGCAGCAGACGCTCCCGGATCGCGAGCGCCGAACCAGATTCGAGCAATATCTCCTTGCTGATCGTTCCATTGGCAAACAGCGCCGCGATACCACGCAGATAAGCGATCTTGCTGCGGGAAAACTGCAGCCCGCCCCAATCCGCCTCGCTAAGCGCGGCAATGGCCTGTGCCTCCGGAAACAGCCAGAAGTGTTGATCGCCATCCGTCAGGCGAGTGCCGCACAACGCCACCAGCCGCGCTTTCAGGGTATAGGCAAACTGCAAATTGATCTGCTGCCCGATGATCGCCCAGCACAACGCCTCCAGCAGATCCGGAATGCCGATCAGCCGCAGACCGGCGAAGCGCTCGGTCAGCGACTGCAGCAGCGCATCCCCCGCTGCCATCCGGTAAAACGGCCGCAGATCACGCTGCAGGTCCAGCCACTCCGCCACATAGTCGCTTACCCCCTGCCGCTCCTGCGCCGACCCATCTCCCGACAACACCTCCAGCCGCACGCCGTTATGGTCGCCATTCATCCGGAAGATGACCGCCCGCGATCCCAGCCGCACCGCCTTCAGCACAGCTCCCCCATCAACCCGGTGCAGGCATTCCCGGGGGGAACGGTCGAGAAAAATTCGGCACTGCTCAAAACAAAAGCGGCCATTTGCCGGCAAATCGATCCCATAAGGCGCAAAATGACTTGGCAACACAAAACTCCCTGCTTAATTTAGCTGCAACATAAATCATATTGCCGGGCAATTCAAACCGATTCTTGCGCTGTTGAATTTCTGCCGGAGACCGATGGTTAACCATCACATCGCAACGACCGCCTCCGGCATTATATTCCTCAATCACACCGGGGAAAGCGCATCCCGGCATTAACCATATTGATGGAGCTGGTCATGAGACAAATTCTACGCTTTGCGTTGCTGTTTACCACGATGGGGTTGATTCCGTTAGGAGCCCAGCAGGCGGAATATGAAGTGGAGGTTGCCGGGCAGACCTATAGCGCCACCGACAACCAGCCGTTTACCATCACCTCTCCGCAAGGCGAGCAGTTCGAGATCGTCATCCGGCGTAAAGAGACCGTCGAGTATAATGACAATGGCATCGCGTTCCGCTATTACAGCGATATGACCTTCAGCACGGAAAACGATGTGGGCGTGATCACCCTGACCCTCGACGCCTCTGAATCGCCCCTGGCGTTGATCCAGATCTATTCAGTGCCCACTACCCCGGACCTGATCCGTAAATCTCTGGTAGAGGCTTTCCGCAACGAATTTAAATCGCGCCAGGCGGAGTTTCTCGAAGAAAGCGGCCGGGAAAAAATCATCCAATTTAACGGAGTGGACTGTCGCGGTACGGTGCTGGAATTTTATCTCGCCCGGCAGCGGATGCAAACCGAGATTTATGCCTTCGCCAAAGGGGCCAGCGTCATCGCCGTGGTGCTGCAGCATGATATGGAAGATCAGGAGTTGGCGGAGAAATATTTTTCCGAGATTGCCGCCACGCTGCGATAATAACAAGGATGAAGGTTAAAGGATGAAGGTATGGACGATTGATCTCCAGGCGATATATCTATCCGAAATCCGACTTTATCCTTTATCCTTTAACCTTTATCCTTCATCCTTTAACCTTCATCCTTCATCCTTTGTGCACCTCCTTCGGCAGCACCACCGTAAAAGTACTCCCCTTCCCCACTTCGCTCTCCACCCGGATCTCCCCACGAAAGGGTTTGAGCAATTCCAGACAGGTATGCAAACCCAGCCCGGTGCCGGTGGGTTCGCCTTCATTCTCTTCCCCTTTGGGCGGCTTGGTGGTAAAGAACGGATCGAAGATGGCTTCCAGCTTATCGGGGGGAATACCGCTGCCGGTATCGCTGATGTCGATGTAAACATGGGAGCTGTCCTGGCGGGTGCGCACGCCCAGGCGCCGATTCTCGCTCTGCCACATCGCATCCAGAGCGTTGTTGATCAAGTTCTCCACCACCTGAGCGATGTCGGAATAGACCAGGGGAAGCTCGGGCAGGCGCTCATCCAACTGCAGTTCCTTCTCAGTCTTATGCTTAAACTGGGGATCGGCATTGAGAAAATCAAATTCCTGCTTCAGCAGGCTATTGAGATTGACCGGTTTGGCATCGGCGCTCTGATCCATGCGGCTCTTCAGCATCAGGTTATTGACGATCTGCATGATCTGCCCGTGCGCCTTCTCCACCAGCGCGCTGTCCTGGGCAATGCTGTTCAGCAGCTCCGCTATCTCCGGTTCCGGGGTAGACGAAAGACCGGCGCTTAATTTTTCGATCTTTTTGGTGATGACCAGATTGGAGTTCGCGATCACCGCCAGAGGCGTTTTCATATTATGCACGATGCCCTGGATCATCCGCCCGATAGTAGCGGTCTTCTCCTGCTGCACCAGTTGGCGGGTTTTCTCCTGCACCAGATGCGCCAGGTTGCGGTTGACCGCGGCGAGCTCCTCGTTTTTGCGGATCAGGTGCTGCTTGAGCCGTCCCAGGGTGAGGTGGGTGTTGACCCGGGCAAGCACTTCCTCGTGCTGGAGGGGCTTGGTGACGTAATCCACCGCTCCCAGTTCAAACCCGCGCACTTTATCCACGGTCTCGGTCAGTGCCGTCATAAAGATGACCGGAATATCCCGGGTAGCAGGATTTTCCTTGAGATGCTTGCACGTCTCAAATCCGTCCATTTCCGGCATCAGCACATCCAGGAGGATCAGGTCCGGCCGGGCCTCCTGGAGCAATTCCAGGGCGGCTTTACCATGCTGCGCCACCAGCACCCGGAAAGTCGCATTTTTCAGATAATCGAACAACACGCCCAGGTTGGTCGCGTTATCGTCGACGATCAGGATCACCCCTTCACCCCCGGTTGTTCTGGTGTTCATTGCGATGACTCCTCGTGTGCTTGAATCATGGTTTCCAGAAATTGGCGGATCTTCAGCAGTTGAAACCCCCGCACCAATTTATCCATTTCCGTACAGAATGGAAGATATTTTTCGCCGGAACGGGCGATTTCCTCCGATAGCTGCTGAATGGCCGCAATATCACCGATTTTAGCCAATTTGAGCATGACGGTAAGTTTTTCCAGAGGCGGGGCGGCCATCAGCGGCTTTTCCGGCATGCCCGCCGCCAGCCGGCTCTCCTCCCGCGGGTCGTATGTCGCAGCCGGGTGTTGCGGCACCTCCAAGCGCAGGTCCATCCAGAAAATGCTTCCCAGCCCCGGGGTGCTGCGCACCTGCAGTTCTCCCCCCATCAGGTTTACCAGACGCTGGCTGATGGTCAGCCCCAGACCGGTACCCTCCACATGAAAACGCCGCTGTCCAACCTGTTGAAAGGAGCGGAAGATGTTTTCCAATTGGTCCTCAGCAATGCCGATGCCGTTGTCGCACACTTCGAAACGGAAAAGGCCTTCTGTCATGGAGACCCGAAAAATCACCTCCCCGGGATCGCCGCTATGGGGGGAGATAGCCGGTGTAAACTTGATGGCGTTGCTGAGCAGATTCAGCAGCACCTGGCGCAGTCGTTTTTCGTCCCCCACTACAATATCCGGCAGTTCCGGCGCAAAATCGCTGCGCAGCACCACCCCCTGATCCGCCGCTTTCAGGCGGAAAAGGTCGACGATATCATCGAGAAATTTCCCCAGCCGGAAATCGTTCCGGAACAACTCCATCTTCCCCGCCTCAATCTTGGAGAAGTCGAGCAGATCATTGATCAGGGTGAGCAGATGCGTACCGGATTTGCGGATCACCTGCACCGCATTCAACTGTTGGGCGGTAAGGGAGGTCCCCCGTTCCAGATTGGCGGCATAGCCGAGGATCCCATTGAGGGGGGTGCGCAGTTCGTGGCTCATATTGGCCAGGAATTCGCTTTTGGCCCTGCTGGCCGCCTCCGCGGCTTGTTCCGCCCGGCGGCGTTCCACCACTTCTTTCTGCAGCTGCTGATTGGTGATGGAAAGCTCTACGGTTTTCTTCTCCAGCGCCTCCTTGCTTTGGCGCAGCTCGGCGGTGCGTTGATTCACCTCTGCGCTCAGGGTCGCTTTTTGATGCTGGATGGATTGAATCCGCGCTCCGGTCACCAGCAAGGCGCCGGCCAGGATCATCAATCCCACCAGCCAGCGGAACCAACCCCGTTCCCACAGCGGCGGGGTAATAATGATGGTAACCGTCAGCCCCGCGTCATTCCAGACCCCGTCGCTGTTGGCCGCTTTCAGGCGGAAGCGGTAGCTGCCCCCATCCAGATTGGTATAACTGGCATAGCGGGCACCGGCGTCGCGGTCATGCCATTCCTTGTCGAATCCTTCCAGCATATAGCGGTAGCGGTTCTTGCCGGGATTGGCATAATCCAGGGCGCTGAATTCCAGCCAGAAAAAATTGTCGCGATAGGACAACTGCAGCGTTTCCGGCGCAGCGATATCCCGGCGCACCGCAACGTTGAATTCGTTAAAGGTGGTGATCACCACCGGTGGCGGGTAGGGATTATTGCGAATCGCCGCGGGATCGAAGCGGTTAAAACCATTCAGCCCGCCATAAATCAGCTCCCCGTTATCCCGGCGGCAACTGGCGTTGTGAGCGAAGACATTTCCCTGCAGGCCGTCTTTCACATCGTAATTATAAAAATGGCCGGTTTGGGGATCAAAGCGGGAAAGCCCCTTGTTGGTGCTGATCCAGAGGTTTCCCTGTCCGTCTCCCAGGATATCGTGAACGATGTCGTTGGGCAGCCCGTTGCGGGTAGTGTAATGGGTGAAGGTTTCGCTTGCCGGATCGAAACGGTTTAAGCCTCCCCCATAGGTGCCGATCCACAGGATGCCCCCGGCCGGATCTTCATGGATCGCGGTGATGCTGCTCTGGCGCAGCCCGGCGGGATTATGGGGATCATACCTGAAGTAGCGATAATCGGCCGTGCTGTCGGTGTGGCAGGTCATGCGCACCAGCCCGTCGCTGGTGCCGATCCAGAGCCGGCGGCTGTTGGGATCCTTTTCTTCAAAGATCTTCCAGATGCGCTGATGCAGCGGGCTGGCAGGAAAGGCGCTGTCTCGGCAGGCGATAAAGAAAGGGGCCGGTGCGCCGGCGGGCGTAGCGGCTTCCCCCCGGCGCACCAACCGGTACAGCCCGTTGTCGGTGCCGACCCACAATTGCTCCCGACGGTCCTCGTAAATCGACCAGACTTCATTTTCCGGATCGCCCAGGCTGCCCGGCACCCCCGCTTGATGGGTAAAATGGGTAAACCGGCCGCTGCCGGGGTCGAGGCGGTTGAGCCCACCGCCCCAGGTGCCGACCCACAGGATACCCCGGCGATCTTCGCAGAGGGCGGTCACGCTGTTGTGGCTCAGGCTGCCCGGTTGCCCGGGGTGATGGCGAAAATTAGCCACCTGCAGGGGCGGCGATTGAGACAATCCCAGGGTGTCGCCGTCCGTCGCCGGGGTAAAGCGCAGGCGGCTGAGCCCCCCGTCCAGGGTGCCGACCCAGATATCCCGGTGGCGGTCCTCCAGTACCGCCGCCACCTGGTTACCGGACATGCGGTTGGGGCCGGCCGGGCTGGACTTATAATGGCGGAACTGGGCGCCGCGGGGATTCATGGTATTGACCCCTCCCCCTTTGGTGCCCACCCACAGCAGGCCGGTGTGATCCGGGAACACCGCCCGGACCACATTATGACTGATGCTGTAAGGCTCCAGGGGATCATGCATAAAAAAGTCGAAACGTTCCCGCCGGCGGTCGAAGCGGCTCAAGCCGCTGACCGTTCCCACCCACAGATTGCCGGCCGGATCTTCGGTAATAGCCCAGATATGATTGGCGGTGTCTCCCGGTTTTTGCGGGTTGGCGCGGTAGTTGACAAAAAACTCATCCTCCCCGCGGAACGCAGCCAGGCCGCTGCGGGTGCCGACCCACAGCGTGCCGGCGCGGTCTTCATAAAGTATTTCGATATCACTATCGCAGAGGCTGGCGGCGTCCCCGGGGCGATGCCGGTAGTTGCGAAAGCTCCCCTGGCCGCGCGGCGCGGCGGGCATGCCGGAAAGCCCGTCATCCGTCCCCACCCAAAGCGTGCCGGCCTGGTCCTCCGTGATGGCCTCAATGTAATCATTCGCCAGGCTGGCGCTGTCGCCCGCCAGGTGACGGTACTGCCGAAACACCAGTTGCTCCTCTGATACAGCTTCCGGCAAGGCGCTGCTCCCAAACATCACCCGGTTCACCCCCCCGCCCTTGGTGCCGATCCAAATAATCCCTTCCCGGTCTTCATAAACTGAGCGCACATCGTCATGGCTCAAACTGCCCGGATGTTCCGGGCGGTGACGGTATTGCCGGAAGGGGCCGGTACGGGTTTTCAAAGATGCCGGCAGCTCATTCGAGCGCAGCAGCGACAGTCCCGAGCGGGTACCGATCCACAGACGCCCGGCGCCATCCTCACAGATGGCCTGAATACGGTTGTCGCTGATTGAACCGGAATCGAGCGCATCGTGGTAGTAGACCACAAACTGGTAGCCGTCATACTTATTGAGTCCATCCTCGGTGCCCAGCCACATGAATCCCCGCCGGTCCTGGTAAACACAATTGACGGCGTTATGGGAGAGCCCGTCTTCCACGGAAAGGTGGGAAAAATGGATCACCCGGCTCTGCCCGGACAATGTCAGCGGGGCGCAAAAGAGCAGCACCAAGGCAGTCATTAGGACCGGCCGAGAGATGCCGGAGAACACCGACCGTATTTTAATTTGCCCGGTTTTCATCATCGATTTAATGTAAATCAATCCGCCCGGATTCCCAACAAAATTGTACGCCTCAGCGGCAAATCCTTTATCCCCGCTTGCTTTATGTATTCCAATCGGTTACTTTTCAAGCGGATTTTTTGCGGCAATGCAGTAGATCATTTAAAGTATTAAATATATTTTATTTAACGGATGACACATTAAGACTCACGCAAAGGCGCAAAGACGCAGAGTAGTCGCAAAGCAATATTTAGGTTTTCCTTTGCAAATCTTTGCGCCTCTGCGTCTTTGCGTGATAAAATTTAAAAGAATATGAGACTACATAATATTGCACCGATACTGCTGTTATCCTGCCTGCTGTTCTGGCAGTGCATCGAACGCGACCGCGACAACCCCTTCGATCCGCAAGGCGATCAGGACAACATCCTGAATCTGCAAATTTTCCCGGAAGCAGACCGGGTGCTGCTGCAATGGTCGCTGGAGGCGCCGTTGACCGATTACCGGGGATTCCGGATATACCGCTCGCTTGATGCCGAGGAGAATTTTGAGATCCTGGAGGAAACACCGGCGGGACAATTCACTTTCACGGACACGGAGGTCGAAGCCGGCCGCTGGTATTTCTACCGGGTGGTGGCTTTCAGCGCCAGCGAGGAGACCCAGCCCTCCAACACCACCCGGGCGCTGCTCGGGCCCGGCACCTACTGGGTACTCTCGCCGGTCGATTATTGCATCAAGCAGCTCAGCTACGATGCAGTGAACATTCGCAAACAGTTTCGCTTCAGCATCGCCCCGGTGGCCTGGAGCTTTATTCCTGGAGAACCCCGGTTCTGGGTCGCATACGAGCCCTTCACCCAGAGTATCGGCACCATCCGCAAATCCGACGGTGAGAAAGCCTTTTTTTATCCCGACTCCCTGGTGGCAGCGGCAGACCTGGCCGCCGATCCAGCCGGGGGGCAGGTGTACATACTTGACGACCGGCGCCGGGAGGTGGTGGTGTTCCTGAATGGCGCCGTGTTACGCCGGATTTCCCTGGAAGAGGACCAGTACATCCGCCTGGCCTTTGATCATGCCCGGGGCCGGCTCTATGTGCTGGGAGAAGGGCGGCTGATCAGCTTCGACCCGGAAATTCCCGCCGGCACCCGGCAGACCTTTCACTTTCCTCCCGGCTTCCAGGGGAAAGATTTTGATTTGCGGGAAAATATCGCGTATATTCTAAGCGCATCGGAAAATTCGCTCAGCAGTATCATCTATACCATTAGCGATCAAGTGATAACCGACAGCCTGCATACGGCGAATTATTATTACCGCATTCACTATGACGAGGTTGGCGGACAATACTATCTGGCGGAGGAAAATCCCGGGGGAGATGATTTAATCGTGCAACTTTCGCCCGGTGGAGACCGTCAAATTCACTCGTCCGGGTATAAACGCATCGCTCAAATCGCGATGAATCCTTTCGACCGGTCGGTGGTTATCGTCGACTATCTGGGCAGCCTGCTCTACCTCTATGATGCCGGGGGCAACCGCATCAGCGTGTCCCGCGCGGCGGACGGCAGCGAATTGTTTTACGGACCTACACGGGTATATATCGAGTAATGCATAAGATCACCACCAGACTGCTCTACACCCTGATCCCGGTCTTTGCTCTGGGCATCTTCGCGATCGATATATTCTTCAAAGTGGTCGTCCGCTACGATTACAATCTCAATTTCCCCTTCCTGGCCTTCTCGCTGCAGAATCTCCGCGCGATCATCGTGCTGGCCCTGATCCTGGCCTGGATCTTCATCGTCAAGCGGCGCTTTTTGATCAGCGACTACGAGCTTTCCCAGAAATTATGGCGGCTGTCGGTCTTCCTGCTGGCCAATTTCCTGATCGCCTTTTTGCTGGAGCTGCTGCTGTCCGACTATCTGGTCAGCAACCCGGATTTGCAGCGAACCACCTTCGAGGCGGTGGTCTATGAATTTTATAAAAATGTGATCGGTCTGCTGGCCATCGCCACCTTGATCCCGACTTTTATGATCCTGCGCGAACTGATTTTCTACAAACAGCGGCGCACCACCCGGCTATATTACAATGTGCTGTTTGTGCTGATCATTGCCAGCACCCTGTGGGTATTCTATTCCGGCGTGCCGCTGAATTTTTCAGTGCTCTGGGCGCCGGGGGACGACATGTACAACTCCCTGCTGGTATGGTCGCTGACCATCATCATCGTATTTCTGGCCTTCCGCAACGACTGGATCACCTACCTGCCCCGCAAGCAGAAATTCATCTATTTTGGCGTCGGAGTGCTGGTGTATCTGGCGATCGTTTTTCTGAAAGATTTTGTGTACGAGGACTATCTCCAGGAATATAGCGCGGCGGTGTACAACTTTGCCAACATCATGTGGTTTTTTCTGCTGATCTACGGCTCCCTGGCCCTGCTCACCCTGCTGGTGCACCTGCCCACCGCCAAGGCGGTCGACCGGAAATTACGGGAAGTCACCTCGCTATACGATTTTACCCGCATGCTCAATACCGAGCGCAATGCCCGCAAACTGCCCCAGTTGATCACCCAATTGACCTCCCGGGTGCTGGAAAGCCAGAGCACCTGGTACCTGGAGCCGAACGATCCCCAACGCAGCAAACTTCGCCTGGCATCCCATATCAACCTTACTCAGCAGCAGATATTGAATAATCCTTTCGACGACCTTACCGGCTTCAACCAGATATTTCAGCAGGACAAAAAACCGTTGCTGATCAATGACATCAGCCAGAATCAACAACTGCGCCATCTTACCCAATGGAAAAAAGACGCTCGCACCCTGATTGCCGCTCCGCTGTTTTCCAGCCGCGATCAGTTGCTCGGGATCATCTACGCCACCAAGAACCAGCCGTTCGGGTTTGATATCGACGACCTCTCCCTGCTGGAGGGATTTGCCAATCAGGCAGCCATGGCTCTGGAGAATGCCGAGCTATGGAAAAAATCGATCGAGAAAGAGCGCATGGAGCAGGAGCTGAAAATTGCCCGGGATGTGCAGCTGAAACTGGTGCCCCAAACCATGCCCAACATCCGGGGAGTAGAGTTGGAGAGCTATTTCCTGACCGCATACGAGGTCGGCGGCGATTATTACGATTTCATCGAATTTGCCGATGGCCATCCCGGTTTGGTCATCGGTGACGTATCCGGCAAGGGCACGTCGGCGGCGTTTTATATGGCGGAATTCAAGGGGGTGATCCAGACCCTTTCTCGCACCTTCACCAACCCGCGGGAGCTGATCTCCCAGGCCAACCGGATATTCTATTCCACCATCGAGCGCAAATCGTTTGTCACTGCGATCGTCGGCAAATTCCTGCCGGAACGCAATGCCTTTCAATTTGTGCGGGCCGGGCATACCCCGGTGCTTCATTTTTGCGGCGAGGATCAGACCGCCCGATTTCTGCAGCCTGCCGGGCTGGGGATCGGCCTGGACCGGGGGCCGGTGTTCGAGAAGACCATCCGGGAAACGGAAATCGAACTGAAGCCCGGCGATTTTCTGATCCTCTTCACCGACGGGCTGCTGGAAGCGCGCAACCAGGCGGAAGAAGAATTCGGGGAGGAACGTTTCTTTGCCCTGACCGACCGGATCAACAGCGGCAGCGCCGCCGACATCAAGCATACTATTCTGGAAGCAGTGATGGATTTTGTGGGAGAACATCCGCTGCACGACGACCTGACATTTATCGTCATCAAACATGACGCCGCGGCGCGGGAAAGCGTCACAGCCGAAATTTCGCACCGGGGAAAAAGTAAGCTTGGGTTTGCAAAATCCGGAAACGCATGATATGCGCGCAATGCAGGCAACCCTAAAACATTCTCAGCAACCGGTTTTAGTGCTTTGAAAAATAATGATGCTTTAATATCTTTTACATTCAGTAGCGGTACAATGGCATAGCCTGGCATCCACACCCATTGACCGGTTTGAATTTAGAGATAAAACGAAGAACATCTCCGATGAATTTTCGTAAGCCCAAAAAGCTGTAAGGAGGATTTGATGGCTAATTTTGAAGTTGTGCGGGAAGATAAAGGCGAGATATCCGTACTGAATGTTCATGGCTACCTGGACGCGCACACGGCACCGGATTTTGAAAATGCCCTGACAAAGCTCCTGCAAGAGAATCGATTTAAAATCGTGGTCAACTTGAACGGATTGCAGTATATCAGCTCCGCGGGGCTGGGTGTCTTTATGGGATTCATTGAAGAAGTTCGCGAAAATAGCGGTGATATCAAATTGGCAGAAGTTTCCCAAAAAGTCTTTAAGGTATTCGACTTGCTTGGTTTCCCCAGCTTGTATGAATTTTACGAGAAGGCGTCAGAAGCGATCGTTAAGTTTACCAACTGAAGAAAAAGGGAAATTCATGTCCGATAAAAAAACCAACGCGGTTTCGAAAAAGAACAATTCTTTTCGATTAAAGCTGCCCGCGAATTCCGAGAACCTGGATATCATCCGGAAATTTGTCTCCGGTATTGCGGAAAATATCGGTTTCAATGAGGAAGAGGTATATCAGATCGAACTGGCGGTGGATGAAGCATGTGCCAACATTATCAACCATGCCTATAAGAACGATAATATGCCTACCGAGAAGATCATTCACGTAACCGTTCGCACCCGCAAAGATCGCATCGAGGTCAAGATTGCCGACAAGGGCGTGGGCTTTGATCCGGAATCCCTGGAAACCCCCGACATGGACCGCTACCTGCGGGAGCGCAAGCAGGGTGGCCTGGGGGTCCATCTGATCAAAACCCTGATGGATGAAGTCAAATTTCATATTAAACCGGGTGTTCGCAACGAAGTCAAAATGGTCAAGTATCTCCAAAAATAGGCATATCTCATGGCCCAGCTTCTGGATTATCTATCCGAGAAATACCAGCAGGAAACCGTCGATGAAGTCAATCGCCGCCTGGTAGAGCTTTCTTCCCTCTTCGAAATCAGCCAGCTTCTGAATGAATCCCTGGAACTTTCCCGGGTGCTCAACAATGTGCTTCTGATCCCGATGGGCCGGTTGATGATCCCGCGCTGCGCGATTATCCTGCGGCTGAAGGATCAGTACAAAGTAGTGATGTCGAAAGGCCTTGCCCCGGCGCTGAAAGACCGTGCCTTTACCCGGGAAAGCCTTCCCTCCAAGTGTTTCGTGGTGCAACAATTTGAAGACGACAAAATATCCCCGGATCTGCCCCAGGCATTCGGGGAGTTCGTCGCCGCCGCCAATCTGAAGATCGCCGTGCCGTTTATCTGCAAAAACCGCCCGCTGGGGTTTATGCTCTTCAGTTCTAAATTGAACAAAACCGATTTTACCGGAGAAGAAATCGACTTTCTCAACTCCCTGGCCAACCTCTCCGCCACCTCGATCGAAAATGCCCTGCAAGTCGAAGAAATTAAGGAAATCAACACCAAACTCGACCGGCGGATCCAGGAGCTGAAAGCGCTGTTTGACATCGGGCAGGGCCTTTCCGCCACCCTCAAGGCCGAGGAGATCCTGCGCCTGCTCACCTATGCCCTGATGGGGCAGATGCTGGTGATGAAATATGCCATCCTGCTCAAAGGGGATGCCCACTTCTTTGTCTACGACAGCAAAGGGTTCAAACCGCAGATGCTGGAATCCATCTGCCCGCCCTTCAATCAGTTCAAAACGCCGGAGACTTCCCGGCGGAGCAGCCAGATCGAGCACCCTCAGTTGGCAAAACTTTTCCAGCAGCATGATGTCAAGGTGCTGATCCCGATGAAGCACCAGGACAAACTGCTTGGCTACGTCTTGCTCGGAGCCAAGATGTCCGGCGAGCCCTACTCCGATACCGATCTGGAGTTCCTCACCACCCTGGTCAGCCAGGCGGTGATCTCCCTGGAAAACGCCCGGCTGTTCGAAGAGACCCTGGAGAAGCAGCGTCTGGAAGAGGAACTGAACGTCGCCCGCACCATTCAGAAGAAACTGCTTCCCAAGACCATCCCTGAGATTAAGGGCTACGAAATATACGGCATGAACAATTCCAGCAAACAGGTGGGAGGGGATTATTACGATGTCATCCCGATCGATGATCACCGGGTAGCCCTGGCAATCGCCGACGTCTCCGGCAAAGGGGTGCCGGCCTCCCTCTTGATGGCCAACCTTCAGGCCGCGCTGCGGGTGATGATGACCCCGGACCTGGTGCTCCCGGAAGTGGTCAGCAAGCTTAATCACCTGATCTATACCAATACCGGATTGGACAAGTTTATTACTTTCTTCATCGGCATTCTCGACCTGCGCACCCATAGCATGGAATACATCAATGCAGGACATAATAACCCGTTTCAGTACCGCCCGGACGATGAAATGCACTTTCTGGACATCGGGGGGATTATCCTGGGGATCATGCCCTCCTACCGTTACAACACCGGCAAGGTCAGCCTCGAACCCGGCGACCTGGTGCTGACTTACACCGACGGCGTAAATGAAGCGGTCAACACCCGCGATGAAGAGTGGGGAGAAGAACCGATGTATGAGATCGTTCGTACTCACAGCCAGGAACCGGTAAAGGCGATTGTCGATAGAATTCTCGAAGGCATCGAAGCGTTCAGCCGCGGTGCCCAGCAAGCCGACGACATCACCATCCTCGCATTCCGCCGCGAACAGGAATAATGGTAAATGCTCAATGCTCAATGCTCAATACGCAATTTTCGATGAGCATTGAGCATTTACCATTAAGCATTGAGCATTAATATGAGTTGGAAACGAATCTATCTGCGATATGAATTCTGGATTGGCATGGTGCTGGCCATCGCCGGGCTGATCCATTTACTGCAGCGCCTGGAGGTGCCGCTGGATATGATCGCCAAAACTTATTGGCCGGGATTGTTTATCCTGGTTGGCGTGATGCAGGCGATCAGTTCCCGCTACCGCGATCCGATCTCATCCGGCGTTTTGATTGCGGTCGGCACCCTGCTGTTATTCTTCAAATCCGGGCTTTTCCAACCGCAGGACCTTCCGAACAATTTACTCGACACCCTGCGCAGTCTCCTCCGGGGATTACTCAACCGGACCGGTTAAATATTAAATTAAACTTGATCAGATACAGGAGCATCACATGAATGGACATTCGCAATCCCGAAGCACCAACTACTGGATCAGCATCTTCCTCATCCTGCTAGGTGGGCTCTTCCTCTTGCAAAATCTAGGGCTGTTTTATATCGGAGGCCTATGGGATTTCTGGCCCCTGATCCTGATTGCCATCGGCTTTGCCAAGCTGTTCGACTCGGGTTTCAAGAACCTGTTTGGCCCCCTGGTGCTGGTGGGGGTTGGTTTTATTGCCCTGCTGGCCAATATGAATTATATCTACTGGGACGACGTTCTGGAAATCCTGCTCCCCCTGGGGCTGATCCTGCTCGGCCTGCGCATTCTGCTCAATCACCGCGGCTCGAAAAACAGCCCGGATATGAGCAGCGACAGCTTTAGCGAAGACCGCGCCGATGCCGTGGCCGTCTTTGGCGGAAAAGAAATGCGCTTCACCAGCGAAAATTTCCAGGGCGGGAACATCACCGTACTTTTCGGCGGGGCCGATATCTATTTAGGCGATTGTAAGCTTTCCCTGGGCAAGAATGTCATCGACGTGTTCGTGATGTTCGGCGGGGCGGAAATTTATCTGCCGGGCGACTGGAATGTGGTGCTGAAAGGGATTCCGATCTTTGGCGGTTTCTCCGATGAACGCAAACAGTCCAGTCGGGTGGAAGAAATGCTTCCCGGATCGACCCTGGTGATCAGCGGATTTGTCATGTTTGGGGGAATAGAAATCAAGGATGCCCTCTCCCATAAAAAACTCGGATCCGCGTGAGCGAATATTTATCTTTCCAAGAATGTGCATAGCGTCACGAATAAATAGACCTGTAGCAATTATTTATGATGGTTGATGGTAGTTTGACAACAAATGGAAATATGTTTACAGGATGTATGACTGGCGCTGCGCCCGCTGCCGTCTTCATACCGGCAGCGGCCCTCAAGATACTCATGAAGCCGGGGCTTGCCAGGCAGACCGGCGACTGCAGAATTGATCTAGATCTTTGAAAGGCCATCCGGACGTGCTTTCTCCCCTTCTCCCGAAAGCACACCGGCCCACCGGCCTACTGATTACGCCTCACACATTTGTAAACATCAATTGTTAGTGCATGGTATATCGGGTATTATCGTGTTATCCGCCTGCCATGCCTGCTGCTATATCATATACGGATACGGTATTTAATGGGCAAAAAGGTACGAATTTCCATGAGAATGAAAGCTATAACGATCCTGATCTTCTGTGTATTTTGGGGGGGAGTTATCCCTGCTCACCTCTTGTTCGCGCAAAACGCACCGATCACCTTTTCGGCAACCGGAGACATCCCTTACGGCAGTTCTGAAGTGCCGGTTCTGCTGCAACAGATAGCCGATCATAACCTTTATAGTACTTCGGAATTCATGATCCATCTGGGGGACCTCAAAAGCGGCAGTTCCTCCTGCAGCGAGGACAAGTATATCGACTTCGCATCGTATATGCAGGAGTTGGCGGTACCGGTTTACTTAATACCGGGCGACAACGAATATAATGATTGCAATAATCCCACCCAGGCGTGGTCTTTCTGGGAGACCCATCTGAGCTATTTTGAGAATCATTTCTGTGGCGCTCCGGCCACCGAACGGCAGAGCGTGCGCCAGGAGAACTTCGCTTTTGTGGAAAAAGGCGTGCTGTTTATCGGCATCAACCTGGTGGGCGGCACCGTCCAAAGCAGCAGTGAATGGGCTCAACGGATGCAGGATGATATCGATTGGATTGATGATCAATTCCAAACCCACGGTGCCTCGGTCCGTACAGCGGTCATCTTTGCTCACGCCGGTCCCGGACGCAGCGCACATGACCTGTTCTTCGACCAGTTTGATGTATCTGCGGCAGCCTTCAATAAACCGATTCTATTTTTGCATGCCGATGGGCACACCTGGATCAATGACTTTCCGTTCAGCAACAATGACATCATGCGGGTGCAGATCGATGCCGGGGGCGATGCGCCGCCGCTGCAGGTAACCGTCACCACCGACGACAGCAGCCCCTCCACGCTGTTCCTGTTTGACCGTGATCCTTTCAACGGCGCCTCGGTATATAATGTCGCGCCTTGTGTGGAAGCCGGCCCGGACAGCACCATCACCGGCCCCGGCACCATCACCCTGCTGGGCCAGGCCAGTGATGACGGGGTGCCGACCAGCCCCGGCACTTTGACGCTGAACTGGACCAAACAATCCGGTCCCGGCACGGTCAGCTTCGGCAATACAGCGTCACCAACCTCCAGCGCGACCTTCAGCGCCAACGGCGCCTATGTGCTGCGCCTGACCGCCGATGACGGCGAAATTCAGGTGTTTGACGAAGTCAACATCCTGGTAGGCGGCACCGGACCGCTGGTCAGCATCGATGACATATCGCTGGTGGAAGGCGATGCCGGCAGCAGCAGCGCCCAATTCACCGTCACCCTGAGCAGTGCGGGCGCCCCGGTTACGGTGGATTACGCCACCTCGGACGTCACTGCAACCGCAGGGAGCGACTACCAGGCAGCGAGCGGCACCCTGAACCTCTCTGCCGCCAGCCCGAGCCAGACGATCGATATTACCGTTTACGGCGATACCGAGATTGAATCGGATGAGGTATTCAACATCATCCTGAGCAACGCGGTCAACGCCACCATCGCCAAACCGACCGGTGAGGGCACAATTCTCAATGACGATATTCCTCAGCCGCCGGTAATCACCGATTTTACCCCGGCGAGCGGGCCGGTCGGCACGGAGGTCACCTTCAGCGGATTAAACTTCCTGAGCATAACCTCGGTCAGTTTTAACGGGCTCAGCGCGGCTTTTGTGATCGATTCCGACGAGACCCTCCGGGCGACGGTGCCGATCGGAACGCTTAGCGGACCGGTCACCCTCACCAATGCCGACGGCAGCACCGCCAGCAACACAGATTTTATAGTCACCCATACCCTGGCACTCAACACCACCGGCGTCGGTTCGGTGGAGGTGATTCCGGCCGGCAGCATTTTTGATCAGGGCAGTTCGGTAACCCTGGTAGCACATCCGGACCCGGCATACAAATTAAACGACTGGAGCGGCGACGGCAGTGGCAGCAGTGATACTCTGGTGATCGTGATGGATAGCGACAAATCGGTGACCGCCAACTTCCTGCCGCTATCGAACTTCCAATTTACGCTCACGGTCAATACCAGCGGTTCTGGCAGCGTCACTGTTAATCCGGCCGGCACGCTTTTCACCGGCGGCACCACCGTCACCCTGACCGCCACCCCCAGCCCGGGATACATTTTCCTGGGCTGGAGCGGCGACGCCAACGGCGCGCTCAATCCGGAATCGGTCTACATGAACGGAGACAAGGTGATTACCGCTAACTTCGCCGATCCGTCACTAACCCCGGTAACCCTCCAGGAGGTGCAAACCGGAGGATCGGAGAATCTCACCACGGTCAGCACCTCCGCGCCACTCGGGGCGGCGGAACATCATCTCTACCTCGCCGCCATCACCAACAAATCGGGGAACTCCGTCACCGGCGTTAGTGGCCTGGGGCTAAGCTGGAGCCTGGTGAAGGCACAGTGTTCCGCCCGGGGGCATGCCTGGCTGGAAGTGTGGATGGCCCAGGGAAACCCAGCCGGCAGTGATACCGTGACCGCCACTTTCGATAGCGCACCGGTGGCAGCGGCGATCGCCGTCTCGCGCTATGCATTCGTTGATACCCTCAACCCGATTGGTACAACCGTTTCCGGAAATACGCTGGGCACAGACGGCGCCTGCAGCGGTGGCAGCGATACAGACATCTATTCCTTCAATCTTTCTACCACCCGAACCGGGTCGATGTTCTACGGGGCTCTGGGCTGCCGTCATCGCACCCACGATCCTGGAGCGGGCTTCACCGAGCAAGCGGAATTCGCCCAGGGCAGCAGCAGCAATATGGCGACCATCGCAGTGGTCGACTCCCTGATCGAACTCAGCACCACAGTCAATTTCAACGGCAGCTTCAGCAGCAACGTCGACTGGTCGGCGATCGGCCTGGAGATCCACCGCATGGAGGCGCCCCTCACCACCTACACCCTGACCACTCAAACCAGTGGACTGGGCAGCGTGCTGGTTTCTCCTGCCGGCACCGTGTTTGACAGCGCCATGGTCGTCACCCTCAGCGCGGTTCCCGATCCCGGCTATGTGTTCATCCGCTGGGAAGGCGACCTGAGCGGCAGCGCCAACCCGGACAGCCTGGTGATGGATGGCGACAAGACCGTCACCGCGGTGTTCGAACAGAAGTTTGCCCTTGACGTGCAGACCAGCGGTTCCGGCAGCGTCGCCCTCAATCCCGCAGGGGGGATCTATGACAGCGCCACGGTGGTCACTCTCAGCGCCACTCCCGATTCCGGCTACGCCTTCAACGGCTGGAGCGGCGACCTGAGCGGTAACGCCAATCCGGACAGCATCGTCATGGATGGCGACAAGAACGTGACCGCCAGCTTCATCGCCCGCTATGCGCTGAATCTCACCACCATCGGCCATGGCACGGTGACGGTCTCCCCGGACACCAGCGGGGGGATCTACGATAGCGCCACGGTGGTCACCCTGGTTGCTACCCCCGACCCCGGCTATGCTTTTTCCGGCTGGAGCGGCGACCTTTCCGGCGCGGCCAGCCCGGACAGCCTGGTGATGGATGGCGACAAGAACGTCACCGCCACCTTCCGGGTGCAGTTTGATCTGACCGTGAGCAGCAGCGGCAATGGCGCAGTGGCGCTGGATCCACCGGGCGGAGTGTATGACAGCAGCACGGTGGTCACCTTGAGCGCCCTGCCCGATTCCGGCTATGCCTTCACCGGGTGGAGCGGCGACCTCTCCGGCAATGCCAATCCGGACAGCGTCGTCATGGATAGCAATAAAGCCGTCACCGCCAACTTTGCCTTGTTGAGTACCCTGCAATTCAACCTCAGCGTGACGGCAAGCGCCGGGGGCAGCGTCATCCTCGATCCGCCGGGCAGCCTGCACAACGGAGGCACAACCGTCATCCTCAGCGCCGTGCCCGACTCCGGCTACACCTTCGGCGGGTGGAGCGGCGACCTCTCCGGCAGCGCCAATCCGGATAGCATCTACCTGGATGGCGACAAGCAGGTTGCAGCCATCTTCCTGCCCCGCTACACCCTCAGCACCAGCATCTTCGGCGATGGTACGATTACGCTCGATCCGCCGGGCGGGGTGTATGACAGCGCCGCGGTGGTCACCCTCACCGCCCTGCCCGGTGCCGGCTACAGCTTCGAAAAGTGGCTGGGCGATCTCAGCGGCAGCGACACCACGGTTCAGTTGACCATGAACAGCAACAAAGATGTCAGCGCCTCCTTCGTGCTTTACCAATTGGGCGAGATCCAGCATCTGGGCACCGTCAGCGGCGGTTCCTCCGGCTCGACCACCGTCGCCACCTCGGTCAATGTCAGCGCTGCGGAAGGCGACCTCTACCTGGCGGCGATATCCAGCAAATCCCAGGAGCCGGTGCTGACGGTCAGCGGGATGGGGCTAAGCTGGACACTCAAGGAAGATCAGTGCGCCGGGCGCAGTAATACCGGGGTGGAGATCTGGTGGGCCCAGGGCACGCCCTCCGGGGATGGGATCGTCAGCGCAACCTTCGGCAGCGCCCCCACCAGCGCGGTGATCACCGTCAGCCGCTACACCGGGGTGCATCCCACGGCGCCGTTGGGAGCGAGTGTTGCCGGCAATACCCTGGGGGTCAACGGCAGTTGTTCAGGTGGCACAGACAGCGACAATTATAACTTCAGCCTGAGCACGTCGGTGGCTGATGCCTATGTCTTCAGCGCCGCCGCCATCCGCAACCGCAGTCACACCCCGGGCAGCGGCTACAGCGAGATCGGGGAATATTCCCAGGGCAGCGGAGGCGACATGGCCGCCCTGGCGCTGCAGCACAAGCCGCAGCCGGCCGCCGGCGGCACCGCGGTGGACGGCATCCTCAGCAACGCCACCGACTGGGCGGTGGTTGGCATAGAAATCGTTCCCGGCTCCGGAGCGCCGCGCTACACCCTCAGCACCGCCACGGTCGGCAGCGGCAGCATCACGGTTGACCCAAGCGGGAGCATCTTCGACAGCAGCGCGGTGGTAACGCTTACTGCGCTACCCGGGCCTGGCTATACCTTCACCGGTTGGAGCGGCGACCTCAGCGGCACTCTCAATCCGCAGACCCTGACCATGGATTTCCACAAGTCGGTGACGGCGACGTTTGAGCAGAATATCACCCAGTTCGATCTCACCATTTCTGCCGTCAACGGATCTGTGCAACTCAGCCCGGCGGGTGGGGTTTATGACAGTGCCACTGTCGTCACCCTCACCGCTGTGCCTGATTCCGGATATTTCTTCAGCGGGTGGAGTGGGGATCTGGCCGGCAGCGCCAATCCTGACAGCATCGTCATGGATACAGCGAAGGCGGTTACCGCCACCTTCACCCGCATTCCATCGCAATTTGACCTGACCATCACCGCCGTCAACGGATCTGTACAACTCAGCCCGGCGGGTGGCATCTACGACAGCGCCACCGTGGTTACCCTCAACGCTGTGCCTGATTCCGGATATTTCTTCAGCGGATGGAGCGGCGACCTCTCGGGAATCGCCAATCCGGATAGTCTGGTGATGGATACGATGAAAGCCGTCACCGCCACTTTCACCCGCATTCCATCGCAATTTGATCTGGCCATTACCGCCGTCAACGGAAATGTGCAGCTCAGCCCGGCCGGTGGGGTTTATGACAGCGCCACCGTGGTCACCCTCACCGCTGTGCCTGATTCCGGATATTTCTTCAGTGGATGGAATGGAGATCTGGCCGGCAGCGCCAATCCTGACAGCATCGTCATGGATACAGCAAAGGCGGTTACCGCGACCTTCACCCGCATTCCATCGCAATTTGACCTGACCATCACCATCACCGCCGTCAATGGAAATGTGCAACTCAGCCCGGCGGGTGGCATCTATGACAGCGCCACCGTGGTTACCCTCACCGCTGTGCCTGATTCCGGATATTTCTTCAGCGGATGGAGCGGCGATCTGACCGGAAACGCAAATCCGGATAGTCTGGTGATGGATACGGCGAAGGCCGTCACCGCCACCTTCACCCGCATTCCATCGCAATTTGATCTGATATCACCGCCGTCAACGGAAATGTGCAGCTCAGCCCGGCCGGTGGCATCTATGACAGCGCCACCGTGGTCACCCTCACCGCTGTGCCTGATTCCGGATATTTCTTCAGCGGATGGAGCGGGGATCTGACCGGAAACGCAAATCCGGATAGCATCGTGATGGATACGGCGAAAGCCGTCACCGCCACCACCTCACCCGCATTCCATCGCAATTTGATCTGACCATCACCGCCGTCAATGGAAATGTGCAACTCAGCCCGGCCGGCGGCATCTATGACAGCGCCACCGTGGTCACCTTCACTGCCATACCCGATTCCGGATATTTCTTCAGCGGATGGAGTGGCGACCTCTCAGGAATCGCCAATCCGGATAGTCTGGTGATGGATACGGCAAAAGCCGTCACCGCCACTTTCACCCGCATTCCATCGCAATTTGATCTGACCATCACCGCCGTCAATGGAAATGTGCAGCTCAGCCCGGCCGGCGGCATCTATGACAGCGCCACCGTGGTTACCCTCACCGCTGTGCCTGATTCTGGATATTTCTTCAGCGGATGGAGCGGGGATCTGACCGGAATCGCCAATCCGGATAGTCTGGTGATGGATACGGCAAAAGCCGTCACCGCCACTTTCACCCGCATTCCATCGCAATTTGATCTGGCCATCACCGCCGTCAACGGAAATGTGCAGTCAGCAGCCCGGCCGGCGGCGTCTATGACAGCGCCACCGTCGTCACTCTCACCGCCATACCTGATTCCGGATATTTCTTCAGCGGATGGAGCGGCGACCTCTCCGGAATCGCCAATCCGGATAGTCTGGTGATGGATACGGCAAAAGCCGTCACCGCCACTTTCACCCGCATTCCATCGCAATTTGATCTGACCATCACCGCCGTCAATGGAAATGTGCAGCTCAGCCCGGCCGGCGGCATCTATGACAGCGCCACCGTGGTTACCCTCACCGCTGTGCCTGATTCCGGATATTTCTTCAGCGGATGGAGCGGCGACCTCGCCGGCATCGCCAATCCGGATAGCCTGGTGATGGATACGGCGAAAGCCGTCACCGCCACCTTCACCCGTATTCCATCGCAATTTGATCTGACCATCACCGCCGTCAATGGAAATGTGCAACTCAGCCCGGCCGGTGGCATCTACGACAGCGCCACCGTGGTTACCCTCACCGCTGTGCCTGATTCCGGATATTTCTTCAGCGGATGGAGCGGCGACCTCGCCGGCAACGCCAATCCGGATAGTCTGGTGATGGATACGGCAAAAGCCGTCACCGCCACGTTTGAGCAGAATATCACCCAGTTCGATCTCACCATTTCTGCCGTCAACGGATCTGTGCAACTCAGCCCGGCGGGTGGGGTTTATGACAGTGCCACTGTCGTCACCCTCACCGCTGTGCCTGATTCCGGATATTTCTTCAGCGGGTGGAGTGGGGATCTGGCCGGCAGCGCCAATCCTGACAGCATCGTCATGGATACAGCGAAGGCGGTTACCGCCACCTTCACCCGCATTCCATCGCAATTTGACCTGACCATCACCGCCGTCAACGGATCTGTACAACTCAGCCCGGCGGGCGGCATCTATGACAGCGCCACCGTGGTTACCCTCACCGCTGTGCCTGATTCCGGATATTTCTTCAGCGGATGGAGCGGCGACCTCTCGGGAATCGCCAATCCGGATAGTCTGGTGATGGATACGGTGAAAGCCGTCACCGCCACTTTCACCCGCATTCCATCGCAATTTGATCTGGCCATTACCGCCGTCAACGGAAATGTGCAGCTCAGCCCGGCCGGAGGTATCTATGACAGCGCCACCGTCGTCACTTTGACCGCGGTACCTGACTCCGGATTCACCTTCAGTGGATGGAGCGGCGACCTCGCTGGCAACGCCAACCCCGACAGTTTGGTCATGGATACGGCCAAGGCCGTTTCGGCTATTTTCATACCGCGATTTACACTTAATATCAACGCTGCAAATGGTGCGGTACAGCTCAATCCCGCCGGCGGCATCTATGACAGCGCCACCGTGGTCACCCTCACCGCCATACCCGATCCGGGATATGCCTTCAGCGGATGGAGCGGCGATCTGGCCGGCAGCGCCAATCCCGACAGTTTAGTCATGGATACGGCGAAGGCAGTCACCGCAACCTTCACATTGCAGCCGCTGGCGCTCAACTTGAAAGCCTTCCTGGAAGGTCCTTTCCTGGGCGACAGCATGCAGACAACCCTGAACGACAGCGGCCTGCTGCCCCTGATCCAGCCTTTCAACAGCGAACCCTGGTTCTATGCCGGCGGTGAATCAGCGGATATCATTCCCACCGGTATTGTAGATTGGGTATTGATCGAGTTGCGCAGCGGCACCGGTGCGGAGACGAAGGTCGCCGAACGGGCTTGCTGGCTCAGCAGCAATGGCGCGGTAATCGACACCTCCGGCAGCGACACCCTCTATTTCCCGGGCATCGTGGCAGGAGATTATTTCATCGTGCTCCGCCAGCGCAACCACCTGGCGGTGATGAGCACCCTCACCCAGCCGCTCTCTGCAGTGCCAGCGTTCTACGATTTCACCACCGCTGCTACCCAGGCTTATGGCACTGACGCGCTCAAACAAATGAGCAATGGCAGCTACGCCCTGATCGGCGGCGACGGCAATGCGAATGGCGATATCGATGATTCGGATAAAAATACCATCTGGCGGATGCAGAATGGCACCGATTGGCTTTATCTGAAATATGCCGATTTTAATCTGGACGGCGATATTGATGCGCTGGATCTTAATTACTTCTGGCGTCCCAACAACCTCCTTTCCAGCCAGGTACCCGGCGTTACCGTTACCGCGCCGATTATCACTCCTGGTGGAAAGAAAGGCGAGACACAACCGCAGCCCTCCCCGGGGAAATCGGGAAAAATACCGCAACGAAATCCCGACCCCGCCGGGAAGCCGGCTACGTCTCCCCAACCAGCCACATCCGGCCAGGAAGGGCGCTGACGATATCGGATGCAAAGTCATTTCATGTTTTAAAGCTAATTATTGACTATTGGTTGTTGTCCATTGGTCATGGGTAAAGGATTCGCTTCACCAAATGTCAACAACCAATAATCAATAACGTTCGGTCAATTGATATGGATAAAATCACCCGAATATCCACTTGCCTCCAATGCATCTTGCTGCTTATGATGCTACCGGTCTGGGTATCGGCCCAATCGACACCGGTGACGGTAGGATACCGCAGTGCCGACTACGGCACAACCGTCAACTCCACCCCCGCCGGGGAAAATCCGGAGCGTAAACTTTGGTGGAATGACGGCTCCTGGTGGGGATGCCTGTGGAGCGATAGTGCCGCCAGCTACCGTATCTTTCGTTTCGATATTCCGACCCAAAACTGGCTGGATACCGGTACCGACCTGGATGATCGTGACGGTTCAAAGGCGGATGTGCTGTGGGACGGTCAAAAACTTTACGTGGCCTCGCATATCTTCACCAACTCGCCCAGCGCCACTTCCACTGCCAATGCCGCGCGATTATATCGCTAT
Organism: Calditrichia bacterium; assembly: GCA_020635015.1. Classification (GTDB taxonomy): domain Bacteria; phylum Calditrichota; class Calditrichia; order RBG-13-44-9; family J075; genus JACKAP01. Next base: position 19,751 of record JACKAP010000016.1, on the reverse strand, counting down.
AGTTACGCCCCGCCCACCCAAACCTATCACATCGATCCGGGATTTCCGGTGACGGTAAACAGTGCCAAATCCAAAACCCTGGTGTTGGATAAAGACAGCAGCGGACAGCTCTGGGTTACCTGGGTGCAGGACGGCAGGGTGAAGATTAATCGCAGCACCGGTGATGACTTGAGCTGGGGAGTGCCATTCGACCTGCCGGTGCAGGGCGACAGTACGACCGGCGGCGACATCTCATCGCTGATCGCCTTCGATCAACAGATCGGGGTGATGTGGAGCAACCAGGCGAATCGCATTACCTACTTCGCCGCGCGCAATGATAGCGATCCCGACACGGTCTGGTCGCCCCGGGAGAATGCCCTGGCAGATGCGGTATTGGACAGCGTTTCCAACGATGAGATCAATCTCGCCGCCTGCGACAGCGACGGCAATCTCTATGCCGCCACCCGCACTCAATTAGACAACCAGGATGATCCCCAGGTCTATATTCTTAAACGCGATCCGGCCGGCAGTTGGTCGCGTCATCTCTTCGGCCGGGTCAGCGACAATCATCGCCAGACGATCGTACTGGTGGATGAAGCCAACGATCAGCTTCACGTGATCGCCACCGGCAATGTCAGCTCGGTGGAGTCGATCTACCGCAAATCGGCAGATCTCTCGGTGCTGCTCTTTCCACCCGGCATGGGTACTCCCTTTATCGAGAGCAGCAGCGATCTGCGCATCAACCGGGTCAGCGCGACCAAGCAGTGTTTGAATCATCAGACCGGCCTGCTGGTGCTGGCCAACGATCAGGATTCGCATTATTATTTACACAATTTTATCGAATTGACTGCCGCGCCGGTCATCGAAAGCTTCAGCCCGCAGCACGGGCCGGCCGGCACCACTGTACGCATTTCAGGAAGAAATTTTTCCGGCGCCAGTGCAGTTCAATTCAACGGCGTTTCTGCAGCCACCTTTTCAGTGATTTCAAGCTTTGAGATCGAAGCAACGGTTCCGACCGGCGCTTCCGCAGGCACAATAAGCGTGACGAACCTCAGCGGCAGCGGGGTCAGCGATGCAGCATTTACCGTCACTTACCCACCGTTCCTGCTTTCAACCTCCACCCTGGGGCCGGGAAGCATCACGCTCGATCCCCCGGGCGGATCGTATGACACCGTCACCAGCGTCATTGCCGGCGCAGTGCCTGATCCCGGCTACATCTTTAGCGGCTGGACCGGCGACCTCAGCGGCAGCACCAACCCCGATACCCTGCGCATGGACCGCGACCAGAACATCACTGCCATGTTCGTGGCGAATAACGGCGGGCAGGCAGCCTTGCAGGAAACCCGCAGCGGCAGTTCATCCCTTTCCACCACGGTGGCCACCGACACGCCGCTTACTCGGGTGGACGGAGCGCTCTACCTGGCGGCGATCACTACCAAATCATCGCGCAATGTCATTTCCGTCTCCGGCCTGGGATTAACCTGGCAACTGCTGCGAGCGCAGTGTTCCGGGCGCAACCACACATCCGTGGAAATTTGGATGGCCCAGGGCAATCCCGCCGGGGACGGCACGGTCATCGCCACCCTGGACGCGGCGCCGGACAATGCGGTTATCGCCGTCTCCCGCTATGCCTGGGTAGCGGAGGGCGATCCGGTAGGCGCGATCATTTCCGGTAATACCAACGGTCTCAGCGGCACCTGCAGCGGCGGCAGCGACACCAACAGCTATGCCTTCGACATCACCGTCGCGGAGGATGGGGCGGTGGTCTTCGGGGCAGTGGCCAGCCGCAACCGAAGCAATAGCCCCGGCGGAGGATTTACCGAAATCGTTGAATTGAGCCAGGGCAGCGGCGGCGCCACTGCCACTATGGCGGTGCAGCAACGCACAGTTACCACTGCCGGCACCGTCAGCTTCAGCGGCACCCTCAGCGCATCCACCGATTGGGCGGCGGCAGCGGTAGAGATCCGCCCGGGCAATGCCGGCAGCGGACTGCCGCTGTATGCGCTTGATCTCAGCACCGACGGCAACGGCAGCGCAACCGCCAGTCCCGCCAGTGCGCTTTATTACAGCGGCACCCCCGTCACCCTCAGCGCCACGCCTGCCGCCGGTTATGCGTTCAGCCATTGGAGCGGCGGCCTCAGCGGGTCGGCCAACCCGGCACCGCTGACAATCGATAGCGACCAGACCGTTACCGCCCATTTTACCGCCCTGCCCCAATACCCCCTGACCGTCACCATCGACGGATCCGGAAGCGTCAATCTTGATCCCCCGGGCGGAAGTTATGTGGCCGGCACGGCAGTCAGCCTGAGCGCCGTGCCGGCAAGCGGCTATGCCTTCAGCCACTGGAGCGGCGACCTCAGCGGATCGGCCAACCCGGCCAACCTGATCACCAGTGGCGCCCATAACCTAACCGCTCATTTTACTGCCTTGCCTCAATACAACCTGAGCGTGCTGGCCGCCGGTTCCGGAACGGTTGCGCTCGATCCTCCCGGCGGGCTCTATTATCAGGGCGACATCGTAATGCTGACAGCCCAGCCGGATTCCGGTTACGGATTTGTAAATTGGAGCGGCGATCTGGGGGGAATCGACAACCCCGCGACCATCACTATCGATGGCGACAAAACGATCACCGCTCACTTTGATTTGATTAATAGCGCCACTTTTAACCTGAGCACATCCGCAACCGGAGGCAGTGTGACCCTCGACCCGCCCGGAGGCAGTTATCCCGGAGGGGCTATGGTGACCCTCAGCGCCGCAGCCGACTCCGGTTATACCTTTTCCCACTGGAGCGGCGATCTTGTCGGCAGCGCCAATCCCGACAGTCTGCTGATCGATGGCCATAAAACCGTCACCGCTCATTTTGACGAACTGCCGCAATACAATATTCTGGTCACCACTTCCGGCCCGGGTGCGGTGCAGTTGAATCCTCCCGGAGGATTATATTATGCCGGCACCAACCTCACCCTCACCGCCCTGCCCGATTCCGGGTACAGCCTGGATCACTGGAGCGGCGACCTGAGCGGATCGGCCAACCCGGCCATCCTGGTAATGGATGCGCCGAAAAGCGTCAGCGCTTTCTTCACGATCCTGCCCCAATATACCCTCACGGTTGACACTGCCGGCAGCGGCAGCGTGCTGCTCAGCCCGCCCGGCGGGATCTACTACCAGGGCACGCCGGTCATCTTGCAGCCCCAGCCGGATTCCGGTTTTGCTTTTGCCGGCTGGAACGGAGATCTCCAGGGTTGGGAAGACCCCGATACGATTATCATCAACACCAACAGCACGGTCACCGCCCATTTTATCGGACAGCCTGCGCCCCGCTTTACCGAAGGCATCTGGACCAGCACGGCAGAAGTAAACGCATTGCCGGACTCCGGCCTGGCCTGGGATTCACTGCTCGCCGAGGCCAATCGCCCGGCGCTGCAGCCGGACCTCTCCAACCAGGATGACTCCCTGGATGTGCGGGTGCTGGCCAAAGCGCTGGTTTACGCCCGCAGCGGCAACGCCTCCTACCGCAGCGAGGTACTCGCCGCCATCGATGCGGTGATGGGCAGCGAAAACGGCGGTACAACTTTGGCCATCGGGAGGGGGCTTTCCGCTTATGTGATCGCGGCCGATCTGGTCGGCCCGCCGGCAGCGCAGGACAGCATTTTCCGCGACTGGCTGCGCCAGGTGCGTAGCGAACTGTTTGAGGGCTATTCCCTGCGCAGCACCCACGAAATCCGCCCCAACAACTGGGGTTTGTTCTGCGGGGCCAGCCGGGCGGCGATTTGCGCCTACCTGGGCGATAGCGACGAGATGGCGCGGATCGCCCTGGTGCTCAAGGGCTGGTTGGGAGATCGCAGCGCATATAGCGGCTTCAGCTATGGCGAGTTGTGGTGGCAGGCGGATCCGGCCAACCCGGTGGGGATCAATCCCGCTGGATCGACGCTCAACGGCCATTCCGTCGACGGGGTGCTGCCGGATGAGCAACGCCGCGCCGGCGCCTTCGCCTGGCCGCCGCCGAAAGAAAATTATGTCTATGAAGGCCTTCAGGGCGCTCTGATGCTGGCGACCATCCTGCACCGCCGGGGCTATGACGCCTTCGAATGGGAAGATCAGGCGCTACTGCGCGCATTCAACTGGCTTTATCAACAGGCCGATTTTCCGGCCGCGGCAGAAGACCGCTGGCTGGTGCATGTGATCAACCATTTTTACGGCAGCGCTTTCCGGGGAGAGATTCCCACAACTCCCGGCAAGAGCGCTGGTTTTACCGATTGGCTTTACGGCCCCCATTTTAACCTGACCCTGCAGACCACCGGCAGCGGCCACATCCAGCCGATCTCTCTGGGGCATGATAGCAACGGGGATGCAATCATCGAACTGACCGCCGTCCCCGGTTCCGGCGATAACTTTGACGGCTGGAGCGGCGATTTAAGCGGTTCACTTAACCCGGACACGCTGGCCGTGAACGGAGACAAGGTGGTCACGGCGCTCTTTTCCGCGCCGACCTCGCTGGTGCGGGTCAAAATCAGGGCTTTCCTGGAAGGTCCCTTCAGCGGCGATTCCATGCGCACCCCCCTAAGCCAATCGGGATTGCTGCCGGCAGTGCAGCCCTTCAGCATTGCGCCCTGGAATTATCCGGGTGCAGAGACCGTGAGTGAATGGCCGGCGGGCGCAGTCGATTGGGTGTTGGTCAAATTGCGCACCTCGGCGGGTATCAGTGGCGAGGTCGACACCCTCGCCGCCCTGGTCACCAGGACCGGCGATCTGGTCCGCCCCGACGGCAGCACTTCGCTGGTCTTTCCCGGTCGGGCCATCGGCAACTATTACCTGGTGGTGCAGCCCCGCAACCACCTGCCGGTGATGAGCAGTTCGCCGGTGCGGCTGGGCTCGGCGGCAATTACCTACGATTTCAGCAACGCAGCCGCCCAGGCCTTTGGCGACAGCGCTCAGGTGCAACTGGCGCCGGGCATCTTCGGCCTCTACGCCGGCGACGGCAACCAGGATGGGGTGATCGACTCGCTGGATGCGTGGACCGTCTGGCGATATCAAAATGGTACCTCCTGGCAGTACGGCAAAACAGGCGACTTTAATCTCGATGGCGGTATTGACGGGCTGGATCGTAATTTTTTGTGGCGGTTTAACGATGGGCGGGTTAGCCGGGTGCCGGGAGTTGTAGTGACGGTGCCGCTGGCAAAACCGGTAACCGGTGCGGGGAGCGTTCAGCATCTGCCGGCTCCTTCCGAGAACGGACGTCAATCCACAAATGTCAACACACCCTAAGACAATCCTCCCGCCATCAATCTCTGCTGTGGCAAAAAAACGGTAAGAACATCCGCGTCATCCGCGTTCTATTTACGTCAAAGTGCACATCGTCACTTCATTTCCGAATTTTTTTGCCGATGTATGTATATCTGAAGTAGTAAAGCAGGAAGTCTTCGGTGTTTAAATTTTGAATCCAGGGAATACTATGTGGCGATATATAATGGCGGTGTTCCTGGCGGCGATCTCGGTTGCAGCCGCTCAGGATACCACCCGGGTCATGACGTACAATACGCTTTCCTATTCCGCGCCCAGTTCGCGGGATATTTATTTCCAGGCGGTGATCGATTCGATCGCGCCGGATATTCTGGTGGTGGAAGAAATCGACGGTGCCGCCTCGGTGCAGGGATTTCTTAATAATATTCTGAATCCGTCGACTGTTCAATTTGCTGCCGGTGCTCTTATCGATGGTCCCGGCAGTGATAATGCGATATTCTATCGTACTTCGAAATTCAGTTTCGTATCCAATACCGCTATTCCCACCAGCGCGCGGGATCTCAATGAGTTTGTGCTGGTGCACAATCTCTCCGGCGACACCCTGCGGCTTTATGCCGTGCATCTCAACTCCGGCGACGCGCAAGTGCGGGCCGCTCAGGCCGACAGCCTCCGCCAGGTGACCGACGCACTCCCTCCGAACACGCATTACCTGGTGCTGGGCGACTTCAACTTGAGCGGCTCTGATGAGAGCGCTTTTCAGAAATTGTTAGATCAATCCGCCGGGGGATATGTCAGCGACCCCCTGAATTTGATCGGTGATTGGGAGCAGGCGCAATTTGCCCCCTACCATACTCAATCGACCCGCACCCGTTCCTTCGGCGGCGGCGCTTTTAACGGCCTGGATGAGCGGCTGGACCTATGCCTGTTCTCGCCGGAGATCGAAGCGGACGGCCGTATCAATTATATTCCGGGATCGTATACCACTTTCGGGAATGACGGCCTACACTATGCAGACAGCATCAACGCCCTGCCCAATCTGGCAGTCAGCGATTCGATTGCCAATGCCCTGCACCAGGCATCCGACCACCTACCGGTATTCGTCGATCTGGTGTTTACCAATCCGGCGCCTCCCTATGTGTTGACCACCAATACCGTGGGTGGCGGCAGCATCAGCATCTCCCCTTCCGGCGGCAGCTATTACACCCCCACCCAGGTTACCCTCACCGCCCAACCGGACCCCGGATATGTTTTCGCCGGCTGGCAGGGCGATCTCCAGGGCAATGCCAATCCCGCCGCTTTGATGATGAATATCGATCGCTCGGTGACCGCCGTATTCATCCAGCCGGGCAGCGGCCCGATCACCTTGGAAGAAACGGTCACCGGGTCCTCCTACGATAGCAGCTCGATTGCCACCGGCGCCAACCTGAGCGCGGTGGCGGGCGATCTCTATCTGGCAGCCTTTTCCACCCGCGGAAACATCGCGGTCTCCACCGTCTCCGGGTTGGGATTGCATTGGACCCGTCTCGGCGCCCGCTGCGGGGCGCGCGGCCAGACCCGCACCGAAGTCTGGATGGCTCAGGGCGCGCCGGAAGCAGCTGGAACCGTCAGCGCTATTTTTGCCGATGTGCCGCTCAACGCCGTGGTGGCAGTTACCCGCTACAGCGGCGTCGCCCTCTCCGATCCGGTCGGGAACCTGATCACCGGCAATACCAACGGGCTGGACGGTAACTGTAGCGGCGGCAATGACAGTGATACCTATAGTTTCAACTTCACAACCACAGCCAGCAATGCGCTGGTTTACGGCGCCATCGGCATCCGGCACCGCACCCATACCCCGGGCGTCTGGTATACCGAACGGGTGGAATTTGCCTCCGGGGACGGCGGCGATAAAGCCGGGGTGGCGGTTCAGGACCGCACGGTTGCTGCGCCGACGACAATCCTATTTAACGGGACCCTGAATAGTGCAGTCGACTGGTCGCTGGTGGCGCTGGAATTGCGGCCGATAGCGTCTTATTATACCCTGACCATACAAACCAGCGGCGCCGGCAGCGTGAGCCTCGACCCGCTCGGCGGCACCTATCCGGCCGGTACCGAGGTGACCGTAACTGCGGCTCCCGATGCCGGGTATTTTTGGGGGGGGTGGAGCGGCGACACCACCGCCACGACAAATCCATTATTGCTCCCGATGAACGGAAATCGCCAACTTACAGCTACTTTTCTCCCGGTTCAACCCCTGACCGTTCAAGCGAAGGCTTTTCTGGCCGGACCATTCCAGGCCGACACCATGCGCACCGACCTGCGTCAGATTGGCAGCCTGCCGCTTAGCCAGCCGTATAGCGGAAGTCCCTGGAACTATAACGGCAACGAAAGCGTCACTGCCATCCCACCGAACGTGGTCGATTGGGTATTGATCAAGTTGCGCAGCAGCAGCGAAGCCTCCAGCGAATTTGCCGGGCGGGCCTGCTTCCTGACCAGCAGCGGCAGCATCATCGACACCTCCGGCAACGCGGCGGTGGCTTTCGACAGCATCGCCTACGGTAATTATTATATCGTGCTTTATCACCACAATCACCTGGCAATCATGAGCGATACCACTCAGGCGCTGGATAATGCCAGCCCGCTGTATGATTTTTCTACCGCCCAATCCCAGGCCTACGGCACCGACCCGATGGTTCAACTGGGTGCCGGCAGCATCTTCGGCATGATTCCGGGAGACGGCAATGCAGATCAGACGGTCAATGACGCCGACAGAGAAGCCGTCTGGAGATTGCTAAACGGTACGGACTGGAGCTACGGAAAGCAGGCCGATTACAATCTCGACGGCAGCATCGATGTGCGGGACCTCAATCTATACTGGCGCCTCGGCAACAGCCGGTCATCCCAGGTACCATAAGCCACCCATCATCACACTCTTGCCTAAATTTTACCTGTTCTTGTGTAAATGGTCACGAACGGACCGCGATAAATCCTTTTAATGAATTCCATGTTGCATTCCGGCGTTCTCATTGGAATGGAGCCCGAATTATTCAGGGAAGCTGCCTTCAATAAGGAGAGTTGTTGATGATTTATTTGATATCAGGTATTTCGGGGAAAAACACCCCACGGGGCATAATCAATAAAAAACAGCCAAATAACCTAGTTTACCGCCTGTTCATCGCCATTACGATGATTTGGGGAACGCTTCACGCCCAGCCGGACACCCTGACCGCCGGCTTCCGCGACTTCAACTACGGCAACAGCGTCATCTCCACCCCGACCGGCGAAAAACCGCAGAGCAAGCTCTGGTTCAATGATGAGAGCTGGTGGGGTTATCTCTGGTATCCTCCCGCAGCGGAATACCGCATCTATCGCTTCGACCTGCCGACCCACACCTGGGTCAATACCGGCACCGCGGTTGACGAGCGCACCAGTTCCAAGGCCGATGTATTGTGGGACGGACAGCATCTTTATGTGGTCTCGCATATTTTCAGTACGGTCTCGGAACCCACCAGCCTGGACAATTCCGCCCGCCTCTACCGTTTCAGCTATGATCCGGGGACTCGCACCTACAGTGCAGACGCCGGGTTTCCGGTGATTGTCAACAATTCCAAATCGGAAACCCTCACCCTGGCCAAAGACGGCACCGGGCAGTTATGGGTTACCTGGATCGAGGCAGGGAGCGTCATGGTAAATCGCTCGCTGAGCAGTGATCTGGACTGGGGAACCGCGTTCACCCTGCCCAGCCAGCCGGACAGCACCAGCGACGATGATATCGCCTCCATTATCGCCTTCGGAGGTGATAAGATCGGGATCCTCTGGAGCAATCACAATGATTCCATCACTTATTTTTCAGCGCACAACGATGCCGATGCCGACATGGTCTGGAGCGCCCGGGAAGACGCACTGGCCGATGCCCTGCTCGGCAACATGACCGACGACCATATCAACCTGAAAACGACCTCCAGCGGTGATGTTTATGCCATGGTGAAAACCAGCCTGACCGGCGCCGATCCGTCGCTCTATCTGATCAAGCGCAATGCTGCCGGTGTCTGGAGCCGCTATGAGTACTCGATCTACAGCGAGCGCCTCACCCGCCCGATTCTGCTGATCGATGAGGCAGATGACCAGATCTATGTTTTCGCCAAAAGCAAGCTCACCGGACCGGAAATCATCTACCGGAAAACCAGCAGCCTCAGCAGTATCTCATTCCCATCCGGCCTCGGCACTCCGGTTATTGAAAGCGCCAGCGATCTCAATATCGATAACGTCACCTCCACCAAGCAAAACGTCAACGACAGCACCGGCATCCTGATCCTGGCCGGTGATCTCTACACCCATTACTATTTTCACAATTATTTCGAATTGAGCGAAGCGCCGATCCTGCAGTCTTTTTCGCCACAATTCGCCGCTGCCGGTGCGTTGATCACCCTCACCGGGCGCAGCTTTACCGGCACCACCTCTGTGACTTTCAACGGCGTGGCAGCGACCAGCTTCACTGTGGTGAACGACAACATCATCGAGGTGACGGTTCCGGACGGCGTCACCGACGGAACCATCACCGTTACCACCGGCGGCGGCAGCGACACCAGCGATGAAATTTTTGAAGTGTCCTTGCCTCCGTTTGACCTGAATATCACCACCACCGGTTCCGGCAGCGTGGATTTGAATCCCGCCGGAGGATCTTATAATACGGTCACCACCGTCACCCTGACGGCGATTCCCGATCCCGGCTATACGTTTGTGGGCTGGAGCGGCGATCTTTCCGGCACCCTCAACCCGGAAACGCTCTATATGGACCGTGATTATGCGGTCACCGCCAATTTTATTCCCCAAAGCAGCGGAGTGGGACCGATTTTTCACCAGGAAACCCGCAACGGCGCTTCCAGCGCGTTAACCACGGTCACGACCGATGTCGCATTAACCGCCGTTTCCAACGACGTTTACCTGGCCGCCATCACCACCCGGCCGCTGGTCGAAGCCGATGCGGTATCCGGGATGGGGCTCAGTTGGACCCGCCTGGCTTCCCAGTGCAGCGGGCGCGGTAATACCGGGGTGGAGATCTGGCTCGCTCAGGGCATCCCTGCCGGCGATGAGGCGGTCACCGCCACCTTCCCAACCGCGCCTTCCAACGCCGTCATCACCGTATCCCGCTATTCCGGGGTACACCGCATCACCCCGGTAGACACCCTGATCTCGGGCAATACCGCGGGCCTGGGCGGCGACTGTATCAGCGGCGTCGATAATAGCGCCTATAGCTTCGACATCACCACCCTCACCGACGGCAGCATGGTTTTTGGCGCAATCGCGTCCCGCAATCGCACCAACACTCCCGGGGCAGGCTATACCGAGCTAAGTGAACGCTCCCAGGGCGCCGGAGGGGTTGTCGCCACCCTGGCGGTGCAGCAGGATGATGTTCCCAGCGCTTCCGTCAAGACCTTTAACGGCATCTTAAGCGGCGATGCCGACTGGGCGGTCATCGCCCTGGCGTTGCGTCCGGGAAATACGGTATATACTCTCGACACCTCCACCTTCAGCGCCGGCAGCATTACCCTGGATCCGGCCGGAGGCATTTACGACAGCGCCACCGTGGTCACCCTCACCGCCAATCCGGATGCCGGCCACCGCTTCAGCGGTTGGAGCGGCGATCTGAGCGGCAGCGCCAACCCGGAAACGCTCACCATGGACAGCGATAAAGCAGTGACCGCGACCTTTATCCCCCAATACACCCTGGCTCTCGACACGCTGGGGATGGGCGGTATTACCCTCGATCCTCCCGGAGGCATTTACGACAGCGCCACCGTGGTCACCCTCACCGCCAATCCGGATGCCGGCCACCGCTTTATCCGCTGGGACGGCGACCTCCTGGGCAGCAGCAATCCGGTCAATATCGTGATGGACGATCATAAGCAGATCTCGGGGATCTTTTACCCCCGATATGACCTGACGACCAACCTCTCCGGCGGAGGCAGCATCGGCCTGAGTCCCTCCGGCGGCACCTACGACAGCGCCACCGTGGTCTACCTCACCGCCACTCCGGACCCGGGTTTCTACTTCGGCTATTGGACGGACGACCTTGGCGGCAGCGCCAATCCGGACAGTTTGCTGATGGACGGCCCCAAAACCGTCACCGCCCATTTTATACCCCGCTATGACCTGACCGTGAACATCAGCGGCTTTGGGTCGGTCGATCTGAACCCGCCCGGCGGCACCTATGACAGCGCCAGCGTGGTGATCTTGACCGCCCTGCCGGATGCCGGTTATGGCTTTGCCGGCTGGAGCGGCGACCTCTCCGGCACGCTCAGCAGCGACACCCTGGTGATGGACGGTCACAAGACCGTCACCGCCAGCTTCGATGAGATCGGCAATCTGCAGTTTAATCTCACCGTGAACAACGTCAAAGGGGGCAGTGTTCAGTTGAATCCACCCGGCGGGATCTATTTTGGCAACACCGAGGTGGAGGTCATCGCCCTGCCCGATTCCGGATACCGCTTCCGCGATTGGGACGGCGATCTGAGCGGATCCGCCAATCCGGATACGATAGTGATCGACGGCCACAAGTCGATTACCCCCAGTTTTACCCGCCGCTTTGCCCTGGCGGTGGACACGATAGGGCTGGGGGGCGTCAGCCTGTCGCCGGCCGGCGGGATCTATGACAGCGCCACCGTGGTCACCGTGACCGCCAATCCGGCGCCCACCTGGACCTTCAGCAGCTGGGGCGGCGACCTCAGCGGAAGCCTCAACCCGACCACCATCACCCTCGACGGCGACCGCCAGGTCAGCGCCACATTCAGCCCGCTCACCACCATCACCCATGAGGCGACCTACAGCGATACAAGTTCTGACGGCGCCGCCGCCTTCACCGCCGCGCCCATCATCACGGCAGTGAGCGGCGATCTCTACCTGGCAGCGGTTTCGACCCGTCCTTTCCGGGAAGCCGATTCCCTGACCGGTCTCGGCTTGAGCTGGACTCTGGTGGCCGGCCAATGCAGCGGCCGCGACAACACCGGCGTGGAAGTATGGATGGCCCAGGGAACGCCCACTGGCGACGGGCAGGTGACGGTATATTTCTCCAGCAATCCCTTCACCGCTGCCCTGACCGTCTCGCGCTATTCCGGAGTGCACGGCGCCGATCCGGTGGGCGCGGTGATCTCCGGCAATGCCAACGGGCTTTTTGCCCTTTGCACCGGGGGCATCGATTCGCCCTCCTATTCGCTGGACATCACCACGACCGACGAAAAAGCCTTCGTTTTCGGAGCGATTGCGCCGCGCAACCGCATCAACGAGCCCGGCGCGGGATACCTCGAGCGGGCCGAGGTGAATGTCGGCATCGGCGCCGATGAGATCGGCCTGGCGGTGCAGGACAAACTGATCGAGACCCCCGCCAGCGTGCCGTTCAACGGCACCTTCAATAATGATGCCGACTGGGCGCTGGTGGCGCTGGAAATCCGCCCGGCAGCGACCCTTTATACGCTCAGCACCGCCACGGTCAGCCGGGGCAGCATCCAACTCGATCCGGCCGGGGGGATCTACGACTCCGCCGCGGTGGTCACCCTCACCGCGCTGCCGGATTCCGGCTATATCTTCACCGGCTGGAGCGGCGATCTTTCCGGCAGCACCAATCCCGAGAGCCTTACCATGCTGGGCAATAAGGCGGTGACCGCCAACTTTCTGGCCCGCTTTGCCCTGAACGTCAGCAGCGTCGGTCCAGGCAGCGTCAACATCGACCCCGCCGGCGGGATTTACGACAGCGCCACCGTCGTCACCCTGACCGCCAGCCCGGATTCCGGGTATGCCTTCGCCGGCTGGAGCGGCGATTCTACCGGCAGCGATACGCTGCTCAATCTGGTGATGGACAGCGACAAAACCCTGCAGGCGTTGTTTTTGCCCAGCTATACCCTCACCATCGACACCATCGGCTTTGGGGGGGTCATCCTCGATCCTCCCGGTGGGGTTTATGACAGCGCCCACGTCGTCACGCTGACGGCGGTGCCGGATTCCGGGTATAACTTCGCCGGCTGGGGCGGCAACCTCTCCGGCAGGGCCAATCCCGATTCGGTGGCAATGGACTCCAATCTGGTGATCAGCGCGACCTTCGTGCCGGCTTATATCATCACCACCCAAATCAATGGCGCCGGCACGGTGCAGTTCGATCCCCCCGTTTCAGCCTTTGACAGCGCCAGCGTCGTGGTGCTGACCGCCGTGCCGGATTCCGGCTATATTTTCACCGGCTGGAGCGGCGACCTGACCGGCAGCGCCAATCCCGACAGCCTGGTGATGGACACCAATCGCACCGTCACCGCCAGCTTCGAACTGCTGTCTTCCCTCAGCTTTACGGTTACGTTGGATACCATCGGCGCCGGGGGCATTGCTCTCGATCCGCCGGGGGGCAGCTATAGCGGAGGCACTGAGGTGATCTTTACCGCGCTGCCAGACTCCGCCCACCGCTTTAGCGGCTGGGGCGGCGACCTCAGCGGGCTGGTGAATCCCGACACCCTGTTAATCGACGGCGACAAGTCGGTCAGTGCCAGCTTTCTACGCCAATTTATACTGGATATCGACACCATCGGCGGAGGCATCGTCAACCTCGATCCTCCCGGCGGCATTTATGACAGCGCCACTGTGGTCACCATGAGCGCCATCGCCGACTCCGGCTTTTATTTCAGCGGCTGGGAAGGGGATGTGACCGGCACCGCCAGCGAGCGCAACATCACCATGAGCAGCGACCGCCAGGTGCAGGCGGTGTTTCTGAGCAACAGCCAGATCACCCATGAGGAGACGGTCACCGACACGGTGGCGGGCAGCAACATCATGACCACCGACAGCAGCCTGACTGCCGGGAACGGCCATCTCTACCTGGCGGCGATATCCACCCGCCCCTTCCGGGAAGCGCTGGCGATGGAGGGACTTGGCCTGAGCTGGACCCTGGTGCGCTCGCAATGCAGCGGCCGCAGCCAGACCGGGGTGGAAGTATGGATGGCCCAGGGCACGCCCAGCAGTGACGGGCCGGTGTCGGTAGCGCTCTCCGACGTGGTCAGCACCGGGGTCATTACCGTCTCCCGATATTCCGGCGTGCGCCAGGTAGACCCGGTCGCGGCAGTGATCTCCGGCAACACCAACGGCCTGAACGGCAGTTGCCTGGGGGGCACCGACAGCGGCAGCTATTCCCTTAATATTCAAACCACCGCCGTCAACTCCGTGGTCTTCGGGGCGGTGGCGATGCGCAACCGGGTCAACGAGCCGGGTATCGGCTACATCGAACGGGCGGAGATCCGCACCGGCAGCGGCGCCGACGAAATCGGCCTGGCGGTGCAGGATGTGCCGGTAGCCGCCCCCTCGCTGCGCGCGGTGGATGGGCTGCTGAACAATCCCACCGACTGGGCGCTAATCGGAGTGGAGATCCGTCCCTCGACCACCCTCTATCCCCTCACCACCCAGACCGTCAGCCGGGGCAGTGTGCAGGCAGAACCGGCGGAAAGTCTCTACGCTGCCGGATCGTGGGTAACCCTGACGGCAGTGCCTGATTCCGGTTACATTTTCACCAACTGGAGCGGCGACCTGGCCGGCAGCGCCAATCCCGACAGCATCTTGATGGGCGGACCGAAAACCGTGACCGCCAATTTCCTGGCCCGCTTTGCTCTCACCATCGACACGGTCGGCAATGGCGGGGTCAGCGTCAATCCTCCCGGGGAGATTTATGATAGCGCCGCAGTAGTCACCCTCACCGCCCAACCGGATTCGGGCTACGCCTTTGCCGGATGGAGCGGCGGCCTGGCCGGCAGCGACACTGTGGCCAATTTGCTGATGGATAGCGACAAGGCCGTGCAGGCGCTGTTCGTGCCCAGCTACAGCTTGAATATCGATACCGTTGGGTTTGGCGGAGTGGTATTGAACCCGGCCGGCGGCGTCTACGACAGCGCGGCGGTGGTGACCCTCACCGCCCAGCCCGATTCCGGGTACGGTTTTGCCGGCTGGAGCGGAGATCTCTCCGGCAGCGCGAACCCGGACAGTATCGTCATCGACAGCCATAAAACCGTCACTGCCACCTTCGTGCCGGCCCATGTGCTGACGGTGAATCTCAGCGGCAGCGGCAGTGTCTCGCTGAATCCTCCCGGGGGCATCTACAACACCGGCAGCACCGTCACCCTCAGCGCGGTGGCCGATTCCGGTTTCGTCTTTGCCGGCTGGAGCGGTGACCTCTCCGGCAGCGCAGCGGTCGACAGTATTCTGATGGATGCGGACAAATCCGTTACGGCGAGCTTTGTTCCCTTTAACACCCTGCAGTTCAGCGTCACGCTGGATACCCTGGGGGCCGGCGGGATCGTACTCGATCCTCCGGGCGGCACTTATGCCGGGGGCACCATCGTGCGCTTCAGTGCGGTAGCCGACTCCGGGCATCGCTTTAGCGGCTGGGGCGGCGACCTCTCCGGCAACACCAATCCCGACAGCCTGGTGATTGACGGCGACAAGACCGTCAGCGCCGGCTTTATCCGCCAATTTGCCCTCAACCTCAGCGCCACTTCCGGCGGCAGCATTGCAGCCGCTCCGGACAGCAGTATTTTCGACAGCGCCGCCGTGGTGACCGTGAGCGCCAGCCCCGCGCCCGGCTATGATTTTGCCGGATGGAGCGGCGACCTCAGCGGCAGCGTCAATCCGGAGGCCCTGTTGATGAACGGCGATAAGAATGTGACCGCCAATTTTGTCAAGGCCAGCCCGATCGCTTTCGAGGCGGTCTCGCTCGATTCGGTCAACAATTCCGCCCTCCTGAGTACTGCCCAACCCGTTACCGCGGTGGCTGGCGATCTCTACCTGGTCTCCGTCTCCACCCGCCCCTACATCACTGTGGGTGCGGTAAACGGCTTGGGCCTCACCTGGAGCCTGGTCGCCTCTCAGTGTAGCGGCCGCCTCAACACCGGGGTGGAAGTCTGGATGGCCCAGGGCACTCCCTCCGGCAGCGGCACGGTCAGCGTCAGCCTGAACGGCACGGCGGTCAATGCAGTCATGGCGATCACCCGCTATAGCGGGGTGGACAGCGCCGATCCGATCGGCAGCGTGCTCTCAGCGAACAGCAACGGCATCGGCGGGCTCTGCTCCGGTGGGACTGACGGGAATGCCTATGAATTCGATTACACCACCACGGTGGATAAAGCCTTCCTTTTCGGTGCTGTGGCACTGCGCAACCGCTTGCATGAGCCGGGGGTGAACTATCTGGAGCGGGGAGAAATGTCCGCCGGCCTGTTCGGCGACCGTATCGGCGTGGCGGTGCAGGACCGCTTTGTCGAGACAGCCGGCACCGTAAAATTGGACGGCTCCTTTAACAACAACACCGACTGGGCGGTGATCGGTTTTGAGCTGAAACCGCGCAGTGGCGCTTTCTTGCTCAGCACCTCGGCCGGCAGCGGCGGCGCCATTCAGATCGATCCCGATCAGGCCAGCTACAACAATGGCGACCTGGTCACTCTAACGGCGCAGCCGGATGCGGGGTATCGCTTCGGCAGTTGGGGCGGCGACCTCTCCGGCAGCGCCAACCCGGCCTCCATTCTGATGACCGGCGACAAGCAGGTAAGCGCGAGCTTTATCCGCCAATTTATGCTCACAATTGACACGCTGGGAATGGGAACGGTTGCGTTGACGGTTCCCGCTGCCCCAACAGCTACACCATCGGGTGGCAGCATCAACCTCACAGATGGCGGAGGCGGAACGGTAAGTTTAGCCACTGGAACGGTTTCGGCGCAACGTCTTAGCAACGATGGGCCGGGCAGCCCGCCCATTCAGCCCATCGAAGGCCTGCTCAGCGCCAGCGTCTATGACAGCGGCGCAGTGGTGATCCTGACCGCCAATCCGGTGGAAGGCTATGAATTTACCGGCTGGAGCGGCGACCTGACCGGCAGCGCCAACCCGGACACGGTGCAGTTGGATTCCAATATGACCATCACCGCCACCTTCACGCCTACCCTGGGCACGATCCTGGTCAATGTCAAAGCCTTCCTGGAAGGTCCTTATTCGGCGGGTGCAATGCACACCACGCTTTCCGATTCCGGATGGCTGCCGCTGGATCAGCCTTTTGACACGTCTCCCTGGAGTTACGCCGGCAGCGAGTCGGTGACGTCTATGCCGGCCGGCGTCGTCGATTGGGTGTTGATCCAGCTCCGCGAGGCCCAGGGCGGTGCTGCAGTCGCCAGCCGGGCCGCGCTCCTTATGAGCGACGGTAGCGTGGCCGACCTCGACGGCAGCAGCGCAGTATCCGTTCCCTCGATGGCCGTAGGATCATATTTTATCCTGATCCATCACCGCAATCATCTGAGCATCATGAGCGCGGCGGCGGTACTGTTGAATGGCGCCGGCGCACGGTACGACTTCTCCACCGGCCAGGACAGGGCCTTTGGCAGCAACGCCATGAGCGCCCTGGGAGGAGGGGTTTTCGGGCTATTCAGTGGCGATGCCAATCAAAACGGCAGCATTGATATTCTCGACCAGAATCCGGAATGGCGGCAGCAAAACGGTACTGCCTGGGGTTATGGGAAGTCCGGCGACTTCAACCTTGATGGCGGGATCGACGTCACCGACCTGAACCAATTCTGGCGGCTGAACCAGGGTCTATCCACCCAGGTGCCCAATCCCGTGGTGACCCGTCCCGCTGGTAACGGCACGCCGACACCAACCGCGCCGGTTCGCACGCAACCAGCCGGTGACGAAACCGCCCGGCCCAATGCGACTCCCGGAGATCCTCCGATCGTCGATCGCCAGGAATAACCATGCCACCCGTATCAAAAGCCCGCAGGGCGTCCCACGTCAGCACCGCAGCAGGCCGGTGCTGACGGTATTTTTAAGATTTTTGAGCCCCGGCAGGGGTGGTCCCAGGGCGTGATGGCATTTATGTTCTGGGAAGCCTTAGCAGCGTGGCACGTGCTTGTTTTCGATACCGGCCCCCACCGGCATCGACTTGGGACGCCCCTGACGAGGCTAGGATGGTGGGTGGGTTTGTTCCACCGGCCTGGCGGCCGGTGTTGACTTGGGACGCCCCTGACGGGGCTAGTTCGGAAGATGTGGGGTATCATGAGCTTCGAAGGGGGAGAAAGGGGGATGTAAACACTTTACTACGATGTACTCAGCGCTCAGCGACCGGCGGAACAAAGTGAGCGGGCAGCCGGGGCGATGGGCAGACAGGCATAAATGTATCCTCCCCTCTCTCCCATCGACCCGGCTGCCCGCTCACTTTTTTTCTTGCATTCCTTCAATATTTATAATAGGTTCCAGCGTAAATCAATATAATTTCGCGACCAATTCCTAACCAAGAACTTGAGCCGGGCTGGTATCATAAGGGGCGCGGCGAGTTCTCATCCATTCATTTCATACCAAGGAGGCAGCATGCAAAAAATCGTTTCGATGCTCACAATCGGCTTACTGGCAATTTTTAGCAGTACGGCATTTTCACAGATCATCATCACGGGGGATGATTTTCTAGGAGCCATCGGCACCACCATTCGGCTTCTAGACGACCAGCGAGAGCACATACCGGTCAATGTCGGCTCTGCAGGTCCCAACCAGGTATGGGACTTCAGCACCACTACCGTGCCCTCTCCCCTGATTGTGGAGCAGCATATCTTAGATCCGGCTTCGACCCCCTACAGCAGCCATTATCCGAATGCCAATTTAGCCCGGTTTCTTGAGACTGTATCTGACACGGCATTTGAATTATATCATTATTGGAATGTTACCCCCAGCATGCTTGATTATCTGGGATATGCCACCCGGGTAACCTTGGACACTCTCGACACCCTCATTTTGGAGTATGATAACGAGATGGTGCCGCTGCCAGCGGCTTATAACAACTCCTGGATGAGCGTAGAAGCGGATACTTTTGAGATTGGCGGAATCACGTCAATTGATATCGATTCCACCCAAACCACCATTGACGCCTGGGGCACATTGCACCTGCCATCAGGAAGTTTCAATGCGTTACGGATCCGCGATGATGTAATTTCCCGCAGTTACGTAGTTTTTGATACTCTGATCATTCAAACTTTTTCAGAGAGTTGGATTGGCTACACCTGGGTGATCAAAGACGGTTTCGAAGTTCTCAGCCTACAGAGCCAATTCGGAGAAACCAACCCAAACTTTAACGATGCCCAGGGAATGTTGATCCTGGATGCCATTATCACTGGCATAGAAGATGATAATGCACCGCTGGTTCAAGAGTTCTATCTGGAACAAAATTATCCCAATCCGTTCAACCCTTCCACCCAAATCCGCTTTGCCCTCCCGCAACACGCAGCGGTGACACTGGCGGTGTACAATGCCCTCGGTCAGGAAGTCGCCACCCTGGTCAACCGGCAGCTTCCGGCCGGCGAGCACAGCATTACCTGGGAAGCCCGTGATCTCCCCAGCGGGATCTATTACTACCGGATCACCGCCGGCAAATTCCGCGAAACGCGCAAGGCGATTTTGATTAAGTAGGTGTTGGATGCTGGATGCTGGATGCTGGATGCTGGATTAGAAGAGACGCGACTTTGTCGCGTCTCTTCGCTCTTCGCTCTTCGCTCTTCGCTCTTCGC
>JACKAP010000015.1 GCA_020635015.1 Calditrichia bacterium | reverse complement strand
AAAAAGTAGACATATATGCTCATATATGGATCGTCACCATAAAGTTTTGCTGAAGGATACGAAATGAAAAGGGAAAAAAATGCAAATTGTGATTCGGTGAAGCGGCTGAATCGAAAACAAACTTCCGGCCTGGCTTTGCCCATGCAGATCGTTCTTGCGCTGGCGTTACTGGCTTTTTCCTGCGAAAAAACCGATGCCCCGGCGCCGGAAGCGCTGACCCTCGATACGGCGGAAAATTATTTTTTCAAGCTGGATTTCGTCAAGCATACCTATGCAGTGGCCGACGTGGAACGGTACTTCTTTACCACCTTTCCCCACGATGATCCGACCGCCGGCGATGTGGTGTACGACCGGAAGCAGTGGGTCAATCCGGAGATGCTGAAACTGGCGAAGGGCGACGGGCTGTATTTATTCATCAAGGAGCGGAAAGACGAGGTGATGTTCGATTCCTTTCGCATGACCTCGAAGCCCTTCTATAATTTGAATCCCGATCATCAGCGCCTGCTCTTTGTCTTTAAAGGGAAGCTGCCCTCGGCCAAAGGGGTCTGGCCGGCCTGGTGGCTCAACGGCAGCCATCAGGATGAATGGACCTATCAAAATCTGGGCAAAGTGGAAACCGATGCCGGGCTGGACAGTTATTCCGGAAAGGGGCATTTTTATGACACGCCTTCTGCGGTCAACCCCACCGATTGGCCCGCCGCCGGCGAACTGGATATCATCGAAACCATCAACGGGGAAAACATTATCCACAACACCCTTCACACCTGTCCCCAGATGTGCGACGCCGAGTGGAACAGCGATGGTGAGATCATCAATTGCGCCAATGCCAAAGCCGGTGATCCCAATGCCGGCTGCAGCGGCAAACCGTATTCGGTCGCATCGGTGGAGGGCACCTTCGCCTGTATCTGGGAAAAAAACACCATCCGGTTTTATTATTGGACGCCGGAGGAGGATGTGCGGCAGGAAGGCGGCCCTTTAAGCGAAAATCCGCAGCCGGATCAATGGGGGGACGCCAATCTAAAGAACACGGTGCGGCTGCTGGAAACGGACACCGAATGCGATAGCGAAGCGCATCAGGAATGGCAATGTCACAATTGCGCCGGGAGCACTAGCTGCACCTTTACCAATATGAAAATGATTTTCAATATCACCCTCTGCGGCAAATGGGCCGGCGCTCAGTTTGACGATAGCGGACAACCGCTGCAAAATTGTCAGACCTACATTTGGGGTGAAGGCCGGGACAATATTCATGGGCAGTTTATTAAGATTGAGTATGTGGCGGTCAGTAGCATTTAAATTCAGGAGCATCGTGCGTAATATCAATTAACATCGTAAGTTCTCCGCCGTACTTTCCGCCCGGATAAGGGGGTTTTTTCGCGGAGGCGAAATGGAGTGAAAATGCGAAATCTTATTTCGTTAATCGTTGCATCCATACTCACGGCAGTTGTATTATCTTCGTGCAATCAAAAAACGGATGAATCAAATTTGAATATACATGAACCGAAAATCGTTATGGAAGACATCCAGCAGGATCTCGAAGCAGGTCTGGGCGGTGAAAAGGAACACCCGTTTACGATCCGCAAGTTCGATCCGTACTTAAACGGTAAATGGATCGGCAACGCGGTTTCTTATGGATGTTATCGCAAAGGCCAGGAGCCGGGCAAGACCGGGCCGACGAAAGCGGAAATTCTGGAAGACCTGAACATCATCGCCAACTACTGGAACCTGATTCGAGTCTATAATGCTGATGATGATGCTGAACGGATTTTGGAAGTCATTACCGAAAATGACCTCCCGATCAAAATGATGCTGGGCATCTGGCTGTCGAATGAGGAAAAACATCCCGAGCAAAAACCGGAGAACATCCGCAACGTGCTGCGGGGAATCCAGTTGGCCAATCGTTTCAAAAATACGGTGATCGGGGTCAATGTCGGCAACGAAGCCCAGGTGTTCTGGTCCTGGCATAAGATGAATGTCGAGAACCAGCTCCGCTATATCCGGGCGATTCGCAATAACACCACGGTGCCGGTCACCATCGCCGATGATTATAATTTCTGGAACAAACCCGAGGCGCAGCGGGTGGCGGAGGAGCTGGATTTTATCGTCACCCATATTTATCCGCTCTGGAACGGCAAGACCCTGGATAGTGCCATCCCCTGGATGGACAGCACCTTTAAAGATGTTCAGGCTCGATATCCTGATAAAACGATCGTGCTCGGGGAAACCGGCTGGGCCACCACATATAATCCGGATAAAAAAGGCCCCGGCGAGCAAGGCGACCTGATCAAAGGCAAGGTCGGCCTGGCGGCCCAGGAAAAATACCTGGTGCTGCACAACGATTGGGTCAATCAGAATAAGGTGACCACCTTCCTATTCGAAGCCTTCGACGAGCCCTGGAAAGGCGGCGGCGTCAATTCACCCGCCAATGAAATCGAAAAACACTGGGGGGTTTTTTACGAAAACCGTACCCCCAAGGCGTCGTTTACCAACTACCTGGCGCAACGGCGGCAGTAATTGTACCCAATGATCGCACACTTAATACGAATTATAGGTTGAGTTTTAGCCACGGATTTACACGGATAAACACAGATGAAAGCCTGGTTTTTTCCCAAAAAAAACATCAGTGTAAATCTGTGTGAATCCGTGTCTAAAAGAAGAAGAGGGATTCGGCGGATCGAATGTCAATGACTGCCGAATTTTTGATAAATTGCGTCCAGCAGGGGCGTCCGCCCATCCTTCAGGTGGTCTCCCATTAGCGGCCAGATGACCAGCCCGTGGGCTTTGTTGCGGATGATGTAGTCCGCCTTGAGGGCGACCGACGCTTCATCATCCAGGGATATGAGTATTTTCCGGGAGGCGCTCACCAGATAGGGTGCCTGCGCCACGGGATCCCATTGCCGTTCGAACCAATCGGCTTTTTCCATGATATGCGCATACAAAACGCCGTCTCCGGCCGGAAAAAGGTCGTTGTCCCCTCCCTGGTGCTCTCCATAAATTTCAGTGCAGTTGGTATATACGTGCCCCGAAAATGCCGCACACAGGTTGATCTTTTCCGCCGGCACCCCATGGATATCGTGATAGAGCTTAAACGCGCCGTCCATGCAGCGGGCGGAATCACCCTGCGCTGGCCCGTACAGGGCGGCATGGTGATTGCTGATCTTCCCCCAGGGACCGAAGAGATCGTAGGTCATAATATTGAGATAGTCCAAAATAGGGGTTATCTTTTGCACGTCGATGTCCGGCAGATGGCCGGCGGCAGCGGGAAGCGAGGCGGAGAGCAAGTACTGCCGGCCGGTTGTTTTGCCATATGCCGCCAGGCTGTCGCGGACCGTCTGCAGCAAATAGGTGAAGTTAAAGCGGTCCTGCGGGGTGCCGTTGTGGCGGACATACCCGGGAAATTCCCAATCGATGTCGATGCCGTCAAACCCGTAATTCCGGATATGCCGGATGCACCCATGGGCAAAACGGGCGCGTTTTTGCGGATCTGCGGCGACCTGTGGAAAATTGCCGGAGGTTTCCCACCCGCCGATAGACAAAAGCACCCTGGTACCGTGGGCCCGGGCTAATTCGATGATCGACGCTGCAGGTTCCGCACCCGCGGGCATGTCATCCGCTTCACCCTGTAGCAGGTAGCGATCGGCAGCCGGATCCATCCCCAAGATCTCCCCGCTTTCCAGCGGATAAAAAAAGGCATAGTTGATGGCGGTTAATTTTCCGTAGGGGATCGCAGCGGGATTCATCATCACCGGATACTGCTTCCACATCCAGGATTGATAAAACCCGACGGTCTCCTTCTCTTGCGCCAGGAGTGGCCCGAACATCATCAATAACAGCAGGATAAGCACCTGGTTTTGGCATCGCTTCATATCAGCCCTCTTTTTTCATTTTGGCCATGTTCAAAATTTTAAGCGCATTTTTGTAGTAGACCTTCTCCAGCACCTCATCCGGAAGGAACAGCCCGTAGATCATCCACCGTCCCTGGAGGTGATGCCCGGCGGCGGGGTCGATATACTCGTCGTCGGTTTCCAGGAAGCGGTAGTAAATGCGGTAGGCTTCGGCATTGGGCGGGGTGTCGGTACCAAACAGGATGCGGTCCTGGTACCTGATGAAGAAGCGGCGCGCGGTGTAGGGCTGCCGGCCCAGCTCGCTGATCCGGGCGTCGATGTCGACATAAAAATTGGGATAGGTCTCCAGCCAGGTAGCCACCTTGCCCAATTCTTCCGGCAGGTTCCCCATGTGGGCGCCAATGAAGATCGTGTTCGGATGCCGGGCGATCACCCGGTTGCGCGCCGCCAGGATCTCATCCTTTGAGGGGTAGTCGCCGCCGTAGAACGACCAGTCCGGATGGGCGCCCAGTTCATCGTAGCGTTCGTTGTAGCGGTCGACCGGGGTGAAGAAGGCCTTGGGATCGGAGACGTGGATCATCACCGGGATGCCCAGCTCTCCGCATTTGGCCCAGATCGGGTCGATTCGGGGGTCGTCCACTGTCACCAATTTGCCGGTTTTATCGCGGTAGGTCAGCCCCAGCGTCTTGGCAATCTTCAGGCCGCGCACCCCCATGCGCACCGCTTCTTCCAGCCGTTTCGCTTCCTTCTTGCCGAAATCCGACTCATCGATCTTGCTGAAATCCGGGCGGAAAAACAGCAGAAAGCGTTCTTTGGAGACTTTTTGCGACGCCTGGAGATGCGCCTTGTAAAAATCATCTGCCG
Source organism: Calditrichia bacterium (assembly GCA_020635015.1). Lineage (GTDB taxonomy): Bacteria > Calditrichota > Calditrichia > RBG-13-44-9 > J075 > JACKAP01. Next base: position 147,777 of record JACKAP010000015.1, on the reverse strand, counting down.
AGTTCGCATCCAGGCTGACGCATTTCCAGACCCCGGCCTGGTCCATCTCCTCCAGGAAATGCGCGGTCTGCGCCAGATCCCCCAGATGGTTGTGAATGTCGATCACCGGAAACTTCGGCTTCATGATTTTGGTTTCCTTCACCACCATCTGGCTGATCGGCCTCCAGTCGAGCAGTTTCAGCTCACCCTCCTGGGCGAGCATGGGCATGCAGATGATCATCGCGATCAGGATTGTCAGTGAATAACGCATGTTCTTACCCCTCAAGTTTTTAATAGAACGCGGATGACGCGGATGACGCGGATTTCCGCGGATTACTGATTAAGTTAAAAGACAAAGATATAAAATTACGCTTTGGCCATTACGTTCTGGTGCCACGCTCCGCGTGGCGCCCGGCCTTTCGACGCTCCGCGTCGCGCGTGCACGGATTTGATTCTTGCCGGGGTGACGCAGAGCGTCACGATATGCATTCGACGCGGAGCGTCGAACGAGACCATCCCAACCTCCGCACTCCGCACTCCGCACTCCGCACTCCGCACTCCGCACTCCGCACTCCGCACTCCGCACTCCGCACTCTAAGGCCCTCCAAACCGCACCACCCCAAACACCTCCGGCTTGTGAAACCGCGCGCCGGTGGGCGACCAGGCATAGCCGGTGGATTTTCCGCCGCCGTCGGCGTTGATGCGGTAGAAGTTGATCCGCCAGGTGGTCTGGCCGGGCACCACCCCCTTCGCGTCCTTGATAACTTCCGCCAGCGGAATGGCGATCTCCACCGTCCAGCGCCGGTCGCGGTCGTCGCGCCGGTTCAGCGTGCCCTCGACCGCAACCGCGGTCTGAATGGCGGACAGATCGTACTGCTTGGTCGCCGGCACATCGATATGAACCGGATCGACGATATAGCTGTCGAACAGCACATTGGCGGGGGAGACCTCGATCTCCACGTAGGTAGACGGTTCCCGGTCGGTATCGAGAAACACCTCCACCACCTCCTCTTCCCAGAGATGCTCATCGCGTTGGGTAAAAGTGGTCCAGATATCGGGATCATTGCAGATAAAGGCGATGAACAGGGTGGTCGGGTTGTAGCAGGTTTTGACCCGGGTCAGCACCGCGCTGTCGCTCACCGCCGTGCCGGTGCGGTTTTCCGCCAGGGTGACGGTCTGGGCGCTTTGCCATGCCGGCTCATCCAGCAAACCGTCCACCGTCATCACCGCTTCCGTGGGGGCGGCAATAATCTGGTAGTCCGGCGCGGCCGGTTCCTCAGTGCGCTCGCAGGCGGCGAAGGCCAACAGTAACGCCGCCAACATCAGGGGCTTCAGCAGAAATTTTTTGAAATCGACCATGAGAAAATCCTTTCTCCTGGCTATTGGGGGTGGAAATGTCAATCTTATCGCAAAAAGAAAGATAGTGTAAGTGAAAAACTTGCGTTTTATTTCTTTTGTTTACGATTGCTTTTGAGTTTAGGGAAAAGTGGGGAGAAAGTCAAGGGGGGAGGTTATTTTGTAATGCTCATATTGTGCACCGTGTTAAGTTTTATGGCATGGGGCTAAGGGCATGGGGCATGGCGCCGTAATGTGCAAGCGCATGTTTTGACACCCGCCCTGTAATACACCATGCCCCATGCCCTTTACCCCTTGCAATAAAATATCGCGATATAGCTATAAATACCGCGACGGTCCACGAAATACCTCCCGGACATGCCAGGTAACATATTTGGGATCAGGATAATAATCTGGCCGCTGTGGATGGAGAATCTTATGACCGTGATGCCGTTTTAGCCAGAAATCAAAATTCTCTCCTCCACTGGCGTATTCGGAAACCAGGATTTCCAGTTCCGGTGACAGAGTAAACACTCCGCGATCGAACAACTTATGGTGTAGGGAACACAGAGCCAGACCGTTTGGCTCGATGTCTGGACCTTCGTACTGATGCCATTGGATATGGGCTGCTTCCAGACCCACCGGATTACCCGCCATGCGAATGTCAAACCCGCAGATGGCGCAGCGGTATTCGTAGGCCTTGAGGATGTTGTTCCGGAAGTGCGGGCTGCGGATTCGACTCCTACTGGTGGTCATTTCGAGATCCAATCCGACACTTTGCAGAATATCATCATGCAGCGTTTCTGAGAAATATTTATCCAAAATATCGCGGACGATCTCCCTGACTAGGCCGGGATTCTTTTTCAGGCGCTGATACAACCCTTCTGGAAAACCACCCACCGCCGAAACGCTCAAGAGTTCTTTTCTGTTGACATCATCATTAGCCGTTTTGTTTAATAGGACGCCACGTTTGGGTATCTCCCAAAGGCCATCGTTCTGTAGCCTCCAGAAGGGATATTCCGGACGATAGAATTGTCGGCGCGGCCCGAAATCCTTCAGCAGTTCTTTCAATTTTTCGTTGATCCATTCAAACGAAATCAGCCGTTCCCCACCCCGTTGGTAATGCCCCAATGCCAGCAAAATCAGCAGCGGCTTGTGCGGCGCCCGCTCGGAGCCGCGTCTCCAGATGTTGATGGATTGGAATTGTTGGCGGATGGTTTCCATAAAACCTTAAACAGTTTAATTCAGTATATCTTGACATAAAACAAATCATAATTTTGGAGCTTTATAGCAAAAAATCCCTTGTTGGTAATTATTACTATTGATTTGGTGACAGAAAGTAAATAGGTTGCAATGGAAATTTTCTCCGGGCTAAATCATCCAAATTGGCATAATACTCTATCCATAGTTCAACAAATTTGGCAAGTCCTATAAGAGTTATTTTCCTTTTTTCTTGGGTTCTTGCTTCATCCTTCGCATCGCGAGTGAAATCACTTGTTGTAACAAAAATGCCAACATCATCGTCACCAAGTAGCGCCATGAATGACCTAACAGAATCTACATTAATATTAGATTCATAACGCTTGACTTGAACTTTGATTCTTGGAGGTTTGGTTCCCAAAGGATCAGACCATGCAAGTATATCTAGACCTCCATCTTTACCTTTTGGGGAAATCCAGCTAACATGATAACCCATTGCCTTCAAAAGCGAAGCAACCAATTCTTGAAATTCATATGGATCCATCGATTTTAGATAGTCCTCAATTTCTTTCCAAGCAAGTTCATCCGCTTTTTCAATAGTTATAGTGACCTCCTTGACTTCTCGTTCTGCCTCCGACTCATTTTCGCCCAGTTGCCCCTTTTTCCATTTATGATATAGTTTTACGGCTTCTCTGTAAAATTTTTCTGGATTTGAGTATTGGTTATAAGCTACAATACCTTCTTCTGTTACAGACCACCTTCCCTTCTCTTTAAGCATCCAGCCGGCCTTTACACAATCAACCGTTGCGAATCTGATAATGGTATCAACGCGTATGCCACCGGAGTCGAATTCTCCTTTTTCATAATCGGTTAACTTGGTCATACCCCTTACCTTGGAGAGCACCTCACTTGCTCGAACTGGATTTTCAGCAGCCATCAATACTTCAAAAACTAATCTTAGTAACTCGCCAGTACGACTTCTTGTAATTTCTGCCATTATGTTTTCCTTTTATCTTGATTGAGCGAAAAGAAATCTGTCGTATATATTTGGAATAAGTTGTCGTGATAATAAGTCTAAGTTCTTAAAGAATTATATTTTGCAAAAAAAAGGAATTTTATCTACGCGTGAGAATTTGTGTTTACCGAATCTTTGAAAGTCTTAATAATATCTTTGAAAATTTTTAGCTTTTGCGGATCTAATAATAATGATAACTGCGCAATCGACCATCCGTTATTCCATCGGGATTTATCAAATGCCAAATCTAGGCGATCTCGCACTTTAGTTCTAAATTGTTCTATTACTTCTATACCGATAGGTTTATCCCAATTCCAGCCAAGGTTTATGCTAAATTCGTTGGTTGTAAACACTGAGAAAAGGCTGTATCGTTGATCCCCAAATATCAAACGTGCTGTAAAAGAACCCCGATATATACCCGTACCCCAATCAACATCTCTACTAGTCATTAGTTTCGTGCCTTTTAAGCGGCCCGGTGTTGCGGCCCATGTTTGATCTTTGTAATTTCTTCAACATCTTGTATAAAACAAGGTGTTGGAAAAATTCCCTGAGCTTGTAAGATTTCGCGGTTGATGGTTTCGATGTCTAATTGCGCGAGTTGTTTCTTTTGGCGATACCAGGGCCGATAGCGGATGAGATTTAGCGTTTCGGATTCTTGTAATTGCTGGATGCAGAACAAGGTTCTGGATGCCGCCATCAGCATCCGGAAGTTGTTGATGGCCACAATCCGCCGGTATTTTCGGCATTGATCTTTGGCAAGGCCGTAGTAGGCATTGGCATCCCGGAAATCGATTTCAATATCCCATCGGTTCCGGTACTCATCGAGGATGTCGTTTGCCGAGAGTCGCAGATCGGTGGTGTAGAAAGCTTCAACCACTTTCTTTTTCGGATCGTCGGTGTTAAATCGTCTCACCACCACGACCTGGATTTGCTGTTTGGGAAAAACGTTATGCCAGATACCGGTGACGAGTTTGATTTCGGTTTCGGCTTCCTCGGGATGGGGCATCCATCCGCCGAGTGAATGCATGAGATCGCGCGGTGCGCCGATGCATTGCCCTTTGAGCCTGGGGCGGCCACGACCGGTATGTTGAGCGGGATCGCATGGATGATAGAGTTTGCCGTCGATGGGGAAACGACCGACACTGTGAACATTGGCCGGCAGATCTTTGAGGAAAAAGGTCGTGGCATAATCCCCATCGACGATAACGCGTATGTCTCGATGCGGCAGTCGTTTCGCGACACGATCAATCAGTTCCCGGGCCAGTTGACTGCGGGATTTGAAGGGCAGGTCTAACTCTTTGGCCCAATGTTCTTTGAGATATAATTCGATGCCAATGGGCACATTTAGCTGATGCTTGCCAAATGTGATGGTGATGATCCCGGTGACAAAGTGCAGCCCCAACAGAGTTCGATACTCCTGCCGGGCAGTGCCGGCGCCGTTGCGGTAGATATCACGGCCATGAATCTGCCGCCCGCTTTTCTTACGGATGGTGGAATCTATCTTCAGGCGGATGACTTCTCCGCCGGGTATCATTTGATCGATCATCGCAATAACCGATACCCATAATTGATCGGTGACGTTAAAGAATCGCCCGGAAAGAAAGGTATAGTAGCGAGAAAAATGTTTAACCGACGTCGCTCCGGAAAGCCACAAGTAAGTGGAGATGGTATGGCGATTGGAAGCTAAAGACCACCCATGAGCCAAAATCATGAAACTTTGAAACGACTGCGGAATAAAACAATGAGTAAACATATTCATGAGAAACTGTCCGAAAGACGTTACGCAAAATTGATCCACGGCGTTGACCTCCTGAGCTTGTTGGTGTGCCAACCTTTACAAACTCAGAGGCAGCGCCGTGGGTTCATTTTAGGCGCTACCGAAACGGGCCAAAAGGCACGAAACTAATGGCTAGTGCAGTACAGAGAGTTGTCAGTTCTCTGTGTTCTCTGTGGCTCTGTGGCAAAAGACCGTTTTTTATGAGTGCAAAGAATCGGGGAAAAAATATAGAAAACTGTTAATGAATACTAAATCAGAGGTCTCATGAAACCAGTTCTTTTTATATTGATAATGATGGGCGCAGTTTTTGGGCAGGATCAACTGCGCTTCGGCGATTATTTTATCGACCAGACCCTGCGGATCGATTATTATCATACCGCCGATAAGGAAACGGAGATCTTCACCCTGGATCAGCTCTACCGCCAGGGCCCCTGGGCCGGCAGCACCCGGCATCTGATGGAGCCCTACGACCTGGGCACCTACCGGGCGCTGCTGATCGACATCGCCTCCAACCGGGTGATCTTCAGTAAGGGCTTCAACAGCTACTGCGAGGAATACCGCACCACCGCCCCGGCCCGGGAGGGGGTGATGCGCACCTTTCATGAGAGCGTGCTGACGCCTTTTCCTAAAAAGCCGGTGCGCTTTGTGCTGGAGGTCAGCGACCGGGAGAACCTGCGCCATCCGGTGTACAGCCGGGTGATCGATCCGGCGGATTATCACATCATCAGCGAAGCGCCGGGGCGTAATGACCGGGTCTACCGCCTGCTGGAGAGCGGCCCGGCACATCAGAAGGTCGACCTGCTGCTGCTGGGCGAGGGCTACACCAAAAATGAGGAGGAAAAATTCGCCAAAGACGCCCGGCGTTACTGCGACCTGATCTTTCAGTGGGAGCCCTACAAAAGCCAGCGCAAACGCTTTAATGTCAGCGCCATCTTCAGTCCCTCGCAGGAAAGCGGCACCGATGAGCCGCGCAAGGGGAGCTACAAAAATACCGTGCTGAACACCTCCTTCAATGCCCTGGATTCCGAACGCTATCTGCTGACGGAAGACAACCAGACCCTGCGTGATATCGCCGGCCAGGTGCCCTACGACGCGCTGCTGATCATGATCAACAGCGCTCGTTATGGCGGCGGAGGCATCTATAATGCCTATACTACCTTTACCGCCGATGATAAACGGAGCGAATTTCTGTTGATCCACGAGATGGGGCATTCCTTCGCCGGACTGGCGGATGAGTATTACACTTCCAGCGTTTCGTATGAGGAATTTTTTGCACCCGGGGTGGAGCCGCGGCCGGTCAACATTACCGCGTTGCTCGATCCGGAGAACCTGAAGTGGAGGCACCTGCTCTCGCCGGGCATCGCTATTCCCACCGACTGGCAGCAAGATGTTTTCGACAGCCTGTCCGCCGCCCTGGCGCAGGCCGGGCGGGATAAAAGCGCCGGACTGGCGGAGATGAAAACTGCCGGCGCCTCGGAAACCGCCCTCAAAACGGCGGAGGCACAGTATCAGGAAAAGATAGATCAGATCAATGCCGAGATCACCCGTTTCTTCGTCGAGCATCCCCTGCGCGGCAAGGTCGGCGCTTTTGAAGGTGGGGGCTACGCCGGCAGCGGGCTTTACCGGCCCACCCTGAATTCGGTGATGCACAAGTTCATGGATGATGAAAAGACCTTCTACCCGGTTAACAGCGAGGGCATTATCCAGGTAATCAATTACTACAGCGAGTGAGGCGCGGCGTGGCGGTACCAAAGATCCGCTTCCTCTCCCGGGCGGATGTGCGTCAGGCTCTGCCGATGGGCGAGGCGATTGCGGTGATGAAAGAAGCTTTCCCGCTGCTCTCCGCCGGCAAGGCGGTCATTCCCCAGCGGCTGCACCTGGGAATTCCGGAGCAGAATGCCGGGGTGCTGGTGATGCCTTCCTACCTTCCTTCCCAGGCCCAGTTGGGGCTGAAGATCGTAACCATTTTTCGCGACAATGCTGCGCGCCAGCTTCCCCTGATCCAGGCGCTAGTAATGCTGATGGATGCATCCGACGGCCGCCCCCTGGCCCTGATGGAAGGCAGTTCCCTTACTGCCCTGCGTACCGGAGCGGCCTCCGGTGCTGCAACCGACCTGCTGGCGCGAAAAGATAGCGCAGTGGCGGCGATCTTCGGCAGCGGCGCCCAGGCGGAGACACAGTTGAAAGCGGTCAGTACGGTGCGGCCGCTGCGCCGGGCCTATGTGTTCGGGCGCGACCGGGAGAAAACCGCCGCTTTTGCCCGGCGGATGGAGGCGCAACTGGGGCTCGAAGTGCTGCCGGCAGCACATGCCGAAAACCTGGCGGAAGCCGATATTGTCTGTACCGCCACCACTTCCTCCACACCGGTGTTCGCCGACCGCCACCTCAAGCCCGGTGTGCACATCAACGGGGTAGGCTCCTACCGTCCGGATCTGCAGGAAGTGCCGGCGGAGACGGTGCTCCGCGCCAAAGTGGTGGTCGATGAGCGGGCTTCCTGCTGGGAGGAGGCGGGCGATCTGATTGTCCCCCTGCAGAACGGGCAGATTACCCGCGATCACGTGCATGCGGAATTGGGGGAAGTGATCGGTGGAAAAAAAAGCGGCAGGACCGCGGATGATGAGATCACCTTTTTTAAATCGGTGGGAAACGCCATCCAGGACCTGACCGCCGCCGGGCGGATTCTGCATGCGGCGGAAGCGCAGGGGCTGGGAGTGGAATTGGAACTTTGAGGGGAAATCGTTACCATCAAAAAATTCACCGTCATGGAAAAAAATAATTTGCTGGCACAGATGAAGACGGCGCTATTGGCCGTCGAGACCATTCCCGAGGCTTGCTGGCGGGAAATCGCCGCATTGACCGAAGTCAAAGCATATTCCAAGCACCATTATTTTGCGGAAGCAGGCGACCGCCCGACCGCGCTGGCATTTGTTTGCCAGGGCACCTTCCGGGCATTTTACCGCAATGCCGAGGGGAACGAATACAACAAGACCTTTTTTACCGATAATACCTTCATGATTGCATTAACATCGATCGTTACCGGCGAGGCCAACCGCATCAACATCCAGGCGCTGGAAGATGCCGTGGTGCTGCAACTCGACTACCGCAAATTCACCCGCTTATTTGATACCTACCCCCTGCTGGAACGGCTGACCCGCAAAGTGATCGAATATGAATGGGTCAACAAAGAAGTCCGGGAAATCCGCCTGGTGTTGAATGACGCCACGGAGCGTTACCAATTTTTCTTGCAGGAGCATCCCGGGCTTGAGAATCGAATTCCCCAATATCACATCGCATCCTACCTTGGCGTGACCCCCATCCAATTAAGCCGGATCCGCGCCAAATTGGCCGGGAAATAATTCCCGGCGACTTTCTTAACCTAGGTTAATGCGTTTCTGCCGGGCACAGGCGTAATTTCTTTCGAGGTTAATTCAACAGAGAAAGGAGTTCACGCAATGTTCAAGCATATTCTGTGCAGCCATTATATCTATCCGCTTTTTTTCCTCTTTTCAGCAACTTTAATGATCCTGATCGATTATCGCTTAGCTGAAAAGGCTGAATTCCTCAATTTTAACAAGGAGAATCAAAAATGAAGATATCAGGTCAGACCGTACTGATCACCGGCGGGACCAGCGGCATCGGGTTGGCCCTGGCGAAAATGTTCGTAGAATCGGGCAACCGGGTTATCGTAGTGGGGCGTGATCCCCGTAAACTTGAAACGGTAGAAGCCTCACACGAGCTGATCTCAACCGTTCAATGTGACCTCGGCCGGCAGGATGAATTGGAAAAATTGTTGCTGATCGTGCAGCGGGACTACCCGGATGTCACCGTGTTAATCAATAATGCCGGGCTTCAGCACAATTATTATCTAACCGAAACATCGCTTCCTTACCAGCGCATCGAAAATGAAATCGATGTCAATTTTACCGCTGTCGTCAAGTTGAGCACCATGCTCCTGCCCTTACTCAGTACCAAGGCAGAAGCAGCGATCGTGAATGTTTCCTCGGGATTGGCTTTCGCCCCCAAGGAAAATGCGGCGGTGTATTGCGCCACCAAAGCGGCGGTGCACAACTTTACGACGGTTCTGCGCTACCAATTGGAAAAGACCTCCATCAAGGTGTTTGAGCTGATTCCTCCATTGGTGGAAACCGCCATGACCGCCGGAAGGGGCGCGGGAAAAATAACCCCGGAAACCGTCGCCGGGGAATTTAAAGCGGCCTGGTTAAAGGATCGAGTCGAAGTCAATGTCGGAAAAATTAAGCTCATGCGTGCGATGTTGCGCTGGGTCCCGGGATTTATCACCAATAAATTGCGGTATAGTACCTGACGGAGCACCTGCGGTTCATTTTTCCTTTATTTATTTTTGAAAATGTATTAGATTGTGTCAATGCTTGTTCGCTATAGAAATCTCAATAACAATTTTATATAAAGGAGTTCACAATGAACCAAAGCCCTCTAAGTTTCGGTCAGCGTATGGGAGAGACCGCCGATCTGACCCAGGACCGGGCGCAATTCATCAAGGCGACCTACGCCCATCTGCTCTATGGGGTGCTGGCGGCGGTGGTCGGTGCTTACATCGGTTCCACCACGCCGTTTATCCGCAATCTGTTTACCGGCTGGATCGGCTGGATTGTGGCGATGCTGCTGCTGAATTTCATTCCCCGGATCGCGATTGCGGTGCGCCATGATCCGGTGAAGGGTTTTTTGGCGCTGATCCTGGACGGATTTATCGCCGGCATTATCCTGGGGCCGATTGTATATATTGCCGGTATGGTCGCCACCGGGCATAACCTGGTGCTCAATGCAGTGCTGATCACCGCCCTGGTGTTTACGGCGGTGACGGCGATGGTGTGGAGTTCCGGCAAACGCTATCAGGCCAAACGCGGCCTGATGACCGGCATCTTCGTTTCCCTGATCGGTGCGATCGTGCTCAACATGTTTATGCCGATGGGCATTCTCGGCCTGCTGATCAGCGTCGGGGTGGGCATCATGGGGGTATTAATCCTGGTGTACAGCACCTCGGATATCCTGCACAATCCGCAAATCGACAGCCCGATCATCGGCGCGCTGATGCTCTTTGCCGGGTTGTTCAATGTGTTTACCTCGATCCTGCACATCCTGATGGCCTTTGCGGGGGGCCGGGATTGATTTGTGTGGATGGGTGAATGGGGTGATGGGGAAAAACGGACGTAGGGGCGAGTCTCGACTCGCCCCTATCCGCGTCATAATTCCATACACTCACATATAAAAAAAGCGGGCGGATAATTATCCGCCCGCTTTTTTTATGAGGGGTTGTTAAGGGGCTAATAGAGGGGACTTGCGAAGTTTTAGCCTTTGTTCACCTTCACTTCAATCTGCTTCGGCTTGACTGCTTCCGCCTTGGGAATTTCGATCCGCAGCACGCCGTCGCTGAAGGTGGCGCTGATGGCGTCATCCTTGACTGCGACCGGCAGAGGAATCTTGCGGAAGAACTTCCCGTAACGCCGCTCCAGGCGGTGATAGTTGGGCCGGTTTTCCTCGCTTTCCTGCTTGCGCTCCCCTTCGATGGTCAAGGTGCCTTCCTGGTAGCTGATGCTGACATCTTCCTTGCTCAGGCCGGGCAGGTCCAGCGAGATCTCCAAGCCGTCTTTGTTTTCCAACACATCCATGCTGGGGAGCCAGCGGTTGCCGTTGCCGGTGAACAGATCGGGAGAGAAAAAGCTGTCCATCTCCCGGTGAATATTTAACAGATCGTTAATCGGATTCCAACGTACTAATGACATAATGTTTCTCCCTTCCATTTTATTTATTTTGATTTATGTTTAGTTTGAATGAACGGGGGAAGGCGATCCCCCCGCTCATTCTTGCTTCCGTCAACCCAAAAACAGTCTCGCTCCCAACCCGGAGAGGTGCAGGGTTTCAGATGCCGGCGCTTATTTGCCGGCCTTGATAGTAATGGTCTTCGGTTTGGCCGCTTCTGCTTTCGGCAGGCGGATGTGCAGCAGACCATTCCCGAAGGTCGCTTCGATGCCGTCCTGGTCGATCAGGGTGTTGATCTGGAAAGCGCGGCGGAATTTCCCGTAGCGAGCTTCCGTCCGCACCCGTTTGACATCCGCTTGCAGATCTTCCCGTTTTCTTTCGCCGCTGATCACCAGTTCGTCTTTCTCATACTGAATCTGGATATCTTCCTGCTTTACGCCGGGGATTTCCAGGGTCAGCCCAAAGGCGTCTTCATTTTCGAAAATATCCACCCGGGGATTCCAGTTGATCTCGCTTTCGCGGGTTTCGGCCGCAGGGGTATCGCTATTGAAGAAATGCTTCATCGCGCGGTCCAGCTCGCGGGCGATCTCATTCATATTTTGTGCCGGATATAAGCGAACAAACGTCATTTTCAAGTACCTCCATTGATGTTAGTAAACCTTGCTTGTTTATTTCCGCTGTTACTTTCGCGTTCGCTTAAATATAGAAACAAAGGCTGTGCCAACAACGAGATCAACCACCTAAACAAATATTTAACATACACTTACAGTGCTTGATTGTCGAAAATCTCCTTCCAGATTATTTCGGAAATGATTGCAGACAGCAAGACAGGCCGTGGCAGTGACCAGGAAAGGTTTTCTGGAATTTGGTACTTGTTGCAGAAAAACTGTCAAAATGGCATTGTGGCATCGGTGGGAGAAGGAATGGCGTATAGATTTCTGTAGTAAGTAGTAATAAGGTCTAATATAACAATGTCTTATCCACGAAATTCTGTTTAATCTGTGAAAATCTGCGTGCCATTCAGGCCGCCATTCGTGAGCTCCTCTGCAAACTTGACCACTTCGGGAAAGAATTCCCGGAAGTCGCCCTCAAAGCCTTCATAGTGCTGGTGTAGCTGCTCAATGCTTTCCGCCAGGTGATTTTTCCGGCTGATCCGGCGGGAGATCCCGCTGAGGGCCCAGCCGATCCCCTCCGGCTGGCGGTAGGAAAGCAGCCAGTTATCGTTGATCATGTAGGGCAGTATGCGCTGCAGGCGCGGTGAGAGCAGTGAGACATGCTGTTCAAAAATGCCGTAGACCCGCTCGCAGAACGCTTCCAGGGGCTCGGTGGAATATTGCTGCCAATGCTTGGCCAGAAAGTGGTCGTAGAAGAGGTCGATCATGATCCCCTTAAGGCGGCGGTATTTGTCGTCGATCCGGCCCATGCTGCGCAGGAAGACCGGGTGGCTGTCGGTGAACATATCGATTTGCTGGTGCATGATAATGCCGCGCACGATCTCCGGTTGATATTTTTGCCGGAAATTGGCATCGACAAAGTCGCCCAGCATATTACCGACGATCGATTCCGGCGTATCCTCCGCCAGGTAGACGTGCGCTAAGAAGTTCATGATTTTATACGCTCTGATTGTTGTTGGTTGTTGGATAAAAGAAAAAGGATAAAGGATTAAGGATTAAGGATGAAGTAAACATTGACTGAAAAAGTGCTTGACGCTACCAATCGATCATGTTTATCTCCAACATCTAACATCCAACATCATAATATATTTATCATTCATAACAAATTTACCGTGAAATCAATTTACGCCACAGCACTTCGAAATCAACCGAAAAATTCCCGGGCATAAAAAAACCGGGGACCATAGCGGTCCCCGGCAATGAATTCCCATCATCATTGATCCCGGCGCACCCGGATGAAACGGTTTTTCATCGCTGCGAAATTGGCCGCTTTGCTTTGTCGGTTAACGCATGCATGGCTATATCGGCCGCTCGCAAACAGGGATTGCGTCCGGAAAAGTATGACTGCCGGTTTCGCCCGGCTCGATCGCTCAGGCGACGGTATCATATATAAAAATGATGATATGAAATTGAAAAAACGGAAGATATGAGAAAGATCGAAAAGACGGGCATCTTAAGGCGGGAAAAACTGCCGCAAATGCTGCCGGGAATTTCCTACATAATCACAACCGGAAAACTTTCTGCCGGCTGATCGGTTGGAAACCAGACGCGCCCGACCGGAACGACAATGACCAGTCCTTCTTCATCACCGATAGCTGCGAAGGTTCTTTCATCGCCGTCGTATAATTTGCCTCCCAGCTCATCTTTAATATGCCGGGAAAACAATCGGACATCTTCTACTGCGTAACCAACTTCACTGATCGCCAGAAAGCTCTCTGCGGAAAACGGTGCGCTGGTGCTGTTCTTCAAATTGTGGCGGGCAATTAACTCCAGGATATTACCTGCCGGATCATAAAAATAGATCGCGTCTGCATTCCAGGATTCGAAGCGGTACTCATCTTTGCCATCCTTTTGAATGAGTTCGCAGCGGGAGGAGATCCAGGCCTTGGCTTCTGCCAGTTGATTTTCCGGAATATTGCAGGCAAAATGATAGACCGGCTCACCCTCTTCTGCCCGGGAGAACTTCAGTTTGGAACTCCCGACGCGAACCATAAATGATCGCTTGTTTTCAAAGATCAGCGGCAACCCCAGCGTCTCGGTGTAGAAGGATTTTAGCTCCTTCAGCCGGTGCGTTTCCAACTGAACTTCTGTGAATTTCATATTCCTCCTGTTTTTAGTTAATGGTGCCATAGAATACCTAATTTGTGCGACTTAAACAATAGGTCCGGATATAATTTTCGCGATAAACTGACGGGGGCCTGCCGGGATTTTTTTAAGTCTCCGCCGGCTTTTCTCTTCCCCATATCCGGAAGTCCTGACCGGTGGGATCCTGAAAGGCCCGCAGCCCGAATTCCGGCGGTACCGCCAGGAGATGATCGAAAACATCCGCCTGAATCGCCTCGTAGTTTATCCGTGAAAATCCGTGGCTAAAACTCAACGTGCAATTCGCATTATATGTGGCAAAGCGGATCGATCCGGAACCAGCACAGCTCGCGGAATTTCGGAGAGAGCTGTTGAAACGCTTCCGGCACGGTAAATATCTGATAGTGATAATTACCTTCCCCCGCGCCGGCTTCCAGTTCAGCGATATCCGACATCCCTTTCCAGAGCAAAAAATAACCTTGATCTTTCCGGTAGGGTTTTCCCCACTCGATGAGTTGGCCGATCCGCCCAACTGCCCGTGCCGTAATAAGATCAAATTTATTGAGAAAATCAACCTCGGCGGAAAGTTCTTCGATCCGCCGATTGCCGGCGCTGATCCCGCTTAACCCCAAATCGGCAATCACCTTTTTCAGGAAGAGGGTTTTCTTGCGCACGGAGTCGACCATCAGCACCTGCAAATCCGGGCGCATAATTTTCAGCGGAATTGCCGGCAGGCCGCCTCCGCTGCCGATATCCAGCACCCAACTGCCCGCGGCGATATCGATCAGGCGCAGTGGAATCAGCGAGGGGAGGATGTGGTGGGCCATCAATTGTCCCACATCCTGGCGCGAGACCAGATTGACCCGCTGGTTCCACTCCCGCAGCAGCTCGCAGTACTGTTCGATTTGGGCAATCTGCCCCGGGCGGATGTCTGGGAATAGTGCTTCTAATTGCATGCGATGATCACCTGTTTTGTTAATGGGTTGATGGGTGAATGGGGAAAAACGGACGCAGGCGCAAGCCCCAACTCGCCCCTGCTCATCCAGCATCCATCCCGAAAGCATTCGGGAAGCATCCAGCATCAACCTACATTTCCTCTGCCGGCTTCTTCCCGCTTACCAGTGAGCCCACCACAATCATCAACGCCGCAATCCCTACCAGCGGCACCACCGGCAGGAAGCCCAGGGTGAAAGATGCCGGGATCAGTTCATAGTGTAATCCGATCAGCAGGCCTTCCCCCACCAATATCGATGCGATACAACTGCCGGCGGTGGCACGGGGCCAGTAGAGCGCCGCAATCGTGGTGGGAAACAGGATTGCCAGACCGGTGAAGGCCTGGGTGGCAATCTGAAAAATCGTCGCCGGCGGCCGGTAGGCGATCAGCAGGCCGAGCAGCGAAAGAATGACGATCAGGATCTTGCCGACCTGCACCTGGGTTTCATAGGTCACCCGGGTTTTGAACAGATCCCGGTACAGATCGCGGGTGAGCATAGAGCTCAGGGCCAGCAACTGGGAATCCATGGTCGACATAAATGCGGCCAGCGCGCCGACCATGATCAGCGCCCCCAGCCATTCCGGGGTGAAGCGGGTCAGCATCAGGGGCAGGATCTTGTCTGCCTCCTTGCCGGCCAACTCCGGAAAGGGGATATGGCCGATCACCCCGATGATCACCGGGCAGAGGAACAGTAGAGCGGTTACCAGCGGATAGAGCCGGGCGGAGGTACGCAGGGCGGCGACATCACGGGAGATGAAAAAGCGCATGAACATCTGGGGGAACATCGGCACCGCCAGCATCCACAGGATCATAAAGCTGAACCATTTCCGCGGGGTGAAGTAGCCTCCCGCCCCCTCGCGGGAGAACAATTCCGGATTCAGAGCATAGACCCGGGCATTGGCCGCCGATAAGCCCCCCAGGGCGTCGGCAACTACCCAGACGGCGAGGAACATCAAAGAGAACATGATGACCCCCTGAACCACATCGGTGAGGGCGACGCTGCGCATACCGCCCAGAAAAACATACAGCACAATCACCACCGTCAGGATGACCGCGCCCTGAAAGTAGGGGATCAGGCCGTTGGTCAATTCCTGCAGGAGGATTCCCGCGCCGATCGGCTGCAGGGCGAGGTAGGGAACGGTGAAGATCACCATCACGATCAGGAAAAGCACTTTCAGCGGCCGGCTGCGAAAGCGGTCGCCGATCATCTCCGGCGGGGTAATGTAGCCTTTGGCCTTACCCAGCAGCCATGCTTTATGACCGATAAAATAAAATGTCAACGCTACCAGCGCGGTTCCAAAGGACATGATCCCGTAGTAACTGTATCCGATGCGGTAGCCGGCGCCGGCAAACCCCAGAAAGAAAAAAGCGCTGAAATTGGTGGCGATCAGGGTGAAAAAGAGCACCACCGGCCCGACATCTCGCCCGGCCAGGAAGTAATCGTCCGGATGATTCTGCCCGATGCGGTAGCCGTAATAGCCGATTGCCAGGGTCACCAGCAGATATAGAATAATGATCGATAATGTCACCATATACAATCTGTTCCGAAGTCCGCAGTTACTCCGATTGAGACGGTTCCCGCCAGAATTTCCGGGAGAAGAGATAAATGCCTGCCGCCAACAGCAGTTGCAGCAGGATAAACCCATAAATCCACACCGGCAGGTGCAGGGGGCCAATACCCACCGGCTGATCCCAGTTCCAGTAGTCCAGCGACAGGCTGAACAGCGCTGCAAAAAAGAGGGACCAGGGTATGATTTGGCGATTTGATTTTGGTCGTATCATGTTCGTTCCTACGATTCCATCCGCTGCAATTCCCGGATCGCTCCGAAGCCCTGGGAAACCCAAATAATTAATATCACCCGGAAGAAAATACCCAGCACCGGTGGTGCCAACTGGTATTTCGCGGCATAGTACACCTCCAGCCCCCCATCGGCCAGGAAGAGAAAAACCGTCAGGCTCAGGGCCAGAGCGGAACGCTTTTTGACCCCCACGCTCAGCACAAAAAAGATCAGGCTGTAATGGACCGCCCACATCCCCATCCCCCACTCCCGGAACAGATCGATCTGCAACAGCACTGCGCCGGCGCCGAGCAGAAAAAACAGGACGGCAATAAAAAACAGCACGATATACACATTGCCCAGCAGAATACGCGGGTCGATTACCGATCCGGGAAGCGGTTGCCCGTCACGGTAAATCAGCAGATCGGCGCCGAGCCATTTGTTGTCCAGCTGCAGGTACAATTCCGAACCGTCGGGAAGCGGCACGGTGCGGCCTTCGCGCAGCGCCTTTCGAGTGAGGATCTCACCAACCGGTGCTCCGTCCAGGGTCACGCGCATATTCCGCCAGCCAAACTGCCAGCGCAATTCCAGCCTTTCATCACCGCCCGTTTCCAGCGCGAATTTTTCTGCAGGCATTCCTTCCTCGTTTAATTTTGTTCCGCCGCTTTGAGCAGGATCTGCCGGCTGTCCGCCTGGATCACCGCGTTGTAAAACTTTTTAAATTCGGGATATTCCTCCGGGGAGACCACCGCCTTGTGATTGATCAGTTCCCGCCGGGCGAAAATCCGGCCGTTGTCATATTTGAGGCGAAGTGTATAGGAAGCGATCGCGCAGTTGAGCACCGCATCTTCGCCGAGTTCCGCCGGGACATAGCCCGGAGGCAGCAGAATTTCGCTTTCCTCCCGCACCGTATCGGCCGCCGGCCAGTAATAGTAAGGATACTGACGGGTTTCATAAGAAAGCGCCTTGTTGTTCTCCAGGGCATCGGTCCAGGGGATTTTCATAAATTTAAAATCGCCTACCCCCGAGAGGTAACCGGGAATGACAAAATCGTAGCGGTAGCGCACCGGCTGATTGAGATCCTCGAGATTCTCGATCTCGAAATGGAGCAATTTGACATCGGGATACTCCCGGGCGAGGGTTTCCAGCAGGGATTTTTCCCGGGTAGCGGGAGGCTGGTCGCGATAGTTGGCCCGGAAGGATGCCGCCAGCGAACCGCTGCGCACGCCGGATTTTTCCAAAGTCAGGCTGTTGTCTTGCCCGATCGTCGCGGTCAACTTGCGTTCCAGGTTTCGACCCGGCGTCTGGTCTACCTGAATATACGCCGGCGCTGTGACCCCGGGCTTGATCAGCAGGGAGAAGCTGCCCAGGTCCATATTGGGCAATGCGCCGTAGGGATAGTTGTTGGCGGTCAGGTCGAGATATTGCAGTCCCCGGCGGGTTTCCACCCCGGCAATGCAATGGTTGAAATCGATTGAGGGCAGGATATGTTCGTTGAGGCCCTCGTCGCGGGTGTTGACCAGCACATAGTGCGCTGTGATCCCCACTTCCCGGAGCATGGCGATGCACAAAGTGGCCACATCCTTGCAGTCGCCAATTTTGTTCACCAGCACATCCCGGGCCTCCTGGGGGATCAGGCCGGACTGGCGGAAGGAGACGCTGCTGTAACGGATATTTTCGGTAATAAAATTGTAGATCGTGCGGATCTTCTCCGCTTCGCTGCTCTCGGGCTTGCCGGCAAACAGCGCCGCCACCTGTTCCCGGATCTCATAGGAACTGCGCGTTTTGGTCTGGGCGATATCGGCATACCAATCGACCATATAGGGCCAGTCCCTGATGCTGGAGATGTGCAGGATCTTGCTGACATCTTCCGCAACCGGCATCCCATACTCGTAAACCATCGCCGGTTCATCGCTCAGGCGCCATTGATAGAGCAGCCCGTCCGGGGTTTTTTGGCGCGAGGGTTTCAGTTCCATCCGTTGGGTGCGGTACTCAAACTGAAAATCCTCCGGCACCAGCAGGGAATAGCGGATATCCTTCACCGGGTAGAAACTGTTGAAATAGAACTGGTCCCAGAATTGGTTGGAGAGCTTGCCGGAATAATAATTTTTGATCTTCCACTTCAGGTAGATGTGCTCACCTTCCTCCAGGGATTTGAAGACCACATGATTACGGTCGATATCCGCTTTTACTTCCGAGCCGTCTTTTTTGATCACCACTGCTTTTTCGACATTCAAGCCTTCATTGTAGGCAATCACGCCGATGTAATATTCCTTGAAGGCATCGATGCCCCGGCTATTGAACACCTTTACCAGCAGTTCTTCTGCCGATTCGGACGCGCCGAGGTGGTAGACCACCCGTTTTAGATCGTGGTAGACGATCAGCGCATCATCCTGGGGGTAAGCGGCGGCATCCGGCGACGCCTTTACCAATTCGCCGATATTCGCTTCCGGGAAGTAGGAAAAAACCGACTTTTTACCTTCCAGCTCGCGCAGGATATCCCGCGCTTCGTAGTTGGTGGGCTGGTAGGCCAGGGCTTCCCGGTAGGCCTCACGGGCCTGGTCGGCGCCGCCGCTGGCGCGGAGCACCTCGCCGAGTTTGGCCCAATAGGCTGAGTTATTGGGACAGATCTCAATCGCCTTGCGGAGCATTTGCTGTGCGGCATCATAATTTTGCAAAGCGGCGTAGGTGCGGGCCATCTGGAAATAGTAGCCGGGGGCGGAGGGATCCAGCGCCAGCATTTTCTGATAGGTCTCTTCCCAGGCCGGCACATTGCTATCTTGCAGGTACGCCTCGGCCAGCGTGGCCAGAATGGTGGCATCGTAATTTTTCTGCAATTGATCCTGGTAAATCTCGATCGCCCGCTGATAGGAGCGGGTGGTCTGAATGGCGATGGTCGCCTCCATATAGGCAAAATCCCAGCTATCGGGATACTTCTCATAGGCTTGCCGGCTGATCTCGATAATCTTTTCCACCTGGCGTTTCTGGCTATAGAAATTCAGGGCGGCGGCGAACCACTCCCGGGATTCCGGTCGCAATTCTCCCAGCCGGTTGAGAGCGGCCTCCGCCTCCTCCATTTGCTCATTCTCCACAAAGCGGTAAAAGCGGTAGGTCAGCACTTCAGGGATTTGCGGGTCGAGGTTGTGGAGGCGCTCCCAGGTGGTGGCGATCTCATCGTATTTCTCCCCCCGGGAGTAAGCTTCGATCAGCCGGTAGTGGAACAGGGCGCAGTTGGGGGAAAGCTTCAGGGCGTCGCGCAGCACCAGCTCGCCTTCGATCGCCTTATCGTTGCGCAGGTAGCAGTCGGCCAGCAGGGCGTAATTTTCCAGATGATCCGGCTGGGCTTCGATCTGCTGCTGAAAAAAACGTTCGGCAAAATTAGGGATTGCCCGGAATGAATTCCCCGGTTTGACCGGATAGGATTGGGGCGCGGTGCTGATTTGCAGGCCATCGACCGGATCGCCTTGCGCATCGGTAATCCGCACCATAAAATTAGCGCGGTCGATCTCGGAAAAGCCGACCTTGATCAGCAAGCGATTCCAGCCTTTTTTCAATTCCGTCTCGACGATGTAGGTGTCGAGGTCGTTGTTGTTCTCATCAAAATATTCGATCATCAACTCGTCATTCAAAAACGCTTTCAGGGAGCCGGAGGTGCCGATGCGGATCTGCACCGCCAGATCCTGGGGGGCGTAGATGAAATTGTTGCCATAAAATACCGCATCGCTCTGGGCAAAATAACGTTGAAAATCGATCCAGTAGTCCGCCCGCACTCCGGCGATCGGAAACCATTTTGCCGGCACCCCATTCTGGCCTTCATATACCTTGCCGGGCTTATACTCCCGCTCCGGAGGAAACACTTTGTCGAAACCTGAGGCGGAGATGTTGTCGTAAGGACCGCTGAGCATCCACTGGTCGATGGCGTTGATGGCCCGGTAATACTGGTGAGACTTTTCCAACGCGCCGCGTTTCTCGAAGTAACCTCCCAGGAACTGGTTGGCCATGGCGCGCAACACCCCGCCCTCGTCTGCTTTTTCGGCCAGCTTTTCCCAGAAGCCCACCACATCCGGCTCGATCCGGTCCTGATTGTGCATCTGCCGTACCATCGACCAGGCGGAAAAGAGGTAGGGATAAGGATTGTCGGCGGTTTCCAGAATGTGCTTGAAGGTTTCCCAGGCATCCGCTTCCTTGCCCTGCAGACCGTATAGATAGGCCAGTCCCACATAGGCGCGATGATTGCCGGGATCTTTTGCGATGGCCTCGCGGAATTTCGCTTCCACAGCGGCTTGATCATTTTTCGCCCAGCTTTTCCAGGCCTCCTGAACCAACTGCTCGCTGTCGGCGGCGTGAATCGCACAGCTCAATACCAGCCCAATTAGCGGCAACAGAATGGCGCGATAAATCCGATTCATTTTCTTTCCTGAATTTTATGATTGATACTCAATGTCGGTTGTTATATTTTCTCCGAGGCGATAAGTTCAAAAATGCTTTCGATAGCCTCAAATATAGAGGTTGTGCAGGGGGAATACAAGGCGGGATATTTTCGGGCGAGGGGCTGAGGGCAAAGGGCATGGCGCATGGGGGGCGGTGAATTCGGATTGCGGAATGCGGAATGAAATGCGCATGGGGCATGGGGGCAAAAAATTTTGTGTTTGGGTAGCTATTCCTTTTATAGCGACACTATGCATAGTGTCGCTATAAAAGGAAGAACGCGCAAAACCTCAATTCTATCGCTTCATCTACCCAAATACAAAATTTCAATTTTACTTGGATGTAAAGTTTATTCACTTTTTTTGCCCTTTGCCCTTTGCAACAAGACTTTACTCTGACCTCAGTATAAGCAAAAAACTCAATATACAATAGGGGAACTATACTCAACATGAATCAAGCACAGGCGAAGCAAAACAACATCATTTTGTTGATGGTAGCGGGTATTGGGGGTTGCTTTCTGCTCTATGATCTCTATGGTTCCATAATCGGGCACTTGCGGCAGCATGACTTGCTATCGTATTGGGTCAGCCCGATTTTTGCGCACAAGATCTCGGAGCTAATCATTGGCTATGCCTGGATTTTGGCGGGTGCATTATATAATTTTGCGAAAGCAAATTATTGGCCCGCATGGATATCGCCGAAGCGCTACCGGCTTTATCTACAAGTAACATCTGCGCTCACCGGTATTTTTTCAATCGTCGCGACGTATGCCTGGGTTACCATCATGTTGGGAACAAGCGCGCATACGACCGATTATATACCGATCTCGATGCGGGAAGGTGAGGATGCCGTGGTGTGGGGCGTATATTTGGGATGTTTGATTTTGGCGGGGTTGGTCTACACCTTACTGATGAGCCGCAAGAGCGCGCTGCCGATGCCATCCGGCAGTGAATCCAGGCAAGCAGATTAGAACGAAATATCGATAACGATCTTCTCATTTTGAAGGGAAAGGAGCGGCGTGGAACGGCGGATATGCTTGAACCTGTTCAGCGTATTTTTCCTGCTGAGCACCTTTGCCGGGGCGCAGCGTTATTGCTGGCAAAGTAGTCCCGGCGACTCGGCCAATGCGTTGTGCAATCGCATTGCGGTGCCGGAGGGATATGCGCGTCCGGCCAGCCCGGAGGGCAGTTTTGCCCGCTGGCTGCAGCACCTCCCGCTGAAGCCGGGACGGGGGACGGTCTATTTCTACAACGGGGTGGAAAAACCCAATCAGCGTGTGCATCATGCGGTGATCGACATCGATACCGGGAAGCGTAACCTGCAGCAGTGCGCCGATGCGGTGATGCGCCTGCGGGCGGAATATCTTTTTGCCGGGAAGCAGTATGAAGATATCCATTTCAATTTTACCAACGGGGAGCGGGTCAATTATAGTGACTGGGCGCGAGGATTGCGGCCGATCGTCAAGGAGAACCGGGTGGTCTGGATGACTTCCGGACAGCAGGATACTTCCTATACCCAGTTTCGCAAATACCTGACCCAGATCTTCATCTATGCCGGCACCGCCTCGCTGAGCGGGGAAATGCAGGCGGTAGCGGATATCTCAGAGATGCAGATCGGCGATGTGTTCATCCAGGGGGGATTTCCCGGGCATGCAGTGATAGTGGTGGATATGGCGCGGCATCCGGTCAGCGGGAAGCGGGTGTTTTTGCTGGCCCAGAGCTACATGCCGGCGCAGAGCATGCATGTGCTGATCAATCCCGGCGACCCGCAGCATTCCCCCTGGTATCCACTGGATTTCCCGGGGGAGCTGGTGACGCCGGAATGGACTTTTCAGAAAAGCGACCTGAAGCGTTTTCCGAAGTAGGTTATTTGCTCTCTTCCGGATTGTTCTCAGACTTCTTGCGCTTGCGCCGCGGGCGGCGGCTTTTTTTCGGTTTATCTGCTGCGTCCGGCTTTTCGGCTTTGCCGCTCTCGGCCGGAGCGCTGGCAGCAGCGGGTTGATCACCCGTTTGCTCACTACTGCTGCTTCGGTGTGAGCTGCCGCCGCCGGAGCGGCCACTCCTGGAACGCCCGCCGCTTCCCGAATGTCTTCCCCCGGAACGGGAGCGTCCGGAACGCCCGCCGCTGCGGGAGCGGTCACGCGGGTCGGCAATCTGCTCCTGGTCGTTCTCGGAGAGGGGGGGAGGCGGTCCGATCTTCAGCCACTCTTCCTCCGGCTGGGTGCAGGGCAGCTCATGGCCCAGAAAATCGATGATCGCCGGCAACTGGAAGCCGCCCTCTTCGCAGGCAAAGCTGATCGAAGTGCCGCTGGCCCCGGCCCGGCCGGTGCGCCCGATGCGGTGCACATAATCTTCCGGATCGCTTGGCAGGGTGTAGTTGATCACATGGTCCATGTCTTCGATGTGGATTCCCCGCCCGGCCACGTCGGTGGCCACCAGCACCCGGATTTTCCCTGCTTTGAAATCGTCCAGGGTGCGCACTCGCTTACGCTGGGGAATATCCCCGGAAAGAATTTCACAGCCGATATTATAGCGGCGCAGCTTATTGGTCAGCTTGCGGGTCTCGTCGCGGCGGTTGCAGAAGATCAGCACCCGCTCCAGGTTGCGCCGGGTAATGATGTTGTAGAGCAGGGCAAACTTCTTGTCGGTGGTAACAATGTAGACCACCTGCTCCACCGACTCGGCGGCCACCCGCTCCGGTTCGATTTCGACAATCACCGCTTCGCGGGTCCAGCTTTGGGAGAGGCGTTCCACGTCGTCGGTCAGGGTGGCGCTGAAGAAGAGGGTCTGACGTTTTTCCTTGGGGGGCGTCTGGCGGATAATTTTGCGTACGTCGGGGATGAAACCCATATCCAGCATCCGGTCGGCTTCATCGATCACCATAATTTCCACCTCATCCAGCTTCAGGATGCGCTGGCCGAGGAAGTCGAGCAGCCGCCCGGGGGTGGCAACGATGACATCGGCCACCCGTTCTTCTACCTGGGTTTTTTGCTTGCGGTAGTCCATCCCCCCGAAGATCGTCTGGATGCGCAGGTCGGTATATTTGCCGAGCCCTTCGGCATCCTTGGCAATCTGCAGCACCAGCTCGCGGGTAGGGGCCAGGATCAGCGCCCGGGGCTTGCCGCGCTCCCGCTTGCCCTGAACGGGGTCGCGCAGGAGGCGGGTGAAGATGGTGATCAGGAAGGCGGCGGTTTTACCGGTGCCGGTCTGGGCCTGGCCGCTGGCATCCCGGCCGGCAAGGGTGCTCTCCAGAATCTCCGCCTGGATAGGGGTGCAGTATTGAAATCCCTGATCAGCAATGGCATGCATGATTGAGTCGGGTAGATTCAGATCGTGAAAGCGTTTTTTCCCTTCTGCCGGCGGCACCTTGAATTCGCTGATATGCCATTCTTTTGCCGTTTTCGCTTTCGCCGGTTTTTCCGGTTTATCCTGGTCGCGATTGCGCGCAGGACGGCGTTTACGGCTGCGCCGCTCCTGATCGCGGGATGCGCTGGCGGTAGATGTCTCATTCTGCTCCGGCCGCCGCCTGGGGGAGGGTTTCCGGGGTTGTTTGCGTGGGTCTACTGAACGAGGTTTCTCATCCGACTTGTCAACATTCAGCACTGTGCGTACAAATTTGATTAGCTTGTTAAACAAAATGATTCTCCTTCCAGGATGTTTATCCGGGAATCAGCCCATGCATTCCCGGGATAGGATTTATTTGCCGGCAGCAGGATCTCAACGGATCGAAATACCATTTTCGACCGGAGAAGCCGGGGTCAGCAATATGGCGCCGCGCTCCGGGCTAACTGCCGCCAGCACCAGCACTTCCGATTGCACCCCTGCCACCCGCCGGGGCGGAAAATTCATCACCGCGATGACCTGCCGCTGGCGCAGATCCTCGGCGGTATAATTCTCCGTGAGTTGGGCAGAACTCGTCTTGATCCCTTGTTCACCGAAATCGATGATTAACGTATAGGCGGGTTTGCGAGCCCGGGGGTTTAATTGGGCGTCAATGATGGTACCGGTGGAAATGTTTATTTTCAAAAAATCTTCGATGTCGATTAAATTCTTCATTCACTGTTCCAGCCTTGCCTGCTACCGCAACCTCAGTTTCCGATCCGCAGCGATAATTCGAAATGGCTGTGATTATGCAGCACATCGTCGCATTTTTCCTAGATCGCTGTAAAATAAGACATCTATCGCCGAAGCGCAAGCATCCATTCTTTTGGGGGGAGATTTTTTTGCAAAGCTCTCCCATTTTGGGTATCTTAACAGCCGCTGCCGCCGGAATGACGGACTGCTGTCATTCCGGCGGCAGCGGCTGTTACCTTCATAGAGAGCTGTTTTTTTATGCCAAAGGCGTAACAGTGTGCAATTAAGTTTAACTTTTTCAAGGTATTGCTTATGAAAAAATCTATGCGAGTCTGTTCTCACCCGCTGAAATTGTTTCTCATGTCAACCGTCCTGTGGATCGGACTAAGCGGTTGCGCCGACCAGCCCACCGGAGCCGATCTGGTGCTGACCAACGGAAAAATCATCACGGTCGATGAAACCCTCCCCGAAGCCGCCGCTCTGGCGGTACGCGACGGGCGGATCTCGGCGGTGGGCAGTGTGGAGGAAATTGCCGCTTCCATCGGCCAAAACACCCGGGTGATCGACCTGCAGGGTCGGCTGGCCATTCCCGGCTTTATCGAAAGCCATGCCCATGCCCGTAAACTGGGGATGCTCAAGATGTCGCTCGATCTGAGCCACATCCGCAGCTGGGAGGAGATGGTGGCGCTGGTGCGGGAAGCGGCGGCAAACCAGCCTCCCGGCAGTTGGATCTTCGGGCGGGGATGGCATCAGGAAAAATGGGAAGATCTGGATGTGCCCACGGTACAGGGGTTTCCCTACCATCACGATCTCAGTGCCGCGGCGCCGGATCACCCGGTATGGCTGCGCAGCGCCAACGGCCATGCGGCCTATGCCAATGCCCGGGCAATGGAACTGGCCGGGGTTATCCGGGAGACGCCCGATCCACCCGGCGGGGTGATTGTACGCGATGCACAGGGCGAGGCGGTCGGTGTATTCCTGGAAAATGCCGAAGACCTGATCTCGGCGGCGAAAGCGACATTCGACCGGGATCGCTCCCCGGAAGCGGTCAAAGCGGAGGAACTCCGTATGATTCGCGAGGCAGAGGATGAATGCTTGCGCAAGGGGATCACCAGCTTCCAGGATGCCGGATCGACCTTCGAGACCATCGACCTTTTCAAGGAATTGGCGGATAGCGGAGCGCTGAGGGTTCGTTTTTGGATCATGATCGGCGACTCCCTGGAGCGGATCCGCCAGCGGGGTAAGGAGTACCGCATGATTAATGTGGGCGGAAATCATTTCCTGACGGTGCGGGCGATCAAGCAGTATATTGACGGTGCCCTGGGATCACGCGGGGCCTGGCTGCTGGCGCCCTACAGCGACCAACCCCACACCTCCGGACTGAACACCGTGCCGCTGGAGGAGCTGCGGGCCACGGCGGAACTGGCCATGGATTACCAACTGCAGCTCTGCGTGCACGCCATCGGCGACCGCGGCAACCGGGAGATGCTCGATATCTATGCGGAAGTATTCCGGGCGCATCCGGAGCAGAGCGGCTTGCGCTGGCGTATCGAGCATGCCCAACATCTCGATCCGGCCGATATTCCCCGCTTTGCCGAACTGGATCTCATCGCCTCGATGCAGGGCGTGCACTGCACTTCCGACGGTCCCTGGGTGCCGAAGCGGATCGGCGACGCCCGGGCGGAAGCCGGGGCTTACGTCTGGCGCAAACTGCTGGAAAACGGAGTGGTGATTGCCAACGGCACCGACGCCCCGGTGGAAGATGTCGATCCGCTGGCCAACTTCTACAGCAGCGTCACCCGCCGGATGAGCGACGGCCGGCAGTTCTATCCCGGCCAGGTGATGACCCGTGAAGAAGCCCTGCGCACCTATACCGTCAATGCCGCCTACGCGGCTTTCGAGGAAGATATCAAAGGTTCGCTGACTCCGGGCAAGCTGGCCGACATTACCGTGCTCTCCCGCGATATTATGTCCGTCCCGCCGGAGGAGATTCCCGGTACTGAGGTGGTTTATACGATTGTTGGGGGGAAGGTGGCGTATCAGAAGGAATGATGAATGAGTTAATGGGTTGATGGGAGTGCTCATACTGAGGGCTGTGTAATGCGAGAACTTTTGCATGGGGCAAGGCGCATGGGGCATGGTACAGACTCTCCTCATGCAATAAAACTTGGCACTGCTCGCAGGGTGAAAGAATGGAATTATGGCGAGTGCATGGTCGAGTCGCGACTCGACCCTACAACTGACAACTGAAAACTGACAACTGAGAACTGACATGAAAAAAGCCATTATCATCGGCGCCACTTCCGGGATCGGCCGGGCGTTGGCGGAGAAACTTTCCCGGGAGGGATACGAACTGGGGCTGACCGGGCGGCGGGAAGCGCTGTTGAAGGACATAAAAGAGAGCCTGCCCACCGCCAGCCACATCTGCGTGATGGATGTGGCGGATACTGCAGCGGCACGGCAAGCGTTTCAGGGGCTGTTGGCCGACATGAGTGATGTTGAACTGGTGATTCTCAACGCCGGGGTGGGCAGCAAAAACCAACACGATTGGGAAACCGAAAAGCAGGTCATCGATGTCAACGTACGCGGCTTCGTGGCCGCCAGCCAGGTGGCGGTGGATCATTTCAAGGCCCGGGGAGGAGGGCATCTGGTGGGCATCTCCTCAGTGGCGGGATTGATCGGCCTGGGCCGGGCCGGGGCGTATTCCGCTTCCAAGGCGTTCATCTCCACCTACATGCAAGCCCTGCGCCAGCGCTCGATCCGCACCGGCTTGAATATTACCGTCACCGACATCAAGCCCGGGTATGTGGCGACCGAGATGACCGAAGGCCGCAAGGGACTGTTCTGGATGTGCAGCGTGGAGACCGCCGCCGAACAGATCTACCAGGCGATCATCAAACGGAAACGCCACGCCTACATCACCCGGCGCTGGCGGCTGATCGGCTGGCTGATCAAGGCGATGCCGGAGTGGCTGTATTTGCGGCTGCCGGCTTAACCCCCGCTTGATTCTTTTCGCATCAGGTCGTAACTTCCCTCTTATATTTTGAAATAACATTTACCAAGGGGGTCTCATGATGAACAATCCACAACTCTACATCGTCGATGTCTTCGCCGAGAATAAATACGAGGGCAACCAACTGGCGGTGGTGCGGGGGGCGGGGCATTTCAGCGACCGGCAGATGCAGCAGATCGCCAAGGAGATGAATTATTCGGAAACCACCTTCATCGTTTCCGAACAGCCGGAGAACGGCGGTTACCGGGTTCGTATCTTTACGCCGGAAGACGAGCTGCCTTTTGCGGGACATCCAACCCTGGGCACCGCTTTTATTATCCAGCAGGAAATGCTTCGGGAGAAGGCCGGCGTCGTCAATCTCAATCTGGAGGTGGGGCAGATCCCGGTGAAATTCAATTACGAGGGAGATCGGCTGGCGGAATTGTGGATGACCCAAATGCCCCCGGAATTTGGTCCCCGGTACAACGCCGGACAGATCAGCCACATGCTTCATCTCGATGTGAGCGATATCGATCCGCGCTTCCCCATCCAGGAAGTTTCCACCGGAGTACCGGCGATGATTGTGCCCCTGAAATCGCTGGATGCGGTGCGGCGGGCGCGAATCCGGCGCAGCATCTACTTTGAATTGGTAGAGAAGATTGCCTCGAAAGCGATCCTGATCTTTGCCCCGGAGACGGTGCACCCGGAAAATCAGCTTCATGTGCGGGTGTTCGTCGATTATTACGGGGTGCCGGAAGATCCCGCCACCGGCAGCGCCAACGGCTGCCTGGCCGGCTACCTGGCGCATCATCACTATTGGGGCCAGCCGCAGATCGAGACCCGGGTGGAGCAAGGTTACGAGATCGGCCGTCCCTCCTTGCTGCTGCTGCGGGCAAACGAAAGCGACAGTCGGGTGACCGTGCAGGTGGGCGGCCGGGCGATCCTGGTCGCGCGGGGAGAATTGGTCTGAGTCTTAATTGCACGCAGATTCCGCAGATGGGACAGATTTTCGCAGATAAAGATTTAATGAATTATGACATTGTTAAATTGTTATTCGATATCTATGCCATCTGTTCTTTGAACCATTTAGCAATGTAGCAATTTAACAGTGTCTTATCTGTGTAAATCTGTCCAATCTGCGTAATCTGTGTGCAATTATAGTGGGATCTACCGCCCATGCCGGAATCCATTGGTAATCGGAAAGCGCCGGTCCTTGCCGAAGGCCCGCGGGGTGATCTTGATCCCGGGGGCGCTCTGGCGGCGCTTGTATTCAGTGACGTCCACCAGCCGGATCACCTTTTTGACGATCGCCGCATCGAATCCCTGGCTGACAATCTCCTCAAACGAAAGATCATCTTCCACATAAGCAGTGAGGATCGGATCAAGCATCTCGTAGGGCGGCAGCGAATCGGTGTCTTTCTGATCGTGACGCAGTTCCGCCGAAGGCGCCTTGGTGAGGATCGATTCCGGAATAATCGCATGTTCGGCCTGGCGATTGCGGTAACGGCACAGCTCGTAGACCAGCAGTTTGGGCACATCCTTGATCACGGCAAATCCCCCGCACATGTCGCCGTAGAGGGTGCAGTAACCGGTGGCGTATTCGCTCTTGTTGCCGGTGGTGAGCACCATCGCTCCGAATTTGTTCGACATCGCCATCAGGATATTACCGCGGATGCGTGCCTGGATATTTTCCTCGGTGATGTCCGGCGGTGCGTCGCCGAAGAGTGGTTGAAGGCTCTCCAAATACGTTTTATAAAGGCTGGTGATGGGCACTTCGTGAAATTCGATGCCGAAATTCTCCGCCAGTTGGCGGGCATCTTCCCGGCTTTGCTTACTCGTAAACTCGCTGGGCATGGAGATGCCGGTGACGTTTTCCTTTCCCAACGCATCCGCCGCCACCGCGCACACCAGGGTGGAATCCACCCCTCCGGATAACCCCAGCAGCACTTTTTTGAAGCGGTTCTTGCCGATGTAATCGCGCACTCCCAGGATCAATCCCTTGTAAACTTCCGCCGCTACTTCCGGGTCCGGAGCGATTGTTGGAGCGGCCAGCGGCTTTTTCTTACCGTTGCTGCGGGAGAGGGTGACCGGCTGAAGCATCTTACCGGGGGGAATCAGCAGCTTTTCCTTGCGCCGCCGGGGATCGTGCAGGCGGCGGTTGAAGACGTTATCCGGATGCAGGTCGCTGATGATCAGGGTTTCCTCGAAAGCCGGTGCTTTGGCGATAAAGCGGCCCTCCTCGGAAATGACCAGGCTCTGCCCGTCGAAAATCAGTTCATCCTGACCGCCCACCAGGTTGACGTAGGCCAGGATCACCTCGTTATCCTGGGCGCGCACCGACAGCATCCGGGCGCGGTCGCGGGAGCGGTGCATGGCATAGGGCGAGGCAGAGATATTGATGATAATCTCGGCATTGCCGTAGAGCGCCTGGTCGCGTACCGGCCCGCCGGGATACCAAATATCCTCGCAAATGCTTACCCCGATGTTGATATCGTTAAAGCGGTAGATCGGCAGGCTGCTGCCCTCCTGGAAATAGCGGTTCTCATCAAACACGCTGTAGTTGGGGAGGTACTGCTTGTGATACACATCGGCCAGTTTTTGCTGATGCAGCAGTGCCGCAGCATTGAAAATGTCATCCCGGCGGTCGACGAAGCCGGTCAGAATGGTGATGTCCTGACTGTAGGGCAGCAATTTATGGAGATAATCGAGATTCTCATCGATGAACTCCGGGCGCAGCAGCAAGTCCTCTGCCGGATAGCCGGTCAGCGCCATCTCTGGAAATGCGACGATATCGCACTGCTGCGCCCGAGCCTGCTCGATATATTTTACGATTTTCTTAAAATTCCCGTCGATATCCCCGACCGTCACATTGATCTGGGCCAGCGCCAGGCGGAGTGAGCGCATGTTAAGTTCCTCTAATTAGATCTGCTGAAGTTATATTTAATGGTAAATGCTTAACGGTAAATGCTCAATGCGCATCGGAAAACCGTGCAAGAATCACCTTTTGAAAAATATGATTGAGCATTGAGCAATTACCATTAAGCATTTACCATTAACAAGTTACACGTTCAGGAGTAATTACGCAAGCATTGGATAGGCCGTGTAACATCACACAAGTCATCCGCGGTATACGCCGGTATCTTCTTATTCACCCGCGGCAAGGCTGTTGGAGGCTTCCGCCAACAGGACCGGCGCTTCCGCCAATCCGGCCGCTCCGGAATTCTCCACAGCCAGATCCGGCGGCGCTTCTTCAATTACCCGCATGCTTTTCCAGCGGCCGCGCAGAAAGCGCCACAGGAAGGCCAGGCACAGGGTGGTGACGTAAAAGGTGACCGTCACCCAGAACCAGTAGATACTCTGGCGGTAGTGCAGCAGCAGCAGTGAAGGCAGCATCATTCCGCTCCAGGAGAGGCTGATACTGGCGATGGCCACAAAGCGGGTGTCGCCGGCACCTTTCAACGCCCCGGAGAAGACCATCACCCCGGCATCGAACAGGCAGTAGAAAGCCACGAACTTCAGCAGGTTGGCGGCCAGCAGTTGGATCGGGGTAAAGTCGCCTCCTTCCGCCTGGGCGGCAAAGGGCCAGATGAACAAGTCCGGCACCATGTAATAGCTGATGCCCAGAATCGAGAAAAAGCCAAAGGCCATGTGATAGGCCGACCAGGTGGCTTTTTCCGCCAGGTCCGGCCGGTCTTCCCCGAGATGCTGTCCTACCAGGATCGATACCGCCGCGGAGAGCCCGAACATCGGCATGAAGGCCAGCATGTTGATGTTGAAGGCAATGTTGCTGGCGGCCAGTTCGATCAAACCAATGTTGCCGACCATAAAGATGAACGCGGTAAAAGCGAACACCTCCAGCAGGTACTGCCAGCCGCTGGGCAATCCGTAGCGCAGCAGGCGGCGGAACAGCGACGCTTCGAAGCGCCATCCCTGCAGGGTGTGGTATTCGCGATTGTAGGCCGGGCGGATCATCAGCACAAAAAAGAGCACGGCCATCCCCGCCTGGGCGGCATTGGTGGCCCAGGCTGCCCCGGCAATGCCCATCTCGGGAAAACCGTAATAGCCGAAGATCAGCAGATAATCCAGCAGCAAGTTGACAGCAGTGCCGATCACGTTGATCCACATGACCGTCCAGGTTCTCCCCAGTCCGGAGAAGAAGCCGGTGATGGCGTTGGAGATCACGATAAAAGGAGTGCCGGCCAGCAGGATCTTGAAATAAACGACTTCCATCTGCTGCACCCCCTCTGCATGCCCCACCAGGGCGAAGACCGGATCGGCCAACGGATAACAAAGCAGTGCGACTACCGCCATCGCTACCGCAATATAGATACCCTGCCATACTGCCGGGCCGATCCGTTCCATACGTTTTGCGCCGTAATATTGAGCGACAAAAGTGCCGGAATAAGCGGCGGTGCCCATAAAGAGGCAGATCACCGTCCAGCTCATCAGGCTGGCCGGCATGGAAGCGGCGATCGCCTCGGCCGAATACCAGGTCAGAAATACCCGGTCGATAAAGTGCTGCAGGCTCACCGAAGCGGTGCTTAAAATCAGGGGAAAAGCGATTTTAAGCACTTCCCGGTAACCGCTCTCCGCAGTCCAACGTTGTTTGAGACGATATATCATATTGGTAACAAACCTTTCTTATCGAAAATCAATTTCAGCTATCGCATCACCCGGGCGGAAGGGTATCAGCCCTTACGGTCGTATTCGCATGAGGTGACAATAATTGTGAAAGAATCGGTGATTTGCGGAAAAAACCGGGGAAATGAAGGAGGGGGACGATAAGATAAAACAAATAACCGGCCGCTGGTGGCGGCAGGAAGGATTATACTTCGATAATATTCAAAGCTTCGCCGATGCGTGCCGGCGCAGACTTAACGGCCATCCTCATTCAATATCCGGAATGCTCCGGCAAAGGTCACCATCCGAGAACGTGGGTCCATTCTCATCGGTTTTCCTCCTGTTTTGGTTAGAGATTCATATTGCGGCCGTCAAATTACAATGCGCGAGTATATGAAGCAACTTTTAAATTTATTTTGTGGAGTGAGATGCTGGATGCTGGATGCTGGATGCTGGAAATAAACACCCATTTTGCCGGTTGTAAAATCCCCGAAATTATATTATCCTGTCATCATGAAGCTAACCGACCAGCAGATGGCGATCGTGCAGCATACCACCGGCCCGGCGCTGGTGTTTGCGGTGGCCGGCTCCGGCAAGACCACCAGCATGGTGCAGCGGATCAAACACCTGGTCGAACGCCGGGTGGTGCCGGCGGAGCAGATCCTGGCCACCTCCTTCAACAATTCCGCGGTGCGGGATATCGTTGCGCAATTGAAAACGGCGGGCGTAAAGGGCAAGGTCAACTGCCGCACCCTGCACGCCCTCGGCTATCATGTCGTCTATCTGGCCGCTCAAAAAGGGTATCTGAACAAGATCTGGCTGCGCCGGCAGCGCCAGGATCCCGAGAATCTGGGATCGCGGCTGATCGGCCAGGTGCTTTCCCGGATGGCGCAGGAGGATGGTTGCGATGTCAACGATCTGAACATCGACCGGGAAGATCTGAAAAACCAGATCTCGATCTGGAAAGCCAACCTGGTTTACCCGGACGCAAGCAACCTCGACCTGCCCCCGGCGGCCCGGAAGTTTGTGGAGACGGCCCGGCACGATCATGAACCATACCTGCGCGCTTACCGGAATTATGAGGAGCTGCGCATCGCTGAAAAGATCATCACCTTTGACGATATGCTGATGTTGGGTTGGGAATTACTGATGCGCCATCCGGATATCCTGAAAGGCTTGCAGCAAAATTGCCGCATGGTGATGGTCGATGAATTCCAGGATCTTAACTTTGCCCAGTACCGCATCATCGATGAGATCACCCGCCCCCACGGCAACTATATGGCGATCGGCGACGATGACCAGTGCATCTACCAATGGCGCGGGGCCAACCCGCGCTTTATTCTCGATTTCGAGAAGCACTACCAGGCAAAGGTCTACACCATCAGCGACAATTTCCGCTCCTGCGCCCAGCAGATCCTGCTGGCCAACCGCATCATCGTCAATAACCGCCAGCGTTATCCCAAGCTGCTCAGCCTGACCCGGGGCTTCGGCGGCACCACCTTCATCCATCAGGAAAAGAACGACGGAGCGGTGGCCGCATCGATTGTCAAGGAAATCCGCCAATTATTCAAGCAGGGTAAAACCGCCCATGATCTGGCGGTGCTGATCCGGCTCTATTCCCAGACCGCCTTTTTAGAAACCGAGCTGATCGCCGCCGGTATCCCCTATCACGTCGAGGGCAGCAAGCCGTTCTATGCCCGCGATGAGCTGATTACCTTATTTCAGTATCTCGCTTTCGCAGGTTACGAACGGGAGATTCGCCAGGGTGGATTCTGGGAGGATGCTGCCCGGGTGGATAAGTATTTTACGGTCTTCAATAGGATCATCAACCGCCCACGGCGCTTCGTCGCGAAAGTCTTTCTGGAAGGAGTGGTTACCAGTGCCCGCCACAAACGCTGGTCGGTGATCGAAACCATGCTCTTGAACAAAGGGCAGCTCAAGCGGGGCAGCCTCAGCAAGGTGCTGGAATTTGTCGATGTTATCAATCAGCTGATCAACCGGCTGAAGAAGCCGGCTCACAAGACCCTGAAGTGGTTGGTTGAGGAGACCGGCTACCGCGAACACCTGATCGAGATCAGCGGGATGTACGAATTAGGCGTCTCGCGAGTCCAAAACGTGGAGGCGCTGATCGAGTTCGCCAAAACCCGCGGCAACTGCGGCGCTTTCCTCGATTACATCCGGGAGATTTCCTTGCAGGCGGTGCCCAATCCGCAGCAGCAGCCCCCGGTGCGGATCATGACCATCTACAAGGCCAAGGGGCTGGAGTGGGAGACGGTCTTTGTACCCGGCTGCAATGAGGGGTTGATGCCCTGCGTGATGGCGGACAGCAGCGGCAAACGCCCGGATCTGGTGAGCGATGTGGAGGCGGAGCGCCGGCTGTTTTATGTGGCGGTGACCCGCGCCCGCGAGACCCTCCATCTTTACCATGCGGCAGACAAGCCGTTGACCCCTTTCCTGAAGGAGATCGACGGAGTGAAGGTGCTGGAGGAGGTGGCGCTGCTCCAGGGGGTGCTGGAAAAACGCAAGTCGATCTTCCGCGAGAAAGAGCTGCTGCGCTTCTGCCGGCTGGTAGGGGAATACCACCTGGCGCGCTATCTGCAGCGCTGGGCGGCTGGCAGCCGGGCACAGCGCGAGCATATCCAGGCGCTGATCGACGGCCTGGATCAGAAACTGCAGGATGCCGACGCCACACAGGCACAATATCAGGAGGCCTGCCGGGTATATGCGGAAGAAAAAAAACGTTTTGCGAAGCGCCACCGCTTGCTGGCCGAAGCGCTGCAGCGCCGGCCGGTGGTGATGCGGAAATTCAAGAGCGCGTTTTATGCGCTGGAGATCGGCGAGAAGGTGCACTTCGAGCTATTCCAGGATGGTGACGTGATGGTGCTGGGGCAGAGAGGGCTGGCCGGGGTGGTGGCTTTCGAGCGGATGGAAGATTTTCCGCGTGAGGTGCTGATCTGGGAATCCTGCACTGCCCGGCTTCAAAAAGCCCTGGCGGAAGAGCAATATTTTTCCCTGCAACTGGCGTCGCTGACCCTTAACCCGGCCCATCCGGAGGTCAATCAAGCCGCACCGCAGCCTCCCAAAGACCTGCCGGAGAAAACCCGGATGCTACTCGACAAGGATTTCCGGGCAGGGTTTGCGGCATTGAAAGCATTTGCCCAAGACTAAATAATGAACTCCCGATAATTTTCTCGGTGGATCACTAGGAATGTAGCACCCGGGTAAGCGTTCTTCCAATCGCGCGGGGCGCGGGTTTTGCGAAGCTGCCACTTGATCTCATAACCAAAGAGTTTTCCGCCATGCTCCTCGACCAGATCGATCTCCTTCCGGTCGTAGGTTCGCCAGAAGAAACTGTTGCGAAAACGCTGCTCATATTCATTTTTTTTCATCCGCTCGGTAATCAGATAATTCTCCCATAGCTCGCCGACATCGTTGCGCAGATTCAGGGGCGTAAAATTACCGATCACGGCATTGCGGATGCCATTGTCGTAGAAATAATAACGCGGATTTTTGCTGATTTCCTTGCGGAGGTTGCGACTGAAACCATTTCGCCGATAAATAACGAAGACTTTTTCTAAAAGGTCGATGTAGCGCTCTACGGTATTCTTGCTCATACCCAATTGCGTGGCCAGCTCGTTAAACGATACTTCCCGGCCGATTTGATGGGCCAGTAATTGTAAAATCTGTACCAGCTTTTGGGCGTAGCGGATTCCTTCCAATTCCAGAATATCTTTATAAAGGTAAGCGCTGACCAATTCGCGCAGATAGGCCTGACGTTTAAAATTGTCTGGGGTTGTCACCACCTCCGGATAGCTGCCATAGATCAGGCGGGCTTCCAAATTGGCTTCGCTCTCATGGACTTTTTCAATCTGGGAGATTTCCATCTGGGCCAAGGGGAAAAGCCGCAGAGTGTATTTCCGCCCGGTAAGCGGCTCGCCGATATCTTTGGCAAGATTGAGAGATGAGGAGCCGGTCGCAATAATTTTGAGTGCCGGAAGATTGTCGATCAACAGCTTTAGATTCAGGCCGATTTGCTGCACATACTGGGCTTCATCCACCACCAGCAGGGTATGGTCGCCGACAAAATCCCGTAATTTTTGAATAGATTGGCTTTCCAGGAACTGTCGCACGACGATATCATCGCCATTCACGAATAGCACCTTCTCGCTGCCCGGTGGAAGTGTTTCCAGGAACCGCTGGATCAATGTTGTCTTGCCTACCCGCCGGGCGCCGTATAGCACCAGCACTTTACCCGATTCGAGGTAGCGCCGTAGATTTTCGAGTTGATGTTGCGGTATATAGGTCATCTGATTTTCCTTAAATTCAGTCAATTGATTGACTGAATTTAAGGAAAATTTGTCATTTGTCAACTAGCTTAAAAAAAATTAACGTAGCGACTCAGCCCACGAAACACACCAAAAATTCGAAAAACATATCGGGGAATAATTATATCCTGCTTGGGATGTTTCGTGTATTTCGCAGGCAAAATGGCAATAAATTAGCGGAATTCTTTTCGGAATTGATAAATCTATGGAAGCGATCGTTTGTTTTTAACGATCGCTTCCATAGATCAGTCGTTCTCACACCGCCGCTTTGGCTTTATCCTTACGTGGGGCTTCTTTGGGGAACTGTGCTTGCGCGGCTTGTTTTTGCTCATCCAAGCGCCGTTTGAAAGCAATCAGACTGCCGGCCATGATCAGGATGCTGCCCAGCCAGAGCACGCTCATGAAGGGCTTGCGGCTGACCTCCAGAAGCAGTTGATCCGGGGCGGTCTCGGCGGATTGGCCGTCGGTGCCCAGGCCCTCGAAATGCAGTTCGATCATTTTCTCATCGGCATTGAGACCGTGGAGCGATACCGAAGCAGTGGCGTTCTCACCGCGGTTTTTCAGGGGGAATTGCCCGGCCTCGGCTTCTTGCCGGTTCTGGCCGTAGATAACACCCGGAACCACCTTGTAAGTATCGGTACCGTCGCTGATTTCCAGATGGGCCCCCACCCGGACCATTCCCGGCTCGCCGTGATTGGCCATCTCGAATCCCACGAAATAAACTTCATAGTCGCCGACCCGCTGTTTTTCACCTTTGGTCAGGCGCAGGTGGGAACCGTGATCGGCCTGCTCGCCCTTGCGGTGCTCCAGCGGGGAGATGTAGAGGTCGTAGAGGAAGTTGGCCCGCACATCCGGCTCGCGCATCAGCGATTGGTTATATCCGCTGTAGTAAAAGCGCGGATGAGCCAGGTAGCTGCTGCCGGAGGAATTGATGTTGATGTTGACGATGTCCTTCCCGTTCTCCGCCGAGGTGAAGCCTTCATAGGTCATTTGATAATTCATTACCTGCTGGGCCACGTCGCGCTGCAGGACCACCCGCTCATTTTGCTCGAAATAGCTGGAGATGACGATCGCGGCCAGCAGCATCCCCACCCCGATATGGCTGAGCGGCGCCCCGGTGGTGACCCAACTGATACGCAGCATGGTGAAGAAGACGATCAGGTTGCTCCAGAAAGCGAAGCAGGCGGTGGCAACAAAAAGAATCAGCATCGGATCGCGCATGCCCAGGAAGATCACCAGTGCGCTGGAAAAGACCGTCAACATCAGCGAGGGAAACAGTTGCTTCAGCAATTGATCGTGCCGGTTACGCCAGCGCAGGAAGGGGGCAAATCCGAGGATCAGGGCCATCAGAATGCCGATCGGCAGGTGTACCTTGTTGTAGAAAGAGATGTCTACCTGGGCGGGATTGCCTACCAGCCCGGTGAAGATCGGCGAGGAGGTGCCCAGGAAGGTCAGCACCGCCGACACCGCAAACACGAACAGGCTGGCCAGGATGATGCTCTCACGGTTGAGTTCGTTGAACTTGATGGGCGGGGCCTTGATCTCCTGGTGGCGGCGAAAAAACATCCCGAAACCGATCCCCAGGGAAGCCAACATGAACAGGATCAGGTATAAGTTGATGCCGAGATCCTGGAAGGAATGCACCGAGAAATCGGCCAGCACGCCGCTGCGAGTCAGGAAGGTGGCATAAATTACCAGCACAAAAGTAACAATTGACAGAAAGAAGTTGGTCTTGACCAGGCTGCCGGTAATTTTCTGCACCAGCAAACCGTGCAGCAGGGCCAGCACCGTCAGCCAGGGGATCAGGGAGGAATTTTCCACCGGGTCCCAGCCCCAGTAGCCGCCCCAGCCGAGCACCTTGTAGGCCCAGTAGCCGCCGATAATAATCCCGGCCCCGAGGGTCAGGGAAGCGAAGAGGGTCCAGGGAAGCGCCTGGGCGATGAATTCTTTATAAGCCCGTCGGGCCAGCGCTGCCACCGCCAAAGCAAATGGAAAGGTGACCGCAGCATAGCCGATAAACAGCATCGGGGGATGGATCACCATCCAGGGGTCCTGCAGCAGAGGATTGAGCCCGGCGCCGTCTGCCGGGGTCTGGGGCAACAGGGCAAAGGGACTGGCCTTAATCAGGATCGCCAGGAAGAAACCCTGCACCACGTTGACCACCAGCATCGCCACCGCCTCAAACTGCCGGGCGGTTTTGGTGAATATCAGCCCCATCAGGGCAATCAGCAGCGCCCAGAGCAGGAACGATCCTTCCTGCCCGGCCCAGAAGGTGGATACCAGATAGCCCAAAGGCAGCGATCTTGAGGAGTAACGATAGACGTACTCCACCTGAAACTGATGGGAGAGCAGCAGGTACATCAGGAGTATCGAAGCCGCGCTCACCAGGGCTGCCATCGCATAAAATCCGCTGCGCGCCAGTTTATAGGATTGAGGGTTGTTGACAGGCTGTTTCGGCTTGCCGTTTTTCCGGGGATTGGCAAGTTGGATCAGGGAGAAATACTGCCAACCGGAAAACAGTGTTGCTACAAGCGCAAAAATAATCAG
The DNA here is from genome assembly GCA_020635015.1 of Calditrichia bacterium. Taxonomy (GTDB): domain Bacteria; phylum Calditrichota; class Calditrichia; order RBG-13-44-9; family J075; genus JACKAP01. The sequence continues at coordinate 108,222 of JACKAP010000015.1, read as the reverse complement.
TATGGTACCGAACTGCATAACCGCCTCCAAATGCAAGTTTTATAAAAGTTATCTAAACATGCACCGGAAGCGCTGTAAAAACAATGACCGTGCTTAGGCTAAAAACTGACTTTTGTCATGTTTTGCCTCATCCGTCGTTATCCGTGTTAATCCGTGGATAAAAAAGCAGTTTCTATGGCCTAAAACCGCCTCAGTCCAGCACCCCCGCTACCCGCACCGGGTCTTCATAGATGTTGATCAACTGCAGGCGGGCTACCTGAAGCTGTTGTTCCAGCACCTGGGCAAAGCGCGACATCAGGAAATATCCCAGCACCATATCGGTGTCCATCTTCTTGCGAATGCAGGTGGTGTCCACCTTGATCGCCCGGGTGAGGATCAGCGCCCGGGCATCGAAATGCCAGCAGTAGGGCGGGATCAGCCAGGACCAACCGAAGACGCTCCCTTCCTCTACCGTATCGATAATCAGTGGGCCTTTAAGCGGAATATACATCTCGGTCGATACCCTCCCGGCCCGAAGCAGGTAAAAGGCGTTGGCCGCCTCCCCGGTCTTGAAAATATACTCGCCTGCCGCATATCGAACATTGCTGGTACAGCCGGTGATTTCATCGATTTTCGCCTCCGACAGGCCGGAAAAAAATGGATGTTCGGCAATAATCCTGCTTAGATTGTCCATCTCCCTTACTCCTTTCCACCATGATCGTTTTCCCGATTCCGCCGTGCATTCCGTGCCTGGATTTTCCGGTAAGCCAGCAGGCGGAACAGGCCGAATACCGGCACCATGGCAATCATAAACCAGGGGGTGTTTCCTGTCGCCAGTTCCCAAAAGATCATGGCAATCCATACCATCCCGACCAGCATCAGGGTGAGGCGGCAGGCCTTCAGCCAACTGAGCTGCTGCTGCTCGTCCATTCGCAGCAGTTGCATCTCATTCCTTACCATGGCATCGCCGCTTCGGTGGTGGAGAAGCGCAGCACTCGCGGCTTCGCCAGCTTGGCGAAATCGGCATAGGCAAGACGGATCAATTCCGAGTGAGTGCCGGCGTTAAAAACGATTTCGTCATCTTCAGTCAACCGCTCCGCAACGTAAACCTCCAGGTCGTAGAGATTGCCGAATGGCGGCATCGCGCCCACTTCGCAATCCGGGAACAGCTTCTCGAACTGGCGCTCGCTGGTCAATTCCACTTGATGGGCGCCGAGTGCTTTGCGCAGCCGCTGGAAATCGACCTGGTAAGATGCCGGCAGCACCGCCATCACATTTTTGCCGTCGACATTCAGAATCACGGTCTTGGCCAGTTCCTGCCCCGGGATATGCGCCGAAGCGGCGATCTCCTGCGCGGTATAGGCCGGCGAATGAATGATGCTCACATACTTGATGTGATGCTGGTTCAAAAACGCTTTCAGTTTTTTGACCGGCATGGGGGTCTCCTTTCGGTAAGTTAGGTGGTTTTTAGTGGCACGCAGATTTCCACAGATTTTCCTGGTGAAACATCTGTGAACTCTACGGCGCTATGACGATTATACCTAAGTTGATATTCCCCTCTAAAACTTCTTTATCCTGTCAAAAAAATATCATCAGCGTTTATCTTGTGTAACGCTCCCGGCGGTCCAGCAGTTTCCCTTCATGATCGAAAATGCGCAGCGCCAGGGGCATCTGGCCGGGCAGGCTGTGGGTGGCGCAGGCAAAGCAGGGATCGTAAGCCCGGAAGGCCATCTCGATCTTGTTGAGCAGCCCGTCGCTGATCTCGACCCCTTTGTGGATCAATCCCTGGGCGGCTTTTTTGATCGACATTGAGATCGCGGCATGATTGTTGGTGGTGCCGACGATCAGGTTGGCCTGCTGCACGATCCCGTTCTCATCGGTGATGTAATGATGGGTCAGGGTGCCGCGGGGGGCTTCCACGATTCCCACCCCTTCATGCGGCGTCTGATCTGGCACCACCCGGAATTTGCTGCCGATGATTTCCGGATCGTCGAGCAGATCCCGGGCGCGCTCGGCGGCGTACATCAATTCGATGATTCGCGCCCAGTGGGTGGCCAGGGTCTGGTGCACCGGGGTACGGCCGGAGCGGTCGCCGCTGAGGGTCTCGTAAAATTTTTCGTATTCCGCCTGGGCCAATGGCGTGGCCATGCCTTCGGAAGCGTTCAGGCGGGAAAGCGGGGTGGCGCGGTAAACCCCGCTCTCTTTGCCGTCGACAAAACCCTTCCAGCCCACCGCTTTCAGATAGGGATACTTGAGATAATTCCAGGGCTCGATATGCTCGCTCACATGCTGCAGGTAATCCTTCGGTGCATAGCGGCAAAGCTCTTTGCCGTCCGGATCGACCACCCGCACGTGACCGTCGTAAAAGTTCACCTTATTCTTCGCGTCCACCAATCCCATGTAATAGGTGCGGTGGGTGTAGGTGTCGGAGAGGATCAGGTCGACATAGGCGGAATTCTTCAGCACAATATCCTCGAATACCTGGAAGGTGAATTTGCCGAATTCGACGAAATAATCGGCGTACGCCCGGAATTTATCGCGTTCTTCCTTGCCCAGCCCCACCGACACCCCGCCGGGCAGGGAGGTGACCTGGTGGATCTTCTTCCCGCCGAGCTTCTGGATGATCTCCTGGGCGAGCGCGCGCAGCTTGATCACTTTCTTGCCCGCCTCCAGGCCTACCTTCTGGATCAGGCCGAGGATGTTACGCTCCGCCTTCGGGGCATCCGGTCCCACCACAAAATCCGGCCCGCCCAGGGCGTAGAAATGCACCGTGTGATCGGCGGTGAAAAAGGTGGAATAGAGCAGTTCCCGCAGCTTGCGGGCGGTGGGGGGAATCTCGACCTGGTAGACCGCATCGCAGGCTTTGGCCGAGGCCATGTGGTGCGCCTCCGGGCACACCCCGCAGATCCGGGTGGTGATGCGCGGGAGATCTTCCACCGGCCGCCCCTGGCAGAATTTTTCGAAACCGCGCAGTTCCGGCACAATAAAATAGCAATTGGCCACCTCACCCTGATCATCGAGGAAGATGTCGATCTTGCCATGGCCTTCCAGCCGGGTAATTGGATCGATCTTGATATGTTTCATCATCTCACCTGTTGGTTAAGCGTCAACGGTTTCCGCTGCTTCCTGCTGAACCCGCTTAAACGTGGAATGGGCCATGGAAAAGCGGTAGAAAGTGCCCAGCGGGTCGGCAATTTTTTCCATGATCTTGCGGGTCTCTTCCGGCGTCGTCGCATCGATCACCGAACTGAGGGCGGCGATCATCTTGGCGCCCTGATCCTGCACCTGGGGCGGCGGACCGTAGCAGCCGCGGCAGGGAATGTTGGCCTGTACGCACAGCGCTCCGCAGCCGCTGCGGGTGGCCGGACCCAGACAGATAATTCCCTGGTCGAGTAAACAGATGTCTTCCCGGGGAATGATCTCATGCGGCCGGAAGAACTGCTTGATCTTTTTCTCCTTGCGCTCCCGGGGACATTCATCGCAGCAGGTCTTTTCGCCGGCTCCCAGCACCGCGCCTTTGGGCGGCAGGGGCTTGCCGGTTTTCAGGATGTCGATCACCGCCTCGATCACCCCCAGCACCTGGAACGATTGCGGCGGGCAGCCGGGGATGTAGTAATCGACTGCCACCACCTGGTCCAGCGATTTCACCGTATTGAAAAATTCCGGGATCTCGATTTCGCCTTCCGGCATCGCGGTATGGGTTTGCGGGTAGGTGCCCCGACTCTCGGCATCGACGCTGGGGGCGTCGCGGTAGGCGTAATCCAGAGTGCCTTGCTTGTCGTAAAAATTCGACAGCGCCGGAATGCAGCCTTCCATGGCGCAGGAGCCGAAGGCCACCAGCAGTTTGGTTTTTTCCCGCAGCAGTTCCGCCATGTACTGGTTTTCCGAGGTGCGGATCGCCCCGTTGAAGAGGGTGAGGTCGATCTCCTTTTCGCCCAGCGCCTCCACGTCGCTGTATTTAAAATCCATCGCGCAGGGCCAGAAGACGATGTCGAAAAAATCCGCCACATCGAGGATCTTCTCCTCGATATCCAGCACCGCGATATCACACCCTCCGCATCCCGCCGCCCAATAAAGCGCCAGTTTTGGTTTTGACATGATGATTGCTCCGTTCTTGATAATTTTCGATACCGATTTTGAAGTTGATCGTTGATCTGTCATTGGCCCTTCGGGCGTCATTGGCGCTCTGCGCGTCATTGGCCTGCGGCGTCATTGGCGCTCCGAGCGTCAGTAGCCCTTCGGGCGGCTTGAGGTTTGCACATGTGACTCTCTTTATTTGTCAGACCCACATTACAAATGAGCCCCGAGAACCCAATGACGGGCGAAGCCCTAATGACGCCGCAGGCCAATGACGCCCGAAGGGCCAATGACACCCGAAGGGTCAATGACGCGCGCAGCGCCTATCCGAAATTAAGTTTTTAACTGCAATGGTCCCAGCTCCCGCACCTGGTCGGTAAACTCAAAGCTGATCCGGGCAAATTTTTCCGCTTCGCTGGCGGAGATCCATTCCAGGCGCAGCCGGCGCTCATCAATGCCGAAGCGTCGCAGCACCAGCTTGAGCAGCTCGTAGCGGCGCATGGTCTTGAAGTTGCCTTCGATGTAGTGGCAGTCGCCGAAATGGCAGCCGGCGATCAACACCCCGTCGGCGCCCAGGGTGAAGGCGCGCATGATGAAGGCCGGATCCACCCGCCCGGAGCACATGGTGCGCACCACCCGGATGTTCGGCGAGGAGGGCAGCCGCGACACCCCCGCCAGATCCGCCCCGGCATAGGAGCACCAGTTGCATAAAAACGCCACGATCTTCGGCTCGAACTGCCCGTTTACCTTCCCTTCCGGCCTTTTTGCAGTTACGGCGTTCGCTTCCATCTTATCCTCAATCTTAATCAGGTTCATTGCTTTTAATGGCACGCAGATTTCACAGATTATACAGATTTTCACAGATTCAACACCCAACACCCAACACCCAACACCCAACAACCAGAAAAAAATCTGCGAAAATCTGTCAAATCTGCGGAATCTGTGTGCCATGAAATCTCCGTGCCATCGTCTTTCAAAACGCCAACACCCCCTCCAACTCGGCATAGATCTGTTCATCGGAGAAACCCATCCCGGTAATCGCCCCCGCCGGGCAGGCGGCCACGCAGGTGCCGCAGCCTTTGCACAGGGCCTCGTTCACTCTTGAGACTTTCCGTTCCTCGATAAAATCGATGGCATGATAGGGGCAGAGGTTGTTGCAGATCCGGCAGCCGCTGCAATACTGCTCGTCAATCTCCGCGCGGATTGGGTCGATGGCTACCTCGCCACGCGCGATCATCGAGAGCACCCGCCCGGCGGTGGCGCTGGCCTGGGCCACGGTGTCGGGAATGTCTTTGGGGCCCTGGGCGCAACCGGCGATGTAGATGCCGTCGGTGGCGGTGGAGAAGGGATCCAGCTTGGGATGCTTCTCCAGCAGGAAGCCGTCAGGACTGCGGGAGAGGCCGAAGCGCCGGGCCAGGTCTTCCGCGGTGCGCCCGGGCTGGATGGCGTTGCATAGTACCACCATGTCCACCGGGATCTCACGGAATTTACTGATCAGAGTATCTTCACATTTGATGTTGAGGAATTTGTCGCCGTCGGCGGTTTTTCCCTCGATCACCCCGGCGACCTTACCGCGGATCACGTTGACACCTTCCTCCAGGATCCGGTTGTAGAACTCCTCATAGCCTTTGCCGTAGGCGCGCATATCGATGTAGAATTGGTAGACCTCGGCATCGGTGCGGTCTTTCACCAGGTGGGCGAACTTCATGGCATACATGCAGCACACCCGCGAGCAGTATTTATGGTAGTTGGCGTCGCGGGAGCCGACGCAGTGGATGATGCCCACCGCCCGCGGAGGCCGGCCGTTCTTTAACCGTATTTTCCCCCCGGTGGGACCAGTGGAACTGAGCATCCGCTCGAACTCCAGGGCGCTGTATACGTTGGGGAACCGGCCGTAGCCAAAGCGCACCATTTTCGAAGCGTCGAACAGTTCATAACCGGTGGCGATGATGATCTGTCCCACTTCTATTTCTCTGACGGTATCCTGCATCGTATAGTCGATCGCATCCGCCTCGCATACCCGCTGACATTCATGGCATTCCACGCACACCCCGCAGTTGAGGCAGCGTGCCGCTTCCTCCATCGCCTGTTCCTCACTGTAGCCCAGTTCCACCTCATCAAAGGTTTTGACCCGTTCCAGCGGGTTGCGCTTGGGCGGATTGATGCGGTTTGCCTTGGGAGTTTCCTTGTAGGTCGGGGCATAAGTATGGGGCCGGAAACTTTCCCCGCGCAGCACCTGGGGGCGCACCATGTGGGTGGTGTAATCTGCCAGCGGCTGGCCGTTGAGATATTTGTCGATCGATTCTGCCGCCCGCTTGCCGTTGCCCATGGAGGCGATTACCGTGGAAGGTCCCAGATAGACATCGCCGCCGGAGAAGATGTCCGGCAGATTGGTCTGCAGGGTCTCGGGATTGACCTTCAGGGTATCCCAGCGGGTCATGTCCAGGTGCACGTTTGATTTGCCGTTAAGGCAGGCGGTGTCCGGCGACTGGCTGACTGCCGGGATGATGGTGTCGAACTCCATTTCGAACTCGGAATGGGGGATGGGCACCGGGCGCCGCCGGCCGGAGGAATCCGGTTCGCCCAGGCGCATGCGGTTGCATTTCAATCCCCGCACCTGGCGGTCACCGTTCCGCGACAGCACCTCGGTCGGTGCCGTGAGATAGGCGATGTGGATGCCTTCCGCCTCGGCATCTTCGATCTCTTCCTGAGAGGCGGGCATCTCCAGGCGGGTGCGGCGGTAGAGGATGGTTACCTTCTCCGCCCCGCAGCGCAGGGCGGTGCGGGCAGCGTCGATAGCGGTATTGCCTCCGCCGATCACCGCCACGTGTTTGCCTACCTGGCGCGAGATGCCCAGGTTTACCCGGCGCAGGAAATCGATCCCAGAAATCACCCCTTCCAGCTCTTCTCCCGGGATGTTCAGACGTACGCTCTTGTGCGCACCGATGGCGATAAAGATCGCTTTATAGCCTTTTTCCCGCAGGTCTTCGATCGTAAAATCCGCTCCCAGCTTCAGGTTGGTGTGTAGCTCTACCCCCATCTTCTTGATATAATCGATCTCCATCTTCAGCAATTTGCGGGGGAGGCGATATTCGGGAATGCCCACCGCCAGCATCCCTCCCGGCACCGAGTGCTGTTCGAAGATGGTAACCTTATAGCCCTTCAGGGCCAGATCATGGGCGCAGGTCAGCCCGGCCGGGCCGGAGCCGATGACGGCGATTTTTTCCTCGCGGCGCTCCGTGATCTCCGGCGGCTGAAATGGTCCGTAATGGGCCATTTCCCAGTCGAGGGCGAAACGCTTCAGATGCTGGATCGCCACCGGCTTATCCACGTGACCGCGGTTGCATTCGGTTTCGCAGGGGTGGTAGCACACCCGCCCGCAGACCACCGAAAGGGGGTTGCGTTTATGGATCAATTGGGCGGCTTCGTGGAAGCGGCCCTGGCGGATCAGCGCCACGTAACCCGCCGCCTCCTGGCGGATCGGGCAGGCTTCGATGCAGGGAGGACGCTCCTGGCGATCGATCACGTAAGTGTTCGGCACCGCCTGGGGGAACGATTTGTGGATGGCGGTACGTTCCTGGGTGAACTCGTCGAACCAGTTGGGCACCCGCACCGGGCACACTTCCATGCAGGTGCCGCAGGAGGTGCACTTATCGCTGACATAGCGGGCTTTCTGGCGCACCTGCACCTTAAAATTGCCCACATAGCCGCTGATGTTTTCCACTTCCGTCATGCTCATCAGCTCGATGTTGGGCTGATGGCTGGCGCTGACCATTTTGGGAGTCAGGATACAGGCGGCGCAGTCCAGGGTGGGAAAGGTCTTGTCGAACTTGGCCATCTGTCCCCCGATGGTCGATTCCTTTTCGACCAGGTAGACCGGGTTACCGGATTCACCGATCTCCAGCGCGGCCTGAATGCCGGCGATGCCGCCTCCCACGATCAGGGTGCCGGGATGGATCTTTGCCCGGCGCGGGCTGAGCGGTATCTGGTGATAAACCCGGCGGATAGCGGCATTGACCAGCGCGGTGGCTTTGCGGGTGGCCTGGTCGACATCATCGTGCACCCAGGCGCAGTGCTCGCGGATATTGGCCATCTGGAAGAGATAGCGGTTCAGGCCGGCCCGTTCACAGGCATTGCGGAAGGTCAACTCGTGCATGTGCGGCGAGCAGGCCGCCACCACCACCCGGGTCAGGCCTTTGGTCTTAATGTCTTCTTCGATCATCTTCTGCCCGGGATCGGAGCACATAAATTTATAGGCCGTAGCAACGGCGACATTGGGCTGATCTTTCAGCGCAGCGGCGACATCTTCCACCCGTACGTTCTGGGAAATATTGACGCCGCAATGGCAGATATAGACCCCGATTTTCTCCTGCTGACTCATTGGGTAACTCCTGCAATTGTGAAATTCGCTGAAAGCGGGCGGCAACTATCCCTGGAAAAACATGCGGCGCATCCCTGCTACCGGCCGCCCTCAACGATTTCGGATTAGGCATTTACCGTAGTTGCATAATGGCTTTCCGATGCCGAGCGGGCAATGGTTTCCAGCCGCTCGCAGCGGTAAAAATTCCGCGAGATCCCGAGACGTTTTTCATCGATCCCCAGGGCGACGCCCATCACCTGGGTAAAAAACAGGATGGGCATGGACAGACGGGTGCCGTAAACCCGGTTGATCCGCCGCTGGTAGGCTTCCAGATTCATCTGGCAGAGCGGGCAGGTGGTGACGATGCAGTCAGCCGCATTCTCCCGCGCATTTTCCAGGATCTCCTTGCTGAGGCGCAATGCCACGTTTTCGGTGGTGGTCATCAGCATTCCTCCGCAGCAACTGACCTTGAAGGGAAAGTAGACGTTCTCTGCTCCCAGGGATTCGAAAAGATTGTCCATGGTCATAGGATTCTCACAATCGTCGAAGACGTGTTCCGGTCGCACAATCTGGCAGCCGTAGTAGTTGGCGATCTTCAATCCGTGGAGCGGCTTTTTGACCTGGTGGCGGATGATCTCCAGCCCGACATCATTGATCAGCACGTCGAGTGGATGGCGCACCCGCACCGTGCCGCAGTAGTGCAGTCCCGCTTCCGCCAGGCAGCCATTGACTTTTTCCAGCAATTCCCCGGAATTATGGAAATAATGATTGGATTTGTTCAGCACCCGGTAACAGGCGCTGCAGGGCGCTACCAAATCCTGCTGCTGCGCCTCCGCCAGGGCGAGATTGCGCGCCGCCACCGCCAGAGAAGTGAACTCCCGGTTCGACATATAAATTGTGGCGCCGCAGCAGTTCCAGTCGGGCAGTTCCTGCAGGCTGCATCCCAGCGCCTCGAACACCGACTTGCAGGATTCGTCATAGCCCTTATGCGCGGAATGAAGACTGCAGCCCGGATAGTAAGTGTATTGCATGATGTGACCTCGTAGTTTTTTCCCCCTTGTGAATTTTTAATAACGCGCAGACTGAGCACTGCGTAATCCGCAGAACCTTCGCATGGGGCATGGAGCATGGCGCCGGATTGTACAGGCGCAGGTCCCGACACCCGCACTGTATTACACCATGCCCCATGCTCCATGCCCCATGCAAAGGTTCTCCATAATTACACAGTATCCAACACCCACTCTCACCCCACCGCCTTATACCCCACCGCCGATTCCATATAAGGCTTCACCTCGTATTCCACCGGCATGTCGAGTTGCTCTGCCGCCTTCAGGATCTTGCGCAGGTTTTTGATATCCTTGATCTTGGATGCGCGGTAATCCAGACGGCCTTTAACTGCCATCCGGAAAGCCAGGGGCAGGAAAGCAAAAGCCTTCCAGAAGCCGGAGATCAGGAAGTAGTAGGTCATCAGCCGCGGTTCATTGAGCCGTCCGAAGCGCCGCATATTTTTCATGAAGGCGTTGTAGATCGCATGTACCGGGAATTTGCGGGAATAGATCTTCCGCTCCATGGCGGTCTGCTTCAGGGCGTAGATGATGTCGGTGATTTTGATCGCCGCCGGGCAGCGCACCTGGCAGGCATAGCAGGAGGCGCAGGTCCAGATCGAATTGCTGCGGAAGATGGTTTCCAGATCGCCGGCGCGGAACAGGGCGATCAATTCCCGGGGAGGAATATCCATGGCGTAGGATACTGGGCAGCTGCCGGTGCAGGTGCCGCATTGGATGCAGGCTTTCAGCTTTTCTCCCCCCGGGATCATCCCGACATGTTCGAGGAACGACACCCGCAGTTCGGTTTCGGTTTTGCTGAGTTTGCCGGGTACCTGAATATCTTCGATTCGCATGATGTCCATCCTCTCAAGTTAATTGCGCGGTTTAATGTTGGTCTTTTTTAAAGTGCTTTCGGCATCCCAGCTTGGGTGACCTTCGTGATAGGCGGGGTATTTTTCGAGCGTTTCCAGTTCTTCACTCAGCATCATCAGCCGGGAAAACTTAATTTTCGCCAGGGTGCTGAACATCCGCTGCCCGGAAGGATCACCAGCTTCCTCCGCTTGTTTCAGATAAAACTCCCGGCTGCGTTTTTCCACCTCCAGCGCCATTCGCAATGCATTTGCCAGGGTTTGCTGCTGGCATTTGTCGCGGTCGGCGATATCAACCGGCAGTTGGCTGGTGGGCAACTGCAGATCCGCCTCCGGGAACATCTCCTGGTAGGTCTTCTCCAGCAATTTTTGCTGCTGGTGGGCTGTCTTGGAAAAATTGAACAGACGCTCCTGCAGGCGGGGGGCATCGCAGAGGCCGGCGAGGTTGTCATAGAGCTGCCGGGCGTCCAATTCGGTGCGGATGGCAATGCCCAGTGCCTCCAGGGCGGTCAAAGGATGTTGTTCTTGCATCAGTAACTCCTTTAATAGCGTCAAACATAAGGATAGCTGGCCAGGGAGAACTTTTCGTTAAGGGTGCTGACGACGTTCTCGACACAACGCTCAACGGCGTTCATTACCAGCGGATGCAGATTTTCGGAAATGGTGTGAATATCCGCCACTTCAATGGCAAAAACGGTGATATCCTCCGGCATAGGGATCTCCAACGCCCGGGCGAACGAAAGCGCGGTGGCAAAATTGATATCGTGGAAAGAGATCATCCGCACCGAATGAATCAACGCTTCGGCATGCATCCGGTGGATATAGCCAACCGGTTTCCGGCCGGTCTGGATGGCATCGATGATGATGGCGGCATCATAACCGGCAAGCAGGTCGATGAAGCGGAAACCGCCCCAGGTGGAAGCCTCGACGTGAACGCAGGGATGGTCCTGAAAGATGGTCTGCAAATGCCGGGCGGCGCAGATGCCGGCGCCGTCATCACTCAGCAGTTCGTTCCCCATGCCGATGACGGTGATTTTCATGGTTGCCCCTTTCCCCTCGCTGCCGCGTGGGGTTTTCCTGCGGAAAAGGTGCCGGAGATTTTACTGAGATGAAAGACAATACAGATTGCACCGGCAGTACAGCCGGAACGCAACCGGGAAATGGGATGTCGTGAATCCGGGTTAGGAAGCGGTGGTCAATTTACGCTAGAGGTGGCGCAATCATGCGTTGAAGGTCTGTAATCACTTGCTGCGCTCGTCGCAGTTGAAACTCGCGGATAATCCGATCATGCCGGACGCTTAAGGGAAAGATAACGAGCAATAATCAGTGCGCATCTTGTTGATGCTGACATCTCAATCTTCAGGCTCATTCAGCCATCTGACTGTACCAGGGTAGATGAGGCAAATCAATACTTCCCGCGAATGCGAAAAATGTATCGCTGACGGCTCCAACACCTCCCGAATGTTTGGTCATGCGGTTTCTCATTGCCTCCGCACAGGTGCCAATTTGTTATACAAATAGAATGGGAACAATGATATTCCTTAGGCCGAAACATGATTTTTGATAAATTTTTCACAAAGTATTATTCTATGCTGCAGGCTGATGCAGACAACCCCTAAAATTGAACGCAGATTTCGTAGATTAAACAGATTTTCACAGATGATCTTGACAAGATAAATGACATCTTATGTCAAAAGCACATTTATTTCGCTTTTTGCATCATCGCGATAAAAACCTTACTTTGAGAAGGGAGAGATTTTCAATGGCTTTATTGGAATTAAAAATTAGACAGGATGTATCGGATGGAACCGGATAAAAATGCCGACAAATAGATGTTTCCGCATCCTGGAAATCCGGTTAATCCTGTCAAAAAATTATTTCCGATAATGTCTAACACCAAAAAGACCTCTGGAGGAACGATGCATTCCGCTAAAATCTATTCATTCATTATTTTATTGAACCTGCTGTTTGCCGCCGGTCTGCTGGCCGGCGGGAAAGTGTACCTGGTACTGGGCTCGGACACCGCCATCTGGGATGGCATGGATGTGGCCCGCTACCATTGCTATTACCATCCCGGGCTCTACACCGATCCCGCTCGCAATACCTACGGGGTGATGGACCCGGCCTTCCGCAATCAACTGGTCGATTCCTACGGCCAGCCGATGAAGCTGACCTGGTGGATGATGTGCGGGAGTATTTTTACGCCGGGAAGCAATACCAATGTGCCCTACGCCAATACCATCACCATGTACTTGATGAAAAAATATCACGGTGATCGCATTGCTCAGTACGGCGACGAGCTGTCGCTGCATTATCATACCTTCAAGTGGACCGACTATGACCAGGACGGCACCTTCTGGTGGAACCAGAGCCTCAGCTTCGAAGAGTGCCGGGACGATTTCGATCTGATCCTGGCCCAACTGCTGATCGAAGAGGAAGTGTTCCCGGTCTCCTTCCGCAGCGGCTGGCACTATATGGACAACGGCTGGCAGAACTATCTCGATGAACTGCTTCCTTACAGTCTGCACAACGACTGGCCCAATCAGCGGGTCGATTTGGAAGAGCCCCTGGATAATACTTACGACTGGTCCGCCGCGCCGGGGCAGTTCGTTCCCTACCGCCCCTCCCCGGCCAACTACCAGCTTCCCGGCAACGGCCCGGGCTGGAACGTGCGCTCCACTCACCTCTATACCGCCCGCTACCGCGACCTGATCGATTCGATCTTTGTGCGCGCCAACGACGGCCAGGATCAGCTGGCCTGCCTGTGGGGCCACCTGCCGGAGGTGGATTTTCTGACCAATCTGCAGATCATCGATAGCCTGGCCCACCAGAAAGCCGCCCAGTATCCCGGGGTGACCTTCCGCTACTGCACCGCCATCGAGGCGATGCAACTGTGGCGTGGCCAGATCGATTCCATCCCCCCGGCGCTAACCTTCGAAATGATTGATAATGGTGACGATCTGTATTTCCAGGTGACCACCGATGAAGCCATTTTCCAGACCCAGCCTTTCGTTGCCGTGAAGGATATTTACGAAAATTACCGGGTGCTGCCTTGCCAGCCGAATGGAACCAATCAGTGGATCACTAGCGAGGCGGTGCCGAAAGCCTTTGCCGCCCGGGCGGCGGTGGCGCTGTGCGATACCCTGGGCAACCAGTCGATGGATTTCATCAATATCCGCCCGCGGGAGCTGTATCTCGACAATCTCGATCCGGAATACAGCGAGGTCAGCGGCAGCTGGGCCAGCGTCACTGCCGATGTGTGGGGCACCGACTACCGCAGCGCCGCCATCCCGGCCGGCGATTCGGTGAAGGTGCGCTGGTACCCCCAGATTCCCGCCGAAACCCTCTATAATATTGAATTCCGCCAACCACCAGTCAGCAATCCGGCCGCGGAGGTGATCTTCCGGGTGGTGGAAAGCGGTATCGGAATTGATACGGTCTTTTTCAGCGAGGCGCTGCCGGCCGGCCAGTGGTCTTACCTCACCACGGTCTCTCTCAGCGCCGGAAGCAATACCTATCTGGAGATGGTCGCTGCTGCCTCCGAAAGCGGCCTGAATGCCGCTGCCGACGTGGTGAAGTTCTCCGCCCTGGTGCGTGACCGCGACCTGCAGCCGAACACGGAATTCCTGAATTTTGGGGAGATCGTGGTCAGCGACACCGCCTGGCAGACCCTGACGCTGCACAATCACGGCATTCAGCCGCTGACGGTCAATTCGATCAGTACGGTCAACCAGTTTAGCGGCGTTCTGTCTACCTTCCCGACAGTAATCCCGCCGATGGGACAGTTCGATCTGGCAGTCTATTTTTTCTCCGATGAAAGCGTCCCGCTGACGGACACCCTGGTGATCGCCAGCGATGATCCGGTAAAACCGGAAATACGCATCCCGGTGGCCGCCGACGTGCAGAAATATTTCCGGATCGTCGATAATGAGGATCCTAGCGGCTATGTGGAATTCGGCAACTGGTTCTACAGCAACGCCCAGGCTTACGGTCCCAGCAGCCGCTATGCTCCTATCAACAGTAATCCCCGGCCATACGCCGCCTTCACCGCGACCCTCGCCAAAGGGGGGATTTACGATATTCAGGAGATCGTTCCCACTACCGTGAACGCCAGCAATTACGCTTATTACCGCATCAGCGTGGGCAGCAGTCTGCTGGATTCACTTTACATCGACCAGAACCAGGGCAGCGGCGACTGGGTGACGCTGGGACGCTATACCCTTCCGGCGGAGGTGCCCATCGAGGTGCGGGTGATCGACAGCCGGCAGAGCACTGTCGGGCAGGTGCTGCGTGCGGATGCGGTTAAATTTGCCCTGGTGGAGGAGGTTTCGGATATTACGGCGGATAATGAAAGCGGCCTGCCGCTGCGCTTCGAATTTCTGCCCAATTATCCCAATCCCTTTAACCCGGTCACTACCTTCCGCTATTCCCTGGCGAAAGCTTCGCCGGCGCAATTGCGCATCTACAATACCCTCGGTCAGGAAGTGGCGGTACTGGTGGACGAATCTCAGCCCGCCGGCAGCTACCGGGTGCAGTGGGATGCCGCTCGGATGGCCAGCGGGATCTACTTCGCCCGCTTCCAGGCGGGATCCTTCGTGCAGACGCGCAAGGTGATGCTGCTGAAGTAGGTGTCTGATAGAACGCGGATGACGCGGATTTTCGCGGATTAGACTGATTTTGCCACGGAGACACAGAGGGCACGGAGACACAGAGGGACGGAGAACTGATGTCTAACAACTGAGAACTCTCTGTGTTCTCCGTAACAGCGTTTTTTAATTCAAAAGTGTTATCCGCGTAAATCCGCGTCATCCGCGTTCTATTGTCTTTTTATACTGCATATTGATTTTTTTATTACCCTCCACTTTCGTATTTTACCGCAATCGGGTATGTGTTGAATTTTGCAAACGGAGCGGTTATGGCAAAGATGGTTTCCCGTCGAAAGTTTTTGAAAGTCAGCGCCGGGGTGGCGGCCTCAGCTTCACTATGGGGCGTTTCCTGTGGATGGTTTGCCGATTTCGATTTGATCATCGTGGGCGGCCTGGTGCTGGACGGCAGCGGCCGGGCGGGCGAAGTGCAGGATGTGGGGATTCGCGGCGGGCGGATCACTGCCATTGGCGATCTGAAGGACCGCAGTGCCCGGCGCAAGATCGATGCTGCCGGACTGGCGGTGGCGCCGGGCTTCATCGATTTCCATTCCCATAGCGATGATGAACTGCTGCTGGGCGGAGCGGCGCAGTCGAAGATTCGCCAGGGCGTCACCACCGAGGTGCTCGGGCAGGACGGCGGTTCCATGGCGCCGCTGAACCGCGAGATGCGCGAGTCGCTGCACGAGCGGTTGCGCAAAAACTACGGACTGGAAAGCGGTTGGGAGGATTTTGCCGGCTATTTCGATTTTCTGGAGAAAAACGGCATGATCAGCAATGCCCTGAGCATGGTGGGGCAGGGCACCCTGCGCGAATGCGTGGTGGGGGAAGACGACCGCGCGGCCAGCGCGGAGGAGATCGCCCGCATGCAGCAACTGGCCCGCGAGGCCTTCGCCCAGGGCGCCTATGGCATTTCATCCGGTTTGGAATACACCCCGGGAAGCTTTGCCGACACCGCCGAGATCATCGAGATCTGCCGCGCCATGGACGGACGGGGGATCTATTCCACTCACATGCGCAACGAAGACGACACCGTCATCGAAGCGCTGCAGGAGGCCATCGCCATCGCCCGCGGCGCCGGGGTGGCGCTGAACGTCTCCCACCTGAAGGCTTCTGCCCGGCGCAACTGGCACAAGCTGCCGGAGATCCTCGCCCTGCTGGACGCCGCCCGGGAAGGGGGCATGGCGGTTACCTGCGATCGCTACCCCTACATTGCTTATAATACCGGCCTTTCTTCGCTTTTTCCGCTGTGGAGCCGCGATGGGGGAAGAGAAAAGTTTGTCGCACGTCTGCAGGACGGCAGCCTGCGCGATTCGCTGATGGCGGAGGTGCTGGCGAAAGTGGAGAAGATCGGCGGCTGGGGATCGGTGATGATCTCCGGCGTGCCGCGTAATCCGGAACGAAAAAAATACGAGGGCAAGACCATTGCGGAACTGGCCGGGAGCGATCGGGATCCTTTTGCGCTGCTGATGGAATTGATCACCACCGAAGAAGGGGGCGGAGGCATGGTGGGCTTCGCCATGAGCGAGGAGAATACCGCGGCGCTGCTGGCCTATCCCTACTGCATGACCGCCAGCGACGGCTCGGCGCTGGCCGCCGAGGGGCCGCTGCGTTCCGGCAACCCCCATCCCCGGGCGTTCGGTACCTTCCCGCGATTGCTGGGCAAATACGTGCGGGAAGAGGGCCTGATGCCGCTGGAAGAAGCGGTGCGCAAAATTACCGCCCTGCCGGCGCAAACCCTCGGCCTGGTCGACCGCGGTTTGCTCCGCGAGGGCTACTGGGCCGATGTGACCCTGTTCGACCCCGCCCGGGTGCGTGACCGCGCTACCTGGGGCGAGCCGCATCAGTACCCCGAGGGGATTCCTTACGTGATTGTCAACGGGGAGGTGGTGATCGATCAGGATAATTTTAGCGGGCGGCTCGCGGGTAAGGCGTTGCGGATGGGCAAGGCGCAGAGGGCGTGACGAATTCGGATTTCGGAATGCGGAGTGCGGAATGAAAGACGCGAAGGGCGTGGAGCGTGGAGCGTGGAGCGTGGAGCGTGGAGCGTGGAGCGTGGAGCGTGGAGCGTGGAGCGTGGAGCGTGGAATTTTTTTCACTTGCTTTGCTTTGCAAGTCTTTTATTTTTCTCTTCGCTCTTCGCTCTTCGCTCTTCGCTCTTCGCTCTTCGCTCTTCGCTCTTCGCTCTTCGCCCATAAATTTCGGCTATTGAAATATATAGCCGAAACCAAAACGCCATCCAAAGACATCTTCCGCTTCATAGCGATTGCGATAGCGGGCGCCATGCAAGTTCAATAAAACCCTTTTCCCGATAAGATATTCTGTCTTTATCGCAATGATCTGCCGATCTGCAATCAACCGCGGCGTTGCGCCGATCCACATCTTGAAATGGGGATATTGAAGATTAATGCCATATGAAAATAGCGAGTAGAGTACATCCGTCAGGAAATCCAGGCTTACATAAGCTTGATTAAGGATACCCGCCTTCAATCGAACACTTGGCAGCATAATGAATTTAATTCCTTCCGAGTGTGGAAAACGCGATATGAGAAGTCCCTGTTCCAGGCCCAAATATTTGCCATTTATGAACCAATAAGGGTTTGCCGAATAGTAGGTAACGCCGGTTTGCGGTGCGGCATATTCTTGCGTATATCTCCCATACAAGATCGCAAATCTTACGCCGGAGCCGCGTCGTGGGCCGAAAGGATGGACGGATAGCAACGCTTCATGATAGGTTCCCTCGGATTTCTCATAGCTACCGGAACCATATAGCATACGGACGGCATAGCGCTTAGGAGGTGGCGGTGTATACCAATATTGATTCCATACACCACGTTTTTTGGACTTCGCCATTTGCTCGGCATCAAGATATTTTTGTGGGATGGGCGCAATTGAGTGATGAACTAACTTCCCGTAACCCTGCTCTAAATACCGCTGATTAAAATCAACCCGGCGCAGCGGATATTGCTTCCACATCAGTACGAACTGAACCCCCGCCGGAGTATCGTGAGATTTTATATATTCAACATCAAGCGATTGGTGAAGGAATTGGTCCTCGGCATACCTTTTTATCTTGAATGCCAGCGCGCGGGTTTGAGGATTCGGTTCAGAGATGGATGGCGCCTCGATGTTTACAAGCCTGATTTGCTGCCCTGCATTGGTCTCAAACAGGTTGCTGTCCAGGACTCTCTTGATCTTAACACGATCCGCAACCATGCTGACGGAAAGTATTAAACACAGCGTTGAGATCAGGTATAATTTCATATAACAACCGTTACGAAAAACGTGATCGTAATTCGTTTTGACTCAGGTGTTTCTTTGAATTATGACCAAATTAAATGCGCTTCCTTCCTTTAAAATACTGATATGAAGGGAAGGAAAAAAGTTTCGAAAAATATTCGGTGATAATGAAACATCCGGAAATCGTTTGCCGTACTGAGGTAAGCAACTTTCAGTATTCAGGGTCAAACACTTTACGCACTTTGCGCCTGTTGAATAATTGATGCGTTTACAATCTAGATCTAATCAGGAGAGAGTTTATGGTGTCAAAAGCGCTTCGCTCTGCTGCTTTGGGTATGGTATTTATTTTTCTACCGATGACCGGCTCTGCCCAGCCTGCCAGAGCCGATTCGGCCATCATCGCTTCCAGCGATAGCGCGCTGCGGCGTCTGGGGATGATTCAGCAGGAAGTGCACGAGCTGCATCCGTATCTGCAGAAGCTTTATCCGGTGGCGGTGGCAGAAAATGAATCGCTTTATATCTTCGATATCGATTCGATCTCTGGAAATTACCGGTTTCACAAGAAAGCCCCGCAGCCCTTTCCCATATCGCGAGGTGTGCGGGCAGCCTTTCCCCTGGAGCGCTACAACTGGCAGTCGGTTTGCGTGGTCAGCCCCGATGCCTTCGATGATCTCAACGGCTACCTGGTGATGTTCCACGAATTCATGCACTGCGCCCAGGCGCGCAGCTGCGAATATCCCCTCAAGCAAACCCTGGAAATCAACCGTATCGCGATGGAAAAGCAAGATTTCAGCTGGGAGCTCAATCATCCTTTTCCCTACCAGGATTCATTATTCACCGCCGTTTACGGGCAATTCAGCGAATCGCTGGCAGCCAACGACTCTGCCGGGGTGCGGCAGGCCCGCCGGACCTTGAAAAAGCACCTCGATCCCCTCGACTATGAATATATGGTCTGGGAAGAATGGAAGGAAGGCTTCGCCCGCCTGGTCGAAAATCGCCTGCAGGCAAAATACGGCATCGTTCTGAATCACGGCGGCAAAGAAACGCCCTACAACCGGGTGGCCTTCTATTATGGCGGCGCAAAGTTTATCGAATACCTCACCGCCGGCAACCGCGATTTATTCTTCGACAACCAGGCGCTGTTCGAGCGGATGCAGCAGTTTGGCGACTAAACTTGCTGAGGGCTGAGGGCTGAGGGCTGAGGGCTGAGGGCTGAGGGCTGAGGGCTGAGGGCTGAGGGCGAAGAAAATCCAACAAAGTGCTACTGCCAAGTATTTTTTTAAACGCTCATACTGAGGACTGTGTAATGCGGAGAACTTTTGCATGGGGCATGGTGTATTACAGTGCGGGTGTCGGAACCTGCGCTTGCACATGACGGCGCCATGCCCCATGCCCTTTGCACCATGCGATAAAACGTTACACGGTGCTCAGTAAGAGCGTTTTTAAATTAATTTCCCTCAGCCCTCAGCCCTCAGCTCATTCATACTTCAACGCCTCCACCGGATTCGCCCGGGCCGCGCGCAACGATTGAAATCCTACCGTCAGCAGGGCGATCAGCAGCGCCGCAAATCCGGCGATCATAAAACTCCCCACTCCGATGTCGATTTGATAGGCAAAATTTTCCAGCCATTTGTCTATCACCCAATAGGCCAGCGGCCAGGCAACCAGGTTGGCGGCCAGTATCCGCCAGAGGAATTCACCGGATAGCACCATCACCACCTGGGAAACCGAAGCCCCCAGCACTTTGCGGATACCGATCTCTTTGGTACGCCTTTCCAGATTGAACTGCGCCAGGGCAAACAATCCCAGGCAGGCAATCAGAATGGCCAGCGCCGTAAAGTAAATCACCATCCGGCTGGCCTGCCAATCGGCATGATAGAGGTGATCGATCGACTCGTCGAGGTAAAAATATTCAAAGGGAAATCCTTCCGCCAGCCGTTCCCAGGAAGATTGCAGCGCACCCAGGGTTGCCGCCGGTTGTTCCGGGCTGATTCGGATCAACATGAAATTGACCTGGGCAGGGGAAGCGCTGATGATCAGCGGCTCGATGGTTTTATGAAAGGAGGCAAAGTGAAAATCCTCCACCACCCCGATGGTGGTCAGCTTGCGCTCGCCAAAGCCGTCGAAGGTTTTGCCGATGGGGTCCTGCCAGCCCAACTTAAGCTGCAAGGTGCGGTTGATCAATACATCACCGCTTCCTTCCGTTGATTGCTCGAAAAAGTCTCTGCCGGCAACCACCCGAAGCCCCATCATTTTGGTAAAATTCGGATCGACCAGCACATTGTTGATCAGCATGCTCTCCTTATCGGAAAAACCTTCCGGGAGGAATCCGGACCGGCGGGTGAATTTCCCGGGATAATTCGATGCCGCGCTGACATCGACCACCCCGGGCAGTCTGCTGAATTCATCTTTGAGAAACGGATAGTTGCTGCGCAGATCCTGGTTGCTCAGCGGCAGCACCAGCACATGGTCCGCGGCGATGCCGGTGTCGACCTGCCGGATATAATCCAACTGCTTCACCACCAGCAGCGAGGTGCTGATCAGGGCGATCGATACCGTAAATTGGAATCCTACCAGAAAATGCTTCAACATCTTTCGGTCGGTCAGCGATCCGCGCTCTCCTTTTAGCGCCTGCAGGGGACGGAAAGCGGAGAGAAAAATGGCCGGATAAATACTGGTCAGCAATCCGGCCACGACAAAAAGACCGGCCAGGAACAGCACCAGATAGTGCAGGGGAAAATCGGAGAAATCCAACTGCGTGCCGGCAATGTCATTGAAGGTTGGCAGCGATAGCTGCACCAGTAGCAGCGCCAGCAGGATTGCGAACAGCGTGATAAGGACGCTTTCCAGTAAAAACTGCCCAAAAAGCGTTCGCCGGCTGGCGCCGAGGATCTTGCGCATCCCCACTTCATGAAACCGCTTCAGGGAAGCGGCGTTTTGGAGATTGATATAATTGAACCCGGCAATCAACAGCATCAATATGGCGATCGATGCAAAAATGTACACTTTATTGATATCGCCTCCCGGCTCAAATTCGTGCTTGAGGTCGGACCGCAGATGGATATCCGTCACCGGCTGAAAGAAAAAAGCAAACTGCCCGCCAAACTGAGCGATGCCCTCTCCCATGTAAGTATCCAGAAAAACCGGCAATTTGCTTTGCAGCTCGTTGATGTCGGCGGTTGGGGAAACCTGGACATAATTATGGATGGTGAAGGCAAACCAGGAATTATACATCCGCTGGAATTCCGGGCGCTGCGCCAACGAGGAAAACGAGGCCAGGGCGTGATATTTGAGATGGGTATGTTGCGGTGGATCGGCGACAACTGCGCTGATGGTATAGAGCTCATCTTCATTCCAGGTGAGGGTTTTCCCCAGCGGATCCGCATCGCCGAAATATTTCCGGGCGATCGACTCGGTCAGCACCATGCTGTGCGGCGCTGCCAGGGCGCTCCGGGGATCGCCGGCGAGGAACTGCCCGCCGAACATCGCAAAAAAACTGCTGTCGGCAAAGAACACTTGTTCCTCGTAAAACTTCCGGATACCGGCTGCCAGCAGTGGCGGCTGGGAGACCATCCGCAGGCGGCAGGCGTTGATCACTTCCGGGAAGTCGTTTTTCAGCGCCAGTCCCGCCGGCCCTCCGGAAGTGGCGGTGGCAAAGGGAATCCCGGATAATTCTCCCTCCAGCGCAATCCGGTAAAGTTCTCCGGCATGAGGATAAAAGCGGTCATAGCGCAACTCATCATAAACGAATTTGGCAACCAGGATGCATACTGCCAGCGCGATGGCCAGGCCGGTAATGCTGATCAGCGAGATCAGCTTTTTCTTGAGAATGTTTCTCCAGGCGGCTTTCAGGTAACTTTTCAGCATGACGTTTTTCCATTCGCTTAATATGACATCTGTTGAACCATAAATTGATTGCGAAGGGCGAAGGGCGAAGGGCGAAGGGCGAAGGGCGAAGGGCGAAGGGCGAAGGGCGAAGGGCGAAGGGCGAAGGGCGAAGGGCGAAGGGCGAAAGAAATCTTTTAAAAAGTATTGCTGTCAAGCATTTACAAATTAATTTCCCTCATCCCTCAGCCCTCAGCCCTCATCCCTCAGCCCTCAGCCCTCAGCCCTCATCCCTCAGCCCTCAGCCCTCAGCCCTCAGCCCTCAGCCCTCAGCCCTCAGCCCTCAGCCCTCAGCCCTCAGCCCTCAGCCCTCAGCTCATTCATACTTCAACGCCTCCACCGGATTCCCCCGGGCGGCCTTCACCGTCTGGTAGCCGACGGTCAACAGGGTGATCCCGGCGACGATCAGCATCGGGAAAATAAATAACCCGCTGTGCAGCGCCATGCGGGTGGCAAAGCCCTCCAGCCAGCCGTTCAGGCCAAACCACAACAGCGGCAGAGCGATGATGCAGGACAGCGCCAGCAGGATCAACACATCCCGGCTCAGCAGCAGCACGATGCGGGGGATGTCGGCGCCAAGCACCTTGCGGATGCCGATTTCCCTGGTACGCTGGGTGGCGCTGAACGCCGCCAGGCCGAAGATGCCCAGCGCGGTGATGAAAATCGCCAGTCCGGCAAACAGGGTGAAAACCTGCCCAAACAGGCGGTCGGAATGATATTGCTGATCATAATATTCATCCAGGAAAAAATAATCGAAGGGATTTCCCGGGAAAAATTCGTCATAGCGGCTTTTGATCAGTGCGACGGACGCCGGGATATCCTGTCCGGATAACTTGACCGCAAACACCCCCCGCACGTCGCGGCCGGTGGGCAGGTAGCGGTAGAGATGGGATTCAAATTCTGCCTTGAGCGACTGTTGGTGATAATCCTGCAAGACTCCGATGATGGTAAAAATATTGCCCCAATAATCGACTCGTCCTCCGACCGCATCTTCCGGGCTGTCAAAACCCATCCAGCGAACCGCAGTTTCGTTCAGGATCAATGCCTCCTTATCGGCGGGGGCGTCCGGCGAGAAATTCCGCCCGGCAACCAGTTTTAGATCAAATAGATCGATATAATCCGCATCGATCCCCACAATCTGGTAATTCTTCCCCTTGCTGGCATCCTCGCCCTCCTTATGGATCGCGCCGGCATCCCACCAGATCTGCCGTCCCGGCACGTCGGTGGCGTGGGAGATGTTTTTGACCGCGCTATGCACCAGCAAGGTCTTTTTGAAAGTCGCAAATTTTTCGCCATACAATTCATCACGCACCCGCGGCGCCTTGATCACCAGGGTTTGATCCATATCGAATCCCAGATCATGCTGCTGCATGAAGGCCAGCTGTCGGTAGACCGTGAAGGTGCCGGAGAGCAAGATCACGGCGATCACAAACTGGAATACTACCAGCGCTTTGCGGAGATTGATCCCGCTGCCGGTTCCGCCCAACTTGCCTTTGAGCACTGCCGCCGGCTGGAAGGAACTCATCACGGTGACCGGATAGAGACCGGAGAGTAAAATACCTGCTGCCAGCAGGATCAGGATGGCCGGCCCAAACCAGCCCTGCGCCCAGATGGTATGAGACAGAGGAATGCCGGTAAGCGCGTGGAACAGCGGCAATGCCAGTGCAATCAGTCCCAATGCCAATATCAGTGCGGCCAGGTTGATCAGCAGGGTCTCCAGGAAGAATTGTCCCATCAGTTGGCCGCGGGTGGCGCCGGCTACCTTGCGCAGGCCGACCTCCCGGGCGCGGGTGAGGGTGCGGGCGGTGGAAAGATTAACGTAATTGACCCAGGCCATGATGATGATGAAAGCCGCGATAATCAGCAAAAAATTGACCGTGTCAAGCTCGCCGTTCAGTTCATATTCCTGCATGAAATGGGAGCTGAGGTGGATGTCGCGTAGCGGCTGCAGCGGCAGGTTCATCACCAGATTGTAATGTTTCAGCGCCTCGCCGAATTCTGCTTCGACCAGTTCCGCTAATTGAGCTTCAAATGCCGGGATGTCGGTGCCGGGCTTCAGGCGCAGATAGGTGTAGACACCGGTATGCCCCCAGGCATCCTGGAATTCCGGGCCGTAGAGGGTGATCAGGTTTTCCCAGGCCAGGAGGATGTCGGCTTTCAAATGGGAATTGGCCGGCAGGTCGCGGAACACCCCGCTCACTTCGTAATCGGTTTTTTGATCGACGCTGAACACCTTGCCGAGCGGATCTTCATCACCGAAATATTTGCGGGCGGTCGATTCCGACATGAAGGCCTTGTTCGGCTGGGAAATCCCCTCCGCCGGATCGCCGGACCGGAATTCGAACTGCAGCACCTCGAACAGCTCCGGCTCGGCGAAGAACATTCGGTTTTCGATAAACCGGCGGTCCTGGTAGGATACCGCGGCGGCATATTTCAGCATCCGCCCTAAATTTTCCACCTGGCTGTAGCGCTCGCGGATCAGCTTGCCGGCGGGGGGGCAGCAGGAAGCGAAGCGCACCGCACCGCTGCCGTCCACCCCGATGCGCTCGTAGCGCAGACGGTAGACCCGATCGCTGGCTTGGTGAAAGTTGTCAAAACTTTTTTCAAAAATCACGTAATGTAAGATCAGCAGGCCGGCGGCCATTCCGACTGCCAGTCCCATGATGTTGATGAAGGAGAACAGCCGGGTTTTGAGCAAATTGCGGTAAGCGGATTTGAGGTAGTTTTTGAACATGGCAGGCTCCCGGGAAAATGATGATGCAATGAGTAGCAAATTTTTTTACGGAATAATTCACTGGGGGTTCGGGAGTAAAAATTTTTCAGTTTTCACTAAACCGGGAGCACCATGAAGATCCACACCACCCATCTCACCATCCACCCACAGGGACCGTTCCATTTTGCCGCCACCGCCTATTCCCACGGCTGGGTGGTGCTGCTGCCGAACCGCTGGGATGCGCAAAAACAGATCCTGCAGCGGATTGAAAGGCTGCCGGATGGCAAGGTGGTGCGTCTGACGGTCCGGGGAACCGGTACCGTGGCACAGCCGGAGATCCATATCGCCGTTGAGCATCCCGGGACATTGTCCGCCGGGGAGCAGAAAATCCTGCTCGATCTGGTGGGGCACATGTTCCGGGTTGATGAGGCGTTTCATGATTTTTATGAACTCTGCCGCCGTAAGGGGGGCCGCTGGGAGAAGCTCGGGCAGGGATTGGGGCGACTGCTGCGCTCACCGGGATTGTTTGAAGACATTGTGAAGACCCTCTGCACCACCAACATCCAGTGGGGCGGCACCAAGCGGATGGTGGAAGGGCTGGTGGAGGCTTACGGGGACAGTTTTGCCGGCGATCCAACTCATAAAGCATTTCCAACTGCGGAAGCGATTGCGGCGGTGCCGCTGGAAGATTTTAGCGCAACCGTGCGCCTGGGCTACCGTGCCGAATATGTGTATACGCTGGCCCGAAGGATCGTTGATGGGGAGTTGGATTTACGCAGCTTTTGGGACCGGGCGATAACGACACCCGAAATGAAAAAACGCCTGCTGGCCGTGAAAGGTGTCGGTAATTACGCTGCTGCCACCCTGCTGATGCTGCTCGGCCGCCACGATGAGTTAGCGGTAGACAGCGTCTTCCGCCAGTTTGTCGCGAAGAAATATTTTCCGAACACGCAGCCGAGCGACGCGGAAGCACAGCAAATCTATACCGATTGGGGCGAATGGAAATACCTGGCGTACTGGTTTGATGTATGGGAAGGGTTTGATGAGGAAGTGTAAAGCGAGCGGTAGATAATCCCGATAAAAGGATAAAGGATAAAGGATAAAGATTCTGGATGCTGGATGGTAATGGGGTTTTAGGGGGTTATCATTGCGAGCCGCGGTTTTGGCGGCGCGGCAATCTCCGGCGGGGGGCTGCCAACGTCGCTGCCGAATAACGCGCGGAGCGTAAACATCGTTCGCGAAGCGAACAAATATCGCGAGCGAGAGCGAGCAAACATCGCGAGCGAGAGCGAGCAAACATCGCCGGCACAGCCGGCAAACATCCAGCATCCAGCAAAAAAACAACCCGGCAGAAACGTTACACGTTGATCTGCCGGGTTGGGAAAATTATCAAGCAAAGTCAAATCGGTCGATTAAAACACTTATTGTCACAGACTCATGAATACTTGATAGAAATTACAGGCGCTGCCTTAGATGGCGACGACGTCCTGTGCCTGGGGGCCTTTTTTGCCTTCACCTCTGGTGAATTCGACTTTTTGGCCTTCTTCCAGAGAGCGGAAACCGCCGGTCTCGCGAATCGAGCTGTAGTGCACAAATACATCTTCGCCGTCAGCGCTGGAAATGAAACCATAACCTTTGCTGTCATTGAACCATTTAACAACGCCATTGATACGATCAGACATTAATAGTACTCCTTCTGCATGAAAACATTACAACAATTAGTTACTTTAGGGGATTCTAAGACTGGATTAAACAATTAAGGCAGGCTTGAATTCCTAAAAAGCGCACTAAGTTAGATTGCTCCGGTGTTTTTGTCAAGAAATAAATATTATTTTTGTTCAAAAAGTGTGCCCAGCGTAATCTTGCCCTGCAGCAAGGCTTCCTTTTTAGGCCGGGGGAGCTGTTTGATGTGCCATTCAAGCTGATAGGCTTTCCGCTTCTCCCCGATGCAGATCTGGAATACCAGCGCCAGCGGCGCTTTTCCTTTCAGATATTTGGCGCATTTTCTACCCTGAGCCTGGTGCTCCCGGAAACGCCGCTCCACATCGATCGTTACCCCGGTATAAAGTGAGCCGTCATGGCAGCGGATAATGTAAAGGTGCCAGTCTTTCATGAAGCAATATACGGCTTTGATGGATCCGCAGAAACAAGAAATCAATTAGATTCACGTGATGGTTTTGTGAACTTCCGCTCTTAATATCCACTTGCAAGTAATGCGAACTACATGTTGGGTTTTAGCCACGGATTTTCACGGATAAACACCGATGAAAGCTGGTTCTCTTCAAAAAAACAACTGACAACTGACAACTGACAACTAACTAACCGGGAGGATTCCGGATGGGTCGGAAGTTTAAATTGTTGCTGATTTTCTGCCTGAGCACGATGATCATCGGCACTCCCCTCTACGCCGGCGCCTGGGCGCAGCAAAAAGGGCATTATTACACCAAGCTGACTTATATCTATTCCGATGCCAACCGCATTTTCGGCAACAATTCCCCGGCGCTTTTCGAAGACAATGCGCTTTATTTCTATGGCGAATACGGCTTGACCAACCGGGCAACCCTGGTTCTCAGCACCCCCTTCTTCAAGCATTCGGTCAACGAGGCCAATTTCCTGCGCGGCGAAACCTCGGGCTATTTCAGCGGCGACCTGGAGCTCCAGGCCAAATATCAGTTCCTGGCCCGGCCGGTGGTGGCCTCGCTGCTGGGCGGCGCGAAAATTCCGCTGGGGTACGAAATTGCCGATATCCCTCCCCTGGGCAACGGTGAGACCGATTTCGACGCCAAGCTGCTGTTGGGCCTGTCGCTCTACCCGGTGCCCGCTTACCTGACCGGAGATGTCGGCTACCGCTTCCGCGGGGGGGATTTTGTCGACGAGATCCAGTATAATTTCGAGGCAGGTTATACGGTACTAAACGATTTTCTGCTGCGCTTTTTGATCAACGGCATCACCAGCACCCGTTCTGCGACGGGAGAGAGTAACCTTTTCGGCTTTCCGCTGTCCCAGGAAAAAACCCGCCTGGGGGGCGGGGTTATTCTGCTGTTGAGCCCGCATATCGATCTCGATGTGACTTATCTGAGCACCACCGCGGGAGAGAATATCCCCAAAACGACTGAGGTCTTTGTCGGGATCGCCATTAAACGCTGAATTAAAACCTGTAGTCGGGAGAACTTATTATGGACCGGAAAGAATTTATCAAGCTTTTCATCGGCGGAACTGCGCTGATCTTCGTGCCGGGTAGCGGTTTTTTCAGCTGTACCCGGAACAGCGTGGAACCGACCATTGATCCGATCGGGCTGAATTTCTGTTCGCCGGTGAATCTGCCGGAAGAAGCCGGCGGTTTTTACATTCAGTTCTTTGAAGGCCGGGAGTACCGCCCGGCGGACCTCGACCTGAGCACCTGGCGCCTGAAGCTGACCCAAACGGTGAACGGCAGCATCATCAAGGAAACGAACTTAAGTTTCGATGACATCGCCACTCGCTACCCGACGGAGGAAGCTTCTTTTTTCCAGACCTTTCAATGCGTCGGCAACACCCCGGGAGGATTTCAGATGAGCAACGGCTACTTTTCCGGGGTGCCGCTGCGTTTCTACCTGGAGAATGAACTGGGTGTCGACTGGGCACAGGCAAATCGGGTCTATTTCCGCAGTTATGACGGATACACAACCAATCATCTGAAAGCGCGCATCATCAACGACGATCCCACCCCGGCCTACCTGGTTTATAAATTCAACGGAATCCCTTTCAGCGAGCGCCGCGACGGCTCCCTGGCCCACGGTTTCCCGGTGCGCATGGTGGTGCCGGACATGCTGGGCATGAAGAGCCCCAAAGCGCTGATGGAGATCGAGGTCAGCGATCGCGACGAGGTTGACGGCTATTGGGAGTCGCGGCCGGTGCGCTCCTCCGAGCCGGAGATTACCTGGGCGGACATTCCGCCGCTGCAAATCAACTCGCGGATCTACAATCCGGTGAATTACCAAAAAGTCTCGCGGGGAAAATTGTTCACAGTGCAGGGAGTGGCGGTCAGCGGGGTCAATCCGGTGGAACGGGTGGAGATTGGTCTGGTGAAGGTGAAGGGGCGCAATGAGCCCGACGGAAACATCGTCTGGCAAGATGCCCGGATTTTTGACCGCCCCGGCAGCGCCGCCCGCCCGACTTATGATGATTCCGATGGCACGGCATTTTCCGAGGCGCTGGGGAGGATCAACGCCAATCCCTGGCCCGCGCCGTTCGTGTGGTGCCAGTGGGAGTTTGACCTGCAGGTGCCGGATGCCGAAGGGAAGTACGGCGTCTACGCCCGGGCAACCGACAGCGCCGGTAACGTGCAGCCGATGGATGAGTTGACCGCCCTGGAAAATGCCGACGGCAATAATTCGATCCACCGTCTGATCATCCAGGCCGAATGATGCAGCCGCTGTCGATCCTGGTCACCGGCGCCAACGGGCTGATCGGCCACCGGCTGTGCCGCCGCCTGCTGGAAGACGGTCACATGGTGGCAGCACTCTCCCGCGCGGAGCACCCGGCTTTGTTGAAACCGTTACGGGAGCATGGCCGATTGCGGCTGTTCCGGGGTGATATTACCGACCGGGAATTCTGCCGGAAATTATTTCGCGCAAATCGCTTTGATGCCGTGTTCCACCTCGCCGTGGCGCGCTATTTCCCCGATCCCGCCGCTCAGCGCCTTCCCGCGCTGGAAGAAACCGAAGCTTACCGCACCAACTATGAAGGTACGCTCAATCTATTTCAGGCAGCCCTCGGGAGCGGCTTCGGATTGCCGGTCTGGGTTCAGGGATCGGCGATGATGGTCTACGATATCGAGCATCTGGAAACCATGCCGGTCGCCGAGACGCATCCCGCTGCGCCGGTAGAGCCGAACGGTTTCAGCGTGCTGCTGGCCGAGGAGGCCTGCCGCTATTTCGGCCGTTCCGCCGGGCTGCATGATGCGATCCTGCGGTTTCCCGGGGTTTACGGAACCGGTAAGGAGAGCGGGGTAATCGCCAAATTTGTGCGCCATTGTCTCAGCGGCAATCCCGCTCCGCTGGAAGCGCCGGGAAACCGTACCTCCGATTTTCTCTACGCCGAAGATGCGGCGGAAGCACTGCTGCTGGCACTTTCCTGGCTGCAAGCGAATTCCGGTGAACTTCCGGCAGCGGATCGGCTGTTTCACATCGGCAGCGGCGAGGAAGTGTCGGTGGCGGAAGCCGCCCGCCTGATCCGGGAGTTGACTGGTGCGAATATCGATATTGTCGAACGCCCGGCAGCCGTATCGCGCCGGTTTTGCTTCGACAATACCCGGGCACGAAAGGTGTTGGGCTTTCGGCCGCGGTCGTTGCGGGAGGGGATGAGTGAGTATGTAAATGAGTTAATGGGTTGATGAGTTAATGGGTTGATGGGTTGATGGGTTGACGGACTTGCACATGCGATCTTTGTTTTTCCCATTAACCCATACACCCATTAACCCATTAACGAATAACCTTTTTATCCGGTCAACCGAATTATTGTAATTACCTACATCATTCGGAGCAAATCAGAAATGACACCCCATCTTCCCGCCAACAAACCTTATTTTCCGGAAACCGACCGGGCGGAGATCGCCGCCGAGATGGTGAAGATCCTGGAGGGCGGCCGGTTAACCCAGGGCCCCTGGATCGCGCGGTTCGAGGAGGCGTTTGCCCGCCATGCCGGCACCGCCCATGCCGTTGCCACCAACTCCGGCACCAGCGCTCTGGAGATCCTGCTGCGCTACTTTCAGGTGGAAGGCGGCGAGGTGATCGTACCCACCAACACCTTCCTCTCCAGCGGCAACGCGGTGATCTTTGCCGGGGGCACCCCGGTGCTGGCGGATATCTCCCCGGCAACCTTATGTCTCGATCCGCAGGAAATTATTCGCAAACTCACCCCCCACACCCGCGGGGTGATGCTGGTGCATATCGCCGGGCTGATCACTCCGGACCTGGAAGATATCCGCCGTATCTGCCGGGAGCGGGAGCTGTTCTTGATCGAGGATGCCGCCCATGCACCCGGGGCGGCGCTGAACGGGCAGCCGGCCGGCAGCCTGGCCGACGGGGGCGCGTTTTCCTTCTATCCCACCAAGCCGATGACCACCGGGGAAGGGGGTATGATCACTACGAACGACCCCGCCTGCGCCGATTTTGCCCGCAGCCTGCGCTGCCACGGTATTGCCATCGGCGAGGAGAACCGTGGGGAGAACAAGAACCTGCTACTGCGCCTGGGCTACAACTGGCGCATGAGCGAAATTCAAGCCCTGGTAGGATACTACCA
This sequence comes from Calditrichia bacterium, assembly GCA_020635015.1. GTDB lineage: Bacteria > Calditrichota > Calditrichia > RBG-13-44-9 > J075 > JACKAP01. The sequence continues at coordinate 77,128 of JACKAP010000015.1, read as the reverse complement.
GTTGCAACGCCTCGATGAAGCGCTGGACAAACGCGGGCAGATCGCCCGGCTATATGAGGTGGCCCTGAACGGCATTCCCGGACTGCGCCGGTTCCCCTGCCCGGAGCACACTCGTCACAGCTACTACAAATTCCCCCTGCTCCTGGAGAAACCCTTTTTACGGGAAACGGTGGCCCGCTCCCTGGCCGGCGATTTCGGAATCCAGAGCGGGAGTATCTACTGGCCGCCCTGCCATCTCCAGCCGTTCTATCGCGAGCGCTTCGGCTACCGGCCGGGGGATTTTCCGGTGGCGGAGGATATCCTGGAACGCACCATCGCCCTGCCGATCTATCCGGAGATGACCGCAAAGGATGTCGAGCGGGTGGCCGGGGCTTTCCGGCAGATTTTGCAGAATAGAGATGCTTTTGGTGGCGGTGAATAGAACGCGGATGACACGGATGACGCAGATTCTCGCGGATGATTCTTTCTGTGTTTTTGCCACAGAGGCACAGAGAACACAGAGGTTTTCAGTTCTCTGTGATCTCCGTGTCTCTGTGGCTGTGGTTATTTTTTCTTTTTAATATGTCTTATCCACGAGTATCCGTGTCATCCGCGTTCTATTAGAAGTGAGACGTCTCTACCATATTTATTAAAGAAAGGAAAATCCATGCCAACCCTCGGCGCGCATCAGCCTAATTATATTCCCTGGAGCGGTTATTTCAACAAGATGGCGCTATCCGACTGCTTTGTGCTGGCGGATGATGTGCAGTACAGCACCCAGGGCTACACCAACCGCACCCGCATTAAAACCGCTCAGGGGGCGCAGTGGCTCACGGTGCCGGTGCTGACCAAAGGCCGGGGACTGCAGTTGATCCGCGAGGTGCGCATCGACGCTAGCCGCAACTGGCGCCGCAAGCATTGGAAGGCGCTGTGCCGTAATTATGCCGCCGCTCCTTATTTTGATTTGTATGCCGGTTTCTTCGATAACCTCTACCGCCGGGAATGGCACTTCTTGGCCGACCTCAACATTCACATCATCGGGTATCTGCGCCGGGCGCTGGGCATCGAGGGACCGCTCTGTCTGAGCTCGGAGTTGAATATCCCTCCCTGCGATGCCACCGGGCGGATCGTGCAGATGGCAGAGAAAACCGGCTGCGCTCGTTATATCTCCGGCCGGGGAGGCAGCACCAGCTACTTGCGGGAAGGCGCCTTCCGGGAGGTGGGAATCGAATTGCAGTATAACGACTTTATGCATCCAGTTTATCCACAGCGGTTTGGCGAATTTATTTCCGGCCTCTCGGTGCTGGACCTGCTTTTCAATTGCGGAGAGGCGGCGGCACAGCAGGTGTGCCGTCCCCGGGAAGCCGACATTGTCCTGGAGCAGCTATGAATGCAGCAATCGCCTACCCGCCCCGCCTCAGAAGAATTGCCCTGCTCACCGACCGCTTTGTGGTGGGGGGCGGTGCAGAGCACATTTACCAGATTGCCCGGGGGATGCCGGAAGTGGAATTCGGCATCTTTGCCGATGGGGGCGATGATACCGGGCGTTTTGAAAATCTGCTCAACGTGCAGTTGTTTCGCGGCGGTTATGCGCCCCAGGAGGTGCTGGATTTTAAGCCAGACTTGATCCACGTGCATCACCTCCGGCCCCTGACCCGGCTGTTCCTGAATCCCCTGCGGCGCTACCGGATGCCGGTATACTTTACCGCCCACGGCATGCATATTCATCAGTATGAATTCCTGAAAGGCCCGCTGAATATGCTGAAGCACCGCCTGCGTTTTCAACTGGAGCGCTATCTCTTTCACCGGGTGGACAAAGTGGTAGCGGTATCACGGGAAGATTGCCGGTTTATCGAAACCGCTTACCGGGTGCGCGGCTGCGAATATATTCCCAATGGGATCGACTGCCGGGGGATTGAGAATATTACCCTGGGAAAAACCGCTTTGCGCCGGGAGCTGGCGTTGCCGGAAAACGCCTGGTTGTTTTTGACCGTCGCCCGCTTTCCTTTTCAGAAGGGGCATGATGTCTTGCTGGAGGCGGTTGCCCGGATCCAGCAAGACTTACGGGAGCGTGGCGTGATGTTTGTTTTGGTCGGAGGGATGGGGCAGCGATTTTCGGAAATCCAGGCGCTGGCAGAGGCGCTGGGCGTCAGCGACCTGGTGCGCTTCACCGGCAGCCGGGATGACGTGTACCGCTTCATGAAAGCCTGCGACCTGCTGCTGCTGCCCTCGCGCTGGGAGGGCCTGCCGATCACCCTCCTGGAAGCAGCGGTTTGCCGCCTGCCCATGCTGGTTTCCGACACCTATGGCAACCGCGAGATCGTGACCCATCGCCAGAGCGGAGTAATGTTCGAAAATGAAAATTCGGCGGAACTGGCCGAGCGTATGCTGGAGGTCATCGACGGCCGTTATGACCTGTCGAAGCTGGCCGACCGGGCCTGCCGGGAGACCCTGGCGCAATATGCCCTCCCGGATATGCTGATGAGATTACGGAAGTTATATTTTCCTCATAAGAGCTACCCGAAAATTCAACCTCCGCTGCGCTGGGAATCGGTTGTGCTTGATTTGAAAGATGGGTGAAGAAGTTAATGGGATGATGGGTTAATGGGGAAAAACGGACGTCGCGAGCAAAAGTTCGTTATCCCATAAACCCTGTTCTATCACGTAGTCTTTGATAATCCAAGCTTTTCAAGTGGCAGTAGCAGTGGCAGTTGCAGTCAACTTCCTGCCACTGCTACTGCCACTGCCACTCCTCAATTATCAAAGATCAGGTGATAAGACACCATAAACCCATAAACCCATCCACGCCTTTCACGCCCCCGGCAACCGCAAAATAAACTCAGTAAACTCCCCCGCCTCGGTCTCGACCTTAATCTCCCCCTCATGCACCTTCACGATGATGTCGTAGGTCAGGGAAAGGCCCAGGCCGGTGCCTTCGCCGGCCGGTTTGGTGGTATAAAAGGGATTGAAGATTTTTTCCCGCACTTTATCCGGAATCCCCTCACCGTTATCGCGCACCCGGATTTCCACAAAATGATCCACCCGGAGGGTGCGCACGCTGAGCGTGGGCATAAAATCGTTCCCCCGGCGCTTTTGCTTGTCGGTTGCCGCATAGCAGGCATTGTCGACGATGTTGACGATCGCCCGGCTCAAATCCTGGGGCTGCACCTCAAGTTCTCCGCTATCATCAGCGTAGTCCTTTTCCAGGGTGATCGTGATTCCGGGATGCTGTGCTTTGAAACTGTGATAGGCCACATTGACGTATTCATCCACCAGATCGTTGATCTTCACCCGGGCGGATTTTCCGGCGACGCCCTGGGAGTGTTTCAGCATGTCCTGAATGATATTGTCGGCGCGCCGGCCGTGCTCATTGATCTTGGTGACGTTCATCTGCAGATCACGCATCAGCTCTTCTGCATACGCCACGGTTTCCGCATCGGCTTTCCCGCTGGTGAGCGCATCCATTTCCTTGCGCAAATCATCCACCAGATCGATCGACAGCCCGGCAAAATTGTTGACAAAGTTCAGCGGATTCTTGATCTCATGCGCGATCCCGGCAGTCAGCGATCCCAGCGAGGCCAGTTTCTCCTGCACCACCAGCTTCTCCCGGGTACGGATCAGCTCATCATTTTTCTCCTGCAGCTCTTCCGCCTGCTGACGGATCTCTTCCGCCTGCTGACGGATTTCCCGGGTTCGCTCGCGCACCTTTCCTTCCAGCACCCGGCTCCGGGCCTGCAACTGGCGGTTGCGCACCCGGCTGATCCCCCAGGAGGCCAGGAAAAAAGCCCCGGCATAAAGGATGTAGGACCACCAGGTGCGGTACCAGGGAGGCAATACACGAAACGCATAAGCGCCCTCGCTGCTGATATGCCCATATAGGTTCCGGGCCCGCACTCGGAAGGTATAGTTTCCCTCCGGAATGTTCGTGTAGTCTTTCTGACTCTCCTTTTTCCATTCCGACCATTTTTTCTCGAATCCCTCAAGCTTGGATTGATAGCGGTTGGCTCCCCGGGCGTCGAAGTAAGTGGCGGCAAATTCGAAATGGATGGCGTTGTTGCGGTAGACCAGCACCGCCGGTGCGCCTTCCTTTTTCTGTAATTTTTCAAACGGTGTGCCACCGTAGTAAATGATTGAATCACCTTCCTGGGCGGTTACGCTGACCCGGCGGATCAGAGCCGGATAATCCAGTGCATAATTCATTGCGATCGCCGGATCGTAGCGGAAAAGGCCTTCCGATGTGCCGAACCAGGTGATTCCGCTCGCCTCCGGATAGATGTGATAGACAATGTCGCCCAGGGAAGCGAGCGGCAGCAAGGGGGTTTCCTCGATGCGATAAGTTCCGTCTTCCTGAAGCACCGCGGCAGCCAGATGGACCTCGTCGCGGTGAAGGGAGTAGAGCCAGACATGCCCCTGCAGGTCTTCCACCACATACTGGATCTCGCGGGTGGTATCGGCATAGGCGGCACCGAAAGTGCTGTCCGGGGGAAAGGTTTGCGTCGCGGGATCGTAACGGCGTAATCCGGCCGAGGTCGGGAACAGCGCCCGCCCGCGCACGGTGCTGACATAGGCATATTCCGCCGGCAGACCGTTCCGGGTATCGAACTGCTCCACAGTGATTACTGCAGGATCACGAAATTCCCCGCCGCGCCGGTCGCTGACCCGCCAGATATCCCCGGCCCAGGTTTCCAGCCACAGCACGCCATCGCGGTCTTCCACAATATGAGCAACTTCGGCATCGGTAGCGGCGAGGCGCCCGCGACTGACCCATTGACCGCGCACCCGCTCCAATACTGCCAGGCCGTCTCCCAGGCCGACATACACCCGGTTGCTGTCCTGCTGCGAGCGGCAGAGTGACTGGGTATACACCTGATTACTCGGCAGCAAGGTTGCTTTGCTGCCCCGGATCTGGTAGACGCCTTCATCGGTAGCGGCGAGGAGATCCTTCCCGGCAGAAAGCAACGCCCAGGCATTGGTTTTAATATCCGCCAGGTGGCTACATACGAATTGGGAAATCTGACCGTTTTGCTCTGGCGCCGTGGATTTCGGTGACAGGGAATAAATTCCCCGGTAACGGCCAAAGCGCCCAATCAGGTAAAGCCCACCGCGATGGCGCTGGACAGCACTGACATCGCTTTGAATACCGGATGCTTCGTCGAAGAAAGACCAGCGGGAAGGAAGTTCCACCCGGGAAATGCCGTCGTAGAGTGCCAGCCACAGGCCGCCCTGCCGGTCCGGATAGATCGCCTGCACCTCATCATTGCGGATGCCGCCGGCTTCGTTCAGTATTTCCAAAATGTTGCCGCGGCGGTCGATCCGCACTGCCCCTCCGCGCTGGGTGCCCAACAGGTAGGTTCGATCACGCAACTGCACCCCGCAGGAGAGTTCGTTATCTTTCAAAAAATCGTTTACTGCCGCAGGAAAAGGGCGGATGCTGCTGCCATCATATAAAAATAAGCCCCGGGAATGGGTGCCGATCAATATTGCCGTGGTGTCACCGTCAATTTCAGAAGGCAGCATGACCGAAACGCCTGCGTCGGCAAAAAATTCTCCCCCGGGAGCCAGTTGCAGGGAATCATTCTCCAAGCGCATTAATCCCACTTCGCCGGCGTAGACGTAGATCTGCTGATGTAGAAAAAAGATCGATCCGAACCAGGATTTGGGGTGCCACTTGCGAAGGCCCCGGGGGGACCAGCGCAGAATGAATTCCCGGGAGGCGCAATAGATGCCCTCGGAACGCGCCAGCAGTCGGCGGCCTAACAGATTGTCGTACTCGCCGCTGCTTTTGTCTAGGAGCGAAACAAAGCGGGTCTGTCCGGAGGCCTCCGCTTCCAGATAACCGAAGTCGCCGTACATGCTGACATACACCACCCCGTTCCCGTCCACCGCCAGCGAATAAACCGACTCGCTTTCCGTCAGGCGCCAACTGACGCCGTCATAGGCCAGAATGCCTTTCCCATTGGCTGCATAGATGATCCCCTGCCGGTCCTGCACAATGTCCCAGTTTTCGCTGTAGGCGTTATAGTCGCGGAAACTGAAATTCTGGATAAAGCGCTGGCCGGTGTCGCCAGCCGGGTGAACATGCGCTTGAGCGTTAAGCGTATGCCCGGCAGCCACCAGTAAGATCAGGATTATCATGGAGAATTCCAGCAAAGATCGTAATGGGAAAAATTTCATGCATTTTCCTTTTGTAAATTCCGGCATACCGGTTTAATATATTTTTTGAAGGTTAATTAGACAACTTAAATCACGTAATGAAAAGATTTTGTTGCATAAGATGGATAATGTAAATTCCAACCTACAGTATACCGGGGGGTTGTCGCGAGAGAGGGCGAATGTTTTTGCGATACTGTAGACCCATTACCAGGCGTTCATTGTGAGGAGAGAATATATGGTTTATCATCAATACTTCATGATTAAGCGGTCTGTGCATTTTGTTAAGACGGCTGCAAACGGGCTTTTCCTGCTGCTGGCGCTGCTGTTGCTTTATCCGCGTTTCGGCACTGCGCAGAGCGAAATTTACTACATTGACGTGGCCAGCGGCGATGTCAATACCTGGGATCTGGAGGCTTCCACTTCCAGCACCTTGATCGACGGCTTCACATCGCCGATTCAATCGCTGAGCTACGTGCCGGAATTCAACGAGCTTTATTTTGTGCAGCAGATCATCAGCGAGGTGACCTATACTGAGATCAACCGTTATTCATTTGATACCGGCACGATCAGCTATGTGATCGACGGATCGGATGATACCCGCGACCTGGTAGCGGATGTGGCCAATGCCCGGCTTTACTGGACGAACGGCAGCGCCGGTTTGATCGAATTTATCAGCCTGGATGGGGGTGGGGGGGAACCCAGCCTGATTCCCATCCCGGAACCGGCCGGGGCAATCGACGTCAACCGCCTGAACGGCGACCTTTACTTTGCCAGCGCCGCCGGTGATAAGATCTTTAAGAAGCCATTTGGATCCTCCACCGTCACCACCCTGCTTTCCGGCGCGGCCGACACCCTCAGCTTTGTGGGAGCGATCGAAGTCGATGAGACCGGCAATAAAATCTACTGGGCAGACCTGGGCAGCGAGACCATCCGCCGCGCCAATCTCGACGGCAGCGGAAACGAGCAGGTGCTGGCGGGACTTTCCACCTTAACCGACATGACCCTCGACCGCTTCAACAAGAAGATCTATTGGGCAGAGGGGGAAGGACAGGGTCTGCGCCGGGCGTTCTACAACGGCAGCAATGTGGAAAATCTGACCAATATCGTCATTTCTGCCTCGGCGCTGACCTTGAACACGCCCCTGAACAACACCACCAGCGGCGACAGTGTGGAGGTGAGCATTCCGGTGTTTATCGGTAATGACGTCGACACCGTGATCGTTATCTTTGACAATGTGATCGAGCCGGGGATCACCGAAGTGACGATCGACAGCGGGCAGAACTGCCCACCCCCGCCTCCGGATGTGACGGTGGGCGATCCCCCGATTTGCTACCTGATCTCGACCACCGCAGTGTTCAGCGGCGATGCCAGCATCGAACTGAGCTACGCCAACCAGACCTTCTCCGGGCTGCCCAACACCGAGCGGGGTTTGTATCATTATGAAGGCGTCACCTGGGTGGAGATTACCGATACGGTGCTCACCGAAAAGCGCAAGATTAAAGGGCGCACCTCGGAGTTTTCGCCTTTTGCGGTGTTTGAGAAGACCTTGCCCGTTCCCGAAACAGATGGTTACCTGATCTTATCCGATGGAGACATGGATCTTGCCGCGCTCAGTTTTGCCGACGGCGACGTGCATTCCAATGGCGATATTCAGCTTCGCAAGGGCGATCCTTCGGTCTATCGCGGCAATTTTTCGGCGGTAGGGGAGGTCACCATCCGTAAACGAAATACCATCGAAGGCGACGTGCTTGCATTGAGTATCGATAATGACGGTGAGATCACCGGGGTACAGACATCCGGGACGCCGGCCGATGCGGTGCCGCTGCCGGTGCTGGCAGGATTCGCTCACGGTGCACAGGATGTTGAGGTTGCCAAGCATGCGACCGTCGATCTGCTCCCGGGGGCGTACGGCGATGTGGAGATCAACCGCGATGGGACGCTGCAATTGCACAGTGGGGAATATTTCCTGAAATCCCTGGAAGGGTTGCGCCGAAGCAAACTGGAAATTTTACTCAATACCGAACAGGATCCGGTGATCATCAACATTACCACCGACCTGGAATTCGGGCGGGAGATGGAAATGACCTCGCCGGCCGGGGAGGCGGTGAGCAGCAAGGTGATTTTCAATTGCTTGCAGAACCGCGAGGTTAAGATCGGCCGCTATGCCCGGCTCCTGGGCAGCATCATCGCCCCGGAGGCGAAGGTCAGCAGCTTCAAAGAAATTGAATTCCGCGGCCAGATCTGGGCAAAAGCGGTGGAGATTGGTCGCGGTTCGGTGCTGCTGCACCATACTTCCACCGGCACGCTGCCGAAACGCACCGGGAGCAGCGAGCCGGTGGCGGATGCGGCGATTCCGGTAGATTATCGTCTGGCGCAAAACTATCCCAACCCCTTCAACCCGGCAACCCGCATCGCCTTCGCCCTGCCGCAAACCGGTGCACTGCTGTTGAAAATCTACAATGTTCAGGGAGAATTGGTGCGGGTGCTGGTGGATGGCACCATGACTGCCGGTCAGCATGAGGTAACCTGGGATGGTAGCGACACCCAGGGCCGGCAGGTATCCAGCGGGGTCTATTTTTACCTGTTACGCGCCGAAACACCCGGATCGGCACCCTTCCAGCAGGTGCGGAAGATGTTGTTGGTGCGGTAGGCTGTTGCGTTTGTGATTGCACGCAGATTTCGCAGATTTGATGTTGGATGTTGGATGTTGGATGTTGGATGTTGGATGTTAGATCTGTGGAAATCTGTTAAATCTGTGGAATCTGTGTGCAATTCAGTGTCCGGCAGAGCGCAAGGATGCGCTCGGTGGTATGCCGCCAACTAAAATGTTTACGGGCGGTTTCACGGGCATTTTCTTCCATCTGTTTGCACAACTCGGGATTTTCCAGTAGATAAAGTACTGCCTCCTCCAGCGCGGCGACGTTCTCCGCTTCCACGATCAATCCCGCCTCGTATTGCGCTACGATATCCAGCCCTGGAATATCCGAGACGATCACCGGCTTACCGCAGGCCATATATTCATATAATTTCAATGAAGAGCCGCCGATCTCGGCATTGCGCTCCCGCACCGCCGGTACAAAGCAGATTGCGCAGCGGTTGATGTAGTGCGGCACCTCCTCCGGGCGTACTTTTCCGGTAAAGGTCACTGCATCGCCAACTTGAAGGGATTGAGCCAGCGCTTCCAACGATGGCCGCAATTGCCCTTCCCCCACGATCAGGCCGTGCACCTCCGGCCGATGGGTCCGCACCGCCGCCAGGGCGCGGATCAGGTATTCCACCCCCGCCCAGGGTACCAGGTGACCGACGAATCCCAGATAAATCTTTTCCCCGTTTTCCTGGATCTGCCGCGGAGCGAACCGGGTCACGTTCACCCCGTTGGCGATGGTGACGATCCGCTCAGCCGGGATACGGTAGCGGCTTTGCAGTATCGTTTTTAGTCCTTCCGTCACTGTTACTACCCGATGGGACAGTCGGTAGCTCCACTTCTCGAACAGCGCAAACAGCCGCACTGCGCCCTCCGGCAGACCGAAGCCAGCCTTCACTTCATCAGCGATGATGCCGTTGACTTCGATGATCGAGGGAATGCGCAGCAGCCGGGATATCACACCCGGCACCAGGGTGAGGAAACCCTTGCGGGTGTAAAGGATCTGCGGCCGCCGGCGCAGGCAGGCGAACAGGAGCACAAACAATAGGCGAATCTCATACTCGACAAATTTGAGCTTACTGTTTTTTAAAATCACCGGAATATAGCGGGCCGGGAAGGCGAATGATTCCCGGGCGTCACGGAATTGCGGCAGAAAAAGTGTTATCACCTCTCCGGCGGCGTGCATCTCCCCGGCCACTTCCAGCACGTGGGTGCGCTGGGCGTCGTAGTTGGTGATGTCGGCTGCGCAGATGTAATATATTCTCATCGTTTTACCAATGCGGCTGCGTTGTCGTGATAGATTCGCCGGTAGACTTCCGGCGCCAATTTTAATGCATCGAGAAAATCCCGCTGGCCGGCAAAATAATTGTCGCTGCCATAGAGCAATTTGTCGAAATGTTCGCTCAGGAAGCGGTGGGCGAAGACACGATCGCGGGTCAAGGCGCCATACCCGCTGCGCCCGGAGATGTCGGCGTAGAGGTTGTCATATTCACGCAGCAACCGGTCGATGATCCCGGCCCGGCGGATCTTCCCGGACGGATAGCGCACCGGTCCGGGATCGGCAGCCATATTCCGCCAGAAGAACGGCCCGTGCCCGATAAAACGAATGCCGGGATAATGCTGCAACGCGGCTTCCAGGGAAAGGAAGTCCATCAGGTAGCCGGGGAACTTGTAGCTGCCGCGATCCATTTTACGCCGCAGCGGCGGCAGGATGCCGGCCAGCCACTCGATGGTTTGCCGGGGCAACCCGTATTTCCCGCTGTTGAGCAGGCGCGCCAGAAAGTGCTCGAAGCGGGAAGCGCTGTCAAACCGATAGCCCCGCCGTCCCGCCTCCATGTGAAACACCAGCGGCAGCCGCTGTGCATTAAGATACCCCAGCAGGGGCTGCAATTGCGGATCATCCCAATTGACTGCGCTCTTTAGCTCCGCACAGCCGGCAATCCCCTGCTGCTGAAACATCCGGAAGCGTTCCAGGCAGTCGCTGCGCCGGGGATCCGGAGCGTACATCGGCACAATCCGCTCCGGATATTGGGTGTGAGCCGCCAGCACATCTTCCACCGGCAGGTGGCGGTAGGGCCACTTCCCCGGCTGCACCTCTTCCCAGGTGAGCAGCCAGCAGGCATCGATGTCCTCGCGGTCGAGGTAGCGGATCAATGCGGCAGTATCAAAGTTGCTGTGAATATGGATATGGGCGTCGATCATAAGTCAGTTGTCAGTTGTCAGTTATTAGTTGTCAGTTATCAGTTGTCAGTTTTTAGTTGTCAGTTTTTATTTGTCAGTTTTCAGTTGTCGTGATCACTGGCCAGTGATCATGCAGTTTTCAGTTGTCAGTTGTTAGTTCTCTGTGCCCTCTGTGGCTCTGTGGCTAATTCAGTTGAATCCGCGCCATCCGCGTCATCCGCGTTCTATTTGCTTTTTTGACCTAAATTTTTAACGAGCGATTTTACCCCCTCCGGCAGGGAATGGCGGATATAAAACCGCACCAAATGCTCCGTTTCCACTACCCGGCAGCCGCGGAGGCGGGGGAGGTGGCGCAGCCTGTCACGCCAGGGCTGCATCAGGTAGCGCCGGACGAAGACCATTTTCTCAACTTTGTCCGCCGGGTAATCGATGCCGAACAACATCCGGAAAAACTGCGGGTTGTTACCCAGGGCAAATTCCAGCGACTGCCAGAATTTAGCATTGAGCTCCATGAAGACATAATCCTGCCGGCTGGGGCAGAATTTGAATTCGATCAGCCCCCAGCCGTCAAAACCGAGATGGTGGAGGAGTTTGGCTGCCGCTGCAATCAGGCGCGGGTCCTCGACCCGCTGCACGATCACCCCGGCGCCGCCGGTTCTGGGCAGGCTGACGGTTTCTTTATGGGTAAAGTGGGTGAGCATATCCCCGGCCCGGGCCAGGAAGCCCACCCCGTAGGTGCCCGGCGAATCGATATATTCCTGGAAGAGCAAGTCATCCGGATCCGGAAGCCGCGCCAAGACGGCTGCATTTACGGCAATGCCGCGATTGCGATGCAAACGGTTTTCCTCACGGCGGTCTTTGTAGAACACCGGGAACCGGCTGACTGACCGGTGATCGTAGACGGTTTCCGGCACTGCCAGGCCGGCGGCGGCAGCGGCCTCCAGCATCCGGGCTTTGTCGAATGCCTTCAGGCTCTGAGAAGTGAAGCGTAAATCACCGAGGGCCATATCGCCTACAGCCGAGACCCGTTGGTAGGTGCTGTCGGCGCCGGAGGGGATGATGAGATCGAATTGCTCTCCGAGAGTGGGATTGGAAAAATCGCATTCGATAATCTCTATAAAATAATCCGGCTGAAAATAGGGACGCCGGCCTGCTTCACTGCCTCCGAAGATTTTCCACCCCGGTGCGAATCGCCGGAAATACTTTGCCAGGGCGATGGCCTGGTCGAGGTGGGGATCCAATATCAGCACGGATTTCACCGGAACCCTCCCGGATTATGAACGATCACCAGTTCCGGACGGGCGCTGCGGCCGGGATCCTCCGGACAGGCGTAGGATGGCTTACGGCGCAGGTATTTGGGCAAATCGCCGGCGTCCGCTTCGACGATCAGATAGGCGGCGCTGGCGGCGAAAATGGGTTTCTGCAGGTGGTTCTGTGCGTCGACAAACCGGGCGCGACGGCGATTGATCTCCGGCAGCAGCCGCAGCCCGGCCAGGGCCCATACCAGTTGGATTTTGGCGATGGCAACCGGGGTGAAGGTGTAGGGGAAGTAGCGGCAGTGGGAGTAGTCGAAGATGGGTGAATGGGTGGATGGGTGAATGGGTGGATATTGGATATTGGATGTTGGATGCTTCCCGAAAGCTTTCGGGATGGATGTTGGATGCTGGATGGGGTTGCGGTCTGTTTTTCCCCATCCACCCATCCGCCCATCCACCCATTCACAGGTTTTGGCAAACCACTTCCGCCCCATCTCCCTTATGAGCAGCCCCTGCTCGTGCAGGGTAAATCGCCGCGGCGGTTCGGGGATTTCGAAGCCGGCCAGGATGCCGCCGCCCATCGCCCCGGGGAAGCTCTTGTCGTTGAAACTGACCACGGCGCTGAGCTGATCGCCGTAACCGGTAGGAAGCCGCTCGATCAGGCTGATGTCCTGGCAGAGATCAACCAGAACGTGCGCCCCGCTTCGGCGGATGACGCCGCGCAGGTTTTCCTTCTCCAGTTCCGGCAGCAGGGCAGACGAGCCGAAGAGCGAAGCGGTGAGCAGGATGGCCACGTCATCCCGGCGCAGACGGGTGGTGATCTCCGGCAGCAGCGGTTCCATAATACGGTCGGTTTGATAGATCTCAACCACAAAGCCCGCTTCCTCCAGGGCGCGGTGCACCACGTTGCAGATATAATCCGGCACCAGGGCAATCCGGCGCTCCGTTTGGGATGCAATCAGACAGGCCAGGCGGTAGATCGCCACCCGTCCGGACAGCTCGGGATAAAATTGCAAATGGCCGCGGGAGAGGCGCTCGCGCAGTTCGCTTAGCAGCGTCTTGCGCCGGCGCAGCAGGAGCATTTTTATCAGGAACAGTCGGCGCAGCTTCACGATTTTTCTTCCTCAGGATGGGTTAAAAATTAACTTGTTAACTGTTGCCACAGAGCCACAGAGATCACAGAGTTAGTTGTCAGTTGCCAGTTGCCAGTTGCCAGTTGTCAGTTATCAGATGTCGGTTGTCGGTTCTCTGTGTGCTCTGTGTCTCTGTGGCAATTATGTTCGATATTCGACAAATCATGCTTTAAGCGAACCTTACCGACCTTGACAAATTCCAGGATTTTATAATCGGCCCAAAGATGCGCGCCAAGCACTTTCAGCAGCCTTTCGCCCCGGTGGAAATGTTTTTCGATTTGTTCCGGCGGAAAATCGGAATTGGCCAGCCATTCGCGGTAAGGCCAGAACAACACCCCGCTCTTGCGGATGCAGGTAAAGCCCAGCGAATCCATCAGGGCGATCACCTGGCGGGAGCTGAACTTGCTGCGGGCAAGGTAATTCCAGCGGTGGAAAGGGTCTAGCATCAGCATGCGTCCTCCCGGGGCGGTCATGGCGGCGCAGTTTCGGATGGCCTGACGCAAGCTGGTGATATCGCGGATCGCTGAGAAACAGGCAGAGGAAAGCACCAGGTCGTAGCGCTTTTGCGAATCGAAATAATCCTCCGCGCTGCTGGCAATATAAGTGATGCATGGGGAAGAATTTTCCCGGCGGGCGGCGGCGATCATCTCCGGGAAGTCCACCGCATCAATCCGGATCAGCGGATGCTGCGCGAGCATTTTTGCCACCGTGCCGACGCCGCAGCCGATGTCGAGCACCCGGTATTCACGATCTATTTCCGGCAGGAACGCTTCGATCAATTCCTGCTGCCGCCGGCGGTAGCAGCGGTTGTAGGCTTCGTTGCGCCAGAGCACCCGTGCTTCTCCCTGCGCTTCGGTGCGCTTACGCCAGTACGCGCTTGAGTCGTAATTGCGGTAGATCAGCGCACGCCTGAGCATGCCGAGGAATCGCTTCAGGGGGCGGGGAACCAAGGCGCTCAGACCACTTCCGGATTTAGCCGGATTATTCGCCATGAGCGACCTCATCGCTTCCATAAGGCGCCTTTTCACGGATCACCCGGGCGGGATTGCCGGCGACAATCACATCGGGCGGCACATCCGCCGTCACCACTGCACCGGCGCCGACGATCACGTTGTCGCCGATCGTCACCTCCGGCAAGATCACCGCATTGGCCCCGATCCATACATTGTTCCCGATTCGCACCGGCTTGCCCGGGATATGGCGGCGATAGTCGCGTTCATCATGATTGGCGCTGATGATCTTTGCGCCGGGACCGATATAGACATTGTCGCCAAAAACCACCCCATTGAGGCCGTTGACATAAATGTTGGGCGACATCCCCGGAGTGGTGATCTTCCCCACGGTGATGTTTCCATAGACCTTCGAGGTCAGATGCACCGGCCAGGGAATCCGCCGGCAGCCGTTGAGGTTGAGGATCTTTTGGGCAAGAATGTAACCGCGGGCAAAGGTCGGCGAGAGCTGCAGCAACTCGGTCTTCTGCGGGTAGAAGATATGGGCCAGAAGGGTGTAAAATAGTTGGATGAGTTTACGGGTCATTAGTTAATATCCGATTAGTCTTTTGCCACAGAGCCACAGAGATCACGGAGAATAGATCGGTGGCCACCGATCACTACAAAGACTGACAACTGACAACTGACAACTCTCTGTGTTCTCTGTGTCTCCGTGGCTATCAGTCTTTCTTCTCTCCCCGCGCCAGCCGGTAATAATAGATCAGGAATATCGTATACAAAAACGACAAAATCATCACGTAGAGATAAAGAAACCGTTCAAAATCCCACTGAAAGCGATAAGCCGCGCCGAAGGCCAGCAGGTTTCCGGCGATGATCGACAGATGCACGACGAGTGCTTGTTTTAGCTTTTCGAGGATGGTCATGGTGGTGCTGAGGGTAGCGCTGATGAAGCGGATGAAGAAAAAGGGCAGCAGGATCTGGGCATAACCTCCCGCTTCTTCCCACTCGGCCCCGAAAACCGGGGCGAAGAGGTAGCGGATGCCGATGAATAGCAGCAGAAAAATGGGAATCCCCGCCAGCAGTAATCGCTTGAGGGTGCTGCGGAAGGTGGCGGCGACCCGGCCGTCGCGGCGTTTTTCCTCCGTCCCTTGCTGAAAATAAACCTGGGCCACCGCATGGCCGATCAGGGTGGAAGGCATCGCCAGCACCCGGTAGACCAGGGCATAAAAGCCGAGGATGGAGGCGCTGAACAGAATCGAGATCAGGATATTGGCGAGATTGTAGGAAAGGCTGTTGACCAGGCTGCCAAATAGGGCAAATTGAGGAAACTGACGGTAGCGGCGGGCCTGGTTCTTCATTTCGCCGATTGAAATGTCTTCTCCACGAAAGAGTTCGGTCTTCCCGGTTCTCCCGGCCAAGCTGGCGGCCGCCGCTCCCTGCCCCAGCACCCAGCCGAGGATCAGTCCAGCGCTGCCGCTACCGGCAATCCCCAGCAGCAGTTGCCCGGCGGAGGCGCTCCCGGTCTGGTAAATCTTGCTGGCAGCCAGCGCCGGGTATTGCTTGTGGCGGTTGAACCAGTAATTGAGCGCCTGGTAGATTCCGCTCAGCAGCACACTGAGCGGCACCAGGTAGAGCCAGGGAGCGATGGCCGGATCGCCCAGCAGCGCGGCGAGCGGCCGGTTGAAACCGGTCACCAGCAGCAGGGTTAAAATGCCGCTCAACAGGCTGACCAGCAGCGCCAGGAGGGTTACATGCCTTGCCTCGCGCCCGGTTTCCGGCAGCAGGATCGCCGCCTCATAACGCCCGGCCGCCCCCACCGCCAAGATCCCGCTGACGCTGGCGAAGAGCGCAAAGATCCCAAAATCCTCCGGCCGGTAGAGGCGAGTGAGGATTGGGGCGATCGCCACCGGAATCGCCTGGGCGATGGTGGCGCCGCTGACCAGGGTGAGCACGTTGCGGGCGAACTCGGATTTGGTGGAGAAAATACGTTTCATTGGTCACATATTAAATTCGCTTGTATTTCTGCCATAATATCTCTAAATATCCCATCACAACTTATTATAACCCCAACATACGAGGAGATCACCCCATGATCAAGCATAGAAGTAATGTATCCAATTATTGGTTGCAGGTAATCGCCGCGCTGCTTTTCCTGGCGCTGCTCAGCCCGCTGGCGGCGGGGGAAGGCGAGGAAAATGTATCCGAGTTTACCCGGGATTTTCTGGGGGTTTATAATTTCTCGGCCGATAAGCTGGTCAGCCTGGCTGAGGAGATTCCGGCGGATAAATACAGCTGGCGCCCGGCGGAGGGCGTGCGGTCGGTCAAAGAAGCGGTGCTGCACGTGGCCGGGGCCAATTATTTCTTCGCCTCGCTGCTGGGCACCGACATCCCGGAAGGGGTCAATCCCCGGGGATTGGAAAAGTCGGTGGAAAGCAAGGAAGATGCGATCGCCGCGCTGAAGACATCTTACGACCATGCCCGCGCGGCGGTAAAAGCGGTGTCTCCGGAGAACTTTAATCAGGAAATCGACTTCTTCGGCAACAAAGTCACCCTCCGCCAGGTGATCATGATCCTGGGCAACCATGCCGAAGAGCACCTGGGGCAGATGATCGCCTATGCCCGCTCCAACGGGGTGGTGCCGCCGTGGAGCCAGAAGTCGGAGTAAAGCACTTATGGATAATCATTAAATTAAACTGATCTGTAGGGGTGAGTCGCGACTCCCCCTACACCTTCACATAAATTTACCCCCACCATATACCCTTAAAATTCTTTTGCCACAGAGACACAGAGTCCACAGAGTTTATTAGTTGTCAATTGTCAGTTCTCCGTGGTCTCTGTGGCTCTGTGGCTGTCGTTTTGTAAGATAGTCACTTACAGCTTCAACGTAACTCCCTCGCTGCGGGCGATATAAGCCGCACAGGTGATGTCGCCGGTGACGTTGAGCACGGTGCGGCACATGTCGAGGATGCGGTCCACCCCCAGGATGATGGCAATGCCCTCCATCGGTACGTTGATCATGCCCAGCACCAGGATCATCAGCGGGATGGCGCCCGAGGGCACCCCGGCGGCGCCGACAGCGGTGATCACGCTCATCAACACCACAATGACCTGCTGGCCGAGGGTCAGGTCGACCCCGAACACCTGGGCCAGGAAGAGCACCGTTACCCCTTCGAAGAGGGCAGTACCGTTCATGTTCATGGTGGCGCCTAAGGGCAGTACGAAGCCGGTGATGTTCGGGGGAATGCCGAGATTCTCCTGGGAGACGGTGATAGTGGTGGGCAGAGTGGCGCTGCTGGAACTGGTGGAGAAAGCGGTGAGCATCACCGTCTGCACCTTGCGGAAAAACTTTCCGGGATGATAGCGGGCGAAGATGCGGATCAGCAGCGGAAAGGTGCCGAACTGATGCAGGGTCAGCCCCACCAGCACGGTAATCACGTACATGCTCAGCGCCACCAGCAGCTCGAAACCGAAGCGCGAAGTGACGCTGAAGATCAGGGCGGCCACCCCGTAGGGAGCCAGTTTCATCGCCAGGTTGATGATCGCCACCGTGACGTCGTTGATCCCCTCCAGCACCCGGATCAGCGGTTGGGCGCGCTCTTTGTCGATCTGGGTGAGAGCGATCCCCACCACCAGGGTGACGAAGATCAGCGCCAGCATATCCGGGCTGGGGCGGGCCACTGAGGAAAATGGATTGCGCGGCACCACGTTGACCAGGGTCTGGATGCCGAACTCGGTCTTCTGAGCGGTATTACGCAGTTCCGCCGCCTGATCGCTGTAGGCGTCGAGCAATTGGGTTTTCGTTTCGGCTGGCAGGTAATCGCCGGGGCGGATGGTGTTGACCAGGGTCAGCCCAATCAATGCCGCCAGAGTGGTGACCAGAAGGAAGTAGGCAAAAGTGCGCACTCCCACCCGGCCCAGCCGCTTCAAATCGCCCATCTGCGCCACCCCCAGGGCAAGGCTGGCGAAGACCAGGGGGATGACCATCATGATCAGCATATTGAGGAAAATTTTTCCCAACGGATCACTGAGGTATTTTTGCACCGCGCCTAAAAATGCAGTGCCGTGAAGGAATTTGTTGCAAACAACGCCGGCAATAGCGCCGAAAATCAATCCCAGTAGAATCTTAGTATGACGGGCCATGGAGGTTCCTTTCCGAAAGAGGGATGAATGTACGCACTAAATCGCTAAAAAAGTGACAAATTCCGTTTCATCTGCCTCCCGTTTTGTTTAATTTGCGCGAGGAAAATTCAGAAAGAAATCTTCAACCCATTAAAATAAAGGAGTTAGAGATGAAATCAACAAGAATGTATTGTGCTATGGCCCTCATGATGATCGCCATGAGCCTGACGGTATTTGCCCAATCCGGCCTGAAGGTTGTGCAGGAGATCAACTCCCCGGTCGACCCCTCGGAAAACGGCACTGTCAACATCGGGATTACTCAGGACAAGGTGGTATTCACCACCAAAACCGGGAAAGATAACAGCATTGCAGGCTTCCGCGGCGACCAGAAACGGATGTGGATTGCCGATCTCAAGAAAGGATATTACCAGGAGATTACCGAAGCGGATCTGCAAAAGATCAAATCGATGCGCGACCAGATGCAGCCGCAGATGAACGACTACCAGAGCATGCTGCAGCAGAAGATGAAGGATGCCATGAAGGACATGAGCGAGGAAGACAAGCAAAAGATGAAGCAACACATGCCCAACATGGACAAGATGATGCAAGGTCAAGGTCCCGGCATGGATGCGGCACAAACCGAATATAAGCAGGTTGCCAGCGGGGTGACGGTGGGCAACTTCAGCAACTGCACCCAGTATGCCGGCTTTGCGAACGGTGAGAAGGTGGAAGAAGTCTGGACCGTGCCCTACAGCGCCCTGAAGGTGCAGGAAAGCGATTTCCAGGTATTCAAGACAATGGCCGATTTCTTCGGTGCGATGGGCAATGACATCAAGGATAAGATGGGCTCCGCTTTCAGCTTTGACAGCGAAGATCAGGGCTATGAGGGTGTCCCGGTAAAGCAAGTGCAGTACCGGAACGGCAAGCCTTATCGCATCGAGACGGTGAAATCGGTATCACGAGAGAACTTTTCCGCCGGTAGCTTCGAGGTGCCGAAAGACGCCAATCTCAAAAAACGCGATATGTTCGAAGGCATGCCCGAGATGAAGTAATGATCTCGGACCTCATGGCAACCCTGCACGCTTGGGGTAATCACAAGACAGCACCGCGTCTGGCCCGCCGGCAACAGCGGGCCATGCGGCATCCGCGACTGTATGCGTTTCTCGCCTGGCTTTATGGAAATGAAGCGACCACTGGCAGGATACTGCAACAAAATCAGATTATTTTCCCCGCAATTTTTTGGCCGGCGCCGGAAAACGCACCGCTCGATCCGGACGCCGTACTCGGCACTTTTCAGTCCGCACCGGCAACCTCCCTGCCGGAGGTGTTCGAACTGCCGGGCCAAACCTATCTCCGCAATCTCCAGAAAATCTCTCCCGGCCTCTGGAACGGCCGCACCTATTGTATGAAGGCGTTCGATCTGACTGAGGGCCGCCCCACGCTTACCTGCAGCAGCGGCCATTTTTTTGACGCGCTGGTCAGCTGCGATTTACTGGAATTCGAACTGCTGAGCGCTTTCGGAGAAGTAATGCCGGAGGAGGAAGCCTTTCCGGAATTCTGCGAACGGCTGACGCTGCGCGGAACGCTTCACGCGCTGGGAAATCCCCTGCACCATGCCTGCGGGCGCAGCGCCGCCATCGGCATCTCGACCCTGATCATCTTTCCTGCCGAAGGGGTCTATCACGTTCTGCTGCGCAGTTGCGGCAGCCGACTTGCCTACCTCGACAAGTTTTTCCATACGGTTCCCTCGCTGATGATGCAGCCGATGCTGGCCGATGAGCGCATGGAATATTCGGTGCGGCATAATGTGTACCGCGAATACCTGGAAGAGGTGTTCGGTGCGGTGGAAGGGGAAATGCCGTATACTCCGGCGCAATACCATGACATTTATGCCGATCCGGCGATACAATATTTGCAAAATCGCGAAGCTGCCGGCAGCGCCCGGCTGCTGCTCAGCGGGGTGGCAATGGACCTGCTCAAGCTCCGCCCGGAAATCTGCACCCTGCTGCTGATTGACGATCCGGATTGGTGGCTGACCCATCGCCAGCGCCTCCGCCCGGTAACCATGGTTGATTCCCGGTGCGGCAGCGCGGCAAATTTGCTCGAACGCTCGCCGGCCACACCGCTCTACGCCATCAAACTCTCCCCGGAACTGGAACTGCCGACCGGCCTCCTCTGCCCGGAACGCTTCACCCCACCCGGCGCCGCGGCGTTATGCCTGGGACTCAATCAGGTCCGTAAGTTATTATTGCACATTTAGCAACGGATCATATTTTTTATCAGAAAACAGTTGCTTTTGTGAGCCTGATTTTGCTAGGATGATATAGCAACGAGAATAATACGAGATCCTATATAAAACTGAGATTTTCCAGGTGTGAAACCCGGAAACCGGCTGGATAGCGCCTTATGAGCGTCCCCGCAGCGTGCAAACAACACTGTGCAGGGAGCCACAGTAAAGTGCAGCCGATGATTCGCTCTTATTTTCGATTCAGCAACCTTTAACCCCAGGGGCACTCCATGAACGAACATATCTTCATCTCCCACACCTCGACAGACGACGCGACGGTCCAGCAACTGCGCGAGACGCTGGAACTGCATGGCAACCTCACCTGGGTCGATTCCCGGGAGCTGAGCGGGGGGGACATCCCGGCGGAGCAGATCGAGCGCAGCATTCGCAGCGCCGCCCATTTCCTGGTGTTGATCAGCCTGGACGCCCTTGGCTCCGAGCAGGTGCAGCGCGAGGTGGGCCTTGCCCTGCAGGAAGCGGCGCGCAGGGATGACGGCTACAAGGTGATCTCCCTGGTGCTGCCCGGGGTGCAGCCGGGACATCTGAAGCTGCTCTTTCCCGAAGAGAAGCTACATATCTTTGTGAAAGCAGGCCCCACCGGCCTGGAGGAAGCGATGCCCCAGCTATTCGCCGCACTGGGAAAAACCCTGCCCCAGAACTGGCAGGCCGGCGCCACCGTGAGCGCCGCACCGGTAGAGGAGCTGATCTTAAAGCTGACCGATCCGCTCATGCGAACTCGAAAAGGGGTGCGCCGGGCGGTGGCCACCGCCGAGCTGGCCTACCACCCGGCCGGCAACCGCCGCCCCGTCACCAGCCTCCGCTTCACCTTCAGGGCTCCGCTGGGTCCAATCGAGCTGGAGGAACTGCGCTGGTATATCGAGCGCTACTACCAGTGGCCGAGCGGGGTCTTTAAAGCACGGGCCAAACGCCTCGAAGGCAAACTGCCGGAGTGGGGCAAGGCCCTCTTTGCGGCCGCGCTGGGGGGCAAGTCGGCCCAACCGCCTTACGCGGCCTGGCGCCGCCAGGGCGGCAGCCGCCGCTTCAGCGTGCAGGTGGATTTTGAGCCGCCGGAAGGAACCGGTAAAAAGCGGGCCGCCCTGATCCGGGAAGCGGCCAGCGACCTGCTCTCCCTGCCCTGGGAGATCCTGCACGACGGGGGCGGCTACCTCTCCCAGGGAGCCGAGGCGGTGCGGGTGCGCCGCCGCCTGCCCAACCGCAAGGAGATCGTCACCACCGCCGCCGACCTGCCGATCCGGGTGCTGCTGGTCACCTCCCGCCCGGAAGTCACTGAAGCCGGCGATCCGGTGGGTTATATCGACCACCGCAGCAGCGCCCTGCCGCTCACTGGAGCGGTGGAGAACCTCGGGGAGGCATTAGTCAAAGTGGGTATCCTGCATCCCCCCACCTTCCCGGCCTTAAAGGACGCCCTGCGGCGCGCGCGGGAAGCGGGAGATCCTTACGAGATCGTGCATTTCGACGGGCATGGGGTCTACGACCGGCGGGTGGGGCTGGGGGCGCTGTGCTTTGAAGATCCCCGGGATCAGGAGATACTGGGCAAACGGCGGATGCAGCTGGTGCACGCCACCGAGCTGGCGGCGGAACTGCGCGCCTACGGGGTGCCGCTGATCTATCTCGATGCCTGCCAGAGCGCCCAGGCCACCGACGACCCGATGGCCTCGGTGGCGGCGAAGCTGCTGGAGGAAGGCGCCAGCTCGGTGGTGGCGATGAGCCACTCGGTATTGGTGGAGACCGCCCGGCGCTTCGTAGAGCCCTTCTATCGGGCGCTGGCCGAAGGCCGGCGGGTGGGAGACGCCATGCTGGCCGGGCAGGCGGCCCTCTTTGGAGACAGCTTTCGCTTCAAGATCATGGGAGCCGGCGATCTGCGGCTGCAGGATTGGTTTGTGCCGGTGCTCTTCCAGGAAGCCGGCGATCCCCAGCTCTTCACCGTCAGGCTGGGGGACGATGCCGCCCGGCTGGGCAAAAAGCGGCGGGAACTCCAGTTGGGCAAGCTGCCCGCTGCGCCCCCGCACGGCTTTGTGGGGCGCAGCCGGATGCTCCTGCGCCTGGAGCGGCTGCTCGTTCAGGAGCGCTATGCGGTGATCCGGGGCAGCGGGGGCATGGGCAAGACCGCCCTGGCCGCGGAGCTGGCCCGCTGGCTGGTGCGCTCCGGGCGCTTTGAGCGCGCCGCCTTCCTCAGCGTGGAGCCGCAGAATGTGCAGGACATCAAGGGGGTGCTGGACACCCTCGGCGGCCAGCTCTTGCCCAGTTATGCGGCGAGCACATACGGCGATGACCTCGCGGCGGCACGCACACCTATTGAGCGGGCGCTGCGCGATCATCCCACCGTAATCCTGCTCGATAACATGGAGAGTGTATTGCCCGATCATCAGGGCGTCAACCCCGCCGGGGCCGCTGATGTGGGGGAATTGCTCAAGCTCTGTGCTGCGCTGCAGGCCGCTTCCGATCGCTGCTGCCTGATCTTCACCAGCCGGGAGCTGCTGCCGGCCCCCTATGCCGCCACCAGGAACACCGTAACATTGGAACGGCTGACCCAGGATGAGGCGATCCGCCTGGTGGAGCAGGTGATGGCAGACAACGGCTGGCAGCCCCCGGCCAGTGATGATGCATCCACTCCTGAGGAGGTGGCTCAGCTGGTGGAGACGGTGGGCTGCCACCCCCGGGCCCTGGTGCTGCTGGCCCGGGAGGTGGCAAAAGGCGTGCGCGCCACCACCGAAGCGGTCACCGAACTGATGGCGCAGTTGGAGACGCAGCGGCCCGGTGACCGCGAGAACTCCCTCTATGCCAGCGTGGAGCTCTCCCTGCGCCGCCTGCCCCCGGGCATGCGCCAGCCAACAAGCCGCCTGGCGGTTTTCCATGGGGGCGGACATCTGGTGAACATGGCCATGGTGCTGGGCCTTGAGCAAGACGCAATGAACGCCCTGGCTGAGCGGCTAATTGGAGTGGGGCTGGCTGAAATGCAGGAATATGGTTACCTGCGTCTCGATCCGGCCCTGCCCGCCTACCTGAGGCTAACCCTTCCGGATGAGCAACTGGCCGAACTGGAGATCGCCTGGGGCAAGGCCATGGTTCAGTTGGTTGATTTTCTTTACCAGCAGATGTTTAAAAACGCCAAGGTCGCCTCCCGGCTGACCCTGCTGGAGCTGCCCAACCTGCTGGGCCTCCTCATCTGGCTGGAGAAGCGGCTGGCGGCCGCCCCTGCGCAGGCTGAGGCCCTCAGTGATACTGCCGGGAAGATCGAGCAGTTGCTGGCCGACCTGAACCGCCCCCAGGCACTGGCCCGGGCGGTGGCCCTGCGCACCCGTGCTGCGGATCTGGTGCCCGAATGGGGCAAGGCCCGCTTTGAGAATGAACGGCTGCTGATCGAACGGTTACTAGATCAGAGGCAGTTGCAGACAGCATTCGAGAAGGCAAATGCCCTGCTGGAGCGCGCCAAAGCGGCCGGAGAGGCAGCTTACCCCGGGGCTGATTATGATCTAGCCATGGCACATTTTATGCTGGGCAGGGTTCTGAGAATGGCCGGGCAGGCCGAGCCCGCCCTGAACTTATTTACCGAAGCTCAGCAGCGCTTCGAGACGCTGGGAGAGCGAGGTGAGCACATGGCCGCAGTGGCCCTGGCCGAACAGGCTGACTGCCTCAGGGATTTGGGGCGGCTGGAGGAAGCGACCGGAAAGTATCAGGAACGCATCATACGGGGTGAAAAGTTAAAAGATTTTCGGGGAGTGGCGACTGGCAAAGGAAATCTGGCGACCGTGCGAATGCTGCAGGGTAAATATCCCGAGGCAGTAGCCGGATTCAAGGAGGCGCGGGCCATCTTTGAGCAACTGGATGAACCGGCTTCGGTTGCTGGCGCCTGGCACCAGCTTGGCATGGTGCATCATCGAGCCGGGCAGTTTGATGCGGCAGAGACCGCCTACCGGCATGCGCTGGGAATTCGAACCCAGACCAACAACCGGGCCGGGCTGGCCAGCACCTTGAACATGTTGGGAAATTTGTATGGTGATGAGTTAGGCCGGTTGGAAGAAGCGGTGAACTTTTTCCGCCAGGCGGCCGATATTTCTGTGGCGCTGGGAGATATCAGCAATGAAGGTCGCACGCGCAACAACATCGCCAATACCTTGCGTAAGCTCCGCCGCTACGCGGAAGCCCTCACGGAAATCCAGCGGGCGATCGAGTGTAAGAAAGATTTAGGTCATGCAGGTTCAGTGTGGAATGCTTACAACATTCTACACCTGATCGAAACTGCGGAGGGAAACACCACGGAGGCGCAGGCCGCCTGGCGGCAGGCCCGGGATGCCTACCTCGCCTACCGCCGGCAGGGGGGGTATGCACGGTATGGTGGGGGAAAGCTAATTGAGCAGGTATTGGCTCTGCTTGCCCAACAGAAAACGGATGAAGCGACCGCGCTGTTAAGTCAGCTTGCAAATAATCCGCAGGTACCCGCCTCGCTTAAACAACTAATCCAGGCGGTGGTTAAGATCCTTAGCGGCGATCGTGCTATAAGTCTGGCGGATGATCCTGCCCTCGATTATGATGATGCGGCGGAAATCCTGTTGCTCCTCGAACGGCTGGAAGGATAGCGGAAACCGGCCTGGGTCCCGGGGGGCTGGTTTCCCAAAATGGAGCCGCTTTTCGCTTACGTGTCAAAGCAGTATTGCATCATAAATCAGACAGATTTCCGCAGATTGTTTCTGGATGATGGATGTCAGGTCGTATTTTATCTGTGAAAATCTGCCTAATCTGCGGAATCTGCGTGCAATTCATTCCCGGAATTTTAAATCGAAAATGCAAATTTGTGACTGTGCCGGTTGGGTTTTGGCAGAAAGTGGTTTATTTACGCTTGGTCTCTATAAGCACTGCCCGGTACCTACCTCCCGCCGGGCAATACCGGGGGCAGGGATGCCCCGGAAGCGGATGATACGGATGTCATGCAACCGCCCCCGGTAGCTTTTTTTTCAATTAAACCCTTTTTATCTGAACACAGGTGTCGTCATTGCGAGCCGCGTCTTATGCGGCGCGGCAATCTCCTGCGAATCGCTTCCAACGTAACTGCCGATAGTTGCACTACGCAGGAGATTGCTTCGGCAAAATGCGCCTCGCAATGACAGATCGAATTAGATTTTAGAGTATGATGCGTAATAGTAAGATGTAATGTTATTCGCTCATACTGAGCACCGTGTAATCCACAGAAATTTCGTATGGGGCACGGTGTATTATACAGTGCGGGTGTCGGAACTTGCGCTTGCACATTACGGCGCCATGCCCTTTGCCCCATGCGATAAGACTTTACACTATGCTCAGGATAGCGATTTTATTTTCGCCCTCCGCTCAATGCCGTAGCCCCACCAGCACCCACTTCCCGAACGCATCGTCTTTTTCGATATAAACCTGCACCGCCTTTAGCCAATCATCACCACCGGGCTGCTGTTTCTGAATTTTGAGCATCCATTGGGTCGCCGGATGGGCGTTCAGCCCCTCCAGATTCACGCAAGATTGGGAGCCGAGATCTTCCTCAGCTGCTTCTCGCCCATCGGCAAATAGTTCATAGCGGTAATTCACTCCCTCGCCGCTTTCCAGGGCGCTGCTGACGGCCAGGTCGGTAAAGCACAATGCTGACGCACCGCCGCTATCCCGGACCTCAAACTGATCCAGGGACGAGAGGCGGCTAAAGACGGATCGCCCCACCCGGTTGCGCCGTTCGATCAGGATCTGCACCAGATATTGCGCCGCCGCCGGGTCGCGGTAGCGCCCCTGGGCCACGGCGGTGCGGATTTGCTCGTCGGTAAACGACATCACGATTTTGGCTCCCCAGAAGTCGTCCCCGTCGGTGGCACTGAGGAAGGCCGGGTTGGGGAGGATGTATTTGTATTTCTCCGGGCGGAAATCTTCCGCCGTAAAGTTCCCGATGCTGGGAAAGCGCACCTCCGGCTTCCGTTCCCAGGGGCGGATATAAGCCCCCAACGAGCCGATGGTTTTCAGCACTTGCGGTGGGTCGGCCACCCCCTCGCGGCCGATTTCCGGAGGCATCGGCTCGTCGCCCTGGCTGCCCAGGGTGGAGCCGAAATCGATCAGGTAATGGCGCACGTACCCTTCCGGCACATACATATCCAGGGTATTGTTGGCCTTGGTGTCGTAATGGTTGAGCCAGGCGGCGATCAGCTTCAGGCCGCGCAATTCCCGGCGGTGCTGGTGGGGAATCACGTCGTTGGCGTCATCCTTGCGCAACCCGCTGTAGTAGAAGGAGCCCATCGGCTTGCCGGGCAGGTAGCGGCTGGCCACCGCGCGGATTTTTCCGTCGGGCTGCTTCTCGATACGGGCCAGGATATGCTCCAGATCCTCCTCATTCATGAAGCGCTTTTTGCCGTGCTCGTCGGTCAGCTTCACCTCATCACCCAGGCGCAGGTTAGCAGGATCAAAGCGCACCAGGTAGTTCTCCGGGACGTTATACCCGGCGGCGTAGAACAGCTTGGTGGAGACCACCTCTGCGCCGGTAGAGAGCTCGGAATAGCCCGCCGGGTCAAACTTGATCACATAACTTTCCCCGGTCTTGTCGACGATCGAGAAGCCTGGGGTCACCCCCTGGGCTTTGGCGCGGAAGATGGTCCAGATACCGCTGGTATCAGGGCCGTCCTCCCGGTTGGGCCCCTGCGCCAGGGCTTTCAGGGTCAGCGGCTTCTGCCCGTTGCGGTTGTTGAACCAGCTGGAATTGTGCACCTCATCGAAGGCGTCGATATTCATCGCCGGCTTGGGGTCTCCTGCAATATTGCGGGCATGGCGGGAAAGATCGAACAGGCGTTGCACCTGCATGGTGCCGAGCTTATCCACATTGTCCGCCGCCAGGTTGATCTCCCGCGATTGTGGCGACGGCACCGGCCGGCGATCGTTGGGCGGCGCATCCGGGGCCACAAACCGGCTCCCCCCGCCGCACCCGCTCCCCAGCCACAGCAACCCCGCCAAACATACTCCAATCAACAAAGGCTTCAAAGTCAAGATATCCTTTTTGTTATTACCCATATGTTATCCCATTCTGCTATCACCGCATCAAACTGATTTTAGCCACAGAGGCACGGAGAACACTGAGTTACTACAGTTACCTGTTGTCCATTGTCAGTCTCTGTGATCTTTGTGACTCTGTGGCAAAATTCATCTTGTCCTAATCCGTGTAAATCTGTGTAAATCCGTGGTAAGTCTTTCATCCGTTGTCAGTTGTCAGTCTCTGTGCCTCTGTGTCTCGGTGGCTAAAATTCATCCCATCCCTGATCACATTGCCGTTCCATTCGTGAAAATTCGCGTACATTCGTGGCAACATCTTCATCAATTCAAATTAAAATAAATCCGAAACCGCTCCTTGCTCGCCGCCACCTGCAGCACCGCCACCAGGTCTTTGGTATTGTAAAAGCGGATCCCTCCGCCAAAACCGAACTGCAGGTCCTTCCCGGAAAGATCCTTAAAAATATCGTTGGCCACCTGCCCGGCATCGGCGAAGAAAAATGAATCGATCGAATGCCAGATCGGAATGCGGTATTCCAGGGAGCCGAGGAACATATCGAGATCGCGGAAGCGCCCGCGGTCGAATCCGCGGATCGATTCCCGCTCGCCCAACTCACTGAGAAAATAGAACGGCACACTGGCGCCATCCTCCGCCTCGGTCAGCGCGCCGGCCACCCGGATCGCCAACACCCGGTTGTAGCCGAAATGGAGGTAGTGGGTCAGATCGCCCTCGATTTTCCAGAAATTGAACCGGTCGCCATCCGTATCGCGAAACAGGGAGCCGGAGAGGATCAGCTCGTTGCCGGCGTTGGGATTGCCCAGGCGGTTGCGGGAATCCAGGGCCAGCCCGGCCTGTACCTGGGCGATCTTCACCCGGCTCTGCAATCCCGGCAGGGTGGTTTTATCATAAAGATCCCTGATTGGCCGTTGTTCGTCGCCGTTGTAGGCATTATTATAATCATAGCGGAAAATGCTGAACAGGCTCAGCTTGCGGGTAAGGTCGAGGTCGAAACCGGCCTCCGCCATGGTATATTCATGGTCAAAGCTGGCCAGGTCCTCCTTACGGCTGTCCGGGCCAACCCCGTAGAAGGCCTCGTCGGGCAGGTAGCGGTAGCGCAGGCGCATCCGGAACAGCAGGGGATCGAGCAGCCGGATGCGCTTCCACTCGAAGCGGTAGCGCTGACGTTCGCGCAGGTTCCCGCTGGCGGTGAGGGAAAGCTTCGATTCCGGATTGAAAATGCCTTCCTGATAAAATTTCAACCCGCCGCCGGAGCGGTTGGAATAGACCGGGTAAATGCCCCGCATCTCATCGTGGGAGGTGAAAAAATCCTTGGTTTTGGGGATGATCTTGCTGTCATAGATATACCCGACCAGTGCTTCGTTCAGCTTGAAAAACAGCACCAGAGGCAGACTGACCAGAGTGCCGGGCGCGGAGACGACATGCTCCCAGGTTTTTTTACTTCGATATTTATGGCGATAGAATTCGGTGCTGTCGGCGGCGGTGCCGGTCGATTCCTGGGCCGGCAGGGTGATGCTGCCGAGCAACAAGCTCATCAGCACAATCATCAGGAAGCGCATCGATAAAGAGACACGCCGGTCGGTGGGGCCGGCAGAACATCCGGGCATGGGGGCTCCTTGTCATATTTTGAATCAAAAAAATCTTTAGAAATTACGCATGGCGGGGGTAAAATCAAAGGGGAATTCGGTGGGGCGAAGTAGGCGTAAGCTACTTGCCACGGATTGGAATGATGAGATTTGTTGTGGGGGGGGATTTTTTGCCACAGAGGCACAGAGATCACAGAGAACTGATAACAGACAATTGTAGTAACTCTGTGTTCTCTGTGCCTCTGTGGCAAAAAAAGTATTTCATTTTGAACTCCGCATACTGAACTCCGCATTCATTGCCCTTCCATCTCCCGATTTTCGATCAATTTCCCCACATCCTTGCGGCAGATACGGCGGAATTCGCAGTAGCTTTCGCAGGCGGACTCCTCGGGATAGCGGGTGTGGCGGAACTGCCCGCTGCGGATGCGCTCGACATAATCGAAGAGATAGCCTTCCACCCGCTCGAGCATTTCGGCAAAACTGACCTGGGCGCCGCTTTCATCCAGCACCCGGTGGTTGGGCAGCGCGGCGGTGCCATGGCGCTCGAAATTCAGCCCGGCCTCACGGTCGTAGATCTCCGGGATGCGCTGGCAGTTCTCCTCATCTTTCACCTGGTAGATGGCGGTCATCACCGGATCGAGCGGCGGCTGGCCCGGGCGCGCCCGGGCCAGTATTTGCGGGAGCACCATCGCGTAGACCGGCAGCTGCAGCGAAAGTCCGGCCAGCACCTCGCGGGGATGGCTGGCCGCCGAGCCGGTCTTGTAATCCAGCAAAATGGCCTGCCCGGCAGGATTGAGGTCGATGCGGTCGACCTTGCCGATCAGCCTCAACCGCTTGCCATCCCGTTCCAGCAGCACCGGCTCCGGGGAGGAGGCGGGATCGCGCTCCGACTTGCGGCCCGCCCGCCCAAAGGCCACCTCAAAATAAGCCGGGTAAAA
This sequence comes from Calditrichia bacterium, assembly GCA_020635015.1. GTDB lineage: Bacteria > Calditrichota > Calditrichia > RBG-13-44-9 > J075 > JACKAP01. Next base: position 46,875 of record JACKAP010000015.1, on the reverse strand, counting down.
TCCCAACTGGCCGATCGCTTCCGCCTCGGCTTTGAGAAAGGTTTCCCACAACCCGGGACTGTGCTCGTTCCCGAGATATTTTTCCTGTTCCAGCTCAAACAACATTCCGGAAAAAGGCAGCGCCGCCAGCTCCTCCCGGGCAATTTCCCGTAGCAGCTCCAAATGTTCCCAGGGACGCATGAGCGCATTCTGCTCACGCAACTGCTGGTAAAAGCGAAACAACGTGTTGTGCACCATCAGTCCCCGCTCCAGGGCGGTGAGGCCCGGCTCCACTTCCTCCGCTTCCTCCAGCCCGGCAATATAGCGGAAGAAGAACTGGATCGGGCAAAACGCAAAGGTCTCCAGCCGGGTGATGGAAAAGACGCTCTCGCCGAAACGCTGCTGCAGGCGCTTCACGATTTCCGGATAGGCTTGCAGCATTCCCTCATACTCGCTAAAGCGCTCGCGCTGCCGTTTAGCGTAACCACTGTGCATGCGCTGCAGCCAAAAGCTCAGCATATCGGACCGGTCGGGCCGGGCCACGGTCAACTCCAGCCATTTGCGCAGCGCCGCCAGATCCGCCGGCCGGATACCGGCGGGGATGCGCAGCGCCACCCGCTCCAGCAGCGATTGCTGGTCCTGCAGGAACAGCGCCGAGGGCACCTGGCTGCGCCAATTCACCGGCAACTGGTCGGCCAGCACGTTCAGAAAATTGGAGGGCACCCGGGGGGCTTCCTTTTGAAAACGGGGATAGGTGAAGATCAGCTTCTGCACCGGCGTACTGAGGATCTGATAAAAGAGGTAACGGTCCTGGGCCAGCAAATCCTCGGTGGCGGTAAGCCCCAGCGCCTCCCGCTCCTGATCGCTGAAGAACACATCGCGGGTAAACGGACGGGGGAAATCGCCTTCGATCATCCCGCCAAAAATCAGCACCTCCGGCAGGGTGGAGAGCACTTCCAGGCGGGGCATAATCTGCACCCCGTAATCGGACCATTCCCGCAGGTTGTAGGTCGCCTGGGAGAGCAACAGGCCGAGATACTGCTGAAATTCCTTCAGGGTGAGTTTCTGCTCCCCATGCAGATTGGTAACGATCCAACTAAACTGATCGAGCAATTTGATAAAACGGTTGAAGGCGCGGTACTCCCGCTCCTCCTCCAGCGGACTCAGTTCTTTGTTATTTTGCTTGTACCAGTCGAGGAAACCGCAGCTTTCCAGGAGTTTGAGAAACTGTTCCCGGAATTTTGTCACCGAATGGCGTTGTTCCAGTTGATGTAATTCATCCAGGAGATTCTCCAGCAGCGGCACGGTCTCGCGATAATGCTCGATCTGCTCGCGGATCTGGAGCACCTCATATTCATCTTCCAGATCGGCTTCATCCACCCGGCTTTGCAGGTAGGCGAGATGTTTTTCAAACGCGTCTTTCCATTTGCCGTGGAAGTGGGTAATGCGCAGTTCCCGGGCCAGCGCCTTCACGACCGAAACATCGACCGGCGGCTGCTCGGTGGGCCGGAAGAAGGGAGAACTGAGCAATTGAAGCAGCTTCTTCACCTCGTAGCCGAGCATCGGCACTTCCAGCACCAGCAGAAAGCTGCGCACCAGGGGCGACTGGCTGAGCTGAAAACCGGTGGAGAGATTGTAGGGCACCTCGTAGCGGGAGAAGATCTCGTGAATCAGCGGAGCATAATCTTCCAGGGTGGGAAAGGTCAGGGCGATCTTGTGCAGGGGGATCTGCTGACTCAGGTGCAGCCGCTTGACGTAGCTGGCGATGAACGCCACTTCCTCCTGGCGGCTGTTGGCGGGCTGAATCAGCACATCTTTGTCCAACGGCGGCGCTTCCCGGCTGTTGTCTTCATAATGATGGTTAAACAGGCGCCGTTCCCATTCTTGCGGCGGTTGGTGTTGGGTGATATGGGGGTTCAGCGCTTCCAGGGCCTCGTAGGCGGGTTTGACATGCTCGAAAAGCTGCGCATAATCCGCTTCCGGAAGATAATCCAGTTTGACCTTCACCGAGCAGACCCCGCGAATGCACTCGAAAAAGCGCAGCATCGGCCGGCTGAACAGGCCATAGCCGTTCATGTAGATCATCTTGACCCCGGGGTAGCGCCGCTGCCAGGTGTCGCCGCCATCGTCCAGACGGTCAAACACCTTTTGGATGGCGCCGGCTTCATCGATCAGGCGCTGCCCGAGCAACTGCTCGAAGGCTTCGATACACACCGAAAAGTCATGGGTGCGCGCATCTCCTTGTTCGATATGCTTTTGTAGCATCTCAGCCGAATAACCGTATTCGCGCAGTTCCACCAACAGGGTATCGATCTTGCGCACCAGGCCCCGGCGTTTAGCGCTGGTTCCGCTAAAAAAGCGGAATTGGTCGACCCCCTGCTTCAGCGCCGCTTCCACCAGGAACAGGCGCATCGCCGGGGCAATGATCTTGCGTGCCTCGGGGAATTCACGGTAAAACTTCACCATAAACTCGTAGAAAGTATAGATGGGAGGATCCGCCAGCACCTTGTTGGGTGCGGCATCGACCAACTGCTCCTTAAAATATCGCACCGCCCGCTTCACCGGCAGGAAGCAGATAAAATCATACTCGAGATGATTTCCCTGCTGAATCCGCTCCAGGATCTCATCTTTAAAATAATAATAATCCCCGGCGGGGCCGATGATCAATTCGAAGCGGGGTTCAGCACTCACGGTTCAATCCGTTGTTATGATTGCATGGCTACATTATTGAGACGAGTCATTGGGCCTGCGGCCGTCATTGGCTGCGCGTCATTGCGCCTGCGGCGGTCACTGGGTTTCGCCGTCATTGGCCCTTCGGGCGTCATTGCGCCTGCGGCGGTCATTGGGCTTCGCCGTCATTCGGGTTCATTCGCGTAAATTCGTGGCAAACAAACATCCAGCATCCATCCCGAAAGCTTTCGGGAAGCATCCGCATTTTATATCAGATCCGTCCCCAATCAAAGCAAAAACTTCCTCCTTCCCCCCGGCCATCTGAGCATCTGGAAAAAGTTGCACAAAAGCCGATAAAATTGCGCCGGGTCACATCACTATGACCCAGATCAATTCGCCGGGCAACGGCAAAAACACAATTTCATTATAATCATATACTTAAAAAGAAACCGTTTCTTAACATTTAAGTGCGAGTTTTTGCGTCAACTGTGACTCTATACAATGGCAGGCTTTTTGAGAGTGTTATCTTACGTATAGGATCTTTTAACACCACAAGGAGGGAAAATGATGCACAAACTGAAGATCAAGGTAAAGCTGAAGATCAAGCGGCCGGGTTCCGGGAGTTAATCCTATATCGCAGCATACATTGATAGTCAATAAAAAACCCCGCGACGGCAGCGGGGTTTTTTATTGACTATCAAAGGGAAAAATGCTCAAAACCTTAATTCTATCGCCCCATCTATCCAAATACCATAATTTTCTTTGATGTTACGCGCGATGCTCCAATGACCACACAACATCAGTCATTATGAAGCGATTTGAGTGATCCAGGCATCATTATAGCCGCGTTTTTTCAACACTTTCAGAAACGCATCGGCGGATGCACGGTCGTAAAATTGACCGACCACCACCTTCCAGATGGTTGCCTGCTGCACCACGGTCACCGGCTCGCTCACTTCCTGCTCCAGCAGTTCTTTCAATTGGGCGGCTTTCAGGGAATCGTTAGTGGCAAATATCTGAATGGCGAAGTAGACGCTCTGCTGCACCGCCGCTTCCTGCCGGGCGATCTGCTCGGTTTTTTCCTGGTAGGCCTGTTGTTCCTCGAGGGATTTTTGCTGGTGAATATCGGTTTCCACTACCCAGGCCCCGGTAATGCCTGCCTTGAGCAGTTTCTGCAGGAGGGTGTAGGCGTCATCTTTGTTCTGGAAATTACCGACCTGCACCTTATAAAGATCGCTTTCGGTGCGGATCACATATACCGAATCCAGCTTCAGCGCCCGCACCTGATCGGCAGTTTTCATGGCGTTATCCCGCTCATAGCCGGCAAAGGCCTGGCAGCGGAATCCGTTGGCCAGGGTAAACGGCTGGGCTTCGATGCGCTTGAGCCGCTTGCCGGCATTGTTCAATACCAGATGGTCCTGCTTATAACTGGCGATCAGATCCGGAAAGCTGCGGCTCTCCAGGAACTGCTTCAAATCGGCGGACATCTTGCCCTGGGCCAGCAGCGTGCTGCCCGGGGAACAGATCAGCCCGAGGAGGAGTAGCCAGCCGAATAGCGATTTTTTGTGCATCATCTGTCTCTCGATTGGTTCTTAATAATTATCGTAAAGGAACTTGCCACAGAGCCACAGAGGTCACGGAGAACTGACAACTGATAACCGACAACTAACAACTGAAACAACTCTGTGTTCTCTGTGGCAAAAACGATTAATACATCTTCTGCGTCGCCAATTGCGGATAATACAATCCCAGGATATTATTATACTTATACCCTTTCATCGACATACCGATCGCGCCCCATTGGCACATACCGCTGCCGTGGCCGGCGCCGGCGCCAAAGATATAGAATTTCTCCGGATTGGCCGGCGATTTGTTCAGGAAGAAGAAATTGCTCGGAAGCGGTTTGCCGCTTTCATCAGCCAGGATCTGGCGGATACGCAGGCCGTCAACCCGGTATTCTGCTCCCTGCACGCCGACGACCATCTCCGCCACCCGGCCGCTGGCCTTGCGCTGACTGATGTTCAGGTCCAATTCAAAACCGGATTCGATCCAGCTGTTGACCTGGGTCGAATCGATCTCGAACTCCCGGCTGAGGTTCCATAGCACCGTCTCGACTTTGCGGAATTCCACCCAGCGGTAGTAAGGTGAGACCTTGCAGTTGTATTCGTTGTCGGTCATATCGTAGGCAATGCCGCCAGGATCGCTGCCGATATATGCTTCCAGCACCCCGCCGCAGGTAGAATGATACTGAGCGATCGCCGGGCTGCCTTGATTCACCAGCACGATGCCCCGGGTATTGGAAATCGCCCGTTCCGCCAGGGGGGTCTTTTGGAGATCGCCTTTGTAAATCTGATCACGCTCATCCGCCCAGGCGTCGTATAGCTCGTTCACCGGATTTTCCAGGCGGTAAAGGGCATAGCTGCGGGCGGCGATCGCCTGGGCCAGCACCGCTTCCTGGTATTCACTCTGATTGGTGGGAATCTCGAAGGGCAGCACCCCGTTGAGATAGGTTTCTACCGGCAATTCATTGACGATCATGACCCGGTCTTCGCGGAAGTGAATGAGCAACTCACCGTAATAGGGTACGTCATTCCAGATGAAGTGATCGCGGGGCAGTTCTGGTTTGAATATCAGCGTCTGCGGGGGATCGAGTTCAAAATAACGCTGAGAATTGGAAAGGAACAGCGCCCCATCGCGATAGGAAACGCTTAGCTTACCGACGCCGTCATCGAAGAAATAGCGAGCTTCTTCCAGATCCAGCTGATACTTTCCGCTGAAGGAGAGAAACTGACCGCGGGGATTTTCGGCGATGCATACCCGGATTTGCGGCTCCGCAGCATCTCCCTTACCCGGCGCCACCCCCGCCTGCTGAACCTGTGGGGAGCACTGCCAGAAGCACAGCCCCAGGCAGCCCGCCAACACCAGATGCCGTAACCATCGGAAAAACAGCAGCAACCGCAGGCGGGATTCTCCGGCTGCCGGGGTAGGGAACTCTTTCATAGGCAAAATTCTTTCTGTTAAAAACCAAGTCCGATAATATTAATACCGACCCGCGCCCCGAAACCGGACACATCGATTTCCTGAAAAGTAGGCAGCCCCCGTTCATTGCGTTCGCGATTTTTCCGGGCGGTCGCATTATGATAAAGGATATCCGCAAAAATAACCCCGGCCCGGCTGATCTTAAGCCCCAGACCGGTGGTCAACTGCCAGCCGAAGCCGTTGAAGAAACGGGTTCGGTCGATATCTTCCAGGAAGTTGTTCTCGTTGTTCCAGATAAATTCCCCTCCGGCCCCGGCGGATGCCCGGTAGTAAAAAGGCGTATCCTCACCCAGCTTAAGTTCATAGGAGATGAGCAGATGCAGCGAAAGAATGCGGGTGGTGAAATCCAGTTCGACTTCCTTGGTAGAAAAATTGATCCCACCGACACCAGAATCGGCCACGGTAGTGATCTTCAGATAGGAGGTCTTGAAGTAGTTGACATTGATCCCCCAGTAGAGCCGGTCGTCCAACCGGCGGCCAGTGCTGATCCCAAAGACATTGCCGATCCCGGTATCCTTGGGATTGATCGAACCGATGCTGAACTCGGCATACGGACGGCTTCTGGTTTGTGCATTCACCGTTTCGGAAACCGGCAACAAAAAGAGCCCTAATAGGAACAACAATAGATATCGATTCATTTTTTTGCGTCTCCGTTGCATAGATTTGATCGAAATATAGAAAATCAATATCATAAAAGCAATTTAAGAAAACACAAATAAGTCATTAAGTTTCCAGAGGTTGAAAATAAAAGCGCCCGGGTTTACTGAATCTCCAGGATCCACTCATAAGGATCATCCTCGCGCTGGAGCTGGATGCCGATCAGTTTGTTGTAGAGCTGATGGGCCAGCTTGAAGCGGTTCTTGTTGACCATATGGTCGGTTCCCTGCCAGGCGATTTTATCCACCGAGGTGATGATCGCGCCGGTGCCGCAGAGGAACACTTCCTGGGCGTTCTGGCATACTTCGGCGATGTCCACCAGGCGCTCTTCCACCCGCAGGCCGAACATCTCCCGGGCCAGGCGGATGATCGAATCCCGGGTGATGCCGGGCAGGATTGAGCCCAACTGCGGCGTAACCAGGGTGCCGTCCTCCATCAGGGCAAAGAAATTGGCTGCGCCGGCTTCTTCCACGTAGCGACTGTGCACCGTATCGAGGAAGAGCGCCCCGTCGTAACCGGCCTCGTTGACGTCTTTCTTGGGTTTCATCGTGACCGCGTAATTGCAGGCGGCCTTGGCATCGCCGGTGCCGTTGGCGGCGGCGCGGTGCACATCGGTGACCATCAGGGAGATCACTCCCACCTTGTCGAAATACGGTCCCACCGGGCTGGCAAAGATATAAAAAAGATACTCGCTGGAAGCCCGCACCCCCAGCAGCGACTCGATCCCGATGCACACCGGGCGCAGATAGAGGCTGTGGCTGCCGTCGGCGGTTTCCGGAATGAACTCGGCATTCTCCAGCACCACCCGGCGCACTGCTTTCATAAATTTCTCTACGTTTACTTCCGGCATCACCATCTTGTGGCAGCTCCAGGCAAAACGGCGGGCGTTGTCGTAAGGACGGAACATCACAATCTTTCCTTTGACGGTTCGGTAGGCCTTCATCCCTTCAAAAATGCCCTGGCCGTAATTCAGGATATTGGCCGCCGGGGAGAGTTCGATGGGGTGAAAGCGCACGATTTTGCCGCCGTCCCAGGCGCCTCCGCGATAATAACTTTCGAACATCATCATTTCGGACGCTTTTTCATACAGCGAGAATTTCAGGTTTTCGAATTTTCTCGGACTGGACATGTTCCCTCCTGAAGGTTTGGCGTGGGGGTTGTGGATGATTTTTTTGATTTTTTTGCGATCGATGGGCGATCGCGGGTTGTTGGGGCCGGTCGCGGTCGGTCGGGTCGCGACCCGACCCTACGCACGTAATTGGGCAATGTTTTCGTCAACCAAGGCCAATTGATTTTCCAATTCCGCCAACCGTTCCCGCTCTTTGGCCACGATGTCTGCCGGGGCGCGGCTGACGAAGTTCTCGTTGCTCAATTTCTTCTGCGCGCCCTCGATGCGCTTGAGCAGGTTCTCGCGCTGGCTGTCCAGGCGGGCCAGTTCGGTCTCGACATCCAGCACCCCGTCGACGTAGATCTCCATATCCCCCAGCACCTGCACCGCCGCCAGTTCCGGTTTCTCCGCCGCCGCATCCACCGTGAGGGTGGCCAGTTTGGAAGAGAGCTTGATATGGTAGGTCATGTGCCGGAGGGTTTCGGCATCCTTGCCGGCGGCTTTCACCAGGGCATCGATCTCCTTGTTAAGCGGCACGGTGTACTTGTTGCGAATATCGCGGATGCGCCGCACCACCTCTTGCATCAGCCGGAATTCGTCTTCCAGAGCGTCATCTTCCCAGTCGGGATGGGGCGCCGGCCAGGAGGCCAGCATCGCCAGGCCCGCCTGCGGCAGGGCCGTTTCGATCCCCCGCTGCGGGGCGCGCTCATTGAGCAGTTCCCAGATCGCCTCGGTGATGAAAGGAATGAAGGGATGGAACAGGCGCAGGCTGTTATCCAGCACCGTCGCCAGCACCTGGCGCGCCACCGCGCCGCTCTCTGGATCCTTCATGCGCGGCTTGATCAGCTCCAGGTACCAGTCGCAGAAATCCGACCAGAAGAAATCTCGTGCGTCGTTGATCGCCGCCGAGGGGTTGTATTGACCCAAATGTTCACTCACCGCCGCCACCGCCTTCGCCAGCCGGGAGAGGATCCAGCGGTCTTCCGGGGCCAACTGTGCCGGCTTGAGGGAGCGGAAAGACTGCTGGTCGAGGTTCATCATCGCAAAACGGGCGGCGTTCCAGAGTTTGTTGCAGAAGTTCTTTCCGATCTCGAAGCGGTCGCTGATGATCTTGGCCGAAGGGATGTCCGGCAGGGTGCCCAGCACATCGAACTCCTTGCCGCTCTCCGGGCAGATGTAGGTGAAGACGCTGCGTCCGTGTTTGGCGGTGGCGAGGTCGACCGGGTTATGGGTGTAAGGCGAGATCGCCTGCACCGGGAGGCGGATGTCCTGGGTGCCGGTCTGCATGTCGCACAGCACGTAGCGCAGGGCATCGGTGCCGTAGAGGTCGATGATGTCCAGCGGATCGATCCCGTTGCCCTTCGACTTGCTCATGCGCTCCCCTTTGCCATCGAGGATGGTGGCGTGGATGAACACGTCGGTGAAGGGCACATCGCCGAGATTATAGAGCCCGGCAATCACCATCCGCGCCACCCAGAGGGTGATGATATCGCGGGCGGTCACCAGGCAGGAGCCGGGATAATAATAGGATAGCGTATCGGAATTCCCGTCCACCGCCGCGGTGGTCGATTGCCCCTCATTCACCTGGGCGGTCGCCGGGTCCGGCCAGCCCAGGGTGCTGTGCGGCCAGAGGGCGCTGCTGAACCAGGTGTCGAGCACGTCGGGATCCTGGATCAATCCCAGGGCTTCCAGCGCCGCGCCGTAGTTCTGCTCATCTGCCTCGGTGCGCAGGCATAACTGTACTTCGTATTTGGTGGCACTTTCCGGGAGTCTCTTGGCCTCCGCCAGGGTGAATTTATGGCCGTGCTCATCATCGATCCACACCCAGGCGCTTTCCGGATCATATTTTTCAAGCTTGTTCAACAGATCAGGTAATTCGCGCATCGTAAATTCGCCATGCCAGATGGGAATGCGGTGCCCCCACCACAGCTGGCGGCTGATGCACCAGTCGCGCTTCTCCGCCAACCAGTTGTGATAGGTATTGCGATAGCGCACCGGATCGGGATGAAAAGCCACCTGGCGGCCGCTGGGCGACTGCCAGGCCGGGTCGGCCGCATCCATCGCCGCCTGGGCCAGGCCGGGAGCGGTGAATTGCTTGGCGGTGCCGCGTCCCATCACCACCCCGCCGTCAACGTCACCCATGCGCAGGAACCATTGTTTGGAGAGGTAGGGCTCCACCGGGGTCTTGGAACGATCGGAGAAGCCGATCTCCACCTCGCGGTCTTCCACCCGTTCCAGCAGACCCTGGGATTTGAGGTCCGCCACCACTTGCTTGCGGGCGGCGAAACGGTCCTGCCCGGCATATGCGCCGGCGTTTTCGTTCAAAGTACCGTTGTCATTCAGAATATTGATGATGTCGATCTCTTCCTGATGGCGCTGCCACACCTCGTAGTCGTTGGGATCATGCCCCGGGGTGATCTTGACGCAGCCCGAGCCCAGTTCCGGCTTGGCCCACTCATCGAGGATCAGCGGGATCTCGCGGTTCTGCAGGGGCAGCCGCACCTTGCGGCCTTCCCGGGCCATGCGGGCCAGGGCTTCCAGGGTGGGGATATGGCTCTCCCGGCGCGCTTGGTAGCGGGCAAGCTCCGCCTCCAGAGCTTTCTTCTCCTTCGCCGGGGCGGCGGCGAGGCGCTCCTTCAGGCGTTCGATCTGCCGTTCCAACTCGGCGGCCGGCTCGGGATGGCAGGCCACCGCGGTATCGCCCAGCATGGTCTCCGGGCGGGTGGTCGCCACCGTCACATGATCCGGCTCGCCCGGGCGGGGATCGATCACCGGGTAGCGCAGGTGCCAGAAGTGGCCGTTGACCGTTTCGTGATAAACTTCATCATCGGACACCGAGGTGTGCAGCTGGCAGTCCCAGTTGACCAGGCGGTAGCCGCGGAAGATCAGGGCATCGCGGAACAGGCGGTAGAAGGTCTCCCGCACCGCCCGGGCACACACCGCATCCATGGTAAAGCGATGGCGGTCCCAATCGCAGGAGCAGCCCATGCTCTGCTGCTGGCGGATGATTCGCTCCTGGAACTGGTCCTTCCAGGCCCAGATACGCTCCACCAATGCCTCGCGGCCGATGTCGTGGCGGGTCTTGCCTTCCAGCTCCAGCAGGCGCTTCTCCACCACCGCCTGGGTGGCGATGCCGGCATGGTCGGTGCCCGGCATCCACAGGGTATTCTCGCCCCTCATGCGGTGCCAGCGGGTCAGCAGGTCCTGCATCACGTTATCGATGGCATGGCCCATGTGCAGCGCCCCGGTCACGTTGGGCAGGGGCATCATGATCACGTAGCGTTCATCGCGTTCATCGGGAAAAGCGGCATAGGCCTTCGCAGTATTCCATTTCTCCTGAACCGGATTCTCAATCGCTTTTGGATCGTAGGTGCTGGGAATCTCTTTCACAATCAACTTCTCCTGGATTTTTCTACTATCATCGCCCACCGGCGACACTTCATCAGCTCGCAATTCAAATTGAGACAATAACCGGTCAATTTAAGCGGTATGGATATTCAAATAAACAGCTTTTTAAAATTTAAGCTTTCACAAATGCTTAACGCGATATATTTTTAGCCACGAATGGACGCGAATTTTCCCGAATGTAGCCACAGAGGGCACAGAGCTTTTCGTTAATTTTATGCTTTAAAACAGGTGTCGTCATTGCGAGCCGCGTCTTTTGCGGCGCGGCAATCTCCAGCAAGCCGCTGCCAACATAACTGCAGATGGGTGCACCACGCAGGAGATTGCTTCGGCACAAACGCCTCGCAATGACAGCATGAATTAAGTTTTTACCATAAAATCGTGCATTTCTCTGTGACCTCTGTGCCTCTGTGGCAACATTCGGGAAAATTAGCGTAAATTCGTGGCAAAAAAAACCGGAGCACCACCCTGAAAGAACGACTGAAAAAATTATTCCTCCCGGAGTATCGCTGGCTGCTGATATTGCCCCTGATCAAACTGCTATTGCACTTCCTCAGCAACCATAATTACGGCGTTCATCGCGATGAGTTCCTCTACCGGGCGATGGGCGATCACCTCGCCTGGGGCTATCTGGAGGTGCCGCCGCTGATCGCCCTGCTGGCCCGGATCAGCAGTTGGCTGGGCGATTCGCTCTTTGCCCTGCGGCTCTTTCCGGCGCTGGCCGGGGCGCTTTTAGTGCTGCTGAGCGGGCTGCTGACCCGGGAGCTGGGCGGGCGGCGTTTCGCTCAGGTACTGGCGATGCTGGCGGTGATCATCGCCCCGGTCTTCCTGCGCGCCCACACCCTCTTCCAGCCGGTGGCCTTTGATCAACTGGCCTGGCTTACAGGCGCTTATCTGCTGGTGCTGCTGCTCCGCGAGCCGGAGCGCCGGAAGTGGTGGCTATACCTCGGCGCGGTGTTGGGGGTGGGTCTGCTGAACAAATACGCCATGCTTTTCTTCGGTTTCGGTCTGACGGTGGGTCTGCTGATCGGAGCGGAACGGAAATGGTTGCGCACGTCCGGCCCCTGGCTGGCCGCGCTGCTTGCTTTGGCGATCTTCCTGCCCAACCTGCTCTGGCAAATCAAACACGGCTGGCCGGTGTTCGAGCATATCGCCAAGCTCAACCTGCAGCAGCTCGACCGCCAGCCGCGCAGCACGATTCTGCTGGAACTGCTGCTGATCCACCATCCGTTTAACGCACTTATCTGGCTGTCCGGGATCGGCTTCTTTTTCTTCAGTAAGGCCGGACGGCCCTACCGCCTGCTGGGCTGGATCTACCTGGTCATCTTACTGGTGATGCTGCTCCTCAGGGGCAAGGCCTACTACCTTTCCCCGGCCTACCCGATGCTCTTTGCCGGGGGAGCGGTGCTGCTGGAGCGCTTTATCCAGGGCCGCGGTTGGTACTGGCTCAAACCGGCGCTAATCACCATAATGCTGCTGCAGGGAATCCTGATCGCCCCCTACGGCCTGCCGATTCTGCCTCAAAAATCGCTGGAAAGCTACGTGCAGTTCATGGCCCAATACGCCGGCCTCGACGCCCCCCTGCGCACCAACCGCGGCGAATTGGGCAAGCTGCCCCAGGATTACGCCGACATGTTCGGCTGGCCGGAACAAGTGGAAACCATCGCCGGCGTTTACAATTCCCTCAGCGAAGCCGAGCGGGAGAAATGCGTGCTCCTGGCCGGCAACTACGGCGAGGCCGGGGCGATCGACTATTACGGCCCGCGCCTGGGTTTGCCCCGGGCGGTGAGCATTCACAGCAGCTACTACCTCTGGGGACCGGGGGAGAAACCCGGCGAGATCGCCATCGCCATCGGCCTGCCCCTGGAGGCGCTGACCGAATATTATCGCAGCGTACGCCGGCAGGCGCTGATCACCAATGGGTATGCCGTGGCTGAGGAGAATAACGTGCCGGTATATTTGTGCCGGGGGCAGAAGAAGACGTTGCAGGAGGCGTGGGGGGAATTGCGGAAATGGCGATAAATTGTAAGGTCGCGTGGCCGCGCGACCCTTTTTTTGCCACGGATGAACACGGATTTTTTTGCCGCGAATTTACGCGAATGAACCCGAATGACGGCGAAGCCCAATGACCGCCGCAGGTGCAATGACGCGCAGCCAATGACGGCCGCAGGCCCAATGACGCGTCCTAACCAGGCAGCCATATCACCATTTACCAATTATCCTTCCACTCCAACCTTCCCAACACCTCCGTCACCTCCCCCGGCACCGCCGCATGAATCGACACTTCCTCCCCGCTGTAGGGATGAACAAACCCCAGATCAGTCGCCAGCAGCAGCAGGCGGTGCAGGTTGAATTTTTCCCGGAAAAGGCGGTTGTGGCGACCGTCGCCGAAACGTACGTCGCCCACGATGGGATGGGAGATATGCACGAAGTGGCGGCGGATCTGGTTGCGCCGCCCGGTGTGGGGGAAGGCCTCCACCAGGGAATAGCGGGCGCTGGGGAACTTCCCCACCGGGTAGGGCAGCTCCACCGTGCCCAGGCGGCGGTAGGCAGTCTGGGCCTCCTGGGCCGGCCGGTCCGTAACCTCGCGCAGAGGGTAGTCGATCAGCCCTTCCTCCTCGGTATAGCCCCGCACCACTGCCAGGTAGCGCTTGCGCACCTGCCGCTCCAGGAACCGGCCGATCATCTTCCCCGCCGCCTCGCTATCCAGGGCAAAGAGCAGCACCCCGGAGGTGGCCCGGTCGAGACGGTGCACCGGATAGACCCACTGCCCGAGCTGATCGCGCAAAATACGCATGCAGCTATCCTCCTGCCGCGCCAACTCGCTGGGATGCACGTGGATACCGGGAGGTTTGTGGATGGCGATGTAGTGGAGGTCGTGGTAGAGGATGTCGAGGGTTGGGTTCATTGAGAGGGTTTTGGGGTTATTGGGGTTGTTTTTTTGGCCACAGAGCCACAGAGAGCACAGAGACGAAACGTTTTAAGGTGCAGTCATTGCGAGCCGCGATTTTGCGGCGCGGCAATCTCCTGCAAGGGACTGCCAATGTTACTGCAGTTGGTTGCTTTGAGCAGGAGATTGCTTCGGCAAAAAGCGCCTCGCAATGACTGCTGGAATCTGGTTTCTTGCCCGAACAGATTCCTCACTACGCTTCGCTGCCTTCGGAATGACCCACCGCTGTCATTCCGAAGGCGTCAGCCGAGGAATCTGTTCGATCAACAAGTTGTATTTCAGTCATCAGTTGTCAGTTCTCTGTGTTCTCCGTGCCTCTGTGGCTAAAAAGTTTGTCATATCTACCATTCCGAATTACCCTTTGCTTCGCATGAGAAAGTTTTTACATTAGCAGGCCAATATTGCAAGGAGACCGATTGCATGTTCAAAGTTTTCACCCGCAGCATCCTGTTCTTTAGCCTCACATTTGTCACCCTCTCCGCCCAGACATCCGACTTCGTGCTCAACCACATCACCCGCAACTACGATCAGCAGCATCTTAAATTAGAGCTGCGGGTCGACTTCGACAAGGAAAAAATTGCCGGCACCGCTACCCTGCGAGTCGCAACGCTGGAGGATGATTTCCGGGAACTGATCCTGCATTCCCGCTCCAGCAAGGTGTTTGTGGTGCTGGTGGATGGGAAGCAATGCAAGTTTGAATTGGAAAACGGCCTGTTGACGATCCGGCTCAACCGCGCCTACCAGGCCGGAGAAATTTTGCGGGCGGAGATCCGCTACAGCGCCGAGCCGGCCACCGGCCTGTATTTTTTCCGCCCCACCCAAGCCCATCCGGAGATCCCCTACCAGGTGTGGAGCCAGGGGCAGGATGAGGACAACCGCCATTGGATACCCTATTACGACCTGCCCGACGACAAGCTTTCCAGCGAAATGATCGTGACTATTCCGGAAAATATGCGCGCCTTCTCCAACGGCGATCTGCTGGAGGTGCGCGCCGATGCCGAAAAACACGAGGCCACTTTCCACTGGAAAACCGATTTCGAGCATTCCGGTTACCTGATCACCCTGGTGGCCGGGGAATACGTCACCTTCAGCGACAGCACCGCCGGGGTGCCGCTGAATTACAACGTGCCGGCCGATCTTGCCGATACCGATCCCAATTATCCCTTCGGCCGCACCCCGGCGATGGTCAATTTTTTCAGCGACTACATCTGCCCCTACCCCTACAGCCATTACGACCAGAACGCGGTGCAGGATTTCCGCTGGGGCGGGATGGAGAACACCACCGCCACTACTCTCAACCGGCGCATCTTTCACGATGAACGGGCGGTGCCCAATTATTCCGCCGATGATCTGATCGCCCACGAGCTGGCCCACCAGTGGTTCGGCGATCTGCTCACCTGCCGCACCTGGGATCACATCTGGCTCAACGAGGGACTGACCACTTATTTTACCGACCTGTTCTTCGAACATCATTATGGTGCAGATGAATTCCGCATGCGTCGGGTGACGCAAAACCGCGAATACATCGCTTCGCTCGATAAGCAACCCATCGACACCATCCAACCCCGCTATGATGAGAACGTGCCGGTGGAGCTGTTCGGCGGCAAGGCTTACGACCGCGGGGCGGCGATCGCCCACATGCTGCGTTATGAATTGGGCGATTCGCTCTTCCAGGCGGGCATCCGCCGCTACGTCGACCGCTATCGCTATCAGAATGTGGAAAGCGAAGATTTCCGGAAGGTGATGGAGGAGGTTTCCGGCAAGGATCTCCGCCAGTTCTTCAAGCAGTGGGTCTACGGCGCCGGTTATCCCAAATTCAATGTCTGGTGGGAATGGGATGATACGCTGAAGGCAGTGCAGCTCTACATCGACCAGGTGCAGGACACCCTCCCGGCGATGGATGTTTTCCAGCTCAGCGTGCCGGTAGAGATCCAATCCGGCACCGAAATACTGCAAGTGCAGCCCCAACTGCATCACCGCAAGCACCGCTTCACTTATAAGATGAATAAAGCCCCGGACCTGGTACGTTTCGATAAGCATCACTGGATCCTCAAGGAAGTGAGTTTCAAAAAGTCCTTCGGCGAACTGTTTTACCAGGTAATCTACGATCAGGACGTAACCGGAAGGGAATGGGCCGCAGGGCAGTTGGCATCCGCCGGAAACGAGGCAGTGCCGGTTTTGGCGCGCGCCTACCGCCAGGAGAAGTTTTACTGGGTGCGCCAGCGCATCGTGCAGTCGCTGGCGGAGATCGCCACCCCGGCGGCCCTGGAGACGGTCCGCAGTGCCGCCGCCGATCCTGACGCCCGGGTGCGCGAGGAAGCAATGAAGGCCCTGGGAAATTTTGCTGCGAAAGATGTTCAGGAGTTGCTGACCGACCGCCTGCACAACGACGGGAATGATTACGTGCGCGGCGCTGCGGCGGCTTCGCTGGGCAAAGTGAAGGCAGATCATGCTTTCGACATCATCAAGGAAATGCTGAAAGTCGACTCCCACCGCAACATCATCCGCCGTGGCGTGTTCCAGGGCATGGCGCAACTGCGCGATCCCCGGGCCTTGACCTACATTCGCCAGTACAGCCAGTACCGCTACAGTTACGGCGGCATGCACCTGGTCGATCAGGAAGCGCTGAAATGCGCTATGGTACTGGCGGAAGACCATCGCGCGGAAGTAGTGGAGGCAATCATGGAAATCGTCAAGAATCCCTATTTCCGCACCCGCAACAAGGCGGCACAAATGCTTGCGGAACTCAAAGCCCGGGAAGCGCTGCCCCTGCTGCACGAGATCCTGGCCGGTGAGCGGCGGGAGTTTGTGCGCAGTGTGCTGGAGAAGGCGGTGGAGCAGCTGAGGGCTGAGGGCTGAGGGCTGAGGGCGGAGAGTGTGGAACGAAGAGCGTGGAGCGTGGAGCGTGGAGCGTGGAGCGTGGAGCGTGGAGCACAAAAAAATGAAAGTACTTGCATACGGCAACAAAACAATTTCTTTCCCATGCCCCATGCCCCATGCCCCATGCCCCATGCCCCATGCCCCATGCCCCATGCCCCATGCCCCATGCCCCATGCCCGCCGCAGAAAAAAACTATCAATGCAACATCCGCAAAGAAAGCCAGTAAATGCAACCCTGTCTACTAACCTAAACGAGGAGGTCTCATGAGCACCAGTCGCATACTAGTTATGATATGCATACTGCTTGTTTCGAGCTTTTTATTTGCCCAGGATGAAACACGCCTGCTGCGCTTTCCCACCACCAACGGCCAGCAGATCGTTTTTGCCTATGCATTCGATCTTTACACCGTGCCGGTAAATGGAGGCACTGCCCGCAAGCTGACCAGCTTCGAAGGGGACGAGATGTACCCGCGTTTCTCTCCGGATGGCAAGCAACTGGCTTTTACCGGCCAATACGACGGCAATACCGAAGTGTTCCTGATGCCCGCGCAAGGCGGGGTGCCCCAGCGCATCACCTACACCGCCACCCTCGGCCGCGATGACGTCTCCGACCGCATGGGCCCCAACAACCTGGTGATCACCTGGAAGAACACCACCCCGGAAATCGTCTTCCGCTCCCGGATGCGCTCCTTCAACAGCTTCAACGGGCAGCTTTACACCGTGAATACTACCGGAAACCTGCCGCAGCAGATCGAAGTGCCCCGCGGCGGGTTCTGTTCTTTTTCTCCGGATGATAAAAAGATGGCTTACAACCGGGTCTTCCGCGAGTATCGCACCTGGAAACGCTACCGCGGCGGGATGGCCGACGATGTGTGGATCTATGATTTTACCACCAAGCAGATCGAGAACATCACCAACAATCCGGCCCAGGACATCATCCCGATGTGGACGGGCAACAAGATCTATTTCCTCTCCGACCGCGACAAACGGATGAACCTGTATTCCTACGACCTGACCAGCAAGACCACCAAACAACATACCACCTTCACCGATTTCGACATCAAGTTCCCTTCGCTGGGCAAAGATGCGATTGTGTTCGAGCAGGCTGGCTACATCTGGCGCTTCGACCTGGCCAGCGAGACCTTTGCCAAAGTGCCGATCAAGATCGCGGAAGACTTCAGCGTCAGCCGCGGCGGGATCGAAGAAGTGGGCGGTAATGTGAGTAACTTTGAGATCTCCCCGGACGGCAAGCGCGCCCTCTTCGGCGCCCGCGGGGATGTCTTCACCGTGCCGGCGGAGCACGGCCCCACCCGCAACCTCACCGCCACCTCCGGAGTTCATGAGCGCAATTCCAAATGGTCGCCGGACGGCAAGTGGATTGCCTTTATCTCCGATCAATCCGGCGAAAACGAGATCTATGTTGTCGCCCAGGACGGAAAGGGTGAGCCCCGCCAGGTGACCAAGGGCGCCGACACCTACTATTACCAGATCTACTGGTCGCCGGACAGCAAAAAGCTCCTCTGGGGCGACAAAAAACAGCGCCTGCGCTATGTCGATGTGGCCAGCGGTAAGATCACCGAAGTCGCCAACGCCACCGCCTGGGAGATCCGGCAGTATGCCTGGTCGCCGGACAGTCGCTGGATTGCCTACGCCATGCCGGAAGAAGAGGGGATGAACACCATCCGCCTCTATTCCCTGGCCGACGGCAAGAACCACCAGGTGACCGAAGGCTGGTATGCCGCCAACAGTCCGGCATTCAGCAACGACGGCAAATACCTGCTCTTTGCCTCCAGCCGCGATTTTAACCCGATCTACAGCTGGACCGAGTGGAACCACGCCTATCAGGATATGGAGCGCGTCTACCTGGTGACCCTTTCCAAAGATACCCCCTCACCGTTCCAGCCCAAGAGTGACGAAGTAGCGATCAAGGCGGATGAGCCGAAGAAGGATGACGGAAAAGGGAAAAAGGATAAAAAAGACGAGAAAGAAGACGAGAAAAAGGAACTGGTGGTGAAGGTCGATCTGGAAGGATTGTCCGGCCGGGTAATCGGGCTGTCGATCCAGGCCTCCAGTTACGGCAATCTTGCCTGCATCGATGATGTGGTCTACTATAACCGCAACGGCAGCAAGGATCAGCGGCCGCAGTTGGTAATGTACGATCTCAAGAAAGAAAAAGAGACCGAACTGGGCCAGGTGAACGGCTACGAGATTTCCGCCGACAACAAGAAGATGCTCTTCTCCCAGAACGGCAAATACGCCATCATCGATCTGCCCAAGGGGCCGGTGAAGATGGATGAGACACTGGATCTGGCCGGTATGGAGGTGCATCTGGACCGCCATGCGGAATGGCAGCAGATCTTCAACGAAGCCTGGCGGCAGATGCGCGACTTCTTCTACGCGCCCAACATGCACGGCGTCGACTGGGAAGCGCAGCGGGTGAAGTACGGCGCGCTGGTGCCGTATGTCAATCACCGCAAGGACCTCACCTACATCATCGGCGAGATGATTGGCGAGCTCAACGTGGGCCATGCCTACGTCGGCGGCGGGGAATTTCCTACGGCTAAACGCATCCAGATGGGATTGCTGGGCGCAGAGCTGAGCCGCGATCCGGCCAGCAAGTACTATCGCATCGAGAAGATCCTCGAGGGTGAGAACTGGGACAATTCCAACCGGTCCCCGCTACGTGATATCGGGGTCCATGTGAATGAGGGCGACTACATCCTGGCGGTCAACGGCGAATCGACCAACCAGATGGACAACATCTACGCCGCTCTGGTCAACACCCCCGGCAAGCAGGTGGTGCTGACCGTCAACGGCACCCCCAACACCGCCGGCAGCCGCACCGTGACGGTGCTGCCGATCCGTGATGAATCAGGTCTCTACTATTATAATTGGGTGCAGGACAACATCGCCAAAGTGGATAAGGCCACCGGCGGCAAGGTCGGCTACATCCACATCCCGGATATGGGACCGAACGGCCTGAACGAATTCGTGAAGCATTTCTATCCCCAGCTACGCAAAAAAGCGCTGATCATCGACGTGCGCGGCAACGGCGGCGGGAACGTCTCCCCGATGCTGATCGAGCGCCTGCGCCGGGAGATCGCCATGGTCACCATGGCCCGCAACACCAGCCCGGGCCCCAACCCCGGCGACATGATGGTAGGCCCGATGGTCTGCCTGCTCAACGAGTTCTCCGCTTCGGACGGCGATCTCTTCCCCTACCGCTTCAAGCAGCATAAGATGGGCAAGTTGATCGGCAAGCGCAGTTGGGGTGGGGTGGTCGGCATCCGCGGCTCCCTCCCGCTGCTCGACGGCGGATTTCTCAACAAGCCGGAATTCTCCCGCTATGACCTTGCCGGCAAAACCTGGGTGATTGAAGGCGTCGGCGTCGAGCCGGATATTTACGTCGACAATGATCCTTACAAAGAGTTCAGCGGTGAAGACCAGCAGCTCGAGCGGGCGATCAAAGAGATTATGGATGAGCTGAAGACCAAGGAATGGAACGTGCCGCCCATCCCCAGCTACCCTGACAAACATTAATCTCTTGCTTTGTCATCCGCTGTAAAAAAATAGCCTCCCGGACTGCTGGGAGGCTATTTTTTTACAGCGGATGACAAAATTTATCTCTTTCCGAGAAAGGAGGAGAGTTGAATATTACTTGCTTTTGGGGAATTTTACCCGGAAAATAACTGCGATTTACTGGATGAAGCATATCGACAGGTGTCGTCATTGCGAGCCGCGTATTTTGCGGCGCGGCAATCTCCTGCAGATCGCTGCCAACGTGACTGCAGATGTTTACATCGTACCGGGGATTGTCTCGCCGGAAAATACCTTGCAATAACAATGTATGAGTTTGTTTGTGATACAAAAATCTTGCTTTAGTCGCAAATCCCACACCAACCGCGAGGAGGCCTCATCGTGCGTATTCGATTCCGTTATCTCCCGATAATATTCTTGTTTTTAATAACCCTCACCCTGTCTGCCCAGGAAAAATATCTCCAGTCCGGCCCGATGGTCGGTTATTCGGAGATGATGGAGGTGCTCCTGTGGGTGCAGACCAATGCCCCGGCATCCGTGCAATTCAGCTATTACGAGGAAGGCCAGCCGGCGCAGAAATACCGCACCGCGGAGGTGCGCACTGAATTGCATAGCGCCTACACCGCCAAACTGGTCGCCGATCAGGTGGAACCGGGCCGGAAATACACCTACGAACTTTATATCAACGGCAAGTTGGTGAAGCGTCCCTATCCCCTGAAATTCCAGACGCAGCATCTCTGGCAATGGCGGGAAGATCCTCCGCCCTTCCGGTTTGTGATCGGCAGTTGTTTCTACGTCAATGAAACGGAATATGACCGTCCGGGCAAACCCTATGGCGACCACTATGAGATCATGACCGCGATTTACCAGCAACAGCCGGACTTCATGCTCTGGATGGGCGACAACACCTACCTGCGGGAGGTCGACTGGTACAGCCGCAGCGGGATCTTGCACCGCAACACCCACACCCGTTCCCTGCCGGAGCTGCAGCCGCTGCTCGGCTCGGTGCACCATTACGCCACCTGGGACGATCACGACTACGGTCCCAACAACAGCGACCGCAGCTTCCGCCAAAAGGCAGACACCCGGGAGGCATTTGAACTGTTTTGGGGCAATCCCACCTACGGCATCGACGGCGGCCCGGGAATCACCACCATGTTCCAATGGGCTGACGTGGACTTCTTTTTGCTCGACAACCGCACCTTCCGCACCCCCAACCGCCGCTCCACCGGGGAGCGTACCATTCTGGGCAAGCAGCAGTTGCAGTGGCTGATCGACGCCCTCAACGCCAGCGAGGCGCCCTTCAAGATGGTGGTGATGGGCGGGCAGTTCCTCAATCCCTACAACGGATATGAAAACTACAGCGGCTTCCCGGAAGAGCGGGAGCAGATCCTCCGCGCCATCAGCGAGAACGATATCTACGGTGTGATCTTCTTCGACGGCGACCGCCACCACAGCGAGCTTTCCAAGCTGGACCGCCCCGGGCGCTATCCGATTTACGACCTGACCGTCTCGCCCTTCACCGCCGGGCCCAATCCCAATGCCGCCACGGAGGCCAACTACCTGCGGGTAGAGAACACCTTTTACGGCGACCGTAACTTCGCGCTGCTGGAAGTCAGCGGCCCCCGCAAAGATCGCGTGCTGAAAATTTCCCTGCGCGATAAAACCGGCGCCGAACGCTGGCAACAGGAAATCCGCGCCCAGGCGCTTCGCTAAACAGCTCTGATGGCGGAAGAAGGATCGCAAATACCTGCTGAGGTCTCATTTGTTCTATCCTTCTTCCGCCATCAGAGCTGTATGCGCGAGGTTTTTTTTTGATTGACTTTATACCGTATGTCAAGTAAATTCTTAGCTTGTAGATTTTGGCTACAGTATTGTCATTAATGAATGTTTATCACAGCAAATCAGTCTAGCGGAGGAGTTTTACAGGATGCCACAGAGAACTATGTTTAAATCCTTACTTATCCTGGTGTTATTGGTGCTGTTCGGTTACTCCCTGATCCCGACCGTAAAATATCTCAGCCTGAGCATGGCCGAGCGGGATCAGATGCGGGTAGAGCAGCCGGAAGTATATAACACCCTGGTAAAAAAAGCGATCAAGCTGGGATTGGACCTGCAGGGGGGCATGCACGTCGTTCTGGAAGTCGATTTAAAAGAACTGCTGCAGGAGTTAGCGAATAAGGGTACTGTCGATGAGCGCTTTCATAAAGCGCTGGACGCTGCAGCCGCCACGGCGGCCGAAACCGGCGCCAACATCGTTGATGCATTCGACCAAAACCTTCAGGAGATGGGCGTCGACATCGCGCTTTACTACCGCAATCGCGAGTTGCAGAATCACGACCAGGTGGTGGAATACTTGACTGCCCAGCGGAAGGAGTCGATCGACCGCGCCCTGGAAGTGCTCCGCAACCGGGTCGATGAATTCGGGGTCTCGGAACCGATCATCCAGAAGCAGGGCAATAACCGCATCATCGTGCAGTTGGCCGGGATTTCCAACCGCGACCAGGCGCGCGAGCTGGTGGGTAAAACCGCCAAGCTGGAATTCAGCCTGCTGAAAGATCCCACGATTGCGGAAAGAGCCGCCCTGAAGATTAATGACTATCTTGCCGGAGAAGAATCCGCTGCGGATTCTACCATGGCCGCCGGCGGGGATAGCCTTACAGCCGATACCGACACCACCGCCATTGCGCAGGATTCTTCAGTCATCGGCGGGGAAGATCTTTTCGCCAGCAGCGATTCCACCGAACAGGCAGATGAAGAAACCGCCCTGTTCCAGTTTTCCGGTCCCGGCTTTATCTTTATCGATGAAAACGATGCCGGCCGCTTCCAGAGGGCGATGAACGACTCTACGGTACAGCGGATCATCGAGCGGGAAGCCCAGAGCGCCAAGTTTCTGCTGTCCACTGAAGATATTGGCAGCAATGCCACTCCCGGAAAACGCTTCCTACGGGTTTATCTGGTAAATGCCAACCCCGCCCTGGACGGCTCCACCATCATCGATGCCAAGCATTCGATGGTCGATCGTTCGGTGGATGTTGCCGGCGGCTTTGAAACCAGCATTACCTTCAACGATGAAGGCACCCGCGCCTTCGCCAGCGTCACCGGCGCCAATGTCGGCAAACAACTGGCCATCATCCTCGATAATAAAGTGCAATCGGCGCCGAACATCCAGGAGCGTATCAGCCGCGGCCGCGCCCGCATCACCGGCCTGGATTCCAATGAAGAAGCCAAGGTGCTGGCCAGTGTGCTGAAAGCCGGCTCGCTGCCCACCCCGATGAAAATTATCGAAGAACGCACCGTCGGTGCCTCTCTGGGGGCAGACTCGATCAACAAAGGGTTTTACTCTACCCTGTTTGGCCTGGCCCTGGTGGCAATTTTCATGATGATCTATTACCGGATTTCCGGGTTGATCGCCAATGTCGCCCTCATTTTAAATGTGGTACTCCTGATGGGGGTGATGTCCACCATGCACGCCACCCTCACCCTGCCGGGGATTGCCGGGATCATTCTCACCATCGGTATGGCAGTGGATGCCAATGTGCTGATCTTCGAGCGCATCCGGGAAGAGCTTGACCGCGGGAAATCAACCTGGGCGGCCCTGGATACCGGCTACGGGCGGGCATTCGTGACCATTCTCGATGCCAACATCACCACCTTTATTGCCGGCGTGGTTCTTTACAACTTTGGTTCCGGCCCGGTCCGGGGATTTGCCATTACCCTGATGATCGGTATTGTCGCCAGTATGTTTACGGCGATCTTTGTGACCCGCACCATCTCGGAACTGTTGTTGTCGAAGAAAATTTTGAAACAAATTAGTATCTAAACTGCTCAAAAGGAGACGTAAGAACCATGCGGCTTTTCAAGAATCCTACTTATGACTTTATGAAAGTGCGGAAAACCGCCTTTATGATTTCCGGCATTTTAATCCTGGCCTCGCTTGTATCCCTGATCCTCCATGGCGGCCCGCGTTATGGCATCGATTTCCGGGGCGGCACCCTGCTGGAATACCGTTTTGAAGACACGGCCAACCCCGGTACGGAAGTCAGCGTTCCGATCGATGAGGTGCGGAGCGTCTTTACCCAGGCGGGTTATCCCAATGCGGAAGTGAAGTACTATGGCAGCACCCAGGATGTGGCGGTACAGGTTGATGTCGGTGACGTTACCCAGGAAATCGACGAACAGCTTTCCGGCTTCGTCGCCAAACTTCAGGAAGCCCTGCCCCAATTCAGCGTAGAAGAAAGACGGCGGGAGAGCGTCGGTCCCAAAGTGGGTCAAGAACTGGTGCTGAGCGCCCTGGGAGCGATCTTCTTCTCCATGCTGCTGATCCTGATCTATATCATGTTCCGCTTCGAATTCCGTTTTGGGGTCGGTGCGGTTGCCGCCCTGTTCCACGACATCACCATCACCCTGGGATTTTTCTCCTTGATGAACATTGAGATCACCACCCCGGTGATCGCAGCCCTGCTGACCATCATCGGATATTCGCTGAACGACACGATCGTGGTGTTTGACCGAATTCGCGAAAATCTGAAAAGCTTTAAACGTAAAGTCAGCAATTACTCTGGGTTGGTCAATGACAGCATCAACGAGACCCTCTCGCGCACCATCGTGACCTCCGGCACCACTCTGATCGTAGTGGTGGTACTATATCTGTTTGGAGGGGAAGTGATCAAAGATTTTGCCGAGGCGCTGATTTGCGGGATTGTTGTCGGAACTTATTCTTCCATCTTCGTTGCCTCGCCCATTCTGGTTGAATGGGAAGAGCGCCGGGTCTCTAAAATCGCAGCAGACCGGAAATAAGCAACCACAGGACAATCTGATGAACCTGACTACCGAAAAAACCGATAATGGGATTTCAATCATTCGCCTGGAAGGTGACGTCATGGGCGGCCCGGAAGCAACAAAGCTTAATGAGGAGATCAACCGCATGCTTGATGCCGGCTCCCTCCGGGTGATTATTGATCTAAGCGAGGTCAACCGCATGAATAGCAGCGGCCTCGGCATTCTGATCAATGCCCTGAAAACCTATGAGCAAAATGGCGGTGAATTGAAACTGTGCGGCCCGACGCCGCTGGTTCACAATCTGCTTAAGATTACCCGGCTGACCAATGTATTTGAAGTTTACGATACGGAAGATGCCGCGATCAACAGTTTTTAGCACCTCGGGAGATACCGGGTAAACCGGTAATTGCCACCAACGCTTGCCGCAAATAATAAGTAGCCATCGATATAGAGTGAACCTCGACGAGGCAAATATGACCGGTTTTCAAACTTGTTCATATTTGCTTCGTCTAAAATTGTGAGTGTGCTATGTCTGTTGTCGTTGTTGTCGGTGCCCAATGGGGCGATGAGGGAAAAGGGAAGATTGTCGATCTCCTGAGCGGCAATTTCAACATTACCGCCCGCTACCAGGGTGGGGCCAATGCCGGCCACACGGTGATCATCGGCGAGAAAAAATATATTCTCCACCTAATTCCCAGCGGTATCCTGCATCCGAATGTCGAGTGCGTGATCGGCAACGGAGTGGTGATCGACCCGGTCGCCTTGCTGGAAGAGATCAAGCTGTTGGAAAAGAAAGGGGTAAAAATCAAGGGCCGCCTCTGGATCAGCCAGAAAGCGCACCTGATCATGCCCTACCACAAATTGCTCGATACCGTCAGCGAGGAGAAAGAGGGCGCCAACAAGATCGGCACCACCGGCCGGGGCATCGGCCCGGCCTATGTGGACAAGGCCAACCGCAAGGGAATCCGGATCGTCGATCTGCTCGACCGGGAAGGCTTCGAACGCAAATTGCGCCGCAACCTGGAAGAGAAGAATGAATTGCTTTACAAGATCTACGGGATTCTCCCCCTGGATATCGAAAAGATTATCAAGGAATACCTCGAATTCGATCACCGGATCGATCCGTACATCAAGGACGTTTCGGTGTATTTGAACGAAGCGATCGACAATGGTAAGTCGATCCTGCTGGAAGGCGCCCAGGGTACTCTGCTGGATGTCGATCACGGCACCTATCCCTACGTCACTTCTTCCAATCCGGCCAGCGGCGGCGCCTGCACCGGCGTGGGCATCGGCCCCACCAAGATCAGCGAAGTGATGGGCGTGATCAAGGCATACACCACCCGGGTGGGCGAAGGGCCTTTCCCTACCGAATTGACCGGGGAAGCCGGGGAAAATCTGCGCCAGGCAGGGATGGAGTTTGGCGCCACCACCGGCCGGCCGCGCCGCTGTGGCTGGTTTGATGCGGTGGTGGCCCGCTACTCGGTGCGCATCAACGGCATCGACGCCCTGGCCATCACCAAACTGGATGTGCTCGATCATTTCGAAACCATCCAGGTCTGCACCAGCTATCGCTACAACGGCAAGCTGCTGCGGGAATTTCCCACCGACCTGCGGGTACTGCAAAATTGTGAGCCGGTTTACGAATCGCTGCCGGGCTGGCAGCAGCCGACCAGCAATGCCGGAAGCTGGGAGGAACTGCCGGAAGGGGCCCGCAAATACCTGGAATATCTGGAAACACAGACCGGGGCGCCGGCAAAGGTCATCTCGGTCGGCTCCAAACGCAACCAGACCATCTTCCGCGAATCCACGACATAACTACTTTAATCCACGGATTACACGGATTAACACAGAACATTACATTGTCTTTTAAAGTTCAGTTTAGCTATTGGTTGTTGGTCGTTGGTTATTGGCAAAGAACTGCCTTGACCAAAAGCCAACGACCAATAACATCTTGGAAAGTGCAACAAACTTAAGTGACAATATATTATATCCAATCCGTGTTAATCCGTGTAATCCGTGGACAAGCAGTATAAAACGCCTGCGGCCGTTTCGTATCTGGAAACGGCCGCAGGCGTTTTATGATCAATGGTTCTCCGTGATGTCAGGAAAGTTGGAAACGCACCCGGCGCATGACCGGTTCGATATCGATGCCGTCTTCCTTGGCAATTTGCAGGGCTTCTTTCAAAAAATAATCGTCCAGGGTGTTGTAATAATCATTCAGGTAGAGAATAATCAGATCCTCCGAGTCCTTGCGGGTCCATTGTCCCCAGGGCGATTCCGACCAGGGTTTGGTGTTTTTGATATTTTGCACAGTATATGTCCTTTCTCAATACATTTTTTTCAACGCTTCCAGCACCTCTTCCAGATCCCGGATAATGACGTCGGCCTGCTTCAGGTAGCTTGCAGAAAGGGTCGTCGTCAGGGCGATACACTTCATACCGGCCAGTTTGGCGCTGGTGATACCGTAGGGGGAATTTTCAATTGCGATGCATTCTGCCGGTTCCACATCCAGCAGGGCAGCAGCCCGGAGATAAGATTCCGGAGAAGGTTTCGGATCAAAGACATCTTCCGCGGCGATGATGACCGGAAAATGATCCGTCAATCCGAATTCTGCCAGCGCGGCGATCACCCGCTCGCGATTTCCGCTGGTGACAACCCCGGCTTTCAATGCTCGCTCCTGAATCCAATGCAACACATCTATCAGATTCGGATAAAGTTCGGTTTTCTTGATCTCTTCGTAATATTTACGTTTTTTCTGGATGATATTGGCGGTTTCATCCCGGGGAAGATTAAACTTCCGGATAAATTGCGAAGCCAATTCTTTTACCCCGGCTCCCTCCATGGCGTAGAGTTCTTCCGGGCCCATATCAATGCCGTATTCAGCCAGCGCTTTCCGCCATCCTTCATAGTGATCTTCCATGCTCCGCACAACCACGCCATCAAAGTCGAACAATACAGCCTGCATCGTAATTACACTCCGATTGTTATATGGTTGACTATCTGCTTCCCTGACATACTCAATATACTGATAATGCGCCTTTATGTTTGTGATATTTTTACCATACTATTATTATTACCGTGAATATAGCCCAAAAAAATGTAATTTCCATGTCTCAGCCGGAAAAACATATTTTTTCTATTGAGTTTTACGATCCAAACCGGCAGCGGTTTCTTAGCCGTGGGGCGCATCGCCGGGCTTTCTGGCTTGTGTCACATACCGGTGATAAAGGTCTTCCAGGATCCCCCGCGAGCGCAGGCGCAGAATTTTGATTTCCCGGACATTCAACGCGGCAATCAAATTCTGGATCTCATCCGCTGTCGCGGTAAGGCGCACTTCCACCCGCTCACCCGGACCTTCGGAAATCTCCGGCTGAAGCCCGGGAAATTGCGGCAGCACCTCCAGCGCCGGGCGGGTCAATTCCAGGGTAAATACTTCCGCCGCTATCTCGCTCAACCCGGACTGATGAAGGATATGGCCGTCGTGAATAAAAATCACCCGGTTGCAAAAACGTTCGATCTCGCTGAGCTGGTGGGAAGCATAAATCATGGTCAGCTCTTTCAGCCGGAGAATGATGTCCCGCACATCTTTCTGCCCCCCGGGATCCAGGCCGGACATCGGCTCATCCAGCAGCAGAATCGGGGGATCGTGTATCAGCGCAATGCAAATCTGCACTCGCTGGATCATCCCCTTGGAAAAACCCGCCAGCAGTTCATCGGCAACCTCGCTCAGATTGGCGAAGGCAAGCAGTTCATCGATGCGCCCGGCCTTCTCCGCCAGAGTAAACCCGTGCATTTGGGCGGCAAATTCCAACAGCTCCCGAGGGCTGAAATTCTCCATCCCCTCCTGATGCTCGGGCACATAACCGATAGACTTGCGAGCCTTTTCCAGATCGCTGCTGCCGAGAATATACACTTCACCGCTGTCCGGGATAATAAAATTCAGCAGGAGCCGCATCAGGGTGGTCTTGCCGGAACCGTTGGCGCCGATCAGTCCGACCTTATCACCGGGAGATATCTGTATGCTGACACCCTCCACTGCCGGGCGTGCCGCCTGACGATAGGTTTTACTGACCGATTTCATCTCAATACAAGGCTGCATCAATTTTTCCTTCTTCATTTGTCACTAAAGACGGCTTTGGTTAAAAAGTCACAGACCCTGACGGTACCGCCGGTAATATTGATCCATCCCTGAATCCGGGGTCGCAAAAATACAACAAAAATAACTTGACTTATGAATCGATATAGCGCATTTTCAACAACTAAAGGGTAAACTTTGCGGTGCCTTTTACTGCCGTCATGCTGCTTACCTGTATCAACAGTAACAAATATTCGTAAAGATTACAAACCCTAATATCGGCAACTTTCAGCCCGCAATCTTTTCGATACCGGCATTACAACCTAGAGCCCAGATGAGCGTAGAATCGAAAGCATACCCCCATAATAGCACCATCGCTTATCCCAACTCCCTGCCAGCGGCGAACGGGACATTCATCGGCATTGACTGTCTTTCTCTGCCGCAGCATTTCTCCGGGGCCGCCTACTATATTTATCACCTGACCCGGAATTTGCTGGAAAGCACCCGGCCGTTCTCGTTTGCGATCTTCTGCAAACCGGTGCACCGCGAGCTCTTTTCCCGTTGGCTAAAGCCGGGAGACAAACTGGTGAGCGTGCCGCTGTCCAACCGGGCTGCCCAACTCTACTTTTACGAATTCCGGCTGCGGCCATTATTGATCGAAGCGGGAATCAAGATCTTTTATGCTACTCACTATATCTGTCCCCCGCAAGACCCCCGTTACCAGCTCGTCAATACCTTTCACGATATGGGTTTTCTGCTTTATCCCCATTTTTACCCGCCGGTGAAGCGCTGGTATTTCGGCAAACGGATGCGCACCTTCCTGCAGCGCACCAGCCATGTCGTGGCGGTTTCGCATTCGACCGCCGCCAGCATCGGAGCGCTGTTTCCGGAATATCGCGATAAAATCTCGGTCATCTACCCCGGCACCGACCACCTGCTGGCGGCCCCCGAGGAAACGCCATCCGAACGCGCCGTTGCCCCTCCCTATATCCTGGCAGTGAATACGCTGGAAATCCGCAAGCACACCCCTTTCATCGTCGAGGTGTTCGATTATCTGCGGCACAATTTCCCTTGCAACCACCGCCTGCTGATTATCGGGCAGCGGGCAAACGGCTACCATGCACTTCGCCGGGCAATCCGGCAATCGCCCTACCGTGCGGATATCCTGCTGAAAAATACCGTCTCGACTGCAAGGTTGATGCAAAATTATCGGGAATGCGATTTTTTTATTAATGCGTCTGTATATGAAGGCTTCGGTTTTACACCGTTTGAAGCCATTCAATTCGACTGTCCGGTTTTCCTCTACCGCAACAACACGGTGCGGGAGATTATCGGCAATCATCCCTATACCTTTCCGGAAATGCAAGCGGAACGGTGGGGGGAGGCGATCTGGAAGGCACTAAATAATCGATTTGTCAACCGGATTTCCCGAAAAGACCTCCAGTCTTATTCCTGGAAAAACACCACGCATGCCACGCTGAATCTGTTTCATAAAATGCTGACCGGCGAGGAAACTCAAGTTGTACATTAGAGAAATTTTAGCAACCATCAACCTGGCGCATCACTTTGACAGCGCCTTTACCCCGGAGCAGGCCTATCGCTTTTTGCGGGTCGCCATGGCGCGGGACCACTTCCGCCAGAAGCTGGCGGAGCTGAAGCAAGCCGGGCTGGTGGAAGAAACGGACGGGGCGCTGTTTACCCGGAATCTGCAAGCTCAATACCGCCGCAAGCAGGAATGGAGCCGGGCGCTGTTCCAGCGTCACCGGGGCTATCTGCGCCTGATCGCTAAGCTCCCCTGGATCAAATTTGCCGCGTTGACCGGCGCCAATGCTTTCGAATCCTGCGCCGATCAGGACGACATCGACCTGTTTCTGGTCACCCGGAAGAACCGCCTGTGGATCAGCTATGTGTTATTGGTACTCTATAGCAAATTGATCCGCAAACGGCACATCCTGTGCATCAACTACCTGGTAGATGAAAAAAATCTTTGCGCCACCCGCCAGGATTATTACACCGCGGTGCAGATTGTCCAGATGGTCCCGCTGCTCAACCACGAGTTCGCCCAAAAAATTCTGGCCGGCAACCGCTGGATTTTTGAGGTGCTGCCGAATGCCGAAGCTGAGGTTATCTCCGACGAAAGCTATCATCTTGACAACGGACATCATGCCGTTCCGGGCAGCGATAAACAGCAGCGGTCGCAGGAAACGCACCTTTTTCTCGACCGGCTGAACCGCTTTATCTACCGCAGATATGCCCGGCACCTGGCCCAAAAATATCCCGGACAGTTCGGCGAGGGAATCGTTCTCACCGAAGGCCTGGCGAAATTGAACCGGGTCGATCACCGGGATATCTACGAGGAAATTTATCAAAAAATTTACCGGGAACTCGAAACCACTGATGCGTTATGAAAGTATTGATCAGCCACTCTTATTTTTTATATCTTGACGCCAAAGAGGCGGCGGCCCGCAAGCCTTATCCGCCGTTGGCCTCGATTACCCTGGCTGCCTGGATCCGCCAGGAGCTCGGCCTGGAAGCGGAATTTTACGATGTCATGTTCGACAAAGGCCCGCTGGGGCTGATCGAAGCGATCGAGGGCTACCAACCAGATGTGTTCATTCTCTACGACGACGATTTCAATTTCCTGACCAAGATGTGTCTGCACAACATGCGCGATGCGGTATTTGCAGCGCTGCGCGGCACCAAGAAGCCCGGCCTGTTCATCGCCCACGGCTCGGATGCCTCGGATCAGGCGGAAGCGTATCTCCAGGCCGGCTTCGATCTGGTAGTGCATCGCAATGCCGAGAAAACCATCGTGGATATCCTGCGCCGCTACCGGGAAAATCCCGGCCCGGAAGCCTACCGCGATCTCGACGGCATTTCTTACCTGGAGAAGCGCAAACCGGTGCAAAAGCCCCAGCTCAAAACCAATTTGGACCTGGAGCATGCCCCATTCCCGGCCTGGGAGAAGATCGACCTGACCCCCTACCGACAGATGTGGCAGGAGAGTCAGGGATATTTTTCACTGAATATCTCCACCTCCCACGGCTGCCCTTATTCCTGCAATTGGTGCGCTAAGCCGCTCTACGGCCGCAGCTATAAAGCGGTGGCGCCGGAACGGGCGGCGGAGGAGTTTGCCCTGATCGCCGGGACGCTGAAAGGAGATCACATCTGGGTTACCGATGACATTTTCGGGCTTAAACCAGGCTGGCTGTCCCAATTTGCCGACGAGCTGGAGCGGCTGCAGGTGCGCATTCCCTACAAGTGCCAGAACCGCGCCGACCTGATCACCCCGGAAAGCGCCCGGGAACTGGCCCGCTCCGGCTGCGACGAGGTCTGGCTGGGGGTGGAATCCGGCTCGCAAAAGATCCTCGACGCGATGGACAAGGGCGAGAGCATCGAGACCATCAAAACCGCCGCCCGCCTGCTGCAGCAGAACGGCATCAAGGTGGGATTTTTCCTGCAATATGGGTACATCGGCGAGGAATATGCCGACATTCAGAAAACCCTGCAGCTGGTGAAGGAATGCCAGCCGGATCATATCGGCATCTCGGTTTCCTATCCGTTGAAGGGCACGCCCTTTTACGAAGCGGTGGCGGCACAGATGGGCGAGAAGAAGAACTGGACCGACAGCGGCGACCTGGCGATGATGTACCGCAGCACCTATCATCCCGATTTTTACCGCGCCCTGCACCAGTATACCCACCATTATTTCGGCTTCATCTCCCTGTTCCGCCGCCAGTCCCTGACCCGGCGCCTGCGCCGGCTGGCTGCCCAGTACAAGCATATTCCAGGAATGCTGAAATATCGCTGGCGGATGCGGAAGTATCTTTCTGTGGACCATGCGTGATCAGGTGGAACTGGATGCTGGATGCTGGATGCTGGATGCTGGATGCTGGATGCTGGATGCTGGATGCTGGATGCTGGATGCTGGATGCTGGATGCTGGATGCTGGATGCTGGATGCTGGATGCTGGATGCTGGATGCTGGATGCTGGATGCTGGATGCTGGATGCTGAACAAAATTTTCGCTGATATGATACATGAAGCAAGCCATAAATTGAAAGCAGAGAGAATAAATTGAGAATCGTATTATCAGTCATCGAAAAAATGGCTCATACGTCTTATCGATATCCAGTATCCAGCATCCAGCATCCAGGATCACGACGAACCCGAAACCGGATAACAGCATGAAGCTCATCTTGACCCATACCTATTTCATCGCGGAAGATCCTCATGAGCAGGAGGTGATGAAGCCCTATCCGCCGCTGGGCTTGCTCTATCTTTCCGCTTACTTGAAACAGCAGGGGATAGGGGTGCAGGTCTATGACACCACCTTTTCCACCTTCCCGGAATTGATCACTTATCTCGACCGGGAACAACCGGATATCCTGGGCATTCACTGCAATCTGCTCACCAAATACAACGTGATGAAGCTGATCCGCTATTGCAATCAGCACAACATCATCGCCCTGCTGGGAGGGCCGGATGCTTCCACCCAGGTGGAAGAATTTCTGAATTATGGCGCCGATGTCATCATTTCCGGCGAAGGCGAGGAAGCGCTGGTGAGTGTTCTGGAAAGACTGGAGAAGGGCTCCAAACACGAGTTGCATGATATTCCCAATGTCAGCTTCAAGGATGCCGAGGGGACAGTGGTTCAGAACCCCCGCCAGGCCAGCCGGCGCCACCTCGACGAATACCCCCTGCCGGACCGGGAGGCGATCGACCTGAACCGCTATCTCGATACCTGGGAACAGCATCACGGGCAGCGTTCGGTCTCGCTGATCACCGCCCGGGGCTGCGCCTTTACCTGCAAGTGGTGCAGTCACTCGGTCTATGGCTGGACCCACCGCCGGCGCAAGCCGGAGAACGTGATCCGGGAGATTAAAGGAATCATCGAGCGCTACCGCCCCACCCACCTCTGGTTTGCCGACGACGTGTTTACGGTGAACAAGCGCTGGCTGCAAAAATTTCACCACCTGATGACTGCCGAAGGCATCCGCCTCCCTTTCGAATGCATCTCCCGCGCCGACCGGATCGATGAGGAGATGGTGATCCTGCTGAAAGCACTGGGCTGCTACCGCATCTGGTTCGGAGCGGAGTCCGGCAGCCAGAAGGTGCTGGATGCGATGTCGCGCGGGGTGACCAAGGCGCAGATCAGCGACGCCACCCGCTGGTGTCAGCAGCACGGCATCGAAGCCGGCTACTTCGTGATGTTCGGTTACCCCGGTGAGGTGCTGGAGGATATCTACGAGACGATCGAATTTGTGCGCGACCAACAGCCGGACGTCTACCTGACCACCGTGGCTTATCCCCTGCGCGGCACCACCATGTATCAGGAAATCCAGGACGACATCATTTATGAGAACGGCTGGGAGTCGCACTTGCAGCGGGAGTTGGGACTCAAAAACCGTTTCCAGAGCCGCCTCTACAATTTCGCCATCAAGAAACTGGCCAGCGAATACCGCCGCAAGCAACTGCATCGCCAAAATGAACAGTTGGCAAAGCGGATCTATCACGGCCTGCGCTCGGCGTATTGTGATTTTCAGATCAAACGATTGGCGGGGGAGAAAACGTAAATGGGTGGATGATACGCTCTGGTGCCACGCTCCGCGTGGCGCCCGGTCTTCCGACGCTCTGCGTCGAGCGTGCACGAATGTAATTTTTGCTGGTGTGACGCAGAGCGTCACTCACGTCATTCGACGCGGAGCGTCGAACGAGAACTCAGGTGATAAGACGCTATTAACCCATCAACCCATTAACAAACAACACATAACTTCACCAACAAACCGTCATCAGATGAACCCCATCACCACCTTTGACAATTACGCCGTCAATTACCAGGACAAATTTAACCTCAACCCGCTGGGGCGATACCAGCGGGAGTTGGTTCAGGGGGCCGTTCGGTCGTTCCTGTCCGGGCGGCGGAAGCTGCTGGATGTGGGCTGCGGACCCGGCTCCGATTTTGAATTTTACCACTCGCTAAAATTGAACATCACCGCCATCGACATCTCGCCGGAGATGGCGCGGCTGGCCCGGGACACGGCGCGGGCGCTGGGCCTTGATGCAGAGATCACGGCAACCGCATTGCAGGATTTTCAGGCATCGGAAAATTTTGATTTCATCATACTGAATTTCGGCGTCATCAATGCGATTTCAGATCTTGATGCGGCGCTGGAAAAACTGCACGGACTGCTGTCCGGTTCGGGTATTCTGGTCGTGGTGGCAATGCCGCCGTTTCACCTGTTCTCGTTCCTGGGAAACCTGCTGCGCGGCCGGGTTGCCGCTGCTTTCCGGCGAATTTTCCGGGGAAAAGCGAAATTGGCCGGCGGCCTGGAGATTTTTTATTACCGGCAGCGTCAGTTGGAACAGGGATTCCGGCTGCTGGAACGGCGCCATCTCTGCCCCCTGCTGCCCACGCCGGATCAATATGCCCACTCCGCCCCGGCGCGCGGGATTACCCGGCTGCTGTTGCCGCTCGATCGGTGGATCGCCCGGCGTTTACCGGATTGGGCCGGGGGGGATCATGTGTGTTATATTTTCGAGAAAATATCCGGGATTGATTCGAATTAGCTTGACAGCTAATGCCACAGAGGCACAGAGGGCACAGAGATGTCAGTAATCAGTTTCAGTGATCTTTTCTCTATACTGCACTCGCCAAAAACTTTGTTTTTTAGCAAAGTTTTATATTGACGATCTATAAACGAGCAAAGAGAATCTACTTTACTACCCCCCTTCCGTCCCCCCTTACCAAGGGGGGAAACCTGAAAGTCTCCCCTTAGTAAGGGGAGATTTAGAGGGGTTAAAAAGTATCGCATAACGGCTAAATTACGAAACTGACAATGCACATTTACCGATGAGCATTATGCCTTTACCATTTGGCTGCGGCCGTAGGACGCGCCAAGTCTCTGTGGCAATCATTGGTTGATATTCTAAATCGACATTTTATGAATAAAAAGAACGAGCAATCGCTCCCGCAACTTGAAATGCTTTTTCACCAGCCGGGAACCGTGCATTATTTATCCGATCCGGCCGGGCGGCAGAACTTCGAGCCGGCCTACATCGCGGTGCGCAAGGCCGAGCAGCGGGTTTATGATGATGCGCAGTTGCGCAGTCTGCCGCAGGTCGATTCCGGCCATCCCCACGCCCGGGAGTGGGCGCTGCGCCGCGACAGCCTGGCGCGGCTGCTGGCCGATCTGCAGCGGGGAGGCGCAGTTCATACCATCCTCGATCTCGGCTGCGGCAACGGCTGGATGACCCACCGCCTGGGTGCGCTGCCCGGCAGCCGGGTGCTGGGGCTGGATCTCAACGCTTACGAGCTGGATCAGGCCGCCCGGGTGTTTGCCGACCGGCCGCAATTGGCCTTCGCCTACGGGGACATTTTCGAAGACATCCTGCCGCCGGCAAGTTTCACCCGGATCATCCTGGCCAGCTGCATCCAGTACTTTCCCGATCTCCCCGCCCTGATCGAGCGGCTGCTTCCCCTGCTGGCAGCCGATGGGCAGATCCACATCCTGGACAGCCCGTTCTATACTCCGCAAACCATCGAAGCCGCCCGCCAACGCACTCGGGATTATTATGCCGGCCTGGGTTTTCCGGAGATGGCCGGGTTTTATTTTCATCATCAACAAAACGAACTGGCGCGCTTCCGGCCGCAGGTGTGCTACGATCCCGCATCCTGGGGACAAAAATTATCACGGCGCCTGGGCGGCAAAACCAGCTCTCCGTTCGTCTGGTTGAAGATATCCGCCGGGGAGGCCGGGCGATGAAGCCATTTTCCGGCACCGGCCATTTCCGGCGCTATCATGCATATTACTTTGCCGCCCTGATCCTGATGTTGTTTCTGCTCCTACGCCTGCTCAGCGGTTTTAACGGCCTCTACGGTCAGGACAGTCACGAATATTACCGCTACGCCCTGCGCTGGAAGGAATTCCTGAGCGGAGGCGCGCATCCCGGCGACTACTTCTGGCCGATGCACTACCCGGTGTACGGGGCGCTGCTGATGTTCCTGATCCCCGGCACGGCTCTGGCCCAACAGTTTATCTCCATGCTCTCCATGGTTCTGCTGCTGCTTTATATTGCCCGGCTGATCCGCCGCTATGCTCCGCAGGCTGATACGGGAACGGTTTACAGTTACCTTTTCCTGGCCGGCTTTCTCTCCCCTTTCCTGTTCCAGTCGGCCTTCCTGGTGATGTCCGACATGCTGGCGGCATTTTTGACCACCGCGGCAATTTATCATTTGTTAAAATACCGTGAAGAACAGGGAGGAGGAGACTTCTTGTACGGGGTCTTTTTCTGCATCTCTGCCGTCAACACCCGCTACCCGGCCGCGATGGTGCTGCTGGTCCCCGCCGTGCTGGCCGCCGGTGTTTTTTTTCGCCATTTCCGCTGGCGGCAGCTGCTATATGCCCTGCTGATCCTCTTCGTCTGCCTACTGCCCCACCTTTATATCCGCGGCAGCGGCTCGGGCGATTTTCTCGCCCATGACGGACTGCTGACCTGGTCGCCACTGAACGGGTTTATGCGCAGCTTCGTTACCGCCGATGGAAAAGCGTCCTACCACATGCCCAACCTGCTGTACAGCTTCAGCAACTGGTTTTATCCCGGCTTCATCTGCATCGGGGCACTGCTGCTGTTGTGGGTGCAAAAGCGGGATCTGCGTCCGGCCGGCTATGCGCTGCTGTTCCCGCTGCTGCTCTACAGCGTATTACTGGCCGGCATTCCCTACCAGAACATGCGCTACCAGCTTCTGACCTTTCCGCTGGTGCTGGTGCTGCTCTTCCCGGCGTTCCAGCGATTGCGTGAAAAGTATCTGAAAGCCCGCACCGTAATGCTCCTGGCGGCAACCGGGCTGATATTGATCCAGGGAGGACTGATCTACAAATATTCGCAGCGGATTTACCAGAGCAATCAGATGGAGCAGCAGGTCGCCCGGGCCCTGCTGGCCTATCCCGGGCGCCCGCTTTACACCTTCTGGATCGACGGCGCGCTGCGCAGTTACGGGGTCACCAATCCGATCACCAATCTCTGGCAGGAGCGCCTTACCACCCTGGCCCCGGAGGCCCTGGTGCTGTTCAACGAGCCGCAGTTCCGGGAGCAGTGGGCGGATAAGAACCCGATGGTCAATTGGCGGTACATTCAGAATCATTATTCGCTGGTGCAGATTGATAGTCTGGCGGGGGGGTGGAAGTTGTACGAGGAGCGTGGAGCGAAGAGCGAGTGAGACGAATGCGGAATGCGGAGCGCGGAATATTTTTTGCCACGGATGAACACGGTGAACACGGATTTGTTAGCCACGAATTTACGCGAATGTTCGCAAATAAATGTGGATCGCGTGGCCATGCGACCGGCAATGACGCCCGAAGGGCTAATGACGGCGAAGCCCAATGACCGCCGCAGGCGTAATGACGCGCAGCCAATGACGCCCGCAGGCCCGATGACTCGTCCCAACAATGTAACAATGTGACAATGTAATGAGGCATGAATGGATATCAACGGCAAGACCATCTTCCCAAAACTTCTTTCCCTCTACCGCAGCGGCGCGATCCTGGCTTTGAATACCTTCCTTATCTTTGTGATCGCCAATGGCGCAGCCTATCTGCTGATGCGCTGGTTTCCGGAGCAGATGAACCATGATGACAGCTATCTTCAATCCCTATATCAAAAGAACCTCTCATATCTCACCCTCGATCACATCAAGGAAACGCGCTGATGCTGAACCGCAAACTCCGCCAACGGCTGGTCCTGGTGATCGCCAACTCCGCCAACACCCTGCTGGTGCCGGTAGTGAACATCGCCGTCTCCCTGCTGGTGATCCGCCTGGCATCGGCGGAACTGTGGGGCGCTTTCGTGTCGATCCTGATCTGGATCAACCTCGCCAACCATATCATTCATTGGGGCAGTAAGGAATATCTATTGCGGGAATTCAGCCGCCGTCCCGGCAGTATCGGGGAGGCCTGGCAGAGCAACCTCCTCAGCCGGGCCGGGATCTACGCCCTGTTCGTCCTGGCCGTGCTCTTATTCCCAATCCCTCCGCTCCATAAATTGCTGGTGATCCTGTGGGGTGGCGGGGCGATGCTCTTCCAGTCCTGTGAGTCGCTGGTGCTCTATCGCCGCAAGTTCAGCGCCGCGCTGTTGCTGGAAATGAGCACCATCCTGCTAATGGTCGGCATCATCCTGCTGCGCCAGGATGATTTGAGCATTGAGCTGCTGATGCTGCTCTTCGCCAGTGCTTACCTGCTGAAATTCGCCGGCCTGGCCTACCTGTTTCGTAGAGACATATTTGCCGGTCTGGCGGGAACGTTCCAGCCCGCTTTTTTCCGGATTGCCCTGCCCTTCTTCCTGCTCGGCTTCACCGGGATGCTGCAGTCGCGTACCGACCTCTACTGCGTGGCCTATTTCCTGGATCATGAAAAGGTGGGTCAATACCAGGTATTCATCAACATGCTGATCTACATCCAGGTCTTCGCCAGCATGATATTGCAGCCGTTCCTGAAAAATATCTACCGCCTGGGCAGCGGCGTGCTGAAACGAATTTCCCTGCGGCTTTTCGGGCTGGGAGCGGCGATTACCCTCCCGTCTCTGGGTGGCATCTATCTGTTGCTGAACCAGGTGTATGGTTTTCCGGTGGGGGCAGCCTTCCTGTTCTGGGGAGGCTTGTTTGTGCTGCCGATCTACTATTACCTGCCCCAAATCTACCTGCTCTACAAGCTGGATTTACAGTCGAAGGTGCTTTACATCAACCTGTTGGGAATCATGGCGAATCTGCTGCTGAATGTCTGCCTGATCCCTGGCTTCGGATTGTTGGGTGCGATCGCCGCCAGCGCGCTTTCCCAGTGGCTGATGCTGCTGGCCTATCGCTACGTCGAAAGGCGTTGGCTGGGCGGGCGGCGGATGGATCTGGACCATCTTCCGGTGTCATCTCGTAATCGTCATTGAAATTGGGGTCGAAATGGAAAAAAAGATGAATAATTCGTTCTCATTGCTTACTTTTAGTCCACGGATTACACGGATTAACACGGATTATATCAACAAATTCAGTGTTAATCCGTGGAATCCGTGGATAAATAAATGAACAAAAATAATCGACATTTCTACCCCCCTTCCGTCCCCCCTTACCAAGGGGGGAAACTTTCAAGTCTCCCCTTGGTAAGGGGAGATTTAGAGGGGTTGAAAAATGCTGGTTATTACAACCAAACTACTTAAAAACTTACTGATAAAGATGCTTTCGGATCACTTGATATGAACAAAACCAACCCAACATTCGGCCAGACACCGCCCGAACGCAAGTGGATTGTGCGGCCCTACCGGGAAGGTGATGAAGCCCAGGCGGTGGCACTGTTCAACCGCATTTTCGATAAGCACCTCACCCCGGCGCAATATCTCTGGAAGGTGATCCGCACGCCCTGGCCGGTGGGAACCGCCCCCACCTGGTTTGCCGATGCGGATGGCCTGATCGTCGGCCAATACGCCAGCACCCCGATGCGCTTTCAGGTGCATGGCGAGGAGATCCCCATCGTGCACGTCTGCGATGTGATGACCCATCCGGATTTCCGCCGCCAGGGGATTCTCTCAGTCGTGGGCGAGGCGGCGCACCGCGCCTGGGCGGAACAGGGGGTTGCATTCGTGACCGGCTTTCCCCACAAAGGCTGGGGGAGCCGTTCGGCGTATCTGAACTGGGAAACCATGCATCACGCCGATTGGATGTGGAAACCACTGCGCCTGGACCAGGTGCTGCGCGAGAAGATTCCGCTGCCCTCCTTCCTGGCCGCCCCGGTTCGAATGCTGGGCATTATCGGCAATACCCTGCGCGACACGCTGCTGGAGTTGGATACATCTGCCATCGAGGTGACGGAAGTGACAACGCCGGGCGGAGAGTTTGACCAGCTCTGGCAACGCCTGCGCCAGGCTTACGAGGCGATGGTCGTGCGCGACCGCGCCTGGATCCAGTACCGCTATGCCAATGCTCCGGAGATGGGTTATGGCCTGCTCCTTGCCCGGCGGGCCGGCCAGCCGACAGGCTATCTGGCCTATCGCCTCCGCCGGCTCCCCAACGGCACAGTCGGCTATATCGCCGATCTTTTCACCGCCCCATTCGATCTGCTGAGCCGCCTGGCATTGATCGATTACGCCCTGACCCTTTTCTACCAAGCCGGGGCCAAGGCGGCGCTGACGGTGGTGGGACGGCAGAGCGCCCTGGCCTCGGTGTTCCGCCGCGCCGGGTTTATACGGCGCTTCCAACCCTTCAATGTGTCGATCGTACCGCTGCAGGAGGGACTGCCCAAGCAGGTCTTGAGCGATCCCAACCGCTGGTTTGCCATGGGGGGCGATTTTGACATGGTTTAAGCACCTGCGGGGAGGGCTGAAGCACATTCTTTTTAACGCAGCGGAAGGATTATGGTCGTGCGGTTATGCTTTCCTGGGCCGGGTTGCCCGCTACCGGCATGCGCCGCCCGCCATCATCCGGTTTAGCGGGAGGGACCGGGTGCTCATCGTGGCCCCCCATCCCGATGACGAGACCCTTGGGGCCGGAGGAACCGCCCTGCTGCACCGCCGGTCCGGGGATGAGGTCACCATTGCGGTCCTCACCGACGGGCGCAGTTCCCGGGCCGGCGCACGCTCAGCGGAAGCAATGGTCGCCCAACGCCGGGAGGAAATACAACGCGCCGCCCGCCGGCTCGATTGCCGCCTGTATCACCTGAATCTGCCGGAAGATGCCTGGGAGATAACCGCTGCCGCCGGCACGCTGCAGCCGCTGGTGGAACCAGCCACGGTCATCTACACCCCATCTTGCATCGATTTTCATCCGGAACATTTGAAGAGCGCCCGGGTGATCGCCGGATTGGTAAGGCCGGAACAGACCGTGCGCATCATGGAATTGGGCGTGCCCCTGACCGCGCAACTGGTCAACCGCATCGCCGATACCGGCACGGTGCAGGCGCTCAAGCAGGCGGTCTTAAGTGAATTCACCAGCCAGCAGGGTGCCATTTTTGCGCTGGAGCGGATCGCCCGCTACCGGGCGGCCTATTACCGGCGGGCGGCGGTGGAAGTCTTCTGGGAGATAAACGGCGCCGCTTTTACCCGGATGATGCAAGCCGGCGACCGGCGCGGGAATAGCGGATCGCCCTTCCGCGGCATCCGCCCGCGCCCTTTCAGCGATCCCCTGGCAGCGTGGACCGGGAATAAAATCCGGCGACGCCTGAAGCAGTCTGCCGGGGAATGATGCACGTAGATTAT
Source organism: Calditrichia bacterium (assembly GCA_020635015.1). GTDB lineage: Bacteria > Calditrichota > Calditrichia > RBG-13-44-9 > J075 > JACKAP01. Next base: position 4,562 of record JACKAP010000015.1, on the reverse strand, counting down.
ATGGCACGCAGATTTACTTGGCGCGGCCTATGCCGCAACCAAATTGCGTATTTTATTCACCGCAGAGAACGCAGAGAACGCAAAGAAAAACAATGCTGAAGAAGTTGTCTCTCGGCGATCTCTGTGACCTCTGCGGTGAGATTACTGCCCTTGCTGTTATGGAAAATTTTGCTAAAAAAACAAAGTTTTGTGCTAGTGCAGTGCAGATAAGGCATGATTACATAGGTACATGGTTAAATGGCTAATAACAGATGTTACGAGGTAAACAGGTGTCGTCATTGCGAGCCGCGTATTTTGCGGCGCGGCAATCTCCCGCGGATCGCTCCCAACGTAACTGCTATTGGTTGCACCACGTAGGAGATTGCTTCGGCACAAAACGCCTCGCAAAGACAGCATCAATTACATCTAAGAGCATAGCGCGTAACATCAGTTAACAAAACGACAGCATAACCATGTAACCATTTAACTTTCAAAAATAATCTGCATGCAATTTGAGACATTTCCCGGTTTGCAGCTTATCAAAAGAACATCTTATACAATAATCGAACATTCCGTCCCGGTTCCGGCATAATGTGCTTTACCCAGTTAAGATGCTTGCGATATTCGCTGTCGAGCAGGTTGCCGGCGTTCAGGGAAAGGGTATGGAATAATCCTCCCGCGCTGAAATTGTACTGCCCGAACAGGCTGAACGCCACATAGCCGGCTGTCGTACTCTCAAAGCGGCCGATGCGATTTTGCGCCGCGGCGGCATTCATTCCTCCGCCCAGGCTGAACTGGCCGGCCTGGTAGCGCAGGTTCAGCTTCCCTTCCAGCGGCGGGATGCGCGGCAGCGGCTCCCGGCTGTCGCGCAATTCCCCCCGCACATAGCTGAAGGTGCCGCCGGCAAACCATCGCTGAAAAAGCTGCCAGTCGAATGCGCCCTCAATGCCGCTCAGCAGTGCGTTCTTCCCGCTAAAGCGGTATTCGAACAGCGAGTAAATCCGGCTGCTGCGCTTGCCGGTGTTTTCCGGAAAAATGTAGTTGCTGATATCGTTGCGGAACGCCGCCACCCGTACATGACCGCGCTGATGCCGCACTTCCAGAAACCCTTCCAGTCCCAGCCCCCGTTCCGGTGCCAGGTCGGCATTGCCCACCTCGTAGGTATAGACCGCCAGGTGGGGACCGACGGAAAAGAGCTCCTCGATGCCCGGGGCGCGGAAAGAGCGGAGCGCCGTCGCTCCCAGGTAGAATCCGTTCCAGGGCTGATAGATGCCGGAAAATGCGCCGGAAACACCCCGGAAGGAGCGTTCCCTCACCCGGCCGGCCTGGGTGACGTCGCCCAGATTCTCACGTGGCCGGACCTGTTTGACGTCGAAGCGCAGCGCGCCGTTAACCGCAAAGCGCTGCCAGTTGGCTTCCTGGTACCCAAACACCGCCCCGGCGTATTCGTTGGAGCGGGGCGTCAGGTTGCGCCCGGCCGGGGTGCTGTGATCGCGAAATTCTCCCCACACTCCCAGTGCACCGTTCCGGAAAATGCCGGATTGGTTAAACCGCATCATCGCCGAGAGGTGATGGGTCAGCACATCGAAGCCGGTGCCGGCAATCTCCCGCCCCAGGCGTTCGCTGTATTCGATTTCCGAATGCCGGTAGCGGGTAAAGCTGTGGCGCAGGGTCAGGCGGCGAACCCAGCCGGAGCGGGGCAGCAGTTCCGCCCTGCTCTCCAGGTGGCGGCGATTGAGGTCGATCCGCACCCCGCCGGGATGTCCCGCCACAGAATCGGGCGGAATGCCGTAGTCAGATTCGTAGAGGCTGCCGGAAGTGCCGACATATCCCCACGACCTTACCAGACTGATCCCGGCCGAGCCGTTGAGGGTGCGGATAGCGGTGTTGGGCAGATCGCCCAGCGGAGTGGCGATGTCCCGGGCATCGCGGTAACTCCCGTCCATCCGCAGGGAAAGCGGTCCCAGGGGGGCATTCAGAAAAGCGCCGCCGGAATATCCCCGGTTCACCGATTCGCCCTGCAAACTGACCGCGCCGTTGACATGGTGGGCCAGGGTGGCCGGCACGTATCCCCGGGCCACGTTGATCACTCCGCCCAGGCTGCCGGAACCATACAGCAGCGCCTCCGGCCCGCGAATCACCTCGATACGCTCCGCGGCAAGCGGCTCGATCACCACGGCGTGATCGGAGGCCGTTGCCGAAAGATCGCCGGTACGCTCCCCGTCCTCCAGCACCAGCAGGCGGTCGCCGCCCATCCCGCGCAGCACCGGCCGGGCGGGCGCCGGCCCCAAGGTGCGCTGGGAGATGCCCGGTTCGCTGTCGATAGTCTCGGCGATAGTGCGGCCGAGATTCTGGCGCAGCTTTTTGCCGCTGACCTCCACATCCGCCCGGGTCAGGGCCGACAGCAGGTCGTCCCGGTCGCCTTCCACCGTCACCGCCTTACCGGCAACCGGCGCGCCGGTCAGCGCCAGGGTGATTTCCGTGGTATCGTCGGCGGTGACGGTCACCTTAAAGGCGAGGTCCTGGTATCCCACCCGGAAGGTTTTCAGCGTATAAACCCCGGCGGGAAGGCTGAAGAAGTGAAACGTTCCGTCATCATGAGCAGTGATGCTGCGGTTCAGTTCTGCGATCAGCAGTTGGGTCCAGCCCAGCGGTTCACCGGTGTTTGAATCAACTGTTATTCCAAACAACACGCCGCCGGGGCTGTGGTGCGTTGCCTCGCCTTCGGCATGATTGGCGAAACACACGTTACTAAAGATAAGAGAAACGATTCCCACAAGGAGAATCGCTTTTAAAACGTACTTCACGTTTTCCATTATTGAGTCACCGTTATGGGTATATCGGGCGTATCAAATTCCGGAGTACCATCGTGCAGCAGCCGAACTACAAACGTAGTGGAACCGGCTTGTTTTCCGGCAACTACCAGTTCATAGGCTTCACCTGCGTGTTGCATGGCTTCCGCTACGGCGGCGTTTGCATTGAGATATTCCAGGCTGTGTTCATCCGGGTCAGGCTGAAAGGTCTCGCCGTCTTCATCCAGGAAAAAGACCACCAGGTGATCGGTGGTATCGCCCGCCGCTACCTGAATGTCGCCGGTCACACTGCCCTGGTTGACCGTCACCAGGGTGTCACCGGTGTCTTCTTCTATAATAATCAATCCAACGGCCTCTTTTTCTCCGCCTGGTTCTGCCACATGGATTTCAATCGGCGCTGATTCAAAATCGGCGTGATCGCCGTGCAAAATACTAATCGTGAGATCAGTATGCCCATGGGATTCTCCCTTAACATGAAAGGCCCAATCCTCTCCTGCATGTTGAACAATTGAAGCGATATTGTCATCTTCAATATTCAGACTCAGGGAATATTCATCGCCTTCCGGCACGCCTTCCACGCCATCTTCATCAATAAACCGGACACTGATCAGGGTGGTGCTGAGGCCTTCCTCAACTTCAATTTCGCCGCTAACCGTGCCGTTTTCATAAGTAACGATATCTACGCCATTCTGGCGCAACATCAGCCCCACCGCCTCAAAATGCGTCTCATCCGGCCCGGTGGTGCTGTCTTTGCTGCAGCCGGCGGCAAGCAGCATGATGGTCATCAATGCAATCATAAAGATGAAGCGAAAGATAAGGTTTTTGCTGAACATGTTGTTGCTCCTGTTTTATGTTTCGCTCATACTGAGCACCGTGTAACGTTTTATCGCATGGGGCTAAGAGCATGGGGCATGGCGCCGTCATGTGCAAGCGCATGTTCCGACACCCACACTGTAAGACTCCATGCCCATGCGCCCTGCCCCATGCAGAAGTTCTCCGCATTACACAGTCCACAGTATGGGCGTTCTGTTTTAGATTTTGATAAGGAGGCCATGGCGTATCTCCCCGGCCATTCGCGCCTGCCGATGGATCATGGCAGCACGAATCACACCGTTATCGCGGTGCAGGGTGCCATCAGCTAATTAGCTTGTGGATAAATGTGATCAAACCACCGGAGGCGCCTTGTTGCGGAAACAGAATCCGTCAAAGCGGGAGGTGAGGGGAGTGACGGCGCACCACAGCCAACTGATCGCCTGCGGCGGCTTTACGAGAAGCGTAAAAAGTGCCAGCAGCAGGGTGCTGGCCAGCAAATTGATTTGCAGGATACAGACCGGACAGTCGGAGAAGTCGCTCAGGCTGTGCGACTGCAAATGTAGCAGGGGAAAGGCAATCAACAGCCCCAGCAGCAAGCCGAGGCAAATGATCAGGGTTATTTTGATTGCCAGTTTCACGCTTTTCTCCTGCCGTCATCAACAGCGGTAGTTAAAAAGTTAATTTTAACAACTCTCTGGGTCGTGGTATCCACAGACCGGTTCCTGAACTGTCGCGTCAAATATAGTTTTACCGCAATAAAAAAGCAATATGCTAAAAAAACTTTTTCCGCCGCCCCGGAATGAATCCGCTATTTGCAGATGGCGGCAGTTTGATATATATTATTCATCTGCCGGAGTGAAGTTCCCGCTTCGAAGAAAACGTCGCTTAGGATTGATTAATAATGCGAATTACAAGTTGAACACCAAACACAACATAGCTGCCGTGAGTCTGCCAAAG
>JACKAP010000014.1 GCA_020635015.1 Calditrichia bacterium | reverse complement strand
CTCTGTGGCGAAATGATCAAACTGAAATGAAACGCTGAATTGTTTTTAGCAATCAAGCAAACATCCTGATCGCCAGGATGGCCAGCACTGCGAAGGTGCTTAAAAACGTACTTTTTTCGGAAAGAAGCGCGGTTTTATAGTCGGGAACAGCCGGGGGCGGAGGAGGGGTAGAGAAAACCCCGGGCAGGAAGGAAGGCACCTGCGATTTATAGCGGGCATAATCTCCGGCAAAGGTTTCCGCCAGCACGTCCTCTTCCAGACGGATGATCGCCCAATACTGGATCGTGAAATAAATCCATACCAGCAGAAGGAAGTAAGGCATCCAGATATTGGCAATGATCGTCGCGCCGGTATAGATCAGCATATTACCGAAGTAGAGCGGATTGCGCAGGTAGGCATAAGGGCCGGCGGTAACCAGGGTTTCGGCAATCACCTCCCGGCTACGGGTCTCTTTGCCGATATAGGCGACGCTCCAAATGCGCAGCAGTTCTCCGCTGCCGATCAGCAGCACTCCCCACAGGAACGTGCGCGGCGTCGGCTCGGCAAAAAATACAAATAGCAGCACGATTGGGTAGGGCGTAAAGCCGCGGTATTTGAAATAAAACTTACCGAATTTGCCAGTGTTTTTTAACAAGTTGAGTGTGTTCATCGATACTTTTCAGGATGTGCTGTGCAATTAAAAGCGCCCGGCGGCCCTCTTCCGCAGTCACCGGCGGGACGGTATCTTCCAGGATGGCCCGGCAAAAACGCTGCAATTCATAGCGCAGCGGATTGATGTCGGCCTTGTCGATCCGGGTGTAGCGGATCTCCCGCTTATCCAGGCCGGATTCAATTTGTCCCAGGGAAAAGGCCAGGCTGCCCGGCGCAGGCTGAAAATCCGGCTGCCCGGTGTAGTAAATTTCTGAGATCCCTTCCAGGAAATCGACTGAAATATAGGCATTGCGCTGGAAAAAGCGCATCTTGCGCATTTTCCGGGCGGAGATCCGGCTGGCGGTAACATTGGCCACGCAGCCGTTCTCGAAGGTAATCCGGCAATTGGCGATGTCTTCGGTGGGTGATATCACCGACATGCCGCTGGCATCGAGGGTCTTGACCGGGCTCTTCACAAAGCTGAGGATCAGGTCGATATCGTGGATCATCAGGTCCAGCACCACCGCTACATCGGTGCCGCGGGGATTGAAGTTGGCCATGCGGTGCGCCTCGATAAACAGCGGATTGATCTCCAGCGGCTCCAGGGCCATGATCGCCGGGTTAAATCTTTCGATATGACCAATCTGGATCTTGCGCTGCTGTTCCCGCCCCAGCCGGATCAGTTCATCGGCCTGTTCCAGGGTGGCGGTCAGCGGTTTTTCGATAAAAACATGCTTCCCGGCCTCCAGGGCCGCCCGGCCGAAATCGTAGTGGGTCACTGTGGGGGTGACGATGGAAAGCGCTTCCACTTGTTCCAGCAACGGGGCAAATTCGCCGAAAACCGGAATGCTGAATTCCGTCCCCACTGTCGCCGCCCGCTGCGGATCGGCATCATAGATTCCCAGGAGTTCTGCTTCCGGCACCTGTTTCAATTGCATGGCATGCAATCGTCCCAAATGTCCCACGCCCACCACGCCAATCTTGACTTTGCCACCGTTCATTTACAATGCACTCTCTTCCGTATGGGTCAGTTTATATTCCTTTCGCCCGTCCAGCGCCCGGAAGGTATAGACCAGCCGCTTGCCATCGACCCGGTAGATCCAGCGCATGTAAGGTTCGGGGATCGGGGCCAGACTGAAATCTTCGACCGTGTCGGGAGGACCCAGCGAAATATAAATTTTCCCCGGATCGGTTCTCCAGCCGATCTGCCGTTTGTTGGAAAAACGTGCGATAGTGGAATCGACCCGGGTATAAAATTCGTTCTCCAGTTCGTTATAGGGAGTGCCGGGAGTCGGATCACGCTCCTCCCAGAACGCCTGCACCTTTTTCAACTGTTCCTCCGCCTTGCCCCGTTCCATCTCGCTATACACATCGTCATCGACGATATATTGCAGCGGCTCCAGGGCCAGCCCCGGATCCCACAAGCTGATCGGCTTGTCAAACCAGACATTGGTAAACGGGATGATTTTACGCAGGGAATCGTTTTCAAATTTATAAACCGCCTTCAGGCGGTGCCGTCCCTCTTTTAAGATATTGGCGGGGATGTTCACCTGCAGCCATTGCTGCTGCGCCCGGTTCGCCAGCACCGTATCCAAAGCAAACACCGTATTTCCCGCCTCTGCATCCACCAGTTCGATAAAGGTTGGCACTGCCATGGCCGGGTCCTGCCGCCAGATCTGCAGGCAAATGCCCAGGGGCTGATTAAAATCCCAGTGAATCTGCAGCGGTGACGGACGGCCGTTTAATGCCGGCAGCAGTGCGGTCGCCGGTTCGTTCGGATTGAAAAACAGCGGCGGGGCGGCGTAGAATCGCTCCACCACTCCCAGGGTCAGCCGCTGCTGCAGGGAAAGACGTTGCTCGCCGCTCAGATCGTGATATTTCAGAATCACCTCATATTTACCGGGAGGAAGCTGCAGGGAATCGATGGTGGCGTGGAAGCGCGACTTGCTGTTGGTCTCCGCAAAATTATCGACGCTCAGGCGGGTCTGCCATATTTTGCTGAACACTTCACCCGACTCATGGCGGGTAAACTGTACTTCAAACTCCGCACTGGCATGATACGCGCCGTCCTCATACAGAAACTGCATGAAATTATAATTGACCTCCGCCGGAATGTAGACGGTGTATTGGCCTCCGTCCTGATAGACCGGATAAGTACGGAAGAGCAGCGGGATTTTCTGGGGATATTTTCCCTTAAAGAATTGCTTGTCATAAGTCTCTTTATAGAGCGACTGCGCCAGCACGGCAACTGTCAACAATATGATCATCCCGAGGGTTCGGCTCATGGCTTTTTCTCCTGAATTTTAAAATATACGCAGGCCGGTTTTAAGAATGCAAGGCGAAAGGATTTCGGCGGATTTTCTCATAGTTTGGCAAACGCCGGAGCGACGGAAAAGTTCGGATGAATGCTCAATGCTCATACTGAGGGTTGTGTAATGCTGACAACTTTTGCATGGGGCAAGGCGCATGGGGCATGGTGTATTACAGTGCGGGTATCGGAACATGCGCTTGCAGATGACGGCGCCATGCCCTATGCACCATGCGATAAAACTTTACACGGTGCTCAGTATGAGCATTGAGCATTGCGCATTTACCATTATGAGGTATTTACCATTATCTTAGGTCCGGGTCTGCGCACGTCGCCGTCGCGCTCGGTGTAGCCGTTCGTATCCAGGTAGGTCAGCAGGGGAATCGCATGCTTGCGGGTGGTGCCGGTGAGTTCCTTAAACTCCGCCACGGTGATTTCACGCTTATCCCGGAAAAAATCCTGCAAGAGCGCCTGTAGCTCCGGCAGGGTGCTGCTATGGAGCATCAGGGTTTCGTCGATATATACCAGTTGGCCTGCTTCGCGCAGTAATCTGCTTAATTCCTTGAATTCTTTTGGGGTAAGCGACAACTGGGCCAGAATCTCCTTCACCGTCGGAGGGGCAAACTTCGCTTCCCGGTAGAGGGCCGCGGTCGCCTGGTATTTTTCGGAATCTTTCGCCGAAAGCTGCGGGGTGAAGCTGGCATGACGGTATTGCTGATGGTCCCGGGCCAGTATCTTGGTGCGAAGGCCATATTCCAGCGCTTTGCGCAGCGCTTCCGGGTGAAAGACCTTTTCCAGGCGGCTGATCGCCTCCGCTTCGCTCAGCCCGGCCCGGCCGGGAAATTCCCGGTGATATTTCTCCAGGGCGGTCACAATCCGTTCCAGACAGGCCTGCAATTGCGCCCGGGAGAAGTAATAGGTTTTGCCGGAAATACCGGCAGAGAATAACTGTTCCTCCTGGATCAGCGCTTTGACCGTTCGCTGCAATTCCTGCAGGGGCAGGTTGGTGCGGGTCTTCAACTGCCAGAGCTTGAGCGGTTCGGCAGCGATAAGGTCGAACGCTCCGGAGATGCGCCCGGCGGGCGTGTCGCTCTCCAATTGGGCGAGGGTCTTCCGAAAAAGCGCCTGGTATTTTTTACGGTAGCGGAAAGGCTCGGTCTGCAGCACCACTCCGCCGCCCAGAGTGCGCTGCGGCGAATACTGACGCACGATGAAGCGGTCCTGGAACGCAGCATGCACTGGCTGTTCTAAACGCAGTTGCACGTAGCCGGACTCTCCCGGCGCCAGTTGCGGGGCGTCGGGAATCAGCACCCGGGCAAAGGCTTCCCCGGTATGGATATGGAAGCGGATCCGCTGATTGTTCTTCAGCGGCAGCGGGGCGGAGGCCAGCAGCGAGAGCCGGGCGTTGATCAGGCTGACCGGCGCAAACAATTCCGGCGCTGTCAACACCATTCCGCGCTGCACATTTTCCAGGTCGATCCCGGCCAGATTCACCGCCGCACGATAGCCGGCCCGCACCTCAGCCACTTCCCGGTCATGGCTTTGCAGTCCCCGTACCCGGGTGCGCACCCCGCCGGGCTGAATTTCCACCTCATCGCCGGTTTTGAGCATGCCGCTGAGCACCGTGCCGGTGATGACCGTCCCGAACCCTTTAACCGAAAAGGCCCGGTCGACCGGCTGGCGGAAGACCTCCATATCCTGGCGGGGCGGAATGTCGGCGAGCTTCTGCAGCAGCGCCTCGCGCAGTTGCGAAATCCCTTCCCCGCTGACGGTCGAGGTATGATATATTTCGCTGCCGGCAAAGGGGGTATCGCGCAGCAGATTGCGCAAGTCTTCTTCCACCAGCAGCAGCCACTCCGGGTCGGCCAGGTCGGTTTTGGTGATCACCACCAGACCGTGGCGGATCTGCAGCAGGTTGATGATATCAAGATGCTCCCGGCTCTGGGGCATCACCCCGTCGTCTGCCGCCACCACGAACAGCACCAGATCGATGGTGCTCACCCCCGCCACCATGTTCTTGATCAGCCGCTCATGGCCGGGCACATCGATAATCGTAATATTCTCGCTCAGGTGAGCAAAGCCGATATCGATGGTGATACCGCGGGCTTTCTCCTCCGGCAGGCGGTCGGTGTCGACGCCGGTGAGGGCTTTGACCAGGGCGGTTTTGCCATGGTCGATGTGGCCGGCGGTGCCGATAATGAATTGCCGCAGGGGGGCGACTGCGGAGAGCGGAGGGCGGAGGGCGGAGGGCGGAGACATGGTCAACGCTCCGTGACGAGGTTTCGCAAGGCGGTTTCGATCAGCGGGAGCTCGTCTTCGCGGATGGTGCGCAGGTTGAGGAAGAGGGCATCTTCCTGCACATAGCCGGCGATCGGGGGATCATTGGCGCGCAGCCGCTGCGAGAGCCGCACCGGCGAGATCCCGCCTGCGGTAATCTTCAAAGCAATCGAAGGGATCTGCTCCAGCGGCAGCGCCCCGCTGCCCATTTGGGAGAAGGTCTCCACTACCGCGATGTTGAGACCGCTGCCGGCAGCAGTGGCTGCCACGGTTTCCGCGCGCCGGCGCAGGGTTTCCACAGGGCAATTGAGCATCACTGCGACCGGCAGATGTTCCGGGAGGTTTTCCGGCTGCAGATAAAGCCGCAGGGTGGCTTCCATGGCGGCATAGATCAGCTTGTCGCAGCGCAGTGCCCGGGCGAGGTGATTTTTGCGGATCTTATCCAGAAAAACTTTTTTCCCGGCGATGATCCCGGCTTGCGGGCCGCCCAGGATCTTGTCGCCGCTGAAGGTGACCACATCGACCCCTTCCGCCAGCACCTCGCGGGTGACCGGCTCCGGGGGATAGCCCCACTGCCGCAGGTCTTCGATCACCCCGCTGCCCATATCATACAGCAACGGCAGCCCCTGCCGGTGTGCCAGTTCCACCAGTTCCGCCAGTCCTGCCTCGCGGGTAAATCCCAGGATCCGGAAGTTGCTGGTATGCACTTTCAGCAGCGCCCCGGTCCTGGGCGAAAGCGCATTTTCATAGTCGCGCAGATGGGTCTTGTTGGTGGTGCCGATCTCCACCATCTTCGCCCCGCCGGCTTTCATCACATCCGGCATGCGGAAGGACCCGCCGATCTCCACCAGTTCCCCGCGCGACACCGGCACTTCTTTACGGCGGCAGAGGCTGTTGAGCACCAGGAAGATCGCCGCGGCGCAATTGTTGACGATCATCGCTGCTTCCGCGCCGGTGATCAGGCAGAGCAGTTCCTCCACATGGCTGTTGCGCTGCCCACGCTTACCGGTCGTGAGGTCGATCTCAAGGTTGTTGTAATGTTCGGCGGTCTCCGCGATTGCCTGCAGTGCGGCGCCGGCCAGGGGCGCACGTCCCATATTGGTGTGCAATATGATACCGGTGGCATTGATCACCCGCTTCAAGCTGCGCCGGGTCAGGCGTTCCAGCCGCCGGGCGATATGCTTCCGCAACTGCCCGGGTATCGCGGCGGGACTCAGCTTTTTTTCCCGGGGGATCTGCTCCCGGAATAATTCGATTTCTGCCTGGATCAATTGCTTCAAATAAGGTTGGGCGATGCCATAGGCCTGCAAGTCTCCGGATTGCAGCAACTCCTGCACCGAAGGGATTGCACGGTAGCAGCTCTGGATGTCAGGGTTGCGCGACTTCGCTTTCAACATGGGTCGTTTCCGGTTTCTCTTTTTCGATGCGCACCTGCAGGATGCGGTTCCGTACCACCCGTTCCATCACGAAGGTATAGCTGTTGAACCGGACCCTCTGCTTCTCCTGGGGCAGGGCGCCGAGCAGGGCCAGGATAAAGCCGCTGATGGTTTCCACCCCTTCCTCCATCGGCAGGTTCAGGTTGAGTTCGTCGTTGATCTCTTCCAGCGACATCCGTCCGTCGACAATGAAAGTATATTCGTCGATGATCCGGTAGAGCGGAAGCTCTTTATCATACTCATCCTGAATTTCACCAACGATCTCCTCGATCACATCCTCCAGGGTCACCAGTCCGGAGATGCCTCCGTATTCATCCACCACCAGGGCCATGTGAATGCGCTCCTTCTGGAACTCGCGCAGCAGATCGTCGATCATCTTCTGCTCCGGCACAAACCGGGGGGGGCGCACCAGCTTTTTCAGGTCGAATTTGTCGTGGCGCTTTTTACTGAGCAGGGGCAGCAGATCCTTCACATAGAGGATGCCGATCACATTATCGATCCGCTCCTCATAGACCGGAATCCGGGAAAGCAGCTTGTCCTTCACCACTGCCATCAGGCGCTCCAGGGTGGTGTTGACCTCGACGCTGACCATATCGGTGCGCGGAATCATGATCTCCCGCACGGCGGTTTCCCCGAATTCGAAGATACTGTGAATCATCTCCTTTTCTTCTTTTTCCAGGGTGCCGTGCTCTTCGCCCACTTCCACCAGGGTCTTCAGTTCCTCTTCGGAAAGCAGCATGCGTTCTTCGGAGAATCCCATGGAATGCTGCAGAAAACGGGTAAAGCGGGTCAGCACTGCGGTCAAGGGCTGGAACAGGCGGAAACAGATCAGCAATGGGGTGGCGGCGATCCCGGAGAAAGATTTGGGATTGCGCACCGCAATCACCTTGGGCAGGATCTCGCTGGTAATCAGGATCACCAACGTCACTACGATCACATCGATCAGAATGGCGATCTGATGGTTGAATCCCATCGCCAGGGTGATCCGGGTGGTGAGGATGGCTGCCAGAGAGGCGGTGGTAATGTTCACGATCGTATTACCGACCACAATCGTGATCAATAGCTGGCGCGGCGAGGCCATCAACAGCGCCACCCGCTGTTCGCTTTTTTTCAGGGAAATGCGAAATTGCTCGAGAGTTGATTTCGAGAGTGAAAAAAAGGCTGTTTCCGATCCGGAAAAGAAAGCCGATAATCCCAACAGGACCAGAAAAATTACCGCATAATAAAGAATGTCATACCCCAACGGTAAACGATATCTCCTGCTTTGGTTCTCTTTTTCCGCTACACAGGCAATATACTTCCTGAGTATCACAAATGCCAATCGAAGATGGAAAAAACCTGCGGATTGGTTGTTGGTTATTGGTCATTGGTCGTTGGTCATGGTTGAGGTCGTTCTTTGCCAATGACCAATAACCAAGAACTAATAACCAATGGCTGGTCTTGAAATAAAAAATTTAGTATCCGGTGTCGTAAAATGCAACTCCCTCCGGATATCGCGCCAGGCAAGCATTTTCCTTTTCCCGCATCAGCTTCTGTTCTTCAGCGGTATGATCATCATAGCCCTTGAGGTGCAGCAGGCCGTGGATGATCAGGCGGGCGACCTCCATTTCCGCCGTCACCCGGTAGGTTTGGGCATGGGCCCGGGCCCGGTCAAGCGAGATATAAATTTCTCCTTCGATCGGTCCGTCAGCATTCAGGCTGAAGGTCATCACATCGGTTTTGCTGTCATCATCAAGATACCGCTGATGGAGGTCTTTCAGATAGGCATCGTCCACAAAAATGATGTTGAGCGACGACACCTCCAGTTGTTCATCCGCAATCACCCGGCGCGCCAGGGTGGCGGCGCTATCTTCCTGCACCTGCAGGTCTGGCGCGTTATTGAATATTTCGATGGCGCTCATCTGTTGTCCGTATCCGCCGTTCCGGATTGTTCTTTGAGCGGGCTTTCCACCCCGGCGTGTCCGTTCCCGGGGGCCGCGGTATCGGCATCTTTTGCCTCGGCGCCGGGCGTCCCGGAAACCGATTCGTTATTTAGCGGCACATCTTCCCCGGCCGGCTTGGAGGCCGTTTCCGGTGCACTTTTTTCCGGTATGGCAGACTCGGATTTTTTCCGGGCGGCATTTCGGGTATTGCCGGCGACTTTGTCCCGCGCCGCTTTGCGCTCACGTTCGATATCCGAATCGCTGGGATACTCGATGCGCAGGTGATGAATGCCGGTCAGGATCGGTATAAAGGCTTCTTTGATCAGGCTGATCTGCTTCATGGTCAGATCGCAGTGATCCAGCTGCCCTTCTTTAATTTTTTTCTCCACCAGGGTATCCACCAGGCTTCGGATGCGCTGAGGCGTGGGATTCTGCATGGCCCGCGAAGCAGCTTCGACGGTATCGGCCAACATGCAGATCGCGGTTTCGGTGGTCTGGGGCTTGGGGCCGGGATAGCGGAAGTCACTCTCGTTGAGATCCTTCTCTTCGCTGGCTTCCAGGGCCTTATGGTAGAAGTAGGAGATCAGGCTGGTGCCATGATGTTCGGTGATAAACTGCCGCACCGACTGGGGCAGGTTGTGCTTGTCGGCCAGCTTGGCCCCTTCCTTGACGTGATTGATCAGGATCAGGCAGCTCATGTGCGGGGAGAGATTATCGTGCTTGTTGATGCCGCCCATCTGGTTTTCCACGAAGTATTCCGGCTTGAGCATCTTTCCGATATCGTGAAAATAGCTCCCGACCCGGGTCAGCAGGGCATTGGCGCGGATCGCCAGCGCCGCCGCCTCCGCCAGGTTGGCCACGGCAATGCTATGGTTAAAGCTGCCCGGCGCCTTCACCGACAGATCCTTGATCAGCGGATGGTTGAGATCCGACAGCTCCAGCAGGGTGATGTCGGTGGTCACGTCAAACAACTTTTCAAAAATGCCGATCAGCAGAAACACCACCGTCGGGGCCAGAATCGCATTGGTAGCCTGATAATAGACAAAGTTGGAAAAGATATCCTGCATCGCTTTGAAGTGGAGCAACCCAAATATGGAGGTAACGCCCAGGTAGGCGATGGTAATGTATAAAATTGCCCGGTACATCTGCTTGCGGTTGCGGATCTTCTGCACCGAGAAGATCGCCACGCTGCCTACGATCAGCGACATGAAGGTGAAGGTATAGTCGTTGCCCAGCACCGATCCCAGGATCAGGCTGAGGGAGACCCCGCTGATGAAGGCGGTGCCGAAATCCAGCAGCATCGCCAGCATCATCGGCGCCACCACGATCGGGATGGTTTCCGGAGGCCAGGAAGTGAAATTCTTGATCACATACGCCAGGGCAAAGTGCATCAGAAAAATAATTGTGATCATGCCGAGCAGGCGGTTGTCGTTAAAAATCGAGCGGCGGTAAAAATAGAGGTAGAGCACCGTAAAAAGGATCAACATCAATCCGAAGAGCAGTTTGCCGCTGATAAATTTGAATTGCTGCCAGCCGCGCTGGGAGCTGGAGCGTTCTTGCTGAGCCACCGCCAGGGAGCTGAGTTTTTGATAGACCTCCTCGGTCACCTTTTCGTTGCTGTCGATGATACGCTCATTCTGTTCCACATAACCGCGGGTGATCGGAACGTCGTGCACCGCCTTTTCCTTGCGCTCGGAGGTGACCGGCTCATTAAAGACCAGGTTGGGGGTCAGGAAGGAGGCGGCCAAATACTGTCCGGTTTCCTGCACCAGGGCATTGCCTTCGTAGCGTTCCCGGAGCAATTTGTCGATTTGTTGCTTGGCTTCCCGTACATCCAGCACTTCCCCGGTGGGAATTTTTTCCTCGATGCCATCCTCTACCGCGATGATATCGCTTTCAACGACTTTATCCTTGGTATGGTCGAGAATCCCCTGTCGGTATACCTGGGCCAGCCCGCCGCTGAGCGAGGCCGCCAGGTCGGAGAGTTGTTTTTGCTCGTAAACAACATAGAGGTCGCGCAGATTATCCCGGGTAAATTTGACATTATAGCGCAGATTAAATGATGCCAGGAAGCTGTCCACCGCAGCCTCCTGCCGCTGAACGGTACGGGTATTGGCATCCGGGGAAAGGTCGTGGGCCTTGAAGAACACCTGCAGATCGACAAAAAATTGGCTGAGTTTATTTTTTTCGATAAACTCGTTATCGGGATTACGGTCATACACCGGCGGCACCGCCTCCCGGGCCTGGTCCCGCTCCCGCTTCAGCTCCCGTTCGGTTTTCTGAATGGCAAATTTAAAGGGGGCAATGATCTCTTCGGTAGCGATACTGTTGACGGTAAGATTGCTATATTCAAAGGGCCGTTCTTCCGGCAGCATCAGCACAATGGCGGTCACCAGCACCCCGGCATAAAACATCTTAGCCAGCACGTCATCGAGGGTCGTGTGAAGCAACTGCACCGATTCCAGAAACTGCAAAAAAGCTTTCCAGGTATTTTGAAGCGTCTTCATAAAAAATCCTACTATATCATACAGCGGAATAACTGTCAGGAGGGAATATAAGTTTCGATTGCTATAAAATGCCAGTATTTGCGGTAAATCGATAAGCCGAATTCTGTATCCCGGCGAACCGGGATGGTAATCATTTATCTAATGCAGCCTACCCGGAAGTCTTGGTAACCAGGTTACCACGAGACGGGCCGCCTCGCTTTCCGCAGAAAATGCTTCCCTATTTGGCCTTGCTCCGGAAGGGGTTTGTCCAGCCCGGGTGTTACCACAAATTCTCCCGCAGGAGACCGGCTGGTGGGCTCTTACCCCGCCTTTTCACCCTTACCTTCCCGGCAAGCCGGAAAGGCGGTTTGGTTTCTGTGACACTTTCCATCCCGGCAGATTTACACCTGCCGGGTCCCGGATTAACTCCGGGCATCCTGCCCTGTGGAGTTCGGACTTTCCTCTCCGCCCGCGGGCAGAGCGATTACCTGATCTACCGCAAATACCTGGCGTATATGCGTTTCTTATACCACGTTGGCTTAATCGCCGTTCCCGTCGACCCACACCAAAATCCGGCCGCAGTATTCGCAGGTGTGCAGACGCCCGGCTTCGCGGATCTCAACGATCCGCTGCGGGGGGATGGCCGAATAGCAGCCGCCGCAGGAATTCCGGGTGATCCGCGCCACTGCCAGACCGCTTTTGGCCTTGCGGATGCGCTCGTACTGGCTCAGATAACGGCGGTCGATCTTCTGGGCAACCACCTCGCGCTGGTCCCGCAGGCGATTTTCTTCTTCCTGGGTGTGCTTGTTAATCTCATCCAGTTCTTCGCGATGCTCGCGCAGTTGCTGAGTGATCCGCTCGATCTCCTGCGTATTGGCCGCCACCGCTTGCTTGAGCTCCTCTTCCTGCTCCAGCGTCTGGATTATCCGGCTTTCCAGGTTGTCTATCTCCACCTTGCGGGTATCGATTTCCAGGGATATCGCATCGTATTCCTTGTTATTCTGCACATTGTAAAGCTTGTCTTCCTTTTTCTGAAGCTGGGCTTTACTGGCTTCGATCTCCTTTTCGAACATTTTACGATCACTCTGGAGCTTGCTGATTCGCTCGGTCAGCTCCGTGGCGTTGGTCTGCTTGTCCTGCAACTCCTCTTCCAGATGCTCGATCAGGACCGGCAGATCGCCCTTTTGCAACTTAAGCGAATTTAACTTGTTGTCAAATTCCTGAAGCTGAACAAAATTTGCCACAAGTTCTTTCACTTATATTCCTCCTGTTACAGATATGTGATACGACGATTGCTTATTTATACAAAAAAAAAGGTGCATCCTTATCTCGGGTGCACCTTGTTATTCTCATGCTTAAAATGTCGCAGATCAACGCAATGTGTTCAAGATACCGCAATGTTTCGCTCCTTGCCTGTTGTGGGCCCACCAGGACTCGAACCTGGGACCTACGGATTATGAGTCCGCTGCTCTAACCAACTGAGCTATGGGCCCGAGAGAGAAAAGAAATTTATACCGGGCCCATTCCAAAATCAAGCTGTTTTTTTTTCGCGTAGGGCCGAGTCGCGTATGGTGGCAAGTCGCGACTTGATCCTACATTGTGCCCGGGTATATTAATTTCCTTTTCATCATCCGGGTTGATTGTGCGCATGATTTTTTTGTTTCGGTTTTTGAAATGAAAGAATTGATACTGGGTACTGGATGCTGATTCCACGCGGAGTGTGGAATCAGCATCCAGCATCGTGAGCGAAGCGAACAAACATCGCTGGTGAAGCCAGCAAACATCGCGAGCAACAGCGAGCAAACATCGTGAGCGAAGCGAACAAATATCCAGCATCACCTCCCCGCCACCGCAGCCGGTTTCGGCGCTACCCGGATGGTTGCGCTCTGGATCTGGTCGAACATCGCCAGATGATCGACCACCTCCATGCCGGTGCTGACCCGGCCGAAAGCGGTGTACTTCCCGTTGAGATGCGGCTGGGGGGTATGGGTCACAAAGAACTGGCTGTTGCCGGTGTCCTTCCCGGAAAGCGCCATCCCGACGGTGCCGCGCTGATAGGGAACATCATTGTACTCACAGGGAATGACATAATCCGTCCCCCCCCAGCCGTCGCCCCGGGGATCACCCGCCTGGGAGACAAAGCCGGGAATCACCCGATGGAAAAACAGGCCGTTATAGAACCCTCTCCGCACCAGGTCGAGAAAATTGGCCACCGTCACCGGCGCTTTCTGCGGAAGCAGATCGATGGTAAATTCGCCCCGGCTGGTCTGAAAGGTTACCTGATAGAGAGAATCCGTACTGGCCGGAGGAAAATCCCATTTCAGGACATAGGTCGCTTCCACCGGGGGCAGGGCGATGCTTTTCTGTCCGGTGATTTTTTGCAAGGCGCTGCGGGCCTTTTGCCGCAGTTCCGGATAGGGATTGCTCAGTTGCCCGCGCAGGAACTCCGCCGCATCCGCGCTGCCGATGCTGTCCAGCGTGCTGATGATCGGTGCCATCGCTTCCAGATCGCGGGGGGCGCTGAAATGTGCGTAGGCTTCGATCAGGGGCTGCACCGCCTCGACCGGCCGGGGCTTGATCAACCCGAGATAGCCGGAGACGATGGTGGCAATGGCCATATCGCCGGATTTCAATTTGTTCAGAAAGTATTCGATTGCCGGCGGACGGGAGCGATTGACCAGCACTTCGACGGCCTGGGTGGTTTGGGAGATGGTCCCGTTGTCGGCCAGTTGCATCAGCAGCCGGGTGGCCTCGTCCGCTTCATTCATCTGGCGCTTGTCTTCGGTAAGCTCGATATTCTCCAGGGTGCGGATTGCATAGTAGCTTTCCGGCCAGGCTTTATCCAGCCACTCATTTTTCACATTTTCGAGGGCCTCCCGGGGCTGCACCGTTGCCAGCAGGGCCAGCGCTTCGCCGCGCAGGCGCCAGTCGTCCCCTTCGCGATAAAGCCGGCGCGCCTCCCGTCGGGCCAGCCAGCGGTTCTGGGTCGCTAAACTCCGCACCGCCTCGATGCGCACATTAAGATAAGGATCTTCCAGCAGTTGTAAAATTTCATTCTGCAGCGGGGCATCCTTCATCTGCGCCGCCACCTGCAACGCCGCTACCCGCACGTAACCATCTGCATCCTGGAGATGCCGGCCAATCAATTCGCGGTAGTCCCGGGAGCGGTAATTCTGGTATATTTCACGGAAGCCCTCTTTGTTACGGTTTTCCTGAAAACGGTCGCTTTCAATCAGCTCGCCTAACTGCCCCAAGCCTTTCAGCAAGATGACTTTGGCATTGGCCGGCAGGTTTTCCCGCTGCAGGGCGGTGGTTAAATCGTTGAAACTGGCCAGCGCGCCCACCCGGTAGAGCGCATAGGCATGGGGCCACATATCCTCCGGGGCAGTGGTGGGCATATTCAGGCGCATGGCCAGGAAGGGCACTGCCGAAGTGGGGAAATATCCCCGGTAGGCCATGATGCCCGCCGCCAGAGAGGCGGCCCGCTGCAGATCCGTATCCCCGCTTTCGATATAATCCATCAGCCAGCCCGGCCGGGAGGAGGTTTCGCTTTTTCCCAGGGCCTCGAGCAGGGTCAGGCGAACCGCTTTTTCCCGTTCGGTATTCAGCGCATCGCTCAGGGCATTCGCTGCAGTAGGAGAGAAGAGCTGTCCCAGGGCAAAGGCCGCTGCCTGCCGTACTTGCTGGTCATCATCGCTCAGCCGGTTGGCCAGTGCCGCCCGGTACAGCGTATCCTGTAACGCCCCCAGCACTTGCACCGCCTTCAGGCGAATGTCCCCCTCGGGATGATTGAGCCAGCGGCTGATGCCGGACAGATCCGCCTGGCGGGTGTATTCCGCCTGGGTCAGTTCTTTGAAGGCAATTTCCCGGTCGTTCTGACATGAACTGCTGATGAAGATGAGTATTCCGATTAAAATGAGCCAACTGAAATATTTCATATCTGCTTCCTATGTCGTTTATATAAGGTTTTCGTCACTTTACCACTGTCTCTTGCCACAGAGACACAGAGTCCACTGAGAACTGACAATTGAAATCCAAAAGGCTCTGTGCTCTCTGTGTCTCTGTGGCAAATTAAGGTTACCAATATATGCGATTCTTCAGCGGAAATCTATCATTTTCAACGATACGCCACCCGCTGGCCGCGACAAGTTTCCGGGGCGCTTGACAATGATCCGCCCAGAGCGTATATTTTTTTTCACCCGGGGCGATTGATCATTCCGGCCCGGGGGTGACCGGCGAACAGAAAATGACAGAAAAAGAACACTTTATCATATCGGGTACGCGCCGCCATGAGCTCAAGATTAAGCGTTCCGTTTTTACCGGTTCTATTTCTCCGGTCGCCAGCAGAGATGAAGCGGAAACCTTCCTCCAGACTATCCGCAGTCAATTTCACGACGCCACCCATAACTGCTTTGCTTACCGGATCGATGAAGCGGAATTCCGTTTTTCTGATGACGGCGAACCTTCCGGCACCGCCGGCAAACCGATCCTGGCGATGATAGATAAGTATAACCTGCTGCAGGCGGCGCTGGTGGTAACCCGTTATTATGGCGGAATTAAACTCGGTCCCGGCGGATTGATTCGCGCCTACAGCCAATGTGCGGAAGAGACGATTCAAAAATGCAAATTGAAAAAGTTTGTCCGCTATCATTTTTTGAAAATACAATATCCGTACAATTTGACCCGGCAGATACACTATGTCACCGCAAAGCACCAGGGCACCATCGACACATCGGCATTCGATACCGCGGTGATGTCTGTTGTCAAGATTCCAGCAGAGCAGCAGCAGGCGTTTGAAAGGGAATTGCTTCAGACCGGGGAAGGTCAGGTTCAAATTTTAGCGATGTAGGCCGCATGCACTTAAAAGCAGATCATCTTATCAAAGCGCTGGAAGGCAAGACGGTCGTCTCCGATCTATCCTTCGAAGCACGCGCCGGTTATATCCTGGGTATCCTGGGACCGGACGGCGCCGGTAAAACCACCATTCTACGTATTCTCGTCGACATCTTCCGCCCGGACAGCGGCGCGGTCTTTTATGAGGATCAGCCGATGAACCGCAAGATCCGCAATGCGATCGGCTATCTCCCGGAAGAACGGGGCCTCTACGGCGAATACAGCGTCAACCGAAATCTGGTATATTTTGCCCGCCTGAAAAACCTCTCCCGCAAAAAAGCGCAGGTGGAGGCGGTACGTTTGATGGACCGCTTTAACATCATCGAGCAGATGGATATGCCGGTGGCGCTGCTATCGGAAGAGGACCGCCAAAAAGTGCAAATCATGTGTGCAATCATCCACAATCCCGATCTGTTGATCCTCGACGAGCCCTTTGCCGCCATGCACCCCAACAACCAGACCCTGGTCCGCAAGCTGGTGCAGCATTTTAAAGATGAAGGCAAGACCATCATCCTGGCAACCCGGGCCCTCAACGAGGCGGAGACGGTCTGCGACGAGGTGCTGCTGATCGATCAGGGCCGGGCAGTGTTGCAGGACAATCTCAAAAAAATTAAGGAAAAGTTCCGCGAGAGCCTGATCTACGTGGAAGCGGCGGAGGAGCTGCAGTCACTGCAGGATATCTTTGGGGTCAAGCGCATGATCCAGGACGAGCATTCGGCCCGGCTCTTCATCGATAACCAGGTGGCAACCCAGAAGATCCTCGATATTATTATCCGCTCGGTCAATGTGAATAAAATCGAAGTTCACCGCCCTAACCTGAACGACATTTTCCTGGAGGTGCTTCATAACGGTCATCAGAAGGGGAAAGCATGAGACGTTTTTGGGTGATTGCCGGATGGGAATTCAAGCGTTACCTGCGTTCCCGGAGCTTTTTACTGTCGACCTTCATTTCGCCGATCATTTTTGCCGGGCTGATTTTTATCCCGGCGATGTATTACGAAAATTCCCAGACCAGCCAGGATCAGGTGATCGGCTGCGTCGAGTTTGACACCACCTCCTATTGCCAGTTGATTTCGGAACGACTGACCGGCAACATCGACCTTCGAGACAGCAATGCGCCGCGCATCCTGCTGGAGCCGATCGTGCCGGATACCACCGCCCAGCTACGGGATGATTTCCGTAATCTGCTGGTCGCCCAACACCGCCTCGACAGCCTGGATGAAGCTTATAATAAGGTAAAGGAACGCCGTAAATATCATTTTCAGCGCTCGGATTCGCCGACTAAAACCCAACTGCTCAGTAAATCGTACGAAGAAATGATCAGCACCCGGGAACTGCGCGACCTGGCCGAAATCGAATACAGCCGCCTGCAGAGCAAGGTGGATACCATGGTGGAAAAGGCGGTGCTCGGAAAGGCCGACAGCCTGCTCCAGGTAAAGCGCATCTCCGGATACCTGCGGATCGATCCCGGCACATTTCAGCAGGGAGTGGTGGAATTCCATTCCGAGCAGCCGATCAATTTCCTGCGCCTGCAGCCGCTGGAACAGGTGCTTCAGGGGATTCTGGTTGAAGAACGGATGCGCGGCGAAGGGATCACCGTCAATAAGATCCAGGAATTGCTGCAGCCGATCATGATCCAGGAGCTGCTATTGGAAGGGTCGCAAAAACACGAGTTTAAGTTTATGGTGACCTACCTGGCTCCGGTCATTGCGATCTTGTTTTTGTTTGTGGGAATCTTCACCTCCAGCGGATTTCTTTTTCGTTCGATCGTGGATGAAAAATCCGAGCGGGTGGTGGAATCGCTGCTCTCCTCCGCGAGTTCATTCCAACTGGTGGGGGGTAAAATATTCGGGCTGGGCCTGCTGGGGCTTTTCCAGGTGCTGATCTGGATGTCGATGGCCGGGTTGCTGATCCTGATCAACCTGATCCCGGTCAAAGACATCATACTTCTCACGTTCGAAAACGCCGGCCTGTTCCTGCTTTACTTCCTGCTGGGTTACCTGCTATTTGCAGCCATTTACGCCGGTACCGCTTCAGTTTCGGTCAACCGGCATGATGCCTTTCAGTTGGGGCAAATGGTGCGGATTCTCTCTTTGTTTCCCCTGGCCCTGGCCATCCTGGTGCTGCTCTCCCCCAATTCCATGTTGGTGCGCTTTTTGTCCTTCGTGCCCTTCCTGAGCCCCACCTTCATGCTGCTGCGCACTCCGCTGGGACAGCCGCCGCTGCTCGACTACTACATTTCCATCGGGGTGATGCTGGTATTCATCATCCTGGCGGTGCTGTTCGCGGGAAAAATTTATCGCGCCGCCAGCCTGATCTACCGGAAAAGGCCCTCGCTGAAATCGATCCTGGAGTATATTCACTTTTCCTGAGCGTCAGTGGAGCAGGATGAGTTTTCGAGTATCCGAGAACGCATCGGCTGACAGCCGACAGAAATATACCCCGCCGGGTATATCCTTCGCCTCCCACAGTATCGAATAACTTCCCGCACTTAACCTCGCAGCGACCAATGTCGCAATTTCTTCGCCAAGCAGATTATATATCTTGAGGGACACGTCCGCACTTCTGGGGATCGTAAAGCGGATAGTTGTTCCCGGATTAAACGGATTGGGATAATTCTGAGCTAGCGCGAATCCTTCCGGCCGGCCGACCGCGGGCGGATCGACGGCCATCGACGGTAAACTTTCCAGATAGACCGGCGAATGGCCCAACTGTATCGTCAATTGGCCGCCGGAGGCGGTCAGCGTATCCAATTCCGGCTCGGTGTTGGCGCTGTCGCTGATCACCCGGGTTTGCAGCAGTTGCTGGGCGGAGACATTGAAGGTCACCGTCTCTCCGGTGGCGATGCGGTAATCCAATCCCGGCGGAGGATCGCCGGTTTCGCTCCAGCATACCCAAATTGGACCGCGCATAGGGCGTTCAATTTGATAAACTCGGGTGCGGGGATCGGTTCCCGCCGCTATTTCGTTTACATCCGAAAAATCATGAAGTTTTTCGACCATCTGACGGAAGGCATAATATTGCGGCTTTTTGCCGTAATTTTCCGCCCGGGTTCCCACCAGGTTGAGCCAGCCGATCACCGGTGCGGGACCGCGCAGTTCGGTCAGATCGTTGGTGCCGGAGTAGGTGGCGATGACCGCCCCTTCTCCAAAAGCGGAGACAAACGCCTTGACCAGTTCCCGGGCCCCATTGCCGTAATACCAGGCCAGCACCTCCGGATCCCGGGCTTGTAGCCCCTGCTTTAATTCGTCATGGGGATCGGTGCCGGGAAAAAGCGGGTTGGGGAAGTCGCCGTAATCGGCGGTTAACCAGGCCGTGCCGGTGCCGGGATCGGGCGGTGCGGTAAATTGCAGGCGGCCGGGAATGACCTGGTTGAAGATCCCGCGCCCCACCGTGAAGACATTGGTCCACATATCATCAACATAGATCGGCCGATCCCCTGCCAGCGCGCGGATCAGGGCAAATTCCTGATCGATCACCCTCCATCCCATGTGCGGGTGCCAGCCGATGTAATCCGCCTCAATCCCGTCGGCATCATTGCCGAAGCTGAGCAGCATTTTTTTCAGGCTGTCCCACCCGGCAGTGAACAGGTTGCCGGACCAATTATCGCCGTTCAGCCGCTGCCGGATCAGGCTGCCCGGATCTTGTGGATCAAAATCCGGGTAATCGGGGAAATCTGCATAAAGATCGGTTAATAATCCTCCGCTGCTCACCACCTTCACCCGGTTTGAAGCATCCGCTGCATGAATGGCAGCATAGGTGATGCGGTGCAGGCGGAGCAGATTGTCGATATTATCAAACCAGAAAGGCCCCGCGCCGGTATCGCCTTCTCCCGCGGAACCGAACTTCACTTCTCCAGTCATGATGTAGGCGCGCACCGGGATGGTGAGGCCGGGCATGTCATCGATGCCGTCGCCGTCATAGCGTTCAACGACAGCAGTGATGAAGTCAATCCATGCCTGCTCGAATTGTGGTTCGGGGGCACAATCTTTGGGAATAATCAGCGGCCCAATCGTATCCGGCTGGCAAGGCGGCTTATTGGGAAATGCCCAGGGCGCATTCGGGCTCAGGTTCCATGCCAGGGCAAATCCCCGGTTTTGGAATAGTGTCACAATCTGGTCGGTGTCTGAGAAATCGATCGAGTCCGTCTGGCTCGGCTGCATGCCGTACCAGCCGCCGCCCACCGAATTGACATTGATATCGCCACCTGCAGCGCCGGTCGTTTCCAACACATTCAGCAGATTCTGATGGTGCGGCGCCGCCCAGAAACCGATTTCATTGTATTCAAAACCAAAGCGCCCTTCCACCTGAGAATACATACTTGCCGACCCGATTATGATGAAGGCAACATATCCGGCAATCCAAGATTTTGCCATAGAATATACACTCCCTGGTGGTAGATGTACCGGAGGATGGGAGGATGGGTAACAACGGAAGCCACATCCGTATTTGCGGTAACGGCAGATGAAGGCGCTAAGTCGTTTAGCGAATAACCACAAACTTACGGATGGTATTTTCTCCTTTTTTATACAATAATTCCCCGGTGTTCAGGTCATGGTAATCTTTTGTGACTTCAAAGTATGCCAAATAAATACCGCTGACGACGACCTGGCGGGAGGTGGTGATCGAATTCCAGGATTCATCGCCACTGCCGTCATCATGTTCGATCGTATGGATCAAATCGCCTCGCTCAGTAAATATTTTGATGATGCAAAAGGCGGGAATATCCAGAAAAGTGATCTTATCCGGTTCGCCGGGATATTGGGCTTCGCGAGCCCCGATGCTGTAAGGATTGGGCACCACGCGAATGCTTTCCAGGGCGCTGCCGGCTTTGCGCCGTAAATAGGCCGGTTCCGTGGTGCGGGTGTAAAAACGGCCGCTGTGGAGCGGGCCGGTGGGATTGGTTTCGCCACCGGTATTATTGCTGCCGTCGTTTACTGCTGTGATGTAATAATAGTACGAAAAGCCGCGAACCGGAGTGGTATCGTCAAATTGGGTGGTTCCCGGCGGCAGGGAAGCGATCTTTTCATAGGTCGTGTCGGGAGTCCCCACCCCGCGAAAGATCTCGTACCCGGCAAAGTCCGCATCTCCTTCCGAGACACTGGCGATCCAGGACATGCTGATGCGATCGCCCCCGGATTCCACGTTAAACAGCTTGGGCGGCAGGGGCGGTTGGGGAATTTGAAAATTGGCGTCGAAATTGCGTTTGGCCCGCCCAAAGGTCATGAGAATAGAGTCTTTACCAGTCGCTACCCAGGCATTTTTGAATTCGTCTTTGTCGTTAGTGCTGCCGCCGCCGGGTAAGGTGTAGGGGCTGTTTTCCTGCAGCCAATCCCGCCCGATTTCTTCACATAAGGTGCGGTTCAACCCGTTGACGCCGTCCGCCTCAACGATGCGGATGCTTTCCCCGGGTTGCAGGTCAAAAGGCCCGTAACAGATCCATACGTTGGTGCCACCGGCGTCATTGTGCACGGTAAAGGGGTCCGGGTTGGAGGCCAGGTAGGTTTCATCCATGCGATCGGTGCCGCCCAAACCGCCAAAGGGGTTGCCGGAAAGCATATTGTATAATTTGATCATGTTGGGTTCATCGGTGTCCAGCATGTTCCCCAGGCTCGGATAGGTATCGCCGGCGTGCCATCCTAAAACGGCCGGCTGGTTGGGATCATCGGTTTTGTCGCTGGTGCTTTTATCCACGTGTAAGACAACCGACCCGGCGTGTTGCGGAGAGGCCAACCGTCCGTTGCTATTGATCGCCGGTCCCCCGATGTTGTCATAGCCGTTCAACCCGCTTTGCCCGGCCCAACTGAACCCGCAGCGCAGCCAATCAACAATCGGGTTGGCCTCGGTGATGGATTCGTTGGCATGTGCCGGGTAGGTCTCCCCGCGCCGGCTGACCCAGGAATGCTTGCCCCACACCTGGCCGTCGCCGATCTTAGCGCCTCCGTCGCGGCTAACGCTGTAGCGGGTCCCCCAACCGATGCGCACTCCCATCAACGGGGCGTTCAATTCAATATCTTCGTCGTAGTCGGTGTTGCCGGTATTGGTGAAAATGTATTCGATAATAAAATAGTTGTCATGGTACTGCTGGCTAAACGCATGAACCCGCCGGGTCAGGGTTAAGCCCATCGAGGTATTTACCACGTTGGTGACAATGCGGTCGGCAATCTGGTCCGGATCATAATCGTCAATATCGCTCAGATAAGGCGCAGTGATGTTGATGCCGTCCACCAATACCGTCGGAGGCTCAAATTTGGCGGTTTGTTTTAATTCCATCGGGAAAAGCGCCAGGTCAACGTATGCATCACCGGCAAAATACACTCCGAAATTTGCCCATTGGCGGTCCCGGTCATCCGTAAAATCCTGGCAGGCGATCCAGGAGCGTTTGATAACCGAATTATCGGATAATGGATAATCCGCCGGCCACACCATCCCTTCGTAATAGGAATTGTTCCAGGCGCGTTCGGATCCGTAGGCAGAAAAAGGACTCTGCAGCGAACCGATACGGATATAACGCTTCTCGGTCCCGACGATCTGGGAAAAGAGCGGCTGCACAGCGAAGATACCGGCAATTAACCAGATCAGCAGTGATACTTTGGCTTTAGAAAAATTAATCGTGTTCATCTTCTCGATACCCTTCATAAAGTCACGGAGAACTGTGTGGCAAAAGTGCGATGCCAACATTAAAAACTTAGTTTGATTCCCCAGCGAACATAGCGGGGATTTAAAAAAGTAAAGTAGGTCAAATTGGGCATATCGATATAAGCTTTGGTGTCCAGAATCCGTTGAAGATCGGCTTCCGATTTTGTGGGATCGCCGGGATTATAGGGTTCGTACGCCACATCCGGGTCGCGCACATCACCGATCCGGTCATTGCCGTGCTCCGCCCCATCTTCCCAATCAAAATGCAGCGATTCCAGATAATCGAGGTAGTCGAAATTATCGGAAAAACCGGCAAAACTCAGATATTTCGTATTTAACAGGTTGAATACATCCATATAAAGCTGCATGTCTAACGTCATGATACGCAGAGACTTGGAGAGGCGCAGATCAATATTGTGGCGATTTTTCCACTGAACGTTATCCCGAACCCCGGGAATACTATTGGGGTTGTAAGTCGTATAAGCGCCGGCCTTCCAATTCGCCAAAAAGTCAATCCGCAAATTTTCCAGCAAGTGCTGCCCAAACCATGCCGGGCCATAGGCGCCGGGGGTGTAGAAACTGAGATTTGCCCGGGCGTACGGCTGAGCGTGCGGGCGTGACAGGGTGGGGTTGAGTCTTTCATATTCCCGTTGTTTATTGGGATCTTCGTAATATTCCAGCAACCCGAAAAATCCGGCTGTTTGCACTTCGTACGTATAATTGACAAATCCCTGGAACCAGGTGCCGGCTCGCCGGCTCAGGCTGAGCTCCAGGCCGCGAATATCTTCGTAATTGTTGTTCGCCGGGCGCTGGTATCTTACCGATCCATTCAGATTTGTGTAGGTGATCCAGCCGGGCTGGTCGGTAATATCTTTATAATATCCGGAAGCGCTGATTAAGAATTGTCCGAATAAACTGTGCTCGTAGCCCAGTTCATAGGCGACGGTTTTTTCATAGGCCAGGTTGGGATTGCCGATTGACGTGACCAGCCCGTTGGATTCGCGCTGGAGTTGGAAACGATAGGCTGATGCCGCTTCCTGGGTGAAATGGCCGTAGTTGAAATAAAGTTTGGAATTCTCGGTAATCGGGTGCGCGACGCCCAGGCGGGGGCTGAGATACCAGTTTGCTTTGGTATCTTTGAGCGGCGCGTCGGTCTCGATCAAATCGCCATACCCCGCGCGCAGCAAAATGTCATATTCCGCTAGCTGGAACCATTGGCTGTTGGCGCTGGAATAATCGAGGCGCAGCCCTAAATTGGCGATGAAACCCTTAAATTCTAATTTATCCTGGAGATACGCCCCGATCCGGTAGGGGAATTCCCGAAAAACCTGGCTGCGGTTCCAGGTATCCATGGAGGGGCTTTCCGTGAAGGATTTGATATTATAATCATTGTATGTCGCCTCAAGCCCGACTTTAACCTGGTTGTACTCATTTAGCTGGGCAACCAGGTCGCCGTGAAATTGGGTGGTGGAGATGGTGCTGTTATCGCGTCCCAGGTTCATCCAGCCGCCCATGCTCATGCCGTCGATGCCGGTCAGGCCGGATCCATAATAGCCGAAGGGCGCTTCATCAGTAAAATAACCGGGCACCGGTTCATAGCGCCGGGTGGTATCGCGATCGGCCAGTTTGAAGGTTCGGTAGCGGTTGATATTGTGCTGCAGACTGACCTCGTAGTAGGTTCGGGAACTCAGGGTATGGTTCAGCTTAAATCCGACCATCGTGCGGTAAATGGAACTGGGGCTAAAATAGCCGGGCATGTAGATAATGCTGTTGCCGTCGCTGCTGTTCACCAGGTCGGCAATCCCACCCGGTGATCTCAATACTTGCCCGGTTGGGGTGGGGCGCCAGTTGTAAGGGGAAACCGAATGCACTTCGCCGTATAATCCGGTCAACGTCAATTTGATGGATTCTGTGGGATTCGAGGTCAGTTTTAACTGGGTGTTATTATCCTGGTAGTCATCTCGTGAAAGCGGAAAAATAAACATTTCCCGCTGGCGATAATGTGAAAGGAAAAAGCGTGCGTTGCCCAGCTTATCAGCGAGCATCGGGACGGGCCCGCCGAGGGTGGCGTCAACCACGTAATCCGGCTTCGTAATATCGCCCTGGCGGCGATGTTGCCATTGCCAAAGCCGGTAGGCGCCGGCAGGCGTCAGGTCGTTGCTCGGATCGTTATCCTGCAAGGTGGCCTGGGCAACCGTATTCCAGCCTTCGAAAAAGGGATATTGTCTTTGGGTATGCGCATCCCAACCGCCGCCGGTGGTACCGTTCCACATGACGGCTGGATCGGTGTAAGGCCGGGTAAAGTAGGTATTGGGATCATAAATAGAAGGACCGAAATGTTTATCCCCGGGCTGGCGGTATTGCACATTGATCGCGCCGCTGTAGCGGTCGGTCTGGCCTTCTTTGGTCACCAGATTGATCACCCCGGAGCGCAGGTTGCCGTATTCGGCGCTAAAACCGCCGGTTTGCACCCGCACTTCTTCCAGCGCATTTAAACTGAAGGAGGTAAAGGGCACATTCCAGCGCTCATCGTTCATCGATAAGCCGTCGACAAAAAAGCTGGTTTCCCGAATATTGCCGCCGCGAATGACCACCCCATCACTGCCAGGCTCGATGCCGGCGTGCAGCGCCAACACCTCGTCAACGGATTTGACCGGCAGACGTTCAACGGTTTCGCCGGTGATGTAGAGCTCGCTGGCAGAGACATCGGTTTCGACCAGCGGCCGTTTGGCCACCACCACCACTTCGCCGATATCGACCGACTGGGTCTGCATTTGCAAATCGACGATCGTGGTCTGATCCATTCTCACCACCACGTTTTCCACAATCGCATTGGCATATCCGATCATGGTTGCATTGAGCTTGTAAGTTCCCGGCGGCACATTGATGATGACGAAATAGCCGTCCAGGTCTGTTGCCGCGCCCAACATGGTACCTTCCACCAGGATGTTAACCCCCGGCAGATTGACATTGTTTTGGGCATCAGCGATACGCCCGGAAATTTTCCCGGTGATGCCGGCCATTACGGCGGCGGACCAGAAAAACATGAGCATACTTGCCGCGAAACACTTTTTAGTCATCATGATACCTTTTCCTACATTGAAAATGTAAACGTGAACTGTTGAACATTGTCGAAAATACCGAAGGGCGTATACGCATAATCCAGGGCGATTCTGCCTCCCCGGTCGCCGTATGCTAACTGAAGCCCGGCGCCAAAACTGATATCGCGTTCGTCTACATTATGGTGGTAGCCGGCGCGCAGGGCCAATGCGTTTAAAAATATGTACTCCCCGCCAACCATTATCTGCTCGGAGGCGGCACGGGGGTGATTGGCATCGATTGCCACAATAAAGGCGTGTTTTTCATTATCGGGGCTGATGGCATCCATCATATCCATGGAAATGCCGATGTTGAAAACCAGCGGCAATTGAAAACCCTCGCTTTCAAAACGCACTTCCTGGGAGAAATTTTGCACCGACATGGCAAAGGCCAGGGATTTAAAACCGGTGCGGTAAATCGTGCCGAAATCGAACGCGATGACCCCTTCCGAATAACTTTTGGTGCGGAAACCGGTTTCGGATCCAGCGTCCGACACCTGGGCGTTACCCAGATCCTGCGACGCATATTTGACGTGAACGCCGAAGGAAAACCGGTCGGACAAGGCATTGGCATATGCCAATCCCATGGCAAAAGCACTCGGAGAAAAATTGCCGGTATCCTGGTAGCCGCTCTCGCTGGACGGGTCTACAATCGTGCCTAAAAATTCGCCGTAATCAACACTCATCAGGCTAACCCCAAAGGTTCCCCAGCGGCCACGGGCAGGACGGAAAGAGAAGCTGCCGGCCATGTGCTTAATGTCGGCAATCCAGTTGTTCTGACTCAGCGACAGGTCGAACCGCGCCGGGTTAAACGCCATCACGGAAGGATTGTAAAACATCGACATCGATCCCCCGGGCATGGCGGTAAAAGCTTTCCCCAACGCTGCTACCCGGGCATTGCTGGGCACGCTCAGAAACTGGAAGCCGGTCTGAGCGAGCTTTGGCTCAGCAGCATGTGCCACTGACAACCATACGCTTATCGTTATCATGCTTAACAAGTAGGAAATACGGGTAGATCGTGCCATGTTATCAGTACTCCCAGTATATTGATTCAATACCCTTCTATATCAGAAGCGCCTAAAAGTGTGCCTTTTACCAGGATGTTGGAGCCCAGCAGAGAGGCGCCGGAATCAGCAGCGATTTAATATGTAGGCTATCTTTCCAGTGGTACCGGGAAAGAAAAATGGGGAAAAGCCGAATTGAAAAAACAGCTAACCGTAAGTGTTTTTTCATAATTCACGCCTTATGAGTGAATTGATGGCTGTATATTACCAAAAGTAACTGGTTAGAAATTTCACTTAAATATATGACAACTTCAACAATTATTTTATCTTTTCATTATACGAAACTAGCATTCCGGAATTCTGCCGGGATCGTCACCGTGAAAACCGACCCCGTTCCCACACGGCTTTCCACTTCAATCCGGCCGCGGTGCTCCTGAACGATCTGATAGCTGGTCGACAGTCCCAGGCGGGCGCGGACCACCGAACTTTTGGCGGTAAACTGGGGATCAAAGATCGTGTCGAGCGCTTCGGGGGGAATGCCTTTGCCGGTATCGCGGATCGCCACCTGGACCAGGCTATCTTTCAGCCGGGTGGTGATGGTGATCCGCCCCTTGCCCTCGATCGCCTGGCAGGCATTCTTCAGGATATTGTAAAACACTTGATTCAACTTCCGCGGCTGGTGAACAAACGACGGGATGTCGCCATACTCACGCACTACCTCGATGTTGTTCAACAGTTCATGGCCGAGCAGCCCCAGCACGCTCTCCAGCCCTTCATGAATATTCGCCTTTGCCGTCTCGGCTTCATCCAGCCGGGCAAAATTCTTCAGGTTTTGGATGATCTCATGCAAGCGTTCCGCGCTCCGGTCGATTAATTGATCCGCATTGGAAACGATCCCCAGCATTTTATCGATTTCGCTATTTGGGTCCGTCATGCCGGGGGTTTTGTTTTCCAGGGCGGTTTGAAGCCGTTGCAGTGCTTTCGATTTGGTATCTTTCATGCTGCGCAGTGCCCCGATGGGTGTATTGAACTCATGGGTCAATCCCGCCACCAGTTGGCCCAGCGAGGCCATCTTTTCCTGGACGACAATCTGCTTCTGCATCTGCTTAAGCTGATCGAGCGTCTCTGCAAGTTCGGCATTCTTCCGGGTTATTTCCCGGGTGCGATCTTCAACCTTGCGTTCCAGATTAAGATTCAGCTCGTGCACTTTATCGGATTGATAGTTTACAATTGCCACAAAATAGAAGATGGCCATTGTGCCGGTGCCCAGATAACTGATCGAGGACCACGCCTGGCTATCGATCGGAACGAGCAATGCCCCGACATAGCCGAACAACAGCCATACCAGCGTGCCGGCTGCCAGCAGAAAAATGAAACGTTTCTGCGGCCTGTTGTCAGTCGTTTTGTAGCTGTTGAAGGCCATGGTGAACAGGTATGTAAAGATGCCGGCATACAGGGGAAACATGAGGATGCCCAGGGGGCCGAATCCCTGGTCCCAAATATGTTCCGGATTATCCGGGATATTCAGGATTAAATTGGTAAACTGGGAAAGCAGCGTACAGATAAATATAAAGAGCAGCGTTGCGATCAGAAAGTGCCGGGCTTTAATGCCGAACACCCTGTCATCCATCCTCCGGTCATACCCGGTGAAGGCAAAGAAGAAAAATATCAGCCCGGTCGGAACCACAAAACCGGCCGTGAAGGTAATTCGCATCCAGGTGTGGATTTTTTCAACACTGCCGAATTGAAACCACATAAAGTAGGCAAACGCGTCTAAAGCCAGCGCCAGCGTAAAAAAAGAGAATATCCGGTTGATCCGCTCGCGCCGGCGAAACAACCAGGTAATCACTGCAAGCAGGGCGCATAAGATACCTGAAATCAGCATTGGAACCGCATAAACGTTCATTAAATTTTCCGTTTAAATACTTACCGAATGGTTTGAAATTTCCTTCATTTGGAGCGCCTTTTAGATTAACTTAATCGCGTAAACGGCGTAAGATAAAGAAATTTTATGCAGTCTCCTATATCGAGATCAATGTGAGCGAAAAACTTTCCCTCTACCGACAGCCGGGAGTCTACATGGATAGCGATCACCGGGCGGTTGTAGAATACGCCAACCGGACTGTGCAGGGCATCGCTGGCGATATTTCCCGGGCGGTGGCGCTGTACGCGGCTATCCGCGACGGTTTCCAGTATAACCCTTACCGCATCGATCTGCGCCCTCCTGCGTTGAAGGCCAGCGCGCTGCTGCGCCGCGATTACGGCTATTGCGTGGAGAAGGCCAACCTGCTCGGCGCCTGCGCCCGGGCGCTGGGGATTCCCGCCCGGCTGGGATTCGCCAACGTGCGCAACCATATCGGCACCGCCCGGCTGGAGAAGATGCTGCGCACCGATGTGCTGGTGTTCCATGGATACGTGGAGCTGTATCTGGAAGAACACTGGGTCAAAGCCACCCCGGCGTTCAATGCCGCACTCTGCCGGCGCCTGGGCGTCGCACCCCTGGCCTTCGACGGTCGGCACGATTCGCTCTTCCAGCAATACGACAGTTCCGGCGGGAAGTTCATGGAATACCTGCACGATTACGGCACCTTTCCCGACGTGCCCCGGGAACTGTTCCTCGATGAACTGAAAAAGCATTATCCCCATATTTTCGAGCATCCCCAGCCTTATAGTGACGAGTTGTATATTATGACCTGAGTTCTTGGAAATAAGCATTTTATTGGATAAGCTTTGGGGGGCAGTGGCAGTGGCAGTGGCAGTGGCAGTGGCAGTGGCAGTGGCAGTGGCAGTGGCAGTGGCAGTGGCAGTGGCAGTGGCAGTGGCAGTGGCAGTGGCAGTGGCAGTGGCAGTGGCAGTGGCAGTGGCAGTGGCAGTGGCAGTGGCAGTGGCAGTTTCCCATTAACCCATACACCCATTAACCCATACACAGAAAAACCCTTCCATGTCCGACATCCATCACCGAGAAATTCACCACCTCCGCGGCACGCCCCGTTCGGCGATCCGCTCGGTGCGCCGCACCCACTGGCAGACCGTGAAGGATCAAAAGAGTGTTATTCAGAAGCTGGCTGCGCCGCTGCCCCGGAAGAAAGCGCTGCAGGCCCTGCGCCGCCGGGCGCTGGCAGTGCGCCGCCATACCACGCTGCTCACCCGGGCCACCTTCGACTGGCTGAGCAATTACCTGCGGTTTATCCTCCGCTCCCGCCATCCTTTTCCGGTTTATGCCGGCAGCGCGGAGGGTAACGGGATTTTTCCGTTGGAATCGCAGTGCTGCATCGCCCTGGCCGGCGATTGGGGGTCCGGTACGACCAATGCCTACAAGGTGGGCGATGCCATGCGCGGTTGGGAGCCGGACTATACCATTCACCTCGGGGATGTCTATTACGTCGGCTCCCGGGAGGAATTCGATCGCTACTTTCTGCCGGAAGCCGCCTGGCCGCGGGGCAGCAGGGGCAGCTTTGCGCTCAACGGCAATCATGAAATGTATTCGGGAGGATACGGCTATTTCGAGCGGGCGCTGCCGCAACTTGGCCTGCAATACAAAAGTAAGCCCGCCGGCCAGCCGGCCAGCTATTTTTGTCTGGAGAATGAACACTGGCGCATTGTGTCGCTGGATACCGCCTACTACTCCCGCACCCTCCCGTTTCTGGAACTCTTCGATACTTATTTTATCCGGCTGCACCGCGCCCAATTGGATTGGCTCCGCGAGACGGTCTTCCGCGATGCCAATGACCTCCGGCCGGTGCTGCTGCTCAGTCATCACAACTGGTACAGCGCCTTTGAAAGTGAATATAGGCGTCTGGGGCGGGAGCTTCAGCCTTATTTGGATAAGGTCTTTTTGTGGATCTGGGCCCACGAGCACCGCTTCAGCGGCTACGGACTCAGCGCCCCGGCGGGTCAGGGGCCTGCGGTACGGGCACGCTGCCTCGGTCATGGGGGTATGCCGGTGGAATTGGGTCACCATCCTAAACGCGAACGCCGGCTGGTTTTTTCCGACGATCGCTTCAATGCCGACAGCACCCGGGAGATCAGCGCGGTGTACCGCAAAGACCGCCTGGGCTATTGTGGTTATGCGGTGCTGCTCCTCGACGGCCCTTTGCTGCAGATCGAATATTATGATGAAGACAATACCCAATTGATGGTGGAAGTCTGGGAAAACGACGGCAGTGCTCAACCAAAGGGCTCGCTGCCGGTGCCGCCGGAACGGTTGACGAAGTATGGGGAGTGGGAGGAGTTGGTGAGTTGATAGGGTGTATGGGTTAATGGGTGTATGGGTTAATGGGTGTATGGGTTAATGGGTGTATGGGTTAATGGGTAGGAAGTACGATTAATTCATAAAGTACGATGTTGGATGTTATCAGACGGAAGATCATTATGAAAAACTACACACGCGACGTTCTTTTATCCAGCTTATTCATCGTTTCCATTCTTTTCCCGGTCAACCTTTTCTCCCAGGAACAACAATCGCACAGCTTCGATCCGGACCCGCTGACCGGGCTGGTCGATAAGTGCGGGGTCTTCGATCCGCTGCAAGCCCAGCAGATGCTGGCGACGCTAGGCGATCACTGGGGATACGGCTACGACAGCTTGCTGGCAGACCTCGGCCGCTGGGAACAAAGCCCTTATGTGAGCATCGATTCCCTGGGGGCCAGCGTGCAGAACCGGGCGCTGTGGCAGTTGACCATCACCTCGGACCAGCCGCCGCTGACCCCGCGCCGGACCGTCTTTATGCATGCCCGCACCCATCCCAACGAGGTGCAGGCATGGTGGGTCACCGACGAGCTGATCAACCTGCTGCTGTCGGAGGATCCGTTTGCCCAGTTCATTCGCTCCCAGTGCGTTGTTTACATCATCCCGATGTATAATCCTGACGGGGTGGAGCTGGAATATCCCCGGCAGAACGCCAACGGGATCGATATCGAGAGCAATTGGAACGCCAATCCGGTGCAGCCGGAGGTGGCGGTGCTGCGCAGCCGTTTTACCGAATTGATGACGTCCGCCGCACCGATCGAAGTGGCGCTGAACATGCATTCCGCATATGCCTGCACACGGTATTTTGTTTATCATGACGCCGCCGGCACCTCCCCGCTGTTTACGACGCTGGAGCAGGATTTTATCGGCGGCGTGCGCTCCTATTATCCCGGCGGCATCCAGCCCTGGAATTATTTTGTCAGTTGGACCGGCGGCACCCCCACCCAGTACCCCGAAAGCTGGTTCTGGCTCAATTTTGCCGAAGCGGTGATGGCCCTGACCTATGAGGACATGAACTGCACCAGCGCTGGCAATTACGATCTGACCGCCTACGCCCTGCTGCATGGGGTAGCGGATTATCTCGGCCTGGTGCAGACCGCCATCGTGCGCGATAACCGAGGTGCCGCTCCCGCCGGCCCCACCCTGGCGCAGAGCTATCCCAATCCGGTGCAACTGAGCGCCGGCAGCGCCACTGCAACCGTGATCCAATACGAGTTGAACACCCCCCAGCGTGTCCGCCTGGCGGTTTACGATATCCTGGGTCGCCGGATAGCGGTGCTCGACCAAGGCTTCCGCGCCGCCCAGACCCACCGGGTGTTCTTTGACGCCTCCCGTCTGGCGACGGGGATGTATTTCTATCGACTGGAGACCGCGGCGGGGGTGCAGGTGCGGCAGTTGAGTGTGGTGCGGTGAAATGAGCTATGCCGACGGATTTTTCGGCTATTTCTACCGCCGCCTGGATTTCCTGAAATTGCTCCACACCGACCTGCGCATCGCCTCCTTTGCCCTCCCGACACCCTATAAGCTGGGCCGGCAGGACGACTCGACCTACATTTTTACCATCCACAACGGGAAATATAACCCGTTCAACATCATGCATATCCGCTACGCCGCCGCCAAACGGTTTTACGAAGACGGGTACGAGCAGGTGATGCGTTCCGGGATCGGGCAGTTGGTTGTTGACGAGTAATACATTGCTTATTAAGTCTTTTCATGGAACAGATTCCTCGGCTGAAGCCATCGGAATGACAAACGCACCGTCATTTCGAACGTCGTTTGTGAGAAATCTATAATTGCAAAAAACGTGTTAACAAGTAGTTACCCATCAACTCATTCACCCATCAACCCATTCACCCATCAACCCATTCACCCATCAACCCCCAAAAATTTCCTCCAATAACCTGTTGGTATTTACCGTCTATCTTATTAAGATTAAGGCTGATAAGGATCGGTTATAAAAAAGATGGCAAAAGAAACCCTGACAAAACTGCAACAGGATCGGGCAATCCTGAGCGCCCGGGTGGAGGCGCTTTCCAGCCTGATCGAGGTGGGGATTATCATCAACTCGACCTTTCATCTGGATGAGGTGATGCAGTTGGTGATGAAAAAAGCCCAGCAGGTGATGCAGGCGGAAGCCAGCTCCATTCTGCTGATCAACCGGGAGAAGAAGGTCTTCGAATGCCCGGTGGCATTGGGAGATGCCGGGGAGAAGTTCAAGACCATCGAGATTCCTCTGGATCGGGGCATTGCCGGCTGGGTGGCCTCCCACCAGCAGGCCCAGATCATTCCCGATGCCTACCAGGATGACCGCTTTAATCCCGATGTGGATCGCAAGACCGGCTTCCGTACCCGTTCGATCCTCGCCGCCCCGCTGAAGGTGCGCGACCGGCTGATCGGGGTCGCCGAGGTGATTAACCGCAATGATGGAAAAGCATTCGATTCCGACGACCTGAAGCTGTTCTCGGCCTTCTGCCGCCAGGTGGCGATGGCGATCGAAAATGCTCGAATTCACCAACTGGAGTTGGATCGCCAGCGCATCGAGCAGCAGTTAGAGGCGGCGCGACATATCCAGCAGAGTTTCATGCCGGAAACGTTTCCCGCCTCGCCGGATGGCCGCTTCACTCTGGCGGCAAAGAGCCTGGCTGCTTCGTCGGTGGGAGGCGACTTGTTCGATTTCGTGGAACTTGATGCCGGCCGGTTGGGCGTGTCGATCGGTGATGTGTCCGGCAAGGGCATCCCGGCGGCGCTCTACATGGCCCGGCTGGTGAGCGATTTCCGGCTCCACGCCCAGTCTGCCCCGGAACCCGCCCGGCTGCTGGAAACCCTGAACCGGGCCCTTGCGGCACGCAGTCGCCGGGGGATGTTCGTGACCTTCCTTTACGGGGTGCTGGATGGCGATAGCGGGCGCTTCTCTTTCGCCAACGCCGGTCACCTGCCGCCGCTGCGGATCGATGCCCATGGAAAGGTCGAACGGCTGGAAGACGGCGGAGGCATCCCTTTAGGCATTACTGACGGGGCCGCTTACGGAGAACAAACCGTGCAATTGAACTCGGGCGATTATCTGGTGCTAGTCACCGACGGGGTGGTGGAGGCGCACAATCCGGGCGGCGAACTCTATTCCCTGGAACGCCTGCAAGCCCTGCTTGCCGACCCTGCCTCGGGACCTGAGGCGCTGCTCGAACGTGTGCTCGACGACGTCAAGGCTTTCTCCTCCGGCACAGCCCAGCACGATGACATCACCGCGCTGGTGCTGAAGTGGGAGGGGTGAGCATTGCAAAAAACATCCACGGATTACACGGATTTACACTGATTAGAGGTGGTCGTGTTTTTTACTTAATCTGTGAAAATCCGTGTAATCCGTGGACAAAAAAAATTAATGACCCGGTACAAAGCGCAGGAAGCAAATGGCGGTGGATGGTTTCACAATCGAAATTCCCAGCGATGCGAAATACGCCAAAGTAGTGCGCGGGGCAGTGACCTATGCCTGCGAACTGGGCGGGTTTTCGCCGGAAACCGGGCAGGCGGTGACCCTGGCGGTAGACGAGGCGGTGACCAACATCATCCGCCATGCCTATCAAAGCGAACCCGGACATTCCATCCGGGTAACCTGCCGGATCACCCCGCGCCGGCTGGAAATTCTGCTTCAGGACAACGGGAGGAAAGCCGATCCTGGCACCATGAAGCCGCGTGACCTCAATGAGATCCGTCCCGGGGGACTGGGACTGCATTTTATCAAGTCGATCATGGATGTGGTCGATTATCAGAGTGACGATACAGGAAATCAACTCTTATTGGCAAAAAATCTGCCGGGAAGCAGGGACCCAGATGCTCAAGATTGATATCACCCACCCGGACCGCGCCGCGCTGGCGGCGGTCGAAGGAGAAGTGGACCTCTACTCCTCCCCGCAACTGCGCAGCACCCTCCTGAAACTGGCCGCCGGGAAACCTCCGGCAATCGTGGTGGATCTGGCCGGCGTGACCTATATGGACAGCTCCGGCCTGGCCACGCTGATCGAGGTGCTTCAGGAAAGCGGGAAATATGGCGGTAAATTTGTCTTAACCAGCCTGCGCCCGGAAGTGCGCAGCGTGTTCGAACTCAGCCGGCTGGATAAGGTGTTTGAGATTTATGACAATGCGGAGGATGCGCTGGCACGATTGAAGCAGTAAGCGCATGTTGTATTTGCCACAGAGACACAGAGATCACAGAGGTTTTTATGAGTTTTAGTTGTTGGTTGTTAGTTCTCAGTGTTCTCTGTGGCTCTGTGGCTAAAAACGATGTTGTCGGTAAAATTTTGAATAACGAATGAGCAAAACCGCAACCAAAATATTCGGCCAGGTCGGCCGCCGGGGGCTGGAACTGGCCGGGCAGAGCCGGGAAGTGGGCCGCCTGGCGCGGGAGACCTTCTACTGGATGCTGATCGCCCCTTTCCGGGGAAAAGGCTTCAAGTGGAAATACGTGGTGGAGCAGATGGTCAAAATTGGTTACGAATCGCTGCCGATCGTCTCCCTGATCGCCTTCTTCGTCGGCCTGATCATCGCCATGCAGTCGGCCTATCAACTGAAGGCCTTTGGCGCGACCATCTACACCGCCAATCTGACCGCGGTGTCGATTATCCGGGAGCTGGGGCCGCTGCTCACGGCGATCATCATTACCGGACGCAACGGCTCGGCGATCACCGCCGAGATCGGCACCATGCGGGTCTCGGAGGAGATCGACGCCCTGGCGACCATGGGGCTGAACCCGGTGAAGTTCCTGGTGGTGCCGCGGGTGCTGGCGATGATGATCATGCTGCCCTGCCTGACGGTGATTGCCGACCTGGTGGGGATCTTCGGCGGCTACTTGATCTCGATGCTCACCCTGGATTTGACCAGCGTGCGTTATGTGGATCAGACGATCTCCGCCCTGACCTTCAAGGATCTTTTCAGCGGGTTGACCAAAAGCGGTTTCTTTGCCCTGATCATTGCCGGGATCGGCTGCCACCAGGGGCTGATCGTGCGCGGCGGGGCGGAAGGGGTGGGTAAGGCCACCACTCGTTCGGTGGTCGTATCAATTTTCCTGATTATCGCTGCCGATGTGTTGTTCACAACTTTATTTTACGCGAGTTTTTGACATGGCGCGGGAACCCATCATCCAGGTAAAAAATTTAGTGGCCACCTACGGCAGTCGCACCGTGCTGAAGGGGGTGGATCTCGAGGTCTATCCCGGAGAGTCGCTGGCCATCCTGGGGCGTTCCGGCTGCGGCAAGAGCACCCTGCTGCGCCACATGATCGGCCTCTCCCGGCCGGCGGAGGGGGAGGTGCTGATCAAGGGGCAGGACATCAACCGTATTAGCGAGGATGCGCGAGTGGCCATCTTCCGCAAGATTGGGATGCTGTTCCAATCGGCGGCGCTGTTCAACTCCATGACCGTCGGCGACAACGTGGCCTTCCCCCTGCGCGAACACACCGGGCTGGAGGAGAGCACTATCCAGATCATGATGAAGATGAAGCTCGACCTGGTGGGCCTCTCCGGCTTCGACCGCTTCAAACCGGCCCAGCTTTCCGGGGGGATGAAGAAACGCGCCGGCCTGGCCCGGGCGATTGCGATGGACCCGGAGATCCTCTTCTGCGACGAGCCCTCCGCCGGGCTGGACCCGGTGGTGGCCGCCGGGTTGGATAACTTGATTCTGCGGCTGAAAAGCGCGTTCAAGATGACCATCGTGATCGTAACCCACGAGATGGAATCGGTGTTCACCATCGCCGACCGCATTGCGATGATGCACGAAGGGGTGATCCGGGCAATCGGCACCCGAGACGAATTGAAGCAGAGCGAGGATCCGGTGATCCGCCAGTTCTTCAACCGCGAGGCGGATGACGAGGAGATCGATCGGGATCAGTATCTGAATACCATCACCGGTGCGGGGGGATGAGTGAAAGTTACGTGAATTTTATTTGCCACAGAGCCACAGAGAACACAGAGATTTTCAGTTTTCAGTTTTCAGTTGTCAGTTCTCCGTGATCTCTGTGACTCTGTGGCAAATAAAATTATGTTTATTAAAGTCAATATATGACGGGAATACGAATGGAATTCAAAGGAAACGAAATCAAGGCCGGGATCATCATCATCGCTGCCGTGCTGGCGTTGGGGATATTTCTGGTGGCGATGTTCGGTGTGCGCTTCGACCGGGATACCAAGCCCTACCGGGTGTATCTCGATTATGTCGGCGGCATCACTGAGGGTACCCTGGTCAAATACCGTGGTCTCAATGTCGGCCAGGTGATCGAGTTGATTTTGCCTGATGCGCAGCAGCATCAGATCGGGCTGCTGATCGAGGTGCAAAAAGACACCCCGGTGCGCAACGACTCGCGGGCCTTCATCACCTCCATCAGTCTGATGTCCGAGCAGCATCTGGAGATATCCTCCGGATCGCCGGAGGCTGAGATCCTGCCCCCGGGGAGCGTCATTCCCAGCAAGGAAGTGCTGAGTTTTGCCCAGATGGCGGAGATGATGACCGAGTTGGGTGACCAGGTGCAGGTGCTCATCGCCCGCACCAGCGACCTTTTCAATGACCAAAATCGTGCCCGCCTGGCTTCGATCATGGGCGGCAGCGATACGCTGCTGCGCGACTTGCGGGGGCCGGCCCTGGCCTCGATGAATTCCCTCCAGGAGATGAGCCATCAGCTGGCGGCGGTGGGGGCTAACCTGACCGCCCTGACCGATACCAGCGACGGCAACATCACCCGGGTACTGGCCAACCTGGAGCGCGGTACCGCCGGCATGCAGCAGTTGATGGGTGAATTTAAGGCTACCCTCAGCCAGTTGCGCGCCACCATGTCAGCCAACGACCGCAATCTTGGGGAAATTGTGGAAAATTTCCAGGTCACTTCACAGAACATGGAAGAATTTTCCCGTATGATCAAGGCACAGCCCTGGCTGCTGGTGCGCAAAGCGGCGCCGCCGGAAAGGAAGATCAAATAATATGAATGCAGCGCAATATCGAAAGATGTTCCGGAAATATTCATGGCTGCTGTTGTTCGGCAGCATGCTGGTGCTGTTGGCCTCCTGCGGCAGCGTGCCGGCCACCTATTATTACCGGGTCGATTACCCGGCAGCGCCCCCGGCGCAGTCCGACCCGCTTCCGCTTACGTTGGGGGTCGGCGGGTTTGACTGCGACGTGCTCTATGAAGGCGAGCGCATCGTCTACCGCAGTTCTCCCTATGAGGTGCAGTACTACCACTACCGCCGCTGGGTGGCACCGCCCCGCAAACTGGTGGCTGACGCGGTGCAGCAGCAGTTCAGCGCCTCCGGCGCCTTCCGCCGGGTGGTGAGCAGCACTGCCGGGGAACCGGTCGATTACCTGCTGCGCGGGAAGATCAATGCCTTCGAGGAATGGGATGATGAGGAGGCCTGGTTTGGCAGCGTTGCCATTGAGTTCGTGCTGTATGATGCAGATAACGGTGCTGTCATCTGGCAAAACCGTTACGCCG
Source organism: Calditrichia bacterium (assembly GCA_020635015.1). Lineage (GTDB taxonomy): Bacteria > Calditrichota > Calditrichia > RBG-13-44-9 > J075 > JACKAP01. The sequence continues at coordinate 120,216 of JACKAP010000014.1, read as the reverse complement.
AAAAAACGCCCGCCGCGCAAAAAGATCCCCTGATGGTAGTGGAAGCGATCAGCGCCAGCCTGCAGCGGGTGGTGGCGCGCGCCCGGGAAGATGTGGCCGGATTCCTTCGCCAGGCAAATATCAAACAATAGGGCGTCAAACAAATATACCGACATTTTAGCGATAGCGTCACGGAGAGTTGACAGATGAAAACTGACGACTGAAATAAGTATTTCAGACGCTGGTCAATTCGATATTCGTTTTGGAATATAAATAAAATTGTTAAAATCTCAATCTATTTCCCCACATATCCGTAATCATTTAACAATTACTTAGCCGTTTGTTAAAAAAATGGCAAAGATCTTCTCTGAACGCACGAATTAAGGAGGCTAACATGCATTCAAAACGTGTGTTTTTGATCGTTCCTTTTATTCTCGGCTATTGTTTGCTCTTTACTTGTGATTCAGAACAGAATCCGGTCTCTTCCGGCAATGAAACTTATGTGACCGCATATGGCGCCGTCACCCAAGTTGACGATTATCCCTTGTTCACCCTGACTTATACTGCCGATTACCAATTTGATGCGTATTTACAGACTGGCGATATTCCGTTTTATACCTCGATTACTTCCGGCAGTAAAAATTATGCCTGTACCTGTTTTTCCGCTTTCGGCGATGACAGCCGGTTGTTCGGCCGGAATTACGACTGGCCGGATCATGCTACCTATTTCCTGGTCTTTACCGATCCCCCGGACGGCAATGCCTCTGTTTCTACCGTTGATATGACCTTTTTTGATTATCACCGAAATGAATCGCCAGCATCTTCCGACAATCAGCGCACGCTGCGAACCGCGCCCTATTACCCTTTTGACGGCATGAACGAAAAGGGCGTGGCTATTGGGATGAATGCCATTCCCGAGGCACAGACGCCTTATAACATTTCCAAAGTAACCATCGGCGAATTGCAACTGATCCGCCTGGTTCTGGATTATGCAAATTCAACCCGGGAGGCGATAGCGCTGATTCAACAATATAATATCCAAATGGAGGATCCGCCCATTCATTACCTCATTGCTGATACATCGGGACATTCGGCGATTATTGAATTTGTTGATGGACAGATGAAAATAATCGATAACACCGATCCCTGGCAGGTAACGACGAATTTTATTGTCACCGGATTGAGCAGTCATCAAAATGCCCCCTGCTGGCGTTACAAAACTGCCTACGAGACCCTGAATGCTCATAGTGGAGTTATTGGGGAAAACGCTGCAATGAACCTGCTTCAATCCGTTTCCGTAGCGACGACCCGTTGGTCTGTCGTTTTCAATATGAAAAATGGGGAATTACAAATTGCAACCGGCCGCGATTATGAAAATCTTCATCATTTTAGGATCCCGAATGATAAATGACTACAGAGAAGGTAATGCAAACGCAGCGCGCGCAAAGTTTATCTCCGTGATTTTACGCAAATGGCTGTATGCTGCCGCAGTATTGTTGCTGATGATCGTAAACCCACTGGCGGCTCAGGAAACCGGCGGAGAACAGAAGCTACAGCCGTTCGTCGATTTTCTGGACCGGGAGGGCCGGGATCCGCTGGCGCTGGTGCTGGACCAAATCAAATCATACGATCTCCTGATCTTCGACGATGCCTGGCATCCGGCGCTGGAGCCGTTTCAATTTTATCAACAACTGGTGGAAACGCCGGCTTTTTATGAGCAGGTGAAATATATTTTTGTGGAGGTATTTTCGGTCAGCCAGCAGATGAATCTTGATGCCTACTTCACTGCCGAGAGGGAAGATCAAACCCTCCTCTTCCCGGTTTTCCAGAATGACTTTAGCGGCGAGGGCTGGCCGCTGAAGACCTATTTTGATCTGATGCATGCGATTTACCGGGCCAATCAGGAACTTCCGGAACAGCAGCGCCTTAGGGTGGTAGCGGTGAATAGCCCGACCTACTGGCCGGCGATTCAATCGCCGAATGATCTGGCGTTATTCCGCAAGAGCCTGATCGGGAACGATTATACCATGTATCGCATCATCCTGGATGAGATGGGCGGCTTTGGCGAGGGGCGCAAGGGAATTTTTCTCACCAACACCCGGCATGCCTATAAGGGGATCAAAGACAAGAGCGGGCAGTATTTCTGGAATTGCGGCACTTTTTTTCATCAATGGCACCCCGGTAAAACATATTCGATTCGCTTTCACCACCTGGCGCTGTCGGTCGAAAAAGAGATCGTTCCCGATGCCGGCACCGCCCGCAGCACTGCCGGGATGGAGCGGTATGCCTATCGCTGGGTGCGGATGGCTGACGGGTTGTGGGACAGCGCTTTTGAAGCCCGTGGAAACCGGCCGGTGGCTTTTTCGCTGAAAGACAATGTGCTTGGCGCGACCGCCTATACCGGTAATCAAGTTCACAAGGCCGCTCCCGGGCAGACGATGTATGATGCGAACGATGCCGTTATTTTCCTGGCGCCTTTGGAATCACTGCACAATACTGCCATGGTTGATATTATCTATACCGAAACATTCAAACAAGAACTGGCCCGGCGCTACCGGATTTTATACAATGACACGCAGCTCAAGCAGCAATTCGAACGCGATGGGGTGGATAATCTGGAGGCGCTGGTTGAGAAAAATTGCCTGGCCAGGCCAGCCGCGCTGATCCCCCAGGCCCAAACCCTGCCACCAGCCGATGTCTGGAAGCGCCCTCGGAATTGATCTTGTCGGTTATCTATATATAGCGTAGGATTGAATAAAAATTAACTTGTTAAGTATCGCCACAGAGGCACAGAGTTCACGGAGAATAGATCGGTGGCCACCGATCACTACAAAGACTGACAACTGACAACTGACAACTGACTCTGTGATCTCTGTGTCTCTGTGGCAATCATAATTGGGTTATAACCCAGCCTCCCATATATACGTACCAACCGCTCCAGCGGCTAAGCTGGAGTAGATCGCCTTATCTTCAACTAAGACATTAAACAGTATGTCCGCATTGCTGTTATTCAACACGATCAGCACGATGCGGCCGTCCGGGGTTTGAAATGCGACATTCGGTAAATCCGCGGTGGTGGATGAATGAATTCGCTGCGAACCCGGCCGCACGAATTTCGCGGCATGGGCAATAATGTAATAGGCCGGATTGCGGGCGACCATATCCCCGCTGATTGTCAAGGCGCCGAGGCAGCGATCGCAGCCGCCCGGCGTGTGGGGATCTTGATTTTCATCCGCCGCCAGGTTCCATTCGATCACATTGCGGGACCAATTTCGGGTAGCGCCGATCACCAGTTCCCGAATATGCCACTTAAGGTCTTCGGCGAAATTTCCCGGGGCGCCGATCCACTGCTCGGTGAAGTAAAGGTTTTTATCCGGATGAGCAGTATGGACGGAACTTAACGCGCTGATGTCGCCTCCGTAGAGGTGGAAAGCGGAACCGTCAACATATTGCCGGGCATCGGGATCGTTCAGAATCGCGATCGGATAATCCGGGCGGTCGGCGTTATGGTCATATACAATGATCTTGCTTTGAATGCCGGCATTTTGAAACGCGGGCCCCAGGCTGTTCTTAATAAAGTCCGCCTGTGCGTCGGCTTGCATCACCATGCTGGGATTATTCCCCCCATGGAGCGGTTCGTTTTGCACCGTAATCGCATCGATGGTAATACCCTCGGCGGCCATGCCCTGGATATACTTGACAAAATACAGGGCATAGGCATCGTCATATTCTGCTTTCAGGCTGCCCCCGATGCTGCTGCCATTGGTCTTCATCCAGACCGGCGCAGACCAGGGCGATCCCAGTATTTTAAGATCCGGATTGATTTGCAGAATTTCTTTTAAAACCGGAATCAAATATCTTCTATCTTCATCCAGGCTGAACTGCGCCATCGTCACGTCGGTTTGACCGGCCGGCAGATCATCATACGAAAACACATATTCGTCCAGATCCGATGCCCCGATACTGATCCTTATATAGCTGACGCCGACATTGTTGCCCGTGTGATCGAACAGTTCGGTCAACAAATTACGGCGAGCGGCAGCAGACATATTATGAATATGCAGGGCGCTGCCCCCGGTTAAGGCAAATCCGAATCCGTCTATTTCCTGATAGCGTGATGCCGGATCGACATTGATGTCTACGAAGCCGTTTCTTTTTCCGGTCCAAACCCCGGAAGCTTGTTCGGTGAATTGGATATTCTGACCGGGGTCACTTAGCCATAATATCGCCGATGCATTATCTTCCGGCTGGCTGGCGGATTTTTTGCATCCAGGGCCCAATAAAAAAATCAGCAGGAATATTCCGATGAATTGTAAAATAGGTGCCCTGCCGCTTCTGAATGGTAATTCCCGCAATGTATTCTCCTTAAAAAATTAGCCCACGAAATACTCGAAATGACACCAAAAACCAAAATTTATAAACCTTTCGTCTCCTTTCGGATATTTCGTGGGCATTAGCATAAATATAGGTTAATTACAACACACCCGGGGCTAATCTAATAAAAAATGGCCATTCATTCAACCAATTCCGGTTTGGTATCGTCTACAGTGTAGGAAATGAAGCAAAAGTGATCATCCGCGATAGGGATGGGGTCACTATCTGAGCGACTCGACCTTTTCCCGGAACCGGTCGTCGGTATAGGGCAGCTTATCCACCGGGAGCAGGCGGTCCATCGCTGCCAGGACCTCCCGCTCCCGTTCCGGCTGCCCCTTGCCGGCATAATCCAACACCAGTTCCACAAAGCTGGCGCGGTAATTCTGGAACATTCCCCGCAATTCTTTGATGTAGCCGAGATGTGAATCGCCAAGACCCTGGTATTGATAGATCTCCATCAGATTCTTTTCCAGTTGCGCGGCATCGACTTTTGCCTTATGCGAGTTCAGGCGCAGCACCAGCCCTTCCATCGCCAGGTATGCATCCAGGCCGATCTTGTTGGGCCCGTACACCGTTACGGCAAAATAGACCGGCCGCCGCCAGCGATTTTCGCGCAGAATTTCCAGCACCATCTGATCCTGCACCCGCAGCAGGCGATTTTGCACGGTCGGCTTCATCTCCCATTGCAGTTGACCGGAAGGGTTGAGCGGATCGCCCGCGACCGGCAGCGTCTGGGTCTGCGGCGGCCATTCGATGGCCGCTAACCCGGCAATTGCCGCGTCATCCAACCCCAAATCGATATTGTTGCCGCCGAAGGGATAGCCGTCCCGAAGTTGGCGGATATACCACGGCACATTGAGCAGGCTGAGATTGGCGATGGTGATGTCGGTGCGATAGCCCTCCATTAACTGCAGGTACCAGCCGGGATAGGTATCGTTATCGCCGTTGGTGAACAGGATGGCATTCTCGGCACAGGAAGCCAGCATGTTGCGGTTGTACTCCATCATTGCCGGATAAAATCCGCCTGCTTCCCGGCCGCGGCGGAATGCCTCCCGCGCTTTATCCGGCTCACCCTGCGAAGCGTAGGACATCGCTAGCGCTCCCCAGATGCTCTGCACCTTGGTATAGGGATCCACCACAAACTGTCGCCCTTCGAAGGCCGGGTCCAGCTCGAATACTTTCCGGAAATGCGCCGATGCTTTCGGAGCAAAGTCCGGGTTGAGGTCGTTGATCTGGCTGCCGTCGTGGAAGAACTGCGAGCGGTAGGCCTGGCCGAGGTAATAATGCAGGGTGGGATCTTGCTCGTCCTGCTGCAGCGCGGCTTCCAGAATGTCGACCGCGCGCTGATAATCCCTGGCCGCCAGGGCCTGCTCGGCGCTTTGCAGCGGATCCTGCACTGGCTGGTCTCCGCAGGCCGGCAACAGCACCAACGTTATCAAAAGGTTGGTCAATACGGCAAGCGTTCGTTTCATCATTTCCTCCACCTGATATTAAGGATTAGCTAACGGGATGACACCCCAATACCGGGAAGGTTCAAGGGAGAATTATTTTCTCGGCTGGTCAACGGTATCCTTGCCGGCTTATATTTAGGTGAGGTGCTTGCTGCGGAGAATGCGCCGTGGTAAATCCAGGGATGACCTAGCGATGAATAAGCTACTCTTTATTCCGGTATTTGTTTTTTTATTCCTTATCATCACCTGTCAGGATAATCCCGGCGAGCCTGATCAGAATGACTCACTTTGGCCGGTTGCGCAACCGGAAACGCAGAACATGTCCCCGCAGCTCCTGGATTCCGCGTTAACCCGGGCGCAATCATCCGGATTTATCGACGGGCTCCTGGTGATTCGAAACGGGTATATTGTTGCCGAAAGGTATTATAACGGCCATGATCGATTACAACCTCACAATGTCATGTCGGTTTCAAAAAGCTTTTTATCCGCGATCACCGGAATTGCCCTGGATCATTTGCATGGGGCAAGGCGCATGGAGCATGGTGTATTACATTGCGGGTGTCGGAACCTGCGCTTGCAAATTACGGCGCCATGCCCCATGCCCTTTGCCCCATGCAAAAAAACTTTGCACTGTGCTCTGTATCAGCGAAAATATCCATACAAACTCCAAAGGAGACCCCCATGGCATCTGATCTGGAATTCGTTCAATTTATCACCGATCAAATCGATAGCGATCAGGAAATATCCTATCGAAAAATGTTCGGTGAATATGCCCTATATTGCAATGGCAAGGTGGTCGGGCAGATTTGTGACAATAAATTTTTCATAAAAATTACCGAGGCCGGAAGGGCATTTGCCGGAGAGATTTCCGAAGGATTTCCCTATCCCGGCGCCAAACCCGCGTTCCTGATTGAAGATCAGATTGAAGATCGAGCATGGGTCAGCAAATTGATCGAATTGACCGAAAAAGCGTTGCCCAAGCCCAAGCCGAAGAAAAAGAAGAAAAAATAGCGCAAAACTGAAAGGGCGCTCCATGAAAAAGGCAATTCTCTATCTCATGATGGCGTTGACGGCCATTGCCTGTAGCGGAAAGCGCAGTACGATTTCCGATAAACTCGAATATGCTTCAGCCGGTAACAGCATTGATGTTTACACCACCGCATCCGGCACCGACATGCGCCTGAGCCATTCCACCACCCTGACATTTGAAGCGGCTGCGCAACCCCTCGAGTCTGAGGTGGCCGTTTTTGTCAATCCGGAACGGCAGTTTCAGTCATTTCTGGGGATCGGCGGCGCGATTACCGACGCTTCGGCGGAAGTGTTTGCAAAGCTGCCCGAAACGAAACAGCAGGAGTTGCTGGAGGCATACTACAACCGGGAAAACGGGATCGGCTACACCTTGGCCCGCGTTTCCATCCATAGCTGCGACTTCAGCAGCGGCAGCTTTACCTATATCGAGGAAGGCGACCGGGAATTAAATTCTTTCAGCATCGCCCATGACCAGCAGTACCGGATTCCCTTGATCAAGCAGGCCATGGAGGCCGCCGGGGGCAAGCTGTTGATCTATGCCAGTCCCTGGAGCCCGCCGGCGTTCATGAAAAGCAATCACAACATGCTCCAGGGTGGTAAACTGCTGCCGGAATATTACCAGCCCTGGGCGAATTATTATGTGAAGTTTATCCATGCCTACGAAGCCGCCGGCATCCCGGTCTGGGGGATCACCATTCAAAACGAACCGATGGCGGTGCAGCGCTGGGAATCGTGTATTTACACCGCCGAGGAAGAGCGGGACTTTCTCAAGAACTATCTCGGCCCGACATTGCATGAGGCGGGATTGGGCAGCAAGAAAATCGTGGTGTGGGATCATAATCGCGACCTGATCAATCACCGGGCCAACACCATCTTCGGTGATCCGGAGGCGGCCAAATATGCCTGGGGGATCGGCTTTCACTGGTATGAAACCTGGGCGGGCGGACAGCCGATGTATCGCAACCTGGGGCATGTCCAGGAAGCATTTCCGGACAAGAAACTTCTCTTTACCGAAGGCTGTGCGGAAAGCTTCCAACCGGACAATTACCTCTCGGTGAAGAATGCCGAGCGTTACGGCAGCTCGATGATCAATGATTTTAACCTCGGCACGGTCGGCTGGACCGACTGGAATATTCTGCTCGACCAGATCGGCGGCCCCAACCACGTGGCGAATTACTGCTTTGCGCCGATGCATGCCGATGTCAATACCGGCGAACTGATTTATACCCTGGCCTATTATTACATCGGCCATTTCTCCAAATTTATCCGCGCGGGTGCCCGGCGGGTAAGCACTGCCCCCAGCAGAAGCCACCTACTGGCAACCTCTTTTCTCAACCCCGAGGGGAAAATGGTTACGGTGGTCATGAATCAGAGTGATTTGGCGATCAACTATAAGCTGATCGCCGGAGAAAGACAGACGACGGTTCAAGCATTGCCGCATTCCATACAGACGCTGGTTTATTGATTTGATATTCTACGGAATGCTAAATTTTCAGAATCCTGAACAACCCTCTAGAATGAGAGATTCAATTCTGCCGACAATGTCAGGTTATTTTGCGGCAATTCGATAAGATCCAGACCCGTATTGCGATAGAGTTCGTATCCCTTTTTATAATCCGGATTTCCCAGGGTATATTTGATTGCAAATCCCAATCCGAGATGCAGCTTGCTCCGCCTAAATCCGGACCACCCGGCACCGAATTTTGCGTAAGGCGACAAGCTGGCCGTTTCTATAATTTCAAATTTGCTGCCCGCTGAGGACGTGCCGCCACCCGGCAATTTATCTGCAAACTTCAGCTCCAGCCGAGTTTGCGCTGCGCCTACTTCCAACCCGTAATATCCTCCTTTCCGGGAAAAAACCTGGTAAGCGATTCCCCCGCCGTATTGGGTAAGAGCCAGCCGGGTTGTAGTAGGCGCCTGAAATAACGCCTGCGGATCATCCCCGCCAACATAAGCATCTCCTACATAAAGCGTATTTGGGGAAGAGGCATTGCCTTTTTCATAAAATCCTGAAATAAAGAAATTCCCATACCCCCGTCCAAAAATCATATGATCGGAAAAGAAGGAAACCGCTGCTTTATAGGAAACGCCGACATCGGATTTTCCGTTGGCATCCTTGGCCATTTGCCAATCGTCGGTGCCATAAGAATTGCCGATCAGCCCGGCACTGACCATCATGAGAGGGGTCTGGCGTTTAAAAGCATCCAGATTAATCGCCGCTTCGCGCAGCGAGTAGTTGTGTTTATCGTTGAAAGAAACATCGCGCAAGGTGTTTAGCGCCAGGCGCGAACGTTTTTCCAAATCAGGATAATGGTACTGCTGGGAAGCGGTAATCAATTCCAGGCCACCGGCAACCAACGCCCGGGCAAGCGGTGTTTCTCCTCCGACCTGATCAATAATTTGGGACTTAACTCCTGATTCTATAAGCGATTTTGCTACGTCATTCACTAGGTCATCGTCCTGGCCGTAACCTGCCTGAGCCGCTTTTTCAAGCAACTCGGCGGCATCCATGATTTGGGAGATGGCGCCATCGAAAAAAAACTGATCGAACGCAGCAAATAATGCACGCATTATCATCTGCTGTTGATTCCGTGCTTCAATCTCCCTCCGGATAATGCGCAGATCATTTTGATAATTGGCATCATTATAGACACATTTGATATAGATGTCATTGATATTCCTTTTGGTGTATTTATCCTCCATCTGAAATGCCTGTCCCGGAGCCAGGGTATAGTGGCGGGCGAAGAAACCGCCGCGGGAACTGACATAAACGTCCAGAGTGATTGCAGAAACATTCTGCACTTGCACCAGGTTGCGACGCAGGAAATTCGTGCGCAATAGGAGGGAGCCATCTTCATAACGCTGTGCTCTGCTTTCACCGGATACAATTAGTAAAAGTACTAAGATGCTGACCAATAGCGATTTATACATATCACAATCTCCTCTGGATAAGGAAGTGGAATCATTGTCACGATAAACGGGCGAACCGAATTTTATCGAGTTGGATTAGCGGCGCCGGTTGGATTAGGCAATAATTTCCCATCCAAAGCTTGATATTGCAGGATCAGGTATTTTGTTGAAAATTGGAGTGGCCGGAAAAATATACCGGTTAGGGATTACTTATGCAAGTAATTCCCATTAAAATTAATCTTAAGCAATTCTATACATCCAAACACAAGTTTATTGAACCGAGGGAATATAGAATATAGGGATGCCGGGAAGTGTACTGATCACATTGCTATCGATGATACCGTGCTTCCCAGGTGGTTATCCAACTCTTACCCCCATCCGGGGAGCGTTGGCTTTGCATCGAAAACGAATCGGCATTCTCGATCGTATACTGGTGGCGGAATTTTACCACCCGCTCTCCGAAAGCGATTTCGGTCTCGAAAATCCATACGCCGGCTTCATCCTTGCCGCCTTCATACAAGATCATCGAGCCGTGTTCCGAATCGATCCACAGTTTCTGATAACGCTTGGCAATGGCATTATAGGTAAAATGGCTCCGCGCCTCAAAAGCGTGCCCTTGCCGTTTCCCGACGATCGTCTCGCTGTACATGCAATTCTGAAAATCGGTTTTAATGATGGATTGCGAAGTATCTCTCTCCCAAACCCCATTTCCCAGGCGGACGTTTGAATCGAAAGTCCAGGCGCCCTCTAAAAAAGAGAGCTCATCGAGTTCTTCATGCCAGCACCGGGAGGGAATTTCTTCCTGAGCGACGGCAACAACATTTACTGTCAGCAATATCAACAGTTGTATTGAGAACCAGGTTAAATAATTTTTCATAATGATCCCGTCCCCCTTTTATTTGCGCGTGTACACCGTCTCCACCGCCTTCGCCTCCTCGCCGTCCGGCGTCACGTTATAGGCGGTGATGGTGATATGATCCGCATCATGGATCTCGATCTCGGTACGCCAGCCCCAGGGCGGCCCGCCGGTGAAATCTTCGTAGCTGCCCAACACGGAAAAGCCGCGTTCTTTCCCTTCCCCGGATGAGAATAAGATGCCGGTACCCATGTGGAAGCTGTTGATCCAGGCCGTTTCATATTTCCCTTTGGCGATATAATAGCCATAGATCGCAAGTCCCTGTAACGGCTTGCCTTGCAGCGCACCCTCGTACTCGTGTAGAACAAAGCGCCCGCCCAGCACCGGACGTATGGTCCCTTTAACCGGCGACGTGTCTGCCAACTTACCCGGCTCGAACCAGGTACGGGTCTCCCCTTCCCATTCACCCACCAGTTGCGCCAGTTGATGATGCGCCCCGCCGGGCGCGAGGGATTGATCCAGTTTATTTTGACTCATTGGTATCTCCTTTATGTGATTTGTCATTGGCCCTTCGGGCGTTAATTGAGCCTGCGGCTGTCATTGGGCTGCGGCATCATTCGGGTTCATTCGCGTAAATTCGTGGCAAAAAAACGCTCCATGCTCTACGCCTTTTCATCTCGCACTCGATCATTCCGCATTCCGCATTCCGAAATCCGCATTCGGTACCCATCCTGTCACCGCCCGGCATACCGCGATTTGATCGGACAGGCGCACAATCTCATGACGGAAGGTGCGGTCGTTTAGTTGCGCGTAAACGACCTGAAGCTGATCTTCGTAAAATGATTCCGCCAGGAAATTGATCTGCAGTTCGCGCAGTCGGTGCTGTTGATGAAAATGCAACCGAAAGCTGTCGAGCATCCAGTCGAGGTAGCGCACGTTGTTGACATGCCCGTTGATGTCGATATCCTGATAGCGCACCCGGATGGTGTCACTGTGATCCTGCCCGCCGGCTGCGGGGAGTTTTTTCAATTGCCCGAGGTGTTTTTGCACCAGGTCATCATGGGATTCCAGGGTCATATAGCTGCGAGTCGATTGTGGCTTGCGTGCAACGGTATCGATCACGAACCAGGAGGTGCCGGCTTCCCCGATCGTCTTTCCGGTTTGATCGGATAGCTGAAAATCGCGGTAGCAGAACAGGCGGTCGCTGCCGCTGGGAAACGTATGCACGTGCAGTTGGTCGCCCCACAGCGGATAGGCATCGATCTTAAGATAGAGCCGTGCCAGCACCCACACCAATCCCTTTTCCTGCAGGTGGGAGAATCCCAATTCCAGATGCTCGGCATGGCGCCAGGCCGACTCCTCCATCACCCGGCAGAGCATCGGCGCCGTCAGCCGCCGTTCCACATCCACCTGATAAGCATGGATCGGATAAACATCCTGCCAGATCTCGGTAAAGTTTTTGGGGTTGTGTTTGAGGACCTTCATCGACATCGGTGCTCCGAAGGGGGGTTAGTTCTCAGTTGTCAGTTTTCAGTTATCAGTTGTAGTGATCGGTGGTCACCGATCAGTTGTCATTTGGTCATTGGTTGTTGGTCATTGGTTGTTGGTCATCAGTCCATTCGTGTCAATTCGCGTAAATTCGTGGCAAAAAAATCCGTGTTAATCCGTGGCAAAAAAAGCATCTCATTCCTCCGCCATATGGTCGTTTGCCCGAAATTTTCCTGGAAAGGCAATATATTGTCCCGCGCCGCATTACACCAGACTAAAATCGGAGAAACGGTAAAAAATAATCGCGTTGATTAAAATACTGCGGATTCGTAAGTTTTGCTCTATTAAACTTAGCAAATAGTGACACAAACGACCCCAGGATGCCCGTTGCTATTCAAAAAATTCTTCCCCCTGATCTTCTCCTACTTTGCCCTGATCGTTGCCGCGATCCTGCTTGACTATCTGCTGCACTTGTTCGGTTTTCCCGGGGTTGGGCGTTATCTCGGCATTGCCGGGACTTTGTTGATCCTGCTCTCCTTCCTCTATTCGCTGCGCAAGCGGCGTTTGATCGAAGCCGGATCTCCTCGCGGAATGCTGGCGCTGCACGAGTACCTCGCCTGGGCCGGGGCGATGATGATCCTGGTGCATTCCGGAATCCATTTTCAGGCCCTGCTGCCCTGGCTGGCTGCCGGGGCGATGATGCTGGTGGTGGCCAGCGGGCACATCGGCAAATTTTTACTGCGCCGCTCCCGGGAAGCACTGCGCAATAAGCAGCAGACCCTTGCTGCTGGCGGGCTGAGCGAGGAGGAAATCGAAAAGCAGCTCTTCTGGGACGCTTTGACCCTGCGCCTCATGACGCAGTGGCGGATGGTGCATATTCCTTTCGTCATGGTGTTCGTCACTCTGGCGATCTTACATATACTGTCGATCTTTTTCTTCTGGAACTGGAAATAAGTAATGAAACCGGCCCTGTTTCACCTCATTGCAGTGGCGGCATTTACCGCCTTGCTGTTCTACTATCCCCATGCTCTGGTCAATCCCGGCGAACTGCTGGAAGGTCACCGGGAGATCCGCAACGACTGTCTGGCCTGCCATGCCCCTTTTGGGGGAACCCCGGCTGAAAAGTGCGCGGCCTGTCACCCGCCGGCACAGATCGGGGTGATGAGCGTCGCCGGTACGTCCTTGCCGGCCGCGGCGGAGAAGGTGCAGTTCCATCAGCATCTGGCTGAGATCCCCTGCGCCGATTGCCACAGCGACCATCGGGGGGCAGCGGCGCTGCAAATTTCCGGAAAATTTTCCCACCAGCTTTTCCCGGCCAATCTGCGCAACGACTGTGCCGGCTGTCACCGGCAGCAGCGCCCGGCTGATCAACTGCATCCGCAGCTAGCAGAGAATTGCGCCGCCTGTCACCGGACCGACGGCTGGCGGCCGGCCTCCTTCGACCATAACCACATTGTCGGCAATATGGCGGGCAATTGCGCCGGTTGTCATCGGAATATCCGGCCCGAGGACGATCTTCACCGCCAGGTGGGGGAAAACTGCGCGGACTGCCACACTACTGGCGGCTGGCGGCCGGCCACCTTTGCTCATGATCAGTATTTCCGCTTCGACCGACACCATCCGGCCGACTGTCGCAAGTGCCACCAGAATGCCCGGAAGTTTTCCGAGTATACCTGCTACGGTTGCCACGAGCATACCCCGGCCGGGATTGCCCGGGAGCATCGCAAAGAGGGGATTCGTAATTTCGAAAATTGTGTTGAATGCCACCGCAGCGGGGACGAGCACGACATCCGCGGCCGGGGGCGGGAAGGAGAACGCCGGCGGGAAGGTCGGCGGCGGGACCATGATGATGACGATGATTAGATGAAAACCGTATTCGGAACATTGCCCGGCGGACAAACGGCAGATCTTTATACCCTGACCAACGCCGCCGGAATGGAAATGAGCGTCACCAATTACGGCGGCATTATCGTCTCGCTGAAGCTGCCCGGCCCTGACGGCCGGTTGGCTGATGTCGTTTTGGGATACGACCGGCTGGATGATTATCTGCGAGACCCGTTCTACCTCGGTGCGCTGATCGGCCGCTACGCCAACCGCATCGCCGGAGGCCGGTTTGTGCTCAATGGGAAAACCTATGCCCTGGCGGCCAACAACGGGCCCAATCACCTGCACGGGGGTGTGCGGGGATTTAACCGGGGGCTGTGGAACGCGGCCGCTTTTGAAAACGCTGCCGGCAGCGGCGTGGCATTGACTTACCGTAGCAGCGATGGTGAAGAGGGCTACCCGGGAAATTTAGATTGCCGGGTCATCTATACCCTCAGTGATGACAACCGTCTGCGAGTCGATTACGAAGCGGTCAGCGACCGGCCGACCGTCTGTAGCCTGACCCAGCATAGCTATTTCAATCTGGCGGGGCACGGCAGCGGGCGCATTCTGGATCATGAGTTGATGATCAACGCCGATGCGTTTACACCGGTCAATGAACAGCAGATCCCTACCGGCGAGCTTCATTCGGTCGCCGGAACCCCTTTTGATTTCCGCCGACCCACGGCGATCGGTGCGCGGGTGGATCAAGCGCATCCGCAACTGCAATTGGGCAGGGGGTACGATCATAATTGGGTGATCCGCCGGCATTCCGGAGACGCCCTGACCCAAATCGCCACTCTGCGTGATCCCGCTTCCGGTCGCAGCATGGAAGTGTGGAGCGACGCGCCGGGGGTGCAGTTTTACAGCGGGAACTTCCTCGATGGTTCTATCCCCGGCAAGGAGGGGGCGGCCTATCCGGCCCGTTCCGGCTTGTGCCTGGAAACCCAGCATTTTCCCGACTCGCCCAATCAGCCGGCATTCCCTTCCCCGGCCCTGAATCCGGGAGAGGTTTACCGAAGCACGACGGAATACCGATTTCGCTCATAATGCGAGCAGTTTAAAGTGTGATTGCATGGGGCAAGGGGCACGGCGCCGGATTGTACGAGCGCAGGTTCCGACACCCGCACTGTATTACACCATGCCCCATGCCCCATGCAAAAATTCTCCGTCTTTTAACTGAATACAAAGGAAAACACATGCGACCTTACATCCTGGCCGAAACCAACTGGGCAGCCCTGAAGGGTGCTAAATTCGAACTGGCGGTGCTGCCCTGGGGGGCTACCGAAGCGCATAATTACCATCTGCCCTATGCGACCGACATCATCGAAGCGGATGCGCTCGCCGCAGAAGCCGCCCGGCTCGCCTGGGACCGCGGAGCAAAGGTGATCGTGCTGCCCACCGTTCCCTTCGGCGTCAATACCGGCCAAGCGGATATTCTGCTCGATATCAATCTGAATCCCAGCACCCAGTTTGCCATCCTGGGCGATATTGCCGAGGTGCTCAACCGCCAGGGGATCTATAAACTGCTGATCTTCAACAGCCACGGCGGCAATGATTTTAAACCGCTGCTGCGGGAATTGGGATTGAAATTCCCGAAAATGTTCTTCTGCGCCACCGACTGGTTCCGCTCCCTCGACCGCCAGCAGTTCTTTGATGCCCCCGGCGATCATGCCGAAGAGATGGAAACCAGCTTGCTGCTCTATCTCAAACCGGAACTGGTGCTGCCCAAGGATCAGTGGGGCAGCGGGAAGGAGAAGAAAAACAAAATCAAGGCATTCTCCGAAGGCTGGGCCTGGGCAGAACGCCCCTGGTCGAAGATTAGCGAGGATACCGGCGTCGGCAGCCCAATGCAAGCTACGAAGAAAAAAGGTGAGAAGTTTTTCAAAGCGGTCACCACCAAGATGGCGGATTTGTTTTACGATATCAGTAAAGCGAATCTTGAGCAGCTTTATGAATGATTAACGACATGATGCTGCCGGCGTGCCAAAGCGCCGAAAAAAATTTCCTGCATACTAAACATGGGGCATAGGAATAGTTTGTCCCATACCCCGTGTCATTAGCGTTTACCCGGTTCTCAGTATAAACAAAAAATTATTCCGCAAACACCTGATCCATGAATTCAATCATTTTGTCGAGCGCGGGCGGGGCGTCTTTCTCAAATTCGGTGCCGAGGAACTCATTTCTGCCGCCGTCGAGATAAGCATGGGGCCTTCCCTGGTGCTCCCAATATTCTGCCGTGTGCCCCTTCTCCCGGAGCTTCGCCACGAAATCCTGTACCGAAGCCGGAGTGACCAGATTATCGGCCGAGCCGACCGTGCAGAGCTGCGGCGGCAGGCTCCGCTCGGTTGCCGAGGGTATGTTGTAGACTGGAGAAACCGCTTTATAATATTCGGGATTCGCCTGAACATTGATGCCGTCCCCGAAAATGCCCCGGGGCGTTGCTCCTGAGAACGACCAGAAGAAATTGCCGGCAGTTTCAAATCCGCCCAGGCAGGAGGCGTAGATATCATAAGCCGCATAGCTCAGTATCGCGGCCTGCACTTCGAGGCCGTTGCCGGCGGCAACCGCTTCCGCTGTCTTGCCAGGGGGCAGGTAAGTGGGATTAAATCCCAATGAATTGCCGGTAAATCCATCCGATTCCAGTTGGTGGCCGCACAATACCACCATTGAAGCGAGGTGCCCGCCGGCGCTGTCGCCGGTGATAATCAATTTTGCCGGATCCCCTTTATAAGCTGCGATATGATCCTTCACCCACAGCACTGCTCCCATGGCGTCTTCGATAATTTGATTCATGTGGATGGTATTGCCCCCGTCTACCAGCAGGCGATAGTTGACATTGCAGACCACATATTCGGAATTTTTAGCAATATACTCGGACATGCTCGTCATCGGAGATTTGTCGTTGATCAGCCATCCTCCGCCATGAAAGATGACCAGCACCGGGTAGCTTGCTTTACCGGTTTTGGGCACATAGATATCCAGGGTCAGGCTGTGCCCGCCCGGCTGCGCCCATTCGATGTCCCGGGTCACCTCATATTCATGGGATTCCTCGACGGATGGGGATTCGGTGCTTTGTGAGCATGCCGGAAGCGTCGTAAATGCAATAAGCGTGATTGCCAGGAGAAACGGGTTTAGAAATGTTTTCATCGCATTTTCCTTAATTCAAATAAGCTGGAATTTCGACCGTTATTGAAACAGCTGCGGGGCGAACTCATAAAGATATTCGCGCCAATTGTTCCAGGTGTGGGCGCCCGGGGTTTCTTTATAAACCACATCAAATCCATGTTTTTTGAGCATCGCTACCGTTGCTCGCGAGGTTTCCAGTAGGAAGTCCTCCTTACCGGTAGCGAACCAGATCAACCGGAGATCCTTCTTCGCCGCGGCATCATCCAATTCGGCCAGGTGCTGCTCTTCCCATTTCATGCCGCTCTCGGCGCCAAAGCCTCCGGCAATCCCGAAGATGCCCGAACTGAAGACCCCAACATAACCGTATTTTTCCAAATCGGGGATGGCGATGTTCAGCGTATGACCTCCGCCCATCGATAAGCCGGCAATCGCCCGGTGCCGGCGGTCGGTGTAAACCCGGTAGCGCTTTTCCACAGCCGGCATGATATCATTGATAAAATCGACCACAAATTCGTCAACCGGCGGCAGCGGCTGCCCGAAGCGGAAGGGGCCGGTATGGCCGGCCGGCATCACCACCACCATCGGTTTGGCTTTCTTTTGGGCGATCAGATTGTCGAGAATAAACCCGGCTCGCCCCACCGACGTCCAGGAATCGTCGCAGTCGAATGCGCCATGCAACAGGTAGAAGACCGGATATTTATGCTTGCCGCTTTCGTACCCCGGCGGGGTGTAAACATGCATCCGGCGGAAGCGCTTCAGCGAGGCGGAATAGTAAGTGACCTCGGAGACGGCGCCGTGGGGGACGTTCTGCGTATCCATAAATTCCGCGCCTTCTACATGGAGCAGGCTCCAGGTATTCATATTCGACTGGCTGGTGAGGGGGTTGCGCGGATCGACCACCGAAACGCCGTCCACATTAAACAGATAGCGGTAGGATCCCGGGGGCAGTGGGCCGACCGTCACCTGCCAGACTCCATTGTCGGCTTTGCTCATTGCCGTGCCCTGGTTATTGCCGGGAATGTCGGTTCCTCCCAGCAGCAATTTCTCTGCCTGGGGGGCATAAATTCGGAAAATGACCTGTTGGTCGGGCTGCACCCGGTAGGAGACCAGGGTGTCATTGGGCGTGGGCGTCCACTGCGCCGGGGCGGAGAGGCTAAACAGCAACAGCGCTGCACAGGCATAGATGAAAACGGATAAACGGCTAGGGTACGAATACGCCATAATGAAGTTCCTCCTGGAGTTAGAGCGATTTCAATAGTTGCCACAGAATCATAGAAATCACAGAGAAAAGGCAGTTGACAGCTATCAGTTATCAGTTTTCAGTTGGTTGGTCATTGGTTATTGGTTGTTGGTTGTTGGTTCATTCGTGTCTATTCGCGTAGATTCGTGGCAAAAAAATCCGTGTTAATCCGTGTGGCTATGTGGCTCAAATTCTGACCTGTATCCGTACGTTATCTTCATTCCATCGCCTCAACCACCCGCCGGAGCAGTTCATTCAGCGTTTTGGCATCGGCTTCCGGAATTTGTGCGGTCAGGCGATTGCGGACCGGTTCAAGTGCGCTTACCAATTCGGCAAAGATCTGCCGGCCTTCCTCAGTGATGGTGACGATGCGCGCCCGGCCGTCGCGGGGGTGGGGTGCCCGGACCACCAGGCCGCGTTTTTCCAGCAGCACCAGCATAGCCCGGATGGTATTGGGATCGGATGTGGCGCGCTTCACCAGTTCCTGCTGGATGATCCCATCCTCCTCGGCCAGGATCAGCAGGCACACAAACTGGTCGGCCGTGACCCCAAAGCGGGCCAGATGGGCGTTGGTCTGCCGATGCATCGACAAGTAGGCCGCCCGTAAATTCATCGGTATTTTATACGCTTCCATCATGCCTATCTCAATTTGTTACGTATACGTAGCAATCTATCCGAATATGCTTCAAAAAGTCAATGGAAAAATAACTTGATTATGTTTTGTGGTTTTTGGTTATTTTTAAGAGTCATGAAAGAGTTGATGGGTTAATGGGTGGATGAGTTGATGGGTTAATAACTTATGCTCACATCGTCCGTTTTTACTCATATACCCATCTACCCATAAACAGATTTTTTCCCAATTATTACTGCAAGGAGTAAAAATGGATAAATCAAATACAGCTCTTGCCACCCGCATCGGCGCATATACCGCCCTTCTCGGATCGGTTTGCGCAATTAGCGGCGCGGCGCTGATGAATATTGCCGGTGCCGATCTGGATACCGCGCTGGCCGGTGGGGATATCGCCGGCTATCTGGCCGTCGCCGGGGAAGGTCGCCACTTGCTGGTGATGAATTTGACGTTATGGATACTGATGGTGCTGCTGATGGGGGTTGCCGCCACGGCAATGACCACCCTGAGCGAGCGGCGGCCGGTGCTGGCCCGGATTGCACGGTATAGTTACTGGGTCGGTTCCCCCCTGGTGATTGCAGCCTATGTTTCCTGGCTGGCGCTGGTGGTGCAGGTGGCCCCGGACACCTCCCCGGAGGCGCTGCTGCTGGCTAAGACAATTGGCTGGTTCGCCTCGCGCGCCGACTGGGTGGCCACAATCCTGATTATCGGCATCGGCCCCACCCTGATTGCGCTGGCCGGGCGGGAGGAATGGGTGCCGGTTTGGCTGTTTCGCTGGAGCCTGGTGACCGCTATTACCGGATTGCTGAACTTTATCGCGATGATCACCGGCGGCAGCGGCCTGACCAGTTATGGCTTCCTGATCATCCCGGCCGGAGTGGGCTGGATGATCGCCGCCGGGATCGTGCTTTACCGGCGTATCGGCACGGCGTAGTTGTGCGGGAAAAGGCTACTGTAGAAGCATTTTTTTGCCACAGAGGCACAGAGAACACAGAGTTAGTTTTCAGTTCTCAGTTTTCAGTTCTCAGTGTGCTCCGTGTCTCTGTGGCAAAAAGCCTTTCAGCCAATTACTGCTTATGAAGAGAGCGATTCCAGATACTCCCAACGCTCATATGCCTCGGCCAGTTCAGTTTCCAGTTCGGAAAGACGTGTCCTTGCGGCAACCACCGCTGTCTTGTCCTGGTAGAAGGTGTGATCGGCCAGTTTGCCCTGCAACTGCGCCTGCTCCGCTTCCAGCGATTCGATCATCCCCGGCAGCGCTTCCATCTCCCGCGCCTCTTTGAAAGAAAGCTTCTTCTTCTGCCGGGCCTTTTTTTCTTCCAGATAAAGGGCTTTCTTATCGATTTTGTCCGCTTCCCCATCCGCCGACGTCTGGCGCTGCTGTTGCTCAATCCAATCGTCATATCCCCCGACATACTCGGCGATGCGTCCTTTCCCTTCAAAAACCAGCGTGCTGGTCACCACATTGTTCAGGAAGGTGCGGTCGTGGGAGATCAACAGCAGGGTGCCCTGGAAGTTGACCAGCAGCTCCTCCAATAGTTCCAGGGTCTCCGCATCGAGGTCGTTGGTCGGTTCGTCCAGCACCAGCAGGTTGGCCGGCTGGGTGAACAGCCGGGCCAGCAGCAGGCGGTTGCGCTCTCCGCCGGAGAGATGGGTAACCGGGGTCTTGGCGCGGTCCGGGGTAAACAGGAAATCCTGCAGGTAGGGGATGATGTGCTTGCTGTTGCCGTTGATGGTCACGGTGTCGCCGTTGGGCAGCACGTTCTCCCACACTGTCTTAGACTCATCGATCTGCTCGCGCAGCTGATCGTAGTAGCGGATTGCCAGGTTGGTGCCGTGACGCACCGTGCCGGCGTGAGGCGCCAGATAGCCCAGCAGCAGATTGAGCAGGGTAGTCTTGCCGCAGCCGTTCGGCCCGATGATCCCGATCTTGTCCCCCCGGGTGATGATGGTGCTGAAGTCTTGGATCAGGGGCTGATTGTCATAGCTGTAAGCGAGCCCCTGCGCCTCAATTACCAGGTTGCCGGACTGCTGCGCCTCCGCCAGCTTCATCGACGCGCTGCCCGGAGCCTGGCGGCGCTTCCGGCGGGCCTCGCGCATCTGCTTCAGGGCGCGCACCCGCCCCTCATTGCGGGTGCGCCGGGCCTTGATGCCCTGGCGGATCCAGACCTCCTCCTGGGCTAACTTCTTATCGAAACGCGCCCATTCTTTTTCCTGGGCATCCAGCAAAGCCTGCTTCCGTTGCAGGAAGGTATCGTAATCGCACGACCAATCATAGAGCACCCCGTTGTCCAGCTCGACGATCCGGGTGGCCAGCCGGCGCAGCAGCATGCGGTCGTGGGTAACAAACAGCAGGGTGAGGTTCTCGCGAAGTAAAAATTCCTCCATCCAGGCGATGGTGGTGATGTCGAGATGGTTGGTCGGCTCGTCTAAAAGCAGCAGGTCCGGCTCCGATACCAGTGCCGACGCCAGCAGCACCCGGCGCTTTTGCCCCCCGGAAAGGGCGGTGTAGTCCCAGTCGGGATCCAGCGACATCCGCGCGGCGATCTGACCAACCGTATCGAGATACTGCCAGGCATGGTGCTGCTCCAGTGCTTCGTGCAGTTGTGTCAGGGTGCGGTGATCCGTATCCTTCGTGCGGGCGATGCGCTGTTCCTCTCGGTGATAGCGCGCCAGCAGTTCCCCCCGTTCACCCAACCCGCCGGCAATTATCTCAAACACCGACCCGCTCAGTTCCTGCGGGACCCGCTGAGCAAAGTAGGAGACTTTCAGTTCCGGGGCATATTGCACCATGCCGCTGTCTGGAGACACCCGCCCCTCGATGATCTTCATCAGGGTGGTTTTCCCGGCGCCGTTGCGTCCCAGCAGGCAGACCCGCTGCTGTTTTTCGATCTGGAGATCCTGCCCGTCGATCAGCGGCGCACCGCCGAAAGCGATGCTGATGTTCTGCAATGAAATTAGCGCCATGGCGTGGTTTGGTTTTGGATGTAGTAAAAAAAGTGATCATTGTCTATCAGGTGATACTGGATACTGGATACTGGATCAAAAAAATTATCCAGCATCCAGCATCCAGTATCCAGTATCATGAAGCCTTGAGTTTGTGCCGTCATAATCTCGCTTCCCCGTTAGCGCCGTATTATACAACATTGCGATAGCGTTGTCTAATTAAAAAACGAAATGATTCGACCACGGAATGTTGTTAACTTGAGACGTAGTAAGGGCAGAGGGCAGAGGGCAGAGGGCAAAAAATACACAACCAACAACCAACAACCAACAACCAACAACCAACAACCAACAACCAACAACCAACATCATGATTATCCCATCTCCCCCCATCCAGCTTGTTCTCACCGGCCCTGACGATCCGGAGCTTCGGGAGCAGTTGGCAAAGCTGGCCCATCCGGAGCATCTCTCCGAGACCCGCTTCTATCCTGCCGGCATGCCGGAGTGGCTGATCTTCCGCATCGAGCAGGAGGGCCGCCTGGCCGGGGAGATCCGCCTGCAGGCCATCCGCTGGTTCAACCGCAAGGCGGAGATCAGCATCTTCATCGTGGAAGACTGCCGGGGCAAGGGGCTGGGGAAGGCGGCCCTGGAGGCGCTGATCCGCCATGCGTTTACGGCAATGAACCTGCACCGCCTGGAGGCGGAGGTCTATGAATACAACCTGGCCGGCAATGCATTGTTCAAACATTTCGGGTTCATCGAGGAGGGGCGGTTGCGCGAGGCGCGCTATTTTGATGGAAAGTATTGGGATATTATTCGTTATGGACTGTTGCGGGGGGAATATAAATTTGAATGTAATTAATAACTCGGAGAGGTTCATTTGCCAGGCCTCCGCAAATTACTGAAATGGATCGCCCTGCCGGTTGGGTTATGGCTGCTTTTTCAGTTGGGGAAATTGCTACTGCTGTTGTTTCCCCAGCCAGCCTTCAGCTACCGCCTGGAATATCAAAACTACCGCATCTATTCCGATGCGCCGCTGGATTCGACGATCCGGGCATTATTCGATGACGTCGAGCAACGCAATCGGGCGATCCCGATTTACCAGCCGGGAAAAACCTGAACGGTTTTTTTGTGCCGGGATCTGGAGCGCTACGGCTTTTACGCCGAGCTTTCCGGACTGGCGAAATTTTCCCAGGGATTCAATCTGGTGCTGGCGAATCGCATTTTTATTTCCCTGACATTTATCGAAAGCGTCCATGCCCGGTTTGGTCCGGCTTACCGGCACAGCCTGCTGGAGGGCAGTGCGGCGCATATTATTTCCCACGAAATTTTCCACTCTTGCATTGCGGAAACACTGGGCTTTTGGCGCGCTCGTGCGCTTCCTTCCTGGAAGGTGGAGGGCTATGCCGAATACGCCGCCACCCGTCATGCCATTCGCAGCGACAGCAGCGACAGCTTTCGTGCCCGACTGAGCCGTCTGTTTGAGCCGGGGTTTCTGGCGGCCTATCCACTGCGGCGGCATTATTATCAGTCGCAGTTGCTGGTGGAATTTTTGAGCGAGGTCAAAGGGCTGAACTTTGCCGCGATAATGGGTGACGGTACCAACGAAGCGGAAACGCTGGAGGCTTTGCGGGCATGGTATAATTCAAATTCTGATTGATCACTATGGCGTTCACAGTTAAGTTGGAGTCGTTGTTCCTGTGTATGGGAGGGTTAATGGGAGTCTGGGTTTTGCTCTCGACGTCCGTTTTTCCCCATAAACTCATACACCCGTTCACAGATTTTTTCTTGAATGGAGAAATAACTCATGAAAACCATCATCGTCACCGGCGGGGCGCAGGGCATCGGGCGGGGGATTTGCCAGTATCTCCTGCACCAGGAGTACCGGGTGGTGATCGCCGACATCGATGTCGAGGCCGGCCGGGAGTGCTTGAATGCGTACCGGGAATATGCCGAATGGTTGCGCTTTTTTCCCACCGATGTGGGAGATGAGGCTGCAGTGCTGGCCTGCATCGAGCAGACCCTGGGGACGTTCCGGCGTATCGATGGCCTGGTGAATAATGCCGGCATCGCCCATCCTGATGCCGGACCGGTGGAAATGCTGGCGCTGGGCGATTGGGAGCGGGTGATCCGCACCAACCTCACCGGCCCGTTCCTGATGGCCAAGCATGCCGCGCCCCACCTGCGGACGGCTAAAGGGGCCATCGTCAACATCGCCTCTACCCGGGCGCTGCAGTCGGAAAAAGACAGCGAGGCTTACGCCGCTTCCAAGGGCGGGCTGGTGGCGCTGACCCACGCCCTGGCGGTCAGCCTGGGACCGGAGGTGCGGGTTAACTGTATCAGCCCGGGCTGGATTGAGGTAAGCGAATGGAAAAAAGCGGTGGATCGCCAGCCGGCGGTGCTCAGCGACATCGACTTCTCCCAACACCCGGCCGGCCGGGTGGGCGAGCCCTATGATGTTGCCGCGATGGCCGAATACCTCCTCTCCGACGCCGCCAAATTCATCACCGGCCAGAATATCGTGATCGACGGCGGCATGACCCGGAAGATGATCTATGCGGAATGAGGTGTTGGGTTTTAGTTATTGGATGTTGGATGTTGGTTTTGGTTATTGGTTATTGGTTGTTGGTTATTGGTCTTTGGTCTTTAGTAGGATATTATGCTGATCAAAAACCCAACAACTAACAACCAACAACCAACAACCAACAACCAACAACAAGTTCATCAATTCAGCGAAAAGGAGATATCATGGATACCGACGCAAAAAAAACCGCCCTGCGCATGATTCCCTACGGGCTATATATTCTCACCGCCGAAGGCAAAGACGGCCGGGTGGCGGCGGCTGCGGTGAACTGGGTGACCCAGACTTCTTTCAGCCCGCCGCTGATCGTGGTGGGGGTAAAAACGGATTCCCTGGCTTTTCACCTGATCAAAGAAACCGGCACCTTTGCCTTGAACATGCTCGGCAAAGGGCAGCAAGACCTGGCTTTCAACTTTTTTAAATCCCATGAGCGCGACGGCCAGACCATCGGCGGTGAACCGTTTGAAGCCGGGAAAACCGGCGCGCCGCTGCTGAAAAATCTGCCCGCCTTCGTGGAATGCCGTTTAAGTGAAATGGTGGAAATTGGCGACCATGCCACCGTCATCGGCGAGGTGGTCAATGCCGGCATCAACACTCCACCGCAAGGCCGGCCCGATGAGGCGATCCTCTGGCTGAAGGAATTAGGGGAGAAAGTTTTTTACGGCGGATGATGATGTGCCCATATCTCATAGCAAGTGGCGGTCAAATGATACTGGATGCTGGATGCAAAAAAACGGAATCTATCGATATCATCAAGTACTTTTCTCAAACATATCCTTCATCCTTTATCCTTTATCCCTTATCCTTTTTTCCAGTATCCAGTATCCAACATCGATTGATAATTTATTAAGCTGTTCGAGTCCTCGAAACTTATAAATTGCACGGAGGTAAATTACCTATGTCCCATCTCCCTTCCCCCAAACGCTACGACGAAATGATCTATAACCGCTGCGGCCGGAACGGGTTGAAGCTGCCGTTTATCTCGCTCGGGTTATGGCATAATTTCGGCGGGGTCGATACCTTCGAAAACATGCGCAAGATGGTGTGGCGCGCCTTCGATCTCGGGATCACTCACTTCGACCTGGCCAATAACTACGGCCCGCCCTACGGATCGGCGGAAGAGAACTTCGGCCGGATCCTCCGCCAGGATCTGCAGCGATACCGTGACGAACTGGTCATTTCCACCAAAGCGGGATACGACATGTGGCCGGGTCCCTACGGCAACTTCGGATCGCGCAAGTACCTCCTTGCCAGCCTGGATCAAAGTCTGAAGCGAATGGGACTGGATTATGTCGATATCTTCTACCATCACCGCCCGGACCCGGAGACGCCCTTAGAGGAGAGCATGGGCGCACTATACCAGGCGGTGCACAGCGGGAAGGCGCTCTATGTCGGGGTATCCAATTACGGCGGCGATCTGACCCGCCGGGCGTCGCAAATGCTGCGCAGTATGGGTGCCCCCTGCCTGATCCACCAGCCGGTCTACAACATGTTCAACCGCTGGATCGAAGGCGAGCTGCTGCCGGTGCTGGCTGAGGAAGGAGTCGGCTGCATTCCCTTCTCACCCCTGGCCCAGGGCCTGCTGACCAATAAGTACCTCAAGGGCGTACCGAAGGATTCCCGCGCCGCCAAGGCCCATGGTTTCCTGAAGAAAAGTGATATCAGCGAAGAAAAATTGGCCAAGATTAGCGCCCTCAACGAAATCGCCGCCGCACGGGGGCAGTCGCTGGCCCAGATGGCCATCGCCTGGATCCTGCGCCATCCCGGGGTCACCTCCGCCCTGATCGGCGCCAGCCGGGTGGAACAGATCGAAGAGATTGTGGCAATCCGCGAGAAGCTGGGTTTTTCCGGGGGAGAGTTGGAGGGGATTGAACGGGTTTTGCGCGGATAGTAGCATTTTTTTAGCCACAGAGTCACAGAGATCACAGAGTTTGTGTTGTCAGCGATCAGTTGTCAGTGATCAGTTTTTTGGCGATTATTGTCTGTTCTCTGTGCTCTCCGTGGCTCTGTGGCTAAAAAACTATATATCAGAAATATGTACCGCGCCGAGTGGGCGGATATTCAGCACCATTGCGCTTTCCGGTCCGAAGACGGCTTCGATCTGCTTAACGTATTCCGGCACTGCACTTTCCGGGAGATACACCTGGATGGTGCCGGCAAACCCGCCTCCGTGCACCCGGCAGGCGCCTTGGCCAACCGTGGCGATATACTGCTCGCTCAGCGCCAGGGCCAATGCCACCCCCTGCTCGTGACCATCATTCCCGCTATAAATATTTTGCAGCCATTTGAAGGAGGAATTTCCCGATTCGCGAACCAGTTGCAGGAAACCGGAGAAATCGCCCGCTTTCAGCGCGGTCACCTGCGCGGTCACCCGCTCGTTGTCTCCCAGGAAATGCAGCGCGCGCAGCAGGGCCCGGTCACCGACCTGCTCCCGCAGCACCGCCATATTCATCAACAGATCTTCCGGCATGATATCCCGGCATACCGCAGTCCCCAGCGCCCGGGCCACCGCTTTCATCTCGGCCGGGATCGCGGCGTAGTCGGCGGTCAGATCGGCGTGGCTGCCTCCGGTATTCACCACCAGCAGGCGGTACTGTTGGGCCGCAAAATCAAAGTCTACCTTTTCTACCAGGGGCTGTTGCGGATCTTTAAAATCGATGTGAACGATCCCACCTACCGCGCAGGCCATCTGGTCCATCAGGCCGCAAGGCTTTCCGAAATGATGGTTTTCCGCATACTGACCGATGGCGGCGATGGTCTCAGGCGGGATGGTTCCGTCGTTAAATAAGACATTGAAAATCGTGCCGATCAGCACCTCCACCGCTGCGGAAGAGCTCAGCCCCGAGCCGGGCAGCACCGCGCTGGTGAGGCAGGCGTTGAAGCCGCCGATGCGGTAGCCGAGTTCCCGGAACCTCGCTGCAATACCGCGGATTAACGCCGCGGTGGTTTCCCGCTCTGCGGTCACCACTTCCAGCCGGGTCAGGTCGACTGAAAAAGGCCCGTCATATCCCTCCGAATACAAAACCACCCGATTATCATCATGCTTTGCCGCAACGGCGATGGCATCGAGGCTGACGCTTGCAGCCAGCACCCGGCCATGATTGTGGTCGGTGTGATTACCCCCGATCTCGGTGCGCCCCGGGACGCTGAAGCAGTGCTGCTCTCCATCCCCGAAATAGCGGGTATGCTGCTTTGCCAGCCGATCGTAGCGGTGATATTGTTTTTCCAAAATCGCCGGATCCGGTCCGTAGATCCGGCGGAATAGGGCTTCATTTTTCCGGATGTCCATCGAGTTTATCCTGTAAATCCTGTCAATGTGCCACCAACTCCTCCAGGTGGGTCTGATAATCATCATCCCCCGGATTAAGTGAAATGGCCTTTTTTACACTGGCAATCGCCCGGTCATATTGCTGCAGGCCGGCATAAGCGTGTGCCAGATTATCAAAGAAGATATCCGATTCGGGATCAATTTCAATCGCTTTTTTAAAAAAAGAGACTGCCTGCTGGTAATCCTGATCGCGCAGGGCTGCCCCGCCCAGATTGTTGTAAGCCTGGGCAAAGTCGGGATCGATCTCGACGGTTTTCCGGTAATAGGCTTTGGCTTCCTCGAAGTCCTCTTTGAAATAATACATATCCCCGATCAGGTTATAGCACTCGGCCCATTGCGGTTCCAGCTTAATCGCTTCCTGATAATTCAGAATCGCCTGATCATATTCGTCGATCCAGGTGTAGACATCGGCCAATTGTTTGTAATAAATTGCATTGTCCGGCGCCAGTTCAATTGCTTTTTCGTAGCTTTGAATCGACTGATCGTAAATTTCGAGGTCGAGTAATACTGCCCCCAGTTCCTGATAGCCTTCACTGCGCTCCGGCTCCAACTGCACGTACTTCCGGGCATACTGCAGCGCTGTTTCGAAGTTGCCCTGGTTCCGGTTGGCAATCGATAAGTGGTAGTAATAATTGCCGACATTCGGATTAATCCCGACTGCCTTCCGGAAATAGCTTATGGCGTCTTCAAAATGCCCCAGGTAGAGGTAAGAAACGCCGATCATATTATACAAGCCGTCGTCGATTACCCGCTCCGGCACAATCATCCCCAGGGTATTGATCACACTCGGGTAATCTTCCATTTGGAAAAACACATTGGCAAGATTGGTATAATAATTGATGACACTGGGATCCAGGCCGAGTGCTTTTTTATAGAAATCGACACTGAGATCGAATTCCTTGCGGTTAAAATAAATATTCCCGATCAGGTTATAGGCATTCGCATATTTCGGATCGCTGGCGACCGCTTTATTGAGATAGGTTAAGGCCTTATCATAATCCCCCATCGAGAAATAGGTATTCCCGATGCCAAAAGGGATATGGGCATCCCAGGGCGCCGTTTTTTCTGCTTTGAAATAATGTTTCAGCGCTTTCTGGTAATCACCATTTACCAGCGCTTTGTTGGCTTTCAATAATTCATCTCCAAACATGATTCCTCCCGTGGAAAAAATGTGTGTTGTGTAAAATTCTGTTAATGGGTTGATGGGTGAATGGGTTAATGGGAAACTACTCTGTGAATAAAGTTGTTTGCTGAAAAGATTTCTCACAAACTACGTTCGAAATGACGGCAATGTATTAACCCATCAACCCATTCACCCATTCACCCATCAACCCATTCACCATTCCTCAATTCCTCGACCACCCGGAGAAGTAGTTCCGCACCACATCCCAGGAAAATCCGCACTGATTATTGGCGCAGAGGCGGTGGTCGATCCAGGTTTCGGCAGTGCCGTGGTCGACGGTTTTACGTCCGCTGCTGTAGGTGGTGGTCAAGGTTTTATGGGTGCGGCTAACCAGATCCGAGCCGTTGTCGGTGCCGGACCAGTAGCGGCACCTCTGACAGCGCTGATACAGCAGGTCATTTCGCCATTTGCCGATAAACCCGACCGTCATTCCCAGGGCGAACAAAAAATGCAGCAAAAACCAATTATTGAACACCCCGATGTTCACATTCACAAAAACGAAATAAAGATATCCCAACACAATCGCCCCGACGGTTCCGATGGTCCCGATGATCCCATTGTTCAGCTTGCGGTTCAGGCTAATGCGGTAGGCGATCTTTTCCGTCACAAAATAAGGCACATACAGGATGATATAAAACAGCGCCAGGAAAATGCCGATGAACACAATTGCGATAATAAATTTGGCCCACCCGGGCATGTCGAACAGATCCCTGCTGATGGCATCGCCATAGTTGTCATAGGAATCATTATGGGCCAAATCGAATATGCCCCAGATGTGGTTGATGACAAACGGAATACGCAGGGCTTCGCTGAGCGGGAAATAGCCGATCCACTTGGTCACCCGCCCGGTGCGGCCGATCTCCTCGATGACCCCGGAACGGGCAATTGCCTGGATGCCCATTTCTTTACGGTCGCCATCATAGAGAAAAATATTGTTGAAGAAATAAATATCCCGGCCGTTGTTATGTTGAATGGCGGCGGGCTCGGCAAATTTTTGGATAAATTCATCCACCGGCTTGCCCTGCCAGTCGGCCAGGAAAGCGCTTTTATTGAAGCGCCATTCCTGCCGGTCGATCAGGCGGGGCTGCTTCCAGCCGACCCGCTCGATGTCATAGTCGTCCACCCAGCCGCTGGTGCCGTCCTCGGTGCGGATTCGGGAGAAATGCATCGGGGTGCCGCCCCGGCTCAGCTTCGGAGAGGCTGTCTCCAGGCGGGTCACCCATTCGCGCCCGTTGACTTCCTTAATCGTTTTCCGGTTGCGGAAATCCAGGTTATCCCAGAGATGAACATGCTTGTTCCGGGCGCGCCGGATCAGTCCTTCTTTTGAAGCTTGCAGGTTTTCCTCCGGCACCCAGCCCATGGTGCCGTCGGCGAGCTGGATTTTATACCACTGCAACCGGCCGGGTTCCATCACTTTCACCGGCGTGCCGGCGGCGGCGGTTCCGATAGAAATACTGGCCCATTCTTCATGGGTGCCCTGGTCGAAATGATTGGAAAAGAGGTCGGTCTTATGGATCAGTTTGGTTGGATAAGGTTCAGCATCAAAAATCCGTTCATCTTTTTGGAAAAAGTTGTTGGCAAAGGTCAGCATGGCGGCAATCAGCGCAGCAATGACAATGACTTTCATTTCCCACCTCCTTTTGTGTTTGTTAATCCACAAAACTTATTGATTCACCGGAATATTGCGGAATTCCAGCATGCCGAGTTTCCGGCCGCAATTCATCTCCAACAGCGAAATTTGGGAAGTTTGGGCAGAGATATTTTCAAAAATCAGCGCTGTCGCGACCGCCACCCCCGGCACCAGCTTTTTGTTTATCGACTGGTACCCGCTGCCTCGTTGATGGAAGGTAACCTGGGTGTTGGCCATTTCCGCAGAAGCCATCCAGTATTCGTTGCCGAGGTTGTCATATATTTTTGTCGGCGGGTTTCCATATTGGATCATAAAATCCCGGTTATCCTCGCGCAGGTTGGTGATGGTCAGGTGGATCGTTAAGGTGCGGTTTTGCAGTTCGCAGCCGCTTACCTCCAGCCGCACCCCGTCTTTCTCAATGAGCTGAATCGACGCATTCAAGGCCGCCGGTGCTTCGTTGGGTTCCGCAAGATCGTGGTTCGCATCCGGCAACGGTTCACCGAGAAGTTTCCGTACTGTCTCGTCCTTATCCACTGCCACGGAGGCGACGGAAAATACGCTACCGGTTTCGGTGGAGATCAGGCGGGCATGAATTTTGATCCGATCGGCCAGATCGGTCACCGTGCCGGTGGCGATTGCGTCAACCCCCAGTATTTTGCCCAGTTCTTTGGCAGAACTGGCGTCGATGATGCCCGACATGCCCAATTGGTGTTCGGCCAGCACCTTGTTGAGCATTTGCCGTTCGATCACATCGAACTGACGGGTGCGGTAGAGCCGGGTGATCAACTCTTCCGCCAGGTAGCGGCCCAACTCGGTAATCTGCCCCTGCAGGTTGGAAAACTCGATGACCGCAATCCGCGATTTCTTTTCCTGGGACAGGCTGGAGACGATCTGCTGGGTCAGGATGCCCAGTTGCGAATCGAGCGAACCATTAGCGTCCGGCGGCTGAGCGGGGATATCCTGCTGTAAATGGCTGATGGGCGGTTGCGAGGACGAACAGCTAAGTAGTAATCCGAAAAGGGTGAGCAGCAATAGGTATCTTTTCATGTTTCCTCCAGAGAATCGACAATAGTGGATATTGTCCGGGTCGTATTTGATCTATATCGGGTTTAGTCAAATTCGAAAAGGAGGAAAAAAAGGTTGGAAAATTCTTGGAGATGCTGCCGATTTGAAAGAGAGGTTGGAAGATGTCTGGTTGGCAGTAAAACCGTTTCAAAACAGGATAAAGCGGTTTTGCCACCTGCAAGTGGGATATGGCGCATGAGCCATCAAGCAACTTGTGCAGAGAGAAGAGACACTGATTTAAGAAATGCTGAATGCCGTTGAAGAAAGCAGCCAAATTCGTTTCCACATCCACGTCCTGTTCACCGGATAAAACATCCAATATTGATCATAGGCTAAACGATATCCCGACGATTAACCCGTCTCATCTGCTGTTAAATTAAGAGCGCTGTAAGCGATTTCCAACCCGAAAAAAATAACTTCGCAGCCTGAGCAGCCAATCGTAATCGACCGGTGATAAGGGCGTAAAACGGCCTGGGGTGCTGGCTAAATGTCAACACGCCCTAGAAAATGATTGTGCTTGACTCTTAAATTTAACGGACTAATATTGTTTTCTATATCGGATTCTCACAATACATATATAAATGTTGCAAAGTGTCCGAGCATGATTCGCAAATTTATCATCACTGAAAATAACGACGCCGTGCCTGGCAATTTTTTCCTTAACCGATCACACCGGATAAACGAGGAGGTTACCCATGTACGAATACAAAATGGTGCAGATACCGCCCAATGTGCAGGTGGCGGCGAAAGCTCAAAAAGGCAATGAAGCGGCAACATACCTGGAAACACTCGCAAACGAGTATGCGGCGCAGGGATGGGAATTCCAACGGGTTGATGAGGTCGGTGTCGTAACCAATCCGGGTTGCTTGGCTTCAATATTTGGTGCCAGACAATCCGTGACTTTATACTATGTCGTGACGTTCAGAAAATCCAAGTAAATCTTTAATTTTCAGGCACGGCTCGTTTGATGTTTATGAGAGATCATCTGATGCTGTATTGATATGATATCCGGTGTTTCTTTCACAGGTTCTTCCGGCTATAGCGCCGAATCAAGGCATTCTTAACTGTTTCCAACGGATAATCCTTCCTCCCGATCATAAAATGCAGGGCGATGCCGTCGAACAGGGCGGCGAGGAGATAGGCTTCACTCTGCGGGTCAGCCGCTCCGGCCGCCTGCAGCAGCATTTCGAAATCGCCTACCACCCGGGTGAAGAAATCGGCGAACAGTGAATGGAAATCCTCCCAGACCTCCGGTTGGAGCAGCAGGCTGAAGTAGAGCCGCCAGAAGTGTTCATCCTGCCGGGTGTGGGCGAAGGTGCGTTCGATCAGCACCACGATCCGCTGGTGAGGATCTTCGATCTGCCCGGCATCGGACATCAATTGATCCATCGCCTCGATGCCCTGGCGCATCAGTGCTTCCAGGATCTTTTCCTTGCCGGAAAAATAGTGATAGGCCAACCCTTTGGAGATGCCCGCCTTACGGGCAATTGCCTCGATAGAGGTGCCGTGAAATCCTTTGGCGGCAAACAATTCCAGCGCACAGTTCAAAATACGCTCCCGGGTCTTTTGCCGAATCTGGGCCAATTGCTGTGCGGTTCGCGGTGACATTTTTTCCTTTGTTAACCAATCGTTCAATTGAAAATAACTAAATTTCAGATCGGAAGCAATTTGATTTTTTGAATAGAACGCGGATGACGCGGATTTTCGCGGATAAAACATATTGAAATGACACAACAGCGATAGGCACAGAGACACGGAGGTCACAGAGAACTGATGGCTGACAACTGAAAAACCTCTGCGTTCTCCGTGTCTCTGTGGCAACAACACGAAAGAATTATCCGCGAGAATCCGCATCATCTGCGTCATCCGCGTTCTATGAAACGGCCTGATTAATTTTAAACTTCCTTGACAAAGCCAATTTCAATTTTTAAGTTTTGATTGAACGTTCGGTCAAAAAAAGGAATTAACAATATGTTTTACGGCAAATCGATCATCCTGAGCACCCTGTTGAGCCTGGCCCTCTTTGCCCAGACGGCCGAGGAGATCGTCAAAAAAGCCGAAGATGCGGTGAAAGGCAACAGCGCCCGCGGCACCATCGAGATGACGGTGACCACGCCGGACTACACCCGCACCATGAAGATGGAGAGTTGGTGGGTCGGCAATGAAAAAGCCCTGATCGTGATCCGCGCGCCCAAGAAAGAAGCCGGCAACAAGACCCTGAAGATCGGCAACGAGATGTGGAACTACCTCAAGAATACCGAAACCACCATCAAGGTGCCGCCGTCGATGATGTTGCAGTCCTGGAACGGCTCGGATTTTACCAATGACGACCTGGTGCGGGAATCCAATCTCAATCAAGATTATACCATGACGCTGCTGGGAAAAGATACGGTCGAGTCGGCCGAATGCTGGAAAATTGAGTTGCAGCCCCATCCGGATGCCCCGGTGGTGTGGGGCCGGCTGCTCTACTGGGTCCGGGTCGGCGACAACCTTCCGGCGCGGATCGATTATTTCGATGAAAAAGGCGAACGGATCCGCCATCTCCTTTACAGCGACCATAAAGTGATCGGCAACCGCAAGATCCCCACCCGATGGGTGATGCACAACGATATCAAGGAAGGTCGCCAGACCGAGATCCGGCTGCTGGAAATGCAGTTCGACGTCAAGATCAGCGACCGGGTCTTCTCCTTCCGCGAGTTGGAGCGGGGGGATTGAGGTGCTGGATACTGGATGCTGGATGCTGGATGCTGGATGCTGGATGTTAAGTTTTTTGCCTTTGCATCCGTTATTGGTTGTTGGTTTTTGGCTTTTGGCTTTTGGGTAAGACATTTCCTTGCCAATCACCAATAGCTAACGTCTAATGGCTGATTTTTTTTAAATTTAATAACTTTAAAGTGTGTTGAAATCTAGTAGTTCTCTGTGAGCTCAGTGGCTCTGTGGCAACGGTTCAGCTGTTATCCGTGTGCATCGGCATTTATCCGTGGCTAAAAAATAATTCGGGTTCATTCGCGTCAATTCGTGGCTAAAAAAAGAGACCGGACTCATGCTCCTCAAAATCGCCTGGCGCAATCTCTGGCGCAACAAACGGCGCTCGATCATCACCATTCTGGCGGTGGTCTTTGCGGTGATGCTCGCGATCGTCATGCGCGGCCTGCAGTACGGCACCTACGCTGTCAATATCAAATCCTCCGTGGAGCTGTTTTCCGGCTACCTCCAGGTGCAGAAAAACGGCTACCAGAAAAATCCCTCGCTGCAAAAAAGCTTCCACTACGACGCGACCCTGCAGAAGCTGCTGGCCGGCCAACCCGGGATCAGCGGATATGCCCCGCGTATTCTGGGCGACGGGCTGATCAGCTTCCGGGAAAATTCCCTGGGCACCGCCATCATGGCCATCGATCCCCCCAGCGAACGCCGGGTGTCGGTGTTGATGGAGCGGCTGAATGCGGGACAGTTTTTTACCAGCGACAGCAGCAGCGCCATCGTGGTGGGCTATAAGCTGCTGCACAACCTGCAGGCGCAGATCGGCGACACGGTGGTGATCCTCTCCCAGGGGTATGATGGCTCCCTGGGCAACCTGAAATTCCGCATCTCCGGCAGCATCAAGACCGGTTCCCCGGAACTGGACGGCGGCCTGGTAATGATGGGCCTGTCCACCGCTCAGGAACTGCTGACGATGTACGGGCGCATCAACACTGTGGCGATCTCCCTGACGGATCTCTCCCGGGTGGCGCCGGTGCAGCAGGCCCTCAGCCGGCAGCTGCCGGATGGCAATCTGACGGTGCTCAACTGGCGGGAGATCATGCCGGACCTGGAACAGACCATCAAATTAGACGAAGTCGGGGGCACCCTCTTCCTGGCCATCCTGGTGGTAGTGGTGGCCTTCGGGATCATGAATACCGTGCTGATGTCGGTGACGGAGCGCTTCCGGGAATTCGGCATCTCCCTCGCGATCGGGATGCCGTACCGCAAGCTGGTGGTGCTGGTGATGATGGAAACCGCCTTGATCGCGCTGATCGGCATCCTGATCGGCAACCTGTTGGCGGGTGCCATCAATTACTATATCGTTCAGCACCCGATTATCTTCGGCGGGGAACTTGCCGACCTCTACCAGCAATACGGCTTCCTGCCCCGCATGGAGTCGTCGCTCGACAGCACTATTTTCCTGAAAAACACCCTGATCATCCTGGGGGTTTCGATCTTAATGAGCTTATACCCGGTTTTTAAGGTCTATAAGCTGGAGCCGTTGAAAGGCATACGCTATACTTGATGTTTGCTCGCTCTCGCTCGCGATGTTTGCGCTACGCGCGATATTTGCTCACTTCGTTCGCGATGTTTGTCGGCTTTGCCGACGATGTTTGCCTTCGGCGTAAAGACATCGAAATTACCAGTAAATAACGCGAGCGAGAGCGAGCAAATATCGCGCGTAGCGCAAATATCACGAACGAAGTGAGTAAACATCGTGAGCGCAGCGAACAAACATCACGAACGAAGTGAGTAAATAACGCGAGCGAGAGCGAGCAAACATCGCTGGCGCAGCCAGCAAATATCGCGCGTAGCGCAAATATCACGAACGAAGTGAGTAAACATCGTGAGCGCAGCGAACAAACATCGCGAACGCAGTGAGCAAATATCGTCAAGCAGATAACTTTTTATAATTACGCAGGGACCTAACCATGCTCTTCACCCTCGCCTGGCGCAACATCTGGCGCAACTACCGCCGTTCGGTGCTGGTACTGCTGTCGGTGGTGATCGGGCTGATTGCGATCATTCTCTACGACAGCCTCTCCATCGGGATGATCCAGCAAATGCTCGACAACCAGATCGGAGCGCACGTCTCGCACATCCAGGTTCACAAAAAAGGGTTTAACGACAACCCGGTGATCCAGAACTACCTGCCCGATCCTGCCAGGGTGCGCCAACTGCTGGCGCAGCAGAAAGGTGTTGCTCATTTCAGCGAGCGGGTGATCACCTTTGGGATCGTCAGCAGCGCCACCGGTGCTTCCGGGGTCTCGATGGTCGGTATCTATCCTCAGCAGGAGGTGCAGATCACCAAGATCAAAAACTCTCTGGTGGAAGGCCGCTACCTGGGTGATGCGCCGCACGAGATTGTCATCGGCAGAAAGCTGGCCGAGAAGCTGGATGTCGGGCTCGGCGACAAAGTGGTGGCGATGGCCTCGGCGCTCAGCGGCGCGATCGGCTCCGACGTCTTTCGGGTGGTGGGCATCTACGAGACCTTCAGCTCGGAATTCGATAAGTCGCACGCCTACGTCTACCTGCCCAACCTGCAGCAGATGCTGGAGTTTGAGTCGCAGATCTCCGAGTTTGCGGTCATCCTCGGCAACCTGGAGCGGCAGAATGAAGTACAGGCCGCGCTGGTGCAGGAACTGGGGAGCGGTTATGAGGTGCTGACCTATAAACAGCTGCTGCCGCTGCTGGTGATGCAGGTGGATGTATACAAGGAGACCATTTTCATCTTTTACGCCATCATCGGCATCGCTATGATGTTCGGGATCATCAACACCATGCTGATGTCCGTGTTTGAGCGCATCCACGAGTTCGGGGTGCTGATGGCGGTGGGAATGAAAAATCGCCGCCTGTTTGTGATGATCCTGCTGGAAGCATTTTTACTGGGCATCAGCGGCACGGTAATCGGGGCGGTGATCGGCTACCTGATCTACCTTCCCCTGGCCGATAGCGGCATCAATCTCAGCGCCTTCGCCGACGGGCTGAATTCAATCGGGTCCGGATCGGTGATCTATCCGATTCTCACCCCGGAAAGCATCGTCAGCGCGATCTTTGTCATTCCGGCGATTGCGGTGCTGGGCGCCATTTACCCGGCGCTCCGGGCAGCTCGCCTGGATCCGATCACGGCGATACGTCACGTTTAGAAAGGATGAGCCATGGGCATTGTTCAAACCATCGATCTGGAAAAGACCTATCAGGATAACGGCGTGCCGGTGCATGCATTGCGGGGCATCAACCTTACGATCGAGAAGGGAGAGTTTACGGTAATTGCCGGTCCCTCCGGCTCCGGAAAGACCACCCTGCTGAACCTGATCGGCGCCCTGGATAAACCGACCAAGGGCCGGGTGCTGCTGGAAGATACCGACATCAGCGGCCTGAAGCGTGATGCGCTGGGGGAGCTGCGCCTGCATAAGATCGGATTCGTTTTTCAGGCCTATAACCTGATCCCGGTGCTCAGCGCGATGGAAAATATCGAGTTTACCATGATGCTCTCCGGTATTGCGGAGAAAGAGCGCCATCGCCGGGTCCGGGAGGTGATGCAGGAATTGGGCATCGAGGCGTTGGCCGGCAAGCGTCCCAACGAGATGAGCGGAGGCCAGCAGCAGCGGGTGGCGGTGGCGCGGGCGATCGTCAACAATCCCACCCTCGTGCTGGCGGATGAACCGACCGCCAATCTTGACACCGATACCGGGGCCGAACTGCTTAACCTGATGGAAACCATGAACCGGGAGCACAATATCACCTTTATTTTCTCGTCACACGATCCCCAGGTGATTGAACGGGCGCGGAGGCTGTTGATCTTGAAGGATGGGATGATTGCGGAGGAACGGTCTTGATTGCGGAATGCGGAGTTCGGAATGCGGAATGTTTTTTGCCACGGATGGGCGGGATGCACACGGATTTTTTGCCACGAATGGACGCGAAGGATCACGAATGATGCTGGGGATAAACCTCCTGCTGCGCCCGGTCATACCCAACCCAGCCCTGAAAGGGCGGCGTACCCCAACCCGTGGTGATATGTGCTATCCTGGCACATATCACCACGAGCATGCAAATAAAAACCCATTAGCCCTGTAAGGGCGGGGTATACCCGGTTCTGGCTTATGCTCAGTTTCGTTTCTTTCGTGTGTTTCGTGGGCTGACTAACAACAAATGAGTTCATTTATGCGACGTCCGTTTTTCCCCATCCACCCATTCACTCATTCACCCATTCACAAACTTCGAACGCACCTGGCGGTCTGGCACTTCCTGGCATTATGTTTCATCCTGATCTCTTTCACCGCCTCTGCCCAACCTGCCTGGGAATTCTCCGGTTACCTGGTCAATCTGCCGGTTTACCAGGACAATCCTTCCGGGCCGCTTTACATGACATTTCCGGAACAGACGTTTCTCAACCTCACCCGCCTGCGCCTGCGCCCGACCCTGAATTTGGGCGACCGCACCCGCATCGCCCTGGAGCATGAGGTGACCGCGTTGTACCGGACGGATGTGCTGCCCCTATACCAGCAAGCTGCAGACATCACCAACCGCCAGCGCTTTGACTGGCGCTGGTATCCGCTGCAGGAAGATTATCTTACCGTCAGTCATTTTATCGATCGGCTATATGTCTGGCACGAATTCGACTTCGGAGAGATTACCATTGGGCGGCAGCGGGTGGCCTGGGGAAGCGGGCGGATCTGGAACCCCACCGATCTGTTCAACCCGATCAACCCGGCTGCCTTCGACAAGCTGGAAAAAGACGGCGCCGACCTGCTCAGCGGCAAAATTTTTCTGGGTAATTTCACCGATTTAACCCTGGTTTACAATCCCCGGCGGGAAGTAAAAGATCATAACGGTGCTTTCCGCTTTCGCAGCAACTATCGCAGCTACGACCTCTCCCTCGTAGGAGGCTACTTCGACCGGCGGGTGATCCTGGGAGGCGATTTTGCCGGCAACCTGTTCACCGCCGGCCTGCGCGGCGAGGGAATCTATGCCGTATCGCGCAATGCCGGGGAGGAAAATTTTCTTAAATTTATTTTAGGGTTGGATTACCAGTTCACTTCCAAACTTTATACCCTGGCCGAATATCAGCACAACGGCCAGGGACGGCGTGATCCCCGGCGCTATGATTACGCTGCCCTCCTAAACGGAACGGTGATCAACCTGGCGCAGAACTACCTGTTCCTCCAGGCACTCTACCAGCTTCATCCCCTGGTAAACGGCGGGCTGGGCTACAATCGCAATCTCGATGATAACAGTGGTTTCGTCAGTCTGACCCTCAGCTATTCCTTTCGCCAGAATATCGAACTCAGCCTGGGGGGACAGCTCTGCCATGGCCGTACGGCCAGTGAGTATGGATTTTATCCGCAATCGCTTTATCTGAAAGGGCAGCTGTTCTTTTGAAGATATTGTTGATGGGGTAATGAGTAACTGATATTACACAACATGTCCAAAATGTAATTTATGCTGTCATTGCGAGGCGTATTTTGCCGAAGTAATCTCCTGCGTGGTGCACCTATCTGCAGTTATAGAGGGGTGAATTAATTTGAGAAAAACAGTGAACTCTCTTGAAACGATATATATCAGTGGGTTGTTAAAACCGGCATTTTTCAACCCCTCTAAATCTCCCCTTACTAAGGGGAGACTTTCAGGTTTCCCCCCTTAGTAAGGGGGGACGGAAGGGGGGTAAAAATGCCAATTATTTTAGGCTGAACATCTTCTTAAATTAACTCACGGATCAATAAGTTGGAAGCGATTGTCGGGAGATTGCCGCGCCGCAAAAAACGCGGCTCGCAATGACGATACCTGTTTACTGCGTAGCATCAGCGAGTAAAACAGATACTGCATTCTTATTTTATCCTTCAGTTTAAATCCAATGCTAAAAAACATCTCCAAAAACAGCCGCATTGATATAAAACAGCGCCTAACTTTTGCCATAAGTAGAATTTGCGTGTTTGTCCGGAAATACGTATACTTGCTCGCTTTCGCTCGCGATGTTTGCGCTCCGCGCGATATTTGTCGGCTTCGCCGACGATATTTGCTCGCTGCGCTTGTGATATTGCTGATCAAATGTGCCGGTGATGATGAAGATCCAAAATCGCTGGCGCAGCCAGCAAATATCGCCGAAGGCAAACATCGTGAACGAAGTGAACAAACATCGCGCGAAGCGCAAATATCACGAGCGCAGCGAGTAAATATCGCGAACGAAGTGAGCAAACATCGCAAGCGAAAGCGAGCAAACATCGATAACCGAAAGGACGTCATTCATGATCAAAATACTACAATATCTCACGCTCCTGCTGCCGCTGCTTTGCCTGGGGCAGGAGCAGGCGCTGGTGTT
Source organism: Calditrichia bacterium (assembly GCA_020635015.1). Classification (GTDB taxonomy): domain Bacteria; phylum Calditrichota; class Calditrichia; order RBG-13-44-9; family J075; genus JACKAP01. The sequence goes on along the minus strand of JACKAP010000014.1, from coordinate 79,475 downwards.
TCAGGGGGCGCTGGTTTACCCGGTCACCGCCGCGCCGATGGAAGATGGCGTGCTGGTGGTGCAGCACGGCAAAATTCTGGCGGTGGGGCCGGCTGGCAAGGTGGTAATTCCGGAGGGCGCCGAGATGCACGACCTGCGCGGCAAGGTGCTGATGCCCGGGCTGGTCGATACCCACTCCCACATCGGCGACGGGGACGGCGGCGACCGCTCCGCCACCCTGCACCCCGATGCGCGCATCCTCGATGCGATCAACGTGCGCGATCCGCACCTCAAGAAAGCCCTGGCCGGAGGGATCACCACTGTCAACATCATGCCCGGTTCCGGCTACCTGATGAGCGGGCAGACGGTCTACCTGAAGCTGCGCGAGGGGCGCAGCATCGAAGACTTGCTCTATTGCGACGATCCGCTGAATAGCATCTGCGGGGGGCTGAAGATGGCCAACGGCACCAACTCCCTGCGCGGGGAGGGGCCCTTTCCCGGCACCCGGGCGAAATCCGCCGCGATGGTGCGCCAGCTCTTCGTCAAAGCGCAGGACTATCAGCGCAAGCTGAAGGCCGCCGCCGGTGATCCGGAAAAAATGCCCGCCCGCGATCTGCAGATGGAGACCCTGGTGGAAGTGCTGGAGGGCCGGCGCATCGTGCATCATCACACCCACCGCCATGATGACATCCTGACCGTGCTGCGCCTGGCCAAAGAATTCGGCTTCCGGGTAGTGCTGCACCACGTCAGCGAGGGCTGGATGGTAGCGGAGGAGATCGCCGCCGCCGGGGCGCCCTGCTCGATCATCGCGATCGACTCGCCGGGAGGCAAACTGGAGGCGGTCAACCTGCTCAACAAGACCGGCGCCATTCTGGCCGCCGCCGGGGTGGATGTGGCCTATCATACCGATGACGGCATCACCGATTCCCGGCTGTTTTTCCGCTCCGCCGCCTTCGGGGTCAAGGAAGGGCTCTCGCGAGAGAAGGCCCTGGCTTCATTGACCATCGCCGGGGCGCGGATGCTCGACCTGCAGGAGCGTATCGGCTCCCTGGAGGCGGGCAAGGATGCCGATTTCATTATCCTTTCCGGCGATCCGCTGAGCGTCTACACTCATGTGGAACAGACCTGGGTGGAGGGGACGCTGCGCTTCGACCGGGCCAACCCGGAAGATTATCAGTATGCGGTGGGAGGATATGGGGTGTTTCGGGAGGGATTTCATGCCCACGGGTGTTTGGATGAGGAAGGAGGGGGACGATGAAACGAGTGCGGAATGCGGAATGCGGAATGCGGATTGGGAGAGCTGCTGGATGCTTCCCGAAAGCTTTCGGGATGGATGCTGGATGCTGGATGTTGGTGGTGATGTTGATGAGTTTGCCGCTGTGGGGGCAGAAGGTGGCGGTGCGCGGGGAGACGGTCTATACCATGGCGGGGGCGCCGCTTGCAGATGGGGTGGTGTTGATCAGGGATGGCAAGATTGAGAAGGTGGGGAAAGCTGCAGAAGTTAAGATTGGAAATGATTACACCGTGCTGAGCGGCAAGGTGGTGACGCCGGGGTTGATCGATGCCCACACCGTGGTGGGGCTGGCCGGGTATTACAACCAGCCGCACGATCAGGACCAGCTCGACAAGAGCAGCCCGATCCAGCCGGAACTGCGCGCCCTGGATGCTTACAATCCTCGCGAGAAGCTGGTGGAATGGCTGCGCGGACTGGGGGTCACCACCCTGCATACCGGCCAGGCGCCGGGTGCGCTGGCCAGCGGGCAGTCGATCCTGGTCAAGACCGTCGGGAATACCGTGGAGGAGGTACTGCTCGATTCCGCGGCGATGGTCACGCTGACGCTTGGATCGGCCGTCTCGCGTAATTATAAATCGCCCGGCACCAGCGCCAAGGGAGTGGCGATGCTGCGCACCGAACTGCTGAAAGCCCGGGAATATCAAAAGAAGATGGCCAATAAGGACATCTCGAAACGCCCCGCCCGCGACCTCAAGCTGGAAGCCCTGGCAATGGTGCTTTCCGGGAAATTGCCGGCGCTGATCACCGCCAACCGGGCGGTGGAGATTATGACCGCTCTGCGCCTGGCCAACGAATTTGGTTTTAGGCTGATCCTCGATGGTGCCGCCGAGGCCTACCTGGTGCTGGAGGAGATCCGCGCCGCCGGAGTGCCGGTGATCATCCACCCCACCATGGCCCGCCCGCGGGGTGACAGCCGGAATCTCTCCCTCGAAACCGCGGCAAAGCTGAAGCAAGCCGGCATTCCCTTCGCTTTCCAGAGCGGCTACGAGGGCTACGTGCCCAAGACCCGGGTGGTGCTGTTCGAGGCGGCGATCGCCGCCGCCAATGGCCTGGCGCGGGAAGATGCCCTGGCGGCCCTGACCATCAACTCCGCCAAGATCCTGGGAATCGACCGGCGGGTCGGATCCCTGGAAAAAGGCAAAGATGCGGACCTGGTGATCTTCGGCGGCGATCCCTTCGAGTATACCACGCATGTCTGCACCGTGATGGTAGATGGGGAGGTGGTCGTGCAGGGTGAATGCCGCGAAAAGCGATAATTGTCTTAGGGCGTGTTGACATTTAGCCAGCACCGCATATTTTGGCGCTTTTCGCGCCTGATTTTGTTGTTTTTTTCGCGAGATGAACCACATCGCGACTCAAAAAACGCCGCATCAGGCACGAAAATCACTCAAAATCTGCAATACTGGCTAAATGTCAACACGCCCTAGACGAATTTTTCGAAACCGCTGAGGTTGCCCGGCCAATATCACCACCGCCGGCAACCTCGTACGCAGGACATTACTCATTTACCATTAACCATTTACCATTAAGCATTTACCATTATCATGTTCGACCTCCAGCCGCTGATCCTCACGTTCCAACTGGCGCTGATCACCACCGCCATCCTGCTGGTGTTGGGAATTCCGTTAGCCTACGGACTGGCCCGCTGGGAGAGCCGCTGGAAATATGTGCTCCAGACCCTGGTGAGCATGCCGCTGGTGCTGCCGCCAACAGTGCTGGGATTTTACCTCCTGATCGCATTCAATCCGGCGGGCCGGCTGGGCAGATTTTTGGAATCCGTTTTCGGATTGCAGTTGGTGTTCTCGTTTGAAGGGCTGGTGGTCGCCTCGGTGATCTACAGCCTGCCGTTCATGGTCAATCCCATCCAGGCTGGTTTCCAGAGCCTTCCCGCCTCGCTGACCGAAGCCTCCTATACCCTGGGAAAATCTCCCCTGCATACCTTCTGGCGGGTGCTGCTGCCCAATATCAAGCCCTCGATCCTTACCGCCACGGTGATCAGCTTTGCCCATACCGTGGGGGAATTCGGGGTCATCCTGATGATCGGCGGCAGCATACCCGGCGAGACCCGGGTGGCTTCCATCGCGATTTACAATGAGGTGGAGGCGCTGAATTATGATACCGCCCATCAGTATGCCCTGATCCTGTTTGCCATCACCTTTGTGATTTTGTTGACTGTTTATATCGTTAACCGCCGTTTTCTGAAGGCGTTCTGAGGCTGCCGCCATGATCCGTTTTCATGCTCAAAAAAAACTCCTGACCAGCGATGGTCCCATCGACCTGAATATCGACCTGGAGATCGCCGCCCGGGAATGCCTGACCCTCTTCGGCAAATCCGGGGCGGGCAAAACCACCGCCCTGCGTATTCTGGCCGGCTTGACCCGCCCGGAGCAGGGTTATATCGAAGTTGACGGCAAAGTATGGCTGGACAGCACCCGGAATATCTGCCTGCCCCCGCAGCAGCGGCCGGTGGGCTTCGTTTTCCAGGATTACGCCCTGTTCCCCAACATGACCGTGCGGGAAAACCTGCGCTATGCCCTGGCGGCGGGTGAAGACAGCGTCATCGTGGAAGAGTTGCTGGAAGCAGTTGACCTGCACGCCCTGGCGCAACGCCGCCCGGCAAGCCTCTCCGGGGGGCAGCGCCAGCGGGTGGCCCTGGCCCGGGCCCTGGTGCGCCGCCCCAAACTGCTGCTGCTCGATGAACCGCTTTCCGCCCTCGACATGGAGATGCGTGGCAAGCTTCAGGATGAGATCCTCAAGCTACAGCAGCGCTTTCCGGTTACCACTCTGCTGGTGAGCCACAACCTGGCGGAGATCTTCCGTCTCTCGCAGCGAGTGGCGGTGATCGAGCGGGGAAGGATCACCGCCCTCGGCCTGCCGGCCGAGGTCTTCATCACCAAGCAGCTCAGCGGGAAGTTCAAGTTTGAGGGGGAAATACTGGCCATACAACCTGAGGATGTGGTCTACATCGTTACCGTTTCGATCGGCCAGAACGTGGTACGGGTGATTGCCACCGACAGCGAGGTCGATCAGTTGAGGGTCGGCGACCGGGTGATTGTTTCTTCTAAGGCGTTTAACCCGATTTTGATGCCGGTACGGTGAATTCGGGGTGAAATAGAACGCGGATGAAGCGGATGACACGGATTTACGCGGATTCATAAAAAATGCGTTCGACTGGATATACGGGATTGGCAGGATTTAATGACGATACCTGTGAATATGAATTTACATTTGAAATGATAAACGTCATCCGGTGATCCTAACGACGGATCACCGGATGATGTTATAGATTCTACTTTACCAGCAGCATTTTGCGCATGCTCCGGAACTGGTCTCCCGCCTGTATGCGGTAGAAATAAATTCCTGAACTTAAAGCCGCGCCTTGTTCATCTCTGCCGTCCCATACCACCCGGTGCACGCCGGCGCTGTAACGTTCCCGGGTCAGCACCCGCACTTTTTGTCCCAGGGTGTTATAGACCGCCACTTCCACCCTTGCCGCTACCGGCAGGGCGAAGGCGATGGTGGTGGAGGGGTTGAACGGATTCGGATAGTTTTGGTACAGCGCGAAGGTCTCCGCCACTGCGCCGTCTGCCGGCGCCTCGATCCCTACCGTGCCGCCGATGTAGGTCAGCACATTCTGCAGCAGGGTATTGCGCCGGTCGGGATCGCCGATGCCTTCCCAGCCGAAGCCGATGAACACCGCCCGGGTGTTGCCGTTATCGAAGGCCACCCCGGCCACTGCTGCCGGATTGGCGCTGTAGGTCAGGATCGAGCGGGTGGTGGTGGTGTCGGTGATCGTCAGTTGGTCCTTGGAAGTCTGGTTGTTGGCCCCGGTGGTGCCGGAAGTTAGCAGCACCAACCCGCCGGCGATATCCCCGGCCACCCCCAGCACCACCGTCTGGGTGGAGTTGAGGGCAAAATCGGCGCCCAGGGTGGTCAGCAGGGCATGCCCGCTGTTCTCTTCGGCGATATCCTGACCGGTGAGCAGCAGCCGGCCTCCGCCGTTGAGGAAGCTGTGCAGCTCGTTGGCTTCATCACTGCTCAGGGAGTTTCCGTCGCTGTCGCCGGTATACCAGATGGCGATCTTGTCCGGGAAGGCGTTCATATCCGCCAGAGTGGGGTAGCCGCTGTTTTGCACGTTCCACAGGTGGTAGCTGTAGGAGTTGACCGCCAGCCCGTCACGGTAGTAGCGCTCGTGACTACTGCCGTCGTCGTCATCCACCAATAGAACCATGGCGGGCATCACCTCCAGGTTCACATTCAGCCCCCCGGTATCCAGCACCTGGCCGTCCACCTCGGTGAAGGCGTAGGGGGAGGCGGGATAGATATCCAGGTCATATTCGCCGATGATGGTGCTGATGGAGAAATTGCCGTCGCCGTCGGTTGTGGTGATGGCATAAGGGCCGGGATTGGGATTCCCGTGGGCATAAAATTCAATCGTTGCCTCCACCCCGTTGCCGCTTTGGGGATCGATCACCTTGCCGGCAAAGGTGGCCTGCACTTCCGGCTGCAGCTCGATGTCCACCACATCGGTGTCATTGGCCGCCAGGGAGAGATTGAGGGTTCGGTCCTGGTAGGCAAAGGCGCTGACGTTGAAGGTGAGATCCTGCACCGGGGAGAGCACCAGGTAATTGCCCTGGGGATCGGGATTGACAGTGCGGCTCAGTTCCACCACTTCGATATCCGCCGGGTAGATTGGATCGCCGGAAACCGCATCCTTCACCAATCCGCGCACCCCAAAATAGCTGTAGGTGAGGGCGCCGATCCAGGTCGACCACTGGTTGATGCTCTTGGCATATTCGGCAATCGCCCACACCGTATTGGGGAAGGCCGGATCCAGGGCAATGCCCATATAATCGCCCCAGCGGTTGCGGGTACCGCCGAAGGTCACCACGTAATTGCCGCCGCCGGCCTGCATCAAATCAGAAGGCGAAATACCCGGGGGGTCGCCCGCCTGGCGACCGGCAAAAGCGGCCCCGGCGTACTCGCTGGAACCGGATCGGGTAAAGGTCAGGATCACATTGTCGTCTGCATCAGGCATGACGGCGGGATAGAGATAGTAAGAACCGTCTTCCCCGAAAGTCACATCTTCATCGATGCTATTAGAATTCACATCGATTTTCAGGTAGCGTCCGAAGGCATAGAGAAATCCGGAGCCGCCGGCCACGGCGGTGGAGACCCAGATCTTCCCATCGCGATAGACCGGATTACGGTAGGCGCGCCGCCCGCTGTCGATGCGCGGACTGCCCCCGCCCAGTTGCAGGGCGTCGGGAGGCGGGTAGGCCCCGAGGGTGGGAATATTGGTTGCGGAAACGCCCGGGCTGCTGCCCAGCGGATCGCTGATGGTCCACAAGGTCACGAAGGTGCTGTTGTTGTAGGGAGAATCGACAATAATATAAGCCTTGTTGTCGGTGGAATCCAGATGAGCGGCGGCGATCGGCGGTCCGTCAACCAACACGCCGGGATTATTCGGGTCGCGGAAATTCCAGAAATCGGTGTAATTCACCGGTCCGCCGGCCGGATCATACAGTTCGGCCTTAGAAATGATTCGCACCTTGCAGTAATTGAAGCCGCCCCCGAAGCTGAACTGCCGCCCGCTGAGGTAGACCGCCTGGTGGTCGTAGCCGACTTTTTGATAGTCGCCCCAGTTGCCCGCCGGGGTGCTCCCGTTGAGGTGGGCCGGGAAGGAATAGTTCATCCAGGTGCCCATCGGGTCAGAATCGTCGGAGATGGAGACCAGCCAGTAGCCGGTCTGGTTATTGTCGTCCTGCAGGTCCCAGCACTGGATCCAGCGTTCGGAAAGGTTGTCGTACATTACAATCGGGTCGAACAGCCCGTTGTAAGGCGAGACATTGGCGAACCACTGATCTGCCGAACGGGAGAAAAGGAGGTTGCCCTGCTTGTCATAAATGGCGAATTCGGTGTTGACCATGGCGATGATGTGGTTCGGCCCCACCGCCAGGATCGGGTCGGGAGGAATGGAACTGCCCATGTCCGGCCCTTCGAAGCTGGTCAGCAGTACCGGAGGCTGGGAAACGCTCTCACTGGCCAGCACTTCATTGCTGCCGGCCGGACCTGCCGCCGGGGTGCGGTTCAGCGCGTCATCGGCCAGCGGCGGATTGAATTTGTCCCAGAAAGGGTTGTGGATCAGCTTCTTATTGACTGATACCACTGTCTCCGGGGCATCGGAAAAGCTGCCGGTGCTGACGGATGCGCCGCCGGAAATGGAACCGAACGCCGGCCCGCTGTAGATGGCCTGGGCCTGCAAGCTGCTGGCCGACATCAGTACCAGGCCGGCGAGAATTAACAGCTCGGTCAGCATATTTCTGAACCGGCGTGAAAATAACTTTGTTTCCGGATAAAACATCTTATCCTCCTAATGGTTGGTTGCAGCTTATTGTGAAAAATAGTTTTTGCCGTTTTGATAATAACTACAAAAATATAGGTAAATCAACCAATTATTCTAAAAAACCATTAACTGCTTTTCGGATCGATATTTTCGTGTTATACTTGATGCGCAATGGTATAACGGGAAATAATATGGCTATGAAGCGCAAGAAAAAGGTCAAAGATAAATCCGAAGGCACGCCGGAGGAGATCCGCCTGTTCAATCAGCTCTGCGAAGCCTTGCGCCAGGCCGGGATCGAGACCCGGGTGGAAAAGGGCGATTTTCGGGGCGGGATCTGCCTGGTGGAAGGGGAGAAAGAGATCCTCTTCATCAACAAAAAGCACCCCATGCCGGGACGCCTCGCCCTGCTGATTGCCGAGTTGAAAAAAACCGCCGCCGGCGAGGAATTGCCGGCGGAGCTGCAGGCGCAGATCGATGCCTGGCAGGCGAAGAATTAGATGGGGTTGTTATACTGTATGAGAAGTTTTTTGCAGTTATAGATTTCTCACAGGCAACGTTCGAAATGACGACGTTGTGTTATTCCGAAGGCATTGGCCGAGGAATCTATCGCATTAAAGGGCTTGGCAAACGACCTACTGACTATAATGACCGCAGAAGTTACTTTGCACGATCCTTTTACCGGGGAATGGGTGATCTTCCGGGACGCAGAAATGGTGCTGGCTGCCACTGCATTGTCTGAGGTTCTCCCCGTCATTGAGCAGCTCGAAGCGATGCTGCAGCGGGGTTTTTACGCCGCCGGCTTTGTCAGTTATGAAGCCGCCCCGGCTTTCGATCCGGCCCTGCATGCGCCCCATATTTCCGATTTTCCCCTGTGCTGGTTTGGGATTTATTCCCGGCCGCAGCCGCTTGACCTCTCCCAGCTGCAACGGCGTTCTTACCGTGTGGGCAGTTGGCAGGCTTCGATCGATGCGCAGCGCTACCGGGAGGATATCGACCGGATCAAGTGCTACATCGCTGCGGGCGACAGCTATCAAGTCAATTACACCTACCGGATGTTCGCCCCTTTTGCCGGTGACGCACTTTCATTTTTTCTCGATTTGAACCGAAATCAACCGACCGAATTTGCTGCCTTTGCGGACATTGGCGATATTGCAGTATGTTCGGTGTCGCCGGAACTGTTTTTCCGGCTGGATGGAGCGCTGTTGACGTCCCGGCCAATGAAGGGCACCGCTTCCCGGGGTCGCTACCCTGCCGAAGACCGGGCCCGGGCGGAATGGCTGCGCAACTCGCAAAAAAATCGGGCGGAGAATACCATGATCGTGGATATGATCCGCAACGATTTTGGACGCATTGCTGCTACCGGCAGTGTAACGGTGCCCTCGGCTTATGATATCGAACGGTATCCCACTGCCTGGCAGATGACCTCCACCGTGACCGCCCGCAGCAGCGCATCGCCCGCCCAAATACTGGCCGCGCTTTTTCCCTGCGCCTCCATCACCGGTGCGCCCAAGGCGCGCACCATGGCGATTATCGGCGAGTTGGAAACTACCCCGCGCAAGCTCTACACCGGCGCTATCGGTTTTTTTGACCCGCAGCGCCGGGCGCAGTTTAATGTCGCCATCCGTACGGTGTTGATCGATCGCCGTTCGTCTCGGGCGGAATACGGTGTGGGAGGAGGCATCGTATGGGATTCGGCCGCAGATGAGGAGTTTGCGGAAACCCGCACCAAGGCGAAGGTGCTGACCGCGAAAGGGGTAGCATTCGATCTGCTGGAGACCCTGCTCTGGGCGCCGCCGGAGGGCTACTTTCTGCGTGATGAGCATCTGCAGCGAATGAAGGATTCGGCGGAATATTTTGGCTACCCTTTCCCGGATGCGGCGCTGGCGGCGGCGCTGAACGCGATTGCGGCACAATTTCCCGGCGAATCCCGCCGGGTGCGGCTGTGCCTGGACCGGACGGGAAAGGTCTCCTGCCAATCGGCAGCCTTTCGGTCTCCCCCACCGGATAGCCGGGTGCGGCTGGCGCTGGCCGCCACGCCGGTCGATTCCGCCAATCCGCTGTTATACCATAAAACTACGAAGCGCGACATCTATGAAACCGCCCGGCAATCTGCTCCGGAGGCGGATGATGTGATTTTGTACAACGAGCGGGGCGAGCTCACCGAAACCACGATTTACAACCTGGTGCTGAAGATCGGCGGCCATCTGCTCACCCCGCCGCTGGAGAGCGGCCTGCTCCCCGGCACCTTCCGCGCCTGGCTGCTCGGTCAACGGATCATCGCCGAACAGACCCTGACGATCGCAGATCTGGAGCGCTGTGAAGCGGTTTACGTGATTAATTCTTTGCGAAAGTGGCAAAGGGCGATTGTTGCATGGGGCATGGGGCATGGGGCATGGCGTAATCCGTGCCCATGATTTAATCCTGTTCTCCAATGAGAGTATAGATTTTTAAAATAATCATTGCATTACACGCTTCCCTACCAAACTCTCCCCATGCCCCATGCCCCATGCCCCATGCCCCATTCCCACACCACAATCGGCAGCAACGGCACCCGCAGGTCTTCCGTGACGGCAATCAGGTGATTGCGGGGCACTTCGTGCCAGTCTTCCCGGGCCTCGGTCAACTTTTCCGACACCACCAGGATGGCGTGTTCCTGAATGCCAGTCTGCACCATGCGGGGGATACCATCCACCACTTCAAAACGGCTGCCTTCGGAGTGGTAGAGGGTCGGCGGCTGTTTGGTGCTGCCGGTGACGTAGCGGGTGACGATCAGGCACTGCCCGTTGGTGACGGCGAGGTTGAGATAGGATGCCGATTTGACTCCCCGGCAGGCGAGCAGGTCTTTTAGATCGCGGATGCTCTGCAGCAATGCGTCGGCAATGTCGGAATAGTGGTGCTCGGTTTGATGGGCCTTGAAGAGATTGTCGAGGAAGAGGGCGAAGAAATACTCCGAGTCGGTTTCTCCCTTGATCCAATCATAAAATTCATTCGAGAGGCGTTCGCGCAGATCGCGCTTGATCTGGCCGAACCCGCCGATATCGCCGTTGTGCATCATCAAAAATTGTTTGTATTGGAAAGGATGGCAGTTGCGGGGAGACACTTCACCGGTACCCGCGGCGCGTACGTGGGCAAAGATGCATCCGGAACGGGTGCGCGGGGCCAGAGAGCGCAGGTTGCGGTTGTGCCAGGCCGGCTGGATGGAGGTGAACAGCACCGGCTCAGGATCGATCTCCGGCATGTACCACCCTACTCCGAACCCGTCGGCATTGACCGGGTCATGACGCTCCAGGGCGTGATAGCTTTGGTGGATCAGGGAGTTGACCGGCTGATAGAGCAGCTTGTCCATCACGATCGGCGCCCCGATGTAGGCGAGAAAGCGGCACATGCCTACTCCTTTTGTTTGTTGGTTACCCTGAACAATGCTAATAGAACGCGGATAATGCGGATGACACGGATTTACACGGATGACGGATTATGTTAAAAAACAAAGGATTAAGAGAACTTTTACCCTTTGCACTCGTTTTGGCACCTTGCAATAAATCTTGGATAATCCCACGCGAAGCACCTTAAAAAAATCCGCGAGAATCCGCGTCATCCGCGTCATCCGCGTTCTATTGTTGGCCAGGCTTTCGCTTTCGCAGGAACAGGTAGTAGGTAATCAGGATGGCGCCGATCAGGAACAGGAGGTTCAGCTTCAGGTAGCCGCCGCCGGTTTGTTTGCCGAGGCCGGTTACTTTCATATCCAGCCATGCTTCAAGGGTCTGGAAAATTTTAGCCTGATCTTCCGGGGAGAAATCGGCGATACGGGTGGCGTGGTGGCCGCCGGGATTCACCATGCGCAGGGCGTTGGTCTCCGGCCCGGGCACAATGCCGGCGCCGCTCCAACTGTCCAGCTCGCCGTAAATGTAAATGATGTTGTTTCCCTGATGCACCAGCCAGTTGCGGATATCCTGCATCACCTCCGGACGGTAAACCGGCATGCTGTTGGGAGGGGTAAAAATGTGATTATCCGGATTGGGTACCGCCTGCAGCAGGTCCTGCAGATGTTCGGTGCGGTAACCGTAGTAGCCCAGTTCGCTTGCCGCCTGATAGAAGAAGGGGCGGAAGCGCGCGATGCCGCTGTCGGTGTAAAGGCTGAATGGCACGACCGCACCAAAATGAGCGAACATTGCCTCCGGATCGCCCCAGATTTCCGGAATAGAGGGGCAGTCGCTGCCCGCACTTTGCCAGAACGAGAAAGGATATTCCAGCACCGCGTATTCGAAGGCTACCGGAACGCCGATGGAGAAAGCCTGCTCTTTTGTTTCCGCCCAACGTTGCAGGAGCGGCAGCATCTCCTCACGGTGCTGCAGGAGCAGGCGCTGGAAGTGGGCGATTTTGTCCCGGCAGGCGGCGTCACCCACCGAGGCCAGGAAGGCATCGAGCTGCGGATCGGTAAAAGACATCGGGATCGGCGCCACATATGCCACCGTCACATCCACGTCCTGCGGATAATACCGGCGGTGGAACAGGGCGGTCTGGCCTCCCTTACTGGCGCCGGTGTTGATCCATTTGCCGGGATAGAGCGGCTTGAAAAATGCCACGATGCGGTGGTGGTCGGCGGCGGCTTGTTGGATGGTCAGGTATTGCCAATCCAGGGAATCCGGGCGGGAATCGTTGAAAAAGCGGTGCTCGACGATCAGTTGATTGGCGTTAAGGATGGCGCTGATCTCGTATTGGGTGGGATGGTACACCTGGTAGCCTTCGGTACCCAGCACCATCGGGCGGTCGTTGTTCAGATGACATAGGTAGATCTTTTGCCGGAAGGTTTTGCCGGCGGGATTGTCATGATCGAGTGGCTGGGTGAGAAAGATCCGGAACGTGCGGTGATAGCCGGGAATCGGGGGAATCTCCTCTACTTCCGCTCCGGGAATTGCCTGCAGTTGCTGCAGCAATTCGTCTTCATTCCCGGCCGCCAACGGCAGCACCAGCACCAGCCAGAGCAGGGAGATCAGATAGGAATAATACCTCATGGCAACTCCCTTGAGTATTATGCAATCGATCGAAGCATCGAGAGATGAAGAGAAAAGGATAAAGGATAAAGGATGAAGGGATAGGATGGTGTGTCTTCAGAACACCGACACTCCTTCTTTATTCATAAACCTTTAACCTTTAACCTTCATCCTTCATCCTTTAACCTTTATCACTCTCCCCCCGTCCGCAGCTCCTTATAGCTGGGCGGATCTTCCCGCAGCCTGGAGTGGCCGTGGCGCCAGACCCCGGAGAAGCGCCGGTGAGGGTCGTCTTCCACTTCTAAATCGACCATATACAATCCTTCCAGCTCAAATTGGATCTTACGCACCTGGAAATTTTCCCAGGGCGCTTCCACCCACATGCGGTAATTGTCCTCGCCGGGGCTCCAGATCCCGGTATATTTTTTGATGCCGGCTTCCCGGAATATCTCTATATCGAACAGGCGGTATCCCGCGCGGCCGAATTCCCGCCACTTGCTGCGGAATTCACCCCAGGAAGAGGCCTTCCATAATCGATGCTTGATGTCTTTGCCGGCTTTCCAGATCCCGACATACCTCACGGTGCCGCGAGAAGCATAAGGTTCGAGGTCAATCAGCAGGAAACCCTCCTTGGCAAGTTTTTTCCAGGCCTCTACCAGTTGCTGCCAGGTGAGATTCACCTGAAAGCGCACTTCGTATGTTTCCTTGCTGCTCCAAACGCCCAGAATTTTGCGTCGATCATTTTCAAAGTAAACCTCGACATCGGTGAGCCGGTAGCCTTGGTCTTTCATCTGGAACCACATTGCTTTAAACTCATCCCAGCCGTCGGCTTTTTCGACTAATTGAGAATCGCTTTCCTCATGCCACACGCCGGCATAACAGCGAAAGTTCTCGATATTATAGGTTTCCACATCGGTGAGGCGGTACCCTTTCGCCTGGAATTCCTGATGCCGTTTTTTAAACTGATCCCACATCAGGTCGATGGCGATCTGTGAATGGTTGGAGCCTGGCGGAGGGGGCGGGGTGTAAATCTTCTCCTTGTCACGATCCTGCTCCAGATCGGTTACCAGGTCCGGAGGAGCACAGGTATGGATGGTCAGTGCGAGCGCAGTCAGCAGAAGGAGCCGGCCGGCCGCGCGGCGAATCGCCGGGGAAATAATCAATTTAATGCGAATGAAAGAATCTTTCATGAAATCATCAGGTTCGGATTATGCTTGCCTGCAGGTCAGGCTTTTATAAGTCAACTTATCGTCCGGATCTCATTATCGGCTATGGTCAGGATATGATTAACCGCATTGATCACACCGTCTGTTTCCCCGTTTGGAACAAAACATAATCCACGGATTACACAGATTTACACTGATAAGATTTAAAATAATCAGTGATAATCCGTGTAATCCGTGGATAAAAAGAAGCAACCGGCCATGCTTCATTAAGGAAATATAAATATATTTGAGGATAAATTGCTGTAAAAAAATAACAAAAGATAAAATTTTTCCGCTCAGGCGGCCCGTTTTTGGAATTTGAGCACGCTGAAAATGAAGATCAGCAGCCCGAAGCCGGCCAGCGGGATCACATCCTGCAGCAGGTGGCGGGCGGCGGCGCCTTTCTGGAAGATGTCGCGGATGATCGACATAAAATAGCGCATCGGGTTCAGGTAGGTCACTTTCTGCAACAGCGGAGGCATGTTTTCGATTGGGATAAACAGGCCGCTGAGCATGATCATCAGCAGCATGAAGAACCAGGAGACGAACATCGCCTGCTGTTGGGAGCCGGTGATGGTCGAGACGAAGATCCCCAATCCCAGGGTGCTGAAGAGATAAATGGCGGAGAGACCGGCCAGGAGCAGATAGCTGCCCTGCATCTCGATGGCAAAGATCCACTGCGCCGCCTTCAGCACGATCCCCAGCTCGATGAAGGAAAGGATCAGAAAGGGGATCAGCTTGCCCAGCAGCAGCTGGTATTTCTTCAGCGGGGTCACCAGCAGCTGTTCCAGGGTGCCGATCTCTTTCTCCCGCACCAGGCCGATCGAAGCCAGGATCAGCGAGATCACCGTCAGCAGCACCACCACGATCCCCGGCACCATATATTGGGCGTTGTTGAGGTTGAGGTTATACCACATGCGTTCCTGCAACTCGACCCGGTGCAGGTTGCGCAGGCTGAGCGCCGCCGGCATCTGCCTCCCCACCTGCCGGGCGCGCTCCTGCAGGATGGCACCGGCATAGCCCAGGGCCACGCCGGCGCTGTTACCGTCCAGCCCGTCGACAATCACCTGCAATTGCGGACGGCTGCCCCGGCGGATGTCGCGGCCGAACCCCGGGGGGATCACCAGGGCCATCTGGGCCTGCCAGGCATGGATGGCCTCCCCGACCCGCGCCATATCGCGTTCGTAACCGACGACGTTGAACCGGTCGGTATGGGTAAAAGCGTCGGTGATCTCCCGGCTGAGCACGCTGTTGTCCTGGTCGGCGATGATCAGGGTGATATGCTTGACTTCGTTGGTGATGGCAAAGCCCATCACCAGCACCTGCACCAGCGGCGCCACGAACAGGATCGCCATCATCTCCCGGGTGCGGAAGACTTGCAGGAACTCTTTGCGGATCATATACAATATTGGGGTCATCATAATGCTCAATGGTTAATGGTAATTGCGCAATGGTAAATGTTAACAGGTGCCGTCATTGCGAGCCGCGTTTTTGGCGGCGCGGCAATCTCTCGCAGGTCGCTTCTAACGTAACTGCAGATGGGTGCACCACGCAGGAGATTGCTTCGGCAAAAAGACGCCTCGCAATGACAGCTCGAATTGCGTTTTGGAGCATGGTGTTTAACATCTGCTATCATGAAATATTTACCACTATTCATTCTAAGTTTACCCGGAATTTTTTCCACGCACCGGCCAGCAGTACCGCTGTCAGCAATGCCAAAAAGCCTGCCGGCACCAGCAACTGCGTCAGGGTGTTGCCTTTCAGCATGATGCCGCGCACGATTACCAGGAAATACTTTGCCGGCACGACGTAGGACAGCAACTGCAGGATGCGGGGCATCGAGGGAATCGGGAAAATGAACCCGGAGAGCAGCAGCGTGGGCAGCAGGGTAGCAAAGAGCGCCACCATCATGGCGATCTGCTGGGTGGATGTGACGGTGGAGATCAGCAGCCCCAGGCTGAGGGCGGTGATCACAAACAGCAACACCAGCGCCGCCAGCAGCAAGGCGCTGCCGATGAAGGGCACCTGGAAGAACACCATTCCCAGAAAGAGGATCAGCGCCCCGTCAAGGAACGCCAGCACCGCATAAGGGATCACCTTGCCGAGGATGATCTCATACGGCCGTACCGGCGAGACCAGGATCTGCTCCATCGTGCCCATCTCCTTTTCCCGGGCGATGGTGATGCTGGTGAGCAGGGCGGAGATCATCACCAGCAGCAGGGCCAGGATGCCCGGCACAAAAAAGTAAGCGCTCTTCATATCGGGATTGAACCAGATCGTGCTTTCGATCTCGAAGGGCAGGGCCAGTGCCGATCCGTAGCGTTCGTTGAAGATACGGATCACCTGATTGCAATAATTCTGGATATTCACCGCGGCATTGGGATCGGCAGCATCGATCAGAAGCTGCACCGGCACCAGCGGCTCACGCTGCAGGTGCTTCCCGAAATCGGCGGGGATCATCAGGATCACCCGCGCCCGGCGCTCCAGAAACAGCGCCTCTGCATCAGCCAGCTTTCCCTCGTAGGGGAACAGGTTGAAAAATCCGTTCTGGCGGAAAGCCTCCTGCAGATCCACTGCGGTCCGGGAGCGGTCATGATCGATCACCGCCATATCCACCCGTTGGATCTCCAGATTCATCGCATAACCAAACATGATCAACTGAATCACCGGCATCAGCACGATAATGATCAGTGTGCGCGGATCGCGGATGATGTGAAGGAGTTCTTTTTTGCTTATGGCAATGATGCGGGCGAGATGGGTTTTCATATCAGTGAATGGGTTTATGGGTTTATGGGGTTATGGGTTAATGGGTTAATGAGTTATGGCTTTTGCTTGGATTTTAGGTACTTGATAAAATTTAGGTGTTTTTTGCGGAGTGTTTCGATGAAGCGCAACAGTTCCGTGTTTTTTAGGTAACCGATCCGCTGCGATAGGATGATTTGAGTTTCTAATTCTGCGAGGGAGCCCAGGCTATAATACAAAAATTTGAGAAATTCAGCCGATGAACTCCTGGCGGCTCCTTCAGCGATGTTTGATGGGTATGATATCGCGGCTCTTCTCATTTGGCTTCGCAATCCATAAATTTCTTCACGTGGATAGGTCTGTGTTATGAGATAAATTTTTTCTACCAAATCGATACCCATCTTCCAAATATCCAGATTTTTATGGGTTGTCCCTTGGTACCTCATTCCGGCTCCTCTGGGTACCAAAATTTCGGATAAAATCAGATTCATGTTCATAGATTATTTACCCCAGAGCCGAATTTTTCAGAAAAATAATAAGCCTCTTTAGCATTTTTTCTTGACGGGTGTTCAGATTCGAGCATACTTTGAAGTACCCATCCACCCATCCACCCATCCACCCATCCACCCATCCACCCATCCACCCATCAACCCGCTTCCACCAACGCCACAAACACCTCCTGCATCGAGCGCTGCTGATATTGTTTCTTAAGATTGCCCGGGGTGTCGAGCGCGATCAGTTGTCCCGCGCGCATGATCGAGACCCGGTGGCAGTATTCCGCTTCGTCCATGAAGTGGGTGGTGACGAAGACCGTCTTGCCGTTGTCGGCGGTCTGGTAGATCAGGTCCCAGAAGCTCCGGCGCGCTTCCGGATCGACCCCGGAGGTGGGCTCGTCGAGGAAGATCACCGGGGGATCGTGCAGCAGGGCGCAGCCCAGGGCCAGGCGCTGCTTGAAGCCCAGGGGAAGATCGCGGGTCATCTTGCGCGACGCATCCTGCAGGCCGGTCTGTTCCAGCAGCTGTTCCCGGCGGTGGCGGATGGCTTCCCGGGAGAGTCCGTAGATCCCACCATAAAACTCGATGTTTTCCGTGATGGTCAGGTCGTCATAAAGCGAGAATTTCTGGCTCATATAGCCAATATGCTTTTTGATTTCCTCGCTCTGGCGGTAGACGTCGAAGCCGGCCACGCTTCCCTTGCCTTCGCTGGGTTTGAGCAGGCCGCAGAGCATGCGGATCATGGTGGTCTTGCCCGCGCCATTGGCTCCCAGGAAGCCGAAGATCTCCCCCTGGTTAACCGTGATGCTGACCCGGTCGACCGCGGTAAATTTGCCGAAGCGGCGGGTCAAGCCTTCGGTCTGCACTGAGACGGGTTGCGAATTCATGAGGCGCTCCGGATCAGGTCTAAAAAGATATCCTCGATGGTCGGGGGATGGGCTTCCCAATGGCTGAGACTGCTCCCAACGGCATCCTGCCAGCCGCGCCAGTCGCCGGGCTGCGGCGGTTGGGCAAAGCTGACATGCAGGGCATCGCCAAACAGTTGAATGCTGTGCACTGTGGGAATGTCCTGAAAAAACCGGCGCAGTGCCCGCAGGTCGCTTCCTTCCAGGCGATAGAGCGGGTGGGGGTAGTCGCGGCGCAGGCCGTCCGGGGTGTCCAGCCCGGCGATGCGCCCCCGGAAAAACAACGCCACCCGCTCGCACTGATCGGCTTCGTCCATATAGGCGGTCGAAACCAGGATGGTGGTGCCTTCTTGCTGGATCGTGCGCAGAATATCCCAGAACTCCTTGCGCGAGACCGGATCCACCCCGTAGGTCGGTTCATCCAGCACCAGCAGATCCGGCGTATGGATCAGGGCGCAGGAGAGCGCCAGCTTTTGCTTCATGCCGCCGGAGAGGTCGCCGGCCAGGCGATTACGGAACGGTTCCAGGCGGGAAAATTGATACAACTGTTCCAGCCGCCGGGTGCGCTCCTCCGGCGGCACCTGGAAGAGGTCGGCAAAGAAGCGCAGATTCTGGGCCACGCTCAAATCCTGGTAAAGGGAAAAGCGCTGCGGCATATATCCAATGGAGGCGCGGATCTTCCCGACGTCTCGGGTGGTGTCCATCCCATTCACCAGGATCTGCCCGCTGTCCGGCAGCAGCAGGGTGCAGATCGCCCGCATCAAGGTGGTCTTGCCGGCGCCGTCCGGCCCGATCAACCCGAACAGTTCTCCCGGTTTCACCGTCAAGCTGGCGTTGTCGACTGCCGTCACCGGGCCGAAGGATTTGTGGAAGTTGGTGATTTCGATCGCATTCACAATCGCACTTCCACCGGCATGCCATGCTTGAGCACCCGCTCCGGATTATCCGCCGCAATCTTGACTGCATACACCAGCGAGGTGCGGGTTTCCGGGGTCAGGATCGACTTGGGGGTAAATTCGGCGGTATTGCTGATCCAGATGATTTCTCCGTCGATCGTTTTATCCAGGCCGTCGACGCTGATGCTTACCTGCTGGCCATGTTTGATCTCCGCCAGATGCGGGGCGGTGAGGTAGATCTTCATCTCCACCCGCGCCAGGTCGGTGATCTCCAGCAGCGGGCTCATCGGCGGGATCGCTTCTCCCGGCTCATAATATTTTTCCGAGACCATCCCGCCCACCGGGGCCAGTACCGTGGCGTCGTGAATTTTTTTGGTCACCAGGGCCAGCTGGGCCTGCACCTGTTTTTCCCGGGCAGCGATGGTAGCCAGTTGCTCCCGGGCGGTCGCTACCGCCGTCTTCGCACCGCTGAGCTGGTTGGTCAGGTCGTCCAGACTCTGCCGGGAGGCGGAATTTTGTTCGTAAAGGGTGGCGATGCGCTGCTGCTTTTCCGCCAGGTAGCCTCGGTTGGTCTCTCCCTGGGCTAACTGCTTGCGGGCAATCGCCAGTTGCACCGCTAGTTCCTCAAGGGTGGCGCGGAGTTGATTCCGCTGGTAGCTCAGCTCCAGGGTATCGATATGCGCCAGCAGTGCTCCGGCAGCCACTTCATCGCCGGTCTCCACCGCCATTTCATCGATCTTCCCCCCGGTCAGCGCCGGCACCTGCACCACCGTGCCCTCTACCACCGCTGTATAATAATCCCGCTCTCCGGAATTGGAGCAGGCGGTCAGGATAATCAGAATGAATGCAGGCCGCAGCCACAGATGAATCTTCATAAATAGTCTCCGGTAATAGACACTATATTTGATTTATATAATGGAACGAATCTTTTTGCCACAGAGCCACAGAGCCCACAGAGCCCACAGAGAACTGAAAACTGAAAACTGACAACTGAAAACTGACAACTGAAAACTGAAAACTAACTCAGTGAACTCTGTGGCTCCGTGGCAAAAGGCCGTTCGCTGACCATTTACCATTGCGCATCTACCATTAACCATTATCCTCGCCAATCGTGCCGGTCGCAAAGCTGAGCTGCAGCCGTTGGCGGTGCCATTGGATGTAATAATCCTGCAGCAGCAATTCCGCTGCGCTCAGCGTGCGCTCGGCGCTGCTGAGGTCGAGATTGCTCACCAGTCCCTCGTTGAACTGATTTTCGGTGATGCGGTAGCGCTCGCGTTCCTGGAGCACCAGGCGCTGCTGGAGCAGGATCTGCTGCCGGGCGTTGTCGAGCAATTCGTACGCCTCGGTTACCTGTTGGCGGATATCGAGCGTCAATTGCTGGCGCTGCAGATCGAGCTTGCGTTCCGCCATGTGTGCTTGCTGTACCTGCCGCCGGTCCTGGCCCCAGTTCCAGATATCCCAGCGCATGCTGAGGCTGACAGTATAATAATCCATCCATTCATTGCGAAAAAAGTTAACCCCGGGGCGGGCATAATGCCAGGCGGCATTGGCGGCCAACTGGGGGAAGTAGCGCGAACGGGCCGTTCCGGTGCGGTATTCCCCGGCCCGGCCGAGCAGTTCCAGGTAGCGCATTTCCGGCCGCCGGGACAGGGCTTCGTTCAGGAAATTGTCCAGCACTCCCGGCTGCTGCGGGGCCGCCGCCAGGTTGAGCGGCTGCACCGTCACCGGGCCGGAAGCATTGAGGGCGAAGCGAAATTGGGTTAAGAGGATGCGTTGCAGGTTCTCCAGATTTTTCAACTGATTCTGTTGCTCCAGCTTGCGGTTGGCTGCTTCCAGAGTATCGAAGGACGCCGCCTGGCCGGCATGGAAAAAATTGCGCACCATCCGCAGGTGGTCATCGATGCGGGCGATCCCCTCCTGCAGCACTGCCTGGCGGGTGAGGTTGGACTGGATCTCGTAATAGAGCCGGCCCACCTGCAGCAGCAGTTGCTGGCGGGTGATCTCCGCGCGCACCTGTTCCGCGTTTGCCAGGCTTTCCGCCGCCCGCACCCGGTTGCGGATCAGAAATCCGCTGAAGAGGGTCTGGCGGAGATTCAAGGCGAGATCGTACTGATTGTTGGCGCCGGCTTCAATCTGCCCGGGAAATCCCGGTATGCTTGCCGGAAATTCCAGCCGGGCCAGTTCCGACACATAATTATAGGAGGCTCCGGCGGCAATTGCCGGCAGATAATCCGCCTTCCGGATGTTTACCTCGGTCTCTGCACTGCGCAGGTCCTGCGCCTGCTGCTGCAGATTGAGGTTGTTTGCCACCGCAATCTCCCAGGCCTGACCCAGGGTGAGGTTCTCCTGCCCCCAGACGGTCTGCAGCAGTAGCAGTGTGATCAGTGTGCACCATCTAAATATTCTGTTCATTATCGTTCACCTGGTTGTTTGCATGGGGCATGCGCCTTTCATTCCGCATTCCGCAATCCGCATTCCGAAATCGCCTAGGGCTTCACCCCATCCCACACCAGCTCCAGCACCGCCTGCTTGCGCTGCTTCAGGAACTGCGGGTCGGTGACGGAGAGTCCCGGAAGGATGTTCTCCAGGATCGGCTGGGCGATGAAGGGATAGACACAGAGGCCCATCAGGCTGATCATCAGTTGCACCGGATCGGTGGGGCGAATTTCCCCCCGTTCTGCGGCGGCACGGATTATATCCGGAATGGGAATGCTGTTGAATCCTTTACTGGCGAGATGCATTTTCAGCAGCTTCACGAAATTGTTCCCGCCCTGGCTGATCTCCCAAACGATAAAACGCACCAACCCGGGGCGCCGGGCGATCGCGTCGATATAATTGGAGATAAAGCTCTCCAGGAAAGCGCGGAAGGGGCCGCCGCCCTCGAAGGCGCGCAGCATCTCACCCACAAATGTCTCCACCTGGCGTTCGAACACCTCCTGGTAGAGCCGGTCCTTGGATCGGAAGTAATAATGCAGCAGCGCCTTGTTGATCCCGGCTCGATCGGCGATCGCCTGCATCCGTGCCCCGGTCTTGCCTTTCTCCAGGAATACCGTGCTGGCAGCTTCGACAATCTTCCGTTCCGTTTCGCTGCTGTATTTCATTTCCACTGATCTTATCCAAAAAGTTTGACTGTTTGGTTAAATTTTTTGGATAAAATAAATCTTGAAAATGAAGAAGTCAAGGGAAAAGGGAAAAAGATACTGGATACTGGATGCTGGATACTGGATAAATAATACGTTTGTGTTTGGATATTGAGCAGGATGCGTTTTGTTCCAGCATCCAGCATCCAGCATCCAGCATCCAGCATCCAGCATCCAGCATCCAGCATCCAGTTCAAACTCTTGCTTGTTTTATATACACAAGTTTGGTAATTTTTTCCTTTATTTCCCGGATGATGTTTGAATGGAGCATATTATGCCGCACAATACCATGAAGAAGAGAAACTGCTGGTGGTTATGGATCTTGTTGATAGCGTTTGGCGCAGCCCAGCCGCAGCAATTTGATAAACCGCCGGTGCTGTTCAAGGAGCCGCTCAGCCCGCGGATCGCCAACTACGATATCGATGTGCGCCTGGATCCGCAGACGAAAATGATCCAGGGAAAACAACTGCTCACCTGGAAGAACACCACCGCAAACGAAACCGCCGAACTGCAATTTCACCTCTACCTCAACGGCTTCCGCAACAATCGCTCCACTTTCATGATCGAATCCGGCGGCCGGCACCGTGGCAATAAGATCGACCGGCAAGGCTGGGGATTTATTGAGATCAATCAAATGACCCTGCTCCCGGCGGCCAGTAGCGATGCGGTGCCGAACTATATCCAACTTCCCAACCCGGAAACCCGGCTGGAAGTCCCGGGAGAAGATTTGACTGCAGATATGGGTTTCATCCAGCCGGACAATCCGGAGCATATTCATGATAAGACCGTGCTGCGGGTACCGCTTCCCCGCATGGTCAAGCCCGGGGAGAGCGTGTCGGTGTACGTCGATTTTACCGCCAAACTTCCCGAGCCTCCTTTTGCCCGCACCGGGGCGAAGGAAGAATACTTCTTTGTGGGGCAGTGGTTTCCCAAGGTGGGGGTGCTGGAGGAAGATGGCTGGAACTGCCATCAGTTTCATCTCAATTCGGAATTTTTTGCCGATTACGGGGTTTACAACGTCTGGATCACCGTGCCCCAGGCCAATATTGTCGGCGCGACCGGATTGCAGGTCGGGCAGCCCCTGGTTAACGACGACGGCAGCGCTACCCATTACTATCACGCCGAGGATGTGCACGATTTTGCCTGGACCACCAGCCCGGAATACCTGGAGTTCAAGGGCAAGGCCCAGGATGTGGAGATTCGCGCCCTGGTGCAGCCGGATCATCGCGAGCAGGGCGCCCGCCATGTGGAGGCGGCCCGGGTGGCGATCGAGTATTTTCAAAACTGGTACGGCGATTATCCCTATCCCAACCTCACCGTGATCGATCCCCGGCGCGGGGCGGAAGGCTCCGGCGGCATGGAATATCCCACCCTGATTACCGCCGGCACCAACTACGGCATGCCGGAAGGGGTGCGGCTTCCGGAAATGGTGATCATCCACGAGTTCGGCCATAATTACTGGTACCACCTGCTGGCCTCCAACGAATTCGAAGAAAGCTGGCTGGATGAGGGGATCAACACCTACACCGAAATCCAGATCATGAACGACCAATATGGCCCTCGGGGCGATTTTATCGATTTTCTGGGGGTTCAGGTCAATGATCGAGAATACCAGCGCCTGGTCTATTTGTTGCTCCCCGATGCCGATCCGATGCTGCGCAACGCCTGGGATTATTATTCCAATATGAGCTACGCCATCAATTCCTATGCCCGGCCGGGGCTGGTGCTGAGCACCCTGCACAATTATCTCGGTCAGGAAAAAATGCTGGAAGTGATGCGCGCCTACGTGGCACGCTGGCGCTTCAAACACCCCACCAGCCGCGATTTTATCAATACCGCCAGCGATGTAGTCGGGGAGGACCTCAGCTGGTTTTTCGACCAGGCGCTCTATGGCAATGGGGTGCTCGATTACAGCGTCGACCGGGTTTTTACCCGTGTGTATGAACCGGATAGAGGGGTCGATTTTGATTATAATCCCGCCGAGTTTGTCCATCCGGCCCATGCCGGAGAGAGTCCCCCCGGTATGGAAGACTCCCTGGCCGATTCCCTGGCAGAAATCACCCCGGTCGATTCCAGCGATGCCGATGCCGAAAAGCGCTATTACAGCGGGGTGAATCTCCGCCGGTTGGGAGAGTTCAAATTCCCAGTGGAACTGCGGGTGGAATTCGAAGACGGCGAGGTGATCCGCGAGACCTGGGATGGCAAGGATTTGTGGAAAAAATTCCGCTATCTCAAGCCGGCCCGGCTGGTCTCCGCCAGCGTCGATCCGGACAACAAGGTGGTGATGGATGCCAACTTCACCAATAACAGCAAGGTGGTCGAGCCGGCAGCGGCCGGCATCAACAAGCTGAGCGTGCGCTGGCTGTTCTGGATGCAGTTCTTACTCGATCAGCCGGAGTTCTTAAACCTGTTTAGTTTTTTCCTGTAAGTGACAAATTGGGACCGATTATCGAGTCTCTTCAAGTTACAGATTCCTCGGCTGGCGCCTTCGGAATGACGTCAGCGTTGTCATTTCGAACGCAGCAGCGCGGAGTGAGAAATCTGTTTATGCAAAGAATCTAATCCACAACCACAAGGACAACCATGGTATTCGCAAGTCTGAAAGCCGGTTTTTACCTGATGTGGACGAATCGACGGATGGTTTACATCTTCTACTTTGTCAATCTTTTGCTGGGAATTTTGCTGATGATCCCCTTCCGCCAGTTCGTCAAAAGTTTTGCCGGGGAAAGCCTGATGGCGGAGAAACTCGCCGGCCCGATCGATATCGATTTTATTTTCGATCTATTCCAGAAGCATCCGGCGCTGAACGATGTGCTGGTCGTGATGATCGTCTTCGGATTGCTGCTCTACCTGTTGGCCAACCTGTTCCTTTCCGGCGGCGCCTACGGGGTATTTGCCGGTAGCTTTGCCAGCCGCTACCGGATGAGTGATGAGGCGCTGCTGGACCTGCAGAAGGCCGGCGTGCCGGATCCGGTGCTGCTCAAGCTGAAAGCGCTCAAAGGAGAGGTTTACCACAGCGAAGCCGATTTCTTGCAGGCGCTCGCCGCCATCCTCGATCCATCCGAGCAGGGCCGCTGGGAGGTGCAGTTGATCCGCCATGTCCGCACCCGTTATCTTCAGCCCGACCGCAGCTATGACAGCGCCGGCTTCTGGGGAAATGCCGGCCAATACTTCGCCCGGTTTTTCCGCCTGGGATTGTGGGCTTTGCTGGTGCTGCTGGTCTTGCTGGGGATCGAGGAAGCGCTCACCCGCGGGGTGCAGTATCTGATCTTCGGAAAAGAACCGTATGAATACATCAGCTATTGGGGGCGCTGGCTGCGGGTGCTGCTGCGTTATTTTGTCTTTTTACTCTTTTTGATGTGCCTTGATTACGGGCGCATCTACACCGTGCTCAGCGGCGAACGGAAAATGCGCCGGGCGATCGTCCAGGGGATCCGCTTCACCATCCGCAATTTCCGGCGGGCTTTTACGCTGATCTTTGTCTTTACCCTGATGGCCGTGATGTCGCTGCTGGTCTACAATGCCCTGGTCGATGTCTTCTCTGCTCCCCAGACGCTGATCATCGTCTTGCTGCTGCTCTGGCAGCAGCTCTATATCCTCACCAAAATGACCCTGCGGGTTTCCCTCTACGGCGGGGAGATGTATTTGTATCAGAAGCTGAATGGGGGCGTGCACTGAGCGCGTTGTATAGTAAATCTGTTGCAGCTTTCAAACTGTCATTGGTTGCTGGTTATTGGTTATTGGCAAAGACCCGTCTTAACCAATAACAAATAACCAATGACCAATAACCAATAACCAATAACCAACGACTAAAAACTGATTTGTAAATTTAGGCACCGATCATTCCCGTTTCCCGTCCGGGATCCAGTCAAGATCGACCGTCGTCACCGTTCCATCATTGGCGGCTGAAACCACTTTCTCAAACAGATCCGTTTCGACGATACCTTCACCGACGATGCTGCCATTGACGGTAATTCCATTGCGAATAATGCTCGCAGCATGATGGTTTTTGCCGCTGATGACTGAATAATCCTTCCACAGCACCGAATTAGCCACCTGCGAGTTTTCTTCAACCGTCCACCCATCACCGATCACCGCAAACGGGCCGATGGTGGCGCCGGGTTTGATCACACAATCATTCCCGATCAGCACCGGGGGGATGATGGTGGTGCTGGTAACATCGATGCTGACATTGCGGCCGATATAGCCGCCTTCGAACTCGTCGTATTGAAGCGGCAGGCGCAGCTCTTTTTTCAGGATGTTTTTGTGAACTTCGATATAGTCCCGCTTGCGCCCCACATCAAACCATTCCCCGTCATACTGGATGCCCCACAGTTTAAATTCTTTGGGCAGTTGGATGTAATCCAGTTTGCCCAACAGGGCGGGAAATACATGCTTCCCAAAATCATAAAACGGATTCTCGACGTCCAGGCTGCATTGGGTTCGGAATGGATCCAGATATTCCAGAAGCGCCATGTCGATCATGTAGATAGAGGCATTGTTCAGATTACTCGGCGAATTGGGATCTTTTTCTAAAAAATCGACGATTTCTCCGGATTTGGAGATGGCGCCATCCAGGTCTTCGGCTGAGCCGAAAATGGCAGTGCCGTACTCTCCGCGCATCTCCCAGGGGACCGGCGTCAGCACCATGGTCATCGCCGCGCCTACCGATTTGTGGATTTCGTACATCCGTTGTAAATCGGCCGCATCGAAATTCGACACAATATCACCGCTGGGGGCCAGAATGGTCGTCCCGCTGAATTTGGGGAAATCGGGCCGGGTTTCCTCCGGTTGGTATACCAGTTTTGCCCGGTCGCCCAGTGCCTGTTTGCAGATGCCGCCAAGGGTGCCGGTCGGTATCTCTTCATCCAAAAAACGGACGGTCCCATTTTGCAATGGGCGGGATCCAAAATGTCGTTTAAACGTATCGCGCAAAACGCATAGATTCATGGATATTTCGCCGACACCCCAGTTTGCCAGTTTGTTCACCCAGGTCTCCACCATCGGGATATCGCCCCCGAGTGGGAACAATGGTTTGGGAAAATAATCGCTGCTCAGGGGATTCATCCTTTTGCCTAACCCGGCGGCTAAAATGGTTGCTTTGACATCGTTCTTGATCGAATTCATAACTTCACCTGACATAAAACTTATCCTCTCTTGTATCTCGTTGGTATAAACCTCCACCCAATAGGAAAATAATATATTTAATTTATGAAAGTTTCGTGCGCGGTAAATCAACTTTTTTGCCGCAGCAGATTTCTCACCGCGCTTCGCTGGGTTCGAAATGACGGTTGTTGTGTCATTTCGAACCCAGTGAAGCTATGAGTGCTCCGCAAAAATCCGGTTCAGTCGTTCCACCGCCACTTGCAGCCGGTCCGGCGATTCCCCGGCGAAGCAGATCCGGATATAGTCGCGGAAATCGCTGCCGAAATCGCCTCCCGGTGCTACCGAGACGCCACTTTCCAGGCAGAGGTCGATGGTTTCCCAATAATCCCGCCCGTTGAGATATTTATCGATCGGGAAGAAGAGGTAGTAGGCGCCTTCCGGGCGGTGATGGTCGATCCGCAACTGGTCGCTGGCGATTCCGCGCAACTCCTGGCAGTGCTGCACGAAGTCGCGATGCCAGCTTTCGCGGGTGCGCACCGGATCGACCATCATTTGCTGCGACAGGGTGGAGGGGCTGTAAAGCTGGTGCACCATCATCTTGTTGAGCTGCTTCAGGAAGTGTTCCGGGGCGGCGATGTAGCCCAGGCGCAGGCCGGCAAACATATAGACCTTGGAGAAGGTGAAGATCGACAGGGTGCGCTCGAACATCCCCGGGAGGCTGGCGATCGAATGATGTTCCCGTCCGTCAAAGGTCATTCCGTCGTAGGCCTCGTCGGAGAGCAGCCAGAGCTGGTGCTGCTGCACCAGGTCGGCCACCGCCTCCAATTGGGGTCGGCTGAGCACCTTGCCGCTGGGATTATTCGGCGTATTGAGGTAAAGCGCGGCGGTTTTGGGGGTGATGAAGCGCTCCAGGTATGCGGCGATGTCCAGATCCGGTTCCTCATAAAGCCGGCTGTAAAAAGGCGCTTCCACCACCACCCCGCCGGCCAGGCGCACCATGCCCAGGAAGAACGGCCAGCAGGGAGTCAGCACCAGTATTTCATCGCCGGGCTCCAGCAGTCCCATCGCACTGATGTTCAACGCATTGCAGGCCCCGCAGGTGAGCATGATGTCGTTAGGCGAGACGGGCAGGCGGTTCTCAGCGGCCACCTTCTCCGCCAGCGCCGCGCGCAGTTCCGGCACCCCCATCGTGTTGCAATAGCGATTGAACAGGGGGTGGGCTTCGCGAAACGCTGGATCGACCGGCAGGTCGTAGGGCGGGGGCAGGTAAGAATCGCCGATATGCAGCTTCACCAGATCCGCGCCCTTCTCGCGCATCTTCGGCAAAAACTTTTCAAACACCGACCCGGCAAGCTGGTTCAGGCGTTGGGAAAATTCGGGGAATCGGGGCATGGCGACCTCGCATCTTTAGAGAAAATTTAATGGAACGCGGATGACGCGGATTTTCGCGGATTACTAACCTAAGTTAAAAGACAAAGACAAATACAAAAACCAAGGAAAGTTTCGTTGTCTTGCATCTGTTGTACTTCATTAATTGTAAATTTTTGATGACACCACGCGAAGCATATTAAAAAAATCCGCGAGAATCCGTGTCATCCGCGTTCTATAAAAAGGTGGGATAATATATCACATTGGATAGAAATATCAAACTACCCGGCGGGAGCGAGCAAGCGGCGCAACTCCGCCGCCGCGGTCTGGAAGGCGATGGCCCGGTGGCTGATGCGGTTTTTGGTCTCCGCTCCCAGCTCCGCATAGGTTTCCTGGAAGCCTTCCGGAATGAACAGAGGATCGTAGCCGAACCCGGCGCTGCCGCGCAGCTCGCGGATGATCCGGCCCCGTACCACCCCTTCTACGATCTTCTCGACTTCCGGGCCCTTGATCGCCACCACGCAGCGAAACTGTGCGCCGCGGGCGGCGTCCGGCACCTCCTGCAGGGCGGCGAGCAGTTTGGCATTGTTGGCGGCGGGGTCTTTATCTTCCCCGGCATAGCGGGCGGAGTAGACTCCCGGCGCACCCTGGAGGGCATCCACCTCCAGGCCGGAATCATCCGAGAGCGTCCAGCACCCGGTCTGCGCAAACACTTCCCGGGCCTTGATCAGAGCGTTCCCGGCAAAGGTCTCGGCGGTCTCGGCAATCTCCGGAATCTGTGGATAATCCTCCAGCGAGCGCATCACCACCGGCGCCTCGGCCAGTATCTCAGCAATCTCGCGTAATTTATGCGCATTCCGGGTGGCCAGAACGACGGTGGTTTTCATATTTTCTCCAAAATAATAAAGTCATTGGCGCTGCGCACGTCATTGCGCCTTCGGCGGTCATTAGGCTTCGCCGTCATTGGCGATTTATTCGTGTACATTCGTGTAAATTCGTGGCAAAATAATCATTCCGCATTCCGCATTCCGCACTCCGCAATCGAATCACCCCGCCAGATATCGCTGCGAGCGCAGCAGGTCGAGGTAGCTGCCCCGTTCGGCTTCATCCAGCAGTCCGCCCAGGATACCCAGCACTTCCTGCAGGTGCTGCTGGGAGACCTGGCGGTCGTAACGTTCCGAAATGACCGACTCCAGCTCCAGGAACCAGCCCAGGCCGGTCACCTCATCGAGGTGGATGCGCACATTTTTGTAGAGATAGAGTTCGCGAATTTTTTCCACCTCCGCCAGCACGCCATAATTCGTTTTAAGATCCGCATAGGTCTCTTTCAGGTCCGGCAGCGGGGTCAGGGTATAATCGCTGATGCGCGGCTTGTCCTCATCCGGGCGGTAGTAGCGGATCAGGAAGGGGCGGGAGTTTTCCTCCAGGCGGATCTTCCAGCGCCCTTCCGGGGCGTCGAAGTAGATATCCTTCTGATAATGGCGAAACTGCACCTTGATCTCGCGGATCGAGGTCAGGCGCTGCGCCACCCGCTCCGGATCGGCGATGCGGTATTTAATCTCGATGTTCTGCATCTTGTTTTTCCTTGCTTCATTATGTTATTATCGCTTCCGCTCAAATGCAACCACAAATCCGTTCTAATTCCCTGCCCCTTTCTGAGGCGAAAATTGCACACAGATTCCACAGATTTAGCGGATTTCCACAGATGAGTTTCCTGTCATTGGTGCTCTGCGCGTCATAAGCCCTTCGGGCGTCATTGCGCCTTCGGCGGTCACTGGGCTTCGCCGTCATTGATGATTTATTCGTGTGCATTCGTGTAAATTCGTGGCAAAAACCCATTCCGCACTCCGCACTCCGCACTCCGCACTCCGCACTCATTCCCCCACCTTCACCCGCTTCACCACCGTCTTATCCCCGCTCTCCAGTTCCAGCAGGTAAGAACCGGCGGCGAGGGGGCGGCGGAAACCGTCGCGGGTTTCCCAGCGCACCTGGTGGAAGCCTTCGCCGAGGTGTCCTTTGAAGAGGGTGCGGATTTCCCGGCCGGCGAGGGTATAGAGGGTCAGTTGCACCTCCGATTCCCGCGGCACGACAAAGCGGGTCAGGGCGGCGCCGCGGGCGGGGTTGGGATGGGCCGGGAAGAGGTCGAAGGTCGCCTTTCCGTAGCGGGTAGGAGCGAGGGTGATGACCGACGGTTTCACCTCCACCGTCAGCGAATCCCACAGCGGCTGATCGGCGCGCGATCCCACCAGCACCCGGTATTTGCCCGGTTCCGGGGCGGAGAGCACCAGGCCCTGGCGGCCGGGGCGCTGCTGGATATCCACGATCCGTCCCCGGCTGTCGAGCAGTTCTGCGCTGAGGGGCAGCCGCTCAAACCCCGGGCGGGGCAGCAGTTTTACCTTCAGGTTCTCCTGACCCTTCAGATCGACGATGCCTTTCTGATATGCATGGCAACTGCTTCCGGCGCATCCGGTCTCCAGTTCCGCTTCCGACGTTTTTTCTGCAAATCCCAGCGACAGCGTGACACTTAACCCCACACTCAAAACCCCTATCAACCACCTAGCTCGCATAACGTTCCTCCTATATGATTTTCGCTCATACTGAGCACCGTGTAAAGCTTTATTGCATGGGGCAAAGGGCATGGCGCCGTAATGCGCAAGCGCATGCTCCGACACCCGCACTGTAAGACCCCTTGCCCCATGCGCCTTGCCCCATGCAAAAGTGCTCCGAATTACACAGTCATCCACCACCCCGCAGCCAATACCCGGTATCACATCAAAAAACATACCAGCCTTAAATCCTTTATTTTTTATCGGAAAAGGAACCTTGCGGCGAGGTCATTGTAAAAATTCTATACAAAAGATTTTTTGTTTTGATTTTCCGGATTGACCGCCCTATATTTGGCGGTTGCAGCAAGTTCTTTGAAATAAATTGGCCGTGATGACCCATTCGCAGTCAATCCCGTCTCGGAGCGTGGCGCAGTCTGGTAGCGCACCTGCTTTGGGAGCAGGGGGCCGCTGGTTCGAATCCAGTCGCTCCGACAGAGACGCTCCCTTAGCTCAATGGATAGAGCACCGGCCTTCTAAGCCGTAGGTTGGAGGTTCGAGTCCTCCAGGGAGCGCGCCGGTTGGGGTATATCAAATACCCTAGAGGTGCTGAATACCTGATTCCGGATACGTATTTATCCAGCATCCAGTATCCAGCATCGAAGATGCCTCGCATCTTCCCACATGGCGGGTGTAGCTCAGGTGGTTAGAGCACCAGGTTGTGGCCCTGGGGGTCGTGGGTTCAAGTCCCATCACTCGCCCAAATTTTCCCCAAATTTATTTTAGGGTTGACTTTTTCACGAACAGGCATTATAATCACAGCCGATTTTTGATGTACGACATTTGCTCCCATCGTCTAGAGGCCTAGGACTCCGCCCTTTCACGGCGGCAACAGGGGTTCGAATCCCCTTGGGAGTACGCCTAACCAATAAGCCGGTCAGCGAAATGCATGCTGACCGGCTTATTGGTATCAGGTATCCCTGCTACTTGAATGATGACAATAAGATATTCCGAGATCGTCAATAAAGGGGTTGTGGAAAGCTGGTTATTTATCTTCGGAGGGCGGACACTCTTTTTTGAAGCACCAAAATCAATCAAAAACATTAATACTGTCAACTTCGACCGAAACCAATCTGGCTCCGCTTTTCAGCGCATCAATGATGATTTCCCATCGCTCATTCAGATAATCGAATAGATCGGCGGTAGAACAATTTCCCAAGGCAATGTGCAGCACCTGAGGCGGCGCACCTTTCAGCAAGGCTCGTTCGTAAAAATCCCAATCTTTGGAAATAATGATCTCCGAATCGTTCTTGCCGATCTCCCATAGTGCCGCATCCGGCATGGTTAATCCGCCTGCGATATCTACGGCATGACGCGCCTCGAAGCCTTTGGCTTCCAGCCACGGGGCCAATCGCGGAGGCAGTTGTACGTCAATTAAGAATTTCATGCGGAGGATCGTTTGCTGACATCATAATGCCGGTAGGAAGCCATTTGGGCGGCAAATTGGAGGCAAGCGAGGATATCTTCTTTTTCCAGATAAGGAAAATCTGCTAAGATTGCTTCAGAGGTCATGCCGCCGGCCAGCATTTCCAGTACATTGGCAACCGTAATTCGTATACCGCGGATGGTCGGTCTTCCTCCGCACAAGCCCGGAATAATGGTAATTCGGTCAATTTCGCTCATGATGACCCGACGGTTAATCGTGAATACATTATTTTGAACTTATTTTCCACTAAATATAAATCAAATTGTCCCGGGCGGCAATAAAATCCATGATTTCTTGTTTCAACTCGTTGGGAAGCAACCGTATTTTTTGTAGCAGATATTGTTCTTCCATTATGATAACTCCGGTGATCATCTGTCTTTACCTATAGTAATGAATTAAACGGCACCTTTCAACGAATTTCTCCGGGGAATTAAAAAATAGTGTATGAGTAGAAATTGCCCCATTCCCCTCACCATTTACAAGGATAGCGTACGTACCCCCCTGGGAATACATAAACAAGGGCTATTAAGTGTTTCGTCTTCAAACACTTAACAGCCCTTGTCTTTTGGGTGGGTAACAGAATCGTAACAATAATGGGGAAAAGGCTGGATTTTCGCCCTTTCTGCTGTTATCCAACCGGGAGTTCAGCATTAGACAATTTGTGATTTCTATCTTCAAATGATGTCACGCTTGTATTAAATAGAAATTCCGGAATTATTAACCTCAAAAAAGGTGTAAGGTCTTTGCAAAATTATTTGTTGATTTCACACAAAGTTGTGTGTAAATTTTGAAAAAAGGAGGTGTCATGCCCACCAATTTAGCGCTGGATGATCAACTGATTGAAGAAGCACGTGTCATCGGTAACCACAAAACCAAAAAGGCTGCGGTAACCGAAGCCCTCCTCGAATATATTCAACGTCGAAAGCAAATGCAGATTTTGAATCTATTCGGCAAAATTGATTATGATCCCGATTATGACTACAAAAAGCAGCGGAAGGTTCAATGAAGGTAATTGTGGATACTTCTGTGTGGTCTTTGGCGTTACGCCGGCATCATATTAATGAAAATAATGCTTTCGTTCATGAACTTGGAGAGTTAATCAAAGAGGTTCGCGTCCAACTGATCGGACCCATACGCCAGGAAATACTGTCCGGGATTCCTTCTGATAAACAATTTGAAAAGCTACGAAAATATCTGGCCGCTTTTCCGGATTTAACATTAAATACTGAAGTATACGAAGAGGCTGCGCGATGTTTTAATATCAATCGAAGCCAGGGAGTTCAGGGATCAAACACAGATTTCTTGATTTGTGCTGTCGCTATCATACATGAAATGCCAATATTGACGCTTGATAAAGATTTTGAATTGTTTCAACAACATATTCCCCTCGAACTGCATCAACCGAGAGTATCTTAAATTCTCGTATCGTTATTTTACATTTTTCCTCACCATTTACTTTGTCTTTTACCCGAAAATCTCTTATCTTTTCCAACTACTTTTTTCAATAATCGATGCACCATATCCCTGGAAACTCCCGTTGCGTAAAATTTGATTGGGTTATCGGGTAGTAGATAACACTTGCGTTTGAACACTGTTACAAGGATTATGTTTTGAAAAATAGATATAAGTGTAAACGGGCGTGGCATCCTACTTTCCCGACACTTCAGTCATTCAACCGCGATTTTTCATATCTTATTTTCCTCCTGCCGCTCTTGTTATCCTTTTTTCTACATGCCCAGCCTCAGAAGCAGACATTTAATCAGCACCCTTTCGATACCGGGTTGACAAAGAGCACCGTCACCAACATTCTGCAGGATCGCCAGGGTTACATGTGGTTTGTTTCCGAGGAAGGGATTAGCCGCTTCGACGGGTACCATTTAAATTTCTACCGCCATGATCCGGCCGATCCGCATAGCCTTGGTGAGGGTCGCATACAGGAAATTTATGAAGACAGCTCCAGCACGCTCTGGGTCATCCTTGCCGGAAAAGGCATAAACCGGTTTAATCCAATAACCGAACAATTTACCCGGTTCCGCCATGATCCGTCAGATCCGCATAGCCTGACCAGTGACGAAATCAACCTGGTGTTTGAAGATCATAATGCCACCCTATGGTTCATCAGTTCCGGGCAGGGCGTGAATCGCTATGACCGGGAACAAGACCGCTTTATCCGTTACCGGCATGATCCGGCTGATTCCCACAGCCTGAGTGGTGATGACGTCCACCTGATGCTGGAAGACCACAGCGGCACCTTGTGGTTTGCCACTGCGAGCAATGGGCTCAATCGCTACAACCGGGAGCAGGATAACTTCACCCGTTATCAGCATGATGCGACGAATGGCGCCAGCCTGAGCAGCGATGCGATCAATCACTTTATCGAAGATGATGCCGGACGCCTGTGGATTGCCACCAGTGACGGGATCAGCATCCTTGAGAGTGAGCGGGCATCGTTTCTGCGTATCCGCCACGATCCCGCCAATCCCAACAGTTTGAGCGATAACCATACGACCTGCATCTTGCAAGGTTCCGATGGCGCATACTGGATCGGCACCAGGGGGGCCGGGTTGAATAAACTAATTTTATCAACCGGCATAAACCCCTCTATTTCACCCCAACCCATTTTCGATCCGGAAAAATGCCGGTTTACTGTTTTTAAGTATGATCCGAACCGGATACTCTATTTTCAGACCAATCACATTTCATTGGTTTTTGAAGATCATCACGGAGATATCTGGGTGGGCACCGCCTGGAAAAATTTCCATATCTTTGACCGGGCAGTTGGCGATTTTAGCATGGTCAATCCGGAATTGCCCGGCGCCTATCATCGCGGTAATATTCAGCGATTCACCAACCCAAAAGATCCGTTGAGCAGGAACTGGCTGCGCGAGACCTTAAGCCTTAACGAGATTACCGCAGCTTATGAAGACCGGGACGGGGTATTGTGGGTGGGTACTACCGGGAGCGGCATCAATAAATATAGCCCTGAACGTAAAAAGATTTCCGGTTCCTTTATCAGTCTCCCGAATTGCCAGGCAATTTATGAAGACCGGGACGGCGATCTCTGGATGGGTAATCCCAACGGACTCCATAAGCATGACAGGAAAACCGGCGAAGTCATCCATTATGATCCGGCCTTATATTCCGTTTTTCGTTCACCCAGTTTCCGGAAGACGAGAGACAGAAGTATCACCGCCATTTATGAAGACCGGGGCGGGCGGCTATGGATTGGCACCGAACGGACACTCTATATTCTCAATAAATCTGCCGGGCAACTCGCTTTCGCCAATCGGTTGATTCTGGCAATCCACATCAAGTTCATTTACGAGGACCGCCCGGGAACGATATGGGTCGGCACCACCCAGGGGTTGATGGAATACCAATCGCATTCCGGGATTGTACAACACCATCTATCCGATGTGAACAATCCGAATACGCTCAGCAATAGCGATATCAACGCCGTTTTTGAAGATCATGCCGGCAATATCTGGGTTGCCACTGCCGGTGGTTTGAATCGCTACCATCGCGACAGCCAATCCTTTACCCGCTACCTGAACAATCAGGGGCTGGCCGGCGGTATTCGCAACAATAACATTATCGCGATTGCCGAAGCAAGCCCGGATTGGTCAACGGGAGCCACAACCGCGACCGGCCAATTGTGGCTGGCGACGCTTGAAGGCATCGTACTTTTCGATCCGGCAAATGAAGGGGTTGTGAATTATACGGAAGATAACGGGCTGGCCGACAATAGTGTGGTTTCAATGATGTCTGACGGCCACAATCATCTTTGGCTGGGCACCTTAAACGGATTATCGCGTTTCTCGACTGCCGGCAGTATTTTCCGGAATTTTCATCATGCCGACGGACTGCAGGACTATGTCTTTAATTTCGGCGCTTACCATCAAAACCGGCAGGGTGGAATGTACTTTGGCGGCGTCAACGGCGTCACCTATATTCACCCGGACAGCATTTTGGAAACATCGCGCATTCCCGTTATAGCCCTGACTTCATTCAGAATACTGGACCAGGATGTGCCGCTGGATACCGCCCTTGCCTACAAAAAACAACTGTCCATTTCTCAGCAGGATAAGGTGTTTTCCATTGGCTTTGCCACCTTGAATTACGCGAATATCCGTAAAAACCAGTTTTCCTACAAACTTGAAGGGTTCGATGACGACTGGATTTACAGCGGCAACCGCAACAAGGCGACTTACACCAATCTCGGCCCGGGAGATTATACCTTCCGAGTGAAGGGGGCCGATCCTGCCGGGGTGTGGAACGAGCGGGGCAGATCCATTAAAATCATCATCACGCCTCCCTGGTGGAAAACCAACTGGGCCTATTTTGCTTACCTGCTCTTCGCCGCCGGGCTGCTCTATGGCACCTTGCGCTATCAGCTAACCCGGGAGCGCCAGCGCCAGCAGCGCGAGCTGGCACGGGTGGAGACGGAGAAACTCCGGGAAATCGATCGCTTGAAGTCACGTTTTTTTGCCAATATTTCTCACGAGTTCCGTACCCCGCTGACCTTGATCACCGGCCCGGTCGAGCAGATGCTTTCCGGGGAATTTAAGGGCAATGTCCGGGAACAATATCGCATGATCCTCCGCAACGGAAACCGGCTGCTGCGCCTGATAAACCAATTGCTGGATATTTCCCGGCTGGAAGCGGGCCGGCTGAAACTGCAGGCCTGCGAAACCGAGATCGTCCCCTTTCTGCAAAAAGTAGTCTCCGCCTTCGAATCGTTCGCGGTACAAAAAGGGATCCATCTTTCCTTCCTCACCCCGGAGACCGCGCATAAGGCCTACGTTGATCGCGACAAACTGGAAAAGATTATGAACAACCTGCTTTCGAATGCTTGCAAGTTCACGGAAGCAGGAGGCAAAATCAGTGTTCAGTTATCAGTGGACAGCAATCAGTCACGGGACGAAAAACTGACAACTGACAACTGTTTACTGATAACTATCAGTGACACCGGCATCGGCATTTCCCCGGAACGCCTTCCCCACATCTTCGACCGCTTCTACCAGGTGGACGACTCCCAGACCCGGGCGCAGGAAGGCAGCGGTATCGGACTGGCGTTAACCAGGGAATTGGTCGAACTGCATTATGGTGAAATCACCGTGGAAAGCACACCCGGTGACGGAACAACTTTCAAAGTTCGTCTCCCGTTGGGGAAAACACATTTGAAAGCGGAAGAAATCGTCCAGGAAACGGCGGATGTTCCGAAAGAACAAACCAGATTACAAACGATACAGAAAGAACACCAATCCGAGCCCCCAAATCTCAAGTCCGAAATTCCAAATCCGCCTGCCCCGATCCTTTCGGGGAAATCCCAAATCCAAAAATCCGAAATCATCCTCATCGTGGAAGATAATCCCGATATGCGCACATATCTGAAAGAGGGTCTGAAAGTGCGCTACCAAATCCTGGAAGCGGAAGATGGCGGGCAAGGCTTAAAGAAAGCCGTTCAGTCAACACCGGATTTGATCATCAGTGACGTGATGATGCCGAACATGAGCGGCTATGAAATGTGCCGGCAGTTGAAGAACGATGAACGCACCAGCCATATACCGGTTATTCTGCTGACCGCCAAGGCCGATGCCGAGAGCAAAATCACCGGTCTGGAAACCGGGGCGGATGATTATTTAGCCAAGCCGTTCAATGCCCGGGAGTTACGGGTGCGGGTAAAAAATCTCATCGAACTGCGGCGAAAGCTCTGGCAAAAATTCCGCCGGGGCGGCTCCGTTGCAGCGGATGATAGCGCGCTGTCATCGTTGGATGCCCGCTTCCTGCAGCGGGCGATGTCGCTGGTTGAAACGCATCTCGACGACCCGGATTTTTCCACCGAAGCATTCGGGAAGGAAATCGGGCTAAGCCGCACTCAACTACACCGCAAGCTGCGGGCGCTGACCGGCCAATCCACCCACGAATTTATTCGCACCCTGCGCCTGAAGCGGGCGGCGCAACTGCTGGTACATCATAGCGGCAACATCTCGGAAATTGCTTATCAAGTCGGGTTCAACAGTCCCTCACACTTTACCCGGGCGTTCCGGGAGATGTTCGGAAAGCCGCCCTCCGCTTATGCGGCTCAACATAAAGAAAGTGAGAACCGGGAATGAAATTTTTTGGCTGTCTTTTGATCTTCCTCCTGTTTAATGTGCCGCTTCCGGGAGATATTATCCACGTTCCCGCCAAGCAGCCAACCATCCAGGCCGGCATTGACGCCGCCCTCACCGGTGATACCGTGCTGGTCGCCGAAGGCAGCTATTACGAGAATATCAATTTCCGGGGGAAAGCCATTACTGTTGCCAGCCGTTTCCTGCTGGACGGGGATACCGCCCATATCGCCGGCACCATCATCGATGGCAGCCGCCCCGCCCATCCGGACAGCGCCTCGGTGGTTTCCTTTGTTTCCGGGGAAGATACCACTTCCGTTTTGTGCGGATTTACCCTCACCGGCGGCGCGGGAACGATATCAAAATTGCAGTTGGCAAATGCGTGGTATGATATCCGGGCGGGCGGGGGCATTTTTTGTTCCTGGGCCGGGCCATATATATCGCACAATTGGATTTTCGATAATCATATCCGCGGTGTCAATGAAGCGGATGGCGCCGGTGTTTACTTCGATGCCCAGGACAGTCTGATCCACATTGTGCTTCGCAACAATCGAATTACTCAAAATACCTTAACCGCCAAAAAGAATACCTGGGGCGCCGCACTCTGCCTGATCGGTAACGCATCGGTGAGCAATAACCTCGTTGCCTACAATGCCAGCCATTCCGAAGGTCTCGCTGGCGCCGTTGTCGCGAACTGGTCGCCTACATACCAGTTCCGCATCGTGTTGAAGAACAATCGCATCCGGCATAATGCCGTTCACGCCAGAGGCGTCGCCAGCGGTGGTGGTGTGAGTATTTCCTCTAACATGACTGCGCGCGTTGTTGGTAATGACATTTCGTTCAACCAGGTGAGTTCCGAGAGTACTTGCATGGGCGGCGGCATCTTTGTGACCTACTGTATTGGCAATATTAAGATCGTGGATAACCGCATTACCTACAATTGGGCACAGCACAAAAAAAATGCTCACTCCCGGGGCGGCGGCATCGATGTGACCTATAACAGTAATCAAAGCCTAACCGTCATCAGCGGGAATATGATTATTGGTAACCGCGCCCTGATCGGCAGCGCATTTCACAACTATATCAGCAAGGTAGCGCTGCGCGATAACATCATTAAAGATAACATCGACCTGGTTTGGGAAGGTATTGAGCCCAAAATGCAACAACACGAATAACATTTGCAACACCAGCGATAGGGAATCCTCCGTTTAAATTTTATATTATCCTGCACAAAGCTTCATTCACTTACATCACCGTATCAAAGGAGGATTCCAATGAAATATTTGTTATCCGTTAGTATGATTCTATGCTTAACCGTTTATCTCCGGGCCGATATCATTCATATTCCAGGGGACCAGCCCACCATCCAGGCCGGCATCAGTGCGGCTTCCGACGGCGATACGGTGCTGGTGGCGGAGGGCATTTATATCGAGAACATCAATTATCTCGGTAAGGCCATCACCGTTGCCAGCCATTTTCTCATGGACGGCGATACGTCGCACATCTCCGCGACGGTCATCGACGGCAGCCAGCCGAGTAACCCGGATAGCGGCTCGGTCGTGACATTCATTTCCGGGGAAGACACCACCTCGGTGCTCGCCGGATTTACCATTACCGGAGGCAGCGGGACGATAAGTGAATATATCTGGCAAGGTGTTGTCTATCCCGCAAGAGGCGGAGGTGGGATCTTTTGTTATAATGCAAGCGCTCGTATTTCCCATAATCAAATCAGAAACAACAATATTCCAGCATATGTAGAATCCTGGGGAGGCGGAATTGCCGGCTTTGTGTTAGGCAGTACCGGGTATTTAATAATCGAAGATAACAAGATAGACCATAACGGTGTGACCGGCACGGATCTTACTGGGGGAGGTGGGATCGCTTTATATTGTAGTGGAAGGATCGTTCATAATATGATATCCCATAACGCGGGTTATGGATCGCTTTACGTCTATGGAGCTGCTTATGTTGCAGCCGACCCCGCAGGATCG
Source organism: Calditrichia bacterium (assembly GCA_020635015.1). Taxonomy (GTDB): domain Bacteria; phylum Calditrichota; class Calditrichia; order RBG-13-44-9; family J075; genus JACKAP01. The sequence continues at coordinate 38,876 of JACKAP010000014.1, read as the reverse complement.
CAAAGCGCCCTGGTAAAAGATAATCGCATCATCCATAACACCCTTTCCGGAACATACGTCAATGGTACCGGATTGACGGTAGGCGGTGGTACGAGCGCTTCCGTCGTTGGCAATAACATTTCTTATAATGAGATGTTAAGCGCTGTCAGCGCCAGTAATGGTGGCGGCCTGATGGTGGATGTCGCGTACGGCACGATAGATATTGATGCCAACACCATTGTCGGGAACGTGATATACGACAATAATTCATACGGCGGCGGCATTTCGCTGTGGTCCAACATGGCATCCGCAAACAACGATATTCGAGTTGCAAATAATATTGTTTCCGGTAATGAAGCCGATTATGGCGGCGGCATTCGCTGCCAGAACAGCACGGCACAGATGATTAATAATACCGTTGTCGACAATTTTGCCAGGGTATCAGGCGGTGGTATTCGTGTTGATGGTGCACAGTCTGACGCCACCATTCTGAATTCCATTTTTTGGGGAAATACGGCGCCCCAATATCCACAGATCGACTATTTGTCAAGCGGGGCGATCAGAGTGCATTATAGCGATGTCCAGGGTGGCTATCCATCGGGAATGGGTAACATCGATGCCGATCCCTTTTTTGCCGATACCCTGTTTAACCTCTCGGATAGCAGTTCCTGCATCGGAGCCGGTATCGACTCGATTGAAATCAGTGGCATCTGGTATCATGCCCCGCCTTTTGATTACAACGGCAACCCGCGTCCCAATCCTGCTGGTTCTATGCCGGACATCGGCGCACAGGAATCGCCATTGGGTTCGCCCGTTGCTATTGAACCGATTGGCGATAATTTGCCGGTTACTTACGAACTGCGCCAAAACTACCCCAACCCCTTCAACCCCTCCACCACCATCGAATTTGCCCTGCCCCACAGCGACAGGGTGACGCTAAAGGTTTACAACCTTTTGGGGCAGGAAGTGGCGGTTTTGGTAGCGGAAGACATGGTTGCCGGCACTTACAAATATGAGTGGGATGCGGGTGGGTTGGCAAGTGGGGTGTATTATTACTCCATCAAAATCGACGATTTTAATGAAACAAAGAAAATGTTGTTAATCCGTTAAATAAAGTCGAGCCTCCCGGTTTTCAGAAAGCGCCTGAGCCGGGAGGCTCTGTTTTTTATCAGACATTATTCATCAAGATATGATCAATCCAATTTCACTAAAGCTGCGCACGTTATCCAAAAAGACAACGCTCGTTCCAATATCAGCTAAAAACTTCAGGAGAAATATGATGAAATTTGTTCACGTCATTTTAAGTTGCGTGTTGTTGGGATTTAGCCTAAAAGCAAACATCATCAATGTCCCGGTGGATCAGCCGGACATCCAGGCCGGCATCAATGCAGCGAGCGACGGCGATACCGTTCTGGTAGCCGACGGCATTTATATCGAGAACATCAATTATCTCGGTAAGGCCATCACCGTTGCCAGCCATTTTCTTACTGACGGCGATACCAGCCATATTGCCAATACGGTCATCGACGGCAGCCAGCCGAGTCACCCGGACAGCGGAGCGGTCGTGACATTCATTTCCGGGGAAGACACCACCTCGGTGCTCGCCGGATTTACCATTACCGGCGGCAGCGGTACTGTAATAGCAAATGGTAAATACGGAGGGGGAATACATATTTTTAATAGTACTGCTACCATTAGAAATAATATTATAGAGTTTAACGCGATTAATCAACCGACAGATGCCTATGGTGGGGGGATTTACGCCTTTCTCCAAAGCCAGGATTTGATTATTGAGAACAACCTGATTCGTCATAACAGCATCACTTCTACAAATGTGACTGAATATTGTCTGGGTGGGGGTATATACACATATTCGGATGGCAATGAAACGGTTCGCATAGCGAATAATCGCATTATAAATAACACCATTACGGCGCCGGTTGCATACGGTGGTGGTATAGAGCCCGGTGCTGCAAATTTTCTAATAACCAATAATATTATAAAAGGAAATTCAATCAATGCGACGCAAGGCGGAAGCGGTGGCATTGATGTTTTCAATCAAATACCGGTTATCCAAAACAACCTGATCATTGGTAATTCTGCCCCTACCGGTGGCGGCATTCTGTTTGAATTTACTTCTTCAGCGGCAAAAACGACCGGGATGGGAGGGAGAGGCGCCGGAAAACCCGCGGCAAACGCTGCGCTTAAAACAAACCGAACAAATCCCCTCAATGTATCCAATAACACCATCGTTGGCAATTCAGCAACCGAATCCGGTGGTGGGATAAGGATTATAGGGGCCACAATACCCAGTGCCATGAATCTCATCGTCTGGGGCAATACGGCGCCGAGCGATCCGCAGATTTCGGGCATTATGGATCTTCAATATTCAGATATAGAAGGTGGGTACCTTGGTACAGCCAACATTGAAACCGATCCGCTCTTCGCTGATACCACATTCTATTATTTGTTAAGCAACTCACCCTGTATTGATGGCGGGAATCTGGATCCGGTTTATAATGATCCGGAGGATCCGCTCAATCCCGGATTCGCCCGCTGGCCGGCGCAGGGCTTATTTTTTAATGATATGGGCGCCTATGGCGGTCCGGGTAGCAAGCCTCTCTCTGACAACCTGACGGGCATCGAAGAAATACCCATTTCATCCGGAAATCTACCGGCAGGCTTTCAGCTTTTTCAAAACTATCCCAATCCTTTCAACCCAAGCACCACTATCGAATTCGCTTTAGCGAAGGCCGGGTGGGTGACCCTGAACATCTATAATATTCTGGGAGAGGAAGTTGCTGAACTGGTTTCGGAAAACTTAAGCGCTGGCAGCTACAAATACAACTGGGATGCCGGGGGCCTGGCGAGCGGGGTGTATTTGTACCAATTGGGAGCAGGCCGTTTTGTGCAAACGCGAAAAATGCTCCTCATCCGGTAGTATGGTATGACCCAAACGGCGGGTCATACCATACTATTTTCGTGTTGGGGTCGGTGGGGCGATAGAATCGCGGTTCTGCGCGTTTATCCATTTGTAGCGACACGCTTCAACGTGTCGCTACAAATGGAACAACTACCCAAACACCTGTTTCCGTTGTAACTATTCAGCCCACGAAATACACCAAATAAACTAAAATGCCATGATGCATTGTTTCGTTTCTTTTGTGTGTTTCGCGGGCTGGATACTAACTAACCGCTTGTCTCAAACTGGCACAGAGTTTCCCGGCGTTGGCCGGGAAGCTCTGAAGGCGCCGTCTGCAAAATCTCTCCGCTTGAAGTGCCCCATTTCCGTCATTAAATTCAACCAGAAAATGATAACGCGGGTATTTTCACCCTGACTCTCAAACGATGGCATTCATTGAGGGCGCGATCATGATTAGAAAGACCGTCTCGCATTATAAAATCCTGAAAAAGCTTGGCGGCAGATTATGGCGATTCAAATCGTTCATCAAGTCAAACTAAGATCACAATTCCGGCGCATTTCCGGTGTGATTTTCATTTTACTTGGCAGACTGCTGGTGTTGGGCGGCTTCATTGCTGCCTGCATTACAACGATCGTGATGATTTTGTATCTCTTCCTTTCCGCCCCGGGGGAGGCGCTCCAGACCTTGTTTTTGGGCGGTCTATTGAGTGCGGTTTTACTCGTGCTCGGATCCCGATTGGCGCGTGGGCGACGCCGGCTGGTATTGTTCCTGAGGCGATTTGGCTTTTCCGAAGCGTCAAAGATGCTCAGTTTTGCCGTCACGACGGCAATGGGTCAGCGCTGGCGGTTAGTAACCCTGGATGATGCCGAAATTGCTGCCATCGGAAGTCCCAAACGTATTTACCGTTTTCTGCGGGTTCAGCGTTGGGTTGCCATACCATTCCTGATCATCGGTTTTTATCTCTTCGCTACATTGCTTATTAACAGCGATCTTTCGAAATCCCTGGAGCAGGCATTCAAAGGAGAGGATAATATTATCGCCGGCATATTTCTGGCTATCATTGTCTTCATGCTTATGTTGGCAATGATTGTCATTATTATGACAATCGCCGCGATGATTACCGTCGGCGGTTTTGCATCATTGGGCTTCTGGCGCGCATTCCAAAAAGTTGAGCGAGCCAAGGTTTTCCAAATAACCGACCAGGCTGCGGTTAGCCGGATAATATCAATGGTAACGGCAAAAGCGCAGAGTACGTTTGCACCCCGCCTCACCGTGGTTCGCGTGAATCTGGCACATTGGCGTCAAGTGGTGAGAATGTCCGCCGGAGAGGTGGCGGCCGTAGTGGTTGACGTTTCCCAGCCGACGGAAAGCCTGTTGTGGGAAATCAAAACATTACAAGAGGAATATCGCGCTAAATGCATGTTTGTCGGACATCAGGATCGGGTTCAGCAACTCACCCGGGAGACCCGGCAAGGCACCGACGCAATGCGTGTTCAACTGCAAAGTCTCCTGGACGGTGAAATCGTGCTTTCCTACAAGGGGGAAGACCGAAAGGCGATGCAGCGGTTCGCGAAAGCGCTGGGCAATCGCCTTGAGAATATGTTATAGATGTTGTTCCGGCCGAATTCACGCCTGTCGCCGGTTTTATCGATGCCGCCGATTATCCAACTATTCAGGATCAGATTTTTTTGATAACGAATATTTAGCTAGCCCATCTTTTCCTTGACCCGTTGCGCCGTCACCGGCAACTGCAGCACCCGCGCCCCGACCGCATCGAAAACCGCATTGGCGATCACCGCGCCCATGGTGACGATCGCCGGTTCGCCTCCGCCCTGGGGCGCTTCGTTTGGGGCATCGATGATGACGGTTTCGATCCGGGGAAGCCAGGAAAAACGGGGAATCTCATAGCTGTCAAAATTGAGATCGTGGATCGTGCCTCCGGTGAAGCGCAGGTCTTCCGCCAGGGCATACCCCAGCCCCATGGTGATGCAGCCTTCCATCTGGATGGTCGCGCCCTGGGGATTGATCACCAATCCCATATCCTGGACACAGAGAACCCGCTTCACGGTGATTTTCCCGCTATCAGGGTCGACGGCGACCTCGGCCATGGTGGCGACATAAGTTCCGGCATCCATGCCGCAGGCCACCCCATAGCCGCGTTTGCTCGGCGCTGCAGCGGGTTTCCAGCCGAATTTTTCCGCTGCGGTTTGCAGAACCCGGCGCATTTTCTCATCGGAGAGATGGTTCAGGCGGAAGGCCACCGGATCGATACCCGCCTTCGCGGCCATGATGTCCATCTGGGATTCCCGGGCAAAGGTGTTGGTATTGTTGGCCGGCGCCCGCCAGGCGCCGGTGGCGAAGGGATGGGTGCCGGGCTCGCTGCCCCAGCCGGAGCCGTGCGCAGCGGTGCGCGAGTTCGGGATGTCGTAAAAATGCAGCGAGCCCCGCTCTCCGGCAAAATATACATGATAATCCCAGAAAGCGATGCGGCCGTTTGGATCGATGCCGGAGTCGATTTTCACTACTGCCGCCGGCCGGAAGGTATCATAGAAAAATTCCTCCTGGCGCGACCAGGCAACCTGCACCGGTTTGCCGGCCAGTTTGGACAGCCGGGCGGCTTCCACCACCTGCCGATTAGCAGATTTTCCCCCAAAGCCGCCGCCAAGGAAGGGCGAGATGATCCGCACATTCCCGGCCGGGATGCCCAGCGCTTTGGCGACCTCGGTCTGGGCCCGGAACGGGGTTTGCGAGGAGGGCCAAACCGTGGCCTTATCGCCTTCGACACTGACCACCGCGCTGTGCGGTTCCATCGGGGCGTGGGCCTTGTACCCGTCCAGGTAGGTCTGCTCGAAAGTGGTTGCGGCTTGTTGCACACCCTGGTCAAGATTCCCATTTTCCCCTACCGATTCTCCTTCCGGGGCCACTTTCAGCAGGTGAGCGAAAATGGTCTCCTCGTTCAGGCCGGATGTGGGGGTGTCATAGAGGGCTTTGATCAGGGAAATCGCCTTTTCCGCGACATCCGGATAGGGATGCAGCACCGCGATCAAATCTCCATCTTCGATCACCTGAACTCCGGCAATTTGTTTCGCGGCAGCAAGGTCAAGCGATATCCGTTTTGCATCGTGGGAAGGGGGACGCAGTATCCGGGCATACAGCATGCCGGGCAGTTGAATATCCGCGGCATATTTGGCCTGGCCGGTGACTTTTGCATAGGCGTCGCGGCGAAATACCGGTTTGCCGATAATCTTGAATTGATCCGGCGATTTGAGCGGCACCTTGCCGGAGGCATGGCGGGCAATCTTTTTGCCCTGAGTCAACTGGGCGTAGGAGACGCTGTTGTTCCGGTTCGCCCGTTCATAAATCACCCCGTTCTCGATGGCCAACCGATCGGCCGGCAGCTTCAGATGTTCTGCCCCAAGCTCAAGCAGCACCTGGCGCGCCTCAGCGCCGGCCGCACGCAGGGGCGGGCCGAAAAAACGGGTGGACATGGAGCCGAAGGTGCCCATATCCCAGGGACAAAGATCGGTATCGCCCATCACCATGTCGACCGATTCCAATGCCACATCCAGCTCCTCGGCCAGCATTTGCGCCAGGGAGGTCACCACCCCCTGACCCATCTCAATTTTGCCGGTATAGCAGGCCACCCTGCCGTCTTCGCCGATCCGCAGAAAAGCGTTGAAATCCGTGGGCAGGGCCGGCCGGGAGGGACGGCCGGAACCTTCCTGGGCCCAGGCCGGCATCTCGCCGACGGTCATGAAAATAAAGATACCGCCGCCGAAAATTTTCAGGAACTTGCGCCTGCTGAGTGGGGAATCTATAAAGCCTTCAGTGAAATCGAAATCGAGATGATCATCATTTTTCATGTTTTTGACCTCCCATTTCTTTGGCTGCCATGCGAATCGCTTCGATAATGCGTTTGTGTGCACCGCAGCGGCAGAGATTATCTTCCATGGCGTCAATGATCTGTTGTTCCGTCGGATTGGGATGTTCGGCCAGCAAGGCGTGGGCGGTCAGGATCATGCCCGGGGTGCAGTAGCCGCATTGTAGCGCATCATTATTCATAAACGCCTTCTGCAGCGGGTGCAGTTCGCCGTTTTGGGCCAGCCCTTCAATCGTCACAATGGATTTGTTCTGCACTTCTTTCAGGGTGGTCTGGCAAGATTGTACCGCTTCGCCGTCCACCAGAACCGTGCAGGCGCCGCAGAGGCTTTCCCCACAGCCGTATTTGGTTCCGGTGAGCTTCAAATCCGTGCGCAGCACCCATAAAAGCATTCGATCACTATCCTGGCGGAGCTGCACCGGTTTCCCGTTAAGGGTAAATTGGATCAGTTCTTCCATCGCGGGCTCCTGTTTGTTGCACTTGATACTAAGTTTTTAAAGCTTATAATGAACTCTTGGTCGTTGGTCATTGGTTATTGGCAAAAGACGGTCTTAACCAAAAGCCCAAGACCAACAACCAATAACACTTTTAAAAGGGTAACAAACTATTTACTGCATCTTCTGATACCGCTTGAGCGCCTCCAGAAAGTAATAATCTCCCCAATGGTTGAGGCGTTCCAATCGTAAGGATTTTCCTTGTTGACATTGTAGGCGCCATGCAGGATGATGCCGCTCGATGCGGTGCCGGTTGATAAGTAATGGCCGGTCAGCTCATCAAATATATTATTGATCACGGCATCGTATCTCGTGCGGTCCTTGACATAAGTGCGTAATTCCAGCAATCCGGACAGGGCAATTGCCGCAGCAGAGGCATCCCGATACTTCCTGGGATGGTCCTCCGGTAAATTAAAATCCCAGAATGGAATATGATCCGGAGGAAGATGGCTAATAAAATAATCGGCCATTTTGATCGCCGTATTCAAATAGGTGGTATCCTGCGTTTCCCGGTAACACATGGTAAATCCATAGATTCCCAGGCCTGCCCTGGCCAGCGCATACCCTCAGGTCCAAATAGCCGTCATTATCGTAATCGCCCCAACTGGCGGAAGTGGACCATCCCCCGTCGCTGACCATGCTGCCGGTTGTGATCTTCGCAAAAGTCCCGTCGCCGTCGTTGCGGTACAAAAAGTTGTCTGTATCACCTCCATTGGCGACAAACAAGTCGATAAAGCCGTCGTTGTCATAATCGCCCCAGGCGAGACCATAAGACACTCCGCCGTCATTTACCATGCTGCCGGAGGTTATCCGGGTAAAGGTTTGTGCGAAAAGATTCCCGTATAGCAGAATCAAAACGGTGAAAAACAAGGTCGAAGTTTTCATGCGTTTTTCCCTCCTTTACTGTTTTGTTACAGGCCGTAATTCATTTTAACGAACCGGTGTGACATTGGTACCTCCTACCTCCTTTCGATGTTTGGGGTGGCGTGAACGCTCAACCCGGTTGGTTGATGTCAAAAAACCGCCGGAAAGGCGTAAAGCATAGGAGTATATTCGGATGCGTGTAATGAGGCTTTGTGGTAATTGGGGAGGAAAATTAATGCTGGATTTTTCTCAGTCAGACAGAAAAAATGGGCTCGGCCGATTGTGCTGATTCAGAACCGTTTCCAGGATAATAGGAAAGGTCAGGAACGATGTATGACAATGCGCTCGCTCAATAAATCCTCCGAATTATTTACTGATCAGTGTTATATTTTAGCAGTTTTTGGTGTTGGGTAAATATGCAAAAAGCAAGTGTTATAAGCACTATAAAAAATAATTAGCGGTGAATGGATAAATTGTTGGTACCATAATAATTAAATTGAACTTTATTTCCCCAATTACGTCGTACATCGGATTATACCAAACAAAAGGCGGGATAGGATAATATGTTCAAAAACTTCATCAAAATTACCCTGCGAAATTTACTGAAATATAAAGCATACTCATTTATCAACATCGCCGGGTTGGCGATCCGGTAAAATCGATTGGGTATGAATAAGATAAACTGCGATGAGGGGTCAATCCATTATCGGAGCAGCACCATTTTACGGCTTTTAATATATCTCCCGGCTTGAATTTGGTAGATATAAATTCCGGAGCTCACCTGATTCCCCCGCTGATCTAATCCATTCCATGTTGTAGATTTCTCACCGCCCGTCTGCCGTTCGTTCACGAGGGTTGGGAATTCCATCGATTCCCACGTCCTCACTGATGCCGCCGATGGGCGGATTCATCGACCCCGGCTCATCATGATTATAATACTTTGGCAGCGGCTGGAAAAGATATTGATGGGTGCTATCCGGCGAGTATTCACCATACGGAAAATGATCGGAGACAATCGCGATCGTATCCCCGTTGGCATCGATGACTTCCGCCGCTACGTAGAAATATGCCCCCCACACGTCTCGAGAAAAATTTATGTCACTGGGCGACCCGGCAGAGAAAATAGCGGGGTCGTCTATATCGTAAAATACCCCGCTATTGATTACACCGCCGGTCACCTGGTTTCCGTCATGAAAGGCGTGCCTTAGATATTGTGCAAGCCCCACGCTATCGAACCGTGAATATTGGAAATTATATTCCGCAAGTTTGTTGATGAGGATGCCATCTTTTGATTTGGGATGATTGGTTGAGGGGATTTTCCCTGATTGCGCATTCATTTTGGGGAGTAGCATTAAAACAATATAAAGGGTTGAGGGGGAATAAGCCAGCAAAACTGTTGGGAAAAAAATACCGCCCCAGAATATGGGGCGGTTATAAGGCCGATTAATTTACGTTTGTATCAAATGATCAAGGGGGGCGGGATCGAAAGGAATGGGAAGTTTTGTGCTAAGCGAGAAGCGCAGTTGTCGGAAACTGAAACTACCTATTCGTTTGATTTTTTTTTCACATGATATACTCGATTTATTGTAATATATTGAGTCGTCGTTTTGCCAATACTCCGAAAAATTTCGATTTTATCATACAATACCGGCCATCATTTCGGAGAATTTATCGGATCTACCATCCCTGACCAGAATTTCAGATAACATATTGTCCTTCCGGCTGATTCGGAAAAGAAAACGGCTGATCTTCCTTCGCTATTGAACCCTGCCTGATACTTGCTTCTATAAAATCCACTGTGAGCGTGTTGAGTTACACCGACCAAACCGCGAAAGGAGTCACCATGAAGCACCACTCACCTTTAATTCTCCTAATTATGCTTCACCTCATTTTACAGGGGGCACTGATGCGCACCTTTGCACAAAAAAACGGCGAAATTACCTTCTCCAACCGGATGATCAACCCATCCGATCCTTCCGGAATGATCACCGAGTTCAAGGCGGGCGATCCGATCTATGGCATGGCATTTTTTGACAAGAGCTTTGCGGCCGCGGTCGGAAAAGCCTCCGCCAGCAAAATCCCGGTAGAAGTGTTTATCTATGAACTGAAAGCGCCGCTCTACGACTACCAGGAGCCCAGCGAGATGCAGTTGATCACCGGCACCCTGACGGTTTCCGGCGCTGCCCTGCAGAAAAATTACCTGCCGGTGGATATCGTCCCGGCGGGGGACCAGGTGACCGCTTACGGCAACCCGGACCTGGCCTATAAAAAATTCGGCCCCAAGTTTGACGGCCCGGTGAAGTTCGCCGAACGCTTGAGCCAGTTGGAAGCCGGCGAACACGAGATCATCGTCAAGCTCAATGCCAACTATGAATTCTTTGCCGAAGGCCGCTTCAAGATCAAAGGCGACAACTACGCCGCCTACCAGGGCATGGCCGAGACCCTCAACCAGTCGGCGGATAATATCAAGTCCCAGGGAACCACGATGCCCAAATCGGCGCGCAGCGACAAGCCGTTGGAAGGAGAGATGATCGCGGCCTTCAAAGCCTCCCAGACCTATCGCGACCGGGTGAAAGGGGAGGTATTGCGGGTGGTGATCATCGATCCCGACTGGATGATCCGCCGCAACCAACTGACCGGGGTGATCCTGCACCGCTACATCCGGGCAGCCATCGCGGTCAAGAACAGCGACGGCAGCTGCACCCTGTGGCAGAATGTCACCTTCCAGCAGGATTATTACGGCGATAAATTCCAGGCCACCAAATTCGACGGCATCGGCGATCCGCTCAAGCTCCCCTGTGAGAATGTACAGAAATAAAAGGGATTGGTAACATTCGGTGCTTCGACGACTGCCACGGAGACACAGAGTTCACAGAGAGAATATGAATGAATAACAATAAAACTCTGTGTTCTCTGTGTCTCTGTGGCAATGTTGTTATGCCGTTTTGTTCTTATCATTCACCCAATTTCCTCATTTTCCCTGCAGACTATGATAATATTCCGGCCGGCGGTCTTCAAACAAATGATTCAGTGGGGTCATCTGCTTGTTGCGCGCCTGGGTGATGTCGATCTCGCTGATAAACAGCTCCCGGCGCTGGGAGGGGGCGCGGTGGAGCAGGATCCCTTTCGGGGCAACGATCTGGCTCTTGCCGGTAAAGCGCAGCTCCCCGTGGGGGCGTTTGTCCACCCCGAAGCGGTTGGCGGTGACCGCATAGATGGCATTTTCCAGGCAGCGCGAGAGCATGGTCTGCTGACAGTAGCTCAGCACCAGGTTGGAGGGATGGCAGATGATGTCCGCCCCCAGCACCGCCAGCGAGCGGGTCACTTCCGGGAATACCCAGTCGAAACACACCATGATGCCGAGGTTCATCCCCCGCACGCTGTTGACCTCCAGCGGGGTGTCGCCGGGATCGAACCAGTGCTTCTCTTCATTGAACAGATGTAGTTTGCGGTAGGTATGCACCACTCCTTCCGGCCCGATCAGCAGGGCGCTGTTGAAATACTTGTCGCGCTGCTTTTCCGCGAAACCGGTCACCAGGTAGAAATCCCGTTCCCGGCAGAGCGACCACAGCGTGGCCACGGTTGTCGATTTTTCCGGGTCTTCCGCCAGCGCCTTCACCTCGGCGCGGTCGCGGAAATAATATCCGCTGAAAGGCAGCTCCGGCAGCACGATCAAGTCCGCTTCTGCGGCGGACAGCGCCTTGACGATCCGGGAAAGGTTCTTCTGGGTTTCTCCAAAAATAGGGCGGAACTGGTAATAACCGATGCGCAGCATGGGGGGCTCCTATAAATAGCGATACGATACTTTTTTAATCCCTCTAAATCTCCCCTTACCAAGGGGAGACTTACCGGTTTCCCCCCTTGGTAAGGGGGGACGGAAGGGGGGTAAAAAAGTAGCCAAATTTTGATCATATATTGTATAATAAACCTTCGGCGGGAGATAAGCAATCGATTCCCGGAAAACCCTGCCGCGGCGATCAATCCGGCGGGTTTTCCGGGTCGGCGCTGAGCAGCTTACGGATCCGCTTGGCCAGCATCTCCGGGGTAAAGGGCTTCTGGATCAGGGCGTCTTCCGGGTTGAGCAATCCCTGGTTGAAGATCGCCCCGGGAGCGTAACCGGACATGTAGAGTACCTTAAGATCCGGGCGCTCGGCCAGCAGCCGGGCGGCCAGCTCGGCCCCCCGGGTATCCGGCAGGCCGAGGTCGGTCAGCAGCACCTGGATTTCGTTCCGGTGCGCCCGGAAGCTTGCCAGGGCCGCTTCACCGTTCGACACCGGATAAACCGTGTATCCGTAACGCTTGAGGATGGTCTCAGCGACATTGCGCACTGCCTCATCATCCTCCACCAGTAGCACCGTCTCGCTGCCGACCAGGGCGTGCTGTGGCCGGGAGACTGGGGCGATGTGCTCCGGTTGTTCATCGATTTGGGGAAGGTAGATCTTGACGGCGGTGCCCTCGCCAGGTTGGCTGAAGATCCAGATATAGCCTCCGCTCTGTTTCACCATGCCATAGACTGCCGACATGCCCAACCCGGCGCCTTTGCCCGAGGGTTTGGTAGAGAAGAACGGTTCGAACACCCGGGAGACCGTCTCCGGGTCCATCCCGCAGCCGCTGTCACTGACCGCCAGCATGCAGTAGGGCCCGGGCTCCACATCCGCCAGGTGCATCCGGGCATAGGATTCATCCCAGTAGATGCGGCCGGTCTCGATCGTCAGCTCGCCTCCTTCCGGCATGGCGTCGCGGGCGTTGCTGACCAGGTGGTTGATGATCATCTCCAACTGGCTGCGGTCAACCCGGATGTAGCCGAGCTGCTCCTCCAGCACCAGATGCAGCTTGATCGAATCGCCCACGGTTTGGCGGATGGCCGGGCGCATCTCCCCAAGCAGTTTGTTGAGGTCCAGCACCATCGGGTTGGCGAACTGCCGCCGGCCGAAGGCCAGCAGATTGTGGATCAGGTCGGCCGCTTTTTCGCCCGCCTGCAGCACTTTGTTGAGGTTACGTTTGATCTCCTCTCCGGCCTGGGAATTCACCAGTGAGAGCTGGGTGTATCCGGTGATAATCGTGAGCAGGTTATTGAACTCATGGGCGATGCCTTCGGCCAGGCGGCTGATCGATTCCATCTTCTGCAGGTACTGCACCTGGCGGGCGGTCTGGTTGAGCGCTCGTTCCGAGCGGTGCTGGCGGGTGATGTCCTTGGCGATGCCCACCGTCGCCACCGGATTGCCGTGGCTGTCGCGCACCGGGGAAGTGGAGAGGAAGACTGCAAACTCGCTGCCGTCCTTGCGGCGGTTGATTACTTCTCCCTGCCAGCCGCCCTGGAGAGTGGCCTCCCGGATCTCCTGGATGCCGGGAAGATCCTGCGCCGGGCGAATCAGGCTGACCGATTTGCCGGCCAATTCCTCCGCGCTGTAGCCGTAGGTCTGCTGGAAAGCATCATTGACAAACAGGATTTGATCCTCCAGGTCGGAGAGGATCACGCATTCGCTGATGCTGCGGATGGCGTGAGCGAGCATCGACATCCTTTTCTCGCTCTGGCGCCGCTCGGTGATGTCCCGCACCACCACCTGGATCGCCGGATCGCCCATGTAGGTGATCGGCGCCGCCACTACTTCCGCCTCGATCGTCGTGCCGTCGAGACGAATCAGCTTTTCATGAATCGGCGGTAGGGACGCATCCTGGCTATTTGCCTGACGCACACGCTGCTGCACCTTCTCTTTATAAGACGGATGCACAAAATCCATCACCGGGCGGCCGATGAAATCGCGGTCGCTCTTTCCGCCGAACATCTTCACGCAGGCGGTATTGGCGTAAACGATCTTGCCCTTGCTGTGCACGATGACGGTGTCGGGAGAAAAATCGACGATCTGACGGTAGCGCTTCTCGCTTTCCTGGAGTGCCAGCTCGGTGCGCTTGCGCTCGGTGATGTCGATGATGGTCTCGATATAGCCGGTAATTTTGCCGGCATCATTGCGCACCGCGGTGCCTTCCCCGTAGACCCAGATGATATCCTTGTTGTAATGCTGAAAGCGGTATTCCATCTTGAATGGCTGATTATGCTTGACCGCCAGTTGCCATTCATCGAGCAAACGCAGGCGGTCGGCGGGGTAGATGCTGCTCAGCCAGCCTTCCCCCAGGGCATCGTCCTGGGAGAGCCCGGCCAGCCGGCACCAATGGCGGTTGGCGAAGAGGCAGAAGCGGTTCTCATTGCATTGGAAGATCCCCACCGGGGAGACTTTGGTCAGGTTGCGGTAGCGCGCCTCGCTGGCGGCCAGCGCCGCTTCGGTCTGGCTGCGGATCGTCACATCGCGGGAGATCAGCACCACGCTCCCCTCGCCGGCTTCCGGATCGTTTACCCGGCTGGCGGTGGTCTCGAAAATCAGCCAGTGGCCGCTCTTGTTGGCAAAACGGCAGGTGAAGAGAAACGGCTCGTTCTCATTGATCAACGCTTCCAGCCGCTGTTGAAACTGGGGCAGGTCTTCATGATGCACCAGCTTGCCGATGCCGGCGCCGGTCAGTTCGTCGCTGTTATAGCCAAGTTCATTGAAAAAAGAAGGGCTGACGTATAAAAAATGCTGTTCCCCGTTCAATACCGCCAGCAGATCGCTGGCGTAGCCGGTCACCAGGTGGGCGTATTGGGGGACGGTTGCGGTCTTCATCAAAGATCTCCCGGTATGGGCACATCCCTGTGCGGTGGTTATCATTCTCAGGCATTATCGGCAATTTCTGCCGGAACGTAAACAATAACGACAATACCCTGTTCAAAGATAAATTGTTTTTGCTGCAAAGTCGTGCGATTTTAGAAGAAATTCAAAATAAATATTTGATGATGGGTGATGTATTGCGTAGGGGCGAGTCGCGACTTGCCCAGATACGATGCGAGGGTATTGGAAAATTGCGTAGGAGCGAGTCGCGACTCACCCCCCGCCTGGAATCTTACAAAAACCTTGCATCTCATCCCCAATTCTCGTTATTTCCTTACGCCGAAAACACTAAACTCATAATAAAAAGGAGCCTGTCGTGAAGGAAGCGATATTGAAACTCAAACCTCAATCTTTATGGGACCATTTTTACGAGATCAGCCAGATTCCCCGCTGCTCCAAAGACGAAACCCGGGTGCGCCAGTACGTGGTGGAGGTGGCGAAGCGCAATGGGCTGAGCTACCGGCTCGACGATGCGCAGAACGTGGTAGTAAAAAAACCGGCTACGCCCGGGCGGGAAAAGGCGCCGGTGATCGTGCTGCAGAGCCATGTCGATATGGTCTGCGAAAAGAACAAGGATACCGAACACGATTTTTCCAGCGATCCGATCCGCCTGCTCAAAGAGGGCGACTGGGTGCGGGCCGACGGCACCACCCTGGGCTCGGACAACGGCATCGGGGTGGCGGCGGCTCTGGCGGTGATGGAGAGCAGCGACATCGAGCACGGCCCCCTGGAATTCCTCTTCACCATGGACGAAGAGACCGGCCTGACCGGCGCCACCAACCTCGGCAACGATGTGCTGGAGGGGCGCACCCTGCTCAACATGGACTCGGAAGAAGACGGGGCGGTGTATATCGGTTGCGCCGGAGGGCGTGATACCGAGCTGTTCTACAAGCTGAAAACCGAAGCGGTGCCCGCCGGCCATAAAGTGGTGCGGGTGCGGGTGAGCGGCCTGCAGGGAGGGCACTCCGGTCTGCAGATCGGAGAGGGCCTGGGCAATGCCATCAAGCTGGTAACCCGCTTCCTGTGGAAGACCGCCCCGGCGTTAGGGCTGCGCCTGGCCCACATCGACGGGGGCAGCAAGCACAACGCCATTCCCCGGGAATGCGACGCGATCGTCGCCCTGCCGGCGGATAAACTGGCCGAACTCAAAGCGGAAGCCAAAAAGTTCGAAGCGGTCTATCAGAACGAGCTTCAACTGGTCGATCCCGGCGTGACGGTGCGGGTGGATGAGAGCGGGTTTGACAACCCCGGGAAGATGTTCTCCACCGATCTGCACGAGCGGCTGCTTAACGTGCTCCATACCATCCCTCACGGGGTGCTGGGAATGAGCCATGCCGTCGAAGGGCTGGTGGAGACCTCCACCAACCTGGCAGTGATCAAGACCGGCGCCGATGCGGTCAGCGTGCTGACCAGCCAGCGCAGCTCGGTCAATACCGCCCTGGACAACGTGGTGAGCATCATGGCGGCGGCGGGAGAACTCTCCGGCGCGCGCATCCACCACACCAACGGCTACCCCGCCTGGCAGCCCAATCCCGATTCCCCGGCGCTGAAGGTAGCCAAGAAGGTGCATCAGAAACTCTTCGGCGCGGAGCCGGAAGTGAAGGCGATTCACGCCGGGTTAGAGTGCGGGATCATCGGCGACAAGTTCCCGGGCATGGATATGATCTCCTTCGGTCCCACCATCCTGGGGGCTCACTCCCCGGATGAACGGGTGCAGGTCTCCACGGTGGAAAAGTTTTGGGACTTCCTGCAGGCGATCCTGAAAGAGGCTGCTAAATAATGATGCACCGACTGGTGAAGATGGCCCGGCGAGCGCAGCATTCCCGTTTCCATCTCTGGCTGCTCAACCGGGTGCTGTGGCGGATCATTCCCTTCAACCGGCCGCACCGCCTGGAAATCGTGAAGATTTCCGACGATGCGCTGGAGATCCGGATCCCCTACCGGCGGGCCAACTTCAACCATATCAAGGGCCTGCATGCCTGCTGCCTGGCCACGGTGGCGGAATACGCCACCGGCCTGCTGCTGGTGATGCAGGTCGATCCCACCCGCTACCGCCTGATCATGCAGGCGATGCACATGGAATACCACTATCAGGGCAAGATGGACGGCTTCGCCCGCTTCTCCATTGACCAATCCCGGCTGGAACAGGAGGTCTTTGCCCCCCTGGCCAGCCAGGAGGCGGTGGTCTTTTCCCCGGAAGTGCAGATCCACGACCAGGAGGGTAACCACCTGGTCACGGGTATTATCCATTGGCAAATCAAGCGCTGGGACAAAGTGCGCACGGCAATAGAACGCGGATGACGCGGATTCTCGCGGATTTTTTTGAGATGCTTCGCGTAGTGTTATCAAGACTTACTGCAAGTGGCAAAAACATTCCTCAGGCCATAGCGTATTCGTGAGTCTTGTCTTTTAACATAATCAGTCATCCGCGAAAATCTGCGTCATCCGCGTTCTATGAAAACGGAAAGTCCTGGCGGTGGTGCTACTTCCGCTTAAACTTCGCCAGCAGCCGTTCCTCGACGATCGGCGGCACGAAGTTGGAGATGTCGCCGCCCAGGGAAGCCAATTCCCGGACGATGGAGGAGTTGAGGTAGGTATACTTCTCGTGGGGCATCAGGAACACGGTGGAGACGTCGGCGTTGAGGCGGCGGTTGACCAGGGCCATCTGCAGCTCGTATTCGAAGTCGGAGATGGCCCGCAGTCCGCGGATGATCGCCCGGGCTTTCTTTTCCCGGGCATAATTGACGATTAATCCATCGAAGGTCTCAATCGAGATCTTGCCGTCGCCGTTGAGGTGGCTGACCGCCTCGCGAATCAATTCCATCCGTTCCGCGGCGCTGAAGACCGGCGATTTGGCGGGGTTTTTCGCCACCGTGATCACAATATGATCGAACAGGCGGCAGGCCCGCTCCAGCACATCCAGGTGGCCATAAGTGATCGGATCGAAAGTGCCGGGGTAGATAGCGACTTTCATACGGTTCCTTTTTTGGTGAAGAACGTGATCACGGTACGGTCGAATTGCTTTTGGCGGAGCACTTCGTATTTTTCATTCTCCCAGTTCACCTCGTTGGCGGTTTCGCTCTCCAGCACAAACATACCAAATTCCGAGAGGTTTTCGCCATTGAAGACCAGGGGGAGGAGTTTCCCGAACTGATCCCAGGTGTAGGGAGGGTCGGCCAGGATCAGGTCGAACGCCTGTTTATTGCTTTTCAGGAAGGCCAGGGCATCGCGGCGGATGATGCGGTAGGGTTCCTCCGGCTTAATCTGGTTCACGTTACGGCGCAGCACCCGGAGAGAGGTTTGAGAGTTGTCGATGAAAGTCACATTTTGTGCGCCCCGGCTGACCGCTTCCAGCCCCAGGCTGCCGGAGCCGCAGAAAACATCCAGCACTGTGGCGTTCTCCACGAACTCTCCTAACAAGTCAAAGACATATTCCTTTATTTTATTAGTTGTCGGCCTGATCGATTGGTCTTTGGATGCGTGAATTTGTCGTCCCTTATACTTTCCGGCAATAATTCGCATAGTAATCCTTGAGGTCTCTAGTTTTGAGAGAAGATGCTCAGTTCAATATGAGCCTCCGTGTTTCCGCTGGTGATGGTGGACGCATTCGCCGGGTAGAGCGAAATTTTCTCAATGCTGGCTGCCGGTTGGGAATCCGTCAGCTCGGTCAGATAATTGATCACATCACCCCGGGTGCCGGAAACGCGTACATAAAAGAAATTCCGTACCATGCCGCGGGCGTTTTCCCGCTGCCCGTCGATAAAGGTATAACGAAGGTTGTTGCGCTGGGCCATCGATTGGAGGGCGTTTTTTACGTTTTGCCCGGACTGCACCGAGGAGAACTGCCCTGCGGACTGACCGCTGCTGCGGGTCGGCAGCTTCATGGAAAAGTCGGCCCGCAGTTTTCGCTGTCCGTTAACAAATTGTTCTTCCACCGATTCCGCTTCGATCTCTCCCGCCTGGGGATTATTATTCTGCACGTTCATGCGGAATTTGGCGATCGCCTCGCGGGAATCTCCCAGCACGCTGAAGTAGGCGTGGCCGGGGGTGATGACCACCAACGAACTGGCCGCACCGGGCGCCTGGGTACTCAGCAAGCTCCCGGCATAGCTGAGGCGGGCATTGTTGGCAGACTGATTCTCGCCATAAAGCCGCTGTATGGCCTCCGGGATCGCCGGCCGTTCCGGCACGGTGCCGGACGGATCGTCAACCACCGGCGGCGGCGGGGTCGGTTCGCTGCTCCCGGGAATCAGAAAATAAATGATCACCGCCACGAACAGCAGTGCCAGGGCAAATAGCCCGTACTTCAAAAACCGGCTTTTCGGGGATATGTCATCAAAGCTCGGGGGCACATCTTCATCGATGCTATCGGTAAACGTGGGGCGGCTGCTATAATCGGAAGGCTTATCATCGGGCGTCTCATCCACGGCGGCCGGTTTAGGATCCGGCATAGTGGTGGAACGGTCGTCATCATCCGTAAAAAAATCAAACTCCATATCCTTCTTGGATGAAGCATTCAAATCCTGCCCGGCATCATCCGTATCCTGCGGTTTGCCGGTTTGCGGTTTTTCCGGAAGATCCAACAAGTTAATTTTTACCATGACCAAGCCTTTGAGTATTATAAAAAATATTTAAAAAACATTAGACAGGGGTTCCACAAAGCGGTATGCCCCCATAGAATTGAACTGCGCGTCTTCGGAAATGATCTGCCACTCTGCAGTGTCGGTCGGGTTCAAGATTCGCAGGGTGTGGCTGCACTGGTTCTGCAGCCGATCCAGCCAGTGGGCCTTGAAGCCGGTGCCGAAGAGGAAAATCTGCGAAATGGAATACAGCGGCATATCGATCGGCCCGGGATGCTGGATATCATCCACCATGGCCGTGAAGGTCGAAAATATTTCCGATTCGTCCAGTTGGTCGATGCTTTGCAGCGATTTCGCATAGGGCTTGAAGCTGAAATTGAGAAAGCTGTTTTCATCGGAGAGCACGATCTCAAATCCCCGGTCGGTAAAGTTGACCATCAGGGTTTGCCCGATGATGTTGGGGAAAAACCGCCGGTAGAGCTCGTCGATCGAAAAACAATTCAGGCTGATCTGGGTTACCGGCAGCCGGGCCTCGGTGGCGATTCTCTGGAAAAATGAGAACAGCGACTTGCGCATACAGAAGGTCAGCAATTCGCGGGGGCGGGCGTAGGCCGGTTGATAGATCAGATAGTCTTCGGTCGGTGCCGGCAGCACCGCCTGCAACTCCTGCTCCACCAATTGCGGATAGACATTCTCCGGAATGGTGCGATCTACCTGGATTTTTCTGACCATGCCAAACTTCCCGGACAGCAGGAAGCGCACATTTTGCATGGGAAGATCATTCGTACTGGCAAGCTTGTAGAGATGGTTGGCAATCCGCAGCGCCGTTGTCGGCTTTTGGATGTTGTCGTAATTAATAATAAAGGGCAGCGGATTCTCAGCTACCCTTTTGATGGTGATACTTTGACCGCTTTCTACCTCTGCCAGAAGCCAGCTGATATTGTTATCCTGAAAGCTGATGCTGTTGATGATCTCTCCCATAGTCCGATCCCGGGTTTGCTACTGATTTTCCCAGCTTTTCTGTCCGTTTTCGATATATCCGTGATTTTTATGCTTCTTCGAGAAGAAGATACCATAAACCGGCTCGTGATACCCGTTCAGGATCACATCTGTCGATTTATCAATTGCAACGCCGGCCTGGCGTAGTTTTTCACCGTCGGCAGGATTCATGGCAGACTTTAGGTCATTGAGAACATTTCCCTTGGCATTCTCGAAGTCGGCCGTAAAGTTGACGGCGCGCCGAACATTCGCCGGAATTTTATTGTTGTTGGCGATCATCGAATCCAGCACCCCGATCTTCCCGGCAAAATAATCCATCCGTTTTTCCAGATCGGTGATGTTCTTATTCTCCAGGCGCACCGCCAGGGTGTCCATGGGGTTACGGATATCTTCGATCAGCGGCTTGAGCGCGGAAAAGCGCCGTTCGGTCTGGATGGTATCGACAAAGGTCTTCAGCCCGTGGGCATAGCGGTAGAAACGCACGCTGCTCAGGTCTTTCAACTCTGCGCTCAGCTCCTTGATGTTGAGCAGCAGTTCGGTGCTGTAGCGGCTCAGGCGCTGCTCGGTTTTGACCTTGTCGAGGTGATCGCCCAGATTGCTCAGAGAGGTGTCCAGCCGGGTCAGCACCGGGAAGATACCCAGATTTTGCACCGGAGCCGTGGCCGATTTCAATTCATCCTGGAAGCGGTTCAGCAAGTTGGGAGACTCGACAATGATGTTGTTTTTACCCGGGGTATAATGAACCAGGTAACGGTTCTTGCCGTCAAAGGTGTCCGGGCTGTAGAAGTTGCTTTCATTGAATTTGACCAGCACCGAATCGACTTCATTCAATTGCAGAATTCCCCGCTTTTGGGTCAAAAGGAAATAATCCGAGATAAAGTGGTTGTGAACTCCGGCAATCGCCTGCCGTTGGCGGCTGAGCATTTGGAGATTGGCGTTGAGGTCGGATTTCTGCAGCCCGCTCATCCCGGTATTGGCCCGGTCGATGAATTTGTTCAGGCGGGTGCCGACGCTGGAGACGCTGGCGATGTCGGTCTTGTTGACCGCTTTGATGAACTGGTTGACCTTGTCATAGGTGCTCTTCCAGTAAGTCTGCACCTGGGACAGCTCGACTTTCGGCAGGTACACCTCCAGGGAGTCGATGTAACGCTGTACCAGCAACGTGCTGTTTTGCAGGTTATACTCATTGATCCGGTCTTTTAAAATCTTCAGGGAGTCAACAAAGGTCTTGGCAGCGCAGAAATTGGGAAAGTCGATGGTGCCGTCAAATTTGCGCAGGTCCGCCTTGATGTCGTTCTTGGCGGTGAGGATTTCCGGATATTTCTCAAAATAGCGGCTGTTAAAATCCAGGTCCCCGTTCATCTCGCTGATCGATTCGGAGACCGGCACGATGCTGCTCAGCACCGGGATCTCCAGCACCCGGTCAATGCTGTCGGTCAGAATATGGGTCAGTTCACCGATTTGCCGCTTTTGCTGCAGGCTGGAATCGGCATTGATAAATGAGAGCAGATTCTCCAGAGAGTCGGCGGGCACGAATTTTTTGGTCTTGTTGTAATAGTAGTTCTCGGCCTCATAAATTGCATTCATATTCTGACGGCCGATTTTTTCAAGCGAATTTTCTTCTTTCCAGATTCTGCCGGGAATATAGATCACCTGCCACAACACTGCGATGAAAACGACGATAAGGATTTTGAAGATTATCGAGCCTCGCGCCATTGTCTCCTCCAATAAAAGATAATTAAATTACGAACCCACTTAATATCGGTATAAGCCTCCAATTCGGAAAGTTTACTAAAATATGAAGAAAATGTCAATTCATAATTGAAATTAGAAATGGAAAAACCGTTATTTTTTTGAGGTTTGTGGCGTGTTTTGGGATGATGTTTTCATGGTTGCGATGAAATTATGCCCTCATTTATCGTTGCGGGGTCGAGTAAGACTGGAGATCGGTGGATGGGTGAATGGGTAAATGGGTGAATGGGGAAAAACCGGAATGATGATCAAATGCATGTGCTTTAGCCTGCTTTTTCCCATCCACCCATCCACCCATCCACCCATTCACGGCTTAATCACCTCCTGAAGAAATGCTTCAACCGCCTCAAATATCCGCCGCTGCTCCTGATCGACGCTGATAATGTGGTAAGAATCTTCCAGGGTCAGGGTTTTCTTGACGGTTGCCGAGATGGCATGGTAGATGTAATCGAGGTTCTCGTAAGTGATGGTATGGTCGCGCCGGGAATGCACGATCAGGGTCGGGCTGGTTACCTGCGGCAGCTCCGCCCGCACAAACTCGATCAGGTTAAGAAACTGCACCAGGCTGGAGAGGGGATATTTATGATAGGTCGCCATCTTCTCCTTGTTCTTTTTGCAGCGGATATCCGGGCCTTTGGATTTATATTGGTAGCGCAGCACTTTCCGGGCCAGGGGAAGCAGTCTCAGCCGCCAGTCTTTGACAAAAATCGCGCCGGCCAGGGATATCACCGCATCCACCGGGTGACCGGCCGCCAGGTGCAGGGCCAGGGCGCCTCCCATCGACTGTCCGCAGACGATGACGGTGGGGTAATGTTTCTTCATCTCCAGGTAATGGGATTTTGCCGCTTCGAGCCACCGCTGATAGGGGATGCCTTCCAGGTCCTCCGGGCGGGTGCCGTGACCGGGCAGCAGGGGGACCCATACGGCATAGCCCTTCCGCGCAAAATGGAAGGCAAAGTCGCGCCCTTCGTACGGAGAACCGGTGAACCCGTGCAGGAACAAGATCCCGGTTTTGCCCTGGTCGATGAAGACCGGCTCGGCGCCGGGGATCAGCGCCGACTCCGGCAGCGGCATCTGCGAACGCTCTAACGTCTGGTTCATCATACTGATTTTATCTCCTGCCATACCATTAATGTTCCCTCGGCTGCCGCCGATAAAAAAAATCGCCGGTAACTTCTGAAATTTTCCCGGTCAAATCAAGCGTGTATTTTAGCGACGTAAGTTCTGATAATAGCGTATTATATGCTTGAGTATCCGGTTAGAAAGGCCTAAATTCCCGACGATGAGTATAAAATATTGCCATAAACATCCAGGGGTCATCACCCGGATACGCTGCTTCCACTGCAAGAAAAATATTTGCTCCCGCTGCCGCCTGCATCTGGATCACCATTTTTTCTGCAGCCGGAAGTGCTATCAGATCTACCGGCTGGGGAAGTTCGGGGCATTTCTGCGCCGGCATCAGTTGACCCTGATCGTCTGCTGGAATGTGCTGTTGAGCCTGCTGCTGCTGATGCACTGGGGAAAAGGCGAAGCCCCCGCCGCAGAAGCCGCTTCTGCCCCTGCTGCGGAGCCGCCGCCCGCCGCCGTGGTGCGGGACGCGCTTCCCCTGCCGACGCCGATCGATACTCTGGCCCCGCCCAGCGCGGATGGTTCACCGGCGCTGCTCGCCCGCAGCGTCTATCACTACACCCTGCCGGTGGAACGGGGAGCAGTGGTGGTGATCTGGCAGAATGACTGGCCGGTGAGCAGCGAGCGTGTCCTTCACGGGGAGACCAAATCCTACCCCATCCCCCTGGCCTACGGCCGCAACCGCATCCGGGTGGGGGTTTGGAACGAAACCCAGCAACTGGTATACCAGGATTATTTCGAGGTCAGCTACCGCCATCCGGTGCGGGAGGCGCGGCGCCAGCCGGTGCTGCGCGGCGATCCCGCCCGCCGCCGGGTGGCACTCACCTTCGACGGCGGCGCCTCCGATGCCGGCGCCCGGGAAATACTGGCCATCCTGGAGGCGAAAAAAGTGACCGCGACGGTCTTTCTCACCGGGCAGTTTGTGGAGCGCTATCCGGATCTGGTGCAGCAGCTGCTGGCCGCCGGCCACGAGGTTGGCAACCATACCTACAATCACCCCCATCTGACCACCTATGCCGAGAATGGGCGTCACGATCTGGCGCCGGGGGTGGACCGCGCCTATGTGCAGCGGCAACTGCTGCGCACCGACAGCCTCTTCCGGGCGCTCACCGGCAAGGCGATGGTGCCCTACTGGCGGGCGGCCTACGGCGAATACAATCAGGAGATCATCGACTGGGCGGCGGAGGCGGGCTACCAGCATATTGGCTGGACCCGCGGCTTCGATACCTTCGACTGGGTGAACGACCCGGCGGCGCCGCTTTATAAAACCCCTCAGGCGGTCTATGCCCATATCCTGGGAAAAGACAATCCCCAATCCGATCTCAACGGGGCGATCGTGCTGATGCACCTGGCTTCGGAGCGGAAAAACGGCGATCAGCTGTATACCATTCTGCCGGAGCTGATCGATGATCTGCACAACCGCGGCTTTGAGACC
Source organism: Calditrichia bacterium (assembly GCA_020635015.1). Lineage (GTDB taxonomy): Bacteria > Calditrichota > Calditrichia > RBG-13-44-9 > J075 > JACKAP01. The sequence continues at coordinate 14,140 of JACKAP010000014.1, read as the reverse complement.
GTGACGGTCACCCGCTTGCTGGCGCCGCCGGAATGAGTATCCAGCATCCAGTATCTGTAAAAAAAATAAATATTTGACAATCTATCTCAGAAAAGCTGAATCTTTTCCGACGGTAAACATTATAAGAGATTGAAAATCGGCTTAAGTTGCCGTACATTCGGCGCCCGTAATGCTGCGCCGGGGAAATTTAGAATGACAGTGAAAAAACATGGCACATAAACACCGAAGCTGGCACTTTTACCTGTTGGTGGTAACATTTTCGGTGATGATTCTGGGATACCTCCTCTGGACCTTCACCCCGATCAAGAACGAGGTGCGGGCCATCATCATCAGCGAACTTCAGCCCTACCTCGGGGAATCGCTGCTGATCAACGATTTTTCCATCGGCTGGAATTCGGTCTCCTTTTACCGGGTTCGCGCCGCCGATGAGAACAATACCTTCTCGCTCGACCTGGAGGAGATCCGGGTGGGAGTAAATTTCCTGAAAGTGTTCCGCAATGGATTCAGTCCCACCGGGCTGATCGAATCGGTCACCGTGGTCAAGCCTCACCTCAGTCTCTATTATACCGAAGACACCCGGCTGAAGACCCGCGAGGGCGTGTCGCTGGAGAAAGTCTTCGAGGAGATTATCACCAATATCCAGAAATTCCCCGAGATCGATTCGGTCGAGATCCAGGACGGGGGGATGGACCTGCAGATGATCGAGAATCGCCGCTTTCCGCTGCTGAGCGATCTCGACGGACGGCTGAAATACCGCGCTAACAGCAAGATCATCGACCTCAACCTGGAGGGCCGCTTCCTTGGCGCAGACAGCTCTATGATCCATCTGGCCGGCGAGGTGGATTTTACGAAAAAAAAATGGCTGGCCGATCTTTACCTGGAAGAATGTCTGATCAATTCCAATTGGCCTTTTTGGCCGTTTGATTTTTGGCAGATCGAGAATGCCAATCTCCACGGCAATGTGCAGGTGAACAGCCGCACCTTTTCCCTGGACAGCCTCTCTTTTGCGGGGGATATTCAGGTGAATGATTTTTCGGTCTATCTCTACAACCAGCACATCACCGCGCCGCATTTCGTGCTCAATCTCGACCGCCATAGCCTGAATATCGCCCCGTTCGACTGCCAGGTCGAAGACGGCCGGGGTACGTTCCGGGGGGTGATTGCCGATATCTTCCGCCCGGAAGCCGACTGGCGTCTCGATGTGCGCGATGTATCGGTGAAATATCTCAAACAGTCGCACAGCATCTTCGAATATGCCTACGAAGGGAAGATGAAGGGATGGGGCACCTTTAAAGGGCCTTTTAAGAACCTCGATATCGAAGCGGAAATGCACAGCCCGGACCTGCTCTACGCCGTGGTGCCGTTCAATCGCGATACGGTGCGCCTGGCCTACAATACCTCCACCAAATTGCTGAACCTGAAGGATATCCGCGCCTCCTTTTTCGAATTTCGCACCGAGGGCTACGGGACGGTCAACTTCAAGACTAACCTGATCAACCTGAACCTGGAATCGGTGGTCGAGGTTCCGGAACGCTATTTTTCGATCCTGAACGATCTCAATCAGGGGAAGGTCACCCTCAGCACCACTTTCGGGGGCAACTTCATCACCAAAAAATTCAATGGCAATTTCGACTGCCAGGCCTACAGCCAGGACTCACTGCTGGTGCGGGCGGTGGGCCCCTATACTCTGGATGATCAACTTTTTCAGTACAGCCTCTTTAATGAGGATCTGCGCGACGATTTCCAGGTGGAAGGCATTATCGAAAATGTGTTCAGCGATCCGTATTTCAAGAAAATGCAAGTCAAGGATTTCCCGCTGCGCAAGTTCACCCGGAATCCGCTGATTGCCGACTTTATGATCGGCCGCTATAACAATTATTACCTGGCCGGTCCCTACGATTATCTTTCCACCAAGATGAATATCGTTTCCCAGAGCGATCCCCGGGATGAGCAGTTGACGGTGTCCACCCACATCACCAATGTGTTCCTGGAAGATCAGCGCTACAAAGGTACCTTCCAGGCCTTCACCTTCCCGGAAACCATCGAGGGAAGCTTCGATGTGGCGTTTTCGCCCCAGGGTGTCAACACTTTGCTGGAGGCGCCGAACCTGTTCTACGGCCGGCTGTTTATGGGAACCGGGCCGGAAGATCCCTTCGAGGGGAACGTGCGGATCCAGCACTTTGCCCTGGACAGCTATCTCGAAAACAGCCCTTCGCTGCAACGGATCATGAAAGAAGGCAAGATCTACGGCGAGATGGATATTCGCGGCACAGTGGGCGATCCGGAGCTGACCTTCGACCTCAGCGCCGAGGATGTGATCATCAACGATGTCGGCTATTATGACACCCGCCTCTCCGGGCAACTGGAATCCCACTGGCTGCGCTTCGACAACTTTTGGCTGCGCCTGAACGGCGATTCGATCCTGGTGAGCGATGTTGCCTGGAATGTGCAAACCGACTCGCTGCGCATGGTGATGAGCGGGGAAAACATTGAAAGCAATTTCCTGGCGGAGACCATTTTCCGCGATCCCGAAGTCATTCAGGGCAAATTTTCCTATAAGGTGGTGGCCGGCAGCACCATGACCCGGCCGGTGCTCTACGGCGACGTGACGGTGAAAGACGGCAATCTCCGCGGCAATCCGTTCAGCGCCATTACCCTGTCCTTTGAAGACTCCCTCAATGCCGGGGGCAGCTTCTGGGAGCTGAAGGATCATGTTGCTAAAATCCGCCAGTTCCGTTATATCAGCGAGGACGATTACACCGTGGAAGGGCGCGGCTACCTGAGCATCGACGAGGCCGGGCCGGTCGACTTCCGGGTGACCCTGGCGGGCAATGTGCTGGCGGAGCTGCCCAAGTTTCAGCCGTTTTTTAAAAATCCACAATCCGATGGGCGGGTTTACGCCCACCTTCGCGGCACCCGCAACGAGTTTTATTTCCAGGAGGCCCGGGTCAAGATCAGCGACGGCAGCCTGGCCTTCGAGAACACCATTCCCCCGGTCAGCGGGCTGAAGGTGGATGCGGAGCTGACCGAGGCCAGCGGTTTTCTGAAGATCCACCGCCTGGAGGGATATGTGGACGGCCACTGGGCGCGTATCGCCAATGAACGGGAGGTGCGGGTCGACTCCGCCTCCCTGGCCCCCTGGGTGCTGGATGATATGGGGCTGAACTTCGGCATCTTCACCCTGGAAACCGCGGTGGAAGGCATTCCGCTTTCGTTTTACGGGATGATGGAGGAAGGGGAATACGGCTTCTTTGCCACCCGGGGCCGCCGGCCGGGAGAAAAATTCTACCTCACCGGCCCGCCGGATTCCGCCCTGGCCCGGGGTACCGTGGTCTTGTACGACTGCCGGGTCACCTTTCCCTTCATCGGGATGTACGACGGCGACGGGGAGTATGCCTATGACGAAGATGACAAGGTGATCGGCTTCCTGATGAACATGCGCTGGGACGTCGCCGCCCGCCCCGGCAACAACAACCGCTACTTTGTCAACATTCCCGCCTATGTGGGGGAAGTGTTCATGGACCTGAACATCGACAACGCCTCCCCCGGCATGGACTTCTCCGGGCGGCTGATCGACGAATCCTTCCGGGTGGCGGGCAGCGTGCAATCATCCCGCGGCCGGGTGGAATATCTCGACGTCAAGTTCCGGGTCGACCGCTTCGGGGCGGAGTTTAATCCCTTCGAGATCTATCCGGAGGTTTACGGCAGCGCCTACACCACCGTGCGCTCCGAGGTGATTACCGAATTGCCCAGCGAAGTGGGCGCCGGCACCGAAGAGGCGGTTGCCGCCAGCAGCACCGAGAGCTTTCCCCTGGATATCTACCTGAAGCTGTATGTGATCGATCCCATCACCAAGAAGGAGGTGTCCAAGGGGCGTTGGGAAGACTTCCGCTTTAAGCTGCAAACCGAGGAAGAGGTGATCGGGGAAACCCAGGAAGATGTGCTGGCCCATCTCGGCTACAGCGTGAAGAATCTGCAGTACAAGGCCGGAGAAGTGGGATTGACCATGACCGAGAACTTCCTGATCCGCCCGCTCTTCCGGCCGATCGAGCGCCAACTGGAGCGCCGCCTGAAACTCGACTACGTGCGCCTGCGCTCCAGCATCACCTCTAATCTGTTCTATCTGAGCTTTCAGGATAAGGCCAAATTATTCAACAATCCCACTTTTTTTACCCCGAATTTGAACAATAACATCGATCCGGCGTTAATACTTCTCCAAAGCTCGGAGCTATCGCTGGGGAAATACCTGGTCAAGGATGTCTACTTTACTTACACCGGGCAGGTGGTATCCGGGTACGAAAGTTCCAAGCTGGGCGTAAACCATACCTGGGGACTGGAGTATCGCTTGCTCTACAACCTCCTGCTGGAAATGGAGTTGAGCAAGTTTCAGTTTAACCCCTTTTACAGCAATAATCTTGAGAACGATTTCCGGATCCGCCTGCGGCACTCGTTTAATTTTTGATTTGCAAAACCACGGCGGAAGCTATAACTTCAAAGTTTGTAAAATAAAACCAAAATAAGGTAGTGGTGCTTTATGGTGAAGAAGGGGAAAGGGAAGATGACATACCGGGGTCTGCTGGCCGTTCTCGGCATGCTGTTGCTGTCCGGTCATCTTCCGGCGCAGGCACTTCAGCAGTTTAAAGTGAACAATATCCGTATCGAAGGAAATGAGACGGCGGACAGCAGTGTGATCATGTTGAACAGCGGGTTGATCCGCGGATCGTACATCACCGCCGATCACGTACAGCGCGCCATTCGCAATCTCTGGCAGTTGAACTTGTTCTCCGACATCCAGGTGCTGGCGGAGCGCCAGGCCGCCGACGGGCTGGACCTTCTGATCCAGGTAAAAGAGTTTCCCAAGCTGGAAAGTTATACCGTCACCGGCAATAAGAAGCTGAAAAAGAAAGATGTCGATAAGGAGATCGGTTTTTACAACGGGATGATGTTCACCCCCTTCAAGTTATACAAAGCCAAACGGGCGCTGATCCGCAAGTATCGCGATGAGGGGTATCTGTTGGCGGAGGTAGACATCAAAGCCGAGCCGGCGGCGGAAGGAAACCGGGTGGTCGCCAGCGTCGATATCCGGGAAGGCAAAAAGGTGCAGGTCAAACGCATCCAGGTATTGGGCAGCAATGTGCTCAAGCCGAAAGAGCTGAAGAAGGCTTTCAAGGAAGTCAAAGAGAAGCGCTGGTGGCGGGGAGCGGATTTTAATCGCGACAAATTTGAAATTGATAAGCAGAACCTGATCAATTACTGCCAGAAGGAGGGCTTCCGCTATGCTGAGATCGTGAAGGATTCGATCTACTACAGCGAAGACAAGCGGGAGCTGTTCATCGATGTGTATATCAATGAAGGGCGGCAGTATTATTTCGGTGATGTGGAATTTGAGGGCAACACCGTCTTCGACAGCGAGAAACTGGCCGATGAACTGCTCTTCGCCAAGGGGGAAATTTACAACCAGGAGCTGTTCGAGAAGAGTATCCGGGAAAACATCCAGAATCTTTATTATAACCAGGGCTACCTCTTTGCCAACATCTTCCCCAAGGAAATTCCGGTGGGGGAAGATACGGTGGACATCAAGCTGGTGATCAACGAAGGCCACGTGGTGCGGATCAAGGAGATCAACATCACCGGCAACACCAAGACCAATGAGAAGGTGGTGCGCCGGGAGTTCAAGATCTATCCCGGGGATATCTTCAATCGCGCCAAGCTGGAGCGCAGTGTGCGCGACGTCTGGGTGCTGAATTATTTTGCCAACGTGGTGCCGGACGTGAAGCTGCTGCCGGATGATGACAAGCATGTCAACCTGGAAGTCAATATCGAAGAGCGCTCCACCGACACCGCCAACATGAGCGCCGGCTACAGTCAGCGCGACGGGTTTATCGGCAGCGTCGGCTTCTCTCTGAACAACTTCTCGCTGCGCCGGCCCCTTTCCGGGGGCGACGGGCAGCGGCTGACCTTCCAGTGGGATTTCGGCCGCTTCTACCGCAGTATCTCGCTGAGCTTTATCGAGCCCTGGACCTTCGGCTCGCCCACCTTGACCGGCTTTTCGATTTTCGATACCCGCTACAACGGCAATTTCCGTCCCTGGGACGGCCGGGAGCGGGGCGGCACCATTCAGTTGGGGCGGCGTTTCCGCTGGCCGGATAACTACTTCCGCGGCGACTGGATCTTCCGGATCGCCGAAAACCAGATCTACAATGTCCGCACCTCCTTCTTCAGTGCGCGGCTGGCCCGGGCGCTGGACAAATCGACCCAGATCAGCCTCACCCAGATCATGCGCCGCGACAGCCGTAACCGCCCGGAGTTTCCCACTGCCGGCTCGGTATTTAACCTGCGCAGCAAGCTCGCCGGCGGTCCGCTGCAGGGGAACGAGGACTTTCTGAAGAACGATTTCACCCTGGAATGGTACGTGCCGGCCCGCTATGGATTCGTTCTATACATGGAGAATCAGATCGGCGCGATTGCCGGGCTGAAGAGCGACTATTACATCAACCCCAACGAGCTGTATTTCATGGGCGGTTCCGGGCTGGGTTTCTCCGAGTCGCTGCGCGGCTATGACGACGGGCGGGTCGGCCCTCCCCAGGGCGGCACCGCCATGGCCCGCTTTACCGCCGAGTTGCGTTTTCCGATTGCGCCGAATCCCACCATCTTTGGCCTCTTCTTTGCGGAAGCCGGGAATGTATGGGAGTCCTTCGGCGAATCGAATATCTCCGACCTGAAACGTTCGGTGGGTCTGGGCGCCCGCTTGTTCATGCCCTTGCTGGGAATCATCGGGGTTGACTTCGGTTATGGATATGACTACTTTGACGAGTTTGGTAACCGGGAAGGTAATTGGAAAATTCACTTTAAGTTTGGCCAATTTTAAGAAAATCAATGTTATCCCAATCAATCGTAGGAGGCAAATGTGAACGGTTGTCGTAAAATGATGCTGCTGGTGATAAGCCTGGTGCTGTTGGCCGGGGTGAGCTCCGGCTTTGGGCAGATGAAGATCCGCTATATCAATTCTGAACGCATTCTTCAGGAGTATGCCGGGGCGCAGGAAATTCAGAAACAGTTGGATGAATTGCGCAGCACCTATGAAGCGGAATACACCCGCCAGGAAAATGAGTTAAAAAAACTTGCCGAAGAGATCCAGAACCAGAGCCTCTTGCTCAGCCCGGATAAAAAAGCGGAAAAAGAGCAGCAAGCCCGCCAGAAGCAGGCTGCCCTGGAAAAGTATTATTATGATAAGCTGGGGCCGCAGGGGGAATATTTTGCGGAATATCAGAAGAAGATCAAGCCCCTCCAGGAAAAGATCAACGATGTGCTGGTACGGGTCGGTGAAGACGATGGGTATGATTATATCCTCGACATCGTGCAAGGGGTGGTGGTTTACTATAAACCGGACCACGACATTACCGACCGGGTGCTGGATGAATTGAATAAAACCAAATAGCAGCGGCCGGATATTTTTCAAAGCTGAAATGCAAATTTGCATTTCAGCTTTTTTCTATTTTTAAAGAAGCGCCTTTTTTTGTATAATCCCCTGATGTCAACCCCGTCCTTTTCGGTTGAACGGTTCATTAAGGAGTCAGAGATGCCGGTTTTTACCCTGGCAGACATTGCAGCAAAAATAGGCGGAACGCTGCACGGCGATCCGGAGATTCGCATCAGCGGCACGGCGGAGATCGATAAAGCCTCTGCCGGCGAGATCACCTTCCTGGCCAATCCGAAGTACGGTTCCCACCTGGAAAAATCCCATGCCGCCGCGGTCATCGTGGACGGCAACAGCGGCATCACGCCCGCCATCCCCTTCATTCTGTGCCCCGACGCCTATTACGGATTCTTGCAGGCCTTCCTGTTGTTCAATCCGCCCCGGAAACTGTTGACTCCGGGCATCCACCCCAGCGCAGTGGTGCATGAGACCGCCCGCCTCGGCGCGGAGGCCTGCATTGGCGCCAACGCCTACGTCGGGCCGGGAGTGGTCATCGGCGAGCGCACCCAGGTGTTTCCCAACTGCGTGATCCTGGACGGCAGCCAAATCGGCAGCGACTGCATCCTATATCCCCTCGTTAGCATCCGGGAAAACTGCCGGATCGGCGACCGGGTGATCATTCATAACGGGGCGGTGATCGGCAGCGATGGGTTTGGGTTTGCCCCCTACCAGGGCGCTTTTCACAAGATTCCCCAGGTGGGCATCGTGGTGATCGAAGATGATGTGGAGATCGGGGCCAATGTGACCATCGACCGCGCCACCATGGGACAAACCCGGGTGCGCAAGGGGGTGAAGCTGGATAACCTGGTGCACCTGGCGCACAATGTGACGGTGGGAGAACATACCGTGATCGTGGCCCAGACCGGCGTCGCCGGCAGTACCCGCATCGGCAGCCAGGTGATGATCGGGGGGCAGGTGGCGGTGGCCGGACATATTTCGGTCGGTGACGGGGCCCGGATCGGCGCCTGCTCCGGCGTGTCGAAAAGCGTGCCGGCAGGGGAGACCGTCTTCGGTTTCGTCGCCCGCCCGATCATGAAAACCAAGCGTATCGAAGCGGTAACGGCCAACCTCCCGGAACTGCTCCGGCGGGTGCAGCAATTGGAGAAAAAGCTGGAGGCGCTGCAGGAAAAAAAATCATGAGGAAACGCGGATGAGCAAAAAGCAACAAACCATAAAGAAGGCAGTTTCATTTGCCGGCACCGGACTGCATACCGGGGAGCGGTCGACCATCACTTTCAAACCGGCGCCGGAAAATTACGGCATTGTATTCAGCCGGGCGGACCTGGAAACCAATGTGGAAGTGCCGGCATTGGTGGATTATGTGGTGCAGGATAATTCGATCGACAGCCTGCGCGGCACCAATCTGCACAAGGAAGGATGCACCATCTATACCGTGGAGCATGTGCTGGCGGCGGTGGCCGGGCTGGAGATCGACAATCTCCTGATCGAGCTGACCGCCGGGGAACCGCCGGTCGGTGACGGCAGCGCCATGCCCTATGTGGAGGCGCTGCTGGAAGCGGGGATCATTGAGCAGGAAGCTCTCAAGGATTACATCGTGGTTTCCGATACCCTGTCCTATAATGACGACAAGCGCGGCACCGACATCGTGGCCCTGCCGCTGGACGATTTCCGCATCACGGTGATGATCGATTACCAGAACCCGGCGCTGGGCAGCCAGCATTCCGGCCTGTTCTCCCTGGAGAAAGAATTTGTCGGCGATTTCGCCCCGGCGCGCACCTTCTGCTTTCTCCATGAGGTGGAGATGCTGCTGGCCCAGGGATTGATCAAAGGCGGCAGCCTGAATGATGCGGTGGTGATCTGCGACAAGCCTCTGGAGGAGATCAACCAGGATAAGATCAAAAAGGCGCTGAAGATTGACGGCAAGGTGTTTATCGGGGATAATGGCATCCTCAACAACCGCCAACTGCGCTTCCGCAATGAGCCGGCCCGGCACAAGCTGCTTGATCTGCTGGGCGACCTCTACCTGGCCGGTGCCCCGATCAAAGGCCAGATCCTCGCCGCCCGCCCGGGTCATAAGAGCAATATCGAATTTGCCAAGCGGTTGCGCGAGTATTACAAGAACCAGCAGATCACCCGCAAATACCAGGATGTCAGCCGTAAGGGGGTAGTGTTCGATATCAACGCTATCAAGCGTATCCTGCCCCACCGCTATCCCTTCCTGCTGGTCGACCGCATCGTCGAGTTCGAAGCCGGCAAGCGGATTGTCGGGGTGAAGAGCGTTACCACCAACGAGCATTTTTTTGAGGGGCATTTCCCCACTCATCCGATCATGCCCGGCGTGCTGATCGTAGAAGCGATGGCCCAGACCGGCGGCATCATGCTGTTGGATGGAGTGGATAATGTCGATAATAAGCTGGTGTTTTTCATGTCAATGGACAATGTGCGTTTCAGAAAACCGGTCTATCCGGGGGCCCAGTTGGTGATGGAGTGTGAATTGCTAAAAAGACGTGCCACGACTTGCAAGATGGCCGGCAAGGCGTATGTCGACGGCGAACTGGTGGCCGAAGCGGAAATGATGGCGGCTATTGTCGAGCGGTAGATGGATGTTGCAAACGGATAGGACGTTAACTTTTTCGTGATACTGGATGCTGGATACTCGATAAATGTTTTTATCCAGCATCCACCCCGAAAGCCTTCGGGGAGCATCGTTGAAAATCAGGCGCATGACCGTTTATCAAAGTATATCTAGCGTTTCCAGCTAAAAGAACCTGAGATTGGAGGTATGTTGTGGTACAGATTCATCCCACTGCAATCGTTCATCCCGGCGCGGAACTGGGCAGCGATGTGGTGATTGGCCCCTATTGTGTGATTGAAGCGGATGCCATCATTGGCGACGGTTGCCAGCTCCGCTCCCATATCCTGATCGATTCGGGCACGCGGATTGGCAATCATGTGAAAATTTTTACCGGCGCAGTGCTGGGAACGGCGCCCCAGGACCTGAAATACCGAGACGAAAAAACCTGCCTGGAGGTAGGGGAAGGCACCACCATCCGGGAATACGCCACCCTGAACCGCGGCACCACCCACACCGGCAAAACCGTGGTGGGCCGGAATTGCCTGTTGATGGCCTATGTGCATGTGGCGCACGATTGCGTGATCGGCAATGAGGTGATCATTTCCAATGCAGTGAACATGGCCGGCCATGTGGTGATCGAGGACAGCGCCGGCATCGGCGGCATGACCGCCATTCACCAATTCGTCAGGATCGGCCGGCACAGCTTTATCGGAGGAGGATTCCGGGTAGCGAAAGATGTGCCGCCCTACATTCTGGCGATGGGCGAACCATTGCAATACGGAGGCGTTAACCATATCGGGTTGTCGCGCAAGGGATATTCCTCCGAGGTGCTGCTGGAAATTAAGCGGGCCTACCGGCTGATTTACCGCAGCAACCTTACTAAAAATGATGCGTTGGTTAAGATCAGGGAAGAACTTAAACCGTTTCCGGAAATCGATCATGTAGCGCGTTTTCTGGAAGAGAGCGAACGAGGACTTATAAAAGGATAGTGTTGAATGATATATTTGTTGGCAATTATTGTTGCGCTGGGAGTGCTGGTATTTGTGCATGAGCTGGGCCACTTCCTGGCGGCAAAGCTGTTTGGCGTGCGGGTGGAGCGCTTTTCCATTGGCTTTCCCCCACGGCTGTTCGGGGTGCAGATCGGAGAAACCGATTACTGCATCTCGGCGATTCCCCTGGGCGGCTACGTGAAAATGAGCGGCATGATCGACGAGAGCCTGGATACCTCCTCGGCAGACCGGGAACCGGAACCCCACGAGTTTATGGCCAAACCGACCTATCAGAAAGTGATCATCATTACGGCCGGGGTGATTATGAACTTCCTGCTGGCGGTGGGCATCCTGGGAGGGATGCTTTGGCTGCAGGGGGAACCGGTCGATCCCACCACCACCATCGGCTATGTGGGAAAGGGCGGCCTGGCAGACAGTATCGGGCTGCGGCCCAATGATCAGATCCTGGCGATCAACGGTGAGCCGGTCGATAACTGGCAGGATGTCAGCCAGGGCTTTATTAAGCATCTCGGCACCAAAACCGACTTTCAGATCCGGCGCGGCCCGGACGAGGTCAACATTACCCTGGACTGGGACCACCTGAAGATGAACGACCTGGGGCGCCTGCAAATCCGCCCGCTGCTGCCCGCCCGGGTGGGAGATCTCAGCCCCAATTTTCCGGCGATTAAATCCGGGCTGCAAACCGGCGATCAGATTATCGCGATCAGCGATTCGCTGATCTCCAGTTGGAGCGACATGACCCGTATCATCAGCGCCAGCGCCGATACTCCCCTGCGTTTTAGCGTATTGCGCGAGCAGGACACCCTGGCATTCGATATTACTCCCAAGGCGGTCAGCTTCGAAGATGAAAACGGGGAGCCGGTTACGGTGGGGAGGATCGGCATCACCTATTATCAGGAATATCGCGAACTTGCCTTCCTCCCGGCTATCGGCAAAGGCCTGGAGCGGGCGGTGATGCTCGGCCAACTGAATATCCGGGGCTTTTCCCGGATCCTCTCCGGCAAGGAGTCCGCCCAGGAATCCCTGGCCGGGCCGATCGCCATCGCCGAAGCGGCCGGGGATATCGCTCAGCAGGATTTGGGGCGTTATATCGAATTTATCGCTTTACTCAGCATTGTGCTGGCGATTATCAATATTCTGCCGATCCCGGCTCTGGACGGCGGGCATTTGGCGATCATCCTGATCGAAGGCCTGATGCGGCGTCCTCTGTCGGTCAAGACCAAGCTGATCGTGCAGCAGATCGGCATGGTGCTGCTGCTGATGTTGATGGTGTTCGTTTTCTACAACGATATCATGCGCAAGATCGCCGCGCCGTAGTGCTATTGTCTGGTTCAGGAGGCATGGGGCTACAGACTGCCCCATGCCTCCTGAACCAGACAAAAATCACTCATTACGCAAATGAATATAACCGTGCGCTGCCTTCCCGGTTTAAGCGCCCATCGAAAACTCCTCCCAACTGAAAGTGATGCACACTACATTCCAGCCCATAAAAACGCTTAAGTTCGTTATTCATTTTGTGATAATGATAGATATCAATTCGTTTATGGAGACACGTGCGATAAAGGAGACAGCAGTTGAACGAAACGATTAAAGCGATTATTCTGGGGATTGTGCAGGGACTTTCGGAATTTTTACCGATCAGCAGTTCCGGGCACCTGGTGTTGTTTACGGAAATTTTGGATTTTCATAAAGAAGGTATTGCTTTCGATGTCTTTGTGCATTTCGGGACCCTGGTCGCGGTGCTGGTGGTTTTTCGGAAGGATGTTTGGGAGATGATCCGCTGGCTGCCCGCCGTGCCGGCATTTGTGATGAACGGCATGAAGATCGAGCGCCAGGAGGATGAATTCAAGGCGATGTCCTTTTATATCATCGTCGGCACCATTCCGGCAGCGGTGATCGGATTGCTGTTCGAGAAAATGATCGAAGGGCTGTTTACCAGCATGCTGCTGGTGCTGGGAGCGCTGCTGCTGACCGCGTTGGTCATGTTCAGCTCGCGCTATACCCGGGAAAGTCAACCATTTATGAACCTCTTCCATGCCATATTGATCGGGTTTGCCCAGGCATTTGCTATCATTCCGGGAATTTCCCGCTCCGGATCGACCATCGTCACCGCGCTCTGGCTGGGCATCAAGCGGGAAACCGCGGCGCGCTTTTCCTTCCTGCTCTCGGTGCCGGTGATCCTCGGCGCCTCGATCCTGAAAATGAAAGAACTGCTGGAAAATCCGCCTCCTTCCGGAGAGATCCTCAATCTTACCCTGGGCACCATCGCTGCTGCAATTTCCGGTTACCTGGCCATCGTCTGGATGCTCGATATTATTCGCCGCCAGAAGCTGGAATGGTTCGGACTCTACTGCGCCATCGTCAGCATCGTCGGGATAGTGTGGCATTTTATGCAGGGATAAATACTGCCTGATGCTGGATGTTTGCTCGCTGCGCTCACGATGTTTGTCGTAAAGGTTGGCAGATCCCCTGGGCTTGGCAATCCTCCTGATGCCAGCCCTGAAAGGGCGGTGCTATTCCAACCCCGGGCAAGTTTGCCCCGGCAAACGTCGCCCGGGGTAAACAGCCAACCCCCAAAATCAAGCCCTGTAAGGGCGGTGTAACACCGGTCTACCCAACATCCAACTCTATCCCCCCCGGACAAGCGCTCGTTTCAAAACGGGATGCAGCAATAACTGCATCGGTGCACCATCTGTTGCGATCCCGTTTTGAAGCGTGCGCTGATCTTTTTCAAAATCTACTTTCAGGTTAGCGCCCAAATTTGTAATATGGTGTTTATATTGGGTAAATAAACTTTAACCTGCAGGTATAGAGTTCAGGTATGGATAAAGTCGAACAGTTTTCCAGTCGCTGGGCCCTGCTGCTGGCGACCATTGGAATGGCGATCGGCGCCGGCAATATCTGGCGTTTCCCACGCCTGGCCGGGCAGTACGGCGGCGCTTTCCTGGTACCCTGGGTGATTTTCCTGATCCTGTGGTCGATCCCCCTGCTGATGGTGGAATTTTCCCTGGGTAAGGAGACCCGCAAGGGGCCGGTCGGCGCCTTTGCCGCCTTCCTGGGGAAAAATTATACCTGGATGGGCGCCTTTGTGGCAATCTGCACCATGGCGATCATGTT
>JACKAP010000013.1 GCA_020635015.1 Calditrichia bacterium | reverse complement strand
CCCACTGAGCCATCTGCATAAACTTTGCTGGTTCACGGATGTTATGCCTTTCGCAGGTGTCGTCATTGCTCTTTACAGGATAAACGAGCCGCGTTTTTTGCGGCGCGGCAATCTCCAGCGAAGGGCTCCCAGCGTAATTACAGGTGGGTGTGCCATCGTAGCGTATAAAGACACTGTGAATAAATAGAGGAATGGGAAGTTATTGGTTGAATATCCAATACATCTATACATCTAACGCCACAGAGCCACAGGGAAGTTAGAAATCTGCGGTTCGCATTTCTCTGTGTTCTCTGTGGCTCTGTGGCAAATAAACATCCGTGAATATCGGTCGTTATCCGTGGCAAAAAAGGGTTACCGCCGATGATGCACGGTTTGGCGCGACTCGCGGCGGCGCGGCGGGTGCTGGCTGCTGTTGGCCGGTTGCTGGTAGTCGAAGCCTTCCAGGATCTCCCGGGGCAGGCGCCGGCCCATGATCTTCTCCAGGGTCTTCACCATCGCATTATCTTCCGGGGTCATCAGGGTAAAGGCATCCCCGCTGCGCTGCGCCCGGCCGGTGCGGCCGATACGGTGGATGTAGGCATCGGCGGTATCCGGCATATCAAAATTGATCACGTGGGAGACGCTTTCCACATCCAGCCCGCGGGCGGCGATGTCGGTGGCGACCATGATCTGGTATTTCCCGCTCTTGAAGCCATTCAGCGAGGTCTGCCGCTGGTTCTGGCTGCGGTTGCTGTGCAGGCTGGTGACTTTATAGCCCAGGCGACCGATCTGCCGGGAAAGCCGCTCGGCGCGATGCTTGGTGCGGGTGAAGATCAGCACCGAATCGGTGTCAGTCTGCTTGAGCAGCGCCAGGAGCATGGGGGTTTTCAGATGCGGCGCCACCGGAAAAAGGGCGTGGCTGACGGTATGCACCGGCTTGCTCAGGCCTACCGCAACCCGCTGAGGCTTGTGCAGGCTTTGGGAGGCCAGCTCTTCGATCTTGGGCGGAAAAGTTGCCGAGAACAGCAGGGTCTGACGCTGCTGGGGCACGTGTTTGAGAATCCGCTTCACATCGGGAAGAAAGCCCATGTCCAGCATACGGTCGGCTTCATCCAGCACCAGCACTTCAATACCGGAGAGATCGGCATATCCCTGGTTGATGTGATCCAGCAGCCGGCCGGGGCAGGCCACCAAAATTTCCACTCCCTGGCGGAGGGCCTTGATCTGCGGGTTGGCGCCCACACCGCCGTAAATCGTGGCGCTGCGCAGCCGGGTGCCGGTACCCAAAGCGCGGATGGTTTCGTGGATCTGCTCCGCCAACTCCCGGGTCGGGGTGACGATCAGCGCCCGGCTGCGGCGCTGCGAGCCGGAGAGCAGCTTGTTGAGGATCGGCAGCACAAAAGCGGCGGTCTTGCCGGTGCCGGTCTGGGCGGTGCCGATCAGATCATGCCCGGCCAACGCGATCGGAATCGCCTGTGCTTGAATCGGTGTGGGGGTCACATAGCCTTCCCGGGCAATACCCGGCATCAGGCGTGCATCTAAATTAAATTCACTAAAATTCATGAGAATTCCTCAGGTTCAGGAAGGCGGCAGGTGTCAGGGAAAGGCTTGCGGATCTCAAACATTCGACAGCGGCGGCAACAGCTGAACTAATTGTGCGGAGGTAGTCGCTCCGCGGTGATGCCGCTGCAAATCAGTAGATAGGCTGGTTGAGGCGGCGAACAGTAACTTAATCTGGGCCCTTTAATCGATCCGGGGCCAAATTTCGCGCTTAACATAACGAATAATTAATGAGATAACAAGGAAATAATAATATGGCACGAGCTTTCAAACGACAATGGCACGCAGATTTTCACAGATTTGACAGATTTACACAGATAAGGCAGTAGACCTTGACTTACAAGTTTTATCTGCGAAAATCTGTCAAATCTGTGAAAATCTGCGTGCCATTAGACCCCGACGCGGTTTGAGACATTGTTAAGTTAAGCAGGGATTATTTATCTCAGGGGTAAATTTTTCATTGTTTGCCGATTAATTCATCTGTAGTTTACCGGCGCAAATCATTTATCAATCCTTAAACTGGAGGGATTATGCTCCTACAGCGACTTTTCTTTCTGGGAATTCTGGTTGTGGCAATTTCATTGGGGTCTGCGCAGGATCGAACCGTTCTGATCCCCAAACCGCTGGCCGAAACGCCGTTGCACTTCAACGATAGTAGTGATATCTTCGGACAGGCCTACCGCTGGTTCCTGGAAGGGGACGTGCAGCAGGGATCGGAAAAATTGCGCGAGATTATCGCCAAAGCCGGCTATCAACTGGCACCGAACACCTACTATGTGGTGGTGGCCAACTTCACCGACAGCTTCAGCCCGATCGGAATGTTTTATAACGGCGCCGATTTTCTCAATACCCGCATGTATGGCTTGAAAGAGAACAACCTGTACTATATCTTCATCACCCGGGAAAAAGACGTTACCTCTTACGTCTCCGCGCTGGTGACTTCCAAACCGTCGCCATCCGAGGAGAATCTGCTTCCCTTCCTGAGCCTGTTCATCCCGATCATCCCGCCGGTATCCGCCAGCGGCATTGACACCACCGCCTACGACACCTGGGTCGACATCCGCCAGTTCACCATCCCCAAATCCTACCGCAAGAACAGCGACATCTCGATCCTGGCGAAGAAAAACCTCTCTGACGAGAACCCCACGGCAGCGGCGATTTTCGACAATACCTCCCTGGAGCACTGGAGCTACGGCATCGCCACCGCCATCACCAGCATCAACGATGTGGACATCATCATCGGCAATGACGGCACGATCATCGTCAAGCCCAAGCCGGAGCTCGATCTGGCCACCTTTGCGGCGCTGAACTACCACTTCAAGCCGGTAGACACCAAGGCGAAATCCTTCGGCAGCTCCTTTCACCTGATGGGCGGGATCCGCCTGGTGGATTATATCGAGCCGCTGGCCGGCGTGGGCGCAGGCTTCGACCTGGGCTTCTTCGACCTCGCGATATTTGCCGGCTACAGCGTGGAATTTGCCAATGAATTGGAAGAAGGCTATGCGATCGGTGACAAAGTCACTGCTGAGGAAGATCCCTTCAAGCTAAAGATCCGCGGCAAACCGCGTTTCGGGCTGCAGGTGAAGTTTCCGTGATAAGTGTGTCCAAGTAAACAGCACGGTTTTTAGAAGAGACTTATGCCACAGAGACACAGAGTTCACAGAGTTTTTAATTGGTTTTAATAATCCGGATGGTGTTAAGGATCGGTTAAAAAATAACTTGTTAATTTCACGGTCTTTCATTTTACTTGAGATAAAGAACATCTGAGAGACTGCTATATGATAACTGATTTGGAAGAGAAGAAAAAGTTCATTGCCTTGTTGGATGAACGCCAGAAGCGTCTTTTTGCGGGTATGGAAGCTCAAGCCCTTGGACGTGATGGTGTTCGTCTGGTTAGCGAGGCCTTTGGAATGCATCCGAATACCGTTCGCCGGGGCAAAGCCGAGTTTGCTGAACTCGATGCTTCATCGCTTCCGAAAGGGCGTGCTCGTCAAACTGGTGGTGGCCGAAAAAAACGCTCGACAAGTTCCCGGAGTTGAAAGATCACTTCCAAGAAGTTGTTGATGGCAACACCGCCGGCAGTCCGATGAAGGCCGGTCATAAGTGGACTCATTTGAAGCCTCGGGAGATTAGCAAGCGATTGAAGAAACGAGGTGCGGCTGTTAGTGTTTACCTTGTCAAACAACTTCTCTCGCACTTTGGTTACCGTAGACGCAAACTCTATAAAGGCCATAGTCTAAAAGATGTCAAAGACCGTAATGAACAGTTTGAAAATATTTCGATTTTGAAAAATGCTTTTCTAAACCGTGGGTTACCGATGCTGAGTATCGATACCAAGAAGAAAGAGCTCCTGGGCAATTACTACCGAGACGGTACTCACTATGGGCAAAGGCCCCGGAAGGTTTATGATCACGACTTTACCTCATTGGCCACCGGCCTTGTAATTCCACACGGCATTTATGATATCGCTCAAAATCGCGGTTATTTAACCCTGGGCACCAGTAAAGACACCTCCGAATTTGTGTGTGATAACATCGAATATTTCTGGAGAAACGAATTACAATACATCTATACGGAAGCGGATCACATCCTTTTGCTTTGCGATGCTGGCGGCTCCAATAGCGCCCGACATTATCTGGTGAAACAAGATCTCTATAAACTGGCGCAACGATTACAACTCAATATCATTGTCGCCCATTATCCGGCTTATTGCTCCAAGTGGAACCCAATTGAGCATCGCCTTTTCTGTCATCTCACACACGCCTGGCAAGGGGTTGTCTTCGATGATATCAACATTGTCAAAGAACTGGCTGAAAAAGCAACTACCAAAACCGGATTATCGGTAAACGTATGGATTAATCCGAAAACCTACAACATCAACAGATCTGTCAATCATGGTTTCAAAAACAACATCAGAAAATACGTAAACTTCTTCGAGGTATTACCCAAATGGAACTATGCAATTCAGTATGCAAGTTAACAAGTTATTTTTTAACCGATCCTAAACAAATTATGCTCGCCTTCTCTTGAAAGAGAAGGGGCGGGGGGATGAGTTGAAAGTCTGCAGAATCATTACAATCAGCATTACGGTTTTAACACTACCATAATCATTTCTCTGTGAACTCTGTGTCTCAGTGGCTAAAAAAATTATCAAGAATAGGACATAACTCAGAAGTCGTCCGTAATTGTAAATCATGATTTCACATAAATCTTACCGGGAGGTATCATGGCGAAAGAATTGGCAGATGTACGAAAACTGCTCGCGGAATCGAAGCGTGAGCTGTTGGGCCGTTCCAACGTGGTAGCGGTGGGGGTGGGCTATAAAACCACTGCCGGCAAGGCGACCAAGGAACTGGCGCTGGTCTGTTCAGTGGATATCAAGAAGCCCAAAGCGAAACTGGCGGCCAGCGACCTGGTACCGGCGAGCATTCAGGGGGTGCCCACCGACGTTAATCCGGTCGGGGTGATCCGCGCCCTGCAGGATCCTACCGGACGCTTCCGTCCTGCCCCGGGCGGGGTGAGTATCGGTCATGTCAACATTACCGCCGGCACCCTGGGCTGCCTGGTGAAGAAGAACGATAAACTCTATATCCTCTCCAACAACCACGTGCTGGCCAACAGCAACAATGCCAGTCCCGGCGACCCGATCCTGCAGCCCGGCCCCTATGACGGCGGGCAGTTGGCGCAGGATCAGATTGCCACCCTGAGCGAATTCGTGCCGATCCAGTTTGCCGGGGTGGGCGGAGCCGATCCCTGCGGGCTGGCCAGCGGGGTGGCCGGCTTCCTCAACGGCCTGGCGGCGATGGTGGGCAGCAAAACCCGCCTCTACTCCCGCCGCGACATCGAAGCGGATAACCTGGTGGATTGCGCGATTGCCGAACCGGTGAACCCCAATGATGTGGTCAATGAGATCCTGGGCATCGGCACCATCAGCGGGGTTGCCGATGCGACCCTGAATATGGCAGTCAAGAAAAGCGGGCGCACTACCGGCTTTACCACCGGCACCATCCAGCAAATCGACGTCACCGTGCAGGTTAACTACGGCTCCAACCAGATTGCCACCTTCGTCGACCAGCTGATGGCCGGAGCGATGAGCCAGGGCGGCGACAGCGGTTCTGCAGTGCTGAACGATCAGAATCAACTGATCGGCCTGCTCTACGCCGGCAGCGACACCTCCACCATCTTCAACCGCATCCAGAATGTCTTCTCGGCATTGCAGGTAACGTTGCCGTAAAACTTAATTGCACACAGATTACGCAGATTGGACAGATTTACGCAGATAAGACGATTTAAAAATTGCTACATTGCTAGAAGAATAGGCGTGCAGTTATCCATAAGCAATTCAACAATGTAGCAATTTAGCAAATATCTGTGGAAATCTGTCTAATCTGTGAAAATCTGCGTGCAATTCAAGCCTTTACCGGAGTGCTTTCACGGGGCTTACGCCAGACCATCCGCAGAGCATCCTTATCGATGGCGTAATAGTTTTCCAGCACCGATTCGGTTTTGAAACCGAGATGCCAGTAGAAATCGATCAGCTTCTGATTCGTGGCGTCGGCATTCAGCTTCAGGTAGTCATAGTGGGCCAGGGCATGCTGCATCAGCATTCGCCCGCCGCCTTGCTGGCGATGGGCGGGATCGATCGCCAGGTCGTTGATCTCCACAAATCCCCGCTCGCTGTCCGTCTCCAGAAAAAGATACCCGGCCACCTTCCCGCTGCCGCGTTCCACCAGCAGAAAACATTCCGAAGCATTCTCCAGCAAATCGATGATCCCCAGCGAGTGATGCCAGGTCGTATTATGGATACGCACCAGTTGGCTGACATCGCTCAGCGAGGTGATCGTGCGTACATCGTATTCCATTGGGTTAATTCCTTGTCAAGACAATGCCAAATTATTTTTTTGAAGGATTGACGACATCTTTCATAAATCCTTAAAAGTATTGACACATTTTTCACGCAAAGCCGCGAAGCCGCAAAGTAACCGCAAAGATTTTCAAAAATATAAGGAAATATAAAGCGTTTTTCTTTGCGAATCTTTGCGTCTCTGCGGCTTTGCGTGAGTGTTAGTGCCAACCGACAAATTAACAGTTTCCAGCTACCCAACCTTCTGATAAATATTGGATTGGGCGACCTCGGCTGTGTCGGCGACGCCGGCATCTTCAGCAGCGCCGGCAGCCGCTTCCGGCTTCGCGAAACCGTAATAAAACATCTCGGTGTTGATAAACTTGCGTTTGTATTCGGCGGGGAAATCGCTGAGGTCGTAATAGCGGATCCCCAGTTGCCGGCAATGGTTCATGTTGACCCAGATGGCATAATTGCCCAGACCCCGGTGCGCGTATTTCTCGTCGGTATCGCGCAGGCAGAGGTAGTCATCCACCCGGTCGCTCTCCCGGCGAATAGCAAAGTTAACTGCCGCCAGCTGCCCTTCCACATAAAAATAGATCGCGATCAGCTTGCCCATCTCCTCCGCCCGGCGCAGCAGGTAAAAGTCGATCATGATCTTTTCGTAGCTGTCCACATCCTTGGAGGTTTCGCTCAGCGCGCTCTTGATCTGCCAGTAGCGCAGGTATTTTTCGGTCAGCTCCCGGATCTCCTCATCGCGGATGCGCCGGTCGATCTGCACCGCCACATCGGCATTCTCCCGGGCGTTATGGGTCAGGGCATGCCGCTTTTTCTTATTGAGCGAGGCCAGATAACTCTCTACCGAATCCTTCAGATCAATGATCCCGCCGGGGTAGCGAGAAAAACCCTGCGGCTGTGCCGGCACGTAAAAACAGCTCAGATCATTGGCCGGGTGGGGCGGTAAATATGGCTCAAATTGATGGAGTTTATCAGGAAGGCAAAAATACTCGCGGGAAATCAGGGCTTCTTCACCGAAAGCCCATTGCGAGGACGGCTGATCCGGCGCTGTCATATATTTGAACGGAAAAATGCCCACGCAACGGTTTTTCTCGAAGCCGGCTAAAATTTTCAGTGAATACCCTTTGGGCTGGTAGAACTGCGCCCATATTTGCTGGTGAATCGCCCAATCGACAGCCAGTTCATCACGTTTGTAAGTGTGGTTCAACTCGTCCCAATAAGGCTTCACCGCTTCGAAAGAAGAAATTTCTTCAAGGTCCATTTCTTATGACCAAACCTCCTTTAGTTAGGTTAAAAATGAACCCACAAATTTTGCTATTTTAACGATCCTTAGCAAGGGAAATATTCAATTTCCAAAAAATATTATTTAATGAAGAGGATAGGATAAATGCAGTAAAATCCGTATCTTTTGGCAAAAGTAATTTGTGCAAACCGTTGTTGGTCATTGGTTGTTGGCTTTTGGTTAAGGCATTCCTTGCAACAACCAATGACCAACGACCAATAGCGAATCTTAAACATTAAAAAACTTAGTATTCAATGTATCACAATACTTAAAGGAATTCCGTCATGTATGTCCCGCAAACTGCACTTTTATATCGAATGCTGCTGCCGGCGCTGCTGCTGGCGGCCTGCAGTCCTGCTACCCGGGAAAACCGGCCGGTTTCCGCTGCGCCGGTGCCGGTGCTGCGGGAGTTCCGCGCCGCCTGGGTGGCGACCGTCGCCAATATCGACTGGCCCAGCGAGCCGGGATTGAGCGACTCGCTGCAACAGCGCGAGGCACTTGCGATCCTCGACAGCGCACAAAGCCTAAATCTCAATGCCATCATCCTGCAGGTGCGACCGCAGTGCGATGCAATCTATCCCAGCGAGCTGGAGCCCTGGACCTACTACCTCAGCGGGGAACAGGGCAAAGGGCCCGCTACCGGCTATGATCCCCTGGCATTCTGGATCGAAGCGGCCCACGACCGCGGGCTGGAGTTGCATGCCTGGTTCAATCCCTACCGCGCTCATCATCCCCGGGGCGGAGAGATCGGGGAGGCCTCGATTGTGCGCCGGCGCCCGGAACTGGTGCGGAAACTCCCCGACGGTTATTACTGGCTGGACCCGGCGCTAAGCGAGACTCAGGACCATTCCTTTGCGGTCATCATGGATGTGCTGCGCCGCTACGATATCGACGGGGTGCATTTCGACGATTATTTCTATCCCTACGGTGACGGGAACTTCCCGGACAGCACTGCCTGGGAGGCCTATCAACAAAAGGGGGGAAAGCTAAGCCGGGCGGATTGGCGGCGGGATCAGGTCAACCGCTTCATCGAGCGGGTGTACCGGGCAATCAAACAGGAGAAAAAATTCGTCAAGTTCGGGCTCAGCCCCTTCGGAATCTGGCGACCGGGACATCCGCCCTCGATCCGCGGATTCGATCAATATAACGGTCTCTATGCCGATGCCCGGCTGTGGCTGAACCAGGGCTGGCTGGATTATTGGACGCCGCAGCTCTACTGGCCCACCCGACAGATTCCCCAGAGCTACCCGGTGCTGTTAGGCTGGTGGGAAGAAGAAAATCTTAAAGGCCGCCACCTCTGGCCGGGCCTCTACACCAGCCGGATCAAAACCGGGCGAGGGGCCGATGAGAACCTCAGCCAGATCATGATCGCCCGCGGTTTCGTGCCCCAGGCGCCCGGACACGTGCACTTCAGCATGAAGGCGCTGCAGCAGAGTTATGCCGGCATCGCCGACTCCCTGAAGCAAGGTCCCTATCGCCGGCAGGCATTGGTCCCCCCCACCCCCTGGCTGGGTGATAAAAATCCGGCAGCACCACAGGTTACCACTGAAACGACCGATGACACGCTCACCGTGAGCTGGTCCCATGAACATCCGGAAACCGTATTCCGCTGGGTGCTTTATACCCAAACCGGCGACCAGTGGCATTACCGGATTTTCGACCGGAACACCCGTTCCCACCGCATCCCGCTCAGCGAGACGGTGACACCGCCAACCCCGGCGGATTCCAGCGCAACACCGCCACAGCCCGCCGTCATCCGGAGGGAAATCAGCCGCATCGCGGTGTCGGCCGTCGACCGCCTGGGCAATGAAAGCGCCCCGGCTTTTGAAGAAAGCAACCCAAGAATTGAATAAATAGTGCGATCAAATATAACTGAAGTTAAACGGTAAGCAGGTATCGTCATATGAAGAAAATCTATACCATGCCCCAGCAAATTAATGCAGCAACACCATTTTTTGTGATTGTGATAATGCATTCCCATTTGCAGAGCGGTAGTTGAGGCGATAGATGTAAACGCCGGACGCAACACTTATTCCGGACCGGTCGCGGCCGTCCCAGCGCCAGGTATAATCTCCCGGGGCATGGGCGCCAAGTGAAACGGTGCGAACCTGGCGGCCGCCGGCATCGACGATCTGCAGCGTGAGGGAACCGGCTTCGATCACCCGATAGGGTATTTCGGTTTCCGGGTTAAAGGGGTTGGGGAAATTCTGATACAGCACAAACCCTTCCGGCACGTTACTATTGCCGCCGCCTTCCGGTTCGGTGACTGCCAGCACCTGGTTGACCGCCACCTCCGTCACCGTCTGATCCTGGCCGGAGGGCCAGTGCACCGTCACGTAATCGACCACCTCCGCCCTTTTCAGCCCGAAGGCGGCGGCCAGGCCGTGGTTGGAAGCGAAACTGCTGCCGGAGCGGATCTCGGTCATCTGCACATTGCCGCCGGCGGAGATTTCTACCTTCGCGCCGATCCCGCAGCGATTGGTTTGGCGGCCGGTCAGCTTGACCTGCAGCCAGTTGTTGCCCCCGGCACGGTTTTCGAACAGTTGGAGACTATCCCGCTCGATATTCAGCACCGCGATGTCGACATAACCGTCATTGTTGAAATCGGCGCAGGCGCTGGCCCGGCTGTCGCCCTGGCTGTCAAGTCCCAGTTGCGCTGCCACCTCGTTGAAGAAACCGTTCCCGTTGTTGCGGAAAAAGACGTTGGTTTCATCGTAACTGGCCGGCCAGATCATCGCCCCGTTCACCACGTGGATATCCCGGTCGCCGTCATTATCGTAATCCAGGAAGCTGACACCCCAGCCCATGGTGAGGTTCTCGATTCCCACTTCGGAGGTCGCATCGGTCAACACTGCGCCGTCATCGTTGCGCAGCAAAAAATCGCGGTACAAATTCGACACATAGACGTCAATGTCGCCGTCGTTATCATAATCGGCCATATCCACCCCCATCCCGCCGCCGTAGGGGATCGTAAATTCATCCTTCAGATCGCGGAAGGTGCCGTCGCGCAGATTCAGAAAGACCTCATCGCGCTCGTATTCATTGACCAGATAAATATCCGGGTAGCGGTCGTTGTTAAAATCAAAGAAACCGACGGCCAGGGAAGAGCGGATGCTCCCAACACCGCTGCCGGCGGTCACATCGCGGAAGGTGCCGTCGCGGTTGTTGCGGTAGAGGGCATTGGGATAGTCGAAGTGATCCTGGGCGTGGTTGAGTAGATAAATATCCAGCCAGCCGTCGTTGTCGAAGTCGGCCAGCGCTGCGCTGGTGCCGGGGCCGGGGGCACCCACCCCGGCGGCGGCGCCGACCTCGGTGAAGCGGGCACTGCCATCGTTGAGGAAGAGCTTCTTCGGGCCCCAGTGATTGGAGAGGAAGATATCCAGATCGCCGTCATTGTCGATGTCGCCGCACACCGTGCCCATCCCTTCCAGGGTATCGGCCACCCCGGCGCTGGCGGCGGCATCGCGGAAAGTGCCGTCGCCATTGTTGAGGAAAAGGGCATTGGGATGACCATAGCCGTTGGTCACGTACATATCCTCCCAGCCGTCGCCGTTAAAATCGCCCACCGCGATCCCCCCGCCGTAATGATAGCCCTGATGGATAAATTGTAAGCCTACCGCAGCGGAAACTTCGCTGAAGGCGCTTTGGGAAAATGCGGGGACGTTCCAAAGCAGTACCAACAATAAGGCGTAAATGGGTGGATGGGTGGATGGGTGGATGGGGAAACAACGGCGTTGCCCCCACAGGCTCATAAAACAAACAGAAAATAGATGGCAAATCCTTGTAAACATAATATCACCCCACAACAATGGCACAAAACTTTATTTTCTGAGCATTTTTTTTAAGCAAATTATTCCCCGCATTTTCAAGGCGGGGACAGAGCCGTGAAGCGTTCAGCGAACGGCGCAGGGGCGGTTGCACGCACTGCAACCGCCCCTGATTGACTTGCTGGACGCTTCGTCAATCTGTCCCCGCCTTGGAGAAGGCGGGGAATAGTATGATATTCAGCAATTACCATTTACCGTTGAGCATTAAGCATTTACCCTTATTTCGCCAGGCTACCCCAGGCTGCCCCGCTTCCATAAATCATCCCCCCCGGATCCAGCACCAGCATCGCCGCACCGCCGATGCCGCCTTTGGTGACGCTGAGGCGGTGGCCGCGGGCGAGCAGGTCATCCCGCACCGCTTCGCCGATCCCTTCCTGCACCCGCAGGCTGGCCAGATTGGGCGGGTCCTGCCCGAAAGAACCGACATGATGCCCGGTGGAAAAACGCGGCGCCGCCAATGCCGCTTCCGGCAGCAGCCCGAATTCAATATAATCGAGCAACAGTTGCAGCGCTACCTGATCCTGCAGATCGCCGCCGGCAATACTGATCGCCGCCGCCGGCCGGCCGTCTTTAAAAATCAGCGTGGGGGTCAGGGTAATGCGCGGCCGTTTGCCCGGCTCGATACGGTTGGGATGGTCTTTCCAGGTATTGAGACTCTGCAGGCGGGTACCGTGGGTAATGCCGGTGCGCCCGCCGGAGCCGGCATCGCTGCCCAGACCACTGGGGGTGGCGGCCACCACATTGCCCCAGCGATCGGCCACACAGAGGGTGGTGGTGCCGCCGCTGACTTTCCCGCGCTTTCCGGGTAATTTCAGGGCTTGCATATGCCAGGGATCGCCCGGCCGTAGTTCCGCAGAGGCCTGTTTCATATCAATCAAGGTTCGGCGCAACATGGTATAGCGCTCGGACAGCAGCGCCTCCAGCGGCACCTCGGCAAAGCGGGGATCGGCATAATACTCATCGCGGTCGGCCAGCGCCAGCTTCATCGCCTCGGCCACCAGGTGAATGTAATCGGCCGAAAGATGCCCCATTCCGCGCAGGTCGAATCCCTCCAGCAGGCGGAGGGTCTGCAGCAGGTAGGGCCCCTGGGTCCAGGCACCGCATTTGTAGACGGTATGCCCACGGTAGGTTACTTCCACCGGCGCTTCGACCAGAGTATGGTGAGCGGCCAGATCCGCCTTGCGCAGGAAGCCGCCTTTTTCGATGTACCAGGCCTCCAGTGCATCGGCGATGTCGCCGCGGTAAAATCGGTCGGATACCGCCTGCAGTTTCGTTGCCCGTTCGCCGACAGCCGATTCTTCCGCGGCGATCAGCTTGCGCAGGGTCGCTGCCAGGTCGGCATACCAGCTCTGCCGGCTGAGCGGGGTGGCGGCTTCCGGATCATGGATCGTTTGCCCGGTGATCCCATCGATGGTATCGCCGCTGGCGGTGTCGCGGTACCAGTTGGGAGCGCCGGCATCCAGGATCGCCAGGGTAGGCGCAACTGCTTCCGCAAAGCTGATCGTGCCGTAGCGCTGCAGGGCGGTGACGCAGAGATCGATCACCGCCGGTACCGCCGCCGCCTTGATATCGCTGCCGGGAATACCGTTTTCATAATACCAATCCATCGCAGCACTGTCCAACGGCGCGGCCCCCTGCCCGGAAAGCACCCTGAGTTCCTCCCGGGCGGCATCATACACCAGGAACGGTACTTCGCCTCCGATGCAGAACGCCCCGATATGCTTCACACTCAGCACCAGGGTGGCCGCCACCGCCGCATCCACCGCATTCCCGCCAGCCGCCAGGATGTCGAGACCCGCAGATACCGCCTCCGGCTTCCCGGCCACCACCATTCCCCCGGCCCCGCTCTGCCGCCAGTTCATCTCCTGCCCGGCCAGAGGGCTCAGCAGTGCGGCCAGCAAAATTCCGGCGGGCAGCATTGTAATGTAAAATTCACGCATATGTTGCTCCGGTCGTTAGTTTGAGTAGTTGCCACAGAGACACAGAGATCACAGAGAACTGATAACTGACAACTGACAACTGACAACTGACAACTGATAACTGACTCTGTGATCTCTGTGTCTCTGTGGCAATACGAATCCCGCTCATTCTAAGCTTAACTTGCTCACCAGGTACCGCCCCGCCTCATCCCGGCCGGTGTTGGCGAACATCACGCCGGGCGCGCCGGTGAGGGGGTCGTGGATGGCGAGTTTGACATCATATTCGCTGGCAGGCAGATCCGCCGGCAGGTTCAGCATCAGGCTGAGGGTATGAACGCCGGGCAGCCAGGTGCGGATATCCGCCGCCAGTTCCTGCATCATCGCGGTGCTTCCATCCGCAGCCACCAGGTAAGCCACCAGCGGCCAGGCGAAATAAAACGGCGCCACCCCCTTGTTTTCCACGGTAAGCGACATCGCCAGGCTACCGCCCGGCGCCGCAGCGGCGGCGTGATCCACCGCGCGGATCACGAAACGGTAGCCGAGGGTCTTGTGCAGCAGGTCCAGGTTAGCCCGGTGCTGTTCATCTTGCGGCGTCACCACGCCTCCGGCGGGACCGATAAACGACCAATGGGTCTGCTTTACGAAATCCAGATTGAGGTCAAATCGCTCACTGGTGCCGGCCGCCGCTCCGGAACTGCCCCCGCAGAATTCGCCGGTGATGATGGCATTCTTCCACACTTGATCATTGAGCCCGGGATCGATGCGATTGAGGCTCTCCAGATACCAGTTGTTCGAGGCCGCCGTGCCCAGGCAGTCGTTGCGAATCCCTCCGCCATGGGCGGCGACATAGGCAGTGGCGAAATCGTCGTCGAAAGCGATCACTTTCGGCGTGTTGGGAAACGCCTCGAAATAATGTTCCAGGATGATTTGTTTGCTGGCCTGGCTGGCCGCCAGGGTGTCGTTAAGATACACATGCCACTCTCCCCAGAAGCCGTAGGAGCCGATATCGATCCAGGCGATGCGGGGATCGCCGTCATAGCGCGCGCCCAGGGCCAGCAGCAGGTTGCGGTGCGCCTCCAGGAACAGCGGATCGTCCCAGTCCGGGGCCAGTCCCTGGTGCCCATCGATGCTGTAGCCGCGCAGCGCCACGCCCTTCGCCGCCAGCCAGTCCGGGATGTCATACGCATTCCCGCTGCCGGGGGTGACGGCGGAGATGCGGAAACCGACCCTCCTGCCGGTCAGGGCAATATTGCCCCAGTTCTGCTCGAAGGCGCTCCAGTCGAAAATCCCTTCCTGCGGTTCCACATCGCGCCACTCATAAGTTTTGTACTGCAGCTTTGTCTGATAAATTGTATTCACCGATCCCACCCAGGGAACGAACCCCTTGAAGGGATTGGGCAGCACCTCGTCGATCTCCTCCAGAATCACCGCCGGCTTCTCCTCCGGCGGCGCGGTGGAACCATCCGAGCAGGCCGCGCCGAACAGCAATATTGCCGCGATCAGGCCATACATACAAAGTTTTTTCATAAAAAGTGTATTCCGTATTTTTTTTGCCACGAATCTACGCGAATTCACTCGAATGCATTATTCGCGCTCATTCGGGTAAATTCGTGGCGAAAATTATTTCAGACGCACGACCGCCAGGCCGTAAACATTCACCGGCCCTGCGTTGAAGACAACCTTCTGCTGGCCGCCGGCAGCTTCTGATGTAAATTCCAGCGGTTGCATCTCCCCGAGGGTGCCGCTGAAGGTGATGCTTTGAGCGGTCTTCCCGGCAGGCAAGAGCAGTTCCACCTCGCATGCTTCCGCCGGCGTAATGTCGCCGGCAATCGTCACGTCGTAATTCACCAGATGCACCAGCAGGTGCGACTGCGAGGCTCCCAGCATCGTGCTCATCTCTACGTAGGGTGAGCCGCTGACCCGGATCACCTGCCCGTCGAGCAGTTCCGGGATGCGCTCTGCCGCTTCGGTCAGATGCTCGCGTAACGCCGGATCGATACGGTCGCGGGTATAGCCCTCGGGAATATCGGCAAACACATCCGCCATGGCCGGGCCGAAGGTGGTCACCTCCCCCTTCGCCTGCTGCGGGATCAGGAAGCGGGAGGCCGGGATGGCCTGCGGAATATACGCCGCAATGCCTTTACCCACGGCTGCCTCCTGCGGCTCGGAGGGATATTGATTTTTCCCAAAAAGCTGCGCCAGCGCGACCGCCTCATTCGGCAAATTGAACTCATTCTTGAAACCACATTGCCCCAGGATCAGCAGTTTTCCGCCATTCTCAACATAATGTTGCAAAGCGAGTTGCTTTTCCGTGCTGAGCAGAGGCAGGTAGGGCAGGTAGATCAGGTCGAAGCGGCCAAGATCGGCGCTCAGGAGATCGTCTTCTACGATCATCACATGGGAAATGCCCCGGTCGGTCAGCACCCGCGAGGCGCTGAAAGCGAAGCTTAGCTCATCGGCCAGGTACTGCCGGAGCGAAGCCAGTACCGCTACATTGCTGTAAGGTTTTGCGCCAACCAGGTCCCCGCGATGGGCGGCCAGAAATTCATACATCGCCGTGGCCCCGGGCGGGGTTTCCCGTTTCTCGCGGAAGATAGCGTGATTGGCCTCGGCCTCGGCGATGTTGATCTGGGCCATGGCGCTGAGGCACTTTTCGCTCGGATCGGGGAAGATCGGGGGGGTGATCTCGGTGGCGTAGACAATGGTCGGCTTGCCGTGCGAGGCCGCCGCCAGGAACTTCAGGGCCGGGCTGTTGGTGATGCGCACGCCCTCCTCAGTCTTGCGCGGAGCGCTGTCCAGAAATTCCTGCATCTCGGAATATATGAAGTCGTCCACCCGGCCGAGCATCTCCATATTGCCGGCGGCATCGTAGGCGATCGGGCCGTAGCCGAAGCCGCCGAAGACGTTGCCGGAGATCATGAAATGGGGATTATACTGCCGGGCCACGGTGCGCAGGCGGTCGTGAAAGCGCGCCACTGCGCTGCCACGGTAGATCACCCATTCCATCCAGAAGTTATCGCCCCGCTGCTGCGGAAGTACGATGTTATCATAGTTGCTGATACCGTATTTGGCCTGCCCGGCCGCCGCCGGCAATTTTTCTTTCAAATAAGCAATAAAATTCTCCCGGGTATACTTGCAGTAACAAGTGCCGCCGGCGATGTGGGTCCAATCAACGTAGGAGCCATCGATGCCGGTCTCGGCCTGGGCGCGGATCTTACCCTCCATGTAGCGTACATAATCCGGATTATCGGGGCAACCCCAGGCCTCGAAGCCCTCGTCGGTTTCCTGGCCGTAGGGGGCGTAGCGGTAGTAGGGAAAGCTGTCGTCCGGGCGCACCATCATCCAGGTAGTGGGGTCGGCCGCCGGTTTGGGGCCGAGGTAGTCGGCAAAGTTCTCCCACTGCTCCCGGTAAAATTTCAGCAGGTGGATCTGCTCTTTCTGCGGCTCGGAAGTGGGGGTCTCGGAATCGCCGTTCAGCGAAGTGGAAAGATAGCGCAGCACGATGTAGCCCTGTTCATGATAGCTGTCGTTGAATGCTTTCGCCGCGGCCATCATGCTGTCGAACTGCGCCCGGGTCACCGATTCAAAGTTCGGCGCCCCGCTGCCGAAGGTGACGGTCATATGATTTTTCTGGAGGAATTCAGGGTTATTGCGGTGGCCGAGGATCCAGTGCCCCCAGTCGGCTTTCGGCTGCCACCCCGGCGCTTCCGCCGGGCCGTTGCAGGTGCACATCAGCAGCCCCAGCGCAAGCAGGCTCAAAACGCATGCAGTCTTTTTCAAAGCGGTCTCCTTTCTGAATGTTGGCAGGTTACAAATTGCACGCAGATTACACAGATTGGACAGATTTTCGCAGATTCAAACTGCTTTACCATAGACTTTATCATAAGCTAAACCATTGAATAATTTAAAGAAAGAGATAGGGTGTCATTTCGAACCCTGCAGTTTAGGGTGAGAAATCTGTCGCTTCAAAAAACTGAAGGTGTCGATGGTTCAAATCGGGCGCAAAAATAGATTTCTTTCCGATCGCCATCGGAACTTTCGAAATGACACGCATTCAGTAAAAACAACAACATAAGCAGTAATAAGGTCTAATGTTTTATCTGCGGAAATCTGTCCAATCTGTGAAATCTGTGTGCAATTAAACCTGGGCACTTTTCTCCGTTTTTACTCAAACATAATTTCCAACTCCCCTCCCCCTCCCGGCAGGGAAACGGTATGGGATTGGCGCTGGAAGGCGGTGGCGATTTCCTTGCCGTTCCAGCGCACTTTTGCCGGTTTGCGGGCGCACTGGAAGCTCAGTTCGCTGCTGCCGGCATTTCCCGGGGCCAGGGTGAGGGTGATGCTATTTTCACTTTCGCGCAGCGATTTCACCGGCAGGTTGGCGCGGGTAATCCGGAAATCGGTTTTGGTGAGCAGCTTCAGCAGCACGCTGCGGTCGCTGGTGACGTAGCCGTTGAGGATGCGGTTGTTCTGACGGTTCCACTCCTGCCAGTCGGCATTCAGCAGTACGCATGGTTCCGCTGCATAGAAGGCAAATTTGGCCTTGCTTTTGGTGAGCAATTCCACCTCCAGCCCGCCGGCGGTCTCGCGGATCGCCGGCATGCGCTTGGAGACGAAACGCAGATGCGACATCTGCGGGGGCAGCGGGCCCAACTCGACTTTGATGATATTCGGCCCTTTCGCCAGGTTGGGCAGGATCACCACCCGGTCGTGGAACGCCCGATGCGGAACGCCGTTGATGGTCACCTTTTGAATATAATCACCGCTGTTTTCGATCTTGATGCCCATTCCCCCGGTAAAATCCGCCACTTCGTCCAGATGCACCGCACTCAGATCCAGGCGCATCTCCAGCTTGTTCCCCGAAGATGTCCACCCATAATTCCACTGGGCCATGGCGCGCAGCTTATGCCCTAGATCATCCGGGGTGGGACAGTAAATATCATGGGTGGCGAATTTCGCCCGCATCGCATCGTAAAAGGCGAGGTTGCGCTCGTTGACGATGCGCTCCTTGGGCCGCTGCGGCTGGGTGGTGATGGAATAGTCGTGCCACATCTCATTGAAAATCGCACCGCGGCCGATATTCTGATAAAGGTGATCGAAGATCGCCTCCTCGTAGGCGGTGATCTGCTGGGTGGTATAGCTCCATTCCGGATCGTAGAACCACTGGTAATCCGGCGAGGGGATGTTTTCCAGCAGCACGAAGTCGGGATTATTTTCCGCAAACCAGGTCAGGTTCCCCCAGCCCAGGGGCATGTCCTGCTCGAAGCCGTGGGTCATATAAAAAGAAAAGCGCCGCGAGACTTCCCCATAATCGCGCATGCGGATGGTATTGCCGGGGTTGATAAAATGGATCACCCTGCCAACATCATATCCCTGCGCTTTCATGTTGTCTTCGATCTCTTTCACCGAGCCGCTCAGCTCATCCTCCCAACGTGCCGGGGTCATTGCCTCGTCAATGCGGTGATAGCGGCTGTGGGTGCTGATCTCACCGCCAAAATCCTCCAGCATTTTCCCCAGGGGGGCGAGGGTTTTCCAATGTTCCGCCTCCGGGAAGCTGGAGACCCAGGAATAGACCGCCACCACCCCGGATTCCCGGGCGATATCAGTGATGTAGTTCATCGTTGTCACCTGGGCTTCGAGGTTCCGGCTGGCGTCGCCGTCGTGACGAATGATGGCGGTGAGGTTGGCGTTGCTCAGCTGGGGCACCGGAAAGGGTCCGGTGGGATCGCCGTAGACCGCCCATTGCAGGGTGCCGATCAGCACGTTGAACAGTTGATTGGCATAGAAGACCTGCGGCTGGGCATTGCGGAAAAAGGAGGGCGCGCCGGACCAGGTGCTGAGGTCGCTCAACAGGGCGATGCGGCTGCGGCCGCTTTCCTTCACCGAAAGAAAGGGACGGGTCTCCTGCTCATCGCCGTGCTGCAACAGCACCTGCCCACCCTCGGCAAAGGCGACGATATTCAGCCCCTCCGCCAGGTGCTGGGTGATAAACTGCCCCGGCGCAAAGCTGCGGGTGGCGTAATGATCGTTGTCGCTCACCCGGATGCGATCATACTTGTCGCCGAAGTATCCCGGGTAGCGCAAGCCGAGCAGACCGTCGAGCGCGGAGTGATCGCGTTCCTGGGAGCGCTCGTCGTTGACCGCCAGCCGCCCGTCAAGGATCACGCTGCCGCCCTGTGCGAGATAGGATTTCAACCCGCTCACCAATCCTGGATAGCGGGCATCGGCCACATCGGCGCACTGGGCAAAGATCAGCGCCTGGTAGCGCGACAGGTCTTTACCCCCGGCCACATCTTCGACAAACAGGCAATCATAAGGAATGCCGGCCAGATTGACGGCGGCGCCCCAGCCGTGAGCGGCCATCTGCACCACCTCCCACTGGTTCTCCACCCCCGCTCTGCTGATCACAATCCCCACCCGGGGGTTGTCGAACGCGCTGTTTCCGAGGGCAGATAAAGTCATGACCAAAAGGAACGGCAATACCTGCAAGCGGTGTTTCATGAAGTTTCTCCCGGATTCTGGTAAGCGATATAAGTCTGGCAAAATTGGACACCTTATTAACTTCAGCCACAGAGCCACAGAGATCACTGAGAACTGATAACTGATATCTGACAACTAACTCTGTGATCTCTGTGGCTCTGTGGCTAAAAAGACCTACCCTTTATATGCAGGTTTCCATTCCTCAATCGTGCCGTTATGCAGCGCCCGCAGCGCCATATCCACCGCAATCGCCACCTCGCGCCCGTTGTCGACATTGGAGCGGGGAGTGCCGCCGCTGCGCACGCACTCCGCAAAATCCTGGAACATCCAGCGGGTGGTGAAGAAGTCGTCGAGGTTTTCCTCCTCCACAGTGATGGGGATCGCCTCCCCGCGCGCCCATACCCCGCGGGTGGCACTGGTGGTGGCGGTGACTTTTTCCATCTCGTCCGGGGAAAGGACCTCGCGCACCTTTTTCGGCTCGGCGTAAAAATGAGCCTGCTGGCTCTCCTCTTTCCGGATGGTGATGGTGCCTTCGGTGCCCATGAACTCGATCAGCACGTTCTCGAACGCATTGGTGGTGATGGCCTGGAAGGTTGCCTTCACGCCCCCGGGATAGGCAAAGACCGTGGTGACATTATCAAAGGTTTCCCGCCCGTCCTGCCAGTAGTCGATCCCGCCGAAGCCGGTTACTTTCTGCGGCACCGCCCCCAGCACCCAGTTGACGATGTTGATCTGGTGCGAGCACAGTTCCGCCATCAGGCCCCCGGAATATTCGCGGTACATCCGCCAGTTGAGCAGGCGCTCGAACTTCGGATCCGGCACCGGGGTGCGCCAGTCGGTATTGCGGTTGTAATTGCAGCGGATATGGGTGATCTGTCCGCAGTCGCCGTTGCGGACCATCTCCCGTACTTTAAAATATAACGGGCTGCTCATCCACTGGTAGGCCACCTGAAAGACGCTTTTCGACTGCTTCACCGCTTGGGAAAGCGCCAGGGCTTCGTCGGTGTTCAAGGTCATGGTCTTCTGGCAGATAATGTGCTTACCCGCCGCCAGGGCATCCAGGGCCATCTGGTAGTGCAGGTGCTGGGGGGTGCAGATCAGCACCGCATCGAGGTCTTTGTTCTCCAGCAGCTTGCGGTAATCTTCATACCCTTTCGCCTTTTTCCCGGCCGCCTGCAGGCCGTTGGCGAGGTGCGGCGGATAGATATCACAGCAGGCCGCCACTTCGATGCCCGGGGTCTCTTTCAATATCTCCACCTCCCAGGCCCCGCGGTCGCCGGTGCCGATCACCCCGATCCGGATCATATCGTTTTTCGAAACCGGTTTATCCTGCCCCAGGGCATGCAGCCCCAAAGAGAGCCCGGCCGTCGCCGCCGCGCCAACCTGGATAAACTTCCTTCTCGTTATCTTTTTGGTCATAGGTCGTCTCCTTATCAGTTTTGATGATATCGAACAGTTTTAATGGCACGCAGATTTCGCAGATGATACAGATTTACGCAGATTTTACAAAGCGGACAACCATGATCCGCTTCTATCAAAGTCGTTTACATAAAAGCCTTATCTGTGAAAATCTGTTAAATCTGCGTAATCTGTGTGCCATCAAAAAATCTGTGTGCAATTAGTACCCGGAATAACCGACCGTCACCCGCAGCGGCTGGCGCAGGCGGGCGGCGGTGTCGCGAATCGGCTGGAAGCGATCTTCCGCCCCGATCCGGAACACCAGGTAGACATTTTCCTCCTGGTATCGGCTGCCTTTGGGAATGAAGGTCAGCTGGTCATGCACCAGCCGCCGGTTCCAGTATTTGATCCCTGCCAGCCATTCGCCGATCTGGGTATGGGGGCGGAAGGTCGGCGATTCCTGGCCGAAAACATTTCGATTGTCGTAATTGATACGGATGCTGCCGAAAGCAAAACCGCGATCCGCGTTATAAAAACAGATCCAGGGAGCGTCGTTTTCGATCGGTTGCTTTTCGAGCAATTCATGCCGTTCCTCAAAAGTTATATCCACGATCTGGCCTCCGGGCCGTTCGAAGGCCAGATGGGTGAACATGCTGTCCATGGTCATCTCGTCGTTGCGCAGCAGCGCCAGCCAGAGATCTTCGCGGAACTCCATCCCGGAATAGAAGCGGAAATAGGGCTGGCCGCGGTAAAATTTGTAAACCGCCGTCAGGAGGATCTCCGGATGGTCCGGGGCATAATCCTGGCGCACGGTGCGCACCAGGTAAGGGCCGCGATCCACCCGGTTCAGGCCGGGATTTTCCCAATGGGCGATGGTGGTATAATATTCCAACTCCGGGCGCTTGAAATTCGGCGCCCAGTGCAGGCGGTCTTCGGCATTGGTCAGCAGTTGGTCGAAGCCCATTTTGATCAGCAGGGAACGAATCTGTCCGGAAGGGTGGCTTTGCGGCTCGATGGCGGGATTGCGGGTCAGGTCGGCCCGGTAGAAAGCGTTCTCGACGATCAGTTCGGTATCCTCGCCGCTGACGGACAGTTTGCCGGCATCTTGTTTTGCGGGCGGCGGCCCCCCGGGAGCGGAGATGATGGTAAACTCGCGCTTTTCCCCGGCAACGATGCGCAGCGGAAAGATCGCTCGCAGCAGCGCAGTTTTCTCATCCGGCGTGGTTTTAAAATCGAATACCTGCACCGGGATGGTGTCGCCGCTTTTCACATCGACCGCCGCCAGGGCCGGTGTCGCCTGTTCCAATTGTTCGAGCGGAACCTGCAGTGCAAACTCCACATACTCCCCGGCCCTTCCCAGCCCGGCCGGC
Organism: Calditrichia bacterium; assembly: GCA_020635015.1. Taxonomy (GTDB): domain Bacteria; phylum Calditrichota; class Calditrichia; order RBG-13-44-9; family J075; genus JACKAP01. The sequence goes on along the minus strand of JACKAP010000013.1, from coordinate 137,765 downwards.
TCCTCTACCGTCAATCGCGCTAACTCGGGTTGTTGTGCGATCAGCAGGACGTTTGTTGTCATCAGTAAAAAAACCAACCGGAACACTATTTTTCGCAGAATGTCTTTTAAAGATTGATCCATCATGTTTACCTGTCGCATCTGTTTACATTATATATTGATAAAGTCATGTAAATTTATAGATTCCTCGGCTACCGCCTTCGGAATGACCGTAATGTCGTCATTCCGAACGTAGTGAAACGCAGTGAGGAATCTGTTCGAGCAAACAATTCCTCAAACCGCAGACCGGAACATTCGCGTCCATTCGTGGCAAAAATTTCACTCCTCCCAAACCCTCACCCGCGGCGGCTGGCGCAGGCGCGCCGCCCATTCGCGGATCCCCCGGAACTTATCGGCCACATCGATCCGGAAGACCAGGTAGGCATTTTCCTCGATATACCGGCTGCCCCGGGGAACATAAGTGCGCTGTTCATCGATCAGGCGGCGGTTCCAGTATTTCCCTCCTCCCGCTCCATCGCTGATGCGGGTATGGGGATGATAGAGCGGTGATGGCTCCCCAAAATCATCATGATTATCGTAATCCAAACGGATGCTGCCAAAGGCGTACCCTTTTTCCTGATGATAAAAACACAGCCAGGGCGCATCATTTTCCAGCGGCTGCTGTTCCAGCACGGCATCGCGCTGCGCAAAAGGAAGATCTTCTATCGTCCCGGCCGGCCGCTGGAAGGCGACGTGGGTGAAGAGGCTGTCCATGGTCATCTCGTCATTGCGCAGGAGCAGTAGTTCAATATCTTCCATTATTTCCATCTCACTGTAGAAACGAAACCAGGGGAGGCCGGCATAGAAGTCGTAGACCGCCGTTAGCATAATTTCCGGGTGATCCGGGGCGCGGTCGCGGCGCACCGTGCGCACCCGGTAGGGCCCGGTCTCCGCCCGGCATATTGCCGGATCATCCCACCCGGCAATCGTGCTGTAGTATTCCCGTTCCGGTTTATGAAAATTAGGCGCCCAGTGCATCCGGTTCTCGCCGCGGAACAGCCGCACATCAAAGCCCTGTTTCAGCAGCAACTCGCGCAACTGCCCGGAGGCGTGATTTTTCCCTTCGCTGTCGGCGCTGCGAGTCAGGTCCGCCCGGTAGAATTCATTATCTATCTGGAGTTCGGTTCCCGCTCCTGCCAGGCGAAGCTCGCCGGTCAGCGCCGCAGCGGCATCTCCGGCGATCAGCCAGACGGTTTTCGTTTCATCAGCCGCCAGGGAGAGCGGAAAAACCACTCGTAGCTGCGCTGCTGATGGTTCCGCAAATACCCGCATCTCATCCAACTGACAGGCCCATGCTGCGCACCCGGCACTCCGTGCCAGGATGCCGGTTTTCCCGGAAATGATCCCGGGATGCCCGGTCTGCAAGGGAATTTCGATGTAAACCAGTTCCCGCACCAGCCCGGCCGTCTCCGCCACCCGCACCACCGCCAGCGTATCCCCCGCCCCGGCCAGGGCGGTAGCGGTAAGCAATGCCGTCAGGATGAGAAGAATTTTGAGCACGTTGCTAAACCCCGCTCTGCTTTAATGGAACGCGTGCTATGCCGTTTATTCCGTTACTCACACCAAACCACCATCCCCCGCTGGAAGGCCGGCAGGGTGCAGTGCATTTTCCCATCTTTCCAGGTGCCGCTGAGCTTTTTGGGCTTGCCCAGGAACTCCAGGGCGTAAACCGCCGCATTGCGCTCCGCCTCAAAAGCGACCTTCACCCCTTTGGCCGGGAGTTGATTGGCCTTCTCCTTCCCCTTCAGCCCGGCAAAATTGGCCAGGAACACGGCTGGCTTTCCGTCCACTGCGGCGATCTGGCTCGACACGAACGGCGAGGCCTCTACCGTCACCGCCGGGCGGTAGCCGAGGTCGTCGCGGAGGGTGCGGGAGAAATTTTCCAGGAGCCGGGAGAATTCCGTGCCGCTATATTTTCCGGCATAGGCGGCGGCATTATATTCCTGACGCACCGCTTTATAATAAGCTTTGCCCGGCCCGTCGGGACGATAAGCGATCTTTTTGCCGCCCGGGACAGCATCGCTTCCGACCGGGTCTTCCATGGTCAGCAGCCTTTGCAAAGGATTGACCTCCCGGCGCTGGCGGCACTCGTCATAACTGCCCGATTCACCGCTGGCCAGCAGGCCCTTACCGGCGTTGATATAATCCTTCAGCCAGGCGATCTCGGCATCATCGAGGCATTTCACATCGGGCAGGATCAGCGCATCCCCGGCAAAATCTGCCCGGGTACGCGGGGTGACGATCTGAAATTCCGTATGGGTTTGCAGCAGCAGGAACATCATCCCCCGAAATGCGGGAATGTATTCATCGACAAAATAATTGCGGGTTTTCGGCGAGAAGTAGATCCCCACCGGTTTCAGCGGCTTCCGCGGCCGGTAGAAGGTGGTTTCATGCGCTTCGATCCATTGAAAGATACGCTTGCGGGCAGCATAATCGTTGGAGCGCGACATCACGTGGGTGGCGGCATCCCAGCAGTTGGCCCCGGCCATCAGCTGCGCCATCATCAGATTTTCCATGGCGTCGCTGGCCTTGATCTTTTCATGATTTTCCCAGGAATAGGTAAGCATCCAGGAGGCTTTCCCTTCCGCAAAAGCCCGGAAGGCATACATCCCGGTCATGAAGGCGAACCAGTCGGCCGGCTGGCGGTCAGCCGATTTATATCCGCCGGCACTGTATTCATGGGCGATCACATCCACCACCCGGTACATCTCATAGACGTCCGCCCCTACCCGCACCGCCGAATCCTCGATCCCGGGATAGATCTCCGCGATGGTGATAAAATCCGGATTGACCGCACGGCCGTTCTCTGCAACTTCTTTCATAAATTCCGTCAGGGTGCGGATGCGGAAATCGACCCATTGAAGAAAATTGGGATCGCTGAAATCGCCCAACTTGAGATCGGTTCTGGCGTTCAGCCCGGAAACCGCCTTGAAGGCCGCCAGGGTGTAATTGTCGAAGCTGGCCCAGGTATCCTCCCAGCCGTCGAAGTGGGTCATCCAGTAAGGGATGTCCACGAAGACCCCATCGATGCCGGTAGCGGCAATCTGGCGGATGCGCTCCATAAAAATTTCCCGCCACTCCATGGCGTAGGGAGTGATCCAGACATCCTCATCGCCCTGGCTAATCCAGAATGCGTCGCCCCCGCCAAACACCGCCGGGCGGCCGCTGATGTCGCGCTGCACCCAGTCGGGATGATCCTTGAAGAAGGTGCGTGCTTTCTGGTCAGCATCGGCGGTGATGGTCTCCAGGCCTTCGGTGTAGACAAACACCTTGTTGCCAACAGCGTGGGCCGCCTCCGCCACCGCACGGATCGCCGCCAGCTTGTCCTCGGGATTGAGGAAGCTCTCGTAATAGCCGGTCAGGCTGTTGTCGGTCTCGATGCCGAAGACGTGGGTCCCGGTGGCGCTTTTGATAATCTCACCGACATTATCGATATTCAGCCCGTGCCCGGCAATGCGCACGTAATGGGTCCAGTTCTGCCCCTCCGCCACCGTCGGCTGCGCCTGCACCTGCCCCGCCATTAACCATACCAGCACCCATAAAACCTTTTTCATACCATAAACCTCCATTGCAAATGATGGCACGCAGATTTTCACAGATTGAACAGATTTCCACAGATTTTTATTCAATGGAAGACCATGTTTATACCACGAATCAAGTCGTTTACGAAAAAGTATTATCTGCGAAAATCTGTCCAATCTGCGTAATCTGTGTGCAATTCAAACCCTGTGCCGTTATCGTAAATTCGCCTTGAGCGTCAGGGTGCCGTCGGGATTGAGCGGGTGCCCAGGCCGGCGAGCAAGGCGGCAGCACCGCCGGTTTTCAGGAAGGTGCGTCGGTTCATGGGGTCTCCAGCTTTTATAGAACGCGGATAACGCGGATGACACGGATATTTCTTTCTGTGTTGTTGCCACAGAGGCACAGAGAACACAGAGGTGTTTCAGTTTTCAATTGTCAATCGTCAGTTCTCTGTGAACTCTGTGTCTCTGTGGCTGTCGTTGTTGTGTCTTTCCCATTATGCCTTATCCGTGAGAATCCGCATCATCCGTGTCATCCGCGTTCTATTGATTACGTTTGTCCTATATTATGAGTGCATTTATTCCGGCACCACTTCCAGCAGCAGGTGCTTGCTGAAGCTGACCGGCAGTTTGGCCTGCGGCCCTTTGACGGTGCCGAGGTCTTTGCCGTTTTCATAATCGGTCACGCGGAAGGTTTGATCCCCCAGTCCGCGCAGTTCGAGCTCGCCCTGAAAGGAGTCAGCGTAGAAGGCATAATACATCCGGCCATCCTTTTCAATGGCATGGGCTTCCGGGCGGTCGAAGCCGAGATCGTAGAGATCCCCGCGGTAAATACCGCTGGAGAGCATCTTCTCCCGGTAAATATCCACCCACTTTTTCCAGACGGTTTCCTTTTCCGGGGTGAGGTCGATCTTGGAATCCTTCTTGGCGCCCACCGGCCAGGTGAACTTGGTGCCGACCACCCCGCCGATCCCCACGGTGGAGGCGAAATCGTCCCGGCCGTCGCTCAGCTCGACGTGGTCGCCGTAATAGGGCATCGAGGGGCCCATCAGCGCCTTCAGGGTTTTCCCTTTCAGGCGGATCTGCCAGGAGCTTTCCGGATCGGAGGATACCGGCTGGTTCATATAGGGCATGGTGTGGAAGGCATAAGCAGTGCCGCAGGGGCAAATCTCCACCACCGCCTCGGGCTTGATGCTGCGGGCGGTTTCATAGATCGCCTTAAAAAATTCCGGCACCTTCTCGAAGGCTTCTTCCGGATAGGCATGATGATGCGCGGGATTGTAACAGGGCGGGGCGGCGTTGAGGTGCTGCCCGTCGATCTTCAGTCCGTCATAATCCCAGGTGCGCATAATTTTTTCCACCAGTTTGCGGGTATATTCCTGCACCGGGGGATAGGCCGGGCAGAGATAATAGGCGTTCCACCAGCTGATATCCTGTTTGGAGCCGTCTTCATTGAGCAGCAGATAGTCGGCATGATCACGAATCAGGTCGGTGCCGGGGTCGACTGCCAGGGGCGCCCACCACAGCTTGGCCTGCAGGCCGGCCTGGTGCATGGTGGCGGTCAGCTTGCGCATATCGGCATCGCCCTTGGGGAACTTGCTTTTCAACAGGTACCAGTCGCCTTCGGCGGTCTGCCAGCCGTCATCGAGCACCGCCCAGTCGAAACCCAGTTCCTTCACCTTGGGCAGGGCGTTGTAGATCTGGTCGATGGTAAAATCGCGCTCGAAGCCCCAGGCGCACCATACCGGCTGGTAGGAGGTCTCGGGATAATCGGCCAGCTTGATCCCCCGCGCCTCCATCATCCGGCGGTAGGCGCTGAGGGTGGCGAAGCAGTCGCCCTGATGCGTATAAGCGAAAGTTTGATAGGTTTCCAAGGTTTCCCCGGGCTTCAGCGTGTGATTCTTTTGATACCTCACTCCCAAATATGCCGCCTGGCCATCCGGCATGGTGACCGGCAGCGACACCAGTTTGGGCACCATCTCCAGGTGGCCGATGCCCAGGCCGGCTTCCTGGCGCCAGACATCCACCACCGGGGTGCCTCCGCCGTAATCGCTGGCGTTCATGCCCATGTAATTGTCCTGGGAAAAGCCCGCGGCCAGGGGCAGCAGCCAGTCCGGGCGATTCTCGTAGGATCCGCTCTGGAACGACCACAGGGCGGGTGCGCTTTGGCCGGCCTTGACCTGGTAGTGTTGATTTACCCAGCGTTCCACGGCCAGATCGGCTTCCCCGGTATTGGTATAACTCACATTGAAGACTGCCATCCCGGGGAAATTCTCGTAGAGCGTCACCTGCACCATCTTGCGCAGATCGCCGGACATGCCGCTGATGGTCAGTTGTTTGCCCTTTCCGATCGGATCATCAACTGTACTCTCCTGATGTTCGGCGACCGGGAATAATTTCAGATCGTTGCCGGCAACCGTGACATACTCAGACGGCGAATAATCCCCCAGCAGCATCGTCTTGCCGTCGAAGGTGGCGCTCACCCGGCTGAGCAGATTGCCGTCGAATTCGACGGTGATCCGCCCGTCGGAGATCTGCGCCACCGGGGATGAGGTCTCGCAGGCGGTCAGGACGAGCAGGGTCAGCAGGATGATGGCCGGCATGATCGCCCGGTAAGGTTTAAGTGATTTCATATCTCCTCCTATTTAAAGTTCGGTTTGAAAGACGTTAGCCACAGAGACACAGAGGTCGCAGAGAACCGATAACTGATAACTGATAACTGATAATGCGAATTACATGTTAGTTTTAGCCACGGATTTTCACGGATAAACACAGATAAAAGCCTGGTTTTTTCACAAAAAACAACAAGATCCGTGTAAATCTGTGTGAATCCGTGGCTAATATCACTGTTTTGCTCAACTTGTAATTGGCATTGATAACTAACAACTGACTCTGTGCCCTCTGTGTCTCTGTGGCAAAAACAATCCTTCACAAACTCACCGCCGGTAGAGCACCTTCAACGCATTGTCACGGTAGAGTTTCTTCAACACCCCATCACTCAGACCAAAGCCGTTCAGGGCCCAGTGGTAGCCGAATTGGCCGGTTTCATAAAAATGTTCATCACTGCTTTCCAGGATGCGGAAGGTGACGCGGTACATCTCCACATCGAAACCCATGTCGGTGCCGTAGAGCAGGCGGTCCTGGTATTTTTCGAAAAATTGGGCCACGAAGCGCGGGATTGGGGCGGTCTCGGCATAGCGCGCCCCGATGTCGGCATAGAGATTGGGATACTGATCGAGCAGCGCTCCCAGCTTGTTCAGATCGTAGGAGCAGTTGGCAAAGTGGCAGGCGATGAAGGTGGTGCCGGGATGGCGCGCTACCGCCCGGGCCAGGATATCGATCATCCCGGCATGGTCCACGATCCCGGGCTGGTTGTCCAGGCGCCATTCGTAGGCGTTCATCAGGCCGTCATTGGTGGAATCCATCGGCTGGTACATCCAGATCGGCTCCGCCACATGGATATTGATCGGCATGCCCAGTTCGGCGCATTTTTCCAGCAGCGGATCCATTTTGGGATCGTCGAGGCGCAGGCCGTAGGCTTTCATGGGACCGGCATAGAGTCCTTTGCCCTTGTCGGAGATCTCCCCCACTCCCCGGGCGCCCAGGCGGTAGCAGCGTTCCAGCTCCGCCACCGCCGCCGGGCCAAAATCCGGGCGGTCGTGCCCGCGGAAGTCGAACCCGCACCACAGGTCGAAACGCAGGGGATATTTGCTGTAGAGGGCATAAATCGAATCAAATTTCGCGCCGCTGCTGTAGGTCAGGATGATCGTCTTCTCGATCCCGACCTCATCCATGTGTTTCACCCAGCGGGCGATTTCTTCCGCGCCCCGGGCATAGGGATGGGAGTGCACGTCGATGGCGGGATATTTTGCCTTTTTGATCTCGGTGCGGGGAATGTTATAAATCGACTGCGGGCGGAAATTTTTCAGGAGCAGATGATCCGGATCGGTCTGGGCCGGAGCGGGGGAAAGCCCCCCCCATATCACGGCCAGAATCAAGGTAAGCGGCAGTGGCAAAAAGCAGTTTTTCATAAACGGTCTCACTTTGTTTTTTAGCAAAGTTTTATAGCGCATATTATTCCCCGCATTTTCAAGGCGGGGACAGGGCCGTGAAGCGTTCAGCGAACGGTCCAGGGGCGGTTGGAACGCGTGCAACCGCCCCTGATTGGCTTGCTGGACGCTTCGCCAATCTGTCCCCTCCTTACCAAGGTGGGGAATAATTCGCGACAGAGTATTTGCTGCTTAGGCAATGTTATCGCGGTCAAGATAACTGACAATGAGCATTCACCAATAGGCATTAGGCATTTACCCATTGGCTGCGGCCGCAGGCCGAGCCGGGATCTCTGTGTCTCTGTGGCAAACAACCCTTACGGCGTTTCCCCCGGCGGGACCTCGGTAAACCAGGCTGAGCCGGGATACTTGACCCGGAAATATTCCTGCGGATTTTCCATGGTATAGGTTTTATCCCGCAGCGTCAGGGCGGTGTTCTGCAGCCGGGGAAAACGCTTGTGCAGGGTGCGCAGGGCGGCATCAATCCGGAAATAGCAAATCCGCAGGTCGATCACCCGGGTATTCACCTCCTCCGGCCATATCCGGACGGTATGATCGATTCTCCCTTCTCCGGGATAATAGATCTGCTGATTGCCTTCCCAGCGGGAGGTGAGGAACAGGCGGGTTTCATATCCCAGGTCGACCTCGATCCCTTTCAGCACATACGCGCCGGGCGGTACGTTGGGCAGCATAAAATAGCCTTCGCGGTCGGTTTTCACCCGGTAGGATTCGGTGGTTTCCTTACCGTCGCGAGTCGATTTTCCTACCAGCACCACTACAATATTGGCGGTCTTGGCTTCGTAAACCTCCTCGATGCCGTCGTTCTCCAGCAGCACCGCGCCCACCAGCAGACTCTGCCCCGGGCGGGGCTCCTCCAACGTCAGCGGTACGGTGGATGCGCAGCGGGACAGTCCTACCCCCAGCAGCGCCGGCAGCAAACAGAGCTTCAGTAAATGTCTCATTAGCGCACCAACAGCATTTTACGGGTTTGCTGATCGGCGCCGTTCGAAAGCCGGTAAAAATAAACCCCGGAAACCAGCGATCCGGCATCAAATCCAGCCTGGTAGCGTCCCGGCGTCAGGTATTGATCGACCAGCATCGCCACCTCCTGCCCGGCGAGATTGTAAACCGTCAGCCGCACCCGGGCGGCTTTCTCGATATCGAAGGCGATCCGGGTGGCGGGATTAAAGGGATTGGGATAATTCTGATGCAGCGAAAATGTTCCCGGGATCAGCTCATCCGGCCGCTCCAGGCCGCTGGCGGAAGGAATGATATCCTCCATCCGGCCGCTGATGCGCACATCATCCATGCGCCCTTTAAAATCCTTGATCGACGGATTGGCCGGATCGTCGCGGTACCAGCTGCCGATCGCCAGGGGCTCGCTATTGCCGAAAATGCTCTGACTAAAATCCAGGGTATCCACCGGCGGCTGGGCCGGATCGTTCCACATATACACCTTGCCGGCGCTGAAATCGTAATAAGCGGCCACAAAATTCCAGGTATTTTCGGTGATGGTGAAGCTGGAAGCAACTACCTGCGCCTGGTTGTTGGCATCGCGGATCAGGAATTCAAGCTGGTTGGAATTCATAGCGATACGCAGAGAATAGTTGGTGGTCTTGGGATTCTTGCTTTGCTCGCCCTTGTTGACCAGGTAATGCACATCGTTGAGCACGACCGGATAGATCCAGGCGGAGATCCCGACATTTTCATCGTCGAAATCCAGGTCATCACTGTCTTCCACTTTCAGGAAGTTGTGAGTCGAGGTAGTATCCAGCCAGAGGTAGGCGCTACCCTGCTGCAAAGGAGGCAGGTCAGCGTAGCCGGCTTGATTCTGCAACGCGCCCGGATTATCGGCAAGGTCCCAGGCGGCGGTATCGTCGCCGTTGTTCTCGAATTCCCAGCGCCCTCCCTTGCTTTGGGAGAAACCCCAGGTGGCCAGGCAAAGCAGAAGCAGTAGCATCACGAACGATTTCATAGATCTCCTTTTTTTAAAGCCACGGATGAACACGGAAAGACTTCGTGTATGGGTTGATGGGTGGATGAGTGAATGGGGAAAAACGGGCCTTCGGGGCGAGTCGCGACTCGCCCCGGTCCCATCATCCATTTAACCCATCAACCCATACACCCATACACCCATACACGATCATTTTAATCAATCCGTGTAATCCGTGGATATGTTGTTCATCATTGCCGGCCGTAATTGGGCGCCTGCATCACCCCGATATAAGCGCTTTGCACCTGCCCGATACCGCCCTCTCCCCAGCCGGGGTAGACGGCGTAGATCGACTTGTTATGGAAGGTCATATAGCGCAGCGGAGAGCCAGCCGGATCGCCCATCTCTCCTTCGTAGAGCACCTCACCGGTGCTGCCGTCGGGAGTAAGGGTGTAGAGGTTGGTATCCCAGGCATGCGACCAATACATGGTGCCGTTCTCATCGAATTCGAAGCTGCTGGGGGAGTATCCGTCATCGTTGGTATCCAGGTAAACTTCTTCCTCACCCAGGCTACCCCCGTTGATTGGGAAACGGCTGATCTGGGCATCCCAGATCTTGGAAATATAAAGATACCCGTCGAACACCCGGCAGTTCTTCACCGAAGCGCCGTCGAGATCGACGTAGCTGAGGTTGCCGCCGCTGTCCATGATGTTGATCCCGGCATCTCCGGAGACGATATACAGGTTGCCGTCGGCATCCCAGTCCAGCGAGACCGGATCGCTCACCTCGGCCACATCTTCGATGGTGGCGCCGTCCGGAGAGATACGCACCACCTTGCCCTCCCATTTTTCGCACACATAGAGGTAGCCGCCCGGGCCAAAGCGCACCGCACCTCGGACCGGTACATCGGCAAACACCGAGCGCACGCCGTCCGGGGTTACTTTGATGATCTGCTCGCCCACCGTTGCGCCGAAATACACATTGCCGTCATCGTCCACATCGACCCCGTTGGGCCACTCGGTGGACGAATCCACAACCGTCAGGGTGGGTTTGAAGGTAAAGGGCAGCTCATTGCTCCAGACTTCCGAGCCCTTCACCGCCACCTGCACCATCACGGTCACATCGGCCAGGTTGGGGGTCTGCACGGTCAGTTCGGTGGCGGTTGCCGCCGTCACCGTGCCCACCTTATTCCCGAAACGCACCAGGTTGTAGCCGGGGGTGGTGTTAAACCCGCTGCCCTGAATCACCACCACATCCTTCAGGAAGCCTTCGGTCGGCGACAGTACCGTGATCGACGACGCCGGTCCGCCGGTGGGGTTGGGATCGGTGTCATCGACACCCAGGATCGGCTGGTTATTGTCCTCGCAACCGAGCGTCAGCAGGCCGGCGACCAGCAGGGACCCCAGGAAAAGTTTCATTCGTTTATATTTCATTTGACATTCCTCCGTAAAGATTCTTCGCGACAAGGAACTTATAGCGCCTGCCCGTGCGGGCAAAGGCGGTATCAGAATTTGAAATCCAGCGAGAACATGTGCACCCCGTCGAAATTTTCGAAGGCCACATAGCTGTAATCGATGCCCAGCGCCAGGTTGCCGCTGTCATACTGCAGCCCGGCACCCAGGGTAAAGTCTTCCTGGTCGTAATTGGTCTTATAGCCACCGCGCAGGAAGACCAGTTCATGGAAACTGTATTCCATCCCGAAATGCATCCGTTCGGAGAAATCCCGCGGGTGCATGGCATCGACCGCCAACGTGATATTGTGGGGCGAATTTTCGGAAAAGAAATTGGTCAATCCCATCGCCATTCCCACCCGGAAGGTCAGGGGGAGGGAAAAATATTCTTCACGGTAGACCACTTCCTTCGAGAAGTTTTGAAAAGACATGGCGATGCGCAGGTCGCGGTAGCCGGTATAATACACGGTACCGAAGTCGAACGCCAGCAGGTTGGTGTTGGCGGTTACGTCGGTAGGGGCAGCAAAGCTGCCTTCCGAAACATTCGCTTCGCCGAACAGATCCTCGTGCAGGAATTTGACATTGCCGCCGATGGCGAACTTGTCGGACACCTTGCGGGCATAGTTAACGCCGATCGCAAAATGGCTGGGTGAGAACTCTCCGGTTTCGACAAATCCGGCCTCATTCTCGGCCCGCTGGGTGCCGTGAATTACCCCCCAGTCGACGGTGGCGAAATTGAGCCCAATGACGCCCCAGTTGCCGCTGTTCCAGGTGACCGCTCCGGCATTGACGGTAATATCGGCGATCCATTGGTTCTGGTTCAGAAAGAGGTGCCCGCCTTCGGTGAAGGCCACCCCGGCGGGATTCCAGAAGACCGCGCTGGCGTCATTGGCGATGGCGGTATAGGCGCTGCCCAGGGCGGCACCGCGAGCCCCGACCGGGATCGAGAGCCACTTCATGCCTGACTGGGCGATCTTGCTGACCCCGTCCGCCCAGAGCGGTGTTTGCAGCAGCAGCGCGGCCAGGGCGATTGAAAAAATGTATTTCCATTTTCGATTCATGTTATCCTCCTATCAGGATTGAATTCATCCGTGCATCCAGACAATCCGGATGGTTATCTGATGATGACGAACTTTTCGATACTGCCTTCCATTGGTTTCTTCTCCAGATCAAAGGCTTCATCCACTTGTAGAATATAAACCCCGCTGGCGACAAACTGGTTGGCGTTAGTGACCTGGTCCCAGCTTTCATCGGCGCTGCCGCTGCTATGATCGATCGTCTTAACCAGGTCGCCGGTCACGGTAAAGATATTCAGAGTACAGTAAGGCGGCAGATTCACAAACAAGATCTTGTTGTCATCACCGGTAAAGTTAAAATCGCCAGCCTTACGCACATAGGGATTGGGCACGATGCGCACTTTTTGGGCCGTTTCGGCGCCGGGTGCAAAGGCGAACGCCGCCACTTCGGTACGGTTGGCGTATTTGGAACTCTCCAGCGGCTGTCCGGGGCGGATCCCGTTGGTATTCTGCGAGCCGTCATCCACGGCGGTAACCGCATAATGGTAGGCTTCGCCGCGCACCACATCGTTATCGATATAGCTGGTCTGGCTGGCCGGCACTTCCGCCAGCAGTTCCCAGCGCAGATGGGTGCCATCCGGGTTCAGTTCGGTGTAGGTGTCGACCAGGAAGTTGCCCCGTTTGCGGTAGATGCGGTAATAATCGAGGTCCGGGGTGCCGCTGTCCCAGTCGCCGGTGGCGCTGAGGTCTTCCCATGCCAATTCGATGCGGTTGGGACCGGAGGTCACTTCCAGATCCGGCGCCGGCAGGGGATCGGGGATATCCAGATTGCGGTTCCAGGTCCAGAGCGCCCGGTCGAGGGTCTGGAAGATCGAGTCCTTGCCGGTGGCCAGCAGTTCATTCTTGGCGGCATCGTCAAAGGTGGAGGCGCCGCCGCGGTACCAGTCGCGCCATTCCAGGCCTTTTTCGATCGCCAGATCGCGGGAGATCCCGTTGGCGCCGACCGCATAGGCAATCATAATCGAATCGCCCTTGCGGAAATCGTACGGCCCGAATGCCTGGAAGCAATATTCGTCTTCCTGGGCACCGGCATCATCCGGCCAGCCGGACTGGTTTTCCACGGTCTGTTTGCTGCCGGAAGCAGCCCAGTCCCAGATCGTGGTAAAGCCGGGAAAATCCGAATCCCACACATTGTAAATGCTCATATTCGCATTGACCGAGAACGGCTGGGTCAGCCAATCGCTTGTATTGCCCGGCGCGGCGTCGACATGCAGGGCGGCAAAACCGGAATAGGCGGAGGAAACAAATTCTGCCGACGGCATGGCATCCGATCCCCCGGAACCGGTGGCAAAGCGGGGATCGCCGGTATCATCAAACTCTCCTCCTCCCGCTTCAAACTCGACGATTTCGGGATGGTCGCCGTCCCAGGCATAGGACATATGCACCGGCCGGCCGCCGGGCACCAGCGCCGACGGCTTCGCTTCATAGGAAGCCCAGTCGTCTTTCCCTTCTTCGTACCAGCGGGAATAGGTGATCCAGGTTCCTTCGGCGGTCTGGAAGGAATAACCGAAAATGAAATACACATCTTCCATGGTCTGGGTGTCGTCGGTATCCGGCTCGCCGTCCTCATCCCAGTCGAAGGTACAGAGATAGCGATAGGTCACCAGCACATAATCATCATGATTGGGATTGGTATAAGAATAGGTGCGTTTGAGCACGTCGAAGCCCGGATAGGCTTTATAACGCACTTCGATCATCTGGTCGGCCGGCAGATTGGGATCGACCGTCCCGTTGAAGCGCCGGGAAGAAAGCTGCCGCCGCCCGTTGGCGGTCACCCACACTTCCGGCGGTTCGCTGCGGCGCACCTCGCGGATGCCGTAGGGCGCTTCCTGATAGTAGGACACCGGCCAGAGGAAATCCTCTTTGGCGTGTTCGGTGCCGCTTTCGTCGATCCACTTAAAAACGGCAAAGCCACTGTTATGGAACACCACGGTGCTGTAACGGAAGTGATCCTGAGGCCATTCACCGGTGGGCTCCACATCATTGGTATTGATCGTCTCCTCCATCTCTACCCGGAATTTATAATCTCCCAGGTTGTGGGTCCTGGTCTGCGCCAGCATCTGCCCGGCCAGCAGTACCAGTACACTCAGCAAACACAGGAGGGTGACGACAGGATTAATTTTCAATGGTTTCATTCAATTTTCCTCCGATCTAAACAGTTTGTGATCATGAGACACGGCCGTCTTCATCACAATTGGACCCGCACGCCGAAAAAGATATCGCGCGGATTGACGAAATGGGACCAGTCATTCCACCCGATGTCGATATGCGGCTTGTCCCAATCGCCCAGTTTGTCGTTCCCTTTCTGCGCCCCCTGCTCATGGGGAAAATGCAGGGAGTCGATGTAGCGGGTGTAATTGAAGGGATTGGGAAATCCTTTATAATTGGTTACATTGCGTACCTGCATATAAACTCCGAAGCGGGTGTTGAGCAGCTTCAGGCGCTTTTCCAGCAGGAGATCGAGATTATGATAATCGATCACTCCCACCCGGTGCTGCTCGCTAAGCGGCGCGTCGGGATTCAATAGACTGGTGCCGCCGTCCGACCACTCGAACAATACATTCAGCCGCCAGTCGCCGGTGATGCTGCCAAAGTCGGCCGGGGTGCGGAAGGTCAGGTTGGTGGTGACCACCGGCACCGGATCATCCCGGAACTGGGTGGCGTTCTCGCGCTGCAGGTCGGCCAACTGGGGATCTTCATAAACATAGCGGAACCCGGTCAGGCCGGTGCTTCTCACCATATATTCCAGCGAGGCGAACCCGTACCACCAGCGCCCCACCCGCCGTTCCAGGCGCAGCTGCAGGCCGCGGATATCGGCGTAGTTATTGTTATTGAGGGTGCGCACCGTGCTCTCACCGTCCAGGGGCACAATCTCCTGTTCGCTGATCTGGTTATCGACATCTTTATAATAGCCCAGCAGGTGCACCAGGAAGTCGCTGGTCACGCTCTGCTCATAGCCAATCTCATAGGCGATGGTGCGGGGCCAGTCCACATTCACCCGGGGCAGCGTCGCGCTGCTGGAAAAGGGCCGTACGCTGAAGATCTGATCATTAACCGGCGGCTGGTAAAAATGGCCGTAGTTAAAAAAGATCTTGCTGGTAGCGGTCATCGGATGCGAAATACCCATTCGCGGGCTCAGGTAGAGCTTGTAAGATTTGTCGGAGGTTTCGTACGGGGCAAAGCTATTTTCGCTGGACCGCCAGTTCTGCAGGGTATAAGGCAGATTGGAGAAAATGAACGATGGATCGAGATTGTAGGGACTGAGACCCGGCTGCATGTAATCCAGGCGCAGCCCGATATTGGCGATCATCCCTTCATATTCCAGCTTGTCCTGCAGGTAGCCGGACAGTTTCAGGGGCGATTCGTCATAACGCCACCAGTTGGAGGGATTGACCGTATACGGCGTGGTGGTGGCGCCGTGGTTGATCTCGCGGCGTTCATGGAATGAACTGTAATCGATCGTAAAGCCGGTCTTGACCTGGTTATATTTGTTCACCTGGGAGACCAGGTCGCCGGAGAGGCGGTATCCCCAATAACGGGAATGGTCCTGCCCCCGCCCGCCGCCGGAGATCATGAACTCACCGAGAACATCGAACTGTTCGGTGATGCTGCCCAGTTCACTGCCGACATAGCCGAAAGGCTGCTCGTCGAACCAGACGCCGCCGATCTGCTTGATGCCGGTGGTGTCGCGCAGCCCGATCGGCTCCTGGGTGGTCTGGTAATTGGTGTATTCCAGGCGCAGATCGTAGTAGGTGCTGGGATTCAGCACATGGTTTAGCGACAGCCCGCCGCGGTACTGCACAGTTTCGATCGGGTTGTAGTTGGCGTCGTGCCACATTTTCCGGTATTCCTGACCGGAGACCACGTTCTGGGCATACACCGTGCCCTCGCGGGTGCCGGTGATCATCCCGTTGGTATCATCGTAGATCGACCCGCTCACCCCATGCAGCACCATCAGGTTATTGGTAAAAGAAAGCTTCATCTTGGGATTCAGCTGCTGGGTCAGCTTCAGCAGCGTGCTGCTGCTGGTGGAATTGTCACGGCTTAAGGGATAGACCAGTTGCAGGTTTTCGTAGCGCTGCGACAGCAGGAACGAGATCCCGGTGCCGGGCACCGGCCCGCTGAGGGTGCCGTCGAACACATGATCCGGTTTCTGGGCGTATTCGCGGGTGCGGTGCTGCCACTTCCAGATCTCCAGCAGCGCCTGCGGCGTAAAGTCATTGTTGGGATCGGGGTCTTCCACCAGAGAACGGGCCACTTCATTCCATCCTACAAACGTAAAGGGATAATCGTTATTATCGACCATCGCCTGATTTACCCCGGTGAAGGCATCCTGTCCGGCATACACCCGCCAGAACGGACCTGCATCATCGAAGGGGCTGGGGCCGAAATGCTTGCGGGCCGCCGGGCTCATCCGGTAATCGAGATTCAGGTTAAACCGGTCGAGGCTGCCTTCCTTGGTGGTCACGTTGATCAGGCCGGAGCGGATCTCGCCGTATTCGGCGTTGAATCCTCCGGTGAGGATTTCCACCTCTTTGATCGCGGTCAGGCTGATGTTGGTCACCGGCTGCTGATTGCGCTCATTACGGGTAGAGAGGCCATCAACCACAATATCGGTCTCATTGAGTCCCCCGCCGCGCACCAGGAGGCCTGATCCGTCAGCGGAAGCGGTCAGGTTGATGCCGGCTTCCGTGGCCAGGATCTCTTCGAAATTATCCAGCGGCCTTTCCTGGATGGTTTCCTCGGTGACGATGCGTTGGCTGGAGGAAACATCCAGCTGAATCACCGGCCGTTCCGCCTCCACCACCACGGTCTGCCCTTCCACTGCCTGCGCCTGTAATTGCGCATTGAGGGTAGTGGTCTGGTCCGTGCTCACTTGCACTTTTTCCATTACCAGTGTGGCATAACCAATCATCTCCACCCGCACGTTATACTCGCCCGGGGGTACATTGATGATATAGAAAAAACCATCCTCATCGGTGGCTGCCCCCAAACTGGTTCCTTCTACCGAAATATTAACGCCCGGCAACGGGTCGTCGCTGCTCTTATCTTTTACCTGCCCGGCAAGCTTACCTTTTGCCTGCGCCAGCGCCCCAAAGCTTAAGGCACCGGTTAAAATGATGGCAAGTAAAAACAAACAGTTCGGCTTGGCGTACTTCTGCATAATGCCTCCTATTTGCTGTGGGTTAATGGGTGAAAAATTGACAAATTTGCGATAAACATCATTTTGAATCCAATCTCTTCGATACGCGCCCCCTGGTTGTGATCAAACAAATGTTTCCCATTTAAAAATCGATTTATTCACTTCGCCGCAGTGTTTTCTCCCAATCCGGATCGCTGAATTCATCCGGATGGGTAGAGTGCACCAGCACATATTGATCACCTCCCAGGCGGTCGACAAACACAAATTCGCTGGTACCCTCGATCGGATACGTCCAGATCTCTACTGGTTTGTCATAGCCGCCGGAAGACGCGTAGCGCCGGATGTCCATCGGGGGGCCATAAAGGAGATAGATCCGCCCCCGGTCAGAGTTGATGCCATTTTTAAAATTCGTTTCGCAATAGTGGATACGGGCAAAATAAGCTTCCATGAATTCATTTTCGGGCGTTGCCGGATCGGGATCGCGGGATTTCCAGAACTGCAGGAGAAAGTCCTGTTTGCCCTGCGGATTCAGCGTTTTGAACAACTGCTTTTCGGTTTCGCTGGCGATGTATTTGATCTGGTCGTAATATTTGTCAATATCTTTCCCGCTCATCGGCAGGATCATCCCGTCATTCTCATCGCCATACAACCGGAAATAGCGCCGGATGGTATGCTGAGTCTGGCTTTTCAGATCTTCCACTTGCAAATTCAGGGCATAGACGCCGGTGCTCAGGTCCTGCAACGGCACTTTTTCCACCCGGGAGGTATTGGCGCTGTTCACCGGCAGGGTGGGATAATCCTTTCGCCACTGTTCCCGCCCGGCGAGGTCGCTGACGTTCCAATGCAGGGCATATACTGAGGGCACGCCGGGATCGTAGGAAAGACGGTTAATCTCGACATACACAGGCACCTCACCGGACACCGGGAACAGGCGGGAAGGTTTTGGCACCATCACCAGCCCATGACGCACCAGGCTGCCGGTGTGCGCTTCCGCCCGCCGGATATGCGAGAGGAACAGCAGGTCACTGAGCGATACATCTCCGGCAAATTCGCGCATCATGATTACGGTGCGTACTTCCCCTTCCCGGACAGGTGCAATACTGCGGATCTGCAGCCGGATCTGCAGAGTGTCGGCGGCGATCTGGAAGCGCTTCAAATCGATAAAGGAAAGATTGTCATCCCCGGCAGCTTCATATTTCAGCGCTTTGCGCTCCTGCAATTCATTCAGCAGCCGGGACCGGGTATCGAAAAATTGCAAGGTGAGGTCGAAACGGATCGAATCCGGCGCCGCCTCAGCGCTCAGAAGCTGCCGAAGATCCAGGGAATAGGTCAGTTCCAGGGCGGTCTTTCCTTCCTCGCCGGCGAACTGGCATACGTCAAGATAAAAACGCAGCCCCCCCTCGCTCTGCACCGGCAGCTCGAAACGATTGACCGGCAGGGTTTGCGACATCACCGGCAGGCACCAAAGCCATGCAGCCAGCAAAGAACTCACTGCCGACAGGCGCCGGAGAACACCTCGATGCTGTTTTCTGCCCCTCATAAAGAAACCCGCCTGATTAATCGTGATTTGTTTTGCCACAGAGGCACAGAGCTCACAGAGAACTGACAACTGACAACTGACAACTAATAAACTCTGTGACCTCCGTGTCTCTGTGGCAAATAAAAAAGCTGAATATTTATCAAGCCCACCGCTTACGGCTTTGCCTCCGGGGCTTCCTCATCATCTTCGATCGCCATAATGAAAGTAGCAATCAGGGCGATCACCATCCCGGTCAGGATCACCGGATGGGGAATGACGCGATATATCGAGAGGGAAATGATCACCGTGATCACCGGGGCAACCGCATTGGTGAGCGGGCTGACGATCATCGCTTTTCCGTAGCGGAAAGCGTAGACAATACATAGTGCGCCGATGGCGTTGAGAATCTGGATCATCGCGGTCAGATAAGGGCCTTTGAATCCCCAGTTGATTTCCTGAGAGAAATCGGTCATCATCATCGCAAAAGGAATCAGCAGGATGCCGGTCAGCATCATATAAAAGAAGATACTTTCCGCCTTCATGGTCTGGTTGGCAAACCTCATCACATACGCCTGAAAGCCCCAGGCCAGGAAGACCAGCAGCGCCAGGGGCGCCCACCAGGCGCTGACGGTGCTGCTGCTTTCCGGGGAGGAATAGGATAAGAGCGGTATGGCGATCAGGGCCAGAATAATGCCCACCCATCCCCGGGCACTGGCACGCTCTTTCAAGAAGAAGTAGGAGAGCAGAATGGTGACCACCGGCGAGAGGGAGATGATCGGGAACACCAGATAAGCAGGGCCGAGACGCAGGGTTTCGAACAGGATCAACTGTCCGCCGGCACCGGTGAATCCGATCACCAGGCCCAGGAGGATTGAACGGCGATCATGTTCCAGCTTCCAGTTGATAATTTTCAGCGCCACCAGGGCCGGGGGGATCATGGTTAATGCCCACACCGTATACCCCAATGTTGCCGGGAAGCCGGCTTTTTCCGGAATCTCGATCAGCGCGCCCCAGACCCCCCAGAAGGTGGTGGTGACAATTGCGTAGACCAGCCATAATTTTACTCGCACGGTGTTCCTCCTGCCTTGTTGATAGGGTGGTTTCAGCCCGGCTCAGACGGTTTCGGATGCCAGGCGGTCTGCCGAAGCACGGGTGGCGGCGGCATAAACCGCCAGCACTTCCCGGATCTTATGCCGGATCAGTTCCGGCGGGTTATTGGCGATCCGTCCTTCCTGCAGCACCGCCAACTGCTGCGGGAGATACTGACTGAGCAGGGTGAGTGGCGCCGGGTAGGCGGCCAGGTTGGTAATTAGCAGATCCAGGGCCCGGGAGACCTCCGGCAGCGGCCAGTAGTAGCGGATGCGGTCGCTGTAGCTGTATTTGCGGGCAAATTTGATTTCGGAGGCGCTGCCGCGGTAGTGCTGCCGCCAATAGCGGGGATGTTCCCGCATGGCGGCATCCAGGGTCTCCCGGATATTGGATAAGCTCAGGTGCTTTCTGCCGCCCAGCCATTCCCGCTCGATCTCGGCCAGGGCAAAAACTGCCTCGCGGAAGGCAAATGTTAGCCAGGGACCGACCTTCAGGATGGCAAAATGATCTTCCACCAGTTGACGGAGCGCGGTCGGGCGCTGATAATCGGTAGAATGGGCTTCGTAGACCAGTTGATCGTACTGTTTGATCAGCTCGGACAGCGGCCGGGCTTTCTCCCGGTCGTAGCCGATCACGCTGGCGTCGCCGAACTCCACCCCGGGCTGTACCACCACCGCGATCACCCGCTCCCAGACATCACCGAGTCCCTGCCGGGCAAAGGCCTGACCGGTCAGCTCGATGGTGGCGGCGGTATCCTCCACCGTGCTGGGCTGCAGCGCTTCCAGCGTCTCCTGCGCGCCTCCCGGGATGGGCACTTCCGTGCCGATCACATACAGCGGCGCAGGCGTGTGCTCGGCCATCTCGGCCCGAGCGGCTTCCGCTGCCGCGCATAATTCCGCCGCCCGGGCAGCGACGGTGCGGGGATCCAGGGGCGTATGGGGTTTGCCGGGATCGTCAGCGCAGCGCATGCTGGTGTCGAGGTGGATCTTGCTGAAGCCGGCAAGCACATAGGCACGGATTTGCGCCCGTGCCTTGTCCATCGCCGCTGCCGCCGGCTCCCCCTGCCAGACGTTGGGGCCGAGGTGATCTCCCCCCAGCACGATCTGCTGCCAGGGGAAATCCTGCGCCACCGCCAATTGCCGCACGTAGCGCACAAAATCTGCCGGGGTCATGCCGGTATAGCCGCCGAACTGGTCCACCTGGTTGGAAGTTGCCTCGATCAGCAACAGACTGCGGTCCTCCCGGGCCTGGGCCATCGCCGCCTCCAGCACATAACGCTGGGCGGAGCAGACCGAGCAGATGCCCAGCGGGCGGCCCGCCTTATGCGCCCGGAGAATGTCTTGCAGGGGATGGTTCATTTTGCCAGCAATTCCTTTAATTTTGAGGCCACCGTCTGGCGATCCTGATAGGCGCCGGTTCCCCCCAGCGCGGTTACCGCCAGGGCGCCGCAGGCATTGCCCCAGCGCAGGCACTCCGCCCATTCCGCCCCGCTCAGGTAGCGGTGCAAAAAACCGGCATTAAAGCTGTCGCCGGCGCCGGTGGTCTCCACCGCCGTCACCCGGAAACCGGGATCATGATAGCGCTTGCCGCCGGCGCAGAGGGTGGCGCCACCACCGCCCTGTTTGACCGCCAGCACCGGCACCCGCTTTTCCAGAGTGGCGATGGCGTCTTCCAGGTCATCACTGCCGGCGATCCGTTTCGCCTCATCGTCATTGGGCAGGAAGATGTCGGTATGGGCCAGGGCCTCTTGCAAGTCGTCTCCCCAAACATCATCGGGGTCCCAATTGGTGTCCAGCGAGGTGCTGAGGCCCAGTTCTTTGGCTTTAGCGAACAGCTTGCCCACATCCTTGCGAATGCCGGTCTGCAGAAAAAAACAGCCCAGATGCAGATGCCGGGCCTGGGAGACATAGTCCCAATCGATATCTTCCAACCTCAGATCGGCCATCGCTCCCATATAGGTCAAGAGGGCTTTTTGGGGAGGATTGGCCAGGATGATGGTCGCCCCGGTCTTCAGAGCGCGATCGCGGATCACCGGGGCGGTATCCACCCCACCGCGGCGCAGGCCGTCGATCATAAAATCACCGAAGATGTCGCTGCCCGCCTTGCCGATAAATCCTACCGGCGTACCAAGCATCGAGAGATTATGCGCGGTGATTGCCGAGGAACTGCCCATGGTAAAACGCATGTCTTCCGCCAGCTTTTCCTGCTCGTACACCGGCATCGGCACTTTCCAGAGCACCAGATCGATGTTTAACTCTCCGACGACGACGACACCGGCTTTAGAGGACATCATATTCATTTTCCCTAAATTGACGGTAGATTAAATTTTTACGCGCATTCTAATGACTGTATAAAGTTTTATTGCATGGGGCATGGCGCATGGCGCCGTGATGTATAAGCGCATGTTCCGACACCCGCACTGTAAGACACCATGCCCCATGCAAAAGTTCTCCGCATTACATAGTCCTCAGTATAAGCGAAACCGAAAGCCAACAACTAACAACGCTAAAAAAAACGCCCTGTTCTCATCACCTCAAATATCCAACTCAACCACCTGCGAGAGGTTTTTCGGATTATCCGGATCAATCTTTTGCGAGATGGCCCGGTAGTACGCCAGCATTTGCAGCAGGGGCATATAAAGCAGGGGGATCAGCATATCGCCAAAATCCCCGGGGATCTCAATCTGTTCATCGACCCCGTGTGGCCGCGCATTTCCGGATGCGCCCGTCAACAGCAGCACCCGGGCCCCAAGCTTTTTCATGTCCCGCACCAGTTGGGCGTCGTACGGCGCGGAGGCGCTGCTGGACAGGATGGTCAGCAAGGTTCCCCCGGTCACCGTCGACATCGGCCCATGACGGTATTCCAGGGAATGATAGCCCTGGGATACCGAGATCGCCATCTCCTGCATCTTCAGGGCGGCCTCGTTGGCAATCCCCAACAGCGCCCCCTGGCCCAGGAAGACAAAGTCGTGGTAGGGCCCGGAGACCAGCTCGCGGAGCATCGCTTCACTGGCTTGCATCACCTTCCGGCTGGCATCGGGCACCGGCATCAGCGCTGCCCCATCCGCCGGTCGGGGAGAAAGCAGATATGCGGTATAAATCACACTGAGCAGCATCGTCGTAAAAGAACCGGTCATCACCACACTGCGCTCGGGCTCGAACGGGAAACTCAGATGGATCTCACTCTCCCGGTTGAGGGTTGATGCCGGGTTGCAGGAAACCGCCAGCACCGGGAGTTTGAATTCGTTGCGCGCTTTCTGGGTGGCGCGGACCGTCTCAGTGGTGGTCCCGGAGCGGGAAAGGGAGATCAGCAGGTACGAGTCCCGTGGATTGAAAACCAGTTCCGGCAGCATCAGGATCTCGGAAGCCGGCACCACCCGGGTACGAATGCCGGTGATCATCTCAAAAGCAGCGCCGGCGGTCTGAGCCAGATAATAGGAAGAGCCGCATCCGCAAAAAACCCACACCCGGTCGCGAAAAGGCGCCAGGGCGCCAAGGATGGACGGCCGGTTCATTTCCAATTGCGCCAGGGCCTTCTCCCATCCGCTCTGCTGGCGAATGATCTCCTGATAGGTAAAATTTTTTGGCTGCGAATCAGGGTTCATGGATCAACTCCTTATTTGAGTTCTATACCAGCAACACTTCAACACCCAAACTTTTCAGCTTCGCAAGATTATCTTTGGAGATATTTTTATCGGTGATGACTTTATCGACTTTTTCGATGCGGGCAATCACCGACACACTTCGTTTGCCGAATTTAGAAGAATCGGCGACCAGGATCGTTTCCCGGGAGACCTTCATCATCAACTGATTCACCCGGCCTTCCATCAAATTGGGGGTCATCAGCCCGAAATCGAAATGGATCCCGTCAACCCCCAGGAAAAACTTGTCGGCGTGTACATTTTCCAGAGTGTTTTCCGCAAAGGGACCGACCAGAGAAAAGGATTTCTCCCGCAGGAATCCGCCGGTGAGGACCACCTCATGTTTGCTGGCGGCCAGTTCGTTGGCAATATTGATGGCATTGGTAATGATCTTCAGGTTCGCTTTGGCGAGTTTTATCTGGCGGGCAATCTGAGTGGTGGTGGAACCGGAATCGAGGATGATCACATCTCCCGGCTCGATCATTTCTGCCGCCTTGAGCGCGATGCGCAACTTCTCATTCGGATGGAGATGTTCCTTTTCGGTGAGCGCCAAATCCTGCACAGAGTTATTACGGACAATTGCTCCCCCGTGCACCCGCGACAGGACGCCGCGTTTTTCCAGCACCTCCAGATCTTTGCGGATGGTCACTTCCGAGGTATTCAGGATCGCCGCCACTTCCTTCACCACGATGCGGTTCTTCTGAGAAAGAATATCCTGCAATTTTTGCCGCCGTTCTTCCGTTAGCATGCCCCTGCTTCCTGGTTATGGATGAGCGACTGATGTCAATAATCTATGGTGATTCGTATTTGCGACCTGACCAGAAGTGCTTCCGAAAGATTTCGTTTTGAGTCTTCAAAGAAACTCAAAACTTTTATTTGATTGCTTTTTCTTTCGTTTTCTTTTGAGTTTATCGAATCGAAACCAGATAGTCAAGTTTTTTTTGCAAAAAAAACCGGCCGGGTTCACCCGGGTCGAAAACGGGGTCCGCCCGGGAGCATTTGAGCAGGATGTACCGGACGATCCCGCGCGGAACGGTCACGATCCAGTTCATCCTGGCAACAAAAAATGGAGGGTAACGATGAAGGGGGCCCGGCGCTCAATAGCCGGGTATCATGAGGTCAATTGTCATCAGTCCGTCACTTGATACACATTCGGGAAATATCCCTACCAGTTCCGCCGTCGGCTGCCCCGGCGTTTTTCCGATTTCGGGCGTGCTTCGCTGATTTTCAGAATACTGTCTTTCAATTCGCTGCCGTTCAGGGCCTTCATGGCCGCGTCGGCTTCCGAATTATTGGGCATCTCGACAAAGCCGAATCCTTTGGAAACCCCGGTGTAATTATCTTTGATCACCTTGGCGGAAGCAACTTCCCCGTAATGCGCGAAAGCTTCCCGCAGATCCTCATCGGTAATCTCATAAGATAAATTGCCAATATACATGTTCATCCTGATCTCCTTCCTTTTAGCATCTTTGACTTCCGCATGATGTCTCTGTGATTGCTGTGTCTCGGCGGCTGGAAGTTAACAAATTAATTTTTCACAGAAATAAAAAGGCGGCACCGAACAGTGTCGCCTTGAGAATTTAAATGGCTACCGCCAGAACCGGCGGCTGATTTTTTTCTCGAATCGGTTTTCGCACCCTGCGCCGGAACAGCGCAGGGTGCGGTATTGCAGGCAGTATTAAACTGCGAAGGATACGCGGATGTTACAATGCAACCACATCCTGGGCCTGAGGGCCTTTTTTGCCTTCGCCAACCGTAAACTCAACTTCCTGCCCTTCTTCCAGCGAGCGATAGCCCCCGTTATCACGAATGGAAGTATAGTGAACAAACAGATCTTCACCGGCTTCATTCGAAATAAAACCATAACCCTTGCTGGCATTAAACCACTTCACAACACCCTTAACACGATCAGACATTACTGAGACTCCTTTAAACTATAAACTATTAAAACTTAATTAACCCGGAGAATTCTGCACGGAATTGGTATAAACCGTTTAGAAACCCCGATATTCCGATCAAACTAATATCGAGTTGGTTTATGAGTCAAGTAAAATTATTAATTCTGAGATTTTTTTTCCGGCTCATAGGGCGGAGCGTGTCATGCGGAGCACTTTTGCATGGGGAATGGCGCATGAGGCATGGTGTCTTACCGTGCGGGTGTCGGGACATGCGCTTGCACATGACGGCGCCATGCCCCATGCCCTTTGCCCCATGCAATAAAACCTTACTCAATGCACGGCATGAGCGAAGATATAATTAATTTCTGGCGGTTTCGGTTTATTTTATTAATATTTGACGAATGGCTGGGGGAAGGTCTTCAGCCAAACCGGCGTACAGGCGGACGGTATGAATATAACCGGCATCATTTTCGATCTGAAACGATTTGCCGTGCATGACGGCCCGGGCATCCGCACCACGGTGTTTTTCAAGGGCTGTCCTCTGAATTGCTGGTGGTGCCACAACCCGGAAAGCCGCAAACTTAAACCGGAGCGGATCGCCGCCGGCAGTCACCGCCACTGCGCCAACCTGGCCATCCCGGACGATCCCGCCATGGTGGGAAAAACCGTCAGCGCCGACGAGATAATCGCCGAGATCGAAAAAGATCTCGCGTTTTATGATGAATCCGGCGGGGGCGTCACTTTCTCCGGGGGCGAGCCGCTGCTGCAACCCGATTTCCTGACGGACCTGCTGCGCCGCTGCCGCGAACGGGAAATCCACAGCGCGGTCGATACGTCCGGCCATGCCCCCTGGGCTCACTTTGAGCAAATTTATCCCTATACCGACCTCTTCCTCTTCGATCTCAAACTGATCGATGACCGCCTCCATCGCCGCTATACCAACGTCGGCAACCGGCTGATACATGACAACCTGCGCCGGCTGCACGAACTCGGCGCGGCCATCTTTATCCGCATTCCCCTGATACCCGGCATCAGCGACACGGAAGAGAATCTCGCCGGGATCCGTACCTTTCTGGACGGGCTGCCCAATATCCGCCAGGTAAACCTGCTGCCCTACAACCCGATCGGCGAATCCAAATATCAGCGTTTTCATAAAAAAAACCGCCTGGGCCGGTTGAGCACCCAGCCGCCATCCCGGCTGGAAGCGATCCGTGACCACTTCAGCACCCTGCCCTGTGCAGTCAAAATCGGAGGCTAACCTATGAATGAACGAATTCGCCGGCTCCGCCAGCAAAGCCTTGACGCCCGCCCGGTTCTCTCCCCGGAACGCGCGCTGCTGATCACTGAATTTTATCGCAGCGGACAGGCGGAGCAGGTAGCGGTGCCGGTGGCCCGCGCCCGGGCCTTTCAATATCTACTCGAACATAAGACGATCTATATCGGCGAGGGCGAGCTGATTGTCGGCGAACGCGGCCCGGCCCCCAAGGCCACCCCCTCCTATCCGGAGATCTGCGTGCACAGCCTGCAGGATCTGGAGATCCTCAACACCCGGGAAAAGATTTCTTTCGCTGTGGATGAAGCGACCCGCCGGGCGACGGAGGAGACCCTGCTCCCCTTCTGGCAAGGCCGGGCGATCCGCGACCGCATCTTCGCCGCCCTGGATGAGGACTGGAAAGCGGCCTACGACGCCGGCATCTTCACCGAGTTCATGGAACAGCGCGCCCCCGGCCATACCGTGCTGGACGACAAGATTTACCATCTGGGGATGCGCGACTTCCAGGCGCTTATCCAGGCACAGATCAATCGGCTGGATTTTTATAATGATCCGGATGCGCTCGACCAGCGGGACCAGTTGAACGCCATGCACATTGCTGCCGGGGCGCTGATCGCTTTTGCCGAGCGCCACGCCGTGGAAGCAGAACGGCAGGCCCAGGCGGAAAATGATCCCACTCGCCGGGATGAGCTGCTGGAGATCGCCCGCATCTGCCGCCGGGTGCCGGCATCCGCCCCCCAAACCTTCCGCGAAGCGCTGCAGTATTACTGGTTCGTGCACCTGGGGGTGATCACGGAACTGAATACCTGGGATTCCTTCAATCCCGGGCGGCTGGACCAGCATCTCTTACCTTTCTATGAAAAAGAACTTCAAGCAGGCACCCTGAACAAAGAAACCGCCCGGGAACTGCTTCAGGCCTTTTGGATCAAGTTCAACAACCAGCCGGCCCCGCCCAAGGTGGGGGTGACCGCCCAGGAGAGCAACACCTACACCGACTTTTGCCTGATCAACCTCGGCGGGGTGAAAGCCGACGGCAGCGATGCGGTCAATGAACTGACCTACCTGCTGCTGGATGTGATCGAAGAGATGCGCCTGCTTCAGCCCAGTTCGATGGTGCAGATCAGCCGCAAAAATCCCGACCGCTTTGTACGCCGCGCCCTGAAGATCATCCGCAGCGGCTTCGGCCAGCCCTCGATGTTCAACAGCGACGCCATCATCCCGGAGATGCTCCGCCAGGGTAAATCGATCATCGATGCCCGCAACGGCGGGGCCAGCGGCTGCGTAGAGACCGGCGCCTTCGGCAAGGAGGCCTACATCCTCACCGGCTATTTCAACCTGGTGAAGGTGCTGGAAATTACCCTGCATAACGGGGTCGATCCGCGCAGCGGAAAGACCATCGGCATCAACAGCGGTGATCCGGAGGAATGGGAAAGCTTCGACGATCTCTTCGCGAGCTTCACCCGCCAGTTGCAGCATTTCATCGACATCAAGATCAAAGGCAACCGCATCATCGAACGGCTCTACGCCCGCTACCTGCCGGCGCCGTTCCTCTCGCTGCTGATCGACGACTGCATCGCCCGCGGGAAAGATTACAACGACGGCGGGGCGCGCTATAACTCCTCCTACATCCAGGGGGTGGGGCTGGGCACCATCACCGACACCCTGGCGGCGCTGAAGCAGCATGTGTTCGAGCGCCGCACGGTCTCGATCGCGGAACTGAAAAGCATCCTGGCGAACGATTTTGCCGGAGCGGAGGATTTCCAAGCGACCCTGCTGCACCGTACGCCGAAGTACGGCAATGACGATGACCATGCCGACGACCTGCTGCGCCGGGTGTTCGAGGCCTACTTCGCCGCCATCGACGGGCGGCCCAACACCAAAGGCGGGCACTACCGGATCAATTTGCTGCCCACCACCTGCCACGTCTATTTCGGCAGCGTGATCGGCGCCACTGCCGACGGGCGACGGGCCGGCGAACCGCTCTCGGAGGGCATCTCCCCGGTGCAGGGTGCCGACCGCAACGGGCCGACCGCGGTTATCAAATCCGCTGCCAAGATCGACCACCTGCGCACCGGCGGCACCCTGCTCAACCAGAAATTCACCCCGCGCTTCCTGGCCGACGATGAAGGCATCCAGCAACTCACCCACCTGGTGCGCAGCTATTTCAAGATGGACGGACACCACATCCAGTTTAACGTGGTCTCGGCGGAGACCCTGCGCGAGGCCCAAAAACATCCGGAAAAATACGGCGACCTGATCGTACGGGTGGCAGGCTACAGCGACTATTTCGTCGACCTGGGAGGAGCGCTGCAGGAAGAGATCATCCGGCGCACGGAGCAGGAATATTGCTGAAAGAGAATTGGGATAAACCTTTTTTAGCCACAGAGACACAGAGGGCACAGAGTTTATCAGTTGTCAGTAATCAGTTGTTAGTTCTCTGTGAACTCTGTGTCTCTGTGGCAAAATTATTAAAACAGACAGCAAATCCGGAGGTCCTATGTTTCCCAGCGAAGTTTATGTCGAACGGCGCAAGCGCTTAAAGCAGCAGATCGGATCGGGGATGATCCTTTTTCTCGGCAATGACGAGAGCCCGATGAACTATCGTGATAATGGTTACCACTACCGCCAGGACAGCTCGTTCCTGTATTATTTCGGGCTGGATTTTCCCGGGCTGGCGGCGCTGATCGATGTCGACGCGGATGAGGAAACGCTCTTCGGCGACGATTACACCATCGACCAGATCGTCTGGATGGGGCCGCAGCCGACCATCCGCGAGCGTGGGGAGACCTGTGGGGTCGCGAACACTGTACCGGCAAAGCAGCTGGGAAATGCGCTGCAGAACGCCCTGCACCAGGAACGCCGGATTCACTTCCTGCCTCAATACCGGGCGGAGAACCTGCTTCGCCTGGAGGCGCTGCTCGGCCTCCATCCTCGGCGGATCAATGATTACGTTTCCGAATCGCTGATTATGGCGGTGGCCGCGCAGCGCTCGGTGAAATCCGACCTGGAGTTGGCCGAAATCGAGCACGCCCTGGAGATCACCCGCGAGATGCACGTCACCGCCATGCAGATGACCCGCCCGGGGGTCTACGAGCGCGAGGTGGCGGGCCGGATGGAAGGCATTGCGCTGGCCCACGGCGGGCGGGTGGCTTACCCGGTGATCTTTTCGGTGCGCGGAGAGACCCTGCACAATCATTTCCACGGCAATCAAATGCAGCAGGGCGAATTGGCCCTGAACGATTCCGGGGCGGAGAATCCCAATTTTTACTGCGGCGACATCACCCGCACCATCCCGGTAGGGGGCACATTCAGCCCGCGCCAGCGGGAAATCTACCTGG
Organism: Calditrichia bacterium; assembly: GCA_020635015.1. Classification (GTDB taxonomy): domain Bacteria; phylum Calditrichota; class Calditrichia; order RBG-13-44-9; family J075; genus JACKAP01. The sequence continues at coordinate 107,800 of JACKAP010000013.1, read as the reverse complement.
CGGTCTATGCCGCCCTGGAGAAATGCCTGCAGGCGGTCAAGAGCGGAGTGAAATTCCGTGATATCTACCTGTTGGCCTGCCGCAGCCTGTTCGATGACCTGAAAGCGCTCGGCCTGATGAAAGGCGATGCCGCAGAGGGCGTGGCCGCCGGGGCGCACGGGATCTTCTTCCAGTGCGGGGTGGGGCACATGATCGGGATGGACGTGCACGACATGGAAGGGCTGGGCGAGCAGTACGTCGGCTACGACGACACCGTGCAGCGCAGCAGCCAGTTCGGGATGTGCTACCTGCGCCTGGCCAAAGCCCTGCAGCCCGGCTACGTGGTGGCGGTGGAGCCGGGGGTCTACTTCATTCCCCAGCTGATCGACCGCTGGCGGGCGGAGCGGAAATTCGCCGAGTTCATCAACTACGATAAATTTGAAACGTATAAAGGATTCGGCGGGGTGCGCATCGAAGATAATGTGGTGGTGACCGAAAGCGGCTGCCGCATTCTCGGGCCGGCGATTCCCAAGACGCTTGATGAGGTTGAGGCGCTGGCGGGGACGTGATCGATTGCGGAATGCGGAGTGCGGAGTGCGGAATTAAATACGTGGTAGATAGAGATCGTAGAGCGTGGAGCGAAACTGCGGGTCAACCGCCCCTGATTCGCTCGCTGGACGCTTCGCAAATCTGTCCCCGCCTTGAAAAGGCGGGGAATAATTGCAAATGTCCCTTTGATATTTTCATAACATCGCGAGCGACAGCGAAGCAAACATCGTGAGCGTAGCGAACAAACATCGCGAGCGACAGCGAGCAAATATCGTGAGCGTCAGCGAACTAACATCGCGAACGTAGTGAGCAAATATCGTGAGCGTCAGCGAACTAACATCGCGAACGTAGTGAGCAAATATCGTGAGCGTCAGCGAACAAATATCGCGCGCAGCGCAAACATCGCGAGCGACAGCGAGCAAACATCGGAGGCATGATGAAACTGCTCTTGATCAACCCCAAATTCCCGGAAAGTTTCTGGAGCTTTAAATGGGTCAGCGATGCGATCCTGCCCCATCAGCGGGCCACCAATCCTCCGCTGGGACTGGCGACCCTGGCGGCGCTGTGCCCGCCCGAGTGGGATGTGGAGATCGTCGATGAAAACGTGGCCCCCCTCCCGCTGGAACCGGTAGCGGATATTGTGGGGATCTGCGGCATGGGGGTGCAGTTTCCCCGCCAGCAGGCATTGTTGGCTTATTATCGCGAGAGAGGTCATTACACTGTGGCCGGAGGCAGTTATCCCTCGCTGTGTCCGGAATTGTACCAGGACCTCGCCGACACGGTCGTTGCCGGCGAGGCGGAATACATCTGGCCGCAGTTTTGCCGCGATATGGAAGCAGGAACACCCGGCAAATTCTATCAGGAAACCGGCGAGGTGAATCTGGCCGACTCCCCGGTGCCGCGCTTCGACCTGCTTCAACTGGATCAATACCGTTCGGTCAGCCTGCAGTTTTCCCGCGGCTGCCCCTTCCGCTGCGAATTCTGCGACATCATCGTGATGTTCGGGCGCAAACCCCGCACTAAATCGCCGCAACAAATCGGGCGGGAGCTAGATTTATTGCGGAAGCTGGGGGTGCGCAACGCCTTCTTTGTCGATGACAACCTGATCGGCAACAAACCCCTGGCCCACGAGCTGCTGACATATCTCGCCGATTACCAACGTGAACATGATTATGCTTTCAACTTCGGCACCGAAGCTTCTCTCAATATGGCCCAGGATGCGGAGCTGCTGCAGCGCTTCCGCCGGGCCAATTTCAAATGGGTGTTCATCGGGATCGAGTCGCCCGACGAAGCCAGCCTCAAGGAGACCAAAAAATACCAGAACACCCGCCAGGACCTACTGACTTCCATCCGCGAAATCTATCGCCACGGCATCGACATTTACGCCGGCTTCATCATCGGCTTCGACAACGACACCATGGGCACTTTCGATAAACAATTCGATTTCATCATGCAGTCGGGTATCCAGGCAGCGATGATCGGGCTGCTCACCGCCCTGCCCAAGACCCCGCTCTACGAGCGTCTGGAGCGGGAAGGGCGGCTGCGTCCGGAGGCGGCCCGTGGCGACAACACCCGCCTGGGCACCAATCTGATCCCCAAACAAATGGGCTACGAGGAGATGATCCGCGCTTATCGCGATCTTTACCGCCGCCTGCTTACCCCGGTCAATATCGCCCGGCGCATCCGCAACAAGATGCGCCACCTTGCCCACCCGGTGTTGAAGGAATATTCCCTGGCCAAACAGCATGCATTTACAGTCGGGCGTTTCCTGCTGCGCGGGGTGCTGCCCGGTGGACTGCCGCGGCTGTACCACGTACTGCGCTCCCTGCCCTGGACAAGGCCGGCACTGATTCCCCAGGCAATCCAGGACTGGATCATCGGCCTCTCCATGAAGGATTTTGTAGCAAGGCAGTTCATCACTGAATTCTCCGGGCAAAACCACCTGGCACAGATTTATGCCCGGAGGATCAAAGTCCGATTCCAGTCTTATCTTCGGCGCGACCTGTTGGAGATCTCCTTCGAGCCGGTGCGCAATGCCGCCGCCAATCTGTCGATCCACCTCAAGGGCGTCTCAGGAAGGAAATTTTTCCGGCGCGCCGGCCGGCATCTGGAAAAGGTGCTGGAGGATACCGCCGCCTTCGTCACCCTGCGCATTGAGGCGCTCCAGGAGGTACAGGTAAAACATCTCAACCGCCTGCTCAAGCGCCTCTCCCGCTACGGCGACCGTATCTACATCAGTCTGGATGAGGAAGTGCGCCATTTGATCGAGATCGATTCCTCGGTGTTTAACCTGGTGCTTGAACGGACGGGAGGAAGAGATAGGACCGGCAGATAAAATTGGTTTTGCCGGCTGTGGGAGATGTTGGATGCTGGATGCTGGATGCTGGATGCTGGATGCTGGAAAGGAATATAATCTAAACACAAAATAGAACAATTTTTGTCGAATCGAATATTTAAACTTTTCTTACCAACTAATCAGCAAAGCAGGCATATTTATTGTGGATAAATTGAATGTTGTCTGAACATGATAAAAATGAAGGGAATTGAAGCTAGCGATGATTGATGCCACCCATAATTCAGGGGCACCTTACCCATACCACACAAAGGAGATCCGTATGTTTTCAAATAAAGTGCAGCTGGGTTTAATTCTGACGTTATGTACCCTTTTTTCTTCCACCGCGCTGTTCGGGCAGTCGGAAACCGAAGCGAAAAACACTGCCGTGATGAAGCGTTTTTATGATGAGGTGGTCAATCAGGGCAAGCTTGATCTGATCGATGAACTGGTTGCGGACAATTTTGTCGATCATGAGGAAACACCTGGAATTCCCGCCGATAAAGCAGGCCTCAAAACTTTCATGACTGCGTTCCGCAGCGCTTTTCCCGATCTGAAGTTCACCGTCAACGACCTGGCGGCTTCCGGCGATAAGGTATGGGTCTATATTACCATCACCGGCACGCATAAAGGCACGTTCATGGATATCCCCGCCACCGGCAAGCAGATCAGTGTAAATGGATTCGACATCGTGCGCTTTGCCGACGGCAAGGCGGTGGAACATTGGGGTCTGACCGATTCCATGACCATGATGACCCAGCTCGGGGTGATGGGCGAAGAAGGGCATTGATTATAGATTTTCTTCTATAGCCGCACGATTCATCGTGCGGCTATAGAAGGTGCATATCCTAATACTTATTTTTCATTCGCGCCTGCCGGGATAGCTATTTTTTATACATCCGTCTATTTTAGTATAACAGAAATCACCTCCCTCGTCTGCACTTGTGCAGACGCCTCCTTTAAAGCGCCTCCCATAATCCACTATTAATAAAGCACCTAGCAACATTCAAATCCCCAAATACTCTCACCCGGCTTCCCGGCACAAGACTTGCGATATCTCAGTATAACAATGGTATCGGGTAGCAGGGTTAGGGGGAATACCGCATGATGGCTGCGTCGTCCGTTTTTCCCCATTCACCCATCAACCCATACACAAGATGTTTTCAGATTTTTGAGGAGACAAAATGCCCACTACCACCCTCACCACGCCGAAATTCTGGCAGGCTTATTGGGTCACCATGCGGCCTTATCTGCTGTTCGTTTCCGGGGTCGCCGGCATGGCCGGATTTGCCCTGGGCGCACCGCAGAATGTGCCGGCCGCCCTGGCCGCTTTTCCGGCTTTCTTTTTCGCCTACGGGTTCGGCCAGGCGCTGACCGACTGCTTCCAAACCGACACCGATGCCCTCTCTTCTCCCTACCGGCCGCTGGTGCGCGGCATCATCGGGAAACGCCAGGTGCTGGGAATCAGCCTCGCCGGGCTACTGGGCTGCTGCCTGATCCTGTCCTGGCTCAATCTGCTGAACCTGATCCCGGGAGCACTTTCGGTACTCGGGCTGGCCACCTACACCTTTTTCAAGCGGCGCTGGTGGGCGGGACCGTTCTACAACGCCTGGATCGTGGCCTTGCTCCCGGTGATGGGCTACATGGCCGCCGTGGGATATCCGGCCGGACCCTCGGCAATCTTCGCGACCGTCACCGGCGGCACCCTGGTGGCCAGCGTGTTTTTCAGCTACGCCAACTTTGTGTTGATGGGGTATTTCAAAGATATTTCCGCCGACCGCGCCAGCGGTTACCATACTTTCGTGGTGCGATTCGGCTGGCGGCCGGCGGCCTGGATCAGCGATCTATTCGCCCTCATCTCCCTGGCAGCAGGCGGCACGGTGATCTTCAGTGCGCTGGCGGCACCCTGGCCGGCGCTGGCGGTGTTTGCCGCCGCCGCAGTTGTGCTCTGCAAAGCCCAATGGGGAATTCACCATACGAGCGACGAAACAGCAGCGCACCGGCCGATCGCCAACGTGGTGCGGGGATTTCTCCTGCTGCACCTCGCCGCGATCCTCAGCTTTCAACCGGAATGGTGGCTGGCGGCGCTGCTGTTTTACGGGGCCTTCGAGCTGACCCTGCAGCGGCGGCCGGAGAAAGGACAGGTGTAAAGATGCAAGTACTGGTGAATCCGCACTGCGCCGGCGGAAGAGGAGGGCGCAAATGGCAGGTACTGGCGCCGTCATTGCAACAACGCTATCCCGGCATTCGCTGCCAGATCATTCCCGAGGAATCCGCGCTCCAACCGGCAGTAATCCGGGCGCTCCACCAAGGCGAGCGGACTTTCATCGCCGGCGGCGGCGACGGCACCGTCAACCGCCTGCTCAATGTGCTGCTCAATGCGCCGGCTAACAACGCTGAACTGACGCTCGGCGCCATCGGCCTCGGCTCCAGCAACGACTTTCACAAACCTTTCCGCGCTGCCGCCACCCTGCAGGGCGTTCCGTTGCGCATCGACAGCGCGCACAGCTACCCTTGCGATGTGATTCAAATCCGCTGCTTCCAGGATGGGCAGATGCAGCAAACCTACGGCATTATCAACGCCAGCATCGGCATTGCCGCCCGGGCGAACGCCCGCTATAATTCCCGGGGGAGGCTGCTTCGGGCCATCCAGCAAATCTCGGTAGATGCCGCGATTCTGCTGTCGGTACTGCGCACGATCGCTACTTACCACAACTTTCCCTGCCGTATCACTCAGAATCAAAATGCCGCTCAGGAGTATCGCCTGACCAACCTGGGGGTGATCAAAAACCCCCACTTCGGCGGGCAACTGTGCTACGACACGCCAGTGGCTTGTGATGACGGCTGGTTGACCGTGAATCTCTGCGAGGGGATGTCGCGCCTCCAGACACTGGGCATCCTGGGCCGGCTATACCGGCACCACTTTGCCGGAAGGCCTCATACTGCTTCCTGGCAAAGCACCCGCCTGACGGTCAGCAGCGCCCGGCGGTTCGATCTGGAGATCGACGGAGAGGTGTTGCAAACCAGCAACGTTGAATTCCGTGTTTTACCGCAAAAAATAAGGTGTTGCGCATGAAGACGCATCAAGACATCCGGGAGAACGAATTCATCCGCCGCTGGACCGCCGGCTTTCCCCGGGCGCCCTACCAGCTCAACGATTTGCAGCAGGCCGACGCCGAACTCTTCCTGGCCGGCGAAGCTGCAGCATACTACCTGGCCGTCACCACCGATTCGCTGGTGGAAGAGATCAGCCGCGGCATCTACCGCGATCCTTTCACCATGGGCTGGGTGACGGTCATGGCCTCGTTGTCCGATCTGGCCGCGGTAGGCGCACAGCCGCTGGGAATGCTGGTTTCCATGGTGCTTGATGAACGGCAACCGGCGGATTTTCAGGAAGGCATCCGCAGCGGCATGGCGGCGGCTTTACAACGATGCGGGGTCTTCCTGCTGGGGGGCGACACCAATCGCGGCGATTGCACCGTGCTGACCGGCTGCGCCCTCGGGCAGGTGCCGCGGCAAACACCGCTCACCCGCATGGGAGGACGGCCGGGTGACATTCTCTATAGCAGCGGACCGGCAGGCCTGGGAAACGCCCTGGCGCTGGCCCGGCTGGCGGAAAAGCCGGAAGCGGATCCACTGGAAACCCTTTATCGCCCGACAGCCCGGCTGGCGGAAGGGCGGTTGCTTCGCGACTACGCCTCCTGCTGCATGGACAGCAGCGACGGGGTGCTGGCCACCCTCGATCAGTTGATGCGCCTGAATGGCGCGGGCTTCCGCCTCGAAGCGGCGATGGAGACTTTTTTGCATCCGGCCGCTCTGGAAACCGCCGCAGCCGCCGGGCTGCCCTCCTGGGTCATGCTGGCCGGTATTCACGGCGAATTCGAATTGATTTTTACCGTACCGCCGCAGCGTATGGCCGCATTCCTCCAGGCCGCGGCACAGGCCAACTGGCAACCGCTGCAGATCGGAGTGATGATTCCGGAATGTCAGGTAAACCAGGACGGGAAACATGCCGCCGTCTTCGACACCGCGCGCATCCGCAACCTCTTCGACGGCTTTAGCGGCGACCTGGAAACATGCCTGGAGGAGTTGAGAAAATGTCAAATGGAAATCAACTGATATTTGCCACAGAGTCACAGAGTTCACAGAGTTTGTCAGTTGTCAGTTATCAGTTGTCAGTTGTCAGTTGTCAGTTTTGAATATTTAGTTCTCTGTGGGCTCTGTGTCTCTGTGGCTAAAATACCGGTGGACAAACTAACAATATTTCCAGTTCACAAGAAACAAGGAATCTGCCATGTCGAAAAAAAATAGATCTTCCTCCAAAACGGCCTTGAGTTTCCACGATTTGCGTACTCAAGCGCAACAATGCACTTTCCGGGAGCGGGTGGGCCACTTTTCCCGCTTCATCGCCCAGATGCAGGCATCGCGGGAACATTACTATCTGCGCGAGATCGTCTCCCCTCCCGGCCGGGTGGTCGATCTGATCGATCCTCAAACCGGGCGGAAGCGGACTTTCCGGATGTTCGGCTCCAACAATTATCTCGGCCTGGCCAATCATCCGTCAGTCTGCGAAGCGATGCGCCGGGCAGTGGCAAACTACGGCGCCGGGGTGAGCGGTCCGCCCCTGCTGAACGGCTACACCCGGCTGCACCGGGAACTGGAAGAACGCCTCTCCGCCTTCAAGCAGGCGGAAGACACCCTGATCTTTCCCACCGGCTATGCCGCCAACACCGGGTTGATTACCGCCTTGACGACTCCCCGCGACCTGGTGTGCTACGACGAGCTAAGCCATGCCTCATTATGTGACGGACTGAAGCTGGCCCGGGCGACGGCCCAATCGTTCCGCCATAATGATCTGCACCAATTACGTCAATTACTCGAAGATCCGGCCCATGCCGCCGCCGGCGATCGCTTTGTGGGGGTGGAAGGGGTCTATTCGATGGACGGCGACCTGGCACCGTTGGACCGGATGGTGCCGCTGTGCCGGAAACACCGCGCTATTCTGATCCTCGACGACGCCCATGGCAGCGGGGTGATGGGCGCTTCCGGGCGGGGAACGGCGGAGCACTTCGGGATGGAAGGGCAGATCGACATCACCATGGGCACCTTCAGCAAAACCTTCGGGGTGGTAGGCGGGTTCGTTTCCGCCGACAAAGCGGTGATCGATTACCTGCGCTATTTCGCCCGCAGCTACATGTTCTCCGCCTCGCTGCCCCCGGCGGTGATCGCCGCGGTACTGGCCGGGCTGGAGGTGATCGCACGTGAACCGGAGCGAAGGGAACAACTGCAGCGCAACGTGCGCTATCTGGCGGATGGATTGGAACGGCTGGGTCTGCCGGTGCATCCCGAGGCAGCGATCATTGCACTGCGGGTGCCGCGCGGCATGAATATCCGGGCCGCCGCCGGGCGCTTTCACCAGGCGGGAATCTTTCTCAACGCCATCGAATACCCGGCCGTGCCACTCGACGAACAGCGCTTCCGCATCAGCGTGATGGCCGACCACACCCGAGAGGATCTCGACCGGCTGCTGGAAACGGTGGGCAGGGTGTGGGGAAATTTTGAAAGTAGGGAGTTGCGGAATGGCACGAATTCGGATTGCGGATTGCGGATTGCGGATTGAGACGAATGCGGAGGGCCGAGAGCGGAGGGTATGGAGCATAGTGTTTTACTGTGCGGGTGTCGAAACAGGCACTTGCACATTACGGCGCCATGCCCCATGCGCCATGCGCCTTTCATTCCGCAATCCGAAATCCGCATTCCGAAATCAAAAGGAGTATATCATGAAAAAGCCCAAATTGTTAATCATTGTCTTATTCCAAAATCTCCGCGATGTGCCGCCGTATTATCCGCGCATCCCCTCGCCGCCGCTGTCGGGGTTGCTGCTGGCGGGCATGACCCCGCCGGAAGTGAAGGTCGAGGTGCTGCACGAGATGGTGCGGCCAATCGAGTATGACACCGATGCCGATTACATCGCGATCAGCTTCATGGATTACCTGGCGCCCCATGCCTACGAAGTTGCCGCCCGTTTCCGCGCCCTGGGCAAAACCGTCGTCGGCGGGGGAAAATTTGCTTCTACTCACCCGGAGGAAGTGCAGCCGCATTTCGACGCCATCCTGGTGGGGGAAGCGCAGGGCGTCTGGCCACAGATGGTGCGCGATATGCTGGCCGGCACTCTGAAATCGCGCTATGATGCTGGTGAGATGCCTTCGCTGGAAAACATTCCCGCGCCGCGCTACGACCTGGCCGAGAAACAGTTCGCCGCGCCGGTGGTCACCGAAGCCTCACGGGGCTGCCCCCATGCCTGCACCTATTGCCAGCTCAACATCCGCCGGCAACCTTACCGCACCCGCCCGATCGCAGACGTGATCCGCGACTTGCGCAGCACCGGCCGGCTGCCCTGGCACAAGCGCAAGATGGCGATGGTGCTGGACAATAATCTGGGAGGCAATCTGGCCTACACCAAGGCGCTGCTGCGGGAGATCGCCCGCCTGAAGTTCTGGGGGATCGGCTTCCAGTTCAGTATCGAGTGCCTGCGCGATGAGGAGTTCGTCGAGCTCCTGGCAAAAGCGAACTGCCGCATGGCCTTTATCGGCATGGAATCGCTCAACCAAGCCAGCCTCGCCGGGGTGCAAAAGCGCCAGAACAAAGTGGAAGAATACCGCGAAGCCTTTGAGAAACTCGCCCGCCGGGGCATTCTCAGCTTCACCGGCCTGATGTTCGCCCTGGAGGAAGATACGCCTGAATATTACCAAACCCTGCCGGAACAGCTGGCGCGCACCGGCGCCACGGTGATCCTCCCCTCGATCTCCATCCCGATTTACGACACGCCGTGGTATCAACAGGTGCGGGCGGAAGGGCGGATCTGCGACAACGACCTCTCCCATTACGAAGGCGATCACCTGGTCTTCCGGCACCGCCATCTCTCTCCCGGAGAGATCTTTGCCGCTTACCGCCGGGTCAACCGGATCTTCTATTCCTGGAAGAACATTTTCAAGCGCTGGTTCCGCTTCGTGGGCAAGCAGTCACGCCGGGAATCACGGTCGGAATATTTGTTGAAGTTGTTCATTCTGACCTTCATTTACTTCAAGCTCTCGATCTTTCAGCGCCATCATGCGCAAGCGCGGGTTTTTCCGGAACTGGCCTCGCAACGCAGCGACTCAATGGAATACCGCACGGATATGTTTCATCCGGTGGGATGATTGGGATGCTGGATACTTCCCGAATGCTTTCGGGATGGATACTGGTATATAAGCATCGGTTTCCAGGGTTCAAGGATGAACTGATGTTATGCGCAATGCGTCAAAATGCAATTCATGCTGTCATTGCGAGGCGTTTTCTGCCGAAGCAATCTCCTGCGGGGTGCACCCACCTGCAGTTAAGTTGGAAGCGACCTTCAGGAGATTGCCACGCCGCAAAAAACGCGGCTCGCAATGACGGCACCTGTTGATTACGTAACATCCGAATAACGTAATCCAAGTCGCCGGTGGCTGATATTTGTCTCTGAAAATTTTTCGCGTTAACTTTTATTCAACTGTTACCTGAATTTTCTGTATTTGAGATTTGGTTTCTGGCAGTTCGTTATCAGTCATTGCCAAAAGACGGTGTTGACCAAAAGCCAAAGACCAACAACCAACAACCATGACAAAAGCAATGACCACCCCAATCCTCTGCATCGGTGAAGTATTATGGGATTCGCTTCCCCGCGGGCTGTTTCTGGGAGGGGCACCGTTCAATGTGGCCTGCCACCTGCGCATGCTCGGGGAAACGGTGCACATGGCCAGCCGCATCGGCGATGATGAGTTGGGCCGGCAGATCCTGCGCCGGCTGGCACAAAAAGGTCTGTCTCCCGATGATATTCAAATCGACCCGCAGCATCCTACCGGCATGGTCAATGTCACCCTGGCGCAAAAAGATCAGCCGAGCTACGAGATCGTGGCACCCTCCGCCTGGGATTTTATTGAAGCCGATCAAGCCCTGCGCCGCAAAGCTGCGGAAGCGCGGGTACTGGTCTTCGGCAGCCTGGCCCAGCGCAGCGAGCGCTCCCGCGGGACCCTAGAGACCCTGCGGCGCATTGTTCCCCTGAATGTCTTCGATATCAACCTGCGCCCCCCGTTCATTGACCGCGGCGTCATCGCAGCCTCCCTGGCGGACGCCCATCTGGTCAAGCTTAACGATCAAGAACTGGGTCAATTATCTGAATGGTTCGGATTGGGAAGCCGGTTGCGCCCGGCGGTGACAGCGCTGGCGGAGCGTTTCCAATGCGCGACGGTCTGCGTCACCCGCGGCGCAGAGGGGGCGTTGCTGTGGCATGGGGGTGAATGGTTCGAGCAGCCCGGTATTGCCGTGGAAGTAAAAGATGCCGTGGGGGCAGGCGATGCCTTTCTGGCTGGACTGATCCACACCCTGCTGGCCGGTCAAAGCGGAGCGGCGATGCTCCGCTTCGCCAATGCCCTGGGAGCTTATGTGGCTTCCCAGGACGGCGCCACCCCGCCTTTAGATCTGGCTGAAATCGAGCGGCTAAAATCTACTGAAAACTGACAACTGAAAACTGACAACTAAAAAATCCAGCGCCCGGCAGAACACCGGGCGCCAGGGGTGTGACTAGCGCAGCAGGGTCATTTTTCGGATCTGCACCTGGTTGCCCGCCTGGAGGCGGTAGAAATACACTCCGCTGGCGGCATGCTCCGCCTGCCAGGTTACCTGGTAGGTGCCCGCGGCATAGCGGCCCTGCGCCAGGGTGGCGACCTGCTGCCCCAGGGCATTGTATACTGTCAGAGATACCGTTTCTGCATCGCTCAGTTGAAAACGGATGGACGTGGCCGGGTTGAAGGGATTGGGATAATTCTGCTCCAGCACAAAGCGCTCCGGCAACGCCAGATCCGGCAGTGGTTCCACACCCGTCGTTCCTCCGTTGACGGTACCCAGGATGGTACCCACCGCTCCGGCGGCCCAGCCATGGCCGGCATCGGCAAAGCTGACCGCATTCAAGGTCTTGGCAGTGCCGCTGGGTTGGAGCTGCCAGTTGGCCCCACCGTCATCGGTATAGATGATGTTGCCCTGATCGCCCACCGCCCAGCCGGTCTGGACATCGGCAAACGACACCGAGTTCAGGGAAAAAAAGCTGATGCCGCTGGTCTGGGCATTCCAGTTGGCTCCGCCGTCGCTGGTATGCAGCACCGTGCCGCCATCGCCGACCACCCAGCCGGTCTGGCTATCGGCAAAGTCTACCCCGAACAAGGTTTCGCCGGTTCCGCTGGTTTGAGGATTCCAGGTCAATCCGCCATCGGAAGTATGAATCAAGGTGCCATTGGCGCCTACAGCCCAGCCGTTATTGGCGTCGGCGAAATGGATATCGAATAGCGTATTGATGGTGCCGCTGACCTGAGCAGCCCAATTGACGCCACCATCAACAGTTTGATAAATGGCACCCGAGGTGCCGGCCAGCCAGCCGGTCTGCAAGTCGATAAAATCCAACCCAGTCATCTCCTGGAAGATGCCGGTGGATATGTCGGCCCAAATGGCCCCGCCGGTAGTGGTTTGGAGCAATTTGCCGAAGCTGGCACTGATCCAGCCGTTCTGGCTGTCGACAAAATCCACCGCATACAGAAAGTTCTGCAGCGAGATAGGCTGAACATCCCAATGCCCCCCCCCGTCGCCGGTATGCAGGATGGTCCCGTTTTCCCCCACCGCCCAGGCGGTCTGAGCATCATGCGCATGAACATCATTAAGCGTCCAGGAACTGCCGCGGCTTTCCAGGGTCCAGTTAACCCCGCCGTCGCTGGTTTTGATCATCGTCCCGCCGGCACCGACTGCCCAGCCGTTCTGGCTGTCGGTGAATTGCACCTCGTAGAGCCATTGATCGGTGGGGGACGCCTGATCCAGCCAGCTCACCCCTCCGTCGACCGTATACTTGATCAGGCCGTTTTCCCCGACCGCCCAGCCCTTATTAGCGTCGAGAAAGAAAATATCGTTAAACAGCCGGGTGGTACTGGTGGCCACCGTCTGCCAGTTAACCCCGCCGTCGGTGGTCCTGATCATGGTGCCGCTGGCCCCGGCGGCAATGCCGGTATTGGCATCGAGGAATTGAATCGAGGTCAGGGTATTAAATGTATTGGAATTCTGCGGCGTCCAATTCGCTCCGCCGTCGTTGGTGGTCAGCAGCACGCCGAAACTGCCCGCGATCCAGCCGTGAGTAGCATCGGCAAAGGAGACATCATAGAGGGTGTTGGTAGTGCCGCTGGTCTGGACACTCCAGTTTTGTCCTCCATCGCTGGTGGCGACAATCGTGCCGATGCCGCCCACTGCCCAGGCGTCGTTGTCGCCAACAAAATCGATCGAACGCAGTGAATTGAGAGAGCTGCCGGCGATCGTCTGATCCCAGCTCGCCCCTCCGTCAGTGGTTTGATACATCCGCTCGCCCGGGCCCACGATCCAGCCGTGGTTGCTGTCGAGGAAGTACATCCCTTCGAAATTGCTGGTCTCACCTTGCAGTTGAAAAGTCACCTCCCAACTGTTCCCGCCGTCGCTGGTACGCAGCACCGTGCCGTCGGCACCGGCGGCCACCATCGTGTTGGCATCGGAACTATGCAATGTATAGAGGGTATTTCCCTGGGGATACGGATTTTGCCACTCCCAACCATTCTGAGCGGCCAATATGCCGGTCAAACAAAGCAGACCGGTTATAATAGCTGATAACATACGCATATCACACCTCCTATTTGGATAAATGTTTACGCCCGTACTGATTACTGTGTCACGCGGAGAACTCTTACATAGGGCATGGGGCATAGTGTATTACAGTGCGGGCATCGGAACATGCGCTTTTATATTACGGCGCCATGCGCCATGCCTTTTGCCCCATGCGGTAAAACTCACACCGTTCTCAGCATAGGCGAATGATTAAAAGGAACATTAAATCTCCAGGGGCCCTGCTTTCCGCCCGGAGACTGTCACCGCGGCGCTACCGGAAAGTCATTAGACCGGATCATGCGCTGTGCTGGTAAAAAGGTAGGAAAATGTTATCCCGGAAGGCTAACAGTGGTGCGACAACCTTTAACAAAAATCGGACATTGCTCGCTGATGCTCGCGATGTTTGTTCGCTTCGCTGACGATATTTACCTTCGGCGTAAAAGGATGGGTATCGTCGGTAAAGCTGTTATGGATGGGGTGGGGCCACCAGCCTGGTGACCGGAGTCGACTTGGGACGCCCCTGACGGGGCTAGTATGGTGGGGTTTGTTTGTAACACCGGCCTGGCGGCCTGTGTTGACTTGTGTGGCCCTTCGGGCCTAAAGGTATGCAAAGAACAATTGAATTCTCATTACCATATCCGCCTCATCCACTTTTAAAACATGCACTAAAATCGCGAACGAAGTGAGCAAACATCGTGAGCGACAGCGAGCTAACATCGCGAGCGCAGCGAGCTAACATCAATCTTCAGATTTCCATTCGGAGGGTAGCTTCCCAAACTGTTCACGGAAGGATTTGGCAAAATAGGAAAGATTGTTGAAACCGACCCGGTAGGCAATTTCCGAGACGCTGCCGGCGTTCTGTTCCAGCAGTTGGCGGGCCCGCTGCAGGCGGAAGATCCGGATGAATTCGTTGGGCGACTGATCCACCAGTGCCCGCAGTTTGCGCTGCAATTGGCGCTCGGTCATGCCCAGCGCCTCGCTGAAAGCCTTGACGCCGAACTGCTCATCCTCCAGATGGGTCTCCAGCAGATTCAGCGCCCGGGTGAGGAAGGCGGCATTCTGAGAGGTCACCGCCACCTCCTGAGGCTGCAGCAGCATCTCGCCGCTGAAACGCCGGCGCAGGGAACGGCGCAGATCGATCAGATTGCGCACCCGCGCCAGCAGCTCCCGGGCGTTGAAGGGCTTGGTGAGATAATCGTCTGCGCCGGTCTCCAGGCCGGTAATCCGGCTCTCTTCCCCGGCCTTGGCGGTCAGCAGGATCACCGGAATATGGCTGGTTTTTTCGTCGCTCTTGAGGGTCTGGCAGAACTGGAAGCCGTCCATCTCCGGCATCATAATATCGCTGATCACCAGATCGGGCACCGCTTCCCGGGCCATCTCCAACCCGGCCCGCCCGTTAGCCGCTTCCAGCACCTGGTATTGCCCCGCCAGATGATCGCGAATAAACTGGCGCACTTCCGGATGATCCTCCACGATCAACACCAATTCCTGCGCATCTTCCGCAGACGGTTCGGAGGGCAAAGCAGGAATCGCTGCGTTCGAAGTTGTAACGGAACCGCTTGACCTTTCCCCCCTGCGCTCTACGCTCCACGCTCCACGCTCCACGCGCATCGCTCCACGCTCATCGGATACGATCTCATCCGGCGCCAGATGAGCGCTCCCCAACGGCAGCCGCACCGTAAACGCCGTTCCTTTCCCGGGGTTGCTGCGCACGCCGATCTCCCCATGGTGAAGCTCGACCAGCTCTTTCACCAAAGCCAGCCCGATGCCGGTGCCCTCGAAGGCCCGGGTGCTGGAATCATCCACCTGGTAAAAACGGTCGAAGATATGCCCGATCCGCTCCGGCGCAATGCCGATGCCACTGTCGCGTATGGTGATTATTACTTCCCCGCTTGATGAAGTGGCAGTAGCAGTTGCAGCGGCAGTATGCTCATCCTGCCTGCTACTGCCAACTGCCACTGAAGATTGACTGCCACTGCTCACGACTACTGTAACGTGCACTTTCCCTCCATCCGGGGTAAACTTGAAGGCGTTGGAGAGCAGGTTGAGGAGAATTTTTTCCAGCTTGTCCGGATCGTAATATACCGGCGGAACATCTGCTGGGCCCTCTTCGCTGCCGTCATCGGCAAACACCAGTTCAATGTTGCGCTCGCGGGCATAGGATTCGAACGCGAATAAAAGGCCTTTGATAAAGGTGACGATATCCCCCGGGCGGGCGCGCAGGGCCAGTTTGCCGGACTCCAGGCGGGAGAGGTCGAGCAATTGGTTGACCAGTTGCAGCAGCCGGGAGGCGTTCTGGCGAATCCCGCGCAGGGCATCCTGTTGTGCCTGGTCGCGAGCTTTCTCCAGCATGCTCTCCAGCGGCCCCAGGATCAGGGTGAGCGGGGTGCGGAACTCGTGGGAGATATTGGCAAAGAAGCGCGATTTGGCCTGATCCGCCTCGCGCAGTTTCTCCGCCTGCGCCCGGATCTGCTCGTTCTGCGCCCGGATTTGCCCGGTGCGCTCCTCGACCTGCGCTTCCAGCTCGGCAGTGCGGTTCTCCAGGTAACGCACCCGGCTTTTCACGATCAGCATCACCGCCCCGGCGGCCAGCAGGGCATAACATACGTAGGCCCAGTGAGTGCGGTACCACGGGGGCAGGATGGTCAGGCGCAGCCGGCCTTCTTCGCTGAGCTGGCCGTAAATATTTTTCGCCTGCACCCGGAAGGTGAATTTTCCCGGCGGCAGGCCGGTGTACTCCTTGCGGCTGTCGCCGGTCCAATCCAGCCAATCATCATCATAGCCTTCCAGCATCACCTGGAAGCGGTTTTCCGTCAGGGCATCGAAGCTGGTGGCGGCGTAGTCGACCCGCAGGGAATTCTGGCGGTAGGGCAACAACAGCTCTGAGGTGCCGGCGGCAGCACCGTTCCAGAGCAGGGAATCGCCGCGGATCCGGCTGACCCGACGCACCAGGGCGGGATAGGCCTGCCGGTAATCTTTCGGTAGCGCCGGATCGTAGCGGTAGAGTTTCTCTTCCCGGCCGGCGAACCATACCACTCCGTCCGGATCGGGATGGATCGCCAGCACGATCTCGGTCTCGGTCAGTCGCCGGAAAGGGAGCGGATCCCAGGCCATCACACCATCGGAATCCGCCACCCCGGCATAGAGCTGTCCCCGCTCCACCCCGGCCATTGCCCAGAAGCGCCCGGGAGTACCTTGCACCAACGGGTGTACCGTCATCTGCTCATTCGCCAGGAAAGCGCCCAGCGAGCTGTCCGGCAGCAGCCGGTCTGAGGCCGGATCGTAACGGCGCAGCGCATGATAAGTGCCCAAACGCACCCCGCCGTTTACCGGATAAACATTTGCCATACCCTCCAGAATGCCTTCGGCTTCGCCAAAGCGCCGGATCTCCGCCTGCAGGGGATTTTGAGGATCGATCTCCAGCCGCAGCGCGCCCTGCAACTGGGTACCCAGCCACACCGCGCCGCTGCTGTCCTCTACCACCGAGCGCACCTCTTCCGGCAGTTCCGCCACTTTGCCCGGGTATTCCCAGCGGTTCCCCCGCTGCTGCAGGATCCCCAGGCCGCTGACGGTGCCGGCATAAACCCGTTGCGGATCGACCTGCGAGCCGGCCAGGCAGTAGACGCTTCCGCCGGTGCGGGCAATCAGGCGGGCCCGGCGATTGACAATTTCGTAGACGCCTTCCGCCCCTCCGGCCAGCAGCCCCTGGGAGTGGGGCAGCAAGGCCCAGGTGATGTTGCTGATGCCCTCCACTGCTTCGAAAGCAGCCGGGCGGTAAGGGTTGGCGGAGGCCGGAATCAGCGCAAACACCCCGCGGCTGGTGGCGGCATATAATGTTCCCTGATAGCGGGACAGCGCATAGATCGTGCCCTGCAAGCCGGTGGTCTCATCGTGCACGCTGAAGGGCGCCGGCGCCTCGATGCGCGCCAGCCCGTTATTGAGCGAAGCCCAGATCCCGCCCTGCTTATCCTGGTAAAGATGATGCACCTTGTCATCGATCAGGCCGGCGGCGCGATTGATCACCTGGCGAATCTGCCCGGCGGTATCGACCAGCACCACTCCGTTGCGCTGGGTGCCGATCGCCCAAAGCGGCTCGGGATGATCCAGCAGGATGCCGCATTGCAGATTACTGTTCAGCAGCATCGCATCGTCGCCGGTAACGAACGGCTTCAGCCGTGCGCCATCGTAACGCAGCAGCGCACTTTCCCGGCTACCGACCAGCATCTGCCGCCCGCCGCGCTCCGGAAAGGGCAGCATCAGGTAGACCCGTTCCGCACCAAGCCGCTCGCTGCCCGGGAGTAACCACAGGGAATCGCCGCGCATCTGCAGGAGGCCCTGGCCCTTCACGTGCAGGTAGAGCGTATCCCGTACCAGGAAAGAGCGGCTGCTCACGCCGTCCGGCTGCCAATAGCGCAGCGACTTCCCATCCCAGCGGTAGAGGAACGCTCTGGAGCGGAAGTAGATTCCTGCGGCCGTGGTAAACGCCTCCCAAATCAGTTCGCCGGAAGTGCGCTGGGCCTCCGGCAGGCTGTCCTGCAGAGAAAAATAGCGCAACTGCCCGGTCTCATCCGGCACAAAATATCCCATATTGCCGCGGCCTCCGGCGTAGAGGGTATCGCCGCGGCCACGGGTGAGGGTATACACCCCGGTGTTGGCCATCTGCTGATGCTGACGCCAACGCACCCCGTCATACTCCAGCATCCCCAGGGTATTGCCGATAAACAGCACCCCACGGTCATTTTGCACAATCGCCCAATTTTGCGGAAAGAAATTGTAGTCGCGAGGAGAAAAATTCTGGATCAACGGATTGCCAAGCTCGGCGAAAGCTGCTGACGCCTCCTGCCCGAAACCGGCAGCCGGATCCAACAAAAACAGGCACAACATCAGCAAACATCCAACGGAGCCGTTATTTTTCCGCATCTTCGCTGGATTATTTACAATTTTTTCAGCCATAAGCCAATTTTAATGAATAATACTTCTAAAATGCAAATATAATCCGCTCCGGCAGGGGTTTGGTGTCGAGATTGGGTTGATGGGTTGACGGGCGCGCGGATGGGCGAGTCGAAATTCGCTCATCCGCGCGCCCGTCAACCCATCAACAATTACCCGTAGAGAATGTTGGTTTTCGTGACCTTGATTGTTATATTGAACAGGACGTTCCTTTAGCGCTGGCAAATTTTGATTCGTGATTTCATGGGACATCTTTTCAGGGACTGCATAGAGTAAAAGACTTTAACCCATACACCCATCAACCCATACCCCCATCAACCTTTATCATGAAAGTAAAAATCACCCAGCCGCCGCACCTGATTTTAGACGATTTTTTCCAGGTCGAAGCGGTGCAACTGCAGTTCGAGCGCTTTGACGGACAAATGAGCCCGGAGGTGCGCCGCCTGAATTTCCGGCGCGGCGATTCCGTTGCGGCCCTGCTGTATCATCGCGATAGCGGGCAGCTGATCCTGGTCAACCAGTTCAAATATCCCACCTACCACAACTCCCTCAACCCGGCGCAGCGCGGCTGGATTACCGAGGTGATTGCCGGGGTGCGGGAAGCCGAAGAAGATCCCGCGGAGGCGATGCAGCGGGAGATCCTGGAAGAGACCGGCTACCGGGTAACACAGTTGACGCCGGTCAGCACCTTTTACCTCTCTCCGGGGGGCACTTCCGAGCGACTGTTCCTCTACTACGGGGAAGTGCGCGACCCCGACAAGATCGCTCCCGGTGGAGGGGTTCCGAGCGAAGCGGAGGATATCCGGCTGCTGTATTACACGCCGGAGGAGGCCTTCGCCCTGCTGGCGCGGGGGGAGATTGTGGATGCCAAGACGATTATTGCGCTGATGTGGTTTAAGGAAAAACAAGCATCGCTATAGACGGAGAACCAGGCCATGACGGGGAATGATCAGAATCCGGGTTTGCGAAAGAAACTTCGCAACCTGTTTTATTTTGTCATTTTTATTTTGGGATTTCTGATCGTACTGATCCCGTTCGACTCTTTTATCCATGATGAGGAACTTCTCAATTCGGTTCAGAACATTATCTACAATATCTCCGCCGCCTTTTTTACTGTGGTACTGATATTTTCCCTGGAACGGTTCTTTTTTGTCGATGAAAATGAAGATTTCCGGCAGCGAATGGCCGCAAAAGTCGACTCGCTGGAAAATAATCTGAAAAACCTGAGCCGTCATCTGAGCTATGAGTCCCCGCAACGTCCGGACGACCCGGTGCAATTGCCCAAAGTTTATAAATACCGTTTCAAAAACCGCCGGCTTCGGCAGGTGATCGGCCTGATTAATGCGGATATTCGCAAAGTTAATATTGCCGATATCTGGGTGAATTCGGAAAATACCAACATGCAAATGTCGCGTTTTTACGAAAGTACCATTTCCGGGATCATTCGTTTCCTCGGGGCCAAGAAGAACAAACATAACGAGGAAATCGAAACAGATAATATCGCTGATGAATTGGAACTGGCGATGGGCGATGCCAGTAAAGTTGCCCCGGCCAGCATACTGGTTACCGGCCCCGGAGAGATGGCACAGACCCACAATGTAAAACTCATCTTTCATGTGGCGGCAGTACAAGGCGAGGTCGGAAGCGGTTACAAGCCGATCCGGGATCTTGAACAGTGCATTCGTAAATCCTTAGACAAGGCCAACGACAAGGCATACCGGGAACTTCAGTTGACCTCGATCCTGTTCCCGCTCATCGGTACCGGCACCGCGGGCGGTGAATTATCCCCAATCGCGAAACGGCTGATCGACACCGTCATTGAATATGTCGAGACCCATCGCGATAACCGCATCAAGCAGGTTTATTTCCTGACCTACAAAGACTACGAATTATTTACCTGCCAGTCGATCCTCCAGCATCGTGAGCAGCTCGAATATGCCAGCAGCGAAACGCTCTCGCACTAAAGCTGGCGATCCAATTCCTCCAAAATTTGCTCGTTCTTACTGATAGCCGTGTAATACGGAAAACTGTTGCATGGAGCATACTCCATGCAATAGAATTTGGTAGTGTTAAATCCGTAATGCTGACTGTAATGATTCTGCAGACTTTCAACTCATCCCCCCCGCCACTTCTCTTGCGAAGCTCATCTTTACTAGCCCCGGCAGGGGCGTCCCAAGTCAACACCGGCCACAGGCCGGTGGCACAAAGCCACCCCACCTATCTGAGCCCCGCCAGGGGTGGTCCCAAACCGGCGCCGCATCAATGGGCCGATCCAAATACCGATATCAAGCTACCTGCCGTTTCGCAGGACATTCCCGGACCCCAATGCCATCACGCCTTGGGACCGCCCCTGCCCGGGGCTCAACATCTTTGAATGACCGTCATCAGCACCGGCTTGCAGCCGGTGCTGACTTGGGACGCCCCTGCCGGGGCTAGTAAAGATGAGCTTTCCCAAAAAGGGACCGGGGGTGAGTTCAAAATCGAGCATAATTTGTTTAACACTATCAGAATTTTATCCTCCATTGAGTATATGCGTTAAAGAATAGTCCATCCGTTCTATTGAAAACGGTAACGCGCTGTGCCATATTCGCGTTTTCAAATGCTCCGGCGCGCGGCCGGCTAAGCGGCCGTGCCGGGCCTCAGGGATTGTTTTTCTAAAGGAGTAGACGGATGAAGTTTTACGGCGATTATGTGCTCTATCCGGTGATCGGCCTGCTGCTGCTGGCCACCCTCACTTTCACCATCATCACCCATTATCATACCGGGCGAATCTATCCGCTGGAGGTTGAAACCCTGGCGATCCCGGCCGACCCCGTGACGGTCGAGCAGGGACGGCAGCTGGTCGAGGCGTACCACTGTGCCGAATGCCACGGAGCCG
Organism: Calditrichia bacterium; assembly: GCA_020635015.1. Taxonomy (GTDB): domain Bacteria; phylum Calditrichota; class Calditrichia; order RBG-13-44-9; family J075; genus JACKAP01. Next base: position 86,423 of record JACKAP010000013.1, on the reverse strand, counting down.
ACCTCGCCGGGAAGCGGATCAGCGAGGACCTGCGCATGGGAAAGATCAGCGCCAGCAACCTCACCGGCGGCAAAGGCGGGGTGCAATCGCTTAACAGCGACACCGACTGGGTGCGGGCCATCCGCCACGGCATCCACCGCAGCGGCCGGCCCCTGCTGCTGATGCCCTCCGACCAATATTTCGAACTCGGCAACGAAGATCTCGCCGCCATGATCGCCTACCTGAAGCAACTGCCGGCCGTTGATAATGAGCTGCCGGAAAACAGCGTCGGTCCCCTGGCGCAGGCCATGTATTCGCTGGGCAAGCTGGACCAGCTGATCCCGGCGGAGAAAATTCCGCAGGGCATCAAAAATAGATAACTGTAGATAAAGTAGAACGCAGATGGCGTGATTGGGGCAGGAGATATTATTTCAGAGACTTTCCACGCTGAATAGCCTCGTTCACCGACGCCAGGAAAGCCTGGGGCGAATCCGTCTTGGCCACAATATCCAGCGCCAGTGAGGTGTAGGCGTGATAACCTTTCAACGCGCGGCGCGCCAGCTCTACGGTTGGGAAACCGGTGGTCAGGATCTTGGGTATCCGGGAGGGGGCTTTTTGGATCAGGTTCAGGCCGCTGTAATCATTTTCATCCAGATCATCCTCCAGCCGCAGATCGATCACGGCCAGAGCTAAAGAGATGGCGCCCAACATTTGCAGGGCACTATCCGGGGTTTCTGCGATATGCACTTCATACCCATGCATTTCCAGGATTTTCCGGCGGGCGGCTAAGAATTCACGGTCATTATCGACCAGCAACACTTTATCCAAAGATCTCTCCCAAGGCACAGCCTACTACTTTTCCAGGGTAAATCTCACCACCAAAGCGGCGACAATTTCCAATGCGAGGGCGCTCAAAATGGTAATAAAGACTTCCTGGACGCCTCTATTCAGCACCACGACCAGGAAGAAAGAGATGATGACCATCAGGATCAGTATCGCCACCGAGATTTTCAGCCAGAGCGCCCGGCGCTGCCGGTGGGTGACATGTTTCTCCAACGCCTGGGAAACGGCCCGCAGGAAATTTTCCGGATCGTCGCTTTTTGACAGCATGTCCACTGCCGCCGGCGCCTGGTCGTAATACCCCTTCAGCGCACGCCGGGTCACTTCGATGGTCGGATGCCCGGTCAGCAGAATTTTCGGTATCTTCGGCGCCACCCGGCGGATCAGCGCCAGCCCGCTCATATCGGCGTCATCCTCATCGTCTTCCAGGCGCAAATCGACCACCGCCAGGGCAATGTCATCATTCTGGAGAATCTGTACCGCATCCTCGGGCTTAGATGCCAGCACCACCTCATATCCCTCCGCCTGAAGAATCTTCTGGCGGGCTTTCAAAAAATCCTGATCGTTATCGGCGAGAAGTATGGTTACTTTTTTCATCGCGAGCTTTCCGATCACTGTAAATGGATATGGGAAAATAATTGTTGCCGTAAGTATGACACATCGGGAATCTTTTCCACAAAATCGGACGCGCCTGCAATGAAGACTTCCCGCACTGCCCTCCAGCCCGGTGCCGCAAATGCAACAACGATGATGGCATCCGCCCGGGCCAGGCGCATATCTGCAACCATCCTTCGGATATGCCCGATTTGCGTATCGCTTGCATCGAGAACAATCAAGTCAAATTCGCTCGAAAGTCCCTGCTCAAAAGCATCTATCGGCATGACAGTAAGATCTGCTTGATCGGCAACCGCTTGCAACAAGATATGGTTCCACAAGCGGTCTCCCCCCAGCGAGAGAAGCTTCCATTTGCCGGGATGCTCCGGCCCTTCTCGGCGCAGCTTTGGGGAAGCGCGTTTAACAGCGTCTGCCTTTTTGAAGAAAGTAAGGAACATTATTCAAAAAAATAATAGAAAAATAAATTATAGCGAAACTGCCTCCCATTACGCCGGGCAATTTAGCAAGCAGCAGTTCGCTGATATATTTGTTTCCGTCTGACGGATACAATCTAAGACAAAGCAGGTTGCGCGAATAATGCAAATATCACAAAAGCGGTTTAAAATTCGATACCGCACCGCATCTTCCCGACAGGCTCAGTTGTTCATACGCGACCTGCACATATTCGGTTTTACGTATTATTGCAGTGGTAAAAAAATTCCCATTTCCGTTCCGCTTTCGCCGGTGGAAATGAGCTTGATCTCTCCCTGGTAGGTTTGCACGATCAGCTGTGAGAGCAAAAGTCCCATCCCGGCGCCTCTTTCCCCTTCCTGCTTGGAAATTTTCGCCTGAAAGAGCTTCCGCTGGATGGCCGGCGGGATACCGCTGCCGGTATCGGCAATCGACATAACGGCCTGCTGCCGATCCAGATAGGTCTTAATGGTCAGTTTTTTGATATCGGACTTTTCCATCGCTTCACAGGCATTATAGAACAGCACATCAATCGCCCGGCGCATCCAGGCCCGGCTCACCCGCACCCGGGCGTCATCCGGCAACTGCAGTTGCCAATCGACCTGAATATCGGCTGCATCCCGCAGCACTTCCCGGGTTTCCAGCAAGCGGATGATCCGTTCCCGGATCAGGTCGTTGGCCTGGATGCACTCGACACCTTCCTCACTGGAGAGCGGGGCGGTAATCGGGGTTTTCTGGATCAGCCGGACCATCTTCTCAATGGTTTCCTGATAGGGTTGGATTTTCCGGATTCTTTTGCGCACGAAGGGAATATATTTCAGGCTTCCGTTCAAAAGGCTCTTTTGCATCAAGGTGTTGTAATCCCGGATAACCCCGGCAAATTTGTTCACCTCATGCCGCCAGGTAGAGCTGGCCAGCCCCATAAACGCCACCGCCGTGCGGGCGGTCAGCGCTTGCTGCACCTGGCGCAGTTCCTCGAACTGCTCGGCATTCTGAATGGCGATCTCGGCCTGGTATACCAGCATCTGCAATGCATCTTTATCATACGCATCCAGACCGTTCACCTCGGAATGCTCGACATTGAGCACCCCGACAATCTGGTTTTTATCGCGGTTCATCAGGGGAATGGCTAACTCCGAGCAGGTTTGCTCCGAATAACGCAGGTAGTCATCATTTTTCGATACATCCCCCACCAGCAGCGCCTTCCGATTGAGCACCGCCCTTCCGCAGACGCCGATATGGCCGTCGATGCCGCTATGAACGTCGAATTCCGTGCCGATTTTTTCCTCCATATCCGATTTGATATCCGGAGGATGAACATGGGTAATCGACATTTTTCCGGTATTTTCATCATACTGAAAGAAGAGCGAAAACAACGCCTGCCCGCCGGAAATGCCGGTGATGGTCCGGGCGTGAGCCAGCAAATTGTTGATGATCTCATCTTTATGAATGGAGTTGGTGATCACCTTACCGGCTTCGTAGAGAGATTTGAAATATTCGAAACGATCCTGCTGCCGGGCCATTAGCCGGCCATTATTAATCGTGATGGCGGCCTGGTTGGCAAAAATACGGAAGATATGTTTATCATCCTCCGTAAAGGTATAAGGTTTGCGGTAGCTGATGAACAGGATGCCCACCGGATGCAGCCCAACCCGCAGGGATATGCCGGCATAAGAGTGAATACCTTCCCGGCGAATAAAATCACGGTTGAGGATATCCACCGTGCCGACATCGTCAACATAATATTCCTTCAACTTCAGTATTTGCCCCAGCAACAGATCGGGATTGATATCCTCCACCCGGCGGGTCCGTTGATGCCGCAACCCCTGATTCATGGCATGGCCGATAATGCGATTGTGGGTTTCATCATAGCGATAAAGGGTGACGACGTCGCATTCCAGCACCACTTTCAGCCCGGCAACCATCCGTTTCAGCATGGCTTCCAGTTTCCCGTTATCGCGCATCTTGGTAAAATCCGCCGTCACCTCCAACTGCTCCAGCGCCCGGTTCAACTGGCGCAGCAGCCGGATATTTTTGATGGCCTGGGCGGCCTGTCCGGCATAGGTTTTCAGGGTATTTTCCTCAGCCTTATTGAATACCCGCTGCTGACGATAATTCAGAAATAACACCCCCACCACTTCATCGCTGGTGGACAGTTTAATACCGACAAAGCTCTGCAATTCGATCTGGCGAAATTTTTTGCGGGCGGATTCGGTGACGTAACGATTTTCCGGATCGTCCACATCCTCGACAAAAATATATCCCTCGCGCATGATCGTTGCCGTCACCCCTTCCGGATGCGGCTCTTTGTAAAGCATCTGAAAGTTCTTCTTATGGATGCCCAGACAAACCACTTGCTCCATGATATAATTCTGGTGCGCCGCATTATAGGGCCAGATGCTCACCGAATCCGCCTCAAACAGTTCCCGCGCCCCTTCGGCAATTTTCAGCAGCACTTCCTGCGGCTTATCGGCGCGGGCCAGGCGGGTACCGACTTCCCAGAGTTTTTCCAGCACCTCCACCCGCTTTTTCCGCTCCTCCAGCAGATGGGCGTTTTCGATCGCAACCACCGCCTGGGAGGCCAGCATTTCCAGGACCTTGACCGCATCCTGGCGGAACATGTGCTCTTTTTGGGCGAAGATATAGAGCACGCCGGACTGACCGACCGGCACGCCGGAGAGGGATAACACCCCGGCTTCTACCAGCGCCCGCTCAACCCGGTGATCGGCCGCGGTATCGTCGATGGTCAGCGGATTTTGCTGCGCCAGGATCTGTTTTCCCAGCGGCCGGACAGCACGCTCCAGCGAATCGGTGAAAAAATCGGTTTTTCGACAGGGGGTAAATTTGAATTGACCGCTGGAAGGGTCGCGTAGCCAAAGTGCACAATAATCGGCATCGGTCAATTCCCGGGCCGCCCGGGCGATGGTTTTGAGAATTTGCTCCTTCTGTCCCATCTGCGCCTGCATCGCCTGGGTCACGCTGAGCAGGGTTCCCAGCCATTCTTTTTCTTTCTCTGCCGAGGCCAGCTTCTGGCGGATGGCCTTGTAGTCGGCGATGCTGCGGATCAGAATATCGATCTCAACTTGTTCCACCCCCTTGGCGATATAACGATACGCCCCGGCCTGCAACGCCCGCAGCCCGTCATCGCTCTCTCCCCAGCCGGTCAAAATAATCACATCGATGTGGGGGTATTCGCGGATGATCACGCTCATGGTCTCAATGCCGTCCCGGCCCTCCACCAGCACCTGATCGATCAGGGCCACATCATATTTCCCGTTTACGCTCCGCACCTGTTCGATGGCGTCATCGCCGTTGGCAAAGGCATCGACATGATACCCTTTCTTCTCCAGCCAGCGGGTCATCGGTTTCCGGAACAGCTCCTCGTCGTCTACCAGCAATACCCGGATCTTACTCATCACGACTCTCCTGGCCATTAAAGGCGGTTATATCGGTGATGAAAGGCAATTCCACCAGAAAAGTGCTGCCGGAAAACATGGTGCTTTCCGCCACACAGACCCGCCCCCCGACGGACTCCGCCAATCCCCGGGCGATAAACAGCCCCAAACCGGTCCCTTTGTCTTTGGTGGTATAGCCCATTTCAAAAACAGTCTCAAATTGGGCAAAATGGATCCCCGGCCCGGCATCCCGGAAACGGATCGTCACCGGATAGGCGGCATCGGCCGGGTCATAGCACGTGGTGATGGTTAACAGGGCCTCCGGCTTCCGGGTCATCCACTCGATCGCATTAATGGTGATGTTGCAGATAATCTGCTCCAGGCGGATGCCGATGCTGTTCAGGATCGGTATCTGCGGATCGTCATCGATCTTGATCGGTACCTGATGTTTGTTGGCGATCGGCCGCAAGAGATCGACGGTGCGGCGGATAGCGCGGTTGAGATCGACCGCTTCCCAGCGCTCCTCCCGGGACAGCTTGCGGAAAAGCTTGACCGAGTCGGAGGTCTTATGCAGATTTTGGGAGATCTGTTCCAGATATTCGCGGACGCTGCCCCAGTCCATATCCCCTTCCGTGGCCAGCGAGGCCAGTTCATCATCGAGCAGATCGGAGAGGATCAGCGCTCCTCCCAGCCGATTGTGCACCTCATGCAGAATGCCGGCGCCCAGCTGACCTTTCAGAATCCACATCTGCGCCTGCTGGATTTGCGCCCGGCTCTGCTCCCGCGCCAGGATGGCGCTGATCAGGGTCGCCGCCGCCTGCACCCGTAAACGGCTGTTGGCATCAAAGGCATCCGGCTGGGCATGAAATACGAACAATCCGTAAAGCTCGCCATGATTTACCGCCGCAATCGGCACCCCCAGGCAGGAGGCAAAATCGATCCACTTTAAGAGATATTTGAACCGCCGTTCATGAATTTTATTTTCCAGGAGAATTTCCCCGGTTTCGATCACATCGCGCACCGGGCTGAAATACAGATTGTGATGCTGCTCCTGTGAAAGACCCGGCACGCCCGCAGCTGCATCGAGAAAGACTTCCTGCTTCCGCACATTCATCCGTAACAAGGCAGCGGCCGTCACCGGCAGATCCTCCCGGAGTGCTTTCAGAACCGCGGCAATGTTATCGGCGACCATCACCTCGCGTTCGCCTTGTTCCGGCACCGGCTGCGGCAACTGGGGTGCATGCCCGGGCTGGATATCGGACAGCTCGGGAAGCTCTCCGGTCTTTTCCAGGGTCAGGAGTATATCGCAAAGATCTTCGATATCGAAGGGTTTAAACCATACCGATAGTCCGATTTCCGAGGCCCGTTTCATATCCTGGTCGTACTCATAGCCGGTTACCATAATGATCGGTGCGGTAACCCCTTCCGCCTGAAAGCGTTCGGCCACCCGGATCCCGCTGGTATCCGGCAAATGGGAATCCAGAATGATCAGATCGAACGAATGCCCCAGGGCCGCCTCGACCGCCTCCGCCCCGGTCAGGGCCAACTTTCCCCGGTAACCGGCATTTTCAAACCACTCCAACAGCGGTTCCCCAAAATCCGGATTATCGTCGATCACCAGGATATCGCTAATATTTCCCGGCTGAATGTTCTTCTTTTTGCTCTGGTGGCCGGTATCGACAATTTTGTACAGGTGCTGACGGGTTTTTTCATCCAGAATTTCTTCTAAGGAGACCCCCTGCCCCGGGGTGTTCTTCGCCATGCGGTCGCGGCGTTTTTTGTCGAAGTATTCTTTAATGCTCAGGTGAATATGCCGCTGCGCCGGATCAATGCCGATTACCACCGCCTTCACCCGGTCATTGATCCAGAGGATATCCTCGACCTCCCGGACTTCTTTTTCCGGATGGATCTGGGTGATCGGTATGAATCCTTCCACCCCCGGCTCCATTTCCACAAATGCGCCATTCTCCGGCAAGATGCCGATCACCGTGCCGTACACTTCTGTTCCGAGAGAATATTTTCGGTCGACCGCTTTCCAGGGGTCGTGCGCGACCAGACGGAGGCTCAGGCTCAGGCTTCCGGTCTCCGGATCGCGATTCAGCACGATCGCCTCGATTTTTTGCCCGACCTGCACAATTTTCCCCGGATCGACCTTCCCCTTATCCCAGGTGAGTTCGCGCTTGCGGATAAAACCATGCGCACCGTCTTCCAGCCGCACCAGCACCCCAAAATGGGGCAGAATCTGGTACACCCGGCCACGAACCAACTGATCCTTCTCGAACATGCTGCCGGAAATCTTTCTGGCTTTCGATGGTTTCATGATCAAATGGTGTTTGATGATTATGTGTGAAAGAATTTAGCCTGCCAGACATTCCGATACAAGGGTATATTTTTTCAATTCGCTGATGGATAAAATGTGGCTTACAGGGCATGAGGAATGGGAAAAGTTTATCACCAAACCCACCAGCCCATCCACCCATCCACTCATCCACTCATCCACCCATCAACATTTTTAAATTGCTCCTTTGTTTTATCGTTCATTTTCCGGATAATTACTTGATTCTGCTTTCAGCAGACCGGGTCACCGTGCGACTGTCAAAAAAACCGGCATGTGAGATACCAATCATCACCATAACCAAACCGGACGTTACGATGCAATTTTTCCGCTATATCCCCCTGATGGGAGTTGTTTTTCTGATTTACAACCTGGTGGCCTGGAGCCATCCCGATCCGGTCAACGCTTTCTGGCCGCGCATCCTGCTGCTGCTCAGCCTGCCCTCCGGCGCTTCGCTGGGCATTTCCTACAGCATGGCCTTCATCTCCCTGGCGATGCTGATGCTGTTTCTCGAACTGGTGAAATCCACCACCGCCTCCAACGTGGTGATGATCGAGCAGCTCTTTTCCACCCTGGTGTTTATCGCCTTTCTGATTCAGTTCCTGATCTCTCCCCGGGTGGCCGAGCCGACCTTCTTTGCACTGCTGGTGATCTCGCTGGTGGAAATGCTCGCCGGGTATATCATCCTGCTGAAAGTATCGCGCAAGGATATTTCGATCCGCTAAACCCAGCGCTAAATGTGATCCCGGATATTCATGAGGGGGGAAATAGGGTTATATTATGTGGTTGATGTGTTTCAACATTGTATTTTAAGTCTTTAAAAGTTTAAAAGCAGTTGTTGGTTCTTGGTTATTGGCAAAGACCTGTCTTGACTAAAAGCCAATAACCAAGGACTAACAACCAAGCATTAATCCTGAAAGATGAACCGAATGAAGTTAACCAAGCCGGATATGAAACCCAAAGCAACCCTGCTGATCGCAATGATATGCTGGATCGGCAGCACGATGTTCGCTCAGCAGCCTCAATTCGACCAGCCTGCCAATTCCCATCCGTCATTCTTCCGCACCGTTGCCGGCGATGTTGGCTATGTGTTCACCTCGCCGCTGCGCATGTCGACGGCCGATGGCGTCAAGCTGGCGCTCTTCAGCGGGATTACCGCCGGGCTGATCCTTTACGGTGACGAAGGCTGGGACGAAGAGTTCGGCATCGAAGGATATCATGATCTGCTCAAGCCCCTGCAATCATTTACCAAACCGGGAAAATGGTACGATGATACCTCCACGCTGGTCTTTTTCGGAGGGCTGTCTGCCGCCATGCTGGGCGGGGGGCTGGCATTCCGTGATCATAAGCTGCTGGAGACCACCCGCCTGATGAGCGAATCGTTCGTGCTGACCCAATTGCTCATGGTGGTCAGCAAGCGCCTGATCGGACGGTCGCGCCCGTTCAACAACGAAGGGGCCACGGAATTTCACCTCTTCCGCCTGCGCAACGAGCGCGCCTATCATTCGATGCCCTCCAGCCATACCGCCAGCATCTTTTCCATGATGACGGTGATCGCCAAACAATATCCCCAGTGGTGGATCCGCTATCCCGCCTATGCCTTCGGCCTGTCGGTGGCGCTGGAGCGGGCGGACAGCCGCAACCACTGGGCCTCGGACATCCTGCTGGGCGGGGCAGTCGGATACTGTGTGGGCAACCTGCTGGTAAAACGCACCCGCCTAAACGGAGGGCACTTTGCGGTTTCTCCTTCCATTTCGTTCCGGCAGGCGGGCGTCAGCATCTGGTTTTAGGGCGTGTTGACAGCAACGAGCGGAACCGCCTGAGGCATGCATGGATTTTTTTTTATTAACCAAACTATCGATCCCCCATCTGAACAATGCCGCCCTTTCGATATTGACGGCGATCTATCTTTTCAGCAGTCAGCGCGACTCGAAGAGCCGGAAATTCCTGGCGATGTTTTTTGTGCTGTTTTCCTTCTATTTTATTTCCCTGTTCCTGGTGCATAGCACCCTCTCGGTCTGGGCGATGCGCTCCGCCCGGCTCAGCAGCATGTTCATCATGCTCAGTCTGATCCCCCTGATGTTGTTTGCCTATCACATCCCGGTCAATATCCATCCCCGGGAATCCCGCCTGATGGTGATTGCGGTGAGCATCGTCGGCCTGATGGCGCTGACCGATACCCTGATCAATCTCGCCGGGGCCGAACCGTTTAACCCGCTGCGGATCTGGAACAATCCGCTGCTGCCGGTGCTGTTTATCGCCTGGACGATCGTGCTGCTGCTGCGCAAGGCGACGCTGCTGGCCTGGGACCCGCAATTGATCGACCCCCATCCGGATAATCACGATAACGGCAAACGCCTCCCGCAGCCGATTGCCAAAAGCCGGGAGATCGTGGAGAAACTGCGCTACCCCCGCAGCCGCCAGGCCCGCACCCTCCGGGCCTTCGCCGTCGCGATGATCCTGCTGATCATGATCCCGTTCCTGCCGCTGGTGGAACGTTTCGGCTTTATCCTCAGCGAGGTGTTCCTCTTCCTGATCAACCTCAGCGGCCTGCTCTTCCTGCTCGGCTTCACCTTCTATTATTTCGAGAGCGGTCTGGAGCGCTCCAGCCTGGCGGTGAAATTCATCGGATTTAATATTTTCATGATGATGATCATCCTCAGCGGCATCGGCTTTTTGACCATCCAGGCGTTTGAGCGCGATTATGACGAAAATCGCCAGTTGGAACTGCAGCTCCTGGCCGACGCCCTGCTAGATGAGCAGGACCTGAACGCCATCAAGAACACGGTTTACATGGCCAGCCAGCCGCTCAAATCATCCAAAACAGACCCGCCGATCCGGGTGTTGCACAGCACCGCATCGGATATGACACAGCACGGGTTTACCGAAGCGGTGCTGGACAGCGTGGTCAAAAAATGGTTTATTCCGGAAATTTTCCGGGAAGCCCGCCAAAATCCCGGCCTGCCGGCACGGCAGATCAAGCAAAATGTGCTGCAACGGATCGACCGCTCTATTCTGCTGGATCAGCATATCGCCATCTTTTCGGAAGCGGATATTTACGAGATCAAAGCCCAACTGCAGCATACCGTCTACCTCACCGAAAGCGAAGGTCAGCGCCTCTGCGCGGTGTTCAGCTACCTGGCCTTCCGCCGCTACAGTCACGAATACACCCTCTATTTCACCATCCTGATCCTGCTCAGCGCCGCGCTGATCCTGACGGTGTTCACCCTCTTCTTCCGCCGCCGCTTCATCCGCCCGCTCACCGATCTGATCAGCGGGGTCAACCGGGTCAATGCCGGCCATTTCGACGTCCGGGTGCCGGTGCAGTATGAGAACGAGATCGGCTACCTCACCCATTCGTTCAATGACATGATCGCCTCTATCAACAAAGCCGGACAGCAGTTGCAGCAATATGCCCGGGAACTGGAAAGCAAGGTGGAGGAGCGTACCCGCCAGCTGGCCGATACCAATACGGCGCTGGAGGAGAAAAATGAAGCGCTGACCCGCACCCTGCGCGAACTGCGCGAGGCCCAGAGCAAGCTGCTGATGCAGGAAAAAATGGCGATGCTCGGCAACCTGATCGCCGGCATCACCCACGAGATCAACACCCCGGTGGGGGTGCTCAACAGCTTCGTCAGCCTGGCCTCCCACGCGACGGCGAAGATCCGTGCCATCCAGAGCAATCCGGAGACGCCGGAATCGGTGCGCAACCATCCCGGCTTGCTGAAGACCCTGCAGATCCTGGAGACCAACTGCCAGACCGCCTCAACTGCAGAGAGACGCATCTCCCAGATCGTGCGCAGCCTGAAAAATTTTGTGCAGCTGGATCAATCGGCCTTTAAGCATGCCGATATTCACGAGGGCCTGGAAAGCACCCTGGCGCTGCTGGATCATGAGTTGAAGGCGCGGGTACAGGTGGTTCGCCACTACGGCTCCATCCCGCGCATTTATTGTTCTCCCCAGCATCTCAACCAGGTGTTCATGAACCTGATCCTGAACGCTGCGCGGGCGATCGAGACCCGCGGTACTCTGACCATTACCACGGCCTCGGACGGGAAGCAGGTGTTTATCACCATCGCCGACTCCGGCCGGGGCATCCCCCGGGAGAAGCTCGCCCGGGTGTTCGAGCCGGGTTTCACCAGCGACGATTCGCGGATCAAGCTGGGCTCCGGGCTCTCGACCAGCTACAACATCATTCAGAACCATCACGGAGAGATCCGGCTGGACAGTGAGCCGGGGAAAGGCACGACAGTGCGGATTACCCTGCCGGTGGCGGGGCCGTGATGGGAGGGCGGAGTGCGGAATGCGGATTTCGGAGTGCGGAATGGAAGATAATTGCGGGATTGAGATATATACTGTAGATTGTTAGGAAGGCATATAAATTGCTGCAGAGGCACGGAGTTCACAGAGAATTGGAAACTGACAACTGACCACTGACCACTGATAACTGATCACTGACAACTGATCACCGACAACTAAAGGAAACTGCCATGTCCCAGACCGCCCCCCGCCGCTCATTTATCCAACTTTTCACCGCTCTGGTCCTGCGTCTGATGGGATGGCGCTTCCAGGGGGAACTGCCCCTGCCGGCCAAATGCGTGCTGATCGGTGCGCCGCATACCAGCAATTGGGACATCCTCTACACCTTTCTGCTGATGGGCGCTTCCCGCCGCCGTTTCCGTTGGGTAGCCAAACACACCCTGTTCCGCGGCATGGGCGGGGTAATCCTGAAATGGCTGGGCGGCATCCCGGTGCGCCGCGACGCCCGTCATAATTTCGTCGATCAGATGGCAGAGATCTTCCGCAAATCGGAACGCCTGGTGCTGGCGATCGTCCCGGAAGGCACCCGCAGCAAGGCGGAATATTGGAAGACCGGCTTTTACTACATCGCCCGCGAAGCCGGGGTGCCGGTGTTGATGGGATTCGTGGATTTCAGCCGCAAGATCACCGGCATCGGCCCGGCGTTAATCCCCAGCGGAGACATCACCGCCGACTTCGACATCATCCGCGCCTTTTACAGCGGCAAAACCGGGCACGATCCGGAAAAGCAGGGGCCGGTGCGACTTAAATAATCAGCCGCACCCCGCCCAAATCGGCAATTTTATAGGGGAAGCGGTCGCCCGGCGAACCGATGAACATGAAGTTTTTCGGAATATGCCACTCCTCGGAAAGGCGGTCGATCAAATCCGGGCCAAACTCCCCGTTGCAGGATATGAATTCAATTTTGATCTCCGGATATGCCCGGTCGAGCACTTCCACATCTTTGCGAATCTCCGGCGAAATGGTCTGCCCTTCTTTCAGGATCGTCACGATCTTCAGCTTGTAGGTATGTTCATTATCGCTGACATAACGCATCACCTTGTTTAAGATCGAAACGTCATCACCTTTGGTGAAGAAGACAAATTCCTGAGCATTGATTCGCTCGATCATGTTGGAGATACTGCCGCTGGTATTGGAAATCATGCGCAGCAGGGGATCGGAAATATATTTCAATAATTGCAGCAGCCCCTTCAGGATTGCGACCCGGTTGAGCATAATCGCGATCAGGCCGATGGTGGGCAGAAAATACTCCAGGAAGACGCCCAGGTAGACCGGATTCATCACCGCATTGCCGATCAGCGCCGCCAGTACTGCGGCAATCGCCAGCAGCAGAGACAGCCAGCCGGCCCGTTCCGGGCGGGGCAGCCGGGCCCGCTTGACCTTGAGCAGGATATTGCCCAATCCAAATAGCACCATCACCGATAGGAAAGAGATGGTGTAAACCCCCGCCAGCGCCCCCAATTCTCCCCCGGTAATCAACAGAATCGATGCGCAGAGCAGGAAAAATGCGATCATGATCCGGTAGGCGCTGTTGCGCCGGTTGAGGCGCAGCAGGAACTGGGGCAGGATCCGGTCCAGAGCCATCCGCTGCACCAGCCCCCCCACCCCGACGAAGGAGGTCAACACCGCCCCGCTGAGCACCAGGGCGGCATCGATGGAGATCAGCCAGGAGAGCCAACTGCCTCCCGCCACCCCACCCATGTGCGCGAGCAGAGCCTCCTGATGCGTCATGACATCCGCCATAGGGATGATCGCCAGCGCCAGAAAAGCGGTCAGCGGGTTGAACACGCTCACCACAATCCACATGTTGCGCAGGGTCTTGGGAAACACCCCCGGGGCCTGCTCTTCCACGAAGTTGGCAGAGCTTTCAAATCCGGAAATTCCCAGCATGGCGGCGGAGAAGCCGAAGAACAGGGCTACAACCAGGCCGCCTTTCGCCGGAACCGCGTAGTTCGCCGCCAGGGTCGAAAATCCATGATTGAGTAGAAACCAGCCGCCGAACAGCACCAGAATCAGCAGCGATACGATATGGGTGACAAATATACCCACGGCGACCTTCGAGGATTCCCCGATCCCGATGATCGTCAGTATCATAAAAATGGCCAGCAGGATGGCGGTGGCGGGAATGACCGGCAGCGGGTGCCAGAGTTCATGCACATAATGCATCGCCTCACTGGCGGAAATGACCGCGGTGGCCATGTAAGACAGGAGCGTGAGGCAGGCGGCCAGGGAAGCCACCGGCTTACTGGTGGTATTCAGCAATGCATTGTACGCCCCGCCATTCAGCGGCAGGGCTCCGACCACCTCGCCATAGATCTTCCGGAAAAGATAGAGTATCCCCGCCACCAGCAGCAGCGATACCCAGGCGTATTTGCCGGCATAAATAATCGCCAGGGCCGAGACGTAGAGACAGGATGAACTGATATCGTTTCCGCAGATGGCGGTGGCCGGCAATTCGCTCAGCTCCACTACATTCGAGGGTGCCTTGATCTCCGAGCGGAGTGCACCCGTTTTGATGCCGGGGGCTTCAACCATTTCGTATCCTTTTTGGGATTGGGAACGTTTTTATCGAGAATATGCGACTCTTCGGTCCGTACCTAAACATGCTTATAAAATAACACCCCTAAGGCAAAAGTAAAACAAAAAACATCAGAGAAGCCTTATCGGTTCTTATTGCATGGACAGACATTCTGACCCCGGGAATCTTGCATATCTCATATTGATTTGGTATTGTATGAGGATTGCTTGATTAATCACGTCCTGTTTCGTTATTGTACATGGATTAAGTAAAAGATCCGTGTCAATCCGTGTAATCCGTGAACTGAAAAAAAGAGGTATGCGAATGCCCTCCATAATTCGAATGGTACGCTTAGCTTGTCTTATACTGCTGTTCCTCCTGCTATCCGGCTGTTCTTCCGAGACGACGGCGCCGCCCAACGTGCTCTTCATCGCGGTCGATGACCTGCGCCCGGAGCTGGGCTGCTACGGCGATGAAACCGTGAAAAGCCCCAACATCGACCGCCTGGCCCAAAATGGGATCACCTTCACCCGGGCCTACTGCCAATCGGCGGTATGCAATCCCTCCCGGGCCAGCCTGCTCACCGGCCTGCGCCCGGACAATATCCGGGTGTGGGATTTGCGAACCGACTTCCGCGATCATCAACCGGACGCCGTCACCCTGCCGCAATATTTCAAACATAACGGCTATCACAGTGTGGGCATCGGCAAAATTTACCACAACGTCATTCCGGATTCTCTTTCCTGGAGCGAGGACAAGCTGCACATCGCGGGATATCCCTTCGATCCCGATGCGGTCTACCGCGCACCGGAGAACCTCGCTTACCTGGAACAGCGCAAGCAGGAGATCATTGCCGCCGGGAGGGAGGCGCGCCATATCGACCGCCTGGGGGAATGGTACCTCAAAGCCGTCGCCACCGAGATGGTGGATATGCCGGATAATGTCTATTACGACGGGGCTCAGACCGATGTGGCGATCGAAAAGCTGCGCGAGTTGAAAGGGAAGGGCAAGCCCTTCTTTTTCGGGGTCGGCTATTACCGCCCCCACCTGCCCTTCAATGCCCCCAAAAAATATTGGGATCTCTACGACCGCGCGGCAATCCCCCTGGCGGAGAACGACCGCCTCCCGGAAGGCGCCCCGCTGATGGCGATCAACAACCTGCGCGAGCTGCGCGGCTACCGCGACTTCAAGCACATCACCCATCCGCAGGACGGCCCGCTCAGCGAGGCCGAAGCCCGGCTGCTCAAACACGGCTACCTCGCCTCGGTGAGCTACATCGACGCGCAGGTGGGGCGGCTGCTCGATGCCCTGGACCAGTTGGGGCTGGCGGAAAACACCATCGTGGTGCTGTGGGGCGATCATGGCTGGAAGCTGGGAGAGCAGGGCAGTTGGTGCAAGATGACCAACTACGAGATCGATACCCGGGTGCCGCTGATCCTCTCCGCGCCGGGCATGAAACAGCGCAATCTGCGCAGCGAGCGGCTGGTGGAATTCGTCGATGTCTATCCCACCCTGTGCGAGCTGGCCGGCCTGCCGGTACCGCCGGGTCTCGACGGCCTTAGCGCAGTACCGCTGCTGGAGAACCCGGCACGCCCCTGGAAAAAAGCCGCCTTCAGCCAGTTCCTGCGCGAAGGGATCTGGATCGCGCCGGACGGGATCGAATACATGGGCTACACCATCCGCACCGATCGCTATCGTTACGTCGAATGGATCAACTGGGAAACCAAAGCCTTCACCGCAGCGGAGCTGTACGATCATGAAAACGATCCCCTGGAGCAGCGCAATATCGCCAATCTGCCGGAGAACGCCGCGCTGGTACAGGACCTTGCCGCGCAGATGAAAGCGGGAGCCGATGGAGCGCTACCGGCGGAAGAGTAGGCCTCTAATAAAATCGCTCATGCTAGGAAGTTTCGGAAAAAGGGCTCTTGAATTCCCTCTCCAGTTCGTATATTTAAAGCAGGGATAGCGTATGTTAATATACTAAATATCGAAGGAGAAGCCTGATGGACAAACAAACCATGATCAAGCACTTAAATGAAGACCTTGCGGGAGAATTAAGCGCCATTATTCAGTACATCACGTATGCGGCTAAAGCGACCGGCCCATACCGGCCGCAATTGGCCCAATTTTTTCTGGAAGAAGTCGCTGATGAACAGCTGCATGCTCAGTTTCTGGCCAACAAAATTGTTGCGCTTGGAGGTGAGCCCACGACCAAACCACGTCCCGTACCGCCGGCGCATACCAACCGGGAGATGTTAGAGGCGGTTCTGGCTGCAGAGCGCCAGGCGACCAAAGACTATACCCAACGGGCCCGGGAAGCTGATGAGCTTGGCGACAAGGGGCTGGCGGTTCAACTGGAAGATATGGTTCGTGATGAAAGCGGCCATTCCGAAGAGACGGAACGCATTTTGCGCGATTGGCCGCTCTAAGCGTGGGTTTGAAAATTTAGTAAGGCCGCATGATGAGGTGAAAATTACATTCCCGAGCCGGCAACTCATCGCCCCCTTCTCTTGAGAAAGCGAAGGGGGTTTTTATATTTGGCCAGTATCCGTATAAGCTGCGGTTTCAATAAAAACCACCCGAGCACTTCCTACCTTCATGACTCCCTCACGGCAGTTCAGGCCACGATATATGCAGTTTATGCCATATGCATTCCGGTTTGGCCGCGCTTTTGATAGGTTGATCGCGGAATCAAACTATCATCCCAAACCGGAGCCATTCCATGAAATCTTTATTGTATTTTTTCCTGCTGCTTCTCTGCGCAGTCTCTTTCCCTGAGGATGCATTTGCGGAAAAAATAGCCCGTACGGCCGGCGGCGAAATGGTACTTGACGGTGAGCTCGACGAAGCACGCTGGGCGGAAGCGATACGCTTCGGCGACTTCAAACAGCTCACCCCGCATATCGGCATGCCGCCCGGAGAAAAAACCGAAGTGCTGGTCCATTATGATGCGGATTATCTTTACGTCGGCATCAAGGCCTATTACCGGGATCCCCAGGCGGTATTCGCCTCGGTGCTGGAGCGGGACCAGCCGCTGGGCAGCGACGATTATCTGGCGGTGATCATCGACAGCTATAACGACCGCATCAACGCCCTGGGTTTCGAAACCAACCCGCTGGGCACCCGGGGCGATTTTGAGCTGCGCGCCAACGGCGATGAGATCAACCGGGCCTGGGACACCTTCTGGGATGTGCGCACCCGGCGTACCCCCTATGGCTGGAACGCCGAGTTCCGCATCCCCTTCGCCTCCCTGCGCTATACGCCCGGAGCGGAGACGGTGATGGGATTCAAATTCATCCGCTTCATCAAAACGCGCAGCGAGAAGCTGATCTATCCACTGAACAATGAGAATGTCACCGGCGCGGAATATCATCTGGCCAACACCGAATCGATCACTCTGCACAACCTGGAAAAAAAGAACCCCCTCTACCTGCGCCCCTACCTTACCGGCAGCCTGGCGCGGAATGCGCTGCTAAATCCCGAGGGCTCGGCCTATCGCAGCGAAACCGAGCTTTTCCCAGGGAAATCTCTGGTCGCTGCCGATGCGCTCGACCGCCTGCTCAGCAACAGCGGCTTCGACCTGAAATACAAGCTCAACAATCACAACACCCTCGACCTCACCGCCAACACCGATTTCGCTCAGGCGGAGGCGGATGACCGGGTGATCAACCTCACCCGCTTTTCGGTATTGCTTCCGGAAAAGCGTTATTTTTTTCTGGAGAATGCCAACTTTTTCAGCAGCAGCATGCACGATCACCGCTTTTTCCACTCCCGCACCATCGGCATTGAAAACGGCCTGAATGTGCCGCTGCTCGGCGGTGTCCGTCTGAACGGCACCGCCGGCAGCCTGCAGTACGGTGCGCTGAACCTGCAAAGCCGGGGTATTGACAGCGAGGGGATCGAGGCGAAGAACTTCACAGTCCTGCGCCTGACCCGCAACAGCGGCAGCAGCGACTCCTATCTCGGGGGCATCGTCACCCAGCAGCTTTCCACCGAAAGCGGCGATTATAACCGCCTGGCCGGCATCGATGGGCGCTTCCGGCTGTCGGAGAATGTGCTGGCGTCATTCTTCGCGGCAGGTAATAGAGACCATCAACTGCCATCGGAGCGGAATCTCGCCCTCGGAACCCGCATCAACCGCTTTCCCGCCAACGGGTTCGAATACGATTACCGTTACCGCGAATACCAGGAAAATTTTCAGCCGGCAATGGCTTTCATCGACCGCCGGAACAGCCGGCGCCTGACCATTCGCAACGGATACCGGCGCAGCTTCAAAAATCACCCCTGGCTTTCCGGAATCATCCTTGGCAACTGGAATACCCGTTACTGGATCGCGGCCAATGGGGCACCGGAATATTCTCAAAGCAATCTCTACTGGCATCTGCTGCCTCGCGACGGATCGGTACTCACACTCTATTTTCCCCTGGTGCAGGAAGACCGCCTGTATGCGCCCTGGCAGATTGCTGAGCATATCACTATTCCGTCAAAACGATTCTTCATGAACAAGTTGGAATTTTATTACCAGTCAGGAAAGGGCAAACGCCACCAATGGTCATTCTGGACCTTACTGGGAGGTTTTTACGGCGGCCGCCAGCAGAGCTTCACGCCGGAAATCAGCTATATTGTCAATCAGCATTTTAATTTCAGCCTGACGTTCGAGTACAACCGCCTGCAATTCCCGGATGAATATGCTTCCGTGGGCCGAGCGGAACTCATCCGCACCCTGTATGGCGGTCGTCTCAATTATTTTTTCTCTTCCCGGCTATCGGTGAAAACCCTGCTCCAGTTCGACAACCAGAGCCAGACCCTCGGCGCCAACATCCGCCTGCGCTACCATCCCCGGGAAGGGAGTGATCTTTACCTGGTCTACAATCACAACATGAACATTGCGCGCAATGACGTCACTCCGGAACGTCCCTTATTCGCCAGCCAGGCGGTGATCGTCAAGTATACCCGCACCTTCGCGTTTTGAGCAGGGAGATTTTTGCTTGATTTTGGATATCTTTGGGGTGAGATTGGGGATATGGAGAACCGGGATGTTTTTGATTATTGCCACAGAGACACAGAGCACACAGAGATTGATTTTATTTAACTGAAGCTAGGCGGAATACAGGTATCGTCATTGCGAGCCGCGTTTTTTGCGGCGCGGCAATCTCTTGCGAATCGCTTCTTACGTGACTGCAGATGGGTGCACCCCGCAGGAGCTTGCTTCGGCAAAAAACGCCTCGCAATGACAGTTTGAATTACGTTTTACCTTACGATACAAAGGAAATTGATATGATAGAAATTTCGCAAAACTCACTCATGAAAACGACACGATATTTGACCCTTTTCATTGGATTAGCCATCACACCAATCTGTGTTGCCCAAAACCAGGTTACCGGCAGTGATTCTACCTACTATGATCATTGGGTTGGCGAGTGGTATCAGGAAGTAGATGGTGAACTCCAGTCTGAGCCAACTTTTGTGGTGAAACGGGCATTATATCACAGCTCATTCGAAGAATATTGGATGGGGGCAGGCGGAAACTTTTCAATCGCCTGGAGAGCATGGGACAGCAGAACCCGGAAATGGGATTTTGCCTGGATGTCTACGGATGGGCTCTTTCAGATTTGGGAGGGGAAAAAGGTTGACGGCATTTGGTATATTTATAAGACATTTATGATTAATGATCAAGAAGTGTTATCGCGCCAGGCATTTATCCCGGAAAACGACAGGACCGTCATCAGAACCAGCGAGCATTCGAGCGATAACGGCAAGACCTGGAGGCTGAGATTCAGGGAAATATATAAGAAACAATAGTACATCGAATGCCAGGTTTTTCAAAATCAGCTCTTGGTTATTGGTGGTTGGTTATTGGCAAAGAACTGTCTTGACCAAAAGGCAAAGCCCAACAGCCAACGACCAATAACCAATAACCAACACGGCTTAAATCGGTTAACAGATTGCAGAATATCAACCCGACACCACCTGCACAAAACACCGCCGGGCCATCTTATCCCGACTGGCGTTGGTACTTCGTCATCTGGACCCTGCTGGCGCTGATCTCCGCCAGCGAGAAGTACCTCACCCATTTCAGCGAAGGTACTGCCATCACGATCGGCGAAGCGCTTTCTTACGGACTGGTCAGCTGGTACACCTTCGCGGCGCTTTCCCTGCCGGTCATCTGGCTGGCCCGCAAAATTCCCCTGGCCGGGATGGGGGTGGTTCGCGGCATCGGGATATTTCTGCTGACCAGCATCGCCTTCTCCCTGGCGCATACCACCATCACTCATGGGCTCTGGTACGAGCGCTACGGCCCGGATTTTCTGTTCTCCCGGAGCTACTTTCTGCACCTGCTGTTTCATTACCAAATGGACCTGCTGGTATTCGCGGGGGTGGTGGCGATTTATTACCTGCAGCAATTCTACCGCCGGGCCCGGGAGCGGGAAGTGCGTGAATCGCAGTTGGAAACCCAGCTCACCCGGGCGCAACTGCAGGTGCTGAAGACCCAGATCCAGCCCCACTTCCTCTTCAACACCCTTAACAATATCGCCGCCCTGATGTATGATCAGCCGGACCACGCCTACGATATGCTGACCCGCCTGAGCGGTCTGCTGCGCGTCTCCCTGGAGCAATCCGGCCGCCAGGAAGTGCGCCTGGAGGAAGAACTGGCCCTGCTGGATGATTATATCGCGATCCAGCAGACCCGCTTTCCGGACCGGCTCAGCGTCATCCGGGAGATCGCGGCAGAAACGCTGGCGCTGCGGGTGCCCGGCTTTATCCTTCAGCCGTTGGTAGAGAATGCCATCCGCCACGGCATCGCACCTTTTGCATTTAAAGGTGTGATCACCATTTCCGCTGCAGTTGCTGCCGGAACCCTGCAAATCTGTATCCGCGACAACGGGCCGGGGATTTCCGGCAATTTCGAAGACGCCTTTTCCCGGGGCAAGGGACTTTCCAACTGCCGTCAACGCCTGGCACAGCTCTATGGGGAAAATCAGCAGCTCGAACTCCGCAACGAACCCGGCGGGGGATTTACGGTATGCCTGCACCTGCCTGCTGTACCGCTAAAGAAAGATTAAACAGCCATCTGTTAAACATAAATACTTGATAGCCACGGAGACACAGAGCTCACAGAGTTAGTTGTCAGTTGTCAGTTGTCAGTTGTCAGTTGTCAGTTCTCCGTGGGCTCTGTGTCTCTGTGGCTATTGTTAACAAGAAGAAACTTTAGTCCCAGCCTAACCGCCGGGAGAGGCCAATCCATGATGGCAACCGAATTCCATACCCGCGTGATGATCGTGGATGACGAACCCTGGGCCCGGGCGCTGCTCCGCCGGCTGCTATCCGCCGAACCGGATATGGAGATCGTCGCCGAAGCTGGCGACGGCCGCGAGGCGCTGGCGCTGCTCCGGAAGGATCCGCCGGACCTGCTCTTCCTGGATATCCAGATGCCGGAGATGAACGGCTTTGAGGTGGTCGCCGCCCTGCCGCCGGAAATGCTGCCGCGGATCATCTTCGTCACCGCCTACGACCAGTATGCCCTGCAGGCATTCGAGGTGCATGCCCTGGATTACCTGCTCAAGCCGGTGCGCCGGGAGCGCTTCGCCGCCGCCCTGGAACGAGCCCGCCTGGAACGGAGAAATTCGGACATTGCTCCCCTGAATGCCAATGTGCAGCGCCTGCTGGAAAGTCTGCAAGTGCCCCCCAGATACCTGAAGCGCCTGGCGATCCCCCGCCAGGAGCGGATCTTCTTTTTAGCAGTGGATGAGATTGACTGGATCGAGTCGGCGGAAAAATATCTGCGTCTGCATAGCGGCGGGCAAACCTATCTGCTGCGGGAGTCCCTCAGCAACCTGGAAGCAGCCCTCGACCCGGAAAAATTCCTGCGCATCCACCGCTCCCGGATGGTCAACCTGGAGCGCATCCGGGAAATTCATCCCTGGTTTAACGGGGAGTTTCAGGTGGTGCTGGAGAATGGCCAGGCGTTGATTTCCGGGCGAACTTACCGGGAAAGGTTGCGAGACCTGTGCAAGCGGGGGTTTTAATCAATGTCGGGAGTGCCGACTATCGTACCGCGAAAACGTAAACTATTATATTTCATTATTTTGGGTTTCTTAAACCTGTTTACGATGCCCATTTCGGCGCACGATTATTATGTGCGTACTCCAGCGGAAATTGCGTTTGCACTTCCCTTTCTGCTACCCGGTGATACCCTCACCATGGCGGACGGCGTCTGGCAAGATGCCGACATACGCTTCCGCGCCAGCGCGAATGTTATCGATTCGATACTGCTGCGCGCTGAAACCTCCGGCCAGGTAATCCTGACCGGTAATTCCCGGCTGCGGCTCTATGGAAGTTATTTAATTGTTAAAGGATTGTATTTTAAGAACGGGTCCGGTATTGAGGATGAGTATGTTTGGTTCTCCCCTGGGTATCACTCCCCGCCCGGGAATTTCCCGTGTCGATCCCCTCCTTCACCGGGCAGCGGACAGCCTTTGGAGGCCGGTACCGGCAAGTCCGGTTATCGGCGCCGGGCAGGGCAATTATCTCTTTGTCAATGATGATGTTGACGGGCACATGCGAAACCTGCCAAAAGACAGTGGCGCCGACCAGGTTTCATCTGCTCCGCTACTGCGCCGGCCCTTAACGCCGCTGGATGTCGGTCCTCCCTGGTTTCCTCCGGCACAGTATGCCACTCAAGACCATCCCCGGCCACCGCTTCGTTCGTTATTACTGCACACCGCTCCCAATCCATTCAATCCTGCCACCACCATCAGCTTTACCCTGCCGCACAGCGCCCGGGTGCGCCTGGAGATTTATGCGATCTCCGGGGCACGGGTGGATGTGTTGCTCGACCAGCACCTGCCGCCCGGGGCCCATCATATCCGCTGGCAGCCGCAGCACTGCGCCTCCGGGCTGTTTTTTTGCCGCCTTCAAGCCAATTCAGCAGCAGCGGTGAGGAAGTTAATACATCTGAAATAGTATCTACCATATGCCCCCAAGTACGGGTCATATGGTAGATACTATTTTCGTTCGTCTCAAGATAACCCAGCTTGGCAATAACGCCATTTATATCACCGGCTGTACGTTTTCGCCTCATGGCATCCCGGCCGGCACGATCCCCCATTCTTCGCAACCCGGAAATTCAGCGGCATTTTCCATTGGCCGAAGGTGCTGCTTTCCAGCAGTAGATGCGGCTGATCCGACCCGTGCAGATCGTGGCAATGGATGCAGCTGCGGCTTTTTTCCCGCTTCAGATGCACATAATGAAGATTCTGCCGGTCATCGCGGAAAGCGGTGGCTTCCCGGGTGTTCTCCGCGTCGAACAGGTCGCTGTCGTGGCAATCGAAGCACAGGGCATAGCTGTCAACCGCCCCTTCGGCATACAACCCGGCGGGGAACGCTTCCGTCAACAATCCTGCTTTTGAACTATAGTGCGGCGGGTGGCAGGAAAGACAATCCCCTTCTGCTGCAGGGTCGTGAATAAATTTCCGGTTTTTTACCTTCGATTTGATATCCGCGGCAACTTCCCCTCCCGGTTTGGCAGAACCGTCGTGGCAATCCAGACAGAGTTCCCCATCCGGGAACTTCAGCAACGCGCGCTGCGCCGCGTTGTGCGGGGAATGGCAGGAAAGGCATCTCCGGCCGGCGGTGACGGCGGCATGCACCGTTCTGGCAGTGCCGATCGCCTCCTCAATATCGTCATGACAGGAAAAGCATAAGGCCGCCATCGGTTCAATGGTCAGCTTCGGGTGTGCGGCGCTGTGCGGATCATGACAGGCCAGGCAGTCCCCGTCTTCCACCGGCGAGTGAACGCTCTTCCCACTGTTATATTCGTCATGGCAGTCGTAACACAGGCCCGGCACTTCCCCGGATAATTCAAATTCGCGGCCCGCCGAGGCGGGATGATCGCCATCCCCCGCTTCATGGCAGGATTCACAATCTTCCGCCGCTTCGTGTTGGAAGGCATGCTGCATCAGGGCATCATGGCACCCGGCGGCAGTACAGCCGGTTTCCCTACCCTGACCCAGCAGGGACGGACTCAGCAGACAAACAGCGCCGGAAAGCAGTAGCGCCCGGCCGATATGGCAAACCCGTTTCATCAGAATTTCCGCTCCAGCCGTATATAAGTTCTCTGATACGATAATTCCTCCGTCAAGAAATCCCGGCGGTAGAGATCAACTCCAAAGGTAATCCACAACATGCGCATCCGGGCAGAATATTCGCCCCGCAGGCTGCCCAATTCCAGATCGATGCCCCGCCCTTTTTGGAAACGGTAATTGCCGAACAGGTTGATCCGCGATTGCCGCGAGAGCATCCAGGTGACATGGGCGGAAAGCTGGTCGAACCGCTGCACTTCATCCGTCTCCCGGTAGGTGAAGCGGTAGCGGCTGGCATTCAGTGCCGCGCTGACCCGGGAAGCCAGTTGATGATTCAAATTGGCAAAATAACGCAGCGAGCGGTAGGGAATGATGTTGCTGCCGGTGTCATCCCACTCGATCCCGCCGGCGAAGGGGCCGTAAGCGACCCGCCCGCCATAGACCTTCTGCGAGATGATTTTCAAGATGCGAAACCGGGTCTGATCGAGATTGTCATAATCCTGAGCCAGGGAACGGTAGTAAATCTCCAGAAATTGCCGGAAGAGCGCCACGCTGACGGCGAAGGTTCTGTTGGTCAGATCGAATTGGTAGTCTGCCTGCTGCTGCGCCCGGTAATCGATGTAGACCGTGGCGCCGTCGGCGATTTGCCCTCCGGGAATGCGCTGCACTTCCAGGAAATCCCCCCGGGAGATCAGCACATAATCGATATTCTCAACATAGATCACCGTCTGGGTTTCGTCGCTCAGCACCACGCTGCCCGGATCGACCAGCGGATTGGCCAGCAGCGCCACTTCGCCGTCCTTCAAGCGCAGGCGCTCGTCAACGATATTGAGGGTCAGCAGTTGGCCGTCGCGCTGCTCGTTGCGCCGGCGCCATTCGTAACTCAGATTGAGCAAACCGCCGGGAATCGCTTTCCGGTAGCGCAGCCCAAAGCCGAAGCTGCGGCGCTGCTCATCGAAGCCGGTCTGGCTGAGGTCGTTATACGCCAGGAACACCTGGCTGCGCAGGCTGAGGTAGAGTTGATGCTCCAGGCGACTGGTGAAATTGTGCTGACGGGAATCGAAGCGTGATTGGGAAATATCGTTATATTGATACCCGCCGCTGAAGAACAGGTCCCGGGGCAGTTGCACCTGCAGCCGCTCATCGGCCTGCAAGCGGCGGAAGGTCTGATTGCTGTTCTGGTCGGTGAACCAGATCAGCGAGTTCAGACTGCTCCGGCGGTTTTCATTCAGCGCGACCATATTTTGCAGATTGACATTGGTGATGTAATTGCGCACCGCCGGCTGCCGGGAAAAGGCCCGCCGGTAGTCATCGTAACTGTAGCTCAGGCGATGGCGGTCATAGCGGCCAAAGGATCTTTGAACCTCGCTGCGCAGGTTATGGCGCTCATTGCGAAATTCCCGCCCGGTCAGCAGTTCTTTCTGATCCCAGCGATTGCGCGAGAACGCCACCGTCAGCGGCAGGAAACGATTGCGATAATTCGCATTGCCGCCGTAATCGGTGGTGGTCATTTCCACGTCGGTGGTGAGGTCGCGGGAGATGGTATGCCGTCCCAGGTTGGTAAAGAAGCCCAAGGAGAGCGGCCGCTTCTGAAACAGTTGCGACTGCATCCGCAGCCTTTCGGCAATGCGGGTTTCGGCCCGGTCCGGCAGCACCACATAATTATCCCGCTGCCGGCCGGGAGTGATATCGGCATCGAGATTGATCGCGAGGAAGTTAGGATGCCAAACATAGTTGCGGGTGTTGAGCACCAGCCGTCCATCAAGCGAGGAAGTGTGGGGTTTTTCGCTAAAGGCAGACTTCAGCACGGTCTTGCGGGCGCGGTAATCTCCTTCCAGCATCAGCGAGCCGTGCAGCGATTCGACCTTCCACCATCCCAGGGAATAGCGGTAGGGTTGCCCCCATAGGCTGTTGGCGCCGAGGAACAGCACCAGGATCAAAATAATGTTTCGCCGTAACTTCATGCAATCGCGTTCAGGTTTTAGTTCGACAGATCCCAATCTTCACCTCCATGGGGATTATGGCAGTCGAGGCATTCCCCGGCCAGCACATCCTCATGGGTATCGTTTCGGTAAACATCTTCCTGCTGATGGCAGTAAAAACAAAGCTCCTCGGGCGTCATCCGCAGCAAATGCGGATTTTCGGCGCGGTGTGGATTATGGCAGGTGGTGCAGTAGCCTCCTCCCACCGGACCGTGGAGATGGGCGTACTTCTCCCGGTCATCATCATGGCATTCGTAGCAGAGTTCCGGCTGGGGCATGACCAGGGCATTTCCCATTTGGAGATCATGGCAGTCTTTGCAGTACTTCTCTTCATAAGGGGAATGCTGCATAGCCCGTAAGCCCTCCCCGGACGCGGCTCCCGGCTTCCCGGCGCTTTCTGCGGCAGTCGCCAGCGAATCCGGAGACGGTTCCGTAATCGCTGGCGGCGGCACTCCGTCGAAAAGCGTGGTCAGCACTTTCCGGCGGCTTTCCGGATGGCAATTGAGCAGCGCCAATATCAGGGCCAGCATCAACAGCGGCCGTTGCCAGCGGGTGGTTGGGTTTCGCATGGTCTATCACTTATCCCTGGCTTCCACGAAGCCGTAAACATTGATCTTGTCCGGACCATACTGGTTGGTCACAAATATCAGGTGCTTCAGGTTAAACCGTTTGTCGACATACTTCTGGAAATACTGCAAATGATCATAATCGATCACCACCTTGGCCGGCAGCCACATCCCGCCCGGCCCCTGGGAATTGCCGCCGAAGAACATCAGCAGGCGATTTTCCGCGTCAAACATCTGAATATTCTCGAAACCGGCATCGACTACATAAAGATTGCCCTCGCGGTCGACGGCGATCCCTTTCGGGCGCACGAATTGCCCCAATTGCCTGCCGTAACTCCCCACCGAACTCAGAAACTGGCCGCTGAGAGAATAGATCTTGATCTTGAAATCGCCAAAATCGCTGACATATAGCTGATCGTTTATGATGGCCAGATTGGTCGGCAAATAGAGATGGCCGGGGGTCTGCGGAGCGGCCTCCGGCAGGGTGCGCAGCAGGCGGTAATCAGCCTTCCCATACACCAGCACCTGCTGTTTTTTGATGTCGGCGATCCAGATCTGGTCCCGGTGCACCGCAACGTCGGTGGGCCGGGCCAGCTCCTCCCCGCCGATGCTGCCCTGATAGCGGCCCTCCGGATCAAAGACCACCACCTGGCGGCGCTCGCTGTCGGCGACATATAGGAAGCCCGCTTCATCGACACAGCAGTTGATCGGCTTCTTCAACTGCCCCAATCCTCCCGGTGTGAAGTACGCAAAGCGGTTTTTGGCCAGGTCGACAATCTCCAGGCCGCCCAGCATGGTATCGCAGATGTAGATCTTGCCGCCGGCCACTGCCAGGCCGTACGGTTTGACGATCTCCTGCTCCGGTGCTTCCCCCAACACATAGGTGGAAAAAGCCGAGCGCTTGCCGGCGATCTCCCCGGAATTGCTGAAGCTGGTCAGGAATTGGATCCGGGCGGTATCCGGCGGGGCCGGGAAAATCACCAGTTCCCGTTCCGGTGTTTTTTGGCGCAGCCCGGGGATGCAGGAGACGGTCAGGAAGCTTAGGATGAACACCAACCATGTCAGGGTGGTCATGATCTTTTTCATAGTAAGGATCAAATAAGAATAATTTTTCAAACATTAAATATAATTGCCACAGAGACACAGAGCACACAGAGAACTGACAACCGATTACTGACAACTGACAACTAACTCAGTGATCTCTGTGTCTCTGTGGCAAACATAATTTGAGCGTCGGTAAATTGTTTTTTCAGCGATCAACCCGTTTACTTGCTATGACAGGTCAGGCACAGCGCGCTGGCGGAGTTCGGTTTAATCAGCAGCTTGGCGATGCCGCTGCTGTTGTGCACATCATGACAGGAGGCGCATTGCAGTTTGCCGTTGAACAGCATGTCCTCGTCGATGGTGCCGCCCAGCCCGGAGTTTGTGGTGGTAGGGTCGAACAATCCGCCGTCATTACCGGCCAGCGTGGCGTCGTAGACGAATGAGACCGGGTGATCGTCGTTCAGGTCGGTACCGATCAGCCCTCCGCCGCTGACGAACTGAGTGCCGTTGGTCTGGCCGCCAAAGTTATCTACCGCCACGGTGCCGTCATGGCAGCTCAGGCACAATTTTGAGGAGCCGTCCGGCTGGCCGACGGTGGCGTCCAGGGTGGCGCTGTTGTACAGCGTAAAATTGGCGGCTGTGACGTCATGATTCCACAGCGGCGCATCGCCGACCGTCACATCGGCATGGTGCGGGGTGTGGCACACGATGCACAGTTCCCCGGTGGTGTTCCAGGTCTCATTGGAAAAATCGTGGGCAGACCCGCTGATCGTCTGGCTGAACAGCAGGCCGTTGAGCATCAGCAATCCGCTGAACAAAAAGGTTACGAACTTGGCATGTTTCATGGTGAATCCTCCATTAAAGTTTCGCTCATACTGAGGACCGTGTAAAATTTTGTTGCATGGGGCAAGGGGCATGGGGCATGGCGCCGTAATGTGCAAGCACATGTCCCGACACCCGCACCGTAAGGCACCATGCCCCATGCCCCTTGCAAATTCTCCGCATTACACCGTCCTCAGTATGAGCGTTAATTTTTAGGTCACTCCAGGCTAATAAAATTCCGGACTATGCTGAACCCCATGGCAGGTCAGGTAGCACCTGCCGCGAACATTGCCCAGGTCCTCAAATTCCAACCGGCCGCTGGCGGGATCCGGGGATACGATCGTGATAGCAAAATTGATCAAATGGGTGTTGTTGGTTGCGTTTCCCTGCAGGCTGCTGATGCCGTGCGGATCGTGACAGGCATTGCAGGGCGTATCTTCGTTGACGATGTGCTGCCGGTGCACCCGCTGCCCAAATGAGCCGGCGCTGAAGATGATGGTCTGGCGGTCGTGACATTCATAACACAGCCGGTAGGCTTGATAGGATTCGACGGTAAAATCCGCGGTTTCATACTGGAATTTCAGGATCTGCGGATAGATCGATCCATGCGGGCCGGCCGGGGCGGCGCTGCCGTCGCTGGCATGGCAGTCGCTGCAGAAAATGATACTCGCCTCGGTGTAAGGCGGAAGCAGGCTGGGCACGTTGTTATTCTGTCCCGCCGCTTCGATGGGATGGTAGGAGGGATTGCCAATATCGAATTCCAGGCGAACATTATTCTGCTCGATCTGGCGGCTGGTGGGGCTGGCCGGCTTATCGGGACTGTCGGCATGGCAGCGGTAGCAAAGTTCATATTGATACTGGATCGGATCGACCGCCACCCCGGCGCTATTCACCCCGCGTACCCCCTCGATAAAACCATTGGCATTGGGCGCCGGCGCGGGAAGCTCCCGGCTGGCGTGGGGGTTGTGGCAATCTTCACACTCGGCATGACGCACCTCCACCACCCCCGGCTCTTCCGGATCATGCACCCCGCTGCGACTGTAGACATCATGAGTATATTGCTTACCCAACTGCATCTGGATATCCTCCGCCGCCACATTGCCATTGTGGCAATCCAGGCAGTTGTCCTCCTCCGGAAAATGGTTCATCAAGCGCAGATGCCCCCCGGCGCTGTGCGGGCGGTGGCAGTTCTCGCAGGCGTTATCGCTGACGGTGCTGTAAGGGGTATGAAACCAGGGATCGTTCCCGGCCCCGTTCCAGGTAGCGGGAGAAAGTTTGTGGCTGGTATTGTCCCAATAATCTTTCTGATGACAATATGCGCACAATTCCGACTGCAAGGTGCTGACCGTCAGAAAGTCGCTGAAGGGATTGCGGTGCGGATCGTGACAGGCGGTGCACTGCAACTGCTCGTTTTCCAGGCGCACCGGGCCGGTCAGGGTGGCCGGGTCGGCCAGTTCCCCATCCTCCGCCGCCAGGGTCGCGCTGTAATGGAAAGATACCGGATGATCGTCGGATAGGTCGGTGCTCAAATTGGCGTTTCCCGGCGGCATCACCGTCACGCCATTGACGAAGGGGATCGGCGACGGGCGGCTCAAGACTTCTCCCAGGGCGATGGTTCCATCGTGGCAGGAAAGGCACAGGATGGCCGCACCGTCCGGCTGACCGGGCGCCGCCTGGGTGGTGGAGCTGTTGTAGAGGGTGTAATTCAGGCCGGGATCATTGCGGTTCCAGAGCGGCGACTGCGGGTGACTGCGATGCGGGGTGTGGCAGAAGATGCAGATCTCGCTCTCACCGGCGGCCTTCACCGTACCGGGGCCGCTGACCGACAGGTTGTGCACCGTGTTTACGACCGACTGCGCCGGCAGCAGCAGTGGAATGAGCAGGCCGGCCAGGATTATCATTATCCGGCTAAGGTTCATCTTCCGCTCCTTCAACCAGTTGGAACATCTGGATCCGGCTGTTGTAGGTGTCGGCGACATAGATGCGGTTGGCAGCGTCGATATAGATGCCGGCGGGGAGCCAGAACTCGCCCGCACCGCGTCCCTGTTTTCCGAAATGGGTCAGGAAGTTGCCCGCGCGGTCGAATACCTGAACGGTATGAAACAGCCCGTCGACCACATAGACATGTCCGAGCGTGTCGGTGGCGATCCCCCGGGGACGGGCAAAATAGCCGCTGGCATCTCCGGATGCTCCGAAAACCGACAGCACCTCGCCGGCCGGAGAGAGGATCTGCACCCGGAAGTTCATTGCGTCGACCACGTAAACGTTCCCGGCGCGATCAATCCACAGATAGGTGGGGAAGTTAAATTCGCCCGGCGCGCGGCCCCGGCGGCCAACGGTATGCACCCGGTTTCCGGCACGATCCAGCACTGCCAGGCGGTGAGCGGCGGTTTCTGCGACCCAAATATATGCGTTGAAAGGATCGTATGCAATGCCGGTGGGCTGTTGCAAGGTGAGGGTGTCATTGAGGATGCGGAGCGCTTCGGCGCCTTGCTGGCGGAATATCCGGTTTCGGCGGGAATCGCTGAGGAAAATTTCATCTCCCGCGCCAAAACAAACCCCGGCTGGTGAAGGGAGGCCCTGCCGGTCGACAGCTTCCAGCATTTTGATCTGGCGTGTTTCCGGATCAACCCACATCAGCGCATGTGCGCCCTGATCGGCAATCCACAACCGCCCGGAATCACCGGCCAGCAACGCAACCGGTTTGACGAGGCAGGTCTCCTTCTCACCGAGGAGAAAACCGAGCACCCGCTGCCCGATGCTGCGCGCTTTTCCCAGATCCCGGGAAGCGGCAAACTGGTCGATCCAGCGAACGGCGTATAATTCTGTTCCGCCTGATTCACCCGGAGGCTGGGCGCCGACCATCGCAAAATCGCCGTACCCGATAAGCACCAGGACAAGCCATAAGCGGTATCGTCCTGCTCGTACAATAGCTCGCACGATTGCAACTCAAGTTGTTTAAACCTCACCCAATTAGCAACTCCACTGGCGATAGCGCAGCCTGCCCCGGGTAATACGCTATGATCAAGAAAACAACTTTTTGCAACGTGGCAGTCAAGTATCCCGTTACAGGGTTATTTGACATTGTGAATATCGTAACAAAAAGAATGATATCATAACACTAATTTCGAATTTCCGTGTTGCCACAGAGACACAGAGCCCACAGAGAATTCAATATTCAAAACTGACAACTGACAACTGAAAACGAATTCAGTGACCTCTGTGTCTCTGTGGCAGTCGTTAAAAATTCAATTTCTAACGCGTTATCTGCGAGGGGGAGGATGATGTCACTTTCAGCACCACAAATGTAATATCATCCTCAGTGCGGCGTCCATTGCGCCAGTGATCTCCCACCCGGTTGAGATGGGCGATGATCTCCCGGGGTGAACCGGCGGCCGCTTCCCGGAAAGCTGCTTTCACCCGGTCGTCGTCGAAGATCTCATTGCGGTCGTTAAAGAGTTCGCTATAGCCGTCGGACATCAACAGAACCGTATCGCCGGGATGTAGCTTAACCTGCTTTTGCTGGTAAGCGTATCCTTCCGGGCCGCCCAGGGGCAGCCCCTTGATCAGCAGCTCTTCCACCGCATGGCTCTGTTTTCGGTAGATCAAGGCCGGGGGCATGCCGGCGGCGGAGACGGTCATCTGTCCTCCGCGAAAACGCGCCAGCAGCAGCGCCATATAGAGATTGCCGAAATTCATCTTTCGGATGCTCCGGGTGCAATGCTGGAAAAAATCCGGCAGGAAAAAAGTGTTCCCCATGGTGTTAAAGAGGCTCTTGATCAGCGCCACCATGATGCCGGCCCGGGTGCCATGCCCGGTGGCATCTCCCACCACCACGGTGAGGGTGCCGTCGGCGTCATGGCGGAAATCATAATAATCGCCTCCGACCTCGCTGGCGGTTTGCATATACACAGCGATTTCCAGGCCGGGCACCTCCGGCAGCTCCTTCGGCAGCATGGAAAGCTGCAGTTTGCGAGCCTCCTCCAATTCGCGGGTTTTACGAGCGACATCAGCTTCCAGCAGCCGGTGCTGGATCTCCTGCTCACGGGCTGACCGCTCCTGCTCCAGCAGCCGGCGGTGGGAGCGGGCAAAATCCAGGGCGAGATTAATTGAAGTAGCGATACTGAGCACCAGCACCCCGTATACATACACCACCCCGTCGCCGAACGGCGGAGGCAGCAGCCCGGCATTGACCAGCAACTGGTAGGCGATCCCGCAGATCAATCCGACAAAGCCCACACCGATCAGCCAGCTCTCCCGCCGGTTCTGGGCATAGAAGCGCAGGATCACCCGCAGCAGCTCCAGGCTGGCGACGATCAAAAAACCATACAACACCAGCAGATTGGCCAGACCAGGATATATCCACACTACCACGAGCAAGATGGCGGCAACCAGCAGGATAAGCAGATACTGCCGGGGCAGCCGCTCATAGCCACGGGAATAGAGGGTCAGCAGACCAAAACAGATCGCCAGCATCAGGGAAAGCAATTCCAGGCGCTGGCTCCAGACATACTGGCTGACCTCCCCGGTGAGGGCAGGATAAAAGCTGAAAAAGGAGATTCCGGCAAAACCGATCAGACAAATGGCATAGAATAAATTTTCCCGGGCGGGGGGATAAAACAGGAACAGCAACAGGTGGATCAGCGCCAGGGTGAGGGGAACGACGCTGAAGACAATCTGATAAATCGACATCAGACGCACCTGGGCCGTCCGGTTGGCAATGAAATCATCCAGCCCCCCCAGCAAAATACCAAATCCGCCATTTACTCCCGAAGCGGTAAAAAAAGCAGTGCTGGTATTGGAATAGCGCACGGCCAGCAGGTGGTTTGTATCATTGAAAATAATGTGGCGGGGATTGCGCTCCAAATACGCCCGCTCCGGGGAGCCGGGCTGTTCTACGCTGCCGTAGCGATAAAGCAGCTTGCCATCCAGATAAACTTCCGAAGCACCGATGTGCGACATGATAAAAGCCAGCGGGACATGCTGCAGAGAGCTGTCGACTTGAAGATGCAGCCGGAACCAGCCGATGCCCGGCCAGCCGCCGGGAGGCGGTTCGCCCGGGGGGAGCTGAGTATTGGCCTCCGCCCAGGCGCTGTCATCGTAAGCCGGATCCGCCCAGGCCAAATCGTCGCCGGGATGATAGCGCCAGTTCTCAAAGAGCTCGATCCGCCCAGCCTTGTTCGCCAACCGGGCAGCCGAGAGCACGGTGATGCCAGCCCAGCGGTCGCGCCAGCAGGGAATGACGATATTGACCACGGTGTCACGATCGACCGTAAGGGAAAAGTTCGGATACTCCAACCCGGCGGCATCGACCGCCTCGGTGCGCCAACTGCCGCGAGTGAATTTATATTCCAGATTCGTGCCGGAAGGGAATGAAAAAGTCCGGCGCCAACTGCCATCCGGCTGCGGCAGCAGGGCCGTTGCCCCAGACGACCAATTTCCCAGCAGATCCTGATTACCGGTAATAAACACCTGCCCGTTATCCGGCAGGCTATCCGGCAGCACCCGGAAAGTGACCGCGTAGGATTGGTGAGAAACCGGCTCGATGCCGCAAGCGCTCCACAACCCTATTCCCAGGATAAAGATAACTGCCCGTTTCATGATTCCGGCACCTTGAGTCAATTTTGATGCCGAAAACTAAGCATTCCGGGCGCATTCTACAAGAGGAGACTGGTAAAAATTGTTGGTGGATGGGTGGATGGGTTAATGAGTTAATGGGTGGATGGCCTATCAGGCAGGATTTTATGAGGGCGAGTCGTAATTCGCTCCTACGTCCGTTTTTCCCCATTAACCCATCAACCCATTAACCATATTATCAACACCCCTCTTCCCCCTTCTTCTTCCGGCGTGGAGGAAGTTTCGGCCTGGGAGCATCGGATTGTGCGGGTTGGTTCTCCTGCTCCACCGAAACCCCGCCGCCATTGAAAAAGCCGGACGCGCCTTTGCGGAACTGATATTGCAGGATCTCCGAATCCGCCGCCAGGTCGCCGGGAGGTTGGGGATTAAGGATGGCATCGACCCAATAGTTCAATCCTCCCAACATCACGTAGCTTTTGATCCCCATCTGCTGCAGCAGCACCCAGGCCTGGGCCGCATGGGTGCCTCCGTTGGAATAGAGCACGATGGTATAAAGATCGCTCAACTGGTCAAGGGATTCCGGCTCAAACAGGCGGGTCAGGGGAATGTTCACCGCCCCGGGAAGGTGGTACTGCTGGTATTCTTCTGAGGAACGTAAGTCGACGATCAACAGATCCGGCTGTTTGTCGATGATCCAGGCGCTCACTTCCTCGGCGGTCACATGATCGCTTTTGCCGGTAACCATATGGGAAATATCCTGAGCAGACAGTTGCTCCGCCTGGCGCAGTCCCGCCGGGGAGAGCGCCAACAGCGCCCCCAGCACCAGCAGCAATCCCACAGCCAGCCTGCGGTCAAAGATTTGCGTTAGTTGCATGATGTATCTCCTGAGTCATGTATCGAATTTGATTTTTCAAATCTAATTTTTGCATGGGGCAAAGGGCATGGAGCATGGGGTTAAAAACGTAGATCAATCAAGAATGTAATCACTTATTTAATTTTTCTTGTATCGGATTTCCAGAACCGGCATTTTGCCCCATGCCCCATGCCCCATGCCCCATGCCCCATGCCCTACGCCTTCTCCCCAAACCGCTTCTCCAGCATCTCCGCCACATAGAACAACCCCAGCGCCATCAGGATCACCAGAAAAGCAACGACGCCCGGGCGAAGATTCAGCCAGTCGCTGAGGGTCGCATTGCCCATCGCGCCGCTGGTGGTGAGATCCTGGAAAAACGGGAAAACCTCGCCGTAGATCAGCATCCCCAAGAGTGCGCCGCCCACATAGAAAAAGCCGTCGATCTTGCCGATGGCGCTGGCCACCAGCGAAGTGCCGGGACAGTAGCCGCCGATCACGAAGCCGACGCCCATGATCGCCCCGCCCAGCATCTGGGGATAAAGCACGGTCGGATTGAGGTAGATCTTCGACATATCCAGCACATCGGCCAGATTGAGATAAAGCAGCCCGGTCATCGCCACGATGATGGCGGTGAACATCACCTTCAGCACGGTCATATCGCGCAAATAAAACTGCAGGGCCAGCTTGCGGGAACTGCTGAAGCCGGCCCGCTCCAGGGTGAATCCGAATGCCACCCCGATCAGGAAGGCGATCACTAAACCGGTCTCGTAGCCGAACAAGTCAAACTTATAAAAAGGTGCCGACATGGTTTTTCCTTTCATTGCTATTGCCACGGAGGCACAGAGAACACAGAGAGATAGTTGTCAGTTGTCAGTTGTCAGTTGTCAGTTGTCAGGATCAGTTCTCTGTGCTCTCTGTGGCTCTGTGGCTAAAATGACCTATTATTCATTTATTTACAGGTATATCAGATCCACTGCTTCCGTACAAAGTACGCAATCGCATACCCGGAGGCGAACATCACCATCATGAAAGCCCAACTGCCCAACGCCAGGGTGGCGCCGCCGGTCAGGGCCTGCCCGCTGGTGCAGCCCAGGGCCAGCCGGGCGCCGAAGCCCATGATCGCCCCGCCGGTCAGGGCCAGGGCCAGCCGCCCCTTCACCGAGATGCGGGGACCTTTGTCGGTCTTGAACTTCAGGCGCTTGGCCAGCAGTCCGGAGAGCAGGCCGCCCACGATCACCCCCAGCACTTCATAGACCAGCCAGTTGTCGAGGGGATTTTTGTCGCCGCCGCCATATTTGGCAAAGTAGGGATTGTTGTCGATGTGCGCCGGGGTTACCTGGTCGACGGCATACACCACCGAGCGCATCATTGCTCCGGAAGCGCCCAGCCCCCGGCCCATGATCACAAACGTGGCCAGCAGCACCAGACCGAGCACAAACCCGGCGAGGTACGGCGACCAGTATTTTTCAGGTTGGGAATTCATTGTCTAGTACTCCTTCTTCAGCATGTTGTGAAATCTCTTGTTAATGGGTTGATGGGTTGATGGGTGAATGGGTTAAGACCTATTTCCCATCCAACTCCTCAAACGCAATCAAACATTTACCCCATTTACATATTCTAAACCCTTTATCCTTTTTCCTTTATCCTTCATCCTTCATCCTTCATCCTTCATCCTTCACCTCATCAACCCATCAACCCATCATCAAAACGTCCAATGACTCATCTGCCCCGCATCGACGATGATGAAGCGCAAAATCAGCCCTCCCGCCAGCACCAGCAGTGCCGGGATGCGGGTGGCCAGCACCCGGCCTTTCAACTCCAGGAATTCCAGCAGGGCGGGGATTACCAGGCCCAGGGCCACCACAAAGATCCAGAACCCGGCCGTATAGGGCCCTCCCAGGAACAGGCCGGCCGCCTCGATGTGGATCTGGGTCGAGGCCAGGAATCCCATGAACAGGTGGATGATCAGGAACAGCTCCACTGCAATCGCCATGATGTCGATGCGGCTGAGGAGATGCTTCTCCGCTTCGCTTTTCGATATCAGCAGGTTTAGCGCCACGCCGGTGGAGAGACCGGAGACCAGGAAGAGCGGCCCAAGGATCGCCGAATTCCATACCGGCCGGGCGTTGAAAGCGCTGAGCAGAATACCGGTGTACATCCCCAGGATAACAGCGTAGATGATCAGCACCCAGGCAATCGGTCGGGCATATTGCCGGGCCATTTCCACCGCCTGCGCCATCCAGCGGTAGGGCCAGCGCCAGCCGGAAAATACCTGTTCGATGTGGATCAGCGCCCAGACCACGCTGAGGGGAAAGATCACCGCCAGGGTCCAGGAACCCCAGGACATCGGCGACTCCAGGCGGATGTTGGTATAAAAACGGAACACGTGCAGCTTGTATTCCAGGTCGAGGAACAGGGCGAACAATCCCAGTCCCAGCAGTACCGGGGCCAGCAGGGGAGTCACCCGCACCACGGTGGGCATCTCGTCTGCTTTGCCGCGCAGGTAATAAAGCGCAGAAAAGAACAGGATCCCGGCCACCAGCCCGCCGAGAAAAAGATAGACCGGAATCTCCCAGCCCCAGATGGTCAGGGCGGGATCGATCAAGTGCATATCGCGTCCGCTGGTAATGGTTACTTCTCGCATCGTTGGCTCCTTTGCCTAACAACCTCAGGTTAAATAGAATACTTTCGGGGAAGTGCCCGCTTCCG
Source organism: Calditrichia bacterium (assembly GCA_020635015.1). GTDB lineage: Bacteria > Calditrichota > Calditrichia > RBG-13-44-9 > J075 > JACKAP01. Next base: position 48,336 of record JACKAP010000013.1, on the reverse strand, counting down.
GAATCAGGGAATGAGAATGCCGCACTTTGAGGAGCTTGCTGACCTCGCTGTCCGGATCCTCCAGATCACCGAAATGCATACACTTGGTAGGGCATACCGCCACGCAGGCCGGCTCCAGCCCCTCCTTGACCCGGTGAATGCAGAAGGTGCACTTGTCGACATAACCTTCCGGATGCACGAAACGGGCATCATAGGGACAGGAAGCAATGCAGGCCTTGCAGCCGGTGCATTCGTCATGATTGACCAGCACGATCCCCCCGGTATCTACATAACTGGCCCCGGTGGGACAGCAGCGCACGCAGGGGGGATTTTCGCAATGATTGCAGCGCTCGGAGCGGATCTCCATCTGCAGATTGGGAAACGCCCCGCGCACGTCTTCCACGATCCAGTCGCGGCAATATCCATCCGGCACATTATTTTCAGTTTTGCATGCCACCACGCAATCGGCGCAGCCCACGCAGCGTTTGGTATCAATCACCATGGCATATCGCGGCATGTGTGTTCTCCGTATTGAAAATTCGATGTTATCTTTTTTGTTAATGGGTTAATGAGTTAATGGGCGTATGGGTAAAAAACGGAACCATATCCCACAAAGTAAAATCCCATTCCCACATCTACTGACATTCCGCTTTCCCATTTCACTGTTCGCTCCACGCGCTACGCGCTTCGCTCCACGAAAGTATCCAGTATCCAGCATCCATCCCGAAAGCATTCGGGAAGCATCACTCCGCACTATCGCTCATCGCGAGCGCTTCCGCCGGCTCGATGGTCACAAAATTAACCCGCATACCGGTGCCGCCCATAATCGGGTCGATCTTCACCCGGGTAATCAGGGCATTGTCGTCTGCCCCCTTGCCCAGGGAGCGGCGCATGCGCTTATCGCTATGGCCGAAGCCGTGCACCATGTAGACGCTGTCCTGGCGGATCCGCTCCGTCACCTTCGCCCGGATGCGGGCACTGCGCACCCCATCCTGGTTGACCAGCACCACGTATTCGCCGTTGCGTACCCCGTGCAGTTTGGCAACGGTGGGATGGAGCCAGACCTCGTTCTCCTTCATCAGCTCGGTCAGCAGCGGGTTATTGGTGGTGCGCCCAAAGGTGTGCATCGGCGCCCGGCCGTACAGCAGGCGGTAGTAGCCTGCGCTGGGCTGCTCGTGAGCAGTGTATTTGGGCACTGCATCGAACCCATAATCGCGCAAGGTGCTGGACGCCAGTTCGATCTTGCCGCTGGGGGTGTCGAAATAGGGTTCGACTCCTTCTTCGAAGTAAAGCGGAAAGCGGTCATTCAGGGTGATCACCCCTTTTTCCTTCATTTCCGCCAGACTGGAGCCGATCTGCTGCAGTTGCCCGTCGAGGTAATCTTCGATGTTATCCCAGGGAAAATATTGATCCAATCCCAGGCGCAGTCCCAGTTCCCGGGCGATCCACCAGCCCGGCTTGGAATCCCAGCGCGGCTCAAATGCCGGGGCGCGCAGCGCCACTGTGGGCACCCGCCCGGGGGAAGTGCGCAGGTCGTCGTAGCGTTCCAGGTAAGAGCATTCCGGCAGCACCACATCGGCCCAGCCGGTGATCTCCGCCGGCATCAGATCGATCGCCACCAGCAGGTCAAGATTCTGGATCGCCTCGAGGGTCTTCTGCGGCTGGGGCAGGGTGAGCATCAGGTTGGTGCCGTAGACGATCCAGCCCTTGATGGTGCAGTCGCGCCGCAGCGAGGGGATGGTGGCGTCACAGATGCCGCTGGCCAGGGCCAGGCTGGCCATGGGAAACTCTTCCGGGAAGGCCTCGCGCCAGTTGCGTTTTGGCTTGGGATAGGGCGGATAATGATACTTGGGCACTTTCGCACTGTTTGGATAGTAGAACCCGCCCCGGCGCCCCCAACTGCCGAGCAGGGCGTTGAGGATCGCCCCGGCGCGCACCCGCTGGGTGTCGTCGCCGTACCAGGTAACGTGACGCCCGGGATGGATCAGGGTCGCGGGCTTATGCCAGGCCATCTCCCGGGCGGTCTCGCGGATCAGCGCCGGCTCGATGGTGGTGATGGGATAAGCCCATTCCGGGGTATATTGCGCCACCGAGGCTTTCAGTTCATCTAAACCAACGGTGTATTTTTCAACAAAGTCGCGGTCATAGAGTTCTTCATTGACGATCACATGGATCCAGGCCAGCAGCAGCGCGAGATCGGTGGAGGGCCGGATCGGCAGCCAGTATTTCGACTTACTGGCGGCCACCGAAAAGCGCGGGTCGACGGTGATCACGGTAGCGCCGTTGCCTACCGCATCGGCAAATTCCTGCACCTGGGTGTTGTGCATGTTTTCCCCGAGGTGGCTGCCGATCAGCACGATGCATTGGGAATTGCGAATATCGGTGCGCTCCGGCGAGCCGATACCTTCCCCGAAGGTGAGCATGTAGGCTTCTTCCCGTGGCCCGCGGCATTGGGCATAAGAAGGGGCGGCGATATTATTGGAGCCATAGGCCTGGAGCAGATGTTTGAAGAAGGTGCCGCCGGAGCCGTGGTTAAACAGGGCGACGCATTCCGGGCCGTGCTCCTCGGCGATCTTTTTCATCTTTTCGGCGATATAGTTGAGCGCCTCGTCCCAGCTGGCTTCCCGGAAGGTCTGTTTGCCACGCACGTCGGTGCGGATCAAGGGGGTGCGCAGGCGCTCTTCGTCGAGGTAGGCCCCCAGGCCGCCGGTGCCGCGGGGACAGAGCCGCCCGTTGCAGTTGGGATCTTCGGCGTTGCCGGTGATCTTCCAGGGCTGACCGTCGCGGGTATGCACCCAGCCGGCGCATTTCCAGAAGCAGATCTCGCAAACCGTCGGGGTTCGGGTAATGCCGCCGCCGGCCAGCGCTGCTGTGGCATCCGGCGCAAACAAATTGCTGCCGAGGGTTTTAAACAACCCGCCGCTAAGGGCCAATCCTCCCAATCCCAATCCGCTGATTTTAATAAAATCCCGCCGTGAATACTGTCGTGCCATAAGTTCTACCTTTAGTTTCGCTGTTCCGGTTGATTGCTAATTCATGCTTCCGGCATCCAAAGATCCACATATATCACTACATGGGAATACAGTTGCAAATAAGATGCCTTTTAGTGCAATTATTCACAAATATAGAAATAACGATGGTTATCGATGAATTTATCTCAGGCTTTATTTTCGAATGGGTGCCACGACCAAACGGCTTTTACATAATTTGCAAATATCCAAATTAAATAAATACAATCTATTAAAAAGAATTCAAAATGTGGCGGGCGGGATCAAATGTGGCAGGGGTTTATTCGTCTGGCATGACCGCAGTCCAGGTCATGCCAGACGTAAAACCTTATCGGAGGAGGATCATTTTGTGGGCGGAGGTTTGCCGGGCGGTTTCCAGGCGATAAATATAAACGCCGCTGGAGACGGCACGGCCGGCATTATCCCGGCCGTCCCATTGGACCGAATACCGTCCGGGCGCTTCCCGGCGTTGATGCAGCGTCCGCACAACCTGGCCCTGGATATCATAAATCACCAATTTTACCTCACTGACAACTGACAACTGATAACTGATCACTGTCTCTGGATTAAACGGATTGGGATAATTCTGGGCAAGAACAAACTCCCCCACCGGCCCGCCATCTCCGGGTAATCCGGATACCGCATTTATTTTTTGATAGATATGATATTCCCAGCCGGGCATGGTTACATTTGTCGACTGGCCAAAGGTAACCGTATCGCCGCTGAAAACATCCCGATAGGTGCCGTAATAGAGGGTATCCAGCAAAGTGGCGCCGTTAAACCCGGCGCCCAGGTTAAATACGGCGAATATTTTATTGTCATCCTTCTCTCGCACAAAAGCAAATATTCGCTGGGTATTGGTAGTGCTGACCCGCTGCGGCAAACCGCCCCGGCTGCCGTTCCACAGGGCCCGGTTTTCCCGTTTCAGATGAAGCAGGGTGCGGTAGATATTCGCAAACGGGTGGGGCTGCCAGATGATCTGATCCTTATCGAAGAACAGCAGTCGCTTGTTCAGCCCCGCTTCCTGGCCGCCGTAGATCAACTGCATGCTGTTGATGGTGCCGGTCAGCACCGCAAAAATTTCCGCCGCGGCGCCGAACTGCTCGAAGACCGTGCCATGCCAGGAATTCTCGTCATGGTTCGAAGTGAAATACATCCGGTAATGGTTGACGCCGTAGGTATTCAGCTCATTATTGAGATAATTGCCGAGCTCGCTCACATTGCTGGTGCCATTATAGATGCGCTTTAACACTCCGTTGCCGAAGCCATGCAAGCCCCAGGCATAGCTCATATCGAATCCCAACGCCTGGTATTGCGGCCCGTCATCTTCCGCCAGCATCAGGATATCCGGTTTGACCGCCTTCAGCGCCGTTATCGCCTCCGACCAGAAATCGCCCGGCATAAAACTGACCGCATCGCAGCGGAATCCGTCGATCCCGGCTTCGTTGATCCAGAAGAGCATCGCCTGGATCATGTAGTCGCGCAAACCCTGCTGGCTGTGGTCCAATTGAATCACATCCGACCAGTTGGTTCCCGGCGGGGGCACAAAATTGCCGCTGCCGTCGGTGACATACCATTCCGGATGGGTGACGGTCAGCGGATTATCCCAGGAGGTATGGTTGCCCACCCAGTCGATGATCACATACATCCCTTTGGCATGGATGGTATCGACCAGGGCCTTGAATTCGTCTAACGTGCCGAATTCCGGATTGACTGCCAGATAATCCCGCACCGAATAGGGACTGCCCAGCGAGCCCAGGCGATTTTGCACCCCGATCGGATGGACCGGCATAAACCAGATAATGCCGACGCCCATATCTTGCAGGCGGTCCAAGTGGGTGGCAAACTCGCTGAATGTGCCGGAAGCGGTATATTGGCGGGTATTGACTTCGTAGATGTTGAGATGGTAACTCCAGTCCGCATGCCCCTGGGAAAAGGCCAGGTTCGGCAGCGAGGCCAGGATGAGACAGGATAGCAATACAAATCTTCGCAATATCAAACCGTTCCTCCTTATTTTAAGGATAAAGGGGAAAGGTTAAAGGATAAAGTAACTGATCTCTCTATCCTTAATCCTTCATCCTTTATCCTTCATCCTTCATCCTTCATCCTTCATCCTTCATCCTTCATCCTTTATCCTTCACCCTTCACCCTTCACCCTTCATCCTTATTTCAACAAAATCATCTTCCGCACTGCCCGGTGCGCTCCGGCGCGGAGATGCAGGAAGTAGATCCCGCTGGCGACCGGCTGCCCGGCGTCATCGCGGCCGTTCCAGATCACGCTGTGATAGCCCGCCTCCCCGGGCGCCTCGCGCAGCAGGGTGGCGATCTTTTGTCCCAGCAGATTATAGATCGCCAGGTCCACTTTTGCCGCAGCCGGCAGGGCATAGCGAATGGTGGTGGTGGGATTAAAGGGATTGGGGAAATTCGGCAATAAGGCAAATTCGCCTGGTAGCAGGTCGAGTTGCGCCAGGGTTTCCTGCACATAATTGGCCTGCCCCACCAGCAGCTTCAGCGCCCGGGGCGCCTGCCCGCTGCGCCCGGCCAGCGCGTAGCTGCTGTCGCTGCGCAGGTTGCGCGCCTCCCCGGTCAGCACATCAATCAGCCAGACCTCCAGATCTTCCGGCACGCCGCTCAGGCCGCTGAAACGCAGGCGCACTTCATCCGTGAAGTTGGCACGCACCTCAATATCCCACACATCGCCTGTGACGATCGTCCCGCGGATATCGCAGGTATAAGCGCTGAAATAGCGTTCCCATTCCGGGTGGGGAAAGGAGAGCGCCACGAAATCGCCGATCGCCGGCGGTTCCGGCACATCGTAGCCATCCCAGGCATCCGTCGCGGCGGCACTGACCCCGGCAAAATTGTAATCATCGCGCGCGCCCCGGCTTTCGGCGCCGATGCGGATCGCCCAGTCATAATCATTCCGGAGGTTGGTTTTTGCCAGCGGTTCCGGCCGGGGCGATCTGCCTCCGTATGACCAGGGAAAGATCAACAAGGTATCTGCGCTGCCCTCGAAAGTGGAAAGCGCGTAGCCGGCAAACGGTTGAAGCAATTCCGCAGGATCCTGCCAGCCGCCCTGGTAATCGAAGATATAAAACCCGGAGGCATTTTTCGGGTAGAGGTTATAGGGAGAGAGAGCAAAGTTAAACGGCAGCCCGATATAATTCCATCCGGCATGGAGGGGAATTGCCAGAGGCCCATTGACCGGCAGCAGCTCTCCCGGGCCGGTATCGAGCGTGCGGTCGGCCTCGCTGCTGAGCAGCCAATACGCATAGCCGGGGCTCACCGCGGGGATCTCATCGAACTCGGTAAACTGCCCTCCGCCCAGCGGTTCGAAGAAGCGCCAGACGGTATTATCATACTCGCCGAGGTCATCTTCCAGCAGCGCAGCCGGGGTGGGATCATCCGGGATGAGCGGGAAGGAGACCAGCCGGTAGGCGCTCTGGGCGTTCCCGGCGGGCAGCGGTTCGGATTTCACCAGATTTTCAACCCGCACTGAGGGGGAAAAGCTGCCGACCGCTCCCGGCCAGAAGCCGTAACGGCCAAGCTGATCACGCGCCTGGATAAAATATTCCAGGTTGCGCACAGTGACAGAATCGCCGGGGATGGTCGCCTGGTAGCGGTCGCCGGAGGCCGTCATGTCCAGCCGGTTGAAGTAATATTGTCCCCCGGAATGATAATAGAGCGCCACGCTATCCACCGGCACGTTGTCGCGCGGCAGCACCTGGGCATCGACCAGGATATCATTTCCCAGATCAACCACCGTTTCCGGGGAATAGCTGATGACCGGCCCGTCGTAGCCGATGACAACGGTTTGCAGTGTAGCGCCGGTCGCGCTCAGCAACTGCCCGAAGCGTAGATCGCGGGCGGTCACCGTCACCAAAATTGTATCCGTGGCGCTCGAAAAACCGGTCTGCAAGGTCAACACGGAACCGCTCATTCCGGCGACGACCTGATCCGGATCGCTGGAAACGGCTTCGAAAACCAGGGTATCAGCGTCTGGATCGCTGAAGATGCCGTCGGATAGCAGATCGAGCGTAAAAATTGCCCCCTGTTCCAACACCAGCAGCGGCGGGGAAAAGGCCAGGGGCGGGCGGTTGACTGCAAACGTGAATGAGTCTGCCACGCTTTGCTGGGTGATGGCATCCATGGCGTAGACCCATATCAGCGCACGTTCCCGGCTGTAGGGCACTGCCGGGGTCACGATCAGGGTATCGCCGCTCACCTCTGCAAAAGCAACGGCGGAATTGAACGATTCCGCGCTGAACAGCAGCGAGTCGCCGGAGGGATTGGAAAATACCGTGCCCAAATCCCGGCGGAAATCCGCGGCCGCATCCAAATTGAGAACCGTATCCGGTATCGCATTCGCCACTACCGGCGGCGGACTCTCCGACACACTGATCAAAAACGTATCGGCAGCGGTGCCCCCGAAAAGGTCGTCGGCAATTATCACGATCTCCGTCGTCCCGGCACCAGCGGGATACACATAGAGGTATCCGGGCGGAAAGCTCTCTGCCAGGGCAATATTGGTGTCGGCGCTGAAGGCGTTGAAGCTGAGGGAATCGCCGTCCGGATCGACAAAAGTCTCCAAACCGATCAGGTCGTAAATCAGATAGTGCCCAACCTGGCTGGAGGTATCCGGCAGGGCAAACTGCCGGTAGGGCGGCTGATTGGCGGATTCCACGATGGTCAGCACCTGGTCAGTCGCCACATTGTATATTGCCTGCACGATCCCGGAAGGCCAATGCACGACCAGGGTGTCCACCAGCGCGGCATTGCCCAGGCCGAACCCAGCCATCAGGCCGTTCTGGGTGTTGGCGCCATCCTGGCTGGTGATCTCGCGGATCTGGCGCACCCGGTTGTCAGAGATCGCCGCGCTGACCTCCACCCGCGCCCCGATGGCGGAACGGTTGGACTCAGTGCCTTCCAGCTTTACCTGCAGCCAGTGATTGCTGTTGCCGTCCTGACGGAACAGCCGGTTATTGCCCTGCGCAACCGCGGTAAACAGATCGAGGGCTCCGTCATTGTTATAATCGCCCCAAATGCCGGCGAAGGTATTGTCGCCGCCGGCGACCATCGGATAGGCGCCGGTGTCGGTCATGCGGGTAAAGGTGCCGTCGCCGTTGTTCTGGTACAGGCCGTTTTCGCCGGAAATGAAGCGGGTGCCCGAATCGCCTTTTGTGAAAGTTCCCAGAACATTCGCGATGAACAGATCGAGATCGCCGTCATTGTCATAATCGATCCAACTGCTGCTGGCGGCATTGTCGGCATCGAGCATCGGATAGGCCTGGTTGTCCAGCAGGCGGGTGAAACTGCCGTCGCCATTATTGCGATAAAAATCGTTGCTCATCCCAAGATCCAGACCGTTGGGCACAAACAGGTCGAGGTCGCCGTCGTTGTCATAATCGCCCCAACTGCCTCCGGCCGAGACAGATTGATCGTTGACGATGTCGCCGCTGAGAATTTTCTCGAATCCGCTGCCGCCAAGATTGTGATAGAGTTCGTTGCGTCCGAAGCGGGCCAGGAAAAGGTCGATATAACCGTCGTTGTCATAGTCACCCCAGGCGGCCGAGCGGTGCGGGCCGTAGGCATTGACCATCGGGAAGGCGGTGCCGTCTAACACCCGGGTGAAAAAACCGCTGCCGTCGTTCTCATAGAGGAAGCAGGGCAGGTCAGCGTAACCGCTGTCGTTGGCTACGAAGAGATCGAGGTCGCCATCGTTGTCATAATCGCCCCAACAGGCCCCCAGGGAGCCGCCGCCATCGCTGACGATCGAGCCTACTTCCGATGGGGTCATCTTGGTAAAATTATCCCCGCCATCATTACGGTAAAGGGAATTGTCGTCGAAGGCGACCGCCACGAAGAGGTCCGGATCCCCGTCGTTGTCGTAATCGCCCCAACTGCAGCCGCGGGTGTCGGTCAGGTCGGCCGCGATCGCCCCGGAGGTGATCGGGAAAAAGTCGCCCCCGCCGTCATTGCGGTAGAGGAAATTGTTTAGCGGAGTGCTGGTGAAATCATCGCCGTTGGCCACGAAGAGATCGAGATTGCCGTCGCCGTTATAATCCACCCAGGCGGCGCTGAAAGAACCGCCCGGATCGTTCACCACCACGTTCAGGCTGTCCTCGCTGAAGCTGGTCTGGGCGAAGGCGGCCGCAGTTAAGATGCTGAGCCAGGTCAAGATTCGCCGCATGGTGCCCGCCCTGGGCTGAAGCCGGCAAGCACGGCCATCCTGATCGAAGTAATTCTTCCGATAAATATTCAGCGTCTGACCCTCTCCTTTATATATGATAGGTAATCTGTATCGATCGAAGTTGCCGGCAGCACAATGAACCTCATCCCCATCCGCAAGCGTTTCCGTAATTGGTTAATTATACCGTATTTTCGTAAGGATTAAAAGCAAAAAACCGCGGTTGTTGGTTTGTCCGGGAAATATAACATTTAATGCGCAATTGAAAAAATTTCTGCCAACTTTTTCCGGCTAAACCAATATTTCTGTTAGAATTTCTGGCATTGGCACCTGAGAAGTATTGACTTTCTGGAGTAATTTTCGTTAACTTTAGCACTTATAAAGGAATAAACCGCATTCCAGGCGCCTGATTGCCTGTCCGGCATTTTCCGTCAAGTAATGGAAGCAGCACTAAAGTAAGGAAGCAGGCATGTCCGACAAGCATCTCACCCCGGTTATCTTTCTGGTGTTTTCCAACAGCAAGGATGACTATCTCAAGAACCTCATCGAGGAAGAGAAGGATATTCTCAAATCGCTTCAGGATCATGATGATCAGGGGCATATCCAGGTACACCGGGTGGCCCACACCGAGATCAAGGATATTTTCGACGACGTCAACCGTTATTCCGAACGCATTGCCATTTTCCATTATGCCGGTCATGCCGGCGATACGTACCTGCAGTTGCAGGATGATGCCGGCGAGGAGAAGAAAGCCAGCGTCAAAGGACTGGCCCAGTTGCTGGGCCGCCAGCCCGCCCTGCAGTTGGTATTTCTGAACGGCTGCGCCACCCGCGGCTGGATCGAGCGCCTGTTTGAGGCCGGGGTTAAGGCGGTCATCGCCACCACGGTGAAGATTGACGACCGTCAGGCCACCGATTTTGCCGAGCAGTTCTACCGCGCCCTGGCGACCGGCAAACAAGGCATCAAAAACGCCTTTGAAACCGCCAAGAATTTCCTGGAATCCGACGCTGCGCACCAGGGCGAGATCGGCATCCACGATATGGCGGAAGCCACCCGCGGGGGCAACCGCAAGGCCCAGGAAAAAACGGACGGCCTGCCCTGGGGACTCTACGTCAATAAAGACGCCGAAGCGGTGCTGGACTGGCGCCTGCCGGATGCGCCTGCCAGGGTCAGCATCGGGATCTCCGTGCCGAAAGCCTCCGCTGCCAACGCCCGGCTGCTGGAGCTGCTGCCGGCAGCGCTGACCCCGCATCATGAAGAGATGGCCAGTTTCCTGAGCGCGCTGAAGAAAGGCCGCCAGGATGCCGGGCGGCTCCCCGGCAAGATCATCAGTTGCTTCCCGGTGCCGGTCGGCATCCAGCTCAGCAAGCTGTTCATGAAAGACACCGAGTACTACAATGTCTCGGAGGCCCGCCTGGGACAGTTGATGATCACCTACGAGGTCATCACCCAACTGGTCGCTTTTACCGCCCTTTCGTATCTCTGGTATCTCCGGGAACAACCGGAACAGGCCGGATTGAAAATACCCGCCGAGGTCTCCCAATTCATGACGCTGAAAGCGGAGGAACAGCGGACATTTGATTACATCGGACTGACCGAAGCTATCGTGAACAGTAGCGCGGCCTTACCGGTTGAACCGTATGTGACAGAACTGCAGGAATTGAGCGGCATCCTCCAGCAGGAAGACTTCCGGCAGGCCCGGCAATATATGGAAGACCTGCGCGGGAAGTACGGCAACGGCAGCGTTTCCGCGGGGGCCGGAGAGATTGACGAACTGTGCCTCTCCGCAGAAAGCGCCCTGGCCACGGTGCTGGCCGCCTTCGCCTTTGTCGCCGGCTACATCATGACCACCATCCGTGAAATCAAAGTGATCAAGTACCGCCATAAAAAAGATCTGGAATACCTGCACAACCAGGTCATCCTCGACGACACCATGAACCAGGACGTCGCCCTCGACAGCCTGAAGGCTTATGCCGATTGCAGCGAGAGCCAGTCGGTCATCCTGCTGAAATCGCTGAACGAGATCAATCCCGCCATGAGCCTCTCCCCTTTCATCATCGACGAGAACGCCCTCAGTGAAGGTGGTGGCGGCCGGGAAGCCAAGTTGTTCTTTTATCAATACAGCGATGCTGAAGGCGCTCACTACCGGCTGGTAAACAAATGGAACGCCAAAAACGAGCGCGACCGCCTGACGGTCTCACCCGGCCACTATAGCATCTTTAAGGAACAGCTTGACGCTTTTGGCAAAGCGATGGCCGGAGCACGGGATGTGAGCAAGGCGGTAGGGTGAAATGAAGTTGATGGGTGAATGGGTGAATGGGTTAATGGGTTAATGGGTTAATGGGTTAATGGGTTAATGGGTTAATGGGTTAATGGGTGAGAAATTTAGACATATTGATACAACGGGTACAGCGAATTTAAATATGTATTGTAAATGGGTTGCAGGGTTCATGAGAACAAATAATTAGTGGGTTGGAGGTCCGTTTTTCCCCATTCACCCATAAACCCATCAACAGAATATTATCCGCGTCATCCGCGTTCTATGACAGTGCAGTCTAATCAGCAAACAGGTACTCGATGCAACATTCCCCTTTCAAATTTCTCAATGCCTACGAAAAGGCCGACGGCGAGCGCTTCTTCGGGCGGGAAGATGAGGTTGAGCAGCTTTACCAGATGACCTATCAGAGCAGCCTGATGCTGGTTTATGGTCAATCGGGCAGCGGCAAGACCAGCCTGATCCGCTGCGGCCTGGCCAACCGCTTCGACGCGACGGACTGGTTCGATATCTATATCCGCCGGGGGGACAATATCAACCGCGCGCTGGATCAGGCGTTGCGGAACGCCTCGCTGGATACCGTCCCCGCCGGCACTTCCCCGGCCGAAGCGGTGGATGCGCTTTATTCGGACCGCCTGCGCCCGATCTACCTGATCTTCGACCAGTTTGAGGAATTGTTGATCCTGGGCGACAGGCAGGAGCAGCAGACCTTTTTCCAAAATATCGCCGCTTTACTGACCCCCGCGTCTCATTGCAAGATCATCCTGGTGATGCGGGAGGAGTTCATCGCCCGGCTCTATCCCTGGGAAAAAATCATTCCCACCCTTTTCAATAAGCGCCTGCGCCTCGAGACGATGAGCCGCGACAACCTGCTCCGGGTGATCACCGGCACTGTCGCAGCCGCGAACATCTCCCTGCAGAGCGGCGAGGCGACCGCGGAAAAGATCCTCGACTACCTCAGCGATCCCCGCAGCGGGGTGCAGCTTACCTACCTGCAGGTCTACCTCGACAAGCTCTACCGGGAAGCGCAAAAGCAGTCGGCAACGGTGACCCAATTCAGTAACCGGCTGGTGGAAGACACCGGGCGGCTGGATGATGTGATGGCCGATTTTCTGGAGGAGCAGCGCGGGGAGATCGAAGCGGCGCTGCAGGCAGACGGTTTCGAACTTCCGGAGGAGGCCCTGCAGATCCTGCTGGAGCAGTTCATCACCCCGGAAGGCACCAAGCAGCCGATGGCGAAGACCGCCCTGCAACGAAATTTAAGCTTCGACACCCCGCTGATCGACGCCGCCCTGGGGCAGTTGGAAGCGCGGAGAATTCTCCGCAATACCGAGGAGGATGTCTTCGAACTCTCCCATGATGCCCTGGCCGGGCACATCGCGCAGCAGCGCAGCCCGGAACGGCTCTGGCTGCAGGAAATCGTGCAATTGATCAAAACCCGCTACGCCGCCTATCAACAAACCGGCGACCTCCTCACCCCGAACGAGTTGAAGCGGATCACTCCTTTCCGTGAGCGGTTAAGCCTGGGGCCGGAGGAACGGGAGTTTCTGAAAAAAAGCTATTTCCGCCAGTTCCGCAACCGCCTGTTATATGCCGCCATCGGGCTGATTTTTGTGCTCGGCGGGGTGGCCCTGCTCTTCACCCAGTTCCGCTTGAAAGATCAGGAAAAGCAAACTCTGGCGCTGGGCGATGCCGCCAATGCCAAACGCCTGGTGGAACGCCGCAACTTCAGCAAGGCGGAAATACTGGCACTCAAGGCTTATCAGCGCAACCGGGAAACCAAAAACGACCAGATACATCTCCAGCATATTTTCGAAGCGCTGGATATGACCTTCTGGAAGCAGCAGCGGCTGGAAGGGCACGAGGGCTATGTCAATGCCGTGAGCGTCAGCCCGGACGGCCGCAGTTTTGCCTCCGGCGGGGAAGACGGGATGGTCAAAATATGGCAATGGCGGCAGCAGGACAGCGACGACCTTCAGGATTGGCTCCTCAACCAGACCCTGGCCGGGGCCAGCATCCGCAGCCTGGCGTTTAATCCCCACCAGGGAGATGTGATCGCCGCCGGCGACAACCGCGGAGGTGTTTACCTGCTCCAAAACCGTGGGGAGTGGCGGGATATTGCAGTCGACACCCTGGTTCCTCCCGGCAATATCCGGACCGCTGCAAACGGGCAATTGATCGCCTTCAGCCCGGACATGCCCTACCGCCTGATCTCCGCCGGTTACAACGGGGTGGTGCGTCTCTGGAAAGGCGGCGAAAAGGAACCTTACCGCCTGATCGCAGAGGAAACATTCGCCGAACCGCTGCATGCCCTGGCCTACGGCAGCCGGGGAAGGGTAGTGCTGGGCAGCCAGGACGGCACGGTGCGTTTCTGCCGGATCGGCCCCGACGGGAGCCTGGAGGTACAGCACAGCATCAAGGAGGCCGGCCGGGTGAATGCCATCGCGCTTGGCGAGGACGAGCGTCAGCAGTTGCGGATGTTCTGGGCCGGCAACTGGGGCAGCCTGGTCTACGGCCAGTGGCCGGCCGGTGCGGCGCCGCAGCGCAGCGGGGAGATACCCCACAGACACTTCTTCTATGAAGACGGCGACAGCCTGGCCGGTTATGTGAATGCCCTGGCCCTGAACTCGGCCGGCAACCTGCTGGCCTCCGGCGGTAATGATCATTCGATCCAACTCTGGAATATCCATGAACAGGAAGGAACCCTGCAGCTGATGCCGAAAGGATTTTACCTGCTGCAAAATCCCCAGGATCCCCGCAAACGCGGCTGGATCCTGTCCCTGGGCTTCCTCCCCGGCGGCAATGACCTGGTGGCGGGCAGTGCCGACCATACCGTCAAGGCCTGGATCCTCGATCCGGAGGCGCTGGTGCGGGCGCTGGAGGAACAGGGCGGAGGGGATTGATAAAGGATGAAGGATGAAGGGTAAAGGATGAAGGATGAAGGATGAAGGATGAAGGATGAAGGAAAATATTTAAGCTAACTCTGGTGTCAAATATTTTTATCCTTTATCCTTTATCCTTTACCCAGCATCCAGCATCACCAAAAGTTAACCTACAAAGGCGTGACAGAATGATGATAAAAAGCACCTACTTCGATTGCTGGAACTGCCGCGACATCATCCGCTATTTCTGCCGGCTTCAACTGATCTGGCTGCTGGGATTCAGCGTTCAGGCGCAGGAATCGAATTGCCTGGACAATCTGCCAAAAGCTGAGACGCGCTACGAGCAGGGATTCTTCGAAGAGGTGATCCGTTTGCTGCAGGACTGCCGGCAATTTGATGAGGCCTCGAGTGGGACAAAGGATAACCGGATGGCCCAAACCTACAGCCGGGCGAAACACCGCCGGGCGCTGAAACTGCTGGCGCTGGCTTACCTCGCCCTGGAGCAGCCGAAACAGGCAAAGTCAATCATCAACAACGTCTGGCCTCCCCTGGAATTTGACCCCAACACCGATCCGGCCTGGGAGACCTGGGACCGGGCGCCGTACATCAAAGCCGGCGCCTTCCCTCCTCAGCAGCTCCGCCAGGGCACATCGCTCGCGATTAACCTGAACGCCCTGATCGTCGATGATTCTCCCGGCGGGTTGAGGTTCCGCGACCTGACGCCGCGCAGCGGCAAGCTGGCTACCGAAATAAGCGGCGGCACCCTGGTGATCGGCGGTCTCCAGCCCGGGACGGAAACCGTGGCCATCCAGGTCAGCGATGGCGCCGGGCAAAGCGCCGAACTGACATTTCCGGTGACGGTGTATCCGGCTTTCGAGCGCCTGCAATTCCTTCCTGACACCACCCTCGCAGTGGGCGCAAGCTATTCCCGCAACCTCAACTGGGTGTTCGACAACCCCGGGAACGAACCCCGGCGTTTTTCCGCCAGCCTCGACGCCGATCCCCCCAACACATTCACGGCAGCGGTAGAGAACGGGCGGCTGACCGTCACCGCCCGGCAGCCGGGGCAGGCACGGATCGACGTGACCATCTCGGTGGCTGATTCGGCCGGCGGCATGGGCTATGCGGCACATTATCCCGATCTGCTGCAAATCTACGCCGTCTCCCCTGCAGAAGCGGCTTCTGCCGCCGCGCTGAGCGATACCCTGATGCTGCGCCATACGGCGTTATCGCGTAATCTGGCGCAAACCCTCGGAGGAGAACGCTTTTCCGCCCGGGTGATCCCGGCCCTCGCCAGCCCGGATAGCGCGGCGCTCCGCCAAGGAATGCTGCAGTTGCGGGGAGAATCTGCCGGTCTGGCGCGGGTGGAAGTGCAGGTACTGAACGACGACGCCAGCCCCCGAGCCGTATATGGCTTCCGGCTGCGTATTGTCGATGAAGCGAATCTCGGCGGGTTGCCGGCGGAGGATCTCGATAAAATCCTGGCCGGATGGGGCGGCGATCCCTCACGGATCCAATCGGCCGGCCGGCGGATCGCCATCCGTAAAAACCGGGCCGACACCCTCAACATCTCCGAGCTCCTGCCCGCTTCCCCGGGGCAGGAAAGCCGCATCCTGGCGGTCAAAAATTACCCGGCAGACGTCGCCGATGCTGAAATTCAGGGAACCAAGCTGATCATTACCGGCAAACAGCAACCGCAGCCGGAAGCAGAAACCCCGGAAATGCACCTCTTTCGGATCCGCGACCGCCGGCTGGAAGGATGGTCATTTCCACTGGAGATGAGCGATCATGCGCCGGTGCTGCGCAGCGGCCAGTTGGCCGACAGCAGCGCCCTGGCCCTGGCCCCGGGCGCCTGGATCTACCCCATGCGCCTGGACGAGCTGTTCCTCGATCCGGATGGCGATCGCCTGACCTACCGGGCGGCCTCGGCCGATCCGCAGATTGCAGAGGTCGACACAGCGTTACTGCAGACCGGCGTGCTCAAAATCAATGGAAAACGTCCCGGCAAGACCGTGATCGAAATTACCGCCAGCGATGATGCCGCGCGGGAATCATTACCCCGCCAGGTGTTTCAGGTGACGGTCAAAAAATCGCCTTCCAAGTGGACCTGGTTTGCCAAAGGCGCCGGAATAGCCGGCGGTACCGCGCTGGTCTACTACCTCCTCACCCGCGACGGCGACGAGGAGGGCACCCCGCTCCCCTTCCCCCCCGGGGACCCTTCGGGACGGTAAAACACAATTGCACACAGATTTCGCAGATTGGACAGATTTCCACAGATACGACATTACTACATGGTTAAAAGATGATATGTATTTTTCACAAACAACGTCGTCATTTCGAACGTCGTTTGTGAGAAATCTATAACTACAAAAAACTTAGTATACAATGTATTTAGGGTGAGAAATCTGTCGTTGCAAAAAACTGATGGTGTCGATTGGTTCAAATCGGGCGTAAAAAATAGATTTCTTTCCGATGGCCATCGGAACTTTCGAAATGACACGCATTCAGTAAAAACAAGAACAGAAGCTGTTATAAGGTCTAATGTAACCTGAAAATAAATCTGCGAAAATCTGTCCAATCTGCGAAATCTGCGTGCCATTAAGCCTGCCATTACAAGAAATCCTGAAAATGCCCCGCCCGGATTTTCCGCTCCGCCACCGCCCGGCCGATGCGCTGGAGATCGGCAATATGGGCCACCGAATCCAGTTTCTGCACTTTAGCCGGATCGATATCCTTCAATCCCAGTTTATCCAGACCATCCCGGGTTAACTCCGCATTATAGCGCATATAGGTAAACAGTTTCGGCTGCACCGGGCCTTTCTGGCCGATCAAATCCCCCACTTCCCGGTCGAAGGGATCGCCGGCCAGGCAGTTGCCGAAGGCGCGGCAGAGCAGGTCCTGCTCGTTTAGCGCGGCATACATCAGGGCGCCGGGAATTTTGCCCGCGTTGTAGAAGATAGACATTTTATCGGGGCTCAGATAGGCATCGGCATCCGGACTGGTGCCGGTGCCCAGGGAGACGATCAGCAGCTGCGATTCCCCGGGGGTCCAATTGAGATGATACGGTTCCAGGGTGGCCATCAGGAAAGCCTGGAAGGCCGGATTATTATACGGGGTAATCCCGCCGTCGACAAAAACAAACGTCTGCTTTCCGATCCGGGCTTCTTCCGGAGGAAAATAGACCGGGGCGGCGGCGCTGGCCCGCACCAGTTGCCAGAGCGGCAGGTTGAGGTTGCAGTCGGCCCGCTCACGCTGGTTGTACTTGGCGAACGGATTGTTCGACAGCGGCCAGGGGGAGTCGGTGCTGGCGTTGCGCAGCACCATCAGCAGCAGCGAGCGGAGCTTCTCGCTGCCCAGCAGGGTATCCTCGCCGTAGACTTCCTTCAGCTTGTCGCGCAGCTTGCTGTCGGTGTAGGCGTAGCGAAACATCATGCGCAGCCGCTTGAAGAAGCCGACCTTGTCAAACATCGCCTTGCCGTTGGTAAGATAAAACTCGCGAACCTGCGCCACCGGCATGCCCATCGCCAATCCGGCGGCGATGATCGCGCCGGTGCTGGTGCCGGCGAAGAAATCGAAAAAATCCGCCAGCACAAAATCTTGCTGTCTACCAAGCTTCTCCCGCAAGGTGGCTTCCAGCCGCACCAGGATCTCCAGCGTCAAAATACCGCGAATCCCTCCGCCGTCCAGGGCGAGGATTTTTTTAGGGCCGGGCGCGGTTATCCGTTCCTTCAGATGCATCACGATTCCTCCAGTTGAAATATTTGCCGGGTATCCAGCACGTGTACTTTTCCACCGCGGTCAGCGACGGCATCATGCAGGTGGCGGGTGCCGCCCCGGCCATCGCCGCCCTGGCGGTTCCACAGGCAGATAAAATGAACCCGCTCCACGCCCCCGCTCAGGGCGGCATAGAGCATCCAGATGTTCACCCGTTCGTAGGCACTCGCGCCTTCCGGCGGCGGCCCCAGTTCCCGGGGCATGATGCGCATCCCGGTCTGCGGATGACCGGAAGCCTGCGCAAAACGCTGCTCCCACATCTCCCCGGCAAAGCCTACCGAGCGGGCAAGGAATTCATCGGTCTCGAACGGCAGGTAGATTTGCAGCCGGCAGTGGCGCTGCTGCACCGCTTCCGCAAAGAGCAGATCGCCGCCGCAGGCCCCGCTGGCAATGGCGAGGTCCGCTCCGCTGCAGCCGAGCGCATCGAGTTGCGCCGCGATTGCCTGTGCCGCCAACGGCACTTTCTCCGCCGGGAAGCGCGGCGGTTTGCGGTCGGGTTTATCGACCATGTGACCGCTGAAGAGAAAGATTTTACGGGGAAATGTGTGGGCCGGAACAGGCGGAGGGGAAGCGGCAATTTCATGCTGCAATGCCAGGCAGTCCGGGTCGCCGGGCGCTGATGCCAGCACTTTATCACAAATTTCGCCGGCAAACTGATGCTGCCCACCTTGCGCCAGCCGATGAGCGGCTGCCCGGTAAGCCTGCAGTTGCAGATCGCTGCCGGGCGCTTCATCCGCCAACACCAGCATATCCTCCGCACGCCCGGCGGCCCGCGCTCCGGCAAACCAACGAGACCACGCCGCTTCAGGAAATTGCCGGGATGAGGATGGCATAACAGTGCTCCGCTTAGGAATAATCAAAAAATATCTAATTATTTACCCCCCTTCCGTCCCCCCTTACCAAGGGGGGAAACCTGAAAGTCTCCCCTTGGTAAGGGGAGATTTAGAGGGGTTATAAAAATTTTTACTCACATGAATATATGGCCGCCATTCTTTTTAACGCAACCGATTTAATTTGAATGGCGATTCGGCATGCCCGGCCCTCTTTTCCCGCGGCCGGTAAATCTTGTTTTTTAAAGATAAGTTTTGCTATATTAAATCGACCTGTCTAATTGACGTACGAAAGAATCCCCTTCGAAGGGGGCAGCGGGCTCATTGCGACATTAAACCGGATGATCGATCGAATATTCGAAGACAACCAGCTCTTCACCGTTTTCGGCCAACAGCACCTGGCGATGATCGCGCTGACCCTGGCCTTGGCGGTGCTATTGCCGGCTGCCGCCCGGCGATTTACCCCGGCCCGCCAGTTACTGCTGGCCCGGATACTCAGCCTGACCCTTTCATCGACGGTGATCATCTGGACCGGCATTCGCATCTACCTGGGCGATTTTGACCGCAGCAGCGACCTGCCCCTGGATATCTGCAACCTCAGTGCGCTGCTGCTGCCGGTGATCATGTGGCGGCCCACCCGGCGAGTACATGAGCTGCTCTACTTCTGGATCCTCTCCGGCACCCTGCAGGCGGTGATCACCCCCTACCTATATAACGGTTTCCCCAATTTCACCTTTATTAAGTATTGGATCGTGCATGGAGGTCTGATCGTCTACGCCATCTACATCACTGCCGTGTTCCGTTTTTATCCCGATCGGCGCAGCATCTGGAATGCATTTCTGGGCCTGCAGATCTACACGGTGATTCTCTTCGGGCTTAACTGGCTGCTGGGATCGAATTATTTTTACATCATGCACAAGCCCCCCACCGCCTCCCTGCTGGATTATTTCGGCCCCTGGCCCTGGTACTTGATCGTATGCGAATTCCTGGCGCTGCTGATCTTCTGGCTGGTCTACCTGCCCCTGCACCCCCTGCGCAGCAGGCCCGGAGTGTCTGCTGACAGTAGCTAAGGATCGGTAAAGAAGTAAGTTGTCGATTATCAAACAGAATTGCCACAGAGACACAGAGTTCACGGAGAACTGACAACTGATAACTGACAACTGACAACTCGATAACTGACAGCTAATTCAGTGATCTCTGTGTCTCTGTGGCGGAAGTTAACACGTTATTTTGTAATCAATCCTAAAACTACAAATCGCCCTTTAGCGTTTACGGACTAGACGATTTTATCTGCTGTTTTAATACCCCATACGGTTTTTTATAAAACAATGGCAACTATCTGCCGGTGTTTATAAATTCCGGAGATTATCGATTGCCCGGCAATCGACGGTTCCGGAAACAATGTCATTACGATAGATAGCAAACAGCAGTAAATCGACCCTGACGAATATTTTTTCGCGGATGCGGTTTGCGGCTGTAACGTGGGAAGTAATCAACTCCGGACACCGATCATGACCGGCATGCGCACCTTTTTCCGCTTTCTGCTTGCCTGCTCACTCTTTCAGGGCACAGGGGAGGCAAATAATCCCACCGATCTTCACCTCGACTGTATTTCCAGCGATGACGGGCTCTCCCACAATACCGTTCTCTGCGTGTTGCAGGACCGCCGGGGTTTTATGTGGTTTGGCACCCAGCAGGGGCTGAACCGCTACGACGGCTACCGGTTCCAGGTCTTCCGCCACACGGAAACCGGGCCGGCGTCGCTGTCGCACGATCACATTTGGGCGCTTCAGGAAGATGAGGCGGGCGTGCTCTGGGTCGGCAGCGACCACGGCCTGAACCGCTGGAATGCCGAGCAAAATACCTTTACCCGCTATTATCCCGAGCCGGGTCATCCCGGGCGCAACAGCATTCGCACCATTTTCGAGGATTCACAGCATCAGTTCTGGGTAGGCACCGGTGGAGGCGGGCTCTTCCGCTTCGACCGGGCAGCGGAGACTTTCCGGCCTTTTGGCGAGCAGCCGGCTGCAGAACGCGATAACGGCGGCATTACCGTCAATGGGCTGTGCGAATGTGTTCCGGGCACCATGTGGATGGCCACCCTGAGCGGGTTGTTCCAGATTGACATGGCAGCCGACACCACGCTTCCGCTCCCGGGGGCAATGCAGCGAGCCGGGCTTGACCGGCAGCCGGTCTATGCGGTGATGCGCGACCATGAGGGCGATCTGTGGATTGGCACCGCCCGGGGGCTGTACCGGGCCTCACCGGGCAAGGGATTGCCACCAGGACGGTACGAAACGGAACTGCACCAGTATACGCTGCCGATGGACATCACCGCCGCCAGGATCGCACCGGTCAGCGCGCTCTACGAAGATGAGCTGGGGCAGCTGTGGGTTGGCACCCTGGGCGGGGGAATTTACCGCTACCTCCACGAGAGCGACAGCTTTGTGCGCTACCGCCCCTGCAAATGCCTGAAAGACACCGGCGGGTTGAGCAGCTCCTGGATCCATACGATCTTCAAGAACCGTTCCGGCACCTACTGGTTCGGCACCAATGAGGGCATCGGCAAGTTTACCATCAGCCAGTCGCTCTTCAGCAAATTTGAGCCAAAGCCGGGCGACCCCCGGGCGCTCTGCCAGGGCGAGATCAAGGCGCTGTGCGAAGACCGTTTCGGCGATATCTGGATCGGCACCTGGGGCAGCGGCATCTGCAAGCTCGATCCCCGCACCGGCAACTTTACCCATTACCGGCATGATCCGCAAGACCCGTTTTCACCGGGCAGCGACCGGGTATTTTCGATCCTGGAAGATCGCGCCGGCACTATCTGGATCGGCACCGAAGGCAATGGAGGGCTCTACCGCTTCGAGCGGGAAACGCAGCATTTCCAGCACTTCCAGGTATCGGCATCAGGCAGCTTGGGCGAAGAGCTGATTAGCACCCTTTTCGAAGACCAGGCCGGGGATCTCTGGATTGGCACCGCCGGGGACGGCCTGGGACGATACGACCGCCTCACCGGCACTTTCCAGAGTTACCGGCATGACCCGAAAGACGCCCACTCATTGAGCAACAATCACATCTACACCCTCTTCCAGGACCGTTCCGGTAATCTCTGGGTGGGCACCGCCAATCAGTTGAACCGTTTCGACCGCCGCACCGGGCGTTTCGAGCGCTTCGGCATCAGGAAAGCGGGAGCCGACAGCCTCCCCGGCAGTGAGATCTACGCGGTCTTCCAGGATCATAACGGGCGGATGTGGATCGGCACCGAAATTGGCCTGGCGGAGATGCAGCTGATCTCTTCCGGGGAAATCACCTTTCGCAACATTCCCGAGCAGGAGGGCCTCGCCGCCACCGCGGTCTTCGGCATTCTGGAAGATGCCCGGGGGGTGCTGTGGCTGCAGACCCAGAAAGGGCTTACCAGTTATCACCCCCACACCCAGGTGGTGCGTCATTATACCACTGAAGACGGCTGTGTCAAGTTCACCAAGAAGCTGGTGGGCGGTTCCAACGCCTATCTGAAGAACCGCAGCGGCGACATGTTTTTCGGAGGCGTTAATGGGCTGACCTTATACAGCCACGATGCCGGCGAGCAGTTGCGCCTGATGCCCCCGCCGGTGGTGCTGACCGGCCTGGAAATCGACAATCGGCCCCAACACATCTTCGCCTCCGCTCCCGGGCAAATACCGGGCGGAGAAGCCGCTTACCTGGACATTCCCGCCGGTTACCGCAATCTGGTGATCGAATTTGCCGCCCTGGATTTTGCGGTGCCGCAGGAGAACCAGTACGCCTACCGCCTGGAAGGCTTCGATCCCGATTGGATCTATTGCGGCAACCAGCACTATGCCAGCTACGCGGCGGTGCCCGCGGGGCAATACACGTTCCGGGTGAAAGGCGCCAACCACGAAGGGGTGTGGAACCTGGAAGGCACTTCGCTGGCAGTGGAGATCGTGCCGCCGTTATGGGGGCGGCGCTGGTTTCTGTTGCTGGTGATCTTCCTGGGAATCGCCCTGTTTTCCCTGGCGCACATCTTCCGCGTCTCCGCTCTGAAGCGCTCCCAGCGGGCCCAGGAACGGTTTTCCAAGCAGTTGATCGAATCTCAGGAAGAGGAGCGCAAGCGCATCGCTTCGGAACTGCATGACAGCCTGGGGCAGAACCTGCTGATCATTAACAACGAGCTGATGCAGCAGCAACAACAGCCGGGGGAAACGGATGGCGACCTTAACCAGTTATCGACCATGGTGCGGGAGGCGATCAGCGAAGTGCGGGAAATCAGCTACAATCTTCACCCGCACCAGATCGAACGCCTCGGCCTTAAGAAAGCGATCGAATCGGCCATCAAGAAGATCGATCATGCGTCGAAAGTCAGTTTCAGCGGCTACATCGATGAGATCGACGACCTTTTTCCGGAAAGCAGCCGGATTCACTTTTTCCGGATCATTCAGGAAGCGCTGACCAATGTCTATAAACATGCCCGGGCCACCCGCGCCACGGTGGAAGTGCGGCGCTTTAAAGACCATCTTCTGACCGAGATCAGCGATGACGGCAGTGGTTTCAATCCTTCGGATCTGGAAAAGAACCAACATGAAAGCACCAGCCTGGGTATCGCCAATATGCGGGAACGGGCCATGCTGTTGAACGGGCAGTTCCAGATCCAGTCCCGGCCCGGCCAGGGCACGGTCATTCGCGTCAAAATCCCCCTTCACGGTGTATGGAGCAAAGCATGAGCAACGATCCGGCCCAAATCGATATCTTCATCGCCGATGACCATCCCATTGTGCGGCAGGGATTGATCAACATCATCGAGCGCGACGAACGTTTCCGGGTGATTGCCCAGGCGGGGGACGGGGAGGAAGCGCTGCGCCGCTTGCTGGAGATCCGCCCGGAAATTGCCCTGCTGGATATCGGCCTGCCCTCGATGAACGGCCTGGACATCCTCCGGGCGGCGCGGGCAGCCCGGTTGCCGGTCAAGTTCATCATTCTGACCATGTATAACGACGAAGCGTATTTCGACGAAGCGATGAAGCTGGGGGTACGGGGCTATCTGCTGAAGGACAATACCATCACCGATCTGCTCAAGTGCCTGCATGCCGTCTCCCGGGGAGAGTATTTTATCTCCCCGGAGATCTCCGGCTACCTGGTTGAGCGCCGGGAGCAGCAGCAGCAGTTTCTGCAGCGCTACCCCGCCCTGGAGCAGTTGAGTCCGGCGGAACGGCGGGTGTTAAAGCTGATCGCCGCCAACAAGACCAGCCGGGAAATTGCCGATGAGCTGTGCCTGAGCATCCGCACGGTTCAGAATCACCGCAACAGTATCTGCCACAAACTCAACCTCAACGGCTACAATAAATTGCTTCAATTTGCGTTGGAGAATAAGGATTTTGTGGATGGGTGAATGGGGGGATGGGCGGATGGGTGAATGGGTGTCGGCACGTAGGGTAGGGTCGCGGCCCTACCTCCGTTTTTCCCCATTACCCCATTCACCCATCCACCCATCCACCCATTCTCAATGCCCGCCCCCGCGCATCATCGGGAAGATGTGCAGGAGTCCCGGGAACAACGCCTGCATGCTTTCCAGCGCCCCCTTGGAACTGCCCGGCAGATTGATGATCAGGCACTGGCCGCGGGTGCCGCTCAGTTCCCGGGACAGCATCGCGTAGGGGGTGCGCTCCTTGCCGTGGCGGCGGATCGCCTCCGCAATGCCGGGAAATTCCTTCTCGATCACCCGGCGGGTGGCTTCCGGGGTCACGTCGCGGGGGCCGGGGCCGGTGCCCCCGGTGGTAAAGATCAAATCGACCTGCTCGCGGTCGGCCAGTTCGCTCAGGCGGGCGCTGATCTGCTCCTGCTCGTCGGGCAGCACCTCGTAGAAAGCGACTTCCACCGGCTGATCCTCAAGAAATTTTTGGATGATCTTACCCGATTTGTCTTCCCGCTCTCCGGCGAAGGTTGAATCCGAGATCACCAGCACCGCCGTTTTCAGCGATTCGGCAAAGCCGTCGCGGAAATCGCTCTTACCCCCTTTTTTCTTCACCAGCTTGATCTGGCCGATGCTGAGATCCTCATCCAGAGGTTTGAGCATGTCATACATATTAAGCAGCGCCCCGGTCACCGCCGCCAGCGCTTCCATTTCCACCCCGGTTTTCCAGATCGCCTTCGCTTCCGCAAATACCTTGATGCGGTCCTCTTCAAACTCGAACTTCAGGTCGATCCAGTCCAGGGGCAGGTTATGGCAGAACACCATCCAATCGGCGCAGCGCTTGGCGGCATTGATCCCGGCGGCCCGCGCCACCTCCAACACATCTCCCTTGGGTACCGTGCGATCGATCACCCGGTCGATCGTCTCCGCCCGCGCCACCAGCGTGCCTTTCGCCATGGCGTAACGTAAGGTATTGAATTTAGGACTGACGTCGATCATGTTGTCTCCAGATTGTTTTATTTTCAAAGTTTCTGATGTTGGTTGTTGGTTGTTGGTTGTTGGTTGTTGGTTGTTACGAGTGTGTGCAAGCCAGCGACCGTTGGAAGCTCCATGCATGAGATTGCTTTGTCGCTCCGCTCCTCGCAATGACAGCACAACCCTCTCACGCCCACAGGGCAAATATCGTGAGCGAAGCGAACAAACATCGCGAGCGACAGCGAGCAAACATCGTGAGCGAAGCGAACAAACATCGTGAGCGACAGCGAGCAAACATCGTGAGCGAAGCGAACAAACATCGTGAGCGACAGCGAGCAAACATCGTGAGCGAAGCGAACAAACATCACCCCCCGATCACCGACATCGACTCGCTCACCCCCGTTCCATCCCGGGCATCCTGCTCTGCTTCCCAGCCGTCCTTGAAACGGCGGCGCACCTGCAGGCGGAAGGCGTTTTCGATTGCCGAATCATCCGCTCTGCTGCGCAGCAACGCCTTTACATCCAGCTCGCCCTTTCCGTAGAGGCAGGTCTTGAGGGTGCCCCGGGAGGTAATGCGGATGCGGTTGCAAGTGCCGCAGAAGGTGCGGCTGAATCCGGCAATTACCCCCACCGTGCCGCGATGGCCGGGAATAGTGAAGTTCTGCGAAGTCGAGGTCGGCGCATCCTCCCGGGGCTGCATGCCCGGGAAGGCCTCCTCCAGGGTGCGGATGATACGCCGGTAGTCCCAGTTTAAACGCGATTTACCCTGATCGGTGCCGTTGAACGGCATCTCTTCGATAAAGCGCACTTCTACCGGGTAGGCTTTACTCAGCCGGGCCATGGGAATAATGTCGGCACTGTTCAGGTCTCCCATCAGCACCATATTGATCTTCAGCGGGATCTCATCATCCAGCGCGCGGTGGAAGCAGGCCATCACCTCGTCAAAAGCATCACGGCGGGTGATGCGCAAAAAACGCTCACGCTCGAGGGAGTCCAGACTGAGATTGATCCCGGCGATGCCCAGATCTTTCAGCTCCGCCAGATATTGTCCGGTCAGCACCCCGTTGGTGGTGATGCTGATCTGCCGGATGCCCTCCATCTGGCGCAGGCGGCGCAGAAAGTCCATGATGCCCGGGCGCACAAACGGTTCGCCCCCGGTGATGCGCACCTTATCGACCCCCAGGGAGGCAAGAATGCCCATCAAACGTTCCATCTCCGAGAAGGAGAGCAACTGGTCGTTCGGCAGAAAACGCATGCCCTTTTCCGGCATGCAGTAAGCGCAGCGAAGATTACAGCGGTCGGTGACCGCCAGGCGCACGTAATTAATCCGCCGGCCAAAGCGGTCGATCAGCATCCGGGAGTCGGGAAGCGGGGAGGAAAGCGGCGCCGCGGTGGCGGCAGTATTGATATGGGACATGGCTACTCCTTTTCAAATTCGGAAGGCAAGCCTGTTTCCGGGCTTACCCTGCCCACAGTGGGGTGGCGTTCGCCAGCGGCCGGGCATCATATCCGTCAGAACTTAGATGCATCGGCTCGGAGTAAAGTTATTTCCGTACTGAAAAACTTTGGTTTATGGGTGGATGGGTGAATGGGGAAAAACAGACCTCGATCTCATACACGCATCTGCCCATATTCAAAACCAAGGTCTAATATAGAAAGAATAATCGATGCGAATCAAGCGAGTTCATCAATTTTTTATCACAATGAAATGACCGGGTGGCGGGAGGGATGGGAAGCAGGGAACTTGAGAGTGCGCAAACCTTTCACCCATCCCTCCCGCCACCCGGTCATTCAAACATAAATTGACATTATTCGCTGAAAGAATTATATTTTTGATCTCTCCGGGCGTTTTGATCTCCGATCGTTATCAGCGGCGGCCGCGTTCCGGGTAAAAAGTGCTTCCATTTCCAGGATAGATTCCGTATCATCTGGAGGCATTTTCGCATCAGTTTGAATATTTT
This sequence comes from Calditrichia bacterium, assembly GCA_020635015.1. GTDB lineage: Bacteria > Calditrichota > Calditrichia > RBG-13-44-9 > J075 > JACKAP01. Next base: position 21,058 of record JACKAP010000013.1, on the reverse strand, counting down.
CAGTGCCGTATTGGTGCGCAAGGTAAGTCATCCAAGCAAATGTATCAAGGAGACAATGTTGAAACGACTGATTCCCTTCCTCTGGCTGGCAGTGCTGTTATGGCCGGTTTTTTCCCAGGAGCAAGCCGAGCAAAGGCTGTTCGATGCCGGTGTGGCAGCTTATAAGAGTGGCAATTATGAATCGGCCCAGCAAAGCTTCCTGGAACTGCTGCAGAAATATCCCAACGGCGCGCTGATTACCGGGATCCGCCTGATGCTGGCCAAGTCTTATTATAAACTGAGCAACTATGCCAATGCCGAAGTGGTGTGCAAGTATTTCTTTACCCGGCATCCGGAAAGTTCCTACATTGACGACATGCACCATCTGCTGGGCAATACCCTCTACCGCCTCCGCAAATACAACGAAGCGGTAGAGGAATGGATTTGGGTAATTCAAAACAGCCGCGATCCCCGCCTCAAGCAGACCAGCAGCGAATATCTCTACCGCACCATGGATAATTATCTTAGCGAGCAGGAAGTACAGGCGCTGCAAATGCGCCATAGCGATCCGCAGGTCAACGGAACCATCAAACTGGTGCTGGCACGGAAGATGATTGAGAAAAACCGCGACGCGGAGGGTAAAGCGCTGCTCCAGGCGCTGCTGCGGGAACAACCCGATCATATTTTTGCCGATGAGGCCCGGCGCCTGTTGGGCAGCGATCCCGTCAGCAGCACCGGCACCGGCAATGTTACGACCACTACCGGCAGCAGCGCCGGCGGTAATAGCATCCTCTATCTAAAACCGGCGGAAGGCGAAACCCGGGAAGCATCCGATGCGATTCAGTTGGGTATGGAATACGCGCTGCGGGAATACCAGCGGCGCAGCGCCGACAATCCCATCCGCCTCAACACCCGGGAAGTGGAGGCGACGGTCGCCAGCGCGCTTTCGGTGGTGGCGGAGGAGACCGCCAATAGCCGCCCGCTTTGCCTGGTAGGGCCGATCAACCCGGACCAGAATGCCGGTATCGCCCTTTTCTCGCGTTACGAAGATCAGCCCTACGTGGTGCCCCTGAGCTCGCAACACGGGTTGACCGAGTTAAGCCCGTACACGTTTCAGATCAATCCCGACACCCGCACCAAGGGGCATTTTTTAGGCCAGTATGCCGCAGGCGACCTGAAGCTCAAGAACCTGGCGGTGCTGGCGCCAGTTAACGAATATGGTCAGAATTTAGTGCAAAGCTTTATCGAAACCGCTCAGGCCAATGGCAGCAAAGTGGCCACGGTGCAGTGGTATTATGAAACTGCCCAGGATTTTACCCGCCAATTCCGGGCGATCTGGCGCGAGGGGCTCTATCTGGCGTATCGCGATTCGGTGCTGGGGGCGGACTCCACCGTCTCGGAAGGCCGGATCAAGAGCGGATACCGCAGCTACCTGCACAATCTGTTCGAACCGCGCCGGGTGGGGGTCAGCGTCGACTCCACCGATGTGCCGGCAACCGGCATCGACGGCCTGCTGATCGTGATTCGCTCCAACGAGTTCATTCAATATTTTGCCACCCAGCTGGCCTTCAACAATATCCGCACCACCCTGCTGGGCAACGAAGGGTGGAACGACCCCAACCTGCTGCGCAAATACCGCACTCACCTGGAAGGCCTGATCTACGTCACTGCCGGCTATTTCGATCCGGAATCGCCCAACTATAAGGTGTTCATGAACCGCTTCCGTAATGAACTGCAGACCACCCCGGAGCAGTTTCACCTGCTGGGCTATGACATCATGAAGTGGATCCTATCCAACTACAGCCCGGGCATCTCCCCACCTCAGTTGCGCGACAACATGGCGCGAAACAGCCTTTACGAAGGGATCTTAACCGACATCAAGTTCTCTGCCGATGCACCGCGGGTCAACAGCATGCTGACGGTGCTGAAGCTGAATCTTGGGCAGATCATCCGGCTGAATAAATAAACATCTTTTGACGAATGCGCCGGTTCGGAACCGGCGTCATGCCCCTGCTGCCCGGGCGCACGTTGTTGCCGGAATGAAATTGGGCGATTTGAGCGATTTTTTCGATTTTTTACTTGACAAATCGAAAATTGGGATGTATCTTTCTTTTGAAAAAACGCTCAAAACGCTTAAGTCAAAGCGTCAAAAAGTTAACAAAAAGCAAAATTAAACATGGCCCTAACATAAAACCCCTCCAACCTCTACAATGCCTATTGACATTTTGATAGGCGCCCCTCGACGGCCGGTTATGCCCCTAACCGGCCGTTTTTTTTGATTTGGATGCTGGATGCTGGATGCTGGATGAAGAGCAGCCCCAGCAGCAAGGCGCTGAGCGGGCGCTCCCGCAGCCAGCGCAGCGAGGCGTTGAAGGTGGTGGCAAACAGCATCCACATCGCGATGATCCATACCGGCGCGAGCCAGTCGATTGCCGGCACGGCGCTTTGATAACTAATGAACCCGCTGCCGCGCAGCAGGCCGTCGATGATCGCGCCGGACAGGGCGGCCAGCAGCATAAATCGCACATCCTGCCGCGGAACGGAAGATTGAAAGAGAAAGAGGGTAAGATACAGCGCTACCACCACCGGCCCCGCCCAGGGATAACCGTCCGCCGCGCCCAGGGCGCAGGCAAACCAGCCGATCTGCATGCCGGTGATGTTAAAGAAAGTTTTGTTCATGGCAAATTTTTCCGGGGAAACCAGGGAAAAAAAGCGTTGGTACGCGCCATATAATCCCGGTAGCCCGGCTTGTTATCCTGCAGACTCCGCTCCAGCATGGCAACCCCCGAGACCCGCAGCAGCAGGAAGGTCATCAGCAGCGGGCTGTAGACGGTCCAATATTCCCCCGCGGCGGCGGCAAACAAGTAAAATCCCCACCACTGGGCGGCATCCCCGAAATAGTTGGGATGGCGGGTATAGCGCCATACCCCGCCGGTAAACAGCTTGCCCCGGTTGGCGGGATCGGCCTTGAAGCGCATCAACTGCCAGTCGCCGGCCGCTTCAAAATAAAATCCGAATAACCAAAGCACCGCCCCGGCTGCGTCCAGCCAGTTTATTGCCGGCGCGGCCATTTGTCCCGCTAGCAAAGGCACCGAGATGATCCACATCAACATGCCCTGCAGCAGAAACACTTTCAAAAAACTCCGCCACCACCAGGCCGCGCCGTTCTCCTCACGCCACTTTTGATAACGGTAATCCTCTTCCTTCCCGTGATTGCGCCGGAAGATATGCAAGGAAAGCCGCAGCCCCCACAGCGTCACCAGCAGTACGATCAGCCACTGGCGCTGCGGCAGACCGCCGGGGGCGGCCGCAAAATAGAGCCAGACGCAGACCACAAACCCGCTTCCCCAAAAGATGTCTACGATGCTGGCATCCCGCAGCCGCAAACTGAGCAGCCAGAGCAGCACCATCAGCAGCAATATCACCAGCCCGGCGCTCAAATAAATTCCGGCAAACCCCATCTCGTCTCCATCTACCATTCGCTCATACTGAGGATCATGCAATGCGGAGAACTTTTGCATGGGGCATGGTGTATTACAGTGGGGGTGTCGGAACCTGCGCTTGCACATTACGGCGCCATGCCCCATGCCCTTTGCCCCATGCGACAAAATGTTACCCAGTCCTCATTATGAACATTGCGCATTTACCATTATCACCAGTCCCCGCTCCCCGGCTCCCCTTTGAAAGGCCCGACAATATTCCGGGTGATCCATCCTCCATAATATCCCCCCGGCTGGGGCGTGACCAACTCATCATCGACATAACAGGCATCCATCGGACCGGCATAAAAGGCGATATGGTCTTTGATCGCCGCGAAATCCGGCGTCGGGTTGGGATAGCTCCAGGCGGCGCTTTCCGCCAGTTTGTCGTCCAGCTTAATCGAATAATAGCGGGCATGGCCCTTCCACTCGCACCAGGATTTGCCGGGAAATTTGCGAAAGTATTCCATTTGGACATCCTGCGGAGGAATGTAATATACCGGGGGGTGGCTGGTCTCCAGCACCCGCTTTGCCCGGCGGGTATCGGCGATCACTTCGCGGTTAAACACTACCACGATATGGGCGCTGCACGCCTCCACCCGTGGCGGACGGGGATAATCCCAGACCGACTCCTGCTGCGGAGATGGTTTATCAGGTTGTTTATGCTCGTTCAATTCAAAATCCTTTCCCAATGCCGTTGTCTGTCTTCGGCGAAGATGTGCGTTCTGCGCGATTCTGCAATCGGCTTCATCGGAAACAAAAAATTAGACAGGATATACAGCATGGGACAGGATAATAATGTTGCAAAATCGATGTTTCCACATCCTCAAGATCTTGTTAATCCTGTCAAAAATCATTTCCGATAAATTAATATAGCAAAATCATCCCCGCGAAACAACTGCTGCAGCCGGGATCGGCGGCGCGGATATCGCGTCAGCCACGCTTCTCAAGATAAGCAGTCATTTAACCGATAACAATATCCCATCAACTCATTTACATTATTCGTTTTAATCCGGGAAGAAAGTTTGTAAAATTGTTCAGGCATGAAAAATCATTTAATGGATGAATTAAAAGCACTTGCAGACAAGGAGCGCACGATGGCATATTTTGCAAAACAATTGAAACGGATTTCTCACAGGTTTGGCTGGATCGTGGTACTGATGGCGGTTGTGGGCAGCGGCCTGCTTCAGGCGCAGGATATAAAAGCCACCCTCTTTGGGGAAGCCCGGGAAGCCCTGGCGACGGCCGATCAGGCCAATGCCGGCCTGCTCTCGCCGAAGCACTACGGTGAGGCGCTGAAGCTCTACCGGGAAGCGGAGAACGAGTACGACAAGGGCCGCAATCTTGACAACATCCGCAAAAAGCTGAAAGCGAGCATGGCTTATTTTGCCAAAGCCGCTGAGGCGACCAAACTGGCGGAGCTGACCCTTTCTCTGGCCATCAAAGCACGCTCCGACGCCGCTCAGGCGGAAGCGGTCAACTTCGCGGCCGAGCTGTGGCGCAAGGGAGAAGAGAAATTTCTCGAAGCCGCCGGCAAGCTGGAAGACGGCGATGTGAACGGCGCGCGCAAAAGGGCCGGCGAAGCGGAAATGATCTACCGGGAAGCCGAGTTGGAAGCCATCAAGGCAAATTATCTGAATGAAACCCGGGAACTGCTGGAGATCGCCGACAAGCAGGATGTAAAAGACCGCGCCCCCCTCACCCTGGAGAAAGCCCGCAAGCTGGCGCAACTGGCGGAAAAAGAACTGGATGAGAATCGCTACGACAAGGATGTGGCCCGCAGTCTGGCGCAGCAGGCCAAGTACGAAGCGAAGCACGCCCTCTATCTTTCCCAGAAGATCCGCCGGATGAAGGATGACAAAAAATCTCTCGAAGACCTGCTGTTGGAATCGGAGGCCCCGCTGCAACAGATCGCCTCCAGCATGGACGCGGTAGCCGCTTTCGACGAGGGGTATGAGAAGACCACCAACCAGATTATCGAGTATATCCGCACCCGTCAGGAGCAGGTGCAGCAGCTGACCCAGGACCTGGCCGACCGCGATCAGCAGATCGCCGACCTCAAGGCGCGGATTGCTGAAATGGAAGCGCAGATGGGCACCATCGCCCAGGAGCAATCGGAGCTGAAACAGCGCATCGAGGCTCAGGAACGGATCCGTCAGCAGTTTGCCAGCATCGAGAAGACCTTCGACCGGGAAGAGGCGCGGGTCTTCCGCCAGAAGAATGATGTGATCATCCGTCTCTTCGGGCTGAACTTTGCGGTGGGCAAAGCGGAGATCGAACCAAAGTTCTTCAGTCTCCTGACCAAAGTGCAAAATGCGATCAGAACCTTTCCCGAAAGCAACCTGACCATCGAAGGCCATACCGATTCCTTCGGCTCGGACAGCCAGAACCTGGCGCTTTCCGAAAAACGCGCCGAGGCGGTGCGCCAGTACCTGCTGGCCAACATGTCCAATCTCAATCCCGATCGGGTACTGGCCGTGGGCTATGGCGAAAGCAAACCGATCGCCAACAACGAAACCCGTGAAGGCCGGGAAAAGAACCGCCGGATCGACATCGTGATCCACCCGGATTTGCCGGAAGCGGGGGAGTAGTGCGGAGTGCGGAGTGCGGAGTGCGGAGTGCGGAGTGAAAATTTGCTCTTTGCTCCTGGCTGAATACAATAAAATTTTTGCACCGTTCTCATTTTAATTGGGTACGAAAAAATCATGCCCTTCAAAAGGGCGGGAGGGTTGGCGGCGGTGGGAGTGGCGGGAGGAAAAAACGCGCCGTATTTCACATGCGGTTCACCCCGCCGCTTCCCACCGCCGCCAACCCTCCCGCCCTTTGAAAATTGTGTTGCAAAATGGATACCGAGGCTTTAACTTTAGCCGTTTTGCACAAAATGTGCATATGTTGAATCCCGAATTGCGTTGAAGCTGTATGTTAGAAGATCTGAGTTCGAAATTAGAATCGGTTCTGAAAAAGGTCCGGGGCCAGGGGAAGCTTACTGAAAAGAATATTGCCGACTCCCTGAAAGAGATCCGCCGTGCGTTGCTGGAAGCGGATGTCAATTACAAAGTGGTCAAAAACTTCATCACCGAGGTGCAGGAAAAAGCCTTGGGAGAAGAAGTGTTGCGCAGCATCACACCCGGTCAGCAAATCGTCAAGATTGTTTACGATGAACTCGTTCAGTTGATGGGCGAGTCTCACACCGATATGAAAACCGCCGGCATTCCGCCCACGATTGTTATGATCTGCGGGTTACAGGGTTCCGGTAAGACCACATTTACCGGCAAGCTGGGCAATTTTTTGCGTAAAAAAGGCCGCCGCCCGATGTTGGTGGGAGCAGACGTCTACCGCCCGGCGGCCAAGAAGCAGTTGGAAATGTTGGGGGAAAGTATCGGCATTCCGGTATATACTTCGCCTTCCAACGATGCGCTGGAGATCTGCCGGGCTTCGATCAAGGCGGCACGGGAAAAAGCCTGCGATGTGCTGATCTTGGACACCGCCGGCCGTCTGCACATCGACGAAGACATGATGCGGGAACTGGAACAGGTCAAAAAAGAGCTGAAACCGCACGAGATCCTCTTCGTGGCCGACGGTATGACCGGGCAGGATGCGGTGAATGCCGCCAAACAATTCCTGGATCGGCTGGATTTTGACGGGGTGGTGCTGACCAAGATGGACGGCGATGCCCGGGGCGGGGCGGCCCTCTCGATTCGCGCCGTTACCCAGCGTCCCATCAAGTTCCTGAGCATCGGAGAAAAGCTGGATGCAGTGGAAGCGTTCCACCCCGACCGGATGGCTTCGCGCATCCTGGGCATGGGCGATGTGGTCTCGCTGGTGGAAAAGGCCCAGGAATCGATCGACCTGGAACAGGCGCAAAAGCTCGAGAAGAAGATCCGCAAGGAGCAGTTTAACCTGGAAGATTTTTACGAGCAGCTGCAGCAAATCAAGAAGATGGGCCCCCTGGAGCATATCCTCGGTATGATCCCCGGGGTGGGCAAACAACTCAAAGGGATGCAGATCGACGACCGCGCCTTTGTGCATGTGGAGGCGATCATCAACTCCATGACCGTCAAGGAGCGCCATAAACCGGAGATCCTCAACGGCAGTCGGCGGCGGCGTATTGCCCGGGGCAGTGGCACTACCGTGCAGGAAGTCAATCAATTGATGCGCCAGTTCGGGGAAATGAAAAAGATGATGAAGCGCATGAAAAAGATGAAATTCCGGAAAGGTTCCCTGCCGGGAACATTTCCGTTTTAAGCTTGACTGAAATCGATTCAATGCTGAACTTTAATTAAATAAGTAACGGAGGAAATAAGTGGCAGTAAAATTAAGATTACGCCGGATGGGACGGAAGAAGCAACCGTTCTACAGAATTATCGCCGCAGATTCGCGCGCACCGCGGGACGGCCGGTTCATTGAAGAAATCGGTTACTACAATCCCCTCACGGATCCGATGACGATTGAGGTCAAAGAAGACCGGGCGTTATACTGGCTGGGTGAAGGAGCCATACCGACCGACACCGTAAAAAGCCTTTTGCGTAAAAAGGGCGTGACCCTGCGTTTCGACCTGACCAAACGAGGGGTGGCTGCGGAAAAAGTGGACGAAGAAGTCAAAAAGTGGGAACTGATACAGGAAGAGAAACGCAAGCGCATTGAGGCTAAGCAGGCAGCGGCAAAACAGCAGCCGGAACCGGCCAAGCCAGCGGTTGAGGAAGCAGCACCGGAAACTGCCGAAGCACCCAGCGAGGAGCCCGCGGAGACAGATACTTCTGCCGAGTAATCCCCGTGAATTAACGTTTCAGGAAGATGCTTTACCCGATGTCTGGCCGTTAAATCACATATCGAACGACTCTATAAGGAGGTTTGCGCGATGAAAGAATTTGTGGAGTTTATCGCAAAGCATCTGGTAGACAAGCCGGAAGAAGTTCACGTGACGGAAGTGGTAGGAGAACGGGTAACGGTATATGAACTACGAGTCGGTGACGGCGACCTCGGGAAAGTCATCGGGAAACGGGGACAAACGGCGAAGGCAATTCGCACCCTGCTGAGCGCCGCAGCGGCCAAAATGGGCAAGCGCGCCGTTCTGGAAATCCTGGAGTAGCGTTCGATATTTATAAGGTACTGATGATTCGAAATCCGATTCTCCGGTTTCGGATTTCATTTTTTTGAGTTCTTGAGGCCATGTATATTACGATCGGAAAAATTGTTCAAACCCATGGCGTTCAAGGATACGTAAAAGCGATCACGTATTCGGATATCCCGGGCCGGTTCGAAAATCTGAAAACGGTTTATCTGGAAACAGACGGCGAAATGCGCGGGTTGATCATCGAAGCGGTTCAGGACGGTCACGACGCCACGCTACTGAAGTTCCGCGGTATCGACGACCGGGAAAGTGCCCGGAAACTGGTGCGGCAGGAAGTGTGGGTTCCGGAAAGCGAAAAAATCGAACTGCCGGCAGATAATTTTTTTGTGTTTGAATTGATTGGCTTACAGGTCTTTGATATTGAGGGTGGTGAATTCCTCGGTACGGTAGAGGAAGTGCTGACCGGCGCGGGAAACGATGTGTACGTGATCCGCAACGGCGAAGCGGAAATTCTCCTGCCGGCAGTGCGCGAATTTGTGAAATCGATCGACCGCTCCGCTAAACGCATGGAGGTGCAACTGATCGAAGGGATGCGGGACTGATGCGCATCGACGTGCTGACCGCCTTTCCGAAGATCCTCCAGGATCCCCTGGATGAGAGTATTCTCAAGCAGGCCCGGAGCCGGATCGGGCTGGAGATTCACCTGCGGGATATTCGCGATTATGCCACCGATAAACATCGCACCATCGATGATACCCCCTATGGCGGGGGACCGGGCATGGTCTTCAAACCGGAGCCGCTATTTGATGCGCTGGAAGCGATCTTTCGCCAAACCGGCGACCGGACCGACGCACGGGTGATCTTTCCGTCACCGCAAGGACGGCTGTTCAGTCAGGAGATCGCTCAGGAATTCGCTGAGATCCCTCATCTGGTGTTTATCTGCGGCCATTATAAGGGTATCGACCAACGGGTGATCGATACCTGGGTTAGCGATGAGCTTTCCATCGGTGACTACGTGCTCTCCGGCGGCGAAATTCCCGCCCTCCTGATGATCGATGGGATCGTGCGTTTGATTCCCGGGGCGATCAACGATCTGGCCTCGGCGCAGACCGATTCTTTTCAGGATGGGCTGCTCGATTGTCCCTATTACACTCGCCCGGAAAGCTACCGGGGCATGGCCGTGCCGGAAGTGCTGCTCTCCGGCCATCATCAGAAAATCGCCGAATGGCGCCTGGCGCAGCGCATCGAGCACACCCGGATCAAGCGGCCGGACCTTTATCAGCAATTTTTGGAAAAAGAAAAAGAACAACTGAAAAAAAAATCAGACGCGAAGCAAAAAAAGTAAAGTGTTAAAACAGGAGATAGCAGCATGGATATTTTGAATGCCGTAACGGCAAACCAGCTTGTCACCGAGGTACCGCAGTTCAAAGCGGGCGACACCGTGGCGGTGCACGTCAAAGTGATCGAGGGTGAAAAAGAGAGAATACAGTTGTTTACCGGGGTGTGCATCCAGCGCCGCGGCGGCGGGATCAATGCCACCTTTACGGTGCGCAAAATCTCCAACGGTGTCGGCGTAGAGCGGATCTTCCCCCTGCATTCGCCGCGCATCGAAAAGATCGAAGTGCAGAAAGTAGGCCGGGTGCGCCGCGCCAAGCTCTACTACCTGCGCCAATTGGAAGGCAAAGCAGCGCGGATCAAAGAGAAACGCACCCGCTGACCCTCGCCGGTTTATTTATGAACAACAAAGGCAACGCCGTTTTACGACGTTGCCTTTGTTGTTTCCGGCGGGCATATCCGCCGGCGGTCCTGGTTTCCCCCGCACAGCGGATTAATACAATGTGGATTCAGTATTTTAAAGTTACAGATTCCTCGGCTAGCGCCTCGGAATGACACAACGCCGTCATTTCGAACGTCGTTTGTGAGAAATCTATAACTGAAAAGAACTTAGTATACAGTCTATTAATCCGCAGTAAATGAGCACCGTCATTTTTTTTGTGATATTTTTGGTTCAATTTGTTTACGATCTTACGCCATCAAACAAAGGGACGTCAATCTGTGCGACCGGTGATCTATTGCAGTGTGATCCTCTTTGCGCTTTGCGCCCTGCTGCTGGGAAGCTGCGCGGTGCGCAAAGCGCCCGGCGGCGGCCCGGCAGACAAGACCCCGCCGGAAGTGGTGCACACCTTCCCGAAAGCGGATTCCACCGACATCACCGCTCTCCCCTACCTGGAGATCGAATTTCAGGAAAATCTGGACCGTGCTTCCCTGCGCAATCAGGTGTGGCTGCTACCGGAAGTGCCCGGCGGCATCGAACTGCAGTGGAAAGGCGGAAAGAAGCTGCGCTGCCTGCTGCAAGACTCGCTGGACCAGGACCAGACCTACATCCTCACCCTGGGAACCGGGATTAAAGATCTGCGCGGCAATAAGCTGGCAGCGCCCTTTGTGTTGCCTTTCTCCACCGGGCCGGTCATCGACCGGGGGGAGATTTCCGGCCGGGTGGTAGGGGAAAAAGTCGAGGATGTTTTCATCTACGCCTACCCCCTGGACAGCCTGAGCAGCGACACCCTGCTGCGTCAAAAACCGCGCTATTATACCCAGGTGGAAAAGGGCGGCGAATTTCGTATTCAATATCTCAAACCAGCCCGTTACCGGGTATTTGCTCTGAAGGATGAAAACGGCGACCGGCGCTACAGTTTCCAAACCGATCTGATCGGGGTGCCCTTTACCGATGTCGCCCTGCAGAGTGAATCCCCGCTTTTCCGCAACCTCAATTTTTCCCTGACCCGTGAAGACACCAACAGCGCCGGGCTGGTACGTGCCGTGCCGGCCCACCGCCGGATGCTGGAAGTGATCCTGAGCGAACCCCTCCAACTTGAGCAGTCGGCCCGGATCGCCATCCTGGACAGCGCCCAAAATGCGCCGCTGGAAGTGCTGGGCAGCGAGATCGATCCCGCCGATCCGGCCATCGTGCGGGTGTATACCGCGCCGCAAAACGAGACCGTCTATACCGGTCAGATCCGCGGATTACGGGATGTCGCCGGCAATCCGCTCCCGGAAGCCGGCCTGCCTTTCCGTTTCCGCGGCAAAACCCGGGAAGATACGACCCGCTTCCGCCTCAGCCGGGTTAAACCTTCCGCGCGCCAGAAAAATGTGCGCTACGACGCCGCGCTGCAGTTCGAATTCTCCCAGCCGGCAGACACCCTCTCCCTGCGCCGGGGCATCCGCCTGCTCAACGCCGACAGCCTGGAAGTGCCTGGCTCGTGGGAGCTTTATAGCCTGACCGTACCGCGCTTTATTCCCGATTCCCTGCTGCATAAGGGGTCGCAATATTTGATCCGGATCGATTCCGCCGCGGTGCGCAGCGTTTTCGGAGCGGCGTTGGGAGATACGTCGGGAACGGCATATTATCCCTTCGATACCTGGCTGTGGGAAGATCTGGGGGAGATTGCCGGCATGGTTCGTACCGCCAAAACCGGTTGGGATCAGGCACTGTTGGAAGCGGTCGCCTTCACGGGAAGCAAAGAAAGCTTTCAGGCGGTCGTCAGAACCAACAGTCCTTATCAAATCCCCTTTCTGCCCGAGGGAACGTACCAGGTTACCGCCACGATCGACATCAACGGCAACCAGCATTTTGACCGCGGCGCAACCGTCCCGTTCCGCTATGCCGAACCCTTCCTGATCTACAGCGACACCGTCAAAGTGCGCAAACGCTGGACCTCCGACGGCATCGATTTCTACTTTTCACCCTGAAAAAACATGACATGCACATTGCGCATTTACCATTCACCATTTAGCACTTACCATTAAGAGGGTCCTATGAGCGATTTCATTACCCACCCTTTTTACAAAATGCACGGCGCCGGCAACGACTTTATCATGTTCGACAACCGGAGCGGATGGATGGCGCCGGATGCTTATGAGAAATTCCGCAAGCTGTGCCAACTGCACACCGGCATCGGGGCGGACGGGTTGATGCTGCTAAGCGAGAGCGACAACGCCGACTTCAAGCTGGACTATTTCAATGCCGACGGTTATCCCGGCAATATGTGCGGTAACGGCGCCCGCTGCGCGGTCTTTTTGGCCCACACCCTCGGCATGGCCCCGGCGCGCTGCAGCTTCGAGATCAACCGGGTGCACTACCAGGCGGAAGTACAGCAGAACCGTCAGGTGCGCCTGAGGATGCAGATGCCGGAGATCGTCATGGAGAGCCAGGAGCTAAGCTCGCTCCTCCCCGGCCAGTTCGATATGGCCTACTGGGTCGACACCGGCGTCGCACACCTGGTGGTAAAATCGAACGATCCCCTCGAACAGGTCGATGTCAATAAATGGGGCAGCTATCTGCGCCATCACTGGCTTTTCCGTCCCGATGGGGTGAACGTCAACTTTGTTTACCCGGGGGAACACCAGAGCTTCCACGCCCGGGTATACGAAAAAGGCGTGGAGGCAGAGACCCTGGCCTGTGGAACCGGCGCGGTGGCCTGCGGTTTTTTTGCCGCCAAAGAGCTCAACTGGACTTCGCCGGTCAGCGTAATTTTCCCGGGAGGCGAGCTGCGGGTAGAATTCGAAAACGACTTTCAGGGCACCTACTTGAATGGAGCGGTTAGCCTGGTCTTCGAAGGACGCCTCAGCCGGGCGTATCTGGAAGGGCTGTAGAAAAATGAGTGACAGCGGTATAGCGGCAAGATCTAAACGCATTTGAGAATGGGAGAATGGGTGGATGGGGATATGGGAAAAAACAAACTTGACGCGGGTAAATGAATAACCCGTACACTCATTCACCCATCCACTCATACACCCATTCACCCATCCACTAACCAGGAGCACAACCATGAGCATATATCCGGTCGTTTTGGCGGGCGGGGTCGGCACCCGCTTTTGGCCGCTGAGCCGCCGCCATTCCCCCAAGCAAACCTTGAGCGTGATAGGCGAAGCGACCATGCTCCAGGCCACCTGTAAACGCATCTCGGGCTGGGTGGAGACGCCGCAGATTCAGATCATCACCACCCGCGCCCAGGAGGCGCTGATTCGCGCCCAATTGCCGGACTTCGCGGAAGCGACTTTCATCATCGAGCCCTTCGAGCGCAATACCGCCGCCTGCGTGGGGTTGGCGGCGGCCCATATTTACGCCCGGGACCCCGACGGGGTGATGGTGGTGCTCCCGGCCGACCACATGATTACCCTCCCGGAGGTGCTCCGGGAGGTGCTCCGGCTGGCTGAAGAATTTGTTATTCAGCATGACGGGTTAGTGACCCTGGGGATCAAACCGGACCAGCCGGCTACCGGCTACGGCTACATCCAGGCGGCGGAGAAAGTAACCTCCGGCGGCGGCTATGATATTCACCGGGTCAAGACCTTTGCCGAGAAACCCAATCTGGAAACCGCCCAGCGTTTCCTGGAGAGCGGCGATTTTTACTGGAACAGCGGCATCTTTATCTGGAAAGCCTCCACGATCCTGGATGAACTGGGCGAGCATCTGCCAGGGCACCACGAGATGCTGATGAATGTGATCCGCAATCTCAACACTCCCGCCTATTCGGAGAAACTTGAGGACATGTACCGCCGCATCCGCTCGATATCAATCGACTTCGGCGTGATGGAACATGCCGAGAACGTGTTCGTCATTCCGGCGGACATGGGCTGGCGCGATATCGAGAGCTGGGAGATCGTACACGAGCTTTCCCCCAAAGACCGCCAGCAAAATGTCGCCCACTGTCAACAGATGATCCAGACTCGCTCCAGAAAAAATTTCGTCTATTCCCCGGACAAACTGGTCGCTTTAGTCGGTGTCGACAACCTGGTGGTGGTCGACACCGGCGACGCCCTGCTGATCTGCCATAAATCCAGCGCCCAGGAGGTGTCGGGAGTGGTGGAGGAGCTCCGCAAAAAAAGCCTCGATAAATGGCTATGACCAATCCCAAACGAACCTGGTGGAAAGAAGCGGTGGTCTACCAGATCTACCCGCGCAGTTTCCGGGACAGCAATGGCGACGGCATCGGCGATCTGCGGGGGATCATCGAGAAGCTGGATTATATCCAAAGCCTGGGCGTGGATGTGGTCTGGTTGAACCCGATCTACCAATCGCCCAACGACGACAATGGCTACGACATCAGCGACTACCGCGACATCATGGCCCAGTTCGGCACCATAGCGGACTTCGAGGAGATGCTGGCCGGGATGCATCAGCGGGGGATCAAGCTGATCATGGACCTGGTAGTCAACCACAGCAGCGACGAGCACGAGTGGTTCCGGCAGTCGCGCCGCTCCCGCGACAATCCCTACCGGGATTATTACTACTGGTGGCCGGCGGAAAAGGGAAAGCCGCCCTACCGCTGGAGCTTCTTTGACGTCAACAGTGAAGCCTGGCAATTCGATCCGCCGACCGACGCCTACTACCTGCACTATTTCTCGGTGAAGCAGCCGGACCTGAACTGGGAAAATCCCCGGGTACGCCGGGAGGTCTACGACCTGATGCGGTTCTGGCTCGACAAAGGCATCGACGGCTTCCGGATTGATGTCGCGGCCTTCTTTTCCAAGGAACTGCCTTTCCGGGAGATCCCGGAGGAGGAAATTGCCCGTCAATACGGTTCCTGGCCGGATTATTACGCCAAAGGTCCCCGGCTGCACGAGTTCCTCCAGGAGATGCACCGGGAGGTACTTGCCGACTATGATATCATGACGGTGGGAGAGGGCTCCGGGGTGCAGATCGATGACGCCCTGAGCTTTGTGGCGGAAGACCGCCGGGAATTGCATATGTTCTTTCATTTCGAGGGGATGGGCCTCGACCGCGATCCGCAAGATCCGATGCTGCCTCGCCCCGGAGGCTGGCGGCTGAGGGAGTTTAAGGAGGTTTATTCCCGCTGGGATGCGGTTTTTAAAGCGCAGGGCTGGGGCTCGATCTACCTGGGCAATCACGATCAGTCGCGGGTGGTCAGCCGCTGGGGGGACGACCGCCCGGAATACCGGGAGGCCTCCGCCAAGTTATTGCACACCTTCCTGCTGAGCATGCGCGCCACGCCCTATATTTATTACGGGGATGAGCTCGGCATGACCAACATCCGCTTCGACAGCATTGCAGCGTATGACGACCTGATGACGAAAAATTATTATCAGCAGTTGCTGCAAAAGGGTCGGCATGCGGAAGCGGCGCGCTTCCTGGAGGGGCAGAAACGGCTCTCCCGCGACAATGGCCGTACTCCGATGCAGTGGCATGCCGGTCCCCACGCCGGGTTTACGGACGGCACCCCCTGGCTGAAGGTCAATCCCAATCACCGCGAGATCAATGCCGAGCGCCAGGAGCCGGATGAAAACTCGGTGCTGAATTATCTCCGCAGGATGATCCGGGTGCGCAAGGCCAACCCGGTGCTCATCTATGGGGATTATCACCTGCTGGCTCCGGAACACGAGCAGCTCTACGCCTATACCCGCACGCTTGCGAAATCCCGGGCGCTGGTGCTGCTGAATTTCTCCGCGCAGGAGGTGCCCTTCGAGCTGCCGGCGGACTTTCGCGAGGCGGAGATCCTGATCAACAACCGGGATTTCCTGGCGCAAGAGGGGACGCGGGTGCAGTTGCAGGCGTACCAGGCGTTGATTTTACTGGCCCGCGAAGCATAAGCATTGCAGCAAGAAAACCGGCTTGCATTTCTCGGGTTTGATCGTAAATTATGTTTGATGCAATGGTGTGTTAAATTGGAGCATCACCGATCGGTTTCTTCCGCCGCCCGGAATCCAAGGTTTAAAGCTTACAAAACGAATGCGAATTCTCATTGCCATATTACTGTTGCTGGTGCTGTTCCAGGCGGAAGCATACCTGGTCATTTTCGAAATCCAGCAATACCAGGTTCGCCGGGAAATTAAGCAGCGCATCAAAGCCGGGGTTCCGGAAGCCGAACTGGTGCTGCTGGAAATTCCGGCAGCGCTGGAAGAGAATCCCGGTGCGACTTTTCAGCGTATCAACGGCCACGAATTTCGGTATCAGGGCACCATGTATGATGTGATACGGCAGGAACGCTGTGGGAAGATCACCCGCTATTATTGCATCAACGACGAAAAAGAGACCAGGCTGTTTGCAAATTTGGACAATCTGGTACATCGCCAAATGGACCGGGATTCCCGCCGCAGGGAACAGCGGCGGGATCTCCAGCGCCTGCTGAGCCTGATTTATTACCACTGCGACACTGATTTTCGCCTCTTGCGTTCCGAAGGCGAGTTCGAGCTAACCCATCACCCCTTCGCCCTGAAAACCTGGGCGAGCCTCCCGGTTATCCCACCTCCGCAAAGTTAATTGAGCACATCCATATTGTTAAATGCCCCTGGAAGATTGACGGATTTGAAGTTCCCTGAATTTCCACTGTAGCGGCATGTACTATCGTGAATCGGCGGACTATTCAGCGGCACACTTGCCGGCGAACATAAGGAGTTCTATGTACCGACGATCTCCGGCATCCAGGGATGCATTGTTCCTGGGCCGCCAGAGCTGCGGCAAAACAGGGCATACTTTATTTACCTTGGCGCGGCCTGCGGTCGCGATCAAATGGTAAATGCTTAATGCTCAAATGTCATGCTGAATTGAAAACTTTACCAGCGGAGGAATCACATGTTTCGAGTAATCGTTTCAGGCTTACTTTTGATCATCATGATATGCTTTCCCGATATATCGTATAGCGCTCCGGACCATCCGGAGGGCTTAAGCGGAGTGGTCAAGGATGAAAACGGGAAATCGATCCCGCGGGTGATCGTGTATCTCCCGGAATTGAAGACCGGCACCGATACCGACTCCGCCGGCGCTTACCATCTGAGCCATCTCCCGGAAGGCCGCTTCAAAATCGAATTTTCCCATATCGGCTACAAGACCGTGGTACAGACGGTCAATATTCAAGATGCGCACATCCGGCGAGACGTTACGCTGCCGCTTTCTCCGGTGGAAAACAGCGCAATTCTGGTGACCGCTCCCTATGCCGCAACCGCGGAGCAGACCCCTTATGCGGTTGCCGCGATTACCCGGGAGGAAATCCAGTTCTCCGGCGCGACCACCTTAACGGAAGCGCTCACTCAGGTGCCGGGAATCAACCAGCTCTCCACCGGCGCCGGGATCTCCAAGCCGGTCATCCGCGGGCTTCACGGCAGCCGGATTCAGACCATCATCGAGGGATTCCGTTTCGACAACCAGCAATGGCAGGATGAGCACGGCCTGGGGTTGTCGGATATGGGCATTCGCGGGGTGGAGGTGATCAAGGGCCCGGCGACGCTGCTGTACGGCGCCGACGCCATGGCCGGGGTGCTGAACCTGGTGGATGAGAAACCCGCTCCGGCGGGCAGAACCGTCAGCGACCTCAACATGAAGATCGACGCCAATACCCTGGGCCTGAATACCGACCTGGGGGTGAAAGGAGGCAGCGAGACCTTCTACTGGAAGGCGCGGCTGGGCGGGGATTCCCACGCGGACTATCTCGATGGCGATAATGAACGGGTGCCCAATACCCGTTTCAACGGGCTGAACCTGAGCAGCGGCGTCGGCTTTTTAGGCAAACGGCTGGTCTCCAATCTGAACTACCACTATTCCTTCTATCAATTTGGGGTGGTGGAGCAAAACGAGGCGGAGGGCAAAAAGAAGGAAGAACATTTCGAGCGGGAGATGGAAGAAGCCTATCATCAGGTGAACTACCATTTGATCACCACCCAGAACACCATCTTCGCCGGCGCCTCCCGGCTGAAGATCGATGCCGGGGCGCATTTCAACAACCGCCAGGAGCAGGAAGGGCCGGAAGAGCAGGAGTTGGGCAACCTCAATATGCAGCTCAATACTTTTGCGCTGACCCCGCGCTACATCTCGCCGGAATTCTGGAATTCCGAACTCAGCGCCGGTTTTCAGGCGACCTTTCAGGACAACCGCAACAGCGGCTCGCGGCGGATCATCCCCGACGCCACCACCCGCGAACTGGCGGCCTATGCCTATCTCCGCCATCAGTTGAACCGCCTGGTGATCGAAGAAGGCCTCCGCTTCAATCAATATCATATCCAGAGCGAGGCCAGCGGCATGGCGGATTCGATCGGCTACATGGCCGCGCTCGAAGCAGACTATCATCCCGTCACCGGTTCGGCCGGCCTGCTCTACAGCCTGACGCCGGGATTGCAATTGAAAGCTAATTTTGCCATGGGCTACCGCGCCCCCAACCTGGCGGAATTAACCTCCAACGGATTGCACGAAGGCACCCTGAATTACGAGATCGGCGATCCGGAACTGCGCAGTGAGTTAAATCGCGAATTCGACCTGGGGCTCTATTATCACACTCCCCGGCTTTCAATCGACGCCGCGGTCTTCCGCAACGAATTCGATCACTACATCTTCCTTTCCCCCACCGGTGAGCACATCGGCGATTATCCGGTTTACCGGTTTTTGCAGTCTGATGCCTCGCTGCGCGGCGGTGAAGTTTCCCTGAACTGGCGGCCCGCCTCCCTGAATCGGCTGGCGCTGCGCAGCTCATTCACCGCCCTGGTGGGCAAGCAGAAGGACGGCGCCTACCTGCCCCTGATGCCGGCGAACAGGATGAGCCATGAGGTGACGGTCGATACCGATATCTGGCGCATTTTCCGCGAAGGGTTTGTGAAGCTCGGAGTGGTGACGGTATTCGATCAAACCAACCGCACTGCCGCGGAGCGGGAAACCCCGGGATACAGCCTGGTCAATTTGTCGCTGGGCGGCAAATTCCTCGGCCGGCGCATTTACGCCAGCCTGGCAGTCAACAACCTGTTGGGGAAAGTCTATTACGACCACCTCTCGCGGATCAAACCGGGCAGCTTTAACGATCCGGAGGTAGGCTTCAACAACATGGGGCGCAATATCACCTTTGCGCTGCATATTCCGCTGGGCGGTGCCTAGTTGAAGGTTTAAAAAAGCACTTTTGCCACAGAGGCACAGAGTTCACGGAGTTTTTAGTGATCAGTTGATGTTACGCGTTAAGCAGGTATTGTCATTGCGAGTCGCGTCTTTTGCGGCGCGGCAATCTCCTGCGAAGTGCTTCCAACGTTACTGCAGCTAGGTGCACCTCGCAGGAGATTGCTTCGGCAAAAAACGCCTCGCAATGACAGATCGAATTACATTTTTAGGTAATATCTATTCACAAAGAGGTAATTGACCATAATGAATATCTCTACCCCCTTCCGATTCCAATGGGAAACCATCTGTATCCTTCTGCTGATCATTTCCGGGTTTACCGCCCGGGCGCAGGAGGAAGACGATTCGCTGAGCTATGAGATCCAGGAAATTACCATCCTCGGCACCCGCGCCGAAGAGCGCATCATCGATATCCCCTACTCCGTCTTCCGGGTGGACAAGAAAGAACTCCCCTACGGCAAGAAGATGTCCGCCCGCGATGTGCTGGCCGACGTGCCCGGGCTCTTCCTGCAATCGCGCTACGGCTCGCACGATCTGCGCATCTCCCTGCGGGGGTACGGCACCCGTTCCAATTCCGGCGCCCGGGGGGTGCGGGTACTGCAGGACGGCTTTCCCCAGACCGAGCCGGACGGCGAGACCATCCTGGATGATATCGACTTCACCTCTCTGGGCGGGGTGGAAGCGGTGAAGGGAAACCTCTCTTCGCTTTATGCCAATGCGCCCGGCGGAGTGGTTAATTTTACCTCGGATCTCTTCTTTCCGCGCAGCTATGCCGGGTTGATCAGCCAGAGCGGCAGTTACGGATGGCGCCTGAGCGGCCTCAAGCTGGGACTGGAAAATGCCGCCAACCGGATGCTGTTCTCCTACCATTATTCACAAAATGAGGGGTTCCGCAAACACAGCGCCGAATATCAGCACCTGGCGAATGCGATTTACGAAGCCTATCCCGGCGCGGGCGCCACCCTGACCATCCTGGGATCGTACCTCAACGGCCTCAGCCGCCAGCCCGGATCGCTGACCCGGGAGGAACTCGATCAAGACCCCTTCCAGGCTTATTCTCTGGCGGTCTCGCAGGATTTCCGCCGGATTACCCAAAAAGGGCGGCTGGGCATCCGTTACCAAACCCGCTTTTCGGAAGAACGCAATGAAGTGGAAGTAAGCGCTTACGGCAGCCTGAAAGAACTGGAGCAGGCGGAGAACCTGGCCTACCGGATTGCCACCCGCTATTCCCTGGGCACCATGGCCCGCTTCACCAACCGCTCCACGCTCCTTGCCGGACGGGAAAACATTTTTACCATCGGCAGCGACTTCGCCTATCAGGCCGGGCCGGCAGCGGAATTTGAGAATATCAACGGACGGCGGGGCATCTCCGTGGAGAACGAATTCCGCGAAAGCCTGAACAACCTCGGCTTCTACCTGGCCAACCGATTCCAGGTGCTGCCGGAACGGCTCGACGTGCTGCTGACCGGGCGCTTCGACCGCAACGCCTTTCAGCGGGATATCCGCATTCCCTTCGGCTTCAGCGATTCCAGCCGGGTGTTCCAGGAATTCTCGCCCAAAATCGGGCTGAATCTCAAGTTGAAACCGTCGATAGCGCTTTACGGCTCCTACGGGTTGAGCTATGAATTCCCGGCGCTC
>JACKAP010000012.1 GCA_020635015.1 Calditrichia bacterium | reverse complement strand
ACTCCGCACTCCGCACTCCGCACTCCGCACTCCGCACTAATCCCCCAGCGTAAACTTGTCCCCGGTATTTAACAGCAGCACTTTATCCTTGAAAACTTCATAGAAATAATGCAGCGCCAAAAAGCCGGTGGAATGCAGCGGGATAATATAGCGCGGGTTGATCTGCTTCAGTCCCTTGGCAATCGATTCTATCTTCTCCTGGGGCTCGTTAACCAGGTTCATGCCGCCCATGATCGCGTAGACATTTTTTACCCCGGTGGCCCGCATGGCATGTTTGGTGGAGTTGACCGGCCCGCTGTGACTATCCCCCAGCAGAATGATCAGCCCCTTGCGGGTGTTGATGATCAGGCACATGTCGTCCTTCAGTTCATCGGTGATCAGGCTCTCCAGCACCAGTTCCTTGTGTACCTGGGTGGGGGTCTCATATTCAGTGATGCGCGGAATTTCTCCGCTGGAAAGGATGTTCTCGGAGAGATGGTAGGGGCTGGATTTAAAGATGAATTTGCAACCCAAAGAGGTCAATTCATGTTCTTCACGAGGCATACCTACCTCCAGCCGGCCTCCGTCATACATTCGGAATTTTCGGTGAAAAATGTTGTAATGGCAGATCACCGTCGCTTTGCCGAATGCTTTCAGGTAGTGATATAGCCCGCCGGTGTGATCATAATGGCCGTGACTGAAGATGATCGCATCGACCTGACCGAGGTCGATGCCTAGACTGCGGGCGTTCTGCAGGAAGGCATTTTTGCTGCCGGTGTCGAACAAAAAATTCCCTTCCGAGGAGGCGATATGGAATGATAATCCCGTCTCCGCGATCAAATCCATCGAGTTTACCCGGTTTTCCGCCAAAATCGTAATTTCAACTTGATTCAGCATCGTGAACCCCCTTTCTTAATGAAGTCAATTTACGAATTTATTTGATACGGCAAAAGCACTTTATCCAATGGAAACCCTATGATCCAGTACTGTTCGGTGGGCGCTGCCGAGGGCATCGGCGCCTCCGCCCACTATCTTCAGTTCGACCGCTGGGGGGTGCTGTTGGATGCCGGCAGTGATCCCACTGCGAATGGCGTGGAGGCCCTTCCCGATTATGAACTGCTGGAGGAGCGGCCAGTCAGCGCCCTGGCGCTGACCCACGCCCACCTCGACCATATCGGCAGTCTGCCGGTGGCGATTCGCCGCTTTCCCCATGCCCGGGTTTACATGACTCCGGCGACGGCAGAGCTGACCGATCAGTTGCTGTATCATTATCTCCAGGTGCAGCGTAAACGGGGCGGTAAAGACTTCATCCCGCTTTATGATGAACCGTTTCTGGAGGCGATCCGCTACCTCTACCAGAGCTTTGACTACGGCCAGCCTTTCCCCCTTCACAGTTACGAAGACAGCGGGCTGCGCTTCACGTTTTACGATGCCGGGCATATTCTCGGCTCCGCCGGCGTGTTGCTGGAATGGCGCGGCCGGCGGGTGTTTTACACCGGCAATACCCGCAAGTCGTCCCAGTTCATCCTCCAGGGCGCCCGTTACCCGGAAGGGCCGATCGACCTGCTGATCAGCGAAGCCACCTACGGCGCGGATGCCCGGGCAGAGACGGTGCGCCGGCCGGAGGAGGCGAAGCGCTTCGCTCGCAAGGTGCGCCAGCGTTTGCAGTTGGGCGGGGTGGTGATGCTGCCGGTATTTGCTCTCGGCCGCACTCAGGAAATGCTGGCGATGATCCAGCACCTGCGCCTGCGCGGGCACCTCCCATCGGTGCCGGTTTACATCACCGGGATGGGGCTGAAGATCAACAAAATCTACGACCGCCTGCTCCATAATATCTACCCGGACCGCTTCGATCCCGGGGCGCTCCGCGCCATGACGTTTGGGCAATGGCGCAGAGGGCAAAAGCTCCATGGCCCGGCGATCCTGCTCGCTACCTCGGGGATGATGATCCCGGGCAGCCCCTCCTTCGATTTTGCCCGCACCCTGGCGGCTGATCCCCGCAACGGGATTTACTTCGTCGGTTATGCCGATCCCGAGACGCCTGCCGGGCTCTTCCGGGAACAGCAGCATGACCGTCTAAAGGCCCTTCTGGGAGTGGAGGCGATCCACTGCCAGGTGGAGGTATTTCAGTTCTCCGCCCATTCCCACCGCCAGGACCTGCTTGCCATGGCCCTGCAGCTGCGCCCGCGCCGGATCATCTTCACTCACGGCGAGGCGCCCGCCCTGGAATGGCTGGCCGCGGAGACCCGCCGCCGCCTCCCCCGCAGCGAGGTGATTCTTCCCCAGCAGGGGGAGTGGCTGACTTTGGCCTGAGAATTGGGGTTGGTGGATTGGTCTGGTTTTGATATATTTGATACTGGATACTGGATACTGGATTATGAGAGAAGGATAAAGGATAAAGGGAAAAGGATGAAGGGTAAGTTGATAAAAAGCTTGATTATATGGGCAGAACGAATTCCTCTGCATCATCCAACATCCAACATCCATCATCCAACATCCAACAAACATTACCAAATTGTGAGGTAGCCTCATGCGTCCCATCATTCTTTTTCTGCTGATTCTGGGGCTTTCCCAGTCTGTACTCAGTCAAACCTTTTACAAAGTTCCCTTCGCCCACACCTATTCGATTGTGGCAGTGGATTCTGCGACCGGCGAGATTGGGGCGGCGGTGCAGTCGCACTGGTTCTCGGTGGGCAGCGTGGTCATTTGGGCGGAAGCCGGCGTGGGGGCGGTGGCTACCCAGTCGCTGGTAAACGTTTCCTTCGGCACCCGCGGGTTGAACCTGCTGAAGGAAGGTAAAACACCCCGCGAAGCCGTCGATCGGCTGCTTTCCGATGATGAAGGCCGGGAGGTGCGCCAGTTGGCGATTATCGACACCCGGGGCAACAGCGCCGCCCACACAGGGAAGAATTGTATCCCTGCCGCCGGGCATATCGAACGTCCCTACTTCTCCGTGCAGGCCAACCTGATGGAAAAGGAAACCGTCTGGCCGGCGATGGAAAAAGCCTTTCGCAATGCCACCGGCCCCCTGGCGGAGCGGATGATGGCGGCGCTGGAAGCGGCCCAGGCAGAAGGGGGCGATATCCGCGGTCAGCAGTCGGCGGCGCTATTAGTAGTACGAAAGGAATCTACCGGCAAGATCTGGGAAGACCGGTTAGTCGACTTGCGGGTGGACGATCATCCGGAACCGCTAAAAGAGTTGCGCCGGCTGCTGAAGGTGCACCGGGCCTACGAGCATATGAATGCCGGTGACCTCGCCCTGGAGAAAGGAGACGTGGATGGGGCGCTGCGGGAGTATGGGGCTGCGGAAGCGATGTTTCCGGAGAACCTGGAAATGCAGTATTGGCATGCCGTTTCTCTGGCCAATATCGACCGCCTGGATGAGGCCCTGCCGGTTTTTAAGCGGGTGTTCGCCAAAGATCCTAACTGGAAGACCCTCACTCCCCGTCTGATCCCCTGCGGATTGCTGAATGTGACAGCGGAGCAGTTAGCGGCGATTATGGAGGAGTGATGGGGCTTCGCCGGGAGGCGTGGCTGGGGGGGGCTGCGGCTTTTTTCTGCTGATGCCGTGATGAGGAAGAGGGGCTGATACCCCGGCCTGGCAGCCGGTGTAACCATGTTAGGCCCTTCGGGCCAGGTGGCGTGCCGACCTATCGTGGGGCCGGGGTTAACGTGTTAGGCCCCTTCGGGCCAGGAGTGAGACTAGTGCAAGGCTTTTCCTCCTAAACTGGCAGTTGTTTGTTGCCTCCATCGCAGGCCGCGCCTTTTGCGGCCTGCGATGGAGGCAACAAAAATAATTTGGAAAAGGGCTTGATTTTTGGGTTTAATGTGGTATATTGACCAGCATCGAATCTAGAAATGTAAACTGGTTGTTCTTCAAACATTAGCCCCGATTTTCAGTTAAGCGGAAAACGCGTTGTAGCCTCGATTTGGTAATAACGAACTGCTGTTTTGAACGGTCGATTATAATTCGAGTAAGAGAACACGTGAAATTACCCTTTCAGAAGTACTGCGGTATCAAATTATCCTGCTGCATGATGACACCCGAAGTATTTGATCTTTTACCCGGCGTTTTCCCGCCGACTTCATCAATGACAAATGTTCAATGCGCCTTTTCACGCCTGCGTAGTGAAATCTAACGCATTCATTATATATCCCCAGCAGGTGTGAAGTCGCTTCAGCTTGTTTCCTAATCGTAGTATATGCTTAACTAATTCATCTATTCACAAATCAACAAAGGAGTCGCTCATGAAACTTGCCATGCAGTGTTTCATAGTAGTGCTTCTGTTCTCAGTCGCTTCCTTTGCCGGCGAGGGTAAAAAGGTTACCTCGACCGATCAGCAGAGCGAAGTGCAGGGAGCAGCCAAAAAAGTGGTGAAGGTGGAGAATGTGCGCAAGACCACCATTCACGCTAAAGTCAAAACGGTGAAGGCCAAACCGGCCGTCAAGGGCGAAGAACATAAAGCCCTGATGCGTTCCGGCAAGAAGCCTGCCGCCAGTAAAAAAGCAGTAAAGCAGCAATCCAATGCGCAAAAGCCAAAAACTAAGAAGAAAGCCGGAAAAAAATAATCATCGGCAGCCGTTTCTGTTTCAGCGGTTAGAATCTAACACTTTATGGAGGCAACAATGAAGAATTGGTTCCGAATTGTGTTGGCTGCGGTGCTCTTCCTGGCTTTTACCAACCTGGGAATGGCCCAAAAGAACGCAGCCATCCAAAACCTGATTGACAAGTATGAAAGCGGCCAGAGTATCACTGCGGCCGAAAAAGAGATGCTGTCGGATTACTTAAACAGCATTCACAACCAAGCAATCCCTTCCTTAACCAAATCCAACGGCATTACCGCAACCGAAGACGTGATCCTGGGACCGGAAACCTTTGATACCTTCCCGCCCACCGGCTGGTCGGTGACCTCCGGGCTCAGCGGCAACGCCTGGTTCGATACCACCAATGCCGCTTATGGCGGCGGTACCGATATCTACGCCGGCTGGGATGACGATGCCTGGGGCAGCGGCAGCTTTGACAGCACGTACCTGGAAACCCCCAGCTTCTCCACCCTGGGCTATGCGTCGGTGACCCTGACCATGGATTACGGCTATCGTCTGCTCAGCGGCAGCGCTTATGGAATTCACGCCTCGACCGACGGCGGCGCTACCTGGGAAGTTGTGATCGCCAACCTGCCGGCCACTTCGACCGGCGCCACCGCCCAATATCCGGAAAGCGCCGGCAATGTGATCTTCCTGGATACTTATGCCAACCAGAGCGATGTGCGTCTGCGTTTTGCCTGGGAAGACGGCGCCGGTTGGGAATGGTACGGCGCGCTGGATAACGTGCTGGTGGAAGGCTCGGCGACGACGCCTCCCCCGAATCCGGCCCTGCTGGTCGGTCCTGCCAACGCGGCGACCGGCGTAGCGCTGATCGCTGATTTATTGTGGGCCCCGGATGGCGGCGGATCTTCGCCTGACGGTTACAAGATCTATTTCGGTACCGACGGCGGCGGGGTGACCCCTCCGAGCGATATCGAGAACGGCACTGACCTGGGCAACGTGACCAGCTACAGCCAATCGACTGCGCTGGCGGCCAATACGACCTACTACTGGCAGGTGGTGGCTTATAATGCCAGCGGCGATGCTACTGGCTCGGCAATCTGGTCGTTTACCACCGCCGATGTTGCGACCGTGACCTCCTTCCCGTTCGCAGAAGATTTTGAGACCTTCACGACCGGCTCCCCCGGTACCTATGCCAACGGCTGGACCAACGGCAGCGGCCAGGTAGCCTGGTACGTGGAAGTTTCCGGCACCCAGAACTCCCTCAGCACCGGCCCGTTTGTTGACCATACCAGCGGCTTGGGCAACTATATGTACACCGAAGCGACCGGCTTCAGCCCGAATTACAGCTTCCACCTGCTCAGCCCCCCGCTGGATCTCAGCGCCGCCAGCAGCAATCTGATGAGCTTCTGGTACCACATGTACGGCGCGACCATGGGCGATCTGCACGTGGACGTCTGGTCCGGCGGCAACTGGGACCTGGATGTCACCCCCCCGCTGGTGGGACCGCAGCAGACTGCTGAAGATGATGACTGGCTGCAGAAATTCGTCGACCTGTCCGCCTATGCCGGCAGTACCGTGATCCTGCGTTTCCGCGGCATCACCGGCTCCAGCTTTACCAGCGATATGGCGATCGACGACGTGCAAGTGGGCATTGTGGCCGCTCCCGACCTGGCCGTGACCCAGTTCCTCAACCTGCCGTCCAATTCCGGCGGCGGTGCCACCGTGAGCTTTGACGTGGAAGTTTCCAACGTCGGCGCAGTGGCGACCGGCACTGCTACTGTTGATATCTGGCTGAATGGCGCAGTCTCCTCTACTCACGGTGTTGCTGCCCTGGGCCTCGGGGAAAAAGACACCATCAGCGCGTCGATCGTGACTTCGACCAGCGGCACCGATAACGTGACCGCAGCGTTGCAGACCTATCCCGGTGATGGTGACCTGTCCAATGATACCCTCTCCGCGGATATTACCATTCTGACCGCGATCCCGACCCCCTTCACGGAAACCTGGGATACCACCATCTTTAATCCGGTGGTCTGGCCGGAAGTGGTCGGCAGTACGGAGATCATCGATGTGAACGGGGTCTCTACCGGCACCTTCCCCTATGCGTTGCCCTCCGATCCCTACTTCCTCGGCATGAACGCCGCCAACGGTTCGCTGACCTCCGGGATCTTCGACCTCAGCAACGCGAGCGGCTATGCGGTCACACTCTGGGAATCCGAGCATGACCTGGAACCGGGCGAAGCCGTGATCCTGGAATATTACACCGATACCGGCGCCTGGGACACCCTGGCTTATTTCCCCGGCACCGACAACGGCTTCGGTGTTTTCGAGCCCTTCGAAAAGCACGGCTATCCGATTCCGGCCGACGGCTATCATAACAACTTCAAGCTCCGTTTCCGCACCATCGGAGCCCTGGCCACCACCGACGAGTGGTTCTTCGATAACATCTATGTCGGCCCGGCACCGAATGATGTGGCCGCTGCCAACTATGGCGATCCCAAGCTGACTCAGATCAGTAACACCCAGCCCTCCCTGCTCTCGGCGATCGATCTTAGCGCCGGCTTCCTCAACCTCGGGGCTGAGAATACCGGTGATCTGAACGTGGCAGTGACCGACGCCGGCGGCGCGACTGTGTACAGCGACGCCTGGACCGGCGCAACCATTCCGGCTTTCAGTCCTGCTGCCGCCACTTTCCTGCCCTGGGATGCCAGCGGTGCGGCGGATGGCGATTATACCATCAACTATTACACCTCGAACTTCAATGATACCGATCCGAGCAATGATACCCTGAGCACCGGGTTCAACATCGGCACCACCATGGCCTACGACAAGGGCGTGCAATCGACCAGTGGTACTTTCTCCTCGACCGCGAGAAGCTGGTTTGGGATTAACTACACCCTGGCCGATGATGATGTGCTGAATGGCGTGACCATCCTGGTATCGGCTTCCGCTCTGGCAACCGACTCGTTCGCCGTCGAACTCTGGACGGTGGTCAACGACACGCCGAATACGCCGATTGCCAGCATTGCCGAAGGGGCTTATAGCGATCTCGGCGCGCTGCCGGCGCTGGTGACTTTTGCCATCGACCCCGGCCTTCAGCTGACCGCAGGTACCTATTCGATCGTGTTCGACATGAAGAATACCGCTTCTTTCCCCTGCGGTATCGACTATACCGCTCTGGGCGGCGCCAACGTGCCGCGCACCTTCTGGGGCAAGCTGGAAACCACTACCTGGCTGGCGTTTGAAGATGTCGGGGCTGGAGACTGGACGGCGATTATCCGGGCCGAGCTCGGCTCTTCCGGGCCCACGCCTGTCGCCCTGCCGTTCATGGAGTCGTTCGAAGATACGACCCTGACGATTCCCGACGGCTGGACCCAGTTCGACGCCGACGGCGGCGATGAAGTGCCCGGCGCCGACTGGCGGATCTCGCCCAACGGCCAGAGCTTCCCGCCCCTTGATGGTGCCGGGGAGATCTTCAACAACTTCCAGGCAGCCAATCCCTCCGGCCTGATTGACGAATGGCTCTTCACCCCGCAGTTCGGACCGTACCAGAGCGGGATGGAGCTGTCCTTCAACCTGATCCACATCGACGCCGTATGGGCCGACTCGGTGATGGTGCTGGTATCCACCACCGACAACGATCCGGGCAGCTTCACCATGATCGATTATATCAACTGCCCGATCGACTGGACCGAGTACAGCTACAACCTGGGCGACTACGGCGTCAATGACGGCGATAATTTCTACATTGCCTTCCGTTACTATATCGTTGACGGCGGCTCCTTCGGAAACCAAAGCAATCTGTTCTCGATGGATCTGGTGAAAATCGACTTCCCCTCCGGACCGTCTGCCAGCAAGCTGCTGCTTTCGGAAATCGTGGTGACCCCGACCGAGGGCGAGTTCGTAGAAATCTTCAACCCGGGAACCGATCCGGTCGACCTGAGCAACTACTACCTCACCGATGCGACCTTTGCCGGCGACGGCACTTATTACTATAAGATCGTTGAAGGTGGCGGTGGCGGTGGCGCGTTTGGCGACTTCCACGCCCGCTTCCCGGCCGGTGCAACGATTGGCGGAGGTGAATATCAAACCGTCGCTATGAACGGCGCCAGCTTTGCAACCGCTTATGGCGTGCAACCGACCTACGAACTGTTCGATACCGACGCCGGTATTCCGGATATGCTGGAAGCCTTTGCCGGCAGTATCAACGGCCAGGGCGGCCTGACCAACAGCGACGAAGTGGTGATCCTCTACTACTGGGACGGCATGAGCGACCTGGTGCAGGATGTGGATTACCTGCTCTACAACTCCGGTTCCCCGGTGGCCAACAACGAGCTGGTGGATAAGACCGGCGTCTCAATCGATGGTCCGGATCCCGGCACCGATTCGACGATGTACTTGCCGGATACCCCGGACAGCCTGCAGCGCTCGGCCGTCAGCCATGATGGCGGCTTCTCGGTGCACCGGATCGACTTCAGCGAAGGCACCCAAACCACCAGCGGTGGTAACGGGGTAACCGGCGCTGATGAGACCAGCGAAAACCTGGATGCGACCTTTACCAACAATAGCCTGCCCTCGCCGAATGCGGCCTGGATGCCAGTAAGCGGCCCGGGAAGCCCTCCCGGCAACGTGAGCGCCACCGGCGGGTCCAGCTCGGTGCAGCTGACCTGGGATGCGCCGATAGACGGCGTGGAACTGCTCTACGATGACAACACCGGAGAAGGCAACCTGTCGATCGGCGCGACGGCGGAAGGGGATCTGGCGGTACGCTTTACCCCCAACGTCTATCCGTCCACCCTGCTGTCGATCAAGGTGTGGTTTTCCGCCACTGCCGACCCGGCAGCGATGACCAGCGGCAACTATACGGTCTGGGATGGCACTTCCGCCGGCCCGGGCACTTCGCTGGCCACCGGCTCCCACCCGATCAACCGGGGCGGTTTCGAGACGGTGGATGTCTCCTCGGCGGGTGTGACGATTAACAGTGATGATTTCTTCATTTCCTACAATGAGCCGAATGGCGAGGCGCTGTTTATAACCTGGGATACCGACGGTGTGTACAGCGACCGCTCCTGGGTGAATGCGCCCTTGATCGGCTTCCCCTGGCAGACCCTGGGCAGCACCGGGATTGCCGGATTCGATAACAACCTGATGATCCGGGCGATTGTGCAGGAAGGCAGCGGCCCGAATGCGCGGATCGTGGAGTTGGGCAGCGACGGCTCGCGGCACACCCTGCCGATGAGCGATCTGAAATCGCTGTTCCGTCAGTTCAACGCCCAGGGCGGCGCAGCCGGGGTATCCCAGGGAGCCTACTTCCTGGACGGCAGCCAGCCGCAGCTGAGCGACGCGGGCAGCATCAAAGGCGACCCGGTCAATCCGCCGGTTGAATCGCTGGACGGCTACAACATCTACCGTTCGGATGACAATGTGAGCTTCAGCCAGATCGCCAGTGTGGATTCGCTGACTTTCAGCTACGAAGACGGCGGCCTGTCTACGGGCACTTACTACTACTACCTGACGGCGGTCTACACCGAAGGCGAGAGCGACCCGAGCGATACGGTGAGCGCGACGGTGTCGTCGCTGGATGAGGCGTTTGCCGATCACAGCACCGCGGCGATCCTGGCCTCGGTGACCAACGAAGGCAATATCGGCTGGCTGAACACCTTCCCGCCGGCGCCGGGCAGCGGCTTCCAGTTCAACCCGGCGACGAGCTCGGGTCAGCGTCTGTTCGAAGGCGCGATCATCGTGGCGACCGACTCATTCCATGTGTCGGATGCGGCGCGTGATGAGACCCAGGTGTTTGACGCCGACTTCCAGTTCACCAGCAACATCGACGGCAGCGGCTCGACGGGCACGACCACGGAATATGTGACCAGCTACAGCGACGCGCTGGCGGAAGTGCCGTTGGGGGTTGACATCACCCAGACGACCTACAGCGTGGATGAGCCGGGCAAAGACCGGATGGTGCTGTATCAGTTGGATGTGGCCAACAACAGCGGCGCGAACCTGGCCGATGTGAAGGTGGGCGCATTCTTCGACTGGGATGTGGATCCGGCGACGGCCAATGACCGCGGCCAGGTGGTGACCGATTCAACCAACACCATCCCGGGCGTGAACGGTGGCAACCCGTTTGGCATCGAGGTTCTGGAACTGCATCAGGGCAGTGGCGCGAATGCCTACATGGGCGTGGTGCCGCTGTCGCAGAGCGTGTTTGCTGCGCGGCGGATCATGATCTCGGCGGATGAAGTCTATCCCCCGCGGATGACCGACGGCGACAAGTGGAGCTACCTGAGCTTCAACCGCGCCACCAACCCGAATGGAGACGGTGGCAGCGCGCAGGATCATGCGCAGATCTTCGGCCTGAGCCCGGTGAATATCGACAACGGGGCGAGCGAGCGTGTGGGCTTTGCGATGGTCGCCGGTGCGACGCTGTCTGAGATGATGGATGCGGCCCGTGCGGCGCAGCAGATGTGGGTGGATCTTGGTAACTCGATCTTTGTGATCACCGGCATCGAGGATGGCCTGACCGGCATCCCGACGGAGTTCAGCCTGCAGCAGAACTATCCGAACCCGTTCAACCCGACGACCACGATTCGTTACGGTCTGCGGGAAGATGCGAAGGTGAGCGTGAAGATCTACAACGTGCTGGGCCAGGTGGTCAAGACGCTGGTGAACAATCGCCAGACGGCCGGTTTCAAGACGGCGGTGTGGGACGGCACCAACGATTTCGGCGCGAAGGTCTCCAGTGGTATTTACATCTACCGCATCGAGGCCAACGACTTCGTCGACAGCAAGAAGATGATCTTGCTCAAGTGATCGTTTGATATAACCCAAACTGCGGGTTATATCAAACGATGTGACCCGCGGTTGGGATGATAAGTTAAGCTTGAGAAGATTGATGTTGACGAAAGAATTAGTACAAATTACCAGTGCCGGTTCCTCTCAGGGGCCGGCATTTTTTTTAATCTGTTCTCGTTCGACGGATTGTTTTAAGTGAATCACAGTACACGATAAAAGTTTCAATAGAACGCGGATGACGCGGATGGCGCAGATTTACGCAGATAAATGATTGAAGTTAAAGACAAGACGGTGAACGCGCTTAACCTTTACAGTAGATCGATACGACTACAGGCGTTATTTGCAGTCAATTTTTGCTCATCAGGGCGAAGCAACAAAGAAAAAATCCGCGTATATCCGCGTCATCCGCGTCATCCGCGTTCTATGATATACTATTAAACACCAGAGGCCGATCATGTTTAATCCCTATCAATTTAAATTCCTACCGGCATTCCTGGCCATCCTGCTGCTCACCTCTCTGCTCCCGGCGCAGCAGGTAACCTTCAGCAATGTCGCGGCTCAGATGGGCATCCAGCATATCTACCAGCATTCCGGGGTGTGGGGCGGCGGGGTGAGCTTTTGCGATTTTGACGGCGATGGCCGGGATGATCTGACCTTTGCCAGCAAGGTTGGGGAGTATATTTATTGCTATCGTAATGAAACCAGCCAGTTCCTCAACATGGCGGCGCAAATGAACATCACCGATCCCTATGAATCGCAATCCGTATTATGGGTGGATTACGATAATGACGGCGACAAGGATCTGTTCGTCGCGAATTTTGCCGCCTCCAGCAAGCTCTATCGCAATGAAGGGAACGGCCTGCTGCAGGATATGACCGGTCCGGCCGGCCTGCCGACGGCGGCGCTGACGGTTTCGGCCGCTTGTTGGGCGGATTACGACAACGACGGCTATCTAGATCTCTACCTCACCAACCGCTCCCCGCTGCAGCCCAACCGGCTGTTTCGGAACCAGGGCGACGGAACGTTTGCCGATGTTACCACCATCGCCGGAGTAGATGATACCAACCAGGCTCCCCTGGCGGTTTCCTTTATTGATTACGACAATGATGGTTGGCAGGATATTTATATCGCCAACGACCGGGGGATGTTCAACGGCGGCAATACCCTTTTTCGCAACAATGGCGACGGGACTTTCTCCGATGTCACCGCTGCCGCCGGTGCGGATCTGCGCTTCGACGCCATGGGCATCGCTATCGGCGATTATGACAACAACGGCTACCTGGACATATATGTCACCAACAACCCCGCCGGCAACGGGCTGCTGCACAACAACGGCGACGGCACCTTTACTGATGTCGCCGGTCCCCTGGGGATGACCGTCGGGCGGGTCTGCTGGGGGACCAGTTTTATCGATTATGACAATGACAGCGATCTGGATCTCTATGTGTGCGTCTCGGAAGGATCTACCAGCCAGAAGAGCGAATTTTTCATCAACAACGGCGATGCTACCTTTACCCCGGCGGTGGGCATCGGGATGGATGGGGACACCTACAGCAGCTTTGCCTCCGCCATCGGCGATTTTGACAATAACGGTTACAGTGACATTGCGGTGCTGAACGAGGGAGATCCCTCAGTGCTGTGGAAAAACAGCGGCGGCAGCAATAACTGGATCAAGCTGACCCTGGAAGGCACCGTCAGCAATCGTGATGCGGTGGGCAGTCGGGTGGAGATCCACTGGCAGGGGCAGAAAGTGCTTCGCTCCACCCACTGCGGTATCAGCTATCTTTCCCAGGACAGCCCGGTGTTGATTGTCGGGGTGGGCGCGGCAACTGCGGTCGATTCCGTGACGGTGATCTGGCCTTCCGGCAGCCGTGAGACGGTCTATAACCTGCCGGTCAACCAGCGCACTCATATTCTGGAAAATAGCGGCGCACAGGGGCTGGGAATTCCCGAAACCATCCCCGGCGGGATCATGCTTTATCAGAATTACCCCAATCCGTTTAATCCGGCAACAGTGATCAGTTATCAGTTGTCAGTGGCCAGCGAGATTGAGCTGGGTATATTTGACGTAACGGGGCGGCTGATCAGGACATTGGT
Source organism: Calditrichia bacterium (assembly GCA_020635015.1). Taxonomy (GTDB): domain Bacteria; phylum Calditrichota; class Calditrichia; order RBG-13-44-9; family J075; genus JACKAP01. Next base: position 152,947 of record JACKAP010000012.1, on the reverse strand, counting down.
CAATTCTCGGCAACCCGCCGGTTTCTATGCGGTCGGTTGGGATGGACGGGATGCACGGGGCGTGCCGGCGGCCAGCGGGGTCTACCTGTACCGGCTGGAATCCGGCCGCACGGCGCATAGCGGGAAAATGATCCTGCTGCGGTAAGCGATTATGCATCCGGAAGTGCCGGTTTCAGAAGGCCGGCACTTTTTTGTCTTGATTATTTGCCTGGAACGCCGATTATTGAAGAGAAGTTGTTTTGGCGCGGCTAAATCGCTATAATAGAGCGGTTAATGGGTTGATGGGAAGAGCGTTCGATTCAATATCATTTATCTGTCTCGGCAACGGTACGGATAAAGGAATTTACCTATCCACCCATCTATATTAATTTTAGCATATGGTAAGGTCATGAAGAAGATGGTTTCCAATAAGGTAAGGTACAAGAATTTATCCGGAAAATTATACCTGCTGTTGATGTTGGGAGTTCTGCTGCCGGCACTCACCTGGGCGGGGGATTTCAGCGGTGAATGGCGCTCCTCATTGGGTAAATTGACCTTGTCGGTAAAAGGCACGACGGTGTCCGGCGTATATACTGCCGGCAACAGCGAAGGCACCATCCGCGGCCTGACCAGCGCCAATGGGAATGTGCTGACCGCTCGCTGGTCGCTTGACGGGGAAGAGGGGCGGCTGGTGTTCCGCCTGTGGTCCGATGGCAATGCCTTTGCCGGTCACTGGTGGTACGGCGACACCCGCCCCGGGGGCGACTGGATTGGGGTACGTCCGGATAAAGCACTCACTGAAGGGGCGATCAAAGCCGGCGACTTCTCCGGAGAATGGTATTCCAATTACGGAACAATGCAGGTGACGGTGAGCGGGAAATCGATAGTGGCGGATTTTAAAGGGAAACGCAACCAGGGAACCATCAGCGGCGATATTGACGAACGCACCAATAAACTGGTCGGGAGCTGGAAAGATACCGATCATAAGGGCCGTTTGATCTTCAAACTGCTTAAGGGGGGCAACGGCTTTCTGGGAGAATGGTGGTATGAAGACAATGAATACGGCGGATTCTGGTACGGGGTGCGCGCCCTGAAGACGGACGGTTGCATTAGCGGCGATTGCGAAACCGGTAAGGGAACCTACATTTGGGGCGATGGCACCCGCTACCGCGGCGACTGGCAGAACAAATTGCCGCACGGCATGGGGGCGCAGTATGACAGCTATGGCAGGCTGCGCAATAATGGGGTGTGGGCGGAGGGAATCTACCTGGGAAAAGCACTTTCCGGGAATTGCCAGGAGGGCAGCGGCAGCCTGGAATTTCCTAACGGGGAACGCTACGAAGGCGAATTCCAGAATTGCACCCCGGACGGCAATGGGATGCTGACATTTCTGAACGGTGATCGTTACCGGGGACAGATTAAAGAGGGGTTGCCCCACGGCGACGGGTCGTATATCTGGGCCGTTAATGGTGACAGCTTGAGCGGGGTTTTTCGCCGGGGGAAGATCCGCGGCATTGCCCGCTATTATTTCAGTAATGGCGACCGCTACGAAGGCGCTTTCCGGCTGGGTAGGCGCGCCGGACGCGGGACGATGGAATGGCGCAACCGCGACCGCTATGAAGGGAACTGGGTCGATGACCAGATGAACGGCAGCGGCACTTATACCTATGCCAACGGAGATGTTTACCGGGGCGATTTTCAGGACGGTCTTCTGCACGGAGAAGGTGTCTATACGGTTGCCGGAGGTCAATCCTTTAGAGCGCTATGGAAAGCCGGCATGGTAGAAATACGTCTCGATGCAAAGGCGCCTAGCAGCATATCTGACAGCAGTAGCATGTCGGACAGCAGTATGTCTGATAGCAGTATGTCTGATAGCAGTATGTCTGATAGCAGTATGTCTGACATGCCTGACAGCAGTAGCATGTCAGACAGCAGCAAAGCCGACAGCAGTAGCCGGGAGGGCAGTATGGTCTCAACGCCGCTGCCCGCCATTCAGCCGCTTCAGAATGCCGGCTCAATTCAGCTCTCCTTCCTACTTGACCCCCCCCCCACCTTCCTGGTGTATCGCTCCGAAGAACTCCAGACGGAAGATGGCAGCCGGGAAGCACTGCTGACGTATTACGTGGTATACGGTCAGGAAACCACGACCGAAGATGACGTATTGGCATTCTTCCAGGAAAAAACCGGCATCACTCCCGGCCGCGACTACCGCATCGATAAGATCTCGCAGGTCAATACCCGGGTGAAGCAGCTATTGAACCGGCTGCTCCTCTCGCCCCAGGTGCGTGCCTCGGTGTTTTACGGCGGATACTACACCATCGGCGAGTGAGCGGGGGCAGACCGCTGGATCCGTATTGGGTCCGCTAAAAACTTGCGAACCCAATACGGATCCAGCGGTTTTTGCCGGCGATGTGGGGGGCATTTGTTAGGTCTTTTGCTCGACCAGGTGTTTCAGCCCGCTTTGCTGCGTTCCAAATGGCGGCCGGTTGTGTCATCGCGAAGGCGTCAACCGAGGAATCTGTTTGCGCAACAGATTTAACAAACCAGCCATCCGGGTGTATAAGAAAATTACATTTATATCCCAGTTGCCCATCTGAATCTATCTCTAATTCCCTGTTTTTCCTTTATTTCCCTCTCCGGCATATACTTTGCTTTCCTCCGGGGTGTTCAGGAATGAATACCGTGATTAAACAGAGAGGGTTAATATGTTGACATTTGAGCTGGCAAAGTTGTTGCGCATGATGCTGCGTGTTAAAAATGTTGTAGCGTGTATGGGTGTATGGGTGTATGGGTGTATGGGTGTGTGGGTCGATGGGATGATGGCGTTGAAAACGGCCGCAGTTTCCCATTCACCCATCCACCCATCCACTCATCCACAAAATTTCCCCCGGATCATATACGGGCAGTTAATACTGCTCTTTCTGCTGCCCGTTTTCTTATCCGCCGGTCCCAAGGGCTTTTCCGGCTACTGGCATTCCACTTTCGGTCATATTCAAATTGAGGTTAGCGGCAAGCGGGCAACCGGAGTTTATAACGATGGGGAGGTCGAGGGCCGGCTGGAGGGCCGTATTTCCGCCGACGGTACGCTGCTGAACGGGAAGTGGTCCGAGGGCGACCTGAGCGGCCTGTTGGTCTTTCGCCTGGCGCCAGGCAGCAACGGGTTTAACGGCTATTGGTGGAAAGCGGATTCGGAGCAGAACGGCCACTGGGCGGCGGTGCGGGTGCTAAAAGGCATCGAATGTGCGGCTGTGGCAGACGATTACGCCGGCAGCTGGGAGACCAATTTCGGCGTGATGGAATTGCAGGTGGCCGAAGGGAATGTCACCGGCACATTTCAGGGGCGGGTCAGCAGCGGGCGGGTATCCGGCGCCATCGATGCCGCCGGCAATCGCTTCAGTGCGAACTGGTCGGATGAAAAATATCGCGGCACCATGGTATTACAAATGCAGAAAGGCAAAAACAGCTTCTACGGCGAGTGGCGATTTGCCGACGGGCAGTTCGGGGGGATCTGGTACGGAGTGAAAAAGCATGCGGTGCTGGGCTGCATCAGCGGGGATTGTGCCGGCGGAGAAGGCACCTACGTCTGGCGCGATGGGAGTCGCTTTGAAGGTCAGTGGCAGCGCAATAATTTCCACGGCATCGGCACCAGTTATGACGCTGCCGGAAGCGTTGACCGCTCGGGAGTATGGGCAAACGGTCTTTACCAGGGACGGCTGCTGTCCGGTGATGCGGCGGCTGGCAGCGCCAAATTAGAACTTCCCGACGGGCGGATCTATGAAGGCGAGCTTCGCGATTATGACATGAACGGCAGCGCGGTGATCACCTATCCCAACGGAGATGTGTACCAGGGGGAAGTTCTCGGGGGCGTCCCGCATGGCCGGGGAAGCTATCACCGTGCCGGGAGCGGTGAAGCTCAGGAAGGCCGTTTCAAACATGGTGTATTGGCCGGGAATGAACGCCCGGGGTACCTGGTGTACCGCCTGGAGAGTCAACTCAGCACCGACCTCGCTTCCGGCCAGAAAACGGAAGAGGTGTATGTCGATTACCTGCAGGTAGAAACATCGGAGGCGGTCAGCCCGGAAACGCTGCTGAGCCAATTGAACCAGGATGGGGGAATTCAGGCAACGGCGCAGTACCAGGTGGAGCACTCCGCCGCACCGCTGTCCCGCCTGCGCCGGATCATCAACCGCTTCCGCTTTAACCTGCACGAAACCCGCCTGCACATCCGCGGCGGCACGCTGCAACTGTCCGACAGCATTGCGATGTCGAGAAATTGAATTCATTTCAGTGTAAATCGTTGTAATCATGAACGAATCTTTGCCACAGAGGCACAGAGCGCACAGAGAAACTACAAATGTCATTTTTTTACTCTGTGACCTCTGTGTCTTTGTGGCTGATGCGGTTTACTCGCGGTCGGTGCCGCCATCCAGCGGTTCGGCGGAGAAGGTACCGGCGGCGTCTTTGGAGAGTTTGAGAATTTTGCTTTCGGCATCGTTGAGGCGGCCGGCACAGAGTTGGATCAGGCGGGTGCCCTCTTCATAGAGTTTTACCGATTCATCCAGCGAGGCGCTGCCGCTTTCCAGAATGCGGGCAATTTCTTCCAGGCGGTTGAGGGCTTCTTCGAATTTAAGCTTGGCGCTCATCAGCGGTCTCCCTTTTGTTGCACTTCGGCGGCAAACCAGCCTTGGGCCAGCTGGATCCGCACCGGGTCATTTTCTTCAAGCTGGGCAATGTCCTTCACGATCTTTCCGTCTTTATAACAGATGCTAAATCCCCGTTGCAGGATCGCCTCAGGGTTGATGGCGCGGAGCTGCTGCTCCAGCTTCTCCAGACGGCTGCGCTGGAGCTGCAGATAATAATTCAGCGACGCGCCGATGCTGCGCTGCAGCTCATCCAGCCGCTGGTTGCTCTGGTAGATCATGTCGAGAGGACGGCGGAAACCATACCCTTCCTGGATCCGCTGCAGGCGGGTGCGTTGATTGTCGATCTGTTTGCGGAACACCGTCGCTAATTTTTCCTGGTAGTAATTGAGCTCTCCGGAAACTTCCCGGCGGTCGCGTACCGCAATCTCTGCCGCAGCGGAGGGAGTCGGCGCCCGATGGTCGGCCACAAAATCGGCGATCGAATAATCTACTTCATGCCCGACGGCCGAGATAATCGGTATCCCCGAGGCGTATATCGCCCGGGCGACGATCTCTTCGTTAAACGCCCAGAGATCTTCCAGGGACCCCCCGCCCCGCCCGACGATCAACAGGTCCGCCTCGCCGTAACGGTTGAAATCGGCGATCGCTTCAGCAATTTCCTGCGCAGCGCCGTCGCCCTGCACCCGCACCGGGTAGAGCAGAATCTCGATCCCGGGAAAACGCCGGGTTAACACGCTGATAATATCGCGGATGGCCGCTCCGGTCGGCGAGGTGATCACCCCGATCCGTTCCGGAAAAGCCGGGAGGGGTTTTTTGTGGGAGGCGTCGAAGAGGCCTTCGGCATGCAGCTTGCGTTTCAACTGTTCGAAGGCCAACTGCAGGGCACCGATCCCGGCCGGTTGAATCTGCTGGATAATCAGCTGATAATTTCCGCCCTTCTCGTACACCTGCACATCGCCCTCTACCAGCACCTTCATGCCGCTTTCCGGGGCGAACGGCAGTGTTCCCGCCCGGAAGCGCCACATGGCGCAACTGATCTGAGCGTTCTCGTCCTTCAGGGTAAAATACAAATGCCCGGAGGTATGCCGCTTAAAGTTGGAAAGCTCCCCTTCCACCCATAATCGCGGAAAACTGTTTTCCAGCAGTTCTTTAATCTGGCGGGTAAGGTGGGTAACTGTATATACCTGTCGTTCGATCATAATGATCTATCACGGTAGCGCAGGATACCGCACCATGCGATACGATATCATCTGCACACGATGAACGATGGTAATTAACGGATTTTCTTTTTGTGGCGGTTTTTACGAAGCCGCTTTTTCCGTTTGTGGGTCGACATCTTATGACGTTTTCTTTTGCGTCCGCAAGGCATAAAAGCTCCTTTGATTTAAAATGATGGTTCAACTGTTCATATTGCATGTTTAAAATTTTGCGGCACTATTACCCGTCTCCCTGGGGCTGGCTGACATTCTTGTGGATCTGGTCCAGGATCTGCATGGCCCGTTGGGCCTGTTGGGAATTGGGAGCTACCTCCCGGAGCAGGGTCCAGTGCTGGATCAGTTCATCGACATTACCCATCTGCACCGCGACGACGCCGAGATTGTAGAGCGCGTTTACGTGTTTGGGGGCAATCGTCAGGGCCTGTTGGAACTGAGTCTTGGCGGTCTGATAATCATCGAGGTTGAAATAGCACACCCCCAGGTCCACGATCACATCGGGATCGTCCGGATTTTGGGAAAGCGCTTTCTGGTAATAGGGAATTGCCTCAGCGTATTTGCCGCTGTCAAAATAAAGATTACCCAGGTGGGTGTTCAGCGCCGGGTCATCCGGCGATTGGCTCAGCTGATTTTTGGCGGCCTCGAAATCCGCTTCCGACGGCGGCTGGAAGTTGGTATTACCGGTATGATCCGCATCATGATCATGATCGTGGTCATGATCATGATCGTCGGCCGCGGCTTGTGCTTGCTGGGTATTGTGGGGGGACTGCCAGGTGTTTTTACCGGACTCCGCCTGCACAAAAACGATATAATAGTAAACGCTGGTTACGATCAGGGCTGCTGCGGCAACGCTGCTCAAAATCAGGCGGTGATGCGGGCTTAGCGAAGCAGCAGCTGATGTGGCCGGTGTGCGGGCCGGTTTCGTTTTTGCTTTTGCTTGCTTTGCGGACGCCGTACTGAGTGCGACACCACAGTTTTTGCAGAATTTGGCATCCGCCGGATTAACCGCCGAACAGTCCGGGCAGGCACTTTCCTTGGGCGCTGCCGGAGCGCCGCAGTGCAGGCAGAATTTAGCATCGGCCGGCAGATCGCCTCCGCAGGATTTACATTGAGTGCTCATCTATATCTTCTTCTTTTTTAACCAGCAGATTTTGATTTACGCTTTCCTTGAAAAACTTCGCCGGGCGAAAGACCGGCACAAAGCGGTGATCGACCGAAACGACTTGATTGGTGCGGGGATTTTTCACCGTGCGGGCATCCCGTTCCTTGGCAAAGAAACTGCCGAAGCCGCGAATCTCCACCCGGTCGCCGTTTTGGATCGACTCGATTACATTGTAAAGGAATCCATTGACCACTGCCTCGATGTCAGTCTTGCTTAAACCGGTGGCATCCGCCAGAAGTTTCACAATGTCCGCTTTTGTTACCGTCATTCATTCCTCCAAAAGTCTGCAATTTTACAAAAAATAGCTTCGGAAAGCAAGGTAATATGAAACTTGGTTGATAGGTTGGTGGGGTGGTGGGCGCGTAGGGTAGGGTCGCGACCCTACCCTACCACCGGATTTCCATTACCCATCAACCCATTAACCCATCAACCCATTAACTTTTTATTAATTTTGATGATTTTGATGTGGAGTTGTTTATATTTGGTTTCGAACTGATTGAATACGGAACGAATGAAACGATGGAGTTTATGATGAAAAAGCTGATCTATTTGGTCGCAATTGCGGTTGTTATGATGCTGTCTGCCTGCGAGAATAAAGAGGCGACACCAGAGGGTGATGCCGGGATGGCGATGGATCCCAACGTACATGCGGTGAGCGTGGTGGAGGTCATTCAGGTGCCGGATTACAGCTACCTGGAAGTGGAAGAAAAGGGCGAGCGCTACTGGATGGCGGTGGGTCGCGGGAATTACGAAAAAGGCGAGCAGCTTTTCTATTCCCAAAGTATGGAAATGAACAATTTCAAAAGCACGACCCTCGAGCGTACCTTTGACCGGATCCTGTTCGTGCAGAATATTTCCCGGAATATGCCCGCGGCGGAAGCGGAAGGCGAGCCCCGGCCCAATCCCCACGGCGAGATGGTAGATGCCGGCCTGGAGGCGCCGATCGAACCGGCGGCCGGAGGGAAAACGGTTGCAGATATTTTTGAAAACAGCGCTTCCCTGGCGGGACAGACCGTGCGGGTGAAGGGAAAAGTGGTGAAATATAATGCCAACATCATGGGGAGGAATTGGATCCACCTGCAGGATGGTACCGGGGAAAAAGGCAGCAACGACCTGACCGTGACCAGCGATCAACCCGCTGCGGTGGGAGATGTGGTGGTCGCCGAAGGAGTTGTCGCTATCGACCAGGATCTCGGCTCGGGATATTTTTATAAAGTGATTTTGGAAAAAGCAACGATTGAGAAGCAGTAATGATTGGTGATGGGTGAATGGGTTGATGGGTGAATGGGTAAAGACCCGTTTTTCCCATCAACTCATCCACCCATATGCCCATTCACGCTTTACTCATTCCCATCCACCTTAAAATCCACCCCTCCCACATCCAACAACATCACCTCCTTGCTATCCAGATACGGTTTCAACGCATCCCGTACTTCATCCTTGGCGCTGAAATAGATGATCTGCCAGCCGCGCCGGGAGATGTCCAGCAGCATCTCCAACTGGCGTTTCAGGCGCTCGCTGTCGGATTTCAGGAAGGGATCGTCGAGAATAAAAAAGCCCTTTTCGTTGCGCAGCAGCTTTTCCCCGAGGGTGAGGCGGATGGCAAAATAGAGCTGATCGTATGCCCCGCTGGAGAGCAGGCGGGGGGAGAGCAGCTTGCCGTCGCGGCGTTTGACTTGCAGGCCGGCAGACGCTGCGTCGAAATAGACCCCCTCGTAGGTTCCTTCGGTAATCTGGCGATAAAAACGTGAGATGCCGCTGTCCTCGCCGAAGAGCACCCCAACTTTTTGCTGTTCCGAATGCTCGATATCATCAAAAATTTCCAGGGCCAGGCGAATGAAACCCTGGCGCTGTTCCACATCGGCAATGAAATCCTGCAGGTGCTTCTGGGTCGCCTGAAGATCGGTGAGGGTCTGGCAGGGATAGAAGTTGTCTTCCGGCAGAATGGTTTCATTGCTGCGCCGTTCCAGATCGCTCAACTGCTCGCGGAATTCCCGCATCTGGCGCTGCTGGGTTTCGATATCCTCATGGAGGGTCTTCTGCTCGGCCCGTTTTTGTCCCAGCAGCTTCTCGTCATACTGAATATCGCCGGCGGCGCCGCGGTGCACTTCCAACTGTTCGATCTCCTGTTGCCAAAGCTGGATACAGGCGCTGACGCTGTCGCCTTTGGCCTGGAAGAGGCTTTTTAACACCGCAAATGCATCTTTGAGCTGCTGCTCATAACGCTTTCGCTGCTGCAGGCGGGCGCGGTACTGATCGATGGTTTCTACCTGGTAGCGATGGCGGATCAGCTCGATGGCCCGCTGGCCGTCTTTCAAACGCTGTTCGAGGTTCTTTAAACGCTCCTCGCGCAGGGAGGTAATGCTGGCGTCTAAAAAAGCCAGCTTGCCTTCGGTGGCAATGATGCGCTGCTGCTGCCGCTGCAACTGCTCTTCGAAGCGCTGGATCTGTTCCTGGATCTGGGGGATCCCTTCGCCCGGAATCCCCAGTTCTCCAGCCTGGTTCAGCACCTGCTGCTCCCACTGCCGCAACTCGCCGCGCGGTTTGATGAAGCGGAAATGATAGAGCAGCGCCAGCACCAGGGCAACCGTTCCCCCGGCCGCAGCGCTGATGATGACATAGAGATGGGGCTGCCAGAACAAGGCGGCCAGCGACAACAGCGCCAACGCTGCGAAAAAGATCATCACCGCTTTAAAAAACGGTTTACCGGCATTGACCCGGGCCAGCGCCTTGTTTTGCTCGCCCCACTCCCGCAGCGCCGGTTTCAGATGATCTTCGATATCCTGCTTGCGCTTATGATTGATGGTCTGGTGATTGCGGAACTCCTTCAGGCGCTCCGTCTCCTCCAGGCGCTCCGTCTCCAGCGACGCCAATTGCTCGTGCAACTGGGCTTGCTCCTGGGTCTTTTCCTCGATCAATCCCTCCACTCGCTCCCACTTGCCAAGGTCTTCGTCCTGGTAATTTTTGAGTTCCTCCAACTTTTCCAGCAGGGCGGAGATGGTGGTGAGGTGGGCCTGCCCGGTCTCATATTTTTCCCGCAAACGGGCCTTTTCCAGATCGCTGCACTCTGCTTCCAGCAGTTGATAATGTTTCTGCATCCGTACCAGCTTTTCTTCCTGAGTGTTGTATCCCTGGGAATGCGCCTGCTGCAGCAGGGACTCACATTCATCCACCAGCTCTCGGGCTTGCTGCAGCCGCTTCTTCAGATAATGACTTTCCCGGGTGTTGACGGTGTCGAGCTTCTCGGTGAAGTCGCCCAGGGCGCGAAGATGTGATTTTACCGCCTGGATCTGGTAGGTGCGCAGGCCGGTCAGCCGCTCGGTGACATCCCCGTAAAATTCGGTCTCGCGCACAATCGACAGATCACTGTTGCGGATGACGAACAGATTGCGGTACTCATTGGGAAAGATCCCGGTCAAATCGGTGACATACCCTTTTTCGGGTATTTTTAACTCCTCCCCGGTATCCATCGTGATGACTACATATCCCTCGGGATTCTCCTCCACCCGGTCGATGTCGGGAAATACCTTGCGGTCCTTACCCAACAACATCCGGATTAGCGCCTCCAGCGTCAGGGTTTTTCCATCCTCATTTTCACCATAAAACAGATTGAAACCACTCAGGCGAACGCTGCCGGCATTGCTTAACGGTCCGTATTTGTCGATGGAAAATTCTTTGATCCTCATGCGCTATAACTCCATCATCGCTTTCAAAGTGTAGTCGAGTATCGTTTTCCGGTCGACATCGGCGAGATTCCTTTCACCCAGCCGTTCCCAGAAAAGGGCAAATAGATCATCCTCCAGGATTTCCCGGATATCGTGAAATTCCATCCGGGCAATTTCCAGGCGGTGGCCGCTCAATTTGCTGAGCGCCTGGTAGAGTTCCTCCTCGCTGAGATTAAACTGCGCGCCATTGAAATAACCGCTGATATCCAGCAGAATCGTGGCATTTTCCGGGGTGTCGGAGAGCCGTTCGGTGATGATGTTTAAGGGGCTTACGGTTTGAAATGGATCCAGGCGGATCTCCATCTTTTCGTAATAGCGGGAGTGAACCGGGCAGGGGGTCGGGATGCTGCCGATCTCGAACAAGTTAGCCATTCGCGGGCCGGTTTCCCGCCGGGTGATGGCCACCGGCGAGCCGGGATAGACGAAGTAACTGCCTTCCCGGAATTCATGAACTGCAAAATTGCTGTGGAAGTGGCCGGCCAGCACATACTGCCAGGGCAGGGGATAAAAATAAGACAGCTTGACCGGCAGGTAGCGGTGACGGCCTTCCTCTCCGTATTGTTCCCAGCCGCCGGTGATGTCCAGCAGTTCCCCGTGGAATAGCAGCAGGTGGGTAGCGCCGGGTTTGGCCATGCCCGCCGCCAGGTTGAGATATTCCAGGGTTTCCGCTTCCATCAGCGTTTCGTAGGGGAATCCCCAGAAGTAGACCCCTTCGATTTCCACCGGGCGGAGCAGATCGCGGATCACGCTGACGGTCTCGCCAAAAAAAGCGCCGTCCGGGTAGGCTTCGGCGTCGTGATTGCCGGCGATGATCAGCACCGGCCAGTTGATGCCGGAAAATAGCTCGCGGATCTTCGGGCGCAGCCGGTAGGCATCGGAGCTGCTGTCGAAGAGGTCTCCGCTGATCACCAGCACATCGATCTCCCGGGCCTGGCCGAGCTGGATCAGTTCCTGTAATGCCTGCCAGCGGGCATCATTGTATTCGCGGATGTGGAGGTCCGCCGTATGTAAGATTTTCATCAGAATCCTTGTTACATGGTTGAAAAATTTTACGGCAAATATCCCATATAAACAAGAATTTATTCACATGAAATTTTGAAAAGGGTAGATATGGGGAATGGGGGAGGTTAATATTGGGTGGATGGGTTAATGGGTGGATGGGTTGATGGGATGATGGGTTAATGGGATGATGGGATGTTTCTCAGAAAGTGTTTTATCATCTGATCTTTGATCATCTAAGATTGGCGGTGGCAGGAATTTGACTGCCACTGCCACTGCTACTGCCACTTGAAAAGGATGTAACATATCTGCCAAATCGTTTAATTCAAAGAGACCAATGATCCATACCAATGCGCCGCTGTCCCCCGACCCCCGCGGGCTCTACCCGCCTGATTCGCTAACCTGGCGGATTAACCGGGAGAGCGCGCTGTTGCTGGGGGGGCTGCGGGCGCTGACCATGCAGATCGCCCACCCGCTGGTGGCGCAGGGAGTGTATGATCACAGCCGCTTCCGGGAGGAGCCGCTGGGGCGGCTGCTGCGCACCCTGGTGCGGATGCTGACCATAGGATTCGGCACCCGGGCAGAAGCGATACAGGCTGCCGCAATGGTGCGGGCAGTGCATGGCCGGGTGCAGGGCCGCCTGGGCGAGGCGGTGGGTGCTTACCCCCTGCACCATCCCTACCGCGCCGATGATCCGCAGTTAATGTGTTGGGTGTACGCCACGCTGATCGATTCCTCGATCGTCATGTATGAGCTGCTGGTCCGGCCGCTCTCGCCCGGCGATAAGGAGGCTTATTTCCAGGAAAGCAAATGCTGGGCGCAGTTGTTGGGGGTGCCGGAAACGCTGCTTCCGCCTGATTATTCCGCTTTCCGTACTTATGTGCAGGAAATGCTTGCCGGGGAGCAAACCGGTTTTGGCACGGTGGGGCGTGATGTGATGGATTCAGTGTTTTTTCCCGGCCTGCGCTTCGTTCCCCGCTGGGCCTATGCGCCTACCCGGTTTCTGACCAATGGACTGCTGCCCGCCGATCTGCGCCGCAAACTGGGATTTCAATGGTCGCCTTTCCGGGAACGGGGCTTCCGTCTGCTGCTCCGCCTGCTGAAATTTGCCTATCGACTGTCGCCGCCGCTGCTGCGGCATCTGCCCCAGGCCCGCCGGGCCGCCCGCCGCTGGAAAAATGGTACATGATTTGCCCTTTGCACTCGTAACCGGGCCGAAAAGCGCGCTGTGAGCGGGGTTCCCGGCAGCCGGCGAAACGGTAACTGTGCAATCATTTTACAAAACCAGCAGCAGCAAAAGGAGACAGGCGCATGGATGATCAACACGGCAATACGAACAGAACATTGGATGTAATGCATTCGGCACCGACGATATTCATCGCCGGTATTTTGATCCTGCTCATGCTGTTGACAGGTTGCGCTCAACAAGCCCGTAGTGGAAAAGCAGGCAGTACCGTGTTGTTTAATTCGTTTGAATCGGCCCGGGATACCACCAACTGGTATTGGACCGGCACTCACAGTTTTAGCAGCGATGTGCCGCCGGGCGGCGGGGGGCAGGCCCTGGAGGTCTCCGGAGGCAACATTTTTCCGATCGGCACCTTTATTACCCAGCCGCTGCGCTACGGGGGATATTTTACCCTGCAATGCTGGGGAAAAATCCGCGGCAACGGCGGCTATGTGGAATTGGCTACGATCTCCGACCATGAAGTCAGCGACGCCATCCAGGCAGAGATCATCGAGCCGCAGTGGCAATTTGTGCGGGCCAGCGATACGCTCTATTGCCCTCCCAACAAAAGCCTGATGCTCACCCTCCAGGCTGGCATGGTGCGCGACGGGCAGATCCTGGTGGATCTAATTGAGATCAAAAAAATCGCTTCTGCCGGCAATCCTCCTCCGGAACGGCGGCGGTTGAGTAAGAAGTAGGCTCACTGCCGTTCGCCGATATTTGTTCGCTACGCTCACGATGTTTGCTCGCTGGCGCTCGCGATGTTTGCTCGCTGGCGCTCGCGATGTTTGTTCGCTGGCGCTCGCGATGTTTGCTCGCTGGCGCTCGCGATATTTGCTCACTGCCGTTCGCGATGTTTGTTCGCTGGCGCTCACGATAATTTATATATCGCTTGTTTTTGCCATATTTGAATTAAACCATTATCGCTCTTCGCTCTTCGCTCTTCGCTCTTCGCTCTTCGCTCTTCGCTCTTCGCTCTTCGCTCTTCGCTCTTCGCCCTTCGCCCTTCGCCCTTCGCCCTTCGCCCGAAAAAATTTCCCCATCCCCAAAAAGTTGCTAAAGTTGGATTGTTCTGTGCGCGATTTATTGTATATTGGCACAATAGGGTAGAAAACAGAGAAATTTGCGGGTGTGACAGGGGAAATAGGAATGGCGGAAAAGAAGCGCGTGCTGGTGCTGTGTACCGGGAATTCATGCCGGAGTCAGATGGCGGAAGGGTTGATCAATCATTTTCTGGGGGACCGATGGGAGGCTTATTCGGCCGGCACCATGCCTTCCCGGGTAAATCCGTATGCCATGCGCAGCATGGAGGAGATCGATATCGACATTACCGACCATCAGGCGAAAAGCGCGGATGTCTACCGTGACCGGCAGTTTGACTGGGTGATTACTTTATGTGCGGAGGCGGAACAAAACTGCCCGGTCTTTCCGGGAGCGGCAAACCGGGCTTATATCGATTTTGAAGATCCGGCCAATGTGATCGGCAGCGATGCGGAGATTATGGCCCAGTTTCGCCGGGTCAGAGAAGACATGCGGCAGCGTTTGTTGGATTTCCTGCGGGCGCATTCGGCATAAAAAAAAGGAACCTCATGCTTGGTGGGGTAAAGCATGAAGTTCCTTTTGGGTTGGGAGGGAAGAAAAAATTAGCTTAATGCATTCACATGCCTCGCCAGGCGAGACTTTTTGTTTGCGGCTGTATTTTTCCGAAGAATCCCTTTTGCAACCAATTTGTCAATAACGGCATAAGCTTTCGGCAGTTGGGCCGTTGCTTTCTCTTTGTCTTCCACATCGAGCACACTTTTCAAAGCCGTTTTCATGCGCGATTTATACGTTCTGTTACGTTCGGTCTGCTTTTCGATAAGCTTGATCCGCTTCAGTGCTGATTTGTGATGTGCCATCTACCGTGCTTTCCTTTCTAAACTGCCACTTTATAGGTTATTCAAACATCGACGAGGAATTTAGTTTTATTTTCCAGTTATGTCAAATATAAATTAAAAAAAGTTGATGGGTTGATGGGTTGATGGGTTGATGGGTTGATGGGTTAAGAAATTTGTCATTGAACATTGAATAACAAAATAGCATTCGAGAACTCATTTCCTGAAGCACTATATTTCTGGAAGTGAATTTATACCCATCACCAAATTTTTACCCTTGTCCGTTTTTCCCCATTAACCCATTAACCCATCAACTCATATCAAATCCGCGATGGAGCCGGCGGCGGGATTAAACAGGCGGTTGTAAGTGCGGATGGCGAAGCGGTCGGTCATGCCGGCGATATGGTCGCAGATCATCCGCATGCGTTGTTGGGTATCGGGAACCGACAGCACCTGGCGGTGGGTGACCTCCGGCAGCAGCTTCCAGCGTTGGCGGGGCGTGCCGGTGTAATTCTCCTGAAATGCCTGAAAGAGCTTGCCCAGGATGTGGTGCCACTTATGGATGAACTGCTGCAACTGCGGTGAGTTGAAGACGATCTCCAGGGCGATGCGCTTGTAGAAGTTGGCTTCTTTTAAGATCGCCGGATCGATGATCAGCTCATACCCATAGCGCCGGGTGCGGTCGCTCATGAAATTCTGCCGGGTGGCCAGGCGGCAGCCACCGATAAAATCGCCGATCTTGCGGGAAAACACCCGCTCGATATCATTGTGCTGCAGCGCCTCGATAATCCCCACCAAAAAATTTGCCTCTTCCGGGTCGGGATGATTTTCCTGTCCCCAGTTCTCCAGGCGTTCCCGGGTGATGAAACGGGCATGGATGCAGTCGATGATGTCGTTGAGCGAATAGGCGGTGTCGTCTGCCCAGTCCATGATCTGGCACTCCACGCTGCGGAAACGGTTGAGGGCGTCACCCGGGGTGAATTCCGGCGGCGCCGGGCGCCCTTCGAAAATGAAGTCGAGATAAGGCTGCTGGTCGTCGTAGAGGAAATGACGACGGGGCGATTCGTACAACCGCATCAGGGTTTTGTACTTCATCACCCCATCGATCAGGGCGCGGGTGGGCTTCATACCCTCGCGGCGGGGACCGTCGGAATAGATCACTTCCGTGAGGGTGCGCAGGGTTTGGGCATTGCCCTCAAAGCCCCCGAACTCCCGCATGCACTGGTGCAAGATCTCCTCTCCGGCATGCCCGAAAGGGGGGTGCCCGAGATCATGCGCCAGGCATACCGCCTCCACCAGGTCCGGATCGATGTAATAATCCGCTTCCAGCAGGTCGCTCTGCTGTACCAGGTAATAGCAAATGGAGCGCCCAATTTGAGCCACTTCGATGGAATGGGTCAGGCGGGTGCGATAAAAATCATACTCCCCGGCCAGAAACACCTGGGTCTTGGCCTGCAGCCGCCGCAGCGCGGAGCTGTGGATGATCCGGTCGCGGTCGCGCTGGAACGGGGTGCGGTAATCCTCGCCCTTGCGCGGCTCCAGAAATTCGCAATCGAACGGATCGTAAAAGCGGTTGCCTTTGATCGCCATCCTGGTCATGGCATCACCTTTATTGCATTACGTTTTGAATCGATTGAAAGACCCTTTTAGTCCACGGATTACACGGATTAACACGGATACTGCGTTGATGGGTTGAAGGGTTTATGAGTATATCGGTAAACAACATAGCGTCGTACGCACCTTCACTAACCCATTAACCGTATTTTCCGTGTTAATCCGTGTAATCCGTGGATGTCTTTAGCGTAACGGCAGCGCGGTCTTCTCCGCCAGTTTTCCTACCGGGTAGAGGTTGACATCATCCTCCCAATAGGGTGTGCGGGCGTAGAAGAAATAGAGGCGCGCCCAGCGGTTTTCGGCCAGGGAGGGATTGTCAGCCAGATATTGGCGGAACTCCGCTTCCAGAGCGGGATCGTCCCGCAACATCTGCCGGGCGATGGTCTCCAGCATGTAATCCTCTCCGTACTCCTTGCGCTCGAAGATATTGTTCCAGAATCCCCACTTCACAAATGAATCCGGCCCGTCCGGTTCCAGCAGGTGGGCGATCAGGCGATTGCTGTGCTGGTTCATAATGACCACAGCGCTGCCGGCGGGATAGTGCCGTTCTTCCCGTAATGACTCACTCTCATACGTGGGCATGAACTGGCCCTCGAAAGGCTGCCGCGCCCAGGAGATATTGCGGAAGCGGTAACTCTCCACCTCCCGTGTCAGCGCCTCGCTTAAATAATCGACCCGCACCCCATGCGCGATCAGTTTCCCGATCTGGAACTGCCACTGGGGCGGGATCAGGTAGGCATAGGGAATCCGGGCAGAATCGGTGGCGACAATGTGGTCGAAGTAAGGCACCTGCATGGTCTGCGGCTTGCTGCCGTAGATCACCCGGGGGCCGCCGGAAATGTCGCTCTGTTCCACCCGGTATTCGATCCCGGCAAAATCGCGCAGGGTGCTGTCCTGGGGATCGGCCTGGAAATCCAGGGGCAGATAATGGCCGGGCAATTCTTTTGCTGAATATGCATCCGATTGACGGTTGGCCTCCAACAGGCGGTCTTTTTCGCGATTGAGCAGGGTCAGCATGTGCTTCATCAGGTGGAAGTTGCCGTTTACCCGGGTTTGGTAATCCTTCAGGGCATGCATTTCCACCAGGTAGAATATCCGGTTCTGCGCCGCGCCGTAGCCGGTGGAAAAGCGCGGGCTGTAGGGGAGGAAGCTCAGGCCATTGCTAACCTGGGGACGATTGCGGAGAAAGAAATAGCGCGCAATCAGGAAATTGTCTTCCTTCATCTTTTCAGCCAGATAGGGTTCCAGGGTCTCCAGGGTCCAGCGGCGCAGCGGGGGGGCCACATTTGCCTCGGTCTCGATGCCGTAGGTGAGCACGTACTGGTGATCAGCGCCGTCAGTGACGTGATTATCGACCATAAAATCCGGCTCCCACTGGCGGTAGAGCTTCAGCCAGGCCTGCATCTCCGGGGTTTGCGCCTTGAGGAAATCGCGGTTGAGGTTGTAGCGCTGGGCGGTGACCCGGAACCCCATTTCCCGGGGGCCGTTCTGATTGAGGCGGTTGTAGGGACCAAAGCGCTCGTGACCGTCAACATTGAAGATCGGGATCACCAGCAGCGTGACGTTGTCGGCCAGAGCGGCGAGGGTTTTGCTGATGGCGATCTCGCGCAGCAGGATCAGGCTGGCGTCTTTCCCGTCACACTCCCCGGCGTGAATGCAGTTGAGCACCAGCATCACCGCATTGCCGGAAGCGCGCACCGACTCCGGGGTGAAGTTGCCGTTGCGGTCGAGGATCACCAGCGGGAGCTCGCGACCTTGCGGGGAGGTGCCAAAGCTGCGATATTCGATCCAGGGCGACGCCTCCGCCAGCCGCTGGCAATAAGCGACGGTTTCCGGATAGCGGGGTGTATCCAGATAGCCGCTCTTTTCATAATCGGTGCGCCAGTCCGTCTCCTGCCCGGCGAGTGTTAAGGAGAGCAGCAGCCAAAACATCAGGCCGGCAGCTTTGCAGCAATGGGTAGGTGGCATGGGGGCTCCTTTGTTGATAAGGTTGATAGATACTGGATGCTGGATGCTGGATAAAAAACATTCGTGCAATTTCCCCCTCATCCCTTGCATTATAAAGGCAGAGACAGCTTAATGAAGCATCCAGCATCCAGCATCCAGCTACCCCGTCATCTCCAACTGGCGCAAGGCATACTGCGCCGTCTCTCGCACCACCGGTTCGCGGTTATTGACCAGGGAACCGATAGCCGTAACGAAGTCGCCGGCCCGGAGTTCGGCGATCAGGAAGAGGGTACAGGACTTCAGCCAGTCGTCCGGGTCCTGCAGCAGCCGCTGGATGCATTCATGTTCTTCCGGAACATCCACATCGAACTGACTTTTGCATACCTCTACCAGCGATTCGATCGCATTGGTTTCCACCAGGGGAACGATAAATTTTTTCAGGTCGGTGTCGAGCACATTGTCGAGGAATTCCACCGCATTGGCGCGCAGGTCCTGCTGCTGGCTGACGATCCCCAGATAGGCGTTGAACATATCCCGGGGCATATAGCGCAGGCCGAGCAGGCGGAAGATCCGCTCCAGGTTATTGTCGAGTTTTTCCTGCAGTGCTTTGATGAGCAGGTCCTGGGCGGCGCGGATCCGTTCCGGGCGGGCGCCGGCGGGGAAGGGGCGGGAACCGTCGGCAAAACTGCTGCGCTGGCGGTATAACACCGTCAGCATGTTCATATAATGATGAATTTCCTCCATGATCTTTTTCTCGATCGGCGCCTGCTTGAACTTGAGGTCGGGGTAATGCTTGCGCAGGCGGTTGAGCGCCTTCAGCACTTCGAAGCGGATCACCAGATCGTCCTGTTCCAGATGGGCGATCAGCACATCCACCGACTGCTGGACGCCGATCAATCCCAGCACTTTGGCGGCATTTTGCCGGATGGCTTTGATTTCATGCACATCTCCGAGATGGCTCACCAGGGTATCGATGACCGGCTCGCCGTATTCTGCCAGCGCTTCCCGGGCAAATTTACGCACCCGCTTGTGCTGCAGCAGGGAGATCAGCACCGGAACGAATTCCCCGGCATGGGTTTGCCCGGCGCTGATCACTGCCTCTTGCAGCACTTCGGAGGAGGTGTCGCTGAGCAGGATGTGCAGGTACGGGTAGAGTCCGGGATCTTCTGCGATGCCGATTGCCCGTGCCAGAGTGCTTTTGATGTACTGCTGCTGTCCCGGGGTTTCCGGCAGTTGCTGTACCTGTCTGAGGGTATTTTCGATCCGGGATTTAAAGTTCAGGTCCTGCCGCAGAGAAGGCTCCCGGGCGCACAGGCGGGCTGCGCCCAGCAGGGCCGCGCCGCGGATCTGGTTGTCGGCATGGTCGAGGTAGCCATGCAGCAATTCCAGCTGCGCCGTGCCGGAGGATTTCTGCAGCAGATAGTTGATCGCTCCCACCCGTACCTCCTGGCTGGGATCGTTGACCATCGCCGTCACCTGGCTGGAGATGTCCAGCGTGCGGTAGCGGCTGATCATTCTCAGGGCCTGCTCGCGAATTTCCGCTGAAGGATGGTGGAGCAGGTCTTTCAGATAAGGCAGGAAGCGTTCGTTCTGCACATTTTCCAGGAGATTGAGCACGTAGAGGATCTGGCGCTCATTGTCACCCTGGAGAATATTTAAAAAACTGGCGAAGAGGGAGGCGTCTTCCAGGTTGATCGATTGTTCATCGAGATCGATGGTGCGCTTCTCGATGGCGGTGCGGAAGGCCTGCACATATTCCCGGCGCACCCCGACAATCAGCAGCACCCAGAGGCCGATGAAAAAAATCACCGGATAGCTGATGGTGCTGAAGCTCATTCCCAGCACGCTGGTACAGACGATCAGCAGCAATCCGCCGATTCCGGTGGCGAAGCTGTCGATGAAGACATCGATGAATGATTTGACCTGGGGCTTGATGGAGGAAGGGATCGGCAGGGCCAGCAGCTCCAGCCCGGCTTTGTTGATCGATTGCTTGAAGCTGCCATCGGCTACTTTTACGAAGATCGCCGCCCAGAGCTCCGGAAAAAACAGCAGCGCTGCCGCCCCGCCCAGGATGCCCAGCGGCAGGAAGAACAGCGAGGGACCCACCCCGAAGGAACGCAGGATCCGGCTGGTGAAAAAAAGCTGGATCGCCAGAGAGATGATGCTGAGGTTGGAGGACCAGAATCCGAAGAAGGCGGTTCGTTGGTCTTTGTCGGTGATGATTTCTTTCACCACGGCCTTGTACTGAAAATCGACCAGATTGGCCACAATTACCCCGACTCCGACAATCCCGGCCAGATAGAGCAGGTGGCGGGAATCGGCGAAAAGCCGGAAGATCCCGGCAGCGTTCTGATCCTGCTTCAACTGCCGTTTGCGGCGGCTTTGCTGCCCGGGAGCAATCGATTGACGCCGCCGCCAGATGACTTCCAGCATCAGCAGGCAGAAACTCATCAGGAGGATGCAGAGCAGCGGCAGGTTCTCGGTGCCGTACACCGTGGCCAGTTGTGACAGGTATCCGCCGAAGATTCCCCCGGAGATTGCCCCGGCGCCGATGATCCCGAAGAGGCGCTTGGCCTGGCGGGCGTTGAATACGTAGTTGGCCAGAATCCAGAATTGCGAGGTGGAAATCACTCCGAAAATGGCCACCCATACATAGAATGTGTACAGAAACCAGCGGTCGCCGGCCTGCAGGTAAAACCGCAGCAGCACCCAAAAAATCACCAGGTTGGAGATGATGATCAACAGCGACCAGCGAATCATCACGTTCAGGGAAACCCGCTGGGAATAGCGCGAATAGATGGTGGACACCACCGCCGCCGAGATGGCGACCAGGATGAACACCACCGGCAACTCATTCACCGAGAGGCGGTCCAGAAAGAGGGAGTCGCGGATCGACTTGAGCATCACCAGGCAAAAAATCACCGAAAAAATGTAGCTGAACATCAGCAGGGTGCTGGAAATTTCCCCTTCCCGGATGTCGAACAGCTTCTGTAACAGTTTTCTCATGTAGCGGATCGGTAATAAATGGCCACGTTTTTTTATGAATCAACTCAGTACAACTTGCATAACATAATAGAGAACGCCATATTTTGCAACAGAACACATTAAATAATCGCCGGTTGGCGCGGGGTTTTGTCTGGTATGCCCTGCCAAAAAACATTATTGTTTTTCATTTGAATAAAATTTGATGGCCGGGGTAATTATATTCGAGACGATGGAAACTGAACGCGATCATAACAGCGACCGGGAGTTGATCCTGAAATGCCAGGCGGGAGACGGAGAGGCGTTTGCCGTTCTGACCCGGCGTTACTATCAGCAGGCCTTTGCCATGGCGTTTTACCGGGTGAACAACCGCGAGGCGGCGCTGGATATATCCCAGGATGCCTTTGTGCGGATATACCGGAATATCGAACGCTTTCAACCGGAAAAGCCTTTTCCCGCCTGGCTCTATACCATCGTCCGGAACCTTTGCGCCAACTATCTGCAGCGTCAGCGGAAGCGCTGGCTGGTGTTCAGCGATTATTTCAGCGGAGGAGAGAGCGCAGAGGATTCGAGCTTGTTCCAGTCGGCTGGAGATGACGACGCCGGCGAAAGCAGACGGCAGCTCTGGGAAGCGGTCAACCGGCTGCGGGAAAATGACCGGGAGATCATCATCTTGAAAGATCTGGAAGGATTGAGCTACCGCGAGATCAGTGAGATGCTGGAAATACCGGAAGGCTCGGTGATGTCGCGCCTCTACTACGCCCGGCAGCGTCTGGCGAAGTTGGTGAAAGCAGGTGGCGTTATTTAAGATAATTGCCACAGAGGCACAGAGAACACAGAGTTTATTAGTTTTCAGTTTTCAGTTTTCAGTTGTCAGTTCTCCGTGAGCTCTGTGACTCTGTGGCAAAAGTTGCCGGAAAGTTAAACTTTAAAACCTGAAAGACGATGCAAGAGAAACCACAAGAATTTTATCAGCAATTGATGATGAAACAAATCGACGGGGAAATCACGCCGGAGGAGGCGCGGCAGTTGGCGCAGTTTCTGGAGGCGAACCCGTCGTATCGAAAGGAGCTGGAAACCATGAGCGAATTAAAGACGGAGACCGGGCAGATGAAAGAACGATTGGTGCCGGAGCTGGCCTGGGAGGATTACTGGCGGCAGCTTTATAACCGCCTGGAGCGGGGAATCGGTTGGATCCTGATATCCCTGGGCGCCATCGTGGTGCTGTCCTACGGGATCTACCATGCGGTGGCGGCGCTGTGGCAGGACAGCACCCTGCCGCTGATCCTGAAATACGGCACCCTGGCGCTGATTATCGGCACGGTCATCCTGCTGGTGTCGGTGGTGCGGGAAAAACTGTTGCTTCGCAAACATGACAGATACAAGGAGATCGAGCGATGATGCTGACGACGACGGAACAGATTGTTGGGAAAAAAATTGTGCAAACGCTGGGGGTTGCCCGGGGCAACACCATCCGGGCGCGGCATATCGGCAAAGATATCCTTGCCGCCCTGAAAACCCTGGTCGGAGGTGAAATTGAGGAATATACCAAGCTGATCGCCGAAGCCCGGGAGCAGGCCATCGACCGCATGGTGGACAGCGCCCGCGAGATGGGGGCCAATGCGGTGGTCAGCGTGCGCTTCACCACCTCGTACGTAATGGGCACCGCCTCCGAGATCCTCGCCTACGGCACCGCGGTGGTGGTGGAATAGCTTTTCGGGGGTCTTATTACCTGATCTTTGATAATTGAGAAGTGGCAGAAGCAGTGCTATACCAGGAATTCTTCGAGGTTATATTTGCGATAAAAATGGCGGAATTGGTCGTAGGTCATGCCCAGCGTCTCTGCAGCGGCGCGCTGATTACCGTCGGCATCCTTGAGGGCATTGAGCAGCAGGTTTTTTTCATAGGCGCGCACCTTCTCATAAAAATTGCCCCGGATCGGATCGACGGAAGTGATCTCCAGCGGCAGCTCCGAGGCGTGGATAATGCCGTCTTCGTCGTAAAAATAGAGCCGCTCAATGGTGTTTTTCAATTGTCGAATATTGCCGGGCCAGTGGTAGGCCTGCAATTCGGTTATCGCAGAAGCGGTGAACTGCTTGTGCTCCAGGTTGGGGATCTCCTGGTGCAGTTGATGGATAAAAAATTCGATCAGCGCGGGAATATCCTCCCGGCGTTTGCGCAGCGGCGGCAGTTCCAGCTCCGCAAACGAGAGGCGGTCGTAGAGGTCGCGCAAAAACTCTCCCCGCTCCATCATTTTCCCCAGATCGGCATTGGTCGCGGCGATGATCCGTACATCCACCTCAATCGGCCGGGTCCCCCCCAGGCGTTCGAAGGTTTGATATTCGATCACCCGCAGGAGCTTTTCCTGTACGGTGCGATTCATGTTGGCCACCTCATCCAGGAAGAGCGTGCCGCGGTCGGCCAATTCCAGCTTGCCCGGCTGGGCATCCACCGCCCCGGTATAGGCCCCCTTCTCCCGGCCGAACATCTCGGAAATGATCAGGTCTTCCTGAAAAGCAGCGCAATTGACCACCACGTACGGATGGGCCACCCGCCCGCTTTCCGCATGGATGTAGCGCGCGATCAGCTCCTTCCCGGTCCCCCGCTCTCCGCGCACCAGAATCGGGCGGTTGATCTTGGCGTACACCGCCGCCTGCTGCATGGTTTTCCGAAAAGTAACGCTACTGCCCACACCGTAGGGAAAGCGGGTTTGGCTTTTGGTGCTCGTACTCATTTGCTCCCTTATGAATGCTCAATGGTAAATGCTCAATGGTAAATGCTCAATGGTAAATGCTCAAGGATAATAGTAAACGCTCAATGCTCAATATATTGAGCACTGAGCATTTACCATTACGCATTTACCATTAAATAGTACGCAGCGGCGATGGTAAAATCAACCGCCAAATAATCGCCGGATCAGACCAGCAGGTCAAAATCGCCGCCCAGGATGCGGTCGAGGCGGCCGGAGCGCCATTTCTTTAAGCTGTCGCGCACCAGCGGAGAGGGCAGTTCGCGATAGCGCCGCACGATGGTGAGGCGGTCATCTTCCGGCAACTGCGCGAAGGCCTGCAGCGCCTGTTGATAAAGGGCATCGGCGGTGTTGCCGGCTGGCTCATCGGGCTGCGCCGCTACCCGCACATGCGCCTTGCAGCGTTTGAATGACTTGCTGTTTCCTCCTTCTGCCGGTATCTCGAAAACGTGCAGTCCGGATTCCTGGCCGAGCAAATTCAGCGCCGCATAGCCGGCGACCGCCATCATCAGGCGGTAGGGGACCACCCCGTCTCCCCCGGATTCCTCCAGAATTTTATGACGCATCCGCCGCTTTTCTGCCCACTGGCGGTACATGACAGCGATCTTGCGGGCAAAGTCATCATTCAGCGCGGCCTCCACCTGGCTGTCGCGGCCCGCTTCTACCAGGATAAACGCATCTTCCAGGCGGTCGGCCGCCACTCCTTCTGCGGCTGCGCTGATCAGGTAGAGCTGTTGTGCCAGCCGTTGGATCAGGGTGGCCGAATATTGGGTGCGGTCGCTGCCGACCAGGCGCTCCAGCAGACGCTGCGCGGTGGCAAATCCCGCTTCGATGCGGTCCATATACTCCGCCATTCCCAGGATGTGAAAACGGCCCGGCGACTCCCAGAAATCGGCGCTGGAGGTTTGGGCCAGGGCCTGCTGTTTTTTTTCGCTCCAGGCTTCGCTGGTGATGTGGTCGCGAATCTGCTCAAAATGGCTGTTCAGAAACGCGGCTTCCGCGGAACTGCCTTGCGGTTCGAAGATGATGGTCTCCAGGAGCAGCGGCTGGCCGGCGGCATTTTCCGGCAGCGCTAACCCCGCTTCTCCAGCCGCGCTGCCCGGTTCCGGCGCGTCCGGGTCGATGAACTCGACTTCGATCGCTTTGCCGTTGCTGCGCACGAAGAGAAACTGATCGCCTTCCGGAAACTGGTGGTTGACGATGGTGGTGGCCAGCGGTGAGAGCATGTAGCGTTCGATTGCCCGCTTGAGCGGCCGTGCCCCGAGGTCGGCGGTAAACCCCTTGTCAAGCAGGAATTCGATCGCCGATTCGTGCCACTCCACCGCCCAGGTGCGGTTGCGCAGGCCCCGGCGCTGCATTACCTCGCTCAATTCCTTGCGCAGCACTTCCCGCATCACCGTGCGGCTGAGGGGGTGGAAGATGATGATGCGGTCGATCCGGTTGATGAACTCTTTGCGAAAGGTCTCGATGATCGATTTCGTCACCGTGGTGGCGGTGAAGGCGTTTTGATCGCCGGTAAACCCGATGCTGGCCCCGCGCGGAATCACCGCCCCGAGGTTGGAGGTCATGATGATGATGCAATGGCGGAAATCGGCGGTATTGCCCTTACGGTCGGTCAGACGGCCGTCGTCAAAGACCTGCAGGAAAAGATCCCAAACATTGGGATGAGATTTCTCGAATTCATCGAGCAGCACCACGGAAAACGGCTGTTTGCGGATCAGGTTGACCAGCGCCTGCTCTTTGGGATTATTGGATCCTTCGCCGATGATGCGGTCGAGGGATTCCGGCGATTGAAACTCGCTCATATCCAGGCGGATCATGCGCTGGGGAGAGCCGAAGAGGAACTCTGCCAGCGTCTTGGCGATCTCGGTCTTGCCAGTGCCGGTCGGCCCGGCGAACAGGAAAACTCCCTGGGGGCGGGTGGGGTCGGTGAGGCCGGATTTGATCATCGCCACCCGTTCCACCAGGCAGGTGACCGCTTCCGGCTGGCCAAGCACCCGCTGATGGAAGAAGTTGCGCAAAGAGTCGAGATCGAGCCCCTCCCGCTCATCCAGAATGCTGATCGGCAGACCGGTGAGCTGAGCCAGGGTGAGCAGCAGATCGTCGAGAGTGATGGTTCCCGGGGAGAGATCGCTGCTGCTGCTGAGGCGTTTCCAGGTCAGGTCCAGGAACTGCAGCAAGTTGCCCGGGGCGGCCTTGTCGCCCAGGTACTGCTGGGTGAGCTGAAAGGCTTCCTGCAGGGTTTGTTCCGGTAACATGTCGCCGCCGGCCGGAGGGCGATGCCGCTCTGCCCAGCGCTGCGCCAGGGCGATGGTCTCCGCCTGGGGCAGCGGGTTGATCTGCACGGCGTTGAGCGAGGTATGAAGCCGGGGCATGCTTTGGAGCAGCCGCTCATAAGCGCCCGGCTGGGTTTCGCCCAGCAGGATGATCTCTCCCTTTTCCACGTAGGGAAAGATCATGTCCAATAGGGCGGTGGGGCTATGCTGATGGGTGCCGGCCCACATCAGTTCATGGAAGTTCGGCACCACCCAGATCACTTTTCGCTTTCCGCCGATCTTCCGCACCAGCAGCTGCACCCGCTCTTCCAGTTGGCCGATGTAGATCTGCCCGGCCAGGAGGTCCACCGCCCCGGCTTCGAAGATGGTCCAGCCCTGGTCATGAAGGCGTTTTCCCAGCACCCGGGCGATGGCGGTCTTGCCCACGCCCGGTTCGCCCACCAGCACCACCGAGCGCGGCTGCGGCTGGGTGTAAATCGATTCCAGCTGGGTGACGGTTTCCAGCAGCAGGGGATGCTCGAGCCATTCCGGCGCCTCCCCGCTATCTTCGTCGAACCAGAAGCGTCCGAAGGTTCCCAGGAAGGTACGGTCGATGCGGGTGACCTGCCACTGATGCAATTCCGCGCTGAGCGGGCCGGCGAGTTCGCCCAGCTCCCGTACCAGCGCCTCCAGGGTCTCGAATTGATCTTCGTCGAGATGGTGCAGTAAATCCCCGAAGCCGGGAACTTCCTCTTTTTGAATACGTTCCTGGATAAATTCTTTCAAGATCCGCTGGGGCACCGGATCCAGCCAGGTGCTGTCCATGCGCACCATGAGCGGGCCGATCATCGGCGGGGCCAGACGCTGGTTGATCAGGCGCATCAGGAAATAGCGCGGCCAATACATCCGCAGATTGATTTCGGCAAAGATCTGTTCTCGCAGACTGGTGATATTTTCCCGCTGACGGAGGGCTTCCAGGGCCATACTGCCGATCATGATGTTGGCCCCGCTGGCGTAAGAGAGCAGTTCGTCATTGCTGTAGCTGCCTGTTTTCAGCAACGCCACTCCCTGCTGGAAGTCGTTCAATGCGAGAAGATCGGACGGGTAAGCCGATTTGTTTTCGTAAAACTCGTTCACCCGTTCGGCAATGGCATAGAGGTTTTCCTCCTCAGCGGGTGCGGGTGGTTCAGCCGTATCTTGCTCTTTGGAAGCGGACGATTCTGCTGTGTTCTCTTCCGGAGCGGAGGGGGCAGTCATTCCGGCCGCTGCCGTACGCTGCACATGGGCGTTTTTCAGCAAATAACCGATCAGCGCACCGAGCAAAATATAAAGGATCGTTTCCACATGACGCTCCTGCTAACTGTTCGCTAAATAATCGTGGCGATTTCCGTAAACGATTTTTTGGTGATCTCCGGTACCCGGGCGTCTTCCGCCGGAAAGCCGGTCACCAGCACCAGGTAAGGCTTTTCATTCTGCGGCCGGCGGAGGATCCGGTTCAGGAATCCCATCGGGCTGGGCGTATGGGTGAGCGTCGCCAGGCCGCAATGATGCAAGGCATTGATCAGAATGCCGGTGGCAATTCCCACCGACTCTTGTACATAATAATTCTTGGTTTTCCCTCCATCAGGGTGCAACTCGTAACTCTGGCTGAAGATTACGATCAGATAGGGGGCAATCTCCAGGAACGGCTTGTCGGCGTCGGTGCCGAGGTGGGCCAGGGCATCCAGCCATTCCTGCGGTGCCCGGTGCTCATAAAACTCCCGCTCTTCCGCTTCCGCCGCCCGGCGAATTTCCCGCTTGACGGCCGGATCCTGCACCACCACAAAATGCCAGGGTTGGCGATTGGCCCCGTTGGGAGCCGTGCCGGCAGCCAGCAGGCACTGCCGGATGACCGCCATCGGCACCGGTTGGCTGGAAAAGTGACGCACGGTGCGGCGGCGGCGGATCTCTTCATAAAACTGCTCTGCACGTTGCGCCATCTCCTCCGGGGGATAGGTCCGGAAATCTTTCAGGGGAAGAAACTTCGGATCGCCCACTAATCTCTCTCCTCTCATCAATATACATTCACCGTCGAATCCTCCGGCGTGGTCACAAAAAAACCGTCGCCATGGCGTTGAAAGGGTAAATTCCCATAGTTCGGGCTGAAACGTTCATAGGGGATATTCAGGCTTTCGACCAGCCGGCGCGGCAGTCCCCGCTGGCGCACCCAGATATAGGGGAGCATGCGGTATTCGCCTGCCGGCAGCCGGGTCTGCGTCGGTACAAAAAAACTCTCCCACACCTCGGTCTCATTTTCCACCAGGCGGTACACTTCCCGGTAGGCGTCGGCATTGATCGGGATAAACCCGCCATCGCTGGTATCCACCCGTTCAGCCAGAAAAACCGCAATTTCCCGATCGTTGGTCTCGGTGGTCAGCACCTCCACCGGATGCTGCTTCGCGCATAAGCTGACGAAGATCTCCACCGGCGCGCTGTCGTCGGCGGAAAAGGTTGCCGGATCGAGCGTCACCGTAACGTCGAGTAATTTTTCCAAAATCACCGGATTGCGAAGCTGGCCGGTTTCATCGGTTAAGCCCTGGGGAAAGAGAAATTCTCCCCGGCGAATGATCAGGCTGGTGGAGTCGATCTTGTAATTGGCGCTGTAAAAGTAAAGATTCACCTGGCCGGTATAGCCGCCCTGGGGCTGCTGTTCCGGCGGAGGCAATTCCAGTTGAAAATACCCCCGGGCATCACTGAAGTCGCCAAGCTCGAAAATATCCAGCCAGGCATAGACATTCCGGGCATCCTGAACCCCTTCCAGCTCGATAAAACCGGAGACCTTGTTCTTGGAGGTAATTTCCGCCTGGTCGTCAAAGGGATTCTGCGTGCAGGATAATCCCCAGCAAAGCAAACATCCCAGCAATGCCCAGACGGCATGCCGGGGATACGCCCTTATGTTTAATTTTTTACTCATCGATCATATTCCGTGTTCATGTCAATATATAATAATAGGATGGGATTATTTCAATCTTTTTAATCTTCGATATTTGTTCGCTACGCTCACGATGTTTGCCTTCGGCGATATTTGTTCGCTGCGCTCACGATGTTTGCCTTCGGCGATATTTGTTCGCTGCGCTCACGATGTTTGCCTTCGGCGATATTTGTTCGCTGCGCTCACGATGTTTGCCTTCGGCGATATTTGTTCGCTGCGCTCACGATGTTTGCCTTCGGCGATATTTGTTCGCTGCGCTCACGATGTTTGCCTTCGGCGATATTTGTTCGCTGCGCTCACGATGTTTGCCTTCGGCGATATTTGTTCGCTGCGCTCACGATGTTTGCCTTCGGCGATATTTGTTCGCTGCGCTCACGATGTTTGCCTTCGGCGATATTTGTTCGCTGCGCTCACGATGTTTGCCTTCGGCGATATTTGTTCGCTACGCTCACGATGTTTGCCTTCGGCGATATTTGTTCGCTGCGCTCACGATGTTTGCCTTCGGCGATATTTGTTCGCTGCGCTCACGATGTTTGCCTTCGGCGATATTTGTTCGCTGCGCTCACGATGTTTGCCTTCGGCGATATTTGTTCGCTGCGCTCACGATGTTTGCCTTCGGCGATATTTGTTCGCTGCGCTCACGATGTTTGCCTTCGGCGATATTTGTTCGCTACGCTCACGATGTTTGCCTTCGGCGATATTTGTTCGCTGCGCTCACGATGTTTGCCTTCGGCGATATTTGTTCGCTGCGCTCACGTAAAAACACTCGGTACCTCAACCAAGTGTTATAGTCTCACCTGATTGGAATACGCTGGCGAAGCCAGCAAACATCGCCGAAGGCAAATATCATCTGCGAAGCAGATAAACATCGCGAAGCAGATAAACATCGCGAGCGACAGCGAGCAAATATCGTGAGCGCAGCGAACAATATCGCCGAAGGCAAATATCATCTGCGAAGCAGATAAACATCGCGAGCGACAGCGAGCAAATATCGTGAGCGCAGCGAACAAACATCGCGAGCGTTAGCGAGCTAGTATTGCACTCCGAGCGTCAGGTAGTAGCGGCGGTCGTGGAGGGCCAGGCCGGTGAGGGCGAAGTCGTCATCGAGGATATTGCGCAGACTGCCGTTCAGGATCAGCTTGAGGCGGCTGACCTCGAAGGACTTGCTGAGGTGGAGGTCGAGGTTGGTGAATTTGGGGATCTCCACTTCGGAATATCCCCCGTTCAGATTGCGGATCTGGGCAATCTGCCGGCCTTCCCGGAAGGCATGCAACTGGAAGGAATAGCCGGATTGATCGATCCGCAGATTGAAGGTGAACTTGCGGTCGTGCTTGAAGGGAAAGGTCGCCTGATCTGAGAACCAATAGCGGGAGGTGGCAAAGCTCAGGGTTGCTTTTTGCGGAAGAGATAAAGGGTCTGCTTGGCTTCGAAGCCGGTGAGGGTGGCTTCGTTGAAGTTGTCGAATACCGCAATTGGGGTGCCGGGCAGGTAATAGCTGCGGAATTTATTTTGATAGCGGTTTTGAAACACATTACCGGCAAATTCCCAGCCGTAGAGGCTGGCGTCATCCACCTGGTGAAGGAGGTTGAGGCCCACTTCCAGGCTGCGGATCCGTTCCGGCTGGAGATGGGGCAACTGCACATCGGAGGAGAGCAGCTCGCGGGTGCTGATCTGCTGCAGCAGGGTCGGAAATTTCACATTGCTGCCCAGGTTGATGAAACTGCTGAAGGCAAAGCGGCCGTTGCTGCCGGCGACGTGGGTGGAAAGCTTCACCATGCTCTCTTTCCAGGAATTTTCCTGGGAAACAGTACCGGGACCGCTCTGGTCCGGCGTCTCAAAATCGACCTGCTCATCTTCCACGATATCGTAGCGCATGCTCAGGTCAAAATTAACCCGCCGGAAAAAATTCGACTGGGGAAGCATTTTCAGCTTGACGACCGACACCAGGCCGTGATTTTGCCGGTTCAGGCGGGAGGACTCAAAAAGCGTTGCCGGGGTGGTGAAGAAAATCCGGTCGTCATGGAAATCAAGATCGGCATATTTGTATTGGTAGCCCAACAGCAGCTCAAAATTGTCCAGCGCCAGCGATTTGCTGGCGTTGAAGTGCCAGGAGTTGTTGGCGATCTTGCGGTCGAGGAATCCGGAGTCTGAGGGCAGGTCAAAGAAACGCAGGAACTGGCTTTCATCGAGCCATTGGTAGGCCCCGGAGAGGACCAGGTTGCGCAGATTGAACAGGTCGCCGGTAAAGCGGGCGGAGAGCATCTGGTTGAAGTTGGCCAGGGTCTCGCGGTCGCGCTCGTTCTCATAATCGATCTCCGAGCGGTTGTACATGATTCCCAGGGAGGAGCGCGGGTCGCCGTTGGTGTATTCGGAAAAGTTGTAGGAGAGGCTGGCGGTATGATGTTCGGAGCGGTTCTCCAGGATTCGCCGTCCCGGCGGTTCGTCGATGAAGCTGCGCCGGGCGCTGCCCCGCTTGATGCTGTAGCCGGCGTTGAGGCGGCCGATGTCTTTGAAGAGATGCAGGCCCCAGTTGCCGGAATCGTAGGAGCCGAAACGCTGCTGGAAGCGGATGTTGTAATCCTGCTGCGCTCGCGGCACCACGTTGACCACCCCGGAAAAGCCTTCCGGGCCGTAGAGGGCGGTGTTGCTGCCTTTGATCACCTCTACCCGCTCCACATCGGCCAGGTCGATCAGCGAAATGTCGAAGACATTGTCCAGGGTGCTGTTCATCTTGATGCCGTTGTAGAGCACGATCACTTCATCGGGGTTGCCGCCGCGGATGGAAACGGTTTTCCGGCCGCTCAGCGCTTCATCGACCTGGATGCTGTGGTCGGTGCGCAGCAGATCGCCGGCGTCGATATAACCGTTCAAGTCGAAGATCCGCGCATCCAGCACTGAGACGGTCTGGGGCAGGTCCTGGGCAATTTCCAGTTGATCCTCGATGCTTTCGCTTTCCACCACCGGGATCGAAATTACCCGCTCCTGCAGATTCACATTGCCTGCGGCGAGCACTTCCTCGATCATCAGTTCCAGGGTGTCATACGCGACATGTTGAAAGGTCACCAGCATGGCCGGCTCGGGGCGGATCACTCGCAACTGAAACCGGCCGGCGGCATTGGATACGGTGCCGATATCCAGTTCGCGGATATAGATGTTGACGCCGGGGATTTCGCGGTGGGTGTTGGCATCGCGCACCTTACCCTCGATGATCATCTCCTGGGCGGCCAGCGGCAACAGGCAGACCATCCAGAGCCATAACCCGATCAAACAGCGAAACATGAACATCCAAACTCCCAGGCCGGATCAACGGCGGTACAGGTTACGATTTTTGATGAAGATTGACTAGATCCCACAAAACAGCCGACCCATCTTCCTCTTATTATCGGCCGGCTTACCCGGTCCTCAACAAAAAAGGTACCAAAAAATCGACATCACCCTTTAAGTTTATATAGAAACAATCGATTAAGTCAAAAAAAAACTCCCCAATCAAATGCAGCGGTTATCGAAATTTCCCAACGACCCGGGAAAGATTTTTCCCATTCTAACTGCATTGATTACAAGGAGTTTTTGTACGTCATATAAAATGGCGGAGGTGCGTGGGAGTCGAACCCACCCAACCGGCTTTTGACGGTTGCACGCGGCTTTGAAGGCCGGGGAAGACACCGGTCCCCATCCACCTCCGGTTTTTTGCCTATTAGACATCCGCCTTGCTGAGTCTGTCTTTCAGCAAATCGATGCTGTCGATGGTGATCGGATCTTTCTCATTCAGCATCGCCCAGTAGTAGCTGGCCCAGTCGCCGGCGCTGATCAGCGAGAACAGCCGCGCCAGGCGCGATTGCCCTTCCGCAAAGACCTCTCCGAAGAGAATCTGCCGGTTCTTGAGAATTTCCTTGGTGATGTTAATGCGCTGCTTCACCCGGGGGCTCTCCTCCGGATCGCGCAGCAGGATCACCCGGAAATGCTTGTTAACCTCTTTGAGGCCCTCCCAGCCCATGATCTCATTGTGATTGAGTTCCGGGAAGACATTGCTGAAGGCCATCGATTTGGAATTCTCATTGAACTGATTGCGCCAGCGCACCGTCACCGGCTGCAGAAAGGGCGCCCCGGTATACACCACCGGGATGGCGTGGTAGACGCTTTGGGCAATATGATGCGCCAGGTTGTTGCCGTAGCTGGTGACCGGGCTGTAGCGATCGATCAACTCCTGAAGCAGCTCCCGGGTTTCCGCAACTTCTGCGGTTTTGGAGGAGATCAGGCCGAGTTTCTCGAACAAAAACAGCGCCGGGAAAAACAGGTAGCCCAGGGCCTGGCGGGGAGGAAAGCCGCCGGGAATTTTGATATGAGGGATATGGTGCTGTTGACAATATTGTTCGACTTTCCCGCCGGAAGAGATTCCCACCAGCCGCGCGGAACGTTCTGCAGCCTGAGCCATCGCGCTCAAGGTCTCTTCGGTGTCGCCGGAATAGCTGACGGCAACAAAAAGAGTGTGTTCATTCACGAAGCCGGGAATGGTATAGTCGCGGTTGATAAAGGTTGGCAACGTAATCTCATCGGCGGTATATCCCAGAAGCAGGTCGCCGGAAATACCCGAACCGCCCATACCGGACAATACGATATTCTGCAACCCGGCAACGTCAAGATCGAATGTCAGATTTGCCATTAGTTCCTGACTGCGCTGGATTTGTTCTGGAAAACTGTTTAAGAACGAGATGAAATTGGAGCGATCGTAGTCGAACATGGCTGTCCTTTCGGTTATGTAGTTATTTGTTATAAATTAAATTTTTTGCGTAATTTGTGAATGGGTGAATGGGTGAATGGGTATATGAGTGAATGGGTTAAGACTGATCTATATTCCAGAATCTCATCAACCCATTCACCCTTCATCTCATTCACCCATTCACGAAGTTCATCTTCACTCCTCCTCCGGCAATTCCGGGAAATGCTCACGATAAAAGTCCCGTACTACCCGGATGACCTCGCTGGTGATGTTGATCCGGCAGATCTGCTCGTATAACGCCCTGCAGTCTGACAGGGACAGTTCGCGGATAATATTTTTGATTTCCGGGATGACCGCATGGGAGGCGCTGAGATTTTCGAAACCCATCGCCAGTAAGATCGGCACCGCCAGCGGATCGCCGGCCATTTCCCCGCACATCCCCACCGGGATGTTGGCCTGACGCCCGGCATCGATGGTCATCTTGACCATGCGCAGCACCGCCGGATGAAAATGGGAGTAGAGGTTGGCCACCTTTTCGTTACCGCGGTCCACCGCCAGGGTGTACTGCACCAGGTCGTTGGTGCCGATGCTGAAAAAGTCCACTTCCCGGGCCAGGATATCCGCCATCACCACCACCGAGGGAATTTCGATCATGATGCCGAGATCGATCGATTCTCCAAAGGGTTTGCCTTCTTTTCGCAGGGTCTCCCGGGCCTCTTCCAATAACTCCCGCACCTGGAAAATTTCGCCCAGGCCGCTGATCATCGGCAGCAGGATCTGCACATTACCCCGGGTGTTGGCCTGCAGGATCGCCTTCAACTGGGCCAGGAAACCGGTCTTATGATCCAGCCAGAAGCGGATCGCCCTCCATCCCAGGAATGGATTTTCTTCTTTGGTGTTGATCAGTCCCGCCACCATCTTGTCGCCCCCGATGTCCAGGGTGCGGATCACCACCTTGTTGGGATACACCTGGCGGGCAATATTGCTGTAGATGGTCGCCTGTTCCGCCTCCGAGGGGAGGTCGGCGCTCTTCATAAAGAGGCCTTCGGTGCGAAACAGCCCCACCCCGTCCGCCCCCACCTTCAGCAATTGCTGCACTTCGTGCTCGAATTCGATGTTGGCCTGCACATGGATACGCTTGCCGTCTTTGGTGCGGGTTTCGTAGGCGCTCTCTTTCAGGAGGCGTTCCTCCCGGGTGGAGAAAATGCGCTGCTGCTCTTTATAGCGGGCGATGGTCTCTGCAGTGGGATTCAGGATCACCCGGCCTTCGTTGCCGTCGAGTACGATGATGTCGCCGGTCTTGACCACCTCGGTGATCTTCTTCAATCCCACCACCGCCGGCACGCCGAGGGACCGAGCCACGATCGCGGTATGGGAGGTCTTGCCGCCCTTGTTGGTCGCCATTCCCAATACATGCTGGCGGAACAACTGCACCGTATCACTGGGACTCAAGGTGTTGGCAATGACGATCGCCGGCTTGCTCAGGGAAACAGCGATGTTCGTGCCTCTTCCAAGAATATTCTTGATGATCATTTCCTTGAGGTGCTGGATATCAAAGGCCCGCTCGCGGAAATACTCGTTGCTCATTTGCAGGAAATATTCTTTTTTCTGGCGGAAGATCAGGAAGGTGGCATAAGCGGCGTCGTAGTGTTTTTTTTCGATTGTGTCCTCGACCTCCTGAAGAAAGATCCGGTCCTCCAGGAAGGCGATCTGCATTTCCAGGATTTCGGCGACGTCTTTTCCCAGTTGTTCGAGGGTATTTTGAAAGGAATGGGTTAACTCTTGGCGGGCTTTATCGACCGACTGCTGGAAAAGCACTATCTGGCCGGCAACTTCCCCTTCGGGAATCACCCGGGGTTCCGGTTGCCAGAACGGCTCCAGATAGAGGAAACAGGGACCCACGATCATGCCTGAAGAGGCCGCGACCCCTTCAAGAACCACTTCGTCGGGCAATGCCGGATCCCCCTTCGGTTTCTTCATAAAACGTTCTTTTCCAGGTCTTAAGGTCCGGGATGGCGTGATATCTGCCACCCGTTCATTTAGTCTTCATAAAAATTATTTTCGATGAGATCTTCAATCGCCTCCATGGCCGCCTGTTCATCCTCACCATCGACATTCACTTCGATCTGGCTGCCCACTTCCGCCACCAGCGTCATCAGTCCCATGATGCTCTTGCCGTTGGCGATCAGCCCATCTTTGCTGATTTCGATGGTCGATTTGAATTTGCCGGTGGTTTTTACCAGCATCGCCGCCGGGCGGGCATG
This sequence comes from Calditrichia bacterium, assembly GCA_020635015.1. Taxonomy (GTDB): domain Bacteria; phylum Calditrichota; class Calditrichia; order RBG-13-44-9; family J075; genus JACKAP01. Next base: position 116,627 of record JACKAP010000012.1, on the reverse strand, counting down.
CAAGCCGTATTTATTCTTGATTTGAAAGGTCTTTCTGAGCATCGCTATTTCCCTGTTGTCAGGGTTGTGTTTTAAAAGATGAAGCCCATCAGTATACTAATAACTAAAGTTATGATAATTGTAAAGTAAAAATTTTTCGTGGCCCGGTAAATGATCAATGCCAGAACGGCGGCACCGCCCATCATCGCTGCCGAAAGTAGGCTCTCCGCAAATATTTTAGCAATTAAAAGCGCCAAAAACAATAAAAAGGCGAAGCTGCCGGAAAATAAATACACTTTCTCCAGCTTTTGAAAGCGCTGTTCATCCAGGCATTTATGTACTTCCAACCCGTAGGTGTACCCTTCCCAGATGCCGTTATAGCGCAGATAAAGGTGCGGCAGGTTGTAGATCAGGAAGGTGCCCGCCAGCGCTGCCAACTGCCAGGCGGGATTTTCCAGGGGAAAAGCAGCATCATCCCGATGATCAGCGAGTAGGGTTTGATGGTCGACCAGAACAGCCGGTCGCCCACCGCGCCGAGGATGCTGACCAGCAGCGACTTCATCCGTTCCAATTTGGGACCGGCTTCGGCATTGCCGGAGGCCAGGGCTTCTTCCAGGTGGATCGATACCCCCAGGGCATAGGATGCCATGTAGGGATGGGCGTTGAAATATTTCAGATGGCGGTTGAGAAACGCCTGGCGGGATTCGGTGTCGCTATAGAGGCGCTTCAGCACCGGGATCAGGCAGATCCCGAAGCCGACCGAGATCAAGCTGCGGTAGTTCCATACCGACTGCATAAAGAAGCTGCGCAGGAAGACCCGGAAAATATCCCACTTGCGGATCGGCGGTCGGGATGTTGGTGCCGGCGCGTCCGCGGGGGAAGATGGTGGTTTGATGTCGGGCAAGGGAGATTGCTCTTCGTTGTCAGTTTTCAGATGTCAGTTTTTAGTGCTCTGTATAGTATATCTTTTAAAAGAACAGATTCCTCGGCTGGCACCTCGGAATGACACAACGTCGTCATTTCGAACGTCGTTTGTGAGAAATCTATAATTACAAAAATGTTATTGGCCATTGGCAAAGACAAAGTGCATTTACAATTCCACAAAACTTTGTATTCTGGAAAATTATGTAGCGCAAAAGTATTCCCCGCATTTTCAAGGCGGGGACAGATTGGCGCAGCGTCCAGCAAGCCAATCAGGGGCGGTTGAGGCGCGGCCTGCCGACATATATTTACCGCCCCGGCCACAGCGCCCGGTAGATCATCGGCAGGGTGAGGGCAATGCCCAGTCCCCATACCGCCGGCTTGACCAGGCGGAGATTACTTTCGAACACCCCAGCGCACTTTGCAGCCAGGGCATCGCCCAGCCGGCCAGGGTGAGGGCGATAAAGGCCAGCAGGCTCATCAATAAAAAATAGATCAGGATGCTTAGCATGTCCAGCCAGGAGATCTTGGAGAAGCGCCCCTTGTGTACCGCCTGCAGGGTCAGCTCCAGGATGTATCCGTTGAGCTTTCGGTCGATCACCGTTACATAGGCCCCGACGAAGCTGACCAGGATGCCGATAACAAATCCGGCGGTAAAGACCAGGTTGGGTATTTCCAGCTCCTGGTATTGCAGCACGATCGCGCCGGTGATCATCGAGCCGATATTACCCTCCGGAAAAACCGTCGCCCCGGCGGGGATGATGTTCAGCCACAGCAATTGCATCATCAGGCCGGTTTCGATTCCCAGGGCCAGATCGCCGTAGAGCCACCCCAGGATGGTGCAGGAGAATAGCGGCTGGGAGATCAGCACCTGGAACGCCACGGTGGTATCCAGTCCTAGAAATCCGATCAGCAGGGATGTGAGCCAGTTCGACATAGCCGCTTGTTGGTTACCGAATTACCATGATTTTACCCATTTCCGACCGCTCCTCGGAGACGATCCGGTAGATATAGACCCCGCTGCCGACCGGGTCGCCCTGGTGATTGGTGAGATCCCAGAATGCCACATTACCCCCGCCGGCCGCCTCCACCGTGGCCAGATGCAGGCCGTTGCTGGAGAAGATCTCCACCCGCGCTTCCGCCGGCAGGTTGAGGAAGGTGACCCGGGAGACATCCCCATCCGGCCGCACCGGGTTGGGATAAACCCCGGCCACGCTGGTCTGGCCGCTGAGGAGCAGTTCGTAGGGGGCGCGTCCGGTCAGATTGGTATTGTTCCAGTTGCCGCTCACCACCGCCAGGTGAATGGTTTCCAGCGGGGGCGTATAGTTGAGCGGAAAGTAGATCCCGGCCGGGAACTCTTTACTATAGGGCTCCGCCGTCAACAATTGCCGGCCGGACCACAACGCGGCATCATCGGAAACCGCCAGCGAGGCGCTGATGTTCCCGGTCGCCACCACCGGCAGCTCGTAGAGCCGGTAAGAGAGGGGCGGCAGTTCGTCACTGGCAAGGGTCAGGCTGGGGACATTCTCGAAAGAGGCGCCGGGCAGCACCGTGACGGCCGGATCGGGGAAACCGGCAGCGTCCGGGAAAAAATGTCCCGCCACACTATTGGATCCGGTGAAGAACACCCAGGTCGCCAGCCGGCCCAGTTCCGCGCTGATGTCGCTGCCCTCCAGGTCCAGCAGCGCCTCCAGCGCTTCCATTCCCGGCTGTTCAACGATCTCCTCCCAGAGCAGCCGGGTGAAATCCCTGCCGTAACTTTCGCCCAGCATGATGAACAGGATCACCTGCCCGTAAATCCGCCCACAGCTGTTGTTGAGGGTGAGATTCAGATCGCTGGAGTTGAGCACGCAGCCGAGATAGTAGAAATAATCATTTACCTGCCCGGCAACCACCTCTTCCATATAGGTGGCAGAGCTTTCCAGCAGCCAGAGGTCGGTCAGTTGAAACAGATTGATGTTGTTGTCCTTGAACCAGATGCGATACCCTAACTGCAGGGCATGGTTGAATTCGTGAGCAGCAGTGACGGCAATCGCCAGGCTGTCGCGCACGATCGGATCGTCGGTTACCCAGGGGTAATCCACGAAATCGAATTCGGTATTGATGGTGATGCTGCTGGTAAAACGGTAGAAACCGGCCGGATCGCCGGGGATCGGATTATAAAAATCGGTAAATCCGTAAAAGGAAATCGACTCGCAGTAAACTTGATATACGTCCAGCGGATCGCCATTCTCATCCGGCGGCGGGTTGAAGCCCAGGCTGTCGATCTCCACTTCCCAGGCGCGGTCGAAGGCTTTGGCGACAAATTCCAGGTAATCCGGGGTGCCGTCGCTGTTGCGGTCGTAGTCCGGGATGGCGTCGATACCGCTGGTCTCGTAGTAGATCAGAAAATGGCCGGAGGGACTTAGATAAGTCTCGGTCAGCCCTTGCTGCTGTGCCCGGCGATTTTCTTTTAACAGGGCCCGCTCTGCCGGGGTTGCTGCGGCATAAGTTTCCAGCCGGTGCGCCATCCCGCACTTGGGGGGCGGCTGCTGGGCAGCCAGGGGGAGAAATATTACCATGCCGGCCAGCCAGGCTGGAAAAAGGTTGCGGATAATTGGTCTGAGCATAATCTGATCCTGTCACTTGGGGATTTGATAACACTATACGGTTTCAACTATTACGACGCCGTATTCAGGTGTCGTCATTGCGAGCCGCGTATTTTACGGCGTGGCAATCTCCTGCTGATCGCTCCCAACCTGACTGCAATTGGTTGCGTTGAGCGGGGGATTGCTTCGGCAAAAAACGCCTCGCAATGACAGCCAGAATGAAGCCTTGCCTCAGACTTCGTAAAATCCTTTATCGACCTTAAGCCTGCTGCGCTTTACCCCGCTTCGATTTAAAACGATCGTCACCGGCACCCCTCAAACCCCCAATGCTGGCGGATCTGCTTCTCCAGGAAACGGCGGTAGTTGGCCGGGATCAGGTCCGGGTGATTGCAGAAAAAGCCGAATACCGGCGCGGCGGATTTGAGCTGGGTGATGTAGTTGATCTTGATCTCTTTCCCCCCCACCGCCGGCGCGCTGGTTTCTTTTATGATCGGCAGCAGCACTTTGTTCAAATCGCGGGTGCGCACGGTCTTATGGTATTCATCGTACACATTGGTGGCCAGGTCCAGCAGCTTGAAGAGCCGCTGCTTCTGATGCACCGAGGTGAAGATGATCGGTATCCAGCTCATCTCACCCAGCTTCTCGCGCAGATCCCGTTCCCAGGTCAGGGCGGTCTTATGGTCTTTTTCCACTGCATCCCACTTGTTGATGGCGATGACCAGGCCGCGTTTAGCCTGGGCCGCTTCCCCGATCACCCGCAGGTCCTGGCGAGTGGGGCCTTCGATGGCATCGATAAAGTAAAGCGCCACATCGGCCCGCTGCAGGCTGCGCATGGTGCGCAGTTGGCTGTAAAAGAGGATGTTCTCCTGCACCTTTGCCCGCCGCTTCAGGCCGGCGGTGTCGATCAGCAGATAGTCGCGCTGGCGGTATTTCAGCGGTGAGTCGATCGGATCGCGGGTGGTGCCGGGAATCGGGGTGACGATCACCCGCTCTTTGCCCAGCAGGGTGTTGACGAAGGAGGATTTCCCGACATTCTCCTTGCCGATCACCGCCAGCTTGATAAAATCGGTTTCCGCTTCTTCGGGGTCTCTTCAAAAAAGTGGATCAAATGGTCGAGCATATCCCCGATGCCCCGGCCGAGAGTGGCTGAGACCGGCTGGGGATCGCCCAAACCGAGATTGTAAAACTGGAAGGTCTCGCTCTCGCGCATCTCGTTGTCGGTTTTATTGACCACCAGCAGCACCGGCCGTTCGGTGCGGCGGAGCTTTTCGGCAATGCTCAGGTCGATGTCGGTGATGCCGGTGGTGAGGTCGACCATAAACAGGATCACATCGGTCTCCTCGATCGCGATATCCACCTGCTCGCGGATCGCCAGGTCGATCATGTCCTGGGAAGTGGGCATGTACCCGCCGGTATCGACCAGCATGAAGGATTTCCCGCTCCAGTCGCTGACCGCATAGTGGCGGTCGCGGGTCACCCCCGGCAGGTTGTGCACAATCGCTTCGCGTTTTCCGATGATGCGGTTAAAGAGGGTCGATTTCCCGACGTTCGGCCTACCGACGATGGTCACTAAAGGCTGCTTCATATTCTTCTACCAGAGCAAACAATTTCTGAAAACTGCGCGGAAAGACAATTAATTTTTTGCCGAGCTGCTTTTCCAGTTGGGGCAGGGTCCAATCATCGAGAAATACCCCGTCATCATTGATGCAGTCCGGGGGGAGCACGATGTATTCGCCGGTTTTCTGATCTTTCAGGGTATCGTAGATGTCTTCTCCCACCAGCAAGCCCGACACGGTGATGCTGGGGCCGTAAAAGCGGTTGAGCACCGGATGGAGCTTGAAGAACATCCCGGGGAGCTGGTTCAACTGGCGCAGGAAATATTTCTTCAGCACCTCCGCTCCCAGGGTGCCGGTGACCAGGCTGATATTGAGCGGGCGTCCGGCGGGATTTTTCAGCAGGGGGTATTCTGCCTGGAAGTTATCGATAAAATCGCGGGTCAGCCCCACCCCGTTCTCCAACTGATAGAAGCCTTCGTAATAATCGCTTTCCGGGATCGGGAGGTCGGTGCGGATATAAAATTCGTCGGAGAGATAGACGAAGGAACTGCCCAGTTCTGCCTTCAGGGCTTTCCGGCGGCGGTCGGTCTCAGCGATGGTGCTCAGACTGTATTCATGGGTGACCGGCTTGAGGGCAAACAGATTCTTGCGGTGGCGGGTGAGGCCCACCGGCACGATGGCGATCGACTGGATCATCGGGAAATAGGCCTTCAGATCGGCGATGGTCTGGTCGAGATGCGCTCCGTCGTTGAGCTCCGGACAGAGCACGATCTGGCAGTTCAACTCGATGCCGTTGGAGGTGAGGTAATCGATCTTCTCGAAAAGATGGTCGTCGAACTTGATTCCCAGCATCAATTTGCGCAACTCCGGCTCGGTGACGTGCACCGAAATATACAGCGGGGAGAGACGCTGTTCCACGATCCGTTCCAGATCCTCCCGGGTGGCGTTGGTCAGGGTGGTGTAATGGCCGTACAGAAAGGAAAAGCGGTAATCCTCATCCTTGAAGTAAAGGCTCTTGCGCATCCCCTTGGGATTCTGGAATACGAAGCAGAAGATGCAGGCATTGCCGCAGGAACGCAGTTCCAGATCCTCCAGTTGGATTCCGAGATCGTCGTCATATTCCTTTTCGATCTCGTAGATCAGCCGCTCCTCTCCCTGCTGCACCACCAGCTCCACTTCCTCGTTGGTGATATAAAATTTATAATCCAGGGCGTCGCTGATCTCCTTGCCGTTGACGGAGACCACCGCATCGCCTGCTTCCAGGCCGAGCTCCTCGGCGATGCTGTCCGGCTGTATTTGAATGATGCTGATCATCTTGTAACTTGTCCCACCAGTAAAAAAACAATACGTTGCGCGGTAATTTCCCCGCATGCAATTAAACAGGTTAATCTACAAAGAAAATCAGGCTTTCGAAACCGGATAATTAATATTCTTCACCGTCATTCAAGAGCCGCATATTTCTGCGCATTGCCGATATCTCCCGGGGGTGCAAGCGAATTTGGCCCGTTTAGGTTATTTACTTGGTTCCACCGGTCGATATATTGACATGAAGTTAATAAGTGGGTGGTAAAAGCACTTTGGAAACACTTAAGCGGAGGAGAACGGTATGCGCATTAACCGCTACTGGCGGCTGCCGATGGTTGGTTTGATGATGGTGGTGTTCACCAACTGTGATACGAATAAATTTCTGGGATATGATTACAAGGCTGAGCAGGTAAATCAGGCTGTGCCAATAAGCGGTAAAATTACCAATGCGTTTACCGGCGCGCCGGTGAGGGATGCCCTGGTATTGGTGGAAAACGTAGCGGATTCGACCGATCAGTTGGGTGAATTCCAGTTGCAGGCACTGCTGGGCGAAGATGAACGTTCCGGCCGCCCGGTTAGCGTTGCCGTTCGCTCGGAGAAATATTTCCCCCTGGACACGACGGCGGTGATCTATCCGCAGAATAATGTGCTGGATCAGCGTTTGATCTATGCCGCACCGATCGTGCTGGAAAGCAGCCTGGACAGCAATTATCATAGCCGGGCAGTGTTATTCGATTATCAGGGAGTGGATGATATTGTATCGGTACAGTGCCTGGGGTATTATCTCCACTCCATACCGAATTCCAATCTACCGGCCTGGATCGCTTTTGACATGATCCGTACCGAAATCCTTGATGCCAACACGGCTGTTTATGAAGGTGAATTAGACAATGAAGTAGGGCTCTTGATTTTTGATCGGCTGCGGATTCGGGCAATCGACCGTGATAATTACCAGGAAGAAACCATCTTTTTTTACTGATCGCCGGTATAATTATTGTCTTGGGAAATAGGATCTCGTATTTTATGTTTGTGGATAGTGATAAGTGCACGATGCTGAGTTTTTCAGCTTGAAATTGGGTATTGGTTTTTGGTTGTTGGTCTTTAGTCTTTACCAATAACCAAAGACCAATAACCAAAGACCAATAACCAAAGACCAACAACCAAAAGCCCAACATTTCAGAAGGGATCCTTTCATGCTGCAATCCTCCATTTACGACGAAGGTCTAACGCCCGATAACGCCTTATTAAGGCACCTGCACGTGATCGCCTCCCACATGAGCGCCTGGCTGAAGCTGCTCGGTTTCTTGTCAATGGTGTGCGGCGCGCTGGCGGTGTTGACCCTGGTGGGGATCCTGTTTGCCTGGATCCCGTTCTGGTTGGGAGTTCTGCTCTACCAGGCCGGCAGCCGGGCCTCCCGGGCGCAGGACCCGCAGGAAATGGCGGCCATGCTGGAAAAGCTGCGCAGCTATTTTGCGCTGCTGGGGACGGTCGTGATCCTCACCCTGGCATTTGTGATGATGTTCCTGGTCTATTTCTCCGATATGCTGGCCCATTATGGCGCGGAAATCGGGGCGGTGCTGAATTTGTATATGTAAGGAACGGAGGTTTGTTGCGGATTTACCTGTGCAATGTCGGAGATGTGCCCTCTGGGCAGGGGAGACGGATTTTGCTGCCGGGAGGTGACTCGCTGGCGCTGTTCCACACTTCTTCCGGCATTCGTGCCGTTAAAAATCGCTGTCCCCATGCCGGGGCCCGGCTGGATGACGGCATCCTGCGAAAAGATAAGCTCACTTGCATTTGGCACGGTTGGCAATTTAACTTGGAGAGCGGCAAATGCATTAATCAGGAGAATGCCCGCCTGACGCTGCTGCCGCTGTGCATCGAGGGACAAAACATATACTTGCTGCAGCCTGACGGAGACGAAGCCCATGATTGTTCATCCTGATATTGAAAATTATATCCACAGCCTTACCAGCCTTCCGGATCCGGTGTTGGAAGAGATGGCCCGGGAAGGGGAGGCGCGCAATTTCCCGATCATCGGTCCGGCGGTGGGGCGGCTGTTGGTGACCCTGATCCAGTTCGGCCACGTGCATACCGTGCTGGAGTGCGGAAGCGGTTTCGGCTATTCGGCGCTCTGGATGGCCCTGGCGCTGTCGGAAAACGCCCGCATCACCTGTATCGAAACCGATGAGAAAAATATCGAACGCGCCAAATACTATTTCGAAAAAGCCGGGCAATCCCATAAGGTCAGCTTTATCTGCGGCAATGCCCTGGAGGTAGTGCCCACCCTGAAGCAGACCTACGATCTGATCGTGAATGATATCGACAAGGAGGGCTACCCACTGATCCTGCCTCGATTGGTGGAGCGTCTGCGCACCGGGGGGATGTTGGTGACCGATAATGTGTTGCGGCAGGGCAAGGTGACCGGCCCGGCGTCCGATCCGGCGACTGCCGCCGTGCAGGAATATAATCGGCTGCTGGCGGAGGCGGACAATCTCTGGAACAGCTTCATTCCCCTGCGCGACGGGGTGGGGCTGAGCGTGAAGCTGAGCAAAAAGGATAAAGGGTAAGGGATGAAGGATAAAGGAAGAAGGATAAAGGATGAAGGATGAAGGATAAGGGATGAAGGAGAAAGGGGGATGGGGAAAACTCACACATCGTATATGACAAACCAACCACAAAAATCTCCCGGTTCCGCCGCACCGCCCCGGTTGGGGGTGGCATTCAGCGGGGGGGCGACCCGGGGCATGGCCCATATCGGGGTGCTGAAGGCCTTTCAGGATAACGGAATTCAGATCGACCTGCTGGCCGGGACCAGCATCGGTGCGATGGTCGCAGCATTCCATGCCTTCGAAGTGCCGATCGAAACCATGCGCCAGCAGGCGGTGGCGATGAGTTGGAGCAAGGTGTCGGCTTTCACAGTATCTCGCAGCGGGCTGCTTTCCAACCGGGTGATCGGGGAGATTGTCGAACGGCATCTCGGCAGGGTCAACATCGAAGACGCCCCGCTGCCCCTGGCGATCATCGCCACCGATATTGCCAGGGGAGAGAAGGTGGTGCTCCGGGAAGGCAATCTGGCCCGGGCGATCATGGCCAGCACCTGCGTGCCGGGAATCTTCACCCCGATCGAGATCGACGGCCGCCTGCTGGTTGACGGCTTTCTGGTAGAAAACGTGCCGATCTCTCCCCTGCAGAATATGGATGCCGACCTCATTGCGGCGATATGCCTGAGCACGATGAAGATCTACCGTGAACCGAGCGGGGTGATCAATATTCTGATGAACGCTTTCGAGATCGCTATCGATTCCCACACCCGCCGGGCCATCCGCGGAGCCGATGTGGTCATTGAGCCCAACCTGACCCACCTGACCACCACCGATCCCGATCAGCAGGGCGCCTTGTTCGATGAAGGTTATACCGCCGGCCTGCTGGCGGTGCCGAAGATCCAAAAGCAATTGCAGCTTCTGCAACAGCCCAAAACGACCGTTTGGCAAAAAGTCACGAAACTATTCCGTTCCAGGTCGACTTCCACCCTCAAATCAGCCTGAAAGGGGTGGTACAATTGTGCCATGCCAGTCGAATTGTTCCATTAGAATAAAAAATTGTTTTTATTGTTCTTGGGTCAATTTCGATGTGTGGGTGCGTACGATTTGGGCCATGGATGGGTTAAATCGTTGGTGTGATTATAATGGATTGTTTTGATTGAGTTTGCGTGTTTTGTTGGGAGGTTGGCAAGGAGTTTGCAGATATCCAAATTGGCTTGGTTAGTGGATGAGACCTCCTGAAGCCTATAGCATGCGCCCGGCTACCCGCCAGCCGGGCGCTGCTTATTTATAGAGGGTTTGTGACCGGTCAAGCTTTCTTCCCTACTTGTTAAAACTGCCATTGGTTGTTGGTCATTGGTTATTAGCAGAGAAACTGTCTTGGCCAAAAGCCAACAACCAACCACCGATTTCAGCAAATCATCCACCGCGCGATCTAACACCTTCCAGCAGGCATTACAAACGCCCGCATTCAGGGGAAACTTGGCGGAGACTTCGCCCCAGGGATGAATCAGGTAACGGTATTTACGAATCGCAAAACTAAAATCGCTCAAATCGGATTTCAGCCAGCCCAGATCGATCGCCACTGCAAGCAGTTCGTTTAGCTGCCAGTCCTGAATCGCCGGCACTTTCCCATCCGGGGTTTTGGGGGCCCGGCGGCTGCGCTGGGCCGCGGTGGTGTCCTGCAGCATCCTTGACAGCAGCAGCGCTTCCAGTATGCTTCCCTGCATGATGATGGTAGAAAGATAAGCGCCGGCATTCTGGCAGCGTTGCGCTTCTTTCCAGCGGGCAGTAATCACCAGGGCCAGGCCGGGCATGCTTTCAGTTAGTATGGAAAAATCCGGGGTGGGGATCAACGTGCCCCGGTCGCGGATGATGTTACGCTGGAGCAGCTTCAGGGTGGTTCTGGCATAAACGACCAGCCCCTGCAGACGCGCCTGGGGATCCTCAGCGCTCAGAACCGGGTCCTGGTCAAATTTATCGATAAGATATTGTGCTTCCGGATTCAGGGTGGACAGCAGCATTCTGAATTCCAACTGTTTGGCGGAAACATCAGCAGCGGCGGTAATGCTGTCGAACGCGACTGCGCCATCGGCATGGGTCAGCTCCCCAAGAAATACTTCGATCAGTTTTTCAAGATTTTGCATCATACCTTTTCACATCACCGCTGTTGAGTTCATCATAAATCCCGCGCTGTATTTTTCAACTATCGGTTATTAATATGATTTCCTGAACGCTAACTAAAAAAAAGCGGTACGAATTATATGGCCATGTAAACAAACGCTCATGCAGATGACTTTGTAATGCGGAGAATTCCGCCATACTTTCCCTCAGCCCCATAGCAAAAAAATAACCTGTCCTCGTGCCGGCCAATGCGGTTGAGAACAGGTTATAATAAATTTGTGTAATTAAGCGGCCGGTCTAATTGCCTAGATCAGAACAGCCATGCTTTCTCACAGCCCTAAAATCAGTTGATCGATTCTTTAAGATCTTTGCCCGGTTTGAACGAGGGCACATTACGTTTGGGAATATGCAGCTTCTCGCCGGTGCGGGGATTGCGCGCTTCACGGGCTGCACGGGTCGTTACCTTAAAGCTGCCAAAACCGACCAGGTTAACAGAACCGCCCTTTTTCAGTTCTGTGGTCACTGCACCAATAAAGCCATTCAAAAAACTTTCAGCATCTTTTTTGCTCAGCCCGGCTTTCCCGGCTATGGCATCGACTAATTCCTTACGATTCATTTTGAACCTCCTGTTAGAATTAAGGTAGTTAATTAGTAGGCGCAAAAATATCCGAAATATAAACTGTAATGTCAAGCGAAAAGATCGATTCTCCCTTATATAGTAAGGGCTTCGGCATGCCGGCGGGTTATTTTTTCTGAAAGCGGGAGCCGTTGATAAAATCCAGCCACTCCTTGCTGCGCATAATCTGGCTGGCAATTTCCTGCAGAATGATGTCCTGATCGTAAAAGTTATCGGTGATCCGCTGCCGGATCAATTCCAGACGTTCCTCAGAAAGCGAGGATCCTATTTGCGATGATGGTTTCACTTTATCAGCCTTGTTTAATTTTTCCCTCTCGGAATCCGTATCGCCTGGCGTTTTCTTATGTTTGCTCATCTTGATCCCATATACGCTAAGCGTATCTCCAGAGTTATCGAATTATGCCACTCTCCGAACGACGAACTTCATTCCAATCCGGAATATGAATGCTGTCGTGTCATTCGTAATTCCGTAATTATAATATCGAGAACTTGCCGGTCTACTTTAGGCAATTTTTTAAATCTTTTCCCGTCTGGAATCAAATGTGCAGGTGGTCACATATCCGGAAATGGTTTTTTGAACGGCGGGGAAGCGGGCTGCACCATGCCTGAAAATGATGGGATCAGCGGATGATTTCGGATGGTCTGGGCCGGTTTTGCGGCTGATTGGCGGCAGTAGCGCTATCCGCCAATCGGGAGAGAATTTGCATCAGCAGCAGGCGTACGGCTTCTTCCGGAAGCTGCAGTATTGAGGCAGTTTCCGGAACAGTCAATTTTTCGTAAAACAGCAGGCTGGCGATCAATCGTTCCCGTGGCGATAGCTGTTTGAGATGCGTTGCTGATATACCGGTTTCGGCAGCAGCAGCGGTTCGATTTTGCTGAGACGGCATTTGAGTTCCCCTTGCGAGTGTACCATACTAAAATGCTTAAATAAGCGGGTAGGCGACCGACAAGTGCTCCGAAGGCAGGATCACTTGTTCGCCCATCCGGGCCCGGTAATCGATTAAGACCGGGCTCTTCAGGTTGATGGTAACTTTCCTCGTCTCTCCGTCAATGGTTGCAATACAAAAGATATCGATCATGTGGTCCGATGAGAACAGGCGTTCTACCAGATGCCCGGGCAGCTCGCGGATAAATTCCGGCATCACCGTCAATGGATTCAATACTGGAAACCGTAAACCTGATTGATCCAGCGACACCAGCCATCGGAAAGGATCATGTGCTTCATCTTCCACCAGCAGGAAACGCGGGCAGTGCTCGAAGCCGATAATGCCCCCTGAAAAAAGGAACGAAAGATCCTGCCGGAATGATTTTTCACCTAATTGCCTTAACAATACATTCATTTTTTTCTCCGCTTGAAAGTCTGCTTAACATCCGGAATCCCGTACTAATTAGCATGCGCCTCTCCAAGCGGCTTCCTGCCGGCAATGGGGTGATGCGGCCTTCGATGGTTCAATCCCTTGATACGAAGGCATTTTAAAAATCTTGCCCCAATATCGGGAAGATTGCCCGGAGGAAATGAGGTGGACGTCAAAAATTTAATTTCTGGAATTAAATTTTAAATGGGCCAGCCGGTAGGCGGGTTGATGGCGGGGAAGGGCGTGCGAAGCGATGAAGACCTTGCTGCCATCAACCCGCCTACCGGCTGGCCCATTCATTAATAGGATTGCGCACGTAGTAGGGTCGAGTCGCGACTCGACCGCGACTCGACCACGCGACTCGACCATGCGACTCGACCATGCCGACTTTGCGACGCGACCTTGCACTTCCCGGGTTTAAACCGGCAGGGAGAGCTTCGCGGCGACATCTTCCAGGTTGTTTTCGATCTCCAGCGGGGTTTGGGAGACCGCCTTCATGGCGCCGTCGATATCTTTTAGGCCGTGGCCGGTGACCATCACCGCCACCGTATCCTTTGCCGTGAAGATACCGTTTCCGGCAAGTTGCTTCAATCCGGCCAATGCGGTAGCGCCGGCCGGTTCGGCGAATACCCCCACCCGGCGGGCCAGCAGCGGGATTGCCTCCAGGATGTCCGCATCGCTAACGGCAATAAAACGTCCGCCGGAAGCCCGCACCGCCTGCAGTGCCTTGACCTGATCGCGGGGAATGCCCACCGAGATGCTGTCGGCGACGGTATGGGCCTGTAGCGGCTTGCAGCGCTCCCAGCCCGCTTCCCAGGCCTGCACCAACGGTGCGCTGCCTGCGGCCTGCACCCCGATCATCTTCGGCAGCCGCTCGATCAGCCCGAGGCGGTGCAAATCGCAAAATCCTTTCCACATGCCCTGAAAAATGCAGCCGTCGCCAACCGACACCAGCACATAATCCGGCACCTCCCAGCCGAGCTGCTCGCAAAGCTCCAAAGCCGCGGTTTTTTTGCCTTCTCCCAGGTAGGGGTTGATCGCGGTGCTGCGATTGTACCATCCCCACTTCTCGGCGGCCTGGCAGCAGAGGTCGAAGGCCTGGTCATAACTGCCGTTCACCTTGATGACAGTGGCGCCGTAGAGCAGCAGTTGGGCCAGTTTGGCCCGGGGAGCGCCGGCCGGCACGAAGATGTAGTTGGGCAGACCGGCCAGGGCGGTAAACGCCGACCAGGAAGAGGCGGCGTTGCCGGTAGAGGCAGCAGTTACCGCGGTGGCGCCTTTCTCCAGGGCTTTTACCACCGCCAGGGAGGAGGCGCGGTCTTTCAGGGAGGCTGTGGGATTGCGCCCGTCGTCTTTGACCCAGATTTGTCCGATATCCCAGGACTGCTCCAACTGCCGGGCACGGTAGAGGGGAGTGCCTCCGACGGCCAGCGGCTGGATGTGCGCCGGCTGCAAAACCGGCAGCAGGGGAAGGTAGCGCCAATGGGTGGGATCGGGATTGCGCTGCAGGGTTTCCCGGGAAAACCGACGCGAGATCTGCTCGTAATCATATCGCACCTCACAGGTGCCGGCAATCGGCCCACAATCCGGGCAGGTGTAATCGAGTTCCGCCGGATCATACTCCCGGCCGCAGGTGACGCATTTTAGAATCATGGTAATTTCCAATGCTTAATGGTAAATGCGCAATGCTCAATTAATGCTGGATGCTGGATGCTGGATGCTGAAAGGAATCCAACTTTTGCACCAGAGCAAGTATTTATTTTTACGCTCATACTGAGCACCGTGTAACGTTTTATCGCATGGGGCAAAGGGCATGGTGCATGGCGCCGTCATGTGCAAGCGCAGGTTCCGACACCCGCACTGTAATACACCATGCCCCATGCCCCATGCAAAAGTGCTCCGCATTACACAGTCCTCAGTATGAGCGTTTTTTTATTATCCAGTATCCAGCATCTTCATCCTTCATCCTTCATCCTTTATCCTTCATCCTTCACCCTTCATCCTTACCCCACCGTGAAATCCCGCCGCGCAGTATTGATGGTGATGGTGAAACCGGCGATCACGTCGATCAGCGACATCATGGTCAGGATCAGGAAAGTCGAATTTGCCACCATCGGGGCGAGCAGAAAAGCGATCATATAAAAAATGAACACGAATGTAGACAGTACATGCTCGATCACCGTGGTGTCCGATGCGTTGGTCGATTTCAGAATTTCCACGAAGAGGAGGATCAGTCCAAACAAGACGACCGCATCCCCCACCCGCAGGGTCCAGGCTTGGTGGGAGGGGAGCACGATGTTGGCGATAACGTGATCCATCGGATGCGCGCTGGGGTTATTGTAATAAAAACCGGCGAGTATCAGGGTGTAGGCCACCAGCATCAGCCCAAAAAGCGGTATCGTTTTAAATATTTTCATGGTCGACCTCCTGCTTATCTCTAATGGAAAAATAAGCCGATATTCCCGAAAATCAATCACCCATTTAGAATTTGGCGGTATACATCCTTTTTACGTCATACCATAGCCGGAGTTCAATCAAAAACATCCTTCCGGCTTATTTGTTTTAGAACACAACCTAACGAGCCGGGAAAAGACTAATTATAATGGATAGCTTATTTAGGGTTAAGTCTTAGCATGGTTTCAAAGCGATTTTAGGAGAGCAACAGATTATGAGTGCAACCAAGAAAAAAACCGAGCGGTTAACGTTCTTCTGCCAGTTGTGCGACAAAAGCATCAACAGCAATATTTGCCCCACTCACGGGATTGACTTTGTGACGATCAAGAAAGTCTCGGAAAGTGTGCTGGCGGCGCAGCAGGCCGAGGATGAAGCCAGGCGTAAAGCCCGGGAAGCACAAGAGGCCAAAAACCGCCGGATCAACGGGATGCTGCAATTGGAACAGCATTCGACTTCGACCGATCCCAACAGCGAGACTCGCCTTGCCCTGGCTTCCGATGCTGAAGATGAAACCGATGAGGCCTTCCTGCCGGTACTGCCCACTGATGAAACATCGGCGCAGGGACTGGATACGTTTGAAGATCAGCCGGCGGAGGAAGCCATGGATGACGCCGACTACCGCGGCGATGATTTTCAGCAGCCGTCCTATGAATATGAGGATATTGAGGCGGAGCCGGAGCCGGATTATTATCAGGATGACGCTTCACAAAACTATTATTATACCCCCCCCGCCGCCCGGAAAAGCAACAAGGGCATGATCATCGGGCTGCTGTCGGTGCTGGTGCTGGTTGCCCTGGGGGTGGCCTATTTTGCCATGAATCAGTCGACTTCCCCCACTGCGCTGTATTCGGAAGCGGAAAAGTATTTCCATCAGCAGGATTACGCGGCGGCGCTGGCTACTTACCATCAATTTGTCGAGGAATATCCTAACGACGCCCTTACCCCGATGGTGAATCGCAAGATCAAACAGATCCGCCAGTTGCAAAATACCGGGGCGGCGGTTGATCTGGAGGAACATCAGGAAGCGTTCAAGGATTGGATGCTGAAAGCCAATATTGCCTTTCAGAAACAGCAATACGTCGAACCGGCTGAGGATAATGTCAATTTCTACCTGGAACAAGTGCTTAAAATCGATCCGGCGAATGATCCGGCCCTGACCCTTCAGGCGAAAGTAATTGCCGCTTTCGAGCAGGAAGCGGAGGCTGCTCTGCGCAACCGCGATTATGAAAGTGCCATCAGCGCCTATCGCAATATCCTGGTATTTACGCCGAATGATACTGAAGTGATGAGTAAGATCCATGATCTGCTGAATGTAGAGCGGGAATCCTCCAACTAAATCAGGCTTTCGATAAATGAAGTTTGATTTCCGGGAAAATATTGTGTAGATTTGCAGTTCAATTTTTGAAGGGAAAGATAAAGGAGATCCCAATGCCGGCTAAAACTCAAGATATCGAAGGCATGTTAGATACGGCCGATAATTTGTACGAAGTGGTAATGGTCGTTGCCAAACGTGCTCGCCAGATCAATGAAGAATATTATCAGAAGAAACGTGACCACCAAATCCTGGAAGAGTTGGAAGGCGGTTTTGATGATGATTTTCTGCATGAAGAAGAGGAAAAAGAGATCAAAAACGTCGCAGACAACGAAGAAAATCCCATCAATCATGCCATGGAAGAGTATAAAGCGGAAAAACTGGAGTTTCATTACGAGACCCTGCGCCGCTGATTTCCTGCTGCACCGGATTTGTTTTGTGAAGCCCCGCCTTGAGCGGGGTTTTTTTTACACTCAGTATGTGCGTTTTTTATATGATATTCGGTTGTAAGGAAGACGGGTTTTCGATATATTCAGGTAGTGCCATATTGATTTTTGGATGGATTTATTCATGATGCCATTACATTCCAAACCTCATCTAATTTTGTATAACAGCCGGATATTCGATCCAGCCAGCGGCCGGGCGTTGGCGGCCAGCGCCCTGGCGGTCGGGAGCAACCGCATCCTGGCGCTGGGCAGCGATGCGGACATCCTGAGCCTGGCCGGCCCGGAAACGGAGCGGATCGATGCCGGGAAGCGCTGGCTGCTGCCGGCATTGACCGATGCCCACACCCACCTCTCCGGTTATGCGACCCGCAAACTGCAGATCGATTTTACCGGCTGTGCGACCATTGACGAAGCCCTGGCGGCGATCCGGACGGCGGTGGAAGCCACGCCGCCCGGCAGATGGATCACCGGCGGCGGCTGGAGCAAGGCGGGCCTGGGTCTGAGCGATTTTCCCGATAAACGAATGCTGGACGAAATCTCCACCCACCATTTCCTGGCATTTCAGAGCCGGGACTGGCACAGTGTTTGGGTCAACAGCCCGGTGCTGGACATGCATGACATCGACGAGACCACTGCCGACCCGCCGGGCGGATGGATCCTGCGTTACCCGGACCGCCGCGAGCCCAGCGGGGTGCTCCAGGAAAAGCCTGCGAGCAAATCCTCCAGAGTATCGCTCCCCCCTCATTTAAAGAAATCTATCCTGCCCTGCTGGAAACCTTCCGGGAGTTCCACCGCCTGGGGATCACGACCGCGCACAGTGTGGAAACGCCCTACGATTTTGCCCATTACCAGCAACTCTACGACCAGGGGGAGCTGGGGCTGCGCATCTTCTGGTATTTTCCCGACAAGTATCTTAAGGAAAGCGAGGCCAAGGGGTATCACGCCGGTCTGGGCAATCATTTTTTGAAGATTTGCGGGGTGAAGATGTTCAGCGACGGCGCCCTGGGATCGCAGACCGCCGACATGCTGACCAATTACCGGGGGCTGAATCATGCCGGGGTGGAAGTGCTGAGCGCGGAGGCGCTGCGGGAGAAGATCGCCCTGAGCGTGGCGCAAAAGCTTTCCTGCGCCATCCATGCCATTGGAGACCGCGCCAATCGCAAGGTGCTGCAGGCCTTCGGCGAGGTGGCCGACACCAGCCGCCGTCTGGATCTGCGCCACCGGGTCGAGCATGCCCAATTGCTCCATCCGGACGATATCGCGCTATTTGCCCAGCAGTCGGTGATCGCCAGCATGCAGCCCATTCACCTGGCCGGTGATATTCCGCTGATCGAGCAATACTGGGGAGAGCGGGGGCGGTATGCCTACGCGTTCAACAGCCTGTTGAACAGCGGTGCCCGGCTGATCTTCGGCTCCGACACCCCGATCGAATCTTTCGATCCCTGGAAGGGCATCTACAGCGCGCTGACCCGTAAACTGAACTGCGATCCGGCAGCGCCGGGATTTTATCCACAGGAGCGGATCGAGTTGGTTCCCGCCCTGCAAGCCTATACCCTCAACTGTGCCTATGCGGTGCATGAGGAGAATCACCTCGGAAGCATTGCGGTGGGTAAAAAGGCCGACATTATCCTGATCGACCGCGACATCTTCCATGAACCCCCGGAAGCGCTCCTGGAAAACCGGGTGCTGCTGACGCTGCAGGGGGGAAAGGTGTTGTGGCGGGAGGTGTGAGTGGGTGGATGGGTAAAAACGGACGGATTATATTGTTCGGAGCACGTAGGGTAGGGTCGCGACCCTACCTACCTCCGTTTTTCCCCATTAACCCATCTACCCATTCACGCCATCTCACTCCCCACCCATCTCCAACGCCTGAAAACGCACGGCACCATCGTACACCATATATCCGAAACAATTGAGCGTCCTGCTTTTCAGCGGCAGTGGCGCCGTCATCGGTACGCCATTGACTTCGGCAATCAATTCATTGGTCTGATGGTCGAAGATAAATTTGAAGACGTAACGGCGGCGGGAATCGATGATCTCGACCGCCTTGCGGGCCAGCACCTCCAGGGCGGCGGCGCTGCTGTCGCTCAGGTCCACCCGGCCGAAAAGGATTGCCTGACGCTGCAGCGAATAGCCGGCGGCATAGACGAAATCCGTGCTGTCATGCTTCGTCCCGAAGAGGAAAAAAGCATCGGTTTCCACCGGATCGGAAAGAAGCTGCACATCCCCCTTGATCCAGAAGCGCCGCGGAAACGTCGGCTGTTCCTCGCTGCGCAAAGCAGCGCCGTAGCCGGCTTCCGTAGCCAGTATGACCTTTTCCCCGGAATCGACCCGGAAGGTATCCAGGCCGATCTCCTGCCATGCCTGGGAATACAGCGCCGGGCTCAGCAAAAGCGCCAGCCAGACGGCGGCCAGCAGTCTCTTATGCTTTGATAAACTCGAAATCGACTTCATTGCGCTCCCGGTCTATTCTGGCTACCCGCACCCGCACCGGATCGCCCAGGCGGAGCACTTCGCCGCTCTCCCGGCCGATCATCGAGTAGGTTTTTTCGTCGAAGATATAAAAATCATTCTCCATCCGTTCCACCCGCACCAGGCCTTCGATCAGATAAGGCAGGGTTTCCACGAAAATGCCGAAGGAGGTGACGCCGGAGATGACCCCTTCAAACTCCTGATCTTGATGCTGCACCAGCCATTCCACCTGCTTGATGCGCACGCTTTCCCGTTCCGCCTCCATCGCCCGGCGTTCCCGGTCGGAAGTGATCTGGCAGACCTCTTTCAACTGCTGATTGCGGGCGCGCTTCTCCTTGAAGGGCAGGGGATCGCCGTTATATTCCTTAAGCAGGCGGTGCACCATCAGGTCGGGATAGCGGCGGATCGGGGAGGTGAAGTGGGTATAATGCTTAAAGGCCAGGCCGAAGTGTCCGGCATTCACCGGCGAATAAACCGCTTTCATCATGGTGCGCAGCGCCACCTCCTTGATCAGGATCTCGTCGGTGCCCCCTTCGATCTGCTTCAGGATCGCCTGAAAATCCGCCGGGGTGATGTTGGCTTTGATCTGCACCTTGTAGCCCAGCGCCTGCATGAACTCGCGGAACTTATGCAGCTTCTCCTGGTCCGGTTTGTCGTGCACCCGGAAGATGAAGGGATTGGGTTTCTTCTCGTCCGGGGCGATCTTGAAAACGTGCTCAGCCACAGTTTTGTTGGCCAGGAGCATGAACTCTTCGATCAGTTGATGGCTGTGCAGTTGCACCACCGGAATGATATCGACCGGCTGGCCTTTTTCATCCAGGATAAAGCGAACCTCCGGCGTGTTGAAGTCGATGCTGCCTTCCGCGAAGCGGCATTGGCGCAGGAACTGGCTGAAGTCGTGCATCTCGCGCAGGATGCCGGCATAGCCGTCTTTGCTTTTCGGATCATCGATGATTTCCTGCACCTCCTGATAGGTAAAGCGGCGCTTGCTGTTGATGATCGATTCGCGGATCTCGTAATTGACTACCTTGCCTTTCCCATCCACCTCCATGAAGCAGCTGTAGCTCAGGCGATCTTCGTGGGGCTGCAGGCTGCATAACTGGTTGGAGAGATGCTCCGGCAGCATCGGGATCACCCGGTCGACCAGGTAGATACTGGTGCCGCGCTGCAGGGCTTCTTTGTCCAGCGCCGAGCCGGCCTCCACAAAATGGCTGACGTCGGCGATGTGCACGCCCAGGTAATAATTGCCATTGGGCAGTTTTTCCAGGGAGACCGCATCGTCAAAGTCCTTGGCATCCGGGGGGTCAATCGTGAAGATCTGCTTATCGCGCAGATCCAGACGGCGCGTCACTTCATCTTGGGTGATCTCCAGGGTCATCTGGTTGGTCTGGCGTTCCAGCGTGTGCCCGAACTTCAGGGGCAGGCCGTGGCCGATCGCAACTGAGGCGACATCCACCCCGGGATCATCCGGGAAGCCGAGAATGTCGACGATCTCTCCTTCCGGGTTCATCTGGGATGACTCCCATTTGCCCAGGCGTACCACCACCTTCTGGCCGTTTTGGGCGTTCAGCTCGTTGCCTTCCGGGATGTAGAAATCGCGGTAGACCTTGGGATTGTCCGGCACCACAAAACCGTAGTACTGGCTTTTGTGGTAGGTGCCGACAAACATGTCGGTGGCCCGGCTGACGATGGTGGTCACCTGTCCTTCCCGGCTTTTGCCTCGGGAGGAGCGGAAGACCTGCACCAGCACCCGGTCGCTGTCCAGGGCGGTGTTTAGGTTTTGGGCCGGGATGAAAATGTCCGGCCCCCCGCTGTCGTCGGCGACGAAGCCGAAGCCTTTGCGGGTCATCTGCAGCAGCCCTTCCACCGCCTTCTGGGTGGCAAGTGCGGCGTAACGGCCGCCCTTGAGGTGGGCGATCTTGCCCTCCCGGGCCAGTTCGGTCACTGCCTTGCGGAAGTGATGGTAGCCGGATTTATCGATTTTCAGGGCCCGGGAAATATCTTTCCGCCGGTAGGCCTGGTTGGGATTCTGCTCTAAAAACTTTAAGATTTGATCCTGATAAGGATTTTTTTTCGATTTCTTGGTTTTTTTACTCATAATAAGCAATCACAATTCTTTCAATTTGGTTATAGTCTTGATGAATGTCAGTTTTAAAATGTGCCGCAGCAAACAACTGCGCCACGGTCTGGGCCTGGTCGTACCCGGTTTCCAGGAAGATGCCGCCGCCCGGGAGCAGCAGTTGTTGGGCCCGGGGTACGATCCGGCGATAAAAATCCAGCCCATCCGCTCCGCCGAACAGGGCTTCCCGGGGTTCGAAGCGGCGCACTTCCGGTTCCAGATTTTCCCAGTCGGCTTGTGCGATGTACGGGGGATTGGTGACCAGCAGATTGAACGGTCCCGGGAAAGTCAGCGCCGGATCGAAGATGTCGTTTTCCCGGAATTGCAGGGTCACGTCATTGCGCCGGGCATTCTCTCTGGCCAGTTCCAGGGCGGCGGCGCTTTGATCCAGCGCCCACACCTGCGCTTCCGGAAGCATTTTCGCCAGGGAAATCGCGATGCATCCGCTGCCGGTGCCGATATCGAGGATTGATGGAGAAGAATGGGAATTTTGACGGAGGTGCTCGTAAACGCGGTCGACCAGGCGCTCGGTCTCCGGCCGGGGAATCAGGGCCGCCGGGGTCACTTTGAAGGGCAGGCCCATAAATTCGGTCTCGCCGAGGATATATTGCACCGGTTCGCGGGCGGCGCGGCGCTGGATCAGGGCACGGTAGTCGGCGCGCTCTTCCGGGCTCAGCAGTCGCTCAAATTGCACGTAGAGCTCGATTCGCTTGCAGTCCAGTACATGGGCCAACAGCAGCTCGGCGCTGAGGCGCGGTTCGGGGATATGTTTTTCGTTGAAATAGCCGATCGTCCAATTCAGGACTCTCTGCAACGTCCATGTCTCGCTCATCGAATTACTGCGGCTCGCTTTCTTTCATCCGCTCCGCCTGGTCGGCCATCTGCAGTTCGTCGATCAAGGTGTCCAGGTCTCCCTGCATCACTTCTTCCAGACGGTAGAGGGTCAGGTTTATGCGGTGATCGGTCACCCGTCCCTGAGGGAAATTATAGGTCCGGATCTTCTCGCTGCGGTCGCCGCTGCGGATCATCCCCCGGCGCTGGCTGGAGATGGCGTCCTGCTGCTTCTGCAGCTCGATGTCGTAGAGGCGCGCTTTAAGCACCTTCATTGCTTTGGCCTTGTTCTTTAGCTGGGATTTCTCATCCTGGCAGGAGACGATCAGCCCGGTAGGGAGGTGCAGAATGCGGATGGCGGAATCGGTGGTGTTGACGTGCTGGCCGCCGTGTCCGGAGGCGCGGAAGGTATCCACCCGGATGTCCGCCTCCGGAATGTCGATCTCCACCTCTGCCGCTTCCGGCAGCACTGCCACTGACGCGGCGGAGGTATGGATGCGGCCCTGAGATTCGGTTTCCGGCACCCGCTGCACCCGATGCACCCCGCTTTCGTATTTCAGCCGGCCGTAGGCGCCTTTGCCGGTTACCAGGGCGATGATTTCCTTAAATCCGCCCCGCTCGGTGGCGCTGCCGCTGATGATCTCCAGCTTCCAGCGGTTGCGCTCGCAGTATTTGCCGTACATCCGGAAGAGATCGGCGGCGAAGATGCCCGCCTCATCGCCGCCGGTGCCGGCGCGGATTTCCAGGATGGTGTTCTTCGAATCGTTGGGGTCCGGCGGCACCAGGAGTTGCTGAATGCGTTTCTCCAGAGTTTCGCTTTCACCTTCCAGTGAGGTTAATTCTTCCCGGGCCAGCTCGCGCAGTTCCTCGTCGTCGGAATCACGGAGAATGCCTTCCGACTCCGCGATCTGGTCCAGCACCGTCTTGTAGCGGCGGTAATACCTGACGATGGCTTCCAGTTCGCTGTATTCCCGGGCCAACTGGGTATACTTCTCATGATCGCCGGCGACCTCCGGATCGGCCATCCGGGCGGCGATCTTCTCAAATTTGGTTTCCAGATGTTGCAGTTTCTCTAACATGATATCTCAATCAAATTATGTTTTACGAATCCAGGGGTGGTGATGCATGTTGAATTTGTAATATTTTTACGATAAGGAAGGATGCTGGATGCTGGATGCTGGATGCTGGCAAAAACGTTGCTCGAACGTCTTTATCCAGTATCCAGTATCCAGCATCTTTTCTGATCAACTCAAATTTCACCTTAACATTGCTTCCTCGACACCAATAAAAAACGGAATACCCCTCAAACAGGCATTCCGTTTTTCAAAATGTCAAAAAAGGGGTGCTAACGACGATTGCCGTACTTCTTCAGGAATTTCTCGACCCGGCCGGTGGTATCTACCAGGTGCTGTTTTCCGGTAAAGAAGGGATGGGACGAGCTGGAAATTTCCACTTTCACCAGCGGATATTCCTTGCCGTCTTCCCATTCAATGGTCTCTTTGCTCCGGGCCGTCGAACGGGTCATAAATGCGACATCAGTCGATAAATCTTTAAACACCACCAGCTTGTATTCCGGGTGAATATCTTTTTTCATTTCTTTGTTACTCCTTAATATTCGTTCAAAGCGCGGCAATGTATCAAAAAAAAAAACCGAATGCAAGCGCCAAGAAATTCTACTAGGTGAATGGGTTAATGAGTGGATGGGTAAAAACGGACGTTGTAGGGTAGGGTCGCGACCCTACCCTACATGGTCACCCCATTAACTCCTTAACCCATAAACGTCTTCCTACGAACTCATGCTATCCAGGAAATTATCATTCGAGCGGGTGTTGCGCATTTTGCCGATCAGGAACTCCATCGCTTCGATCGGGTTCATCTCGTTGAGCAGTTTGCGCAGGACCCATACCCGGGAGATCTCTTTCTTGGTCAGCAGCAGCTCTTCCTTACGGGTACCGGAGCTGTTGATGTCGATGGCCGGGAAGATGCGGCGGTCGGCCAGGCGGCGGTCGAGCACGATTTCCATGTTGCCGGTGCCCTTGAATTCCTCAAAGATCACCTCGTCCATCCGCGAGCCGGTCTGCACCAGGGCGGTGGCGATGATGGTCAGGCTGCCTCCTTCCTCGATGTTCCGCGCCGCTCCGAAGAAACGCTTGGGATGGCGCAGGGCGTTGGAGTCCACCCCCCCGGAGAGGATTTTGCCGCTATGGGGCACCACGGTGTTGTGCGCCCGGGCCAGACGGGTGATGCTGTCCAGCAAAATCACCACATCCTTCTTGTATTCCACCAGGCGCTTGGCTTTTTCCAGCACCATGTCCGCCACCTGCACGTGGCGCTCCGGCGGCTCGTCGAAGGTGGAGGAAACCACTTCCGCTTTGACATTGCGCTCCATGTCGGTCACTTCTTCCGGGCGTTCGTCAATCAGCAGCACGATCATCACCACATCCGGATTGTTGGCGGTGATGGAGTTGGCGATCTTTTGCATGATCACGGTCTTACCAGCCCGGGGGGGCGACACGATCAGCCCGCGCTGCCCCTTGCCGATCGGGGTCAGCAGGTTCATGATGCGCATGGTGTATTCTTTGGGATTATTTTCCAGGTTCAAACGCTCGGTCGGGTAGATCGGGGTGAGGTTGTCGAAGAGATTGGCTTCGCGTTTTTTCTCCGGACTCTCGAAGTTGACCGCCTCCACCCGCAGGAGCGCAAAGAAGCGCTCGTTGTCTTTGGGAGGGCGGATCTGCCCGCTGACGGTGTCCCCGGTGCGCAGATCGAAACGTTTGATCTGGGAGGGCGAAACGTAAATGTCGTCCTGGCCGGGAAGGTAATTAAACTTCGGCGAGCGCAGGAAGCCGTAGCCGTCCGGCAGCACTTCCAGCACCCCCATCGAGAAGATCAGGCCTTCCTGAGCGGTTTGTTCCTCTAATATTTTGAAGATCAACTCCTGCTTCTTGAGACCGGAGGTGCCCTGAATTCCCAGTTCCTGGGCCACCTGGTTCAATTCTGCGATCTTCAGGGTTTTTAGAGATTCTAAATCTAACATGGCTGAGATACCCCATTTTGAAGTTAGTTTGGTGAGTCGATGTCTATGTTCATGGTTTTACTCGAGAAGTGCCTCTCAATTCCTGAGGATGGGGGAGGCTGTAGGCGTTAACGGAGACTAAAGCGTGAGGCTAAATATAAATTCAACATTTTAGAAAATCAAGAAAATTGTCGCAGAACCTCCGGGTTTGTGATCTGGCCCGCATACCTGAGTAAGACGCACGGCCACTATATTAAGCGCAATCGTTTATGATATAATCAGTGGCAGTGGCAGTAGCAGTCGGCAGGAAATACAATACTGCCACTGCCACTGCCACTGCCACTGCCACTGCCACTGCCACTGCCACTGCCACTGCCACTGCCACTGCCACTTCTTGATCACGCCCCCTTAACTAAATGGCCCTGAGACCACTGCATCGCTCAGCTGCCGGTAGGCCTCGCCGGCGAGGTAATGCGATCCGATAATCAGCCACAACGCGTCCTTCTCTGGCGATTGTGCTATAACCTCCCATGCTGCGTTGAAGGACGGGAGAATGCTTGCCGTTCCGCCGGCGGCTTCGATGGCATTTTGCAGCTTCTCCGGCGGCAGCGGCTTGCCGGCCGGCAGATCTACTACCCAGGCGGCATGAGCATACTTTGATATTAATTCGCCAATTTTCCGGAAATCTTTATCTGATTGTAAAAAAATAATCGTCCGGATCTGTTCCCGGCGGTAAAAGCGGCCGAGGAAGGCCATGGTTTCCGCCACCCCGGCGGGATTATGGGAGACGTCGATGATGATATCCGGATCACGGGAAATACGGTGCAGGCGCCCGCGCCATTGCACATCTTGCAGCCCGGCGGCAATCGCGCCCTCCGGCAGCGGGAGGGTCTGGCGCAGTTCCCGGATTACCCCCACTGCCAGCAGGGCGTTGTTCAGTTGGTGAACGCCGGGCAGGTTGAGGAACAGCCCCTCCAGGCGTTCGGTTTCATACTGCAGGTTAAAGCGGCTGCCCTCCAGATCCGCGCTGAGCAATTCCGGGGGATGCGGCGTTTCGCCCAGGGAAACAAACCGCGCCCCTTGGCGCCGGCAATGTTCGCGCAGCACCTCCAGCACCTCCGCATCGTGATTGTTGGTCAGGCAGGGGACCTCCGGCTTGATGATCCCGGCTTTTTCTGCAGCGATCACCGGCAGGGAATCGCCCAGGTACTCCTGATGATCCATCCCGATCGGGGTGATGGCGGTGGCCAGCGGGGTGAGCACATTGGTGGAATCCAGCCTCCCGCCCATCCCGGTTTCGATGATCGCGATATCCACCCGGCAGTCGGCGAAGTAGCGGAACGCCAGGGCAGTGGTCACCTCAAAGAATGAGGGCTGGATGGCATCGATCACCGGGCGCAGCTTGTCGACGAACTCGATTACCACCTCCCGGGACACCGGCTGGCGGTCGACCCGAATACGCTCGGTAAAATCGACCAGGTGAGGCGAAGTATATAGCCCGACTCGATATCCGCCCTGGCGCAGGATCGCCTCCAGCATGGCGGCGGTGGACCCTTTGCCGTTGGTGCCGGCGAGGTGGATGGCCGGCCAGCGGGTGTGGGGGTTGCCCACTGCTTCCAGCAGGGTGCGGATATTGTCTAAACCCAGCTTGATGCCCACCCGCTGGAGGGCAAACAGATAACGGATCGTGTCCGGATATGAACTCATCGGGGGCGTGCTTATTTCTGCACCTGTTCGCTGATCATCCCGAAGCGCCGTTCCCGGTGCAGATAATTGATGATGGCTTCGCAGAGCTCTTCCCGCTTGAAGGCCGGCCAGCAGGTGCGGGTGATGTAGAGCTCGGAATAAGCCAACTGCCAGAGCAGGAAGTTGCTGATGCGCTGTTCGCCGCTGGTGCGGATCAGCAGGTCCGGATCGGGAATATCCCGGGTATAGAGCGCGTTGGCGAAGACTTCATCGTCGATATCTTCCAGGTAGAGCTCGCCGTCGCGCACCCGCCGGGCAATATCTTTCGCTGCAGAGACGATCTCGGTGCGGGAGCCGTAGCTGAGCGCCAGGTTGAGATTGAGGCCGGTGTTATGGCGGGTACGTTCCATGGCGTTCAGCAACTCCTCCCGGGCGAATTCCGGCAGATCGTTCAGATCGCCGATGGCCCGCAAGCGCACATTTTTTCCATCAATTCATCGAGCTCGCTTTTCAGCGAACTGACCAGCAGCTTCATCAGCAAGGAGACTTCCATCATGGGACGGCGCCAGTTTTCCTTGGAAAAGGTATAGAGGGTCAGGTATTCAATCCCCAACTGACCGGCCGCTTCCACGATCTGTTTCACGGTCTTGACGCCCTCTTTATGCCCGGCCACCCGGGCAAAGGCCCGGCGCTTGGCCCAGCGGCCATTGCCGTCCATAATGATGGCGATGTGTCTGGGTAAGGTATATCCCTGTTCTAATAAGCGCTGCAATTCTTCTTCTTTGGTCGATAACCGTTTTACTGCACTGATCATATCCAGCCCCTGCATTTTAGCGTTAATTGGCATGTTGATAAAAAAATCCTGTTAAACAACTACGATTCGAAGCATAAGGTTCTATTTAATTTATGAACGATAACGATCTCACATTTCCTGTGAATATTTTTTTGAGTTAGTTGACTTCTATTTGAAGCTTTACCCTATGTGATGAAGATTGATGCCCACGAAATACTCGAAATGATACGAAAGGAACTTGATTGTTTATCTTTTTTCAGGTATCCTTTTGTGTGTTTCGTGGGTCAATTCTTCAAGTTTTGTAGTACCGCCGGCACAGCAATATAAGCCCCAAAAACAAAGGACTTTGCTTAGCAAAGCACATTGATAAATTTTTTTTTTAATCAGTCCATTAAGAAGAAGCCCCCAGCGGTTTGATCCAGGCAAAGGGCAGGGATACCCCCTCTTCTCCGGTGGTGATCGCTTCCGCGGCTTTCTGCAGCACCTCTTCCAGCGCTTTCAGATATTCGATGAAGCTGTCGCGCCCCATATCGGTCAGCAGCACAGTGGTCTGGGGCTTGACGCCCACGAATTTTTTTTCGATCTCGATCACTCCGGCCTCTTCCAGGGCCTTGAGATGCCGGCTGAGATTACCGTCGGTCAGATCGCACTGATCGCGCAGATCCCGGAAGGTCAGGCCGTTGGCAGTGCTGCACAATGCCGAAAGGATCGCCAGACGGTTGGGCTCATGAAAAATGCGCTTCAGATTGTTAAACGGATTGTCATATTTGCTGGACATGCTTGTCCTCCTTTATAATAAAATCGTGAATCAGGTCGCTCAGGGAAATATTTTGGGTATCACCGAAATGCAGGATGACCCCGCCGACCCATTCGCCCACAAAGAAGACGATCCCCATCGGCCAGGGATTCTGGAACAGATTCATCGGGGCGAGCAGGCAGGCCGTTCCGCAGAAGATGTAATAAGTGCCCACCATCCAGATCCGCTTGGGGAGCACGTGACGGGAAGCCAGGTTGGCCAGGCCGAAGAGCGACATCCAGATCCCGAAGAGGTATTCGTGATGGCCGTGCATCAGCATCAGGGTGGTGAGCACGCCTCCGACCACAATCGCCGGCAGCGCATCGAGGGTAGGTTTGAGGCGGCGGATATCCCGTTTGACACCGGGATCAAACAGGAACCACTGGATCAGCGCGCCAAAGTTGAGCAGCACCCCGATCAGGGCGACCATACCCCAACCCAGGGCGTGGGCGCGGGTGGTCTGGGGAAAGTACGACGAACTCATCACAAATGCCGCCAGGAGCGCCAGGGTGCCGCAAACCGCCCGCGCTCGCCCGGAATATCCTTTGAAGCGCTGGCCTTCCAGTATCTTCTGTTGTAAATCGCGCACTTGCTCCAGGGCATGGTAAATGTGATTGGCGATCATCAATCTCTCCTTGTTTGCGTGGGAAATATAATTCGACACAAACTACTTTGCAATGCAAAGTTTGTTTTTTTTGAAAAAATATTAAACCAATCCAAAGACTTTTGCCACAGAGCCACAGAGATCACTGAGAACTAATAACTGACAACTGATTACTGACAACTCTCTGTGACAAAAAATCTGCCCAAATTAGCCCCCCTGCATCCAAAAAGCAAAGTTTTTATTAGGATCGGCAATCGATACGTTGCAATTTAGCATACTTTTTTTTAGTGATGCAAAGCTGAGTAAACTGTGAATCAAGCCTTCTAAAATTACAGATTCCTCGGCTGGTGCCTCGGAATGACATAACGCCGTCATTTCGAACGTAGTTTGTGAGGAATCTATAACTGCGTAGAAACTTAATTCACCGTGTACTACAGCCTGATCGAAACGCAGGAGGACAATCATGGCGGAAAAAGAGCCCAATCCGGCAGTTGTTGATCCCTTTGCAGATTTTGCGGAAATCTACGAGATGACCCACGGCGATAAGGAAGATGACCTGCCGCTATACCTGGAATACGCCGCACGCTGTGGTTCGCCGCTGCTGGAGGTGGGCTGCGGCACCGGGCGGGTGACCCTCGCCCTGGCGGAAGCCGGGCACACGGTGTGCGGGATCGATCTTTCGGAAAACATGCTCAAGATCGCCCGGGAAAAACTTGCCGCTCAGTCCGCAGAGATTCGCGAGCGGGTGACCCTGAAGCGCCAGGATATGTGCGAGCTGAACATTCCCGGTCGCAGCTTTGGTCTGGCCCTGATGCCCTACGGCGAGTTCGCCCATGTGCTGGAGCAGGAACGGCAGTTGGCCGCCCTCCACGCACTGCAGCAGCATCTGAAGCCCGGCGGGCTGCTGATCATCGGCATGAGCAATTGGGACGCGAATGAAGAGCGTATTTCCTTCAAGGGCAACGTCATCGCCCAGTGGGGGCACTCGATGCCCCTGAAATACGAAGGCATTTTCGAGGACCGCAAGACCCAGCGCATGATCACCCGCTACATCGCCCGGGGCTATGATCCGTCGGTGCAGATGGCGGTCCACGTCTATATTCACGAGATCACCGACCAGGACGGCCGCCTGATTGCCCGCAAGACCAATGTGCTGCCCCTGCGCTACGTCTTTCGCTACGAGATGGAACTTTTGCTGCAGCGATGCGGATTTGTGATTGAGGACATCTTCGGATATTACGATAAAAGCGAATTTAGATATGATAGTAAGCGAATGATCTTCGTGGCGAGGAAGCATTAAAGCAAAGGATAGTCCACGGATTACACGGATTTTTTTGCCACGAATGTACACGAATAAGCACGAATCGATCAACAATCGCCGACTGACAACTGACAACTGACAACTGACAACTCTCAGTGATCTCTGTGACTCTGTGGCTAAAATTTCATCCGTGTTCATCCGTGTAATCCGTGGATAAATAAAGATTATTACATGATAATGAAACTGAAAGACTTTATGTTGCGGCGGGGGAGTTTTATTCTGGCGGGGATGCTGGCGGCGTTTTTGCTGGCGCTGGGGGGGATGTATGTTCTCAACCTGGAAATTACCCGGCGCGATAAGACCGATGCCTATGACGGCCTGCTGCCCGCCGGAGAGGACACGCCGCCGGCCTACCCGTTGCTACCCAACGGGCCGGTGAAGAACGTGATCCTGTTCATCGCCGACGGCATGGGGATCAACCAGGTGACGCTGACCCGCCTGACCTATTACGGCCCGGATGGCCGGCTGCACCTGGAACGGATGCCGGTGACCGGCCTGGTGAACACCCATTCCGCCAATAATCTGGTGACCGAATCCGCCGCCGGCGCCACCGCCATGGCCAGCGGCTTCAAGACCAACAACCGCATGGCCGGGGTTACCCCGGATTCGATCCCCCGCGTCTCCATCCTGGAAGTGATGCGCGACAGTGGCCGGGCGACCGGGATGATCACCACCACCGACATCACCGACGCCACCCCGGCAGCCTTTGCCGCCCATGTGCCCCACCGCGACGACACCCTGACAATTGCCCGCCAGCTGCTCGATGCCCGGTTGAACCTGCTGATCGGCGATGCCAAGGATATTTTATTGCTGCTGGGCGGCAGCACTGAAGAGAATCCGGAAGCACTGCGCCGGCTCGGGGAAATGGGCTATGCCTACATCGATAGCCAGGAGGCGCTGGATCGCAGCGACGCGCCCTATCTGATCGGCCATTTTAAACGGATGGTGACCCGGGAATATTCATCGCGAATCCGCTCGGAAGATGAAACTGCCTCGCTGGCCGACATAACCCGGCGCAGCATCGAGCTGCTCTCGCGTAATCCGCAGGGATTTTTCCTGATGGTAGAGGAAGAGGGCACCGATACCGGCGGCCATGCCAACCTGCCCCGCTTTGTCATCAACCGGCTAAAAGCCTTCGATGATGCGGTGGCGGAGGGAATCGAATTTGCCATGCGGGAGAAAAATACGTTGGTGATCGTCACCTCCGACCATGAGACCGGGGGGCTGACCTTCGAGGAGGGGGAAGTGCCGGCGCGCGACGTGGAAGTGGATTGGGCCACCCGATTGCATACCGGGCAGATGGTGCCGCTCTTCGCCTTCGGCCCCCACGCTGCCCGCTTCAGCGGGGTGATGGATAATACCGACATTCCGAAAAAGATCGCCCGGATTGTGGGGTTGGCGGAGTTTTGGAAAATGCCGATGGCTCCGAAAAACTGATGATTGCACACAGATTACGCAGATTTGACAGATTTTCACAGATAAGACTTAGTGGCATTGTTGAATGGTTACATTGTTGAACTGTTTACTGATAACTGCACCGACTACTCTTTTAAATATGTAACAATGTTTATTAAAACGTATTATCTGCGAAAATCTGTGCTGATCTGCGTAATCTGTGTGCAATTAATCACTCCCATACCCTCGCACCTCGTTCTCATCCTTACTGAGAAAAATCCATAACGGGCAGATGACCACGGTGCGTTCGTTTTCTTCCAGGATTTGCAGCTTGTTCCAACTGACCAGCAGTCCCCGCGGCTGGTTGTGCTGGTTGAGGTAATAGAACAGGTTCGATACCGCCCGCTCGATCTCGCCCTCATTGACCGCCACCTGCACCGGGTAGCCGTCGGGCAGCACCAGGTCGATCTCCGCTTTATCCTTCCAGTAGAACAATTCCTTTCCCCATTGAAAACGCAGGTGCTGGAACACCAGGTTGCGCATCTTCTTGGCGAAGTCTTTCTTCATATCGGTGTTGATGGCGGCAAAGAAGCCGTTGTCGACGCAGAACACCTTTTTCGCCTTGGTGGTATTGAGCTGCTCGGCGGGGGAAAAGGAGAAGCTGCCGGCGGTGAAGAGCATATAGACCTCCTTCAGATAGGCCAGCAGTTCCAGCACGGTGGTGCGGTTGCTGCCTACCAGCTCCGCTATCCGGGTGATGTTGATGAAGTTACTCATGTTGAAGATCAGGTAGAGGGTGAGCTTCTGCAGCACCTCGATTTTGCGGATGTTGTAGCGCTGGGCGATGTCGCGCAGGATGATATCGCTGATATACTGCTGCAGCGCCAGAATATTGCCGGCCCCGTTCTCATTTTTGAGCATCTCCGGAAAGCCGCCCTGGTCGAGATAGCGTCTCAGGAGCGGTTCGATTCTTTTGAACATTGGGGAAAGATAAAGCGCATCGATGTCCTGGCGGTTGAGATCGGCCAGAATCGCGCTGTCGCGGTAGTCGAGGTATTCCCGGAAGGAGAAGGGAAAGATCTCCAGCGACACCTGGCGGCCGGTGAGCAGGGTGGCCAGCTCCCGGGAGAAGAGCGAAGAGGAGGAGCCGGTGATCATAAACTTGAGCTGCTCGTTTTGCTCGTAATGGGTGCGCAGCCATTTCTCAAAGCCGGGGATTTCCTGGATCTCGTCGAAAAGCAGGTAGATTCTTCCCTCCAGAGCATGCATCTGGCGGTAGGCCTGGTAGATCTGATCGAGGGTCTCCAGCGTCTTTTCCCCACCCAGACGATAATCCTCCAGATTCATGAAGAGGATATTTTCCGGGGGCGTGCCCTGCTGCAGCAGCTCATTGACCGCCAGTTTGAGCAGGCTGCTCTTCCCGGAGCGGCGGATGCCCTTCAGCACCGTAATCTCCCGCCGTCCGGCCAGTTCCATGATCTCCCGGCAATAGCGCGCCCGGAAAATCAGTTGGTAGGGGCGGTTGTTTTGCCAGTGAGGGTTGTATTGGGTGAGTAGTGTTTCCATGGACGGATTTAGTGGTTAATGGTGAATGGTAGATGGTAAATTTTCAATTATGGTTGACAACTTTGTTCTTGTTAATTATGATTGGCAAATATAAAGTTGTCGGTTGTGATTGTCAAGATAAATTGGTGGGAATGTGAAAAAGGTGTTAACACCTTAGGGGGCTTCTTTGTTTCATCCCGGATAACGTCACGAATACTGCCATGAAAAACAAAAAATAACGCTATCATCGTGATCGTAGACGATTTCACTTGCTTTTGCCTGTTCAGTCTATTATAGTTGGCTGCGGTTAGAAATTCCTTGACACTTTACTGTATGTGCTTATTTGTATCACCAAGACTGCGCCAAAAAAGAACGCAATTAGCGGTGAAATGCGACCATACGTTTTTGGATAAATGCCAACATACCCTAACCAACCCAGAGGAGAATCGATAATGCATAGATTATATATCCATTTATTCGGCATACTGGCCATGGCGTTGATCTTCGCCAGTTGTCAGAAAGACAATCCGACAGCGCCGGAGTCACTTTCGTTTGATAACGGACTGATGAACCTGAACGAAGTCATCACCGGCACAGGGGGAATGTACACCGTTACCACGAAACATGTGACGCTGACCGGCACTTTTGCGGGAATTATCATCGCGGTAGACAAAGCGCATGTCAACCTGGAGGGTGCCCTCATTGACGGCTCATTGGGCAATACCAATTTCGGCGTCGGCATCCACCTTCTTAACCGGACAGGCGTGCACGTCACTGGCGGGACCGTGCAAAACTGCAATGTCGGCGTTCTGTTGGGGGAGGTCTCGGCGAACACAGGTGGCGGCAGTAAAAATCATATCAAGGGCGTTGTGGTCCGGAACAGTCGTGTTACCGGCGGCACCAGTTTCGACGGTGACGGCATCGTGATCAACAATGGTACCAAAAACCACGTCAAAGATAGTCAAGTCAGCAATGTTGGCGGCAGCTTTCTTAGTGTCGGCATTCGTATGTGGAACGGCAGTGACAATCATGTTAACGGTAACACCGTCGAGTCGATGAAGGCCGGGTCCTTTCCTCCGGCCGGAATACTGCTTCAGGGCACAGACGATTCTAATGTTCAAGAGAACCTGGTCACCAATGGTGCCGGGAGAGGCATCTGGGCGGCGCCAGGTGCGCTTGGCAACATTCTCACCAACAACACCTCCCTCAACAACAGCTATTTAGATCTTGAGGACGGAAACCCCAATTGCGACAGCAATATCTGGCGGGATAATACATTTGCTACCGCGAACCAGGGCTGCATTCAGTAGCGAACTGCCCGGGGTTCCAACGAACACAAGACCGTGATAATTGCAGTTCTCAAACAATTAAGGTATTTTGGGAGCGCCGAAGGGCGCCCCCCAATACAATGTGGATATTATCGCCGAGTGATGCCGGCGATGTTATCCGCTCTTTCTTCATAAATTAAATGTTGGCCGGCAGGGTCGAGTGGCAACTCGACCCTGCGTCTTGCCCTATGCTCTCCGCCCTTCGCCCTTCGCCCTTCGCCTTTTACCCCATGCCATCCATGCGCTGCGCACCATCAACGGCCAGCACCAGCGGAATGGTGGCGGTATTAAACCGCTGCGGCCACAGCGGCCAGCCGAGCAGGGTCAGGAGCATCACCCCGGCGCAGACAGCAAAATAAATCCGCCCGCCGGGATAGCGTTTCAGGAGAGACGGCGCCAGGAAAATGAACAAATGGGTCGGCCAGGCCCAGAGGATGTTCCAGTTGTTGGGGGTGCTGGTATGGTCGGTAAAGAACCACAGAAACACGATCAACCATCCCACCAGTCCCGTAAGCCCGAACAAAGGATAATCCAACCACCGATTCAGTAGGGTCGAGTCGCGACTCGACCGGTTGCGCAAGGTAACCACCGCACTCACCCCCAAAACACCCCACAAAACAATATCCGCCCAGGGTAAGGTATCCCGCGCCGGCGGGGTCTGCCGCCCTTCGAACCACAACAGAGTGTCGGTGGCGCTGACCAGCGGCAGCGTTTCCCCGCCAATGGTAATGGTCGCCCCGCCAAACGCCTCATAAAGATAATCCGGCAAAAACAGCGCCTCCCGGGCTGTCGCCAACCGGTCGGTCTTGGCGCCCAAGCCCAGATCGATGCCATAGTCGCTGAAGGGCAGATTGACCAGGTAGAGATCGATATAATCGCGGAAGGTCATTTGCCGGCTATCATTATAATACAGCGCCAGGCTGTCCCCAGGGTGTATGCTCGAACACGTCGCGGATGCGGGTGGCGCAGTTGTCGAAGAAAAAGTCATAGCGGTAGCGGCGGTTGTCCGGGAGGTAGTTCCATTCCAGAAACTGGAACACCGCCTGGCGCATCGCCGGGGTGAGGCGGAGCTTTTGCTCGATGATCGGCCGCTGATCCTGGGTATATTCCGCCTCCGCCCAGCTGAAGGAATAGGCCGCGAGTTGATAATCCAGCTTTCCGCGGCAGAACTTGATATAAAACCCCGGCTCCTCAAAACTGAAGGTGCCGTAGTTGTAGATCCGGTCCAGCTTGAAAGCCGGATCGACAATCCGGATGGCGCTGTGCCCGAAGGTGGAATACAGCTCGTTCCCGGGATAGATGGTCAGCAGCGACACCCGGGCGTTCTCCGACAACGTCATCCCGGTCTGCGCCCCGGCGGAGAGGGTGAGCAGGAAGCTCAGGAGCAGGGCGTGTGGAAATAGTTTTAGTTTAGGGCGCATTTGCCAATCCTTCGACACATGTGTATTAAGTCTTTATGCAGTTATAGATTTCTCACAAACTACGTTCGGAAATGACAAACCCATTGTCATTTCGAACGTAGCAGAGCGGAGTGAGAAATCTTTTGATTCTCAATCTTTTCGAATCTTTCGCGTGTTTCGTGGGCTGAATATCGATTACATTTTGTTAAACAGTTCGATAGCGACCCTGAATCAAATGTTGAATTCGCAATGGCCATGCTTTACATTAGCCAATCGAAAACGGCGTAAAATATCGCCGTATAACAATAGTCGCAAGTAAAACTTCAGCGAGATATGATGAAGCGGCAAATCCGGATACTAATCATTGCACTGTTTATGGCTGCATCGCCTGCCGGCTTAAGCCAGGGATTCAACGCCTACGACTCGTTCCGCGATTCCCCCAACCGCTACCAGGGCTGGCGCGGGGGGCTTTCCGCCGGGTTGATCCTGGGAACGGTGGGCGGTTTCTACATCTTTACCCGCCCGATTTATTACGATGAAAAAAGCGTGCCCTTCCATTTTTCCCGCCATCCCGACGGCCATCTGACCTTTTTCGAAAACGATCGCCGGGGGCTGGATAAGTTCGGGCATATCTTTTCCACCAGCCTGTTCGCCCAGAATATCTATTTCCTGTCCCGCTGGAGCGGGTTCAGCAACAAGACCGCTTCATATCTCGGCGCCGGCCTGGGGATCGCCATTATGACCGGGATGGAGGTTCACGACGGTCTTTACGAGCGCTGGGGGTTTTCGGTCGGTGATTTTCTCGCCAATATCGTCGGGGGAGTATTTCCGGTCGCCCAGCAGAACATCCCTTTCCTGCGCCATTTCGACTATAAGCTGAGCTATCATTTTACCGCCAGTCAGACCAATGACGACACTATCGAGGATTACGAGAACATGACCTTCTGGCTCACAGCCAATCCAGCCGGGCTGTTTGCCGGACGCCTGCCCGGCTGGTTTCCGGACTTTCTGAACCTGGCAATTGGGGTGGGCCTGACCCGCCACGATACCCGGGAGCGGGAAGTATACATTTCCCTGGATTACCGCCTGAAAACGATCGAAACCCGCTCGGTGATCCTCAACCAGGTGATCGCGGCGCTCGACCGCTTTCATTTTCCCGCACCGGCGATCCGGGTTTCGCCTTCCTTTGTCGGCTTTGGGTTTTTCTTTTGATGCTGCCCGGGCATCTCGGATTCGGTCGTTGCGATCAGACCCCCGATGGCACACAGATTTTCACAGATTATACAGATTTTCACAGATAATACATGGTTACATTGTCTAACTGCTTGTTGATTATTGCACCGTCTATTCTTTTAGCAATGTAGCAATGTTTAAATCGTATTATCTGTGTAAATCTGTATAATCTGCGTAATCTGCGTGCCATTCAGTTTTCAGAATTTGCATTGCTACCGGTTTCCGGAAAGATTTGTAAACACGCCGGGGATTATCTATATTTATAGCTTTAAATGATGCGGTTCCCGTTTAATTATCAATGAGACTTATCCCGAATGACGACGATTTCTTTCCCCAAATGGCACTCCTTTTCTTTTCAGTTCTTTTTCTCTTGATGTTACAGCTACCTGCCCCGGCGCAGCAGTATGCCTGGCCCACCGAGGCGAGCGAACTGATGACCAGCAGTTTCTGCGAGTTCCGCCCCCGTCATTATCATGCCGCGATCGATATCAAGACCTGGAACCAGACCGGGTATAAGATTTTTGCGGTGGAAGATGGTTACGTCTACCGGATTCGGGTGGCGGCGACCGGCTACGGCAAGGCGCTCTACCTGAAGCTGAAAGACGGCAATTATGCCATTTACGGTCACCTCGACGGGTTTACCGATGAACTGAATGCCTATACCGATTCGCTGCGCCTGGCGGCGCGCAACAACGTGCTGGATGCTTTTCCCGATCCCGCCCGCTTTCCGGTCAAAAAAGGCCAGCACGTCGGCTACACCGGCGCCACCGGCATCGGGGTGCCGCATCTCCACTTTGAGATGCGTGACCGCTACAACCGTCCGATCAATCCGCTGCAATTTTATAAATCCCGACTGACGGATACGATTGCACCCAAAGGACGTTTTCTGGCGGTGGTTCCTCAGGGCGTGACATCGCTGGTCAATTACGAACCGGATACCCTGATCGTCACCCTGCCCCAACAGGCCCGGGTGAAGACCCGGCCGGTCTACCTGAGCGGCCGGGCCTATCTGGCGCTGCGGGCTTATGACATGGCCAACGGCGCCACCAACCAGTTCGATTTTTACCGGGCGGAGATGTTCATCAACGATTCCCTGGTGTATCAGGTGCAGTACGACCGTTTTGATTACGGTGAGACCCATCTAATCGAGATCGACAAAAATTTTTCCCTGTGGCGCAAAGGTTACCGCTATTATCATAATTTCTACCGCCATCCCGCCAACAGTCTCCCATTTTACGGCAAAACCGCCAAGGGCGGGGGGATGCTCTCCGGCCGCAGCCTGAGAGAAGGACCCAATACCGTCAGCTTCAAGATCTACGATTATTTCGACAATCTGCTGGAAGTGGAGGTACCGCTGATCTATCACCGCCTGATCAGCCCCCAGGCGGAAAACATCCGTAAAAGCGGTGCCCGCCTGACCCTGAATGTGAAATCTCCGGAGCCGCTGCGCGATTTTGAGGTTAAACGCATCGTCTATAACCCGGTACGGGAATTCCCGGTAGCCGATTACCGCGCCGAACTGCGGGGGGATGAGGTGCTCAGTTCTTACTATTACTATCATTTCGACCTGCCCTATGTTCCCGGCGAAAGAGGATCGGCGTACCGGATCAGGGCGAAGAATGAAGCCGGCACCCAGACCCTGCCGCTTTACGTTTTTCCGGATTCGACCCGGCGCCGGATCGGAAACGACGGCTGGCATTTCCGCTTTTCCGGCGCTTCGTTCGGCGCTATCCGCGAGGGATTTCCGGAAATCCCCACCGCCGCGCTGAATTCCTCGGTGTTTTTCTACCAGTACCGCCCGGAGATCTCTTTCATCGCCGGGCCGCTGGCGCAACCGGGTGCACTGGTTACCCCTTTCGGGGCAGATCACGATGAGCAGTTGCGCCGACGCCTGGCACGCTGGGAAGCGGTGATCCCGGGAAAGGAGAATACCGTCTACTCTCCGGACCGCCGCCTGCGGCTGCGTTTTCCCAGCAATGCAAGCCTATGACACCGTGTACGTGGAGATTTTGCAGCAGGCCAACGATTATCCCCTCAACCCCGCTTACCGATATCTGACGGATGAGTATATCGCCCGGCCCTTCGACCAACCGATGAACAATGGGGCGTACCTCAGCATCACCTTGCCGGATTCTCTGGCCCGCCTGCCGGGGATCGGCGCCTATTACCGCAAGCTGAACCAGGCCTGGAAATTTTTGCCCACCCGGGCTGATGACGGCGGGGTCACCTTTACCACCCGGATCACCAGCCTGGAAAAATTCACCCTGATCCAGGACACCATTCCTCCCACCATCACGACGTTAAACCTCAGCCGCTTCAACAAATCCCGCGCCGCTGCGCTGACTTTCTCCCTGAAAGACGCCATGTCCGGCATTTACCGCGAGACCCAGATCCGGGTGGAGGTGGACGGGCGCTGGACCCTTTTTGAATACGACCCGGAAGAGAAGCTGCTGCGGGTGCCGCGCCGGCATATTCCCAAAGGCAATCATACGGTGACGATCTCGGTGAGGGACAATGCTGGAAATGAGGCGGTGGAGAGGGTTGAGGTGGTGAATTAGTTGTCAGTTGTCAGTTTTCAGTTGTCAGTTATCAGTTGTTAGTTTTCAGGCCTCAAATTATTCCCCACCTTAGTAAGGAGGGGACAGGGCCGTGAAGCGTTCAGCGAACGGCGCAGGGGCGGTTAGGGCGCGCAACCGCCCCTGATTTACTTGCTGGACGCTGCGTAAATCTGTC
This sequence comes from Calditrichia bacterium, assembly GCA_020635015.1. Lineage (GTDB taxonomy): Bacteria > Calditrichota > Calditrichia > RBG-13-44-9 > J075 > JACKAP01. The sequence continues at coordinate 76,135 of JACKAP010000012.1, read as the reverse complement.
CCCGCCTTGGAGAAGGCGGGGAATAAATAAATTGGCATTGAGTATTTACCACCTGGGTGCGGCTTCAGGCCGAGTTGGGTCTCTGTGGCAAATATCATCGTTTTATAAGCGGAGCGGCTATGGCATCCGAGCATGTGCAGCAACTTGCTGCGGTGGGAGAGTTCCCCTCGCTGGAAGCGGCGCGGGATTTCTTGATGGGGTTTGAGAAACAGCTCTCCAACGTGACGATCTGTCGCCGCGCTTTCCGCCATTATTCGAAATTCGAGCAGGGATATTGGTTTGACTGGGTGCTGCTGACCGGTGATCTTGAGTCGGCACGGCGGCAGATCCGTGATAGCTTTGGCACAAACTGGGTCGATGTCGGCGGCGGTGATTTGGTGTGGAATGCACCCGACCGGGAACGGATTGCCGTGCCGTTCTGGGCGATCCTGTATGAACCCGACCAGATCAGCCCGGAAGCGGCCCGCCAACTGAATCCCGGCCCGGAATTCGAGAGCAGCAAGGGCTTTATCAGCGTCTCAACCAGCGGGGAGTTGCGGGGGATTTATGGGGGGAAAGAAGAAAGAAAGGATGAAGGGTGAAGGATAAAGGATAAAGGATACTGGATACTGGATACTGGATACTGGATACTGGATAAAAGACAAAAGCGTATTTCAAAAAAGCGCTTGATCTGCTAAGGATAAATCGTTCCTTTCAGCATCCAGCATCCAGCATCCAGCATCCAGCATCCAGCATCCAGCATCCAGCATCCAGCATCCAGCATCCAGCATCCAGCATCCAGCATCCAGCATCCAGCATCCAGCATCCAGCATCCAGCATCCAGCATCCAGCATCCAGCATCCAGCATCCAGCATCCAACATCCAGCACATCAATTCAAAAACAACCCCGCCCCCGGTCCTAACGGGGCACCGACAATCATCCAGCCCACCAGGATAATCGTCCAAACAATCAGAAACGCGAAGGTGTAGGGCAGCATGGTGGCGATCACCGTGCCGATGCCGGCGTCTTTCACATAGCGTTCCATGAAGGCCACGATCAGGGCAAAATAGGACATCATCGGTGAGATGATATTGGTGACGCTATCGCCGATGCGGTAGGCCACCTGGGTCAGTTCCGGGGTGAAACCGAGGAGCATGAACATTGGGATGAACACCGGCGCCAGGATGGCCCATTTGGCCGAGGCGCTGCCCATGAACATGTTGCTGGTGGCTGCCAGCAGAATGAAGGCGATCATCAGGGGAATCGGCCCCAGTCCGGAGGCCTTGAGCAACTCCGCCCCCTCCACTGCAAAGATCAGCCCGAGATTGGTCCACTTGAAATAGGCCACAAACTGGGCGGCGAAGAAACACAGCACCATGTAGAGCCCCAGGGTTTCCATCGACTTGCCCATTCCTTTCATCACATCGGCGTCGCTCTTGATCGTCTTGGCCCCGATCCCGTAGGCGATCCCCAGGATGGCGGAGAGCACAAAAATAAAGGTGACGATCCCGCTCATGAAAGGCGACTTGAGGATGCTGTCGGTCTCCGGATTGCGCAGGAAACCGCCGGAGGGGATCAATCCCCACAGGATGATCACGGCGCAGATCACGAACGCAACGGTGGCGTACACCAGGCCGCGTTTTTCGTCGCGGGTCAATGCGCGGATCTCTTCCGGCTTTTCATCGCCCTGGTATGCTCCCAACCGGGGGATGACGATCTTTTCGGTCACCCAGGTGCCGGCGGTAGCGATGAAAAAGGTCGAGAAAAACATGAAGTAGTAGTTGCAGGCCGGGTTGACCAGATAAGCCTTGTCGATGATCTGCGCTGCTTCCTGGGAGAGGCCGGCCAGCAGAGGGTCTACAGTGCCCAGGGCGAGGTTGGCGCTGTATCCGCCGGAGACCCCGGCAAAGGCGGCGGCCAGTCCCGCCACCGGATGGCGCCCCACCGCCAGAAAGATGATCGCGCCCAGCGGCACCAGCAGCACGTAGCCTACTTCGCTGGCCATGTTGGAGAGCACCCCGGCGAATACGATCACAAAGGTGAGCAGGCGCTTGGGCGACTTCAGCACCAGCAGGCGCAGGCCGGTGCCGATCAGTCCGCTGCCTTCCGCCACCCCAATCCCCAGCATCGCTACCAGCACCACCCCCAGGGGAGCAAATCCGGTAAAGTTGGTGACCATCTCGGTGATAATACGGTGCATGCCGTAGACCGACAGCAGGCTGACCGGTTCGACGGTCTTCCCGGTGCCGGGATGCACCACCGCAAGATCGAACTGGGCGGCGATCCCGGAGATGATCACCACTCCCAGGGCAAACAGGCCGAACAAGGTGGCCGGATGCGGCAGGGCATTACCGCCCCGCTCTACGATAGAAAGAAAACGGGCGATCCATTTATTGCCGGAGCCGTTGGCCGCGGGCGGAGTCGATTTGCTCATAAAAAAGTTCCTTTTAATGTTGTCACGATTGTTGTTCCCGGGCCGCAGGAAAAGCGCTTTTTATTTGACGGAGATGCCAGTATATTGCGCGCAGTGGCCGGAGGCCGCATTGTCGAGCCTAAAGAATAAAACATTTCGGGAAGTTATCCAAAACTTTTTTTAGACGGAAACAGCGGGCGCATGGCAAGAACAGGACCGAAGAAAAAATGGGGACAGAATTTCCTGAGCGATCCGAATATTGCGCGGAAGATCGTGGCCGCAGCCGGGGAGTTCAGCGGTCCGGTGTTCGAGATCGGTCCCGGAAAAGGGGCGCTGACCGCTTTGCTGCTGGCTTCCGGACGCCCCTATGTGGGGATCGAGATCGACCCCGCCCTGGCGGCGCAGCTCCGTGAGCGCTACGGCCATCTGTCCCATTTCCGGCTGCTAGAAGCGGATTTCCTGGATCTGGACCTTACCGCCCTGGCCGGCGAGTATCCCGGGCCGGCAACGGTGGTGGGCAACATTCCCTACAACATCACCTCGCCAATCCTCTTCCGGTTGTTCGACCATGCCGATCTGCTGGATCAGGCGGTGCTGATGATGCAGAAAGAGGTCGCCGAACGCCTGCGCGCGCCGGTGGGCACCAAAGCGTACGGCCTGTTGGCGATCAATTCTCAACTGTTTGCGGAAGTGGAATACCGCTTCACCGTGCCGCCCCATCTCTTTTTCCCGGCGCCGAAAGTCAGTTCCGCGGTGCTGCGGCTGCGCTTCCGCAAAGGGGTGCCGGAGCAGTTCAGCGATTTCGCCCTTTTTCGTAAAATACTCCGCCATTGCTTTCAGCATCGGCGTAAAATGCTCCGCAAATCATTATCGATGTTGTTCTCCGCAACCCTTTTAAGTACATTAAGCGCCGATCTGACCCGGCGTCCGGAGCAGTTGACAATCCCGGAATGGCAGCAATTGAGCGAATCCATCCATCGGCAGTTAGCAAAGGAGGCGGCGCAATGAATCGTGCAGGCTTGGACATCAACCACGAAGAGATTTTGGTGAATATCGTCTATTTGCTGGAGAACAAGAACTTTGATTACGTGCGCAATATCCTCACCGACCTCCACCCGGCGGATATCGCCGATTACGTCGAGCGGATGGATGCCGATTACCGCAACCAGACCCTTTCCCTGCTCAATCCGGACATTGCCAGCGAGGTGCTGGCGGAACTGGAAGACGCTACCCGGGAAGACTTGCTGGAAGAGATGGACAGCAGCAAGATTGCCGAGCTGATCAATGAGATGGATTCCGATGACGCCACCGACGTGATGGATACGGTGATGGAGCTTTCCGAGGTTAAGGCCAATGAAGTGCTGGCCCAGGTGGAAGATGAATACTCGGAGGAGATCCAGGAACTGCTCCATTACCCGGAAGACTCCGCCGGCGGGATCATGGCCAAGGAGTATGTGGCGGTCAATGCCAACTTTACCGTCAATCAAGCCATTCAGGAACTGCGCAGCAAACGGGAGGAAGTGGAGGATATTTACCAGTGTTATGTGGTGGATGATGTCGGCAAGCTGGTCGGTTATGTGCCCCTGAAAGACATCATTCTGGCCCGGGGGGAGAGCCTGATTCGCGACATCATGGATACCGACGTCTTTGCCATCGCCAGCGATATGGACCAGGAGCAGGTGGCGCATATTTTCGAGAAATATGATCTGGTCTCCGCACCCGTCGTCAATCATGCCTGGAAATTGATCGGCCGCATCACCATCGACGACATTCTCGACGTCATCAACGAAGAGACCGACGAGGACCTCGGGCGGATCGCCGGTACCGGGGAAGAGGAGATCCTGGAGGAGAGCGTCTTCCGCGTCGCCCAGGCCCGCCTGCCCTGGCTGATCATCTCATTCTTCGGAGAGATGGTTTCCGCTATGATCATGAGTTTCTATTCGGCTACCATCAACCAGATCGTCGCCTCGGCATTTTTTATTCCCCTGGTGATGGCCATCGGGGGCAGTACCGGGCAGCAGTCGAGCATCATCGTGGTGCGCGGTCTGGCCACCGGGGAGATCAACCCCCTGGATATCCGCCGCCGGCTTTACCGGGAATTCCGCACCGCCATCATCAACGGCTTTGTGATTGCCACCCTGATCTTTTCGGTGGCGATGTTCTGGCTGGGAGACGGCAAGTTTGCCTCGGTGCTCTCCGGCACCCTGATGATCGTGGTGCTCAACGCCTCGATCTTCGGGGCGATCATCCCTTTCATCTTCAAAAAATTCGAAGTGGATCCGGCCCTGGCTACCGGCCCGTTTGTTGCGACCTTCAACGACGTGATCGGTTTGATGATCTACTTCAGCCTGCTGGCCCTGTCGCTGAAATTTATCCTGGTGGCCTGAGCGCATGAGCGGGATCGTCAAAACCGAGGCCTTGGTGTTGACCGCCTACAAGTGGCGCGACTCCAGCAAGATTGTGCACCTCTTCAGCGCCGATCACGGTTACCTGAAAATCATTGCCAAAGGGGCCTTCCGCCCCAAGAGCCCCTTCCGCGGGGTGTTGGAATCGCTCAATCACGTGGAGTTGATTTTCTCCCAGAAACCCTCCCGGGGGCTGCAACTGGCTACCGGTGTTACCCTGCTGAATTCCTTCTTTCATATTCGTGATGACCTGGAAAAAACCGCCCTGGGGTTTACGGTGCTGGAAATTTTTCAGAAGCTTTTTCCGGTGCACGAACCGGTGGCGGAATTTTTTCAATACACGGTCGATCTGCTGAGCGCATTGAACCGGAAAGAAACGCTGCCGGTGAACCTGTTCCTGTGGCATTTCCTGCTGCAGCTAAGCGATACCCTGGGGTTCGGCTGGCAGTTGGAAAGCTGTCTGAAGTGCCGCCGGTCGCCGGAAGCCTTTCCGCTGCGCCTGGATCTGCAGAATGGCGGCTACACTTGCCGGAATTGCGGAGGAGGCGAATCATCCCAGGGGGTATGGCTCACCCGGCCTCAATGGGAATCCTTGCAGGCCCTCGCCGTGGCGGACAGCGCCGACCTGCCCGGTTTTGATGCCGGCCCGCTGGCGCAACTTCGCCCGGACCCGGCGGACATCCTCCTGCGCCACCTGCGCTATCACACCGAGACCCCGCTGGAATTGAAATCTTTGAAATGGTATATGTGATGGGGAAAATTTTGATTAAATTGGGGGTTTGATGTTGGATACTGGATACTGGATACTGGATGCTGGATGCTGGATGCTGGGGTGGTTGAAGGGGGTTGAGAAGGTTAATAAATGAGTATTAGATAGTGTTAAAATAGTTGTGCTGTCAGTATTGCCCAGTGGATTTTCAACTCATCCCCCCCGCCCCTTCTCTTTCAAGAGAAGGGGAGCTTTTCTCCCCTCTCTTTTCAAGAGAGGGGCCGGGGGTGAGTTCAAAGACCCACAGAATTTGTTCAATACGATCAATTTTTATAAACCACAAGAATTACACAAGCAAAGAGGTGCAACGTTGGCAAATCAGGCAAATGATACGATGGATAAACTGGTCTCGCTCTGCAAACGCCGGGGGTTTATCTTCCAGAGCAGCGAGATCTACGGCGGCATTAACAGTTGCTACGATTACGGCCCGATGGGCATTGAGCTGAAGAAGAATATCAAGGAGCTATGGTGGAAGGCGATGGTCTATGAGCGCGATGATGTAGAAGGCCTCGACGCCAGCATCCTGATGCATCCGCGGGTATGGGAAGCCTCCGGCCACGTGGAAGGATTCACCGACCCGATGATCGACTGCCGGGAGACCAAGGCCCGCTACCGGGAAGACCAGCTGCTGGTCTACGTGCCCAAATCCGGTGACGGCCCGATGTATGCCTTCCCGGAAGGGGATCCGGAATATATTACTAAAAAACTCAAGAAGGCCCGGGTAGATGTAGGCGACTATGATATCCGGCCGCTCAGTGGTATCCCGGTAGAGCAGTATGCCCGGGTGATCGGGCCGGACACCACCGTCGCCGGCACCCTCACCGAGCCGCGTCTGTTTAACCTGATGTTTAAGACCTTCATGGGACCGGTGGAAAGCGACGCCAATATCGTCTTCCTGCGCCCGGAAACCGCTCAAGGTATTTACGTCAACTTCCACAACGTGCGGGAAGCAGCCCGCCAGAAGCTGCCTTTCGGGATCGCCCAGATCGGCAAGGCCTTCCGCAACGAGATCACCCCGGGCAATTTCGTGTTCCGGATGCGCGAGTTCGAGCAGATGGAGATGCAGTATTTCGTCAAGCCGGGAGAAGATGAGCGCTTCTTCGAATATTGGAAGCAGGAGCGTCTGGCGTGGTACGAGCGTTTGGGCATCCGCCGGGAGAATCTCCAGTTCCATCAGCACGGCGAGGGCGAGTTGGCCCACTACGCCAAGGCGGCCTTCGATATCCAGTTCAAGTTCCCCTTCGGCTGGAGCGAGATCGAGGGTATCCACAACCGCACCGATTTCGACCTGGTTCGCCATCAGGAATTTTCCCGAAAGAACCTGCAATATTTCGACCAGGATGCCGGCGAGAAATACATCCCGTACGTGGTGGAGACCTCCACCGGGGTCGACCGCCTGCTGCTCACCGCCCTGGCCGATGCCTACGAGGAAGAAGCGGAGCGGGTGGTGCTGCGTTTCAGCCCGGCGGTGGCGCCGATGAAGGCGGCGATCCTTCCCCTGGTGAAGAAAGACGGCATGGCGGAAACCGCCCAGAACATCGTCAAGGGGTTGCGCAAGCATTTCCGGGTGTTCTACGACGAATCCGGGGCGGTGGGCCGGCGCTACCGCCGCCAGGATGAGATCGGCACGCCTTATTGCTTCACCGTCGACGGGCAGACCATGGAAGACGGCAGCGTGACAGTGCGCGAGCGCGACAGTATGGCCCAGGAGCGGATTTCGCAGGATCAGATTATGAATTATTTGGTGGACCGGGTGATGTGAGTTGAGTTGATGGGTGAATGGGTGAATGGGTGTATGGGTGTATGGGTTGATGGGTGCACAGATTATGATGCGACGTCCGTTTTTCCTCATTCACTCATTCACCCATATTCCCATCCACAAAAAAAAATAATTTTCTGACTTTTGCGATTCCCGGTTAATAATAAGATAGATGGCAGACACTTCCGGCGGGCAGGGCTTTGCGGCCGGCCGCCTTTTTGCCTGCGGGGAAGGAAATCGTTTGTTTATCGCTATAATCGTTTTAAATTAATTACAACTCCATTCCGAAAAAAATAAGGAGGGTGTCTCATGTCCAAAGGAACGGTCAATAAAGTGATCATCATCGGGCGGCTGGGGAGCGATCCGGAAGTGCGCTTCACCCCGAGCGGGGCGGCTGTCGCGAATTTCAACGTGGCGACCAACCGCAGCTACAAGGATAAAGACGGCAACTGGCAGGAAGAAACCGACTGGCACCGCATTGTGCTCTGGCGCCGTCAGGCGGAGGTGGCCAAGGAATATGCCCGCAAGGGGAGCCGGGTGTATGTGGAAGGGCGCCTGCAGACCCGCAGTTGGGAAGACCAGAACGGCCAGAAACGCTATACCACTGAGGTGGTCGGGTTTGATTTTCAGCTGCTGGATTCCCAGGGAGGCGGGATGAGTTCGGGGATGTCCGATGATTCGCCGGCTGAGATGACGCCGCCGGCCGATATGGATGTCTCGCCCGACGACGTGCCGTTTTAAATCACGCATATATGACCCCAGGCTCCCTGATTAGGAAAATCAGGGAGCTTTTTATTTATTTGTGCGTGTAAAACCTATGGTTTGCCGACAAACACCATGTATCGGCATTGATAAGTACCCTTTATCGCAGGAGTCACTTTATGAGCGCAAAGTTTTATGGGCTGCTTTTCAGCGTGTTATTAGCGATCGCCTTACCGGCGGCGGCGCAGCCGGCGGATGATCTGGAATCGATCCCGACTCACAAGAATGAGCGGGTGTTTTCCTTCTCCCTCTCCACCAACGGCCTGGCGCTGGGCGGGGTTTATCGCTTCAAGCTTCCCTCCTACATGCACCTGGGGGTCAGTCTGGAATTCTTTGCCATCCGCGATGATGATGAGTTCCAGTTTTATGATTATTACGGCTATCCATATAAAATTAATGACCGCAACCGCATGTTCGCCATTCCGCTGAATATCGAACTCAAGAAGCGGCTTTTCACCAATGATATCGAAGATGATTTCCGCCCCCACCTGCTGGTGCAGTCCGGGGTGATGTACGCCATGAACTTCCCCCGTGAGCAGAATATTTTTGTCGATGGGCGCTTTGAAACCATTCAACTCGACAACGAGTACCGCCTCACCTATAATCTCCTGGCCGGTTTCGGGGTGGATTTTACCACCCGCTCCAATTATTTTGCCACAATCCGTCCCCAATACCGTTATACCTTCTTTACGAAAGAGATCGCCGGCAAGAAGGATCATTCCACTTTTGAGATCAAATTCGAAATCGGTGCGCAGTTTTGATCACTGCTTTTTTTATCCACGGATTACACGGATTGACATTGATAATGAAACATCTGTTTAGCAGAAGAACGAGTAGATGAGTTAATGGGTGAATGAGTTGATGGGTAAAAACGGACATATTATCGCAATCGGTTGATGTATCAACTCATTAACACATCAACCCATTAACCCATAACCAAATCCGTGTAATCCGTGGACTTTAAAACAATCCTTTATAATCCCTCCTTACTTCATTCTTTTTCAGCGTCATTACGATTGGTGCGGGCGGCTTTCCATAGGTTGGTAAATTTTGCGAGGTGTTTGCAAGGGTAGGTGGTGTCGACCTGGGCCATGCCGTGTTTGAGCAGGTGGGCGTTGATGAAGGTCTTATTTTTCATGTAGACATAGGCCAGCAGGCGCTTCTCTGCATCGTGTTCTACCGTGTCAAATTTTAGGAAGATCTGGCCTTTGCCGATCTTGGTGTTAAGAAAGTGGAGGGCTGACGCCCGTGTTTGCGGTGCCGGCTTGATGCCCAGCAGGCGCACCTCCCGGCCGTCATTGAGGCGGATCAGGTGGGTGTCGTGGATTTCCCGGACGGTGTAATACGTTTCCGGTTGCAGGGTCTCCCGGCGGTCGGCGACGCTGATCCGGGAGCCGAATCTTTTCCGTGACTTGCCGGCCGGCTGTCGCGCCGCTTCCGGCGCAACGCAGTGGTAGGGCAATCGGGCGATTGCCGCTTCCCAATCGACCTCCCGCGGGGAAGCCGTCTGATAGCGCACTTCATTAGATGCAGCCTCGCCGGCCAATTTTTCCCGGATCAGCGGCAGAAAATCCGGGTTGATCTCGTAGCCGATCGAATGCCGCCTGCTGCGGATCGCCGCCAGCGTGGTGGTGCCGCTGCCCAGGAACGGATCCAGCACCGTCTCCCCGATAAAACTGAACATCTCGATGATCCGTTTGGGCAGTTCCGGGGGAAACATCGCCAGGTGTTCCTGCTGCCGGGCGCCGGGGAAATACCAATGCCCGGCGAAATATTCCTTCCACTGCGCTTTCGACAGCGCTGACTGTTCCTTGATTGCTTTGCTGACCGCCGGCGCCTTGCCGGCTTTTTTGAAGATCAGGATGAACTCGTAATCTATTTCCACAATGCCGTTCCGCGGGTGGGGATAAGATCCCATCACCGTGGCCCCGCCGCTGGGATTGAGGGTGGTCTTCTTCTGCCAGATGATCGCCCCCATATAATCGAAGCCGATCGCTTCACAGAAGCGGATGATCTCGCTGCGGATCGGGATCACTTTGTAGCGCCCATAATAGGCCGCCCGGGCGAACTGGTCGCCGATGTTGACCACCAGCCGGCAACCGGGATGCAGCACCCGGTAACATTCCTGCCACACCAGGTTGAGGTGATTGATGTAATCTTCGTAGGAATGATGATAGCCGATCTGCCCCGCCGTGCCGTAATCTTTCAACTGCCAATAGGGCGGCGAGGTCACCACCAGGTGCACCGAGGCATCGGGCACCTCGCGCATGTTCCGGGCATCGCCGGTGATGCATCGATGGGTGGTCTTCATCTGGCGCCTCCATCCTTACGGCGAGCAAAATAGAAGCGCTGCTTATAATCGAATAACAATGCCCACTGTTCATGGGCCGGCCAGATCACCACATCTTCCACCGGGTAGAGAAAGCTCTCCCAATAGGTCAGAAAGGTGCGAAGTTCGACTGCCATTGCCCAGGGTTCAATCCAGGAGATGAAGATGATGCCGCTGTCGTTGCCGAGATGGGACAGCAGCCACTCGCGCGCATTGTTGTAGAAGGGTTCATGATTGCGGCCTTCCACATGATATTCATCAATCTCCTGATAACGGGTGCGATAATTTCCCCCCTGGAAATTTTTGCTATATTCATAAGCCTCCCGCGCTTTTGCCTCGCTCAGGGGATGAATGGTCTGCAGATCGGCCTCCGGCAGCGGGGTATGGTTTTCCTCCAGCCAGCGCCATTTGATAGGAAACGCCTCCAGCGGAACACAGTCGGATTCAAGATATGTAAACATGGTTGTCCTCTCATCATTGGTGAAACGGTTGATGGGTTAATGTGAAAATGGGTTTATGGGGAACAACAGATGTAGGGTAGGGTCGCGACCCTACCCTACGCGCCCACACCCATCCACCCATCAACTCATTACCCATCAACATATGTAATCACCACACTTGAATTTATCAATATTATTCCGCAAATTATCATTTGGTAAAAATTTAATTATTTTTTATTCCGCCCACGAAAGACGCGAAAGATTCGAAAGGATTCTTCATCAGCATTTTAGTTTGTTTCGTGTATTTCGCGGGCTGAATAGTTACAAAATTTCAAATGATATCAGGTCATCATGAAAAGCACCATCAGCGGATTTCACCAGGATCAGCTCGGCGATTGGGTGGCGGATCTGGCCTGCGGGCACACCCGGCACATGCGTCACGATCCGCCCTGGCAGAACCGGGAGTGGATCACCACGCCGGAAGGGCGGACGCGGTTCATCGGCAGCGTCGTCGAGTGCAAGGTCTGCGCTGAATCCGGGCAGGAGGGCCACATGACGGAAAACGAAGCGGCGCGAAAACGCGAGCAGCAGCGTATTGCCCAGGCGGTGCGGGCCGCCTGCCTGCAGGCGGCGATCGAAGCTTACGAATATGCTCAGATTAAGGGGCTGTGCCAGGAAGGCGCCTGGGATCTGGCAGTCGATGCGGTTAAAACGCTGGATTTGGATAAGGTGCTGGAGGGGCTGCCGGGATAGGTTTCAGCTAACAGTGGTCAGTTGTCAGTAATCAGCAATCTTAAATACTGATGTTACGCGGTAAACAGGTGTCGTTATTGTGAGCCGTGTATTTTGCGGCGCGGCAATCTCCGGCGAATCGCTCCCAGTGTAACTGCAGTTGGCTGCACCAAGCAGGAGATTGCTTCGGCACAAAACGCCTCGCAATGACAGCATAAATTACATTTTGGAGCATAACACGCAACATAAGGTAAATATATGAAGGAGATTATATGAAACGGCGAATCAATCCATTTTCTATCGTTGTATTGTTTGCAGCAGTGATGCTGTTCTTAAGCGGTAATTTGCTGAGTCAGGAGGAGGCCCGCGTCCGGCTGAACGATTCTCCCCGCCACCACGAGTGGGTGTCGATTCCCCAGGGCGAGCGGAGTGTGCAGGCGTTCCTGGTCTACCCGGAAGTAAAAGAAAAAGCCCTGGCAGTGATCGTGATCCACGAGAACCGCGGGCTGACCGACTGGGTGTGCAGCGTGGCCGATCAGTTGGCGGAGCAGGGATATATCGCCATTGCCCCGGACCTGCTTTCCGGTATGGGGCCGGACGGGGGAAAAACCAGCGATTTTGCCGACGGCAGCGCCGCCCGGGAGGCGCTCTATAATCTTTCGCCGGAACAGATTACCGCTGATCTCGATGCGGTGTTCGGCTACGTCTCCGCCCTGCCCGCCGCCAGCGGAACGGTCGTGGTGGCAGGATTTTGCTGGGGCGGAAAACAGACCTTCGCTTATGCCACTGAACAAACAAAGCTGGCTGCCGCTTTTGTCTTTTACGGTACGCCGCCGGAAAGCGAGGAGCAGGTCGCAAAAATATCCTGCCCGGTTTACGGCTTTTACGGCGAGAATGACGCCCGGGTGAACGCTTCGCTGCCGGATATCGGCAAGTTGATGGAGGCTGCCGGCAAAACCTTCGAGCCGGTTATCTATAAAGACGCCGGCCACGGCTTCATGCGCGCCGGTGAAGCGGCTGATGCCTCCGAGGGCAATAAAACTGCCCGGAAGGATGGATGGGAACGTTGGCTGGAACTTTTGGGGAAGTTGTAGACATTGAGTTGTCAGTAATCAGTTATCAGTTGTCAGTTTTGGGTTCTCAGTGATCTCTGTGGCTCTGTGGCTATTTGGGGAGATATCATGAAATTTGAATACATCAAGAAATCGGGTGTTGATCGATACCGGCAACGCCAATCCCCGGGAATAATCCCCGGCTTTCCAAAGTTGCGTGATTTTTTAAAATAGTGCCGATGAACTATTTTTCCATCCGATTAGCAGAGCGATCTTGCCCATGAAAACAGGTTATGCGATGAATGGTATATGTTAACTGGTAAAATGCGCAGCATTTAAACGGCACGATGCAGGGATTGGCGGCAATGGTGATATCAGTAGCGATTGTAGAAGACAATGACGATTTGCGGATGGCAGCATCCTATATTTTGCGCGCTTCAGCAAAGGTGTCGGTGAGCGGTGAGTATGAGGATGCGGAAGATTTTCTGAAGGATCTGAAAATCCATCCACCCGATATTGTATTGATGGACATCGGCCTGCCGGGCATGTCCGGCATCGAGGCGACCCGCGAGGTAAAGCAGCGCCTGCCCCAGGCGCAGGTGGTGATCCTTTCGGTATTCGAAGACGACGAGAATATCTTCCAGGCGATCTGTGCCGGAGCCTGCGGGTACCTTACCAAGCCGGTGATGCCCGGTCAGCTGTTGGAGGCGGTGGATCAGGCCTTTGCCGGCAATTCTCCGATGTCTCCCCACATCGCCCGCAAGGTGCTGAAGCTGTTCCGCGAGTTTGCCCCGCCGCCGAAAGTCGATTACCAGCTCAGCGAACGGGAGTTGGAAGTGCTGGAATTGCTCACCCACGGCTACGATCTAAAACGTATTGCCGAGAAGCTTTTTGTCAGCCACTTTACCATCCGCGCCCACGTGCGCAATATCTACGAAAAACTTCACGTCCACTCCAAGTCGGAGGCGGTCGCTAAAGCTTTGAAAGAGCGGCTGCTGCCGAAGCGGTAACCCACTGTTTTCAGTTTTCAGTTTTCATTTCAGGCTTATACAAGTGGCAGTAGCAGTGGCAGTGGCAGTCAACTTCCTGCCACTGCCACTGCTACTGCCACTGCCACTACTACTGCCACTCCTCGATGATCAAAGATCAGTTGATAAGACACCGCGCCCCATGCCCCATATTCTTTCCCAATTAAATTTAGTCCCTTCGTTCTATTGGAAAGTGCTGCCGGGGAATTTTAGATTATTCCCGGTTGCGTCACTATGGGCAATCGCATCTTCAATGGGGCTACTTCGGGACGGCAACACTGCCAACGCCTGAAGTAACAATCAATCAATTTATTTTAAGTCAGAGGTGAACCATGAAATCCAATCAATCCAATAAATCGAAACAACGGGCCCGTTTGTTAAGCGGTGCGTTCTTCCTGAGTGCGGTGCTGATCTTTGCGGCATTGGTCGCCTGCGGCGAAGGTAGCGACACTGCCATTGCCAGCGAAGGGCAGGCGCGTAACATGGAAGCGCGGGGCAAGTATCTGGTGGTGATCGGCGGCTGCAACGACTGTCATACCATCGGTTATCCTGAATCCGGCGGCAAAACTCCGGAGAGCGAATGGCTGACCGGCGCTCCGGTGGGATTCCGTGGTCCCTGGGGCACCACCTATCCCGCCAACCTGCGCCTGACCGTGGCCGGGATCGATGAAGAGAACTGGGTAACCATGACCCGTAGCCGCGAAGCGCTCCCTCCGATGCCCTGGCCGAGTCTGAACCAGATGGACGAGCAGGACCTGCGGGCGATCTACCGCTACATCAAGAGCCTTGGTCCCAAAGGGGTGAAGGCCCCGCTGGCGGTCGGCCCGGACCAGGAGCCGCAGACGCCTTATATCCTGTTCGAGCCGCAGCATATGGAGAGATTGCAGATCGGGAATAACTAAACAGGAATCAGCAATCAAACGCTTCTGCCACAGAGACACAGAGATCACAGAGAACGGAAAACAGATTACTGACCACTGGCCACAGGCAACTGAACATCTCCGTGAACTCTGTGACTCTGTGGCTAAAGATTAAAGGATATCAGCATGAGAAGAAGTGTTAAAATCGTTTTAACCATCTTGCTGTTGATCATGGCAACCGTCCACACGTTTGCCCAGACCAACCTGCTCAGTAAGGCGAAAGGCGCCCGGGTGGTCAGCTTCAACAGCAACTATCCGGGAGAAGCGCAGAATGAAGGCGCCGGCTGGGATGTCTCCAGCCTGGTCGCCGGCGTCAGCGGTGGAGCGCCGGAAGATCTGCCGGTCTGGTGCACCGGCACTGGTGCCCCCTTTCCGCACATCGCAGTGATCGAACTGCCCAAAGCGATGTGGCTGACCACTTTCGTCTTCAACAATTTCATCATCGATGAGCAGGCCTATCCCGGCATTTCCGCCCGGGGGCTGCGCCTCGAGATGTCGACCACCGGGCCGCATGCGGGTTACGAAACCGTCGCCAGCTTCGATCTGGAGCGCAACCAGAACAACCAGGAAGTGCGCATCATCCCGCGGCAAGCCCGCTGGGTCAAGATCGTCATCACCAGCAACTGGGGCAATCCCACCTGGACGGAACTGGGGCAGTTGAGCGCCTACGATGACGGCAGCCGCCCCGGCGACATGGCCGGTCAACTGAAGCAATCCGGCGCAACGGAGATCTACGGGATATACTTCGATTTCGCCGCGGCGACCCTTCGACCGGAGAGCCGTCAGACCCTGGAAGAGATCGCCACCCTGCTGCGCAACGATGCCGCGCTGCAGTTTATCGTGGAAGGGCATACCGACGATCGCGGCGATGCGGCTGCAAACCTGGCACTCTCGGAGGCACGGGCGCAGGCGGTATGCCGTGCATTGGCCGATATGGGCATCGCCGCCAGTCGCCTGGAAGCAGTTGGCTACGGCGAGAGCCGCCCGATCAGCAGCAATGATCATACGATCGGCCGGGCGCAAAACCGCCGGGTGACCCTGCGGGTGAAGCAGGCGGGTTGAGTTCCCGGAGTTGGGCCACGGTTGGCACGTGCCCGGGGCGCTGTTCGGGATGGCGGGAAATGTGGTTCCCCTCCAAGGAACGAAAGGCAAGTGCTCTGCACAATCGATCGATCCAAAATTCATTTTCAATATCAAAGGAGATATCAATGAACAAATTTCTATCATTTATCCTGACCGTCACGATGATGACATTCCTCTCGCTGACTGTTTCGGCGCAGATTCCCAATGCCGGGTTCGAAAACTGGACCGGCGGGAATCCGGATGGCTGGATATCGAATAATGTGCCCGGGTTTATTGAAACGATTACCCAATCCAATAATGCGCATTCCGGGTCCTACGCGGTACGGGGAGAGGTCGTCAATGCATTCGGAGTTCCGTTTCCCCCTTCTTTATTTGCCGGTGATACCACCTCCGGCGTGGTCGGATTCCCGATTTCCCAACGGCATGCCAGCCTGACCGGCTATTATCAATTCCAGCCGATTGGGGGCGACGCGATGCTGGTCAGCGCCGCAATTTATGCCACCTCCGGGCAGGATACGATGGTGGTTGGCGGCGGATCGGAATTTTTACCGGCCACCGGCAGCACTTATACCCAATTTTCCATGCCGTTGTTTTATTCCCCCGGCACTCCCGAGCCGGAATATGCTTCAATCTATTTTTTCCTGGTCGACACCAGCTTTACCGGGCAACCTCATATCGGTTCCGCCATGCTGATCGACGACCTCGCCTTCAGCGGGGTGGTGGGGATTGAAGACGGCAGCGCTACAGTACCGGACGGCATTGTGCTGGAACAGAACTATCCCAATCCCTTCAACCCCTCGACCACCATCCCCTTCAGCCTGAGCCGGGCACAGACGGTATCGCTGACGGTGTATGACGTCCAGGGCCGGGTGGTGGCGAAGCTCATCGACCGCGAACCGCGCAGCGCCGGGGCGCATGTCGTCAACTGGCATGCCGGCAGCCTGCCCAGCGGGGTGTATTTCTATCGCCTGGAGGCGGGGGGATTCCGGCAGTCCCGCAAGATGCTCCTTACCCGTTAAGCCTTTGAGCAGGGCCTCCCGCCGGAAGGTGAGACTTTCCGGCGGGAGGCCCTGCTTTTTAGGTTAACCTAACGGGTTTATCTGCCGGAGAGGCTCGCGGGATTTCCCACGCGCTTATTTGTTCCGGGGGCAGAATTGGGCTTGCGTGAACGTTTTCGGGAGTGTACATTTTTCCGCTAAATCAGCAGGGAAATTGTGCATTGATGGGTCGACCATATCCTATCGTTCCGGGCGCTTCCGGGTATTTTGCGGCGGCCTATTCCGCCGGGATCAGCAGCATTATTTGCTTGCTGATTTTTTTTGTGATACTGCCCGCCATTCTGGCTGCCGGGGAAGACGGTCTTAAATTCCGCCGTCTGGCGCCGGAGCAGGGACTTTCCCAATCCAGTGTCAATGCGATTGCCCAGGACCGCCAGGGATATCTCTGGTTCGGCACGCAGGACGGGTTAAACCGCTATGACGGCTATAACTTCAAAGTATACCGCTATAATCCTGCCGATGCTTCCTCCCTTTCCGACAATTATATCTGGCGCCTGCTGGTCGACCGGCAGGGAAATCTCTGGGTCGGCACCTACAGTGGCGGGCTCAATCGGTATGATCCTTCCCGGGACAATTTTCAAAGCTACCATCATGATCCGCAGGACAGCGCCAGCCTCCCCAGCGACAATGTTTCCGCGCTCTACCAGGATCGCAGCGGAACGCTGTGGATCGGCACCTGGGCCGGGGGGCTGAGCCGGTTGGATACGGCCGGGAACAAATTCGTGAATTATCTTCATAACCCGAAGGACAGCACCAGTCTGATCCATCACAGCGTCGGGGCAATCCTGGAAGATGCCGGCGGCGATCTCTGGATCGGCACCTGGAACGGCCTTTCCCGGCTGCGGAAAGGCGACCGTGAACGGGGCGTCTTCACCCATTACCGCCCGGGTCCCGGGCAGCTATCCCATCCGGCGGTATGGACGCTGTATAAAGATCCCGCCAATCCCGGTGAGATCTGGGTCGGCACCTATGGGGGGGGCATCTGCCGCTTTCACAAAGACAGCGGAAAGTTCACTCCATTCCGTGCGCTGCAGGCTAATTCCGCTGCTTCAGCGGGCAAGCTGATCACCGCTCTGTGTAAAGACAACGCCGGCAATCTCTGGATCGGCGCCTACGACGAAGGGCTCAGCCGCTACCAGCCTGCCCGGGAGCAGTTTGACCAGTACCGGAATAATCCGGCCGTCAGTTTCAGCCTGAGCAGCAATGAAGTGCTTTCTTTGCACGAAGACCGCGCCGGCGCGATCTGGATCGGCACCGGCAACGGCCTGTCGGTTTATGACCGCCGGCGGGAAGATTTCAGCTACCACCACTATCTGGGTGGTGATCCGCGCGGGCTCAGTGACAATAAAGTGCGGGCGGTATGGGAGGAGCGCAGCGGAGGCTTGTGGGTCGGCACCAAAAGCAGCGGCCTCAATTACCGTGCCCCGGGCGCTACCCGCTTTCAGGTGTTCCGTCACGAACCGAACAACCGCTACAGCCTCAGCGACGACCGGATTACCTGCATCTATGAGCGGCGAAACGGCGAGATCTGGGTCGGCACGCTGGACGGAGGGGTGAATCGCTACGATCGCCGGAAAGGACGCTTCGAGCGCTATCAGCATCGCGAAGGTCAGCCGGGCGCTCTTTCCCACAACAGCATCATGACGCTATGTGAAGACCGGGAGGGCAATTTCTGGATCGGCACTTCCGGCGGAGGAATCAACCGCTATTTGCCGCTAAGCGATAATTTTGCCCATTATGCCAGTGAACCCGGCAGCTCCAATTCCTTGAGCGGGAACTGGGTCTGGGCCTTATATGAAGACCGGGAGGGGGCGCTGTGGGCCGGTACCTGGGGAAGAGGCGTC
The DNA here is from genome assembly GCA_020635015.1 of Calditrichia bacterium. Taxonomy (GTDB): domain Bacteria; phylum Calditrichota; class Calditrichia; order RBG-13-44-9; family J075; genus JACKAP01. The sequence continues at coordinate 57,561 of JACKAP010000012.1, read as the reverse complement.
ACCCGCTTCGACCGGGAAAAGAATCGGTTTACCCAATATCTGCATGACCCGGCCGACTCGCTCAGCCTGAGCAACAATACCGTCTGGAGCATCATGGAAGATCCCCGGGGAAATCTCTGGATGGGCACCTGGGGCGGCGGGCTGAATCTGTACGACCGGACCCGGGAGCAATTTTATCACCTCACCGAGCAGGATGGGCTTCCCAATAATGTGGTCTATGGGATCCTGCCCGACAGCAGCGGCAGCCTGTGGATTAGTACCAACCAGGGGCTGGCCCGGCTTTCCTGGCAGTCTTCCGGCGGTGAAGGGGTGTTCGGCGGAAACATTGCCGACCTGAAGCGCAATCTGCAGATCGAAAAATACGATGTCAGCGATGGCCTGCAGGGCAATGAATTTAATCAGGGCGCCTTTTGTAAAGGAAAGTCCGGCATTCTTTATTTCGGCGGAATCAACGGTTTGAACGCATTTTATCCGGAGCGGATTCATCAGAACCGCTTCATTCCTCCGGTGGTCATTACCGCTTTCCGGGTTTTCGAAAAGCCGTTGGTGGTTTATCCGGCAATCGCCCGCGGCGAGACCCTCACTTTTCCTTATACCGACAATTATTTTTCGTTCGAATACGCCGCGCTGGATTATACCGCTCCCCGCAAGAATCAGTACGCCTATATGCTGGAGGGGTTGAATAGCGATTGGATTTATGCCGGTACTCGTCGTTTCGTAAGTTACACCCACCTGGATCCGGGCGATTATATGTTCCGGGTCAAAGGGAGCAACAGCGACGGGATTTGGAACGACCACGGCGCCGCTTTGCGCTTCCGCATCACACCGCCGTTCTGGGCAACCTGGTGGTTCAGGGCCCTGCTGGCTGCGGCGCTCGGGGTGACGGTTTACGGGATCTCCCGCTATCGCCTAAAGCGGCAGTTAGAGATCGAGCGCCTGCGTATCCGCCTGGCGGCGGATCTCCATGATGAGATTGCCGGCAACCTGAGCAGTATCGCCACCTTCGGAAAGATCATTCAGAATGAAGTGACATCCGTCTCCGTATCCAAGATCAACACCCTCCCGCTGCTGGAGCGGTTGATCCAGCTCTCCCAGGAGTCGGTGACGGCGATTCGTGACATCATTTGGGCAATCGATTCCCGGCCGGAGACCCTGGAGAACCTGCTGCTGCGGGTGCAGGACATGGCTGCCGGCGCCTGCCGGGGCGGGCAGATTTCATTCTGCTTCCATCTGCCTCCGGCAACCCAGCTCCCCTCCCGCAATCTGCAGCCGGAACAACGCAAGGACCTCTGGCTGCTGCTGAAAGAGGTGGTGCAGAATGCGATCAAACATGCCGGAGCGACGGAGATCAGTATCAGTACCGGCTATAAGTCCGGGATGCTGGAGATTGTCGTCACGGATAATGGCAAAGGGTTTGATCCTTCGCGGAAGACCACCGGAAAAGGCATGAGCACTATGCGGGGACGGGTGCGGCGCCAGAAAGGGCAGATGAAGATTGACTCTGCGCCGGATGAAGGTACGAAAGTGATCTTAACGCTGCCGTTTTAGTTATCAGTTGATGTGACCCATAACATCCGTCTATTTGGGTAGCGACTCCCTTTGTAGCGACACTATTCATAGTGTCGCTACAAAGGAAAAAACGCTCAAAACCTCAACTTTATCGCTTCATCTACCCAAATACACATCCGTTACTCAGCTTTCACCACCCGCACCCCATAACCATCCAGCGAAAAACCGGCGCTACCGGAAAAGGTTTCGCCACTCAGCAGGTCGCGCTGCAGGGCTTTTCCGGCGAGTTGCGGCAGGCCTGCCAAATCCAGCGTTACCTCTCGGGGATTTTCATCCAGATTGACGATCACCGCGATGTGCTGGGTGTCATTCCAGCGCAGGAAGGATAGCACTTTTTCGTCTTCATTGGGGATAAAAGCGAACTCCCCGCTGGCCAGGGCGGCATGTTCCCGGCGCAGGGTGAGCAATTGGCGGTAAAACTGCCAGAGCGAACCCGGTGTTGCCTGCTGCTCTTCCAGGGAGATGCCGTCATCATCGCGCAGGTTGGTCAGGTCCCACCAGGGTCCGCTGTCGCGGTACCACAGGGCCATGCCCGGCCCATCGACCGTCTGATACCACTCGAATGCCTCCCGGCGGAGGATGTCGTTGGCATCGGTCGGCCCCCACTCCTGCTTGACCCCTTTCATGCCCAGCTCCTGGCCGTAATAAATGCTCGGAATGCCCTTCAGCAGAATATTCAGCGCCGCGCCTACCCGCAGTTTGCCGGGATTTTCCGCTACGACGGAGGCAAAGCGGTCGGTGTCGTGATTTTCGATAAACACCAACTGATGTTTTCCTGCCGGAGTGCTGAGGAAGGTGCTGTCGATCTTATTCATGAGGTCCTGTTTGTTGAAACGTCCCACGGCCATGTACAGGGGAAAAGCAAAGACCGCATCCAGGTCCCCCTTCGCAAAATATTCCTTCCCATAGCCCCACTCGGCCTGCTCCCCGATGATCTTCATTGCCGGGTTTTGCTGCCGCAACTGCTGGAACAGCGGCTTCCAGAAATCGGACAGCAGGTTGGTCTGCTTGCCTTTCCAGTCGAGATCGTCCATGATATGATCGATGCGGTAGCCGTCGATCCCGTCACGGAAATCGCCGTCACCATTGGGATCGACCCAATAGCGGAAGAGGCCGTAGAGATAGTCGCGCACCTGGGGATTGCCCAGGTCGATGGTGCAGATCTTGATGACGTCGCCGTCGTAGGATTGCAGAGCAGTGAGGCCGAAAATGATCGATTCCGGCTCGGTATTGCCGGGGCCGTTGTAAATGATATATTTGCTGTAGGGCGAGTGTGGATTGCCGTAGGAATCGGTATACCAGGGATGGCGTTCGGTGACGTAATGGATCTCCATATCCATGAACAGCTTCATGCCCCGTTGGTGCAGGGCTTCCAGCAATTCGAAATAACCCTCCTTGCCGCCGTATTCCGGATCCACCGCTTCGAAATCGTTGGCGAAATAATTGTGATAATAATCCGAGTCATAGATTGGGAGCATCAGCACGGCGGTGACCCCCAGTTCCTGGAGATAATCCAGCTTTTCGATCAAGCCATGGAAGTCGCCTTCCCGGTCGCCATCGCTGTCATAAAAGCTGCGCGGGAGTATGTGATAAAACACCTCCTCCTCGAATGCGCGCGGCGGCGCGGGTTCCTGTTGGGTGCAAGAAAGCAACAACGTCAGCAGCGACAACAGGCTGATCAAGGAGAAATGAAATTTGGATTTGACGATCATGAGAATAAAACGGGATGCCGACATACTTCCTCCCGAGGTTGGGTTGGTGGAAACATTGCAAATTGTTTTTTACAAAAATTTATTTGAGCCAATTATTCCCCACCTTCCCAAGCCAATCAGGGGCGGTTGGGGCGCGCAACCGCCCCTGATTGGCTTGCTGGACGCTTCGCCATCTGTCCCCGCCTTGAGAAGGCGGGGAATAGTATGGTAATTGACAAGTGAGCAATAAGCATTTACCATTTAGTCAGGCCGCAGGCCGGGCAGCCATATCTACTGCTTGTACTGCCGCTCCATATGCGCCACCGATTCCGTCACCAGGGTTTTCAGCACATCCGGATCCACGTCTTCCAGCTTTTTGATGTAGAGGCAGGATTTACCGGTCTTGTATTTCCCGAGTTTTGCCATCAGCTCCTCATAGCGTTTGAATCCGGCCATGATGTAGAGGGTGAGATTTTGTTTGCGGGGTGAAAAGCCGGTCAGGAAAAAATCGCCTTCCCGCCCGCTCTCGTATTTATAATGATAATCGCCAAACCCCACGATGCTGGGGCCCCACATTTTCGGTTCGTCGCCGGTCACCTCCCGCATCATTTCCAGGATCTTGAAACTGTCGGCGCGTTTTTTTTCATCCTCGACGCTGTTGAGGAAGTCGGTGACGCTGTTATCGGTGGGTTTGGTTTTGATATCTGCCATGTGCATCCTCCTATTTAAAAAAATCTTCAGCCCCTCAGTACAATTCTTGCACATCTCGATACTATCGCGCTTATTCCGCACCAGGTTACGGAAGCGGTGGTAATTGTCGCCCTCCCAGATCTCGGCAAAATTGCTGTCGGCCAGATCGCCCAGTTGGAATTCGGCGTCCTTGTCGAAGCAGCAGGGGATCACCTTGCCGTCCCAGGTGATGGCGGAACCATACCAGATTTTTTTGCAATACCCCGAATAGCTTCCTTTCAGGCGGTATTCCCCGTTCACCTTGTGATAGCGCCGGAAGCGGGGATTCTGGGGGAGGGTTTGCTCGGCATTCTCGAAGTCGTAAATCTGGGGCGATTTAAAGATTACCCGGTCCACCCCCAGTTCTTTGCCGAGTTTCTTGATGGCATCCATCTCGTGTTCGTTATGGGCCATCACAATGAACTGCAGGTCGGCCAGGGGGTATTTTTTCCCCAATTCCCGGCGGGCCTCGATGAACTGGCGGATGCCGCGGATCACCCGCGAGAAATGGCCTGCCTGGCGGTACACTTTATAGGTCTCCTCGGTGGCGCCGTCGACGGAGAGGATCAGGCGGCCCAATTTGCTGGCCGCCAGCTCCCGGGCAAACTGCGGATTGGCCAGCCGGGTGCCGTTGGTGCTGATCACCGTGAAGATCTTCTTTTCGTAGGCATAATCGATCATGTCGATGATCGCCGGATTGATGAACGACTCTCCCTGAAAAAAAGCAGCAGCACCCAGGTGTATTCGCTGATCTCATCGATGATCCGGCGGTAGTCATCGATCGGCATATTGCTCTGCGGGCGTGAGAGGGTCTGCAGTCCTACCGGGCACTGCGGACAGCGCAGGTTGCATAAGGCGGTCGGCTCGATAATAAAGGTGTAGGGCCTGCCCCACACAAAATATCTTCCGGTCAGTCGCGACAGGAAATAGGAACTGAGGATCTTGACCGCGTTGATGAACTTCTTTCCATCCCACAGATGCAGGAGGAAGGATATATATGAAAGCACTTTGACTCCTGAGTGTCGGTTAAATACCTGTGTATGGGTTGATGGGTGAATGGGTGAATGGGTTGGTAAGGCTTACCAGTAACGTTTATTTTTCCCCATACACCCCAATCCCATCCCATATCCAACCCATCATCCCATTCACCCATTCACAAAAATCAATTTGAGGAATTATTTCCGGAAATTCAAGCCCTGAATCATCCCTCCCGGGTTAGATAGGCCAGGGCGCGGTTGAGATTGTAGCCCGGTTCCGCCTCGGTGTTGAGCTCGATATGCTCGAAAGGGATTTCTACCTGGAGCGGTTGGCGGGTGAGGAATTCCTCCCAATGGTCCAATTTCCATTGGTCACGCGGCGCCCCGCGCTGTTTCAGGCGCCGGCGCAATTCCTCCTCGCTGCAAAAGCAGCGGATCACCGCCAGCCGGGCAGCACAGCGCGCCAGCAGGTCTTTCAAAAAATCCTGCCATTTCCGGTCCTGAACCTGGGCAACATGCGGCACATCCAGCAGTACCGAATTACCGAGCTTGAGATTCTCCTCGGTGATGCGGTAGAGTGCATCATACAGGTTCCGACGTATTTTCAGATATTCTGCATCGCTGCGGGTGTGCGGAAAGAACGCATCCGCTATAAAGTTGTTATCCAGGTAGACCGCATTCACCCGCTCAAGTATGCTGCGCGCCACATTGGTCTTCCCGCTGCCGGCCACGCCCATAACCAGGATCAGGGTGGGGCGGGATAGCAATTGTTTTTGCTTCATAGAAACGGTTTCCCTTTGGTTTACGAATGCAAATGCGTTTTTGGTCATTGGTTCTTGGTTCTTGGTTTTTTTTATGTTCACCTGATATCGCTTTTTCCAACAACCAACAACCAACAACCAACAACCAACAACAACACCCAAAACACCGCTTGACAAATTCCCCGTTCGGAAATAACTTTCGCTACACCTATGAACAGGAGAATGTCGCGCTTGAGTAGAGTCGTGACGACGCGAACCGGCGAACAGGAGCGTTCGTAGCACCACCTTCAGATTCCGGATCCGTAGACGGAATCGCCGTATTCCTCAACACACTCACTCCTTTAGATCATTGCCGCCAAGTTAACCCGGGCTGTGCAGCCATGGCCGGACTGCCTCGAATGCCGCCCGAAGTGCCACTACATCTTAATATAAGGAGTCGATAAATGAAGTCTATTCAATATATATTTCTGTGGTTGATGATCAGCGTTGCCGCCAGCGCTCAGCTTTCCGGCTGGGAATGGCAGAATCCCCATCCCCAGGGGAGCGATCTTTTTTCTGTGGCGGTGATCGATGCCAACACTGCCACGGCGGTGGGGGCTTTCGGCACCATTCTGCGCACCACCAACGGCGGCGCTTCCTGGGTCCAGCAACCTACCCAGACGTCAGACTGGCTGCGGGCGGTATCATTTACTGACGCCAACACCGGTGTGGCGGTGGGCGATCTGGGCAGGGTGCTGCGCACCACCAATGGCGGCGCCAGTTGGGTTGACCGCTCGATCAATGGTTTCGCGATTTTGACCGGGGTGTCATTTACCTCCGCCAATACCGGCACGGTGGTCGGCAGCAACGGCGGGGTCTGGCGTACCACTGACGGCGGGGCCAGCTGGGCAGCGCAGACCAGCGGTACCGTGAATTATCTCAATGCGGTGCATTTTACCGACGCCAACAACGGTACTGCAGTGGGGTTTAACGGCACCATTATTCGCACCACTGACGGCGGCGCCAATTGGTCGAGCCAGGCCAGCGGTACCATCCAGGGGCTGAACGGAGTGCACTTCCTGGATGCCAATACCGGCACCGCGGTGGGCTGGAGCGGCACCATCCTGCATACCACCAACGGCGGCGCCAGCTGGACGCCGCAAAACAGCGGCACCATCGGGATGCTGAACGATGTGTATTTCACCGATGCCAATCACGGAATCGTGACCGGGCTGGACCTGATCGGCAACAACATCCTGCGTACCACCAACGGCGGCGCTACCTGGGCGCCCCAGTCCACCAGCAGCGGGCAGGCCTGGACCCTCGACGGCATCTCCTTCGCCGGCAATAACGGATATGCGGTCGGCTCCCTGGGCACCATCGCCCGCACCAGCGACGGCGGCATCACCTGGAGCGAGCAATCTGCCGGTCCATACGACTGGTTCAACGATGTCTTCTTTATCGATGCCAGCACCGGCATCGTGGTCGGCAATGGCGGACGCATCCTGCGCACCGCCAATGGAGGCGCCAGCTGGACGGCCCAGACCAGCAATATGTCCGCCCGGGCGGTTTCTTTTGGTGATGCCAATACCGGCGTTGCGGTCGGGCAAAGCGGGGTGATGTACCGCAGCACCGACGGCGGCGTCAGTTGGGCCTTCCAGGCCAGCGGCACTATTCAGAATCTCAACGACGTCTGCTTCAGCAGCGGCGCCCACGGCACGGCGGTGGGGAATGGGGGTGTCATTCTGCGCAGCACCAACGGCGGCGCCGCCTGGACTGCACAAACCAGCGGCACCATCCAGACCCTCAACGGGGTGTGGTTCAGCGATAACAGCACCGGCACCATCGTGGGATCGAGTTCCATCCTGCGCACCACCGACGGCGGGGCCAACTGGACGGTACAGAGCAGCGGCACCACTTTTGGCCTTAATTCGGTCTGCTTCATCGACGCCAACACCGGATGGGCGGCGGGTAACAACGGCACTATCCGCCATACCAGCGACGGCGGCGCTACCTGGACCGGCCAGAGCAGCGGCACTACCAGCGACCTCTACGGCATCTATTTCAGCGATGCCGATAACGGCAGCGCGGTGGGACGCCTGGGCACTGCCCTGCGCACCAGCGACGGCGGCGTTACCTGGAGCAAGCAGGTCAGCCGCACTTCGCAGATCCTGCGCAGCGTTTACTTCAGCGATGCGACGACCGGCACCATGGTGGGCGATTACGGCAGCATCTTGCGCACCAACTCCGGCGGGGTGGTGGGCATCACCGATCTGCCCCTGAGCAGCCGGCCGATGAATTTTGCGCTGGAACAGAACTACCCCAATCCCTTCAACCCGGCGACCACGATTCGCTTCACCCTGCCGGCTGCCGCCCGGGCTGTTTTGACGATCTATGATATGCTGGGGAGGAAGGTTGCTACGCTGGTCGACGGGCAGCTTCCGGCGGGAAGCCATGCGCTACGCTGGGATGCCAGTGGCCTGCCCAGCGGGGTGTACATTTATCGGCTGCAGGTGAATGGGGATGCCCAATCCCGAAAGATGGTCCTCCTCCGTTAGGCCTTCAGCCCTCCGTTACCCGGGCGGAAGGTGAGGCTTTCCGCCCGGGTAACGGAGGGCTTTGTTGGCTAACTTAATTCACAGGTACTTAACCGGCAACAGATCCTGTAGCAGCACCCGCCAGTATTCGTAGAGCGGCTCATTTTCCGGGTGGTTGTCGTCTAACACGGCGACCACCTCGATCCGCTCCCAGTTCGCGTCAAAAGTGAGATCAAACTGGATAATGGCCGGATCGATTTCCTCGTGTGCCAGTACCTTTTCCCATTCTGTTTTCAGAAAAGCACATACTTCTCGCGAGATATCCGGAAAGCGTGCGCTGATTTCCTCTGCCAGGTCGAACAGCCGCCGCCCGTTCTTGCCCTCCGGGACGTTATACCCGTCGATGCGAAATTCCGCTCCAGCGGCAGTCCGCCCGCTCCGGCGTTGTTGGTCCGGGTATTGAAAAACATAACGAATACCCCGTTTATCCTCGCCCATCTCCGGCTGGCCGGTTTCGCCTTCATGAAGATAGACCCGATTTCGGCCAAACTGCTGTTTCCATTCCGCCTCGCTGTGCCAGGTGAGCCGGCACAGAATCGCGCTTGTTGCGGGAATGGCGATCTCCTCATCGGTTTTCAAATCCGCGAGAAGCTGCTGCGGCAACAGAGCCGCCGCTTTCCGGGAGCGCTGCACGAAGTCCGTCCAGCTTTCCCCCAGATTCCGAACTATCTGCTCGCTAAAAGATCGATACCATTTGTGCCCGGAAAATCCCTCGACCGGTATGGTAACTGAACCACCCTTGATTTCCGGGGCCGGAGGAGCAGCGGAAAACGGAAAATCTTCCGACAGTTCCCCGTTGTGGTCAACCGCCAGCGCCAGGGAGACGATCGCGCGTTGACCGGCGGCCAGTGCATCGATCACGGCTGGAATCTCGGCCAAAGGCCAGGCGCTTTGCCAGGCGTTATCCTTCCGGTAGCGGCGGGCGCGTTGGAGATGTGCTTGAAGCGGCGACAATATTGATCTCCCGGTTTAGTGCAAAAGCATCCGTATCAGCTATATGTCTCAAAGACATTGAATTATATCCGATGATATCGATTACTCCAACGTATTTTCCCTTGCACTTTCAAACGTTTATACCTATCATCCCTGATCACTGACAACTGATCACTGACAACTGATCACTGACAACTACCAAAAACGGAGGTAACACGGCATGAAGCTACTAAAAGGCTGGAGGCTGGTCGCGCTGATCGGCATTGTGCTATTATTTGCGGCGCGGGTATATTTTGCATTCGAGAAGCAGGAGAATATCGAAAAGCAGAAAAACATGATCGATGAACTCTCCCGGCAGCAGTTGCAGGACCGCATCGACAATCCTCCCGAGTTCGAGATCATTTCCGACAGCACGATGGACAACCTGGAAAAACAGCAGGCGGAACTGGATTCGATCGGACGGGAGCTGGAAAAGAATCGCAAGAAATTTGAGGAGCAGATGAAAAAGCTCAATAAATAGCCATTGAGCATTAAGTATTTACCATTTGGTTGCGGCCGAAGGCCGCGCCAGGATATCAGCGGTTCCGCGGCAAAAAACCACCTGCCGTAAACATTCCCAAAGCCCCGAGTGTCCGGCACCCGGAGCTTTGGAAGTAATTGAAAATCAATCCGATTCCGTCACCGACGATTCTTCCTTCACAAATCCCAGCCATTTTTTTAGATTGTGCAGCCAGGCGAAGCTGAAGATATAGGCATAGAGATAAGTGCCGATCGCAATCATCACGAACGTTTTGGCAATATCCCAGAAATCGCCCTGAAGGGTAAAGCCCGGCACGTAGCCGAACAGGAAGGGCGCCAGGTAGAGGAATTTGCCGAACTTAAAAGCGGCAAAGGCGGTTCGCCACATGTTGGCATTGGCAATGGTCGCGCCGGCAAAGGCGGCGATGCACACCGGCGGAGAGATATTGGAATCTTGCGACAGCCAGTAGACGATCATGTGTGCAGCCAGTTCATTGACCCCCAGGTGGGTCAGGGCCGGTACCGCCACCACTGCGGTGATCAGGTAAGCTGCCGTCACCGGCACCCCCATGCCCAATATCAACGAAGCCAGGGCGATGAAAATGATGGTCAACACCAGATTACCATTGGCCAGCTCGATCACGATATCGGCGAACGTCAGGATCAGTCCGCTGAAGGTCAGCATGGAGATGATGATCCCGATAATCCCCACGGTGGCGCCGATCTTGAGACTGCTCTCGGTGCCCATCCGGGCCGCTTCCACGAAGCGGGTGGGGGTCATGCGGGTATCTTTGCTGAGATAGCTGACCGCGATGCTGCTCACAATCCCCATCACCGCGGCAAACCCGGCGGAATATCCCATCAGCATCAGTACGGTGATCAGCACCAGCGGGGCAATATAATACCATTCTTTCTTGAAGATCTGCCAGGCGGGCTGCTCGGGTTTCTCGCCCTTGATATTATACATTTTCGCTTCGTAATGCACCATCACATAGACGCTGAAGAAATACATCAGGGCCGGGAAGATTGCCACCAGCATGATGTAGGAGTAGGGCAAGCCGGTCAATTCCGCCATGATGAAGCCGCCCGCGCCCATCACCGGAGGCATGAACATCCCCCCGATCGAGGCTGCCGGCTCAATGGCGCCGGCGATATGGGGGCGGAACCCCACCTTCTTCATCAGCGGGATGGTAAATGCGCCGGTCGAGACAGTGTTGGCGATGGCGCTGCCGGAGATGGAACCGAATAACCCGGAGGCAATCACTGCCACCTTGGCCGGCCCGCCGGTGCGGTGCCCCACCGCAGCGATCGGGAAATCGATGAAAAACTTCTGCGCCCCGGAACGCTCCAGAAACGCCCCGAAGAGCACAAACAGCAGCACGTAGGTCGCCAGCACATTGGCCATGATCCCGAAGACGCCGTCTTCTTTTAAGAATATGGTGGTGCAAATGCCTCCAAAACTGTCGCCGAAGTGGGCGACCATATCCGGGAAATACTGGCCATAGACCCCGTAAATCAGCATAACGCCACCGATCAACACAAAGACGGTGCCGACAGCCCGGCGGGCAATCTCGATACCGATCAGCACACCGATGATCGATATCCACTGATCCAGTTCCGTTTCTGCACCGGCCCGGTAATTTATCGCTTCGAAGTTCAGTATCCAGTAGATCACGGTAATGCCGGAGAGGGTCATCAGCAGATAATCGACCACCCGCAAATATTTATTCTCAGACTTGTAAAGCATGAAAACCAGGATATAGGTGATGAAAACATAGACCCCACGGTGATATTGGGTCGGCGCCGGAATCCATACCGCCGAAATAGAGTAGAATAAGACCAGAAAGACCGACAGCCCATTGAAAATATATTGTTCAATTTTGTTCAATTTTTCAAACAAGGTTGCCTCCGATTTAATACGTGGCACCGGTGAGCAGCGAGGTGCCCGCCGGTGTCACCAATGATGGCATGGACTATTTTACGACGCCATGTTCTTTCCAGAATTTTTCTGCGCCGGGATGCAGCGGGGTTACCACGCCGTTCAAACCGGATTCGATTTTCATCTCCTTGGCCGATTTATGCACTTCCACCATGTAGGTAAGGCCTTCTTCGCTGTAGACTTTCTTCAGCAGGTTGTAGACTGCATCGGCGCTGACCTGGCTGCTGGCGACCCACAAGGCCGCATCCTGGAAGGTGTTGACCGGTTCGGTCTGCCCGGAATAGGTATTGGCCGGAATCGTCACCTTACTGAAATACGGATACTTCTCGAACATCCCGGCTTTTTCTCCGGCACCGTAGGTATCGAGCAGCGAGACATCTGTCTGCAGCGCCGCTTCGATGATTGAGGCATTGGGATAGCCGACGAACACCCAGAACGCGTCCAATTGGCCGTTCTTGAAGGCATCAGCGGCCTGGCGGTAGCCGAGGTTCTCCCGCCCCATTTTGTCCCAAATTCCCAATTGGGTAAAGAATATCTCCGCATTGGCAGCAGCACCGGAACCGGCATTGCCCACCCCGACGCGTTTGTCGGCCAACTGGGCCGGTTCGGTAATTCCGGATGCTTTCTTCACCACCAACTGCGCCGGCGCACCGTAGAGATAAGCCACTACCAGCACGTCTTCATATTTGGCTTCATCATTTTTGAGCTTGCCGTTGCGGGCGGCCCAGACATGCCCGGAGTAAGTAATCCCGAAAGACGATTTGTTGGCATTGACCAGGCGGATATTTTCGATCGCGCCCCCTGAGGAACTGGCCAGCACCCGCATGTCGGCTTTTTTGGCCAGGGTGGAAATCGCGCTGGCGTAGTATTGGAAAGTGCCGCCGGAGGGACCGCCGGAAAATTTATACACCTGAGCAAAAGCGCCCGGTGCGGCCAGGAAAGACATCATCACAATGCTCAAAAAAAGTTTCATTAATCTTGACACAATAAGTCCTCCTATGTTAACTGCTGAATGGATGAGAAAAACTGCGGCTTACTTGCCGTTAAACCGCCGCACAACCAGCACATTGCAGGCTGCCCGCCGCACCACCTTTTCGGTGGTGCTGCCATAGAAAAAGTCATGCAGGGCGCTCAGGCCCCGGGTCGCGATCGAGATGAGATCGACGGCGGACTCGTTGGCTTCCTTCAGGATCTCGTTATAAGCGACCCCTTCACGCACTTTGACCTGGAAATTGATCTTCCGGCGGCCGATATACTTTTGCGCGAATTCGGTCAATTCCGAGCGAGCGTTCTCCCGCATGTCTTTTTTCAATTCGGCGATCTTATCATCATCGAGAAAGAACAACGGTTTTTTGGCGATGTCGTCGGTAATGACGTGCAGGAAGATCAACTCGGTATCGGTGTCTTCCGCAATGGATATCGCCTGCATCACCGCCGCTTTCGAGCTCTCGATGCCTTCTTCGGAAAAATCGGTTGGAACAAGGATTTTATCCGCTCTGAACATGGTTTCTCCAAGATGAGTTAGGTGTTAAGATCCGGCTTAAAATACCAACTGCCACATGGCGTAGGCTGTCGTGTTGTCTACGCTGGTGCCTTGCTCGCTGGGCAGCACCACCGCGCCGGTGAGCTTGTGGTTGACTTTTCCGGAGAATTCCTTAAAGACGACCCCAAGGGTGATAAAATTGATGGCGTTTTCATCCACATCGGTATCGGGATCATAGGTTTCGAAACGACCGACCAGTTCGACATTGGGCGTCACCTGATAACCGCCGAAAATATAATAGCCCATCGAAGTGACATCGCCGGTTTCCGGCTTGGAGGTCAGACCGATCACTTCCGCTTTCAGGCGGATCGGGCCCGGTTCAAAATAAGCGTAGCCCGAAAAGGAGCTCCAGTCCTTGACGTCATCATTGCCCATGCCGTAATGGCCGCCCACTTCCAGACCTTTGATGCTCTTCGGCGCTAAAACACCCATGGCAGTAACCGCTTTGGAGGTGAATTCGGTCGTGGCGGTGCCGCCGGCCCGGTTGAGAACATTGAGTCCGCCATTTCCGTTGTGCAGAAACAGCCGGGCAGTCGCATCGCCGGCTTTCGCTTCTGCCTGCACCCCAAAGTCGCGGTAATCGCCGCCGATGGTGCCCGAGCCCCAACGGATCGCCGAATACGCGCGTTCGATAATGTCGATTGCGGTATGGGAAGTTAAACCGCCGCTGCGCACCCCGGCACCCACAAAACGGCCTGCCCGGATATTGAATTGCGGCGAGAAATGATATTCGATACGCGCATCGAGCAGTTTGCCTGCCAGAGAGTTGGAGGTCAGATCTGCTTGAACAAATGCTTTGAACTTGGTGTTGATGGTCGCATAATAGCGCACCCGCACCCGCCGTAAGCCGAAACCGACGCTATTGACGGAATCGCCCTGCTGATAGCTGACCCAGGACTGCACCGTTCCGCCTACCTTCTGCTTGATTTCCATTTCTTTTTCCTCGCCGGCAAGCATGCCGCTGGAAAGGAATCCCAATACGAATAAAATGATAGAAAAACGGGTAACGAACTTCATAAGGCCTCCTGACGCTTTGTGAAAGTAGTATGAAAAAATAAACCTCATTAAGTGCCACAATTCACAAAGCGCAACTGCTATGCCACAGGGGAAGCGTGGCCGTTAGGCAGCAAAAAATAACCCCCGCCGTTCTGACGGATTTTCCGGATGTCTCTGGGATCATAGCGTTCTTCCCGGGGGCTGGAAGGAGATTGCGGCATCTTGAAAGCGATTTTAACCTGTTGCCTTATTTACAATTAGAATTCCCCTCTCTTCGTAAGCGAAGGCGGCAAGGAGCGTTCTACCGTGCCGGTACCTGCAGGATGGGTTTTTGAAGTGTCATTTTTCCCGAAGGATGAGGCTGGAATGTAAAACCGGTCAATTTTCGCCGGGGGTGGTCAATTTTCGCCACCCTGCCAGCCGAGCTTGGTGAGTTTATAGCGGAGGGTTTCCCGGGGGATCTTCAAAATCCGCGCTGCCTGGCTGATGTTGTTTTCCGCCTGGCGAAGCGCTTCCTTGATCAGTTCCGCCTCCTGCTGAAAAAGGATCTCGTCCAGGGAGATCTGCCCCAGCAACCGATTGCGCGCGGAGGAATTTTCGGCGGAGACGACGGCGCCTTTCAACTCCCCGGGGAGGTTAGGGGCATCGATGATTTCCTGATGGTGAAGTATGCAGATCCGTTCGACGATATTTTTCAACTCCCGGATATTGCCCGGCCAGGGATAGGCGAGCAACTCCTGGCAGGCGGCCGGAGAAAAGTGCTTGAGCTTTTTATTGAAACTTTTGCTGAAGACGCTGAGAAAATAGTGCGCCAGGATCAAGGTATCCTTACCCCGCTCGCGCAGTGGGGGGGCTTCAATACGCAGCACATTCAGGCGGTAATAGAGATCTTCCCGGAACTGCTTCTCCTGAATCGCCAGCTTCAGATCCTTGTTGGTGGCGGCGATGATTCGCAGATCGACGGTGATATCACGGGTGCCGCCCAACCGGCGGAACGTCTTGTGTTCCAGCACCCGCAGCAGCTTGGCCTGCAGCGCCGGGCTCATCTCGCCGATCTCATCCAGGAAGAGCGTGCCCTTGTGGGCTTTTTCCAGCAAGCCTTTCTTGGTGGATTGGGCATCGGTGAAGGCGCCTTTCTCATAGCCAAACAGTTCACTCTCTAACAGGTTCTCCGGGATTGACGCGCAATTGATCTCCACAAACATCTGGTTTTGCCGGGAACCGAGATTGTGCAGCGCACGGGCGATCAGCTCCTTGCCGGTGCCGCTTTCTCCAGTGACCAGCACGGTCTGGGAATCGTATTTGGCATATTCGGCGATGCGGTGTTTCACTTGCAGGATCCCTTCGCTGTCCCCCAGGATGGTGTTCAGACCGCTGGCTTTCTGCAGGGGGAGCAGTTCTTTCAC
The DNA here is from genome assembly GCA_020635015.1 of Calditrichia bacterium. GTDB lineage: Bacteria > Calditrichota > Calditrichia > RBG-13-44-9 > J075 > JACKAP01. Next base: position 41,922 of record JACKAP010000012.1, on the reverse strand, counting down.
TCGCTCCTTCAGGGCCTGGGTCTCCAGGGCCAGCTTGACGATCAGTTTGATGGCATCCGCCTTAAAGGGTTTTTTGATATAATCGTAAGCGCCCAATTTGATCGCCTCCACCGCCGATTCCACCGAGGCGAAGCCGGTAATGATGATCACCAGCAGCTCCGGCTGCAGCAGCTTCAACTGGCGTAATATCTCAATCCCGTTCATATCCGGCAGGTTCAGATCCAGCAGCGCCAGGGAAATGTCATTGTTTTTCACAGCTTCGACCGCCTCCTTGCCGCTGCTGCTGAGCAGAACATTGTGCTGCTCTTCCTGCAGGATGTTTTGCAGATTGAGGCGGATAAATGCTTCGTCGTCTACCACCAGGATGTTGTGGTTGCTCATAAGATGCTCCGCTGGTTATACGACAATCACTTGTAAGCTTTATTTTTGCCGGACGCGGATGCTGGCTTATCGATATAATCCACCATCCACCATCGCTAAATTCTCAAATAGTCTCATCCCATATCTCACTTCTCACGGATCCGCAAATAGGGGCAGGTAAATCGTAAAAACAGCACCGCTTCCCACCTTCCCCCCCACCTTGATAGCGCCGTTGTGAGCGGAGACGATACTGTGGGTGGTGGCCAGCCCCAGCCCGGAGCCGCGCTTTTTTTTCGAATAGAACGGCTCGAAGATCTTTTTCCGCTCCTGGGGGGAGATGCCCGGCCCGTTGTCCTGTACCTGGATTTTGACCCAGCCGCGGATATTTCCGCTGATCGAACTTTGAACCACCGTCGGCGCCCGGTTGATATGGCGGGTGGAGAGGGTCAGCACGCCGCCTTCCGGCATGGCCTGGATCGCGTTCAGGCATAAATTCAGCAGTGCCTGGCGCATACGGTCGGGATTGACCAGGCTCGGGGGCAGTTCCTCCGCCAGCCGGCTGTTGATGTCAATACCCTGCTGGCGGCATTGCGGCTCGACAAAAGAGAGCACATTCGCAGCTATCTCGTTCAGATTCACCTGGCGCTGCTCCCCGGCGGCCGGATGGGTATAGATCAGAATTTCGTGGGTCAGGCGCTCCAGCCGCTCGATCTCGCTGAGCGCTTTTTCCACCAACTGAGCGACTTCCGGCTGGGCGGCGGTGCGGTCGTGCAGGTTGTCCAGGAACAGGCTCACCCCGGTCAGGGGATTGCGGATCTCGTGAGCGATGCTGGCCCCGAAACGGCCCAGGGAAGCCAGGCGTTCCAATTGCTGGATCTGGTCATCCAACTGCTTCTTTTCGGTAAAGTCTTCGATGATGATGATGCCGTCATGGGCCAGGCCGTTCTTCTGGATCAGGGAGGCTTTGATATTCAGGTATTTCAATCCCTCGCCCTGCTCCAGTTTCATATTATAATTGCTGTAGGCTCCCTCGGAAAAAAGCACCGTTTTCACATCATCGATCAGCGCCAGGGCTTCCTCGGAAAGGCCGGCCGGATCACCGGAGGCAGGCATCGTTTCCGGGCGACTCAATATCTGGCTGGCGGCTTGATTGATGCTGGTGATCCGCCCGTGATGGTCGATAGTGATCACCCCGTTCTGCATGTTGCTGATGATATCTTCCACAAAATTGCGCTGATTGATCACCTCCTGATAGAGCCGGGTGTTCTCGATTACCCGCGAGGCCTGATTGGCCAGAATCTGCAGCGAATTGATATCGGTTTTGGTGATCGCCTTATCGGAGCGCACCTTGTCCGCCCCCAGGATGCCGATGATCTTCTCTTTCACCTTCAACGGCACATAGACAAACGAACGGTTCCTGGTCAATTGCCGGATCTTGCGGTCGAGGTCGGTGGCCTCGGAATAGCGGTTGAAATCCTCCACGAAGATAATGCGCCCTTCTTTAACGACCCGGGTCTCGATGCAATCGAAGCGCTCCAGGTTGAAGCGGGAGCGCTGGGCAGCGATTTCATTCTCCGGAGTAAATCCGCAGGTCTCCGAACATTCCAGGTATTTTTGCCGCTCGTCGATCAGGTAAAGGATCGCCCGGTCGAAACCGATGCTGTTGACACAATCTTCCAGGATCAGACCGATGACGGTCTTCATGTTGAAGGTGGTGCCGAGAATATTGCTGATGCGCTGAATGCTTTTCAGGATGGTAATCTGATATTCCAGCTCTGCAGCATAAGTCTCGGTCTCCTGCTTTGATTGCTGCAGCTCCGAGATGGTGGCGAGCAGCCTGGCGCGGCTTTTTTCCAATTGATCGGCCATGTGGTTAAAACTGTCCGCCAGGGTGCCGATCTCGTCTTCGCGCTGGATATCGATCCGTTTGTCCAGGCTGCCCATGGCAATCTCATTGGCCCCCCGGGTGATGCGGATAATCGGTTTGGCAAATCCGTGGGACAGCATGGTGGAAGTGAGGGTAGAGACCAGTATCGCCACGAGCAGGATCCACCACAGCCGGCTGCGGTAGGAGGTGAGCGTGGCGTCGATCTGGTTTTCCACAAAGCGGGCCGGGGAATGAAAACCGACGATCTCCGCCCCTACGGTGATGCCTCCGAAGATACCGTGCCGGGCATATTCCCCGCGATCGTATTCGATCGGTGCGTAGGACATGATCTTGGTGATGCCCCCGACATTCTTGGTGGTGACGGTGCCGCCGCGCTTGCTGCGCACCTCGCGGGAAACGATCGGGTAGTTTTCGTGAATGAAGGCGGAGCTATCCAGGTTAAAGGGGATAAAACCGGCCTGCACCCTCTCCGGGGGGGTATGTTCGCTATAAGCGGTCACCCAGCGGCCGCGGGCATCCACCCCGCGAATATCCCATAATTTGGGATGCGTGATGATCCAGCCTTCGTCGTCAAACATAAAAGCGTAGTTGCCGGAATTATACACCGGAAAGGACACCTCCTCCTTGCTCAGGGGCAGCACATGCTGGGTGAAGGACATCAGATGGCGCTGGTCCAGTCCCAGGGTGACGATGCCCTGAAAACTCCCGTTGCGGTACACCGGCGTGGCAAAACGGATCACCCCGTCATAGTAGATGCCGGTGTGGCGGGAGGCATCTTCCGGATTGGCGTAGCCTTGCAAATGTTCCGGCTTGCTGATGTAAAACCCGGTCAGCCGCGCGGCATAAATTCCCCCCGGCGGCAATGTCCGGGTTCGTTCAAAATAAGTCTCCACCCGGTAAGTGGTGTTCTCCGGGGCGCGGACATTCCGCAACTGTTCCTCCGGCAGCGCCTGCCCATCGCGAACTTTTACCCGCTCGTTGCCAGCCGCATCGACAAAAGAGAGCTCCTTGTACAGCGGCAACTCCTGCCGGTGCGCTTCGGCGTAATTGCCCCACACTTCCGCCCGCTTATGATGCGCAAAAGCCGCGTACTGCCCGGAGGTCGCCGGGATGTCTCGCAGCAGCAGGAGGTCGTTTTCCACCTGCTCTAAAAAAGTGCGCACTGCCGAGGCGATATGAAACGCCTGCATTTCCAATGCATCGATGGTTTTCCGGTTCAGCGCTACGGTGGCCTGACTGCTGATCTCATTCCGGGCCAGGTTGACAGTTTGAAAAGTATAAAACCCGATCACCATCAGCGGCAGCACCGTCAGCAGGATCGACAACAGCACGATCTTGCGGAAAATCCCGAATTGTGCATTCAGCCGGGCAGTAAATTGTGGCTTAGGTAAATTCATCTTTCCCGAAGTATTTTGGTTAGACCTTCGATATGCTGCCCCCGGCAGCTACTCACAATTTTTTTAGTATCGCTGCCACCTGCGGGGTCGCATCGGTCAACAAACGCTGGTAATACGCATCGCTTTCCGGCTCTCCGGGGTAGGAAAGGCTGGAACCCGCTGTTAACAGCATGCTGACCAACTCGGCATATTGATCCTGGCGTTGATCTGCCCCGCCGGAATAACGGGAGCCGTGCACCGCCCACCCAAGGGGGGAGCTATGATGAATGGTGTCGAAAATATCGAGAGGGGCGCCCGCTTCGATCAACAATTGCGCATTACCGGGCTGGCCGAACCAGGCTGCCTGGTGCAACGGCGTACCCGAATCAAGGCCCGGTGCGGCCAGATCGGCGCCGGAAGCAATCAACAGCGCTATCGCGCGGCTTCCGTTACGCCCGGCCAGATCGGCCAGCAGCCGGTCTTCCTCAGGATTCCCGGTGCGGGCGGCATCCGGGTGATCCGCCAGAATTTCCCTGGCTTCATCGAGCTGGCCCTTGACCATGGCGACGGCCAGCCGGTCGGCAGCATTGAGTGTGCTGTCGGCGCCCCGGCTGAGGAGAAACGCCGCAATCTCATCGAAGCCGCGGCGGATGGCGTGGGCATAGGCGGTTTTTCCGCCAGCGGTCAGGGCATTTATAGCAGCGCCGTATTCAAGCAGGATTTTAACGGCGCTCAGCCGCCGGCGCCGGGTTGCCACATGCAGCGGGGTTTCACCAGGTGTTTCTTCATACCGATTGGGATCGGCCTCATCAGCCAGCATCCGCTGCAATTTATCGTCACCGTCAGCACCGTAATCAAAATCAAGAAGTTCATGCAGTGTCATCAAGCGCTTCCCGGGATTTTATCCGCCATATAAATTAAAGGTTCTGAGTAGAATATGCCAACTTTAATGAAGTATCTAAAAAAATGCCCCGCTTAAAATCGGCCTGAAACCGCTGCCAGGCAGCTTCAAAAAGAGTTTTTTGGGCTTCATCCTTGATGGGATTCGGGTATTGGCTTTGATCGATTCGATACTGTATCGGAATATCGCTCACCTCGATGGCGTATTTTTCCCGGAGATACGCCAGCAATTTTTCCCGGCTTTCGAATCAGTATCCAGCATCCAGAAAAAATCTGTGTAAATCTGTTCAATCTGCGAAATCTGCGTGCAATTCGTCTCATGCTCCCACTAGTGCTTCCACCTCCATCTCCACCAAATATTCTTCCCCCACCAGCGCCGCCTGCACCAGGGTGTTGGCCGGTTGGATGTCGCGGAAGCGCTCGCCGTGCGCCCGGGCTGCCGCTTCCCAGTCGGCGATGTTTCGCACGAAGATGCGGGTGCGCACCACATCCTCCAGGCGGCCGCCCAGCGACTGCAGGGCGCCTTCGATCTTATCGATGATGAAATGACATTGCGCCGCCGCATCCGCGCCGCCGATCGCCCGGCGGCCATGAGTGGCGGTGGTGCCGGAGATCCAGATCCGCTCTCCCTGGCGCACCGCCCGGCAGAAGCCGGCGATCGCTTCCCATTCGGTGCCGCTGAGCACGATGCTGCGGCCATCTGGCCGGGTTATCGGCGTATAAGGAGTCGGCATCGATTCCAGGTGATGGCTGAGGTCGCCGGAGGCGGTCAGGAAGGGGGGCTTGCGGTATTCGTCGCCGCAGTCGCCGGGGATGGGGCTCAGTCCGGCCAGCGCGGAGGCGATTGCCTCCCGGGCGGCGGTGTCGAGCGAGAACTGGAACAGGCGCAGGTTATCCTCCACGTGGGCGCTCTGTCCCAGCCGCGCCCCGATGATCACTCCGCCCACCGCCGGCTGCTCCAAGATATAGCGGCTGGCCACATTGGCGATGGAAATCCCGTGGCGTTCAGCCACCTCCGCCAGGGTGCGCAGGAGCGCCTGGAAGGGTTCCCAGCCGCCGGCGGTGTCGATAAAGCGCTTGTATTTCATCTGCGACCAGGTTTGCAGGCTATCTCCGGCCGGTTCCGGTTTCCCCAACCAGCGCTCGCTCAGGAATCCCCCCGCCACCGTTCCGAAGGCCAGCAGCTTCACCCCATGGCGCTCGCACAATTCGCTCATCGCCCCCCAGGCGCGCTGGTCGATCAGCGAATAGCACACCTGGTTGGACACCACTTCGATGCCGCTGTTCACCACGATGCGCAGGTGGGCGGTGTCGAAATTGGTCAGGCCGAGCTGGCGGATCAGGCCGGCCTCCTTGAGCTCCTGCAGCCAATACAGGCAATCCAGCCAGTTGGGATCGGCATAGTTCCAGGCGTGGAACTGCAGCAGGTCGATCCGCTCCATCTGCAGGCGGTCGAGTGCCCGCTGCACCGCGGCGCGCACATCTTCGCGGGTCACCGCGCCCGGCGGAGGCACCCACTTGGTCAGCAACTGCACCTCGCCGGCTTCCGGGCGGCGGCGGAAGGTTCCGGCAATGATCTCCGCCGAGCCGTAATGGTCGGCCATGTCAAAGGTGCTCAGCCCGGCGGCAGCGTAGGGCGCCATCGCCGCGGCGGTTTCATCGGGATCGAGCTCGCGGCCGCCGCGCTCCATATCGGCGATCTGCCACAGCCCGGTCAGCACCCGGGAGATCCTGAAACCCGGTGCTAATTCGCAATATTCGACATTATGATGATTCATAATTCCTACTTGCTGTCTTTGAGGCTGCGATTATTGATCTTCATTGCCAATAATACGGATTTAACAAGTAGGAACAAAATCGTAACTTACATGATCAGTCTTTTTTAACTCCGGGGAGAAAATTATGGTAAGCAGCCGTTTAATTCGCAGCGTTCCAGTTCGATGCGCTTTGAAAAAATTGAATTTCAACTTTACAAACTGCAAATTCCGGCATATATTTATTCTGAATTTCAGAAATTCAGAAAGGCAGAATTATGAGCCAAACCATTCAAATCCGGAAAAAAGGCAACCTGACCATCCCAATGGAGATCCGGAAAAAATATCAACTGGAAGAAGGCGACCCGGTCACCCTGATCGACACCGGCGAGGGCATCTTCCTGAGTCCCAAACGGTCGCTGCTCCCGAAATTGGTGGCGGAAATCGAGGCGCTGCGCGAAAAGCATAACGTTTCTTTGGAAGATTTGATCAGCGGGGTAAACGCCCTGCGGGTAAATACGAAAGAATGATCTTGTTGAAAGCGAACCATGCTTAAACATGCTGCCATATTTTTCGACGCCGATGCCCTGATTGCCGGGGCGGCATCGCGGAGCGGCGCTTCCTTTGTTCTGCTGCAGCTGTGCGAATTGGGCTTATTACAAGGCCTGACCTGCACGCAGGTGATCAGCGAATGCCGCAAGAATCTGCAACTGAAATTACCGCAGGCAGTGCCGGTTTTCGAGACACTTGTCGAGCGGGGGTTAACCGTGCACCGAAATCCTACCGGGAAGGAACTGGAAGATTATCCCAATATGGCCGATCCAAAAGATCTGCCGATTCTGGTCGCTGCTATTCTGCAGAATGCAGATTACTTGGTTACCTTCAACACCCGCCATTTTTTCCCCGACCCCGCCACCGGTCTGACCGTCTGCAAGCCCGGCGAACTGCTGCAAACGATTCGCCAAATGTTAAACCGTTTGACGGATGAATAGTTTAAGTAATATTAATACAGCAAGTTTCAGATTTGGCATTTCAGTGCCCTTGTATTTGGAGTATCAATATCGCATTGAAAAACTTTTTGTAGAACAAATATCGACGATATCCGAAAAAGGAGAAATTTCAATTCTCAAAGCGCTGGCTTTCTATGCTTTTGTGAAGGAGATCAAGCATGGGTAAACTTCAACTCCGTTTGCCGGATTCCATACATAACAAAATCAGGAACATTGCCAAAAGAGAGCGGGTGTCGATTAACCAGTTATTGGTTAATTCCATTTCCAATGAGATTATCCGCTATGAAACCCTCCATTTTTTCCAGGAGCGCTTTCAGGCGTTTTCCGAAGCGGATTTTTTGGAAGCTCTCAAAGAGATACCGGCCACTGAACCCGCTGAACAGGATAAATTGAATTGAATCTCCCGGAGATTTGGAACCTCCGGGAGAATCTACCTGCCTTACCGGATTAACAGCTTTGCCGCCCAAATGGCTTCCTACCGGCATTATGATGTCAGCAAACGATCCTCACCGAAGTATTGAAGGGTGGTGCCAGATTGGTTTCGGTCGAAGTTGACAGTGTTAATGTTTTTGATTGATGAATAATCGGATTGGGAACGGATTCCCATTTGTAGCCGCACTATTCATAGTGCGGCTACAAATGGCGTGACTTTCAAAATTATGCTATATCGTTTTGATATAAATCCAAAATAGTCTTGTATGACCCGCCGTTTGGGTCATACAAGACTATTTCAAAAGCACGAGCTTGCGGGTTTGTTTAGACCGCCCCGCCTCCAGGCGGTAGAAGTACACCCCGCTGGCCAGGCCGGCGGCATTCCAATCATACTTGTAGCTGCCGGCACTCAAGTTTTCCGCGACCAGTTCCGCCACAACCTCTCCCAGAATATTGTAGACTTTCAGCGTCACCCACCCGCCTTTCGCTAAAGCGAATTCGATGGTGGTGCTGGGATTGAAGGGGTTGGGGTAGTTTTGCGCCAGTAGAAAATCGTTCGGCAGGTTTTCCACAGAAGACGGCAATTCCTTGATGCCCACGACAATTTTTCTAGATCCCGGCCCGCCGTAGGCGCCCATGTCATTTCGTAAGCCGCCCATGGCCGGCCAGAGGGCAAACCCGGGATTGGCGGGATCCGCCGGATCGCTGAAATTTTCGCCGGGATCGCCGGCATCGATGCAGGGCGAACCTCCGGCCAGGTAAAAAGCGCTGGTATCTTCGAATTGCGGATCCGCATCGATGTTGCCGTCGCCTGACCAGCCGCCTTGTACATCACTATACGCCACGTTAGCCACGCCGCCAGCAAGATATATTTGTGAGCCATTGAGCGCATTATTGCCCCATAAGATTGAATTCATGACTGTTGCAATCGCCGAGTCTCTAACAAGAATAGCGCCCCCCTGTATGGTAGCGGTATTGTTGACGATGGTATTGTTGATAATATTTGCCTTGCTGCGCCGGCTGTAGATCCCGGCGCCTTCTTTGGCTTGATTGCCGGAAACAAGATTATTGGTAATCAGGATATTGGTATTTGTCGCCGGGTCATCAGCCCAAAGCGAAATGCCCCCGCCCCATGCATCATTACTATTATTAATCATATTGTTGGTAAGCTTGTTTCCATCAATAAGGATTGCGCCGGTTGTACGACGCACATATATGCCGCCGCCAATGCCATTCGTACCGTTCAACACATTATCAGAGACATCATTACCAATTACTGACGCGTTGATTCCAGGATCAATTGTTATTCCACCCGCAAATGCCTCATTTCCATTGACCTCATTATGGGTAATATGATTATCCTTAATCACAACAAAGCCAGGCGTCAAATCCGCCCAGCAATGAATCGCACCATGCGCTTGAGCAATTGCATCTGAACTGTTTGACGAAATGTTGTTATTGGTTATCGTGCCATTGCCGTATAGCTCAACACCACTTCCCCAGTTGAGATACCCTGAATTGATGCTATTGGATATGATTTTATTGCTATCAATCCGGACATGGGCGCCGCTACTATCCGCCAACACACCGACCCCGCCGCCGCAAGACAGATCAAAAACCGGTACGTTGTTATTCATTATGACATTCGCTGTAATGCGGGCGCCTGATTCATAACATAGGATCCCGCCACCAGCTCGTATAGGATAAACAACACCTTGATTGGTAAACTCCGTCATCGTCCCGCTGCCGCCGGTAATGGTAAACCCGCTCAGCACCGAGTTGGTATCCTCTCCGGCGATGAAATACACCACCGAGCCGCTGTCCGGGTTGCTGGGCTGGCTGCCGTCGATGACAGTGGCGGAAATGTGGCTGGTATCGGCATCCACCAAATAATGGCTGGCGACGGTAATGGCCTTACCGAGAAAATTGATGTTCTCGATATAAGTGCCGTCTGCCACCAGCACCGTATCGCCATTTACAGCGGCGTTAATACCGGCCTGGATGGTCGGCTGGTCTGCCGGAACATTGATCACATCCGCAAACGAAAACGCGAAAATCAGCATCAATAAAACCGTAATCTTCGTAAAACTTTGCATAATAGATTCTCCTTTTGAATGAATGGTTTTGGAAACCGCAGTTGCATTTCCGGTTTCGCTTCAGTACAATAAAATAGCCCCCGGGGGTGTTTTGGTTTGCAAAACTCCCGCTGTGGCGCCCGGCCACCAGTGCTTTGACTTGCCGGTCTCACTGGTGGCCTTTTTTATCATGGGTAATACAAATGCACAATCATGCAATCATGCTATAACACTTCAACAGAGCGTCTGTCCTAACCTTTATCTTCCTTTCCGGTTTAAGTTTTATTGGGTTGATATGTGTTTTTACCTTCGCCCCCCGGGGTAATTCTGGTGTAATTCAAATTTGTCGGGCGTTGGCGGCGTGCGGGGCTGCTGAGTGGATATTACCCCGCCGCTGGTAGTGTGCAGAATTGTGCCGAAACTACCCACCGCCCAACCGGTATTGGCATCGCTGAAATAGACGCCCTGGAAGCTGGCTATCGTCCCACTGTTTTGACTGACCCAGGTGGTCCCGCCGTCAGCGGTGTGCAAAATAGCGCCTTCTAAACCCACCACCCAGCCAGTATTAGCATCGATGAAATAGACTTCATAGAGGTCTTCGGTTGTTCCGCTATTCTGACTAATCCAGGTGGCCCCACCATCAGTGGTGTGCAAGATGGTGCCCTTCCCCCCGACCAAAGTGCCGGTGTTGGTGTCACTGAAATAGACGCTGTAGAGACCGAATGTTGTCCCGCTACTCTGACTGTTCCAGGTAATCCCGCCGTCACTGGTGCGAAGAATGATAGTACCGCTGACCGCGGTACCGTTACTGGCGTCGCTGAAAAAGACACTATTAATAGGCTCTGTTATCCCGCTACTCTGACTGTCCCAGGTGGCCCCGCCATTAGTGGTGTGTAGAATGGTACCCCCGGAACCCGCCACCCAGCCGGTATTAGCGTCGATGAAATAGACGTCACCAAGCCACCATGTCGTTCCGCTGTTCTGGCTGAACCAGTGATTTCCGCCGTCGCTGGTGCGCAGTATAATGCCGAGATCACCCACCACGGTGCCGATATTGGTATCGCTGAAATAAACGCCATAGAGGTTATCAGTCGTCCCGCTGGTCTGGCTGTTCCAGGCAATTCCGCCGTCGCTGGTATTTAGAATAATGCCGTTGTAACCCACCACGGTGCCGGTATTGGCATCACTGAAATAGACGTCCGCGAGCCCGTCCGTCGTCGCTGCATTGCTGATCCAGGTAGCCCCGCCGTCGCTAGTATTTAGAATAATGCCGTTGTAACCCACCACCATGCCGGTGTTAGTGGCGGTGAAAAAGACGCCGTTGAGGCTTTCAATCGTCCCGCTGTTCTGGTTGATCCAGGTATTCCCGCCGTTGCTGGTGTGCAGTATAGTACCGTTATAACCCACTACCCAGCCGGTAGCGGCATCGCTGAAATAAACGCCAGTGAAGATTTCGGTCGTCCCGCTACTCTGACTGTTCCAGCTGGCCCCGCCGTTAATGGTGCGGCGGATAGTACCGTTGTTTCCCACCACCCAGCCGGTGTTGGTATCGGTAAAATAAACGCCATAGAGGTATTCAGTCGTCCCGCTGTTTTGGCTGACCCAGGTATTTCCCCCGTTCGTGGTGCGACGGATAGTACCGTCTTCTCCCACCACCCAGCCGGTGTTGGCATCGCTGAAAAAGACACCGCAAAGGACCTTATAAGGTGCGCTATTCTGAGGGGTCCAGGTGTCCCCCCCGTTAGTGGTGTGAAGGATGGTACCGGAACCCACCACCCAGCCGGTAGCGGCATCGGTGAAATAGACGTCCCTAAGGTGGATTGTCACCCCGCTGCTTTGGCTGACCCAAGTAATCCCGCCGTTAGTGGTGCGAAGAATGGTGCCGAAACGACCCACCACCGTGCCGTTGTTAGTGTCGGTGAAAAAGACGCCTAAGAGGTTTTCAGTCGTCCCGCTACTCTGAATTGTCCAGGTATCTCCGCCGTCGCTGGTACGGAGAATGGTGCCGAGATAACCCACCGCTACGCCAGTGTTTACGTCGGTGAAACAGACGTCAGAGAGGTAGTTACCCTGGGGTAATGGATTTTGAAAATACCAGCCTTTCAGAATAGGAGATGGTGCAGTTACCGTTTTATACATTGCCACATAAGCACTCTCCAAATGCAATCCCTGCAAATCGGTCACCGCGGTGGTCACGGTAATAATGTATTCGGCATTGTAGGAGAGGGGATTTGCCGGATGGAGCATTGCAATGGTAAAATCACCGTTAAAACCAATACTGCCCGGCACCCGGTTCCCCAGGCTGTCGGAAAGATAAAAACTGTTCGCATCTACCGTGACCGGATCCACCGGCTCGGAGAAATAGATGATAATCGGGGTATCAAGCACAATATCTTTATCCCCATTGGTGGGTTTGGAATCGAGCACTTCCGGCAGGCCGAATTCGGGAACCATAAATTCCTCCGGAACCCCGGCAATTTTTCCATCCCGGTACAGGGTCAGCGTCAGGCGGTCGCCAACCTTCGCCCCTAATTTCATCACCGGAATACTGCCGTTGGGATTCACCGGCATTTTAACCTTTTTTTCATCCCCCCGCCGATTAACCACCACCGCTTCCATTGCACCCGTCATGTCCGTTCGCACCGCCCCTGCACGGCCGCTGATATAAACCAGGCCGTTGTTACCCGGTTCGGAGATGATGATCAATTTTCGGTTTAATATTCCCCCCCGCACCTCGGCGCTAATGTCATAACGGAAAGGCGCAGCGGATAGCTTGACATGCTGCTTTCTCAGGGATTTAATAAACGGCGAAGTGAGACGGATGCTAATCTGTGCATCGCCGGTTTCGGCGAAAGCGTCTTTTCCGAAGCCGCTGCTTAGCGGGGCAGAAACTGCCGGGGCCGCGGCGCCGCCATCCATTAAAACCATCTTGCGGGCTTTGGCATAGTCACCGGCCTGCAGGCGGTAAAAATAGATGCCTGCCGACACCCCGCTGCCGGCATCGCTGCGGCCGTCCCACACCGCAGTGTAGCGCCCGGCGGGGAGCGGTTCATTCACCAGGGTGCGCACCTTCTGCCCCAGGATGTTGTAAATATCCAGCCTCACCGGAGAGGCTTGCGCTATCTGGAATTGGATCAGGGTCGCGGGATTGAAGGGATTGGGATAGTTCTGCATCAGGGCAAAATCTTGCGGCGTTCCCCCCGCCGGAGCAGCGCCGAGGCTTAAGGTGATGCGATACGCCCCGCTGCTGTCGCTGATCGCCGCCGCCCGCTCGCTGCTGTCCGCCTCGGAGATCACCTCCACCCGCACCCCGGCCAGCCCCGCGCCGGAGGCCCGGTCGCTGACCGTTCCGAAGATGGTGACGGTGTTGGGCTGCTGGGAAAACAGCAAGAGCGGGAATAGCAGCATTAGCGGTAGAGTATGGCGTAACGTTTTTGCTATCATAATTGCGTCTCCCGTATTCATGGACAGTGGCAGTGGCAGTAGCAGTGGCAGGAAAGACAATGAATGACCCTGCTACTGTCTTGCTTCTTGAACAATACACCTTAGCGTAACGGCGATGTGCCGTTGTAGATTGTAAACCAATTTTTATGCACCAAAAGATTTCTCACTTCGCTTCGCTGTGTTCGAAATGACGACGCTTATGTCATTCCGAAGGCGCTAGCCGAGGAATCTATAAAAGTAGAAGACTTAATTTATAATCTACTTCGCCTTCACAATGAAAAAATCCGCGTAAATCTGCGTCATCCGCGTCATCCGCGTTCCATTTCATTCCCAGTCCCCAATCAGAACAAACGCCGCCCAAAAGTATGGATGGGAATAGTCATATTCTCCCTGGTCATCATCTGCCTTGAGATTCCTGGAAATCATCTCCCGCTGGGTTTGGGCCAGCGCTGCCGCTTTATGCTTTTGTTCGCGCAGGTTTTCGTAAAAACGGGCCATGAAGCGGGCGGTGGAGGGATCGGATATTTCCCACAAACTGGCCACCACGCTGGCGCTGCCGGCGTACAAAAAGGCCTGGCTGAGGCCGACCAGGTCGTCTCCCCGGGGAATCACCTGCGAGTAGCCGCTTCCCAGGGCGGTCTGGCAGGCGCTGAGCACCACCATATTGGCCTGCAGATTCAGGTTAAAAACCTCGTAAACTTCCAGGTTGCCGTCATCACTGCCGCTGCCGGCCATATCCACCCGGGAGAACATCGGATTGATTTTGTTGAAATGGGCGGTGGTGGCAAAATGCAGCAGGTCATAATCGATCCCCTGCTGTTTGACCAAGCTTTCGCTGGCTTCCGCGCCGAAGCGCGCCGCCGCGCCGCTCCCAAACTGGGCGGAGATTTCCCGTATTTCCGTTTCCGACATCGGCAGCGCGTCCGGGCGCGGGGCCAGCAGGAGCAGGTTGTCGCGTTTGCCGTGGTTCTTTTCCCGGAAAAACGGCAGCGCACTGGCCGAGGGGGTATAGGAAATCGAATAATCTTCCGCTAAAAAATGGGGACGGCCGTTTCCAGGTTCACGGCGCACAATCAGCGCCGGAAAGGGCAGGTAGTGCAGCAATCCCTGGGGAACGATGATCAGGTGCTTTTTGCCCTCCAGGTATCCCCCCTGCTGCAGCGGCTCAATCAGGATGCGGTAAAGCCCTTGCAGCGGGGCGATCCAGGGCGTTTCCGCCAGGCTTTCCCGGCTCACCCGGCGCACCGCCGTTCCCCGGAAGAGGATGATTTTCCCCCGCAGGCTTTCCATCCCCTGCGGCACCGTCAGCAGGTGAAACCCGTCGCGGGTGATCACAAAGATGAAGGTGTTTTCCGCGGTGAGGAAATATTCCAGCAGCACCGATTCCTCATTGAGCAATGCTTTAATCCCGGCGGCGGCCAGCGGTTCGGTTTGGGTCATCGCGGCGTATTCCGGATTGCGCAGTTTCAGATCGACCTGTAACTGCTGGTATTCACGCCGTGCCTGCTGCAAGGCCTCGCGGTATCTCTCCTCCGCCGGCCCCCGAAGATCTCCCCGACCGCGCCCTCCTTCCTGCGAAAGCTGCGCGGTCAGGGTAGATATTTTGGCTTGCAGCGCACGTTCTTTGTCGATCAATTCCCGGTATTGCGGCTGCGGGCTTTTGATCTTGCTGTTTCCCAATAAATCCAGCAGATTGCGGGCGCGGGCCCGTTCCATGTATTGGAAAGCTGCTTCCGTCCGCTTCAGCCGCGCCAGCAGCAGGATCATCGCCTGGTAGGCATCGAAACGTTTTTGCACCACCGCCGCTTTCAATTCTTCCACCAGCGCCAGGCGGCGAATTTCTTCGATCAGGTTGATGGCCGCCCGGTATGAGAAATAGGCGCGCTCGTCATCCCCCTGTGCTTCCCACAATTGACCCATCCCGTAATACATCTGCCAGCGAAGCTCCGTCTCCATCAATCCCTCGCTGATGGCCAATCCTTTCTGGTAAGCGCGGTTTGCCGCCTCCACCCGGCCGCTGCGGCGATAGGTCTCTCCCAATTCCAGGTGTACCCGAGCCTGCAGGCGGCTTTCGCCTAACGTATCCGCCAGGTCTTTCGCCTGATTGAGGTGGGTGAGGGCGGTTTCCGTTTCCCCCTGCCGCCCGTAGAAAAGACCGAGGTTGATCAATGCCGAACATTCTCCCCAGCGCTCCCCCAAGTCGCGGTGGATTCGGCGCGCCTGCTCAAAAGCGCCCCGGGCGGAATCCGGCGCGTCGAGAGCCAGGAACAGGTCGCCCAGCTTTTCCAGCGCGGAAGCCTCCCCGCTGCGGTTGCCGATCTCCCGGTGCAGCGCCAGCGCCGATTGCAGGTGTGCTTCCGCCGTCCGTGGATCGCCGAGGGCGAGGTAGGTGTCGCTGAGTTCCTCCAACCACTCTGCCGATCCATGAAGATGCCCCATCTCCCGATGGATGTTTAGCGCCTCCTGCAAGTTCTTGATGGCGCCGGCATAGTCGCCCCGCACTTTCAACAGGGAGGCAATTCTTCCCAACTGGTACGCTTCCCCCTCCTTAAAACCGATTTCCCGGTGAATGCTCAGGGCGTTCTGATAATGGCGCATCGCGAGGTCATAATCTCCCAGGCTCTGGTAAGCAATACCCATATTGCCGAGGTCATTGCCTTCCCCCTTGCGATCCTCCCGGTCTTTCCGGATCGGAAGGATTTTTTCATAAATCCCCAGCGCTTCCGGGTAATCCCCCAGGTTGATATGCACATTGGCAATATTGGCGAGGTTTTTGGCGGCGCTCCGTTCATTCCCGATGGTCTGATTGATCTCCAATGCGCTTTGATATTTCGCAAGCGCCAGATCATAATTCCCCATTTCTTCATATATCAAGCCGGCGTTGTTCAGATCCGCCGCCAGGCCGCGTTGATCATCCAATTCCCGGCGGATCGCCATGGCTTTTTCATAGTATGCCAGGGCGGTGGGATAGTCGCTTTTGTCGTTATAGAGCGTGGCAATGTTTCCCAGACGATTCCCGATGCGTCGCCGGTCCCCCAGCGCTTCCAGCAGCGTCAGGGACTGCCGGTAATAATCGAGCGCTTTATCAAACTCGCCCAGGTAAAAATATGCCGCACCGATATTACCCACAATCGCGGCACGCTCATCCACATCGTTGATGCGCACCGCCAGGGGCAGTGCCTGCTGGAATTTATCCAGGGCAGCGCGGAACTCACCCTGGTAAAAATCCTGGGTGGCCTGATCCTTCAGCTGCAGAACCTGTGCTTTTACCGAAAGCTGGTCCGGCATAAGCTGCCGGAAACGAATGGCCTTAACGCGATAGAAATCATCTCCGAAAATCTGTTGATAAACATCCGCGACGATCTTTGCCGTCTGCCAGTCGTTCCGGGCGGCGGTTGCATCTCCAGCGGCCCGCTTGTGCACGGTGGAATCCAGCAGCGACTCGATAAAGCGAATTGCTTCCCCCCGCTGTTGGTTCAGTAATTGTTCGATCTGAAGGGTATCTGCCGCCGCGGCCGCTTGCTGTAAATGAGTACGAAATTCCGCGCGGGAAAAGGTTTGGGTCAATCCAGCGTCAAATGGAAGGTGAAGAAAAACGCTGAATATCCAGATATAGAGCGCTGATATACGGTAGCTGACCTTCATCCAAATTGCCTTTCTAAGAATCGGGTAAAGAATGATTTTCGAATATCAAACAGAATTGCCACAGAGACACAGAGCACACAGAGGCTGATTTTATTTAACTGATGTTACGCAGTAAACAGATGTCGTCATTGCGAGCCGCGTATATTGCGGCGCGGCAATCTCCCAATGATCGCTTCCAACGTAACTGCAGGTGTGTGCACCACGCAGGAGATTGCTTCGGCAAAATACGCCTCGCAATGACAGCATGAATTAAATTTTGGAGCATAGCACGTAACACCAGTTATTTAAGTTATAACATCTCTGTGATCTCTGTGTCTCTGTGGCGAAAGTTAACAAGTCAATTTTTCATCAATCCTAATTGTCCATTATTCTGGCGAGCTGTATCTAAACCCGGCCATATCTGAAATAACCGAGCCCCCATTTTTGAGAAATCCCTCCACCTGCCAAAAGTATTGCATCTCCGGCTGCAGGTGGATTTGCGCCGGGAGGGTCAGCCGGGTTTGCCCGGTTTTCTTTTCCCAGACAATATCCCCTTTGGCATCCAACAACAAAAAGACATAGTAAGCGAAGCCGGGGGAAGCGTTCCAGCGAAATTCTACCGGCGTCTTTGGGGCTATCATGTTGTCCGGTGGAAAGGTGAGTTGAATTTGCCGTTCAGCCGGCAAGGTCTGTGACTCACGGGTCGGTGAATGGGTCTCGCCGATTTTTCCCCGGTATAGATATGGAATACTGAAGAGGGACAATAAGAGGATTACTGCCACCCAGGCATAAGCGGGTTTGGGAATGCGCAGGAAATCTACGGCGGATTTGAGTTTCCGGCCGGCAGTGTTCAGGAAATTCGGAAGTGTGGCAGCCACTTTTTCCGTTTCGCGCTTTTTCCCTGCCAGGTGTCCTTCGGATTTCAATTCATACAGCAATTTTTCCGCACCGGCCAATTTATCCAGGCAGGCCGGGCAATCGGATAGGTGAAGGTAGATTGCTTTGCGTGCTTTCCGGCTAAGCCGCCCCTCCAGGAAGGAAAGCAGTTCCGAATCGTCATAACATGCCTTCTGGTCTTGCGGCGGCCGGTTAGCGATGAATTTCTTGATCAGCGATTTTACTGCGCCAAACTCATCCATCAGGCGACTCCTTTTTCGGTCTTATCTTTAGAAAACGGACGCCGGGGATTTTTTTTGCGCTTTTTTTTGAGATTTTATTTTGAGTATGAAAATAGGATTACCGAATAGGCAGGCTTTGTACACCGTTTAAAAGGGTAGCTGGATGAACCGTTTTCTTTTGTAGCTGCACTTTGAAAAGTGCAGCTACAAAAGAAACAGCGCTCAATATCTCGATTCTATCTCTTAATCTACCCAAATACAAATAGCTTTTTGCACCAATAGATTTCTCACAAACGACGTTCGAAATGACGACGATTTTGTCATTCCGAAGGCTTCAGCCGAGGAATCTGTTCCATTAAAAGACTTGATAATCAGTGTGCTTAGTTTACATACCCTCAAAGTCCGAAAGATCAATTCCCCGTTCTGTCAGCTGCTTCCTCATCAACTTCAGGGCTTTCTGCAGTTTTCGGCGCACCCGCCATAAATTTTTCATTTTCAGAACCCGGGCAGTTTCCTCGAGGGTCAGGTTGCGGTAAATGTGAAGCTGAATGAGCAATTGTTGCTGGGGATCGAGGCTGTGCAGAATCTCGTTCAATGTTCTTTCGAGATGTTGTTGTTCTAGGAGTTCTTGCGGCGAAGCTGCGGGATCTGCAAGCGGATGACCGCTCGGCTTCCCTCCGCCGGTTCGCTCAAGGTCATCTACCGAAAGCGGCGGCAGAATGGCATGCCAATCCTGGTATAATTGCCAGCGGGTGCTTTGCTGGAGACGCCGGTCTACCTGATCGATGCGCGAACACATTTCTTCATAAGAGATCTCCAGCTGATGTTTATTTTTCAACAGCTCAAAAATCATATCATAGGAATAACCCTGCCAATAGCGGTAGCGGAAAATCCACTGATCGATCATCGGCAGTTCTTGAATACATTTCAGCAAACGCCGCCGGCCTTTTTGCGCCCGGAACCAATCCATGCAGCAATTCTTCACCACGATGGCGATCCAGACTTCGTAATTATATTGGCGGGGTTTTAGAAAGTAGGCGATCAGTCGCTGGCACTGCTTTTCCCGTAGCTTTTCCAGCGCAAAGGCATAAGCATCCATAACCTCATCATGATCACGGATCATTTTGCGAATGACCGCTAAGATGAGATCATTATATCGTTGAATAAAGCTTTCCCATTCCGTATTTTCGTACATAGGCGCAATTTGTGAATTAAGTCTTTCAAAAGTACAGATTCCTCGGCTGGCGCCTCGGAATGACATAACCCGTCATTTCGAACGTAGTTTGTGAGAAATCTATAACTGCAAGAAACTTAGTTCACAGTATACTAAATGTGATTCACAAATATTGATTGGAAAGTGCCCCGGAGACGCTCAGGTAAAGCGCCATACACGGATAATATACGCTTTACTCTTTATTTTATGAAGTACTAACTAATATTACGCGGTGTACTGGGCCGTCAATCCTCCTCACTCCGGCGGCAAGGTTGAAAATAGGGTTTTGAGATCCACCCCGCTACGGCGCAGGTTGCGCACCTCGCGCAGGTAGATCAGGGTGGCCGCCGCCATCACTGCGACCCACATGACGGTGGAATGAAAATACCAGGCGCTCACTTCAGCAGTCAGGTCTTTGACGATATGTACTACCAGGAAGCCGCCCAGCATGATGGCGCCGAGCAGCGCCAGGGGCGCCTGGATGCGGCGCCCGGCGAAGACCGTCACCGCTTTCGCCAGTTCCGGGTTACGCTTCGGCAGCGCCAGCACCGAGAGGCACATCAAGAGGAAATTCACCAGCATGGAGGTGACCAGGATGTCGACGCCCAGGAAGAAATCGCCCGCAAGGTGGCTGCCCAGGATGCCCAGTGAGGCCATGATCCCGCTGAGCAGGATCGCCACATGGGGGGTATGGCGGCGCGGGTGCACCTGCGCCACCCGGCGGGGAAAGATCCCGTCTTCCGCCCAGGCGAACATCAGGCGGGAGACCGCCAGCAGCATCGCCGGCAGATCGTTGATCAGCGCCACCGCCGCCCCGGCCACGATCGCGACGGTCCATCCCGAAGGCAAGAGGTAGCCCAGCAATCCGGGCGCGGTGAGGTCGCGGGTCAGCGCTTCCTTAGCGATGTAAGTCCAGGGCACGGTATGATAGACCGCCGCAGTGAACAGCATGTTGAAGCCGCCCACGGTGATCACCGCAATCGCAATCGCCAGCGGCAGCGAGCGCCCGGGATTTTTCGCTTCCCCCCCGGCCTGGGCGATGGAATCGAAGCCGATGAAGCTGGAGAAGAGCAGCGCCGCCGCGGCCAGGAAAATCCGGAAATCGAACGGCGCCTCCGCGGCGGCAGGCAGGATTTTCCCTTCCCGCTGCAGCAGGGCGGCGGCGAAATCGGCTTGATCGAAATAAAATCCGGCTACGATCACCACCGCCCCGAGGGCGAACATCAGGAACATCAGCGGGACCAGGGTGCGTTCGTAGAGTTTCACCCCGCGCAGGTTGATCGCCACAAAGGTCCAGAGAAAGGCCAGGGCCAGACCCACCCGCACCGGCCCGCTGTCCAGCGCCGCCGCCAGGGGATCCCAGGCCAGCGCTGCGGCGATATCGCGCAGAAAGGGCACCAGCACGTAGGAGACCACCCCGATGGCGATGGAGAGGCCGAACCATTGGGAGAAGCTGGCCACGAAGCCCAGGTAGGGATTGAGCGCCCGGCTGGCGTAGACGTAGCTGCCGCCGGCCCGGGGCATCGCCGAGGCGAGGATGGCGTAGGCCAGGGCGGCAAAGATTGCCGGCACCGCCGCAAAGAGAAACGCCGGCAGCACGTAGGGGCCGATGCCCGGCACATTGCGCTGGATCATAAACGGCACCACGTTGATGGCCGCTCCGAGCATCGAGCAGATGCCGGTGGCCGCCAGGCCGAGCAGGCCGAGGCTGCGGGTGAGACCGGTGGACTGGGGCCGGCTCATTGCAGGCCTCGCCGGGGGGGAATAGAACGCGGATGACGCGGATTTTCGCGGATGGTTTTGTGGATCATGAATAAATCCTCGTGGTAGTGATTAAGGTTGAAATTATTAATTGCTGCCACAGAGACACAGAGATCACAGAGGTTTTTCAGTTGTCAGTTGTTAGTTGCCAGTTTTCAGTTCTCTGTGCTCTCTGTGTCTCTGTGGCAATCATACGTTGATATTCAACAACGCAACGAAGGCTCGAGTTACTTTCCTACAGCTTGCCAATATACCAGAGATTGCGCATATTCGCAATACGCCGGAAAGGCAATTATCAATTCAACTTTAGCGTGAGGAATCGTCAATGTGGTTGTTATACGCGTTTTTATCGGCGATCTGTGCGGCATTGGTGGCGATTTTTGCCAAGCTGGGATTAAAATCGATCGACAGCACCCTGGCCACCACGGTGCGCTCGGTGATCATGTCGCTGTTCCTGCTGGCGGTGGCGGCGGCGTTTAAAAAGTTTAGCTTTGCTTCTCTGGATGCTTTCAGCGCCCGGGAATGGTTGATGATCACCCTGGCGGGAATCGCCGGGGCGCTGTCCTGGCTGTTCTATTTTCTGGCGATCCAGGCCGGGAACGTCACTCCGGTAGTGGCGATCGACCGCCTTAGCATCGCTATCGTGGTGCTGCTGGCGGCGCTGTTCCTGGGAGAGCCGGCCAGCCTGCGGGTGGTAATGGGGACGGGGTTGATTATCGCCGGGGCGCTGATGATATCGCTGTGAAGGGTGTTTTATTGCCTGGTTATTGACGATAAGGGAGTGGCAGTGGCAGTGGCAGTGGCAGTGGCAGTGGCAGTGGCAGTGGAAGGTAGTTGACTGCAACTGCTACTGCAACTGCCACTTAAAAAACCTGGATTGTCAACAACCATCCGATAGGCCACTATCCGTCCGGATCTTGACCACCACAAAGGTGATATCATCATCCGGCGGCCGGCCGTTGGCCCATTTGATGCCGGCATCGCAGAGATGGCGCACGATGCCGGTAGCGGATTTTTCTCCTGCTTCGCGAAAAATCGCTTCAACCCGGGGATAATCCAGCATCTCTTTTTGATCGTTGAACAACTCCGGGAAACCGTCGGACATGAGCAATACCGTGTCCCCCGGAAATAACTTTGCCTTCCGCACCTGGTAGTTATCAAACAACGGGCCGCCCAAGGGCATTCCCTTCATCAGCAGGGTTTCGACGGCGCCGGTCTTGCCGCGCCGGATATAGACCGGGGGCATCCCGGCGGCGCTGGCGGTCAACTCGCGGTCTTTGATGGTCACCAGCATCAGCGCCATGTAAAGATTTCCCAGGCGCATCTGCTTAATCGCCCGGGCGCACTTGCGGAAGAATCCCGGCATATCGGTGATCGGCGAGTGGGTGATGAAGAGGCCTTTGACGATTGAGACCATGGTGCCGGCTTTCATGCCGTGCCCGGTTGCATCGCCGATGGCAATCGTCAAGGCGCCGTCATCGGCCAGGGAATAATCATAATAATCCCCCCCGATCTCGGTGGCGCTTTCCATGTGGAAGCAAATATCCAGGCCGGGAATGTCGTTGAGACATTGGGGCAGCATGGACAGCTGCAGCTGGCGCGCCGCTTCGAACTCTTCGGTCTTGCGTCGGTTCTCCGCTTCCGCCAGCTCCCGGGCCAGCGTTTCTTCCTGGATGCGCCGCTCCTGCCGCAGCAGGCGCTGGGCGGAGCGGGCAAAATCGCGCGCCAGGTAGACCGACATCGCCACCACCAGCCCGGCCAGTCCGAAATAATAGGCATTGGTGACCTGGTTGAGCGGCGCCATGATGCCCAGGTCCAGCAGGGTATCGTATGCGCCGAAAAAGCCCAGCAAGAGGTAACCGGCGGCGAGAATCCATGCGCCGTCTTTTTTCCGTAAAATAGCGACCGTTATCACCCGCACGATCTCCAGTTGCACCAGGAGGTTGAGGATAACGAAAACATCAAAATGTTCTACCGGGTATAGCGAGATTACCACCCACACGGACAGCATCAAAATTACAAAGGCCGGAAATTGCCGGGGGCACTTGTCGTAAAAAACGGCATAAATAAACCGCAGGCAGAAAATCGAGGTAAAGGGGATCAGCATCCGGTGAAGCCGAAGGTAAAAGAATATGCTTTCGGGATCTCGGGCAATATATCCGGACTGAATATCCGCAAAAATCGCCGCGGTGTAAAACAACAGGAAAATCGAGTAATAAAGGTTGCCCTTCGATGCCGGCGAAAACAGGAACAGGATCAGGTGCAGCAGGCCGAAAGCCAGGGTGAAGGCGCAAAAGAACATCTGTTCGCTGCGCTGCTGGAGCAGGGATTCGATCATCTGCTGCGCCGGCCCAAGATTGATAAAAAATCCTCCCGGATCATCCACCGGCATCAGCGAAAAAATCAATCCGAAAAGTAGAATAACCGCCGTTTTGTTCATACCGGACCTTTTACAGATTAATCTGTTCTGATTTTCTTGAAGATATCCCGCATCAAGTAAAATAACAAGATAACCCAGGGGGCACCGTGCATCAGGGTATCTCCCCAGTCGAGCAGGGTCATGCCTTTGGCCCCGCCCCAGATCCAGCGCAGTTTGCCGACGATGTGCGGTTCCGGAAAAAAGGGCGCCAAACCCAGGGTGAGGCAGATTAAGATGATCGGGAAGTAACGTTGCATGGTCAAGCCTTTCGGTAGTTGTCAGTTGTAGTGATCACTGGCCAGTGATCATGTAGTTGTCAGTTGGCAATAATAAATCGCTCATACTGAGCACAGTGTAAAATTTTACTGCATGGGGCATGGGGCATGGCGCCGTAATGTACAAGCGCATGCTCCGGCACCCGCACTGTATTACACCATGCCCCATGCGCCTTGCCCCATGCAAAAGTTTTCCGCATTATACAGTCCTCAATATGAGCGATACAAGTTACCAAATTCACCGCAACGAAACCACCTTGCTTTTACACTTTTGTCCGGCTAAATTGGGCGCCCATTTAAGTTAAGGAAAAATCGATGTTGAGCGGAAAAGAAAAACGTGCCTTGCGGGCGCAGGGCAACCTGTTAAAAGCGGAATTGTGGGTTGGCAAGGAAGGCATTTCGCCGGGGACGGTGCAGTCGTTGAAAAACTCCTTCAACACCAAGGAACTGGTCAAGATCAAGTTGCAGGAAAACTGCCCCACCGACAAGCGGGAAGTGGCGGAAGCCCTCTGTGCGGAAACCGGCGCGGAGCTGGTGCAGATTTTGGGGAATACCATTCTGCTCTATCATCCGCTGCCGGAAGAATCATAGAACGCGGATGACGCGGATGACATGGATTCTCGCGGATTAACGACTAGGTGAAAAACCCAAATATGAAGTCGTAACCTTTACATTGTTTGCGGTAAATCCTTGATGTCTCTACGCGAAGCAACATAAAAAAATCCGCGTAAATCCGCGTCATCCGCGTTCTATTCAGTTTCTTGCGCGTTTTTATTTCCCTTGAATCACGCGGCACGATTGGCTATTTTTTTCGATTCGAAAAGGTAAGTTTATTATGAGCGATAAAGATAACATCAAAATTGTTACCACCAATAAAAAGGCCCGGCACGACTATTTCATTAGCGAGACGATCGAAGCGGGGCTGGTGTTGACCGGCACCGAGGTGAAATCGTTGCGCGCCGGACGCTGCAACCTGGCCGACAGCTATGCCCGTTTCGTCAACGAGGAGCTGTGGCTGATCGGGATGCACATCAGCCTCTACGAGAACGCCGGCTACGTCACCCATGATCCTGAAGGCCGCCGCAAGCTGCTCCTCAAGCGCGAGGAATTGAAGAAACTGCACCGCAAGGTGCTGGAGAAAGGTGTCACCCTGATCCCCCTAAAAGTCTACTTCAAGCGCGGCTGGGCCAAAGTGGAACTGGGCATCGCCAGCGGGAAGCGCAAGTACGACAAGCGCCAGGACATCGCCGAACGTGACCGGCAAAGAGAAATGAAGCGGGTGGAGAAGAAGTATAAAGTTCGATGATATCGCCAAACACGATTGTTAATTTTACTCCGGAGTAGCAGTATGAACTTATATGAAGAACTACAATGGCGCGGGGTGTTGTATGATGCCACCGAGGGGGCGGAAGCGGCGGTTGGCACCGAGAAACTGACCGGCTACATCGGGTTCGATCCCACTGCCGCCAGCCTGCATGTGGGCAGCCTGCTGCAGATCATGAATCTGGCGCGGATGCAACGCTTCGGCCACACTCCGATTGCGGTGGTGGGCGGGGGCACCGGTCTGATCGGCGATCCCAGCGGCAAGACCGCCGAGCGCCAGATGCTCACCAAAGAGCAGACCGAAGAAAATCTTGCCGGCATCCGCGAACAGTTGGCGCGCTTCCTGGATTTTAACGCCAAATCTAATCCGGCGACCATCGTCAATAATTACGATTGGCTGGGCACTATCAGTTACATCGATTTCCTGCGTGATGTCGGCAAATACTTCACCGTCAACAGCATGCTCGCCAAGGAGTCGGTGAAGCGGCGGATCGAGTCGGAAGACGGCATCTCCTTCACCGAATTCAGCTACATGCTGCTGCAGGCCTACGACTTCCTGGTGCTCTACGACCGCTACCACTGCACCCTGCAAATGGGGGGCAGCGACCAGTGGGGCAACATCGTGGCCGGGAAGGATCTGATCCGCCGTTTGCGTGCCGGCAAGGCGCATGGTATCGTCACGCCGTTGGTCACTACCGCCAGCGGGGTGAAGTTCGGCAAGACCGAAGCCGGGGCGGTGTGGATGAATGCGGAATTGACTTCGCCCTACCGCTTCTACCAATTTTTCCTTAACACCGACGACGCCGACGTGATCAAGTACCTGCGCTTCTTCACCTGGCTGGATCAGGCGGAGATCGATACCCTGGCGGAATCGATGGAAAGCGAGCCGGAAAGACGTGAAGCGCAGCGCACCCTCGCCCGGGAAATCACTCGTATGGTGCATGATGAGACTGCCCTGGCAGCAGCGGAGAAAGCCTCCCAGGTGCTCTTCGGCGGGGAGATGGAAGGGCTGCGCGCAGCGGAAGTGGCCGACATCTTCCAGGATGTGCCTTCCAGCGAGCTAGCGAAAGCAGAGCTTTCCGGCGAGGGCATCGGGCTGATCGACCTGCTTGTAAGCGCCGGCCTGGCCTCCGGCCGTGGTGACGCCCGCCGCCTGCTCCAGGGGGGCGGGGTCTACCTGAACAATCACAAGGTAGACGAGGTCCAGAAATCCGTGCAGCTGAACGACGCCATCGAAGGCAAGTTCCTGCTGCTGCGCAAGGGGCGGAAGAATTATCATTTGGTCAAGATTGTTTAGATCAAAGCACTTCATAGAACGCGGATGACACGGATTTTCGCGGATTTTCGCGGATTTTTTTAAATATGCGTCGCGTGGTGTTATCAACAATTTACCAAAAAGGTAGTAAAGACGAATGCAAAGGCCACGAGACTTTCCTTTGTCTTTGTTTTTGTCTTTTACTTAAATTGGTAATCCGCGTAAATCTGCGTCATCCGCGTTCTATTAAAATCAGGCAAAGATTGTATCGTTCCGAGGAGAGAACATGTTCAAAGAGAAAATTCTGCAGGAGCAGATTGCGGTGATTACCGGTGGGGGGACCGGGTTGGGGAAGGAGATCGCCATTGAATACGCCCGGCACGGAGCGAAAATCGTGATCTGCAGCCGCAAGCTGGAGCATCTGGAGAGCGGGCGTGATGACATCGTCTCCCAGACCGGCGCCGAGGTGATGATCCATCAGCTCGATGTACGCGAGCCGAATGAGGTGAAGCAATTCGCCGACGCCGTTGTAGACCGCTTCGGGCGCATCGACATCCTGGTGAACAACGCCGCGGGCAATTTTCTCTATCCCAGCGAAAAACTCCCCATTGCCGGCTGGAAAGCGGTGATCGACATCGTGCTCAACGGCACCTTTTACTGCTCGCAGATCATCGGCAACCAGATGATTGCCCAGGGCGGGGGGCAGATGATCAACATCCTGGCCACCTATGCCTGGCATGGTGGTCCGGGAACGGTGCACAGCGCCTCTGCCAAGGCCGGGGTGCTGGCCATGACCCGCACCCTGGCGGTGGAATGGGCCCGGCATAACATCCGGGTCAATGCGATTGCCCCGGGGCCGTTCGATACCGAAGGCGCCCGCACCCGCCTCTGGCCCACCGAGGAGTTGCAGAAATCCATCACCGACGAGATTCCCCTCAACCGCTTCGCCGATCTGCAGGAAGTGGCCCGGGCAGTGCTTTATCTCACCTCGCCATACGCCTCATACATTACCGGCGAATGCCTGGTGATCGATGGCGGCGCCTGGCTGGGTAAGGGGATTGGCCGGATCATGGACAAGGTCGACCAATTTGCCGAGATGCGTGAAGCGAGCAGGCGCAATCGTATGGGCAACAAATAACCGGCGGGAGAGCATCTCGTGTTACCCGCGTTGGTATATTTGGGATTGCCATTTGTTATTGGTTCTTGGCCTTTGGTTACGACGATCATTGGCCAACGACCAATAACCAACGCCATAAGCTGAACGCCCCTTGATACGGTGTCACCCTTGAATTTCACATATCCATGTTGCATCCGGCAAGTTTCACGCATCCTTTTTCCGGATAATTCCTAAAATAAAGGGCCGGGATTTACGTCGGTGCCGGGCTATTTCGATCTGGCATATATTAAGCAAGATGGATATATTCATCAGAACTGATGCGTGAGGTGACTATGAAGCGAGCAAATACAACGGGACGCCAATTGCTGCTGCTATGGGCTATTCTGGCAAGCTTATGCGCACAGCCGCTGTTGGCCGGGGATGAAGACAGCGACACCTGGCCGCAGTACCGCGGGAAATACCGCGACGGCATTTCCCACTCGAAAGACCTGCTGCCCTCCTGGCCGGCGGAAGGCCCCCGGGAGATCTGGAGGGTGGCGGTAGGGCCGGGATTTTCCGGCATCTCCCTTTCCGGGGATCGGCTCTACACCATGTTTGCCGCTGACAGCACCGATTTTCTGGTATGCTATAACGCCGCCGACGCCCGGGAACTCTGGCGCTACCCCCTGGGAGAGATGTTCCTGGAAGAGTTCGGCAACGGTCCCCGCTCCACACCGACAGTCGATGAAACGACGGTGTACGCCCTGAGCGCCAGAGGTGTTCTCTGCGCAGTAGACAAAGCCAGCGGCCGGGCGCTCTGGAAAGTCTCTTTCGGGGAAAAGTTTGACAGCGAGACCCCGCAGCGGGGGTTTGCCATGTCGCCGCTGATCGATAATGGGCTGGTGATCATCGAAACCGGCGGGCTGGTGCAGGCGGAGGGCGAGGAGAAGATCTTCAACACCAACATTGCCGCCTTCGACAAAAAGAGCGGCGAGCTGCGCTGGCAGTACAACATCAATCCCGGGCGGGCCGGTTATTGCTCGCCGGTCGCGGTTGACTGGCAGGGCAATCACCGCATTGTGTTCCTCACCTCCCGCAAGGCGATCGCCTTTTCCGATGACGGCGCGGTAGCCTGGCAGGCGGAAGCGCTGCCGGGGATCGTGGGCATGCCGGTGTTTATTGCACCGGACAAGCTTTTCGTTTCCAGCTCGCTGGACCTCGGCTGCAAGCTGCTACAGATCGATGCCTCCGGCGACAGTGTGCAGGTGGCGGACGTCTGGGCCAATCGCGAGATGAAAAACCACTTCAACAGCACGCTCTACCACAATGGCCATCTTTACGGTTTCAGTAACGCCACCCTGAAGTGCCTGGATGCGGCCAGCGGCGACATGCGCTGGGCCAAGCGGGGCTACGGCAAGGGCTCGGTCATTGCCACCGAGCAGCAGTTGATTATCCTGAGCGATCGCGGCCTGCTGGCCCTGGCGGAGGCTTCCCCGGAAAAATTCACCGAGATCTCCCGTATCCAGGCGCTCAACGGGAAGTCCTGGACCGCCCCCACGCTGGTCGGCGGCCGGCTGTATCTGCGGAATCAATCGGAAATGGTCTGTTACGATCTGCGTAAGCCCTGATGAACGTCTACCATGTCGTCTTTAGCAATTTATGTGATTCAAGTGGCAGTAGCTAGTGGCAGTGGCAATCAACTTCGTGCCACTGCCACTGCCACTGCCACTAATCAATCTCAAAGATCAGGAATAAGACAGCCCTGAGGAGGTCAACATGCGAAACCGTTACTTAGCATTATCATGGATCACCCTGGCCCTGCTGACGGGCGGCGCGGTGTTTGCCCAGACGGCGGAAGAAATTATTACCAAGCATATCGCCGCCCGGGGCGGGGCGGAGAATTGGGCCAAGGTGCAGTCGATGAAAATGACCGGCACCTACAGCAGTTTCAGCACCCCCCATCCCTTCACTCTCTGGCGCAAACGGCCGGATCTTTACCGCTTCGACCACAACCTGGCCAAATGGCCGGTAACGGTGGCGTATGACGGTCGCAAGTGCTGGCAGATCAACCCCCTTTACGGCACAGAAGACGCTACTTCCATCCCCGATGCCGACAGCCTGGTCGTGTTGCGCGATAAAGATTTCGAGAGCATCTTATTCAGCTATGCCGCGCAGGGGCAACCGATCGAATATCTAGGCGAGGGAGAGGTGGAAGGCCAGCCTTGCCACCGGCTCAAGGTGACGCTGCCGGACAGCACCGAAGAGACCTGGTACCTTGACCGCGAGACCTACCTGGAAGTGAAGGTAGAAGGACGCACCTACGATTTCGGGCGTCAGGTGAGCCTGGAAGCCTATTTCGACGATTTCCGAGAAGTGGAGGGGGTGTTGATCCCCTTCTACCAGGAGCGGCAGTTCGAGACTCGCTACCGGGTGTATACCGTCGATGCGGTGGAGATCAATTTACCGGTAGACGATACGCTGTTTGTGATGCCAGATAAGTCCGCGGAGGATAAATAGTCACGGTATCCGGCCATGATTTGGGCAAAGCTTGGAAAAAAAGGAATTAAGTGGGTAAGCAGCGATTGGTTACGATAGCCTGCGCCAATCTCCGCCTCCCCCAATTGTATCACCCTTTTCTAAATAAAAGTATCCATCTTTTCTTATTTCCATAACGCCTACTCCGTGTGCTCTTTTTAGTGCAGCATCTCCAACTGCCTTAGCATTGGCCAGGTTGGTATGTCCCAAAACACGACGTTCAAGCACTTGCTTCTTGTAATCACTCCAATAAACTAGCTCATAATAACCTTCGATTTTAGTATCATCACCAAAGAGGATATCACTAATGCCGTCAATTATATTGTCGAAAATACCCATCTTTATCCTCGCGATATTTAAACAGTTTGAATTGCAACTATTCGTATAATACTTGCAATACTAATGATAAAAACAGGTATAGTAAAGTAATTAATTCTCGTCAAAGACGTATTTCTTCTCGATATCACCCTTAATAAAGAGAATATTGCGAAATCCACCATTCCCTGATCGGCAGAGTACTTTGAGAGAGCACTTTTTTGTAGGCATCGGTATCGAATGGGATCCGATGCAGCGTCACCGACAGGGCGTTATCCTGGAGCATCACCTCCGCGTATTCCGCCCAGGGCAGCAGCGCGGGTACGCCTCCCGGCGGGGGGATGGCGGCGAAGGGGCAGCCGACGCTGCCGGGATTGACCACCAGCGCATCGTGGTAGGGCCGCACCATGGCGATGTGAGTATGACCTCCGGCAAAGACCGCGGCATGCAGATTGCCAAAACAGCGCCTGAGCTCCTCCTCCGGGGTTTGGGGGAAGATGTTGTCGGTATTAGAAAAAGGCGAGCCGTGATAACATTTCAAGGAGGCCCTGGGAGCAAGCGGAATTTCACCCGTTGGCACCAGTTTGCTTAAAAATGCCAGATCGGTTTCATCCAACTGTTCTGCGCACCAGTTCAGGGTGGGAATCAGCGGCGGAGCGATGTGAAAGTGTTCCGCCGCTTCCGGCTGCAGCAGGGCGGCATCATGATTGCCCATGATGCCCGGGCAGTCGAGCTCCCGCAGGCGGGCGATCACTTCCCGGGGCTGGGGGCCGAGGGTGGCCAGATCACCCAGGCAGATAATTCGGTCGGCCCCCCGGCGGCGGATATCCGCCAGCACCGCCTCCAGGGCGGTGAGGTTGCCGTGTATGTCGGAGATGAGGGCGATTTTCATTTGATTCTCCTTTTTTATCCACGGATTTTCACAGATTAACACGGATTACATTACGACATTTGCCACAGAGACTGAGAGGTCACAGAGGATAAAAAAACTTACAAAGACTCTTTGACTCATTTGTTGATATATCTTGTTACAACTTAAGCAATTTGTAATCTGTGATAATCCGTGTAATCCGTGGACGAACGCTTTTGGTTTTTCTACAACACCCTTGCCTGGCGCAGGGCGCGGGCGAGGCCGGTGTTGAGCTCAATGTCGAAGGCCGGGATGGCTTTCAGATCATGACCCAGCAGGGCGCGCGCCTGCGGCACCGCCTCGCGCAGTTCGAAATAGATTTGGCGCGCCTGCGGATCGCTGGCATTAATCCCGAGGTCTTTCGACCATACCAGAAAATCGGCCGCCTCCTCATAAAACTCGCATGCTTGCAGCACGAGGTGGAGCAAGACGGCCGGGTTGTTCAGATCGGCGTCCCCATATTCATCCGACACCGGAATGCTCAGATCTTTTCCGTTACAATTTAACCGAATTCTCCGGAAATCCAACCGGTCGAGTTCGGCGGAGTGGGGTTCCACCGTAAACACTAGTTTCAGGGTGCTGATCGCTTCGATCAGGCGGTCAATTTGGGGATAGCTATCTGTTTTCACCTACTTTTTGATTGCACACAGATTACGCAGATTAGACAGATTTTCACAGATACGGCGTTGTTACATTGCTACATTGTTAAATGGTTACATTGTTATACTTTGACTTAATGGGATCATGTTTCGATTTATTCTTTTAACCATTTAACCATGTAAATAATCTGCGTAAATCTGCCAAATCTGTGGAATCTGCGTGCAATTTCAACCTCCATACTACTGCGTATGCCCTTCATCCGGGTTGAGGCTACCGCCGACCCAGAGATCGGGATATTTTGCCCCCTTCACCTCCACCATCACGTATCCTTTCTGCGTTTTCACATTGATCATATAAGGCACGCCGTTGCGGTATTCATCGCCTTCGCAGGTGATCCAGTCGTTGTGGTTCGACCAGTGATGATTATCTCCCATGATCTCATCCGGCATCACCCGGTGGAGTACGCTTTTGTAAGCTCGTGAATCGGTGCAGTCGCTGTTGATCTTGCGGATATGCACCTTCAGGTGGTGGGGTTTGCCGTTGTCGTTGTAGGTAACGTAGTTACCGTCGGGGGAGATGCCGGCGGAGCAGTGGTCGTCGGCGAACTCGGTATGCTTGCCGGTATCGAGATCGATTGCCCGCAGGATGTGATCATCGCGGCACACCACCCGGTTCTGATCGGTATCCATGCCCAGTTCGCCGGTGCAGTCGACATAATCCACCAGCACCCGGGTGGCTTTGGTTTCGATATCCACCGCCATGATGTGATCGTCTTTGATATACAGGATTTCGCGGCCGTTGGTATGAAACTCCACCGGGCAGTTGCTGTCGCCTTCGGCGTCGTTCACCAATTCGATGCGGTTGCTGCCGTCGGCGTTCACCACAAAAATGCTGCTTTCGTGTTTGACGGCGACCTTGCGTCCATCCGGGCTCCAGCGGGCATACTTGCCCGGCCCGAGATCGGCATAGGTCGGATCACCGAGTAGATGCACGCGAACATTGCCGCTTTTGGTATAGACCACTTTTCCCCAGATGCCGCCGACCTGGCACAGCGTCGGGGTGGGGGCGGCTATCGCGAGCAGAATTATGGTCGCTATATGTCGATAAAAAAAAATCACAACAAAACTCCGTTCAGATAATAAAAGTCGAGGACAATCTATTCGAGGCATTTTTCAAATATCCTGCTGACAATATGGGTGAAATTGTGATAGGTTAATGTTTTGAAGATCACATATTCATTTATCGGATCAAAATCATGTATTTGAGTCGTTATTCATCCGGATTTCTTATGATGGCAGATATTTAACAATGTGGGAAACTTTTACATATTCGACGCATTTACTTTAATAGTCGAAATTGAAAAAATGAAAAGACGAAATCGGGTAGAAAAATGAAAGAAAAGGAAATCATACTGGCAGCACGGAAGCGGTTCGCCTATTACGGATTCTCAAAGGTGACAATGGATGAAATTGCCGCAGATATTGGGATGGCAAAAGCGTCGTTGTATTATTATTTCCCGACAAAGGTGGATTTGTTTATAGCGGTTGTTACTGAGGAACAGGATCAGTTCATCGAAAAGATCAATCGCATACTGCAAGCAAAAACGTCTGCAACAGACAAACTACAGCAATATGTCAGTGAGCGGTTGGGCCATTTTGAGACCTTCATTAATCTGGCCAAGCTCAGTTTTCAGGCCATCCAGGAATTAAAACCGCTCTTTGCCGATTTACACAAAAATTTCAGTGAACGCGAACACGAGTTGCTGGCCGGCATCATCCGTGATGGAATGAACAATGGTGAATTTAAACCGGGAGAACCGGAAAAAACAGCGACATTGATCCTGCATGTGCTTCATGGGCTGCGTATCAGAAGATATGCTTTTATCAAGGATTTTCATTTTGACGATACATTGCATCAGCAAATAAGAGATGAGATGTTGCAGGTCCTCGATATGCTGCTCGACGGCCTTCGCGCGGACTGATGAATCAGAGATAAATAATTGAAAGGAAAATTAACGTGGCGGATATCGAAACTGGGGAAAAAACCAAATCGATCAAGAGACCAATGACAATCCTGCTGTTCATTGTTGTGATTGTCATCGTGGCCGGAAGTATCTACTGGATTCTGAATATTTACGGCTACGAATCAACCGATGATGCCTTTATTGCCGGGAACAGGGTTTCCCTGGGGGCAGATATGCTCGGTCGTGTGGTAACTTTAGGCGCGGATGAAGGCGACCGGGTAAAAGCAGAACAATTACTGGTGCAGCTGGACGACAGTGACCTGCAGGCGCAATTACAGCAGGCCAATGCCAACCTGGATCTTGCGAAGCAAAACTTAAAACTTGCCCAGGTGACTGTCAAAAAAGCCCGTGAAGACTATGAGCGCAGTGCACAGCAATTCAGGCAACACATTATACCTCAGGAGCAATATGACCATGCAAGGCAGGCATTGGAAATTGCTCAGGCACAAATGGCCATCGCCAGTGCACAGGAGAAGACCGCTGCTGCGAATATCACGGTGGTAGCATCGCACATCCGTAACACCCAAATTTTTGCGCCACTAAACGGCGTCATTGCCAAAAAATGGGTGAGCCTTGGTGATGTTGTGCAGCCGGGACAAGCTATTTTCACGATCTATGATCCGGATGATGTATGGGTGGTAGCCAATTTTGAGGAGACCAAAATCAGGAATATTCATGAGAATGCGGATGTAGACATTTCAGTTGACGCCTACTCCGACAAGGTGTTCAAAGGCCATGTGGACCATATCGGTGCCGCGGCGGCCTCGCAGTTTTCGCTGATTCCTCCGAACAATGCCTCAGGTAATTTCACCAAAGTAACCCAACGGGTGCCGGTAAAAATCATTGTGGATCCGCCGGAGAACAGCCTGGTCGTACTGCGTCCCGGCATGTCGGTAGAAGTTAGGGTTAAGGTCGAATAAATGGGCGATCTACAGAGCAGATTCAACCAATTTCACAGCGGACTGGTAGACCGTTATCCCGCGTTGGATCCATCGCATGGCACCTATCGCTGGCTGGTTCTTGCCTCGATTATGCTGGGCACATTTATGGCAGTACTCGATGCGACGATTGTTAATGTGGCGCTGCCCAAAATGATCGCTATTTTTGGGGTACCTGTGGATAAGGCTGAATGGATATTAACCGCGTACCTGCTGGTTTTCGCAGTTATGTTGCCATCCTCGGGCTGGGTTGCCGACCACTTTGGGTATAAACGCACTTATATTACCGGATTGTTATTATTTACCGGTGGTTCATTCCTGTGCAGTATTTCATGGAATATCAACGCACTCATTGTTGCGCGCATTATCCAGGGCGCCGGTGGTGGTTTTCTGATGCCGGTTGGAATGGCAATCGTTACCCGAATTTTTCCGCCGGAGAAAAGGGGTATTGCACTTGGATTCTGGTCGGTTTCGGCTTCCGCTTCGGTATCGCTTGGGCCGACGATTGGCGGGTATCTTATCGATCAGTTTTCCTGGCGCACCATTTTCGATGTAAATATACCGGTCGGATTTGTCGCCATGATGGCGACGCTGATCATTTTAAATGAATTCAAAGCGGACCGGGAGCGTGGTTTCGACTTGGTGGGTTTCGTCTCACTGGCATTGTTCCTGACCGGTCTGCTGCTGGCGCTTTCCAACGGCAATTCAGCCTGGAATACCGGCGGCTGGACATCGACCTTTATCATTACCTGTTTTTCGATTGCCGCGGTTTCCTTTTTTGTCTTTATCATCACCGAATTTCATGTTGAGCACCCGTTGATTGAGCTGGGATTATTTCGGTTTTTCAATTTTTCCGTGAGCAATCTTATCCTGTTTATTTTTGGCCTGGGGATGTTTGGCGCTAATTTCCTTTTGCCGGTTTACCTGCAAACTTCACTGGGGTACACGCCACTACAGGCCGGGGAGATGTTTTTACCGGTTGGGTTAATGCTGGGTATAACAGCGCCTTTCGCCGGCATGTTTTCCGATAAATACAGTGCAAAAATTCCTGCCGCCATTGGCATGATTTTGTTGGCATTGACTTTTTTTCAATTCAGTTCTTTGTCACAGTGGTCGGAAAAATACACAATCACCATACCGCTCATCATCCGGGGGATTGCGATGGGACTGCTTTTTTCTCCCTTAACAACGATTGCCCTGACCGGCATCCCACCCAAAAAAATGGCCCAGGCATCGGGATTGATCAATGTCATCCGCCAGGTAGGCGGCAGTTTTGGTGTGGCTATTTTTGGTGCGCTGCTCACCCGGAGAGAATTATATCATGCCGGCATTTACGGGCAGCAGGTAGACACCGGTTCGGAAATATATAAACAGACATTTCATCATCTGCAGGAGTTTGTTATGCAGACCACGGGGGGCTCTTTTTCCGCTGCCGGTACCAAAGCCGGTATTTTACTGGGGCGGTTCATCAATAATCAGGCCTTTATTAAAGCGGTAACGGATGTTTTTCTGGTTGCCGGGGTCATCCTATTGCTGGCATTGGTTCCGATATTTTTTCTCAAAAATCATAATCGCCAAACCGGCAAACCAACGGTTATGGCAGAATAATGATGCGAATAGTGAACAAACGAGGCATTCAATGAAATGTAAAATGTTTTGGGGATGGTTGATGATAAGTCTGGCAACTGTAGCAATGGCGCAAACCCCGCCACAGGATTCATTAACGCTTGAACAGGTTGTCCGGCAGGTTCTGAAAAACAGTCCGCTTATTGAACAGTCATTACACAAGATTGAAGCTGCAAATG
Source organism: Calditrichia bacterium (assembly GCA_020635015.1). Classification (GTDB taxonomy): domain Bacteria; phylum Calditrichota; class Calditrichia; order RBG-13-44-9; family J075; genus JACKAP01. Next base: position 5,473 of record JACKAP010000012.1, on the reverse strand, counting down.
CGCAGATTGAATTGAGCAATAGTGCCAATTATCCTTTTGCCGCAGCAGAAGCAAGTTACAGCCGCATTGGTCCCTTAATTGAACTCACGATCCCGGATGCCGGCACTTTTTCACTCTTTCCGGCAAATAATTATGATGCGCATATCGCAGCGCAGTATGCGCTTTATGATTTCGGGAAACGCAAAACGGAGCATGAGCTGGCACAAAACGGGCTTTTTTCTGCCCAGCAAAACGCACAGACCGTTCGTAACATGCTGGCTTACCGCACGGTTAACCTGTTTTATTCGATTCTTTATTTACAGCAGAATATCCGTGTGCTGGATCAGGAAATCGCAGCCCTCCGGGAGCATCTTGATGTTGCACAAAAGCGGGCACAAACTGGCAGTGCCACGTCTTTTGACGTATTAACCACGCGGGTACGGGTATCCAATTCAGAAAATCAAAAAGTGGATGTCGAAAATATTTTACAAAAACAATGGGTGTTGCTGCAAAGCCTGATGGGTATTGACAGCACCCAGAAAATTTATCTTAAAGGTGATTTTGTATATGAAAATGCTGAGCTTGTTGACGACCGGCAGGCCTTGCTGCAGCAAGCGATGAATCAACGGCAGGAAATGAAGCTTGCGGAAAACAGTGTCCGTCATTATGAAATCGCCATGCACCTGGCATCTTTCGGCAACAAACCCAAATTAATGGCCAACGGCATGTTTGGTGTTAAAAATGGCTACATCCCGGATCTCAATAAACCTAAGTTAAACTGGGTTGCCGGTATTGGTTTAAACGTTCCGCTCTTTGACGGTTTTGCCACACATTATAAAGAGCAGGAGGCGCAGGCCAGTCTTGCCGCTGCGGAAGCGTATCGGGAGGAAGTCCGACGGCAGATTTCAGCAGAAGTCAGCCAGGCCATTGAAGATGTATTGACGCAGCAGAAGAAACTGGATGCAGCCGATCTGCAGTTGGAACAAGCCAGCGAGGCCGTCTCACTTGCGAATAAACAGTATGAAGCCGGCGTAGTTACCAACCTGGAACTGCTTGATGCGCATACAGCCCAGGCGCAGTCCCGCCTGCAAAAATCAAGAGTGCTTTACAACCTGGTTTTGAGTGAATTCAGGTTAGAGCAGACTGTTGGTAAAAAGAGCTGGTAAGCGTAACACACCCTGGCATCTTTCATCCTCTAATTGGAAGATTTGTCAATCCTTATTTCCCGATTGATTGTGCTCGAACAGGGCACATAAAACTATCGGATCAAAATCATTTTGCGGCTTTGGGTAACATGTCCTGCGGTTAATCGATAGATGTATACGCCGCTCGATACTGTCTGCCCGCGGTCATCCCGGCCATCCCATACCTGGCTGTGAGCGCCGGCCGCAACCGGGGCATTGAGCAAGGTTCGAACCGCCTGACCCGCCAGGTTGTAGATCACCAGTCGTACATTCGCGGAGCGGGGCAATTGATAGCGGATGGTGGTGGATGGATTAAAGGGATTGGGATAGTTGGGTTCCAAAACAACTGCCCGGGGAATTGCTGCGTCATCAGCGACGATTCCGGTGATGACATCCGCCTGCACGAAAATCGAATCCGGTGAAGATTGACCATTATGCTGGAATAACAAAACCCCATCCTGCATACCCGGCACCGCAGCGCTAAATTCAACCTCAAACGGCACAGCGGAATCCGGCGCGATGATTGCGGAGGCCGGGAGGATGCTGAAATAAGGATTCGAGGAAGCAACTGAGGTAATGATCAACTCTGCCGTACCCACGTTTTGCACCATAACACTATCCACCAGGGTATCGCCCACGGCGGCGCTGCCGAACCAGAGCGAATCCGGGGTCACGCTAAACAGCGGCATCGTCGCGGGAGCGAGTCGGATCAGGTAGGCGTCATGTAATCCGGCCCCATAGGAAAGGGTGTGTCCGGCGATAATGTACCCGCCGTCGGCGGTTGGCTGAATATCATAGCCAACATCGGAACTGCCGCCGCCATAGGTGCGATTCCATGCCTCATTTCCGCTGGAATCAGTCTTGACCACCCAGAGATCGTCTCCGCCGGCGCCGAAAGAGAGGGTATAGCCGGTGATGATAAACCCTCCGTCGGAGGTTTGCTGAACGGCATTGCCATAATCCCGGCCACTGCCGCCGAAGGCTCTGTTCCACTCCGCATTGCCGGCAGCATCGGTCCTGATGAGCAGCATATCATACAGCCCGGCGCCGGAGGAGGAAGTGTATCCGGTGAGAATATATCCGCCGCCGGTGGTTTCCCGAACTGAGTATCCCCGGTCGACATCATCGCCTCCGAAAACCTGGTCCCACTGTTCGATGCCGGCGGAATCGGTCTTGACGAGCCAGGCATTGCCGAGGAAGCCGGGGCCGTAGGAGAAAGTCCAGCCGGTGAGGATGTATCCGCCGTCGGAGGTTTGCTGCACCGACCAGGCGCCATCGGAGCCGAATCCGCCCAGGGTGCGGTTCCAGGTCTCATTGCCGGCGGAATCGGTTTTGATCAGCCAGACATCCCTGCCGCCGGCGCCGAAAGATGAGGTGACCCCGGCGATGATAAATCCTCCATCAGTGGTTTGCTGGAGGCTGTAGCCTTCATCATCCTGAGCACCGCCGAAGGTGCGAATCCATTGCGAATTCCCGATGCTGTCGGCTTTGATCAGCAGCACGTCATTGCCCCCCAGGCCGAGCGATTTGGTATAACCGGCGAAGACATAGCCCCCATCGGCGGTTTGCAGCACCGCGTAGGCTTCCTCATCATCTTCACCGCCGAAGGCATTATTCCATACTTCGTTACCCAGGGGGGCGGTTTTGACCAGCCAGGCATTGCGCCCGCTCATCGTGCCATAGGACCGGGTGTATCCAGCGATGATGTATCCGCCGTCGGCGGTTTGCTGAACCGTATGGCCGACATCAATATTGGTTCCGCCAAAGGTTTGAGTCCAGAGGGTGTCCGGTATTTGCGCGGCAAGAGGCAGGGCAAGATATAGCAGGATGATCCGCAAGGGAATCATCAGCCGTCCTGGAAGGCTGGTATTTACGGGGCTTGAAAAAAAAATAGGGGAGTCACAACACATTTTAGTCCTCCATTTCCGGAAATTTTTCTTGTACAAGAAAGCCAAAACGGATCGAATAAACAACCGCTTTATTCGCTTAAGTTTTGTAATTATTCAGCCCACGAAACACACGAAACAAGCAAAATGCTTAGTAAGATAATCCATCATGCAGTATATTAAGTTACCGGATTATGAACAAAATAGATGGAGGCCAGATGGCGCATAATTTCAAAACTGAATTGGATCGCCCTTACCCGCTGCCGGAGGGGGCGGCTGAGTTTTTCCAGGAGCACGGTTATATCAAATTGAAGCGGGTGCTCTCGGCGGAACTGCTGGCATATTATGGCGAGGTGATCACTCGCAAGGTGCTGGAACTGAACACCATGCACCTGCCGATGGAAGAACGTGACACCTACCAGAGGGCATTTCTGCAAGTAATGAACCTGTGGCGGCAGAATGCGCTGGTGCGTGAATTTGTGATGAGCAAGCGCCTGGGCCGAATTGCGGCGGAGTTGCTGGGCTGCCGGGGGGTGCGGCTGTATCACGATCAGGCGCTTTACAAGGAGCCGGGAGGCGGGGTGACGCCCTGGCATGCCGATCAATATTACTGGCCGCTGGCCACGGAGAAGAGCTGCACGGTATGGATCCCGCTGCAGGAAACGCCGCTGGAGATGGGTCCGCTGGCCTTTGCCGCCGGGAGCCAGCACTTCACCTTCGGCCGCGACCTGCCGATCAGCGACGAAAGCGAGGCGCGGCTGCAGGAGGCGCTGGCGGCGGGCAATTTTACCCATGTCGAGGAACCGTTCGAGCTTGGGGAGGTCAGCTTTCACTATGGCTGGACCTTCCATCATGCCGGGGCCAATCACACCACTCAACCGCGCCGGGTGATGACCATCATCTACATGGATGAAGCGATGCAACTGAAGGCTCCGGCCAATGTCCATCAACAGGCGGATTGGGACGCCTGGTGTCCGGGAGCGGAGATTGGTGAGGTGATCGATACGGAGATTAATCCGGTGATTTATCGTATGTAAGGGCGAGTCGCGACTCGCCCCTACGTCTCATCAAACGGGCTATTCACTCCCCGTCCGCCCTTATTGAGCACGTGGGTATAGATCATGGTGGTTTTGAGATCTTTATGTCCCAGCAGTTCCTGCACGGTGCGGATATCGTAGCCGTTTTCCAGCAGGTGGGTGGCGAAGCTATGACGCAGCGAATGGCAACTGCCCGGCTTATTCACTCCCGCCCGGGCGATGGCGGTTTTGATGATTTTCTGCACATTGCTCTCATCATAATGGTGACGGCGAGTTTTGCCTGAGCGGGGGTCGTGGGAGCGCTTACTGGCCGGGAACACGTATTGCCAGTGCCATTCTTTGGATGCATTGGGATATTTCCGGTCCAGGGCATACGGCAGGTATACCTCGCCGTAACCTTCCAGCAGGTCCTCCTCGTGGATCACCCGCACCTTTTTAATATGAAGCTGAAGGTGCGGGTGAATGCTTTTGGGCAGCATGGTAATGCGGTCTTTCTGTCCTTTGGCATCCCGCACCGTGATTTGGCTGTACTCGAAATCGACATCCTTGACGCGCAGACGCACGCATTCCATCAGGCGCAGTCCGCTGCCATAGAGCAGCACGCCCATCAGTTTATGGATGCCTTCCAGTTGATCCAGCACCCGCCGCACCTCGCTCTTGGTGAAGACCACCGGCAGTTTCTCCGGTCGTTTGGCACGTACGAAGCTGCTGAAATCCTCCAGGTTAATGTTCAGCACTTCGCGATAGAGGAACAGGATGGCGCTCAGGGCCTGATTTTGGGTAGATGCGGCGACCTGGCCCTTCACGGCCAGGTGGGTCAGGAAGGTGGCCACCTCCGGCGCCCCCATCTCGCGGGGGTGTCTTTTCTTGTGAAAGAGGATAAATCGGCGGATCCAGTTGACATAACTTTCCTCGGTGCGGATACTATAATGTTTAAGCCGGAGTTGATTGCGGACCTGATCCAGCAGTTTTGGTTTTTGCATCGACGCTCCTATATTCCGCAAGCCGCAAATTGATACATGGTAATTTTCCGAATATGCTGACGAACAATAGCTAAAGGTGCTGATATAAAATCGCCTCAGGGGTTCAGACAATCCTTACCCGGTAAAGATATCTCTATATATTTATTACCAATTTCGCTGGAGATTCAGAATTTTTCTTTATTTTATGGCAATTGACCTGGCGATTCGGCCATTTTGAATTCACCGGATATTCAAAGTTTTTCTTTATTTTGTGGCATTTCACCCTACAATTGCGATATTTTCCATTTGATAATCAATAGGTTGGTACGATGTAAGTTGCGGGTGAATGGTTGTTGGGTGGCGGGCATTTTCCGCCACAACGTCTGTGCGGAACTACTTTTTTCCCGGTTAGGGGCTGCAGGGTT
>JACKAP010000011.1 GCA_020635015.1 Calditrichia bacterium | reverse complement strand
CCTTTATCCTTTGAAATTATAGCTTGCGCATCTTGCGGCGGATCTCGCGGAGGGTTTGTTGGGCCAGCATATCGTTCGGGCTCAGGTCGACCAATTGTTGGAAGTATTCTTCCGCCTGGCCGAAGCGTCCCAGGCTAAGGTAGATCTTGCCCACCACCATCAGGGCGTCTTTGTCGCGCGGTTGGTTCTCCAGAATGGCCACTTTTTCGTTCAGCACCGTTTCGATAATATTGATGTAACGATAGGGCTCGCCCAGTTTGGAATTGGCGGCAAAATAACTCGGCTCAATTTCCACCACCCGTTTGAACGAGCGTAGCGCTTGATCGTATTTCTTCTGCGCTTCCTGGAGTTTCCCCAGGCGCATGTGGGCCTGCGAGAGTTCCGAGTTCTGGCTGATCGCCTTTTGATAAAAATACGCTGCGCTGTCCGGATTGCCAAGATTCTCATAGGTCAGCGCCAGGTTATAGCTGGCCTCGTAGAAAGAATTGTCATAGGACAGCGCGGTGCGGTAAGCGCGGATCATGTCACGCAGAATTTGAGAAGTATCTTCAATCCGCGATTTTTCCCGCAACCCTTCCAGTCCCTGCAGCGGCGATTCAAAATCGCTGCTGTTGCCGTTGGTCGCGAAGATCGCTCCCCCGCCGTACTGCAGTTCCAGCAGGGCCCAGAATGAATCAACGATCTCCGCCAGTGCCCCCCGGCGATAAATTGCGTTGCCAAGGTTAAAATGGGCGGTGGCAAAATTGGGCTTCTGCTTGATGGCCTTATTAAACTCGATAATTGCTTCTTCATACTGGTTCAGGGCATAATATGCCTCGCCCAGGGCATTGTTGGCCGGATAATAATCCGGATAGAGCTCGGTGGTTTTGATCAGCGAAATTATCGCCTTCTTGAACCAGCCCCGCTTCATGTCGGCCAGACCAAGCTGGTAGTGGGCCGGCGCATAGTTCGGGTTCAGATCGACTGAGCGTTCCAGCGCCTGGATGCCTTTCTTCAACGAATCCAAGCGGGTGTAGGTGATGCCGAGATAGTAATAACTGCGGTCATGGTCCGGATTCAGCGCCAGGGCCCGTTTCAGTTCGGTCAGGGCCTGATTGTTCTGGCGCTGCAGGAAATAAATCACCCCGCGGCCGAAATACGCGCGATAGTTACGGCTGTCTTGCTGAATCACCGTATTAAACTGTGCCAGGGCCTTATCATACAGCCGGGCATTATAAGAAACCACCCCCAGGTGATAACGGGCGGAGAGGAAGCCGGGGTCATCCAGGAGCGCCCGCTCAAAATACCCGGAAACCACTTCCAGAGAGGCCCCCTTTTCCGCTTCCATAAAAGCCTTGCAGTACGATTCGAAGGCCTTGATCGAAGTCGTCGGCGCCTGATCCAGCAGATCGATCTCTTCCGGGGTAGTGGTCACCACCATGATGTCCAACCCCTTTTTGACCCCTTTGGCCAACAGGGAAAAAATGTCGTTAAAACTGCCGGTGAAGGACTCCTGGTAAATCGGCGAGCCGGTATAGGTACTGACCATCTTGAAGTTCAGCACTATATTGTTGCCGTCCGCCTGATAGCTACCCAGAAACAGCACCTGGATACCGGTGGCTTTCCCGATCGAAAAAGCCGACTTGGCGTCCACGGTAGCGGATGATTTGATACCGGATTTCTCTAAAATTCGCGTGAGGGTTTCTTTCTCATACACCGACACTCCGCTCACACCGGCAAGTTTATCATATAGTAACTCTTCGATTCCTCTGGCGACCCATTGATAGCCGGAAGGTCCCTCATTGGTAAATGAGAGAATTCCGATCATCCGGTTGGTTTGCCCATGCCCCTGTCCGGCCAAAATCAACAGCAAAAACAGAGGAACATAAACGATGAAACGCATGTGATTCATTACTTTTCCCAAAGTATCATTCCCAACTGATCCCCGGCAAAAGAATTTCGAACTGCACCGGGAGTGTTTACGGAAAGGTAAACTTTTATTAATTTTCGCCTTATATGATTGTGACTTGAAGCTTTTCTTAAAATGTTCGTGCCTTTGAGTGAAGTTTTACGGTCATGAGAAAGATCAGGAAGAAATTTACAAAATCCCTCATAGCGGCACGCTTTCCAAATCACATTTTTGATTTAGCTTTCTCAATTTTTCCGGAATTAAGTCTGCATTCAGGCAACAATAGGTATTTTCGCAGGAAAACAAAAGGGCTTCCATCACAGAGAAGCCCTTTTGTTTAAGTTCTTGCCAAACAGCTTAGTAGCGATAGTAGTCCGGTTTAAATGGCCCGTTCACATCGACATCGATATAAGCGGCTTGTTCCTTCGAGAGCGTTTCCAGCTCTACGCCCAGCTTGGCCAGGTGCAGCCGGGCCACTTTTTCATCCAGGTGTTTGGGCAGCATGTAGACCTGGTTCTCGTAGTTTTCCGCATGGTTCCACAGCTCTATCTGTGCCAGCACCTGGTTGGTGAAGGAAGTCGACATCACGAAGGAGGGATGGCCGGTGGCGCAGCCCAGGTTGACCAGGCGCCCTTCCGCCAGCACGATGATATCATGATCTCCGACGGTGTATTTATCTACCTGGGGCTTGATACTGTCCCGGGTATGGCCATGATGCTGGTTGAGCCATCTCATATCGATCTCGTTATCAAAATGGCCGATATTGCAGAGGATGGCATTGTGCCGCATCGCTTCGAAATGGCGTCCGACCACCACATTTTTGTTCCCGGTGGCGGTGACGATGATATCCGCATCAGGCACGGCTTTATCCATGGTGCGCACCTCAAAGCCGTCCATCGCCGCCTGCAGGGCGCAGATCGGGTCGATCTCAGTCACGATCACCCGGGCGCCAGCGCCGCGCAGCGATTGGGCGGATCCTTTACCGACATCGCCATACCCGGCAACCACCGCCACTTTTCCGGCCATCATAATGTCGGTAGCCCGGCGAATGCCGTCGACCAGCGACTCCCGGCAGCCGTACTTGTTGTCGAATTTTGATTTGGTCACCGAATCGTTGACGTTGATCGCCGGCACCGCCAGGGTGCCCTTCTGCTGGCGTTCATAGAGGCGGTGCACCCCGGTAGTGGTTTCCTCGGAAATTCCCCGGATCCCTGCAACCAGCTCCGGGAAACGGTCCAACACCATATTGGTCAGGTCGCCCCCGTCGTCGAGGATCATATTCAGCGGTTTACGCTCCTCGCCGAAAAAGAGGGTCTGCTCGATGCACCAGTCAAACTCTTCCTCGGTCATTCCTTTCCAGGCGTATACCGGAATGCCCGCCGCCGCGATGGCCGCCGCGGCATGATCCTGGGTGGAGAAGATATTGCAGGAAGACCAGGTCACCTCTGCGCCCAGTTCCACCAGGGTTTCGATCAGTACTGCGGTCTGGATGGTCATATGCAGACACCCGGCAATCCGTGCGCCTTTCAGCGGCTTGCGGTCGCGGAACTCTTCGCGGATCGCCATCAGGCCGGGCATTTCAACCTCCGCCAGCTTGATCTCTTTCCTCCCCCATTCGGCCAGGGAAATATCTTTTACTTTATATTTCAAGTATGTCTCGGTGGATACACTCGCCATTTCTGCTTTCCTTCTGTTTATTTTAATGATATCGCTTTTTTTAATAAACTTTCAACTTCAAAAACGGTTCCCGGTCAGGCAACGCTTCTGGCCGGGGACTTCCCGCTGACGCGGTTTTATTTTAGGGCATGCAATATAGGGCAACAACCGCTTTCCATCCAAATAAAAAGTAAAATCAGGCGATTTTTTCCGTCGAAGAAATCACTAAAATCATACCATTTAAAGAGAAAGTTTATTATCTTTTGCCCAACTATAAAGAAAGGAGCGTTTTTATGTCTTCCAACCGTAACAGCTTCAACACCATCGATCAATTGCATGTCGGCAGTCAGACATTTCGAATCTACAATCTGCAGAAACTGGAAGCACAGGGAAAACTAGCGCTGGCCAAATTACCCTTTTCGATACGGGTATTGCTGGAAAACGTCTTGCGGAATGAAGACGGGCGGTTGGTCAAGAAAGAAGATGTTGAGACTATCATAAACTATAATGCCAAAAAAGTACCCACCCGGGAAATCCCCTTCATGCCGGCCCGGGTGGTGCTGCAGGATTTTACCGGGGTGCCCGCGGTGGTAGACCTGGCGGTGATGCGCGACGCCATCGCCGATTTCAAAGGCAGCCCTTCGCGGATCAACCCGATTGTGCGGGCAGACCTGGTGATTGACCACTCGGTGCAGGTGGATGCCTTCGGTACTGCCGATGCTTTCCTGTTTAATACCCGCAAAGAGTTCCAGCGCAACAAGGAGCGTTATTCTCTGATGCGCTGGGCTCAGGGCAGCTTTGAAAATTTCAGCGTGGTGCCTCCCGGCACCGGTATCGTGCACCAGGTCAATCTGGAGTACCTCGCCGATGTGGTGATGACCCGCAGCGCAGACGGACAGACCGTGGCCTATCCCGACACCCTGGTCGGCACCGATTCCCATACCACCATGATCAACGGGCTGAGTGTGCTCGGATGGGGCGTGGGCGGCATCGAAGCGGAAGCGGTGATGTTGGGACAACCGTATTATATGCTGATGCCGGAAGTGGTTGGCATGAAGCTGACCGGGGTGCTGCCGGAAGGCACCACCGCCACCGACCTGGTGCTGACCGTTACCCAGATGCTGCGCAAAAAAGGAGTCGTGGGCAAGTTTGTGGAGTTCTACGGCAACGGGCTGGACCAGCTCAACCTGGCTGACCGGGCCACCATCGCCAATATGTCGCCGGAATACGGCGCCACCATGGGATTCTTCCCGATCGATGAAATGACCCTGGATTATCTGCGCCTCACCGGGCGTGATGAAGCGTTGGTCGCTCTGGTGGAGGCCTTTGCCAAAGCCCAGGGACTCTTCCGAACCCAGGACACTCCCGACCCGATCTACACCGATACCCTGGAGTTGGAGCTGGGCACGGTGCAGCCCAGCCTGGCCGGGCCCAAACGTCCCCAGGACCGGATCATTCTGAAAGACATGAAAGACAGCTTCGAAAAAGATATCGACGTCACCTTCAACCGGGCCGCGAAACGGGATGCGGCGGTGGAGACCCACTATAACGGAAAAACCTTCCAACTGCGTCACGGTTCGGTGGTGATCGCTGCCATCACCAGTTGCACCAACACATCCAATCCCTCGGTAATGGTGGGAGCCGGGCTGGTGGCCAAGAAAGCGTTGGAGAAGGGCCTGAAGACTAAACCCTGGGTCAAGACCAGCCTGGCGCCGGGATCTCAGGTAGTGCCGGATTATCTGGAGCGGGCCGGGCTGCTGGAGCCACTGGCACAGCAGCGTTTCAACCTGGTGGGTTTCGGCTGCACCACCTGCATCGGCAATAGCGGCCCGCTGCCGGATGAGATCGACAAGGCCGTCAAAGATGGCGACCTGGTCGCCGCCGCGGTACTGAGCGGGAACCGCAACTTCGAAGGCCGGGTGCACCCGGCGGTGCGGGCCAACTATCTTGCCTCTCCCCCGCTGGTGGTCGCCTACGCCCTGGCCGGGCGGGTGGATTTCGATTTCGAGACCGAACCCCTGGGCAATGACCAAACCGGCAACCCGGTTTATCTGAAAGACATCTGGCCCACCCAGGCGGAGATCAAGGCGGCAGTGGAAAAGTCGCTTTCTCCGGATATGTTCAAGGAAAAATATGGCAAAGTATACCAGGGCGATGCCGACTGGCAGTCGCTGCGCAACGGCAAGAGCGAGATCTATCACTGGGACAGCCATTCGACCTATATCAAGAAGCCGCCCTTCTTCGAAGATATGAGCAGCGAGGCCGGAGAGCCGGAAGATATTCACGGCGCCCGGGTGATGGCCCTGCTCGGCGACTCGGTCACCACCGACCATATCTCTCCCGCCGGGGCGATCCCGGCCGACAGTCCGGCCGCCCGCTATTTGAAAGAGCATGGGGTGGAATGGAAGGATTTCAACTCCTTCGGTTCCCGCCGCGGTAATCATGAGGTGATGATGCGCGGCACCTTCGGCAATATTCGCATCAAAAACCAGCTGGTGCCCGGAGTTGAGGGCGGCTACACCATCTACCTGCCCACCGGCAAGCAGATGTTCATCTACGATGCGGCCATGCAGTACAAGTCCAACGGCACCCCGCTGATCGTGATTGCCGGCAAAGAATACGGCACCGGCAGCAGCCGCGATTGGGCTGCCAAAGGCACCTACCTGCTGGGCGTAAAGGCGGTAATCGTGGAAAGCTATGAGCGCATTCACCGCAGCAACCTGATCGGCATGGGCGTGCTTCCCTTGCAATTCCTGGAAGGCGATTCCTGGAAAAAGCTCGGTCTGACCGGCCGGGAGGTTTACGACATCACCGGCATTGCCGAAGACCTGACCCCGGGCAAGGAAGTGACCGTGCGCGCCGAGAGCGAAGATGGTGTCGAGACCACCTTCAATGTGAAAGTACGCCTGGATACCGAGGTGGAAGTCGATTACTACCGCAACGGCGGGATCCTGCAAACCGTACTGCGGCAGATGCTGAAAGCTTAAACAAATGGTAAATGCTTATTGCTCAGCGGTAAATGCTCATTGTTTGAAAGATTGTAGAACAGAGATACAAGAGATCTTTTAAGTAACTGATGTTACACGCTATCTCTGTGTGCTCTGTGTCTCTGTGGCAATAATGTTGGATTGTCGACAAAAAAGAGGCAAACTTGCAACCTCCAAGCGAACCGGAAAAGGCCCTGGATAAACTGGCCGGCTACCTTCGCAATAGCCGTAATATCCTGATCATCACCGGGGCGGGTATTTCGGCGGAATCCGGTTTACCGACCTACCGCGGGATTGGCGGATTATACGAGGATCGCCTCACGGCGGAGAACCTGGAGATTGAAGAAGTGCTTTCCGGGGAGATGATGCGGCAAAATCCCCGCCTGACCTGGACCTACATCATGGAGATCGAAAAGGCCTGCCGGGGGGCGAAATTCAACCGGGCGCACCGGGTCATCGCCGAGATGGAGCAGCGTTTCGAGCGGGTATGGGTGCTAACCCAGAATATCGATGGCTTTCACCGTGACGCCGGGTCGCGCAATGTGCTTGATATTCACGGCGATATTCATGATCTGTACTGTCCGGATTGCGAATACCGTGAGCGGGTAGTAGATTTCAGCCACCTCAGCCTGCCACCCCGCTGTCCGGCCTGCGGGGCGGTGATCCGGCCGGATGTAATCCTGTTTGGGGAATTTCTCGATCAGGCCAAGGTTGCGCGGTTGCGTATCGAGATGCACCGGGGATTTGACCTGGTGATTTCCATCGGCACCACCAGTGTATTCCCCTATATTTCCGGGCCGGTGCACGAGGCGCGGATAAGAGGTATTCCCGCCATTGAGATCAACCCGGGCTTGACCCAGGTCTCCGCTCAGGTTTCCCTGAAGCTTACCGCCACAGCCGGCGAAGCGCTGACGGCAGCATGGGAACGATTGAAAAAAGCCTGACAATCCGGAGAGAATGCCAGGCTTTAAGAGGGTCGGCCGCGCAGGGTTATACGCGCTACCGGCGTGACAACCCTTTTAGGCGATTTCTTCCGCCAACGTCGGTTTGTGCTGCAGCACCTGGTTTTTCAGATTGAGTTCACCGCGATTCACCTGCACGGTCGTTACCTTTTTCGCTTGCAGGTATTCCTTCAGCGCTTCGTTGGCCACCGCCGGGTCGACGGTCTCACCACAGGTAAATACATCCACCGCCGCATAGCCATACTCCGGCCAGGTGTGGATCGCCAGATGGGATTCGGCAATCACAATCACCCCGCTGACACCGTGGGGATTAAAGGTCTGGAAGGTTGAACTGACGATCGTGGCGCCGCACTCCAGCGCCGCCCGTTTCATGTAGTTTTCGATTCGCTGGGCATCGTTTAAAATGTCGGTGTCACACTCATAAAATTCAGCCAAAATATGTCGTCCTAATGCGTTCAATGAGAGTCTCTCCTTTCGGTTAATAATTTACGATCAGGATCTCCGCCGATTTCCGGGAAAGATTTTTAATGATAAACTTATTATCAAAAAAGACATAAAAACAGCCGCCGCGATTGAGCACCCGCACCTCTTTGGCAATGGTCAGTTCGATCCGTCCCTTGACCACGAAACCGAATCCCTCATCATCTTCATAGCTGGTCTCATAAAGCGCCAGCGGGGCCAGGGTGATCAGCTTTGGCTCCATCTCCAAATATTTCAACTTCGGCACCAGGCTGGAGATCCGGTAACTCTCCCCCACCTCGGCATCGATCCGGTCCTTCTGGGTATAGATATTCTTCTCGCGCTCTTCCATGTCGCTAAAGAAGGTCGCCAGATCCAGACCCAGCACCTCCAACACCTGTTTCAGATTTAGCACTGAGGGCATGGTCATATCCCGTTCCAACTGCGAGATAAACCCTTTGGTCAACTCCGCCCCATTCGCCAATTCCTCTATCGTCAAGCCGCGCAATTTGCGCAAACGCCGGATCTTCGAACCAATTTTCATTTCAAAAAGTTAAATTTATTAAACAAACCTTTTAAAAAAGCGAACAAATATAATGATCGAAAAATAGGCTTCAAAAGGAAATAATATTTTTTTTTAAAACTTTTGTTTAAAATATTATACAAAATTTGATTTACTATTCTGTGAATTAAGCCTTTCAAAACGACAGATTCCTCAGCTGGCGCCTCGGAATGACGCAATGCAGTCATTTCGAACGTCGTTTGTGAGAAATCTGTAACTGCAAGGAACTTAATTCACAGTGTAATTACCGCAATGCCTGGACGGCGGAGATGATGATTTGCAGCGCCGCATCGATTTCCTCCGCGGTGGTGTATTTGCCGGTGGAGAAGCGGATGGTGCCCATGGCTGCGGAAAGCGGCACCTGCATCGCAGCGAGGGTCTGAGAGACCGTCACCGCATCGGCATGGCAGGCGGCGCCGGCGGAGACGGCCAGGTGGGGCATCTGCGCAATCAGGCGATTGGCTTCGATATTCTCAAACCCGATACTCAAGGTGTTGGGCAGCCGCTCCCGGGGATGGCCGTTGAGGCGGATCGCCCCGGCCTCGCGGCGCAGTCCCTCAAACAGCCGGTCGCGCATCACCTGCAGATGCGCCATGTTGCGCTTTAAATCACGCCCGGCAATTTCACAGGCTTTGCCCAACCCCACATTCAACAGCACATTTTCCGTTCCCGCGCGGCGGTTGGATTCGTGATTGGCGCCGTGGATCAGCTGCTCCAGTTGAATCCCCTTTCGAATATACAACGCTCCGACGCCCTTGGGGGCATAGAGTTTATGCCCGGCCACCGACAGCAGATCCACCCCCAGCCGCGGCACCTCCACCGGGATCTTCCCCACCGACTGCGCCGCATCGCAATGCAGCAATATGTTCCGCGCCCGGGTGATGGAGGCAATCGATTCAATGGGCTGGATGGTACCCACCTCATTGTTGGCGTGCATGATGCTGACCAGGGTGGTCTCCGGGCGGATTGCCGCCGCCAGCATTTCTGGTGACACCCGCCCGTCAGCGTCCACCGGGAGATAGGTGACCGTAAACCCCTGCCCGGCAAGATAGCGGCACACCTCCGTCACCGCAGGATGTTCCACCGCTGAGGTAATGATATGATTGCCCCGCGCCCGATTGGCGAACGCCGCCCCCTTGATCGCATAATTATTCGACTCGCTTCCCCCGCTGGTGAAGACGATCTCCTCCGGCCGGCACTGCAGCAGCGCTGCAACCTGCCCCCGGGCAGTTTCCAACGCCGCTTTGGTGCGGCGGCCGTACGGATGGCTACTGGAAGGATTTCCAAAATGCTCCTGTAAATAAGGAAGCATCACCGCCGCCACTTCCGGATCGACCGGGGTGGTGGCATTGTAATCGAGATAGATTGGGTTGGACATTTGTTGCACCTGATGGTTTGCAAATTGTTAATGGGTTAATGGGTTAATGGGTGGATGGGTGAATGGGCAAAAACTTACGCTCATACTGAGCACTGTGTAACGTTTTATCGCATAGGGCATGGCGCCGTACTGTGCAAGCGCAGGTTCCGACACCCGCACTGTAATACACCATGCCCCATACGCCTTGGCTCCATGCAAAAGTTATCCGCATTACACAGTCATCAGTATCAGCGAAAACATAGACATGAGATCGTCCAGCGTAGTTACCCATTCACCCATCCGCCCATTCACCCATCAACAATCACTTTAATTTCCCCACCGCACGTTCCACCGCCTCTAAAACGGCTCCCCCTCTCACCAGTTCCAGCATCCGCTCAATATCCCGGTAAATCGGGCGGTCTTTTTCGATGAAGGGGATATGGTTGCGGATCAGGCGGTAGGCAGCAGCGCTGCCCTTTCCGAAGAGGCGCTCCGGCCCGCTGTCGGTTTTTTGCTGTTCGTTGTTCAAGCGAAAATCCAGGGCCTGGGCGGCATAAAGCAACTCGATGGCAACGATCTTCTGCACATTCTCCAGGATCTGGCGGGCTTTGCGCGCCCCGATCGGAGCCATGCTGACATGATCCTCCTGATTTTCGCAGGAAGGGATTGAATCGACGCTGGCCGGATGCGCCAGGGTCTTGTTCTCCGAAACCAGCGAGGCGGCGGTATATTGGGCGATCATCAGCCCGCTCTCCAGGCCGGGATTGGAAATCAGGAACGAAGGCAATCCTCCGTTGAGATTCTTATCGGAAAGCCGGAAGATCCGCCGTTCAGCAATGCTGCCGACTTCGCAAAGCACGATACTGAGGAAGTCGGCGGCAAAGGCCACCGGCTGGGCGTGAAAATTCCCTCCGGAGATCGCCTTGTTGGCCTGGGTCAGTTCCGGGATGATAATCGGGTTGTCATTGGTGGAATTCATCTCCACATTCAGGGTCTGCTCGATAAAGTTCAAGGTGTCGCGCACCCCGGCCAGCACCTGGGGATGGCAGCGCAGGCTGTAGGCATCCTGCACCTTATCGTAGCGCCGGTCGAGGAGCCCGCTGCCGGCGGTGAGGCGGCGGATATTCTCCGCGGTGGCGATCTGCCCGGGCAGCGGGCGCAGCTGGTGCACCTCCGGGCGGAAAGCAGCGGAGATGCCCTCCAGTCCCTCCAGGGTCATGGCCATGGCCACATCGGCCAGTTTGACGATCTGGGTCGCATCATAAAACGCCAGGGCGAGCAGAGCGGTGGAGACCTGGGTGCCGTTGTTCAGCGCCAGCCCCTCCTTGGCTTCCAGCACCACCCGGGGAATGCCCCCTGCCGCCATCGCCTCCTTTCCGCTGGTGAGGCGCCAGGTGCGGGTGTCGGATTCATACCAATAAGCCCGGCCGCTGTTTTCTTCCGGATCGTCATCCTCTCCGCGGCTGAGCACCAGGGCCAGGTGAGAGAGCGGAGCCAGGTCGCCACTGGCCCCCAGCGACCCCTGGGCGGGGATCCAGGGTGTTACCCCATTCTCCAGCATCTTCAGCAATCGCTCCACCACCTCGATGCGAATGCCGGAGAATCCCCGGGCCAGGGTGTTGGCGCGCAGCAGCATCGCCGCCCGCGCCGCCTCAATTGCCAGGGGCTCCCCGGTGCCGGCGGCATGGCTGATGATCAGGTTGCGCTGCAGCTCGCGCAGTTTCTCCTTGCTGATCGAGACCACCGCCTTGGAGCCGAAGCCGGTATTGATGCCATAGACCACCGGCTCACCGCTTTTCTGCACCTGCTCCACCCAACGGCGGCTCTTCTCCATCCGTTGCCGGGCGTCGGCGGAAAGTTGGATCAGCACATCGGGGTTGCGGGCCACTTCGACCAGCTCTGCGATGGTCAGGCCGGTGCCGTTGAGTTCAAGAATGTGAAGATCTGCGGATTGGTTTTTCATTGGCATTTCAGACTCTGATGGAACGCGGATGACGCGAAAGACGCGGATCGGCGCGGATGAACGATTTACAACCGGAATTAATGCGGGGAAAGATAATTAAGTTCGTATTGTCACGCAAGGGAAAGGAAATCGCCGCCCGGCGCAACCAAAGTTTTGACTCATTCCGGAGCAATCGCGGATAAAGCCAGCATCTATGCGATATCCCACCGGCATCCGCTACCGGTCTTTCTGAAAGATGTTACGGTCGGATCCAACCCCTTTGGCCTGTCATTCGCAAATTGATCGCCAGATCATGCAAACCATGTCCCAGTCCGGGAAATATTCCCTTGATGATTGACTCGCAATTCAAGTTCCTTTCTTCCAGGCGTTTTATCTTGGATAAATTCTGCTTTCCGTTTATATTAAATTTACACTAAAAGGAAAGAAAGCCCAATATGAACAGTTGGATATTGGTCGTTGGATTAATCATAATCATGATTTTAGCGGCGGGTATATTCGCTATTATTAAAGCGACGAAGATGGCCGAAATTCGCAAGAAGCATCCCGGGTATCCCAAAGGATATTGGATGAATAAAGGAGTTGGCGTAGGCATAGCCATCGGCACGGGCCTCGGTGTTGCTATGAAAAATATTGCTATCGGGGTGGCCATCGGGGTGGCCATCGGGGCTGCGATCGGGACATCATGGGAGAAAAAGCATAAAGATGAGATTCGCCCGATAACAGAGGAAGAAGCGGCATTACAAAGACAAACAAGGCTGTTTACCGCCGGACTTTTGATCGTGGGGATCATTGTCTTCCTGGTTGTTTATTTTGCAACAAAATAAACAACAACCGCTCCTAATGCGATTCGTGCTTCGTGGGCTGGTTCTAAATGTCTGAAAGTAGAATAATAATGGAAAGAAGGAGGAACACTAATCATGAAATATAAACAACTCGGCCGGACCGGCCTGCTGGTATCGGAACTATGCTTCGGCACCATGACGTTTGCCGGAAGAGGATTTTGGAAAGTGGTTGGGCAGCAACCGCAGGAAACCGCCGACAACCTGATTGCCAAAGCACTGGATGCCGGCATCAACTTCTTCGATACCGCCAATATTTACTCCGAGGGCGAATCCGAAAAGATGCTGGGCAAGGCGCTGGGCAAGCGGCGCAAAGAGGTGGTGGTGGCGACCAAAGTGCGGGGCCGGATGGGACCGGGCGCCAACCAGGTCGGCCTCTCGCGCGGTCACATCATGCAGTCGGTGGAAGACAGCCTGTCCCGGCTGGGAACCGACTATATCGATCTCTACCAGATTCATGGTTTTGACGAACTCACCCCGCTGGAAGAAACCATGCGGGCGCTGGATGATCTGGTGCGCTCCGGCAAGGTGCGCTACCTGGGCTGCTCCAACCTGGCCGCCTGGCAATTGATGAAATCGCTCTGGATCTCCGACAAAAGCGACCTTCACCGCTTCGAGACCCTGCAAGCCTATTACACCATCGCCGGACGCGATCTGGAGCGGGAATTGGTGCCGCTGATGCGGGACCAGCAGATCGGCCTGCTGGTCTGGAGCCCGCTGGCGGGCGGTCTGCTCTCGGGCAAATTTTACCGCGAGGGCGAAGGTCCGGAAAACGCCCGCCGGGCAGCCTTCGATTTTCCGCCGGTCGACAAGGAACGGGCTTTCAATGTGGTGGATGTCATGCGGGAGATCGCCGCCGCCCATAAGGTTTCCGTGGCTCAGATCGCCTTGAGCTGGCTGCTGCACCAGCCGGTGGTTACCAGCGTGATCATCGGGGCCAAAAACGATGAACAGCTCTCCGACAATCTCTCCGCGCCGGAGGTGGAACTGTCCGCCGATGAATTGTCCCGCCTGGCTGAGGTCAGCGCGCTGCCGCCTGAGTATCCCGGGTGGATGCTTGAGCGTCAGGGCCAGGATCGCTATCCGGCCCCGGCACCGGGAGCGTAGCCAAAAAACAACACTGTTTATTTGCACCGACAGATTTCTCACGATCTGTTTTCGAAATGACGAAGACGAAAATGTAACCGCTATAGGAGAATATTCTTGAATAAAGCTCTTTTGCTTTTGCTAATGATTTGTTTCTCATGTTCCCCTGAGAAGCAAGATATACTAACCGGCCGATGGATCGATCTGACCCATGATTTTTCAGAAGAAAGTGTTTATTGGCCGACCGCCAAAAGCTTCGAAAAAACCACGGTTTTCGAAGGCCATACCCACGCCGGGTTTTATTATACCGCCTATGAGTTCAGCGCTGCTGAGCACGGAGGCACCCATGTCGATGCGCCGATCCACTTTGCGGAAAACCGCCATACCGTCGATGAAATCCCGCTGGAACAGCTGATCGGCCCGGCGGTCGTAATCCGGGTTGCCGACAAAGTGAAGGCTGACCGCAATTACCAGTTTTCCACCGATGATATTCTGGGCTGGGAAAAAGACCATGGTCAAATCCCCGACAACAGCATCCTGCTGATCGATACCGGCTCAGACAAATTCTGGCCGAACCGAACCGAGTATATGGGTACCGATGAGCGGGGCGAGGAAGCGGTCAAGAAGCTGAAATTTCCGGGCATCCACCCCGATGCCGCGCGGTTTTTAGCGACCGAGCGGAAGACCAAGGCGGTGGGGCTGGATACCCCCAGCATCGACTTCGGCGGCTCCACTCTGTTTGAATCGCATCAGATCTTATACGAGAACAATATTCCCGGACTGGAAAATGTGGCCAATCTGGCGAAGTTGCCGGAGACTGGCGCTGTCATCTTCGCACTGCCGATGAAAATCAAGGGAGGCAGCGGCGCCCCGGTGCGGATTGCGGCATTCATTCCGGGGAAATGAGGAAGACGGGCTGATTGAGGTTGATGAAAACCTGCAGACAACGGTCGCAGAAATATACGCGGCCGGAGATAACTCCGCGATGAAGCGGACCGTATCATTTGCGGTTGCCGCTGGAACGAGATGTGGCATGGCAATCAACCTGGAATTAATAATGGAAGCGATGGATAATGCATAATCAGGGTAGATGGGTGTTTTGTCTATACCCGTTCTTAGTACTCGTAGCGATGTCATCTTCGCTTGCTGCTGATGAGACGGCATTCGCGGTTCCGGATTCAATCATCACCAACGCTTCCTTTTCGACCATCAATTATCACGACCGATTACTCGCATTCCCACTTTGGCCGGATCAGCCGCCTGGTAGTGCAACGATTCAAAACAACATTGAACATATCTACAACCGTACGACGCAACAGAATCCATTCGGACTCAACCGGGCGGTAGAGAATGTAACCCGGAGCAGTGTCTTCGTGTTTCCTGTAAAGAGCGACTCCCCAACCCCGGCTGTTATTATTTTCCCAGGCGGCGCATTTCTCAAGATAACGATCGACAAAGAAGGGATCGACATCGCGCAATGGTTAAACCGGTGCGGTATCACATCTATTGTCGTGAAATATCGAACCGTGCCGTCTCCCGAACAGCACAGTTGGAACTATCGTGATTCGAACCCGCTCTACGATGCTTTTTATGCTGACGCCCGGCAGGCAATCCGTATCATTCGCTCCCGATCAGCAGAATTGAATATTGATCCGGACAAAATAGGGGTAATGGGATTCTCTGCGGGGGGAAGATTGGCAGCCAACTTGCTGGCCGATCAATCAGGCGACAATGGCCCGGATCAGGGGGCTGTTGATCCGGCATCCCATAAAATCAACTTTGGGAGCTTAATTTATCCGGTAATTATCGATACACTCATCCGGCAAATCAGCCATGCTACACCGCCGACATTTATCGTCAACTGCCGTGATGATAAATCCGCGCCGGTGAAAGACGCCGAGAAATTTTATGATACGTTGATTAAAAACGGAATTGAATCCGAAGCGCATATATTCGAAACCGGCGGGCATGGCTTCGGGTTAGGCATAGATGGAGGCATGGTCACCCAATGGCCTATCCGCTTTACGAACTGGTTAATGCGGATAGGCATATTCGAGGTTGCCAGAGACACCACTTATACCCTCCAGAGTGCATACCAAAAGTACCGGAAGCACTATCCGTTTATCAAGCCGGTTCGCTACGATACCCTGAATGGCAGTTTGCGGCAGGCAAGCATTATATATTCGCCAGCAACCAGCAGTCGGCCGCTGGCGCTTGACATATTTTCCACAGCCAATGACATGGAAGCTTCGCAGCCGGCGGTGATTCTGGTTCATGGCGGCGGCTGGAGTTCCGGCGACCGGCGCCTGATGTACCCTTTGGCCGACTACCTGGCAAAGCAGGGATACATTACCCTGCCCGTCGAATATCGGTTGTCGCCGGAAGCTCAATACCCGGCGGCGGTGGAGGATGTTAAGCATGCCGTGAGTTGGGTTTTGAAGCATGGGCGCGACTATCACATCGATCCAACCCATATTGCCATTTTGGGATGCTCGGCCGGCGCTCCATTGGCCGGCCTGGTCGGCCTGACGTATGGAATGGATCAAACCGAAAATGCTCCGGCGAAACCGATCGCTGCCATCATCAACATCGACGGGATTATGGACTTCACCTCCGAAACCGCCCGAAAGTATGAAGACGATCCGCACAAAAAAAGCACCGCCGCCGGCAGGTGGTTTGGGGGACGGTATGCTGAGAAGCCGGAACTGTGGAAGGCGGCATCCCCGGTCTATTATGTGAATGAAAATTCACCGCCCATCCTGTTCATCAACAGTTCAATGCCCCGTTTCCATGCCGGCCGGGATGCGGTCATCGAAAAGCTGGATCGATTTTCGATCTACCATGAAGTGCATACCTTTGCTGATGCGCCGCATTCATTCTGGCTGTTCGATCCCTGGTTCGAAGGCACCGGCAGGCTGATGGTGCGGTTTCTGGAAAGCGTAATGCCCCCACCGTAAAGCTATTCAAGGAAATCTTCCCCCAAAAAACACAGGATAAAAAAAAGGCTCGGATATCTCACCCGAGCCTTTTTTTTATCCTGTGTCTAATGTCGGGGCGAGAGGATTCGAACCTCCGGCCTCATCGTCCCGAACGATGCGCGCTACCAGGCTGCGCCACGCCCCGATCTAAAAAGCGGTGCAAATATATAGAAGATTATATACCATGTCAAGCAAAAAAGATCCATTATAAATGAGTTGGCGGGTGGTTGGGGGCTTGCGAGGATAAGGTCGTGTCGCGCTCTTGCGCGCCCCCAACCGCTCGCCAACTCATTTTATATGCCAACCCTATCAACGGTGTCATCTTACCACACATGAAAATAGTCTGTTATGACCCGCAGTTTGGGTCATAACAGACTATTTCAAAAGGATCATTTTGTTTGCTTGCTGAAAGCCCCCGGATTCAAGCCGGTAATAATAGATACCGCTGGCAAGGCTTGAGGCATTCCAGCGATATTGATAATTCCCCGCAACCAGCTTTGCGGAAACAATAGTGGCGGTTTCCTGCCCTAAGAGGTTGTAGATCTTTAAAGTGACAAATCCACTTTCCGGCAGTGAGAACTCGATGGTAGTGCTATTGTTGAACGGATTGGGGTAGTTGATCAAATTGAAGTCTTGGGGAATTTGATGCCTTGCGGTTGGTTCCGGTAATGCAGTAATACTTTGTTTTAAGGCTAATATTTTATCGTACGCATCGTCGATCCGGCTCAGGGAAATCATACCGGCATTGACTTTCTGCTCGACGATATCGATGACCTGCCGGACCAGGGAGAAATTGTTTCGCTCATTGGTGCGATACAACAGGATGTCGGTCCCGGCATTGATCGCCAGCTCGATCGCCTGGTCGAAGCCATAATTATTGACGATGGCGCCCATCAGCATTTCATCGCTGATCACTGCCCCGCTAAATCCCAGGCTGTCTTTGAGCAGCCCGGTGATGGTGTTATACGACAGCGAGGCCGGATACAGGGAATCGAGATTGGCGTTGAATAAATGGCCGCTCATGATCAAATCCGCATATCCCTGACCAATCAATTGTTGATAAGGCACCAGCTCGGAGTCCGCCCAGGTTTCGGTAATATCGGTAAACCCGAGGTGGGAGTCCTCTTCCGCACTGCCGTGCCCCGGATAATGTTTTAATGCGGTGATAATTTGCTTTTGCTTAAATTCGTCGGCAAACCAGGATGCGTGGTTAAAGACCGTCATCGGATCACTGGAGAAGCTTCGCTCATAGAACCCGATGGCCGGGCTCAAGGGATTGACATTGACATCCACCACCGGCGCAAGGTTCACATTGATGCCGCTGTCCTCCAGCCATTGCGCCATCATACCGGCGGTCGCGCGGGTGGAATCTTCCGAATTAAAGATAGTGCCCAGGGTATAGGCACTGTAAGTATTGGCAAATCCATTGCTCGCTTTCAGCCGGGCGACATACCCACCTTCCTGGTCGGTGGCAATGAACAACGAGGTGGGCGCCGCCTGCTGCAATTGGGCGGTCAAGTTTTGAATTTGGATCGGATTCTGAATGTTGGACCCGAATAAAACCACCCCGCCCAGATTTCTCTGGGTAATATCCACCCACAAGGTGTCCATAAAATTACTGTTCTGATAAAATCCCACCATCATCATCTGCCCGATCTTATCGCGCAGGCTCTGGGCCTGGAGGATATTTATGAGCAGAAGCAGCGCGAGAACACCATAATTTAGCAGTGAGTTCGATTTCATGATGTTATACCTTACCCCATTAACTCATTCACCCATCAACTACAGCATATACTTAATCAGCACAAATCCCCCCACCAGCAGCACCGTAAACCCGATCGCCAGCCAGTTGAAGTATTTGTCGATGAAGCCCTGGATGCCTTCGCCGTATTTCCAGATCAGGCCGGCCACCAGGAAGAAACGCGCCGAGCGGCTGATAATGGAGGCGATCACGAACATCACCAGGTTGATGTTGAACACCCCGCCGGTGATGGTGAAGACCTTGTAGGGCAGCGGGGTGAAGCCGGCAGTGAAGATGATCCAGAAATCCCAGTCTTTATAGAGCCCCTGCACTACCTCGAAGCGATCCGGGGTAAAGCCGGGCACATTATTAAAGAAGAAATGGGCCAGACCGGTCAACTCGCCTCCCGGGGTGTACCAGGCAAAATGCCCGATGGCATAGCCCAGCAGCGCGCCGGTCACCGAGGCCAGGGCGCAGACCGCGGCAAAGCGGAAGGCCTTCATCCGGGCGCCCAGCACCAGGGCGATCAGCAGCGGGTCCGGGGGGATGGGAAAAAATGAGGCTTCAGCAAAAGATAATAAAAACAGCGCGGCGGGACCGTACGGCGTTTGCGCCCAGTGCAGCACCCAATCATATAATTGTCGAACCAGTTTCATGCGTGTGGTCAGCTCCTCGTTTTCTGTCGAATTCCGTTATTCCGTCCAGCCTTTTTTGCCGATCAGGGGCACAAAGCTCCGGGTATAATCCTCAAGTATATGGTACTCCCCGGTTTCCCGTGTGATGATGGTCAGCTTTTGTTCAGTTTTTTCTCCAACCGGGATCACCATCCGTCCGTTCTCGGCCAACTGCTTCAGCAGGGCATCGGGGATATCCGGCGAAGCGGCGGTGACGATGATGCGGTCGTAAGGGGCATGGGCGTTCCAACCCACCGTGCCGTCGCCGATCTGCACCGCGATGGTATAGTAGCCCAGTTCGTCGAACAGGCGCTGGGCCCTCCGGGCCAGTTCGGGAATCCGTTCCAGAGAATAGACCTTCACCCCGATATCGGAGAGTACCGCCGCCTGGTAACCGCTGCCGGTGCCGATCTCCAGCACCCGCTCCCCGCCGCTCAGGGACAGCAACTGGCTCATCGCCGCCACGGTGGTGGGATGGGAGATGGTTTGTCCGAAGCCGATCGGGAGCGATTTGTCCTGGTAGGCCTGGTGCGCCATCGCGGTATCGACAAACCGGTGCCGGGGCACCTTGCGCATCGCCGCAATCACCTTCGAGTCGCTGATGCCTTTGTCGATCAGATATTTCTGCACCATCTCTTCGCGCTGCCGCTCATACATGGCCCTTGATCCTTTCCAGTGATAATTTGAAAACCACCGCCACAAAGTTCAGGGTGTCCGGCAGATGGCGAATGGCGCTGGGCGCGCCGTTGTAAATGGTCGGAATAGCGACAAATCCCACCGGGATCTTTTTCCACCCGCAGCGAATCAGGAACTCGCTCTCCAGATGAAAGCGGTTTTCCCGCACATCGACCTGCGCCAGGGCGGCGCGGGAGATCAGGCGGAAGCCGCATTGACTATCCGGAATGTGCTGGCCGGTCATGCGGGAGATGATCCGGGAGGTCAGCCAATTGGAGAGGATCCGGTGCAGCGGCATCACCCGGTAGTCGCGATGCCGGCGACCGACAATCACCTCTCCCCTACCCGCTTCATAGGCCTCCAAAAATTGCGGAATAAATTGCGGCGGATGTTGCATATCCCCATCGAGGGTCAATACCGCCTGTACCTGCGGGTCCTGCAGAAAATAGGCGAATCCCTGCTTCAAAGCCGCTCCTTTGCCGCGATTTTGCTCATGCCGCTGCTGGGTGACCTGCTGTCCCGCGTAGCGCTGCGGCGGCAGCGGCGGATTAGAGCCGTCATCGATGATCAGCACCGGCAGTTCCCAGCCGGAAAGCGATGTCTGTACCGCGGCGATCCCGTGCAGCAATTCACCCAGGTGCCGGGAGGAATTGTAGACCGGGATGATGATCCCGCAGCGCCGGACGAGGTGAGTATGAGTGGGGATTTGATGCATGGCATGCCTTTTTTTAGCCACGAATAAACACTAATTCACACGAATCATTCCATTGGTTGTCAGTGAGAATCCGCCAGATCCGTGGACATAACATAAAAAATCAACCAGATGAATACAATAGTGGTAAAACATTAGCCACAAAGTCACAGAGGAACAATCATAAGAGAAAAAAGCATGCGTATTTAACTCTGTGTTCTCTGTGACTCTGTGGCAAAAATACAGAAACGATCGGTTAGACGGAATAAAAAAAGGGAGAGCCTTTCGACTCTCCCTTTTTCCCGTCGGAGCGACTGGATTTGAACCAGCGACCCCTACCACCCCAAGGTAGTGCGCTATCCGGGCTGCGCCACGCTCCGATCAAAAGCGGCAAAAATATAGGCATTGTAAAAGGTAAAAGCAAGCATTTAGTATCATTGAATCCACTCACCTAAAACAGTTTGAATAGAACGCGGATGACGCGGATGACGCGGATTCTCGCGGATGACTGATTCATGTAAAAGACAACACATTAACCCTTTTAATATCGCTGTAAAAGGTACATCAACCAAGGTAAATCCTTGACACTTTCACGCGAAGCGACATAAAAGAATCCGTGTAATCCGCGTCATCCGCGTTCTATTAAACAGATGCTAACCACGCAGCAGTTGCCTGCGCACCGCGATTGCGTTTGCATGCGCCCCCAACCCTTCGGTGACCGCCAACTGTTCCGCCAGCGGGCCGATGTTGGCGAAGCCCTCGGCGGACACTCGCAGGGTTGATTGTATTTTCAGAAAATCCAGCACGCTCAGGCCGCCGCGGTAGCGGGCGGTGCTGTTGGTCGGCAGGGTGTGGTTGATCCCGCTGCTATAATCTCCCAACACCTCGGCGGCATGCTCTCCCACAAACAGGGCGCCGAAATTTTTCAGGTGCGGCACCACCTCCTCCGGGCGAGCCAGCTGCACCTCCAGGTGCTCCGGCGCTTTATGGTTGGCGATCTCCACCGCTTCCGCCAGCCCATCGACCAGCACGATCACCCCGTTCTGCCCGATCGAGGCCGCAGCGGTCTGGCGGTTTTTCAGCGCCGCCAGCTGCCGCTCCACTTCCCTCTGCACCTTCCCGGCAAGTTCCGTGGAGGGGGTCACCAGGATCGCCGAGGCGTCGGCGTCATGCTCGGCCTGGGCGAGCAAGTCTGCGGCTAATATCTCCGGTTGAGCGCTGTCGTCGGCGATAATCAGCACCTCGGTGGGACCGGCAATCAGATCAATTCCCACCACCCCAAAGACCTCCTTCTTGGCCTGGGCGACATATTTGTTGCCCGGCCCGACGATCTTATCCACCGGGCGGATCGATTCGCTGCCATAGGCCATTGCGGCAATCGCCTGAGCTCCGCCCACCGCATACACCTCATCGGCGCCGATAATATCCGCCGCCACCAGGATGGCGGGATGAATCGCGCCCTGGAAACTGGGCGGTGAACAGACCACCAGCGTTTCCACTCCGGCCACCCGAGCCGGAATGCCTCCCATCAACAGGGAGGAAACCAGGGGAAAGCGGCCGCCCGGGGCATAGACACCCACCCGGCCGATCGGCTGTACTTTTTGACCGGTAAACACGCCGGGAGTCAGCTCCACCTCGACATCCGCCAGCGCCTGGCGTTGCACTTCCGCAAAGCGGCGGATATGCTCCGCTGCCCGGCGCAACGCCTCCACCGCCTCCGGCGCCACCGATTGGTATGCCGCTTTGATCCGCTCGGGATCATAGCGCAGGGTTTCCAGGGTGACCCCGTCGAACCATTCGCTGTATTCGCGCAACGCTTTATCGCCGGAAGTTTTCACATGCTGGATGATCTCCCGCACCAGATCACTCACTTCCTCATCCCGGTAACTGAAAAAATCTTTCGGCAATTCCGCCGCTGATAAAATTTTCATTGTCGCCTCCTTCGATACAGTTCTTCGATAACTTCATTTACCCCGATATCGTTCCGGGCCAGTAGTACGGTTAAAAAGTAGAGCACGTCGGCGGCCTCCCAGACAATATCCTCCCGCCGCTGCGCTTCGATCACCTCCTGCGCTTCTTCCATGATCTTCGCCTTGAGCAGGTCGTCATCTTTCAATCGGGCGGTATAAGACCCGGGCGGCGCATTCTCCAGGCGTTCCTGGATCACCCGGTATAGATCCGCATGCGTGAACTGCTTCGGCCCAAAACAGCTGTAACTGCCGGTATGACAGGCGACGTTGGTCTGTTCCACCGTGGCCAGCAGGGCGTCGCGGTCGCAGTCGGCGCGCAGGCGCAGCAGCCGCTGCAGGTTGCCGCTGCTCTCGCCCTTGGTCCAAAGCACCCGGCGGGAGCGGGAGTAGTAGGTCATCCAGCCGGTCTCAAAGGTGCGCTGCAGCGATTCCCGGCTGACATAGGCGAGCATCAGCACCTGCCCGTCTTCGTCCCGGGTAACCACCGGCAGTAGTTCCTCCCGCCAGTTGAGCGACTCGATAAAAGCCTCACCCAGTTCGATCCTGCCGGTATAGAGGGCCATGCCCAATTGCACATCCAGCCCGGCCCGGGCCAGTTGGCCAACCTCCTCAAGCGAATTGACCCCACCGGCGACGGTGATCTTATTGGGTGTCGCCGCCTGCAGGCGCTCCACCTGAACCAGGTCGATCCCCTGCATCATCCCCTCCCGCTCCACGCAGGTAAAGAGAAATTCCGAGGCGTAAGGGGTCAGTGCCCGGGCGGCTTCATAGAGATTGATACCGGTCTGATGCCGCCAGCCGCGGGTGACGATCGTCTCCTCCCGGGCGTCGATCGCAATAATGATCTCCTGCGGGGAGAGCGCCTGATTTAGCGCCTCCAGGAACGGGATGTTGATGCGCTCGTTCTCAAACGCGCTGGAGCCGATAATCACTTTTTTCGCTCCCAGGGAAATCAGCTTGCGCGCCTCCTCCACGCTGCGGATGCCCCCGCCCACCCGGGCGTCGCAAAGCTTCAGCAGATCCTGGATCAGGGATTGATTGCTCCCCTGTCCCAGCGCGGCATCGAGGTCGATGATCGCCACCTCGCCGTAGCGGTCGAAGCGCCGGGCCAGCTCCCGGGGATCGTCCCCCTCCAGCACTTTCTCTTTTCCCTGGCGCAACTGCACCGCCTTGCCGTCCATTAAATCGATTGATGCGATGACCATCTCACCTCCACTTGATTGTCTGCCAGATAGGATTTGATATCGTTTACGGTAAATTCGCCATAGTGCAGCAGGGAGGCCAGCAGCACGGCGTCGGCCTTTCCCTGCGCAACTGCGTCGCGGATTTGGGGCAGGGTGCCGGCCCCGCCGGAAGCGATCACCGGGATGTTGACCGCCTCCGCCACCCGGCGGGTCAATTCCAGATCGTAGCCCGCCTGGGTGCCGTCCATGTCGATGGAATTCAGCAGGATCTCCCCGGCGCCGAGCGCTTCGGCTTCCCGGGCCCAGGCCAGCACATCGCGGCCGCTGTCGCGCCGCCCTCCGTGGGTGTAGGCATGCCAGCCGTTCTCCGTACGCTTGGCATCGATGGAGAGCACGATGCACTGCGCACCAAATCGCGCCGCGCCTTCCGCCAGCAGTTGGGGATCGCGCAGCGCCGCCGAGCACACCGCCACCTTATCGGCCCCCGCCTGCAGGGCGCGGCGCATGTCCTCCACGCTGCGGATGCCTCCGCCGACGGTGAGGGGGATAAACACCTGCTGGGAAACCTGTTCGACGATGCTGAGCATGGTCTCACGGCTCTGGTGCGAGGCCCCGATATCCAGGAATACCAGTTCATCGGCATTCTGTTCCTGGTAGCGGCGGGCCAGCGCCACCGGATCGCCGGCATCGCGGAGTTCACTGAACTTAATCCCCTTGACCACCCGCCCTTCATCAACATCGAGGCAGGGAATGATCCGAATCGTCATCATGATAGATCCACCCAGTTTTGTAATAGTTTCAATCCGTTATCAGCGCTCTTTTCCGGATGGAACTGCACCGCGTAAATATTACCGCGCTGGATCATCGAGGGATAACGGATCCCGTATTCAGTTTCGCCGCAGACGATCGACGCCTCTTGCGGCGCCACATAAAAGCCGTGCAGGAAATAAAAGAACGCTCCATCTTCCAGGCCCTCGCTCAGCAGGGTCGGCCTGCTGAAGCGCACCCGGTTCCAGCCGATCTGCGGCACCCGTCCCTGGCGGAAGCGCGGCACTGCTCCCCGGAAGATACCGAATCCCGGCACTTCCGGCGACTCTTCCCCGCTTTCAAACAGGATCTGCATCCCCAGGCAGATGCCCAGGAAGGGACGGTCTTCGGCCAGCCATTCCGCCACCGGCTGGATGAGCTTCTTTTCCTGCAGTTTTTCCATCGCGGCGCGGAAGGCGCCCACGCCGGGCAGGATCATTTTTTCGATGCCTTCAATTTCGCCGGGCGCGGCAACGATCCGGCTCTCCGCGCCCAGGAAATCCAGCGCTTTTTTCACCGAACGCAGGTTTCCCGCACCGTAATCGACAATTCCGATCATAACACCCCCTTGGTGCTCGGAATGGTGCCGGCGATCCGCGGCTCGATCTCGCAGGCGCTCTTCATCGCTTTGGCCAGGGCCTTGAACACCGCTTCGATTTTGTGATGATCCGAGCGCCCGTAATGCACCCGGATGTGCAGGTTAGCCCCCAGGGCGCCGCTAAAACCGAGGAAAAAATCTTCCAGCAGCTCGATCTCCAACTCCCCCACTCGCGCATTGCTGAATTCCGCTTCCAGCTTCAGA
Source organism: Calditrichia bacterium (assembly GCA_020635015.1). Classification (GTDB taxonomy): domain Bacteria; phylum Calditrichota; class Calditrichia; order RBG-13-44-9; family J075; genus JACKAP01. Next base: position 184,375 of record JACKAP010000011.1, on the reverse strand, counting down.
AAGGATCGCCCGGAGATGTCGATTGCGACCGTGGCCAGCGCTTCATCCATCGGGTAGATAAAGAACCCTGCCCGTTTGATCCCGCGCTTATCGCCCAGTGCTTTTTTGAAAACCTCGCCGAGCACGATCCCGCAATCTTCCACGGTATGGTGCTGATCGACCTCCAGATCCCCTTCGATGTTGGCCTGCAGATCGAAAATCCCGTGGCGGGCAAAGGTCTCCAGCATGTGGGTCAGAAAGCCGATCGGCGAGACAATCTCACTCTCCCCGCGGCCGTCGAGGTTGACGCTCATGGCGATACGGGTCTCGCGGGTCTCCCGGCTGATGCTTGCGCTTCTCATGATAAAATCTCCTTCAGTGCATTCAACAAAATATCATTTTCCCGGCGGGTGCCGGCGGTGATGCGGAACCAGCCCTCCAGGGGCGGCTGGCTGCTCAAGTTTTTGACGAAAATATTCTGCGCCATCAGGGCCGTATGCACTCGATCCGCTTCAGCGCCGATATGCGCCAGCACGAAGTTCGCCGGCGAGGTGCGCGTTTCCAGGCCCAGGGAATTCATCCGTTCCGCCAGATAAGCCTTTTCGGTTTCCACCGCCTGCAGCACTTCCTCCAAATAGGCCTGATCGGCCAGCGCCGCCATCCCGGCCTGCATCGCCAGGGCGTTGACCGAAAAGGGCGGGTTTACCTTGCGGTATTCGGCGATGCTCTCGGCCGCGGCGAACACCATCCCCAGGCGCATCCCGGCCAGTCCGTAAGCCTTGGAGAAGGATTGCAGAATTACCAGGTTGGGATATTCCGCCAGCAGATCCACGCAGCTCTCGCCGCAAAAATGCCAGTAGGTCTCATCCAGCATCACCACCGCCTGCGGCGCTTCGCGCAGCAGATCGATCAGGTCGGCACGGCGGATCCGTCCGCCGGTGGGACTGTCCGGGCGCACGATGGCCAGCAGGCGGGTTTTAGAATTCAGGACGGCGCGAAAACCTTCCACCGGGAAGGCAAGGTCGCTCCCATAGCGCACCGGGCGCAAGGTGGCACCGGCGATGCGTGCCTGGAGAGTGATCATCCCGAAGCTCGGCTCCGCGACGACCACCTCGTCGCCGGGTTCGATATAGGTCTGCATCAGGATACGGATGGCGTCATCTGCCCCGTTGGTGATCATAATGTTTTCCGGGGGAAGATTTTTCTGCGCGGCGATCTGGCTCAAAAAATCATGATAGACCGGATAAGTGCTCACATCCATCCGCTCGATCCGGCGCAGCGCCTCCAATACTTTCGGAGAGCAGCCCCAGGCGCTTTCGTTGAGGTCGAGGCGGATCTTATCTCGGCGGGTGCCGGGATTGAGGGGGTACGGCGTCACTTCGCCGACGGATTTGCGGGGAGGGATCATATCACCACCTTTCGGAAATCATATTCCAGGATGTCCGTGGCGCCCAGCGCTTTCAGACGGGGGATCAACTGCACCGCTTCGTCTTTTTTGACGGCGGTCTTCACGGCATAACCTTTTTCATGGTAGAGGGATGACACGGTGGGGGCGCGCATGCAGGGCAGGATGCGGATCACCGCTTCCAGGTTCTCCGCCGCCACGTTCATCTCCAGCATCACCCGCTCCCGGGCATCGAGGATCGAGCGGAAGAGCATGGTGAGGCGGTCGATCTTTTCCCGTTTCCAGGGATTTTCCAGTGAGGCCTGGTTAGCGACAAAACGGGTCGAGGAGCGCAGCAGGGTGGCGATTACCTGCAGATCATGCTCCGCCAGGGTGCGGCCGGTGGACGTATTGTCGATGATCATATCGGCGTCGTCCGGCGGGAACACCTCGGTGGCGCCGAAGGTGCGCAGAATACGGAAATCGTAGCCGGCCTCGCGGAGATATGCGGAAGCCAGCGCCTCATATTCGGTGGCGACCGTGATCTTTTTCCCGCGCAGGCTTTCTGCTCCCGCTGCCTGCGGTACTGCCGCAACAATTTGGACCGGGTCGAACTGCAGATCGAGCAGTTCCGTCACCGCAGCGCCGGTTTCCGCCACCCAATCGTGGCCGGTAAAGCCGGCATCATGCGAGCCCAGTTCCAGCAGCTGGGGAATGTTCTGCGGCTTCATGATCTTGATCTCGATCTCCGGATCATTGGTCAGCGGGCGGTAAGCGCGTTCATCGCCCTGGAGGCGGATGCCGGCCTCCTGGAGCAATTGCACCACCCGGGTGTAGATGCGGCCTTTAGGGACAACCAGGCGAAGGGTACTCATAGTTTGGCTCCTTTTGATAGTTCGGGGTTTCGAATGCGGATTGCGGAATGCGGATTGCGGATTTGGGGGAATACACTGAAAGACAATCCACGGATTACACGGATTTTCACAGATTGGTTTGAGAAGCGTTTCATAATTTCGACCCTTTTCGTTTTCAGGTTTTGTCTTTCCCATCAGTGTTAATCCGTGTAATCCGTGGACTAGGTAGTTTACAAAAAAAAAGCCCGCTGGGTGGCAGCGGGCTTTTTTGGAAATCGTTATGGTCGTTATGTCAGCATAGCGAATACTTCACCCACTGTCCGAGGAGGCTCGAATGATGATGATGATGGATGTGGGTGAAAATGGTTTTCATTTTTCTATTCCTTTGTTTCAGGAATCAATATAAAATTTTTTCAACAAAATGCAACCGGAAGTTTATTTTGGGTGGATGGGTGGATGGGTGGATGGGTTAAATATCTGGTGCCACGCTCTGCGTGGCGCCAGGTTTTTCGACGCTCTGCGTCGAGCGTGCACGAATTGGATCTGGCTGCGGTGACGCTGAGCGTCGAACGAGACCATATTTTCCCATTATCCCATCAACCCATTAACTCATTAACGCCTTTATTTCCCTAACAATTCCTTCAACTCCCCCACCTCCACCACCGGCAACTCACAAGCGTAGTTTCTGCACACATACGCGGCAGCCCGGCCGTCGATGGCGGTCATGGCCGCGGCATAAGGCGCCAGGCGGGCAATCTCCGGCTCCGCTGCTCCGGCCGGTCTCAGCAGCAGCACTCGGCCGGGCAGGAATTCCTGATGCACCGCACGGATCAGCGCCCGGGTGTCCTCCGCCCCGGGCTCGCCGGCAATCACGATCTCTCGGCCCGGCCCGGCGGCAAAATCGAGCGCGCACATCAGCAGGGTGTAGCCGGAGGGATACTGCATCACATTGCCGGCAAAGGCGCTGCCGATCTGCGCTGCTTTTGCCTCGAATTCCGGCTTTCCGCACAGCCGTCCCAGGCGCAGCAGATTGAGCATCATCACCGAATTGCCCGAGGGGGTGGCGCCGTCGTAAACTTCTTTTTTCCGTACCAGCAGCGCTTCGCCGTCATCGGCGGTAAAGAAGAATCCCCCGTTCTCGGCATCCCAAAAATGCTTCAGCAGCACCTCGTTCAATTCCAGTGCTGCCTGGAGGTATTTTACGTCAAAGACCGTCTCATAAAGCTCAATCAGCCCCCAGATCATGAACGCATAATCGTCCAGGTAACCGTCGCCGGCTACCTCGCCCTCGCGGTAGCGGTGGCGCAGGCGTCCGTTGTCTCCACGCAGCTCCGCCAGCACAAAATCTGCGGCTTTCCCGGCAGCCGCGGCATAATCCGGATGGTCGAACGCCTGGGCGGCTTTGGCGAAGGCGGCAATCATCAGCCCGTTCCAATCGCTCAGGATTTTGTCGTCTTTCAGGGGATGGATGCGCTGTTCCCGCACCGCGAAGAGCTGCTGCCGGGCGGCTTCCAGACGGTCGGCCAGTTCCTCTGGTGCCAGCTTCATTTCTCCGGCGATGGTTTCCAGCGATGCGCGCAAATGAGGAATGTTGGCCCCGGTTTGCTGACGGGTGGCCTCCTCCAGGAAATTACCTTCATCGCTCAGATTGTAAACCCGAATAAAAAGTTCCGCCGCTGAAGCGTCCAGGATTTCCCGGATCTCATCCGTGCGCCAGACATAAAACTTACCCTCTTCCCCTTCACTGTCGGCATCCTCGGCGGAATAAAAACCGCCTTGCGGATCGGTCATATCGCGCAGCACATAAGCCAGCACCTGCTCGGCGGTTTCGCGGTAGCGCGAGTTGCCGGTCACCTGGAACGCTTCGCTATACGCCAGCGCCATGATCGCCTGATCGTAGAGCATCTTCTCGAAATGGGGCAGCAGCCACTCCCGGTCGGTGGCATAGCGGTGGAAACCGTAACCGACATGATCGTAGATCCCTCCGCGGCGCATCTGCGTCAGGGTATGCTCCACCATCTCCAGCACATGATGATCCCGGGTGCGCTGGTAATAACGCAATAAAAACATCAGGTTATGGGCAGTGGGAAACTTTGGTTTTTCGCCGAAGCCGCCCAGCTCGTCATCATAGCGTTCGCTGAGCTGTTCGTAGGCGGTCTCCGGCAGATTCGGCGCCAATTCCGCGCCGGGAGCGCCGGCAGCGCTCTGGGTCAGCGCATCATGAATTTCCTCGGCCGAGGCCAGGATCTTGCTCCGGTCCTGCTTCCAGGCTGCCTGGATACGCGGGATCAGGTCGAGCATCCCATAATTGTTAAAGCGTGACATTTTGGGAATGTAGGTCGCGGCAAAAAACGGCTTTTTATCCGGGGTCATGATGATGGTCAGCGGCCAGCCCCCATGGCGGGTAAGCATCTGACAGACCGTCATGTAGATGTCATCCACATCCGGGCGCTCCTCGCGGTCGACTTTAATATTAATGAAGGCCTGGTTCATCAGCGCGGCGACGCTGTCATCCTCGAAAGATTCGTGCGCCATCACGTGGCACCAGTGGCAGGTAGAATAGCCGATCGAAAGAAATATCGGCTTATCCTGCTCCCGTGCCGCCCGAAACGCTTCCTCGCCCCAGGGATACCAGTCGACTGGATTCTCCGCATGCTGGAGCAGGTAGGGGCTTTTCTCGTTAATTAGGCGATTGTATTTAGCGTCGGCCATTTCGTTTCCTTTATGCGATTGATCCTCACAACCGTTCAGCATCACAGCGAAGAGCAGCGGCAGAAGGATTCGCAGGTATTTTTTTGTGTCCACGGATTTCACGGATTTACACGGATTATTTTTAATAATCGGACAGACAACAATCTATTAACGCGGCCCAGTACGCCAAATCGTAATTCATAAAAAAACGTGGCTCACAATGCCGCCACATGAAAGATCTAAGTACCCCCATCTATCCCCATCAACCCATCAACCCATTAACTCAGTGTCAATCCGTGAAATCCGTGGACTAAAAACTCATTCCTCATGCACCACCTTCATCTTCACCCCCAGCGCCCGGGCGAGCACTTTGCGGTCGCGGTTGGCGGCCCAGATTTCCAGCTCCAGATCATCTTCCCCGCGCACTGAAATGGTTAACTTTTTAGCGGTGATGCGGCAAGACAGCGATTTCACGCGCTGGTTCTTGGTGCGGTCCAGTCCCACCGCGAGACGCAGCATACCGGCGAGGATCCGGATCATCCGCCGGTGCAGCTTGGGATAATGGCTCAGCTCGCCCGGCTTTTTCACCAGCTTGGCCTCGCGCTGGTAGTAGGCCACATCGGCAATCAGAAGCACCTCCACATCGGTAAAGCTGCGCAGCCCGGCATGCTGGATGATGTATCGGGAATGATCGTGATAGTCGTTAAAGCGGATATACTGTCCCACATCGTGCAGCAGGGCGGCATACTCCAGGATCTCCCGTTCGAAGCGGCCATAGCCGTGGAGGGAGACGGTCTGATCAAAAATCTGCAAGGCGAGGCCGGCCACATGTTTTTTCTGCGATAGATCGCTGTTAAACTTCAGCGCCAGTTGGGCCACGCTGCGATAACGTAAGTCACGCTGAGGCGTCACTTCGGCAATGCGACCGGAATATCGCTCCAGGTAATCGATAATCAACCCTTCGCGCAGCGAGGCGTCGCAGAGGGTAATTTCCCCCACTCCGGCGGCCTCCAATAACTGCACCAGCAGCACGCCGCCGAGGTGGATCGCATCGGCGCGGCGCTTGTTCAGGGCCGGTAATGCCGCCCTTTCCTCCGGCGACATCTTCAGCAGGCGCTGAGTGAATTTTTTGATATCGCTCAGTTGCACCACCTCGGCGTTGAGCGATTTTAGCGCCGCCCCTCCCGCCGCCAGGTGGGCGGCCTCCCCAAGGGTGCGGATGGTGCCGGAAGTGCCGATTACCCGGGAGAAACCCACCTCGCGCACCTCTTTCATGACATCCCGTGCGGCAAAGCGGATATGGGCTTCCAGCACCCCGCGCGCCTTGGCCCCCACCGCGCCCTGATCTTCAAACATATCGAGCAGGCGCAGCACCCCCAGCTTCATGCTCCGGCCGAAGCGGATCTGCGACTGGTTGCCGATCACCGCCTCGGTGCTGCCGCCGCCGATATCGATCACCAGCACATTCTCATCCTTGATCGCAATCGCGCTGCGCACCGCCAGGAAGATCAGGCGGGCTTCCTCGTTGCCGGAGATCACCCGGGGGGAGATGCCGGTCTGGCGCACCACCTCATCGAGGAATTCGCTGCCATTGCGTGCCTCGCGGGTGGCGCTGGTGGCAGCAGTGATGATCTCATCCACCCCATGGCGATCGGCCAGTTGCACGTAGCGGCGAATCGTTTCCAGGCCGTCGCGAAACGCCTGTTCACTCAGCTGATTGGTGGCAAAGACCCCCACCCCCAGCTTAACCATCTCCTTCTCACGATCGATCACCTCGAAGCTATATTTGCCGGTCGCTTCCACAATCACCATGTGGATGGAGTTGGTACCGATGTCGATGGCAGCGAGTTTCATGGGATTCCTCTAAATGCTTGTTGATGGGTGAATGGGTGAATGGGTGGATGAGCGGATGGGTAAAGACGTAAAAATAAGATTATTCGGAGTAGTTACCCATTCACCCATACACTCATCAACCCATTCACTGATCGCTGGCCAGCGATCACTACAACTGACAATTATCACCTACTTCTCCCCCTCATAAATCGTCGCAATTCCGAACGTCAGCGGGGTCATTTTTACCTGATGGAAGCCGGCCTGACGCATCAGGTCGCAGAACGCCTCGCCGTAGGGAAAGGTCTCGACGGTTTCGTTGAGATAGCGGTAGGCGAAGCTGTCGCCGGAGATCAGCCCGCCGATACGCGGGAGGACCTTGCGGAAGTAGAACAGATAAAGCGAGCGCAGCAGTGCATTGCCGGGCAGGGAGAATTCCAGGATGATCGCCTTCCCGCCGCCCTTGAGCACCCGCTTCATCTCGCCGAGGGCGCGGGAAACGTCGGTAACATTGCGGATGCCGAAGGAGATGGTCACGGCATCGAACCTATCCGCCGGGAACGGTATCTCGGTGGCGTCACCGGTTTGCAGGGTGATGGCCTGATCCAGACCGCGCTTCTTCAGCTTGGGGCGGCCGAACTCGAGCATCTTCTCCGCCATATCGATACCGATGCCGCTTTTTACCCGCTTGCTGTGCTTGAAGATCGAGATCAGCAGATCGCCGGTGCCGGTGGCCAGGTCAAGGATATGCTGCTCGTCCCGTGCCGGGAGATACTTCGCCACCCGGTTCCGCCAGCGCACATCCTGCCAGAGGGACAGCAGGCGGTTGAGCAGGTCGTAACGGTGGGCAATCCGGTCAAACATTTTCCATACTTCCGCGCGGGAGTGGGATTTGGTGTTGGTGATGTTGCTGGGAGAATGTATGGTCATGTAAGTATTTCCGTTAATGAGTTAATGGGTTGATAGGGAGGGTTAAGATGAGGCTTATCCGGTCTCCATTATGTTTCGAAAATTTTCATAAATCCTATGACAATGCTTGATTTGTGTATCGTTGCCGATACTGGTTAAAAATGATCCTTGAGAGAAAGTGTTAAATCTGGAAATTCACGTAATACTTTTTTGTCTGTTGTTATTAATTTTGTATCCAGTTCCCTTGCCAAAGCGATAAATTCACAATCGTAAGCAGAGCATTCTGAACTTGCTGCCAGCGTAAGAATTTGAGAAGAATTAATGTGATACTCTTTTCCCGTCATTAATTGCTCGGCTTCTTCCATTAGACGCAAAGCATCTTGCAGGGCCAAATCTCCCAGTCTGCTATACAATGACAGAACATTCCGAAATTCACTGCGCCATAGCAGCGGTGCATGCCAATCAGAATCTTGCTTGAGCAAATTTTTAGCATGCCTGGTATGATCCCCTTCAATCAATAAATAGGCGATCACATTTGTATCAACCACTTTCACATGCGACCTTCTTCTTTTGCCTTTTTCAAGAACTCATCAGTTAGTGGAGGAACAGAAAGACTTTGCTGAATTTTTTCGATTCGCGCAAGAAATGTTTCCGGATCAATACGCTGCACACGTAACGCTTTTTCCAGACAATAAAGTATTTCGCTGTTCACACTTCTTCGATGCAGATTGGCACTTTCCTTTAATCGATGATACAAATCTGCCGGAATATTTTTAACCGTAATTGCTGGCATTGCACCCCCTCTATAAGTTGCTTTTTGAAACCACTTTGGAAGTTAATTCAAATGGATAATGATGTCAATGAAGAAATTGTACGAAATCCAACTGCTTTATAGAGCGAAGAGCACTTTTTGCCCCACAAAAACCCATTAACCCATCAACCCATCAACCCATCGACTGAAATTCACAACCCAATATTGCACCTGGCAAAATATTACGTATTCAATTTTGTAATTTTCGCGCCAGATGCGTAACTTGACCGGTTAACTGGCATTCATCTTTTTCAAGTGGAGACAAATCGATGAAAACACGTTATTACTGGATCTGGCTGCTGCTGATCACGGCCCTTCTGCATGCGCAGACCACGGAGCCGGTAGATCTGCAGATGATCACCCGCATCAAACAGGAAGGTCTTAAAAATTCGCAGGTCATGGAAACCCTGAGCTATCTGACCGACGTGCATGGTCCCCGGTTGACCGGCTCTCCCAACTTCATGAAGGCTGCCGAATGGTGCCGCAACCAGCTCAGCGAGTGGGGTATGGCCAATGCCCAGGTAGAGGCCTGGGGCACCTTTGGGCGCGGCTGGGAGGTGCAGCGTTATTCAGCCGAGATGCTGGCGCCGCAATATATGAATATCTTCGCCCAGCCCAAAGCCTGGACGCCCGGCACCGACAGTGTGCTGTCCGGCGAACCGCTGCTGATCGATACCGATGAAGAGGATCTGTCCCAATATGAAGGCAAGCTGAACGGGCGGATCGTATTGCTGGGCAAGGCTGAGGATATTGAGAAAAAGTTTGAAGCCGACGCCTCCCGTTTATCAGCAGAGGACCTGGCGGAAAAAGCCCAGGCGCCGGAACCGAACGCCCGTTCCGGCTGGATGGCCCGGGCCGGCGAATGGCGCGCCCGCCGGGCCAAGCGGGAAAAGATGAGCAAGTTCCTGGTGGAACAGGGGGTCGGCGCGGTGCTGGAAGCCAGTTCGATTGCCCACGGTACCCTGCGGGTGATGAGCGGCGGTTCCTATAAAACGGCGGCCTCCAACGCCCTTCCCACCCTGGTGATCGCCTGGGAGCATTATAACCGCATTGCCCGGCTGCTGGAAAAAGAGATCCCGGTTCAGTTGGAAGTGAATATCCGCACCCGCTTTGTTGAAGATGATTCCCTGGGATATAATGTCATTGCTGAAATTCCCGGGGTAGACAAGAAGCTGAAGAACGAGGTGGTGATGCTTGGCGCCCATCTCGATTCCTGGCACGGCGGCACCGGCGCTACCGACAACGCCTCCGGCTCGGCGGTGATGATGGAAGCGGTGCGCATTCTCAAGGCGCTGGGGGTTCAGCCGCGCCGCACCATCCGCATTGCCCTGTGGAGCGGTGAGGAGCAGGGGCTGCACGGCTCGCGCAATTACGTCAAGAATCATTTTGGCGATGCGAAGAACGGCGAGGTCAAGCCGGCCCATGCCAACGTCTCGGCTTATTTCAACATCGACAATGGCGGAGGGAAAATTCGCGGTATCTATCTCCAGGAGAATGATGCCGCCCGCCCGGTTTTCGAAAGCTACCTGACGCCTTTCCACGATATGGGCGCGACGACAGTATCGATCCAGCGCACCGGCAGCACCGATCATGTGGCGTTTGATGAACAGGGCCTGCCCGGTTTCCAGTTTATCCAGGATCCCCTGGATTATTTCAGCCGCACCTGGCATACCAATATGGATGTGTATGATCATGTGGTGGAAGGGGATTTGATGCAGATGTCGGTGATCGTGGCTTCGATCGTCTATCATACCGCGATGCGGGATGAGAAAATCCCGCGCAAGCCGATGCCGGGGAAGTGATATCTTTTTTGCACTGTTAATAGAACGCGGATGACGCGGATTTTCGCGGATAATTCTTTCTATGTTGTTGCCACAGAGGCACAGAGAACACAGAGGTTTCTAAGTTATTCAGTTATCAGTGGTCAGTCCTCAGTGATCTCCGTGTCTCTATGGCTGTCATTGTTGTGTCTTTTCAATATGTTTTATATCCGTGGAAATCCGCGTCATTCGCGTCATCCGCGTTCTATGTCTTTTTCACGCCTGCCCTGTCAAGCGCTTCCAGATGGTTTCGTCGAGTTCGGTCAGCGAGGGCAGCACCACATCGGCGATGCCGAAGCGGCGGTCGTCGATGTGAGCGGGATCGGGCACGGCAATGCAAGCCATGCGGGCCGCTTTGGCGGCGATGACGCCATTGATCGAATCCTCCAGCGCCAGGCAATGACGCGGGGAAACACCTAATTGCTCAGCCGTCGACAGATAGACGCCGGGATGGGGCTTGCCGTAGGGCTCATGCTCGGCGGAATGGATCACGGAAAAGCGCGGCCCCAGCTTTAGCCGCGCCAGCACCGCCTCAATAATTGCCCGGTTGGAGGAGGAGGCCAGCGCCAGGGGAAGATCCCGCTCCTGGAAAAAATCCAGCGCCGCCTCCAGTCCGGCCATGGGTTGTCCGACTTCATTAATCTGGCGAATCAGCTCGCCGATAATCTGCTGCACAACCTGCGGCTTGGGGAAACGCGCCAGGTCCCAGGGATGGTGCCCGTACCAGATATCGACCACCTCATCGACCCGGATGCCGGTATGCTGGGCGCACATCTCCCGGGTCAGTTCCAGCCCCACTTCCCGGAAAGCGCGGATCTCCGCCAACTGCCAGAGCGGTTCGGAATCGATCATCAGCCCGTCCATATCAAAAATCACTGCCGAAATTTTCATTGCTTGCTCCTCAGGAAAATCCGTTAATCGTAAATCCGCCGTCCACCGCAATGCATTGCCCGGTGATGTAAGCCGCCCGGGACAGGCAAAGAAACGCCACCAGCCCGGCCACCTCTTCCGGTTCGCCGATGCGCCCGGCGGGCGTCCTGGCCAGCACCGCCCGGAGATATTCCGGCTGGTCGAGCACCGTCGCCGCCAGGGGAGTGCGGATATACCAGGGCGCCACCACATTGACCCGGATATTGTCTTTGGCCCACTCCACCGCCAGGTTGCGGCTGAGCTGCACCATCGCCGCCTTGGTCATGGCGTAGGGCGCGCCGGTCTTGAGATGGGTCAACCCGGCGACGGAGCCGATGTTGACGACGCTGCCCCCGCCCGGTTTTGCCAGATACGGATACGCCAGGCGGGATAGCTCAAAAGCAGAGAAAAGGTTGGTTTGGAAAATTTGATCCACCTCGCCGGGCTGATACTCCACCGCTGCTTTCCGGATATTGGTGCCGACATTGTTGACCAGTATATCCAATTCGCCCCAGGCGGCAGCGACGTCTTGGATAATTCGCTCCCGTTCATCGCCGCGGCTGACGTCGCCGGCCAGGCCGCGGCAGGGCAATCCCCGGCTGCGGAACTCCTGCGCAACTGTATCAACTTCGTCTGCATGACGGGCGATGATCAGCACCTCCGCACCGAGTTGCAGCAGTTCTTCCGCCACCGCCCGGCCGATGCCTTTGGTGGCGCCGGTGACCAGGGCCTTCTTTCCGTCTAAACGCCAGGGTTGGTTCATGGGTTTGGCTTTCTTGGGTTTGGGGTGAACAACCTTTTTGTGGGCAACTCGGGGGTGGCCTATCCCCGGGGCTGCACCCCGGGATGGCAGGAATAGGTATTGCGCTTTCAGCGCAAATGGTGGTGCACGCAAACGAACCGGTCGCCCAAAATCGACGACAAATTAATCATCGGCGGGCAGATTCCCAAAAACTAAACGCCGGAGAGCAATTTTTTAGCCGGACGGACTTATGATTACTCTGTGATGGGTAATAAGTGGGTAATTTTTGCGCAGTTTGGGAGCGAGTTTGCAACTGCTCCGTCATTCCGAATCCCCGCAGGGGTGAGGAAGCTGTAGACCAATGAACCCGATTGCACGAACAGATTCCTCACATACGTTCGGAATGACAGAGCGAAGTCAGGCATTTTACCGTTTTGTAAATCTGTGTAAATCTGTCAAATCTGCGAAATCTGCGTGCAATTCAGTACCGCGATTACGGCTCCACCGGAAACAGCTCATTAATCCGCAAAGTCTGAAAATAGCCGTAAATCCCCTTATTTACACCATTTATCCGCATGCGGATGCCCCGGGCGGCGGTATTTTTGTAAAACATCAGGAATTTGCCGATCATCGCGCTGGTTATCCCCGGGACCTCCGTAAGGTCGAATACCACTTCCCGGAAATCTTTCGTCAACAGCAGGCGCATCTGTTTCATCAGTTCCGGAATATTTTCCTGGCCTACTTCGCCGCAAATTTTGACCTGCACCACTTCCCCTGTTTGGTGATAACTGAATTCCATGCTGTCCTCCTTGGCTAAAGTTCTTTAATTTCAGCCAATTATACAGCAAGACAAATGCCAGATAATGGTAAATGGTAAATGCTCAATCGGGCAGCCCATTAACCATTGAGCATTTACCATTAAGCATTTACCATTTCATTGAGCATTGCGCATTTACCATTAAGCATTTACCATTCATGAGGCTGCTGCATCATCCTGATGAAACGCCGCGCTTTCTTCTTTGACGATCTCAACGAACGCTTTAGCGTTCTCGAAGGGAATATCCGGGGGGATGTCGTAGCCCAGGTTGGCAATATGGCCGCTGCCGGGGCCGAAATCGGCCAGCATCTCCTGCACGGCCTGGCGAATATGATCGCTGCGCCCATAGAGCACCGCCGGATCAAGGTTGCCCTGGATGGAGGCGCGTTGCTGCAACTGCCGGCGGATCTGGCCCAGATTGACGGTCCAGTCCAGCCCGAAGACATCCGCCCCGGTCTCCAGCAGGGAATCGATCCCCACATGCACGCAATTGCACTGGTAAATGACCGGCACCCCGGGACGGCGGATGGCGCTGATGATCTTCTGCACGTAGGGCAGTACGAACTCCTGGAAGCGCCGCGAGTCGTATACGCCCACATAAAGATCGTTCAACTGCACCGCGTCGACGCCCACGTCGATGATCGCATCGCAATAGCGGATTACCGCCTCGCTCAGCTTCTCCAGCAGGGCGTGCATCAGGTCCGGGCGGGCAAAGGCCCAGCGTTTGGCCTTGATGAAGCTCTGCGATCCTCCCCCCTGGATCATGTAGGCGGCCAGGCTCCAGGGGGCGCCGCAGAGGCCGATCAGCGGCACCCGCTCATCCAACTCATCCTGCACCAGGCGCACCGAGTCCATCACGTAGTTCAGGCTGTCATACGGTTCGAGGGGACGGAGTTTATGGATCTGGTATTCATTTTTCAGCGGATCGACGAAAACCGGCCATTTTCCCTTGGCCAGTTTAAGCTGCATGCCCATCGCTTCGGGGATCGCCAATTGATCGGTGAAGAGCAGGGCGGCATCGACATCCAGATGCTGCAGGGGCATCAGGGTGAGCTCGCTGGTCAGCTCCGGGGTTTTGTACATCTTGAAAATACTGTGCTCGTTGCGGATGTTGCGGTAAGGCGGCAGATAGCGCCCGGTCTGGCGCAGGATCCACACCGGGGTGCGCATCACCGGTTGCCGGAAACATGCGCGGATAAACGGATGGGTCGAATTTACTGTCATTTAAACCGCTCCCTGGTTTAAAATTCCATAATCCCTTATTTAATTGTCTGTTTGCACTGCGCGGGGCAATACGACTGCCCCGCGCAGTGCAAACAGACAAGAATTTCCTGGTAGTGTTAAAGCAATAATGCTGACGGAATTATTTTGCTGCTTCCAACTCATCCCCCCCGCCCCTTCTCTTTCAAGAGAAGGGGGGCTTTTCTCCCCTCTCTTTTCAAGAGAGGGGCCGGGGGTGAGTTGAAAAGCGAGCATAATTTGTTTAACACTATCAACTTCCTAATTACAAGTAAAATCAGTGTACAGAATATTAAAAATACAATGACTCACTGAAACCGATGGAACGTCTCCAAAAACAGGTTCACCACGATCATCGAGAACAGGATCAGCAGGAATCCGCTCACCGACAGGTAGGCCAGCTGCTTGCCGGCCCATTTGCGGATTTTGTTGCCGTAGATCACCAGCCCGTAGATCACCCACACCAGGTAGGAAATGATCACCTTGGGATCGAAGTGCGGCGCATCGGGATAGGCGGTCTTGCGCCACATGATCCCCAGAAAAATCGCCGCGCTGAGGGCCAGAAAGCCCAGGATCACCGCCCGGATGTTCATCTCGCTTAACTCTTCCAGCGAGGGCAGGCGGCCGTAGATGATCCCGAACTGGGCGTTTTTGATCTTGTAAAAGAGCAGCAGGTACATCAGGCTGTAGAGCGCCGCCACGAACAGGGCGGCATAGCTGACCAAAATTGCCGAGGTGTGGAACACAAACATCACACTCTTCAGCACCTCCGGGATGGCATGGGCAAAATCGATGAACGCCGAGGAGATCAACTGCAGCAGGAATGAAACGATCAAGATGAAAAAGCCGGTAGTCTTAATCTTGATGCGATATTCCACATAGGTATAGATCAAAGTGATGGCCAGGGCCAGCACCGTCAGCACCTCGAACACATCTGCCAGGGGAAAGTGCTGAAAATAGACCCCCCGCAGGCACACCTCCACCAGGTGAACCCCCAGCGTCAAGCGCAGCAGGTTGGCCATATGCGGCAAAATCCAGCGGGGGGTGCGGAAGAAATACAGCCCGTAGAGGTACACCAGCGCCAGATAGAGAATCGGCAACAGGGTGTTGAAGAATTTGATCAGGAAAATCATGTCACTCTCTCAGATTTTAGTCGTTCCAACCGCTACAGTATATAGTCAAAGAGCCATGCCGAAGCAACAAAATAATCTGAGCAAATTCCGCACCACCATCAACATACGATTTTATTTGGAAAAGAATGATAAACAAGACAACTTTTTGGAAGTGGCTTTTTCAATTTGAAAAAGTGCGTTTCAGAAAGGAAAAAATAAATTGACATCCCGGCGCAAATCGTCTATATTTTGCATCGCAAAAACAGCAGCCACTGTAGCTCAGTTGGTAGAGCAGTTCACTCGTAATGATCAGGTCAGCGGTTCGAATCCGCTCAGTGGCTCCCAATAAAATAAAGGGTTTACGGCATGTTTTATATGGGTTCACACACCTCCAAAAGTTCGGAATTGTTCGGATTTATACCGGAATAGTGCGGGTTTCGGCGCCCGCTGGGCGCCAATCTGGGCGCCAAACATCTTGACTTTGTTTGTTGTCTAATTAAGAAACAGGAGGAAAAGGCCATGAAAGCACTGCTACTCATCTTTGCAATGCTGAGTTCAACTATTTATAGCCAAAATTTTGAATTAAACATCCACCTCAAGAACGACAGCACTTTTACCATCTCCCTCGCGAATATTCAAAAGATCATATTTGAAGATCTGACCGGGATTGAAGCTGCGGGAAGCACTGCCGCAGGCGATCAAAGCGTTTCAACTACTGCAGAATTATCCGAACCCGTTCAATCCCGCTACCACGATTGCCTACCAAATTCCCCATGCAGCCAAAGTCAACGTCAGTGTCTTTGACATCAGCGGCAAGCTGATCAAAGAGCTCCTGAATGAAACCCAGACTGAGGGGCAGCATCAAGTGACCTGGGACGGCACGAACCTGGATAATACGCATGTGGCAAGTGGAATTTATATCTACACGGTCAAAAGCAACGGCGTAATGCTCTCAAAACAAATGATCTTGCTCAAATAATGTTCTATGCCCCCAACTACGGGGCATAGAACATTATTTTTATTACAATTTCGTAAAGCCGGATTTACTCAAAGGCAAAATCACGGCTGGTCATTTAATATTAGTATTTGGGTAGACGAAGCGATAGAATTGGGGTTTTGCGCGTTCTTTCCTTTTATAGCGACACTATGCATAGTGTCGCTATAAAAGGAATAGCGACCCAAATACAATAATTATTTTGAGCAATTCGGAGATGAATCATGACAAAAACATTGCTGTTTACCTTGTGGGTTGTTTTGCTTTCGACCCAGGCATTTACCCAGGCGGTTAACGTCATTAAGAATGATGGCGGGAATGTGCTGTTTAACCTTTCGGAGATCGACAGCATTACTTTCAGCGTTGAAGATACGTTGATGCCGCCGACCACCATCCGGGACAAGTTGCAGATCCATACCCAAAGCGGGACCTTTCAACTGCCGGTTAGCGAGATCGACAGTGTATATTTTAATCCGGAAGGCACGGTTGCCTTTTTCCAAACCACGGCAAGCTTGAATCAAATTGCCCTCGCCGACATCGACAGCATCACTTTTGGCAGCGAGCTTGATTCGACGGTGTCTATCACCTACAATGAAACGACCGTATCGGTGACGAATCCCCTGGCGTTCCTGGGGGTTTCCGTGGAGACTTCCGGGGCTGATGTTACGGTGACGTCCACTGCTGCCATCAGCGACATTACTTATGTTTTATCCGGCGTCACCACCGATGGGATGTTCAAGATTTATTCCGAGAAGCGGCTGCAACTGCGCCTGGACGGCGTCCAGATTACCAATCCGGATGGGCCGGCGATCAACATTCAATCCAGCAAAAAGATCACGGTTCAGCTGGCAGACGGCAGCGACAACATTTTCAGCGATGGGACAACCTATGCCCCGCCTCCCAACAACGAAGACCAGAGTGCCGCCTTTTTCAGTGAGGGCCAGCTGATCTTTGACGGATCCGGAAGCCTGACGATCAATGGCGTTGGCGAAAATGAGCATGGGCTGCGCAGTGATGATTACATCAAGATAAACCAGGGCAATATCACCATCCACAGCGCGGTGAAAGACGGGATTCATGCCAAAGACGGGTTCTTTATGAATGGCGGGAGCGTTGCGGTCACGGCGCAAGGAGACGGCATCGACGGCGGAGGCAGCGTGATTGAAATTGCCGATGGAAGCATCACCATCCAAAACAGCACCGGCGGCAGCGATGCGATGAAATGCGACAGCACGATACTGATCACCGGCGGATCGATCCAACTGACGGTTGGCGGCGACCGATCCAAAGGCTTAAATTCCAAACAAGACATCCGGGTTGCGGGCGGCACATTGGGAATCAACACCACCGGCAGCGTGGTGTTGGAACCTTCCGGCTCCGGTTTCGAGCCCTCGTATTGCACCGCCATCAAAGCCGGCGCCCGGGTGGAAATTGAATCCGGTTCCATCACCATCCAAACCAGCGGCGGGGCGGGTAGAGGCATATCGTGCGACGGCGATATTCTGATCAGTTCCGGCACCCTGGCCATCACCTCCAGCGGCGATGGCAATGCCTACACCAACGAATTGGGCCAGCCGGATGCCTGCCTGGGGCACTGCCTCAACAGCAACGGGAATATGGACCTGACCGGCGGTGACATCACCCTGAACCATTCGGGCGACGGCGGCAAGGGAATTTCCAGCGATGGCGATCTGACCATCGGCACTGCCGCAACCGTTCCGCTGATCCATATTACCACCACCGGGCAACCGGTCACCATCGTGCCCGGCCCCAATGGCGAATACGCCGAAGCAAAAGCCATTTCCGTCGACAGCGCGATCACCGTCGCCAATGGGAATATAACGATCGCCTCGGCCGATGATGGCATGAAATCGAAACAGTCGATCACCATTAATGCCGGGATCATTTATATTACAAACTCATTTGAAGGTATCGAATCGCCCAATATCTTCATCAATGGTGGGGAAGTTAGTGTAAAATCGAGCGACGACGGGTTGAATGCCACCTACGGGGATGACTCGCACTTCAACGACGGCAGCATCCTGACCATCAATGGCGGTTATGTCTACGTCAGCGCTACGGGTGGCGACCCGATCGATAGCAATGGAAATTTTTACATGAACGGCGGTATTCTGGTGGCCCACGGGCCGCAGTCCTCCCCCGAGGTGGGGGTCGACGTGAACGGCGATTTCATCGTTACCGGAGGCTTCATGGTGGTGTCGGGCACCAATTCGAACATGACCCAGGGACCGATCCTCTCCTCCACCCAGCGTTCCGTCTTGTTGCGGACCAGCACCAGCATCTCGCCGGGAATCCTGTTTCATATTGAAGACACCAACGGGAACAGCTTACTGACCTTTGCGCCGGAGCGGCGGTATTATTCGATGATATTCTCCGCCCCGGAACTCAGCGCCGGCATCAGTTACCGGCTCTACACCGGCGGCAGTTCGACCGGCACGGTGGTAAACGGCCTCTACAGCGGCGGCAGCTATTCCGGCGGCACCCTGCGCAGCACGTTTAACCTGACCAATATGGCACAAACGGTATGGTTTTGAGCAGCGCTCACTCACACACAACAAAATGGAGACGGCATGACTTTCTTGTATCTAAATTCCGACCAGATGGGTCAGGGTGATCCGGCCCTGGGTAAAAAACTTTTGAAATCGTTTCTGAACGAACTTGCAAAATCAAGCATTCAGATTGATGTGATCGGCTGTGTCAATTCAGGGATTCATCTCACCACGAAAGGCAGTGAAGTTCTGGAGGCTTTACAAACGCTACAGGATAAAGGCGCCAAAATCGCCACCTGCGGCACCTGCCTGGATTTTCACGGCAAAAGGGCTGAGCTCATGATCGGGGAAATTGGGTCGATGGATCAGACGGTTGGGATTATGTATGCGGCGGAAAAAGTTATTAGACCGAATTAAGGATCGATTAAAGCATAATTTGTTGAATGTCAAACATAATTGCCACAGAGGCACAGAGCACACAGAGACTGATTTTATTTAATGTATAATACCTCTGTGATCTCTGTGCCTCTGTGGCGGAAGTTAATAAGTTGATTTTTAACCAATCCTAAGCGGGAACAGCCTGTTAACATTTGCGCCGGGATTGACCGCTATGGCATAAACTGTTTGGTTTTGCGGCTGTTTTGATTTAAGATGGGCATAAATACGCAGAGATGCTAAAAATAATACTGGTGTTACCAATCTTTCGCTAAAACGTAATTCGAGCTGTCATTGCGAAGCGTATTTTGCTGAAGCAATCTCCTGCGTGGTGCACCTATCTGCCGTAACACTGGGAGAAATTCACGGGAGATTGCCGCGCCGCAGAAAACGCGGCTCGTGATGGCGGTACCTGAATACCGCGTATGGATAAAACGTATCGCTGACCCGCTAAAAAAACCCCTCGCAAGCTTTACCTGCAGCTGAAGTCCGGCGATTCGCATTTACGCACGCGCCAAAAAGACGGCGCGGAAATCTTCACCATCAAAGAGCCGCGGCATGTGCAGTACTGGATGGCGCAAGCCTTTCCGGTGCTGCTGGTCATCCGCAACTCGGCCGGGAAAGTACGCTGGATGGAAATCCGCGACTGGCTCAGGAAAGCCAGCGAGAACGGCAAAAAAGAGATTAGGCAAATCGCATTCGAAGGTGAACGTTTCGACGTCATGAGTGTGCGGCGTTGGCGGGATCGGGTGCTGCAGCAAGGTTAACAACTATTCTCACCCTATATTCTCGGACTTTAGGAAGATTAACCGTTATCGCAGAGGAATTTGAATCCGTGCCGGGATTTTCGAAAATGCCGGAAACGGAGGCCTGAACGCGACGACATTCAGATTCGTTCCCAAAGGACACCGGAGAGCTCGCCTCCCTCATCTTATTATTCGATGGATCGGCACAACCGGAAGCATTATATTGCAGATGCGAGTTGAGCACCATCTTTTCAGCCACTGAAAGGAGGCGAGACATGCAAACCTACGTTTTAATGACCAAACTTTCCCCGGAAATGTCGAAACAGATCAAGCACCGCGCCCAGTTGGGCCGGAAATGGCTTGAGCACGTGAAAGAGAAATGCCCGGAGGTGAAATTCGTCGCCCACTATGCGATCCTGGGTTCTTACGATTTCCTCGACATCTTCGAAGCCCCGGACGCCGAGATCGCCGCGAAAGTCTCGATGATCAGCCAGAATTACGGCGCCTTCCAGGCGGAGAGCTGGACCGCGATCCCCTATAAGCGTTTCGTGGAATTGAGCGAGCAGATCTGAATCAGATCGCGGATAATCATCCCCATTCACCGGTACAGCCTGTCCTATAAACTGGTCTCTGACAATTCAGGCTATTCAAGTGGCAGTGGCAGCCAACTTCCTGCTACTGCCACTGCCGCTTATCGCGTGTCAAAGATCAGGTGATAGACACGGTACAACTGATTGCCCCTTGCGTAATTTGCCGAAAACCGCTATTATGCAGGGATGAAATATTTATGGATCATACTTCTGCTGCTTCCGTTCGGGTTGCCGGCACAGACGGCACCGGATTTCCCCCGGATTGATCCAACAGCAATTACCATTGTACGCGACGCCTGGGGCGTGCCGCACATTTACACCCAAACCGACGCCCAGGCGGCTTATGGATTGGCCTGGGCCCATGCGGAAGACGATTTTGCCAGCATCCAGATCCCGCTGCTGGCCGTTAATGGCAAGCTGGCCTCGGTGAAGGGTAAAAATGGCGCCATCCTGGATGTGCTGGCCTTTATCATCGATCCCGGCCGGGCGGTGGAAGCGCAGTGGGACAGTGCCTTCTCGCCCGCCTTCCGGGCAGTGCTCGACGGATATACCCAGGGGCTGAATGCCTATGCCCGCGCCCATCCGGATGAAATGCTGCGCAAAGATGCGTTTCCGGTCAGCGAAAAAGATATCATCAAGGGTTACACCCTGGCACTCAGCCTGATGACCAACGTGCAGTTTGATATCCAGCGCATTCTGGGTAACTCATTGGTGGAAGATCAAGGCCGCGGCCTGCCCCGCGGTTCCAACGCCATCGCCCTGAGCAGCCGTAAAACTGCCGACGGTAATACCTACCTGGCCGTCAACTCCCATCAGCCCCTGGAAGGACCTTTTTCATGGTACGAAGTGCATATTGAAAGCGCGGAAGGCTGGCGGTTCATCGGCGGGGTTTTCCCGGGTGGGGTGACGCCGTTTCACGGCACCACCCCCAATCTCGGCTGGGCCCATACGCTCAATTACCCTGATCTGGATGATGTTTACAAGTTGACCATGCATCCGTCAGAAAAAAATCGCTACAGATTTGATGGCGACTGGCTGGCATTAGAAGAGCGGAAATTGAAACTGGGCGTGAAGCTCTGGTGGTTCCTGAAATTCCCTTACCGCCGCACTTTCTACTGGAGTAAATACGGCACCACGCTGAAGAATGATCAGGGGTACTACGCAATTCGATTTCCCGCGAACCTGAATATCCGCGCTGCCGAGCAGTGGTATTGGATGACCAAAGCGCAGAATTTCGACGAATTCCGCCGGGCCCTGGCCATCCAGGGCATTCCCGGGATCAATACGGTCTACGCAGACCGGGAAGACAACATTTTTTTCCTATCCAACGGCCTGTTTCCCGATCGCGATCCAGCTTATGAGTGGCAGGCGGTACTTCCCGGCGACACCTCCGCCACCCTCTGGCCCCCGGACTTTATGCCCCTGGACAGTCTGGTGCAGGTGACGAATCCGGCCAGCGGTTATGTCTTCAATTTTAACAATACGCCGTTTAACGCCACCGCTCCGGAGGACAACCCCGATCCGGCGAATTATAACCCGACGATGGGCTACATTACCCGCAACACCGCCCGCAGTTTGCGATTTGGCGAGCTGATCGCGCAGTATGACAAGCTTTCTTATGATGACTTTCTGCGCATCAAATATGACCAGACTTATCCGGCACGCCTGCGCACCAACAATATCGCCAATCTGGAAGATTTACTGCATCTCGATCCCGCGCGATATCCAGACATTGCCGCTGCGATTGCGGTGCTGCAGCGCTGGAACCGCAGCACCGAGGTTCACAACCGCCAGGCGGCGGTGTTTAACCTGGCGCTGCGCTATCTGCTGGATCAGCTCGAAGCAACCGGGCGGATGGATTATAACAACACCTTTCCGGAGGCGATGTTGGTTGATGCATTGCGGTTTGCTCAAAAGCACCTGCGCAAGCATTTCGGCACTCTGGAGATCGAGTTGGGCCGGCTTCAGGTGCATCAGCGCGGCGACAAAGCATATCCCGTCGGCGGCGGCTTCGATATTCTGGCCCAGATGGTCGGACGGAAATATAAAGACGGTAAATACCGCGCCTGGGTGGGGGAATCCTATATTCAACTCTTGCGCTACTCCCGCGACGGGGTGGAGATCGAATCCGCCCACTGCTACGGCGCCTCCAGCCGCCCAGAGAGCCCGCATTATACCGACCAGATGGAGATGTTCCTCCGCCGGGAGCGCAAACCGATGACCTTCGACCGGGAGAAGGTGTTTGCGGATGCGGAGCGGGTTTATCATCCGGAGTGAAACGAATGCGGAATGCGGATTTCGGAGTGCGGAATGAAACGAATGCGGAATGCGGATTTCGGAGTGCGGAATGGAAAGACGTGGAGCGTGGAGCGAAACGCGTAGAGCGAAACGACACTGGCATTGAAGCAAATGACGCGCGCAGCGCCAATGACATGCGAAGCATCAATGACGCTGAAGGCTAATGACGCGCACAGCGCCAATGACATGCAAAGCATCAATGACGCCAAAGGTCAATGACATTGATATTTTCAGACAACCAATCACGGAGCATATGATGGAAAGATATGTTTACCATAATTTGATCGGGGGATTGCTGTTGAGCGGTTTGTTATTTCTTTTAGCCTGCCAGCAAGGCGTACAGCCGCCATCGATCTCGGTGAAGGGAGAAGTTCACGGGAAGGGTCCGGCCGGAAATTTGGTGGCGCCGGATACGCTTAGTCTGACCCACGACCCGGCGCTTGCTCCCCTGCCGCCACGCGTAGCCTATCACGCCGCGACCGGCATCGCTGGCGTTGACTCGCTGGTGCTGCAGGCCACCGCCAGCACCGGCTTGCCGTTTCAGGAAGATTTTTTCCTGCTCAATCTCTCTCACGAAATTGAACCCGGGATCGGCACGGTCACCGACGCGCCGGGGTGGGTGCGCAATCATGTCGGCAACCTGGCAATCATCCCCATCCGCAAGGACGATATCACCCTGCCCCGCAACCGCTTCTCGGCTTTCAACAGCACCACGCCGCAGTGGGCCGGGGCCACCTGGCTGGCCCGGGTGGAAAACAATGACCGGGAAATCCCCTGGATCATTTCCGAAAATGCCCCCAATAGCTTTCCCCTGCCGTTGAGCCAGACCCTGGTGGCGCCCCCCAGCGGGGAAAGCAGCGACCGCTTCGACCTGCAGACCCTGGTCACCATGTTCCTGGCCAACATCGCCGGCGATGTCACCGCCGCTGTAATGGATATGGACCTGCCGGTGGTCAGCGCCAACGCCAACAATCACCGGGTTTACGTGGTGCCCCATGTGCCGTTCGAGGCAACCGCCACCCCGGGCTTCGGGCTGATCTATTCCGTGGATGTGAATGTGCAGCTGGGGGTGCAGATCGGGCGCATGACCGTCTATGTGCCGATCTCCTTTCATTTCTCCCGCACCGGAGGCACCAATTACGAGATTGCCGTTGACCCGCTCTCTTCAATTTCGGCCGGTTGGGCCAACAGCGACCGGGTGCTGGTGGAATATGGCGGACTAATCCCACCCAACGTGGCGGAGGATGTGCGGGCCGGGGTGCTGGAGACCTTCGTCGATTTTGAGCTGCCGGAGCTTCCGGTGGCTACCATAACCTCCCCGGACAGCACGGTAACGCCGGTAATGACGCCCTTCGAGGATGCCCTGGCGCTGATTTTGTCGCTGGTGGCGCCGAACAGCAGCACGGTGCCGGCCGATTACAACATTATTGCCCTGCCGGAGGTGCGCGCCACCCTCAGTGGTCCGATCTCCAACCTGGCAGTGCAGATGCCCTTCGTAACCATCGCCGTGGTGCCGGCCGGGGGCAGTGTTGTCGCGGGAACCACGGTAGATGCCAGCGGGCGGGTGACCATCACCGCTCCTATCGATTCGGCCACTTTCCGCATCACCCGTCTGGAGCCGGTGGTGACGGTGAACCGGTTTAAACTGGTATTTCTGGAATAACGGCAGGAGAAACGATGCTAAACCTCAGCGAGCTATTTCAAAAAACCCGGCCGCTATCGGTTAACAAGCTTGAAGATGTTGGCGACATCCTGCAATACCTGCTGCCCTGGGCGGCGCTGCTGGCAGTGGCGCTGCAGGGCGATGCGGAAGCGGCCCGGCGCTGGCTCTACGCCGGGAGTATCACCGTCACCTTGACCCTGCTGGGGAAATTCCTGTTCAATTTTACGCCGCTCGGCACCCGTCCCAACGGGGGAAGAGACAGCTTTCCCAGCGGCCACACCTCCAGTGCGTTTATGGGCGCGGCATTCGTGCATTTTCATTTCGGATGGCCCTGGGCGATTCTGCCCTACTTGCTGGCGGCATTGACCGGCTACAGCCGGATCCAGGCCAATAAACACTGGCTGCGTGATGTGATTGCGGGGGCGGTGCTGGCGGTTGTTACGGGATATTTTACGGTTGGCTGAGGCATGTGGGAGTTGAACGAGCAGTTGGAACCATAGTGGACATGCCGTTGGTTGTTGGTTATTGGTTTTTGGCCAAAAGCCAACAACCAACGACCAATAACCCAATCACCCGGTGCACATCATCAAAATAAAAAAGCCCCCCGTGAGTAGGCGGGGGGCTCTGTATGGAGACAGGGAAACACGGCTTTGCCGTGACCTGTGGTTGAGATACGTTTTAGCCGTCAAAAAGTTAGGTAGTTTTTTAAAAAATTGATGGGTTGATGAGCTGATTGTGCATTAAGTTTCCTGCTGTTACAGATTTCTCACAAAAAACGTTCGAAATGACGCCAATGGGTCATTCCGAGACCCAGCCGAGGAACTTGATTCACAATGTTGTTATAAGAATCCGAATCCGTTTTTTCCCATTAACCCATCAACAAATGTATTTATACAATTTAATTGCATCTCCGTTTCATTTTGAATATATTCTGCCGGAGACAATACAACTCCGGGGTCGGTGTATGGAGCGATCCCGGAGTTTTTTTTTGCTCGTACTGTGGAATATGTAATGCGGAGTATTTTGAATGGGGTATTACTGCGCGGGTGTCGGAACTCGCGCTTGTACATGACGGCGCCTTGCCCCTTGCCCCTTGCAATAAAGCTTTATACGGTGCTCATAATAAGCATTTTTTTAAGGGAAGTTACTGCATGCACACCCAGAAACGCACGCTATTCCGCCCCGGCGACCTGTTATTCTGGGGGCTGCTTTTGACGCTCGGATATTACGCGCAATGGGTTTCCAGCGCCTCGGGAAGCACGCCGGCGATTGCGGTGGTCGAAATTGCCGGGACCGTAAAATATCAAATCGACCTCAACCTGGACCGCATCTATTCACTCGACGAATTCGATCCCCCGGTAGAAGTAACCGTTGCCAACCGCCAGATTCGCATTTCCCGGAACGATTGTCCCCAAAGGATTTGCCAACAGATGGGCGCCATTTCACGCACCGGACAGATGATCGTCTGCGTTCCGCACAAGCTATTAATCTATATCCCCTCCCAGCATGATTCCGAAGAACCCGTCCAAGTTATCACCGGCTGAAATATGGGAAGCCCGGGTGAGCGGGCTGATCGTGGTCGGTCTGCTGCTGTTCATCTTTGAGGCCTACCTGCCGCGGCCGGTGCCCTGGCTGAAGTTCGGCCTGGCCAACATCGCCACCCTGATTGCCCTCTATTGGCTGGACTGGAAGGCGGCGCTGACCGTTTCCCTCTTCCGCATCGTGATCGGCTCGTTCTTTACCGGCACGCTGTTTACACCGGGATTTTTCCTCTCCCTCAGCGGCGGCCTGCTGGCGGTGCTGGTGATGATCCTGCTCTTCCGATTGCGCATCTTCAGCCTGTTGACGGTCAGCATCGCCGGGGCCCTGGCCCATAATGCCGGGCAGCTTTGGGTGGCGGCAACCCTGCTCTTTCGCAACCCGGTGCTGTGGTACCTCCTCCCCTACCTGCTCCTCACCGGGGTACTCACCGGGGTGGTAACCGGGGTATTCAGTTTTTGGTTGTTGAAGCGGCTGGAGGGGGATTTTGAGGAAGGAGAAAAGTAATAGAACGCGGATGACGCGGATGACACGGATTTTCGCAGATGAATACTTAAATTAAACGACAAAACTTAATTTTGAAGACATCTCTGCGCTCTTTGCGCCCTTTGCGGTAAATCTGTGCAGCTTTCTGGCGAAGCAACATTAAAAAACCGTGTAAATCCGCGTCATCCGCGTTCTATTTATCTGAGATCAGTCTTGTTTTAGCTTCCGGATTTCCGCCGTCAGGGCCGGAAGCACTTCGAATACATCGCCCACGATACCGTAATCGGCAGCCTTGAAGATCGGGGCTTCCTCATCTTTGTTGATCGCCACGATGAATTTGGACGAAGACATCCCGGCCAGGTGCTGGATCGCGCCGGAGATGCCGCAGGCGACGTAGAGGGTCGGCGATACCGTACGGCCGGTCTGGCCGATATGCTCCTCGTGAGGCCGCCAGCCGTCGTCGGAGACCGGGCGGGAACAGCCGGTAGCGGCGCCGAGCACCTCTGCCAGTTCTTCCAGGATCCCCCAGTTTTCCGGCCCTTTCATCCCGCGGCCGCCGCTGACGATCATATCCGCTTCGGTTACATCCATTTTGCCGCCGCCGCTCAGTTGCATTTCCTCCAGCACCGCCTTCGGCGCCGGGAGATCCAGGCTGAGCTTTTCCGCTTTAACCGCAACCGGGCTTTCCGCCGGCTTAAAGGATTTCGGGCGGAACGTGGCCATGACCGGCGCGGCATCCACCCGCACTTCCGCCAACAGCTTGCCGGCATAGACCGGGCGGGTAAAATAGAGCTTGCCGCCCTCCGCACGGTAGCTGATGCAATCCTGCGCCAGGCCGGTATCCAGGATCTGCGCAGTCCGGGCCAGCAAGTCTTTGCCGGTGTAGGTGGCGCTCATCAGGATCACTGCCGCATCTTTTTGCTTTGCCACTTCGGCAATTGCCGCTGCGTACGCATCGGGGCTGAATTTTGCCAGGCTGGTTCCCTCCGCCAATACCACATCGGCAACCCCAAATTTGCCGGCGCTATCTGCCAGACCATCCAGACCGTTCCCGACAAACAGGGCCGTCACGCTGTTCCCGGTTTCGCCGGCCATTTTTACGGCGGCGGTAAACACTTCCGTAGAAACGGATTTCATCTTTCCGTCTTGAACTTCCGATACAACCAATATTGTTGCCATCTTATTTTCTCCTGATTTTGTCGATGCTTAGATCACCTTCGCTTCGTCTCTGAGCAGACGGGCCACTTCCGCTGCATCGGCCGCCCCGTTTTTGAAAATCTTCCCTTCCTTTTTGGCCGGCGGCGGGGTCAACTTTTCCACCACCAGCTTTGGCGCGGCCAAAGTTGCGGGAAGCACTTCGATGGTCTTTTTCTTCGCCTGCATGATCCCTTTCAGCGAACGGTAACGCGGGGTATTGAGATGGCGGTTCGCGCCGATCACTGCCGGAAGGGCGAATGCCACTTTCTCGTATCCACCTTCCACTTCGCGCAGGGCGGTGCCTTTTCCGCCGTCGATCTCCAGCTTCACGACCACAGTGACACAGGGCAGCCCCAACGCCTGGGATACCAGCGAGGCCATCTGATGATGGTCATCATCGACCGCCTGCCGCCCCAGGAAGATCAGGTCATAATTTCCGTTTTTCAACACTTCCACCAGCGCTTTGGCGGTAACCGAAGGATCATCCGGTATATGGTCCGCATCGATGCGGATCGCCTTGTGGGCACCCATCGCCAGCGCTTCGCGGATGGTTTTTTCGATACCCGCCGGTCCGAGGGACACGATGGTGACCTCGCCTCCGTGTTTTTCGGTAAGCTGCAAGGCCTCTTCCACCGCGAATTCGTCGTAGGGATTGATCACCCACTGAATTCCATCCTGCACAATCGACTTGCCGTCGTCGGCCACCTTTACCCGGATGGCGGTATCGGGGGTTTGCTTGATACAAACAGCAATATTCACATTAATCTCCTTCTAAAGGTTCATCGCATGTTTCGAATTTATCTTCTCCGGATTCGCCGCTCTGCTTCTTTTTGTAATTTTTTTCACCAATAACAAGAGCACAATTAGAGAAATAATGGCTAAAATTGCAATACCTTTGTATTTTTTCCGGGTGATTCGTTCTACTTTAAGACGTTGGCTTAGTAGATGAAAATAGATGCCTACGAAATACTCGAAATGATGCGAAAGGTGTTTACATTCTCATTATATTTTAGTGTGCTTTCGAGTGTTTCGTGGGCCAATTCTTAAAATCTCAAAGTAGAATTAAGAAGCCTGAAACAAACCGGCTAAAAAGGGGGTCTTATGCAATAATTTGAAGGCAGGATTGTCTAATGGATGCTGGATGCTGGATGCTGGATGCTGGATGCTGGATGCTGGATATGCTGAAATGAAACCGATTTTTCCACTCGAACAAGCTTTTTTTACACTTATCCAGTATCCAGTATCCAGTATCCAGTATCCAGCATCAGCTTGAAAAAAGTTGCTGTTGCCAATAACGAATCTGCTTCATATACTTAATGCGAACCGAACGGAAGGCGGCATGCAGATCAGTATTCAAAATTTAAGCAAGATTTACGGGCAGCAGAAACGCGCCCTGGACGATGTTTCCCTGCAGATCGAAAGCGGCCTGTTCGGCCTGTTAGGCCCCAACGGTGCCGGCAAGACGACCCTGATGCGCATCCTGGTGACCCTGATGGAGCCGACCTCCGGCCAGGTGCTGGTGGACGGCCGGGATCTGCAGCATTACCGGAAGGAGATCCGGGCGATCAGCGGATATCTGCCCCAGGGGTTCAGCGCGTTTTCCAAGATCCGCACCTGGGAGTTTCTCGACTACTGCGCCCGCCTGAGCGGCCTGAAAGCGAAAGCGGCGCGCCGGGACGCGGTGGATGCGATGCTGGAAAAGGTCGGTTTATTTGAAGCCCGCGACCGGATGGCCAAGAAGCTTTCCGGAGGGATGAAGCGGCGTCTGGGCATCGCCCAGGCACTGATCGGCGATCCCAAACTGCTGATCGTCGATGAGCCGACCACCGGTCTCGATCCGGAAGAGCGCATCCGCTTCCGCAATATCCTGGCCGACATGGGTCATAGCGAACGCATCATCATCCTCTCCACCCACATCGTGGGCGATATTTCCAGCACTTGCAACGACATGGCCCTGCTCAACCAGGGCCGGGTGGGCTTCCACGGACCGCCGGAACAGTTCATTCGCCAGGCCGCCGGACATGCGTTTCAACTGGAAGTATCCGACCGCGACCTTCCCCGGATCAAGGAAAAATACGCGGTGATTTCCACCATCCCGGCAGAGCGAGGCTGGCTGGTGCAGGTGGTGGCCAACCGGCTCGAGGAGCCGGCCGGCAAAACCATCGAGCCGGATCTGGAACATGCCTATGTGTATTTTATGGATAAACAGGCGGGATGACCATGCTGCATACCATCAAAGCGATTGCGCTCTACGAAGCGCTCAACATCCTGCGCGACTGGCTGTTCCGCATCTTCGCCGGGTTGTCGCTGTTGATCATGACCGGCTTAAATATCCTCTTCTTCAGCTCGGTTTCCCCGGTCCCTTATTCGGTGCGCAGTATTTCCGGTTTCATCCCCTATACCAACCTGATTCTGATCACCATCGCCCAAACCGCAGTGCTCGCATTTGTGGCAACGGATATTTTCAAACGCGACCGCAAGCTCGACACCAGTGAAGTGATCTACATCCGCTCCCTCGGCAACAGTACTTATATCTTCGCCAAAACCCTGGGGATATTGGGCGTTTTTTTTCTGCTCGATCTGCTCCTGCTGCTGGTATTTGCAGTGCTGCACCTGGCATTTTCCAAGACCGGATTTACGGCGGCTCCTTACCTGATCTATCCGCTGGTCATGGTGTTGCCGACCCTGGTATTCGTAACCGGCCTGGCTTTTCTGCTAATGCAGTTGATCCGCAACCAGGCCATCACCGTGCTGCTGATCCTGGGACTGCTGGGCCTGAATCTGATCTACCTGGGGGAAAAACAATTTTATTTGTTCGACTTCCTCGGGGCCTTCCTGCCGCTGACTTACTCCGATTTTGTGGGTATCCCGGATCTGGGGTGGCTGCTGCTGCAGCGCGGTATGTACCTCGCCTTCGGACTGGCTTTCCTATGGCTGAGCGTGCGCCTGTTCCGGCGGCTGCCGCAGTCGGGGGTCAGCACCCGGCTGGCACCGCTCTTCGGCGCCGTGCTGCTCCTGGCCGGCGGCTGGGTTGCCAGCATCTACCTGGATCATTTTTATAACGGGATCCGGCTCCGTGAAGCGATGGCAGGGATCAACCAGCGCTATCTGCAGACGCCCAATCTGACCCGGGAACGCCTGCAATTGACCCTCAAGCATAGCGGCCGCCGGATCCAGGCAGATGCGGCACTGACCCTGCACAACCGCACCTCCGCGCCACTGGACCAGTTCTTCATCAGCCTCAATCCCGGCCTGCAGGTGACGGAAACCCGCATCAACGGCCAGACGGTTTCTCATTCGCGGGAACAGCATCTCATCACCATCCGCCCACCACAGGCGGTATTGCCGGGCGACACCCTGCGGCTGCAGTTGAACTACGCCGGCCGCATCGATGATCAGGCCTGCTATCTGGATGTTGCGGATACCACCCGTCACAAAATGTTCCTGATCTACCTGATGAATAAAGTCGCCAAGAAACACGCCTTCATCGAGGACCGCTTCCTGCTGCTCACCGCGGAAAACCTCTGGTACCCCCGGGTCGGGTTGCCGGAAGGCGCCGGCTTTCCGGAGAACCGCCAGGGAAATTTTGGCGAATTTGATTTGACCGTGCAGTGCGCGCCGGGAATGCTGCCCATCTCCCAGGGCGAGCGCGAAGACCTCGGCGACGGACGATACCGCTTTCGTCCCCCCTACTCCCTGCCCCGGATCTCCCTGGTGATCGGGCCGTACCGGGAGGACCGCATTACTGTCGATAGCCTCAGCTACCATCTCTACACCCTCCCCTCCCACCGCTTCTTCGAGGAATACTTCCAAGAGGTGGGCGATACCCTCCCGGCGGTCATCCGGGAGGCGCGCCAGGATTATGAACGTGCGCTCAACTTGAGCTACCCCTTCCGCAAACTGGAGCTGATCGAGGTACCGGTGCAGTTTTATACCTACCCGCGGATCTGGAGCGTAGCGACGGAGCGGGTACAGCCGGAGCAGGCATTTCTCCCGGAGAACGGCACCCTGCTCCCGGGGGCCGATTTTAAATCGCTCGACCGGCGGATGAACTGGAGCCTCGACCGCAACAATCAGTCGATGACCGACAAGGAAAAAGAGATCATCCGTTTCAAGCGTTTTGTCGAATCCACCTTCACCCGCCAGGACGCCCTGCCGCGCTGGATGAGCGAATTCGGAAATTATATTCCCAATTGCGATATCTTTCCCCACTTTTACAGCTATGTCAACATTCTGGATTCGCCTCGCTGGCCCCTGCTGAATGCAGCGCTGGAAGGATATCTCTACCGCAAGGCCAACGGCGCCGATCCGGGAGGGGGACGCTTCTCGGAAGGCATGACCGATGAGGAGCAAGTCAGCCGGGCCCTGCGCGATCAAACCCTGACCGCCTTGCTGAAATCTCCCCGGGACAGCCGCCTGCGCACCGATGCAGTGCAATTGAGCGGAGAATATCTCTTCAAAATGCTGGAAAGCGAGCGAGCCCCGGGCCAGGTTTCCGGCCTGTTGATCGACCTGGTCGAAGCCCATCGCTTCTCCATCGTCCGCGACAGTCTGCTGATCCGGCAGTTGCAGCAGCAACTGGACTTAGACATCCGCCCTGCCTTGCAAGTGTGGCAGGAGGGTAAAAGCCTGCCGGCCTTCAAAGTGCGCGATATCGAAATGTACCGGGTGCAGGACGGCGACCGGCTGCGCTACCAGGTGACCTTTCTGCTCTACAACCGGGCGGAAGTGCCCGGCATTGTGGAAATCGCTTTCCGCGCCCGGGGCGAGGGCCGGCGGCGCGGGTTTGGCGATTTCGGCAGCGACACCGATCTGGCCCGCACCGTGCGCCTGGGAGCCAGAGAGGCTCGGGAGATCGGCATCGTACTGGACAGCGAACCGCAGATGATCCAGATCAACACCGTGCTGGCAGAGAACCTGCCGCGGGTCTTTACCCAGCGCTTCGACGATCCCGAGACCCGGCGCAAGGCA
Organism: Calditrichia bacterium; assembly: GCA_020635015.1. GTDB lineage: Bacteria > Calditrichota > Calditrichia > RBG-13-44-9 > J075 > JACKAP01. The sequence goes on along the minus strand of JACKAP010000011.1, from coordinate 151,849 downwards.
CAGCCGTTCGACGGGGAAAAAGCCATCGCCTACCTGGATTTGGAAAATCCCGGGGAGATTGTCGTCGATAACGAAGACAGCGGCTTCGAAGCCTACAATCCCCCCTACCGCAGTTGGCTAAAGCGGACGCTGCTCGGCGAGCGGGGCGAGCAGGAAGAGACCTACGAGCGCTTCCGTTCCTGGCGGCCGCCCAATCAATGGGAGATGATCAAAAATGCCGCCTTCTTCGGCGATTATGTGCATTCTGCCCATTATATCCGCTCCGACGGCGGACCCAAAAAAGCAATCTGGACCGTGCCGCTGCCGGATGCCGGCACTTATGATGTCTATATTTATATTATCGACAAAAACCTGTTGACCAACCGCTGGGAGCGCAGGAATGAATGGGGCACTTTCAATTACACCATTCACCACGACGACGGGGCGGAAGATATCAATCTGGATGCCGACAGCGCCGACCCGGGCTGGAATCTATTGGGAAGCTACTATTTCTCTCAGGGTAAGGCGGTGGTGGAGTTGGTAGACCGTTCCGGCGGCAAGCTAATCATCGCTGATGCGGTGAAATTTATCAAGCGATAAAAACGACAAACCACGGATTACACGGATTAACACGGATGAGTACCGGATAAGTTGTAAAAACATAGGAAATTAGCGGGTAAAGCTCCCCTCTCCTCCCAGGAGAGGGGCCGGGGGTGAGGTTAATAAACCCGGATAAGTCGGAAAATCTCTTGATGATGAATTTTGCCCATTTTAAACCTCACCCCAAACCCCTCTCCTGGGAGGAGAGGGGCTTAAAAAACAAAGCTTTATTCAATTTCTCAAAGTAGAACTAAGGATGTGACGATGCGAATATTCTATCGGGGAGTACAAAAACTGTTATGCCTTCTTCTCAGCCTGACTTGGATTCATCCGGCATACTCCCAGGAGCCGGTCTCCCTGCCCCAGGCGATGGAGGTGGCGCGCAACAACAGCCCGGATATCCTGCGCGCGAAGATGAGCCTGGAAGCGAGTGAGGAGCGGCTGAAAGCTCAGAACGCCGCGCTGAAATCCCGTTTCAGCCTGACCCTGGAACCGATCCTCTACGACCGTTCCGATGAGTTCAATGCCTTTTTCTCCACCTTCAACCGCACGGAGACGGTGCAATCCTCCGGACTATTCCTGGTCTCGCAGCCGATCGTGCCCACCGACGGCACCCTCTCCCTGCGCAACCAGTTCAGTTGGCGCGATGTCACCAGCGAGTTCGGCAGCGCCCAGAACCGCAGCTTCAGCAACAATCTCTTCCTGACCTACCAGCAGCCGATCTTTACCTATAACCGTACCAAGCTGGACCTGCGCGATGTTGAACTGGACCTGGAAAATACCCAGATCAATTACAGCCTGCAGGAGCTGCTGCTGGAAGTGCAGGTGGCCCAGGCCTTCTACGGCGCCTTCCGCCAGAAGATGAGCCTGCAGGTCAGCCAGGAGGAATACCAGAACACTCAGCGCAGCTACCAGATCATCGAGAACAAGGTCAGCGCCGGGCTGGCCGCCCGGGAGGAGCTCTACCAGGCGGAGCTGAACCTCACCAGCAGCCGATCCACGGTGCAAAACAACCAGGTGGCAATGGAAAACAGCCTGGACGATTTCAAGCGCCTGATTGGCATGCCGATCAGCGAGGAAATCAGCGTGGTGGCGGAAGTAACCCAGGAACCGGTGGAGGTGAATCTCGATAAAGCGATCGAATTCGCGCTAAAAAACCGCCAGGAGCTGCGCCAGCGCCAGATTAATATCCAGTCGGCGAAAGCCAACCTGACCCGCTCCACCGCAGTCAATGAATTCCGGGGAGACATCAATCTCTCCTACGGCATCTTCGGAAATGACGAGGAATTCAGCCGGCTGTACGACAAACCCACCGAAAACCAGCGCGTCAGCCTGTCGCTGGAGATACCACTCTACGATTGGGGTGAGCGGAAATCGCGTATCCGTGCCGCCGAGGTGTCGGTGGAGAGCAGCAATCTCTCCCTGGAAGAAGAGAAAACCGGCATCATCATCGATATCCGCAAAGCCTACCGTAATCTGGAGAACCAGGTGATCCAGATCGAGATTGCCCAACAGAACGTGCGCACCGCCCAGTTGACCTACGATATCAACCTGGAACGCTACGAGAACGGCGATCTGACCAGCATGGATTTAAACCAGTTCCAGACCCAGCTCTCGGCTAAAAAGATCGGGCTGGTGGAAGCCTTGATCAACTATAAACTGGCCTTGCTGGATCTGAAAGTCAAATCGCTCTGGGATTTTGAGCGCAATCAGCCGGTATTGATCGGTAATCAAGACGAAAATTGAGGAGCCGAAAGTGAGAATTCAAAACGTATTGTGGTTGCTGCTAACCGGTCTCATCCTGCTTTCCTGCCAGGATAACGAGGGAGAAGATGAGCTGGAAATCAGCGTTCCGGTGAGCGTCAGCGAAGTCAAGGCGGGTGCGATCCGGGAATTTATCACCACCTCTGCCACGGTGGAGGCGATTAAATATACCGACTTGATGTCCGAGATCGAGGGCAAATACCGCCTGGCGGTCAATCCGCGCAGCGGCAGGCCCTTCGCCCCGGGCGATGCGGTGGAGAGCGGGCAGGTCATTGTCTATCTCGATAATCCCGAGCATGAGAACAACATCCGCATCGAATCCCGCCAGTTGGAGTTGGACATCTCGCAACGGGAGTTCGAGAAACAGCAATCGCTTTATGAGAAGGGCGGCGTGACCCTGCGCGAACTGAAAAATGCCGAGAGCGCTTTCATCGACGCGAATTACAATTACAAGAATGCCCGCCTTCAGTTGGATAAACTCACCATCCGCGCGCCCTTCCGCGGGGTGATCACTGACCTGCCCTATCATACCCCCGGCGTCAAGGTGCCGGTGGGACAACTGATGGCCCAGGTGATGGATTACGGCCAGCTCCATGCCGAAGTGAAATTTCCCGCCAAGGATCTGACCCGCATCAAGACCGGCCAGGAGGTGCTGGCCACCCATTATCTGCTGGCGGACGACACTCTCTCCGGAGAAATCGTGCAGGTATCGCCGGCGATCGATCCGGTGAGCCGCTCCTTCAAAGCGGCGGTGCGGGTCAATAACCCGGAACAGCAGTTGCGTCCCGGCATGTTTGTTAAATTTGATGCCATCGTGGCTCACAAGGACAGCGTGATCGTCATTCCCAAATCGATCATCCTCGCCAAGCGCGCCGGGAATACCGTCTTTGTGGTCGATAAAGGCGCGGCATTCGAGAAGGTAATCACCACCGGCCTGGAAAACAGCGATCAGGTGGAAGTGGTGGAAGGACTGAGTGTAGACGACCGCCTGGTGGTAAAAGGCTACGAGACCCTGCGTAATCGATCGAAAGTGAAGGTTGTGAAATAGATGAGAAAACTCAGCGAATTTTCCGTCAACTATCCGATCAGCGTGCTGATGCTGGTGCTGGCCGTGCTGCTGCTGGGCTACATCTCGTTCGACAAGTTAGGGATGGACCTCTTCCCCGACCTGAATAATCCGCGCATCTTCGTGGAGATCCGCGCCGGGGAACGCCCGCCGGAAGAGATGGAGAAGCAGTTCGTCAAGACCATCGAGTCCCTGGCCATCCGCCAGAAGCAGGTGATCCAGGTCAGCTCGGTCACCCGGGCGGGATCGGCGCAGATTACCGTGGAATACAGCTGGGACGCCGACATGGATGAGGCTTTCCTGGATCTGCAGAAGAGCTTGAGCAGCTATTCTCAGAACAGCGACCTGGAAGAGCTCAACCTCAGCCAGCATGATCCCAACAGCGCGCCGGTGCTGCTGATCGGCTTTTCCCACCCGCAGATAACCGACATGGATGCCCTGCGCCAGGTGGCGGCCAATTATGTGCGCAATGAACTGATCCGCCAGGAGGGGATCGCCGCGGTGGAAATTATCGGTGCGGAGGAGAAGATCGTGGTGGTGGAGACCGACCGCTATCAGTTGGAAGCGCAAGGGCTCACTCTGGCCACCGTCGCCGCCCAGATCCAGGCTTCGAATATCAACGCCTCCGGAGGGTCGATCGTCGAAAAAGGAAAGCGCTACCTGATCAAGAGCGTGGGTGAATTTCAGACCCTGGAGGAGATCGGCAACGTGATCGTTACCCGCCGGGCGGCGCAAACTGCCGGCGCCAATGCGCAGAATCCCGAGACCACCCCGGTCTACCTGCGGGATATTGCCGAGATTTCTTTCCGTAACGAGCGCCCGGACAATATCGTGCGCATCAATGGCGAGCGCTGCCTGGCCCTGGCGATCTACAAGGAGACAAAATACAACACCGTCAAGGCAGTAGAGCGTCTGGATGAGACCCTGGCCGAGCTGGGGAAGGCGTTGCCGGGATATCAGTTCCGGGTAATCCAAAACCAGGCCAGCTTCATCCGCAGCGCGGTAAACGAAGTGGAAGAAACCGCCCTGATCGGGATCATCCTGGCAGTGATGGTGCTTTATCTCTTTCTGCGGCGCTTCGGCGCCACCCTGGTGATGAGTATCGCGATCCCGATCTCGATCGTCGCCACTTTCAATCTGATGTATTTCAACGGGCTGACCCTCAACATCATGACCCTGGGAGGGCTGGCCCTGGGGGCGGGCATGCTGGTGGACAACGCCATCGTGGTGATGGAAAACATCTTCCGTCATTTGGAAAACGGAATGCCGCTGCGGGAAGCGGCAATCGAGGGGGCCTCTCAGGTGGGCGGCGCCATCACCGCCTCCACCCTGACCACTATCATCGTATTCCTGCCGATCGTCTATCTCCACGGCGCAGCCGGAGAGCTGTTTAAGGAGCAGGCCTGGACGGTGGCTTTTTCGTTGCTCTCCTCGCTGGTGGTGGCGATCCTGGTGATCCCGATGCTCAGCCACCGCTTCCTGCCCAGCAAGACCGAGGCCGCCGCTCACTATGCCGGTTATTTTGTACGTTACCGCCGTTTCCTGGGCACGCTGCTGGAACGGCGCTGGCTGGTGCTGGCCGGAGGACTGCTGCTGGTGCTGATCGGCTTTGCGCTGCTGCCGCTGGTCGGCAGTGAGTTTATTCCCCGGGCGGAAACCGGCGCTTTTCGTATCGACGTGCGTCTGGAGGAAGGCGCCTCCCTGGCCCACACCGACCGGGCGGTCGCCGGCCTGGAGCGCATCATCCGCGAGGTAGGCGGTGAGGCTCTGGAAGATGTCTACACCCAGATCGGCCCTGCGGAGGGACTCTCCAGCGATGAGAGCATCTTCTTCGAAGGCGAGAACACGGCGGTGATCCATGTCTTTCTCCAATCCGCTCCGGAAGCTACCGATGCGCTGATCGCCCGCCTGCAGACCGTTCTGGCGGCACAAACCGATATGGAAATCGATTTTGTCAAGGATGAATCGGCCTTGCAGATCTCCCTGGGCACCGGTGAAGCCCCCCTGGTGATCGAGATTGCCGGGGATGATCTGGAGCAAATCCGCGGCCTGACCGAACAGGCGGTGGCGAAGCTGCCGGAGGTCGGCGAGGTGCTGAGCTGGGAGACCAACTTCGAAGCGGGCCGCCCGGAGGTCAACGTGGTCGTCGACCGCATCCGCGCCGGCATCTATGAAGTGCAGATGCAGACGGTCAGCGAGCAGTTGAAAGACAAACTGGAAGGGCGGGATGCCGGGCAGTTCGAGCATGATGGGGAGCTGCGCGAGATCAGCATCAAGCTGCCCCCTCCGGATATCCGCGAGCTGGGCAATCTCTACATCGACAACAACCAGCAGAAGGTGCGCCTGGACGAGCTTTCCACCTTGAGTGCATCGGTTTCTCCCCGGGAAATTTACCGCCGCAACCAGACCCGCATCGGCAAGATCAGCCTGCAGTTGAAGGGCAACAAGCCGCTCGACCAGGTGGTGAGCGAAGTGCGCGCCGCCCTGGCCGGGATCGAATTCCCGCCCAACTACCGCTACCTGATCACCGGCGAGGAACAGAAGCGGGCGGAATCTTTTGCCAGCCTGAAATTCGCCCTGCTGCTTTCCATCGCCCTGATCTACATGGTGCTGGCAGCGCAGTTTGAATCACTGCGCCATCCGTTCACGATCCTCCTCACCATCCCCCTGGCGGCGGTAGGAGCGATCGTGATCTTTTTTGTGCTGGGGATGCCGCTGAACATCATGGCCTACATCGGGATCATCATGCTGGTGGGTATTGCAGTGAATGATTCGATCATCCTGGTCGATGCCATCAACCAGTTGCGCCGGGATGGCGCAGCGTTGGATGAGGCGATCCTCGATGCCGGGCAGCGGCGTATCCGCCCGATCATTATGACCAGCCTGACCACCATCCTGGCCCTGCTGCCGCTCACCTTCGGCTACGGCGACAGCGCCTCGCTGCGCGCGCCGATGGCCCTGGCGGTGATTGGAGGACTGGTGACCTCGACGATCCTGACGCTGGTGGTGATACCGTGCGCGTATTACGTGATTGATGGGCTGCGCTTGCGGCGGGGAGAGGGGTGATGCTGGATGTTGGATACTGAGGTAGTAACCCATTAACCCATCATCCCATTAACAAATTTTTAACCTTTAACCTTTATCCTTTATCCTTTCCAATATGATCGATTTCGCGATTCGCCGTAAAACCGCCATCAGCATGTTCTTCCTGGGACTTTCCCTGCTGGGCTATATTTCCTACCGCTACCTGCCGGTGGAACTGCTGCCGTCGGTGGAGCTGCCTTTCCTGATCATCCAGGTTAACGGCGCGCGCGACAGCGATCCGTTTCAACTGGAGCGGGAGGCGATCATTCCGCTGGAAGGGGCGGTGGGCACCCTGGAAGGAATCGACAAGGTACAGTCGTACGCCGACGAGCGGGGCGGGGCCATTTTCGTCTATTACACCACAGAGGTGGACCTTAAATACGCCTACCTGAAGCTTCAGGAAAAGGTCAATGAAGTGCGGCGCACCCTTCCGGAAGATTATTTTGCGATGGTGCAGAAAGTCGACACCGAACAGCTTTCCAACATGTTCATGAACCTGCAGGTGCGCGGCGAGGGCGGCGTCGACCGGGTGCGTCATCTGGTCGATACCAAAATCACCCCGGACCTGGAGGCGATCGACGGCATTGCCAGCGTGCAGGTGTTTGGCGGGCGGGAGAAATCGGTGGAGATCATCATCCAGAATGAATCCACCGACGCCTACGGGATCAGTCCCTCGGATATCCGGGCGGCGATTGCCCGCTACAACCAATATAAAACCTATGTCGGCCACATCCGCCAGCCGGACCAGGTATATTACGTTAATGTGATCGCAGAGTACAGCAGTGTGTGGGATCTGGAAAACATCGTGATCGATCCCTCGGTGCCGGTGCTGCTGAAGGACATCGCCACCATCCGGGTGGGGGTCAAAGAAGAGACTTCCTACAGCCGGGTCAACGGCAAGGAAGCGGTGACGGTGCAACTGGTGCGCGACGCCCAGGTCAACCTGTTGGCGCTGGCGGAAAACACTTATCCGGTCATCGAGCGCCTCAACCGGGAGTTAGCTTCGGAAGGCCTGGAGATTGTCATCGAGAGCGACAGCGCGGAATATCTGCGCGAGAATATCGATCTGATCATCAACCTCGCACTAACCGGCGGGCTGCTGGCGGTGCTGATTCTGTGGTTTTTCCTGCAAAACCTGCGCCTGATTGCGGTGATTGCACTCTCGCTGCCGATTTCGGTGCTGACCGCCTTCAACTTTTTCTACGCCTTCGACATCACCTTGAACAGCCTGACCCTGATCGGCATGGCCCTGGCAGTGGGGATGCTGCTCGACAACAGCATCGTGGTGCTGGAAAATGTCTACCGCCTGGTGCAGCAGGGGGCCGGCCCCTTCCGCGCTGCCCTGGAAGGCACCCGGGAAGTGTGGCGTTCGATCGCTGCCGCCACCCTTACCACCATCACCGTGTTCCTGCCCTTTGTTTTCGCCACCAATTTTATGGTGCGGATACTGGGTTACCAGATTGGGGTCTCGATCATCTCCACCCTGCTGATCTCCCTGCTGGTAGCGCTGCTGCTGATCCCGATGGTCACCCATCATTTTCTGAAACGCCGTGATGTGGCGCTGAAGCCGTTCTACCATTTCTCCCGCTCCAACCGCCTGGTGCACATCTACCTGGTGCTGTTGAAATCGGCCATGCGCTTTCCGGTGCGCACGGTGGTGGTGACCCTGGTGATCTTCTTCGCCAGCCTGCTCGCCGCCCTGGCGCTCAGCTTGAGTGGCGAACAGGAAGCGCAGCAGGAGGACTTGACCCTTTACGTCACCATGCCCAGCGGAGCGACTCTGGCCACCACCGACCAGGCGGTGAGCGAAATCGAAGCTGGCCTGGAGGATATACCGGAATTTGAGAGCATCGTCAGCCAGGTGTATGAGGAAGATGCGGTGCTCACTTTGAAGCTGAAAGAAGATTTTGAGGACATCCGCCGTTTTAAATTGTCCGATGTCAAAGGGGATGTCAACCAGCGGGTGGAGGATTATCGCGCCGCGGAGATCGGTTTCGATCCTCCCGCCAGCAGCCGGCGCTTCCGCGGAGGTGGAGGCGGAGGCGGCCAGCCGGGCGGAGGCCTGGAGAGCCTCTTCGGGATGGGTGGACAGCCGGAACGGGTGGTCATCAAAGGACGCAACATCGAGCTGATGCGCAAGGTGGCCGATGACATCGAGTTCCAACTGGAGGAACTCGCTTCGGTGGAGCGTGCCTGGGTCAACGCTGCCAGCAACCGCCCGGAACTCCATTTGCTGCCAGACAAGACTCTGCTGAGCGAATATCGCATCGATCCCGGATCGGTGCGCAATGCACTGAGTACCTTCCAGCCGGAAACCAGCTCCGGGATCAAGTTTAAGGACGGCACCGATGAATATGACATCCTGATCCGCAACGAAAGCTACGAAGAGCAGGATGTCGATGATCTGCGCAATCTTGATCTGCAATCGCAAAACGGCGGCAGCTATCCCCTCTCCCAGGTCAGTGATGTGCTCTATGCCGAAGGCAATTCCGGCATCGAGCGCCTCAACCAGGAGCGGTTGGTGGAGGTCTCTTACCGCTTCCGGTCGGAGATCTCCGGGGAAAGCAGCTTTCTGCAAGCGGCCCGGGATGAGATCGATCAGCTAATCGCCAATTTTGAGCTCCCCGCCGGACTGGCGATCGAAGTAGTGCACGATGAAACCGACTGGAGCGAGTTCTATTTCTTCATCACGGTAGCGTTCATCCTGATCTTTATGATCCTCGCCTCGGTGTTTGAATCGCTGCTCTATCCCCTGATCATCATGTTCACCATCCCCCTGGCAGCGGTGGGATCGCTGATCGCCATTATCCTCACCGGCCATTCGATCCTCAATGCCAGCACCCTGATCGGGATGCTGATCCTGCTGGGCATCGTGGTCAACAACGGCATCATCCTGATCGATTACACCGGGCAGCTGCGCCGGCGCGGCTACCGCTACCAGCGCGCCCTGATCGTGGCCGGGCTGGCCCGCCTGCGCCCGATCCTGATCACCGCCATCACCACCATCGTGGCGATGGTGCCGATGGCTATGGGGAAGGTGGAATACGTTACCCAGATCGCCGCGCCGTTCGCCATCACCGTGATCGGGGGACTCTCGATGAGCACCGTCTTCACCCTGATCCTGATCCCCACGGTCTACTCCGGCCTGGAGAGCGCCCTGGCCTGGCTGCGCGGACTCGGCCGGCCGCTGCAACTGTTGCAGGCGGGCCTGTTTATCGCGGCAGCAGCGCTGATCTATTACGGTGTCGAAAGCCTGCTCTGGCAATTCGCCAACCTGCTGCTGGCGCTCCTGGCCATTCCGGGACTGACTTATTTCGTGCTCAACAGTCTGCGTCAGGCTCGCGCTGAGGTGATCCCTGCCGGCGCACCGATCCGCATCCAGATTCATCAGTTGTTCAAGATTTACGACTATCCCGGCCGCTTCCGCCGGGAGTGGCAGAAGTATGACCGGGAAACTGCCGGAGGCGATCGGAAACCGCTGTTCAGCAGTTGGCGCGACCTGCGGAACGGGGTCTGGCATTTCCTGCTGCTCGGCTTCCTGATCTACTTCGTCTATTTCTATCTCGGCAGCCGTTTCTGGCAGTTTATACTGGCTCATCCGGTGTATTTTTACGCGATTTACCTCGTCAACCAGTTGGGCAAATTACCGGGAGAAGACTCGCCCGGCTGGCGGGGTAAGCTGCGCCGTTGGCTGCCCGCGCTGCTGATCTGGGGCCTGCCGGCAGTCAATCTGCTGGTATTTTTCCGGCAGTGGCACAACCTGGCCTGGGTGGCAATCGTGGCCGCGATGTGGTATGGCGCCCTGATGGTCTATTTCACCTCCAATCGGCTGAGCCGGCAACTGGTGGATATCAACCGTATCAGCGGGCGCTTCAGCGGGATCCGCAAGCGGTTTTACCGCCTGATCCAGGCGATCCCGGTGTTGGGCAAACGCCAAAAGCCGTTCTCGGCCCTCAAGGGAGTTTCCCTGACCATCGAGAGCGGCATGTTCGGCCTGTTGGGCCCCAACGGCGCCGGCAAGACCACGCTGATGCGCATCATCTGCGGCATCCTGGAGCAGAGCTATGGCGCAATCTACATCAACGACATCAACGTGAAACAACAGCGGGAAGAAGTGCAGGGACTGATCGGCTATCTGCCCCAGGATTTCGGCACCTACGAAAACATGAGCGCCTACGAGTTCCTCAATTATCAGGCGATCCTGAAGAACATCACCGACCGCCGGGAACGGGAGGCGCGCATCCGCTACGTGCTGGAATCGGTGCATCTGGAAGCATCGCAGCACCAGAAAATCGGCGCTTTTTCCGGTGGGATGAAACAACGGGTCGGCATTGCCCAGACCCTGCTGCACCTGCCGCGCATCCTGGTGGTCGATGAGCCGACCGCCGGGCTGGACCCGCGGGAGCGCATCCGTTTTCGCAACCTGCTGGTAGAACTCAGCCGGGAGCGGGTGGTGATCTTCTCTACCCATGTCATTGAAGATATCGCCAGTTCCTGCGATAAAGTGGCGCTGCTGCACCGCGGGGAGCTGTGCTATCTCGGTAAACCGCAGGAGATGGCCGGGCTGGCCGAGGGGCATGTCTGGCAGTTCCTGATTGATCCGGAAGAGCTGGATGCGGTGCGCCAAAGCCACAACGTGGTGCACCATCTGAAGGTCGGCGAACGCATCCGGGTGCGCTGCCTGGCCGCCAACGCGCCGCGCCCCGGCGCACAGGCCATCCGCCCAACCCTGGAAGACGCCTATCTATGGACCATCCAGGGCGCCAGCGCCAGCGTTAACGGTAATGGCACTGTCATTCATGATGGGGAAGACAAGGGTGAAGGATGAAGGGTGAAGGATGAAGGATGAAGGATGAAGGATAAAGGGGAAAGGATAAAGGTTGGGGAAATTACATTTGATCGGGCAGTTGATCCGGTATAATCTAAAGATCATCTTTGCCAACAAATTCATTTATTTTCTGCTGGCGGCGGTCGGTTTTTTTCTGATGATCGCCATCATCAGCCTGTTTGATCCCGATGCTTATCCCACAGAAGAGTCGGCCTATTACCTGATGATCCTCCCCGGGCTGCTGCTGATCTTTTATCCCAGCGCCTTCGGGATCCAGAACGACGTGGAAAACCGCACCATCGAACTGCTGTTCGGCATTCCCAACTACCGCTACAAGGTCTGGCTGGTGCGGCTGGGGATCATTTACGGGGTGGTGTACCTGATTCTGTTGCTGATCGGCCTGCTCAGCAGCCTGATTTTTGTGCCGGTGCCGGTATTCGGGATGTCTTTTCACCTGATGTTCCCGATCTTCTTCTTCGGCGCCCTGGGCTTCATGTTCTCCACCCTGATCCGCAGCGGCAACGGCACTGCCGCCGTCATGGTCATCATCGGACTGATCATCTGGATTACCAGCGGTATCTTTGAAGGCAGCAAATGGATGGTGTTTCTCAATCCCTACGACATACCGCGCGACCTCAACCCGGGCCTTTGGGCGGATACCATTTTCTACAATCGGTTGTATCTATTTATCGGGATTGTGCTGGCGGTATTGGCGGGGCTTTTCCGTTTGCAGAAGCGGGAGCGGTTTATTTGATAACATGCGCAAACTGAATTGCACGCAGATTTTGCAGATTAGACAGATTTACACAGATTTTTTCCAAAAATTATACAACGGTGATAATGTAAGTCTTTCCCATCAACCCATACACACATCAACCCATTCACAAAAAACTCTGTGCTCTCTGTGTCTCTGTGGCTATCATCCTTTTTTTTCCGGCAGACGAAACACCAGCAGCACCTGCACATACTTTCCCGGATCGTGCACAAACTCGACATCAGCATCATACTCCCGCAGCGCCTCTGCCAGCTTTTCGCTCAGGGGAGGGATATTGACCGCTTCGGTCAGGGCGAGGTAGCTGACCCGGAAATCCTCTGCCTGCAGGTTCAAACCGACCTGTAGCTGCCCTTCTGTTAATTGATTTAGATAATTGATGACATAATTGATCGATTTGATCAGCGGCCGGGGATCATCCGTCTCCAGATGGCAGCCGAAGTCCAGACAGACGTCGGCCTCTACGTCTTTTTGGGTGTGAATGGCCAGCAACAGGTCTCTCATGTCGATGGTTTGTGCAGGCATCGTTCCTCACTCGTCTTTAACATGTCGTTTGGGATAATCGAAAAAAATCATCTTCCCCTTACCGGCGGCGACGTCCCTCCAACTCTTAATATTTAACCCGATACAGAAGATTCCGCAAGTCGGAATATTTTCCACCGATTCATTGCTGAGGAGATTCGCCAGGAGGGTAAAGCCGGGATTATGCCCGAACAGGGCAACGGAATCGAATCGGTCCTCGATCCGGCCGATGATTTTCAACAAGCTTTTCTCCCCGGCGAGGTAGATCGCTTCATCCGTGCGGATTTGCTCGGAGGGATAGCCGGTTTCATCCGCGATCACCTCGGCGGTGCGGATTGCGCGCCGGGCGGGGCTGGAGAGAAACAGTTCCGGCACTCCGTGCTGCTTCAGGCGGCGTCCCATCACCGGCGCATCGCGCTTGCCGCGTTTGTTCAGCGGACGGTCGAAGTCGGCAAGATAATCGTGCTTCCAACTCGATTTGGCATGACGGATCAGATAGAGGGTCTTCATTTTTCTCCTCGTCAGGAAGCCAGCGGCTCGATGAGTGACGAATCGTCATTTTTGATATTGTTCAGACGCGGCGAAACCTCCACATCACCCATGTCATTCCCGGGGAAAGACTGTAGCCACTGCTGCAGCCGCTCAAACGATCGTTCCGCCGGATCGAGCCAGTTCTGTTCGATCTCCCGGGGCAGGATCAGGGGCATGCGCGGATGCACCGCCGCCACCAGCGGATTGGCCGGCACGGTGATGATCGACGCACTGTAGCGCTCCTCCCCGCTCTCCGGATGGCGCCATACCGAATAGAGACCACCGAAAGCCAGCAGCCGCTGCTCCGGCAGGTAGAATTTATGCGGCACCTTCTGCCCCTCCACCGCGGCCCATTCAAAAAAGTTGTTTGCCGGAAAAATACAGCGGGCATTTTGCAGCAATCTTTGCCAGAATGGTTTGGAGGTAATCGTCTCCGCCCGGGAGTTGAACATCGCGTACTGGGATTTGAATTCCTTGGCAAATGCCGGCACCAGTTGCCACTGCATCAGGCGCATCCGCACCCCTTCCCCCGGCGTCTGAAAGATCACCGGCACATCGCGGTAGGGACCGATGTTATATCCTGCTGGAAACGGCGGCAGTTCACCGGCCGGCAGCCCAAAGCGTTCTTCAAAATCTTCCGGATGGGAAATATGTGTGTAGAGCGAATAACGCCCGCACATGCCTATCCTCGCACTTTATGAGGGTTCCCCAAGCGACTCTTTTTATTTTGCACACTAAGTTTTTTACGGTTACAGATTTCTCACAAACAACGTTCGAAATAACGAGGGCTCTGTCATTCCGAGGCGCCAGCCGAGGAATCTATTCTTTTATAAGGCTAACTATGCATTCTATTTCCCGCCGGCCAGTGGCTAATGTAGGGTATTTTTAAGTCAAATTCAGCAAAAACCTGATTTGAAAAACAATTATTTTATACCTATCTTTCCCCACTTGCGCAAATCTGTGTCATCCGTGTCATCCGCATTCTATTAAAACCGGGAGTAACCGATGAAATTGACGTTTGTTTCGGGATTGATAATTTTCCTGATTTTCACGCCGGCCTTTTCACCCGCTCAGCAGTCGCGATCCTCCTATCGCTTCACCCTGGAATCTTGCATCCATTTCGCCCGTGACGGCAGCCCGGCGGCCGCGATCGAGGAAGCCGGTTTTCAGCGGCGCTACTGGGACTATCGCGCCTTCCGCGCCGACCTGCTCCCCCGGGTGGTGCTAAACGGCAATGCGCCGGGGCTAAACCGCTCAATTACCGCCATCGTGCTCGACGGCGGCAATCGAGCCTTTATCCCGCAGAGCGACGCCTTCTCTTCCGCCACCCTCTCCCTGGTGCAGACCCTCCCCTGGACCGGCGGGCAGTTGACCCTTTCCAGCGGCCTGCAGCGTATCGACCAGTTCGGCGGCGGGCAGGACACCCTGTTCTGGCAATCAACCCCGCTGGTGTTCAGCTTTCTCCAGCCTCTCTTCCGGCATAACGACAGTAAGTGGCGCCGCCTCCGGGCAAATCTCGATTACCGCATCGCCGAGCGGGAATACCGGGAGTCGCTGGAAGGGATCGCCGTGGATATTACCGATACGTTTTTCGATTTTTATATCGCCCAGATGAACGTCGCCAATGCAGAGTTTAATGTGGCCATCAATGACACGCTTTATACCATCTCCCAGGGCCGCTATCAGGTTGGCACCATTGCCGAGAACGAACTGCTGCAGATCGAGCTGGCTCTGCTGACCGCCCGGAATGAATTAGCAGGGGCCCGCCTGGCCCTGCAGCGCGCCCTGGCCAGCCTGAAAACTGCCCTGGGCCTGCCCGGCGAGGCCCAGGTGGAGGTGATCCCTCCGGCATGGTCCGCCCCCCTGAGCATCTCGCCGGATACCGCCATCGCTTACGCCCGGCGCAACCGCAGCAATTTCCTCACCTACGACGCCCGGAGACTGAGTGCCCGGGAGGACATATCCCGGGCCCGTTCCGAGGCAGGATTCAGCGCTTCGCTCTCCGCCAGCTTCGGCTTTAACCAAAGCGCCGACAACATTCCGGGGGTCTATCGCGACCCGCTCGACCAGCAGTTTTTCACCGTCAACTTCCAAATGCCGATCCTGGATTGGGGGCGGTCGCGGGCTGTAGTGCAGGCCGCCCGACTGGAGCAGGAGCGGCTGCAGACCGATCTGGATCTTCAGGAAGAAAATTTTGTCCAGGAAGTACGCTTCCTGGCTGAGGAATTCCTGCTGCTGCAGGAGCAGGTGATCCTGGCGGCAAAAGCCGACACCATCGCCAACCGCCGCTATGAGGTAACCAAAAACCGCTATCTGGTTGGAAAAATCGACATCACCGAGCTCTATAACGCTCAAAGCCAGAAGGACGGCGCCCGCCAGAATTATATCCAGACCCTGCGCCGCTACTGGGTTACTTATTACCGCCTGCGCCAGCAAACGTTGTATGATTTTCGGGAAGGGGTGTCGATTTTGTGAGAGGCGAATGGGTAGAATTAAGTCTTTTGTCTAATCAGTGAAAATCCGTGTAATCCGTGGACAAAAGCATTTGTTTTTCACTCATACCGCAGCGCTTCGATCGGATCGAGCTTGGAAGCGATCACTGCCGGCCACATGCCGAAGATCAGCCCGACGGTCGTGCAGAAAGCCAAACCGCCAATCGCCCATTCTAACGGCACACTGACCGAGAATCCGGTAAAAATCGACACCAGGTTGCCCAGGGAAAAGCCCACCAGCACCCCGACTACACCGCCGATGTTGCACAGCATGATCGCTTCCAGCAAAAATTGCATCAGGATATTCTTACGCTTGGCGCCAAGCGCCTTACGGATGCCGATTTCTTTGGTGCGCTCGGTGACCGACACCAGCATGATATTCATGATGCCGATCCCGGCCACAATCAGGGCGATAATACCGATCACAAAAGCGCCCATCTTCACCCCGGCAGTGGCCTGGTTGAAGGATTTGATCTGGCTGTCATTGGTGAAAATGGTAAAATCGTCATCTTCCCGGGGATCGACATTGCGCACCTGGCGCAACACCCCACGGGTTTCCTCAACAGCGTCACGCAGCACTTCCGGCGACTTTGCCCGCACGGTGACATTGACGGAACGGGCGTTGCCCCGGTTGTCATACATCCCGTAGATCTGCTGAAACCGGGTAATCGGGATCAGGCAGTAGTTGTCATAATTGCCGCCCATAGCCGATTTTTTCTCTTCGAATACCCCAATTACGGTATACTTGCGGCCGTCGAGTTTGATCACTTTATCGATCGGATCGGTGAAGGGAAACAGTTCTTCGGCGATCGCGTAGCCCAGCACCACCACCGGTCGGCCGATCTTGACATCTTCATTGGAAATATTCCGCCCCAATCCGATGTAGTGAGTATTGTTCAGCGAATATTCCGGAGTGCCGCCGCAGATAGTCTTGTTCGGTTCGGTGGATTGCCCCCGGTATCTGACAGTATAGCCAAAACTCCACAGCTCGGAGCCGACCAGATCGACCAATTTTACCCGCTCCCGGATGGCATCGGCATTGGCGACGGTTACCGGTTTGCGTCGCATGATCTTGCGCATCTCTTCCCGGCTAACCGGCCCCCCTGCAGCCCACTTCTGCACCTGGAAAGTCGTGTTTCCCAACACGCTCATTTCTTTCTCGATGGTATTCTGGATCACCGAAATCCCGGTCATAATCGCAATGATCGACGCCACCCCGGCAATAATCCCGATCAGGGTCAAAGCCGAGCGGAGTTTATGGGTGGTGATGGCGGTAAAAGACATTTTTAGTGCTTCAAGGAAGTTCATTACTTGGCTCCAGAGAAGGTGATTGTTGATGGGTGAATGAGGTGATGGGTTAATGGGTTACTACTTTCTTGTCGTTACACATTAACCCATCAACTCATCAACCCATTAACCGGTATTACTCATACCGCAACGCTTCGATCGGATTCAGACGCGCCGCCTTAATTGCCGGAATGATCCCGGAAACGACTCCGGTCAGAATCGATACCAGCAGGGCGACGGCCATGATAAATGGCGAGATGCTCGCCGGCATCATCAGGTTGTTGATCAGGGCGGTCACGCCGTACGCCACCAGCAAACCGATGACGCCCCCGATCAGGCATATCACAGACGATTCAAACAAGAATTGACTCAAAATCGCCCGTTTCTTGGCCCCGATCGCCTTGCGGATGCCGATCTCCCGGGTGCGTTCGGTGACCGACACGAACATGATGTTCATCACTCCGATCCCTCCCACGAACAGCGAGACGCTGGTGATAACCAGGCCGATCATCACAATCACCCCCATCACGCTGTTGTAGGCGTTCATCAGGGTGTTCATCTGGTTGATCGAAAAATCGTCTTTTTCGGTGGGTTTAAGTTTACGGATCTTGCGCATTTCCCCGATGACGGCATATTCGAAATCGGCCATTTCTTCCTGGCTGGGGGCTTTAACGGAGATACTGAAACTGCGGTTGGCGCCTCCGAAGGTTTTGATAAAAGCGGTGATCGGCACGATGATCTGGCGGTCAAAATTGGGGCCACCGAAAAAGCCGGCACTCCCCTGCTTTTCCATCACCCCTACCACCCGGTAGTAGTAACGGCCGATTTTCATCCTCTTGTTGATGGGGTTGGTATTCTCAAACAGCTTTTCCTGGATCTCACTGCCGATCACACAGACATTGCGTTTATACTGGACATCTTGCGGGATCAGGAACCTCCCATACTCCGGCAGGGCATTCGACACTCGGATATATTTGTCGGTAGTGCCCACCACCGTCACCGCCTCCATCAGATTGGCACGGTATTTAATGTCTCGCTGGGTATAGCTGGACGGGTTCACTGCTTTCGCTTCGCTCAGACGGGCCGCCAGTTTCTGAGCCTCTTTCAGGGTCAGATTTTCCCGATTGCGGTATTCAAAAAAATTACCGGTAATGATCCAGGGCATACGTGTTACATACAGGACGTCCGAGCCTACCGCCGAGATGCTCTCCTTGAAGGAATTCTGTAATCCGTTTGCTGCGGTCATGGTTGTGACCACGGCAACGATCCCAATGATGATCCCCAGGGTGGTCAGCACCCCGCGGGCTTTATTGGCTTTGATCGCCGCCAGGGCGATGCGCAATGATTCTCTGAGTTCGTATAGGTATCTCATGCCGTTCCTGTTTAGCTAAGAGTTGGGTGCAGAACACCGTTTTTTTCATCGCTCTCGATCATGCCGTCGCGCAGCCGGATGGTGCGATGGGCATGCTGGGCGATCTCGGTTTCGTGCGTCACCAAAATGATGGTATTGCCGGCGGCATGGAGATCGTTAAATACCTGCATGATCTCCTCCCCGGTGGCGGTATCGAGATTCCCGGTCGGTTCGTCGGCCAGGATGATCGAGGGATTATTCACCAGCGCCCGGGCAATCGCCACCCGCTGGCGCTGCCCCCCGGAGAGTTCATTGGGCTTGTGAGTGATGCGGTCGCTCAACCCGACTTTCTCAATTGCCGCTTCCGCCAACTTGCGTCGATCAGCGCCGGAAAGACCTCCATAGATCAGCGGCAGTTCTACATTATGGAACACATCCGAACGGGGAATCAGGTTGAAGGTCTGGAACACAAAGCCAATCTTGCGGTTGCGGATCTCGGCCAACTGGTCGTCGCTCATCTTGCTGACATCCACCCCCTCCAGGAAATATTCCCCGGAAGAAGGCGTATCCAGACAGCCGATCACATTCATCAGAGTCGACTTACCGGAGCCGGAAGGTCCCATAATGGCAATGTATTCATTCTGCTCCAATTCCAGCGTAACTCCGCGTAGGGCGCGCACTTCCTCGCTGGCCATATGATAGGTCTTGGTGATGTTGCGAATATCTAAAGCTTTCATGGTCGAACCTTGTTATTAAATCGCTGCTTGTAGTGGATTATTTCGCCGCCGTGTTATCCTTGACGGTAACCGGAGTGCCGTTCTGCAGGTCTTTGCTGATCGCCCGGTAATTACCGATGACGATCTGATCGTTCTCACTCAGCCCTTCCAGGATCTCGATGTGGGTATCGCTTTGGATGCCGGTCTTTACCTGGCGCGCTTCCACGGTGCCGTCGCTCTTCACTACGAAGACCACTTCCACAAACCCGTCTTTGTCCGGTTTGTAGGCACTTTCTTCCGGCTGCTCGTCGGCGATGGCATCATTTTTTCCGACCGGTTTCGCCGGGGTCAACTGCTCAACGGTACGCACTGCCACGCTCTGGATCGGGATGCTCAGGGCATTTTCCCGGATCTCGGTCACGATATCACAGCCGGCGGTCATCCCCGGACGCAGGCGATTATTGACATTGGCGGTATTGATTTCCTGCCCCCCAGCCGGAACGGTCTTCTGCCCGCTGTCAAACGACTGCAGCACGGCTACTTTCACCTCGAATTCCGTCTTTTGATCGGCGGTGCCTTGCCCGCTGATGTTGGCGCTGTTCGCAATCTCGGTAACGATGCCGTCAAACACCACATCGGGGAAAGCATCGACCTCGATCTTGGCGGAATCGCCGGCGGAAACCGAGACCACATCGTTTTCATCGACATCCACCAATGCTTCCATGCCGGAGAGATTAGAGATCACCATGATCACATCTTCCTGGAATTGGGAGCCGAGGGCAATTTCGCCGACTTCTTTATTCAAGCGGCTGATGGTGCCTGCCATCGGGGCGTAGATTCGGGTTTTAGAAAGATTGTCATTCATCTGCTTGAGATAAGCGGCAGCGCGATCCACCTGGTCAAGAGCCGATTCATAACGGGCTTTCTCCACCTGAAATGCCGCCGCATACGCTTCAAGACTGGACTGCGATTCGAGGTTTTTCTCAAACAATTCCTTGGCGCGCAGATAATCCTTCTCTGCTTTGGTCATGTTTTCCCGCGCCAGTTTGGCGTCGGATTCAGTCGAGTTCAGGCTGGCCTGGGCGCTCTCCACCGCGGCGAGATGATTTTCCCGGTCCAGCTCCAGCAGGAAATCACCTTTCTCTACCCAATCGCCTTCTTTGACATTCAGATGGGTGATCTTGGCGCTGACATCAGCGCTGACCTTGACCTGAGTCTTGGGCTGGATTCGACCGGTCGCATTGACAGTTTGCACCACTTTTTGCCGTTTAACGGTATCGGTTTGCACTTCCACCGCCTCATCGCCATTGCCATTCATATTTTGAACGGTCACAACGACCAGGGCAATTACCAGAATAGCGATAGCCGTTAATACAATTTTTTTCTTCGACATGATCAGGTTGCTCCCATTGGTTTGGAGATTGGTCAAATGGTATCAATATTGTGAAATATTGACTCCTCTTCAGGGTTAAAAATCTTGCGTTAAAAATTGTTACGTGGAGAATAACGGGGTTCGGGGGGGAATTGTTTCAGGGGATTTTTTTTGCGAAGGGCGAAGGGCGAAGGGCGAAGGGCGAAGGGCGAAGGGCGAAGGGCGAAGGGCGAAGGGCGAAGAAATTTCAGAAAACGTTTGTTGTCAAGTATTCTTTATTATTCTCCACCTCTGCCCCCTGCCCTCTGCCCTCTGCCCTCCGCATCAGTACGTCACCAACGGTCGGAATTTATAGCCGTAAAAGATCAAGCCGCGCTCCCCTTCTTCGCTGATCTTGCGGATCACCTTTTCCAGGGGCATGCCGATCTGCACTTCCTCCGGAGAGACATCGGTCAGTTGGGCGGTAATGCGCGGGCCTTCTTCCAAGTCGACCAAAGCGACGATATACGGCACAAAAGCCTCGAACTGGCTGGGAGCCTGGTAGACGACCGAGTAGCTGTATAGTTTCCCTTGCCCTGAGAAGGCAAACGGCGCCGTCTCCCGGCTCTGGCAGGCCGGACAGATCAGCACCGGAGGAAAATGTTTCTGGTCGCAATGACTGCAGCGGGTACCTTCCAGAAGATAACGCTGATTTCTCAATCGCCAACTGCGGGGGATGTCCATGTTACGGTTCTCCAAGTTTTTACGGTATTATAGAATCGGTCATAAACGTCATTTTTTTTCATGATGTTGGACGCTGGATGCTGGATGCTGGATGCTGGATGCTGGATGCTGGATGCTGGATGCTGGATGCTGGATGCTGGATGCTGGATGCTGGATGCTGGATGCTGGATGCTGGATGCTGGATGCTGGATGCTGGATGCTGGATGCTGGATGCTGGATGCTGGATGCTGGATGCTGGATGCTGGATGCTGGATGCTGGATGCTGGATGCTGGATGCTGAAAGGAACCCGATTTTCGCACCCGAACAAGCTTTTTTTACAATTATCCAGTATCCAGTATCCAGTATCTTCATCCTTAATCCTTTATCCTTCACCCTTTATCCTTCACCCTTTATCCTTCACCCTTTATCCTTCATCCTTCATCCTTCATCCTTCATCCATCTCACCCCATCCGTTCCAATATCGTCGTCACCACATTCGCACCGCTGCCCCCGATGTTCTGGGTCATGGCCCGGCGGGCGCCGGAGACATGGATTGCCGCCGGTGCCTGATCGCGCAATTGCAGGCAGGCCTCAACGATCTGATAAACCCCGGTGGCGCCCACCGGATGACCACGGCCTTTCAGCCCGCCGAAAGTCATCAGGGGCATTTTGCCGCCGATGCCGAAATATGCCTCGTTCGCAAGCTTCAGCGCCCGGCCTTTCTCCGCAAATCCGCTCGCTTCCAGGGAAAGGGCGGTCATGATGCTGAAAGCATCGTGGAGCTCGAAAAAGTCGATATCCTGATGGCGCACGCCGGCGCTGCGGAAGGCCTTCAGCGTACTGCGCTCCACCCCTTCCAGCCACAGGGGATCTTTGCGATTATCCAGGGCAATAGTGTCGGTACCGATCTCGCAGGCGCGCACTGCCACCGGCCGGCCGCCATAGCGCGACAGATGTTCCTCCGCCACCACCACCACCGCCGCCGCGCCGTCGCCGATCGGGCTGGAATCCAGCAGGTTGATCGGGTCCGCCACCACCTTGGCCTGAGCGTACTGTTCGGCGGTGATCGGTTTACGGAACATGGCATTGGGATTATGGGCGGCATTACGGTGCGCATTCATCACAAACGGCGCAAAATCTTCCTTCCGCCAGCCGTATTCGTGCATATAGCGGCGCATCAACAGGGCGTTGATCGCCACAAAGCTAAGCCCCATCGCGGCTTCATAATCGCTGTCCGAGGCCGTGGCCAGCCCGAAGGTGGTGGCGGTGCCGCTCATCTCGGTGAGCTTTTCTACCCCGACCGCCGTGGCGGAATCCACCGCACCGGAAGCGACCGCCAGCACCGCCTGACGGAAGGCTGCCGCTGCCGAGCCGCAGGCTGCTTCTACTTTGACCGCTTCGATGCCGGGCATGCCGCAGGTTTCGGCGATCAGCGCGCCGAGATTCTCCTGACTGGTGAGGATACCGCTGAGCATGTTGCCCACGTAAAGCGCCTCTACGCCGGGCAAGTTGGCGTCATCCAGGGCGCTCAGCACCGCCTTCGCCGCCAGGGCGCGCAGGCTGGTCCCCCAATGTTCATCCACCGGCGTCTGGCCGATGCCGATGATCGCTACATTTCGCATTGATTATTCTCCGAATAGATTAAAAATGACGGATTTTATTGCGCCAGCGAGCATAGGTGGCATAATCCACCCGTACACAGCGTTCGATATAGCTTTCAGTGCTCGGGGCTTTGTGTTTAACCGCCTCGATCCGGTCCGTGACCACAAAACTAAAGGCATCACTGCCCGCGCCGGAGCCGAAACTGGCCAGCAGCAGGCGGTCGCCCGGCTTGGCCTCATCCAGCACGGCAGTGAATCCCAGCGGTGACGCCCCGGCATAGGTATTGCCGATACGCGGCGCCAACAGGCCGGTCTTGATCTGCTCCGGGCTGAAGCCGAGCATTTTGGCGATCTTCTGGGGAAATTTGGTGTTCGGCTGATGAAACACCACTGCGGCAAAATCTTCCGGTTTCAGATCCAGGTCTCCCAGCAGCGTATTGACTGAGTTGGCGATATGGTGAAAGTAAGCCGGTTCTCCGGTAAAGCGGTTACCATGCTCAGGATATTTTTGATAGGAACGGCGGAAGAAGTCCGGCGTGTCGGTAGAATAGCTGCAGGAGCCCTCCAGCACCGCCACCGCATTCTCTGCCGGTCCCACGACAAACGCCGCGCCGCCTGCCGCTGCGGTATATTCCAGGGCATCGCCGGGGCGGCCCTGAGCGGTATCCATGGCGATCGCCAGGGCATAGCTGGCCATCCCGCTGGCGGCAAATCCCAGCGCCGCCTGCATCGCCTCGGTGCCGGCCTTGCAGGCGAACTCGAAATCGGCGGCAGTGGTATAGGGCGCAATGCCCAGCGCCTGAGCGACAATGGTGCTGCTCGGCTTAACTGCGTAAGGATGGGATTCCGATCCCGCCCATACCGAACGAATCTGCGCCGGATCGATTTCCGCCCGCAGCAAGGCATTCTGCGCTGCTTCGATCGACATAGTGATGGTGTCCTCATCGGGACCGGGCAGGCTTTTCTCCTTGACCGGGAGCGCGCCGCGATCCTGGCCGCCCCGCCATAGCTTGGATATCTCCGTCGCCGGCAGCCGGTAGCGCGGCACATAGGCGCCGTAACCGACAATCCCGACCGGTTTATCCGGTTTCATACTCAGCTTCACTGGATAATTTCCTTTCCGTTGGTGCCGTCTTGTTGAAAGTGTTTGATAATCATTTCGTTCAATTGCTGTGCGGCTTCATTTCCCGGCCGCATTGCCAGCACCCGCTTGACATAGGCATACGCCCGGTTAAAATCACCGCTTTCGGCGTAAGCCCGGGCAAGCTGCAGGTGAACATCCGGGTCGGCAGCGCCCAGGGCAGCGGCCTGTTCGAAATATGGCAGCGCCGCACGGTACCCTCCTTCTGCCTGATACGCCTGTCCGATCAAACGGTAAGCTTGCGGAGCCGGCTGGGTTTGCAGCAGTTCCTCCAGCAGCACCCGCGCCTCGCCGGGGCGCGCTTTTTGAATCAGCATATCAGCCAGGATCAGATAGGGCGAGGGATTGGCCGGGATGGCGTGAATCAGCGCCCGGTATTCCGCAGCGGCCAACTCCCATTCTCCGCTGCGCCGGTAATATGCCGCCGCTTCCACATGCATCTCTTCCCAGGTCAGCTCATTCATCCAGAAGCGGTATGCCAGCACGTCCAGGGGATTGTTCCGATCATAAGGCAATGACGCCTTGCCGGGGGGAGAACCGGGCTGAAACGGCCAGCCCATCATCAGAAAGCGGATGCGCATATCGGCAACGATGCGGTCGATCGCGGTCACTCCCCGCCGGGCCATCCAGAGTGAATCCGGCAGCGGCGCTGCCGGCGGAGGGCCGGCCAGGCCGGATTGGAGAATCACCTCGCCATAGGCACGGGCCATTAAAGTATAACCAGCCAGGTTGGGATGGAGATGTTCCAGCAGCAGCGATGCGCCGGGAAGCCGTGCCGGGGAAGCCGCTTCAAATGCTTCCTTCACCGGCACCACCGCAACTCCCGGTTTGTCAGCAAATTGGCCGATGCGCCGGTTAAGGAGTTCGCTGGCCCGGAAACGCAGGCCGTCAAACTCCTTGGCGCGGTAGAAGGCACCATAGGCGCCGGCGCTGTCGCCCTGAGCCTCATGGATCCGCCCTTGCAGAAAATATTGGGAAGCGGGCAGGGAATCAAGCGCAATACAGCGCTGTACGCCAGACCGCGCCGCCGGGTAATCGCCGCGCTCAAAAGCGGCCTGTGCCTCCCGGTAGGCTTCGCGCCAGCGCACTTCCCCGGCCGGGTCGGCAAAGACATCCACAAACGGCGCCTGATCGCGGATATTGCTGACCAGGGTGCCGATCATCACCGGGATATCCCGGGCGGAGGCATATTGAAGAATGTCATCGATATTACCGGCAAAATTATCGGCGGCTTGAAAAAACAGATCGCTGTGATACGGAATATGGCGCTCGCCGGCCATACGCTCCATCAGGGTGGCGCCATCCTCCCCGGCCGGGCCTGGATCGCCAACGGAATGCTGCAGCGCGGCCATCAAATTCCCCAGGAGCTGAAAGGTCTTGTAATCGCGCAGCTTCAAATAGAGATTGATAAACCAGCGCTGCCGGCCCAGCGATTCGGTAGAGCCGAGTCCCAATCCCCCATAAAACTCGTTATGCCCGGCGTAGATCAGCAGCAGATCGGGTTGATAGTCGCCCAGTTCCAGGGCAATATCCCGCACCGTGTAGCTGGAAACCGCCGGCATGGCCAGATTGACGATCTCGATATAGCGCTCCGGATAATAGGCGTTCAAAAACGCTTTCAAAATTGACGGGAAACTGCCGTTATACAGGTAGGGATAGCCGGCAGTCGTAGAACCGCCCAGCACGAAAATTCGCAAAGCGCCCGACGGTTTTTCCTTCAAAAAATGATCGGTAAACGCCACCATCGGCGATACCCCGGTGGCGGGGAAATAGCGCTGCCCCAGGGCGGGATTGATGGCATTATAGCGCGGATTGGCCTCCAGGGTCTTGAAGAGCGGTATATCGCTGCCGTAACCGAAGAGACGCAGCAGGAGTTCGAGAAAGATAAAAAAGAGCAGCGGAATCATGAGCAGCAGAACCCGGAAAACCCGCGTTTTCCGCGGAGACAGGGCGGGAACCATCTGTGGCCCGGCAACTGCGCCGGACGGCTTGCTCTGGGTCATTGATGTCCTTGCACGTATCCATTCCTAAAGGCCCGTATTTTAAAACAGAACCCGCTCATTTCAAAGCAAATTATCCCGGGTATTCATTTTTTATCCGGACCGCAAAGATTCGACAACAACATTCATTTTTCGTTTTGATAATTTCTTCCCGTTGTTACATTATGATCCTTATGCTAAGTATGTCGGGCATCGTGCCTGGCATAAACAGTTTGCATTTATCTAAACCCAGGAACTGCAATGATACGCATAATTCTCTTGTTGGGTCTAATATTAGGAACCATTATGAACCCTGTTTTACCTCAGGAAATCCCCCAATCCGTTTCTGAACTTGTTTTCAAAATAGACCGGGCCCGGCTCGACGGGAGCCGTTTGGCCCGAATCGAGTACAGCGGGATACTTCCGGACAACTTCAACCGGCAGGTAAAGATCTCTCCTCATATCGATATTCAGCGGATTTGCGTCACCCCAAACCGGCCTTCCGGCCAGGACGATTCTCCCGTAGCGCTGCAGAACGGCGGCATTGTGGAGTTGGAAACCTCCGAACCGTTTGAGTTGAACACCCATTATTACCTGCTTTACGACGAACAAAAAAAATTCCTGATGCCCGCCGGGATACTGGATTCGCTCTACAGCGACAAGGCGCTGGGCTATCGCCGGGAGGGAGCGCAACTGGCCTTCCGGGTGTTCGCTCCCCGGGCGCTTTCGGTGCGGATGGTGATCTACGAGCGGCACGACGATCCGGCCGGGCAAAGCGTGTCGATGAATCGTGATGAAGACGGGGTATGGGAATATATGACCAGCGAAGACCTGACCGGAAAATATTACACCTACCGGATCGCCGGTCCCACTGGTGAAGGGGAGATCTTTGACGCCGCACGGGAAATCGCCGATCCCTATAGCCCGGCCGTCGTGAGCCGCAACCACTATACCCACCCGGCAAAAACGCTGATCCTTCCCCCGGACGATTTTGACTGGGAAGGTGATACCTGGGTCGACATCCCCCATCGCGATCTGCTGATTTATGAGATGCACATCCGTGATCTCACTGCCGATCCCAGTTCCGGCGTGGCGGAAAAATTGCGCGGGTCCTATCTTGGCCTGACGGCAGAAGATCAGCAGGGCGGGCTGCCCTACCTCCGCGCCCTGGGGATTAATGCCGTGGAGCTATTGCCGGCACAGGATTTTGCCAATATCGAAGTGCCGTTCCGCGATTCCACCGTGTCCACTTTCAATACCTGGAATCCTTATGCGCGCAATCACTGGGGCTATATGACCAGCTATTTCTTTGCTCCGGAATCCTATTATGCGACCGGCGGCACCATGAAACCGGGCGAATATAACGGCGCCGACGGTCGGCAGGTGCGGGAATTCAAGGAGATGGTCAAAACCTTCCATAAAAACGGGATTGCGGTGTTGATGGATGTGGTCTACAACCATGTATCCGAATACGATTACAATCCGTTTAAGTATATCGACAAGTTTTATTATTTTCACCTCACCGATGACTGCCGCTTTGAAGGACGCAGCGGCTGTGGCAATGATTTCAAGACCGAACGCCTGATGGCCCGGAGGATGATCATTGAGAGCGTCAAATATTGGATGACCGAATACCATATTGACGGTTTCCGCTTCGATCTGGCGGCAATGATCGATCGTGAGACCTGCCGGCAGATCCTGGCGGAAGCACGTAAGATCAATCCGAACGTAATCATTATCGCCGAGCCCTGGGGCGGAGGCGGATATGATCCCGCAGGCTTTTCCGATATCGGCTGGGCCGCCTGGAACGACCAGATCCGCAACGCGCTCAAGGGCTGGGACCCGCTCAACGATCGCGGGTTCATCTTTGGCGAATGGAAGCAGGGCATGGACCGCAAGGGCCTGGAACGCTCTGTAATGGGCACACCTCGTGAATATGGGGGCCTTTTTACCGACATCAGCCATTCGATCAACTACCTGGAGGCGCACGACAATCACACCCTGGGCGACTTTATCCGATTGAGCTTACATCCGGCGTTGGAAAAAACGCGGATCACCGATCTGGAAAGCCATACTCGCCTGAAGCCGGAGGAATTAAAGCTCAACAAGCTGGCGGCACTGGCGCTGCTGACCAGCCAGGGGCCGGTGATGCTCCACGAGGGGCAGGAATTTGCCCGCAGCAAGGTGATTGCCCAAAACGAGGTGGGGGATTCCGCCTGGGGGCATATCGATCACAACAGCTATGAAAAGGATAATCCGACCAACTGGCTGAACTTCCAGCATGCCCGGATCAATGACAGGCTGCTGCAGTATTACCGCGATCTGATCCGGCTGCGCAAGCAGCACCGGGCCTTTCGTCATGCCATGCCCGGGCAGTTCAGCTTCCTCCCCAGCAGCGATCCCTTCCTGCTGGCTTATACCCTGAGCCATGAGAGCGGCACCTACCTGGTGGCACTAAATGGAAACCGTGAAAAGCAGCACGACATCACCCTTCCGGAAGGCCAGTGGGAACTATTGGTCGACGAAGATCAGGTTTATCCGGATCAGCCAAAGGCGATCCGGCAGCGCAAAATCCGTATCCATACCTCGAGTGGGGTGGTTTTAAAGCGACGATAGCGGTCGATCGCATATTGTGACCGTTCAAAGCATAAATGAAATTGAGCGCTAATATATGGGCAAATATCTGGCCATTGGTCTGGGCGGTTGTTGCGGGGCGCTGCTGCGTTACTGGATCTCCGGCCGGGTATATGCTGCTTTTGCCGGCAGCGATTTTCCCAGCGGCACCCTGGCGGTCAACCTGATCGGCTCGTTTGTGCTGGGCCTGATAGCGGGGCTGGCGGATCATTACATCATTCACCCCAATCTACGGCTGTTCCTGACCATTGGTCTGCTGGGAGCCTTTACGACCTTTTCGACCTTTTCCTACGAAACCGTCATGCTCATGCAAGTCAATTCGTTTTATAAAGCCTTCCTGAATGTTTTTGTGAGCGTTCTGGTTGGGTTGATAGCGGCCTTTCTGGGGCTGCTGGCGGGGAGAGGGATGTAGGGGGTTGGGTTTTGGATGTTGGATATTGGATGCAGGGTATTGGGTGGTCTTGATGGAAAATCTGTACGACACTGGCCCAGAACTTTGTTTTGTTAACAAAATTTTGTGGTGCGACAAAGTGTTTTACCATGAGCATTGACCACTGAGCAATTAGTATTTACCATTTGGTTGCGGCTGCAGGCCGCGCCAAGTTATTCCGGGTCATCCGTGGACTCGAAGAAATTAGCCTGAGGGGGCGTTATGGAAATTAAAGGTTCCGGAAAGTTGCTGCGGGTATATATTAATGAAGACGACCGTTATCAGGGGCGACCGTTATTTGAGGCGATCGTGTTACAACTGCGGGAAACCGGCCTGGCCGGAGCCACGGTAATCAAGGGCATTATCGGCTACGGGGCCAGCAGCCGGGTGATTCATACCGCCCGGCTACTGCGGCTTTCGGAACAGCTACCGCTGCTGATCGAAGTGGTCGATACCGATGAGAAGATCCGCCAGGCGATCACCATCATCGAAACCATGCTGGAAGAAAGCCGCTGCGGCAGCCTGATGACCCTGGAAGCGGTGGAGATTATCCGCTACACGCCGGATTCTCCTTAGGATCGGTTAAAGAATAAGTTATCGAATATCCAATAGAATTGCCACAGAGACACAGAGCACACAGAGACTGATTTTGTTTAATTTATAACATCTCAGTGATCTCTGTGTCTCTGTGGCGGAAGTTAACAAGTTAATTTTTAATCAATCCTTAGTGGCAAACCCTGTTATCCATCTTCTGCCAGACGGATCCCCTTGAACTGCCAACGCTTGTCGGTCTGGAAAAAATTCCGGTAGGTGATGCGGGTATGATCGGCTGAAGTGGCACAGGAGCCGCCCCGCAACACCATCTGGTTAATCATAAATTTGCCGTTATATTCTCCGAGCGGCCCTTCTACCTGGCGGTAACCATGATACGGCAGGTAGGCGCTGCGGGTCCATTCCCATACATCGCCCAGCATCTGGTGCAACGGTTCCGGTTTCCGGCGCAGGTCATCGCCGAGCGGACGGGGATGGAAGTGTTTACGATCGTAAAAATTGCCTCCTTCCGGCTGCAATCCAGCCGCCCGCGCCGCCACTTCCCATTCCGCTTCGGTGGGCAGGCGTTTCCCCGACCAATGGGCAAATGCATCGGCTTCAAAATAACTGACATGGCATACCGGCGCTTCCGCATCGAGCTTCTGCAAGCCGCGCAGCGTGAACTCATACCACTCGCCGTCAATCTTTTCCCAATACAGCGGCGCCTGCCAGCCTTCCCGCTTAACGGTTTCCCAGCCGTCGGAAAGCCAGTAACGGAAATCGCGATAGCCTCCGGCTTCGACAAAATCACGATATTCCCCATTGGTCACCAGGCGATTGGCCAGCTTGAAATCGTGCACATACTGCTTATGCACCGGGCGCTCATTGTCGTAATAGAACCCTTCTCCCTGGTAACCGATCTCATACACGCCGCCGGGAAAGTTCAGGTATCGCTGATCCGGCAGCGGGTTGCGATAAACAGCAGGTTCGCTACCGGCCGCCAGATAAGCCGGGCGCAGCGGGTTGGTAGCGAAAATAAACTTGATATCGGTCAGCAACAGCTCTTGATGCTGCTGCTCATGATTTAGCGCCAGGATCACATGTTTACGGAACTCCGGCCATTTCGCTTCGTCGATAGTTTCGATCAACTCGCACATCTGTTCGGTTATGGCGGCACGGAATTGCATGGTCTCTTCCACTGACGGCCGGGAGAGGGTGCCCCGGCTATCGCGCTGGATCCGGGTACCGAAGGATTCGTAATAGGAATTGAATACGAAGGCATAATCGGGGTGATAGGCGCTGTAATCCGGGATCAGCTTATCCAGGAACAGCGCCTCGTAAAACCAGCTGGTGTGCCCGAGATGCCATTTGGGCGGGCTGACATCCATTATCGGCTGGATCACATAATCTTCCACCTCCAGCGGGGCGCAGATATCTTCCGACACCTTCCGCACCCGCAGAAAGTAGCGGGTAAGTTGGGAACGGTTCATTGATTTCTCCTTTGGTCTTCACTCTTTGCGAATTACATGTTGAGTTTTAGCCACGGATTTTCACGGATGAACACCGATGAAAACTGGTCTTTTTGCAAAAAACAACAAAATCCGTGTAAATATGTGTGAATCTGTGGCTACATAAATCTGTTTTGTTCAATTTGTAATTGGCATTAACCACTAACAACCAACGACCAACATCCAACATCCAACATCCAAAAACCAAAAACCAAAAACCAAAAACCAACAACCAATATATAAAAAAACGACTCACATGTAAAGCAGCCCCGAAATCATCCGCCATCATTTCGGTTGATATTAAGCCGGTTCTGCCTTATTATATGTTTATGAAAAAAATCTACGCCTATCCGGCCATTATCGCCAGCCTGATCATCATCCTCATATTGGGCTATCGCTGTTGGTTTAATCCTGTAACAACAATTATCCTGGTGCGCCATGCAGAAAAGGCGCCGGGGAATAATCCCCCTCTCACGGAAGACGGGCACCGCCGCGCCGGCGCCCTGGCCCATGCTCTCAGCAGTACCGGGGTGCAAGCAATCTTCGTCTCGGAATTTCTCCGCACTCAACAAACCGCTGATTCGCTTGCCATTTTACTGGGGTTAAATCCGCAAATTATTCCAGCAGCGGATATCACCCAATTGACCGGGCGAATTTTAACCGATTTTGCCGGCAAGTCCGTGCTGGTAGCCGGACATTCCAACACGGTGCCGGACATTATCGAAGCACTGGGTATCCCCTCCCCTCCCCCGATCCCCGAAAATGAATTCGACAACATGTTCATGGTTCACCGGCCCAGATTCGGCCCTGCCCGCCTGACCCACCTGAAATATGCCTTACATTTATGCGATTGCGAATGACCGGCGCAACGGTAAATAAAAATCGATCAAAGCTATTCTGAGAATTATTTCTACCTTACCTGCTCTTATGACTGTTTCCTGCTCGTTGTGAAACATTTAAGCATTTTATATTCACCTTATAACGAAAGGAAGTAGATATGCGAATATATCGTCAATTAGGTTTATTGCCGGTCCTGGCAGTCTTATTCGGAATGCTGGCGGGTTGCACCGGCAAACCGCCGGTCATTCAATCGATGACCCCGGCATCCGGACCGGGCGGCACCATTGTGGAAGTACGCTTTACCCAGGGCGGTCTGGGTGGCGTGGTGCTTTTCGACGGCACTGCAGTGGAAACCCGTTACGCCAGCAATCTGGGGCTGGGAAAGATTCTCCGCTTCACCGTTCCCTACGGTACTGCCGCCGGCAACAAAGACGTGCAAGTGCGCTCCGACGGCGAAACTTCCGCTGCCAGCAGCTTCACTGTCACCGCCGGAGGTACGCCGGAGTCGCCGCAGATTGATGGGGTGGAAATCCCCAATCGCGAGGGTAAGGAGATTACCGTTTTCGGCAGTAAATTCACCACCCTTTCAAAGGTCTTCATCGACGGTGTGGAGGTAAAACGATATGCCGGCAGTTCCCTCCCGCTGCGCGCCCTGCCCCTGGAGTTCGTCGATAACGCGATCATCTGCGAGCCACAAACGCCCTTCACGCTCGGATCTACCCACACCGTTCAGGTGCGCAATCCCGGCAACAACAACTCCCCGGATTTCACCTTCAAGGTGCCCACCCGGGTATGCATGATGGAATTTGACGCGCTGGATGGCATTCCCCTGCCGGATTATTACCGCTTCCGCAACAATACCCTCTCCACCATGCGTCGGGGTTATACCGAGTGCGGCTGGATCCTGGAACTGAGCTATGATGATACCGCCATTCCCGATCCCCAGGCCGGTGCGGTGTTCACGCCCGCCGACATGTATAGCTTCTGGCAGGCCAACGCCAATTTGCCGGGTGGATCGGAATTTTATATGCACGGCGCCTTTGTCACTGCGGATGACCAGGGACTCCTCGGCATCATGTTCATGAACACCGGCAGCGTTCCCTCGCTCCCCAATGCCGAGCGGCGGCTGGGATTTTCGGTGTTCCGCAACGCCTTCAGCGGATCGGACCTGGAGGATAAATACCTGCGCACCACCATGCACGAAGCCGGGCACGGGTTTAACCTGCTCCACTCCGATGGCGACGGGGTGCGCAGCATCATGAATCAGACTTCAGTGGTGGGCTCAAACTTTCGCTATATTTTTTCCGACAATAGCTGCGACCACCTGGAATCGCACGACATCGACGCGGTGGGCCCGGGGGGCGAGGCGTTCGGGTCGGGCCGATCCTGCAATAATTTACATTGATTTTTTTTGGAACCACGGATTACACGGATTAACACGAATTAAAGACAAAAGAACTTCTACAGATATGCTTCAGGAAGATTAATATATTGTGTATTAACAGACGAGTGTTTCACTCAGTGAAAATCCGTGTAATCCGTGGATAAAAGTATTAAAAAAAATAAACTGGAGATAAACATGCGATATTCTTTCTTAACCATGATGGCCGTCTGGCTCGCGGTCAGTCTGACGGGCGGAGCATCCGGGCAGGATTTCAAGCTGGAACTCAGTGCGGAAAAGAGCGACTTTTTACTGGGCGAGCCGGTGGTGGTGCTGGTAAAAGTAACCAATACCGGCAACACCACGATGACCATCCCCGGCGGGCTGAGTCCGGAGATGGAAACGCTGGTTTATGAGATCAGCGGGCCGGGCGGCGAGCGCCTTCCCTACAGCCCGCTATATGTCGCCGATACCGACAAAAGCATCACCCTCAACCGCAATGAAAGCGCCCATGGCGCCGCTCGAATTTTCTACGGGGGCAACGGCTATGCTTTCCCGGAGGCCGGCGCCTATAAGGTCACCGTGCGCTATAAAGCGGAACGTTCGGCGCCGTTAAGCTTGAACATTATCGCCCCGCGCAACGCCGCTGAGGAGAAGCAGGCCCGCCTGATCCTGGAGAATAATGAAGTGGGTTTGTTTCTGATGCTGGAAGGAGGCGATGAACTCGCCAAAGCGCAAGAGGTAACTGACACCATGCTGCGCGATTACCCCGGCAGCCTGCTCAGCGCCTATCTGCGCTATGCCCGGGGGAAAAATTATTCCGTACCGGCGCGCAATTTTGTTTCTCAAAAACCTCGCGAGGCCGACCTGCCTCGGGCGGTCGAGCTGCTGACCCCGCTGCAGGACAGCGGCATCCAGATGTTCTACCGTCTGAAGGGCGCCACCACTCTCTCCCGCTGTCTGCAGCAAAGCGGACGCAGCCCGGAGGCTGTTAAAGTACTGGAAGATCTTCAGGGGCGGCTGCGAGGACAGCCCCGGCTGCAGCCCTATTTTGCACCGGAGATCAACGCGCAGTTGCAAAAATTGCGCTAATCTGAATAGAACGCGGATGACGCGGATTGTCGCGAATGTTGTTCTATTTTAATATCTTAAAAGTTGGCCCACGAAACACTCGAAAGGACACCAAAGAAAGATAAATATTTAAATGCTTTCGTATCATTTCGAGTATTTCGAGGACATCAGTTTTCATCGTATAGGTGCCAAGTTGGGCCATCTTGATACAAACAAAAATAGTATGGTACGACCCAAGCTACGGGTCATACCATATTATTTCATTAACAGCATCCGCCGATGCTGCAAAAAGCTATCGGCACTCATGCGTAGGAAGTAGATCCCACTGGAGACCGCTGCTCCGTTGTCGTTGGTGCCGTCCCAGGTGACCCGGTAACTGCCAGGGTTCAACTGACCGTCACTGAGGGTTTTGATCTGCTGGCCGAGCACATTGTATACTGTCAGCTTCACCCGGCCGGATTGGGCGGTTTCAAACTCGATTGTGGTTTTCGGATTAAAAGGATTGGGATAGTTCTGGTGCAAGGTGAAAGCAGCCGGGGACTGCTCATCCTGCGGCGATTGCTCATCCAGCCCAACAATGCCGGCATGGGGATGCGTCTCCACCACCAGCGGGGGATTCTCAGTGTAAACGTCGGTCGCGAAAGTGATCTCAGTGGGAATCGAGCCGCTGTTCGAATCCCAAATATAACGGG
The DNA here is from genome assembly GCA_020635015.1 of Calditrichia bacterium. GTDB lineage: Bacteria > Calditrichota > Calditrichia > RBG-13-44-9 > J075 > JACKAP01. The sequence goes on along the minus strand of JACKAP010000011.1, from coordinate 116,974 downwards.
AGCGGCTCTTGCCGAAATCAAACCCGCCCCCCTCGCAAGTGACGGCTGCGGGCGTTTCACCGAAACAGACCCGGTAGACCAGGGCATAATAGGTCGGGGAATTGAGGGTCAGGGTCAGGTCATAGATCAGATCGCCGTCGACATCGCTATACTCAAGATCCTCCTGAACCCCGCGCTGTGGATCCCAGCCCTGGGTCCAGCCCATAAACTGATCCTCCCCGGAGAAGTACACATGATCGACCGCCGGATCGAATGGATCGGAGAGGCTCAGCGCCGGAGTCATATCAACCGACAGATGCACGGTAACGCTGCCGCTGGAGATCACACCTTCATTGGGGATATCCATGAACCAGCGCATCGGCTCCACCTGGGTATTGGTTCCTTGATACGTTACAATACGGTTGCCGCCGCCCATTGTGGGTGGTTCTTCCCAGCCTTCAAAGGCACTATCATTTCGATTCAAATAGTATTTGTACTGCACGAGAGAACCTACTTCCGCAATTACGCCGGCATTTAACTCATAGCCAAAAGGCTCGCCAAAGATTTGCTGCAGCAGGAAGTTGTTGTCATTAGGCCCCCAATTGTTAAATGATCCATAGACAAATATGCTGTCATTGGCCGAGCCGTCGAACAGGCCGACGGCAGTGGCCGCTTCCATGTTTAGTTGGAATAAAATCGACCCAAATGGTGGAAAACCGAAGGTAGAATCATTATCAAACCACACCACCGGCAGCACCTGCGGCGAGCCGGTCAGGATCACTTCCCGATCGGGATCTCCTTCCCAAATATCACCGTTGCTATTGACGATTACGAATTTGTAATATTGCGGGCTGGTACCGGTGGCGATATTGAACGTGCCGTCATAGATCTTATCCGCATTGGCGTCAAACAACTGCTCGGCGTTGCCGGCCCACCCGTTGAATTCGCCCCGCACCACCACGATGTCACCGGCGCCGGGATTGAAGACGCCTTCATCAGATTTAATACTCATGTTCACCTGAAAGGTCAGGTCATCCTGCGCATGCAGTGCGCTGATCATAATACCCAGCAATAAAATGACTGAATGGCGGACATACCGTTTCATTTCAGCCTCCTTTATCAAGGTGATATAAATGAGAGATGATGTCAGTTTGGTTTAATGTAGTGAGAGTTGTTTGTTTTTGCAACATTCTATCGGCATTTTCTCGATGGAATGATAACAGAGCGACGGTCCCAATCCCGTACAAAAAAAACGCACCACCCTTTCCAGGATGGCGCGCTAATCTTAATAGAACGCTGATGACACGGATACATGGTTGCCAGGTTGTGCCATCTTGATACAAGCCAAAATAGTATGGTATGCCCCGTAGTTTGGGTCATACCATACTATTTCATTAATAGCATCCGCCGGTGCTGTGTAAAGCTGCCGGCGCTCATGCGCAGGAAGTAGATCCCGCTGGAGACCGCCTCCCCGCTGTCGTTGGTGCCGTCCCATTTAACCCGGTAACTTCCCGGATTCAACTGAGAATTGCTGAGAATTCTGATCTGCTGGCCAAGCACATTATAAACCGCCAGCTTCACCTTGCCGGCCCGGGCCACGTCGAACTCGATGGTGGTTTCCGGATTGAACGGATTGGGATAGTTGGCGTGCAGCGCAAAATCCGCCGGCGTCAGCCCCGGCGCACGGTTTTCCACGATGCCGGTCACCAACCCCGGCTCCGGCGCCGGCAGGCGCACGTCGGTGAAGATGTGGAATACGCCCGGTCCCAGGGTCAGCTGATCGTTGACATTGGCGACCTCGATGCTGTCCCCGCTGAAATAATCATACCAGGTGCCGGTGTTGTAGAAGCTGGGGTTGAAGCTCTGGGTCGTCACCCCGAAGTTCCCCAAAATCACCACCCGCATGTCCGGGTGAATGATGCCGATCCGCTTACGCCCCTGGGGATCGCTCAAATCCATCGACACGAAGGAGCTGGGACTGTGGAAAGGCGCATTCTCCCGGCGCAGCTTGAGCAGTGCCTGAAAAGTCTTGTAAAGTTTGTGGCGCTCGGTAGCATCGAAATACTGCCAGAGGATCGGCTTTTCGCATACCCGGCAGGGATCGTCGATCGAGATATCATAACCCAGCTCGCCGAACTGCCAGACCATCTTCGGCCCGGGATAGGTGAAGAAAAACGCGCCGGCCAGCTTGATGCGCTGCAGGGCAGTTTCCAGATCCTTGATGTTATAGCTGCCGGAACTGTTCCCGAATTCCAGATTTTTATACATCAGGCGCTCTTCGTCGTGACTTTCCATGTAGGTCACCAGGTTGGCCTTGGTCCAGCCCCGGTTGCCGTAGTATCCCCAGCTGAAATTGGACTTGCCGTTGTCATGATAACCCATGGTCGCTTCGTTATAATTGTAATTCAAGTTGCCCCAGATCATCATCCCGTTCTGGTATTCTGCCAGAACTTTTTCCTCGGTATTATCGGTAAAATGCTCCAAAATCACATAGGCGCTGCCGTCGACCGCCCAGATCTCATCGGACATGCGCTTGAGAATATTGATCCGGGCCTGGTCGAAGGCCCCGCCGTCTCCCGGGGTGTTGGTAAAGCCCTTGGTGAAATCGAAACGGAAGCCGTCGACCTGATATTCGGTCAGCCAATAACGGTTTACCCGGTCGACGAAGGCCTGGGTATGGATGCTCTCATGGTTAAAATCACTTCCCCAGGCGTACACCGGATTGGGAGAAACCTCATTATACCAGGGATTATTGGCGGCCGGGCGGTTGAGCTGGCTGTTCCAGTAGAGCCGTACCAGGGGGCTCTGCCCGTAGGAATGGTTCAGCACCATGTCCATAATCACTGCGATATTACGGCTGTGGCATTCATCAATAAATGTTTTCAGCGCGTTTTTGGTGCCATAATATTTGTCCGGAGCAAAGTAGAACGAGGGATTATAGCCCCAACTGCTGTTGCCTTCAAACTCGTTGAAGGGCATCAGCTCGATGGCATTGACCCCGAGATTTTCCAGGTAATCCAGGGTATCGATCAGGGTCTGGTAATCGTGGCGGTGAATGAAATCGCGCAACAGCATCTCATAGATCACCAGCGCTTCCTGCACCGGGCGCTGGTAGCCGGCGCTGTGCTGCCAGACGTAAGGGGTCTGATTGGTCTGAAACACTGACGTGGGCTCGGCGGTCTTGCCATTCGGATACGGTTTGAGATTGGGATAAGTAATGCTCGGAATATACGGATCGTTCCAGGGATCGAGCACCTTGTCGGTGTAGGGATCGGCAATACGCAGATCGCCGTCGACCAGGTATTGGAACGCATATTCCACCCCCGGGGTCAGCCCGTCGATGGTCAGCCACCACAGCACGCTGTCCGGGCCGGCTTCATATTTGTTCATGAAACGGTTAGGCAGCACCATCCAATCGCCAAAATCCCCGATCACGTAGACAAATTCTTTCTCGGGCGCGAACAGCGCCAGGGTGACGCTGGTGCTGCTGTTGTAGTTGATGCCCGGCTTGACGCCAGCGGGAGGATTGGCCAGCACTTGCGGGGGATTGACCATCACCTTGAAGCTCGCGGTATCGGCGCTGCCGGAAGTGGCGGCGGCGATCACTGAAACAGTCGTCATGCCCTGCCCGAAGTTATCGGCGATGAAATCATACATCAGCGTATCGGAAGTGGTTTGAGCCACCTGGGTTCCCGCCACGCTCAGGGTGATCGAGCTTAACTGAACCCCGATCTGGGCGGCGGTAGCGGCGATGCGCAGGGTATCACCGGGGCTGACGAAGGCCGGGGAGCGCTCCGGGATGCCGAAAGGCACCGACACCTGGGGCTCGATCATCACCACGGAAAGGCCCGGCTGGTAAATCACCGCAAACAGGTCTTCGGTCTGCTGGGTCGCGCTGGCGCTGCGGAACACAAAGGCCAGCTGCTCGATATGCTCATTGGGGTTGGTGACGCTGTAGAATTGCCGGGGAAACCCGATCACCAGTTCATACAGATCGGTGCCGATGCGGGTGAGGGAGGGCTGGGTGCTGTTATTGCCCCAACTGCCGATCACATGGGCCCATTGCCCGCCGGAAAGGTTGGTGATCACCCCGGTATGGGTGTAGAGGGTACCGGTATAGCCGGCCATGCCCCCCCCGCCCTGGGTGGCGTCGAATATGATCTTGATCGAGTCGTTCTCGGTGGCAAACTCCGGCACCGTCACCACCGGCTGGGCAAAGAGCGCCGTGGCCAGCAGCAACCAGCCGGCCGCAATCAACTGCTTCATTATTCCTCCAATTCCTTGATATATTACGGTATTATATTTTTGAATTTAACTCGCTTTAGTTCTCGTTCGACGCTCTGCGTCACGCCATAAAAAACATTACTTTAACACGCAATATCCCAAAAGGTTCGCGCACTCGACGCAGAGCGTCGAAAAACCGGGCGCCACGCGGAGCGTGGCACCAGACATTTTTATCGCTCCCCTCCCACTGCGGTCTTATGCGCCTTCACCAGAGTTTTGAAATCATTGGCATGCAGCGCTGCGATATCATGATTGAACATCGGATTCTCAGGGAAGCGCTCTTTCAGCAGACGGTCAAGCAGCCCCAGCTGGCCCGGCTGGGTTTCGATAACCACCTCACTGATGTCTACGCCCAGGCGCAGACCGTAGAGGGTGATGTCGAGGATAATATGATTGGCAGCGATGCTGACGATGGCCTTGTTCTGGGTCCAGGCCACCTTGCGGGGAATTTCCTTGTTGGCCTCGCCCATCAGCAGCTCCTCCATGTCCCGCACTAAAATAATTTTGTGGTCCCAGGCCTGCTCCAGCACTTTCTCCTTCAAGCCGTAACTGAACACCAGGCCAAAATCGATGGTTTCGGTAAATGAGAACACCACCACCTTGACCCCGCGCTGATGGGCATCGCGCAACTCCGGCTCCAGCGACTGGATTTCCCGGTTCCAGGTGGACAGGTAAATGTCTTTCTCCGCATTAGCAATCATCTCTTTGGCTTTGAGAATCATGTTCTTATAACCGGTAATATTCCAGAGATTCTCGGTCTCGATGCTCACTTCCAGATTGGAGACGCAGCCGTAAAACTCCTCGATCTTATTCTTATAGCGATTCTCCAGCAATTCCACGAACTTATCCGGGGGCAGCGGCACATATTTTTCCGGTTTGGTGGAAATAGCGTTGACCACCCCGAGATTTTCCAGCCGTTGAATCACGTCATAAATTGCCGACCGCGGCACACCGCTTTTCTTGCTGATCTCGTAACGGGTCGCCGGAAAGTTCTGCAGCAGGCAGATATAGGCACGCGCTTCGTACTGGGTAAACCCCAGATCCGACATTCTTTTCGCAATTTTTTCCAGCATCATTCTCCCTATCGCTTAGTGCCACTGCTCAGTTATTGGCTTTGAGGAAACCATCTCCATGCGAGGTTTTGTTAACTGACAGCTTTCTTATTGGTCGTTGGTTTTTGGTCGTTGGTTTCTGGTCTACACAGTCTTTCCCAATCACCAATAACCAACCACCAATTTCATTTACCCTTTCACGCTGCCCAGGGTCAGGCCGGATATCAGCCAGCGGCTGAGGAAGATGAACAGGGCCACCACCGGGAGGCTGACGATAATAGCGCCGGCGGAATATAAGCCCCAGGTGGCTTCCATGGTCGATTGAAAACTCTTCAGCCCCAGGGGCAAGGTAAAATAATCGGTGTTCTGGATCAGCACCACCGCCACCAGGTATTCCGAATAGGCGCTCATGAAAGAAAAGAGGGCGGTGATGGCCAGCGCCGGCATTGCCAGCGGCAGGATGATCCGGTAGAAGGTGTAGGTCGGCGAGGCGCCGTCGATCATCGCCGCTTCCTCCAGGCTGTAGGGAATGGTATCGTAATAACCCTTCATCTGCCAGATGGTAAACGGCAGGGCGGTGGCGGAATAGGCCACGATCAACCCCAGGAACGAATCATATAATTTCAATTTAATCAACAAGATGAATAGCGGCAGCAGCAGCATGCTCACCGGGAACATCTGGGTGGTGATCAACCCGATCATCATCCCGGAACGGCCGGGAAATTTGAAGCGGGAAAAGGCATAGCCGGCGGTGGTGGCCAGCCCGACTCCGATCACCGTCACCACCAGGGAGATAAAGAGGCTGTTGCGCAGCCAGATCAGGAAGGGCTCTTCAAAGAACAGCCGGTAATAGGAATGAAAATTGGCGCCCTCCGGGATGATCGCCAGCGATTTGGTCAGTAGCCGTTCCCCCGGACGGATGGAGATCGAGAACACCCGCAGTACCGGGTAGATGGAGAACAGGGTGAACAAGATCAGCACAATGTGAGCGCCGATTTTACCTTTCAGAGATAGATCGCGTGGTTTTGCCATGTTACACTGCCTCATCAGTATTCAAAGTTTAAAGCTCAGTATTAGCCATTGGTTGTTGGTTATTGGTTGTTGGTTATTTCTAAAGAACGGGCATAGACAAAAATCCAAAGCCAAAGACCAACAACCAATAACGCATTTATAAGTCCAGGAGACCTGATTACAGCACATTTATCAAGAAACAACTCATCCATACACATTCTCCGTGGCGCTGGTCTTGCGGATAAAGCGCCAGCCGAAGACGAACAGGATCAGGAAGATGATCATGGAAAATGCCGCGGCATAACCCATCCGGTAGTAGAAGAACGCGGCCCGGTAGACCCAACTGACCAGGATGTGGGTGGTTTCGGAAGGCTCGCCGCCGTTGCTCACCAGCCACACCACATTGAAATTGTTGAAGGTCCAGATCACCCCCAGGGTAATCGCCGGCACCATCACCGGGCGGAGCATCGGCATGGTGATGTTCCAGAACTTCTGCCAGGCAGTGGCGCCGTCAATATCCGCCGCTTCGTAGAGGTCATCAGGAATACTCTGCAGCCCGCCCAGGGCGATCACCATCATAAAAGGAAACCCCAGCCAGATGTTGGTGATCAGACAGGCGGCAAAAGCGCCCCATTCGGTGGAGAGCCAGGCCACCTGCACCCCAAAGAGCTGCTCCAGCACCAGATTGACCGCCCCGTATTCAGAATTGAACATGCCTCGCCAGGTGAGGGCGGTAATGTATTGCGGCACCGCCCAGGGGAGGATCAGTAAGGTGCGGTAGATGGTCTTGCCCTTGATATCCTTATTGAGGATCAGCGCCAGGAACACCCCGATGCCCACGTGAAAGGTCAGGTTGAGAACCGTCCATAATACGGTCTTGAAGAAATAATACCAGAAATTATCCTCGGAGAGCACCTGCAGGTAATTTCCGAGACCGCTGAGTTTCCAATCGCGGAAGTGGGTCAAGTTCATGTTGGAGAAGGAGATGATCACATTGTAGACAAAGGGGTAGATTACCACCAGTCCCAGCATCAGGAATGCCGGCAGCAAAAACAGATACGCCAGCCGGTTGATGTTGCCATGTTTGGTTACTGCCGCCACGAGAGGGTCTCCGTCAGTTTTGAGCGTTGATTAGAGCCGTCTAAACTTGCACAAGTGCAGCCAAAAATACGTTTGGGTGATGCTTTGCATGGGGCAAAGGGCATGGGGCATGGGGCAACTACTTTCATTGTATTCATTCTGAGGTAAAATATTCTCTTCGTGACATTTACCTGGTAAGCCGACACAAGTATGATACACAGAGTAGTTGCCCCATGCCCTTTGCCCCATGCAGCGCGCGCAGCGCGCTACTCCCGGTTCTCCCGGATCAGCTTCTCCGCCAGGCTTTGCATATCTTTCGCCGCTTCCTCCGGGGTATAGGTGCCGGTGAAGATGCCCTGGTATCCCGGGCGCATGGCGTCCCAGATCCAGCGCAGTTCGGTGATCACCGGCATCGGCTGGCCCACCCGCATCTGGTCGAGCGCCGCCCGGTAAAGCGGGTCCTGCTGTAAGGAGGGATCCTCCAGCAAATCCTTCCGCGAGGGGATCAGGTTAAACTGGCGGCAAAATTCCAGCTCTACTTCCGGCGAAGTCAGAAATTTAACCAGCTCCACCGAAATTTTCAGCGCCTCCCCTTTCAAATTAACGTTCAGCATATACCCTACCGGGGAAACGATCGGGGTGGCCCAACTGCCGGTCTGGGCATTGCGGGGAATCCGCGCCAGGCCGATATCCATCCCCCGCTTCAGGTAGGTTCCCCAGGACCAGGGACCGTTGATGATCATCGCCGCCTTGCCATCCAGAAACAGGGCGTTGGCGGTCTCGTAGTCGCATTCTTTGGGGATAATTTTGTATTTGTTGGCCAGGTCGTAAATCAATTGCGCCGCCTGCACCATCGCCGGGGTGTTGAGGGTGGGCCGGTTATTTTGGTCGAGGATCCAGCCATCATACAATCCCAGAAACGGCACCACGAAGTAGGGCTCAATAAAATTCCAGGCCAGGGCGTAGCGGTCGATCTCCCCGTCGTTGTCGCCGTCCACCGCGATCTGTTGGCCCATTTCGATCAATTCGTCGATGGTCTCCGGTGGCTTTGACACAAATTCCTTATTGTAGACCAGCGCCAGGTGATTGCCCACCCGGTCGGCAATCTGGTAGAGGTGCCCATTCAGCCAGGTATTGGCGGAAAACGGCTCGGTCAGGAAGCTGTCGAGGAAAGCCGGGGTAAACAGGCCCTCCAGGGGCATGATCACTTCCAGTTCAGATAGCGGACCGATATTATCGCTGGCGGTGTGGATGATCGCCGGTCCCTTGCCGGCCAGGGCGGAAACCATATAATTGGGGCGCAGTTCTTCCGTCTGATAGTACAACTGCTGGAACTGATATTCCGGATAGCGTTGATTGAACTCCTCCAGCTTCTGCTGCAGGAAATCCCGTTCCACCGGGCGCAGGCTGCTCCAGATCACGATCCGTTTGGAGGTGTCGGAGGCGCAGCCGGAGAGGAGGATCAGCGCAAGCAGGAGCAGCACAATTTTCAGCCAGGGGTTGGCGACCGCCGGTTCTCGTTTATAGGAGCTGAACAGATTGGATTTGAATTTCATGATTATCTCTTACAAACGCGCTAAATTGCGCTTTCTGTAGCCGCACTATGAATAGTGCGGCTACAGAAAACACAGATAGCTCAAATATCATTTATTGTATATGGGTAGATGGGTATATGAGTGTATGGGTTCACTGAAACGAATACGTTCACATTGGCGATTCACCCATTCCCCCATTCTCCCTTCTACCCATATACCATTTATTAATCGCCCATTAAACGGAGACCCGAATGAACCATTCGGGTCTCCGGTAAAAAACACATCAAACGTCAATCAGCCACCTTAGCGCATCAGCACCATCTTGCGCACGGAGGACTGGTTGTCGACATTCAGCTTGTAGAAATACACACCGGAGGTTACCGGGTTGCCGGCATCGTTGGTGCCGTTCCAGGTATAGCGGTGGGTGCCGGGCTGAACGTTGCCGCTATAGAGATTGCGCACTTGCTGGCCGAGGGCGTTGTAGATCACCAGGCTGACATCGCTGTTGCTGCTGAGCGAGAACTGGATGGTGGTTTCCGGGTTGAAGGGGTTGGGATAGTTCTGGCTCAGGCTATAAGTGGCCGGCAGCACTTCGCCGGGCAGGTCATATTCCAGGCCGACAATCGCCGCATGGGGATGGGGTTCCACCACCAGCGGGGGATCCTGGGTATATACGTCCATCGGGAAAGTGTGGTCAGTGGGAATTGAGCTGCCATTCCAGATATAACGGGAACGGCTCTTACCGAAGTCAAATCCGCCGCCTTCGCAGGTGGTCGCATCAGCGGTTTCACCGAAGCACACCCGGTAGACCAGCGCATAGTAAGTGGGCGTGTTCAAGGTCATGGTCAGTTCATAGACCATGTCGCTGTTGTCGTCGGTAAACACCAGGCTTCCCTGCACCCCACGCTGCGGATCCCAGCCCTGGGTCCAGCCAAAGAACTGGTCTTCGCCGGAGAGGTAGACATTGTCCACCGCCGGATCAAACGGATCAGACAGAGCGGTCGCCGGGGTCATGTCAACCGACAGATGCACGGTGACGGAACCGGAAGAGATCACACCTTCATTGGGAATATCCATGAACCAGCGCATGTCTTCGGTCTGGGTAGTGGTCCCTGCATAATTCACAATGCGGTTACCGCCGCCCTGGGTGGCCGGCTCTTCCCATCCGTCGAAAGCGGTGTCATCGCGATCCAGATAGTGCTTGTAGAGAATATTCGAGCCGACTTCCGCATTAATGTTGGCATTCAGCTCATAACCAAACGGATCGCCGAAGATGTTATCCATCAGGAAGTTGTCATCATTCGGTCCCCAGTTGTTGAAAGAGCCGTAGGCGAACACGCTGTCGTTGTTGGCGGCATCGAACAGACCAACCGCGGTGGCCGCTTCCATGTTAATCTGGAACAACACCGTGCCATCGACAAACACATTGGCAACCGAGTCGCGATTGAACCACACCACCGGCAGCGTCTGCGGGGAGCCGGTCAGGACCACTTCGCGGTTCGGGTCGCCTTCCCAGAAGTCGCCGCTGCCACTGACGATCACGAATTTGTAGAACTGCGGGCTGGTGCCGGTGCTAATATTGAACGTGCCGTCGTAGATTTCATCGGTATTGGCATCAGTCAGTTGCTCGTTGGTGCCGGCCCAACCGTTAAATTCGCCGCGCACGACCACAATATCGCCGGCGCCGGGATCGAACTGACCTTCGTCAGACTGAACACTCATGTTCACCTGGAAGGTGATGTCATCCTGGGCCTGCAGCCCGCTAAACATCAGCGCCAACAGCGCCAATGCAGCAATTATGGTTGTAAAACCTTTCATAAATACTACCTCCATTAGGATTTGGTTGATTGAATTAGGGTTAAATTGTTTTAGTGAATTAAAGAACCCGGAATTCAATTTTTAAGTTGATGTGTTAGTACTTTGTTTAAAAAATCTTTCAACATTATCGTTTTTAACCCTGTCAAAAATTCAACACCAGCGAATACTGATGCACATTCTCCAGCAGCGCCCAGGATTGGAAAGCATAATCCAGACTCACCCCGAGAGTGCCGAATTTGTATTTTAAACCGGCGCCGAGCACAAATTCTTCCTGGCTGTCATCCTGGAACAATGCCCGGTAGCCGCCGCGCAGGAAAATCATCTCATTGAATGCAGCGTATTCCGCCCCGACGTTCAGGCTCTGCTGATTGTCGTTGGGATAGAGGGCATCCACCGCCAGGGTGAAGCGGTTCTGCTCATTAAGATTAAAATCCCGCGACAGCCCGATGCGCAGGTTGAGCGGCAGATCGAACTTGTCGGTTTCCAGGATGGCATTGACATCATCGTTATTGCCGGTGGTGCCGGGATCGATATCCTTACGCACCAGCAGGTTGTCGCCGGACATCTTCATCTTGGTGCCGAAGTTGGAGATGGCGGTACCAAAACGTACGCCGTAGAAGGGCGTATTGAAAATGGTGCCGATGTCCACCCCAATGCCGGAGGCGGAGCTGCTCCAGATCTTTTCCAGCACGTATTTCACGTTGGCGCCGATCATAAAATCTTCCGTGATCCGCCGGGAGAAGGTAAGTCCGAAGGCAAAGCTGGAGGCGTCAAAGAATTCCCCGGTGCCTTCCGGCTGATCTTCGGTGGTCACTTCCATCTCCCCGATGGTCATGGCGGTGATGCTCAGGCCGAAGGTCCCCATATTACCGCTGCCCAGGGCCAGCGCGAAGTGATCGAAATTGATATCAGCCAGCCATTCGCTGTGCATGAAGAATACTTCCCGGTTGCTCACCTGGGCCAACCCGCCCGGATTCCAGTAGATGGCACTGGCGTCATTGGCCAGAGCGGTATAGGCGCCCCCCATCGCCAGCGCGCGCGCGCCCACCGGAATGCTCAGGAATTTCGCAGCCGTCGTGCCCACCTTGGTCACTTCCTGCGCCTGCAGGCTGAGGCCTGTCATCGTCATTACTACAATAAGGAGCAATCTTATCAAACGTCTCACTGTAAACTCCTTTTATCTTTATTCATAAATTTCGGGTCTTTTTCGCATTTTTACCGGGGTCGAAGCCGCCCGGCCCCCACCCCGGTTCCGGTGGCGATTATTTAATGATGGCGAATTTACCAACTTTTTCGCCGACACCCGGTGCCTGAATATGGTAGATGTAAACCCCATAGGACACATCGAGATTGTCTTTAGTCAACAGATCCCATTCGGCGGATCCATCATCCAGGGAGCTGTTATGCTCGATGACATCGACCAGTTCCCCGCTCACCGTAAAGATCCGGATGGTGCACTCTTTGGGGAGATGGTTAAAGTGGATCCGCCGCGGTCCCCGCCCCCGGGTAAAGGGATTGCGGGTCTCGAAGCGGGAAGCCGCCAGATAGGGATTGGGCACCACTTTGATCCGGTCCAAATCTGCTTTCGCCTGTGCCTGATCCACCGATTCACCTTTGGTAGTAAACTCCCAGACATCCGCCGAGAGGAAAGGCTTATCCAGCACATAGTCGAAGAAATCGCCCGCTGCCGGGAACGACTTGGTGCTGTCATTAATGACCGATCCGGTCTGGTATTTCATGCTCCAGGTGATCTGCTGCTCGCCGTTATCATCCTCCTCCAGGAAGACAATGATGTCGGTTTGCACGGGAGTGGCGTCAAAGATGCCTTCATTTGGGGTGCCCAGGCCTACCGCTTCCATGAAGCCGACATTGATATACTCGTCGGTGCCTTTATCCTTCACCCGGAAATTAATCGGCTTGGCCGGGAAGGTGATCGACTGGGTGTTGGTGCGGCGCCAGACGAACTCGGTGCTATTGGCAAAGCCCGGCTCACCGAATTCGACCAGGTAGTCGGATGGCTTCTGCACCCCGACGGTCACCCCTTCCTTGAAGACCCTGAAGTTCACCGCATGCATATCGAGCCGGCTTTGGTTCGACTCGCTGGTATTCACCTGCACCAGGCGGGGATTGACAAAGGAGAGGCGGATACCGTCGACCAGCGGTGCCTCCAATTTGGAGACCGGGGCGGTATCGTCTTTAATGAGCGTGTCAACACCGGCCAGATTGGTCACATCCACCAGGGTAAACGCTTTGGTGGTCAGGGTATCCTTGGCGGTCTGGGTCGCGCCGGGAATCAGGGTGTCGGTAAAGGTGATCTGGTAGGTGTGCCCGTCCTGGATCAGCCGCGGATCAACGATATCGAAGTTGATCTCCCCGCTGGCGGTGCCGGAGATGCGGGTCAGGTCGGTCACTTCCGCCGGCTGGTATCCGGCCACCGGGGCATCCGGGGTCACTTTCACCACGTTTTTACCCAGCCGGGCTTCGCCCAGCTCGTTGACCACCACCAGGATCGGCGATTCCGAGGGGGCGATATTGAAGGGCGGCGCACCGAAATCATAGGACGTCAGGGCATAATAGTAGGTGATGCCGTTCTCCACATCCGTATCGACGTAAGAATGTTTCAGCCCGGTATTGGCGCCGAGATAGAATTTGATCCCGTTAATATCCACATCGGAATAGCCGCTCCAGCCGTCTCGAACATCCCACTGAGCGATCGGCTTCAGGAAGGTACGTACCCCCTGGCCGTCGGTGATGGTGAAGATATCCTGGAAGGCCGGATCCTGAGAGCGATAGAGCCGGTAGCCTTCGAAGTCGAATCCGGGGAAGCCGAGTTTAAACAGGAAGTTGTCGTAAGACATTTCCGCCTCGCTATCCCAGTAGAGGGTCACCTGTTTATCGCCCGGCACCCCCCGCAGGATCGGCACCGCCGGGGCTTTGGCAAACTGGTAGTCGGCGTTATAGGTTTCCTGGGCTTTTTCGCGGTTAGACAGTACATCTTCCGGATCTTCCCCCAGGATCACCGCGTAGGAGAAGCGCTCGGTATTGCCGGCATCCATCGGGAAGAAGCTGGAGGCCGCCGTCAGGTCGTTTTCCCCTTCTTCAAGCTGACCGGGTGCCAGCCGCCAGAATTCTCCCGGCACCATATACTCCAGCCAGAAGTAACGGTCCGGTTGGGCGGAAAAGTTCAGGCTGCCCGCAGGGAAACGCTGCACGTTGGTGATCCCCAATTGATCCGATTCGGACACGTCGGTTTTATCTACATTCGGTTCACCGGGGAAAGGGGTTCCGGAACCGCTGGTCGGTATGCCGTCGCCTTCGCCGCGATCGCCGGTATCGGCCACCCCGTCGAGACCGACGTCATCGGTGACCGGATCCCAGTCGCCGTCGTTGTCGACGCCGTCATCGCGCGACTCGTCGACCATCTCGTCGATACCTTCGTCGATGCCTTCATCGATCGCGCCATCGTGATCGTTATCGATCCCGTCGGCATAGATATGGCCCAGGTCTTCCTGGCCAAGGTCATAGAGAATGATGTTGGTGCCGGGCACCTTATAGCGGCGGTAGAAATCGCCGGCGGCTTCATCGATCATCGCCTGGGTGACCACATTGCTGCTGTCTTCCCCATTGCCGTCATTATCGATAAAATCCTTAAAGGCAAAGCCTTCATCATCTTCTTCAACCAGCAACAGATGGATCGCGCCGTTCTGCAGCGGATCGCCCGCCGGATTGGGGGGCCAGCGCTTCCACACGTCGATGCTGGCCTGGGAGATCATGGTGCTGGTGATCAGCGGGCTGTTGGCTTCCCCATTGCCGTCATTGTCGATCCGGTCGGCGTAGGTAACCCCCTCGGCAGTACCGCTGGAGCTGGAGAAGGCAATGTGGGTGGTGTCTTCATCGATCAGGCCATTGCCGTTATCATCGATGTAATTACCGCGAATTTCACCCACCAACATCGATTCGGTAACGATCGGTCCGACTTCTCCGTCGCCGTCATTATCGATCCGGTCTTCGTTATTGCCGGGTGTTTCCAGGAAGGCCACCCCGACCGACCCCCAGCCCTGTTCATCGTCATCCATGGTGGCAAGGTCGTTGAGCAGGTCATAGTTCATCCGGTCATTCTGGGTGTTATTGCCGATCACATCGGCCAGCCAGATGGTAAAGGACATCTTTCCGATATCGGTGGTGCCGTCATTCTGGTAGTTGGTGATCACGAAGACCACATCGTTGATCAAGATCTGCGACCAGGACATGATGCGTACTTCCCCGAGAATTCCCAGGCCGCCCCGGGTCAGGTCGGTCGAATCCGGCTGAAAGATGCCCAGTTTGCGATCGTAGAGATCATCCCCCATTTTGTAGAATAATTCCTGGTCGGCATTAAACACGTTTTTGCCGAAGAACCCGTTCCAGGAGCCGATCCAACCTGGATCGTTATCATCCTCGAATTTATCCGCCCAGCCACCGGAAGGCCAGCTGTTGGGGTCGGTGCTCTTGGCGATACCGACTTTTTTATTGCCGGTGGGCACGCCATCCACATCCAGTTCTTCCAGATAGCTGGCATTGTTGTAACCGGGCACCGGTTCGAAATTCCAGGATTCGCCATCGGGGGATTCGCGATATTGGATTGCATCCAGGATACGCAGCGGATCGCCGTCGAGATCCATGATGTCGGGAAATTCCGCACCGACCCACACTGCGGTCAAAGCGACGTGTTCATGGTCGCTGTTCTTGGGCCATTCATAAGCAATCTCATCGGTTGCAGTGCCTCCGGTGCGGCCGGTCAGGCCGGTATTGAAAGTGGTCGCACGAACGTTGTTGCCGTCGATATCGGTCTTGCGGCGCAGGGATTCATCCGCCCGTTCCTTACTGGGCACATGCTGCGCCAACAGTCCGCCGGTCGCGCACCACAACAGAATCAACGTAAATCTAAGAAAATGTGAGTTCCACATAAGAGAGACCTCTTCAGATTTAGGTATCATTAAAATTCAAATTCGAGACCAACCTGCACTTCCCGCGGGCGGTCGTAGAAATCCGGGCGGATCAGGAACTGCGGATCGGTGGTGGCTGCGGCCGTCAACGTCACATCAGACCGGCCGGTATCGGAAAATACATTGACTTCGTTACGGCGGTCGAGCAGATTAAATACCCGGGCAAAAAGGATAAAATTAAAGTCATGAACCCGCATCGATTTGTGTGCGCGCAAGTCGACTACAAAGTTGGTCGGCCGGCGGCGGCTGTTCTTGGGCGAATCGTTGGTGGCGTTGGGACCGATCACCACCGCTTCGTCGATATTGGTCGCCGGCGTATAAGGCAGGCCGGTATTGAAACGTCCCAAAACGCTGGCGTTCCAGGTATTACCTCCGTAGGTCAGGGAGGCGTTCACATTATGCGACTGGTCCCAATCCAGGGGCGAGAGCTGAATGGTCGGCTCATAGCCGCTGTTCTGCTGGAAGAATTCCTCCTCGGCACTGGAGTTGGTCCCTTCTGCCACCTGGAATTGATACACGAAGTCGGCGGCAAAATGATTGCTCATCCGCTTGGTCAACGAGAGGGCAATGCCGCGCACATTGGCATAGTCTTTATTGGTGTATTGATTATAGCGGGTACCGGCCAGATAGGTATCGATTTGCGGGCCGGTGGAGACCCAGTCGCGGATATCCCGGTAGAAACCGGTGACATCAATTTTAACGTCGTCGGTCAATTGCTGCTGAAGGCCCAACTCATACTGAACCGTGTTTTGCGCATCCAGATCGGGGTTGCCGAAGGGGCTGGAGGCGCCGCTCACCGTAGAGATCTTGTACTCGGAATGCTGGTAGAGCAGGCGCAGGGGGGGAATCTGCAAAAACTGTCCGAAGCTGAAGTGGATTACCCCGGTCTGACTGATCGGATAGGCAACTCCCAGACGCGGGCTGATCTGGTATTTGGGATCGGCTTTACGGTACCAGATTGACTGCCGCTCTTCGAAAGTCATCGCCTGATGCGCCGGCAGCAGCGGACGGTAGATATCCGGATCGCGCGGATCTTCCAACACCAGCCCCTTGGAATAGAAGTAATCAAACCGCAGGCCGGCGTTAATAATCACATTATCCAGTTCGATCTTATCCTGAATATAAACTGCATATTGCACCGGATCGCGGCTAAAGCGGTCGCGCCCCGGTGTGGTCAAATCCGGTATCGTGGCTCCAGCAACCCCCGGGTCCGCCGGGATCAGGTTATAATCATCCTGCGACAGCTCGGAATACTGGAATTCCACACCGGCCTTGATCAGGTGGGCATTATGCACCTGACTACTCAGATCAAACTTGGCGATATAATTATTGGTCGATCGTTCATAGCGGTGCAGATTCAGGCCGCCCTGGGAAAAGTTGCCCGGTTCGATGGTGGGAATATTAAAGACATCGATCTGGTAGCGGGGATCGTTAATATCCTTGAAGGCATATTCGTTAAACTCCCGGTTGAGGTAGCTCAGCTTGAAAGTATAAAATGTGCGCCCGGAGAGGGTATGGTTGACCAGGAAGTCCAGGCTGCGATTGTCGAAGAATTTTTCCACGTCACCGTCGGGATTATATTTCCAGCCGTGGTTGTAATCGCGATAATGCTCGGTGCTGGCGATGCCTTCCAGATTAAACTTCAAGGTCGGTGTGGCCTGGAAGGTCAACTTCGATTGACCGCTCCAGCGACGGCGCCAGTTCATGGAGACCGCCTGGTATTGGTCAAGGAATTCCTGGCTGCGTAGCACATCCACGGGGCGGTCGGCGTTAAAGGTAGAATCCTGATTATATTCATCCACGAAAAAGCTGCCGTCGGGATTGAACACCCGCCGGCCATAGAAGTAGCCGTCATCATAATTATGCCGGCCGGTGGCGAAGAAGCGCAGCTTGCTGCCCAGCAGCGGCACCGGCCCACTGAGTGAGGCCTGCACGCTGTAATTATCTTTCGGCTGCACCTGATCCAGATTATAGAAAATATCATCATCGTTCGTAACATAGTCGCCGGTATAGGCTTTGATGCTGCCGTGAAAATCGCTGCCGCCTTCTTTAGTGACCACATTGACGATCCCGGACATGGCGTTGCCGAACTCCGCATTGAACGTTCCGCTGATCACCTGCAGCTCCTGGATCGACTCGTTCTCAATATTCAGACCCCGGGAATTATCAAAACCGTCGGTGATGGAAGAGCCGTTTACCCAATAGGCGATTTCCGACGAGCGGCCGCCGCGGATGTGAAAGCTGCCGTCCGCCCCGCGGGTTACGCCGGACTGAATCTGCAGCACGTCATCGATTTCTTCCACCGGCAGCGATTCGATCTTTTCGCTGGAAACCCGGGATTCCGATGAAGTAAGGTCTTTCTGCACCACGTCGCGGTCGGCCACCACCACCACTTCATCCCCCAATTCAATCGTGGCGGAGGAGAGTTCGAAATTCTGCCGGGTGGTCAGGTCGATCGATACACTAACACCATTTACCCGCACGTCCTGGTAGCCGATGTATTGCACAACGACATCATAAGTGCCAGGAGGCACGTTCAGAATGAAGTAACTGCCGTCCAGATCCGTCGTAGCGCCGAGGGGATGGCCATCGAGAATGATATTCGCACCAATCAGGGGCTCGCCATTCTCCTTATCCTTCACGACACCGGCAATTTTCCCGGTAGTACCGGAAAACAGGCCGTTTACCAAAAGCGTCAGGACCAGCAACATCAAGCCGATAACGCGTGTCTGCATAAAATCTCTCCTGTTAATTTAGCTTTTACAATAACATATCTCGATTCAAGAACATGTTCGAGAAGCACGCTCAAGCAGCCGATTTTATCAGCGGCATTTTTGCCAGTGCATCCGGATCTTTGACGATCTGGCGCTGCCGGCGCTCGCGGCGGATAAATTCCAGAAAACGGTCGCGCTGCCGCGGTGGCAGCAATTCAGCTTCTATCTGACCCCGGGCTTCCGAGAAGGTCTTGTCGCGCCGGGGCCGGCGGTCAAGAAGCTTAAACAGCAGATAATATCCTTCCCCCTTCACCGGAGCGGTTATTTGCGCCACCTTTAATTCAAAGATCTGATCGGCGAATGTACCAAATTTTCCGCGCGGCGACCAGTCAAAAATACCATCGGGGTTCCGCTCCCCTATTCCTAGCGAATGTTGGTGAACCAGTGCGGTGAAATCGCTGCCCTCCAGCGCCATTTTGCGCAAACGTAGCGCCGTCAGGGAATCGCCGGCAATCAGCACCTGCACCCGGACTTCTTCCGGGAAGTAGTATTCATGACGCCGCTTTTCATAAGCTTCGCGGAGTTCAGCTTCCGGAACCGCGACCGTATCGTACACCATGAGGCGCATATAACGGGATTTGGCATAACGCTGCGCCTTCGCCAGCGCTTCCCGGGTGGATTTCAGGTCATCAACGCCCATGTCCAGCGCCCGTTGGTAGAGCAGTTCCCGGGCTACCAGGCCCTGCAGCAGCATTTTCAGGCTGGCTTCGTCCTGCACCAATTGGAGATGTTTAGGCGCTACCTGGGCTAACCGGGCAACAACCGCCTGCACATCCCATTTCTCGTTCTCAAATTGAACGCAGGATAGGCTGCCGTACTGATCCTGCACATCCCGGGGAAGATTGATATAAAGGGTATCCAGACTGGAGGGGTTGGCCTGGAGATCTTTGATGATCGCCAAAAGCGCCGACAGCCCCGATCGGTCAAAGCGGGGATCGGCGGTTTTCAAAACGTCCCGGATATAGCCGCGCTCCCCCAGCTTTTCCCGCTTCCAACGCAGGTAGCGGCGGATGATTTTCTTCTGATTGGCATATTCGGTTTCGGTAACCAGCGGGGCAACCTGGCGATCCTCCACCCGGATGATGCTGTAGCCGTTTTCAGTTTGAACCGGGACGGAGACCTCACCAGGTGGGAGGTTAAACGCCGCTTCCTCGAAGGCTGGATCCATTTCGCCGGCCGTAAAGTAGCCCAGGTCCCCGCCGTTCAGGGAAAGCCGGGGATCGCGGAATACCTGGCGGGCCAGGTCCTCGAAGGCAGCGCCGTTCAGCAGTAGCTGCCGCAGGCTGTCGGCGGCTTTTTCAGTCGGCGCAAAAAGGTGACGGGCCCGAATTCGAGTCCGGGATTTCTGAAATTCGGCGCGAATATCGGCGTCACTTAAGTCGATTTTATCTTTGATTTCCGCCTGTTTCCAGGCAGCCAGGATGGTTTTCTTGCGGTGATAGTCGAGTAATGCCTGTAATTTGGGATCGCGCTTCAAGCCGGATGCATCGACGTAGTCTTCCAGCACATACTCATTGACGACATTATCAAGAATACGGCTACGTACTTGCGGTGAATCTTCCAGGCCGGAACTGTTGAGGAATTCCTGCAGCCGGGGTCGGAACTCATCCGCATCAATTGTCGCACCATCAACTGTTGCCAGTGCGGTATGTGCAGTGTCATCTCCCCCACAGGCAAATAGCAGCAATAAACCGGCAAGCGCTATTATTTGGGCCGGAAAGCATCTCATCCGCGATCGTTCCTTCCCATTATAGGGTCCCGCCCGGGAATAGGAAGGAAGCCGATCCAGCAAAAGGAAAAAGAACCCCCGCCGCGGGGACGGGACATCGTGGCAGACCTCACTGACTTTTCCTCCGGAATCAAAGCGTCACTCTACATAGAGTGACTAAAAATTTACAAATTATTACGAATTAGTCAAGAGAAAATTTTAATTGTAACATTTTCATGAACAATTAATGGCATTTTTCCAAACCCGGCGTTACCGGCCCCTTAACAAACAGGGCTTAAATCCAACAATATCTATAGTTAACTCTATTTCTTCTGTGATTGAAAATTGCGAATCTGATCCTTCAGTTGGTGGGCAGGGGGAAAATTCGGCGTAATTGCCAATGCCTGATCGAGTGCACGGTCGGCGCCGGCCCAGTCTTTCAGGTTGGCATAGCTGATTCCGAGGAGGTAGTAGGCCGTGGTTTTTTGCGGGTTGTCAAGCACCGGATGTGCGGCATCGATTTGCAGTGCCCGGCTCAGATATTCAATCGCCTCCGGCAGGCGGCTGCGCATCACCTGCACATTGCCGGCTTTGGCCAGAAGATGGGGATTCTCCGGATCGGCCCGGAGCGCCCGTTCATACCAGGTCAGAGCAGCGGCAAAATTCTGCTGGCGGAAATACAAATCCCCCAGCTTCATCGCCGGGAAGTAATTTTCGTGAAACGCCTGGTATACCGCCAGGTATTCTTCAAAGGCTTTCTCAAACGCTTCCTGCCCGGCATAATGCGTGGCCAGTTTGTAATGTGCGCCGTCCCAGAAGAGTTCGCCTTTGAGATGGCGGGACGCCAGCATTTTGACCGTATCGGAGGCTGCAGTAATATAATCGTCGATCCCCATCGGATAATCGCTGAACGGCCAGCGGTGCATCAGGAAAAAGCTACGCATCCGTCCGAACTCCAGGTCCAGCTCGGTCACCCCCCCATTTTTTTCCCGGTAGCGGGCGATGACATCCCGCACCTGCGGCACGCCGAGCAGCGGATCTTGCCAACCGATCGGCTCAGGCGGATTGATCACCTGCAGGGTCTTCAACGCTTCGAAAAACGCCTCGGCCATCAACTGGTATCCGGGGAAGTTCGGATGGAGATGCTCCACGAAAAGATTGCTGCCCGGGATTCCCTGCGGGCTGGCGGCGCGGAAAACGGCTTCCAGATCGACCAGCGGCATGTCGGCAGCCTGCGATACTTCGCGGATCACCCGGTTAAAATCGCTGCCGGCACGGAAACGCAACTTGTCGAGGTCGCGCGCCCGCTCATACGCCCGACGTGCTGCCAGGGTATCCCCCAGCGCAGCCAGGGAGCGGGCCTGGAAATAAGACAGGTCGGCGGCGGTGCTGTCGAGTTGCGCGATCTGCGCAAAAACCTCCAGTGCCGGGCCGTATGCCCCCTGCTGCTGAAGGCTGCGCCCCTTCAGCAGAAGGGCCTCACAGCGGTTGCGGGTCAGCGTGTCGGCAGCACTAAAAGACGAAACAAACGGGCGGAAATCGCGCAGGTTGCTTACCAGGGTCGAGGTCAATACCGCGATTCCTTGCTTTCGAGCCATTAGCAGGATTTCGCTCAGGTTCTCCCGGAAATTTTCGACGGTAGTGCGGTAGAGATCCGAATCATAGGATATCGTGTTTTCACCGGCCAGGGTTTGCATCAGGGAGCGGTTCGGGGCATCCGGCGCAGTTGAACCGGCGGACGAGATCTGCGCGATCAGCGACTCCAATAGCTGCACCAGGCGGAATTTGCGCAGGGTCAGGTAAAAGCGGATAAATCCCCGGCTCCCACCAATCAACCGTTGGGTGGAAGCACTGCCGAGGGCGCCGTAAAACTCATTATGCCCCATATAGATGATCAGCACATCCGGCGCCAGCGCCAGAATTTCCGGCATCAGGTCCAAGACGGTGTAGCTGTTGATCGCGGAAATGCCGAGGTTGACCACCTCGACATAATTATTTTGCAGCGCCTCTCGCAGACGGTATTGCAATTGAAAAGGGAAAGTGGCATTGACCTCGAAGGGGAAACCGGCGGTAGTGGACCCGCCCAGGCAGAAGACCCGCAGTGCGCCGGGACGTTTTTCAAAATCGAACGCCTCGTCGGCGGCCTCCGGGATCAGGTCATCGGAAAGCGAAAAATAACGCCGGGTAACCAGCGAGTTGACCACGTATTTTTCCCGGCCGAAACGTTCTTCCTGGAACACCAGCGGATAGCGGTCGCCGTATCCGCCCAGGCGCAGCAACGCTTCGGCCAGCGCCAGCGCCAGCAGCGGCAGCAGGAACATCACCACGGTGAACCAGCGGCGCCGGCGCGGTGTCAAGTTTGGCCCATTGGAGGATGCAGCTTGTGCTTTCATCGGAGCGGCGTCCGGATTAGGGTTGGACTTTCAGCACCAGAATCTCATATGGTTCGCACTGAACCGGCAGCGAAACACCCGGCCCCTGGAACGGGTGATCATCCAGCAAATTGGTCAGACGGACATCGCCGGAAACATAAGCCTCCAGGTTTAGATGAAGCGATACAGTCTCCGCTGAGTTGTTCACCACCACAAAAAGGTCCTGTCCATCCAGATAGCGCCGATACCCCAGCACCCGGTTTTCATCATCGGTCAGGAAGAAATCGACTGCTCCCAGGGAAAGGGCCGGATGGGCTTTACGCAGGGCGATCAGCCGGCGGTGCCACTCAAACAATTCCCGGTCGAACGTTACCGGATCGGGATCACGCGGGCGGCCCAGGGGATGGTTCTTTTCCGGCTGGTATTCCAGCTCCGGCCAGACCATCGGCTTGCGCGGATCGGGGTCATCCCCGCCCCACATCCCGGCCTCGTCACCGTAATAGATCATCGGCGCACCAGGCAGGGTCATCTGCAGGCCGCTGATCAGGCGCAGCCGGCGGTATTCCTCCGCATTCGGTTTGCGGGGATCGTACGCGGGATTTTGCATGGGATTGGCGTCGTGATCGTACCAGCGGTCGGGATTGACCACCTGGGAAGCCACCCGGTCTACATCATGGCTTCCCATGAGATTTTGACACACCAGCAGATTGCTCCACTCATAATCCCGGTACTGGGCCCGCAGGGAATCGGCAAAGGCAGAGGCCGGGATCTGATCTTTCTGATCGATCACAAACTTCTTGACCGCCCGGGCAAAGCGGTAGTTCATCACTGCATCGAATGCGCCTTCAAACCAGGGGGCGGCATTATACATTTTGTTTTTCCCCCAGTCTTCCCACCACAGCTCCCCGGTGATATACCCTTCGGGATTGACCTCCTTCACCCAGCGGTAAAAATCTTTCCAGAAATGGATGCTGACCTTCTCCGCCACATCCAGCCGCCAGCCGTCGATTCCGTCGGAGGGATCGCCGTCGCCGTTGGGATCCATCCAGCGATGCACCACCGCCTTGATGTGCCGGCGCGGCCCTTCCAGCAAGCCGTTTTCATCTTCGCGAATTTCCGGCAGATCCTTCACCCCGGCCCAGCCGGCGTAATCGAATTCGTTCTCAGGGGTTTTGGGATCGTCCCAGGAAAGCACCGTGTACCAGTCCTTATAGGGAGAATCCTGCTGGTGCTTCAGCAGATCCTGAAACGCCCAGAAAGCGCGGCCGGTGTGGTTAAACACCCCGTCGATGATCACCCGGATACCGCGCCGGTGGCATTGATCGATCAAATTCAGGAAAAGGCTGTCGGCGGTGGTCCAGCGCCAGGTGGCCGGATCGCCGGGGTTCTCGGCGGCCCAGATCTCCCGATCCTTTTCCGGATCGGGCCCGAAATTGTTGTCGATATGGTGGAACATGCTGGCATCGTACTTATGCAGCGAAGCCGCTTCGAACAGAGGATTGAAATAAATCGCGGTAATGCCGAGGTCTTGAAGGTAATCCAGGCGGTCGATCACCCCCTGCAGGTCGCCTCCATAGCGGCGCAAGCCGGCCACTGCGTTAAAATTCGCTTCGCCGGGCTGAGCCCAGTCGAAATGCTCGTGCCAGTCGATTCCCTTTTCCCAGGGCTGCAGCTCATACCAGTCGCTGGTCCAGGGGCTGACCTGCCAATTTGCCGGAAAAAAATACGGCCAGCCGCCTTCCATGTCGCGCAGTTGCGGGTCATTACGGGTATCCCCGTTCCAAAAGCGTTCCGGGAAGATCTGGTACCATACCGCCTGCCTGGCCCATTCCGGCGGGGTATCGGTGTCATTGGGCAGCCGTTTAAAGCTATACACCAGGACCAGAAACATAAAAATGCCAAGGATCGTGCCTCTACTCATCTCAGGCCTCCGTTCTCAATCCGGGTTTCCTCATTCCTCTCAAAAAAGACAGGAACATACCAATCCCGGAAAAACAAAGCAAGCTTTTTTCATCAGGCAAAAAAATAATCGCTCTTTTTTTCAGCCGCTTCTACAATTATAATATCCGCTTTAGCGGTGTTGAAAATCTGTAAAACAACTTTGCCACAGAGGCACAGAGATCACAGAGTTAGTTATCAGTTGTCAGTTGTCAGTTGTCAGTTGTTCGTTGTCATTTGTCAGCTCTCTGTGTTCTCTGTGCCTCTGTGGCAAAAGACCTTAAACAGAGGGAACGGATCGATAATGCGGGAAAGCACGCCAAAGCAGGAAAAACTCGACACCATCATCGGCAGCGATTTTCAGATCATGCGCGGATCGCCGCGGCCGTTTGGCAGCGAAATCCGGGAGAACGGAATCAATTTTGCACTCCTCTCCAAACACGCCACTGCGGTGACGCTGGTGATCTATCTTCCGATGGAGAATGAATCGGTGCTGGAATTGCCCTTCGATCCCCGTTTCAATAAGACCGGCGACATCTGGCATATGTTCATTCAGGGCATCTCCCGGGAGATCCGCTACGGCTACCGGGTCGACCGTCAGCCCAACCTGCAGCCGCTGGTGCACCGCTACCAGCCGGAGATCGTGTTGTTGGACCCCTACGCCAAAGCGTATACCGGCGCGCCGGAGTGGGGACAGCTTTACCGGCGCAATGGAGAGAACGGCACCCCGCCTACCCGCAATCATCGCCGCTCCATCGTGGTAAACGATGCGTTTGACTGGGAATACGATCAGCCGCTGAACCTGCCGCTGCACGATGCGGTGATCTACGAGATGCACGTGCGCGGCTTTACCATCGATCCCTCCTCCGGAGTGGCCCACCCCGGCACCTACCGGGGAGTGATCGAGAAGATTCCCTACCTGAAAGAGCTGGGCGTGACGGCAGTGGAACTGTTGCCGATCAACGAATTTGACGAGATGGACAGCGACCGCTTCCATCCCGACTCCGGTGCCCCGCTGCTCAATTTCTGGGGGTACAACACCATCGGCTTCTTTGCGCCCAAGGCTTCCTACGCCAGCCGCAACCGCGACAGCAATCCGGTGCGGGAGTTCAAGGAGATGGTCAAAGCCCTGCACAAAGCCGGCATCGAGGTGATTCTGGATATCGTCTTCAACCACACCGGCGAAGGGGATGAGCGCGGCACGACTTATTCCTTCCGAGGGTTGGACAATTCGATTTATTACATCATCGATCCGGTGACCGGCATGTATCACAACTATTCCGGCTGCGGCAACACCGTTAACTGTAACCATCCCAACGTGCGCGATCTGATCCTGGAGTGTCTGCATTATTGGGTCACCGAGATGCACGTCGACGGCTTCCGTTTCGATCTCGCCGCCATCCTGGGGCGGGGACGCGACGGATCGGTGCTGGCCGATCCCCCGCTGATCGAACGCATCGCCCACGATCCGATCCTGGCCAACACCAAGCTGATCGCCGAGGCCTGGGACGCCGCCGGGCTCTACCAGGTGGGGCGCTTCCCGGCCTGGGGGCGCTGGGCGGAATGGAACGGTCATTTCCGCGATGACGTCCGCCGCTTCCTGCGCGGTGAAGACGGGCTGGTCTCCGCCCTGGCCACTCGCCTGAGCGGCAGCGCCGATCTCTACCAGGGCAGCGGGCGGGCGCCTTATCACAGCATCAACTTTATTACCAGTCACGATGGCTTTACTTTGCGCGACCTGGTATCTTATAACGAAAAGCATAACTGGGAGAACGGGGAAGAAAACCGCGACGGCAGCGATGCCAATTTCAGTTGGAACTGCGGCGAGGAGGGCCCGAGCGACGATCCGGAGATCAACGCCCTGCGCCGGCGGCAGATGAAAAATCATGCCGCCCTGCTGCTGCTCTCCCATGGGGTGCCGATGATCCTGGCCGGCGATGAATTCGGCCGCACCCAGGGCGGCAACAACAACGCTTACTGCCACGACAATCCCATCAGTTGGATTAACTGGCAGCCCACCCGGGAATCGCAGGATCTGCTGCGCTTCTTCAAGCGGCTGATCGAGTTCCGCAAGCAGCATCCCAACCTGCGCCGCTCCAGCTTCGACTACCATCACGGAGAGAACCACCCCCACATCCGCTGGCACGGGATTCAGGCTAACCAGCCGGATTGGTCGGAGCACTCCCGCTCCCTGGCCCTGGAGCTCTACGGCAATCCCGCCGACCGCGATATTTACATCATCGTCAATGCCTACCACGGTCCCCTCACCTTCCAGCTTCCCCGCCTTCTCTTCCGCCAGCAGTGGCTCCGGGTGCTCGACACCGCCTTCGATGCCCCGCGCGATATCGTCGAGCCGGGCCGGGAGGAGCGCCTGCCCGATCCCTCGCGTTATACCGCCGCTCCGCGATCTGTGGTGGTGTTGATTGCGGGGTAGTGCCGGCGGCGCCGGCGATGTTTGCGCTCCGCGCGATGTTTACTCGCTGCGCTCGTGATATTTGCCTGCGGCGATATTTGCTGACTGCGCCAGCGATGTTGGTTCGCTTCGCTCACGATGTTTGCCTTCGGCGATGTTTACTCGCGTCACTCGTGATATTTGCTGGCTGCGCCGGCGAGCAAACATCATGACAAAAGTCATCACACCTGCTGAACTTACTCATTGTTTCCACAACCTCCGGAGATTAATTTGGGGAACCTTTCCGGTATACGGCGGGCACAGTTGCCGGAAGGGGATTATAATGGTAAATGCTTAATGGTCATTGCGCAATGGTAAATTGGTGGGGTAGATTATCGATCTTTGAAATTGTATTTACCCATTAACCCATCAACCCATTCACCCATTAACACGACATTAAAACGAATACGGATTTCTCAATCACACATTTTTAATCACTTCAGGAGGTAATCTCATGTCAGCTATCAACACCCTCATCCTTGGCGCGGCGGGTCGGGATTTTCATAATTTCAACACGTTTTACCGCGATAATGAGGCCTATAATGTGGTGGCTTTTACCGCTACCCAGATTCCCAATATTGACGGACGAAAATATCCCGCCGAGCTGGCCGGCAACCTCTATCCGGAAGGGATTAAGATCTATCCGGAAAGCGAACTGGAAGACCTGATCCGTGATCTGGGTGTGGAGGAGGCGGTGTTCGCTTACTCCGACGTGCCTTACGACTATGTGATGTCGCTGGCGGCGCGGGTCAATGCCGCCGGGGCGGACTTTAAGCTGATGGGCCCGGAGCGCACCATGATTAAATCGAGCAAACCGGTGATCGCAGTCTGTGCGGTGCGCACCGGATGCGGCAAGAGCCAGGTGACCCGCCGGGTGGTGGAGCTGCTCAAGGCTGCGGGCAAAAAGGTCGCCGCCATCCGCCATCCGATGCCCTACGGCAACCTGGTGGCCCAGCGGGTGCAGCGCTTCGCCGAATTGGCCGATCTCGACCGCCACAAATGCACCATCGAGGAGCGGGAGGAATATGAGCCGCATATCGTGCGCGGCAACGTGATCTATGCCGGGGTGGATTATGAGGCAATCATGCGTGAGGCGGAGAAGGAAGCCGATGTGATCGTATGGGACGGCGGCAATAACGACCTGCCCTTCTACCAAACCGACCTGCACATCACGGTGGTCGATCCCCACCGCCCGGGAGACGAGCTGTTTTATTATCCCGGTGAAGCCAACCTGCGCATGGCCGACGTGGTGCTGATCAATAAGATCGACACCGCCGAACCCGATGGCATCAATCAGGTGCGGGAATCGATCCAGGAAGTCAATCCGGAGGCGCTGGTGATCGATGCCGCCTCGCCGATCTTCGTCGATGACTTCAACCTGATCCGCAATCGCCGGGTGCTGGTGATCGAAGACGGTCCCACCCTCACCCACGGCGAGATGACCTACGGCGCCGGGGTAGTGGCGGCGGAAAAATTCGCCGCGGCGGAGATCGTCGATCCCCGGCCTTACACCGTCGGCAGCATCAGCGAGACCTTCGAGAAATATCCCGACATCGGCACCCTGTTGCCGGCGATGGGGTATGGCGATCAACAAATCGCCGACCTGGAAGCGACCATCAACGCCACCGAGTGCGATGCGGTGATCATCGGCACCCCGATCGACCTGCGCAAACTGCTCAAGATCAACAAGCCGGCGGTGCAGGTGCGCTATGAGGTGCAGGAAATCGGCAAGCCGGATCTGTCGGATGCGTTGGAGGCGTTTTTGTAGTATCGTGGTTTACTACAATAGAACGCGGATGACGCGGATTTACACAGATGAAAGATTACATGTTTACATTGCTTGTCGTATTTCAACCACATTAAGTGGAATACAAACGAAAGCTTAGCAATGTGACAGTTAACAATGTAACCAACTCTTATCTGCGAGAATCCGTGTCATCCGCGTCATCCGCGTTCTATTTAAATTGTTTCGACAAGAGAAAATGTCATGAAGAAATCCGTACTATTGCTTGGAGCCAGCGGGTTGGTGGGGGGAGAGTGTTTGCGCCGGCTGCTGGTGGAACCGGGGTATGAGCGCATCGTGGTGTTCACCCGCCGGGAGGGGGTGATCGCTCCCCATCCCCGCCTGGAGATCCGGATGGTCGATTTTGACCGCCCGGAAAGCTATCGCGCCTACACGGCGGTGGATCAAGTGATTTGCGCCCTGGGCACCACCATTGCAAAAGCCGGTTCGCAGGAGGCATTCTACCGGGTCGATTATACCTACCCCCTGGAGATGGCACGGGCCGCCCGGGAGAACGGAGCAGAACATTTCCTGCTGGTTTCCTCCAGCGGTGCGGATGCAACATCACGCATCTTCTACAGCCGGGTGAAGGGGGAGATCGAGGCAGCGGTTCAGTCGCTGGGCTACCCTGCCGTGAGCATCTTCCGCCCCTCCCTGCTGCTCGGCGAACGGCAGGAATTCCGCTGGAAGGAGGAACTGTTCAAACCCCTGGCCAGCCTGTTCAATCCTTTGATCCCGGCCCGCTACCGCCCCATCCACGCCGGAACGGTGGCGGCGGCAATTCTGGCTGCCGCGCAAAAAGCACCCAGCGGAGTGCGGATCTATGAGTCGGATGAAATTCAGGGGCATGGCAAAAAGGAAAAGGATAAAGGATGAAGGATGAAGGATGGAGCATTATGACAAAATTCACTTACAAATCGATTTATACAATTCTGGCGATATTGCTGGCCGGCATTCTCTACCTCCTGCTCTGGCCGGTGCGGGTCGATCCGGCGGCCTGGACACCTGACCCGGCCGTTCCGCTGACCGGCCTGCTGACCCCCAACGAGCGGTTGGCAGTGGTAGAGCGCCTGGAACTGCCCGACGGGCACGGTCCGGAGGATGTCGCGCTCGATTCGCTGGGGCGCATTTACGGCGGTGTGCAGGATGGGCGGATCTACCGCTTCCAACCGGACGGCAGCGGTGCGGAAGTATTTGCTAACACCGGCGGGCGGCCGCTGGGACTGCATTTCGACCGCCGCGGCAACCTGATTGTTGCCGATGCTTACCGCGGCCTGCTGGCGGTGCATCCGGATGGCAAGATTGCTTTGCTGGTCAACTCCGCCGGCGGGGTGCCCTTCCGCTTTACCGATGATGTCGATATCGCCCGCGATGGCAAGATCTACTTCAGCGACGCCTCCCACAAATTTTCCCAGGCGGAATACCGGCTGGATGCGCTTGAGCACCGTCCCAACGGCCGCCTGCTGGTCTACGATCCCACCACCGGTCAGACCCGCATCCTGCTCGACAGCCTCTACTTTGCCAACGGGGTGGCGGTCAGCCCGGACCAGCAGTTTGTGCTGGTCAATGAAACCTGGAAATACCGGGTACGGCGCTACTGGCTGGCCGGAGATCGGGCCGGGCAGAGCGATATTTTCATCGACCGGCTCCCCGGCTTTCCCGACGGCATCTCCTGCAACGGCAAAGACCGTTTCTGGCTGGCCCTGGCCTCCCCGCGCAATCCGCTGGTCGACAAGCTGGCGCAACAGCCTTTCCTGCGTAAAATGATCGCCCGCCTGCCGGATGCGCTGCAGCCCGATGCGATACCTTACGGTTTTGTCATCGGCCTGGATATGGAAGGGCGAATCACCGACAATCTGCAATCGCCGGACGGCAAACCCTATGGCATGATCACCAGCGTGCAGGCGGACGGCGACACCCTGTATCTCGGCAGCCTGAAAGAGCGGGCAATTGGGCGATATATTGGCCAGTAACCCGCCTCACAGCGTGTGAGAGAATTATACAATTAATCCTGATTCTATTGACCGATATCACGATGATTCACTGGAAGTTCGTGAACTTTAGGGCATTCTTGGCGGCGATACTGCGACCTGCCCATCCTCCGGTTTTTGTCGTATGTGTGCCTGTCAGTATATAGGGGAGTATGCCGCCCGGCTCATTTCAAACACCACCACCCCAAAGCAACATCCATCACCGGGGGCTTGAGCAGTTTTGAGGAGAGAATTCAAAAAGGATGATACATGATTGTCTGCAATCATTGCGGTGCAATTAACAGCAATAGCCGCGTGACATGCATCCGCTGTAAACAGACGTTGAGCGAATCAATTTCCGGTGATCCTGAGGTGGTGCAGACCCCGTTACGGGTGATCGGCGAGAGCCGACCGGATCTACCGGTCAATCCCGCTGTGCGGCAGCAGCCGCCGGAGACAATCTCGCCCCGGCAGTCGTCACCGCTTTCCAGCCGACCGCAACAGACGGCGGATAGGCGGCCCAATACCGCAAGACCGGCCGCGCCTGAAGCCTATGGCGCATCGACGATTCCCACCGTGACAAAAGAGAAACGCCGTTTCGTGCTGCTGGTGGCATTGGTCACCACCGCCCTGCTGGTCAGCGGCGTGTGGTATATGATCGACTGGTTCGAATTTCAGGAAAGCAAATCCCTGTTCAGCAAAGGGGAGATGCTATATCAGCAAGGCAAATACAGCGATGCCAAGCAGGTATATCAGGATTACCTCCGGCAATATCCGGAAGGTGACTTCGCCTCCCTGTCGCTGCTGCGCACGGCAGAGATTCAGGACTCCCTCCTGGCGGTGGAAGCGCGGCACCTGATGCTTCAGAAAAGGCTTCCGGAACTGGTCGACAAAGCGATTCAAGCTTTCCAGGGGGGAAATTACCTCACACCGGAAGACAATAATGCGCTGATGTATATCGAAGAAATTCTGGCGATCGATCCGGAGAACAACTACATCCTCAAGATGAAGCAAAAAATCATCAAATTCTACATGGAGCAGGGCGATCAGGCGGTTGCCCGACAGTCGCGCAATACCGCAATCCGCTACTATGAGACGGTATTGCGAATCGAACCATTATACATGCCCGCCATCGATAAGCTCAGCGAACTCAAATCCCGCTGAGATGTTGCATCTGACAAAAATCATATTTCCGGCTAACCGATCTCATGGTTTGGATTGGGGATTTGTCATAACATAGAACAAGCTTGAAACGCTAGTTCATATAGTTATAAAAGGGAGTTAGCAGATGCCATCCGACGCAAAACCAACCATCAAGCACAAATCCTTCTCATTCGAAACCAGCCTGCATTGGAACGGTGGTAAGACCGGTACGATCCGCGGAACAGAAAAGCCGGAAATCCGCTTCGCCAGTCCGCCGGAATTCAAAGGTGAACCCGGGGTATGGACGCCGGAGGATCTCTTTGTCGGTTCAATAGATATGTGCATGCTATTGACCTTTTCGGCATTTGCCGAGCGGAAGTCGCTTCCGGTAAAATCATATACCAGCCGTGCCCGGGGAATCCTGGAGTTTGTTGACGGCAGCTATCGTTTTACCAAAGTTATCATATCGCCTACGATCATTGTCGAAACGCCTGAAGCAGTTGCCTTAGCCCGTCAAACGCTGGAACGTGCGCATCAGCAATGCCTGATCACCAATTCGATTACGACGGAAGTGTCGTTCGAGGTAGAGATCAAAACGCCGGACGGCGTATGATGATGGCGGGCATTCACCGGAGTTAGCAGGAGGTTCTCACACTGAACGCAGGAGCTTTCAGGTAGCGATTGCCGCTGTCACCCCCGTGGCGGGATTATCGAATGGAGGTGACCGATGTTAAAAAGAGAAACGCTGCCTTATGCCGAATGGACCTATCGAATCCCGGAAGGTGAAATCCGGAGGCTGTTGAAGTACCAGGTGAAGTATTATTTCGGCGGCGGACTGCCCGGTGCGCTGCCGATCCGCCAGTTGGCCGGCATCATCGAAGAGATTGGCCGGGAATTGCTGAGCGATATCGGGGAAGGCAATAAGGCATCCTCGCTGCAACTCTTCAACTACAATAAAACTCCTGGTCTGGACAGCCTGCGGAAGCTTTTTCTGAAGCGGCTGGTGGAACGCCAGCACCTGCCGTTTGATCCGGAAACCGATTATCACCGGGTGCTGGTGACGAACGGCGCTCAACAGGCGCTCTACGGGCTGCTCGACAGCATCATCAACCCCGGCGATTACATCCTCAGCGCCGCGCCGAGCTACCTTGGCTTCGTCACGCCGGCGGTCAAGTTGGGCGGGAATGTGGTCTGCTGCCCTAGCGATGAGAACGGCTTGACGGTGGAGGGAGTAGAGAAAGCCATCGCCGCGGTCAAGCGCGAAGCCGGAACGGTGCCGAAGATTCTCTATATCGTCTCCGATAGCGACAATCCCTCCGGCACCACCCTGCCGCAAGACCGCCGCAAAGCCTTTTTCGAGATCGCGCAACGGGAAAACATCCTGATTGTAGAGGACGGCGCCTACAAGGAAATCCAATTCGGCAAGAAGCGTCTCAATCCGATTAAAGCCTACGACACCGAGAACCGGGTGGTGGTATATCTCGCCTCCACCAGCAAAGAAGCCGGGGTGCTGCGCATCGGCTATGGGGTATATCCGGCAGAGATCGGTGATATGGTGGAAAAAGCCAAGGGCTATTACGACCTGTGCAGCCCGGTACTCAACCAGGTCATTGCCGAGCGCTACTATTCCCTGGACCTCGACCAGATCCTCGGGGAAGTGCTGGGCATCTACCGGGAACGCTGCGGGGCGATGCTGGAAGCGCTGGGAAGCTTTTTCCCGAAAGGCATCATGACCCGGCCCACCGGGGGCTTCTTCGTCTGGTGGGAAACCCTGCCCGGGGTTAATTTTGACTCGAAGACCTTCAATGAGAAGGTGGCGATACCAAACAATCTGCTCTTTGTGCCCTCCCATGCTTTCTTCCCGCCGGAAGGGCTGGTGGTCGATGCGCGGGGCAAATTGGTGTCGGCCAAACCGCATACCAACGGCATGCGTCTTTCCTTCTCCGCAGTGCCGAAAGAGCGGATATTTGAAGGTATTGAGATAATGGGAAATCTGCTGAAGAAGCATTTGAAGCAGTTGTAGCAGATGCTGGATGTTGGATGTTGGATGTTGGATGTTGGATGTTGGATGTTGGATATTGGATGTTGGATGTTGGATGTTAGAACAAAACGAAATCTATTTCCATGACCAAGCACTTTTCGCAAGATTTTCTTCATCCTTCATCCTTCATCCTTCATCCTTTATCCTTCATCCTTCATCCTTCATCCTTTATCCTTCATCCTTCATCCTTTCAAAAATACACGCCCACAGCCCGCCCCTCCCCCTGCCCTTCTCCACCACCAATCCGACCGGCTAAATGTCAACACGCCTAGATCGTTCCCATGATTTTTAAATTCCACTCTGGCAGATTTTTTTTTATGACGATGGTGAAAATGCGCCTGCTCAAACCGGCACTGCTTCCGATGGTGTGAGTGCCCCAAAAACTCAAATTTGAGCGATTTGAGCGATATTTTTGATTTTTTGCTTGACATTTGAACTCCACCGTTATATTATTGCTTTCGAAAACGCTCAAAACGCTCATATTGGGGTTTTCATCATACAAGGAGGTAGTAAGTGGACTTAGCTATTTATTCAACCGATTTGTTCAAACAAACCAAAGGAGCAAGCTATGAAGCGTTTTAAGTTTTTTAGTGTGGTGATGGTCGCGATGGCCGCAATCATGCTGACTGCGTGCGATAGTGACAGCAACCCGGTAAACAACAATGAGCCGGACGGCAATGCGAAGGTGCGTGTCATTCACACCAGCTACGATGCCCCGGCAGTTGATATATGGGTTGACGGAAGCGTGGCGATTGCCAACCTCGCGTATGGCGAAACTTCCGGTTATGCCGAGGTACCCGCCGGCACTCGTAACATTCAGGTATCCCCTACCGGCGCGACCAGCCCGATCGTGATCGATGTGGATCTGACGCTGGAGCAGGATAAAGAATATACGGTATATGCCGTCAATGAGCTGGCCAATATCGGTGCCATCGTGAGTGAAGATGCCCGCAGCGCCAATAGCAGCAAAGCAAAAGTGCGCCTGGTGCACACCGCTCCCGATGCCCCGGCGGTGGATGTGAAACTGAATAGCGGCAGCGGCCCGGCGGTGTTCACAAATGTGCCCTTTGAGCAGTTCACCGACTATATCGAAGTCGATGCCGGCACTTATACCTTCGTGGTAACGCCGACCGGTTCGGATACCGAAGTGGTGGTATTTGATCCGATCACGGTGACCAACGGCTCGGTTTACACCGTAGTGGCGCACGGCACCCTGACCGACACCAACTATCCCTTTGCTGTGCGGGTGTTTGTCGACAATAATGCCGGTGATGCCTTCGTCGATCTGACCACCGATGCCCGGGCCAATGTGATGGTGATTCATGCTTCTCCCGATGCGCCCGGTGTCGACCTGCTGCTGGATGACGCGGTGGTAAACAGCGCCGCCCTGGAATTTCCCGCCAACACCGGCTACCTGGAAGTGAATCCCGGCACCCGCAACATCAAGGTAAATGCGAGCGGTACTTCCCAGACCGTGATCGAAGCCGACCTGGTATTTACGGCTGATCAGAACTACTCGATCTTCGCGGTTGACGTGCTCAGCAAGATCACCCCGCTGGTGTTCGAAGACGACCTGACCGCCCCGGCAGCCGGTAAAGCCCATGTGCGCTTCATCCACCTTTCGCCCGATGCCCCGGCGGTCGATATCACCCTGACCGACGGCAGCGTGGTGTTCGGTAATTACGAATTTAAGCAAG
This sequence comes from Calditrichia bacterium, assembly GCA_020635015.1. Lineage (GTDB taxonomy): Bacteria > Calditrichota > Calditrichia > RBG-13-44-9 > J075 > JACKAP01. The sequence goes on along the minus strand of JACKAP010000011.1, from coordinate 81,352 downwards.
CGACCGACTTTACCCCGCTGGATGCCGCTACCTATAATCTGCAGGTTCGGCTGGCCGGTACCTCGACCGTCGTGCTTGACCTGCCCGGTATTGTTTTGGAAGATGGTAAGATTTACACTGTATTCGCAAAGGGATTGGTCAGCGGCGCCGGCAATAAAGCGCTGGGCGCGGAAATCATCGCCAACTAAGCACTCTAATTTACCCTCAGTAGCCCTCACAACACCCCATCCCCGTAGGCATGTCCCTGTCTGCGGGGATTTTTTTTGAGTATAGTTCTACTTTAAGACTTTTCCCTGCCGTTAAAGCATTCGGGTGGATTCGTGGCTAAACCGTTGCCAGCAATGCCTCCGCAGCTGCCAGGCCGGAGCAGGCGGCCCCTTCCACCCGGCCGCCGCTGAAGCCGTCTCCGGCGAGGATCAGCGGTGCGGGAGCCCCCAGCGTCCGGTAATATTCCGGCGTGCCGCCGCTGAGCGGCTGACTGTAGCGCCAGCGGTGCAATTGGTAGCGCAGCACCGGCGATTTAACCCAGGGCGCCGCGGCTTTCAGGAGTGTCGTCGCGACCATCTCCCACTTCCGGATGGCTGAAGCGCCGGGTCGCCAGCCTTCCTCCCAGCCCCCGCCCCTTGTCGAGCACAGTAACGCCGATACCCGCATCATGCAATTTGCGAGCCGCCATCAACCCGGCCAGGCCGCCTCCGACGATCAAACAATGATGCGCTTTTTCAGAATGCATGGCATATACCTCAAAGCTGTTTTTTGAATCCACGGATTACACGGATTAACACTGATTGATTTGTTCTGTTCCGGAAATAAAAGATAAACTTTTTATACCTATTTCCAAGAACTCCCGAATCATTCGCACCATCAATCCATCCGTGTCAATCCGTGTAATCCGTGGACAAAAGTATTTCCGTTTTTTCTGACGGCCTCCAGCCGGTGATGCGGCTGCAATCGTTCCAGAAGCGGCGGATCTCTTCAGATCCATAATCAAAACTCCGCGCTGATGCCGATCGAGGGCAGCAGCCCCAATGCTTCCCGGTCATCCACCACATCCTCCCAGAAATCGTAACGCGGGCGCAATTGCAGCTTATTGTTGTAGACATTCTGCACGTCGGCGAACAGGATCAGGCTCCAGGCGCGGAAGTTGAAGCGGCGGTCGATCCGCACGTCGAGCAAGTGCCCGGTTTCCAGGCGTTCGGCGAGATACTCTCCGGGCAGATTCTGGATCGTGCCGCCATTTTCCGCCGGGCGGTAGACCGGGGTAAACGGCGCGCCGCTGAAGAGGCGGAACTTGGCGCTGACTTCCCAGCTGCGGTTGAATTTATAACCGCCGGAGAGGTTGAAAATGAATCGCTGGTCAAATTCGCCGGGATAGGTGATCTCATTGCCGGCGGTATATTCACTCTTTCCCCAGGCCAGGCTCATCTGGCCGTAAAGGGGCAGATCGGAAAAACGCTTTTGCAGCAGCAGCTCCGCTCCGTAGGCCCGGCCGCTGGCGGCGGAGGTCAGGGGAATGTAGCCGAACGACTGGAAATCATCTTCCCGGCCGCCGTAGCCGACCCCGGTATTGGTCAACACCAGGTAGGCGGTTTCCGGGGTGGCGCCGGTGGGCAGATCGCGATAGCGCTTGTAATAGGTTTCCAGGGAGAGGCGGAGATCCTCGCGGAACAGGTAGCTGCCGCCCAGAATGGCCATGTCGTTGCGCAGTGCTTTCAGGTCGCGGTTGGCCGGATTGACCACCCAGACATAGGACGGGGCCTGAAAATAGCGCCCCAGGCTGGCCTTGAAGCTAATCCTTGTCCCGGCCTGCCAGCGCAGTGCGGCACGTGCCGCCGGGTAGGCGGGGTCTTCGAGAAAGCTGTAATAATCGCCGCGAATTCCCAGGCTGAGGGATAGGGATTTCAGCAACTGTTTTTCCAACTCCAGATGGGCGGCGTATTTGCCGGCTGCGGTATTGACAACGCTCCGCTGCGGCAGATCGGTGCCGCTGATCGCAACCGGGTTGCCGCTGCGGTTGTAGATGGTGTCGGCAAATACGGTGCGGTTATCATTGCTGATATGCTTGTACGATAAACCGCCAAACAGCCCGGCGCTGCCGGAAAGTTTGCGGTAAGCAGTCAGCTTGATACCGGTCTCGATCTCGTTGGCCCGGCTGTTAAAGTATTCTACTTCCTGCTCGTCGATCTGGCTGAAGCGGAATTCGTTATAGTTGTTGTTCAGGGTCAGGTCGACAAAGCCCCGGTTCATTAATCTCCGGTAATTGATCCCGCTGATGAACTGGTTCTGGGTATTGTCCATGATCCCGGCATTGGTCACCCGGTTTTCCAGGGTGCTCTGGTCGCGGTCGACCCGGTCGATTGCCGCCAGGCCCAGTACAGTCAGCTTATCGCGGGGGGAAAGGTCGTAATAACCGACCAGGTTGAAATCGGTATATGTCGGAATAAACGGCAGGCCGGCAGCTTTGAAGATCAGGTCCAGGTAGCTCTTGCGGGCGGAAAAGATGAAATTCCCTTTCTGTCCCAGCGGCCCTTCCAGGTTAAGCCCGAACTGGGTGGCGGAGATGGTGGCCTTGCCGCCGAGGCGGTCCTCCCGCCCCGGGCGCAGGGTCAGCGCCATCACCGAAGACATCTTGTCGCCGTAACGCACCCCGAAGCCGCCGGTGGAGAATTCCACGTTCTCTACAAAATCGAGATTGACGAAACTCAGCGATCCGCTACTGCTGCCCTGGGAACCGAAATGGTTGATGTTGGGAACTTCGATATTGTTGACCAGGTAGAGGTTTTCGCTCGGCCCGCCCCCACGCACCAGCAGGTCATTGCGCCCGCCCTCGTTCACCACCGACACTCCGGGCAGCGAAGCCACAGTACGCACCACATCTTCGAAACCGCCGGGAAAGCGGCGGATCTCCTCCCGGGAGAAGGTGATGTTGCTGACCGGCTTGTCGCTGGCGTCGGAGAAGTAGCCGGAGGTTACCGTCACCGCTTCCCCTTCTACCGGCGCGATCAGCAGCCGGGCGTTGACGATCGCCGGGCGAGCGGAATTGACGATGATGTCGGTCAGCACCAGATCCTGGTAGCCGATATAGGAAAAACGCAGGCGATACGTGCCCGGGATTAACTGTTCCAGCCAAAAGCTGCCTTCGCTGTCGGTCGTGGTGCCGGTATTGCTGCCGAGCACCTCGATGTTGACCCCGATCAGCGGTTCTTGAGTTTTCTCATCAACCACCTTCCCGCTGATGCGCCCGTTGCCCTGGGCCAACATGCCCTGGGCCAGCATCAGGAGCATCACCAGCACGATAAAGCGGTAGAAGTGAAGATTATGTTGTTTCATTGTGAATCTACTTTCATTTAGTATTTGTAGTATTTGGTGCACTATCTATTGAGTCTTTTAGAATTATAGATTCCTCGGCTAGCGCCTTCGGAATGACACAACGCAGTCATTTCGAACGTCGTTTGTGAGAAATCTATAACTGCAAGATTATTGCAATGTAACGGTTAATAACGCTGCACATCCTCGAAAGAATCGATCACCCGGGCAATGCGGGGATGGTCGAGCTTTAGCAGCCGTACCCCCTGCCCGCCGAGATACATCGACGTGTTGTAAATATCGCAATTTTTCAAGATCTTCTCCAGCTCGGCCTGAGTCTTTTCCAGATCTTCCACCCAGGTGCAGGACAGATAGATCCGCTCCGGGCGGAATTTCTCAAAGGCATATTCGATCTTGAAGATGTCGGTAAACTGTCCGCTGAAATAGACCTGATAGCCGCGCAGCTCCAGGATATTCGCCACCATTTTCAAGGCAATATCGTGCAATTCTGTCGAGAGATTGAGACAGATCGCCCGCCCGATTTTTTCCGAGGGGATGCTGATGATCCCCTGCAGGCGGATCAGGCTATCGCGGATGGTCTGGGAGCCGAAATGCTCTTCGATAATCGAAAGCTCGTCATTATGCCACATCTGTCCCAGGCGGTGGAGCGCCGGGGTGATCAGGCGGTCGTAAATCTTGTGCAGGGGATGCTGCCCCAGGTAAAGGCCGTTAAGCACCTGCTGCACCTTCTCCAGGCGGGATTCCAGCGCCTGGGTAACCACGTAATCGATCAAAAAAGGATAGTCGTGTTTCAGAATTCGATAGCTGATTTGCAGATCATTCTCATCCTCCATCGGGAATAAATTGATAATCGTATGCTTCTTCTTGTAATTCTTGACATAATCGCCGAGATGGGCCATCAGAAATTTGCGGTGGCCGCCGGCGGTTTTGATGCATTCCAGCTTGCCCTCTTCGGTCCAGCGTTTCACAGTCGAAACATTCACCCCGAGAATCCGGGCGACTTCGATGCTATTAAAGTGACGAATTCCTTCCATACGCTATCCTTTCTATTACAATTGCTTAATTTGCGAACATTCAAATATAACATACCGCGCGGAGGTAGTCAACCAAAAATGAGCGTTTTGAGCGTTTTTTTATTTTACTTGATTATGGGCTTTTGATTCGCTATCATTAAAACGCTCAAAACGCGCATGCAAAACATGCAAACAATATCTCTAAACTGAAGGGAACAATCATGCTGGCAGAAATCAAAGAAAACGTATTCGTATACGCCAAAACCAAACTCCCGACCTTACATGGGACGTTCGACGTCTACGTTTTCCGGAATAATATCGATTATAAAGAACACCTGGCGATTGTGCAGGGTGATGTGCGTAATGGCGAAAACATTCCGACCCGCATTCACTCGGAGTGCCTGACCAGTGAAGTATTGGGCTCTTTAAAGTGCGACTGCCGGGAGCAACTGCACGCCGCGTTGAAGCATGTGGCCCGGGCCGGTAAAGGCATTGTGCTCTATATGCGCCAGGAAGGCCGGGGCATCGGGCTGGGCAACAAGATCCGCGCCTATGCCCTTCAGGAAGCCGGCTACGATACGGTGGAAGCGAACCATGCCCTGGGCTTCCCCGATGACCTGCGCAATTACGACGTTGCCGCGGAGATGCTGAAGCTGCTCGGCGTTAAGACCGTCGACCTCCTCACCAACAATCCCCAAAAGATCGAAGGCCTGAAAGCGGCCGGCATTCCGGTGGTGAATCGCATCCCCTTGCAGATCGATCCCAACCCGGCAAACCAGTTCTACCTGTTCACCAAGGCAAAAAAATCCGGCCATCTGCTCGATTTAAACGATCTGGCCGAGAAGTCGAAACAGTTGAACGAGTGGTCCTCGATCATTCAATAACCCGCCGGTGAAGCGATGCGAAAACTGCGTTTAATATTGGGCGACCAGCTGAACGACCGGCACAGCTGGTTTGCCCGGGTCGATCCGGAAATCACTTACCTCATGATGGAAGTGCTTCCGGAAACGCGCTATGTAACCCATCATATTCAGAAAATTGCCGGTTTCTTTGCCGCCATGCGCCGCTTTGCTGAGGCAATGTCCGAAGCCGGGCATGATTTTGTTTACCTACGCCTGAATGATCCGGAAAATCTCCAAAGCTTTCCGGCCAACCTGACCCGGCTGATCGATGCGCGCCGGATCGAACGATTCGAATACCTGCTTCCCGACGAATACCGTCTCGACCAGCTGTTGAAGCAGTTTGCAGCTGAGAGTGATATCCCGGTCGCCGCAGCGGATAGCGAGCACTTCCTTTCATCCCGGGAGGAAGTCGGCGCATTTTTCCGCGGCCGCAAGACATTCGTGATGGAGGCATTCTACCGCCACATGCGCCGCAAGTGGGATATTCTGATGGACGGTGAGCGGCCTTTGAGCGGTCGCTGGAACTACGATGCGGAGAACCGCAAAGCGCTTCCGCAGCGTCTTACCCCGCCGGCACCGCTCAATTTCGATCACGACGTCTCCGAGATCGTCGACCTGATCCGCTCGCTGGAGATTGACACCATCGGCCGGATCGATGCGGCGCATTTCCCCTGGCCCCTCGATCATCATGAAGCGCAGCAACTGCTTGACCACTTTCTGGCCAACGGCCTGGCGAACTTCGGCACCTACCAGGATGCAATGGATACCGGGTCTCCCTACCTGTATCATTCGCGCCTTTCCTTTGCCATGAACCTCAAGCTGCTCCATCCCCGGGAAATCGTGCAGAAGACGCTCGATTACTGGCAAGCCCATCCGGAAGCCGTCGACATCGCCCAGGTGGAAGGCTTCATCCGCCAGATCATCGGCTGGCGGGAATTTATGCGCGGCATTTACTGGGATACCATGCCGGAATACGAGCAATTAAACTATTTCGATCACCGGCGCCCGCTGCCGGCATTTTACTGGACCGGCGACACCCGCATGAACTGCCTGCGCCACGCTATTACCCAGTCGCTCGACCTGGCCTACGCCCATCACATCCAGCGGCTGATGATCACCGGGAATTTCGCCAACTTGCTGGGCGTGCATCCCGATGCGGTCGATGCCTGGTATCTGGGAATCTACATCGACGCCATCCAGTGGGTAGAGATCACCAACACCCGGGGCATGAGCCAGTACGCCGATGGCGGGATTGCCGCCACCAAGCCCTACGTCTCCTCGGCGAATTACATTCACAAGATGAGCAACTACTGCCGGGGCTGCCACTACGACCGGCAGAAGCGCTACGGCGAGGGGGCCTGCCCTTTCAACAGCTTGTATTGGGACTTTTTCGACCGTCACCGGGCGTTGCTGGGAAACAATCCCCGGGTGGGCATGGCTTACCGCAATCTCGATCGGATGGATCCGGAGGAATTAGATAACATCCGCCAACAGGCCCGTTATTATCAAGAAAACCAGGACACCTTGTAAATGCGCCTGCAAGTCACCACCCGCGTCAATCAAGAGTTTCGCCGGTCTTTTTCCCGGTTCGGGAGAGATCTGTTCCTCCAACTGAATCCCCCATTCCCGCCGGTGCGGCTGCTGCGCTTTGACGGCATGCAGCCCGGAGACGAGGTGCACCTGGAGCTGAATTTTCTCTTCCGCAAAGAGATCTGGATCAGCGTCATCACCGAATTGGTGGAGACAGAAGATGAAATTTATTTTGTCGATGAAGGGCGGCAGTTGCCCTTCATGTTCCGTTCCTGGCGGCACCGGCACCGCCTGATCCGCCAGGGGGAACAGACCTTGATTGTGGACGACATTACCTATCAAGGCCGGATAAAACTGTTGGACTACCTGCTTTATCCGGTTTTGAAACTACAGTTCTTATATCGCCGGCCGGTGTACCGGCGATGGCTAAATAATGGGTAATGGTAGATGCGCAATGGTAAATGCGCAATGGTTGACGGTCGAATTTGGCACCGTGAGGTCGAGTCGCGACTCGACCCTACACCCATACACCCATACACCCATTAACCCATACACCCATTAACCCATACACCCAAAGGTAACCCATGAAAATTTTACTGACCGGCGCCAACGGCTACATCGGAAAGCGGCTGCTGCCGGTGCTGGTGGAGGACGGGCACGAGGTGGTGTGCCTGGTGCGCGATCCCCGGCGGCTGAACGTTCCGGAGGGGCTGCGCGGTCGGGTAAGCGTGATCGGTGGGGATCTGCTCGATTACGCTTCTCTCGAGAAAGTTCCCGCCGATATCGACACCGCTTTTTACCTGGTGCATTCGATGAGCAACACCGCCAGCGACTTTGCCGAGATGGAGCAGCGCTGCGCGGAAAATTTCATGCGGCGCATGCGCGATACCTCCCTGAAACAGACCTTTTACTTGAGCGGTATCGTCAATGACCGTGATCTCTCTCCCCATCTGAAATCGCGTCACAATGTGGAAAAAATCCTCGGTAGCGCCGGGATTCCCCTGACGGTGCTGCGCGCCGGGATTATCATCGGTTCCGGCAGTGCTTCCTTCGAGATCATCCGCGACCTGGTCGAAAAGCTGCCGCTGATGATCGCGCCGCGCTGGGTCAACAACCGCAGCCAGCCGATCGCGATTCATGACGTGATCTATTACCTGCGCCAGGTGATCGGCCATCCCGAGTGTCTCAATCGCAGCTTTGATATCGGCGGTCCGGATATTCTCACTTACAAAGAGATGATGCTCCGGTTCGCGAAAGTGCGCCGGCTCCGGCGTTATGTCATCAACGTACCGGTGCTGACCCCGCAGTTATCCTCGTATTGGCTGTATTTTGTCACCGCCACCTCCTTCTCCCTGGCGCGCAGTCTGGTGGACAGCCTGCGCAATGAGGTAATTTGTAAGAATCATGACATTCACCAGATCATCCCGCATCAATGCCTGCCCTACGAGGCAGCAGTGAAGCGGGCTTTTTCCAAGATTGCCGAGAATGCGGTCATTTCCAGTTGGAAAGATGCCTGGGTCAGCGGCACCGTCCACGGTAAATACAGCGATTTTGTACAGGTGCCGGAGCACGGCTGCCTGACCGATCGGCGCAATCGCGCCTTTGCCTGTGATCCGGAGAAGGTGTTGGAAAACATCTGGGCGATCGGTGGAGAGCGGGGCTGGTACGGATCGAACTGGCTGTGGCGTATCCGCGGCTTTCTTGATAAACTGGTCGGCGGTGTCGGCCTGCGCCGCGGGCGCACCAACCGGGATCATTTGGAGCCGGGCGACGCCCTGGATTTTTGGCGGGTGCTGCTGGCTGACCCTGAAAAGAAACGTCTGCTGCTCTATGCAGAAATGAAGCTTCCCGGAGAGGCCTGGCTGGAGTTTCGCATCACCCCGAGCGAAAATGGCGGCGTGCTGCACCAGATCGCCACCTTCCGCCCCAATGGTCTGAGCGGGCGGCTTTATTGGTATGCGGTGCTGCCGTTTCACTTCATCGTCTTTGGAAAGATGATAAAGCAGATAATCGCGTATCGGCCGGAATAAACTCTTCGAAGCGATTTCCACCCAGATTTTTATTTGCATATACCGAACGGGTTGCGTATTATCCAAAAAGCTGTATAAAGTCCGTAGCAAGTATTGGAAGATGCAGACCGGATAAGTTATGGATCCCAAGCATATTTCGCCGCTAATACCCCCTTCCCCGGAAGAACAGAGCGAATGGGAACGCCTGGCCGATGAGTTAGCCCTGAAAAACCGCGCCCTGGCCGCTACCTCGGAAGGTATTACGATCACCGATGTTTCACTCCCGGACAACCCGATCATTTTTGCCAACGAGGGATTCAAGCGTTTGACCGGCTATAGCGACGCGGAGATTATCGGCTACAACTGCCGCTTTCTCCAGGGACCGGATACCGATCCCCAGACCGTGGCCGAGATCCGTAGCGCCATCGCTGAAGAACGGGAGTGCACGGTAGACATCCTCAATTACCGCAAGGATGGCAGCGCCTTCTGGAACCGCCTGACCATCACTCCGGTGCGCGATGCCGACAATAAGGTGACGCATTTTATCGGGATTCAATCGGACATCAGCGAGCGCAAGCGCGCCGAAGAGGCCCTGGCCCGGGCCAAAGAGCAGTTGGAGACGGTCAATCGCCGCATGACGCGCGACCTGGAAACGGCGGCGAATATTCAGCAGGCCCTGCTGCCCCGCCAGGTGCCGGCGATCGAGGGCATCGAAATTTATTGGACCCTGCGCCCCTGCAGCGAACTGGCCGGCGATACCCTGAACATCGTTTCACTCGATGAGACCCATTACGGTATCTATATTTTAGACGTCAGCGGACACGGAGTGCCGGCGGCGCTGCTCTCGGTGACCCTCAACCACTGGCTTTCCCCGCTGCCGGCACACTCTTCGCTTTACAAGCCGGCGGCCAACGGCAGCGGCGAATTTTCCCTGTCTACGCCCCGGGAAGTAGTGGAAAAGCTCAACGCCCGTTTTCCGATGAGCTCCCACACCTTGCAATATTTTACCATTCTCTACGGGATCCTCGATACGGTTCAGCGCGAATTCTGCTTCAGCGTGGCCGGGCATCCCGGGCCGATGCTATTGCCCCGGGCCCGCCAGGGCAAGGCGCTGCAATTTCCGGCCTACCCGATCGGTTTCGTCGACCATCCGTCTTATAAGCAGCATTGCATCAAACTGCATCCCGGCGACCGCCTCTACATGTATACCGACGGGGTTGTCGAGGCACGTAATGCAGATTTCGAACATTTTGGCCGGGAACGGTTGATGCAGGAAATCGAGCGCTCCCGCGACGTTTCTCTACGGGAGAGCCTGGTTAACATCCTGGCCAGCCTGGAGGAGTGGCATGGGCATAGCGATTTTGCCGATGATCTATCGCTGATGGCCCTGGAAGTACATTAAAATCCTGCCCGCTCGCTGGGGCGAATAGAACGCGGATGACGCGGATTCTCACGGATTTTTTATGATGCTTCGCGTGGTGTTATCAAAAATTTACCGAAAACGTCGCAAACAAATGCATAGGCCACAAAGTATCCTTTAGTCTTTGTCTTTTAACATAAGCAGTCATCCGCGTAAATCCGCACCATCCGCGTCATCCGCGTTCTATTCAGCTTTCATAGCTTTGCAACCCCCGGCCGCAGCAGGGTGCCGAGCAGCAGCGCCGCGACCAACACCGACGCGATCACTGTAGCCGTTCCCACCAGCGGCACGCCGGTATTCTTTATGGCTACGGCGATATAGGCCCAGAGGATCACCAGCCCGTAGGCCAGATCCCTGCGCTGGAAGAGCACCACCCCGGCAATCGCCGCACCGGTAATAAGTACGATTACCGTCCACACTTCCGGGCTCACTCCCCAGCCTCCCCATTTGAGATCATCCAATACAACGGTGACATTGACAATGGTCGCCACCGTGATCCATCCCAGGTAGATGCTGAAGGGGCGGTGAACCAGCCATTTAAAGGTGCCGGATACCGGTGCCCGGTTGATATCCAGGCGCAAATAGATTGCAATCAGCGACAGTAACAGAACAATCATCGCCAGGAGGGTCAGCACGAACAGTTCGTAATGCCACAGGAAAAGCCAGAGGATATTGGCGGCGCAGCTAACCAGGAAAAAAGTATCGATGCTGCGCAGGGCAGGGTCATTCCGTTGCGGCGGAAGGAGTTGATAAACCGCATACGCCAGCAGCCCGAGGTAGATCAGGCCCCAGATAGAAAACGCATATCCGGCCGGGACGAAAAAGACCGCAAAGCTGTCGGAAATCTCTCCAGTGGTTTTCCCGTTCAGCGGCAGGGCGTTGGCCAGGAAATTGATCAGGATGGTGACGGCCAGCGCTACAAGATTAAGGATGGCACGGGTCATAAATAGTTCCTCTCGTTATATTGGTCGCAAAGTTGACATGCCGCCGTCAACGCCGATCACCTGGCCGGTGATCCAGCCGGCATCCGGCGAGAGCAAATGTACTGCCATGGCGGCCATCTCCCCGGGCTGCCCGATCTGCTTCAAGGGATGGCGCTGAGCCGAAGCGTCCTGCTTTTGCTCGCTGGAGAGCAACTGCCCGGCCAGGGGGGTCATGGTAATCGACGGCGCAATCACGTTGACGCGAATATGCTGGGGCGCCAATTCCGCCGCCAGGGAAACCGCAAGCCCCTGCACCGCTGCCTTGGCGGCCGCGATCGAGGCATGAAAATTCATCCCGACCCGGGAGGCCACGGTACTGAACAGGATCACCCCGGCGCCGCCGCTTTGCTTCAGGGGCGGCAGAGCGCACTGGATCGATCTTACTGCGCCGAGCAAGTTTACCTCCAGATCATGCTGAAAATCGCGAATCTGCAACCGGTGAAACGGCTTGAGGGTGATGGTGCCGGGACAATAGGCCAGCCCATGCAGCACTTCCGGCAAAAAATTCTGTAGTGGGGTCACATTATCGGAGGTGATATCCAGGGAAAGATGTTTTGCGGCCGGCGGCAGGTCCTCCGGCGCCTCACGGCGGGAAACCGTGAACACATTAGCCTCCCGGGCCAGCAACTGCTTAACCAGCGCCAGCCCGATCCCGGAGCTGCCCCCGACGACCAGGATGTTTTTATTGCGAAAATTCTCCATGATCATTCCTTACCAAAAATAAACAATTCAACAGACATTTATTCAAATATAACTGTAAATTCGCCGGGATGCAAACAAAATGAGCGTTTTGAGCGATATCTGTTTAAGCTATATGACGCTTTGAACTGATGAACCACGGATTACACGGATTAACACTGATTTTGAACATCAGTGTTAATCCGTGTAATCCGTGGACAAAAAACGGACCTGCTGCGCCCTCGGCCAGTTGGTGCGGGCGCTGATCCTGCAGGTGAGCGGCCCCGGCGAATACCAGATCACCTGGGACGGCGGGATCAAAGCGGCGCGCTGGCGGCTTCCGGATTTTACGTCTGCGTGCTTGATTTTGGAGAGGCGCTGCTGGCGGGGAAAATACAGCTGCTCAAATAAGTCATTGAAACATGTAAGTTGTTCTCTGCGGTTCTCTGCGCCTACTTTGCGAACTTGCGGTTCTGCTTTTTTACCGCAAAGGGCGCGAAGGAGGCGCAAAGGGCGCAGAGTTTTTTTAGAGTTTATTTACCAATCTTTTGATTCCGTTTTTCAAAAGCGTAACATTGAAATTGAGAAGTAAACCCAATTTGAGATTACTCAGTTTCAAATAGGTCAAAACCTGTGCGACATGAATATCATTTAATGCATCAACCGATTTTATTTCGACGATAACACGATTTTCAACCAAGAGATCGACTCGATAACCCATATCACATTTTATATCCTTATAAATCAGCGGGAGTCCCACCTGTCGCTGCACGTTCAATTCCCGAATCTGCAACTCCCTCTCCAGACTTGTTTCATAAGCCGATTCTAAAAGTCCGGGGCCTAATATTCTATGAACCTCGATTGCAGCCCCGAGAACTTCCTGTGATATTCGATTTTCATCCATTTTTCATTTCCTTCTCTGCGGTTCTCTGCGCCTCCTTTGCGCCCTTTGCGGTTTTCAGTAGCTGTTTTTAATGCAAAGGAGGCGCTAAGCACCCTCTAATCTATCCCCAACCCCGCCCGCTCCTCCGGGCTGAAATTATACACCGGGGCATCCTGCAGCCATTCGTTGATCGCATCCGGCGTCCAATAGCGCTTGCCTTCTGCGGTGAAGATATATTTGCTGTCGTGGGAAAAGACCACCGCATTGGGATTGAGAGTTTGGATCTCGCTCAAACGATTGCCGTGGAGATCCCATAAGATTGCCAGGTTGTTGCCAGCGGCCAGAGTTCGGCCGGGATCGAGCTGCGAGGCGGTCAGGATCGTCCGCCCGTCCGGGGAGAAAGTTGCGGCGGTTACCGCGCCGCCCATCGGCATCACGGCCAGCGGCCGCCCCTGCAGATCCCACAGCCGGGCGCTGCCGTCCAGCGAGGCGCTGAGCAGCCGGGTTTGATCCGGGGAGAAGATCAGGGCGCGGATCTGGCCGCTATGCCCGGAAAGATTGGCCAGGTGTTTGCCTTTCAGATCCCAAAGCTTGATCACAGTAGAATCGTGATACACCGTCAGAAAATGCTCGCCGTCGGGCAGGAAACAGATGCGTTCGACGGCTTTCAACGCCAGGCCGAGCGAGTAGGCACGGAGAGAATCGCCGGTTTCTCCCGACCATAATATGACCTTAAGATCACCGTCAGCCATTTCCATTGCGGTCAACACCCGGGTAAAATCATCCGAAACACAGGCGGCCTGGAACTCACTGCGATCAAACCGGGTCGTATCGCGTTTCAAAGCAAATTTGACCGGCGCAGTTTCCCCGGCCAAATCGATGATCTCCGGCATTTTCTCAGGCAGTACCCGGAACAACTTAGCGCCGTCAGGAGAGATTGCCGGCGGAGAAGCGGTTCCGATCAGGCCATCTTGGTTGCTGGTATCGCGCCATACCGGTTCTCCTTCCAGGTTCAAAACATTGTCGGCTTGAACGCCTTTTAGCATATAGTGTTGGTCTGCAAAAAAATACCCGGTCACCAGGACATGCCCGCCGCCGGCATCAAACCCGAAGTAGTCCGGGCCTTTCATATAGATGGTTGAAGGCTGAGCAAAATCCGGAAAATCGAAGGCCAGGCGCCGTTGTGCCAGCAGTTCTCCATTAACCGTATCCCAGATCTTCAGCTCCCGCTCGAGGCGCGCTTCCGTGAGAGTCGCCAGCTTCCGCCCGTCGGGGGAGAGCACCGCCCGGTCGTACGTCCCGAAAGGCGATTCGCCCTCCCGGTAGAAAGTAGCCAGTTCCTCCGGCTGCAAGTCCCACATATAAACGGTATGATCCGGGGCTATCGTGAGGAACCTTTCTCCATCCGGGAAAAAAATGATTTTGTTCCCCTCGTAGCGCGCAATTCTCTCGCTGACCCAGCCGTCATACAACAGCGCCAGCCGTTGACCGTTCCGGTCCCACAGCTCGTAACGGCCGTGAAGGGTCTGGCGGTCGACCGATACCCGGCTGTCGACCGGCAGATTTTCCTTCAGTTCAGCGGGGAGCTCGGCCAGGGCGGCGCGATTGAGTCCCTGCCGGATCTCCACGGTAATGATCCGGTCTCCCCCGGGTGAGATAAATACCGACGGGCCATCGGAGTCAAATTCCCGGTGGGTCATTTGCGCGCCGAGCGGCCTGCCCTGCAGGTCCCAGATTTGGGCGGTGCTGTCGCTGATGGTCAGGAAACGGTCGCCGCCGGGGAGGATACGGGCCTGGTTTATGCGAGGCAGGAGCGGGGTCGGTGGCATAGTAGCAGTGGCAGTGGCAGTGGCAGTGGCAGTGGCAGTGGCAGTGGCAGTCGAAATGGAATCGGGCTCTGTCATGGAGGAATTGAATATTTCATCGAAGGCTGCTTTGCTCGTTGGCGCCTCCGGCTGGGCCAACTGCGGATCTGCTGCTGCCTGGGTGGAGGAATCTGCCGGTTGAAGGCCGTCCAACACGACTTGACCGGCGATATTCCATAGTTGCACGTCACGCTCGAATCGCGCCAGAACCCGCTTTCCGTCCGGGAAGAAATGGAGTGATTTCAGGGCGGAATCGGGCGTCATCAGCGGACTGCGTGGATTTCCCTGCACATCCCAGAAGCGGCAGGCGCTATCGCTCACCACCAGGATGGTTGCGCCGTCAGGAGAAAACAGCAGGGAATCGATCGGCGCCGGATGTTTCAGTGACGCCAGCTTCATGCCGGTGCTGTCCCATAATTGGGCGCTGCTGTCGGCGGCGGTCAGGATGATCCCGCCGGCAGGGGAAAACAGCCGATAATCTGCTTCCGAGGTCAGGTCTTTCATGCGCAGGGGTATCCAGGACTGCACCAGGCGTAGCGTATCATCCACCCAAACCAGGGTGCGCCGGCGGTCCGGCGATATGCTGACCCCTTTCATTACCGCCATGTCGCTTCGGTATTCATCCTCTCGATACAGTTGGAAACGCAGAAGACTGTCGGCCGGGCGGCCCTGCAAATCCCACACCCGTAGCAGGCCGCTACGATAATCGTCTTCTCCCCGGGTCAATACCGCCCGCCCATCCGGAGAGAAGGTCGCAAAGGCGATCCCTTCCGCATGGGGCAAATCGGCCACTGGTTCTCCCTGCAGGTTCCAGATCCGCACCACGGTGTCATCTCTGGCTTCCCGGTAATATGTCAGCAAAAGGTCCCTTGCCGGCGAGATACCGCACTCGAAATCGAAAGGATCGATGATATCCGAATATTCTACCTGGTTGTCCGCGCTTCCGAAAATGTTGGCGAGGTAAAAACGGAAGGGGTCAAATTCAATGCGGCCTTTCAGGTCGCGGATTTTGCCGTCAAGGCTCAACAGTTTCGTATCATCCTTCGAAAAAACAAAATTGGTATTATCATACTTGGATAAAATCATTTCCGACAACGCCTGACGGTGAATATTCCAAAGCGCCGCCATTTGCACATTTTCCGTACGATGCCCGCGTCCGGCAAACACCAGTATCCCTCCGTCGGGAGAAAATCGAACCTGGCTTATATAATTCACATATTTCAGACGGGCGGCATAAAACGGCTGCTGCGCTTGCTGGAACGGCAGCATCGCCTCGCTCATCACCTTGGCGGCAATCGCCCTACTGCCCGGCTCCGCCTCCGGGATGGCGTAGGCGGCCTGGGCCAGACGGATGGCGCGGGTGCGGTCTTCGGAGAGGGTCAGGCGGGCATTAGCGGCGAGGCTGCTGGCGAGATTCTTGCGGGAGTTGTCCAGCGCTTCCGCCGACTTCAGCAGCGCCCACACCGACAGGACGGTCAGGAGCGCCAGCACCGCGATCACGGTGGCACGCAGCACCCGGCTGCGGAACTTCTTGCGGTTGTCGCTCTCGGTCACGAAATCCAGCTCCTGGCGGTTGAGCCAGTTGTCATTAGGATCTTTGCTGCGCTGGATCTCCACCAGTTGGGCCAGGCGGGGATTGTCGTTCCAGAGAGAGCGCTTGCGATAGTCGCGCAACTGCTTTTCGTCCTGCTGCGCTTCCACCGGCAGGGTGGGATGGTGATACTCCCGCACCGCCCGGCTGAGGCGGCGCTGCAGCAGGATGGTGTCCTGGCCGTCGGCCTCGATCCAGTCGCTCAAGGTCTGCCAGGCTTTCACCAGAGCATCGTGGGCCGGCTCCACGTAGACCTCGCCGCTGCTGTCGCGGCCCCGCACCAGCAGGCGCGCCTCCAGGAACTGTTCCAGGATGTGCGCCACCCGGAGATTTTCGGCGTCATCGGGATATTCCAGCTCCTCCAGCAGCGCCCGCCGGCTGGCCGGCTCGCCCCCTTCCAGAGAGACCAGGCGCAGCATGATCTTCTTCAAGGTGGCCTGATGGGGCGCGTCGAGCTGGCGATAGAGGCGGTCGGCCCCGCTGCTCAGGGCGCCGCGCACCTTGCCCAGGGCCTCGTAATCCGCCCGGCTGAGGGTGCGCTGGCCTCCTTTGGCCGGGCGAGCGCGGAAGGCTTCGTAAAGCTGGCTCAGGGTGTAGGAGAGCAGCGGCAGGGCACCGGGCGATTGGCTGACCTCGTTGACGATCTCCTCCACCAGACCCGGCTCGAAATCCAGCACCTCCTGGTAGGCGGGCATCTCGATCACTTCCTTCAATTCATCGGGAGAAAGCGCCGTCACCAGGAAGCGCCCCGCCTCCCAGGCATCCTCCAGCGGCCCTTTGTCCAGCAGCGGCTCGAAATCGGCCCGCACGGTGAGGATTAGCTTGAAGTCATCGCTGGCGGTGCCTTCAAGCAGGGCTTGCAGAAGTTCCTCGTACTGCTGGCGCTCCTGCTTATCCTGGCAGCGGGTAATCAACTCTTCATATTGATCGATCAGCAAAACGGTTTTCTGCTGCTTCAGCTCATTCAACAGCGGCGACAGGTTTTGCGGATTTAGTGATGAGAGGGCCGGGAAAAGCGGCGCTGCTTCGGCATGCTGCCAGACCAGCCCGGCGGCGGCGTAGGCCAGGATGATCAACTGGTCCTCCCGCTCCGGCTGCTTTCCGGTCGCTTCACTTACCGCCGACCAGAAATCCGCTTCCTGGGCAAAGCGGCGATCGATCAAACCGGTCAGCTTTTCCAGCAGATTGGGGGAAATTCCGGCGCTTTGGAGCGCCCGATGCGCTGCGGTGCTGAGGCAGAGCGGCATCCCGCGCACATCCGCCAGCGCCTGCTTCAGCAGCAGGGCGAAGGCGTGTTCGCCTACCGCTTCCTGTCCCACGATTGCCTGTAAATTTGCCAGCGCATCTTCCGGAAGTTCCTCCTTATCCAGCGCTGCCAGGGAAGCTTCACTCAGAGAGAAAACCTGCCACTCCCGAAACCTTTTTCCCAGGGAGCGCAGCGGATGGGCCCCCGGGCGCAGCACCGGCAGGATGCGCCAGCCGGCCTCGCGCAGTTCCGGCAGCAGCCCGGCCTTGATCAGGGAAGACTTGCCGCTGCCGGAGACCCCGCTGATCACCAAGAACTGTTGCTGCGCCGCCAGTTGCTGCAGTTTTTCAATCGCTGCCGAGCGGCCGAAGAACAGCTCCTGGTCGCTCTCATCGTAGGAGGCCAGGCCTTTGTAGGGATTTCGCTCCACATCGGGCAATGGATTAAGGGGATGTTTGGGATGCAGGAAGATGAATTCCCCGCCCTTATCCTTTTCCAGGAAGATATGATTCGGTTTCTGGGCCTCGCCCCCGCTTCCTGGCGCGGCGTCTTCCGAGATCCGGTCGCGGATAAAGCTGTAGAGCTCGCTGCCGGTGATCACCCCGTCGCCCCGTTCCCCCACCCGGGCGTCAGCCAGCCCGGCCAGGCCTTCCAGCAGGGCTTTGGCGAAGGGCGAGTGTTCGGCGGCGCCGTCGGTTTTGGCCTGCAGCAGTTGCTCGCGCTTGCCCAGGGCGCGGGTCTTCAGGCTGGAGACATCCTGCGCTTTCTGATAGTAGGAAGTGGAGGTGATCACCTGCCAGGCGTGGTCCTCGCAGAAGCGGCGCAGGCGGTATTCGGTGATGCGCTGGGGCACCCGCGGGCGGGCGGCGCGTTCTTTGGTGGCCCAGCGGAAGGCCCCGGCAAAGCAGCAATCGAGCACCAGCAGCAGGTGGGGGCATTCCAGGGGGCGCAGCGCTTCGTAGAGGCGCTTCATCGGCAGGAACGAATCCACCGCATCCAGCCGGGCGTCGGCGGGCAGCAGGTAGCCCTCCGGGCGGCCCTCGGCGTCATCAGCGATGCCGTGACCGGCGAAGTAGAACAGCACCCGGTCGCTTGCCCCGATGTTCAATTCCGGGATCGTCACATCCAGCAACTCGCGCAGCTGCGCGCCGTTGGGATTTTCCAGCAGGGTCACCGAAAATTCATGGGGCTTCTGCTTCAGCACCCGGGCCAGGGCGCGGGCGTCGCTCACCGCGGTTTGCAGCGGCGGGGCGTCGCCTTGCTGGTCGTAATCATCGATCCCCACAATAAAGGCAAAGCTGCGCTCGAAGGGGAATTGGGGAGTAGGTTTTCGTTCCGGCATCCGGTTCTCCAATTGAATTTTTAGCCACGGATTTACACGGATTCTCACGGATTTTTCGTTTATTAACAATAAAAAGGTTTTAATCCGTGTTTATCTGTGAAAATCCGTGGCCAAATCAGTAAATTCTCTCCAAAATCATCCTAAGCCCAGCGGATGCCGGCAAACATCTTGCGTGCTCCCTCCACCATGCCCACCACCTCGGGACTCATCGCCAGGTCTTCCTCGGTCAGCAGCATATATCGTACGATGTTTTCACTGCCGGAGAGGGCTGCCACCACATCGGAAAGCACCGTATAGGCTCCTTTGGTCTGGTAGTTTCCATTGACATATTTTCCCAGCCCGCCGGAGTTAACTGCGGCGTATTTCGCGAGGTCGACCAGCTCGTTTTTGTGATTGATATAGGCCTTGCCGGTAATCACCTGGCAGCCTTCCGACCAGGTGCCGATATCGGCGCTGAAGCCTTCCCCGCCCCAGTGCACGTTAATGCTGCCGTTGGCCTCCAGGCCGCTGGCCAGGTCGCTGTCGTCTAAGATGCGGTTTTTCGAGCGCACCACCAGCACCCCATGCGCCCGGGGTTTCAGCGCCTGATAGATCCGGTCCTTATGTTTAAATCCGTGCCAGCCGAAACGGTAAAGATGTTGCCCGTTGGTCAGGAAAGGAAAACCGCGGGGATCGGAGGTGGCGCCGGGATCGGTGGAGCCGTTGAAGGCATAGACCAGCCCGCGGATCAGCAGAAAGAACACGTCGTTGAATTTCCCCTCGCTGTCCGGGGTATTCTTGCGGATGCCGATCAGGTGGATGTGGTCGGGGTTGAAATCCCACTCCGCCACTTTCAGGGTATCGGCTTTACCGCTATAGGCATTGACCATCTGGAGCATGCGGTTGGGGCTCTGCAGGCAGCGCTGCTTGACGGCGTTGAGCAGCGCGATCCCCTGCTGATGGCGCTCGCTGGCGGCGCCGACCCAGTCGGCTTTCTTGCCGCCGTCGCGCCAGCGGCGGATGTGGCCAAAGGCTTTCGGTCCCAGCATCCCGTCCGGGCTTCCGATGCTTTCATCTTTCTCCACCGTACGCACATACTCCTGGAAAAAACGGATCGCCGCGGTGGTGCGGTAGCCGCAGATCCCGTCGATCTGCCCAAAGGGGAAGAAGCCGGCATTCTTCAGCACGCCCTGCACCTCGGCCACACTCAGCTCGCCCTTGCTCTGATCCGGAGTGACCGGCTCGAAAGCGACCACTTCATTATTCTGATCGCCGCGCAGTTTGCCGGCATCATCACTGCCGGTAAAGCCGGTCAACTGCTTGACTATCTCCAAATACTTACGGATCGCCTCCTGGGGAATCCCCGGATCGAATTTGCCTAATGAGATCATGCCTGCTCCTTCTGCATAAGTTTATGTGAACTGCCAAATTGGATTGCTGATAGAAATACCGTCCCGGCGAGAAAAAGTTGGTTTTTAAAAAATCGTGACAATATACGTCATATCGGCCGGGAAATCAAATTTTCTATAGCGGATAGGTTTTAATCTGCGTGCCATTAGTCTCCCGAAAATATCTCACAAAAGTGCTTGACATTTCGATTTTCATGTTGCATTATTTAGTGTAAATTTGTTCACTATTTATCGTAAATTCAACTGCACAAGGAGGCAAGTGTATGGGCAAGACTATCAGATTCAGGGAATTGATCAAATACCGCGCGGGGGCGCTGTGCCTGATCGGCATTCTGGCATCGACTTATCTGCATACCACCACGTTCATGAGCCAGTTTTTTTACCAGAGCATCATCCTGGGGGGTATCGCCGCGCTGGCAATCGATGCCGGGGTGGTGGCGATGTCGATCTTTAAGGACGAGCTGCTCCGCGACGGGGAGCTGGCCTGGATGGTGCGGGTGGTGACCAGCATCGTGCTCTTCGCCTCCGGGATCGCCAACATGTCGGAGGGATTCAAGTCGGCTTACGGCATTCAGCTCACCTTTGACACCCTCAGCGCGCTGGATCCCCTTACCTGGGTGCAATGGCTGGCGGGAACGGTGATCTTTCCGATCCTGGCATACGTTATGTGCGATACCATTGGCACGCGGAATTTGATTGCGCTGCGGCAGCAAGGCGAGAAGAGCAGTGGCAGTGGCACGCGCAAACCGGCCGCCCGCCCGGCGCGGAAGCAGCCGGCGCCCCGTAAATCCGCCCCGTCTCGCCCCGCACCTCAACCGGCCACGATGAAGGTAAAAGCGGCCGATAAGGTTGAGGAGGTCTGAGCATGTTCTTCTGCCGAACCAAGCGTCATGTATGGAAATCGCCCAACGACGCCGATAAATGCTGCAACGGTTACAAACGGATCATGGTCTGCGGCTCGGACATCCCACCGGGCACGCCGGATGTTCAAATCAATTCCCGCAGCGGGGTAAAATTCTGCCGGATCTGGGTGAGGGATGAGGCGAATGCGGAGTGCGGAATGCGGAGTGCGGAATGAAAGGCGCGAAGGGCGAAGGGCGAAGGGCGAAGGGCGAAGGGCGAAGGGCGAAGGGAAAAGGTAATTGATATTGGATCTAAAATCAACATCGTGAGCGACAGCGAACAAATATCGCGAGCAACTGCGAGCAAACATCGTGAGCGACAGCGAACAAATATCGCGAGCAACTGCGAGCAAACATCGTGAGCGACAGCGAACGAATATCGCGAGCAACTGCGAGCAAACATCGTGAGCGACAGCGAACAAACTTGCACATCTCCCTTCCGGGTGTTATAATGTCTGCGGAGAGGATCAGACAGTGACACTTAACCGGCGGGGATCGGGATATGCGCAAAAAGGTAAGCGGCTGGCTGTGGCTGCCGATCGTATTAATGATCGGGGCAGCGCTCTGGCACGGTATTTCGCAGATTGATACGGCAGGGGAAGCGCCCAAACACTACGATTTTTTCTCCCTGCTTCCGGCGCTGGTAACCCTGTTCATCTGCTTCTACACCCGCAACGTCATCCTGGCATTGTTCGTCGGGGTACTGATGGGCGGGCTGATCACCGCCCAGTACAACATCATCAATGCCTACCTGATCCCCAGCCTGGGCAGCAGCAAGTATGCCCAGATCCTGCTGGTCTACCTCTGGGCCCTCGGCGGCCTGATCGGGATGTGGAACAAAAACGGCGGAGCGCTGCATTTTGCCAATTATATGGCCGGGCGCTTCGTTAGTTCGCGACGTTCGGCAAAACTGTTTACCTGGATCATGGGAGTAATCTTCCACCAGGGCGGCACCATCAGCACCGTGCTCACCGGCACCACCGTCAAACCGGTGGCCGACCGCGAGAATGTCTCCCATGAGGAGCTCTCCTATATTGTCGACTCCACCGCGTCCCCGGTGGCGACGATCATTCCCTTCAACGCCTGGCCGGCTTATATCGGCGGGTTGATCGCCATCGAATCGCTCAGCGGGATCATCGTCGATGCCGACACCGCGGTCAACTGGTTTTTCCGGGCGATTCCCTTCAACTTTTACGGCTGGATCGCGGTGTTCTTTACCCTGCTATTCTCTCTCGACAAGATGTTTTTTGTGGGCAAGCGCATGCGTTCGGCCATCGAGCGGGTCAAACAAACCGGCAAACTCGACCGCGACGAGGCCCAGCCCATGCTGGCCAAAGAACTGAACCAGACCCGGGTGCCGGAAGGCTACCGGCCGGGCATGATCGACTTTCTGGTGCCGATCGGGGTGCTGCTGGGCTTCTCAATCGTGCCCTGGCTGCTGGCAGGCTCGCCGATGATCTTCGAAGCCTTTGGCCTTTCGGTGCTGGCAGCAATGATTACCTCGCGCATCCGCGGCATGTCACTTGACAATATTTTCGACGGGGTGATCGACGGCATCAAGGGGGTCACCGTCGGGGCAATCATTCTCGGGCTGGCGGTCACTTTGGGCAATGTCTCCGAATCCCTGGGCACTTCCCATTATATTATCGAATCCACCTCCGGCTTTCTGCAGCAAGTGCCCTACATCCTCCCTGGCGCGCTGATGTTCATCTGCATGTTCATCGCCTTTTCCATCGGTTCCTCCTGGGGCACCTACGCGGTGATGTACCCCATTGCCCTGCCCCTGGCCTATGCCCTCAGTCCGGATTCATTCTATTTCACCCTGAACTTCGGTGCAATTTTAGGCGGCTCAGTATTTGGCGACCAGTGCTCGCCGATCTCGGACACCACCATCCTTTCCGCCATGGCCTGTGGAGCGGACCTGATGGATCATGTGCTGACCCAGCTGCCGATGGCCCTGCTGGCGGCGGGGATCTCAGCGGGATTGTATGTGGTGATCTCGTATGTGCATTTTATGTGACCAGATTTTTGCCACAGAGCCACAGAGAGCACAGAGTGTTTTAAGTTATCAATGCAATGACATATTGAATTTTAGCCACGGATTTAACCAGAGAAACACGGATGAAAGCATGATCTTGTTCCCAGGAAACAACAGAATCAGTGTAAATCCGTGTGAATCCGTGGCTAAATGTATTTGGTTGGTATTAATTATGTCGATTGTTGTGAATGCCCAGGGGGGAGCACCCTGGTGGCGGCAACTGAAGACCGGAGTGCTGCCGCCGGGGCCGCTCAACAGCATCACCGATGTGGCCGGGGTGACCGTGGGGCAGGTCACCCTGATCGAAGGAAATGATTGCCGCACCGGCGTCACCGCGATTGTGCCTCACCCGGGTAACATTTTCCAGGAAAAAGTGCCCGCTGCAATCTATGTCGCCAATGGTTTCGGCAAGTTGGCCGGATCGACCCAGATAGAAGAATTGGGAAATCTGGAGACGCCGATCGTTCTCACCAATACACTCAGCGTGCCGGTCGCCGCCAAAGCGCTGATCGATTATACCCTGAATCTACCCGGAAACGAGGCGGTTCGTTCGGTCAATCCGCTGGTGGGAGAGACCAACGACGGCTATCTCAACAACATCCGCGCCGGCTACGTGAAGGAAACACATGTGCTGCAGGCACTGCAAGCTGCGGCCGGAGGGCCGGTTTCGGAGGGCAATGTCGGCGCCGGCACCGGTACGATCTGTTTCGGTTTCAAGGGCGGGATCGGCACTGCCTCACGACAACTGCCCGACAAGTTGGGAGGGTATACCGTGGGAGTGCTGGTGCAGACCAATTTTGGCGGGATCCTGCAGATCAACGGCGCGCCGGTCGGACAGGAACTGCAGCAATACTACCTGCGCGAAACCCTTGAAGCAATCCATGACGGCTCCTGCATGATCATCGTGGCGACCGATGCCCCGCTGGATGCCCGCCAACTCAAGCGCCTGGCCCGGCGGGCGCTCTACGGCCTGGTGAAAGCCGGAGGCGTCTCCACCCATGGCAGCGGTGATTATGTGATTGCTTTTTCCACCACGCCGGACCTTCGATACCCCTATCAATCGGATGCCAGCACAGTTTCCAGAAAGATTCTCCGCGACGATCATCTATCTCCCCTCTTTTTAGCAGCCGCGGAAGCGACTGAGGAAGCGATCTACCATTCCTTGTTTGCGGCGGAAGATATGCGCGGCCACCGCGGAGATATCAAAGCATTACCCCATGAGAAAGTGAAGGAAATTCTTCGCCGGCACAACCTGCTGAACCACCGCCAATAACTCCCCCATCCGCAGGTGAAAAAAAAATCGTTAGAAAATTTGGTTATTTCATTCCGATTGCGTTTATTTTTCAATGAACGCTGAAAAAGACGCCATCAATTATTCAGGAGGCTTTATGCAATGTATCGCTAAAATGCTTTGCCCCACCCGCAGCATGTTTCGGGGTTTGCTAATTTTGGTTTTAACCACGGCTTTCGGTTTGTCCCCGGCGCTGGCCCAAAGCACCGGCACCCTGGCCGGGCGGGTCACCGATGCCAAGTCCGGCGATCCCCTGCCCGGTGCCAACGTGTTTATCCTGGGCACGATTATGGGCACTTCCACCGACCTGGACGGCTTTTACAGTCTCAAGCTGCCCCCCGGCAAATATCAAGTACGCATCAATTATATCTCATACAAGACGGTTACCACGGAAGTGACGGTAAGTGCCGGGGAAACCGCGACCAATGACGTTACCCTCCGCACCGACTACATCGGCGCCAACGAAGTGGTGGTGCTCGGTACCCGACGCTCCGGACGCACTGTGGTGGAATCGCCGGTGCCGATCGATGTGATCAGCGAAGAGGAGATTCGCGCATCCGGGATGTCTGAAACGACCCAGATTCTACAACAACTGATCCCTTCTTATAATGCACCCCGCCCCTCCATTACCGACGGTTCCGACCACATGCGCCCGGCCACCTTGCGCGGTCTGGGACCGGACCAGGTGCTGATCCTGGTCAACGGCAAACGCCGCCATACCAGCGCCCTGGTGCATGTCAACGGCTCGGTGGGGCGTGGCTCGACTGGCGTCGACCTGAACGCCATCCCGGCCTCGGCAATCGCCAAGATCGAAGTGCTGCGCGATGGCGCGGCAGCCCAGTACGGCTCTGATGCCATCTCCGGGGTGATCAACATCGTGCTGAAAGAAAAGGCCGGCCTCGATGTCACTGCCACCTATTCGCAATACTATAGCTCTGTCGACCGTGGGTACACGGAAGATGAGGGCAATCGCCCCGACGGCAATGACGCCGGCGCTTACGACTGGGACGGCAGCGGTCTCGGCGGTCCGGAAGATGTAACTTATAAAGATGGCAAAGCGGTCAATCTGCACCTCGGGTACGGGGTTCCTCTGGGCGGCGGCAACCTCTATCTCTCCGCCCAACTGCGCAGCAGCGGTTACGCCAACCGCGCCGGCCTCGATCCCCGCCAGCAGTATTTTGACAACGATCCCCGGGAAGACAGCTTCGACCGCCTGAACCACCGCTACGGTAACGGCGAGTTCGACAACGCCAGCTTCTTCTTCAACGGCAACTTCCCGTTGGGTACTTCCGGCACCCAATTTTACACCTTCGGCGGCTACAATCACCGCCTGGGGCAGAGCGGCTGCTTCTTTCGCCGGGCCAACGACAACCGCACCGTGCGTTCCATCCACCCCGACGGCTTCCTGCCCATCCTGGAAAATACCTTACAGGACGTCTCTGCCGCCGCCGGCGTTAAGGGTACCGTCGGGGCGTGGGCGTATGACTTCAGTGAGACTTTCGGCACCAATAGTTTTGACTGGGGCGTCATCCAGAGCAACAACACCTCCATGGGCGACGACAGTCCCACGGAATTCGATGCCGGCACCCTGAAGTTCGCCCAGGCGACCACTAATCTGGACTTCTTCCGCAGCATGGATATCGGCAGCGCCTCGCCGCTGAATGTGGCCATCGGCGCGGAATTCCGCTATGATAACTACAAGATCGAACCCGGAGAAGAAGCCTCTTACCTCAACGGCGAAGTGCCGGTGCTCGACGGCCCCAATGCCGGTGATGCCGCTGCGGCCGGCGCCCAGTGCTTCCCGGGATATTCTCCCCGCAACGAAACCGACACCTCCCGCACCAATATCGGGGTTTATGTTGATCTGGAAAACAATCTCACCAGTAAATTCCTGGTTGGGGTTGCGGGACGTTTTGAAAACTACAGCGACTTCGGTTCGACGGTCACCGGAAAAGCGACCGGGCGCTTCGAATTAACTCCGGAATTGGCGCTGCGCGGCGGGGTCAGCAGCGGTTTCCGCGCTCCCTCGCTGGCTCAGGCTTACTACTCCTCTATCGCCACCAACTTCATCAACGGTGTGCCTTTCGAAGTCGGCACTTTCCCGGTCAACAGCCCGGTAGCCCGAGCCCTCGGCGCCAAAGACCTCGATGCCGAGAAGTCGATTAACCTGAGCGCCGGCATTACCTTCTCCAAAAACAACGTCTCCATGACGATCGACGCCTACCAGATCGATATCAAGGACCGGGTGGTCTTCACCGAGAACTTCACCGGCAGCGGCATTGCCCAATTCCTGTCCGACCGGGGGATCAACGCCAACGGCGGTCGCTACTTCACCAATGCGGTCGACACCCGCACCCAGGGTCTGGATATTACCGGCCGGGTCGCTCTGCCTTTAGGCCCGGGCACCTTCCACTTCACCGCTGCACTGAACTTCAACGAAACCGAGATCACCAACAAAGATGAGATCGAAACCCCGGCGGAAATTCAGGCCGTAACCGACATTCCGCTGTTCGGCCGAGTGGAGCAGGGCCGTTTTGAAGTAGGTCAGCCGAAGCAGAAATTCAACTTCACCGGCAACTATGACCTCAACAACTTCAAATTCATGCTGCGCACCCAGTTCTACGGCGAAGTGACCGACCTGAACTCCTCCGATCCCGATCCGTCCACCGGTGTGAATCCATTGGATGAAACTTTCGGCGCCAAGTGGGTCACCGACTTCGAAGCCGGCTACAAGCTGGTGCAGAACCTCTCCATCGCCCTGGGAGTGGAGAACCTTTTCGACGTCTACCCGGACAAGCAGATTAAAGCGAACAGCTTCAACGGGATTTTCCCCTATGACGGCCTCTCCCCCTTCGGCTTCTTTGGCCGGAGCATTTATGCCCGCTTGAATTTCAGCCGCTGATTCCTGTGGTAAAGCTTGATTTTGAGCTTTTGAATCATTAAATAATCCTACCCGGCAAACGGCGCCGGGTAGGATTATTTATATGCAGATGGTACGCAGAGCGCTCTTTCATTTATCACGCTTCCCATCAACGATCAATTCACGCCTTATCACGGCAGAATGGAGGATAATTTTGGGCAATATGAGTCGTCGATTTACCGATTTGCTTTTCCGGATTACACTATTTGTTATCCTGACATTATTTTCTGTAACTACACTTCAGGCTCAGAAATGGCCGGTGTATGCCAAACACGGCATGGTGGTTTCCACCAACCGTATCGCCTCGGAGGTCGGAACGGAAATCCTCAAGCGTGGCGGCAATGCGGTGGACGCAGCGGTGGCGACCGGCTTTGCCCTGGCAGTGGTGCATCCCAGCGCCGGGAACATCGGAGGCGGCGGGTTCATGGTCATCCGCCTGGCCGACGGCACCTGCACCACTTTCGACTACCGGGAAAAAGCGCCCAAAGCCGCCCATGAGAAGATGTATTTGGATGAGAATGGCCAACTGGTCCGCAATCTCAACCACGACGGCTACCTGGCGGTGGGCGTGCCCGGCACCGTGGCCGGCTTCGCCGCGGCCCTGGAAAAATATGGCACCATGACGCTGGCGGAGGTGCTGCAGCCCGCAATTGAACTCGCCGAAAACGGCTTTGTGCTCTCCTACAACCTGGTGCGCGATTTTCAATACCTCGCCCCGCAATTTGCCGATTATCCCGGGTCGGTAAAGAAGTTCTCCAAACCGGACGGCAGCTTCTACGAGATGGATGAGATCTGGCAGCAGCCTGATCTGGCCGCTACCCTGCGGCGTATTGCCGAAAAAGGTCGCGACGGATTTTACAAAGGCAAAACTGCGGAAATATTTGAAACTGAGATGAAAGCGAACGGGGGGTTGATCACTCGCGCGGATCTCGCCGCCTACCAGGCGGTGGAGCGGAAACCGGTAGAAAACAGTTACCGCGGCTATACCCTCTATTCCATGGCGCCACCCAGTTCCGGCGGCATCACCCTGTCGATCATGCTTAATATTTTGGAAGGATATAATCTGGAAAAGATGGGGCATAATTCCGCCGACTATATTCATGTGGTCACCGAAGCGATGCGCCGGGCCTACGCCGACCGCGCCGAGCACCTGGGCGATCCGGATTTTAATCCCGACCTGCCGTTGGAAAAACTGCTCGACAAATCCTATGCCGAGGCGCTGCGCCGCACCATCAGCATGGAAAAAACCTCGGTCAGCGACCCGGCATCTTTCGACTGGGGAGAGGAATCGGAAGAGACCACCCATTTTTCGGTAGTGGATAAAGACGGCAACGCCGTTTCCAACACCTATACCCTGGAATACAGCTATGGCTCGCGGATCGTGCTCAACGGCGCCGGCTTCCTGCTCAACAATGAGATGGGCGATTTCAATCCCTGGCCCGGCCATACCGATTCGACTGGTTTGATCGGCACCCAACCCAACCTGGTGCAGCCGGATAAGCGGATGCTTTCCTCGATGACCCCAAGCATTCTGGCGAAGGACGGCAAGACGATTATGCTGATCGGCACGCCGGGCGGGCGCACCATCATCAACACAGTGCTGCAATGCATCCTCAACGTGGTCGATTTTGACATGAATATTTTCGAGGCAGTCAACGCACCGCGCTTTCACCACCAATGGCTGCCCGATGTTACCAGGATCGAAAAATGGGGCACGACCAACGACTCGGTGGAGAAGCTGGAAGCCAGAGGTCACCACATCCGCTGGCGCCGTGCCCAGGGCCAGGCGATGGGCATTTATATCGACCCGGAAAGCAATCTGCGAACCGGCGGCTGCGACCCGCGCAGCGCGGATGGGGCGGCGGTGGGGTATTAGCCGGCGTAGCCGGCGATGTTTGCTCGCTTCGCTCACGATGTTTGCGCTGCGCGCGATGTTTGTTCGCTTCGCTCACGATGTTTGCGCTGCGCGCGATATTTGCTCGCTTCGCTCACGATGTTTGTCGGCTACGCCGACGATATTTGCCTTCGGCGATCATTATGAACGCGAGCGACAGCGAGCTAACATCGCGAGCGACAGCGAGCTAACATCGCGAGCGACAGCGAGCTAACATCGCGAGCGACAGCGAGCTAACATCGCGAGCGACAGCGAGCTAACATCGCGAGCGACAGCGAGCTAACATCGCGAGCGACAGCGAGCTAACATCGCGAGCGACAGCGAGCTAACATCGCGAGCGACAGCGAGCTAACATCGCGAGCGACAGCGAGCTAACATCGCGAGCGACAGCGAGCTAACATCGCGACAGCGACATCGCGAGCGACAGCGAGCTAACATCGCGAGCGACAGCGAGCTAACATCGCGAGCGACAGCGAGCTAACATCGCGAGCGACAGCGAGCTAACATCGCGAGCGACAGCGAGCTAACATCGTCCTTTCATATTTCCCCCGAGTTTACTACATTCTCCCACTAACCAATATTGGAGGTTAATCATGGCCAAAAAGCTTGCATTGGGTACCGTTGTGGTGTTTATCATCTGGTTTGTGCTGGATTATGTGATACATGGGATGATCCTGGGAAGCAGTTATGCCAATCATCCGGAACTCTACCGCACCATGGAAGACATGAAGATGGGGCTGCTGAATTTTGTGCGGCTGGTCTCAGCCTTTACTTTCGTCTATATTTACGCTCAACTGCTCAAAGATAAAGGGATGATGCCGGGGGTAATTTACGGGCTGGTTTTCGGCGTCGGTGCCGGCATTTCAATGGGTTACGGCACCTACGCCACCATGCCGATCGACTATTACATGGCCCTGGTCTGGTTTCTGGGCACCATGATCGAAGCGACCGCGGCCGGCGCGGCGCTGGGAATGCTGATCAAAGATTAAACAAGGGTTAGGGATAACCGATGAAGATTATCGCCGATCTGCACATCCACTCCCATTATTCGCGGGCGACCAGCAAGGATCTCAATTTTGAGCAGCTTTACAAATGGGCGCAACTGAAGGGAGTGCAAGTGGTGGGCAGCGGCGACATCGCCCATCCCGGCTGGCTGGAGGAGATGCGCGAAAAGCTGGAACCGGCGGAGGCCGGGCTGTTCCGCCTCAAAGCGGAGGTTGCGGCCGACGTCGATCCGGAAATCCCGCCGGCCTGCCGGGGAGAAGTGCGCTTTATGCTGGCCGGCGAGATCAGCAATATCTACAAGAAATTCGATAAAGTCCGCAAGATCCACAATGTGGTGTTCCTCCCCTCCCTGGAAGCGGTGGAGACATTCCAGATCGAGCTGGAAAAAATCGGCAACATCCGTTCCGACGGCCGCCCCATCCTGGGGCTGGACGCCCGCGATCTGTTCGAGATCGTATTGGAAACCGATCCCCAGGCCTACCTGATCCCGGCTCATATTTGGACCCCTGGTTTTCTCTCTTTGGCTCCAAATCCGGGTTTGACCGGATCGAGGAATGTTTCGAAGACCTCACCCCGCACATTTTTGCCCTGGAGACCGGCCTTTCCTCCGATCCGCCGATGAACTGGCAGCTTTCCGCACTCGACCGCTTCACCCTGGTTTCCAATTCCGATGCCCACTCCCCACCCAAGCTGGCCCGGGAGGCAAACCATTTTGAGACCGAGCTCTCCTACCCGGCGATTTTTGATGCTTTGAAAAACGGCGATCCGGATCGTTTCAAGGGCACGATCGAGTTTTTCCGGAGGAGGGAAATATCACTTTGACGGACACCGCAAATGCGGCATTCGCTGGGCTCCGCAGACCACTCGCGATCACGATAGCCGCTGCCCGGTCTGCGGACGGCCGGTGACGGTTGGAGTGATGCACCGGGTGGCAGAGTTGGCCGACCGTCCGGAAGGCGTCAAACCGGAGCGCTGGCATCCTTATGTCAGCCTGATACCCTTGCCGGAAGTGCTGGCGGAGGTGCTCGGCGTCGGGCCCGCTTCGAAAAGGGGTTCGCCGGCTGCATGCCAATCTGCTGGCCAAACTCGGCCCGGAGTTAAGCATTCTGCAAGACGCCCCCCTGGAAGAGCTGGAACGGCTGGGCGGTGCCCGGCTCAAAGAAGCGATCCGCCGCATGCGCCGGGGCGAAGTGCATATTGACGCCGGCTATGACGGAGAGTTTGGGATCATCAAGCTGTTCGAAAAATCCGAAAGAGACATCTTCACTCCCCAACTGGATCTGTTTGGAAAAACCCGGCCGGCCGGGATGGATCAACCGCCGCCGGCAGCCGAAACCACCGCCGCTTTTCCGAAGAAATCTGCGAAGGCGAATGTAGACGCGGCAAGGCGCAAACAAACGCAGAAGCCCCAAAACATGCTCGCCGGATCTCCAGCAGCGCTGCCGGATCAATCGAGCATAACCGCCGAAGCGCTGCTGGCCGGTTTGAATCCCGAGCAGCAGGCGGCGGCGCTATGCCACGAGCAAAACCTGCTCATTCTCGCCGGGCCGGGAACCGGCAAAACCCGCACACTCACCCACTGGATTGCGCTGCTGCTGGCTGACGGCAAAGCCACAGCGGATGCGATCCTGGCCATCACTTTCACCAACAAGGCCGCCCGGGAAATGCGCGAACGACTGGCAGCCCTCACCGGCGAGGAAATTGCGGCGCAAATGGTTATCCGCACCTTCCACGCCTTCGGCGCATTACTGCTGCGCGAGGAGGGCGGCGTCATCGGCATGGGGCCCAATTTCACCATCCTCCGGGAGCGGAACCGGGAATCCTTTTTCCAACGCTGCTTCCCGAATCTCGGCGAACGCAAATCCAGACGGCTTCTCGCCTCCATTTCCGAAGCCAAGAATTTGCTGCTCCCACCGGGCCATCCGGAATTGAACGCTCAGATATCCGCTCCGGAAAATTTTCCTGAAGTTTACCACGCCTATCAGGCCGCCCTGACAGCAAGGGAGATGCTCGACTATGACGATCTGCTGCTGCTCCCGGCCACCATGCTGGAGAGCCATCCAGAGATACTTCAGCGCATCCAGGCCCGCTTCCGCTGGATCTCGGTGGATGAATACCAGGATGTCAACTACGCCCAGTACCGCCTGCTGCGCCTGCTCACTCCACCGGAAGTGAATCTATGTGTCATCGGCGATCCGGATCAGGCCATCTACGGCTTCCGGGGAGCGGATCGCAGTTATTTCCTGAAGTTTCAGGAAGATTATCCCGCTGCCCGGGAAATCCGCCTGCGCCAGAACTACCGCTCCAGCCGGCCGATCCTCAGCGCCTCTCGCCAGGTGATCGACGCCGGCAGCGGCCTCCCGGGGCAGGATATCTGGACCGGGATTGCCGGGCGCTACAAGGTGGAGATCTATCAAGCGCCAACCGACCGGGCAGAAGCGGAATATGCGGTACATCAGGTAGAGCGGATGGTTGGCGGCACCAGCTATTTTTCCCACGACTCCGGGCGGGTCGATCCCGATGAGGCAACCCCCGCAGCGCGGCTTTGGCGATGTGGCGGTGCTCTACCGGCTCAGCGCGCAGAATGCACTGCTCAGCGAGGCATTCCAGCGCTCCGGCATCCCCTACCAGAGTGTTGGACAATTGCCGATATTTGAACAAAAGCCGGTACGGGAACTGCTGGCCTACCTGCAGTTGCTGCATAATCCCACGGCGCTGTTTCATCTGGAGACGATCTTGGGAGAAGCACTGCCGCAGGTGCAGGAAAGGATCGACCGGCAGGGCGGGCTTTTCCAGGCACAGGACGGCGTGGGCTTTCGCGAGGCGGTACAACATTGCCGAGCGCATCAGTTGTTCAGTGCCGGGCAGGAAAAGCGCCTGAGCACCATCGTGCCGGCCCTGCAGCAGTATCAGGCAGCGCGGATGGAGTTGCCGCTGGCCGAGTTGATCTCAAAGATCCACTCTTTTATCCTGCTGGATCAGTCGCGAGCGGTAGATGGGGATGAGCTTTATCTCATCCGCCGCCTGGTGCAGCACGCCCGCCCCTTCGAGAAACGCCTGGGCGATTTTTTAGAGGATATCGCCCTGCAAACCGCGATCGATCAATATGATCCCCGGGCCGACCGGGTGACACTGATGACCCTGCACGCCTCCAAGGGGCTGGAATTTCCGGTGGTATTCATTGTGGGTTGCGAGGAGGGGCTGATTCCCTTCCGCCGCCCGGGCATGAAAATCGATGAAGCGGAAGAGCGGCGTTTGTTCTATGTCGGTATGACCCGGGCGCAGGAGCACCTGATCCTGACCCATGCCCAATCGCGCACCATGGCCGGCAAGAAACACGCCCCCACCCCCTCGCGCTATCTCGGCAACATCGAAACCGCCCTCAAAGAGCTCAAAAAAGCCCCTCCGCACAAACCCGCCAAACCGAAGGATGATTCGCAGTTGAAGCTGTTTTAAAAGCTTAATTGCACGCAGATTTCACAGATTCAACAGATTTCCGCAGATACGACTTTAGAATCAGTTTATTGATTTCATTGTTTATACGACCATCACTGATGCTTCACATGCTATAATGTCACGGAATGATCTGTGAAAATCTGCTGAATCTGTGGAATCTGCGTGCAATAAACAATCGTGACCATCACTCCAGGCGTAACACGGCCAGCACCGGCAGGTGGTCGGAGGGATAGCGGCCGTCCCAGTGGTCGGCCAGGATGGCATGCTGGCGCACCTGCCAGGCCGGAGTGACAAAAATATAATCGATCCGCCCGCCCGGCTCGGTCACCCCGGTAAATCCGTGAAAGGTGCCGGTGGGGCCGTGATGGGGGGTGAGGGTGCGGGCGATGGCGTCCAGCAAGGGCATACTCTCCTCACCTGGATTTTCCAGCAAAGTTCTGTAAACCACGCTGGTGTCGCGGCAGTTCAGATCCCCGGTCAGGATCACCGGGGTGCGGCCGGCAATCTTGCCGATTTCCCTCCGGAGCAATTTTGCGCTCTCCAGCCGAGCCTTGGGGCCGGCATGGTCGAAATGGGTGTTGAAAAAATAGAATTCGTTTTCGGTGGCTTTATCTCGAAATTTCCCCCAGCTCACCACCCGGTTGCAGACCGCATCCCAGCCCCGGCTACCAGGGGTGTCGGGGGTTTCAGAAAGCCAGAAGGTGGCTTTCTCCAGCAATTCCAGGCGTTCGCGGCGGTAAAAAACAGGACAAAATTCCCCGCCATCCTCCCCGTCATCACGGCCGACGCCATACCAGTCATATTCCGGGATCTCTGCCTGAAGTCCGTTGATTTGCGACTTCAATGCCTCCTGAACACCCACCACATCCGGCTCAAACAGGCGAAAGATCCCCGCCACCCGGCGAATGCGGTACGGCCAGGCGTTAACGCTGTCGCCGGGATTATCGTAGCGAATATTGAACGACATCGTTCGCAACTCGCTGCCGGATGAATTGGGAGTCACTACGGTCGCAGCCGATTCCTGACCCGCGCCTGGAAAGGATATCGCCAGTATCAACATCGCCAGGAGCATTCCGAGTTTTCCCCGTTGGAAAAGGATTGTCTTTGTCATGGTTGCCTCATACATTAAGCCCGGGAGAATTTACCACAATTGGAGGGACAAATTCAAATTTTCCGAGGAATTTCTGCTGAACGGTTTAATTTATGGGCTCAATTTTCCAGCAACTCACCATCCGTACCGATCGCGATCTCTATCGTTTCGCAGTTGCCCTACAATCAAATGCAGCCTGCGTAGAATTTACCCTTACCTCAGACATAACCGCGGTTACCGGCGGGGAGCGGCTCACCCTTTTTATCCATCCCAAAGCCATGTTGAAGCTGGAGAGTTGCATCATCACGGCAACCAGAAATTATCACCCGGATGAGCGCTTGATGATCAACGGCTACCAGAGCTGGAGCGAAAGCCGGGAATATCGCATTGATGAGCGCCTGCCCGGTCTGCGCCCGCTGTTCAAACCGGTGACACGGCGCTATCACCTGGCCGATTATGGCGATGAATACTTCTATCCTTATCCGGCAAAACCGGGGGTGCTGCACAGTCATACCTACACTTATATCCGGCGAGGCACACAGGCGGAATGGCTCGGTTCACTGTCGGAAAAAGAAGGGTTTACCATTTTCGAACATGACACCCGGCAAAAAACGCTGACCATTCGCAAGGACTGCGCCCGCCTGGAAATCGACCAATCCTATCGGCTGTTCGATCTTTTTATCGGCTATGGTGCCGTGGAAACTATTGCTACTGAATATTTTGATTCGATGGGCATTCCCCGGCCGCGCGCAACAGCGGCATGCGGCTGGACCAGCTGGTATCGTTATTATACCGGGATCAGCGAGACGATCATTCTGGAGAATCTGCATGCTTTCCAAGAGCGGCAAATTCCGCTCGACTTCTTCCAGATCGACGACGGGTACCAGCAGGCGATCGGCGACTGGCTGGTGCTGATGCAATTACTGTTCTACCTCTTCCTGACCATCTACGTCACGCCCTACTTCGCCCTGCTGCCGGAGCTGGGGCATACTGCAGAGGAGCGGCTTAACCTCTCCACCTGGATCTCCATCACCTACGCCCTGGGGATCATCCTCGCCTCTCAGGTGCCACTGCTGGCTGAGGTACTGCAGAGAAGCCTGGTGCTGGGCGGCAAGGTGCCCGCCCTGCAACTGACCATCGGTCTAATCGCCCTGGTTGCGGCCCTGTTCATGTTCTTTCCGGTATGGTTTATCGACGAGAAGACTTACTGCCAGAGCGGCCGGGCAGAAATCCCGCTGCGGGAGGCACTGCGCCGCACCTTCCATAACCGCCACTTCATCTATTACGTAGCGGCTGATTTTACCTACTTCATGGGGCTGACCATCATCATGACCGGCCTGCTTTATTACATCACCGTGCTGTTACGTCTGGAGGCGGCCCTGATGGGGGTGCTGCTGCCGTTGCTGGTGATCGCCTCCTTCCTGTTTTATCCCCTGGTGAATGTGCTGGCGAAAAAAACCGGCAAAAAAGTGCTGGTGGTGGTATCGTTCCTATTTATGAGCGGTATTTTTCTGATGATCTACTTCCTGGGCCGCTTGCCGTTAGACTCGCAGTTGCAAGCCTACCTGATCGTGATCTGCTTTGCCCTGCCGCTCTCGTTCCTGGGCATTCTCCCCAATGCCATCCTGGCCGACATCGCCGAGCACGACGCCCTGGCCAGCGGGATCAAGCAGGAGGGAATGTTCTTCGCCGCCCGCACCCTGATGCAGAAGTTCGGCCAGACCTTCGGGGTGCTGCTCTTCGCCGCCCTCACCACCCTGGGCAAAGACCCGGGACATGATCTGGGCGTCCGCCTCAGCGGCCTGTGCGGCGCCCTGCTCTGCCTCCTCGCCGGGCTCTACTTCCTGCGCTATAATGAGAAGCAGGTATTAGAGGAGACAGAAGTCTTTTTTAGAAATGAAATGCAAGCGGAGAGGGAATAGAACGCGGATGACGCGGATGACGCGGATTCCCGCTGATTTATTTTGATGTGCTTCGCGTGGTCTTATCGAAGATTTATTACACAGGTAGTAAAACGAATGAAATGACCATGAAACTTTCATTTGTCTTTGTTTTTGTCTTTTAACTGAATCAGTAATCCGCGAGAATCCGCAAGATTGAATAGACACCTTTTTTATTCTAATGGTCATCCGTGTTCTATTAAGAGGCCTTATGAAATCATTCAAGCTACCCAAGAACTTCCTCCTCGGCACCGCCACTGCGGCCTTGCAGATCGAAGGCGGTGACCGCAATAACAGCTGGTTCCGCTGGGCGGAACAGGGGCATATCCAGGATGGCAGTCATTGCATCACCGCCTGCGATCACTGGAACCGGATGGAGGAGGATATGGCGTTGATGCAGGCGTTGAACTGCCGCACCTACCGGCTGGGGCTGGAGTGGAGCCGTATCGAGCCGGAGGCAGGAAAGTTTAATTCTGCCGCCATCGCCCACTACCGCGATGAGATTTCCCGCCTGCTGGCCACCGGTATCCGCCCGCTGGTGACCCTGCATCATTTTTCCAATCCGCTCTGGCTGGAAGACCGGGGAGCTTGGTTGAATCCCAAAGCCGGAGACTGGTTTGAGCGCTATGTCGCCTATACCGCAGAACAGTTAGGCGACCTGGTCTCGGACTGGATCACCATCAACGAGCCGAATGTCTACCTGACCTTCGGCTACATCGCCGGGATCTGGCCCCCGGGAAAGCAGAATCGCATGATCGACTATTTCAAGGGAGCCCGGAACATGATTCTGGCCCACATCCGCGCCTACCGCACCCTGCACGCGGTGCGGGAGCGGATGGGCAGAAGCGATACCCAGGTGGGGGTAGCCTATCACCTGCGCATCTTCGAGCCAAAGCGTGGCCGTTGGCGGGAAAAGCGCAGTGCCGCCCTGCACGAGAGGCTTTTTCAGGAGATCTTTATACACGGCATGGGTGAGGGCATCCTGCTGCCTCCCG
Source organism: Calditrichia bacterium (assembly GCA_020635015.1). Classification (GTDB taxonomy): domain Bacteria; phylum Calditrichota; class Calditrichia; order RBG-13-44-9; family J075; genus JACKAP01. The sequence goes on along the minus strand of JACKAP010000011.1, from coordinate 43,644 downwards.
CCGGCATCGGCGCACCGCTGGGGCGGGGGCGTTACCAGGATTTCTTCGGGATCAACTACTACTCGCGGGACATGGTCAGCGCCCGGCTTAATCCGCTTACCCTCTTCGGATCGCTGAGTGTGAAGGAAGGGGCAGCAGTCAACGATCTGGGCTGGGAGATCTATCCCGAGGGACTCTTCCGGCTCTGCAAAAAATATTACCGGCGCTACCGGATCCCGATCTACATCACCGAGAACGGCACTTGCGACGCCCGCGACGCCTTCCGTACCCGCTACATCTACGACCACCTCGCCCAGGTCAACCGGGCGATCGAAACGGGCATCGACATTCAGCGTTACTACCACTGGACGCTGATGGACAACTTCGAGTGGGCGGAAGGCCTCAGCGCCCGCTTCGGTCTGATCGAGGTCGATTTCGCTACCCAGCAGCGCACTATCCGCTCCAGTGGGCAGTTTTACGGGGAGATCTGCAAGGAAGGCGGGGTGACGGACGAGATGCTTCAGCGGTATTTTTCGGGGTAAAATGGCACGCAGATTTTCATTCCGCACTCCGCACTCCGAAATCCGCATTCCGCATTCAAATCACCCCCCAAACTCATCCTCATAATCCAGCATCGACGCCTTCACCACCTTCTGGGCATGCTCGGCGCCCAGGATGGCCTCTACCGAAATGGTATTGTGAGGCTGCCCCGGCACCAGCTTGTAGGTGCTGAAGTAGTGGCGCAGGCGCTCTACCAGCACGTCGGGCAGGTCGGAGATGTCACGCGCCGCCCCCCAGATGTTGTCATTTTCCAGCACCGCCACGATCTTATCATCGGCCTCACCGCCGTCGAGCACCTGCAGGCAGCCCACTACCCGGGCGTTAAGGATCACCTCCACCCGGTTGATCGGACGTTCGCTGACCACGCAGATATCCAGGGGATCGCCGTCGCCTTGCTTGGCTTTGGGTGAGAGCGCACCCACCCGGGGGCCGCAATAGGTTCGGGGAATGAAGCCGTACAATGCCGGCGGCTGCGAAGAGCTGCGCTGAGGGCGGTCGACCCGGATATAGCCGGTCGCTTTATCGACTTCATATTTAATGGAATCGAAGGGGGTGATCTCGATATAGGCGTGCACGATCTCCGGAGGATTGCTTCCGGTATCCAGCCCGTGCCAGGGATGGGGCCGCCAGCGGTAAAAGGGTTTGGGGAAAGGCATAAAGACCTCGATGTTTGTTCGCTGCCTCGATGTTTGTTCGATGTTTCATCGGGCGCAAAACGCAAATTAAGATGAGCGAAAAACATCGCGCTACCGGAGCGAAGCGAACAAACATCGCGCAAAGCGCAGATAATTTTCCTACCGGATCAACACCAGTTTTTGCGGATCGGCCATTTGGGTGGCACCGCTGGCGCGGTCGATGAATTTCGCGCGCAGGAAATAGATGCCGCTGGGAAGGGTTTGGCCGTTGCTGGAGCGGATGTTCGGCCAGGTAATGCGGATCAGACGGGCGGCGCCGGGCACTTCCCGGCGAAATTCGCTAACTGGCTGACCAAGCAGATTGTAGAGGGTCAGGCGCACCTCGCCGGCAGCGGTGACGGGCAGTTCCAGGGTCAGCTCGCCGCGAGAGGGGTTGGGATAGAGGGCTTCCGGGACAAAACGCAGCGGGGTGTCGGGATCGCAGCCGGGAGCGGAAGCAGCGGTCGCCGGGCCGGCAAAGACCGCCCGGATCATCCATACCCCGCGCAGCGGTTCGCCGGCGCTGTTGGTTTCATTTTCCAGAGGGCGCCAATCTTCTCCTTCCGGGCGATAGTAAGCGATGCCGCTGCCGGATGGGCTGCCGGCGTAAGCCAGGGTGTCCGCTTCCACCGCCACATACAGCGTCTGCCCGGCACTAAGGCCGGTCAACGGTTGGCGAAGGTCCAATTCCACCCAACTGCGGCGGGCGGCAAAAAGGGTGTCGAGCGGTACGTACAGTGCCGGGCCGGGAAGACCGTTCTCCTCTCCAAACACCTGCACCCGCACCCGCCGGCGGCGCTGCAGGCTAAAAAATTCGATCCGGGTGAGCGCCGCCCCTTCTGCCGGCACCGCAAAGCGCTGCGCCGCCTGCGCCCGGCCGGTAATGCCTGATGTGAATTCACCGTCATCATACGCCACCCGGCGGAGCGGCAGGGCAAATGGGGCGTAGGCGCACAGATCATATTGCGATGCGCCGGACGTGTTGTTCAGCACCAGAGTGAGCCGGTCATCTTCAGCAATACCGTGCAGTTGGAACATATCGCCCGATGCATCCAGCACTTCTGCTGTATCAGCCCTTTGTCGGATCAGCGTACCACGGTGATAGAACCCCTGGAAATCCAGTACCAGGGAATCGCGCCCGCTGAGGCGGTAGTAGGCCGCGCTGTTTTCCTCCAGATCGACATTCAGTCGCGCCGGAAAGCGATCGGTTTCTTCCCGGACCCTCGCGCGCAGCCCGTGCAGATCCGGCGAGCGGTAGCCGAAACGGCCTCCGCTGATGCTGCTATTGTTGAGATAGTTGGCAATGTTCCAATCGGCAAACACACTGCTAAATGTCTCGCCGAAGCCACTAACGGCCAACGCCGCTTCAATCCCGGCAATGCCGTTGGCAGGATCAGCGGTGAGCGCCCGGATGAATTCCGTGCCGAACTGCTCCTCCAGGTAGAGCGTCCACAGGCCCGCCCGGCTGTAGTCGGCCAGGGTGTTTGCCCAACCGTCCAGCGCCGGAGCGGTATCCTCCAGGTAACGCTGCGGGCGGCCGATGCCGTAGCCGCACAGTGAGGCCGCCAGTTCGGAAAGGCCTTCGTTAACCCAGGTCGCCTCGTCGCGATCCTGGCGGTAGTGGATCAGATGCTGCAACTCATGAGCGGTGGTAGCCAGCACGGTGCCGGTGCGGCGGTCCCCTTCCTTGCGGTAGATGCCCGGGTAGGCATCGATATACAGCAGGTCGAGGCGGTTGCTGCGCGGGCCGTCGCCCTGATCATTGGCAAAAAAATAGCCGGCGATGAAAGTGCTCACGTTGTTATCGGGATCATAGGTGTCCTGAATATCCAGGATCAGGAAATGGATCAGCCCGTCGTCCCCTTTATTGGGCGTCTCGCCGAAGACCGAACGCTCGATCGCGATAATACCTTCTCCGGGATCGAGGCTGCCGGCGCCGGTCTCCCGAGTGAGGGCGTCGAAGATCCGGTCGACCTCAACCTGGGTGACGTATTCCTGTGCCCAGCTCTCATCCTCCACCCAGATCACCACCCCCTCCCCTTCCGCCCGCCGGGTGGCTTCCACGCGGTAAAAATCTTCCGGTTCGATTGGCTGACTGAGGTCGCCCACCTTCACCGCCCAGAAGGTGCGGACGTCACTGCGAGCAGAATTCTGCCGCTGTAGTAGAGCGTCATCGGCAAGCAATTGCCGGTAAAAGGCCGGGCGATTACGGTGAAGGATTTTCCAAGCGTTTACCGGCCCTTCGCCCCCGGTAAACGGGGTGGCACACAGCCGGGCGGGCGCGGCACGGTCCGGCAGTCCCTGAGCGGGCAGGTACAAGGGGAAGGTCATCAAAAAAATGAACAATATCAAATATTTATAATTGCGAACATCCCCCCCGTCCCCCCTTCGAAAGGGGGATTCTGCACTTCCCCCCTTCGAAGGGGGGACAGGGGGGATGTAAAAAAAATCTGACGATCCTTTCATATACGCGCCAAAATACGCAGGCTTATCCCGAAAAACAATCAATTGGCAATTCACCCTCAGAAATCTTATCTTTGCCTTAGTTCGATATAAAGACTTCAAAAGTAGCCCACGAAATACACGAAAGCGCACTAAAAAATGATCAATCGTTACGTTTCGTATCCTTTCGAGTGTTTCGTGGGCATCAATCGTCATCATACAACCTTAAGTCTTAGATCCGAAAGGAGCTTTGGATGAACGACACTCTGAAAAAGATCTCCATCTCCCGCGAGAATCTGGTAGATCGTTTCCAGCGCTATGTGCGCATCGACACCCAGTCGCAGGATCCCTCCGACACCTATCCCAGCACCCTCAAACAGCTCGACCTCAGTCGCCTGCTGGTGGAAGAGTTGAAGGCGCTGGGAATCGACAACGCTCATCTGACCGAGCACGGCTATGTCTTTGCAAGCCTGCCTTCGAACCTTCCCGCGGATCACCCGGTGGCGGTGCCGGCGGTCGGGTTGATCGCCCATGTCGACACCTCGCCGGACGTCAGCGGTGCCGGTGTCAAGCCGGTAATTCACCGCAACTACGACGGAGGAAACATCGTGCTGCCCGGCGACACGCAGCAGGTGATCGATCCGGAGGAAAATCCCGAGCTGCGCGACTGCATCGGCCATGACATCATCACCAGCGACGGCACCACCCTGCTGGGAGCGGACAACAAGGCCGGCGTGGCGGAGATCATGAGCGCGGTGGCGTATTGGCAGGCGCATCCGGAGGTGCCCCACGGGGAGATAAAGATCGCTTTTACAGTGGATGAAGAAGTGGGTGCTGGCGTCAAACATTTTGACGTGAAAGCCTTTGGTGCTAAATATGCCTACACCATCGATGGCGGTACCGCCGGCGAGGTGGAAGACGAGACTTTTTGTGCCGACACCGCCGATCTGGTCATCCGCGGCATCAATGTGCATCCCGGTTATGCGAAGGACAAGATGGTCAATGCCCTGAAGGTCGCTGCCGACTTCATCTCACGCCTGCCTAAAACCCACCTGAGCCCGGAAACCACTACCGAACGGGCCGGCTATCTTCATCCCAACAACATATCCGGCAATCCCGCCGAGGTGAAGATGCGCATCTTTCTGCGTGATTTTACCCTGCCGGGCTTGAAAGAGAAGGAAGCGCTGCTGGAAGAGATCCGCCGTGAAGTGCTGACTGCCTGGCCCGGGGCGCAGATCGAACTGAAGATTCGCGAGAGCTACCGCAATATGAAATACGTGCTCAACAACTACCCTTTCGTGGTAGATTATGCGGTGGAAGCCGTCGAGCGGGCCGGCCTGAAACCGCTGCGCAGCCTGATCCGCGGCGGCACCGATGGAGCCGCGCTCTCCTACCGGGACCTCCCCTGCCCCAACATCTTCACCGGCGGGCATAATTTCCACAGCAAGAAAGAATGGGTCTCGGTGCAGGATATGGAGAAAGCGACGGAAACCATTATTCATCTGGCCGCAATTTGGGCTGAGCGTAGAGCGTAGAGCGTAGAGCGTAGAGCGTAGAGCGTAGAGCGTAGAGCGATAGAATTTAAAAATAGCACAGGACATACTCAAACAATCGGTCAAGTCTGCTCAGACTTTCTCTTCTCCAAAAGGGTCTTCGCTTATCGCTCCACGCGCTTCGCTCCACGTTCTTCATGTATCCCGGCCAGCTTAACGTACTTCGCCGCCCACTTCAAATGGGTCTCGTAGGTCGATTCATCCAGTTGGCGCACCCGCTTTGCCGGCAGGCCGGCCATCAGGGAGAAGGGGGCCACCAGGGCGCCTTCCCGCACCAGGGCGCCGGCGGCAATCACGCTGCCGCGGCCGATCACCGCCCCGGAGAGGATGATCGCCCCCATGCCGATCAGGCAGCCGTCTTCCACCACGCAGCCGTGCAGGATGGCCCCATGCCCTACCGTCACATCATTGCCGACGATGCAGGGCTTCTCATTTTCCAGGTGCAAAATGCATCCGTCCTGGATATTGCTGCGCTCGCCGATGGAGATATAATTGATATCCCCACGCAGCACCGCATTATACCACACCGAAGCCCCAGCTGCCAGGCGCACGTCTCCCATCACCCGAGCGCCGGGGGCGATGAAGGCCTCGGGGTGGATGGTTGGCTCGATGGTGAGGGTGCGGGGAGGGAGATCGGTTCGTTCCATATTGAGATCCTTTTTTTTGCCACGGATGGGCGGGATGGACACGGATTTTTTTTCGCCACGAATGTACGCGAATAATCGCGAATGGAAAAGCAAATTCCGCTGTGGTGCTGTATTTTTATGTCACAGAATCTTGGCGCGGCCTAAGGCCGCAACCAAATGGTAAGTGCTTATTGCTCAGTGGTCAATGCTCATTGTAAAACATTTTGTCACACTGGTCCAAAATTTTGTTAAAAAAACAAAATTTTGGACCAGTGCAGTACAGAGGGCACTGGGTTTTTGAGCTAGCTGCAAGCACAGATTCCTCGGCTACACCTTCAGAGTGACAACGTTATCCAGTATCCAGTATCCAGCATCACTCATCCAACTTCTGTGCTTCCGCGCAACCGTCGCATAGCCCCTCCCCATCCAGCCGCGGGGGCGCCCCCTGGTGTAAACCGCAATGCCAGCAGTAACCGTGCGCCTGGCAATGCTGAAGGCAATAATATTCGATGTAATCCTCCCAGTTCACCTCCTCCACCGTCACCGCTCCCCCGGCCAATGCCCGCACCCGCTCAAAGATCTCCGGCTTTAGACAATCGACCACCACCGTGCGTTGACAATTTTCATGTTGACACGTCATTTCCATTCCCCCTGTCAATAAAGTTAATGGTTTTGTCACAGAAACATATCTAATGCAAAAATGTTTTTTTAACGTTCCGCCAACGTCGAATTTCTGCCGGGTGTCGCAAAATTTCCTTGTAACAACCTGTTGAATGTGTTTTATTGCAACTGAATTCCGGTTCTTTTACACCATCCCGCTTTATTTTGCGGTAGCGATAATATGGCTGCGCGGGGATGGTTAAGAACAATTTAATACGTAATAGCGAATTTATCAAGTTAAAAATTTATTTTTACGCTAAAGCGGATTCGATAAAATGAGCGGCATCGGCCAGCGCATCAAACAGTTGCTCAAGTCCCGGGAACAGTCGCAGAAAGCACTCTCCCAGGCGACCGGCATTCCCCAATCGACCCTGAGCGACATCATCAAGGAGAAGAAGCAGCCCAGCATCGACAAGGTGGAGCAAATCGCCGATTTCCTGCAGGTGGACCTGCACTGGCTGATCGCCGGGCGCCCTTTCACACCCCCACCGGCCGCTACAGCCGGCGTGGCGGAAAGCGAGGGACGCCGCGCCTACCAGGCGGAGGACACCCGCAGCGACTACCCCCGCGATGTAGAAGCGATCATCGCCATATTAATTTCCCTGGATGCGGAAGCACGCCGGCTGATCAAGGAGATGGCCGAGCGTTTACAACACAAGACGTGAGCCAAACCATGACCCAGCAAGAAGAACTGCGTAAAATTTTACAGTATGCCCGGAATCATACCATCCTCAACCTCGCCGGCAAGGGCCTCTTCGAACTGCCCCCGGAGATCGGCCAGCTGCAGCAGCTCACCCGCCTGAACCTGAAGCAGAATCATCTCGACACCCTCCCCCCGGAAATCGGCCAGTTGAAAAACCTGCGCGAGTTGTGGCTCGACGGCAATAAGCTGTCCACCCTCCCGGAGGAGATCGGTCAACTGAAACAGTTGCGCTGGCTCTCCCTGAACGACAACCAGATCAACGAGCTGCCGGAATCGCTGGCCGGGCTGGAAACGCTGGAGATCCTGGAGCTGAACGGCAATCAGCTCCCCCACCCGGCGGAGAACCAGACCCGCAAACCGGCGGAGCTGATCGATTTCATTCTCCAAAATCAGGAAAGACGCCGCATCAATACGGTCAAGCTGCTGGTGCTGGGAGAACCCGGCGCGGGCAAACCTTCCCTGATCCGCCGCCTGGTGGAACGGCGCTTCGACCCGGACGAGCCATCCAGCAGCGGGATCACGGTGCAGCGCTGGCCGGTGCAGGTGGCGCAGAAACGGATCCAGATCAACCTCTGGGATTTTGGGCCGGAAGTGGTGCGCCGGGGCATCAGCCATTTGTTCCTCAGTGAACGCAGCTTCTACCTGATGGTGGGATGCCGGGCGCGATAAGGACCCGGAAAAGCTGGAAAACTGGTTGAAGCTGATCCAGTTTTTCGGGGGCAATTCCCCCCTGATCATCGTGCTTAACAAAACCGACCTGCTCCGGGCGGAGATCGACCGCAAGGGCCTGCAGCAGCGCTATCCCAACATCCGGGCCTTCGTGAACGCCTCCGCACTGGACGATAACGGGATCGCCGAATTGCGCAGTGTGTTGAAAAACGCCCTCCCGGATCTCGAAAATATGAAGACGCGCTGGGAACCGGGCTGGTTGAATGTAAAAACCCGCCTGGAACTGCTCAAGCGCCATTTTATCGGGATGCAGGAGTACGAAGCCTTGTGCGATAAGGAGGATATCGACAAAGCCGGACAGAAGGATCTGCTGCAGTGGCTGCACGATCTCGGCACGGTGACCCATTTCCAGGGCGATATCCGCCTGCACAATACCATCGTCCTGCGCCCGGAATGGATCAGCGAGGCGATCGGCAAGATCCTCGATGCCAATCCCCCCGCCAAAAACCGGGCGGTGCTGAGCGCGGCCGACCTCTCCTGGATCCTCAGCGGCGACCATTTCTACCCGCGCACCCAGTATCTCTACCTGATCCACCTGATGAAGTCCTTCGAGCTCTGCTTCGACCTGGAGGATAACAGCGACCGGGAATACCTGGTGCCGCAGTGGCTGCCGGCGGGGCCGGAAGCGGACAACCCGTCCTACCGGCAGGCGCTGGCCTTTCAGTATCACTACCGCTTTTTGCCCGGCGACATTATCCCCAAACTGATCGCGAAGATGTTTCCTTTTATCGTCGGCAACGCCTACTGGCAGAACGGCTTCGTGGTCTCCGATCCCTTCAACCAGGCCCTGGTCGAAACCCGCGAGCAGCCTCCGGGCGTCTCGATCTACGTCGGCGGGCGCAGCACCACCCGGCGCGATTTTCTGGCCCGGATCCGCGGCTATTTCGATTATATCCATGCCCTCTTCCCCGGCCTCGAGGTGCAGGAGCGGGTGCCGCTGCCGGACCAGCCGGATGTAAGCATCGACTACCGCCATCTGCTCACGCTGGAGGAAAAGGGGATCGAACAGTTTATTCCCGAAGGCCGTGAGCTGCCCCTGGCGGTCGCCCCGCTGCTCAACGGCAGCACCACCTCCCGGCTTTATTACCAGCAGCGCCTGCAGGCGCTCCGCAAGCACATCACTCAACTCGATGCACACAGCGAAGCGGCATGGCTACGCTATGCCCGGGAGCGCGATGCCGCGGAGCGCAGCACCCTGGAAAACCGCATCCGCGAGCTTGAGAATGAACGGGACAAACTGCTGCGGGAAATGGCCGAATCCGAGCAGGCCCTCGCCCAATTCTGAGTCTGTTGCCACAGAGGTACAGAGCATACAGAATAGAACGCAGATGACGCGGGCGACACGGATTCTCGCGGATTTTTTTTATGGTGCTTCGCCTGGGGTTATCAAAGTTTTACCACGAGGTAGCAAAGCGCACAGAGTTTTCTTTTGCCTTTGTCTTTTAACATAATCAGTCATCTGCGTAAATCCGCGTCATCTGCGTTCTATTAAAATTTTGTCGTATACTCAGGCACTCCATAATAACTTTATGATTTGATTTTGCGGGAGAATTTGATATAATAGGCCCCGGAAAGGAGTGGCCTATGAATATCAATTTCAGCGAACGATACCCGGAAATGAAGGCGGCCTTCGGCTTCGAGGTCGATCAGATACTTTTCAGCGAGCAGAGCCCTTTTCAAAAGATTGAAATTCTGCAAACCCCCGGATTCGGCAAAGTGCTGATCATCGACGGCTGCATCATGCTGACCGAGCGGGATGAATTCGTTTATCACGAGATGATCGCCCATCCCCCGCTGTTCGTACATCCCCATCCGGAAAAAATTTTGATCATCGGCGGAGGCGACGGGGGCACCGCCCGGGAATGCCTGCGCCATCCCTCAGTTGCACAGATCGACCTGGTGGATATCGACGAGCTGGTCTCCCAGGCCTGCCTGGCCCATCTCCCGGCGATCGCCGGCGCGCTGCTCTCGGAAAAGGTGCGCTGCCGCTTCGAAGATGGGGTGGCCTACGTGAAAAACTGCCCGGAGCGTTACGATCTGATCATCATCGATTCCACCGACCCGATCAGCGTGGGCGAAGGGTTGTTCAGCCGGGAATTTTACCAGAACTGCCACCGCCTGCTCCGGGAAGACGGCATTCTGGTCAACCAGAGCGAATCGCCCTCCTGGCTGCCGAAGATCGTCAAAGGGGTGCACAGCAAGCTGAGCGCGATCTTTCCCCGGATGCACTTTTACCAGGCTCACATCCCCACCTATCCTTCCGGCCACTGGGTATTCGGCTTCGCTTCCAAGCGCTACCACCCGGTCGAAGATTTTCAACAGGACCGCTACCGCAGCAGCGGGATGAAATTTCGCTATTACAACCAGGCGCTGCATGCCGGCGCTTTTGCCATTCCCACTTTTTTCCAGGAGTTGATCGATGATGCCCGATGAGATGATGGAACGCCAGCCCTACGAGGGCTGCTTCAGCGATTTTGCCAGCGCCGAGATCGTGCTGGTCGGCGCCGGCTACGACGGCACCTCCAGCTACCGGCCCGGCTCGCGTTTTGCGCCGGTGGCCATTCGCGCGGAGACGCTCTATGCCCAGGAAGATTACAGCCCTTATTTTCACCGCGATATCAAGGACAAGGCCATCCACGATGCCGGCGACCTGGAGCTGCCCTTCGGCGATAAGGATACCGTGCTCAAGCGTATCCGCCAGGCTGCCCGGGCGGTCTTCCGCGCCGGCAAGAAGCCCTGCTTCATCGGAGGAGAGCACCTGATTACCTACCCGGTGATCGAGGCGGCGGTGGAACGCTATCCGGACCTGCACATCGTGCAGATCGATGCCCATCTCGATCTGATGGACGAGCTCTTCGGCAGCAAGCTGTCGCACGGCACGGTGATGCGGCGCTGTTATGACCTGCTCGGCAAGGGGCGGATCTACCAGGCGGCCATCCGCAGCGGCAGCCGGGAGGAATTCGCCTTTGCCGCAGAACACACCCGGGTGTTCCCATTCCATGTCCGCGAACTGATCCCGGCCCTGGCCAACCTCTCCGGGGTGCCGGTCTACCTCACCCTGGACCTCGACGCCTTCGATCCCTCGCTGATCAAAGGCACCGGCACGCCGGAGGCGGGAGGAATTTTCTTCGCCGATTTTATCGAGCTGCTGAAAGCGCTGACCCGCCTGAACCTGGTTGGCTGCGATGTGGTGGAACTGGCCCCGCAGATCGACTCGACGAACGTGTCCGCGATTGTGGCAGCAAAGATTTTAAGGGAGTTGTTGATTGTTTTGTGAGATGGTGGATGGGTGAATGGGTGAATGGGGAAAAACGGACGTACGATAAAAGCCATTAACTCATTTTATCGACGCCCCTTTCCGCACGTCGCCCACCTGCTTGATCAAGGGACTGTCCGGGGGAAGGCAGCGGCTGTAATAACTTTTGCTGATCTCCCAGATCTTGTGGGCTTCCTCCGGCTTGCCCTGGTAAAACAGCAGGTTGCCGCGGAAGCGGTAGATATTGCCCATCGCCTCATCAAAATGCTCGAACCTTCCCATCATCTCATCAAACAGGGCATCGGCGAATTCGTAGTCATTGCGCCGGGCGCAGAACTTCTCCAGGTAATAATATCCCTTATGATCGTAAGGGTTGTTGAAGAGCATGCGGCGGATCATCTTCTGCCCGTATAACCAGTCGTCTTTGCTTTCGTAATATTCCAGCAGATCGATGTAGGCACTTTGATGATCGGGGAAAAGCTGGATGCACTCGAAAATATAATCGACGAACCGCGCTTCCTCGCCGATATTCAGCAGGGCCAGGGCGGCAGTGCGGGTGGTCTCATAGCGCAGTTCCGGTTCGAGGTGGGCATACATCTGCAGTCCCCGCACCGCACTGTTATAGGCCTGACTGTATTGTTTTTCATAGAGATAGATCTCGGCCAGGCGGCAAAAAGTCTCCGGGTCTTCCACTCCCAGTTCCAGATTCTTCTGATAAAACTGTTTGGCGATGCGGTACTGCTTGCCCTCGCGGTAATATTGACCGAGCCAGCGATTCACGTCGGGCTGATTATATCCCAATTGCACCGCACGGTGATAGTTCTCATACACTTTCCCCCGGAGATCGTCTGCCAGCGCATCCGGCAGCAACTGGCGGTTGGCGTCATCGCACAATTGCAAATCGTAAAAATCGCCCAGCAGTTTATAACTCCAGGCAAACTGGGGATGGGCCGCAATCACCTTCTTTAACAACCGGTCGGGATGGCGGAATGCGACGATCGGGAACTCGTACACCGACTCGAAATTGAACTCGCGGCCGCTGTTGCTGTAATCCTGAAGATAAAACACCTCAAAATCACGCTGCATAAAATAGTGTTTCAACACGTTGTCGATCATCGGATTGATCAGGGCCGGCAGCATTCCGCGATCTTGAATGGCGGCATTGAGGATGGAGTGAGCGGAGGCATACTTCTTTTGATCAATAAAGGTTTCCGCGTTGCGGATATAGTCTCCCTTCTGCGCCAGCAGGGGGGACAGTAACAAAAAAAAGGCGAGCGCCATTTTTCTCATAGCAGGGTAACCGTTTCTTCGTTATGAACCCGCATTGTGAGTAAAATTGACCGGATGATGTTGCGATTGTTTCTGATAAACTCTGCCGGTCTGTTTCTCCGCAACCGGGATCGATGTCAAAGGGCGGGAAGCTGATTCGGTAGAGAGGTGGTGGAGATCGCCTGAACAGCTAGTTTCAAGCTACAGCGCAGCGGCAAAAAGCCGGTTGAAATCTGTAGATTGAAAATGGATGTTCGGTGTAATCTATGAAAATACGCTCAATGCCTTTTCAGAGACAATTCTCGTTACCGGAACCATCATCAACCGCCATTCATGAGACAGCCGAAAGAATCCGTCTGCCTTAACTCTTAAGCACTTGTAAATATAAAACCTTAAAACCGCGGATGCAATAAATCATTTGTGAAATAGGATCAGGGCAGGGCAATTAGATCATTTTTCACCCAGAAACGCCCGCCCAAAAGCACCGGCACCCCTTCCCGCTCCCAGGGGAAGTCGACCTGCCGGCGGGGGCGGGTCACCTGTATGTAGAGCTGCGGTTCGCTGACCATACCGGACATCCCCACCCGGGCCAGGAAGCGGCCGGCAGCGACGGTATCCCCCACCGCAACTGCAACCGAGCCGGATTGCAGCCCGGCCAAGCGGATCTGATATGCATCCCGGGCAAGGATGATGTAATTGCCCTGGTAATCTTCCGTCTGAGCGCGGGCATCGGGATGGAGGGTATCCGCTATGCTGTCGCGCACCGCCAGCACCACGGCGTCGGCAGGGCTATAGACCCTATCGCCATAAATTTCATAATCTTCCAGCCGGTCCGGAAAGATACCCGCAGCGCGTTTTCCGGCGGCATTCAACTTCACCAGGGCCAGGCTGTACTTTTCCGGCACCGGCGGAAAGCGATGGTATTCGTTAATCACCGGACTGTCGCCGCCTTCGATAACGTAATAGCGACCTTGCTTAAACGGAAAACCGGTATCGAAAGCCTCCCCGCTGTAGGAGCGCCCCCAGTAGGCCCAAATCACGATTGCCAGGAAGAGCAGGCCCAAAAAACTCACCAACCCGATCCCGAAGGTTTCCCGGGGATGGCGCTTTACCCACCAGGGCAGCTCGCGGATATCGAACAGGGTTTTGATGCTCACCAACAGGGCCAGCCCGGCATACACCGTCCGCCAATAAATGCCGTAGAGATGCCAGTCGCCAACAAAATAGAGACGGGCAATGTAAACCCCTACCAGAAAAATCATCAGCCACCCGTCAAATTTGCTGCGGTAGGCCTTGCGCCATTGCCAGATCAAAAAAGCGCCCGGCACCAGAAAATGTTCTGCGAAGAGAATGAGTGTGTTCATGGGTCACCTTCGGTGAAAGGATAAAGGATAAAGGATAAAGGTTGAAGGATAAAGGATAAAGGTTGAAGGTTAGAAAATAACGCTCAGACTGAGATAGTGTAGAATTTTAATGCATGGGGCAAAGGGCATGGCGTCGTAATGTACAAGCGCATGTTCCGACACCCGCTATCCTTCATCCTTCAACCTTTATCCTTCAACCTTTATCCTTCAACCTTTATCCTTCAACCTTTATCCTTTCCACGCCGCCACCGCCAGCAGCGCCCAGCCTATTAGAAAAGAGAGCCCGCCGAAAGGGGTGATGGCGCCCAGCGCGCGGATGCCGGTCATACTCAGGAGGTACAGGCTGCCGGAGAAGAGTACGATGCCGGCCAGAAACAGCCATCCCGCCCAGGTGACCAGCACTGTCGCCCCCATCCAGCGCAGCAACGCACCGGTCAGTACCAGCGCCAGCGCATGCACCAGATGGTAGAGCACCCCGGTCTGGTACACTGCCATCAGGTCCGCCGGAAGACGTTCGCGGAGGGCATGCGCCCCGAATGCTCCCAGGGCAATCCCCAGGAAAGCACAGATGCTGCCGATCAATACCAATGTCTTCGCCATGTCAACTCCTTTTCCGTTCATGGATGCGCCCACCTATCCCCCAGAGCGCCCCTAATTATAGCTGCCGGAGCCGCAAATATCAAGTATGGTGATTTTTTAGCTGATATTTTACGTAAGCAACTGTTTAAATTGTACATTGAGCCTAAAATCACCGGCAATAGAATGTCGCAAATGACCAATATCACATTTCATTGCAAAAAAAATATTTTTTTTAGCTCCCGATCTTGCATATTGTGCTTTTTTTGGGTATACTGTGGCTCGATTTTTTTTGGACCTGTCCAGCAGTATTCTGCCTTTGGCCCCTGTGGCCGGATTTTGCTTGTTTATGCCTCATTTCACAGCAATTTAGTTTCCCGCGGTTTGTCCGCTTGATTATAAATTTACACATTGAGTTCCAGTTTGAGATGCCAGGGATGGGTGTCCTAATTGACGAATGGAATGCGCCTGTCTAACCAGCATTATCCGGGAATCTGATATGGGACAAAGTGATACACGCAAATTAATCGTAATGCTTTATGTGCTGACAGTGTTGTTCCTGGGAGCGATTTACTATCAAGGACAGATGATAAATGAACCGGGCGCCGTTTCCACCCTTCAAAATGCCAATTTTTATGCGGCTGACAGCTTCATTACCCATTTCCAGTTGAGCGGAGAGACGGTGCTGATCACCATCTTTTCCATGACGCTCTTCTTCGGTTTTGCCTGGATGATGGCGCGCTCCAAACAATACAGCGAATAACCCCCCATGAGTGAATACCCGATTCTGCCCTTGCGGCGGAGTCGGGTATCATTCCGGAAAGACCCGCGTTTCCCTCCGTAGCAGATCAGCCGTCAGGCATGAGTGTACCGGCAGCACCATCAGCAAATCCCCGATCTGAATTCCGGCGATAACCTCAGCGCTGCTCTTGATAATTCCATGCTCCTGAGAGATACGGGCAACATGGGTTTGCGCCAGCGAGCTGCTCCAGCCTTCCTGCGGGTGGGGCAGCGCCACCCGGCCGAAGATTTCCTCGCCCTGCGCATCACGGATCACCTCTTTGGAAAGGTGTACCGCCCCTCCGAAGATCACCAACTCTCCCGCGCTCGGGGTGCTTCGCGACCACCGGGCAGGCCGCCGCCACGGCGATCTCCTCCTCCCGGCATACCCCGTGCAACATCTGCATCACGTCAAAATAAGCGAAGTTGCCCGGGCGGAACTCGTTGATACCGCTGAGCGAATCCACCAGCGCCGCCGAGGGCGTATCGCCGACCGAGATTTCAATCCCGGCAAACCCCCGTCCCGCAAGGTATTCCCGTACCGCATTGAGATGGCCCACCGTCTCGTGGTAGAGTGCGTTCACCTCCTGCGGCGAGGTTGCCCGGTAACTGTGCCCGGCATGGGTCAACAGGCCGGCCAGGGTCAGGCGGGAACTGCCGGCAATCTGCCCGGCCAGCGCGGCAATTTGCTCATACTGGTCCCAGGGAATACCGGTGCGCCCGGTACCGACATCGATCTTAATCCACACCTGCAGCGGATAGTGCAAGCCGGACTGCAGCGCCGCCGCCGTCTCCGGCGATTCCACCAGCAGATTCAGGCGCACCCGCGCCGCCAGTTCATTGATGCGGGGCAGTTCCCGGATATTGCAGGGGAAGGCAATGGTGATATCCTCCCACTGAAAATCCGCGAAATATGCCGCCATGTCGACCGAAGACACGGTGATCGCCTCCACCCCTTGCGCCCGGAACCACTCCCCCACTTCCGCCGATTGATGGGTCTTGAAATGAGGCCGAAAGCGCACCCCTGCTTCCCGGGTTTTGCGCGCCACCTGGGTGATGTTGCGTTGCACCCGCTCCCGGTGGATCACCAGGGTGGGTTTGGTGATGGCGTCGAAAAAATCGTTGGATTTGTTCATGCTGCCCCTATTTTACCTTTCGTTCTATTAAGTCCCGCTGAAAAATCCCTCCCGCCGGGAGCGGTTTTTGGGTTATATTCTGATGTTACGCGGCAGGCAGGTGTCGTCATTGCGAGCCGCGTATTTAGCGGCGCGGCAATCTCCCGCGGATCGCTCCCAACATAACTGCAGCTGGTTGCGCCATGCAGGAAATTGCTTCGGCACATAACGCCTTGCAATGACAGCTACAATTAAATTTTGGAGCACGGCACGTATCATCAATTATTATTGTTTTTAACAAAAAACGGCTGCGTCAGCCCATCAGGAACATGAAAAACCGACTCCACTCGCTGCAAACCCTTACCCGCTGGCTTTCGAATTTCCGGAATGTCATAAACCGGCCCCAGTCAATATTAACCCGGCGGGCGGATATATCCAAGCGGGCAATATGGATGCTGCTCGTTTTGCTGTTGCTCTACCTGGCCATCCCCCTGCCCAACCCGTTGTTCCCGCAAGACTACAGCACGGTGGTGCTCGACCGCGACGGCCAAATCCTACGGGCCTTCCTCAACCGTAAGGAGCAATGGCTCCTGCCTCCGCGACCCGAGTTGCCGATTCCGGAAAAGCTGAAAATCGCGGTTTTGCATTATGAAGACCGCTACTTCTATTTCCATCCGGGGGTCAACCCTGCGGCGGTGCTGCGCGCACTTTCCCAGAATCTTGCCGCCGGGCGCACGATCAGCGGGGCCAGCACCATCACCATGCAGGTGGCCCGGCTGATCCGCCCCAAGGCACGCCATCTCGGCAACAAACTGCTGGAGATGCTTCAGGCCGCGAAGCTCGAACTGCGCTACCGCAAGGGGGAAATCCTGACGTTCTATCTCAATCACGCGCCTTACGGCGGAAACATCGTCGGCTACCAGGCGGCGGCGCTGCGCTATTTTCGCAAACTGCCGGAGCAACTCACCTGGGGCGAGGCCACCACCCTGGCGGTGCTGCCCAATGCCCCGGGGCTGATTTCCCCCGACTCCAATCCGGACCTGCTGAAAACCAAGCGCGACCGGCTGCTCACGTCGCTGTTCCGGGAGGGGGTGCTCGACCAGGAAAGCTACGAGCTGGCCCGGATGGAACCGCTGCCGGCCGGATCCCACCCTTTCCGCATGCTGGCGCCGCACCTGGGGCAGTGGCTGAAGGATCAGCAAGCTCCCGCCGGAGGGCTGCTGCACACCACCGTCGAGCGGCAGCTTCAGGAGCAGGTGGAGGCGATCCTGGCCCGCCATCTGAAATATCTCGCCTATCAGGGCATCGCCAATGGAGCGGCACTGGTGGCGGACACCCGCAGCGGTGAGGTGCTGGCCTATGTCGGCTCTCAGAATTTCTTCGATTTTGCGACCGACGGGCAGGTGGACGGGGTGCAGGCGCCACGCTCTTCCGGCTCACTGCTCAAGCCCTTCCTGTACGCCCTGGCCATCGACGAAGGCCTCCTGCTGCCGCCAACCCAGATCAAGGATGTGCCGAGTTATTACGGCGCCTTTTCTCCCAGCAACGCCTCGGAAACCTATGACGGCATCGTCACCGCCAAAGCGGCGCTGGTGCGTTCCCTGAACGTGCCGGCAACGCGCCTGCTTTATCGCTATGGAATCCAGCCGTTCTATCTCTTCCTGCAGTCGAACCGTCTGGCCACCCTCATCCGGCCGGCGAGCGAGTACGGCCTGCCGCTGATCCTGGGTGGGGCGGAGGTCAGCGTGTGGGAGATGGCCCGCTTTTTCCGCGGCCTGGGCAACGGAGGCCGGATTGAGCCGCTGCGGGTGCTGCAGGAACCGGAGGAAAAAGCATCCCCCCGGGAAAACGGCGCAGTGATCAGCCCAATGGCCTGCTACCTGACCCTGAACATGCTGCGGGAACTGCAGCGCCCCGGGGCAGAGTATTATTGGGAGCAATACCAGAATCAGTGGCCCCTGGCCTGGAAGACCGGCACCAGCTACGGCCAGCGCGACGCCTGGGCGGTGGGAGTCAGCCCTCAATGGACCATCGCGGTGTGGGTGGGCAACTTCAGCGGTGATGGCAACGCCAACCTTGCCGGGGCCAAATGCGCCGGGCCGCTGCTCTTCGATATCTTCAATTATCTCCCCAAGGATCCTGGAATGGCCTGGTTCGAGCAGCCGGCCGGAGAAAGCCAGACCCTGATGCTCTGCCGGGAGAGCGGATATCTGGCCGGGGAAAATTGCCCGGATGCCGTACCCGCCGAAGCGCCGCGCTTCATGAAGCCGCTGCCCCGCTGTCCCTACCATCAGGCGGTTTACCTCGATAGCACGGAGACCTACCAGGTCTGCTCATTATGCTGGGAAAGCGGAACATACCACCGGGTGAGCCGACTGCTCTACCCGCCGGACGTGGTGCAATACCTGCGCGGGCGGGGGCAGGTGATTTCCGATCTGCCCCCCCACCGTCCCGATTGCCCGGGACAGAACGGGCAGTTGGCAGTGCAGATCCTCTATCCCCAGGAGAACACCCGGATCTGGCTGCCGCGCGATTTCGGCGGGGCGCTGCAGAAAGTGATCCTCCGGGCGGCACATCGCGAGCGGGACCGGCAAATCTACTGGTATTTAGATCAACGCTATCTCGGCAGTACGGCGAACCGGCATGAACTGGCGGTCGAATTGCAGGAAGGGTGGCATCAATTGGAGATTGATCGATGAAACCGGGCAACGCGACCGGAAACGGTTTTGGGTGGGGAGGAAAGAATAAGTGAAGGGCTGGGGAACACGATTGATGTGCGTAACCCAGTAGGGTCGAGTCGCGACTCGACCGACAATATCGAGTCGGTCCGCGACTCGACCGGAGTTGCAATATCCGCGACCCAACCTCACAGCTTCGGTCCGCGACTCGATCGGAGTTGCAATATCCGCGACCCAACCTCACAGCTTCGGTCCGCGACTCGACCGGAGTTGCAATATCCGCGACCCAACCTCACAACTTCGGTCGAGTCGCGACTCGACCCTACTTTATCACTTCCCCCTTAAACCCGATTTCCAGCGATTCAATCGCGTTTTTAAACCCACACATGATCAACTTACGCTTATCATCTTCGCGCAGGATATGGGTGAGCTGCTCCGCCGCTTCGTGATCCAGGGCGTAGCGCTGGCTGAATCCCGGCATGGTTTCATCGTCGTAGATCCAGCTTTCCAGGCAGGAGAGGGTGCGGCAGAGCTTGACGGTGTCGTAAAACCGTTTGAAGGTTTCCAGCCGCCGTTTCCGTTCGTCGATATCCGTCGTCGACTTGACGAACTTGACTACCACATCCCGGTGATCATTACAATACAACGCCGCATCCGTGTCCGGTTGATAATCGCTGCAGCAGAGTTTCTGGGAAGCGCAACTCATCAGCACCAGCATCAGCAGGACAGCCGCAAGCCTAAATCCAATATGTAAAAACCTCATAATGACCACCTTTTCTTGAAAAATTATTGCCAATGTTGAGAATTTTTTCAGCCGAATTCAAGTATTGATTCACAAATTTGTGATTTGGATCATTCGCAGGAGAGCGGCCAGGCGTTAAGGATATGAGGGCGGGTCATGACTGCCCCCACATTCAACCATGATTTTTATCCGTGATGATTCATCCCACGAAACACACGAAAGATTCGAAACAAGCATTTTCGTTTATTTCGAGTGTTTCGTGGGCTTGAATGATCACATTTTTTTACCAATCAGCCCTTGGAGCATCGTAAATCGCTGATTATATTTTGCCAGTACCGCCACATCGCCGGGCATGCGGTAACTTCCGGCATCTGAAAGCAATCGAGGGGAGAGATTATGCGGGTCTTATTCGTGATCCTGATTTTTCTTTGTTCCATGCCGACAACCTCAGGTTTAGCCCAAACCGGCTTCTCCGCCAGTGACTGGAAGACCTTGAGCTATTCCAGCTTTGTCAACGATGCCGACTTTTCCCGTGACGGCAATTATTTTGCAGTGGCGGCCGGGGGGATGGTCGAATTATTCGACCGGAATTTTCAGCGTCTGTGGCAGAACGGGTCGGTCTCCCGCGATGGCGCCGGGGGACAGGTTTGCTTCTCCGCGGACGGCCGCTACCTGGCGATTGGCAATGCCCGGGGGGACGGCGACCTGGCAGTGCTGAGCATCGCCGGCAAACAGCTCACGTATTATGCCCGGGAACACGGCAAGGCGATCACCGTGCTGGCCTTCTCCCCGGATGGGCAATACCTGGCGGCCGGCGACTATAACAATCAATTCAAGATCTGGCGGATCAACAGCACCGCTGCCCTCGCAGCAGACCGTGCGCGATCACCGCTGGTCGGTGAACGATCTGGCCTTTACCCCGGACGGCGCCTACCTGATCAGCTGCGCCGGCAGCCCGGACAATACCGTCAAGATCTGGCGCTTCAGCAACGGCTACTGCCAGATCAACCAGACCCTTACGCCCTGGGGCGGTGATGTCAATGCGATCTCGATCAGCGCCGACGGCCGCTACCTGGCGGCCGGGGGTAATTACACTGCGGTGAAGCTCTGGCAGCTCTCCTCCGGATCGGCCAGCGCCCTCAACGACCTCAGGCTGCAATATTACCCGGTGCGCGATCTGCAGTTCAGTCCCGACAGCAAGTATCTCGCCATTGCCGGCCAGGGCAAGCAGATCGAGATCTGGCAAATGAACGGCAGCGGCGCATCCAGGCTCAAACCCTGGCCCATGCCTCGCGCAGCCTCTTTACCACCATTTTCGATCTCGCCTTCAGCGGCGACGGTCAATATCTGGCGGCGGGAGGCTCCTCATCCAACGCCCAGATCTGGAAACTGTCCGGAGTGAGCGGCAGCAGCGCGAGCCGCTTTGCCAGCTTCCTGCCCATTCCCCCGGCGAACAACGATCGCCAGACAAGCCTGAAGGACCTGACCGGCCCCTCCAAACGCAGCACCGAGACGGTCGCGCCGACCCTGACCATCTACCAGCCGGCCCTGTTTTATCAAACCAAAGACAATCAGGTGCTGATTAAAGGCAAGGCCAGCGACGACAGCGGCATCCACGAGGTGCTGGTCAACAACCAGGAAGCGGTACTGCAGCGCTCCGGCGAGTTCCAGGCGGAAGTGAAGCTGAAGCTGGGCAGCAATTCGATCGTGGTGAAAGCGGTGGATATCAACAGCAATAGCGCGGAAAAGACCATCACCGTGCTGCGCGAGGAAAAGGCCCAGATCGTCGACGTCGATGTGGAAATCCCCGCCGGCGCCCAGAACCGGCCCGATGCGGTCGCAGTGGTGATCGGCAACAAGAACTATCAGCACGGCGATGTGCCGGCGGTGGAATTCGCCCAGCGCGATGCGGAGTACATCAAACGCTACCTGATCAAGACTCTGGGCTACCGGGAAGCCAACATCATCTACCAGACCGACGCCGGGAAATCGGCCTTTGAGTCGATCTTCGGCAATGCCGCCGATTACAAAGGCAAGCTCTACAATTACATCAAGCCGAACGTCTCGGATGTTTTCGTCTATTACAGCGGTCACGGTGCGCCCCACGTGGAGAGCGGGAAAAGTTTTTTTGTGCCCAGTGATGCCGACCCCCAGGTGATCCACCTTAACGGCTATCCGGTGGAACAGCTTTATGCCAATCTGGCCAAGCTGCCCGCCAAATCGATTACGGTGGTGGTGGATGCCTGCTTCAGCGGTTTTTCCAATCAGGGAGCGCTGATCAAGAATATCAGCCCGGCGATGCTGGTGGTGGAAAATCCGGTGATGAACGACGAAAAGATGTGGGTGTTCAGCGCAGCACGGAACAACCAGGTCAGCTCCTGGTATCCGGAGATGAAGCACGGCCTGTTCACCTATTTCTTCCTGAAAGGCCTGCAGGGCAAAGCCGACCAAAACCAGGACCGGGCAATATCTAGCGGCGAAATGCGCCAATATCTCGAGGAAAACGTACCGTATATGGCCCGGCGGCTGAACGGGCGCGATCAGAACCCTCAGGCGATGGGGCGCAATTCCGGGCAGGTTTTGGTGCGGTTGCGGTGAATCGATCGAGTATTACAAATGTAACGTCATGCACCATGTAGGGTCGAGTCGCGACTCGACCGGCACGTGCAAGGTCGAGTCGCGACTCGACCCTACGAGACGTGCCATAATCCGAAATTTGGGTAAATCCAATGTTGAAACAACGATGGTTGATGATGGTAATGCTCCTGGCGCTGATCCAGTCGGCCTGGGCCAAGGAGCCGGTGACAGTGATTGCGGAAGGGCGGGTGGTGTTCGAGAACCTCAACCGCGATGAGGCCAAGGCTCGGGCGGTTCGCCAGGCATATAAGAATGGCATCCGCGAAGCACTGGGGGTGGTGGTGCAGTCGCAGTCATTCGTAAAAGACGGGCTATTCGCCGGCGAATTCGTGCATGCCATCAGCTATGGCAATGTGATTGCCGAGAAAATCCTCGAGCAAAAATTCGACGTGTGGCAGAAAACCCCGGACTCCGATCCGGTGCCGATCTATTATGTCAAGATGGAGCTGACGGTGCAGGCCCAGGAAGGGGAGCCGGATCCGTCGTTCAAGGTGGATGTGAAGCTCAACAAGACCGGCTTCACCGCCGGGGAAGAGATGTGGATGACGGTGCGCGCCACCCAGCCTTGCTACATCATGGTGCTGAACATCGACGCCAACAACGACATTTATCCCCTGTTCCCCAACGAGCACCAGCCGGATCATTTCCTCAAGCCGGGGGAGGTTCTGGAAATTCCCCCCAAAGCCCGGCGCGAGCTGGGACTGCGCATCCGGGTGCAAAATCTGCCCGGACCACCGCCAGGACCGGGAATACATCAAGGTCATCGCCACCAAACGGCCGATCGGCTTCCTGGATGAAGTGGAAGAGAAGAACGGCATGAAGGTGTTCAAAAACGACCAGATCGCGCTGAGCGAGCTGGGGCAGTGGCTGTGCACCCTGCGGGTGGATGAGCGGGCGGAGGATGTGGCGGTGTATACGATTACAGCGGACGATTGAGCGTCATATTATCAAAATGAGCAGCGTATCATTGTTGCCACAGAGACACAGAGAGCACCGAGCTTAACTTAATTTATGTTGTTCTCTGTGAACTCTGTGTCTCTGTGGCAAATTAAGAAGGTAGGTGAGACTATGAGATATTTCGTATTGCTCTTGCTACTAATCCTGTATGCCGGTGCACTCTACGGCCAGGAAGAGAACGATCCCTTCAAACGCCTTGATGACAAGTTCGAGGAATTGAGCGAACAACAGGATCAGAATTTCCAGGATTACATCAATCGCCAGGATGCCAAATACAAAGGCCTGGGTGGCGCGGATCGAGGCCAAGTGGAATAGTTTTGAGGATTCCGACAAGAAGACCTGGGTGGATTACAGCGACGACCTCGACGGTAAGAACCGGGTGGATTATGACAACGGCACCCTGAGCATCCAGATTATTCAGCCGGCCGACGATCCCGATGCTCAGCAGAAAGCCCGGCGGCAGGCGCTGAACCAGTTCCAGAAGCTGTTCGCGCCCAATCCGAACACCGGACAGGTGCCGCTGAAAAACCAGATTGCTTTCGACGATGACGGCAGCCAGCCGGTGAGCAGCCAGAATGCCGGGAATTTTTTCAATCAAAAGCTGGGCGGGCAGTTTAAGCCGGTGGGTACCTTTATGTCGAATGACGGGATCCGGCGAATCAAATACCGGGTAGATGTGCCTTTCGTAAAAAATCACGTGGTGCGCCGGGCCCAGGAGTTCCTGCCCCTGGTGGTCAAAAATTGCGAGCGTTTCCGTCTCAATCCCCGCCTGGTGCTGGCCCTGATCTACACCGAATCCGCCTTCAATCCCCAGGCTAAATCCTATGCCGATGCCTACGGGCTGATGCAGCTGATCCCCCGTTACGGCGCCCGCGATGCCTACCGCTTCCTGTTCAATCAAGACAAGATGGTCGAGCCGGACTATCTCTACGATCCGGCCAACAATATTGAAATGGGATGCGCCTATTTTCACATCCTTTTTTACAAAGAGTGGGATGTCGAGAACCATCAGGACAAACGCCGCGACCTGTCGATCTGCTCCTACAACTGGGGCCCGCACAATGTGCGCAAGAAGATCTATAAACGCTTCGACGGCGATAAGATCTCTTATGACGAACTCTACACCCTGCTGACCTCGCGCACCCCGGAAGAGACGCAGCACTATCTGCAGCGCATCCTCAGCCGCCTGGAATATTTTGATGTATTTTTTGAGGACCACTCAAACTGAATGATGTTATGCGGGAAATTTTGCATAGGGCAAGGTGCATGGGGCATGGTGTATTACACAGTGCCAGTGTCGGGCCCTGCGCTTGCACCATCCGGCGCCATGCCCCATGCCCCATGCCCCATGCAACACAGCTAAGCGCCGAAAACGAATCTCAACTACCCATCAACTCAATCTGGAGGAACTCATGGCAAACGCCACAAAATTTACTGCGTTTTTATCAATGCTCCTGATCGTATTTCTGACCCACGCCGGATTTGCCGGAGACGAATGGTGGCAGAAGGCCAAGCAGGAAAAAGAATCGCCCACCCGCTACGCCTATGAGGGCACGGTGAGCAACAGCCCGGTGCGGGCGCTGGCCGACTTCGAGAATCAATATCTGGAATTTGAAGCATCCGGCACTGTGGATATGAGCACGGTGGTCAACCAGCCCCAGGCGGAAATCCAGGCCAAGGAGGCTGCCACAGTGCGGGCCTACGCCGAAGCGGCGCGCTTTGTGGCCGGGATGCTGGTGAAAGCGGTCTACAGCGTGCAGGGCGGAATTTTAAAAGACTCGGACATCGCCGCCAAGATCGAGGCGACGATGGTCAAATATGCCCGGGAAGTGGACGACAAAGTGGAATGGCGGGGCGGGGCGCCGCTGGCCACCGTGAAAATCGGGATGCTGTTCCAGAACCGCAACGGCCTGCTGGAAACGGTGATGCCCTACATCGACCAGGGGGTAAAAGATGCCGGCATCACCAGCTACCAGGCGCCGGGGAAGTCGGCAGAAAACAGCGGCTACACCGGCCTGATCATCGATGCCCGCCATTTGAGCGTCAGCCCCTCCATTGCCCCGATGATCCTGACCGGCAGCGACAACAAGCAGGTATACGGCAATCTGAAAGTGGGAAGAGATTTTGCGGTAGAGCGGGGCATCGCCGGATATTACGCCACGCTGGAGGCCGCCAAAGCCGACACCGACCGCCTCGGTGCCAACCCGATGGTCATCAAGGCGGAAAAGACCGCGGTCAGCGACGCCCATCTCTGGATCAACGAGAGCGATGCGACCAAGCTCTATTATGCCGATCTGAACAACGGCTTCCTGAAGGAATGCCGGGTGGGGATCGTGATTAAATAATTGCGGAATTCGGAGTGCGGAACGTCGCGAATGCGGAGTGCGGAGTGCGGAATGCGGAACGTCGCAAATGCGGAGTGCGGAGTGCGGATTTCGGAATGAATTGATGTTGGATGTTGGATATCAGATGGCGGTGAAGCCCAATGTCGGCCGAAGGCCCAATGACGCGCGCAGCGCCAATGACGGCGAAGCCCAATGTCGGCCGAAGGCCCAATGACGCGCGCAGCGCCAATGACGGCGAAGCCCAATGTCGGTCGAAGGCCCAATGACGCGCGCAGCGCCAATGACGGCGAAGCCCAATGAAGGTATTCAGGGGCGATTACGCCCCTTTTTTTTCAACTCGCCCCACCACTTGACCCGGTAGTAGATCGAATCCAGTTGCGGGACGGTGAGTTGAAAATCTTCCGCCAGCTGCTTTTTGACCGGGGCATTGTCGCTTTCGAGCTCCGAGGCATACATTCCTTCGGCATAAAGGCTGTCAAGCACGGTATTGTAGATGACCTGGTCCAGCGGGGTCGGCTCGTAGCTGAAAATAAGGGTGTCCGGCTGCCATTCCGCCAGATCCCACTGAATTTCTTTTCCCGGGGTATAGAGCAGCCCCACCCCGGACTTCGTGCCCAGCGGATCGTCATCACGGTAGACATAGATCGTGGTCTTTTTCCGCGGCAGAGGATCGCCGGGCCATTGCAGCGCCAGGCGGCACTGCGTCATCAACTGGCTGGTGGAAAGATAGGGCGGCACCTTGATCTTGATGACATCCGCCGACTGGCCGTAATGGGTCTGCAGCAGGCGGTACTGGATGTCATACTTTTCCCAGGTTCCCTCCTGCGCATTCAGGATGCTGCCCAGTAATAATCCAGCAAACAACATTATCCGCCACATTTACAGACCTTTCACTGTCGTTTTGCCACGGAGGCACAGAGTTCACAGCGTTCAAATATACATTTAACTTTTAGGGAATAAGCGCTTAAATTGTTCCCTTTTTTTAACAAATATATATTCGATAAATCGCAAAGGAAACAGAAAACACATCGATAACGCCGCACCACAGGAAATGGGGAACCGCAATCGATCATCAGCCGTTTATACCAACACGCCCTGGCCGAAGATGAACTATTGCCGGTGATTCCTTCTCCGGTCGCCCGGTGGATGTGGGCAGGAAACGTTTCCATGCTGATGGATATTGGTAAATTTTAGATTAGTGGGATGTATGTCCGTTGTTCCCCATCACCCCATTAACCCATTAACCATAATCATTTGCATCTTGCGTTTACAGTTGCTTCTGTCGTAAATTGATCCGCTTTCAATATATCTGAATTTAAGAGGAGTCCAACCTGAGTTTTCTAAATCCTGTCATTCTCTACGCGCTGGCTGCTGCTGCCATTCCCCTGCTGATCCATCTCCTCAACCGCCGCAAAATCAAACGCATCGAATTCAGCACCATCCAGTTTCTCAAGCGGATGGAAAAGAAGCAGATGCGCAACCTGCGCATTCGCCAGTTGCTGCTGCTGCTGCTGCGCACCGTCATCATTCTGCTGCTGGTGACCGCCTTTGCCCGCCCCACCCTGCAGCACGGGGCCGGGGGACTGCTGGCGGAACGCAGCCCGATCGAAGCGGTGATCATCCTCGACAACTCCCTCTCCCTGAACGAAACCCGCCTCACCGGCAGTTTGCTGGAAAAAGCTGCGCCAGGCTTTTAACGCCCTGGCGCCGGTCTTTCAAGCCAGCGACCGCATCACCGTCATCCAGGCCACCCACCCACAGGAAGTGCTGATCCGCCAGGAAGCGTTCCAGGGCGATATG
The DNA here is from genome assembly GCA_020635015.1 of Calditrichia bacterium. Taxonomy (GTDB): domain Bacteria; phylum Calditrichota; class Calditrichia; order RBG-13-44-9; family J075; genus JACKAP01. The sequence continues at coordinate 16,198 of JACKAP010000011.1, read as the reverse complement.
TGGGAGCGGGTGCTGCAAAAACTGCAGCCGAATTATCTGAAGAGCGATCTCGACAATGCCCTGCTCAGCGCCCTGGCGCAGCTCCAGCAGTCGATCTACGCCAGCCGGGAGATCTACCTGATCTCGGATTTTCAGCAAAGCGCGCTGCAAAACCGCGAATTTAGCGACATGCTGCAGCAGCCGCAATACCGCGACATCAAGTTGTTCACCATCCCGGTGCGCCATGAGAACCTGGAAAATATTTCCATCGACAGCGTGGAAGTGGTCAACCGCCTGATCGAGATCAACCAGCCGCTGCGCATCAAGGCGTTTTTGCGCAATCATCATCCCGACAAGTATCTCAACACCCTCACCTCGGTGCTGCTCAATGATCAGCGGGTGGCTCAGCAGAAGGTCAGTTTAGCCCCGGGCCAGTTGACGGAGACCCTTTTCCAGCTCACCCTCACCGAGAACGGCTTCATCCGCGGCCGCATCGAGACGGAGAGCGATGCGCTGCAGGAAGATAACCGGCGCTATTTCAACTTTTACGTTCCCGAACAGATCAAGGTGCTGCATATTTATCCCGATGAGACTTTCGCCAGTTTCATCCCGCTGATCATCCAGCCGGCCCGGGAGCAGGGAATTTTCCGCTACGAGGGGGAAGCAGCCGCCAACTGGGCCGGGCGGAATTTCATGGATTACGACATGGTGATCCTGGAAGGCTTAAACCAGCTCCCCCCCACCCTGGTGCAGCGCCTGGGTTATTTTTGCGAGCAGGGCGGCGGCGCCCTGATCATTCCCGGCGACCAGATCGTGATTCCCCAATACCGCGAGCTTTTCAACACCTTGCGCTTTGGCGACCTGCTGGCGCTGCGCGGCACCCCCGGCAGCACCGGCCAGTTCCTCACCCTGCAGGAATTTCAATGGGATCACCCGATCTTTGAAGGCCTGTTCGAGGATCAGAAGCGCCAGCTCAATCCCATCGAGGTTTATGCCAGCTACCGCATCAACCCGGCCGAGAATACCGATCTGCTGATCCAGTTCAGCGACCGCTCCCCGCTGCTCTCCCAGAGCGTTATTGAGCAGGGCACGGCATTTTTGATGAGCGCCCCGCTCTCCCCGGCCTGGTCGCAGCTCCCGGTGAAAGGGTTTGTGGTGCCGCTGGTGTACCGTATGATCTATTATGCCGGCACCCGCAAGGTGCTCGACCGCCAGCAGATCCCCAACGGCGAGGTTTTTCAGCAGCAGTTTGCCAATTTGGAAGCGCCCTATCAATTTCAGGTCGTCGGCGAAAATGATGTGGAGATCAAGCTCACCCCGCGCTTCCGGGGATCAAATGTATTCCTGGAATTCCGCGAGACCAAACTGCCCGGCAACTATCGCCTGATGCACAACGAGCGCACCCTGAGCATCCTCTCGGTCAATCCCTGGAAGGAAGAATCCGAATTGCGCTTCTACGACAGCGCGGCGCTGGACGAATTGCTTCCCGGCGCCCGTCATCTGGACGATACCGCCAACATCAGCGAGGCCGTGCAGCAAAGCCGCTTTGGGAAGGAACTGTGGAAATATTTTTTGATGGCGGCGTTTATACTGTTGTTTGTGGAAATGCTCCTCGCCCGCACCGGCGCGCGGAAGGAATATCAGGAGCAGGTGTTAGATTGATAGCAGATTTTAATTGCACACAGATTACGCTGATTTGACAGATTTTCGCAGATAAGACGAAACTTTATTGCTACATTGTTACAAGCTAAACCATTGAATAAATTGAAGAAAGAAATAATGTCGTCCGTCGTATCTGTGAAAATCTGTCCAATCAGCGTAATCTGCGTGCAATTAAAAACTCATTTCATGCTCGGAGGATATATTTGAATATTCATGAAGTTGCAGTAGAAGTAGAAAAGGCCATTTTAGTCGGAGTGGTATTGCCGAAGGACCGGCGCTGGGAGGTGGATGAATATCTTAGCGAGTTGCAGCAACTGGCTGCCACTGCCGGGGTAGAGGTGGTCGATCAGCTGGTGCAGGACCGGCAGCGGCTGGATCCCGCCACCTTCATCGGCAGCGGCAAGGTAGAAGAGCTGCAGCAGATGGTCAATGCCTACCAGGCGAAAGCGGTGATCTTCGACGAAGACCTCACCCCGGCGCAGATCCGCAATCTGGAAAAAGCCATCAAAGCCAAAATCATCGACCGCAGCACCCTGATCCTGGATATCTTTGCCAAGCACGCCCGCACCCGCACCGCCAAGACCCAGGTAGAGCTGGCCCAGCTGCAGCACCTGCTCCCCCGCCTTACCCGGCAGTGGACTCACCTCTCCCGGCAGGTGGGGGGCATCGGCACCAAGGGCCCCGGGGAAACCCAGTTGGAAACCGACCGCCGCCTGATCCGCACCCGCATCGAAACCCTGCGCCGGGAGCTGGCCAGGATCGACCTGCAGCGCCAGACCCGCCGCAAGGGCCGTCAGGAGAGCTTCCGCGCCTCGCTGATCGGCTACACCAACGTGGGAAAATCGACCATCATGAATCTCTTTTCCGGGGCGGAAGTGCTGGTGGAAGACCAGCTCTTCGCCACCCTGGACCCCACCGTGCGCCAGGTGCCGCTGGACAGCACCCACACCATCCTGCTCAGTGATACGGTCGGGTTCATCCGCAAGCTGCCCCATCAACTGGTGGAATCATTCAAGAGCACCCTCGACGAGGCGGTGGAAGCCGATCTGCTGCTGCACGTGGTCGATGTCAGCCATCCGGCGTTTCACGAGCAGATCCAGGTGGTCAACGAGGTGTTGAAGGAGATTGGCGCCGCCCAAAAGCCGGTGCTGATGGTCTTCAACAAGATCGATCGCCTGAAAGAAAAGACCATGCTGCCCTCCCTCAAGCGCCAATATCCCCAGGCGGTATTCATCAGCGCCACCCGCCAGATCCGCACCGAAAAGCTCAAGCAGGAACTGGTGCGCTTCATGGAGAAAAATTTCGTCAAGACCACCGTCAAGATCCCCCTGACGCATGCCGGGCTGGTCAACCAGATCTACGGCATGGCGGTGGTGCTGCAGCAAAAATATACCGAGCACGAGATCATCCTGACCTTCAAAAGCACCGCAGTCAACCGCGACAAAATCCGCTACCTGGTGGACAGCGCCAGTGCGGGGAACGGTGGCTGTGTCATTTGTTGATTTATTCGTTATCATCAGTGTTAATCCGTGTAATCCGTGGACAAATCAGTTTTCGATCATGATCTACGAACAGGAATTTTGATGCATATTCGACCTTCTTTTCGACCCGCCGGATGGGCATTGCTGCTTTTCATTCTCCTGCCGCTGTTGCTCTCCGCCCAGTATGTGCGGCACGGCAGTTTCGGTTCCGAGCAGCAGCGGCGGATGCAATATGCGCTGGACGACTGGATCAGCTACCTCGGGGCGCGGGAGTTCGGCAACATCGCCGCCGGACCCAAATACCTGTATTTTGCCACCCTCGACGGGGGGATCTGGCGCTATCACATCTACGACAATTACTGGGATTACCCTTACACCACCAGCAACGGCCTGCCGGACAACCGGGTGGAAAAGGTGGCTTACGATCCGGAGAGCGGCCTGCTCTGGGCCTTCACCCCGGACGATGAGGCGGTGTTCAACTTCGCTTCCGAGGAATGGCTCAGCAAGTCGGAAGCCTCCTATTGGCCCTACCGGCTGAGCGAGCCGGACAACAACGAACAGCGCGGCGGTAAGGAGCAATTTTACGGGCGCGAGGCGCTGGACAATCTGCCGGGCATCTTCGCCAACGGCGATTTTTCGATTTTAACCGACTGGATCCTGATGGATCGCGACTTCCAGGAGTTTCCGATCGATGGCTACCTGCGCGATCGCTACGACCGGCTTTGGATGCCGGTGAAGGGATTTGGGATCGGCGAGGCGGAGCTCTACACCCAGCGGGCCGATTTTTACCGCATGGGACTGCCGGCGATCGAACCGCGGGCCATTGCTTACCAGGGAGACGACATCTGGATCGGGGGCATCGCCCGGGGCGACGGGGGGCTGCCCGGGATTGCCCGCTGGCCCTACCAGGGACCGGGATGGGATTATTTCCGGGCCCGTTTCATCAGCCGGCTGCCCTCGGACAATGTCAATGATATCGTCATTCAGGGCGATTCGGTATGGTTTGCCACCGACTACGGGGTATCGCTTTACGACTCGGGCAACGACCGCTGGTCGAATTACAATCTGGACAAAGGCCTGATCAGCAATGATGTCAGCGATGTGGAGATCCTGGGCAGATACCTCTACGCTGCCACCGATCAGGGCATTTCCCGGCTCAGCCTGCTGAGCGGCGGGGTGGAGCGCATCAAGGAGCGCCGCTTCATCAACCTGCCCTTCTACCGCCTGGCGGCACAGGGCGATACCCTCTGGGCGGCCACTTTCCGGGGCATCTATCGCTACAGCGACCAATCCGCCGAATGGCAACTGGTGCCGGCGCGGGCGGCGATCAGCGATCTGGAAATCACTGCTGTCGGTACTTACGGCGATGAGATATGGTTCGCCAGCAGTAGCGGAATCATGCGCCTGGACCGGCGCAGCGGCGAATGGGAGAGCTTCCCCCAAATCGGCTTCGAGATCCGCCCGCCTTATCGCGACATCCAGGTCAACAGCGCCGCGGTGTGGGTTGCCACCCCGGACGGCCTGCTGAAATTTGACAAGGAGCGCCGCTACTGGCGTCTGTTCGACACCTCCGACGGCCTGCTGAGCAACAACTGCCGCCGGCTGCTGCTCGACGGGGACTATATCTGGATCGTCAGCGATGCGGGTATCACCCAGTTTTATTGGAACAATCCGCAGCGGAGTGATTGATAAAGGATATGAAAAGGATGAAGGATAAAGGATAAAGGATAAAACAAAACACTACATTTTCGCGATAATCAGCCATTTGACCGTAATTTCTTCCCTTCACGTCCTCCCCATCAATACTCCTTCATCCTTCATCCTTCATCCTTCATCCTTCATCCTTCATCCTTCATCCTTCATCCTTCATCCTTCATCCTTCATCCTTTATCCTTCATCCTTCATCCTTCATCCTTCATCCTTCATCCTTTATCCTTCATCCTTTGTAACCTCCCGCCCGCAACAAACATCAAAAGACTGAAATTCAAAAGTTAAACCTGAAAACAAAGGTGTATATATGATACCGAGCAGTCGAAAAGCATTTTGCCGATTAATGGCCGTCTTACTCCCCCTGGTCACCCTTAGTGCCTGCGCCACCGAAGCGCCGGCGGATACCGCCGCGGCCGACAGCGTAAAAGCCGTTGTGCGCGACCTCTCCGCTACCGAGGTGCACCAGATGATTCAAGATAATCCGGAAGTGTTGATCATCGACGTGCGTACTCCGGTGGAATACAACGCTCCCGGCGGCCACATGCCCGGCGCGCAGTTAAAGCCCCTCCAGGAAATCCAAACATGGGCACCCACCCTGGCCTCATATCGCGACCAGAAAATCATCCTGGTCTGCCGCAGCGGCAACCGCAGCGGCCAGGCGATGCGCTACCTCCAGCAGCAGGGCTTCCAGAACCTGGTGAATATGCAGGGAGGGATGCTGGACTGGACCCGGAAAGGGTTTGCGGTGGAGTGAAATTGAGTTAATGGGTTGATGGGTTAATGGGGAAAAACGGACGTGATATTTTGTTTGGCTAAAGTAGGATCTGGTGCCACGCTCCGCGTGGCGCCCAGTATTTCGACGCTCCGCGTCGAGAGTGTGCGAATGCAATTCCCGCTGTGGTGATGCGGAGCGTCACAATCATCATTCGACGCAATGCGTTGAACGAGCTCCTCCATCAACTCATTAACCCATTAACTCATTCACTCATCAACCCATCCACTCATCAACCCATCTTCTTTCCCCCTTGTTTCCCGCCATATTTTTTTTTAAGATTAACATTTTACTGCTGAAAATTAACAGTGGTTGGTTATTGGGCGTTGGCAAAGCTGTCTTGGCCAATAACCAAAGACCAATAACCAATGGCCATTAAAGTGAGGTTCAACTATCATGAGTGACAGCGAGAAAAATCGCGAAAATACCACGGATACTGGTAATAATAGCGGCAACGGGCCCTCGGCGCCCTCCAACTTTATCCGCACCATCATCGAGGAAGACCTGCGCAGCGGCAAGCACAAGGGCCGGGTGCACACCCGCTTTCCTCCGGAGCCGAACGGCTATCTGCATATCGGCCACGCCAAGTCGATCTGCCTGAACTTCGGCCTGGCCCAGGAATACGGCGGCAAATGCAACCTGCGTTTCGACGACACCAATCCGACCAAAGAGGAGATGGAGTATGTCGAATCGATCATGGCTGATGTGAAGTGGCTGGGCTTCGACTGGGAAGACCGGCTGTTTTTCGCCTCGGATTATTTCGGCCAGCTCTACGACTACGCAGTGCAACTCATTAAGGCCGGCAAAGCTTATGTGGACGACCTTAGCTCCGACGAGATCCGCGAATACCGCGGCACTCTCACCCGCCCGGGCAAAAACAGTCCCTACCGCGACCGCCCGGTGGAGGAGAATCTCGACCTGTTCCGGCGGATGCGCGACGGAGAATTTCCCGATGGCTCCCGAGTGCTGCGCGCCAAGATCGACATGAGTTCGCCCAACATCAACCTGCGCGACCCGGTGATGTACCGCATCCTCCACGCCACCCATCACCGCACCGGCGACAAGTGGTGCATCTACCCGATGTACGACTGGGCCCATGGGCAGAGCGATTCCATCGAGGGCATCACCCACTCCCTCTGCACCCTGGAGTTTGAGTCGCACCGCCCGCTCTACGACTGGTTTGTGGAAGAACTGGGGATCTACGCCCCGCAGCAGATCGAATTCGCCCGCCTCAGCCTCAACTACACGGTGATGAGCAAGCGCAAGCTGCTGAAGCTGGTGCGCGACAAGCACGTCAGCGGCTGGGACGATCCGCGCATGCCCACCCTCTCCGGCCTGCGCCGGCGGGGCTACACCCCGGAGGCGATCCGCAACTTCTCGGAGATGATCGGGCTGGCCAAAGCCAACAGCACGGTGGACATCGCCCAGTTGGAATATGCGGTGCGCGAAGATCTCAATAAGCGGGCTCTGCGGATGATGGCAGTGCTCAACCCGCTCAAGCTGGTGATCGAGAACTATCCCGAAGATAAAGTCGAAGAGCTGGAAGCAGTGAACAATCCGGAAGACGAGAGCGCCGGCACTCGGATGGTGCCTTTCTCCCGGGAGCTTTACATCGACCGGGAAGATTTTGAAGAGCATCCGCCCAAGAAATATTTTCGCCTGGCCCCGGGCAAAGAGGTGCGCCTGAAGCATGCCTACTACGTCATCTGCACCAAGGTGATCAAAGACGCCGCCGGCAACATCACCGAGGTGCATTGCACCCACGACCCGGCCACCCGCGGAGGCTGGTCGCAAGACGGCCGCAAGGTGAAGGGCACCGTGCAGTGGGTCTCCGCCCGCCATGCGGTGAACGCCGAGGTGCGCCTCTACGACCATCTCTTCACCCGGGCTAACCCGGATGACAACAAAGACGGGGGCGATTTCCTCGATTATCTCAATCCCGATTCGCTGCAGGTGATCAAGGAAGCCAAAATGGAACCCGCCCTGGCCGCAGCCAAAACCGGCGATCTCTACCAGTTCCTGCGCATCGGCTACTTTGTGCCCGATTCAGCCGACAGCCGCCCGGATCACCTGGTCTTCAACCGCACCGTCTCGCTGAAAGACAGTTGGGCCAAAATTCAGCAAAAGTAGGGTCGAGTCGCGACTCGACCGCAAGTTGTGTGAGGTATAGTGGCGCGCAGATACTCATATTGATTGTCATTGGCGCTACGCGCGTCATTAACCTGCGGCGTCATTGGCGCTGACGCACGTTATTGGCACCTACGCCGCAGGCCAATGACATGCGAAGCATCAATGACGCCGCAGGCCAATGACTATTTTCATTACTGAACAGGAAGGTAAAGAATGTCCGACCAAACCGTCAGAACCCGTTTCGCTCCCAGCCCCACCGGCTACCTGCACGTGGGGGGGCTGCGTACGGCATTGTATAGTTACCTCTACGCCAAACAGCATGGCGGGCAGTTCGTTCTGCGCATCGAGGATACCGACCAGACCCGCCTGGTGGAAGGGGCGATGGAGCAGCTGATGAACAGCCTGAAGTGGACCGGCATCCAGTATGACGAAGGCCCCGACCGTGACGGCGGGAACGGCCCCTACATCCAGTCGCAGCGCACCGAGATCTACCGCCGCTATGCCGCGCAGATGGTGGAAAACGGCAGCGCCTACCACTGCTTCTGCACCACGGAAGAGCTGGAGGCAATGCGCGAGCGGCAGATCGCTGCCGGTGAGGCGCCGCGCTATGACGGCACCTGGCGCGACCGCAGTCCGGCGGAGGTGAAATCCCGGCTGGACGCGGGCGATCCCCACGTGATCCGCCTGAAGATGCCCCGGGAGGGCGAGACGGTGTTCGAAGACCTGGTGCGCGGCACCATCCGTATTCAGAACGAACAGGTAGACGATCAGGTGCTGCTGAAATCCGACGGCTTTCCCACCTATCACCTGGCGGTGGTGGTGGACGATCACCTGATGGGGATCACCCACATCATCCGCGGGGAGGAATGGCTGCTCAGCGTGCCCAAGCATCTGCAGATCTATAAGGCGCTGGGTTGGGAATCGCCCAACATGGCCCACCTCTCCCTGCTGCTCAATCCCGACCGCACCAAGCTGAGCAAGCGCCAGGGGGACGTGGCGGTGGAAGATTATATGGCGAAAGGCTATCTTCCCGAAGCGCTGGTCAACTTTGTGGCCCTGCTGGGCTGGAGCCCCGGCAGCGACGAGGAGTTCTTCAGCCTGGAAGCGCTGGTCGAGCAATTTTCCCTGGAGCGGATCAGCAGATCCGGCTCGGTATTCGACCTGGAGAAACTCAACTGGATGAACCGCCACTACCTCCGCCAGCTCTCCGAAGATGCGGCCGTGAAGTATCTCACCCCCTTCCTAACCGCTGCCGGAGCGGATGTGTCCGACGCGGACAAAACCCGCAAGATCATCCTGGCGGTGCGCGAACGCATCAATCGCGGCGACGAGGCCTATGCGGCGGCGGCGATCTTTTACAGCGACACGCTAGAAATTAGCGAGGAAGAAGCCCTCGCCTTCTTGAAAGAGCCCTCTGCCAAAACCGTGCTGGCCGCTTTCCTGAGCAAAGCGGAAGCCTTGCCGGCCCTCGACATGGACAGCTTCAAAGCCGCGATGAAGGAAGTGCAGCAAGAAACCGGCATCAAGGGCCAGGAACTGTGGAAACCGGTGCGGGTGGCCCTGACCGGAATGATCTCCGGCCCGGAACTGCCGGCGGTGATTGGGATCTTTGGGAAGGAGAAGGTGTGTAGTTTTGTGAAGCAGGTGTTGAATAAATACGTGTAAGAGTTAATGGGTGAATGGGTTGATGGGTGAATGGGTAAAAACAAAAAAATATCGATTTATGCACGCAGGGGTGAGTCGCGAGTCGCCCCCACCCATACACTCATTAACCCATCAACCCATCAACCCATCAACCCATTCACCATCGAGGAAACATGAAAATAGCAGTCCTACTAGGCGGCACCTCCGCGGAGCGGGATGTGTCGATTACCACCGGGATGGCGATTGCCAAAGCGCTGCAGGCCAGCGGGCATACGGTGGAGGCGCTCGACTGCGCCTACGGCGACCGGAAAATTGATTTCGAGAGCAGCGCCGCCAGCGTCATCAAGGCCACACCGCCGGACATCGAGCAGGAGAAGGCAAAACTCGACCGCAACATCTTCAAGACGGTCGACTATCTCATCGCCCACAAATTCGACATCGCCTTCATCGCCCTCCACGGGGGGTACGGCGAGAACGGGCAGTTGCAGGCGGTGCTGGAACTCTCGCGCATTCCCTACACCGGCAGCAACTCCCTGGCCAGCGCCATCGGGATGGACAAGCATCTCTCCAAGCTCATGTTTCTCTCCGCCGGGGTGCCCACTGCGCCCTGGTATCATGCCCGACGGCATCAACCGCTGGAGCGCGCGGAGGTGAAAAAGCTCGGCCTGCCCCTGGTGGTCAAACCCAACGCCCAGGGTTCCACGGTGGGGTTGAGCATCATCAACAATTGGGATGATCTCGATGCCGCCCTGGCCACCGCCTACCGCTACAGCGACAGCGTGCTGCTGGAGCAGTTCGTGCCCGGGCGGGAGCTGACCGTGACGGTGCTGGGTGAGGAGGTGCTGCCGGTGGTGGAGATCATCCCCGAAAGCGGCTTCTACGACTACGAATCTAAATACCAGAGCGGGCGCACCCGCTATGTCACTCCGGCGGAGCTGCCGGAGGACCTGACCGCCGAGATCCAGGCCGCCACCCTGCGCGGCTTTCAGGCGATCGGCTGCAGCGGCTACGCCCGGATCGACTTCCGCCTGCGCGAAGACCGGCAATACTTCTGCCTGGAAGTCAACACCCTCCCCGGCATGACCCCCACCAGCCTGGTGCCGAAAGCCGCCAAAGCGCGGGGGATCGAGTTCCCGGAGTTGATGGAGCGGATTATTCGTATGGGGATGGGGGATTGAGGCTGAAATTGCACGCAGATTACGCAGATTTGACAGATTTTCGCAGATTTAAAGCTGTTAATTGTTACTACACTGTGAATTAAGTTCTTTGCAGTTATAGATTTCTCACAACCTACGTTCGAAATGACGACATTGTGTCATTCCGAGGCGTTGGCCGAGGAATCTGTAGTTTTAAAAGACTTAATTTACAATGTAGTATCTGCGAAAATCTGTTTGATCTGCGCAATCTGTGTGCAATTCAAACGCGATATCACTCCAAACGTTCTAAAGCCGCATCGATCTGCTGCCGCATCCGCGGTTGATCGCTGAGGAATTTGCGGGCTTCCAAGTAGTAGCGCTTGGCCTCCACCTTGTCGCCGATCTTTTCCAGCATGATGGCGCGGTTGAACATCAATCCCCCGTAATAATTGCGGAAGACTTTCGCCATGCGGTCGAGCGGGATGTCCTGGCGGAAAAATCCCCGGAACTTCAGATCGGTCAGCGTCACCGGGGTGAGCGGCTCGCCGGGCTGCTTCAGCTCCCAGGCCACCGGCAGGGGCTCGCGAAAATAACGCGCCGCGACACCCGGCGGGGGCGGATAGGTGAAATAGACCGCTCTCCCCTCCCCCATCGCCGCATCGATCATCGCATTGATCATAGCAATGTAGCGCATCTGGATAAAATTCCCGTCGAACGGCTGGCGGTTCTCGAACGGCGCTACCGCCTCCAGAAATTCATCCACCGGGCCGGCGACTTTTTCCATGAACTCCGGGTGATGATCGCGCAGCCAGCGGATATACCAACTGCGGCGCAGCAACTGCTGATCGAGCACCAGCACATCCGGGCGCTGCCCCTCCACCAGTTGAATGTAGTTAGTGGGAAAATAATACGGATCCCAGTTGGCCCATACCAGGGCGTTGGGTTCCGCCACCCGGAAGAGATTCTCCACATAATCACGGGCAAAATAATAGCGGCTTTTGTCGACCTGCTGATAATTGCGGTAGGCCAGTGCCGCCGGCAGCAGCACCGCCAGCAGGGCGACCGCCTCTATCCAATACCGCGGCCGTCGGCGCCAGTGCCACTGCGCAAGGGCGTAAATTCCAATCCCCATCAACAGCGCCAGGTAAATGTAGGAAGGAATATAAAACACTGACACCAGGGCGCGGTGCTCCGCCGCCACGAAGGGATCGGCTGCGGAGACGTCGAAATTGGTCATGTAGGTGGTAATCGGCATGGCGAAGGCCAGAAAGAGCAGCGAGAGCCAGAAATAGTGGCGCTGCCGCCGCCACAGCGCCCCCAGCCCGAGCAGCGCCAGCAGCAGGAAGGCCGGGAACCACTGGCTCAGCAGCAGGTCGCCGTAGGCCCCGATCTGGGCGGAGAATTTTGCCAGGGTCTGGGGATCGTCGAGATTATACTGGTGGCGGGCCACCGTGCGCAGGAAGTTGGTCAGGGTCTCGGGATTGCCCCAATCCATCAGCGGATCGCGCCGGGAGGCCAGGGGCAGGTAGAGGTAGGGCAGCAGCCCGGCGAGCAGCGCTCCTAAACCCAACAGTATATGACGCAGCCTCAGGAAAAACGCCCGGTCGGCGATCAGGCCAAAGCCGAAGAGCACCGGGATGAACATCAGTGAGGTGGTGTGATTGCTCAGGGTCAGGCCGATAGCGTAGCAGATCAGCACAAAATAACGCATCCGCTCCTCCGGCGCCGTCTGGCGATGCCAGTAGGCGGTCAGCAGCAGGATAGCGCCCACAAAAAAAGTGTTCAACCCGTAGACCTCGGTGATGATCGACTGCTCCCAGTTCTCGAAGGCGCTGGCCATCAGGATGCCGGCAGCCAGGGCGGCGGCATAGGCGGCCAGGGGCAGGCGGGGAGCGCCGGGTGAAGTAGGAGGCGGGGAAGCCGGGGCGGGAGGAAAAATCTCTTCAATCAGCAATAGCACCGTCCAGCTAATGCACACCGCGCCCAGCGATGCCAGCATTGCCGACATCAGATTGAGGCGATAGGCCACCTCGCCCAGGGGCAGCAGACTGAACACCCGCCCGAGCAGGGTAAACAGCGGATATCCCGGCTGATGCGGCACCCCGAGGTGATAGGCCGCGGCGATGAATTCCCCGCTGTCCTCGAAGGTCACCGTCGGCGCCAGGGTGAGCAGGTAGATGGTCATGCTGAAGAGGAAGGTCAGGGCCAGCATCGCATAAAACCAGGGATCGCGGCGGTGATCCGGATAAGCCGGGACGGTTGAGGGAGGCGGTCCTGGTGATGTTACGGGGGGCTTTTTGCGTTTCATAACCTAACTTTTTGAGTTTGTTGCCGAATTTACGGGGGAAAGACAACTGCTTTCCACGGATTACACGGATGAATACGGATTTTTTTTGCCACGAATTTACGCGAGTGGGCGCGAATGCATACCATGCTAAAGAGACTTTTGCCACAGAGGCACAGAGAACACAGAGACTGACAACTGATCAGTGGCCCCTGATCACTACCAATTAATTACTGACAACTCAAAAATATAACCACAATCCTCCAAAAGATCAAACACCCCCTAATTCCCCCCTCGAAAAAGGCCTCCGGCGCGTGGTTGGCAGTCGGCGGGTAGCGGTGCACAACGCTCAGCCTTGAGCTGACTGCCAAGCGCGCGCCGGAGGCCCTAAAGTTAAATTTTGCTTGCTTCTTATGGATTTTTTCTTATTTGTTCAATATCGCCAGCGAAAAAAAGAACATAACATATGAACCGCCCCGAAACGATTGATCCCGGAGCGGTCAGAAGGAAGAAACAGCAGTATTATCCGGCAGCGAAGCAGGTGTTATCCAGTTGCAAAGCAGGTTAAGCCATGAGTGAAAGGAGACCGCATTGTCAGCAACGAGTGATTACTGTTTTCCGGAAATTCCCTATCTGTCCCTGCAGTTTCAACTCCGTTCCCGGGAGGCGGCGCGGCTGCCGGCGTTTAAAGGCTCGCTGCTGCGCGGCGCCTTCGGTTTCATGCTGCGGCGCACCGTCTGCGTGAGAACGCCGCAGCAGTTGTGTGAGAGTTGCTTCCTCAACCGCCAGTGCGCCTATACTGCCATCTTCGAGACCTTGATCCACGACGAGCCGCCCCGCTTCCTGCGCGGCCTGCCCCACGCCCCGCGCCCGTTCGTGCTCGATGCCGACATCGAACAGCGGGAATTTGCTCCAGGGGAGATCTTCAGTTTCGAGATACGCCTGCTCGGTACTTCGGTGACCTATCATCCTTTCGTGATCTTCGCTATCCATAAGATGGCCGAGCGGGGGTTTGGCTCGCGACGCCAGCGCTTCGACCTGCAGGCGGCCCTTTGCCAGGACCCGGCCGGCGAATGGCACGCTTTCTATGACGGCGCCACTCAGGCGATCCTGCGCCCTCCGCTCACCCGCACCATCGCCGGAAAACCTGATGATAGCTCGCCGGAGCAGCTCACCCTGGCCTTCCGCACCCCCACCCGCCTGAAGATCGAACGCGAGCTGAGCATGGAATTCGACTTCCGCCAGTTGGTCTTCCGCATGCTGCGCCGCACCCTGGAGCTGGCCCATTTCTACGTCGATCCGGCGCAGGTCGAATGGGAATTCCACCACCTGCTGGAAGCGGCCAGCGAGGTGGCGATCACCCGCCGGGAGCTGCGCTGGAAAGAGCAGAACCGCTACAGTCACCGCCAGAAAGCCGACATGCTCTTTGGGGGCTTCCTCGGCGAGATCGATCTGGAGGGTAACCTGCGCCCTTTCCTGCCCCTGCTGCGCGCTGCGGAAGTGCTGCATCTAGGGAAAGGGGCGACGTTTGGGTTGGGGAAAATAACATTGAAAACGATTGATGGTAAATGGTGATTGGTAAATGCTCAATGCTCAATGATGTTTTTCAAAAATATAACTGATGTTACGCAGTAAACAGGTGTCGTCATTGCGAGCCGCGTCTTTTGCGGCGCGGCAATCTCCCGATGATCGCTTCCAACTCAACTGCGGGTGGGTGCACCACGCAGGAGAGTGCTTCGGCAGAATACGCCTCGCAATGACAGCATGAATTACATTTTGGAGCATAGCGCGTAACATCAGTATAAAAGTGAATAAATGGCCTGAGCCAGGAAACGCCGATCGATGAGCCGGGAGCAGCGACACATTTTGGTTGCGGTATTAGGGCGCACGCCGCAGGTGCTGACCGAGACCCTCTACGCGCTATGCGTGGAACGGAAACATCCGGTGGAGACGGTGTGGGCGATCTCCACCCGGGAAGGCTATCGTGAAGCCTGCAAGCAGTTGCTCGATCCACAAACCGGGATGTTTTACCAGCTTCAGCATGACTATCCAGATGCCTGCGCCCAGTTGCAGTTTAGCGAAGCCAATATCAAAGTGGCCCATGACGGGCTGCTGCCGATCGCCGACATTCGCACCCGTCGCGACAGCGAGAGCTTCCTGGCGTTGATCCTGGAGGTGCTCTGGGAGCAGACCGCCGATCCTGCCACTGTGCTGCATTGTTCAATCGCCGGAGGGCGCAAAACCATGAGCACCTACCTCGCCCTGGCGCTGCAGCTGCTGGCCCGGCCCGACGACCGGCTCTACCACGTGCTGGTTGCTCCCCAGGAGCTGGAGCACCAGCGGCAGTTCTACTATCCCCCACCCCGCCCGCAGCAGATCACCCTGCACGACGGGCAAATTATCGATACTTCCCAGGCACAGATCGACCTGATCGACATTCCCTTCATCCGCCTGCGCGAGCGGGTGCAGATCGACCGCCTGAGCTCGCCGCAGGGCTACCGGGAGTTGCTGGCTTGGGTGCAGCGTGACATCGACCGCAGCACCCTGCCGGTTTTGACGCTCGATCCGGGGAACCATACCATCATCATCGGCGATCAGAAGATCCGCCTGCAGCCGCAGCGTTTCTGTCTTTACTGGTATTTTGCCGAACGCAGCCGCACGCGTCTTTCCAGAATTGCAATCGAAGATTACCCAGCCTACTTCGAATATCCCCAGAGCCCCTATTTCAGCAGCACAATGCTGGATGGATTGCTGGGGCGGTTTGATCTCCTCGATCCGCACCGCAAGATGCGCGGCAAGTTCATTGCCAAGGTGCTGGAAGACGGCCAGCTGCCGATGAGCTGGGTGCTGCAGCGCATCGCGAAAATCAACACTCAGATTCGTCTCTCCGTTCCCGGCCTGCCCGCACTGCCGTTTTACCTGATCAGCTCCCATGGCAAACGCGGCACAAAATGCTACGGGATCAAATTGCCCGGGGAGAAGATTGTGGTGAAAGGCGGATAGGGATGTTGGATGTTGGATGTTGGGTGTTGATAATGGCCGGTGGATGGAAGGTTGGTGAGTTAGGGGGGCAGGAGGATTGGCAACGTTGCCAAGCGGAGAAAAGACTGGGTTTGAACATACATTAACGCAAAGGACTCAACAAAAGGAGGGCTTTTTATGCCAGATCACATCTTTTCAATTGGGCTGGTGCCGGTGCAGGCGTTCATCTCGGAGGCGCGGCGCTCCCGGGATCTGCGGGCCGGCTCAGCGATCCTCTCCTGGTTTATGCGGGAGATACTTGTCAAGTTAAAAACAACTTACGGTGCGAAGTTACTGATTCCTCACAACAGCATTCTGGACGGCCAGGAAAACAATTTATCTTTTTCCGACATTATGGATAATGCCAGTTACTCCATTC
>JACKAP010000010.1 GCA_020635015.1 Calditrichia bacterium | reverse complement strand
GCCCAATCAGGGTATCCACCCGGGAGAAAAATCCGGCGATCTGCCGAACTTCCGCCGCTGCTTTCTGCAACTGGCCGTCGGGATTGGCCGCGGCAAAAAGCTGCAACTCCCGGCGAACAGCCGGGCGCAGCGGGGGCGCCGATAGGGTATAGGCCATAATTGCCGCACTGGGCGCCAGGACGATGGGGTAATCTTCCACCAGAAAACGCCCCGTTTCCTGGGGCGAGGTCAGCGCCGCAAACGGCACATAAAAGAGCATGTCATCCGGAACGATATACAGGGTTTTGCTGCTGTCCAGCCGTCCGGCAATGGGGGTGATCAGGCAGGCGGTTAATTTCGCCGCGGCGGTCAGGCTACGCTCGTAGGTCGCGCGGGGATCTTGTTCTCGGGCCGCCTCGAATGCCGGGTTGTTTACTGCCCCGAGCGCTTCCCGAAAGTGCTGCACCAGACTTCGCAATTCGTTGCGGGACACCGGGGCCTCAAACCATTCGAATCCATCGTTGCCGACCAGAAAGGTCAGCAGGCGCTGCTCGGTCACTTTGAACTCGATCAATTGCCGATCCGTACTGAGACCGGCCTGGATATCTGCCAGGGAGGGCAGGGATGGTGCTTCGCTGCGGCTGCCATTATTGCTGAGCAATTTACGCAAGGCGCGGGCGCGGGATTGCTCGGTATAACGGAATGCTGCCTCAGCCTGACCCTGCTGCAGCTTCAACAGGATGATCGCTTCGTAGGGCGCCTGGAGGGTGGCAAAATAGTTGATGCTGGCATCGCCGGCAATTTTGCGGGTGGTGGCCTCCTGGATGGCAATGGCCCGGGTCAGATATTGTTCGGCCCGGGAAAGGTTGCCCCGATCGCGATACACCAGCCCCATTCCGTAGCTGACGTTGGAAGAAAGCATCGGATCGCCCAGGGTGTCGGCAATGCTGCCGGCTTCTTCGAGGTAAGCCATCGCCCGGTCATAGTGCTGCATCTCCCGCTGCACATTGCCAAGCCGGTTGAGGGCCCCGGCAATCCCGGCGGGGATGCGGTAATTCCGGATATTCATCAGCGCGCTGTCGTACACCGCTACCGCCTGCGGCCAGTTGCGGTTAATCATGTAAATGTCGCCGATACTGAAAAGAATTTGCGCCTCTCGTTCCCGGGAGCGCTTCGCCCCGTCCTTGATGGCTTGTTTGATCATGGTGCGGGCTTCGTCCAGGCTTTGCAACGCTTCCGGGAAAGCCTCCCGGCCCTGGCGGATGGCGGCAATATTGATCAGGGCGGTTGCGGCGCTGTAGAAACGCTTGGCTTCCCGACTCAATTCGTACGCTTGCTGCAGTTCCTCCATTGCCAGATCGTAAAGGCCCAGGGTGGCGTGCAGGTCGCCTAAATTGATCAGGGCGGTCGCCTTCTCTGAAGAATTCTCCAGAAGTTTGAGCGCATGATCGTAATCGGCCTCGGCCTTGTTGTATTCGCCTAAATTCTTGAACGTAATTCCCCGCTCAATGTACGCCTCGCCTTCCAAACCGGTATAACCGAGTTGCTGGGCGAGATCGATCGATGCCTGGAAAGACTGCAGCGCTTTGGCCTTATTGCCGAGATGAAAATAGATGATGCCGAAATGGCGGAACAGTTCGGCGCGCATCTTTTCGTCTTGAAGCTGTTGGGCGGCCTCGTAGCAGCGCTGAAAATATCCCAATGCCCGGTCAAACTCGCCCAGCTCATTTGCCGCTGCCCCCAGGATCTTAAGAATCTGCTGTGCCTGGTAGCGGTAGCTGCTCTCCTCCGCCAGCGCCAGGGCGCTTTCGCCATAACGCAGCGAAGCGGGATTTTTGTCGTTGGCGTAGAGCAGGTATTGGATCCAGTAAAGATTTTCCACTTCCCGCCGCACGTCGCCGATGATCCGGGCCTGTTCGATCGAGCGGGTGTAATAATACTGGGCTGAGTCCGGCATGCTGTTGCGGAAACGGTACCCCCGGGCGAGGTATTGGTCGGTGTTCATTTTGATATCCAGTTGATCGTCGCCGAGTCCCCGGTAGAAAACGAGCTGCTGCTGCAGGAAATCGTAATTGCGCCGGGAATGGAAGATCTCCGCGATGGCCTCCGCCGCGTTCATTTGGATGGCGGCGCTGTCCGGCTGTCCCGCCCGGCGGAATTTCAGCGCCCGCCCGACCAACCAGTAAAACATCGGATCGAACATCTTCCAGTTCTCGGTCACCACTGTCGCCGCCTGCAGGGAGTCGCCCGTACGCAGCTCCTCCACAAAGCCCAACAGCAGTTCCTGGTATCCAGCCGCGGTTGCGGTGCCGGCAAACTCCTGCCGGATGGTCTCGCGCAACTCGCTCAGCCGCCAATAGCGCCATCCCAGAATGACGGCGGCCAGCAGCAGAACCGCGGCTGCAATGATGTAATGCTTTTGTCTCATTTTTGGCTTTAAAATCAGTGCTTGGTTGTTGGTTGTTGGTTGTTGGTTATTGGTTGTTGGTTATTGGTTGTTGGTTGTTGGTGTTGGTTGTTGGCAGCAGGCTGTCTTGGCCAAAGACCAATAACCAACAACCAAAAGCCAACAGCCAACAACCAATAACGTTTTAAAATGAGCAAACAACTTCAGTATACTTACCGCATTTACCCTTTCGTGCGCAAAAAGTTGCTCAACCCTTTTCCTGGTTTGTTCTTAAGCCAGAGCAGGATGATTGCCAGCGACTGGCCGAGCAGGCCGCCGAGGCCGAGCTGGTCGCTTTGAAGCGCAATTTTCTGCTGCTTTAGCCAGTTGTCATAGATCGGCTGATAGTTGGGCATATACTGATTGCGGAATTCAATGATATCCTCGACCAATTGCCCGGAAGACGGTTGCGGGGGGACGGGCTGAACGGCCGGCACGATCGCCTCCTCTACGATCAGGTCGTGATAACAGCTGTAATCATTTCCCAGGTACTCCCGCAGATAGGCTTCAAATTTATCCAGCGTGATGATTTCGTCGTCGAGCAGGGCGTCCTCCAGCGTTTTCAGCACGCAATAGGGAACGCCGGCGGCATTCAAGGCGCGAAGCACATCATGGGTTATCTTAAACGAATTATCCGCGACATTTTTGGGAGAGGCCCCCTTCCGGGATGCGGCCTTCTCCTGATCCTGCGGATAATTAACCACGTAAAATAGTTGTCCCAGCAGGGTTTCATAATCGCGGAAAAGGGCGGGGGTCAACCCGCGCTTCCGATGGGTCGGGTCTAACAGCAAGGCGTCTCTTAATTTGGGATGCGTCGGGGTCATATGGCTACTCCTTCTTTTTCTTCGTCGATCGGGTAGCGGCACTTTTTCCGCTCTTTGCCGGCTTTGCGCTTCGCTTCGCGGCTGCCGGGTTGGCAGCAGTGGTAACCGGTGTTCCACGGCCGATCCGCGCCATCAGGCGGTCGTACATAAAATCGAACAGCAATTTGTCGTAACGGTAATCATGATAGGCAATATCCATGATGCAGGAGGTCCCGGGAGCGCTCCGCTCCGGGGTGTAGGAAACCCAGGCGCTGTCCTTATCGCTGCGCTGGCGGTCGCTGTAATAAGTGAGCACTTCCCCGCCATCGAGCTGGTATTTGGCAAAGACCTTGGGGACCGGATAATTGCGGAAATGGGCGAAGCGCAGGATCAGCAGCTTGTAGCGCTGAAAAGCGGCTTTATCCCGGATCAACTTTCGTATCTGATCCAGGAATTTGGTCTTCTCGTAGAAGGGCGGCTGGCCGTACAGCGTTTTCAATCGATCGCGGATCGCATCCGGTACGTGGTATCTGTGCAGTTGCTCATCGGATTTTTCCGTGTAGCGGTAACTGGTTCGATAGCGGAAAACGGCCAGCAGTATCTGCCGGTAATTGAAGAAAAGTTCGTTTCGATTGATTTGCTGCCGGGCGGCAGCGGAAAAAGCTGCCTGACTGGCGTAGCGGTGATCGCGCAACTCCGTGAATGCGGTTTCCAGCTTCTCCAGATCATCGGGATCGGTTATATGGTCTTTCAGTTCGTCGATCGCAGTCTGGCTGACCAGATATCCTCCGCGAAATTTTTTGTTCACCCGGCGCTCCATGGAGGCATGGGTTTCATCGATGTACTCATCGTCGATGGCCCCGTTCTCCAAAGAAGACATGGCGTGGGCAAATTCGTGAACCGGGGTTTTGAGCCGGTCATCCCAGGCCGAGATTGCCGCCACGCCCGGTAGTTGGGCGTAGAAAGCGTGGATGTGCTCGCTCATGCGCTCCGGATCCTCGCCAAAGGAAAAGCGGAAGGGCTGCCCGCCCTTGCTCAGGTCGTCTACCGTGAAGCGCGCCGCGGAGCGGGTAAACTGATCCGAGGCGGAGATCAACATCACCAGGTCGATGTTCCGGTCGGGGATGCCTTCCTGCTCCAGCCGCTGTACGATGTAATCGCGGATACCGGCAACATCGCTGTTGGGGGCCAGAATATCAGTGCTTTCATCGATGCCCACGCAGAGTTTGCGCATCTCCCCGCTGCCGATCTCACCGGCATCGAAGATCGAGATGATGCGCAGTTGCTGGAAGATATCCGGCAGGCGCAGCAGTTCATTGGTGATGAAACTGCGCAGGCAGCGCACCAGCACCCGGGTGTAGAGACCGGGATCACGGATCACCGGATCATCCAGCACCGCGGCACTGTTGCCCACCTCGAGCTGCGGATTGGCCACGAACACGATGGTGTAGGGATGCGTGCCGCTGCCTTCCTGGATGATGTTGACCTTTTTATGCGGATCGATCTCGAACAGCGCCAGGGCTTTGTCAGGAGTTTTGCGGCTAAAGCGCAGCAGCCAGGTGTAGGCAATTCCCAACAGCATCCCGAACAGATAGGCGCTGAGAAATCCCCAGAACACCCCGGCCAGCAGCCCCCCCGGGCTTGCTCCGTACCATGGATAGATGCTTTGCAGAATGGCCACCAGTCCGCGAGTGCCTCCGCCGGCCATGGCGATCAGGGTCAGCGCCAGCACTGCCAGCCCCCAGAAAGCGCCCAGGCTGACCCCCAGATAGGCCGGCCGGATGACCCGGGGCCGGGGTATCTGATAAATTTTCATAATTCGATCTCCTTTGCTCCTCATCGATGCCTGATGGTGTGATATCCAAAAAAACGGCGAAGAATGGGTCCCGTATATGCATCAAAGTTAAGAAAGCACGATCTAATATCAAACAGGCAGCACAGGAATTTTCGCTGTCCCTACCCGGAAGCTGGTGGTTGTTGAGGGGAATAATGGGACAGCGGATGAATGCAGTGTCTGAATTATGGCCACAGAGGGATCTGTTGTCGGTTGCCGGTGCTCTGTACTACACTGGCCCAAAACTTTGTTTTTTAACAAAATTTTGTGGTGCAACAAAGTGTTTTACAATGAGCTTTGACCACTGAGCAATAAGCATTTACCATTCGGTTGCGGCCGAAGTCGCGCCAGGTGTGCTGTGTCTCTGTGGCCAATAATGCGTCTGATGCTACTGCAGATATTCCATCAGTTCCTGTGCTGATTGATAATAGTCACTTTCCGGGCGGATCAGCCGGTATTCACGGATCGCTTCGGCGTTGTGGAACTGATAGGCCAGCGCCAACCCCAGAAAGTAGTGAATACGGTCGGAATCCGGGAGCTGATGTCGTTCGCCGAGGGTTTTGGCATGGGTCAAGTTGGTCACGGCGGTTGCCAGGGCGCTGTCCCGGGCGGCCTGGTCGAGTGCCTCACTGCGAGTGCGGTAGCGGGCCAGGGCGGCCGCGCCGGAGAGGAAGTAGTAGTCCTGCAATAGTTGCTGGGTGCCGGCAATCTCCTGCTGAAGCAGGCTGTCATCGCCGGCCGGCGCCGTATCATGTTTCTGCAGCCATTGGGCCAGTGCTTCTGCGCCGGGGAAGGTGCGGCGGTATTTGTCGAGCACGTTGCGGTAATCCTTCTCCCGGAATGCCGGGAGCATCAATTTCATTACCCCGGCCAGCCGTTCGCTGCCGGCACGGAAGGATGCCAGATTCAGTGAGTCACTTCCCGGCACCGCCCCATGGCGGGTTGCCGGTGCACTGTCCTGAGCCCAGCGCTCCGGATTTAATTGGGCCAGGGGAGCCTGTTCGTCCCAGTGCAAGCGGTTGTAAGGATTGGTCAGACTGCTGTAAAGCGGCAGACCGACCATAAACAGTACTGCCAGCGAGGCCAGCGCCGGAATGGCGTAGCGGCCAAATTGCGAGGTAAAAAAGGCCTGAACCGCCCCCAGCAAACCTTCACCCGGCCGTTCTGCCCGGCGGGGGGCGGTCTGGGGCTTCTCAATGCCCAGCTCGTGCAGGATCTCCTGGTTGGTTTTGCTGCCGATCATCACGCCGGAGGCCTGCAGGGCTTCCGCTTCGGCGGCGGTCTGGTGTAGGTCTGCGAAATGATCCAGCAGGCGCCGGTAAAACTGCGGTGAACTCAGCAGGTGGGTGCGGAACAGCATTCGCCGGTCCGGATCGGCGCTACCTGCATAGATGTCCTGCAATAGCCGGTCGATTTGCATAAAGGTCAGCTGAACTGTGGGCGGCGGGGTATCACCGGGACTGTCGGCTGCGGTTTTTTCTGCCATCTCCAGGAGCATGGCAAATTCCGGGTGTTCGCTGCGAAGCTGAGCAACTTTTTGCCGGAGGGATTCATCTCCCGCTCCGCTCAGATAGCGTACCAGGTCCGCGTGGGGAAGTTGTTGGGTCAGGATGTCCATATGTCCGTTCTTTCTCATGTTGATGACTGTATCTATTTACGTTAACCGCGATGAATTATTCGCGATTCAACAACTTAGATACATCCATCACCGCTTTTCTCTCAGCATGAGCATTTTTTTCTCAAGCCGGCGAAGCAGGGGGCTCCGTCTCCGTATCCCCGGGGAGATGATCCAGAAAGGCGCGGTGGACCTCGCTGTAGGCTTCGAAACAGTGAAAGCAGGAATTGGTATGGCGGAACACCGCTTCCTGGTCGGCAGCGGGATCGCTCAACTCCCGGAAGATCAGCACCAGGTAAGGCGGCAGGCGGTCAAAATAAAGCGCTTCCTGGGGGCAAACCTGCACGGCGAGGCCGGCAAAGGACGGCTGGCCGGCGGCCGGCAGCTTCTGGTCGGCCAGCAACTGCTCCGCTTCTCTCAGCAGCTTTTCCTCTGCTTGTCCCAGAGGAACGGCGTTTTGGGGTGCGGGATGCTGTTGCGTTTTTAGTTTCAGATGCGCCAGCACCCGGCCGAGCTGCTCGCGGGACCGGTTGGTTTCACTCATCGTCGCTCTCCCATTTTTCGCGCAGGATGACCCGGATGCGGTTGACCACATTGTCGACCACCCGGTGGCCAATTTCCCGGCCTTCGCCGCAAAACACCGGAAGGGCGGTAATCATCTCCTGGTCGAAATCCGCCAGGGTGTAGAGCAGGAAAATATGCAGGTCGCGCTCGGCATTGCCCCGCCGCCCGCTCTTTTCCCGCCGAACCACCTCCACGATATGCTCGTAAAGTTCCGTTTGGGTATGCTCATCAAGGTCTGAGAGATAATCTTTCAGCAGATAGTCCGGCAGGTCACTTTGGCCGCCCTCGTCATCGCCGCCGATGTAGCGCTCGAAGGAACGGCCGCGCAGGAAGCGGCCGGCCGCGCGTTTGGCTACCACATTCAGCCAGCTGCGAAACTCCCCCTCGCTGCTGCCGCGGAAACTTTTCAAGGCGCTAAAATCCCCATCCACCAATCCTGCCATCACGCTGGAGAAGACGTCATCCACCACATCACGGCGCTGCAGGTTGAGCGCCCGGGAGTTCCAGGCATGGCAGCGCCGGGAAATCGCGGTCTCGATCAGCGCGCGGTACCGATCCAGAAATTCCCCCCAGGCCTGCTGGTGAAGCTGCAGCGGGGTGCGCTGGACCATATGCCGCAGCAACTCCGTCAGTGACCATTGTTTCGGATCGCTCATGATGACCGTCGTAAATTTTCCTGATTAAACGCGCAAAAAATAAAATAGCAATTTGCGAAGGAATATCAAATAGCTGAAAAATATATGCTCGCTTCGCTCGCGATGTTTGTTCGCTGGCGCTCACGATGTTTGCTCGCTGTCGCTCGCGATGTTTGCCGGCTACGCCGACGATGTTAGTTCGCTTCGCTCACGATGTTTGCTCTCATTCGCTCGCGATATTTTGTATTTTGCCCCATGCCCCATGCCCCATGCCCCATGCCCCATGCCCTATGCATCTTTCACTCCGCACTCCGCACTCCGCACTCCGCATTATTCCAATCGCTTCAAAATTTCCTCCACCGTCCGTGCCGTTGCTCCACGGTGCGCTTCCACCAGTTGCCGGGCCGCTTCTCCGGTTTGGCGGCGGTAGTCTTCTTCCGAGAAAATTTTTTCCAGGGCAGTACGGATCTCGGCTTCGGAATGGACCTCCAGCCCTCCGCCGGCGGCCTTGAGCAGTTGGGCCTCATGGGAGTTGCGGTTGACCGGGCCGAAGAGCACCGGGATCCCGTACACCGCCGGCTCCAGCACGTTGTGGATGTTCTGCTTGAAGCTCCCCCCCACATAGGCCGCCCGGGCCAGGGCGTAGAGATTGGCCAGGATCCCGATGCGATCGATCACGATCACCGGCTCGCCGCGGTAATGATCCAACTGCGATAGGCGGCAGCCGCGCAGGGGTAACAGGGCGTCGGAGAGTTGAGCCAGATGGGCGGGGGTGGGCTCGTGGGGGCAGATGATCGTCAGCAGATCGCCGTAACTGCGATGCAGTTGGCGCAATGCCGGCAGCAGGTGTGTCTCATCCTCCGGCCAGGTGCTGCCGGCAACAAAGATCCGCTTGCCCTGGCAGACTGCCGATGGCAGCGGGAGCGTGGCTCGCGATTCCTCCGCCCGGCTGATCACCTGGTCGTATTTGGTATCGCCGACCGCGATGACCGCCTCTGCCCGCGCCAGGCGCAGGTAGTTGTCGCGGTCGGTTTCCGAGATGGTGAGAATGCGGGTCAGCCTCCGGTAGAGCGTGCGCTGGAACCAGCGCAGGGCGGGGTGAAGTCGCCCGGAAGTCTTTTGCAGGGTGGCGTTGAGCAGCAGCGCCGGGATCTTCAGGGAGCGGGCCATCCACAGCTGGTTGGGCCAGACATCGTACTTGGCGATCAACAGTGCTCGGGGGCGCAGCGCCCGGAACAGCCGCCGCACCGGCCACCACCAGTCGAAGGGGGCATAAATGAAAAGGTCCACCCCCGGCGCGCTTTTCACGTTCTCATAGCCGGAAGGGGAGAAGAACATCACCACCGTGCGGCTCTCCGGCCGCTGTGCTTTCAGGGCACGCAGCAAAGGTCTGGCGTGCTCGAATTCCCCCATCGAGGCGCAGTGCAGCAGGAAGATCTCCGGCTTTTCCGGGCCCAGGCTGCGCAGGAACGCCTTCACCCGGCGGAAAGAACGGTAACGGCCGGCGATGCCCCGGCGGAATTTCCGGTTGAAAAGGGCGTAGATATGGAACACCGCAAAAGCGAGGGGATACACCAGGAGATTGTATATCAGGAAATATATCGCCGTAACCATGAACACCCTTTTAGCCGAAAGTCGGCGTGAAGGTACGGCTCAGGGCGGAGGGATGCAAGGAGAAGTTGATGGGTTGATGGGTTAATGGGTTAAGAGTTAAGGGGGAAAAACGAACGTCGCATCAAAGTTTGTATACCCATCAACCCATTAACTCTTTAACCCATTAACTCACCAACACCCATTTCATACATCAGCACTGGCAAAGCCCGTCAGGGAATGCTGGAGGCAACTGCTCCCACCCGCCGGGCGCCCATTTTTTGGTAGAAACCTTCAGCATGGGGATCGGAGACGATTTTGAGATGCTTGATCCCATGTGATGCGAGCGCAGCCACGGCATGGCGGAACAGCCGGGCGCCGGCGCCCTGGCCCATAAATGCCGGCCGGATCCAGAAATGCTCGATCTCCCACTCCCCGGCGGCATCACTTTGACAGCATTATATTTAATATAGTGCACGACAATAAAATTTTGAAAATCTGATAGGACCACAATAGAACGCGGATGACACGGATGACGCAGATTTACGCGGATACCGGATTATGTTAAATGATAAAGGCTTATGAAAACTCTGTGCTCTTTGCATTCGATTTGCTAACTTTCGGTAAATCTTTGATAACCCCACGCGAAGCATCATTAATAATATCCGCGAGAATCCGTGTCATCCGCGTTCTGTTTAAAGTTCTGACGAATACTCAGTTTATTTAAGCAGAAACTTCCCAATCGTATCCAGCTGCATGTTGGAAGTGCCTTCATAGATCTGCCCGATCTTGGAATCGCGGTAGAACTTTTCCACCGGGTAGTCTTTGGTGTAGCCGTAGCCTCCGAAGATATCGATCATGCGCGAGGTGACTTTTTCCGCGTTGACCGAGGAGAAATACTTGGCCATTGCCGCTTCCATCACAAAATCGTCGCCGGCATCCTTCATGCGCGCGGCGTTGTAGACGAAGCGACGCGAGGCTTCCAGCAGGATCTTGGCCTCGGCGATCTGGAAGCGCAGTCCCTGGAACTGGGCGATCTGTCGCCCGAACTGGCTGCGCTCCTGGGCGTACTGCACCCCGGCATCCAGCGAGCCCTGCATGATCCCGAGCATCTGCGCCCCGATCCCGATCCTCCCCTCGTTCAGGGTCTCGATAGCTACCTTGTAGCCCTTGCCGGTCTCCCCAAGCACGTTCTCCTTGGGCACAATACAGTTTTCCATGATCAACTCGCAGGTGCTGCTGGCGCGGATGCCCAGCTTGTCTTCCTTCTTGCCGACCTTGAAGCCGTCGAATCCTCTCTCAATCACGAAGGCGGTGATCCCTTTGTAGCCCAGCTCCGGGTTGATGTTGGCAAACACCAGGAAGATGTCCGCTTCCGCGGCATTGGTGATCCACAGCTTGGTGCCGTTGAGCACGAAATGATCCCCCTTGTCTTCCCCGCGCGCCTTGAGGCCGAAGGCGTCGCTGCCGGAGCTCGGCTCCGAGAGGGCATAGGCCCCGATCTTCTCCTGAGCCAGTTGGGGCAGATATTTCTGCTTGATCGCTTCATTTCCCCAGCGCATGAAGGCGTTGTTCACCAGGGTGTTCTGCACATCGACATAGATCGCCGCCGAGGCGTCTACCGAAGCCAGCGCCTCGATAGCCAGGATCGACATGAAAAAATTCCCGCCGGTACCGCCGTATGCTTCCGGGATGTCGATCCCCATCAAGCCCAGTTCAAAGAACTGGTCGAGCAGCTCCCGCCGAAACTGCGCTTTCTGGTCCATCTCCATTACGTGGGGTGCAATCTGCTCCCGGGCAAAATCCAGCACCGCTTCCCGGAACATTTCCTCTTCTTCATTCAGGCGGATGATTGGTAATACTTGACTCATTGAGACCTCCTTAAGGTTAAAAACCGTATATGGGTGGATGGGTGAATGAGTGTATGAGTTAATACGTCTGCGGCCAGTTGTTTCCCATATACCCATACACCCTTCTACCGATATACCCAAAAAATCTATTTTAGAATGCTGCTTTCATCTCCTGGCAGCTCGCCGTACATTATAGTGAAATCCATCGTATCCGGAAACGCAGATCACCGGCTACGGATGTCAAAAAATCAAACTGCGGCAGGCGGCAGTTGGCGCCGGCAAGAAAAGATAATACTCAATGAAGCGGAATCAGATCAAGGAAAATTTATGAATCATTCGAAAGCGGAAATTATCAAGACCCTCCGGCAGGCGCAGTCCGCTTTTATGGAGAAAAATTATGGCGATGCCCTTCAGCACTACAACTGGGTGGAAGGGCATATGAACGACGATCCGGCCGCCCAGTTGGCGATCTGGATCGAGATCGGCTGGTGTCACTATCTAATGAAAGATTATCCCCAGGCGATTCGTTACTTCGAGAAGTGTCTGGATAGTCCCCATATCAGCAGCAAGCAGCGCTTCGACTGCCTGCGCCTCAGCGGTTTCTCCTATGAATTCCTTGCCCATCCGGTCAACGCGCTGAACTATCTGCAGGACGCGCTGATGCAGGATGTGGAGGAAGACCTCAAGCGCCACACCTATTTTGAGACCGGGAAGATTCTTTTTGTGCGCAACCGCAGTCTGGAGGCCAAACCTTTCCTGATCCGGGCGCTGGCGCTGCTGCTGCCGGAAGAGCTGGATTACCGGCAATCGACCCGCTATTATCTGGGATTTATCGCCTTCTTTGAAGGAGAGTATGCCCGGGCCGAGGGGTATTTTCGCGAGATCATCGCGGCCGCCCCGGCGCCGGTCGGTCAGGCGCCCGGATATTTCGGCCTGGCTCATATCCACTATCAGCATAAGGATTTCCAGGAGGTGATCGATCTTTGTCAGCAGATCATCCGCCTGGATGCGCAGTTTTATGACATGGAAACGATTGCGTATTTCCTCTGCAAGAGTTATATGGAATTAGCGCTATGGCAGCAACTGGCGCTATTTCTTCCGGAATTGCTGAACCGGTATCCGGACGGACGATATCAATCGGTTTACCCGGAACTGCAGAAAGCGCTGCAGGACAGCCAGCGCACCGCCGGCAATCGAATGGATTTGAACTAATTTGTGATCTTTGAAAAATGTTGGGATGCAAGATACCATGATGGCAACGATACATCCATATACCGCGCTGATCCTTGATGATGAATACCTGCTGGGCCAGATGCTCGCCAAAGCCCTCCATACCGCAGGCATTCAGTCGATTTTAGCGACCAATGTGGATTCCGCGATACAAACCCTGGAGCAGCAGCCGTTTGATGTGGTGATTTCCGATATATATCTGCCGGATCAAACCGGAATGGATTTTTTCGAGTATGCGCTGGAGCATTATCCCGACCTGCCGTTTATCTTCATAACCGGAAATCCCAGCCTGGAAACGGCGGTTCACTCCTTGAAAAAAGGCGCCTACGATTACCTCGCCAAGCCCTTTCCACCGGAAGATTTGATCGACAAGGTGAACGATGTGATCCGGCGTTCGCGCGAGAAGCGCCAGGAAAAGAACCTGTTGGCGGGATTAAAACAGATCCTGAATCGCCGCCTGCGTGAGCTGCGCATTTACCGCGATATTTTCGAGAGTAAAAATGACGGTCTGCTGATTTTAGATAATGAAGGGCTCATCGTGCGGGCCAATCCCGGCTTCGAATTGATGAGCGGGATGGCGGAGCACGAGCTGGTCAACCGGCATTTTGACATCCTGAGCGAACGGATCCTCACCGGGGTGCGTTTCCAGAATATTCAAGACAATATCGCCCGGCAGGGAGAATGGAAGAAGGAGCTGCACGCCCTGCGCCAGGGTGGGAAGAAATGGATCGCCAACTGCTCTTTTGCGCCGATCGTAGACGAGAAAGGCAACCGCTTTGCCTATTCCGCGATCATCAACGATGTCAGTGAGTTCCGCGAGGTGCAGGGGGCGCTGATCGAGAGCCTGCACCAGACCACCCGGGCGCAGGAGGCGATCATCTTCGGCCTGGCCCGCCTGGCGGAGTACCGCGACAGCGAGACCGGTTTCCACCTGGAGAAGATCCGCAGCTATTCCCGGGAGCTGGCCCTGGCCCTGGCCGGCACCCCGAAATATCACGAGCAGGTCAACGACCGCTTTATCGAGCTGCTCTACCGAACTGCCCCTCTGCACGACATCGGCAAAGTGGGGATACCCGACCATATTCTCCTCAAACAGGGCCGCCTGGATGATGAGGAATACGAGATCATGAAAACCCATGCCGAGATCGGTTACCAGACCCTGCATTCGATCCGCAAGCAGTTTGGAGAAACGCCCTTCCTGGCGATGGGGCTGGAGATTACCCATTCCCATCATGAACGTTTCAACGGGCGGGGATATCCGCAGGGGTTGAAGGGGGATGAGATACCGCTGGCGGCACAGATCGTATCGGTTGCCGATGTTTATGACGCTCTGACCTCGCGGCGGATCTACAAGAAAGCCTTCTCGCACCAGGCCTCGCTCAACACCATGAAGCTGGAGCGGGGGAAACATTTCGCGCCGGAGCTGTTCGATATTTTCCTGAAGATCTCCGGGCGTTTCGACCGTATCCGGCAGTCGTTCAGCGAGTGACCGCCGCCCGCAGTTTCTGATATTCCCCTCCCAGGCTGCCGTTGGTCAGCAGCACCAGCACGTCGCCTTCCTTCAGGGTTGTCGCCAGCAGCTCGGGGATTTCGCTGTTGGCACTCAGGCAAAAAACCTGCTTCCCTTCATTTTCCAGGGTCGTTTTCAGTAACGGCAGAGAGAGACGTTCTTTTTCCGGGATGCGCTCCTGGCGGTGCACCGGGCTGATGATCACCACATCAGCCGGCTGAAAGGCCCGGGCCAACTCCTCCTGGAAGAAATTACGCACCGTCGTATTGGTGCGCGGCTCGAAGAGCGCCACCAGGCGTTTATCGGGAAATTTTTCTTTCATCGCCGCCAAGGTGACCCGGATGGCGGTGGGGTGATGGGCAAAATCGTCATACACCGCCGCGCCATGCAGCGTGCCCCAGCGGTCCAGCCGGCGCGCCACTCCGCGGAAGCTGCGGAAAGCATCGCCGATGGTTTCCCAGCCGATCCCCAGGTCTCGCGCCACCGCCGCCACCGCCAGGCAGTTCTGCACCTGAAACTCCCCGGGAAAGGGAAAGTCGAAGCGCCCGGCAGAGACGCCTTTCTCCAGGATCTCGAAGGCGATCCCGGCCGGCGATTTCTCCAGGATGCGGTAGGACCAGTCGCCGCTCTCCCGGCTGAACACCTGCAGGCGGGAGTAGATGGGCGCAATCACCTCCCGCACGGCGGGGTCATCGCCATTGGCGACCACCAGTCCGCCGCGGGGAACGATGCGCATCAGCTTGCGGAAGACGTCTTTGATCGAGGCCAGGTCCGGATAGATGTCGGCGTGGTCGAATTCAATATTGTTGAGGATCAAGTATTTCGGGAAGTAGTGCACAAACTTGGGGCGTTTATCGAAGAAGGCGCAGTCGTACTCGTCGCCTTCGATCACGAAATATTTGCCGCCGCCCAACTGGATCGAGCTTTGGAAATTGTTGGCGATACCCCCGATCATGAATCCGGGATTGAGCCCGGCACATTCCATCACCCAGCTCATCAGCGAGGTGGTGGTGGTCTTGCCGTGGGTGCCGGTAATCACGATGCTTTCCCGGCCGTCGATAAATTCCCGGCGGATCAACTCCGGCAGGGAGACGAAGGGCAGTTGGCGGTCGAGAATCTCCTCAACTTCGGGATTGCCCCGGGAGAGCGCGTTGCCGATCACCGCCAGGTCGAAAGACTTTTTCAGGTGATATTCGGAGAATCCCTGCCATACCGGGATCTGGTTCGCCTCCAGAAAATCGCTCATCGGGGGATAGATTCCCTGGTCGCTCCCCCACACCTCATGCCCCTTTTGCTTCAACAGCACTGCCACCGAAGCCATGGCCGTGCCGGCGATTCCCAGGAAATAGTATTTCATTGCGCCCTCATGTGTTTTTTTAATGATCGCTCATATTGAGCACAGTGTCAAGTTTTGTTGCATGGGGCAAAGGGCATGGGGCATGGCGCCGTAATGTGCGAGCGCATGTTCCGACACCCGCACTGTAATACCCCATGCCCCATGCGCCTTGCCCCATGCAAAAGTTCTCCGCATTACACAGCCCTCAGTATGAGCCTATCCTTCATCCTTCTTAAGCCTAGCAATATACTCATCAAACGCCTGCAAAATCTTATGCATCAGCCGTACGTCGCGCACCTCCGGGTGGGCCCGGCCGAAGAGGCGGCGGAAGCGCATCAGGAAGCTGTCGTAGCTGTCGTGAGGAATAAAGTTCACCCCGCGCAGGCTGGATTCCAGGTGCTGGTAGACCCCGCGGATCTCGGCATCGCTGGCGTAATTCCATTGGTAGGTTTTGGTCTTCCCGAAGGAGTGCTTGCTCAATTCGTAGGCGTAGACCATCACCGCCTGGGCGAGGTTGAGCGAAGGATGGCTGATCGCCGCCGGGATGGTGGTGATGGCGTGGCAGCGCTGCAGCTCCTCGTTGGTCAGCCCGGTGCGCTCCCGCCCGAAGACGATCGCCACCCGGTGTTCGGCGCTGACCGGAGTGATCTTTTCGCGTAATTCTTCCGGGGTGTAAAAGGGAAAATGATACCCCCGCTCCCGCTGGGTGGCGGCGACGGCGAAATGAGTTTCGGCGATGGCTTCCTCCAGGGTGTCGTAGATCCGGGCGTTCTCCAGGATCTCCTCCGAGGCATGGGCCATCCAGCGTGCTTCCCGGTCGAGATGATCGCCGGGATTTACCAGCACCAGATTGCGAAAACCCATGGTTTTGATCGCCCGCGCCGCCGCCCCAATGTTCCCCGGGGTGCGCGGCTCCACCAAAATGAAATCGACCTGGTTTTTGTTGATTCGGTTCATGATATAATTCGTACGTTTATTTGAGACGGCGTAAACATACCATCACAGCGGGAAAATTACAATCGGAAATATCACTTGTGCAATACGCAGCGTACTTGCCCGAACCGATTCCTCGGCTGACGCCTTCGGAATGACAGCCCTCCGGTCATTCCGAAGGCGTCAGCCGAGGAATCGGTAATACAGCGGAATTTGATTGATAATCCACAATCTTCCAATCACCAACATTTCTATTGAAAATGTGACGAATTTGGCATATATTGGAATAAATTAAAAAATCCGCGGATGAAGATACGTATTGTAATCAAAAAGATAGAAGAAGATTTATATATCGGCAGTTGTCCCAATCTGGAGGGCTGTCATGTGGAAGCGCCGAGTGCGGATGAGGCGCGGGATCTTTTAAAAGCGGCCATTAACGCATACATCATAAGCTATAAGCAGCGCCATGAGAAAATACCAACCCGATCCTAAATCCGGCGAAGTGATCGCCCAAATCCCGCGGATCCATAAAGACCGGGTTTTGAAAGCGTTCCAGCAGCTGGGGTTTTCGGAAGATTTTAAGAATCTCTCGGTCACCGTGCTCCGGCAGACGGAGTTCCCCTTCCGGCGTATCACCATCCCCAATATTGACTATCTTTCCAGCGAATTGATCCGCCTCTACCTGGT
This sequence comes from Calditrichia bacterium, assembly GCA_020635015.1. GTDB lineage: Bacteria > Calditrichota > Calditrichia > RBG-13-44-9 > J075 > JACKAP01. Next base: position 220,499 of record JACKAP010000010.1, on the reverse strand, counting down.
CGACACCGGCACCGATGCGGATGATTTTTATGCCAAAATCGAATCGCAAGGGCGGTGATATGTTTGGCCGGGTCGAAACTCGACCAAATGGCACGGTCGAGTTTCGACCCGGCCAAACATCCGCTAACCACTTACTATACTGTGAATTAAGTCTTTTAAAAATACAGATTCCTCGGCTACGCCTTCGGAATGACACAACGCCGTCATTTCGAACGTATTTTGTGAGAAATCTATAACTGCAAAAAACTTAATTTACAGTATACTCGCCCATTCACGCCAATATCGCCTGCACTTTCTCGACAATATCATCAATTTGAAACGGTTTGTTGAGGAAGGCGAAGGTGCCGTTGCTCATAATTTCCTCCATATCATCCCGCCGGGAAAATCCGCTCATCACGATAATCTTCTGCTCTTTCTTGCGCCGCTTGATCTCTTTGAATGCTTCCTTGCCGTCCATCACCGGCATCATCATGTCCAGCACCACCAGGTCGATCTGTGGGCCGTGCTTGGCGAACAAATCCACTCCTTCTTTGCCGTTGGCGGCGGTATAGACCTGGCAGCCGTTCAGTTCCAGCACTTCCTTGAGCACGCTGCGGATGTTGTATTCGTCGTCGATCACCAGCACCAGAGGCGATTTCCCTTCCGGTGCGGCGGTGCGCGGTTCACTTGCCGGGATTTCCGCGGCCGGGATAGCGGCCAGGGGCAGGTAGGCGTAAAAGGCGGTGGCGCTATTCGGAACGCTCTTGACAAAGATCTCTCCACCGAGGTCTTTCACGATGGTATAGGCCACAAACAGCCCCAGCCCCAGCCCGTCATTTTTGATCTTGGTGGAAAAGAACGGCTTGAAAATATGTTTCAAATGAGCCGGATTGATCCCGCTGCCGTGGTCTTCCACGCATAATTCCACATAGCTGCCGGCGGACAGGAAAAACATGTGGGGCGGCAACGCTCCCTCCCGTTCCATTTCTACCTGCCGGGTGACGATACGGATGGTGCCTTCGCCCCCGCTGGCCTCGACACTGTTTTGGACCAGGATCTTGAGCAATTGCATGATCCGCTTGGGAAAGAGCCGCATCGGGGGGATCTGCGGGTCCAGGGCCAACTGGAAGTCGATCCCCTCCTGGCGCGCACGGTAGCGGCTGACCCAGCCGCGCACCAGCCCATTGAGATCCAGCTCTTTGGGATGTTCGATGGTGGGCAGGTTATAATTCAGGAATTTCCGCACCAGGCTGCCGGCCTGGTGGAGCGATTTTTCCATGGTTTGCAGGTGCTTCTGCAACTCGTGGTCGGAAGGCAGGTGGGTTTTCATCAGGCTGACATTGGGCACCAGCACAGTGAGCAGGTTGTTGAGATGCCCGGTCATCCCCCGGGTGAACTGGCCAATCTGGCCCATCACCGCATGGTGAACGGCCTGCTGCTCGCGGTAATACTCGCCGGTAATATCCACCGCAAAGACGATTCGCACCTGAAAACGGTCGTTCAGCCGGATCCCGGTGATGAAAAATTCCCAGATATGGGTGGCGGTATCGGACGCGTGCATCGGCGATTTAAAGAAGCGAACCTCGCCGGTCTGCAGGCTGTGCAGGATGTCCTCGAAGGGGACGCGCTGGGCCGGGGGCAGGAAGTTGATGAACTTATCGCCCACCGCATTGGGAGGGATCACCGGGTTGTGGGCAATGCCGGCGGCGTTGGCATGCAGGATTACCCCGCTCTGGTCGAGGGAATAAATATAGAGCGGGCCCTTATCAAAATATTCCGCATACTTCACCTCGTCGAGGAACTTTTGCAGTTTGACCCGCCGGGCGAGCTTTTCTTTCAACTGCAGGAAATAGAAGAAGTGATAGAGCAGCAGGGAGATCTGTCCCAGCATCAAATCGATAAACGCGCGGTCCTTCAGGGTCAGCGCCCCTTCCGGTGCGGCCAACACCCCGCAGCCGATCAGTTCTCCCTTCATGCGCAGCGGGAAGACGATCGCCGAGCCGGCCTCCAGGATTTGCCAGGGCTCCCCGGCCGCTTCGCCCGGAAGCGTTTCCAGCAGAGTGGCAAGATCAGCTCCATCGGCGATCTGGTAGAGTTGGGTCAGTTGATCTCCCGCATCCAAAAACTGCTGGTAGCGCGCCAATAGGCCGGGGTTTGCCGCCACCAGTTGCGGCTTGTCTTCCTCCTGCCGGGATTTCAAATGAATAAAGCCGTGTTCAAAAGCAATATTGCTGCGGAGATAAGCAAACAGCGCCCGGGTCATCTCCGCCGCCGACTTAAAACGGATCACTTCCTTTTGAAAGCGGATCAGGCCGGTCAGCAGGTGCAGTTGCCGGATATAGCTCTCGAGGTGGGCGTCCCGGTTGCCGGACATCTCCAGCAGGGCGGATTCCAGTTCCGCGATCTCCGCGGCAATCCCGCGCAGGCGCCCGGTCAGCGCCTCTTGCTGCAGCGTCTCGTTGAGCGCCTGCAGCAACTGCTCAAAATAGCCGGTGATAGGGGCTTGATCATCCATGGCTTACCACCTGTCTTAGATCTGATGAATGTTGAAAATAACCTGATGCGACTGAATCACCTTGCGCAGGTGCCCGGCCGTTTTCTCTAATTCATCGGCCGTATAAGTAAAATACTTGCGCAGATTCGGATCGAATTGCTGCAGCGCCTTTAATCCTTTCAGATTGCCCTGGATATAATGGGCCATCAAATTTCCCAGGTAGACCAGCCGGATCTGCTGCCACTGGGTCTCATCGCCGCTAAACGCTTCCAAATCGTGATGATAACGCAGCATAATAACCAAATTTTCCGGCAAATTCCATTTTTGGATCAAATAACTGCCCACCTCCCCGTGGTGAAACTTCAGGAATTTGCGTTCATTCTGAAACAGGCGTACCCGCTCCCGGGCGCTTTTTTCTACCAGGAAGTGATAATTGTCCGGGATGGTCACGCTTTCCACCCACTTGCCGATATCGTGCAGAAAGCCGGCTACGTAATAGAGTTCCCGCTGCGCCGGGTCAGTCTGCTCCGCCAGGGCCCGGCTGACCAGTGCGGTCAGGATCGAATGGTGCCAGAGGTATTGAAAATCGAAATGCTCCAGTGATTTAAACTGTTTGTAATAATGATGCATCGAGATGCTCAGGGCGGCATCTTTCAACAGGTCCAGCCCCAGCACCACCACCGCGCTGTCGATGGAGTGCACCACCCGGGGATAATTGAAATAATTGGAGTTGGCGATGCGGAGGATCTTGGCGGTCAGGCTCTGGTCGGCCGAAATGGTCTTTACCAGGGTGGAGACCATGGTCTGCGGGTCGGCGCAAAGATGAATGACCTTCAGTTCCACCGGGTTGGGAGACGGAAAGCGGTCGATCTTCGCCGCAATTTCATTGAAACGTTCATTCATGAAGTGACCTTTTACCGGGCAATCACCAATCGAACGCGCGCATGAAGCCGATCGAGAAGGAGAAGCCGTCGTAAGATTCTTCCAGCCCCAGGGGATTATCGAAACGGATCACGTTGTAGCGCACATCCATAGATAGGGCCCAGTCCTCCGCCCACAGATAGTCGATCCCCGCTCCGACAAACCCGCCGGCGCCGATCTGCCCCTGGATGCTGCCCAGGGCATCGAAGAAGTCGCCGTCATTGTGGATGCGCAGTCCCCAGGTCGGCCCGATGCCGCTGATCAGGTAGGGCGAGAGGGTGCTGTGGGGTTGCTGCAGCAGGCGGATCTTCAGGGTGAGCCAGAGCGGCACGATCAGGGCGGTCTCCCGGTAGACCGGCACAAAACGGTTGGGGAGCAGTTCCCGCACCGTTTCCACCGCCAGCAGGTCGATGTTCAGGCCGTAAAGCAGCCGCCCGCTTCCCTTCTGGAAGTAGGCCACGCTCGACCCAACGTAGCCGCCGCCCATGTTGATCCGGCCGGTGCCGTTTTGCTCGTAAAAATCATCCCAGCGCAACTGGTTGGGATCATGTGTCCGGTCCGGAAACCACTGCGGATTGCTTTGCCGCACCGGCTCCTGGGCCAGCAGCATGCTGCCGGCGGCGAGCAGCAGGAATATCGATAAGAGACGTTTCATGGCGTTACCTCATCGGTAATTGGATCGTATAAACGGTATTTTTCAACCCCTAAATCTCCCCTTATTAAGGGGAGACTTGTTGGTTTCCCCCCTTGGTAAGGGGGGACGGAAGGGGGGTAAAAACATCCCCCCTTCACAAACTATACTTCTTCACCTTATTGCGCAGCGTGCGCAGCGTAAATCCCAAATTTTTCGCGGCGCGGGTTTTATTGTTTTCCGTCTCGATCAGGGCCTGGCGGATGATCTCCCGCTCGCAGGCCTCCAGCTTATCGCGGTAGGAGAGGTCGTTCTCCTGCATTACGATATCCAACAGTGTCGAGGAGCCGGTGATGCGGGTTCCTTTCAGATAGGCCGGCAGGTCGTCGGCCGTGATGCAATCGCCGTCGCACATCACCACCGAGTTCTCCACCGCGTTTTCCAGTTCGCGCACATTGCCGGGCCATTCGTAGGCCAGCAGGATCTTGCGCGCTTCCTCATTGATGCCGCGAATGGCACGCCCTTCTTTTTCGGAAAATTTGTTGATGAAGTGGTCGGTGAGCGGGCCGATATCCTCCAGGCGCTCGCGCAGCGGGGGGATGATGACCGGGATGACGTTCAGGCGGTAGTAAAGGTCCTCCCGGAACAGCCCGTCGGCCATCTTTTGTTCCAGGTCGGCGTTGGTGGCGGCGATCAGACGCACGTTGACCTCGATGTTGTCCACCCCGCCTACCCGGGTAAAGCGGTGCTCCTGCAGCACCCGCAACAGCTTAGCCTGCAGTGCCAGGGGCAGCTCGCCGATCTCGTCAAGGAAAAGGGTGCCCTTGTCAGCGATCTCGAACTTGCCTTTTTTCATCTTGTAGGCCCCGGTGAAGGCGCCTTTTTCGTGGCCAAAGAGCTCGCTCTCCAGCAGATTTTCCGGGATCGAGGCGCAGTTGATCTCCACCAACGGCTGACCCTTCTGCTTGCTCTGGAAATGGATTGCCCGGGCGATCAATTCTTTGCCGGTGCCGCTTTCTCCGCGGATCAGCACCGTGGCGTCGGAATTGGCCACCTTGGTCACCTTTTGGAACACCTGCTGCATCTTACCGCTGACCCCGATAATATTCTCGAAGCGGTATTTGTTGTTGAGCTTCGACTTCAGGTTGTCGTTTTCCTTGATCAGCCGCTGCTCCTGAATCGCCCGGCGGAGGATGATCAGCAGTTCGTCGAGGTTGATCGGCTTGGTCAGGTAATCGTAAATGCCCATCTTCATGGCATTGACCGCATTTTTTACGGTGCCGAAAGCGGTCATCATGATGATCTTGATCTCGGGATAATCCTTCAGCACTTCCCGGGAGAGATCGAGTCCGTCGCGGTCCGGCAGGAGGTAATCCATCAGCACCACGTCAAAATCACCATTCTCGATCTCTTTCAGGGCTTGTTTGGCATTTTTCGCCTTGCTGATGTTGAAGTTCTCATCTTCCAGAATTTCCCCCAGCCCATGCAAAGTATTAATATCATCTTCAATGATAAGTACTTTTTCCTTCATCCGAACCCGCCTCGCTTATGATTCCATATCCACCGGCAGTTCGATATAGATGGAGGTGCCGGCGGATTTCCTGCTTTCAATATACACAACTCCTTTGTGTCCCTCAACAATTTGTTTTGCAATCGCCAACCCCATGCCGCTGCCGGCCCGTTTGGTGGTGTAATAAAACTCGAACACTTCGCGGATGATCTCTTCGGGTATTCCCTCTCCGGTGTCGCTAAACTCGATTTTAACGAAGCGGCCCTCCTGATGCGGGGATGTCTCCCGCCGGAGCAGGGTGGTGCGCACCGTCAGGGTACCTCCGTCCGGCATCGCTTCGAAGGCGTTCACCACGATGTTGTGGAAAACCTGCTTCAACTGATTGTAGTCGAACATCCCGGTTGCGGCCTCCGGGGCCAGTGACTGAACGAAGCGAACATGCTTGGTGTCCGCAGCGGCCTCCTGGAGCAGCACACCTCCGCTATGACTTCATGGATATTCACTCGCGCCAGTTGCAGTTCCGGGGGGCGGGCGATGGTCAGGAAATTGGTGACCATATCATTGATGCGGGTGATCTCGGAAGAAATTACATCCAGATATTTTATTTTTCGCTCCGGAGTGATATCCGGACGGTGGATCGCTTTTTTCAGGATCTGCATATTGATATTCATGGCGTTGAGGGGATTGCGGATCTCGTGGCTCACCAGGGAGGCGAAGCGGCTCAGCGCTGCCAGCCGTTCCATCCGTTGCAGTTTTTTCTGGTTCTTCAGCAGCGAGCCGGCCATCGAGTTGAATTCCTGGGCCAGTTCCGCCAATTCGTCTTTGGTGGGCAGGTCGATTTTATGGGCCAGGTTGCCGCTGCCGTATTCCCGGGCCCCTTTGACCAGCTGTTCCAGCGGGCGGGTGAGCCGCTTGACCCCCAGCACCCCGAGCAGGGCGGCCACCAGAATGGTCAGGGCCGCCAGGTAGAGCACCCGCTGCTGCATCTGGCTGGCCAGAGCGAAGGCTTCCCGGTAAGGCTGCTGCACCACCACCCCCCAGGACAACTCAGGCACGGTTTCATAGACCAGGATCATGCGCTCTCCCTCCGGATCCTGGCGGGTGATCAACTGCCGGCGCGCCAGCAGGTCGGGATAAAAATCGTATCCGGAGTAGTCCTTCCGCGCGATCAGCTTGTCCTTATCGCGGTGGGCGATCACCTTGCCGTCTTTGTTTAAAAGAAACACAAATCCCTCGCTACCCACCGGGATGCTGTCAAGCAGGGCCCAGATACTGCGAAGGTCGATCTCCGCCACCAGCACCCCGGCTGCCTGGTCAAAGCGTTTGATCGGCTCTGCAAGGGTCAAGATCGGCGTTCGGGAGGGAATGAAACTGACCTCTGAGAAGTATACATCCCCGCTCATTCCCTTACGGAAGGGGGCCTTCAATTCCGGCATGCGGGTGATGTTCGCGCTCTCTTCTCCGAACATCGTGGTGGCATTGACCTGACCGGAATCGTTGAGCACCAGCACCTTGCGAAAGATGGTATTCTCTTCCTTGATCTTATTGACCAGACTGCGCTGGCTGAAGCTGTTCATGTCGGTCGCCTCCCGGGTCAGCGCGGCGGTCTTCATGATGGTCAGCGGCTCGCGGATGAACAACTGGATCTGATTGCTGGCCCGCAAGGCGATCTCGTGGTGCTTTTCATAAATGTAGACTTCCAGGGTCTCGCGGGTGAGGGAGATCAGAATCAGGCTGACCAGCACCAGGGGCAGCACCCCCAGCCCGATGTAGGAGATGATCAGGCGGGTGGAAATTTTACGCGACAAAAAGCGCTTCAAATTCCGCCGGATGATGCGCAGCCTTCTGTTCAGATTCAGTCTCATGGATATTTCTGTTTTTCTCTGGGGACAAACCAGTTTTCGATCGGGTTCATCCGGTAGTAAAAATAATCCTGGTCTTTAAAGGTGGCGCGCGAGTCCTGGAAGCGTTTATCCAGCCCCACGATGATACGGTCGTCGAAATAGAGAAACACCGCCGGCATGTCCTCCCGGATGAAGGTCTGGAAGCGCTTGTAGAGGTTCTTTTGCAGCGAGCGTTTCGCTTTGATCAACTCCAGCAGATCGGTGATGTAATAATTCTGATAATTGGGCACTTTTTGGGTCGCTCCCAGGACCTTGCCATAAAATTCCTCGATGGCTTCCGGGATATATTGGGGGTCGTAGGAATAGGCGTAGAGCATCGTCTGATAGTCGCTCTCTGCGATGAGCCCCGGCTTGTCGCGCAATAGCACCGGCTCCGGCTGCACGTTGATGTGCAGCTCCGCCAGATCGATGGTGATCGCCCGCGCGATTTCCGTTTCCAACTCCGAGTTGCGGGAGAAATAGAGCTTGAAGGTGAGGGGGCGGCCGTTCTTTTGCAGCAGGTTTTGCGAGTTCAGGCGCCAGCCGTTGCGCCGCAGCAGCGCCAGGGCTTCCTCCGGATTATAGTCGTCGCCATACAGGGAGCGTTCATAATACGGATTGGATTCTTTGAGGATGGTGTTGGCCAGGCTGCCGGTATCCTTGAGGTAGCGCTCAACGATTTGCCGGCGATTGATGGAGCGGTAGACCGCCTCACGTACTTCCGGCTCCGAGAGGGGAAAGCGGTTGAGGTTGAAGAGCAGGGAAGAAAATTTGATCTCGGTGCGGGGGATGCCGAACACTGCCATCCGGGTGCCCAGCAGGTCGACCAGGCTGCGGGCCATGTTGAGGTCGGGCAGTTCCAGGTAATCCACCTCGCCAATGACCAGGGCATCGATCAAGGTCTGTTCGTCGGGGAAAAAGCTGATTTTCACCCGGTCTAAAAACGGCCGGCCTTTGTAATAAAACGGAGAGTAGCTTAACATGATGGTATCTTCCCGCCGGGTTTCGAAGCGGAACGGCCCCATGCCCATGGGGCGCTGCTGGCGGAAAACCGCATACCCCTTTTCCATCGCCGGGGCATAATAGACACTGGAAATGATCGGGATATCGGCCAGTTTGTTGCCGAATTCCTTATCCGGCTCATGGAGCTCGAACACCACCTCCAGGTCGCCGTTGCCGGAAACCGATTTCAGATTGCTGAAATCCAGTTGCCGATTGAGGTTGCAGCCTCCATATTTCTTCAGCAGCTCGAAGGTGAATTGTACGTCGACATTGCGCAGATTGGAGCCATTATGGAAGTTGATGTTGCGCTCCAGGGTCATCCGCCAGACGCGGTTGTCTCGGGAGGCGATGCTGCGTTCGATCAAACTCTGGGGATTGAGCACCTTGTCGGCCCGTTTGGTCAGTCCGTAGCCGAAAATCATCTGGATAATTTCTTCTTCGAGCGGGGATTTGATTTGAAAGGGATTGAGCTCAAAATCGCGCTCGCTGATCACGCCAAAGACCATCTGGTCGCCAAAGCTGGCGGTATTTTCATCTGCCGGCTGTGCAGAACCGCGGCTCAGCAGCAGGCAGTATACGATCCAGATGCCAAAACACAATATTCGCTTCAACCGCTGGTTCCTCTTTCGCATGGAAGGGCATAATAACACAATGGTTTGGTAAAATCAATTTTAAAACGCCTAACCTCCCCACCGGTTCTGAAACGGGGAAATTTTATTTAGGTTTCCCCCGGCAACCATCTTGATTTTCAAAAAAAAAATAACTAAATTGTGAAGCTGTGCACAAAAATCTCAATCACCATAAAGCCAAGAGATTGCCGAATGGATAATAGTATGAGCAAATACCAGCTAAAGCATTTGAATGGGGAGCCGATTTTTCGGATTGGGCTGTTTACCGGTCAGGAGTATATTGATTTTCGAGTGATGGGCAAATTTTCCCTGCAGGACGGCAACGGAAATGAGGTCGCGAAAAAAATATCTTCCGATCTGAAGTGGCGGGTCAAAATCAAAGAAAGCAAAGCGGGTAAAGAGCATTATTTCCTGGTGCTTTATGAGTCGTTCGATAAAAAATCTGTAGACGATAAATTCAAGATCGCGAAAAAAATTGACCCTTCGGCGGAAATCAGAACCCTGGGGGGAGAGAATTATCTGCTGAACCGCAAGATTAGCGATAATACCAAATATATTATTTCCGTGGGCGATTTTCCCTCGGAAATGGCAGCCCGGAAAACCTTCAAGCGCTTTCAGCCCACGTTCATTCCCTACGTGGAAAAGGAAATTATCCGTGCACCCCAGGGGCAGTTGGAGGCGTTTGATGCCGAGTATGAAAAATCCGCCGAAGTCGTTGACGTGCTGCGCATCGTGCCGGAAGATGTGGCGACCAAAACCAAGATTTACAGCGTGCGCAGTTTTAACCCGATTTTGCAGCGGGATCACTTCGACGACCTGGTTTACAATGGCACCATCGAGTTCCGTTTCGACATCCAGGGCAACCTGATGGCGGTGAGCGAGGTGCCGCTGGAAACGTATCTGAAGCGGGTGCTGTTTTCCGAAGCGGGCACCGGCCTCCCCCTGGAATATTACAAAAGCCTGGCGATCGTGGCCCGTAGCGAGGCGATGGCCCGGATGCACCACCACGAGATGGGGAGCCGTTCGATTATGACAGCATCGGGCGCACCCTGCGCTATTTTGGAGAGGACTTTTCCGATGAGAATATCGATAAGGCCGTGGAGCAAACCCGGGGAGAAGTGTTTTACGACAACGGCAATATTCTCGATACCCCCTTTCACCTGATCTGCGGTGGGCACACCGAAGATTCCAGCGGCATCGGAGAGGATAACGGCCGGGAGGTCATCTTCGCCGGAAAATACGACTGGCCGACCGTTCCGGATGATTTCACCACCCTGCAGGATGAAAAGATGGTCCGCAAATGGATCCACTCCCGGCCCAATACCTGGAGCAATCTCAAAGGCCTCAAATTGCCGGCTTCGCTGGAGCGGGTCAAGAAATATTTCCGCTGGGAAGTGAATTATTCCCGCCGCGAACTGGAAGACCTGGTGCGGCGTAAAACCGGTGAAGATATTGGGATCCTGTTCGAGATCATCCCCATCGCCCGGGGAAAATCCGGACGCCTGAAGGAGGTCGAACTGATCGGCAGTCTGAAAAATTACCGTATCCGCGGACAGTTGAATATCCGCGAGGCACTGGCTCATGAATATCTGCCCAGTTCCTGCTTCCTGGTGGAGCGGGAGCTGGACGATACCGGCACTCCGATCTCCTTCACCTTTGTCGGCGCCGGTCAGGGGCACGGGGTGGGGATGTGCAAGACCGGCGCGGCGGTGATGGCGCTGGAAGGGCATAAGTATAAAGCGATTTTGGAACATTATTTTAATAATAAGACGAAATTGAAGTCGATTTATGAATAAGGAGAGTCTAACATGATTGAAGACACTATGCAACGGATAGACGACGCCAAGGAAATTCTGGAAAATCTCCGGGGGTATCTTTGATATCGATAAACTGGAGAAAGATGTGGCCGAGCTGGAAGCAAAAACCAGCCAGATAAATTTTTGGGATTCTCCCGAAGATGCGCAGCAGATCCTACGAATTTTAAACGAGAAAAAAGAACGCCTCGACGACTGGAAGGATCACCAGCAGCAGTTGGAAGATATGGAACTGATGCTGGAAATGGCCCGGGAAGCGGATGATGCGGCGGTGCTGGCCGATCTTGACCGGGAGAGCCAGGTCCTGGCGGATTCGGTGAAAGATCTGGAACTGCGCGGACTGCTGTCCGCCCCGGAGGATAAGAAAAACGCTATTCTGACCATCCACCCCGGCGCCGGCGGCACCGAGAGCCAGGACTGGGCGCAGATGCTGATGCGCATGTTCCTGCGCTGGGCAGAACGGCGCAATTTCAAAACCGATGTAATGGATCTCCTCCCCGGGGAAGAGGCCGGGATCAAAAGCGCCACCATCGAGATCAAGGGGAATTACGCCTACGGCTACCTGAAGGCGGAGGTGGGGGTGCACCGGCTGGTGCGGATCTCGCCATTCGACTCCAACGGCCGGCGCCATACTTCGTTTGCTTCAATCTTTGTGCATCCGGAGCTGGATGAGGATATCGAGATCGACATCAACCCCAACGACCTGCGCATCGATACCTACCGGGCCAGCGGGGCCGGGGGGCAGCACGTCAACCGCACCGACTCGGCGGTGCGCATCACCCACGAGCCGACCGGCATTGTGGTGACCTGCCAGAGCGAGCGCTCCCAGCACAAGAACAAGGCCAACGCCATGAAGATCCTCAAGGCCCGGCTCTATCAGAAAAAGCTCGACGAGGAGCAGGAAAAACGCCAGAAGCTGGAAGACAGCAAGACCGAGATCGGCTGGGGCAATCAGATCCGCTCCTACGTTTTCCAACCCTACACCATGGTGAAAGACCACCGCACCACCCATGAAACCGGAGACATTCAGCGGGTGATGGACGGGGAAATCGATGATTTTATTTATGCGTTTTTGTTGAAATCGCCACCGAAGAAATAAATTGGTTAATGGGTGGATGGGTTAATGGGGAAAAACGGACGTAGGGTAGGGTCGCGGCCCTACCCTACACACCCATCCTCCATCTAACATCCAACAATCATTCCACCGTCTCCAAAAACCCAAACCATACCTGATAATTACGCACGGTATTGGCCAACCCTTTAATGCCGTGTCCCTGCCCTTCGAACTCCACCAGGGTCACATCCTTGTGAAATTTACGCAGGCTGTCGGCCATCATGCGGCTGCCGGCGATCGGCACCCGGCTGTCGTTGGTGCCATGGGTCAGCAGCAGCTTGCCGGTCATCTGGTCGGCGTGGTAGAGCGGGGAACGGTCGCGCAGCTTCGCCGCTTCGGTTTGGGGATCGCCCGCCTCCAGGGTGACCCAGTCCGGGATGTTGCAGTGCTCATAAAAATGGATGATGTCAGAGAACCCGGCATGGCTGATGCCGAATCCCCAATCGAACGAGGCTGTGTTGCCGTTGATCTCCCCGGGGAAGGTGAGTAGGCGCATGGTGGCGTACCCGCCGTGGCTCCCGCCGTATACCCCGATGTGGCTCGGGGGAATCCCCAGCTTTTCCGAGATATACTTCCCGGCATAGATAATGTCGATGATCTCATTGCCGCCGAGATCCTTGTCATTTAAGGCCGAGAACTCCCGCCCGAAACCGGAACTGCCCCGCGGGGAGGGACTGAGCACATAGATACCGGCCTCGGCCAGGATCTGGGTGGTCTTGCTGAAGTAGTTCCCCCCGCCGTAGAAGGACTGGATCATCACCATCTGCTGACCTTTGGGCAGCGGCTTCTCCGGATGATAGAGAAAGGCATGGAGCATCCGGGGCGCGCCGGTGGCGGGATCGATGTCGAAGGTGGGGTATTCCAGGCGCTCCACCCGGGCGTGCACGATCTGCTTTTTCAACGATTCCGGCATGTCGATCTTCACGCTGCTGGCAAACTGCTCGGGCGATAAGGTCATCTCATCGATACGGAACATGCTGCTGGCCGAGGTGGTGGAAACCAGCAGGCGGTCTTCTGCGCCGTCGAGGATACTGACATTCAATGCGGTTTTCTCCTGGTGAACGATGGCGCCATTCTCCGGGTCGACCAACAGGATCTCATTCTCGATCGGGTTGCCGATCACCGTGAAGAGATAGCGCTTCTCATCTACCGTCACCATCTCATGCTCTTCCAGATCGCGCTGGAAATGGGTCAGTTGCTGTGATGAACCGGTGGTGAGATTGTATTTGTAGGCGTTGTTGAAGCCGTCCTCATTGGAATAATAGATAAATTCTGTATCACTCAGCCAGTGTTTGTCGGCATAGGGATAGCTGCGCGGTTTGGTTGGGTCGGTGAGCAGCTTCCAGGTTTGCTTCGCCAGGTCGATGTAGACCAGGTTGCCGTAGGTGCGGTCGGCGTCTTTCAGCACCCCGGTTACCACGCCCTTACCGTTGGGCTGCCAGCTCGGGTCACTCCAGGTGAAGCGGAATTGGGGATTGTCCTGCATGATGACGGTTTCCTTCCCGGTCTCCAGGTTGAGCAGGCGCAGTTCCCCCAGGCGGTCTTCCTTGTCGCCCAGGCGGGCGACGAAAGCCACCGTGGTTTTGCCGCCGTCCCAGCGCCAGCCGAAGATGTAGGGCACCTCGGTCAGCTTCTCGATTGCCCGGGTGGCCGGGTCCAGGCGGTAGAGATTGATTACCTCGTCGTTCACTTCATCGCCGATCCAGTAGAGCCGGCGGTCGGTGGAGCGGTAGCGGATGCCCCAGACGTTGCGGGTGGCAAAATCGATATCCGAGATCACCTCGCCCTGGGCCAGATCGGCGCTCCCGTCGAGGTCGATCGCCTTCAGCAGGGTGGTCGAATCCTGATGGTAATAATACAGTTTTCCCGCTTCATAAAAAGGCTGGAAACCGCTGTAGGGAAAACCCTCCACATACGGCTGCAGGTCGATCTGCCGTCCCTGGAAAGTTACGTAGCGCGCTTCCGTACCGGGATCGCTTTCCGGAGCGGTACATCCGGCAAGCAGCCACAGGCATGCGCTGAGCAAGAGCAGGGTTGATATGCGTTTCATAAGAAGCCTCCTGTTGGGCATGTTTGTACGTATTCTTTGGTTTTGAGAAAATAAAGGATAAAGGATGAAGGATAAAGGATAAAGTGATAAAAGTGCGGAGGGATACGAATGCGGATTTCGGAGTGCGGAGTGCGGAATGTTTTTTTGCCACGAATATACGCGAATGCACCCGAATGATTTCCGCATTGCCCCGTCGGGTCGGGTCGCGACCCGACCGCACGCGTGCAGGTGCACTGCAACACACCCCCAATCCGATCACGCGCCCCCCCAACCAAAACGCCGGCGCAGCCGGCAAACATCGCGAACGCAGTGGGCAAACATCTATTTTCTGTTTTTTCCCGAAGCTGGATTTAATAAATTCCTTTTATGGATTTAACAAAACAAGCGATCGATATTTTTCAAGCCGCATTGGCGGCGGTGCAGCCGGCGCAGTTGATCGGGGAGCAACTGCGTCTGGTGAACGGGCAGCTCTGTATCGGCGAACAGCGGTTTGAGCTGGGACGCGGCAAAATTTATGTGATCGGGGCGGGGAAAGCTTCTGCCCACATGGCCCGGGCGCTGGAAGGCGTGTTGGGGGAGCACATCGCCGCCGGGCTGGTGACGGTGAAATACGGCCACCGGGTGCCCTGCCGGCGGGTGAGCATCCGCGAAGCCGGCCATCCCCTCACCGACCGGGCGGCGCTGGAGGCCACAGCAGTGATACTGGCAATGCTTCAGCAGTGTACTGCCGAAGACCTGGTGATCTGCCTGCTTTCCGGGGGAGGCTCCGCCCTGTTGGAACAGCTTCCCGGCGAGATATCCCTGGAGGCGCTGCAGGAAACGATGCGCCAATTGTTGGCTTGTGGCGCCACCATCCACGAGATCAACGCGGTACGCAAGCATCTCTCCCGGGTCAAAGGGGGGCAACTGGCGCAGGCCGTCGCTCCGGCACGCTGTCTCAGCCTGATCATCTCCGATGTGATCGGCGACGACCTCGACGTGATCGCCTCCGGGCCTACCGCCCCGGACAGCAGCTCGTTTGCCGATGCCCTGGCGGTACTGGAGAAATATCATCTGACGGAAAACATTCCCGCCGCGGTGCTGCGGCATCTGCGCCGGGGAGAGGCTGGGAAGGCGGCGGAAACCGGCAAGCCCGGCGATCCGGTTTTTGCAAAGGTCGAGAATGTCATCCTGGGCAATAACCGTCGCGCCCTGGCGCAGGCGGAGGCTGCCGCGCAGCGGGCCGGCTATCGCACCCTGGTGCTGAGCAGCCGGATTCAGGGGGAGGCGCGGGAGGTGGCGAAGGTGCTGGCGGCGGTGGTGCAAGAGATCGCCGCCAGCGGGCAGCCCCTGTCCCGGCCGGCGGCGTTGCTGTTCGGGGGCGAGACCACCGTGACGGTGCGGGGCAAGGGCAAAGGGGGACGAAACCAGGAGCTGGCCCTGGCGGCATTGCTGGCATTGGAGGGGCTGGAAGCGCCGTATGCCTTTCTGAGCGGGGGGACCGACGGCACCGACGGCCCCACCGATGCCGCCGGGGCGGTGTTTGGGCCGGCAATTTGGGAGCAAATCCGCGCCAAGCAACTCGATCCCCGGGCCTTCCTGGCCGATAACGACGCCTACCATTTTTTCGAACCGGCCGGCGGCCTGCTGAAAACCGGGCCTACCGGGACCAACGTGATGGATATCGGGATCGTGCTGCTGCCGGGGTAGGGGGTAAAAGACAGTGTTTATTATTGATAAACCGTCACTGGTTATTGGTCATTGGCTTTTGGATCAGACAATCCTTTGCTAACAACCAACAACCAACAACCAACAACCAACAACCAACAACCAACAACATGATACCGCCGCGCTGCAAATTATAAATCTAAAGACTTGACGTAAATTGTCTCACTGTTTATATTTCGCCAAATAACGAAATAAAGGTTTGCGGTATGCGAGCGGTTCTCAAAATTTTCAAAGCACTTTCCGACGGTCAGCGGCTGCGCATCCTGAAAATGCTGGAGATCCGCCCGCTGTGTGTCTGTGAGATCACCGATGTGCTGCAGTTGGCCAGCTCGACGGTTTCCAAACACCTTTCCATCCTGCGGGAAGCCGACCTGGTCATTGACGATAAAGACGGAAAATGGGTGAACTATTCGCTGAATACCTCAGCCCGGGAGCAGTATATCAACCAAATATTACCCCTCATCGCCCAATGGTTGCCGGATGACACCACGGTGTTGCGGGATGCGGAAAAGGTACAGGCGGTGGATCGCAATATGATTTGCGGGGTCTAAAAAAATGGTATTTGGGTAGATGAAGCGATAGAATTGGGGTTCTAGGCGTTCTTTCTTTTATAGCGACACTATGCATAGTGTCGCTATAAAAGGAATAGCTACCCAAAGAGAAAAAATTTATTCAAAACAACTCGTCATTTGGCGAAATATAAACTGGAGTTGGAAATGAGTTGGCGGGAAGAGTATAAGCCATTGCTGTGGATCAGCGGATTTTTTCTCTTCGCCTATTTCATGCCGATCGATGACCTTCAGTTCCAGCAAGCCCTGGGCGAGGCCTTTGCTTTGGCCCATTGGTATGCGCGGGAGCATGTGCTGCTCTGCCTGGTGCCGGCCTTTTTCATTGCCGGGGTGATTGCGGTTTTTGTCAGTCAGGCGGCTGTGGTCAAACATTTCGGCGCGGAGGCGCCGAAGTGGCGCTCCTACCTGGTGGCTTCGGTTTCCGGCACCATCCTGGCGGTTTGCTCCTGCACCGTGCTGCCGCTTTTTTCCGGGATTCACAAACGCGGGGCAGGGCTGGGGCCGGCGATCGCCTTTTTGTATTCCGGACCGGCTATCAATATTCTGGCAATAATCCTCACGGCGCGGATTTTGGGGCTGGAGCTGGGCATTGCCCGGGTGGTCGGTGCCGTTCTGTTCAGCGTGATCATTGGATTGTTGATGCATTTCATTTACCGCACAGAAGAACGTGCCCGGGCAGCGTCGCAAATGGCTGCGCCAATGCCGGAGGAGAACCGCCCGCTATGGCAGACAGCCGCCCACTTTTTTATCCTGGTGGCGATTCTGGTTTTTGCCACCTGGGGCGCACCGGACATCAGCAGCGGGGTGTATTATCAGATATATCTGTGGAAATGGTGGCTGGTCGCCATTTTTGCAATGCTGCTGGCCGCTTCGCTTATCTGGATATTGAACATACCGTTCTGGAAAGTCCTGCTGGCGGCGGTACCGGTTGCGGCGGTTGCGCTGTTCTTTCCCGGCCATGTTCTGGTCACCTTCACCCTTGGCGTGATCGCACTGAGCGTGTTAATTTCGCTATCTCCCGGCGAGCCGGAAGCCTGGATGCAGTCGAGCTGGGATTTTGCCAAGCAAATATTGCCGCTGCTCGGCGCCGGCGTGTTGATCGCCGGTTTCCTGCTGGGCGCCCCGGAGGGCGGCCAGGGAATTATTCCGAACCAATGGATATCCGGCCTGGTCGGCGGCAACTCGCTGTTCGCAAACTTTTTTGCCTCCATCGTCGGGGCTTTCATGTATTTTGCCACCCTGACCGAAATCCCCATCCTGCAGGGCCTGATCAACAGTGGAATGGGGAAGGGGCCGGCCCTGGCCTTACTGCTCGCCGGCCCGGCACTGTCCCTGCCCAATATGCTGGTGATCCGCGGGGTGATCGGCACCCAAAAAACCCTGGTGTATGTGACGCTGGTGACGGTGATGGCCACGATCAGCGGCGTTATTTATGGCAGTTTGTTCGCATGATTCATGTTTAAGATGATACTGGATGCTGGATGCTGGATACTGGATACAGGATGGAAAGGTTTATTAAGTATCCAGCATCCAGCAGTTCTTATTATTCAGATTATGTCGGTTGATGGTATAAACAACACCTGCATGATCATAGAAGGAGAGACCATGAGTGACCTGTTTTCAGGCATACAGCAATATATCGCGCAGCGAATCTTGGAGTTTGACGAAATTCCTTCGATCCGAAAAGAGGAGCTGAAACAATTGGCCGGATTTGTTCAGCGGCAACTGCAGTCGCATCAGGCCGCAGAGCTGATTTTTATTTGTACCCACAACTCGCGGCGCAGTCATTTATCGCAGATCTGGGCCCAGGCCGCCGCTTATTATTACGATATCCCCGGTATTAAAACCTATTCCGGCGGCACCGAGGCGACCGCCTTCAATCCCCGGGCGGTCCAGGCGGTGCAAAAAGCCGGATTTGCTGTCGAGAAAACCGGTGAGGGTGCCAATCCGCTTTACCGGGTGCGTTATGCCGAAGCCGCCCCTCCCCTGGAATGCTTCTCCAAAACCTATCATGATCCGTTTAACCCGCAAGAGAACTTTTGCGCCGTCATGACCTGTTCGGATGCGGATGAAGCCTGCCCGACGGTCTTCGGCGCTGCCAAACGTATCCCCATTCGCTATGATGATCCCAAAGCTTTCGATGGAACCTCGCAGGAAACGGAAAAATACGACGAGCGCTGCCGCCAGATTGCCCGGGAAATGCTGTATGCGTTTTCGCAGATCACAGTTCCCCCAATAAAGAAGGAGTAAGAAATGAGAGATCTAACCCTCGGTTTCATTGGCGGTGGGCGGATTGCCAGGATTTTCCTGGCAGCCTTCCAGAACAAGAGGTATGTTCCATCAAGGATGGTGATCAGCGATCCGGATTCCGGAGTGCTTGAATCACTTCAAAGACGTTTTCCGGATCTAAATATGGTTTTAACTGCCGATAGCAGCCTGGCTGCAAGGCAGGATATGGTTTTCCTGGCAGTTCATCCGCCGGCAATGGAAGCCGTTTTGCAGCAGATTGGCCGGCACATTTCCGAGAAGTCGTTCATCATCTCCCTGGCCCCCAAATTCAGGCTGGAAAAGATCGCAGAGCTCCTGGGCGGCCATCCCAAAGTGGTCAGGATGATACCGAATGCCGCGAGCTGGATGAATAAGGGATTTAATCCCACGGCCTTCGCGCCGGGGATGTCCGGTTCCGACAAACAATTTCTCGCTGAATTTTTGAGAATAATGGGTGAGATGCCGGAGGTCGAGGAGGATAAACTGGAAGCATATGCCATCCTTACTGCGATGGGGCCGACCTACTTCTGGTTCCAGTTTAACGAACTGCAGCGGTTATCGCAATCATTCGGCCTCACCGACGGCGAATTTAAGACCGGCTTCCGGGAAATGGTCAGCGGAACGATCGGGCTCTTATTCGATTCCGGTTTGACTTATGAAGAAGTGGTCGATTTAATCCCGGTAAAACCGATCGGCGATCAGGAATCGCAAATTCAGGAAATTTACAAGACCAAGCTAACCGCACTCTATCAAAAATTAAAAGGATGAGGAGGTGTCTCATGTTGCACATCAAGGTGGTTGGCCCGGGATGCGCCAACTGTGAAAAACTGGCCAAATTATGCCAGGAGGTTGTCATCGAAAATGAACTGGAAGGTCAAGTGGAGAAAGTCACCGACCGTAACCGGTTCGCAGAATTAGGGGTGATGCTGACCCCGGCACTAATTGTCAATGGCACGATGCTCAGCAGCGGCAAGATCCCTACCAAACACACCCTGGCCCATTGGCTGGCGGAGCAGGCGGAGAAGGTGTAATGTATTTGGCTTAAAAACATTTTTTTTATTCGATGTTGGTTGTTGGTTATTGATCAATACAGCTTTTTGCCAATAACCAATAACCAATAACCAACGACTAAATCTAAAACAGATTTTTAATCTTAAAATATTTAGTATGCAGTCTCATACCCAAGCATCGAGGATACACCGTGGAAAAAGTTGCCAAGAAGCTCTCGTTTTTCGACCGCTATTTGACGCTGTGGATATTCCTGACCATGTTTGCCGGCGTACTGCTGGGCTACCTGGCGCCGGCCATCGCCGGGTTCTGGGATCAGTTCCAATCCGGCACCACCAATATTCCCATCGCCATCGGCCTGATCCTGATGATGTATCCGCCGCTGGCCAAGGTGCGCTATGAGGAGCTGCCGAAAGTATTCCGCAATGTCCGGCTGCTGGTGCTCTCGCTGGTGCAGAACTGGATCGTCGGGCCGCTGATCATGTTTGTGCTGGCCATTCTGTTTCTGCCCGACAAGCCGGAGCTGATGGTCGGGGTGATCCTGGTCGGCCTGGCTCGCTGCATTGCCATGGTGCTGGTGTGGAACGACCTGGCGAAAGGTGATTCGGAATATGCCGCCGGCCTGGTGGCGTTCAATGCGATCTTCCAGGTGTTCCTCTACTCGGTTTACGCCTATGTGTTCATCACCTATCTGCCGCCCCTGTTCGGGCTAAGCGGCGCGATCGTCGAAATCTCGATCGGCGAAATTGCCAAGACGGTGCTGATCTATCTCGGCATTCCCTTTATCGCCGGACTGCTGACCCGGATGATCCTGATTCAGGTGAAAGACAAGGAGTGGTATCACCGGCGTTTCGTGCCGAAAATTTCCGTACTGACCCCGGTCGCGCTGCTTTTCACCGTGTTTGTGATGTTCTCGCTGAAAGGGGAAGTGATCGTGGAACTGCCGTTGGATGTGATCCGGGTTGCCATCCCTTACGGGCTTTATTTCGCCGCGATGTTCTTTATCACCTTCTACCTCGCCCGGCGAATCGGGTCAGATTATCCCAAGGCCGCCACCGTCTCCTTTACCGCGGCCAGCAACGATTTTGAGCTGGCGATTGCGGTGGCGATCGCGGTGTTCGGCTTGAATTCGCCTACCGCCTTTGCCACGGTGATCGGGCCGCTGGTGGAAGTGCCGGTGTTGATTAGCCTGGTCAATGTGGCGCTGTATTTTCATCGAAAATACTTTTAGACCGCAATGACGCCACCTGTTTACCGCGTTATATCAGTTACTAGGCTTAAAACGCCACCGTCTCGTCTGCCAACTGTTTGTTCAGGTTGAGGTATTTTTTGGCCCCGTTGATATTCAGGCGCACGATGTTGGTCTGGGCATCGATACGGTCGGTGAGGATCTCGTTGTGGATGAACAGCTTTTGCACGGTGTCGATGCTGTCGGCGCGGAAGATGCATTCGACGGCGTCGAAATCGTTGCGGGTCTGCACAAAGATCAGCGCCACCGGACGGTCGTTGACTTTAATCGCCACCTTTTCCCCGATATAGTCGGCAATCTGCTGCGCCGTAGCGGGGTCATCCTTTTCCTCCCCCAATTGCCGCCGCTCCCCGCTACGCGCCGCCAGGGCGTCTTCCAGATCGTTGGTGAAGATCCGAAAGCTGACTGCCAGCGAATGCGTCTCCGGATCGAATTTGATTTTGCAGATACTGACGTAAAATTCATGGGCCAGGAGACCGGTGGTCAGTAGCAGTGGCAGGAGCAGTGGCAGTGGCTGGATGCGGGGGAACAGTCGTTGGGATGGTATTCTGGCTGTCATTGCGAGGCGTATTTTGCCGAAGCAATCTCCAGCAAGCTGCACCCAACGGCAGTGACGCCGGGTGCGATCCACGGGGGATTGCCGCGCCGGGCAAGACACGGCTCGCAATGGCGATATTTCCCCAAACTTGGTTTTTTTAGCAAAGTTTTTCATGGCAGCAAGGACAGTAACTTTACCGTAGAGATTGCTGAGATACAACTTCTTTAGCATTGTTTTTCATCGCGTTCTCTGCGCTCTCCGCGGTGGGAAAAATATACGTTATTGGGTTGCGGCTGCTGGTCGCGCCAAGTGCTACAATAGACCATTTTTTACATTGTGATTTAATTTTTCTTTGCATTTTTCATGACGTTATGGGTCGTTGGATATTGGCTTTTGGCCAAGACAGGTCTTTGCCAATAACCAATGACTAACAACCAATTGCAAAACTGAGCTTTAAAAAACTTACTTCACAATATATTTACAACCCGTATTTATCGACCAGGTAAACCAGCACTGCCATGGCCCCGGTGCCCAGCTCCAATTCCCGGCGATTGACATTTTCAAAAATATCATGCTCGGAATGGTGCACGTCGAACATACGCTGGCCTTCGGTGGAGAGGCCGACCATCGGCACATCCATCGCCTGGTGCAGGGGACGGATATCCACTCCGCCGCCGCCTTTACGGAAGAAGGTGACGGTGTTGTGGTCGAAATAGGGCAGCCAGCCGCGCATTTTCTCCAGCACTGCGTCGGGGCCACTGACCCCGAAGCCGCGGGGGCTGAACCCTCCGGCATCGCTCTCGATGGCCAGCAGGTGCTGTTCGTTGTTCTGCACCGCCAGTTCGGCATATTTTTTCCCGCCGCGGGTGCCGTTCTCCTCGTTCATGAACATCACCGCGCGCAGGGTGTGGCGGGGGCGAATGCCCAGCTTCTGGAAAGTGCGCAGCACTCCGATCGCTTGCATGCAGCCGGCGCCGTCATCATGCGCTCCCTGGCCGACATCCCAGGAATCCAGGTGGCCGCCGATCACGATATATTGATCGGGGAACTCACTGCCTTTCAGCTCGCCGACCACATTATGGGACAGGGCATCGGGCAGCCAGCGGCAGTCCATCTTCAGATAAAGCCGGGTGTGGGGATCTTTGCGCAGCGCCTCGGTGAGGCGGTCGGCCGACTGCACTCCCAGCGCTGCGGCGGGGATGCGGGGGAGGGTATCGGCATAGCTGAGGGTGCCGGTATGGGGAGCATCGTCGAACATCGAGGTGACCGAGCGGATCACCACCCCTACCGCGCCGTACTGCGCCGCCCGGGAGGCGCCGCCCACCCGCTGATCTACCGCACCGCCATAGCCGGCGCCGGTGGAAATGTTGCGCTGATCGAAGGGGCGGTTGTAAAAGACGATCTTGCCCTTGATGCGTGCTTCCCCCAGTTCCGCCACCTCATCCAGCGACTGCACCTCCACCACTTCAGCGCTGAGACCATCCTCCGGGGTGGCCACCGAGCCGCCGATCGCCAGCACCCGCAGGTCTGTTCCGGATGCACCTCCGATGCGGGCCACTTCCGGATTGCCCCGCTCCCAATGGGGCACCATCACCTCTTGCAGGAACACATGGTCGAAGCCGTAGTCTTCCATCACCCGTTTGGTCCAGGCCACCGCTTTGGCGGCCCCTTCGGAACCGCTCAGGCGTTGGCCGATCTGGTTGCTCAGATGATCGAGCAGGCGGTAACTTTCCGCGCTGACCAGTACCTCGTCAAAGATTGCCTTGACCGTGCGGATATCCTCCGGGTTGAGTGCCGGCGCGTCCTCCTGGGCCAACAAAACGCCTGACGGCGTTAGCATCGAACCCAAAAACAGGGTTAACAACACATGCCAAAAAAATTTCATGTTTTTCATCTCCGGTGGGTTTGGTATAATACTTACATGTAATGCGGTTATCAGGTGTCGTCATTGCGAGCCGCGTTGGTTGCGGCGTGGCAATCTCCTGCGGTTCGCTTCCAGTGTCGCTGCCGATGGGTGCACTATGCAGGAGATTGCTTCGGCAAAATACGCCTCGCAATGACAGCTCGAATTATAATTTGGAACATGGCGCGTAACATCGGTTGTCAGTTGTCAGATCTCTGTGATCTCCGTGTCTCTGTGGCTAAATAACTACCTTTGACCTCGGACAGCATATCGCTCGGACGTATATTGTCCCAAATTTCAGCCCCAATTAACGGCTTTTTTCGCTGATTGTCAAATTAAAATGAGGAGTCTGCCATGAATCCCCTGCTTGAAGATATCCAGTTACTGCTGACCCGGGAACTCTCGGCGCTGGCGAAGGAGATCGAAATGTTCCCTGACGACGGAAGCATCTGGCGCACGCTACCCGGGGTGGCCAATCCGGCGGGCGTGCTGGCGCGGCATGTTTGCGGCAACCTCAAGCATTTTGTGGGCGGGGTGCTGGGCAACACCGGCTATGTGCGCGACCGCGAGAATGAGTTCAACGCGCATAGCGCGACCCGCCAGGAAGTGATCGCTGAGATCCGCGCGACCAGCGAAGTGGTTTCATCGGTGATGGCGAGACTGGATGAGGGTGTGCTAACGGAGGATTTTCCCCTGCCTCCGATCAAGATCACCGTTTCCGGCCGCCGGTTTCTGCTGCATCTCTGCACCCATGCCGCTTTCCATCTCGGTCAAGCCGGTTACCTGCGGCGGATGCTGACCGACGACCCGCAGAGCAGCGGAGGGTTGTCGGTGAGGGGGTTGGTGGATTGATGGGTTAATGGGTTAATGGGTGGATGGGGGGATAGGGCGCGTGCAACCGCCCCTGATTCGCTTGCTGGACGCTGCGCGAATCTGTCCCCGCCTTGGAAAAGGCGGGGAATAATTTAAGTATCATTTCATGCTTATTGACACGAGGACCTGATTTTCTCTATACCTTTGACGAGGTCATTAAAATCCAGATCATATTCATCCATAAACCGAATGGCGATCACACCACTCGGGAAAAACCATACATTATTTTCATTGTACGCATTTATTTCTCCGTTAGGATCGGTTAAAGTAAGTTGCCGGATATCAAACAGAATTGCCACAGAGACACAGAGCACACAGAGATTGATTCTATTTAAATTACAACATCTCTGTGATTTCTGTGTCTCTGTGGCGGGTAGTTAACAAGTTAATTGTTAAGCAATCCTAAATACATTGTGAATAAAGTCAGTCCCTCTGCTCACCCGTCTCCTCCGCTTTCCCGATCGCCGTGACTGGGAAGGGTTTGGTGACGGAACCGGTGTAGAGAGTGACGTGCGGGAAGGGAATCTCGATGCCTTCGGCGTCAAAACGTTTTTTGATCGATTCGAACATGCTGTTCTTCATATTCAGCCAATCGTCCCGGGTGGCCCATACCGCAAATTTGATATCGATCGAAGAAGATCCGAACTGTTCAAAGATGATCAGCGGTGCCGGCTCTTGCAGGCAGAGCGGGTTTTGGTCGGCCAATTCCTGGAGCACCTGCTTTACCCGGCCGAGATCCTCCTTGTAGGCCACCGAGATCAGCAGATCGGCCCTCCGGATGGGGAATCTGGTCAAGGTGGTCACCTCACTCTTCAGGATCGTCTCATTGGGGATGCGCACGAACTGGTTGTCGAAGGTGCGCAGCTTTACCGAGAGGGTGTCGATCGACAATACCTGGCCGGTGATGGCGCCGATCTTGATCACGTCGTTGACCACAAACGGCTGTTCGGTGATCAGGAAAATCCCGCTGATGATATTCGATACGCTGGTCTGAGAGGCGAAGCCCACCGCAATGCCGACAATCCCCGCCGCCCCCAGCAATGGCCCCAGGGAAAATCCGAACTCCTGCAGCACCATGATGAAAATAAACATCAGACCTAAATAATGGATTGCCTTTCCCACGATCATCCCCCGTTGGGGGGTGAGGTGCCCGGAAAGATAATTGCGCACCCATTTGCTGAGCATGAAGATCAGCGGAATGCCGACAAACAGCAGCAGCGCCACATGCATCAAAATCGTCAAATGCGCCGGTGTCAACCATAGTTTAAGACCTTCGAAACTATCCATAATCTATCTCCTGAATCTGCGATGTTTGCTCGCTGTCGCTCGCGATGTTAGTTCGCTGTGCTCACGATGTTTGCTCGCTGTCGCTCGCGATGTTAGTTCGCTGTGCTCACGATATTGATTTTAGAATCAATAGCTACTTATCTTTTGCCCTCCGCCCTCCGCCCTCCGCGTCTTTCATTCCGCACTCCGCACTCCGCATTCCGCACTCGAATCACCCTCTCAAAAATCCCAGCCCGGGCAGCTCCTTCAGCGAAGCGAAGGTTTTGGCGGTAATGCTATTGCTGACCGGGGTGCGCGGATCGGTGAGCAGTTTGGCCTTGACCGCTTCCGGCGGCGCCTTGCGCAAAATATCGATCTCGCTGACATCATTCTGACCGCGATAGCGGATGCGGGTTTCATTGGACCAGAGCTGGTTATCGTATTCGAATATGCTGAGCTGGTCAACCCGGTGGCAGATCTTATCCACTAACAATTCTTCATCGGAGCGATTGGCGATCTGGATCGGCGACACCGCCAGAAACGGTTGGTGCTGCTCCGGCAGGATCTCTTTGCGTACATAGGATTTGATCCAGTAGCAGATTTCTCCGTCGAGAAAATCGCCGAACCAGGTTTTCGAGATCTGCAGGATCGGTGTTTCCAGCAGGGCCTCCCCATCCAGCAGCACCTTGATCCACAGGGGAATACGCGGATAAACCCGGGTCTTCACGCCCGGCGTCATCCAGAAGGCGGTCTCCGGTTTGATGATCACCGGCAGGTCCGGGAACGTGGGCAGGATCTTAATAGAAGCCGCGGCCTTCTTCAGCGACCAGCGCTGCCATTTCAGAGTGGTTTCATCGGCCGGTTGCTCCGGCGGTTCCGAATCGCTGTGATGATAGGCCAGCCATAGCTCGTCGTAGATGACTTTATAATACAACTGCAGCGGGCCGCAGTGCCATAGATAAGTGTCTTTTTCGCCGATAAATTGGTCGCCCCATCCGGTCACAATTTTCATGTGGTACTCCTGCTGTTTCACTATGGTGACTATTCATTCCCTGCCCATCTGCTTCCGTACTGCATTCGCACAAAACTTTGTTCTGTTAGCAAAATTTTCCAGTAAATGTATGACAATGAGCATTTACCGTTGAGCATTAAGCATTTACCATTTGGTTGCGGCCGCAGACCGCGCCAAGCATCATAGTGCCTAATTTAAAGATGATCCGCGCTGCCGAGCAAAACTTTAAAAATAATAAATTTATTGATGTTGGGTCGAAATTCCTGTTTAATTAGATATGATCCTTCCGGCAGCAGGGACGTCCGGCTGATTCAGCGAATTTGATTGTTCGAGCATCTATAATTTAGTAAACTTCGCTGTTGTTCAAAATTAATTTCCTCACGATTATTCCGGGATGGCAGATGGCGCAGGCGAAAAAGTTCGGTTTGTTCAGCGGGGTGTTTACCCCCTCGATTCTAACGATTTTAGGTGTCATTATGTATCTCCGCCTGCCCTGGATTGTTGGGCAGGCCGGCCTGTTCAGCACCATCGGCATCATCGTTGTGGCGCACATTATTTCGGTGACCACCGGTCTGAGCGTCTCTTCCATCGCCACCGATAAGAAGGTGCGGGCGGGGGGGAGCTATTACATCATTTCCCGCAGCCTGGGGCTGCCGATCGGCGGCACCCTGGGGCTGGCCTTGTTCGTCGGCCTGTCCTTCAGCGTCAGTCTTTACCTGATCGGTTTTTCGGAGAGCTTTCTGAGCTACTGGGATATTGAGGTCACCCGCAACAGCATCCGCATCGCCGGCACCACCGCGCTGCTGCTGGTGACGATCATTACGTTTATCAGCACTGCTCTGGCCCTGAAAACCCAATATTTTATTCTGGCCGCCATCGCCCTGTCGCTGATCTCGATTTTTTTCGGCAATCATAATTTTGAGCCGGCCGAACCGCTCCTGAGCAGCATCCCCTCGGCGGCCCCCTGGATGGTGCTGTTCGGGATCTTCTTCCCGGCGGTGACCGGCTTTGAGGCCGGGGTGTCGATGTCCGGTGATCTGAAAGATCCCAAGAAATCGATTCCCCTGGGCACCATCCTGGCCATCACCGTGGGCCTGATCGTCTATATCGGCCTGGCAGTGTTCTTCTCCTACCGGGTCTCTTCCGACGCCCTGGTGAATAACAGCAACATTCTCCTGGATATCTCCTTTTTCCCCCCGCTGGTGATCGCCGGGATCTGGGGCGCGACTCTCTCCTCCGCCATGGGGAGTATTCTCGGCGCCCCGCGCATTCTCCAGGCGGCCTCTTCCGACAAGATCACCCCGAAATTTTTTGCCCGGGGCTACGGCAAGGAGAACGAGCCGCGCAATGCCCTGCTCATGACGTTTCTGATCGCCGAAGCCGGCATCCTGATTGGCGAACTGGATGTGATCGCCCGGGTGGTGTCGATGTTCTTCATCACCGCCTACGGCTTCCTGAATATGAGTTCCGCCCTGGAGAACTGGGCCAGTCCGGATTTCCGGCCCGATTTTAAGGTGCCGAAGCTGATCAGCATTGTCGGATCGCTGGCCTGTTTCCTGGTGATGATCCTGCTCGATGTGGTAGCGATGTTCGGTGCCACCCTGGTGATGGGGATCATCTTCCTCTACCTGAAGCGCCGGGAACTGACCCTGGAATCCGGCGACACCTGGGAAGGGGTATGGTCCTCGATTGTGCGCACCGGCCTGTCCCGGCTGCATCTGGGCCAGTTGCATCAGCGCAACTGGCGTCCCAATATCATTCTCTTCAGCGGCGGCCTCTTCGCCCGCCCTCACCTGGTGGAGTTTGGCAAGTGGCTGGCTTATAAACGCGGCGTATTGTCGGATTTTGAGCTGGTAGAATCGAGAAGTCAGAAAAAACAACCCGCAGCGGAGCCCGATGTCGCGCCGCCGACCAATGGGCCGCTGCCCGGCATTTTCCACCGCCGCCGGGAAGTCGATGACATCTATGAAGGGATGTCCCACATCTGCCGCTACTACGGCATGCCGGGGATGGAACCCAATACGGTGCTGCTGGGCTGGGCTCGCAACAGCCGCGATCCGGAGAAGTTTGCGGGTCTGCTCCATCAGTTGAAAACGCTCGACTACAATATTTTGCTGCTCGATTATGACGTGGAACGGGGATTCGGGGACAAGCGGCTGGTCGACATCTGGTGGCGCGGGGGCAACAATAATTTTACCCTGATGCTCTATCTGATCCGTTTCATCCTCTCTGCCGACGAGTGGGCGTCGGCCCGGTTGCGTCTGATGGTGGTCAATGACGACAGTTCCCTCACCAATACGATCTACAAAAGCGCCCACCGCATCTTCGAAGAGTATCGCATCATCTGCGAGGTGAAGGTCATCCAGAACGGCATTGAGCAGCGGCCCTTCGACGAAATTCTCCGGGTGGAATCCCGGGAGGCCGACCTGGTGCTCCTGGGGCTGCCGGAGATGGATCTCGACCGCCCCGGCGATTTTGTGAAGCGCTTCGATCATATCATCAGTGATCTCGGCACCCTGCTGCTGGTGTCGGCTTCTTCTTATTTTGAAACCCTCTACATCGGGGTGGAAGTGCAGGCGGAGCGGCCGGCTGCGGCGATGCAGGAGGCGCTTCCGGCGATGGAACTGCCCGCACTGCCGCTGCCCGGGGATGAGCGGATCGCCTTTACGCTGGAGACGTTTAAACAGTCCCTGGAAACCGCCCTGGCGGGCCACCGTCAGGATTACCTCGCCAGGATCGAAGCAGCCACCCTGCGGCCGGTCGAGGCCCTCGACCAGTTGATCGGGCGGATCTTCGAAAATCTGGAAAAGAGCCCGGGGGAGGATAAGCCGAAACGGCGCAAACTGCTCGCGCGCAGTCACAGCGATTTTTTATATCAGACCCGGCAGGTCTTCGGCGACTGGCGGGAAAAGCAGTTGCCGGCCCAGCGGCAGCTCCTGGAGGATGGGGTGGAGATATTGCTCGGCCAACTGAGCGAGTTGGTCGCCGCCAGCCCGGAGCGCCTGAGCATCTATTATGAAAAAGCCGATTTCCAATCCGCCGCCGGGGACCAGGCCGGGCGGAAACTCCGAAAGGCATTCCGGCGGGGTTGGCAGCGCTTGACCCGCCGGCCGTTTTCCCGGGAGGTGCCCTTTCGGGAATTACAACGGCAGCTGCTTGAAAACGGCTTGTGGGAAGACTGGCGGCATGGCCTGGAATCGCTGGGCTCCGCCAGCTACCAGGCGATCACCGATCTGCAGAAGTTGCTCGAGGCTATCCGCGAAGGGCTTCTGCGCATCGAGAAGCAGTGGACAAGCGGTGGCGCCGATGCCGACGGGGCGGCGACCATTGCAACAGAATACCGGAACGCCCGGCAACGGATCGCTGACATCCGTGCGGCGGTACAGCGTTATTTTCTCGGGTATCAGCAAACCCTGGCAGACAGCAGCCGGAAACGCCTGGCGGCGGTCTGCGAACAATTGCGCCGGGCCGAGGATGAACCCTTTTATCCGGTTAAGCTGCCGGCGTCAAAGAGCGCCGGAGCGCACCGCGCCAGGATCATCGAGACGCCGGAAATCTGGATCCACCATCAGGCCACCTTCCTGGATAATGTGCTGCTGGACCTGCTGCTGATGTCCTTCCAGAACCGCATCACCATCGTGGTGCAGCGGGTGAGCAGCGAGATCAATCTGAACCTCAACAACAATCTGCTGGGGCCGATGGAGACGGTCTGTCAGGCCCTGGCCGATTTTCAGGACCATTGGGACGAAGAGGCGCTGCTCAAGCTGCGCAAATACGGCGATTTTGAACTCTCCTTCGAACCCGATGAGATTATCCGCACCTTCATCGAGGAATTCCGCGAGGCGATCGATTCCCTGCCCGAAACCATCGAGACCTTTAGCGAAGAGGCCATCAACCAGATCGAGACCCAGCCGCTGGAGGATGCGCCGGTGCTGGTGATCTCCCTGCGCCGCCTGATCGAATATATGATCGAAGCGGATTTCATCACCCCGCTGCAGGCCTACCTAGATGATCTGCCTCAGGCCTTCCAGCGAGCGGATGATGTGACTGATGATGTGGTGCGGCTGATTCTGTTCAATCTGGAGAACCTCGACACCCCGGCTGACCCGGGCGCCCGCGAGGAGGCGCGGCGCGACGCCGAGGCGCTGGTGCGCAACGGGGAAAAGCGCATCCTGGAAGCCTTCCGCCAGGTAAATGAGATTTACGAAGCCCTGAACGCTCTGATCCAGCGCCAGCTGGCCCGGGCTTACGATAAGATGAACACTTACAACATCAGCCGCTCGGCGGAAAATCTCCATCAATACATCCTTTCCCAGGAAAGCCAGAAGGTGCTCTCGTTCTTCGGCATTGCCCGGGAGCAGGTAGAAAGTTTTGCCCGCGACCGGCTGGTGCGGCTGCTCTACCAGCGCAGCGAGGAGATCCTGGCGGTGCGCCACCTGGAAGCGGCCGGCGGCCGGAGGGAGAACCCGGTGACAGCGGCCCTGGCTTTCCGCGAGGCGGTCTCGCCGCGGCCGGAAGTGCTCAACGCCCTACCGTTTTATTACAAACAGCTGTTCTTAGGCGAGCCGCATATCAATCGCGATTTCTGGGTGACGCGCGAGCGGGAGCAGCAATTGGCGGAACGAGCCATGCGCCACTTCCAGAGCGGTCTGGCCGGCGGCATCCTGGTGGTGGGCGCTCCCCGCTCCGGAAAGAGCGCCTTCTGCCATTACCTGGCCGGGAAATATTTCCAATCCGGCCAGATCTTTACCGTGCACCCGCCGGCGGGCGGATCGGCCGATCCGGAAGTGTTCCGCCAGTATCTGGAGAAAGCGCTGCAAACCCGCGGCGACTATCCCCGGATCTTCGAGAATCTGCCGGCGCGCTGTGCGATCATCATTGATGATCTGGAACTGTGGTGGGAGCGCAGCCGCGACGGCTTTGCGGTGGTGGCGCAACTGCTGGCGCTGATCGAACAATACGGCGCCCAGTGCTGTTTCCTGGTCAATCTCAATGCCGCCGGCTTCCAGTTGATCAACAAAATTCGCAAGATCGACGATCATTTCCTGGGGGTGATCGAATGCCAGCCCTTTGACGCCGAAGCCCTCAAGGAGGTGTTGATGCGCCGCCACCGCTCTACCGGCTTGAAATTTTCCCTGGAGGGGCATGGGGAAGATCAGCTCTCTCAATGGAGACTGGCCCGGCTGTTCAACCGCTTTTTCGACCATGCCCAGGGCAATGTCGGATTGGCGCTGCAGGCCTGGATTGCGCAGATTGCCCGCATTCAGAACAATGTGCTGGAGATAACCCCGCCCCGCCGTCCCGAGATGCCTCCCTGGCAGGCGCTCGATCCGGAATGGCTGGTGCTGCTGGTGCAATTGCTGCTGCATAAGCAACTGACCTCCGGGCGTTTGCTGCGAATCATGAGCGAGCCGGAAGACTCGCTGCTGCCCCGCCTGAACAGCCTCAAACGCAGCGGCCTGATCAGCGAAAACGGCGAAGGCGTGCTGCAGGTCGACGGCTTCATCGCCCCGCATTTGATGCAGCGTTTACTGGAATTGGAGGTGTTCTGATGGATCTCTGGCAGCTTTCTCTCAGCAAAAGCGCCTTTTGGCAAATCCTCCTGGCAGGAGTGGTGTTGTTTGCGGCTTTCCGCTTTATCCCGAAAGTGATCCGGATGCTGCGGGTGCGTCCGCAGTTGCGCATCTACCTCACCCGGGCGCTGCCGGTGAGCGAGTTCCTGCTGTGGATGCTATTCATCGTCTGGGTGCTGGGGAAAATTGCCGGCAATGCCCAGTCCCTGCTTCCCCTGCTGCTCACCCTTTCCCTGGCGGGATTGGTCATCTGGGCGGCCTGGTTCGCCATCCGCGATGTGGTTGCCGGCGTGATCCTCAAAGCAGAAGATATTTATGAAACCGGCCAGCAGATCAAGTTAAAATCGCTGGAAGGGCGGATCGTGAAATCCGGCTACCGCTCCCTGATGATCGAAACCACCAGCGGCGAAGTGGTCAAAATTCCCTACAGCCGGATCGCCGGACAGCAGCGGGTGCTCAGCAATCCGGCAGAGATCGCCCGCAGTCACAGCTTTTCCCTGAAGGTGCCCAAAACCACGCCCCTCCCGGAAGCGATCGAACGGGTCCGCATCTGCGCCTTGAATGCCCCCTGGACCTCGATCACCCGGGAGCCCCAGGTTAAACCCGGGCCGGAAACGGCCGATTATTATCATATCGACGTTGTCGTATATGCGCCGGGAGAGCATTATTTTCAAAAAATCGAAGCGCTGTTGCGGAATGAGTTTGGAGAGCAAGCATCGATCAACGCATAATTTGTTGAATATCAAACATAATTGCCACAGAGACACAGCGTTCACGTAGAACTGACAGCTGATTTTAAATCAATCCTAAGGGAGTTGGCAGAATGCCGGAAACGGTTTGGACCTGGATGACATTCGGTGTGGTCGTCAGCATCA
Source organism: Calditrichia bacterium (assembly GCA_020635015.1). Taxonomy (GTDB): domain Bacteria; phylum Calditrichota; class Calditrichia; order RBG-13-44-9; family J075; genus JACKAP01. The sequence continues at coordinate 187,631 of JACKAP010000010.1, read as the reverse complement.
TGCTGGCATTGGACCTCGGGGTGTTTCACCGCAAATCCCACGTTATCAAAGTGCGCGAGGCGCTGATCTGGAGCGGCGTGTGGATCGGCATCTCGCTGGCTTTTAACCTCTGGCTCTACTTCGACCTGGGCGCGGAACCGGCCCTGATGTTCCTGACCGGCTACCTGATCGAAAAATCCCTCAGCGTCGACAATATCTTTGTTTTTATCATGATCTTTTCCTATTTCAGCGTGCATCCCAAATACCAGCATAAAATTCTGTTCTGGGGGATCCTGGGCGCGCTGTTCATGCGCGGGTTCATGATCGCGATGGGGGTGACCCTGATCAACCGCTTTCACTGGATCATCTACATCTTCGGCGCTTTCCTGATCTACACCGGCATCCGCATGATGTTTCATGATCAGGAAGATGTGCATCCCGATAAGAATGTGGTGTTGCGCCTGCTGCAGAAGCAGCGGTTTTTTCCGGTGATCAGCACCTTCCGGGGAGATAAGTTCATCATTCGCCGCCAGGGCGCCTGGCTGATCACCCCGCTGCTGGTGGTGCTGCTGATCGTGGAAACCACCGACATCCTGTTTGCGTTGGATTCCATTCCGGCGATCCTGAGCATCACCACCGATCCATTTATTGTGTTCAGTTCCAACATTTTTGCCATCCTGGGCCTGCGGGCGCTTTATTTTGCGCTGGCCGGCATCATGCAGATCTTCCATTACCTGCACTACGGGGTGTCGCTGATCCTGGCCTTTGTGGGGCTGAAGATGCTGCTGAGCGATGTCTGGGATATGCCGGTGAGCATCGCCCTGGGGGTGATTGCGCTGGTGCTGCTGGGATCGATCCTGCTGTCGATCTTTCATCCCAAGAAAAAAGTGGCAGATGTGCAGCGGATGTGAGGGTTTTTTGTTAATGGGTTGATGAGGTAGTGGGTTAATGGGGGGAGGGACGGATCTTGGATGGGTGGATGTTGGATGAAGGGACGTTCAAGGGCGTGTCGCAACTTGCTCCTGCGTCCGTTTTTCCCCATTAACCCATTCACCCATTAACTTATCTACCCCCAACCCCCAATAACGTTGTCTTCAATTCCACCGCGCATTGGTCACCAACAACAAAAGAAGAAATAACCCGCTCAGCACTCCCGGAATCGCCAATACCAGCAGGAGCAGCATCGCAAGAACCGGATGCGCTGCCTCCTTCAGCCACAGGCTGCCGCCGAGAATGACCGCTAACACCGCTAACATGACCATCCATATCCCGATGTTGAATGATGATACTGATCCGTCCGCCAGGCCAATCAGAAAGAAGATCACGGCAATGGCGCCGATCAGTGCATCAATCCCCCAACAAGTCCAGAACAACCACGGTTTCATGCGTATCTCCATTTCCCATCAATTTATTTTTCGTTCGTATTGAGACGGTGTGCGGATTTGCATGGGGCATGGGGCATGGCGCCGGATTGTAAAAGCGCAGATTCCGACACCCGCACTGTAATACACCATGCCCCATGCCCCATGCAAAAGGTCCCCACATTACACAATACTCAGTACCCGCATTATTTCTGCTTCGCCTCCACCACCGCCGCCATCTGGTCCGGCGTGACCAGCCGCTGCTGCAGCAATTCCTGAATAACGGTTTCGGTCATTTCGCTGGCGAAGGGAAATTCATAGCGAATGTCCAGCACGTAGGCCTTGAGGCGCATCTTGAGCATGGAGCGGGCTTCGTGCACCTCGTTTTTGATGATCACCGCAATCGGTTTGTTCAGGTAAACATAGCGGGAGACCGCGGCGGCGCGGTAGGCGATCTTTTTCAGCCGGGGAATGTCGATCTCCGGAGGCAGATAGAATTCCGCCACCACCTGGCAGTTCGGCTCTCCGGCATTGGCGTTGGAGACCGCCTGGTTCATCACCTCGCCGTTGGGGATGGAGACCAGGTTGTCGTCCGGGGTGACGATGCGCACGGTGCGTAAACCGATCTGCACCACTTCCCCGTAATGCCCCCCGGCCTCGATCTTGTCGCCCACCTGGAAGGGGCGGTCGAGCAGCAGCATCAGTCCCCCGAAGATGTTCTTCAAGATATCCTGGGCGGCAAAGCCGATGGCGATCCCGGCGGAGGCGGTGAAAGCGATCAGGGTCTGCATCTGCAGGGTGAGGATGTTCACCAGGATGACGTAAAAGGTCATGGTCCAGGTGATGATGCGGATCACCGGGATCAGGCGCTTGACGGTCAGGCGCAGGTTGGTCCAGCGCTCCGCCAGCGCTTCCAGGAACTGGGTGAGGTATTTGATGATCAGCAGAGCGGAGATGAAGAAGATCACCGCCCAGAAGAACTGGCCGACGGAAAAGGGGATATCCGGGGTGTGCTCCTTGATCGATTCGATCATCTTTTCCGCGCCGCCGGTTTTGACGCTGTCCGGCGCAGTCTGGGTTTGTGCCGCTTTAACGCTGCTGTCGGGTGCTGCCTCGGTCGGAGTGGTTTTAGTGCTGTCCGGCGCGGCCTGCGTTTGCGCTGGCGGCGGGGTTGGTGCTGCTGTTCCGGTGCTGTCCGGCTGCCCGGCTGCTGCACTGTCGATGGGTGCCGCGCTGCTGTCTGCGACCACCGCGTTGCTGTCGGCTGCCACTGCGCTGCTGTCAGCCGCTTTCGTGCTGCCGGGCTGCTCTTCGCCCTGCCGGCAGGATGTGGAGAGGACCAGCAGCAGAAGCAGGATCAGCCTGAAAAATGTCTTGATTTGTTTGTGCATATTATCTCATAAAATGTAATTTACGCAGTCATTTATCTTCCCGGCAAAAATCGAATCCGTGCGCGCTCGACGCGGAGCGTCGAAAAACCGGGCGCCACGCAGAGCGTGGCACCAGTTCCCATCCAACATCCAACATCCAACATCCAACATCTATCCGATATCCACCCATCCACCCATTAACATCAGTGTAAAATATACTTCTGCTTCAGCACCTGGATCACCGGGCGGTAGAGCATCGGGTGCACCCGGTAGCCGCCGGGGGTTTCTTCCAGGATGCCCCGGTTGTACAGGCTGCGCAGCATCATCAGGCTGTCCTGGTGCGACTGGCGGAAAATTTTCATATGCTCCTCGACCACCAGCAGCTCGTGCTGGATGATCGAGCCCAGGGTAAACAGCTCATCCGCCGAGAGCTGGCCCAGGAAGGCATAATCCAGCTCGATCGTCGGTGAGATGATCATCTGGTTGTTCTCGAATTTTTGGATGGCATTCAGCCAGAACAGCATGGCAACCGAAATATTACCGGCGGCGAATTTATGCAGTTGCTCAAAGAGCAGGTCGCGCAGGTATTGCTGCTGCTGCTCGCTGCCGGCCAGCTTTTTAAAGCGGCGGTTGTCCTGGATTTGCGGCGGCACTTCAAACACCAACTCGTATCCGGTCACCCGGTGCCGCTTCAGAATAATGCTCTCGACATCAGCCTGGCCGAGTGCGCCCAGGCTGATGATCCGTTGGAAATAGCGCGAGATGTGCAGCACCTTCTCCAGGTAGTTCCAGCTATAGAGGGTGCAACTGATCACCCAATACACCCGCCGGTGGGTGCTGGTGAGCAGGGCGATAAATTCCTCCAGCAATTCGAAGCCGTCGACCGTTTTCAGAAAGAGATTCTGCAGGTTTTCCACGATGCACACCGTGGGCCGTTCCAGTTCCAGCAGCGCTTTTTCCAGATCGGAGACGCTGCTCGGATCGCTCAGCTTGAAAGCATCCCGCATATAGGGAATAAACGCCACCGGGGAAAAGATGGTATTGTTGAAATTGATTTTCAGCACCGGCATGTGCTGGTAAATATTCTTTTCCGCAAAATTGAGCACGGTGGTGCGCCCGCTGCCCCGCTCGCCGATGATCACGGAGGTCATGAATTTCCCTGCCTGCCAGGCGTTAAAATCGGCTTTCATCGTTTCCAGTTCCGCATCGCGCCCCACCAGGAAGCGGCTGTCGCTCAGCGGTTCCAGCTTGAACAACTGCTGGTAGATGTAGGGCAATCCGGCCAGCTTCAACTGGGCGCGGTGCAGCAGATCGTAGACCTTCTCCTGGGTGTCCCCGGCAGGAGCGGCCAGGCCGGTGATCTTGCGGAAACGCCGGTAGTAGTGAGTGACGTTGCTGACAGCCTGTTTGATATATCCCCAGACAATGGGAATCGCGCGCTTGACATACAGCCAGGCCTGGTGGCGATAATGTTGAATCTGTTCCCGCGCCTTGGTGCGGGCCAGTTGGAAGTTGAGCTCCAGCAGGCTCTTGCTTTCCAGCAGGTCTTCGATCTCGATGATGAATTCATAGGCGAGATCGAACAGATGGGTGCGGATATCCCCGCCGTCGTGATGGAAACTGTCCACAAAACCGCTGATCTTGCCGCGGGCCCGTTCCAGCCCCTCCCGCACCACCCGGTGGGCTTCTTCGGTGTTGACCTTGTCGGTCTTCAGGCTGTTGAGCGCCGCCTCCAGGTTAAACTCTACAATCTGGTCGAGTTCGGAAATATCCTGCAGGATCCGCTCGACCTTTTTCCCGGTCTGGCTCAGGTAGGCCTCCAGCTTGGTGCGGAAATCGATCCAGGTGCGCCGCTCCAGCAGTTCTTTGATCGGCACATCTTCGATCTCCGATCTCGGGGGCAGATGCGTCAGATCGCGTTTCTTAAACACCAGCTGTTCTTCCGGCAGCGCCCGCACCGCAGTTTCGATCTGATGCAGGAACAACTGGGCGATGCTTTCCACCGGGTTGCGCAAAAGCGGTTCCATCATTGCCGGCAGGAAGTCCTCGCGCAGCTTTTTCAGGAGTTGGCGGTTTTCGCTGATAATTTTCCGCCTGAAGCGCTCCGGCTCTTCTTCGGCGATGGCCTGAAATGCTTTCAGTGATGCGTCGAAGACCGCCCGGGTATTCTCGAACGGGGGAATGATCTGGCGATTGAGCTTGTCCAGATAGGCCTGCATGGTGTTCAGGTAAATACTGCCGGTGCTCAACTGGATGTGCTGCAGGGAAAGCAGGTGCTGCCAATCCTGCTGCTCGCCGGAGAAATGGTGCTGCCAGGCACCATACCGCTGCACGAACTGCTGCCGGAGGTGGGCATTGACCCGGCCGATGGGAGCGGGGCCGAATTTCCCGCCGCGCAGCATGAAGGTGCCGGCATAATGCCACTTCTCCCGGAAAACCTCAATGGTTTTGTGGTACCATTCCCCAAAGCGCACCTGCGATGCGGAGTGGTATTGCTCCAGTGCTTCCAAAGCGCGGTCGATACCCGCGCGGATCGTCTGGAATCCTGCTTGCGCCGCCCGGATATCTTCCGCAGTGGCATTGGCCCAGGCGGTGGTGGCCGGCACGATGGCATCGACCGTCGCTGCTGGGGCGCCTTGCTTCTCGGCCTCCGAATTTTCCGCCGGTTTTTCGAACAGGAACTGCTGGTTGAGCGATTCATGCAAGCCATGCAGATCGGCCAGATCATTCGCCGCCCGCTGCAGGTAATGCTGCCATTCCCGGCTTAAAAAATCCTGGTATGGCAGGCCAAGGTAAAAGCGGACGAAATCGTGCTGGGAAAACCGGCGATAGTAGGCGGGAAGGTCTCGCGGTGCCCTTTTGAACAGTTTGCGGAAGAAGTTCTGCCATGTTGTTCCCAGGGCGCGCAGTTGTTTGCGGTAGCGGTGATTGGCCTTCCAGCCGCGCAGATAAAGGCCGTCGCCGGCGTCCGCTTCCCAATAATCTGCGGGAATGAGCAGCCGGGCTTCTCGGGGAAGGGACTGAATATAGGTATCGAGACGCTCCGGCAGCTTGGCGAGGGCTTCGGAAAGCGACCGCTCCGGGGGGAGGTATGCCAGGGCCTGCAGCCATTCCTTCACCTGCAGGGCGGAACGGCCCAGCTCCTCCCAGAGCTCGCTCAGATGGTCCGGATCTGCCGGTAGGGCCTCCAGGCGCTCCCGGCAGCGCTCGAGCATCTCGCGGAAGTCGCTCAGCGCCTGCTGATGCTGTTGTTCCCAGCGCTGCCGGCTTTCCTGAAAATGCCCTTCGGCGAAATCCCGGAAGGCGGCCAGGAGCTGCTCCTGCGGAAGATCGGGTTGAGTCGGTTTATTAGCCATAGCCTCTCTATTTACCACAGTATACGATAAAAAAATCTTGAGGTCCGTAATAGCCCAAATAGAACGCGGATGACGCGGATGTCGCGCTCTGTAGCATTTACCCTTAAGCTCTACTTTTTCCCGTTGCCGGTGGGGATCAGCAAGCCGATCAGGATGCCGACCGAGAGGGTGATCACCAGCAGCAGGGCCCGGGGGATGGTGTAGGTGTATTTGAAGAAAAAAATGGTTGTGACAGCCATATTCTGCATGATGAACAGGGTGGCTCCGATCAGCAGTATGATGATCAATAGTCCTCGCATAGCGGTTCTATCCTCCTTTTTTCGCCGGCACTATTTCAACATTCCGGGATGTGCCGGTGGTTCAATCTCATCCGGTCCGGCCGGTGGATCCGGCGCTTCGCCGTCCGCCGGCAAGTGGGCGGCAAGTTCTTTCTCCAGGGTCTTTAAGCGTTTATTGAGGTTGGAAATGGTGAGTTTCTGGCGGATCATCCGGGGCATTAGCACCAGCAAACCCAGGATGATGCCCATGATCAGGGAAAGTACCAGCACCATGGCCAGGGTGCTCTGGTACTCGGCAGCGAAAAAGGTAACGGTAACCGGAACGGCGTTTTCTAAGGCGAAGAGGATTGCCAGCACGGCAATCAATGCAGCAATGATCAGAAAAAACGGCATCATAATAGACTCCTTTCTGTGAGACGGTGCGATCGCCACAGTGGTCAAATATAATCACTTTTGGGTAAAAATACTAACGGATGATGATTTGGCAGATCCGCCGGGCGACCATCCGGTATCCCCGGGGATTCAAATGGCCGCAGTCGTCATTTTGGGCTGCAGAAATGGGTTGATGGGAGGATAAGCGGGGGTAAGGTGCCCGGGAGGCGTGATCAACTCCATTCCGGCATTGCCCGCCCTCATCCGCTGTAACCTTTTCAAGTTTGCTATATCTAAAAACCAACATGTTTGGGCAAGTTGGTCTGAAAATGAATTTGTGGAGAATGAAAAATGACAAAGATGCAACTGAACATACTGCTTTGGATGTTCTTCCTGCCGATCGGCCTTTGGGCGGCAGAGGGAGATACTTTATCGCTGACCTTGGCTGATGCGGTGACGATCGGAGACAGCAGCGGTTATTCGGTGCTGATCGCCTCCGAGCAGCTTGCCGAAGCCCGGGGGCGAAATCTGGAGGCCTGGAGCGGCATCCTGCCGGGCGTGACCCTCTCGGGAGATTATGTCAATTCGAACGACCCGGTCTCGGTCTTCGGTTTGAAACTCAAGCAGGGGGTATTTAGCGAGGCGGATTTTGCAATCCATTCCCTGAACCATCCGGATGAATTTGATAATTTCACCACCCGCGTTCAGGTAAAGGTGCCGCTGGTGAACCTCGATGCGATTTTCGGCAAAACCGCCGCCGGCGCGATGCAGCAAGCCCGGGCGCACAGCCTGGAACGGGCCCGGCAGGCCCTGACCTTTCAGGTGAAGACGGCATATTATGCCTTGATCCTGTCGAATGAAAGCCTGCGCGCCATTGATGATGCCATCGAAACCGCCAGGGCACATCGCGATAACGCCCAAACCGCTTTCGAGCAGGGAATGGTCAGCCGGGCGGATTATCTCGCCGCCGAGGTGCGTCTGGCAGAATTAAGCGAGCAGCGCATTGTGGCCATGAATCAAATTTACCAGGTCAGTGATGGGCTCAAGCTGTTGCTGGGCATGTCGCAGGAGCCCCGCCTGCTTTATCCCGCCGATACCCTGACCATCCCTGCCCCGCCGGCGCTCGCGTCAACGGGCCCGGAGATGCTGGCAAATCGCGCGGATCTGCTGGCGCTGCAATCGCAAACATCCGCCGCCCGGCGCAGCCTTTGGGCCAGTCGCGGCGCCTGGCTTCCCCGGCTGAATGCTTTTGGAGCCCATGAATGGAACAGCCCGGATGCCTTCAGCCAGGATGCGAGCAACTGGACCGTCGGGGTTCAGCTCTCCTGGAATATCATCGACGGCTTCGGCCATCTGGGACGGGTGCGGCAAAACAGCGCCCGCTTACGCCAGGTGAAATTTCAATACCAGCAGGCCGTGCATCAAGCGCGCAATCAGGTCGCTGCCGCCCAACGGAATCTCACCGCCGCCCGGCAACGGATTCATGTGGCGCAGGCCGCCGTGCAACAGGCTCAGGAGAGTCTGAATATCACCCGGGAACGATTTCAAGAAGGCCTGGAAAAAACCGCGGATTTGCTGGAGAAAGAAGTGATGCGCACCCGGGCGCAGCTGCGTTTCCTGAAAGCCCGGCATGATTACAACGTGGCGTTAGACGAACTTACCTTTGCCCTGGGAGCCGCTTAATCCGCTTTCAACTGATTGAAAACCAAATACCTGTAAGCATGGAGCAATCATCAATATGAAGAAGACCCTTTATTTTATCAGCCTCTTTTCCCTCCTGCTGTTGAGCGCCTGTGGAAGTGAAGACAACCCCGCCGGCAGTCGCACCGTGAAAGCGGTGGCGGTCAGTGCGCTGCAGATCGATGCCCAGCCGGTCGCTGGTACCAGCAGCTATTCCGGCACTGTCGAAGCGTTGGAAGAGGTGCAGCTATCAACCCGCATCAGCGGCTGGGTGGAAAAAGTTTATGTCAGTGAGGGCCAGCCGGTACAGAAGGGGCAGACGCTGGTAAAGCTGCGCAGCGACGACCTGGAAGCCAAGCGCTCTCAGGCGGAAGCGTCAATTGCGGAAGCGGACGTATATTACCAAAATGCCGCCACCAATTTGAAACGCATCGAGGCCTTGTTTAAAAATGGAGCTGCTACCCGGAAGGAACTGGACGATATGCAGTCTGCCTTTGCCAGCGCGGAAGCCCGCCGCCGGACGGCCTACGAAGCGAAGAAAGAGGTGGAAGCGATTTTGAGCTATAGCATTCTCAAAGCCCCATTCGACGGCGTGGTCACTGCCAAGTTTGCCGATGAGGGGGATCTGGCCAATCCCGGCCAGACCATCGTGGAGGTGGAAAACCTGCGCCAGCTGAAGATTACCGCCAAGGTGCCGGAAACCGAAGTCGGCAGCCTGACCACCGGTATGCCGGTCCTGATCCAGGTCAGTGCATCAGCCGCGGGTGCGCCGCTTAAGGGCACCATCGACCAGATCGTTCCCTCCGCCGATCCGCTGAGCCGCCAGTTTGACATCAAGGTATTGATAAAGGAGCCTGGCCAACTGCTGAAACCCGGTATGTTCGCCCGGGTGTCGATTGCCGGTAAAGCGGACCGCACGCTGCTGATCCCGCGGGAAGCGGTCTTCCTGCGCGGCCAGTTAGAAGGCATTTATGTGGTCGATGATCAAAATATCGCCCGCCTGCGCTGGATCCGCAGCGGTTCAATCTTCGGCAACCGGGTGGAAGTTCTCTCCGGGCTGAATCCCGGCGAAACGATCGTTACGGCCGGGATGGCGAATCTGTTGGATGGACAGCCGGTGGAGGTACAGCCATGAAGATCGGTATTGCCGGACGCCTGGCGAAAGCCTTCATCGACTCAAAACTGACCCCGCTCCTGATTGTTACGGCGCTGTTGATCGGGGTGCTCGCTACTTATCTGACCCCCCGGGAAGAAGAACCGCAAATCGTGGTGCCGATGGTGGATATTTTTGTTCCCTTCGCCGGCAGCAGTGCCAAAGAGGTGGAAGAGCGGGTGACCAAGCCGCTGGAACGGGTGATCAATGAAATCCCCGGGGTTGAGTATGTGTATTCCACCTCCCGCCCCGATTTTGCACTTGTCACCGCCCGCTATTATGTGGGAGATGATGCCGAGGAGAGCCTGGTCAAACTCTGGAGCACCATGATGAAGCATATGGATAAAATGCCCCGGGAATTGACCTTTCCGCCGCTCATCAAGATCAAATCGATTGATGATGTGCCGGTGTTGACCCTCACCCTCTGGAGCGAACATTACGACGGTTATCAACTGCGGCGCATCGGTGCTGAATTGAGCGCCGAGATCAAAAAAGTCAGCGATGTGTCGGAACTCGAGCTGACCGGCGGACAGCGCCGCAAGGTGCGCATCATTCTCGATCAGGAACGCATGCGCGCCTATCAGGTTGATCCGCTGCAGATTGCCCAACAGATCGAGGCGGCTAACCAAAACCTGACGGTCGGTAATTTCCAGCAGTTGAACCGGGAGTATCTCGTGGAAACCGGAGATTTCCTCACCAGCATGCGCGATGTGGAGAACCTGGTGGTCGGCGTGTTTGGCAACAACCCGGTATATCTGAGAAATGTGGCGGATATTGAAGATGGCCCGGAGGAGATCGGCGATTATGTTTTTTTTGGATACGGCACTGCCGCGCACCGGGCGCAAAATCCCGCGCTGGCGGATTTGCCGGCGCAATCATATCCGGCGGTCACCCTGGCCATTGCCAAACGTAAAGGGGCGGACGCCATGGCCGTTGCCGACAAAGTGCTGCAGAAAACCGAAGCCTTGAAAGGCCGCCTGATCCCCTCGGACGTACACGTCGTCGAAACCCGCAATTACGGCAAAACTGCTTCCGAAAAAGTCAATACCCTGCTGGAACACCTGATCGGCGCCATCGTCGCGGTGACGATCATTGTGGGTTTATTCCTGGGGTGGCGGGGAGGACTGGTGGTGTTTGCCTCGGTGCCGATCACCTTTGCGCTGACCCTGTTTGTCTATTACCTGTTCGACTACACCCTCAACCGGGTGACCCTCTTTGCGCTTATTTTCGTTACCGGGATTGTGGTGGATGATTCCATCATCATCGCCGAAAACCTGCATCGCCACTTTTCCATGCGGCGGCTTCCCAAAATGCAGGCCGCCCTGGCCGCAATTGGCGAAGTAGGCAATCCCACCATTCTGGCCACCTTTACCGTGATCGCCTCGGTGCTGCCGATGATCTTTGTCTCCGGCCTGATGGGCCCCTACATGAGCCCGATGCCCATCGGCGCCTCGCTGGCAATGCTGTTCTCGTTGATGGTCGCGCTTATCGCCACCCCCTGGCTGGCCTACCGCCTGCTGCAACAGCACGGGCATACCGATGAAATCCAGGGTTTCGAGTCTTCGCTGATTTACCGTTTTTATGACAAGACCCTGCGCCCGCTGCTGGACAGCCCCCGCAAAACCTGGATCGCTTTAGGCGTCATCGCGTTCATGTTGCTGTTGGCGGTAAGTCTGCTGTTCATCCGGGTGGTGGAAGTGAAGATGCTGCCGTTTGACAACAAGAGCGAAATTCAGGTGATCATCGACATGCCGGAAGGCAGCACCCTGGAGCAAACCGCCGCGGCGGCCCATGAGATGGTTGCCGAACTGAAAGATGTTCCGGAAGTGCATAACTATCAATATTACGTCGGCACCTATGCCCCGATCAATTTCAACGGATTGGTGCGCCACTACTACCTGCGCCGCGGCGCGAATATGGCGGATATTCAGTTGAATCTGCTGCACAAATCGGAGCGGGATGATCAGAGTCACGATATCGCCCGGCGCATCCGCCCGGGTATTCGGCGAATCGCCGACAAATACGGCGCCCGGGTGAAGATCGCCGAAGTGCCCCCCGGCCCGCCGGTGCTCTCGACCCTGGTGGCGGAAGTCTACGGCCCGGACCACGAACAGCAGATGGCGGTGGCGCAGCAGATCCGCGATATTTTTCAGGAAACCCCCGGCGTGGTCGACGTCGACTGGATGGTGGAGGACGACCAGACGATTTACAATTTGAAAGTCGATAAAGAAAAAGCCGCCCTCTCCGGGGTCAACACCCGGCAGTTGGCGCATACCATGCGCATTGCGCTGAATGGCGCGGATGCCGGTTTGCTGCATGTGCCTACGGAAATCGAGCCGCTGGGCATCGAACTGCGCCTCGGCCGGGCCCAGCGCTCTTCCATCGACCGCCTGGGCGATATTTCCGTGCGCTCGCAAACCGGCCAGATGATCCCGGTCAGCGACCTGGTGACGGTGGAAGCGCGCGCTGAAGATAAAAGCATCTTCCGCAAGAACCTGCGGCGGGTGATCTACGTTACCGGGGATGTGGCCGGAGAGATCGAGAGTCCCGTCTACGCCATGCTGGATATGGATGAAAAGATCAAACAGATCCAGCTTCCCCAGGGCTACGCCATCGAGCCGATGTATAAGGGCGAGCCTTTCCTGGAAGAGCAGATCGCCATGAAATGGGATGGCGAATGGCAGATCACTTATGAGGTATTCCGGGATCTTGGCGCCGCCTTTGCGGTGGTGTTGGTGATTATCTACCTGCTGATCATCGGCTGGTTTCAATCCTTTAAAGTGCCCCTGGTGATGATGGTGGCCATTCCCCTCAGCCTGGTGGGCATCATTCCCGGCCATTGGCTGCACGGGGCGTTTTTTACCGCCACGTCCATGATCGGCATGATTGCCCTGGCGGGCATTATGGTGCGCAACTCGATCTTGATCATTGATTTTGTGCAACTGCGGCTGAACGACGGGGTGCCCTTGAAGCAGGCGGTCTTGGAAGCCGGCGCAGTGCGCACCCGGCCGATCTTGCTGACGGCCGGCACCGTGGTCATCGGCGCCATCGTCATTCTGTTCGACCCCATTTTCCAGGGGCTGGCGATCGCCTTGATGTGGGGGGCTTTCGCCTCCACCGTATTGACCCTGGGAGCGGTGCCGTTGGTGTATTTCCTGGTCGAAAGGAAAAACTACCCGGAACCTGCAGAGGCCGCGACAGCGGCGCCAGAAGCCCCAGCGCATGAAAAAGAACCGCCGGCAGTACCGGTCATCGAAACGGCGCCAGACAATAGAAACGATGAAGAAAGCGCCAATCAGCCGGAACAACCGATATCCAAAAAATAAATGCGGAGGATTTATGAAATTGATCGGTTTGATGAGCCTGACCACCTTTAAGGATCAAATCCGGAAGGTATTTGAAAAGCACCAGATTCAAATTTACAGCGAAGTCGACGTCACCGGGCATACCACCGAGACGATCGAGCAGTACGGCTGGTGGCATCTGGAGAAGGACCTGCCGGCGTACTCAACCCTCTACTTCGCCATCCTTGCCGATGAGAAAGCGGCCGCCATCATGCAGGACATTGAAACGACCTTTGGCAATCAGGATGATATTCAATTCAAACCGCGGGCATTCCAGGTGGCGGTGGAGAAAATGATCTAAGTGCGGATGTTATTCAATTTCGTCCCGGCCAAGTGAGCGTGCGCGGGCCTCCAGGATGGTATGAAATATCTGCTTGTTTTTATGTTTTTGAACCATCTGTGCCGCCCACTTTTTGACATCAAACTCGGTTTCCAATTGAAGGCCTATCAGGTTCAGGAGGGGAACGGCCAGCTTTAATTTCATGCCGACCTGGTCGGTCTGTTGCCAATCGGCCAGGATTTCATTCAGTCTTCGGTCCATTTTAGCGGTGGATTGATCCAATGCCGCTGAAATGCCCGCGATGATGTCTTCGACCAAATCGGGCGATGGCTGCAACTTCAGTTCCGCGACTGCCGCCGCGATCTCTGCCTTGACATCCCGGTTCGCCGGCAATTCGATCAGATAATCAAAATGCGCATCGAGCTTGCTCAGCATCGTATCGAACTTGCGGTCCAACAAATCCAGTTTTTCGCTGATGATCCGGACCTCATCCCGGCTGGCGACGCCCTGCAGCAGCAGCGAGATCTCGAATTTCCGCTTCACCGGCTTGTATAAGGTGTAATATGTTTCGCGATCCTTTTCCCGTTCCAGGAGTTCTTCGTAATCGGCAAATTCATTGGTGCCGGGCAGGGGGATCAGCATATTGGGCGGATCGCTCAGTTCCCGGTTGATGCTGTCGATCAAGAAGCGGATGACTGACATGAATTCCCATTTTTTCTTATCCTCGCCGGTCACGGCAATCGAGATCCGGTTCTGGTAATTCGAAATCAGCGCCAGGCAGTCGTTGTTTTTCAGCACGCAGCCGGTGCGCCAGATCTTTGCGTGTACCCGGTGGGTCTCCACGATGATACGCGGCATGATAAATTTGGGCAAGTAGTCATAATCGTACACAAAGCGCAGGCTGCCGACGGCGTTTCGGATAGGCCCTGTCAATTCCTCCGGTTCATCGGTATCCAGTAAATCGGGGATAATAAACCGGCTGTCATCCGGCAAGCGGAAACAGAGTTTGAACTGGTTGAGGATCTCCAGCAAAAAGCGGCTTTGCTGGTTGGTGTATTCGATTTTGGCTTCGCCCGTCGGGCGGTAGCGTTCTTTTTTATCCGGCTCTTCATTGATAATGTATTCCAGCTGGTCCATGCCCACCATGCCGTTGTTCGCACCGGCAAGGGCGGAGGTTAAGATTTGATAAACCCCATAGGTAATCCAGAAGGGATCCAGCACATAGTAATCATAGCGCTTGATCGCTTCGAAATGCAGCACAATGCCCAGGTCGTGCAAAAAATTGATAGCATATCTTCGCTCGGATGGTTTAATTAAGCCGCACTGCCGGCACAATTCGATAAAGCGGTCTTCATTGAGGAAATGCTTCGGTTTGGTTTCCTGTTGCAGTGCATCTTTCAGCGCCATCCAGCGCTCGTCAATCTCGGTGGTCTGGAAGAATTCCGCCTCGGGGATCAGCTCCGCCAATTTTTCCTTGATGAACCCGATCTTCTCCCCGGTAGCGCAGGATGCCTTGATGAAATACTTCACCTGGGGGAATTCCCGCTGCAATTCATACTCATTTTCGAAGCCGAAGCCGCTGTTGATGTCGATTTGATTGGCCACCACCAGGACCGGCGAATTTCCCCCGGTGGCGCTCACCCGTTTCAGCCATTGCCGGATCTGCGCCGCCACATGGTCGTCCTTGCGGGCGTCCAGCACCAGGATGTAGACGGAGCGGCGGGTGAGGAAGAACTGGTGGGTGGCGTTCATGATTTCCTGTCCCCCGAAATCCCAGAAGTGCCCGGTGATCGGGTGCAGGATGGTTTGCGCTTGGAAGGTTTGGCATGCCCCGAACTGAATATCCTCGATATTCACCCCGTCGGTCTGCGCTTCTTCCTGGTTGAACGAGTCATCCTTCAGCCGGCGCAGCAGCGAGGTCTTCCCCGCCTTGGGATCGCCGATCAGAATAATTTTGATTTCGTTCAGTTTTACCTTTTTCGCGGCAAACCACTCCAGCACTGCCTGCCGCCCCTGCTTTATAATCTCCAGGGGAGGGGATTTTATGGGGTTGTTATAAAGATTTAACCCACCGCCATTTTCCTCCAAATTTATTTCCATGTTTAATTGAAAAATAGCTTCCGGGATTTCCTGGATTTGATTAGAGCGAAGGTCTAAAGTTTGTAACCTGGTGAGCTTTTCTAAAACCCAGATATCGGAAATTTGATTAAAGCCAAGGTGTAAAGATTGTAATGCGGTGAGCTTTTCTAAACCCCGGATATCGGAAAATTTGATTAGAGCGAAGGTCTAAAGCTTGTAATCCGGTGAGCTTTTCTAAAAAATTATAATCGGAAATTTGATTATTGCTTGCTCATATAAAAATTGTAACCCGGTGAGTTTTTCTAAGAACTGAATATCGGAAATTTGATTATTGCTAAGGTATAAAAATTGTAACCCGGTCAGCTTTTCTAAAAAAAACTATAATCAGAAATTTGATTATTGCTAAGGTCTAAAGATTGTAAGCCGGTGAGTTTTTCTAAACCATGGATAATCAGAAATTTGATTATTGCTAAAGGTCTAATGATTGTAAAGCAGTGAGTTTTTTTAAACTACGAATGTCGGAAATTTGATTATGATTAAGGATTAATGTTTGTAACCCGGTAAGCTTTTTCTAAAATTGAATATCGGAAATTTGATTAGAGCGAAGATCTAAAGCTTGTAACCTGGTGAGCTTTTCTAAAGCACGAATGTTGGAAATTTGATTATTACTAAAGGTTTAAAGATTGTAACCCGGTGAGCTTTTCTAAAAACCGAATATCGGAAATTTGATTAGAGCGAAGATCTAAAGATTTGTAACCCGGTGAGCTTTTCTAAAAACTGAATATCGGAAATTTGATTATTGCTAAGGAATAAAGATTGTAACTTGGTGAGTTTTTCTAAAAACTGGATATCGGAAATTTGATTAAAGCTAAGGTTTAAAGATTGTAATCCGGTGAGCTTTTCTAAAAAACTATAATCAAAAATTTGATTATTGCTAAGATCTAAAGATTGTAATCCCGTGAGCTTTTCTAAAAACTGTAATCGGAAATTTGATTTTTGTTAAGGTTTAAAGATTGTAATCCGGTGAGCTTTTCTAAAAAAAACTATAATCGAAATTTGATTTTAGAGCTAAGGTCTAAAGATTGTAATCCGGTGAGCTTTTCTAAACCACGAATATTAGAAATTTGATTATTGCTAAGGCTTAAAGATTGTAGTCCGGTGAGCTTTTCTAAAAACTGAATATCGGAAATTTGATTAGAGCTAAGATCCAAAGCTTGTAACCCGGTGAGCTTTTCTAAGCTACGAATATCGGGAATTTGATTATTGCTAATGATTAAAGATTGTAAACTGGTCAGCATTCCTAAACTCCGGATATCGGAAATTCCCCAAGATTCCGCAAACTCTCCTCCAATAATTAGTATTGCTAGATTCTTTAATTGAGCAATTTCTTGAGGAATGAAATCAAGTTTATTTTTCGGCCCGGTATTGCTGCTATTAATCCAGGTTCGTTTATCATAATCCCGCCAACGATTACTCAAAATTAAGGTTTCCAGATGGCTGCATTCAAAGAGTTCCGGTAGGTCATTCAAATCGGTAATGCCGCACTGGCCGAGGTCCAAATAGGGATCCCGGGTTTCACGGCATTTTTGGATTAACTGCTTTGCCGGGGTTAGATCGTGCTGGGCCAATTTTGTATCCTGGGATTAGTACTTAGTATATTAAAACGTTGTATATGGGAAGCTGGATGAACCGTTTTCTTTTGTAGCGGCACTTTTCAAAGTGCCGCTACAAAAGAAACAGCGCTCAAAATCTCGATTCTATCGCTCAATCTACCCAACTACAAATTTTTTACAAGAACAGGTTCCTTTCCGATGGATATCGGAACCTTGGAATGACCGAACGCCGTCATTTCGAACGTTGTTTGTGAGAAATCTATAACTGCAAAAGCCTGATTCACAGTGTAACAAATCGGTGGGCGTTAACAGCCTTTTTTTCGGCTACATCGGCTTGTTATGCCGCAGCCTGCTAGTGGAATAAAAATGATTCCCAAATGAACATTTTATTTTTCCCAATCTTCTAACGTTAATTCCACTACTCTACGAAACTCTCGTGTATTGTGCGTCACTAATATGGTTTTATTAGCGGCTGCTATTGCTGCAATGAACAAATCGTTGGGACCAATCGGTGTTCCTGCTTTCTCTAACGTTGCCCGAATTTCACCATATTTTTCTGCAGCGCTATCATCAAATGGTAGGGATATAAAACGATCTAAAAACCTTTGAACTTTTTCTAAATTTTCTTTTGGCCTGCCACTTTTGAGGGCACCGTAAAATAATTCCGCTTTTACAATCGAGCAGACTGTGATCTCTTCCGGTTGTTGTGATTCTAAATTGTTCCGAATTTCTTCGGATTTTCCATTGAGATATTTGATGCAAGTATTCGTATCCAGCAAATACGTCACTCAATTACCTCGCGAAATTCATATATTCCCTGGTCGCCACGTTCAATCGGGGCCGCTGATAAACACCCGTAAGTTTCTTGAATAAATTGGTGCCATTCTGTTTTCTTGCTGGCTTTTCGAGAGCCTTTCGATCTAACGGATTTTGTCGACTCTTCTATGGGAATTTCAAGAGCCTTTATTATTCTGTATAAGAGGGCTAGATGTTCATCTCTTATCTTGTCGACTTCGGCTTTTATTTGCTCTTTTGTGATCACTCTTTTACCCCAATCTTAATTTCATATTTCTTTCGCTTGATTTAGAATAATCATTCCAGTTTCGATAATCAAGAAATTTATTGCAGTAAAGTAAACATAATGAGAAGGTTGGATAGATCCAAACTCATCTTGTGCGGATCCTCATGTTAAGCATTTATGAAGTTATTCTTTCTGATGCTGAGCGGCATAACAACCCATCACCCCCTCAAACGCCCCTCCGCCAGCGCCGCAATCGTTTCCCCAATACTCAGCGAGGCCGTCGCCGCCGGGGAGGGGGCGTTGAGCACCTGGATCATGCCCGGGGCTTCCACGATGTGGAAGTCATCTGCCAGGCGGCCGTCGGGGAAGAGGGCCTGGGCGCGCACGCCCGCGCCGCCCCGGCGCAGGTCGCTCATCTGGAGCGCCGGCAGCAGCCGCTGCAGGGCGCGCACGAAGGCCGGTTTGGAGAAGGAGCGGTAGAACTCCCCCAGCCCCATCCGCCAGTGGCGCCGGGCCAGGATGCGGAAGCCGGGATCGCTTAAGGTCTCCCAGGCGTCGCGCAGAGAGAAGCTGCCGCGCCGGTAGCCCTCGCGGCGGAAGGCCAGCACCGCGTTGGGGCCGGCTTCCACCCCGCCGCCGATCATCCGGGTGAAGTGCACCCCCAGGAAGGGAAATTGGGGATCGGGCACCGGGTAGATCAGGTTGCGCACCAAAGAGTGCTTCTCCGGGAGCAGCTCGTAATATTCCCCGCGGAAGGGCACGATGCGCAGGCCGGGATCGCTCCCGCAGAGGCGCGCCACCCGGTCGGCCTGCAGCCCGGCGCAGTTGATCAGCAGGCGGGCGGAGATCTCCCCGGAAGCGCTCTCCAGGCGTAGCCGCCCGCCCTCGTGCTGCACTGCCCTCACCCGGCTGCGCAGGCGGATCTGCCCGCCCTGGGCTTCGATCTGCCGGGCGTAGGCCTGCGCCACCTCGCGGTAATCGACGATCCCGGTTTCCGGCACCCACAAACCGGCGATGCCGGCGGCGTGAGGCTCGTGCTCGCGCAGTTCTTCAGCGGAGAGGCGGCGCAGCTTGAGGCCGTTGGCCCGCCCCCGCTCCGCCAGATTGTCCAGGATGGACAGCTCCTCCGGGCGGGTGGCGACCACGATCTTGCCGCAGCGCTCATGGGGAATGTTGTGGGTCTCGCAGAAGCGGTAGAGCGCCTCCCGCCCCCGGGTGCAGTTTTGCGCCTTGAGGGAGCCGGGGCGGTAGTAGAGGCCGGAGTGGATCACCCCGCTGTTGTGCCCGGTCTGGTGCGCGGCCAGCTCCGCCTCCGCCTCCAGCAGGGCCAGGGAATACCGCCCCCGCCCGCTCAGCGCCAGCGCCGCCGCCAGCCCCACGATGCCTCCGCCGATGACCGCAATATCAACCTGATCTGCCATAATTCCGCTCCCGGATAGAGCGGAATATAGCAGAGAGATGACGCTAAATGCAATGATAGAGGAAAGTGTTATCTCGTTAAGCTCAAGCCGCCTCGTCCTGCTTTCGCAAATACCCCTGCCAAAAGAAGAACCCCAGCCCTGCATAGGTAATCAGCCAGCCGATCCAGGAGATGGTCACCCCGGTATAATACAGCCCGGGATGGAAAGTCAGGGTGATGGTATGTTGGCCCGCCGGCACCGCCATCGAGCGAAGGAGGTGGTTGGTCTTGTAAATCTTCAGCGGGGCGCCGTCTTCCAGCGCTGCTTTCCAGCGGGGATAATAGACCTCAGACAGCACCAGCAGGGTCTGTACGTTGGTGCTTACTTCCACCGTCAGTTGATCCGGAGCGAAGTGAGTCACCCGGGCGTAACTATTGCTGTCCGGTACGGCGATATCGGCTTCCAGTGGGACTTCCAGCAGCGCCTCTCCGCCGGGATCGAATTCGGCGCTGTTCATGTATTTCAGGCGTTCGACGCCATCGGCGATGACCCGGGTTCTGCCCACAAAAAAGGCCCGCGGCAGAGCGGCCTCGTTGCGGAAGGCGTGCAGGCCGGCAGCTTCGTCGCTGCCGAGATAGGTAAGCCCATTGCCGCTGTAGCGCTGGTTGCTGGCAATGTACTTCCCGTTGAGCATCCCCACCACCTTGAGATTCAGCGGCAGGCGCGGATTGGAAGGATCGACCAGATTGTTGGAGATGATATCCTGGATCACCTGAAGTTTGGCGGCAGAGTAGCCGCCGATCGACTGGTGGAAATATTGCCAGCGGGAATCGCTGGCCACCCGGCGAATCGGCGGCAGCACCCGGTAGAGCGAATCGCCCTGCGCCTCGGCGTCCTGGAAAATTTGCTGATCGACTGCCGTGAGGTGATAGGCCTGCTTCTCCATGCTATCGAGATCGACAAACTTTCCCTGGAGATACTGCGAGGAGACCAGCCCCAGATCCAGCGCCACCAGCACCACCATTCCCAGCAGCAGTTGATCGCGGTAGCCCACCTTGCGCACCGCGAGCAGCACCAGCAAGCCCAGCGCCACGAAAAACGCCAGGGAGCGTATTGCCGAGCCCTGGAGGATCTCCAGCCGGGCCTGCTTGAGGAGGTTGACCAACTGCTGGGCCTGCTGCATGCCGTATTGCCCGGCGTAGCGCTGCACCTCATTTTCCGGAGAGAGCGCAAAGCTGGAGCCCATCAAAAGGGGGATGGCCAGAATCACCAGGTAAGCCCCGCCCAGCACATACAGCCGGGTCTGCTGGGATTTTTCAGTGATGTTGCCCCGGATGAGGTGATCCAGCCCGATGGCCGCCAGCACACAGACGTTGAAAGCCACCAGGGTGAGGATCATCATCGGCACCCGGAATTTGTCGAAATAAGGGAGGTAGTAGAAAAACAGCTTATACAACTCTTCAAAATGTCTGCCCAGCGAGAGCAGCAGCGCCAGCACCGTCAGCACGGTCAGCCCCTTCACCAGCGGCCGTTCCCACTGGAAGAAGATCGCCACCAGGGCCAGGAAGGCCAGCAGCACGCTGAGATACTCCAGCGATTGAGTGAAGGGCAGGTCGCCCCAATAGGTGGGGATCATCTGGTTGCGGAACTGCGGCACGGCGCTGCCGGTATACGTTTCCTGGGAGGTGCCGCCGTGAAATTTTGGGATGATCAGGTTCCAGAATTCCGGTACGGTATAGGACCAGTTGGTGGCATATTCAAAACCGACGCCTTTCTTATCCTGATCGGCCACCGTCTCGCTCAAATCCACTGCATTGCCCCCGCGGGTGGAGTAGGGGGCATAATCGCGGGTGACGAAGAGCGGCTGGGTGACGATCAGCACCACCAGCACCACCGCAGCCGCCAGCAGGCCGCCCAGCTTCAGCAGTTTGCTCCATTGTCTGCACAGGGTGGCGCGCACCTGGGGAAGTCCGCTGAAGAGCATCAGCAGCAGGGTGTAGAAGATAATCTGGTAATGCTGGGTGCGCATCAGCAGGGCGAAGGCGGTGGTAAAGAGGAACATGCTCAGCAGGTCGCGGCGGTCGATCAGGCGCAGGAAGGTCAGCAGCACGAAGGGCACCCACATCAGCGCCCGCAGCTTGGCGAAGTGGCCCACCACGATCAGGGCGTGAAAGTGGGGGAGCAGGATGTAGCCCAGCGCGGCCATCATGGCGGCCAGAGCGTGCAGACCGAGATAGCGGATCAGCAGGAACATCCCCAGCGCGCCGAGCCAGAGGTACCACACCCGCCAGTCGAGCAGGCGGTCGAGCAGCCAGATCAGCGAATCCAGCGACCAGCTGACCGCATTGTGGCGGTGGTAAACCGGGGTGCCGGCGAACATGTAGGGATTCCAAAGCGGCTTATGGCCGGTCTGTTCTTCATAGACTTTCATCTGGTGAGTATTCCCGATGCCGGAGATCACGTCGCTGCCTTCTACCCCCAGCCCGTCGATTACCACCGGCTTGTAGAGGAAAATCAAGAAGAGGAACAGCAGGCCGAAGAAGCTGTAGGCGCTATTGGGGTGGTTGAGTTTGTCGAGTAATTGAGAACGGGAAGGTTGGGAGGCGCCCTGGGGGGGCGGCGCCGGTTTGGGAGACTTGCGCTTCGCTTTGGCCATCGGAAATCCTTTGTTTTTTCAGTCGATTTTCAAGGCTGTCAATATATTGAATATTTATCATATTTCAAACCCTTTTAGCGTTGCGCCGCGCCGGATAAAATAACTGAATCTTTGGGTTTGCAGGAATTTTTACTAAATTAAGTGCCGGTTTACTAACAGTGCTTGCCGGCGGATTATAACGAACGCTCATCGTGAGGCGTGTGTGTAATGCGGAGAACTTTTGCATGGGGCAAGGAGCATGGGGCATGGTGTATTACAGTGCGGGTGTCAGGACCTGCGCTTGCACAATCCGGCGCCATGCCCCATGCCCCATGCACTAGGCCTTTCGTTGTTCGCAGAATGAGCGATTGAAAACCAGCATCTTTTGAAGGAGGTCATCAATGCACTTCGAATTAAGTGATGAACAAATAACCATACAGAATGCGATTCGCGATTTTGCCCGGGAAGAGATCGTTCCCCATGTACTGGAATATGATGAGAACAAGCAGTTCCCGGCGCATCTGATCGCCAAGATGGGCGAACTCGGGCTGCTGGGGGTATTTTTTCCCGAGGAATATGGCGGCGCCGGGATGGGCTATGCCGAGTATGCCATCATTCTGGAAGAGATCTCTGCGGCCGACCCTTCCATTGGCCTGACGGTGGCGGCCCATAACTCCCTGGGCAGCAATCATATCTTTATGTTCGGCAGCGACGCCCAGCGGCGGCGGTTTATGCCGCGACTGACCAGCGGCGAGACCCTGGCAGCCTGGGCGCTGACCGAGCCGGGCGGGGGCAGTGACGCATTCGGTTTGAAGACCACCGCCCGTAAAGTGGGCGATCACTGGATCCTCAACGGCTCGAAAACCTTTATTACCAATCCCAACTACGCCGACTACACCGTGGTGATGGCCCGCACCAATCCGGAGAAGGGCAAGGCCGGGATTTCTGCCTTTGTGGTGGAAAAAGGCACTCCGGGTTATTCCGTGGGCGCGCCGATGAACAAGCTGGGGATGCGCGCCAGCGATACCGCCGAGCTGTTCTTCGAGGACTGCGCAGTGCCGGAAGCCAACCTGCTGGGTAAGGAGGGGGAAGGCTATTTCAATTCCCTGCGTATCCTTGATGGGGGGCGGATCAGCATCGCCGCGATGAGCGTGGGGGTGGCCCGGGGCGCCTTTGAGCATGCGGTTCGTTACGCCCAGGAGCGCTCGGCTTTCGGGAAGCAGATCGCCCAGTTCCAGGCCATCAAGATCAAGATCGCCGATATGGCCACCAAGATTGACGCCGCCCGCCTGCTGGTCTTTCGCGCTGCCGCTCTGAAAGATCAGGGCAAAGAGCCGATCCTGGAAGCGACCATGGCCAAGCTGTTCGCCAGCGAAGTGGCGATGGAGGTGAGCAACGAGGCGGTGCAAATCTTTGGCGGCTACGGCTTCATCAAGGAATACCCGGTGGAGAAATATTACCGTGATGCCAAACTCGGCACCATCGGGGAAGGGACGTCCGAGATTCTCCGCCTGGTGATTGCCCGCGATGTGGTGAAGAAGTATGCGTTGCTGGAAGCGGAAACGGCGTAGGACGAATGCGGATTGCGGATTGCGGATTTCGGAGTGATTTTTTTTGCCACGGATGGATGGGATGAACACGGATAAACAAACTGGCCACGAATTTACGCGAATGGTTGGTTTGGGTAATGTTTAATGATTGCCAAAGAGACATGAATGCGGAATTCGGTATGATTATGTTGTCACGGTAGATAAGATGGAAACTGTATAGATTTAGTTTGCACTCTATTCACTATTCCCCACCTTGGTAAGGAGGGGACAGATTGGCGCAGCGTCCAGCAAGCCAATCAGGGGCGGTTGGAACGCGCACTACCGCTGATAACTCTGAAGCTAACCAACGGAGGTATCACTCATGTATCGTAAAATCATGATGACAATTGCTATACTGATGCTTTTAAACATGATCATCGGTTGCACGGCTAAAGAGCCGGTCATCAAGGCTACTGCCGATGTTGCTGACGTAAAACAGCAGCTTGAAAAATTTGCCCCGGTGGAAATCGCTTACGACGGTTCGCAGTTGAGCGAAGGGGATCACCAGGCGCTGTTGAAATTGGTAGAGGCGGCGAAGCTGATGGACCAGATCTTCCTGCGCCAGGTATACGACAAAAATCCCGCCATCGCCGAGGCCCTCCAGACGGATAAGCCGGGCTATGAGGTGCTGAAAGCTTATTTTGATGTCAACTTCGGCCCGTTCGACCGCCTGGATGAGGATAAGCCGTTCATCAATCCCGAAGAGGCCAAGCCAAAGGGCGCCAATTATTATCCCGCTGATATGACGAAGGAGGAGTTTGAGCAGTGGCTCAAAGATCACCCGGAAGACGAGAAGGCCTTTACCGGTTATTTTACGGTGATTCGCCGCCAGGGCGACCAACTGGTAGCCGTGCCTTACAACGAAGCCTACAAGGTGTTTCTGCAGCCGGCCGCCAGCCTGCTGAAGGAAGCGGCCCAACTGACCGACAACCCATCCCTGAAAACCTTCCTGAACAGCCGCGCCGAGGCGTTTCTCAGCAACGATTACTTCCAGAGTGACATGGATTGGATGGACCTGAAGGACCATGCCATCGAGGTGGTGATCGGGCCCTACGAAGTTTATGAAGATGAGCTGTTCGGCTACAAGGCCGCTTTTGAATCTTTCATCACCCTGGTCGATCCGGTCGACAGCGAGAAGTTGCGCGCGATTACCCAATATCTCAATGAACTGGAGATGCGCCTGCCGATCCCGGATCAGTATAAAAATCCCAACCGGGGCAGCGAGTCGCCCCTGATGGTGGTCAACGAGGTCTTTACCGGCGGCGACACCAAGGCCGGGGTGCAGACCATCGCCTTCAACCTGCCCAACGACGAACGGGTGCGGGAAGCCAAGGGCAGCAAAAAAGTGATGCTGAAGAACGTCTCGAAAGCCAAATATGATATGATCCTGACCCCGATCATACAGCGGGTGATGGCGGAGAAAGATCAGAGCCGGGTGTCTTTCGATGCCTTCTTCTACCATGTGCTGCTGCATGAGATGGTGCACGGCATTGGCCCGGGGACCATCATGAAAGACGGGCAGGAGACCACCGTCAACCGCGAGCTGAAAGAACTCTATTCGGTGCTGGAAGAAGCCAAGGCTGATGTAGTGGGGCTGCATCTTTTTCCCTACATGGTCGAAGTCGGGGTGTTTACGCCGGAGGTAGGGGCCCAGGTGTACGCCAGCTTTGTCGGCAGCATCTTTCGCAGCGTGCGCTTTGGCATCGACGAAGCCCACGGCGGGGCGAACGCGATTACCTTGAATTACCTGATGGAAAAGGGCGCGGTCGCTTTCGATCCGGTCGGCGAGCGCTTCAGCGTGGTGGATGAGAAGATTGAAGCCGGGATGCGCGACCTCTCCCATGACCTGCTGATGATCCAGGCGCTGGGCGACTATGACCGGGCCAGAGCGTTTGTAGAACGCTACCGCAAAAGTTCGCCGGAGCTGGAAACCGTGCTGCGCAAACTGGAAGGAGTGCCGGTCGACATCCGCCCGGTTTTTGCGGTGGAAGAGGAGCTGGGGGAGTAATCTCCCTTCGGGGAAAAATTAGGCAGCATTTTTGCTGCCTTTTTTATCATACCGTGATCCCGCCGGGTCAACCGGCCGGATCAACCGGATCAACGTTCAACGCGATGATGCCGGGCGGCAGCGGGTGATTCTATTTGTTTGTTCGATTAAATGTTAACCGGTTCAGGGGCTCATGAAAATACTGCTGACAGCGATTGGAAGTACCGGCGACATCCTGCCGTTTGTCGCCCTGGCCGAAGCGTTGAAGAAAGCCGGGCACAGCGTTAAAGTCTGTTCCTATAATGTCTACAAATCGCACTTCGATAAGATCAACATCCCTTTTGCCGCCGTGGGGCCGGCGCTGGACCTCGATAAAGTGGGGGCGGTGCGTGACCGCCTGAAGCGCCTTTCGCCTTTTAAACAGCTTGATTTTCTGGTGAACGACGTGTTTCTGCAGGAAGGGGAAAAGTTCTACAACGACTTCCTGGTGGCCTCCCAGGGCTATCATTTTGGGGTATGCCACAGCCTGGATTTTATCGGACAGCAGGTCATGATGGAAAATCGTTTGCCCTGGGCGTCGGTAATTATCTGCCCCGGGGTGATCCCGACGGCCTACGCCGCCCCGATGCATGTCGCCAAACTCGGCCACTGGGGAAACCGCCTGAGCTGGAAATTGCTCGGCCTGGTGAAGGGGCGGGTGGAGAAGAAGATTGAGGATCTCCTGTTTGGCTTGAACGGCATCCGGCGCAATATCAACGTGATCGGCACCTTTTCACCCCATCTGAACCTGGTGGCCGCTTCGGAATTCATGGGAAAAACCTACCCGGATCTGCCTAATAATTTCACAGTGACCGGACCCTGGTGGGTGCCGGAGAATCATTACCAGCCTCCCGGGGCGATCGAAACTTTCACCTCCGCGGGAAAAGCCGACGTGGTATTTACCCTCGGCTCGATGGGAAGAGCAGAGGGAATCAGCAAAAAATCTCTCTTTATGGTAGCGGCGCAAAAGGCCGGAGTGCGGGCGATTATTCAGAAAAGCTGGCCGGGAGAGATGCCGGACGATTTGCCGGACGATATACTGATCGTGGATTATAAGATGCCCTTTCACTATCTGTTTCGCCAGGCCCGGGTGGTGGTGCATCTGGCCAATTCCGGCACCAGCATCGCCGCCTGCAAGGCCGGGGCGGCATCGGTCACCGTGCCCCATCTGGTCGATCAGCGCTACTGGGCCGCGATGCTGTATGAGCAGGGGGTCAGCCGCCGCCCGCTCCCGCCCAAGAAGCTCACCCCCGACCGGCTGGCCGCCGAGATCCGGGCGGCACTCGACGATGCCGTGATGGCGGAGAGGGCGGCAGCGCTGCGCGAGGCAATGCAGAATGAGAACGGCACCGCCAATGCGGTGAAGGCGATTGAGAATTTTGTATACAGTATTAAGGAGTAGCACGATTTTTTGCCACGAATGTACACGAATGGGCACGAATGGTTTTTTGCCACGGATGGACGGGATAAACACGGATGTTTCAACCCCTCTAAATCTCCCCTTACCAAGGGGAGACTTGCAGGTTTCCCCCCTTGGTAAGGGGGAACGGAAGGGGGGTAATACAACCAACAACCAACAACCAACAACTGACAACTGATCAGTGACCACTGATCACTACAAACTGACAACTGACAACTGACAACTAATATGTCCCAAACGGCAATATATTGGCTGGCCTTTCTGGCTTACAGCGGGCTGGTGGTGGGGATGGGGTTCTACGTCTGGTGGAGACGCCGTCACCGCAAGGATGCGGAAGATAACCGCGCTTACTGGGCGGCCAGCAAAAATCTTTCCGGCTGGGCGAGCGGGCTGTCGATTTCCGCCAGCATGATGTCGATCAGCTGGTCCTGCGTCTACGGGGTGCAGCTCTTTTACTGGCACGGCATCGGCGGCGCCTGGCTGCTGATCATTCCCTGGCTGATCACCATGGGCGGATTCTATTGGTTTGCCCCGCTCTTCCGCCGGCTCGACGCCTTCTCCCAGCCGGAGCTGCTGGCCAAGCGTTTCGGCCCGCGCAGCCGTCAGGTGCTGGCCCCGGCGCTGATCTTCGTGTTCATCGTCTGGGGCGGGGCGGAGATCTATGCCGCCGGGATCACCATCGCCCCCTTCCTGGGCATCCCGGTGCCGGCCACGCTTCTGTTGATTGCCCTGGTCGTGGGTGCCTATAGCTTCACCGGAGGCTTTGAAGCGGTGGTGTCGACCGACAAGATCCAATTTGCGCTGGTGGCGCTGTTTATCCTGATCATGGCGATTGTCGGCCTGAATGCCGTCGCCGGAATGGGTGCTGCCGGCGAACTGCTGAGCGTCTCCCGCAGTGCCCCGAAGCATGCCCCCGGCGCGCCCTGGTACGTTTCCCCGGGCATGGCCATGATCGTGATGACCTTCCTGGCTTACCTGCCCGGATGGCTGGTGGAGACCGATGTGTGGATCCGGCTGCAAGCGGCGCGCAGCGACCAGGAAGCGCGGCGCGGGGTGGCACTGGCCTCCCTTAATTCGCTGGTGTTTGTCGGCATCCTGCCGCTGTTGATCGGGCTTTCCGCCCTGGTGCTCTATCCGCCGGTCGAAGGAGTCATCCCGGCCCATCTCGATGACGGCGCGCTGATCTTCAACGCCCTGATGCGTGATTACACCCCGGCCTGGCTCAACGTACTGCTGGGCATCGGGCTGGTCGCCGCGGCGATGTCTACCGTCGATACCTGCGGGAATGTGGTGGCGCTGTCCGCTTCTTATGATCTAATCGAACCGCGCCTGCAAGGCAAGTGGCACCCCGAACGGCTTAGCCGCCTGGCGCGCTGGTCCTCCGCCGGTGCGATCGGGCTGGCGCTGCTCTATGCGCTCAACACCAATTCGCTGCAGGACATTTTCTATCTCTCTTCCGGAGTGCTGACCACGACGGTGTTTTTACCGGTAGTGGCGGTGTTCCGGCCGGACGCTAGCGCCCGTCAGGCCCACTGGGCAGCCGGCTTCGGCTTTGCCGGCACCCTGCTGTTTTACCTGTGGGAATCTCATGGCAATCTGCTGCAGTTGGAGCCGCAGTGGCTGGCGGGCACCGGGGTGGGGTATATTCTGTTCGGCTTTCTATGCAGCGCAGCTGGTTATTTTACCGGAAAACCGGTCAATAAATAACATTCGTTACCCTTCAGCCCACCAAACACACGAAATATTCGAAAGACGCGAGAGAATTCCTTTTCAGCATTTTAGTTGATTCCGTGTATTTCGTGGGCTGGTCGTCATACATTTTACATTTAACTTGACTTTTTACCGGCGAAATTGATATTATGATTTTGTCTTGATCCAGGTCACAATACTTGATTGAAAATACAATATAGGTTCGTCACAATGCTATATTTCCTTCTACTATCCGAAATCAAATCAAGTTAAAAAAACCTGGGATCATCATACCAGGTTTTTTTTTGCCTGAAGCAGTGCCGTGATAGAATCAGATGAAAATAGAAAATCCACAACCAAGCAAGGAGAAGATCATGTTCGATACAAAAAACTTCCCCGGTGCGAAGCAATATTGGCATATGGGCAAGCTATACGATTGGGATACCCGTGAGATCCACACCATGTCTCATGTGGTGCATTATGGCAGTTCGGTCTTCGAAGGGATCCGCGCCTATGAATCATCGCGCGGGCCGGCGATATTCCGCCTGCAGGAGCATATTGACCGCTTTTTCCGCTCGGCAGCGGCGATCAATATGAAGGTGCCGTATACCAAGGAAGAAATTATAGAAGCGTGCCGCCTGGTGATGCGGGAAAATCGGCTGCACAGCGCTTATATCCGGCCGAATCTGTATTACGGCTACGGCAATTTGGGATTGACCCCGCGGGCCTGCCCGGTGGAGTTGAGTATTGCCTGCTGGGAATGGGGCGCATATTTGGGGGCGGAATCGTTGCAAACCGGGGTGCATACGCTGCTGCTGCCCTGGAAACGCTTTCACCCGAGCCAGATAAACGCCTCGGTTAAATTGGGCGGGCTATACGTGCAATCAAATATCTTCGCCACCGAAGCGCGGCGGATGGGTTATGATGAAGCCGTGTTTCTCAATCTGGAAGACCGCATTTCCGAGGGGCCGGGAGAGAATATCCTGATCGTCAACGGCCGCACGGTCAAGACCAATGCCAAGGAAGAATCGGTGCTGGAGGGTATCACCCGCTCCACCGCTCTGGAACTGGCAGAGGCCCTGGGATATAAAGCCGAAGTCGGCCCGATTACTGTCGAAGAGTTTCTCAATGCTGATGAAGCTTTCTTTACCGGCACTGCGGCCGAGATAACCCCGATTACCAAGGTTACCGACTCTCGCGATCGCTCCCTGGGACAGAATGACTGGAAGGTTTACCTGATCGGCGAAGGTCGGCCGGGGCGGATCACCATGGAACTTTCCCGGCTGTATGCCGGCATCGTGCGCGGGCGGGTGCCGGAATACGAGCATTGGCTGACCTATGCTTATGATAGCGTGGAAGAAGCCCGGCGCACCCTCAATGCCAAGCCGTTGGGGATCGCCAAAGGCGCGCTGACGCGGTATTGATCGGGGAAGGCTGTACCGGACTCAACATCAATCCTTTTAAAAAGCCTGCCAATTTTCTAACTTGGCAGGCTTTTTATTTTGCAGGTTATTATGTAAAGAAATCAAAGTTTAATGAGTGCTTCGCTTCTGTAGCCGCACTATTCATAGTGCGGCTACAGAAGCAAAATATTATTCCCGGCTGTGATTTCGTTCGCTTGCCCATAAGCAGTTTGTTGTGTAATTTACTGCTGATTAGAGAAGATTAATTACCCTGAAATATTGCTACTGAGAAGGAGGAGATTGTCATGCCCCGGATTTCAAATCGAGCCAAAACCATGCCGCCGTCCCCCATCCGCAAACTGGTGCCCTTTGCCGAAGCGGCTAAAAAACGCGGGATCAAAGTTTATCACCTGAACATCGGGCAGCCGGATATTCCCACTCCGGAAGTCATGATGAACGCTTTTCGCAATCATGAGATCAAAGTGCTGGAATACGGCCACTCCGGGGGATTGTGGGAATATCGGGAGGGGCTGGTCAAATATTATCGCCGGCATAATATTCATGTCAGCAAGGAAGAGATTCTGGTGACCACCGCCGGCAGCGAGGCGATCATTTTTGCGATGCTTGCTACCATGGATGAGGGGGACGAGATGATCGTTCCGGAACCGTTCTATACCAATTACAATGGTTTCGCGGTGGAAGCGGGGGTGAAGGTGGTGCCGGTGACCTGCCGGGCGGAAGACGGTTTTGCCCTGCCGCCCGATGCCGAAATCCGGGCAAAGATCACCCCGCGCACCCGGGCGATCATGATCTGCAACCCCAACAATCCCACCGGCTACGTCTACCGTCTGGAAGAAATGAATCGTCTGCGGGCGTTGGTGCTGGAACACGACTTGTTCTTCTTCTCTGATGAGGTCTACCGCGAGTTTGTCTATGATGGGAAAAAACATCATTCGGTGCTGCATCTGGAAGGGCTGGATGACCGGGCGGTGCTGCTGGACAGCATCTCCAAGCGTTACAGCGCTTGCGGGGCGCGGGTGGGTTGTCTGGTGACGCACAATAAGGATATCCTGGAGTCGGCGCTGCGCTTTGGCCAGGCCCGGCTATGCCCGCCGACCATGGAGCAGCTCGCCGCGCTGGCGGCGGTCGATACCCCGCAGTCTTATATGGATGCGGTATTCAACGATTACAACCGCCGCCGGGAAACGGTATTCAACGCCCTGGGGAAAATTCCGGGCGTCGTCGGCCAAAAGCCTTCCGGCGCCTTTTACACCGTGGTGAAGCTGCCGGTGGATAACGCCGACCGTTTCTGCCGCTGGCTGTTAGAGGAATTTGATGATAAAGGGGAAACCGTGATGCTGGCCCCGGCCAACGGATTCTACGCCACTCCCGGCCTGGGTGATGATGAAGTGCGTATCGCCTTCGTACTCAACAGCGCAGCGATGGAGCGTTCGATGGAGATCTTGAAGAAAGCGCTGCAGGCGTATCCGGGGAAACGGATTGCTTAGCGGGGTACGCTCATACTGAGCACAGTGTAAAGTAGCATTGCATGGGGCAAAGGGCATGGAGCATGGTGTATTACAGTGCTGGTGTCGGAACATGCGCTTGCACAGAACGGCGCCATGCGCCATGCCCCATGCAAAAGTTCTCCGCATTGCACAGTCCTCAGTATAAGCGTTTAATAATACGGTTAGATAAACGGATAAACCTCTACCATTTCTCCGTCCGCCAAATCCGCCCCGACGTCCAGCAGCATAAATCCTCCGGCATCGGAGACCGAGGTGAGCATGTGGGAGGCTTGTTTTGACAGGGGGCGCACCTCCGGCAGGGCGGCGCCGGCCGGGGTCAGGGAGACCCGGAAGAGCTGGGCCCGGGAGAGGGGGTTGCGGATCGGCTGCGCCAGCCGGCCGCTGACCGTGTGATGGGTGAAGGCTGCGCCGCAGAGATGGCGGATCACCGGATGGATGTAATAAAGATAACACATCAGGGCGGAGACCGGGTTGCCGGGCAGCCCGAAAAACAGGCTTTCGCCCCGCCGGGCAAAAAAGAGCGGCTTGCCGGGCCGCTGGCGCACCCGCCAGAACAGGGTCTCAAAGCCGCATTCCCCCGCCGCTGCCTTGACCAGGTCGTGCGGCCCCACCGACACCCCTCCGGAGAAGATGATGATCTGCGAATCGGTCAGCGCCTGCCGCACTGCGGCGACGGTACGCTGGTAATCGTCCCCCACCTGTCCGGAACTGCGTACCACTCCACCGGAACTTTCCACTGCGCAGCGCAGCATGATGCCGTTGGAATCGCGGATCTGCCAGGGCTGCGGTGCGGCGTCATACGGCACCAGTTCACTGCCCGTGACCATGACCGACACCGCCGGAGGGCGGTAGATCGGCACCTCAGCGATTCCCTGGGATGCCAGCAGCGCTACCTGGGCGGCACGCAGCAGGGTGCCGGCTTCCAGCAGCGCCGCTCCGGCGGCAAATTCTTCCCCGGCGAAGCGGATGTGCTGATGCTGTTTCTCGGCTTTCAGCACCCGCAGCACCGCGCCATCTACCTCGGTCTCTTCCACCGGCACCACCGCATCGGCCCCGGCGCAGAGCATTGCCCCGGTACTGATCCGCGCCGCTTGCCCGGGTTGCAGCGCCTCCCAGAACGGGATGCCGGCCTGGCTCTCCCCGACGATGGTTAACCTGGCCGGCTGCGCCGCACTGGCAAGGCGAACATCCTCCCAGCGCACCGCAAATCCATCCATCGCGCTGTTGGTATAGCGGGGCGAGGGTTCCAGTGCCGCGATATTCGCCGCCAGGATCTTCCCCGCGCTACCTGCCAGCGCCGCTGTCTCCACCTGGCGCGGCGGGAGGTTTTTTTGTACGATTTCTTGAGCTTCGGATACGGTGATCATCGGTTGATGGGTTGATGGGTTGATGGGTTAATGGGTTGATGGGTTGATGGGGCTGGACCTGTAAGGTAGGGTCGCGACCCTACCCTACCTCCGTTTTTACCCATTTACCCATCCACCCATTTTCAATACCTCTCCAAATATTCCTCCGGCGTCACGGCCGGCACCGGACTGCCGCTGAAGCGGCCGATATGGCGGGTGATGATGAAATCGCATGCCTGCTGTACCGCGGTGCAGGCCACAATCGCATCCTCGAAATCCGCCAGGGGCAGGTTACGCGCCGCAACAAATATGGCCTTGTCCAGTGTGGCGATCTCGAAATTGGCCAGAAACCAGTCGATCATGTCATTGGCTTGCTGTATTCCGGAATACTGTTTGAGCGTCGCGAACATGTTCGGCAGGGCATGGCTGGGCAGCACCGCCTGCAGTTCCCGCACCAGCACCAGACTAAGAATGGCCGATGAAGTGCTGTAAGCGGGCTCTTCCTTATGAATCACATCCAGCAGCACATCGAGATCGATCAAGATTTTCATGCCCGCCTATCCGCCTGCGTTAATCCGTTCATTTTAATATAGCAGTTTGGCCGGGATATCAAAAAAGATTTTAGATTCGTTTATATGCAAAGGGCAAAGGGCAAAGGGCAAAGGGCAAAGGGCAAAGGGCAAAGGGCAAAGGGCAAAGGGCAAAGGGCAAAGGGCAAAGGGCAAAGGGCAAAGGGCAAAGGGCAAAGGGCAAAGGGCAAAAAAAATATTAAAACTCTTGCGTGCAAGGACATACTCATTTTTTTACTCTTCGCTCTTCGCTCTTCGCTCTTCGCTCTTCGCTCTTCGCTCTTCGCTCTTCGCTCTTCGCTCTTCGCCCTCCGCATTCAAATCATTCCGCAATCCGCAATCCGAATTCCGAAATTATTTAAGCTCTTTCCTCAGCACCAGCGCATCCTCCCCGTCGCGGTAGTAGCGGCGGCGCACACCGTATTGGCGGAAGCCGTATTTTTTGTAGAGAGACAGGGCCTTATGGTTGGTTTTGCGTACTTCCAGCAAGGCGTATTCGGCGTCATCACTCATTCCCAATATCGCTCGGAGGAGAAATTCGCCATAGCCCCGGCGCTGGAAGGCCGGATCGACGGCAATGGTGGCGATATGAAACTCCTCGAACATCAGCCAGGCGACGCTGTAGCCGATGACCTGTCCCTCCAGTTCCATCACCACCGGTAGGGAGAAACGATTTTCCTCAATCTCAAAGCGGTAGTTGCTGCGCGACCAGGTGTCCCGGTAGACCTGCACCTCGATCTCCAGCACCCGATCGAGGTCTTCCAGGCGCATGGGCCGGATGGTCGGCAGGGTTGTCATGTGGCACCCTGAAAGGTCCGCATGTAGAGAGGTTCGCAGGATTGGGTGTCGGCGAACCGGCCGTCACGGTATTTTTCGAATCCCAGGGCCAGGAGGGCCCAGAGCGGCGGAGAGAGCGGGGCGGGCTGCAGCAGGGCGGCGCCGCGGGGGAGATGGGGCTGTAGTTCCGGGAACAGCCGGGCGGCATCGCTGCCGCTAAGCAGGGCTTTTTCCGGGATAAATCCGTTTAGTTCGGCGATGGGCAGGCGGGTATAATCGCTTTCCTGAACCATCCGCCCTTGTTTCCAGCGGTATACTGCGCAGAACACTTCCCCGCGCCGGGCGTCGATCAGCGGAACGATCGCTGCTTTGCGCGCGCCGCCGTGATAGGCCCAGACATCCAACGTGGGCACCTCAATTATCGGGGCCGCCAGCGCATGGGCCAGGCCCTTGGCAAAGCTATAGCCGATGCGTAACCCGGTAAATGATCCTGGTCCTGCCGAGAGCACCAAAGCGGAAATATCCCGGGTTTCCAGCGACGCCTTTTCCAGGGCCAGCGCCACAAACGGAGCCAGTTCCCGGGAGTGGATATTGCGGATATTGGCGGCAATCTCCAACAGCGGCCGGCCCTCGCGGGAGAGACCCACCGCGCAGGTATCTCCGCTGGTCTCGATGCCGAGAAGGATGGCCGGTTTTTGGGGGTTTGCTGGGGTCATCTTTTTCGCCACGAATTTACGCGAATATTCACGAATTGACTAACTAAACTGTCTAATGAAATTATAGCCACAGAGCCACAGAGATCACAGAGTTTTTTACATCATTGGTTGTTCGGTTCTCTGTGCACTCTGTGTCTCTGTGGCTAATCAGGGTGATGTTCGATAAACTATTATCAGTTTATTGCTGAAGCAGCGGTTTATTCAGCTTGGCGCGTTTGCGGTCGTTTTCGTCGAGGTGCAACTTGCGCAGGCGGATCGACTTGGGGGTCACTTCCACCAGTTCGTCATCATTGATAAACTCCAGGGCCTCTTCCAGGCTGAAGATGGTCGGCGGCGCCAGCTTCAGGGCGCGGTCGCTGCCGGAAGCGCGCATGTTGGTCAGCTTCTTGCCGCGCTGAATGTTCACTTCGATGTCTTTATCCTTATTGTTCTCTCCGATGATCTGACCCTTGTACACACTATCGCCGGGGTGAATAAAGAAGCGTCCGCGGTCCTGTAGACTGTCGATAGCATAGCCGGTAGAGGGGCCGTCGGCCATGGAGATCAGAGCGCCGCTGGTGCGCTGGGGGATCGATCCCTTGAAGTACTCATACTGGTAAAAACGGTGATGCATCACTGCCTCGCCGGAGGTGGCGGTGAGCAGGCGGTTGCGCAGGCCGATCAGGCCCCGGGAAGGGATGTGGAATTCCAGGTGCTGGATCTCGCCCTTCGGCTCCATCTGCACCATCTCCCCGCGCTGCTGGCCGACGATCTCGATCACCTTCCCGGCCAGGTCCGCCGGCACATCGACGATCAGGATCTCCACCGGCTCGGCTTTCTTGCCGTCGATCTCTTTGTAAATCACCTTGGGCTGGCCCACCTGCAGCTCGTAGCCTTCCCGGCGCATGTTCTCGATCAAAATCGACAGATGCAGGATGCCGCGCCCGAACACCTTCAGGCTGTCCGGTGAGGAAGTGTCTTCCACGCGCAGGGCCACATCACTTTTCATCTCCCGGTAGAGGCGGTCGCGCACCTGGCGGGACGTGACATATTTGCCCTCCTTGCCGTAGAAGGGGGAATTGTTTACCATAAAGGTCATACTGATGGTCGGTTCATCGATGGCGATCAGCGGCAGCGGCTCGGGATGCTCGGCATCGGAGAGGGTGTCGCCGATATCAATATCTTCCGCCCCCACCACGGCGCAGATGTCGCCGTTCTCGGCCAATTCCGCCAACTGCTTCTCCAGCCCTTCGAAGACGAACAGCTGTTTGATATCGAAGGGACGCTTTGAACCGTCGCGCTTGAGCAGCGCCATCCGTTTGTGATCTTCCATGGTGCCGCGGAACACCCGCCCGATCCCGATCCGGCCGACATATTCATTATAATCGATGCTGGTAATCTGCATCTGCACCGGGCCGGGATTGGATTTAGGAGCGGGGATATGCGTGATGATTGCATCCATCAGCGGCTCCAGGCTCAGACGGTCGTCATCCAGCTCGTTCACCGCCCAGCCGTTGCGGCCGCTGGCGTAGACAGTGGGGAAATCCAGTTGAAAATCATCCGCCTCCAGCTCCACAAACAGATCAAAGACCTCTTCCAGCACCTCTTCGGCGCGGCTGTCCGGGCGGTCGACCTTGTTGATCACGACGATCGGCTTCAGATGCAGGCTGAGGGCTTTCTGCAGCACGAAACGGGTCTGGGGCATCGGCCCTTCAAAGGCGTCCACCAGCAGCAGCACCCCGTCGGCCATCTTCAGCACCCGTTCCACTTCTCCGCCAAAATCGGCGTGGCCGGGGGTGTCGATCAGGTTGATCTTCACCCCTTTGTAAGTGATCGAGATATTCTTGGAAAAGATCGTAATGCCCCGCTCCCGTTCCAGATCGTTGGAATCCAGAAAGCGTTCCTGCACCACCTGATTGTCCCGAAAAATGTGACCCTGCTTGAGCATCTCGTCCACCAGGGTGGTCTTGCCGTGATCGACGTGGGCGATAA
Organism: Calditrichia bacterium; assembly: GCA_020635015.1. Lineage (GTDB taxonomy): Bacteria > Calditrichota > Calditrichia > RBG-13-44-9 > J075 > JACKAP01. The sequence continues at coordinate 150,675 of JACKAP010000010.1, read as the reverse complement.
TTGCGATATTGCGTAAATTTGCCATAGAACAACAACCTTTTTTCTGCGAATTTAAAATGAAACTTTAACCACTTCGTGATGGTCTGATATAGTACCGGAAGCCGGGCTTCCGGAGGGAATTCAGGGGCTTCGCTGCGAAGCGGCCTGAAGGATTTTCAGCGCCAGCGCAGACCTACCCGGAATTCAGGGCCTGAAGAAACATTATATTCCCGGTAAAGTCAAGTAAAATGTTATTTGGCCGGCGGCGGTCATTTGCTGCGATCGTTTTCCGGGCTTGCAAAAACGGCATTGCGGAATTAATTTAAAACGCTCGGATATATGCCCCTGCTCTCGATAACGGATGGTGCAGCCCGGGCGTCACTTTAACGGAACTGGCAATGCATTATTTCGAAAACCGGCCCAACCATTTTCGGATTGTCTATGCGGCGGTGGCGGCGCTGCTGTTGTTGATCAGCAGCGTGAACCTCTACCGTTATGCCACTTCTCCCGATGACGAGAACGTTTTCCGCACCTCGCCCAGTGATATTTACATCACTGAAAACATCCCCGGGCAGCTGCTGGAACTCCCGGCCGATTCAACGACCTATTCCCGGGCGGACAGCGGGATTATTTCCGGCGACCTGCTGCTGGCCATCAATAATGAGTATTTTACCGTCAAAGAGAATGTCGATACCCTCCTGGCCGGCATTGACACCTCTGCCACCCTGGAAGTGGTGGTCTTCCGGCCGGCGCTTGCCCAGGAACTGCCCTTCGAGGTCCGCCGCCGGGATATCGCCGACACCAGCTACCGCACCATTCCTTCTTCGGTTTTTGTGCTGGAAGTGCTGAAGGGCGGCGCCTCGGACCGTGCCGGATTGAAGGTGGGCGATATCGTTTACCGCATCAACAACCAGCGCTTCAAGGATGCCCGGGAGGCCGACCAGATCCTGCGCTTCGCCCAGGTGGGAAAATCGATCGCCTACGATGTAATCCGCGATGACCAGATCATCGTCAAGCAGATCACCCTGGCCAATATCGGGATTCGCCTCTCCGTGATTATGATCGCATTATGCGGATTGCTTTATATGGGCACGGGCATTTTCCTGGCCCTGCGCCGGCCGGAATTCCTGGCGGCGCAACTGCTGGGCTGGGGCTTGCTGTCGCTGGGGTTCTTCATGTCGGTGATATTTCAGCGCCCGGCGGTATTTACCGATGTGCTGGATGTGCTCCGCGACTTTTTCAAGCTTAGCGCGGTCTTTTTGTCCTTTCCCTTGATGTTCCATGCCGGGCATTATTTCCCTATCGAGCGGCCTACCATGGTTAAGAAAACCTGGCCCCGGCGGGGAGCTTATATCCTGGCCGGCGTGATCATCCTGGTCATCATGCTCGGCCAGTGGCGCTTCTTCGGCATCGGCCTGCTGGTGATGACGCTCTACACGGTGGCGGTATCGCTGATATACCGGAAAGAATATCCGATGGAATATAAAAAACTCAACCGGATCATCACCCGTACCGGCTGGGTTGTGGCATTTTTGATTATTGCAGGGATGGCGTTTATCCTACTGGTCATCAAACCGGATGCCCGCAGTGCCAGCTGGTTGGTAAACGGCATGATCAGCATTCCGCTGGCGCTGTTTCCCCTGGCCTATTTATACACCATCGGGCATTACCGCCTGCTCAATCTCGACATCCGGGTGCGGCGCAATATTCAGTATAACATTGTCTCATCGCTCTGGCTGATCGGGCTGGTGGCGGTTTCCCTGCTGATTCTCTTCCGGCTTCCTTCATTGGAACTGAACCTGCCGAACATCCAATTTCAAGGAACCTTTTTGGAAGTGACCGATGAGCCGATGGCGCCGGGGGAGCGGGTTGTCATGGAAAAAATGGTGCTGATGCTGCTGACCATCGGGCTGATCTGGCTGTTCTGGAAAGTCCGCCGAATGGGTCAGGGGCTGCTTGACCGAAAATATGACCGGGGCGAATATGATTACCGCCGGGCGGCCGGCGAACTGGCGGAGGTGATGGCCGCCCAGTTTACCATGAATGACCTCGCGGAAGGAATGGTGCAGAAGCTGGCCGGCCTGATGCAGGTAAAGCAGGTCGGGGTGCTGTTTTTCCGGGGTGAAGCCAACTGCTGCTGCAGCGTCGCCATCGGTACCGATAATACGCGATGGGATGAATTCAGCCGGGCCATCGACCGGCGGATCATCAATCTGATCCAGCAGAACCGCGCCGACTACCGCTTCAGCGCCGACTACCTGCCGGACGATATCCGCGAGCAGTTCGAACTGGAGGGCTTCCGCCATATTATCGCCATCCGCTCCAAGGAAAAACTGGTGGGGGTGCTGCTGATCGGAGAAAAACGCTCCGAATCGCCTTTTCATAAGGACGACCTGATCTTCCTGTCGGCGGTGGCTCGTCAGACCTCGGTGGCGATCGAAAATGCTTTTCTCTATGAAGAGCTGGCCGAACAGCAGCGGCTCAAGCACGAGCTGGACATCGCCCGGCGGATCCAGATCGCCTCCTTGCCCCAGACCCACCCTCGCATCCCGGGACTGGATATCTCCGGCATCTCCATTCCCGCCCAGGAAGTGGGCGGCGATTATTTCGACTACCTCAACGGGATGCCGGGGGAGATCACCATTATTGTTGGCGACGTCAGCGGGAAAGGCACCTCGGCGGCATTCTACATGTCGAAAGTGCAGGGCATCATGCGCTCGCTGCACGACTTTGGGCTCTCCCCCCGGGAATTGTTCATCCGCGCCAATCAGTTGCTGACCAATGATCTGGAGAAACAGTCGTTTATTACCGCGGTGGGGGCTTCTTTTAAATCCGGCCAGCGCCAGTTAATCTACGCCCGGGCCGGGCATAGCCCTCTGTTCTACTACCGCGCCAGCGCCGGCAAGGTGGAGATGCTGATTCCCAGGGGGATGGGCATGGGGCTCACCAAAACCGCCAAGTTTGATCAGTTGCTGGAAGAAGAAACCCTGCATTATGAACCCGGCGACATCTTCTGCTTTATCACCGACGGCATCACCGAAGCGCACAGCATCAGCGGAGAAGAGTTCGGTGAGGAGAAATTGCTCCACCTGCTCCAGGAATGCAACGGCACCAGCGCCAAGCGCATCCGCGATCAGATCATCACCGCGGTCAACCGCTTTGCGGAAAACGCCCGCCAGCACGATGATCTGACGGTGGTGGTGGTGAAAGCAGTCTAAAAGAAGGATAAAGGAATAAGGATAAAGGAATAAGGCGTCGGAATTGCCTGTACTGATATATTGGATTTAGGACTGACCAACTTCGTATTTACCAATAACCAACGCCAAAAAGCCAACCACTAATATCTAATTATCCTTCATCCTTATCCCTTTATCCTTATCCCTTTATCCTTATCCCTTTATCCTTATCCCTTTATCCTTATCCCTTTATCCTTACTCCTTGCCTTTACTTGCCACCGGCGGCACCGTCTGCAGGTAGAGCCAGATTGCCTTCAACTCGTCATCGGTCATGTTACCGATAGTGCGGGGCATTGCTTCGGGGTGTATATCGGGACCGTCGGGGCGTTTGCCTTCCCGCATTGCCCGGAAGAAATCCGCTTCACTCCACTTTCCGATGCCATACTCGGGGTCGGGGGTGATGTTGGCGGTATTGGGCCAATCCGGTGGTCCGTGATGGGTGCCGCCGCTAAAATCAGCCTGATGGCAAGCGGCGCAGAGTTGAGCCAGGTAGGCGCCGAATTCCGGGGTCGCCGCAGCTTCCACTTCCTGCATCCGGGGCGCATCATGATCGATGTGCGCGGCGGAGAAAAACGCGCCGGTAAGCGCAATTAACCCTCGCGAGACCGGCCCATATTCCGGTGCGGGATGGGGGTTGTCGACCGGCGGCAACTGCTTCAGGAAGGCGATCAATGCCCCCAGATCGGCATCACTCAGCGACCAGAAAGCCTCGGAAGGCATATTGAACAATGCTTTGTGATCGGCTCCCACTCCATGGCGGATAGCGCGAACCCAATCAGTATCGCTATACTGTCCACCAATGCCTCCGTTGCCGGAAGTTAAATTGGAGGCGTAGATCGTTCCCATCGGTGGCGCATCCATAAAAACCTGCCCGGCCAAGTCCGGGCCGTGGCAGTCGTAGCATACCCGGGTTTCCGCAATATGCGCTCCCCGGGCCACGGCAGCAGAATCGGTGGGTATAGCGATCGCTTCCACTGTGATATCATAAGTCGTATTGATTTTGGAATTACTGACCATATATATACCCAAAGCTGCCAGCACCAGCAACCCGATTATTCCCGCAATAGCAATTCCCAGCCATTTTAATATCTTCTTCAGCATATCCATCCTCCTATATGAAAGTGAACGTTTCTGTGGTTTTCTCCGGACAGACGACCCATATCAACCCGGCTTGTCGATGGTATAAATCGAAAATGAATTAAAGGAAAGAATATTAATACTTTTTTCGAAAAGATCAAATATCTGAATCGGTTGTTCGTCTTTTGCTCTTGATCAAGACAGCTTCTTGCCAATGACCAATAACCAACGACCAAGAACAGATGTTAAACTTCACAAAACCTAACCGCCCAATTGTTCCGCAATCGCCTGAAAATCCGGATGGTCTCCAATATGTTCATAGTGATGGGTCCAAACGATCCGCGCCCCTTCCACCAGGAATGCCCCCGGCATCATCCAGACGTCGCCGACCGGTCTGCCGTTGGTATAACCTTTCAGAGTGGCGCGGAGGCCGCAAGCCACCACCGTCGGCGAGAGCGTTTGCCCCAGCCCGCCCTGCGTCAGGCCGAAAGCGCGGTAGAAATATTGATCTTTGTCGGAGACTGCCCGAGCCCCCTCCCAGAAACGGTTGAAAAAATCACGCCCATCCTCCACCGTGCCCTGGTAGAAAAACAGCACCGGCGGGTAGGCGGGATTTTGTGACACGATCTTTTTTAGATCGCCCACCGTCTCCCGGCAAAAGAGTCAGCCAAAGTGGCGCAGGAAGATCAGCAGGGTAGGGCGGTCGCCGATTTGATCCGCCAGTGTCTCCCCGGTCAGATTGACCCCTTCGATCGGGATTTCGAGAAGGTCTTGGCTAATTTCGTTCATGACGGTCCTTTCAGTTGTCTGGCGTTGGTTGTTTTATCTGCATGGGGCAAGGGGTAAGGCGCTGAGGGCAGAGGGCGAAGGGCGGACTACAATGTGCTACAGCAAAACCTACATGATATTGCCGAACGGCACCATGCGACCTGCCCCATGCCCTCTGCCCTCAGCTCTCAGCATTTTACCCCATGCCCTTCGCCCTCTGCCCTCCGCGTTTTACCCAGCTCAAAACACCTGCTCCCAGAAATGCCCCAGCACGGCGGGATTGAGCAGTACCGCAATCACCAGGCCGCAGACCGCTCCCCAGAAGTGCCCTTCGTGATCGATGAAGGCCGATTTGCGCTTGATGAACAGCCAGGCCAGGCGCAGGTTGCCGGCGATGGTACCGATCAAGGGGAATTTGTATTTGACCGTCGCCCACTGCTGGCTGATCGGGGCAAAGGCGCCCTGGGATGATCCGCCATAAAGGGTGCGCTCCCGCTCCGGACGGGCGGCAAAGAAGCTGAAGAGCAGGAACAGCAAGGCAAAGAACCAGGCTTTCATCGGGAGAATGAAGAAGAGCAGCAGGGTGGCGCCGGGGAAGTAGAGGATAAAGGCCAGCAGCACCCCGGAGAGCGCCCCGGAAGCGCCGGCGCTGCGGTATCCCTGGTTGAAGCGCTTGCGGTAGGTCGAAATAAAGGCGCCGATCACCAGTGACCCGTAATAGATCAGAAAGAAGGTCAGCGAGCCGAGCATTTTCTCCAGCGGAAAGGCAAAGAACCAGAACACCAGCATATTGAAGATCAGGTGCAGGTAATTATTGTGAATAAATCCGTGAGTCAACAGCAGATGATATTGCCGTTCCTGGATGACCCTCCAGGGGTTGAGCATCCAGGCCTCCCGGGAAGCGGGCATCACGGAGGTGACTGCCCGGGAAGTATTGAGCATCAGGATCAGCTTCGACAGTATTTCCAGCACCCAGATCATCGCCCCGAAGATCCAGCGCAGTACCAGCCAGGTATCGGCAATCCAGTGCTTCAGCATATAGAGGCCGTGATCCAGCTTCTGATGAAATTTGTCGAGGAAGTAATGACTGATCCATATCGTGATGAAAAATGTCAGCGTTGCGATGGGGGTTTCGATAAAATGCCATTGCATTATGTCTGATTCCTTGATTGAGGTCCGGTTCAGTGACAACAAGCCTAATTTATACAGGATGCAGGCGAAGGCCAAATGGTTTTATGCGTGAGTTGATGGGGGGATGGGTGAATGGGGGAAAATGGACCTGGGGTAGGGTCGCGACCCTACCCTACGTTCCTGCTCCACCCATCCACTCATTCACCCATTCACCCATTCACAAAAATCAAACCTGTTACGCCTTACCTTCCGAAACTCTCAACGCATTTCGCAACACCTCCGCCGGATGCAGCGCCTGTCGGCCGGTGCCGTGGGCGATCTGCTGGCGGCAACTGGTGCCGGCAGCGGCGATGATGGTATCCTCTTCCGCAGCGCGCACCGCCGGGAGCAGCCGCCGCTCTCCCATGGTCAGCGAGATATCCAGGTGCTCGGCTTCATACCCGAAGGCCCCGGCCATGCCGCAGCAGCCGGAATCTACTTCCTCAACTTGAAAGCCCGGCAGGGAGAGGGTCTGGTGGCTGGGGCCGGTACCGACCAGTGCTTTCTGGTGGCAGTGCCCATGCAGCAGCACCCGTCCCGGCTCTCCCTTCCAGGGCAGCTTCAGGGTGCCGGCCTCCGCCTGACGGGCGATGAATTCCTCGAACAGCAGGCTCTGCCCGGCGACTGCTGCTACCCGCGGATCGTCCGGCAGCAGGTAGCGGTATTCATCGCGCAGGCTGAGCAGGCAACTCGGCTCCAGGCCGATGATCGGCAGCCCGGCGGCGGCGAACGGATAGAGCTTCTCCACCGTCTCCTGCGCCGCCTTGCGGGCCGGCCCCACCAGCCCCTTGGAGATCATCGGGCGCCCGCAGCAGCGGTGGCCGGGCAGGAGCACCTCGTAGCCTGCCGCTTCCAGCACTTCCAGCGCCGCCCGGGAAATATGGGGATCGTTATAGGTGTTGAAGGTGTCGTGGAACAGCACCACCTGTTTTTTCTGCGGATCGATGCCCCCCGGCCGGCGGTGCTTGCGGTACCAGCGATTGAAGGGCTGGGCGGCGAAATGGGGCAGGGCGCGGGCTTTGCTGACGCCCAATGCGTTCAGCAGGTAGCGGGAAAGCGGATTGTTTGCACCGAGGTTGGCCATCCCGGCCAGCAGCGGCCGGCTGAGGAAGCGGCTCATCGCCGGCATGGCCGCAAACATCCGGGTGCGCAGCGGCACCCGGTGCTTACGGTAATACTGGGCGAGAAATTCGAATTTGATCCGGGCCATATCCACCGACGAAGGGCACTCCGCCTTGCAGGCCTTGCATTCGATGCACAGGTCCATAATCTCATAAAGCCGGGAGCCGGTGAATGCTTCCGGCGGCAGCTGTCCCGACAGCGCCGCGCGCAGGGCGTTGGCCCGCCCCCGGGTGCTGTGGGCCTCATCGCGGGTGGCCATGAAGCTGGGGCACATGGTGCCGCCGGTACGCTTGCGGCAGACCCCGGCGCCGTTACACATCTCGACCGCCCGGTGAAATCCCTGATCCTCCCGGAAATCCAGGTGGGTCTCGACCGGCTGGGTTTGATAGGACGGCCCGTAGCGCAGCTGTTCGGTCATCGGCCGGGGTTCGACGATGTTGCCGGGATTGAACAGGTTCTCCGGGTCGAAGAGGGTCTTGACCCGGCGGTAGAGCGCAAACAGCTCTTTTCCATAAAAGCGTTCGTTCAGCCAGCTGCGGCAGCGGCCGTCGCCGTGCTCGCTGGAGAGGGCGCCGCCGTATTCGCCTACCAATTCGGCGGAGAAGGCAGCGATCTGCGGAAGCTTCTCCAGATCGCTTGCCAGCTTGGTGTTGATCAGCGGGCGCACGTGCAGGCAGCCGGCGCTGGCATGGGCATAGTAGGATACCTGAGTGCCGAGATCGTTGCAGAACTGCTCGATCCGGGCGATGTATTCGCCGAGATGTTCCGGCTGCACCGCGGCATCTTCGATGAAGGGGATTGGCTTGTAATCGCCTTTCATGCTCATCAGCAGCCCCAGCCCTACCTTGCGCACCGTCCAGACGTTCTGCTGCAATCCAGGATCGATGGCCGGCGTGATGGTGCATTTGATCTGTGCCCGGGCCAGCCGCTCGCGCAGCCGTTCGATATGCCCGCGCAGTTCCGCTTCACTCTCCCCGTAAAATTCGGTAATCAGGATGCAGTGAGGATCACCGCTGGCAAAGGTGCGCAGCAGCCGGGCGTAGGCGGGCACCGATTTGCACAGCGAGAGGCCGAAGTGATCGAGCAGTTCGATAGCCGAGGGCTGCACTTCCAGCATTAACGGCACCGCGGCCAGCGCTTCCCGGAGGGTGTCGAACTGCACCAGCGCCAGGGCGGTGCGGGCGGGCAGCGGCACCAGATTGAGCTCGATCTCGCTCATCACCGCCAGGGTGCCTTCCGCGCCGCAGACCAGTTTGGCCAGGTTAAAGCGGGGATCGCGGGGATACAAAAACGATACCCCGTCGGGAATGAAGCGGTCGAGGTTATATCCCCCGCAGCGCCGCCAGTGGCGCGGGGTGCCGGCGCGGATCGCCTCGGCATGCGCTGCCGCCAGGGCGGCGATCTCGCGGTAGAGCATCCCTTCCCGGCCGCTGCGCTGCTGGTAGTGGGGCAGTTGGGACGCCTCCAGCGCCTGGAAATCGACCGGGGAGCCGTCGCTCAGGAAGCCTTTGCAGGCCAGCACATGGTCGGCGGTCATGCCGTAGAGGATCGAATGCGCTCCAGTGGAATTGTTGGAAACGATCCCGCCGATGGCGGCGCGGTTGCTGCTGGCGGGATCGGGCCCGAACTGCAGGCCGTGCGGTTTCAGGAATAAGTTGAGCTCGTCCAGCACCAGCCCCGGCTGCACCCGCACCCGCCGTGCGGCCGGATCGAAATCCAGCACCCGGTCGAGGTGGCGGGTCATGTCGATCACCAGGGCTTCGTTTACCGCCTGGCCGGCCAGGCTGCTGCCGCCGGCGCGGGGGAGCAGCGGGATGCGGTAGCGGGCGGCCAGTTCCACCGCCGCCTGCACATCGTCGACGCTTTCCGGGATCAGCACCCCGTAGGGCATGGCCTGATAGATGCTGGCGTCGGTGCTGTAAAGCAGCCGGCTGACCTGATCGGTGCGCAATTCCCCCTGTACCTGCCGCTGCAGGTCGGCCAGGAAATCGGGGAGGGCTGAAGGTGGTGTTGAGCTCATGGGTGTATCTCACTTTTCGGTGTAATCGATATTTGTTCGCTTCGCTCACGATGTTTGCCGGCTGCGCCGGCGATGTTTGTTCGCCTCGCTCACGATGTTTGCGTTTCGGGCGTTATGGGCGGGCGGATGGTTGGTTGCGTATGCGGTCGGGTCGCGACCCGACCCTACAGGGTGGAATTATCCGTGTGCATCCGGTTTATCCGTGGCGAAAAAAAATCCGCACTCCGCATTCCGCACTCCGAACTCACTTCTGCTGTTCCTTCACCGCATCCAAAAATTCCCGGGCAAAATCCCGGATCATGCCGGAGAGCTTCTGGTTACGGGTGGCCCGCTGGTAGCTTTCGGCCATTTGCATCAGGCTGTGGACATAATGGGCGTTCATGTTGTTGACCAGCATCTGGCGAGTCCAGAGATGAATGTTCATGGTGTTATTTTCCTGTTCATCCCAGACGTTGATCATCATCGAGGTGCACTCGCGCTGCCCTTCGAAGCCGGCGTCAGTCGCTTCCCAGGTGATGCGCAGCGGGAAGTTGTTCTCATCCATTTCAAGGGTAAATTTGATTTCTTTATTCGGCACGATTCGATCCTTTCGCTTAAATTGTTGACTGCCCGTTTGGCAGTTGGAAAATAACCGATTTCCACTACAAAAATAAAACATATTTTCAAATAAAACCGGGCTGTGTATATTGCCATCCCAACATAACCGGGAAAATCAATCATGAAAAATTTCAACAAACTGGTAAGCTTGCTGGTGCTCCCCCTGCTGCTGGTCGGCTGCATCCAGGTGGAAACGATCATCCGCCTCAAAGCCGATGGCAGCGGCACTATCGAGAAGACCGTGCTGGTCAGCCGGGAATTTATCAACATGATGGGGATGATGAAGACCCTTTTTCAATCGGATTCAACCGGCGAGGACAGCGCGGAAGATCCGTTCGATTTCGATGATGAGGAGACGCTGCGTGCCAATGCTTCCAAATTGGGGGTTGGCGTACGGTTTCTTTCCGCGGAGAAAATCGACACCGACAAGTTGGAGGGGGTTAAGGCGATTTATGCGTTTTCCGACATTACGCAGGTGCGAATTGATCCGGGAATGACCGGCGACATTCCCTCGATGGATGATGAAGACGCGCCCGAATCGTCCCGGGAAGAATATGCCGATATTCACTTCCGCAAGGGCAATCCCGCCCGGCTGGTGATCACCTTTCCCCGTGAGGAAGATAAGGATGCGCCGGATGAAATGGAAAGTGATACCCTTTCTCTGGAGGAAGACGAAGACAGCGGAATGGGCAGACGTTTTAAATCGATGATGAAGGATGCCCGGATCACCCTGAAATTCCAGATAGAGGGACGGATCAGCGAAACCAACGCCACCTTCCGGGATGGATCGGAAGTGACGCTGATCGATCTGGAGTTCGCCAAATTTATGGACAATCTCGATGCCTTCAACAAACTTCAATCGTCGAAGAACCTGCCCTTCGAAACCCGCCGCCAGCTGATGGCGGATATTCCGGGGGTTAAGATCGAGCTCAACGACGAGGTGGAGATAGCATTTAAGCCTTGAGGTGCTGGATGTTTGCTCGCTGGCGCTCGCGATGTTAGTTCGCTGGCGCTCACGATGTTTGCTCACTGCGTTCGCGATGTTAGTTCGCTGCGCTCACGATGTTAGTTCGCTGGCGCTCACGATGTTTGCTCACTGCGTTCGCGATGTTAGTTCGCTGGCGCTCACGATATTTGCGCTTCGCGCGTCAGAAGAATATTAATAAATGACGCCCGAAGGGCCAATGACGGCCGAAGGCCCAATGACGCCCGAAGGGCCAATGACAATTCATTCTTTTAAGCCACGCGCCACGCTTTTCCCCTCCGCCCTTCGCCCTCCGCCCTCCGCGTCTTTCATTCCGCATTCGCATTATCCAGCATCTACATCACTTCCCTGCCCCCGCAATCGCGATCTTCAGCGCGCTTAGCAGCAGGGCGACGCTGGCGGAGCGGCTGTTGAAGCCCATCAGGCCGACGCGCCAGACCTTCCCGCTCAGCTCTCCCAGGCCTCCGGCAATCTCGATATTGAACTCCTTTAACAAGCGCTGCCGTACCGCCTTATCGTCCACACCTTCCGGAATGACGACCGTGGTCAGGCTGGGCAGACGGTATTCCCGGGCTACATGGCAGGCCAGGTCCATCTCTGCCAGGCCGTCCCAGAGCGACTGGGCAATCGTCTGATGGCGCTTCCAGCGTGCTTCCAGCCCCTCTTCCGCCACGATGCGCAGCGCTTCCCGCAACCCGTAGTTCATATTGATCGGCGCGGTATGATGGTAGGTGCGGTTTTCTCCCCAATAATTCATCAACATGGTCATATCAAGATACCAGTTGGCGACCTTGGACTTGCGTTTCTTCAGCTTGGCCAGGGCCCGGTCCCCCAGGGTCAGGGGCGCGATGCCGGGCGGGCAGTTGAGGCATTTCTGGCTGCCGCTGTAGGCCACATCGATCTTCCAAGCGTCCAGCAACAGCGGCACTCCGCCCAGGCTGGTCACGGTGTCGGCCAGCAGCAGGCAGTCATACTGCCGGCAGAGATCGCCGATCCCGTCAAACGGCTGGCAGGCGCCGGTGGAGGTTTCCGCATGCACCAGTCCCAGGATCGCCGGGCGGTATTTCTCCAGACCCTGGCGGATTTCTTCGAGCGAAAACACTTCGCCCCAGGGGCAGCGCAGTTGATGCACCTCCGCCCCGTAGCGTTCGGCCATATCGACCATGCGATTGCCGAAATAGCCGTTCACCCCCACCAGGATCTTGTCGCCGGGCTCGATCAGGTTGGCCAGGCTGGCTTCCATCGCCGCACTGCCGGTACCGCTGACCGGGATGGTGAAGCGGTTGTCGGTCTGCCAGGCATAGCGGAGCAGTTCCTGGATCTCATCCATCAGCGCCAGGAACTGGGGATCGAGATGCCCCACCATGCGCATGCTCATCGCCTGCAAGATCCGCGGATGGGCATTGGAAGGGCCGGGGCCGAATAAAAAACGGGGATACACATCCAGTTGCTGGGTCTGGATGCGGTGGGTCTCGTTGATCACATAGTGCTCGATTTCCATATTTCCTCTCCTGAATTGATTATATTTTTCCACCGGTCATTAATTATAGCCACAGAGCCACAGAGAACACAGAGAACTGATAACTGATGACTGCCAATTGCCAACTGCCAACGGCTATATAGTCTCTGTGCCCTCTGTGCCTCTGTGGCTATAATGCGGCGTCCTCACACCCACCACTCCCGCGTCTCATAATCCGCATCCGGCACTTCGATCTCGATGATCTGGGTATGGGGAAAGATTTCTACTTCCTGGCCGTTTTGCTTGATGATCAACTGAAAGCCGAACAGTTCACCGGGATTCAGCCCGAGATCGCGGTACGATACCTTCGCTTCGAAGATTTTTTTCATCCGGAAATCCGGCGGGAGCATGTCGTGCGCCACCGGGCTCTGGTTAACCTGGAATTTTTCCAGCACCCCCCGCAGCGGGGAAAATACCAGGGTGAGTTGGCGCGGGGTTTTGCCGGCGACAACAAATTCGTACAGCGGATCGGGTTTTTGAGAAAAATCGATCCGGAAATAAAAATGGCCTGCGTCGAAACCGACATAGAATCGGTCGATGATCCGGGAGTTCTGGCGAACCGCCGTGCGGGACGATTTGCCCCCTTCATAAACCGCCGCCCCGGACCATTCATAAAAATGCGAGAGCATGCCGTCGATCCGCGGCGAGATGAAGTGATGCGGGCGGACCGAGGTGAAACGGTCGAAGCGGGTGCGCTTGATGGTCTGGTAGAGCTCCGCCGGAATTTCCCCGTTGGTCAGATCGTATACCCGCATCAGGTGCTCCCGGAACAGGCGGTCAAACTCCATGGCGTGGGCGGAGGAATGTTCATTTCCGTACCACCAGCACCAGTCGGAGCCCTGGGTAATGTAGATCTGCCGCCAGGCTTCCGCGATGGTCTCGTCGCGCAGGACCCCGCGATTCTCCTGCTCCACCAGGAAATCGCGGGCATTTTTCATCAATTCCCAGGCGCGGTTATCTTCCCGGGAGCCGATCCAGATGTTGAAATTGCTGTTTTTCCAGCTTCCCGGATAGAGCTCAAACAGATTGGGAATTACCGGGCCGCCGGCCAGAAATCCGCTGAAGGTGGAGGTCTGCAACAGGGGATCCTGTGCAATCTGCCGGAAAAGGCTGCGCAGGAAAGGCCGGCCGTCATCGGGGTAGTGCTCCCAGCAGTTCTCCCCGTCGAGGATGACCGAGACGATATGATGCTTCAGATTCTCTTCACCCTCTGCCTCGCAGATCCGGGTGCGGATCCCGTGCAGGCGGGTGATGAAATCTTCCACCGCCCGGGTTTCGTTCCAGTTGTTGTATACGAAACCGATGGTGTCAGACAGGTAATGATCGCGGAAGAACACCGGTATAGAGCGGCTGCGGCCGTGGAAGATATGGGGCTGGTAGATGCGGTTGCTGTGGAATTTCTCCCGCAGGCTGCGCACGAGGATCGCTTCATCGGTGGCGATCCAGCGCACCCGCTGGCGGGCGATCAACTGTGCCGCTGCTTCGGAGACCCCGCCTTCCGAGGGCCAGATCCCGTCCGGTTTTCTGCCGAACAGCTTCTCGAAATAGCGGATCCCCTCCAGCAGCTGCGCCTCAGCGTCTTCCGGATGCTGAAAAGCCGGCGGCAGGGGACTCTCCGGGCTGGATACCCGGGCAACCTCGCTGTCGATCAGCAGGGGAAGAATCGCATGATAAAACGGCGAGGTGGAGAGCCCGATCTGCCCGCTCTCCCAGGCGGCGCGATGGCGGGGGATGATCTCGCCCATGATGCGGAGGGTTTCCTGGAAGAGCACGGCCTTATCTTTCTCGGAAAAGCCTCTCTCTTTTTGGAACAGCTTTTTCAGCGGAGGGCGCCGGCGGCTGATCTGGCCGATCCAGATCAGGTTATACCAGACCTGCAGGTCGCGGAAATCCTGCACGCTGAAATGCGATACCCGCTCATTGGCAGAGGCGTAAGGGGATTCGTTCTTGTGCTGCTGGTAGAGCTCGTAATAGCGCGGGTAGGGCTTGATCATCTTGGGCAGGTTGGCCAGGAAGAAATTTTCCAGGATGGCTTTTTTCTCATCCAGATCGAGCTGATCGGCCGGGCGTTCGCTCAGATACCAGATGTTGTCGCGGGCGCCGTTTTTAACATAATCTTCGATCTGCAGCAGCAGCGAGGGCACCAGGTTGATGTTCTGCTTCACCGCGGGAAATTCCTCGATCAGCAGCAGCATGTCGAGGTAATCTTTGGTGGCGTGAAAGCGCACCCAGGGCATGTGATAATATCCCCGGGCATTTTTATAATAGGGTTGATGATAATGCCACAAAAAAGCGATGTTCAGTTTCGCGTCGCCCATAACTCCGTTTTCGTGTTGATTTTCAAAAGCAATATAAGCTGTGTGGGAGTGAATTGAAAGTGGGATGATGTTTGTTCGCTGGCGCTCACGATGTTTGCCCTTCGGGCGTCATTTGCTTCGCGGTCATTGGCGCTACGCGCGTCATTGGGCCTTCGGCCGTCATTGGTATTCCGCTCGGCAGGAGAATATCCATACACAACGCCCGAAGGGCTAATGACGCCGCAGGCCAATGACACGCGAAGCGCCAATGACATTTCGCTCTACGCTCCTCGCTCTACGCTCCTCGTATTTCATTCCATATCCAACATCCAGCATCCACCCATCACCTCCCCCGCAGCTTCCCCAGCCCCCGCTTCATCGCCTTCCGCTCCCCATCCGTCAGCACCCAGAAATAGTTATAGGCGATCACCCCGCCGGCCAGCAGCAGGCGGCCCCAGAGCGGCGGAGCCAGGAAGTAGTAGATCCCCAGCACTCCCAGCAGCAGCACGGTCACCCGCCCCAGCCGTCCCCAGTCGATTTGCAGGGGGTAGATGCGGTTGGAGACCAGGTAGATGGTCGCTGCCATGGTCACGTAGCTGATCAGGGTGGCCCAGGCCGCTCCCCAGAAGCTGTTCATCCAGGGCAGCAGAATCAGGTTGGCGATGATGTTCACCAGCGCGCCGCTGCCGGTGAAGACGATCATGTATTTGCTCTGCTTGCGGATGTAGAACCCCGGGGTGAGGATCACGTAGATCCCATAGAAACAGTAGGAAAGCAGAATGATGGGGATGATCCCGATGCCGTCCCAGTAGGCGGCGCCCAGCATGGTGCGCCCGCCTGGCAGCGGGAAGGTGAGCAGATCGCGGATGAACAGCGTCACCAGCAGCACCACGGCGGCGGCGCCGGCCCAGAAGTAGGTCAGCACCCGGGTGTAAATCTCCCGGGCATTGTCCTGCTTGGAGATCTTCAGGAAAAACGGCTGCCAGGCGTTGCGGAAGGCGTTGATCAGCAGCAGCAGGATCGCTCCGAATTTATAGTTGGCCCCGTACACCCCCAGCACATCTTTTCCGAGGATCTCCGGCACGATGAAGCGGTCGACCATCTCGATGGTGGTGAAGGCGATCCCGTTGGGCAGGAAGGGCAGCCCGAACATCAGCAACTCTTTGGCCAGGGGCAGGTCGACCCGCCGCACCAGGTAGCGGGCGATGATCGGGGTCATGATCAGCAGATTGATCACCGCCGCCGCCAGGCTGGTGTAGAGGATCCCCAGCACGCCCTGGCGCAGCACCACCACGAAGAGGATGTTGAGCAGCAGCTCCAGGATGAAGCGGATGCCGCGGTAGATGGTGAACTGGATCGATTTTTCCTCGGCGCGCAGGATCAGGTAGGGCAGGTTGCCCAGGGCGTCGAAGATCAGGATCAGTCCGGCGATCTGGATAAAGTTGGCGGCGGAAGATTTTTTCAGGATCAACCCGGCGAGGGCGGGGCTGAAGAGCAGCAGCAGGGCGGTGGTGATCAGGCTGGTAACCAGCAGCACGTAGAAGGTGGAGGAAAAGACCGTCTTGCGGTCTTTTTCGCCCAGGAAAAAATAGCGCAGCATCGCCGAATCCATGCCGTAGGTGTAGAAGAAGTTCATGAAGGCGATGAAGGTAAAGATCATCACGTATTCGCCGAAGTCGCTGCGCGAAGGGATATAATTGAAATTGGTATAGATCGGCAGCAGCAGAAAGCCGGGCAGCTTCTGGATGGCGGTGCTTACGGCGTAAATTGCCGAATGCTGGGCCAGGTTGGAGATTTGTTTGATGATGCTCATGATCCAGCTAATCTTTCCATCCCATCCGCAGCTCCAACCCATCATACGCCAGGTGAATGTTTTCCGGCAGTTCCGCCTCGGTTTCGGCGTGGAGGATTTGGTGGGAGATGTGGGTGAAGTAGGTCTGTTTGGCCCCGATGCGCTGTGCCGCTTCGGTCGCTTCCGCCAGTGAGAAGTGGGTGGGGTGAGGACGGTGACGCAGGGCGTCGAGGATCAGCACCTCCAGCCCTTCCAGCCGGCGGAAGGAGGATTCCGGGATGAAGCTGACATCGGTGCAATAGGCAAAATTCCCGATGCGGTAGCCCAGCACCGGCATGCGGCCGTGCAGCAGCGGTACCGGCAGCACCGGGATGCCGGCAGCGCGGAAGGGGGTCTCGTCGATCAGGCGGATCTCCAGGCGGGGGAGGCTGTTGGGATAATCGTTTTCGCTGAACACATAGGCGAAGACCCGCCGGATATTCTGCATGGTCTCGGCCATGCCGTAGATCGGGATGCTGGTTTTATTCAGCAGGGTGAAGCTGCGCAGGTCGTCCATCCCCAGGATGTGATCGACATGGTGGTGGGTGTAGAGCACCGCATCGAGCCGGCGCACCCCGGCGCGGAGCATCTGCTGGCGGTAGTCCAGGGAGGTGTCGATGAGGATCTGCGCCTCTCCGATCCGCACCAGCACCGAAGGGCGCAGGCGCTGGTCTTTGGGATCCTCCGAGCGGCATACCTGGCAGTCGCAGCCGGCCATCGGCACCCCCATCGAAGTGCCGCTGCCTAAGATTGTCACCGTCATTTCTTTCATAACTACCGCAAGTTAAGCATCCCTGGCCGTCAATTCTTGTTAGGAGCGACGAAAAAATAATTTGTTGAATATCAACTTGTGATTGCCACAGAGACACAGAGCACGCAGAGATTGACTCTGTTTAACTTACGAATAACTCTGTGATCTCTGTGTCTATGTGGCAGTAGTTTACAAGTTAATTTTTACTCAATCCTTAGCATTCAAATTAAAGCCGCTTTTAGGGAAATACCAAGGAACTTTTTTGTCACTGGATTGCCTGATGCGGCGATGTGTTGGTGCTGTATGAGAAGGTCAAGCAGAATGCCACCACTGACTGGACCATCAAAGAGAGCGTTCGCGCCAAATTAAAGGTGGTAGTGAAACGCACCCTGCGGAAGTACGGCTATCCGCCGGATATGCAGAAACTGGCCACCGAAACGGTTTTAAAGCAAGCGGAAATGATTGCCAATGAATTAACGGCGGCCGATTAAAAACCGGCACTTCCTTTAACGCAGAACACCCGGCATAAAACAGCGTGTTTTTTGCTGTTTTATGCCGGGTGTCATCGTACCGAGGGGGGGACTCGAACCCCCACGGGGAAACCCCCACTAGACCCTGAACCTAGCGCGTCTGCCAATTCCGCCACCTCGGCAGGTGGTTGTTTAAAGCGCACCAAATATAATTCGCGATATTGGCGGAATCAAGCATTTTTATACAGATGTTTCTAAAAGGCGAAAGCAAGCTGCCAGCATTGCTGCCGATAGCTTGCTTTCTGACCTTTTCCAGGGGTTTTTTTCTAAGGGCAGGTGAAATATCGCTCCCGAATATTACAATTCAGTTACGTGCCGATTGAAATATGATTTTGTTTTATAAGGATTTAAAGAATGGCTGAACGTCCATACTGCGGACTGTGTAATTCAGAGAACTTTTGCATGGGGCAAGGCGCATGGGGCATGGTGTATTACAGTGCGGGTGTCGGAACCTGCGCTTGCGCATGACGGCGCCATGCCCCATGCCCCATGCGATAAAATTTTCACAGTGCTCAGTATGAGCGTAGCTGAAATGTGTTAAGGAGCAATGCAGAGACCTCCGGGAACTTGTCATTGCAACACCCAACACCCAACAAATGACTTTCCTTCCGCTATTGAACCGGAAAATAGGCGATGGTCGATCCGGCCCAGCGTTGGTGCTTATTGGCATCCCCGCCCATCTTGCTGCCCCGGCTGAAGCGGATGAAATTACTGACCAGCCGGGGGGCAGCACCCGCTTCCCAGAAATAGATCAGGCGGATTTCTCCTTTGAGCAGGCCTTCCGGCGAATCGATCAGCGGCGTGTAAGCGACTTTCTGTTGTAGAATGTATTGCTCGCGTGCATTGATGCCGGCGAGCGTCTCCGGTGTGACATCGATCTCCACTCCCTTGCCGGCGAAGGAATATAACGGCTTCAGCACATAGTTCTCCAGATCCTCCGGGCCGGCGGTCAGTTCGTGGAGAAAGTGTGTGACCGGACAATAGGGGCTGTCGCTGAGTAAAGGCAGCAGATATTTGCTGATTTTGAAGAACCAGTTGGGATGGCTGACCCATTCAACTTCGGCATCCCCAAACAGCGCGGGGAGATCCAGCGCCGGATCCCGGCCCGCTTCATCCCAGATCAGGCGATTGTAGATCCGGCTTACCGGTATCCAGCGCTCATGATGGGGATAGAACAGCTTGCGTCCCCGGCGGCGCAGGTGACGAACGCCTATCGGGCGGATGCCGAGCGCTTGCTCGGTGCAGATGAAATCGATCCGGGTCTTCTGACGCTCCGGGCGGTAGTCGAGCAGGATCACGTTCTCCGGATCATGGTCTCCCAGGATCAGCCGGCGGAGCATCGCGCCATAACGCTGCCGGTCCAACCGGTTGAAATACATGGTGACCGCGGCCGGGATATCGAAAAATTGCCGGATCTTTTCATCCAGCATCATTTCATAATAGAAGGTGGTGGGAAAGGCTTGTAGCTCGATCAGACGGGGAACGATGCTCCCCTCCGGTCCGGCGGCCAGGGCAAAATCGAGGTTGATAAACGGGGGATGCGCTTCCTCGCCGGAAAGGCGCTGCGCCGCCGGAACGGCTTGCTCTGCTTGCGCCGCCAGTTGAGGCGATTGCAGCCGCCGGATGATATCGGCCGCCGCATCCTGCAGCCGCTCCAACAGCGCTTCCGGAATGAACAAGGGGGTTTCACAGATGCGGAAGTCCAGGCTGCTTCCGCAACTGCGGTCGATATCCTCCACCATCGCGCGGTAGCGCGTTTCGGAAAAGGAGCGGGTGAACCTGTCCCGCAGCGCCGGTATCATTGCAGGGTGAATTTGCCGCTTTTCATGATCTGATCGCCATCCATCCAGATATCAAAATCACGTCCCACGCAGTCGATATGCCCTTTCGACTGCCACTTCTGGCCGGTATGCTCCCAGTAGGGATCCCCGAAGGCCAGATGAATGCCGGGGATTTTTTCGTCCTGCAGAATATTACCGATGATCTCGGTGACCGCCAGGTTGGTGCCGATGGCGAATTCCCCCACCCGGTCGGCATTCTCGTCAATCGCCACATACGCTTCGAAATCGGCCAGCAGCGCCTGATTGTCGCAGGCCAGTTTGCGGATGCGGGAGTCTTCGATCTCGATGTAGAGGGGCGATGCTTTCAAGTCGCCGTATTTATCGCACAGGTAGTCGCCCACCACGCCGTCGACCACAAAAATGCCGTCTACCCGGAAGGGGGAGGTGAAGATCTCGCCGCCGGGGAGATTGCCCCACTTGGTGCTGGTGATCAGCCCGCTGGTCTTGATCCAGTGCAGGGTGCTGGAAAAATGGGCTTCGATGTCAGTGCCGGCAGGGGTTTTAGCTCGAATCACATGGGTCTGGCGGGCCTGGTCGATCACCCGGGTGCTCAGGGCGTCCACTTCCCAGAAATTCGCCCGCATCCCCTGCATCATGATTTTTCTGGAGAGGTTGACCATGTGCCCGTGGCGGATGCGGTGGGCATTGACCGAACGGGTGATCTCGGTGCGGGCGTGCAGTTCGTTGGTCTTGGCATGGGCGGCATAGATGCTCACCTGGGATTGCTTGAGGTCGTGGAGAATGTCGTGAGGGATATCCACACAGGGCCGGGGGCAGTAATCTTCCAGAACAAAAACGGCATATTCGGCGCCGGTCTTTTTAACTTCGTGCAGCAGCGCCGCCCCTTCCTCCAGACATTCCTTCCCCAGCACCAGGGTGATGCGCTCTTCCGGCTGCAGATTCAGGCAGGTATGGATCGCGTTGGCTGCGCCCGGGCTCAGCTCCGGATCGAAGGGCATGTCTTCAATTTGATGGCGTAGCATGGTTGCTCCGGTTGTCGATGTTTGCTCGCTGTTGCTCGCGATGTTTGCCTTCGGCGATATTTGCTCGCTGCCGCTCGCGATATTTGCTCGCTTCGCTCACGATGTTTGCCTTCGGCGATATTTACTCGCTTCGCTCGCGATATTTTAAAAATTCTATTGCATTTATTACTGCTCAAATTTCAATTTGGTCCATGCCCCATGCCCCATGCCCCATGCCCCATGCCCCATGCCCCATGCCCCATGCCCCATGCCCCATGCCCCATGCCCCATGCCCCATGCCCCATGCCCCATGCCCCATGCCCCATGCCCCATGCCCCATGCGTCTTTCATTCCGCACTCCGCATTCCGCATTCCAAAATCATCCATATCCTTTACAAATCCGATAAAGCGCCTCCACCCCCTCCCGGTCTTTCCCGAAGCGGCAGGGCGCTTCCCGCAGGTCGGCGAAGTATTTGCCGCTGAGCCGGCCGCCGGGCGCTGAGCTGGCCAGCCATACCGGGGTGCGGGCCCCCTGGTCCGGCGATTGGCTGCCGCCGAAACCGAGGTCATTGCTAAGCTGCGAATTGACATCGCCGGGATGGCAGGAATTAACCACAATGCCGTCGGCCGCCAGGCGTTCGGCCAGCGCCACGGTGAGCATTCGCTCCGCCTGCTTGGATTGGCGGTAGGCGCTGTCGTTATCATATCGCCGCCGCTTGAATTCCAGGTCATCAAGATCGAGACCCCCGGCCCAGTAGCTGGCCACGTTGACGATCCGTGCCGGGGCCGCTTTGCGAAGATGGGGGGTGAAGGCCTCGCTCATCCAGAGATAGCCCAGCACGTTGGTGGCAAACTGCATCTCAATGCCTTCCGGCGTCTCCCGGCGGGCGCGCGGGGTAGTGGAGGCGTTGTTGATCAATACCTCGAGCGGTCCCTCCCAGCCGGAGGCGAGGGTGTCGATCTCGGATTTCCGGGAGAGATCGGCAATCCGGTAGCTGACCGCCTGATTGCCGGTGGCTGCGCGGATGCGCTCCGCCGCCGCGCGCGCTTTCGCCTCATTACGGCACACCATCACCACCCGGTACCCGGGCAGGGCAGCAATCTGGCGGGTGATCGCCTCGCCAATCGCCCCATTGGCGCCGGTTACGATGACGATGCGGAGTGGAACATCTGACATGAGGAATTCTCCGGGGATTAACGATGTTTGCTCGCATTCGCTCGCGATGTTTGTTCGCTACGCTCACGATATTTGCCGGCTGCGCCGGCGATGTTTGCTCGCATTCGCTCGCGATATTAACAAACTTTATCGCCGTGAAAATATGATTTAACGCCGGCAAACATCGCGAACGAAGTGAGCAAACATCGTTCGCGCAGCGAACAAATATCGCTGCGAAGCAGCAAATATCGCGAGCGCCAGCGAGCAAACATCGTGAGCGACAGCGAACAAATATCGCCGGCACAGCCGGCAAACATCGCGAGCGCCAGCGAGCAAATATCGCGTCTTACACCCGATGAAACGCCAGTGACGACCCCACCCAGGTCTTATCGCGATTAAAATCCACCCCCATCATCTTTCCCTTGCTTATGCGCAAGAGATTATTAACCAGCAGGGGCTTATCATCCCACAAGAACATCATGCGCACTTCTGCCATGGCGTGGATATCCGGGGTTTTGATCACCGGGGCATATGCGATCTTGCGCTGCAGGATGTAGTTCTGCGGGTCTTTGATCCCGTCGAGCATCGCCCGGGTCACATCCACTTCCACCCCCAGCCCGGCGAAGGAGAACAGCGGCTTCAGTACATAGTTTTCCAGGTCGGGAGGATATTCATCCAGTTGGTTCAAGAAGTAGCACGGCGGGCAGTAGGGGCTCTCGATCAGCGGCAGGGTATACTTGCTGATCTTGAAAAACCAGTTGGGATGCCCGACCCATTTGACCTGCAGATCCTCATTGTCGAAGCGGAAGCTGAGCTGAACGTTTTTCCGGATCAGTTCGTCAAAAATAAAGCGGTGATAGAAGCGCTCGATCGGAACCTCTTTGCCGTCGCGTTTATAGAATAGGCGGTTGCCCCGCTTGATCACTTTGGTGACGCATAGCGAGCGGATGCCGTAATACTGTTCGGTGAGGTAGAAGTCGATCCGGGTCTTCTGTTCCTCCGGGGTCAATTCCAGCAGCACCACATTCTCCGGATCGCTGTCGCCGAGGAGGATCTTGCCATACAGGTTTTTATAGGTGTCCGCATCCAGCCCGCTGAAGAAAGGCGTAAAATCCTCCGGAATCGGGAAATATTCCCGAAGCTTGCCGTAGAGATAATGCTGGTAGCAATATAGCGAAGGAAACCCCTGCAATTCGATCAGTTGGGGGGTGAAGTTGCCCTGCTCGTCGCGGCAGATGGCAAAGTCGACCTGCAGGAAGGTGGTATGATCATCCTCCCCGGCGACCGTCATGCCGGAAGGAATGGCAGCGCGAACTTTTTCCTTATAATCCGATCGTTCGATCACCCGAATCACATCATAAGCGGCCTCGATCAGCCGGCGGGCCATCTCATCGGACAAGAACAGCGGGGTTTCCGACACCCGGAACACCAGACTCTCGCGGTTGCTGGTGTGTATGTCGTTGATGAAAGCGTCGTAAGTGCGCTGGTCGAATGCGGCGTTGAATTTTTCGCGGATTTCCGGGATCATGGGGGGCTCTTCGGTTTAGATAAGATTTAACGACTGCCACAGAGACACAGAGACCACAGAGATAAAAAAATTGGATAGGTTAATGGGGTGTTCCAGGGTGTAATTGGCGAATAACTCATTTACAACTCTGTGAACTCTGTGCCTCTGTGGCTAAATCTTTATTGATACCCTTTTGTTATTAGTGGAATAATCAAATACCCAGCCCGTGATGGGTCTCATTGATAATATAATCCACCACCGACTCAAGCTCATTGGACTGTTCCCACACCGCCAGTTGGCGGTCGGCGCCGCTGCCGCGTTCGAGCATTTGTTTGATGTAGTCCATTTCCTTGCGGGTGCCGAGATCATCAACCACCTCATCGACAAAATCAAGCAGCTCATGAACCAGGTCGTGGCAAGGCACTTCGGTCTGCTTGCCGAAATCGATCAGCTTTCCCTCGATGCCATAGCGGCAGGCACGCCATTTGTTTTCCAGGATCAGGGAGCGGCGGTAGAGGCGGAATCCCAGGTTGTGGCTTTTTAGCAAGTACAGTTTCGCTACAATTGCCTGGATCAGGGCGGCGATGGCCAGCGACTCATCCGCACGCATCGGAATGTCGCAGGCGCGGAATTCCAGGGTGTCGAAGTACGGATGCAGGCGGATATCCCACCAGATCTTCTTGGCGTCATCGATGCAGTTGGTTTTGACCAGCAGCTTCAGGAAATTTTCATACACCGCGTGGCTGTCGAAATAATCCGGTAATCCGGTGCGCGGGAAGCGGTCAAACACCTTGACGCGGTAGGATTTGAAGCCGGTATTGCGTCCCAGCCAGAAGGGAGAGTTGGTGGAGAGGGCCAGCACGTGGGGAATAAAATAGCGCGCGGCGTTCATGATCTGGATGCCGTCTTCCCGGTCGTCGATGCCCACATGCACGTGCAAGCCGAAGATCAGGTTGCCCCGCGCCACCATCTGCATATCCTGCACAATCGATTTATAGCGGGGATGGTCGGTGATCTTCTGATCTTTCCAGTGCGAAAAAGGGTGGGTGCCGGAAGCGGCGATGCGCATGCCGGATTCCATGGCGGTCTTGGCCAGTTCGGTGCGCAGTTCATAAAGATCTTCCCGGGCTTCATTGATGTCGGCGCACACCCGGGTGCCGATCTCCACCACCGACTGGTGCATCTCCGGCTTCAACTGCTCGGCCAACCGCGGGGCATGGGTGCCCTTGATGATCTGCTGGATGTGCGAGCGAAGCTGCCGCGATTCCGGGTCGATGATCTGAAATTCTTCTTCAATTCCCAGCGTAAATTTCTGCTTTATGCTCATAGCGCGACTCACTTTTTAACGGTTTTAGGTGAAACACGTTTAGACTTGACAGCATCGGTCACAAATTTACCCCAGGTCAGGTTCATCGCTCCGTCTTTGTGCGCTTTGGCCCGACGGATGGCGAGGTTGGCGGCGGCTTCCACCACCCATTCGAAGTTCTGCTCGCCCACCGAGTAAAAATCGGCATCCGGGGCGGGATTGCCGAAATCGATGGCGTACGGCACGCCGTCGCGCATCGCCAGTTCCACGGTGTTGAAATCGTAGCCCAGCCCCTTGCACAGGCGGATCACCGCATCTTCCAGCATCGCCAGGCGTTCCGGGGAGAGCGGCTTGGGCTCCCGGGCGTATTGCATGTGGTAAGGCTGCTTGGGATCGTATTCCATGATGCGCACATCTTCCTGGCCCAGGCAGTAGCAGCGGTAATACTCGCTGAACTGAATCTCTTCCTGCAGCATCATCACCAGCTTGCCGGTCTTGTGATAGGCATCGAAAAACTCTTCGGAATTGTTCACTTTGTAGACGTTTTTCCAGCCCCCTCCGGCAAAGGGCTTGAAGTAGGCCGGGAAGCCGATGTACTGGAAGATGCCTTCCCAATCAAGGGGGTAGGCCATGTTGCGCATCGACATCTCATTGGTATCGTCGGGGCGTTCCTGGGAGGGCAGGAGAACGGTGCGCGGCACCTTTACGCCGGCCATCAGGGCCAGGGCGTTGTTGAAAAACTTATCGTCGGCGCTCCACCAGAACGGGTTGTTGATCACCGCCACCCCAGCGGAAGCAGCATTTTTCAGGTAGGCGCGGTAAAAGGGGATGTCCTGGGAAATACGGTCGATGATCACCGCATACTCCTCGCAAACCCCTTGCACCACCTTATCGATGCGCACGAATTCCGCGATAATCCCGTCTTCGTTCTTCGAATTTACCCGTTCGACAAACGCATGGGGGAAAGTATTCTCCCGCCCAAACAGTATCCCGATCTTCTTCATAGAGCCGTTCTCCTCAACCTTTGCATTTTATCGTAGTCATCAAACCGATGGCAATTTTTACCGCCCCGGAAAGCACTTTCCTGGATTAGCGTTAAATCTCTCCAATTTCGGCGGCGAATTCAACAGTTTTTTTCAATTTGTGGGAAGGGAATTTGTGAGTTGGCGCAAGATTAAATACTCGATGTTGGATGTTAGATATTGGATGGGGGCAGCGTATTTATCCAACATCCAACATCCAACATCCAACATTCAGCTCACTTCGGCATAATCTTCAGTGCGTCGCCGGGGTGGATCAGGTTGCTGCGTTTGCCGTTCCAGCGTTTGATATCGCCGATGCTGACGTTGTAGGACTGGGCGATGTCCCAGAGCGTTTCGCCGGAAGCGACGGTATGGGTGATCTCACCGCTGCGGGCAGGTTGGGAATCGTTGACCGGCGGGGGAGCGGCCTGGGCCAGTACCGCCGCCGGCTGGGCGGCAACACTGCTCTGATTGCCGCCGGGGAGCAGCCAGATGTTCAGGCTCTGGCCCGGTTTGATCAGGCGGGAGTAGCCGAGGCCGTTCCAGGTGCGGATCTCCGCCAGGGATACATTATAGCGCCGGGCGATTTCCCAGAGGGAATCGCCTTGTTTCACCACATATTCATGTTTTTCCCGGCCGGCGACGTTCTCTACCGGTTTGCTGCGCCGAACGCTGTGCCGCGGGGCCGCGGCCGATTCGCTGGCGGCATATTTTTGGCGCACTTTGGTATCCGCCGGTACCGGAATCACCAGGCCCTGGCCGATCCGGATCAAGGTGCCGCGGATCTTGTTAAAACGCTTGATCTCGGAAACGCTGACCCCATAGCGCCGGCCGATGGTGGAAAGGGTCTCGCCGGAGCGCACCCGGTGATGGGCCCAGCTCATCTTCTTTTCTTTGGGGATGTCCGCATATTTGGCGGCGAAGGCTTCCCGTTTCCCCTGGGGCAGGTAGAGGGTCCAGCGCTCCACGTCCGGGGGGGTGCACCAGCGCAGCAACCCCGGATTGAGGCGTTTCATCTCCTCAAAGCTGCTGCCGATCGCCTCAGCCACCACGTTGAGATCAACGCATTCCTTCACCGTCATGGTGTCGAAGACCAGCGGTTCGGCACTGTTGCTGATCTCGAAGCCGTATTTCCCCGGATCGGAGGCGATGGTGACTGCCGCCAGATAGGTCGGCACATAATTGCGGGTTTCCCGGGGCAGCCGGGGCAGGGTCCAGAAGTCGCTGACATTCTTCTGGCGCAGGCGCCGCTCGATCTTGCCCGGGCTGAAGTTATAGCCGGCAATGGCCAGGTGCCAGTCGCCAAAGCGCTCGTAGAGGTCCATCAGATGGCGGGCGGCGGCCCGGGTGGCCTTGACCGGATCGCGCCGGTCGTCAAACCACCAGCTATTCTCCAGGCCGTAGGCGCGGCCGGTGGCGGAGATGAATTGCCACATGCCCACCGCCCGGGCCCAGGAGCGGGCCTGGCTGTTAAAGCCGCTTTCGATCATCGCCAGGTAGAAGAGCTCTTCCGGCGCGCCTTCCTCGCGGAGAATCTGCTGTACCATCGGCCGGTAGGTGCCGGCGCGTTCCAGCCAGCGCTGAAACACTTTCCGGCCTTTACCGCGGGTGAAATACTGGATCGCTCTTTCCACCTTGCTGTTGATTACGATCGGGATTTTCAATTGCTGGGTGTTGGGAGAGACCGTGGCATCGAGATTACCGTTGCCTTCGGCGGCATAGAGTTCGCTGAGTTCCTGGAGCACAAAATCAGCGGAGAGCGAGTCGGTGGGGGCGGGATTCAGCGCCGCCAGGTAATCATCATAAGCGGCCAGGGCGCGGCTTTGCAAGTCCAGGAAGGCGGGATGGAATTCGTGGGTGAGGGATAGCTGGTCGAGCTCTTCCATCGCCCGCTGGTAATAAAATTCGATATCCAGCGAATCGCTTTCAGACGCCGGGTTGGCTGCCTGGTCGAGATACCCGGAAATGCGCTGCAGCTCCTGCTGCAGGTAGATGTCGATGCCGGTAGTCGCGGGCTGCAGGGTTTCCTGCGTGGTGTGCCTGCTGCAACTCCAGATGAAAAAAACCGCTAAACATCCAATCCCGATTCGCTTGAATACTTGCTTCATGCCCGAACTCTCCTCCAGTGAAGATTTAGTTGAAGATGCCTTGTTTGGTCAGGTCGACAATGGTTTGAATAATATTGCTGGTGGACCGGTTGGGCACCAGCGGGATGGTCAGCACTTTGCCCCCGTGTTTTTCCACTACTTCGCGGCCGACGATGGTATTGAGCTGATAGTCGCCGCCCTTGACCAGCACGTCCGGCTGCAGGGCTTCGATCAATGACTGGGGGGTGTCTTCCGGGAAGATGGTGACGTAGTCGACCGCCGCCAGGGCGGCCAGCAGGAATGCCCGGTCAGCTTCCGGCACCAGGGGGCGGTAGGCGCCTTTCAGGCGGCGCACCGAATCGTCGCTGTTTAGCCCGATCACCAGCGCATCGCCGCACTGGCGTGCTTTCTCCAGGTATTCCACATGTCCGCGGTGCAGGATGTCGAAGCAGCCGTTGGTGAATACCACCACCTGTCCCTGCGCGGCCAAGTCGGCCCGGACTGCAGTGAGGGCATCGCGGGTTTTGATTTTTGAGAGACTGTCCATTGTCGACGGTACCTGGTTATTTCCGTATAAAGCGCCCAATATAGAAACGAACTTGGCTGAATAAAACCCAAAAATTCAAAAACTTAGAAATACGCTCCTCCCGGGGAGAACTTTCTATTCCCCGCATGCCCGAAAGATGTTTGCGTTGGATTACCGTCCCTGGTAGGCTGGCGCACTAATAAATACAAAATTCACAAATTCTAGGCAAGAAGAATTTGCATAAATTTTAATAAATATTTGAAGGTGGATGGGTGGATGGGTGGATGGGTGGATGGGTGGATGATGGATGTGAGGTGGGTAGGAGCGACTCGCGACTCGCTCCTACGTCCGTTTTTCCCCATTCACCCATTCACCCATTCACATCTTCGGCAGCTTAAACTTCATCACCACCTCCCCGGTCTCTTTATCGATCGAAATACTCTGACCCTCCGTAGCGAGCGTCTTTCCGGTAGCCATCTGCATCAGGCCGCTCAGGAACTGCAGGCCCTGGTTGAGGGTGGCTTCCAATGCTTCCGGCTGGATCTCGCCGGCCGCCGCCGATTGGGGTCCCGGCGCTGGGGAGGCGGGTGGCGGGCCGGCCGCTTCCCGGGGAGTGCCGCTCTCGGCGGTTTCCTTGAACAGCGTGCTGCGGTCGATCCCCTCATCGGAAATCTCCGGCTCGAAGGCCGGGCCGGCTTCTTCGGCATCGGCATATTCGAAGGGCTGGATCAGTTTCTCCACCTGCTCGATGAACACCGAGCGGCCCCGGGAGGAGAAATCCACCTCGTCGGTCATGTCGCCCTCGCTGAGCACGGCATCGAAGAGGGACTCCTTGAGCACGATGCCTTCCAGAATGCGCTCCTCAATGCTTTGCCGCGCCACCAGGTTGATGGCGGTGATCTTGGATGACTGCTGCCCGATGCGGTGCACCCGCCCGATGCGCTGGTTCTTTTTCGCCGGGTTCCAGGGCAGCTCGAAGTTGATCACGGTGTCGGCCATCTGCAGGTTCAAGCCCGATCCGCCCGCTTCCGAGGAGAGGAACACCTTGCAGGCAGGGTCCTGCTCGAAGGTCTCGATCAGTTTGCCGCGTTTCTTCACTGCCACCTCGCCGGTCAACATGACCGAGCGGATCCCGTTGGCCTTGAGCATCTTCTCGATCAAACGCAGCATGGTCTTCCATTCGGAAAAAATGATCACTTTCTTTCCCGGCTGCTGAATGTCAAGCTTCTCCAGCAGGATCTCTTCCAGCTCTTCCAGCTTGGGCGAATAATTGCTCTCCTTGTCGATCAGGAAGGTCGAGTCGCACACCATCCGCATCGAGGTGAGAATTTGTTGAATGCGCTGCATGTCATAGATCGTTTTGTGCTTCTTGGTGATGATCGGCGCCAGGGAGCGGGCCATGCCGGCATGCATCTCCTGCTGCGCCGGGTGGAGGGTGATCGGCACGTTCATCTCCTGCACGTCGGGCAGTTGGTCCAGCACCTCTTTCTTCTCCCGGCGGATCACCCAGGGGGCCAGGCGCTCCTTCAACTGCTGGAGATTGTAGTAGCCGGTGATCTTATTCTTCTTGCTCTTGTCGAAATAGCAGTGGTTCATGGAAAATTCCCACAACGGCGCCAGGATCTCGGGATCGATGAAGTTCATGATCGAATAGAGGTCGATCAGGCGGTTCTCCAGCGGGGTGCCGG
The DNA here is from genome assembly GCA_020635015.1 of Calditrichia bacterium. Lineage (GTDB taxonomy): Bacteria > Calditrichota > Calditrichia > RBG-13-44-9 > J075 > JACKAP01. The sequence continues at coordinate 120,698 of JACKAP010000010.1, read as the reverse complement.
TAATCACCAGACAGTGCTTCTTGGGAATTGCCTTGACCGCGTAGGAGGTCTTGGTCTCGTAATTTTTGATTCGTTGGGCCTCATCGAGGATGATCATGTCCGGAGGATGCTGCATCAGGGCAGTGACGTCGCGCATCACCGCTTCGTAATTGGCGATCAGGAAATAATGTTCCGATTCGCGGTAGAGCCGGGTGCGCTCGTCGCGGGGGCCGTCGATCACCACCGCCTGCTCTCCGGTGAAGCGGGCGATCTCCTTCTTCCACTGCTCCTTGAGAGAGGCGGGGCAGATCACCAGGGTGCGCCGGAAGCCGAAGATGTCGCGCTTGAGCAGCGCCACCGTGATGGCCTGGATGGTCTTGCCCAGCCCCATCTCATCGGCGATGATGGTGCCCGGTTTGAACAGGGAAAAGCGCACCCCCTCTTTTTGATAGTCGAATAACGCGGTCTTGATCTTGCCGAAATCCGGGGTGATGCTCTCCGCCAGACGGGCGAACTGCTGCTGTTCGAAATGCTTGTCGATCCGGTGGGTTACTTCCGGGCGCACCAGAATTTTCTTAATCTCCCCCGCTTCGCGCAGGAAGTTCAGGAACTGGGGATAACGCTCGGGAAGAATATAGCGGTCTCCCTGGAAATATTTCTCCAGCAGCGAGGCCACCTGCAGGTTGAGATTGCCTTTGTAGAAGTAGGTAATGTGATAATCGTTCAATGGATCGCAATAGATCTCCACAAAGGGATAGGGCTGGGTGTCGGTCAGTTTGCCCACCGGGAATTGCCGGCGCAGGTCGCGCAGGGCGAAGATCAGGTGCTTGCAGGTGGCCAGCTTGTTGGTCTGGTAATCCGGGCAGGAGCAGTAACCGTTCTTATGCACAAAGTCGCGGATGGTGATCTCGTAGCGCCGGTGAGCGGAGGTGATGATCTGGTGAATCCCGAAGATATTATCCGCCGGCACCATGCGGAAGGTCTCCTGGTCGGCCCGCTCCTCCCGCTCGCGCAGCACCCGCTTGATCATTTCCTCCCGGGTGTAGGGCTCGCCCTGTTCAGAAACGGTCTTTTCACTCTCTTCCTGAAACTTTTCGTCCAGCAGCAGCAGCGCCGCCGCGGCATGATGGCAGCAGCGCAGCAGCGAGGCGCAATTGCAGGTGTGGGAGAGCGTGTGATCTTTTAAATCCACTGAGACGTTGTAGTCTTCAAAACGGTCTTCCACCGCAAACTGGTAGCTGTCTTTATCCTGGGAGGTGATGGTGCACATCTCCATATCCAGCAATTGCCGCCCGCGCTGGTAGGTGATGTTGGAACGGATGTACTCCTGTTTCAGATCATGCAATTTGGGAAAAGGAGGGGTGAATTGCATCGGGGGCTCCTTGATGGTGATTTTGGTTCGTGATAAGATAGGTGAATGGGGTAGAAAAAACAAATGGTTAATGCGTGGAGGGCGGTGACAGATTTCGGAATGCGGAATGAAAAGATGCATGGGGCAGAGTGCATACAGGTCAACCGCCCCTGATTTGCTTGCTGGACGCTTCGCAAATCTGTCCCCGCCTTGAAAAGGCGGGGAATAATTCGCAGGCCCACCTCAATTTATAATCAACATCGCGAGCGAAAGCGAGTAAACATCGCCGAAGGCAAACATCGTGAGCGCAGCGAACAAACATCGTCTGCGAAGCAGACAAATATCGCGAGCGCGAGCGAGCAAACATCACTGGCGCAGCCAGCAAATATCACTCGCTGATCTGCATCTCCTCCAGCGGTCGCCCAAACGCCTTTTTGCTGATCGCAAATCCGTACTCGCCAACCGCATTGCGCAGCACGCGTGGCGCGGTGGTCAGGCCGTTGCTGAAGAATGCTTCCAGCACTGCGTTGTAGAAATTAAACAGCTTGATCTCGCCTTCTTTTACTTCCAGCAGGTACATCTGGCCCCGGTAGGATTCGCCGGGGAAGATTTCCTCAAATTCCCGGCTGCGAAAATCCGCCGGCGGATCGGCCGGGGTCAGGCGTAGCGAGCTGCGGATGCGGAAATAATAGGCATCGTCCAGGTCCCAGATCCCGCCCCAGGTGCCTTCCCGAAGCGGCGCTTCTTCTGGAGCACTGTCCGGGAAAGCAATCCAGTTATCCAGCTGAAATGTCTCCACATACCGTGCAAATTCCTCCGCCGGAGGCAGGCTGCCAGCCTGAAGCGGCTTGCCGCGGGCGCGCTCGGAGCGGCCGCTGTGCGCCTGGTAGAACGCCAGGTAGTCGGCCAGCGTCCAGCGCGACAGCAGAAAGCGGCTGTAGAGGCCGCTCAGGGCGTAGCTGAGGGAGGGATCGTGATCCTGAAAGCCCTGCAGCGGGAGAATGTCTTCGTAGACCACAAAGCGGCTGGCTTGCAGAAAAGCGCCCAGTTCGTTGATCACCCGCACCGATTTGCCCCCGCGCCCTCCCACCGCGCAGGCGAAGCCCTCCTGCAGGAAGGGATGGGTGTAGAGCGGCAGCTTGCGCAGCTTGAAATTGATCAGCAGGTGGGCCACTTCATGGCGGTGGCTGTTGAAGGTGCTGATGATCTGGTCCTGCGCCAGGATGTAGATGCCGCGCGACTCAAACCCGGTGATCGCTTTCATCTCGTCGGTGTCGTGACAGAGCAGGTAGACAATTTTCTCCTGTTCCAGCAGGGCCTGCCCGGCACTGTCCACCTCCAGCAGCGCCAGGGTTTCCGCCACAAAGCGGTCGAGCTCCTCCACTGCATAGTGGTTGAAGTCGGCCGGCTCGCTGAAGCGGAAGCGGAAATAGCGTGACTCAGCCTCCCCCCAGTTGCGGGTATGGTAATCGGCCGGCGCTACCAGCCGCGTGCCCCGGAAATAGAACTGCTGCGCATAATCCTTTTCCGGAACACCGACGATAAGCCGGCTGAAGGGAGCTTCCAGGGTGTCGATGGTCAGGGTCTTGCGCAGCTTTTTGCCGCGCAGGGCGATTTTGATGGGATTGGCGAGGTCGTATTGGATCAGCACCTTGTTGACCAGACCCTGGTATTCGATCCCCAGCCGCCGGCTGCGCTGCAGCACGGCCGGATCGACCCATTCGGAGATGTCGCCGTTCGGTTGCAGGAGTCGGGCGACAAACGCTTCTGCCTGCGCCGGGGTGAGGCGCTCGCTTTCTTGCGATGATGCCGGACGGGCAATCAGTAGCAGGAGGCTGATAAAAAGTATGAAGAGAGGATCGTGCGTTACGAATGGTAAATGCTTATTGCTCATCGGTAAATGCTCATTTTTAATACTTTCATTATCGTTTCTAAAAAAACAAAGTTTTGAGGGATTGCATTGCGGATTCTCACTGGAACAATTCAAATCTGTGTTAATCCGTATAATCCGTGGATAATTATAGCCATATCGTCCCGGAGATGACAGCATTTTTTTCATTGCCTGAAACCCTGATAAATCGCTTGTTTTTCCCGGCCGGATATGATACATTTTTACCCGAATAAATCATCAGCAACGGTGAAAATTTAGTACAGGAGTAAACCTTATGAAGTATATGATTGCAGCACTCGCCGGCGCGGCGCTGGTCCTGGTGGCGCTGTTGGTTTTCAACAGCAACACCCCGAAAGCAGATGATCCGGCCGCATCCTCCGCAGCGGTTGCGGAAACCCACATCGACGAAGCCCATGCCTCCACCGTTAAACTGGCGGTAGAAGGGATGACCTGCCAGGGCTGCGTGGGCACCATCCAGGGGGCCCTGACCAAGACCGGCGGCGTACTGCCCGGCAGCGTGGTGGTCAGCCTGGAAAATAACAGCGCCGAATTGAAATACGATCCGGCTCAGGTCAGCGAGGCAGACCTGATCGATGTCATCAAAAAAGCCGGCTATTCGGCCAGTCTGGCGGCCAATCAATAGATTCATGCTCGATTTATTTTATCCGATTAATAAACCGGCATCGGAAGATCCAGGCGTCTGCGGTGCCGGTTTTATTTTGGACCTTTAGGATTGATAACTACTGCCACAGAGACACAGAGATCACAGAGATAGTTGGCAGTTGTTAGGTCTTAGTTGTCAGTGCTCTGTGTGCTCTGTGCCTCTGTGGCTATTATGCATTTAGATTTGACAAATTATTCTTAAATCGATTCTTCGCGAGAGGAGTCTCATGGCAGTTTTTGTGCATTTTATGAGTGGGCCGAAGGGATTTGAGTGGAATGTCAGCCCGGAGATCTTCAGCATCGGATTTTTTACCCTCCGCTGGTACAGCTTGATGTTTATCATCTCATTTCTGCTCGGTTATTATATCGTACAGCGAATTTACCAGGAGGAAGGTAAACCGGACGAGTACATGGAAGCACTGTTTTATTTCGTCTTCGCCGGCACTATCATCGGGGCCCGGCTGGGGCATTGTCTGTTTTATGAGCCGGGCTATTACCTGGCCAATCCCCTGGAAATCCTCAAGATCTGGCATGGGGGACTGGCCAGTCACGGCGCCGCCATCGGCATTCTGAGCGCGATCTATCTCTATGCCCGTTCCCGCAAGGGGATCACCTTTTTTTGGACCGTCGACCGGGTGGTGATTGTGGTAGCGCTGTCGGGATTTTTTATCCGTCTGGGCAACCTGTTCAACTCCGAGATCGTCGGCAGCGTCACCGACGTGCCCTGGGCGTTTCTGTTTCCGCGGCACGAAGCCAATCCGCTGCCCCGGCATCCGGCGCAGATTTACGAAGCGCTGGCCTATCTGGCGATCTTTTTTATCCTCTATCGCACCTACCAGGCCAAAAAAGCCCGCACCGAGCCGGGGCTGCTGCTGGGGATGTTCCTGTTCATGGTCTTCGGCTTCCGCTTTTTTGTCGAATTTTTCAAGGAAGTGCAGACTCCCTGGGAGAATGCGCTGCCATTGACGATGGGCCAATTTCTCAGTATACCATTTGTACTGATCGGCCTTTACCTCTACTACCGGGCTAAACAGGCGCCCCCGGTGGAAGTCGCGCCGCCCCCGAAACCGGCGCCGCGGAAGCAGAAAAAGCGGTAAGACAGGAATTATTGCCACAGAGACACAGAGAACACAGAGATTTATTCAGCCATCATTTGTCTGTTCTCTGTGAACTCTGTGCCTCTGTGGCTAAGAACCGATCACAAATTCAACGATCCGTCATCTTAAACCCGCATTGGGAGACAGCACCATGAACCTTACCGGGAAGCATCTTGCGCCGGTGATTTTTTTCTGGATCCTGATCAGTGCCGCCAGCCTGGTCAAAGCCGACGAGTTCGTCTACTATTCTCTCCCGGAAGAGAAGGTCAACGAAAGCCTGGAGGCCCAGTTGCGCTGGCAGGTTCCCCAGCGTCAGTGGCTGTTCCTGAATGGCGACTGGCAGATCAAGCACCCGGAGAGCGGCGACGTGCTGGGGGTGATGCGAGTGCCCTGCACCTTCCGCAGCGACACCCGGCTGCTGCTGGAGAAGAAATTTGACCTGCGCAAGCTCCCCCAAAGCCAGTTTGTGCTGAACCTGGGGGAGATGAACGGCTTTGTCAAGGTGCGGGTCAATGATCACCTGCTCTATGACAATCTGATGAATTATTATCCGGTCTCGCTGCCGGTGGATCCGGCGCAGCTGAACAACGGCGATAACCTGATCCATATCGAGATTACCCGCGATGCGCGCCGTTTTGGCGATGTGCCGGGCTTTTATCCCATCCTGCTGCCCCAGGTGGATACCGGCATTCTCCGCGGCATCTACCTGGAGATCCGTTCCGGCCGATTTGTGGAGCAACTGGCCGCCAGCGCCACGGTGGCCGATTCGCAGGTGACGCTGCAAGGGGCGGCGCTGCTCAACCAGCCGCTGCCGGCCGGCCGGGGATACCAGGTGCAGGTCGCCTACCAGTCAAATGAAAAAACCTTTCTCAACCAGATTTTTCCGATTAACCAGGATGGCGTCAAAGAGGTGGCGCTTCCCCCCTGGCCGGCGGACGCACGGGTCGCCTGGCAACCCGGCAGCCCGGGACGCTACTGGGTGGAGGTGACCATCGACAGCGCCGGGAAGGTGCTCGACCGCTACCGGCAGCCCCTGGCGCTGCGCAGCTCGGAAATTCGCGGCAATGAGCTGCTCTGGAATGGAAAGCCGGTTTATATCAACGGGATCAACTACGTTTATCAGACCATGGAAGGATCGCAATTGTTCGATCCGGCGCTGGTGCGCAACGATCTGGAAGAGATCAAGCGCCGGGGATTCAATGCGGTGCGGGTGATCCTGCACCCGCTCCCGGAACAGTTTTACGCCCTGTGCGATGAAGTCGGCCTGCTCTGCTTCCAGGATCTTCCCTTCGTCTACTGGGGGAAAAATTCGGTCAACAATCCCGCCCGCTTCCGCCGCTGGCTGGAATATTGCCAGCGAATGCGCAAACTGGCCGGCCGCTATAACTCAATCGCTGCGGCGGGTATGGCGTTTTATCTCGACAACTCCTCGATCATCCAACGCCGGCGGCTCAACAGCGTGGTGCGGGAAGTGCAGGATTTCCCGGTGCCGTTCTATTCTTCAACCCTGATCCCCGGGGAAGATGTTTCGCAGATCGTGGATTTTCAACTGGTGGATGCGCTCGACCGCAACCACCTCGGCCGGGAGCTCGCTCGTATCGAAAAAGCGCTGGCGGGAACGCCGGGATTTCTGTCCGGTTACGCCAAAGCGATCTCCTACCGGGTCGATTCCACCACCGTCACCCACGATCTTCTGCAGCTTTCCGCCCTCTATGAAAAAGTGCGCGAAAAACCGAAGGCGTTCCGGGGACATTTTATTCCCACCTATGCCGACTATTATCTCTACCTGCCCTCGATCCAGAACGGGAGGGATGGGCAGTTTTACCTGAACCGGGTCGGCCTGGTGAGTATCGACCGGGTTTCCCGGGAAGTCTCCGACTCCTTCCGCAACATTCGCGAATTCACCACCCCGCTTGGTTCGGAGAGCGGGCTGATTTACGAAGATAAAGGCACCCACTCTTTTTTGTATATTCTGATCGGATTTCTGAACATTTTTATCTTCCTGATTTCCTACAAACGCTACCGGGTTTTCCGCCAGAACCTGCTTTACAGCCTGAAAAAACCGCACGGATTTTTTGTCAACCTGCAGGAGCGGATCAGCATTCCCTACAAACAATCGCTCTTCCTGCTGCTGGTGATCTCGTTGAACGGGGCGATCGTATACAGCTCGCTGGCCTATTTTAATCGAAGCTATCTCTTGCTCGACTATGTTCTCTCGCTGGTGTTTTACACTCCCTGGCTGAAAGGCGAGGTGGCGGCGTTGATCTGGAATCAATCGCTCTTCCTGCTGGTGGCGACCGTCGGGATCGTGCTGGTTTTTTACTTGCTGGCGCTGTTGGTCAAGTTGTTTTCCCTGTTTGGCGAAGGGCGAATATTGTTCAATCAGGCTCTGGCAGTCGGCATCTGGGCCGCTGCGCCGTTTGTCGCTTTGCTGCCCCTGGGCATCTTCCTCTACAGCCTGATGCTGGAGATGAATTCTTTTTGGATTCTTTTCGGGTTGCTGTTATATTTTCACGTTTGGGCGTATCTGCGCTGGATCAACGGGATCCGGGTGCTCACCGACCGGCTTTACTGGCGGGTGTTCCTGCTCTTGAGCGCCATCTTGATCCTGGCCGCCGCCGGGATCGGGTATGTGTATCATAATTATTATAATGTGAAGGAGCATTTGGTGTACGTTTATAATCTGTACGAAATGTTGAAATGAGGGAAATTGTTAATGGGTTGATGGGGGAATGGGTGAATGGGTAACTGCATCGTGCCATTATCAGGTGCTGTCATTGCGGGCCGCGTCTTGTGCGGCATGGCAATGACAGCCCGAATTCAGGCCCCCGAAATGGCATAATGTAGTTCCTCATTCACCCATTCACCCATTCACCCATTAACAAACTCAAGTTAGACGGGATATTTTTTAATGATCTTGACAAAGCTAGAAGTCTTCGGGTTCAAATCTTTTGCCCATAAAGCCGTGTTCAAATTCGATCAGGGGCTGACCGGGGTGATCGGTCCCAACGGCTGCGGCAAAAGCAACATCGTCGACGCGATCCGCTGGGTGCTGGGGGAGCAGCGCCCCTCGATTTTGCGCTGCGACCGGATGGACAACCTGATTTTCAACGGCACCGCCACCCGCAAGCCCCTCAGTCTGGCGGAAGTCTCCATGTTTATCGAGAACAACCGCAACGTGCTGCCGTCCGAATATACCGAACTGAAGATCACCCGCCGCCTGCACCGCTCCGGGGAGAGTGAATACCTGATCAACAACGAAGCGGTGCGCCTGATGGATATCATCAACCTCTTCGCCGATACCGGCATGGGCGCGGATGCCTATTCGGTGATCGAGTTGAAGATGGTGGAGCAGATCCTCAGCGACAACGCCCAGGAACGCCGCCGGCTCTTCGAGGAAGCGGCCGGGATCAAAAAATATAAGGCCCGCCGCAAATCCGCGCTCAACAAGCTGGATGCCACCCAGCAGGAATTGACCCGCCTGGAAGATATCCTCGCCGAAGTGCAAAAGGCGGTCAACGCCCTGGCCCGCCAGGTGGGCAAGGCGCGGCGCTATCACGAATACAAGGCGGAGATGCGCGACAAAGAGCTGCTGCTGTCCCACCTGCGAATCCATTCCTACCAGAACCAGATCAAGCCGATCGAGATGGAATCTGCCCAGGTGCGCAACACCCGCGATGCGCTGAATAACGAGACCCGCACCCTGGAGGCACAGTTGGAGCAGCAGCAGACCGAGGCGATCCAGAAGGAGCAGTTGCTGCGCCAGAAGTCGGCCATTCTCCACCAGAAGGATGAGACCATCCAGGAGCAGCAGAACCGCCGCCAACTGCATCAGCAAAAGATCGGTTCGCTGGAGGAGGCCATCGGGGCCTATCACCAGGAGATCGCGGCGCAGCACGAGAAGATCAAGCAACTCGGCGCGGAGCAAACCGGGCTGGATGAACAGGTCGAGCAAATCCGCAAGGAGATGGCTGAGGCCCAGGAGCACTACCGCACCAGCGCCAACCGCCAGCTGGAGGCGGAGACCGCCTACCAGGAGGCCCGGGAAGCCTACCAGGAGTTCGTGCAGCGCAATCTGCAGGAGCTGCAGCAGTCCGGCGAGGTGAAGGAAGCCTATCAGAAAATCCAGATCGAGAAGGACAACCTCAGCACCCGCATCGTGAAGAGCGAGGGCACCCTGGAGAAGATCGAGGCGGACCTGCGTGAGCGCGGCAAGAGCCTGGCGGAACTGGAGCGCACCCTTGAAGGGTTAAAAGAAGACCAGGAGATGTACCAACAGGAAACGGCCCATCTGGAAAAAACCCTGCAGACCCTGCGGGAGCGCCGCGAGACCCTGCGCAGCGAGATCAACCAGACCGAAGGCCAACTGGAAAAAAGTCGCAACCGCCGGGATTTTTTAGAAAATCTGATCAACAACTACGAAGGATTCTCCCACAGCGTGCAGTATATCATGTCGCGCAAGCAGGAGTATGCCGGGGTGGTGGACACATTGGCCAACCTGGTCGATTGCGAGGAGACCTACCGCCCGGCGCTGGAGAGTTATCTCTCGGAGATCTCCAACTATCTGATTGTGGAAGCGGTGGATACCGCTCAACATATTCTCAAGCATCTGCGCAGCAATGACAAGGGGCGCCTGACCCTGGTGCCGCTGCCGCTGCTGAACGAAAATCGACACGATGGCATTCAGTTGCCCTCGCCCAATGGAAAGATAACCCCGCTCAAGCAGGTGGTCAATTATCCCGAAGCCTATGAGCGGCTGTTCAATTTCCTGTTCCATTCGGTCTACGTGGTGCCGGATCTGGACAGCGCCATCGAGTTGCGGGCGAATTATCCGCAGGTGACTTATGTGACGCTGGAAGGGGAAATTCTGGAGCACTGGGGCAACCTGACCGGCGGCAGCGCTTCCCGGCAGGTGGGGCTGATTGGCCGCAAGGAGCAGTATCAGAAAACCCTCGATAAACTGGCCGCGCTGGAGGAAAATCTCGGAAAGCAGAAACAAGCTTTAGCGGAAGCGCATGAGAAGATCGACACCTCCGAGATCAAACTGCGGGAGTTCGCCGAGCTGCAGAAGTCGCTGCAAACCCAGCTGGTCGATGTGGAAAAACAACTCAGCCGCCAAAACTATGAGGTGAAGCGCCTGGAGGAGACCGCTACTGAGGTGCGGGAGGAAGTGACCGATTGGCAGCGGCAACTGGCTGAACTGGAAGCGCGGGAGAAAGCGCTGTTTCCGCAGATTCAGCAGTTGGAAGAGCGGGTGCAGGATTATAAGGCCAAAGAGGCGGTGGTGATGGAAAAGCAGCGCCAGGCGGAAGCGCGGCTGAAGGAACTGACCCGCGAGACCCAGTCGCAGCAGATCACCTATCTGAATCTCACTTCCCGGGAAAAAGAGCTGGTGCAGAAAAGCCAGTTCCTGGTGCAGAGCATCCGCGAGGCGGAGCGCTTTATCGAAGACCGGGAGCAGCGCATCGTGGAGAACCAGGGGCAGGTGGAAGCCCTCGGCAAGGAGGTGAGCGAAATCTCCACCCGCCTGGAAGCCCTTTACCGGGAGCGCGATGCGGCGGAAAAAGAGCGGAACACAATTGACCAGCAGTACCAGGAAGTGCGCAACGCGATCCAGGTTTGCGAAGGCGATCTGAAGAAGAAGCAGCGCTTGTGGAACCAGGCCCGGGAACGTTTGCAGGAATTGGAGCTGCACATCAAGGAGATCCAGGTGAAGCTGGCCACCCAGCAGGAGCAGGTGACCGAAAAATACGGGGCGGAAGCCCTGGCGTTCGATATCGAGCAGCTCGATCCGTCAATCTCCATTCTCGAAGTTCAGAAAAGCATCGAGGATTTGAAAGATAAGCTGGAAAAGCTGGGCGATGTCAATCCCCTGGCGATCAAGGAACATGAGAAGGAGAAGGAGCGCCTGGATTTTCTCAATGGCCAGCGCGATGATCTCCTCTCCGCCCGGGATCAGTTAGTGGAAACCATTCAGAAGCTTAATACCACCGCCCGCAAGCAGTTCCTGGAAGTGTATGAAAAGATCCAGAAGAATTTCCAGCGGGTGTTCAAGGAATTCTTCGACGGGGGCAGCGCGGAAATGATGCTGCTGGAAAGCAAGGATCCCCTGGAAGCGAATATCGACATCTCTGTCACTCACAAGGGAAAGAAACTCAATACCCTCTCCCTGCTCTCGGCCGGGGAAAAGACCCTCACCGCCATCTCCCTGCTTTTTGCGATCTACCTGGTCAAGCCCAGCCCCTTCTGTATCCTCGATGAGGTGGATGCGCCGCTCGATGACGTGAACATCGTGCGCCTGACCCACGCCCTGCGCCAGTTCTCCCGCGAAACCCAATTTATCCTGGTCACTCACAACAAAAAAACCATGGAAGCGGCCAGCGCCCTCTATGGGGTCACCATGGAGGAACTCGGCGTTTCCAAAGTGGTGTCGGTGCGATTTGATTGATGCTGGAACCAATTGGCGGTTCGGACATAGGAAAAGAGAACCTGGAAGTGCGGGGAAATCATGCTGGTTGTCATTCCGAATGGAGCATAATGAGGAGCAACAATAATCGAGATTATTACCCCCCTTCCATCCCCCCTTACCAAGGGGGGAAACCTTCAAGTCTCCCCTTGGTAAGGGGAGATTTAGAGGGGTTGAAAAGTGTCGGCTATTGCGACCATACTACTTAACTATGCACCCAGGGAGTCACCGATGAAATTTTTCTACATCTTTGCCGCGATGCTGCTTGGCACGGGGCAACTCATGAATGCCCAGACTCACTTTATCCCGATCAACGCCGACTACGCGGTTTTCAACGGCAGCGACGGGAAGGAATATGTGGAAGTGTACATCTCCTTCCGCCAGAACGCCCTCCGTTATGTTCCGGAAGACAGCGGCTATGTGGCCAACTTCTCCGCCCTGTTGGAGGTTTCGCAGAATGAAACCACCTTGCTGCGCCGGGAGCAGCCTTTCATCAGCCATATCGATAGCCTGGAAGCGGTGTATGTCGGCAATGAATTCCGCCACGTCTTTGCGCTGCAGTTGACCCCGGGAAATTACGAAACCAAGATTACCCTGCGGGATGCCAATGCGGCGCGGCAGGGGGAATTTTTCCTGACCATGAATGTGGGGGAACTCAGCAACAGCGAGCCGGTGATGAGCGATATCGAGTTTGCCGCCAACATCAGCCGGGCCGCAGGGGAGAGCAAATTCAACAAGAACGGCCTGCAGGTGGTGCCCAATCCTTCCGGCATGTATCATGTTTCGATGCCGATGCTCTACTATTATGCCGAGGTGCATAATCTGCCCTACTCGCCGGAAGCGCCGGGCAATTATACCCTGGAATCCTACATTACCGACAAGAATGGCGCGGTGGTCAAACGCTTCCCGGACAAGACCAATCCCAAGCCGGGCACCAGCACTGTGCTGATCGGGGGCAGTAATGTGGTGACGCTGAATTCCGATGTGCACTTTCTGAACCTGCGTTTTACCGATAACCAGACCGGCCAGACCCTGGAAAAGCGCAAGCGGTTTACCCTTTACAAGCCCTCACAGGAAGATGTGGACCAGATCAGTTCCATGACCTCCCGCCTGATGACGGCTTATTACGCCAAGTTCAGCGAGAAAGAGCTTGATGAGGAATTCGACAAGGCGCGCTACCTGGCCAGCAAGGAAGAGAAAGAGATCTACAAAAATCTTGGCAATATTACCGGGAAAGCGGAATTCCTCAGCGATTTCTGGCGCCGCCGCGACCGCGATCCCGCCACTCCGCAGAATGAGTATAAAGCGGATTATTTTCAGTTGCTGGAATTTGCCGATACCCACTTCACCAACAAGATCAAGCCGGGCTGGAAGTCGGACCGCGGGCGAATACTGCTGACCTACGGCCGTCCCAGTGAGATCGAGCGCAGCCCGATGGAGACCTCCAAGAAGCCGCACGAGATCTGGGTGTATAATGAGCTGGAAGGCGGCAGCATGTTCGTATTTTGTGATATGAAAGGGTTCGGCGAGTTCGAACTGCTGCACTCCACTTACCGCAAGGAACTCAGCCAGCCCGACTGGGAGCGCCTGATCGAAGTACAGGACGACGCCCTGCGCAGGCCGGACTTCTCGACTACGCCGCCAAATTGATCCTGGTTGGGAGAATATCGCAAACCAGAAATAGAACGCGGATGACGCGGATGGCGCGGATTTTTCGCGTGGCACATCAAGGATTTACCGCAAAGATAGCAAAACGGATAAAAAAACCACAGGTTATATTTATTATGTATTTGTCTTTTAACTTAATCAGTCATCCGCGAAAATCCGCGTCATCCGCGTTCTATTAATATTCGCAATCGATCACCCCTCCGGATCCATCCCCAGGTCCTCTTCCATATATTTCTGAAAATTCTTCTGATTGATCAGTTCGATGCCGTCTTTAGCCGCTTCCTGGATGGCGCTGTTTTCATGCAGACTGAAGCGCTGCAGGATCTCTCCGAGGTTTTCGCTGAGATTGAGATTGGCCAGGGTCATCAGGGCGTAGCGCAGCACCTCGCTGTCGCGGTGATCCAGCACGCCTTCGATGGCCTGCGCCAGGCGGGGTGACTGCGAAGAATAGCTGGCGCTGATCGCCTCCTTGAGGAGGGCCGGCGGCGCGTCGGGGCGGATCAGCGATGCTAATTGATCGATCCAGTATTGGGGAAACTTCCCCATCGCGTGCAGCGCCACCAGTTGCGCCGAGGTGCGGCCGCTATCGTAAAATTCGCCGATCTTCTCCCGCACTTCCTCCAGGAAGCCGAGGGAGGACAGCCCGCTGAGCGCCAGTTGCTGCAGTTCCGGCTCCTCTTCATCCTCCAGCAGGGTGAAGAGCAGGTTCTTGACCCGCTGATAATCGTCTTTCAGGCCGCCGGACTGGAACTCTTCCCACTCCTCGGCATCATCCATGCCGGTGCCCGCGCCCTGCTCGTCTTCCATCCCCTGCATCACGCCTTCGTGGATCACCGCGCCCAGCGACTGCAGGGCGGCTTTGCGGATGGCGGCGTTGCCATCATTCTCGGCGATGTCGATCACCAGATCCAGGATGTAGGGCTCAAACAGGCAGCCCTCCGCCGCCAGCGCCGCCCCCCCGCGAATGCGGTCGTCGAAGGAGGTCAACTGCTCGCGGATAAATTCCACATGGGCCTGAGCGTAGTCATTCTCGGAGCGGATCTTGGACAGCAGCGCCAGAATCTCTTTCCATTGGGGATTTTGTTCATAGGGGAGTTCGTGCATGGTTGGTGATTCCTTCAAAAAAAATCTACGTTTATCAGCCACAGAGCCACAGAGTTCACGGAGAACTACAACTGAAAACGAATAAATCTCGGTGTTCTCTGTGGCGCTGTGGCAAAAGTTTGTCAGGCAGTATGCGGGTGATGCTGCCTGGGTCAATCAATATAATAGCAAATTCATCAGGGTTGCGAAACGTTTTTTATTTGTCGCCGTGACGGTGCAGGCATATTCATTGCGATCATGCCCATACCGAAACACGCTACCCACCTTACCTGCAAAAATGACTGGTGCCGCACAACTTCCGGGGTAGTGCTCCGGAAGTTGTGCGACACCAGTCATTTCACTTTCCATTCCTGTAAAGATGCAGTGCATCACACCGGAAATGGCTGGATTCATTTAGTATAGGATGCCGGGCAAAAGCGGCAAGATCACAAAAAACTGACAACTGACAACTGACAACTGTAATATTCGATGGCCATATTCAAAAATCCTCCTCCGGAGGGATTTATATTTCCTGCGCTCAGTGAAAAAAAGTTTATTCAGGTATTATCGGATCTTCCTTCCAAATGGATGTTCTGGTATGAGCCCACTTTACATGGGGGCCAGACCCCGGATTTTGTGCTCTGGGTGCCGGCGGAGGAGTTTGCCGCGATCTTTTTGATCGAGTTGAAGAACTGGCGGCGCACGTTTGTGTCGCGGGCCGATATGACCTACGTTTACCTGCGTAACAACCGGGTAGAATATAATCCCATTTCCAAATTGAAGATGGTGCGCAACAATCTCAACGAGGCGCTGACCATGCACTACCGCGCCGCGCCGGGGCTGGAGAAGATTGCGGTGATCCCCCTGCTGCTGCATTGGGCGATCGAGCCGGAGGAAACCCACGAGCTGCTGCAGCACGATCATGATGTGGCGGTGCGAGGGAAGTCGATCACCCAGGATGCCGAGAAGCTCTGCCTGGAGCTGATCCAACTGGCGCAGAGTGCCTACCGATTCATCGACGAGGAGCCGCCGGTAATCTCCGGCAGCATCAAACGGGCGATTCTCTCCTGTGTCGATCTCTCCATCCGGGCGCATAGTCCCGGGGGGCGTTTTGCCCCGGTGCCGCCGGCTGCGCCGCCGGTGGTTCATCAAGCCGAATCTCCTCCGAAAGTGGGGACCAACGGCACGGCGGCCCCGGCCCATCCGCCTTCTCCCGGCCCGGCCGCTGCAGCAAAACCGGCACCTCCGGCCAAGCGCAAATACGACCAGCCCCTCAGTCCGCTGCTCGATGACCTGCAGCATGCGGTGATCAACAACCGCAGCCTGGGCCATTGCCTGCTCAGCGGGGTGCCGGGTACCGGCAAGACCATCATCCTGCTGGGGCGGCTGCGCTGGTATGCCCGGCATTATCCTAACTCGCGCCAGCTGTTCATCGTGCATCAGAAGGTGTTGATCAATAACCTGCGCCAGCGCTATCAGCACCAGTTCGCTGAAGGGAAAGCCGACCGCAATATTCATTTTTTCCGTTTCAAAGACTGGTTCACCCAGACCTATCAGGATGTCAATGAATACCTGCGCACCTATGCCCAGGAGCAGACCCGCCGCCTCGACGAACTGGTGGATGAAGCCCTGGCCGGCAAACTGCCGCTTCGCCCCGGTGCAATCGACAGCTATGATTACGTCTACGTCGATGAGGCGCATCAAATGCCCACCCGGTGGATCAAGCTGCTGACCCAATTCGCCCGGCCGAGCGGGGAAAATAAACCCAATATCTGGATCGCCTACGATAACGGTCAGGGGATCTATCAGAACCGCCGCTTTGAAGGGCATGCAGTGGGGCTGAATTTCCAGGGGCGCTCCCGGAACTTTCACCGGGTCTACCGCTGCGGCTTGCTTCCCTGGGTGTTTGCCGCCTGTTGCCACCCGGAGGCGTTCCGCACCTACCGCGCTCAGAACAGCGGAGAGTACCTGGAGTTTACCCACATGGGCAGGGTGCCGCTGGCCATCGTGCAGCCGACCCTGGCGCAACAGGCCGCCCGGCTGGCGGAGGCGATCGGGAAAAAGGTCGCTAAAAAAGAATTTAAACTTTCCGATGTGACCATCTTCTACGCCGTGGCGGGGATGAGCGAGCAGGAGGCCTATCCCGATGAGGAGACCAAGAAAGCCTTAGATGACGCTTTCGCCCCGCTGGGGGGGATCGAATGGGTGGCGATCTACAAGGCGCGGGCGGACTGGACCTCCGAACGGGTGCGGGCCTGCACCTTCACCTCCTCCCAGGGGATCGACGCCCCGGTGGCGGTGCTGTTTGGGGCCGAGACTTTTAAGATGTTCGCCAACAGCGATTGGGTCGATCCCGACGCCCTGTTCTATACGGTGCTGACCCGTTCCACCCATTCAATCATCCTGACCTACAACCACCTGCAGGAGAATGCCGAATGCCGCTTCGAGAGCGCCCTGTTCCGCGGCAGCAAGAAGGCCAGCAAGATCCTCCCCATCCTGGAAACCCTCAAGCCGCAGAAAGCGTCCGATGATACCGCGGTCTACCGCATCAAGTGGGCGCAGTTGGATTTATTTGTGAATTCGTGAGAGAGAGGGCTTAATTGCACGCAGATTTTCGCAGATTGGACAGATTTTCACAGATTGTTTTTATCAGTAAATACATTAGGGCATCGCAGTTTATTTCAAAAATACCATCTTTTTCGCTGCCGTATATTCTCCCGCATGAATTTGGTAGATATAGATACCGGAAGCCACCGGCTGCTGCCGGTGATTAGCGCCGTCCCAGACAATCTCATGCCAGCCGGGGAGTTGTGAACGGATGTGCCAGTCTCTGATTTTTCGCCCGATGATATCATAGATCACGAGACGGACATCCGCCGGTTGGGGCAGTCCATAACGGATGCGGGTGCTAGCATTAAACGGATTCGGATAATTCTGGAATACTGTAAAACGATCAGGGATTTCCGGCGCGGGGATGGGAGCCGGCACCCGGAGGAATTTGACGGCATCCGCATATAGCACGGCATGGGGATTGGTATTCCCCCCGTTATCCTGCACCCGCACGGTCACAGGCATATCTCCGGGGAGTGGGTATGTTCCGAGGGATACAAATTTCCCGCCGCCCTGATTTTGGTCTGCCACGACCGTGTCAATGGCTGATCCGTTCACCAGAATGACGTACTCCGCATGATCATGGGCGTTCTCTACTGCCGGCACAATATATTGAATATCATAATGCCCGTCATATTTCAGGGCGCTGGTGAAATCCGCATAATCACCATTGCCTCGAACCCAGGCACAGCGGCTGCCGGGGCCGTAACCGGCCTGATGGATGCTGAACCACTCCGCACCGGATTCTTCGTACCCCGCCGGATCATCATTGTCGGCCACTTTGAAATAGGACATTGCAACCGCGTGTACCGGCAGGGGTATGGTCGCCTGAAGGGTATCACTGGTCTGGATAAGCAGCGTATCACGGTATTCGATAGGGTTCCGGGAAAAGAAAGCGATCGGGATTTCCCGGGTTTCCCGGGGGGCGAGCGCCAGCGGAAAATCGGCATCAACCGTGATATGATCCCCCGAAGGCGCCATCGTCAAGATGTTCAAATCCCCGGAGGTAAGATTGCTGACCG
This sequence comes from Calditrichia bacterium, assembly GCA_020635015.1. Lineage (GTDB taxonomy): Bacteria > Calditrichota > Calditrichia > RBG-13-44-9 > J075 > JACKAP01. The sequence continues at coordinate 102,868 of JACKAP010000010.1, read as the reverse complement.
TGAGATACCGGATCGTGGTATCTTCGATACTGACTTCTGCGAAATCCAGGGAGTCATTGTCGAGCATGAGATGCATTTCCGGCAACAGGCGAAACCGAACCGCATCTGCGCGTAGAACGATGTTGGCGCCGGGATTGGTATTGCCTCCGAAATCCTGTACCCGAACGGTGATTGACACGTCCCCGGGGAGCGGATATTCGCCGAGCGATACGAATTGCCCGCTGCCCTGATTCTGATCCTTGATGACCATGGCGAGCGGCGCGCCATCGGCCAGAATGCGGTATACGGCATGATCATGAGCATTCGCGGTCACCGGCACAATGAATTGCACATCATAAACCCCGCTATAATCGAGGATCTGGGTAAAATCCGCATAAGGGTCGTTGCCCTGGATCCAGGCGCAGCGGCTGCTGGAGCCGTAGGCCGTTCCGCTGCTGGTAAACCAGTCGGCGCCGAATTCCGCATATCCATCAGGATCGTCATTGTCGGCGACTTTAAAATAGGAAACCGCGTTGGCGCGTACCGGCAGGCGGATCATCGAATGCAGCGGATCGTCGGTATGGATGATGAGCTGGTCATCATGTTCGCCATATTGCTGTGTTACCAATGAGACCGGGATGTGCCGGGTTTCCAGCGGCGCAATTGCCAGCGGAAAATCCGCCCCGACCGCTATCTCACCGCCGGCATGACTGATTGCCCAAATATTTAACACCCCGGATCCCAGATTGCCGATGGCGAGGTCGATCACGGTGGTGTCGCCTACCACCACATCTCCAAAATCCAGTGAATCGAGACCCACCACCGCCTGTTTTTCCGCCACCAGCGGGGTAAAGCGGATCACATCCAGGCCAAGCATTTTATTCGCAGCCAGATTTTCGATGGTGAGGGTGTTGCCGGTTCCGCTTTGAAGTTCAAAAATACCGATATCCTGCCAGTGATCGCTGCCGGCCAGGGGGGCATCGAACCATATCGTATCGCTCCGCACGGTATTTTGCACGATGCAGCGCACTGAATTCGAATTGCTTCCGGGGCCGTGAAAGGAGATGCGGTACGCCCGGCGCTCTGCGATATGCGGCGTGATGCGCACCGCGCCCGCTCCCGGCAGCATCCGAGCCTTCAGGTTCCAGAGTTGCCCGGTCCCATAATTTTGCCAGTTGCCGCTGATCTCCTGGAATTCTGGATGCTGATCATCGACAAAAACGTCATCCGGGACATAATCAAAGTGCTTTTTGGCCTGATTCCCCACGCTGTCGCAAACCGCCACCGCGGCTTTGGCGATGATGGAGGCGGGGATCGCTTCGTCGGTCTGCCAGCGGTTTTCGCCGGTGCGCGAGCAGGACAGGCGCCGGTAGGTCTCGTACACGGTTTTAATGGCGATAAAAGGCTCCTCCGCCTGAAATACCGGGCCGTCGGTCTCGATGGCGAAGCGGATCTGGTCTCCTTCCGGAATTTCCGTTACCGCCAGCAGGGGCGCAACCGTATCCGCCGGATTGATCCATAAGCGCATTGCTTCGACATCCTTGCAGTAGCGGAATTCGACATCATACTGGGCGGAAAACTCGTGGGCAAGCGCATTGAGGTTGGCGATGCCGCTCAGAAACCCGCCTTCGGCCAGATGCCCCCAGAAGCATCCCATTTGATCGTTCCCTTCCGCCGCTTCCCGGAACATGGTATCCAGATTGGCGCGCATCAGCTGGACATCCTGAATGAAAACCGAGCGCAGGCGCCATTGTCTCAGATCGCCCGCGATCTGATAGTTGCCGGCGTTGGGATGATAAGGTACGAACGCGGAGGGCGATTGCGACCAGTCGATGTACCAGCTCGGCTCATTTTCATCGCCGCCGATCGCCGGGTAGGCATTGGACATGTCAAAGGGAATGAAGCGCTCCTGGTAGGCCTGCCAGGCATTATCCATATAGTGCCAGCCGCTGCGAAAAGAAACCGGGAAGACATCCTCTTCAATCAGATATTTACAAAGCGTCTCTTCATAATCTTCCAGATTCAGCAAAAAGTCCATCCCCTGGTTCCACCAATAGATTCCGTCGCCGTTGGTATCGGACCAGTAATAGTTGTGATAATGCAGGGTCAGTTGGTCGTCGAAGGCTTCAATGGCGTCAAGATGATATTTTTTCATTAGATACAAAGTCATGCTGTTCCGCACCGGCACATTGCAATTCCGGGAAAGGTGGAATACGTTCCCGGCCATCATCCACCAGGTCATTTTTAGCGGGGTGCCGTAGCTGTCGCGATACTGCTCGCGAAAGGCGGGATTCATCACTTTATGGCCGTATTGATTGGGATCGGCATACAATGCGGCGCTCCATAATCGGCCGTCATAGATATTCATCCCTCCATATGGATTGACTGAGGTATCCGATCCGGGAATCAGGTATACTTTGCCTTTTTCGCCGTTAACGGTGATGAATGAGAATGCGAAAAGCAAGCAGACGATTTTTTTGAGCATCAGGCGGCCTCTTTGCTGAATACCGGTTGATTGGCAATGTACACCGGCTGAAACCCGGTATCAAGCAGGGATCAATTTGGGTAGATGTTTGTGAAACTGGAATAAGAAAGCCCGGCAATCGCCGGGCTTTCTTTGTGTATCAGAATATCTCCTGTTTAAAGTTTGTATAGTGTTAAAACAGTAATGCTATTTGTATGATTGCGTAGCCGTTCAACTCATCCCCCCGCCCCTTCTCTTTCAAGAGAAGGGGAGCTTTTCTCCCCTCTCTTTTCAAGAGAGGGGCCGGGGGTGAGTTCAAAAAAGAGCATAATTTGTTTAACACTATCAAATGACCAGTGTCGATATAACTTTTTCGTAAATGAGAGCTTTGCTTAAACTGTGTCATTCGCATACACATACAAAATAGTATCATATGACCCAAACTACGGGTCATACAATACTACTTGATCAGTACCAGCTTCCGCACCGCGCTGTAGTCCCCCGCCGTCATCCGGTAGAAGTAGATCCCGGAGCTGAGGGAACGGGCATCCCAGCGGTAGGTATAGTAGCCGGGCGCTTTCTCCTCATTCACCAGGGTCGCGACCTTCTGACCGCGGATGTTGTAGAGCACGATATTCACCTTCGCCGGCCGGGGCAGTTGGAAGCGGATGGTGGTGCCGGCGTTGAAGGGGTTGGGATAGTTCTGGGCCAGCCCAAAGACCTCGGGGACCGGATCGCCGGGGATGGTTTGCCGCGAGAACGCCCCGTTGCAGCTTTCGACAGTTAGCAGGTGGGTGCCGGTTTGCAGCACCCGGAAAACCAGCTCGCCCAGCACGCCTTCGTCGCTGCCGATGGGAACGGAATTGACGGTCGCCCAGTGCACCCGGCCCGGGAACTGCTGATTGCTCGCCAGCAGGTCGCCGCTCCCGGAAGTCCGCACGCTGACCAGTTGCAGCATGGCCGGATCGTAGCTGACGGCCGCATCCAATCCATAAAGTTCCCCGGATTCAACCGCCCGCAGCGGCACGCTGATTTCCTGCCCGGCTGCGCCCTCCACCGCGGGGAGATTCATCCGAACCGGCAGCAGCGTATCCGTGGCGGCACTGCTGGAAACCGCCGGCGATTTGGACAGGCCGTTCTGCTTGTTTAGCAACAGGTTGTTCAACACTAGCAAGGCATCGCTCAGGTCGGTTTTACCGTTCATGTTAGCGTCGGAGAGCAGTCCCTGGAAGGGGGTAAATTCCTCGTAGCGCTCCACGATCACCTTCAGGATCAGGATGGCGTCAGTCAGGTCAAAGGATCCATTGAGGTTGAGGTCGCCAAAGAGATAGCTGTCGGTTACCTCGATGCTGCCGTTGACGGTCATCGGGGTAAGGGTCTGCAGCGAGTCGTTCTGGAAACTCAGTAGGGCCCGGGTGACGCTGATATTGCCCACGCTGCCCGCCGGGGTGTTCTTCTTCACCATGAAAGGCAGCTTAACCACCGCTCCGGGCATCTCCAAAGCCAGGGGTGTGGCGCGGGCCAGGGCGACCGAAACGATGCCTGCGCTCTGATCCACCAGCACGGTAGAGGTGAAGCCGCTCAGCAGCGGGGTGAGTTTGACATCGCCCGGGGCCAGTTCCAGGATCGCCGGATCATAATGCAGTTTCAGATCCGCACCGAGCAGGTTGTTGACATTGCTGAGGGCGATGCGCATCGGTGTCTTATATTTGGCGATACCCTTGCTGTTGCCGATCGACAGCACCGGGCGGCGGTAGAATTCCTGCACCCCCCGAACGGTCTCACGCAGATTGGCCACCGCATCCAGGCGGTCGCTGCCGGTGGCGCCGATGCAGGCCACGACGATCTCCTGCACGTTGCCGGCATAGAGGGTGAAGGGGCCGCTGCTAAGCACGATGCGCTTGTCGGCCAGATTCCAGTCGAGCGAGCCGCTGCCGCTGAGCGGATCGCCGCTATAATCGAAGGGGCCGTAAGGTTTGGGAGCGCCCCAGCGTTCCAGCCCGCGCAGATAGTTATAGCGTTCTTCGTCGTTCTGGGGTTCGCCGGGGTTGAAGTAGGCCGTGCTGGCGGTCAGCCCTAACCGCCGCCCGTCGGCATAGGCCCCCTGCGCCATCCAGGCGCCGAAGGCTTTCCCTTCCTCCGCATCGTCGGCGTTGTAGCAGTAGACCATGGAAAGGGAGGTGTCGGTGCCGGCCAGGTCGTTGAGATAATTGCCCAGGTCCGGGTCAAACCAGGCACCGAAATAGGTGCCGGGATAATCGTTATTGCTACGATTGATGATCTTCCACTTCACGAAGAATACCTCGGAGGGGGCGCCGGGGTAGGTATAACTGTAGGTGCTGCGCTGAATTTCGACCCCCAGCACCGGGTCGCTCGTACCGTCATGAAAGCTTGGGAAGAGATCATTGTACACCGTCCAGCTGTCCTGCTGCGAGACCAGCAGCGGATTGCCGTTGGCATCCACCGGTGCGCCGTCTTCCACCGGCCAGTTGTCCCAATCCGCACCGCTGCGGGTGGAGTCGATCACGTAGACCTGGTGCTTGGTGAGTTGCGGATGTTCGCTGGTCAGCTGATCGGTCGGCGCCGGTATCGGATTGGTGATCCGGCCGGGGACGTACTCGCTGGAATGCTGGATCTGGGAAACCGAGGGGGTGCCGTTCTTCAGGGTGCCCAGGTAGTGCCCGCCGGCATAGATGACCGCGCTGCCGGAGGATTTGGGATAGATCCCCCCGGCCTGCCCGTTCAGGAGATCGTAGGCAAAATTGCCGTTGTTGACCAGGGTTACCCGCCAGTGGTTGGCATTGACCTCGCCCTGGCGATACATATCGACGCTGAATTGGGAGGTATTCCCGGCGGCATCGGTAACGGTGGCATTGTAGAACTGCCATTCCGGGAAGGGGCCGGCGTATTCGAAGTTGCCGCTGCCGTCGCTCTGTACTTCCGCCAGGAACGACAACCCCTGATCTCTTGGGTCGGCGAAGATTTCCACCGTGGAAAGCGGTTCGGCGCTGCCGCGCAGTATCATCCCGTCAAAGTAGGTCAGCAGCGGTGCGGCGATGTTGTTATTGCCGCCATTTGCCAGCACAATGCCCCGGCTGTTCCCGGTGATCTGGTTATGGGTGATGCGGTTGCGGTCGGTGCCCGGCTCAGTGTTGTTCACCACCACCCCGTAGCTGTTGTAGGCAATGCGGTTGAATTCGCCGTAAAGCGACCCGCCGATGATATTGTCATGCGCTCCGGCGACGATACGGATGCCGGTCTCATTGCCGCGCGGGATTTCGCCGTTAAATTCACACCCGATATAGCAGCCGTAGATCCGGTTGTCGAAGGCGTTATCGCCAATGATCAGGATGGCGTTGTCCGCCCGCGCGCTGCCGCGGAAATTGGTGAGCACCAGGCCGTGGATCAGGTTGTGGGCCGATTCGATGATCAGGCCGTTATACACGCTGGTATCCGGAGAGGTGATCCCCACTTCCGGCGCCCCGTCGCCGTTGATGTCGCCCTCGATGGTGGTATAATCCTCCATCAGCGCCGGCAGTTCCGACTGGGGATAGATGACCTGGTAGCGCAGGTAGGGAGCGAAGTCGATCAGGGTGGGGCCGCCGTCGCTGTTGGCGATGTGGATCGCCTCGCGCAGGGAGCCGGGACCGCTATCGCCGGTGTGGGTGACCATCGCGCCGCCGGCGTATTCCTCGAAGATGGTGTGGAATTGATCGGCCGGCAGATCGTTGAGCGTCTGCACCACCCCGGAGGGCCAGCGCAGTTCCAGCTCATCGATCTGGCTGGCATCACCCAACCCGAAGTTCACATTCATGCTGCTCTGGCTGTAGTAGCCGGTCTGCCCGCTGATCTGCCGGGTTTGCCAAACCGGATGACCGCCGATCTGCGCCCGGGCACCGACCGTGGTGCCGATGGCGCTGCGGTTGGACCAATTGCCCACGCAGAGCAGGCTGATCCAGTGATTGCCGCTGCCCTCGTTTTGATACAGCAGATTGTTGCCGATGACCGCGATGAAGAGGTCGAGGTCGCCGTCATTATCGTAATCGCCCCAGGCGACGCCGCGGGATGTATTGACATCCGTGGCGACCGCGCCGTCGGTGATGCGCTCAAAGCTGCCGTCGCCATTGTTATGGTAGAGGAAACTGGGTTCGTCGCCGTTGGTAACCACCAGGTCTAACCAGCCGTCGTTGTCGTAATCGGCCCAGGCGCTGCCCAGCGCGTTGCCGCCATCGTTGACGATCGCGCCTTCGCTGATGCGGGTGAAGCTGCCGTCGCCGTTGTTTTGATAGAGGAAGTTGTTCTCGCCGGAGTTGTTGGCGACAAACAGGTCGAGATCACGGTCGTTGTCATAATCACCCCAGCCGCAGCTAATGGAGTTTCCGCCGTCGTTGACCATCTCCCCGTCGTAGATCCGGTTAAAACTGTTATCCCCGTTATTTTGATAAAGCGCATTGTTTTCCCCGTTGAGGTTGGCCACGAACAGATCGAGATCGCCGTCATTGTCGTAGTCGCCCCAGCTGCCGGTATAGGATTCGCCGCCGTCATTGACAAACGGCACGTCCCAGATCCGGAAGAAGCTGCCGTCGCCGTTATTCTTATAGAGGAAGTTGTCTTCTCCATTGCTGTTGGCTACGAACAGGTCGAGCCAGCCGTCGTTGTCATAATCGACCCAACTGCAGCTGCGCGAATAACCGTGATCGCTGGCAATCTCCCCGTCCCAGATCCGCTCGAAAGTGCCGTCGCCATGATTGCGGTAGAGGAAATTGTTCTCCCCGACATTGGCCACGAAGAGGTCGAGGTCGCCGTCATTATCGTAATCGCCCCAGCTGCAGCCCCGGGAGTTGCCGCCGTCGTTGACGATCTCGCCGTCCCAGATGCGCTCGAAATTGCCCCCGCCGTGATTGCGGTAGAGGAAGTTGTTATCGCCGCCATTGGTGACAAAGAGGTCGAGGTCGCCGTCATTGTCGATATCTGCCCAGCTGCATCCCAGGGAGGTGCCGCCGTCATTGACGATTTCCCCGTCAAAAATGCGGGTGAAGGGACCGGGCAGTTCGCTGCGGAAATCCACCGGCATCAGCGCCTGAGTGACGAACTGTTGGGTGAGGCGGCGGTTGTCGCCGATTTCCCAGAGACCACCCTGGGTGGTCAGGTCCCCGGCGTTGGCAAGGTCGTCGATTACATATTTATACTCGAAGGGCAGTCCCACCGTGCTCAGGGGCATGGTGATGGTCAGTTCGTAGAGATCCGGAATGCCCATTTCATACAGGCGGAAATAATTCCCTTGCCACAGGAATGTGGTCGGTTCAGCGATATCCTCAAAATCGCCCCGCACCACCACGATCTGGCTGCCCGGATCAAAATTGCCCTGGGCAATCTGCTCGCTCATGTTCACTCGGAAGGTGAGCTGGGTGTTGTCCGGGGTGCCGCTTTCGCTGATGGTCAGGAACTGGTCGGAAGGCAGGTTGGTGAGAGTCTGTACAATCCCGCTGTTCCAGGCTACCTGGATTTCCTCCACTGTGGCGGCATCCCCCAATCCAAATTCAACATCCAGGCTGTTCTGGGCAAAGCGGCCGCACTGCCCGGCAATTTCGGCGGTCTGCCAGACGGTGGCGCCGCCAATGGTGGCACGTACCCGCACCCGGCTGCCGATCGCGGCAGCGTTGCTGTAGGTGCCGGCAAGCTTCAGGTTGATCCAATGATTGCCGTTACCGTTATTTTGATAGAGGAAATTGTTCTCTCCGGCATTGGCCACGAAGAGATCGAGATCCCCATCCAGGTCATAATCGGCCCAGGCGCCTCCCCGGGAAGGTCCTCCGTCAAAGGCCAGCTCCATGTTCCAAATGCGTTCAAAGCTGCCATCCTGATTGTTATGATATAAGAAATTATTGCCGCCATTGTCAAATACATAAAGGTCGAGCGCCCCATCATTGTCATAGTCGCCCCAAACCGCGGTGCTGGAGGTGCCGCCATCGGTGACGAGATCACCGTCGATAATTTGAGAAAAATTACCTCCTCCGTCATTGCGGTAAAATAGGTTGTTGTTATCATACCAGGTGCAGACAAACAGATCGAGGTCGCCGTCATTATCGTAATCGCCCCAGGCGGCGCCGTTGCCGTTGCTTCCGGAAACTACCGGCCCATCGGTGATTCTGCTGAAGGTGCCATCGCCGTTGTTGTGATAGAGCAGGTTGTTGGGCGCATTGCCCACAAACAAGTCGAGGAAGCCGTCGTTGTCATAGTCGCCCCAGTTGGCGCCCCAGGAATTGCCTCCGTCATTAACGATGTCTCCTTCGCTGATCTTGGTAAAAGTATGCTCCCAATCATCGTTCCGGTAGAGGCAATTGTGTTGCCCGCTGCCATTGGCCACGAAGAGGTCGAGGTCGCCGTCGTTGTCATAATCGCCCCAACTGGCGCCAAATGAATTATCGGCATCATCGAAAATCGGGCCGGAGTTCTGCAATATGAAATTACCTCCACCGTCATTCCGATAAAGAAAATTGTTGCCTCCATTGCTCACAAAGAGGTCGAGGTCGCCGTCATTGTCATAATCGCCCCAACTGGCGCTGCGGGAGTCAGCGCCGTCATTGACGAGATCGCCGGAGGTAATCCGCACAAAATTGCCCCCGCCTTCGTTGCGGTAGAGAAAATTGTTTTCACCGCCTGCATTGGTGACATACAGATCGGGATCGCCGTCATTGTCATAATCACCCCAGGCAGCCGCCATCGAGCTGCCGCCGTCATTGGGAATATCACCGTCGGTAATACGGGTAAACTGGGGATCAAATATCAGGTTTTGATCAAAATAGACCACCGGCAGGGTGGCGGGATGGCCGGTGAGTTGGAAGCTGCGGTTGGCGATCTGGTCTTCCCAAAGCACTCCGCCGCTCAGTTGGCGGATGACAAATTTGTATTCTACGATTTCGCCGGCGTTGCCTCCCACATCATAGGTGCCGGCATAGATACCGTCGGCGTCGAGGTCATCCAGAATTTCCGAATCGCTGCTCCAATCGTTAAAGCTGCCCCGCACCACTACAAAATCTCCATTGGCCGGCTGAAAAACCCCTTCATTTATTTTGAGGTTCATGTCGACCTGGAAGGTCAGTTCGTTTTGGGAAAAAAGCGGGTAGGCGAGCAGCATTCCCATCATCAAAACAATGACGGTTTTGATAATGCCTGTCGCGCTATGCATAATAAGCTCCTTCCTGATATACAATTCGATGCTAATTGCGGTATACCACCGGGCATCATTCACACTGTGAATTGTCCCTGAAATTCAGGAGGGAGACGTCTTAGAGAAACAGAGGGGCAGCGTACAGCCGCGATCAATCCGGATTCAGACCGTGATAACGAAGACGCTAAGGTAAAGGCGTTAGAAGGTTGAGAAGATCAGTTTGAATGGGTAAATTTCAGTCACAATGCGCGATAAAAACGCTCCCGGCGAATCATTCATCCCGCAGTGATTTAGTCATGCAAATGGGTGCGAACACCCGGAGGAATTTAGTGAAATATATCGCATGGAGCAATGGAATTATTGAGGATTTAAATAGAACGCGGATGACGCGGATTTTCACGGATTTTTTTATGATGCTTCGCGTAGAGCTATCAAAAGCCGACGTTAAATCGCACAAAATTCGCGAAGACATCCAAAACAAATGTCTTTGTCTCTTACTTTACATCATTCATCCGCGTCATCCGTGTTCTATGAAGATGATTTCTTCTCCCACTTCCGTGCCCCGAGGAACGACCCTCCCAAACAGAGCAGGAAAAACCCGCTCACCCCAGCCAATCCCTGTGCCAGGGCAATTTCGCCCCGGGTGTGGGCCAGGTAGGCGAAGCCTCCGGCGCTCAGGGTGAACAGGGTGTAGATCAGCTGGTGCCCCAGGGCGTAGAGCAGGCGGGCGCTCTCCTGCAGACCCCGGGTGTTCAGGGCCAGCTCGCCGCGGTTGGCCTTGTGGAGGAAGCGCTTCAGGTCGTCGGGGATGGTCAGGGCGGAGAGGGCCATGTTTTTGACCACCGAGCCGGCCAGTTTGACCCAGTCGCGTTCCTTGCCGAGCACGAATTCCTCCAGGTAGGCGCGGATGGTTTTCATCGGGTTCATGGTGGGGTGGAGGTGGGTGCACAGCCCGAGCAGCAGCAGCAGGGTGCGCTCCAGCAGCACCCAGTCTTTCGGGATCTGGAAGATGGCAGTCATCTCCCGCAGCGAGATGTTCATTTTCCGCAAATCCGCCAGCATGTCGAATTTGGTCTGGATATCGATCTGGATCTCCTGCAGGTTCCAGGAATCGAAGCTCATCCCTTCCAGGAAGCGGCTGTAGAAAAACTCGATGATCCGTTCCGCCTGTCCTTCCTGCTGATGGCGGGCGATGAAGCCCATGCGTTTCAGGGCGCTCTCGATCTGCTCGGTATTGCGGCGCAGCAGGCCTTCCAGGAATATCGGAATACCTTCTTTCATCGCCGGGGAGAGTTGGGCTACTGCGCCGAAGTCGAGAAAGACGATCCCCCCGTCCGGGCGCACCAGGATGTTACCGGGATGGGGATCGGCATGGTAGAGCCCGTCGCTGAAGATCATCTGGCAGTAGGCGGTCAATACCCGCTCGGCCAGTACCTCCAGATTCAGCCCGGCCGCCTCCAGGGCTTCGCGGTCGGAAATCTTGATGCCTTCAATGAATTCGGTGGTCAGCACCCGCTGCGAGGAGCATTCGCGGATCACTGCCGGGAAGCTTACCTGGGCATTACCGGCAAAATTGGCGGCGATCTGCTCGATGTGATCCGCTTCCTGCTGAAAATCCAGCTCGGCCAGGATCATCTCGCGGATCTGGGCGAAATTGGCGTCGAGACCGCGGATGCGCAGCACCCATCCCACCAGGCGCAGCAGGCGCTGGATGGTGGCGAGGTCGATGCGGGCAATCGCCTCGATGTCGGGATACTGCACCTTCACCGCCACCACCCGCCCGTCATGCAGGCGGGCTTTATGCACCTGGGCCAGGGAGGCGCTGGCGATGGCCTCCGTTTCAAATTCGGCGAAGAGCGCTTCCGGGCCTTTGCCAAACTCCTGGCGAATCCGGGTGATCATCTCCTCCAGCGGGCGCGGAGGGATGCGGTCCTGCAACTCCTCCAGTTCCCGGCGAAAATCCTCCGGGAGAAAATTGCTCATGATGCTGATCAACTGTCCCGCCTTGATGAACAGGCCTTTCAGCACCAGGATAGTTTCCTTCAAGCGCCGGGCGTTGCGGCGGTAGACGTCCGGCATCCGGCGGCTGACCCATTCCGCCCCCCGCAGGCGGCCGAGCAGATGGAAGCCGCCCAGGCTGAGCAGCAGGCGCAGGGTGACCCGGTAGGCGCGCAGCAGCCGGAAGCGGCGGGCGGCGGGGGATTGGGGAGGCTGGTGATGATCGATATCCGGCATGAGGGCGTGTCGTTTCGGTTTCGATTTAGTCCTTAATGAAACATGTTTTTTACCGCAGAGAGCACAGAGAACCCAAAAAAATACAAACCATAGATGTTAACATCTCCGCGCCCTTTGCGCTCTCTGCGGTAAGATTAACAGTTTTGGTGTAAGGCAATCTTTATCTATTCACCGACCGTAACCTTCTCCATCTTATCGCCCTGGGCGATGGCATCCACCACATCCAGGCCTTCCACCACCTTGCCGAATACCGTGTGGCGTCCGTTGAGGTGGGGTTGGGGCGAGTGGGTGATAAAAAACTGGCTGCCGTTGGTATTGGGGCCGGCGTTGGCCATGGAGATCACGCCCCGTTCGTGGGTCAGGGGATTGCCTTTTACTTCATCTTCAAAATTGTATCCCGGGCCGCCGCTACCGCTGCCGGTGGGATCGCCGCCCTGGATCACGAAATTGGGGATCACCCGGTGAAAAGAAACGCCGTCGTAAAAGCCGGCATTGGCCAGGAATACGAAATTGTTGACGGTGACCGGCGCATGCTGGGGGTAGAGTTCCAGCACGATGTCGCCTTTTGTAGTGCTCATGGTGATCGTATAATTTTGCTTCGGGTCGATGGTCATTTCAGGCGGAGATTGCCATTGGAGTTGCGCCATGATGGGCTCCTTTGTGGGTTAAATGAATCGTTAATAGGTTGATGGGTTCATGGGTTCATGGGTAAAAACGGGTTTCATGAGTTCAATCAAATATGCGAATAACGAGCGGAATATAATCATCCCGGAAAGGGCTTTAAACCAAAAAAAATATTTGCAGTGAGGGATGATATTTCCCCACTGCACTGAGTAGCGGGCTGGTTTCAATGTCGCTGCGCGACGAGAATGGGAGATTTTTATTTTGCCTGGATTTGAAAATGTCGAAATTATGTTGCGCTCTTCGCTCTTCGCTCTTCGCTCTTCGCTCTTCGCTCTTCGCTCTTCGCTCTTCGCTCTTCGCGCTTCGCTCCTTGCCCGAAATAATAATTCTGACTATATTATCCACATCATGGGAAAAATTCTCGACCATCTTTTCCGCAAAGCCGGGCGCACTTACGGCACCGGTAAATGGATTATCACCGCCCTGGCCGGGCCGGAGGATGAAGCCGTGCGCGCCGAGTATGCCCTGGGAGCTTACCTGGCCAAATCGCTGCGGGAACAAGCTGCCGCCAGCGGAAATACGGAGAAATCCGCCTTTGTCCGTGAACTGGGGGAAAAGCTCACCGCCCGCCTGAAACGGCAGTTGCATCGCTTTACCTTCGAATTGCTTGACTCCCGGGAAGTGAATGCTTTTGCCTTGCCCGGCGGGTTTATTTTTGTGCACGACGGGTTGCTGGATTTTTGCGGGATGCGCGAGGAGGAGATCGCTTTCGTGCTCGGCCATGAGATCGGGCACGTGGTCAACGGCCACGCCCTGGACCGGATGGTCGCCAACTCCCTGATCAAGATCATTTCCAATCTGGGGCCGGCAGGCATCACCCGGCAGACCCTGGGGAAACTCCTGTCCAGCACCTATTCCCAGGACCAGGAACTGGAAGCGGATATCTTCGGCAGCCGGATTATCGCTGCCGCCGGTTACGATCACGAGGCGGCCTCAGCATTTATGGAACGGATGCAGCAGCGCCCGGGATCGGAAGGCGGGCTGTTCGGGAAATATTTTTCCACCCATCCGCCCCATGGAGTGCGGGTTGAGAATTTACAGCGCTACTGGCGGGATAAATCTTAACAAATCCAACTTGTAATTAGCCACAGAGCCACAGAGATCACTGAGTTAGATATCAGTTGTCAGTTGTCAGTTCTCCGTGAACTCTGTACTATAACTGGTCCAAAACCTTGTTTTTTAACAAAATTTTGTGGCGCAAATTATTCCCCGCATTTTCAAGGCGGGGACAGGGCCGTGAAGCGTTCAGCGAACGGCGCAGGGGCGGTTGACCGCGCGTAACCGCCCCTGATTTACTTGCTGGACGCTTCGTAAATCTGTCCCCGCCTTGGAGAAGGCGGGGAATAGTCTGATAATTGACAATTACCATTGCGCAATGCGCATTAAGCATTTACCATTATCCCTTCACCGCCAGAGCAAATCCACATTCATCCGCAGATCGAACAGCAGCACCTCACTGTCCGCTTCCACTGTCAGATCAAGCCGCTCAGCATGGGTGATCCCGACCCCGTCGCCCTGATCGAGCAACAGATCTTCTCCCACCCGCATTTTTCCCCGCACCATTTGCAGCCAGGCCCCGCGGCCGGTTTCCAGGGAATACTGAACCTTATCGCCTTTTGAAAATAGGCCGGCGTAGATAAATGCATCGGTGTTGATCGGCATGCTGCCCTCGCGGCCGTCCGGGGAGACGTAGAGGCGGAAACGCCCCTGCCGTTCTTCCGGGCTGTATTTGAGCTGGTGGTAGGCGAAGGCGGTACCCGGCCGTTCCGGGATCAGCCACATCTGGTAATTGTGCTCCACCTCGTCATGGAGATTCTCCTCGGAATGGATCATTCCCCGGCTGCCGGCGCTGATCAACTGCATCTCCCCTGCCGTGACGCCGGCGCGGTGCCCAAAGCTGTCGCCGTGGGTGAGGGTGCCGGCGGCCACGTAGGTGACGATCTCCACATCGCGATGAGGATGGGAGGGGAAGCCGGAGTGGGGCTGGATGTGATTCTCCACCATCACCCGCAGCGGACCGAAGTTATTCCACGCCGGATCACGATAATTGGCGAAGGAGAAAGTCATCCAGTTGTCGGTCCAGCCGAAGTCTTCGAAACCGCGCTCGTTGCTGCGGCGCAGGCGGTATTGGGGTTTGGGATGGGGTGTATTCATATAATGTTGCCCTCGTTTGTTGATTGCACTTACTGTTTGAAACTTTTGCCACGGATGTACACGGATTTCCACCCGTTTAAAATAGTTTTTGACTATCAACTAAACCAACTTCTTTCTAAATTCGTATAAGGAGTTCAAGCAAATTCTTACTATCGATGCTTGAGCGGATTTTCTCCTGTTGAGAAAAACAGCGCGCTTCTGAAAAGCGGAAGCCGCTTTGCTGATAGATTTGCATGATGCCGGCGCTGCGGTAAATCGGATCGCTGCAGGCCTGGGATTGCATAGAATTCCGATTTCTCAACAGGAGATACCCATGATACCGAAAAAGTGTGCCTACCTATCGATCCTTTTATCATTGATGATCCTGAGCGGCTGCAGCGGCAGCGGGGAAGAAAACAGCACGACGGAACGGATACCGGTGGAAGTGTCGCCGGTCGAGCTGGGCAGTCTGGAACAGTCGCTGAGCTATAACGGCGACGTGGAGGCGGAATGCGAAGTGCGGGTTTTTTCGAAAGTGCCCGACCGCATTGAAAAGCTCTACGTCGATGAAAGCGCGGTGGTGCGCAAGGGCAATCCGCTGGCCGACATCCTCGCCACCACCCTGGAGCAGGCCCTGCGCGGCGCGGAAGCGGAACTGCTTGCCGCGCAGGCGCAGGAGGCCAATCTGCGGGTGGAACTGGAACGCTATCGGCAGATGCTCGGCAAAAGCGCCGTCAGCCAGCAGCAGTTTGATGCCATCGACACCCAGTACCGCGCCGCCAGGGCCCGTCTGGAGCAGGCGGAAGCCATGCTGAAAAGCGCCCGGAGCAATCTTGGCGACGCCCGCATCACCGCTCCGATCAGCGGGATCGTCGGCAAACGCTATGTCGAGCCCGGTGATATGGCGCTGCCTTCCCAGCCGCTGCTCACCATCGTGCAGATGGATCGGGTGAAGGTGAGCTTCGAGGTGACGGAGACCGATCTGGGGCAGATCGAGATTGGGCAGGAGGCTTTTGTCGAGGTGAAAAGCTATCCCCACCACCCCTTCCGCGGGAAGGTGGCGACGATCAGCCCGGTGCTCGATCCCCTCACCCGCATGGCGGAGGTGGAAGTGCTGCTGGATAATCCCGGCCACCGCTTAAAGCCGGGGATGTTTGCCCGGGTGGAGGTGCGCATTGGGGTGATCGACAACGTGATTGTGGTGCCCCGGGCGGCGGTGATCGAGAATACCCGCCTGCAGACCGGCGGCGACGGGGAAGAAGTGATCAAGGATTATTTTGTCTTCGTGGTCGATAGCAACCGGGCGGCGCAGCGCAAGCTGACGGTGCAGTATGTCAACGACCAGCATCTGGCAATCGATGCCGGCCTGACGGTGGGGGAGCAGTTGGTGACCCTGGGGCAGAACATGCTGCGCGACAGTGCCGCAGTGGTGATCGTCAACCGGGAGGGCGACTGATATGAACCTGACCCAGACCGCCATCAAACGCGGGGTGACCTTCGCGATGCTCTACCTGATCGCGGTCGGCTTTGGGCTGTTTTCCCTGGCCCGGCTGAACCTCGATCTCTATCCCAAGATGGAATTCCCTTTTCTCGCCATTATCACCCAGTATACCGGGGTTAGCCCCTACGACATTGAAACTGTGATCACCCGCCCGATCGAGGAGGCCGTTGCTTCGGTGAAGAACGTGACCAAGGTGTCTTCTACCTCCACCCAGGGGCTCTCGCTGGTGACCCTGGAATTCGATTGGGGCACCGACATCGATCAGTCCAAAATTGAGGTGCGCGACAACCTCGGGTTCATCGAGGATGCGCTGCCGGACGACATCACCGAGCCGCTGATCTTCGCCTTCGATCCCGCCACCCAGCCGGTGATCTACCTGGCGGTGGGATCGGAGCTGCACGGTCAGGCGGAATTGCGCCGGATCTCCGAGCGGGATATCGAGCCGCGCCTGGAGCGCATTCCCGGGGTGGCCGCCGCCTTTACGATCGGGGGGATGCGCCGGGAGATCAAGGTGCTGGCCGATCCAGCCCGGCTGCGCGCCAGTGGGCTGTCGATCCAGCAACTCTCCTCCGCCTTGCAGGCCAACAATTTGCAGGTGCCTTCGGGATGGATCGAAGACGCCCATCAGGAATTCACCATTCAGACCATGGGCGAGTATCGCACCCTGGAGGAGATCGAGAATACGCACATCGCCACCATCAACGGGTCGATCCTGCGCCTGAAGGATGTGGCGCAGGTAATCGACGGCTTTGCCGAGCAGCGCCAGAAGGTCTGGAGCAACAACAAGCCGGCGGTGATGCTGATGGTGCAGAAGCAGTCCGACGCCAACTCGGTGCAGGTGTGTCGTGATGTGATCGCCCGCCTGCCGGAGGTGGAGACTGCCCTGCCGCGCGGCATCAAGATCACGGTGTTTTACGATGCCGCCACTTTCATCGAACGCTCCATGTCCAACCTCGGGAGCAGCGCGATCCAGGCCATCGCGATGGTCTTTCTGGTACTGCTGTTCTTCCTGCGCAACCTGCGCAGCTCCCTGATCGTGGCGGTGGCGATCCCGGTATCGATGATCGTCACCTTTGCGGTGATGGATCAGGCCGGGCTGACCCTCAATATCATCTCCATCGCCGGGCTGGCCCTGGCAGTGGGGTTACTGGTCGACAACTCCATTGTGGTGCTGGAGAGCATCTTCCGCCATCGCGAGGAGGGCAAGGAGATCCGTGAAGCCGCCGGCACCGGCGCCCGCGAAGTGGCCATGGCGATTACCGCTTCCACCCTCACCACCCTCTCGGTATTCATCCCGGTGCTGTTTGTGCCGGGACTGGCCGGGGAACTCTTCAACGAGATGGTGATCACGGTCTGCTTCTCCTTGCTGGTGTCGCTGGCGGTGGCGCTGACCCTGGTTCCGTTGCTGGCCTCGCGTTTCCTCTATTTCAAGGAGAAGCTGCAGCACCGCCGCGGGCTGTTGGTCAGAGCAGGCGACATCGCCAACCGCTGGGTGCAGCGCTGGCAGGAATACTATGTTGCTGTCCTGAATTGGGCGCTAAAGCACCGTAAGACCGTGCTGCTTACCGTGACGGCACTGTTCATCCTGTCGATCGTCGCCATCGCCACCCGGGGCGGGGAGTTTATGCCGGAATCGGACATGGGGTTTATCTCCATCGCCATCGACCGCTCTCCCGGTACCAGCCTGGAATCGATGGAACAAAGTTCCCGGGAAGTCAACCAGATCATTCTCGATAACGTGCCGGAAGCGGAGGCGGTCTTTGCCAACTTCGGCCAGGGGGAAGGGATTATGGCGATCTTTTCCTCCCGGGCGTCCAGCGAGGGCGACATTACCATCCGCCTGAAGCCGCTCAGCCAGCGCAAGCGCAGCATGTTCGAGATCCAGGACGATCTGCGTGAGCGTTTTAAATCTCTGGCCGATCTCAACGTGCGTTTCGAAGACCGCGGGGCCACGGCGATGTTCGGTGGGGGGAGCGACATTGCAGTGGAGGTATTTGGTCATGACCTGACCGTATCGGAAGCCCTGGCCAACGAGGTGATGCAGCGGGTGAACAAGATCGAGGGAGTCGTGCATACCGAGACCAGCATCAAGGAGCTGACCCCGGAACTGCGGATCTATCTCGACCGCCAGGCCATCGCCGATCTTGGCCTCAGCACCACCCTGGTGGGGGATGTGATCAGCACCAGCGTGCTCGGCAAGGTGGTCACCCGCTACCGCGAGGGAGGGGATGAATATGACATCCGGGTGCAGTTGATCAAGACGGCGCGTGCCAGCCGGGAGGATATCGAGAACATCCTGATCACCACCCCGCTGGGGCGGCAGATTCCGCTGCGGGCAGTGGCGAGCGTGGAATACAGCAAGGCCCCGGCGGAGATCATCCGGGAGGACCAGGAGCGGCTGGTGCGAGTCAATATCGATGTCGGCGGGCGAGATTTACAGAGTGTCACCACGGAAGTGGAGGAGGTGCTGCGCGGGATGTCGCTGCCCAACGATTTCCGCCTGGAGATCGGCGGGGTAGCGGAGGAGCAGCAAGAATCGTTTATGTATCTAGGACTTGCTTTACTGGTGGCGATGCTGCTCACCTACATGGTGATGGCCTCACAGTTTGAATCGCTGATCGACCCCTTCGTGATCATCTTTACCATCCCGCTTTCCTTCATCGGGGTGGCGTTGACCCTGGTGCTGACCGGCACCCCGCTGAGCGTGATGGCGCTGGTGGGGATGGTGATGCTGGTGGGGATCGTGGTCAACAACGGGATTGTGCTGGTCGATTATATCAACCAGTTGCGGGAACGCGGTCTGGAGACGCACCAGGCAGTGCTGGAAGGAGGGCGCATCCGCATGCGGCCCATCCTGATGACCGCCCTCACCACCATCCTGGCGATGCTGCCCCTGGCGCTGGGTTTGGGAGAGAGCAGTGAGAACTGGGCCCCGATGGCCCGCTCGGTGATGGGCGGCCTGGCGATGGGCACCCTGCTGACCCTGGTGGTGGTGCCGGTGATTTATGTGATCGTGGAGCGGGCGGCGGAAAAACTCAAGGTGCGGCTGCGGCGGTTGATAAGTGGCGGGACGGCGGTGGAGCGAAGTGCTTAGGAATGATCAAAAATTAACTTGTTACTTTCTGCCACAAAGACACAGAGATCTTGGCGCGGCCTGCAGCCGCAACCAAATGGTAAATGCTTATTGCTCAATGGTAAATGCTCATTGTTGAAATTAACTATTCCCCGCCTTTTCCAAGGCGGGGACAGATTTACGAAGCGTCCAGCAAGTAAATCAGGGGCGGTTGGAACGCGCGCAACCGCCCCTGCGCCGTTCGCTGAACGCTTCACGGCCCTGTCCCCGCCTTGAAAATGCGGGGAATAATTTGCTCAAAAAAAACTTTGCTAAAAAAACAAAGTTTTGAGCGATTGTAGTACAGAGTTAGTTCTCAGTTACCAGTGCTCTGTGTCTCTGTGGCAATAATGTTCTAACATTTTAAATCAAGAGAATGCTGAAATGAAGTCACCAGCCAACAAAGATTCTGTAATTGCCCGGTACATTGAGGGGCCGAAATTACTTGAGAGAGCCCTTGCAGGCTTAACAGAAGCAGATCTGGATACGGCTCCTGCTAAAGGTGGTTGGAGCATCCGGCAAATTGTGCACCACCTTGCAGACGGAGATGATCTTTGGAAAATGGGCATCAAACAAGCGCTGGGCAACGACCAGAGCGAATTCTTACTGGATTGGTACCGCGCATTACCACAAGATACCTGGGCTGACCGGTGGGCGTATGCCCAGCGGCCGATTGAGGTATCGCTTGCGCTGCTTAAAGCAACGAGAGATCACGTGGTTCAGCTAATTGAGTATGTGCCGGATGGATGGCATCAATCGGTAAAATTTCGAGAGCCGGATGGTAAAGTCGAGATCGTGCCGGTCGGTTTTATCATCGAAATGCAGGCTGACCATATCGTGCATCATGTAAAACAGATAGAAGCTATCTTGAGTGAAGGCAGCTCCTGACAACACTCCGCACTCCGCACTCCGCACTCCGCACTCCTACTTGCCATCCCAAACATGCAAAAACGATTTCATCGATTTCCGGATCTCACTACGGTTTTTGCCATCCGGTTTATGATCAAACGCCGCCTGTTCCCAGGAGCCGTAGAGCGGGTTGGGGAGCATGATCCATTTCTCGCCCCAAAGCTGGCCGTATGCATCCATGTTCAGAAATTCTTCGCGTTTATCATAGCTTGCTTTATAGCCGTCGACAAAATCGCCCAGATTGTCGCCGATCAGCAGCAAGATGCGGTAATGATCTGCGATGACTTTGCGGCGCGAGCCTTTGGGCGATCCCCAATCCGGCTGTTCCTTTTTGAGATAAATATCATCGTTCGTCACGTTCAGACCCACCGCCTGCAGATTGCGCCGGGTCGCATCCTGCTGCGAGGCAGGGCGGTTGGTGACGTAGAAGACCTTGACATTCTGCGCTTCGGCAGCATGGATAAATTCGAGCGCGCCGGGCAGCGCCGGGCACTTGGCTGCGTCGATCCAGCGATTCCAGTCGGGCTGGTGGATGCTGTCGTAATAGAAATTGTTCACAGCCAACCAGCTCATAAAAGGCGAATTGTCCAGAACCGTCTCATCGACGTCAAGAATCACTGCCGGTGGTTTGTTTTGATAGTCCCCCTGTTGTTCCTCCGGTGCAGCAGTCCAATCGGGTGATTGCAGCGCTCGATTAAGCATCATCCCCGCCAGTTTATACTGAATGATGATATTGGCTTTCGCCTCCACTCCGCGCTGGTACCACAGAGCGGCGTAGAGATAGTCGCTGGCCAGAGAGTCGCTGGCCGGTTCTGATAGCGAGAGAGAGTCGCTGGCCAGAGAGTCGCTGCCCGGTTCTGATACCGGAGGGATTTGGCGGGTACTGCAGGCGAATAGGAAGAACAAGATCAAGATCGACATCCAGCGCAAAACGGGCCGTACATTTTTCATAAAGTCACTCCTAAAATAAACTAAGGTAGTTAAAAATTATTATTTTATCAGCAACATCTTGCGGGCCTGCCGAGCTATTCCTTCTACCTTCAACTGATAAAAATAGATCCCGCTGGCCTGAATCCTGCCTGCTGCATCTTTACCATCCCAGGTAACCTGGTGCGTGCCGGCTGTTTTCGGTCCCTGCAACAATATTCGGGCAGTCTCGCCAAGTTGATTGAAGATCGTCAGTTCCACATTCCCGGCTCGGGGCAGCCGGAAGGGGATGGTGGTTGACGGATTAAACGGATTCGGATAGTTGGGCAACAGTTCGAACGTTTCCGGCCGTTGCTCGCCGTCCGCCAGTCCCAGTGCCGGTTCGCCGCTGCCGCTGAGGGGAATAATTGCCAGAGGCTGATTGGCGGCGTTGCTTTGAAGGGTGAGCTGCGCCTGATAGGGGCCGACTGACGGCGGCGCAAAGGTGACTGCCAGACTGTAGCTGGAATCCGGTTCCAGGAAGATGGTGTCGCCGGAAGCAATGCTAAAAGCCGGATGATCGCTGAAAAGGGTGTCGATGACCAGGGTGGCGCTGCCGGGATTGCTGATGGTCACCAGCCGGATAGCGCTGGAATCGACTGTCACCATGCCGAAATCAAGAGAGTCGGGTGCGACGGTAATCTGCGCTGCCAACGGAGGGGCGAACAGCTCGCCCCGCTTCAGGAAGATATCCGCCACCACGTTGCCTCCGCGCAGGCCGCCGGGCGAGAATACCACTGCCGCCTCCCCATCACCGCGGGCGGCGACCGAACAGCTGACCCGGGTGACATAAGCGCCGGTGGTGTCTTCAAACACCAGTTGAGGATCGCTGAAGTTGCCGTCTTTCCCATGCACCAGGAAAAAGCCGCGCGGGGCGCTGCTGATGCTGTTCTGGTAGGTGACGTAGAGCCGCCCGGTGGAATCCGCCGCGATGTTGCGGTAGAACGAGGGCCGGCCGGAGTTAGGGGGCACGATCGCCAGTGGTGCGGAAAAGCTTCCCCCGGCATTGTTGAGGGTATAGAGGCGGCGGTCGTTGAGGTCGCGATAGACGATGTGCAGCACATCGTCCGGCGCAATCACCAGAGCGGGATATTCGACAAACACGCCGACGCCGGTTGGAACTTCCTGTAGCGTTCCCCCCACATCGCTGAAATAGCGCAGCACCCCGTCGCCCAGATTATTGCCCCGGAAAACGATATGCACCTTGCCCTGGCGGTCGGTATCCACCTGGGCGTCATTCTCGCTGCTGGCCTCGCCCGGGCCGAGGGTGACTTCCGAGCCAAGGATGGCGGCGGCATAGTTGTAATTTTTGTAATAGACATTATCGGTGCCGGTGACGAAGGTGTAATAAACAAAATGCGCCACGCTGTCATTCACCGCCATGAACGGGGTCGCCTTATTCAAGCCGCCGCTGGTGATTTGCACCGGCGGATCGATAAAACTGCCTCCGATATTGTTGGTGTAATAAACCTGAAAAAGATTTGCCGCATCGCGCGCCTCGAAACAGATATGCACATTCCCGGCGGCGTCAAAATCCAGGGTGGCGTAATTATCGTCTACTGCGTTGTTGGTCAACTGCAGGCTCTGGAACGTCCCCCCGGCATCGTTCCAATAGTAGATCTCCCGGGTGGCGCTCTGAGTATCGAACTGGCGGGTATGAACGATATGCAGGGTTCCTGCCGCATCGTAGGCCGTCATGGCCCGGTAGTTGAAGTGGTCGTCGTAGAGCAGGGTGTCGAGAGGGAAGGGCAGCACCTGGGCGATTGCTGCGGAGGATAAGGCGGCGGTGAGTAATAGTATAATGTAAAGGATCTTCATGATACTCCTTTTCGCAATTAGGTTAGCAACGTTTGAAAGGGATTGTTTCTTTTTCCCTGGAAGGGAACCACAACCCCGGGGGTATGTCCACCCCTGCTTTTGTCCCGGAGGTTATTTCCCCGGTCGTGCCCCCTTCGACCGCACATGGTGGAAGGAGCCGCCGCCGGCACGTTCCCGGGGCGGTACTCCGGATACCGGAAGGGGGTTTTGCGCCTTCGGCGCAGGTAACTGTGGCACGTCATCTGAATAGAATATCACAATCCCGCTTCATATTCAAGGATTTTTATCAACGGCATCCTTCATCAAGTGCTCTCGTATTAACACGATATACAAAACGGAGGAGTGACCCATGACAGCACTTCAACGTTACATCGGTATTTGGATAACACTTGCGATGCTGACCCTGGCAGTCGGCTGTCAGAACAGCACCCCCCCGGATAGCCAATACAATTATACCCCGGCGGATGATCCCGATGATTAGAAAACCGCTTACCGCACCTTCGCCGAGCTATATCTTTTTGCGCCCCTGGGCATTACGGATTACCAATGTGAGATGCTGACCTACCAGGTCGCCTTTGCCTCCGGGGGCCTTTACCTCCGCCCCCGCGACATGGCGAAGTTCGGGCAGCTCTATCTGCAGCATGGCGTGTGGAATGACGAACCGGTTATCTCCCCGGAATGGGTGGAAGCTTCTACCCGGGAGACCATCGCGGTGCCGGCATCGGAAAACTTTTTCCCGGGGATAATCAGCGGATATGGCTACCAATGGTGGCTGGGCACCTTTCCGCGCGGCAATACCCCATTCTACTTCGCTGCCGGATGGGGCGGGCAGTATATCGTCGTATTCCCATCCCTGGAGATGGTAGTGGTGATCACCGGCGGTTCCTATGAAACGGGTGACGGCGGGATGTTTTACCGGATGGTGAATGACTATATCCTCCCGGCGGCGTTGTGAGGGGTTGTGTGATCGTTACAAAGAGAGTTACTGGTTAATGGGTTGATGGGAGGTGTAGGGGCGGGTCGCGATCCGCCCCTACATGCGTTGTCTTAACCCATCAACTCCTTATCGCAACATAACGACTTTCTCAAACGCTTCCCACCCTACACCCCGCATGTGCAGCAGGTAGATGCCGGGGGGAAGGTTGCCGCCGTCGAGTTGGAAGTAGCCGGGGCTAATTTGTAACTGGGCCGGGGCGAGGGGGATCCTTTCGCCCAAAATATTGTAGAGAACCACGCGCAGTCCGTCGGTGGGGTGATTGACCTCTGCCGTCAGGCGATCGCCGGTGCGGCAGGGGTTGGGATAGAGCTTAACTGCCGCGGGGGTCTGATCCAGGTCGGCGGTCCCGGTGAAATACCGTTCGGCTTTCTCGAAGGCGGCGGTCCCGATCTTTATGCCGATACGCCGCCCGGGGATGTCGTCTGCCGGGGGGTGAATGCCGCCCCAGATGCGCGAGAGACTGGTCTGGTCCGAGGCGTCGCGATAGGTGGCCCACTGCAAAGTCACATCCATGCTGGGACCCTCCTCGAACACCAGAAATTCATTTTGCGGGGCGTGGAATTCGCCCATCCCGCCGGGGAAGTATTCGTCGCCGGTCAGTAAGGTCAGCACTTCCGCCGCCGCCCGGGAGAAGGTGGAATGCCCGGAGATGTAGCCGGCGAAAGGCGGGGTGACGAAGGTAGGACGTTGGTAGGGCCACCAGTTCTCCGCCAGGATCCAGCCCACCCCGGCCATTTCGATTTCCGGGAATTCGATATAATCCGGACCGCGCCAGGCGAAAAGTTTAATCTTGCCGATGTTCTCTCCGTTCTCCCCGGCGAGGCTGTCCCCCGCCTGCACCTGCTCGATATATCCCGGCACCAGGGGAATGCCGCCGGGGTGATAGTTGGGCAGGGCTGGATTGCTCCCCTGCCCCAGGTCGGCCATCAGGCGGATTGCGGATATCGGGCGCAGGTAGTCGTACCACCCCTTGATGCCCCAGGATGCAACCGCCGCATCATGCACCGCCCCGGCAAGGGCGAAATAGGCTTTTACATCCCACTCCAGGTCCTCCAGCAGCGGGCCCTGGCCGCGGAAACGTTTTTGCAGCAAGGGGTGATCGTTGACATAATTCAGGATGGTGAACCAGTGTCCCGGAGGGGTTTCCGAATCGGGCCCGTCGGCCCAGAACTCTGCCAGCACCCGGGCGTAATCGCCACGCGGTACGATCTGCGGGGCATACGGCTGGCCGGTATAGGGATTGATGGAACGCCCCCGGCCGGGATCGCCGCCCTCCAGCAGATCGTAAAAATCGCGATATTCCGGGATGCTCTGGGGAAGCGCCGGGTTATTGCCGAGCGCGCCGGGGGAGATGTCCCACATCACCCCATCGGCGGGATCGAGGTGGGCAGACCAGATCGCCACCAGGGAGAACCCCCATTTGTATTCCTCGCTGAGGCCTCCGCCCACCAGCGGCTCCAGGTAAGGCGGCGCGCCGGGATCGCGGTAGACCCAATAGGCATGGCCGTAGCGCTCGTAAATGGTCAGGTCGTTGGCCCCGAGAGCAAAAGGGGTCACGATGCCCCATTCCGGGCTGAGAAAATTCGGGGTGCTGATCGGGATGACATTGCCGGATTGATCGATGAACACGTCGAGGGTGAGGGGCTGCCAGCGGTTGGGATCAATGATATCCGGATTGCCCGGCACGATCGGGATCAGCGGGGGGTTGATCGGCTCGTAAAACTGGTTTTCGTAATGGTCCTGCTCGTTCGACCCATCCTGCAGGCCGAAGGCCAGGATCCTGCCGGCCAGATAATTTCCCAGCCGGGCGGGATCGCCGCCGCTGTAGTCGGTCTCCACCAGGGCGGGATCGTAATCCAGGGCGTAGAACAGCGAGTCGATCAGGTTCAGGGATGCTTCCGCGCCGGGGGATTCATCGAAGCGCGCCCGCAGCAGCCGGTAGCAGGCGTAGCTGAGGGCTTCTTCCCGGGCGGTCTGGATATTGTCCGGCTCCGGAACCCCCTCGAAGGGGCAGAAAAAATTACCGACGGTATTGCCGAGCAGGAAGGTCTGGGCGGTGGCGTCGTACGCCGCCCAGGCGTCGTACATCGCAATCGAAGTATGAAAGAGATTGCGCCCATGCACCGTCGGCCGGGCATAGTCGTTGCGGATGCACTCCAGCAGCACCTCGTTCCACTTGCGGGCGACGGAGTGGTCCGGGGGGGAGGAAAAGAGCGGGATTGCGGTGAAGGTTAGCAGCAGAAACAACGAGGATAAGATTCTTGGTTTCATTAAAGCCTCGTAAATGATATCGTTAGTCCATATAACATAACGATTTTCTGCCGGAAAAAAAATGATATTTCAGGGAGAAATTATCGGGATAGGTTGTTTTGGGGCAGTTGTTGCCACAGCTTTTCAAACACGCTCTCAGAGAACCGAAACCAACGTATTTGGGTAGATACTCCCTTTGTAGCGACACTATTCATAGTGTCGCTACAAAGGAAAAAACCCTCAAAACCTCAATTTTTTCACGCACTGCCGCTTTGATCCCGGCTGCCGTTAGCGCAGCAACAGCATCTTCCGGCTTTCACTCCGGCTGCCGGTCTTCAGCCGGTAGAGGTACATCCCGGAATTTACCCGCCGTCCGCTACGGTCGCGGCCATCCCAGCGCACATCATACTGCCCCGGCGCCTGGCGACCATTTACCAGCGTACGCACTTCCTGCCCCAGCAAATTATAGATCGTCAAAACGGTAAATACACGATCTAAACGCTTCACCAATGTCCATATCATCGAAAACCCTCCTTAAATTTTGTTTGATAGGTATGATTGGCTTTGAGCCGCTGAAGCGGCAAATGCGTTTTTGCATATCTGATGATACCTGTTGGGACGCAGATCTTACCGCAGCAGTAACATCCGCCTGGTTTGAGAGAGCTCCCCGGCCGTGAGGCGGTAGAAATAAATTCCGCTGGGCACCGGCCGGCCGTGCGCATCCTTACCGTTCCATTCGACCCGGTATCTGCCGGCCGGTTGGCGGGCTGCCACCAGGTTAATGACATGTTGGCCTAACAGGTTATAGATACTTAACTGTACATCACCGGCTTTTTCCAGGCGGTACCCGATAACCGTGGAAGGATTGAAGGGATTGGGATAGTTTTGATGTAATTCCCCTGCCAGCGGAAGATGGACCGGCCGTTCCTCGATCGACGCCGGCGGCTGGAGAACTTCCCAGTGCTTGACCAGGGATAGGCTGGCGTGCAGGTCGGCAAACCCGTAATCATGGATCGCATTCGGAGCCAGCACCACGTTTTCGAAAGAGTTATAAATTCCTTTGGCGGCCATGGAATCGAGCAGTTGTATATTTCTCAACAAATTTGTAACCGCGGTTGAGGCGCCGGCGTGGATGTGAAACTTCATCGCACGGATGCTGTCGAGCCGGGAGGGACTCGCCTCCACCAGTACATTGATGGCGCTGTGCTGCAGCATGTAGCCGACATCCCGGGGAATGCCGAACAGCGGGCCGATGATACCATTATACTGTGCACTCATCCATATCGGATCATCCGGATCATTGCCGGAAATTCCCGGGTCATCCAGATTATACCACATGATGGTGCCGTCATAACTGCCGACGGAACGGAAGATCCCCGGATTTCGGAAGCTGATCACCGTCGACGAGTAACCGCCCAGCGAGAAGCCGTCAACCCCCCGGTGCGCCGGATCGGGGATGGTGCGATAGGTGGCGTCGATATGGGTGATCAGGTCATGGATGAGATAGTCTTCGAACTTTCCGGTGCCGATCCCGGTGGCCGTGGTTAGATTGGGGCTGAGCATGTTGACCGCTCCCGAGACCAGGCCATTGTTGCTGCCGGTGCTGGGGCCGACGATGATCATTTTCCCAATAACACCATTGGTGATCAACGTATCAAGCACATGTTTCAAACTGGAGCCATTGCGGCCGGGTAAGCTGTTGTTGAACCACTCATTTTCGTGCAGCCGCAGGAAATATACCGACGGGTAACGCGCGGTGCTGGAATCGTACCCTTCCGGCAAATACACGATATAATTTTTGGTAACCTCCAGGGTCTGGGAATAGAAAGTGTGTGTTTCAATCCGTCCCCCGGTCTGGGCGGCAGCAGCGGAAAACATCAGCGCAACAGTGATGGCAGTTATGATACATTTTTTGAACATAAACCCTCCTGAGGCTATGGGGTGAGTGATATCCCGCCTTATCAATTTCAATCAGGCGCGGCAAATCGCCGCCATTGAGTACGTCGCCGTTTTGCCCATTGGATGGGAAACGTGAACAGACTCAATGGTTGACCGGCTTAAAAGACAAGTTTATGCCGGGCTTAAAATGTTTGTTTTTTTCGAGGATAGGATGAAGGTAGGCGTTTGGGATAAGAAATGCAATATTAAAAATATATTCGCTTGCGGCGAACGGCCCTGATCCGAATTGGCGGCATAAATATGCGAGTTCCACGTATTTTACTTTCCCTCCTGCGGCTTTAAATGCGCCGCCCACCCCCCGCCCGGGGCCAGCCGGATGGTGATGCTATCGCCCCGGGTGATGGTCAGCGTCACCCGCCGGTAATCGCCGGCATAGCGGTCGGCGTTGATGCCGTCCTCAATCATTTCCGCATCATAGACGCCCGCTTCCAGGAAAGAAAGACCGAGGGTGAATTCCCGACCGCTCTCATTGGTCATGGCGCCGAGAAACCACTCATCCCCATGCTTGCGGGCCAGCACCAGGTATTCGCCCAGCGCCGCTTCCAGCACCCGGGTGTCATCCCAGGTGGTGGGAACAGCCGCGATAAACTTTGCGCATTCCAATTCCTTGAGATAATTTGATGGATTGTCGGCCATCATCTGCAGGGGACTTTCATAAACCACGTACATCGCCACCTGCTGTGCCCGGGTGGTCATGCTCATCGGGCGGTTGAAAATTACCCGGAAATGATCCGGCTGGGCATTGATCACGGCGCCGGGCGTATAATCCATCGGGCCGGGAACCATGCGGATGAACGGCAGGGTCAGGTTGTGGCTCGGGGTGATGTCTTCGCTCCATTTGTTCCACTCCAGGCCTTTGACTCCTTCCCGGGTAATCACATTCGGATAGGTGCGGCGCAGCCCGCTCGGCTTGTAAGCGCCGTGGAAATCCACCAGCATTTTGCGCTTCGCCGCTTCCGCCGCGATTTTCCAATAAAAATTGACCATTTCCTGATCATCCCGCTGCATAAAATCTACCTTGATACCGGCCACCCCCCACTTCACAAACTGATCCAACGCCGCCTCTAACTGGTCGTCGAGGGTTTTCCAGACTACCCAGAGGATGATCCCGACCTGCTTTTCCCGGCCATAGGCAGTCAGCGCTTCCAGGTCCATCTCCGGAACCACATCAAGCAGGTCGCCCAGTTCATACCAGCCTTCATCGAGAATCACATACTCAATCCCCAGTTTCGCGGCAAAATCGATGTAGTAGCGATACGTTTCGGTATTCACCCCCGCCCGGAAATCGACCCCGTAGATGTTGTTGGCATTCCACCAGTCCCAGGCCACCTTGCCCGGTTTGATCCAGGAGGGATCTTTCAATGCCAGCGGTTCGGCGAGCTGGTAGACCAGCTGATTGGTCAGTAGATCCCGGTCGCTTTTGGCAATCGCCAGAATGCGCCAGGGGAAGCTGCGTTTCCCGGCAGTGCGGGCGATGAAGTCGGCGGATTGGGTCACCGGCATATTCCGGTCGGAGTTGGGCCGGAGCCGGCTTTCCAGGGGGTAGGGAGGAAAAGCCCCGTTGAGGGAGCTGCCGCCGCCGGTTTTGATCCACATGCCGGGATAATCCCGCAGGGCGCTCTCGGCAATCAGCACCTTCGGTCCCGCGCCGGTGGCCACCAGCAGGGGCAGGCTGGCCAGGCGGCCGGCAGCGAGGGTGTCAAGCTTCAGGTGGAGGTAGGTGCGTTCGTTATGGGAAAAAAAACTTTCCTCTTCCGGGAAATAAATCTCGCTGTTTCCGGCAAAATTGAAGCTTGCCTGCTCGGAGACGATGGTTATCTCCCGCTCCAGGTGGGTGACGAAGCGGTAGGCCACGCCGTTGTCATACGCCCGGAAGACAACCGCATACCCGCCTTTGCAGATAAGCCTCATTTCGTTACAATGGTCGTTGATGACCGCAAATTTCTCCGCGACGACCGGCCGGATTTCCTGCTGGATCGAAGTCCGCTGCACGTCGGTTATTTCCGAATGCTTGCCCAGTACCTTGTTGTCGTTCAGGGTTAATGAAATTGGCGATGGTTCAATGATAGTGTGCCCATCAACCGATACTGAGTAAGCGATATTGCCGTCTGCAGTTACGCTCACTTTGACCGTCTGGTCTGGGGAGCGAAGTTCATACGACTTTTCCGCTTGAGCACCGGCGGTAAACGATATCAATTGCATTATCACAAGGATAAGAGGAGAAACTGTGCTAGCCAATGGCAGATAATGATTAAATTTTCGGATCATGGTATCATCCTTTTTGGGGTGATGTTCGTTTGACAGCCGCTTCAATAGACGCCGGGGCAGGTGCATTGGGTGCAGTTTTTAAAGCGGCCATATTTTCTCCGGTGTTTTGAAATTACCCAACCAATATATTTTAGTCAACCCAAAAAGTCCTATGATGTGTTGACATTTAGCCAGAATCGAAAGCATCAACTTGATATCCCGTTTCTTACGCTGTACCCACCCAAATAAAAATATGGCATGACCGTATTTGGGGTCATGCCATATTCTCCCCAATACCCCACATTCATGTAGTATCGGTATCACACCCCGTTTATCGTTTGGTTATTATCCTTGAATAGACACCGCAACAGAGGCTGATCATACTCTGTTGATGTGTCTCAATGGCAAATAAATAAACCGGAAAATACTGAAAGCACCGATCATGAAACCATACAAAATATGTGTCATGTTGCTCCTGCTCGGCATCCTCCATCTGCCTGCCCAGGATTCCCTGAACACCGGTGCGGCTCTGGCAGGGAGACAGCATCCGCTGGCGATCCGTAAAAATGCGGACATCTCCAAAACGTCACGCTACCCTATGAAGCCGGCAAAGCCCGGCCGGCAGCGGCTCTACCTGGTGTCGGGCTTTACCGGCCTGGCCATGACCGGCATCTACATCGCTCATATCAAGCCCTGGTGGTCGGGAGAAAAACAGGGCTTCCGGGTCAAATTCGATTGGGTTAACAACTATTGGCTGGAGGTGGATAAATTCGGGCATTTTTATGCCAATATTCAGGCGACCCGCGCCACCGCGTCGCTCTTCCGCTACGCCGGGGTCGATCGCCGGAAATCGCTGTGGATCGGCGCGACCAACAGTCTGCTGCTCTATACCGCATTCGAGCTTACTGACGCCGGGTTCGCGGATTGGGGGTTCAGCGTGCCGGATTATGTGGCGAATGTGCTGGGCGCCGGATACCCGCTGCTTCAGGAATACTGGCCGGTGCTGGGGCATTTTCAGTTCAAGATAAGTTACTTTCCTTCCCGCTATTATCAAAACGAGCGCTACGCCACCACACCGGGATTTTTCGATTACATGGCTTACGAGTATCCGGTAGGCGATTACGACGGGATGACCTTCTGGCTCAGCGCCGATACCGACTGGTTGCTGCCGGCCTCCCTCAAACCCTACTGGCCGGACTGGCTCAACCTGGCGCTGGGATACGGCGCGCGAGATCTTCCCCAGGGAAACATGGAATTGAAATACCGCACCTGGTATCTCGGCCTGGATTATAATCTGGAAAAATTACCCGGCGATACACCCTTCCTGAAGTCGCTGAAATCCGTGCTGAACGCCATTCACTTCCCGGCGCCGGCGATCCGGATCGGGGAGAATGGTCAGGTGTTTTATCTGTTGAAATTGTAGGGGGTGTATGGGTGAATGGGTGGATGGGGAAAAACGGACATCGAGGCGAGTCGCGAGTCGCGCACGCACGCTCCACTCATCCACCCATCCACCCATTCACCCATTCACCCATCAACTTATCCAATCATTCCACCAAACCAGAGAGGTGCATCATGAAATCATATATTGCCAAACTGCAAGACAAAATATCCTTCCGGGGATTGATTCGAATAAGCAGCGTGCTGCTCCTGCTGATCTTTGCCGGCTGCACCAGCCTTGATCTGCCGATCATCGGTTCCAGCGAGGATAAGGATACCGATCCGGAGGAGGAGCCGAGTACCAGCCTGGTCGGCAACTGGGAATGGCTGGAATCCAGCCAGGGAGAAGGCACCACCGTGGGCGACCCCTCATCGATGCAGATACCGGGCGAGAACGACATGCGGCTGCAGCAGTTCAACAGCAATGGCACCTATATCTGGCAGCAGGTGAATGCCAATGGGGATGTGCTCCTCACCGACGCCGGCACCTGGCGGGTGGAGAATTCGGATTTGATTTATAATGAAGAGACCTTTCCGGCCATCTACCAGTATGAAGTCGTCAACAATCAGTTGACCCTGACCCGGATCAGCATTGACGGGGAATTCGGTTATTGGCTACAAGAGAAGTGGCAGCGGCAGTAGTAGAGTTGTCTCTGGGGAGCGCGAAAAGACGCTCCCCAGAGACAACTTATTATAACTGATATCACGCGGTTCGCGGGTGGCGTGTTCGAGAAATCGATTTCATTCGCTTACGGTTTAACCTGGATGTTGCCGGCCGCTATTGGGTAGAAGGCTCCGTATTCGAGTTCAAAATCCGGGTCGACGACATCGCATACCGGTATGTTACAGCCCTCAGGGGTATCGCAAAAGACCCAAAATGTCATTTCATCCGGCGAGGCATTTGCCCCTTCGCCATTATCTTTTACCCTGAACCAACAAGGCGAACCAACCGAAGTCGGGTAAGCATTAGATTCGGTGACCGTTCCGGTCATGGTTGCCACATTGCCATCCACAGAAAGACAATCGATGCTGAACTTAAATCTTGTGCCAGAGCTGGTGCGGTTCAGTGTTCCGACTCCGGAAACAGTGCCATTCGGGTGAGTGGTTGCATTGAATGCAAAGACTCGATCGGTCCCGGCAATCTTCCCCTGACCGGCTGATGAGGGGCCCGATCCTTTTGCCAGGGAACCTCCAGCAGGGGTTGTTGTTGCTTCAGGCGAAGTTGGATTTTTACCTTCATTGCAAGCTGATATCAGCACCAATGCCAATGCTGTTATGAAATATACTCGTAGTGTTTTCATTTGTGACCTTATCGTTTTTGAGATTGTTGGTTGGATATCTAATTCTATTTTAACACTTGGATAAGTTACATATTTTTAAAGAAGTATGGTATGACCCGTAGTCCGGGTCATACCATACCAACAACTACTTCATCAGGATCATCTTTTTGGTCTGGATAAAGCTGCCGGCGGTGATGCGGTAGATGTACATCCCGCTGGCCACCTTCACCCCGCCATCGTTGGTGCCGTCCCAGCGGAAGCTGTAGTAGCCCGCATCCATGCTGCCGGACGCCAGGGTCTTCACCAACTGGCCGGTGACGTTGTAGATACGCAGGGTCACCCGTTCCGGCTGGGGAAGGGCGAAGCGGATCTCGGTGGTCGGGTTGAAGGGGTTGGGATAGTTCTGATCCAGCGTGTACTGCTGCGGCAGCTCGATGTCCAGACCGCCGGTTTTCGCCAGCAGGCCGCCGTTCTGCAGCAGACTGATGATAATGTTGACGCAGTCGAGCAGCGCCTGGCCCTGCGCCGGGGTGAGGATGCCGCCGTTCATATAGGCGTTTACCTCGTTGACGAAGGCGTTGAGCTGGTTGAGGGCGGTGTTGACTTTCCCCTTCTGAATGCTCTTGGCGGCGGCGTTCAACTTCACGATCAAGGAGTTGGCCTGGCCGCTGTTCAGTACCCCGGCGTTGTGCAGGGCCTGAATCTTGGCGATCAGGTCGTTGATCCGCTCCAGCGGGGTGCCCACGATCAGGGTGATCGGTACATCCAGCCGGCTGGCGTTGGCGGCATCGCTCGTTACGGTCAGTGAGCATTCGTAGGTGCCCAGGAGCAGGCCGGTGGCATCCACGCCCACCGTCACCGACTGGGAACTGCCCGCCGGGATGGTGCCGGAGGAGGGCGTCAGTGAGGAGACCCAGGAACAGGCCGCGGGCAAAGCCAGTTGCACTGCCAGATTGTTATGGATGTAGGCGGCGTTGAAGACCACCTGCAAGCCCACCGTACCGTCACTGTTCTCAATTCCAACCGTGGCGCTGTTGAGGACGCCTTGTATATCTAAGTATTGGTAGAGAATCGACCCGTCAGCGTTCAGGATTACCTGGAAGGTGTACGAACCCGTATTGAAGAAATGGGGGACATTTGTGTACTGAACTATGAACTGCGTCGGCGATGATAAATAGTGAATGGTCCCGCCGGCGGAGGGATTAAGATCATCCCAGTACGGGCAGATGATGTCGTTGGGGCTCGCCGGGTTGGGGATGGCGGCATTGCTAAATGAGGTGCCGGAAGTCCCGAAGGTCAGGTAGCCGTTGGAGCCGATCCGCACCTGGTTCTGGTTCACCCCGTAGAAGGCGAAGGTGAAGGGCAGCGGGACCAGGATAGAGGCGTCGTCACCCAGCACCACCGGGGTGCCGCTGCCGGTGATGTCGGTCCAGTTGAACACCGGGCCGCCCGGCTCGTCGCTGTCGATCCATTCGTAGCCGAAAGCATCCGCGCCGCCGGCACCCTCGGTCACTGCCGGGGTTCCGTTTGGCGATCCCGCTGCTTCGGTATGGGCGATATTCGAAACGCCGCCTGCATTTTCAGTAACTTCCTTGATCTCATCATAGAACTGGATCGAATTTTCCATGATCACTTCACGGAAGGTGCTGGCGTTGCCTTCCCCGAGGGCGTCGATCAGCATTGCCAGGAAGGCTTCCTTCTCGCTGGGCGGTTCCGCCATCAGCGGCTCCAGGCTCCGGCGGATAGCAGTCGGCACCAGCCGGCGCAGGGCGTCGATGGTTGCTTCGTTCACCTGGAACAGCGCGATCGGCTGCGCCACGGCGCCAGATGGGCCGCCTTGCACCGGGGCCAGGGCGTTTGCCAGGCTGCGGATGCTCCAGTTAAGGTCCAGCGCACCCGGATCGGCGCTGTTGGCGATGTTCAGGTTGGTGGAACCGTTGCCATTGATCGGCACGTTGACGCTCAACGCTGCCGGCGAGACGGAAATTTCCGCCGGGCAGGTAGAGGTGCTCAGGGTGAAGGTTCCGCTGGCGCTGAGGAAGCCGTGCACCAGCACATAATAAGTGGTGCCGGCATCCGAGTTGAAGGTTAACTGGGAGCGGAGGCTGCATCCGGGAAAGTCGTCGTTGCCGCCCACGCACACCAGGGCACCACAGTCACCGGAAAACACCGAGAGCTTGGTGTCGTAGCTGGCGCCCAGGCAGGTCGAGACGGTGATCGGCGCGCCGTTACCCACCAGGCTGTACCACACCCCCGGCGCGGTGTTGGAGGTGCCGCAGGTACCGACGTTGTCGAAGGTAGCCAGCACGGTGGTGCCTTCGATGATCTCACCACAGTCGATCGGAATCGCATTGGCGCAGAGATCGTTGGCCGGAGCGACGATCCCGTTGCCCTGGAGGTTGACGGTCAGCGTCGGGGTGCCGACGGCATTGCTTGAAACGTTAAAGCTCGAGGTAAGCAGCCCGGCACTGGTCGGAGAGAAGAAAGCGCCCACCGTGGTGGTGCCGCCTGGGGAAAGCACGATCGGCAACGCGTCGTAAGTGACGGAGAAGTCGCCCGCCGGTGCGCTGATCGCAGAGATCGTCAGGCTGGCGTTGCCGGTATTCTCAATCGTGATATTGTTGGGCCCGATGGTCTGGCCCACCGGAACGGTGCCGAAATCGACCGTCGACGGCGTGGCGGCGATGTTGGTCACCCCGGTACCACTGAGGTTCACCGTAACCACCGGATCATTGACGGCATTGCTGGTGATGGTGAAGCTGGAACTCTGGGCACCCAAACTGGCCGGTGCGAAGTCGACGGTCATGGTCACCGTACCCAGCGAAGGGATAACCGCCGGGAGGGCCGGCGCGGTCAGCGAGAAGTCCGGGCTGGGGCTGGTAATGGAACTCACCGTCAGGGGCGCATCCCCGTTGTTCAGGAGGGTGATTAGCCGGGAGGACGTCTGGGTCACGGCAACGTCTCCGAAATCAGCCGCTGCCGGGTTCACGCTGATGTTGGGGCCGCTCAACACTCCCGCCAGGATCTTCTCGTAATAGATATTGGGATCCTTACGCGGCGCGCCGCCGGACAGGTCATCGCGGTTATCGGACCACACCACGTGGAAATGGGTTGCCGTGGCCGCGGCCTGGTTGTAGTCGCCCATGTAGACGGAATTGATCACTGCATCACGCCCGAATTCCGGCAGCGAGAGCACATCGCTGATCGGGAAGCTGGGGGTGAAGGTGACGGTGGCACCGCTGATCACCCCGGTGCGGCCGTAATATTTGAAGAGGTTATTGTCGACCGGATCTTCCTCGCGGCTGTAATAGAAGATCCCCAGCGCGGCGCCGTTCGGGGTCACCGCAATGGTGGGCTGCCACTGGTCGGTGGTGGTGGCGTCGTCATTGACCCGTACCGGCGCGCTCCAGGTGGCGCCGCCGTCGGCGGAGATCACCAGGTAGACGTCCGCTTTGTCGGTCCCGGCCGGGTTGTTGTTGTAGGTCACGTAGAGATGGCCGCTGACCGGGTTGACCGCCACATGGGGGAATTCATTGCTGCGGAATCCCGAGTAGCTGGCGGTGCCCTGGCGGAGGCCGGTCAGGGCCAGGTCGCCGTTGACGCCGCCGGCCAGCCCGCTGGCCACGGTCACTGCCGAGGCGAAGCTGGCACCGAAGTCGGTCGACTTGCGCATTTGCAGAGTGGTGCCATTATACCAGAAAGCATAGACCGCATGATCCGGCCCGACCGTCACGAAGGCGCCTTGCTGACCGGAAACGATCTGTACCCCCAGGTTGGGCCCGAAGGTGTTGCCATGATCGGTGGAGCGGAACATATAGATGCCCGGTCCCGAACCGAAACGGCGCGAGATCAGGTAGACGTTGCCGTTGCCGGGGCCGGGAAAGTTGTCCACCGCCATCCACTGCTTGTCTTCGGAAGACCCGCCCGGCGTGCCGTTGACCGGCGCCGACCAGGTCACCCCGTTGTCATCGGAGCGGAACACCTGGATGGTGCTGATGCTGAAGCCGAGGGTGGAATAGTAGATCCGGCCGGTGGTTTCGTTGCGGGCCAGCACCGGGTCGCCGGCATCCCCGCCGGCATTGGTGGGCAGGGTGCCCCCGTCGATGAAGGTGGCCCCACCATCGAAGGAGTAGGACCAGCCGGTGAACTTGTTCGCTCCGCCGGCGTTGGATCCGGCGTCGTTGAAGCCCAGGATCACCGTATTGCCGAAGGCCAGGATGGAGGTTTCGCTCTGGGTGAAATTCCCGGTTCCGCTGGCGCCGGCATTGTTATTGCCCAGGGCGTCCAGGGCTTCCGGTGAATACACCGGGCCGCTCTGCGCGGGGATCTCGCCACTGCGTTCCCGTTGCAGGAAGTTCTGATAATCCGCTGGCGTGTACTGCCGGCGCAATTGGTCGAGCATCGGCGGGATGCTGCGGGCGCTCTTGTCTGCATCCTGAGCGAACAGACCGCCGCCAAGCAGCAGCGCCAGTAAAATTAATAATTGAATTGGAATTATACACCGCGATACACGGTGGGTATAACCCGCGATTTTGAACATATTTGCCCCTTTGTGGTAGTGGTTAATTGAATTTAAGAACTTGATTAACATGACCAGCAGGGACAAAATTAATCAGACCCGGAAAAATCTGTTATGAAAAACCGGCCATTCTCTATCAAAAAACGGCCTTTTTTCAGGATGGATTGACAAACTTGGAGGGAGGCTTGCCAAACTGCTCGCGGAAGCATTTGGTGAAGTAGGCCAGGTTGCTGAAGCCGACCATGTAACAGACATCAGAGACGCTGCCGGCGTTTTGCTCCAGTAACTGCCGGGCGCGCTGCAGGCGCAGGGAGCGGATGAAAAAATTGGGAGATTGATCGGTCAACGCCTTGATTTTCCGGCGAAGCTGGCGCTCGCTCATGGCGACGGCTTTGCAGAGTTCAGCAACACCGAATGTTTCCTGATCCAGGCGGATTTCCACTGTCTGCACTATCCTGTCGAGAAATGCCCGGTCGGCGGCGGTAAATCCTATCTCGTCCGTTCTCAGCGGCAGGGCGGGATTAAACTGCCGGCGCAGTTGTTTGCGCAATTCGATCAGGTTCTTGATCCGCACCTGCAGTTCCCGGGAATCGAACGGTTTGGTTAAATAGTCATCCGCGCCGGTTTCCAGCCCGGCCAATTTATCTTCCTGGGCAGCGCGGGCGGTCAGCAGAATGACCGGGATATGGCTGGTGCGCGGGTCGGTTTTTAGGGCGTTGCAAAGCTCGTAACCGTCCAATTTTGGCATCATCAGGTCACTGAGTACCAGATCGGGAACGGTCTCCTGTGCAATTTTCAGCCCCTCCTCACCGTCGCGGGCTTCCTGGATCTGGTAATCTGCTTGAAGATATTGGCGGATATAGGCACGCACGTCGGCGTTGTCTTCGACGACCAGGATGAGGTCCTGGATGCTGGATGCCGGATGCTGGATGTCGGATGCTGGATGCTGGATGCTGGATGCTGGATCTGCGGTTTGGAGGTTCTGTTCTTCAATATCCTGATCACTGATCACTGCCAACTGATCAATGCCAACTGCCTCATCCAGCGGCAGCCGCACCGTGAAGGTGCTCCCCTTGCCGGGCTCGCTCTCTGCGGAGATGCTGCCACCATGCAGTTCCACCAGTTCCTTTACCAGCGCCAGGCCGATGCCGGTGCCTCCCTGTTCCCGCAGCGGGGAATCGTCTACCTGGTAAAAACGGTCGAAGATATGACCGACCCGCTCCGGAGGAATCCCGATACCGCTGTCTGATATACGGATTTCAACAAATTCAGAATATGCTTTTAGCAATAATTCCGCATTCCGCATTCCGCATTCCGAAATCGAAGCATTTCCTATTCCGCATTCCACACAGATAGTCCCGCCATCTGGGGTAAACTTGAAGGCGTTGGACAACAGATTGTGGAAAATCTTTTCGATCTTATCGGGATCGAAACTCATTTCCAGCGCATCGCAGGGGGCGTTGAAGGATAGCTGGATGTGGCGTATCTCCGCCATCGATTCATAAGACATGATGATGCCCTTCAAATAGGGAATCAGGTCGGTGCGCAATGCCTGGAGGGTCATTTTCCCGGCATCGAGTTTGGAGAGATCCAGCAACTGGTTGATGAGTTTTAGCAGTTGAGTTGCATTTCGCTGCATGGTCTGGAGGGTATGTTTGGCAGATTCGCTGGGTTGTTCCGGAATCAATTGTTCGATCGGACCTAAAATCAGGGTCAGCGGGGTGCGGAATTCGTGGGAGATATTGGCAAAAAAACGCGATTTGACCTGGTCGAGCTGACGCAGGCTGTTCGATTCGATCTGTTCCAACTCCAGGCGGTTTTTCAACTGAATGCGGTTCACCTCGTAGCCTCGGATGGCGAGAATGATTCCCAGGAAAGCCAGAAAATATAGGGTATAGGCCCACCAGGTTCGCCAGAGCGGCGGCGTAATGGTGATCTTCAGGATGGCGCCCTGTTCGTTCCAGACCCCGCTGCTGTTTGACCCTTTTACGCGCAGCACATATTCGCCGGGGTCGAGATTGGTGAAGGTGACGATCCTTCGGGTGCCGAGTTGTATCCAGTCTTGATTAAACCCTTCCAGCTTATAGGCGTAGCGGTTTTTCGCCGGGGCAGTGAAGTCCAGCGCCGCAAACTCAAAGGAAATCACATTATCGCGTTGGGGAATCGTGATCGCTTCGGTTCGCGAGATCACTTTCGACAATACGGAATTGCTATCGTGCGGCGACACCGTCTGGTTGAAAAGTTTGAGATCGGTAAAAACGATCTCCGGAGCGTCGCTATCGATCTTGATCTCTTGCGGATAGAAATAATTGAACCCGTTGATCCCGCCAAAAAACAGCTCGCCGTTTGCGCTTTTGTAAAAGGCGCTGGTATTGAACTCATTGCTCTGCAATCCGTCGTTGACATCAAAATTGTCAAATCTCCGGGAATGCGGATCAAACCGGGAGAGCCCGCGGTTGGTGCTCATCCACAAATTGCCTTCCGCATCCGGCAGCACTGCATACACCACATTATTCGGCAGACCGTCTTTAGTGGTAAAATGCTCAAAAGTTAGCGTCTCCCGGTCCAGCCGGTTGAGCCCCCCGCCGGCGGTGCCGATCCACAGGTAGCGTTCCGGCTGCTGCGGATCGGGGGTGATGGCGCGGATCATATTGTGACTGAGGCTGGAGGCATCGCCCGGATCATTGTGGAAGGAAGTAAAGGCCTCCGCCGTCGGTTGGAAGCGGAACAAGCCCTGGTTGGTGGCAAACCATAGATCGCCGTCGGTATCCTGGTAGAGCGATGGGGACATCGGCTCGTTGGTCGGGGGATTTTCGCCGAAGCGGTAGGCGCGAAAGATGCCCCGCCGTGGATCGTCCAGCCGGTGAAGATACCGTTCGCTGACCGCCCAAATTGTGCCCTCCCGGTCTTCGAAGACGCCATAGATGCATTCTTCCTGCAAGCCGCTGGAATTACCGCTGACAAATTGAAAATGGCGCTGCACGCCGTCGGCCGGATGATAGCGATATAAGCCGCGGTAGGTGCCGAACCAGAGATCGCCCCGGTGGTCCTGGATGATCGACCAGGTGGCGGTACTGCCCAACTCATCCAGATTGCCGCTCTTGCTTTCGAAACTGCGCAGTTCCCCGCTGCGGCGGTTCCAGCGATACAGCACATCGGAGCCGATCCAGATATTTCCCTCATGATCTTCAAACAGGGAGCGGATGGTGAAATTGCCCGGGCGGCTGGAGGTGCTCCGGTTGCCGCGGAAGATGTTGAATCGATTGGCCTGGGGATCGTAGATGTCGACCCCGTATCCGCTGGTTCCGATCCAGATCGCCCCCCGTTGATCGCGGATAAGGGTGGTAATGCCGCTATGGCTGATGCCTTGCGGGTTGAGCGGATCGGGATCGAAATAGGTATAACGCTGGTCGCGGGGATCAAACCGCATCAGCCCTCCGGGACTGGCCAGCCATAATCTGCCGGCCGGATCGTCGGCAATCCCCGCTACTTTCCCCCAACTGGAGCCGGCGATGCCCTGGCGATTGGGGTAATGCAGATACTCGCCGCTGCGCCGGTTGAAGGCGGCGATCCCGAAAGTGGTTCCGATCCAGAGCGAATCATTTTGATCGAGGTAAATACTGTTGACCGCCGCATCACCCGGCCGGGAGGGCGTATTCGGTGCTTTGACGGTGATGGGATACTGTTGAAACCGCCCCATATTCGCATCAACCAGTTGGTTCAATCCTGCGCCGGTGCCGATCCATAACATACCCTGACGATCGATCAGCAGGTCATGCACATTATTGCGGCTGAGACTGGCGGGATTTGCCGGGTCATGGATAAAGCGCTTAAGCGAAGGCGCCGATGTTGTCATTTCCTCCCGGGAGAGCAGATTCAAGCCGTCGTTGAAGGTGCCGACCCATAAGTTCCCCAATGAATCCTCAGCGATCGCGGTCACATGATTTCCGCTCAGGCTGTGCGGATTCAGCGGGTCGAACAGGAAATGGTGGAAAGTCTCCCGGTCGCGCTCCATCCGGTTCAGCCCGCCGTCAAAGGTGCCGATCCAGAGATTGCCCCGGCTATCTTCAAACAGGCGCTTGATCGAATTGTTGGAGATACTGGTGCTGTCGGCAGGATCGGACATATAAACGGTCACCGTATAACCGTCATACTTGTTCAGCCCGTCTTTGGTGCCGAACCACATAAATCCACGCCGGTCCTGCAGAATGGCGTAAACGGCGTTTTGGGAGAGGCCGTTCTCAATGGTCAGGTGTTTAAAGTTCAGATTCGCTTGCTGACCCGGCAAGGGAATCATGAGGTGGAGTAGCAGGACAACGGTTTGGAAAACAAGTTTTCGCGCTTCCGGCGCAGAGGGTACTTGCTTGTGCATGCTAATTGAATTTCGCCTTGAGATTTACCATGCTGTATTATTTACGGCAAAGCCAAATATGCCGTATTAGCTTCCATCTCAACTTGTCGCATCACAAATATAACACTTGATTTTTTTTTCGCGTATGATTTTCTGTAAATAATAAGGAGATATTTGGTGATGATTGCACTGCTTTTTCTTGGAACGCCCCTGGCTACCTTGGAACGCCCCTGACTACCTTGGGACGCCCCTGACGGGGCTGATATGGATTGGTTTTTATTTTGATGGCCCCGGCTGGGGGCCGGGGCCAACATGGGTGGCCCTTCGGGCCGAAAGACATTTTTGTCCCCGCAAAAACAAGCCCGCCAGGACGTCCCACGTTTCCCCCGAGCCATAAGTATGCGCGTCGTCCGCAACCAAGCCCGCAGGGCGTCCCACGTTTCCCCCGACCGTCAGGTCGGGGAAGGGAAAAAATATCTTCTACATCATCTCCACACATTACTCATCAATCCCACAAATCATTCTCATCAAACTGAATCCGATGCTTTTTCAACAAAGCAACATACTCCGTCTCAAAAATAATTTGCCGGTGGTGCTCCTTCTGCCGTTCGATATACCGGACCACCCGTCCGACCCCCATCGGATTGACCGAAAACACCCCATATCCCTCCTGCCAGCGAAATTTCCCGGGGACGGCGTAGTGCCGGTTGACCCACCGCGATGAATATGATTTGACATCCTGCACCAGTGCAGCAACCGATGTGTCTCTTTTCAAGTCGGCCAGTATGTGAATGTGATCGGCGATACCGTTGATCTTTTTAGCAAATCCATGCCGGTTATTGATGATCCCGGCCATGTAGGCATGCAGCCCCGCTTCCATCTCTCCCGGATGGATCAGCTTCCGCCGATACTTCGTGGCGAAAACGATATGCACATAATGTCTCGAATACGAATGCCCCATAATTTCCCCCCTCTCTTGGGACGCCCCTGACGGGGCTGATATGGATTAATTTTTTTTGATGGCCCCGGCCGGGGGCCGGGGCCAACGTGGGTGGCCCTTCGGGCCGAAGGCGGATTTGATAATCCAGCTCTGCTATTATAATATTGGCAGAAATGATGAAAATTTGGAAAAAGTTAGAGCGGATTACAAAAATAAGCCCGCAAGGGCGTCCCAAGTTTCCCCCGCCCGCCAGGTCGGGGAAGCGCTCCCCCCATGCCACCCCCACAAAACACTCATCACTCCTCCCAAACGCGCCGTTCACCACCTGTCACCTTCATCCTTCCAGATGATTATGCATTTTAGATTGACCGGAGCTGTATTATTTCACTAATTTTATTTGAACAAACTCTGTGTTCTCTGCGCCTCGGTGGCAAAATAATAATCCCATCAATGGGCAAGGTGAATACGGGAAAGGCAGGCCCCCCATGACCCCCTGCATCTTTGTTACCGACCTTCACGGCCACATCACCCGCTACCAAAAGCTCTTTGCGGCCATCGCCGCCGAGCGCCCGGCGGCGGTGTTCCTGGGAGGGGATTTGCTGCCATCCAGTTTGCTGGCG
Source organism: Calditrichia bacterium (assembly GCA_020635015.1). Taxonomy (GTDB): domain Bacteria; phylum Calditrichota; class Calditrichia; order RBG-13-44-9; family J075; genus JACKAP01. The sequence continues at coordinate 59,293 of JACKAP010000010.1, read as the reverse complement.
CTGGCGGCGGATGCGGAGCATTACCGGGATTTTGTGGCGGATTTTCTGTCGCGGGAATTCCAAAAATTAAGGGAGGCGTTGGGGGAGGCCTATCCCCGGGTGTTCTTGATCCTGGGCAATGACGACAGCCGGATGGAAGAGGCGGGGATCCGGGATGCTGCGGCGGAAGGGATCTGGGAATATATCCACAACCGGAAAGTGCCCCTGGGGAAGTTCAATGTTTACGGTTATGCCTACGTACCCCCAACCCCTTTCCAACTGAAGGACTGGGAGCGCTACGACGTTTCCCGCTATGTCGATCCGGGCTGCATTTCCCCGGAGGAAGGGTTCCGCTCCGTAGCAGTGCCGCCCAATGAGCCGAAGTATGCCACCATCCAGAAAGACCTGGCGCGACTGGCGGGGCATGACGACCTCTCCCGCGCCATTTTTTTATTCCACACCCCGCCCTATCAGACCAAATTAGACCGGGCGGCGCTGGATGGGAAGATGATCGACCACGTGCCGCTGGATGTGCATATCGGCAGCATCGCGGTGAAGCGTTTTATCGAGGCCCGCCGGCCGTTGATCACCCTCCATGGTCACGTGCACGAGTCGGCCCGCCTCACCGGACAGTGGCGGGAGCAGGTTGGCGAGACCCACGCTTTCTCCGCCGCCCACGACGGCCCGGAACTGGCCCTGGTGCGGTTTGATGCGGAAAACCCGGCGGAGGCGAGGCGGGAACTCATGTAGGGTGTGTTTGAAATGCTTTTAGCCACAGAGACACGGAGGGCACAGAGGCTTTTCTGCTGTCGGTTCTCTGTGGTCTCTGTGACTCTGTGGCAAATATTCATGTGTGCCTGGCAAACTTCGACTTCCCCACCGTCAGCGGCCGGGCGGCATCGGTCTTCGCCCCGATCTTCACCGCGTAGCTGGTGCGTTTGGCGATGTCCGCGTCGGTCACCAGGTGCACATCGAGCAGGCCGTCGGTTTCCTGGCCGGTGCGCAGGAAGTTGAACTGGCTGAGGCACAGGCTCCAGCCTTCCAGCCAGGAGAGCAGATCCTGCTTTTGCGCCGCGGTGCCCTGGAAGTGGACCAGGATATCGATATCGCTGGCCGGGCCGGCGGTGGCGTTCTTGGTGCTGCCGAAGATATAGAAGCCTTTCACCCCGAAGCGCTCCGGATCCAGCCGCGCTGCCAGGCGCTCGATCTGCCGCTGCCGCCAGCGCCAATGCTCGTCGCTGCGGCCCGGCGGGGCATCCGATTGGCTCCGTTTGATTTTGATCTCCCGAGCCTCATTCGATTCTGCCAGGATGCCGACCGCTTCCTCCAGATCTCCGTTCATCAATACCTGCAGCACCAGGCCGCCACTGGCTTCCGGCACATCGATCACCCGAATGATGCCGGATAGCGCGGCAAACTCCGGCAGCAGATTTTCCAGCATATTCTCCGATGCGCTCAGGAATTCCGTATTGAAAGTAATCCCGGCATCATCAGGATAGAGCGGCAGGTAGCGGATCGATGCTTCCACCAGGTCCTGAAAAAAATGAGTGCCGAAGGAGACATCCGGCACATAATCCTTCTGGCGGCGGGCAATTTCGATCAGCATGGCAGTGTTGTTGATGCCGGAATAGGTGACGCTGACCCCCAGCTTGATGTCGCCGCGGCTGCCCCAGCGCCCGGGGCCCATCAGGATAAACTGGCGCTTGGGCAGGATCTGGTTCAGCTTGCTGACGGCTTTGCCTACCGCCAGCAGATCGGCTTGCTGGGATAGCTCGCCGTACTGCTGCGGATCAACGTACACGATATGGGTGATGTCGGAGACGATGCCGTTGGTAACATAGCGGTTGGCAGTAAACAAAGTGCGCGCTTTGGGCACATCCCGGGGAATCGACGCCGGCTGATAAGCCGCGCCGTAGCTTAAGGGGCGGCACTGCAGCAGGTAAAAATCGCGCCCGTCATGGGCAAACTCGATATCGACCGGGGTCTCGAACTTGTCCTGCAGGGTTTTCAGGATGGCGTTCATCCGCGGGATGAAATTGCTGTTGCGAATCAGGCCCTCGAAGGTCACCACCGGATAGTCACGTCCGAAGTCGCTTCCCAACGCCCCCGGCAGGCGCAGCCGGTCCTGCTCCAGGATCGACACCAATTGGCTCACCAGCGGATAATCATCTCCGCACTCTTTCAGCAGATCCCGGATTTCCAGGGTCTCGAAACTGTCGGTCTCCAGGTTGATCACGTCGATCTTCTTCGGCGAATAGCGGATCTTCTCATCCAGGGTCACGTTGACCCGCAAGTCCGGCTCGCCGGGCGAGATCAGCATCGGGTAGTCGTCGCTGAGGCGGTCGACCGCCCGGGTGCCGAGGCCGGGCACCAGGCGGATCAGCCCGTCCTCCCGCTTGATGCGCCGCGACCAGCGGAATTCATTGTGGCTGAAGGCCACCCCGGCAAAGGCGGGCAGAAAATAGCGCCCGATCCGGGTGCCGACGCACTCCTGGATCATGATCCCCATCTCCTCGTGGAAGTCGATCATCCCGCGCTCCAGGCGGTATTCGATCGGATCGGGGCCAAAGGTGGAGGCATAGACCTCCACGATCGCATCCATCAGCGCCGCCAGGCGTTTCTCTTTGCTGCCCTGGTTGGCAATAAACAGGCTTTTATACTTGCCGGCAAAGGCAGTGCCCATGCGATCTTCCAGCAGGCTGGAACTGCGCACGATCAGGGGAGCGTTTTCAAAATCGTCTAGCGCCACGGACAGCCCTTTGAGGATCTCCGGAGGCAGGGGGGAATTTTTGAAGATGTGCATCACGTAGGGATATTCCTGGCGCACCTGGCCGATCTCTTTATATTTTTGCTCGACGATCTCCTCCAGGTTGTTGTAATGCATGAAGTTGAGGATGGCGTCGGAGGTGAGATACCAGGTCTTGGGAGTCTTGATGTCGCCCAGTAATTCCTGCTGCTCGAGGTTCTTTTTCAGGATCTGGGTTGCCAGGAACAGTCCGGCGCTTTTTCCCCCCAGCTTCCCGTGACTGCCGGCGGGGAAGATGATGTGGTGCAGCAGATTGTAGAAATCATCCACCTCGATAAAATGTTTGGCAATGTTGATGAACTGCGACTGGTCGGTCAGCAGGCGGCGGATCAGCGCCACCCGGAAGCCTTTTTCCCGGGGGGTGGGCAGCTCCAGTCCCTGGGGCGTTAGGTGATGATAGCGCTCGATGGCGCTGGTGATGTCCGAGAGGGTCGATCCGGGATTTTCCAGAATATTGACCAGGAAGTCCGAGCGGTCGTCCTTGATCCATTTCTGGATGCTGCCTAAGATTTCGGTCTCGCTGAGATGATCGCCGGCGATGCGGAAAATATCTTCGCTGATGGCCAGGATATTGCTGACCGCCTTCTTCTGATAGGGGCGGTTGATCTCCTTCAGCAGCTCACTCTCTTCGCTTTTATAAGCCGGGCTGAAGTGTTCCAGCAGCCGTTCCGCCTCCTCGATACCGTTCCAGCAGAGGTAGTTGAGCATCTTGCGGGAGATGCGCATCAGCAGTTTCGGGTCGGTGCGCTTCAGCAGGTCGACGATGCTCAGCCAGTCCTTATCCTGCTTCTTGACGGTCGTCTGCTCCTCAAACACCCGTTTCAGGTTCTCATGCAGGATGCGCCGCCCCAGGCGTTCGGCGATGGTGTTGATCAGCTTGCGTTCTTCCTTCAGGAAGGGACCTTCGTCCGCCGGGGGGCGTTCGGTGGTGTAATACACCTTCACCGATCCCACCTTGACATCCTGAGCGATGATATCGGCGCTCTGCACCCAGGAGGTTTCCTGGAAGTCCGGCGACTGGTAGATCTTCTCCCCGACGGTAATTTTAGCCAGGCAGATATCGGGATACTGCCAGCCGGGGGGGATGGCCTGGATGATGCCCCGGCAGATGTCGCCCACCGTGGCTTCCGAAATGTTGAAGAGCTCTTCCACCCGGTAGAGGCAGTTCAGCTCTTTGGCCCGCTCCTTCAGCGCATAGAGTAACGTATCGACGGATTGATCCTGGTTGTTCATGGGGGGGCCTCCATACAGCTTTTATAAATGGGTGAATGGGTGGATGGGTGGATGGGTGGATGGGGAAAGACGTACGTAGGGGAAAATCGAGACTGGTCCTTACATAGGTTTTTTCCCATTCACCCATTCACCCATCAACAGAAAACCATATTGTTCTCAATCATCAAACTCGCAATTTTCAAACCCATCCCCGGTCCTTACACGCCTGCGCCACCCGGCTCACCGCAATCATATAGGCTGCATCGCGGGTGTTCTGCCTGCTCTTTTTTGCCAGGCTGCTGACATCGTGGTAGGCGGCGGTCATTTTCACGTCGAGCCGGGCCAGCACTTCATCTTTTTCCCAATAGTAATTCATGTTGCTCTGCACCTGCTCGAAATAGCTGCAGGTGACGCCTCCGGCATTGGCCAGGAAATCGGGAATCACGAAGATGCCCCGCTCATTGATCACCGGATCGGCTTCCGGAGTGGTGGGGCCGTTGGCGGCCTCAGCGACGAGCTTGACCCGCGGATGAATTTGCTGCACATTCTCGGAGGTGATCTGATTCTCCAGCGCCGCCGGGATCAGGATATCCACCTCCTGTTCGATCCAGGCTTCGCCGGGCAGGATCTCGTAGCCCAGCTCCAGCGCCTTGCGCTTGTCGATGCCCCCGAAGGGGTCGGTGATGGCGAGCAGTTCCGGGTAGTTGATCCCCTCTTTTTTCCGGTAGGTGTAAGTGGCCTGGTCGCTTTGATCCCAGCAGGCGACGCTGATCACCCGGCCGCCAATCTGCTGATAGAGCTCGATGGCATGGCGGGCCACGCTGCCGAAGCCCTGCACGCTGGCCAGGGTGTCCTTCAGGCTGAGGTTCAGTTCATTCAGCGCTTCCCGCACCGCAAAGATCACCCCGTAGCCGGTCGACTCTTTTTTGCCCTGGGAGCCGCCGAGGCTGACCGGTTTGCCGGTAATGAAGCCGGGAAATTTACCGCCGTGGATCACTTCGTATTCATCGAGCATCCAGAGCATGGTCTGGGGACTGGCCATCACTTCCGGGGCCGGCACATCCTGATAGGGGCCGACATCCCGGGCAATCTGACGCACCCAGCCGCGGCAGATCTGTTCCATCTCGTATTCGCTCAATTCGTGGGGATCGCAGATCACCCCACCCTTGCTGCCTCCGAGGGGGATGTCGATCACCGCGCACTTCCAGGTCATCCACATCGCCAGCGCGCGCATGGTGTCGACGGTTTCCAGCGGGTGAAAACGGATGCCGCCCTTGGCCGGCCCCCGGGCATCGTTATGCTGCACCCGGAAGCCGCGGAAGATGCGCATCGTGCCGTCCTTCATACGCACCGGGATGCTGAACTGGTATTCCCGGATCGGGTAGCGGAGCAGATCGCGGGTGGCCTGATCCAGCTTCAGCAGGTCGGCAATCCGGTCAAACTGCGATTGGGCCATTTCGAAGGCATTGAACTTTTGGCTGCCCATAGGTGGATCTCCTTTGCCGTCAGCGGCTGCATTTTTCAATCACTGTGTGAAAAAATGTACGATGAAAGGAGATGGGAAACAAGGGAGGGTTGTGATTCTTGGGGTATGCAGGAAAGAGGATCAATCCAGCATCCAGCATCCAGCATCCAGCATCAACTACCGATATCCGCCCATTTAGCCTTTAGTTCCGCAATGCTGCCGTTATACACGTTGATATCCATATCAAATTCAGTCCCCGGCACATTGTACCAGCATTCGCCGGTTTTTTCGCAATTCAGCTCGCAGGAAATATTCCGGATCACAAAGATAATTGCAAGTTATACCTTTCAAGCGGTATATTGAGCCAGCCGCATATTGGGAAAAATATGACCGGATTATATCAGACTGGAGCACTCTTATGACCAACAACGACATACTGCGCCGCATCCGCTATATCTTCGATTACAGCGATACCAAAATGGTCGCGATCTTTGCCATGGCCGATCATCCGGTATCGCGGGAGATGATCGCCGACTGGCTTAAAAAAGAGGAAGAGCCGGGCTACGTGCAGTGCAGCGACGCCCAGCTGGCGACCTTTCTGAACGGCCTGATCATCGAGCGGCGCGGCAAGAAAGAAGGGGCGCAGCCGGAGGTGGAGCAGCGCCTGAACAATAACATCATCTTCCGCAAGCTGAAAATTGCCCTCAGCCTGCAAGCGGATGATGTTCTGGAGCTGTTGAGCCTGGCCGGTTTTAAGCTGAGCAAGCACGAACTGAGCGCCTTCTTCCGACGCCCGGGGCATAAGCATTACCGGGTGTGCAAAGACCAGGTGCTGAGGAATTTTTTGCAGGGGGTGCAGGTGAAATACCGGCCATCCTGATAACGATTTGCCACAGCGGCACAGAGTGCACAGAGTCAGTTTTCAGTTATCAGATGTCAGTTGTCAGTATGACTATGGCACAAAACTTTGTTTTAATGCCCCCCGCCAATCGGTAGCATCACCCCGACCTGGAATGAAAACCCGCTGTTCTTAAAATCCACTGCCCTGGTGCTGCGCTCAAAGGTAACCGGATCGGTTTCGGTCCACAGTTCTTCGTCGACATCATTGGCCAGTGCTTCTGCGGTAACATCTTCAAAAGCGGAACTGAAGCTCCGGTCATAGCGCAGATCGATCCCCATTTTCAGCTTCCCGACCGGGAAAGCGAGCCCCAGACCGGCAATTCCGCTGAAGTCGACTTTCTTCAGGTTGCCGATATCATGGCTTCCATCCCATTCTCCGAAACCGCTGGCCTCATCTTTACCCGATACGTTGAAGGCGAACGCCGGTCCCAGCAGGATGGCCGGCTGCAGTTTCCCCTGCAGCGGTATCTCATAGCGCAAGAGCAGCGGTATTTGGATATAACCGAGGGTCGCCTTTTCGGTCATCTCTTCCGCCAGGTATTGAGAATAGTTCGTTCCGCCGATCTTGTTCAGGCCGCTATTGAGCGAATGGGTTTTGTGGATGCCTTTCAAAAGATAACAAATGCCCGGTTGGAGCAAGAAAAAGTTGAACAGGTAAAATTGCCCGAAAACACCGAGGGCCGGGCGGAAAACCGTGCCGACTTCAGTCACTTCGCTGTTGGCCCCGGTCATGGTAAACCACCCCCCGCCCAACTGCAGACCGATGTTTTGGCCGTGGCAGGTCTGGACCGGTAAATGGATAGCGCTAAATGTCAAAAAGGTGCAGAGAATCAATACACGTTTCATCGACCTGGCTCCTTTAGAATCGATATGCGTTCCTTTCTTAGTGCCGGTTTGTTAGGACGGCATCTATTGAATTTGTTTGTGAAATAAAGTACGAAAAAAATGAATGGATTACAGGCTGTTTTTCAAAAATAGGTACGATCCACATGCCGTTATTGACAGGATTAACCGGATGACGGGGATTCGGATCTTCCAGATATCATGTTTATCCCGTTCATCCTGTCAAAAATCATCTTTCCTGGGAAGAAACCCCGAATATTCAGCCGGTGATGCCTGTGGGATTTAATTCGGCAGAATATCCACCCAATCAAACCCGATCTCCCCGTCGGTCACGGTCAGCTTGATCGTATTTTGCCCCGGTTTTAAACCCGAAGCGTCCGCAGCAATTTCTATCCAATCCGCCCCATCAATTGTATATGACTTTACGATGCCATTCAGGGAAAATGTAAAAGCCGCCAAGTCGGTTTCTTTTTTCACTTTGACCACAATGCGTGCCGATTGCAGCTCCGGATTTTCAAAATTGCAGGCAACCCATTCATCTGTTTGCAAACGCACATATTGCTCCGACCAGAACTGGTTTTCCACAAAATCGATCAGCTCGATCCGTACCGGTTCTTTGACCCGGTAATACTCGGAACGCTGGGTGGTGTCCGCCACGTAATAAGACGTGTTATATCCCTGGTGCCCGTAGTTCTCCGCCTCGATGCGCACCGGGGCGCGGCGGAAGATGCTGTTGACCACGTCGGGGAAATAGACGCAGTTGGCCAGTTGGATATTGTCGATCAGCTCGTCGAAGGCCTGTTGGGCAACTCCGGCGGCAGGTTTGTCCCCGCCGCGGGAATAGGCGGCGATCTGATCCCAATTGGCCGGGCGGTTGATGGAGTAGGGGGTGTTGCGGGTATCCATTTTCTTCCAGGGCCAGAACGACCAGCCGATGTTGTTGGCCTCGAAATACTGGGTGGTGGCCCAGTAGATGGTGTTGCCCTTTTCGCCGGTTTCTCCCACCCACACCGGCGTATTCAGTTCTTCGCGCCGGGCCAGGAAGTGGGAGATATCGTTTAGATTATCGGGGCGGTTCCAGCAGTAATAGTGAAACTGGTAGAAGACATTGTCATCGAACGGTTCGCCGAAGATCGACCAGTCGTTCGACCAATCCACCCCTTCCAGGGTGATCATGTGATGCGGGTCCACCGCGCGGATCGCGGCGGTGATCCGCCGGTAGAGCGGTTCCACCAGGTGGGCGTACTGGTCCGCCGCACCGGTGCGCCGGGGAAGGGGCTCGTTGAGCAGGTCGTAAGCCGCGACGGCCGGCTCATCGCAATAGCGTTCGGCAATCTTGCGCCACAGGTCCACCAGCCGGTCCTGGTTACGCCCATCCGTGAACAGCTCCGGCAGATCGCGGGGGCTGTCGTCGATGTTGGCGCCGGTCTGCCCTCCCGGCGCGCCGTGCATATCGATGATCACATAGAGATCGTGTTTCCGGCACCAGCTTACCAGGCTATCGAGCAGCGCGAAGCTTTCTTCCACGAAACGGGCAGTGTCGCCCTCGCTCAGGAACAGGCGGGCGTTGAGCGCCGGGCGCACCGAGTTGAATCCCAATTCCGCGATGCGCGCGATGTCCGCTTCGGTGATATAGTGATGGCGGAACTGGCGCCAGAATTCGGTAGCTTTTTCGTCGCCGATCAGGTCGTTGACCAGTTTCTCGATCTTACGCGGCCGGTCGCCTTCCGGGCCGAATTTCCACATGTAACCCTCGGGCAGCAGCCAGTTGCCCAGCCCCACCCCGCGCAGCAGCACCTTTTGCCCGCTGCCGTCGACGATGTCCTGCCCCCGGGTGCGCAGGAAGCGGTTTTCTTGACTTACTTCGGTACAACTGCTGATGAAGAGCAGGATCAATCCGGCGCACATTACAAGGGGGAATTTCATTTGCTAGTTCCTTAGGATTGAGGAAAATTTAACTTATTAACTACTGCTTTAAGACTTTTGATAACTGATAACTGATAACTGATAACTGACGACTGACAAAGATCAATATCCGATTCCCTGCGCATTCACCTTCACCCGGCACAAATACATATCCGCTGTGATGTAAAGCTCATTGCCTGCCGGCCCGCCGAAGGCGCAGTTGGAGACCAGGGCGCCGGGATCGATGCTGCCCAGATGTTTTCCTTCCGGCGTAAAAATCATCACCCCGCCCGGGCCGGTGGCCCAGAGATTACCGGAGGCGTCGACGGCCATCCCATCGCAGGCCCCTCCGGGACCGTAGCGGTCAAAGCTGCTGGCATCGTAAAAAATGCGGCTATTGCCGGCGGTGCCGTCTGCCGCCAGGTCAAAGGCCAGCCAGAGCCTGCGCTCGCCGGAGTTGGCCACATACAAGGTTTTTTCATCCGGCGAGAGCCCGATGCCATTGGGCCGGTCCAACGCTTTGCTCACCACCCGCAACTCGCCGTCCGGCGACAGGTGGAACACGCCGTTAAAGTCCAGTTCCTTGCCCGGATAATCCGGCCCGCTCAAGCCGTAGGGAGGATCGGTAAAATAAATCTGCCCGCCGGAACTGATCACCAGGTCGTTGGGACTGTTGAGCCGCTTTCCGTCGAATTGATCCAGCAATACCGATTTGGTCCAATTATCGCGATTCAACACCGTTAGGCAACGGTTGCCGTGATCGCACATCACCAGCTGACCGGTCTGCGGGTGTACAAACAGGCCGTTGCTGCCCAACTCGGCACCGGGCGGATTGCTTCCCAAAGCGTAACCGGCCGGCCGCAGGAAGATCGTCAGACCGTCTTGCTCGCGCCAGCGGTAGGTGGTGTTCTGTGGAATATCGTTGAACAGCAGATAGCTGCCGTCTTTGATCCATACCGGCCCCTCGCTCCAGGCAAATCCTTCGGCCAGCACTTCGATCACTGCGCCTTCCGGAATCAGCCGGTCAACCTCCGGCGTATCGCGGTGGATCGTACCGATGGTTGTAGATTGGGGTTCACCGGCAATGGCCGCATTGACAATTATGAGAGCGATAAAGAATTCTATGAAAGCTTTTTTCATGAATGGTACCTCACGATCTGGTGCCACGCTCTGCGTGGCGTCCGGTTTTACGACGCTCCGCGTCGAGCGTGCACGGATTTAATTTTTGCTGGTGTGACGCAGAGCGTCACCGAGCGCATTCGACGCGGAGCGTCGAACGAGAACTTCCCCGTCCACCCAAATCACTTCGCATACGGCAAGCTCAAATACAACTCACCCAAATCGTTCAGTTCCCCCGGCGTTGGGTTAAACAAATAGGTGTAGTGATTATCCGGCAGGTTGCCGCGGCCGATGAACCAGGCATAGCGGAACACATCGGCCCGGCTTTCGCACAGCGCCACCATCTGCTGCATCTGCTCGGCCTGCTTGTCGTAGGAGTTGATCTGGGCATTCCAATTGGCCATTTCGGTGATCCAGATCTGCTTGCCGTACTTCTGCAGGCGGTCGAGCTGGGCCTCCAGGCCGTAATCGTACCAGTGGAACGCCAGGTAATCGATTTTCGGATCGCGGCCGCCGTTGGCAAAGCGGTAGGCCTCGTAGAAGGTGTCGAGCCAGACCACCGGGTCCTGATAATCGGGCATGGTGCCCCAGGTTATGGCCGGCCCGACCAGGTAAACCGTTCGCTGCTGTGCCGCCAGTTCGGCAATGAGTTGCTCATAAGCAACCCAATCCGCCGCCGCTTCAATCGGCGTGCGGTTGGCCTGGTCGAGCAGGTTGGGCTCGTTCAGCACCAGTAGATATTTCACCTCCGCATGGCTCAGGATGAAGCTTTTCACCCGGGAAAAATCGTTGGCGCTATTGCCGCCCCAGAGCATGGGAAGGAATTCCATCTGGTAAGCCTCATGGTAACCGGCCGGCGCGCTGGTCTCGAAATACCAGTTATACCACCAACTGACGCCGTTTTTCAGTGCCTCGAGATCTTCCGAAGCGGTTAAGTTGTAGGCGAGCCCGCGTTTGGGACTCTTTTCGATTTGTGCCGGATCCTGCCCCTCCGTCGGCGCTGAGTCTCCGCTGCAGCCGATCGGCAGAACGCATAAGATCAAAAAGAACAGCCAGGGATAGTGGGAAAACCTGGATTGCGTAACCATATGAAACCTCCAAACTTATTAACTGATGAAACGCAGTAGGCAGGTGCCGTCATTGCGAGCCGCGTTTTTTGCGGCGCGGCAATCTCCCGATAATCGCTTCCAACTTAACTGCAGGTAGGTGCGCCCGCAGGAGATTGCTTCGGCAAAATAGGCCTCGCAATGACAGCATAAATTACATTTCGGACCTAGTGTGTAATATCTGATCAATCCGCCGGATCATTCACCAGTTCAAATGCCTCCTTCAGCAGATCCTCATCCGCCGAGGAGCTGCCGACCATCACCTCGAATAAACCCGCTTCCGCGGTAAATTGCATATCGATATTCCAGAAAGCGAGATCCTGCTCGCCGAAGCGAAAGGTTACCTTCCGGCTTTCCCCGGCGGGAAGGGAGATCCGCTGGAACCCTTTCAATTCTTTTACCGGTCGGGTGACACTGGCAGTGCGGTCACGGATATAAAGCTGCACCACTTCATCGGCAGGATATTGACCGTTGTTCTGGACCTGAACGCTGACGCTCAGTGCTTCGCCGGGATGCAGTTTGCCGGATGAGAGTCTGAGATCCTGATATTCGATGCTGCTATATGAGAGGCCGTATCCGAAAGGATACTGCGGGGTAAAATCCGCATCGAGGTAGTTGGAAACGTATCCCTTGGGATCTTCCGGCGTGCCCAGGGGGATTCCCAGCATCTCTTTGGGAGCGGGCCGTCCGGTATTGCGGTGATTGTAATACACCGGCACCTGGCCGACGGTGCGGGGAAAACTGACCGGCAGCCTGCCGGAGGGAGATGTTTTCCCGCTCAGCACATCGACGATTGCGGGACCGCCCATGGTGCCGGGATGCCAGGCGTAGAGGATCGCCGCCGCTTTATCGATCAGCGGAGCAAAGGTTAGGGGCCGGCCGGCCAGGATCACCATCACCACCGGGGTGCCGGTGGCGGCAATTTCTGCCACCAGTGCTTCCTGCGCGCCGGGCAGGTTCAGGAAGGCGCGGCTGCGCGCTTCTCCGGAGATCAGGTGATCTTCCCCCACAAAAAGAATCGCCAGGTCCGCTTTTTGCGCGGCAGCAACCGCTTCCGCAAACAGCGCCCGTTCGCTGCTCCGCGGCGTTTCCAGCCCTTTGGCATAAAGGATCTCATAGTCTGCAGCCGCCTTCTGAAAAGCTTGAAGGGGGGTGACCGCATCTTCGGCCTTGCCGTCCGGGGTCCAGGTGCCCATCTGATCCAGCGGGCTGTCGGCCAGCGGACCAATAATCGCAATGGTTTTGGCCGTCTTCTGAATCGGCAATACCGCGGCGTCATGCTTGAGCAGCACCAGGCTTTGCGCTGTCAGTTCGCGGGCTATTTTTAAATGATCGGGATGCAGGATAACGGTCGCGTCATAAGCGATAGGGTAGGGGTTCTCAAACAGCCCGAGGCGGAATTTGACCCGCAGGATATTGGCCACTGCTTCATCCAGCAGCTTCTCTGCCAGCATGCCGGATTCGATCAAGCCTTTCAAATGATGCTGATAGCTCTCCGAGACCATCTCCATGTCTACCCCGGCGGTGAGGGCTTTGATGGCCACTTCCCGCTCGTCGGCGCAAAAGCCGTGGGGTATCATCTCGGTCATCGAGTTCCAGTCGCTGACCACAAAGCCGTCAAAGCCCCATTCGCTGCGTAGGATTTGGCGGAGGGTAAAGGGATTGCCGGAGGTGGGAATGCCGTTCAGATCGTTAAAAGCGCTCATGATGGTCGCCGCGCCGGCATCGACCGCCGCTTTGAATGGCGGCAGGTAAATACTGCGCAGTTCATGTTCCGGGATCAGGGTGGTGTTATAGTCCCGTCCGCCCTCGGCAGCGCCGTAACCGACATAATGTTTGGCGCAGGCGGCGATGGTATGGGGATCGGCGAGGCCATCTCCCTGAAAGCCTTGCGTCATAGCCGCCGCCATTGCGGAAGCCAGGAACGGATCTTCCCCCGGCGATTCGGCAATCCGGCCCCAGCGGGGATCGCGGGCGATGTCGAGCATCGGGGCGAAGGTCCAGTGAATGCCCATTTGGGTAGCCTCCTTCGCCGAGACGGCAGCGGCTTTCTGCACCAGGTCGGGATTCCAACTGGCGGCCTGGCCCAGGGGAATAGGGAACACCGTGCGGTAGCCGTGGATCACATCGCGGCCAAAGATCAGCGGGATCCCCAGGCGGCTTTCCTCCACCGCCACCCGCTGCAATTTTTCCTTGTTCGCGCGGTCGCCGGCATTCAGGAAGGAGCCGACCCCGCCCCGGCGGATCACCGCACTGAGCTGCTCAACATCATTGTTGCGCGACCAGAGATGGAACTGGGCCAGCTGGCCGATTTTTTCTTCGAGGGTCATCTTCGCCAGCAGTGAACTGATTTTTGTGTTTTCGGCGGTTTCAGATCCTGATTTTTGGGCAACGCTTTGGATGGTTAAAATTGCCAGCAAGAGAACGGTAACTTGTCGGGTAATCGTGGAAATCATCGGGAGTCTCCTGGGTATGGTTGCATGGGCAGCATCGCGAGCCGTTATGTTCCGGGCGTTTTATAAACTGAAAATTAAATCTCAAAAATGATGCCAGCAAAAAATCGCTCATTAAGCGTTGATTGCACGATTGAAGCGGATTCAAAACGGGGGTGGAAATTATTATAATAATAATGAAGGATTATCAAATTGATACTACCGTGCGGTGCGGCGTAACGCCATCCGTTATTTAAATCGAAAGCTGGTCGATCAGCATCTTAAGTTCTGCGATCGCCTTCAATGGTAGAACCGTCATATTTTCTTCGAGCGGATAGGTATGGCTTCCTGGGTAAATGATCCAAATATGCCGAAGATTGAGATTCTGCATCGAAATTCTGGCAGAACGGGAAACTCGGGGATTTTCGCTGTACTTTATCTCGATGCCAAAACGTTTTCCCCGGTGGATGAAAAAAAAGTCGATTTCCGCTCCCTGGTGAGTCGCCCAAAAATAAGCGGTATCCGGCTTGAGGGTCAGCATTAACTGCTCGATAACAAAACCTTCCCAGGAAGCGCCGACTTTGGGGTGGGCAGTCAACGAATCATGGGTTGGCAGCGCCAGGAGACTGTGGAGAAGTCCCGTGTCCCGTAGGTAAATCTTCGGTGATTTCACCTGGCGTTTTCTCAGGTTTTCGTGCCAGGGTTGTAACTGGCGAACCATGTAGGTACCGGTTAAAATATCCAAATAACTCCGAACTGTTTTGTCGTTGATTCCCATGGATCGTGCCAGTTCAGAAGCATTCCAAATTTGCCCGTGATAATGGGCAAGCATCGTCCAGAAACGCCTCATAGCGGTCGAAGGGATGGTGATTCCGAGCTGCGGAATATCGCGTTCCAGAAAAGTGCGCACAAAACCCTCGCGCCATGAAGCACTATCCTGATCTGTATCAGCGAGAAAGGATCGGGGAAAACCTCCTCGCACCCACAGTTTGAGTGCATCATCGATACCAATTTCCAGAAGATGAAATCCTGCCAGGTCAATAAACTCTACCCGGCCGGCCAGCGACTCCGATACATTTTTGACAATATCCGGGGAGGCGCTGCCAAGTATCAGGAAACGCCTTTCCCCAGGTTCACGATCAACCAGAACTCTGAGCACCTTGAATAATGCCGGCATTTGCTGGATTTCGTCGATAATGACCAGCCCTCGAAGGGCTGAAAGGGCCAGTTCCGGGTTTTGCAGCCGCGCCAGGTCCTGCTGAGATTCGAGGTCAAAGTGGGTTGCCTTAATGCCGTGGGCAACCATGCGGGCAAGGGTCGTCTTACCGCACTGTCGCGGGCCAAGAAGTGCGGTAATCGGCGAGCGATCAAGCGCGATTTGAATACGGTTAAGGTAGTCCGGTCTGTCAATCATGGTGTAATATAGCAAGAAAATTCGGAGTAACAAACCGAATTTTCTTGCTAAAATTTCGCTTTAATCGATGATGACCGGCTGGCATCATTTTTGAAAAATCCGGTTCTGATATTACCATGGCGATACAACTAATTTGGGTAATTGCGAATAATTGTACGCACGCTTCTCATTTTTTGATAAATTACGATCTAATGGGAAACGTATAAAATGTTATTCAGGGAGATGCATGATGTGCGATTTCATAAGATATCATTTCTCGCTTGTGTTATATGGATTTTTGCTAATGGGTGTTTTTTCGACATTCAGCTTAAGCCAGGACGGCACACTGGACACTTTATTTGGTATTGGCGGGAAGGTTACGACGCAAATAGGGCCCGGTTACGATGCGGCCTATTCGGTTGCCATCCAGTCGGATGGGAAAATTGTCGTCGCCGGAGAAAGCTATATCAGCGGGTCGCCGAGCAACCTGAATAATGACATCGCTTTGGTTCGGTATAATGTAAACGGCAGCCTGGACGACAGCTTTGGGGCAGGGGGAATCGTCACAACGCCGATTGGTGCCGGCCTTGACCTCAGCCAAGGCGTCCTTATCCAATCCGACGGACGCATCATCGCTACTGGTCAAGGATGGGATGGCGCCGCATATCGTTTTGCCGCCCTTCGATACAACGTAAATGGCAGCCTGGACAACAGTTTTGGAACCGGGGGGATAGCGACGACGCGTCTGGGCGTGCAAGGTTATGGCTTATCGGGTATTCTCCAGGCCGATGGGAAAATTCTGGTTGTCGGTTCAAGTGATAACGGATCAAATCTCGACTTTGGGGTCGTTCGGTTCAACACCAATGGAACGCTGGATAATAGCTTTGGCAGCGGCGGAAAGGTTACGACCGCTGTGGGGGCGAGCAGCGATTTTGGCCGGGCGGGCGCATGTCAGGCCGATGGAAAAATTGTGGTTGCGGGATATTATATCAACAATCAGTCAAACCGCGATTTTGCACTGGTGCGGTATCATACCAATGGCAGCCTGGATAACAGCTTTGGCTCCGGCGGGAAAGTGACCACACCCGTCGGGCTGTCCGATGACCGTGTGAGGTCGATAGCGCTACAAAATGATGAAAAAATTGTGGTGGTTGGCGCCAGCTTCGTCGGGTCTAATAATAATTTTGCAATCGTTCGCTATAATTCGAACGGAAGTCTTGACAACAACTTCGGCGTAGATGGGAAAGTTAGGATAGCGGTCGGGAACGACGTTTCGACCGGAGAAGATGGGGCGTTCTCTGTCGCCATACAGGCCGATGGAAAAATTCTTGCTGCGGGCTGGGCCTTGAATCCCGTTTCGGGCTACGACTTTGCGGTTGTCCGCCTGAAGGAAAATGGCAGCCTGGACAGCACTTTTGCCAACGGGGGGATCGCTCTGACGCCAATTGGCACCAATGATTTTGGCCAGGCGATTGCCCTGCAAGCCGATGGAAAAATTGTCGTGGCAGGCGCAAGCTACGATCAATCAGGCGACTATGCCGTCGCAGTTGTCCGTTATAACAACAGCGCGCCAACCGGGATAACTTCGGCCCTCGAGTTACCGGAGCAATTGATGCTCTCCCAAAATTATCCAAACCCGTTCAACCCTTCGACAGAAATCCGGTTTACCGTAGCGAAAACTTATCGTACAACGCTCGAAGTATACAACTTGATGGGGCAGAAAGTAATGACATTGTTTGATGAAGTGGCGCAGGCGGGGCATGAATATCATGTGCGGTTTACCGGAAGCAATCTCGCCAGCGGTGTCTATATCTACCGGTTGAAAAGCGGGCCACGCTCGGCTTCGCGGAAACTTATCCTGCTGCAATGAGCCAATTTGCCGGCTTAGGATCAATGAAAGAATAATTTCTCGGATATCACAAACTTAATTGCCACAGAGACACAGAGTGCACAGAGACTGGTTATCATATCTCTGCGAACTCGGTGTCTCTGTGGCGGCAGTTAACAAGTTAATTATTACTCAATTCTTAATTCCGGATCTATGCTGCCATACCTTTCTCACCCGGTGGGAAAGAGATGGATGGCCAGCGCTTCTTTACTCATTTTTCCTCTCCCGCCTTTTCAAGATCCGCGATGATGATTTTCTTCATCCGGAGCATTGCCGGGGTGGTCTTCGCCGGGTTCTTTCCCATCAGTTCCCCCATGTTTTCCGGAATGATTTGCCATGAGAGCCCATATTTATCTTTCACCCAGCCGCATTGTTCCGCCTGAGGCACCGCCGAAATTTTTTCCCAATAATGATCGATCTCTGCCTGATCTTTACAATTGACAATGAATGAGATGGCCTCATTGAAGCTAAAATTATGCATCATGGCGGAATCCATGGCGCTGAACTCCTGGCCGTTTAGATTGAATTGGGCATACATCACCGTGCCTTCCCTGTCTGGCCCTTCGCCCCCGGCGTAGCGGGCCAAGACCTGGACTTTCGAGTTCGGGAAAACCGATGCGTAGAATTGCATTGCTGCTTCCGACTTGCCGCAGACATCACCGACAAACATCAACGCCGGCATGATCCGCTGCCGGAAATCGCCTTCGGTGTGGATCACCTGCCAGGAAACGCCGTAGCGGTCCTGAATCCAGCCATACCGCTTGCTGAAGGGATAGCTCCCCAGTTCCATCATGACGGTGCCGCCATCGGAGAGCTTATGCCAGATTGCATCCACCTCCTCGACGGTCCTGCACCGGATGTGGAATGATATCGATGGATTGATCTTGAACATCGGGCCTGCGCTGATCGCCATGAAATCATAACCCATAACCTGAAATCCGACGATGTCGCAATCGCCTGAGGGGGTATCTTTTATTTGGTTGATGAAGTGGATCTTGGAATCATCAAAAATCGACGTGTAGAACTCCGCCGCCGCTTTGGCTTCTTTATCAAACCATAAATGCGGGGTGATTTTTTGCATGATTGTCTCCTTTCAATCTATTTTTGATTTGTTCATGCTGAGCACGGTCTAATCCCCAGAGCTTTCGCATGGGGCAAGGTGCATGGGGCATGGTGCCGGATGGTCCAAGCGCAGGTCCCGATTATACCAAAAGCCTTGCTTAACAGCTCTGATTTGAGTGAATATATGTTCACTTATTTTTAAATGCAAGGTAAAATATTGGATTGATAGCGGTATGGTGAAATACTCATAATTCATCCCTGAAGCGGCTTTGTCACCTGGGAAAATATTGGTGTTTCCCGTCGAAGAATCATGTCAAAACCTAATATATATCATGTCTTTGGGAGCACTTTGCGTTGTATTTTGGGCCTAGATGGCGTTCTTTTGCCAAAGAAATTCTGTTGAGGGTGTCTGGAAGAGGTCTCCGGTGGCGCAAAAAGCAATACATTCAGAAAGTCAAAAACACGCCTCGGTTTGGTCTGCGGCGGTGACTGCCATGCTTGCCGTCATCTGCCTCGCCTGGTGGCTGGCCTATGACCCCACGGCCGATTTTGCCATACACGTCCCGGGAATGGATCATGCTCCGGTAATTCCGGGATCTGCCGGACATGCCGAGGTAATCCGCATTGGCGAATTTTTCGACTCTTTTGACGGCCGGGAATCAACATTACCCGGTTCCTGGCCGCGATTTCGCGGCGAAAATTTTGACAACATCAACACCGAAAAAGTCCCCCTTGCCAATAGCTGGCCGGCCGGCGGACCGGAAGTGCTCTGGTCGGTTGCGCTGGGTGAAGGTCATGCAGCACCGGTGGTATTCGACGGCCGGGTGTATCTGCTCGACTACGACGAGGAAAACAAGGCCGATGCCCTGCGCTGTTTTTCGCTGGCCGACGGCAGGGAAATCTGGCGCAGGTGGTATAGAGTGCGGGTGAAACGGAACCACGGCATGTCGCGCACCATCCCGGCGGTCACCGGCCGGTATGTGGTGACCATCGGCCCAAGATGCCAGGTGATGTGCGCCGATTCCCGAAGCGGTGATTTTATCTGGGGAATCGACCTGGAAAAAGAATATGGCACGGAAACGCCGCTTTGGTACACCGGTCAATGTCCCCTGATCGACGACTCGCTGGCGGTCATTGCACCTGCCGGCACATCGCTATTGATCGGAGTCGATTGCGCCAGCGGAAAAGTCGTCTGGAAAACCCCCAATCCCAGCGGCTGGCAAATGTCCCATTCATCGGTGATGCCGATGACCCTAAACGGCCGGAAAATGTATGTCTACTGCGCCATCGGAGGCATGGCCGGTGTTTCCGCGGAAGGCGCAGATGCCGGTCAAGTCCTGTGGGAAACGACCGCGTTTACCTCCTCGGTGATTGCACCATCGCCGGTGATTTTTGATGACGGCCGGATTTTCATGACCGCCGGGTACGGCGCCGGCGGCATGATGCTGAAAGTGAGCGAGGCCGGGGGGCACTATTCGGTTCAGAAACTTCTGGAATACAAATCGGCGGACGGCCTCGCTTCCGAGCAGCAGACCCCGGTACTTTACCAGGGATTTCTCTTCAGCATCCAGCCGAAAGATGCCGGCATCTTGCGCAATCAACTGGTCTGCTATCATCCGGATGATTGCACCCAACTGATCTGGGCCAGCGGCAAGACCAACCGCTTCGGCCTGGGACCGTTCCTGTTTGCCGACGACAAGATGTTTGTGTTAAGCGACGATGGGGTGCTGACATTATTGGAAGCCTCGACGAGCGCTTATCAACCGCTTGCTCAGGCGAAAGTGCTGGACGGCCATGATGCCTGGGGACCGATGGCCCTGGCCGGCGGCCGGCTACTGGTGCGGGATTCTAAGGAGATGCGCTGCCTTGACGTCGGCGCAGGCCGCAGTACAGGGCAAAAGAATCTTGAGGCCCATAATAGCCGAAATAGAACGCGGATGACGCGGATTTCCGCGGATTAATGCATTAAATATAAGGTTCCTTTTGTCAAAGAACATTGCAAGGCAAACCTGGTTTCTTGCTCTAACAGATTTCTAACAAATTACGTTCGAAATGACAACATTTGTGTCATTCCGAAGGAGTTCGCCGAGGGTTATAAGCAGTATCGTATGCAGTAGTATATACATCAGTTGAAAAATCCGCGTCATCCGCGTTCTATTGAAACTCTTGACGTGTACTTTCGGTGCACGCAAAATATGGGGAGCCTTTATGGGAAAAATTTTAACTTACGTGGGAATCGCCCTCGCGGTGGCGGCGGTGCTTGCCGGAATTATTTTTTCCAGCAACCGCACCTCAAGCGCGGTCAACAAACCGCCGGAAGCGGCCATTCTCTACAATATTGATGACTATAAAAAAGTGGATCCGGCGCTAATTGGTTACACTGAGGTGCGGCAGATCAAACCGGCCTTCCGGGAATTGTACGGGATGGCCTGTGACGCTGATGACAAAATTTACGTCACCGGCGACGAGCAACTGGCGATTTTTGATCCGGCAGGCGATGAAATCTCCCGGATCGATCTCGGCCACGAAGCAAAATGCGTCACTCTGTCGCCGGATCAGCTTATTTATCTCGGGTTGAATCATACCGTAGCAGTACTGGACCGGAATGGGAAGGCCCTCAGAAGCTGGGTGGCAGAGTCGGAAAGCGCCGTCATTACCTCCGTCGCCGCCGGCGAACGGGATGTGTTTGTGGCCGATGCAATGAACAAGGTGGTGCTGCAGTACGATCCCGCCGGTAATCTTCTCCGGAGGATCGGCGAAAAAGATCCGGAATCGGAAAGACCGGGTTTCATCATTCCCAGTTTCTATTTCGACCTCGCCATCGATCCCGACGGCTTCCTGTGGGTGGTCAATCCCGGCCTGCATACCTTCGAGAACTATACTTTCGAGGGGAAACTGCGCGCTTCCTGGCGAAAAACGGCTTTCGATCTGGAAGGCTTTGGAGGATGCTGCAATCCGACCCACATGGCGATTCTTCCCGACGGTTCGTTTGTGACCAGCGAGAAGGGGCTGGTTCGGGTGAAAATTCATGATCCAACTGGTCAATTCCGCACTGTGGTGGCCGCGCCCAATCAGTTTGCGGAGGGAACTGTCGGGCTGGATCTGGCGGTCGATTCCCGCGGCCAAATTTTAGTGCTGGATCCGAAGACCGGGATGATCCGGATCTTTGCGAAACGTTCATCCTGAGTAGTGTGTAATTTGGTCGAATCTCAAATCATTTTTGCCACAGAGGCACAGAGGTCACAGAGTTAGTTTTCAGTTGTCAGTTTTTAGTTGTCAGTTCTCCGTGAACTCTGTGTCTCTGTGGCAATAATTAACAAGCTAATGTTATCATTCCTGAAGGATGATGTATGTCAAGCAAAAATCGAGAAATGAATCGGAGAGAATTCCTGCGCAGCTGTCTCCGCAATGGCCTGCTGACCTCCCTGGCCATTGCTTCCGGAGCGCTGATTTTCCGGAAAAAACCCGAGAAACCCGCACAGGTGTGTATCAGCCGGGGCATTTGCGATGGGTGCCGGGTTTTCAATAATTGCGTGCTGCCGCCGGCGCAGTCGGCAAAAGATCGCTTAAAAACTATCGCCACAGAGGCACAGAGTTCACAGAGATAGTTGACAATTGTCAGTTGTCAGTTGTCAGTGTTAGTTCTCTGTGATCTCTGTGTCTCTGTGGCAAACATGCTTAAGTGTTTGACAAATTATGCCTTCATCAAAAATATCTGCGAAGTGCTACCATGAATAACGAAAAAGAAAAACTGGGACGCCGCGAATTTATCAAGGATGCCTTGCGCACCATGACCGCCGCCGTCATCGGCGGTATGGGCGGTTTTATCGGCGGCAGGGCGGCGAAAAATACCGTGTGGCAATTGGATCCCAACAAATGCGTGCAGTGCGAGCGCTGCTCCACCCATTGCGTATTGACCGAATCGGCGGTGAAATGTGTGCATGCCTATGATGTTTGCGGCTACTGCCAACTGTGCGGCGGCTACCATCGCCCCGGCGCAAAAATTCAGGACACGGCCGCCGAAAACCAGCTATGCCCTACCGGCGCGATTCAACGAACCTACGTCGAAAATCCCTATTATGAGTATACCATTACCGAGGCGCTCTGCAACGGCTGCGGGAAATGCGTCAAGGGATGCGGGGCCTTCGGTAATGGGTCGCTCTACCTGCAGGTCCGGCACGACCGCTGCCTGAACTGCAATGAATGCGCTATCGCAA
Organism: Calditrichia bacterium; assembly: GCA_020635015.1. GTDB lineage: Bacteria > Calditrichota > Calditrichia > RBG-13-44-9 > J075 > JACKAP01. Next base: position 36,966 of record JACKAP010000010.1, on the reverse strand, counting down.
CCGTCTGCCCTTCCGGAGCCTATCAACGGGTTCCCAGCGATCGCCCGTACATTTTAAAAGGTCAGCAGGGGCAGGGATCATGAGCCGGGCCGTTGTGAGACCGAAATCATGGGTAATGTTTATTCTGCTGGCGATTTGCCTGATCAATTCCGCCGCGCTTGCGCAGGACCCGGCCCGTTTCCCCAAACCGGAGTTTGAGAGCGGCTATCAACAGCCCCCGACCCAGACGCCCCCGCCCCGAAGCACCGGGCGCGAATGGATGGATGTGTTTGTGCTGGCCGTTGCGCTCGGATTGACCAGCTATTTTGCCCTCAAAAAACGCTCCCGCCGGGCCATCTGGGCGATGGCGGTGTTTTCGGTTATTTACTTCGGTTTTATCCGGGAGGGCTGCGTGTGCGCGGTGGGCTCGCTGCAGAACGTCTCCGCGGCGTTGTTTCTCTCGGATTATGTCATTCCCCTGACGGTGTTGGCCTTCTTCGTGATTCCGCTGATATTTACCCTGTTCTTCGGCCGCACCTTCTGCGCGGCGGTTTGTCCGTTGGGCGCGGTTCAGGATCTGGTGATGGTGAAACCGGTTCCGGTCGCCGGGTGGCTGCAGGAAGTGCTGGGCCTTTTTCGCTATGTGTACCTGGGATTTGCGGTCTTGTTTGCGGCAACCGGGTCCGCCTTCCTCATCTGCCGCTACGATCCCTTTGTTTCGATTTTCCGCATGGGCAACGATTTCGGGATGATGCTCTACTCGATCGGTTTCGTCGCCTTGAGCATCTTCGTCGCCCGTCCCTATTGCCGTTTTCTCTGCCCCTACGGGGTTTTGCTCGGCTGGATGTCGCAATTATCCAAAAAACATTTGACGATCACCCCGGACAGTTGTCATGTGTGCCGGCTGTGCGAAACGTCCTGCCCGATGGGCGCCATCGATAAACCGACCCCCGAAAAACTGCCGGTAACCCGCGAGCAGGGGATCCGCCGCCTCGGCGTATTGCTGATATTCGTGCCCGTTATGATAGCCATCGGAGGCGGGACGTTTTCCCGCCTGGATGTGTTCCTTTCCAAAATGCATCCCACCGTGAGCCTGGCGGAGAAAATTGACCTGGAAAACCGAACCGGCACCGCCGGGACCACCGTGGAAACCCTCACGTTTCGTTCAAGCGGTACTCCGGCGGAGACGCTCTTCGCTGAAGCCGGCATCATCCGGAAGCGCTTCCGCATCGGAGGCTGGCTGCTGGGCGGTTTTCTCGGTTTGATATTGGGGGTCAAGCTCATCGGGCTATCGATTTTTAGAACGAGTACCGAATATGAACCGAACCGGGCAGCTTGCTTCTCCTGCGGCCGCTGTTTCAGTTACTGTCCCAATGAACATCAGCGCCTGGAAAATATTAGACATTATTAATAAAGTCTATTCAAAAATATGAGTACGCATGAATGACCTGATCCAAAAATTTAATCTGCACGAAAAAACCGTCTATGCGGTGTGCCGGACGGTGGCCGTCGTGGCAGCTGTATTTTCGCTGATTATTTGCGTTTTACTGATCGCCAATTATCTGCAGACCCGGGCCATCGATCCACTTCATAGCCAGGCGCTGGAGACGCTGGTGAAGCGGTTGGACCAAAATCCCGGCGATGCGGCGCTGCGCGAGCAGATCCGGGCGCTGCACCTGCTATCGCGCAAGGCTTATTTTGTGCATCAATGGCAGTTGCGTAGCGGAGGTGTTTTGCTGCTGATCGGTGTGATCGTCATGCTGGCGGCTTTAAAAATTATGCAAAATCTGCAGCGGCAAGCGCCCAATCCGGAGGATTTCCCGGACAGCAATAATGCCTGGGAAGCCCTGGAGCAGGCGCGAAACTGGGTGGTGGGATTGAGCGTGTTTATTCTGGGCCTGGCGGTCATCTTTGCGATCTTATCCTACCGCGAAATGAGCGGCGCTTTTGCGGAGAGTGGAGAAACGGAAACAATCGCCCTTAACAATGAGCCGCTTAAATTTTGGCCCAATTTCCGGGGTCCCGGCGGCAACGGGGTGGCCAACGCTGAAGATGTGCCGGGGGATGGAATCATCGACAGCGCCCATGCGATTGTCTGGAAAGTGCCGGTTCCCCGGCCCGGTTTAAGTTCTCCGGTGGTTTGGGAAAACCATCTTTTCCTGACCGGCGGCGATAAACACCTTCGGGAAGTCTATTGTTTCGACACCGCTTCCGGGGAAATCCTGTGGCAAAGAGCGGTGGGATTTACCGCCGATAGCGCTTCCCTGCCGGACCTGGAAACATATCCCGGCTACGCCTCGCCGTCGGTGGCGACGAACGGGCGCTATGTGTGTGCGATCTTTGCCAGCGGAGAGTTAATCTGCTTCGATATGACGGGGAATGAAATCTGGACCCGCGATCTCGGGATTCCCGACAATCATTACGGGCATGCATCCTCCCTGATCATGTACCAGCAAATGTTATTCGTCCAATATGACCAGAATTCAAACTCAAAATTGTACGCGCTGGAAGCGGCGACCGGCAAAACCGCCTGGGAAGTGCCGCGCAGCGATATTTCCTGGTCGTCCCCGATTTGCGTTAATACTGAAAACGGTGTGCAATTGATCTTGGCAAACAGTAAAACCGTAGATGCTTATGATCCCCAAAGCGGTCGCAGATTGTGGACTCTGGATTGCATGGGAGGCGAAATGGGGCCCTCGCCGGCGTTTGCCGGCGGCATGGTATATGCCGCGAATGAGAATGCCGCGGCAGTGGCCATTCGGCTGAACGGCAGCCAGCCGGAAATCGCCTGGGAATTCGACGGGGATCTGCCGGATACCGCCAGCCCGCTGGCCACCGACCGGTATGTTTTCCTCGCCACCAGTTACGGTCTCCTGAGTTGCCTGGATGCCAAAACCGGAGAAAAACTGTGGGAGGCTGAATTGGATTACGGCTGCTACGCTTCCCCGGTGCTCGCCGGAAACCGGGTGTATGCCATGGACAGCGGCGGGGTGCTGGTTATTTTTGAGCCGGGCGATACCTACCAGCCCGTGGCGGAAATTTCCCTGGGTGAAAAATCCGATTGCACCCCGGCGATTGTCGGCGGGCGGATTTATGTTCGCGGGAAGGAGTATCTTTATTGTATTGTGCTCAATCAGGATGGTACATAAGTTGTCAGTTTTTTGTACGGCCCTAGGCCAAACTTTATTGTTTTAGCATAGTTTTATAGCGGTGATCCATACATGAGTAAAGATGGTCTACTTTTTTACCCCCCTTCCGTCCCCCCTTACCAAGGGGGGAAACTAGAAAGTCTCCCCTTGGTAAGGGGAGATTTAGAGGGGTTATTAAATATGGAGTAATGACTAAATTACGAAGTTGACAATGAGTATTTACCGATGAACATTATGCATTCACCATTTGGTTGCAGCCATAGGCCGCACCAAGAACTCTGTGTCTCTGTGGCAATTAACCGCTGATATTCGAAAATGATTCTCAATGGAAAAAAAATCAAATCATATTGTAATAGACCCCGCTGACATCGCATTGATCGTCCGGGAGATCGGGCGGGAGGCCCGCCATGTCATCCCCATCTTGCAGGCGATTCAGCGGAAATACAACTACCTTCCCGTGGATGCCCTGCGCCAGGTGTGCGAATTAACTGACATCACCCCCGCCGCGATATCCGGCGTATCAACCTTCTATTCCCAATTCCGCTTTCAGCCGGCCGGCCGCCACCGGATCAAGCTTTGCGTGGGAACCGCCTGCCACGTGATGGGGGCGGATACCATTTATGATGCCTTCAAGCAGGAGCTTGATATCCCGGAGCATGAGGATACGGATAAGGATCATCTGTTTACCATCGAAAAGGTTGCCTGCCTGGGCTGTTGTATGCTGGCGCCGGCGGTTCAGATTGACCACATCACCTACGGGCATTTAACCTCCAACCGGGTGTCCAATATTTTGGCAGATTTTCTATCGTCGCAAAATGGCCTGGGGAATCATGACAAAGCGATATCACCGTTCCGGAAAAGCGAGACCTCGGGCGTAGTGCGGATGTGCCGGTGCGCCAGTTGTGATGCCTCCGGGGCGCACAAGGTGTATGCGGAAATCCGGCGGCAGATCGATCAGCACCATCTCGCGGTAACCTTAAAAAATGTGGGTTGTAGCGGCATCGCCTATCAGGCGCCGCTGCTCGAGATCTCAACCCATAACGGCCGCGACTTCCAATACGGACAAGTAACCCCGGCACAGATTCCCGGCATTCTGCTGAGACACTTCCGTCCCAAATCGCTCTCGGGAAAAGGCCGGGTTGCAGTCTATGACCTGTTGGACAGACTCCTGACCGGCCGGGTCTGGGAGCCGCCCACTCATGCTGCCATCGACACGCGGTTCGGCGCGGATGCCGCCTATATCGCGCCGCAAAAGCAAATTGTCACCGAGCATTCCGGACAACTGGATCCGCTCGATATCGACGAATACTGCGCCCGGGGCGGGTTTGCCGCGCTGGATGAATGTCTGAAAAACCGCTCTTCGCAACAGATCATCGAAACCGTTGAAGAAAGCGGCTTGCGCGGCCGGGGAGGGGGCGGGTTTCCCACCGGCAAGAAATGGCGCATGGTTGCCGAAGCGGCAGACCCGGTCAAATATATCGTTTGCAACGGCGATGAAGGCGATCCCGGCGCCTTTATGGACCGGATGATCCTCGAATCGTTCCCCTTCCGGGTGATCGAAGGGATGCTGATCGCTGCGCTGGCGTTGCGGGCCAAATCCGGATTTTTGTACATCCGCGCGGAATATCCCCTGGCAATTCAGCGGATCAGTGACGCTTTGGCGATTTGTAAAGCGCGGGGATACCTGGGACAAAACCGGTTGCAGTCGGGGCATGACTTCGATCTGCAAATCGCTTCCGCCGCCGGGGCATTTGTCTGCGGTGAAGAAACCGCCCTCCTCGCTTCCATCCAGGGTGAACGGGGCATGCCCCGCTTGCGTCCGCCTTATCCGGTCGAAGCAGGATTGTGGGGCAAACCGACGCTGGTCAATAATGTCGAGACATTTGCTTCACTGCCCTGGATTATCCGCAACGGCGCGGCGGCGTTCTCCGCGCTCGGCACCCCCCGGAGCAAAGGTACCAAGACCTTCGCCCTGGCCGGGAAAGTGATGCGCAGCGGCCTGGTGGAAGTTCCGATGGGACTGACCCTGCGCCAGATTGTGGAGGAGATCGGGGGCGGGGTCCGCGACGGCAAAAAACTGAAAGCCATTCAGGTCGGCGGTCCCTCCGGGGGATGCGTTCCGGCAGAACTGGCCGATACGCCGGTCGATTTTGAAGCGCTGAAAGCGGCCGGCGCCATCATGGGATCCGGCGGCATGGTGGTGCTGGATGAAACCGATTGCATGGTGGATATTGCCCGCTATTTCATGTCGTTTACCCAGGCGGAATCCTGCGGCAAGTGTACCTTTTGCCGGATCGGCACCAAGCGGATGCTGGAAATCCTCGACCGGCTGTGCGCCGGTCAGGGGCAGGAAGGTGATCTGGAAAAGTTGGAACAATTGAGCCAATCGGTTGCTGCCGGCAGTTTATGCGGCCTGGGAAAGACCGCGCCCAACCCGGTATTAACTACCCTGAAATATTTCCGCAGTGAATATCAAGCCCATATCGAGGGCCGCTGCCCCACTGGCAAGTGCCGCGATATGATCGTATATTCCATTACCGATGCCTGTATCGGTTGCACCAAATGTGCCCAGGCCTGTCCGGTCGGGGCGATCGCGGCCCGGGCATATGAAAAACACCAAATTGATGTGCAGGTCTGCACGAAATGCGACCGCTGCCGGCAGGTCTGCCCGGTTGAGGCTGTTGAGGTTGGCTAAGGATTGTTTGAAAATCAAGTTTTTTTAACTTCTGCCACAGAGACACAGAGGGCACAGAGTTGGTATACTGTATATTACATCTTTTAAAATTACAGATTCCTCGGCTATGCCTTCGGAATGACGCAACGCCGTCATTTCGAACGTAGTTTGTGAGAAATCTATAAAGGCAAAAAATTTTTTAAACAATGTAGTCAGTTTTCAGTTGTCAGTTCTCCGTGGACTCTGTGTCTCTGTGGCAATAATACGCTGATAATCAACAATAATACTTCCATTGGTTCAAAGATGATCAAATTACAAATCAACCATGTGTTTGTAGAAATAGCCGCAGGCAGCACCTTGCTGCAGGCGGCCCGCCAGTTGGGGATATCCATTCCCACCATGTGCTTCCTGGAGGGGTATCCGCATTTTGCATCGTGCATGGTTTGTGTGGTTGAAGACAAAAAAAACGGCAGCATCCTGCCGGCGTGTTCGACCCTTGCCGTTGCGGGAATGGATATCGATACCGACAGCGAAGCCGTGCATTTGGCCCGGAAAACGGCCCTGGAACTGCTGTTAAGCGACCATAGCGGCGAGTGCCTGGCGCCCTGTCAGCGCACCTGCCCGGCCCACATGAATATTCCCATGATGCACCACTTTATCGAAGCCGGCCAATTGCGGGAAGCCTTGATGACCGTCAAACAGCAGATCGCCCTGCCTGCGGTGCTGGGTTATATTTGCAGTGCGCCCTGCGAAAACGGCTGCCGCCTGCGCCAGGTGGGCGGTGCATTATCGATCTGTGCCTTAAAACGCTATGTCGCCGAAGCCGATCTGGAGAGCAATACCCCGTATCTGCCGCCTTGCAAAGCGCCTTCCGGAAAAAAGGTTGCGATCATTGGTTCCGGGCCTGCCGGTTTGTCGGCTGCCTACTATTTATTGCAGGAGGGCCATGCCTGCACGATTTTCGACAAAAATGCCGAACCGGGCGGGATGCTGCGCTATGGGGTGCCGGAAGCCGAATTGCCCCGGTCGGTGCTCGATGCCGAGATCGATCTCATACGCAATCTCGGTGCCGTATTTGAGATGAATACCGCGCTGGGCGCTCAAATCACTCTGGACGCATTGCAGGAACAGCATGATGCCATCATCCTGGCAATCGGGGAAATAAACCCGGACGGAATGCTCACGCTGCCGGTCGCAATCGCAAAAAACGGCATTCAAATCGACAGGGAAACCTTCGAAACCAATCTGCCAGGCGTCTTTGCCGGCGGCGGGGCCGTCCATCCCGGTAAAATGGCGGTTCGCTCCGCTGCCCATGGTAAATCAATGGCTTTGTCGGTGGATCAATTTTTGCGGTATGGGGTTGTTTCCAAAGGTTCTGATCAATTCAACCTTCGTCTCCGGAAGATGGATCAGCAGGAACTGAACCAATATATCGATGATCAAAAAAAACTCCACAATATTTCCGCCGGGCCGGAATTGTTTACCCCACAACTGGATAAGAAAGCTCCTTCCCCGGAAGCGGTTCATTTGGAGGCGGGGCGCTGCCTGCATTGCGGATGTTTGAAAACGGATTCGTGCAAATTGCGCCGCTATGCCGAAATCTATAAAGCCAATGCCCAAAACTACAAAGGGAGCAAACGTCAGTATGTCAAAACCCGCACCGACCATCCTCTGGTCATTTTCGAAGAAGGGAAATGCATTCAATGCGGCCTTTGTATCCGGATTACCGAAAAAGCCGGGGAAACCTACGGGTTAACCTTTCTCGGCAGAGGATTTGACATCGAAGTGGGGGTACCGCTCAACGAAAGTCTGGGGCGGGGATTGGAGAAGACGGCCGCAGCTTGTGTCGCCGCCTGCCCGACCGGGGCGATATCGTTGAAATAAAATTGTCTTTAATTTAGGAGTATTTATGAAGATTCTTACTTTATTTTCCCTGCTGTTGTCCAATCTTTGTATCCTGATGAAGCGCAACCTAATTAAAGCGATCATTAGTGCACTGCTATTAACGACTTTTGCATCCGCTCAGACGGTGATGCTGGATCCAACTTTTGACTCGGATGGCATCGCTATTTTTTCACCAGGATCGCTGCATGATGTCGCCAGAGATATGGTCGTACTGTCTGATAATACCATGATCATATGCGGAACCGGATATTTTAACGGAACGACAGCGGCTGGTCTTTTAATGCGGATATTAAATGATGGGTCACAGGATATGACATTTGGCTCGGGTGGAATTTCTATCATGCAGTATGGTGTAGATACTTATTCATATAAAATGGGATTACAACCGGATGGGAAAGTTATCGTATCCGGAACATGCTATGTGACCCCTTCAAACTCGGAGTTTTTTGCAGCTCGTTTTTTACCGGATGGAACTCCGGATCCTACTTTTGGCAACAATGGCTATTTTTTAACTTCCTACGGTGGGTATGAAGAAGAATGTTATGCAATGGCGATTCAAAGTGACGGCAAAATTGTGTTAGCGGGCAGAACTTATTCGGTTCCTTTAACCGCAACATTCTTTACCCGCCTTAACTCAGACGGAACGCTTGACAGTTCATTCGGCACAAACGGATATACGGTAATTGATGCCACTATTCAGTATGAATCAATCAGAACGGTTGATTTGCTTAGTGACGGTACCATCGTGGGATTCGGGTATGGTTATTACAGCACCCCGCTTTTTGGTGATAAGGTTTTAATGGTAAAATTGGATACCTCAGGGAACCCATATCCAGGTTTCGGAAATAACGGTACCTTGTTGCCTTCCGTATTTAATGATGTATCAACGATATATGGTCTCAGCATCAAGAATGACAGCTTGTTTGTAACCGGAAAAATTTATGATGCAGACAATGATGATATATTGTTTCTCTCCAGGCTGGATCAGGAAGGGAATGCAGATTCAACATTTGGTACAAACGGAATAACCGTAACCAAGCCGAATCCCAACAGGCATTATAATGCCGGATACGATTTGAAAATTTCAGCTGATGGGAAAATATATGTATGCGGTACATCCGGTTCTGGAGCATTATGGTTTCCCCGAGATTTTATTCTGCTTCGTTATACCCCAAATGGATTGCCGGATACAAGTTTCACTTCAACCGGGTATTTAAGTACGCCAATCGGTTCTTCTTATGATGAAGCAAACGCGCTGGATTTTCAGAACGATGGAAAAGTTGTCCTGGCTGGATTTACAAATGCCAGCTATAATGATATTGCACTGGCAAGATATGTAGTGAGCGACTTATCGATTCCTTTTATCGCAGCCACTCCGGATTCGATTGTTTTTGATACCACTGCTGTTGGGTCAACATCCCAAAAAACCATGCAGATATTGAATACCGGCTCAGCTCTTTTGAATGTTTACGACATATTCATTACCGATAGTGCTTTCACAACGCCGATAAACAGTTTTGCAATTTCTCCGGGTGAAAGCCAAAGTGTTTCGATAAATTTTCACCCAACTTTTCCGGGAAGTTATCGCGGGTTCATCCGGATCGTCAGTAATGCTTCAAATGCGGATATCATTGCCATTCCGGTGAGTGGTGTTGCACAGGATCCAAGCGGAATTGAAGATGCGCAACAGATTCCGGAAACTTTTACCGTATACCAAAACTATCCCAATCCGTTTAATCCAACAACCAATATCAAATACAGATTACCGCAATCTGCGCCGGTAAGCATCGAAATATTCAACCTGTTGGGTCAGAAGATAGAAACGTTAGTCAATACAAAAATGCCTGCCGGTTTACATGAAGTCGAATTTAATGCGAATGATTTACCCAGTGGGATTTACCTGTATCGAGTTGCGGCAGGAGAATTTCGCGAAGTGAAGAAAATGATGCTGGTCCGCTAGTATCAAACGGTAGCCTTGCCCTGGAAAGCAAGCAAAGCCCGCGAATGGGTATGGGTGGGGCATGACATCATATTACTTCACCCGGTACCGGCATGGTACCGGGTGAAAAGCGATTTCATTACACCTTAATCCCAGGCGAGCCTTGAAAGACTTCAAAGCTCGCTTGAGGTTGTTTGATACTATTTATGCGAATTACAAGTTGAAGTTGCCAATCCATCTTTGCCCTTCTCCTTCTGTTGTTTTCTCTTTGGTCAAAAGAAATATAACAACAGGAGAGAAGGGCTTTTCATGTAATTCGCATTAATACATTGTATAGTAAGTTTTTTGCAGTTATAGATTTCTCACAAACGACGTTCGAAATGACTGTATTGTGTCATTCCGAGGCGATAGCCGAGGAATCTATAATTTTAAAAGGCTTAATAAACAATGTAGTTAATTTCCATTATCATGAAATTGCTACCTGTATCATGAAATTGCTACCTGAAATCCCTCAAAAAAGATAGCGAAAATTAAAGAAGACCAGTGAACTCAGGCAACAGAAAAATTTCACAATATTCCTGTTGAACCGACGCTAGAAACCACCGCCATGCGGGATACAAATCAAATTGATATTGGCCTTCTTGTGTTTTTGTGTCCGCTGTCACCCTGGGTAAATTTTCTTGACTTCTTGAAAAAAACTTGACAATCTGGCTCACTTTCAGTAAAATCGAAATAAAACGAAGCAAATCAAAACAAAACGAAGCACCGGAATTGGCTTGTCGAAACAAAACATAGTATTGCCAACTTTGGCATCGACGGAAAAAGAGCATATTCAGCCAATAGAATAGCAACGCATTGCGCAAAAAGCCGCAAGGCTGATCGAGTCAGGAGACGCCATGATTCTCGATTCCGGCACCACGACCACCCACATTGCCTACCCCAAAAAGATCTTAGATCCGTCCAAATATAAAATGAAACCGGAGCCGGTTGTTCCCGGAAGCAATAATGAGAGGTTCGGTTATGAACAACGTATCTAGCCTGAAAGTAATCATGTTAATCGTTGGCCTGGTGTTGACAGGCTGGTGGCTTGTCGCATGTGCGGGGAAGGCGCCCGCAAAATTGAATGGTGCGGCTGATCGTGAAGCCCCGCTGGTGTTGCAGGCGCTTGACTATACCGAGAATCCGGTGGATATTCCGAATCCGGACCGGGGATTTGAAAGAGGCAATGACGACGCTGCCGGCCGGGGCGCTTTTATCCCTGATAAACCGGGCGGCTCAAACTATTGGGGCTATATGACAATTCCGGCAAGCGCCTATACCATTTTAGGCCAACCCTTTGAGATGGCTTACGAAATGACCCCGCCGATGTATTTGGGTCCGGAAGGAGCAGGTCCCGAGTATTGCAACGTCCCGGTTGAACCACGCATCGTTCAGTTCTACCTGGTCCTGAATGAATTTTCGTCGAATGCATGGTGCGATGGTTCCCCTGGTAATCCCAATGACCATCGTCGGGTAGGCGTAGACGGACCCATAACGCCCTACGGGCTTGATTTCCTGAGAGGCCAGCTTGAATTCATAAGGTCCAAGACCAACAGCGTCGCCCATATCCGCGTTTGTTATGACCCCAAAGGCTGGAACCATATTGTCTGGACTGCAGATAATCTTAATTTTGAAGACGACGGCCCCGCATCCACCGATTCAAGATACTATTATAAGGCAGACTACCAAAAACCGGTTACGGCTGAGCATCGTGCGGCTCACATTGCTAAACCAGGCGCGGGTACCTGGAGAGGGTCTTCGCCAATCTTTAGAAAATGTACCGTGCCCGGATTTACCGATATGAATTGGGTGCAATATCATTATCATCAGTTGAAGCCGATTTTCCAGGAATACGCAGACGTTATTTGGGCATTTGATTCCGGCACCTTTGGTCCCTGGGGCGAAACGCACTCAAATTATGATGCGGAAGTACCGGGCCATTACAAGATCATTCTAGATGCATTACTGGACGCGGTTCCCGACGGTAAACCGATCATGACCCACATTGGCGGGTTCCTGGATTGGTATAACCGCACATACCATACGACGTACGACTTTGGCACACTGGAAACCTTCCCCACCCCGGTACGCGGTACGCCGGAGGCGCGCTTCGGAATGTTCGACGATTCAAATGGCTGGTCAGCAGACGAATATTCGTATGGTGACGGTGGCTCATTGACCGAAGGCTATCGAATGCTGGCCTATGATCCAATTCTGCCGGGATATAATCCAAACGGAGTGGATCCGTCACTGACGAGACCTGGCGTATCACCGGTTATCGGGTATAATGATTCCGGAACCAACCGGCTGGTAGCCGTCCCGGAAAAGCTGGATGATGCGCGCTGGCGTGGGGTCTATTTCATTGATTGGGATCGTACCAAGGTGATGAACTTCCTCGGAAAGATGTCGGTCTATGGCGGTGAACAAATTGGTGAAGAGCCTGAATCCGGCACCAACGGAGGATTTATTCCGGTCGGCGAACGAAAAGTCCATCCTTTCAACGACGTCATTTTGCGTTTTCCGTCCATGTTCTATGAACACAGTATTTCCAACTGGACTTATATGTGTATGCAGCAGGGGCCGGGAAGATTTAAGTCGCGGGCAGATTATCCCTACACCCGGGAAAGCATAGAGGTGGAGATAACTTACCCCTGGAATGGCCAAACCGTACGGGTGCTCTATGATCCGGTATATGAAGGCCAAAGTGCATTGGCATATTACCGTGACAGAATGGGCTACCGGTTGGTGTTGCGTGCGGCGAAGGCCAGCGAATTTGTAAAACAGCATGGCACCCTGAGGTTCGAAGGGAAGATCCAAAACGTCGGCTGGGGTAAGATCTTTAACAAAAAAGCTGTGAAGGTCATTCTGAAATCCAAATCCAATCGGTTTGTATCCAATGCGGTGCTTACGAACCTTGACCCGTATGATTGGCGGCCTGCTGAAGTGGGTCCGAACGGCGCCATGCCGGACTCCCGGGCAACGAATACCGATGCATGGCGTGATTTGAACTTCTCAATTCACCTGGATGCATTTGGTGAGGTGCCTCCCGGTGAATATGATATTTACCTGAAGATCACTGATCCTAAAGAAACCAGCACGAATAAGCGCTGCATACGGTTTGCGAATAAGGGAGATTGTTGGAATGCGGAGCTTGGCGCAAACTTAATTGGCTCGACTCGCGTTGCCCCTTAGACTTACATGTGATTGGCATTATTAAGTTGGAGGTTGGGTAATGAAAAAAGTATTTAGCGTGAATGAAATCCTGTTAATTGTTGGCCTGGTGTTGACAGGCTTGTTGGGGGTCGCATGTGCGGACGAGGCTTCCGCAAAATTGAAGGGTGTGAATGATAGAGAAGTAGCGCCGCTTATATTGCAGGCACTTGACTATACCGAGAATCCGGTTGATATCCCGAATCCGGACCGGGGCTTTTACAGACCGGAAGGATATGTAATTCCGGTCGACAGCGGAACGCCTGGTTTCCCTGACCTGGGAACCGTTATAAGCGGTACCACGGTCTATGTTGATGCGCGCATCGTTTATATGGAATTTGACCTGAGAAACTTTTCGTCGAATGCGCCCCTCAATGGAAAACCCTTAGGCGCCTGGAGTGCTGATGGAGATGCTCCGCCAGATTATGGAACAACTCAACCATTAACACCAGCAGCGCTAGCATATGTAAGGGCGGCACTTCAAAGAGTCAGAGATAGCGAGGCCGTTGCCATTGTGAAATTTAATTATGACGGACGGGGCCATACGTATGTTGATCGGGGAAAATTTGATCAGATCATTCATGATTGTGAACCCGGGGCGCCAAAAGGCCGGATTTGGTATGAAACCGGCGTTATGAATGAATCTGATTTGTGTGGTATTCCCGGTCATGAAGACAAAAACTGGGTACAATATCATCTCTGGCAGCTTGGAAATATTTTCGGCGAATTCGAAGCGTGCATCATGGTTGTCAAAGGGGGGATCTTCGGCCCCTGGGGCGAAATGCACTCGTCATCATATGCCAGAACTGCGGAGGGCTACCACTGGCTTTTGAATGCGCTGCTGGGCTATGTTCCCGATTCGCGTTCAATTTTAGTGCACGCAGGTGGCGTGATGGCATGGCATAATGTTGAGTATGGTACCGATTATAGCTTTACGAATTTGATGCCGGCACCGGCACGCGGAACCGCTGCGCAACGTTTCGGGATGTTCAACGATAGCTATTCGGCGGGTTCCCGCAGTAACTGGTATGATGATAATGGCTCGCTTTCCGAAGGCTATCCGCTTATTGGAACCGGGAATCAGGAAGATTTTGATCGTAACGCTGCTTTAACCTGGATGAGAAATCAAAATAACTTCTATGGCGGTGAATCCGTCAGGCCCGGTTCTGAAGATAATATCTATCCCCGGTTTCCGAATGTGCTTTATGAGGCCGCTTATGCGCAAACCACTCATTTGAATACCAGTTGGAACAGAGGCACTTATAAACTTTGGGGTGATTTTGTTTACAATGAAGAAAATGTCACCGCGCCGTTTACGCCTCCGCATGATGGCGTGACCCGAACGGCAATCTTTGACCCGGTATATAACGGCAGAAATGGAATGGAATATATCCGCGACAGACTGGGCTATCGGTTAGTGTTGCGTGAAGCCAGGGCAAGTGAATGGATCAGGCACGATGGTACCCTGAAATTCGAAGGGAAGATCCAAAACGTCGGCTTTGGTAATATCGTCAACAAGAAGAATGTGTCTATCATTCTGAAAGCCCGAGAGGGTTGTAACACTTACACGGCACATACCAACCTTGACGCCAGGGATTGGCAGCCTGATTTGGACAGCAGGGCGGACAATACCGCGGCATGGCGTGATTTGAACTTCTCAATTAACCTGAGCGCATTTGGCGAGGTATCTCGCGGCGATTATGATATTTACTTGAAGATCAATGACCCTAAAGAAACCAGCGCGAACAAGCGTTGTATACGGTTTGCGAATAAGGGGAATAATTGGAATGCGGACCTTGGCGCAAACTTGATTGGCTCGACGACAGTGTTGTAGGTTGCATTCTCTTTTATCAGGCGAAAGTAAATACATTGTATACTAAGTTTTTTGCAGCTATAGATTTCTCACAAACGACGTTCGAAATGACGGCGCTGTGGCTCGGAATGACCGATTCGTTGTCATTCCGAACCCTGCAGTTTAGGGTGAGAAATCTATCGGTGCAAAAAACTTTTGTATTTGGGTAGCGACTCCTTTTGTAGCGACACTATTCATAGTGTCGCTACAAAAGAGAAAACGCTCAAAACCCCAACTTTATCGCTTCATCTACCCAACTACAAACTTTTTAAACAATGTAGTAAATGAACAATCATGAAACAACACAAGGGAAACCTCATGAACCGAAAAGAATTTTTAAAAACCGGCATGCTTGCCGCCGCCGCAATCGGAGCCGCTCCGGCGCTGATGTTCTGTACTCCCAAACATAATGCATCTGCTGGTAAGTTAAAACAAAATTTACCCTGGAAGCCCAAGGGAGGCGACACCATCGCAGCGCTAAATGCGAGAGTTGAAGCGTATTATGGAGATCCAGATGATGTCAGCGCTATCGGGCGCGCCCGTAAGATGCAGGCATTCATCATGGAGGTTGCCATTAAGGCCAAGACCCGAAATCCGAATTTTCAGGTGATTCCGCAAGACACTTTGGAATATGCCCATATCGATGGAAATGTGGATAATGCATACGATTGGAATCTTCTGAACCTGCTTGATGGCTGGGGAATTGAAAATTTCAGCCCGACGACGGTAACCCGGTTGGCAAACCTGACGAAGGTGGGCATAAAGGGTACGGCGAACACCAATGGAAGCACCGTGCAAGTTGTTAAAGATAACCAGAAAATTGCCGCCGATAATAATATTCTCTGGCACCCGCGCTTAAGTGCGGAAGTGTATCAGTCGCCCGGGATCGGGAATCCCGGTTATATGCCGATATATTCGCCTTCCTCTAACAGTTACAATATTATCCATGATCCGATACCGGCCGGTGTCGCGCACACATTAAACCGCAACAATGTTGATCGTATGATGGATGCGAAAAACTATCTGTACATGATCAGCACCGGTAAATACTCGAATTGGCCGGACTGGGAAACGAATCCCGCCAGCCGTCTGGATATCACCAACACCGCCGGTTATTTGGTGCCTTTCGCCGGCGGGCGATTTCAACCGACCGGTACTGCGGAGGTGGTTGCGCAGGCCGTCGCAGACCATGGGACTGAATGGGACTTCTTTTGGGTGGCCAAAGGCTACACGCAATATGACGGCCGGAAGGCGTATATTGAGGAGCTCGCGGCTTCAGCGTGGGATGTTTTTTATATCGATGCCCATTTCGGCGGGAGTTCGCTGACCCGGGAAGAGGTGGAAACCCTTCAATGGAAACCCCAGGGCGGCCGGCGGCAGGTTATCGCCTATTTGAGTATCGGCACGACAGAACTGTACCGCTGGTATGCCGATCCGGTCATGGTGAATCCCAGCCCAAGATCGTTCCGCCGCGGCACGGTTGAAAGTGGCACATTTATTCCCGCCCGCGAAAGATTTAAGGATGACGGTATCCCAAACTGGATGCTCTGGGCGGCTTATCGCGGACAATACGCCAGTGAATCCACCCCGATCTGGTGGCATCCGGAGTGGAGGGACATTATTGTAAGAGGCGGCAGTCCCTATAAAAGCCCCGATTATGATCATTCCCAGTTTGCGGATGGCAGATCTTCCATCGATAGGATTGTCGACATGGGATTTGACGGCGTGTATTTAGATAACGTCAGCAGAGCGACCGCATTCGATGCTAATTGGGCTGCATTACAGGCCTACAATGATGCGCATCCCCGGTGGTATTTAGAGCCGTAGTTAAGGGATACCGCCACTTAAAAAGCATGAAGCCTCTTTTGTGATGTTTAGTAATTATAAGATAGAATGTGTTTCTAAAATAGAAGGTCTCTGAATATGGTTCGTTTAAAAAGCTTTCTTAATGGTTGATTTAGGCCATCCTCCATCCATTTGATCTCACTCCGTTTTTCAAAAATGGGATTGACCTGGCGGAGCTTTGCTTCGCCGGGCACCCCGAAGCGATCCTAAAGTCTTTTCTAGTAATAACTTCTACAATTCACTGGTGAATGGCAGACCGATAACACGATCCCGGCACCCCATGAAAATCGCTTTCTGGAGCACCAGTTATTTTCGCGGTTTCGGCGGCGCGGAAAAGATTGTCAACGACATGCTGCACTCCCTGAATCCGGCGGAGTTCAAATTATTCCTGATCACGGAAAGAATTGATAAAGGCCAGGTTAACAATCATTTTTTCCGCCCGCTTCCTGCCGCCGTTGAGATTTATCAGAATACGTTTACGAACCCGCTGCTGGCGCTGCACCATCCGTTGCTGTTTTTGATCCGGCTGCTGAAATATCTCAAGGCCGCGCTTCAACTGGGACTCTTCTTTTGGTCGAAGCGGATCGATGTCATTCATTTGCACATGGTGAACATCGATGTCTTATTGCTCATTTTATATAAATACCTTTTCCGTTACCGCCTGGTGATCACCTTTACCGGAATGGAAATATTGCTGGCCGACGCGGGCGTCTTATCAAAATGGAAAATGAAGGCCGCGCTACATCATGCCGACCGGGTCACCACCGTTTCCCGGGATATCGGCCGGCAACTGGCGCAAAAATTTAATTACCCCAATTCACATTATATCCGGAACGGCATCGATATCAAAGCGATCGAGACCATCGCCGGCCAACCGTCAGCGGATGTCGAGGCCGGCAGTTTTATCTTCTGTGGGAGGCTGCATCCGGTCAAGCGGATCACCTTCCTGATCGATGCATACCATGGCTGTATTAAAGCCGGCTGCGGCAATAAATTGTATATCATCGGAGACGGTGAAGAACGTGAGAAAGCTCGGGAACGGATTGAAGCCTACGGAATTGCCGACCGGGTAATCCTGATGGGAGCCCGCGATCACCAAGCAACCATGCGGATGATGGCCGGGGGAGGATGTCTCCTCCTAAGCTCTTCCAGCGAAGGCAATCCGGTGGTCATTCTGGAGGCGATGGCGCTGGGGTTGCCGGTCATCGCGCCAGACGTCGGCGGAATAGGGGAGATGGTATTAAATGATGTGAACGGCTTTCTCTATCCGGCGAATAATCAATCGCAATTCCGGGAGTATATTTTGAAACTGGCAAGGAATCCGGCGCTGGCCCAGCAAATGGGCCGCAATGCCCGGGAGGCGGTGTTACAAAACTTCAGTCATCGTCACATGATGGATCAATATGTTGATATCTATAGGTCCCTTGCCGATGTGGGACAGATTTAAACAAACGCTCAGACTGAGGACGGTGTAATGCGGAGAACTTTTGCATGGGGCATGGGGCATGGCGCCGTAATGTGCAAGCGCATGTTCCGATACCCGCACTGTAATACACCATGCCCCATGCCCCATGCCCCATGCAATAAAACTTTACACTGTTCTCAGTATGAGCGTAAAAAAATATGATACAGCAAATCCAAATCCAGTTTCTGATCGGTTGCCGGGTGCTGCTCGAGTCTATCTTGAATGCCGCCGGGATGTTCCGCCTGGCGCCCCTTTTCCGGGGACAGCCGGCGCAGCGGAAGCGGATTGCTTTTCAGGCCTATTCCATTCATCTGGCCCAGCAATACCAGACGATTATCGCCGAATTGCTGAAAGCGCCGGATGAATACGAAGTGGTTTTCATTCTTCTGCCGCATCCGCATTTTTCCCGAAAATCCCTCCAACAATTGCGGGAATTCGCCCGGTCACAGCTCCATATCCCGGTGGGGAAAATCCATTTCTCGTGGCAAGTGCTGTGGGAAAAATTCGACCTGGTGGTGTATAATGATGTATTTGCAAAGTTCCTGCTGCGAAAGAGTCAAAAATGCTTATTGCAACACGGAATCATGATCAACCACCGCTGGCTGAAACCCCGTCTGTTCCGGAAAACGGCGAAGGATTTCGATATTATCCTGCTGAATGATGAAAGCGACATTGAGCTTATTAGAGCGCACTATTACGATAAATTCGCCACCCCCAAAATGTATCACATTGGAATGCCGTACCTCGACAGGTTAAGTCTCCTGGATGAAGATTCCGGGCATTACCTGCGGGAATTGGCACCGCGGCGGCAGAAAGTAAATGTGCTGTTTGCGCCCTCCTGGTCCGGCTTGAATCTGTTGGAAAACCAGGGCCGGGATTATGTTGACCGGGTCATGGCGATTCTCACCCAAATGGATCTGAATACCGTCGTGAAGCTGCATGCCTGTTCTTACAATAAAATAATGGCCGGAGGCATCGACTGGAAAAAACAATTGCAAAAATTTGCCGGTTATGAAAACGTGATGATCGATTATGATGTGGATGATATTCCCGCGCTCAAATATTGCGATGTTCTCATCACCGATATTTCCAGCCGCGCGTTCAATTTTATGTTATTGGATAAACCGGTCATTTATTATTTCCCCACGGCGGAAGTGCGCAATACCATGGATGCAAACCGGATCGCGCAGCTAAAGCAAAATGCCTTTACCGCTGCATCCCCGGAGAATATCCGGGAGATACTGCAGCAATTGACCGCGAATGGCTCCGGCAAATCAAGCGCAAATTCAACCGCCGGCCGCCTGATGACCGGGCGCAGCGATGCGACAAAAGCCGCGGTGCATATTATGGTCGAAAATATGAATCATACCGGAGCGGCAACGGCATGACCGCTCCTCGCATCCTGCCGGACACGGCGTGCGTGACCAGATACCGGGATTTTTCGTCGCAAAGCCGGGAAGCGTTCCTTCAGGCCGGGTATAAACCGCGCTACTTTTTTCCGCATAAATCCTTCTTCTTACCGCGCTGCGGCCCCGACGGGTATAAGATGGCCCGGCGGATGACCGGGCGGGTTCTTCCCGATCAACTATGGGAAATTGTGCTGTATGCCGGTGATGCGGTTTTAGATGAATTTCCCCGGGAGCTTTTCTTCGACGATGACCTGGTGTGGCATCAGCAGCATCTGGGGAGACCCGGCCAGATTGCCACCGCCAACCTGATCATATCCGATGGTCGCTTGTATACCAATAACCACCTGTCCGATATCGTGCAGCGTATTTCCCGAAGGCGGCAGTATAAAACCCGCATCGAGAACCGGTTTAAAGGGTGGCCGTATCTGCTGTTGAACAGCATCCTGAATTTTGCCCTGGAAAATCATCTCCGCCAGGTATGCATCCCCAGCGCCGATTTCGTTTTGCAGCATTCCGATCCCTCCCGCAATGTGCAAAGAGAGCTGTTCGACCGGATTTACGACCGGGCGGTTACCAGGCATTACCGGACTTCGCGGGAAGGGAACTGGTGGGTGATCGATCTGGCGGAGAATCGAAGCAAGGTGGTCGCTCCGGAACCCAAAACCGAGACCCTGACCTCCGGGAAGACCATCTGCATCTATCATGATACCGAAAAAGGATTGGGGCATGCCGGGATTGATCGCGAACTGGTCCGGTTTGCGAATGAAATGGCACCGCAATATTTACGGAGAATGCTGGATATCGAAGCGCGGGCAGGGATTCAGGTCACCTATAATGTGGTCGGGCAGCTTTTGGAGGAGGTGCGGGGGGATATCGCCTCCGGCGGGCATAGCCTGGCGTTTCATTCCTTCGATCATAAGGTTCCCTTTGTCTGGGCGTTTCTCAAGCGGCATCCGAAGCTGAATGGGCCGGCGCGGCGCCTGATCGCGAAAACCCCGTTCAGAAATAGGGGCCGGCAATTGCAGCGCTGCCGCACGGTCGATTACCGCCTGAAAGGCTACCGGGCGCCCCAGTCGGTTTTAACCGATGAACTGAGCGACCGCAATCTCTGCTTTTATAATTTCGAGTGGTTTGGATGCTGGATGTCCCCCGCCAATACCCGGAGCCCGGTTCTGGAAAACCGGCTGGTGAAAATTCCGATGCAGTTTGATGATTGGTCGCTGTACCGCGAGCAAATGACTTTCCGGGAATGGGAGGAAAAAGCATTGAAAACCATTCAGGAGAATGACTTTACCGCCATCGGTCTGCATGACTGCTATGCTCAGTACTGGATCGATCATTATAAAGATTTCATCGGGAGAATTTCCGGCCTGGGGCAATTGAAAACCATCGATGCCGTCTCCAATAACGTTTTTCTGATGCATGCCCAATAACGAAAGTTTGGTTTTGTAGATTCATGCGGATTCTGGGAATTTCATCTTTAGATAACGATGCGACGGCGGCATTATACGATCATGGCAGGCTGACGGCAATTGCCGAGGAACGGCTGACCCGGATAAAGCTGCAAAGCGGTTTTCCGGGAAAAGCGGTGCAGCGCCTGCTGAATCAGGCCGGGCTTACCGCCGCTGATGTTGACCATGTGGCCTATCCCTTTATGCCCTGGTATGTGGAGGGATGGCGGATATTATCCGGCTTTAGCCGCGACTTATGGTTCACCGGAAACAACGGCTGTACCCGGGGCGAAAAAAGCCGCCATATCCTAGCATACTTTCGCTGGCAATATCAGGCGATCCGCAACCACCGGCGTTTTCATCTGCAATTGGAGCAGGGGTTGAAGGAGATGGGATTTACCTGCCCGCTCCAGCGGATTGAGCATCATCATTCCCATGTCTGTTCCGCCTATTTCAGCAGCGGATTCCAGGACGCGCTCGCCCTGACGTTTGATTGGTATGGCGGCGGATTGGCCGGTTCGGTGGTGCGCTGCAGCGAATCCGGTCTGGAAACCTTACAGGAATTCACCTACCCCCATTCCCTGGGCCTGTTTTACGCCCAGGTTACCAAGGCGCTGGGTTTCCGGGCCGGGCGGCATGAAGGCAAGATCGTCGGATTGGCAGCGCACGGCGATCCCGCGGTGATATATGGCGTTCTCGCCAGGCGTTTTGCGGTTGAGGATGGTAATTTTCAATACCGCTGCGGGATGGATCCGCAGCTTGCCGGTCATCTCGCGCGGGAATATTCCCGGGAAGATGTTGCCGCCGCCTATCAATTGGTTCTGGAGGAAATCGCCGCCAGGATCGCCGCATATTGGCTGCAAAAAACCGGGCTGCGCAAGGTGGTGCTCGCCGGAGGCGTCGCCGCCAATGTGAAGATGAATCAGCGCATCGCCGGTCTCGACCCGGTAGATGCCGTCTTCATCCATCCCAATATGGGGGATGGCGGGACTGCTGTCGGCGCTATTTTTGCGGAACTTTACCGGCGCAAGTTGATTTCCTCCGCGGCGTGGGAAACCTGCTATCTCGGCCCGGAATTTACGGAGGATCAATTGAAACAGGCGCTGCAAAATGCCGGCATCCGGCCGCTCCGGCCGCAAAATATCGCTGGAACCATTGCCGAACTGCTCGCCGGAGGCAAGATTGTCGCCCGTTTCGACGGCGCGATGGAGTACGGTCCCCGGGCCCTGGGCAACCGTTCCATCCTTTATCCGGCGACCGATCCCGCGGTCAATACCTGGCTCAACCAAAAGCTGGGCCGTACCGAATTCATGCCGTTTGCGCCGCTCACCCTGATCGAGCACTGCGATACCCGCTTCACCAATATCCGCAGATTACTCTTTCCGGCCCGGTTTATGACCATCACCTGTGATTGCACCGAACTGATGCGGCGGGAATCTCCCGCCGCGGTGCATGTCGACGGCACCGCCCGCCCGCAGATTCTCAGTAATGCGGAAAATCCCGGCCTTCATGATATTTTAACTGCCTACTATGAGATGACCGGTATTCCCACTGTGATCAACACTTCCTTCAACATGCACGAGGAACCGATCGTTTGCACCCCGGAAGACGCCATCCGGGCATTCCGGAAGTCGAAGCTGGATTATCTTGCCCTGGGGCCTTTTTTAATTGCAGGCGACCACGAAACGAACTAAGTATGAACTCACCCCCCGGCCCCCTCTCTTGCGAAGAGAGGGGGAGCTTAGGTTTAATAAATTAATAGTTTGAATTTGTTTTTTTCTAGGCACTAAGGCTCCCCTTCTCTTTTCAAGAGAAGGGGCGGGGGGGATGAGTTGCTGACTCAAAATATGATAATTCTGCGCCATCATAACGCCTCATATACTTTTCAAACACGCCCTAAGAGTTGAATTTATGGCAAAAATAGCAGTGATTTACAACGCCTGGCGGAAGCCCCTGGCGCTGATCGACATGGCCTATATCCGCTGGATTAAAATCGCGGAAGCGCTGGCCAGATGCGGCCACCAGGTCGATATACTGACCAATGAACCGAGATGGCTGAAGTGGTGGAATGGCAAAAAGCCGGTTCAGATGGCGCCGAATTTACAGCGCAAACCGATCGCCAAAACCGACTGGTCCGATTATGACGTCGTCAAGACCCTGTTTACCGCCGGATTCGAAACCCTGGAAAAATACCGGGGGCAAAACCATCCGTTTATCATCTCCAAATTAGGGTCGGTGGTCGGTCCTCATGAAATGGAAGGCATTTATTTTTACGGGAAAGTTCGTGAAGGATTTTATGCCTGCCAGGAACGTATCACGGCCCATAGCAGATACATCACCGTGCTCAGCGAAAAAGCAAAAGAGCTGTGGGTCGAGTGCCACGGCGCCGGGGAGAAGCTGCTCCTGGTGCCGGGCGGAGTGGACCGGGAGATTCCCGGCCCCGGCCCCAATCCCTTCCCCGACACCAACCAGAAGGTGTGCATCTTTGCCGGAAATGTCTATAACCATAATTCCCAGCCGGAGGCAAACGCGGTGCTGGTCGGCAAATTAAATCTGTTGGGGAGAATGCTGGCGGAGCGCGGGGTGCGGCTCTATATGTTCGGTCCCGGGGACGTCAGCAGGCTGGACAGCCGTTATGTTACTTACAAAGGCATTATTCCCTACGAAGCATCCTGGGATTATTTTCACCACGCCGATGTCGGCATCGTGGTCTCCGCCGGGCCGTTTATGCACAATAATGAAAGCACCAAGATCTATCATTACCTGCGGGCCGGCTTACCCTATGTCAGTGAAGGCGGGTTTCCCAACGACTACCTCGCCCGGGAATCGAACCTGGGGTTTGTGGTCGAAAGCGGCAACATGGAACTGATGGCGGAGAAAATCGTGGAGGCGGCCGGGAAAGATTGGAACCGGGCGCAGGCGGTCGATTACATCCTGAACCATCATACCTGGGATAAACGGGTGGAAGTGTATGACAAATTAATCCGCCAGCACTTCGGGGGCTAGCAAAGCCATGAAACTCAGTTTTATCGTAACGATCGACCCGATCAAAGACATTTCCTACCTGAATATGCTGGTTCATTCGTTCAATTTGCAGACCCGTAAATCATTCAACGTGTTTTTCTATAACCAGACCCCGATGGACGAAGCGGAAGTCTTTTCCCGGCTGGCGGTTCAGCCGGAATTCGAATACCGGTTTTTCAGCATCGATAAAGCATTCTTTCTGGGGAAATATCCGATCTGGAATTTATATGAGTTCCACAGCTTCCTGCTGGAGCAGGATGATCTGCATGACTATTTCATGGCGCTGCACATGGAGGAATTTTTCGATGCGGATTACGTGGAGCAGGTTCTGGAGGTGCTCGGCCGGGAACCGTTGGATATTTTATTCGGCAATCTCACCCGCTCCCGCATCAGTTATGAAGATATCGCTCCGGCGCTGGAGCGGAGCAATCCGCGGGATTATGATGATTATCTCAAGGAACTCAATATCAAGCAGGCCAATCATTGGTGCTTTTACAGCGAGCGGTTTCTCACCCGCAACCGGGCGGCCTTGCGGGAGAACCTGCTGAATTTTTGGGGCTTCGGATGCCGCCGCCAACTGAAACCCGATCACCGGGGATATACCCGGGCCCCACGCTACGTTGCGGAAGATGTGTTCTTCATGAAAAAGGAATTTGCCCGGCGCTACAACTGGTTCCTGAAAGGGCATGAGCTGTATTTCGAAGATGTGCACATCTGTGAGATCCCGGGCGTGTGCGAGCTGGGGAAGGAACTGCAAAAAGTGACCCCTTTCCCGACTTATTTTAATCGCCGGAAAATTTATCATATCTCGCATGGCCGATTTTATTACCAGTTGGAAGATGCGGAATTTACCGCGAAAATGCTCGCCTACCAGACCGAAAGCCCGGTTTTGACCGCTTTGCAGGAAGCCATCCGCCAATATCAGGCCGGCAGCATGACCTTTCAGCAGGCCCTGCACCATACCCGGCGGAATGCCGGCGGCACCGGCACGCAGAATTTGAATTACAGGTACCACATGATCTATTTGAACCAAAGATAATTGCATTGTTTGATGTTGGATGTTAGATGGTGGATATTCACGGCAATTTTCATCCAACATCCAACATCCATCCCGAAAGCTTTCGGGAAACATCCAACATCTTTCAGTTAAAAATGAAATGAAGCAAATCGATATCTGCATCGCCACCTACCGAAGGCCGCAGCTGCTGCAAAAACTGCTGCAATCGCTCGTAGACCAGGTCACCGATGGTCAATTTACGATTAGGGTTGTTGTGATCGACAATGATGCCCGGGGGAGTGCGGAGGAGATTGCCAAATCCTTTTCGGCTGAGAAACTGCGGTTGCAATATGCGGTTGAGCCGCGCCAAAACATTGCCCTGGCGAGGAACCGGGGCGCATCCCTGGCGGCGGGCGATTATATTGCCACCATCGATGATGATGAATATGCCGATCCCCACTGGCTGCTCAATCTTTACAAAACCCTGCTCGCCTGCCAGGCAGACGTGGTGATGGGGCCGGTTATGCGAATTTTTCCTCCCGAAACTCCGGAATACATTCGCCGGCTTCCGTTGTTCAATTTCCCCGACCCGCCAACCGCTTCAGACGACAATTTTGTGCACAGCACCCGCAGCTGCCTTTTTCGGCGTTCGATCATCCGGGATATGCCGATGCCGTTTGATCCGGATTTCGGCTTGAGCGGCGGTGAAGACACGGTCTTTTTTGAAGTGTTGAAACGGCAGGGGCGCAAAATTGTTTGGTGCCGGGAAGCGAAAGCCTTTGAAGTGATCACCGCTTCAAAAGCGACTTTTCGGGGCGTGTTAAAGCATATCTTCCGCAACGGACATACCACTTACCTGATGCTCAGCAAAAAACTGCCCGGTGCCGACCACCCATCCATGGAGGAAATGCAGCGGCGTTGTTGGCAGCTGCTGTTGAAAAATGCTGCCGGGGCCGTCTTGTTGATCGCCAAGCCTTTCCGGCGTCCCTTTCGATCCACAGCGATGCATTACCTGAGCAATATCGCGTACGCGTCAGGGTTCTTGCTGAGCCGGTCGGGCTTACGATATGAAGTTTACAAAACGAAAGGACCATGATGGAAACGCCGTTGGTAACCGTGGTGCTGCCGCTCAAATATTATGTTAAAGCCTTCATGAATGCGGCGGTGCAATCGATCGTCGATCAGAGCGATCCCAATTGGAGAATGGTCATTGTCGTGGAGCCGGCGGATCAGGAGAAATTCCGGTCCCTGCTGGAGGCGCCGCTGGGTGATGCGCGCATTGCCCTGATCACCAATCAGCGCCGGGGATTTGCCGGGGCGATCAACAGCGGTGTGGCCCATGCCAAAACCCCGTTTGCCGCCATCCTGCTGGGTGACGACATGTGGGCGGAAAATGCCGTCGCGGTACTAAACCGGGAGATCCGGGAAAATCCCGGCGTCGATTTTTTTCATTCTTCCCGGCGGTTCATCGATGAAAAAAATGAGCCGATTAGCAAGGTGTATGAAAGCAGAGACAGTTTCAAGATGAGCGATTTTAAGTGGGGGTCCCCGGCCAAGCACCTGCTCTGCTGGCGAAAATCGAAATGGGCGGAGATCGGTGGCATCGACGAAACGGTGCTGAAAGCCTCTGATGATTATGACTTCCCCTGGAGCATGGCGGAAAACGGCGCCGTGTTTAAAGCCGTAAAGGAATGCCTGTATCTCTATCGCAATCATTGCGACGGTGAGCGCTTTACCACCCATCGCCCGCTGAGCACTTCAAAACGGGGGATTAAAGGGATCTTGAAAAAACACGGGATCGGCCTGATCGAACGAAACTGGATCATCTGGAAGCTCAGATCCGGAGGTTCCCTCGGCACCCAATCCATTTACCGGAACGCTTTCGATCGCTGGATCAAGGAAAAGATCGGGTATGACGCTTCCGGAAAGTGGCAACAACAGGAATATCAACAATAAACGGATTGCTGACATGATACCGATGTATAGCCGCAGTTATTTGAATCTGATGCGAGAGATTGCCGTAACCCGCTTCAAGCTGAAAGATCAAAGCACTTTTTTCGGACTCCTGTGGAGTTTTCTGAACCCGGTGCTGATGCTGACCATCCTGTTCACGATCTTTAGTTTCCGGGCCGGGCAGGGAATCGATCACTATGCCATCTACCTGCTGATCGGCGTGGTGCAGTACACCCACTTCTCCAATACCACTGCCGGGGGCATGAGCATTCTGTGCTCGATGGAAAAATTGACCAGCGATGTTATCTTCCCCAAGGAAGTGCTGGTAATCGGAACGGTTATTGCCGATACGGTAGAATTTGTGATCTCCTTGATCTTCTGCCTGGGGATCGCAATCGCATTCGGCATCCAACTGTCCTGGCCGGTGCTGCTGCTGCCGGTTGTGATCTTGATGCAATTGATGTTCGTTCTCTGGGTGTCGATGTTTCTATCGATTTTCTACATCTACGTGCGGGATCTCCGGCATATCTACCAGGTGTTTCTAAGAATGCTGTTCTTTGCCACCCCGATTTTCTACCGGCCGGAATATGTCGGTGACGGTATCGGAAAGTATATCATTCAAATGAACCCCCTGACCCACCTGATTCAATTTGCCCGCACCCTGCTGATCGAAGGCCGCTGGCCCTCCTGGGAGATGCTGCTGCTGACATTTGCGGCCAATACCGCGCTGTTGTTCCTCGGTATTGCCATATTCAGAAGATATGAACCCACTTTCGCGGAATATTTATGATGAATCATTCAATTGAAGTTCGGGACCTATACAAAACATTCCGTTTTGGAAAAGGCCATAAAACATTCTATGACATGCTTGACAAGTATCTGATCAAGCCGGTCAAAAAAACCGAATCGAAGCACAGCGATATTTTTTATGCACTGAAAGGAATTAATATCGCGGTCCGCAAGGGCGAAAAGATTGCGCTGGTGGGCGACAACGGTTCCGGCAAAAGCACCTTGCTTAAAACCATCGCCGGGTTGTACCGGCCCAATCAGGGTAAGGTTATCGTCAATGGGAAGATGGTGCTGTTGGCCGGCTTCGGCGTCGGGATGATGAACGATCTGACCATCGAAGAAAATCTCTATCTCTATGGCGCGGTTTATGGGATGGATCGTGAAACGATTCGCAGTAAGATTGACGACATCCTCGACTGGGCGGAACTGCGGGAATTTTTTAAGGCGCAGTACAAAACCCTCTCTTCCGGGATGCGCACCCGCATTGCCTTTTCGGCAACCCGCCATATCGAAGCGGATATTTATCTGCTGGACGAAGCGTTGACCGCCGGCGACAAAAGCTTCCGCCATAAATGTGATGCCTATTTCGAATCCAACAAACATACCGATAAAACCTTTATCATCGCCACCCATAGCCTCGATTTCGTCAAAAAATTCTGCGATAAGGCCCTGTGGCTTTCCCGGGGAAACCAGGTGGCGTTTGGCGATATTCACCAGGTGCTGGATGACTATGAAAAACAGGGCAGCCTGTTGTGTGCGGAATAGCCGGCGCATTGCAATCTGATCTGCGCGGCGAGCAATGGGAGCGGCTGCTGCCGCTGATGCGCGACGCGCTCGCCCACCGGGGACCGGATGACGCCGGTATTTGGTATGATGCCCGGGCCGGTGTTGGCCTGGGGCACCGCCGCCTGGCCATATTGGATACCTCATCCCGCGGGCGGCAGCCGATGATTTCTGCCGGCGGGCGCTATTGGATGGTTTACAATGGCGAAATATACAATTTCCGGGCGCTGCGCGACGAGCTTGCCAGCCGGGGGCATCGCTTCCAGACCCAAACCGATACAGAGGTGCTGCTTGCCGCCATTGAGACCTGGGGATTAAATAACGCCTTACAAAAATGCAACGGCATGTTTGCCCTGGCTTTGTGGGATGGCGAAACGCGGCGGCTGCAGCTGGCCCGGGACCGGATCGGCATCAAGCCGTTGTACTACGGCTGGCAGGGCAAGGCATTCCTGTTCGCTTCGGAATTGAAAGCGTTTAAACTGCATCCGGAATTTCAGCGGGAGATCCATCGCGATGCCCTGACCCTGTTGCTGCGCTACGGTTATATCCCTTCTCCCTATTCGATTTATCGCGGCATCTACAAGCTGCTGCCCGGCGCCATTCTCACCGTCAATCCGGAGGAAATCGGCCGATTGGCGCCTCCGGAGCGTTTTTGGTCCGCCCATGCGGCCGCCGGGAACGGGCAGCGGGATCCGTTTCCCGGCAGCGAGAGCGAAGCGCTGGAGCAGCTGTCCGGCCTGTTGAAAGATGCGGTCGGCAAGCGGATGATCGCCGATGTGCCGCTCGGCGCTTTCCTTTCCGGGGGATATGATTCCTCCACGGTGGTCGCATTGATGCAGGCCCAGAGCGGCCGGCCGGTGAAAACTTACACCATCGGTTTCCGGGAGTCCGGGTTTGATGAAGCCCGAAAAGCCCAGGCGGTTGCCGCCCATCTCGGCACTGAGCATACCGAACTTTACCTCGACGCCGCACAGGCCGCCGCGGTGATCCCCCGGCTTCCGGAGATGTATGATGAACCTTTCGGCGACAGCTCCCAGATCCCGACCTTTCTGGTATCGGAATTGGCGCGCCGCTCGGTTACGGTAGCCCTGTCCGGGGACGGCGGCGATGAATTGTTCTGCGGCTATCACCACTATCAGTCGATCCGGAACCGGGAGCTGCAAAGCCGCAATCCGAAACAGCTGTGGAAAGAACTTCGTCCCCGGTTAATTCATCCCTTTGTGCACTGGGAAGCGCCGGCGAAAATCGTGCGGCGCGCCGCCGAGCCGCCGACAGCCGCCACTGAGCACCGGCGCTGGCCCGACCTGCCGGATTTCACCCGGCAGCGGATGTATCTCGACCTCGCCCTGTATCTGCCTGATGACATTCTCACCAAACTCGACCGCGCCAGCATGGCGGTCGGCCTGGAAGCCCGGGTGCCGCTGCTCGACCACCGGGTGGTCGAGTTTGCCTGGCGGCTGCCCCTTTCCTTTAAATTGCAGGGAGATGACCGCAAATGGCTGCTGCGTAAACTGCTCTACCGCTATGTGCCCCCGGCATTAGTGGATGGAGACAAAATGGGCTTTACGGTACCGATCGCGAACTGGCTGGAGGGGGCGCTCCGCCCCTGGGCGGAAGCCTTGCTGGATGAAGACCGCCTGAAACAGGAAGGTTTTTTTAAGGTGAAGCCGGTGCGGGAAAAATGGCGGCAATACCTGAACCGGGAAAAGAATTGGCTTCAAAATGCACTTTGGACCGTCCTGATGTTTCAGGCGTGGCTGGAAAATGAACGAAAGCACTAAAAGCATCCTCATCGGCTGCTATGAAATCCCCGGATTTGGCGGCGCGAGCACCGCAACCTACAAGCTCTTCGAGATGATGCAGGCGGATGGGGTTGAGGTGCGCCTCTTCAATCTCATCAATCCGAAAGACGTGCCTTTTTTCCGCTATGCCTATGGTGAAGACTACGGCAATCCGCGGCGCCTGGCGCAGGTCGCCAACTGCCTGCTGGATCATCCGCCGGGCGCCGGCGATGCGGCATTGGCGAAGATGATCCGGGACGCCGGGCCGGACCTGATGCTCGGCGTGGGCTATATTGCCGCCCGCTTGATGAAAAATGCCGCGCCGGAAATACCGCTGGCATTTTTAACCACCGGCAGTTTTCAGGCGGAACAGCTGATTGCCCGGGGAACGGCAAAAGATGCCGCTTCCCTGTTGCGGTTCCTGCAACGTGCGGTCAATGTGCGCCAGCGGTTCCAGGAACGGCAGATGACTGAAATTATCGAAAAAGCCGACCTCATTCTCACCCATTCTCCCCTGACCAAATCGCTCTTCGAATGTTTCTTCCCCTATCATACCGAAAAATTTTATACGCAGATTGTCTGGTTTGCGGAATGGATTTATGAAGATGCCCGGCAATACGCCCATCTTCAATTACCCTTTCCGGAGCGGGATATCGATCTCCTCTTTCTGGCCAGTTCCTGGAAACGGCCGGAGAAAAATTTTGCCTTCGTGGAAAAAATTGTGAAGCAGTTTAAGCACCGTTCGATCCATATTGCCGGTGAATATACCCGGCGTCTGCCCAATACCGTTTTTCACGGGCTGGTGGCAGACCGCGATGAACTCTTCCGTCTGATGGGGCGGAGCAAAACGGTGGTCTGCCCTTCGCTGATCGATGCGGCGCCCGGCATCCTCTTCGAAGCATCCGCTATGGGTTGCAACATCGTCACCTCCCGAAATTGCGGCAACTGGCAGCTTTGCCACCCCCAACTGTTGGTACATCCAGCTACAGCCCGGAACTTTATCGAAAAAACCGCGCTCTCTCTCGAGAAGAAATTCGAGGATAATATCGCTTACTTTTTGGCGAAAAATGCCTACCGGGATTTGGTGGAGACATTGCAGGTCTTATAGTGTGTTTCGGTACCGGACACCTTTTAAAATTAGCTGATTTAGTGGGGCATCAGGCTCGTTTTTTTACCGCAATGTTCGCAAAGTAGGCGCAAAGTTCGCTGAGAAACGGAAGGATTGTGGTTTTTCTTTGCGGTTCTCTGCGGAGACTTTGCGTTCTCTGCGGTTAAATTAAAAAGTGTTCAGTACTGAAATAGTGTGTTTGAAAAATGGAACATTCCCGGAAACTTACCTCACTTGCCGCCGCGCTGCTGCTTGCCGTAATCCCGTTGCAGGCGGATGTTCTGGAAGTCGGCGCCGGTTGTCGCTTCCCCTCACTGCAGGCTGCCGCGCCGTGTGCCGCTCCCGGGGATACCATCATGATCCGTGAAGGGGTTTATCCCGGCGATCAACGGATTGTTAATCTGCAGGGCACCGCCACCCGGCAGATCTATATCCTTTCCCCGCCGGATGAGACCGTCATTTTTCGCGGCGGGCAGGACGGCTGGCATATGACCGCTGTGGCTTATCTTTTCATCTCCGGGTTCACCTTTACCGAACAGGCGCATAACGGCCTCCGGATCGATGATGGTGAAACCGAGCGCAGGTTGTCCCACCATATCGTGCTTGAGAATTGCATCTGGCAGAATGTGCAGCCGCTGGAAAACAACGATTTGCTTAAACTGGCAGGGGTCGACGATGTTACGGTTCGCAATTGCCGTTTTTATAATAACTTTTCCAATGTCGGCAGCGGCCTGGACATGGTCGGATGCCACGATGCGACCATCGAACGGAATTATTTTGAAAAGATGACCGCCAATGCCATTCAGGTCAAAGGGGGATCGCAGCATATTCTGATCCGGCAAAATTTCTTTCGGGATTGCGGGCGGCGCACCCTGAATTTGGGCGGAACCACCGGGTTGATCTATTTTCGCCCGGCGAACGCCAATTTTGCGGTGCGGGATGTTAAGGTGTATGCCAATATCATCGTCGGCTCAGAGGCGGCGGTCGCCTTTGCCGGCTGTGTCGATGCCGATGTGGCCAATAATACCATTTACCAGCCGGAAATTTGGGTGATCCGCATTTTGCAGGCCAATATCGACGATCCGCGTTTTATCCCCTGCGGTGATAATACTTTCCGGAACAACATCGTTTATGGAACTATCGCATTGAGAACGGAATGCAATGTCGGTTCCGATACCAATCCGGAGACCTTCCGTTTCGCCAATAATCTCTGGTGTTTTCCAAACCGGGAGGGCTGGGCAGGGCCGGAACTGCCTTCAGCCGAATCGAACGGGATCATCCAGCAAGATCCCTTGTTCTTTGCGCCGTTATATGACGGCTTTTCTCTGCTGGCCGGAAGCCCGGCGATTGGTGGCGGTGCTGAAAATAGCGGCCCGGTAACGGATTTTTGGGGAAGGCTTTATGCCGCCAAACCGTCTATTGGCGCTATCGAAGGCGCTTATCTCGACCGGCATTTCTGGTATCCGTACCGGCCGGATGAGGATATTAAATGAACGTTCATACTGTGGACTGCGTAATACAGAGAACTTTTGCATGGGGCATGGCGCATGGGGCATGGTGCATTACAGTGTGGGTGTCGGAACATGCGCTTGCACATTACGGCGCCATGCCCCATGCCCTTTGCCCCATGCAATAAAACTTTACACAGTCCTCAGCATGAGCGTAAAATGAAACCGCTACCCGTGTACACGAATACATTGAAATGAATAAACCCGCCCCCGAACTCACCATTTGCCTGACCTCCCACCGGGACGACAGGGCGCTTAAGGGTGCCATCGAATCCATCTTACACCAGCAGCAGGTTCGGTTTGAGCTGCTGCTGGTCAGTGATGACCTGCGCCCGAAATTTCGCCGCTTGATCGATTCCTTTGATGATTCGCGACTGCGGTTGATCAATGTTTCTGCTGGGGCGGGAATTGCTTATGGCCGTAATATTGCGATAAAGCACAGTGACGCAGCGTTGCTGGCATTTACCACATCCGACTGGCTGCTGTTGCCGGATGCCCTCCAGCGTATGGCCCGGGCGATAAACAACGACCCGGCTGCCGGCCTGGTTGGCTGCCATTATTTTGATATTGCTCCCGGCGCCCCGATCCGCCGGGAGCATTTTCGGAACAGTGTCGGCTTCCCCGCCAATGCCCCGGAAATAAGCCCTGGTGACGCAGCCGGATTACTCCGTAACGGCAGTTTGCGGCAGCATTTTTTCATGGTTCGAAAATCGGTTTTTGAGATTGCCGGCCAATTTGATGAATCGATCCAACGCGGATCGGAACTGGAATTCTCACTGCGTTTGCTCGGCGATTTCGAAATCCGGGTTGTGCCGGAACCGCTCTGTTTTACACAGGGATTAAATCGCAGCAAAGACCGGTTCTTTCACCGTCTCCGTGCTTTCATCGCCAGAAATGATATTTTATCCCGCCTTTCAGCCCACAGCAAGGCGGCGCAATCAACTGTTACATTCCCGAACCGCCATCACCTCCGGCGCTCCCTGGCCTCCCAATTCGTAAATTTAGCGCAAGTCAAACATGCGATCCGCATATTCCTTGGTTTTCCCCGCAGGAACTTTCATCGTATCCGCAATCATCTGAAGCAGGTTGTGGCGCCGTATTGCTATCGATTCGCGATAACCTATTTGTCAAAATGGCTGATCGGTTTGCCGAAAATTAAGCCGTCCGGAACTTCTCCCAAAGATGCGGCAATTGCCTACTATACCTGGAATTTCCCGGCATTTAGTCAAACCTTCATTCAGCGCGAAGTGACCGCCCTGGCCGGGGCGGGCATTCCGCTGACGGTATTTGCCGATACCTGCAAAAATCCGGAAGCGTTGGATGAGCAGGCGAGATATTGGTATGAGCGCACCCAATATTTAATGCCGCTGGATCAACAACGGGTTTTAAAATATCGGCGGATGTTTCTCCGAGCCCATCCGCTGCGCTACCTGAACCTGTTTATGTTTGTGATGACCCGTTCCTATGCCCATTATAAATCGTTCCAGAACGACCGGTTTATCTTCGCCAAAGCGGTTTATCTGGCAGGTCTGTTACAAGATAGGCATATCACCCATCTGCATGCCCCCTGGGCGGATATCAGCGCATTTATCGTGATGGTGGCGGCACGGCTGTTGGGGATCACCTACAGCCTGCAGGGCCGGGCGCACGAGCTTCACCGCAAACAGTTCGCCTTTGCCCTGGATGAAAAATTTTCCCATGCCTTGTTTGCCGTGACCAACACCCAATTCAACCGCCGCCACCTCGCATCAATTCTGAATGGCCGCACGGTTCAAAAGCTGCATCAGATCTACAACGGCGTGGATTTGGCCCGCTTCCGGCCCGGCGAGAAAACCCGGAACGCCGGCGGCCCGGTGCGGATACTTTCGGTGGCGCGATTAATCGAAGAGAAAGGGTTAGTGTACCTTCTGCAGGCCTGTGCGCAGTTGCGCGACCGGGGCATCGCATTTCAGTGCGATATTATCGGCGGGCCGGAGGAGCCGTACTATCTGAACTATCATCTTCAATTGAAAAAATTGTACCGCTGCTTAAGGCTCCGGGAGCAGGTTTCTTTTTTAGGCCCATTAAGCTTCGACCGGATATTAACTCATTATCAAAGCGCCGATATCTTCGTACTCCCCTGCGTGATCGCCGAAAACGGCGGTCGCGACATTATTCCCAATTCATTGATCGAAGCCATGGCGATGCGGCTGCCGGTCATTGCTACGCCGGTGGGCGGCATTCCGGAGATGGTGGAGGAGGGCATCAGCGGGCTGATCGTACCGCCGGGCGACGCAGCTGCGCTTGCCGATGCCATCCGTAAATTGATCGATGACCCGCAGCTTTCGGCGGAATTAGGGCGGAACGCCCGGAAACGGGTGGAAGAGCGGTTCGATATTAACCGCAACATTGCAAGCTATATCGCCTTGTTCAAAGCCGCCCTTGATCCAGGTTCTTAGATAAATGAAACCACCCACAGTACACAACAAAAGTTTTTAATAGAACGCGGATGACGCGGATGACGCGGATGACTGATTCAGTTAAAAGACAAAGATATAGTATGTAACCTTTGCATTAATTTTGCTGCCTTCACAGTAAGTTTTTGATATCACTACGCGAAGCATCTTCAAAGAAATCCGCGAAAATCCGCGTCATCTGCGTCATCCGCGTTCAATTTTAGCTATTATAGACCTCAAGATATTTTTGTTGTGTACTTTGGAAGCCACCCATGTCAAATCGTAAGCCGCTATCACAAAATATCTTATTGTCGCTGGGGACCCTGCTGTTCTGCCTGTTGATGCTGGAAGTGGGTCTGCGGATTTATCATGGATATGTAAAAATGGTCTCGCCATACCAACCGGCCGAAGATCCGGAGATGATTTATGTGGTGAAGCCCCATATCTTCCGGGATGTCAATTCCCGCGGATTTCGCGATCGCGAGCATCCGCTGGAAAAAGCGCCCGGCAGCTTCCGGCTGCTGATCATCGGCGATTCGGTTACGCGCGGCTACGGCGTGGCGCCGGAGGAGCGGTACACCGATATCCTTCAGCAGCGTTTCATTGAGGACGATCAACCGTACGAAGTGGTTAATTTTGGATTTGATCAATATGCGACAGTACAGGAAACAGCTCTGTTGGATGAATGGGGCGTCCCCATGCGCCCCGACCGGGTGATCATTTCCTATGTGCTCAATGATCCCGAGCCCGACGGCAGTATCAACGGCTTTTTCCTGGAGGATAGAGTCGCTTCTATTGCGTTTTATTGGCTTTCAAAAAAGTTAAACCAAATGATGCCGGCCGATTCCCGGGAGAGCCTGGAAAAAGAGTGCCATTATTTCGATTACTATTCGAGGCTGCATTGTTCGCCGGAGAAGTGGCAGAAGGTCCGGCAGGCATTCCGGAAAATCCGGGAATTATCGATCCGGCATGATTTCCCGGTGTTACTGGTCATCTTCCCGGTGCTCTCCGGAGATCCGGCGGCCACATTCAGTGATTACCCCTGGAGGGATATTCATCAGCGGGTGTTATCGGAAGCGGAAATAAACGGATTTGAGACGCTGGACCTGCTGCCCTATTTCTCCGAATATACCCCCGGGATGCTAAAATTGAATTCCCATGACGCCCTGCACCCGAACCCGCTGGGTCATCGTATCGCTGCGGAGGCGATTTATGAAAAGCTGATGAAGCATTAGGTTGCCGGAAATTAACGGGGAAGTGCAGTCTCCACCCGGAGCCTATCGTTCAATATAAGACAGCCCCTTAACAGCCGCGCGTTTTTCGCGGCTGTTAAGGGGCTGTCTTTGTACCCGGGGCCGGACTCGAACCGGCACGCTCAATAAAGAGCGAGGGATTTTAAGTCCCTTGCGTCTACCAATTCCGCCACCCGGGCAAATGGGCAGAAACAAAAAAAGTACTTGCGGGGGTGCAAGTACTTTTTCGTTGAGCGAGAGACGGGATTCGAACCCGCGACCCCAACCTTGGCAAGGTTGTGCTCTACCAGCTGAGCTACTCTCGCAGGAATGGCTGCGATTCATTTTGCAGGGCAAATATAATATGATGGGGCGGGCATGTCAAGCCCAATATCACAACTTTTTTAGGGGGTGCCGTTAACCGTCGCCCTTTGGCCAA
>JACKAP010000001.1 GCA_020635015.1 Calditrichia bacterium | reverse complement strand
CAAAGGATGATTGAAGTCGGGTTAAGGTGCGCGCAACCGCCCCTGATTGGCCTGCTGGACGCCGCGCTCCCGAAGCAAGTTCGGGAGCTCCGCCTTAACAAAGACGGGGAATAATGCGCAGCCTGGAGGCGACCTCGCTTTTCTGACGCTCCTGACGGGGCTACAAACGTCGCTGAGCTAAACGTTGGACGGTAGCGTAGTCAGAAAGGTGGAAAGGCGGATGGTGGATGGGCGCACGGATCATTTTATACCCCCTCGCTTTTTCCCCATCCATCATCCGCCTTTCCACCTTTTTAACCGATACCATTTTTTTACTTTGACTGAGCGCAGGAAACATTTATTTTTATTCGAACTTCTATCCCGGGCGATCGTAACGTAACTTTGATATTTGAACGGTATATTTAGGAGGAAAACCTTAGGTATGAAGAATTTTGCAACGGTTTTGTTGATTTTGTTGACCTGCCTGGTGCTGGCAGGCTGCAGTAGCGGTGACGCCAATTCCGCCGAGCCTGCGGCCGCAGACAGCAGCAGCGCAGCGGACAGCACCCAGAAATCCGACCAAGATACGTCCGGTGGGGAAGCTAAAAAAGACGGTTCCGGCAAGGATCAGCCCACTGCCATCCCGGTGGAGATTACCCGCCTGACGACCGGTCAGATCTCCAGCTTCCTGCTTTATAGCTCCACCCTGGAAACCGAGCAGACCGTCAACGTCTATTCGCGAATTGCCGGCCTGGTGGAGGAAATTTACGTTGAGGAAAGCGACCGGGTGCAGAAGGGCGCACGGCTAATCCAGATCGAAAAAGACGAATACGTGCTGGCGGAACGCAAGGCACGGCTGGAGTATGAGAAGCTGCTCGCCGATTACAACCGCCTCAAAGCCCTGCAGGCGGAAGAACTCCTCAGTGAAGAAGAGTTCCTCACCGCCGAGATCAACATGAAACAGGCGGAGATCGCCTGGGAGCAGGCCAAGCTCAACCTGGAATACACCACCGTCACCGCCCCGATCTCCGGGGTGATCGGCGACCGGCTGGTCAACCTGGGCGACCGCATTCAAACCAGCACCAACCTCTTTACCATCGCCAACCTCAATGAGAAGATCGTGCGCCTGTATGTGCCCCAGAGCGAATTTGCCAAGTGCTACAAAAATCAAACCGCGAAGGTGACCACCGACGTGATGGCCGGCACCAAATTCAACGGCTATGTTAAGCGGATCAGCCCGATCATTGATCCCCAGAGCGGCACCTTCAAGGTGACGATCGCGGTGAAGGACCCGCAGAACAAGCTGCGCCCGGGCATGTTCGTCAACGCAGAGCTGATCGTCGACACCCATGAAAACGCCAAGCTGATCCCCAAATCGGCGCTCATCTACGAAAACG
This sequence comes from Calditrichia bacterium, assembly GCA_020635015.1. GTDB lineage: Bacteria > Calditrichota > Calditrichia > RBG-13-44-9 > J075 > JACKAP01. The sequence goes on along the minus strand of JACKAP010000001.1, from coordinate 781,812 downwards.
AACGCACCTACTTCTTCATCGTTTCCCAGGACAGTTCGCAAAAGCTCGAGCTGAAAAAAGGCTTCGAGGATGCGGAAAAGGTGGAGATTCTGAACGACCTGGAAGCGGGTACCCAGATCGTGGTGCTCGGCCAGAACGGTCTGAAAGACGGCAGCCGGGTAAAAATCGTGGAAGAGAAAAAATACCGCTGGCAGGCCAACGGAGAAACCAGCGGCATCTCCGCACTGCTGCCCCGGCGCTGATCACGGATATGGTTGTGACCATTCGCCGATCGCTGCCTGAATTTGCCCGACCGGCGGCAATTGCTGCCGTATTCTCTAATATCGGCGTATCCATGAACAGCGGCGGACGGTTCGTTAATAAATTGCATACAAATTATTTTGCCGCTATAGATTTCTCACAAATTACGTTCGAAATGACGACGCTGTGTCATTCCGAGGTTCCGATATCCATCGGAAAGGAATCTGTAATTTTACATACTTGATACAATCCAGCTAATTTGCCCGAGACCCAAGACGACAAAGACAGAGTTAGCCCATGAGCCCCAATCCTGATTTTAAAAGCAACTTCTTCCGTTTTACCACCACCCGCCCGGTGGCGATCTCGATGATCGTAATCGGGGTATTGGTGTTCGGGTGGATGTCCTATCAACAGCTAACCCTCGACTTGATGCCGGACATTACCTATCCCTCCCTCACCGTGCGCACCGAATTTACCGGCGCCGCTCCGGAAGAGGTGGAAACTTCCATCTCCCGCCCCATCGAAGAAGCGCTGGGGGTGGTCAGCGACCTGGTAGCGATCAGTTCGATCTCCAAAGCCGGGCAGTCGGATGTGATCCTGGAATTCAACTGGGACAGCGACATGAACCAGGCAATCAGCGAGGTGCGGGAGCGGCTCGATGCGGTCTTCCTCCCGGAAGACGCCGAAAAACCCCTGATTCTGAAATACGACCCCTCGCTGGATCCGATCATTCGCCTGGGGCTGACCGGAGGCAGCGACCTGTTCTTCGACCGCTACGTGGCGGAGGAGCAGATCAAGCGCGCCCTGGAAACGGTGCCCGGGGTGGCGGCGGTGAAGGTGAAGGGTGGCTTCGAAGAGGAGATCCGGGTCGATCTCAACGAGCAGCAGATCAGCCTGATGAACCTGGACATCCAGCAGATCCGCCAGCGCCTGGCCCAGGAGAATGTCAACCTGGCCGGTGGCGAGCTGAAAGAAGGACAGACCGAATATATCATCCGCACCCTGAACGAATTTAAGCGAGTAGAGGAGATCGCCGAGATCTCCCTTGGCTTCCAGAACGGCCGCGAGGTACGGCTGAAGGATGTCGGGAAGGTCTACCGCACCCATAAGGAGCGCCAGATCATCACCCGTCTGAACGGCACGGAGAGTGTGGAACTGGAAGTCTATAAAGAAGGGGACGCCAACATCGTAGAGGTGGCGCGGAACGTGCGCGACCGGGTATTCGGCACTCCGCAGCAGCAGGCCTACGTGGCGGAGATGAAGCGAAAAGAAGCAGCCGCCAAAGCAAAGAAGCCTGCCGAAGCGGAGAAAAAGCCGGAGGCAGAAAAGAAACAGCCCGCCCAGGGCGGCCCCCATGGAGGGGGTGGCAATTTACAAGAGGAGATCATCAAACGGGCGATGACCAGCTTCATCGGCTATGGCCTGCCGGAAGGGATGAAGCTTGATCTGCTGACCGACCAGTCGGTGTTTATCGAAAACTCCATCGACGAAGTTAAAAATACCGCGCTGATCGGGGGCATCCTGGCGGTGATCGTACTGTTCTTCTTCCTCAACAATGTGCGCAGCACGGTGATCGTGGGGCTGGCGATCCCGATCTCGATAATCGCCACCTTCGCCCCGATGCGCCTGTTCGACGTCTCGCTCAACATCATGTCGCTGGGAGGCCTGGCGCTGGGGATCGGGATGCTGGTCGACAACTCCATTGTGGTGATCGAAAGCATCTTCCGCTGCCGCGAGGAGGGCGACGGGCTGGTCGCCTCGGTGATCCGGGGCACCGGCGAGGTGGGCGCGGCGGTGACCGCTTCCACCCTTACGACCATCGCGGTCTTCTTCCCGATGGTCTTTGTGCAGGGGGTGGCGGGGCAGATCTTCGGCGATATGTCGCTGACGGTGGTATTCTCGCTCCTGGCCTCGCTGGGGGTGGCGCTGTTCTTCATTCCGATGCTGGCCTCCCGCCAGGTCAATGCCGGCTCGCTGCGGGAGCGCTTCCAACTGTCGCAGCAGTATTACAAGACAACCTCTGTCCGGCAATTCTGGCTCAAGCGTCACGACAAACTGAAAGCGCGCTTCAAAGCCGGTTCGATTCTCACCAAAGCGCTGATGTTGCTGCTCTTTCCACTCTACGGCTTATTCCTGTTGGCGCTGGCGCTGGCCGATGCCGTGGGACAATCTTCCCTTCAGTTTAAAGACAGCTGGCTGGCGTTCTTCCGCAGTTTCCGTCAGCGCGGCTGGATCATTCGCATCTTACTGATCCTCGGCTTCCCATTCTGGCTGGCCTTTGTGCTGATCCGTTGGGTAATTTTCCTGATCTTCCAGCTCGCCAGCAAATTCTTCACCACTCTGCTGATCCTCGGCGGGGCGCTGATCGGATTTTTTCACCTGCTCTGGAAACATGTGCTTTCCAAGATCGCCAACTTTTTCGTGCAGATATTCAACAAGGGCTATAACCGGGCGAGCAATTTGTATCCTTCCATCATCGATTGGGCGCTGGCCAACAAGACCTCGGTGATGATGCTTTCGATCATCCCCTTCCTGATCTGCGTGGCGGTGCTGGCGCCGCGCCTGGGCAGCGAGCTGATCCCGGAAGTGCACCAGGGCGAATTCAACGTGGAGCTGACCCTGCCGATCGGCACCCCGGTGGAAACCACCGCCCAGATCATTTCACCGATCGAGCAGATTATCCTCAACGAGCCGGAGGTAGAAAAGATATCCACCGTCGCCGGGGTGGATCTGACCAAGGTCTCGGACAGTGAGTCCGGCGAGCATACCGCCAAGATCACCGTCACTTTAAAACCCACCGGCGACCCGATCAACCAGGAACAGCAGGCGCTGGCGGATATTCGCGACCGGCTGCGCGACTTCAGCGGCATCACTTACAAGATCTCCCGCCCGGTGCTGTTCAGCTTCAAGACTCCGGTAGAGCTGGAGATCAAAGGCTACAACCTCAATGCGCTCAGCCGGGTAAGCCAGGATGCGGTACGGGCGCTGAGCGAAATTCCGGGGCTGACCGACATCAAATCCAACCTGCAGCGCGGCAATCCCGAGGTGCAGATCGTCTACGACCGGGTGCGGCTGGCCCGCTACGGCCTGAATATCCTGGACGTGGCCAACATCGTGCGCAACAAGGTGCGCGGCGACGTGGCCACCCAATTCAAGAAGGAAGAACGGCGCATCGACGTGCTGGTGAAGGTGCGCGATGAGGACAAGGCGACCATCGAGATGCTGCGCCGCCTGGATGTCAATCCCGGCGGAAACTTCCCGATCCCGCTGGAGAGTGTCGCGAGTATCGAGATCAACGAAGGGCCCAGCGAGATCCGGCGCATCGACCAGCAGCGTTCAGCGGTGATCCTGGCCAACATCGAAGGGCGCGACCTCTCCAGCATCAGCGAAGATGTTTATGCGGTCATGCAGGGTATGGACATGCCGGCGGATTTCAGTTTTGAGATCACCGGGCAAAATAAAGAGATGGAAGTGTCGTTAAACAGCCTGCGCCTGGCCTTGCTGCTGGCGATCTTCATGGTCTACATTGTCATGGCCTCGCAGTTCGAGTCATTCATCCATCCCTTCGTGATCCTCTTTACGGTGCCGTTTGCGGTGATCGGGGTGGTGCTGGTGCTGTGGGTGCTGGGGATTCCCCTGAATATCATGGTTTTCCTGGGCATCATCATGCTGGCGGGGATTGTGGTGAACAATGCGATCGTGCTGGTGGATTACATCAACCAGCTGCGCCGCAACGGACTGGCTCGCGACGAGGCGATCCGCCAGGCCGGGCAGGCCCGCCTGCGCCCGATCCTGATGACCACCGCCACCACCGTACTCGGCCTGCTGCCGATGGCCCTGGGGCTGGGCGAAGGCGCGGAGATCCGCACCCCGATGGCCATCACCGTCATCGCCGGCCTGATCAGCGCCACCATCCTCACCCTGGTGGTGATCCCGACGGTGTACGCGCTGTTCCAGCCGGATAGACCGTTGGTGAATGAATGAATGGCAATGATTTTGGACTAAATTATGTTTGGAGAAATTGTTGATGGGTGAATGGGTTGATGGGTAACTACGTCGTGCCACTTTGGGAGAACCGAATTGGCGCTGTCATTGCGAGGTGTTGTTTGCCGAAGCAATCTCCTGCTTGCTGCAACCAACCGCAGTTACGTCGGCAGCCCCACACGGGAGATTGCCGCGCCGCAAAAAACGCGGCTCGCAATGACAGCACCTGAAAACGGCATGAAAGCAGTTACCCATTCACCCATACACCCATCAACCCATTAACCCAGAAATCCTTTCACCCGGGAGTCGACATGCTCAACAATAAATCCTTCCTGCCCAACCTGGCCGTGCGGCGGCCGGTCACCATCATCGTTACCCTGCTGGCCATCGTGGTGGTGGGGGCGATCGCCTACCAGAAGGTGATGATCGAACTGCTGCCCCAGGGCTTCACTCCGCCTTTCCTGGGGGTATGGGTCTCCTACGTCAATGCCAACCCGCAGGAGGTGGAAGAGCAGATTGCCCGGCCGGTGGAAGAGCAGGTGCGCACCATCCCGGGAGTGCGCAAGGTGGAGACCTACAGCAACAGCAACGGCTGCTGGACCTGGCTGGAGTTTGCCGGGGGCACGGATATGGATGTGGCCTACGACCAGCTGCGCGACCGTATGGAACGGGCCCGCGCCCAGCTGCCGGATGATTTTGAGCGCTATTATTTGCGCAAGTTCGGGCGCAACGATACTCCGATCATCTTCATGTCCCTCTCCCTCCCGGAGGAAGTGGAAGATCCTTATTATATCGTGGAAAAATTTCTCAAGCAGCCCCTGGAACGGGTTGACGGGGTCGCGAGCATTGAGATCTGGGGCGCCCAGGAGAAAAGCATCCAGATATTGATCGACCAGGACAAGGTCAAGGCCCACCGCCTGAACATGTTCGAGGTGGTCAACAGCCTGCGTGACGACAATTTCGCAATGTCTTCCGGATGGGTGTACGATGGCGACAAAAAATTCATCGTGCGCTCCATCGCCCGCTTCCGCAACCTGGAGCAGATCCAGAAGCTTCCGATCAACGAGTTTGGCCTGCGGGTGGAGGATGTCGCCGAAGTAAAATACGACGTAGAAGAACGCCGCTGGACCCAGCGGGTCAACGGCAAGCCAGCCCTGCTGCTGGAGATCCAGAAGGAATCGCTGGCGAACTCGGTAGAAATGGGACACAAGGTACGCGGCCTGCTGGAAAAACAACTCCAAACTCACCCAATGCTTGCCAAAGCCGACGTCAACATCCTGTTCATGGAAGGGCAGTTCATCGAAGATTCGATCGACAACCTCACCGATACCGCCCTGTGGGGCGGGGTGTTCGCCATCCTGATCCTGATGTTCTTCCTGCGCAACCTGCGCATGACCCTGATCATGATGATCGCCATCCCCCTTTCGGTGTTGATCTCGCTGATGGTGATCTATTTCATCGGCTGGACCCTCAACACCATCACCATGATGGGACTGATGATCAGCGTGGGCATGGTGGTGGACAACGGCATCGTGGTGCTGGAGAACATCTACCGCCGGCGCACCATGGGCGAGTCGGCCCGGGATGCCTCCATCTCCGGGGCCAGCGAGGTCAACCTGGCGATCATCATGGCCACCCTGACCACGGTGGCGATCTTCGCCTCGATCCTGTTCATGGAGGATGAGATCGGCGGATTCAAGTTTTACATGTCGCGCATCGGACTGCCGATCATTTTTGCCCTGCTCGGCTCTCTCTTCGTGGCCCTGGTGCTGATCCCCCTGGCCACCGCCTACCTGCCGAAACAAAAATATACCGAAGCCAGCAAGCTGATCGCCCGCAGCAAGAGCTATTACCAGGGAATGCTCCGGCGGGCGCTGGATCATCGCATGAATACGGTCATCGCGGTCATCGCCATCATCTTCATCACCTACGGGGTGCTGATGCCGGCCATCCCGCAGAGCGACAGCGACGGGGGCAACATCAGCGACTTCTGGCTGATCTTCGACCTGCCGGGCAATTTTACCGACGATGACGCCAACGCCTTTTTCAGCGAGGTAGAGGATACGCTGCTCGCTCACAAGGAAGCCTACAGCATCAAGGCGATCGACACCGGTTTCCGCAAATTATTCGGACGGGTGCGGGTATTCCTGACCCCGCCGGATAAGCAGCAGTGGTATGATGTGGTATATGAAGGCTTTGCCAGCGTGACGGGCATCGATCTTAACAAGCCGATGTCGCGCGAGGAAGTTTTGGAAGATGTGCGCGACCGCATCCCGCTCAAACCCGGGGTGAAGTTCCGCACCCAGTGGCACGGCAGCGGGGCCCAGGGCGAGGACGGCACGGTATCGGTGCTCCTCTACGGCGACGATACCGGCAAACTGGCCGAACTGGCGGAAGAGGTGGAGCGGCGCATGCGTCTGCTCGAAGGCGTGGTCAGCGTGGAGACCGACCGGGAGGCGGGCGCCGATGAGATCCGCATCTCGATGGATCGCGAGATCGTCACCCGCAACGGGATCAACCCCAACCAGGTGGCCTTTACCCTGATGTACGCAGTGCGCGGCCTCAACCTGCCCCGCTACCAGGCCAAGGACAAGGAAGTGGAAGTGCGGGTGCAATACCGCGAGGAAGACCGGGAGAACCTGGAGCAGCTCAAGAATATGACCTTCGTGAACAACCAGGGTCAGGCCATCCCGCTCTCGGCCATCGCCGATTTTACGATCGATAAAGGCTTTGGGCAGATCGCCCGCGAAAACGGCAAAACGTTCCTGGCCGTGAAAGCCAAAACCACCGCCGACGATCTTCCGCGCATCTCCGGGCAGATCGACCAGTTGATGCAAGACTTCACCATGCCCTACGGCTATAACTGGCAGAAAGGATCGCGCTTCAGCCGCTTCGATCAGCAGAACCAGAGCTTCGTGATGGCGATGTTTATGGCGGTGGTGCTGGTCTATCTGCTGATGGCCATCCTGTTTGAATCGGTGCTGCTGCCGATCCCGATCCTGTTCACCATCCCCCTGGCCTTCTTCGGGGCTTATCTGCTGCTGTTTATCACCAAGACCCCGATCGACATCATGGCGGTGATCGGGATCATCATCCTGATCGGGGTGATCGTCAACAATGGAATTGTGTTGATCGACATGATCAACCGCAAGCGCCTGGAGGGGCTCAGCCGCCGGGAGGCGATCCTGGAGGCGGGGCAGAACCGCTTCCGCCCGATCCTGATGACCAGCTTCACCACCATCGGCGGGCTGATCCCGATGGCCCTGGGCAACGCCAGCCTGATCGGCATGCCCTACGCCCCGATGGGCCGGGCGCTGATCGGCGGCATGCTGACCGGCACCATGCTGACCCTGCTGGTGGTGCCGGTATTCTACACCCTGTTCGACGACATGGCGCTCTATTTCGGCAATATCGCCAGCTGGTTCCGCGGCCGCAAAGGCGAGGTGGCAGTGGAGATGGAAAAGTAACGAATCGAAAGAGAATAGAACGCGGATGACGCGCTAGAACACAGCATTTCATAGAACGCGGATGACGCGGATTTTCGCGGATGAATGATTTAAAGTGAAGACAAACACATTTCGCATTTAAACATATCCGTGATCGGTATGGCAGTCTTGCGTTACTCTTAAATCCGTGACGATTTTACGCGAAGCATCATAAAAAAATCCGTGAAAATCCGCGTCATCCGCGTTCTATGAAGTTATGTTCCCTGATATTGCTCTAAAACAAAATTGCCTCCCTGTGCTGATTCCCACAAATTTGTTGTAAATCCTGCCTAGCTTTTCTATTTTATCGGCCCGGAAATCTTTTTAATTCTGTTGAATTTGCCGGTCTGCTATGCCGATATTTTCGGTTTGAACCCAAAGCAATCTTAAGCGAGGCCCAATGAAGACGTCGAACCAGATCCGTCAGGAATTTATCGATTTTTTTAAAAGCAAAGATCACACTTTTGTGCCCAGCGCGCCGGTGGTGCCGCACGACGATCCCACCCTGCTGTTCACCAATGCCGGGATGAACCAGTTCAAGGATGTGTTCCTGGAGACCGGCAAACGCTCCTACCAGCGCGCCGCCAATTCGCAAAAATGCATCCGGGTCAGCGGCAAGCACAACGACCTGGAAGAGGTGGGGCAGGATAACTATCACCATACCTATTTTGAGATGCTCGGCAACTGGTCGTTTGGCGACTACTTCAAGGAAGACGCGATTCGCTGGGCCTGGGAGCTGCTGACCGAGGTGTGGGGGATCCCCGGGGAACGGCTTTACGCCACGGTGTTCGGCGGCGACGAAGAAGACGGCCTGCCCGCGGATGAGGAAGCGGAGCGCCTCTGGAAAGAGGTCACCGGCATCAATCCCGCCCACGTGCTGCGCTTCGGCAAGAAGGACAACTTCTGGGAAATGGGCGAAACCGGCCCCTGCGGACCCTGCTCGGAGATTCACATCGACCTCACGCCGGACGGTTCCGGGGGCAAGCTGGTCAATGCCGGCAGCCCGGAAGTAATCGAGATCTGGAACCTGGTGTTCATCCAGTTCAACCGCCAGAGCAACGGCAAGCTGTCCCTGCTCCCGGCCAAGCATGTCGATACCGGGATGGGTTTCGAGCGGCTGGTGCGGGTGCTGCAAAAGGTGGATTCCAACTACGAAACCGATATCTTCAAGCCGATCCTGGAGCGCATCGGCGAGGTGGTAGGCGTGCCTTTCCGCAGTGCCAATGCGGAGCAGCAGGTCGCGTTCCAGGTGATCGCCGACCATATCCGCATGCTCACCTTCTCGATCTCCGACGGCGCCCTGCCCTCCAACGAGGGACGCGGCTACGTGCTGCGCCGCATCCTGCGCCGTGCCGCCCGCTTCGGGCGCAAGCTGGAGATGCACGAGCCGTTCATCTTCAAGCTGGTGCCGACCCTGGTGGAACTTTACGGCGGCGCCTTCCCGGAAATTGTGGAAAAAGCGCCTTACGTGATGGATGTGATTCGCTCCGAGGAGGAGAGCTTCAACAAGACTCTCGACCGCGGGATCGAGATATTCAACGATATCATCAGTGAACTGAAAGCGAAAAAACAGTCGGTCATCCCTGGTGGCGAGGCCTTCAAGCTCTACGACACCTTCGGCTTCCCGGTCGACCTCACCCGGGTGATGGCGGAAGAGATCGGCTTCTCGGTGGATGAGGATGGCTTTACCGTGGAGATGGAAAAACAGCGCGAGCGCGCCCGTAAGGCGGGAAAATTCACCCTGCAGGAAAGTGAAGCCGGCGACTGGCAGGTGCTCAATCCGGCGGAGGAAACCACCTTTGTCGGTTACGAGACCCATGACCTGGAGACCCGCATCCACAAATATACCCGGCGCAACGGGCATTATCACCTCATCCTGATCGAGACGCCTTTTTATGCCGAATCCGGAGGCCAGGTGGGCGACCGTGGGAAAATTATCGGTGATGGTTTTGAGCTGGAAGTGCTCGACACCCAGAAGGAGAGCGATCACAACGTATGCATCTGCCGGGCGGAGGGGGACGTCACCCTGACCGGCGGGCCGGTGCGGGCGGTGGTTGACATGGAACTGCGCAAGCCCACCACCTACAATCACACCGCCACCCACCTGCTCCACGCCGCCCTGCGCGAGGTGCTGGGCGAGCATGTGCGCCAGGCGGGCTCGCTGGTGGCGCCGGACCACCTGCGCTTCGACTTCACCCATTTCAAGAAGGTAGAGCCGGAACAGTTAGAAACCATCGAGCGGATCGTCAATCGCCAGATCCGGGAGGATTACCCGGTGCGCTACGAGTACACCGACTTCAACGCCGCCAAGCAGCGCGGGGCCATGGCCCTGTTCGGCGAAAAATACGGCGATGTGGTGCGGGTGGTCTCGATCGCCAATTCTCCGGAAACAGCTCCGGTGAGCCTGGAACTGTGCGGGGGCTGCCACGTGCAGCAGACCGGGCAGATCGGCCCCTTCGTGATCGTGCAGGAGAGCAGCATCGCCAGCGGGGTGCGGCGCATCGAGGCGCTGACCGGTCCCAAGGCGGTGGAGTACATCCAGCGCTCCCGCGATGTGGTGCAGGAGCTCGACCAGCTGCTCAACACCCCGGCGCCAGAGCTGACCGGGCGGGTGAGGCAGATGATGGAGCAGATCCGCGGCCTGGAGAAGCAGATCCAGCAGCTGCAGGCCAAGGAGGTGCTCTCCCGCACCGACGAATTCCTCGCCAAAGCGGAGCAGTATGGCGACATCAATTTGATCGTCGAACAGTTCGAAGACCAGGACGTTAACCTGCTCAAGCAGCTCGGCGATGCCATTCGTCAGAAGTCGGAACAGACGGTCGGCTTCTTTGTCAACCTCCTGCCCGACGGTCGGGTGAACTTCATTTGCGCGGTCACCGACGACCTGATCAAGGGCCGCCAGTTGAAGGCCGGCGACCTGGTAAAGGAAGCAGCAAAGATCGCCGGAGGAGGCGGGGGTGGCCAGCCCCACCTGGCAACCGCCGGAGCGAAGAGCGCCGATAAATTGCCGGAGGTCTTGCAGTTTCTGAAAGCAAAACTGGCCGGCGCGGGGAAGTGATTCTTTTCCTTAAAAAACACTTGATTTTCAATAGCGGCCAATATATATTTGTGCCGCTTTGAACGATCAGGGATCGTAGTTCAGTTGGTTAGAACGCCGGCCTGTCACGCCGGAGGTCGCGAGTTCGAGTCTCGTCGGTCCCGCTAATGAAACCGGGGCGCAGTAAACGACACTGCGCCCCGGTTTTTTTATGGGGGAAGCAGCCCTAAATAATCATGATTTCATCCGCATTCCTTGTTTTTACCTCGCAGATACAAACCAAGCCCACACTTCAGTGGTGGGAAAAGAAAACAACACGCTGTTCATCAAAGTGTCCCATGAAATAGATGTTTTTCCGTGTAAAAAAATGTTATATTTGCCGATATTGTGGATAAGATCGGCAGCGACCATGCCGACAAGCGTATGATGTCATTATCAGAAGGAATTGAAACACAATGAACAAGCAAAATCCGGCAAACGATCCGCTGATCGGCCAAACCTTGATGAAACGCTACCGCATCCTGGGTAAAATCGGCGAAGGCGGGATGGGCAGCGTGTATAAGGCCCACCAGACATTTATGGACCAGACTGTGGCCCTGAAGGTGATCCGCCCGGAGCTGGGGCGCGACCGCAATTTCCGGGAGCGTTTTCTGATGGAGGTAAAAAACGCCAGCCGGGTGCGCCATCCCAATGCGGTGCAGATCCTCGACGCCGGGGAATCTGAAGAAGGCCTGGTCTATATGGCGATGGAGTTTGTGGAGGGTGAATCGCTGACCGAGGTCATCGAACAGCACACCTCGGGCATGCCGCTGTGGCTCTTCCGTAAGCTCGCCGGGCAAATGTGCGCCGCCCTGGCTGCGGTGCACGAGAAGGGGATTATCCACCGCGATCTCAAGCCGGATAATATTTTGGTTCAGGACAGCAGCGCCGGCCCGCAGATCAAGCTGCTCGACTTCGGCATTGCCCGGGCTCAGGGGGACAGCCGGATGACCCAGACCGGGATGATCATCGGCACCCCGGAATTCCTCTCCCCGGAGCAGGCCGGGGGGGAACCGATGGATCACCGCTCGGATCTATACACCCTGGGATTGATCTTTTACCTGATGCTGACCGGGCGGGCGCCGTACCAATCGGAGACGCCGGGCGGCTACCTCTATAAGCACGTCAACGAAGCCCCTCCCAAACCCACGAAATTTCGCAAGGATCTTCCCGCCGGCCTGGAGCAGGCCATCCTGAAAGCGCTGGAGAAGAAGCCCGCCAAACGCTACGCCAGCGCCGATGAGCTGAGGGAGGCGCTGGAAAAAGTGCTCGGCAATGTAAAGACCGGGACGATTCAAAAAGAAGTGAAGAAAACCCAACTTGCCGGCACCGAGGTGGTCGATCCGGAAACCCTGGTTCAGCTCGATAAACAGCGCAAAAATACTCACAAACCGGCAAGGCGGTTTTCCCTCCCCTCGTTCTCCTGGGTCGGGGGACTGCTTATGTTCCTGTGGGTCGGCTACAAGATTTATATGGGCTTTATTTATGAACCGCCGGCATTGCCGACCGCGGTGGATCCGGGGAAACTGGTGCAGCAGATGGCGACCAACAACAGCTACCGCAACCTGGTCAGCGCGGGAGACAACTTGTTCAACCAGGGTAACTACCAGGACGCACGCGACAAGTACACCGCTGCCCTGCAGGTCAAGCCCCTGGACAGCTACGCGATGGCACAGCAAAAAGCCTGCGACGAAAAGCTGGCCGCAGCGCAAACCAGCACCACCGGCCTGAAGTCGCTGGCCCCACCGGCATCGAACATGCTGAAGAGCATCAACTTCCTCTCCGAGAACGGCCGCAAACCGGGGGTGGTTACCCTCCCCAGCGGCCTGCAGTACAAGGTGCTACGCCAGGGCAGCGGACGCTCGCCCCAATCCAACGAAACGATATCACTGCATTTTAAAGGCAGCCTGAGCGACGGCACCCCGCTGTGGAATACCTACGACGGCAACCAGCCCACCGAGGGCACTCCGGCCAGCTTTGTGCCCGGCTTCAAGGAAGCGCTGGAACGCATGCAGCCCGGGGCGCTCTGGGAAGTCTATATTCCGCCACAGCTGGGATACGGCAACCAGGAAGGGAGCAGCGGGAAAATTCCGCCCAATTCGGTGATGATTTTTCAGATCGAATTGCTGGAGATTCGGTGATCGTTGGGCAGAAATAATTGCACGCAGATTTACACAGATTTGACAGATTTTCGCAGATTGATACAGTGTTAAACGGTTTTTTAATTCTCCTTCAACCGCCGCTTCACCTCCGCAAGCACCTCGCGGTGATCGAACTTGCCGGTCCATTGCGCAACGATCTGCCCTTGCGGATCGATCAGGAACATGGCCGGGATTGCTTTGACCTTGAAGGCGTTCCAGGCCGGGGCGACTTTCGCATCCCAGAGCAACGGGTAGGTGATGCCGCGTTTCCGGCGCACCTTTTCGATCTTCTCCAGGCTCCCTTTCCCTTCATCGATGGAAACCCCCAGCACCACAAAATCCCGGCTTTGGTGAAGCTCATAAAATGCCTGGAGATCCGGCATCGCCTTCAGGCAGGGGGCGCACCAACTGGCCCAAAAGTCCAGCAATATCAGTTTTCCGGCATAATCCTGCAAGGTAGCATCACGACTGTCGAGGGTCTCCATCACCACCGCTGGCGCTGGTCTCGGAAGCATCGGGGGCAGATAAGCGGTGGGATCCTGCTCAAACTCGCTTTTACAGCCTTCGGCGCAAAAGTAATAGGTATTTCCATTATAATCGCTGGAAGCACGTACTTTCTCCGCTTCAGTTTCCCCTTTCAGGGCACACACCACGCACAGCGCCCTGTCGGGTAACTTTTTGGCGTCTTGCGCCGCGAACAAGGGTGTTAAGGCCAGTAGGAACAGCAACAACTTTAAGGGGGTGATGAGAGAATAAGGCGATGGAGAAAGCTGGGATCGGCAGAGGCGGTTTTGCATGTTACGGAACCGCTCATTTCATATGATTCATTTATCGATACTTAATGAACCGAACACAATGTTTCACCGGGAACATTATGTTTCAATCACTCAATTCATTAAAAAACAGAACACTAAGTGACAAACCTGTTGATCTGTTTCTTGATGAAACACTCCCCTATTCCAATCAACAGAAACTCATCTCATTGTAATTCATGAAGTTACGAGATCGGCATCCATTTTGAAGTAGGTACCGGCTTTAAATGAAGCACGGGAACGATGCAAGCGGTTGAACGATTCATCCCAAACACCAAAGGAGACCGATTTATGACGAGTGACACATCCGGAATTCGCGGACCGTTGTTCACAGCACTCGTCGCAATGCTTGCGGTGCTTCTGATCGGGTCGATGCCAGTCTTGTCGCAAAATGATGAGAAAGTCAGCATGATCGGTGATGAAGCCTGCCTGGATTGCCACGACGAGGTGGCGGCGACGTTTCGCATGAATGTACATATGCTGAACGCCGAAACGCCCGGTTTTGTCTGTGAATCCTGCCACGGTCCCGGCGCTCTCCACGAAGATGAGGGCGGCGAGGAAACCATGTATAACCCGGCCACGGAATATTCCAGCGTGGCGGAAAACCGCTGTCTGGATTGCCATAACGGAGGGCAATTCCAGGCGGTTAGCGGCAATGCCCACCACGAGGTGGCCGACGGCTGCAGCGACTGCCACGCCGTGCACGGCAATGCCGACAATCTGCTGAAGCGGCAGGGCCAGGCACTATGCCTCGACTGTCACAGCGAAGTGGCGGCACAACTGCGGCTCCCCTCCCACCACCCGGTATTGGAAGGGGTGATGGATTGCCAGAGCTGCCATAATCCGCACGGCGATATCAACCAATTCGCCGTCACCGGAGAGAACCGCGAGCTGTGTCTCTCCTGCCATCCCCAGCATGAAGGGCCCTTCGTGTATGAACACGATCCGGTCAATGAGGATTGCGGGATCTGCCACAACGCGCACGGCGCAGTGGCCAACAACCTGCTGGTGCAGAACGAACCGGCATTGTGCCTCAACTGCCATTCGATGCACTTCCACACTTCCATCACCGGTTATGACGGGGAATTCACCCCTCCGCTCAACCCGGAACGCGGCGCGTTTACCTCGCAGCTGGATTCCTGGAAAGCGGCCATGACCACCAATTGCACTCAGTGCCACTCACAAGTCCACGGCTCGGATCTGCCTTCCCAGGGGATCACCAGCCAGGGCGGTTCACTAACGCGATAACCAAGGAGACAGAAGATGCGATACCTATTTTCACGTGTTCTGCCGGCGTCTGCTCTGCTGTTCTGCTGTCTTCTCCTCTCTTTCTCTTTACCGGCGCAGGATGCCACCACCCGCTGGTCGCTCTGGTTTGGCAGTCACTATACCGGGCTGGAAGACTATACCCTGCGGGTTGCGGAATTTGATCGGGGAGAAGACGGGTTCATGCCGGAATTCCGGCTGAACTGGCAGCGCCTGCAAGGACAGAACCGGCTGAATGTTGCGGGTCATTTTTATGATCCCAAGCGGATGTCGCTAAAATTGGGCGGCGATTTTGGCGGCTTATTCAACGGCTCCGTCGCCTACAACTCATTTTACCGCCGCAACCAGATCGACCTGATGCGGAACCTGGTGGCCCGGGAAGCGGGCGACAACCAGGGCCTCACCCCCGGCGGTAAGATGCTCACCAGCGAACTCCTCTTCGACGCGGATAACAGCGACCTCGGTTATCGCCGCCAGGAGATCACCACCGACCTGGCGCTGAAGATCCCGGGGATGAAGAACATCAAACTGCTGGCCAGCCATCGCAGCATTATCGAGAAAGGTCAGGATCAGCAAACCCAGATCATGCACTGCGCTACCTGCCATCTGCAGTCGCGCAAGATCGACCTGGAGCGGCAGTCCCACACCGTGGCCGGCGGGCTGGAAGCGGAACTGGGTAAACTGGTGCTGAGCTACCAGGCCCAGTACCGCCAGTTTAAATCCGATGTGGGTACCTATGAAGCCTTCTACGATTCCGCCCAGCATCCGGTAAACGGCAGCTCCGACGATGAATTTGCCTCGCGGAATATTTTCTCCGGCGAATATGTGCCCCTTAACCTCTATCCGGAGACCAAAAAGCTCTCCCATACTCTGAAAGCTCGCGCCAAAATCAGCGAGGGCACTCTGCTGGGACAGTTTGTCAGCTACACTGCGGAGAACACCAATGACCTGAATGATCCCAATGTGACGGTCAGCGGCGACCGCAAGATCAGCGGCACTTACGGTAATGTGAAATTCGCTTATCCCTTCTTCCCCAAGACCAAGCTGATCGCCAGCGGTTATTACGGCCGTTATGAGAACGATGCGGTAGATGTCGATCTGCCGGCATGGCGCAACGGCCGGCCGGCCGGGGATATCGATTTCGATTATACCCGCTATTCCAGCTACACCCGCACGGAGACCCGCGGCGACCTGGAGTTTCTTTACCAGCCTACCCGGCGCTACCGGCTTTCACTATTGGGAAGGTACAGCAGCAAGGAACGGGACGATTATCCCTTCTTCGATGCCAAAGACAAGACCAACACGCTGCGGCTGCAGGGAGATGTAAAATACCGTCCCACCAGTAAGTTCAACGGCCATCTGCGCTATTATTTTGAGAACATCGACAACCCGTTCGCTCCTTATAACCAGATGTTCGAGCGTTACGGCCGCTCCGGACCTGACAGCCTTACCCCGGTGCCCGGCACTCCGGCGGTATATTATTATCAACGCGACGACATCCGCTACGGCGACATCACCAGTCTGCCTTCGGCGGTCAACGGCGGCACCCTGGAGCTGACGTTCCGGCCCAATACCAAAGTGAATTTAACCGCGGGCGTCAGCGGGCAGATCGGCACCAATTCCGATGCGCCGGAGCTGGATTACAAACGCACCCGCTACCAGCCGCGCCTGGCGCTGAACCTGATGCCCAGCGACCGGCTGAGCATCTTCAGCAGTTATTCCTATCTCTTCCAAACCCAGAACGGCATTGCAGCGTTCGCCATGATGGATGGCTGAGCGGCGCACCTTTTAGGCACCGGTGGTGCCTCAGCGACCCAACCTCCCGTCCTGCATTTCGGCTCGCTCTATGCCGAAACCGACTATGAGAGCAAAGCTCAGATCCTCTCGGCGAATCTGTTCTATCAAGCAAGTCCCAAACTCGCGGTGAACCTGAACGGCACGTTCAGCCACAGCGAGGCGGCATTTGACCCCATCGACATGCCGGTGACACCGGAACGGCTGGCTGCGGAAGAGTTAATCCACGCTGCGCAATACGATTATAGTGTGGTCAGCACTTACTCCGACCTCGATTACGACTATCTGAACCTGCGGATCGGGGCGGAATACAGCTTCAGCAGCGCTTTCGGCTTTACCTTCGACATCGATTACTATGACCTGAGCGACAACCAGGGTTATATCTACGGTGTCGAAAGCGGATCATTTTATGTGATCCGCACCGGCTTCCGGATCAATCGCTTTGGCCGTTGATCAACACGGCAGACAACGCTCGTTCCCGCAAGGCCGCTCCATTTGGGGCGGCCTTTTTTTTAAAGGGCGGAGGACGGAGGACGGAGGGCTAAAGATAAGCTTGGCAATTTGACTCAAGCAAAGCATTGTTTTATGCTGCATCGCCTGTACCGCCCGATAGTTAAGGACAGCGGCAGCGATGTCACCGGAAAAGGTTATCAATTGGGGAAGTCGGTTCTAAATAACGAAGGGAAGCCGAGGCTTCCCTTCATCACAAAAAATATGGTAGTCGAGCCTTATTCCGGTAGCTTGGGGATGCGGATGACCTGGTTGGGATAGATCAGGTCGGGATCCTTAATCACTTCCCGGTTGGCTTCAAAGAGCACCGGATACTTCATGGCATTGCCATAATATTTTTTGGCGATCTTAGAGAGGGTGTCGCCACGCTGGATGGTATAAAACACCGTTTCATCCGCCTTTTTCACCGGCGGGGTTTCCAGCTTGTCGCCACTCACCTGCTTGACCCCTTTGATATTGCCGGCCAGCAGCACCGCTTTTTCCTTGGTGGCCTGGGAATCGCATTTCCCGCTCAGATTGACCACCCCGTCTTCGAAGGTCACCTGCAGATCGCTGATGTTGCTGCCCAACTCCGTCGTCAGCATCTTCTGGATCTCTTCCGCCTCGTTGCCGCCCATACCAAAGAGATCTTTTCCATAATCGACTAAGAAATCAAAAAAACCCATATCATTACCTCACATTTTATGAATTTTAACCGAAGCACTGAATTAACACTTTCCTGTGAACATGTATCCGCTCAGATGTACTCAAAACCGATGCCAAACTTGTAAAGGCACATTCCGGTGCCAACCACGCTTACCGTAAATACCCTTAAAATCCAGGGGTGGAACAATTTAAGCAAAGCATTTCCGAATATCAACCAAACCGTTTTTTAGTTCTCGATCGTGGGATATCCCTCAATCCAATCATACGAATTGGGGGTTATTGCACAACCGGATTGACGCTGCAAGTTAGGATACCAGGCGACTGAAATAAAGTTTCGATTGACGCAAAAAGCGACTTAACTCACGTGCTAATTTAAATAAAAACAGCAAATTTATCTTGCAATTTTTTTTGCATCATGCTAATATTTTTAAAAAAAAGAGGAGACGGTTCCATGAAGCATGATACGACAAACAGATTCAGGCTGCTTGTCACGATCAGCCTGATGGGATGGTTTTGGGGTAATGCGATACTGCTGGCCCAGCCGACGAGCGTCACCCTTGTCGGCAGTTTCCAGTCGGAGTTGGGGTGTGCCGGTGACTGGCAGTCGGAATGTGCCGTGACCCACATGACCTATGATGCCGGCGATGATGTCTGGCAGGCAACGCTCATAATCCCGGCCGGCTCGTGGGAGTATAAAGCCACGCTGAATGACAGTTGGGACGAAAACTATGGTGCCGGCGGTGTGCAAAGCGGGCCGAACATCGCTCTGAACCTCGCCCAGGAAACCGCGGTGAAGTTCTATTATGATCACAAGACCCACTGGATCACCGACAACATCAACTCCCTGATCGTCACCGCCCCGGGCAGCTATCAGACCGCAATCGGATGCGCCGGCGATTGGGATCCTTCCTGCCTGCGCTCCTGGCTGCAGGATCCGGACGGTGACGGGATCTTTAGCGCCGACATCGCCGGGATTCCGGCTGGGAATTACGAGGTGAAAGCGACGATCAATGAAAGCTGGGACGAGAATTACGGCGCCGGCGGCGTGCCGAGCGGCCCGAATATCCCGTTTACGGTGCCGAGCGACTGCGCAACGATGTACTTTGAATTTAATTCGACCACCCACCTTCTGACGGTCTCCGCCGCCGGCGCAGTGGCACAGCCGGGCTCGGTGACCATTCCGGGCAACTTCCAGAGCGAAGTGGGCTGTTCCGGCGACTGGCAGCCGGAATGCGCCGCCACCCACCTGTCTTTCGATGGGGATGACAATGTCTGGCAGGGTACGTTCAATATTCCGGCCGGCAGTTGGGAATACAAGGCAGCGCTCAACGACAGCTGGGACGAAAATTACGGCGCCAACGCCCAGCAGAGTGGGCCAAATATCGCCCTGAACCTGGGAGCGCCCACGGCCGTCAAATTTTATTACGATCATGCCACCCATTGGGTCACCGACAATGTGAATTCCCGCATCGTCACTGCCCCGGGCAGCTACCAGACCGAAATCGGTTGCGCCAGTGACTGGGATCCTTCCTGCCTGCGCACCTGGCTGCAGGATCCGGATGGCGACGGCACCTATACTTTTTCCACCGACAAAATCCCGACGGGGAATTATGAGGTTAAAGCGGCAGTAAATGAAAGCTGGGACGAGAACTATGGCGCCGACGGCGTTCCCGACGGTGCCAACATTCCGTTCACGGTGTACGAAAGCTGCAGCGAGGTGCTGTTCAGCTTCGATGGCGCTACCAATGTGCTGACGGTGACGGTGAGCGGCACCCCGCCGGCCTGCGCCATCACCAGCGTCACTGCCGGCAGCCAGAGCGCCTGCGATCCCTTCAGCAACAGCTATACCCAGGAGGTGACGGTCAGTTACGCAAACGCGCCGGGCGGCGATTTAATCGTGAACGGACAGCACTTCCCGGCCAGCGGCAGTCCCCAGACCGTCACCCTCAGCGGCCTGACCGCGGACGGCCTGGCGGTGGATGTGAGCGCCTCCTTTGCCGATGATCCCGGCTGCAGCTACAGCGCCAGCGCACTGTTTACCGCTCCCACCGCCTGCAATTCGCCGGAAGCGATTGTCGCGGCGCTGGATGCGCTGATCGATCAGTTGCTTTACGACGGCGCACTAAACAGCGGCCAGGCCAGGGCGCTGCATAACCATCTGAAATCGATGCTGAAGCAATATGACAAAGGCAATTACAACGCCGCCCGCAGCAAGGTGCAGGCATTCATGAATCAGGTCAACAACTTTGTAGCCAACGGCATCCTGACAGCCGAGCAGGCTCAGCCGCTGCTGGATGGCGCCGCAGCCCTGCTGGCGCAGATCGACATCGCTTTGGCCAAAGCAAACAGCAGCGACCTGCCCGCCGAACTGCCGGCGCAGTTCGAATTGGCTCAGAACTACCCCAACCCCTTCAACCCCAGCACCACCATCCGCTTTGCACTTCCGGAAGCGGGCCATTCGGTACTGCGGATTTATGACAACACCGGCCGGCTGGTCAAAACCCTGCTATCTGGATACCGAAATGCCGGGACTTATCAGGTGGTGTGGGATGCAACCAACGATAACGGCCAGCGGGTGGCCAGCGGGATGTACCTCTATCGCCTGGTCAGCGGAGCGCATACCCAAACCCGCAAGATGCTGCTGATGCGTTGATTAGGAAATGAATTGCACGCAGATTTCTTGACGCGGCCTATGGCCGCAATCAAATGGTAAATGCTGAATGCTCATTGCTCAATGGTAATTGTCAATTATCATACTATTCCCCGCCTTCTCCAAGACGGGGAATAATTTGCGCTATAAAACTTTGCTAAAAAAACAAAATTTTATGGTGAACCAAATTGTTTTACAATGAGCATTGACCACTGAGCAATAAGCATTTACCATTTAGCCGCGCCAAGAAAGCTGTGTGCCATCAAGTGCCCAAATAATCCAGATAAGCCGTCACAAACCGCTTCCCCAGCACCGTGCTCACCGCCCCCCCAATCGGCATCTTTCCGCCAAATAGATGGCATCGCGCCGATTTATTCCGTACATTTTTTCAAGTAACATCGCAGCCGATTGACAAAACGTAAAAGGGTCGATGGGTTTGCCCGCGAAACCATTTTCCTCATAAACCCATTCACCCATATACAAGTGTATAAATCACCTGACCGGCTACACCGGCCAGACATTGCCGGAGGGAGAATGTTATCGGCGCTGCGCTATCCAGAAACGTTCATACGATCAAAGCTCAATGACACCTTTCCGTATTCGGAAGCTTATTCCGCACGAATCTTCGTACCACATTTCTCACGGTTGCTGCATCTTCAGGTAAAGCCGAGAGGTTTTGCCGTCAGCCCGTAACGGGTTTTCTCCCTCCTTTCATCCGGTTTGAGAAGGAGGGTTCATCATGCGTACTTCCGGAGCTATTTTAGCGCTGCTCGCGCTGTGGGTATGCCTTGGCGTGCACGGTTTTTCGCAGGAACACTGGGTCTGGCAGAATCCGCTACCACAGGGGAATTCATTGAATGATATGCAGGTATTCGACGCCGCTCATTTTCTGGCAGTAGGCGATGCCGGAACGGTCATGCGCACCAGCGACGGCGGGGTAAGCTGGGACATCCGCTTCCGCACTGCGGGAATCAGCGGCGATCTCAATGCGATCTACTTTTTTGACCAACAAACCGGTTATGCGGTGGGAGACGACGGAACGATCCTTTTCACCGCTGACGGAGGCGAATCCTGGATCCAACAAACCAGTAACAGCAGCGCCGATCTGTTGGCCTGCCATTTCAGCCATCCCGATACCGGCACGGTGGTGGGTGCCGGCGGCACCATCCTGCACACCTTTGACGGCGGAGCTACCTGGCTTCTCCAGACTCCGCCCCGCCAGTTCGATCTTCACGATGTTTTTTTCGTCACCTCCAGCCGCGGCTTTGTCGTAGGCGAAGGCAATGCGCAGACCGGCGCCACCCTGTTGCGCACCCTCGACGGCGGCAGTTCCTGGCAGCAGTACCCCGCCCTGCTCAGCGCGGTACATCTCTACGGTATCCAGTTCCTGGATGCGGATAACGGCATCGCGGTGGGCGCATTCGGCACCATCCTACGCAGCAGTGACGGGGGGGAAAGCTGGGTTAATCTGCCGGTACCACCGGGCACGCCCCATCTCAATAGCGTCTATTTCCTGGATGCGCAATACGGCTCGGCGGTAGGGGCAGAGGGAACCGTGCTGAAATCCGGTGACGGAGGGCAAAGCTGGATGGCCGCTACCGCCGCCTGCGAGCGGCCCCTGGCGAGCTGCTACTGCATCGATCCGATGTGCCTGTTCGCCGCCGGAAAGGACGGGGTGCTCTACCGCACCTCCGACGGCGGAAATCAATGGGAATCACTGGCGGCGGGTGAACGAAATATGCTCTTTGGGCTGTCTCTACAACAGAATATCGCCCTGGCAGTGGGCGATCACGGGCGGGTGTTCCGCTCCACCGATAGCGGCGGGAATTGGAACAGCACCACAATTGCAGCCGACGCCCACCTGCGTGATGTCGCCATCGCTGAAAATTATCAGGCGGTGGCAGTGGGGGCCCACGGACAAATGTTCTTCAGCGATGATACCGCCCAAACCTGGCAGCCGCTTCCCGGCATCACCACCCGCCATCTCAATGCCGTCGCCTTCCTCAATAGCGGCACGGCCGGCATGGCGGTGGGCTTAGATGGCACCATGTTACAAAGCGATGACGGCGGGGTTAGCTGGACCAGCCTGACGCCGGCGACCACCGAAGCGCTGAACGGCGCGGTGCTGATCAATGAAGATGACGCTTTTGTGGTGGGCGCTGGCGGCACCATCCTGCTCAGTGAAGACCATGGCCTCACCTGGACAGCACAATACAGCGGCAGCAGCGAAGACCTGCTGTCGGCATGTTTTCTGCCTATCAAGACCCGTATCCGCTTTGCCGTGGGCAGCAACGGCACCATCCTGCGCAGCAGCGACCGGGGAGACAATTGGCAGTCGGTGAGCAGTGGCACCGCCCGGAATCTCAACGCGATCGTCTTCCAGGATACCCTGCGGGGAATCATCGCCGGTGAGGGGGGACTGCTGTTGCAAACAGAAGATGCCGGTCTTTCCTGGACCCTTTCGGAGGCGGTGACCGCTCAGGATTTGCACGACTGCGCTTTTGCCGGCAACAACAGCGCGATCGCTGTCGGTGAGGGGGGAACGATTTTGCGTAATGATGCGCTGCTGACGGCGCTCCCAATGCCGGAAGCACCGCAGCTGCCGCGCACCCTGGTGCTTGGGCAGAATTATCCCAATCCGTTTAATCCGACAACAGTGATCAGTTATCAGTTGTCAGTTGTCAGTGATGTATCGTTGGCAATTTATGATCTGCAAGGGAAAAAAGTAGCCGGCCTGGTCGATGCCCGGCAGCGGGGCGGGAGCTACCAGGTGCAGTGGAATGGGCGGGATAATGCCGGCCGGGTGGTGAGCAGCGGCATGTATTTCTACCGGATCGAAGCGAGGTTTATCGACGGCGCCAGTACGATCGAAGCCCGCAAAATGTTGTTACTGCGCTGAACTGCTCAGTCCACGGATTACACGGATAAGTATATTTTACTAACTGATGTAATACGCCTATGCTCCGCAATGTAATGATAGCTGTCATTGCGAGGCGCTTTTTGCCGAAGCAATCTCCTGCATGGTGCACCCATCTGCAGTTACGTTGGGAGCGCCCGCGGGAGATTGCCACGCCGCAAAAGACGCGGCTCGCAATGACGGCACCTGTTTACAGCATGAGAAATCAGTGAAAATCAGTGAAAATCAGTGGATAAAAAAACGCTTTTCAAAATCCTGAAATCGGAATTAAAACCCAAACAGTCTTCCAAAACTTGATGCATGACACAGGCGACATTTTTTTTCTTAGCTAATATTCCCACTGGATTTACGCAAAATTAATTCTGCGGTGTTTTATGTTTCATAAACCCAAGAATGGAGAAATCCATGAAGCATAAAGTATCAGTTTGGAGCGTTGCGGTGCTAACGCTGTTGTTCTTCAGCACCGGCTGGTTAATTGCGCAAACCGGGAAGGAACGTGTGCGCATCAATCCATCGGAGCGGCCGATTCCCGACGCTCGCCATCTCATCCCGCCGCAGCCGCTGGAAGTGGTGCCGCTGCCTTTCTTCGACGATTTTGAAGGGGCGACCACCCTCTGGACTGCCGACGGACAGTTCAATCGCATCCTCGATGCCCAAAACTACCAGGTGCTCAATCCCACCATCAACCCCACCCTGGTGCATCTGCCGGATGACGGCCACCTGCCCGGCGCTTTCAGCGGTCAGCGAATGTGGTGGTTTGGGGAAACGGCTACCGGTACTTTCATCGGTCCGGGGTGGGATACGATTCCCCAGTTTCCCCTGAACGGCGGTACCTCGGCAGACACCCAGACCGGCTCGCTGATCAGCCCGGCGATCGACCTCACCGGGGTATCCCAGGCCAGTCTGCGCTTTCAGACCTGGTGGGAGATCGAAGGCGTCGATGTGGACCAATACGACCTGATGTTCGTGGAGATCTCCCTCGACAATGGAACGACCTTCCTGCCCATCGGCCGCGGCCTGATCAACCCCCTCAACGATGTCGACGGGGAATCCTGGAAGAGCTACAGCTCTGCCGGCCTGGGACTGCCCGGGATCTGGATCGAGCAGCTCTTCGACTTGACGCCCTTTGTGGGAAACATGGCCTACCTGCGTTTCCGCTTCAATACCGAGGATGAGCTCTATAACGGTTTCCGCGGCTGGTTCATCGATGATGTCAGCGTCACGTCCGATGCGCTGCCGGCGCCACAGATTACCGCTATCAATCCCTCTACCTCCGCGCCGTTCGAGCTGGTAACCCTCACCGGGCTGAATTTCGTCAACGGCGCCACGGTGGCAGTGGGCGACTCAGTCACCTCGGCAGTGATCAGCACCAATACCGCTATTTTTGAAGTGCCGTTCCTCCCCCCCGGGCAGTATGACGTTACCCTGACCAACCCCGACGGGCAGTTCGCCACCGTGGTCAACGGCCTGACCATCACCGATCAATTCCCGCCACACATTTTCCTGATCGACCCGGATTCTGCCGAAGTCGGCACATCGGTCGCGGTCACCATCACCGGCGGCAATTTCCAGGCCGGCGCCACGGCGGGGATCGGAACGGTTGCATTGAGCAACCTCACGGTAGTGAACGAATTTACGATCACCGGTGACAGCCCCTCCACCCTGCCGGCCGGTCTTTATAACGTGCGGGTGGTCAATCCGGACGGGCAGTTCGACCAGCTCATCACGGCTTTCCGGGTTTACAGCCCGGTAGGGATCGAAGACGACCTGAACGGCGCGCCGCTGCGCTTCGAATTGGCGCAGAATTATCCCAACCCCTTCAATCCGCAGACGAACATCGACTATTCGCTGGCACAGGGTGGACCGGTAAAGCTGATGGTGTACAATCTGCTTGGCGAGACGGTGGCGGTGCTCGTAAACGAATTCCAGAGCGCCGGGACGCATCGTTATAGCTGGAAGCCGGCAGCGACCATTCCTTCCGGGATCTATCTCTACCGGCTGGAAGCGGGGTCGCTTAGCGCCGTCAAAAAACTGATCTACCTTAAATAGTATGTTCTGCCCAAACGACGCGCAGAGCATACTATTTAACTGATTGTATTTGAGTAGCTATTCCCTTTGTAGCGACACGATGCATCGTGTCGCTACAAAGGAAAAAACGCTCAAAACCTCAATTCTATCGCTCCATCTACCCATCCGCATATTTTTCACAAAAAGCTTGCAACATATCCCTACTTTTCCGTATAATCGCCCATATCGCTCAGGCGGCGGTTGGTATTTCTCACATGGGAAGAGATACCGAAAGCCGCACGGGGTACAATGAAGCGCAGCCCCACAACTTTATTTTCTGGAAGACAATCTCGACGGCAGCAGAAGCCCGCTGCCAGCATGATGTAAGCCAGCGATTCCTGCTTAACAAACAAGGATTGCTGGCTTTTGTATTTGATAACTAAAATGAAGGTATATGAGTAGATGGGATTCGGGATAAATCGGTTTATGAGTTCAATCTCGGTTTTCCCATTAATCCATCAACTCATAAACCCATATACCAAAACCATCTTTACCTGAAGGAGATAATAAATGGGCAAGCAAACATTAACCGGCACCCCCGGCACCGGGCAGCCGACACCGGCGGAGAAGCTGCTCCGCCCGATCCAGTCATTCATTAAAATTGAAGCCTCCGGGGGCATTTTACTGATGGCCCTGACGGCCGTCGCGCTAATCTGGGCCAACTCTCCCTGGGCGGCGGCTTACAACGCCCTGTGGCAGACCCATTTCACAATCGGCCTGGGGAGCTTCATTCTCAACAAACCGCTGATCCTGTGGATCAACGACGGGCTGATGGCAATCTTCTTCTTCGTAGTCGGTTTGGAAATCAAACGGGAAGTCCTCAGCGGGGAGCTGTCCTCGCTGCGTAAGGCGGCGTTACCGATCTCGGCCGCCATCGGTGGTATGGTGGTGCCGGCGGGCATCTACGTGCTGATCGCCGGCTGTAGCGAAGGCGCTGCTGGTTGGGGGATCCCCATGGCCACGGATATCGCTTTCGCCCTGGGGGTGATGGCCCTGCTGGGCAGCCGGGTGCCCCTCTCGCTGAAAATCTTCCTCACCGCCCTGGCGATCGTTGATGACATCGGCGCCGTGCTGGTCATCGCTCTGTTTTACACCGCCCAGATCTCCTGGTTCAGCCTGGCGGTCGGCGGCGGCTTCCTGCTGGCGTTGATCGCCGCCAACCGGCTCGGGGTGCGCCATCCGATCGTCTACCTGCTGCTGGGGCTGGGGCTCTGGACCGCCTTCCTGAAGTCCGGGGTGCATGCTACGATCGCGGGCGTGCTGCTGGCCATGACCATCCCCGCCCGCCCGCGGATCGATGTGGAGGAATTCGGTCGGCACAGCCAGAATCTGCTCGACCGCTTCCGCGGCGCCAGCCTGCTGGGCGACGCCGGCGAGCGCGGGGAGGTGCAGCAGACCGCGATCCACGCCCTCGAAGCTGCTTGCATCAAAGTGGAATCCCCCTTGCAGCGGATGGAGCATGCCCTGCACCCCTGGATCACTTTCTTCATCATTCCGGTATTCGCCCTGGCCAATGCCGGTGTCTCGCTGGAGGGCAACATCGGTGGGTCGCTCTTTCATCCGGTGGGCCTGGGGATCATTCTCGGCCTCTTCTTCGGCAAGCAGCTCGGGATTACCCTCTTCTCCTGGCTGGCGGTGAAAACCGGACTGGCCGAATTGCCGGGCGATATCTCCTGGCGGCAAATCTATGGCACCAGCTGCCTGGCCGGGATCGGCTTCACCATGTCGCTGTTCATCGCCACCCTGGCCTTTGGCGATTCGCCCCTGCTGACGGTATCCAAGATCGGTATCCTGGCGGCATCGATGATTGCCGGGGTTGTCGGCTGGAGTCTGCTGCGGTTTGGGCGAACGGGCACACCTGAATAGAACGCGGATAAAGCGGATGACGCGGATTTTCGTGGATAAGATATCATAGAAAAGATAAACAACGACAGCCACAGAGACACGGAGAGCACAGAGATCTGACAACTGATAACCGACAAACTTACACCGAAGAAGCTCTGTGTTCTCCGTGCCTCTGTGGCAAAAATACAGAAAAAATTATCCGCGTCATCCGCATTCTATTAAAGTGGTAATTTGCAGAAAAGATTGCCTTCCCCAATTTCAAAGTATAAATTTCACAAACAATTATTGATGATCTTTGTTACTGCGGCGGCTCAGTGGCAAGTGTCGATGATTCCGTGTTCCCGGTCGGTTTCGAACCCTGTTCTTGTTCCTTTACTCCTTACTCCTCAACTGTTATAACGCCAGACGGCCTCCGCCAATCGGGAGGTGCTCATGAAACCAGTTTTGTCCTACCTGCAGTTCAGCTTTATCATGCTATTTCTCTTCGCAGGCATCCTTTCTGCCGCGCCCCGGAAAAATACCACCCAGATCTTCCAGCGGGTTAATGAACCCAAAGAGCAAGCTTTCAACCTATTGATCCCCCGCGGCTGGCAGGTGGAAGGGGGGATTTTCCGGGTTAACCCGCTTGCCCAGGGCGGGCCCAGCCAATCGATCGCCGCCAAGCTGGATTTTGCGGTTAAGAAGGACCAAGCCGGCTCGGTCATGATTCGCTGGCTGCCCGACGTGCTCTACTACGACGCCCGGATGTCGCCCGCCGGTCAGATGGGGCTCTTTCCCCAGGGCAGCAACTACCAGGGAATGACGGTTTACAACCTGATGCCGGCGCTGGAGTTCATCCGGCGCATCGCCTTTCCCTACGCCCACCCCCGGGCGCAGAACGTGCAGATTGTCGAGCAGCGCAACCTGCCCAAAGTGGCCGGCAGCTACCAGCAGCGCATGCGCGCCCTGGTGCCGATGATCGACTACAGCTACGATGCCGCCACCATCACCGTCACCTACCAGGAAGGCGGCCAGCGTTACCGCGAGAAGTTTATGTGCGTGATCGAAAGCTGGGGCCAGGCCGGGGCCGGCATGTGGGGCAATAAGGAAACCTTCTATATCCGCACCCCGGAAAATGAGTTTGCCAATTGGGAAGCGGTGTTCGGCATCATCCAGAATTCGGTGCAGATCAACCGCCAGTGGCTGGTCGGGGAGATCCGCGGCCAGGCGCAGCGCGGCGAGATCGCCATCCGCACCCAGCAAGAGATGCAGCGCATCGAGCAGGAGATCAGCACCCACCGCCAACGCACCAATGCGGAGATTCATAACGATATGTTCCTGACCCTCACCGATCAGGAGGAGTATGTCAATCCGTTCACCAACCAGGTGGAAACCGGCTCCAACCAGTGGCAGCATCGCTGGACCAATGCCGGGGGCGATGTGATCTACACCGATCAGGAGGATTACGATCCCAATAGCGACATCAATCTCAACCGTTCCGGTTTTCAGCGCACCCCGGTGCGGAAGCGGTTTCCGAATTGATTGGGTGGATGGGTTAATGAGTTAATGGGTGGATGGGTTTTTGAGAGGATTTATCAATTAAATCCAGAGGGAGAAGGTATGCGAATCAATTTTAGTGAAGTGTTTACGAACCGCTATTTTCTGGCGCTGTTGCTGATCCTGATCATTATGCTCCTGATGCGGCCGTTGCGGTCGGATAACGATCTGACCAAGTTGCTCAGCGGCGACGGTGAGATTGGCGACAACCTGGGCACGGCGGTGGCGGTCAGCGGCGATTTGCTGGTGGCCGGTGCGCCGTATTCGGATGATTACGGCGACTTTTCCGGTTCCGCTTATCTCTTCCGGCGCAGCGGGGGCGGCTGGAGCCAGGAAGCCAAACTGCTGGCCAGCTACGTGGCCGGCTATACCTTTTTCGGTCAATCGCTGGCAGTGAACGATCAATTGGTATGCGTGGGTTCGCCCGGAGAAGGAACCGGAGGTGCGGTCTATATGTTCCACCAAAGCGGCGCCAACTGGGTAGAACAGCAAAAGCTGACCGCCGGCAGCCCTTCCTCGCTGGCCCGCTTCGGTCAGTCGGTTTCGCTGCAGGATCAGCGATTGATCATTGGCGCCAACGGCTATAATTTCTGGCGCGGCGCCGCCTATATCTTTCACTGGAACGGCACGCAGTGGGTGGAAGCAGCGATGCTGACAGCGCCCAATGCAGAGATGAGCGACGATTTCGGCATTTCCGTATCGATCAGCGGGGAGCGGGTGCTGATCGGCGCCGACGGCGATGACGATATGGGACCGGAAGCCGGCGCGGCTTACATCTTCCGTTGGAATGGCAGCAATTGGGTGCAGGAGGCCAAGCTGACCGCCAGTGACGGCGACGGGGAAGACAGCTTCGGCAACAGCGTCTCTCTGAGCGGCGACTGGGCGCTGGTCGGCGCCGTCAATGACGACGGCAGCAGCCATGACGCCGGAGCGGCCTATTGCTTCCATTGGAACGGCAGCGCCTGGCAAGAAGTCGCCAAACTCACCGCCGATGACGGACAGGAAAATGACGGCTTTGGCTGCGAGGTGGCGCTCTCCGGCAACGCGGCCATCGTCGGCGCATTTTTTCACGATCTGGCCGAGGAAGATGCCGGAACAGCTTACGTCTTCCAGTGGGACGGCAACGCCTGGAGCCAAATCTCCAAGCTGATAGCCGAAGATGCCGATTTCGATGATGAATTCGGTTACGGGGTGGCCCTCAGCGGCGCCACGGCTGTCATCGGCGCCCCCAGCGATAATCAAAATGCGGTGGATGCCGGGGCGGTGTACGTGGTGGAGCTGGATCTCTCCTCGGGAATTGCCGACGAAGGCAAACCACTGCCGGCGCAGTTTGCGCTTTATCAGAATTATCCCAACCCGTTTAATCCAACGACAGTGATCCGTTATCAGTTGTCAGTGGTCAGTGATGTGAAGCTGGCGGTTTATAATCTGCTGGGAACCAAGATCACTTCCCTGGTGAATGCCCGACAGGGTGCCGGAGTTTATCGGGTGCAGTGGGACGGGCGGGATGATGAGGGGATGGAGGTGAGCAGCGGCATCTATCTCTATCGCCTGGAGACCGGCATTTTCAGCCAGGCGCGGAAGATGATCCTGGTACGGTAATGAATCAACAAACTATCCACGGATTACACAGATTGACACGGATCATAATATTAAAAAATCCGTGTTAATCCGTGTAATCCGTGGACAAGAAATCTTGTACTTGGGCAGATGAAGCGATAAAGTTGGGGTTTTGAGCGTTTTCTCTTTTGTAGCGACACTATTCATAGTGTCGCTACAAAAGGAGTCGCTACCCAAATACCAAATCTTTATCTCTCCAACACCTCAAAAATCGCCGCCTGCCTCCCGGTCACGGTAATTTTGGCATCACTGCCGAGGGTAACCGTCTCACCGTTCCGCAAATTCCGCAATAATTTGGCGCCGGGCGCCGCATGGGTGTAATGATGCCAGGGCAATTCCTGCGCTTTCGGGTGGTTGTTGATCGCCACCATGAGCCGTTCATCTTTCCCATTTCGGAAATAGACATAAGCCCCATCCCGTGGAGGAAAATGGGTCAGCTTGCCGTCGGCAAAGGCGGAATGCTGCTTCCGTAAATGCAATAATTCCCGCAGGTAATTGAAGATGTCATTCTCCTGATCGGTGCGGCCGGCGGCGGTAAAGGCATCGCGTTCATCGCCGGGAAAGCCTCCCGGAAAATCCTTCCGCAAACTGCCATGGTCTTTTCCCCCCACCATGCCGATCTCCGTGCCGTAATAGATCTGGGGAATGCCCCGGGTGGTCAGCAGCAGCGCCAGGGCCAGCTTCACCTTTTCCGCATCCCCGTTGGCCAGGAACATCAGGCGGGGCATGTCATGATTATCGCCGAAAGTGAGCAGATTGTAGGGATCTGCATAGAGGAAATCCTGGGCCAGAATTTTATAAAACACATTCAGTTTCGCATCTTCCGCCAGGTACTGATGAAATGCGCCGCCAAAGGCAAAATCGGTGACGCAGGGGAGGTTGCTGTCAAACGGCCGGGGAAATTTGCTGTTCGCCTGGCTGTAGGCCATGATCGGCGGATCGTATTCCCAGATTTCTCCGACGATATTGGTGCCGGGATATTCCGCCCGCACAGCCGCCGCCCAGTCAGCCAGGAACTGCTGATCGGCGTAGGGATAGGTGTCTTCACGGATCCCGTCGAGGCCGCTGTATTCCATCCACCAAATGGTATTTTGGATGATGTAGTTGTGCATGAACGGGTTGGTTTGATTGAGATCGGGCATATAGCGCACGAACCAGCCCCGGGTGGTGTTGGCGATGGAGGCACTGTCGGCGTGGGGATCGGAAAAGGAATATTTGTAGTGATGGGTGATCTCCGGATTCTCCGCTCCCTGATCATTGAACCAGCCCGGCACCGGCGGGTTGGCCAGCCAGGGATGTCCCGAGCCGCAGTGGTTGCTTACATGATCGACGATGATCTTCAGGCCGCGGCGGTGCGCCTCTTCCACCAGGGTCTTATAAAGTTCATTAGTGCCAAAGCGGGGATCGATGCGGTAAAAATCCGTCGCGGCATAACCGTGATAGGACTGCCGCCGCATGCGGTTCTCCACCAGGGGATTGATCCAAATAGCGGTGATGCCCAGGTCTTGCAGGTAGTCCAACCGGTCGATGATCCCCTGGATGTCTCCCCCATGCCGCCGGTAATGATGCGCGCGGTCAAGGGTATCGCCCATCTCCGGCACCATGTCGTTGGCCGGATCGCCGTTGGCGAAGCGGTCCGGGGTGATCAGGTAAACCACATCGGCGGGACTGAAGCCCTGATGGCGCAGGCCGCCGCTTTCCCGGGCAAGCAGGGGGTAATCGACCGTCAGTGTCTCATCGCCCCGCTGCAACTGCAAGGGGTAATTCCCCGGCGGCAGGTCATCGGGAATCGCGATATCGATAAACGCGTAGGCCGGATTGGCGACCCGGTGCACCTCCCGCACCGTTATCCGCGAATCGCTGAACTTCGCACTAATCCCCTGCAGATTTTCGCCATAGACCATCAACTGCACGGTATTCCACTTCATCCCCACCCACCAATTGGGCGGCTCGATTTTGGTGACGGAGATATTTTGCCCAAACAGCCCGCCGGTGGTCAGGCAGAGCAGCAGCAAGATCAACAATTGGTGTATAATATATTTTTTGAGCATATTTTCCCCGGGGGAGCCTTTTTAATGGTGAATGGTGAATGGTAATTGTTGTTAATACCGACATTTTTCAACCCCTCTAAATCTCCCCTTACTAAGGGGAGACTTTCAGGTTTCCCCCCTTGGTAAGGGGGGACGGAAGGGGGGTAAAAACGCCAATATGTTATGCTGAATATCTTCTTAAACCAACTCACGGATCAACAAAACAGTCCAGTTCCGCTAAGTTGTGACGCGGAGCGTCACCAAAAACGTTCCACGCAGAGCGTGGAACGAGATCGAAACATCATCACAGCCGTATCTGCGTAAATCTGTCAAATCTGTGAAAATCTGTGTGCAATTATCACCCGGGAAGTCCGCCTATCCAATTGCCGGATGGAGCGACGCCACTCCCTGCGCATCGTGCCGGAAAGGAACCCAGAGGATGCCGTACCATTTTTGATAGATGTCGGATTTTTTCGGGCGCAGTACCACGTCCTCCAGTTGCTCAGACATCGGGTCGTATTGAGCGGCGATCGCATCCATCTCGCGCTGCAGCCGCGCTTCCAGTTCCTGGATCTGCTGATGGATCTTCGCCACCTTGGCTTCCGCCCGCTCGATGTCGCGCTTTTCCTTGCCAAGCTTGCTGGCAGAGCGCGCCGCCTGGCTCACCCCGCTGCGGGAGCGGCTACCGAAGATCGACCCCAGCAGGGTGGTGCCGATAGAAACCGCCATATCCATTTTCTTCTGATCGTACTGGTCGGCTTCTCGCGCCGCCTGCTGCTCGGCAGTAAGGAGTTGCCGTTCCAGGGTGCGGATCTTACCGGCATAGCTGCGTTTGAGACGGTCCATCGCCAGGTCGCGCTGCTCGTGAGCCGACTGGCTCAGGCGGATACGGAAATCGCGTTCGTTTTCTCCCGGCCGGGAGACCGCATTGGCTCCGCTGCTTTTCCACAGCACCAACTGATAATCGCGATATACGAACGATTCGTACTGCTTGTCGAACTGGTCGTAGGTGGCTGCCTTGCGAATGTCGCTGTGCAGAGAAAGGTAGGACGCATCCGGTAAAACGTCGCTGCCCAGAAGCTCCGGCTGGAAAACAATTTTCTGCGCCGCGTCCCAGTTCAGGGCCGGCGCATCCCCATCGATCTCCAGGGCGTGGGCCACCGGGATGGTTTCCGCCACCCCGTAGCGGTTATTGAAGATCTGCACTTCGCCTCCGGCAATCAGGTAGGGGTGGTAGACGATCTTACCAGCCCCCGTCTGCCGCGCCGGGGCGTAATACTGGCGGATCTCCGGAGGCAGCACCGGGCGGGGATCGGTCTTCTCCGGCGCTTTCCGGGCCGCAACCGGGGCGGCTGACGGTGCCGCTGCGGCCGGCGCCGCCTGGCGCGAGGCCATCAAGCTCTTAATCTGATTGCGGGTCAGGGGCCCGCAGAGATAGGACATCGCCCAGCGGGTCTTAAACAGCTGGGGATGCTCCTCATGCACATTTTGCAACAGGAACTCGCGCTTATCGAGGGTGGAAATGCGCTCCATCAGGGCTTTTTTATCCAGTCCCCCGGATTTGGCGCTGGCCAGCCCATCGGCCAGGCGTTCTTTGTCCTGCTCGGTCTGCAGCCGCCCGATGAACCAGGTGCCGGTGTTGGAAAGACCTTTATAATCGAGATCGACCGGGTTCTGGGTGGCCAGCACCACCCCCAGACCGAAGGCCCGGGCCTGCTTCAGCAGGGTCAGCAGCGGGCGCTTGGAGGGCGGTTCCCCGATCGGCGGCAGGAAGCCGAACACCTCGTCCATATAGAGAATTGCCCGCAGGCTGGTGGTACCGGATTGGGTGCGCATCCAGCCCAGGATCTGGTTCAGCAGCAGGGTCACGAAGAACATCCGTTCCGCGTCGGAGAGGTGGGCGATGGAAAAGATACTGGTGCGCGGGGTGCCGGAAGGGGTATAGAGCATGCTGCCCACATCCAGCGCCTCGCCTTCCAGCCAGCTCTGGAATCCGGGGGCAGCCAGCAAATTGTTGAGGGTCATGGAAAGCTTGAAGCGCTCCTTGGCGGGATAAAACGATTCCAGGTCGAACACCCCGATGCGCTCGATGGGAGGATTCTGGATCAGCTGGATCAGGCTGCCCAGGTCGAGATCCTTCCCGGCCATCCAGCTATGCTCGATGATGTTCGCCAGCAGGATATGCTCCCGGCTTTGTAAGGGATCGACCTTCATTCCCAGCAATTCCAGGATTCCCGAGGCGGTGGTCTGGATGCGGTCGCGCAGCAGGTCAAGATCTTCCAGCAGCTTCGAGTCCGGGGCGGCAAAGGATTTCAGGATCGATACCGGCAGGCCGGCGCTGCTGCCGGGGGTGTAGATCGCCATGTCGGTATTGCGGCGTAGATTGCGGATACGCTCTCCGTCCTGCCCCCACTGTGCCAGGCCCTTGCGCCACAGTTCCGCCTGTTGCCCGGCGAAGGCTTCCGCCGTCAGGTCCTTCTTGCGCGCCTCATCAAGATTGATCCAGGGCTGGAAATCCGCCGGCTGCAGCTCCGGGAAGGTCAGCAGCAGGTTTCCCATATCGCCCTTGGGATCGATGATGATCGCGGGAATATTGTCGATCGCCGCTTCCTCCAGCAGGGAGATGCACAGGCCGGTCTTGCCGCTGCCGGTCATCCCCACGCACACCGCGTGCGTGCACAGGTCTTTAGAATCGTAAAGCAGATAGGCGTTCTCCGGCGTCTCGCCGGCGGCGTCAACCTGTCTGCCGAGGTAAAACAGGCCTAATTTTTCGAATACTTGCAAGGGGGTACCTCCGGGTCTGGTCTGTGGGTTAAAATAAAGTCATTGCAGCGGTTGATGGGTTTATGAGTGAAAGGAGCATCGACGAACATACTCCTCCACTCATCAATCCATTCACGACTTTACTGCGTAACATCAGTCAATAATAAAGAAATCCGGTTAAATTTTCAACAACTACGCCAAAGATAGTGCAAAATTGCTGGCAGATCGTCAAATATTTTTTTGTTGAATTGGTTTTTTCCCGCTGCTTTCTCCGTATCGATTGGGGAAATGCCCCTACCCGGTACGGCAGGCGCGGCGGGGAACTGCATTACGATAGGGGGTAATCGAATTAGTTATAGCGACTTATGACCTTCGCCAGGCAGTTTCCGCTTCCGCTGGATATTTCCGGCACAGCGATTGCTTTATAGGCGAGTGATTTTAAGAACTTGTTTTGATATGATGGGTGAAATCTCTATCTTTGCGAAATTAAATTAACCACTAAACGAAAGGGAAATAAAATGGCCGATTTTATCAGCGAATTCATGAAGTCGCTTGGGCCGGAAGTATCCAAGCAGATGGCGGGCTCTCTGGGCATCAAGCAGAATGATGTCATGAAGATGATCCCCCAGGTGGCGCCGCTGATCCTGGGCGGGCTCAAGCGCCAGAAGGACGAGCGCGGTGGCCCGGAGCGGGTCGATCATATCCTCAACAAATATGGCAGCGCCGATGTGCTGGGAGATATCGGCGGTCTTTTCGAAGCCTTTATGGGCGGCCAGCGCAGCGCCGATCCGCAGTTGGGCGGCCTTTTGGGCGAGTCCGGCAACCAGGCCACCAACCTGCTTTCCCAACAGTTCAAGCTCGACGGCAGCACCGCTTCCAAGATCATCCCGATGCTGGCCCCGCTGATCCTGGGCTTCCTCACCCAGAAACGCGACACCCAGGGCGCCGGCTCTTCCGGCATCGCCGCTTTGCTGGATCAGGACGGCGACGGCAGCATCCTCGATGATGTAGCCGGCTTCCTGCTTTCCGGAGGCGGCGGGCAGAAAGGCGGCGGGGGTCTGCTCGGCGGTCTGCTCGGCGCGCTCTTTGGCGGCAAAAAACGTTAAATCCTGAGGGAGCAAAACTGCCTTATGAATAATACCTTCAGAACCTTCATGCTAATGACGGTGTTGACCGTAATGTTCGTCTGGCTGGGCGGCCTTGCCGGCGGCCGGGCGGGCGCTTTCCTGGCCTTCCTGATCGCCGCCGGGATCAATTTCTACAGCTACTGGTTCAGCGACAAGATGGTGCTGAAGCGCTACCAGGCCCGGGAGGTGGGACCGGATGACCACCCCCGGCTCTATCATATCGTCGCCGACCTGGCGCAAAATGCCGGCCTGCCCATGCCGAAAGTCTATATCCTCCCCGACAGCACCCCCAATGCCTTCGCCACCGGGCGCAATCCGGAGCACGCGGCGGTGGCTGCCACCGAGGGCATCTTGCAGCTGCTCGATGATGACGAACTCGCCGGCGTCATGGCCCACGAGTTGGCGCACGTCAAGCACCGCGATATCCTCACCGGCACCATCGCCGCCACCATTGCCGGCGCAATCGCCATGCTGGGCCAGATGGCCCGCTTTGGCGCGGGCGGCTCACGGCGGGGCGGCAATCCTATCGCCGCTCTATTGCTGATGGTGGCCGCGCCGCTGGTGGCAATGATCATCCGTATGGCAATTTCCCGGGTGCGCGAATACGCCGCCGATCAGGGCGGCGCGGAAATCTCCGGCAAGCCCCTGGCCCTGGCCAGCGCCCTGAACAAACTGCAGCACGGGGTGCAGCGCCAGCCGATGCAGAACGGCAACCCGGCGCATTCGCACATGTTCATCGTTTATCCCTTCTTCGGAGGCGCCAGCCGGCTCCTGTCCACCCATCCCCCGATGGAGGAGCGCATCCGCCGCCTGGAAGCAATGGCGCAGGGCCGCTAAAATTTTCGATTTCTTGCTGACAATTTCCTGTAGAATGCTTATCTTCGGATCAAAAAAGACAAGGAGCGATATATATGAGCGTCAAAGCGAAATATCAACCGGTACTGGATTTGGGTCTTAAATTTGGCGTCAAAGACGGCTATGTCAACGAGGAAGGCGGCATCCTGAAGGTCGGAGGCACCGCCAAAACCCAGTTGG
The DNA here is from genome assembly GCA_020635015.1 of Calditrichia bacterium. GTDB lineage: Bacteria > Calditrichota > Calditrichia > RBG-13-44-9 > J075 > JACKAP01. The sequence continues at coordinate 744,269 of JACKAP010000001.1, read as the reverse complement.
AAAAAGACCTGATGTGGGATAAGATCAAGGAGATCGGCGGGGAAAACCCGGCGGATATCCAGGCAGACATCAAGGTGGAAGTTACCGATTATTATGGCATCTACGAAGTGAAACGCGGCGACAGCCTGAGCAAGATCTCCAAGATGTTCTTCGGCACCTTCAACCGCTATATGGAGATCTTCGAGATGAACAAGGATCAGCTTAAGAACCCCGACCTGATCCATCCCGGGCAGCAGTTGCGTATTCCGTTTAAATAGACTGCCGGTATTTGTTCTGTGCTCCAAATAAGCAAACTTTAATTTTTGCCACAGAGGCACAGAGATCACTGAGTCTTTAAACATTTATTTATCAGTTCTCTGTGAACTCTGTGTCTCTGTGGCAAATACAATTCTGATGTCCCACCCCCTTTATTTTTTTTTTGGATTATCTCCCCATATCATCTATCTTTTGCGGAATTTATAAACGCCCCATTTGCGTTTAGCCCGCGTCAACTTTACGGCAAGGAGCGCGATGCTTTTTTCCGCAATCATCATCTACCTGCTGATCACCATCGCGATCGGCTTAACCGCCTCCCGGTTTGTCAAGAATGCAGAAGATTTTGTGCTGGCTGGTCGCCGCCTGCCCCTGATGCTGGCTTCTACCGCAGTCTTCGCCACCTGGTTTGGCTCGGAAACCGTGATGGGGGCCTCCTCGGAATTCGTGCAGCACGGCCTGTTGGGGGTCATCGAAGATCCCTTCGGCGCCTCACTGTGCCTGTTGCTGGTGGGGATCTTCTTCGCCCGCCCGATCTACCGCATGAACATCTTGACCTTCGGCGATTTCTACCGCATCAAGTTCGATCAGAAGGTGGAGCTGCTGGCGGGAATTTTTATGGTGGTCTCTTATTTCGGCTGGATCGCGGCGCAATTGGTGGCGATGGGCATCATTATGAACGTGGTGCTGGGCATCCCCCTGGAGGCGGGCATCCTCACCAGCGCCGGGATCGTGCTGCTCTATACTTACATCGGGGGAATGTGGTCGATCTCGATCACCGACTTCATGCAAACGATCATCATCATTGCCGGACTGCTGTTTCTGCTGATCGAGATTTCCGGCAAAGCCGGAGGGCTGGCCCAGGTAATTGCTCAGGCCCCGGCAGATTTCTTTCGCTTCACCCCCGATCCGGAACCTTTCGCTTTCGTCGAATACCTCGCCGCCTGGATCACCATCGGCCTGGGGTCAATTCCCCAGCAGGATGTCTTCCAGCGGGTGATGTCGGCCCGCTCGGAAAATGTAGCGGTACGGGCATCCTATGTCGGCAGCCTGATGTACCTCACCATCGCCTTTATCCCCCTGCTGATCGGTCTCAGCGCCAAGGTAGTCTACCCGGAACTGATGGCAGGTGACCCGCAAATGGTGCTGCCCCAGGCAGTGCTGTTGCACTCCAGCGTACTCATCCAGGTGATGTTCTTCGGCGCGCTGCTCTCGGCGATCATGAGCACCTCCAGCGGCGCCATCCTGGCCCCGGCCACCATCCTGGCGGAAAACGTTATCCGCCCCTACCTTCCCAAACTGAGCGACAAACAGTTCCTGCGCCTGCTGCGCGGCTCGGTGGTGGCGATCTCGCTGGTCTCCACCGTTCTGGCCAGCATGCGTTCGAATATCTATGAGCTGGTGGGCGAATCCTCCGCCCTCAGCCTGGTCTCGCTGTTCGTGCCGATGGTCGCCGGCCTCTACTGGAAAAAAGCCACCCCGCGCGGCGCATTGCTGGCGATGCTCCTGGGCATGGGCGCCTGGCTGGTCAGCGAGTTCGCCGGGTTGGAGGTGCCCAGCCTGGTGCCGGGGGTGATCGCCAGTGCGGTGGGGATGGTGGTGGGATCATTGTGGAAATCAAACCAGAAAATAGAACACGGATGACTCTGTGGCTAATTCAGTTAAATCCGTGTCATCCGTGTTCTTTTACACCCTATTCCCGATAAATCTTCACCACCGCCCGGCCATCTTTGTCCATGTACCCGCGGTACATCCCAGGGGTATTGAACGGCATGGCGATGTTGCCGTTCTTATCGATGGCGATGATGCCCCCTTCTCCTCCGAATTCGACCAGCTTTTTCATCACCACTTCGTCGGCGGCCTGCTGCAGGGTCATGCCTTTATAAGCCATCAGCGCGGAAATGTCGTACGCCACCACCGAGCGAATAAAGTATTCGCCATGCCCGGTGGAGGAAACCGCGCAAGTGCGGTTGTCGGCGTAGGTGCCGGCACCGATCACCGGCGAGTCGCCGATGCGTCCGAAGCGCTTGTTGGTCATCCCCCCGGTCGAGGTGCCCGCCGCCAGGTTGCCTTGCTGGTCCAGCGCCGCCACGCCCACGGTGCCGAATTTATGATCTGCCGCCGGCCGGAGAGCGGAGGAGGTCCCCTCGGCCGCTTCTTTCTCCAGGGCTTTCTGCAATTGCTGGTAACGGCGCTCGGTATCAAAATAAGCCGGATCGACCATCTCCAGACCCTGCTGCGCAGCAAACGCCTCCGCGCCGGCGCCGGAGAGCATCACGTGCGGGGAATGCTCCAGCACCTGCCGCGCCAGGCTGATGGGATGCTTTACCCGCTGCACCCCCGCTACCGCCCCGGCATTGCGGGTGCGGCCGTCCATAATCGAGGCATCCAGTTCATGGGTGCCGTCATGGGTATACACCGCCCCTTTACCGGAATTGAAAAGGGGGCTGTCCTCCAGGATGTGAATGGTTTGTTCCACCGCATCCAGGCTGCTGCCTCCATTCTTCAGAATGTCGTACCCCACCTGCAGCGCTTCGCTTAGCTTTTCCCGGTAAGCCGTTTCGGTTTCGGCCGTCATATTTTCTTTCAGGATGGTGCCGGCGCCGCCATGCAGCACAATCCCGAACGCCGGTGCCCCGGTCGCAGCCTCCGGCTTCGCTTCCGGTTCCTCGCAAGCCACTGACATCAATAGCGCCAATCCAATTCCGACAAACATGGACATTTTTTTCATGAGTCTGTTTCCTATCTGAATCATTACACTAATTAAGTTTAAAATAGAACGCGGATGACACGGATGACGCAGATTTTCGCGGATGACTGAGTGACGTAAAAGACAATGACATTTACCTTAGAATGTCTTCGCAATCATTTTGATTCAATACAACACCTTACTGCAACAGCATAAAATCCGCGGGAATCCGTGTCATCCGTGTTCTATTTCCTATTAAAGATACCGCTCCAATCCTAATTACACAAATCCCCCGCCAAGCCGGCCTCCTTTGCGCATTATCCCTTGTAGAAAAGCTTGTAATCACGTATCTTCAGATGCCAAAAGTAAAAAATGTTCGATACAATTCCCAGGTCATGATGCCAGGTCCGTTTTTCCCCATCAACCCGTCCACCCGTCTACAAAAATTTCATTTTCTAATTCCATCTGTCAAAACCAACAAGAGGTCTCAACGATGAAATACGATCAACAATCGTTTTACCGGAAAGCCCTGTGGGCCGCCGGGATGGCGCTCTGGCTCTGCCTGCCCCTCCTGGCTCAAAATGACGGCATGACCGCGGAACAGGTGGTCAGCTTGAAGAGCGTGCGCCAGGCGGCAATCGATCCCGCCGGGCAGCATATCGCCTACGTGCTCAGCGTACCTCGCGAGGCGGAAGAGGCACCGGGCCGTTCTTATGCAGAGCTATGGGTCCGCCCCCTCGCCGGAGGCGACGCAGTTCAGTATTCCTCCCGGCCGTACAGCGCCACTTCAGTCAGTTGGTCGCCGGACGGGAAATTCCTCTATTTCCTCTCCAAACGCACCGAGCATTATCCCCAGACCCAGGTGTATCGCATCCCGGTAAATGGCGGAGCGGCCGAGGCGGTAACCAGCCATTCCCAGGCAGTCAGCCAATATAGCCTCTCCCCCGACGGCCGCTGGGTGGCATTTATCTCGAAAGATCCCCTCAGCAAGGAAGAAGCTGCCGATGAAGAAGCCGGCAAAGACTGGATCATTCCCGACAGCAATTTCAAATACAGCCGCCTCTATCTGCACGACAATCAAAGCGGGGAAAGCCACCAACTGGTAAAAGAAAACCTTTCGGTGCACGACATTTACTGGTCGCCGGACAGCCGCTCCCTGGTCATCCGGGCCACCGAAACGCCCCTCACCGACGATGATTACATGTACAGTAAGTTCTACACCGTCTCCGCCGACCAGGGCAGCGTCAAACCGCTCTGCCAGACCGAAGGCAAGCTCGGCGATCTGGCCTTCTCCCCGGATGGAAAGCAGATCGCCTTCCTGGGGGCGGTGGACATCAGCGATCCCCTGGCGCAGAGCCTTTTCGTGGTGCCGGCGGAAGGGGGTGCGCCGAAAAACCTGAGCGGCGACTTCGAAGGCAGCGGGGTTTCCCTGGACTGGCTCGACGCTAAGACGATCCTGTTGCTCTCCAGTGAAGGCACAGTGCGCACCCTGCGCAGCGTCGATGCCGCCAGCGGGAAAATGAAGCTGCTGGTTAAAGGAGCGCCTAATCTTCAGTCCTTCTCGCTGCACCCGCAAAAGAAAATCTTTGCTGCAGTGGCGGATGCGCCCGCCCACCCGAACGAAGTGTATAGCGGGACGCTCAAAGATGGGAAATTGCAGCGTCTGACCGACCATAATCCGCAGTTGGCCGAAGTGCAGCTGGCCCGCCAGGAGGTGATCGAATGGCAGGGCGCCGACGGCTGGCGCATTGAGGGCGTGCTCACCTATCCCCTCAACTACCGGGAAGGGCAGCGCTATCCCCTGGCCCTGCAGATCCACGGCGGGCCGGAAGGGGTCAGCTTGAACGGCTGGACCACCCGCCCCACCTACCCGGTGCAGGTGCTGGCCGCCAACGGCTACCTGGTGCTGGAGCCGAACTACCGCGGCAGCGGCGGCCGGGGCGTGGCCTTCAGCAAAGCGGATCATGACGACCTGGGTGGCAAAGAGTTCGAAGATGTGCTCGCCGGAGTCGATGCCCTGGTGGAACGGGGGCTGGCCGATAACGAGCAGGTCTGCACCGGGGGCTGGTCCTACGGAGGTTACTTCTCCGCCTGGGCCGCCACCCGTCACAGCCAGCGTTTTAAAGCTGCCATGGTTGCTGCCGGCCTGACCAACTGGATGTCCTTCACCGGCACCACCGACATTCCCCACGAGATGTCCCTGGTGCATTGGAACTCCTACTGGTACCAGCAGCGCGATCTCCACTGGGAACGCTCCCCGCTCTACCACATCCAGAACGCCCAGACCCCCACCCTGGTGGTGCATGGCCTTAAGGATGAGCGGGTGCATCCGGGACAGAGCCACGAACTCTACACCGCGCTGAAGCACAATAATGTTGACACCAAGCTGATCCTCTATCCCCGCGAACCGCACGGCCTGACCGAACGGGCCCACGAGATCCATTTCATCAACAACCTGATCCAGTGGTTCAATGTTTATGTGAAGAAAAAGAAGGGGCCGGAGGTGAGGGAGAAGATGCTGAACTAAAGACACGCTAAAAACATGGCACGCAGATTTGACAGATTTACACAGATACGACAGGAGCATTGTTACATGGTTACATGGTTAAAAGAATAGGCATACGAGTTTAATGAATACAAGTAACCATGTAACAATGTATTAATCTGCGAAAATCTGTCCGATCTGTGAAAATCTGCGTGCCATTGAGCTGTGAGATTACCTCCGCGTCAGAGCATTATTCAGAAAATCGTCAAACGGTTTCAGCGCCTTGAAAACCGCCGCTGCATGGGTCAGGAAGTCCGGCGACATGGCATCGCTATCTTTCACTTGATGCACCGCCAGGAAGCTTTTGTGTTTGAGCAGTTCGATATGCGGATGATCCTCCGGATAATCTTTCGGCCGGGTTTTGAGCGTTTCTCCCTCCAGTCCCCCGAAATATTTTTTAAAGCCGGCACTGTTGAGAAGCTTCTGGAATGCGTCCCCGTCTTCATCGATCGCCTCGCGGATCGCTTTCAGCCAGGGTGAGGGCGGCAAGTAGGCTCCGCCGGCCAGGAAGGTGTTGCCCGGCTCCAGGTGAATGTAATACCCAGCCCGGTCGTGCACCTTTTCCCCAAACGCCACCAAATGCGCACCCATGTTGGTTTTATAGGGTGATTTATCTTTTGCAAAACGGGTATCGCGGTAAATCCGGAAGATGCTGCGTTTCGGGTTCAGCGCCCCAATCGCCGGATCAAAGCGGGCGATATGCAAAATCAGCTCCCCGACAAACTTCTCAAACTCGGCCCGCGCCGCCTCATAGCGCGGCTTGTTGGCATTGAACCATTCACGGTCATTGTTTTTCCTGAGATCTTGTAGAAACTGGTAAGTCTGCTTTGAAATCATACCAGGGAAACCTCCGGGTTGGTTGTTGGTTGTTGGTTGTTGGTTGTTGGTTGTTGGTTGTTGGTTGTTGGTTGTTGGTTGTTGGTTGTTGGTTGTTGGTGATAATTTCTCATGATCTACTAGCAATGACCAATAACCAATAACCAATAACCAATAACCAACAACCATTACTTTTCGCCTCCTTCCGCCGCAATATGAATCAACGCCTCCCCCTTATTCACCACGCACATATTGTTCAACCCAATCACATAGCCGTCGGATTGCGCCTTGATCTTGTAGTCGGTCTCCCCGAAAGGATCGGCGATATAGCCCAGCACCTGGTTGCGCCGGATCTGCTCCCCGATGCGCACCGAGGCGCGGAAGAGGCCGGAATACTGTGCCCGCCGCCAGCGGCTCCCCGGCAGCACCCGGGTTTCCCCATTCGCCACCCGGCTGTTTTTCATCCCGAGATGCTTCATCAGGCGCAGAATCCCGTCGATGCCCTGGCGGATGGAAAAATCGTGCAGCCGCAGCGACTCGCCCCCTTCAAAGGTCAGGATCGGCTTTCCCTGCAGTGCGGCGGCCTTGCGGAAGGAGTGATCCGGCGCTTTCGAGTTCACCACGAACGGCGGCGCAAATGCCCGGGCCAGCTCCAGGCTGCGCGGAAAATCGAAATTGCAGCGAAGATGGGGATAATTCTCCTTGCTGGCCCCGCCAGTATGGAAATCGATCCCGCAGTCGATATGCGGCACCACCTCGTTCATCAGCACGTGGGCAATCCGCCCGGCCAGCGAGCCGCTGCTGCTGCCGGGAAAGCTGCGATTAAGATCCTTTCCGTCGGGGAACTTGCGTGAGGTGTGGATAAATCCGTAAACATTGACCACCGGGATGGCGATCACCGTGCCGGCATGGGGGATGATCGATTGGTTGTAGATCATCCGCCGGATGGTCTCGATCCCGTTGATCTCATCGCCGTGCAGCCCGGCAGTGACCGAGATGGTGGGACCATCTTCCGCCGCCCGGTAGACAAAAATCGGCAGGTCGATCACGGTTTGGGTGGGTAAACGGGCAATATTAAGATTGATTTCCTTGTTTTCGCCCTTCCTTACCGTTACCTCATTAATAGCAATAACATCCGGCATGGTTATCCCTTGACCTTGTCTTTGATCTTCGATTTGTCATGCACATTTTTTTCGATGTATTCGATGATCTTGCCGGCCACATCGATCCCGGTGCTTTCTTCGATACCCTCCAGCCCCGGCGAGGAATTCACTTCCATCACCACCGGGCCGTGATTGGAGCGCAGCAGGTCGACCCCGGCCACGTTCAGGCCCATCGTCTTGGCGGCGCGCACCGCCGTGCTGCGCTCTTCCGGGGTCAGCTTGATCTTTTCCGCGTAGCCGCCCCGGTGCAGATTGGAGCGGAATTCCCCCTCGGCGCCCTGACGCTTCATCGCGGCAATCACCTTGCCTCCCACCACGAAGCAGCGGATGTCCATTCCTCCGGCTTCCTTGATAAATTCCTGCACCAGGATGTTGGCATCCAACCCCCGGAAGGCCTCGATCACCGACTTCGCCGCCTGGTTGGTCTCTGCCAGCACCACCCCGATCCCCTGGGTGCCTTCCAGCAGTTTGATCACCAGCGGCGCCTCGCCGACCATGCTGATCAGCCCGTCAATGTCGTTGGTGTAATGGGCAAAACCGGTCACCGGCAGCCCAATCCCCTCCCGGGCCAGCAATTGCAGACAGCGCAGTTTATCGCGCGAGCGGGAAATGCCCTGCGATTCATTGGTGGGGAAAACCCCCATCATCTCGAACTGCCGCACCACCGCCGTGCCGTAAAAAGTACGCGAGGCTCCGATCCGCGGAATCACCGCATCGAAATCGGCCAGCGGCTCCCCTTTAAAAATCACCATCGGCCGGTGGGAGGTGATATTCATATAACAGCGCAGGTAATCGATCACCTGCATGTCGTGCCCCCTTTCCTGACCCGCTTCTTTTAACCGCCGGGTGGAGTAAAGTGAAGCTTTCCGAGACAAAACAGCTATTTTCATACTAAATCCTTTCGAAACGTTTGGAGTGCTTTTGTTTGTGTCGATAGGACAAATTAAACCTGGCAACATCGACAATGAAGCGTTTCTTAAGCAATTTCCGACCCAATAGTACCGGAAATTTCATATCGGAACGGTCGGTCAGCGAGAGTTCCAACTCGATCAACTCACTAAAAAGCAGAATCTGCGTTTTGATAAAAAATCGCTTTTCAGAGGTGCCGGAAGAGCTTTTGACATGTTTGATCCGGGCGATCGGCAGCACGAATTCTTTCTCATCATAATCCGCATGACTCGGATCCAGCAGATTGAAGCGCACCTGCTTTCCGCCGGGTCCTTCTACCACGGTAATATTATGACAATGGATCGAGCTGGTATACGCCCCGGTATCAACCTTCACATCGATATCGAACAGCCCCAGCTCCGGAAAATCCGCCCGGTCCCGACGGCCAATAATGATTTTCTCGATCGGATTTTTCATATATCATATTACATGCTTTTTCTGCAAAATACCAAATACAATTCAATTCACTTAAATTTCCCCGGAACCTTTATATACTACAGCCGTAGAACTACAGGTGTAATAATTAAACTGGCCATGTGATGAAAAAAGATCGTAGTTTGAGCGAATTACAAATGGAGATCATGCGGGTGCTGTGGGATAGCGGCGAAGCGACCGTTGCCGAGGTTCAGACCGCCTTACAGGAGCAAAACCGCGAGTTGGCGCCCACCACCGTGGCAACGATGCTCTCCCGCCTGGAAAAGCGCAGCCTGATTACCCACCGCACCGAAAACCGCCAGTATGTCTACCGCGCCCTGGTCAGCGAACGGGACGTGCGCCGTTCGATGGTGCGTGATCTGATCGGGCAGTTGTTCCAGGGGGATGTGAAAGCATTGGTCAGCCACCTGGTGCGCGAGTCGGAAATCGACGCAACCGACCTCAACGAGCTGAAAAAGATGATTGCGGAAAAAGAGGAAAAAGCCAAATGAGCATACTGCCTCCTGCCTTTGCCAATATTTTGCAGCAATACCTTCCGGCGGTTGCCGGCTGGCTGTTGACTTATGCCGTCCATAGCACCCTGCTGCTGCTGGCGGTATGGCTGCTGACCCTGATCGTTCCTCCCCGGCGCCAACAGCTGAAGGATGTGCTCTGGAAAACCGCTCTGGCCGGAGGACTGCTGACCGCCACTTTTCAGCTACTCAGCGGCATGGAGCCGGTCAGCGGCCGCCATATCCTCGCCTTCCGCTCCGATGCAGATCCTCAGGGCATCCTGCAGCAAATCACCTCCAGACCGGATGTCTCCCATGAACTCACTGCTCTGCTTGATTCCTGTCAGATGGATACGCCCTCAACCAGTACGCTGATATCCGCAAATCCGGATTCCCGCAAACTCACAGCGGATCATTGTCAGCAGATTTTTTCCGAAAGCATATCCGGCTCCCATGATCTGTCGCCGGAGAAATACATCCGTACCCGCCGGCAATCGGCTGCGGACAGCGGGGAAGTGCATCTGGAAATCACCGCCTCCCTGCAGGCTGCCGGAGATAGCATTTGGCAGAGCGAACTTCCTCCCCATGTGTTCAAACTTCCCCCGGAGGCGAAAATTCATGACGGAACCCGGGCAGCGGAAGCGGAATCATACAGCGTCGACTGGATGGTCTGGCTCCTGATCGCCTGGGTTGCCGGGGTGCTTATCGCAGCAATACGTTACTTCCGCGCCCGCGGGCAACTGCGCCGGCTGCTGGCCGATCGCCGGATACTGCGTGACCATCCGGTTTTGACAATCTTTCAGCAACTGTGCCGCTCGGCCGCCTGCACCCATCCGCCGCACCTGACCGTCTCCCCACACATTACCAGCCCGATGGCGCTGAGCCGGAGAGAGATATGCCTGCCGCAACGGGCATTGAGCGAGTTGGATCCCCGGGAGCAGCAGACCATGCTGGCCCACGAACTGGCGCACATTCTGCGCCGGGATCACCGCTGGCTGCACTTTTGCGCTTTGCTCGATATTTTCTTTTTCTTTCAGCCCCTCAACCGCCTGGCCCGGCACCAGCTTCAGGAAAGCGCCGAATATCTCTGCGACGACTGGGCGGTTCAGCACACCGGCCAATCGCTGAACCTGGCGAAATGCCTCACCCGGGTGGCGGAATGGGTGCAAATGACACCGGCACAGCGTTATGTAGCGGCGATGGGAGCCAGTGGTTCCGCGCTGCGCCGGCGGGTCACCCGCATCCTGGAAGCCGCGCCGGCACATGAACCGCACTGGCGCAAACGGTGGCCGCTGCTGATCGCCACCACCCTGCTGCTGCTGACCGGCTGGGCCGCGCCGCTGGTCTCGGCCGACTATCTGCGGGAGAATATTTTTGTGTTTTATATGGGCGATTATACCCAGGTCCGGGAAAATGAAGGTGGGGTTTCCGGCCAGCGGCGAATTTTTATCAAGTCGCTGATGCCCCAGGACAGCCGTCTGCAGTCGCCGGTAATTCAAATGCGTGTCGACACCTCCAAGAAAACTAAAACCGAGAGTGATTTTGCCACAGAGACACAGCGTTCACAGAGGAACTGAATTTCTATAAACAACTGATCAGCAGGTAACCCCTCCCTTCTACTGGGAGAACGGTGCAATTCCTCCCTTGAAAGGCAAGAAAAAGGGATGTAAAAAAACAGGATTTATCATCCTGGGAGGGATGCTTTGTCCAAAATCTAATTCACATTAACGTCATTAAGGAGAAATCAATGCGACTATCGCGATCATTCTATCGATTCATTTATGGCGCAATTATTTTTAGCACTACCCTCTCTGCCCAGATGGTGACGCGGACGTTTCAAACCGCCGAAGAAGGGGAAATTTTCCAACTCCCGGAACTGGCCGCCATTGTAACGGCAGATAGCGGCAAAGTTCGTTTCCTTGCCGTGATGGACGGGGAGCACCGCCCCGCAGCTTATGCCGATGTTGACGCCCAAGAGCAGGATGAAATTCTGATGATGAATGGGCAGCGGATCAAGACCGTTGCAAGTTTAAAGTCACGCTACGACGCTCTGGAGATTGGCGCAGAGATCAAGCTGGGGCTCCGCCGGGATGGCCAGATGTTCCTGGTTTCTTTTCCGAAGATCGATCCCGAAGATGCCCCCCGCCAGGTTGTCCGCACCGTTGTGGGCGATGGATCCGGAAATACCGATTCGATTTATCCGATGCCGGGGCTACAGATTCTGCTGCGTGCTTCCGAGGATAAAATCCTGGTCGAAAAACTCCACGGTCTGAAGGAAGCCCCACCAGTCGGCACCAATTTCCAGGATGGTGATATTCTCCGCAAGCTGGACGGCAAGGCAATGGCATCCGTAAACGATTTCCGCACATTATACGAAAGCTATCCCCCCGGGCAGAAAGTAACCATCGAAGTCAACCGAAACGGCCAATCCATCACCTCCACCTTCGCCAAACCTGCCTCGCCGGGACGGGTGATGATGATGCGGAAGTGATGCGATTTCGGAATGCGGAATGCGGAGTGCGGATTTTTTTTGCCACGGATGAACCGGATGCACACGGATGATATCCAAAATTGTTCCCGTAGGGTCGGGTCGCGACCCGACCTCACGCGTGCACGTGTACTTAAACACACGCACAATCCGATTACGCGCCTCAACCAAAACGCCGGCGCAGCCGGCAAACATCGTGAGCGAAGCGAGCAAACATCGTGAGCGAAGCGAGCAAATATCGTGAGCGAAGCGAACAAATATCGCGAGCATCAGCGAGCAAATATCGTGAGCGAAGCGAACAAACATCTAAGGATTCTCATGCGTTCACCCAAAATGATAATGACCATCTGTCTACTGCTGCTCTCCTACCCGGTGCTCAGCCAGTTCGGCACCCCGTTCAACCAGCGCGACGATGAGTACCGACTGCTGGGATTAAAGCGGGCCAAGGGCGCCTTCGAGGCGGCGAAAGCGGAGTATGAGCGGCAGCAGGACCTCTTCGAGCAGCAGTTGGTCTCCGCCAACAGCCTGGAGGAGAGCCGCCGCAATTTTTCTGATGCGGAGGTAAATTATCAGCAATCTCTCCTGGCGGTGCTGTTCGAGCAGCAATACGTCAGCGTGGAAAGTGCGGTCAAATACCAGGCGAAGGACGGCCGCAAGCATGTGCGCCTGTCGCTGAAGAACGCCTCCGGCGGCAGCGCCGAATACCGCAAGCTGCTCAACATCGACGATGCGCTCTTCCGTTCCCTCCAGCCGGACGTGGTCAATAATGTCTACGTCTCCCTTCTCAACGATGGGAACGCCATCATCAGCCAGCCTTACGAAGCCAAGATCGATCGCCTGATATTCGGTCAGCCCCAGACCCTCGATTTCGTGCTGCTGCAGGATCTCGATGCGGTGGTGGTCAACCTGGTTTACGGCAACGGTACTCAGCGAAGTCCCAAGATCTACCTGCAAAAGGATGCCAGCGTCAACAAAGTGGTGGTGCAGTCGGAACAATTCTCCCAGGAAGTGGAATTGGGCAAAACCGCCTCCTATGGACTCACCCTGGAGCTGTTCAGCGGGCTGAACAACACTTACAAGCTGGAGATCGTCAACCTTCCCCGCCAGGTGAACCGCTACTTCACCGATGAAAGCGGCCAGGCCCGGCTCAGCCAGTTCAAATTCACCGAATCGACCAATACCCGGCGGGCGGCACTGCAGGTGTCGCTGCCCGACCGCCCCACCGGCGAGGTGCAGATGGACCGGCCGCTGGTGTTTTATGTGCTGGTGATTCCCCAGGACCGGCTGGAAGCGCTCGGCAATCTTCAGGGGAGGATCTGGACCCGGGAGGAGATTGATGCGCTGGAGGTGGGATTTGTCCGTCTGGAGCTGGTGCCGCGGGGGCTCGGCCGACTGCTGGTAAAGGCCCCGCAACTCTATTACGCCGTCTCTGCCGGTCAACCGCTATCCCTCAGCCTCGACGTCAAGAACGAAGGCACCCGCCGGCTCGACAATATCGAGTTGGAGATCGACCCGCCGCTGAATTGGGAATGGAAGGCCGATCCGGCAGTGCTGCCGGCGCTGGCCATCGGCGAAGAACAAAAGCTGCGCTTGCTCATCACCCCTCCGGCGGGCGTTACCCCCGGAAAATACGAACTGCGTGCCCGCACCACCTCTTTTTCGGAAGGGCAGCCGATCAATGGAGAAGATAAGTCGATCACCGTGGAAATCCTGGCAGAAGCCAACCTGCTCGGCACCGCCATCGTGATCCTGCTGATCCTCGGGCTGGTGGCCGGGATTGTGGTGTTCGGCATTCGGCTTTCGCGGAAATGAAACGCGCGGATTAAAAAAAGATGCTGGATACTGGATGCTGGATGATTGCGTGGAATAAAGGATGAAGGTTTAAGGATAAAGGAAGAAGCATATGTGGTATAAAGATAAAAAGTGCTTGGCAGTACCTGTTGGAGACGTTTTTTTCAGCATCCAGCATCCAGCATCCAGAAACTAAAATAGGAGCAAACCATGCAAAACAATGCAGTCAACGCCGGTAACGACCGGCCATCCGCTCCCGTGCTGGCTGCGCGGGAGCTTAGCAAGCGCTATGAAGACGGGGTTCTGGCGCTCGATCGCCTGAACCTGCAAGTTCAATCCGGAGAGATCTACGCCATGCTCGGCGGCAATGGCGCCGGCAAAACCACCGCGATCAATCTTTTTCTCAATTTCATCGATCCCAGTGAAGGCGAGGCGCTGATCGGTGGCATCGTCACCCATCGCGACCCCATCGCCGCCAAAAAGCAAGTGGCGTTCGTCTCCGAGAATGTGATGCTTTATCCCAATTTCACCGCGCTGCAGAATCTCGATTATTTTTCCCGTCTGGGCGGCCGTACCGGCTACACCCGCGAGGATTACCGCAAGGTGCTGCTTCGAGTGGGGCTGCAGGAGGAGGCCCATGCCAAAAAACTGCGCACCTATTCCAAAGGGATGCGCCAGAAATGCGGCATTGCTATCGCCATCCTGAAAGACGCCCCGGCAATCCTGCTCGATGAACCGACCAGCGGCCTCGATCCCAAGGCCGGCCTGGAATTCATTGCCCTGCTGCAGGAACTGCGCGATGAAGGGCGGGCCATCCTGATGTCTACTCACGACATCTTCCGCGCCAAACAGGTGGCGGATAAAGTGGGGATCATGAACCGCGGCCGGCTGGTAGCGGAAAAGCACCGCAGCGAACTGGAGGGTGAGGATCTGGAAAAGCTCTACGTCGCTTACATGGCCGGTTATATGGAGGCGGCGGTTTAAGCCGGGAATATGTTCATCTAACGAGGAAAAACCATGCTGAAGCTGATTATCGAAAAAGAGCTGCGCGAGACCATCGGCTCATCGCGCTTTGCCATCTCCTTCGGGATCTGTGCGCTGCTGATTATCCTGGCATTTTATGTCGGCGCACGAAACTACCAGGTAACCCGCGCTCAATACGAAGCCGCGCTGGCGGAGAACCTTCGCCAGATGGAAGGCATCACCGACTGGATGATGGTCGATCAACACATCTTCCTGCCTCCCTTGCCGATTGCAGCCCTGGTCACCGGTATCGCCAACGACATCGGGCGCACTGTCGAAGTGCATGGGCGGGGTGAACTGACCGCGGAAGGCAGCCGCTTCAATGAAGATCCCCTCTTCGCAGTATTCCGTTTTCTGGATCTCGATTTTATTTTCCAGATCGTGCTGTCACTGTTTGCCATCCTCTTCGCCTACAATGCCATCAACGGCGAAAAAGAGCAAGGCACCCTGCGGCTGACCTTTGCCAACGCGGTCCCGCGCGCCACCTACATTTTGGGCAAAATGGCCGGTACCTTCCTGGCCCTGGCCGTTCCCTTACTGATTCCGCTGCTGATCGGCTGCCTGCTGCTGATCCTGCTGGGCATTCCCCTGAACGGCGGTGATTGGGGTCGACTGGCCCTGATCATCGGAGCCGGACTCCTCTATTTCGGGGTATTCCTGACGCTATCGATCTGGGTCTCCGCCCTGACCCGCCGCTCTGCCAGTTCATTTTTGCTATTGTTGATCCTCTGGCTCTTTGCGGTGTTAATCATCCCCCGTAGCGCGGTACTCCTGGCCGGGCGGGCGGTAGATGTGCTGCCTATCGACGAAATCGCCACCCAGAAAAGTCGCCTGATGGCCCAACTGTGGGAAGAAGACCGCAAAGTAATGGCCAACTTCCGCCCCAGCCAGACCGAAGACACTGAAGCCATGCTCAATGAGTTCAATCAGTTTATGCAGGATCAAGCCGAAAAACGTGAGCAGAAGCTGCGGGCGCTGAGCGAGCGGCTGGAAGAGCAGCGCCGCAACGGCGAGCGGCTGCGGGAACGCTGGGCTTTATGGCTGGCCCGCCTTTCACCCACCGCATCTTTCTCCCTGGCGGCGATGAACCTGGCCGGCACCTCCCTCATGCTTAAGCAGCAGTATCTTGACGCCGCCAACGCCTACCAGGAACGCTACGCCGCCTTCATCGGTGAGAAGACCGGGGGGATGCTGCGCAGCGGCGGCTTCGTGGTGCGCCGGATCGGTGGAGCGGATAACCAGCCCCCTCCGATCGATCCCCGGGAGATTCCGGCCTTCGACTATCAGCCGCCTCCATTACCTGAAGCCGCGGCGACATCTCTGGCCGATATCGGCCTGTTGGCATGCTTCAATCTGCTTTGCTTCGCGGGAGCGTTTGTGGGATTTTTGCGCTACGATGTGCGGTGAATGGGGCAAAGGGCAAAGGGCAAAGGGCAAAGATAAAAGATAATGTGTACTAAAGTCAATATCATGAGCGAAGCGAACAAATATCGCGAACGTAGTGAGCAAACATCGTGAGCGGCAGCGAGCAAACATCGCGAACGTAGTGAGCAAACATCGTGAGCGACAGCGAGCAAACATCGTGAGCGACAGCGAGCAAATATCGCGAACGTAGTGAGCAAATATCGTGAGCAAAGCGAACAGGAGCAATCATGCTATCTCTACTAATCCAGAAAGAACTTAAATCCATCATCGCCAGTCCCAAATTTGTCGGGACATTTGGCACCTGTGCGGTGCTGATTCTGCTGAGTGTCTTCATCGGCATCCAG
Organism: Calditrichia bacterium; assembly: GCA_020635015.1. Taxonomy (GTDB): domain Bacteria; phylum Calditrichota; class Calditrichia; order RBG-13-44-9; family J075; genus JACKAP01. The sequence continues at coordinate 727,859 of JACKAP010000001.1, read as the reverse complement.
GAATACCGCGCTTCTATGACACAATACGAAACCGCGCGCCAGCTCAACGATCAGGAAATGGCCGAATCTTCTTCCTGGTCGGCCCTGCATACCCGGGTGTACCGCCAGCCGGACCCAATGCAGATCTTTGTATCCGGGGTGCACTACGACATCGGGCGATTTTCCGCGATCAGTGAATGGGAAGAGATCAAACTGCGCCGGAGCAATTATTCGGAAGATCCGATTTTCGCAATTTTCCGTTTTATCGATTTCAGCTTTGTGGTGCAGATCGCTCTGTCGCTGCTGGCCATACTCTTCACCTACGATGCCATCAATGGGGAACGGGAACAGGGCACCTTAAAGCTGACCTTTGCCAATCCGGTGCCCCGGGTGCGTTATATTTTGGGTAAATTAATCGGTTCCTGGCTGGGCATGGTCATCCCGCTGCTGATTCCAATTCTGCTGGCACTGCTGCTGGTGCTGCTTTACCGCATCCCGCTGACCGCGGATCATTGGCTCAGGATCTTCCTGCTGATCGGATTTTCCCTGCTCTTTTTCACCTTTTTTCTGGCACTCGGTCTGCTGGTTTCCGCACGCACTCGCAGCTCCTCCGTCGCATTTTTGCTTCTGCTGGTAGGATGGGTTACTCTGGTGCTGATCATCCCTCGCGCCGGGGCCATGCTGGCCGGTCAGCTGGTTCCGGTGCCCGGTATCGCCGAAATCGACAGCAAGCTGGCCGGCTACAGCCAGGAGCGCTGGGATCAGCACAGCGAGGCCATGAGCCAGCGTTATCAGGAACGAAACGCCGTCACCGCCGGAATGTCTGCGGAAGAACGGGAGGCCTACGAAGATGCCAATATGTGGGCCTGGCTGGAGGAGGAAGACGCCGAGCGCAAGAAGCTGCAGCAGGACATCAGTGAATACGGACGGAAACTTCAGGAAGATTTTCGTAATCGCCGCGCCATACAGGAGCAGCTGGCTTTCATCCTTGCGCGTTTTTCCCCGGCCTCCGCCTACCAGTTGGCGGCTATGCAACTGGCCGGAAATGATATCGACCTCAAGACCCGGTATGAAGATGCCATGCAGGCCTACCGCACCATCTTCAACGATTTTCTGGATATGAAGCGTAAGGAGAGCGGCGGCCACAGCGGCATGCGCATCAGCATCAGCAGCGAGAGCGGCATCAACATATCGACCGGAGGTGTCGATGCCCAAAGCCTGGATCTCAGCGAAGTGCCTCGCTTTACCCCTCCGGATTACCTACTCTCCCGCTCCCTCGGAAGGGTCATGCCGGACCTTGTCCTGCTGGTGCTGTTTACGGTGCTGGCGTTTGCCGGAGCGTTTGTGGGATTTTTGCGCTATGATGTGCGGTGAAAGACGCGGAGGGCGGAGAGCGGAGTTCTCGTTCGACGCTCCGCGTCGAATGCGCTGAGTGACGCTCTGCGTCACGTCAGCAAGCATCAAATCCGTGCGCTCTCGACGCAGAGCGTCGAAAGACCGGGCGCCACGCGAAGCGTGGCACCAAACCGACATTTCCGTCATCTCCTCGAAAAGAACTTGCCCAACCTGCTATCTCCCCCTATATTTTTTCCGCAACCGGAAACCTGATCTCGATAAATCCGGTAAATCCTGTCGACGAGACGGAGAAAGTAGACACGAATCTCAACCTACACCTAAAAAGGAGAAGATGCATGCAATGCCACGAAGTCGATTATGAAATTTACGGCGATGATATGCAGGTGGTCGAAGTCGAACTCGATCCCGAGGAATCTGTGATCGCCGAAGCCGGCGCCATGAACTGGATGGAGGATGGCATTACCTTCGAAACCCGCATGGGCGACGGTTCCACTGCCAACGAAGGCGTGTTCAACAAGCTGCTGAACGTGGGCAAACGCATGCTCACCGGCGAATCGATCTTCATGACCCACTTCACCCACACCGGTGGCAGCGGAAAACGGCGGGTAGCTTTTGCTGCTCCCTATCCCGGCAAGATCATCCCGGTCGACATGAGCAAGATTCACCACGAACTAATCTGCCAGAAAGACGCTTTTCTCTGCGCGGCTTTAGGCACCGAGGTCAGCATCGCCTTCACCAAGCGGCTGGGCACCGGCTTTTTCGGCGGCGAGGGTTTCATCTTGCAGCGGCTGCGCGGCGACGGCATGGCCTTCATTCACGCCGGGGGCACGGTAATCAAAAAAGAACTCAACAATGATGTCATTCGGGTGGATACCGGCTGCATCGTCGCTTTCTCTCCGGGCATCGACTATAATATCGAACGGGCCGGAGGATTAAAATCGATGTTCTTCGGCGGGGAAGGTCTCTTCCTGGCCACCCTGCGCGGCACCGGCACGGTGTTCCTGCAGAGCCTGCCCTTCTCCCGCCTGGCCGACCGGGTGCTGCAGCACGCCCCTTCCGTCGGCGGCAAACGCCAGGGGGAGGGCTCGGTGCTGGGCCGGATCGGCGGGATCATCGACGGCGATTAAGGATAGGGCTTGATTTCCGAGAAAAAATTCCCATTATTGCTATCATTCTTTTTTTAGTTGACTTATGATAGCAGGAATCAACCCATGACCACAAACCGGCGTTTTTTTCTGAAGAGCCTGGGCGGCGTTGTGGCGCTTTCCTGGATGGACCTCCGGCAGCTCGCCGCTCAGGAGCTGCACGGGAATGCTGCGACCGATGATGCCGTGCGGATTATCATTCCCCGCAGCTATGTACCGCCGGCCGATCTCAGTGAAAATTATTTCCGCAAACGGCTTACCCGGGCCATTCTGGATTTCCTGGAGGCGCATTACCGGGATAAGCCGATGCCGGTCTGGCATCGGCGCTTCGGGGAAGTTGATCTGGAAAAGCGGGTCTACAACATTACCTACTGGCTGCTGCGCTCGGTGCAGGAACAACGCCGCATCTACCCGGTCGATCCGATATGGGTCATGGCCCAGATGATGAAGGAATCTTATTTCTATGAATTCGCGGTTTCCAGTTCCCTGGCGGTGGGGATCTGCCAGTTTATCCAGCCCACCGCCGAGGCTTATAATATGCTCTGCGCCGGCCGGCGCCCCGATCACGGGCAGCCTCCTTACCGGCAATACCATTTAGCCGGTAAAGTTGCAGAGTATTACCAACTGCGCGATGAACAGCGCAGCTATCGCCGCAACGACCGCCCGGCAAAACGGTTCACCCTGGAAGAGACCCTGCAGATCATCCGTTCCGGTAACGCCGATCAATACCGTGAGGCAGCCGGCAACTACCTGGATTACCTCGAAACCTACGAATCTTTCCATGAAAAACGCCGCCAGGCTCGGGACGATTTCAAGCTTTACCTGCAAGCCAACGTGGAAGGGCGCAATATTTTTGATAACCGCGATCTGGAATTTATCTTAAATTTTGATGAGCGGTTCACTTATAAAAAGCCGGTCGATGGGATGGTGCGGATGATGGCGGAGGCCCTGCGCGCCCGTCACGGTAACATTCTCGCTGCGGCGATCGCCTACAACGCCGGGCTGGGCAGCACCGCAGAAGCAGATGATCCCTACAGCGACTACGGCAAAATACCCGCCATTGAGCAATCGACCACCTATCTCAGCCACGTGATCGTCAACCACTACGAGATCAGCCGGCGGATGGGATGAGGGTTGCTGGAAGTTGATTTTTTAGCCACAGAGCCACAGAGGTCTTGGCGCGGCCTGCGGCCGCACCCAAATGGTAAATGCTTAATGCTCAGCGGTAAATGCTCATTGGAATACATTTACCAGAAAATTTTGCTAAAAAAACAAAGTTTTGAGCGATTGCAGCACGGAGAAAGAAACGCATAATGGGTGAACGGAGAACAACCGACGACATGATCATCAGCACAGATGTGATTTATCAATGTGATTCGTATACAGGTGACGTCATTGCGAGCCGCGTTTTGGGCGGCGCGGCAATCTCCAGCGGATCGCTCCCAACGTAACTGCAGATAGGTGCACCCCGCGAGAGATTGCTTCGGCAAAAAACGCCTCGCAATGACAACTCCAATTTAGGCTTTAAGCGATCAGGATATCACGATGAAAATTTTTCCGATCCTTTTAACAATGCTTTTGGGACTATCTTCCCTCTTCGCCCAGACTGAAAACTGGCAAAAGCAGCGGGAGCGGGAACGGGCCCGTTGGGAGCAGCAGCGTCAGCGTGAAAAAAAGGCCTGGGAGCAGCAGCGCCGGGAGGAGCGGGCGCGCTGGCAGGATATGGTCGATCGTGAATCCGCAGCCTGGCAAGCCCATGTGGCGGCGGTAAAGCGAAAGTGGCAGGAAGTGCGTTTTTCTGATGTCAAAAACTGGGTGGGTTATGGCGAGAACAAAGACAGCCGTTTCCAGGCCGATTTCGAGAACGGCAACCTGACCATCGAGGTATTGGGAGATCCCGGCAGCGATCCGGCCCTGCTCCAGCAGCAGGCGCTCAGCATATTAAATCAACTGCTCCGGGAGCGGGCGGCCGATAACCAGCCGCCGATTCTGGATAACCAACTGCAGTATGGCCAGGATGGACGGCAGATTCCGCCGGATCATATCCGGAGGCAAAATTACACCGCTCCGGACGGACGGCAATATCAACAGATGACCGTCAACATTCCTTTCCGCCAGAATCATCTGCGCAACCGGGCCCAGGCAGTTTGGCCGGCGGTGCAAAGATTTGCGCAAAAATATGAGGTCGACCCCAAACTGATCATGGCGATCATTCATACCGAATCGGCGTTCAACCCCAAGGCCATCTCCACCTTCCGCCGCGCCGGGGGACGGATGGGCCACGCTTACGGGCTAATGCAACTGGTGCCCTACTCCGGTGGCAAAGAAGCCTACGAATTTCTGGGCGGCCGCGGCGAGCCCTCGCCGGCAATCCTGTTCGATCCGGAGAAGAATATCGAGTTGGGGATTGCCTATTTGCACAAACTGAAGCATTACCATTTCGCCGGGGTGCTGGATCTGCAGAATCGCCGCTACCTGATCACTGCCGGCTACAACACCGGCCCGAACAACGTGGCCCGGGCCTTTGGCGGTCGGCGGCAGGTCAACGCCGTCATTCCGCAGATCAATGCCATGCCTCCGGACCGGCTTTATGCTCACCTGCTCTATAATCTGCCTTATTATGAAACCCGGGATTATCTTCGCAAGGTGCAGGAGCGGGTGGGGTTGTATTGATGGTTATAATGTTATTTGAGAAGTTCTAGCGCGAACAGATTTCTCACTGCTCCAGGATAACCCCACCTCCCAGGCAAACCTGCTCATCGTAAAAAACCGCAAATTGCCCTGGGGCGATGCCGGGACGATCCGGTCGCTCCAGGGTCACCGAGGCATGATCATCGTCGTCGAAGCGCACCTGGCAGCGGTAGATCACCGCGCCGTGGCGGATCTTTACCTGCAGATCGGTTTTAGTAGGACGCTCCCCGGCAATCCAATTGAAATTTCCCACCCGGAAGGTATCGCGGTACTTGTCCCCCATATTCTGACGCAGCGAAATATAAATGCGGTTGTTAGGAATATCTTTCTCGACCACATACCAGGGTCCGCCGGAAAGCCCCAGCCCCTGCCGCTGGCCGATGGTGTAATAATAATATCCGTTGTGCTCCCCCAATTTATCGCCGGTGTCAATATTGACAATATCACCTTTGCGAACGCCGAGGTGTTCCTTAACAAAGTCGGAGAACTTGATCTGTCCCAGGAAACACAGGCCCTGGCTGTCGCGGCGGTTCTGAGTGGGTAAGTTGAACTGCCGCGCCAATTCCCGTACCTGCGCTTTGGCATAATCGCCCAGGGGGAACAGCGCCCGGGAGAGTTGCTGTTGGGAAAGATAAGCAAGGAAATAAGTCTGATCTTTTACCGGGTCCGGCGTCCGCTCCAGCAGGAATTTCCCGTTTACCTCCCGCACCCGGGCGTAATGTCCGGAGGCGACTTTCTCAAATGCCGGATCGATCTTGTCGAGGAACTGGCCGAATTTGACCCAATTGTTGCACAACATATCCGGGTTGGGCGTACGCCCGGCTTCAATCTCTTCGATGGTGTATTTAATCACCGAGTCCCAGTATTCCGACTGCATCGGCACCACCTCCAGGGGGATGCCGGTTTGTTCACACACCGCACGCACGTAGGAAAGGTCTTCTTCCCAGGGACAATCCCCCAGAAAGGAAAATTCCTCCTGCAGCCAGATTTTCAGGTAAAATGCGGTGATGTCGTGGCCCTTTTCCTGCAGCAGCCGCATGGCCACCGAGCTGTCGACACCGCCGGAAAGCAGCATGGCAATTTTCATAATGGTTCGATCAATTTACTTCATCATCGGTATCTTAACGCCTTTTTCCTTCGCACAGGCGATCGCCTCCGGATAGCCGGCATCCACATGGCGCATCACCCCGGTGCCGGGGTCGTTGGTAAGCACCCGGCTAATCCGCCGGGCAGTCTCGTCAGTGCCGTCGGCCACCATCACGACTCCGGAATGCTGGGAGTAGCCGATTCCCACCCCGCCGCCGTGGTGCATCGAGACCCAGGAGGCGCCGGAGGCCACATTGAGCATTCCGTTTAGCAACGGCCAGTCGGCAATGGCGTCACTGCCGTCGCGCATCGCTTCGGTCTCCCGGTTGGGCGAGGCGACTGAGCCGCAGTCGAGATGATCGCGGCCGATCACCACCGGTGCTTTCAGTTCGCCTTTCTTGACCAGTTCATTCATCGCCAGGCCAAGCCGGGCGCGTTCGCCATAGCCCAGCCAGCAGATCCGCGAGGGCAGTCCCTGGAAGGCGACCTGCTGCTGCGCCATATCGATCCAACGAATCAGCGCCCGGTCTTCCGGGAAGAGGGTCTTTACCAGTTCGTCGGTACGGTAGATATCCTCTGGATCGCCGGAAAGTGCTGCCCAGCGGAACGGTCCTTTACCCACGCAGAACAACGGCCGGATATAGGCGGGCACAAAACCGGGATAATCGAAGGCATTGGCCACGCCTGCCTTCAATGCCTGGCCGCGCAGATTGTTCCCGTAATCGAACGTCTCTGCGCCCCTCCGTTGCATATCGAGCATCGCCTGGCAATGCTGCGCCATCGCCTTCATCGACCGGGCGATATACTGGTCGGGATCGCGCTGGCGTAAATCGAGGGCCTCCTGGTAGGCCAAGCCGTTGGGCACATAGCCGTTCAATTCGTCATGGGCAGAGGTCTGATCGGTAACAATATCGGGAATGATATTGCGCTTGACCATCTCCGGGAAAATGTCGGCGGCATTGCCCAGCAGGCCGATCGACAGCGGCCGCCGCTCTGCTTTGGCCTGATTGGCCATCCGCAGCGCCTCTTCCAGATCATTGGCCTGCCGGTCCAGGTAGCGGGTTTCCAGGCGGCGCTGGATCCGGTGGGCGTCAATCTCCACGGTGATCACCACCCCGTTGTTCATGGTCACCGACAAAGGCTGGGCACCGCCCATGCCGCCCAAACCGGCGGTGAGGGCCAGAGTACCGGCCAGATCACCGCCAAACCGTTTCCGGGCAATCTCGGCAAAGGTCTCGTAAGTGCCCTGCAAAATCCCCTGGGTGCCGATATAGATCCAACTGCCAGCGGTCATCTGACCGAACATGATCAACCCTTTTTTTTCCAATTCGCGAAAGGTCTCCCAGTTGGCCCAGCGACCGACGAGGTTGGAATTGGCGATCAGCACCCGCGGGGCATAGGGATGGGTTTGGAAAATCCCCACCGGCTTTCCGCTTTGCACCAGCAATGTCTCATCATTCTCCAGAGTGCGCAGCGCGGCAACGATCGCATCAAACGCCTCCCAGTTGCGGGCGGCTTTTCCCGATCCGCCGTAGACCACCAATTCATCCGGGGCTTCGGCGACCTCCGGATCCAGATTGTTCATCAGCATTCGCAGGGCGGCTTCCTGGTGCCATCCCTTGCAGGACAATTGATTTCCTCGAGGTGCTCGAATTTCACGCTTCATTTTTCGGCCTCCACCGTTGGTAAAAATTGCAAATATTTTCGTTGCAGGTCCGGGTCCTGCAAAAATTGATCATATGAGAATAAAACATAGCCAACGATTGGGTCGTTTTCAATCGCCAATATTTTTTGCAGGGCAGCTTCCGGAGACTGATTATACAATGAGATTCCCATCAGCAGCCGCGAGGGATCGCAGCCGGCCAGCATTCGCTCGGTCCGTTTGCGGAACAGTGCCGGATCGGCGGTATAGTTCATCGGGATCGCCCAATCCAACCATCCCCGGGCCAGCCAGCGGTCCCATTCCTGATAAAATTCCCAATGGGCCTGGGTCAGATCCGGTTTCACTGCGGCGGAAATAACTACCCGGGGATAATCATAATGTACCTGATAAGCCAGAGTTTCGACAAACTCCGACAGGCCGTCGCGCAGGAACTGGGCCCAGCGAGAATAAAACAACTCATATCCGTTGATCCCGAAATTAGATACGAAAGCATCCGGGTCCTTCTGAAAATCCAGTGGATCCAGCAGATATTTTTCCCGAAACGCTTTTCGGGCATCCGGTTGATAGTCGTACCCGATACCGGGAAATCGGATATAATCGAGGTGAATACCATCTACTTTGTAATTCGCCAGAATATCATGCACGACATTGAGCAGGTGTGCCTGAACTTCTTTATTGAGAGGGGAATGATATAGGCCTTCCGCATTACGGCGAGAGGAAAGGCTGGCGGAATCCCCTCCGCTGGAATCATACTGCAGCGGATAAACCAGCCAGTCCGGTTTTTGATAGATCAAATGGTTCCGGTCGGCCGGCAGTTTCGGGCTGCTCCAGAAGTAAAAGATGTTGACCCAGGCGTGAATCCGGAAGCGATATGATTCATTGCGCAACAACAGGTAAGACAGTGGATCGAAGCCGGGATTAACCCCTTCCGCAGTGGGCTCGAAATGGCTTTCGTAATATGCATCCCCGCGGCCGCGCACCTGCACGAACAGATCGGTAAAGCGGTATTGTTCGGCGAACTTCAGAAAGCGTTCAATCGCTTCCGGGGAGTTCATATTGTGACGCACGATCCACAAGCCGCGGATCTTTGCGGCCGTTTCCGGTGGTAATTCCTGCGCTTGCCCTGGCAACATCAGAAGGCAGCATACCCAGAGCGGCGTAAAACAGACATTCAGCAACAGCGCTCGATAAGCGGTATGATTCATCAGTATGTAATTCAATCCTCTCATTTACCATATATATAATTGCGTTGGAACAATTCAACTTTTACCTCACGCACAGACGCCACGTTCGCTAAGATGGTTACTAATGTGAACGCGCTTTGCGGCTTTGCGCGAAAATTTCAGGTTTACAACCATGCGCAGTATAGTTAATTTGATCCCGCAAGATCTCATAAAAAAAGCGGAATCCGGTTGCCCGAATACCGCTTTTAAAGTCGCATCATCTATTTTCTGCTTCGGCAACGCATTACCGGCAGAATTTACCTGGTGATTATTTTTCGCTGTCTCCGCTGCCCGCCTCGGTGTCATCGGCTTTCGCTTCCCCCGCATCACCGGCATCCTCCGGTTCAGCCGCTTTGGTTTCTTCGGCAGTTTTTTTCTTGGCAGTGGTTTTTTTCTTCGGTTTTGCTTCGGCTTCCGCTTCAGCGCTATCTTGGGTTTTTTTAGCCGATTTTTTCTTTGGTTTCGCTTTGGCAGTTTCCTCGGCTTTATCTTCAGCGGGCGCGGCGCTTTTTTTCGTTTTTTCCTTGGCCGCTTTTTCTTTCGCCGGCTTGGCCGCTTTCTGCTTTTTCTTCGGCGCTTCTTCTTCCACCTTCAGCGGCTCGAAACCCACCAGTTGCAGCATGGCCATTTCGGCGCCATCACCTCGCCGCTGGCCGAGCTTGATGATCCGGGTATAGCCGCCTTTGCGATCGCTGAATGTAGGCGCGATTTCATCAAACAGGGTTTTGACCAGGGTTCGATTTTGCAAGAGCCGGAAGGCCAACCGCCGGGCATGAACCGTGTCGGTCTTGCCGTAGGTAATCAGCTTGTCGGTAAAGCTTTGCAAGGCCTTGGCTTTTGCCAGGGTGGTGCGGATCTGGCGATTTTCAATCAGCGCCCCGGCCATATTTTCTAGCATGGCTTTACGGTGACTGGCGGTTTTTCCGAGTTTTTTGACTTTATTACGATGTCGCATACTTAAGATACTCCGTTTAGGTTAAATTAATCGTCGCCCTTCAGGTATTTATCAACATCCATACCGAAATACAGACCTTTCCGTTCGAGAATCTCCTGGATTTCCTGCAACGATTTTCTTCCGAAGTTGCGGAATTTGAGCAATTCCGCCTCATCCAGACGCACCAGATCGCCAATCGTCTTGATATTGGCATTCTTCAAACAGTTATGCGACCGCACCGAGAGTTCCAGTTCGTCGACATTCATCTTCATCAGCTTTTTGATACGCAACACTTCTTCGTCGATTTCCTGGGTTTCTTCTTCTTCCGGCTCAAAATCGAAGTTGATAAACAGTTGCACGTGATCTTTAATAATCTTTCCGGCAAAGGTCAGGGCATCATCCGGGGTAATGCTGCCATCGGTCTTGATCTCCAGCACCAGTTTTTCATAGTCGGTGCGCTGTCCCACCCGCACATTCTCCACGTCGAAGCGCACGTTCAGCACCGGTGAAAAGATCGAGTCGATCGATATCAGGCCGATGGAAGCTTCCAGCGGTTTATTCTCATCCGAAGGCACATAACCCCGCCCTTTGCCCACGCGAATTTCCATATCCAGATTGGCATGTTCATTCAGGGTGGCAATATGCTGGTCCGGATTGAGCACTTCAAAATCGGTGGTATATTTCTCCAGGTCGCCGGCCTTGAAATCGCACGGGCCTTCCAGACGGAGATTCACCTTATCCGGGCGTTTATTCAGCAACTTGATTCGCACTTCTTTCAGGTTCAGGATAATGTTGGTCAGATCTTCCTTCACGCCGTCGATCGTAGCAAACTCATGTTGCACACCGTCGATGCGGATGGCGGTTATTGCGGCGCCCTGGATAGAAGAGAGCAGCACTCTCCGAAAAATATTACCCAGGGTTACGCCAAAACCTCTCTCCAGTGGTTGGACGACAAAACGTCCGAAACTAGTTGAATAGCTGGATTCATCTAACTCAACTTTTTCCGGCATTAATAAATTTACCCAATTCATATAACTCCCAACGAAGTTTTTCGCTACGATGAAACAAATTGATTACTTAGAATAAAGCTCGACGATCAGGTTTTCCTGTACCGTGATCGGGATATCCTGACGGGCGGGTTTCTCGACAAATTCCCCTTCCATCTTCGCTTTATCTACTCTCAGCCAGGGCACCAGCGCGTCATCTTTCAAACGGCGCATCGAATCGTGGATCGCCGACATTTTGCGGCTCTTTTCCTTCACCGAAATCACATCACCGGATTTGACCCGGAAAGACGGAACGTTCACCGGCCGGCCGTTGACGATGAAGTGGCGGTGCAGCACCATCTGGCGGGCAGCATTACGGGAAGGGGCAAAACCCAGCCGGTAGATCACATTGTCCAAACGGCTTTCCAGAATTTGCAACAGGTTTTCCCCGGTAATCCCTTTTTGCCGGCTGGCTTTTTCGTAGTAACTACGGAACTGTGCTTCCAGCACCCCGTACATTCGTTTCAGTTTCTGCTTTTCCCGCAGCTGGATACCGTATTCAGACAGCTTTCCCCGTCTGGTTTGACCGTGCTGCCCCGGCAAATAGGCGCGCTTTTCGAAGGCGCATTTCGCGGAAAAACAGCGGGCGCCTTTCAGGAAGAGCTTTTCGCCTTCGCGGCGGCATAATTTACAAACAGGTCCAGTATAACGTGCCATTCCTATTATTCTCCATTGATTATTGCTTGATTATACACGCCGTTTCTTGGGCGGCCGGCATCCGTTATGTGGAATCGGCGTCACATCCTTAATCGACAGAATCTCCAAACCGGCAGCTTGCAGTGAACGGATCGCCGCTTCACGTCCGCCTCCCGGTCCCTTTACTTCCACATCAACCTTCCGCAATCCCACGTCCATCGCTTCCCTGGCAGCGACTTCCGCAGCCATCTGCGCGGCGTAGGGGGTATTCTTGCGCGACCCTTTGAATCCGACCTTACCGGCGGTCGCCCAGGAAATCACATTCCCGGTCGAATCCGTCAGCGTTACATTGGTGTTGTTAAATGTAGATCTGATATGAGCGACACCCTGCGCATCTACTTGCTCTCTTTTTTTGCGAACAGTACGACCTCTTCTAGCCAATGCGCGATCCTCCTTCTGCTATCTGCAATTATTTTTTCTTCTTGGTTATGGCCCGGCGGCGACCCTTACGGGTACGGGCATTGGTCGAGGTTCTTTGTCCCCGCACCGGCAAACCTAATTTGTGGCGGGTACCCCGGTAGCAGCCAATATCAATCAGCCGCTTGATGTTCATGTTAATCTCCGATTTCAGCGCACCTTCCACCTTGTGGCTCTGGATGATATATTCCCGGATCGCTTTGATCTGATCATCCGTCAACTGATGTACCCGGGTCTGGGGATCAACGCCCGTGTCCTGACAAATCTTGGCCGCAACCGACCGGCCGATTCCGAAAATGTAGGTCAATCCAATGCCTACCTGCTTATTTTTCGGCAAATCCACGCCTGCAATACGCGCCACTATTACCTCCTAGCATACTTGGTTTTCAAGCTATCGTTTTTCTCAAACTCATCGGTGCTTCTATGAATATCCATTAGCCCTGACGCTGCTTGTGACGGGGGTTCTTTTTGCAAATCACCCGCACCACACCTTTGCGGCGGATAATCTTGCAGTGTTCGCAACGCTTTTTGACGGAAGCTTGTACTTTCATAGTGCGATTCCTTTTTTACTTATAGCGATAGGTGATACGTCCTCTGCTCAGATCGTACGGCGACAATTCTAATTTGACTTTATCGCCAGGCAGAATCTTGATAAAGTGCATCCGCATCTTTCCGGATACATGGGCCAGCACTTCATGGCCGCTTTCCAGTTCGACCCGGAATGTTGCATTCGGCAGGGTCTCTTTAATGGTACCGTCTACGGTAATTGCTTGCTCTTTTGCCACAGTTTTTCCTAAGGACTTAAATGATGCTTCGTTAATATTTCTGCTTCGCCGTCCTGGATCAATACGGTATGTTCGTAATGAGCAGACGGCATTTTATCATCGGTAACGATCGTCCACTTGTCGCTCAGCGTGTGGACGTTCTGGGTGCCCATGTTGATCATCGGCTCGATGGCCAGGGTAAAACCGGACTTCAGCAACGGCCCCCGGCCTGCTTTCCCATAATTGGGCACCTGAGGATCTTCATGCAGCTTCTTTCCAATACCATGTCCTACCAGTTCCCGCACCACCGAATACCCATGCGCTTCGGCATGTGTCTGGATCGTTGCGGAGATATCCTGCAGCCGGTTACCCGATTTTGCCTGCTCGATCCCACGGAACAGACACTCCCAGGTGACCTGCATTAGCCGCTGTTTAGCCTCGCTGATCTTCCCCACCGCGAAGGTATAAGCGGCATCGCCATAATATCCCTGGTAACGGACCCCGATATCGATGCTGATAATTTCACCTTCGTTCAACACTCGTTTCGCATTCGGGATTCCGTGAACCACCTCTTCATCTATCGAAATACAGGCGCTCGCCGGAAATCCATACAACCCTTTGAAAGCCGGATAAGCGCCCTTTGCAGTGATAAACTTCTCAATTTTGTGATCCAACTCCCCGGTCGTTACCCCAGGCTTCACCAGATCACTAACGTATTGAAATGTTTCCGCGACCATCCCGGAACTGATCCGCATCAGTTCCAGTTCTTTTTCCGTCTTAATCGTAATCATTCAGAAACTATCTTCTTCCCCGGATTCTGCCGCCGCGGCTAAACCCTTCATAATGACGCATATAAAGATGGGATTCGACTTGTTGAATAAAATCGAGCGCAACCCCGACGATAATCAGCAAACCGGTGCCACCAAAAAAGGAGGCATATCCGAACGACACGTTAAAAAATTTGATCAGAATATAGGGAATAATCGCCACAAACGCCAGGGCAATCGACCCCGGCAAGGTCACCCGGGTCAGAATGTTATCCAGGTATTCCGCAGTTTTTTTGCCCGGCCGCACGCCCGGAATAAAACCGCCCTGCTTCTTCAGGTTATCGGCAACTTCGACCGGGTTCAAAATAATCGCCGTATAAAAGTAGGTGAAAAAGACAATGATCAATCCATAGATGATCCAGTAGACCACCGAGTCGAAATTCAGCAATGCCTGCAGCCAAATCATCGTTTCGCTCTCCGGGAAAAAGGAGAAAAAGGTATTCGGAATGAACATGATCGCCTGAGCAAAGATAATCGGCATCACCCCGGCGGTATTGACCCGCAACGGGAAGTGGGTATTCACTCCGCCATATACTTTGCGACCGACCACCCGTTTGGCATACTGCACTGGGATCTTGCGTTGTCCCTGGGTTAACGCCACCACAAAGGCGATAATAAAGAAAGCGATCACGATCAGGAAAAGCTCCTGGAGCAAAGTGCGGTTGTCATTCATGAACTCGGCGATCTCCTGATTCACCGCACCGGGAAAACCGGCCATGATCCCCACCATGATCAGCAATGAGATACCGTTGCCGATGCCCCGATCATCGATCTGCTCGCCCAGCCACATCAGGAGCATGGTGCCGGTTGCCATCGAGATCATCGTAATCAGCTTAAAGCCGAAACCGGGGGCAATCACCACGTTCTGGCTTTCCAGCCACACTGCAACTCCGAACGCCTGCATGGCGGACAGCGCCAGGGTGGCATAGCGGGTATATTGGGTAATCTTCTTGCGGCCTTCTTCACCGGACTGCTGCAAGCGCTGGATCGCCGGCCATACCGCACCCAGCAACTGGAAGATAATCGATGCGCTGATATAGGGCATAATCCCCAGCCCAAAAACCGCCGCCTTACTGAAGGCCCCGCCGGCGAAAAGGTCGTACAAACCAAAAACCGTATTCTGCGCATTCTGCCAGATGTTGGCCAGGGCGGCAGTGTCAATACCAGGCGTAACGATGTGAGTACCAATCCGGGCAATTCCCAGAATCATAACCGTAAACAGGATTCGCTTTCTCAGGTCCGCAATCTTAAAGATATTTCGAAAGGTGTCAATCATAGTAGCGTTACACCGCCTCCCGATTTTTCGATCTTCTCTTTCGCCGACTTGCTAACCGCGTGCACCGTGACGTTCACCTTTTTGTCGATCTCGCCGTTTCCGAGAATTTTCACCGGAACCGCCAGTTGTTTGATCAACCCGTTTTTCTGCAGCACTTCCGGGGTGATGTCGGCGGTATCCAGATTGGCCAGATCGCTCACATTAACCACCTGAAACACGATTTTTCCATGGCGGTAAAAACCGAATTTCGGCAGACGTCGCTGGATCGGCATTTGTCCACCTTCAAACCAGGAACGGCGTTTCGAACCGGAACGGGAATGCTGTCCTTTGTGTCCGCGCCCGGCGGTGCAGCCGGTGCCGGAGCCTTCACCGCGACCGATCCGCTTATTATCTTTAGTAGCGCCCGGCGCTTTCTTTAATGTACCTAAATCCATCTCTATTCCTCAGCAGTTTAGGCGATTTCTTCCATCTTGACTAAATGCACGACTTTTGCCACCATCCCACGGATCTGCGGCGTATCTTTGTGCGTCACGCTGTGATTTAACCTCCGCAAGCCTAATGCAGACACGGTCTTCTTATGAGTACCTTTTTGCCCGATAATGCTGCGAATCTGGGTAATCTTCAACAGTGTTTTTTTCTTTTTAGCCATCTTACTTCTCTCGATCTATTTTAGAGCGTGTACAGTTCTTTTAACGACATGCCCCGATTACGGGCAATGGTCATCGCATCCTCCAGCTTATGGAGTGCGGTCATAGTTGCTTTTACCACGCTGTGCGGATTGGCGGAGCCGAGAATCTTGGTCAGAATGTCACGAATCCCCACCATTTCACAAATCGCCCGCACCGGGCCGCCGGCAATCACTCCGGTCCCGGCGGATGCCGGTTTCAGCACCACTTTACCGGCGCCGTACTTGCCGTATACTTCATAAGGGATAGTGCCGTTCAGAATATCGATCCGCACGATCTCTTTCTTGGCTTTTTCGGTGGCCTTGGCAATCGCGTTCACCACTTCGTTGGCTTTCCCCAGACCGACACCGACATGGCCGTTGCCATCACCGACAACCACAATCGCACTAAAGCTAAACCGACGGCCCCCTTTGACTACTTTGGCGACCCGGTTGATGTATACTACTTTTTCTCTTAGCTCTAATTCATGGGGATTAAATTTCTCAGTCACAGCCGTCCTCTCTTTATTTTAAAATTCCAACCCACCCTCGCGGGCACCATCCGCCAACGCTTTTACGCGGCCATGATATTTATACCCATTTCGATCAAAAACAACCTTTTTTATATTTTTTTCCAGGGCTTTCTTGGCCAGAAACTCACCGACCAGCTTGCTGCTCTCGATCTTTGATTTCACGTCTTTGAGCTTATCCCGCAGCTCTTTGCTGATATCGGAAGCGCCGATCAGGGTTTTTTGATCGCTGTCGTCAATGATTTGGCCGTAGATATAACGCAGGCTGCGATATACCACGAGGCGGGGCCGCTCCGGCGTTCCCACTAATTTTTTCTTACGACGTATTTTCCCTTTGTTGCTCATGACGTCAGGTACCTCTTCTTATTTAGCTGTTTTTCCTGCCTTACGGCGCACGGTTTCGTTTTCGTAGCGCACCCCTTTACCTTTGTAGGGTTCCGGGGGACGGAAGGAACGCAATTTAGCGGCAACCTGTCCCACTACGACCTTATTGATGCCGGAAATCACAATTTTATTCTGTGTCGGCACTTCGATATCAATTTCTTTGGGGGGCACGAAATAAATCGGATGGGAAAACCCCAGCGCCAACTGGATACCGCTCCCTTTTTTCTCAGCCCGGTACCCCACCCCTTCGATCACCAGGGTTTTCGTAAAACCTTCCGAGACACCGACCACCATATTGTTGATCAGGGTGCGGGTCAGGCCATGAAGCGCCCGCCACTGCATTTCGTCGGAAGGTCTTTCTACCCGGAGAAGGCCATCTTTGACTTCCAGAATCATGCCGGGATTCATCTGCTCGCGCAGTTCCCCCTTCGGCCCTTTCACCTGCACCAAGCCGTTATTGATCTTAATTTCTACGCCACCGGGAATCGTCACCGGCAATTTTCCTATCCGAGACACTGGGTCACCTCATTACGTTTTAATTACCAAATGTAGCACAGAACTTCCCCGCCAACTTTTTCCCGGCGAGCCTGACGTTCTGTTATCACGCCTTTAGATGTGCTGAGTATGGCGATACCCATATTGTTTTTAACCCGGGGCAGATTTTGCACGTCGACATAACGACGGCGGCCGGGCTTACTCACACGCTGCAGCTGATGGATCACCGAACGCCCGGTTCCAGGCACATAGCGCAGAAATACCCGGATCGTGCCCTGCATCCCGTCATCAATGATGATGTAATTACGGATGAACTTGTGCTCGAACAGAATCTGAGCCATCTGCTTCTTCAAATTAGACGCCGGGATATCGACCATCCGGTGATTGGCCTGGATGGCATTGCGAATCCGAGTTAAAAAATCGGCAATTGGATCTGTCATCGACATAAATAATACTCCTGAATTTTACCAGCTCGCCTTAATGACACCGGGGATTTCACCTTTATTCGCCAAATCACGGAAACAAATCCGGCACAGACCGAATTTACGGTAATATGCTCTTGGCCGCCCACAGCGTTCACAGCGGTTATATTCACGTACTTTAAACTTTTGTTTTCTTTTCGCTTTTGCGATCAGTGCTTTCTTCGCCAAGGTAAATCTCCCCTTACTTATTTTTTGAAAGGCATCCCAAAATTTTTCAGCAATTCGAATGCTTCTTCATCCGTCTTGGCAGTTGTTACAAAGGTGATATTCAAGCCGCGAATCCGGTCGACCTTGTCGACATTGATTTCCGGAAAAATGATCTGCTCTTTCGCTCCAACCGAATAATTGCCCCTCCCGTCAAATGAATTGGTGGGAAGTCCCCGGAAGTCACGCACCCGCGGCACCGCCAGGTTGATGAAGCGGTCGAGGAATTCATACATCCGCACGCCGCGCAGCGTCACCCGGCATCCGACTTTCATCCCTTCCCGCAGCTTGAAATTCGAGATCGATTTCTTCGCCTTGGTAACGGATGGCCGCTGACCACTGATGATCATCAGGTCCTCAATCGCGCTATCCAATAATTTGGCATCCTGAGAGGCTTCGCCGATGCCCATGTTCAGGCTGATCTTTTCCAGCTTCGGCACTTCCATGATGTTCTGGTACTCGAAGCGCTTAATCAACGCTGGTACAATTTCTTCATGGAATTTTTCTTTTAATCTAGGTGTATAGTTACCCATGGTTCTCGCATCCTTCTGCTTTGCTAGATTATTTCTTCCCCATCGCAATCTTTATGCTTGCAATAACGGACCTTGCTGCCGTCTTTCAACACCTTGACACCGATCCGGGTGGGGATATTTGCTTTCGGCGCGACCACTTTCACGTTGGAAACATGGATCGGGGCTTCGATTTCCAGGATCCCGCCTTGGGGCATCTTCTGGGTTGGGCGGGTATGGCGCTTGCGCATATTCACGCCCTCTACAATCACCTTGCTCTCCTCGGGAAACACTTTCAGCACTTTGCCACGTTTTCCCCGATCATTGCCGGCGATGATTAACACGGTGTCGTCTTTTCTTACCTTTTTCATAATGCATCACCCTTATCTTATAATACTTCCGGCGCCAGTGAGACGATTTTCATAAAGTCTTTGTCGCGCAGCTCACGGGCTACCGGTCCGAATATACGGGTCCCCCGCGGTTCACCTTGATTGTCCAGCAATACAGCGGCATTCTCATCAAACCGAATATAGGACCCATCGTTACGGCGAATTTCTTTCTTGGTCCGAACGATCACCGCTTTGGAGACATCTCCTTTTTTCACCGGTGCATTGGGAATTGCGCTTTTCACCGCCACTACAATAATATCACCAATCGATCCGTAGCGTTTCCCGGATCCGCCTAATACCCGGATGCACATCACCTTCTTTGCACCTGAATTGTCAGCAACGTTTAAACGGGTTTGTTCTTGAACCATGGCCTTAAACCTCGATACTTAAGCTTATTTAACCTTTTCAATAATTTCGACGACGCGCCAGCGCTTGGTTTTGCTCAGCGGCCGGGTCTCCATAATCTTCACCTTGTCGCCGATATCACACTGATTCTCTGAGTCATGCGCTTTAAATTTGGACGTCTGCTTGATATACTTTTTGTAAAGCGGATGCTTTACCAGGCGTTCCACAGCGACCACCACCGTCTTATCCATTTTGTCGCTGACAACGATGCCAACACGGGTTTTTCTGATGCCTCTTTCCATATCTTACCATCACCTGCTGTTATGATTCTATCTTCGGTTTCGAGATACCCATTTCATATTCTCGCAAAATTGTGCGGTGGCGGGCGATACCGCGGCGCACTTCCCGGATACGGCTGGGACTCACCAACTGGTGCGTGGCTTTCTGGATGCGCAGGTTTGCCAGTTCATCCACCAGATCTTCCAGCTTTTGCTTGAGTTCTTCCACCGGCAAACTTCTCAGTTCCGAGGTCTTCATCTTCGATTATTCTCCACCTTCTTTACGACTTACAAATTTGGTTTTGATCGGCAGTTTATGGGCCGCCAGACGCATCGCCTCTTTGGCAATATCTTCCGGCACCCCGGCCAGTTCAAACATCACCCGTCCGGGTTTAACGACCGCCACCCAGTATTCCGGTGACCCCTTCCCTTTACCCATCCGGGTTTCCGCCGGCTTCTTGGTTACCGGCTTGTCCGGGAAGATACGAATCCAAACTTTGCCGCCCCGCTTGATGTAACGGGTCATAGCAATACGGGCAGCCTCGATCTGGCGGCTGGTGATCCAGTGCGCTTCCAGTGCTTTCAAGCCGTACTCGCCGAAAGCCACACTACTGCCGCGCATCGCCATGCCGCTCTTACGGCCGCGTTGTTTTTTTCGGTATTTTACTCTCTTCGGCATTAACATGGATTCATTCTCCTCAAGATTTAGATCCGATAACTTCGCCGTTGTAAATCCACACTTTCACGCCGATGGTGCCATAGGTGGTATGGGCGGTGGTGGTGGCATAATCAATGTCGGCGCGCAAGGTATGCAGCGGGATCCGGCCGTCTTTGTAACTTTCGGTCCGGGCCATTTCCGCACCACCCAGGCGACCGGAGCAGGTAATCTTGATACCTTCCGCACCCAGGCGCATCGACGAAGTGATCGCACGCTTCATGGCCCGGCGGAACGACACCTTGCCTTCCAACTGACGGGCGATATTTTGGGCCACCAGAAATGCATCGGCTTCCGGATGCTTCACTTCGCTGATATTGATCTGAATATCCCGCTTTACCAGTTTCTTCAGTTCTTCCTTCAGCTTGTCCACTTCCGCGCCTTTTTTACCGATGACCACACCCGGGCGGGCGGTAAAGATGGTGATCAGAACCCGCCGGGCAGTGCGCTCGATACCAATTTTCGACACTGCGCCATCAGACATCCGCCGCTGAATATACCGCCGGATCAGCAAGTCTTCGTTCAGCTTTTCCGCAAAATGCCGTTCATCAAACCACTGCGAATTCCAGGTTTTGATAAACCCGAGGCGATAACCGATAGGATTAGATTTTTGACCCAAAACTGTTCCTCCAAAGCACGTAGCTTATGTTAATTTCTCGCTTCGATTACAATCGTTATATGACTGGTACGGCGCCGGATACGGCCGACCCGGCCCATCGACATCGGCCGGAAACGGCGCAGCGTCGGGCCTTCGTCAACATGAGCAGTCTTGATAAAGATATCGTGAGGCGATACCTTGGATGCCTCCTCATTCACAAAGAAGTTCGCCACCGCTGAACGGAGCGTTTTCTCCAGCACTTTGGCCGCCCGTTTGGGCATGTAGTGCAGAATGTTCAAAGCCTGCTCAACGTCTTTGTCTTTGATCAGTCCCAAAACCTGCCGAATTTTTAACGGCGACATTCGGACATATTTTTGTCTCGCAACAGCTTCCATCTTAACTTCCCCAGGTTACAAATTTATCTTACGCGTGATTGCTTTTCCGACTTGCCGGCATGTCCCCGGTAGGTGCGGGTCAGGGCAAATTCGCCCAATTTGTGACCGACCATATTTTCGGTGATGTATACCGGAATAAATTTGATGCCGTTATGCACCGCGATGGTATGCCCGACAAACTCCGGCGGAATGGTGCTGCGCCGGGCCCAGGTTTTAATCACTTTTTTCTGCCCGCTGCTGTTCAGCGCATCAACCTTGGCATACAGCTTCGCATCAATAAATGGGCCTTTTTTAAGAGATCTGGACATACAAAATTCCTTTACTTACGACGTTTAACAATCAGCTTATCAGACGATTTATGTTTTTTACGGGTTTTCAAGCCTTTCGACAGCTGCCCCCAGGGTGAACAGGGATGGCGGCCCCCGGAAGAGCGCCCTTCACCCCCACCCATCGGGTGGTCGATCGGGTTCATGGCCACCCCGCGCACATGGGGTCGGCGCCCCCGCCAGCGGGTACGTCCGGCTTTGCCCAAGGAAACGTTCAAGTGATCGGAATTGCCGACATTGCCGAGAGTCGCGTAACATTCCACCCGAAAGCGGCGAATCTCACCGGAAGGCATTTTCAGCAAGGCATAGCTGCCTTCCCGGGCCATCAACTGCACCCCGGCACCGGCGCTACGAGCCACTTGGCCACCCTTGCCCGGCACCATTTCAATGTTGTGCACCGTCATGCCCAGCGGAATCTTTGCCAGCGGCAGGGCATTACCCACGCGCACTTCCGCGCTTTCCCCGGCCATTAGCTTGTCTCCGACTTTCAAACCTTGCGGCGCCAGAATATAACGCTTCTCGCCGTCGGCGTAGGTTAGCAGCGCAATATTGGCGCTGCGGTTCGGGTCATATTGAATCGAGCTGACCACCGCCGGAATATCCCGCTTGTTGCGTTTGAAGTCGATCACCCGGTATTTCCGCTTGTGTCCACCTCCACGCTGCCAGGATGTTACCCGGCCCTGGTTGTTACGCCCGCCCGATTTGGACAGTGACACCGTCAGGGAACGTTCCGGTTTTTCTTTGGTCAACCCTTCCCGGGAAACATCCACCCGGAAACGCAAGTCGGGGGTCGTCGGTTTATATTTTTTTAAAGCCATGATATAAATCTCCACACCGGTCTTAGATATTTTCCATAAAATCGAAAGTGTCGCCTTCTTTCAAGGTCACAATCGCTTTTTTATAGGTGGCGGTAAAACCGCTCACCCGCCCCCGGCGCACAAAACGCTGCCGAGGTTTTCCCTTCACATTCACGATCCGCACCTGAGTCACTTTCACGCCAAAGCGCTTTTCGATCGCCTGTTTGATCTCAATTTTGTTGGCGGCGGAATCAACCACGAACATATATTGATTCACCTTGTCCTTTAGACGCAGGGCTTTTTCAGTAATAATCGGTTCTAAGATAATCTCTCTGGGATCTTTCATTTGCCAAGCACCTCATTTAGAATTTCAACCGCACCTTTCTGAAGCACCACCACATTGGCATTCAGCACGTCATAAGCGGAGAATTGCGGCGCCTTGAGCACGGCCTTGTACGGAATATTACGGGCCGACTTGTAAAGATTCATATCGTAATCAGTCGTCAACAACAACACTTTCCGATCATCAATCTTGAGGTTCTTCAGCATCTCCACAAATTCTCGGGTTTTCGGCGCCTCAAATTGAAAGTCTTCCACCACAACAATCTTTTGATCTTTGGCTTTATAGGACAGCGCCGACTTTCTGGCCAGACGGCTGACTTTCTTCGGCAGCTCCTGGCGGTAATCGCGTGGTACCGGACCAAAGGCCCGGCCGCCGCCGACCATATGCGGGGCGCGGATAGTGCCCTGACGCGCCCGGCCGGTGCCCTTTTGGCGAAAAGGCTTTTTGCCACCACCGGCAACCGCCGAACGGTTCTTTACGCTGTGGGTGCCCTGGCGCTGATTGGCCAGATACGCTTTTACCGCCAGATACAACACGTGATCATTCGGCTCAATCTCGAAGACTTCCGGGTTCAGGACGACTTTATCTTTCGTCTCGCTGCCGTCTGTTTTAAAAACCATTAATTCCATGTCTATACCCACTTGTTAACCGATTTATCGTTGCTTGTAAATTTCCACATAACTGTTCC
Organism: Calditrichia bacterium; assembly: GCA_020635015.1. Lineage (GTDB taxonomy): Bacteria > Calditrichota > Calditrichia > RBG-13-44-9 > J075 > JACKAP01. The sequence continues at coordinate 704,614 of JACKAP010000001.1, read as the reverse complement.
GGGCACCGGGAATCGCACCTTTTACAAAAATCAGATTGTTCTCAGCATCGACCTTCACGATGCGCAGCCCCTTCACCGTCATATAGCGATTCCCCGTCCGGCCGGCCATCCGGGTGCCTTTAAACACTTTTGACGGATAGGAACTCTGCCCGATCGAGCCCGGCGCGCGATAACGGTCGGATTGACCGTGGGTCTTCCGACCGCCGCCAAAGTTGTGGCGCTTGATCACCCCGGTAAAACCGCGCCCTTTGCTCCAGCCGGACACTTTTACCATCTCGCCGGCCTGGAAAATATCGGCTTTCACCACATCACCCAGCTTTACCTCGACATCGGCAGCCATTTTGAATTCTTTGAGCACCCGCAACGCCGGAACATTGGCCTTTTTCAGATGCCCCAGAATCGGCTTGGTGGTGTTTTTCTCTTTTTTGGGATCATAGCCCAATTGCACAGCATTGTAGCCGTCATTTTCAACCGTCTTCACTTGCGTGACGAAACAGGGCCCGGCTTGCACTACCGTCACCGGCACCGCGTTCCCTTTATCGTCGAAAATTCGCGTCATGCCTATTTTTTTACCCAGCAAACCGCTCATCACTTTCTCCAGACTGTTTTCTTCTTATCAATCAGGTTTTAATCTCGATGTCGACGCCCGCCGGCAATTCCAGCTTCATCAATTGATCGATCGTCTTGTTGGTCGCATTATGAATATCGATCAGGCGTTTGTGAATACGCACCTCGAATTGCTCGCGAGATTTTTTATCGACATGCGGAGACCGCAACACCGTAAACACACTTCTTTTGGTCGGCAAAGGTATCGGGCCCGATATCAGCGCACCGGTTGTTTTGGCCGTCGTAATGATTTTTTCCGACGACTTGTCGATCAGATGATGATCGTATGCTTTCAGCTTAATACGTATGCTTTGACCTGCCACCGTAAATCCCCTTTTTTCGCTTATTTGACACCTTTAAGTTTTTCGATCACCTGATCCGCCAAACTCTGCGGCAGCGGTTGATAGTGATCGAATTGCATTGTATAAACTGCCCGTCCCTGGGTCAGGGATCGCAGCGACGTGGCATAACCGAACATTTCCGCCAACGGCACAAATGCCTCCACTACCTGCGCATCTTTGCGCGGCAAAATGCCGCTGATCTTGCCGCGCCGAGAGTTCAGGTCGCCAATCACATCGCCCATATACTCTTCCGGTACGACCACTTCTACATCCATCACCGGCTCCAGTAAAATCGACCCCGCTTTTTGCAGGGCATTCTTGATCGCCATCGAACCGGCAATTTTAAACGCCATTTCACTGGAGTCGACTTCGTGATAAGAACCGTCCACCAGTGCGACTTTCACATCCACCACTGGATAGCCGGCCATGATGCCGTTGCGCAGGGCTTCTTCAATCCCGTTTTTGACCGAGTTGATATATTCCCGCGGCACGACGCCTCCGACGATCTTGTCCTCGAACTCGAAACCCTTGCCTTTTTCATTCGGCTCCACCTCGATATACACGTGGCCGTACTGGCCGCGGCCACCACTTTGGCGGACGAACTTGCCTTCGGTCTTGACCTGACGAGTGATGGTTTCCTTATAGGATACCTGCGGCTTGCCAACCCGGGCATCGACCCGGAATTCCCGCAGCAGGCGGTCGACGATAATTTCCAGGTGCAATTCGCCCATCCCACTGATCAGGGTCTGGCCGGTCTCTTCTTCGGTAGAAACCCGGAAGGTGGGGTCTTCGTCGCTCAACTTCATCAGCGACTGCGACAGCTTATCGGCATCTGCCTTGGTTTTCGGCTCGATCGCCACCGAAATCACCGGCTCAGGAAACTTCATCGCTTCCAAGACGACCGGCTTATCCGGCGCCGCCAGAGAGTCGCCGGTGCGGGTATGCTTCAACCCCACCGCCGCTACAATGTCGCCGGTAAATACTTCTTCCACATCCTCCCGGCTGTTGGCATGCATCCGCAACAGGCGCCCGAGGCGTTCTTTTTTATCGGAAATCACATTTTGCACATAGCTGCCCGCCTTGCTGGAGCCGCTGTAAACCCGGAAATAGGTCAGTTTTCCGACATAGGGATCGGTCATAATTTTAAACGCCAGGGCGGTAAACGGTTCGTCATCCTGAGGTTTGCGGGAAACCATTTTTCCAGAACGGGGATCTTCACCTTCAACGGGAGGAACATCTGTCGGGGAGGGGAGATAATCGATTACAGCGTCGAGGAGTCGCTGCACGCCCTTGTTCTTAAAGGCCGAACCCAGCAGCACCGGCACGATGTGATTCTGAAGCGTGCCTTTGCGGAGCGCCGCCATCACTTCCTTCGCCGTAATCTCTTCGCCATCAAGATATTTGCTCATCAGGTCATCATCAAAATCTGCCGCCGCCTCTATCATCTTGGTGCGATATTCATCCGCTTTGCTCATCAGGTCGCGCGGGATCTCATCTTCGATAATCTTCATCCCGAGGGAAGATTCATCAAAGAGCACCGCTTTCTGATTCACCAGATCAATCAGGCCGGTAAACATGTCGCCGTCGCCGATCGGGATATGCAGCGCCACCGGGTGAGCCCCCAGCCGCAGCTTCATCATCTCCAGCACATTGTAAAAATCGGCACCGACCCGGTCCATCTTATTAACAAAGGCGATACGCGGCACACCGTATTTGTCGGCCTGGCGCCATACCGTCTCTGACTGCGGCTCTACGCCACCGACCGCACAAAAGAGGGCCACGGCACCATCGAGCACCCGCAGGGAGCGCTCAACTTCGGCAGTAAAATCGACGTGGCCGGGGGTATCAATAATATTAATTCGATAATCTTTCCAGGAGCAACTGGTCGCCGCCGAGGTGATGGTAATCCCCCGTTCTTTCTCTTGCTCCATCCAGTCCATCGTCGCCGACCCTTCGTGCACTTCTCCCATCCGGTGCAACACACCGGTGTAGAACAGAATCCGTTCGGTCGTGGTCGTCTTACCGGCGTCAATATGAGCCATGATGCCGATATTTCTAGTTTTCTCTAAAGGAAATCGCTTTGCCATTTTATTTATATTCCTGTCTCATTCCTAATCATCTGTTGCGCATTACCACCGGAAATGGGCAAAGGCTTTGTTCGCTTCCGCCATCTTGTGGGTATCTTCCCGCTTCTTCACCGCGGAGCCTTCTCCGCGGAAGGCGGCCATCAGCTCAGCGGCCAGCCGTTCCGCCATGGTCGACTCCGACCGTTTACGCGAAAAAGACACCAGCCAGCGAATCGCCAGCGAACGGCGGCGCTTTTCCCGCACTTCCACCGGCACCTGATAGGTTGCCCCACCCACCCGGCGGGAGCGCACTTCCAACATCGGTGCCACATTGTCCATCGCCTTGCGGAACACTTCCAGTGGATCTTTTTTTAACTTTGACTCGATAATATCCATACTATCGTAGAAGATCGTTTCCGCCTTACTACGCTTGCCTTCCAGCATTAACCCATTGATAAACTTGCTCACCAACTCACTATGATACTTGGGATCGGGCAACACTTTTCTTTCAGGTGCTTTTCTACGTCTCATCTCTATTCCTCAGCCACGGTTTATTTCTTGGGTCTCTTTGCGCCGTATTTCGAACGCCCTTGTCTGCGATCCGCCACCCCGCTGGTATCCAGCGTGCCGCGGATAATATGATAACGCACACCCGGCAGATCCTTCACACGACCGCCGCGAATCATCACAATCGAGTGCTCCTGGAGATTATGACCTTCACCCGGGATGTAAGCAGTGACCTCAATACCGTTGGTCAGACGAACCCGCGCTACTTTACGCAAAGCCGAATTCGGCTTTTTCGGCGTAGTGGTATATACCCGGGTACATACCCCCCGTTTTTGCGGGCAATTTCCGAGCGCACGCGCCTTCGTTTTTTTCTCGATTTTTTTGCGCCCAGAGCGAATCAATTGATTAACTGTTGGCAAAACTTCCTCCTAGATATTGTCAAAAGTCACAGACTCTCAAGTTAAAAAACGAAGTTAAAATTGTCAATACTAATTTAAAATAATTGTATCCCGCAAACCCGTCCATGGTGTGCCGAAAAACATCCATAGCTGATGAAACCGGCTTGATCATCCAGGGATGCTCAAGCCGGTTTCAGAGGGTGGTCCAAGGGGCAAAAAATAGACGGGAGGGCCCGATATCGGGGAGGGATTACTTCGCCGGAATTTCTTCTGCGACTTCCTCTTCCTGTCCCGTCTCTTCTTTGTATTCCACCTGCAATTGTTTAAACTTCTTCAGCCCGGTGCCTGCCGGGATCAAATTACCGACAATCACATTTTCTTTCAGGCCGTAAAGGTAATCCACTTTACCTGCCACCGCCGCATCAGTGAGCACCCGGGTGGTTTCCTGGAACGATGCCGCCGAAATGAAACTATCGGTGGTCAGCGCCGCCTGGGTTATGCCCAGCAGAATCGGCTCCGCCGTCGCGGCTTCCGCCGGGCGGCATTCGGCCAGCGTTTTCTCCGACTTCGCCAGTTGCCGGTTGGTGATGTCGAATTTGGCCCGGTCGACAATCTGACGCAGCTTGAAGCGGGAATCGCCCACCTCGGTAATGATCACCTTGTTGCGGATTTTCTCATTCTCATCTTTAAAGACAAACTTGTTAACCGTATCGCCTTCCAGGAAGCGAGTGTCGCCCGGATCGAGCACTTTCACCCGCTGCATCATCTGGCGCACGATAATTTCGATATGCTTGTCGTTGATGCTGACCCCTTGCAGGCGATAAACTTCCTGGATCTCATTCACCAGGTATTCCTGCACCTTGCCGGGGCCGAGGATCTGCAGAATATCCTGGGGAGAAATCGCACCATCGGTGAGCATCTCGCCGGCCCGCACATAATCGCCGCCATGCACCAGCACGTGCTTGCTGTAGGGCACCAGGTATTTTTTCTTCTCCAGAGAGCCTTCGACGATAATTTCCCGGATCCCACGCTTGATCGCACCGAACTTCACCACCCCGTCGATCTCGCTAACCACCGCCTGCTCTTTCGGCTTGCGGGCTTCAAAGAGTTCCGCCACCCGCGGCAGACCACCGGTGATATCACGGGTTTTGCCGATTTCCCGGGGGATTTTCGCAATAATCCGACCCGGCGTCGCGGCTTCTTTATCGGCGACCAGAATATGGGCCTTCACCGGAAGAATGTAGCTAGCAATTTCGTTGCCTTCCTCATCCATCACTGCGATGTGGGGACTGAGGTTCTTGTTACGGGATTCGATCACCACCCGCTGCTTCTGCAGAGTCTGTTCATCCAACTCTTCATGGGTGGTGACATTATCAACCAAGTCGACATACTTGATGGTCCCTGATTTTTCGCTCAAGATCACCGACGAATAGGGATCCCATTCAAACAGCACTGAACCGCGATCCACTTTCTCGCCGTCTTTCAAGGGCAGTTTGGCGCCATAGGGCACGTTGAAATGGATCAGCGAGCGGTCTTTATCATCCACCACATGAAGCTTCCCGTTACGGCCCACGCAGATATCCACCGTCAGCACCTGCTCATCTTCGATGACGGTACTTTCGATCGCACGCAGTTCCTCATATTTGATTTTGCCGGCAAAGCGCGAAACCACTTGCGATTCCGCGGCAATCCGCCCGGCGGTACCACCGATATGGAAGGTACGCAGGGTCAACTGAGTACCCGGCTCGCCGATACTCTGGGCCGCCATCACCCCGGTCGCTTCCCCGATGTCAACCATCCGGCCGGTGGCCAGATTGCGCCCATAGCAGAGCGCACATACGCCCCGGGCAGTTTCACAGGTCAGCACCGAACGGATCTTGATGGTTTCCACCGCCGAGTTATCAATGCTCGCCGCGATGTCGTCATCGATCAATTGGCCGGCTTTCACCAGCAGCTCGCCGCCGATCGGATCATAGACATCGTCTACCGACACCCGGCCCAGGATACGGTCGGAGAGCGGTTCGATGATCTTCTCCCCTTCCTTGATCGGCCCGGTTTCGATACCGAGAATCGTGCCGCAGTCATATTCGTTGATCATTACATCCTGCGCCACATCCACCAGGCGTCGGGTCAGGTAGCCGGCGTCGGCGGTTTTCAGCGCCGTATCGGCCAGACCTTTGCGTGCACCGTGGGTAGAGATAAAGTACTCCTGCACCGAGAGGCCTTCGAAGAAGTTCGCAGTAATCGGGTTTTCGATAATTTCCCCAGTCTGGCCGGTCAGGGTTTTCTGCGGTTTGGCCATCAGCCCCCGCATACCTGCCAACTGGCGAATCTGCTCCCGGCTACCCCGGGCGCCGGAGTTCGACATCATGTAAAGCGAGTTAAAACCGTCGCGGTGATCCTGCAAAATCTTGAACAACTCCGAGGAAACCTGGTCGGTTACCCGGGTCCAGATATCAATCACCTTGTTGTAACGCTCACCGTCGGTGATGAAGCCCATGCGGTATTGCTCTTCCAGCATGCGCACTTCGTCATAAGCCTTGCCGACAAATTCCGCTTTCTTTTCCGGCACCACCACATCATCCAGACCGATACTGGCGCCGGCGACGGTGGCAAAGGTAAAGCCCATCCGTTTCAGGTTGTCGAGGAATTCCACTGTGCGCAGATTGCCGATCTTCAGCATCACCCGGCCAATCAGACGTTCCAGGGCCTTTTTGGTCATCACTTCATTGACAAATCCCATTTCATCGGGGATGATATTGTTAAACAGCACCCGCCCGACAGTGGTCTCGATCAGTTCATCCTGATAGCGTACTTTGACCTTAGCATGAAGGTGAATCCGGTTATCGTTATAAGCGATGTTTACCTCTTCCGGAGAGGCGAATATTTTAATCGGCTCTTCCTGATGATGTTTGTCTTTGGTGATAAAATAGCAGCCCAGCACCATATCCTGGGAAGGGATCGCCAGCGGGCGCCCGCTGGCCGGCGAGAGGATGTTGTGGGATGCCAGCATCAGCATCCGCGCTTCCATCTGCGCTTCATAGCTCAGCGGCACATGCACCGCCATCTGGTCGCCGTCAAAGTCGGCGTTAAACGCAGAACAGACCAGGGGGTGAATCTCAATCGCTTTGCCCTCGATCAGCACCGGCTGAAAGGCCTGAATCCCCAGGCGGTGCAGAGTGGGGGCGCGGTTAAGCAGCACCGGATGGTCTTTCACAATATCTTCCAGGATCTCAAATACCACTGCATCACGCTTGTCGACGAAGCGTTTGGCACTCTTCACCGTCTTGACAATCTTACGGTCCTGCAGCTTGCGGATGATAAACGGCTTGAACAGCTCAACCGCCATCTCCTTGGGCAGGCCGCACTCATAGAGCCGCAGCTTGGGCCCCACCACCACCACCGAACGGCCGGAATAGTCAACGCGCTTGCCCAGCAGGTTCAAGCGGAAACGGCCCTGCTTGCCGCGGAGCATATCGGAGAGCGACTTCAGCGGACGATTGCCGTCGCTGCGTACCGCCGTGGTGCGTTTGGTATTGTCAAACAGCGCATCCACCGCTTCCTGAAGCATGCGCTTCTCATTGCGGAGAATCACTTCCGGCGCCTTGATGTCCATCAGCTTTTTCAGGCGATTATTGCGAATAATCACCCGGCGGTAGAGGTCGTTCAGGTCGCTGGTGGCAAAGCGGCCGCCTTCCAGCGGCACCAGGGGGCGCAATTCCGGCGGAATGACCGGAATCACATCCAGCACCATCCACTCGGCCTTGTTCTTATACTCGCCATTTTCCCGGGTACGGAAGGCTTCCACCACTTTCAGACGTTTGAGCGCATCCTGCTTTTTTTGTTGCGATTTTTCCGTTTTGAGGGTATGGCGCAATTCTTCTGCCAGGGTTTCCACATCGATCAAGCGCAGCATCGTGCGGATCCCTTCCCCCCCCATCATCGCCAGGAATTTATCGGGATGATCATCGGGCAGTTCCAGCTCTTCCATGCTCAACCCGTCCATCACCTTCATATATTCGTCTTCCAGCAGAAGGTCGCCGGCTTTATATCCGGTATTCCCCGGCTGAATAACCACGTACGCTTCGTAATAAATGATCTTTTCCAGATTCTTAGGAGCGATATTCAGCAGATAGCCGATTTTGGTCGGAGTCGAACGGAAATACCAGATATGCACGATCGGCACCGCCAGGCTGATATGGCCCATCCGTTCCCGGCGCACGCTTTTGGTGGTCACTTCCACCCCGCAACGGTCGCAGATGATCCCTTTATATCGAATTCGCTTATATTTTCCGCAGTGACATTCCCAATCCTTTACCGGTCCGAAGATCTTTTCACAAAACAACCCATCTTTTTCGGGCTTAAACGATCTATAGTTAATGGTTTCCGGCTTGGTAACCTCTCCATAGCTTTTCTCCAGGATCGCATTGGGAGACGCCAAACCGATGGAAATTTTTGAAATTTGGCCTTTCATGGGATAGGTATCCAAATTCACCACTCCTTTAAATTTGGTTTTTTTCGGGTTTCCCCGGGGCAATCAAACGACAAAAATGGCTCTCACTGAATGAGAGCCATTTGAGCTTGAACGTTTTATTCGACTTTAATATCCAGCCCCAGGCCTTGCAATTCCTTGACCAACACGTTGAAGGATTCCGGTCGACCGGCCTCGGGCAGATTATCGCCCTTGACGATCGATTCGTACACCTTCGTTCGCCCGTGCACATCGTCGCTCTTGTAGGTCAGCACTTCCTGCAGGGTATGCGCGGCGCCGTAGGCTTCCAGCGCCCACACCTCCATCTCGCCGAAACGCTGCCCGCCGAACTGCGCTTTCCCGCCGAGCGGCTGCTGGGTAATCAAAGAATAGGGCCCGATTGAGCGGGCATGGATCTTGTCATCCACCATGTGGGAGAGCTTCATCATATAGATGTAACCCACGGTGACTTCCTGATCGAACTTCTCGCCGGTGCGGCCGTCGTAAAGGGAGATCTTACCGGAAGTCGGCAGCCCGGCCATTTCCAACTCGCCCAGCACTTCTTCGAAGGTGGCGCCGTCAAACACCGGGGTCGCGTAATACTTATCCAGAATCTTACCGGCCCATCCCAGGGTAGTCTCAAATATCTGGCCCAGGTTCATTCGCGAAGGCACGCCCAGCGGGTTTAACACGATATCCACCGGCAAACCGTCGGGCAGGAAGGGCATATCCTCGATCGGAACGATCTTGGCAATCACCCCTTTGTTCCCGTGGCGGCCGGCCATCTTGTCGCCCACTTTCAGCTTACGCTTCTGTGCCACATAGACCTTCGCCAACTGCACAATACCCGGAGGCAGCTCATCGCCCACCATGATCTTGTGTTTTTCGGTGCGCAGATCATTTTCGATCTCACGCAGCAGGTTCCGGTATTCCGCGAACAGGTTGCGCACCATTGCATTCAATGCCTCATCGGCAAACCAGGGCGCAGTATAATCGACCAGCTCCAATTCGATCTTGTCGAAGGTTGCCTTGGTGATTTTAGCGCCGGCCTTCACCAGCACCTTACCGGCGCGGGTTTCGATCGCGTTCTTCGCCGGCGTATCGCCGAACTTGCTGATCAGGAAATTGTTCAGACGCAGGCGGATCATATCGATCTTGTCGGAGGTTTCTTTTTCCAGCAGATCGAGCTTCTTTTTATCTTCTTTCTTGGTCTTGGGATCTTTCTTCTTGCGCGAGAAGAGCTTGGTTTCGATCACGATCCCCTGGGTGCCGGCGGGCATTTTCAGCGAGGCATCCTTCACATCACCGGCCTTGCTTCCGAAGATCGCCTTGAGCAGCTTCTCTTCCGGGGTCGGCTCGGTCTCGCCTTTGGGGGTCACTTTACCCACCAGGATATCGCCAGCCTTCACCTCGGCGCCGATCCGGATAATACCGTTCTCATCCAGGTTCTTGGTGGCATCTTCACTGACATTGGGAATCTCCCGGGTCAGTTCTTCCTCTCCGCGCTTGGTGTCGCGCACCTGGATTTCATGTTCTTCGATATGGATTGAGGTAAAATAATCCTCAGACACCAATCGTTCGGAGATCAGGATCGCATCTTCAAAATTATAACCGTTCCAGGGCATGAAGGCCACCATCACGTTCCGGCCCAGGGCCAGATGACCGCGATCGGTCGCCGGTCCGTCGGCCAGCACCTGACCTTTGGCAACATGGTCCCCTTCATTCACCACCGGGATCTGGTTGATGCAGGTATTCTGGTTGGTGCGCACGAACTTCATCAGATCATATTCCACCCGCTGCGCTTCTCCGGTTAACACCAGGCGGGGATCTTCTACATCGCCGGGATCTACCCGGATGATGATATAGCTGGAATCAACTTTCTCCACCACCCCGTTGACTTCGGAGATGATCATCGCGCCGGAATCTTCCGCCACTTTTTGTTCGATGCCGGTACCGACCACCGGGGTTTCCGGGTGAATCAGCGGCACCGCCTGGCGCTGCATGTTCGAGCCCATCAGCGCGCGGTTGGCGTCGTCATGCTCCACGAAGGGGACCAGCGAGGCCGAAGCGGAAAGGATCTGGTTAGAAGCGATATCGATATACTGCACTTCCTCCGGTGAGGCAACCAGAAAATCGCCCCGCTTACGCACCTTCACCAGATCGTTGACGAACTTGCCATTTTTAGCATCGATCGGAGCATTGAACTGGGCGATCACAGTGCGTTCTTCATCATCTGCGGAGAGATATTCGATTTCATCGCTCACCTTGCCGCCCTTAACTTTACGGTAGGGAGTTTCAATGAATCCGAAGTCATTCACCTTCGCCAGCACGCTCAGCGAGGAGATCAGGCCGATGTTCGGTCCTTCCGGCGTCTCGATCGGGCACAGCCGGCCGTAGTGGGTATAGTGGATATCCCGCACCTCAAATCCGGCGCGCTCCCGGGTGAGGCCTCCCGGCCCCAGGGCGCTCATCCGCCGCTTGTGGGTCAATTCCGACAGGGGATTGGTCTGGTCCATGAACTGGGACAACTGGGAAGTGCCGAAAAAGGTGTTGATCACCGAGGTGATCGCCCGGGCATTCACCAACTCCTGCGGGGTAATCGTTTCCGCATCGCCCAGATTCATCCGCTCCTTAATGGTGCGGGCCATCCGGGTCAGGCCGAGATTAAACTGGGCGGCCAACTGTTCGCCAACCGTCTTCACCCGGCGATTGCCCAGGTGGTCGATATCGTCGGTGCTGCTTTTGCCCTCGCGGAGATCGATCAGGTATTTCACGATTTCCACGAAATCTTCTTTGGTCAGCACCGTGGTTTCGTAATCGACATTCAGGCCAAGCTTTTTATTCAGGCGATAGCGGCCTACGTCGCCCAATTCATAACGTTTGGGATTGAAGAACATCTTCTTGAGCAGGTCGCGGGCAGTATCCAGATCCGGCGGCTCTCCGGAGCGCAGCAGTTCGTAAATCAGGCGCAGCGCCGCTTCTTCGGTTTTAGCCGGGTCCTTATACAGCGTATTCAGTACAATATTCGGCAGGGAGGGATCGTTGACCTGCTCTAACTGCAGTTTTTTAACTTTGGATTTCTTCAGTGCGTCGATCAGGTCTTCGTCCAATACCGAACCCGATTCCACCAGAACCTCGCCGGTTTTTTCACTGACGATATCCCCGGCGACTTTCCGGCCCACCAGGGAAAGCATGTCGGTTTTGCTCAGGTCGATTTCCTGGCTAAGGCCGAACAAGCCCAGCAACTCATCGTCGGTCGCAAAGCCCAATGAGCGGAGAAAAGACGTCACATAGAACTTCTTTTTCCGGTCGATATAGACATGCAGGCAGTCGTTCACATCCGTCATGAACTCCACCCAACTCCCCCGGAAGGGGATAATACGCGCCGAGAAGATCTTGGTACCGTTGGGGTGGATACTTTCATCGAAGAACACCCCCGGCGCCCGGTGCAACTGATTGACAATAACGCGTTCGGCACCATTAATAATAAAGGTGCCGCGGCCAGTCATATAGGGCATATTGCCCAGGTAGACATCCTGTTCAATCGTATCGGTATAATCTTCCGTATCTCCGGAAGGATCTTTGATCGAGAGACGCAGTTTCGCCTTCAGCGGAACGGCATAGGTCAAACCGCGCTCCCGGCATTCCTTAACGGTATATTTCGGCTTATCTATATAATATTCAACAAAGTCGAGAATAAAATTTTCTCGACTGTCGACCACTGGAAAAATACTGGCGAATACGGCCTGAAGACCCTTATTCGCCCTTTGGTCAGGCGCTTTATCTTCCTGCAGGAACTCTGAGAACGAACGCACCTGAACATCCAGCAGATCGGGGTATTGAACGATCGTTGGAATCTTTGAAAAAGATTGACGCTCAAGCAAGCTTTTGTTTTTCAAAGAGGCACCTCTTTTGGTTTTTGATAAATATTACAGCAAAGAACAAAGCCCGCTACCAATGTTCGGCAAATTCGCCCGATTAATGAGCAAATATTACTTTACATCAATGGTGGCGCCGACTTCTTCAAGTTGTTTCTTGAGGTCTTCGGCTTCGGCTTTGGAAACGCCCTCTTTGACCGGCTTGGGAGCGCCTTCGACCAGTTCCTTGGCTTCTTTCAAGCCCAGGCCGGTGATAGCGCGAACCACTTTGATGACCTGAATTTTCTGGGAGCCGACATCTTTCAGCACCACATCAAATTCAGTTTGCTCTTCTGCCGCTTCCGCCGGAGCAGCGACCATGGGACCGCTTTGCATCGCCATCGGAGCAGCAGCAGTCACGCCAAATTTTTCTTCAACTTCCTTCACCAGCTCCGAAATTTCCAGCATGGTTGCTTTTTCCAGGTAACTGATGACATCTGCACGCGTAATATCAGCCATTTAGATATACCTCCGTTAATGGTCTTATGATCAACATCTGGGTTATTTTCGTTATTGCTTCTTTTCTTCCAATGCCTTGAGAACCCCTACCATATTCTGCATACTGGCGTTAAGGGTACCCACAAATTTGCTCATGGGAGACTTCAGCATCCCCACCAACTGGCCCAGCAACTCGTCTTTACTGGGAAGCTTAGCCAGGTCGGCCACTTTTTCCGGCACGACCAACTGACCTTCGAAATAGGCCACCTTGATGGGAATTTCGGTCTTTTTATCCTTGTTAAATTTCTCTACGACCTTAATCGGCAGGGTCGGGTCATCATAACTGATCGCGTAGGAATTCACTCCCACCAGAAACTCGCTCAGTCCATCGATGCCGGCATTTTTCAGAGACATTCTCGCCAGGGTATTTTTCATCACCCGGTATTCTACTTGAGCTTCTCTGAAACCCCTGCGCAATTCCGTAATCGTATTCACGTCAACGCCGCTAAAGTCCGCCACGAAGATGCTCGATGCGTTGGAAAACTTTTCGGACATTTCCTGAATGATCGCTTCCTTTTGTGGTGTAGGCATGTCACAACACCTTTCTTAAATCTGAGAGCTAGTATCTTACCAATTAATCCTGAAACTCCAGGGGATTTGTCACAATCCGGATGCCCGGCCCCATAGTGTTCGAAACACAGATACTTTTGAGATAAGTACCTTTGGCGGTCGCCGGCTTCAGGCGGAGGATCACCTGCATTAGGGTTTTGATATTATCCCGGAGCTTGTCGACCTCAAAGGAGGCCTTGCCGACACCGGTATGCACGATGCCGGTCTTATCCACCCGAAAATCAATTTTACCGGCCTTGATTTCTTTGACGGTAGTGAAGATATCGGTGGTAACGGTACCGCTTTTGGGGTTGGGCATCAATCCGCGGGGACCGAGCACCCGGCCCAGCTTACCGAGATCACGCATGGCGTCCGGGGTTGCGACCAGCACATCGAACTCCAGCCAGCCAGACTGGATCTTTTCGAGGTACTCATCGTAACCGGCATAATCGGCGCCGGCTTCTTTGGCTTCGGTTTCTTTTTCACCCTTGGCCACCACCAGCACCCGCACTTCCTTACCAAGACCGTGCGGCAGGGATACGGTACCACGCACCACCTGATCGGCATGGCGGGGATCAACTCCCAGCCGGACCGAGACTTCCACCGTCTCGTCAAATTTAGCCGAAGCAGTTTTCTTCAGCAGTGCCAGCGCATCTTCCAGGGAAAATTCTTTCCCGTTGATCAGCTTGGCAACTTCACGATATCGCTTGCTACGTTTTTTCATGGATTTCCTCACCCACTTAGTCTACGACGTCAATTCCCATACTGCGTGCCGTACCTTCGATAATCTTCATCGCGGCTTCCACATCCATTGCATTCAAATCGGGCATTTTCGTCTTCGCAATCTCTTCCACCTGCGCCCGGGTCACCTTAGCGACCTTGTCCCGATTCGGCACGGCGGATCCTTTTTCAATATTCACCGCTTTCAACAACAGGGTCGAGGCCGGCGGTGTTTTGGTGATAAAGCTGAACGAACGGTCGGCATACACGGTGATCACCACCGGGATGATATACCCCATCTTCTCCTGAGTACGGGCATTGAACGCCTTGCAAAATTCCATGATATTGACGCCATGCTGCCCCAGGGCCGGACCCACCGGAGGGGAGGGATTCGCCTGTCCTGCCGGAATTTGAAGTTTAATGAAACCACTAATTTTCTTAGCCATAACAATTCCTGCGGTTTATGTTTCCAAATGCACTTGTAAAAAGTCCAGTTCAACCGGGGTCGGCCGCCCAAAAATGCTCACCGATACTTTTACCTTTTTCTTCTCTTCATTGATCTCTTCTACGACCCCGGTGAAGTCGGCGAAAGGCCCATCGACCACCCGAATCACATCGCCCACCTGGAAGGGCACTTCCACCTTCTCGACCTCACTCTCCTGACGCTCAACCTTGCGCAGCACCCCTTCCACTTCTTCCGGGCGAACGACTTCCGGCTTGTTTTTCGGCCCGATAAATCCCACCACACCCGGCGTTTCCTGAACCAAGTGAGCGGTTTTGGTGTTGTATACCATTTCGATCAATATATAGCCGGGAAAAAAGACTTTATTTTTCAGACGCTTCTTGCCGTTTCGCATCTCCAGCACCGGCTCGGAGGGCACTACAATCCGTCCGAAATCCTCTGCCAGGCCTTTAAACTGTATCTCGTTTTCCAGCTGGGCTTTTACCTTACTTTCCTGTCCGGAATAAACCCTGAGCGTATACCACTTTTTTTCCACAACTCGATCCTTTAGTTGACATAAAGGAGATTGACAATGTTGGATACTGCCAGATCTGCCAGATAGATAAACAGGGTAAATAAGGCCGAAATCACAAACACGACGAAGGTAGAGTTTATCAGCTGCTCACGTTCAGGCCAACTGACTTTCTTCATCTCTTTTTGCACTTCCTCAAGAAATGTCTTCAGCTTATCAAACATGTCCGCACTCGTTACTTTCGCTTAAATAATTGCTTCGACCATTTAATTAATCCCGCAGGCCCGGAGGGACTCGAACCCCCAACCTTCGGTTTTGGAGACCGACGCACTAGCCAGTTGTGCTACGGGCCTAGCTCGCACCACAAGGGAATGCTTAGCGCGTTTCCTTGTGGGCAGTGTGTTTATTGCAGGTGCTGCAATATTTCTTAAACTCAACTCGCTGCGGGTGCTTGCGCTTGTTTTTGGAACCGGTATAGTTCCGGTGCTTGCACTCGGTGCACTCTAAGGTTATTCTATCTCGCATGGGACACCCTGTATACTGATTGGTTCAACATCGTTTCGGTTATTCAATAATTTCCGTTACCACGCCGGCGCCAACGGTACGGCCGCCTTCCCGGATAGCGAAGCGCAGTTCTTTATCCATGGCGATCGGCTTGCCCAGCTCTACAGTCATCTGGGTATTGTCGCCCGGCATCACCATTTCCACGCCTTCGCCGAGGGTGATCGATCCGGTCACGTCGGTGGTGCGGAAATAGAACTGGGGACGGTAGTTGGAGAAGAACGGGGTATGGCGACCGCCTTCTTCTTTCTTCAATACGTATACTTCAGCTTTGAATTTGGTGTGAGGGGTGATGGAGCCAGGCTTGGCAATCACCATACCGCGCTCGATCTCATCCTTGTTCACACCGCGAAGCAGCAGACCGCAGTTATCGCCGGCCTGGCCCTGATCCAACAGCTTGCGGAACATTTCCACACCGGTTACCACCGACTTGCGGTCGAGGTTCATCCCGATCAGAGCAACTTCATCGCCCACTTTCACAATCCCGCGCTCGATACGGCCGGTCGCCACAGTGCCGCGACCGGTAATGCTGAACACGTCTTCCACCGGCATCAGGAATTCGCGGTCAATATCACGCTCGGGGGTCGGAATATAAGTATCAATAGCATCCACCAGCTCCTGAATACAGGCGTTGGCGGCTTCGTCGCCGGCATTGCTGAGGGCGTTCAGCGCACTGCCCTTCACCACCGGCAGGTCATCGCCGGGAAAATCGTAGCTGCTCAGCAGCTCACGCACTTCCAGCTCCACCAGTTCCAGCAGTTCTTCGTCATCCACCTGATCGACTTTATTCAAAAACACCACGATATACGGCACGTTCACCTGACGGGCCAACAGGATATGCTCGCGGGTCTGGGGCATCGGGCCGTCGGCAGCGCTCACCACCAGGATTGCACCGTCCATCTGGGCAGCACCGGTAATCATGTTCTTGATATAGTCGGCGTGACCGGGGCAGTCGACGTGCGCATAGTGACGATTTTCAGACTGATATTCGACGTGAGCGGTCGCGATCGTGATCCCGCGCTCTCTTTCCTCCGGGGCATTGTCAATACTGTCGAAAGAACGCACCTCCGACAAGCCCTTCTGGGACAGATGCTGGGTAATCGCTGCGGTCAGCGTGGTTTTGCCATGGTCAACGTGACCAATGGTGCCCACGTTTACGTGGGGTTTACTTCTGTCAAATTTTGCCTTAGCCATCGAGTAAATCCTCCAAACTAAATTAGTTTAATATTGAAGCAGTTGCCTTCTTAATTCCTATAAAACACTTTACCTACCAAACTGCATCTCAGTACATAAAAAAGAGCCCACGACCAGGATTGAACTGGTGACCTCATCCTTACCAAGGATGTGCTCTACCGACTGAGCTACGTGGGCTAAAAAAGATAAGGGAAGCTTCTTTTTCGCCAAAAGAAACTTCCCGCTGAGCGGGAGACGAGACTCGAACTCGCGACCAACAGCTTGGAAGGCTGTGACTCTACCAACTGAGTTACTCCCGCCGATGTATGAAACCCACCTCTTGTCAACTCCTCGCCCGTAACCCTTGCGTACAGCCGAGCTATCTTTTGTGGGGAGGGGCGGATTCGAACCACCGAACTCATCAGAGGGCAGATTTACAGTCTGCTGCGTTTAGCCACTTCGCTACCTCCCCATTCGGGAATCTCGGAGCTGATGAAGGGACTCGAACCCCCAACCGGCTGATTACAAATCAGCTGCTCTACCAATTGAGCTACATCAGCTTATGAGACAGCCACCAAATTTAAGGCGACAATTCTCTAAATCAACTAAAAAAAAATTTTTTTATCACGCTACGCCGGCTCCATTTTCTCCTTTGCCGCCGATTGGCGGTCGGCCTACAGAAAACCGCTTAATTTAACCGGAAAAGTTTCGTATTGCAATTGCCGAAAAAGAAAGTTAATATGGATGTTCTATAATATTCGTACTAAATGTTAGATATGGAGTACTTTTGCATGGGGCATGGTGTATTACAGTGCGGGTATCGGGACCTGCACTTGCACAATCCGGCGCCATGCGCCTTGCCCCATGCATCAAGTCCCAATACTGCTCTCAGTATGGAGCATGGTGTCAACATCTGTCAGGAGGTTATGATGCAGCATGGCTACATTAAAATGTATGATCCCCTCAAACAATTCGGCTTCATCGTCAGCGAAGCAGACGACGAGCTCTACTTCTCGGAACGGGACATCCACCCCAGGTTCAAGAATCTTCCAATCCGGGAAGGGCTCCGGGTCGGATTCGACTTGAAGCGGGAACAGAAAGGCGATCGTGCAGTGAACATACGGCTGCTGACCTGAAGCGGCAGCACAGGCAAATAAGTTTGAGGTTGTTTGCATCTAAAAAATGATTAAATTTTGAGGCGTAAAATAGCTTTGGGTTGTTGGTCATTAGCTTTTGGTTAAAATAGGTCTTTGCCAATAACCAACAACCAATGGCGGTTTAAAAAGTTCGACAAACTTAAAAATACGGTTTCATCAGGAGATAAGCACCATGCCTACATATGATTATCGCTGCAAAGCATGCAACCATCAGTTTGAAGCGTTTCAGCGCATGAGCGACGCCCCACTGTCGACCTGCCCGGAATGCGGCGGCGAAGTGCAGCGGCTGATTAGCGGCGGCACCGGGCTGATTTTCAAAGGCTCCGGATTTTACATTACCGACTATAAAGACAATAGCAACGGCAGCAGCAAAAAAGGCGAGAAAAAAGCCGGCAGCGACAACAGTGAGCCAAAGGCCTCCAGCAAGCCGGACAAAACCGCGGAGAGCAAAAGCACCGAAAAAGCCGGCAGCACGGCTTCCAAAAGCGGCGAATAATTCCCTGCAGCGCGGCAGGCAAGGCATTCACGGCCATAAGATCTGCCTTTGACCGGGAAAATACGATCAATTAATCTCATAAACGAACCGCTCATCTGCTAAGGATTAAGGAGAACCGTATGTATAAGCACATCCAAGTGCCGGATTGGGGAAAAGCGATTACCATGGAAGGTGGGAAATACCACGTGCCGGATCAGCCGATCCTGCCCTACATCGAAGGAGACGGCATCGGTCCGGATATCTGGCGCGCCTCCCAGCATGTGTTCGATGCCGCCGTCGCCAAAGCCTACGGCGGCAAACGCAAAGTAGCCTGGATGGAAATCTACGCCGGAGAAAAAGCCCAGGCTTTATATAATGAATGGCTCCCGGCCGAATCTCTCGACGCTATCCGCAAGCATTATATCGCGATCAAAGGTCCCCTCACCACCCCGGTCGGCGGCGGCTTCCGCAGCCTGAATGTGGCGATTCGCCAAATCCTTAATCTCTATGCCTGTATCCGTCCGGTAAAATACTACCAGGGCGTGCCCAGCCCGGTAAAGCAGCCGGAAAAAATGAATGTGGTGGTCTTTCGGGAAAACACCGAAGATGTGTATTCCGGGATCGAATACCGCCAGGGCACCAAAGAGGCGGCCAAGCTGATCGAGTTCCTCACCAAGGAACTGGGCGCCAAACTGCGCCTCGATTCCGGCATCGGGATCAAGCCGATGAGCGTCACCGGCTCGAAACAACTGGTGCGCAAGGCGATCGACTACCTGCTGACCCAGGATCGTGACAACCTCACCCTGATGCACAAAGGCAACATCATGAAGTTTACCGAAGGCGCCTTCAAAGATTGGGGCTATGATGTGGCCCGGGAAGAATATCCCGGCAAGCTGGTCACCGAGGACGACCTCTGGGGCAAACATGACGGCAAAGTTCCCCCCGGCACCAAGGTTATCAAGGATCGCATCGCCGACAACATGCTGCAGCAGATCCTCACCCGTACCGACGAATATGACATCATCGCCACCCCGAATCTGAACGGCGACTACATCAGCGATGCCTGCGCCGCACAGGTAGGCGGCCTGGGCATGGCCCCCGGCGCCAACGTGGGCGATGAGCTGGGCGTGTTTGAAGCCACCCACGGCACCGCTCCCAAATATGCCGGCCAGGACAAGGTCAACCCCGCTTCGGTGATCCTCTCCGGGGTGCTGATGTTCCAGTACATGGGCTGGAACGAAGTGGGCGCGCTGGTCGAGTCCGGTATCGAAAGAGCCATCCTTAAGAAACAGGTCACCTACGATCTGGCCCGGCAGATGGAAGGCAACGTCAAGCCGTTGAAAACCTCGGAATTCGGCCAGGCAATCGTCGACAATTTCTAATCTATCTATTCATGCCGCAGCGGCAGCCCCGGCTGCCGCTGCGGTCTTTAATCGAATGGCCCAGGTTTATGAAGCGCCTGCTTTCCAGAGACGACACCCCGCTGCCGGCCCCCCCGTACACGATGCTGGCTCAGATTTACGACCAGATCATGCTTCATGTCAATTATCCCCGCTGGGCGCGCTATATCCATGCCCTCCTCAAAGCGGAACGCTGCCGCCCGGAAATGCCCTTGCTCGACATCGGCTGCGGCACCGGGCGTTTTTTGGAGGAAATGCAGCGCTTTGGCTACTACGGCGATGGCTGCGATCCCTCCGGTGAGATGCTGGAAGTGGCCCGGAAACGGCTACCGGAACGGTCTTTTTTCCGCGACGCCCTGCCAGCCGTCGAACAGGTTGCGCCCGATCATTACCCGATCATCACCTGTCTGTACGATACCATGAATTACGTGCTGGAACGCAGCGATTTCGAACAGGCCCTGGCCGCAGTCTTTCATAAACTGACCTCCCCGGGGCTGTTTATCTTTGACGTGGTCAGCGAAGCACATTGCAAGCACTATTTTCAACACTATTCCGACAGCGAGGTGCTGAGTAAGGATATTGCCTATACCCGGGAAAGTTTTTATGAGGCCAGCACCCAGTCGCAGTATAACTGGATCCGGATCTATACTCCGGAGGGCATTTTTGAAGAAGTGCACCATCAGCGGGTGTATCATTACCGTGATATCCTGGAGATGATCCGCCAGCACAGCGGGTTCGCGGTCAAAGCGTATGAAGAATTTACATTATCCCGGGCCAATGAAGGCAGCGGGCGGGTGCATTTTGTATTACTAAAATCTTAATTGCGCCACAGAGACACAGAGATCTTGGCGCGGCCGCTAGCCGCGTCCAAATGGTAAATGCTTAATGCTCAACGGTAAATGCTCATTGTGATACATTTACCAGAAAACTTTGCTAAATAAACAAAGTTTTGAGCGGTTGTAGTACAGAGTTCGTTTTCAAGTGTCAGTTCTCCGTGAGCTCTGTGTCTCTGTGGCAATCAAATTTAACATTTGAAAAATTATCCTTTAAACCGATCCTTATGATCGAATTGTTCAACATCTCTATTCAACTCGGCAAGCGCCAGGTGCTGGAGCAGGTCAGCTTGAAGATCAACAAGGGCGAATTTGTCTACCTGATCGGGCAGACCGGCAGCGGCAAGACTACCCTGTTACGCCTGATCTACATGGATGTTTTCCCGGACCGCGGGAATGTGATTGTAGACAGCTACAGCTCCTCCACCATCCTCCCGCGCCATGTGCCTTTCCTGCGCCGGAAGGTGGGGGTGATCTTCCAGGATTTTAAGCTGCTGCCAGACCGCAACGTGTACGATAATATCGCTTTTGCACTGCAGGTGATCGGCGCACCCCAGCGCACCATCAAGAGCCGGGTGCTTTCGGTGCTAACCCGGGTGGGCCTGCACCATAAACGATACCAGATGCCCCAGCGGCTCTCCGGCGGGGAGCAGCAGCGGGTGGCGATCGCCCGGGCGCTGGTCAACAAACCTTTCATTCTGCTGGCCGATGAACCGACCGGGAATCTCGACCCCCAGGTGGCCCGGGATATCCTGCACCTCCTGGAAAACATCAACCGCAGCGGCACCGCCATCCTGATGGCCACTCATAACTACGACCTGATCCGGCAATACCCGCACCGCACCCTGGTGCTGGAGAACGGGAACTTCTCGCGCGAGATCAATCCGGAGGAGCTGGCATGAGGCTGCTCTTTCTGTTGAAGGAGGGGATTGCCGGCTTCAAGCGGGCGCGGCTGGCGGCGACCATCAGCATTGCCACCATCACCCTTTCCCTGTCGCTGATCGGTATGTTTGCTTTGTTGGTGCACCATCTCTCCGCCCAGTTTCAACAGACCTACGGGCGAATCCAACTGGAAGTGTTTATCGATCCGGCGATCGATAGCGCACAACGCCAAGCGCTGGAAGGCCGCATTCAGCAGCTAGCGGCGGTCGAAGCCGTGCAATATGTCTCGCCGGAAATGACCCTGCAGCGCTTCCAGCAGGATTTCGGCGACGACCTGCTCACGGTTCTGGAAGGTGAGAACCCTTTTCCCCCTTCCCTGCAGGTGATTCTGAAAAAAGAATATGCCGAACTGGAGAAAGTCGAAGCGGCGGTCGAGGCCATCCGGGCCCTGCCCCAGGTGGATGAGGTGATCTTCCAGGAAAAATTTATCCGCCTGATCAACCGCTATTTTTTTATCGGGCTGATTGTGGCCACCACGATCGGCGCAACGATTTTTTTTATCTCGACCATGCTAATCTTCAACACCATCCGCCTTACCATCCATTCCCGCAAGACGGTGATCGAAATCATGCGGCTGGTGGGAGCGACCCATTTTTTTATCAAGGCACCGTTTGTTATCGAGGGGCTGCTGCAGGGACTGATCGGCAGTCTGCTGGCCAGCGGTGCCCTGTGGCTGATGTCCGACCTCTTGAGAGCATTCTTCCTGCCCGGCCTGACCATCCCCTGGATGTATTTCCTGTTCCTGTGCGGAACCGGGATTTTATTGGGACTGCTGGGAAGTTATTTTTCGATTGGGAAGTATTTGAAGTTTTGAGGTTGGTTGTTGGTTATTGGTTATTGGTTGTTGGTGGTACAGTACAAACCGGTTTCCGAGAACCAACAACCACCAACTGCCAAGTAAAACTTTTGAGGAGTAATGATGATTGTACGCGGTATCTTCTGGTTGATATTGATCTTTAGCGGAGTGTCGGCCGCCGGGCAGGATACGCTGACGGTATACAGCGACAGCGAATTTCCTGCGGAGCAGGCGCTCTGGCAGCAGTTTGCCGCCGAGAACGGCATCGCGCTGCGGACGGTGATTGAGAACGGTGACACCCTGGTGGCACGCCTGAATCGGGTTGGCACAGCCACGCCGGCGGACGTGATCATCCTCAGCGATGTGCTGCGCCTGACGGCGCTGAAAGATCAGAAACGCCTCCGGCCGGACCTGAAAAAGCTGTCCCGCGATGCGGTGCCGGGCCACTTTCGCGATTCCGGCGGCTATTGGATCGGTCTGACCTACTGGGCCTACGGGATCATTCATTATCAACCGAAACCACCCGGCTCCCCGGCCGAAAGCTACCGCGATCTTACCGCGGCGCGCTGGCAGGGACAGATCTTGCCGGGCGCCGCCGTGGAAGCCTCCACCCGCACTTTGTTAGCGGGGATGATTGCCCGCCAGGGGCGAAAAAAGACGGCCAAATGGGCCGCCGGCCTGGTAAGCAATATCGCCCCCCGGCCCGGAGACAGCGACGTAAAGCGGATCCTGTCCATCGCCTCCCGCCAGGGACGATTCGCCCTGATCAATACCGCCGCCCTGGCGTTGCTGGCCGATACCGGTGATGACATCAAGGCCGAAGTGGCGAAAGCGATCGCGCTGCGCTTTCCGGACCAGGACGGCAAGGGTGCGCTCCTGAATCTGCGCGGCGCAGCGATCGGCGCCGGCGCCCGGCATCCCGAAATCGCCCGGAAGCTCATCGAATACCTGACCGGAGCATCCACCCAGCAGAAGTTGGGAGAGATTCGCCAGGAATTTCCGGTGCGGCCCGGCGTTCCCCTTTCCAAATGGCTGCAGGCATGGGGCAGCTTCAAGGCCGATACCGGCAGCCTGGCCAAAACCGGGAAACATCTCCGCGAGGCGGAAACGATTCTGCAGAACAGCGGATGGCCGGAGGGGAGGGATCGGGTAAAGCGGTAGCGAATATGGAATGGGACGAATGCGGAGTGCGGAGTGCGGAATGAAAGACGTGGAGCGAGGCGCGTGGAGCGTAGAGCGAAAAAACAATGACGCGCGTAGCGCCAATGACCGGCGCAGCCGCAATGACGACCGCAGGTCTAATGACAAAAACCGAGCGGTGAAGTTGAAGGATGAAAGATAAAAGGAGGGGTTGATGGGCCGGGAGATTGAGCGAAAATTTTTGGTAAAAGACGACGGTTGGCGAAAGGGAGCGGTGGGCAAGCTGTACTGCCAGGGTTATATTTCCCGGGATGAGCAGCGGGCGGTGCGGGTGCGGATCGTGGAAGACCAGGGGTTTCTAACCATTAAAGGCCGGCACAATGATTTAACCCGCCTGGAATTTGAATATGAGATTCCCCTCACCGATGCCCGGGAACTTCTCGACACCCTCTGCCAACCTCCCTTGATCGAAAAGACCCGCTACCGGGTGAATTATGCCGGCAACATCTGGGAGATCGACGTCTTCAGCGGCGATAATGCCGGGCTGATCGTGGCGGAGATCGAACTCAGCCGGGAAGATCAGCCCTTCGAACTGCCCTCCTGGGCCGGCCGGGAAGTAACCGGTGATCCCCGCTATCTCAACACCAACCTGAGCAAACACCCCTACCTCCAGTGGAGTAAGGGCAAAGGGTGACCCTTGCATGGTTTCCATCGCATGCGTCATCCGCGCTCTATGCTTTCCAAACCACCCACCCGCCTCGCCCCCAATTAAAGAAAAAATCGCTTTTTCTGTAACGCCATTGTGTTAACTTATCGGTCTGCAATCGAATGGTTACAGCGAGTACAGAAAAATGAAACAGCGACGCAACATCAATCGGTTCATTCTGGTAGCGCTGGCGGTAGCGGTGACGGTCTTATACTTCCTACCGATTCAGTATCCTTACAAAATTGACGGTTTGGCGAAAATTGTTCCGGTCCGGGAATGGCACCTGATCAAAGGCCCCGACGGGCGACTGATGGCCTCACTGCACAACTACGAGCGGGGCATGACCGAAGCCTATGCCGTCTCCCAGTTCGAACGGGGGGATGCGGTGAATTTCGCTATTCGCCCGGCATTGCAGGCCGGGCAGCAGATCTCAGCCGGGGATACCATTGGACGGATCTACTCCAACGAGATCGAACGGCAGTTGGCGAAGCTGAATGGCGAATTGGAAGTGGCGACCGCTGCGCTGGCGGTTTCCACCGAAGGAGAAAAAGCCTCGGTGGTGCAGGAAGCGGAACAGCGTCTGGCTTTTGCCCGGCGGGAACGGACGGAGCAGCAGAAGATTGCCGACCGCCTGGAAAGCCTTTACCAGCAGGGTTTGGCCTCGCGGGAGCTCTTCGAGATCGAAGCCGGACGTCTGAAGCTAATGGAGATCAATATCGCCATTGCCGAGGCGCAGTTGCAGAGCGCCCATAGCGGGGCCAAGCGTGAGGAAATCCGCCTGGCCCGCTCGCAGATAGAAGCGCTGCGCCGGGAGATACAGGCGCTAGAGCGGCGCTCCGATCAATATGTATTTACTTCACCGATCGACGGCAAGATTGCCCGCCTCTTCTCTTATGACACCCTTCTGACCATTTACGACACCACCGCCTACATCGCCTTTATGCCGGTGGAATGGCAAAATTACCAATATCTGGCGCCACTGCAAGCGGTGAACCTGCAGTTGGCCGGGGCGGCCGATCGGCAAAGCGGTCGTCTGCTGGCCTTCGACCGCTCCGCTCATCGCCTCAACGGTCGCCAGGTGGTGATTGCAGCGGTATTGATCGACAACCGCCAGCGACCGCTGGCCGGCATGCTGCAAAAATGCGCGATCTGGGGAGAGCCGGTAACCATCTGGGAATATAGCAAACGTTTTATTAACTCCGTATTACGGTCATGAGCGTACGTCTGCGAAACGAATTCAAATACCTGGTCCCCCGGGAGAAGCTGGCAGAGATCCGGGCAGAGCTGGCCCCTTATGTTTATGGCGATCAGCATGCCCAGGACCGGGAGGTCAGAGAGTATACCGTTCGCAGTATTTATTTTGACAGCCGCAATTATGAAGACTACCGGGCCAAAGTAGAAGGATTAAAAATCCGTAAGAAACTACGCATCCGGGCTTATAACGAGGTGTCGCCGGAAAGCAGCGCCTATCTTGAAATCAAGCGTAAACGCGGCGGCTACATATTTAAAGACCGCGCTCCTTTCGCCTACCAGGATATTGAAGCGTTGTTTGAATCCCGGGATATTGACCGCTACATCCCGCTCAACGGCAGCCCGGCAGCGCAGGACAGCGCCCGAAAATTCTTCTTTCATCTTCACCGGGGCATACTGCGCCCTACTGTGCTGGTGATTTACGACCGGGAAGCCTTTTTCAGCAAATTTGATCCTTCGCTGCGCCTGACTTTCGATAAAGCGCTGCGCAGCGTCCTGACCGATAAGGTCACGGTTTTTAATCGCGAAATCGGGCTCCGCTATGCCATGCCGTCACACTTTATCTGGGAAATCAAATTCCCCCATAGTCTGCCGGCCTGGGTGCAATCGATTATCAGACATCACCGCCTTCCCCGGCTGGCGCTGTCGAAATACACCATCTGCCTGGATTCCCATAAATCGAACGGCCGGGTGCAGGTTTCCCGGTTTTCCCCACAAATCTTACCGCTTTTTTTCAATAAGAACGGTGTTAAATGACTGAGACTGGCCAGTACAGATGATACAAGAATTTCAAAGCCTCAGCCTGTTTCCCCTGACCGCTGCAGAGATTATCCGCAATCTGCTGGTAGCACTGATCTGCGGCTACCTGGTCTCCTGGCTTTATCGCCTCACCTATAAAGGTCCCGGCTATTCCATTTCCTTTGTCAATGCGATGATCCTGCTGGCGATGATCACCGCAGTGGTCATCATGGTGATCGGCAACAACCTGGCCCGGGCCTTTGGATTGGTGGGAGCGATGTCGATCATCCGCTTCCGTACCGCGGTGAAAGATACCCAGGATATCGTGTTCATATTCTTTGCCCTGGCGGCCGGCATGGCGGCCGGCGCGGGATATTTCCTGATCGCCTTCCTGGGCACGATTTTCATCGGCATCGTGATTTTGATCATTACCAAAGCCGGCCTCGGGGTGCCCCGCCAGCGGGAATATCTCCTGCAATTCTCCTACGTAGCCAACGGAGATTCCCCCCCGCCCTACCTCCCGGTGATCCAAAGGCATTGCCGGCGCCACGAAGTGATCAATGTGCGCAGTCTCGATGAGGAGCACCTGATGGAAGTATCCTTTTACGTGCGCTTAAAGAACGAGCAGAAAAACGACGATTTTATCCGCGAACTATCCGCCACCGGCGGGGTGCGCAATGTCAATCTCTTCTTCGATGAGTCGTATTTTTGATGCGCGTTCTGCTGACGATGCCCTGTGGAGTACTTTTGCATGGGGCAAAGCGCATGGGGCATGGCGCCGGATTGTGCTAGCGCAGGTCCCGATACCCGCACTGTAATACACCATGCACCCTGCATAATTTATGTTCCCCCCAGATGGCGCTTAAAAAAAAAGGCTTAAACATATCCGGTCAAACGCCGATTATACCCCCAGAGTTGTTCGGCATCACGGTACTGCAGCGCTGGTTTTATATTTTTATACAACGGATCTTTTACATCTGCTGACGCGCCTCTGAGTTGAGAATCGGGCTAAGGGATTGGCCTTTTGATAAAGCAAAAAAAAATCTTTAAACCACAAAGCTAACTTCAAGAGGGAGATTCCGCATGAAGATGGGTTTTACCAACTATCTCATCACCCTGATCTTATTCGCCCTGATCGGCACTGCTCAGGCGCAACTCGTCATCAATGAGATTCATTACAATCCCCCGGAAGCGAATCAGGATGTCAATGAATTTCTTGAGATCTACAACGCCGGCGCTTCGGCAGTCGACATGACCGGTTATTCGCTGGGAGGGGTCACCTTCACCTTCCCCAGCTTTACCCTCAATGCCGGCGAATACGTGGTGCTGGCCGTAAACGCCCTCGAATTCGAGAACACCCATAGCTTTCCCCCGGATTTCGTATTCGGCGGGGCGCTGTTAAATACCGGGGAGACCGTCACCCTGTTTGACGCTTCGGCGGCAACGGTCGATGCGGTGACTTATGGCAATTCCGCTCCCTGGCCGAGCGGCCCCAACGGCAACGGCCCTTCCCTGGAACTGCTCAATCCCTCCTTCGACAATAGCCAGGCTGTGAACTGGGGCGCTTCTACCGTGACCAACGGCACGCCCAAAGCCCAGAATTCGGTATTCGCCACCAACCAGGTGCCGGCGATCAGCAATACCGCCCATTCCCCGGCCATTCCGGGTCCGGCCGACAATGTGACGGTGAGCGCCGACATCACCGACGGGGACGGCACCATCACCGCCGCGACCCTCTACTATGACGCCGGCAGCGGCTTTACGACGGTGGCCATGACCAACACCGCCGGGGACACCTACGAAGGCACCATCCCCAATCAGGCGGACCTGACGGTGGTACGTTATTATATCGAGGCGACCGACGATCAGGCCGCTACGGTCACCGATCCCGATAATGCGCCCACGAGTTACTATCGCTATCAGGTCAATGGATCGGGTTTCGTGCCGGATTTGGTGGTCAACGAGATCCTCTATTTCAACGGCACCGAGCCGGAATTCATCGAAGTCTACCTCAACAACGGCAGCGCCGCCGCCGACCTGAGCTATTGGACCCTCAGCGACGGGTTCAACAATTTTATCCTGCCCTCCGGCACCAGCGTCGCAGTTGGAGACTACATCATCTTTACCAACGACCTTCCCGGTTTTACCACCAAATATCCCAGCGTGACCAATCCAATAGTAGAATATCCGTTTGGACTGGCCACCGGCGGGGAATCGGTGATACTGAGCGATCCCAACGGCACCGAAGCCGACCGGGTGGATTACCAGAACGGCACCGGCGGCTGGCCGGCCACCACCCTGGGATTTTCCATCGAATTGATCTCACCGGGCGTCGACAATAACGTCGGCACCAATTGGCAGACTTCCGCCAATGCCGGAGGCAATCCCGGCCAGGCGACGGTGGGTGACGCCACGCCGCCGGATCTGCTCTCCGCCAGCGCCACTTCCCAGACCACGGTGCAGTTGCAATTCAATGAGAATGTCGATCCGGCCACGGCGGGGAATGCCGCCAATTACAGCATCGACAACGGCATCACGGTCAGTGCAGCGCAGCGCAACGCCGGCGATTTTTCGCTGGTCGATCTGACCGTCAGCGCCCTTTCCGGGAGCATCAACTACACAGTGACGGTCACCAATGTGGAAGACCTCTTCGGCAATGCGATCGTTTCCGACAACGCCAGTTTCTCCTACATTCCCGCCAATGCGCCCGGGGATGTGATCATCACCGAGATCATGCAAAACCCGGGCGCGGTCACGGATGCCAACGGGGAATGGTTCGAGGTTTACAATACGACGTCCGGCACCATCGACATGAACGGCTGGATCATCGAGGATAACGGCAGCGACAGTCACACCATCAACAATGGCGGCCCGCTGCTGATCGGCCCGGGCGCATTCCTGGTGTTCGGCCGCAACGGCGACAGTGGCACTAACGGCGGCTATCCGGCCGATTACGTCTACAGCGGCATCACCCTCGCCAATACCGATGATGAGGTGGTGCTGGTCGACGGCGGCACGGAAATCGACCGGGTCTACTATGACGGCGGGCCGAATTTCCCCAGTCCCAGCGGTGCCTCCATGGCCCTGATCAATTTTCAACTTGACAATAATTTAGGATCGAGCTGGACGACGTCAAGCGTACGGGAGCCCAATTTCAGCGGTCCCACCGGCGATTCCGGCTCACCGGGCACCATCGGCTCGGACCAGACCCTGCCGGTCTCGCTATCGGCCTTCTCCGTCAGCGGTCAGGATAAACAGGTGACCCTGAGTTGGGTGACCGAGTCGGAGGTCGACAACCTGCGCTTTGAGATTCTGCGGGCGACCGCCGTGGAAGGCCCGTACCAATACATCGGGGAAAGGGAGGGCCAGTTGACCACCAACGTGCAAACTGCCTACAGCTTTGTCGACCGCCCGCTGATCAATGGCCTCACCTATTGGTATAAGCTGGTGGATGTAGACATCAACGGCGTACGCTACGAAAATGGGCCGATCAGCGCCACCCCGCAGGCTGTGCAACCGGTAGATAATCCCGGCGGCCTGCCCCGCGAATTCAAGCTCTACGCCAACTATCCCAACCCCTTCAATCCGGAAACCACCATCAAATTCGACATTCCGGAACAGCGTCGCGGATCGGTCGAGGTCAGCCTGACCGTCTTCAACACCCTCGGGCAGAGGGTCACAGGCCTTTTCAGCGGCCCCCTGGAAGCCGGTAGCTACCAGATCAGTTGGGACGGCACTTCAGACAACGGAAGCCCGGTATCCGGCGGGGTTTACTATGCGCTGTTCCAGAGCGAGTTATATGTCAACGTCCTTAAAATGACTTATGTCAAATAACTGCAATGTGCCAAACTGCGGCGCATTGCAGTTTATTTGATCTTTGCCGCTGGCATTTCACAACCGAATTACATATACAAGGCCGTTCCATTTTTGGAACGGCCTTTTTTTTGTAGCTTTGCGGCAAATGGCTTCATTCGAATACCCCCATTAAATGAATTCCTGCCGGCGCGGGTGCCCGCATGCCTTTAGCGGGCACCCGCGCCGGCAGGAATCTAAAAAATTTTTCTGAATTTCACTTAAAACTGCCAATTAATAATAAAACGCGGTGCGAGATCTATCCGGGAAATCGCTTGCGCCGCTACGGGCTCAGCCCGGTGCAGCCGGGGGAAAGGCTGCCAATAACCACATCCAACCAAAGGGGGAATTATGTCACGGTTTATTACGCGTTTTCTGTTCGCGCTGTTATGCGCGTTTCTGAGTGGCGGGTCCATCCGCGCTCAACTGGTCATCAATGAGCTCCACTACAACCCACCGGAATCGGGAACCGATTTGAATGAGTTTATCGAGCTTTACAACGCCGGTGCCGGGGCGGTGGATTTAAGCGGGTATTCGCTCGGCGGGGTTAACTTAACGTTTCCCGCTATCGCCATCGCGCCGGGAGCGTATTTGGTGATTGCCGGCAATGCGGCCGAATTCAGCGCCACCTACGGATTTGCGCCGGACCTGGAATGGACCTCGGGCAGCCTCTTGAACGGCGGCGAGACGGTGTCGCTATATGATCCGGGGCTGATCCCGGTTGACGAGGTCAGCTACGATAACGGGGGTCTCTGGCCCAGCGCGCCGAACGGCAGCGGGCCGTCGCTGGAACTGCGCGATCCGGCGCTGGACAATTCACTTCCGGAAAGCTGGGCAGCCTCCATGATAACCGGGGGCACGCCGAAAGCGGTGAACTCGGTATTTTCCAGTACGGTGCCGACAATATTGATCACAGAGATCATGCTCAATCCCCTGGCAGTTGACGACGGCGACGGCGAATGGTTCGAGATCTACAATCCCGGCAGCAGCGCGGTAGATCTGAACGGCTGGATCATCCGCGATGACGGCGGGGAGAGCCACACCATTGACAACGGAGGGCCGCTGTTGATCGAACCGGGAGCATTTCGGGTATTGGGAAATCAGGGGGATCCGGCGGCGAACGGCGGTTACCCGGCCGATTATGTCTATAACGGCATCACCCTGGATGAAGGAGGCGACGAACTGGTG
Organism: Calditrichia bacterium; assembly: GCA_020635015.1. Lineage (GTDB taxonomy): Bacteria > Calditrichota > Calditrichia > RBG-13-44-9 > J075 > JACKAP01. The sequence goes on along the minus strand of JACKAP010000001.1, from coordinate 673,355 downwards.
CTGAGCGACGGCATCCAGGAGATCGACCGGGTCGACTTTGATGGCGGGATTGAATTTCCCAACCCGGAAGGGGCTTCGATTCAGCTGATCAATTTCACCCTGGACAACAATCTTGGAAATAGCTGGAGCGCCGCCGGGGCGCGGGAGCCTAATTATGATGGCAGCGCAGGTGATCTGGGATCGCCGGGCAGCCTGGGGGCGGACCCGACCCTGCCGGTTTCCCTCGCCGCCTTTGGCGCGCACGGAGGGGATGGATTGGTACGACTGAACTGGTCGACCCAATCGGAGATCGACAATATGCGCTTCGAGATCCTGCGGGCGGAAGCGGAAGACGGGCAGTATCTATATATCGGGGAAAGGGAGGGTCAACTGAACAGCAATGTGCGCACCGATTATTCTTTTGTTGATCGCCTGGTGACCAATGCGCGCACCTACTGGTATAAGCTGGTCGACGTCGACATCAACGGTGTGCGCAGCGAGCATGGCCCGGTTAGTGCCACGCCCCAGGCGCTGCAGATGCCGGCAGATCCCATCGGCCTGCCCGGCGAATTCCGGCTCTATCCCAATTATCCCAATCCTTTCAATCCGGCAACCTCTATCCGGTTCGACGTGCCGGAACCGGGCAACGGCCCGGCGGAAATCACCCTGAGCATTTATAATACCCTGGGCCAGCAAATAAAGATACTGCTTCAGGGCGCACTGGAGAGTGGCACTTATCAGGTGACCTGGAATGGCAGCGGCAGCAACGGCGAGGCGATGCCGGCCGGGGTTTACTATGCCCTATTCCAGACCGGCACCTATGTCAAGGTCATAAAGATGCATCTGATCAAATAATATGGTATGGCCCGCAGTTTGGGCCATACCATATTATTTCATCAAAACGATACATGATAACGGTTAATTCACCCTGGCCGCTTCTGATAAGTTGCTCGCGGGATAATATAAGCTTTCCCGCCAGATTGTCAACGTTTTTGCCATCCATCGCGAAACGCGCAGGCGCTGTTTTCTTAACCGATCCGTGATATTTCTGTGAGAACTGATACGTTTATTACGATCGTAGACGAATAGGTCTTGTATCGGGTATGCTGGTGCGATGTCCGTATTTTCCCATAACCTATATACAAGACCTTTACAACGATATCGATAAACCCTGGAGGTTCTCATGTATGATGTCAATATTGCCGCCGATACAGCGGCCGGGAAACGCAGCCGGAAGGGATTGGGCGATGGCGAATCCGCGCGGACACTGCTGCGCCGCCAGCGGCTCGAGCGGGAGACTGACGCTCCCCGATCTGCGGAGAAGCAATCCCTGAATCTGTTGCTTTTCCCATTCCTCAAAGACCTTCAGGCTACCGAAATTGAGATCCTCAACGCCCGGCTGGTGCAGCAGAAATATGCTAAAAAAGAGTACATCTATCTGCCTTACGACAATAGCGAGAAGGTGTGCTTTATTATCCACGGCAATGTGGAGGTCGGGTATCTCGACGAGAGCGGGCGGGAATTGTCAATCGATATCCTGGGGCCGGGAGAAGCCTTCGGGGCCCTGCTGGGACGGGATTTGACCGGCGGCTTTGCCCGCAGCATCGATAAGGCCGTGCTGGCGGTGTTGAGCAAAGACGATTTTGCCGAATTGCTGGAGCGCCATCCCCGCTTCGCACTGCGCATCATCGCACTGATGAACCAGCGTCTCAACATTCTGGAAGCCAAGCTGCGCAACCTGGTGTTCAGCGACGTCAAAACCCGCATCTGCAAGCTGCTGCTCACCCTGTTCCAGAAATCCGGTGACCGGCGCAGCGGCTTGATCAAGATTCCACTCACCCACCAGGACATCGCCAACCTGGTGGCCAGTTCCCGGGAAACCGCCAGCCTGCACCTCTCCGAGTTGAAAAAGAGCGGCATCATCGCCTACGAGCGCAAGCGCATCCGCATTCGCACTCTGGCGGAACTGGAACGATTTTGAATGGCACGCAGGTTCTGAATTACACGTAGATTACACAGATTGGACAGATTTTCACAGATACGACATTATTAAATTGCGATGTTGATACATGGCTATATTTTACCCATTATGATTCCGTTTCCTACCTATACTTTTAACAATGTATCTATGCCGTATCTGTGAAAATCTGTCAAATCTGCGGAATCTGCGTGCTATTGTTTTCTTCAAAGTACCCGGCAAACTCGCAGGTGCAGCGGCCAGGTGATGGGGAGGGGTTGCGACGCATCCGGCCAGCTTTCCCGCAGGGCGGGCAACAGCAGGTTCAGCGGATCGCTGCCTCGTTCACGGATATACGCCTGCCGCGCCGACCAGGTGCGCAGGTAGCCGAAGAGCGCTTCCCGCCGCCAGTTGGCGGTCATGGCAAATGTCGGGGGGTTGATCTCCGGGAAAGGCAGAGAGACCGAGCGGTATTGATCGTCCACCCAGCGCCGTTCCGCCGGCCAATACGGCCCGATGATCCGGGTATAATAATCGTCGATCAGCGAATCAATATCCGGACGGATACGCAGGAGACTGTAGCACCAGATCGCCAATATCCCGCCGGGCCGGAGCACCCGCTGCGCCTCCCTAAAAAATGCCTCGAAATTGAACCAGTGAAATGCCTGGGCGACAGTGATCAGGTCGACGGATTGCACCGGAAAACCGCTCGCTTCCGCGGCTGCGACGCGATAGGCGATACGCTCATGCGGCTCCGCATGTTCAATCTGCGCCGCGCTGGGATCGCTGGCAAAAACCCGTTCAAAATAGGGTATCAACAGCAGCGCCGCCTGCCCATTGCCGGTGCCGCAATCCCAGGCGGCATCATGCTTGTTGCACAAACCTGCCAGATACGCGAAGAGCGCCGGAGGATAAGACGGACGATACTGCGCGTAGTCGCCCGCCTGCTTTGAAAAATGGTCTTTGAATGTGTTCGCTACGCTCACGATGTTTGCTCACTTTGTTCGCGATATTTGTTCGCTTCGCTCACGATGTTTGCTCACTTCGTTCGCGATATTTGTTCGCTTCGCTCACGATGTTTGCCTTCGGCGATGTTAGTTCGCTCCGCTCACGATGTTTGCTCACTTCGTTCGCGATATTGATTAACTATTGATGAACGCCAGACAATTATTCCCCGCCTTTTCAAGGCGGGGACAGATTGGCGACGCGTCCAGCGAGCCAATCAGGGGCGGTTGCCCCGCTCTTCACTTTTCATCCAGCATCCATCCCGAAAGCTTTCGGCCAGCATCCAGCATCCAGCATCATCTGCAAAAAACGCGCAAGCTACTTTAAAAGCATCATCTTGCGCACCTGGCGGTAGCTGCCGGCCTGGAATTCGTAGATGTAGACCCCGCTGCCCACGCTGCGGCCGTTCATGTCGCGGCCGTCCCACACCGCCTGGTAATAGCCCGGGGGAACCATGCGGTCGATCAGCACCCGCACCCGCTGCCCGAGCACATTATAGATCGCCAGCCGCACCTCCGCCGAGGACGGCAGTTGGTAGGCGATGGTCGTGCTGGGATTGAACGGGTTGGGATAGTTGGCGCTCACCGCAAAGCTTTCCGGAAGCTCCGGCGGAGTGATGCCGGAAGCCAGTTTCGCAATCCCTTCCACCGCCACGTAGCTGGTGTCCCCCGCGGCAAAATCGTTGACCAGTTTCAGCATTGCATTGAAATTCCCCGGAGCGCTGGGGCTGAAGGTCACTTGTACCGTGGCATTGCCCGTGGCCGGCACGGTTAACTGGGCCGGGGCGGCGCTGAAGTCGCCGTGGGTGGAGATGATATCACTGACGGTGATGCCCAAATTGGTGCTGTTGCTGAGCTGTAGCGGCAGGGTGCTCTGCTCTCCAACCAACACCGTATCGCTAAACACCAGCGGGCTGGGATCGATCCAGGCCGGCTCGGTTACCTCCAATGTGACCGGTACCGGGTAGGAAGGATTGACGGAGTCTTCCACCAGCACAAAGAACTCTCCGCCATAATTGCCCGGCCAGATATTGGCAGCATCAAAACTGACCGTTATGCTGACGCTCCCGTTGGCCGGGATCTGCCCGGTTTCCGGCAGCACCGACAGCCATTCCAGTCCCTGCACCGGCAGGGAGATGCTGAAGTTGAGCGGCGCCGGGCAGGTGTTGCTCAGGGTGAGGGTGTCGCTGACGCTCCCGCCGGTGGGCAGGCTGTGCCCCAGGAAAGCGGGATCGATCCCCAGGCAATTTCCCGGTCCCCCGCTGTAGCCAAGCAGGGCCAGGTAGGCAGCCATCAATTCGGTTTTGGTGCCGGCCAAAATTTCAATACCCTGGGGAGTAATGTAAACCAGTTCGTTTCGCTGCTTGCGTTCTTTTTTCAATTCGGGATAATAGGCCGCTTTTTTGACGAAGGGTGCTGCCGTTACCGTGCGTTCCGGGCGGGGTTTGATCCGTCCGTCTCCCGGCTTGCGAACCACCGCCGCCGCTGCCAGCGGGCGGGCTTGATGATTGAGCGGGGCGGAGTTGTCGACCAATCCTCCAAAGGAAGGCACCACCCCGAGGGCGCTGCCGTTGCCGAAGCCGGAGTAGAAGACGCCGCTGATATCGCTGTTGCCGCTGTTTTTCCATACCGGAGTGGAACCCGCCGGCTGCAGCTCGTCCATCCAGTTGTTCTCCCCGTTGTAGCTGAAGGAGAAGGCGGAGAGGTCGTTCTGGCCGGTGACCCCGGAAAGATCCCCGCTGCCGTCCGGCCCGTCGTCGAGGGCGAACCAGGGGCGGATGTTGTAGCCGCCCACTTCCGGGTCATAGTTGAAGCAGTCGCCTCCTTCCAGGTAGAGCCGGCCGCCGTTCTGCAGGTACGCCTGCAATGCCGGGCCTTCCGGATCGCCGGCCTCAATCACATGGTTATTGGAGAAGATTCCCAACACGACAAAGATACCGTCATAGATGCTCAGGTCGGTGCCGAACTCGAACAGGTCGTTGCTGAGGAAGCTGCTCTCCCCGTTGGCCACCAGGGCGGCGAAGAGGCTGTCGCCGCTTTCCGCGCTTTCGCCGGTGGCGTCCGGTCCCACCCATACCATAAAATTGGGGGTATCGCCCACAAAGCAGTTGACGGTATTGCCGGGGGCGCTTTCATTTGGCGGGTTTTCATTGTCTACCGCTGTGATGTAATAATCGTAGGTAAAGCCCTGGGGCGGGGTGTCGGTATAGCTCTCTGCGCCGGGAGCGGCGCTGCCGATCAGGATACCGTTGCGGTAGATATTGATATGGTCGAGATCGTCCAGCGGGGTGCCGTCAATCTGGGTGGTCGGATCGCTCCAACTCAGCATCGCCTGGGAGGTTGAGGGGATACAGCTGAGGCCGGCCGGGGCAGTGGGCACCGGCGATCCCCCGGCGATCCAGCTTGCGCCCACCGCCTCACTGATGCTGTCGGTGGCGGTTACCCGGGTGTAGAGGTCATAACTATATTCCTGACCATCATTCAGGCCGCTGTCGGTATAACCCTGCATGCCCCCGTTCACCGACGCAAGCGGACTGCCGTCGCGGGAGATCTCGATGGTGAACTCGCCCGGCAGCAGCGGATCGCCGTTGGCCAGGGAGGTGGGATCGATCCAGTTGATCTGGATCGAAGTGGGAGTGGTGTAATCGCTGTACGCTGCCGGGTTTGCCGGGGGCAGGGGATCGAGGGAGTCGGCTGTGATTACCCCTTCGCCCCGGGCCAGGGCCATGTTGAGGTAGACATTCTCCTCCGCCAGAGGAAAGATCCGGTTCGGATCCGGCCAGAAGCCGTCGAAGAAGCTGCCCACTTCCGGGGTCATGGAGAAGATTTTGTCCTTGGTCGTTTGTTCCCCGTACATCCAGTCGTCGGAGCTGCCGTTCACCGGATAAAGCAACTGGGTGGAGTTGCCGTGATCGTAATTGTTGAACTGGGTCATATCCTCGGCCAGGGCGATGAAGATGCCGTCATCCGGCGCCGGGGGCAGGGCGTTGATGTAGCCCCAGGGATAGATCAGGATATTCTGATAACTATGATAGTTCAGGCCTAACTTGAAGGTGTGGGCATTGCAAAAATCACGGATCACCTGGGTCTCCGGCTCAGAGAAGGCAGCAGTGCCGCGGTAGGTCTCGTCGCCCGGATCGGGGCTGGAGCCGGAATTATCGTACCCCCACTGAAATCCATAGTTGCGGTTGAGGTCGACCCCAAAAGTGCCGTTGCCGTTGTTGCGGCGATTTTTCCGCCAGTAGCCGCCGCCGTTGGGATTGGTCTGTTGATTATAAACGTAGCCGTCCGGATTGAGCACCGGCACGAAATACAGCTCGCGATTGTTGACCAGATAAGTCACGTCCGGGTTGGTGCCGTAATTCTCCAGAAGATAATACATGAAGTAGACGATCGTCGCCATGCTCTGCGGTTCCCGGGCATGGTGCAGAGCGGTGTAGAGGATCTCCGGCTCGCCTTCGTTGAGGTCGGGATTGTCCGAGATGCGCACCGCCCAGAGATCGCGCCCCTGCAGTGAGAGACCGATCGATTCCCGCTGGGAGATCAGGTTGGGATAATTCAGGCGCATCGAATCCAACTGGGCTACCACTTCGTCGAAAGTATAATAGCCGCCCATGCTCCCAAAGCCGAATCCGGAGACGTTGTATTGCTCCTGCATCTCTTTTTCCAGGATCTTCAGTTCCGCCGGGGTTCTGCGGATATTCGCTTCGTAATGCGCAGAGAGGTCCGGGATGAGGACCTCGTAGCCCAGGCCGCTCTGCTGCAGTTTGGCCAGCTCATATTCATTCAGCACGGTTTCGATATGGTCCGGCGCGGCGTGAAAATGGTCCAATACCAGATTTGCCTGCTGCAGCGCCTGGGCATCGGCCGGGCTGCTGATCCAGATTTTGACTTTACTGTACTTCGGAGGCTGGGACTGCGCCTGCAGGCTTTGCCCGGCGGCAATTAAAATGATGCCTGTCAGCAGCAAGGCGCTGATCGACGGTCTGGGTCGTAAAACGGTGCGTAACATCCGGCGGAAAAAAGTCATGTCGCGGTCCTTTGTTTGGCGTCAAAAGTGATTACGTTATCTATTTCAAAATACAATCTAATGCTGGAAAACCCTAAGCGCAACACCCCCTTTTTCCGCCTGCCGGGATTCTGAAAAACTCCTTGATAGTATCGCCCCGGTTTCGTAGGTTAGTGCCTTATGTCAATCGCTGCCTGCACCGGCTGCGATCAAAACAGAGTTAATTCAACTCTGTGTTCCTCTTGTGTTTAAGAAGAGGCTGAACCCATGCTTCCAACGGGGTAAATCTAAACTAAGCATCTAACTCTGATGTGGGCTAGTCGCAATCCGGCGGGAAAGCGGCGATGCCCTTTTGTTGTTTGTAAATTACCGGTCAAAACGAACGGCAGGTACCCGAATTCGTCCTTAAATCAATCATGTCAAACTATAAAGATTCGCGAGGTCCTCATGAACAGCTATGTCAAAGATTTGATGGCGGAAGTTAAGGCGAAGAATCCCAGTGAACCGGAATTTCACCAGGCGGTGTTGGAAGTTGCGGAGTCGTTGGCGCTGGTATTGGAGCGTCATCCGGAATACCGTTCGGCAAAAGTGCTGGAGCGGATTATTGAGCCGGAGCGGGTGATGATGTTCCGGGTACCCTGGACCGATGATCAGGGGAATGTGCAGATCAATCGTGGTTTCCGGATCGAGATGAACAGCGCGATCGGCCCCTACAAAGGTGGTCTGCGCTTTCACCCCTCGGTCAACCTGGGCATTCTGAAGTTCCTGGCATTCGAACAGGTGTTCAAGAACAGCCTGACCACCCTGCCGATGGGCGGTGGAAAGGGCGGTTCCGATTTTGATCCCAAAGGCAAGAGCGACAACGAAGTGATGCGTTTCTGCCAGAGCTTCATGACCGAACTGGCCCGGCATATCGGCCCGAACACCGACGTGCCTGCCGGGGATATCGGGGTGGGCGGCCGGGAGATCGGCTTCCTTTTCGGGCAGTACAAGCGGCTGCGCAACGAGTTTACTGGGGTGTTGACCGGCAAGGGGCTTAACTGGGGCGGTTCGCTGATTCGGCCGGAAGCGACCGGCTACGGGGCGGTCTATTTTGCCCAGGAAATGCTCGCCACCCGCAACGAAACCCTGGAAGGCAAGGTCTGCCTGGTGTCCGGCAGCGGCAACGTGGCCCAATATACCGCGGAAAAGATCCTCGATTTTGGCGGCAAGGTGGTCACCTTCTCCGACTCCAGCGGTTATATTTATGATGAAGCGGGCATCGACCGTGAAAAGCTCAAATTCGTCATGGAGCTGAAAAACCTGCGTCGGGGCCGCATCAAGGAATATGCCGAGAAATACCGCGGTGCGGTGTATACCCCGCTCGATCCGGGTAATGACTACAATCCGCTGTGGAACCATAAGGCTCACTGCGCCTTCCCCAGCGCCACCCAGAACGAGATCAATGAGAATGATGCGCGCAATCTGCTCAAGAACGGGGTCTATGTAGTATCGGAAGGCGCCAACATGCCCACGACCATCGAAGGCGTGAATCTTTTCCTGGAAAACCGCATCCTCTACGGACCCGGCAAGGCAGCCAATGCCGGCGGGGTGGCGGTCTCCGGACTGGAGATGGCCCAGAACAGCATGCGGATGCCCTGGACCCGGGATGAAGTGGACAAGCGCCTCCACATGATCATGAAGAGCATTCACAAAACCTGCGTGGAAGTGGCGGAACGCTTCGGTACCCCGGGCAACTACGTCAACGGCGCCAACATCGGCGGCTTCCTGAAGGTGGCGGATGCCATGCTGGATCAGGGGATTGTGTAATTTCCTCCAACCGTATGCAAATGACAGCGTAAAAAAAGCGGAGCCCCGGCTCCGCTTTTTTTTTCAATAAAACGATTTTAATAATCGGTTTTCTCTGTTAATTTAGCTGATGTCGTGCATCGATGTAATTTCTTTAACTGACAGCCGCAGCGGCACAGAGATCACTGAGAACTGATAACTGAAAACTAACAAACTCTGTGTTCTCCGTGTCTCTGTGGCAAAATGCAGTTCTGATGGATATATAGTCTCGGATTGGCCGCTTATGACCTCGATCAAATTACCCGATTCACTGTGGATGAGCCCTGGCTACGGCAAGATGTTCCAGGGATTCCAGGACCTGATGAAGTTCCGCATCCGCAATATCCTGCTGGTATCCAGTTTATACGATCTTTATCTGTTCGAAGAAGATGGCCGGCTCTACGAATTGATCCGGGAAGAATACCGGGGGCTGAACCTGAGCCATGCCCCGGAACTAACCCGGGTCTCCAGCGGGATGGAGGCGCTGCGCCTGGCGAAGGAGGAAAAGCGCTTCGACCTGATCATCACCACCCCGCATATCGAGGATATGGAAGTGTCGCGCTTTGCCAAGATGGTGCGCAATTCCGACCTCGACATGCCCATCGTGCTGCTCACCTATGACAACCGCGAGACCTCCGCCCTGCTCTCCCAGAAAACCGTTACCTGGTTCGACCGGGTGTTCATCTGGCAGGGCGACTACCGCATCCTGATCGGCATTATCAAATATCTGGAAGACAGTGTCAACGTGGAGGAGGATACCGCCAACGTCGGGGTGCAGGTGATCATCCTGGTGGAAGATAATGTGCGCTTTTATTCTTCCTACCTGCCGCTGATCTATACCGAGATCTTCAACCAGGCCAAACGGCTGATCTCGGAAGGGATCAACCTCTCCGACAAGTACCTGCGCATGCGCGCCCGCCCGAAGATCCTGCTTTGCACCACATACGAGGACGCCTGGTACAATTTCGAAAAATACAAGGATTATGTGCTGGGAATTATCTCCGATATCGATTTTATGCGTGATGGAAAGCAGGATCCGGAAGCGGGCATCGAATTCGCCCGGGCGGTGAAAAAGCGCCAGCATGATATTCCAATCCTCTTGCAATCCAATTCCCTGTCGAAAGAGCAATTGGCATATCAGGTCAATGCTTCATTTCTGCTGAAAAATTCTCTGACCCTGCTGAACGACCTGCGCAAGTTTATGATCGACAACTTCGGTTTCGGCGATTTTGTGTTCAAGTCTGCCGACGATAAGGAAGTGGGTCGGGCCTACAACCTGCTTTCCCTGGAAAAGCAGCTGGCGGTGATGCCGGAAGAGAGCATCCGCTATCACGCCGACCACAACCACTTTTCCAAATGGCTGAAAGCGCGCACCGAGTTCTGGCTGGCGCACAAGATCCGCCCGCGGCGGGTGTCGGAGTTTAAGTCGGTGAATGATCTGCGGGATATGATCATCTCCTATCTGCGCGATTACCGCCGGGAACGCCAGCGCGGGAGCATCACCGATTTTAAGAAAGAGATCTTCGATATCCAGGGCAGCTTTGCCCGTATTGGGGGCGGTTCTCTGGGAGGCAAGGCTCGCGGCCTGAGCTTCGTCAACCTGCTGATCAACAGCTCCGGGTTGCAGAAAAAATTCAAGGACGTGCACATCCATGTGCCCCCCGGCGTGATTCTGGGCACCGATGTATTCGATTATTTCGTGGATGAAAACAACCTGCGCCATTATGCCCTCTCCGCCGATAACGACGAGGAGATCACCCAGCGCTTTTTCCAGGCCGACCGTTTCCCAGCCGATGTGGTCTACCAACTGTCGCAGTTCCTCGACCTGGTGCGCGAGCCGCTGGCGGTACGTTCTTCCAGCCTGTTGGAAGACTCCCAGTACCACCCCTTTGCCGGGGTTTACGATACCTATATGCTGCCCAATAACCACCCCGATTCGGAAGTGCGCCTGCAGCAATTGCTCAATACGGTCAAGTGCGTCTATGCCTCAACGTTCTACAATCGCACCAAAGATTATATGAATATGACCACTTACCGCCTGGAAGAGGAAAAGATGGCGGTGATTATCCAGAAGATGGTCGGGGTCGATCATGAAAACCGCTTTTACCCCGATTTTGCCGGGGTGGCGAAATCGCATAACTTCTACCCGGTGGCCCCGCAGCTGGCCAAAGACGGGATCATCGCCGTCTGTATGGGCCTGGGCAAAACCGTGGTGGAAGGGGGCTCCGCTGTCAAGTTCAGCCCGAAATATCCCAACCACCTGCCGCAATTCTCCTCGATCAACGAGACCCTGAATAATACCCAGAAGTCGTTTTATGCCCTGGACCTGCGCACCCAGGCCGGGGGCACCCTGGAATCTTACGAACAGTTGCTGAAGCCCTATCCCCTTGATGTCGCCGAGAAAGACGGCACCCTCACCTACGTGGGCTCTACCTATTCGCCGCAGGATCATGCGATCTCCAACGGCATCGCCCGGCCCGGGCAGCGGCTGGTGACCTTTGCCCCGATCCTGAAAGACAAGATCTTCCCCTGCCGCAGATCCTGGCAACCCTGCTGGAGATGGGGCGCAAGGGGATGGGGATGCCGGTGGAGATCGAGTTCGCCTGTAATATCACCAAAGGGAAGAAGCATCCGCGGGAGTTCGCGGTGCTGCAAATGCGCCCGATGGTGCTGAGCCGGGAGATTGAACGGCTGAACGTAGAGAAAATCGACGAGCGTAAGCTGATCTGCAAAAGTGACCGGGTGCTGGGCAACGGAATCATCGATGAGATTTATGATATCGTTTGGGTCGATCCGGAACTGTTTCAGCGCGCGGAAAGCCGCAAAGCCGCTCAAGAGGTGTATGAGTACAATCTGCAACTGGTCGGCCAGAAACGTCCCTACCTGCTGGTGGGGGTGGGACGCTGGGGATCGATGGATCCCTGGCTGGGCATCCCGGTGAAGTGGGAGCAGATTTCCGGCGCCCGCGCCATTATCGAAGCGGGATTGGAGGATATCGAAGTGGCGCCCTCCCAGGGATCGCATTTTTTCCAGAACATCACCTCTTTTATGATCGGTTATTTTACCGCCAGTAATGGGCAGAACGGGGCGTTTGTCGATTGGCCATGGCTGCGCGGGCAGACTCCCCTGGACAGCAAGAAATACACCCGCCATGTCCGGCTCGATAAACCATTGGTGGTCAAAATGAACGGCCATCAACACCGGGGGGTGATTTTTAAACCGGGCGAGGAATGAGGTAGTGAACGGTCGCGACCGTTCACTACCCCACGCGACCGTTCACTACCCACGCGACCCGTCAAATCCCATCGCCCCATCCCGAACGTCCGGCCCACGCCCCATTCCCCAAGCGTTGCCGAACATACCCACCTGTGGTAAATTTTCACACCTATGAATATCGGAAACCTTTTAGCCGGATGTCGTGTAAACAAATACAAAACAAATATTTGCTGATGTTCGAGCTCGCGCGATATCTTTTTGGCCTGAGAATTGAATATGGTTATAGCTGTGCAGAACAAAAAAGCGATAACCCATCATTATGATAAGGAGGTTTGTTATGAAGTTATCTAATGTGAAATTTTGGAAAAGCCTGGCGCTTATGCTGACCACTGCGCTGGTCCTTGCCAGCGGATGTAATAGCACAACTGAGCCGGACCCGTCGGAAGAAGGAACGCCGCCGGAAATTCCTCCGCTGAATACTTTTGTACTGGATTTCAGCGATTTCGATACTACCAACTCCATCCTGCCGAAAGTGATTCCGGGCGATCCGGAAGCACTGCTGTTTACCCGGCAAAACTGGGGCTGGGCGGCGCTGAATGTCGGTATCTGGAATGCGGTGATCACCCTGAATATCGCGGTGCCGATCGCTGCGTTCGGCCACTCGTTCAGTCACGATCCGGTGGCGGAAGACGGCAAATGGTTCTGGCGCTACAATTTTACGGCCCTGGGCGTGCAGCACAGCGCGGAGTTGAGCGCCGCGGCCATCCAGGGAGGCATCCGCTGGGAAATGCGCATTCCCGCCAGGGCGGGTACCAGGATTTCCTGTGGTTCTACGGCGAATCCAACCTTACCGCCACCGAGGGATTCTGGATACTTGCTCATAATCCCAACGACCCGGTGAACTATCTGCAGATCGACTGGGATCGCACCTCGGACAACAGCGTGATCAGCGTAAAGTATACCATCATTACCCCTGGTGGCGCGGAGAACGGGAGTTATATTTATTACGGCATCAACACCAACACGCCTTATGATGCCTTTTACCAGATCTATAGCGTCGGCGCCAATAACCTGGTGGAGATGGAATGGAACCGCAGCGATAAACACGGCCATATCAAAGATCCCCATCATTACGGCAATGCCGATTGGCACTGCTGGGATACGTTCGCCAATAATTTGCAGGATATTGTCTGCCAGTAGTCAGTGATCAGTCGTCAGTGATCAGTTGTCAGTTTATGAAAACGCCGCCGGTGGGATATCGGCGGCGTTTTTGTATATGGGTAGCTGTTCCCTTTTATAGCGACACGATGCATCGTGTCGCTATAAAAGAAAACGCGTTTTTTATTCCCAGCCAGGGAAAATACTTGTATTTCTTCAAAAAAACCTTAATATCTGATGTATCTTGATAATCAGGTATCGCCATTGCGCGCCGCGTATTTTGCGGCGCGCAATGGCGATACCTGGTATATTACACCCAACCAATTCCAACCCAGGAGGATTTATGTCGAAACTGCTTCATAAAATCCTGATCCTGTTGAGCGTCTTTGCCCTGTTTAGTTTTGCCGTCGCCCAGCAGGCACAGTTTGCCGATCTGTATGTTGATGCCGAAAACCATCCGGAACCGGCGATCGCAGCCCAACAGGTCGCGGCCGAATGGGGCTTGCCGGTGCATCTGTTTATCCCCGATGTGATGATTGCGGAACCGCTTGCGGTGGAAAACGGCCGTCTGCTCTACGGCGTGATCACCAATTTTCTGCATCCCCTGCGCGATGGCAGGGTGCTCGCCTGGGAAGCGCTGAGCAGCATGTATGACCTCGATGCCGCGCGTATCCGCTATGGCGACGGCCGGATTGTTAATGGTCATATCGGCCAGCCGATTGCGACCCGGCCGCGCAGCGCTGCCGGTGACAGTTTGCTGATGATCCTCAACTCTACCGACGATAACGTGATGCTGTTTGATTATGCCACCGGCGACCTGGTCGATGTCGCCTTCATTCCCGGCGGCGGCAACCTCTCCACCCCGATCCAGGCCCAGCTTAGTCCCCGTGGCACCATCACCGTTTCGGATCAGATCCAGGATCTGGTGCAGGAATACGACACCAGCGGCGTCTACATCGGTCCCTATGCCCCGGCGGGAGGGGTGAACAATGCCATCCTGAACAATGTGCGCGGCCATCAGTACCGTCCCGATGGCACTCTGCTGGCCTGCAATTCGGATGCGAGCAACGTTGATGCGATTGCTGCTTTCGATACCGCCGGCGTTTTCCTGGGCAATTTCATCGCTAACAATGCCGGCGGATTAGATTCCCCCTGGGATATCCTCTTCCGCAGCAGCGGCGATGTGCTGGTGAGCACCTCGGTGTCCGACGCCCTGCACCGCTATGATATCAACGGTAATTATCTCGATGATTTTGTCACCGGGATCAACTTTGCCCGCCAGATGGTAGAGATGCCCAACGGCAACATCGCGGTAGCGAATTTTTCCGGCACCGGGACCACCGGCATCCAGATTTATGATTCTGCCGGTAATTTTTTGACATTGCTCGATGCCGTCACCGGCAACCGCGGGCTGTGGTTGCTGGGGAACGGCAACTTCATCACGACCAACGGGGCTGGTGTGCATGAAGTCGATCCCAACACCAACACGCTGGTGCGCACTCAGGCATCCGGGACCGCCATGCAGCATATCGGGCTGTACGTGCCGCAAACCGGCGGAGGTGTGCCCGGCAATCCTCCGAGCAACGTAACCGCCACCGGCGGGTCCAGCTCGGTGCAGTTGACCTGGGATGCGCCGATAGACGGCGTGGAACTGCTCTACGATGACAACACCGGAGAAGGCAACCTGTCGATCGGCGCGACGGCGGAAGGGGATCTGGCGGTACGCTTTACCCCCAACGTCTATCCGTCCACCCTGCTGTCGATCAAGGTGTGGTTTTCCGCCACTGCCGACCCGGCAGCGATGACCAGCGGCAACTATACGGTCTGGGATGGCACTTCCGCCGGCCCGGGCACTTCGCTGGCCACCGGCTCCCACCCGATCAACCGGGGCGGTTTCGAGACGGTGGATGTCTCCTCGGCGGGTGTGACGATTAACAGTGATGATTTCTTCATTTCCTACAACGAGCCGAATGGCGAGGCGCTGTTTATAACCTGGGATACCGACGGTGTACAGCGACCGCTCCTGGGTGAATGCGCCCTTGATCGGCTTCCCTGGCAGACCCTGGGCAACACCGGGATTGCCGGATTCGATAACAACCTGATGATCCGGGCGATCGTGCAGGAAGGCAGCGGCCCGAATGCGCGGATCGTGGAGTTGGGCAGCGACGGCTCGCGGCACACCCTGCCGATGAGCGATCTGAAATCGCTGTTCCGTCAGTTCAACGCCCAGGGCGGCGCAGCGGGGTATCCCAGGGAGCCTACTTCCTGGACGGCAGCCAGCCGCAGCTGAGCGACGCGGGCAGCATCAAAGGCGACCCGGTCAATCCGCCGGTTGAATCGCTGGACGGCTACAACATCTACCGTTCGGATGACAATGTGAGCTTCAGCCAGATCGCCAGTGTGGATTCGCTGACCTTCAGCTACGAAGACGGCGGCCTGTCTACGGGCACTTACTACTACTACCTGACGGCGGTCTACACCGAAGGCGAGAGCGACCCGAGCGATACGGTGAGCGCGACGGTGTCGTCGCTGGATGAGGCGTTTGCCGATCACAGCACCGCGGCGATCCTGGCCTCGGTGACCAACGAAGGCAATATCGGCTGGCTGAACACCTTCCCGCCGGCGCCGGGCAGCGGCTTCCAGTTCAACCCGGCGACGAGCTCGGGTCAGCGTCTGTTCGAAGGCGCGATCATCGTGGCGACCGACTCATTCCATGTGTCGGATGCGGCGCGTGATGAGACCCAGGTGTTTGACGCCGACTTCCAGTTCACCAGCAACATCGACGGCAGCGGGTCGACGGGCACGACCACGGAATATGTGACCAGCTACAGCGACGCGCTGGCGGAAGTGTTGTTGGGGTTGACATCACCCAGACGACCTACAGCGTGGATGAGCCGGGCAAAGACCGGATGGTGCTGTATCAGTTGGATGTGGCCAACAACAGCGGCGCGAACCTGGCCGATGTGAAGGTGGGCGCATTCTTCGACTGGGATGTGGATCCGGCGACGGCCAATGACCGCGGCCAGGTGGTGACCGATTCAACCAACACCATCCCGGGCGTGAACGGTGGCAACCCGTTTGGCATCGAGGTTCTGGAACTGCATCAGGGTAGCGGCGCGAATGCCTACATGGGCGTGGTGCCGCTGTCGCAGAGCGTGTTTGCTGCGCGGCGGATCATGATCTCGGCGGATGAAGTCTATCCCCCGCGGATGACCGACGGCGACAAGTGGAGCTACCTGAGCTTCAACCGCGCCACCAACCCGAATGGAGACGGTGGCAGCGCGCAGGATCATGCGCAGATCTTCGGCCTGAGCCCGGTGAATATCGACAACGGGGCGAGCGAGCGTGTGGGCTTTGCGATGGTCGCGGGTGCGACGCTGTCTGAGATGATGGATGCGGCCCGTGCGGCGCAGCAGATGTGGGTGGATCTCGGCAACTCGATCCTGGTGATCACCGGCATCGAGGATGGCCTGACCGGCATCCCGACGGAGTTCAGCCTGCAGCAGAACTATCCGAACCCGTTCAACCCGACGACCACGATTCGTTACGGTCTGCGGGAAGATGCGAAGGTGAGCGTGAAGATCTACAACGTGCTGGGCCAGGTGGTCAAGACGCTGGTGAACAATCGCCAGACGGCCGGTTTCAAGACGGCGGTGTGGGACGGCACCAACGATTTCGGCGCGAAGGTCTCCAGCGGTATTTACATCTACCGCATCGAGGCCAACGACTTCGTCGCCAACAAGAAGATGATCCTCTTGAAGTGATTGTTATCGCTGACCCCAACTGCGGGTCAGCGATAACAATTTGACCTGCAGTTGGTCAATGAATTACAATGCCGGCTTCCCCTGGGGGGCCGGCATTTTTTTGTATCTCGTTCGGCGCTCTGCGCCGAATGCAACCGCCGACGCTCCGCGTCGAGTCATTCCGAAGGCTTTAGCCGAGGAATCGGTTCTTTTCCAAGACTTAATCAACGCTCAAATTATTCCCCGCCTCCGTCAAGACGGGGATCCCGAATTGCTTCGGGAGCGCAGCGTTCAGCAAGCCGATCAGGGGCGGTTGCGCGTCTCGACCATCCCGCGCTGCATCGGGTGATAAATCCGTGTAATCCGTGGATAAAAGAACACCTGCCCTCAATAATATTTCTCTTAGCTCCAATTTCCACTTGTTTTATTGGCTTCAAAAAATTATTATGCAAAGGCTTTTTATCAGCCGAAGTTCGGTTGATAACCTAATTTTTTCCGCATTTAATTCTGTTCGTCACACTAAATATTTCGGAGGAACTATGCTTCAAAAGCGTTACGTGATGTTCATTTTGTCGCTGCTGCTGATCCTGGGCACCCTGGGATTTGCGGGGGAGATGTCGCTGGCCCAGTTGTTGGAAAAGGCCGAGAACAACCCGCAATGGCGCCTGGCCGGCAAGCAGGCGGCGATGGAAAGCAATCTGCCGCTGCAGGTGTTTATTCCCGGTCAGGTGATCATCGAAGTATACGGCATCGATGAGAGCGGCCGGCCTTTGTATGCGGTGATTACCAACTTCGCCCATCCGGCCCGTGACGGATCGGTGGCGTATCTAGAAGATGTGCGCGGGCAATATGACTTCTCCGAGGCCAGGCTAACCTACGGTCACGGAAAGGTGGTCAATGCCGAGATCGGCAAACCACAGCTCAGCCCGATCGAGTCGGCCGGCGAATATCTGATGATTCCGGAATCGACCGGCGACCGGGTGATGCTGTTTGATATGGCGACCGGTGATGTGGTTGACCTCGACTTTGTGCCTGGCGGTGGTTTTGTCAGTACGCCGATCCAGGCGGTGCTGGGTCCTAACAACAGCATATCGGTCTCCGACCAGTTGACGGACCTGGTAGTAGAATACGACACCAGCGGCGCGTTTATCGACACTCTGGCCCCGGCCGGCGGCGTAAATACCAGCATCCTGGACAACATGCGCGGGCATACCTATCACCCGACGAGCAACAACCTGCTGGTGACGGTCGCTTCCGGTGCCAACAGTAATGCGATTGCCGAATTTGATCTCGGTGGAAACTACCTGGGCAATTTTATCGCCAACGGCTCCGGCGGGCTGAACTCGCCCTGGAGTATCCTCTTTCGCGATAGCGATGTGCTGGTGACAGGCGGTTCCTCGAATACCGCACATCGTTATGATTACAGCGGTACTTATATCGCCGATTTTACAACCACCACGATTCCTTTTGCAGAGCAGGCTAGCGAATTGGCGAACGGTGATGTCGCCGTATCCGCTTTTTCGACGCCTTCCGGCGTTTACCTCTTCGGTTCAGACGGCACCTTTAAGAGTGTGGTCGATCCGGTGACCGGCAACCGCGGGGTGTGGGAATTGGGCAACGGTAACCTGCTCACCACCAACGGCGCCGGGGTGCATGAGGTTGATCCCACTACCAATACCCTGGTGCGCACCATTGTTTCCGGAGTCTCTGCCCGTTTTGTCAGCCTGTATTCTCCACCCAGCAGTGGGACCCCCGGCAATCCTCCCGGCAACGTGAGCGCCACTGGCGGGTCCAGCTCGGTGCAGCTGACCTGGGATGCGCCGATAGACGGCGTGGAACTGCTCTACGATGACAACACCGGAGAAGGCAACCTGTCGATCGGCGCGACGGCGGAAGGGGATCTGGCGGTACGCTTTACCCCCAACGTCTATCCGTCCACCCTGCTGTCGATCAAGGTGTGGTTTTCCGCCACTGCCGACCCGGCAGCGATGACCAGCGGCAACTATACGGTCTGGGATGGCACTTCCGCCGGCCCGGGCACTTCGCTGGCCACCGGCTCCCACCCGATCAACCGGGGCGGTTTCGAGACGGTGGATGTCTCCTCGGCGGGTGTGACGATTAACAGTGATGATTTCTTCATTTCCTACAATGAGCCGAATGGCGAGGCGCTGTTTATAACCTGGGATACCGACGGTGTGTACAGCGACCGCTCCTGGGTGAATGCGCCCTTGATCGGCTTCCCCTGGCAGACCCTGGGCAACACCGGGATTGCCGGATTCGATAACAACCTGATGATCCGGGCGATCGTGCAGGAAGGCAGCGGCCCGAATGCGCGGATCGTGGAGTTGGGCAGCGACGGCTCGCGGCACACCCTGCCGATGAGCGATCTGAAATCGCTGTTCCGTCAGTTCAACGCCCAGGGCGGCGCAGCCGGGGTATCCCAGGGAGCCTACTTCCTGGACGGCAGCCAGCCGCAGCTGAGCGACGCGGGCAGCATCAAAGGCGACCCGGTCAATCCGCCGGTTGAATCGCTGGACGGCTACAACATCTACCGTTCGGATGACAATGTGAGCTTCAGCCAGATCGCCAGTGTGGATTCGCTGACTTTCAGCTACGAAGACGGCGGCCTGTCTACGGGCACTTACTACTACTACCTGACGGCGGTCTACACCGAAGGCGAGAGCGACCCGAGCGATACGGTGAGCGCGACGGTGTCGTCGCTGGATGAGGCGTTTGCCGATCACAGCACCGCGGCGATCCTGGCCTCGGTGACCAACGAAGGCAATATCGGCTGGCTGAACACCTTCCCGCCGGCGCCGGGCAGCGGCTTCCAGTTCAACCCGGCGACGAGCTCGGGTCAGCGTCTGTTCGAAGGCGCGATCATCGTGGCGACCGACTCATTCCATGTGTCGGATGCGGCGCGTGATGAGACCCAGGTGTTTGACGCCGACTTCCAGTTCACCAGCAACATCGACGGCAGCGGCTCGACGGGCACGACCACGGAATATGTGACCAGCTACAGCGACGCGCTGGCGGAAGTGCCGTTGGGGGTTGACATCACCCAGACGACCTACAGCGTGGATGAGCCGGGCAAAGACCGGATGGTGCTGTATCAGTTGGATGTGGCCAACAACAGCGGCGCGAACCTGGCCGATGTGAAGGTGGGCGCATTCTTCGACTGGGATGTGGATCCGGCGACGGCCAATGACCGCGGCCAGGTGGTGACCGATTCAACCAACACCATCCCGGGCGTGAACGGTGGCAACCCGTTTGGCATCGAGGTTCTGGAACTGCATCAGGGCAGTGGCGCGAATGCCTACATGGGCGTGGTGCCGCTGTCGCAGAGCGTGTTTGCTGCGCGGCGGATCATGATCTCGGCGGATGAAGTCTATCCCCCGCGGATGACCGACGGCGACAAGTGGAGCTACCTGAGCTTCAACCGCGCCACCAACCCGAATGGAGACGGTGGCAGCGCGCAGGATCATGCGCAGATCTTCGGCCTGAGCCCGGTGAATATCGACAACGGGGCGAGCGAGCGTGTGGGCTTTGCGATGGTCGCCGGTGCGACGCTGTCTGAGATGATGGATGCGGCCCGTGCGGCGCAGCAGATGTGGGTGGATCTTGGTAACTCGATCTTTGTGATCACCGGCATCGAGGATGGCCTGACCGGCATCCCGACGGAGTTCAGCCTGCAGCAGAACTATCCGAACCCGTTCAACCCGACGACCACGATTCGTTACGGTCTGCGGGAAGATGCGAAGGTGAGCGTGAAGATCTACAACGTGCTGGGCCAGGTGGTCAAGACGCTGGTGAACAATCGCCAGACGGCCGGTTTCAAGACGGCGGTGTGGGACGGCACCAACGATTTCGGCGCGAAGGTCTCCAGTGGTATTTACATCTACCGCATCGAGGCCAACGACTTCGTCGACAGCAAGAAGATGATCCTCTTGAAGTGATTGTTATCGCTGACCCCAACTGCGGGTCAGCGATAACAATTTGACCTGCAGTTGGTCAATGAATTACAATGCCGGCTTCCCCTGGGGGGCCGGCATTTTTTTGTATCTCGTTCGGCGCTCTGCGCCGAATGCAACCGCCGACGCTCCGCGTCGAGTCATTCCGAAGGCTTTAGCATTTGCGAGCCCGGAGAGCCTTCATCCCGAACACGGGAGTGACTCACCTGACCGTCATCAATTCGGTGCACTTAAATCTGGCCGGCTTGCCCTGATAGGTGGCCGGTTGATAGCGGAACTCCTGGAAAGTATGGATTGCAAGCTGATTCAGTGCTTCCACCGACGAGGGGGTTATCAGGCGCACCGCTTCCACCTTGCCGTCCAATCCGACCGTGCATTCACCCCGGATCATGATCAAACCCTCGCCGCGCAATTCCTCGGGAATCTCCGGTTTAATCCGGTGCCGATAGTGCCTTCTCCCGCCATCGACCAGCGCTTCGATCACCAGCGGGACCTCCGCCGGTGCGGCAGTGGATGACAGCTCCGGCTGAGATGATTGCGTCTGGTCGCCGCTGGACAGGTTACCCGTCGGACCGCCGGATGCGGTCTGCCGGAAGGCTGCCGATACACCGCCGTCGACGGTGACACCTTCAGCGGTGTGCACAGTAGCGGGAAGGATGGCACGGATACGCTCAATTTCATTCATGGCAAATACATTGTGAGGGCGAATTTGCAAGATGCTTTGATAGAGCCGGATCGCGCCCCAGTAATTCTTCTCCGCTAACGCATCCCGGGCCTCGCTTTCATAAATGCCGACGATGCGGTCGAGCATTTCCAGCGCCTGGGGATGATTCGGGTTCAACGCCAGCACTTCCCCGAGGAAATATACCGCATGTTGGTTGGGAGGCGTTAGATAGTGCTTTTTACGGACGGCCAGTTCCGCCCGGTCCATTAGCTTGTCGATCCGCTGGTTGAGTGCGGACAGCTCTTTTTCGATCGCGGCGATCTGCTCGTTGACCAGCGGCAGGGCCGGGTCCTGGGGATAGCGCTCCCGGTAAACCTGGAAATCGGCCAGCGCTTCCGCAAGCTGGCCCTCCAGCAGCATGGTTTCTGCCCGGCCGTATAGTGCCGAGCGATTGTCGCTTTGAAAGTTACCAAAATAAAGCATCGCCGCACCGCCGGCGATCGCCAGACAAAACAATAAAAAGGCGATTCCCAGGATTCGTCCCGGCCAGGAAGCAGGCAGTAATGATGTCGCGGGAAACTCATTGCCCGGCGTGTTCCAGTAGGCAGCTGCCTCTGGATAAGGTGTTGCAGCGCCGGCGTCAGCGGACCCTGCCGGGCGGGTGTAGGGTGCTTCCGGCGCATCATTACCGGAGACAGCATTTCTGGTTTCCGGAGCTGCATGCTTTGGCGCCGCTGCTGCGCCGGAGTCTGGCGGTAGAATCGTGGCGTTGTGCTGCGCTTGCCGGGGATCCGGCAGACCTGCCGCCGGCGATGAAGGCAGCGGGGTGCCGGCCGGTGCCGGAGGCGGTGATACCGGCCGGGTAATGATCTCTGCAATCAAGATGCCGGCCGTCTGATGAACCGGGCAAACCTGGTGATAACTGCTGCTGCGGCATTGCTCGCAATAGTAACGCGGACTGCCCGGGGGCGCTCCATTAAATATTCGGGTTTCTTTCTTCCGCCGCAACGGCGTGCCGCAATAAGGGCACTCCTGCCGGTGGTGGCTTACATAAGCGGCACATTGATCGCAGAACATGATGAACTCCCTTTGTTGATTTCCCAAGATTCCATCCTGAGATCGAAACAAGTATTGTACCAAAGGGCGCTGGATGCTTGATGGATGTTAGATGTTGGATGTTGGATAAAGGATGAAGGATAAAGGGTGAAGGGTGAAGGATGGAGGATGGAGGATCGCGGATAGAGGGGAATTGTGCAGAGAATACACAGGAAATTCAGTCGGTAAGATCAAATATGTAAAGCATTTCGGTGCTGTCGCTGACGATGTAGGCTCTGTTGCCGTACACGACGACGCCTTCTGCTTTGTCAAAACCCAGCTGGTAAGACTTTATGATACCGGAAGCAATATCCCAGCGAAAAAGGAGACGCGACTGATCGCTGACCATCCAGAATTGATCCAATGCCGCATCATAAAACAGGCCGGAATAGTCCCGGGCGCCGCTGAGGGCGTACTGTTGTTCGATTGTCAAGTCTGCATTCAGTTTGAGCAGCAGGGAAGGTCGTTTCTCGGTCAGCACATAAAGCCGTTGTGCTTTGCTGTGCCAGGCAATACCCTCCGGCCCGCTGTTGGGAGCAGTATCGATATTTAATACGGTTCGCGACAGCAGCGTGCCGGCCGTATCAATTTTCAACACTTCCCGATTGCGCTCTTCTACCAGCCATAAAAAGCCCGGATCAGGATCGCTGGCAATTCCCTCCAGATCGGCACCCGGGTAGGGAGGCGGCAGAATTTTTAAGATCTTCCCTTCCAGATCGAGTTTATAAATCCGACTGTCGGCATCACTGACTGACCACAGGAACTGCCCGTCAGGAGAAATACTCAGGCCGGAAGGTTCCGGAACCTCAATGTGCCTGGCCAGCACCGGCTGGATCGCTGGCTCCCGCTCCGGCGCTTCCGCGCCTCTGGAGCACCCGCTGGCTAGCAGGACGAAGGCCAGGATAAATCGGCTGATTTTACAATAGACCTTATTCATGTTTAAATACCTGATATTGTCAGTTCTTTACCCATCACCCCATACCCCCATCCATACTCAACCATCCTGCTTAATCCCCAGCAACTCCCGCCGCAACATCTCCAGCGCCGCCTGAGCGCCACGTTCCTTATTGATCAGACGCTCCTTGCCGAGGAGAAACTTGACGGCAAATGATCTCTCCGCGGTGGCCAGCCCGGCATACATCAAACCCACCGGCTTATCCGGCGTCGCCCCGCCGGGACCGGCGATGCCGGTGGTGGAGATCGCCACATCGCAGCCCATTCTCTGACGCAGCCCTTCCGCCATTTCCTGCGCCGTCTCCGCGCTCACCGCTCCGAAACGCTGCAGGGTGGTCTCCTTCACCCCCAGCAGCGCCAGCTTGCTCTGATTGCTGTAAGTGGTCAAACCGGCCAGGAAATAATCGGAACTGCCCGGAATATTGGTGATCTTATGCTGCACCATCCCCCCGGTGCAACTCTCCGCCACCGCCAGGATCCAGCCGCGTTGGTTGAGCAGTTGCCCAATCACCGCTTCCAGTTCGATGTCTTCGGTGGTGTATATATACGCTCCGATGATGCCGTAGAATTCCTGTTCAAATGACTGGAATTTCTCATTGGAAGGTCCTTCCCCTTCACGGTAAGTAATACGAATATCCACCCCGGTGAATTTAGGCAGGAAGGCGGTCTCGAATTCGGGATATTGGTCGAAGAGGCTGCGGCATAATTCAAAGATACGCGATTCGGCGATGCCGGTGGTGCGGTAGAGGTGCACCGTAAAGTTCGCTCCGCGATTTTCCTGCTTCAGATGCGGCAGAACATAACTTTGCATCATCCCTTCCATCTCCCGGGGTACGCCGGGCATCACAAACACCTGGCGGCCGGCCTGATCGCGAAAATGCGCCCCGGGAGCGGTGCCGACCGGATTCATGATCACCTCCGCCTTTTCCGGCACGTAGGCCAGCCGGCGATTGACCTCCGGCAGCACCCGCCCCCGCTCGCGGTAGCGCTCCTCGATCCGCGCCATCACTTCGGGATGGAACACCAGTTCGCTCTCAAAAAAATCCGCCACCACCTTGAGGGTGATGTCGTCATGGGTAGGTCCCAGCCCGCCGGTCAGCAGCACCACCTCCGTCTGATCCAGCGCCAGGCGCAGGGCAGATGTAATCTCATCCGGCTCATCGCGCACCGTCAGCACCCGGCGCAGCGGGATGCCGGTCTCCTGCAACTGCCGCCCGATATAGCTGGCGTTACTGTTGACGGTACGCCCATTGAGCAGTTCATTACCGATCGAAATGGCGATTGCTTTCATCTTACCCTCCCGGATTCGCAGGTTCATCAAAGTTTCATCGTAATTTAATGCTGCCAGTCGATAAATTATAATGCTAAAAACAGTTCAGAGGAACAATCTAAATTTAAATACATGTCACAGAGACACAGAGTTCACAGAGAACCGACAACGAACAGCTAAAAACTGTACATTAAAGAAGCTCCGTGAACTCTGTGTCTCTGTGGCAAGAAACTAGTAACCCGTCTAATGATACGTGGAATCTATCAAACATAGACACAGCCGCCCGGGTTAAGTTAGCGGCAGAAATAAACGGACTTTGAATGATGGGTTTTTCCAGCGAGACATTCTACGAACAGCTGCCCGGGTTTTCCGCTTTTGAAGACTTCTACCGGGTCAAGTGGTATGTTCCGCTGCCTGTCGACTGGTTTGTGGTCATTACCGACGTGGCTGGATCGACCCGCGCCATCCAGGCCGGGCGATATAAGGATGTCAATTCATTGGGCGTTGCTTCGATCGTCGGATTATTGAATGCTGTAAAACCGCTCCAAATTCCCTACGTTTTTGGAGGTGACGGCGCCACCTTCTGCATCCCTCCCTCCTGCCGCCCGGCAGTGGAAGCCGCCCTGGTGGGCACCCGGCAAATGGCGAAGGAAAGCTTCGATCTGGAGCTGCGCATCGGCATGGTGCCGATGGCGCGCCTGCAGGGCGACGGCTACCGGGTGTTGGTGGGTAAATTCCAGCCTTCATCCCAATATCACCAGGCGATGTTCCTGGGCGACGGCCTGGGGTATGCCGAAGAATTGATCAAAAGCCCCGCCGCCGACAATCCTTTTTTGATCTCTGATGAAAATATCGTACCTTCGGTCAGTTTCGCCGGATTTGAATGCCGCTGGGATGAGGTGCCCAGTCCCCATGGGGAAACTGTTTCGTTGTTAGTGCAGGCGATGGCGGCGGATAATTTTACCCGAAAAGTGACCTATAAGATGATCCTGGACCAGATATTCCAAATCTACGGGCCGGAAGCCACCCACCACCCCCTGCGCAAGGACCGCCTGTCCCTGGTGGCCTCCCTGCGCAAACTGTCCCAAGAAATCCGGATTCGCTCAGCTTTTCAGACCCGCTGGGCCCGCTGGAAATATGCGCTCCGGCTGAAACTGCTGGTGCATGCCGGCAGATGGATGATGTTGCGCAAAACGCTCACCGAAAACGGCGATTGGGGACGTTACAAGGAGAATCTGATTCTCAATTCTGATTATCGTAAATTCGACGGCCTGCTGCGCATGGTGATCTCCGGAACCCAATCGCAGCGGGGAGACTTGCTTTCCGTGCTCCGCCAGTTTCAGCAACAGGGCAAGATCGCCTTCGGGATTCATACCTCCTCCACCGCCCTGGTCACCTGCGTGATCTCGGATTACAAGACCGATCACGTGCACTTCCTCGACGGCTCGAACGGCGGCTACGCCCTGGCGGCGGTGGAATTGAAACGGCAGTTGAAGGAAATGAGAAGCTGAATTCCATATCGAATGGAACTCACCATATGATAGTATCTGTTCACGGGGTAACATCCGGTATTAACGATTGCCACAGAGACACAGAGAACACAGAGGTTTATCAACTCTGTGTTCTCTGTGCCTCTGTGGCAATTATGTGCGTGAGAAATGATCAATCAATCACCCCATAGAAGCCTGGCGAAAGGAGGTTATCATCACATCCAGCCGCACCACCATATCAGGTTGTTTTTTTCTGATCCTGCTGATCAGCGCATGCGCCAGCCGCAAAACCGTTTCGCCGCCAGCGGCGCCCCACCTCCTTCCCGGATTTACCGCCAGCCGCTATTGGGGGGAGCAGGAACGGGTGCTGGCCTATGATCCGGAAGTGCGAGCCTATATCAACGCGCCCGCCGCGGAGATGCTGGATGCGAGCCGACCGCTCACCCTGGTGCTCTACCCCCTGCCCAACGGCAACAGCATCGAGCAGACCGCCGGTAAGCGGATGCAGCCGGGAGACGACTGGCACTACGACATCCAGCACATCGCCGCCCAGACCCGCTACCTGCGCCGGCAGCCGGGAGGGGACAACCTGGTAGTCGCCTACCTGGAGTGCCGCCCGAAGAGCTGGCCGGCCTGGAAACGGGCCGCAGAAGACCGCCGGGCGCTGATTCCCGCCCTGATCGATTCGCTGCGCAGTCTTTTTCCGGAATTCGAGACCCGGGTGACGCTGAGCGGTCACAGTGGCGGAGGAAGTTTCGTGAACGGCTACATCGAGCAGGTGGAGGCGATTCCTGCCTGGATCGAGCGAATCGCATTCCTGGACAGCAACTACGGCTATGATGATGACATCGGCGCGAAACTCGCCGCCTGGCTGAAACGCAGCGCGCAAAACCGTCTCTGCGTGCTGGCTTACAACGACAGCATCGCCCTCTACCAGGGCAAACCCTTCGTCTCCCCCACCGGCGGCACCTGGTACCGCAGCAAGATGATGGCGCGGTTTCTGGCGGAACCCTTCAACCTTAACCGAAGCGAATCTGACGATTTCATCGAGTTTCACAGCCCGGCCAACCAGGTGGAAATCATCTTGAAGAAAAATCCCGAACGGAAAATTTTCCATACCGTGCAGGTAGAACGGAATGGCTTCATTCACAGCATGTATGCCGGCACGGCGCAGGAAGGGCAGGGCTACCAGTATTTCGGCGAGCGGGTCTACGACGAATATATTGCCGGGATCGTGCCGGCCTTCCGGGCACTGAACATTCCTTCCCGTCCGGCGACAGCGCTCTCCGGCAGCGAATTGATGCGCCGCATCGAAGCGCTGCCTTTTGCCGAGCGGGAAGAGGTGATTCGCAGCGAAATCCTGGAGGGCAACCTGCCGGAATTCCTGCATCAGGGGGTGACGGTGGAAACGGTTAGTGAGGATGCCGCCGGGGAGAAGCATCACCTGCGTCTGGAGGTGCTGCCGGATTACCTGGCGGTCGGCAGCAACAGCGACTTCCGCCGCTTCCCGCTCGGCCCCAAGACCGCCCAGCAGATCGCCGACCGTTTTGGGGCGATTATGCCCACCCGGGAGATGGTCGACCTGATCTATGAAAAGGCGGCAATCAAGCTGGCCCCGGTTACCTACACCCCGCTGGGCAGCAACAGCGAGCAGGTGTGGTGCTTTGAGGAGCACCAACGGGCCATTGAGCAGCAGCGCCGGGAGGCGGAAGGTCAATTGGGATGGCTGACCGCCGGGATCAAGAAAGACGTCATCATCCACAGCCGCATCGCCGACCCTAACCGTACCCATCACGTCGTTATTTACGGCTGGCATTGGCCGGACGGCTCCCCCATCCAGCCGGTCACCAATATTCATATCGCCAGCTATGTCGATTACAGCCACGGTATCCGGCTGATCAACTCGCAAATTTACCTCGACGGTTTTCCCCGGGAGATCTCCGAGGTGCTCTGCGACAGCACGCTTTACAAATTACTGAGCAGTGAGGTAATGACGCCGGAGACGATTCGGTATTAGAATCTAGTGTTTCACGTCATTCATCAAACCAGATTCATGCTGTCATTGCGAGGCGTTTTTTGCCGAAGCAATCTCCTGTGTGGTGCACCTGTCTGGAGTTACATTGAGAGCGATCCGAGGGAGATTGCCGCGCCGCAAAAAACGCGGCTCGCAATGACAGCACCTGAATGTGGCTTACCGTCAGTTAATATTTGTTCGATTCATCTGAAATGGTTATGTTGGTTGTTGGTTGTTGGAACGGAATGAAATTTATTCATATGATCAAATAAATTATTACTTTATCCTTGATCCTTCATCCTTTATCCTTTTTTTCTACGGAGGTCCACCGCCCATGCCCCATCCTCGCGGATTGACGGTATTGTTTTTTACGGAAATGTGGGAGCGCTTCAGTTATTACGGCATGCGGGCTTTATTGATGCTGTTTATGGTCGGCGCCATCGAGACCGGCGGTCTGGGGATGAATGCGGAGACCGGAGCAGCAGTTTACGGTTTATATACTGCGCTGGTTTACCTCCTCGCCCTGCCCGGGGGATGGATTGCCGATCGCCTGATCGGGCAGCAGCGGGCGGTGTTCATCGGGGGCGCGGTTATTGCCGCGGGGCATTTTAGCATGGCCTTTCCCCTCCAGGAAACCTTCTTCCTCGGACTGGCGCTCATCGTCATCGGCACCGGGCTGCTCAAGCCCAACGTCAGCGCTATTGTCGGCGACCTCTATCCGGAAGGCGGCGCCCGCCGCGATGCCGGTTTCTCGATATTTTACATGGGAATTAACGTCGGGGCCTTCCTCGGGCCGCTGATCTGCGGCTATCTGGGCCAGAAGGTCGACTGGCACCTCGGCTTCAGCGCCGCCGGCTTCGGAATGGTGCTGGGACTGGTTCAGTACCGCATGGGATTGAAACATCTCGGCGATGCCGGCACGATCAAGGAACATGAGCCGGAAATGTACGCCAGAGATATGCGCACGCTCTATAATTCATTGGGCGGATTGGCCGCGCTCGCCGTCGCCATCTACCTGCTGCAGTCCGGGGGATTGCTCCACCTCTCCCTCCAGGGCGTCGCCCAGGCCACCGGGGTGATCATCGTCTCCCTGGCGATCGCCTATTTCGCTTACATCCTCCTCTTTGGGCATCTTCAGGCCTTCGAAAAAAAACGGGTGATGGTGATCTTCATCCTCTTCGTGGGGGCGGCGCTGTTCTGGTCGGGTTTCGAGCAGGCCGGCTCCTCCTTCAACCTCTTCGCCGAGCGCCTGACCGATCTCAACATGCTCGGCTGGGACGTACCGGCCAGTTGGTTTCAAATGATCCCGGCGCTGAACATCATCGTCTTGGCCCCGGTATTCGCCTGGCTGTGGGTCTGGCTGGCCCATCGCGAGCCCTCTATTCCCACCAAATTCGGCCTCGGCCTGCTCTTTCTGGGCGGAGGATTTTTCGTGATCGCCTGGGGCGCCACTTATGCCGCGAAGAGCGGCCCGGGGGTCAGCCCGATGTGGCTGATCAGCACCTACCTCCTCCACACCTTCGGCGAGCTCTGCCTCAGCCCGGTGGGCCTGAGCAGCGTCACCAAGCTCTCCCCCAAACGGCTGGTGGGACAGATGATGGGGGTCTGGTTCATGGGCGCGGCACTGGGCAACCTGATCGCCGGACTGCTGGCCGGGCGCTTCGAAACCCTGCCCCTGCCGGAGTTGTTCGGGAGCATCATGCTGATCTCCCTGACCGCCGGGCTGCTGTTCCTGATCTTCAGCAAGGGGATCCAGAAGCTGATTGGGGATTTGAAGGGGGAATAAGTTCGAAGACGAATGGATTGACACGTTTTTTTGCCACGAATAGGCACGAATGCGCACGAAGATACCAATAACCAATAACCAATGACCAAAAACTCAGAACTGACAACTGATTACTAAAAACTGACAACCATGACAACAACCCACCTCGAAACCTCCCGCCTGATCATCTGCCACCTGGCCCCTGATGACGCGCCGTTTATTCTCGACCTGCTGAACCAGCCTTCCTTTCTGCAGTACATCGGCGACCGGGGCGTGCGGACGCTGGAGGATGCCCGGAATTATATTCAGAAAGGCCCCATCAGCAGTTACGAGCGTTATGGCTTCGGGCTTTTTCTGGTGAAACTGAAAGACGGCGACATCCCGGCCGGCATTTGCGGATTACTGAAACGGGACACCCTCCCGGATGTGGATATCGGATTCGCTTTTTTGCCGCAGTTCTGGTCGCAGGGATATGCCTATGAATCGGCCGCCGCCGTGATGTCGTACGGAAAGAACGCCCTGGGATTGAAGCGGATTGTGGCCATCACCCAACCGGATAATATCGGCTCAATCCGGCTACTGGAAAAACTCGGCCTGCGCTTCGAGCAGATGGTCCGCCTGGCGGAGGATGATGTGAAGCTGAAGCTGTTCGCCTGGGAGGATGGGGAATAAAACCTGGATAATAAGTATTTTGTATTTGGGTTGATGGGGCGATAGAATCAAGGTTTTGAGCGTTTTTCCCTTTTATAGCGACACTATGCATAGTGTCGCTATAAAAGGGAGCAGCTACCCAATACAGTATTTTAAATCGATCCAAAGATGATCTTAAAACTGCGCCGGAAAATCCACTGCTTCCAACTCGCGCATCAACCTGGCGGCATCAGGTTCGCTTAACGGCATCAGCGGCGGCCGCAGGTACCGCCACCCCGGCTGCGCGGTGATGGCGGCCATGACCTGCTTCAGCGCCGGGATCACCGGATAATTAAGAATAATTCCCCGAAGCTGATTGAGCGCCTCCTGCATCTCCTGCGCCGCCGGCCGGTCAAACTGTTGATAGACCCGGGCGGCCAGGCGACTGTTGATATTCGCCGTCGCCGAGATGCAGCCCGGTCCCCCGAGCAGCAGCATGTCGCGCAGGAAGGTCTCGCTGCCGGGAAAGACCCGCAATCCCGGATAGCGCTCCCGAAGCGCTTTCATATGGTCCCAGCTGCCGCCGGAATCTTTGATGCCCGCAATCTGCCGGGGAAACATGTCAACCAGCCTGCCGAACAGCGCCGGGCTGAACGGCACCATGCTCATTTGCGGGATATGATAGAGGTAGATGTTCAGCCGCTCATCTGCGACACGCTCAATCAGCGCTTCAAAGTAGCTGAAAATGCCCGCATCGCTGACCCCTTTATAATAGAACGGCGGCAATACCAGCACACCGCCAACCTCCCGGGAGAGGGCGTGTTGGGTGAGAGCGACGGTGTCCGACAGCGCGGCGCACCCGGTTCCCACCAGAAGCCGGGTGGGCGCAATTCCGCCATCCACCACGGCATCGAGGGCCGCCATCCGTTCCGCCACGCTGAAGGAATTTGCTTCGCCGGTCGTTCCCAGCAGCACGATCCCGCTGCAGCCGTTCGCCAGCAGCCAGCGGCAGTGCGCGGTCAGCAACTGATGGTCGATCTCCAGCCTGCCGGTGACGGGGGTCAGGCTGGCGGCATAAATACCATCCGGCAGGCTTTCCGGCAATCTCGGCATCGTGTGAGATCTACTCATCTTCCGGCCCGATCCAGACAAACGGATTGTAGGCAACCTCCCACAGGTGGCCGTCCGGGTCCTGGAAGTAACCGGAATAACCGCCCCAAAATACTTTCTGCGCCGGCTTGGTGAGCGTGGCCCCGGCGGCAACGGCCTCGGCGAGGGTCGCATCCACTTCCGCTTCCGATGCCACGTTATATGCCAGGGCAAAATTGTTGAAGCCCTGCCCTTCGGATGAGACCATGGCGTCTTCAGCCAGTGCCTCGCGGGGATAAAGCCCCAGCCAGGTACCGTTCAAGGTGAAAAAGGCCACTGTCGGGGGTGACTCCATTTTGGGAAAACCCAGGCCATCGCGGTAAAACTGGATCGATTTTTCCAGATCATCGACGCCCAGGGTGATCATGCTGATTCTGGCTTTCATATATTCTCCTTATGATTTGATTTTCGCGCATACTGAGCACGGACTTTCGCAAGGGGCATGGCGCCGGATTGTAAAAGCGCAAGTCCCGATACCCTCACTGTATTACACCATCGCAAGGGGCATGGGGCATGGCGCCGGATTGTAAAAGCGCAAGTCTCGACACCCGCACTGTAATACACCATGCCCCATGCGCCTTGCGCCTTGCCCCTTGTCGCGGAGAACTACTGCATGGGGCATGGCGCCGTAATGAGCAAGCGCATATTCCGACACCAGCACTGTAAGACACCATGCCCTTTGCCCCATGCCCCATGCGGTAGTTCTCTACCGATCACTCTGCGCCGACACCCGCCGCTGCAATTGCAGCGCCTCCGGATCCTGCGGGGCAATCGCCAGCCAGCGGCGGATGATCGCTTGGGCCTGCGGCCATCGTTCCTGTTGAATCGCGAGGATTGCCTGCGCGCGAAGGAAAACCGTGTTTTGCGGCTCAAGCTCCCCGGCCCGGCGCAGGGCGCCCTCCGCCTCCCCCGGCCGGCCGGCATGCTGCAGCGAGAGGCCATAGTTATACCACACCCGGGCATTTTCCGGCAGCTTTTCCGCGGCGGTTTGCAGATAATCCAGTGCCGCCGTCAGTTGGTTTTCCTCAGCCAGCAGCAGTCCCAGTGAATAATAAAGTTCCCCCAGATCCGGCAGCGCTGCAATGGCCTCTCGGAAAACCTTTTCCGCCTCCCGGTTCCGCCCCAGCCGGTTGTAAAGATATCCCAGATTGAACCAGGCCGGCACATAGTAGCGGTCGCGCGCCAGGGCGGCACGGTAGGCAATAAGCGCCGAATCCGCCTTCCCGAGGTTTTCGTAGAGCAGCGCCAGGTTAAACTGCGCCGCCGGCCGTTCGGCATTAAACCACTGCGCCTGGCGGTATTCGTGCAATGCATCGGCAAACCGTTCCCGGTCCGTATCTGCAAGCGCACCTTGCGGCAGCGACGCCAGCAGCCGGGCAGCCTCGATGCGCACCGCCCGGAGCGAATCGCTCAACAGCGGCGCCAGCAGATCAGCCCGGACAGCCGGCGCTGCAACTTCCAGCCGGCGCACTGCTCCCAGCCGCACCAGGGGATCGCCATCCTGCAGGTAGGCGGCCGGATGTTCCCGACCGGCCAGTGGGTAATTGCGCAGCAATTCCAGCGCGCTGGCGCGCACGATGCCCGCTTGTGCGGTATCGGCCGCAACCGCCTGCAGCGCGGCAGCAGCTTCTGGCCGGCCGGAGCGTCCGGCAGCGAAGGCTTCTGCAAAATGGGTCGGTGACAGGCGAGCGGGATACCATTTCTGCAGCGCCGCTTCTGCCCATTGCGCGCTGCGATCCTGATGACAGCCGGTGCAGGGATCGGGCACGCCCAGCTTTGCGTTCAGGTCCGGGCGGGGGATGCGGAAACTGTGATCGCGCCGGGCATCGATCCCCATATACACCCGCGCCGGCATGTGGCAGTTGACGCACAGCGCGCCGGGGCTGCTGGCAGGGTGAAAATGATGGGACGGCGAATCGTAATCCTTCGCCGTGAGGGTGGGAAAGCCTGGATCGGGATGAGGGCTGTGGCAGCGCGTGCAAAGCTGATTGCCGTCGGCGACCGGTCTCAGACTGTGCGGATTGTGGCAGTCGCTACAGCGCACTCCGCGGCGATACATCTTGCTTTGCAGGAATGAACCGTAGACGTATACCTCCTCCAAAATCTGCCCGTCCGGGAAATAAAGCCCCTCTGCGAGCAATTCCGGTTGGTAGCTATCCAAAAACGGCTTCCCGTGCGGCGATTCCCCGCTGATGCGCTGACGGCGGGAATGGCAGGGGGCACAGGTTTCGAGCTGCCGTTGCGCGCTGTCGCCCGGATTGTCGATCAGGCCGTACGATGAATCGGGGAACCCGCTCCCTGCGGCGGCGGCCCGGGCCTGCAGCACATGCGATTCTCCAGGTCCGTGGCAAGTCTGGCAGGCTACGTTGATATCGTTCCATGTCGTGGCAAAGGTGTTGGTAGCAGAATCGTAATTCTTTTCCAAACCGGTGGAATGGCATTCGGCGCACATGCTGTTCCAGTTCTGGTAAATCCCGGTCCAATGCAGCGGATCGTTTTCGGCAAAGCGCTCTTCCGGATAGAGATGATACCAGCGCTGTTTCACATCATCCCAGGCGATTGACAGCGCCTGCAGCCGCCCTCCGGGAAATTCGATCAGATACTGCTGCAGCGGGGTCACGCCGAAGGTGTATTTGATCTCGAACTCGCGCCGCTCGCCCCCGGCATCTTCAGTCTTAACAAAATAACGGCCTTCTCGCCGGTAGAAAAGTGCCTCCATCCGGCCATCACCATAAACCGCATCGGCAAAATTTCCCAGTACCGTCGTCTCATTCGCCGGCTGCATCGCCAGATCGTGATGGGAGCCGCGCCATTGCTCATACTGCGCCGGGTGGCAATCGATGCACAACCGGTTGTCGACAAATCCGGGAGACGCTGCATCGTGCTCGCTGTTACGACTGCAGGCGATCAGCAGCAACATCCCCGACAATGTTAGCCCGATCAACATCCGGCAGGCCGAAAATCGAATAGTTTGCAACAAAGTCATAACATCAAACCATTTTTACCTAGCGTCAATTCATTCGTGTCGATTCGGGTTCATTCGTGGCAAAAAGGCATCACCCAGCGGCCATTATAACATACCAAATATTCTTCGAAAATCATTTGATAAATTGTCAAAAGATTTGTAAATGGATCACTATGGACACATACCGAAAAGCCGTCGAAAATCACTATACCGCAGCAGATGACCTGCTGGCGGTGATCGAACGGGCCTCCCGGCGGGCGGGGCGGGAATTCCAAACCCTCACCCGGGAGGATATCGCCGCGCTGGACGAGTTCCACATCCGCGGGCGGGCGGCCACCCGGGAGATGGCGCAACTGGCCGGGGTGAAAAGCGAGATGCGGGTGCTCGACCTCGGCTGCGGGATCGGCGGACCGGCCCGTACCCTGGCGGCGGAGTATGGCTGCACGGTGGTGGGCGTCGATCTGCTGGCCGAGTATTGCCGCGCCGCCACGGCGCTGAGCGCGCAGGTCGGTTTGCAGGAGCAGGTAACATTTCTTCAGGGCGACATCACCGCGCTGCCGCTGCCGGACCGCGGCTTCGACCTGCTCTGGATCCAGCACGTCACCATGAACATCCCCAACAAACAGCGCCTGGCAACAGAAGCCAAGCGGCTGCTGTGCCCGGGCGGGCGGTTGGCGCTCTTCGAAGTATATGCCGGCGAACTGTCGCCGCTGCACTTCCCGGTACCCTGGGCCGGAGATGCTTCGATCAGCTTTCTTACCTCATACCCGGAAATGCAGGCGCTGTTGGTAGATCAGGGGTTTTACGAAATAGCCCGCCAGGATCAAACCGCTCTCTCCCGCGACTGGTTTCTCCGGGTGGCGACAGCGATACAATCCCGCCCCACCCCTCCCCAATCCGCCTTGAGCGTCAACCTCCTGATGGGAGAAACCGCTCCGGAGAAAGCCCGCAACATGGCGCGCAACCTGGCGGAAGACCGTATCCGGGTGATTCAGAGTGTGTGGGAAATCGAATTGTCATAGCCACGGAGACACAGAGATCACAGAGTTATCAGTTTTCAGTGATCAGTTTTCAGTTCTCTGTGGACTCTGTGCCTCTGTGGCAAGTTACCGGCTGGTTCTCAGCTTTCCAGCCCCGCGCGGATGCGGGAAAGCTGGCGGCGGTGGGCGAGGTCGTGCCCGGCGTAGAGTTGGAGCTGATGGGCCAGCGATTCCTCCCCGCGTTCCCGGTGAATGCCCACCCGCGCCAGTTCTGCATCATCCAGGGAACTCAATAGACGCAAATTGGCCTGGCGCAACAGTTTGAACTGGGCCAGGGCTTCGTTAACATCCGCCGCCTGATAATTGAGGCGATCGGCCCAGAGATCCTGATCGTAGCCGGTAATCTCTGGCCGATCCTGGGCCAGGATCATCCGCAGGCGGTAGGCCCACACCAGTTCGGAATCGGCCAGATGCTGCACTACCTGAACCAGCGACCATTTGCCGGGCGCTTCCGGGCGGCGGAGTTGAGCATCGGATAAACCGTGAACTACTTCCGCAACAAAAGCTGGCATGGTCTGCAGTACATTCAGCGGGTCCTGCCCTTCCAACAGGTTCAGCAGGGCGTTGATATATTTGATGGCATCTTCCTTGGCACCGGAGGCGGGATTGGTGAAGATTGACATGGGGGGCTCCTATCGGTTGTTAGTTTTTAGTTTTTAGTTGTCAGTTGTCAGTTCTCTGAGAACTCTGTGTCTCTGTGGCAAATTAATCACTATCCGTTACAAAAGGCACGTGCAACGGCAGCGGCAAACCGCTCCGGCGCTGCCGGGTCGAGGCGCAAAAACAGCTCCGGCTCGATCAGTTCCAGCTCCAGCAGCACCAATTGTCCCGCAACCTCCACCCCATCCACCCGGGCGTAAAGCGGCAAGGTGTCCAGGGTTGCCAGGATTTGCCGGGCTTGACTTAGCAATGCCGCCGACGCTGCCTCCGGCACAGCGCTGCCGCCGTAATCGTGCTGCACCCGGAAGTCACCGCCTGCGGGACGCTTCTTTACGGCATGGCTGAACTGCCCTCCGAAAAACAGCAGCGACCATTCGCCGTCCCGAAGCAATTCCGGGATGAATTCCTGCACCAGGGTCGCTCCAGACAGCACTTGTTTTCCGAATTGCTTCTGAAAATCTGCCGCCCGCTCCCGGGCCACCCGCCAGGTTTGATGGGCGGTGGCGGAAATCGCTGGCTTGACGACCGCCTGGCGAATGCCCGCATCATGCAGCAATTCAGACAAGTCGGGAGTTGCTCCCGCTTCCACCCAGATCGTGCGGGGGATCTGCACTCCCTTTGCGGCCAAATCCAGCAAATAACGCTTGTCCATATTCCAGAGCAGCATGCCAGCCGGATTCCAGATCGTCACTTCCGCTGCATTCAATGCGTCGACCCAGCGCCGGAATTCCGCCGGCATCAGATGATAATCCCAGCAGGAACGGATGACCACCCCGGCAAATTTCTCCCAGCGTACCGCCGGATCGTTCCATGCCGCCGGAACCGCTTCAATCCCCCGCTCGCCCAGCGGCGCGACCGCCAGGGCATCATCGGCAGTTAAGGCGGAGGAGCCTATGTAGGTGACGAAGGCGAGTGGTTTCATGTTAAACTTGCATCATCGTTGTTTGCCGTTGGTTATTGGTTATTGGTTATTGGTTATTGGTTGTTGGTTGTTGGTTATTGGTTGTTGGTTGTTGGTTATTGGTTATTGGTTATTGGTTATTGGTTATTGGTTGTTGGTTATTGGTTATTGGTTGTTGGTTATTGGTTATTGGTTATAATCTATTTGACCAACATCCAACATCCAACACCCAATAACAGTTTAAAACCTGTCAAAAACTTATATACAAGCGACCCTGCACACCATTCAATATAGCATTTTTAGAGCGACATAAAGCGCCAATTTTATTACAACCACCATACCAATTCCACTCTCCGTAATTTTATGATTATATTTAAAAACCTTCTTGATCATCGAGCTGATTAGATTGTATACTAATCTCTTTGCAGTTATAGATTTCTCACAAAATACGTTCGAAATGACGGCGTTGCGTCATTCCGAGGTTCCGATATCCATCGGAAAGGAATCTGCAATTTTAAGAGACTTAACTTACAATGTACATGTTAAATTTTACCATAGAGGTTCACCCATGCGACACAAAGGCTTACCGACTCTGCTGTTAGGAATGATTCTGCTACTGCCGGTATTCAATCCGGCGGCGTACGGGAATGATGACGGTCAATACTGGCCGCAATGGCGCGGTCCCCTGGCCACCGGCGAGGCGCCGGCCGCCACGCCTCCGCTGACCTGGAGCGAGGAGAAAAATGTCCGGTGGAAGGTTGCCCTGCCGGGAAGGGGCCATTCCACGCCGATCGTCTGGAGTGAGCAGATATTCATAACCACCGCCCGGGAAAGCGCTGGCGCGGCGCCGGGGGAGGAAACGCCCCGGGGGCGGAGGGGCGGCATCAAACCCGATGCAGTGCACCAGTTTGTCATCTTTGCCCTCAACCGTAATAACGGCACCATCCTGTGGGAGCGGGTACTGCGGGAAAACCGCCCCCACGAGGGCACCCATCTCGACGGCAGTTGGGCCTCCAACTCCGCCATCACCGACGGCGAACACCTCTATGCCTACTTCGGCTCCAACGGCCTCTATTGCCTGGATCTGCAGGGAAATCTGCTCTGGGAAAAAGATCTCGGGGATATGCAAACCCGGATGGGCTTTGGCGAGGGCAGTTCGCCGGTGCTGCATGGGGATAAGCTGGTGATCAACTGGGATCATGAAGGCGACTCCTTCATCATCGCCCTGGACAAACGCAGCGGAAAAACGGTCTGGAAAGTGGCCCGCGACGAAGTCACCTCCTGGTCGACGCCGCTGATTGTGGAACATGGCGGGCGGGCGCAGGTGATTGTCAGTGCCACCGGCCGGGTGCGCGGCTACGATCTGACCGACGGTAAAGTGCTCTGGGAATCTACAGGCATGACCACCAACACCATCCCCTCCCCGGTGCACCACGATGGCATGGTCTATGTGATGAGCGGTTTCCGCGGCAACGCCCTGCAGGCGATTCGCCTCAGCGAAGCCCGGGGCGACATCAGCGGCAGCGCGGCGATCGCCTGGGAATACAATCAGGATACCCCCTATGTTCCTTCTCCCCTGCTCTACCGCGGGAATCTTTATTTCCTGAAGCACAACCGCGGCATCCTCACCGCGCTGGATCTGCAGAGCGGCGCGGTCATCTACGGCCCGCAGCGTCTGGATATCGACGGGGCCTACGCCTCGCCGGTGGGAGCCAACGGCCACATTTACATCGCCGGCCTCGATGGCACCGTGCTGGTGCTCAAGCACGGCGATCAATTTGAAATGGCTGCCACCAACCAGCTGGACGACCGCTTCTCCGCTTCCCCGGTGATGGTGGGGAAGCAGATATTTTTGCGGGGGGAGCAGTATCTGTATTGTATCGCAGAGTGAAAATTAATTCTGGTTGATGGGTTGATGAATTGATGAGCGGGCGAGTCGCGACTCGCCCCTACGAACTGACAACTGACAAAGGAGACAACATGACGCAGGTGCTAAAAATCGGGATTGTCGGCGCCGGGTTTGTGGCAAAGTTCCATGCCCGGGCGATGCTACAGGTGCGCGGGGTGGAGATTGCCGGGATCACCTCCCGCACCGCCACCAGTGCGGAGGCGCTGGCCCGTTTCGTGCGAGCGAACAGCCTGGGAGAGGCGCGGGTCTACCGCTCCGCCGGGGAGATGGCCGCCCAGGTAGACGCAGTGGCGATCTTTTCCCCTAACGACACCCGGCTGGCGATCGTCGAGGAGATCGTAGAAGCGGTTAAAAAAGGCGCGGCGCTGAAAGGCGTCATCTGTGAAAAACCCCTCGGGCGCAATCTGGCGGAAGCGCGGCGGATGGTGGATCTGGTCAAGGGCGCCGGGCTGAAGACCGCCTATTTCGAGAACCAGATCTTCATGAAGCCGATCAAGGTGCAACTGGCCCAACTGGCCCCGCAGCAGCTCAGCATGGGACCGCTGGTGCTGACCCGCTCCGCCGAAGAGCATGGCGGTCCCCACGAAGGCTGGTTCTGGGATCCCACCCGCCAGGGCGGCGGGGTGCTCAGCGACATGGGCTGCCACAGTATCGCGGTGGGCTGGTACGTGCTGACCCCACTGGGGAAATCGCCCACCTTCCTGCAGCCGGTTTCCATCAATGCCGAATGCGCTCTGTTGAAGTGGGGCCTGCCCCGCTGGCGGAAGGCGCTGCTCGACAAATACGGCGTCGACTACAGCAAAACCCCGGCGGAAGACTTTACCACCGGGATGATCACCTTCCGCAATCCGGAGAGCGGGCAGATCGTGAAAGCGCAGTTCACCGACTCCTGGATGTTCGAGAAACAGGGCTTGCGCCTGTTCATGGACGGGATGGGTCCCGGCTATGCCTTCGAGGTCAACACCCTCAGCTCTTCCCTGCAGGTCTTTATTGGCGATGCCGCCGCCGAGGCCGTGGCCGACGCCGAGCAGGCCCTGGAAAAATCCACCGCGACCCGTGGCCTGCTGGCGGTGCAGCATAACGAACCGGATCTCTACGGCTATACCGACGAGATCGAGGATGCCCGCAAGGCCTTCCTGGCCGGAAAAGACGCCTTCCTCTCCTGGGATTACGGACTGGAAATCACCAAACTGGTGATGGCCGGATACCTTTCCTCCGAGGAGCGGCGCAGCATCGACCTGACCGACCCGGCGGTGCAGAAAAAGCTGGAGACTTACATCCCCCTGATCCAGCAGGGAAAAGGTAAGGAAGTGTTGCATCTGCTTTGAGGTTGTCCTTAAATTGCCTCTGATATGAGGATTAAGGTAAGCATAATTTGTGAATATCAAGGTAAAAATGCCACAGAGCCACAGAGCACACAGAGAACTGACAACTGATAACTGAAAACTGATTTCTTAATCTCTGTGCTCTCTGTGTCTCTGTGGCAATAGTTCACAAGTTGATTTTTAATTGATCCTTATTTGACGACCGCCCGAATGAATCAATCGATAGATAGATAGCCTGGAAATGGCCTGTGAATGGTACCTGCGGTAGAAGCGGCAGGGTTTGATATTTGCGACAACGCCCGACGTGTGGTGTTTTTGGAATTGATGATCAATTGCTTTCAATATATCGCCAAAACACAACTCGGGAGGAAGCGTCATGTTCCGAAGCAGATGCGTTGCTAGTTTGACAAGAGCGGCCTGGCTCGTTCTAATGCTGGCATTCAGCGGGCAGCTTCCCGCTCAGGAAGCGCATGTCCGCTGGATGGCGGTGGGGGATCTGCACAGCTGGTTCCGCAAAGGCGGCTGCGAGCCGGAAGTATCCCGGCGGATGATGGTCTCGGACCAGATCGACGGGCTGCGCTGGCCGGCGCAGTACCGCTGGCAGGATACCCAGGCGGCG
This sequence comes from Calditrichia bacterium, assembly GCA_020635015.1. Classification (GTDB taxonomy): domain Bacteria; phylum Calditrichota; class Calditrichia; order RBG-13-44-9; family J075; genus JACKAP01. The sequence continues at coordinate 632,041 of JACKAP010000001.1, read as the reverse complement.
AAGAGCCTGTGGATCGGCGCGAAAGATTATGACGATCTCGTTGCCGGCACGGTCTATCCCTTCAAAGTGGTGCATGCCGGTCCCCGCTCCTGGGACGATGAAAATGAGTTCATGCCCCTGGAGTTCACCCTGATCGGACGCTTCGAGCGCCCCGAGGTGCTGGTTGACGGCGCGCCGGCTTCCGCCCTGGGCGAAAAAGAAAACCTGGATGAGCTCGATGCCAACCTGAAGGCGGACCGTATGATCCGCAACCGGGTGCGCACCTCGATGGGCATCGAGATGACCCGTAACATCTATGCCTTCAGCCAGCAATACCACAGCAACTACTTCATCTACGAATACATCTTCAAAAATACCGGGATCGTGGATACCTCCGGCACCCTGCACCCCCAACCGCTGGACAGCGTTTATTTTCACTGGCAGTACCGTTACGCGGTTTGCCGGGAGATGAGCGCCTACGGGCTGTTTGTGATGCCCCAATCCTGCACCTGGGGGCACAACACCATGAACGACGCCCGGGGGGAAGATCCTGCGGCCGGCGATCCTTTCCGCGCCTTGTTCGCCTGGCACGGGCGCCATTCCCAGGCCGGCTTTGATAACATCGGCGCGCCCAATGTCGATGAAGATGGGCGGCTGCTCGCCTCCCAGCACGTCGGGGTGGTTACCCTGCATGCAGACACTGCCCCCGACAATCCGACTGACGATCTGTTCCAACCCCGCACCACCCAATACCTTGATTCCGACTCACCGATCAATTCCAATAATGATCCCTACAATCCCACCCGGATGGCCCTGGAGTTCACGGCGATGTCTGCCGGCCATCCGGCCCAGCGCCATGCCGATGCGGTGGGCGACTGCCCTACCTGCTACGCCAATCTCTTCAACAACACCGGCGGGGGTTACAGCGGCGCCCACGGCTTCGGTCCCTATTCCCTGCAGAGCGGCGACAGTATCCGCATCGTGCTGGCGGAAGCGGTGGCCGGGCTGGACCGTGACAAAAACATCGAGGTGGGCGGCAATTGGTTTTACCAGACTCCGCCCTACATTCTGCCGGACGGATCCACCACCGGCGACCGTGACGAATACAAGAACGCCTGGGTCTACACCGGGCGCGACTCGCTGTTCCAGACCTTCGCCCGTGCCGGCAGCAACTATGCCTCCGGATTTAATATTCCCCAGCCCCCGCCCCCGCCGGCATGGTTCGAAGTCAGTTCCGGCGAGATGTTCATCGATCTTAGCTGGTCAAATAATGTCGAATCCTGGCCCGGTTTTCTCGGGTATCGTATCTATCGCGCAGAAAACCAGCCGGATACCGAATATTCCCTGATTTTTGAATGTGACACCTTGAACCTGGTGAACAGCTATCAGGATGACACTGCTCAGCCCGGGTTGGATTATTATTACTACATCGTGAGTTACGATGACGGCGCGGCCAACAACATCCAGACCCAGGTGCCGCTGGTCAGCAGCAAGTTTTACACTATGACTGCGCTTCCAGCGCGGATAACGCCCTTTGGGCTGGATGATCCAGAGAAGGGTCATGCGGTTAACGAGTTCCGCTTAGATGTAAATTATCCCAACCCCTTCAACCCGGAAACGCAGATTGCCTATCACCTCCCGCGCAGTGTTGCGGTGCAGTTGACAATTTATAATGTACTCGGCCAGAAAGTACGCACGCTGGTCGATGCGACCCAGCCACCCGGCAGTTACACCGTGCGCTGGGACGGGAAGGATGCCCTGGGCAACCCCGCAGCCAGCGGGATCTACATCTACACCCTGACCGCCGGGGAGTTCCGCGACTCGCGTAAGATGACCTTGCTGCGGTAGATGTTGAGTAACGAACTATTTGTTGCCACAGAGCCACAGAGTTCTTGGCGCGGCCTGCGGCCGCAACCAAATGGTAAATGCTTATTGCTCAATGGTCAATGCTGAATGCTCGGTGGTAAATGGTAATGAAGGTTGAATTATTTAAATGCAGTGCCTTTTTCAACCCCTCTAAATCTCCCCTTACTAAGGGGAGACTTGCAGGTTTCCCCCCTTGGTAAGGGGGGACGGAAGGGGGGTAAAACTGACAACTCTCTGTGCGCACTGTGGCTCTGTGGCTAAAAATCTTTAATCAACCGGTCCGTTTATTCATCTTAAATCTTGTTGGAGGAAAACCTATGGTACGGAGAATGTTTTTCTGGCGAACACTGGCGCTGTTTTTAATCCTGGGCATCTTCACCGGCAGCCCGTTATTTGCCCAGAAGAAACCGCTGCCGTATGATGCCCGCAATGTTGTGGAAGCGACGATGGAGGATGATGATTACACCGTGTGGAATGTCAACAACATCGCCGGGTGGATCCGCAAAGACGGGCAATCCGCCCATACGCCGGACGACTATTTCGGCGCGTTCTATCCCCGCCTCACCGCCGGGGTGGTTTACCAGGACGGCCTGGTGTGGGGCGGCAAGGTGACCCAGTCCCATTTCAGCGGCAATCCCGGTTCCTACCGGGTGGGAGGACAGACCTACCGCATCGGCACCATACCGGGGCATATCGCCATTGCGGGGACACCCGCCACGCCCCCGGTGCCTTCTAATCCCGATCAGGCCTTCATCTACCGCATCCGGGCCGACTGGCAGTGGCTGAGCATCAACGATCCGAAGATCATCAATGATGCCGCCGATCTGAACATGATCCCCCCATCCCAGGTAACCCCGGCGATGGCCCAGGCGGTGCTGGACGATTACCAGGCCGACTGGAACAACTGGCCGGGACAGCTCGGCGCGCCTTACTACGACCTCAACAATAACGGCCAGTGGGATCCCGGGGTCGATGAGCCGGGGTTGCAGAACGCCGACCAGGTGATCTGGCTGGTGGTCAACGACCTGGATGCCGACGCCACGACCGCGATGTACGGCTCCCAGCCGATCGGCCTGGAGGTGCAGGTAACCATGTGGGGATATGACAGCGAGAGCTCGCTCGGTCAGGCGGTTTTTCAGCGCTACCGCCTGATCAATAAATCCGGTTTCGCGGTGGACTCCATGTTCATCGCCGCCAAATGGGTCGATCCCGATATCGGCGTCTATACCAATGATTTTGCCGGCTGCGACCTCGCGCTCAACAGCGGTTTCGGCTATAACGCCTTTTCCACCGATCCGGACTTTCAGGCCTTCGGCCTCCCCCCGGCGGCGGTCGGCTACACCCTGCTGCAGGGCCCGATCGTGCCTTCCCCCGGCGACAGCGCCTGGTTCGATTTCCGGCGGATCGCCGGCTACCGAAACCTGCCGATGACCTCCTTCGGTTATTATGCCGCCGGCGGATCGATTTCTCCCCCGGCCCTCGGGATTTACGACGGCACCCTGGAATGGTATAATATGCTGAACGGCTATCTCCCCGATGCCGACACGGTGAATCCGTCTCCCTATATTGCCGGCAGCGGCCCGAATGCCGGCCAGCCCACCCGCTACCCGCTCAGCGGCGATCCGCTCAGCGGCTTCGGCGATGTGGACGGACAGGGCGCCAACCAGCCGCCCGGCGACCGGGTCATGTCGCTGCATACCGGCCCCTTCACCCTGCAAAACGGCGACACCCAGGAGGTGGTCCTTGCGGTGGCCGGGGGCATCGATCCCGCCGGCGACCATCTTTCCGCGGTGGCAAAGCTGAAAGCACATATCCAGGCCGTGCGCAATTTGTATCCCGAACCGGCCGTCCTGCCCCGGGGATCATTTTATGTGACCCATCCGAACGGCACCAGCAGCGAGCTGCGGGTTCGGGCGGATTTATCGAAATTTACCGGTGTCAACACCGCCGAGGCCAGTTTTTCCCCGGAATTCGGTTCCGAGCCGGAATTCAGCCTGCAGCTCTATGATGACGGCGCGCATCAGGACAGCCTGTCCGGAGACGGCATCTGGGGGAATACCATCAGCCTGGACAACCGCCGCTATCCTTATCAAGGCGACCTGAGCGTGCAGACCGCTTCCGATCTGCTGCTCTTTGAGCGCCTCTACACCCAGGTGCGCCTGCGTCCCCTGCCGGGCTTCACCAACTGGCAGGTGGTGTGGGAAAACGGGCAGCAGGATTCCAGCATCAACTACCAGGAGCGGGTGCTCCTGCGTTTCGACATTGAAAACCGCGACCTGATCAACAGCATCGGCGAGGTGCACATCAATAATTTCGCCCCGGGCGCCAACAACCAGGTGATCGAATACAATCAGAGCATCCCCCCGGGCGGCACCGCCGGCGACGAAGCGCTCTATTTCATTCTGCAGGCGCCGGCCTCAGGAGATTCCCTGAGCTTCTCCTGCCGGGTAGGCTTTGATTACAATTCCCAGGTCATCACCCTGAAACGCCCGCTGACCACCTGGACGCCGTCGCCAATCTGGGGCGATACCCTCGGGGTGAGCTCGGTGCGGGGGTGACCACCAATCTATTCCCGGTCGTGGCGGATCCGCTGCTGCTCAACGGGCATTATTACCAGATCATCTATTTCCCGGCGCCGGGTGGCGGCGAGACCCTCTGGCGGCTGCACGATCTGACCAGCGGCACCATCCGGGTCGACAATCATCCGCTCGTCAACGATCCGCTGTATCCGCATCCCATCGTCGACGGCATCCAGTTTATCGTCACCAATGCCGAGCCGGGCTTCAACAGCTTCCAGGTGACGGCCAACGCCGCCGGCCCGCTCAATCCTCCGGAGCAGGGCTGCCTGGCCTTCAACAACAACGGCTTCCCCTTCTGAATGGCTCCGACGGTCCCGATCCCGACCGCCAGCAGACCAACGGCAGCACCTGGGGAATCCACACCGGGATGAGCAGCGCCAATGACGGCAGCTACGCCTATTTCCTGACCCGGGTGACCCTGAGCGGGACCCGCTGGCCTTCGATCATTCCCTATGATTATGAAATCCGCTTTACCGCCGGGCCCAGTTGGGGATTAGAGCCGAATCGGTATGTGACCGGTTCAAACTTCGGGGGCACGGCCATTCAAATGCCGTTCGAGATCTGGAACACCGGCATCAATACGCCGAATGATCCCGCGGATGATTACCGCTTGTTTCCCTATATTATCGATGATGAATCCGATGGGCTGTTTAATCTGGCGCCGACTGACCATGTGGTCTCCGGAGGCGACAACGATCCGCAAACCGATATATTTTACTGGATTCCCCCGGCGGACCAGAGCCCCGGACAGGCCGGTTACGAGGCGATCGCCGATGAGGTGGTCAACAACACCGCGGCGCATGAGTATTTAGGCCCGCTCACTTCCGGTATCGATCTCATGCGCCGCATGGTGCTGGTGAACTGGAACGGAGGCAGCGTCAGCGATCCCACCTTCCCGGCCAACGTCGATGCACTGATGCCGGAAACAGGTACGGTCTTCCGGATCATCACCAACAAGCCCAACTTTCCGGGGGATACTTTGGAGGTGTACGGCATGGTCGGCATTGGGGAAACATCGCCGCCCAGCAACTTCGAACTGTATCAGAACTATCCCAACCCCTTCAACCCGGCGACGATGATTCGTTTCAACCTGGCGCATAAGGTAAAGGTGAAGCTGGAAATCTTTAACCTGCTGGGACAGCGGATCAAAACCCTGGCCGATGCCGACATGGCGCCGGGCCAGCACCGCCTGTTGTGGGACGGGCGCAGCGATGCCGGCCTGCGGGTGAGTTCGGGAGTCTATTTCTACCGGCTGAAGGCAGGGGATTACGTCAAAAGCCGCAAAATGGTTTTAATCCGTTAGAATGCCACCGGGCTGCCATCGCCTAAACGACAGGCGATGGCAGCCCGGTTGATCTTTTTCGGGGGTGGGATAGAATGAATCGGGTTATTGATCTTGAAACCAGCTTTTACATCCCCCCTGTCCCCCCTTCGAAGGGGGGAATTTCAAGGTTCCCCCCTTCGAAGGGGGGACAGGGGGGATGTCAGAATGCCCCGATTATGTTATCAAATTTCATAAAATCTTGGTATCCTCTGCGCTCTCTGCGATAAGATTCACGCCCTTGCTGCTGAAGCGCAATTATCAAAGGGAAAATCTATGCTACTACGAAAATATTTCTTGAGCGTAATGTCATTTTTATGGATCATGGGATCATTCCCCGCACACCCGCTTTTGGCCCAAAACAAGCTGCTGCCGAAAAATTCCGGGAATATCACCTCCGCGGTGGTGTCAGATGACGAGTACACCCTGTGGAACGTCAACAACATTTCCGGCTGGATCCGCAGGGACGGTCAATCCGCCCATGCGCCGACAGGTAGTTTAGGCGGGTTCTATCCCCGGGGCACTGCCGGGGTGATCTACCAGGATGGTCTAATCTGGGGCGGCATTGCCCGCGACACCCATCATCCTTCTGCACCGAGAATGCGGGTGGGAGGGCAGACCTACCGCATCGGCACCACGCCCGGGCATATTCTCACCCCCGGAACTTCTACGACCGATCCGGTGCCTTCCGATCCCAATGCGGCATTTATTTACCGCATCCGGGCCGACTGGGAGACCCTGACCATTAACGATCCGCAAGTGATCAACGATGCCGCCGACTTGAACATGATTCCCCCATCCCAGGTGACCCCGGCAATGGCCCAGGCGGTGTTGGACGATTACCAGGCCGACTGGAACAACTGGCCGGGAGACATCGGCGCGCCCTACTACGATCTCAACAGCAACGGCCAGTGGGATCCCGGTATCGATGAGCCGGGACTGCAAAACGCCGACCAGGTTGTCTGGTTTGTGGTCAACGACCTCGATGCAGGCACTGTGAACAATTTGTACGGTTCTCCGCCGATCGGCCTGGAGGTGCAGGTGACGATGTGGGGGTATCAGAGTGAAGGTCCGCTCGGCCAGGCCGGCTACCAGCGCTACCGCCTCATCAATAAATCCGGCTTCAGGGTGGATTCCATGTTCATCGCCGCCAAATGGTCTGATCCCGATGTCGGTACCTATACCAATGATCTGACCGGCTGCGACACCGTTTTGAATACCATGTTCTGCTATAATGGCTATCCCACCGACCCGGACTTTCAGGCTTACGGCCTCACCCCACCGGCGATCGGCTACACCCTGCTGCAGGGGCCGGTCGTGCCTACCCCCGGTGACAGCGCCTGGTTCAACTTCCGCCGGATCGCCGGATATAAGAATCTGCCCATAACCTCCTTCGGCTACTTTGCCTCCGGCAGCTCCGTATCAGATCCCGCGATCGGTAATTATGACGGCACCCTGGAATGGTATAACCTGCTGAACGGTTTCATCCCCACCGTCGATACCGTTAATCCTTCGCCATTTTTCAACCTCAGCGGTCCCAACGCCGGTATGCCGACCAAATTCCCGCTCTGTGGCGACCCGGTCAGCGGCTTCGGCGACGTTGACGGGCAGGGCGGCAATCTGCCTCCCGGCGACCGGCGCATGACGATGCACAGCGGCCCCTTCACTCTGCAGAACGGCGATACCCAGGAAGTGGTCTTTGCGGTGGTCGGGGGTATCGATCCCACCGGGGATCATATCGCCGCGGTGGCGAAGATGCAATCCCATATCCAGGCCATCCGCACCCTCTATCCGGAAGCGGCGGCGCTGCCGGCGGTCAGTTACCGGGTTAGCCATCCCGGCGGCGCCAGCAGCCAATTGCAGGTGCGGGCGGATCTGACGGATTTCACCGCCGTCAGCAGCGCCGAGGCCAGCTTTGCCCCGGAATTCGGCAACGAGCCGGAATTCAGCCTGCAGCTCTATGATGACGGCGCGCATCTGGACAGCCTGGCGGGAGACGGCATTTGGGGGAATTCCATTACCCTGGACAACCGCCAATATCCCTATAAAGGCGACCTGAGCGTGCAAACCGCCACCGACCTGCGCCGGTTCGACAACGCCTACACTCAGGTGCGCCTGCGTCCCCTGCCGGGCTTCCTCAACTGGCAGGTGGTCTGGGAAAACGGGCAGCAGGATTCCAGCATCAACTACCAGGAGAAGGTGCACCTGCGTTTTGATATCGCAAACCGGGATCTTGTCAACCATATCGGCGGGGTCAGTATCAACAACTTGGCACCGGTATCCAACAACCAGGTCATTCAGTACAGCCAGAATATTTCTCCGGGAGGAACCGCCGGGAACGAAGCGCTCTATTTCATCTTACAGGCGCCGCCGTCCGGAGATTCGCTGAGTTTTGCCTGCCGGGTACAGTTTGATTATTATTCGCAGATCATTACCCTGCACCGCCCGCTGAGCCCCTGGACACCTCCTCCCACCTGGGGTGATACCATTTTGGTACGTTCGGTACAGGGGGTGACCACCAACGTTTTCCCGGTCGTGGCCGACCCCCTGCTGCTGAACGGGCATTTTTACCGCATCAATTATTTCGCGGCCCCGGGCGGCGGCGAAACCCTCTGGCGGCTGAAAGACCTGAGCAGCGGCATCGTCCGGGTCGATAATCACCCGATTTTCAACGATCCGTTGTATGCGCATCCGGTCGTCGACGGCATCCAGTTTATCGTCACCAATCCGGAACCGGGCTTCAGCAGCTTCCAGGTGGTGGCCAACGCCGCCGGGCCGCTCGATCCTCCGGAGCAGGGCTGCCTGGCTTTCAACAGCAACGGTTTCCCTTTCCTGAACGGTTCCGACCGCCCCGATCCCGACCGGCAGCAGACCAACGGCAGCACCTGGGGGATCCATACCGGGATGACAGCAGCCAATGACGGCAGCTACGCTTATTTCCTGACCCGGGTTTCCCAGAGCGGCGCCCGCTGGCCTTTGATTATGCCGTATGATTTCGAGATCCGCTTTACCGCCGGGCCCAATTGGGGATTGGCGCCGAACGCCTGGGTAAACGGTTCATTGTACGGCGGCACGGCCATCCAGATGCCGTTCGAGCTGTGGAATATCGGGGTTAATACGCCGGATGATCCATCCGACGACTACCGCCTGTTCCCCTATCTGATCGACAGCGAGGGCGATGGGCTGTTTAATCTGGCCCCGATCGATCACACGGTTTCCAGCATTGACAACGATCCGGAAACCGACTGGTTCTACTGGGTGCTGCCGGCGGATCAGACACCCGGGCAGCTCGGTTATGATATCATCGCCAATGAAGTAGCGAACAATCCCGCGCTACATTACTATTTGGGTCCGCTTACCGCCGGCACCGACGTCATACGCCGCATGGTGCTGGTCAACTGGAACGGCGGGGACGTCTACGATCCCACCTTCCCGGCCAATCTCGATGCGCTGATGCCGGAAGCAGGCACCATCTTCCGGATGATCACTAATAAGCCCAACGTGCCGGGAGACATCCTGATGCTGCGCGGCACCCTCGGCATCGGTGATGACCCGCAGATCAGCACCTTCGAGCTGTACCAGAACTACCCCAATCCCTTCAACCCGGCCACCATGATCCGTTTCAGCCTGGCGCACCGGGTGAAGGTGAAATTGGAGATCTTCAACCTGCTGGGCCAGCGGGTCAAGACTCTGGTCGATGCCGCGCTGGCGCCGGGCCAGCACCGGCTGATCTGGGACGGTCGTAATGATGCCGGCCTGCGGGTGAGCTCGGGAGTCTATTTCTACCGGCTGAAGGCAGGGGATTATGTGAAGAGCCGCAAGATGGTTTTAATCCGGTAGAATGCAACCGGGCTGCAATCGCCTAAACGACAGGCGATTGCAGCCCGGTTGATCTTTTTCGGGGGTGGGATAGAATGAATCGGGGTATTGATCTTGAAGCCAGCTTTTACATCCCCCCTGTCCCCCTTCGAAGGGGGGAACCTTGAAATTCCCCCCTTCGAAGGGGGGACAGGGGGGTGTCAGAATGCCCCGATTATTTTATCAAATTTTATAAGATCTTGGTATCCTCTGCGCGCTCTGCGCTAAGATTCACGCCCTTGCGACTGAAGCGCATTTATCAAAGGGGAAATCTATGCCACTACGAAAATATTGCTTGAATCTACTGTCGTTTTTATTAATCATGGGATCATTCCCCGGAAACCCGCTTTTTGCCCAAATGAAACCGCTGCCGCAAAATGCCGGAAAGGTTTTGGGCGCAGTGTCGGATGATGCGTACACCCTCTGGAACATCAACAACATCTCCGGCTGGATTCGCAATGACGGCGAATCCGCTCACGAGCCCGCATCAGGAGTTCCCGGCGTGAAATATCCCCGCCTCACCGCCGGGGTGGTTTACCAGGACGGCCTGGTGTGGGGCGGCCGGGTGACCCAGTCCCATTTCGGCGGCAATCCCGGTTCCTTCCGGGTGGGCGGCCAGACCTACCGCATCGGCACCGTGCCGGGGCATATCGCCATTGCGGGAACCCCCGCCACGCCCCCGGTGGCCGCTGATCCCAACCAGGCCTCCATCTACCGCATCCGGGCCGACTGGCAATCCTTGACCATCACCGATCCGCAAGTGATCCAGGATGCCGCCGAGCTGAACCTGATCGATCCCACAATGGTGACCCCGGCGATGACCCAGGCGGTGCTGAACGATTACCAGGATGACTGGAACAACTGGCCGGGCCACCTCGGCGCGCCCTATTACGACCGCAACAACAACGGCCAGTGGGATCCCGGCACTGACGAACCGGGATTGCAAGACGCCGACCAGGTGATCTGGTTCGTGATCAACGATCTCGATGCCGATGTGACGACCGACCTGTACGGCTCCCAGCCGATCGGCCTGGAAGTGCAGGTGACGATATGGGGCTACAAAAGTGAGGGCCCGCTCGGCCAGGCGGTTTATCAACGTTACCGGATCATCAACAAGTCCGGCTTTACGGTGGACTCGATGTTCCTCGCCGCCAAGTGGATGGATCCCGATATCGGCACTTATCACGACGATTTTGCCGGCTGCGATACGCTGCTTCAGGCCGGATTCGGGTATAACAGTTCTGCGCTGGATGCCGATTACCAGCGCTTCGGACTTCCCCCGGCGGCGATCGGCTACACCCTGCTGCAGGGGCCGCGGGTGCCCGCTCCCGGCGACAGCGCCTGGTTCGATTTCCGCCGCATCGCCGGATACCGGAATTTGCCGATGACGTCTTTCGGCTATTACCCCCTCGCCAGCTCCATCTCCGATCCCTCGTTCGGAGATTATTACGACACCATGCGCTGGAATAACCTGCTGAACGGTTTCATCTACGCGCCCGACACCCTGAACCCTGAGCCATTCATCACCGGCAGCGGCCCCAACGCCGGTTTGCCCACCCGCTTTCCGTTCAGCGGCGATCCGGCGACCCGGAACGGGGATATCGACGGTCTCGGCAACAATCGTCCTCCCGGCGACCGGCAGATATCCATCAATACCGGCCCGTTTACCTTTCTGAACGGCGATACCCAGGAAGTGGTGCTGGCAGTGGTTGGCGGCATCGACCCCGCCGGCGATCATATCTCCGCCGTGCAGAAAATGAAAGAACACATTCAGCTCATCCGCGCTCAATATCCCGGAACCGCGAGAATTCCCCGGGGCATTTACCGGGTCAGCCATCCCGGCGGCACGATCAGCGAGTTGCGGGTCCGGGTGGATTTAAAGGAGTTTAGCGGCATCACCGCCGCGGAAGCGCGCTTCGCACCGGAAGCCGGCGCCGAACCGGGCTTCAACCTGGCGCTCTTCGATGACGGGGCGCACCGGGACAGCCTCGCAGCAGACGGCATCTGGGGGAATTCGCTGATAGTGGGCAATCGGAAGTATTCTTTTAAAGGAGATCTGGCGCTACAGCATGCATCCGGTGTGCAACAATTCGAGAACCTGTTCACCCGGATGCGCCTGCGCCCGCTGCCGGAATTCACCCACTGGCGGGTGGACTGGGAGAACGGGCGGCAGGATGCCGGCATCAACTACCGGGAGAAGGTGCGCCTGCGTTTCGATATCGAGAACCGTGACTTTGCCAGGGACATCAGCGAAATAACGGTTTTCAATTATGCCCCGGAGGCGAAAAACCAGGAGATCCAATTCGCACAGACGATCGCCCCGGGGGAAACCGCGAGTAACGAGCAGCTCAATTTCTTCCTGCGGGGGCCGGAACAGGGGGACACGCTGCGCTTTTACTACCGCCTGCGCTTTGATGCTCACGTCCAGGCATTCTCCTTCCGGCAGCCGCTGATCCCCTGGACGCTACCCGTGGTTTGGGGCGATACCCTTGCGGTGAGTTCGCTGCGCGGCGTGACCGAACATCTCTTTCCGATCGTGGCCGATCCCACATTGCTCGACAGCCACTATTACCAGATCAGTTACTTCATGCCCCCGGACAGCAGCGAACTCCGCTGGCGGCTGCGCGATCTGACCAACGGCATGCTCCGGCTCGACGACCAGCCGGTAGTCAATGATCCGTTCTATCCCCATCCGGTGGTCGATGGCATTATGTTCAAGGTAACCAATGCCGAGCCGGGCTTCCGCAGCTTCCAGGTGGTCGCCAACGCCGCCGGGCCGCTCGATCCTCCGGAACAGGGTTGCTATGTCTTCAATCGTAACGGCTTCCCCCTGCTGAACGGTTCCGACCGCCCCAATCCCGAGCGGCAGCAGACCAACGGCAGCACCTGGGCGATCCATACCGCCATGACCGAGGGCAATAATGGCCGCTATGCCTATTTTATCTCCCGGGTCAGCCGCCAGGGGGTGAACTGGCCGCGGATGATTCCCAATGACTTTGAGATTCGCTTCACCGCTGCCGGCGGTAAGGCCTGGATGAAGTATACCGGCAATGCGATCGTGGATGTGCCGTTTGAACTTTGGCACATGGGTGAACATATCGACGACCGCAGCGACGACTATCGCCTGATCCCGCTGGTTTACGACGAGGATGAAAATGGCTTCTTTAACCTGACGGCAATCGACCATGTGGTCTCCGGCAGCGACAATGATCCGTATACCGACGGGATTGATTTCTACAATCCGGCGGATACCGCTCCCGGCAGCGCCGGTTATGACGCCTGGGTCAATTCCGGTTTCGATGAAGCCCTGGTGGCCGCTGAAATTATGGCCCGGATCGTGCTGGTCAACCGGAACGGCGGCAGCGTCAGCGATTCCACCTTCCCGGCCAATGTGAATGCGCTGCTGCCGGAGCAAGGCACCATCTTCCGGATCGTCACGAACAAGCCCAATTTCCCGGGAGACACCCTGCTGGTGCTCGGCTACGTTGAGAACAGGGAAGTACCGCTGCCGGAAACATTTGCGCTATACCAGAACTACCCCAACCCCTTCAACCCGGAAACCCAGATCCGCTTCGACCTGGCGCACCAGGTGAGGGTAAAATTGGAGATCTTCAACCTGCTGGGGCAGCGAATCAAGACCCTGGCCGATGCCGACATGGCGCCGGGGCAGCACCGGGTGCGGTGGAACGGCCGTAATGCTGCCGGCTTACGGGTGAGCTCCGGAGTCTATTTCTATCGATTGAAGGCGGGGGACTATGTAAAAAGCCGCAAGATGATTTTAATCAGATAGGATTCGTTTGCCAAACGACAGGCAAACGAATCCTATCTGATCTTTGTCGAGAGGGAGGATTCATAATAAAATGAGTTGTGAACTTTTGCAACTGCCCTCCTGCTGTTACGGCAACTGGTCTGAGGGTCAATCTAAAAAGCTCGCAGGGCGTCCTGCGTCAGCACCGGCTACAGGCCGGTGCTGACGGTCATTCTAAAAACGGCTGGGGTGGTCCCAATTCGTATTTACCCGCCTGCTTTACCTTCTCCGCCACCATTTCCCGGGATAGAGCGGTCACGCTTTCGATCACCACTTTCCCCCCGGTCAGTTCGATGTTCACCGACTGCACCCCGTCAATCTCGTTGAGCTTGTTTTTCACTGCATTGGCGCAGCCGTCACATTTCATGCCGGTGACGATGAATTCTTGTGTCATGAAGACCTCCATTGTTGATGGGTTAATGGGTTGATGGGAAAACGGCTATAAGGATGAAGGATAAAGGATGAAGGATAAAGGGGTGGATATCGTATCGAGGCCTTAACCCATCAACCCATTAACCCATTAACCCATTACCGATCATCTCTCCGCCAGTATCCCGCTGATATCGCTGCGGTAGGCCTGGATCGCCGGCAGCAGCGCCGAGATGATCCCGATCCCTGCGGCGAGCAGCAGCAGCCAGACTTCTTCTGCCAGCCAGACGGTTCCGCTGAGGTTGATCTGCCGGGCCTCGCTCAGCCAGCTCCCCAGCATCTCCACCGCCAGGTGGCCCAGCAGCAGTCCCCCGAGGGCCCCACCCAGGGACAGCAGCAATCCCTCCAGCATGACATGCCAGCCCAGTTTGGCCCGCGAGGCCCCCAGGGAGCGCATCATCGCCAGATCATAGCGGCGCTCCTTCAGCGCATTGTAGAGCGCGATGAAGATGCTCAGCGCCGCTGTAACGATCAGGATAATCCCAAACGCCTGCAGCGCCTCCACTCCCACCCCCAGCAAATTGTAGAGCCGGGCGGTTTCGAAGGCCGGGGAGGCGGACTGGAAAGGGGTGCGGGCATTGATCAGGCGCGGCAGCGTCGCCGCCGCCATCGGAGCGCTGTAGCGGATCAACAGGGAGGTGATATCGCGGCCGCTGTCAGCCGGGGCATAGTGGAAATCGGTCTTGGGCAGGGTGAGCGCAACTGCTGCATCGCCCACCGGTTCGTGGTCGTGATCGCTCCCGGCCTCAGACCCGCCTTCCTCATGCACTTTCCAGATGGTGGGAATGCCGGTGAGGATCAGGCGGTCGAGCACCGTGCCGCTGGGCGCCAGGATGCCGCTGATCGTCAGCGGATGATCTCCGTGGTGATCGCCCTGGCTGGAAAATCCGTGATCGCTGACGATCGTAACGCCGGGCCTCAGCCCCAATTCCGCTGCCACCGCTGCGCCGGCAACCGCCTCCAGCGGCTGTTGCCAGAGATTGCCCGCAGCCAGTTCCGCCGCATACAGTGCCGGGTAGGCCGGGGTGGTACCGACAATCCGGTAACCACGGTAACTGTCGCCCAGAGCCAGGGGGATCGCCTGACGGATCGCCCGGTTGGGGAGCAGCCGGGAGGCTTCCCGCAGGGAGATGTTGCCGGTGGGCACATCCAGGTGGTAGATGCTGGAAAGGATCAGTTGCAGCGGACTGCCCTTGGCGCCCACCACCATGTCAATCCCCCGGGCGTTGCGGGTCAGGCTGTCCTCGAACTGCCGGCTGAAGAGCAGCAGCACCACGATGGTGGCAATTCCCAGCGCCAGCAGCAGCACATTCAGAAACGTATTCAGCTTCCGCCGGCGGATGTAGGAGAGACTGAGTTTGAGCAAGGAAATTTTCATTGTTCGCTACGCTTACGATGTTTGTTCGCTGTCGCTCACGATATTTGCGCTGGCGCGCATTTTCTTTTATTTTTCGCTCTTCGCTCTTCGCTCTTCGCCCTTAGCCCTTCGCGTCTTCCATTCCAAAATCCACAATCAAAGCAAGATCTGCTTTTCAAACCGGTCTTTAAGCCTCCGGTCATGAGTCGCGATCACCAGCGTTGCCTGGTGGCGCTGAGCTTGCGCCAACAGCAGTTCCAAAACCTGCTGGCAGTGACGGTCATCCAGCGCCGAAGTCGGCTCGTCGGCCAGGATCAGGCGGGGATTGTTGATCACCGCCCGGGCGATCGCCACCCGCTGGCGCTGGCCGTAGCTGAGCTGATGGGGATAGGCGTGTATCTTGTCGGCAATCTCCAGCGATTGCAGCACTTCTGCCACCCGCTCACGCTCCTGGGGCAATCCGGCCAAATAGGGGGCGATGAGCAGATTCTCCCCCACCGTCAATGTGGGCAGCAGGTGCAATTGTTGGAAGACAATCCCGATATGCCGCCCCCGGAAGCGGTCGCATGCCGTGCCGCTCATCGCGGTCAGTTCTGCTTCGGCGATGTGCACGCTGCCTTCAGCCGGCGACAGCAGTCCGGCAATGATATGCAGCAGGGTGGTCTTGCCGCTCCCGGAGTTGCCCAGGATCAGCCAGTGCTCGCCTACCGCACATGCAAAGTGGGGAAGATCCAGCACCGTCTGTCCGTTGTATTGATGACGAATGTTTTCCAGATGAATCATAAGACATTTATCATTTGAATTTATGCGACTTCTTGCGTACCATTCGCGCATTCGCTTTCCGGCGCACAGTTGGCACCGGGAGGCTAATGTAAGGGAAATCATCTTAAAAATCCAGAGTTCCCATGGAAATTATGAAAAGGAGTTTCGCCGGCGCGTGCCGCTGCGCGGGAAGTGCAGTGGGGATAGCCCTGTTGCTGGGGGTTTGGAGCAGCATGATGCCGGCCCATCCGCTTTATGTCAGCATGTGCCAGATCGAGTACGACAGCGGGGCCAGGACGGTGCGCATCACCATCACGGTCTTTTCCGATGATCTGGAAAATGCCCTCTACCAGCAGCACCAGCGCCGGATGCTGCTGGCCACCGAGCGGGAAGCGCCGGATGCCCGCACTCTGATTTATAACTATCTTCATGACCGGGCGGAATTTACCCTGAACGGTCTGCCCCTGACGCTCGATTCCCTCTCCCGCCGCATCGACATCCATGAAGCGCGCACCAAATGTGTTTTTGAGATACCGGGTATCGCGGATTTCAAGGAGATCAGCGTCACCAGCCGGATCTTTCTGGAGCTATATGACAGCCAGCAAAACCTGGTGCGGGTTTCCGCCAATGGGAAGAAAAAGAACCTGCTGCTGGATAAGGACAAGACCAGTGGGACGATTTTCTTTTAGGATCGATGAATGAATAAATCAACTAATGATTGCCACAGAGGCACAGAGCCCACAGAGATTGATTTTATTTAACTGACGTTGCGCACTCTATCCAGAATGTCATTCATGCTGTCATTGCGAGGCGTATTTTGCCGAAGCAATCTCCTGCCAGGTGCACCCATCCGCAGTTAAGTTGGAAACAATCATCGGGAGATTGCCGCGCCGCAAAATACGCGGCTCGCAATGACGGCACCTGCTTACTGCGTAACATCAGTTATTTAACTCTCTGTGGCCTCTGTGGCGGTAGTTAACAAATAACTGTCAATCAGTGGCAAAACAAATCACAACCGCGCCGACAGCGACACCTGAAAATACTGTTTCTTCAGCAAATAATACTGAAATCCGCTATTATCCAGAATATTATATCCCGCCGCCTGGAGATTCCAGCGAATGCCGCTCAGGCGGAAGCGGTAGCCGATGGAGAGGTCGAGATCGTAGAATGGATCGATCATCACTTCGCTCAAACCGGCGGCATTGGGGTTATTGGCGGAGACATCCTGGATGAAGCCCCGGCTTTCTCCCTCATAAAAAGCGGTGGCGGAAAAATACCCGCCCCAGCGGCCGGCATAGCTCAGTTGCACGCTGAACATGCTGCGCGGCTTGAAGGGATACAGCGACGGCCGTTCGATATCCAGGTAAGTGGCGGTGCCCTGCAGGTCGAAGAGATTGAGCACCCGGTTGAATTTCAGCGACCCTTCCACGCCCACCGTCACATTGCGCCCGATCTGGCTGGTGTCAAAATCCTGCTGCACAAAGTCCACCACCGTCACCAGTTTGTTGAACACCACGTTGTGGAAAAACGCCAGGGAGGCGTCGATCGTTTCATAATCGCCGGAAGCGGCATGTTGCTGATAGCCCAGCCCCAGCTCGAAGGCATTACTCTCTTCCGGCTTCAGGCGCCGCAGGGTGGTATCCGCCCGGCTGATCTCTCCCAGGTCGGTGTAGGCATTCTCCAGCAAAGTGGGGATGCGCACATTCTTTCCATAGCTCATGTAGGGGATGAATGCCCGGCGCGGCTGGTCGAAGCTTACCTGCAGCCCGACGGTCGGGGAAACGTAATTATCGCCATTGGAAATGAAATCGCCGCGCAGGCCGAAATGGGTCTTCCAGGTGATCTTCTCCTGCTGACCGAGCTTATCGCTGAACGCCGCCACCCCGGCTACACTCCAGCGGTTTTCGTACAGTTCCGCCTGATAAATATTCTGCTTTACCCCGCTCAGTTCCTGGTCGGTGCTGATGTCCAGCTCATCATGGAAATACTCCGTCAACAACTGAAACTCATTGGTGCTTTTGATCGGGAATTTTTTCATGAACTTGATATTCATGCGGTTGGTCTTAAAACCATCCTCAAAGCGGTCGGTGCTGCCGGGCTGCAGGCGGTCGCGGCGCCGAATGTCGTCGCCCAGCAGATAATTTACCCGCAGGTCGAAGTCGTTCAGCCCGCCCAGCGACCCACTGTAGGCGCTGGAGAACAGATAATTCTTACGGTTGTTCGCCAGCGGCTGCCCGTCGAAGGAGAGCTTTTCATAATCGAGCACATACCCATAAAAGCGCGTGCTGAATTCGCCCTGCTCACTGTAATAGTTCATGCTGACATTATGGTTTTGCTTGCGGGTCTCCACCGCATCGTTCTCGGTCTTATCCGCGTTACGCGCTTCCCCGGGAAAATATTCGATCCCCGGCTTGATATCGTTATACTGCCCAAAGTAATTGATCACGAATTTCCCGCTGAGCGGCAGGTTGAGCTCGCCGATGTAATACTGGCTGTCGAAGCTGCCTTGCTTGGTCTTCAGGAAGAGGCTGCGTTCCAGGCTCCGCTTGGTGGTCACGTTGACCACGCCCCCGAAGGCGCCGTTGCCCATCAGGGTCAAGTTGGCTCCCTTGAGCACTTCCAGGGTTTCGATATTTTCGATCGGCACAATCGACAGATCAGCGGCATTCTCCAGGCCGAGGCTGTTGATCAGGATGCCGTCGACGTAAATGTTGACTTCTCCGGGATTACTGCCGCGGATCTGGATCTGGCGGCCGCTGATATCATTGCCCTCCACCCGTACCGAGGGTACGGCTTTGAAGAGATCGCTGATCTCGCTGGTACCGCGGATCTCGATCTCCTCAAAGCTGAGGGTGCTGCGGGCATGGGGGATCTCCTGCTGCACCAGGTTGAGACGGTCGGCGCGCACCGTAACCGAATCCTGCTGCAGTGGCGCCGGCGCCAGGCGGATGCTGGAGAGATTCTTGAAGCGCCGCGCCGGGCGGCGGTATTCCTGGTATCCCAGGAAGTTCACCACCAGGGTGTCATAGGTGATGTCGGCTTTGGTGCGCAGAATAAACACCCCGTCTTCATCGGTGCTGGCGCCGTCATTGGCCACCGTCAGGTAAACGTCTGCTCCTTTCAGGGGATCGCCGCTCTCCGCATCCACCACTGTCCCGATCAGCCGCTTCTCCTGGGCATTAAGGGTGATGGTAAGGAGGACGAGCAAGGCCGTCAGGCGCAAAAGGTCTTTGTAGGAAATTCGCATGATATCTCTTTTCTGTTGATACTTAATTTGATTAGCTAAAATCATTGGCCACAGAGGCACAGGGTTCACAGAGAACTGAAAACTGACAAAGCTCCGTGCGCTCTGTGACTCTGTGGCCAATGATACACTGCAGCTTACTTCCCAAGTCCGTTCACAAAAAACGATTCCCGGAAACCGGATTTATCCACCGCCCGCACGAAAAAGAGGTTGTTGATCAGCACGCCGATTGACTCGCCGGAGCCGCCGACGGTGGGGATATAGAACGGGATTTGCCCTTCGAAGCGGGCAGTCTGGCCGTCGATCGCCCCGGTATAGTAGATTTGGGTGGATTGTGTGACCACCTTATGGTTACCATCATCCAGATAGCGCCCTTCGATAAAGACCGAATCGATATCACTTTCTCCCTGGTAATCGAACACCACCGCCGAGGCGGTTACGGTGCAGGAAAAGATATTTTCCGGATCCGGGCAGATGGTGTCATTCTCAATATGCCCGGCCAGGATGATCGGGGCGGCGTAGACCAGCCGGGCATTGAGCACATTTCCGCTGGGGAAGATCACCATCGAAGTGTCCAGGGTTTCATACTTGGGATGGGTGATGTGCACCGGGATGTCCTGATTATATTGCTCGTCCAATCCCAGGAAGTATTTCAGCAAATAACCTCCGCTGGAATCCGAGAGGGTGGCCTGGCCGCCGAAAGAGACGGTGGCGTCCTTCACCGGCATGTCGGTAAAGACATTAATGAGTTGACCGCGGATATCGATCACCTCGCTGATCTCGGCAGCATCATAATTATAGCTGAAGAACTTGTTTGCATCGCAACCGTTCAGCAGCACCAGCATCATGGCGATACCGGTCAACGCGCAGAGAATGTTGGTTTTTTTCATGGTGAAATGTCGGCAGTTTTTAGGTGGCACATTCTATCTGATGTTATTTGCTGAAAAAGGCGATCTCATCACGGAAGCCGGATTTATCCACCGCGATGATATTATAGCGCGGACGGATCAGGCCGGCGCCGTTAAGGGAGTCGGGAATTATGGAACGGTAAACGGCAGCGTAATCATCAATCGTATCGATCTGCCCCATCAATATTCGGTGACTAAACACCGAATCGGTTTCGTCGAGAAAATAAAACCCGACCGAGATAACCGAATCGATATCTTCCACCCCTTGATAATCCATGATCTGGGCGGTGCAGATACTATCGGCCAGGGAGGCAGACTGGATGATCGGCGCGGCATATACCATCCGAACATCGAGGCGATTATCGCGGGGGTAGATCACCAGCACGGTATCGAAATCGAAATAGTTGGCGGCGCTGAGCCGTACCGGGATCGGGCGGCTCAGCGCTTCATCTTCCCCGGATTGATAGATCATCCCGAATTGTCCGCGGTTGTTGGTGAAGGCGATCTGGCCGCCGATGTCAATCCGCACCCGGGCGACAGGGGCTTCGGTAAAAATATTACGCACCGCGCCGTTGATGGTTGTGGCATGATCGACCCGTTCCGCCTGGTAGTCATATCCCAGGAATTTGTCGGTATCGCATCCGCAGATGACCCACAGCAGACCAAGCCAGAATACACCGAGGAAAATATATCGCCGCATATTCGTTACACCTCGATTGCGTGAATGGGTGTATGGATGAATGGGAAAATCCGGTGGTAGGGTAGGGTCGCGACCCTACCCTGTTTGTTTGTGCCCAACCCATCAACCCATCAACCGGTAAAATATATCCCGGCTCCCGGAAATGCGCAATAACCCGCATGGGGTATTTTAATCCTCTCCGGTCATCGGCACAAAACGCACCGGGATTTTGCGGAACTGCTTGCAGCATTTGCCGGATTTGACGATCATGATCAATTCCTGATCCCGATCGCCCACCGGAATGATCATTTTGCAGCGGTCGGCCAACTGATCGGTCAGTCCGGCGGGGATGAAGCTCGGCGCGGCGGACACCACGATCGCGTCAAAGGGCGCCTGTTCCGGCCAGCCGGCATGACCGTCGCCCACTTTAAAAAAAATATTGCGGTAGTTCAGATGGTTCAGGATCCGCTCCGCCCGGGTAGAGAGCTGGGGGATAATCTCGATGGTATACACTGCCGCGACCATCTCCGCCAGGATGGCGGTTTCGTAGCCGGAGCCGGTGCCGATTTCCAGCACGCGCTCATCGCCTTTCAGCTCCAGACAATCGATCATATAAGCGACGATGTAGGGCTGGGAGATGGTCTGGTGCATACCGATGGGGAGAGGTTTATCGCTGTAGGCGTCTTTCAGGAACTGCGGGGATACAAAGTAATGTCGCGGCACCGTCTCGAAAGCGGCCAGCAGGCGCTTATCGCGAATGCCGCGCTTATAGATCTGCGATTCGACCATCGCCTTGCGTTTGCGGGTAAAATCGTCTTCCCGGTCCTGCCGCGGTGGGTTGCTGGGGTTCATTGATTATCCCATTGGGAAACGGTTCATGATAAATATTCGCCACAGAGCCACGGAGACCACAGAGTGTCAGTTGTCAGTTGTCAGTTGTCAGTTGTCAGTTGTCAGGTGTCAGGTGTCAGTTGTCAGTTGTCAGTTCTCCGTGTTCTCTGTGTCTCTGTGGCAATAGAGTATTTTCTTTGCTAATTCGATCGCTAACCCTCCGGCGCTTCCACCAGCGCCTCCAGGTGGGCCAGCACACTTTCCGCCAGATTGATATGGTTATAGCCGCCTTCCAGTACCGAGAGGATTTTCCCCCCGTTCAACGTCTGCATCTCCCGGCGCAGCATGCGGGTCATTTCCCGGAACCCCTCGGTCGATACGTTCATATCGGCCAGGGGATCGTCCGTGTGGGCGTCGAAGCCGGCGGAGATGATCAGCAGATCCGGCCGGTAGTGATGCATGGCCGGAATCACCTGCTCCTGCAGCACCCGGATATAAATCTCATCTCCTGCGCCGGCTTCCAGGGGGATGTTCAGGGTATACCCCCTTCCGATCCCCCGGCCGCTCTCATCCGCCGTGCCGATGCCGGGATAGAGGGGCCACTGGTGAATGCTGCAAAAGAAGACCTCGCTCATCTGGTAAAAGCTGTGATGAGTGCCGTTGCCCTGGTGTACGTCCCAGTCGAGAATAAAAACCCGCTGCAGCGAATAGCGGTCGATGGCATAGCGGGCGGCGATGGCGACATTGTTGAAGAGGCAGAATCCCATCGCCTCGGCATATTCGGCATGGTGCCCCGGTGGGCGCACCGCGCAGAAAACGCTCTTCACCTCTCCGGCCATCAGGTCGTCCACCCCGGCCAGGCAGGCGCCCGCGGCATGGAGGGCTGCCTCGTAAGAGTGTTCGGTCACCAGGGTATCCCCGCCGTCGAGAATAGCCGGAGCTTCCTCACAGGTGCTGCGCACGTGACTGATATAATGGAGGTGGTGATTGGTCTCGATCCACTTCAGCTCCGCCGCCGGCGGTGTCTTGATTTGCAACTGGCCCCACACCCCTTTATCCTGAAGAAGCTGGATGATGATTCGTAAGCGATCGGGATTTTCCGGATGGCGCAAACCGCTGAGGTGTTCCATGAAAATGGGATGGTAGTAGAAATTCAGATCATGCCAGTTCAGGGTCATGGTGATTGCGCCTGTTCAAGGGTGATGATGGTTTATGAAACATCGTGAATCTTGTGATGCGAAAAAGTTGATGGGTGAATGAGTTAATGGGTTGATGGGTTGATGGGTGAATGGGTTAATACATTGCAGTCATTTCGAACGCAGTTTGTGAGAGATCTTTTACAGCAAACAACTTTATTCACAGAGTAGTTTCCCATTAACCCATTCACCCATCAACCCATTAACTCATAAACTATTTCTTCATTACCGGCAATTTGATCCGGAATGTTGCCCCCGCCCCTGCCGGCGAATCGATCTCGATCTCGCCGCGGTGCTCGTCGACGATCTTTTTGACGATGGCCAGTCCCAGGCCGGTACCGCTTTCCTTGCCGCTGGTCACGAAAGAATCGAACAGCCGGTCGAGGATCTCCCGGGGGATGCCCGGGCCGCTATCACTGAAGTGGAAGGTCACCACCTTCCCGTCATCGTTTACCCGGAAATCGAAGCGCCCGCCGCTCTCCATCGCCTCCAGGGCATTTTTAGTGATATTATAAAAGACCCGGGTCAGCTTGTCCTCATCGGCATAGATCAGCTGGGCGCTGTCCACTGAGACGGTTAGCTCGGTATCGTTTTTCTGGCACATCTGCTGCAGCCGGGGCTTAAAGCGGCCGACCAGGTTTTTGACGCTGGATTTGCGGGGCAGGATACTGGTTTTCCCCTTGGCAAAATCCAGCACTTCGGTAATCATGTTCATCGCCGACTGGATCTCCTCGCGGATGATCCCGGCATATTCCTTCCGCTCTCCGGCGCTGGTGGTCTCGTCTTCGATCAGGTCGACGAAGCCGTAGATGGTGTTGACCGGCCCGCGGATATCGTGCACGATGGTGCTCATCAGCTGGCCGATGGCCGAGAGACGCTCCCGCTTGAGCAGGCTTTCCCGCAGGTGCTGCAGCTCCCGGGCCCGGAAGACTTTCTGCGCTACCAGCTCCAACATCTTTTGTTCGTCGGCGTAATGCTGGGGTTTTCCGACCCCGACATCCAGCGCGATCAGCAAACCGCGCTCGTCTTCCTCCACCGGAATGGGGGAGAAAATCGCCTCCTGCCCGTTCAGCTCCAGATCGCCGTTGATGCGGAAATACTCCCGGAAGGTTTCCCAGTCGGCGACAAGGGTTTTCAGGGTGGGCTGCTGCACAAAATTCATCCATCCCAGCGATACCGAAGCGGCGCTTTCAAAATATATCCGGTGCTGCCGATCGGTCGCAAAAAAGAAATATTTGCCCTCGTGAGGCACGTATCCCAACACCCAGCGCGCCTCCAGGTGGTCGAGGGTATGCACCAGCAGTCGTCCGAGCATTTTGGGCAGTTCCTGCACCGAGTTGAGCATCTGCTCGAAATCGTAAAGCAAGTCGATCTCGCGGAATTTTTTCTCCAGCCGGGAATAGAGCCGGGCATTGGCGATGGAGATGGCCACCTGGGCGGAGAGCGATTCCAGCAGCGCCTCATCCTCTTCGCTGAAGATGCCGTCATTTTTATTCAAAACCTGGATCACCCCGATAATCTCCCGCGATTCCTCGGCGCTTTGCGGATTCCATACCGGCATGCATAGGATGGAGCGAGTGCGGTAGCCGGTGCGCTTATCGGTCGCCGGATCGAAGCGGTTATCCTGATAGGCATCAGGGATGTTAATCGCTTTCCCCGTCTCCGCAACGTAACCGGAGATGCCCTTGCCGAGGGTCTGGCGGATTTCTTTCACCTCTGCCTTCAGGGCGATCTTCGACCAGATCTCCCCTTTTTCCCGGTCGACGATAAAGAGGGTGCTGCGGTCGGCATCCATCAGAGTGGTAATTTCCTGCATGATCAGCTTCAGCAACTCGTCCAGATTGAGGGTGGAGCTGAGGGCCTTGCCGATACGCTGGATGGAGTAGAGTTCCTTCTCTTTTTGACGCAGCTGTTTTTCCAGCCGCTCAAATGCCTGCTGTTGCATGGCTATATCCATATATCATGCTCCTTGCGATTCCCCGCTAATAAACCATACGGTTTTGCCTATCGACGGTTATTAAAAGTCGTCAATGTTTACCTTATTCATTAACTATCGCCACATAAAGCAAAGCTCCCGGTACAGGCGGGAGCTTCACAAAATTATATATCGGATGTTGGTTATCGTTTTTTTTCTTCTTCCAGGAATTTCGCTACGGCCCGTTCGGCATTTTCATAGGTTTCGAACAGTTCGATCAACTTGGTAATCATTAAGACGCTTTTCACTTTGTCGGTCACGCTGGACAGTTTCAACTGCCCGTCGGCACTTTGCAGGGAACTCAGGCAGGCCATCAATATCCCCAGACCGGAGCTGTTCATCCACTTTACGCCCTTAATGTCGATGACAACACGTTTCAGGCCATCATTGATCAGGCTCTTCACTTTATCATGCAGAACCGTCGAGTCCGGCCCTCCCATCATATTGCCGGAAACGGTTAAGACAGCGATATCCCCTTCCATCTTCTCTTTGATCTTCATAGGCTCTCCTTTTCACTAATTGTAGATAACGGGCAATTTTATGACATCTCCAGGGTATAATCGCTCTAATTTATCCAAATCATTGAAATAAAGCAAAAGGTTTACAGGGAAATTTCGCTTGCGCGCCAGCGACCAGAGATTCTCCCCGGCCTGAATGGCATAATCCTCCAGCCGGATGCTGGTGCGGCCGTTTAACAGCGATTCGATCAGGGTGAGGTGATAGCTCAGCCGTTTCTCCAGGAAGCCCGCCGGGGTCTCGCGGCTCAAATCGAGTTGCAGCCGCTGGCCGGTCTTGATATCCTGCTGGCGCGAAAGGCTGTTGATCCGCCGCAGCGACTGGGTATTGATGTTCAGCCAATCGCCAAAATGCCCCAGGGTTTCCCCGGGATAGACGATAATGCTCCCCTTCTGCACGTTCAGCCGGTTGCGCAGAAGGGTCAATATTTCCTGCCCTCCCAGGATCTGGGCGTTATACACCACGTTCCATTTTTGCAGCGAAGCATAGAGTTCATGACCGGGATATTCGCTGCTGTGCCGGTACGACGACGCCGGCGCCCGCGTTTCAGCGGGTTGCGGCGGTGTTTCCGCCAGCAGCGCTGGTTCCAGATCGCCAAAGCCGAAGATGCTCTCCCGGGTTGCCTGGCCGACCTCAGGCTTGGCAAAGCGCAGTCGCCCGGCCGGTTCAGCAGCGGTTGCGGCCAGGACGTAAACAGCCGGCGCGGCGGTCTCAGCGACTGCTGCAACGGGCGGCGCTGCGGGCACCGACAAATCGGCCGCCCCGTCTTCAGCTACGGTGGGTTTGTTGAACGGGATGTTCGCAGCGGCCGCAGCGGTTTGCTCCTGCAGCACGGCGGTCTGCGGCGCCGCTCCGGTAAGCGGCTGCGCTTCCCAATCCAGCGTGCCGCGGGGCTGATCTTCAACCCCGGTCCGGGCAACTGCCAGCAACTGCCGGGCGGTATGATCGGCCAGCTCTCCGGTTACCGGAGCGGCGGGCGCGGGGATCAGCAAGGCGATCGCCGATTCCCATGGCGGCGTAGATTCATCCGCCGCGACAGCAGCCTTATTTGTGCTGACCCTGCCGGTAACGCTCCCGTCCGTTATGGCGATTTCCGCCGATGACGCGGCACGCGGCGGCGCGCGGCGCTCGATCTCGGCCAGGGCCAGCGGATCAGGATTCACCGGCGCGGCGGCGGCGACCTGGGCTTTTCCGGCCGGTAAAACCATACCGGCAGCCGGATTTTCAGTTAAGGCAGCAGGAGCAGCAGGGGCAAGCGCAACGGTTGTCTGCGCCAATGGTAACGGCGGCGCAGTCCATTCGAGCGCCAGCAGCCGTTCGCGATCCTCCGCGTTTGGTGATGCAGCGGTTTCGCTGACTCCGGCACGCTGGGAGGCCAGCAGTTGGCGGAGCGCCTGGCGGCGCTGGAAAAACGTGCGCAGGCTGGTCAGCACCAATTGCTCTTTCCGGCCGATCGCCTTTTGGGCCAGGGTCACCTCCTGGATCTCTTCCCGCGAGGCACCCAGTGCGGCAATGATCTGCTGCGCATCCCGGTCTACCGGCAGGCGCAGCGGATATTGGGCCGGCACCAAGCGTTGGCCCTGCCAGACGGAACTGTGGTAACCCGGATTGAGGGCTTTCAGGGTTACGAGATCGATGTTAAACTGCCGCGAAAACGTGGTCAGTCGCAGCGCTTTCGGCAGGGTGATCTCCTGGAATTCCCAGAGCGGGTCTTTGGCAACGTTGGGGAAATAGTGGCTAAGGCTGTCGGAGATTTCCACTACCGCCAAAAATTCCGGATAAAAGTTTTTCGAGGCGAAGCCGAAGCTGCGCCGCAGGTAATTTTCCCGGATGGTGGCATAGTCGCCGTATCTCCGCTTGGCCTTGCGCATACTGCCCAGACCGTGATTATAGGCGGTGATCGCCAGCGCCCAGTCCTTCAACTGACTGTAATTGTATTTCAGCAATCGGGCGGCGGCGCGGGTGGAAATCAGCGGGTCAAAGCGCTGGTCGGCCACCCGGTTCACTTTCATATAGGATCTGGCAGTGCCGCGCATAAACTGCCACATCCCCGACGCCCCCACATGAGAGCGGGCCACCGGGTTAAAGGAAGATTCTACATGGGGCAGATAGACCAGTTGGTGTGGCAATCCCTCGGCTTCGAATATTTGTTCGATATGGGGCAGATAACGGAAGGAACGCCGCACCCCGGCCAGAAAGTTTTCTTTGATGCCCTGCTGGGCGCGCACCCGCCGGGCGGCAATCTCAAATTTATTTCGGTCGCGGATATGGGCAAACTTGCCGAAGACTTCCCGCTCCCAGGGCGTCAAGGCGTTTTCTTCAAACTCGCCGCTTTGAAAACGGAGCAACAGATCGCTGATCTCATCTTTGATCGCCTTCAATTCTTTGGAGCGCTGCCGATCGCTGACGGTGGAATCGAAGCGCACCTTCTTATAAACGATCTCCAGATTGTAGCTATCGTGGATCAGGTACTCGTTCAAAGAAACCCGGGCAAAGATCTGTTTCCAGAAGGAGATCTCGCTGGCCAACTCATCGCGATGCGGCATGACCACCCGGTTCACGCCCTGCGCGCCGGCCGGTATGCTGCTCAGAATGAACAAAAACAAAACGATGGTGGCGAACGATTTGATGATGGTGCCTCCGTTTAGATTGGCGTTAAAGGGCGTTTGATGTTTGCTCACTTCGTTCGCGATATTTGTTCGCTCCGCTCACGATGTTTGCTCGCTGGCGCTCGCGTCATTGGCGCTTCGCGTGTCTTGGGCCTTTGGCCGTCATGGGGGCTGCGCCCGTCAGAAGGATATTCATAAATAACGCGCGAAGCGCTAATGACGCCCCAGGCTAATGACGCGCGAAGCGCCAATGACACCCCAATTTATTTCTCTCCACGCCCTCTGCCCTTAGCCCTCCGCGTATTACATCCAGCCTCACTCCAACCCCTCAAGCTCCTTAAACCACGGATCATGAGCGATCTTTTCCGGGAACGAGACCAGATCCTCGGGCATCTTGTAGGGATGGATCAGCAGATGGTACATCCAGTAAAACTTCATCACCCCGCGCACGTATCCCCGGGTTTGCTCGAATTCGATATTCTCCATAAAAAAATCATCATCACTCGTGTCAATTATCTTACGCCAGCGATCGACCCGATGTTCTCCGGCATTATACGCCGCCAGGGCATGGTAGAGATTTCCCCCGTAGCGGTGCAGCAGTTGGGAGAGGTAAAAGCTGCCCAGTTGGATATTGAAATTCGGTTCATAGAGCCGGCGCACGTCGCCCAGCTCCATCCCCAGGCTGCCGGACAGACGGGTCGCGGTGGGGGGGATGATCTGCATCAGCCCGTAGGCATTGGCATAGGACATGATCTCCGGTTCGAAAGCGCTCTCCTTTTTCATCACCGCCCAGATACTGGCGGGGGAGATGTTCCATTGGCGGGCGTAGCGGTTCACCTCGCCGTTAAAATAGAGCGGATAGAGATGCTTGAGCAGGAACATCCATTCCCGCCAGTCGCTTTTCACGAAATTTTCCAGGTACACCTTGCGGTAGAGACGGTAGGCCCGCCCGTAGTTCTGCATCCGCTCGTTCACTTCCCCCAGCGCAAAGACCATTTCCCAGTTCGGCTTATCCAGACTGCCGGCCGCCATGTTCAGCTCCCGCTGCGCGTAACGCTCGCCCAGCAGATCCTGCACCAGCAGCGGCCGCTGGAAATATTCCAAATATTGCGGCAAGTAGCTGATCCGTTTATGATGCATCTCCCATAACAGCGAATCGACAAATTGACGGATCTGCACCCCGTTGCGGGTCAGCAGGAACGCTTTCATGGTGTAATAATTATCGAACGGCTCGACGGTGATCCCATTCAGGGTATTGAGATAGGCCCCGGTGCTGTCCTGCTGCAGATAGGATTTGGCGATCCAGTACTGGTAGCGGTCGCGCTTTTCGTCGTCTCTTTCCCGGATGATCGATGCTGCCCATTGGTTGCGCGCGGTCGAATAATCCAGTTCGCGGTAATAGGTTAGCCCCAGCCGGAAGCGCGCTTCCGATATAAATTCGCAATAGGGGTAGTGGTCTAGCAGCCGTTGGTAATACGCCCGGGCCTGTTCAATCTCGTTACGGTCCTCGCACAAGCCGGCAATCACCCACAGCACCTCCGCCGCCAATCCGTCACGCGGGTAGCGTTTCTGGAAAGTGTCATAAGCGGCGATGGCCTTCCCGGTAGATCCCAGCCGCAGATAGCAGCGGGCGATGTGAATATCGACCTCCCGCAAATATTGGCCGGCGGAAAAACGGCCCCGCTGCTCCCGGCAGGCCTGCAGGGTTTCCTGATAGCGGTTTTGCAGGTACAGCTTGCGGATCTTCAGCCAGCGGACCTGCTCGGTCTCGCTGCCGACCCGGGCAGTCTGCCGGGCCAGCAGGCGGTCGATGGCCTCAAACTGACTGGTTTTGCCCAGGTAGCGGAAGATCTCATTCAGCTTGTCGCGTTGAATCACGGATTTTTGGTAAAGACGGGTTATCTGATCATAAGCTCGCTTGCTCCCGGGATGAAACGGATGCTGGCGCATCAGGGTCAGGGCGAAATCCTTCAAATCATCGTTCTCCCGCAGGGTGTCGGCGATGATGATCAGCTTGCTGTAGATATCGCCCTCGTCGAATCCCCGGTAGCGCAGCAGACGCTGATAGTAGACTTTGGCTTCGCTCCAGTTGCGCTGTTGAAAATACAATTCCGCCAGCAGCGAATCGGCGGTAATGTTCAGGGGGCTCTGCGGATAAATGCGCCGAAATTCCCGGAAAGAGATGATGGCACCGAGGGTATCGCCCAGGGCCAGGCGGGCACGGAGCACGAAAAAGTGGCGATAATCTTCTACCCGCTCAACCCGCGATGCATCGCCGAGGAAACCGGCAATAGCATCTTCATAGTCACCGAGCCGGTAAAAGCAGTAGGAGGTCTTGAAGTAAACCTGGGGATTGCGGATGACAAAGGTTTCCTTGGCGCCCAGGGCATTGCGAAAATATTCCAGCGCCCGGGCGTAGTCTTTCTGTTCATAATAGCGGGTAGCCCGGAAATAATTGCTGGAGTCTGCCGCTGCCGGCTGCGACCATAGCGGCATGCTGCCCAGGAGCCAGAGCCCCAGAAGCAGCCATGGGAATGAACGATTGATTCTTTGTCGCACCGTTTCCATCCGTATTCCGCCCGGTCAAAGCTAAATTATTGGTGATCCAATCCATGCGTCTTTCCGGCCTGTACCGCGCCAACGGTAATATAGCAGATATATTATTCCCAACCCATGCGCCAGAACACAGTACCGCATTCCCTAAGTCTTAGAAAAAAGCTATGTTACAAAGATATATATTTTTTTCGAAAAGTAAAGTAAAAACTAGCGCGGGTAAATAATTGTCTGTACCGGCGCCGTTTTCAGCTTTGGCCTGCCCATCCAGGCTCGAAAACGGCGCCGGTGCAGACAATTATTCATGGGGGCGTAGTGGAAAAAATTTTGTGGTTAAGGTCATTTATGTTTAATATATACATCATTTAATACAAGGGGTCTATCATTCCTTGGCTGGCGATTGTAACCTTGGAATGACATGGCCGTCGTCATTTCGAACGTTGTTTGTGAGAAATCTATAACGGCAAGAAACTTAGTATACGTATTAAGTGCGTAACAGGGGAACATCAAAAGGTGATGAATAGGGTTCGCCATGTTTGAACTCAAGATTTACCGGAAAGGCCATGAGATGGTCTTCCGGACTGCCGCAGCATCTGTCCGGCGGGGCCGCTTCGCTTTATGGTTCATTCTGCCGTCGCTCCAGTTATTTTTTTCCCCGTTCGGGTTATCCCAAACCACACTGCCGGTTTCAAACTCCGGAACCCAATATGCGGTTGAACATCTAAGCTCCCGCGAGGGGCTGCCGGATAATGCGGTACGCAGCATCCTGCAGGACCGGCGCGGCTTTATCTGGCTGGGAACCGATGCCGGGCTGTGCCGTTATGACGGCCGGGATTTCAAGATCTTTCGCAAAGATCCCATCGACCCCGGGGGACTTCGGGATAATCGTATCAAATGCCTCTACCAGGATCGCGCCGGTCGGCTGTGGGTCGGCACCGTGGCCGGCGGGCTGCACCGCTATAACGCCGGGTTGGAGAATTTTGAGCATTGGAGCCATGATGACGGCGATGAGAATTCGCTGAGCGCCAATGGGGTTTCAGTATTATGTGAGGATCATACGGGAACGCTCTGGATCGGCACCATGGGGGCAGGGCTGAATGCGCTCGATCCGGAAAGCGGCACGATCACCCGCTATCAACACCACCCGGATACCCCCCACAGCTTGGGCAACGATTTTGTGCGGGCGATTTACGAAGACAGTCAGGGTCGGCTCTGGATTGGCAGCGATGCCGGCCTGGATACCTTTGACCGGACTCAGCAACTTTTCCGCCGCCAGGCGTTCCGCCAACCTCCCCATAACCGCAGCGGCACCGCAGTGGGGGTCATTCATGGCGATGATGACGGGATGCTGTGGTTGGGCACACCTTTCGGATTGGTGCGGTTTGATCCCGCCGGAGGGGATTCGCGGATCTGGCAGCCGGCAGCAGCGACGGAAAGCTACGAGGAAAACCGGGTGACCGCCATCCAGGCGGACAGCGGGGGGACGCTGTGGATCGGCACCCTTTCCCACGGGCTGCACCTTTTCGACCGGGAAAATTTTCGGGCCGAACGAATCGCAGCCGGCACAAGCGGGAGCCTTCCCGGAACCGCTTCGGTGAACGCGATTTTCCGCGACCGCAGCGGCATGATATGGGCGGGCACTTTCAACGGAATTTATAAAATATCGGCCTATCGCATCCGGTTTCACGATTGGAACCGGGAAACCGGCCATGGGAAGCTCACCAGCAATTACATCTGGCCGATCTACGAGGACCGCGAAGGGGTCATCTGGATCGGCACCCTCGCCGGGCTCAACGCCTGGCATCCAACCAGCGGCCAGATCACCCACTACGTGCACGATCCGGAAAATCCCGCCAGCCTCAGTGACAATGCCGTGATTGCCGTTTCAGAAGACAGCCGGGGCGGACTGTGGGCCGGCACTTTCACCGGGGGATTAAACCGCTTAAATCGCCAGACCGGCGCCTTTCAGCACTGGCGGCATGATCCGGGTGATCCGCAAAGCCTGCCCCATAATCTGGTGGGACGAATCTATGAAGATCGTTCGGGAACCCTCTGGATCGCCACCGCGCAGGGACTGGCGACGTTCAGCCGGGAGCAGGACCGGGTGATCCGCTATCCGGGCCCCGGTGCAAAGCCGGTGATGCAGGACCAGTACATCAGCGATATGCTGGAAGACCGGGAGGGACATTTCTGGATCGCCACTTTGCAGGGAGGGTTGCACCGGCTCGACCGCCGGCAGGGCAGCGTCCGGCAATGGCGCACCGAGCCGGGGAATCCCCATGCGATCAGCGCCAATGCGGTAACCGACATCATCGAACTGCCCGACCGGGCGCATCCGGCAAAATATTATTTGTGGCTGGGAACAGAAGGGGGCGGCCTGAACCGCTTCGATCCCCAGACCGGCCGCTTCCGCGCCTTTACGGAGGCCGACGGGCTGGCTGACAATACCCTCAGCAGCATGGTGGCGGACGAAGCCGGCAACATCTGGTGCGCGACCCCAAAGGGACTGACCCAATTTGACCCTGCGACCGGATCCTGCCGCACTTATGACGGCCGCGACGGCATTCCCAATGTGCAGTTCAATCCCTGGGCGGGACTGAAGACCCGTGCCGGCCGGCTGTTCTTCGGCACGCCGGAAGGGATGATCTATTTCGATCCGCAGCAGCTGGCCGGGAAAGGCAGTGACTTACCGCCTCCGCTGGTGTTCACCTCCCTGGAAGTGTTTAACCGTCCGGTGAAGATCGGGAAAGATTCACCGCTGCAGGTTTCGGTCAGCGAGGCGCAAACCGTGCGTCTGAGCCACCGCGAGGATATCTTTTCCCTGACCTTCGCTGCGCTCGATTATACCCGGCCGGAGCAGAACCGCTATGCTTATCAGATGGAGGGTTTACACGAGGAGTGGATCGACCTCGGCACCCGCAACCGCATCGACTTTACCGGATTGAGCGCCGGTGAGTATCTGCTCCGGGTGAAGGCGGCAAACAGCCGGGGCAGTTGGAATGAGGAGGGTGCCCGGCTGGCAATCATTATCGCCCCGCCGTTCTGGCAGGCCTGGTGGTTCCGACTGCTGCTGATCGCCGGGATGGGCGGATTACTCTACAGCTTTTACCGGATGCGCCTGGGGCACATGCTGGAAGTGGAGCGCACCCGCACCCGCATCGCCCGCGACCTGCACGACGAGGTCAGCGCCACCCTCAGCGGCATCAGCTGGTTTGCCAAGGCCGCCCAGGAGACGCAGAGCGCTCCTCCGGCGGAAGGAGAGCCGGATTTCCACCGCCTGATCATCGAGAGTGCCGGCGAGGCTCAGGAGAAGATCCGCGACATCATCTGGGCGATCCAGCCGGAGCATGATGACTGGGGGAGCCTGTTTGCCCACTGCCAGCGCTATGCGGCGGATCTGTTGGAAAGCAAAGGGATTCACCCACACTTGGAGGTGATTCCCCCGGCCCCTCCAAAGCCCCTGAAGATGGCCACCCGCCAGCACTTCTGGCTGCTCTTCAAAGAGATCCTGACCAATACGGTCCGCCATGCCGATTGCCGCACGGTGCAGATCACCCTGACGGCAGCCCGGGGCGAGGTGTTCCTGGAGGTTGCCGATGACGGCAAAGGCTTCGATCCCGCCCAAACCACCAGCGGCAACGGCCTGAAAAATATCCGCGCCCGGGCGAAAGCGCTGGGAGCGGATTGCCAACTACACAGCCGGACGGGCGAGGGCACCTGCTGGACGGTACGGTTTGGGATGGGGTGAGAGGGAAGGGATGCTGGATGCTGGATGCTGGATGCTGGATGCTGGATGCTGGATGCTGGATGCTGGATGCTGGATGCTGGATGCTGGATGCTGGATGCTGGATGCTGGATGCTGGATGCTGGAAAGTATTTAAGCTGACTGTGCGGTCAAGTTTTTTTACCTTTATCCTTTAACCTTTATCCTTTCTTCATGGTAATGGGTCCATGATAATAGCTTTAGCGACAACGTTCACGTTGTCGCTAAAGCTATTAGACAGCTAAAACGGCAGTTTCCCCAAATCCACATTCCCCCCGCTAAAAATGATCCCGACCCGCTTGCCCCGCAGCTCTGCATCCGGGTGCTCCAGCAACGCCGCCAGGGGCACGGCGGCGGACGGTTCGACAATAATCTTCATCCGCTCCCATACCAGGCGCATCGCTTTAATGATGGTTTCATCCTGCACGGTCAGGATCTTTTCCACGTGGCGGCGGATGATCGCGAAGGTAATCTCGCCCAGGGAGGTGAGCAGCCCATCGGCGATGGTCTTCGGCTGCACCGAGGGCTGGATCTGCCCGGTCTGCAGGGAGCGGTAAGCGTCATCCGCCCCGGCCGGTTCACCGGCGATCACCCGGGTGGCCGGCGAGACCGCCAAGCTGGTCAGAGCGGTGCCGCTAAGCAGCCCGCCGCCCCCCACCGGCGCCATAATGACATCCAGATCCGGCACCTCCTCGAACAGCTCCAGCGCCGCGGTGCCCTGCCCCGCAATCACCCGCACATCATTGTAGGGATGCACAAAAGTCGCGCCGGTCCTGGCCACCACCTCCGCCAGGGTGCTTTCCCGGGCCTCCAGGGTCGGTTTGCAGAAAGTGATCTCTGCTCCATATCCGGCCACCGCCGCCTGCTTGACCTGCGGCGAAGTCTCCGGCATCACGATATGGGCGGGAATGCCGCGGATGCGCGCCGCCAGGGCCAGGGCCTGGGCGTGATTGCCCGAGGAATGGGTGGCCACCCCGCGGGCGGCTTCCTCCTCGCTGAGGGAGAAGATCGTGTTGCAGGCGCCGCGGAACTTGAAGGCCCCGACCTTCTGGAGATTCTCGCATTTGAAGAACAGCGACATGCCCGTCATCTGATTGAGGGTCTGGCAGGTCAGCACCGGGGTGCGGTGGGCGTAAGGGCGGATTCGTTCCGCTGCACGGCGGATATCGTCAATGGTAGGGATTGTTTCGGTGAGGGGAGGAGGGGGCATGCGAGACTCTCTTTCATGTTGATGATTTGATCGTTTTAGCCACGGATGTGCACAGATACTTGCCACAGAGGCACAGAGTTCACAGAGAACTGACAACTGATTACAACTCTGTGTTCTCTGTGCCTCTGTGGCAAAAAACGCCGGTAAACCCATGATCTGAAATACCAGGCATTATTTTTCAGCTTCTGCGATAACAACCTTTAGAACCACTTCCGGATGCTGTCCGGGCGCGGTGACGGCGTTCAAGACCCGGAACCGCAAATCGAATGCGGTTACTTGCTCCACTGTTTTGACCTCTGCCAGGGTGGTGTCGTGGGCCGGGATGGTAAGCACATCGCTGGCGGAATGGAGCGAATAACCGGAAAGGTTCTCCAAGATGTAATCCGCGTCGGAGTTGTTCTCGATGGTCACCGCCTGCACGATCGAGGGGCCGCGGGAGGTTTGGAGGGTTTTCGCATTTTTCACTGTCAGCGACTGTTCGATCAGCGGCGTCAGGTATTCGGATCGACCGGCTAAAATATTGTCGAACCATACCACGGTCCGGCCCGCCAGCAGTGCGTCCTTCAGCGCAGCTTCCGATTTTTCTTTGGCAAACACCAGGGTGACGGGCCGGTGCCCCCCTTCCGGGATCTTATAGCGCCAGTCTACCAGCCCATGAATATCGGAGGTGCCCATGATGGTGAGATGGTGGTCCAGCGCAATCTGCAGCGCTTCTTCTGAATAGGTCACATCGTTAACGATCTCGATGCCGTTGAGCAGCCCCTCCTTGATCAGCATGCGGTGCATATCGGTCAGAGTGGCGATGCCGTCCGGGCGCTGGGCGATCCAGTTGGGATGGTTCCAGAAGATGAAGGCGCCCTGATTTCTGGCCTCGCGGAAGGCAACCATCGCGCTGTCAGCCAGCAGCTTGTTGGCATCGCTGATGAAGATCGCGTTGGCATGGCCCGGAGGCATCTTGCGGGTGATCTCCGCGCCCAACACCACAATCAGGTCCTTACCTTCCGCCGCCTTGAGGGCGATCTGGTAGCTGCGGTTGCGATCGGGATGGGGGATGTCTTCCTTATGCGGCTGGTATTCCAGATGATCGGTGATCGAGATCGCATCCAGCCCGTCCTCCAGCGCCTCCATCACCCGGATGTTGGGCCAGACGTAGCCGTCGGAGAATACCGAATGCTGGTGAAAATCGCACTTCAGGGTGCGGTAGCCGGGGATGTCGGGGAACTCGATCTTGCGGTCGTGGCTGTGGTCGTGGGCGGAGGCGGGGATTGATAGCAAGAGAGTAATGGCAGTCCACAGAAGTAATGCGATAATTGAAGAAGAACGATATTCCTTCATAATATTCCCTATACTTTTCGATAGTAACTCGCAGATTTAATAAGTGATTTTTTGTGGAGCGTTTTCCAGGCGACATGGCAGATATATCTGCCTTAAAGAAAGTATGTATAATTATCCGAAAAAAGAAATTTTCTTAGGGGATCTAAATTGGGATTATCTAAATCCCAGTGATCCGCATTGAGGTAGTTTCGTTTGTGGTCTTGACACATCTCACTTTGATTAGGAGGAAGCAATGCTTCCAGGTAAGCAAAGATTTTGC
The DNA here is from genome assembly GCA_020635015.1 of Calditrichia bacterium. Lineage (GTDB taxonomy): Bacteria > Calditrichota > Calditrichia > RBG-13-44-9 > J075 > JACKAP01. The sequence goes on along the minus strand of JACKAP010000001.1, from coordinate 595,004 downwards.
TTTTTAAATTGGGAACGTGATAGGTAGGGTTATTTCTTAAACAATCCTGATACCGATCAAAACAATCAAAAATGGGTTGATGATTCTGACTAATTATTTGGCAAAGAAGGGTTTCTAAATTACCGCTGTCTTGATCGTTTGGAAGGAGAAATAATTCAAAATCAATTCCAATGGTGTTTTTATACCCTAAAATTTGGCGACGTCTCTGAATTGGATTATCATCTGCATCTAAGATTAACAGGTTTATGTGACCGGCATCGCTATGTTCTTTAAATTTAGGCTCGACCTTGGGAATGTTCGTCCAGCCATCTAATCGAATTATATCGAGATCATTTGGATCACCATCCTTTAACAAAAAAAGAATATAATCCCGGAGGAATTTATCGTCAGCTTTACCTTCAACGAACAATCTTGCTACCATTACTCGCCTCTATCTCATCTCAATATCTTGTTCAATCGCATAATCCAGCTTTTCGAAATCATAAGGGTATGAAATGATTTTGTCTTCTCTGTGTTTTCGAATGGTGAAACTCTTTATATTCGTTTTAAACTTGCTGAATTCCGGGATGGTTAATACCTCATATATCGCGTTCAATGTTTCCTTGCTATGTGTCGTAATAAATAGTTGTATGTGTTGCAGCTCCGCAATTTTGATCAAATATTTAATGAAAACCTTCATCGATGAATAATGCAGTCCATTCTCTATCTCATCCAATAAAATAATTCCATTTCTCGTATCTGACACTTTGGTTAAGATTGACAACATCCTTCGAAACCCCTCGCCTAAGAGATTCAGCGGCATTAATCGTGGATAACCAAGATCCAAATATATCATTCCCTTGGTTCCCAGGGAAATATCACGAATTTGGGGTTCGATAATCTGGAGCGGTTCAAGAAGCATTGACTTGCGTTTATTCACCAAAACATTCTCAATATTTTTGCTTAGATCGCTATAAATAGTATCTTTTGTTATGAACAAACCTTTCAATGATTCCTTGTAATTTTGAGGCATTTTGACATCGTTTTTAGTGCCTTCTATCGATATCTCTGACTGGAACTTTTGTGATTTGCTCTTTCCTTGCGTCCTGATAGAAGCATTCAAAATCAATTTCTCAATATTATCTGTGGAGTTCTGTGATGTGCTCGAGACATCCGGCAAACTTTCTTTCACCATAGTATATTCTTTTTCCGGTAATTCAGAAGAAAATTGCGGATGAATAATCAGGGTTCTGATTTGATTTGGTGTTACGCCCGCTTCGATTTTAATCTTAGGATCGGTTAAAAAATAACTTGTTAATTTCACGGTCTTTCATTTTACTTGAGATAAAGAACATCTGAGAGACTGCTATATGATAACTGATTTGGAAGAGAAGAAAAAGTTCATTGCCTTGTTGGATGAACGCCAGAAGCGTCTTTTTGCGGGTATGGAAGCTCAAGCCCTTGGACGTGATGGTGTTCGTCTGGTTAGCGAGGCCTTTGGAATGCATCCGAATACCGTTCGCCGGGGCAAAGCCGAGTTTGCTGAACTCGATGCTTCATCGCTTCCGAAAGGGCGTGCTCGTCAAACTGGTGGTGGCCGAAAAAACGCTCGACAAGTTCCCGGAGTTGAAAGATCACTTCCAAGAAGTTGTTGATGGCAACACCGCCGGCAGTCCGATGAAGGCCGGTCATAAGTGGACTCATTTGAAGCCTCGGGAGATTAGCAAGCGATTGAAGAAACGAGGTGCGGCTGTTAGTGTTTACCTTGTCAAACAACTTCTCTCGCACTTTGGTTACCGTAGACGCAAACTCTATAAAGGCCATAGTCTAAAAGATGTCAAAGACCGTAATGAACAGTTTGAAAATATTTCGATTTTGAAAAATGCTTTTCTAAACCGTGGGTTACCGATGCTGAGTATCGATACCAAGAAGAAAGAGCTCCTGGGCAATTACTACCGAGACGGTACTCACTATGGGCAAAGGCCCCGGAAGGTTTATGATCACGACTTTACCTCATTGGCCACCGGCCTTGTAATTCCACACGGCATTTATGATATCGCTCAAAATCGCGGTTATTTAACCCTGGGCACCAGTAAAGACACCTCCGAATTTGTGTGTGATAACATCGAATATTTCTGGAGAAACGAATTACAATACATCTATACGGAAGCGGATCACATCCTTTTGCTTTGCGATGCTGGCGGCTCCAATAGCGCCCGACATTATCTGGTGAAACAAGATCTCTATAAACTGGCGCAACGATTACAACTCAATATCATTGTCGCCCATTATCCGGCTTATTGCTCCAAGTGGAACCCAATTGAGCATCGCCTTTTCTGTCATCTCACACACGCCTGGCAAGGGGTTGTCTTCGATGATATCAACATTGTCAAAGAACTGGCTGAAAAAGCAACTACCAAAACCGGATTATCGGTAAACGTATGGATTAATCCGAAAACCTACAACATCAACAGATCTGTCAATCATGGTTTCAAAAACAACATCAGAAAATACGTAAACTTCTTCGAGGTATTACCCAAATGGAACTATGCAATTCAGTATGCAAGTTAACAAGTTATTTTTTAACCGATCCTTAGTATTAAAATCAAGTTTATTAAACAAAAAACGGAAGTCATCCGTTTGGGTAAGGATCAAATCTCTGAAGAAATGAATATTGCGTGATAGAACTGGATTGGTTACCCCGATGATTAAAAATAGTGTTTCCAGAACGGTTGTTTTCCCACAATTATTTTTACCCAGCAGCAGATTAATTTTACCGAAATTTTCGATGCTTAACGAATTGATTCCCCGAAAACCCTGAATGTTGATATTTTCGATCATGACATAACCTTACTTTTGCCTGGTATCAATTACTATCCGACTTTAACATAATATAATATCTTAATATGTAAATTACTATTTTAACGTTTCACAGAATTTGGATATCCCAAAGACTCGACCCTACAATTTGATTGCTCCCAAAATATACTCCGCCAGCAGCCGGTCGGTCTGCTCGTGCATCCCGCGGGTGTTGTAATTGGTGCTGGTAATCACCACCGCCAGGTTTAATGCCGGGAATACGGCGACTTTATTGCCTCCGTTGCCGGTCATATAAAATGCGTCGTATGGTTTGTCGCCGGCGGGGAACGGTTTCAGCCACCACAGGTAGCCGTATTCCGTCTCGTCGTCGATCCGTACTTGCGGGCGGGTGGAGACGTCCACCCAGTTTTCGGAGATGATCCGCCGGCCGTTCCAGGTGCCCTTGTCGAGATAGAGCTGACCCAGCTTCAGCAGGTCGCGGCTGGCCAGGCGCAGGCCGCCGCCGGTCATCGCCAGGCCGGTGGGGGTGATCTGCCATGATGCTTCGCGTATTCCCAGCGGGACAAACAGGTATTTGTCGGCAAATTCCTCGACGCTCATTTGGGCAGTCTTTTCCAGCACCCCTCCCAGCGTGGCCACCCCGGCGGTGCAATAGCTGAAGCTGCGCCCGTAAGGCGAATCTTCCGGCTTTTCCGCCCAGGCCGGAAAGCCTTTGATCGGCAGATCCAGGGTAAATTTGACATAGTCTTCGATCAGGTACATCCGCTCCTCGTTGCCACGGGAGAAGGAATTCCAGTCGTCGCACTCCAGCAGCGAGCTCATGGTGAGCAGATCTTCCAGGGTGATCTGCGCCTTGCGCGGGTCGGGATGGGCCAGGGGCTGCTTGTCGGGAAAGAACGGCAACACCGCGGCGTCCGTGCCGGAGATCAGACCGCGCTCGATCGCCAGGCCGATCAGCATCCCGGTGACGGTCTTGGTGGCGGAGCGGGTGTCGCGCAGGGCGGACATTTCCGATCCGTCGAAGTATTTTTCATACACCAGCTTCCCCCCGCGGGCGATCAGCACGCTGCTGATGCGCTTGAATTCATCGGAACGGATGGCATTCTCCATTTCCAGTAACCGGGCGGCGGAGAGCCCGGCGGATGCCGCCTCAGCAGTGCGCCAGCCGTCGCCGTTTTCCGGAGGCAGGAAAAAGGTTGGGGATTCCTGGGCAAATAGAACGGCCGTGAATAAAACAAGAAAAATCGGCATGTATATGTGTCGCATGATAGGAATTCTCCTGATTTGGATTGTATGATGACAGTGTTGGGGAAGATAGAGAGATAGAATTGAGGATTTGAGATTTGCTCCTTTTATCGCTGCACTAAGCATAGTGCAGCGATAAAAGGGAACCCGTATCTCCCCCCCATCATCCCGCCAACACCCGGATCGCCCGGATCCGCTCCAATACCGGCGGGTGGGAGTAGTTCAGGAACACGTAAAGCGGGTGCGGGGTGAGGTTGGAGAGATTGTGGGCGGAAAGCTTCTTCAGGGCGCTGACCATGCTCTCCGGATCGCCGGTGGTCTCGGCAGCATAGCGGTCGGCCTCGAACTCGTTCTTGCGGGAGAAGATTTGCATGAACACCGAGAGGATCATCTCGATCGGGGAGAAGAGCATCCCGAAAAAGATCAGCCCGGCATAGATTGGGGTCGCGGCGGCATTTTCCATGTAAAAAGCTTCGAAAAGTCCCTGGTGGCTGAGGAAGATCGAGAGCAGGTAGAACATCACACCGGTGTGCAGGATGCCGATCACCATGCCCTGCAATATATGTTTTTTCTTGAAATGGCCGATTTCATGGGCCAGCACGGCTACGATTTCCGGCACGGTCTGATTTTCGATCAAGGTGTCGAACAGGGCAATGCGCTTATGCTTGCCGAAGCCGGTGAAGAAAGCGTTGGATTTTGAGGAGCGTTTGGAGCCGTCCATCACGAAAAGATTCTCCAGGGGATACTTGACCGAACGGGCATAGTCCATGATCGCACTGCGCAGGTCTCCTTCCTCCAGCGGGGTGAATTTATTGAACAGTGGCATAATCCAGGTGGGGGCGATGAATTGCATCACCAGGGAAAAGAGGGTGACGGCGATCCAACAGTAGAGCCAGGCATAGGGGCCGGCATATTCGAAGAAGTAAAGCACCCCGGCCAGCACCGCGCCGCCGATCACGATCCCCAGGGCGGTGCCCTTGATCAGGTCAAGGATAAACGTTTTTGGGGTGGTCTTATTGAAACCGTAGCGTTCCTCGATCGCAAAGGTGGAATAGATGCTGAAGGGCAGGGAGATCGCCGAGCGGGCCAGGATCAGGATGCCGATGTAAAGCAGGCCGGTCCAGATAGGGCCCAGCGACCAGCTGCGCACAATTTCATCAAGATAATTGAATCCCCCGGCAAACCAGAATACCAGTGTCACCAGCAGGCCGAAGCTGGAGGTCAGCAGGCCGAAACGGGTGCGCTCCCGGGTATAAGCCTGGGATTTGCGGTATTTCTCCCGGTCGTAGACATCGGCAAACTCTTCCGGTAATTCCTCGCGCAGCGCCTTCAGGTTGATGATCTCGGTGATCAGGTCAAGCAGGTAGCTGGCCAGGAGGGTTGCCAGAATAATCACACCATAAATATTCATGAAATACCTCGCATTTTCAGTTGCATTTTGCCGGGCAATTGCTGATTGTGTATATGGGTTTATGGGTGAATGGGGAAATACGGGCGTCGCCCCATCGGCCCGGCGAACCATAAAAAGCCAAAGATAAGGAGAGATTGGCTGGGGGGCACGTATTTTTTGAGGATGTTGGATGCTGGATGCTGGATGCTGGATGCTGGATGCTGGATGCTGGATGCTGGATGCTGGATGCTGGATGCTGGATGCTGGATGCTGGATGCTGGAAGGAACGTGATTTCCACACCAAAACAAGTTTTTTTTAATTCCAGTATCCAGTACCCAGCATTTTTATCCTTTATCCTTCATCCTTCATCCTTTATCCTTTATCCAGTGACCAGCATCCAGTATCTATTCACTAAAAATGGAGCACACACATGAAAAAACTATATATCACCATCCTGCTCACCGCCCTCTGCGGAAGCGTCCTGTCCCAATCGGTCCAATATGAGGTGCAGGTCGCCTTTCCGGGGGTCAGCATCACCGAGCCGGTCGATCTTCAGCATACGGGGGACGGCAGCAACCGGCTGTTCGTGCTGGAGCGGGCCGGGCGCATCTGGGTATTTGAAAATGATGCCCAGCAAGCGGTTCCGGCAGTGTTTCTGGATATCCGCAACCGGGTGGACAGCTCGTTCAGCGAGGAAGGCCTGCTGGGGCTGGCCTTTCACCCCGACTATGCCCAGAATGGTTATTTTTACGTCAACTATACCGCCAACAATCCCAATCGCACCCTGATTGCCCGCTTTCAGGTGACGCCGGGCGATTCCAACCTGGCCGATCCGGGTAGCGAAACCGTAATCATCACCCTACCCAAACCCTTCTCCAACCACAATGCCGGGGCGCTGGCCTTCGGGCCGCAGGATGGCTATCTCTACATCACCGCCGGCGACGGGGGGCAGGGCGGCGATCCGCTGGGCAGCGGGCAGGACCTCACCTCGCTGCTGGGTGCAATCCTGCGCATCGATGTCGATCAAACTGCCGGGAACCTCAACTACGCCATTCCTCCGGATAATCCCTTTGCCGGGAATGTTCAGGGCTACCGGGAGGAGATCTACGCCTACGGGCTGCGCAATCCCTGGCGGATAAGCTTCGACCCGGTGACCGGCTGGCTGTGGGCCGGCGATGTAGGCCAAAATGTCTACGAAGAGATCGATGTAATCGAAAGCGGCAAAAATTACGGCTGGAACATCATGGAGGCCACCCATTGCTATCCCCCGGGCAGCAGTTGCGACACCACGGGTCTGACGTTGCCGATATGGGAATACAGTCACTCCCTGGGGATATCGGTCACCGGCGGTTATGTTTACCGCGGACCCACATTGCCGGGATTGACCGGGAAATATATCTACGCCGACTTCGGTTCCGGGCGCATCTGGGCGATCAGCTATGACGGCAGCGCTCCGGCGCAGAACGAGCTGCTGATCGACACCCCACTGAATATCGCTTCATTCGGAGTTGATGCGGATAACGAGCTGTATATCTGCGCCTTCGACGGCAAGATCTACCGTCTGGTGTCCCCTAACGGGCTGGAGGGAGAAGCCAGGCTGCCGGAAGGATTTGAATTGGGGCAGAATTATCCCAATCCGTTTAATCCGGGAACAGTGATCAGTTATCAGTTGTCAGTTGTCAGTAATATTAAGCTGGCGGTGTTTGATGGGCTTGGTCGGCAGGTGCAGGTGCTGGCGGAGGGACGGCAGGCGGCCGGGCGCCATGCGACAACCTGGGATGGCCGCGACGGGCGCGGAACGGAGATGGCCGGCGGAATCTATTACTACCGCCTGACGGTGGATGGGCGAGCGGTGACCCGTAAGATGATATTACTGCGATAGAATTGCTCATACTGAGGACTGTGTAATGCGGAGAACTTTTGCATGGGGCAAGGGGCATGGTGTATTACAGTGCGGGTGTCGGAACATGCGCTTGCACATACGGCGTCATGCCCCATGCCCTTTGCCCCATACAATAAAACTTTACTCGGTGCCCAGTATGCGCATTCAAATTTAGCCCATTTGGGTAGTACCCATTTTGACATGGTAAAATATATTCCAGATGTGATTATAAGCAGTAAACAGGTGTCGTCATTGCGAGCCGCGTCTTTTGTGGCGCGGCAATCTCCGGCGGAGCGCTTCCAACGTAACTGCAGATGGGTGCACCTTGCAGAAGATTGCTTCGGCAAAAATCGCCGCGCAAAGTTTTGCGCACTGAATTATTCCCCACCTTGGTAAGGAGGGGACAGCGCCGTGAAGCGTTTAGCGAACGGCACAGGGGCGGTTGGGACGCGCGCAACCGCCCCTGATTGGCTTGCTGGACGCTTCGCCAATCGGTCCCCTCCTTACCAAGGTGGGGAATAATACCTGGGTACGCAAAGTCCATAAACTTAGGTCTAAGCCAGAGGTCTGGCTGCGGCTGCAAATCGCGCCGAGGCTCTGTGGCAAATACCGAAATATTCTATAACCCGGAAAATCCCCATGCCAGCTCCCCCCAAACCGCTCCCGGAAAAATTCATCGCCATCTCGATCATCGAGGACAATCCCTACCTGCGCTCCGCCTGGCGGGCGACCCTGGAACGGGTGGCCGATTTTGTGATCCTGGGCGATTATGACGCCTGTGAAGCCGCCCTGCAGGCGGAGGATATCGGCGATTCCCGGGTGATCCTGATGGACATCGGCCTGCCGGGAATGTCCGGTATCGAGGGGGTGGCGCTTTTCAAGCAGCGCTTTCCCCGGGTCAACATCATTATGGTCACGGTGCATCAGGATGATCAGCACGTGTTTGACGCGATATGCGCCGGGGCGGTGGGCTATCTCCTCAAATCGGTCTCCCCGGAAGAAATGATCGACGCGGTGCGCCAGGCGGTGGACGGCGGTTCTCCAATGACCCCGCAAATCGCCCGCAAGGTGATCTCCGCCTTTCAGCAATCCCCTTCCAGCACTGCGGATCAACCCGACCTCACGGATAAAGAACGCCAGGTGCTGGCATATCTCGCCGAAGGAAAATCCTACAAAATGATCGCCGATGCCATGAACCTGTCGGTGCACAGCATCCGCTACTACCTGCGCAGCATCTACGAAAAACTCCAGGTCAGCTCCCGTGCCGAGGCGGTGGCGAAGGGGTTGAAGCAGCGGTTGATCAATCCGTTGAGAAAGTAAATATCTTGAAAATGGATGTATGGTTACTAATTACTTGATCTTTGTTGATCGAGGAGTGGCAGTGGCAGTGGCAGTGGCAGTGGCAGTGGCAGTGGCAGTGGCAGTGGCAGTGGCAGTGGCAGTGGCAGTGGCAGTGGCAGTGGCAGTGGCAGGAAGTTGACTGCAACTGCTACTGCTACTGCTACTGCTACTAAAAAATTTGGATTGTCCAAGCGTATAAGGAGATCATATTGTTTCATCCTGGCGATAAAATAAATATTCAGCGAATCAACAGCGGCAAAAGCGCCCGGATGAAGGGCAAGCTTCGCTGGTGCATGACAGCATGTTTTCTGGGCGTGATGCTCACGCCGCTGATGGCCCAGCCAAGTTTCCAGGGGCTGGGATCTTTTATTTCATCGTTTCCTGCAGTGGATCTTTCTCCGGATGGCCATTTGTAGTTGGTTGTTGGTGACGGTGTGCCGGTCATCTGGTCAGATTCAGCCGGCATACAACCCATGAGCGCTCAATTGGCATGGCTGTCGGGGTCGCCGCTGACGGAAATGCGGTTAGCGGAACTTTGGGGGCAGGCATCAATCAGGCATTTCGCTGGGCGCTGTCTGGTGGCATGGCGATGCTCGGATTCCTTCCCGGCGGCAACGTCAGCCAAAGCAGTGATATTTCGGATGACGGACAGGTGGTGGTGGGCTTTTCGACCACTTCGTCAGCCCCCCGGGAGAAGGATTTGTATGGACCGCCGGCGGAGGAATGATCAGCCTGGGAATTTACCCGGCGGCGCTTCGTCTGTATAGTTCTGCCACCGATGTATCCGGGGATGGAAATGTGGTCGTCGGCTGGAGCCGCAGCACGGACAATGGATGGGGAAGCATTCCGCTGGTCGGCAGGCACGATGGTTGGCTTAGGGATGCTGCCCGGGTTTACCTCCAGTGATGCGCGAGCTGTCTCTTATGACGGTTCCGTTATCATTGTCGAGCAAATCCAGTAACGGAATGACCTATGAAGCAACACTCTGGAAGCGGCACGTTCCATTATCGGTTTAGGAAAACCTGCCGGGGCAACCTGGATCTTGCACGGCGTACGATGTGTCGGGGGATGGTCATGTGGTCATCGGGAACTCAGGGGAAGCAATGATTTGGGATGCCCCCAACGGGATGCGCAGTTTAAGACAGGTGCTGGAAAATGATTTCGGGCTGGATTTAAGCGGCTGGTCCCTGGGCCTGGCTTTACGCATTTCCGACGATGGCCGCGTTATTATCGGACGGGGGACCAATCCCCAGGGAAGCCTGGAAATCTGGCAGGCGGTACTCAACTCTGCGCCGTTGCAGGTCACCGAGCCCCTCGGCAGTGTCACTTATATCGCCGGCACGGAGATGACGGTCCGCTGGAACGCGAGCGGCATCGATTCCGTCGATATCCTCTTCAGCATCAATGCCGGGGATACCGCCCAGGTCTATGACGACCTGGAATTGGGATACCCCGCCGCCGCCGGGCAATACACCTTCACCCTGCCGGATACCTTTTCCCGGCAATGCGCCATCCTGCTGCAGGCTAGCGAAGACCCGTCGCTCTTCGCCCTCAGCGATACCTTCCGCATGAAGCCCTATATCCTCACCCGGGTGGATGCGGGTGGAAATTACGAACCCTTCAAGCTGAACGAAGATGCCTGGAATTTCAGCAATTTGCCGGAAAATCTCTGGCCGCAGAGCTGGTGGCAGCAATTTGATTACGCCAACGGAACCGATCCGCATACCGGTGTTTCCTACCCTTCGAGCTGGCCCGGCTGGCCGATGTATGCCCGGGCACAGGATTTCCCGGACTGGCCGCTGTTTGTCGATGCCTTTGGCACCAGCCAGTGCTATTCGAATGTCAGCAGCGCGTCTTACTCTCTGGAAGCGCTGCTGCTCTGGCGAAAGAAAAAAAGTGATTGGCGCGGCTCCTGCTTCGGCATGGCCACCACCAGCCTGTTGGCCTTCGACGACCGCAGTACCTTTGTGAATCTGTTTCCGGGGATACCGAATTTTCAGGAGCTTTATTTCCTGCAGAATGGCGCAGAAGTGCGCAAAGCGATCAATCAACTGTTCCTGTACCAATGGGGCGCGCCCTACCGCGGCCACTACCGGGAAGTCTGGCAAACGCCGCCTTCCCAGACGCTGTTCGAGGTTCAACAAATGCTGATCAGTGAGGAGCGGGATGACCGCATATTGGTGCTGATCAGCCAGGACCCGCAAGACCCCGGCGCGCATGCGGTGGTGCCCTACCGGGTGGCAGCGCATGAGACCCTGGCGAATCATTACTGGATATATGTCTATGACAACAACGATCCGGAGGATGAATACCGCCGTTTTCTGATCAATCTCGATAATGACACCTGGAGTTACCTCCATTTCCCCACCTGGGGCGGTGCTAAGGGACTCTTATTAGCGAACCCGGTCAGTGACTATTTGCAGCAGCCGCAGTTTGGGAAAAACGGCGCTGCAGCGGGGCCGCCGTTTGCCCACACCGGCGATTTGGTGGAGGTCGGGTTTTCCGGAACCCATAGCCTGGTTATCAACAACGAAGCCGGGCAGCAGTCCGGCTATATCGACGGCACCCTGGTGAATGATATCGCCGACGCTGTGCCGCTCATTCCCATCACCGGTTTTCCCCATCCGCCGACCGGCTTCGAGATGCCTGCCGGCAACTACCGGATCAAGATGAATGGATACAGCGATTCGCTGGCCTACCTGAGCGCCACCCTGGATTCCCTGCAATACCTCTATGGCCGTAATGACGCGCTTGCCGGTCAACGCGATTTTTTGAGTATCGCGGAAGGAATGGGATTCTCCAATCCTGATCCCCAGGGCCGCAACGTTAATTTTCTGACCGTTTTGCAGGAGCCGCTGCGGGAACTGGGGGTGGGCCTGAGCGGAATCGACCTGGCGAGCGGTGATTCCATCCACACCATGATGCCTGCCAGCGACGAATACCAATTGCGTAATTTTGGCGGTGACAGCCGCTACGATCTGCGCCTGGCAGTGGCTAGTGAGAGTGCGCACCCGGTATTCCAGCATAACGAAATCGCTTTGCCGGGTAACAGCGCTCATATCATCCGGCCGGATTGGAGCGACCTGCTCAACCAGCCGGTCAAGATCCTGATCGATCTCGGCAATGACGGCACGGTCGACGATTCGATCTTCGTGGCTCACCAGACCACCGGAACCGGTGAGCCGACCGCAGCGGTCATTCCGGAACGGTACGAGCTGCTGCAAAATTATCCCAATCCTTTCAACCCGTCAACCCTCATCCGCTACCAGTTGCCGGCCGCCGGCGAGGTGGAACTGGCGGTCTACAATCTGATCGGCCAGAGGATCAAGACATTGGTGCAGCAGCATCAGGGAGCGGGCGGCTATGCCGTGCAGTGGGATGGGACTGACGATGCCAGCCGCCCGGTGGCCAGCGGGATCTATTTTTATCGCCTGAGCGCCGGAAAGCATTTTGTGCAGACCCGTAAGATGCTGTTGACGCGGTAATTTTGATGCTGCACTCTGATGGGGTTTTATCACCTGATTTTGGGGAGGTTTAATTCTCGTTCGACGCTCCGCGTCGAATGAAGTTCGTGACGCTCCGCGTCACACCAGTAAAAATTAAATCCGCGCACCTTCGACGCAGAGCGTCGAAAGACCGGGCGCCACGCGGAGCGTGGCACCAGAAGGACATTGTTATGAAATTGTTTTTATATATCTTATCTGTTTTGTTGGCAATCCCGGCCGCCGCCATCTACGCCCAACCCCTCGCCGGCACCTTCACCATCGGCTCTGGCGGCGATTATGCCAACTTCAGCGCCGCGGCAGCGGACCTGAACAGCCTGGGCGTCTCCGGGCCGGTGGTATTCGAGGTGCTCAGCGGGGTCTATGACGACCAGCTAGACCTGGGCGCGATCAGCGGCGCCAGCGCGAGCAACCCCATCACCTTCCGCGCCCAGAGCGGCAATGCCGCCGATGTGACCCTGCAGGCCAACAGCATCCCCCTGGGCAACTTTGTGGTGCGCTTCAACGGGGCGGATTTCGTGCGCCTGGAAGACCTGACCCTCAACAACGGCGCGGCGACACAGACTGTGGTGGAGATCCTCACCGGCTCCAGCGACAACGCCATCCGCCGCTGCACCATCGCCGGCAGCGCCACCGGGATCCGCGCCCGGGGACAGGGGATCCTCAACCTGGCCATCGAGAACAACACCATCGAGAGCGGCGAGGGCATCCGCCTGGAGGGACAGTTCAGCAGCAACGACCTGCGCCAGCCGCAAATTTCCGGTAATCTCCTGCTCAGCGGAAACGCTTCCAACGGCATCGTGCTGACCCGGGTCGACGGCGCCCGGGTGGCCGGTAACCGGGTGGAGACGCGCAGCCGCTCGATCTGGCTTACTCAATGCAGCAGCAACACCCGGCGCACCCTGATCATCAATAACTTCGCGGCGGTAAACGCCCTGCAGGCCATCGCGCTGGACCTCTTCAACCAGAACAGCGGCATCGATGTGTTCAACAACAGCCTGAGCGCCTTCGGCATCCGCACCCTCACCAGCTACGGGCTGCAGGTGCGAGCCAGCAGCAGCGACATCCGGCTCTTCAACAACAGCATCACCAACTTCGGGCAGTCGGCGGCGCTGAAGGTAGATGATCCCGCTTCGATCAGCGCTTCCGACTTCAACAATATCTATTCCGACTGGGTGGCGATCGCGCTCTGGAACGGCACCCAGGCCGACCTGGCCAGCCTGCAAGCGGCCACCGGTTTTGACGCCAATTCGGTCAGTGTCTATCCCAATTATGTCTCCGACAGCGACCTGCACACCCCCTCGCCCTACCTCGACGGCGCCGGCACCCCCCTGGCGGAGGTCACCGACGACATCGACGGCGAACCGCGTGACGGCAGCTTTCCGGATATCGGGGCGGATGAGTTCACTGCCGATCCCGCCGCCACCCCGCTTTCCGGCAGCCTCACCGTGGGCAGCGGAGGCAATTATCTCACGATAAACGAAGCGGTTGCCGACCTCGCCCTGCGCGGGATCAACGGCCCCCTGACCGTCAACCTGCTGCCCGGCATCTATAACGAAACGGTGGAGATCCCCTCCATCACCGGCAGCGACGCCCTCAACCGCATTACGATTCGCTCCCAAAGCGGTGATACCGCCGATGTGCGGATTACCTTCAACAGCAGCGAAAACCGGAATGCCACCATCCTGTTGAACAGCGCCGATTTTATTACCATCGAACACCTCACCCTGGAAAATACCAGCCCGGGCGCCGTGGTGGGCGCGGTGGTCAAGTTCCTCGATCAAGCCCGTGAGGTGATCGTCCAAAACTGCCGGCTGATCAATCCCAACGGCGCCTATACCATCTGGAGCGATGAGCAGCACCCGGATGCGGTCATTATCCGCAACAATGATATTTTCGCCAATTTTACCGGTATTCACCTGCAGGGGCTGGTGTTCGGTCCCTACATCCGTACCCCGGAGATGAGCGGCAATACCATCATCAGCACCGGCGAGGGAATCCGCATTCAGCATACCGATGGGTTTCATGCGCTGGGCAACCAAATCGATACCCGCTCCGCCGGCATTTATCTGCTGTTTAATTCCGGTAATGCCCGGCGCAGCCGCATCGCCAACAACTTTATCCGGGTAAGCGGGGTGATTAATCGGGGGATTTGGGTCTCGCAGAATAATGCCGATCTGGATATCCTGTATAACAGCATCAACTGTACCGACCCGAACAATACCGACAATGGCGCCCTGCGGGTGGATGTGACCAATAACAGCGGGATCCGGGTGCTGAACAACAGCCTGGTGAATACTGGCCGGGCCCGGGCTTATGTGGTCAACGATCCGGCGGCGGTGATCGAGTCCGATTTCAACAACATCTGGGCGGCCGGGCCGCAGGTGGCCATCTGGAACGGCGGGCAGGCGGAATTGAGCGATCTGCAGGCGGCCAGCGGGATGGACCTTAACTCTATCTCGGTGTTCCCCAATTATCTCAGCGACACCGACCTGCACACCTTCTCCCCCTATCTCGACGGCGCCGGCACCCCCCTGCCCGAGGTGGCGGAAGACATCGACGGCGAACCGCGCAGCGCCAGCGCCCCGGATATCGGGGCGGATGAATATACCTCCGATCCCGCCGCCACCCCGTTAGCAGGCAGCTTCAGCATCGGCAGCGGAGGGACGTATCCCGATTTCCGCAGCGCGGTCGACGATGTGGAACTGCGCGGCGTGAACGGGCCGGTGAGCTTCGAGGTGCTCGACGGGATCTACAACGAGCAGTTGGTGATTCACGATATCCCCGGGGCGGATTCGCTCAACACCGTCACCTTCCGCGCCCAGAGCGGCGATTCCAGCACGGTGACCCTGACTTTCAACAATGTCAATTCCGCCACCAACTACCTGGTGCAATTCAGCAGTGCCGACTTTGTGCGCCTGGAACGGCTCACCCTGGAGGCGACCGGCGTCCAACATGGCCGGATTATCGATTTTCTGGGCAAGGCGGAAAATGTGGAGATCCGCCGCTGCCGCTTGATCAACCGCTCCGCGGACATGATCCACAGTGACGATCAATTCCCCGACCGGCTGCGCATCGTAGAGAACAGTTTTGCCACCAGCCTGACTTTCGGGGGCGACGTCATCCGCATCACCGGCTTTCCTTTCGGGCCGTTCGTGGAAGAGGTGGATATCATCGGCAACCGCTTTCTCGACGCCCGGCTCTCCGACGGCATTCTGCTGACCCGGGTGAACGGAGCGCATATTATTGCCAATCATTTCGATCTCCGCGACATGGCGGTGCGGATGGACAACTGCCCCGGCACGGTCCGCCGCCATCTGATCGCCAATAATTTTATTCACAACACCGCCAATGCCTCCAAAGTGATCCAATTGACCAACGGCACCGGCAACTGCGACGTCTACTACAACAGCATCAACTCCACCGCCGGTTTTGTCAACCCGATGCATGTGACCGGCAGCGCCGGCGGCGATATCCGGATCGTCAACAATATCTTCAAGACCGAGAACAGCTTCGCCTACCTGGTGGAGAATGCCGCCGCAGTGTCGATGTCCGATCACAACAACCTGTTCAGCGTCAACAGCGCCCTGGCTTCCTGGAACGGGGTCAGTCACAGCACCATCGCCAGCCTGCAGGCGGCCAGCGGGATGGACCTCAATTCGGTGTCGATCGATCCGCCCTTCGTCTCCGTCACCGACCTGCACCTGCAAAGCGGGGAGATGGACAGCCTGGGCATGTCCCTGGCGGAAGTGAACAGCGACTTCGACAACGATCCCCGCGACGCCTTCTTCCCGGATATCGGGGCGGATGAGATCAATCCCATCACCGTCGTCAATGCGATCCCGGATGTCAGTTTTCCGGAGGACAGCGGCCCGGTGAACGCCAGCCCCAACCTCAACCAGGTGTTCGCCAATCCCAATGCCGGCACCACCCTGAGTTTTTCGGTGACGTCCACCATCCCGGATGTCATTCCGATTCTGAACGGCAGCAATCTTGATGTTGACGCGGCGCTGAACTTTTTCGGCAGCGCCACGGTGACGGTAGAAGCGGCCAACGGGCTGGGGCAGATCGCCCGCGACCACTTTCTGGTGACGGTCACCCCGGTGAACGACGCTCCGCAGCCCGGCGCCCTGCTGCAGCCGGTAGCGGGCGACACCCTGGCGGTGATCAACCGCCCCAATCTCTTCTGCTGGCAGGGTGCGCTGGATGTGGACGGTGATCCGCTGACCTACCGCCTGCGCATCTTCGACGACAGTCTCGATATCGATATCCCGAATATCACCGATACCTGTTTTACAATCCCAGGAGGGACTTTCGCCATCGGCAAACAGCACCGCTGGGCGGTGCTGGCCGATGACGGTACGGTGACGGTCTCCGGCGACACCGCCTCCTTCTTTACCCCGCCTTTCCTCTTTACCGATATCCATGCCGGTTTGTCCCGGGTGGGCAATGGTGATGGGGTTTGGGGCGATTACGACAATGACGGGGATCTCGACCTGGCGATCGCCGGGCAGCGCGACAGTCTGGCGACGGTAAATCCCTTCAGCGGTATCTTCCGCAACGACAACGGCAGCTTTGTCGACATCAACGCCAACCTGGCCCAGCTCTCCGCCAGCATCCTCGCCTGGGGCGATTATGACAACGACAATGATCTCGACCTCTTCCTGGGCGGCTATCCCGGCACCGGCAGCCCCAATGAAGCTTACATCTACCGCAATGACAACGGCAGCTTTGTCGATATCAACGCTGATCTGACCGGGGTGAGCAACGGCACGGCGGAGTGGGGCGATTACGACAACGACGGCGATCTCGACCTCTTGGTGACCGGGGCGCAATTCGTGCTCAACACCCCGGCCACCCGCCTCTACCGCAACGATGACGGGGTGTTCAACAGAGTGAACGCCGGGCTGCGCGATGTGCAGATCGGCGATGCCGCCTGGGGCGATTACGACAATGACGGCGACCTCGACATCGCCCTCAGCGGAGTAAGCTACGACAGCAGCGGGAGTGTGGAGCTCGTCTTCCAGCTCTACCGCAACGACGGAGGCATCTACAGCGAGGTGCCCTCGCCGATGCTCCCGCTGAGCCGCTGCGCCCTGGCCTGGGGCGATTACGATGCTGACGGCGACCTCGACTTGTTTGCAGTGGGCCTGAAACCCCTGGATCCCGGGCCGGGCTCGGAAGAATTTGCCGCCCTTTATCGCAATGACGAAGGCGTGTTCAGCGAGACCGCCGCCAATTTCACCGGCCTTTACAACAGCGATGCCGCCTGGGGGGATTACGACAATGACGGCGATCTCGACATCGTCTACCAGGGGCGCACCCTGTTCCCGATTGTGCGGGAAGCGCTGGTCTACCGCAACGACGGGGGGGAGGTGTTCACCAACATCAGCGCTCCGTTATCCGACGTCAGCACCGGGGCGCTGGCCTGGGGTGATTTTGACGATGACAACGACCTTGACCTGCTGGTGACCGGTCTGGATACGCTCGGCCTTTACAGTGCCCGGGTCTACCGCAACCATTTCCAAATTGCCAACACCCCGCCGGTGATGGGGGCGTCGACCGCTGCCGGCGGGATCACCGACACCGGCGCGCTGCTCCACTGGTCGCCTGCCGGCGACGGGGAGAGCCCAGAACTGAGCTACAACCTGCGCATCGGCACCACGCCCGGCGGGTCGGAAGTGATGAGCGCCATGGCGGGGAACGACGGGAGGCGGCTGATTGCGCAAAGCGGGGCCATCCAGGATACCCTCTGGCAGATCGGCCATCTGCAGCCGGACACCCGCTATTACTGGACGGTGCAGGCGATCGACGGCGCGCTGGCCGGCTCGGCCTTTGCGGTGGAAGACAGCTTCCGCACCCTGCTCTCGCCCTTCGCCGATATTGGCGCGGGCCTGCCGCCGGTGGGAAATGGTGATGGTGTCTGGGGCGATTACGACAATGACGGAGATCTCGATCTGGCGATCGCCGGGCAACGCGACAGCCTCTCGACGGTGAATCCCTTCAGCGGGATTTTCCGCAACGACAACGGCAGCTTCGTCGACATCAACGCCAACCTGGCCCAGCTTTCCGCCAGCATCCTCGCCTGGGGCGATTACGACAACGACAACGATCTCGACCTCTTCCTGGGCGGCTATCCTGGTATCGGCAGCCCCAACGAAGCCTACATCTACCGCAATGACAACGGCAGCTTTGTTGATATCAACGCAAATCTCACCGGGGTGAGCAACGGCACGGCGGAGTGGGGCGACTACGACAATGACGGCGATCTCGACCTGCTGGTGACCGGGGCCCAGGTCGTGCTCAATACCCCGGCCACCCGTCTCTACCGCAACGATGACGGAGTTTTCAACGTGGTGAACGCCGGGCTGCGCGATGTGCAGATCGGCGATGCCGCCTGGGGCGACTACGATAATGACGGCGATCTCGACATCGCCCTCAGCGGGGTGAGCTACGACAGCAACGGGGATGTGGAGCTCGTTTTCCAGCTGTACCGCAACGACGGGGGTATCTACAGCGAAGTGCCCTCACCGATGCCGCCGCTGAGCCGCTGCGCCCTGGCCTGGGGCGACCAGGACAACGATGGTGATCTCGACCTGTTTGCGGTCGGCCTGAAACCCCTGGATCCCGGGCCGGGTTCGGAAGAATTTGCCGGCCTCTATCGCAACGACGAAGGCGTGTTCAGCGAGACCGCCGCCGGCTTCAGCGGCTTCTACAACAGCGATGCGGCCTGGGGCGATTACGACAATGACGGCGATCTCGACATCGTCTACCAGGGCCGCACCCTGTTCCCGATCGTGCGGGAGGCGCGCATCTACCGTAACGACGGGGGAGAAATATTTACCAATATCAACGCCCCGCTGTCCGGGGTCAGCACCGGGGCGCTGGCCTGGGGCGACCAGGACAATGACGGCGACCTCGATCTGCTGGTGACCGGCCTGGACACCCTCGGCCTCTACAGCGCCCGGGTCTATCGCAACAATGTCCTGACCTCCAATGATCCCCCGGCAGCGCCGGGAGGGCTCAGCGCGCAGGCCGGTCTCTCCGGAGCGACCCTCCGCTGGGGGAAGTCCGATGATGCCCAGACCCCGGAGGAAGGACTGAGTTACAGCCTGCGCATCGGCACTTCACCCGGAGGCAGCCAGGTGGTTACCCCAATGGCCGCGCCGGACGGGCTGCGTCGGATCGCCCGCAGCGGGGCGGTTCAGGATACCAGTTGGGCCATCAACAACCTGCTGCCCGGGAAATATTACTGGAGCGTGCAAGCCGTCGACGGCGCGCTGAGCGGCTCGGCCTTTGCGCCGGAAGACAGCTTTACCGTACGCGCCGGTTCAGTGATCCTGCGCCGCACCAATCTCAACCTGCCGATCATCTCCCAGGTATCGCTCTTCGATACCCTGCGGGTGCGCTTTTTCCCGTTAGCGGGGGAACGCATGCCCTTCGAGGTGCGCGATGTCAACGTCACCATCGACACGGTGCTGCACAGCAATGTCGACGACCTGGTGCTGACCCTGATCCACAACGGGGTACGCGATACCTTGATCTACGAGGTGGGCAGCAGCGGGCAGGATTTTCTGCAGACGGTGCTGGACGATTCCGCCGCCCTGCCGATCAGCAGCGGCGCCCCGCCCTATACCGGCACCTTCCGTCCCTACCGCCCCCTGGCGCATTTCGACAACCTCGATCCGGAAGGCGATTGGGTGCTGGAGGTCTTCGACCGCGGCACCGGCAACAGCGGGGTGCTCGACGCCTGGTCGCTGGAGCTGACCGTGGGGCTGCCCACTACTATCGACGAATCCACACCGCCCGGCCTGCCGGCGGTCTTTGCCCTGCATCAGAACTATCCCAATCCTTTCAATCCAAGCACCACCATCCGCTACGACCTGCCGCAGCGCTCGCGGGTAAAGCTGGAGATCTTCAATGTGCTGGGGCAGCGGGTGGAAGTGCTGGTCGACGGGTGGCAGAATGCCGGCTACCATCAGTTGCAATACGACGCCCGTCGCCTGGCCAGCGGGGTGTATTTCTACCGCATCCGCGCTGGGGAGAAATTTGTAAGGACCCGGAAGATGTTGTTGGTTAAATGATAATGAGTTAATGGGTGTATGGGTATATGGGTAAAAACTGACATGCAAGGGCGAGTCTCGACTCGCCCTTGCATGTCCGGCATTCCGCCCCATCCTCCCATTCACCATCAACCCATTCACCCATTCACCCATCAACCCATTATTCATTCCGCAGCGTCACCGCCGGGGATATCCGGGCCAGGCGGTACGATTGTCCCGCGATGGCCGCGCCGGCAGTCAGGAAGACCAATACATTGGCCAGCAAATAGGGGGTGATACCCAATTCCACCACGCCGGTGTATTCTTTCACCGCTTCCAGCAGGAGCTGAACGCCCAGGTAGCAAACCCCGGTGGCCAGTGCCCCGGCGATCAAGAGGATGATCAGGAACGCCCGGTTCACCAGCAGCACCGTATCCCGCACCGAGGCCCCCAGCACCTTGCGGATGCTGACCTCCTTCAGGTAGCTGGCGTAATTCTGGGAAGACAGGCCGAAGAGCCCCAGGCAGGCGATGATCAGCGCCAACCCGGCGATGTAATTGAATGCCGAGGTCACATTGTTGTAGCTGCGATAGAAATTATCGAACACGGACGGTTGATGAAAATAACTGAAGGGGATTTCCGGATAAAGCCGCTGCCAGATGGATTTCACAAACCCCGCGGCCTGCTCGCCCGATCCGGCTTCATAGCGTAGCACCAGATAAGCAAATTTCTCCGCATCGGCCTGGAAAAACACCACCGGCCGGGTGGCGGCGGAACCGATCAATTTGAAATCGTCTACCACCCCGATCACCCGATAGGTTTGCTCGCCGGCACGGAGTTGCTTCCCGAGCGGTTCAGCCCATTGGCGTTCCTGTACGAAGGTCTTATTGACAATCACCGCCGTGGCGTCTTCATAGGGAAGCGCCTCGTCGAAAAACCGTCCGGCGGCCAGCCGGAGACCGGTGGCCTCAAAATAGCCGGCGCCCACATCAAAGCGGATCACTTCGTGCTTCTCCTCCCCGATGAGAACAATTTCCTTCGATAGCGATTCTCCAATATGGTTCACGGTACCGGCAATCCGCAGGGTGTGCGGACTGCGCTCCGCCTCAGTTTTGATAAAGCGGTACTGCTCGCTGTTGTCGAGCCGCACCACCAGCGTCTGATCCGGCTGATAGCCCCAGGGCGAATCTTTCCAGTAACTCCCCGCCACCAGGAGCAGAACGCCGATGATGACTGTGCAAAATGCCAGCACGAACTGCATCGCCAGAAACACCCGGAGCAGCTTGCTTTTGCTTTTAAACAAGCGCCGGCCGCGGAAAATGAATACCGGCTGCAAGGAACTGATGTAAAATGCCGGATAGGCACCGGAGGCGAGGCCGGTAAAAACCAGCAGTCCGGGCACGAAAGCCCACAGCCAGGGGTTGTCGGTAAACGAGAGGGAGATTTTTGAGACCATGATCGAGTTGAACAGCGGCACGAAGGCGATCTCGGTCAGCGCCAGCCCGCACAGCAGCGCCAGGAAGCATAGCAGCAGATTCTCCGCCAGAAACTGGCCGATCAACTGCCGCCTCCGCCCCCCGATCACCTTGCGGATGCCGATCTCTTTCAGCCGCTTGCCCACAAAACCCAGCGCGATGTTGATATAGTTGAAGCAGGAGAGCGCCATCATCAGCAAAGCCATCAGCAGGAACATCAGGGTGAGTATTGGATGGGCGGTCTCTACCGGGCGCAGTAGCACATGGTAAGCTCCCGGGTTCGGATGGCGCAGGTTGTCGAAAACGAACGAATTGATCTCCAGGTCTCCATCAATTGCCGCATCATTGTGCAACGAGGTATATTGATCTACATTCGCCGCTAAAATATCGATATCGCTCGGATTGTAGAGCTGCACAAAAGTTCCCCGGGTGTATTGGGTCCAGTCATCCGCCATGCCCGGATATAATGCCTCCAGGGTGTTGAAACCGGTAAGAAGGTCGAAGATAAACCCGGTGTTTTCGGGAAGCGGCTCGGCAACCCCTTTCACATTCATGATCTTTTTCTGCTGATTCTCGAATACGATGATGAGATCCTTCCCGACGGCATTTTCTCCTTTGAAATATTTCTCCGCGGCTTCCGCACTCAGGATGACCGCATCCGGTTCTTCCAGCGCCCGGGGAGTACCGGCCTGGAGGGGAAAGGTGAACATATCGAAATAGCCGGGATCGGCGAAATATACCAGCTCTTCGAATACCCGGTCTTCCAGGTAGACCTTGCAGCCCTGTAATTTGGTACGCACCGCTCGCTCAACCTGGGGAAAATCCCGCGCCAGGGCCGGGCCCAGCGGCATCGGCGGGGTGCCCCACACCTGCTCCTGGCCGGCGTTCTCCATGCCGTATTCCACGATAAAAATCTGCTCACCGTTTTGGTGAAAATTGTCCATCGTCCAATGATTCCGCAAAAACAAGAAGACAGTAATACAGGAGGCGATGGCAATCGAAAGTCCGAAAATATTGATCGCGGAGACCAGTTTGTTGGAAAGCAGGTTCCGGTAGGCGAGTTTGAAGTAGTTTAAGAGCATAAAGTACCTCGAAAGGGTTTAAGATTTTTGATCATTTAGTGATGCTGGATGTTTGCTCGCTGACGCTCGCGATGTTTGCGCTACGCGCGATGTTTGCTCGCTGACGCTCACGATGTTTGCCCTTCGGGCGTCATTCGCTTCGCTGTCATTGGGCCTTCGGCCGTCATTGACGCTCCGCGCGCCGGAGAAATATCCACAGATTACGCCCGAAGGGCTAATGACGCCGCAGGCTAATGACGCGCGAAGCGCCAATGACAGCTCACCACCTTTCGCCTCACGCTCCATGTCTTTAATTCCGCACTCCGAAATCCGCACTCCGAAATCGAGCCTATTCATACCGCAAACTCTCCACCGGATTGGCCAGCGCCGCCCGCGCTGCCTGGTAGCTGACCGTCAGCAGGGCGACCAACAGGGTCAGCGTGCCGGAGAGGATGAAGATCCACCAGCCGATCTCGATCCGGTAGGCAAAGTTCTGCAGCCAGAAACTCATGGCAAACCACGCCGCCGGCCAGGCGAGCACATTTGCCAGCAGCACCAGTTTGAGGAAATCCTTCGAGAGCAGCCCCAGCAGGTGCGGCACGGTGGCGCCCAGTACCTTGCGGATGCCGATCTCCTTGGTGCGCTGGGCGGCGATATAGGATACCAGGCCAAACAATCCCATGCAGCCGATCATGATGGCGATGACGGTAAAGAGGTTCATCAGCCGGGCGGTATTCTGCTCGCGCTTATAAAAATTGGCGATCGATTCATCCAGGAAAGCATATTCGAAAACGTATTCCGGGTACACTGCATCCCAGGCTTCCTGCATGGCGGCCAGGGC
This sequence comes from Calditrichia bacterium, assembly GCA_020635015.1. Classification (GTDB taxonomy): domain Bacteria; phylum Calditrichota; class Calditrichia; order RBG-13-44-9; family J075; genus JACKAP01. Next base: position 571,424 of record JACKAP010000001.1, on the reverse strand, counting down.
GCTTTGGGCCTGCGGCAGATCGATCTTGACCCCGGCCTGCCAGTAGCGGTTCCATACCAGCATCACGACCGGTTCTACCGCTTGATGCAGGGAGGTGGTGTTGAAATCCCGCACTACCCCGCCGATCGGCGCTTCCTTTCCCCAGGTCTTCAGGTATTTACCGAGAAGTTTTTCCGGATGTTCTCCGTAACCGGCTTTCTCTGCGAAGGTCTGGTTGACGACGTAGCGTTCCAGCGAATCACTGTCGGCCAGGCCTTCCCCGGTCAGCATCGTTAGTTGATAGGTGTCGATGAAGTCCTGATCGACAAATTTGATATGGGCGCGGCCTTCCTTGATTTCTACCGAATCGGTCAGGGTATAGTTGCTGCTCCAGGTGCTCTCCGAGGCCGTGCCGCTGTTGGAATAACCGACCTTGCGGATGGCAGCATGCTGCAGCAGGAGCTGCTTGAAGCGATCCAGCCGGGATTGATTGCGGATGGGCAGCTCAAGCTCTACAACCGCTTCCTTCACGAACCCCATATCGGCACTGCGGAAATAATCCATCTGGCCGGCAATTACCATGACGCAGATGATCAGGGTCTGGGAGATGGCGAACTGCAGCACCACCAGGCTTTTGCGCAGCAGCCCTTTCCCGGCGCGGGAGGCTGGCCGGTTGCTGCGGATCGCATCCGCCGGGGTGAAGCTGGCCAGGTGGAAGGCCGGATAAAATCCAGCCAACAGGGTAACGGCGGCAAACAGCAGCAGCAGATAGCCGGCCACAAAAAAGTCGCCGGTCAAATTCAGTTCAAGCCGGTATCCCATAATCGACTGCAATTGGGGCAGCATGATTTCCGCAAAAGCCAGCGCCGCAGCGATGGCCAGCAGGGTAATGAGCGCGGTCTCGCCTAAAAAATTGGCCATCAGGCGCAGCCGGGAGCTGCCGAGCACTTTTCTGACCCCCACTTCTTTGGCGCGGTGGACCGCCAGAGCGGTATTGAGGTTCACGAAGTTGATGCAGGCGGTGATAATCAGCACCAGACCGATCAGCCCCAATGCCAGGAAGGCGGTCTTGGAAACGGTTCTCCCCACCCCGCCCTGAAAACGGTTGTCGAAGTGCTGCGCCAGCAGGGGCTGCAGGGATAAGCTGATCCGCTCGGCGTCTTCTTTTTCCATGTGCTTTTCGATGAATGCGTGCAAAGGGACGGAAAACGATTCCGCCTGCGCTCCCGGCGCCAGTTTGAGGTAGCATTGGGTGGCGCTGGAAATGCTCCGCCAGTTATCATTGCCGCGCTGCTGGAAATCGTAGCGGATCAGTAGGGTATAAGGCAGATCGGTGTTTGGGGGAGGATCCGCCACCAGGCCGGTGATCTGCACCTCGTCGCGCCGGCCGCAGGTGATCAGCCTGCCGAGCGGATTTGCTTCCCCGAACATCGTTTTGGCCAGACTCTGGGTAATAACTGCCGACCCGGGATTGGCCAGGGCCCGGGAGGGATCGCCGGCCAGCCATTGATAGCTGAATATTTGGAAATAATCCGGATCGACGAATGCGACCTCCGGCTCGTCTTTAAATTTGGCGACGGTCCCATCCGCCCGGGTCACCGCATATACCGACGGGGTGAAGTTGCCGTCCACCATGGTCACCGCTTCGAATTCCGGGAAATCGGTGCGCAGGGCGTCCGGCATGGGATGGGGCACGCCGGTGGAATAATCGGTATTGCCGTATTCGGTGGTCGTGCGCACCATCCGGTAAATGCGTTCCGCATCCGGATGGTAGGTGTCGAAGCTCAACTCGAATTTGATAATCAAAAAAATGACCAGCGCGCAGGCAATCCCCAGCGCCAGGCCGGCGATGTTGATGATGGCGTAGAGCTTGTTCTTCCGCATGTTCCGCAGGGCGAATCTGATGTAGCTGTTCAAAGAGGTTCCTCCGTGTTGAATTTCGGATTCGGTGTTAGCCACAGAGACACAGAGTTCACAGAGAACTGAAAACTGAAAACGGATCACTGATAACTATAAAATCTCTGTGCGCTCTGTGTCTCTGTGGCAAAAGCATTTCACTCGTACCGCAACGCTTTCACCGGATTGGCCAGCGCCGCCCTCAGCGCCTGCCAGATCACCGTCAGCAGGGCGATGGCCAGCGCCAGTATTCCGGCCAGCACAAACACGCCCCAGCCGATCTCGATACGGTAGGCGAAGTCCCCCAGCCAGCGGTTCATGGCCAACCAGGCCAGCGGCCAGGCCAGCAGGTTGCCCAATGCCACCAGCTTGACGAAATCGCGGGAAAGCAGGCGCACCAGGCCGGGGATGGTGGCGCCCAGCACTTTGCGGATGCCGATCTCCCGGGTGCGCTCCTCCGCTGCAAAAGAAGCCAGGGCAAAAATGCCCAGGCAGGCGATGAGAATAGAAATCACGGCAAAAATTTTGAACAGCACCGATTCCCGCTGCTCCTGCCGGTACAATTGCTGGAAGGTCTCATCCAGAAAGGTATAGGTGCAGGGATACGCCGGGCTGATGTTATTCCACTGCGCTTCGATCGCCGCCAGGGCGCCGGCCATATCTGCCGATTGCACCTTCACCGCCATCATTCTCCCCCAGGGGCGGATGCCGATCAGCAGCGGCTCGATCCGGTCTTTCAATGAGGAGAAGTGAAAATCCCGCACCACGCCCACAATCTCGCTCTCTGTGGTATCGAACATGGTGTTGTGGAGGGTTTTGCCCACCGCTTCTTCATTGCTCCACCCCAGGGCGCGCACCGCGGTCTCGTTCAACAGCACGGCATGGTCGTCGCTGCCGAAGTCGCGCGAGAAATTGCGCCCGGCGGCCAGTTCGATCCCCAGGGTCTGCACGTAATCGTAATCGGTGTACACGGTGCGAAAACGGAAGTTGTCGTCTCTACCGGCGAGGTCGAAGGACATGGTGTCGTGAAATCCTCCCGGCTGCCCGGACATTACTGAAGCATTAACCACGCCCGGCTGGTTACGCAGGCGTTCCTTGAAGGTTTCCTGCTGATCGCGGATCTCCTGGTTGTTCAGCGGCACCAGCACCACCTGGGACTCGTCGAAGCCGAGATCCTTGCTGCGCAGGTAATCCAACTGCTGCCCGACCAGCAACGTGGCGATGATCAGGAACACCGAGATGCAGAACTGGAAGATTACCAATCCTTTGCGGATCAGCACGTCGTGAGCTTCACGGTCGCGCCGGCTTTTCAGCACTTTGACCGGCTGAAAGGAGGAGAGGAGAAACGCCGGATAGCTGCCCGCCAGCAGGGATACCAGCAGCAGGATGCCCCCTAAAAATGCCAGCGACTGCGGCCGGGTGAAATCGATGGCCAGATCCAGGCGGAAGGCGGCGTTAAAAAAGGGCAGCAGTAACTCCACCGCGGCCATCGCCAGCACGATCGCAGCTAAGGTCATCAGGAAGGATTCGGCCAGGAACTGCAGGATCAATTTGCCGCGATGGGCCCCCAGCACCTTGCGCACCCCGATCTCCCGCCCGCGGCGGCTGGCCCGGGCGGTGGTAAGGTTCATGTAGTTGATACAGGCGATCAGCAGAATAAATACCGCGATCGCGAAGAAGATATAAACCGCCTTTTCATCGCCATGCCGGGCGTAATCGTAGCGCACCTCATTCTGGAAATAGATAGCCCCCAGCGGCTGCAGCGTCAGATCCACCCGGGTGCCGTTGCGAGCGAAATCATCCCCGAAATATTTATCCATGAATCCCGGCAACTGCGATTCCAATTGCTGCGCCGCGGCCGGAGACTCGATGCGCACGTAGGTGAACAGCATATTATTCCACCAGTCGCTGAACCAGTCGAAGCGGTTCATGAATTCGATCGAGGCCATGAAGTCGAAGTCCAGGTGGGAGCGTCCGATATTGTCTGCCAGCACCCCGCTGACGGTAAACTGATATTGCTCGTCCAGCAGCAGGGTTTTGCCGATCGGATCGTCATCGCCGAAATACTTGCGGGCCATCGCCGCCGTCAGCACCACCGAATTGGGTTGGGTCAGTGCGGTGGCCGGATCGCCCCGGCGGAAAGGAAAGGAGAAAACCTCAAAGAAGTTGCCGTCGGCCAGGTAGAACTTGTTTTCCATAAACGAATGATTTTGATAGGTGACCAGCCCGTCATTGGGCAGCACCCGTACCGCCTCGCGGATGGTTTCCGGAAAATCGGTCTCCAGCGCAGCGGCGAAGGGGCCGGAGGTAATGCCGATCAAATATTCATTGCCGTTCAGCGACGCCTGGCGCAGCACCCGGTAGACCTGCTCCCGGTTTTCCTGGGAATCGTCATAGGACAATTCCGCCTGCACGTAGAGCAAGATCAATATGGTGACGGTAATCCCCACCGCCAGGCCGAACAGGTTGATCAGGGAAAACAGCTTCTGCTTGCGCAGGCTGCGCAGGGCGGTTTTCAGGTAGTTGGGGAACATGATTTCTCCTTAAAATCGCGGTACATTGAATAATCACATACTGATTTTTTGCCACAGAGACACAGAGCGCACAGAGATTTTATTGACCTATGAATTGGTTTATGAAGATATTCAGCTTAAAATCGAATTCGTAACGGCATATAATAATTGGTATTTTTACCCCCCTTCCGTCCCCCCTTACCAAGGGGGGAAACTTTCAAGTCTCCCCTTGGTAAGGGGAGATTTAGAGGGGTTGATAAGTGCTGTTTATGCGACCCAATGACTTATACCATTTTGAGTGGATAAACTATCTTTCTCCAACTAATTCACCCTACCTATAGTTGTCAGTTGTCAGTTCTCTGTGAACTCTGTGTCTCTGTGGCTGTAGTTTTTTCAATTGTAACAAACTATTCGCTCCGTAACGCTTTCACCGGATCGGCCAGCGCCGCCCGGATCGATTGGTAGCTGATCGTCAATGCCGCCACAACAATGGCCGCCGCTGCAGCCAGGAGGAACACTCCCGGCCCGATCTCCGCCCGGTAGGCGAAATCCTGCAGCCAGCGATTCATGATCCAATAGGCCAGGGGGCAGGCGATGATGCAGGCCAGGATCACCAGCTTCAGGAAATCCCGGGAAACCAGCAGGATAATCCGCGAGACCGGGGCTCCCAGCACCTTGCGGATGCCGATTTCCTTCACCCGCTGGGTGACGGCGTAGGAGGCCAGGCCAAACAGCCCCAGCCCGGCGATGATCAGCGAGATAACCACAAACATTTGGAAAATATCCCGGAACTGCTGCTCCTGCCGGTATTGCTGGTTGAGCCGGTCGTTCATGAAGTTTAACTGGTAAAGCGCTTCCGGGAAATGCGTCTGCCAGGTCTGGCGGATGAACGTCAGGGTCTCCGCCAGACGTTCGCTGCGGATGCGCAGGGTGATCCTGGAGAACCGCCGGGGCGAGGTGAGCGAGATGGACACCGGCTCGACCGGCTTATGTAGTGATGCGAAATGAAAATCGCGCGCCACTCCGATCACCCGGCCGCTCATATTCCCGCGCTTGAAGGGTTTGCCGATTGCTTGCGCCGGATCACCCCAACCCAGCATCTCGACCGCCGCCCGGTTGACGATGAAGGCCTCAGCGGTATCGGTGGGAATGGCAGGATCAAAATCGCGCCCCGCCACGAGGTTGATACCATACACGGAAAGATATTCCAGCCCCACCTCCAGGCGGTACATGCTGCTGGAAATGGCTGCGCCGGCGTTGTCAACGGTCTCGATGTGGCCGTTACTCAGGCCGTTGACGATCAACCCCCGGGAGGTGGTGACCCCTTCAACGGTACTGTTGGCCAGCAGGTCGTTGCGGAATGCTTCCATGCCCCGCTGCACCTCGGCATAGCCGTTGACGTCCAGCGTCACCAGGGCATCTCGTTTGAATCCCAGATCCTTGCTGCGGATGAAATCCATCTGGGCATTGATCACGCCCATGCCGGCGAGCAGGACGGTGGCAATCACGAACTGAAACACCACCAGCGCCTGGCGCAGGGAAATGCCGGCGGCGGTCGATTTAAACGCCCCCTTAAGCACCTCTACCGGTTTAAAGGCGGCGATGAAAAATGCCGGGTAGCAGCCGGCGAACAGGCCGGCGAGCAGGGTCACGAGCACCATCAGCAGGAGTAACTGCGGGGAAAAGATGAAGCCGGCCTGCTTGCCGGTCAGCTGTGCCATGAATGGCTGGCCCAGCTCCATCAGCAGCCAAGAGATGACCAGAGCCAGGAAAGCGATCAAGGTGGATTCGATCAAAAACTGCCGGATCAGCTGGCCGGCACGGGCGCCGACCACCTTTTTAACCCCGACCTCCCTGGCGCGCCCCAGGGAGCGGGCGGTGGCGAGGTTCATATAATTGATGCAGGCGATCAGCAGGATGAACAGGCCGACGGTAGCAAAAATGTAGACGGCGTCGATGCTGCCAGTTGCCTGAATCTCGTAGCGCAGATCGGAGTGAAGGTGAATGGCGCTGATGGGCTGAAGAGAGAATTTGTAGAACATATTAAGTTCGCGCATTTTCTCGCCCAGGTAGCGATCGGCAAATGCCGGCAGCTTCTGTTGCAGTTGCGCCGGATCGGTGCCTGGCTTGAGGAGCAGGTAGGTGTAATAACCGTTCCAGAACCACAGCCATTCCGAGGTGGCCGCTTCGGGCATTGCGGCATACATGGTGTTGAACGAGCCTAAAAAGTTGAACGTAAAATGGGCGTTTTGCGGGGGATCGGGCAGTACGCCGGTGACGGTATACGGCGCGCCCTGGCCGCCGGGATCGTACACGAACAAGGTCATCTGTTGTCCCAGGGGATTCTCGTCCCCAAAATATTTACGGGCCATGCTTTCGGTGAGTACCAGGCTATAAGGATCATTCAGGGCAGTGGCGGCATTTCCCCGGGTGAGGCGGTAGCTGAATATCTCAAAAAAGCTCGGGTCGGTGAACAGCACCCCGTCTTCCAGAAATTGTTTGTCGCCGCGCCGTACGATGCAATCGTTCTTGTCCAGGCGAACGGCGTTCTCCACTTCCGGAAAATCCTGCTGCAGCGCAGCGGCCATCGGGGGACTGGTGACCGCATGATCAAAAGTTTCCGAATCGGTTTTTACCTCCCCGGTTAACCGGTAGATGCGGTCATGCTTTTCATGAAAGCGGTCGTAGCTGAGTTCATTCAACACCCAGGCGCTGATAAAGCCGAAACAGGCCAGCCCCAGCGCCAGCCCGGTGATGTTCAGTATCGTATAGATCTTGCCCCGGCCTAAGGCGCGAAAGGCGATTTTGAGATGGTTGAGAAACATGATATGATTCCTGTCTTTGAATGCCTGTTTGTTCGGTTATAAAGCTTCAACAAGCGTACCAAAAAGAATAATCTGTTGATTTTAAAGCAGTTGAAGGGAAGGCCGTGCGGTAATAAACGGCCGAACTGTCCGGAGGCAGACAGGATGTGTGCGGTTATGAACAGGGGGGAGGTACCAACAAGTAAACATTTTTTGCCACGGAGCCACAGAGATCACAGAGAACAAATAACCGACAATTGTAAACTAAAAAAACTGTATATGGGTAGGTGAGTATATGAGTGTATGGAGTAACTGAAACTGATACTGTTCACATTGATCATAAACCCATTTACCCATTCACCCTTCTACCCATATTTCTAATAGGTTATTCTTTAATCAATCCTTAAGAGATTGCTTTCTGTCACCTCAGAACGTTTTAATAAATGTCTCGGTAAGCCCTTTTGACAAAAGATATTCCTGCAGTTCTCCGGCATCATCGCCGCCCTGTTTGGCGTGATGCAGGAGGGTAAAGCCGTGGGGGCCGATGGCGTGGAGCAAATGGGGATACAGTTCGAGAAGCGATTTTACAATATCGGTTTTCCCTAACATCGTCAGCACAAAAATATCGAACCGCGCCCCTTTTTCGATCAGGTAGTTGGCGGTATCCTTCAGGCCCATGTGGCCCGCCGCTCCGATTGCCGTCTCGAAATCACCTTTTTTCCAATCCCAGGCGGCATTGAGCAGATGCGGCGTCTCCTCCAGCATCGCTTTGACTTTATCAAGATCGGAATGGGCCACCCGCACAAACTCCTCGACAATCATTCTATCCAGGGGGGCTTTATCTTCCTGGGGACCGGCAATCGCCGTCATTTGAAAGGGAGAAAACAACATCAGGCTGGAAGCGCCAATGCCTCTCGCCAGGAAAGTTCTTCGGGAAATCGTCATAAGGAACTCCGTTTGGGATTGTTGGTTGTTGGTTGTTGGTTGTTGGTTGTTGGTTGTTGGTTGAGACAGTTCTTTGCCAATAACCAATGACCAATGACCAACAACCAAGCGCTAATCATTACAAAAAACTTAGTATTCACGATACTTGCAATTCGTTCTCAAAAAAGTTTAAAGACGCTTCCCGGTGGTTAAAAGTTGCGGCAGCGGGGTCGTGCGTCAAAATCTCAGTTGCTTTTTCAGGCGAAATCGCTAACTTATGCTCCGATGAGTTTAAAAGACTATCTCAAACGCCGTTCCGAGATCACCGACGAGCCGATGCGAATCGATCCGCAATTGCTCGGCCGGGCCCTGGCGTCACCGCAGCGAAGGGGCGCGGCCCTGCTGTTCGATCTGACCATCTGGTTCATCAGCGCTGTAAGCATCATGCTGCTCATTACCTTGCTGGCGCTGTATATCGCCTATCCGGCAATTTATCAGACGGTCATCAATACCATTACCAAAGCTTCGGATGAGCAAGGTAAATCCGTCGACTATACCGAAGTCACAATCGAGGTGGTACGTTTATTCGCCAGTAAAAATCCCCAGGCGATATCGCCGGAACTGAAGCGGGCGCTGGAAAGTGATGATGAAGCCGAACTGAAAGCACTGCTCGATGATTACACCTTATTATTCAGTATTAATTTTGGCAGCGACAAGAAAAGCGAAATCGACTACCAGGCGAAAAAGATAACCGCCATGCCGGATTTATTTTTTGGCGGATTAAATTTTGTCTTGAACCTGGGAGGGGTGTTTTTGTTTTATTTCACGTTCTTTACCTGGATATTGAAAGGCCGCACCCCCGGCAAATGGTTGTTCGGCATCAGGGTGGTGCGCCTGGACGGCAGGCCGATCGGCCTGTGGGACGCCTTCGGCCGCGCCGGCGGGTACAGCGCCAGCCTGTCGACATTGGGCCTGGGGTTCCTGGAGGCGATCTGGCATCCCAATCGCCAGACGGTGCATGACCGGATCAGCGGCACGGTGGTGATCCGGGGACGGTAGGGCGTAAAGATCAACACTTTGTCATTTGCCACAGAGACACAGAGGGCACAGAGGATGGGGAGTTATCAGTGATTAGTGCCAATTTCAATTGGCATAATTCGTTCTCTGTGATCTCTGTGCCTCTGTGGCTATCAGTTACAGTAATGAAATTTGAGGGTGCATGATGCACGACGACACTCACATCGGCGGCGCCGGCAGCCGCTTTCCCCAAACCCGCGGGTCGGCAATCATCGCCGCGCGCAGCGGCGATGCGGAGACTCGCAACCGGGGGTATGCGGCGCTGGTGGCCGGTTACTGGAAACCGGTCTATAAGTATATTCGCCTGAAATGGCATCAATCGAATGAAGACGCCAAGGATCTTACCCAGGGCTTTTTTGCCCAGGCGATGGAAAAGGAATTTTTCCAGGGCTACGATCCGGCAAAAGCCCGTTTCCGTACTTTTCTGCGGACTTGCCTCGACGGTTACATCGCCAACGAAAATAAGGCCGGCAAACGACTCAAACGCGGCGGCAATGCTCAGATCATGGGGCTGGATTTTGAAAATGCCGAAGGGGAGATCCGCGAACTGCAGCTCTCTGCCGGCACTGTGCCGGAAGATTTTTTCGAGCGGGAATCGCTGCGCAGCCTGTTCGAAGTGGCGCTGGCGCGTCTAAAGGAAGCCTGTGAAACCGCCGGCAAAATGCAGCACTACCGAATCTTCGAGCGCTACGACCTGCGCGAAGATGAAGCCGAAAAAATCACTTATGACCAGTTGGCGGCCGAATTCGACCTGCCGGTTTCCCAGATCACCAACCATCTCGCCTACGTTCGCCGGGAGTTTCGCCGCCTGGTGCTGGAAATACTCCGCGAGCTGACCGCCAGCGATGAGGAATTCCGCAGCGAAGTCCGCGAGGTGTTGGGAGTCGATCCGGAATGAAGCCGCTCTCCGACGGTTTGCTGCGCCGCCTGCGCCGGGTGGCCGACCTGCCGGACCTCAGCGACAGCAAATACCGCCTGATCCGCAAGTTGGGCAGCGGGGGAATGGGGAACGTTTATCTGGTGGAGGATACCGTGCTGCGGCGAGAGGTGGCGCTGAAGGTGATCAATATTCCCGATCCCCCGCCGGACCTCACCGCACGCATGCTGCGCGAGGCGCGGATCATCGCCCGCCTGGAACATCCCGGGATCGTGCCGCTGCACGATGTTGGCGAACTACCCGACGGGCGGGTCTATTACACCATGAAGCGGGTGCAGGGCAGCAGCCTCGAACGCTATAGCAAAAGCATCGAGCCACTGTCGGAACGGCTGCGGATTTTCCAGCGAATCTGCCAGGCGGTGGCCTTTGCCCATGTCCGAGGGGTGATCCACCGCGATCTTAAGCCGGAGAACGTCATGGTGGGGGGATTTGGCGAGGTGCTGGTGATGGACTGGGGGATCGCCAAGCTCCAGGAGGCGCCGGATGAGAAGGCCGCAGGCGGCGAGGGAGTGGCGAGCGATGATTTTTCTTCCGGCCCGCAAACCCGCAGCGGCACGGTGTTAGGCACCCCGGCCTTCATGGCGCCTGAACAGGCTCGCGGTCAAGTGGAGGCGGTCGACGCCCGCAGTGATGTTTATGCCCTCGGCGCGATCCTCTTTTTTTTGCTCTGCCGGAAAAACCCTCCGCTCCCGGAAGCGGAGCCGGCATTTACCAAGCAGCTGGCCTGGGATCTGGCAGCCGCGCGGGCGGAAGATCGCCCGCTCTCCCGCCCGCTGCGCGCCATCTGTACCCGGGCGATGGCCTGGGACAACTCCGCGCGCTATGATACGGTGACGGCGCTGATCGCCGACATCGAAGCATTCCTCGACGGCCGCGCCGTCTCTGCTTATCGCGAAAATCTCCTGGAGATCGCCCGGCGCTTCCTGTTCAAGTACCGTTTCCTCGCCGGCCTGGTCCTGACCTACCTGATCATTCGCCTGCTGATGATTTTTTTCTTCCGCCCTTAAAGAATGGCAGAATTTCGTTTAAAAGAAGTACAAAGGTTGATTCATATTCACTATTTTTAAGGAGACGCAAATGTCAAAACCATTGTTGGGAATTTTGTTAGGAGCGGTGTTAGGTTTTTTTGATGGGATGACCGCCTGGTTTACCCCGGAAGTGCGCGAGCAGATGGTGCTGATCGTAGCCAGTTCCACCTTCAAAGGGCTGGTAGCGGGCATTGTGATCGGCTTTGTTGCCCAGCGGGTCAACTCCCTTCCCCTGGGCATCCTGATCGGGTTGATCGTGGCAATCCTGGTCACCCTGCCTTTCGCCCTGATGGAAGATCCCGCCACCGGCAACACCTACTTCTGGGAAATCATGCTTCCGGGAGCGCTGGTCGGCGCAATCGTCGGCTACGCTACCCAGCGTTACGGCATCCGCAAGCAGGCTGCTTGAGTAAAATACAAGGATAAAGGATGAAGGATGAAGGATGAAGGATAAAGGTATCGTCATTGCGAGCCGCGTATTTTGCGGCGCGGCAATCTCCGGCAGATCACTCCCAATGTAACTGCAGATGGGTGCGCCACGCAGGAGATTGCTTCGGTAAAAAGCGCCTCGCAATGACAGTTCAAGTTACATTTAGGGCTATAGCGTGAAAGAGCGCATATTAATCTACTTTCCCCTTTATCCTTATTCCTTCATCCTTATTCCTTCATCCTTATTCCTTCATCCTTTATCCCTTCCCCCTTCATCCTTTTCTTTTCTCCCTCCCATTTATATGCGATGTACGTTATATTCTCTGCTTAGTCTCATTAAGCGATGGAGAAAACATGTCCGAAATACATAAACTCAGTGAAATGGAAGTGCGCGGCCGGCTGGAGGAGATGCCGGGCTGGTCGCTGGTGAACGGCAAACTGCACCGGGAGTTTAAATTTGCCGATTTTATCGCCGCCTTCGGTTTCATGACCCGGCTGGCGATCGTGGCCGAGAAGCATAACCATCACCCGGAATGGTTCAATGTGTATAACCGGGTGGTGATTGATCTGCAGACCCATGATGTGGGCGGCATTTCGGAACGGGATTTCGATTTGGCGAAGGCGGCGAACCAGCTGGCGGGACGGCTTTAGCCACGAATGAGCACGACTGATGCTGGCTTGTTCCGGCCGTTGTAATGTATTTACTTAATGAAATAAATATCAGTAACCAATGAATGAGAAGGATTCACTCATGAAACAACGCCGATCATGGCTGCTTTTATTGACGCTTATTTTTCTGCTGCCGATGTCCGGTCGCGGGCAGCAAAAACCTCCCCGCCTGGTAGTGATGCTGGTGGTCGATCAGATGCGCGCCGATCACCTCACCCGCTTCAGCGGGATCTTCCGGCATGGATTTGCCCGGATTGCGAAAAATGCGGCAATTTATACCAATGCCCATCATGAGCATGCCTATACCGTCACCGGGGCCGGGCATGCCACCATTGCCACCGGCGCCTTCCCGGCCCACAACGGAATCGTGAATAACGACTGGTACGACAAGAAACTGGGGCGTAATGTCTACTGCTGCGAGGACACCAGCGCGGCGCTGATTGGCTTTCCCCAATTGAAACCGTCGAAAGGGCGTTCCGCCCAAAACCTGCTGACCTCGACCCTGGGCGACTGGCTCAAGACCCAATCGCCCGAAAGCAAAGTGTATGGGGTGGCCAAGAAAGACCGCGCCTCCATCCTCTCCACCGGGATGAAGGCCGATGGCGCCTATTGGTTCGACAGCGACAACGCCAGCGGCAATATCATCACCTCCAAGTTCTACGGCGACACCATTCCTGAGTGGGTGAATGCCTTTAACCGATCCCGCCAGGTCGATTCCTATTTCGATGCCGGTTGGCAAAAGCTGAAGGGTGAGGAGACTTATTTCCTGGCCCGGGAGGATACTTTTCCCGGCGAAGCGGGCGGCGACAGCACCTTCTTCCCCCATTCGTTTAAAGCCGGTTCCGCCGCGCCGGACAAAAAATATTACGATAAACTGACCACCTCCCCCTTCCACGAGCAGTTGATGCTGGCATTTGCCAAAACCCTGGTGGAACAGACCGGGCTGGGCAGCGACGATGTGCCGGACCTGCTCTTCCTGGGCGCTTCCGCCTGCGATGCCATCGGGCACGATTACGGGCCGATGAGCCAGGAGAGTATGGATTATTTCCTGCGCCTGGATGAATACCTGGGCGATTTCTTCGATTTTCTCGATGCGCGGATCGGGGCGGAGAATTACCTGATCGCTCTGGGCAGCGATCATGGGGTGCTGCCACTGCCGGAGGAACTGCAGCGGCGCGGTATTCCAGCCCGGCGCCTTCCCCCGGGACAATTGAAGCAAGATATCGAGAATGTGTTTCTCCGGGTGGGGCAGGAACTGGGCATCGGTGAGAATTATTTTCTGAAAAGCATGGGCTACAGCTTATACCTTGACTATGAAGTGGCGCAGCGTTATGGGGTCGATCCGCAAACCCTCGACCAGGCGCTGGCGGCGCAAATTCGCCAAATCGAAGGCGTTGCTGATGTGTACACCAAAGCAGACCTGGCGCCGACAGCAGGCGAGCAGCGCCCCTACCAGGCGCGCCACCGCAATTCCTTCCACCCGGAACGTACCGGCGACCTGATGCTGCGCCTGAAAGAATTTTATCTTTCCCGCAGCAGCATGACCGGCACCACCCACGGATCGACTTACGACTATGACACCCACGTGCCGATCGTCTTCAGCGGCCCGGGGATTTCTGCCGGGGTGTATGATCAAAAAGTGCGCACGGTGGACATCGCGCCCACCCTGGCGAAGCTGTTCGGAATAACGCCGCCGGAAGGGATTGACGGGGTGGCGTTGTTTTGAGCGAAGAGCGAGCGAAGAGCGAAGAGCGAAGAGCGAAGAGCGAAGAGCGATAAAGGTATTTTTTGAAAAATTAAGTTGCAATGTAAATCATATCAAATATCGTGAGCGCAGCGAGCAAACATCGCGCGTCAGCGCAAACATCGTGAGCGACAGCGAGCAAACATCGCCGGCGCAGCCGGCAATCCTACTCCTGCGAGCGAAACCGAACCGCCCGCTGGGGCGCATCATTCACCCGCAGTTCGAACACGTCCGGGCGGGCATAGTGGCCGTCGGTATCCAGGGTGAGGTGGCCTTCGGCAATTCGCCCCGGATCGATTTCACCATAAATAGTTGCCGCTTTTTTATATAGCGGCGCGGTCACATACCCGGCATCCGGCCCAATGATCGTGCTGCCCCCTTTAAGCAGCAATTCGTTGTCATCGCCGGGCATCCCGGCCAGCAATTCGTATGCGGGGTGATCCGTCCGGTATTGCGAGCAGAATCCCTCCAGCACATCTTTTTTACTCAAAACACATCCGGCAGCCGTCACGTAGCACTGCCCTTCAAAGGCATAGTGGCGGCTGGCAATCTGATGCAGTTCCTTGACCATCGGCCATTGGGCGATGTGCAGGGTTTCCCGCTTCGCATGCATCGCTGCCCGGGCCAGGGGCATCCAATGCTCCCAGCAGATCAATCCGCCCAGCCGGCCATAGGCGGTCTCCAGCACGGTCAGGGTGCTGCCGTCGCCCCGCCCCCAGATCAACCGCTCGGTGTAGGTGGGCATCAGTTTGCGGTGGATGCGCACACTGCCATCTGGAGACAGGTAAACGATGGTGTTATAGAGCGTGCCACCGTCTTTTTCATGTGCGCCCATCACCACCCAGGCGTCGTTATTGCCGGCGGCCTGTTGCAGTTGTTCCAGCGCCGGGCCGGAAATCTCCAGGGCATTCTCGCTCAGCACCCGGTAGAGTGCTATTGCCGGGGGATGATCCCACAACCCCGCTGCGGGGGAAAAATCCAGCCACACCGGGTAGCCGGGCAACCAGGTTTCCGGAAAGATGATGATCCTTGCCCCGCTGCCGGCGGCCGTTTCAATCAGATTGAGCGCTTTCACCACACTGGCCTCCAGGTTCAAAAACACCGGAGGCTCCTGGATCAGGGCGATTTTGAAGGGGGTAAGCGTTGTCATAGGCGTTCTTCCGTTAGAAATTCTGAGAATGTTTTACAGAGGCACGGAGAACACAGAGAATAGAAAACAAAAGGGATTAAAGTTGAAAAACAGGCTTTGCAAAAAAAACTCATTAACCCATCACCCCATCAACGAGTATGTTATTCTCTGTGTTCTCCGTGTCTCTGTGGCAATCGATTCTATTCGCGGCCATTCGCGTTCATTCGTGGCAAAAAAAACTCGCCGGATTAGAGGCGCCACCAGTATCCCATCGCCGCCAGCAGCACGAAGATCAGTCCGTAGGCAATCTCCTGAAAGCCGACTTGTTTGGCCTTGATCGCTTTGCGGAAGGCAGACAACCCTGCCGCAGCGCGGACCAGCAAAATTCCCTCCGCGGCTGCGGCCAGCCAGGGCACCCGGCCGTAGACTGCCAGCAGCGCCAGTAGCGCCAGCGCGGCAAGGTGACTGCCATGCGACCACCAGGGCTGAAAAGGCTGGCCTTTCTCCAGGCGCAGCCGGGCCCGCACGTAGAGGATCGAGGGGATGCTGCGCGCGGTCAGGATCAACCAGAGCATCGCTGCCGCCGGCCAGCTCCACCCCGCCGCCAGGGCGATCCCCGGGGCGGAGGCAGCCAGTCCCAGCGGCCCGGCCAACTCCGGCAGCAACTGCCGGGCTTGCTGCTGCTGATCGTAAAACCAGTAGATCAGCAGAAACGGGCTGAGCAACACAAACGGCAGCAACGGATCGAAGCCCCCTACGGCCATCACTCCCACCCCCGCACCCAGGGCGGTCCCAAGATAACTCAGGGCAAAGATTCCGGCAACCCGCACCCGCCGCGCTGCCGGATGGCGCCGGCGCTGCTTCAGATACAGCTTGAGGGGATGACGCGCCAGGAAGGCGGCAACCGTCATCAACCCCAGCAGCAGGCCGCCGCCAGAGAAAGCAACCAGCAGGCCCAGCAATATCGGTTCGAACAGAAATCCCCATCCGCCATGCTCGGTGGGGAAGGCAATGGTTTTCCAGCGCAGGGAAGATTGAGCATCAGGCATTGAGCACTCCGGGAAATTAAGCGGTTATAGACGTTTCTGAGATACTGGATGCTGGCGAAGGTTAAAGGATAAAGGATAAAGGATAAAGTAATAATATACTTGATTCGATGAAATAGATTGCGGATGTTCTAACATCCAGCATCCAACATCCAACATCCAGCATCCAGCATCCAGCATAATGTAGCAAACCACTCATCATTCCCAGAACTTTTTCAAAAAATGTTACCCGGCTGACAGTATCATGCGTGAACATTCGTGGCGAAAAATCGATTGGTCGAAAACTGCTTGGTTATCTAAATCAGTGAAAATCCGTGTAATCTGTGGATAAAAAAGCACCGCTTGTCATTCGCATGTTTTCTGGATATGTTTTCCAGCAGCGACCTGTCGAACTGGCAACTGACAACGAATAACCACATTTTGCCGCAGGGCGAGTAACTCCCGTTAAGGGCAAAAGATGTAAATACTTTTTACAGCATGATCCCGCCACTGCTTTCCAGATCAAATTATTAATGCGGATGCCTGATTTTTAGCATCTTCCCCTTTTTTGAACAATCCCAATATTTACAAAAAATTAGCACTGTATACAAATCCGTCTGGCGATGGAAATGACTGTTTTGGAACAGTGCTTGCCTTAAGAAGAGCAGCGAGCCGTACCTGTGCGCGGGGATATATGTCGTGCGGAAGCCGCGATCGCTTTGCCAGGGAATGGCGGCATCTCACCGGGAATGTGTGTGGATAGCAATACAACTTTGTCGATATTCTGAAGGAGAAGAACATGAAATCAGTCTTGGCGATGGTCATCCTGGCGGTGCTGCTGGCGCTGCTGCCTGGCTGCGAGGATGTGGTATACCGCGGGTATGAAGAGGACAGCACCCCAACCGGCAGCGGCAACACCGCCGGGGAAGATGAGTTCCTGCTTTATCTCAATTACTGGAATCCGGACGGCAACAGCCCGCAGATCGAGTTCGACAGCGCCCGCACCTCAGCGGCGGTGCAGGTCGACACCCGCCTGAACAGCCGTTACGGCCAATCCGGCAGCGGCAACACCGTGCGGATCAACCTGGATAATGTCAGCATCGCCGACCAGCAAGGCTGCTACGAGATCCAGGCGATCGAGACCGAGGAATTTCGCGGCAATGCCTGGCATTCCACCACCGAGTATGTCGCCTACCACGAGCCGGTCAGCGCCCCGGCGGTGGTGCTGGCGCTGGATGTCAGCGCCTCACTGGGAGCCGATTTTCAGCGGGTGAAAACCCACGCCAAAGCGTTTGTGCGCCGGGTGAAGATATTGGCGCCGGGGGCGGCAATCGGGATCGTCGACTTTGCCGGCGAGGTGCACCAGCTGGCACCGACGGCCGACACCAGTGCGGTGCTGGCCTATATCGACGGGCTGCTGCAGGGGCAGTTCACCGCACTTTATGCCGGGATGGACGCCGGCATCACCCTGCTGGCAAACAGCGCAGGCGAGGGAAAAGCCCTGGTCACCTTCACCGACGGCAATGACAATAACTCGCCGTCGCATTTGACGCCGGCCTATTTGAAGGAACGGCTGGAGTCGCCCGACCCCGGAGGACGGCATATCAAAAGCTTTACCATCGGCCTGCAGGGCCGCGATGGGGTCGATCCGGAGGTGCTGACCGCTCTCACCAGCGAAACCGGCCTCGCCGCATTCCCGGAAACCGTGGGGGAACTGGGGAAAGTCTTCGAACATTTTTCCCGGGCGGTGGCGCTCAGCTATCACCTCACCTACGTACGCAACCGCCAGCCCATCCCCGAGAACGAGAAGCGGGCGGTGCGGCTGCGGATCGCAGCAGCAGCGCGCTGAGATATTTTGTCTTCCGCTCATACTGAGAACTGTGTCATACGGAGAACTTTTGCATGGGGCAAAGGGCATGGGGCATGGTGTCTTACAGTGCGGGTATCGGAATATGCGCTTGCACATTACGGCGCCATGCCCCATGCCCTTTGCCCCATGCAATAGGCCGTGATGCATCCTCCTACCGGAAAAACGGTTGCCAGCAGGTGAATTTGAGCGTAAATTGGCGGGGCATTTTAATAAGAACAGGTTCCCATGCTCAATTCGCTCAAATATCTCCGCCCCTACCTCGCGCGTTATAAATGGAAATATCTCGCCGGCGGCGTTTTCGTGCTGCTCACCAATGCCTTTCGCATCACCAATCCGCGCATCGTGCAGCAGGCAATCGATTACCTCCAAAAGGATTTTCATCTCAGCCAACTGGCCATCTATGCCGCCCTGATGGTGCTGGTCTCGCTGCTGGAAGGCACCTTTCTGTTCCTGATGCGCAAGAGCATGATCGTGGCCTCCCGGGAGATCGAGAACGACCTGCGCAACGATTTCTTCGCGAAGCTGACCTCCATGCCTCCGTCCTATTTCCAGAGCATGTCGACCGGCGACATCATGTCGCGGGCCACCAACGACCTCACCGCGGTGCGCTCCCTGGTGGGCCCGGGGATTGCCTATTCCACCAACACCATCTTCGCCTTCCTGTTCGTGATCCCGATGATGATCTACATCAGCCCGCGCCTGACCCTCTACGCCCTGGCCCCCTTTCCGGTAATCGCCGTGCTGGTCAACCGCTTCGGGAAGGCGATCTACCGGCGCTTCGAGAAGATCCAGTACCAATTTTCGGAGCTGAGCACCCGGGCCCAGGAGAATCTCTCCGGCAGCACCATGATCAAATGGTTCGCCCGGGAGGAATACGAGATCGAGCAGTTCCGCCACGCCAATGAGGAATTCATGCGCCGCAGCATCTCCCACGCCAAGGTGCAGGCAGCCTTTCATCCCTCGCTGATGCTGACCATCGGCATCTCCATCGCCCTGGTGATCCTGATCGGGGGGCAGCTGATCATCGCCGGCACCATCACCCTGGGCGAATTTACCGCTTTCCTGCTCTATGCCAGCATCCTGATCTGGCCTTTCATCGCCCTCGGCTGGGTGGTCGGCTTATTCCAGCAAGGTTCTGCTTCGCTCAACCGGATGATCGAAATATACGAAGCCCGGGCAGATATTCAGGAAGCGCCGGATGCGCTGGTGCCGGATAAGCTGAGCGGGGAGATCACCTTCAAAAACCTCACCTTTGCCTACGAAAGCGAACAGCCGGTGCTGCAGGAGATCAACCTGCAGATCCCCGCCCGCCAGACCATCGGGGTGATCGGTCCCACCGGTTCCGGCAAAAGCACCCTGGTGCGGGCCATTCCCCATCTGCTTAACCTGCCCGACGGCACGGTGATGATTGACGGGCAGGATATCAACCGGCTGTCGCTGAAAGGACTGCGGGCGCGTATCGGTTATGTGCCCCAGGAGACCTTTCTGTTCTCCGCCACCATCGGGGAGAATATCGCCTACGGTTGCGCCGACGCTTCCCAAGAAGATATCGAATGGGCGGCGCAGATGGCTGACATCCATGAGCAGATCGTGGATTTCCCCCATGGTTATGATACGCTCCTGGGAGAGAAAGGCATCAACCTCAGCGGCGGGCAGAAGCAGCGGGTTTCCATCGCCCGGGCGATCCTGCGCAAGCCGGACATCCTGATCCTCGACGATGCCTTTTCCGCCCTCGACACCCAGACGGAAGCGAAGATCCTCAATAACCTCGAGGCGTTCTTCCCCGACCGCACCGTGATCCTGGTCTCCCACCGGGTCTCCACCCTGCAGAACTGCGACTTGATCCTGGTGCTGGAAGACGGACGCATCACTGAGCAAGGGGTACACAACAACCTGATTCGCCAGGGCGGTCTCTATGCCTGGATCCATGAAAAGCAGTTGCTGGAAGATGAGCTGGCGGAGGTGGAATAGGGTCGAATGGCCATTCGACCAGATGCTTAGTCGTCATTGGCGCTGCGCGCGGCATTGGCCTGCGGCGGCATTGGCGCTGTGCGCGATAGTGGAAAGGGAAGCGGCTTAATTTTACCGCAGAGAGCGCCGAGGACGCAGCGGTTTTTGAATATATTGTGGCAGGGGGTAAATTGCTATTTAATGCGAATCACGAGTTGAAGTAAAAAACCGTATTTTGCTGCTATCAAGGCCGTAACATCCCCCTCTTTCCCCCTTCGAAGGGGGAGAAAGGGGGATGTAAACACTTTTTCTACGATTTCCGAACGCTTTATTTGCTCAACACGTGTCAAGACATGAGGCTAAACATGCATTTCGGCGAATTTGACCTCTTTACCTGGGTCATCCTACCCCTGATGATCTTCTGCGCCCGGATCATCGATGTCAGTATCGGCACCATCCGCATCGTGTTTATTTCCCGGGGGAACAAGCTGGTGGCCCCGATTCTGGGCTTTTTCGAGGTGCTGATCTGGCTGATCGCGGTCAGCCAGATCCTGCAGAACCTGCATAACGCCGCCTGCTATGTGGCCTTCGCCGGGGGATTTGCCACCGGCAATTACGTCGGAATGGTGATCGAGCAGAAGCTGGCTTTCGGGCTGCAGGTGGTACGGGTCATCGTGCGCAATAATGCCGACAAGCTGGTCGAACGCCTGAAGCGCGACGGCTACGGCGTCACCCATGTGGACGGCCAGGGATCGACCGGGCCGGTGAAGGTGATCTTCACCCTGATCCAGCGTAAAAAATTGGCTGCAGTGCAGGCGATTATCCATCGCTATCATCCAAAGGCATTTTATACCGTTGAGGATGTGCAAATGGCCAGCGAAGCGATCCTGCCCCTGGCGGCGCCGGCCACGAGCCGGATGTATTGGCAGATGTTTAAGATGGACCGGAAAAGGAAATGATGCAGGTATCGGAACTTGCGCTTGTACATTACGGCGCCATGCTCCTTGCCCCATGCAATAAAATTTTACACTATGCGCAGTATGAGCGAAAAGATACAGGATAAATCAATGAGCGAGATAGCGAAGCGAATCCCATTACTCGCGGAGGCCAGCGAGCGTGAGTTGGAGGCATTCGAGCAATTCGCGGTGCTGAAAACCTTCGCCGCCGGGGAGCAGTTGGCTTTTGAGGGGGATAGCTGCCCGTACTTTTTTGTGGTGCTGAAAGGCCGGATGCGGGTCTATAAGATCGGCGAAAGCGGCCGGGAGATTACCCTCTATTATGTCGATCCGTTTGAAAGTTGCGTATTAACCGCTTTTTGCATCCTGAGCCAAACTCCCCTCCCGGCTTACGCCGTGGCCGAAGAAACGCTGGAGATGGTGGTAATTCCCTCCGGCGAGTTCCGCAAGTGGATCGACCGCTTCCCAGTTTGGCGCGATCACACTTTCAACATCCTCTCCCGCCGCCTTGGGGAAATTATGGCCACTATCGAAAAGGTTGCTTTTTTACGGGTCGATGAACGCGTAGCGGTATTCCTGATCCAGGCCTTGCCGCCTTCCCGCGATGTGCTGGCTATTACTCACGACAAACTGGCCCGGGAACTCGGCACTACCCGGGTGGGAGTCAGCCGGGTGCTGGAGGAATTCGAGAAAAATGGCTGGGTAAGTCTTAGCCGGGGCAAAATTCATATCCGCGACCGTCATGCGCTGCAGCAGAAAGCAAAAAATACACTGCTTATGTAACAATGATACAGACAGGCGGGTACGGAAGGGTTATCTTGGTGGTGTATCTGTTGATGGGTGAATGGGTGAATGGGTGAAAGATAAATTGAAAAAATACTTGACCAAACAGGTAAATTTTAGTCATTTCCAACATCCAACCGTCTCAGATTATGTCCAAATAAAATCTAACAAACAGGAGATCATTTAAATGAAGTTAAATGTCGGCAAAACTGATAAAATTCTGCGCTATGTCATCGGTGTTGCGGCGATTGCCGCCGGAGTGGCGTACGAAAGCTGGTGGGGCGCGCTCGGCCTGATCCCGATTGTGACGGCAGCGATCAACTGGTGCCCGCTCTATTCGGTGCTGAAAATATCCTCAGCCAAAAAATCCGCATAATCACCCCAGACTTTCTCCTCTCCTCAACCAGCAGTACCCTCCAAAGGCCGGACCCCGTATCCGGCCTTTTTAATGGTAAATGGTAAATGCTCAATGCTCAATGCTCAATTCAAAGTTGTTTACCATTGCGCATTTACCATTAAGCATTGCGCATTTTCCCGGGCATCGGCGGTTTGGGTCGGGATGTGGCGGACCAGGTTCTGGTCGCGTTTGGAAAGGCCGTGCAGGTAGGCTTTATCATAATAACGTCGCAGCAGGATATCGGTGCAGGTGGCCAGGTCGCCTGCCGCCAGCGCCTCCAGAGCTTGTTGAGTATTCTGCCCACCCACCCGTTTGCTCAGGCGGCTGACGCATGCGGCCAGATGATCCGGTGCAAAGTCGCCGTAGTCGGCCATCAGTCGTCCAACCCGCAACTCCGCCGGCATATCCAGGAAATACACCGGGGTGTGGCGCATCTGCTCCCACAGGGGAGCGGGAATTATTCGCCAGCCGATCTTTTTGCTCTCGTCTTCCAGCCACACCGGGCGCTGCGGATCGAGCTTTTCCCACTGCCGGGCCAGTTCGTTCTCAAACTGCTGCTGAGTTGGCTGGGGCAGCTCGCCCAGGGCGCCGAAAGCGGACCCCTTGTGATGGGCCAGCCCCTCCAGGTCGATCACCTGCTCCCCCATCTCCTGCAAATGTTCCAGGATCTCGGTTTTGCCCGAACCGGTATAGCCGCTGAGAATAAAAACCGGCCGGCGCAGCGCGAAGCGGCTCAGCACATGATGGCGGTAAGCCTTATACCCCCCCTGCAGCACCGCCACCTCGAATCCGCTGAAGTTCAGCAGCCAGGCCACGCTGCGGCTGCGCATCCCCCCGCGCCAGCAGTGCAGCAGCACCCGGCGCTGATCGGTTTGAGCCTGTACCGTCTCCACCATCGCCCGCATTTTGGGACCGACCAGTTCCAGACCGGTCAAAATCGCTTCTTGTGAACCCTGCCGGTTATAGGTGGTGCCCACCTTTACCCGCTCGTCATCGCTGAACAAGGGCAGGTTGCGGGCGCCGGGAATATGGCCGTTGCTAAACTCCGACGGGGTACGCACGTCGAAGAGCGGTAAAGTTTCCGCCAATTCCAGAAATTCTTCAACTCCGATGGATTGCGCTTCTGCCATACCGTTTCTCAATGACTCGTTCAACACATAAATTAATATTATACATTAATAATCGCTTGAATGGTATAGAAAAGATTTGCAAATTGGTTTTCAGTTTTCAGTTTTCAGTTTTCAGCTTTCAGTTTTAGTTATCGATATTTGCCCTCATTGGGCTCGGTTGACTGTTATCTAAGTTCCTTTCAAAAGAACAGATTCCTCGGATGGTGTTATCAGAATGACAGAATCGCTGTCATTTCGAACGCAGCGAAGTGAAGTGAGAAATCTGTCGGTATACAAAGCCAGGTGCCAGCCGGTACGAATTATTAAAGGGTATTCCCATGAAAAATTTATGTTTTGCTTCATTCCTGTTGTTTTGCCAACTAGTGTTCGCCGAACCGGTCTATTTCGCTACCGATCCGGCATTGTCGCCCGACGGGGAACAGGTTGTTTTTAGTTATGAAGGCGATCTCTGGCAGGTGCCTGCCGCCGGCGGAACGGCCTTCCGCCTGACCGGGATGGAGGGCCGGGAGCAGGCTGCAGCGTTCTCTCCCGACGGTAAATGGATTGCCTTTACCGCGGAACAAGATGGTAATAACAATGTCTATGTAATGCCTGCCGGCGGCGGGGAAGTCCGCCAGCTCACCTTTCACGATGGCAGCGACATGGTCAATTCCTGGTCGTGGGACGGGCAGTATGTCTACTTCACCTCCAACCGCTACAACCAGTTCTCCGCTTACAAGGTAGCGCTAAAGGGCGGCACGCCGCAGCGGCTGCTGGAACACTATTTCAATACCATCCTCGACGTGGTGGAGGATCCTGGCGGGAACGGTTTCTATTTTACCGACAGCTGGGAGAGCCAGGTATTTCCCCAGCGCAAAGGGTATCAGGGCGATAATAATCCCGACATCAAGCATTATAACCCCCGCAGCGGGGAGCTGCGCCAACTGACCGACTATCGCGGCAAGGACTTCCGCCCTTCGGTCGACCGCGCCGGCAAACTCTATTTCATCTCCGACGAAGCCAACGGAGAGTATAATCTCTACACCTTCGAAAACGGGCAGAAAACCCCCTTAACCCGCTTCGATCTCGCGATCAAAAATCCCCGGGTGGCCGCCAATGGGGAAAAAGTGGTCTTTGAAAAGGGGTATCAATTATTCGTTTACGATGTCGCGCTCCAGGAGAGCCGGCAGATTCCTATCCGTCTGGCGCTTAACAACACCCTGGCGCTTAGCCAGGACTTCCCGGTGGCGGGTAATATCAGCGGATTTGATCTTTCCCCGGACGGAAAAAAATTTGCCTTCATCGCCCGCGGCGAGCTGTTTGTTTGTGACACCAAAGGGAAGTTCGTGCGCCAAATGCCTACCGATCCGCAGGGCCGGGTGACGGAAGTGAAATGGCTCCAGGACAACCGCCGCCTGATCTATAACCAGACCGATCCCGCCGGCTGGCTCAACTGGTTCGTTATCGAAGCCACCGGCAGGGGCGCGGAAAAGCAGCTTACCTCCGATGCGCAGAACAATCGTAATCTCTCGCTCAATCGCGAACGTACCCGCGGGGTCTACTTGAGCGGGCGGGAGGAAGTGCGCCTGCTCGATCTGGCAAATTTCACCAGCGAAACCATCACCCGGGATGAGCTGTGGGGGTTTTATAATTCCACCCCCTATTTTTCCCCGGATGACCGTTATCTGGTTTATACCGCTTACCGTAATTTTGAGCAGGATATTTTTATCTATGACCTCAAAACGAAACAAACCCGTAATCTGACCGCCACCGGGGTTACCGAATCAGATCCGTTCTGGTCGCCGGATGGGCGTTATCTTTATTTTTCCTCGGACCGCTATCACCCCAACTATCCTTACGGTACCGAGAATGCCCGTATTTACCGGCTGCCGCTGACCCGCTTCGATCAGGATTTCCGCTCGGACCGGTTCGATAGTTTGTTTGTGGAGAAAAAAGACGATAAGGAAAAGGATAAAGGAAAAAGGATAAAGGATGAAGGTGATAAGGAAAAGGATAAAGGGAATGACCAGGAAACGGAAAAGGGACCGGTGGTGAAAATTGATTTTGAACGGGTGCTGGATCGGTTCGAGCAGGTGTCGCCGGATTTCGGCCAGCAGTTCAATGCGCTGGTGCTGCAAAAGGATGACGAAACCACGGTGCTCTATACCTCCAACCACGAAGGTGGCAAATACAATATCTGGAAAACCGTCTACCAGCCGTTCGAAGCTCCCAAAACCGAAAAAATCAAGGGAGCGGAGAGCTATTCACTGCACCTCGTCAGCGGGGATGATAAGCATTTTATCCTGTTGAGCGGAAATATCCACGAACTGAAGCTGGGTGGCAACGAGGTGGAGCAGGTTAAGATCGAGCACCGCTTCCAGCGCAATCTCCGGGCGGAGTTTAACCAGATGTTCCACGAGACCTGGGCCAACCTGGAAGAGAATTTTTATGATGAACACTTTCACGGAGCGAATTGGGTCGCCTTGGGGAAACGCTATGCCGCCTTTCTGCCGCATGTCGCCTCCCGGGAGGATCTGCGGGTCCTGCTGAACGATATGCTGGGCGAGCTCAATGCCTCGCACCTCGCCTTCCGCTCCAGCGGTAAGGAGGAAGAAACCTTTTATTCCCTGCGCAGCCGGCAGACCGGGTTGATTTTCGATGATGCCGATCCCTACCGGGTGGCACGGATTGTGGCCGATACCCCGGCGGATAAAGCCGGCAAAGATGTGCGCCCCGGGGATGTATTGGTGGGGGTCGACGGAACGCCGGTCGATCCGGCCCGCAACCGCGAAAGCTATTTCCTCAGCGCCTCCCGCGATGAAGAGATGACCCTGACCTTCCGGCGCGGGGGAAAGCCCCATGATGTCAAGCTTCATCCCCAAAGCAGCGGCAGCATCCGCCAGGCGCTGTATGATGAATGGATCGCCGCCAACCAGCAGCGGGTCGATGCGCGCAGCGGGAAGCGCATCGCTTATATTCATATGAAAAATATGGGCGGGGGCAGCCTGGAACAGTTCCTGCGCGAGATCTCTTCCGAAGCCATCCATCGAGATGCTCTGATCCTGGATTTGCGCTACAACACCGGGGGCAACGTGCACGACCGGGTGCTGCAGACCCTCAGCCAGCGCCCTTATATGCAATGGAAATACCGCGAAGGGACATTCGCCCCCCAGCCAAACTGGACCCCGGCGGCCAAACCGATGATACTGCTGATCAATGCCGTCAGCCTCAGCGATGCGGAGGTGACCGCCAACGGCTTTAAGACGCTGAAGCTGGGCAAGGTGATCGGCACCGAGACCTATCGCTGGATCATCTTCACCACCGGCAAGGGGCTGGTCGACGGCTCCTACTACCGCCTGCCCGCCTGGGGCTGTTATACTCTGGACGGGAAGGATCTGGAACGGGAGGGGGTCGCGCCGGATATTTACATCAAGAATACCGTCAAAGACCGTCTCGAGGGGAAGGACCCGCAGTTGGAACGGGCGATTGCGGAGATACTGGAGATGCTGGAGTAGGATTTCGGAGTGCGGAGTGCGGAGTGCGGAGGTGGAGTTCGGATTTCGAGTGCGGAGTGCGGAGTGCGGAGTGCGGAGTGCGGAGTGCGGAGTGCGGGAAAGGTATGTTGATTGTATCACACCGCAAGCCATAATTAAAAACTGACAACTGATCACTGACAACTGACAACTGACAACTGACAACTGTATCGTGAAGAAACTCATCGACAAATCGAAACAATTCCTCAGCCCGGGGAAGGAAGCTGAAGCGCGGAAGTTCGGCACCTTCGGCGGGGTATTTGTGCCGGATGTGCTGACCATCCTGGGCGTGATCATGTATCTCCGCCTGGGTTGGGTGGTGGGCAATGCCGGCTTTGTGGGAGCGGTGCTGATCATCCTGCTGGCAAAGACCGTCACCATCTGCACCGGCCTGTCGATGGCTTCCATCACCACCAACATCCGTATCGGCGCCGGCGGGGCGTATTCGATCATCTCCAAATCCCTGGGACTGGAGGCCGGAGGCAGCGTGGGCATTCCTTTTTATATCTCCCAGAGCCTTTCCGCCGCATTGTATATCATCGGATTTACCGAGGGCTGGCTGCGCATCTTCCCGGAGCATATTCCCGCCCTGGTGTCGATTGCCGCCTGGATGCTGCTGCTGGGCATCTCCTACGTGAGCGCCCATTTTGCGATCAAGATCCAGTATATCATCATGGTGATCATCGGGTTGTCGATTGTCTCGTTTGTGATGACCCCGGAGGCGCCGGCGCCGAAACTGGTTTATGTGGGGAAATTCCAGGATGCCGATTTCTGGCATGTCTTTGCCATCTTCTTTCCGGCGGTGACCGGCATTATGGCCGGCGCCAATATGTCCGGCGATCTGAAAGATCCCCGCCGGGCGATCCCGCTGGGCACCCTCGGCGCCATCGGCGTGACCCTGGTGATCTATATCGGGCTGGCCTATTTATGCGCCTATTACATTTCCCCCGAGGTGCTGCGCGGCAACCAGATGGCGATGGTCGACAGCGCCCGCTGGGAAGGGCTGGTAATCATGGGCATCCTGGCGGCAACCTTCTCCTCTGCCCTGGGCAGTATGGTCGGGGCGCCGCGGGTGCTGCAGGCCCTGGCGGAGCAAAAGACCGTGCCTTTCGATAATTTCTTCGCCGTCAAGTCCGAGAACAACGAACCGCGCAATGCGATTATCTTCACCGGTGGCTTTATCCTGGTATCGA
Source organism: Calditrichia bacterium (assembly GCA_020635015.1). Classification (GTDB taxonomy): domain Bacteria; phylum Calditrichota; class Calditrichia; order RBG-13-44-9; family J075; genus JACKAP01. Next base: position 543,479 of record JACKAP010000001.1, on the reverse strand, counting down.
TCCTGGCCGGCAATCTCGACGCCCTGGCCTCTCTGATCACCATGTTTTTCCTGATCACCTACGGCACCCTCAACCTGGTGGTGTTCATCCAGCAAAGTATGAAGATCATCAGCTTTCGGCCCACCTTCAAAGTGCCGCGTTTTGTCTCGCTGGTGGGAGCCTTGAGCTGCGTTTTCATCATGTTTCTGATCAATCCGATTTTCAGTGTGGTGGCGCTGATCACCATCATCATTCTCTATATCTGGTTGACCCGCAAGGGGTTGCGTTCGGAATGGGGAGATATTCGCGGCGGGATGTTCTTAGTATTGGCGGAGCGCGCCGCCCGCCTGGCCGCCAAGTTTCCCCGCCATCAGATCTCCTGGAAACCGGACTTGCTGATCCCGATTCCCGATCCCCAGGTATGGGCCGGCTCGCTGCTGCTGATCCGCAGCATCACCTACCCTTCGGGTAGTATTTTCGCCTTCACGGTGCAGGATCGCAACATCGATGAAACCGAAGCCTACCTCCGGGAGCTGCTCCAGCCCCTCAGCCAGCAAAGTATTGCGGTGAACGCGACCGTGATCGAAGAGCACGAGTATATCCTCGGTACCCGCCTGGTGATCCAGACCCTCAAGAACGGGGCGTTGCGTCCGAATGCGCTGTTTCTGACGCTGGAAGAAAATGCGGAGCATGATGCGGTGATCGAGGCGCTGAACCACCATGCGGTTCGCTATAACATGGGAGTCATCATCCTCAACCAGCATCCCCGGGCGGCGTTCGGGATTCAGAAGGATGTCAATCTTTGGCTGCGCGACGGCAGTCCCAACTGGCACCTGGCGATGCTGATCGCGCTGCAGATCCAGTCGAACTGGGAAGGCAGGCTGAACCTGATCACCGTCGCCTCCACCAAAGCGGAGAAGCGCCAGGCCAACCGTTTCCTGGAACGGCTCAGCGACCAGGCCCGGTTGCCGTCGATGACCGAGTTTTATGTGCTGGAGGGAGAGTTTAAGCAGGTGACGGAGACCGCCCCGCGGGCGGATATCAATATCTTCGGGCTGGCCAGTCAACTATCCTTCGATTTTATGCGCAGCGTGCCCCAGCAGGTGCGCTCCTCCTGCTTGTTTATCGGCGATTCCGGGCAGGAGAGTGCGTTGGTGTAGTTCGCTTCGCTCACGATGTTTGCTCGCTGGCGCTCGCGATATTTGCTCACTTCGTTCACGATATTTGTTCGTTTCACTCACGATGTTTGCTCACTTCGTTCGCGATATTAGTTCGCTTCGCTCACGATGCTGGATATTTGTTTGCTGGCGCTCGCGATGTTGATTAAGAATTGATATGGACTGATAATTATTCCCCGCATTTTCAAGGCGGGGACAGATTTACGAAGCGTCCAGCAAGTAAATCAGGGGCGGTTGCCCCTCTGTTTCGCTCCACGCTTTTCGCTCCACGTATCTTTCATTCCGCATTCCGCATTCCGAAATCCGCATTCACAACCTTTTTCTCCAGCAAGTCCAGCGGCAACGGCCCATCTTCCAGCACTGCCTGGTGGAAGGCCCGGACGTCGAACCTGTCGCCGAGCTTTTTCTGCGCTTTTTCCCGCAATTCGCTGATCTTCAACTGGCCGATCTTGTAGGACAGGGCTTGCGCGGGCATGGAAATATATCGGTTGATCTCGAAGTATCCGTAACCGAAGGCATGCTCAGATAAATAGCGCCCGGCCTCCTCCCGGCTCCAGCCCCGGTCGTGAATCCCCACATCCGCCACCAGCCGGGCGGCGCGCAGCAGCTCAAAGGTCAGATGCCCGAGATATTGGTGCGGATCGTGGAACAGTCCCAGTTCCTTGCCCAGCGATTCGGCATACAAGCCCCAGCCTTCAATATAGGCGCCATAATAATTGAAGCGGCGGAATTTGGGCAATTGGGTCTGCTCTTGAGCCAGGGCGATCTGGAAATGATGACCGGGCAGGGCCTCGTGGAGGTAGAGGGTCTCCATCTGGGTTTTGGGATAAACCGTCATGTGGCTGTTCACATAAAAAACGCCCGGCCGCCGGCCGTCGGCGGAGGGATTGTTGTAAAATGCGGCGGCGGAGACCCCGGCAACCGCTTTTTCTACCGGGCGGATCTCCAGCGGTGCGGCAGGGATGGTGCTGAATTGATCTCCCAAATGCGATTTTACGATGGTGCCGATCTCCTCAAATCCGGCAAAAATCGCCTTGGGGTTATTGCGGATCACCAGGTTCGGATCACTCCAGAGCTGCCCCAGGTAGTCGCCAACCCCTCCGGGATAGCCGATGGCACGCAGGGTCACCTCCATCTCCCGGCCGATTCGTGCCAGCTCCTTTTCGCCAATCGTAAAAATTCGATCCGGCGAAAGGTCGGTGGTCGTAAAAAAACGCATCCGGAAGCGGTACCAGTCTTTCCCATTGGGAAGCGCGGAAAGACCGAGTTCGGAACGGGTGTGCGGCAGGTAATCATCGCGCAGGTAATCGTGCAATTTTCGGTAGGCCGGCACGACGGCTTCCATGATGGCGTTTTTGTACCGATCGATCAGGCGAATCTTCTCCTCCCAGGTCAGTTCCCGGGGAAGCCGGCGCAACGGGCTGTAGAAGCTGCTGGCTTTCGGGTCATCGACCACCTGGGCCTGCAGGGTGGGGAGGGTCTGCTCGATGATCGCTCGCGACTGTACCACTCCCTGTTCGATCCCCCGGTTCATGTTGGCAATCGCGCTGTCTACCCAGGCGGGAAAGGCGTTGAGTCGCTGGAGAAAATCTTCATAGTCCTGCCTGCTTTCGAAAGGCTGAATGCCCCCTCCGGTCCCCATTTGGATCAACTGCGTCGGCAGGCTGCCAAACAGCGATACCGGCAGGAGGTGCTCGGGAAATTGCAGCGACTCCAGGGTCAGCTTGAGGTCGGTGACGAAGACGTCATAACTTAGCCGGTCCTCCGGGCTCAGGGCGGCGCGTTCGATCCGGCCGATAGCAGCCAGGTAGCGCCGGGCCATCTCCTCCTGTTTCCGGCGGTGGCTTTCGCTGATGTCGATCGCCAGTTGATCATTGTAGCGATGATCGCCGATCGAAGTGGCAAAGAGCGGATTGAGCTGCAGGAATTCTTCGAAATAGTCTTCGAAAAGCTCCTGCAGCTGCGAACCGGCTCCAACTGGCAGAATCACAGGGTTGGCGGCAGCAGCAAAATACCACACCAGCAGTGGCAAGAGAATTCGGTTAAGCATTAATTTTGCTCTATTTATTGTCGTTAAACAATCCGCTCACTAATTCGCGATCACATCCTCGCTTTTGCCCCCGAGATGGCGGGAGAAAAACGTTTCCATGGCGCGGTAGAAATCGAAGCGGTTTTCTTCATTACGGAAACCATGCCCCTCGTTTTCTTTCAGGATATAAGGCACCTCGATATTGCGTTTTTTCAGCGCTTCGACAATCTGATCAGATTCTTCTTTCTTCACTCGCGGATCGTTGGCCCCCTGGGCGATCAACAGCGGAGCAACAATATTGTCGACATGAAAGATCGGGTGGGGTTTCAACCATTAACCGTTTTGATAAGGTATTAGTCTTGGGAAGAATTAATTAAGATTGATTTTTTTCATAATTCATATTCACCTTACCGGCAGCAGCACCGTGAACGTCGATCCTTTCCCGGGTTCACTGTTCGCCAATATTTCGCCATCATGCTTTTGAATAATATTGAAAGCGGTCACCAGCCCGGATCCCATCTTGACCCGTTCGCTGCCGCTGGAGAAACCGAAATCGAAGATCCGGCTCAGCTTCTCGGCCGGGATGCCCCGGCCGCTGTCGGAGATCTTGATCTCCACCCGCCCGTCCTGCCGCCGGGTCTGGATGCGCACCACCCCTTTGTTTTCGATTGCCTGAACCGCATTTTTGAGCAGGTTCATGAACACCTGGTTGAGCTGGCTGGGGTAGCAGCCCACCTTGGGTAATTCGCCGTACTGTTTTTCGATCTCGATGCGCCCGCGGAACTCGCTTTCCAGCAGCGTAAGGGTGCTGTCTAAGCCGTCGTGAATATCCACCACCCGGTAGGTGGCCTCATCCAGGCCGGCAAAGTTCTTTAAACTTTTCACGATGGTGGCAATGCGGTGCCCGGCGGTGAGGGTAACCCGGATATTATCCTTGATGATTTTGATCGCCTTGGGCAGCTGGGGATTGCTGCGCAGCTGCTCTATGGTGCTGCTTTGCTCCAGTACGATCTCGATTTTCTGCAGGCAGCGACCGGTGACGTCGGTGGAACTGGTGACGGTGCCGATGGGATTGTTGATCTCGTGAGCGATGCCCGCCACCAGATCCCCCAGAGCGGCCATCTTCTCTTTCATCAATAATTGCTGCTGGGTGTTGCGCAGTTCTTCCATGGTGCTGAGCAGTTCGACATTCTTTTTGGTGATCTCAATCTTCTGCTTTTCCAGGCGGAGATTGGTTTGCTCGATTTCGGTTTTTTGTTTTTCCAGGCGCTGCGATTTGTCCTCCAAATCGCTGTTGGCCTGTTCCAGTGCTTCGCGCTGCTGCTGCATTTTCTGGGTGGCTTCGCGCAGGGAGGTGGTCATGCGGTTGAACGAACCGGCCAGGCTGCCGATCTCATCCCGGCTGCGCACCGGCAGGGTGACATCGAGATTCCCGGCAGCGACCGAATGGGCGGCCTCATCCAGGGCAGAGACCGGCTCGGCGATATAGCGTACCAGCATGCCGGCAATGAAGATCGACAGCACAATGGTGGCAATCAGCAGCGAGGTAATGATCACCCGGCTGGCATGATGGGTTTCCTCTGCCCGTACCGCGGCTTCCTGGGCATCATCCTTGTTGACGTTTACCAGCTCCAGCAGGGTGGCGCTCAACTGGTTGAACACATCAGATGCCTCATCATTGAGCAGCGCCACTGCCTCCTCGTTTTCATTTTCCCGCGAGAGCATCAGGTGAGAGATGCTCAGGTCCAGATAGCGATCGAGCTGGCGTTCGAACTGATCGTACAGCGCCCGCTCGGAATCGGAGTAGAGATTGCGCGCTTCGGAGTCGCTCTTGAGCGCCTCGTAGGTGTTGCGGTTTTTTTCGATCTGGTCGATATAGGAGATCATCAGCGTCTTATAGGTCTCCTGCTCGCCCGGATCCACCGCGAAGGCGTATTGCAATTGTTTGATGCGAAAATCGGCAGTGTTTTTGTTGATGTCGGAGATCGCCAGGGCCCGGGGGAGCCAGTTGCGCGAGATCTCATCGATCTCGATCTTCAGCTGGGTCATTTTGTGGATGGAAAACACATTCACCCCGGCCATGATCAGCAGGATGCAGCCAAAGCCGATTATCTGCTTGGTGCCCAGTTTTAAATCGCGAAATTTCATAAGAATACCGATACTGCCAGGCTATGGAAGTTTTCAGTGTCATTGATCAGGAATAGCGAGGTATTACTTTTCAACCGTGGCCGGGCGAACTGCGCTTTCAGGGTGATGCGGTCGTTCAGGCGGTACGCCAGACCCGCCACGGGCACCTGGACATAAAATTCTCCGTTTGTGAACTTAATATCATCGCCAAAAATGCCGGCAGTAATGTCTTCCACAATCGTATATTCCTCCTGTGTTTCCCAATACCCTCCATACAAGAACAGCTTGTCACTGAAATGATATCCGAGGGTAAAGTAATAGAATCGCCGGTCCGCTTCCAGTTGATCCCATCCATCATCATAGACCACAGAAACATATTCGCTTTCCAGGTAGAACTTGTTCCAAAGATAAGAAAGATCCACTCCCAGCCGGAAGCGAGGCCGCTCTTCGAAGTCGCGGGGCGATCTACCTTCCAGCAGTATGGAGAGATCCTGATGTCCCAGTGCATCCTGGAACATGTTGGTGCGATCGTAAGTTGCCGAAACCCCGGCCTGGCCGTCGGCTAAGCGGATTCCTACCCGGCCACCCACCAGAAACGTTGCGGTCGTATCCACCCCGGTTTGACCCTTCTCGCTATTGTTGTTGATGTTTGGGCTGTTCCCGAGATAGAGGGCATAATCCAGCTTTATCCCTCCAATCGGCCAAAAGCCATAAACCTGGGCAAACGCCCGGGCGGGCACGAATTCTTCCAGCGCCAGGAATTCGCCGAAAGATGTCTCATAAATCAGCGGGCGGATAATGTACGGCAGCAGCGGGGTGCGGTTTTTGATCTCATTGAGGTAGTTAAACGTCGGCACCGACAACCCCAGTTTGAGGGTAAATGATTTGTTATAACGGTATTTGACCCAGGCCTCTTCCAGGTTGAGCGCCCCCCAGTGCCGGCTGGAGGAATAATTGTTCAGAATCTCAAAGTTAACAAAGGCGCTCCAATGCGTCGAAATGTTCTTCTGAAAAAACAGGTTGAGCTGCTGTAGATTAAAGGTGTTTTCATCTTTGGATACGTCGGACGAGACGTGCTGGAAGCCGGTCTGAAAATACCCGAATACCCGCAGATCGTCCTCCGCCTGCGCCAGCAAGCCGCTTCCCAGGAATATGATGAATAACCCGTTCAGGAGGTTGTGTCGTCTCATAGTGCTTCTCCGATGGTAAAATGCTTCGAATCTTGTTCGATGGTCTACCGTTCATTAACCGTCATAGAGGTATCAATCTTTGCGGGGAATAACCGTCAACACTTTCACGTCATCGGAAATGTTCGCTTCGCTGACAAATCCGATGGCCCCGGGTGTGGAACTTACCTTCTGCAGCACCTCGCTCTCCGACTTAAGCGCTTCCGGTGGGTCTCCTTCGCCGGAGAGCATTTTTTTCAGCCAGATCGACTTCATCCGGGAAGGGCTCTTGCCGAGGAATTCGTAGAAGAGCGCTTTCACTTCCCCTTCCGGTTTCAGATCGGTGACGATCACCGGATCTTTGTTTTCCCACAGCTTTACGTCCCCGGTATAAAAATCGAGTAATTGCTGGCTGGTGACCTCATCCACCGGCACCGATTTATTGGCGATGACCGCCACCTGCCCGGTAGCGAAGCTGAGCCAGAGGAAACTACCCAGGATTGTCGCAATTGTTCTGTGCATAATTTTTCCTTGGTTTGTAACTGAAATGATGATAAAGACAATCCAATTTTTGTCGCCGCTGCCGTTAAAAAATAATCGAAACAGCGCAGGTAAATACCTGATAGTCAAAGCGATCCAGGATATTGCTCAATTCGGGAGCGGGCGGTATTTCCAACTGGATGTCCACATAGCCATATTGACCTTTCAGTGCAATTCGGTCGTTGAGATTATAACTGAAGCCCGCGCTGGCTACCTGGACAATTTCCCGGTAGTTATAAAGCCGGAGCTGTCCGGTGTCTAAAATGATAACTTCGTTCTGATGAATATCCCAATATGTGCCGTATACCAGCAACTGCTCGGAAAAATACCATCCCATCGTTCCGTAATAAAAGGTTTTATCAAGTTCGTATGCTTCAAGCCCCTCTTCATACATCACGTCAATATATTCGGCCTCCAGGAACAGCTTGCGGGAACGGAATGATAGGTCACTGCCCAGGCGGTAGCGGGGCAGATCCCGAAAATCGGAAACCGGCAACTGGAGGAAGCGTCCCAGGGTCTCAAAAAAGTTGGTTTTTTCGTAGGTGCCGGAAATACCGGCGCGGAGTTCGTCGTAGCGAATTCCCAACCGCCCGCCGACTAAAAAGTTGTCAGTGGTGTCGACGCCGGTCTGGCCGTAATTGCTGTTGTTGTTGATGTTGGGGCTGTTGCCAAGGTATACGGCGTGCTCGATCTTGATCTTGCCGGAAGGAATGAAACCGTATACCTGAACAAACGCCTGCTGCGGCACATATTCTTCCAGGGGAATATCCTCGTTGAAGGAACTTTCATATACCAGCGGCCGGACGATGTAAGGGAGCAGCGGGGTGCGGTTCTTGATAGCGTTGAGATTATTGAACAGCGGGATTTGCAGGCCGATTTTTAGATTGAACTGCTTGCTGCTGCGGTATTTCACCCAGGCTTCTTCCAGGTTGATGCCTCCCCACTGGCGGCTGGATGAGTAACTGTTCAGGAGCTCGAAATTCACGAAAGCCGACCAATCCCGCGCCAGATTTTTTTGGAAAAACAGGTTGAGCTGCTGCATCAGGAAAGAATTGTAGGGACCCACCCCATCTTCGCGACCGGTTACATGTTCAAACTGGTTCTGAAAATAACCGAAGGTGCGCAGGGGCGACTCTCCCGGTTGGGCAGTCAGCAAACTGCCGCAACAGACAAGCGCGATCAATATAGTTCTAAGGTATTGCATAAAATCTCCGGATTGGAATCGCAATTTATTGACAGATTTGCTGTACTAATCTCCGAAATATAATTGATGCTGTCATTGCGCGCCGCCTAAAACGCGGCGCGCAATGACAGCACCTGGATACTATTTGTAAAACCCATCGCCCGAAGGGCAAATATCGCGCGAAGCGCAAACATCGTGAGCGAAGCGAACAAATATCGCGAGCGTAGCGAGAAAACATCCAACATCCAGCCCCCCTCACCCCTCCAACCGCTTGCGCCGGGTGATCCGGGCCTGTTTGGCCAGCACGTTGATCAAGGCCGGCGATTCGCTGATCCCCATCACGATCTCGAACGCCAGACGATGCTGTTCCGCCTCCGCCAGCCATTCGTATTCCAGGCTGGCCACTTCCGCATCATAAAAATCCCCGATCCCGGAAGGATTGTCGAAACGGAGATTTCTGATGCTGAAATTCAGGATTCCCTCCAGTTCGATATTGATGGGCTTATACTCATCCGCTTCGTCGTCAAATTCGCTGCATTGCAAGGTGATCTTGCTGGCATCAAAATCCAGCCACAGGTAATCCACCGGCAGGTCGTGCCAGTCTATCTCGATAAATTCCGTGCTTAAATCCATAGCCGACCATTTTTTAGTTAACGGTTCCAATATACGAAATAACTTTTTATGAATCACCCGGAAATCGAAGTTCAAGCCCTGAGGGGTTCAGTGCATTGAGAATTAAGTTTGTTCAACTTCTGATATTGGATGTTGGATGTTAGATGAATAAACACCCAACATCCAATATCCAACATCCAATATCATCAGTAAAATCAAAAACTTAGTAAACAATGCACTCATGCCCGATAGCGCAGGGCGATCAGGGTGGTGCCGAGAATCACCGTTCCGCCGGCCAGAGTGCGCAGGCTCGGGATTTCCTGCAGGAACAGGAACGCCAGGGCGATGCCGTAGACCGGCTCCAGGCTGGAAATGATGCTGGCCAACTGGGTGCGCACCCGGCGCAGACTGCTGATGTAGAGCGCATGGGACAGCGCGGTGCAGAGCACCCCCAGCACGATCAGCAGCAGCAGATCCCGCTCTCCCAAATGCCAGGGAATCAAGAAGGCGAACGGCAGCAGCACCAGGGCGGCAAATCCGTTCTGGTAAAAGGCCATCAGCAGGGGAGGGTGCGACTGCACAAATTTGCGGTTGAGCATCGCCAGAAAAGCGAAGCTCAATCCGGAGAGGGTGCCCCAGAAAGCGCCCCGAGTAATGTTGTTACCGAAATCGAAATCGGGGATGATCAGCACCAGCCCGCCGAGAACGAACAACGCGGTTAGCACATCGATCCCGCGCAGTTTCTCTCCGAACAGCCACGGTTCGAGAAAGGTGACGAATAAGGGGAAGGTAGAATAGGTCAACAAACCGACCGCCACCGTGGATATCTGAATGGAATGAAAAAATGTGAACCAATGAATCGCCAGAATGGCGCCGAGCGCCAGCAGCATGGCGCGACCGCGTAAAGTGGCAATCCGCAGCGATTGGCGGCGCAGGCGCAGGGTGCCCCACAGCGCCAACGCCCCGAAAACAGTACGACCCAGCACGATGATCAGCGCCGGCAGCACCAGGAACTTGCCAAACAATCCGGCAAATCCGAAGAGCACCACCGCGATGTTCAGTTGCCAAAGGCTTTTGTGGAAAGGAGTCATTTTTCACCCGCGGGAAGCAGATCACTCAGACAGCCGATCCGCCGGGCGCCGCTGGCTTCCAGCCGTTGATCGTCCTGATGACCGCCGGGTATCAGCAGGCAGTCGACCCCGATCGCTTCGGCTACCGCGACATCGTGCACGGTATCGCCGATCAGCAGCACCTCCGAAGGCGGCAGCGGCAGATTGCGGATCATCGCCCGGGCGTTGGCGGTTTTGCCGGCGGCGTGGTGATCGTCTAGGCCGCTGATTTCATTGAAGAAGTGGCGAATATCATGATGCTGTACGATCCGCTCCAGCAAGGCATGCTGGCTGGCGGAGAGGATCGACTGGCCCCGTCCCTGCCGGGAAAAGTGATTCAGCACCTCCCGGCTGTGCACCCGCAGGCGGCATTCGAACTTGCGGCGGTTATATTCGGTGATGAATTCGGTGCTGATGGCTTCGAAGGGCTCCCGGGTGAAATCGAAACCGATCCGCCGATAATAATCGATCACCGGAAAATCAAAGATTTCACGGTATCGCGCGGCGCTCAGTGGGGACATGCCGCGCTTATTCAGCATGCCGTTCATGATGTCGAGGCACAGCCAGGCATCATCGAGCAGGGTGCCGTTCCAGTCCCAAATGATGTGGCGGTAGCGGGAAATATACGGGTTCAAAGGTGCTCCTGGTCTTGATGGCGATTTATGTTATGCTAATTTTCACGCAAAGCCGCAGGGCTTACATCCCCCTTTCTACCCCTTCGAAGCTCATGATACCCTACATCCACCGAACTAGCCCCGGCAGGGGCGTCCCAAGTCAACACCGGCCGCCAGGCCGGTGGGAAAAAACACCCACCGATCAGAGCCCCGGCAGGGGCGGTCCCAAATCAACGCCGTATCAAAGGGTCGATCCCAATACTGCTATCAAGCACGTGCCACTCTGCAAAGACTTCGCCGAACATAAATGCCATCACCTCTTGGGACCGCCCCTACCGGGGCTCAAAAATCTTTAAAATGACCATCAGCACCGGCCTGCTGCCGGTGCTGACGTGGGACGCCCTACGGGCTAATAATACTGGCCTTCAATCCCGCTGTCGTAACGGCTGGGAATGTAAGCGTCGGCTTTGTCATCCCCCAGCCCGAGATCAAAAAGATGTGGGATATCATGAGCTTCGAAGGGGGAAAGCAGGGCTTACATCCCCCTTTCTCCCCCTTCGAAGGGGGAAAGAAGGGGATGTAACAGCCGCCATAGCGACAAAATGTGATATTTTACTTCAACCCATTAACTTCACCCAATATATCCTTCCGAACATTTTTTTCCAACATCAAGTCTGGTAAACCCCATAATAATGCCGGGGCAGTGTCGGCTGCAGAAGCGACCGCAGATTGGCGGCTGCCAGCCGGGCGTAGGGGATCAACCGTACCCCGCGGCGGCGCAGCCCGGCCCGGTCCTCGAAATCCAGATATCCCTTGAGCGGCACCAGGAAGTTATCGAAATGATGCTGTTCGCGGAAAGCAGCCTGCTGCCGGGCCATGGCGGCCAGTTTAAGCCGGGGATCCTTGAACATTTGCATACCGAGCAGGAGAATCATGCCGCCGGGATTCAGCATGCCTGCCAACTGGTCGAAATACCCCAGGGGATTCTCGAAGAACTGCAGGCAGCGGTTGAAAATGATGAGATCGAAGCGGGCGGCGAACAGGCCGGTATTGCGAATATCCATCTGGATGGAACGCCATTTTTCGCGGTAGAAGCGCCGGGTCTTCAAGCCGTCGAGATCGTCCAGAAAATAGTCGATCACGGTAACCTCGTGCCCGCGGGCGGCGAGGTGGTGGGTCAGCCAGCCGTTGTAGGCCCCCAATTCCAGGATGGTCAGCGGACCGTCGCGCCGCTCGATCAGTGGCAGGGCAATTTCCAGATCAAGCTGCCGCACCCGCCATTCCGGATTGTCGGCGACCGCCTTGCCATAAGGCAGCAGAGGATAATCTTCCGGCGCAAGGGTGCTGCCGTGCATTTCCCGGCGCACCCGGCTGAAGTTTTTTAAAAAAACCTCGAGATGCGCTCGAAAATCCTCCCGGAGCAGGATCAGCACCCCCTCATCTTCGAAAAATCGGTGCCGGTTGGGGCAGTGCCAATCGCCGGGCGTCAGGGGTTCCCGGCACTCAGGGCAGCGCAGCTTCATCGAAAACCTTACGGGTCTTGAGCAGCGTGAACAGGCGGGCTTCGACAAATTGACCGTCTCCGCGATGTTGATGAAGCAATTGCCGGTAGCGCCGGCGCTCCCGGAGCAGGCCGGGATGGAGCAGCGACTTCAACTGCAGCATGCGGGTGAGGGCTTCAGAACGCCAGCGTTTTCCCGGCTGCGGCCGGACCGGCAGTGTGCCGGAAGTTCTCGGTAGATCTGCCAGCAGCGGACAGGCAATGGCTGTAAAGCCATGTGTCCGGAACAACGCCAGCCAGTTGGGCAGCGTCCAGGGCTCCTCCGACGCCTGGCGCAAGCCAAAATTCGACAATCCGGCGCGATTGATCGTGGCGATCCGGTCCTCAGGAATCCCGGTTTTCCAGATCGCTTCGTTGGTGACAAAACGCCCTCCCGGTTTCAGTACCCGGTAAATTTCTCCCAGCATGAGTTGCGCGGAAGCGGCATCCTGGATGCCCAGCACCGACTCGCAATAGACTTTGTCGAATGATGCGTCCGCAAAGGGCAGCGGAATGTTTTCCCGCCCCTGCTGCAACTGTATCCGTCCGGTCAAGCCGCAGAGTCTTACTCGCCGCCGGGCCACCGCCAGCATCTCTTCCAGCAGGTCGATCCCCCGCAGCTGCACCGGGTAGCGCAGGGCGATCTCCACCAGGGTTGCTCCGCTCCCGCAGCCGATCTCCAGCACTTGCTCGCCCGGGCGGAGATCGAGTTGAGCGATCAATAGCTCGGTGGCCTCCCGTCGGTGAGGGTGCAGATAGGTGATCCCGGTGCGGGCGAGATAGCGCAGGTATTGATAGTTCATCGGTATAGCTCCTGAAATGCATTGACGGTTTCGGCGATGGGTTTCAGCAGCAGGGATTGTGGCGGCAGATGTTGGCGCAGCAGGTCGGCCAATTCCCGGCCCATCTCCGCTGCATCGCGGCAGACCCGCATTCGCTCGGAAGGCACGGTGTAGCCCACCGGCAAGCAGACCACGGCCATGCCGCAATAAAGCGCTTCCATCAGCACGTAGCCCTGGCTTTCGTAGCTTGAAGGGTGGAGCAGAATGCGGCTGCGCGCCATCTGGGCCAGCACCTCCGGGCGGCTGAGCTGGCCGGCGAGACGGACATGCCCCTGCAATCCTTTCCCGGCAATCTGCGCTTCCAATGCCGCCCGTTCCGGCCCCTCGCCGATGATCGCGCCGCGCAGCTCCGGAAACTCCGGGCGCAGCCGCTCGACCAGCTCGATAAACAGGCGGTAGTTCTTCAGCGCCGTCAGGGCGCCCACTCCCAGAATGTCGATATCGCGCTGTGCCGCGGCTTCCGGCCGGTCATCCTCCGCCAGGCCGATCGGGATGATCTGCGGTGCTGCTTGACCGGTGGATTCCCGGAAAGTTTTCGCTGCAAATTCCGATGGAGCGGTAATGGTCATCCGGCGCCAACGGAACCACTTCAGATAGCGATTGCCGGCCTGGGCATCCTGCCCCATGATCGAAGCAACATGGCGAATTCGCAGCAGCCCGGCCAAAAGCTGCCCCAGCAGGGCGCATTCGCTGAGCCAAAAACTGTGGATGGTGCTGACCTTTTCCCGACGATGAATGCGCAGAAAATAAACCACCGCCCGCAGCCAGGTGCGCAGCCGGCGCCATCCCCCCCGGCCGGCGCCGCCGCAGGCATAGACCGGAATGCCCTGCCAATCATAATGACCTTGCGTAAAGGGATATTGGAAAGCGACCACCGTTATCTTTACCTCCGGCCGGCGGGAGGCATGGTACGCATACTGCTGCAACGCCGGAATGCAGGTGCTGTCCTGCGCATCCGCCGGAAAACCCGGTACCATGAATAGGATGTTTTTCGGACGAGTGGTTTGGCTCAATTTATCCCCGGCTTGATCGACTGGTTTCATGATGTTGTGAAAGATTTTTGCCACAGAGGCACAGAGCGCACAGAGATTATCTATAAAGAACTTTAGAACGTATTGACATTAACGATCGAATCTGCTTTATATATCACCCCACTGGAGTGAAGATCTAATTGGGGAGCATTCAGCTTATTTAAGTCCACGGATTTTCACGGAAATGATTCCATTAATCCGTGTTAATCCGTGTAATCCGTGGTTTCAGTAGTTTGTTTCTGGATGAGTTCTCCCAGCGCTTCCCTAAAACGCTGACCAACGATCGAGCCTTTGCGGTAGAAGACCGCCGGCTCTCCGATGGGCGCGGGTACGGTAATCTCCGTGCCGCTTTCCACCGATCCGTAAGTCGCGCCCAGCCAGAGATGCACCCACTCCCCTTTCGGCAGGTAAACATTCACTTCCGTCACCCCGGGATCCAACACCGGCGCTACGAGCAGTTCACTGCCGACCAGAAACTGCTCGTGATTGATGGCCAGCACCCGGGGATCATCGGGATAGTGCAGGAAGAGGTGGCGCACCACCGGCGCGCCGCTGCGGGCGGCCTCCGCCACCAGTTCCCGGCGGTAGAAGGCCCAGGCGGCATAGATCCGCGCGCAGCGGGCGAAGTGCGCCAGGGTGGCGGGATCGTCATAAAATTGGTGATTGGCCTCCGGCTGGTTGCCTTCGTGGGTGCGAAAAACCACGTTGAAGGCGGCCAGCTCCGCCCAGCGCTGGAACAGCTCCTGAGAGCGGTGATAGTCCTTCAGCGGGTGGGTGATGGCGGTGTAGCCGCCAATATCGCTGTGATTGAAGCTGAATCCCGATATCCCGCTGGAAAGCAGGCCGGTAACGGCGGTCTTGATCCCGTCCTGCCCGTCCCAACTGACCAGTTGATCCCCCAGCCAGAAGAGGGTGCTGTAGCGGGGACTGCGGGTGTAGCCGGAGCGGCTGAAAAACACCAGTTGCCCCGCCAGGCTGTCCGGCTGCGAATCGATTGCCTCGCGGTTGACGCTTGCCCAATCTTCCGCGTAGCGGTTGTGCACCCGGAAGGCATCTTCCCGAGAGGCCAGCCGGGCGTCCGGGGGCAGGGCCTCGCCGAAGTCGGCCATCCAGCCGGAAGCGCCGTTGCCGATCAACTCCTCGCGGATGATGGCGCGAATCCAGGCCCGGGCATCCGGCTGGGTGAGGTCGAGCAGGCCGGCGGAAAAATCGGTGTTGCGGATCAGGTATGGTTCCCCCTGCCCATTGCGCACCAGAAAGCCGCGGGCTTGCGCTTCCTGAAACAGATTGCGGCGATGATTTTCTTTCGCCTCCACCGGCACCAGGAAGGGATTGATATAGGTCAGAATTTTGATCCCGGCGCTGTCCAGCTCCCGGCGCAACTCCGGCCATCCGGGATAGCGCTCGCGGTCCAGCTCCCAGTTCCACCACAATTGTTTGCCGAAGCTGGTGGTGCGCTGGCCGACCCAATCCTGCAGCCAGAAAGCCGCCACCGGCACCTGGTGCTCTTCCAACCGTTTGCGGATCTCCCGCACCCGTTCCGTGCCGCCCTGGAGGCCGATCACCGCTCCGCGCAGCAGCCAGTCCGGCAACGGGCGCATCCGCCCGGCAAAACGGGTGTAAGATTCGATTGCCCCGAGCGGGGTTGAGGCATAGATCATCCGCCCGGAGGCCCAGGAGGAAAACACCTCGATCTGCACCCGCTCCTCCCGGCGCAGATCGAAGACGGCGTATTCGTAATTCTCCAGCACCAGGGAGCGGCGTTCGCTGGTCAGATAATGGGGCACGCAGGCATAAGACGTGTACCAATCGCCGCCGGCTCCGGCAGTAAGATCCGCCCCCCAGGTGAGGGGCTGCACTCCCCGCCCGATGCCCTGCTCGCTGATGAATACCGGCACCCGGCGGCCTTTCAGGTCGAAGTAGCTAAACTGTTCCCCGAAGCCGAAAAAACGCTCCGCTTGCCGGGAGGCGCCGCTAAAGTACACCCGGTTGGCGCTGTGGGAGGGCACCTGGATTTCGAACCGCAAATGCCCTTCCGGAGTGGGTGAAAAACGAAGCGCGTAGTTCAGCGAATCGCCCTCACCATAGAGCCGCCCCGGAATGAGCAGCAGAGAGTCGCGCTGCTGCGGCGTGCCCACCGATTGGCGATCGTAAACCTGTTCCCGTTTATCACGGATGGTGTAATGCCCCCGCGAGCCGCTGACCGTCTCCCGGCCGCGGGCGGCGTTAATGAAACTCTCTCCGGGGATGCTTGCCCATACGGTATGATCCGGTTCGTTGCGATGGATGATACGCAGGAAAGTTCCCCCATCCTCCCTGCAAGGCCAGAGGATGCGGAAATCGCCCACCCGGAAGGTGTCCGGCGGCGTTTCTGCGGGCAGCTTCATTTGCAACTTTCCGATAATCGGTTCCGGCGGCGGCGGTTCCGGCCAGAACAGGTAGCCGGCCGCGACAAGCAGCAAGATTAACAGGCCGAAAAACAGCTTTCGAAAGGGTTTCTTTTTCATAGACCGGATATCCTCTGGGTGCTTTTGGGAAGTGAATTTAACGGTTCATCCGCACAAACTCAAGGCGGGATCAAAGTGAGCACATGAATTGTAAAATTGTCATCTGAAAACAGAAAAAATATGCTTATAATTGGCATCCAGCCGGTTCAGGCACTGCGGTTCTGCCCCGGCGGGAAGGCCAAAAGACAAAACATGATAAGGAGCAACATGCGTTTTTCCAAAACTTCCCTGATAATTCTGGCAATCGTCATCGCGGCGATCGCCGGGCTGGCCTATTGGGGCCTGGCGGAATCCCCCGCGGAAGATAGCGGGGCGGAAATGAAATACAAGGAAGTGACCGTTACCCGGGGCACGTTTCAGGAGATGGTCAGCGCGAACGGCATCGTACGTCCGATCGATCGTATCGAGATCAAATCGAAAGCCAGCGGTGAGATCGTAGCCCTGCCGGTGGAGCAGGGCGACTTTGTGAAGAAAGGCGACCTGATTGCCCGGCTGGATCAGAAGGATGAATCGGCGGCGGTAAAGCAGGCCGAGGCCGACCTTGATATCGCCAAAGCCGAGCTGGCCCAGGCCCAACGCTCCTTCGAGCGCCGCGATCAGCTCTTTCAGGAAAATTTGATCTCGGAAGAAGAGCGCGATCAGATCGAGCTCAGCCTGGCGGTAGCCAAAGGCAAGCTGGTGCAGTCCAGCACCACCCTGGAACGGGCCCGGGAACGCTTCAGCGAGTCGGTGGTGCGCGCCCCGATCGACGGGGTGATCCTGCAGAAATATGTGGAAGAAGGCCAGATCATCGCCTCCGGGGTCAGCAACGTCAGCGGGGGTACTGCGATCGTCGATATCGCCGATATGCGCTCGGTCTATATCGAGGCCGGGATCGACGAGATCGATATCGGCAAGATCCGGGTGGGGCAGGCCGTGGCGGTGGAGGCGGAAGCCTATCCCCAGTTGAAGTTCCGCGGCAGCGTGATCCGCATCGCCCCGGAAGCCAAGATCGAGCAGAACGTCACCCTCTTCGATGTAATCGTGGAGGTGGAGAATCCTGAAGGCAAGCTAAAATCGGGGATGAACAGCACCATCGAGATCACGATTGTTAACGAGGAAAACGTGCTGCTGGTGCCGGCGATGGCGTTCCAGTCCGCCAACCAGGCTGAGAGCCGGAGCGGAAACCGGACAGGAAACCGAGCTGAAGGCCGGCTCGGGAACGGGAGCGAAGGGCGAAGTGGAAATCGCGCTGAAAGCCGGGACGCGGGCAACGAACGCACCGTGCTGCTGAAGGAGAACGGCCGGTATGTGCCCCGCCAGGTGCGGGTGGGCAGATCCAACTTCAAGCAGGCAATCGTGCTCGACGGCCTGGCGGAAGGAGACGTGCTCGGCGTGCCGATGGTCTCGCGCCTGAAAGCAGAGAATGACCAGTTGGAGCAGCGTATCCGCAACAGCCGCAGCTTCGGCAGCAGCAATAACAACAACCGCTCCACCGGCGGAGGGCGGTGATTAGAAATGGTTAAGATGCACCAGGCGGATGGGACAGATTTACGCAGATACGATATATTTGATCGAACCAAAAACGTTTTGAGAAACGCAGATGTTAACGCTGAAAACTGAAGGTGCTGATTGGCAAAATAAATTTTTTTCGATGGCCATCGGAACTTTCGAAATGACACGATTCAGTCATAAGCAGCGCCAGGAATTTGCGTAATTGCAATTCAAACCTGCAATCAGGAGCCTAAATGGTCATTCTAGAGAATTTAATTTTGGCCCTGCAAAGCCTGAAATCCAACCCCCTGCGTTCGGTGTTGACCCTGGTGGGGATCGCAGTGGGGATTGCTGCGGTGCTGTATGTGGTGACGCTGGGGGAGATCACCCAGCGGCGTATCAATGAGCAACTGGAGTCGATGGGATCCAATGTGCTGATGATCCGCCCCGGCTATTCCCGGATGCGCGGGGTGCGCACCGGGGCGAATGTGGTCAACCTCACCCTGGCCGACGCCCGGGAGATCGAGCAGGCCTCGCAGGTGATCACCAGCGTGACGCCCACCTATTCCGGGCAGAGCGCGGCGGAGTATAAGGATCAGAACTGGAGCACCCGCATCACCGGCACCACCCCGGAATACACCCGGGTCAACAATGAGAAGATCATCGAAGGGCGTTTTTTTACGGCCGAGGAGATGGAGCGCCGCGCCCGGGTATGCGTGTTGGGGGCGACGGTGCATGAGAAGCTCTTCGGCACCGCCTCGCCGCTGGGGGAATCGATCCTGATCCGCTCCAAGCGTTTTACCGTGATCGGGCTGCTGGGGGCCAAAGGGGAGAGCTGGTCCAATCCCGACGACCAGGTGTTCGTGCCCCTGACCACTGCCCAGGAGCGGCTGTTCGGGGTCGATCACCTCTCCAGCATCCTGGCGCAGATGCGCTCGGCGGGCGATTTTGATGAGGCGCTGTTCGACATCGAGAGCATCCTGCGCCGCAATCACCGCCTGGGCCCGGAGGATGACAACGACTTTCAGGTACGGCGGCAGGACTTTTTCCTCTCCACCATTCAGGAGACCAATGCCGAGATCGCCAATTTTATCATCGTCATCGCCCTGGTTTCGCTGGTGGTGGGAGGGATCGGCATCGCCAACGTGATGTTGGTGTCGGTCACCGAGCGCACCCGGGAGATCGGCATCCGCCGGGCCATCGGAGCCAAGCGGATGCACATCCTCACCCAATTCCTGGTGGAATCGATGATCCTGGGGGTGCTGGGAGGGCTGCTGGGGATCACCGCCGGACTGCTGTTTAGCGATTTCAGCACCGGGGCGGGTGTGATCCTGCCCTGGAAATGGATCGGCTACAGCTTTTTCATCTGCGCCGGCATTGGGGGCGTCGCCGGACTTTATCCCGCGCTGCGCGCTGCGAATGAGAACGTGATCGAAGCGCTGCGCTACGAATAAAAACGCGCTGCGCCACTTGTTAGGGCGTGAGATTATTGAATTATTTTTCGCTCATACTGAGCGCCGTGTAAAGTTATATTGCATGGGGCAAAGGGCATGGCGCCGCAATGCGCAAGCGCATATTCCGACACCCGCACGGTAATACACCATGCCCCATGCGCCTTGCCCCATGCAAAAGTTCTTAGCATTACAAAAAGAAAGAGCACTATGGCCGAAATCGGTAAAATCAATCATCTGACGGTCATCCGCGAACTGGAATTCGGGGTCTATTTTGATGGCGGTGAACTGGGCAAGATTCTGCTGCCCCGCCGCCAGGTGGATCGGCATTACGAGAATGGAGAGGTGGTCGAGGTATTCATCTACCGCGATTCCGACGATCGCCTGCTGGCGACGACCCGCCGGCCCCTCGCCGAAGTGGGGGAATTTGCCTGGTTGAGGGCAGCGGCGGTAACGGAGTTCGGCGCCTTCCTGGAGTGGGGATTGCCGAAAGACCTGCTGGTGCCCTTCCGGGAACAGAAACAGAAGATGGAGGCAGGCAAGTACTATCTGGTCTATATTTATCTCGATGAAAAGAGCGGCCGGATCGTGGCCTCATCAAAGCTCGATAAATTTGTCAATACCCATCCTCCCGAATACCAGGAAGGCCAGGAGGTGACATTGCTGATTTACCAGCAGACCGACATCGGCTACAGCGCGATCATCAATCAGGCGCATTGGGGATTGTTGTATAACAGCGAAGTATTTCAAAAAATTTCTCCCGGCCAAAAGCTCAGCGGCTACATTGCCAAAGTTCGCGAAGACGGAAAAATCGACCTTACTCTCCACAAACCGGGCTACGACAAGGTGGAAGCAGTGGCAGAGAATATCATCCGGCGGCTGATCGAGGAAGGTGGCTTCATCGCGGTCACGGACAAAAGCGCCCCGGAGAAAATTTATCAATTATTCGGCGTGAGCAAAAAAACCTACAAAATGGCCGTCGGCGCGCTTTACAAGCAAAAGCTGATCGTGATCGAAAAAGATGGGATCCGGCTGAGCGGGTGAAAAGCGAGCCATTGGCCTTACGGGCGTCATTGCGCCTTCGGCGGTCATTGGGCTTCGCCGATATTGGCGTTGGGCGCGGCATTGGGGTTGCTGGGGTTGTTGGCTTCGTATGTGTTGTTTGGGTATGATTGGGGCTTTGGGGAGAGGTTCGTCGCTGGAAGCGACTTCTACCGGGGGGATGGGAGCATTCGGAGAAATTCGTGTAAATTCGTGGCAAAAAAATCCGTGCACATCTGTGTTCATCCGTGGCAAAAAAGAGGGTCTACTATTGAAAACCACTATAGAGCATCATACCATCCCCATCAACGGTATCCATCTCCACCTGGTGGAATGCGGCGATCCGCAGGGGGAGCCGCTGCTGCTGCTGCACGGTTTCCCGGAGTTCTGGTACGGCTGGCACCGGCAGATCGATTTCCTGGCGGAGGCCGGCTACCGCCTGCTCATCCCCGATCAACGGGGTTATCATCTCAGCGACAAGCCGGCGGGCGCGCGCGCCTACCAGATTGACACCCTGGCAAAGGATGTCATCGGCATTCTCGACGCCCGGGGAATCGAAAAAGTGCTGCTGATCGGACACGACTGGGGCGGGGCGGTGGCCTGGCATGTTGCCATGACCTATCCCGAGCGGCTGAAAAAGCTGGTCAATCTTAATATTCCTCACCCGCGCATCATGGTGAAGACCCTCAAAGCCAACCGCGAGCAGCGGCGGCGGAGCTGGTATATTTTTTTCTTCCAGCTTCCCTGGCTGCCGGAATATATGTTGCGAAAGAACAACTACCGCAACCTGCGCCTTACCCTGCAGAAGACCAGTGCCCCGGACACCTTCTCCGAGGAAACGCTCAAACGGTACCTCACCGCCTGGCAACAGCCCGGCGCCCTGACGGCGATGCTCAACTGGTACCGCGCCGCCTTCCGCCTGCTGCGCGGCCGGAAGATAAACCCCCGCATCACCGTGCCCACGCTGCTGATCTGGGGCAAGCAAGACAAAGCGCTGACCCACCTGATGGCCCAGCCAAGCATCGACCTCTGCGATGACGGCCGGCTGGAAATGATCGAGGAGGCCTCGCACTGGGTGCAGCACGAGGCGCCGGAGCGGGTAAACGAATTGATCGGGGCGTTTCTGCGGGAGACATCAGCTTGATGGGTCCGGGGAATGGAACACGTGCCCTTATCGCAGCAGCACCATCTTCGCTGCCCGGGCCTGTTTACCGGCGCTGAGGCGGTAGACGTACACCCCGCTGGGCAGCTCGCGACCGGCCGCATCCCGGCCGTCCCACACAAATTGATGGAAACCGGTAATCAGCCGCTCCGTGCGCTGTGTCAGCACCCGGCGACCCAGCAGATCGAAGATCTCAATCAGCACCGCTCCCGGGGCAGGGATGCCGAAGCGGATCACCGTGGCGCTGTTGAAGGGATTGGGATAGTTCTGGGCCAGGCGGAAATCGAGCGGAATGCCGGAGAATTCATCGCGGGGCACTTCGACCAACTCCTTCAGCACCCAATCATCCGGATCGATTTCCAGAAAAGTCGGACGCTGCGCGGTGACCAAACGGAACTGCTGCTGCGCCAGGCTGTCCCATACCGTCACCAGGGTATCGAGCTGCGCCCCGCGCAGGCGGATCTCCAGCGGCATGGTAAACAGCCGGGCATTCTGATAGGGCTGGGAAGGCTGCTGGGTAATATCCAGCACCGTCGTGAACATCCCACCGCCTCCCTGCACCTCCCAGCGATAATGATACACCGGCCGGCCGATGCGGTAAATCCATTGGGCAAAGAACCACTCGAGATCCCGCCCGGAAACCGCCTGGCAGAGCGCCTGAAAATCGGCAGTTGCCGCATTGTGATATAGAAACCGGGGATCGGTGGCATAGGCGTGCAGGGCGCTGAAAAATACTTCATCGCCCAATACGCCCCGGAGCATATGCAGCACCCAGGCGCCCTTGTCGTAGACCGTATCGCCGAACAGCACCCGCACATCGCTGGTATCGGCGATGTAAACGCTGCCGTCAAAGGCCCCGAGATCCTGTTCCCGCATAAACCGGCGGTAGGCCTCCCCGCCCTGCTGTGCCTCCACCCACAACGCCTCGGCATAGGAGGCAAATCCTTCATTGAGCCAGATATCCGGCCAGCAGCGCGGGGTGATGGCGTCTCCAAACCAGTGGTGGGCCAGTTCGTGGGCCACGATATGATCGAATTGATGGGTGCCGGTAATCAGATTGGCGTTGTAGGTGGTGAGGGTTTGATGCTCCATCGAGGCGCCGCGGGTGACGCTGGCCATGCCGTATTTTTCGCGAATAAAAGGATACTCGCCGAATAACTCCGAATACACCTCCAACATCGCCGGTGTCACATTAAAATCTTCCTGCGCCGCGCCGAAGCGCTCCGGATAAACATAATGGGTCAGTGGCATGGTGTCGCCGGCGGCGGAGACATATTCATCGCCAAATGCCAGGTAGTCGGCAGCGGCAAAAAACACCAGGTAAGTGCTGATCGGGTAGCGGGTTTCCCAGGAGAAGGTGCGGCGCCCATTGCCGGCGGGCGTCTCGGCAATCAGCAGCCCGTTCGATACCGCCGTCAGCCCCTCCGGCACGGTGATGTTCAGGAACACCGAGTCCGCTTTGTCGGTCAGATCGTCCTTGCAGGGCCACCAGGTGGGAGCGCCGTAGGGCTCGCTGAGGGTCCAGATGCGCGGCATTCCCTGGTATTCGCTCCAATTGAACGAACCGAGTCCCGCACTGCCGGGCACGCCCTGGTAAAATACCTCCAGGGCGACCGTTCCATTGATGCCCGCCGGTTCGTTGAGATCGATCTCCAGCATATTGCCGCTGTGACGAAATTGGCACTGCGCGCCGGCCTGCAGCACCGAATCGATCGTCAATGGGTTGTATAAATCCAGCACGATGCCGCTCAGCCCGGCTGCCAAACTGCGCCCTTCCAGGTAGAGCGCGCCGGCGATGCGCCGGGTTTGCGGAAAGACTTCCAGGTTCAGACGGTAAAAATGGATATCGACCTTGCCGGCCGTATCGGCAGAGCGCCGCTTGGTCATTTGCAGCAAAGTGGCTGCCCGCGCCCGCTCCGCTTCCCGCCCTTTGCGATGCGCCTCGCGGATGTTATCGAAATTCTGCGAAAATAATGATGGCGCCAGGCACATCAACAACAATGCGATTTTCCAACCGTTCATAACCCTGCTCTCCCCACCGACCACCGGGCCGGTGTTACGAACAAAACCCATCCATACCAGCCCGGCCTGCAGCCGGTGCTGACGTGGGACGCCCTGCGGGCTTTTTATACTGGCCGTCAATCCCTGCGTGATGATTGAGTGTTTTGAGCAGATTTCCTTCTGCACCCAATATATCCAGCATCCAGCATCCAGCATCCAGCATCCAGCATCCAGCATCCAGCATCCAGCATCCAGCATCCAGCATCCAGCATCCAGTACACCAATTTAACCAACTTTCTCCCCCCAGGCACGGGCAGAATTTTTTGGGAAGTTTCGCAAAAAGGTGTAAATTGAATAATGACAGCATGAATTACGTTTCGTAACATATTTATTTGAACTTACGCCATGCTTTTCTATCCAAGGAGGTCCTGTATGATCCACATCAGTTTGTCCTGTCGGCCACGCGTATGGATGCTACTGCTCTTTTTCATCCTGATCACACCGCCATTACACAGCCAAAAAACCAGCTTCAACGATTCGCTCTACAACGCCCTGGAATACCGCAACATCGGCCCCTTCCGCGGGGGGCGTTCCGCGGCGGTGACCGGGGTTCCCGGGGAGCCGATGAGCTTCTATTTCGGCAGTACCGGAGGCGGGGTATGGAAGACCACCGACGGGGGGCAGACCTGGTTTAACGTCTCCGACGGCTTTTTCGGCGGATCGATCGGTGCGGTGGCGGTCAGCGGATGGGATCCCAACGTGATCTACGCCGGCGGCGGTGAGAAGACCGTGCGCGGCAACGTCTCCCACGGCTATGGAATGTGGAAATCGCTGGATGGCGGCAAGAGCTGGCAGCCGATCGGATTGACCGATTCCCGGCACATCCCGCGCATCCGTATCCATCCGCGCAATCCGGAGCTGGTATATGCTGCGGTGCTGGGACATCTCTTTGGCCCCAATGAGGAGCGGGGCGTTTACCGCAGCCGTGACGGCGGGAAAAATTGGGAGCGGGTGCTGTTTGTCAATAATAATGCCGGCGCCATCGACCTGGTGATGGATCCCGGTAATCCCCGGGTGCTCTTTGCCAGCTTCTGGCGGGTGCGGCGCACTCCCTACAGCCTGGAAAGCGGCGGGGAAGGCTCCGGCCTGTGGAAGTCGACCGACGGAGGCGACACCTGGAAAGAGATCACCCGCAACCCCGGCCTGCCGGGAGGTACCGTTGGGATTATCGGGGTGACGGTCTCACCGGCCAATTCCAACCGGGTGTGGGCAATCATCGAATCGCAAAACGGCGGAGTATTCCGCTCCGATGACGGGGGCGAAAAATGGATCAAGGTAAACGAGGAGCGCAAGCTGCGCCAGCGCGCCTGGTACTATACCCGCATCTATGCCGACAGCCAGGATGAGGATATGGTCTACGTGGTCAACGTGCGCTTCTGGCGCTCCAAGGACGGAGGCAAAAGCTATGAGTCGATCCGCACTCCGCACGGCGATCATCACGATCTGTGGATCGACCCGGAGCATTCCAGCCGCATGATCATCGGCGATGACGGTGGCGCTCAGATCAGCTTTGACGGCGGGGAGAGCTGGAGCACTTATCACAACCAGCCCACCGCTCAGTTTTACCGGGTGATCACCGACAATCACTTCCCCTACCGCATCTACGGGGCGCAACAGGACAATTCCACGGTGCGAATTTTGCACCGCAGCAGCGGCTGGGGCATTAGCGAGCGCGATTGGGAACCTACTGCCGGCGGGGAGAGCGGGCATATCGCGCCTGATCCCCAGGATCCGGACATCGTCTACGGCGGCTCTTATGGAGGCTATCTGACCCGCTACCATCACCGCAGCGAGGAAGAGCGAGTGATCGATGTCTGGCCGGATAATCCGATGGGTCACGGTGCGGAGGGGATGAAATACCGCTTCCAATGGAATTTCCCGATCTTCTTTTCCCCGCACGATCCCAACACCCTCTACGCCGCCGGGAACCGGCTCTTCAAAACCAGCAACGAAGGCCAGAGCTGGGAGGCGATCAGCCCGGACCTCACCCGCAATGATCCGGCCAGGCTGGTCTCATCCGGCGGACCGATCACCCAGGACAATACCAGCGTAGAATATTACTGCACCATCTTCGCGGCACTGGAGAGCCCCCATGAAGCCGGGGTAATCTGGTGCGGTTCCGACGACGGGCTGATCCACCTCACCCGCGACGGCGGTCAAACCTGGGCGAACGTCACCCCTCCGAAAAAACTGCTGCCGGAATGGACCCAGATCAACAGCCTGGAAGCCCATCCTACCGAGCCGGGCGGTCTGTATGTGGCCGCTACCGGTTACAAATCGGATGACTTCCGCCCTTATCTCTACAAGACCCGCGATTACGGCAAGACCTGGGAAAAGATCGTCAATGGGATTCCGGGAACTCATTTTACCCGGGTGATCCGGGCCGATCCCGGCCGTCCCGGCCTGCTCTATGCCGGCACCGAGAGCGGGATGTATATCTCCTTCGACGACGGCGGGAGTTGGCACTCCTTCCAGCGCAACCTGCCGGTGGTGCCGGTCACCGACCTGGCAGTGAAGGAGAACGACCTGATCGTGGCCACCCAGGGACGCTCCTTCTGGGTGATGGACGACCTGACCCCGCTGCACCAGCTCTCGGCGACGGTGGCGGCCAAACCGTTCTGGCTATATACGCCGCGTTCCACCTATCCGCTGGGCGGCGCAGAATTGCGCGATTCCCGCACCCGGGGACAGAATCCGCCCTCCGGGGTGATGGTGCACTACTATTTCAAGAGCGCGCCGGACAGCGGAGCGGTTTCCCTGAAGATACTGGATACCAGCGGCAAGCTGATCGAACGCTACGCCGGCAAGCCGAATAAAAAGAAGGGCGAATCCGGCTTGCCCCTCAAGGCGGGAATGAACCGCTTTGTGTGGGACATGCACTATCCCGATGCCGAGACATTCGACGGCCTGATCCTGTGGTTCGGCGGTACCGAAGGACCATTGGCGGTACCCGGACAGTACCAGGCCCGCCTGATCGTAGGCAGCGACTCCCTGGCGGTGCCCTTCGAGATCAAACCCGATCCGCGCAGCAGCGCCGGCATGGAGGATCTGCAGGCGCAATTCGACTACCTGATGGCCATCCGCGACAAGCTGACCGAGACCCATCGCAGTATCAAGCAGATCCGCGAAATCCGCAAGCAGGTGCAGGCAGTGACCGGGAAGCTGGCGGAAGATCAGGAAGGTGCGGAAGCGATCAAAACATCCTCCAAAGCGCTGCTGGACCAGTTGGAGCAAATCGAGACCACGCTGTATCAAACCAAGAACCAAAGCCCGCAGGACCCGCTCAACTTCCCGATCCGCCTGAACAACAAGCTGAGCATCCTCTCCAGCCTCACGTCGATCGGCCGCTTCCGCCCCACCGACCAGGCGGTGGCGGTGCAGGAGGAATTGGTCGCAAAGATCGATCCGGAACTGGCGAAATTGCGAAATATCATCGCCAATGATTTGCCCGCGTTCAATCAGTTGGTGAAGGCCCATGAGGTGCCGGCGGTGCAGATTAGCGGTGAGTGAGGGGATGAAAGGATAAAGGATAAAGGATAAAGGATAAAGGATGACAGATTCCTCGGCTAAAGCCTTCGGAATGACGGCTAACCCTATCGTCATTCCGAAGGTTCCGATTGCTATCGGAAAAGAATCTGTTCAGGCAAAAGACGTTACGTTCAGGAAAATTACGAATCACACAAAACATCCGTGTTAATCCGTGTAATCCGTGGTTAAAAAAGGAGCTCTGATGATTCTGCAAAATTTGATATCGCCCTCGGTCAACACAAGAACAGGCCGGTCTTGGTTGTTGTTCATCCTGGCCGGCATTTTCGTATCAACCATCCAGGCCCAGCCGCTCGACATGGAGCTGCTGCACGGTCTCAAGCCGCGCAGTATCGGTCCGGCGGGGATGAGCGGGCGGGTGACCGCCATCGATGTGGTGCTAAAAAATCCCGACATCATCTACGCCGGCACTGCCTCCGGGGGATTGTGGCAATCGACCAGCGGGGGGATCGCCTGGAAACCGATATTTGACGAGCAGCCCCTGGCGGCGATCGGAGCGGTGGCGGTGAACCAGGCGATCCCGGACATCATCTGGGTGGGTACCGGAGAGGGCAATCCCCGCAACAGCCAGTCGAGCGGCAACGGGGTCTATAAAAGCCTCGACGGGGGCAAGACCTGGCAGCACCTCGGTCTGGAGAACACTCGCAATATTCACCGCCTGCTGCTCGATCCTGTCAATCCGGCGGTTGCCTATGTGGCGGCGCAAGGATCGGCCTGGGGGGAGAGCGCCGAGCGGGGTATCTACAAGACCGTCGATGGCGGGAAAACCTGGCGGAAAGTGCTCTTTGTGAACAACAAAACCGGCGCGGCCGACCTGGTGATGGACCCGGCCAATCCCAACAAGCTGATCGCGGCAATGTGGGAATACCGCCGCTGGCCCTGGTTCTTCAAATCCGGCGGTCCCGGCTCCGGGCTCTACCTCAGCTATGACGGCGGGGAAAACTGGGAAAAACGCACCGACAAAGACGGGCTGCCGGCGGGAGAGCTGGGAAGGATCGGTTTGGCGATCGCCCGCAACAATCCGGCAATTATCTACGCTCTGGTAGAGGCGAAGAAAAATGCCCTCTACCGCTCCGATGACGGCGGCTTTAAATGGCGGAAAGTCTCGGAGAAAAATATCGGCAACCGCCCGTTCTATTATGCGGATATTTATGTCGATCCCTCCAACGAAAACCGCATCTACAATCTTTTCGGGGTGGTCTCGAAGAGCGAAGACGGCGGCAGGACCTTTTCCACCCTGATCTCCTGGGATAAGGTGCACCCGGACCATCACGCCTGGTGGATCCATCCCGACGATCCGGATTTTATGATCGACGGCAACGACGGGGGCCTGGCCATCACCCGCGACCGGGGCAAGACCTGGCGTTTTGTGGAGAATCTGCCCCTGGCGCAGTTTTATCACATCAATGTCGATATGGAGATCCCCTACAACATCTACGGAGGAATGCAGGACAACGGCTCCTGGCGCGGTCCCAGTCAGACATGGCGCAGCGGGGGGATTCGCAATTCCTATTGGGAGGAGGTCTCCTTCGGAGACGGCTTCGATGTGGTGCCGGACCCGGCCGACGCCAATTACGGCTATTCGATGTGGCAGGGCGGCAATCTGCTGCGCTACGACCTGCTCACCGGGCAATCCCGCTATGTCCGCCCGCTCGATCCGGAAGGCAGCAAGCTGCGCTTCAACTGGAATGCCGGCATCGCCGCCGATCCCTTCGACCAAAAAGCGCTCTATTACGGCAGCCAATATCTGCATAAGAGCACCGATCGGGGGGAAACCTGGCAGACCATCTCCCCGGACCTGACCGGTAACGATCCGGAAAAGCAGAAGCAGTTGGAAAGCGGAGGGCTCACCTTAGACGTCACCAATGCAGAGAATCACACCACCATCATCGCCATCTCCCCCAGCCCTCGCCAGCAAGGAGTGATCTGGGTGGGCACCGACGACGGCAATCTGCAGCTGACCCGCGACGGAGGCGAGAGCTGGCGCAATGTGATCAAGAATATCAAGGGGGTGCCGCCCGGATCCTGGGTGGCGCAGGTACATGCCTCGACCTATGATGCCGGCGAAGCGTTTGTGGTGATCAACAACTACCGCCGCGATGACTGGAATCCCTATGTCTTCCGCACCCGCGATTATGGGGAAAGCTGGCGTCCGCTGGTCGCGAAAGACCAGGTGTTCGGTTACGCCCTGTCTTTCGTGCAGGATCCGGTGGCGCCGCGGCTGATGTTCCTGGGCACGGAGTCGGGTCTATACGTCAGCATCGACGAAGGCGCGAACTGGCAAAAATGGAAAGAAGGCTATCCCACCGTGTCGACCATGGATATGGTGATCCATCCCCGGGATCACGACCTGGTGGTGGGCACCTTCGGACGCGCCGCCTATGTGTTCGATGACATCCGCCCGCTGCGAGCGCTGGCGCAAAACGGCCCGGCGCTGTTGGAACAGCCGCTGCATCTGTTCCCGGTACCCGATGCCTACCTCGCTTCCTACCGGGAGGCGCCCGGCACCCGCTTTGCGGCGGAAGGCGGCTTCAGCGGGGAGAACCGCCCCTTCGGCGCGCTGCTGACGTTCTCCATCAGCGGCGGAGAAAAGGGTAACGGCGGGGCGGGAGATGCAGAGAGCGACTCGCTGGCAGAAGCCCCTGCGGCGGGCAAAGACAGCATCAAGGTAGAGATTCGCAACCGCGCCGGCGAGGTAATCCGCACCTTCCGCCGCACCGCCAAGACGGGCATCAACCGCATCGCCTGGGGGCTGGAGCGTACCGGCGTACGGCGGCCGGGCACGCCCAAACCCACCCGGGCGGATGCTCCGGAGCCGGGAGGTGCCCTGGTACTGCCGGGGAGCTATACGGTACGTCTGCGTTATAAAGATTATTCCGATTCCGCCACGGTGCGGGTGCTGATGGACCCCCGCATTACGGTGCCCGAAGCAGAGATTCGCCGCCAGGAAGCACTTGAAGCACGCATGCGTTCCAATATCGCTCTGGCCACCGAAGCGGCCGACCGCATCCGTGAAGCGCAAAAGACCCTGCAAAGCATCGCCGGACAGCTCAAGGAGCGCAAAGACAGCAGCGCCGCCGCCGTGAAGGAACAAGGTAAGGCAGTCGGCGATTCCCTGAAAGCGCTGCGCGGCCTGATCCTCCAACCGGATGACGTGCAGGGCATCTACACCGATCCGGAACGCCTCGACGCCCGGATTTGGCCGACGATGAACTACATCAGCTCCACCTGGGGCTACTCCGAAACCGCTGCGAACACCATGCTGGAACGGTTCGAGAAACAGTTGGGTGAGGTTTTGGGCCGGGTAAATGGGTTCTTCGGAAAGGAATGGCAGGATTATCGCCGGATGGTGGAGGAGGCAGAAATATCGTTTTTCAAGGATTATGAACCGATTGAATGATGGGTTATTGGGATGATGGGTTAATGGGTGTGGGCACGTAGGGTAGGGTCGCGACCCTACCGGCAGGGTCGCGACCCTACCCTACGCGACGTCCGTTTTTCCCCATCAACCCATTAACCCATCCACCCATTAACAATAATTCACACCCCCTCATGATTCGACAAAATCCGCGCCCAAAAGCGCTGCAGCAGAGAGCCGTTGAGGGCGAAGGCCGGACGTTCCTGGTAAATGTCTTCCACAACCGCCGGATTCCCGGGATCTTTAATCAGGCGGAAGCTGAAGACATACTCGCCGTGCTCGGAGAGCCAGAGGTCGGAGCGGCCAAAGCGCAGGTCGTTGAAGTAGAGGGTGCCGTCTTTTTCGGTCACGGTGTAATAACCGCGGGAGAACCATAATAGTTTGCGGATCGCCGCCTGGTCCAGCTTGTCGGCGATCAGTTCGCTGTTTTTCTCAATCCGCTGGAATTCGATCGTATCACCGTCATCGAAGATGGAATAGAGGCCGATGTAGAGCGATTCATCCTGCTCCGCCACCCCCATCCACAGCAGGCTGTTGAGTGGCATCGGGTTGCTGAACAGGCGGCTGTAGTTGACATTCTGCTGCGCCAGCGAGTTGCGGAAGGCGGATTCCACCTGCAGCTTGATGCCCAGGGTCAGCAGGAGGTAGAAGGTGCTGAACCCCAGGGCGGCATAGACGATCATCCGGCGCCGCGCGGAGGTTCGCTGCATGAACAGCGCGGCAATCACCGCCCCCAGCAGCGGCACGGTGTAGAGCGGATCGATGATGAAGATGGACGACAGCGCCACCGGGTAATCGCTGAACGGCTGGAAGAGCTGGGTGCCGTAGGAGGTGAAGCTGTCGAGGATCGGGTGGGTGAACACGCTCCAGAAGAACAGCCAGCTCCACTGGCGCCAGCTGGCGTTTAGCGGGCTATTTCTATACAGGCGCTGCACCAGCCAGCCGAGCAGCGGCGCAATCATCACGGCAAACAGGATCGAGTGGGAAAATCCCCGGTGAAAACCGAGGTTCTCCACCCCGCTCAGAAGCGGCCGGGCCAGCACGTCCAAATCCGGGATAGTGCCGCCGACCGCGCCCCAGAGGAGCGCCTTATTGCCGACTTTCCTCCCCAGCACCGCCTCGCCCACCGCGGCGCCCAGGGCTATTTGGGTAATGGTATCCAAGGTTGTTGCCTCATTTGGTTAGTTTTCAGTTTTCAGTTGTCAGTTTTCAGTTGTCAGTTTTTTAATGAGCATTTACCGCTGAGCATTCAGCATTTACCATTTCGTTGCGGCTGTAGGCTGCACCAAGCCTCTGCGGCAATGTACTTCAGACCAAAAAACACAGCCTTCGCTACATGGTATCCAATCGGATGCCGGTATTGGAAAAATCGCGCAGGAAATATCCCTCGGCATCCTCAGTTACGTCGATGTCTGCCGCACGCAGGCGGTTGAGCACCGCTTCCAGCGCCGGGCGGTCCGGCAGCAGGATCTCGAACCAGTTCAGCCCGATGGCGCCGCTTTCCGTTGGTCCCGCACCCACCCGGCAGGCCAGGTGATGATGGTAGCCGCCGGCGGCGAGAAATGACATCACCCTCCCAAAGCGGGCGATATAGTCGAAGCCGACAATATCATGATAAAACCGCTCCGCCGCCGGCAAATTGGCCATGTGCAGGTGCATATGGCCGAGCACGGTGCCGGTGGGGAGGCCATTCCAGGCCGGCGGGTGCTCGCCCAGTTCCGCGAGCACATTACCCACATCCAGCGGTTCGGTGCCGATGTTCATTTCCCCGTTCTTCCAGACCCACTCGCTGCGCGGGCGGTCGCTGTAGATCTCGATGCCGTTGCCGTCCGGATCGCCGAGATACACCGCCTCGCTGACGAAATGATTTGCCATCCCCTGAATCGGGATCTGCTGTTCCGCCAGGTGCCGGAAGAGCGCGGCCAGGTCGCGGCGGGTGGGCAGCAGCAGGGCAAAATGATACAGCCCGGTGTGCCGTTTGGGTGATGTTGCCGCGGGATTCTCTTCCAGCACCAGCAAATCCGGCCCGCCCGTGCCCAGATACGCCCGGCGATCTTCCCGGCGGTGCAGTTTCAAGCCCAGGCGTTCACAGTAATAATCCAGCGAACGCGTCATATCGCGAATCGTCAGACTAACCCTCCCCAGCCCGGTTTGCGGATGAATTACAGTAAACATGACAGTCTCCTTTAATTGACTGTCAAAATATATGTATATACACTTAATGTTGCAACAACAAATTTTGTTTGTCGGAAAATTCGGTAGGAGAACAAGTTATTAGCCACGGAGCCACGGAGTTCACAGAGAACAGACGAATGGTAGTTGACAACCGATGAATAAAATCTCTGTGAATTCCGTGGTTCCGTGGCTAAAATTTTCAACGGATATAGCGGAAATCGTGCCCCGCCTTCAGCTGCACCAGGAACTCGTACATCAGCTTGATCACATTCTCGATATCGTCTTTATGCACCGTCTCCACCGTGGTGTGCATGTATTTTAGCGGCAGGGAGATCAGCGCCGAGGCCACCCCTTTTCCAGAGTAGGCGAAGGAATCGGTATCGGTGCCGGTGGAGCGGGAGACCGCCGCCCGCTGGATGTCGATCTTCTTTTCTTTGGCCACATCGACCAGCATCTGGAACAGGTTATTCTGCACCGCCGGTCCGCGGGTGATCACCGGGCCTTTGCCGCAGGCAATGTCCCCTTCGCGCTTCTTGTCGTACATCGGCGACTGGGTATCGTGGGTCACGTCGGTCACGATCGCCACATCGGGCTTGAGGCGGCGGGAGATCATCTCCGCCCCGCGTAGGCCGATCTCCTCCTGCACCGCATTGACCACGTGCAGGGTGTAGGGCAGCTTGATCTTCTTCTCCTTCAGCCGCCGGGCCACCTCGGCAATCATAAAGCCTCCGATGCGGTTATCCAGCGCCCTGCCCACAAAATAACGCTTGTTCAGCATCATCAGCTCGTCCTCAAAGGTGATCACGCTGCCGACATGAATCCCCAGTTCCTCCACTTCCTTTTTGGAACTGCAGCCGCAGTCGAGGAAAATATTCTTCATCGAGGGGGGTGCATCGTTTTCCTTATCCCGAACATGGATCGCCGGCCAGCCGAAGACGGCCTTGACGATCCCGTTGTCGGTATGAATGTTAACCCGCTTGGAAGGGGCGATCAGGGCATCGGAGCCCCCGTTGCGGATCACGTAGATGTAACCGTCGTCCGAGATGTAGTTCACGAACCAGGAGATCTCGTCGGCATGGGCTTCGATCACCACCTTGTAATCTTTCCCGGGATTGATCGTTCCCACGGTGGTGCCGTAGACATCGCTGGAATATTCATCGATATAAGGCTTGATGTAATCCAGCCAGATTTGTTGCCCTGAGGCTTCGAACCCGGTAGGAGAAGGATTGTTGAGATATTTGTCGAGGAATTTACGGCTTTCGCTGCGCATGGGTTGCTCCTGTGGATGGGTTAATGTGTGAATGGGTTAATGAGTTGATGGGTTAATGGGTTAATGGGCGTATGTGATGATTTTATGCGGTTCATGTGTAATTCGGTTTTTGCTGGCGTTGGTACATCCTTTCAAAATGTCGCATAGAAAAAATAACATGTTTTCTGCCGGAAGCGTTGTGATTTTTGATTTTTTTGTCTTATTTGCTTATGGACGCGCGACGCGAATAAACGAACCCAGGTAATTCTCAGGTGCTGTCATTGCGAGCCGCGTCTGTTGCGGCGCGGCAATCTCTTGCGAGGTGCTGCCAATCTAACTGCAGATATACTTATCGGGAGAATACCATGCTGGATTTCATCATCGGCGCCCTGTTCGGGGCCCTATTCATTTATCTGCTGCGGCGATGGAAACTGGAAGCGGGTTTCCGCATCTACGCCGTTGCACTGATCGTCGCCGCATTGATTTACCAGGGATTTGCCCTGAATGCCGCCGATGCCCGCTGGCTGGGTTATGAGGCAGCCGGTGTGCTGGCCTACGGAGCGCTGGCCCTGCTGGGATTGCGCTATTCTCCCTGGTTGATCGCTGCCGGCTGGGCCTTGCATGTGCTTTGGGACGTGCTGTTACACAGCTCGGCAACAACACCGTTTGTGCCGACCTGGTATCCCGGCATCTGCATCGGCTTCGACCTGGCAGTTGCAGTGTACCTGGCGTACCGGCTGCGCCGGTGATGTTTGTTCGCTGGCGCTCACGATATTTGCGCTGCGCGCGATATTTGCTGGCTGCGCCAGCGATATTTGCCTTCGGCGTAAAAACATCGATATCACTGTTAAGTAACACGAGCGGAGCGAGTAAACATCGCGAACGAAGTGAGCAAATATCGCGCGCAGCGCAAACATCGCGAACGAAGTGAGCAAATATCGTGAGCGTAGCGAACTTATTCCTCCATCAGCAGCCACTTGTTGGGATCGATGGTAAATTCCCCCGCATCACCGATTTCAACCGTTCCTTTGCCGCCCGGCATGTCGATTCGTCGGACATTGTCGCTAATCTTCACCTCCACCGGCAGCGAAAACGGTAGCTCCCCGGGCGTTTCCCAGGCAAGATGCAACTGCTTGCCTTCCCGTTTGGCATTCAGCCGGGGCAATTCCGGCTGGCGCAGGTAAACCTCGAAAAACCAGTCGAGCTGCTGCCCGGAGATCGCTTCCGCCAGGGCCAGGAAATCGTCAGTGGTGGCGAAGCGGCACTGGCGGCCGTCGGTAACTTGCTCCAGCGCCGGGTCGGGATAGGCCATGCGGCGCAACAGGGTGAAGAAGTGTTCCTCCCCGATCAGGTAGCGCAGGGTATGGAGCACCCACACGCCCTTGTTGAAAACATCGCCGTCGCTTTCTAGATAATCCGGTGGCACGAAGTAGCGCTCCACCGTGGTCTCGGAATGGCGCGGGGCCACCGCCCGCTCGTTGCGCATGCGCAGCCGCGACCCGGCCAGGGCCTGCAGGTAGGCCTCCCGCCCGCGCAGGTGCTCCAGGTAGAGCGGGTGCATGTAGGAGCATAAACCCTCGTGCAGCCAAAAGTCGCGCCAGTCCAGCGCCGTCACCAGATTCCCCCACCACTCGTGCCCCAGCTCGTGATGGTGCAGGATGTCGTAGCCGTGGGGCGCATTGGAATAGTTGGCCCCGTAGGCGATGATGGTCTGGTGCTCCATTCCCAGGAAGGGCGTCTCCGCCACCCCATACTTATCGGCGCGGAAGGGATAGGGGCCGAGCAATTTCTCATAAAACGCCAGATGTTCCAGGATCTGCTTGAACAGTATCTTGCCTTTATCATAGTTCTCCGGCAGCACCCAGTAAGTCACCGGGATCTCCATCCCGGAGACGCTTTGATACCCGCCGGTAATGGTTTTGTAAGGGGCGATATTCAGCGCCACCCCGTAATTGTTGATCGGGGTGGAGACGAACCAGTGGTAGGTGGCGGTGTCATCCGGCCCGGTGCTGATCCGGCGCAGGCGGCCGTTGGAGGCCACCGTCAGCGATTTCGGCACGGTGATGTGCAGGGCCAGGGAGTCCGGCTCGTCCGAGGGATGATCCTTGCAGGGCCACCAGAGGTCGGCCCCGTCGCTCTGGTTGGAAGTAGCGATCCAGGGTTGGCCGTCCGCGGTTTGCGACCAGGTAAATCCCCCCACCCAGGGCGGGCGGGGCGCCACCCGCGGCGCACCTCCATACTGCACCGTAATCGCCACCCGCTCACCGGGCTGGCGGGAGCGCTTCAGATGCGCCCAGATCCGGCCGTTCTCATGGCGGAATTTCAGCAGCAGGGCATGCTTGCCTTCCTGCAGGCGGACCTGCTGCACCGTCAGAAAACTGTCGAGATCCAGCACGAACCACTCCAGGGGATGAACGATGTTGGCATGCACCGTCACCTCGCCGGAGATGGTCTTGCTGTCCGGAAAGACCGCGATCTTTAAATCGTAAAACGTTACATCATACCCCGCCTGCTCCGGCAGCAGCGGTCCCCCGGAATCGGTCGGCCGCGCCCCGAGATGGCGCTGGGAAAATGCTCCGGCACTCCAGAGGAGGATAAGGGTTAGAAAGCAGCGGAGGGGAAAAGAAATATTCATGAGGTCTCCCTGAAAAGGTTGGCTTTTTTTGAGTCCACGGATTACACGGATTGACACGGAAAAGATGGTTGATGGGGGTAATGGGGTATGCATGGATGGGAAAAATCGGAGGTAGGGTAGGGTCGCGACCCTACCCTACGGCGTACCCATTCGACCATCAACCCATCAACCCATCATCCCATCAACAGAAAAAAAATCCGTGTCAATCCGTGTAATCCGTGGACGAGTAGTCCGTTCAATACACCTCCCACTCCCGAATCGCCGCGCCAAACCCGGACCGGAGCCGGGCTTCCAGGCGCAGGGAAGGGGTGCGTACGGTCTCGAAGATCACACTGTTAATTTGTTCCAGATCGGTGCCCCAGGTACGGGAAGGATTGTAGACTTGCTCCCAACGGCCGTCGATATCGGCCAGGATGCGCCAGGAGCGCGGCACCCGGTAGCCCTGAGGGGCTTGATCGGCAAGCCAGCGCACCCGCACTTCCGACACTTCCTGCATTTCCGGGAAATCGTACTGCACCCAGACGGTATCCCCGCCCGCCGGCCAGGAAAAATATGGCGCTTCCGCATCCGCACCGGCTGGCACTATACCGTCGTTCAATGCCGAAAGATTTTCTCCCCCGGAACTGCTGCTGCGGCTTTGCCGGGCGATAGGTGGTGCATCGGCCGGCAAAGCCGCAGCAGGATTATCGGCAATCCATACTTCCATCTCCCCTTTCCCGCGGTGGGCCCAGGCGTAGTAGGGGATTGCCTGAAAGGCTTTTTCCCCGGCGGCAGCTTTCGTTTCCCCTTCCATGCGCACCTGCTGCCCGCTGCCGGAAATCACCGTCACGCCGCCCAGCAGTCCGGGACGAAAATCCGCCGCGAGCGGAGCATCATCCGGGAGATAGAGATCAGACACCCGCCCATCGGCCACATCCGGCCATTCCAGGCAGTAGACCAGCGGTCCCCGCTGCAGGGCCACCCGCCCCCGGTCGGCCGCCACCTGCTCGTGTGCCGCCACCCGCCGCACCGGCATCGGGAGGGTCAGTTGCACCCGGTCTCCCGGGTTCCAGCGGCGGCGGATAAGCGCAAAGCCCTTATTCAGCTCGACGGGCACCGGCTGATCATTCACGGTCAGCGTCACGGCATCCTTCGCCGGGTAAAGAAAATGATAAAGGTCGGAAGGCAGCGGCTGATTGTGCGCCCAGCCGGGAATGCGCAGGTAGATTTCAAACTCCGCCGGCTGTGCCGGATTGACGGTCAGCTTCACGTCCCCATCCCAGGGATATTTGGTTTGCTGCACCAGCTTCACCTCATTCTCACCCAGCATGATCCGGGCCCGGCTGCCGGCATACTGGCTAACGTAGATCTGCTGCCCTTCATCAATCGCATAGAGATACTG
Source organism: Calditrichia bacterium (assembly GCA_020635015.1). Lineage (GTDB taxonomy): Bacteria > Calditrichota > Calditrichia > RBG-13-44-9 > J075 > JACKAP01. Next base: position 505,430 of record JACKAP010000001.1, on the reverse strand, counting down.
CCCCAGTGACGGCATAAAGCGGCTCATATTAGTGATGCAGCAGTTGCAGCTAAACCAGGCGCTGCGCTCATGATGCCCGCTCGAGGCCAGCACATTGGGATAAAAAAAGCGGTTACCCTCCAGGGAGACCCCTGCCAGCAGGGTGTTGAAAAGCGAGCGCTCCAGCACGTCGAGGTAGCGGGCATCGCCGGTGGCCAGGAATAAGCGCTGGTTCCAGAACACGTTGGCGATGGCGGTGCAGGTTTCCTGATAGGCACTTTTGTTGGGCAGATCGTAATTGCCGGCAAAGCGCTCGCCGATTCCCACCGAACCCAGCCCGCCGGTGATGTAGAACTTTTTCCCAACCACATTTTCCCACAGCCGTTCGCTTGCATCGGCATAACGGCGGTCACCGCTCAGGACGCCCACCTCCTCCAGCGCCGATCCCATGTAGGCCAAACGCACCGCATGCCCCACCGCTTCATTTTGCTGCAGCACCGGCAGGTGGTCCTGGGCATATTCCCCCCAGGAAGCCCGCCCGTCGCCGGGATAGCCGCGCTGGTCGAGGAAGAAAAGCGCCGCATCGAGATATTTGCGCTCACCGGTCACCCGGAATAATTTCGCCAGGCCGATCTCGATCTCCTGGTGGCCAGGAGGGCTGTGAATGCCGTGGGGGCCGAATGTCTCACAGATCAGATCGGCATTCTTCAGCGCCACCTCCAGGAGGGTGCGTTTTCCGGTGGCTTGATAATGGGCGACTGCTGCCTCATAGAGATGGCCGGCATTATAGAGTTCGTGACTTGCCGAGAGTTTCGACCAGCGGGTTTCCCCGGAGCGACGGGCCAGCCACTCCGGGCGGTTGCGGCGGGCGGTGTAGAGATAGCCGTCCGGCTCCTGAGCGGCAGCGATCAGGGTAATCAGGCTGTCCAGGTAATGGTCGAGTTGAGGCGCGTTGCCGGTGTTCAGCAGGTAAGCAGCGCCTTCGATGGTTTTGTAAACGTCGGTATCATCAAACGGGTAAACCCCGCTCTGCTCGCCCGCTTTCAGTCCGCCGGCGATCGCAAAATTGTCGATCAGCCCGGCCTCCGCACAGCGCTCGAAGGCATAGGGCACGGTCACAGCACGGCTGGTCTCCAGACGGTCGCCCCAAAAGCCTCCCGCCACTTCCACCTGGTCCAGGGGCAGCGCCCGGATGCGCTCCCGATTCCCGGCATCATCCCCGCAACCGCCGACCCACCCGGCCAGCAGCAATACAAAAAGAACAGCTTTGGTCGTTTTCATGTGATGACCTTTTATCAATATTGCTGATCATGGATTACTTGGCGGAACTGACGACTGAACACTGATAACTGAAAACTAACTCGCCTCATGCCGGATACTCAGCACCATCTGCTCGCATTGGTAGATTTCCCGCTGCGCGGCATCGGTTTGATAAGTCGCCCAGGGACATCCGTAAGTGGCGAAAGTGATATGCCGGTCGCGGGACAGAAACCAGGCTCGGGTAAAAAAATCCTGCTGGTTAGAGTGGATTTTATAGCTGGCGGCGCCGAATAAGGGGTCGTTGCTCTGCGGCTTCCGTACATCAAACGGCGCGGAGAGCGGGGTGGCGGCGATCAGCTTTTCCATGCTTCGGAAGAGATCATCTGCGCTCGGGGATAGTTGCGGCGAATTTTCCGCCGGGGAGATCTTCAGCAAGCCCACCCGGGTATCGGGGCGGGCCAGGATGAAGCGTTCAATCGGAAAGAATTGCCATTCCCGGGTGGTTTTCAGGGAAAATGTGCCGAAAGAGATTCTCACCCATTCCATACGGCTTACCGGTAGGGCGCCAGGCTCTGGTAGTTCTTGCCCAGCACAATGGTGATGTCAAAATTGTTCCACTTCAGATCGCCCGGTGAAATATTGCTCGGATCAATCCGCAATTCCTCGGCGATCGCCCGCGCCTGGTTGAAGAAGTTACCGTTAACGTAAATAAGGGTGTTGCTATAATTAAAATTATCGGCATTTTCGGTATTGCTGACCTTAAAGGATTTTCCTTCCAGGAAGCTTTTAAACTTTGAGGCCACCCCTCCGATCCCGCAGCCGTTGAGGATCTGGATTTTGATATTGGTATCGGTGAGCATCAGTGGGGGCGGGGTAGTGGTGCCGGACGGCTCATTTTCCGTTTCGGCCGGGGGCAGGGACGGCGCCTCCAGGTCGGTGCCGTCATCCATCTCATCCAGTTGCGCATCCAGGCCCTGCTCGGCAATCGGCCGGGATGGCTCCTCTGTCCCGCTGCTACTGCCGCCGCGGAAGAAAAAGGTAAGGAGCAACAGGATAAAAATCAGGCCGACATTGGCGATCATAAACCCTTTCAGGCGCTGGATCTCCTGCCCGATCGACTTGTTGTAGGCCAGGAAAGCCCGTTCAAACTTCGAATCGAAATCGCTGGCTTTCCCGCGCATGCTGGCGCTCATGTTATCGGCAAAGCTCTTGCCGAGTTGATCGAGATCCCGGCGCAATTGTTCGGCTTTTTGCTGAGTGGTCAGCAGCACCCGGCGGGTATCTTCGAAACTTTTCTGCAGTCCCGCCTGGGCGCGGGTCAGTTCGGTGAAGATCGCCGACAATTTGGCGATTTCTGCGGCGGCATTCTGGGTTGCTGTCGAGGCGCCGTCGATGCTGTCCAGGGCGGTTTTGTAGCGCATCAACTGCTTCTGCAGCTCATTGAGGAGCCGGGCGGTTTCGGCAAACTGCTGTTGGGTGTCGTTATTTTCCATCGTTATCTTTCCCACATTCGTTGCAGGATCAGTTCATTATGTTTCATAATGTATACGATTAATTTGTTGAGATCAACCCCCGGTTTGGCGGATTTTGAGGCCTCGGCCGTGTCCGGTGCGGTTTCCGTGTCCGGTGGCGCTGGCGTTTCATCAGGAATTTCCGACGCCTCATCCGCCATTGCTTCGGCCGGTTTTTGCCGGGGGCGGGCCGGCCGGTCATCTTCATCATCGGCATCGCGCTCTTGATCATGATAGCGAATGATGACCCGTTCCGGACGTTCTTCCTCGGCATCCGCAGCCATTTCCACGGTGGAAGGTGCTGTCAGCGGGATCTCCTCGGGCGGCGTGTCCATGTCCGTCTCCACCGCGGGTTCAGCGGGAATCTCAGCAGCCGTATCCGCGGGGACATCCGCGCGGTCCGGCACCGCCTCCGGCTGAGGAGCGGCCGGTTGCTCCGCCGGCGCTTCCGGCGCGGCATGCTTTCCGGAATAGCTGAACAGCTTGCGAATCGCCGCCAACTGCGAGCGGTTCAATCCAAAAGCATTGATAAAGACCGGCTCCCGTTTGCGGATAAAAATGTTCTCCACCGCCGTATCGATCCGCCAGGGGATTGCGGATAATATCCGCGGTGATGACATGATTTTCCGGAAAGGTATCCCATAGCTGGCGCAGCTTCAGCGCTTCGGCGGTGATGTTGGAAAATATCGCCAGATGGTGGATGGCAAAATAGAGTTTTTCGCCGGAAGCGCTCTCCTTGTTGATCAAAATGGGAGTTTTTCCATCAGGATCTTGACCGTCACCGCTTTTTCGTAGGCTTCCCGCACTGGATTCCGCACGGTGCTTTCCCGGCCTTCGCTGCTCAGCAGACAATCTTTCTGGTTACCGCCCTTGATTTCCTGGATCGACCAATCTTTAACCGCCAGAATCCACATCCCGTAATTGGGATGCAGTATGGCAAAATCGACCGATTGCTCGATCCGCGGCAGGATCAGATCGTGCCAGATATAAAACTGATCCGACAACTTCGACCACAGGAAATGATAGAGGAATTCTTTGCTCTGGTTTTCATTGCCATGTTTGGCGGTCAGCATTATCGCCATGTTCAGCCCGTCAGCCTCGTATTAACAGAAAAATGCTTTATTTAACTATCGAATATTAATGCAATTGTGCACAAGGCAACAAAAATCTTCTTTTTTGATGATTTTCAGAATGTGATACAAACTGCCATTGTCACATCAGTTAATCAGCCCGTTTCCCATCATTGAACGATGCTGATGCCTGGGAGGCCATCATGATCGCTGGCGTTTCAGGGAAAAACAGTGATCAAATTTAAGAAATTGATTTTAAAATAAATAGCGCTTTTTTTATCCGGCATTTTTTTCCATCCTTCCGGTTGGCACCACAATTGTGATTAGCAACCCAGTAACCGCAACTGCCGGCAGCACAGGTTACCCACAAAACCATCCAACATTAATCGATAAGGAGCAAGTCATGGAAAAATGTGTCAAGTTAACCGGACTGGAAGACCATGCCATCACCCTGGCGACGGTCAATCTGCTCACGAAAAATTACCGCCGGCATGCCGACGTGGATGCCGATTGGGGCGGTTTTATCGGGAAGGCGGCGCTGCAGAGTCTGCTGGCGCAGGATTCGGCGGTGGGTATCCGCTATTATTACGGGATCGACGCGGATGGCCGGTGCCCGCCGGTTGGTCCTGGTGGGGGTCGATGAAAACCGCAACGATCTGCTCGATGCCGCCGCGCTGCTGCTGGCCCTGCGCGATCCGCACAACCGTTACGGGCAGGTGAGCGCCGCCGAAGCCGATCATACCGTCTCCCTGGCCGCAGCGGCGCAAATGACCCGGCGCTACCGCCGCAGCGCCGCTGAAAGGGCGGTGATCGGGGGCTACTTCGGGAAAGCTGCTTTGAAGAAGCTGCTGGCGCAGCCGGAGTGCATCGGCGCGCGCTATTACTTCGGGCAGGAAGACGACGGCAAAGCCGGTCATCGTGCTGCTGGGCGTCGATAGCGCCGGGCGCGACCTGCTGGACGGGGTGCTGCTGGACCTGTCGATGCTCTGCCCCCCGTTCTGCGCGGATATCAATCTGCTTAACAGCGCCGAACGCCTGCCGTTCCCGGAGGAGGCGGAAATCGCATATAGCGGGAAACTCGCCGCGTGATTCATCAAATCCCGGGCAGGTTGGCGTGCCTGCCCGGGGGTAAAAATTGTGAATGGGTGAATGGGGAGAACTTTTGCATGGGGCAAGGCGCATGGGGCATGGGGCATGGTGTATTGCAGTGCGGGTGTCGAGACATGCGATTGCACATTACGGCGCCATGCCACATGCCACATGCCACATGCCACATGCATTAAATTTTACACTGCGCTCGGTATGAGCGAAAAACAATTCCGTATTGGATATTAACCCCTTCTTCTTTAAAATGGTCTCCTATGAACACAATCATCTATTTTCCGCATATATTCCGGGCAGTGTTTGAGAAGTTGGCCGCTTTCCTGGCGCAGGCGCCCGGCATCATTCATATCTCCTGGATATCGAGTTTCTTGCCGCTGGCCGCCGCCTTCCGGGCTGGCCGGCTGTTCACCCGCGGCAAGCAGGCGCTGCTGCTGCTGTGCCTGATCGACATGCTGTGCGAGATGACCGCGCTCGGATATGCCTTTTTCCGGGAACCCAACGGCTGGCTGATCCACCTGCTGACGTTGAGCGAATTCAGCCTGCTGATGCTGATCTTCTCGTTCTGGGAAGCCAACCCAAACCGCCGGAAATACCTGCGCTGGAGCATCCCGGTTTTCTGGTGTGTCTGGCTGCTGATCAATCTGGCGGTGAACGAGTCGGCGCCGGGGCAGCTCAACTACAGCCGCGCCATTGCCGCCATCATCCTGGCGCTGATCGCCGGATACATGCTTTACCGCCTGGCAGTCAATCCGCAATTGTGCTGAGTCGCGATTACCGTTTCTGGGTAGCGCTGGGCGCGTTGCTTTATTTTGGGGGCAACATCTTTATATTCGCCCAGGGATTCCTGGCGAACAGCCCGGTGCAGGCTTTGGTCTGGCAGTTTCATGTCGGGTTCAACATTCTCCGCAATCTCGCCTTCACCGCCGCCATGCTGTGCCGCTCCCCGGGAAGACCGGGTTGAACCAGCGGCGGATGCGGAACAACTGGTATAGAATGCGAAGGGCGAAGGGCGAAGGGGAATTAATTTAAATCGCTCATACTGAGCACAGTATAAAATTTAATTGCATGCATGGGGCATGGCGCCGTAATGTACAATCGCATGTCTCGACACCCGCACTGTAATACACCATGCCCCATGCGCCTTGCCCCATGCAAACCGCAATCCGCATTCGCAACAATTCCGCAATCCGCATTCGCATCAACCCAGCGTGGTCAGTTTATTGCGGATGGCATATTTGATCAGGCCGACGAGGGTGTAGATGCCGAGCTTTTCCATCGCCTTGCGCTTGTGGGAATCGACGGTGCGGTCGCTGATGTTCAGCATCGCGGCGATTTCCTTGATCGAATGCTCTTCCGCCAGCAGTTGCAGCACCTCCCGTTCCCGCAGGGTCAGCTTTTCCTCCGGCATCATCCTCCGGCCGCTGAGCGCATCCAGGTAGTCGTCCACCACCACCCCGCTGATGTCGGCGCTGAGAAATTTTTTGCCTTCGCGAAGGGCGCGGATGGCTGCCACCAGCTCATCGGCCATACACTCTTTCAGCAGATAACCGTCGGCGCCGGCCAGCAGCATCCGCCGTACCACCAGCGGGTCGGAATCCATGGAAAGCGCCAGTACCTTGATGCGGGGATTGAGATCCTTGATATGCCGGGTGGCATCGATCCCGTTGAGTTTGGGAATGCTGATATCCATGATCACCACATCCGGGCGGCACTCGCCGGCGAGCTGCAGGGCGGTGCGCCCGTCTGCGGCCTCGCCGACCACTTCCATCTCCGGCGGCTCTTTCAGCAAGGCATGGATTCCCTGGCGCACCAGGTGATGATCTTCGACCAATAAGAGGGTGGTTTTCATAGGGCACCTTTTGGGGTTATCAGTTATCAGTTGTCAGTTATCGTGATCGGTTGTCAGCGGGTTATCGTGATCGGCGACCACCGATCAATACCCAGTCACCGATCATCACCCGGTTATCAGTGGGGCGGTGATGCGATGCGGGCGCCATGGCCCGGTGCGGAATCGACCGTCATGTTTGCCCCATGATAATCCAGGCGTTCGCGGATGCTGTAGAGACCGAAGCCGCCTTCGAGATTATCCGGATCCAGCGGCTTTCCGGGATCAAACCCGCAGCCGTCATCGCTGACGGTGATCACGATCTCGTCTCCCACCCGGCGCAGGTCTACCTCCGCCCTTCCGGCACCGGCATGTTTGCCGACATTGATCAGCAGTTCCCGCACCGCCTTGAAGAGGAAGATCGCCATATTTTCGCTCAGCGGTTTGGGCGCACCGTCATCCCGGCATTGGATCGGCAGGCCGTAGCGCGCGCTCATCCGTTCGCAGAGCCATTCGATCGCCGCCAGGAAACCGCGTTCGTACAGGATGCGCGGGATCAGCTCATACATCAGGGTGCGGGTGGCGCGGATGACATCGCGGATCAGCTCCTGCACTGCGCCCAGTGGCGGCTGCAGATCGCTGCCCGCCGCCCGTTTCCAGATCAGGCTGAGCTCCAGGCTGACCGCCGCCAGGGTCTGGCTGATGCCGTCGTGCAGTTCGCCGGCAATGTTGCGCCGTTCTTTCTCCTCTGCCCGGGTCATCTGGGAGGAGAGGCGGCCCAGCTGGGCCTGATAGGCCAGCATCTTTTCCTCGGCGATCTTCTGGGCGGTCATCTCCAGCCCGGAACCGATCTGCAAGCCGCACCGCCCCGTTCTCGCCCTGCAGTTCGGCGAACTGCCAGTCGATGAAGCGGCGGGTGCCGTCTTTGGCGGTGATGTAGCCGCTGAACCGGGACAGCGGGGCAAATCCGCTGCCGCTATGCGTGCGCCATACCTCGGGCAGCGGCGACCAGAACGGCAGGTCGTGATCGCCTTTCCCCGGATCTCCCCGGCGCGGTAGCCGGTGACCGTCTCGCAGGCCCGGTTAAACTCCACCACCTGTCCCGCGCGGTTAACCGCCAGGATCAGGGCGGGACTGCCTTCCAGGATGGTGCTGACCAGGCGGTGCTGGCGGCGCAGCCGGCGGTTGCCCAGCACCGCACCGACCATAAACAGCACGATCAAGCCCACCATCGCCAGCGTGCCGATCGCCAGCGGCCATAACAAATCGAGGGGAGTATCCTGCAAACCTGCTCCTGCCTGAGTGAATCGCAAATTTCCGCATGTGGATGCTAAAGATGAGAATATAGCAGGAAAGCAGGTTACAAGCAATTAACCAAATCTCTTCCAGTGAAGTTTATAGAAGATTCACGGACCAACTTTCCGTCATCTGAATATTCAAACGTATATGTATCAAACTTTTTGCTCCTTTGAAATATCTCAAGGCCGTATTTGACGATTTTCTTTATCAATTTTCCATCTTTATTATACAAATATTCTTCAACATTCGGCTTTGATAAAGGCTTGCCACTTGCAAATGGAGGATTGTAGAATTTTGACTCTATTAATAACCCCTCTTTCCCATATTTTTTTTCCACAATTGAAATAAGGTTTTTATCCTTCCCGTATTCTCGCGTTTCAATATTATTTCCGGCTACATCATATTTGTTAATAACGCTAGTTGTAATAAATACTTTCTTTCTCCAATCCCAGGTCTTTGTTTCCTTTTTAAGATTAAGTTCGTTCTCATAGGAGTAAAGAATACTCTTAACCAGGATGGTATCATTAATCGAGTTATCTCTAACATAATACAATTCACTAAGAATATTTCCAAGTGAATCAAAGTTGTAATAATCTATTGCTGTTATTTCACCCGTAGTTATTCTATTTGACACTCTTTTTATGAGTTGAGCAGCACTATTATAAGTGAAGGTTTGAAGTCCAAATTCTTCTCCGTTACTATAAGTGATTTTTTTTGAAATTTTACCAATTTTATTATAGGTAGAAATATATTTGTCTTGAGGAGTTGCAGAAAAAAAGCCTATTTCTTCAAGCAAATTTCCTTCTTCATCATATGTTAAAGTTGCTTTTTGTACTTCTGTTTTATTTTGGATTTTTGTATATGATACACACTCAGATTGGCCAGTTTTTCCAAAAATCACGAAACAAGCCATAACAATCCAATTTATTGTTAACGTCAGACTTTTCATTATTTATCCTATCTTGTTTTTTAACAAACTCTTAAGGTTGCTGATTTAATTATTCCCCGATTTCAGAACCGCAACCAAGTCATAGAATTGATGGACATAAGGCAGAAGGCTCAGTTCGGCAAAATTTATCCATCAAATTGCTTACGCGAGGTACCGCCAGCATGCAATAAACAGCAACTCACCATATTGCCACTGCAAAGCAGGGATGTCTTTCAGAGGCCACTCCGATTTTTATCCCTGCCTGCAGTGGTTTTTTATCATTACTGCCGATTACAAGTTTCAAATATTAAATGATTTAGCCATGGATTGTCACCGTTATTCTGCTTTAACCTGTATTCATATTGAATCTACTGAATCAACAGCATCTTCCGGGTTTCCTGCCATGATCCGGTGGTGATACGGTAGAAGTAAATGCCGCTGGAGGCCCTGGCGCCTCCCTGGTTTTTACCGTCCCACTGCACTTCATAAGTGCCGGCCGGCTGTTCGGCATTGACCAGGGTTTGGACCAACTGGCCGAGTTGATCATAAATCTTCAAATCGACCCGGGCGGATTTGGCGAGCCGGTAATGAATCGTGGTGGAAGGATTGAAGGGATTGGGGTAGTTTTGATACAGCGCAAAGTCCGTTGTTGAAGCCGGGTCCCTATCAGGCTCAATTAATACCGTAAGGCTGTCCATGGTAACAACGACATCGTCAATCCAGAAGCCGTCTGCAATACCGTTGCTGGTATTGAAATCACCGGTGCCGTTCTGCTGAAAACGGATTACGCTGCGCTCACTCAAGGTCAACCCGTGGGCAATTGCAGAATCTGACACTTGAACCACCAGATTGTTGTATTGTAGATTTACCCAGGTCGAAGGAGTGAATTGATAAATTTGGGTAAAATTTTGCCCTCCGTCGACACTTAGCCAAACGCCATCGGACGGGCCGGTCTCATCGTAATTATCGGCCACCCAGAAATCCAGTTGCACATTAACCGCTCCAGCCAAATTCAGGAGCAAGTCCAGGGCATTGGTGGTTGAACTACCGTCATTTCTGCGGCCGAGATAGGCGGACCAGAATCCGTCATGCGGCCTTGCCTGAGTTACGCCGATATCACCACCCGGCCTTCTTGCCCCATCTTCAGCGCTGGTGTCCGGATAAAAGGGATCTCCCCAGTGCCACATATTGCCCATTCCGCTTTCAAAGTTCTCTACAAATGGTAAGTCTGGTGTCACATTTGCGTAGACCAGATTCGGATTGCTGATTTGAATATTATCAAACATCAGACCATCCATAATACCATTGCTTGTATTAAAATCTCCACTGCCCCGCTGTTGAAAACGGACGATAAAACTGTCGGAAAAAGTGAGATTGTGATCGCGAATCAAATTGTCGAGATCGATCGGCGGCAATTTCCCCCAGAAATTATTGTTCCAACTGTTCGGCAAGAAAGGATAAACCTTGACAAAGGTCATTCCACCATCATCGCTCAGAAAAATGCCATCTTCGAAATGATCTTCATCGTAAAAATCATTGATCCAGAACTTCAACTCCAATTCATCTTCGTTGGCGATATTAAGATGGATATCAAAAGCCCCGGCAACATTTCCGCCATCATACCGCCGGCCGGTTCGCATGACCCAATTCCCCTGAGGGGCATTGGCATCTTCCGCCCGACCTACTAATCCCATCGGATTGATAAAAGCAATGTTGCTGGTACCGGGTGCAGGATAGGCCGGATTGGTCCAGGTCAGCACCTGGTCAAAAGAGCTGCTTTCGAAACCATTGCTGTAAGGAGGCGTGGTGTACTGATGCTGGGGATCGTAGACATGAACAGCATCCAGGAAGAATCCGTCGTAGATTCCGTTACTGCTGTTAAAATCACCTGTTCCCTGTTGCCGGAATATGATGACAAACTGATCATTCAATTCCAGATTCTTCTCCTTGGCGATCCCGGAGATATCGATCGGCGGGAGCATGCCCCATAAATTGTCATTCCAGTCATCAGGAGAAAACTGAAAGGCCTCAACCGATGTGGCAGCGCTGTCATCGCTAATCCGGATCTCATCAAACGGGCCATTATTATCGTTAAAGTCTGAAATCCAAAATTCCAATGCGACGTTTTCGTACCCGCTAAGATCAAGATACAAACAAAGCGCGTTGGTATTGTCGCCGCCGGCATCGCTGCTTTTCCCGATTCTTACCCGGAAAAAGCCATCTGGCGTGGATCCCTGCTGAATATCAATCAGGCCGTTATTTACGCCGGGTTTGAGTTCCCAGTATTGCGGATTAAACGTGCCATCTTCAAAATCATCGAAAAAAATTGTCTGTTGGGCGAATGCCTGTAACGACAATATGCCGATTAAACAAATTATCATGTATGCTTTTTGCATAGTGCTGTCCTTTCTTCGGTTGTGTTATACTTGATGTTATAGCTCTACTTCGAAAACAAAAACCCCACCTGAATCCCGATATAGCTAAAATCCGCCAGGGTATAATGGGCCGAGATGTCGATGGATCCCAGCTCCACCCCCACCGTCGGCACCAGGGCGAAATTCGAGGTGCCGGAGGCGCTGGCCAGGGTGCTGCCGCCGTCCGGAGTCTCGAGGCTCACGGTGTAGATATGATATCCCAATTGCCCTCCCACGTGGAAGCGGGACCCGGCATTTTCCGGCATCAGGTAATAGCGCCCGCCGGTCATGATCGGGATCACCGCATAATTGTATTTGTAGCCTTCGGTGGCGAAGAAGCTGAATTCCTTGCCGCCGAACTTGACATAGCCGATCGAGCCGGTCAGGGAGATGTCCTTATTAAATTCATAGCGCAGCGTGCCGATGCCCCCGAAACCGGTGCCGGCAAAATTGCTCAGGTCCCCCGAGGGCAGCGCCACTACCGCGCCGATCCCGATCCCGTTGATTTCGTTTCCGGCAAACGCGTTCTGCAGCAGCGCCAGCGCCAGTATCATGATCCACTTTATCGCCGTTTTCTTCATAGCAACCTCCAACAACTTATTTTGATAGGATTAAGAGAATTAATGAATTGGAAACACCTGCGGTTGTTACGCAGCTTCAGCAACCCTGCCCGGGCCGGGCGACCCGGGCAGGGAAGTGTATTTTCCCTCCTTAAGGGAATTCGCAGTTTTTATCATTGTTATTGCGCCGGTGACGGCTGCGGAAATTTGCAACGCCTGATTCGCGCTCCAGGCGATCTGCCGTCATGCACAGTTGCAAGATAGACGTTTAAAAAAATTGCACAATGGGGACATTCCTGAGGAGGGGATCAGGAAATTCCTGATAAAGGGGGGAGGAAATTACTGGAATTGGCAATTGCGCCGGTTAGGGGCTGGATGTTGGATGTTGGATGTTCTGGTTCCACGCTCTGCGTGGAACCCCGATCGCGACGCTCCGCGTCGTGTCGAAGAAGGTGGGGCATGCGCAACCGCCCCTGATTTACTCGCTGGACGCTTCGTAAATCTGTCCCCGCCTTGAAAAGGCGGGGAATAATGCGTCAAATTTGACTCCGCAATAATGTTTTTATCCAGTATCCAGCATCCAGTATCCAGCATCCAGCATCATCATCCCCTCACACCCGGTCATCGCATATCGCCCGGTACGCCTCCTGCAGGCGGGAGCTGGCGGCGATTTGGGCGGCGACCGCGGGATCCGATTCCGGGTTGCGGTTGTGGAGTTCATTGCGGGCAATGGGCAGGGCCAGGATCAGGTAGGGATCTTCCAGGGTCTGCGGATCTACCGGCTTGAGCAGCCGGGCCACCTGGCGCTTCGCTTCGGTGCCATCCATCCGCGAGGTATTGAGCAGCCATTTCATTGCGGCGGTGAGGGGCAGCAGCTTGTCGGCGCGGTTCTCGTGGCGATAGCGATCGCGTAGCACCGCCGCCAGGAAGCGGATCTGCAACTGACCGAAAGCCGCTTCCAAGTCGTTGTATTTGCCTTTCAGTGTTGGCGCCAGCGCGGTGTCGAACCGCATGGCATTCAGATGCGCGAGCAGTCTGTCGACATTCTCCGAGGTTGTGCCGGCGGCCGGCGGTGAAGCCGTCATTGCCGCCGGCGCCATCGTCTCTCCGGCCGGCAGTTGGAAATGGCGCGAGGTCAGCAGCGGCAGGTGCTTTCCCTGCAATACCGCCTGCTCGATGATCCCGGCCAGTTCGCGGATATTCCCCGGCCAGCCGTATCCGCGCAGCATCTCCCACACCTCCACGCCGAGGCGGTGCTTGGTGACCTCTAATCTTTTCGCCGATTTTTCCAGGAAAAAATCGACCAGCAGCTCCAGGTCATCCAACCTTTCCCGCAGCGGCGGCAGCTCGATCGCCTGGCCGGGGTGGATGCGCTGCAGCAGATCACGGCGGAAGCCGGAAGCGGCATCACGGATCTCCCGCTTGTGGGTGGCCAGCACCACCTGCACATCCACCACTTTTTCCTGATCGCTCCCCAGGCGCCGCACCGTGCGGGTGTTGAGGTCGAGCAGCCGCAGCAGCTTTTTCTGTACGCTCTCCGGCAGATCGCCAAACTCGTCGATCAGCAGGGTGCCGCCGGCAGCTTGCTCGATGCGCCCTTCCCGGTCGCGGTCAGCGCCGGTAAAGGCGCCCTTCACATGACCGAACAGCTCGGACTCGATCAGGTTCTCCGCTACCAGGTCGGATTGAAAAGTGACAAACCGGCCGCTGCGTCCGGAGCAGTCGTGAATATAACGGGCCAGCAGTTCCTTGCCGGTGCCGGTTTCGCCCAGCACCAGGATGTTATCCCCCTGGGTTTTCCGGGCCCGCCGGCGGGCATCGCGCAGGCATTCCAGAAAAGCGATCGAGTTGCCGATCAGCCACTCCGGCCCCGGGATCAACCCGTGGTGATGGAGCAGTTCCTGCAGCTTCTCCCGGGTCAGTTTCTGCTTATCCTCGAAAGAAAAGGCGCCCCACGCCGCGTAGCGGCTGACAATCTGCTCCTGCAGCTCCACATTGGCGCTGACAATGATGATCGGCAGCTTGCGGAACATCTCTCCCCGCCGGAAGAGCGCCTCCAGGATTTGCATCCCGAACAACTGTTCCGGCTGGCGGTCCCGTTCCCGCCCGGCGACGCTCCCGTCCGGCAGGAGCGGCCCGGTGGCAAAATGCATGTCCAGCAGCAGCATCGACCAGCGCGGTGGATGCTGCCAGTGGGCGGCGATAAAATCCAGGGTGCCGTCCAGATCGTTCTCCATCTGTCCGCTCACCTCCCGCTGTCCGGAGTAAAATACCGCATTGGCCAGTGGCTCCGGCAGGATCTCCCGCGCGCAGTCGCCGGTGATATCCTGCAATCCGAGCGGAAAGCAGAAATCGCCGCGGTCGCGGTTCCGCGGCAGGCGGGTGCGGCCATAGACGTCGTCAATGACCAGGATGGTGGGCAGAATAGGATTCATACGATATGTACCTCCCGGGGAAACCGGCTCAGGGTTTCCGCTAGCTGGTTACAGGTGGTTAAAAATGATTCAAACTGCCGCCGCATTGCCGGCAGTTTGTGAACGGTTTCCGCTTCCTTTTCCTTCGCAGCGAGGCGTTTGGTCAGTTGAACGTACTGCCGGTCGGCTTGTCGGTAACCGGTCTGCATTTCCTCCGTCAGGGCATCGATATCCCGGCGGCACTTCCAGAGATCCACCAGCGCCGCCTCCAGCCAGACCCGCAGCGCGCAGCGCCGGGAGAGCGGCGATTGGCGGAAAAGCAGCGCCGGCGACAGCTGTGCGGGCAGATCGGCAATCAATTTCGTCAGCGGTTCGCGGTGGGTTTCCCAGGTACCCAGATCTTCCGCCAGGAAAAGTTGCAGCAACTTCGGATCGGCCCGGGCCTGCAGTCGCGCCACAAAGGCTCGCAGGCTGTTCAGGTAGCGGTTCTTCAGCCAGTCGTGATTGAGATAAGCGCGCTGCCGGTTGATCTCGCTGAGCTGCTCCACCGGGTAAGGTTCCCGCGCCAGCCGCCGGGTAAGCTGCTGGTAGAGCGCTAACACCTCGCTCTGCGGGATATCCTGGAAACGGCTCAGCAATTCGATAAACCGTTCAATCTCGGCGGGTATCTCCGGAAATTCCGGATGGATCCACACCCGGTGGAATTGTTCCAGCAGCAGCTCGCTTCGCGCTTCCGGCGTAATCTGGTAGAGATGCCGGTTCTCGAAGAGGTCCAGCCAGCATTGGCTGCCCGCGAAGATGCCCGCCAGCGTCTCCCGGCCGGCCCCGGCGGCGTGGGTTTCCCGGATTCGCCGCTGCCGCGTTTCCTGCCATCCCATCGCCTGCAGCGTTTCCTGCAAAACCCCGCAGCAGTTCTCCGGGCAACCTTCGAAGCGAAACGCCCGGGTCAACAGGTAGCCCTGGCAGCACATCGCCAGACTGTATAACAGCAGCTCCGCCGGGCGCCGCTGCTGCAATTCGATGAATAGTCGTTCTACGTTGCGCTCCCGGGCATATTTGCGCAGGGCGTCATAGAGATTCAGATCGCTGCTCCCATTCACCGGGCGGGTGACGACCGTCATCCGGTCGGGATGCGCCGTCCGGCAGCGCCAGGTGTGATGCTGCTGTTGCAGCAGCCATTCCGCGCCCTGCTGCGCCAGCCGGATGCCCCCGCCGGAGTACAGCACCACCAGGGCTTGCGGCATCTGCGCCAGGATCCAATCCAGGAATTCCCCATCCGGCTCGCCTTCATTTTTCAGATTGCCGAGATGCGCCAGCAACAGCAGCGGCGCCTGCTGCTGCACCTGCCGGTGAAGATGAACCCGGGCGTCGGCCAGGGAGCTGAACCAGACCGGTTCCGGCGCCACCCCGTTTACCCGGGCCAGGGTCGCCAGCAGATCATCGCGCCGGTCGAGATCATTATCGATCATCAGGATCGTGATGTTATTCATGATTGAGACCCGAGACCTCCGGCGCTTCGATGTAAATACGCAGCTCGGTCCCGGGATAAGCCGCTTCCAGGGAAACGATCGAGACCTCGATCTGCTGTGATTTTTTCACTTCCATGCGGTGATTCCCCGAGGTAAAGCGGACGGTGCCGAGGTAGTGCCAGCACACGATCTTGGCGATGTCGGTCATCCCGGCGTCGCGCAGGGTGGCGGAATGTTTGTTGGCGGCATCGAACTTCTCGTAGAGCTTGGAAGAGCTATTGAAAATATCGGGACTGGCCGGGCGCTCATACTGCCAGGAAAAGACCACCGCCCTCCCGCCGGCTTCAAACCGGAAGCGAAATTGCGGCGGCGGGCAGTCGAGCAGGTGGCGGGTGTTGTGATGGGCGATATGGGAAATGTAAGCGATCTCCGGGGGATAGATCCCGATATTGCGGCATATCGATTCCCAATTTTCCACCCAATTTTCTTCCGGAGCGAGCTTCCGGAAATAGTCGACCAGGGAAATGCTCCCGTCGTCGCTGTTTTCTTTGCCGGGATAAAAATAATCGATCAGGTAAGCCCGGTCCGGCGGCTGATGGTTGATCCGTGCTTTTAAGATCTTATCGCGCAGGTTCGGCACGGCCGCCTTATCCTTATAATCCGGCAGGGCGGTGATCCGTTTGTAGATCCGGGCATTGCTCTCGGTCTTGAAATCCAGCCCGTACACAAAACGGCGGGCGGTCTTCAGGTCGTTACGGTTCTTGAACGCGCGCTCCAGGGGATGGTTTAGGAAACCGCGCATCTGCACCCGCCAGTCGACCCACAAGATACTCTCGATGCAGCCGGCCATCTCATCGCTGTCGGCAGCGCCCCGCTCGATCCGGTTGATCTGCTTGGGAAAGAGGGTGCGCAGCGACCAGTATACGATGCGTTCACCATCATTGTATTCGATATCCGGCGTGTCCCAGTCGGCATGCGGATCTTTCTTGTAGATGCGGTTGCGCAGGGCGGTGCGCTTTTCATAACTTTGGCGGCGGATGGTCACCAGTTGATAGTGGCGCAGGTAGCGGTCGATGGTCATTTCCAGATTTTCCCGGAATCCCGGGCTGTCGATCTTGTCGAGAATGATATCGTCCAGCCGCGAGGCGAACAGGTTCCGGCAGGTGATCAACAGGTTGGTCTCCGGCGCGCCGGAGAAGAAGATCTTCGGCTTGAGATTGCGATCCAGCACGTTGATGAACTCGATGCCGGCGGCGAAGAGGGAAACCTCCCCGTCGGCCAGCTCCTCGACATTCTTTTCCACGTAGCGCCGCTCCCGGTTATCGCGCGGGCGGAAGATCTCCGAATCCATCTTGATATCGCTGAAGAAAATATCGATGTCGGTTTGGTAATTTTTGACATACGCCATCGCATCATCAAAAGTGTAGCCGTTATCCGGGGTCAGAAGGGTATACGCCATGGCGAAGCTGCCGTCATCGAGCGCCGGGATCCGGGGATCGTCGCGTTTCTCCAGAAAGCCCATGTTCTGGAGCATTTGCAGCACCAGGCCGCAGCCGTCGCTGGAATTCCAATACTCGTCATCGATCATCAACATATTAAATTTATGGGTTTTATGTATCATGACGCCTCCGAGGTTGTTGTATTTCAATCAATCGAATAGCGCGGCGCTTCCGTGGGAAGCTGGAAGCGGAACAGGCCGGCAGCAGGCGGCACCGCGATCATTCGTAAAAAATTATTACCGGCACGGTATTTTTTGAATTCACAGCCATGCATATCGAGAAAATGGGCGATATTGCGCATTCCGAACTGGGTATGCTGCAGCCCCTCCCGGGCATCGTGAAAGTTTTCGATCAAATCTCCCGGCGTGCTCGCTTCCGGCAGGGGAAATTCCGCAAAGATCAGGTACTGCCGCTGGCCGTCCCGGTGGGTGTAGAGACAGATGTCCGGCGCACCGCCATGATGGCGGATCGCATTGCGGGTAAAATCGAAGAAAGCGCTCAGCAGCGGAAAGAAATACGATTTTAGATCGGAGAGATTCAAATAAACCGGCTGCCGGGTAAAATCGAATACCTGCCATTGGGGCATTTCTGCGAAAAAGCGCGCCCGGGCCTCCGCCGGCAGGATAAAAGCCTCAATTTCCCGCGTCCCGATGCCCGGCGTATTCTTCTTCAGCGCGGCGACAAACCGGGTGAAGTAGGCGCTCAACTCCGGCAGATGCCGGTACTGTTTGATCTCCAATTGGCTCATGCAGATCGCCTGGATCAGCACCGATTCCAGAAAGGGCACAAATTCGCAATAATACGAATGCGCAGCATCGAGCGGCGCAGCGATGCTGCTGAAATTCTGCCGCCACTCGAACACCAGGCTGAGGTAGTGGGAGATCATTTTCAGCAGCAGGTAAGCGTTGCTATCCTCCCGGGGGCGGGTCTCTTCCATCAATTCCCCCTGCCAGGCGTAGAGCCGCTTCATGTGATGGAAAAACGAGCGGGCCTGATGCTGTTCCCATTCCAGCATCTTGATCTGCTGATAATTGGTGAAGATCATAAACTGGGCGAAAATATCCCGGTAGAGGTTCAAATAAAGCCGCAGAAACGCCCGCCCATGGGGTTCGCCGGTGATGGCCGGATCACCCAGGGGAATGCCGATCTGCCGGTCGATGCCGGGAATTTCCATCCATTCGCAACCATCGCCATCCGCGGGCGATCCAATCTGAAACGGCAATGATTGGAAGTTCACCGGATCGATGCAAAAATGGAATACCAGGTGGCGCAGGCGGTGTTCGATAAAATGCAGCAGTTGTTCCTCGCTGACGATCGCCCGGCGGTTGAATTTCTCGGTAAACTGGCGCTGGGTTTCCGCCAGCTCAAATTCGATGATGCTGGAGAAGATCCCGTAGGTGCTCTTCTCCAGGATGCTGTTGATGAAATGCTGCACCGGCCCGTAGTAATCGGCGCTGAAGCCGCACATCATCAGCGGGGCATCGTATTGATACACCGGATACATGAAAAAGCGGTTGGCGAAGAACAGATACTGAAACAGATTCAGGAAACGGGGATAAAAAGCTTCGTCGTCGCCGGCCTTGAATTGTTCATAATTGCCGATCAGCTTGGCGGAGGTATGCTGAATATATTTGGTGAAGGGATGGTTCATGAACAGCCCCAGCACGTCGTAACGATGGGCGGCAAAAACCAGGTTCACCATAAACGATTGGTGATGTTTGATGCTCTCGTGCACCCGGTGCAGGTCGCTGACCAGGGTGCCCTGGCGGATTTTGGCCAGCAGCGCTTCGATACTGGCAACCTGATAGGCATAAAAACGGAAGATCAGGGTGCGGAGAAACTCCTCCACTTCCTTGCGGGCGGCATTATGCGCCGGCGCGTCTTGATAGACCGCGATCAGCCGGTCGATGGCATCGACCATCGGCGCTTCGATCGCTCTGACGGCGGCTTTATCGGCAGCCCCCCCGGCCAGGTACGCCTCGATCTGCCCGGCGGCAGCGGCATATTGTTCCAGGCAGGTCAGAATATGCCGGTAGTTTTCCCGGTCGCTGACGGCCAGGAAATGTCCTTCCAGCACCCGGAATTGCTGCACCCGCCGGGAGAAAGTCGTGCGGAAACGTCTCAGGATCAGGGCCAGCGCCTGCGGCTCGGTAAATTTATTGAGATACTGCACCTGCCGTTGGGTCAGCACATAGGGAAAGCGCAGGGTATCGCTGACATCCCGGGCGGTGCGCCAGAAGAACATACTGAAAACCTCATCGAATTCCTGCTGGTCGGCCTGTTCGCGCAGCCGCCCCGGGGACAGGGGGGAGGTATCGATGGCACTTTCGATGCGGTGGAAAACCGAACGCAGCCCGTTGAGGATCGCCTGAATCCGCGACAGCGTATCGCGCAAAATAGGATAATCCAGCGCCGGGAACCTGTCCGGTTCATCATCGCCGTAGATGTCGGCGCGCCGCTGGCTGAACTGGCGGATAAAGCGATAACCGCGATCCAGGAAATGGGATTCAAAAACCTGCAGGATCTCTTCCACTCGCTGCGGGGGCACGCTGCGCCCGGCAGACTTCAAATGAAACATCACCAGGAAGGCGGTTTTCCGCGCGCTCCCGGCCGCCAGATACACCGTGCCGTCAATTGTGCGCAGCCGCAGGGGGTAGTCGGTCTCATCGCCGGGAAAGCGGATCGGGCGGAATTGCAGGGTGGGCGGGCGGCGGCGCTGAATCCCATCCACCTCCGCTTCGATCCGGGCGCGCATCTGCTGCATCTCCGGGGGCAGCACCGCCTGCTGATTGGCATATTCGCTGGCGTAGCGGATCAGGGTGTTGTCCGCGCCGGGCGTAAACTCACCTTCCCAGGCGGCAGCAACCGGAAATTCCAATTGCGCCCCCATGATCCCCGGTACCGGCACGCTGAGCGAGACGATCTCCTGCAGAAAGACGTCGAGAATATCCTGGGACGTCATGCGATCCTTTTTCCACAGGATATTGGTGATGATATTCTGCAATACCACCGCAAAAGGAGAGAGCAGGCCGGATATTCTTTCTTCGATCACGCAGGGTCCTCCGGGTTCAGCGTTCAGGCGATACTGGATAAAGGATAAAGGATAAAGGATAAAGTAATGATTAATACTTGAGAATGTGGATAGAGCCCGTTTTATTCCAGCTTCCAGCAGCGTTAAGTATTAAGGTCGTGCCCTGTCACAGTATAAGCAATACAAGGAATATGCCAGGCTTTTGCGCAGCCTATCGTTCTACGCAGTAGAAAGAGCAATTTGTGAAAAACCCGGTAAAAACATATATTTGAAGGGGGTTCATCGCTCATCAACTAAACAGCCCGGGCTCACTGCTCCCCACAACACCGCCACTACTGGTGTCAAAATCGACACCACACGTCGCCAAAATATCAATACACCGTAAACGGGTTAAGCCAGGACCGATAACAAATCCACGCATAAATGGAGAGGAGCAGGTAGAAAAACAGAAAATTTGCCAGGGAAATCACCGTGGAAAAGACAAACATGGCCACGGCGATCCCAAGATAATAATTGATCGAGAGTACCTGGCGGGTGATGTCGCTGCCGGAAAGCTGGGCGATGAAGTTGATCAGCAGCATCACCCCGACGATCGCCGCCAGTCCTCCCCACACCCGGCGCATATCTGCCGGACTGGGGGCAATGTGCGAGGCAATACAGAGGGCGATGTAGAGAAAGATCCAGAATTCGACCCGGTAAAGATTGCTTTGGGTGAAGAGCAGCTTCAGGGTGTCGATGCCGGTATTCAGGAGCAACTGGCCTTGCACGGTCACATCCCGGGTCATCGTCAGCAATTGCGATTTCCGCAACGTTGCTGCGATCACCTGCTCGCTGTTGGGCACCAGAAAGTAAAGGGCGGCATACATGGCAGCGCAGCCGATGATCAGAGGGGCGGCGCCAATAAAAAAATTGCCGATCTGATGAACGATATTATTGGGATGGTATTCATGCGCCACATATCCCAGCATCCCGGTAGCCTCGTCCGGCTGGTATAGCTTGATCGCACGAATCTTATGACCAAACACCAGGCAGAAGAACGCGTGCCCCAATTCATGAATCGGCGTACCCAGCCAGGCGGTCAGCAGCACCCCTTTCCAGCCGATGGTTTTCAGGAATGAGACGGTGGTCAAACGCTCCAGCCAATAGAGCACCGTTCCAAAAATAAAGAAGACTCCCAGCACGCCGGCCAGTTGGCTCACGGTGGCGGTTACCGAACCCTGTAGCAGACCCCACAATTGTTCAGGCGGCATATTTCTCTCTACATTTGCACAGAATTGTTTGGCGGCTAAAGAACGCCTTAATATTCAAGAAAATAAAAATTGCCGACATCATATCCAACCCGAAAATAGCAAAATCCAGCCGGTCGACTTAAAATAGTCTTTGTTTTACTTGAAATATAAATCTGAAAGGATTATCTTAAATTCGCCTTGAATAGATTTGTTTGAAATAATGTCGAAAAGGATTATTACCTGCTGTATCCACCACCGACCTACCGGAACCGGATGTTCGCCCAGTAAGAAGTTACCCGATTCAAGGCGCCCAATCTGCGGAGTAGCCTAACATCAGGAATCGTCATGTTAAAAATCGTGCAGGACAATCACCTACATTTTTTGAAATTATTCTTGAAAAATCCGGCGGAAGTCGGCGCCATCTGGCCCAGTTCCAGCGAGCTGGCCCGGGCAATGATCCGGGATCTGGCGCTGAAGCCAGGGGAAGCGGTGTTGGAATTGGGACCGGGCACCGGGGCGTTTACCGCCCACATCCGCAGTATTCTGCCCGACCCCCGGGCTTATATCGGTATCGAATGTGAGCCGAATTTTGTGCGTCTGCTGGAGCGAAATTTCCCGGACCTGCGCTTCATCGTCGGGCGGGCGGAAAACGCCAACGAGCTTTACGAGAAGGCCGGCATCTTTCCGGCGCGGGCGATTATCTCGGGGATCCCTTTTGCCAACCACTGGGGAGAGATCGGGAACCACATCATCGATGCCCTGGAACATCTGATGACCCCCGGATGTATTTTTCGCACTTTTCAGTATGTGCATGCCTATACCCTGCCCCCGGCATTCAAATTCCGCCAGCGCATGACCCGGGTCTTCGGTCCCTGCCAGCGCAGCCGGATTGTCTTTCGCAATCTCCCTCCGGCATTTGTGCTTACCTGGACGCGTTGAAAACACGACTCGTCCACGGATTTCACGGATTAACACAGATTTTTTGGTATATGGGTTGATGGTGTTCTATCACGTAGTCTTTACTAATCCAAGCTTTTCAAGTGGCAGTAGCTTGTAGCGGTGCCGTTAATCCGTGAAAATCCACGCAATCCGTGGATCAGTTGTTAAACACCGTTCGCCAACCATTCACTTTTATTTCCGGTTTGACAAATCCACCTGAAGCGTTATCTTAACCGGCTCGAAATACATTGGTTGAAATTGAAACCTGCGAGCTGCTTCTGCGTCAAATCCCCTAAACCGGGAGAGGTATGAACTCTATCGCTAAATATATTGTCATGGTCGGGATCATGCTATCGGCATCGATCCCCGGCTTCAGCCAGCCCACCCGCCCGGCGCATGCCGGGGAAATTCTGCAGTCACTGCGCAAGCTCAGTGTGTTAGGCAGCGCGCTTTATATCGCCGCCCATCCCGACGACGAGAACACCACCGTACTGGCTTACCTGGCCAATGGACGGCGGGTGCGCACCGCCTATCTCTCCCTGACCCGCGGCGATGGAGGACAGAATCTGATCGGGAATGAAAAAGGCGATCTGTTAGGGGTGATCCGCACCCAGGAGTTGCTCGCCGCCCGGCGCATCGACGGGCCGGAGCAGTATTTTACCCGGGCGATTGATTTCGGTTATTCCAAAAATCCGCAGGAGACCCTGGCCATCTGGGACCGGGAAAAGATCCTGGCTGATGTGGTGTGGGTGATCCGCCGCTTTCGTCCGGATGTAATCCTCACCCGCTTTACCCCCGAATTCGGGGGACACGGTCAACATCGCGCATCGGCGATCCTGGCTGAGGAAGCGTTTCATGCGGCGGCGGATCCAAACCGTTTTTCCGAACAGCTCCGGCATGTGCAGCCCTGGCAGGCCAAACGGCTGCTCTGGGATTCCTGGCGTCCGGCGGTGGAGCGGGGGGATATCGATCCGGCCCCGTTACTTTCCCTGGAAGTGGGCGGCTACAACCCGCTGTTAGGGCTTTCCTACAGCGAACTGGCCGCACGCAGCCGCAGCCAGCACAAATGCCAGGGCTTCGGCGCACTGGCCAGCCGCGGAGAGCAAAAAGCTTATTTTCAGCATACCGCCGGTGAACCGGCCCGGGAAGACCTTTTTGACGATATTGACCTCGGTTGGACTCGCATTCCCGGTGGCGCCCGGGTGAGCAACTTGTTGATGCAAGCCTGCAATCAATTCGACATGGAGAATCCTTCCGCCAGCCTGCCCTTGCTGCTGCAGATTGATCAGGTGCTCGACACCCTGCCGGCCGATCCCTGGATAACGGTCAAACGCCGGGAGCTGCAGCAGATAATCCGTAACTGCGCCGGGCTGTGGCTGGAGGCGATTGCGGAGGATTTTTCCGCCGCCCCCGGTGCGGCGGTGCCCGTAAGGGTAATGCTCCTCAATCGCTCCGGCTATCCGCTGACCTTGGAACGTATCGCATTTCCATTTGCAGCGCAGGACAGCACCATCAACCAGCCGCTGCCGGCGGGCGAGGCATTTTCCTTCCGCAGCGCCCCCCGTTTGACGGATGATGCCCCCTACACTGAGCCTTACTGGCTGCGCCGGCCGGCGGAGACCGGTACTTATACCGTGGAGGATCAAACCCTCATTGGGCTGCCGGAAGCCCCTCCCGCCCTCCGCGCCGTTTTCGCATTGCGCATCGGGGAACAGCGCTTCCGCTATGAAGTTCCCCTACTTTATCGCTGGCGCGACCCGGTCGCCGGCGAATCCTATCGCCCGGTCGAAGTAAGCCCGGCGGTGACGGTTAATTTTGAAGCCCCGCTCTATCTCTTTGCCGATGACCGGCCCCGGGAAGTGCGCATGACCCTCCAGGCCGGTGCGGCGGATGTTGCCGGTACCTTACGGCTGAAGCTGCCGGAGGGCTGGCAAACTTCGAAGAGCGAGATCCCTTTCCGGTTTAGCGAAAAAGGCCAGACCGCGCTGCATCTATTCACCATCTCTGCGCCGGCGGAGGCGGCGATCCGTGAACTGAGCGCGGAGATTGAGATCGGCGGCCAGGTATTGCCGGCGCACAGCATCACCCGAATCGAATATGACCATATCCCGATCCAGACCCTTTTTCCGGAAGCCCACGCCCGGCTGGTGCGCCTGGACCTGAAAAGCCCCGGGGGCAGGATCGGTTACGTGATGGGCTCGGGGGACGAAATACCCGGCCTGCTGGAGCAGATCGGCTTCCGGGTAGAATTACTTTCCGATGAGGACCTCGACAACCGCGACCTTAGCCAGTACCGCGCCATCATCACCGGCATCCGCGCCTATAATACTCGCGATCATCTGAAGTCGGCCAATCAACGGCTGTTTCGCTATGTCGAAAACGGAGGCACCCTGATCACCCAATACAATACCTTCGGACTGGTCACTGACGATCTCGGCCCTTATCCGCTAACACTCTCGCACGACCGGGTTACCCTGGAAAGCGCAGCGGTCACCTTCCTCGATTCCGCCCACCCGCTGCTCAACACTCCTAACCCAATCAGCGCCGCGGATATGGAGGGATGGGTGCAAGAGCGGGGTTTGTATTTCCCCAGAGAGTGGGACCCGGCCTACCAGCCGATCTTCGCCATGAATGATCCCGGGGAAGATCCGAAAAAAGGATCGCTGCTCTACACCCGCTACGGCAAAGGGGTCTTCATCTACAGCGGTATTTCCTGGTTTCGCCAGTTGCCCGCCGGTGTGCCCGGCGCCTTCAGAATATTTGTCAATATGATCGCCGCCGGCAAACAGAATTAAGGGTAAATGCTTGCGCTCATACTGAGTACTGTGTAATGTGGAGAAATTTTGCATGGGGCATGGGGCATGGTGTATTACAGTGCGGGTGTCGGGACATGCGCTTGCACATTACGGCGCCATGCCCTTTGCCCCATGCAATAAAACTTTACACGGTGCTCAGTATAAGTGAACGGTAAATGCTTAATGAGAATGCAGAACCAACTAACGGAGGTATTATCTCATGTTTAAACGATTCACCCTCTTGCTGCTGGGCCTGGTTGTTTGGGTGGGCTGCAGCGAGAAGAAACTGGATTCCGGGATCGATTACGCCAATTTTGATCAATCGGTGCGGCCCCAGGATGATTTTTACCGCTACGTCAACGGCGCCTGGCTGGAAAAGACCGAGATTCCCGCCGACAAATCCAACTACGGCTCCTTTACCGAACTCTTCGATGAAAGCCAGGCCAACCAGCGCCGGATCATCGAGGATGCCGCTCAGTCCGGCGACAAGGCGCACGGCTCCGACGAGCAGAAGATCGGTGATTTCTACCTCAGCTACATGGACAGCGCGCGGATCGAGGAACTCGGCCTGACGCCGCTGGAGGAGGATCTGGCCCGGATCGAAAGCCTGAACGGGAAAGAAGACCTGGCGAAATATTTCGCGTATGCCCGCAAAGCTGGAGTGCAGTCGCCCTTCGTATTTTTCGTCAACCAGGATTTCAAGAATTCGACCGAGTATATCGGCTATATCAATCAATCCGGGTTGAACCTGCCGGATCGCGATTATTATCTCAGCGATAATGAGAAATTCCGCGATATTCGCGACAAGTACCGCACACATATCGAAAAGATGTTTACCCTGGCCGGCCAGAACGATGGCGCTGCCAAGGCGGCAAAGATCCTGGAGATGGAAACCGCCATGGCCCAGGCTCACTGGACCCGGGTGGAAAATCGCGACCGTAACAAGACTTATAACAAGTTCAGCATCGATGAGCTGCAGGCGCAAACCCCGAACTTTAACTGGGCGGCTTACCTGGAAACTGCCGGAATTCCCGCGCAGGACCTGGTGGTGCGCCAGCCTTCTTACCTGGCGGCCTTCGATCAGGTGTTCAGTCAATATTCGCTCGATGACTGGAAAACCTATCTAAACTGGAAACTGCTGACCGCCGCGGCAGAATATCTCCCCCGGGCGTTTGTCGATGAAGATTTCGATTTCTTCAGCCGCACCCTGCGCGGCATCGAGCAGAACCAGCCGCGCTGGAAGCGGGCGGTCAACGCCACCAACGGGGTGCTCGGGGAAGTGGTGGGACGCCTTTACGTAGCCCAATATTTCAAACCGGAAGCAAAAGCGCGGATGCAGAAGCTGGTGGAAAATCTCAAACTGGCCTTCGCCGAGCGCATCAAGACCCTGGAATGGATGAGCGAGGAAACCCAGAAAGCGGCCCTGGAAAAGCTCTCCAAATTCAACAGCAAAATCGGCTATCCCGACGAGTGGAAGGATTACTCCCAACTGGAAATCAACCAGGCGGAACTGGTTCGCAATATGAAGCGCTCCGCCATGGTGGAATATCAGCGGATGATCGACAAGCTCGGCCAACCGATCGACCGCGGGGAGTGGTTCATGACCCCGCAGACCGTCAACGCTTATTACAATCCTCCGATGAACGAGGTGGTCTTCCCCGCCGCTATCCTGCAGCCGCCCTTCTTCAATATGGATGCTGATGATGCGGTGAATTACGGGGCGATCGGCGCGGTGATCGGCCACGAGCTGACCCACGGCTTCGACGACCAGGGCCGCAAGTCGGACGGCGACGGCAACCTGCGCGACTGGTGGACGGAATCGGATGGAGAGGAGTTCACCCAGCGGGCTGAGGTGATGGTGGAACAGTATAATGGCTTCAGCCCGATCGACTCGATGTTCGTCAACGGCCAGCTGACCCTGGGCGAAAACATCGCCGACCTTGGCGGATTGACCATCGCCTATAACGCCTACCAGCTTTCGCTCAACGGCAAAGAAGCACCGGTGATCGACGGCTATACCGGCAGTCAGCGTTTCTTCATGGGCTGGTCGCAAGTCTGGCGCCGCAAGTACCGCGAGGATGAGATGCGCAACCGCCTGCTCACCGATCCCCACTCCCCCAGCGAATACCGGGTGATCGGGGTGCTCTCCAACATGCCGGAATTCTACCGGGCCTTCGATGTAAAAGACGGCGACCCGATGTACCGTGCGGAAGATGTAAGGGTGAAAATTTGGTAAACATGTGGGGGCGAGTCGTGACTCGACCGGCATGACGGAAAGAAGTGACGTTTTTGGGTGGATGGGTTGATGGGTGAATGGGGAAAAACGGACGTTGATTGCCCATCCGGAGACGTATTATGTAGGGTCGAGTCGCGAGAAGGTCGAGTCGCGACTCGACCCTACGAATTTGCAATCAATCGTCATTAAGAAGAATAAACATCCGTGTGCATCCCGTCCATCCGTGGCAAAAAATGATTCGTGATTATTCGCGTTTATTCGTGGCAAAAAAGCGGTCGAGTCGCGACTCTGCCCTACCGCCCTACCGCATCAAAATCATACGCCGGGTCTGGCGCTGTTCGCCGCTGGTCAGGGTATAAAAATACACCCCGCTGGCCTGTCCCCGGGCATCCCATTGATAACGGTACTCACCCGCCGGCAGATTCGATTCTACCAGGGTGGCGACCTCCCGCCCCGTAACATCATAAATCTTTAAAGAAACAAATCCGAAATCCGAAATCCGAAATCCGAAATTAGTAACGGGGTTAAACGGGTTGGGATAATTCTGCTCCAGTACAAACCGTGCGGGACGCATTGCAATTCCCGGATCGATTGTGGTGACCAAAGGCGCGGCCGTGCGGAAGATCCCGCTGCCGCTGGTGCCGGCAAACAGGTAGCCTTCGCTGCTCAGGGCCAGCGACCATACCCCGCCGCTGATGTTGCCGTCGTTAAAATCTTCCCAGGTGACGCCGCCGTCGGTGGAGCGAGAGACGCCCCGGCCGTGGGTGGCGGCAAAGATCTCCCCGCTGCCGTTGGCGGTCAGGTCCATCACGTGGGTCGCCGGCAGGCCGGACGGGCTCCAGGCGGCCGCTGTGGGATCGAAGCGAAAAGCGCCGTCAAACCAGGCACCGGCGAAAATCTTTTCCGGCGTATAGCTCAGCAGCGTACGCACATCGACATTCTCCATTCCGGTGAGGGTCCAGCTGTCTCCCTGATCGGTAGAACGGAACACCCCGTGGGCGTTGGTGGCGGCATAAATATCACCGTTACCATGCACCATCAGATCGAAGACGATCTCGCCGGAGGTCAGACCGTCGTTCGCCGCCTCCCAGCTTTCCCCCAAATCGGTGGATCGGAAGATTCCCCCCAGCGACGTGCCGGCGAAGATGATCCCGGCGGGATCGATCGCCAGAGAGAGCACCGCCTGGTTGGTGAGGCCGCTGACCTTCTGCTGCCAGCTCTCGCCGTTATCCGCCGAGCGGAACACCCCGTCGCCGTCGCTGCCGGCAAAGAGAAAATCGCCGCCGTTGAAAACCGCCAGGGCATAGATCACGCTGTTCGACAAACCGGTGTTGACCGCCTGCCAGGTCTCCCCATTATCCTGCGAACGAAAGATCCCATCGCCGTGCGCCCCGGCGAAAAGGTCGCCGTTGCCGTTGATTGCGATGGCGTTGACCGCCACGTCATTCAACCCGGTTTGCACCCAGAGGGTGTCGCTTACGCCGGCCCGGGCAAAACGAGCCGTCTGCGCGCCCAAAGGCGCTGCCGGGAATGCCGTCAAGAATGTCAGCATGGCGAAAATCTTCAGGAATCGATCAAAGTGGGAATCTTGCCGTCGCATAGCGGTGCTTCGGTTATTAGTTATCAGTTTTTAGTTGTCAGTTGTCAGTTTTATTAATCCAGCTGCTTCTGGTTAGAGACCGTCATAAAATACATACTCACCTGTCAATTTGCAATTATTTTGCCGCGAAACGCGTGGCCCGTTAGATTTCTATCGATCAGGCCATTTTTATTCAGCCACGGATGACACGGATGAACACGGATGAGCTGAAATCTTCAGTGTAAATCCGTGTTCATCCGTGGACTAAAGCCGTTCAATATTTTCTCTCTTGTCTAAAATTAAGCGGATGGGGAGATCACGCTCCCCACCCGCCGTTTCCCTTTCAGCGGTTAGCTGAGGGCATGGGTTACTTAAAGTTTGTATCAAATGCTGGTTATGATGTTGCCTTTCCGAAATCATGACTTCACACCGCGTTACTATCTTGACCCAAATAAAAATTGCATGGCATGACCCGTAGTCCGGGTCATGCCATGCACCCATTCTACTTCATGAGGACCATTTTGCGGGTCTGCACATAAGAGCCGGACAGGATCTGGTAGAGATACACACCCGAGGCCAGGTTGCTGGCGTCGAACTCGATCTGGTAACGGCCGGCATTCTGCACTTCGTTGACCAGCGTGGCCACCACCTGGCCCAGCAGGTTGTAGACCTTCAGGGTGGTCAGTTCCGCCGCCGGGATGGCGTAGCGGATGGTGGTGCTGGGGTTGAAGGGATTGGGATAGTTCTGCGACAGTTCATAGTCGCTCACCGCACCCACGCTCAGGTCGTCCTCAATTCCCACCGACACTGCCGGGAAGGCCACCACATTGCCATCGGGCAGGGCGGCAAAGATGCCAAAGCCTTCGCCGTTCTGGTTCATGGACGGATCGAGGAAACCGGAAGCGAAGACCACCGCCGCACCGCCGCCCAGGCCGGAAAGATCGGCGCCGAAAGCGGCTACCACGTTGGTGTTGTCATCGCCGGGAGTCACATCGAGCACGTAGGATGCGGCCGGCACCGAGATGTAACTGGAGATGTCGCCGTAGGCAGCATTGTCAACCAGGGTGGCCACATCACGGGCGATCACATCCACCGTGGGGGCGTCGGTCGCGCCGTGCAGCACGATGAAGTCGACATTATTCGGATCGGTCCCTGCCTCGCGCACGCCACCGGCAGCGAAGATGGTGAAGGCGATATCACGGCCGTCAGGATTGGCGGCGAAACCGCTCGGATCCAGCACCCCGTTGGCGATGCCGACATAGGTGCCGCCGGCCGGCAGGTTGAACACGAAGTTAGCCAGGGTGTCATTCACCGAACCACTGCTGCCGGGGGCGATGCCCACATTGAAATTGGTGTTGCCGGGCGCATCGATAAAGGGAGTGGCGCCGCGGAACGGGAAGTTATCCAGCAGCAGGGTGCCGTCGAGGTAGACATCCACTTCCGCAGCAGCCGGATCGGCGGCGTTGTGGATCACCTGCAGGCGGGCGCCGGTCAATGCAGGCAGTTCCACCACATTGCCGTCGGGCAGGGCGGCGAAGATGCCGAAGGCCGCGCCGTTCTGATTTGCAGCCGGGTTAAGGAAGCCGGAGGCGAAAACCGCCGCCGCGCCGCCGCCCAGGCCGGAGAGATCGGCTGCAAATGAAGCGACGATCACGTCATTGGCATTGCCGGGGGTGACGTCGAGGATATAAGAAGCTGCCGGCACCGAGATGTAATCGGTGATGTCGCCATAAGCAGCGTCATCAACCAGGGTGATCACATCACGGGCGATCACGTCTACCGTGGGGGCGTCGGTCGCGCCGTGCAGCACGAAGAAGTCGACGTTATTGGGGTCGTTACCCGCTTCCCGGGCATCGCCTTTGGCGAAGATGGTGAAGGCAATATCACGGCCGTCAGGATTGGCGGCAAAGCCGCTCGGATCCAGCACCCCGTTGGCAATGCCGACATAGGTGCCGCCGGCCGGCAGGTTGAACACGAAGTTAGCCAGGGTGTCATTCACCGAACCACTGCTGCCGGGGGCGATGCCCACATTGAAATTGGTGTTGCCGGGCGCATCGATAAAGGGAGTGGCGCCGCGGAACGGGAAGTTATCCAGCAGCAGGGTGCCGTCGAGGTAGACATCCACTTCCGCAGCAGCCGGATCGGCGGCGTTGTGGATCACCTGCAGGCGGGCGCCGGTCAATGCAGGCAGTTCCACCACATTGCCGTCGGGCAGGGCGGCGAAGATGCCGAAGGCCGCGCCGTTCTGATTTGCAGCCGGGTTAAGGAAGCCGGAGGCGAAAACCGCCGCCGCGCCGCCGCCCAGGCCGGAGAGATCGGCTGCAAATGAAGCGACGATCACGTCATTGGCATTGCCGGGGGTGACGTCGAGGATATAAGAAGCTGCCGGCACCGAGATGTAGTCGGTGATGTCGCCATAAGCAGCGTCATCAACCAGGGTGATCACATCACGGGCGATCACGTCTACCGTGGGGGCGTCGGTCGCGCCGTGCAGCACGAAGAAGTCGACGTTATTGGGGTCGGTACCCGCTTCCCGGGCATCGCCTTTGGCGAAGATGGTGAAGGCAATATCACGGCCGTCGGGATTGGCGGCGAAATTATTGGGATCCAGCACCCCGTTGGCGACCGCCACATAGGTCCCGGCGGGCAGGTTGAAGACGAAGTTCTTCAGGGTATCATTCACCGAAGTGCTGGTCCCGGGGGCAATACCGACGTTAAACGGCACATCAGTCGGGGCATCGATGAAAGGGGTGGCGCCACGGAACGGGAAGTTATCCAGCAGCAGGGTGCCGTCGAGGTAGACATCCACTTCCGCAGCAGCCGGATCGGCGGCATTGTGGATTACCTGCAGGCGGGCACCAGCCTCGCGGGTGTAACTGAAGAGGTCGAGCGAGATTGAAGCGCCGTCGTTCAGGTTGTCGGTTACGTGCTCGCGAATGGCGATATAGATATCGGAGCCGGCCGCGACATGATCGGTGATCTTATAGGCATAGCGCACCCAGTTGGTGTCGCTGGTAGCGCTGAAGACCAGTTGATCCACGATAGTGCTGAACGCCGCCGGATCGTTGCCGACAGTGGTGGAGATGCGCACATCGACATTGTCATCGTAAGTGTCCGGCCAGTAGCGCATCCAGAAGATCAGCGAATCGCTATCCTCTACTCCGGTTACCTGGGGAGAGATGATCCACTGGTCGTTGGAAGTGGTGCCGCCGGTATTCCAGGTAGCGAAAGCCACGGAACTGCCGCCGTTGGCCGGGCCGGTCACCACACCGCCGGTCCACCCGGGAATCGGGGTGGTGCCGATGGCCAGCTTATCCCAGCCGCTGCCGCCGTCGGGATTGAGTTTCGTCCAGCCGGCGGGGGGAAAAGTCCCTTCGAAGGACTCGTCGATGATATTGATGCCATTACTCGCCGCCGGTTCACCGGAGTTGATGGCATTGACATATTCCTCAAGAATCGTAAACTGCTGCTCCTCAGTGCCGGAATAACGCTTCTGGCCGAACGCCAGGCTGATCGCGGCAATCAGGAAGACAACTGTGCTGAACTTTATAACGCCAGACATATGGTAGCTCCTTTGGTTTGGTTGAACAGATTGAATGTTTTTAGTTATTGGTTTTTAGTTGTTGGTTTTTGGTTATTGGTCTTTAGTTGCTGCATATTGATTACGCGATCATTACGAACGGCCAATAATCAATAGCCAATAACCAACAACTGATCCTCAAATCCAGAGAGCGCATACCGGTTCATCTACCCTATTGCCTGGGCGGCCATAGATCCTTCCATGGCCAGCCGCGGCAACATTAGGGAACTTATAAGCGATACAGCCAAATCCTGTTTTACCAATAGCTCAATCGCTCAAAACGCTCATTTTGTATCTTAGAACAATCGGCGTGCCAGGTTTTGCATTCCAGACAAAAAGATAGATTTAAATTGATTTAAAACAGCTAATTAATGGAAGGTCTTGTCGATGTGATGAATCGCCAGGTTTGCAAGTAGCTTGCTGCAACCCTCCAAAATTTACATGGTGAATTGCAATATTTGGAGGATTTTAATAGAACGCGGATGACGCGGATTTACGCGGATGAATAATTTAATTAAAAGATAAAGGGAAGGAATTCCTGTGGTATAAATCTTTGATAATACCACGCGAAGCACCATAAAAAATCTGCGTAAATCCGCGTCATCCGCGTCATCCGCGTTCTATTAATTTTGAGAATGGTTAAAAGTCTATTGAATAGTGCAGCCCAAAGTACCCCTTCTGCCATTCAAGCCCCAGGGCGGGCGGGGATTTGCGGGGGGAGAGAAAGGCGGCGTCGAGATTGGAGCCCAGCCACACCACGGCGAGGGCGTAGGCCCAATAGAACTGCGCTTTGTAGGCGCGGCGGTAGTCTTGATAGCGGGCGGCGGCGGTCTGGGGATTACGGGCGGCGTCATAAGCCTGCTCCCGCTCGCGGGCGCGCAGTAGCGCCTGCACGGTGCCGCCCAAAGTGCCAGCGCCCAGCACCGCCCAGGCGATCCCTTTGACCTTATAGCCGCGATGCAACTGCTCCCAGCCGGGAAAAAGATAAGCCCGCCAGGGAGCGGGCGGCGGAGTATTGATTGCGGAGGAGGGGGTCGTGAGTACACTGTTTTCCAGGGTGGTCAAGCGCTCCTGCAGCGCCTCCAGATAGGCCACCTTGGTCTTCTGGAACAAGGCGATGATCTTGGGCGAGGTGGTGACCGGGTCCAGGCTGAAGCTGGGATCGATCTCCAGCAGCTTCCAGAAATAATCCTGGGCCGCCTCAGTTTGCTGCCGCTGTACCGCCCGGAAGGCGGCGTACTTCCAGATCAGCAGCCGCTCCTGCGGCACAAAATTGCCCGCCGCCCCCTCGGCAATCGCCAGCAGGCGATCGGTTTCCTCGTAATTGAGATCGTTGTAAGACGCCTCGATGCGTTCCACCAGCGAGGCGCTTTCCCCCTCCTGCCCCCATAGCGGCAGCGCCGCAGCGAGCAGCAGGGCGGTCAATACCTGTCTACTGAAAAAAACCAAACTTGCTTGCCCTTTGTTATAAATGCAGGTGCATTAGCCTGAATTCAAACTTTCAAATGGCCGGCACTCATATTTGCCACAGAGTCACAGAGCTCACAGAGAATTGAAAATAAATGATTTATAAAAACTCTGTGGCCTCTGTGTCTCTGTGGCAAAAACCTACCGGTGATACTCGCCCAAAGTATAATATTTGATTGAAGGTGAGTCAATGCAAAGTTTATCGGGGGAAAAGCCGTTAACGGATCAACTTCCGCAGCGCCACCCGCACCCGCAGGGTATCGCCGGAGGTGATGCGCACGCTCTCCCGCTGGGGTTGGTAGCTGGGATGGCGCAGTTCCAGGGTCTGGGCGCCGCCGGCCAGGGCCAGGGGGCGGCGCAGCGGGGTGGTGTCGAGGTAGGTGCTGTCGAGGTAAATTTCCGCCCAGGGATGCACCTCCAGCCAGAGGTAGCCGATGTTTTGGGCAAAAAACCAGGAAACGGTTTTCCGCTCCCCCGCAGCCAGTTCTACCGGCTCAACATGGGGCGGAAAGTTGGGGTGGGCGAAGCGCAGCAGGTGCCGTCCGGGAGGGACCGCCAATTCGGCCGCGCCCTGGTGCGCCTCGATCCGGCGCTCGTCGAGATACAACTCCGCCCAGGTGTCGAGGGACACGATGAGCGTCGCTGACGCTTCTGACGGTTCCGGTGTCGCTGCAGCGGCGCTGTCACGGAGTGTGTCGGCAGGAGTTTCTTCCTTCGGTGGCGCGCCGGAAGCGATTTGCGGAGATCCGGCTGGTATATTCGGTTCATTCTCAACCAGAGATGGCGGCGGGAGTGCCAAACCATCAGCGGGATTTTCGCTTTTGGCGCTATCCAGAGCCGGCAACCGTTCGTCGAAAGCCGCTTGTGAATCTATTGCCGATGCCCCATTTCCCGGAGGGTTCATTTCGGACAGATCCAGCCCATTCAACCAAAACACCCCCGCCAGCAGCAGGCTGCCGACGAGCAAGCCGGCCAGCCACCACGGCAGACGGCGGGGCAGACGGGACACCGATTGCGCCTCCTCCGCAACCGGCCGGGCGGGGCGTTGAACCGCTTCATCCGCCGCCGGAGGGAAATGCGCCTGAACCAGCGCTTCCAGCACCCGGCTGCCTCCGGAAATACGCTCCGCCGCCGCGATCCGCCCCAATGCTTCCCGGGCGGCGGCCACGTCCTGCCAACGCCCTTCCGGCTCCTTATCGATACATTTTTCCACGAATTCACGTAGGGTCGGCGGAATGGAACGGCCTTCCAGCGCCGGCGGATCTTCATTGAGAATGCGGTGCAGGGTGGCGGAAACCCCCGGGCCCTCAAACGCCCGGCGCCCGCTGAGCATCTCGTAGAGCACGCAGCCAAACGCAAAGATGTCGGCCCGCCCGTCGAGCGCATCGCCGCTGATTTGCTCCGGGGACATGTAGGCGAGGGTGCCCAGGATGGTGCCGGGTTGGGTGAGTTCCGACTCACCCTCAAAACGCGCCAGGCCGAAGTCGGTGAGCTTCACCTCCCCCCGGCGGTTGAGCATGATGTTGGCCGGCTTGATGTCGCGATGCACGATCTGTGCCCGGTGGGCGTAATCCAGGGCTTGAAGGATCTGGTCGGCGGCGGTCAGCGCCGCCGACAACGGGAGCGGATGGGCCCGGGCCAGCAGATCCTTGAGATTGCCGCCATCCACATATTCCAGGATGATGTAATGATAATCGCCTTCCTGCCCGGTGGCATACACATCGACGATATGGGGATGCTTCAAACGGGCGCAAATCCGCCCCTCCCGCTGGAAGCGCCGCACCCGCTCTTCCTGGTTGGTCGCCTGGGGGCGGAGCAGCTTCACCAGCACCGGGCGCTCTCTCCCGGGCGGGTATCCGCGGTAGACCAGCGTATTCGGCCCGTCGTAGATCAATTGCTGCAGGCGGTACTCGCCCACGTGGCTAAATGGTAATCGCATTGGGTATCTAAGATTTATTCATCATTATAAGCCGTAATAGAACGCGGATGACGCGGATTCTCGCGGATGACTGATTATGATAAAAGACTAAGAAAATTCTGTGGCCTTCGCATTTGTTTTACTGCCTTTATGGTAAATCTTTGATAACACCGCGCGAAGCATCATAAAAAAATCCGCGTAAATCCGCGTCATCCGCGTTCTATTCAGTCCTCCGCACTCTATTTTCCGAAGTCAGGGCAATACCCCTCATTCCGGCGTCAGGCGTCGATGTTCCACTCCTTCACCTTGTAGTGCACCCAGCTCAGGGAGACGCCCATGGTCTCCGCGGCGCGGGTCTTGTTGCCCTCGCAGGCGCGCAGGGTTTTTTCCAGCAGGATGCGCTGCACCTCCTCCATGGTCATACCCGCTTCGATGCCTTTTACTTCGCGCAGACCCTTGATCACGATGTCATCCGCCTCGATCCGCCGGCCGGCCGCCAGCACCGCCGCCCGCTCGATCACATTTTCCAGTTCCCGTACGTTGCCCGGCCATTGATAAGCGCTCAGCCTGGCCAGGGCTTCCTTGCTGAAGCCGTCGAAATTTTTTCCCAACGCTTCGCCGCTTTTTTTCAGGAAATGATGGCCGAGCAGCGGGATGTCGGATTTACGCTCCCGCAGCGGCGGAATGTGGACCGGGATCACCTGCAGGCGGTAGTAGAGGTCCTCCCGGAAGCGTCCGGCCTGCACTTCCTCATCGAGATTGAGATTGGTGGCCGCGATCACCCGCACGTCTACCTTCACCGGGGTATGGCCGCCCACCGGCAGCACCTCTTTTTCCTGCAGAAAACGCAACAGCTTCACCTGCAGCCCCGGGGGAATCTCGGCAATCTCGTCCAGGAAAATCGTGCCGCTGTGGGCCATTTCAATCAGGCCTTTTTTATCGGCATTGGCCCCGGTAAAGGCGCCTTTTTTATAGCCGTAGAGTTCGCTTTCGATCAGCTTTTCCGGGATGGCGGCGCAGTTGACGGCAATGAAGGGACGCTCGTGGCGGATGCCATTATAGTGGATCGCCCGGGCGAAGAGTTCCTTTCCGGTGCCGGTCTCGCCGGTGATCAATACCGTGGCGCTGTTGTTGAGCACCTTGCCGATCATCTGAAACACCGCCTCCATGTTGGCGCTGTGCCCGACGATCCCTTCGAAGGCGTAGATGCGGTGAAATTCCTCTTTGAGCAAGTCATTCTCGCTGCGCAGCTCTGCCATCAACCGGGCATTCTCAATGGCAATGGCCGCCTGGTTGGCGAAGGCGCTGAGGAATTTCAGGCTCTGCTGATTCAGCCGGGCGGCCTGCGACTGGCTGTCGATGTAGATCACCCCGATCAACTCCCCCTTCAGAAGCAGCGGAACGCAGGCGATGGAGGAGATCTTGTGGAGCATCACGCTGGGCGCTTCTTCAAACTGTTCATCGCCGGCAGTGTCATAGGTCAGGATCGGCTGCTTTTTCGCGATGACCGTTTGCACTGCGGTGGAGGAGATTTCCGAGATATCGCTGATCTTATCCGGATCGATATTCTCTACCGCCGCCGGCTGGAGCGCCCCCCCATCTTCCGGGCGCAGCAGAATAAATCCCCGCTCCGCCGCCAGTTGCTGCAAGGCGATATTCAAAATCCGCTCCAGCAGCGCCTCGCGGTCCTGGATCGAGTTGATCTCCCGGCTGATCTCCAGCAGGGCCTGCAGGTATTGCTCCGGTATGTTCAAACTTTCTCCCAATCTTTGATAGAAGGCAATTAACAGAGGTTATCATCTGCCTGCAATTGAATAGAACGCGGATGACACGGATTTTTTTATGATGCTTCGCGTAAAAAGATCAAAGATTTACCGCGAATGCCATGAAACCGGGGCAAAAATCGTAGCTTCATCTAAACCCGCTCATTTTGTCTTTTACTTAATTATTCATCCGCGTAAATCCGTGTCATCCGTATCATCCGCGTTCTATTCAATCACTCCCATCCAACACAATAAACCGCGCCTCTTCCGAGCGGCTGAAGTTATTCAGCTGATCGCGCACCCCCGCGGTCCAGTAATATTGGCCGTCGGCCAGGGAGTCGGGGTAGGCCAGGCTAAGCACCTCCGGCGCGATGTCTACCCGGGAAAAAACCGGTACCGCCACTCCGCCGAAGAGGCGGAAGACTTCCACCTCGTATGTAAAATCGAACGGCAGGTGCAGCCGCTGCCAGCTCAGCTGCAGTAAGGGGCCGGTCGTATCGAACGCTGCCGGGGAAAGGGGCAGCGGCGTCTCCTCAATGATCCGCTTCAAGAAGAACGGCCCTTCCACCTGCCGCGCCCCGGCCCGGTCCTCCAGCACCACCCGGCAGCCGATTTCCACCAGCGGAGCCAGGTTGGCCTGCGGCAGCTCGATGTCGAGAATGCTCACGGAAAAGGAATCCGAGCGGGAGGTGGGAGAAAAATTTTTCAACAGGCTCACTTCCGGAATCTCCAGGCGCAGCGCGCTGATGTCGCCCACCCCGTCGGAATCGCTGACAGTGACGGTGACCGTCGCCTGGAAGAATTCGCCGGGAAAGATCTCGTCGATGTGATTACTGAACAAAGCCACCCGCCGGACAGAAGGCAGGGAATTCAAAAAAAGGTTCTGATTGCTGATCTGTCCCGCCTCGGGCAGGGTGACTGCCAGCGAGTCCGGGACGAAGCCGGCCCGGGAGGCAACCAATAGATATTCACCGGCCGGCACATCATCGAAGCGGAACCGGCCGTCGCCGCCGGTAACCTGGAAGCGGCCGAGGGGATTGAGGGTGACGGTAATATTCCGCAGCGGTCGGCGCGGTTCGTAATAAGAAAATCCCCAGCCTTCAATATAACTCTCTGAGGCGGAAGACGAAACTGCCGGGTCGAAGGGATTATCCCGCGCCGGATCAGGCGCGCAGGCGGTGAGGAGGAGCGCAAATAAAACGCTCAGGATTAATCGATTCGCCAAAAGGTGCATCGTTATGATAATCAGAAACCTGTAATTTTATTTCCGGGCTAAAACCGCTTAATAACTTTTTGGAAAAGCCTTTAGATCAATAGATTTCTCACTGCGCTCCGCTACGTTCGAAATGACAGCGCTTCGTCATTCCGAAAGCGTCAGCTGAGGAATCTGTTCGGGCAAGGTACTTTCGAGACAGCTCAATGAGCGCTTTTATTTTAGGTTTAAAAACCCCCAAAAGCAACGACTATTCCCATTGGCGATTAACCCAGCGCCGACTTGAACGCCTTCAGCGCCCGCTCCCGGGCGAACTTATGCTCCACCATCGGATTGGGATAATCCAGCGAGTTCAGCTCCGGCACCCATTGCTTGATATAGGTGTGATCCGGGTCGAATTTTTGGATCTGGGTGGTGGGATTGAAGATCCGAAAATAAGGCGCGGCGTCGCAGCCGCAGCCGGCCGACCACTGCCAGTTGCCATTGTTGGAAGCCAGCTCGTAATCGAGCAGCTTCTCGGCAAAATAGCGTTCCCCTTTGCGCCAGTCGATCAGCAGGTGCTTGGTGAGAAAGCTGGCGGTGAGCATGCGCACCCGGTTGTGCATAAAGCCGGTGGCGTTGAGCTCGCGCATCCCGGCATCGACCATCGGATAGCCGGTCTGGCCTTCGCACCAGCGCTGGAAATCCGCTTCGCTCTCGCGCCAGGGAACGGCGGCATATTTTTCTTTGAAGGGCTGATCGACCACATAGGGAAAGTGCCACAGGATCATCATGAAAAATTCCCGCCACACCAGCTCATCCAGCCAGGTTTCGTTTAGATCCAGCGCCCGGCGCACCAGATCGCGGATGCTCAAGGTGCCGAAGCGCAGATGCACCCCCAGCCGGGTGGTGCCGTCGATGCCGGGATAGTCGCGCTGCTCATGATACGGTTCCACGATCTCCCGGCGCAAGGTTTTCGGGGGGAAAGCAATCCCGGCAGGCTGGAAGCCCAGCGCTTCCAGCGCAGGCATATCGATCGGCGCAGTTTTCCAGAAGTGCGCCAGCAAATCCTCCGAGGGGCAGGGGCGGAGATCATCCGTCTTCAGCAATGCGCGCCAGCGGTTGCGGTAGGGGGTGTAGACGGTGTAGGGATTGCCCTGGGCGGTGAGCACTTCATCTTTTTCGAAGATCACCTGATCTTTGAAGGTGTGAAAGGGAATCTGCCGCCCCTGCAGCAGTTTCCGCACCTGCTGATCCCGCTCCCCGGCATAGGGCTCGTAATCGTGATTGGTGTACACCGCTTTGATATCATATTGATCGAGCAGGTCCTGCCAGATGATTTGCGTATCGCCCTGGCGCACCAGCAGGCTGCTCCCGGCCCCCTGCAAAGTTTGCTGTATTTCTGCCAGGCAGCGATGAATAAATTCCACCCGGCGGTCGCGGCGGTCCGGCAGCGCCTCCAGGATCGCCTGGTCGAAAATAAACAGCGGCAATACCGGGCGCCCGCCCTGCAGCGCTTGATGCAGCCCGCGATTGTCTTCCAGCCGCAGATCGCGCCGGAACCAAAAAACCGATATTTCTGAACGTTTCGTTGTCATATAAGAATCTCTCTGATTTGTCAAACCATGCTTAAAAAACTTATCCACGGATTAACACGGATTTTTTTGCCACGAATGTACGCGAATCTGCACGAATGAACCGAAAACCAAAGTTTACCCTTTATCCTTCATCCTTTATCCTTCATCCTTGCCCTTCCCCCGGAAAGATCTCCAAAATCCGCTCCCGGCGGTACTGAAAGATCATCTCCACATTGCGGCGCACGAAATGGCGTTCGATCAGCGGGGCCAGCAGCCAGCCCGGCACCTGGTAGACCACCTGATCGCTCATCCGGGTGCCGCCGTTCTCGGCCACGAAGCGGTGGGTATGCACCCATTTTCGGTAGGGACCGCGCCGCTGGGCATCGACAAACAGGTAGGGCGGAGCCCAAACCGCAATCTCGGTCCGCCAACGGAAAGGCACACCGTAGAGGGTCAGCTGGTAATCGATCATCGTGCCCTGGGTTAACTTTTCGCTGGAAACCCCCAGGATGCGGAAGTTCAGCCAGGGCGGGGTGATCTGCTCCAGGTTCTCTGCCCGCTTAAAAAAATCGAATACGGTGCGCACCGGGTAGGGCAGCCAGATCTCGCTTTCGAATAGATAATCCTTTGCCATCATACAAAGTTCCGCAGCATCAGTTCAGCGGGATAGGGATTGAGATAGGTTTGCGAGGTCACCCAGGGCACCTGGTGGCGATTCAAATGATGCTTCAGCAGGGTAACCGGTACGATTAACGGCAGATAGCCGTTGCGGTATTGCTCGATCAACTCCAGGATTTCCTGCTTGTCACGACTGTCGATTTTTTTCTTGAAATAGCCCAAAATATGATGCAGCACGTTGGTATGCTTACGGGTGGTGGCCTTCAGTTTGAGTGCTTCCATAAACAGCGCAAAGTAGCCCGGCAGCTTATCCGAAAATGCTCCCTTTCCGCTCTCCGCTACCAGCCGCCCCAGTTCCCGGTAGTGCTTGACGCTGTGCGACATCAGGGTCAGCTTGTGGGCGGTGTGGAAGGCCACCAGAGTGCCGGGGCGGGGGCTGCCGTTCATGAACTGCCGTATGCGATAGTGGGCGAAGACCCGCTCGATAAAATTCTCCCGCAGGCGATGATCGTTCAGCCGGCCTTCCTCCTCCACCGGTAACAGGGGATAGGTTTCCAGCAGTTTGCGGGCATAGATGCCGATCCCGCTGCGCTGGGGCACGTTGTTATGATCGTAGACCCGCACCCGCTCCATGCCGCAGGAGGGGGAATCCTTTTTCAGGATGTAGCCATGCAGCTCTTCCCGGGCCAGGGCCGCCACCCGCTGCACTGCATAGGCTTTCATCCGCCCGGTAAAATCGGTGCCGCTCTTGGGGGCGATCAGCCGGGGATCGGCAGCCGCTCCCACCAGGCGGATATTCTCCCGGGGGGTGCTCATGCCGATATCCACCTCCGGGCACACCGCCACCCACTCGAAATAGCGCCCGAGGGTTTCGGTCAGGTAACGGTCGTGTTTATGCCCCCCGTCAAAGCGCACCTTCATGCCCAGCAGGCAACTGCTGATGCCGACTTTGATTTTGGGCTCCGGCTGGGGGTGTTGCATTTTCTGACCTCGTTGATTTAGTGAATTTGATGGCACACAGATGATTTAAACTGAAAAGGATAAAGGTTAAAGGGGAAAGGGTAGAACAAAATACTACATTTTTGCGATAATCTGCCATTTGACCGTAATTTCTTCTCTTCACATCTCCCTTGGTAATTCCTTCATCCTCCATCCTTTATCCTTCATCCTTTATCCTTCATCCTTTATCCTTCATCCTTCATCCTTCATCCTTCATCCTTCATCCTTCATCCTTTATCCTTCATCCTTATTTCTTCCTCCGTCTCCGCTTGCGGGCATTGCGCGAGGCGGGATGGGAATTGGTTGAAGGGCTCGGGGGGGCAAAGATCATTTTCTGGAGCAGGGCGAATTCCTGCTCAAAATTCGGGGTGAAAATATCCTTGCCCAGTTGCGGTTCGATTTCCCCGGGACTCCAGAAACGCCCGTCGGAGATCTCCTCCGGATTATATTCGAACGGCCCGTCGGCCCGGAGCAGGAAGGCGTGCACCAGTTCACTCTCGTGCGGATTGCGCATCACGTAACGAAAGAGCGGCTGGAAGGCGGCTTCGACAATATTCAACTCTTCCTCCGCCTCCCGCCGCAGGGCCTGCTCGATGCGCTCCCCGCTGCTGACATGGCCGCCCACTGCGGTGTCCCAATAGCCGGGATAAAGGTCTTTGCTGGCGGCGCGCTTCTGCAGATATAGTTCGCCCCGCGAATTGACAATATGCACGTGCACCACCGGATGCAACAGTTGCGGATTGCCATGCACCGCGCTGCGCGGGGCTTTGCCGACAATTTTACCTTCGGGGGTTACCAGATCGAACCACTCCTCATCCGCCAGTTGGCGTTGCGTTCGGCGCTGTTGAAGGCGGGCGCGGATAAGTTCCAACGCCATCAACCCTCCCATCAGGATATACAGCAGTCCCCCGCTGATAAATCCCCAGGCTTCTTTACTCATATAGTAGGCAGAATAAAAAATCAGCACGGTATGGGCAGTGAAGAGATAGAACATCCGGCGCATCATCCGCCGCATCTGCTCCATCTGGGCTTCCGAAAACTCGATCCCCTTCATGTAGCGTCCGGTCATGCGGATCAGAATCGGATTGCGGGAGAAGGCGGTGATGCCCAGCAGCACCACCAGGATCAGCTCGATCAACCCCGGTTTGAGCTTGAAGAAGATATCATTATGCAGCAATAACGACACCAGCCCCAAGGTTACGATCAGGCCGGTATCGAAAAGGATGAAGCGGTCGATGCGCTTTTCCCGCCAGTAGATGTAAAGCGCTTCGGCAATACCGAAGACGATCGCCACGATCAAGCCCACCGTCAATCCAAAGAACTCGTCGGCTATAATAAAGATCAACAGCGGCAAAAAGCCGATCGTCAAATTCTTCAGCAGGGTCTTACGGTCGAGCATCCTTCCCTTTCCAGTTTCTGGGAAATATAATCGCAGCGATGGCCCAATCGGAAACCGATTTTTAAAAAGGCTTGAAAAGCCTGCCTTCCGGAGCTAATTTAAAAACGCTCAAATCGCCCACTCCGCATTTTCTGACGTTGAAGCAAGGCGCTGGGCGAAGTGAACTGATCTTGGATGTTGGATGTTGGATGTTGGATGTTGGATGGGAGGACGGATGAACGAGTCGTGCAGATATTACGCCGCCCTTTCCGGGCTTATTTTTGATGATCTTGTGCCCCGGGCGACGTTTGCCGGGGCAAACTTGCCCGGGGTTGGGATAACACCGCCCTTTCCGGGCTGGCAACAGGAGTATTGCATCCCGGAGGGCGCTTCCAACCACAGCCATAATTACCGTGAGCGACAGCGAACTAACATCGTGAGCGACAGCGAACTAACATCGCGAACGAAGTGAGTAAACATCGTGAGCGCAGCGAACTAACATCGTGAGCGACAGCGAACTAACATCGTGAGCGACAGCGAACTAACATCGTGAGCGACAGCGAACTAACATCGCGAACGAAGTGAGTAAACATCGTGAGCGACAGCGAACTAACATCGCGAACGAAGTGAGTAAACATCGTGAGCGACAGCGAACTAACATCGCGAACGAAGTGAGTAAAC
Organism: Calditrichia bacterium; assembly: GCA_020635015.1. Lineage (GTDB taxonomy): Bacteria > Calditrichota > Calditrichia > RBG-13-44-9 > J075 > JACKAP01. Next base: position 461,116 of record JACKAP010000001.1, on the reverse strand, counting down.
ATCGTGAGCGACAGCGAACTAACATCGCGAACGAAGTGAGTAAACATCGTGAGCGACAGCGAACTAACATCGTGAGCGCAGCGAACAAACATCTATCACATAAGGAGAACCATCATGGCTACAACCACCGAACTCAAGACCGGCGCCAAAGCGCCTGATTTTACCCTGGCCGATGCCGCTGAGCAGCAGGTTTCATTGAGCGATTTTGCCGGCAAATGGCTGGTGCTGTATTTCTATCCCAAGGACAACACCTCCGGCTGCACCGTCGAGGCGCTGGACTTTACCGCCGCCCTGCCGGAATTCAAAAAACTCAATGCCGCGATCGTGGGAGTCAGCCCAGATTCCTGCGCCAGTCATCAGAAATTTATCAGCAAGCACGATCTGAAAGTGCTGCTGCTCAGCGACGAATCGAAGCAGATGCTCAGCGCCTACGGGGTGTGGCAGGAAAAGAGCATGTACGGCAAAAAATACCTGGGGGTGGTGCGCACCACCGTGCTGGTCGACCCTCAGGGCGTTATCCGTCACATCTGGCCCAAGGTGAAGGTGAAGGGGCATGCCGATGAGGTGAAGGAGACCCTGAAAGCACTGCAATCCTGAATTCTACCTGGCCCCACCTTTCATGGCGGGGCCAGGGGAAATAAATTCCCTTCCTTGCGTTATTGGATGTGATTTTTTTAACTTTTAGCTCTTTTCCGAAAGCGCGCAAGCGGCCTTTGTGCGGACTGTTGCTTATCGCATTCAATTACCGTAACTTTGGTTTTATCCGGTCAATGCCGCTCGAGGCTGACGACAGTAACGGATTCGGGATACAAAATCAAATCTATAAGGATAGACTTATGAAACACGATAAGAGTGAATTACGATCGTCGAATGCCTTCGCGCCGCGGCACATTGGTCCCGATTCGGCTGAAACCCAGGACATGCTCAAAACCATCGGCAGCGCTTCGCTCGACCAGTTGATGCGCGAAGCAATACCGGAGCGGATTCGCCTGAAAAATCCGCCGGATATCCCTCCGGCAATGGACGAACACCGCTATCTCCGGGAGCTCAAGCAAATTGCGCAGGAGAACCAGGTCTTCCGCTCCTACATCGGCATGGGCTATTACGGCTGCATCGTCCCCGGGGTCATCCAGCGCAACCTTTTCGAAAATCCCGGCTGGTATACCGCCTACACCCCCTACCAGGCGGAGGTGGCCCAGGGGCGGCTGGAAGCATTGCTGAATTTCCAGACCCTGGTCAGCGATCTTACCGCGATGGAGATCGCCAACGCCTCGCTGTTGGATGAAGGCACCGCCGCCGCTGAGGCCATGGCCATGCTGCACCGGTCCCGCTCCCGGGAGTTGCAGCAACAGGAAGCGCATACCTTCGTGGTGTCGAATCAATGCTTGCCCCAGACGATCGACGTGCTGCAAACCCGGGCGGAACCGCTGGGGATTCGGCTGGAGATCGTCGATATTCACAACTTCACCTGGCACGAGCAGATCTACGGCATCCTGCTGCAGTATCCGGATGTGGACGGCGCAGTGGCGGATTACAGCGAGCTGATCGCCCGCGTACATGCGGCCGGCGCATTTGTAGCGGTGGCGGCCGATCTGCTGGCCCTCACTCTGCTGAAAGCGCCGGGAGAGATGGGGGCTGATGTGGTGGTCGGTTCCGCTCAGCGTTTGGGAGTGCCGATGGGTTACGGCGGGCCCCATGCGGCATTTTTCGCCACCCGGGAGACCTTCAAGCGCCAGGTGCCGGGGCGGATCATCGGAGTGTCGCTCGATCGTCTGGGCAACCCCGCCTTCCGCATGGCGCTGCAGACCCGCGAGCAGCACATCCGCCGGGAGAAGGCCACCTCCAACATCTGCACCGCCCAGACCCTCCTGGCCAATATGGCCAGTATGTATGCGGTGTATCACGGCCCTGACGGGCTCACCAAAATCGCCAACCGGATTCACGTTTTCACCCAAATTCTGGAAAAAACCCTGACCGGCCTGGGCTGCCGGCAGCACAATGCGCAATTTTTTGACACCCTGCAGCTCGAACTGCCCGGGGGCAGTTCTACCGACAAGCTGCGCCGGGAAGCCCTGGCGGCGGAAATCAATTTCCGTTACATCGATGATGCCCGGGTGAGCATCGCCCTGGATGAGACCGTCACGATCGAGGACCTGCAAGACATCGTCGCCGTGTTTGCCCGTGCCTTGGGGAAAGCCGCTCCGGCACTGCAGGTAGAGAATTTTGACCTGGCGGCGTATCCCGCCGGGCTGAAACGGCAGAGCGGATTCCTGACCCACCCGGTATTCCACCGCTACCGTACCGAAACCGAGATGCTCCGCTACATCAAGCAACTGGAACGCAAGGATCTCTCTTTAACCACCTCGATGATCCCCCTCGGCTCCTGCACCATGAAGCTGAACGCTTCGACCGAGATGATGCCGGTCAGTTGGGAGGCCTTCGGGGGGCTGCATCCCTTTGTGCCGGAAGATCAGGCCCGGGGATATGCCCGGATTTTCCGTGAACTGGAGGCGATGCTCTGCCAGTTGACCGGCTTTGCCGCGATTTCGCTGCAGCCCAATTCCGGGGCTCAGGGAGAGTTTACCGGTATGATGGTGATCCGCGCTTACCTGGAAGGCCGTGGTGAAGGCCACCGCAATATTGCCCTGATTCCTTCCTCCGCCCACGGCACCAACCCGGCCAGCGCAATCATGGCCGGCATGGAGGTGGTGATCGTCAAATGCGACGAGCATGGCAACATCGACCTCGACGATCTGCAAGCGAAAGCCGCCCAGCACAAAGAGCGGCTGGCAGCATTGATGGTTACCTATCCTTCCACCCACGGGGTATTTGAAGAGAGCATCCAGGAAGTCTGCCGGATCATTCACGAGCACGGCGGACAGGTTTATATGGATGGCGCCAACCTCAATGCCCAGGTGGGACTGACCCATCCCGGGATCATCGGGGCGGATGTCTGTCATCTTAACCTGCACAAGACCTTCAGCATTCCCCACGGCGGCGGCGGTCCCGGCATGGGGCCGATCGGCGTGGCCAAACACCTGGCGCCGTATCTGCCCGGCCACGTGATCGGTGCGAACCCCAGCGCCAAGGCAATGCACGCGGTATCTTCCACCCGCTGGGGCAGCGCCAGCATCCTGTTGATCTCCTACGCCTACATCAAGATGCTCGGTCGTGACGGGGTGACCGACGCCACCCGCTACGCCATCCTGAATGCCAATTACATTAAATCCCGCCTGGAGGAATACTTCCCGGTGCTCTATAGCGGCAAGAATGGGCGCAACGCCCATGAAGTGATCTTCGACTGCCGGCCTTTCAAGCAACTCGCCGGCATCGAGGTGGAAGATATCGCCAAGCGCCTGATGGATTACGGCTTCCATGCCCCGACCGTCTCCTTCCCGGTGGCCGGCACCCTGATGGTCGAGCCTACCGAAAGCGAGTCGAAGGAAGAGCTCGACCGCTTCTGTGATGCGATGATCGCCATCTACCGAGAGATCCAGGAAGTGGCAAACGGCAGCGCCGATCCGGCGGACAATGTGCTGAAGAACGCGCCCCATACCGCCGAGGAAGCGCTCTCCGACAGCTGGTCGCATCCCTACAGCCGGGAGAAGGCGGTCTACCCCCTGCCCTATGTGCGGGCCAATAAATTCTGGCCGGTAGTGGCCCGGGTGGACAACGCCTACGGCGACCGCAACCTGATCTGCACCTGCCCTCCCCTGGAGGCTTATGCGGAATAAGTGCGTGCCAAGTATTTAAAATTCTGGGAGAATATCGATGAAAAAGATTTATATCGGGCTATTGGTTCTGGCATCTTTGATCGTGCTGAGCGCTTGTGGGGAAGAAAAACAGCAGGCCAGTGCCCGGGCGGAGCGTGCGGCGCCGGCCGGACAGGCGGCTTCCCCGGAGCGCTCTGCCCCCGCCCCGGCAGCGGATACGGTACAATATGAAATGATGACCCGGCAAAAGACCGCCGGCGACTGCGATCCGGCGGAGGAGGGTTGCACCCATATCCGTCTGGTCTACCCGAAGATTACCCGCGCTGCCGCAAAAGCGGCGCTGCAGCAGGGCGTCGATGCCGAGCTGCTCAAACCGGTGTTTGAAGCGGGCGCCGCGGCGGCAAATTCTCCGGATGGGCTGATGGCGCAATTCTTCACGCTCTACGAGACCACCCTTAACGACGACCCTGCTTCCGCGATGTTCGGCTGGGCAGTAGAGCGCACCATCCGGGTGGTCTACAACACCCCGCGAGTGTTCGCCATCGAGACCGGCGACTACAGCTTTACCGGCGGAGCTCATCCCAACAGCATGACGCAATACACAAATTTCGATGCCCGCACGGGAAAAAAACTGACCCTGAACGATCTTTTCCAGCCCGGCTACCAGCAGCAGCTAAACCGGCTTGCCGAACAGGAATTCCGCCGCGCCCGGCAGATGGGAGCGGGTGACACCTTTGAATCGGCCGGCTACTGGTTCGAGAACAACCAGTTCCGCCTGCCGGATAACTTTTTCATCAACGAACACGGTCTCAGCTTCTTTTATAATCCCTACGAGATTGCCCCCTACGCCATGGGCAGCAGCGAAGTGACCCTCTCCCGCGCCGCTCTGCAATCCCTGCTTCGTCCCGACGGACCGCTGGCCGCTCGATAACCCTGACCAAACAAACCCCATTTACGCCTTATCCGCACCAGATATATTCGCGGATCAAGTCTGGTGACTCTGGCGAAATTCACCGCCGATCTGGCGAATCCCGCCAATATGGTATTCCGCAATGCCCCTGAATCCGTCATTTCCGGCTGGCACATCGCTTGCATATTTTGCATATTGAGCGGGTAAGACAGCATCATCGTTGATGATGTAATCGATTGTAGAGAGCAGCAAATTAGCTAAATGGGGTAAGTCATGGTCCGCACGGAAAACTATACAGACAATACATCGCGAATTTTGGAGGCGGAAACATTTTTGGTCATCCGGGCCGCCCAGCGGGCGTATCAGCAAGTGCGCCGCAATTTTGACAGCAATGCTTACAAGAACGCCTTGAAAGCGGAATTCGAAAAAAATCACATATACTATCAAGCCGGCATGCCGGCGGCGACACTGCCGACCGACGCCCGGCTGGTGAAAAAAACGGCGCGGATTTCCTGTGTTTCCAGCGCCTGGCGGTGTGTATCAAAACCGAAGGAGCAGCCAGCGAAGCAGATTTCCAAAATTACCGGAAATATCTGCGTGCGCTGAAATTAAGGGCTGGCCTACTGATCTTCTTCGACCGCAGCGGCTTAACCATGAAGCGGGTGCTGGTATGAACACTGAAGCACTCCGTCCCATCAGACAAAAAGATGTCTATTCATTTATAACCCCTTATCCGGAGGTATCGTCATGAATATTTTTCAGCGCATTTCCAAGCTCATCTCTGCCAACATCAACCATATGCTGGATGCGGCGGAAGATCCGGAAGTGATGATCAAGCAGCTCATCCGGGAGATGGAGGAGAGCATCATCGAACTGCGCCGGGAGACCGTCAAGGCTATCGGCCAGAAGAAGCAGTTGGAGAAAAAGATCCACATGGCCAAAGGCCACAGCGGCGTGCTGGAAAACAAGGCTGCATTGGCCCTGGAAGACGGCGACGAAGAATTCGCCCGCACCCTCCTCGCCAAGAAGCTCGACGCCGACGCCAATGTCGTCTCTCTGGAGAATGAACTGCACCTGGCGGCGGAACTGGCCGAGAAGATGAAGGCGGATCTGGCCAAGCTGGAAGACCAGGTACAATCAGCGCGGCGCAAAAAAGAAGAGCTGATTCGCCGCAAATCGGCCGCCGATGCCCAGATGCGAACCCACCAGGCACTGCAGAAATCCCACGAGGCGATGAGCACGTTAGCCGGATCGGTCACCGACATCGACAATCATACCAGCGCTATCGAGTCCTACAAAGACAAGATCCTGCAAATGGAAGCAGAAGCGGAAGCGGCGGAAGAACTGCTCAAGCTGGAAACCGCCGGTAGCGAAAAGGATATCGAGCTGGACAAGAAAGTCAAGCAGAAAGCGGTCGATGATGAACTGGCAAAATTGAAGCAGAAACTGTCCGGGAACAAGTCCTGACCCCACAAAGATAGGCGCAAACCAATTGCCCGAAAGACCGTAACAAAATGTGGAGGTGGCCAACATGATGACGCTTTATGTAGTCTGTCTGGTGTTTGGAGGGATATTTATTGTCGTCACCCTCTTGTTCGGTAGCGACACCGACGGAGATCTGGATTTCGACGGCGATGTGGATATGGATGCCGACCTGGATGTAGATGGCGATATCGACGTTGTGGAGGGTGAAGGCGTTACCGAAGCGATCAAGTTCTTCAGCTTCCGCACCTTTGTATTCTTCAGCGCCTTCTTCGGGCTGACCGGCGTCGTCTTTACCTGGCTGAATATCTTCCCGCTGCTCACCTTTGCTATGGCAATGCTGATCGGGATTTTTGCCGCCACCCTGATGTATAAAACCCTCGCTCACCTGATGCAAAACGAAGTGGAAGGCACCATCAATCTCGACAGCCTGGTGGGCATGTCCGCCCGGGTGATCCTCGATCTCAGCAAGCAGCAGCGCGGCAAAATTGCCGTGGAAGTGCAGGGTAATCTACTGCAATTGCTGGCGAAAATTGCCGAAGAAGCCGAACGGGACAGCTTCCGCCAGGGCGATACGGTGATTGTGCTGCGGGTACAGGATGGGACGGCATTTGTGGTGGAAAATGAGTTTGTGCAGGCGTGAGGCGTGAAATGCCATATTGGTAACCGAATCGTTTACAGCAGAAGTATGTTGTTGGTTGTTGGTTATTGGTAAAAAACGGTCTTTGCCAATTGCCAATAACCAACAACCAAAGACCAAGAACCAATAGCCGCAAAGTATTCATCTCGCAATCAAAAAACAGAAGGAGAGATCTATGGACTTTTTCGTCGCACTTATCGGCATTATCGGCATGATCGTGATCGTGGTGGGCATGACGATCAGCCGGTTGCTATTGATCTGCCATCCCAACGAAGTGATTATCCTCTCCGGCCGGAAACGCAAGCTCTCGGACGGCACCATCGTCGGCTACCGCCTGATCCGCGGTGGGCGGGCCATTCGTATCCCCATCCTGGAGAAGGCCGCCCGGATGTCGCTGGAAGCCATTCCGATCGAACTTTCCGTCAAAAATGCCTACTCCAAAGGAGGCATTCCCCTCAATGTGGAAGCGATTGCCAACATCAAGATCAATTCCAATGAGCCGTCCTTCGGCAACGCGGTGGAGCGTTTCCTGGGCAAGCCGCTGACCGAAATTCACAAAATTGCCAAGGATACCCTGGAAGGCAACCTGCGCGGGGTGCTGGCCACCCTCACCCCGGAAGAGGTCAACGAAGACCGCCTGAAGTTCGCCCAGAGCCTGATCGATGAGGCGGACAGCGACCTCAACCAGTTGGGATTGCAGTTGGATACCTTTAAAATCCAGAACGTCTCCGACGAAGCCGGCTATCTCGATTCCATCGGCCGCCGCAAAACGGCAGAGGTCATTTCCGAAGCCCGCCGGGCAGAAGCGATCCGCGCCGCAGAAGCGGAAGAAACCGAAGCGCAGTCGCGCCGCCAGGCAGAAATCGCCAAGGCCAAGGCGGAGCAGGACATCAAATCGGCCCAGATCGACGCCGAGAAGGAGGTCAAGACCGCCCAGGCCATCGCCAGCGCCGCTGCCCGCAAGGCGGAAGCAGAACAGCAGGCCGCCGCGGAAGCCGCGGAAGCCGCTGCCCAGCAAAATGCGGAAGTGGCCAAAGCAAAAGCGCAGCAGGAAATCCGCACCGCCCGCATCCAGGCGGAACGGGAAGTGCAGGTTAACGATGCCGTGGCGCAACAAACCATCGAAACGGAAAAGAACAACTTGCGCATCAAAAAAGCGGAACTGGAACGGGAAGCGATCATCAAGGAAAAAGAAGCGGAAGTGGCAGGCGAAAAAGCGCGGGCCAAATATGAGCAGGAGATGGAAGAAGAGCGGATCATCCTGCAGCAAAAACGCCTGATGGCCGATGTGATCGAACCCGCCCGGGCGGAAAAAGAAGCCATGGAGCTGGACGCTCAGGGTAAAGCTGCTCCGATCCTGGAAAAAGGGAAAGCCAACCTGGAGATCCTTGCCCGGATGATCAAGGTCTACCAGAGCGCCGAAGGCGAAGGCGAGAAGGTCTTCATGCTCAACATGCTGCCGGAAATCGTGAAACAGCTCACCGACACCATCAACAAGATCACTATCGACAAAGTCAGCGTCATCGACAGCGGCGACGGCAAAGGCAACGGGGTCGGCCGCTTCATCAACCAATTGCCGGCCGCGCTGATCTCCCTCTCGGAACAGATCGAAAACGCGACCGGGGTGAACATCCTCAGCCAGTTCCAGAAGCATGACATCTCCCTGGAGCAGTTGGAACAATTGCTGGAGAAAAACGGGGTGGCGGTCAACGAAAATGGAGGCGGAGAGGCCGGCGAGACACCGAAAGCGTCGGATAAGAAGTGAATTTGGTTTGGCTTGATTCAATAGAAGGAAGCTTCTATATTGAGCACTTGCGACATGGGAGAATTTAAGTAAATGAACATAAAGTTTCGTTATTCCCACCCCCCTTCCGTCCCCCCTTACCAAGGGGGGAAACCTCCAAGTCTCCCCTTAGTAAGGGGAGATTTAGAGGGGTTGAAAAGTGCCTTTACAACGACCACTGTGCTTGTTTATACCGGCAATACCATCGTTTGAGCGATAATTGAATTATTCATAAACTTACACCCGGGAGACACTATCATGAGTCTGTTCGACATTTTCAAAGGGAAAGATGAAAACGAGGAGCTGGATCCGTTGGCGGACCTGACCCTCTCCCGGCTAAAGGTGGGGTATTACCTGGATTTCGACCTGAAAACCTGGGAAGTGACTGCCTACAACCGCTACGATTACGGCGAAGGCGATTATGGTGACGAGTGGGAGTTGACCTCCGGGCGCGAGAAGATCTATCTGGAGCGCGGTGAGGATGACGAGGTGGAATGGAGCGTTTCCAAAAAACTGCCGATCGGGGCCATCGAAGGGAATATTCCCCGCCACATTATAGAATTTGAAGATCCTCCCAACCAGATCGAAGCAAAGGGCAAGACCTACTATCTCGATGAGTCCGGCTCGGCGTATTTCTACAAGGGCGGGCGGGGCCAGCGGATCGGCTTCATCGCCTGGGACTTCATCGATGAGGAGGGCGAGAATTTCGTCACCATCGAGCAGTGGGGCGAGGAAGCATTCGAAGCCGCGGAAGGGCGGTATGTGGAGGAGTATGAATTCACTAACATTCTGCCGGGGTTGAACAGCTAAGTGGATTTTGAGCTTGTTTTATTAGAACGCGGATGACGCGGATTTACACGGATTTTTTTAGGTTGCTTCGCCAGAAAACAACAGAGGTGTCTTCAAAATCAAGTTTTGTCGTTTAATTTAATCATTAATCTGCGAAAATTCGCATCATCCGCGTTATCCGCGTTCTATTAAAGCTAAAAAATATTCACCGATTTATTGAATCATATATGGGGCTATAAATGAAATTATTATCAACAGTTTACATTTTGGGACTGGTGCTGGCGCTCAGTGCCTGCAGTTCTTCGCCGGTGGAAAAGATGAAGGCGGAGCTGGATGCTTATCCGGAATATACGGTTATTCTGGATGACATGAAGGAAGAAGGGCTGCTGTTTAAGGATTTTTATCACCGCTATAAAATCGTATATGCCGAACCGGCGCCGGGGAACCGCGACAGCCTGATCTATAACACCCGGAAAACCGACTGGCAGGAGGTGAACGAATCCTATTTCCGGGAAAGCGAGCCCTACCTGGGCATGGCCCTGGCCTCCCGCATGCCGGATGGGGAAACCATCAACACGGAATATCCGCCCGGTTACCAGTATGTCGGTAACGAGCGCTACGGGCAATGGCGCACCGACGCCAGCGGCAACAGCTTCTGGGAATTTTACGGAAAATATGCCTTTATGCGGAGCATGTTCAGCCTGTTCTCCAGCCCGGTGTACCGCAGCGACTACGATACCTATCGCGGCTGGGACCGGCGCAGCCCCTATTTTGGACGCAACCAGGAGTTCGGCACCTACGGCTCGCGCACCAAAGCCAGTCGCCCGGACTTCTTCCAGCGCCGCCAGGCCCGGGAAATGCAGCGTAAATCATCCTTCGGCGAGAAGGTGCAGCAACGCAACCGGCGCAGCAACATGAGCGGCACCCGCAGCCGCAGCCGGGGATTTGGGAAGTGACCGATACCTGAAGCGGATTAATGCAAAATTGAATGATGTTGGATGTTGGATGTTAGATGTTGGATATTGGATGTTTTGAGGAATTATCCAATATCCAACATCCAACATCCAGAATTATGGAGGCATAATGACCCTTGATCAAATCATTGCAGCACTGCTTTATCTCGTCTCGGTTTTCATCCTGTTTTTCATCGGCAAGTTGGTCTACGGCTTGTTCAACCGCCGTTATAGTCTGAAGGAGGAATTGGTCAAGAAAGACAATTTTGCCCTGGCGCTGGCCGTGACGGGATACTATTTCGGCCTGATCATCGCCCTGGGCGGGGTGTTGGCCAGCGAATCCGACGGGCTGATGATCGATCTCATCGAGATCTTCTTTTACGGGATCATCTCGATCCTATTGCTGAACCTCTCGGTATACATCAACGACAAGGTCATCCTCAGTAAATTCGACAATGAGAAAGAGATCATCGAAGACCAGAACGCCGGCACCGGCATCGTGGAGGCGGCCAATCATATCGCCATCGGCATGGTGATTTACGGAGCGATGTCCGGCGATTATGGCGGCTGGATCACTGCCGGGGTTTTCTGGATCCTGGGGCAGGCCGTGCTGATTATCGCCAGCATCGTCTACCGCCGGATCTTGCCCTTCGATCTTCATGCCGAGATCGAAAAAGATAATGTCGCGGTAGGAGTGGCTTTCGCCGGGGTGCTGATCGCTATCGGCAACATCGTGCGCATCGGCGCGTCGGGCGATTTTATTTCCTGGGAATACAACCTGACCACCTTTTTCGGCTTCGTGCTGTTCGGATTGATCCTGCTGCCGGTGCTGCGCTTCGCCACCGATAAAGTGCTCCTGCCCGGAGAAAAGCTGACCGACGAACTGGTCAATCAAGAGAAGCCCAATGTGGGCGCAGCAGCTATCGAGGCATTTTCCTATATCGGGGCATCATTTTTAGTGGGATGGGTCATCTAAGGTGAAAGAAACCGCAACTTCCACAGGGGGCGACAGCATCGCCGGGCACTCCCGCCGGCCGGTCTCCGGCAACTACCTCCTCAAGGCTTGCATCTTTGCGACCGGTCTGGCCGGCATCGTGGCGGAATACGTGATGTCTACCCTGGCCAGCTACCTGCTGGGTAACGCGGTGCTGCAGTGGACCCTGACCATCTCGATCATGCTCTTCGCCATGGGGGTCGGCAGCCGTCTGAGTCAATATATGCGCGAGCACCTGCTCGACGCCTTCGTGACGGTTGAATTGCTGCTCTCGGTACTCTGCGCGCTCAGCGCTACCGCCACCTATTTTCTCTCCGCCTATATCCAGATGGTTTCGCCCCTGGTCTACCTGCTCTCTTTCCTGATTGGCCTGTTGATCGGCCTGGAAATCCCCCTCGCCACCCGCCTGAACGATTATTTCGAAGACCTGCGCATCAACATCAGCTCGGTGATGGAAAAGGATTATTACGGAGCACTGCTGGGAGGGTTAACCTTCGCTTTTATCGCCCTCCCCTACCTGGGGCTAACTTATACCCCGATTCTGCTGGGCATGGTCAATTTTGCGGTGGCAGCAGCCCTGTTTATCCGCCATCGGGGAGTGCTCACTTACCGCCGCTCCCTGACCGCCGGCTTTATCGCGGTACCGGTCTTCTTAACCCTGCTGCTGCTGACTGCCAAGCCGATCGTGCTCTACGGGGAGCAGCAGAAGTATGTCGACCGGGTGATCTACCAGGAGCAGAGCCCGTACCAGCGCATCGTGATCACCGAATGGAAGCAGCACCATTGGCTCTACCTGAACGGGAACGAGCAGTTCAGCAGCTATGACGAAGGGAGCGTTATCACGAACCGCTGGTGCACCCGGCAATGCAACTGAGCGTCGCCCGGGGGGAGGTGCTGGTGCTGGGCGGCGGGGACGGCCTGGCGGCACGGGAGATCCTCAAATATCCGGAGGTACAGCAGATTACGCTGGTGGATCTCGACCCCGCCATGACGGCACTGGGACAGCAGCACCCGATCTTTCTCAAGCTCAATCAGGGATCGCTCAATGATCCGAAAGTAAACCTGATCAACCGGGATGCCTATACTTTTCTGCAGGAAACCGGGGAAATTTATGATGTGATCATCATCGACTTGCCCGATCCCAAGACGATCGAGCTGGCCCGGCTCTATACCCGGGAATTCTACCAACTGGCCTCCCGCCACCTCTCCCTGGGCGGCACCCTGGTGACCCAGGCCACCAGCCCGTTTTTTTCCCGCCAGGCGTTTCTGTCGATCCTGAAAAGTGTGCAGGCCGCCGGACTGCCGGCGATCGCCTATCACAATCACATCCCGACCCTGGGGGAATGGGGCTGGGTGCTGGGGATGAAGGGGGAACGCTTCGACGCCGAGGCAATCAAAACACGCCTGGAAGCGCTGCCCTTCGACACCATTCCGACCCGCTTCCTCAACAATGATGCGATGATCAGCATGCTCCATTTCGGTAAGGGAGAATTGGCCAAACTGGAGGAGGTGAAGGTGAACCAGGAGCTGGAGCTGGCGTTGTATCATTATTATAAGGCCGGGGCGTGGGAGATTTGGTAAAGTGCGAAGAGCGTGGAGCGAAGGGTTAAGGATAAAGGATAAAGGAGGAAGGATAAAGGATTAAGGGTGAGGGATAAAGTTATAACTGTAGCGATGTAGCAATCTAATTCATGAGACGATATGATGTCACCGAGACCCGGCAGCATGCAGATACGCGAGAAAGTCCGTAAGATTCTGCGCAATTTCATCGATTTTGTGGTGCGGGAGAACATTCACCGCATTCTGCTGATCATCGCGCTGCTGCTGGCGGTCAGCACCGTCGGACTGGTGACCTTCGAGGAGAATGTCAGTTGGGCCAACGCCTTCTGGTGGAGCATCGTCACGATGACCACTGTCGGTTACGGCGACATCACCCGCTCACCTTTGCCGGGCGGGCGATCGGGGCGGTGACCATGCTCTTCGGCATCGGCATCCTGGGAATGTTCACCGCCACCATTGCCAGCATTTTTGTGGAACGAAAACTGAGGGAAAATCGCGGCATGAGTGCATTTACGCTGGAAGATCATTATATTATCTGCGAGTGGAATCACCGTGCCCGGGAGGTGCTGCGGGAACTGCGCGCCGACCGCAACACGGAAGCAACCCCGGTGGCGCTGATTGCTCAGCTCCCGGAAAAGCCGGTGGAGGATGAGCGGCTGTTTTTTATCCGTGGTGATGTCAATGAGGAGAACCTGCAGCGGGCCAACCTGGAAAAAGCACGCACCGTGATCATCCTGGGAGATGACGAGGTGGATGCCAATGCCCGCGATGCCCAGGTGGTGCTCTCCACCCTGACGGTGGAAAGCATCAATCCCGGTGTCTACACCATCGTGGAGCTGGTCGATGAACGCAACGTGCAGCACTGCCAGCGGGCGCACGCCGATGAGATCATCGTGACCAGCGAATTCAGCAGTCACCTGATCGCCCGCTCGGCGATGAATCACGGCATCTCGAAGGTGGTGTTCGAGCTGCTCAGCTCCCGTTTCGGGAACGATCTCTACCGGGTGGAGGTGCCCCCGGCGCTGCAGGAGAAGCCGTTCCTAGAGGTGATGGCGGAGATGAAGCGCAGCCATAACAGCATCGTGCTGGCGGTGCACCCTCACGCGGGAAAAGCGGTGCTCTCCAATCCCGCAGCGGATTACCAGGTGCAGAAGGGCGATCATCTGATCGTGATCACCGACCGCGCGCCGGGCGTCTTATTAGCCACAGAGACACGGAGATCACAGAGAACTGATAACTGAACTGACAACTGACAACTGACTGACACTGACAACATGAACCAATAACGGAAGCAAAACAATGTCACTATTTTCCCGCATCAGCCGGCTGATCCGCGCCAACATCAATTTTCGGGGTGAAGTTGAGCACGACCCGCCGGGAAGTTTTTACGAAGATTTCCGCCGGAAGCAGCAATCCCGGACATCGGAAACCCGTGGAGATGATGCCGGATACCATGAAGGTCGGGCCGGCGGAATCAAAGATGACCCGGAACTGGCGCGATATTATGCCAACCTGGAGGTGCCCTACGGCTCGGACCTCGCCACGGTTACCCGGGCCTGGAAAGCGCTGCTGAAGCGCTATCATCCGGATAAACATTCCACCGATCCGGAAAAGCAGCGGGTTGCCAACGATCTGGTGCAGCAGTTGAACCACGCTTATGAGCAGTTACGGCGGCATTTGCAGAAATAGGGGATTGGAAAACACAGATGATAAAGCTTTTTGGATATTGGATGTTAGATGTTGGATATTTGTTGTTGGGCTTTGATTTTGTTCTTTGGTTTTTGAACAATACATGGCTGCCGACATCCAACATCCAACATCCAACATCCAACATCTACCAACAAATACGTATCGAATACATTGCTCCAAATTAGCTATATTTACTATCACTCATTTATCATCAAGGAGGTCAATATGAAAAAATTCGAATTGGTGAAAGATTATCTGACGGAGCTGGACATCAGCATCTCGCACGAGGATGAGGCCGAGGAGATGGTGGTTATCCAGGACCCGGAGAACGGCATCCAGAACATGGTGATCGACTGTGAAGATCCGATCGTGGTACTGGAACAGTTAATCATGGCTGTTCCAGCCCAGCCAGGCGACCTGTTCAAGCGGCTGCTGCAGATGAACCGCACGATGGTGCACGGCGCGTTCGTGCTGGACGAGGAAGGGAAACGGATTATCTACCGCGACACCCTGCAACTGGAAAACCTCGACCAGAACGAATTGGAAGCATCGATCCATTCGCTGGGCCTGGCCCTGGCCGAATATGGGTCCGAACTGCTGAAACATGCCAAAAGCAGCTAAGCCGTCAGATCAATCCGTTTTAACAATCTTTAGCAAACGAAAGGAGTCAATATGGGTATTTTTTCAAGAATTTTCAAAGTGGTGCAGGCTGAGACCCATTCGGTGGTCGATCAATTGGAAGACCCCATCAAAATGACCGAGCAGGGGATCCGCGATCTCAAGAAAGATCTCGCCGGGGCAATGAAGAGCCTGGCGGAAGTGAAGGCGATTGCTATCCGCATGCGCAAGGACGGGGAAGATCAGAAAAAGCTGGCCTCGGATTACGAGCGCAAAGCGATGATGCTGCTGCAGCGTGCCCAGCAGGGATCCCTGGATCCGGGAGAAGCCGACCGCCTGGCCACGGAAGCGCTGACCCGCAAGGAAGAATCGACCCAGCGCAGCAATGAGCTGCTCACCAATCACGAGCAGCAGCAAAAGCTCGCCGATTCGCTGCAGGTGAAAGTCAACAAGCTGCGCCAGGCGATCAACAAGTATGAGAACGAGCTGATTACCCTGCGCGCCCGCGCCCGCACTGCGGAGTCGATGAAGAAGATCAATAAGCAGATGTCGCAGGTCGACGCCTCCAGCACCGTGGCCATGCTGGAAAAGATGAAGAACAAGGTCACCGAAGAAGAATCCCTGGCGGAAGCCTACGGCGACCTCGCCTCCCAGGCCGCCACCACCGACGAAGAGATCGACCGCGCCCTGAGTGATGTTAACACCACCGCCGCGGCCAAAGACTCCCTGGCGGCGTTGAAAGCCAAGATGGGGATGAGTGGTGGGTCGGAGAGCAGCGGGAGTTAATCGGTAAATAATTCATCATAATCCAATAGCCACACGCTTCAGGCTGTGGCTATTGGATTTTTAGATTAGGATCGAGTTAAGCATAATTTGAGCATTCCGAATAATGGTTGCCACAGAGACACAGAGCACACAGAGATTGATTTTATTTAACTTACAATATCTCTGTGACCTCTGTGGCTCTGTGGCAGCAGTTACAAGTTGATATTTAATTAATCCGTTTAAAAAAACGTCCCGATCGAAAACAGCCCTACCGGCGCGCCGAACTTCTGCAGATCGGTGGGCCAGGCCAGATCATATTTCATCAGGATGAAACCGAAATTCATTCGTGCCCCCACTCCCACCGCCGCATTGAGATCCTGAAAACGCAATCCTCCCTCGCTGCTGAACGCCCGGAAAGTGTTGGGCTGCAGACCGGTATAGCCTCCATCTCCCCAGGCCCCGGCGGCATCGACAAAGGCGGCGCCGCTGAGCAGATCCGCATTGGCCGGCAGGAAGGGGATCAGCGGAAAGCGGTATTCCAGGTTGCTGAGGAAGAAGTTCGTGCCGTAAAGCTCGTTATAATCCGCCCCACGGTAGCCGAAGGGCCCCCCGATGCTGAAGAACTGCGGGTCTTTCCCCCAGTTGCTCCCGCCCATCAGCCGCCAGGCCAGGGTGGAGCGGGAACTGATCTTGAAGTAGTGCCGGTAATCGGCAAAAGCAGTGTTGTACTTCAGATCTCCGGCGGTCGTCTCCAGGGAAAAGCGGCTGCGGCTGCCGCTCAAGGGGCCGATATAGCCGTAGACAGTATTATCGAACACCAGCGCGCCCCCGGCCTGGGCAAAGCTGAAGGCCCCGATATCCTGGGTATCCCGCTTAATGCCGCTCAAGGAGTAAGTTTCCAGCAGGAAGTCCTGGTCGACCCGGGTCATTCCGGCGCTCAGCTCTACCCGGGCGAAGCGGCTGAAGGGATAGGCCGCCAGGGCGTTGAAACCGCGGTAGGTGTTGCGGATCTGCCCCAGTTGAGTAAAGTTCGCGCCGATGAGATAGCGGTAGCTCTGCTGATAGAGCTGCACCCCGAAGTTCAGTCGCCGGGCCTGGTTGAAGTAGGTCACCGAGGCGTCCATGAAGCGTGGATCGGAAAAGCGCAGCGCTGAGGTAATATAAAGATTGTGATTACCGAGCATGTCGCTGAACAGGAACTGCGCCCCGCCGCTGGCCCCCCAGTAGGTGTCATAACCGCCGCCCACCCCTACCGCATCGAGCTTAAATTTGCGGCTGTAATCCCGCGCCTCAATCGAGTCTTCCGGAACCAGGTTGTAATTGGCGTAGAGCGCAGTCTGGTCGGTGAGGGCCGGGAGCCAGAGGGTGTCCGGGGAGACGGTGGCGGCGACCGCTGCGGTAGGTGTCATCACGGGAGCCGGGGTTGCCGGAACGGTGACGGTGCGGCCTGAGGCCGTATCCGACCCGGCGGCGGGCGGTGTCGCCATATCCCGCGCTTCCAGGGGGATCGTACGCCGCGCGGCCAGATCCACCAGCAGATTGTTCAGGTCCAAACGGTAGAGCTGCCAACTGCCGTCATCAAAGGCGGAGAAAGACCAGGGTGCTGCCGTCCCCCGACCAACTGAAGGCCGGGGTGGTAGCAGTGATGCCGGAGACCCCGTTAAGAAGATGGGTCACCGGATCGATCCGTCCGCTGGCCAATTCCAGGAGATAGATGTTGGGAATACCCTGATGTTCGGAGATGAAGGCGATCTCCCGGGCGTCCGGCGACCACTGGGGGTTGGTCACATCACCGGGCAGGTGGGTCAGCAGGCGCACCGTTTTGCGGTTCAGATCGTACAGCGCCAGGTCGTAATCGCCAAAGAGCAGCCGGGCCTCATCGCTGCCGGGGCCGCGGTCGGTGACGAAGGCGATTTCCTGCCCCTCCGGCGACCACTGGGGATGATACTCGGTAAAGCGGTCGCTGGTCAGGCGGGTCAAGGCCTCATTGTGCAGGTCGACAACATAAAGGTCGGAAACACCGCCGCTGATCCCCACAAAGGCCAGACGGGTGCCGTCCGGGGAGAAGGTAGGAGAAAGCAGGCCGTTCAGCTCGCTGAAAACCAGCTTTTGCAATTCCTTTCCGCTGAAGGGGTCCATAATATAGATAGCGTCATCCTTACCGGACTTGGAAACGAAGGCAATGCGCCGCCCGTCCGGCGACCAGCCGATGGCGGTTTCGAAAAAGCCCAGCGCTTCGAACTGCCGGCTGCTGCCGCCGGAAACCAGCCGGTGATTTTCCCATTCCCCTGCGCATTGCGGGTGAGCAGATAGATGTCTTCGTTGAGATCCTCATTGGAGATGTAGGCAATTGAATTCCCGTCCGGGCTGACCGCCGGAGTGAGGTTCATACGGTGATAAAAATTTTCCCGGCTGGTCAACTGTGTCGCCGCTGCTTCGGGAGATTGGAACAACGCGCTGTCGGCCGGCAGGGCGATCTGGCGGGCGTTGGCGTGCCAGGCTTCGGTCAGCTGTTTGTTATCTTTGCTGAGATTTTTCTTGAAAGCCTGCTCCACGCTGCCGGTTTGCACCGCATCCTTGAGGAGATTGCCGATCATCGCTTTGCCGTACTGCGCGCCGACATAATGGAATACCGACTCGCCCAGACGGTAGACCCGGATATCGGCAGCGCGGTTGAGCTGGTCGATGCTCAGCAGTTTGTCGTGTTCCAGTCCATCGCGCATCCACATTCGGGTGGTATTATCGAGATCGATAGAGAGATATTCCGCCATCCCCTCAATGAACCACAGCGGGGGATTGAAGCGGCGGTTGCCGCCCTCCTTGGCGAAGATGATGTCGTATTGAAAGGCATGCACCAACTCGTGCACCAGCACGTGGTTAAACTCCCGGTAGGAGCCGGTCATGGGCAGGATCACCCGCTTCTTGAGGCTTTCCGTCACCCCGCGGGTGCCGCTGCCGATCATGCTCTGCACCGTGTTGGTCTGCTGGAAGTCGTTCATCGAGGCGTACAGGATCAGCGGGATGCGCTCCTTGATCTGATGATTGAGCACCTGGCTCAGGTAGGCATAACCCCGCTCGGCCATGCGGGCGGCGTCGCGGGCGGAAGCTTCCATTTCCGGATAGTAGTGCACGTCGAAGTGCTCGGTGCGGAAGACCTGCCAGTCGAAATTTTTGTATTGAACTTTATTTTGCCCGAATTGAAAACCGGCCTGGGACCAGAGCGGTGTGGAAAAGCATAAAGCAACAATCGTCAATAGTACTGCGGAGCGAATATATTGAAAACGAACCATTGTTCTTACCTCCTCGGTTAATTTCCGGAATTGCTGTCACGCAGTAACGATGAGCGATAAAGACTCCTTTTGTTTAATCCAACTGATTTCGACAATCGATGTGATAAATTATTGCACTCCGGCGGTTTTTTGTCTATTATCCGCCCTGAGGCTGTCGACTGTCTAAAAAGTTAACTGATTAACGATTAAAAATATCCCCTTAAATTCTAACATTTTTATCACATGTTGATTCTTAGAGTTGATGGGGTGATGGGGTGATGCTTAAAAGGCTTGATTTTCCGTAGAGAACGTTCTCTCGTTCGACGCTCCGCGTCGAATGCCATTTGTGACGCTCTGCGTCACATCGTCAAGATCAAATTCGTGCACGCTCGACGCGGAGCGTCGAACGGCGGAGTGCCACGCAGAGCGTGGCACCAGAACCCATCAACCCAGGATAACATACCATGGCTAAACATCCTCCCAAACAACCGGCCGCATTCCTCGACCGTGACGGCACGCTGAATGTGGATGTCGGTTATCCGGATTCGCTGGAGAAGATTGTGCTGATCCCCGGCGCAGTGGAGGCGGTGCAACTGCTCAACCGGGCGGGGTATGCGGTGGTGGTGGTATCCAATCAGAGCGGGGTGGCCCGGGGGTATTTCGATGAGGCGCGGGTGCAGGCGATCAACCGCGGCGTGGCAGAAATGTTTGCCCAGGCAGGGGCAAGGATTGATGGATTTTATTATTGCCCCCATCTGCCGGAAGCGGCGGTGGCGCGCTACCGCCGGGCATGCGGCTGCCGCAAGCCGGCGCCGGGGATGCTGCAAAAGGCAGTACGGGAGATGCACCTCGACCTGGCCCGTTCGCTGATCATCGGCGACAAATACAGCGACATCGCCGCCGGCAAAGCTCTGGGACTGCAGGCCGTCCTGGTGCGCACCGGCGAGGGCGCCCGCCAGCATGCCCGCTACGGGGCGGATGATGCCATTCCCCAGCCAGATTACATCGCCGATGATGTGCTGGCGGCGGTACGCTGGTTATTGAAGGTTGTGTAATTTACTTTCTGAAAAACTTCGTCCACGGATTACACGGATTGACACTGATTTTGTTGATGGGTTGATGGGTTGATGGGTAAAAACGGATATGCTATCGTAATCGGTTGATGTGCAAATACATTGTGAAGCAAGACTTTTGAAATTACAGATTCCTCGGCTGACGCCTCGGAACGACAGAGCTCCCGTCATTTCGAACGTTGTATGTGAGAAATCTATAACAGCAAAGAACTTAATTCACAATGTCGTAAACTCTTCCACGCATCACCATATCAGTGTTAATCCGTGTAATCCGTGGACTCAAAAAAAGCCTTAATCACGCTCCGACATCCGCAGCAGCATGGTCATCCGCTGCAACTCGGACATCCGCGCGGCTGCCGGTTCGCCGCTCAGCTTGCTCAATTCCGCTTCCAGCAGCTTCAACAATTCCGTCCGGCCGTAGCGAGCCGTATAATGCCGGCGATGATCGCCATCCGTGCGGATGTCCAGCACTTTCTGGCGCAGCAACTTATCCAGCCGCTGCTGCAGGACCATGTAGGTTAAATGATGCGGTGAGCCGGTCTGATTATACTGCTCGTAATATGCCACTGCCGTCTGCTGCGGTTCCTCCCAGATCAGACCCAGGATCGCCAGATCGGTTTCGTCGAACGCGATCGGCGGATCTTTGTGCAGCGCCAGGAATCCCTGCTGCGCGCCGTACAGCCCCAGCAGGGCCAGGGGCAATACCGGCACCATCACGGCAGTATTCCCATATTCCGGCTGCACCTTATCCAGGCGGCGTAATTCGGTGGTATAGTCGAAGAGGAAGGCGGTGCTTCCCTGGAAGCCGGTCAGGTTTTCGCTATAGGGATTTCCGGAAGCTGCCGCCGGAGGCAGCAAAGTCAACTGTCCGGCAGCCGGAGGCAGCGGCGCAGTAAAAACCGCAGTTCCCGGCAAGCCGGATAGGTCTTGCCATTCCCAGGGCAGAATCAGCGGCCGCGGCCGGAAAGCAGGGATGGTCTGCTCCGCCTGCTGCACGGTGGCGGAATCCGCCTCAGCGGCACCCACTTGCGTGCTATCCGCCGATTGTGAATATCCCGCTGACGCAAAGCCGAGGATGATCAACACTGACAACGTACGCTGTATCATCATTCCTCCCCTTGTAATATCAGGAGAATTAATCTGCGTAAATCTGTTACATCTGCGAAAACTGTGTGCAATTAAGCCTGGAGCGCGTCTCAGGCCGTTTCCGTTCCGGAATCGGTTTTCTTCTTCCGGGTGCGGGTTTTCTTCGGCGCAGCGTCCTCGGTAGACGCTTTTTCGGTCTTTGGCTTGCGGGTACGCCGGGTTTTGGGGGCCGCCTGCTTTTCCAGCTTTTCCAGGCGCTGGCGCAGCTCATCCAGTTCCCGCTTGGTGGCAAAACCATGCGTCTGCACGATTTCCTTCACTTTTGCAGAGAGAATTTTTTCCTGTTCCCGGGCTTTCTCCATAAACTCATCGATCAGTTTGCCGCGCTCGGATTGATTGGCCGCACCGCGCTGCACCAGCTCATCCACCAGGCTCTCGATCTTCTCCGCCGTCACCGACACCGCACCGACGCCGAGGTAAAATGCCTTTTTGAACAGATCTTTCATTTCTTTCATTACGCCTCCTTTTAGTTATCAGTTGTCAGTTGTCAGTTGTAGGTCGAGTCGCGACTCGACCACTCGCCAAAGACAATGCATGGTCGAGTCGCGACTCGACCTACTCTGTAATTAATAAGACCACTCGCCAAAGACAACTGTTTTTTTAACGCATGTACGGGTAAATTGTTTTGTGCCGTTGTAATGTAGGGTCGCGACTCGCTCCACACACGGAGGTTTACCCATTAACCCATCCACCCATCCACCCATCCACAAAAAAAAAACATCACAACCGTACGGCTGATTTTTCCCCGGTTAGGCGGGCCATAAAAAAAGGTTCAAAAAGCGATTTCGAATAAGTCCATTTCCCTCAACAGGTTACTCAAAATCAGTTTTAAAAAAGTCAAAATGTGCCATAAAACAAGTCTATTTACTTGAAAATTGTCTTGATTTACCCGGCGCGACAAATTACTTTTCTGCCTGTTTCAATACCGACAACCACCAGGTCCAGTGAAAAAAATGCTGCATTTTCCCGCTAGTAATACAACTTGTAACTTCACCCTAAATAAACACTAAGGTATTATTTCCCTGTCTGGCATTTGGGAAAAAAATCACGGAGGAGCAATATGTCGTCAAGTAAAACCCGCAAGTCTGACGAACCGAACGCGAACGGAGTCAGCAAGAATGGTCATGCCAGCCCAGCACTGGACAGCATCGCCATCGAGATCACCCCTCCCACTACGATCGTCAAGCGCGACGGCCGGGTGGTTCCTTTCGAGATCGAACGGATCGAACGGGCGATCACGCTCTGTTTCAAACATCTGGGCAAAGAACCGGGCACCCCGGTGGCGGAACTGGCCCAGCAGGTGGTGAATATCATTTCCGCTAAATATGAAGAACCGACGGTTGAAGGGGTTCAGGATATCGTCGAGATGGTGCTGCAGGCCGCCGGCGAATATGAGGCTGCCAAAAGTTATATTCTCTACCGCGCCGAGCATGCCAAAAAACGCCAGGAGCGCCCGGTGCCGGAGCAAGTGCGCCAGGCTTTCGAGGTGTCCGATGCTTACTTTCCCACCCAACTGCAAAAATTTCAATTTTATGATAAATATTCCCGTTTCAACTACGAGCTGGGCCGGCGGGAGACCTGGGTGGAGACCATCGACCGGGCGGCGAACTATCTGAAGGAGCTCTCCGACTACCGCCTGCCGGCGCTGACTTACGAGCGCATCCGCATGGCGATGCTGGAGATGAAGGCCATGACCTCGATGCGCCTGCTGGCGATGGCCGGCCCGGCCGCCCGGCGCAACAATATCTGCATCTACAACTGCTCCTATATGCCGGTCGATTCGATCGACTCCTTCGTGGAAGCCCTGATCATCTCCATGTGCGGCTGCGGGGTGGGATATTCGGTGGAGAGCAAGTATATCGAGAATTTCCCGCGCATCCGCCGCCAGCGCAACAGCAAACCGCTCAAGATGGTGGTCGACGACTCCGCCGAAGGTTGGGCGGAAACGCTGCGTATTGCCCTGCAGACCTGGTTTGACGGCGGGGATATCCGCTTCGACTTTTCCGAGATCCGCCCGGCCGGCGCGCCGCTGCGGGTGAAAGGCGGCCGCGCCTCCGGCCCCGAGCCGCTGCGCAAGATGCTGGAATTCGCCCGTGCGCGCATCCTGGCCCGCCAGGGCAGCTTCCTGCGCTCGATCGACGCCCACGACATCATGTGCGCCGTCGGCAATGCCGCGGTCTCCGGCGGGGTGCGCCGCACCGCAATGATCTCGCTGTTCGACTATGACGACATGGACATGCGCCTCTCCAAAAACGGGGATTTTGAGCGCAACAACAGCCAGCGCTGGAACGCCAACAACTCCGCGGTCTGGCCGGAGCGCCCCTGACCCAGGCGGAAATTTCCCGCTATATCCTGGACATGGTCGAATCCGGCCGCGGCGAGCCGGGGATCTTCTCCCGCCAGGCGGCACTCCAGTCGCTGCCGGAACGGCGCCAGCCGGCGGAATTCGGCACCAATCCCTGCGGGGAGATTGTGCTGCGCGCCCTACGAATTCTGCAACCTCTCCATCGCGGTGGCGCGGGCGGGGGATACTTATGAGACCCTGAAAGACAAGGTAGAGATTGCTGCGATCATCGGCACCATCCAGTCGATGGCCACCCACTTCCCGGGACTGCGCAAAATCTGGCGGGAGAACTGCGAAGAGGAGCGCCTGCTGGGAGTAGATATCAACGGGCAGCTCGACAGCCCGGTGGCCCAGGATGCAGAGGTGCAGGCCAAATTGCGCCAGGTGGCGATCGAGACCAACCAGAAATTTGCCGAGATGCTGCACATCAACCAGTCCGCTTCGGTGACCTGCGTGAAGCCTTCCGGCAACTCCTCGCAACTGTTCGACTGCTCCCCGGGCATTCACGGGCGCTGGGCGGAATATTACATCCGCAATGTGCGAGTTGGCACTCATACTCCGGTCTTCAAGGTGCTGCGCGACGCCGGAGTGCCGATGGATCCGGAAAACGGGCAGATGCCGGAAACCGCCGACACCTGGGTGATACATTTCCCGGTGAAGGCCCCGAAAAACGCCATCACCCGCAAGGACCGCAGCGCGGTGCAGCAGTGCGACTATTGGCTGCAAAACAAGCTGAACTGGACCGAGCATAATCCCAGCGTGACCATCACCTACAAGGCGGACGAGGTGTTCGAGATCATGAAATGGGTATGGGAAAACCAGGATAAGATCGGTGGGATGACCTTCCTCCCGGCCTTTGATGCGCAATACGATCAGATGCCCTACGAGGAGATCAACAAAGAAGAATACGAGAAACTGGCGGCAGCCTTCCCGGCCATCGACTTCTCCAAGATCTACCGCTACGAAGAAGAAGACTTCACCACCGCGGCGCAGGAATTGGCCTGCCTGGCAGGACAGTGTGAGATCGATTTCTAAGCGGGTTTGACCTTTTGCAAGTTAAACGCCCCGGGTGTTCGCCCGGGGCGTTTTTTTTGTTTTAAAGGGTATAGTATACGACAATAAAATTTTGAGAGCTGATAGGGCCAAAATAGAACGCGGATGACGCGGATTCTCGCGGATTTTTTATGGTACATCGCGCGGGTTTATCAAAGATATACCGGAAGTTAGCGAACTGAATACAAAGTGCACAGAATTTTCATAAGCCTTTGTCATTAAACATAATCCGTTATCCGTGTAAATCCGCGTCATCCGCGTTCTATTTAAAGCTTTATCAGTACTCGGTTTAACGGATATGCAGTTGGTACTATTCAACAACAACGTCACTTTCTGGGGTGCTGGTGAACTTGCCGGCGGTCAGGCGCACGAAGTAGGTGCCGCTGGGCAGGCTGCCCGCATTCCAGCGCACCTGATGGCTGCCGGCATCAAGCGCCTCGTTCACCAGCCGGGTCACCAACTGCCCCTTCACATTGTAGATCATCAGTTCCACGTCCGCCCGCTCGGGGAGCGCGAAACGGAAAGTTGTGGCCGGATTGAAGGGATTGGGATAGTTGTTCTCGAAGGTAAAGACGCGAGTACACCGTCTCCCGGTTCGACCCCGGTGATGCCGATGTTGAAGCTCCCGCTGGCGACCGGCCCGCCATTGTAGGAGGCATCCACCGCGCGCAGGGTCCAGTCATAATGACCGTCCGGCAGCCCGGCCAGCAACCATTCGGTCACAGCGCTGAGGTTGCCGGGCTGGGGAGGTGGCGGGGAATCGTCACCGGCACCCCGTCGCGATAGAGATCGAGATCATAGGTCAACGCCGCGGCCGGGGTATGGTCGTCGTTGGCCGGGTTCCAGGAGAGGAGCACCGTGTTGTCGGGCTGCACCGCAGCACTCAGGCCTCCGGGCGCTGTGGGGCCGTTATTCTGTCCCGAAGCATCGTTGCGATAGACATGCATCTGCGCCTCCACCAGCCCGTTCCCGCCCGGCACAAAATACTGGCCGGCGATGAAGTAGTCCAGATCGCCCTCACCGTCGATGTCGAGCCAGGAGAAGGTGCCCCCACGGGAACCGCTGGCCCGCGGCGCCGGCAGGGTGTTGGCGGTGTCGGCAGTAAAAATGCCGCCGGAGTTGGTGTATATCCGGGCCCGGCCTTCGATCTGCGAGCCGGAGTTATAGTTGCCGGCCAGCAAGATGTCCATATCGCCGTCGGTATCATAATCCGCCCAGGTGGCGGCGGTGAGGTCGAACCAGCCCTCGCAGGGCACGCAGGGAATCACCTCCGAGGGAACGTAGGTTTCGTTGTCGTTACGGTAAATGCGCAGGGTGACGTTGTAGCTGCCGTTGAGTTCCTTGATGTGACCGGCCACCAGGATATCGAGATCGCCGTCGGCATCGTAGTCTCCCCACTGCACCTCCCCATGCTCTACAGTCAAAGTGTCGAGGATATCCTCGCCCACAAAGACCCCATTGCCGTCGTTGCGGTAGCGGCGGATAAAGCCGTCGTTATTCAGCGGCGAAATGTTGACCAGCAGCAGATCGAGATCCAGGTCGTTGTCAAAGTCGGCCCAGGCGCTCTGGGCATGGGAGGTCGGGGCAAAGACCGAGTCGGTTTCGGTGAAGATCCAGCCGCCGCTGCCGTTGGCGCCGTCGTTGCGCATCAGCGCCGTGCGGTAGGAAAAGGTGGTAAAATCGAAGACCGAAGGCAGCAGCAGGTCGAGATCGCCGTCATTGTCGTAGTCCGCCCAGGTAATCGAGCGCAGGTCGAAATCGGCCTGGTCGTTGTCCTCCCAATAGCCCGGCAGTTGGGTATCGGTCAATACCAGATTTCCGGCATCGTTGCGGTAGATGACGGTGGTGCCATCGCTGCCCAGTGCCAGATCCTGATCGCCATCACCGTCCACATCGCCCCAGGCGAGGTCGGAAGCGCCGGTGCTGATGCCGTCCAGGGGCACGTCGGTGTAGCTGAATTCCCACTCACCCGGTCCCGCCGGCCCCTCATTGGTGATCAGCACCAGGCGATCTTCCACACTCTGATTATAAACCACATAATAGCCGAGCACCGCGACATCGAGGTCGCCGTCTCTGTCATAGTCGGCCGGGGCGGTGGTGATCACCCAGAAATCCTCATTCTGCGGGGTCACGAAAAGCGAATCGAGCGGGGTCACCTCGGTGAAGTCCCCGAAGGTGCCGCCGGGGTTGGGCTGCACGGTGATAAAGCGTACCGTGCTGCTGCTGTCGCCGTCCTCATCGGTGACGGTCAGGCGCACGATGTAGGTGTTGGCATCGGTGTAAGTATGGGACGGGTGCTGCAGCGTCGAGCCATTGCCGTCGCCGAAATCCCAGTTCCAACTGACGATAAAGCCGTCGGGATCCACGCTGGTGTCGGTGAAGTCGACCGTCAACCCGTTGGTATTGAAATTGAAGGAGGCATCGGGCGGCCGGTTGAGCGGCGGGGGCGGAGGACCGGCGAAATATTCGATATAGCCCTGCTCGCCCACTGTCCAGGCGTCGCCGGCCGGATTGGCGGCGATGGCGGAAAAAGCGCCGAAGCCGGCGGAACCGATGTCGAGCACCGCCCAGTTCTGGCCTCCGGTAGCCGAATAGTAGGCGGCACCGGTGGAGGTGCTCAACCACAATTCATTGGCGCCGACCAGGTAAATATCGGTAAAACGATCGGTATTGTTGGGGGTGGGCAGCACTTCCCAGGTCGCACCGCCGTCATCGCTGCGGGCGGCGTAGCCCATCCAGCCGACGGCATAGCCGGTGCTCTGGTCGAAGAAATCCATATCGCGAATCTGCAGGAATTCGCCGGGGAGGTCGCCCTGGATCCAGTTCGCGCCGTCGTCGGTGCTGCGATAATAACGCCCACCGACATTCGCCGCCCAGCCGTTGGTACCTTCAAAATCAACCGAGACATAAGCGCCACCGAAGTCCGGTACGGCTGTCCAGGAAGCGCCACCGTCGCTGGTATGGAACAGGGCATTGCCGATGCTGCCTCCGCCGATTACCCAACCGTCGAGAAGGCTGGTGAAATGCAGATCTTCGGCGTCGAGGTTGGTCGGGGTGGCGGTTGCGGCCAGCCAGTTGCTGCCGCCGTCGCTGCTGGTATAAATGCGGCCGGCCTGGTCAAGCGCCACCACCTCCTGCGGCCCGATAACCTGCACCGCCTTCAGGTCGAATGCGGTCAATGCCTCGTGGAGGATCCAGGGCGCGGTGCCGTCGCCGGTCAGGAGGGTGCCGTTATCGCCGACCGTGATCAGATCGCCGTTCGGAAAGCGATCGAGGTCGTAGAGGCTCTGCCCGGTGCCGCTGGAGATCTGCGTCCAGGAGGCGCCGCCGTCGGTGGTCTTGATGATGAAGCCGGCCCCGTAGCCGAAGTAGCCGATCTGAGCATCGGCAAACACCGGCACTGCGCTGCTCAGGAAGCCCGGCTGCGGTCCCGGCGAGGTGAAGGTCTGGGTCCAGCTTAGCCCGGCATCGGCGGAGTGGAACATGTTGCCCGCCAGGTCGGAAGCGGCCACCGTCTGGGCATCGGCCACGGCGAAGGCCAGCACCCCGGCGGGCAGAATTTCGCCGAGTTCGCTCCAGGTCTGGCCGCCGTCCGCGGAGCGGAAAACGCGGTCGTCATAATCCGGAAAGCTGCCGGCCCGGCCCCAGGCCAGCACCACATCGGCGGAGACGGCGGTCAGGCGGCTGCGGCCGCTGTCCGGCGCAACCGCGCTCCAGGTGGCACCGCCGTCGGTGGAGCGCAGGAAGCTGCTGTCGGCGATCGCCACTGCCACGCCGGAGGAGAGAAAAGCAACCGCTTTCGTCGCGCCGGAAGTGCACCTGGGTAAAGGTGGTGCCGCCGTCGATCGTGCGGTAGATCGCACTATCGGCGATGCCGAGGCCGGTCTGGCTGTCGGCAAAATCGAAGGCAAACATATTCTGCGGCGAGGGTTCCCAATTGAGCCCGCCGTCGCGGCTCACATAGCGCCCGAAGTTACCGGTGGCGAGGCCGAAGCTCGCGCTATAAAACTTCATGAAATAGGTCGATCCCAGGAAAGGAATTTCCTCCCAGGTAGTACCGCCGTCAATCGTGCGGTAGTTGTTATTGCCGAACGTCCAGCCAAGATTGCTGTCGAAAAAGAAAATCCCGTTCAGCGGGCTGGCCAGGCTGAAGGGCACCTCGCGCTGCACCCAACTGGCGCCGCCGTCGGCCGACTCGAACAGCGCCCCGCCGTCGTCGAAGGGATTGTCGTTCGTGGCGACAAATACCCGTTGCGCCGTGGGAGCGTCCACACCGCGCACGTCGAGATAGGTCGGCAGCGGGCTTTGGGTGCTCCACTGCGCGCCGGCGGCAGCGGTCAACACTAACAGCAGCAGCGCGAGCCATTTGATCCGCTCTCCGCTCTGCAATCGGATTAAATTCAAAAATAAGTTCATCAGGACCACCCGGTTTTTAGTTAAACAATCATTGATGGACCTGGATAATCAAGATCAATGCCAATCTGAAAAGCAATCAGGGCGAGATGTTGGTAAATACATGTTTTAAAAAGAATAAAAAAAACATTTTTGCAGCTTTTGTAAAATTTTCGGAGGGTATTTTTGCTGCATTACCTGAAAGCATCCTGCTGCGCAGAATATGCGCTTTTCAATACTCACGACATTGTATATTAGTTTTTGCAGTTACAGATTTCTCACCCTATTTTGCAGGGTTCGAAATGACACCGACTCTGTCATTTGGAAAATATATTCAGAGATGATTCGTCCTGTATTAGTAGAGTGCGGCTATGAACCGATACGTGGCGATGAGTTAGAGCATTTTGGAAGTATATCCCGTGATATTATTGAATCACTTTATGAAGCAGATATTGTGATAGCTGATTTAAGTGGAAAGAATGTGAACGTATTTTATGAATTAGGTGTCAGACATGCACTCTTCAGGAATGGAACAATTCCCATTATAAGTCAAGGGCAAAACCCGCCATTTGACATTTCAGATTATAGAGCAATTGCATATTCAACGGAACATGACGGGCCAGAGAAATTTAAAGAAGCACTAAAACGACATGTCAATGCATTCGAATCGCATAACAAAAAAGAGCTGATAATCCCGTGCATGATTTTTTAGGCAAGAAAATAGCCAGGATATCACCAGATATGTATAATCGAATAAAAAGAGAGAATGTCAGCTTGTTACAAGAACAGGAGATCCAAAGTAACGAAAGGAACAATCTCGTCAAAAGAATCAAAGAGATGGAGCAATATATATCGAGCTTAAAGTATCAGTTAGCAACAAGAAGTTCTAATGATAATGACAAATCTATTGGCACAGCCACAAAACGAAAAATATTTACAACCTTCGAAAAGAACCGCTCGAGTTGTCAGAGGAAGACATTACGATAATGCTCAAAGAATATAATTTTTTTGAATCGAAGTTGAACACGACTGGTGAAGATTTCCCCAATAACTTTGAGATTAAGAAGTTTAATGGTGTTCGTGTCGTAATTGATAAAACTACGAATCTTATGTGGCAGTTATATGGATCGAAAAGTATTGTATCATTAAATAAAATATCGATTGAATCTTGGTTAGAAACGTTTAATAACAATGGGTATGTAGGATTTAGAGATTGGCGCATACCCACTACTACAGAAGCGATAACATTATTGAAGAAAGAAAAGAACGCCGACGATCTTCATCTTCATCTGCTTTTGAGAAAGACTTCTGGAGTAAACCATTACTTACATCTGATAGCTTCCCTATAAAAGTAGTGGTTACAATCTTCCTACGCCGGTTAGTTGGGCACTTAATTTTTCTAAAGGATGTTTTGAAATAACATATTTTGGAATAATCAGGCCTGTAAGGTCGATATAAGTATTTAGACTCTGCTGAAAGGAATCTCCTAACCAAAGATCAACAATGGAAACTTGATCTTCGGCATTTAAAGTAATATACCCCCCTCCTGATAAAAGATGGCTGTTACGTTACTCACTCGTTTTATATTTTCGCAAAAAGAAACGGTCGCAAATTCATCTCCCGTAAATCAATTCGAACAGAATCGACAGGCCATCAGGAATAAAAACACTTTGATCAGTATAATCGCAGTTTCCGATATACTGACCAGCGACGCCGGCAGCAAATTGATCAGGGCCGGCAGAAAAATAGCGGCGCTGATTCGCCCAGAACGGCAAAAATACCGCAGCCAACCATGCCGCCGACACCAATTGTAACAGCGCCGGACAGTCTGACATTTCTGTTAGACCGTTTCACCCGATATGCCTGTTGTGATCCCAGAGGATCGTGCGACTTACTTGTTTACGTTTTTCGCCTTTTCCAGCACCTGTTCCTGCAGCATCGCTTTATAGCGGATAATATTTTCCCGCACCTGCTTATCTGCGACCGACACGATCTGCGCCGCCAGGATGCCGGCGTTTTTGGCGCCGTTCAGCGCCACCGTGGCCACCGGCACTCCGCCGGGCATCTGCAGGATCGACAGCACTGAATCCCAGCCATCGATGGAGTTGGATGATTTGACCGGCACCCCGATCACCGGCAGGGGGGAAATGGCCGCCACCATGCCGGGCAGGTGGGCCGCGCCGCCAGCCCCGGCGATGATCACCTCGATGCCGCGCTCATGCGCCCGGGAGGCGAACTGGAACAGCTTGTCCGGGGTGCGGTGCGCCGAGACGATATCGATCTCATAGCCGACGCCCAGCTGTTCGAGTATCTCGGCGGCTTGCTGCATCATCACCGGGAGGTCGGAATCCGACCCCATGACGATGCTTACTTGTTTTGATCCCATGATGTCACCTTGATAAGTTGTTTCACCTGATCGGCCCGGTCCAGCGCAATCGCCAGATCGCCAGCCATGACGGTCACGTGGCCCATCTTGCGCATCGGCCGGGTGTGTTTCTTGCCGTAGACATGAATCTTAACCCCTTCGATGGCCATGCTCTCGGTCAAGCCCTCGCATTTCACCGAACCGTCATGGCCCTTCTCGCCCAGTAGATTGATCATCACCGCCGGCATCTTCAAGTGGGTGCTGCCCAGGGGCAGGTTGAGGATCGCCCGCAGGTGCTGCTCAAATTGAGAGGTGATCACGCTTTCGATGGTATGGTGGCCGCTGTTGTGGGGGCGGGGGCGGCTTCATTGACCAACAGCCGCCCCTGGGCATCGACGAAAAACTCCACCGCCAGCAAGCCGGCCATGCCGAGGGTTTCGATCAGCCGGGAGGCAATCTGCGTCGCTTCCTGCGCCAGGGCCTCGCCGATGCCGGCCGGGCAGACCAGCCGTTCCACCAGATTGGCGCGGCTGTCAAACACCATCTCCACGGTAGGAAAACAGCGCACCTCGCCCCGCTGGTTGCGGGCGGCAATGACGGCGATCTCCCGGTCGATCGCCACTTTCTCCTCGATCACCGAGGGGCCGTCGAGCAGCGTCTCCAGCGCCGCCTCACCGTCGATGACCGCCACGCCGCGCCCGTCATAGCCGCCTTTGCGGAGCTTTTGCACAAATGGGAAATTGAGCTGCCCGGCGGAAATGGCCGCCCGGATCTCCGCTTGATCGGCATAAAGCTGATAAGGAGCGGTCGGTATATCATGCTGGCGGTAAAAATCCTTCTGCCGACCTTTGTCCTGGATCAATTCCAGGATGGCCGGGTCCGGCACCACCTTTATCCCCTCGGCCTTTAAGCGGTGCAGCGCTTCGATATTGATGTTTTCGATCTCATAGGTGAGTACATCCACCTGTTTCCCGAATCGATAAACCGCATCAAAATCGAGATAATCGCCTTTCACAAATACCGAGGCGATGCTCCCGGCGGGGCAATTTTCGTAGGGATCGAGCACATAGGTGATGATATCCCATTTACTGGCGTCCTGGATCAGCATCTTGCCCAGCTGACCACCGGCGATGATGCCCAATTTCAAGTGAGCGGTGACGAGTTTTTCCATTCGGGATTTTCTCTCGCTTACGTTTCAAAACTTCTCGTTAAGATATTGAGGATACGCTCATACGGAGAAACGGGTAAGATCTTTTGAATCGCGACCGGCCCACCGGATGAGGCCGCCAATTTACCGGTTTGCCCCGGTGGATGCAAGCAGCTTTCATGAAACAAGCAACCGGTATTACGTCCGCGAGAACCGGCTCCGGTTCTCATGGCGATCGCTGGTAAAATTTGACAATTCCTTGCATGGGGATGAAAAATGCCCTACCTTAAAACCATCCTATGACAACATAGCAGTCAACAGGTCAATGAATCTTAATTGACAGTTGATGTCTCTGGCCCCCTAACCGGGCGCTGCCGGCGGCATTGCTTTTAATTCGTGAGACAGCAGTCTGCGGTTAAAAATATTTGTAGCGACTAATATTTAGCCTGTTCGCTTCGCTTATGGTTAAAAAGTAGTTTAACAAATAAACACCCCTTTCCGTAAAATGAAACATTGTGCTACTCCACCAGCATCCTGGAATCCATATTCCATCCGTGCACCGTGAGACATTTGATGCTGCCTCAACAGAATAGCGGCTGGAAGTCTGACGCCGAAAATCCGTTTTGCACCTGGATCGACTGAACAGACATTACATACCTTGGATAATTCTCTAAATCAAAAACTTAAGGAGCGGTCATGAAAAAGCTAATCTCTTTGTTCGCACTACTTTTTGTTGCTTCAGTATTTTTATTGCACTGCGGTTCCAACCCGGTCACCTCGCCGGAAACCGCATCACCAAAACTGACGCCGGATAACCTACAGGCAACCCCGGCGGCACTCGAAAAAGGAAACGGTGCGGAAAAAGTATATATCCTGCACTTAACCGGAAACGGCGAATATATCCTGATTCAAGTCGCGCCGAATGCGGTTCCCGCCCACCTCGCCCATGGCGATATCCTGGTTCCCTGCGCTCCCTCCTATCAGCAGGGATTTGAAGCTTCGACCGACGGATGGTTCGACAGCAACAGCGGCTGGTACGGCCTGGCAACCCAGGTGAGTTCCGGGACTGGCGGCATTGTCTCATCCGCGGGGAGCGGGCACGCGGTGATGGAAGGGGACGCCAGTTCCGCGCCGTACTCCATTTTTGATGGCTATTGCGACAGCTGGACGCCCTGGACCGCCGAGCTGGATGTGTATCTCGATCCGAGCTGGAGCACCAGCCAGGGGTTCGATTACACCGTCGCGGCCACCGGTTCCGACGGCGCGCATCAGCGGGATTTCATCTTCCATGTCAACAAAGACGCTTCCACCGGGAAACTGCTGGTAGCAGGCTCCAACAACACCAACTTTGCCCCCGCGAGGACCTGGAAAATATCAATCACTACGAAGTCACCACCGCCGGTTGGTACCCTCCAGCATGTATTCTATGAAAGCGGCGGCGCGCTGGCGGTCGACCTGAACCTGCTCGACAGCGGCGGCAATGTGCTGTTCACCGAAACCCGCACCAATGCGTCGGATGTGATTCCGGATGAGGTGGGAGGAAACCGTTATGCCTGGTTTACTTTCATCAACGTCGATGGCGGGGTTGCGGTGGATGAATTTGAGATTTTCCGGCATTATTGATGCGGTTCGAAGACCTGGTTGCCACAGAGACACAGAGCACACAGAGAACTGACAACCGACAACCGACAACCGACAACTGACAACTGACAACTGACTCTGTGATCTCTGTGTCTCTGTGGCGGTAGTTAATAAGTTAATTATTAACTAATCCTTAACAGCTGATCCTAATCCTGCGTGGTTAAGCGAATTTCAAATTTTTCCCCATCCCGAGGATATGATATCGTTCCTTCAGGGTTTTGGAAAGCATCAGCCGCACCTCACGGGAATAGCCGTGGGTCCAATAGCGGTTCTGCTCGGTTTCGGTCATCGTATCGCGATGCTGGGGAAGGATGTAATCCGGTTCGAGTTCGTTTATTAAGATCACCGATTGCTGAATGTGCATATTGTGTTCGGTGGGTGAGAAAAAACAGGACATCCACATGCTTCAAAAACAGGTGATCTTCCAGCAGAACGGTATCGCCCGGCTGCAGCAGGGTTTTATCGCCCAGGGCGATAAAGTATCCACAATCCTCCAGATTTGCCTCCTCAAAAAACAGCGAACTTGGGATTGCCGTGTATCGCCCGCATCGGGGTAATCCCAACCCCGCGGAGGGTGAAGGGCTGCCGGGGAATGGCCGCCCGGATGCGTGCGGCGGGAATTCCGGTTTCGGCTTTGGCAATTTCGACACAGTTTACCGGCATCACGAACATGCAATTGGATTGCTCCGCCAGGATCCGGGAGGTATTGCGCCCAAAGTGGTCGCCGTGCTCATGGGTGATAAAGCTGATGTCCAGCAACGGCGCGATCTCCGCCGCCGACACCGGCGCAGGCGACTGGCGGTCCTCATTTTCCAGCACCAGGTCGGTGCCGATCAAAATGCTGTCCTGCTTGATCAGCCAGCCGTTGTGGCCGGTCCACCAGATTGCCATGCCGGAGGTATGGGCTTTGATCTCGTCGATCAGCTTGTGCTCCGGCGATGCCGGCGGCGTTTGTGAGTGGACGGCGGGGTTGAATATCAGGAGTAGAGCAAATGAAATTGAGAGGTGGCGGGTCATGGGTTTCTCCGGGTTTAATATTCCGGAATAGTTTACGGCAAATGGCAGAAATACACAAGACGTCCACCACCTAACACCTTGTGGTAGTACCAGATAACATTGATCAACATGACATGGCTTCTTAGTCAACAACTAAAACATACCCGAATTCTGGCATAAACAAGAAGGGCACTTTATATGTCTTATTATATATTTTTATTGACAAAAATCATATTATTGTTTGATTTTTATCGTTCTTAAAGATATATCGTATTAGTAGATTACTGGTATATCGAGCACTGTTATATTGACGGAAAATTAAACTGTCATATGAAAATCGACTCCTTGACCAAGGCATAAAAGCATTTAAGTGGGATGCAATTCATAATCCTTTGGAAATAGCATTAGGAGATTTCTTGTGATGAAAGGGGAAATTTTCTTAATTAAAGATGATGGTAAACTTGTCATGATGAAAGAATCCTCTTATGAATCAGAGAATTTGCTTCAGGATCTCTTGGCGGAATACCCGAACTTGTTGGCTGGTGCTCAAATTGATCAAAATAATCCCCGAAAATGGTTACTGGTTTCTCGCGAAATCGGCATTCCTTCAGAAGAGAACAGCTACGATAGGTGGGCAGTAGATCATCTGTTCTTAGATCAGGAGGGTATTTCCACATTAGTTGAAGTTAAGCGAAGCAGCGATACTCGAATCAGAAGAGAAGTTGTTGGTCAATTACTCGAATATGCTGCAAACGCACTCGCGTATTGGCCGATTGAACAGATTAAATTAAAATATGAATCACGATGCGAATCTGCCGGTTTAGATGCAAATGATGAACTCGCAAAATTCTTATCAAATGAAATAAATTCTGACGAATTCTGGGAAAAGGTTGACACCAATTTACAAGTTGGGAAAATACGACTGATTATCGTTGCTGATCAAATTCCGCTGGAATTACAGCGGATCGTAGAATTTTTAGATAGTCAGATGCGTTCGGTCGAAGTTTTATGCATTGAAATAAAGCAATTTACTGGTCAAAGCTTAAAGACTCTGGTACCAAGAGTCATTGGTAGGACAGCAGAATCCGTGCAAAAAAAAACATCGCCGTCACGGATGAAATGGAATGAGGAAAAATTTTTCGAAGCGATCAGTAATTCATGCACTACTCAGGAGACAGAATTAGTCAGAGCACTTTTAAATTTTGGTAAAGAGATTACTAGTAGAGATGTTGATTGGGGTACGGGTATATATCGGGGTTCTTTTACAGCACGTTTGATATTTGGGGATCAACGATACAGCCTTTTCTCAGTGTTTACAACCAACGAATTTAGCATAAACCTTGGCTGGAATTGGGATAAACCTATCGGTATAGAAGTAATAGAACAATTTAGAACTAAAGTGCGAGATCGCCTAGATTTGGCATTTGATAAATCCCGATGGAATAACGGATGGTCGATTGCGCAGTTATCATTATTATTAGATCCGCAAAAGCTAAAAATTTTCAAAGATATTATTAAGACTTTCAAAGATTCGGTAAACACAAATTCTCACGCGTAGATAAAATTCCTTTTTTTTGCAAAATATAATTCTTTAAGAACTTAGACTTATTATCACGACAACTTATTCCAAATATATACGACAGATTTCTTTTCGCTCAATCAAGATAAAAGGAAAACATAATGGCAGAAATTACAAGAAGTCATGCTGGCGAGTTACTAAGATTAGTTTTTGAAGTATTGATGGCTGCTGAAAATCCAGTTCGAGCAAGTGAGGTGCTCTCCAAGGTAAGGGTATGACCAAGTTAACCGATTATGAAAAAGGAGAATTCGACTCCGGTGGCATACGCGTTGATACCATTATCAGATTCGCAACGGTTGATTGTGTAAAGGCCGGCTGGATGCTTAAAGAGAAGGGAAGGTGGTCTGTAACAGAAGAAGGTATTGTAGCTTATAACCAATACTCAAATCCAGAAAAATTTTACAGAGAAGCCGTAAAACTATATCATAAATGGAAAAAGGGGCAACTGGGCGAAAATGAGTCGGAGGCAGAACGAGAAGTCAAGGAGGTCACTATAACTATTGAAAAAGCGGATGAACTTGCTTGGAAAGAAATTGAGGACTATCTAAAATCGATGGATCCATATGAATTTCAAGAATTGGTTGCTTCGCTTTTGAAGGCAATGGGTTATCATGTTAGCTGGATTTCCCCAAAAGGTAAAGATGGAGGTCTAGATATACTTGCATGGTCTGATCCTTTGGGAACCAAACCTCCAAGAATCAAAGTTCAAGTCAAGCGTTATGAATCTAATATTAATGTAGATTCTGTTAGGTCATTCATGGCGCTACTTGGTGACGATGATGTTGGCATTTTTGTTACAACAAGTGATTTCACTCGCGATGCGAAGGATGAAGCAAGAACCCAAGAAAAAAGGAAAATAACTCTTATAGGACTTGCCAAATTTGTTGAACTATGGATAGAGTATTATGCCAATTTGGATGATTTAGCCCGGAGAAAATTTCCATTGCAACCTATTTACTTTCTGTCACCAAATCAATAGTAATAATTACCAACAAGGGATTTTTTGCTATAAAGCTCCAAAATTATGATTTGTTTTATGTCAAGATATACTGAATTAAACTGTTTAAGGTTTTATGGAAACCATCCGCCAACAATTCCAATCCATCAACATCTGGAGACGCGGCTCCGAGCGGGCGCCGCACAAGCCGCTGCTGATTTTGCTGGCATTGGGGCATTACCAACAGGGTGGGGAACGGCTGATTTCGTTTGAATGGATCAACGAAAAATTGAAAGAACTGCTGAAGGATTTCGGGCCGCGCCGACAATTCTATCGTCCGGAATATCCCTTCTGGAGGCTACAGAACGATGGCCTTTGGGAGATACCCAAACGTGGCGTCCTATTAAACAAAACGGCTAATGATGATGTCAACAGAAAAGAACTCTTGAGCGTTTCGGCGGTGGGTGGTTTTCCAGAAGGGTTGTATCAGCGCCTGAAAAAGAATCCCGGCCCAGTCAGGGAGATCGTCCGCGATATTTTGGATAAATATTTCTCAGAAACGCTGCATGATGATATTCTGCAAAGTGTCGGATTGGATCTCGAAATGACCACCAGTAGGAGTCGAATCCGCAGCCCGCACTTCCGGAACAACATCCTCAAGGCCTACGAATACCGCTGCGCCATCTGCGGGTTTGACATTCGCATGGCGGGTAATCCGGTGGGTCTGGAAGCAGCCCATATCCAATGGCATCATGCGAAGGTCCAGACATCGAGCCAAACGGTCTGGCTCTGTGTTCCCTACACCATAAGTTGTTCGATCGCGGAGTGTTTACTCTGTCACCGGAACTGGAAATCCTGGTTTCCGAATACGCCAGT
Source organism: Calditrichia bacterium (assembly GCA_020635015.1). Classification (GTDB taxonomy): domain Bacteria; phylum Calditrichota; class Calditrichia; order RBG-13-44-9; family J075; genus JACKAP01. The sequence goes on along the minus strand of JACKAP010000001.1, from coordinate 422,402 downwards.
GGAGGAGAGAATTTTGATTTCTGGCTAAAAAAACGGCATCACGGTCATAAGATTCTCCATCCACAGCGGCCAGATTATTATCCTGATCCCAAATATGTTACCTGGCATGTCCGGGAGGTATTTCGTGGACCGTCGCGGTATTTATAGCTATATCGCGATATTTTATTGCAAGGGGTAAAGGGCATGGGGCATGGTGTATTACAGGGCGGGTGTCGGAACATGCGCTTGCACATTACGGCGCCATGCCCCATGCCCTTAGCCCCATGCCATAAAACTTAACACGGTGCACAATATGAGCATTACAAAATAACCTCCCCCCTTGACTTTCTCCCCACTTTTCCCTAAACTCAAAAGCAATCGTAAACAAAAGAAATAAAACGCAAGTTTTTCGCTTACATTATCTTTCTTTTTGCGATAAGATTGACATTTCCACCCCCAATAGCCAGGAGAAAGGATTTTCTCATGGTCGATTTCAAAAAATTTCTGCTGAAGCCCCTGATGTTGGCTGCGTTACTGCTGGCCTTCGCCGCCTGCGAGCGCACTGAGGAACCGGCCGCGCCGGACTACCAGATTATTGCCGCCCCCACGGAAGCGGTGATGACGGTGGACGGTTTGCTGGATGAGCCGGCATGGCAAAGCGCCCAGACCGTCACCCTGGCGGAAAACCGCACCGGCACGGCGGTGAGCGACAGCGCGGTGCTGACCCGGGTCAAAACCTGCTACAACCCGACCACCCTGTTCATCGCCTTTATCTGCAATGATCCCGATATCTGGACCACTTTTACCCAACGCGATGAGCATCTCCTGGGAAGAAGAGGTGGTGGAGGTGTTTCTCGATACCGACCGGGAACCGTCTACCTACGTGGAGATCGAGGTCTCCCCGCCAATGTGCTGTTCGACAGCTATATCGTCGATCCGGTTCATATCGATGTGCCGGCGACCAAGCAATACGATCTGTCCGCCATTCAGACCGCGGTTGCGGTCGAGGGCACGCTGAACCGGCGCGACGACCGCGACCGGCGCTGGACGGTGGAGATCGCCATTCCGCTGGCGGAAGTTATCAGGACGCGAAGGGGGTGGTGCCCGGCCAGACCACCTGGCGGATCAACTTCTACCGCATCAACGCCGACGGCGGCGGAAAATCCACCGGCTACGCCTGGTCGCCCACCGGCGCGCGGTTTCATAAGCCGGAGGTGTTTGGGGTGGTGCGGTTTGGTGGGAGATAGATGCTGGCTCTCAGTACACAACAAAATATCTTGGGTTACATATTAGCCGAAATAGAACGCGGATGACGCGGATTCTCGCGGATAGGTCTTTCTGTGTTGTTGCCACAGAGGCACAGAGATCACAGAGAACTGACGACTGAAAACTGACGACTGGCAACTGACGACTGAAAAACCTCTGTGATCTCTGTGTCTCTGTGGCTGTCGTTCTTATTTCATTTCAGTATGTATCCGCGTCATCCGCGTTCTATTAAAAACTTGAGAGGTAAGAACATGCGCTATTCACTGACAATCCTGATCGCGATGATGATCATCTGCATGCCCATGCTCGCCCAGGAGGGTGAGCTGAAACTGCTCGACTGGAGGCCGGTCAGCCAGATGGTGGTGAAGGAAACCAAAATCATGAAGCCGAAATTTCCGGTGATTGATATTCACAACCATCTGGGGGATCTGGCGCAGACCGCGCATTTCCTGGAGGAGATGGACCAGGCCGGGGTCTGGAAATGCGTCAGCCTGGATGCGAACTCGGCGGATGATTTTTTACAAGGCGCATCTCCAGGCGTCGCAAAAGTCTCCAAAGAACGCTTTCTGCTGTTTTTCCGCCCGGATTTCAGCAAGATCGATGAGTCGGATTTCGGAAAGAAGGAAGCGAAACGGCTGGAAGAAGCGGTGCGCATGGGGGTGCGCGGCCTGAAGATTGCCAAGACGCTGGGGCTGACCTACCGCGATAAAACCGGCAAATTGGTGACAGTGGACGACCCCCGAATCGACCCGATCTGGGCCAAATGCGGAGAGCTGGGCATCCCGGTGATGATCCACGTCTCCGATCCCAAGGCCTTCTTCACCCCGGTCGACCGCTACAACGAACGCTACGATGAACTGGGCGCCCACCCGGACTGGTCGTTCTACGGCGATCAATACCCTGCCAAAGATGAGATCCTGGCGGCGCGCAACCGGGTGATCGCCCGGCATCCGAACACGATCTTCATCGGCGCCCACATGGGGAACCTGCCGGAAGAATTGGGCAAGGTGGCTACCTGGCTGGAGACCTATCCCAATTTTTATGTCGACATCGACGCCCGGATCAGCGAGCTGGGCCGGCAGCCCTACACCGCGCGCCGCTTCTTCATCCAGTACCAGGACCGCATCCTGTTTGGCACCGACACCCCGCCCAATGCCGAAGCCTACCGCATTTACTACCGCTTCCTGGAAACCGACGACGAGTATATCGACCCCGCCGCCGGGCATCACCTCCAGGGACGGTGGATGATCTACGGGCTGTTCCTTCCGGATGAGGTGCTGGAAAAAATCTATTACAAAAATGCGCTTAAGATCTTAAACAATTTTAAGTAAAGCAAATATTCAGCGGTATTACTTATTGCCACAGAGGCACAGAGCACACAGAGATTTTGTATCTCAGAGTTATTAGTACAAATTACATGTTGAATTTTAGCCACGGATTTTCACGGATAAACACAGATGAAAGCCTGGTTCTTTCCCCAAAAAATAACAAAATCAGTGTAAATCTGTGTGAATCCGTGGCTAAATAAATCTGTTTTGTTCAACTTGTAATGGACTTTGTTAGTTGTTGGTTCTCAGTGATCTCTGTGTCTCTGTGGCAATCATAAGGTATGCTTACTCCTGCCGCTGTGCCAGGTAGTTGGTAAACGACGCCTTGGGGGTACGGTTTTCGTAAAAAACCCCCCAGTGTTTTTCGATTTCATTGGCGGGTGAACTGACGCCGCCGCCTTTCCAGGGCTCGTCGAAGGCTTCGAATAGGAAGGTGGTCACCTTATTCTGATTGACCCAATCGTTGTGCAGCACCAGGTATTTTTCCTGGGCCGCCAGGCCGACCTTGCCTTTGATCAGGTCGCCTTGCTCGCCGGGGCCTTTTTTATCCGGATTGTAGGTGGTGGCCCAGCCGGTTTCCCCGAGCACGATCGTTTTATCAGGATATCGAGCCTGAACATCTTTAAAGGTGCTGTCCATCCAGGGGATGGCAGTATCCAGGGTCTTGCCGTTCCAGAGCGGATAAATATGGGTGACGATAAAATCCAGCTCCTCCGCCACCCGCTGCGCCTCGGGTTTGTTCCAGAAATTATAATCATCGGCGATGGTGACCGGCACCGTGGTGTTATTGCGAATCGCCCGGATATAGCGGAGCTGGTTCTCGACATTCATCTTATGCCAGGACCAGAACACCTGGGCTTCGTTGCCGACATTGACAGCGCGGATAATATGGGGGAAGCGGTTGGCCAACTGGATTCCCCGCAGCACATTTCGGATGTTCTCCGGTTTTTGCTCGGGATGTTTTTCCTCATTCGACAGCCAGATGCCCAGCATCATTTTGATCGGGAGGTCATTTTCGGTAATGACTTCCAAAATCCGTTCAGCATCATCATCAGCATTATAGACCCGAATCAGGTTCCAGTAGTTGGCGATGATGTTCAGGTCTTCCAGAATTTCCGCTTTCGTCGGCCCGGTCTTGCCCGGCTCCTGGCCTGCGCGATAACATCCATAAGAGACCGCGTTACCGATCCATTTACCGTTTAAGTACGGATCGAACTTGCGGAGCGTAAACGGGTGTTCCTTTTCGCCGCCCAGACCTGCTTCGAGATCCTGCTGGATGTCTTCCATAACGATTTTCGGTTCATGTATATTCAAATTTGATTCATCCGTTTTTTGATTGCACGAAGATAATACAACTGCCGTGAGTATGGATGCAACGATTAACCTAACTAATTTTTGCATGTTCACCTCATTACTTGTTTAAATGCCACTGACCGCCACATACTCAATCTTAATAAACTGCTCATGAATTTTGTCCCGGCCTTCACCCCAAATGTAGGTCTGGCAATTTTGCAGCGGTTGTCCGCTATCGTCAAACTGAGCGCCGGCCCATTTGCCGCAGAGGGTGATATTGAAAATCATTTTCATATTGGCAAAAGTGCAGCTAGTGCTCCCGGCGCAATTGTGACATTGCCATTCCTGATGCGCTTCGCTATCGCATTCGGTGTCCGTTTCCAGCAGCCGCACCGTGTTCTTTAGATTGGCGTCCCCCCATTGATCCGGCTGCGGATTTTCGCTTAAAGGGCCGCCTTCCTGCCGCACATCCTCCTCCGGCGTCCAATAATAAAACCGGATGGTGTTTTTTTCCCAGATACAGGCGAAGGTGCCCTCCACCGATGCGACCGAATACGGTTTGCCGCTGCAGCCGGCATTGGGATCACCGGCTTTGGCATTGGCGCAATTGATGATCTCACCATCGCTGTTCCACTCGGCGTCACACATCTGGGGACAGGTGTGAAGGGTATTGTGAACGATATTTTCCCCGTTGATGGTTTCGATGATATCCAGTTCGCCGGCGGCGGGCCAATCGGTGGGGTTGACCGCAGAAGGCGTGTCATAAAATGCCCCTTTCCGGAATAACTGTCCAGCCCGGCATCGGTTTCCACTTTGCCCAGATTTTGATAGGTCCATTCATCCTGATGGCTGCCGTTGAGCCACCAGGCCGGCCAGACCCCTTTGGCCGAGGGCAGCTTCCCTTTAAAGACAAAGAGCAGGCGCTGATGATCGGGATTCAAATTATAGAAGGGCTTCGAGGTCATGCGAAAGGAATCGAACATCACATCTTTCCGCTCCTTGATGAATAAATACAGCCCGTCGCCCTTCGCCAGTTTCAGCATCTCCGAATTGATCCACTGCTTCCGGTCGTAGACCACATCGCCCGCGGTCGGATCATCGTGGGGAAAGGTGGTAAAGAAGTACCGTTCCACGTCGGCGACTGCATAGGTATGCTTGACGAAATCCAGCTTGAAAAATAATTTTCCGCCGTATCGAGGGTCAGCGCTTCCGGCGCCGGGGCATCGGTTTTTTCGCAGGAAAAAGCCAGTAACGCCAGCGCAAGAACGATCTGCATGGGCAAAGCCAGGCCGGAAGTTTGTTTTCGATTCAGCCGCTTCACCGAATCACAATTTGCATTTTTTTCCCTTTTCATTTCGTATCCTTCAGCAAAACTTTATGGTGACGATCCATATATGAGCATATATGTCTACTTTTTTACCCCCCATCCGTCCCCCCTTACCAAGGGGGGAAACTGGTAAGTCTCCCCTTAGTAAGGGGAGAATTAGAGGGGTTAAAAACGGCTAAATTGCGACCTACAACTGCACCCGCACCGTCTGCACCGCATTGGCCGCGATGGTGATTTCGGCATACCGGCCGCCAATCTGCAGGTGATAGCGGATCGGCGCTTTGGTGGTGTTCAACAATTGAACGCTGAGCAGATGGTCGCGGTTGACCGTCGCGCAGGCATGCAGATCGTCGCTGCCCAGGCCGGCCAATTGTTTTTCGGTTTGCACCGCCTTATCCCCGGGGCGGATGGTCTTGCTGAATTGGGCCAGCACATAATAAATCGGGGTATAGTAAACCTGTTTCGATTCGGTATCGATCATGATCGGCGCCCCGCAAAAATTACCGACATGATTGGGGCCGCCGTTCTGATCCAGCACAATGTTCCAGTCTACCCAGCCCCGCATCCAGTGATCCAGGCTGACGATGATATTCCGGGCGTAGCGGTGCACCGGGGTATAGATCGGGTGATCCTCCACCTTCACCCCTTCCCAGGTGACGGAATAGGCCCAGTCGGTGGCATTGGGATTCCACCAAAAATCATCATTGTCAAACCAGCCGCTCTCCTGGTAGCGTTCCGGGTCGGTCACCCCATTCGGCGCCGGTTTACCCAGGTCGTCGATGCAGCCTTCGGTATGGATAATGGCGAAGTCAGGAAATTTCTGATGCACCCGCTCAAACACGTCTTCGTATACTTTGAAGGTGCTTTCATACCAATGCACCGCCACGCCATAGACGAAGGGGGCGGTTTGCGGGTCGCCGAAGATCACATCCGTCCAGTGTTCCAGGCCGTCGCGGTTCTGATCGTAGGCCAGCAGTTTGATATCGCCGTATTGACTCGATTTTAATTTCGGGCCCAAATGTTTCTTGATGAATTCATTCTGGGTTTCCGGGGTAAAATGCATACTTTCCCACTGGCCGTTATTGCCGTGGGGCTCGTTCACCGGGGTCAATCCCCAGATGTTCACCCCTTCCGCCCGGTAGGCATCGAGGTATTTGAGCAGGTAATCGGCATAGGTGGGAACATAGGCCGGCTTCAGCGAACCGCCGGTGCCCTGCCAGTTGTTTTCCGGCGCTCCCGGGATGTACCAGGTCTCGATATCCTTCATCCAGGCCGGCGCGGTCCAGGCGGAGGCGATGATGCGCAGTTCCCGGTCTGGCTGCCCGCTTTTAATGGCCAGCGCTTCCTGGATCATCGGCAGCAGATCATAGCTTTCATCGGCAATGCCGGGATGATCCGCCCGCTTAAACCCCTCCTTATCCGGGGCGATGGTAAAGCTTTCCAGCTTGATATCATCTTTTTGATCCGCATAAGAATACTTGCCGTCAACGCAAAAATCGCAGGCGCCGACATGGGTTCGGGTCAGGCTGAAATTGGCCCCGCTTTCCCCGTAGATCCGCTCCATCACCTCGCGCCGTTTCTGCGGATCGAGATGGGCGAGCACAAAAGCGGAGGACTCGGTAAACGAGGTGCCGATCCCGTCAATCGTCTGTTTGACGATCTCCGGTTGAATGCGGATAACCACCCCTTCGGCAGTGCCGTCCCGGAACGGCACATTTTCCTGGGGCGCCATTTTGTCACCACTTTCCGAGGTCAGCAGGATCTCCGAAGTGGCCGCCAGTTTGGAGGTTTGGTTTTCAGAAGCGCATGAGCTCATAAAGATGACCATCGCGATTAATAACTGGAATTGAATGATCCTTTTCATATTTCCGCCAATCTGCAAATTAGATTTAGTCTGTCGATTTTGTCGCGGTACACGACAAAAATTCTTAATAGAACGCGGATGACGCGGATTTACGCGGATGACTAAATAGGAAAAAAACAAAGACTGAACAAAGCTTTGATAACCTCACGCGAAGCATCTTAAAAAAAATCCGCGAGAATCCGCGTTATCCGCGTTCTATTAAACCCCAGAGGACTCGCGTCATCCGCGTTCCATTGCACAATGTCCTACCGATATTTCAAATTCCCATCAATATCCCACAGTCCCCAATAGGCGCCGACATCCCCCTCCGCACCGACTTTCCATAACTCATCGAAGCTGGAGAAGTAGAATACCTCAACCTGCTCCGCCGCCGCCCAGGTGTAGGTGTTGATAAAATAGCGCATGGCATTTTCGTAAGACGGCACTGCCGCCCGCTCCGCCGATCCGAGGTTAGGCCAGCCGGTCTCGGTGACGATCACCTTTTTCCCCCTGCCGGCGCTGAGGGCGGTCTGGTACATCCCTTTCAGATAGGCCAGGGAATGTTCGAAGGGGTACCCTTCCCAGAAGGGATAACAATTGGCCAGGATGACATCGCAGGCATCAGACACCCGCGGATGGACCGCAAACTCGTAATAGGCATCCACATAGCCCACCGGGATGCCCGGGATAGCCTGTTTGACCCGTTGAATAAGGCCGATGAGCTGATCTTCCGACAGATCGCCGCGCAGCAGCACCTCGTTGCCCACCGCGACAATATCGGCGTGGCCGGCTTGGGCGACTTTGATCACGGCTTCAATTTCCCGCTCGTTTTTTTCGGCATCGGAGCCCAGCCAGGCGCCGACCAGGGTTTTCAGGCCGTTCTCATGGCCGATCCGGGGAATCTGCTCGTTGCCGTCGGTGCAGGAGAAGGAGCGAATCCACTTCACATAGGGTTTGATCACCTGCATGCGTTCGCTGATCTGCTGCGCGCTGATCTGCGAGCCGGGCGCCTGATCATTCAGATAGACGCTGAAGGAGATGCCGTGAATGCCGGCGTTAAGCATTTCCAGAAACGCGGCCTTTAAATCTTCCCCGGTCATTTTCGAAAAATCCACCCCGGACAGCAGCGGACTGCGAGTTTGATATCTATTACTCATTTTCTCCTCCCGCTTGTTCGAGTGTTTTATGGCGTATTACCAGCACCGGTATTTTCGAGCGGCGAATCACCCCGTTGACGGTCCCCCCCAGCACGGTATCTTCCAAAACGCTGCGCCCTTTGACGCCCATGACGATCATGTCGCATTCTTTTTCTTTGGCGATCTCGAGGATCGTTTTCACCGGGTTTCCCTTTTCAACGACGACATCGTCAACATGAACCGCCTCGCCGCCATAGGTCGATTGGGCAATTTCCTGAACCTGCTTTTTGATTTCCTCAAAATAATCCTTATTAACTGAGAACCACTTCTGCGCCGCCACCGACCGCTCGATACCAAAATCGAACGCCACCATATCCTTAAGGTCCTGCACCACGTGGAGCAGGGTCAATTTGGCGCCGAATTGTTTGGCAATGCCGGCCGCGTAGGCAAACGCCGACCGGGCATCTTCCGAATTATCCGTCGCATATAAAATATGCTTCATTCCAATTGTGGGAAGTTCCATATAATCCCTCTTTTCAATTAATGCTGACCGGCCGCTATGAGTGATCGGCCGGTCCGTATGGGTTAATGCATGGCCGTGTTAAAGAAGTTTTACCGGTATTTAAACTCACCCCCGGCCCCTCTCTTGAAAAGAGAGGGGAGAAAAGCCCCCCTTCTCTTTCAAGAGAAGGGGCGGGGGGGATGAGTTGAAAATCCACCGAACTATATGGACAACACAACTGTTTAACACAACCTATTTCATCAGTGTAACAATGATAAAGGTTTGACATGAACCGCAGTTTGGTTCATGTCAAACCTTTATTTAAGCAGCATCATTTTTTTGACGGCGCTGAAGCTGCCGGCGGTGATGGCATAGACGTACACCCCGCTCGGGAGATTCGCCGCATCGAAGCTCACTTCATAGCTGCCGGCATTCTTGAACTCGTTCAGCAATGTCGCCACTTCCTGGCCCAGCATGTTATACACTTTCAATTGCACCTGGTTGGCCAGGGGCAGGCTAAAGCGGATGCTGGTCGAGGGGTTGAAGGGGTTGGGATAGTTCTGCTCCAACGCAAACTCTGTAGGAACGGCATTGTCGATTTCCGTGATGTCAGTGGATGCTTTCCAAAAATACCAGTTGTCGAAATAAACCGTCCCTTCACCGACCACCTTAAACTGGAAGACTTCACTCAGATTCACCGGAGGCGTAAACGCGGATAAGGGGATATCATAACTATTCCATTCCTCCACGGGTAATGAAAAACCAACGAATGTTTCCAGCGGCCCGGGGCTGATCAAGTAGAAATCCAGTTGGGCGCTACTCGTGGTCCAAAAGTCGATATGCAGATAATCGTAACCGGACACATCCTGAGCGGTAAATTCCGTGCCCTGATAATTGAGATTTTCATATTTCAGGGTGTTGTTGCCGGCGACCTGATAATCTACGGTGACGACGGTGGCTTGCCCCCAGTTGGGATTAAAATTGGTGCCGGGCACATTCGTATAGGCATCGCTGTATATGGAGAGAACATTGGTCTCCGGATGGGTCGGGGTCGGTGCGGCCACGGTCGGCTCCGAACCGGTTCCGCCGCCGGCGGAAAAGGTAATGTTGTCAAAATAGCAGACATTATCCTGAGTTCTGCCGTTCAGATCAAAATCCGGGAAGACGATGATTTGATCCTGATCGATGGTATTCGGGTCGCCGATCCGGCCGGAGAAGTCAAACGTCAGCTCTTCCCACTGATTGATCACCGTGTTGGCAACTTTAATTTCCGGCAGCGCCGATCCATCCGCCCGGGCGAACTTAATGCCCACATCGCTGATCACCGGTTTCCAGACCATGATTTTCACGATGCTATTGTCCGCAGTCAAAGTAAAGGTGCCGATGTCCGAGCCATGCATCGATTCACAGCCGGCCCAGGGATTGCCGGTTTGCAAGGCGGTAAATTTGGCGACGGTGGCGGAGGTGTTCGCGCCGGAGGGATCCGGGTTGGCAATAACTTCCAGCGGTGGATTGGTGTCGTTTTCGAACACGTTCCAGGTCCAATTGGCCCCATGCCCGCCGGCTTCAAAATCGATCGGGGCGTTTTGGGCCAGCAGCATCCCGCCCATCAACATCACGCATATTACTGCAAACAAAATTGTAAAACGTTGCTTCATGAGTTCACCTCACTTATTGGGTTATGAATGATTGCTCACATTGAGCATGTCTAAGGGTTTATTTCTGTTGGCCTTTCATAAGCTTTCCGGGTCTTTGAACTCACCCCCGGCCCCTCTCTTGAAAAGAGAGGGGAGAAAAGCTCCCCTTCTCTTGAAAGAGAAGGGGCGGGGGGGATGAGTTGAAAGCCTGCCGTCCCATACAAAAGCACAACTTATTTTATTTCATCAACAAGGATCAAAGTGCACAAAAAAACCAAACCCCATGCCCCATGCCCCATGCCCCATGCAAATGTATTCACATCCTTCAGATACTCCACCGGAATCCCCTCATACCCCCAGGCCCGGAGCTGCCGCGCCCAGCCGCCCAGGTTGTCTTTCCATACCCGGATCAATTTCATCTGGTAATATTCCTGGACCTCTTTTTCCAGGTAGATCTTTTCAATGATTTTTTCAACCGGAATTTCTCCCCAGCGGAAGGTGGGCTGTCCCAGAAACACATCGACGATGCCTTTATCGATATAAGCCAATTGCACCGGCAGGGCATCCACCGCAACAATCTTCACTTTTCCCGGCTCGATCTGGTTTAACAGCGTATCACTAAAGAACGGCCATCCCCCGACCATCGCCCAGCCTTTCAGCGCCGGGTATGCCTGGCTGACCCGGTTCATTTCGGCAATCGCCGCTTCCGCCGTCTCAACATGATAAAATTCACCGACGATCTCGATCCCGGGATACTTTTCTGCTGCTTTCCGAATGCCCTGCACCCGTTTCTGAAGATTCGGCGCGTTGGCATTCCCACCCAGTACCGCCACCGGCCCGCTATCTCCCATCACCTTTACGCTCATCCAGGATCTTTTCCCCGATCTCCAGATCATTCGGCCCGTAAAAAGAGAACCGTTTCGACCGCGGGGCATCACTGTCAAAGGTCATCACCGGTATGCCGCTCTCAACCGCCGCATTGATGGCCGCGGTGAGGATCGAGTCATCGGAACAGGAGACGATAATCGCATCGGTGCCGTCTTCCACGGCATTGCGGATACGTTCCGCCTGTTCTTGCGGATCTTCCTCCCGGGGGGTGCGCCAGTCGATCTGAACCGATATCTTGCTGTATTTCTCGGACAAATCCTTTGCGGCAGCTTCGGCACCGATCCGGGCGGATTGAAACACCGGGTTGGAAGCGCTCTTGGCGATCATGGTGATGTGAATATTTTTGGCATCCGCGGGTTCGATTCCCGCCAGTTCTTCCGTTAAATCCTGGCAGCCTGTCATCCATAGGAACAGGCTGATGAAGCTGAACTGAATGATCATTTTCCGCGTGTTCAATTTTTTCCTCCCGCTGCTGATGGCAACATCTTCGGAGTTTATTTCGACAACTTATCCTTTATTCGGTCCCTGTGCACATATTGCATCGCCTGGGGCATTGTCATTACGAAGCCGCCGCAGGTGCTGCTTCGGCTTTTTTGTGGCGCGCATCCAGCTGCTCACGTATTTCGGCTGATTTCTCTTCGGTGATCTTAAAGGATGCCACCGCCCAGATGGATAATGCCGCAGCAACCGCCGGGATCAGCACATCAAAGACTCTCATCCAGAAGAAGGTGGATGCGGTTTGCGCCCCTCCCATTTCAACATCAAATCCGGTTGCATTCAGCAGGTATCCGGAAAGGCCAAACGCCAGCGCCATTCCCCTTCACCATCCACCAGTAAATTGAGCCGAACATCCCTTCCCGGCGCTCGCCGGTTTCCAGTTCGTCCATATCACAGACATCCGCCACCATCGACCCCATTAAGGTAAACAGCGCCCCCATACCGACAGCCATCAGGGGCGCGGGCAGAAGCACTTTCCAGGGCACCATTGGATCATAGCAGACCCACTTCAACAAGCTGCCGACGAGGGTAACGAATGTCGCCACCACAAAGGTACGGCGCTTGCCAATCTTGGATGAAAGCCAGGTGACCACCACAATGGCGAGCAGGGTGGCAGCGGTATTGATGGTTCCAAAGATCCCCATATATTGCGCCCCCATATCCGTATCGCCGCCGCTGACATAGAAGATCGTGATATACGAACTGAAGGCGCCGACCAGCATGATGCCGTTGAAAAGAAAGAAGGTCCCCGCACACAGCTTTAAAAATTCGCGCTGCTTTAAGGTGGTGACCAGTCCTTTCATGAACAGCGCCACATTGTTTTTGAGCCCTTCCATCAGCGGCACTTTTTCTTCATGCCCGTCATCATGGGCGACAAAGCGCTCGCGCAAAAAGATCGCCGGCATGATGCCCACTACCGCCACAAAGATTCCGATAATGATGGCCAGGGTGCGCGCCCCTTCGACGGAATCCGAAAATAGGCGGTCGTTTTCCATGATGGCATAAAACCAGGGCAGGGTGATCCAGGCGAATTGCCCCATGAAGTTCATCACCGCCATCAATCGTGTCCGTTCGTGATAATCGGAGGTTAACTCGTATCCGAGTGCGACCCAGGGGGTAGCGAAGATGGTGTAGAAGATATAAAAGATGATGGAGCCGGCCAGAAAGAACCAGAAGTAGAACATCTCGCTATGGCCTTCCGGCAACTGCCACATCAAGGCAAATATGGTTCCGACGCCGATTGCCCCGATAAAGATATAGGGCCGCCGCCGGCCAAAACGCGATCTGGTTTTATCAGAGATATAGCCCATAATCGGGTCGGTTAATGCATCGGTAAACCGTGGGATGGCCTGCAGCGTTCCCACCAGGGCCGGATTGATGCCGAGGCCGACATTGAGCACAATCGACATAAAACCGATGGCACCGCCCAATAAATTGTTGACAATTGAGCCGAGGCCATAAGAGAACTTTTGTCCCATTGACAGACGATCTTGCCCGGCTGTTCCATGATGTTTCTGCTCGCTCATCCTTACCTCTTTTCAAGTATGTTTGGCTGTGGGAATATCGACGCCTTCACAATTACCGTTTATGGGGCGGCTTCATACACCCGGACATAATCAACCAGCATCGTTTGCGGGAATACGGTGCTGGAATTCGGCGGCCCGACATAATTGCCACCCACTGCCAGATTGAGTATGATGTAAAATGAATGATTGTAGACCCATTCTCCGGGCACATCTGCCGGCCGCACGGTTTGATAGAGGGTTTCGTTCACATACCATCTGATTTCATCCGCACTCCATTCGACGGCGAAGACATGAAAACCGGTATCGAACCGGTCGTTCGCGATTTGGAAGTTTTGGGTCACCGGTTGGGCGCCGGAGTATCCGGGGCCATGCAGGCTGCCGGCAATTTTGGTGGGCTCCTGTCCGCGATATTCCATAATATCAATTTCACCGCAGGCCGGCCAGCCGATGTCATCAATGTTGGCGCCCAGCATCCAGAATGCCGGCCAGATGCCCTGTCCCCAGGGAAGCTGCATGCGCGCTTCAATCCGCCCGTATGTCGGCTCAAACCGATCTTTGGTGGTGATGCGCGCGGAGGTATAAAGCCGGTTTTGATAGGGCTCGGCGCGGGCGACAATGGCCAGATGGCCTTGCCCGTCGAGCGAGGCATTTTCCGGGCGATCGGTATCAAACTCGAGCTGGGCGTTTCCCCAATCGGTGCCGACGTCAAATGCCCATTTGGTTGAATCCAGCACCTGACCGTCAGCGCCGTCAAATTCATCCGACCAGACAAGTTGCCATTGCGTATCCTCCGGCTCGGAGCTGGAACTGCATCCGGCCAGCAGGATCGCCGCAACCAGCAGAAGGCGATATGTATGTTCAGCAATAAATTCCGCTGCATGGCAGACCTCTTTATTTGGTTCAGTATTGTCTTAAGTAGTTTGGTCGTAATATCCTACACTTTTCAACCCCTCTAAATCTCCCCTTATTAAGGGGAGACTTGAAGGTTTCCCCCCTTGGTAAGGGGGGACGGAAGGGGGGTAGAAATATCGATTATTTTTGTTCTTTTACTTATTACTTCAACTCGTGATTCGCATGATTCACTTTTTTAAGTGGCAGTGGCCGCCAATTCCCTGCTACTGCCACTGCCACTTATCGATAGTTAATTACATTGCCACTACCGGATCAATATCCCGCTGGCCCATCCTACTTATGGAACAGCACATTGTCCACATAGACCGTATCCGGGAAGGGATCGCCCACGATGATCAACTGGGCAACATGTCCCCGGGTCACCAGACCGGTGAAGTCGGATAGCGGAATATTAAACGTAATCCATGCGCCGGCAGCCAATGCCGGGGTGGTGCCCTCGTCGAAGGTCAGCTCATGCTCCACATCATCGCCGCCGCCAAAAGCGCCGTCTGCCCCAAAGTCGACCAGCTTGATCCGGAAAACTGCCGGGGGCGCGGACGGATCGGGGGTCCAGATCTGCATGTGAAAATGGGTCATGTCCGTGGCGTCGATGGTCTGCGAGGTGAACTCGATCCCGGCAAACACCAGGTTAGTGTAGAGTTTGGTATCATTGCCGGATACCTGCACATCGGCGACATCGGCATTGTCCCAATCGGCAGACCAGGTATCGACCGTCACGTTGCTGTAGGGATTGCTAAACAGGGAGATGACATCCCCGGCGGCAAAAGTCGGTGTGGGCGCCGGCGTTGCCGGCTCGGTGCCGGTTCCGCCGCCAGAGGTGTAAAAATAAATATTGTCGACATAGAGCGTGCTCAGATCGCCGGAGATGATCAACTGCGCCAGGTGACCGGTGGTGGTCAGCCCGGTGAAATCGGCCAGCGGAATGTCGAGGCCCACCCAGCTTTCGGAGGCGATCGCCGGGGTGGTGGTTGCATCGAGGGTCAGCTCATGCTCCACATCATCGCCGCCCCCAAAGGCGCCGTCCGCCCCAAAGTCGACCAGCTTGATCTTGAAGACCGCCGGCGCCGCGGTGGAATTGGGGGTCCAGATATCCAGATGGAAATGACTCATCGCGGAAGCGTCGACCGTTTGGGTGGTGAACTCGATCCCGGCAAACACCAGGTTGGTATAGAGCTTGGTGTCATCGCCGGCCACCTGCAGGTCGGCGACATCGGCATTGTCCCACTCGGCGGACCAGGTATCGACCGGCACATTGGTGTAGGCATTGCTGAACAGGGAAACCACGTTCGCGGCCGGCTGCGTCGGCGCGGGCGCTGCTTCAGTGGGTTCGGTAGACGTACCGCCACCGCCCCGGCGGAAATAAACATTATCGACATAGACGGTGCTGAGATCGCCGGAGAGCACCAGTTGGGCCAGGTGCGCTCTGCTGGTCAATCCGGTAAAATCGGCCAGCGGAATATCCAGGCTCACCCAGCTCTCGGTGGCGAGCAGCGGACTGGTAAAGGTCAATTCATGCTGCGAATCATCACCGCCGTCAAAGACGCCATTCGGCCCAAAATCAATTAACAGCACTTTAAACACGGCCGGCGCTGCGGTGGGATTGGGGGTCCAAATATCGAGATGGAAATGGGTCATGTCGCTGGCATCGATGGTCTGAGTGGCAAACTCGATCCCCACAAAATTGAGCTCGGTATACTTTTTCACATCATCGCCGGCCACTTGAATGTCCTGGAGCTCGGCGGTCGAGAACAGCCAGTTGGTATCCCAGGTATCGATCGGAACATTGGTATAGGCGTTGCTGAACATCGAGATCACATCGGCGGGATCCGCCGTGGGAGCCGGCGCGGGGGTGGTCGGGCGCGGCGCCGGGGTCAGCACGTTGACGGTAATTCGATCCGCCACTTCCACAGAACCCAAGCGAACGGTTATCTCGGCGCTGCCGACGCTCACGCCGGTAATCGTGCCGTCGGCGCCAACACGGGCCACCGATTCATCGGAAGACACGAAGGTAAAGTAGGCGGGTGCCGCATTCACCGTGACATCGGCGCCGCCGACATTATAGATGACGCCGGTAACCCCGACACTGATCGTTTCGCCGACCTCACCGCTGACGACATCCGAGGTGATGACGGCTCGCGGTTGTGCCACCGTTCCCAGCTTTTCGAACTGCACTTCGTCGAACCAGACATAGAAACCGGCTTTTTCGAATGCGCCCACCGAATACTGGAACATCCCTTTTTCCGCCGCCAGCCGGCCGGCATCGGGAATGGGAACCACAAACTTTTGCCAGGCGGTGGTCAGGGTGATATCGGAGCGGGAAGCCGGGTAGAGCGAACTTCCGGAATTGTCATTGCCGAAACCCACCAGACCGAGCGGCGCGACCATGCTGGCCTTGGCCCAGAATGTCAGCGCATCATACCCGGATAAATCCCGGGCGCCGGGAGCAACAAACGCACCGCCGGAAAAGAAGCCGGAGGGATCGCCCTCGCTGGGCACCGTGATGCGCAGCGACGACTCTCCGGCATATTTATCGTCGGTATCGATGGTAATCGCATCCAGCTTCGTATTCAGAAAGGCCTGATAGTCCAGCCCGCCGCTAAATCCATCAATGAACATCCGGATTGGTCGGATATTCGGCCGGTTCCAGCAGGTTGATATCCCTTTCACAGCCGGTAAATCCGATCATCACAATAACCAAGACTGCTTTTACGAGGTGAAAGCATTTTTTAACATTCATGTCTTACCTCCCGATACACAATTTTATGCTGATAAGTAAGTTCATTCATGATTATGACA
Organism: Calditrichia bacterium; assembly: GCA_020635015.1. Lineage (GTDB taxonomy): Bacteria > Calditrichota > Calditrichia > RBG-13-44-9 > J075 > JACKAP01. Next base: position 405,471 of record JACKAP010000001.1, on the reverse strand, counting down.
CCCTTATTTTCTGGTTACATACCGATGTTAAAATGAAGGTAAGTTCTAATTTCCCATTCACTTCCGTTCGAGAACCCATCCGCCATAGGATCACATACCCATTCGCCGATATCATTCAGGACTTTCGTCGGGCAATAGCGGGGCGAATATTGATCCAAGGATCTCCAGGTAAAACGTAAGCCTAAACGGGTTTGCGGCAAATCAAACCATTGCGGTCTTCCCACCGTGGTCGATAAATCCGCCATCAACTGCAGCGGATAGGTCAGGTTGAAGTCGCGGTGATAGTCGTAGGGACCCCAATCATTGATTTTCGCCATGGCGGTCAGCTTGTAATGGTTCATAATGAAGCGGATATCGCCGCCATAGCACGGTGGATCAGGCGCGCATCGTCCCCATTCGGCTCGGCATCGCCGGCAAACAGGTTGGCGATAATGCCCTGGCCGGGGCTGGATTTGGAGATGATGCGGGCATGCGCCTCCCAGAGGTCGCGCGCCGGGGGGGCGCCGGGGAAGGCAAAGGTGGTACGGCCGTCGCCCAGAATCCCGATCGCCGCATCCTGGGTGGTGGGATGGCTGCGATACACAAATGCCGACACTGGCCGCCAGCGAGGCATCTTCCGCCATATCGCTGTCCCAGGCATACATCCAACTGGCCGGGGTGGGATCGTAGGTGATCAATATTTCACCGGCAGTGGTTTCCCGGTTGGCGCGGACGGCAAACGGATCGTCCAGCACATTACGCGGCCTTCCCGGAGCCTGCACATCCCCTGGTATCGGGCCTTCGATAGGCTTTTGCCAGAGGAAGTTCGGCGCAATTTGCCAACTGCCCATGTTATAGGTCAGACCGGAGAGCACGTTAAACTGGTTGCCGCTGCCGCTGTCTTTCAGGCGCCAGCCGGTGAAGGTCTGGGTATAATCCGCGCCGCCGCCGGCCACCAATCCCATAGCAGCACCGGAGGCATACCAGTTCCAGCGGCCTTTGGAGAGGGTCAACTTGACTTTTCCACCCCAGGTATCTTTGGATTCAATTTGATCCTGGAAGATCCGGTAACTCCCGGAGGTGCCGTCGACGATCTGGAAGGTTTCCCCGACCCGGGTATCACCGGCCCAGATCCCCCCAAGGTCTACCCCGAAGCCGGCAACTTTGGTCTCCACGTGGAGGGTTGCCCTGCGGGTCGGCGGCACCGGCACCGCAAACGAACTGACCGCAGGTGCCTGCTCGTCAAGATCTTCATGATAAATTCCGGTCACATTCAGCGAGCCCAGCTTGCGGGTGTATTTAACCAATACCGCCGGGTTGGCACCCCACCACAGCTCCGGGCCAAACGCCACTTTTAAGCCATTGAGGGATCTTTTACCGTGAAATTCAAAACCGACCGGCGCAACGCCGTTGTAAATATCGACGTTCGGGCCGTAATTGGCTTCCGGATATAATCCAAAGAAGTCCCCTTCGTATCCCCAATGATAATGGCCGGTGCGATAAAAACCTTCCAGGTCGAATAGGCGACTATTCCAACTAACATTGGCTTTGTAAATTCTGACCCGGTTGAGCGAGCTCAGCGTTAATGATCCTTCATCGGTACGCACATCCCGGGGGCGGCCGGTATTTTCATAAAAAATTTCATCGATGGGATTTAGCGGGACGTTGCCCAGCACATTAAGCGAGACCATTCCCGCACACTTTCCGTGGGTTTGGCTTCGATGTCCGCATAAAAGGATTGCATGTGATCGAACCCCAGTTCATTGGGGTAGGACCGTTCACCGGGCAGCGCTTCGTCCGGGGTGGTGATCAAGTCACCGCCGGTGCTGAAGGTGGTCATTTCAAAGCGCACCCCGCTGACCCGAACTTTGCCGGTCTGCTGCGCAGCCAGGGCGGCCCAATTTCTGGCCGCCAGAACCGCATCCATGATCAAAATGTTATCAAAATATTTTTTGACACTTTCCAGCGTGGTGCCGGCCGTATACGGATTCAGCATATGGGCCTTTTTCAAGGCATAATACGCTGCCCGGGGATAGAGCTGATACAGCCCGCGGGCATTGGTCGGCCCCTTGGCGCAGATGCCGAACCATTCCTCATTCATATTGTTCACGCCTTCCCGGAAGTCGAACTGGTAGCCGCCGTTCGACCAGGAGGCATTGTTGTCGTGAACGCTCAGGTTCTTGGTCTGGCCGTATTTCCACCAGCCGTCGCTGAACTGGAAGGTGAAGCCGCCGATCGAATTTCCGGTTTTACCGAGGCCGGCGGCATTCTCATAAATCTCCTGCCAGTTTGCCACCATATATTTGGCCTGGGAATACTGATCTTCCGCATTTTCCAGGGCATTAAACGCATCGGAGCCAAATTCGGTGAAGAGAATCGGCTTGTTGAGTTTTTCCCTGGTCACTTGAAATGCATCGCCGAAGGAAAGTCCCCGGTACATATTAGTGCCGTAGATATCGACATCCTTGCACTCCTCGGCGATGATATCGATGAACAGCATATCGCCATTGCACATCGCTACCGGCACCGTGGTGTCGATCGCCTTCATCGCGACCGCAGCTTCATTGAAAAGCTTGTACATGTGGCGGGCGCGGATGGTCGACTTCCGATCTTCCAGGGGAATGTCTTCCGTTTCGGCACCTTCCCAAAACAGGCCGTAGTTGTTCTCATTTCCCAGCAGGTACATCAGCACGCCGGGCACGCCCTGGAACTCCTTCACCAGGGCCTTCACTTCCGCCAGCAGGTACTCCCGTACCCGGGGATCGGAATACTCGGTGTTGGCAATGTAGGCGCCGTCCAGGGTTACGCCGTAGGCGTAAAGGAGTGGTTCAGCATGGTATAGATGCCATAGTTTTCGTAAATATAGCGCACCCATTTAGGCTGAACCCCGGTATATTGGCGGATGGCATTGACGCCCATGCTTTTCAGCAGAGACATTTCCGCATCGAGCGCCGCCTTGATCACATCATCCGGTTGGGTCCATAAGCTGTAGGAATAATTGGTGCCGATCGGGAAATAATCCCAGTTCATGCCATTGACCATGAAATCTTTTCCGGCCACCTGAAGCCGCATACCGGAAGCATCGGAAACAATTTCAACGTTGGCAGACTGTCCCAGGGCGCCGGTCGTTGCAAATAGCAACATCATTGCAACCGTCGCCGACAAGCAAAGCCCTGCGACAAACCGGGACGATTTGTTTGGGGATGACATCATAGAGACCTCCTGAAATTAGCGTGGATGATTAAAACGCAGATTCTTGATGTTATGCACTGTATAAGTAGTTTTTTTACATTATTCAAGCCGTTATTGGTTATTGGTCGTTGGCCTTTGGTTTATACTCTCTTTTGCCAACAACCAATAACCAACAACCAGTCTCAAAATTTAATTGACTCAAAATGCAATGCATCAACTCCGGTTGCCATTCACTCACTGCGCATGACTGGCAATCCGCACCTCCACTTTCGCGACGGTGCCATCACGGTTAAAGATGGATTTGCTGAGAGCCGCTTCGATTTCAAGCCCTTCCGTTTCAATCTCCCCCCCCGCCTGAAGGGTAACCAGGACCTTGTTTTCTTTGCCCAACTGAACAACGACCGGCACCTGGCAGATGGTAAATGCCAGCATAGCGGGGTTCAGGGCGAGGGACTGTTGTGCATTGTGCACATCGTAATATTCAAACACCTGCGGTTTACTCAGGAATTCCGCCGGTTTCAACAAGGCCGGATGAAATTGGATCTTGCTGCCTCGCACCACCACGCCGAACTCACCGAAGCGGGAGAGAATATCCTCTTTGACCTGCCCGGTCATTCCCGGCTGCTGCGCCCCGCTGTTTTCCGGGGTATGGGAGTAGGCATCGGTGGTAAAGGCCCCGTAAAGTGCCGGACTTTTATGAATGCCGATCCCCGCCCGAATTTCGTAATAGTGGGCTTTCAGCGCTTCCAGCATGGCAGGATCCGCCTGCGCATCCAGCGCCCGGTAAAAGGTATCCTGAACGGCTAGCAGCAGTTTGGATACCATGTGCCAATAAATAGACCCCAGCCCTTCATACTTATAAAAAGTGCCCGATCTGCCGGTAAAAGACTGGTGATCAAAAACGGCTTCATAGATTTCCAGGGTGCGTTCAATTTCCCGGTCGCTCATTTCCGGGGTATGATGCTTTATTTCCGCAAGTGCTTCTTTCAGCAATCTGGCATTGCGCAGATTGCGATTAAAATGCCAATTTCCGGCAGCATCCTTGACAAAAATATTCCGGTTGCCGAGCACGCTGTTTCCTTCCGCCAACCCGGCATCTTTGATGAGCTTTTCCGGAATGCGGTTTTTGTCAGCAAACCGGGCCAGATCACGGTTCGGATATAAAAGATAGCTCGATTGATCTTCCCGGTATAAAGCGCTTTTCCGCAGCGAATCCAGCAACGCCACAGACGCTTCCCAAGAAAGGTACCCGGCGCTCAGCACCGCCACCTGGCCTTCCAGCATTTCATAGAGGCGGCGAATCGAAACTGCATCGGGGTCGCGAAGATCGATTAGATTATAGGCATGGTAGAGATCATCATCACGCTTATTGGTCGCGATGGAATGATCGATATATTGCTTTCCCAATCGCAGTAAGTCGACCACTTCACGGATGTCCAGTGAGTGCCGTTCACCGCTGAAGCCATTTTGGTAGAAGTTCACCCGGTAATCACTGCCCGCCTGCCCGACCTGATCCAAAAATCTTTTCCGGTCGCGATCGGAAATGGCGTCTCCCAGCAAGTGCCGGTATTTTTCCAGGGCCGCTTTTATCTGGACAAAAAAGGCCACAACTTCAGCGGATATCTCGATGCGTTCAGCCGCCGCGGCTTCGAGGAGTTCAATCCCAAACTCGACATAGCGCCGCAGATAGTATAGGGTTACCATCGATGCGCCATATCCGACCAGGGCGTTATTGGCATCATTCCATTCCGGCCGCTGGGTATTCATCCAGATGCCGGCCCCGGGTACAAAATTGGAAAATTTGACCAACAGCGGAACGAGCAGTTTTTCCAGCAGATTGACATGGTATATCCCGCCGTCTTCAAGACAGATGAATTTCCCGTCTGTACCCCGGGCTTGCACGCGCGCATGGATAGCGTCATCCAGCTCAAAATCAAAATCGATGGTGTTGTGCGGGTCCTGAAGAATGTCATGGTATGGCTTAATCCGGTAGGGGACATTGGCATAGGTAAAGATCGCTTTGGATAGTAACGACTGGAGTTTTCCCGGATGATATTTATGGGATAATTCGAGCAGCTTCAGCAAATAAATGATCTGGTGGTCTCCCCAATACCCGATATGGGACCAGGGATCGGCAGGATCCACCACCTCCCAATCGAAGCCGTCACGAACGACCCGGTAGGGATTATATCCGTCGGCGGTCGAGGCGCTGACGAACTGGCGATCATATGTTCAAGATATTCAGGATAGGATAAGGCCAGCGCTTCCCAGTTCTGAAAAATGTCCCGCCAATTTCCCTGGTAATCGAGTTTTTTATTCCCTTGCTCATCTTTTAACTCAATCGAGAATTGGTTCCAGGGGCGGCTGGGATCGCCATGGCGGCGGCTAAACGTCAGCGGTAAATACTGGGAAGCGAGCCTCTCCAAATTCGGATCCGGCGCGGGTATGTGCTGCAGCAGGTCGTTAACATTTAATTGCCCGGGCAAGCCATCCAGCACCGGCCCATATTTTTGAGCGGTGTCGCGGTTTGCCGTTTGAAGAAATCGCAGAAAATCATCTTTCTCAACCAGATACCCATTATCAAAAATGCCGCCGCGCATGATGTTGTAGAGCGTATTCGAAAAATGGCGGAAGTTGTTGAATGCATCGTCGGTAAGTTGACAGCCATCGGCCTGGGCGATCTTTATCTTCAGGCGTTCGCTGTCGTTTAAGATGGCATCTTCAATCCGTTGCTGAAAATTTGGCCGGGAAGTCAAGAAATCGGACAGGGCCGCCACATCGCTGTGATCTTTATTTATGTCGGCAACAATATACCAGGTCTTCCCGCTGCCGGGCGCCAGTTCGATTTCCGATTGTAAAAAATAGGCGCCGCGAACACCCCGCACATCCGTTTCCTGGCGGACAGCCAGGCCGCGGCGGAACCGCTCCAACTGCCGGGCCGACAAGAGGATGGTTGCATCTTCCAGGCCGGCAGACCAGACCGTGTTTGCTTTCAACGATTCGTTCGGCTCGGCTTTATCCGTCGGCACCGAGCTCAGGATGAACAATCCCAGACCGGACGCCTCCCGCAGCTCACTTTTCTTATAGCCGTCTACCAACGTGCTGTATTCCAACTGCAGCCGGCGTTCCACCTGGGCCGGTAAAATATTCTGAATGCCGTTCAGAATATTCACATTGACCGGCATCGAATTCAGATTTTCGATCTGGGCTCTTATCACAAAACCGAATTCATTGCAATTCAACCAGGCATAGCGAAAACAGATATTTAAATCATGATTGACTTCTTCGAATATCAGCTTATTGCCGATGATATTTTTATAAATATTCCGCTCAAACCGGTAAACACCGGCATACCGCGCTGAAAAAGGTTCCCAGAGAAACGATTTTCCGTCTTTGGTCACAAACACAATGGCTTTATGACCGGTTATCTCGCCGGCATCATGAATTTGATCATCGGTGTAGTATGGGAACAGCGCGTTATCCGGATTGCGGCGGCCGGCGGTTAACCCTCCCTTACTGGAAATGAACATCCAGAGATCCGAATTACTGACGACATTCATGAAGAATGGCGGCATTTGATCAAAATTGGATATTTTGAAGTATGCCTCTCCGGCAAGTGTGATGATGTCTCCTTGCAGATTTTGGGCGCTGTATGGAGGGGATGGTTCCCGAGATAGATGGATGCCGGTTTCATCTGATACGATACCATGGCTTCATTTGGGTTCATCATGGATAATCTCATTTCCGGAAAAGCGCTCCCGCATTGAATACGCCTGGCGAACGAAAGGCGGCAGCAGAAAGTGGAGCGATCCGACACTCCCATTGCCAGAGGCGATCGGCGGCACTTTTCCGACGGATCATGTTACCAAAAAGGGGAGTTTCATGCTCGGCGGATAGTAACCAAATAGCGGATTATAGTAACATTTTGCGGACAGCTTGCGGGTAATGGCGGGGGAAGGGGAGGCGGAAGACCGGGGCGGTAGGGATAATATATTAGCTTTTGAAAACGTTAAAAGACTTGGTAGTGTTAAAACCGTAATGCTGACTGTAATGATTCTGCAGACTTTCAACTCATCCCCCCGCCCCTTCTCTTTCAAGAGAAGGGGAGCTTTTCTCCCCTCTCTTTTCAAGCTCATCTTTACCCACATTTTTTTCGTTTTGGGTTTGAGGATGGGGGGGGTGAGGAATGGAAATGGATGCGCTGTCGATTCCCTGCGATGATGGAAGCTGGTTTGACGGCCAGTATAAAAAGCCCGCAGGGCGTCCCACGTCAGCACCGGCAGCAGGCCGGTGCTGAGGGGCATTTTAAAGATTTTTGAGCCCCGGCAGGGGCGGTCCCAAGGCGTGATGGCATTTATGTTCGGGGGAGCCTTAGTAGAGCGGCACGAGCTTGATAGCCGTATTGGGAGCGGCCGGTTTATGCGGCGCCGGTTTGGGACCGCCCCTGCCGGGGCTCAGATCGGTGGGTGGAGTTTGTGCCACCGGCCTGGCGGCCGGTGTTGACTTGGGACGCCCCTGCCGGGGCTAAAGACACGCTGGGTAAAGATTTAATCCGTATGACGTGAACTGAAAAAATGTGGGTAAAGATGAGCTTTTCAAGAGAGGGGCCGGGGGTGAGTTCAAATGCGAGCATAATTTGTTTAACACCATCAAAGACTTAATATACAGCAATCAATTCCTGGCCGAGACATACTCCGAGGGTGATTTTTGGTAATGTTTGCGGAAACAGCGCGCAAAATAGGTTAAATCATTGAAACCGACTTCATAGGCGACCTCGGTGATGGTCATGCGTTTTCCCTGCAATAGCTGGGCGGCTCTTTTCAGGCGGATGGTGCGGATAAATTCATGAACCGTCAAATTGGTCAGCCCCCGCAGTTTCCGGTAGAGCTGCATCCGGCTCATGCCGATTTCCCGGCTGAGCGATTCTGCATTCAGCTCCCGGTCGGAAATACGTTTTTCGATGGTGGCGATAACGCGCTGCAAAAACTTCTCATCCATATCCTCAATTTCTACCTGGGCGGGTTCGAGTAGAATTTGCCGGCAATATTTTTCTTTCAGCTTTTTCCGGGTCTGCAGCAAGTTAACAATTTGCACTTCCAACTCATCAATATTGAACGGTTTGAGCAAGTAAGCATCCGCGCCTCTGCTCAAGCCTTCAATCTTATATTCATGGGCGGAATAGGCAGTTAAAAGGATAATTGGGATATGGCTGGTCTTCTCATCCTCCTTTAATTGATTACAAAGCTGGATGCCCCCGACTTCCGGCATCTTCACATCCGAGATCACCAGGTCCGGCACCAACTGGGTGGCCATTTGAATCCCTTCCGCCCCATTGGGGGCGCAGAAAATACGGTATTTGCGCTGCAGGGCATCCTTGATGAAATTGCGGATTTCCGCATCGTCTTCGACGATCAGGATCACCGGCATATCATGCTCCGGCGATTCCGTCACCGCTGCCCCGCCGTTGCCGCTGCTGACATCATCGATCCCGGCGAGCGCAGCGCTGTCGTAAGTTTCCTTATCGGCGGTGCTGAATTCGCTTACCAACTGCCGCTCTTCCAGGAACTGTTCATCAACCGGGATCTGAACCGTAAATTTAGTCCCTTTACCTTCCGCGCTTTCAACCGAGATGTCTCCCTGGTAGAGTTTGAGCAGTTCAAGCACAAACGCCAATCCGATGCCGCTTCCCCGCTGCTGCGCCTCAGCATCTCTGGCAACCTGGTAGTGCCGGTCAAATATACGGGCAATTTGATCATCGGGAATGCCGATGCCGCTGTCGAGGACGGTAATCTCGATATATTGCCCGGGCGTATCTTCCCCCGCCGGAGATGCGCCGTCTTTCGCGGCCTGGATGACCGCGGCATCGACGGTGATTTTGCCGCCATCGGGGGTAAACTTGAAGGCATTGGACAACAAGTTGTAGATGATCTTATCCAGTTTGTCGGCATCGAACCAGGTGGTAAAACGCGCCTGCACCGGATGGAATTGATATTCAATCCGGTGATCGATGGCGTAATCCCGGAATGAATACACGATGTCGCGGATAAACAGCATAATATCCCCCCGGGCCAGTCTAAGCTGCACATCTCCGCTCTCCATCTTCTGAAAATTTTTCAGTTGATTGGTCATCCGCTGCAAGCGTTTTGCGCTACGATAGATCAGTTTCAGACTTTCCTGGATCTTGTGGTTATGCTTGTGAGACGATATCAGCCGCTCCAAAGGTCCCAGGATCAGGGTCAGCGGCGCGTAAAATTCATGGGAGATATTGCTGAAAAACTGCGTCTTGATACGGTCCAATTCATACATCTTTTCCAGTTCCAGATGTTCGATTTTCAGGGCGTTTTCCAACCGCTGCCGGCTGATGAAGTAATTGATGACCAATAAGGCCGCCGTCAGCGCCACCAGGGTCATCAACAGATACGCCCACCAGGTTTTCCAGAAGGGCGGATTAACAGTAATGCTGAGGGCCGTGCCGGCCTGATTCCAGAGACCGTCATTATTCGATGCCTTGACATGGAAGACATAATCGCCCGGATCCAGATTGGTATAGGTTGCGGTCCGTTCACCGCCCACATAATTCCAGTCGGATTCGAATCCTTCCAACCGATAGGCATATTGGTTTTTCTCCGGGGAGACATAATTCAGCGCCACATAACCGATCGAGAAGACCGTTTGCCAGTAAGCGAGGGTAATTGCGCCGGTCTCGCTGATATGTTTGGTTAACAGCTTGTCCTTTCCGCCGATTTCAACCGCCCGGTTGAAAATTTTAAACTCCGTCAACAGCACCGGGGGGACGACATCATTGCTCTTGAGTTCCGCCGGATCGAAAATATTGAACCCGTTATTGCCGCCGAAGATCATCTCGCCGGCCCGGGTTTTCCAGCCGCTGCGCACATTGAACTCGTTCCCCTGAAGCCCGTCGGAGATGTCGTAGTTCTTAAAGGTGCCGGATTCCCGGTCGAACCGGGAAATACCCTTGTTGGTACTGACCCAAATGCTGCCGTCATCATCCTCCACGATGCATTTGATCTCATTATTCGGTAAACCATTGTGGGTACTATAATGAATGAAACGGCCGGTCGCCGGATCAAACCGGTTCAGCCCTCCGGTCGTTCCGATCCAAATGGCAGAATCGCCGGTCTGGATGATCGAATGCACAAACCCCTTGCTCAGGCTGTTGGTATCGCTAACATCATGTTTGAAATTTGTGAAGCGTTCGCTGCGGGGATCGAAAAGATCCACTCCGCTATCGGTTCCGATCCATAAATTCCCCGTAAGATCCTGAAACACCACCCGGGTATAATCATCGCCCAGCCCGCTGTTCTCCGTATTGTAAACCGTGACGGTTTGGCTGTCCGGATTGAAATAGGTCACGCCTCCATAAAAAGTTGCCAGCCATAATCCGGAAGTTCGATCTTCCAGAATATGCAGGATCCGGTTGCTCCCCAGGCCGTGCGCTTCCGCGGTATAGCGGGTAAACCTCCGCTCAGCCGGATTGAATTGGTACAAACCGTTGGTCCAGGATCCCACCCACAGGCGGCCGTTGCTGTCCTGACAAACACTTACCAGTACATCGGTATCAACATTGGTATTTTGGCGATTGTAATGCGTGAAGGTATGACGGTCTCTATCAAATAAATTGATCCCGCCGCCATCGGTGGCGATCCAGATCTCACCGTTGTCTGCTTCCCAAAAGGCATTCACCATATTATGGCTGAGCGATTGTTCATTGCCCGTCTGATGATAATAATGATGAATAAATGACTTATTGCCGCTCAACAGATTGATGCCATAGGCATAGGTTCCGATCCAAATATTTCCGGTGCGGTCTTTGTAAATTTGCCAGATGGAATCATGATTTAAGCCGGATTGATTGAGCGGTTCATGGCGGACATAATCGAATTGACCGGTAGCAGTGTTCAGGATGTTGATGCCGTCATCTTCCGTGCCGATCCATAGCCGCTGCTCATTCTCAACCATGAGGCACAGAACGATATTGCTGCTGATGATGTTTTGATCGGCCGGGGTATTGGCATAATGGGTAACCGTGCGCAGTCGCCCGTCATCATACGTTACCCGGTATAACCCGTCTCCCTGGGTGCCGATCCAGATATGCCGGTCGGCCGTTTCCACAATTGCGGTAATGGGGAAGGCGGTAATCTTTTCCCGGCGGACCGAGAATTTAGCCAGGCTGCCATCGCTCTCCTCGAAGATGTCGATGCTGCCGTCCCGATGGGCAATCCACAAATTCCCCGCACTGTCTTCGAAGAGTTTTTCAATCCGGTTGCTGCTCAGGCTCTCCGGATCATCCTTGTCATGCAGATGATGGCGGAATGATTGCGACGCCGGGTCGAACCGGTCGAGCCCGCTGTCCCGGGTGCCGATCCACAACCATCCCCGGGAATCCTCCAGGATGGTCTCGATTTGATTGTCGGCGATGCTCCCGGGATCATCCGGCCGATTTTTATAACAAACAAACCGGTTGGTCTCATCATCGAACCGATTCAAGCCATCCCCGGTGCCCACCCAGACATCGCCGTTTTGATCCTCCAAAAGTGAGGAGATGTAATTGTGGCTGATGCTCGCTGTATCGTCATGCGTGTAATTAAACACTTCAAATTCGTACCCGTCATAGCGGTTCAACCCGTTAAACGTGCCAAACCACATGAACCCCTTGTGATCCTGTAAAATACTGGTAATATTGGATTGCGACAGGCCATGATCGGTGGTCAGGTGGGTAAACCGAAAGTTCTGATGTTGGGGGTATCCGGACAGTGGCAGCAGGACCACCAGCGTCAGTATAATCGTGTGCAGGTAATTTCTCATATCGCCGTTCGAAAACTATGAATATAATTTGTTGCTTTGCAAACGCTTAAACCACTGGTTCGCCAACCGGTTCCCGCGTCCGAAAGGTAGCGGAAAGGTAGCAAATATTCAGAAATAAAGCAATGTCCTGTAATTGCCGTATCGGAAAGTACGAGCACTGAACCGCCAAAAAAGGTTTTGATTTGATTCGGGTGCATTGACGTAGTAATAAAGATACCCAATGGTGGGAGTTGATCAGCAGAATTCTGAACCAGAATAACGGCGGGTCATCAGCCAGAGAAGTATCCACATCCCTCCCCCCTGAAAACAGAGAAGGGTTGCGGCGTTTTCCCGCAACCCTTCTCTGTTCAGTGGCGTCTCCCAGAATCGAACTGGGGACACACGGATTTTCAGTCCGTTGCTCTACCGACTGAGCTAAGACGCCAGCCCTCTAAAAGAGGCGAAAAATATAATATGGCCGGGACATAAAAGCAAGGTGTTTTTTATCCCGGCAGCGGGTCAAACTGCACCTGTTCTGATAGAACGCGGATAATGCGGATGACGCGGATTGACACGGATTTTTTTAAGTTGCTTCGCGCAGGATTATCAAAGCCCACCGTAGCGGGCACAGATGAATCGAAGCGACAGATTGGTTCTTCTCTTTTATCCTTAAAATTAAATCTTTCATCCGCGAAAATCCGCGCCATCCGCGTCATCCGCGTTCTATTCAGAGGTATTGCTCCTGTCAATGATGCTTGGTTTTCGTCAATTGATTGCTTATTATTGCTACTTGCCATATTTAACCGGAAAACGACATGATTTTACTACTTTCAGACAACCAGGAAACTGCTGCCGCCATCCAGGCCGACCTGGCCCGGGAAGGCTTCGAGATCGAGCTGGAAACCGACCACCGCCAGGCGCTCAAGAATCTGGGAGAAGACAGCCAGTTCCAGCTGGTACTGCTCGATATCGCCTATTCAAAACACGATGCCTTCGATATCTGCCGCCGGATCAAGAGCGACAAAAACCTCAAGCTGATCCCGCTGGTGTGCCTGCTGGAGAAGAACCGCTTCGTCGACCAGCTCCTGGCCTTCGAGATGGGGGCGGATGATTTTATCTTTCTGCCTTATTCCGCCCTGGAGATCCAGCTAAAGTTCCGCTCGCTGCACCGGCTGATCGACCTGCAGACCCAGATCCAGCAGAAAGACGCCCAGTTGGAAAACCTGAAGAATATCCAGCGCATCATGGTCACCCTCAATCACTACATCAACAACGCCCTCACCCCGCTCTACTTCGCGGTGCAGATCATGGAGGAGGGCCAGCCCGCCGACGCCGACCGTGAAAGAAAACATCGCCAAGGAGACGGTGGAGTTCATCAGCAAGGTGCTGCAGAGCCTGCACAAGATCGTACAGTCCGGCAAGCTGAAGATCCTCAAAGAGGGGGTCTACAAAGATATCATGCTGGATATCGAGCAGGAGCTGAACCGGCTGATCGAGAAGACGAAATAGGGCTGCGTGAGCAGAAAGATTACCCGGCACGGCGCGTGACCGCAGCCCAATGGTAAATGCCTAATGCTCATCGGTAAATGGTTATTTCTATACCCCTATCGTCTCCCAGAAAATTTTGTTAAGAAACAAAGTTTGGTGAACTGCGCCGTGTTAAAGTTCATCTAAAATAAGGAGAATTCGTGTGAAAAAATATATTATGATATTGTGCAATATTCTGTGTCTGCTGGTGATGGCCGGCAATCTGCTGGCTGATGATCTGGTGCGCTCTGAAACCCGGGTGGACAGCGCCTGGTCAGTTTACGGGGTCGACGGCAGCGGGGTGATCGTCGCCATACTCGATCCGGGGGATCGATTATGAGCATCCGGATTTTATCAATCCCGACGGCAGCACCCGCATCCTTTATATTTACGACATGCTCGATGATACCGGCGCCAATGATCCGAACAATCCTTACGGTATTGGCACCATCTACACCCAGGCCGACATTGACGGTGCCCTGTTGAGCGGCGTCCGCCTGGCAACCCGCGATGCCGTCGGCCACGGCACCGCCACCGCCGGCCTTGCAGGCGGCAACGGGCTGGCCAGCGGCGGAGCTTTACGCCGGCATGGCGCCGGGTGCAAATTTTATCATTGTAAAGATTACCTCCGAGGGCGCGCCGGCCCATGGCAATGAGCCCCCGGAGGATCCGTTTTACGATCCCAGCTACATCCCGGTGGGGATCGATTTCGTGCTGGATAAAGCCGCCGCGGCCGGGATGCCGGCAGTGCTGCTGGCCAACTTCGGCAGCATCGGCGGCCCGATGGATGGCAGCAGCGCCACGGCCCGCGCCATCGACGAGCGCTTCGGCCCGGGACATCCCGGCCGGATATTCATCACCGGCTCCAGCGATGACGGCGGGGTGGCCAACCATGCCGCCGGCACCATCAGCCAGGGCGAGAGCATCGATCTGCAGATCAACAAAAATGCCGGGTTCCTGATTCTTGACCTGTGGTATGCCGACAGCGACCGCCTGGATGTGGAGATTATTACCCCGACCGCCAGTTATGGCCCCTATCTTTCGCCGGTCAGCAATGGAACCCGGGATCAACAGTTTACCAGCGAGTTCAACTACTACCATAACGGCAGCGGCGTGGATTTTTATTTCGCCGAGAATAACCGGCGGGAGATCTATGTCAGTTTTAACGGCGCAGCGGGCACTTATACCCTGCGCCTAAGCGGCGCGCAGATCAGCGACGGCAGTTTTCAGGCGTCTTTAAATCCAGCCCGGATATTTGCCGGCGCCGACAGTCATTTTGAGAGCTTTGCAGTGCCGGGTCATACGGTCTGGGAGTTGGCCGCCGCCCAACACAACATCGCCCCCAATTCCTATGTGCTCCGGGCCAGCTGGGTCGACATCAACGGCATCACCCGCACCTTTCCGGGAAATGAGGCCGGTACGGGGGCCCTGTGGCCGGGCAGCGGGGTGGGACCGACCTATGACGGCCGGCTGGGCATCACCGTCAGCGCGCCGGGCAATTCCAATATTACCGCTTATGCCCAGCGCTCCTACTTTGCCACGCTCAATTTCAACCGGGTTGCCGAAGGCGGCGGTCAGTACGGGATCCTGGGCGCAGTCAGCGGAGCGGCGCCGGTGCTGACCGGGATCGTCGCTCTGATGCTGGAAGCCAATCCCAACCTGGATGCCGATCAGGTGAAGACGATCCTGCATAACAGCGCCCGCTCGGATACTTTTACCGGCACCACGCCCAATCCCCAGTGGGGCTACGGCAAAGTAAACGCCCGGGCCGCGGTGGCCGGGGCGCTCGATCTGACCGGTATCGACCCCATTCCTTCTACGATGGCCGGCAGTTTCCACCTGCTGGGGAACTATCCCAATCCATTTAATCCGGCGACGGTAATCCGTTATCAGTTGTCCGTTGCCAGTGAAGTGGAATTGAGCGTATATGATCTGCAGGGCCGGAAAGTGCGCACGCTGGTGGCGGAGCGCCAGGCGGCCGGCAGTTATCAGGTGGATTTTAACGCTGAAGGCCTGGGCAGCGGGGTTTACTTCTACCGCCTCAGCGACGGGCGGGCGCACCAGACCGGGAAAGCACTGCTGCTGAAATAATATCAATGTAAATCACGAGTTGAAGTAAAAACCGTATCTTGCGGCTATCGAGGCTGTGACATCCCCCTCTTTCCCCCTTCGAAGGGGGAGAAAGGGGGATGTAAGCACCTTTTGACGATTTCCGAACGATTTTTTTTGCTCAACTCGCGATCGGCATCGTCATGTGACCCGCAATACGAAAAAATCTGACGCTGACTACGCTAAAAACCAAAGACCAAAAGCCAACAACCAACAACCAAAAACATCGGAGTCTCAACATGCGAATAATATGGTTTCTAATACTCTCGGGATTATTAGCGCAGGGATTGCTTGCTCAGGATATCGAAGGCAGCCAGGATCATCCGGTGATTTCCCGCTATCCGGGCTCGGTGATCCAATGGTATATGGTCGATAACTACCGCCTTCCGCCTGCCGCTCGGGCCGGTAACCGGCTACCGGCATATCGATAAGTGGATCGATACGGAAGGGCGGGTCACCCGCATTTATTATGCCCTGGAAGGGGGCAAACGCACTTACAGCGAGGTGTATAAAAACTACCTGGATGCCCTGAAGAGCGCCGGGATGGAACTCCTCGCCGAGGGAATGTATGATGCCGGGATGCGCGGCGGCGGGGTGGGCAGCCGCGCCTGGCTGGAAGTCTACTACAGCGAAAATCCCTTCAACAGCGATGGGGCAGTCAACAACATGGCCCGGGGCACCTCCACCTCCGGGGGGCGCGGCGCGATCGTCGCCAAAAAGGAACGCGCCGCCGGAACGGTCTATGTGGCGGTGGTGGTCTACCAACTCAGCGACAACAACATCAGCACTTTGATCGACGTGGTCGAAGTGGCCGCCGCCGAGACCGGCTTAGTGACGGTGGATGCCGAGGCGATCGGAAACGCGATTGCCGAGAGCGGCCGGGTGGTGCTCGACGGCATTCTGTTCGATTATGACAAGGCCACCCTCCAGGCGGCATCGAAAGCAGCCCTGGAACAGATCGCCTCCTACCTGAAGGCGAACGCCCAACAGAATTTTTATGTGGTTGGCCACACCGACGCCAAGGGCACTTTTGCCTACAATCAGAATCTCTCCGCCGCCCGGGCCCGGGCAGTAGTAGAGGCGCTGGTCGAGATTACGGCATCGCCCCCGCCCGCCTGGAGCCGCACGGGGTGGGCCCGCTGGTGCCGGTCTTCTCCAACGCCAGCGACGCCGGCCGCGAGCGCAACCGGCGGGTGGAGTTGGTGGAGCGGTAGTAGTTGTCAGTGGTCAGACATCAGTTATCAGTGGCAGTTGGCAGTGGCAGTTCTCTGTGAATGATGTGTCCCCGTGGCAAAAAATCCGTGTGTGTAATCCGTGGATAAAAAAAGCCCTTCCGATGCACCGGAAGGGCTTTTGAATTCAGGTTGGATCATTCACTTACGAGATCATCGGATTCAGCTTCTCCACATCGACCCCCAGTTCCTTGATCGCTTTGGCGACGACTGATTTTTCCACCTTGCCCTGCTGGGCCAGTTGGTAGAGCACCGCCACGGCGATGCACTCGCCGTCGATCTCGAAGAAGCGGCGCAGGGCCTCGCGGGTCTCGCTGCGCCCGAAACCGTCGGTTCCCAGGCTGAACAGCCCGCCCGGCACCCAGCGGGAGATGCGGTCCGACATTGTCTTCATGTAGTCGGAGACGGCGATGAACGGTCCTTCTTCTTTTTCGAGAACTTCCGTCAGGTAAGGCTTCTTCGCCTTTTTGGCGGGATTGAGCATGTTCCAGCGCTCCGCATGGAGGGCATCGCGGTAGAGCTCGTTGTAGCTGGTGGCGCTCCACACGTCGGCGGCAACATTGTATTGCTCCGCCAGGATCTCCTGGGCGCGCAGCGCTTCGCGCAGGATCGAGCCGCTGCCGAAGATATGCGCCTTGATCTTCGCCTTGCCTTTGCCTTTTGCCTTGGCGGGCATCTCGGCAAATTTGTAGAGCCCTTTCAGGATTCCTTTTTCCACCCCTTTGGGCATCGCCGGCATCGGATAGTTCTCATTGCCGACGGTGATATAGTAGAAGACGTCTTCCCGCTCATGATACATCCGGCGCAGGCCGTCCTGGATGATCACCGCGATCTCGTAGGCCCAGGCCGGGTCGTAGGAGACGCAGTTGGGCACGGTGCTGGCCAACACGTGGCTGTGACCGTCCTGGTGCTGCAAACCTTCCCCGTTCAGGGTGGTGCGTCCGGCGGTGCCGCCAATCAGAAAGCCCCGCCCGCGCTGGTCGCCGAAAGCCCAGGCCAGGTCGCCGATACGCTGGAAGCCGAACATCGAGTAAAAGATAAAGAAGGGGATCATGTCCACCCCGTAGTTGGCATAGGCGGTGCCAGCGGCAGTGAAAGAGGACATCGAACCGGCCTCGGTGATTCCCTCTTCCAGGATCTGCCCGTTCTTGGCTTCGCGGTAGAAGAGCAAGGAGTCGGCATCCACCGGCTCGTAGAGCTGGCCCATGTGGGCGTAAATCCCCACCTGGCGGAACAGAAACTCCATCCCGAAAGTGCGCGCCTCATCGGGCACAATCGGCACCACCCGCTTGCCGATCACCGGGTGTTTGATCACCTGGTTGAGCATCCGCACGAAGGCCATAGTGGTCGAGACTTCCCGCTCGCTGCCTTCATGGAACTCGTGGAAATAGTGCTGGTCCGGGGTCTCCAGCGCTTCGGTCAGCACCTTGCGCTGGGGCACGAAACCGTTCAACTGGCTGCGCCGGTCGCGGATGTACTGGATCTCCGGGCTGTTCTCATCCGGGCGGTAGAAGGGGTCGCCGGTAATTTTGTCATCGGGAATCGGAATGTCGAAGCGGTCGCGGAAGTGGCGCATCTCATCGGCATTGAGCTTCTTCTGCTGGTGGGTGATGTTCTTGCCTTCCCCGGCTTCGCCCAGGCCGTAGCCCTTGATGGTGCGGGCCAGGATCACCGTCGGGGAGCCTTCGTTCTCCACCGCCGCTTTGTAGGCGGCGTGCACCTTCACCGGATCGTGCCCGCCCAGGCGGAGCTTCTTCAGTTGCTCGTCGGAGAGATGCTCCACCAGTTTGAGCAGCTCGGGATATTTCCCGAAGAAGTGCTTGCGCAGGTAGGAGCCCGGCTCCACCACGTATTTCTGGAAGTGGCCGTCGACGGTCTCATCGAGGCGTTTGATGAAATAGCCGTTGGTATCTTGTTCGAAGATCTGGTCCCAGTCTTCGCCCCAGATCACCTTGAGCACATTCCATCCGGCGCCGCGGAAGACCGTCTCCAGCTCCTGGATAATCCGCCCGTTGCCGCGCACCGGGCCGTCAAGGCGCTGCAGATTACAGTTGATCACGAAGATCAGGTTATCGAGTTTCTCCCGGGTGGCCAGGGTGATGGCGCCGAGGGATTCCGGCTCGTCGGTCTCGCCGTCTCCCAGGAAAGCCCAGATGTGCTGGTCGCTGGTATCCTTGATGCCGCGGTCGTGCAGGTAGTGGGCGAAGCGCGCCTGGTAGATCGCCGAGATGGGACCGAGCCCCATCGAGACGGTGGGAAATTCCCAGAAGTTCGGCATCAGCCAGGGATGGGGATAGGAGGAAAGCCCCCCGCCCTTTTCCAGTTCGCGGCGGAATTTTTCCAGATCGGCCTTGTCGAGCCGCCCTTCCAGGAAGGCCCGGGCGTAGATCCCCGGGGAGCCGTGGCCCTGCATGTAGATCAGGTCGCCGTCAAAATGGTCGCCTTTGCCCTTAAAAAAATGGTTGAAGCCCACCTCGTAGAGGGTTGCGGAAGAAGCGTAGGTAGAAATATGCCCGCCGATGCCGGCGAATTTCTGGTTGGCGTTCACCACCATCGCCATGGCGTTCCAGCGGATCAGGCTTTTGATGCGCCGTTCGATCTGGCGGTTGCCGGGATAGGGCGGATGCTGGTCGGCCGGAATAGTATTGATGAAAGGGGTATTCGGTAAAAACGGCAGCTTCAGGCCATGATTATAGCCGGCGCTGAGCAGCTGCGACAGAATGTAGGTGGCGCGTTCGGGACCGTGGTATTTGACGATCTCATCCAACGCCTCCAGCCACTCGGCGGTCTCCTGGGCATCGGCATCCCCGGAGCCGTTGAGCATTTGCTGATATTTATCGAGAATCTCTTGTTCTATCATCAGGCGTAACTCCTGTCATATATGAATGAGTGATATTAACCTTATAAACAGCTTCTAATATAACCAGAGTTTGCAACTTATACAAGCATTTGAAACGTTCGGGGGGAGTTCATCCGCTGCGCGGCCGGGTTCACAGCGAACCGGGATACCTTGTTTCATTCAGCGGTGAACCCGGCCGCGCAGCGGATGAACCTGCTCCCGTTTCACCCAATTAAGGTACTTTTGTTAGTCTTATGTGACATCTCCATGCCCTTCACGGCGTAGCTTATTGATGCCTGTAGCGGCATAAGATACACTACAACCACCTTCAAATAGATTTTTTCCAGACGCATCAACAAAGGAGGGTATTATGTTTTTCCTGCCCGCTTTTAAGAGAAGCGCATGCTTTTTTCTTCTATGGTTATTGATAGCCTCAGCCTCAGTATTTCCCCAATGGGCCCGCACCAAGGGGCCGGAGGGGGTTGCCGTCAGCTCGCTGGCCACCATTGACGGGACCATCTACGCCGGCACCGAAGTGAACGGCGTGTATGTATCGACCGATGACGGACTCACCTGGACGGCGCGGAATGCCGGTATCGAAACTTTAGAAGTAACGGCCATCGTCAGCACGCCGGGGTATCTCTTCGCCGGCACTTTTGGCGGGGGCGTGTTCCGTTCTACCGACGGGGGACAATCCTGGATTGCACCGTCGAACGGGAGCAATTTCGCCGTAACCTCGCTGGTGATCGACGGCTCCTACATTTTTGCCGGCACCATCGGCGACGGGGTTCAGCGCTCGGCGGATAACGGCGCTACCTGGACGGCAAAGCTCACCGGCTTTCTGGGGTTTGATGCTATTTGCAAAAGCGGAGACAAGGTATTTGCCTCGGCCTCAAATTACACCTATGTGACCACGGATCACGGCGAAAACTGGTCCAATGTGCAACCGCTGGAAGGCGCTTCGATCTTCAGCTATTATTGCCAGGGCAGCACGATCTTCGCCGGAGGTCGCAATAAGATCTACCGCTCCACCGATAATGGGAATTCGTTTACGCCGATCGATCTTAACTTCGATTTCAGCATTGTCAACATCTATTCAATGACCTCGATTGGATCCAGTTTGTTTGCCGCAACCTCGTACGATGGGGTATATCAATCGACCGACAACGGCACCACCTGGTTTTCCGCGAATACCGGCATGGGCCCCAAGGATGTGCGTGCTATAACCGCTACCGGCGCCTCCACCCTGATTGCCGGCTCCCATTATGTCGGTATCTACCGCCGATAACGGGGTGAGCTGGTCCGTCTCGCTGCAAAGCACGGTCGACTATGTGGAAGTGGCGGACCGACCTCGGTTTATCCTGGAACAAATCCCTCAGCGGTTTTCCCGCCGGCTCCAGCATCCTGTCGCTGCTGGTGGATAAATCCAATGTGTTCGCCGGAACCCGCGACGGCGTATACCGCAGCGCTGACGAGGGCGACAACTGGGTGAAGCTCGGCGGGACCAGTGACACCACCCATTATGGCGATGCCTGGGCAATCTGCGAATTCGACGGGGATATCTATGCCAGCCTGGAGCTCTATTTCAATAGCGCAGTCTATAAATCGAGCGACAACGGCGACAGTTGGATCCGCTGCGCCGGCGCCGGGCTGCCAGCGGATCTGTCATTTATCAAGGGGTTGGCAGCCAGCGGGAATAATCTCGTCGCTGCTACCGATGAAGGCGTATATTACTCACCGGACAAAGGCGAAAACTGGTTCGCGACCAATGTTCAGGGTTTAAACGTAACCAGTCTGGTGGCGGGCGGTGATATACTTTATGCCGCAGTGCCCTCAGGTTTCGGGGTTTACCGCTCTGTCGACAATGGGGTGAGCTGGTCCGTCTCGCTGCAAAGCACGGTCGACTATGTGGAAGTGGCAGCGATCGACAATTATGCTTTTGCCGGGGCATTTTTTGGGGGCGCCCGCTATTCCAGCAACAGCGGCAACACCTGGTTTGCCAGCGGGGGATTTCCCGCCGACGCCTCCGTCTTTGCACTCGGGCCGGTCGGCAACGGGATGGTGCTGGCCGGCACCGATCAGGGGCCTTCCTGGATCTATGCGTCTTTTGACAATGGGGCTTCTTATTCACCTTACAGCGAGGGACTTTCACCCCGGGCGTCCGTGGAAGCCATTGCCGTAAGCGAATCGTATATGTTTGCTGGCACCGACTACAACGGGGTGTGGCGGCGGGAGAACCCTTTCTGGGTGGGCATCGCCGATACGCCGGAAGAATTGCCCGGCACCTTTTCCCTGGCTCAGAATTATCCCAATCCGTTTAATCCCACGACAGTGATCAGGTATCAGTTATCAGTGGTCAGTGAGGTGGCGCTGAGCGTGTATGATCTGCAGGGCCGGAAAGTGCGCACTCTGGTGTCGGAGCGCCAGGCGGCAGGCAGTTACCAGGTGAGGTTTAACGCCGGGGGCCTCAGCAGCGGGGTTTACTTTTATCGGCTGGAGGCGGGGGGGATGCATGCGGTTCGGAAGATGATTTTGCTGCAATAAGGCTGCCATCTGGCTTAACGTTTCAAGGTCTTTTATAGAACGCGGATGACGCGGGTGACGCGGATTTTCGCGGATGACTGATTCATTTAATAAACAAAGATATTCGCATAATACAGCTCGGCGATCTTTGAGGTCCCTGAGCGAAGCAGCTTAAAAAAATCCGCGTCATCCGCGTCATCCGCGTTCTATTTTTCGTAATATGCCTCCCCATATCATTCGATAATTTGTAAATTTGAATTGCAGTAACTCGCAGGCGGTCAGCATCATGTATCGACTGGCAATATTCCTGATTCTTTCCTTTCTTCTCCTGGCCGGGGTTGGGGCATTGCTCAAGCATGTCACCCTTCCCGCGATCCTGCTGCTCCTGGCGCTTTCGGTTTTTGTTTTTGCAGCGGCCAGGATTGAAGAGAAGGAAAATCTTCAACGGTTTGGTACCGCTTATCGGCGCTATATGCAAGCGACCAAAATGTTCATCCCTTTTTTGTTTTAAACCGGTTCGCAAGAACCGGCCGGAGAGGCTATTGGGAGCTTATGACAAACCCCCAATAAAACCTCATGGCCCTCTCCTTCACGCACCCCGGCGCGAAATTAAACGAAGTAATAGAAAATAGTATCGTATGACCCGTAGTTGGGGTCATACGATACTATTTCAAAAGCACGAGCTTGCGGGTTTGTTTATACCGTCCCGCCTCCAGGCGGTAGAAATACATCCCGCTGGCCAGGCCGGCGGCGTTCCAATCATATTTATAGCTGCCGGCGCTGAGGCTTTCTGCAACCAGTTCCGCCACTTCCTCTCCCAGCACATTATAGATCTTCAGCGTCACCCACCCGCCTTTCGCTAAAGCGAATTCGATGGTGGTGCTGGGGTTGAAGGGGTTGGGATAGTTTTGGTGAAGTGCGGAAGTCTTCGGCAGTAAACCAGAAATCGGTTCTATTGCGACGGGTGTTCCCAATGGCGACTCCTGGGCGCCAATATCCGGCATCGATCCTGGAGGATTTGGCCGCGGATCGCCGTCAAAATCATGGTCAGGCGCATAATACCATACGTTATCAATCTGTAGCGAATCGATGCCTCTTCCGATACACAGGCTGCTGTCCGCCAGGTTAAACAGGCTATCTGCAAAAAATGGGTCGGCATTAATATTACCATCCCCCGGCCAGCCGCCTTCCACATCGCTGGAAGCCACGGGGGCCAGGCCACCGGTAATACTTATCTGCGAGCCACTAAGAGCGCTGTTGCCCCATAAAATAGTGTTGATAACGATCGCCTCAGACAATGGGCCATTCACCAGGAGGCCGCCACCCCCGACACCGGCAATGTTATTGACGATGGTATTGTTTATCATTTGCGCCTTGCTACCCAGGCAGCGAATCCCGCCTCCATCCTTTGCGGAATTGCCGGAGATAATATTGTTGGTAATCAGGGTATTGCTGGTATTCTCACTATCACGGATCATGATCCCACCCGCATATGAAGAGCTGCCGTATACCTTATTGCCGGTAATGATGTTGCTATCGATCGTATCCATATCGGTCATCCATACCAGGCGGATACCGCCGCCTTCACCAAAGGCTATACCGTTCAAAATATTGTCAGATATGGTGTTCCCAATGATCACAGCTTTTATGCCAACCTCGATTTGTATTCCTCCCGCCGTTGCGTAATCCCCGTTGACCACATTCCCGGTAATATGATTATCTTTAACCAAAACATGACGAAGTGTCGAATCTGCCCAAAAACCCACTGCACCGAATGCCTCATTATTTGCATACGTCGTATTTAAGGAAATGTCATTGTTGGCGATCGTACCATCACCGTGAAAAAAAATACCGCTTCCCTGGCTTTGCCCCTGCCCATTGATAATGTTGGTTATAATCTTATTGCCGTCAATCCGGGCATGGGCGCCACTATTGCCGGTATATACATTTATGCCGCCGCCGTAAGTGTTGGTATAAATCGGTATATTGTTGTTCCTAATGATATTGTTTGATATACGGGCGCCTGAGTTATAGGTAAAGACACCGCCACCGGTTCTTCCAGGAAATACACCACCATGCCAGCTGTACTCCGTTATGGTTCCGCTGCCCCCGGTGATGGTGAAACCGCATAACACCGAGTTGGTATCTTCGCCGGCGATGAAATACACCACCGAGCCGCTGTCCGGATCGGTGTTCAGGCTGCCGTCGATAATGGTATTGCCGATATGATTGGTATCCCCGTCCATAATAAAATGGCTGGCCACGGTGACGGCTTTGCCCCGGAAGAAGATCTGGTCATACCATAGCCCCTCATCCACCAGCACCGTATCGCCCTCCAGCGCGGCATCGATGCCCGCCTGGATATTGGGCTGGTCCGCCGGAATGCGAATGATGCCGGCCTGAAGGCTGGCAATGAACAGCAGAGCGCTTAATATCGTTATCAAACCTTTCATCTTTTTTCTCCTCGGTTATGGGTTTGGTTGTTCTATCACGTAGTCTTTGACAATCCAGGCTTTTCAAGTGGCAGCGGCAGTAGCAGTGGCAGGAAGTTGACTGCTACTGCTACTGCCACTCATCGATTATCAAAGATCAGGTGATACGACAGGGTTTACTGCTAAAGATGTTGCTTAGCACGCGCAAATCGGTAGATGACGCCACCGCATAGGGCGTCACTGCGATTTAAGGAATTCCTTTCTTCCGAAGCTACAAATTTCGAGGGTGGGTTGTCTAACGGTGGTGTTGCAAAGATTAACGCTGGTGTTTCATTTCGGGCTCAATTCCTTCCCAAACCATGTCGGTATTATCTTTAACGATATTGTCGCGGAGTTGCGCCTTGCTGAGATAACTGTGAAAAGCGCTGCCGATCCAGGCCTGATTGTGGGTGATCACATTCCCGCTGATCAGGGTAGTGCTTTGATTGCTGTTGTAGGTCAGATCGATGCCGCCGCCCCGGGAGTGAGTTTGGTTTTGGCTCTTCGCCCGGTTGTGGGTAATCGTGTTGCCAATGATGCTGTCACTTGCGGTCCTGTAAACCAGGGTGATGCCGCCGCCATAGCAATTCTGTCCGGCATTCACTTCGTTGTACGAAATATCATTGCCGATGATCAAAACGGAGGTTGCGCCCGAGATATTGATGCCCCCGCCAAAACCTGCGTGTTTGCCGGATGCCGCATTGTGCCGGATGCGATTGTTTTTCAGCACCACATAGCGCGGGTATGTTTCCGACCAGCACACAACCGCGCCGGCAGCAAAGCCATCCGATGAACTGGTATTATAGGAGATAAGATTGTTGGTTACCGTGGCATGACTGATTAGCAGAAGACCACCCCCCCAGGAGTTCTCAATCGCAGTTAACGAGTTACGGGAGATGTGGTTGTTATCCAGAATCACATGGGTCAGCGTATCATAGCTGTCAACATAAACCCCGCCACCGAGCGCCCAGCCAACGCCCGCGACATGATTGTTGATAATCCGGTTGTGTACGATGCGGGCCCCGGCATTATCGCAAAAGATGCCCCCGCCTGTTTGTGCTTTGTACCATAAGTCTACCCACTGAAATTCCGTTAAGGTTCCGCTGCCGTGCGTAATCGTGAATCCGCAGAGCATCGAGGTGGTATCCTCCCCGGAAATAAAATAGACCACCGAAGCACTGTCGGGATGGATGGGGCGGCTGCCGTCAATAACCGTGTTGGCGATATGGCTGGTATCACCGTCCAGCAGGAAGCGGCTGGCGACGGTGATCGCCTTTCCCCGGAAGCTGATATTCTCGAAATAAATCCCTTCCGCCACCAGCACGGTGTCGCCGTCAGCCGCAGTGTTAATCCCGGCCTGGATGGTGGGGTGGTCGGTGGGGATGTGGCGGATGTGAGGGTGGAGGAGGGAGGGGATGATTAGGAGAATCAATATGAGCCATAGGGAGTGCCTTGTGGATGGGTGGATGGGTGGATGGGTGGATGGGTTACTGCTTAAAAGATTTAATATTCCGTACGTCTCGTTCGACGCTCCGCGTCGAACGCCCTTCGTGACGCTCCGCACCACATCATCGGAATCAAACTCGTGCGCACTCGACGCGGAGCGTCGAATGGTGGGGTGCCACGCGGAGCGTGGCACCAGATTGTTGCGTTCACCCATCATTTCTCCCCCCTTCCGAAAACTTCTCCGCATACGCCGACGGGTTCTCCCCAAACACCTCCCGAAACACCCGGGAGAAATGGGATAAATTATTGAATCCCACCTGGTAAGCAATTTCAGAAACATTGCCGGTACGATGCTGTAGAAGCTGTGCCGCCCGTTTCAGGCGCAGGGTGCGAATAAACTGGTGGGTGGACTGGCCGGTTAGGGCCCGGAGCTTGCGGTATAATTGGGCGCGGCTCAAGCCGATCTCTTTGCCAAAGGCTTCCGTTTCAAAATCCGGCTGATCGAGATGCCTTTCGACCACTGCGATTGCCCGTTCCAGAAACCGGGCATCGATAGAGGTCAGCGTAAGTTCCCGAGGTTCTACGGTGCTCCCCTGGCGGAATTTTTCCCACAGTTTGCGCCGTAGTTCAATGAGGTTCTTCACCCGCACCCGCAGTTCCCGGGCATCGAAGGGTTTGGCGAGATAATCATCCGCCCCGGTTTCCAGCCCTTCGATCTTGCTTTCCCCGTCGGCCCGGGCGGTCAGCAGGATCACCGGGATGTGACTGGTGCGTTCATCATTTTTTAGTCTCCGGCACAGTTCATAGCCGTCCAGCTTCGGCATCATCACATCGCTGATGATCAAATCGGGCATTGCCTTCACCGCCTTCTTTACCCCCTGCTCACCGTCTTCTGCCTCCAGCATCTTGTAACCGCCCGCCAGGCTCTCCCGCAGGTAGGTGCGCATGTCGGGATTGTCCTCCACCACGAGGACGATTGCGGATTGCGGATTGCGGATTGCGGAAGGGGGTGGGATTTCGGATTGCGGATTGCGGATTGCGGATTGCAATGGATCTTGCGAATCCGTGCTCGAAGCACTTCCAGTGGAATTATCTGCATCCAAATTATTCACTTCCTCATCCAATTCCGAATTCCGCACTCCGAGTTCCGCATTTGCATCCCATTCCGCACTCCGAATTCCGAATTCCGCACTCGCGGCCGCGTCCAAATGCCCCTTTCCCAACGGCAGCCGAACGCTAAACGTCGTACCTTCCCCGAGCCCGCTTTCCACAAAGATCTCCCCGTGGTGCAGGTCTACCAGCTCTTTGGTCAGCGCCAGGCCGATGCCGCTGCCTTCCTGCTCCCGGGTGTGGGTGTCGTCTACCTGGTAGAAGCGGTCGAAGATGTGGGGCAGGCGCTCGGCGGGGATGCCGATGCCGGAATCACGCACCGTGATTTCAAACATCCCCCTTAATCCCCCTTCGAAGGGGGAAACTGCACCAACTCCCCCCTTCGAAGGGGGGCCGGGGGGGATGTCAATCACAACCTCAACGCTTCCTCCCTGCTCCGTAAACTTAAACGCATTCGAGAGCAAGTTCACCACAATCTTTTCCAGCTTGTCGCGGTCGATGTAGGCCAGTAGCGGTGCTTCCGGGGCCTGGAAGCTAAGGTTGATCTGCTTGCGTGCCGCCAGGGATTCGAAGGCGGCAATTACTTTTCTCAGGAAGGTCACGATGTCGGTTTCGCTGGCCTGCAGTTTCATGCGCCCCGATTCCAGGCGGGAGATGTCGAGCAGTTGGTTGATCAATTTCAGCAGGCGCCGGCCGTTGCGCAGGATCATACGATACTGTTCTTTGATGTTACCTTTGAATTTCCCGGAGAGCATCTGTTCCACCGGGCCAATCATCAGCGTCAGCGGGGTGCGGAACTCGTGGGAGACATTCGCAAAAAAGCGCGATTTCAAGCGATCGACCTCCCGGAGCTTTTCCGCTTCCACTTGTTCCAGCTTGCGTTGCTGCCGCATCCGTTCGCGGTTCAATTGAAATTGCCAGGAACCATACAGCAGCCCGGCGGCGAGGAGCAGGTAGAGGGCATAAGCCCAGCCGGTTTTCCACCACGGCGGGGTCACCACAATTGTGATGGCAGCACCGCGTTCATTCCACACCCCGGCGTTATCGGATCCTTTGACCCGGAAGATATATTCCCCGGGATCGAGATTGGTGTAGGTCGCTTCGCGGCGGTTGCCGCTGTAAATCCAGTCATCATCAAACCCTTCCAGTTTATAGGCGAATTGATTATTGCGGATGTCGGAAAAGTGCAGCGCGGCAAACCCAATCGTAAATACTTTGTCTTGCTGAGAGAAATCGAGGCGCTTTTTGTAAGCGATGGCGGTATCCAGCGCCATTTCCCGGTTCAATATTTTAAAAGAGGTCAAAACGATTGACGGTATGCGGGGATCGTCGCGAATACTGTCCGGATGAAACAGGGTCACGCCGTTAACGCTCCCAAAGTACATCTCGCCGTTGCGATTTTGAAATGATGCCCCGAAATTGAACACATAGTCTTGTAGCCCATCGGCATGATGATAGTTTTTAAAAATCCCGTTTTGCGGAGAAAAGCGCGACAATCCGTCTAAGGTCCCCAGCCAGAGTTTGCCGCGGCTATCCTGCATCATCGATACCACGGCATTATTGCAAAGCCCGTCATCTTCGGTGAAATTTGTAATCGTTTCCGTCTCTGGATCGAATTTTAGCAGCCCTTCCAGGGTCGCCAGCCACAATGTGCCTTTCCCGGCGGGATCACCCGGCGGCGCTGCCGGGAAGGTTTCGGTGATGGCAACAATGTTGTTGTTCCGGATACCGCCGGCAAGCCCCTGACCGGTCAGGAAGCGAGTAAAAGTTCCGCCGGCGCGATCATAGCGGGTCAGCCCGCCGGCAGTCGCAATCCAGATTCTCCCGGAAGCATTTTCGAAGATCGCATTGATATCACTATTGCTGAGGGTGTTGGGATTTTGCACATCGGACTGGTGGTGCTGCAAAATCCCCGATCGTGGATCATATTCATTCAGCCCTTTACTGGTGCCGATCCAGATGGTGCCCATCCGGTCCTCGTAAATAAGCTTCATGTGCTGGCCGAGCAGGAGTCTTTTGACCAAAGTAAGTTTTTCGCCGGATTTCGTCAGAACATAAATCATCCATTCTGTGCCAATCCAGAGCCGCCCCCTGCGATCTTCATAAATAGTCGTAACAATTCTGTCCATGGTGGTTTCCGGGTCGTTGAGAGGGCGATGCCGGACGTAGGTCTCGGGTCCGAATAAGCTTGTTTGACGGGTCTTTTGATCATATCGATACAATCCCTCGGGGGTGCCGATCCAGAGGATTCCATCTCTGTCTTGAAAGATCGCCTGGCATTTGGGGATATCAATAAAGGCGCCGGAAAAGGTTTTTCTTGTCGGGCTGTATTTGTTAATCCCGCTGCCGGTCGTCCCCACCCACAACACTCCCGCCCGGTCTTCATACACCGTGGTGATTTCGTTTAGGTTCAAGGTGATTTGCAGCCAATTCCGCACCAGTCGATCGGGTAGATTGGCAAAGCGTTCAACATTACCGCGATGATAAGCGCCGGGCAGCTCGGGATTCACCAGTAAAAAATCCCCGCTAGCCCGGTTGAACAGATACAGATTCCTCCAGGCGGTCCCCACCCACAGCCCCGTGAATTTGTCTTCGAAAACCGCGGAAATATGGTTAGTCTGAAATTGGAGGACTCGGTTCGGATCATTTTTGAAGCAGGTAAATTGAAATTTTTCCGGGTCGAATGCTGCTCCGGCAGAACCAGGATTTCCAGAAGGCGAAGGTAAGATTAGTTGGTTCACCCCCCCGGCCTCGGTGCCGATCCAGAATATCCCGAAGGAATCCTGAAAGATGCAGGTAACCTGGTCGTCGCTCAGACTGTTGGGATTGGCGGAATCGTGGCGCAGCCGCCAGAACCGCTGCCGCTCCTGATCCAGGATGCTGACCCCATCCCCGGTGGCGATCCACAGCCGCCCGGCATCGTCTTCGATGAGGTGATTGATCGCGTCGCTGCTCAGAGTGTTGACATCCACCGGGTCATGCCGGTAGCGGGTGAAGTGATCCTGCGCCCGGCTAAAGCGGTTAAGCCCGCTGTCTGTAGTGGCGAACCACAGGGTGCCGGCGCGGTCTTCCAGAATCAGGTTGACGTCGTCGCTGCTCAGGCTGTGCGGATCGGCGGGGTCGTGCCGGTAGCGGATGAAGCGGCCGTGGGTCCGGTCATAGCGGTTCACCCCGCTTCCCGGGCTGACCAACCACAGGGCGCCGGTGTGGTCTTCGAATACCTGGCTGATCGTGTCGCCGCTCAGGCTGTGCGGATCGTCCGGATTGTGCCGGTAATGCTTAAAGCGTTCCGTCACCCGGTCAAACCGGTCCAACCCCTTCCCGAAAGTGATCACCCAGAAAAGGCCCAGGCTGTCTTCGTAAATCTCCTGAATACTGCCGGCGCCCAGGCTGGTGGGATCAGCGGGATCGTGCCGGTACAGCTTGAAATCATACCCGTCGAACCGGCTCAGGCCTTCCTCAGAAACAAACCACATGAAGCCCTGGCGGTCCTGCAGGATGAAGCTGACGGTGCTCTGCGACAGGCCGGCATTAGTAGATATATTGTCAACAGCCAACTTCTGGGTCTGGGAGTGTAGAGCGGCGGAAACGAGCAGCAGCGATATGAAAGTTAGGTAGATGTGCCGGGGGATGGGTGGATGGGGGGATGGGTGAAGAGGGAAAGCCGGAAGCCAAGCGAATTTACCCATATCTTCATACACCCATTTACTTATACTGTTAATTAAGTCTTTTTTGAGTACATGACAAGCACTTTTGATAGAACACGGATGACGCGGATGACGCAGATTCTCGCGGATTTTTCTATGGTGCTTCGCCTGGTGTCATCAAAGATTTACCGCAAGCTAGCCAAGCGAATGCAAAGGGCACAGAGTTTTCATGAGCTTTTGTCTTTTACATTATCTGTCATCCGCGTAAATCCGCGTCATCCGTTTTATCCGCGTTCTATTTTGGCCCTATCAGATCTCAAGATTTTAAGGCGCTTAAATTTTATCTTTCATAGGTATTCTTTCGAGTATCTCGTGGGCCAATTCTTAAGGTCTTAAAGTAGAACTACCAACTTCTGCTGTGCCACAAGCCGGTTTTGGGAATATAATTGCTGGAAGATAATGGTTGTTTGGGTAATAGGCAAGTTTTTGAGGAGAGTTAGAAAATACAAAAGCTCCCGATTGCAATCGGGAGCTTTTGTTGATATATCCGGTTGGGATGATTATATCAACATTGGATATATGCCCGTACTGCGAGGGCAATAACCGTCAGGCCGGCTATTAGAAGCTCAGCGTCGCCGCGCCCTGCTTGATCAGCTCGTGCATCGCGCCCGATCCGGTGATGACGACGCCGTCGAGCAGTTCCGCCTCGCCATATCCGCGGGCCTTGGCGCAGGGCGGGCAGGCCATGATGGTGCCGCCACTGTCGATCACGAACTGGATCATATCCTTCATCGGAGGATCGTAGGGATTCAGATGCGCGCCTTCCATGGCTCCTTTGCGCACCCAATCGATCCCGGAACTGACCAGGAAAATCGATACATCGAGACCGGTTTTAATACCGCCGTTGGCGATGCTCCAGGCCACCGACGCGCGTTCGTCGTCAAATCCCCGGCTGATGACGATCACTAATTTTTTCTTATCTGACATGGTGTTGCTCCTTTCTTGGTGAATGGTTAGTTGAGGTGTAAATTATTTTCAGATGAATTTTGATCGCAGCCGTTCTGATTGACTGCTGAATCAAGATATGGAAAAGGGAATGGGATTTCTTTCAGATATGTTGCAATAGTTTGAAGATATGTTGCTTCGAACGATAAAATGGGAGGGCGGAGGCAGGTAAGCGGATTATTCCGCCTGCCTGCCATGCTTGCTGAGGAAACGGTCTAACTGATTAGCAAAATTCTCACGATCGCGCGGAGAAAACGAAGCCGGGCCGCCGGTCTCCACCCCGCTGCTGCGGAGGTCGCTCATCCAATTGCGCACCGAAAGCGCTTCCCCGATATTATCCTTATTGTAGAATGTCCCGCGGGGATTGAGCGCATAGGCGCCTTTCGCAATTACTGCTGCCGCCAGGGGAATATCGGCAGTGATCACCAGGTCGCCACTCTGAACCGCCCCGCTGATATGCTCGTCGGCGACATCGAACCCACCGGGCACGATGATGCTGCGAATATATTCCGACGGCGGGGTACGCAGCGGCTGGTTGGCAACCAGGAACAGCAACACCCCGGTACGCTCGGCAGCTCGGAAGAGGATCTCCTTAATCGCCCGGGGGCAGGCGTCGGCATCGACCCAGATTTGCATGGTGGCCTCATGTTATTCGTAAAATTAATCCTTAACGAGCGAATATCGCGCGCTGGTGCTACGCCAGTATGGACACCTCGTTCGCCTTGACCAGCCCGATCACCCGGTCGCCGGGCCGGAGATTGAGGCGGTTGGCGGAGCGGGTGGTGATGATGGACACGATCTCCAGACCCCGGTAATCGAGCACGATCCGCGCCAGCACCGCCCCTTTGTCGACCTGCTTGATCATCGCCGGAATGCGGTTGCGCAGGCTGATCTCCCCGGAGAGGTCCTTGGCGATGGAAACTTCGGTCTCTTTGAACAGGATCTCCACCTCCCGGCCGATCCGCAGATATGCAGCGGTCTGCGGAGTTTCGATCACCACACAGCTAAACCGATCGCCGTGGGCGCGCAGCTCCACCAGCGAGATGTGGCCGCCGCTTTCGATGGCGGTAATCTCTGCCTTCAGCCGGTTCATGGCAGCTCGTACCCGTAGCGGGAGAAGATGGCCTGTGCCGGAGAGGAAAAAAGGAATGCATAGAAGCGCCGGGCTGCTTCCGGCCGATTATCCCGGCCGTGCTTGAGGATGACCGCTCCCTGGTCGATCGGTGAGTAGGCCCGGGGATCGATGGCGATCCAGGCTCCCGTCTCCTGCAGTTCCGGCGAGAGCACCACCGATTTGGCGGTCAGCCCCACTGCCACGGTTTGCAGGGTGATATATTGATTCACCTGGGCGATGCTGCGTCCGTACACCAGCTTTGGCGATGCGGTTTCGAATATCCCGTAAAATTGCAGCACCTGCAGCGCCTCTGCCCCGTAGGGCGCCAGCCGGGGATCGGCGACGGCGATCTTCTCCACCGCCGGATCGTTCAGGATGGCCGGAATGTCGCGATCCAAATCCAGTCCGGTCAGACTCCACAACACCAGCGCCCCCCGGGCATATACCCGCGGGGTATCCACCGCCAGGCCGGCCCGGTACAGTTCCTGGGGATACTTCATATCGGCGGAGAGGAACAGGTCGAAGGGCGCGCCGTTTTCAATTTGGGCGGTCAGTTTACCGGAGGAGCCGACAATCGTTTTTATCTGCAAACCGCTTTCCTCCATGAAGGCCGTCTGCAGCGCTTCCATGGCAAACTGCACATTGGCTGCCACCGCCACCAGCAGATCCTGGGAACAGACGGCGTGTTGCGGCGGCAACAGGAACAGCCAGAGCAGGCATAACCGCCGCAGCCCAACCCCGGATAATGGTAAACCGTATGCCGTCAACCGCTTCCACAGCATCAGTATTGTTCCGATTGCTTGAACCATAGCGGGATAAATATACATCCGAAATTTACCACACCGCAGTTTTTTTTCCGGAACCACTTGAAAAGCTCGCTTCCGGTGCCGATATTCCGTACGTATGCTACCAAAGTAGCGCCGGAGAAAAGAGATTCGGATAAACCGATCGTCATAATACAAGATTCGACTATGCCGGCATTAAAAGATATATTGTTTATCCTGCTCGCACTGCTGATGAGCGGCATGGAGACCACGGTGCCGCCCTCATGGCTGCTTCCCGCCGCTCGCATGGCCGCATCATCCTGCTGCTGCGGCAACACCATTGAAAAGCAGTGCGCCTGTCAAAGCAGTTGCTGTGGCGTTCCGCAGCCAGCAGGCAGTATTCACGATGTTTCTATCAGCGGTGCCTGCGGCGACAGCAGTACCTCGCCCGGCATAACCTTTACCGCTTTCAAATATGTGCTCTTCAACCCCTTTGCCGCAATTCGTTTTCCGCGTCGCGGCACCTATCGCGGCGATATCGGTGCACTCCCCGTTTTTAACCTGCCGAACCGTATCGAGAAACCACCCATCACGCAAACCTGGAACCGTTAATACCCCGATAATCTGTCATTGCGAGGCGTATTATGCCGAAACAATCTCCGGTGAGGTGCATCCACCTGCAGTAACGTTGGAAGCATTATCAGGGGATTGCCACGCCGCAAAATACGCGGCTCGTTTATCCTGTAAAGGGCAATTACTTATATTTCAAGATCAGTGATGGGTCGTGGTTATGGGGCATTGGTAAAAACTGTCTTACCCAATAACCAATCACCAACTACCAGTTACTTAATGAAGGAGCAATCAACATGCCACATCTCAGAATATTTACCCTTTTGCTGGCCGCCATGCTGGCGTTCAGCGGATGCAGTGACAATAGCACCGAACCGCAAACGACTGATGATCCCACCGAATCCATGGTGCTGATCGGGGAAGACAGCGCGCAAAACACCCGGATCAGCGTCTACGCCCCGGAGCAACCGGCGGTGGGATATAACCGCATCTATGTCAGAATGACCAACACGACGAACAATACTGTCGTGAATAACGGATCTATCGCGATCACCCCGATGATGAATATGGGCCAGATGCAGCACTCCGCTCCCTTTGAAGACCCTGCCGGAGGTGCTGCAGTAGATGGGCTCTATCCCTGCGCGGTCAACTTTATTATGGCCGGAATGTGGGAATTGCATGTCAATTTTCAAAATCAGGCCAATAATGATGCGGGTGAAATCATGCTGAATTTCGATGTCGCACCCAGCAGTATGGTTAAATCGGCGACCGGTGCCGATGCCCGTCTGTACTTCGTGACCTTGCTTCAGCCCGCCGTGCCGACCGTCGGCTTGAACGATTTTGAGATCACCGTTCACTACCGGGAAAATATGAATGCCTTTCCGGCGATTACCGATGCGGCGGTGGAAATGACCCCGAGCATGCCCTCGATGGGCCACGGCTCGCCCAACAATGTCAATCCGGTTCACGGCGAGATGGGGCATTACCGGGGCAAGGTCAACTTCACTATGAGTGGTGACTGGCGGATCGACCTGAATCTGAGCCGCGGTGATTCCCTGCTAACCACCAGTTTCGACATTAACGTGCCCTGATATTTTCCGGGCAATTTCAGGAGATATTGAATCATGCATATGAAATCTCTCCCGGGACAATTGATGTTCCTGTGTATCCTGCTCGCGGCGGCGAGCAATGCCCAGCCCTCCATCGGAGGGCTGGTGCTGAACAATGCCACCTTAACCCCGGTTGCTTATGCTGATGTGGTGATTTCCGGTACTCAACAAGGCGTCGCCTGCGACAGCAGCGGCGCCTTCCAACTGTGCCTGCCTCCGGGCGAATACCAGCTCGAGATCAGCGCCCTGGGATATCAAACTGTGCGGCATCGCCTGACCGTGCGCCAGGGGGAAAATGCGCCGCTGCGAATACTTCTGGCCCCAGCGGTGATCGCACTTTCCGATGCGGTGCTGGTATACAGCGAGGAGTCGCCGCATCACATCGACCAGTGGCTCAATGCCACCGATGATGTTCTGCAGAAGGCCGAGGGGGTCGCAATGATCCGCCGGGCGAACTTCGCCCTGGAGCCGACCCTGCGCGGCCTGAACAGCGGGCAGATCGGGCTGGTGATCGATGGCATGAAGATCTTCAGCGCCTGCGTCGACCGGATGGACCCGGTCACTGCTTACGTCGAAGTGGAGAATCTGGAAAAGCTGGAGGTATCCCGGGGCGCGTTCGATCTGACCAAATCCGCCAGCGTCGGCGGCACCATCAACCTGGTCACCCGCAAACCGGATTTCCAGCGCCCCTTTTCCCTGCAGGCGGAATCCGGCTATGAAACGGTCTCCCGCCTGCGGCGGCTGCGCAGCGAAGTTAATTACGCCTCGGCAAACCTGGCGCTGCGCGGCACTTTCTCCATCAAGTCGGCCGGTAATTATTATGCCGGAAACCGCATTCTGGTGACCAATTCCGGCTTCGAAAAAAACAATTACAAGCTGGATGCAGTACGGAAATTCGCCGGGAACCACATCGTAGAATTTTCCTTCATCGGCGATAATGCCCGCGATATCGGATACCCGGTGCTGCTGATGGACGCCACCCGCACCAAATCTCAGATCTACCGGCTGACCCATCGCTGGGATTCGCCGGGTGCCGGGATCCAATCGCTGAACAGCACGGTTTACTACAACCGGATCGATCACTGGATGGACGATTACCAGCGCGACGTGACCGGGCGGGAGGTGATGCCCGACATGTACATGCCGATGTTCGGATATACCCGCACCCTGGGAGCGATCGGTGAGATTACTGTTGCCCGCGGCCAGCACCTTCTCTCGGCCGTGCTGGATGGATACCGTCTAAGTGCTTTTGCTGATATGAAGATGGAGAGCATTTTTCCGGACGTGTCTGATGCCTACCTGCTGAACATCGGCGATGCGCAGGTCTACAACCTGGCATTCATCCTGGATCACCAGTGGATGCCTTCCGCCCGGCTGCGGGTGCGCAGCAACCTGCGCATCGACCATAGCAGCCGCGACCTGCGCAATGAATTCGGCCGCCGACAGTTGCAGGGTTTCTGGGATAATATCAGCGTCCGGCAAAGCACCCGGATCTTCAGCGCCGGATCATTCCTGGAATACCGCCTGGGCCGGCACCATATTCTGCAGGGCGGCCTGGCACAATCCCGGCGGCTGCCGACCCACATTGAGAGCTACGGTTTCTTCCTCTACAATGTGACCGACGGTTATTTTTATACCGGCAATCCCGGGCTGGCGCCGGAGCGCAGCCGCCAGATCGAAATCGGTTTCGAACAAATCGACGCCCCGCTGCGGTGGCGGGTCAATGCCTACTATAACCATATCGATAATTACATCAGCGGAGTGCTGCAGTCTGACGAGTTTAAGACCTTCGCCAACATCCGTAGTGCGGTGATCGCCGGTGGGGAACTTAGTGCAACGTTCGCACCCGGCGGGCCGCTGCGGCTGAGCACTTCCCTGGCCTATACCTACGGCCACAACCGGGAGATGGACGAGCCGCTGCCGCTGATCCCTCCGCTGGAAGGCGGCATCGGATTGCAATACCGCGCCGGCGGGTTCTGGCTGGGGCTCGATTCCCGCTTCGGCAGCCGGCAGGAGCGGATCGCCTCCCGGACCACCCGGGAGGATGAAACCGCTGGGTTCTTCATCGTTAACTTCCGCGCCCGTCTCCCCCTGGCGAAACATTTCGAGGCCCAGCTTGGCGTGGAAAATTTCCTCGATCAGCAATATCACGAACACCTGAGCATCAATAACCTGCCCGGCCGGGGCCGCAATTTTTACTTTGGGCTGAGCGCCCACCTGCCCGACTAACCCCTGCCCGGCGGAGCCGCTATCTTACATAAGTTCGGAAGTGGCAGTTGACAGTGGCAGTAGCAGTCGGCAAAAAATAGCCGTTTCAGCAATTGGGAATAATCTCTTCACTGAAGTTACACATAATTCTGGTCATTACCCACTCTTGTACTCTATCAAAAAAAGCCCCGCTCCGGATTGGAGCGGGGCTCGAAAAGCCATTACAACTTCCTGCATCAGTTAAATCTGTTATGCGCCGTAGTTTGGCGCATAACAGATTATTTGAGCAGGATCATCTTCTGCACCTGCGAGAACGCCCCGGCTTCGAAGCGGTAGATGTAGATCCCGCTGCCTACCGGCGCCCCGGCATCGTTGCGCGCATCCCACACCGCCTGATAGCGGCCGGGCTGCATCCGGGCATTCACCAGGGTGCGCACCTTCTGACCGAGCACGTTGTAGATCACCAGCCGCACGTCACCTGCTTCCGGCAGCTGATAACCGATCGTCGTCGTCGGGTTGAAGGGGTTGGGATAGTTCCTGCTCACCGCATAGGTCGTCGGCAGCGTTTCTCCATCCTCGATGCCGGTGGCCAGGATATGCATCGTCACCGGAATGTTCACGATCTCCGCACCGGGAATGTTGGTCGCAATCACGCACTCACCGGTAAAGGTGGTATCCGGATTGGCGCCCACCGCCGTCAAGCGCACGATGAACCCGTCGGAGTCCCCGGGGTTGATGCTGCCCGAGGTGGTGCCCACCAGCTTCACGAACGACGGCGCCGCCGGGGCCAGTTCGTAGACGAACAGGTTATCCGGGGTGCCTTGCAGCAGACCGCC
The DNA here is from genome assembly GCA_020635015.1 of Calditrichia bacterium. Classification (GTDB taxonomy): domain Bacteria; phylum Calditrichota; class Calditrichia; order RBG-13-44-9; family J075; genus JACKAP01. The sequence goes on along the minus strand of JACKAP010000001.1, from coordinate 366,985 downwards.
GATCGAGGCGGTGCCGGAGACGATCCCTTCGGTGGTAAACAGACCGCCGGCAATACCGGCCGAGGTCGGGAAGTCGGTGGTCACGTCATAAGTCACACCGGTCGGGGTGTTGCTGTTCAGGTCGATCTGATGCAAGAGCTGCGGGAAGCCCGCGCCCAGGCCCTGGTCGAAGACCCACAGATAGGGGCCGCCGGCCGTCCAATGATCGTAGGCCGAGCCATACATCCCGCCCAGGCCGTGCACCGCCGAGCTGATCGACGACAGGGTGGCGCCGCTGCGGCTCACCAGAGTGATGTTGGTGTCCCAGTTGCCCACCCAGAAGGCGTCATTGGCTTCGTCATAGGCGATATGCCGCACCGCCACCGGCGAGCTGATGGTGCCGATCAAGGTCTTGCTGGCAAAATCCATCTGGTAGATGGTGTTGCCCGCCGCACCGCCATACATGTAGGTGCCGTCGAAGGCCAGGTCGCGCAGGCCGGTCACGCCGCTGATCGAAAACTCTTCCACCAGATTGCCGCCCATATCGATCTTGTGCAGCAGGTTGGTGGCCCAGCGGGTGGTGTAGTAGTAGGTGCCGTCGAATTCCGAGCCGGCATTGCCCAGCGCACCGGTCACCGTCTCCAGGTTGGCGCTGAACTGCAGATCCCAGGTATCTTCCGTCACCAAAGCGATGTAAGGCGTCTCGCTGTTGCGAACGTGGTAATCGGTGTGGGCCGGGCCCTTGCTGTAAGTCTTGCCGGTCACCACCCGGGCGCCCTTGAAGGACACCACCGCCGCCGACCATACCAGCGGCGCGCCGCCGTTATTGGTCAACTGCATCGGCACGTCGGTCGAATCGCCCAGCGCGCCAATCGTTTCATTGACTTCCGTCGGGTTCACTTCGATCCCCGGAGGATCCAGCGCCTCGGCTTCCACCGCCACATCCAGCTGCGGGGTCACCGGGTCGTTGCTCATAATCGAGAGGGTGCCGGTTTCGATCCCTGCCGTGCCGGGCAAGAAGACCACATCGACCATCACACTATCAAAGGCCGGCACGTCGAAGGAGGTTTGCTGAGGAACGAATACGCTGTTGTCGGAAGTGATGTCGCTGACCATCAACAGCCCGTTGCCGTCATTCTTCACCGTCAGCACCGCGGTATCCGGCAGGAAGGTCGCCGCCGGGAACACCAGCGGGTCGGGCGTGGCGCTGATCGTGACCACCCCTTCCACGAACAGATGCGCCGAAGCGGTATCCGCCGGGTTGGCCGGGTCGTTGCCGCTCACGATGATGTCGGCAAAATAATCACCGCCCACCTGGCCGGTGGCGTCAAAGGTCAAAATCACATCCACGCTGCTGCCGGCTGCAACCGTCGCCGTATCCGGATCGGCGACCAGCCAGGAGCCGCCGCCACCGCCGCCGGTCACGAGGGTCTGATAGTAAGCGGTCGGCGCGCCGAAGGCGGTCGAAGGCACGCTCTGGGTCGCCAGGGGCGGCACCGCGTAGCCCGGTGCATAGTTCCAGCCCACTCCCATCTGCAGCTCGCCGAAGGATGCCGGGATCGGGAAGGGCACGATGTTCTGCTCATTGTAATAATTCGCTGCCGCGGTCCACTGCGGGAAGATCAGGTAATACTTCCCGGCTTGCAGCGGCACGCTGACCGGGCCGGAGCTGTACCAGCCTTCCCCGGTGCCCGAGGAGGCGATCTCCGAAACGTTGATCAGGGTGTAATCGCCCACCTGAACGTCGCCTTCATACACCAGGAACTGCATGTCGGTGGAAGCGGTCACGTTCAGATACAGCCGGTGTTCGGTCAGGGTCGTCGCGGTGGCGCAGTAGAAGTGGTTGCCCCGTCCCCGCGCCCCGGCCGGGCCGAAGGCGTTCTGGGCGCTGCCGAAGACCTCTTCACCATCGGGGCCGTTGGGCGTAAACGGAGAGATCCGCTGCAGACCGGCCACGCTGGGCAGATTCGCATCCACCTGCGCGGTGGGCGCCTGGGCGGTCGCCGCGGTGCGGTGGCGCTTCAGGAACTGCTCGACCGGGATCTCCTTGCCGCGGGCGATCACCGGCGCAGTGCGCGCCTGACCGTTGGCCAGGATATCCACCTTGGCGTTGGCCGCCGCGCTGCCTTCAATCGAAACCACGAAATCCAGCGGGCCGACCCCGCTGTTCGACACCGTCAGGGTGCGGGTGGTGCTGGAGTCCGGGGTGAGAGTCACATCAAAGCTGCTCGGTGAGATGCTCATCACCGGCGCATTGTTCACCAGCAGATCCACCGTCACCGTCACCAGCGGGGTCGCCGGGTCGTTGCTGGCGATCTCCAGGGTGGTCGAATAGTTGCCGTTCGCAAGACCGGCAGCATCCAGGCTCACCGTCACATCATCGCTGTTGTTGGCGGTGACGGTGCCGCTGGTCTGGCTGACGCTCAGCCAGGGAACGTCCGGGGTTTCGGTGATGGTGTAGGTCAAATCGCCGGCCAGGCTGCCGCCCACATTGGCGATGTTGAGGTTATGGTCGGCCGTGCCGCCCACCAGCAGCGTATCCGACAGGGCGCCGGGCGTCACGGCGATGGTCGGATCTCCGCTGGTGCGGAAGATCTCCAGGTAGGCCGCCATCAGGTCGTCTTTGGTATTGGCCAGCATTTCGATACCGCCGCCCGGGGTGATGCGGTAGAGCTCGCCCGGCTGCTTGCGATTGGCCTTCAGTTCCGGATAGTAAGCCGCCTTCTTCACGAACGGCTGTGCTTCCCCGTCCCGGGCCGGGCGCGACTTCACCGTCTGCGTCGCTGCCTGGCGCGCCACGTCTGAGGCCGCCAGCACGCGCTGCTGCGGGCGAAGGGGCGACGGGTTGTCGACCAGGCCGCCGAAGGAGGGCACAACCCCCACCGCACGGCCGCTGCCGCCGTTGTAGCCGACATAGAACACACCGCTGATGTCGCTGTTGCCGCTGTTCTGCCACACCGGGGTCGAGGCCACCGGCTGCAGTTCATCCATCCAGTTGTTCTCGCCGCTATAGCTGAAGCTGAAGGCCGACAGGTCGTTCAGACCGGTGATCCCCGAAAGGTCGCCGCTGCCGTCCGGGCCGTCATCGAGGCTGAACCAGGGACGGATCTGGTAGCCGCCCACTTCCGGGTCGTAGTTGAAGCAATCGCCGCCTTCCAGGTAGATGTTCCCCCCGCCCGCCAGATAGGCATCCAGCGCCGGGCCTTCCGGATCACCCGATCCGATCACGTGGTTGTTGGAGAAGATCCCCAGCACCACGAACACACCTTCATAGATGCTCAGGTCGCTGCCGAACTCGAACAGGTTGTTGGTGAGCAGCACGCTCTCCCCGTTGGCCACCAGCGAGGTAAAGATCGAGTCACCGCTCTCTGCGCTCTCTGCGGTCGCATCCGGGCCCACCCACACCAGGAAGTTGGGGGTGTCGCCCACGAACAGCGCAATCGAGTTGCTCGCCGCGCTCTCGTTGGGAGGCGTTTCGTTATCCACCGCCGTCACCGCATAGTCGTAGGTGAAGCCGGCCGGAGGCGTGTCGGTGTAGGTCTCCGTGCCCGGCGCCACGCTGGCCACCACCACGCCATTGCGGTAGATGTTGATATGATCCAGGTCATCCAGCGGGGTGCCGTCGCTCTGGGTCGCCGGATCGCTCCAGCTTAGCTGCGCTTCCGTGGTCGTCGCGCTGCCCGATAGATTTTCCGGCGCTGCCGGGACCGGAGAGCCGCCCGCGTAGGCGGACACATCGACACCGCTGCTCAGGCTATCGTTGGAATCCTTGGCATAGACGGTGTACTGGTACATCTGTCCGTCGGTCAGACCGCCATCGCTATAGGTCTCGGTTCCGCTGGCGACCGAAGCGACATTAGCGCCATCACGATAGATCTCGATGGTGAAGTTGGTCAGGGGATCCCCGTTCACATAGGTGGTGGGATCAGTCCAGTTCAGGTCGATCGAGGTGGGGGTATTGAAATCGCTGTAAGCGGTAACATTTTCCGGATCGTTGGGATCATCCGGGTCGGCCAGCGACTGATGCGCCGCCCACACGTTGATCACACCCATACCGTAGTTGTTGTCTTCACCGACCGCGCCGAGGTCGGTGGCGGTGGTGTAGAGGGCCATCTTCAGCTCGGCGCCGGTCTTGTTCGGGTGCGCCTGACGCAGCAGCGCCAGGGCGCCGACCACATGGGGGGCGGCCATCGAGGTACCGCTGAAGTTGCTGTAGCCGCCGCCGATGATCGAAGAGCGCACGCTCACGCCGGGGGCGGATGCTTCCGGCTTGATATCCAGCGAGGAGTTGCCGGTAAGGCAACTGGAGACCACTGGTCCGCGACTGCTGAAGGAAGCAATCGGCAGGCTGGGATTGTTGCCGTCCACGGCTCCGGTCGCCCAGAAGTGCACCTCGCTCAGGTTGACATTCTTCGGCGCGGTGATCGAAGTCGAGCTCGGGCCGCTGTTCCCGGCGGAGAAGACGACTCCGATGCCGGATGCTTCCACTGCCGTCAGCACATCGATGTAAGGATTCTGCGCTGGATTACATTGGGTGCTGGAGGTAATCGAAGGATCCCACCAGGAGTTGTTGATCCCCACCGGCATATCCTCATGGGTCGAAGGATTGCCATCCGGGTCCATCGCCCACTGGAAGGCAGAAATAGAGTTGGAGGTGTGGGGAGAACTGCAGATCGTCTTGGCGGCGATCCATTCCGCCCCGAAGGCCACGCCGATGGTATCATGAGTAGCCGGATCGAGGCCGGTCATGGTGCCCATGGTATGGGTGCCGTGATTGTCACAGTCGGTAGGGGTCGGCGAGCCGGTGTTGGGGTCAAACCAGGCCTGGGAGGCCGGCACGCTGTTGCCTTTCCACTTATAGCTCAGGGCGGGGTGGTTGACATCCACGCCGGTATCCATGCCCATCACAATCACCCCGGCGCCGGTAATGCCGGCCTGCCACATCAGGTGGGCGTTGATCACCTTCAGGCCCGGCTCTACGCCGTTGGGCACTTCCGTGGCCGGTTCCCGGGCAACCGGCTCGTCGTATTTAAGTTCGCCATCGAGCTGCAGGTAACCGACATCCAGGCGAGTGCTGAGGTCCATGATTACCGAGGGCTGCGCCTCAACGGCAATAATGTTGGCTACCCAGAATGCCTGGTAGCGCACCACTTCATCAGCCGATTTGGATGCCAGGAAACTCAGCAGAGATCCCTGGGTGGCTTCTGCCTTGGCCTGCAGGGTGGTGATCACCCGGTACGCCCGCTCGTTCAAAGATACTGATTCGGCGTACAGCTGCTGGTCGAAGGCGAGAATATCCACCTTATCTTCCAGCATGATCAACGCCCGCACCGTGCCGTTGCCCTCGATCGCCTGATCGAGCGCCTTCTGCAGCGGCGGGGCTATTTTCGATTGTGCAAATGCGCCGGTCGCGCATAGCAGTATCCAGAAAACTGCCATCATAAACCGTACCGTCATAAAAACTCCTGTAAGTTAGTAAGAGATGATACATGATGACAGACCGGGCGCTCTTCCTTGTTGCGCGTCCGGCCTGCCGGTGTTTAAGTGAAAAGCTGTGTTCGCTAACTGGTGATATCCACCATGTTCAAAATGTAATACGAGCAGTCATTGCGAGGCGTTTTTTCCGAAGCAATCTCCTGCATGGTGCACCCTTCTGCAGTTACGTTGGAAGCGATCCGCTGGAGATTGCCGCGCCGCAAAATACGCGGCTCGCAATGACGAGACCTATTTACCGTGTAACATCGGTCATAAAAATCTGGTATTGGAGTAGCTATTCCTTTTATGGCGACACTATGCATAGTGTCGCCATAAAAGAAAAAACGCGCAAAACCTCAATTCTATCGCTTCATCTACCCAAATACAAAATCTGTTATGCGCCGTAGTCCGGCGCATAACAGATTCAACTTACTTCAACAAAATCATTTTCTGTACCTGGGAGAACGCCCCGGCGTCGAAGCGGTAGATGTAGATCCCGCTGCCCACCGGCGCCCCGGCATCGTTGCGCGCATCCCACACCGCCTGATAGCGGCCGGGCTGCATCCGGGCATTCACCAGGGTGCGCACCTTCTGACCGAGCACGTTGTAGATCACCAGCCGCACGTCACCTGCTTCCGGCAGCTGATAACCGATCGTCGTGGTCGGGTTGAAGGGGTTGGGATAGTTCTTGCTCACCGCATAGGTCGTCGGCAGCGTTTCTCCATCCTCGATGCCGGTGGCCAGGATATGCATCGTCACCGGAATGTTCACGATCTCCGCACCGGGAATGTTGGTCGCAATCACGCACTCACCGGTGAAGGTGGTATCCGGATTGGCGCCCACCGCCGTCAAGCGCACGATGAAGCCGTCGGAGTCTCCGGGGTTGATGCTGCCCGAGGTGTTGCCCACCAGCCTTACAAAACCGGATTCAATAACAGCCATCTCATAAACGAACAGGTTATCCGGCGTGCCTTGCAGCAGGCCGCCGAGTGAGACAGTGCCGGGTACAACGCCATCCGCAGTGAACAGACCGCCGGCAATACCGGCCGAGGTCGGGAAGTCGGTGGTCACGTCATAAGTCACACCGGTCGGGGTGTTGCTGTTCAGGTCGATCTGATGCAAGAGCTGCGGGAAGCCCGCGCCCAGGCCCTGGTCGAAGACCCACAGATAGGGGCCGCCGGCCGTCCAATGATCGTAGGCCGAGCCATACATCCCGCCCAGGCCGTGCACCGCCGAAGTGATCGACGACAGGGTCGCGCCGCTGCGGCTCACCAGGGTGATGTTGGTGTCCCAGTTGCCCACCCAGAAGCCGTCATTGGCTTCGTCGTAGGCGATATGCCGCACCGCCACCGGCGAGCTGATGGTGCCGATCAAGGTCTTGCTGGCAAAATCCATCTGGTAGATGGTATTGCCCGCCGCACCGCCATACATGTAGGTGCCGTCGAAGGCCAGGTCGCGCAGGCCGGTCACGCCGCTGATCGAAAACTCTTCCACCAGATTGCCGCCCATATCGATCTTGTGCAGCAGGTTGGTGGCCCAGCGGGTGCTGTAGTAGTAGGTGCCGTCAAATTCCGAGCCGGCATTGCCCAGCGCGCCGGTCACCGTCTCCAGGTTGGCGCTGAACTGCAGATCCCAGGTATCTTCCGTCACCAAAGCGATGTAAGGTGTCTCGCTGTTGCGAACGTGATACTCGGTGTGGGCCGGGCCCTTGCTGTAAGTCTTGCCGGTCACCACCCGGGCGCCCTTGAAGGACACCACCGCCGCCGACCATACCAGGGGCGCGCCGCCGCTGTTGGTCAACTGCATCGGCACGTCGGTCGAGTCGCCCAGCGCGCCAATCGTTTCATTGACTTCCGTCGGGTTCACTTCGATCCCCGGAGGATCCAGCGCCTCGGCTTCCACCGCCACATCCAACTGCGAGGTTGCCGGGTCGTTGCTCATAATCGAGAGGGTGCCGGTTTCAATTCCGGCCGGGCCGGGCACGAACACCACCTCGACAAACGCGCTGTCGAAAGCCGCCACGTCGAAGGAGGTCTGCAGCGGGGTGAACACGCTGTTGTCGGAAGTGATGTCGCTGACCATCAACAGCCCGTTGCCGTCATTCTTCACCGTCAGCACCGCGGTATCCGGCAGGAAGGTCGCCGCCGGGAACACCAGCGGGTCGGGCGTGGCGCTGATCGTGACCACCCCTTCCACGAACAGATGCGCCGAAGCGGTATCCGCCGGGTTGGCCGGGTCGTTGCCGCTCACGATGATGTCGGCAAAATAATCACCGCCCACCTGGCCGGTGGCGTCAAAGGTCAAAATCACATCCACGCTGCTGCCGGCTGCAACCGTCGCCGTATCCGGATCGGCGACCAGCCAGGAGCCGCCGCCACCACCGCCGCCGGTCACGAGGGTCTGATAGTAAGCGGTCGGCGCGCCGAAGGCGGTCGAAGGCACGCTCTGGGTCGCCAGGGGCGGCACCGCGTAGCCCGGTGCATAGTTCCAGCCCACACCCATCTGCAGCTCGCCGAAGGATGCCGGGATCGGGAAGGGCACGATGTTCTGCTCATTGTAATAATTTGCTGCCGCGGTCCACTGCGGGAAGATCAGGTAATACTTCCCGGCTTGCAGCGGCACGCTGACCGGGCCGGAGCTGTACCAGCCTTCCCCGGTGCCCGAGGAGGCGATCTCCGAAACGTTGATCAGGGTGTAATCGCCCACCTGAACGTCGCCTTCATACACCAGGAACTGCATGTCGGTGGAAGCGGTCACGTTCAGATACAGCCGGTGTTCGGTCAGGGTCGTCGCGGTGGCGCAGTAGAAGTGGTTGCCCCGTCCCCGCGCCCCGGCCGGGCCGAAGGCGTTCTGGGCGCTGCCGAAGACCTCTTCACCATCGGGGCTGTTGGGCGTAAACGGAGAGATCCGCTGCAGACCGGCCACGCTGGGCAGATTCGCATCCACCTGCGCGGTGGGCGCCTGGGCGGTCGCCGCAGTGCGGTGGCGCTTCAGGAACTGCTCGACCGGGATCTCCTTGCCGCGGGCGATCACCGGCGCAGTGCGCGCCTGACCGTTGGCCAGGATATCCACCTTGGCGTTGGCCGCCGCGCTGCCTTCAATCGAGACCACGAAATCCAGCGGGCCGACCCCGCTGTTCGACACCGTCAGGGTGCGGGTGGTGCTGGAGTCCGGGGTGAGAGTCACATCAAAGCTGCTCGGTGAGATGCTCATCACCGGCGCATTGTTCACCAGCAGATCCACCGTCACCGTCACCAGCGGGGTCGCCGGGTCGTTGCTGGCGATCTCCAGGGTGGTCGAATAGTTGCCGTTCGCAAGGCCGGCAGCATCCAGGCTCACCGTCACATCATCGCTGTTGTTGGCGGTGACGGTGCCGCTGGTCTGGCTGACGCTCAGCCAGGGAACGTCCGGGGTTTCGGTGATGGTGTAGGTCAAATCGCCGGCCAGGCTGCCGCCCACATTGGCGATGTTGAGGTTATGGTCGGCCGTGCCGCCCACCAGCAGCGTATCCGACAGGGCGCCGGGGTCACGGCGATGGTCGGATCTCCGCTGGTGCGGAAGATCTCCAGGTAGGCCGCCATCAGGTCGTCTTTGGTATTGGCCAGCATTTCGATACCGCCGCCCGGGGTGATGCGGTAGAGCTCGCCCGGCTGCTTGACCTTGGCTTTCAGTTCCGGATAGTAAGCCGCCTTCTTCACGAACGGCTGTGCTTCCTCGCCACGAGCCGGGCGCGACTTCACCGTCTGCGTCGCTGCCTGGCGCGCCACGTCTGAGGCCGCCAGCACGCGCTGCTGCGGGCGAAGGGGCGACGGGTTGTCGACCAGGCCGCCGAAGGAGGGCACAACCCCCACCGCACGGCCGCTGCCGCCGTTGTAGCCGACATAGAACACACCGCTGATGTCGCTGTTGCCGCTGTTCTGCCACACCGGGGTCGAGGCCACCGGCTGCAGTTCATCCATCCAGTTGTTCTCGCCGCTATAGCTGAAGCTGAAGGCCGACAGGTCGTTCAGACCGGTGATCCCCGAAAGGTCGCCGCTGCCGTCCGGGCCGTCATCGAGGCTGAACCAGGGACGGATCTGGTAGCCGCCCACTTCCGGGTCGTAGTTGAAGCAATCGCCGCCTTCCAGGTAGATGTTCCCCCCGCCCGCCAGATAGGCATCCAGCGCCGGGCCTTCCGGATCACCCGATCCGATCACGTGGTTGTTGGAGAAGATCCCCAGCACCACGAACACACCTTCGTAGATGCTCAGGTCGCTGCCGAACTCGAACAGGTTGTTGGTCAGCAGCACGCTCTCGCCATTGGCCACCAGCGAGGCAAAGATCGAGTCACCGCTCTCTGCGCTCTGCGAGGCCGCATCCGGGCCCACCCACACCAGGAAGTTCGGGGTGTCGCCCACGAACAGCGCAATCGCGTTGCTCGCCGCGCTCTCGTTGGGAGGCGTTTCGTTATCCACCGCCGTCACCGAATAGTCGTAGGTGAAGCCGGCCGGAGGCGTGTCGGTGTAGGTCTCCGTGCCCGGCGCCACGCTGGCCACCACCACCCCATTGCGGTAGATGTTGATATGATCCAGGTCATCCAGCGGGGTGCCGTCGCTCTGGGTCGCCGGATCGCTCCAGCTTAGCTGCGCTTCCGTGGTCGTCGCGCTGCCCGATAGATTTTCCGGCGCTGCCGGGACCGGAGAGCCGCCCGCGTAGGCGGAAGCGTCGACCGGGAGACTGGTGCTGTCGTTGGCAATCAATTTGGCAAACAGCACATAATTGTACAATTGGCCGTCATTCAGGCCGGTATCGGTATACTGCCCGGTGCCGCCGCTGACCGAGGCGACATTGGCCCCATCGCGCTCGATCTCGATGGTAAACTCCGAGGGACTCAGGGGATCGCCGTTAAACAGGGTAGTGGGATCATCCCAGGTCAAATCGATTGCGGTGGGGGTATTGAAATCGCTGTAGGCATCGGCGTTGGTCGGAGGATTGGGATCGCCGGGATCGGACAATTCCGCCTTTGCCTGCAGGTAAGCGGCATAAGCATTCACCAGGCCCGCGCCGTAGCGGTTATCTTTTCCGGGATCGCCTTTCTCGGTAGCGGTGGTCATCATGATCCGGGTGACGTCTTCCGGCTCCAGATTGGGATTGACGCCCAACATCAGCGCGGCGGTGCCGGCCAGGTGCGGGGTAGCGCCGGAAGTGCCGCCAAAGCTTTGGTAGCCACCGCCCGGAGCGGTGGACGTGGTGCCGGAACCCGGCGCCGCCACGTCCGGCTTGATGATCCCCATCGAGCCGGGAACGGTCTCATAGGGATAATCCTGGTAATCCGCCGGCATCGGGTAAGGATAGGAGGGATGATTGATCTGCAGATCTTCCCAGGTAGCCGGTCCCCAGGGAGAACTGGAAACCACGGTGCCGGTGCTCGCGCTGACGTCGGCGGAGCCGATCACCGAACTGAAATTGCCCACCAGGGTCTGATCGGGATGGATCCAGGCCGAGGGAGAATTGCCCGGCGCGGAGATATTGAAGGGGATACCGGTCGTATTACCATCATTGCTGGTGGAGTTGGTGTGGAGGATCCCCGCCGCCAGTTCCATATCGTTCATCTGGCGGAACATCGGGTAGTTGGGTTGGGGTGAGAAATACCACTTGTAGCTCAGAGAACTGGTCACGATATCCGCCCCATTATCGATGGCATATTGTTGTGATATCCAGTATTGAGTTTCTCCGCCGTTCTTAAGGATCATCACCTTGGCCCGGGGGGCCACGCCGGTCTCAGTGCCGTTGGTGCCGTCGCCGGCCACGATGCCGGAAGTGGCGGTGCCGTGGCTCTGGCCGTCCATCGGATTGTTGTCGTTGGTTTCCATATCCCAGCCGATGAAGTCATCGACATAGCCGTTGCCGTCATCGTCCACATTATTGACATCGCCGGGATCGAAAATCCAGGTAGAGCCGTTCCACTCCATAGTGCGGCCGTCGCCGTCGGCATCCTCGCCGAGGTTGTTCCAGATGTTGTTGGCCAGGTCCGGGTGGGTCCAGTCGGTACCGGTATCGATATTGGCCACGATTACCCCCTGGCCGCTGTCCCCTTCCGCCCACACCTGCGGGGCGTTGATCAGGGTCAGCCCCGGCTGGGGCACATCCAGCGGATTGTTGACCAGGCCGTTTTTCATATTTTGTTGGGTAATCCCGTTGTCATCTAATAATTGCTCAAGCGGAATTTTGGCATCGAAGTGCAGACTTTCGATTTCCTGATAGTGCTGCGCCAGATCGGTGATCACACCCGGCCTCGCCTTAAAGACGATCACGTTGATCGCCCAGATAATCCGGATATCCGCCACTGTTCCCTGCTGCTGGGCATTCTCGAGGTAAGCCCGCACATTTTGCTGGGTATTGGCGGCATGATCCTTGAGGAGGCGCACCACTTCTTTGCGGCGCTCTTTCCGGGTCATACCGGGAGTCTGGTTGCGTAGATCTTGATAAGAAAGCCGGTCCTGCAGGACCAGGTAGGTATCGATCATATCATCGGCCTGGGCTGAGTTCAGCACCGATTGGAGATAGGGATCGATCGGAGATTTGCCGGCGTCTGCCCAACCGCCGGTTGCCAGGAGCAGTATCGAGACGGCCAGGGCGGCCAGGAAGACTGCTCGGAACTTGAATCGCTTCGTCATCTACTTCCTCCTTTTCGTGATGATGGAAACCTCAGTCAATAGACACTTTGCACAACGATACTTGCGGATTCACTCCTTTCTTGATATTGAACTTTGTATGAATTACCCATTTCGTTCTTTTTGTCAACGGATTACACGGATTATCACGGAAAAATATGTTATTAACTGATATTACGGCTATGCTTAAAAAGTGTAATTCATGCTGTCATTGCGAGGCGCATTTTGCCGAAGCAATCTCCTGCAGGGTGCACCCATCTGCAGTTAGGTTGGGAGCAATTCGCAGGAGATTGCCGCGCCGCAAAAGACGCGGCTCGCAATGACGACACCCGTATACCGTGTAAAATCGGTCATGAAAATATGTTATGCGCCGTAGTCCGGCGCATAACATATTCAGATCACTTCAACAAAATCATCTTCCGCACCTGGCGATAGTCGCCCGCTTCGAAGCGATAGATGTAGATTCCGCTGCCCACTGCCACGCCGGCGTCGTTGCGCCCGTTCCATACTGCCTGGTAGTAACCCGGAGGCAGCACGCCCTGCACCAGCCGGCGCACCCGCTGGCCGAGCAGGTTGTAAACCGTCAAGGTGACCGGCACAGATTGAGGAAGCTGGTAGGCGATCGTGGTAGAGGGGTTGAACGGATTGGGATAATTGGCGCTGAGGGCAAATTCTCGCGGCAGTTGATCGGATGTGATGCCCAGGACCGGCTCTCCACTTCCCTGTAGATAGACCATCAAGGTATCTATCATCGGATCGTTGGCGGCGATCTTCAGTATTCCTTCAAAATCTCCTACCGAGTCGGGAGAGAAGGTCACCGTTACCGCTATGCTGTCTCCCGGACTGACGGTCGATTGAGTAGGATCGGCCTGAAACGCCGGTGCGGTGGAAAAAATGCTGCTCACCAGCAGATCTCCGCTGCCGTGATTGACAATCTGGAAATGCTGCTGCCCCTGCTCGCCGACCATCACCCCGCCGAAATTCAGGGTATCGGCATCGCTGGCGATAGACGGAACTCCATATACCTCCAGGGTGACCGGAAGGTAGAGCTCCGGCGCCACGCTGTCGCTGCTGCTCACCTTGAGGGTGGTCAGATAGATGCCGGTATCCAGGCCGGCGGTGTGGAAACGCAACGCCACCGGAACCGATTCGCCACCGCCAAGGGTATCGGAAACCGGGGCAAGCGACAGCCAGTCGACCGGCGGTTCTTCAGTGATGGAAAAAGTGATCTCGTTGCTGCCGATAGCGCCGAGGTGGGTGACGGTCAGGGTATCGCTGATGCTGTCACCGAGGGCCAGGGCGTGGCTGAAGGCATCCGGGCTCAGGCTGATCAGCGCTGTGGGCAGATCGATGCCGAGCAGTTCCAGGTAGGCGGCCATCAGGTCGGTTTTGGTGTTGGCGAGCATTTCCAATCCGCCGCCGGGGGTGATGCGGTATAGTTCGCCCGGCGTTTTGCGATTGTTTTTCAATGCCGGATAATAGGCTGCTTTCTTGACGAAAGGCTGGGAAACGGTGCGCGGAGCGCGCATCTTAGTGCTGCTCATCCCGGAATGGCGAGTGATTTTCTCCGCATAGCGGCGGCCGGGATAGAGCGGTGTGCCGGGCGCATCGATCAATCCACCAAAGGAAGGCACCACCCCCAGGGCCAGACCACTGCCGAAACCGGTGTGATATACCCCGCTGAGGTCGCTATTGCTGCTGTTCTGCCATACCGGCAGTGCGCTGTTCGGGATCAACTCATCCATCCAGTTATTCTCACCATCATAAGCAAAAGTAAATGCGGAAAGGTCGTTCAATCCGGTGATAGCAGCCACATCGCCGCTCCCGTCCGGACCGTCATTCAGCCCAAACCAGGGGCGGATGTTGTAACCGCCGGTTTCCGGATCGTAATTAAAGCAGTCGCCCCCCTCCAGGTAAAGGCTCCCCCCGCTCTGCAGGTAGGCTTGCAGTGCCGGGCCTTCCGGATCGGAACTGCCGATCACATGATTATTGCTGAAGATGCCCAGCACCACGAACACGGCTTTGAAGATACTCAAATCACTGCCAAATTCAAATAAATCGTTGGTGAGATAGGTGCTTTTTCCATTGGCGGCCAGGGCGGCATAGATGCTGTCACCGCTGGCGGCGCTCTCGCCGCTGGCGTCGGGACCCACCCAGACCAGCACCTCTGGGGTACCGCCGACAAAGCAGGACACCGGGTTGGAAGACTCGCTTTCGTTAGGCGGCGTCTCGTTATCTACTGCCGTAACGGTATAATGGTAGATGAAACCGGGCGGGGGAACATCGCTGTAGGTTTGCACCCCGGGATCCACGCTGTCGATGCGTGCGCCGTCGCGGTAGATGTAAATTTGGGCGAGATCATCTAGCGGGGTGCCGTCAGATTGGGTCGTAGGATCATCCCAGGTGAGCACCGCCTGGGCCGTATCGCCCACAGCGGCCAGGTTGGCCGGCCCGGCGGGAATCGGCGAGCCGCCGGCGGTCCAGGCCACTTCGATGATCCCGCTGGTGCTGTCGGTGGCGGTCACTTTGGTATATACTTCATAATTGTATGGCTGTCCGTCATTCAGCCCGCTGTCATTGTATTGCATCATCCCCCCGGGCACCGAAGCGATCCAGGCGCCATCACGGGCAATCTCGATGGTGAACTGGGCGGGCAGCAGGGTGTCGCCGCCGGCAAAAGAAGTGGGATCATCCCAGGCGAGATCGATCGAGGTGGGAGTGGTGTAATCGCTGTAGGCCGTCACGCTGTCCGGCGAATTAGGATCGAGGGAGTCGGCGAAGGTCTTCACCAGCAGCAGGCTGTTGTAGACGTTCAGCCGCCCGCCGGTAACCGTGATGCCCTGCAGGGCCGGGATGGAGTCGGTACCGGCCATAATCCACTCCTTGAACAGCAGGGCGGTTTGGGCGGGATTGGATTTCACCGCATTCATCAGCGCCGGTCCCGCCGCCGCGTAGAGCAGCGCCACCGCGCCGGCCACGGTAGGAGTGGCCATGGAAGTGCCGGTGAGGTTGCCGTAATTGTTGCCGGGTAGGGTGTTGAGAATGCCGGTGCCCGGCGCGCCGAGATCGATGGTCGATGGTGGTCAGTCCGTAGGCTGCGCCGCTGTTTTTAAGATCGCTGCTGGTGGTGTTGGTCACTGCAATCAGGTAATCGCTGGGACAGGCGGTGGGCACATCGCCTGAGATGTCGATGTTGATGTTGAGATTGGCAGTGGCCCCACAACTGAGGATGCCCTGCACCCCCATCGAATCGTACATCGCACTCCAAAGCGGGAAATCGTTCGGATCGCCAAAATCGACCCCGAAGGAGGAATTGGTGACCACCACAAACGCCCCGCTGGCGCCGTTGGTCTCATTGTAACGGGCGCGCTGTTCCAGCACATAGCCGTAGGCCTCCACCACGATCGCCTCATTGTTGGAAGAACCGGCGACCGGCATTATTTTGACGTCCCAGTTCACCCCGCTGACCCCGATGCCGTTGTTGCCCCGGGCCCCGGCAATGCCGGAGACGTGGGTGCCGTGACTGTCGCCGGGAATATTGCCGTTGCTGTTGTAAGCGTTCCAGCCGTCGTAATCGTCCACATAGCCGTTGTTGTCGTCATCGATCCCGTTGTTGGGGATCTCTTCCAGATTTTTCCAATAATCCAGATCTTCGTGATTGAGGTCGGCCCCGCCGTCGATCACCGCCACCACAATCTCATCACCGCTCGCGGTGGTGCCGCCGGTAGCGATATCCCAGGCTTCCGGAGCATCGATATCGGCATCAGCCACCCCGCCGGTCTGCCCGGTGTTATTGAGGGCCCACTGGCTGGCAAACATCGGATCGTTGGGCACCGCTTCCGCCCCCCGGCGGGTAACGTGATGGTTGAACTGGGCCAGTTGCACCTGGCGGTGCTGCTTCACCTGCACCAGGGCGGCTGCCGCATCGGCGCGGGCCGGATCAAAACGCATCAGCCAGATGTTCATCCGCCGGGAGAGCAGCTTGACCGGCCGGAGATCCAGCGCCGTAAAATCCGCCGTCACTTCCGTTACTTCCGCCTGCGGGCGCAACTGGATCAACAGCTCGCCTTCCGCATAGATTGGCGCCTGATGCTGCGCGAATGTCAGGGCTACCAACCCCGGAATAAAAATCAGCAACCATCGTGAAAAATGCCACATGGAAAGCCCCTCCGCTAGCATGTAAGATAAAGCGCTATACTCAAAACATTAATCCGTGCTATCCCGCTCTGAGAAACAGAACGCGGATGACACGGATAACGCCGATTAACACGGATCAAAGAATCAATAAAATGATAAGTGACTAAATTAACAAGTTCTATCTACATAACATGACAACAAATAGTCTTCGCGTGATCCGTAGTGTGGATCACGCGAAGACTATTTCAGCTAACTATTTCAAGAGCATCATTTTTTGGACCTTGTGGAATCCTCCGGCGCGGAAATGATAGAAATAAGTTCCGCTGCTAAGGCCCGCGGCGTTAAACGTTACCTGATAACTGCCGGCCGCCTGGCGTTCCGCAACCAACGTGCGCACTTTCTTCCCCTGCAGGTCATAAACGCTCAGTTCCACATCACTGACCGCTGACAACTGATAACCAATCACTGTCGTTGGGTTAAACGGATTGGGATAATTCTGGCTGACTGCGAACCCTTGCGGCAGTTGGCCGGGCTCGATCCCCACCGCCGGACCGCCGTAGCCTTCCAGGTAGACGCTGACCGTATCAGCGCCGGCGGCATTGCTGGCAATATTCAAGTAGCCGCTGTAAGGTCCTACCACCGTGGGTGAGAAGGTTACCTGCACCATTTGGCTGCCGCCCGATGGAATGGAAAATGTGCTGATGTCAACTGTAAACGCCGGATCGGTTGCGGAAAGGTTGGAGACATCCAAAGCCGCCGTGCCGTTGTTGAAGAGGGTCAACATGAGCGTTTCCTGTTGCTCAACCCGCACCGTGTCGAAGGCCAGGGTATCATTATCCAGCGCCAGAAGGGCATTGCCCCCCTGCACTGCCCCCTCAAAATACACCACATAAAGACCGGTTTCCTGATCCGATATCAGCACTTTCCCGGAAGCAAAGAACGGATAAGCCCCCAGGCTCCGTCATAGCTGCTGGAAGGGGGGCCGTAGGTATCATAATAACCGGCTTCGAAAATATCATTGGGATTGGAGATATCGTAAATCCGCAGGCCATCGGCATAGTGAGAGACGTAGACATAATCGCCCTTGACATGGGCGTTGTGCGCCAGGCCGCTCGGCCCCAGAATCTGGTCGGTCATGGAGATATTGTTCAGGTCGGAAATATCCCACATTTTGATGGTCTTCCCGCCGGTCTCTTCGGTGGTTATCATGTAATGCCCGTCTTCCGTAGGCC
Source organism: Calditrichia bacterium (assembly GCA_020635015.1). GTDB lineage: Bacteria > Calditrichota > Calditrichia > RBG-13-44-9 > J075 > JACKAP01. Next base: position 349,509 of record JACKAP010000001.1, on the reverse strand, counting down.
AGGCATTGTGCACATACCCGGCCGCGGGGATATTCAGGCTGGTCAACAGCGACGGCTGCGCGGGATTCGCAAGATTATAAAAGCCGATCGTACCATTCCCCCCTTCCGAAACCATGGCGATATCATTCTGCAGAAAAATATCATGGCATTCGACCCCGAAATCCGATATCTGCACCGGGCTCTCCGGATTGGCCAGGCTGAGGGTGCGCACCGGCTCCAGGAAATTGCCTTCCGCCAGCAGAATAGCCGATGTCGTATCGATATAGATGTTGTGCGAGGTATTAAACCCGGTATAGGTGCCGGCCAGGGTGGCGGTGTTGGGGAGACCGGAGAGATCGATGATCTGCATACCTCCGCCGTTCTCATTCACCACATAGGCATAATGCTGGTAGGTCTTGATATCCTTCCAGGTGCTGAAACTGCCGGGAATGAAGGCGATCTCCACCGGGTTATCGGTGTCGGTGATATCGATAATGCTGGTGCCGCTACGCACCCCGAGCAGGGCATATTCCCGCCCCCCGGCAGTATATCCCCAGCAGTCGCTGTAGCCAGCGGCAGAGTACTGGTCGATGTTCACCAGCAGCGGTACATTGGCACTGCCCTGGGCAAGTGTGGCTGATGACAGCAGCAGACCCACGAACAGTGCGGCAATATATGTCAAGATAACAAATTGCTTTTTCATATTGATCCTTAATTTTATGACGATCTTAAATTAACACAAATTCACGTGTTGGTGATTTTGCCACAGAGACACAGAGCACACAGAGAACTGACAACTGAAAACTGAAAACTGAAAACTGAAAACTGAAATACGCTCTGTGATCTCCGTGTCTCTGCGGCAAAAGTTTTACTTCATAAAGATCATTTTACGCACCGCCTGAAACGCCCCGGCCTGGAAGCGGTAGAGGTAGATGCCGCTGCTCACCGGCGCCCCCAGATCATTGCGCCCGTCCCATTCGGCGTGATAATAGCCCGGCGCAAACGGCTGCTCCACCAGGGTACGCACTTTCTGACCGAGCATATTGTAAATCGTTAACTCCACCGCTCCGGCGGCGGGCACCTGGAAATCGATCCGGGTGGTCGGGTTGAAGGGATTGGGGTAATTCTGCCCCACCGCAAAAGTTTCCGGCAGCACCCCGCTCCCGATCCCCACCATCGCCCCGCCGGTACCGTGCAGGTAGATGCGGGCGGTATCGGCGGCAGCGGCATTGCTGACGATTTTCAGCTCACCGCTGTAATCGCCCACCATGGCGGGGGCGAAGGTAACGGTCAGCGCCAGGCTGTCGCCCGCCGGGAGGGAAAAGGCGCTGTGGTCCGCGCTGAAGGCCGGATCGGAAGCAATAATATCGCTGACATTCAACGCTCCGCTGCCGGTATTGTAAACATAGACCATCCGGCTGGCATTCTGGCCCACCGTTACCGTATCAAAAGCCAGGCTATCATGCTGCAGCGTCAGCACAGCAATGCCTTCCACCGTCAACTCTACAGAGATAGTCGCAAGCGGATTGGCGGGGTCGTTGCTGCTGACCTCCAGGGTGGTGCTATAGGTGCCGATTCCCAGGGCGGCGGCATCGAAGGAGAGGGTCAGGTCTGCGCTGCTGCCGGCGTTGAGGGTGTCGGATTCCGGGGTCACCGTCAGCCAGTCGGCAGGCGGATTTTCCGCGACCGTGAACATCAAATCTTCTCCGGAACTGCTGCCGGTATTGACCACCGTAACGCTGCGGGTGGAACTGGCGCCCGGGGGCACAGTTTCCAGCACTTCTGTGGGACTGAGGAACAATTGCGGTCCGCCGCTATAGCCCAGCAGGGCCAGATACGCGGCCATCAACTCCGCTTTGGTGCCGGCCAGGATCTCGATACCCCGCGGGGTGATCTTCAGTAGATCGCTGAGCATCTTGCGGTCTTTTTTCCGCTCCGGGTACCAGCCGGCCTTTTTCACGAACGGCTTCCGGGTTAGCGCTTCAGGGCGGTTTTTCAGGGTCTTCTCGCCCGGCCGGCGAATCACATCCCCGGCACTGAGCGGCCGGGATTGGGCGCCAAGCGGTGCAGAATTATCGACCAGTCCGCCAAAAGACGGCACCACGCCAATGGCGCTGCCGCTGCCAAACGCAGGGTTGAATACGCCGCTGATATCCGTGTTTCCATTATTTTTCCATACTGGAGTCGAGCCCAGCGGCTGCAGTTCATCCATCCAGTTGTTTTCACCGTTGTAACTGAAGGAGAAGGCGGATAAATCGTTCTGGCCGGTAATCCCGGAAAGATCCCCGCTGCCATCCGGACCGTCGTCGAGGTCGAACCAGGGGCGGATGTTATAGCCCCCCACTTCCGGATCGTAGTTGAAGCAGTCGCCGCCCTCCAGATAGAGCCGGCCGCCGTTCTGCAGATATGCTTGCAGCGCAGGCCCTTCCGGATCGCCGGAACCGATCACGTGGTTATTGGAGAAGATCCCCAACACCACGAAAATGCCCTCGTAAATGCTCAGATCGGCACCGAACTCGAACAAGTCATTGCTCAAAAAGGCGCTCTCCCCATTCGCCAGCAGGGCGGCAAACAGGCTGTCGCCGCTCTCGGCGCTTTCGGCGGCAGCATCCGGCCCCACCCAGACCAGGAAGGCCGGGGTACTGCCCACAAAGAGCTGCACAGCATTAGAAGCGTCGCTTTCGTTCACCGGATTCTCATTGTCGGCGGCGGTGACGGTGTAGGCGTAGGTAAATCCGAGGGGGGGATTGTCGGTATAACTTTCCGTGCCCGGTGCCACGGTCGCGACCTGCACTCCGTTGCGGTAGATGCGGATCTCTGCCAGGTCGTCCAGGGGCGTGCCGTCAGACTGGGTGGCGGGATCGTTCCAGGTCAGCACCGCGGCTACCGCGCTGCCGGTGCCGGCGAGGTTATCCGGCGCCGCCGGTACCGGGGAGCCGCCGGCATGCCATTCCACTTCCACCACCTGGCTGGTGCTATCGGTGGCGGTTACTTTGGCATACACCGCATATTGATAGAGCTGGCCGTCGTTTAGCCCGCCATCGCTATATTGGCCGTTGCCTGCAGCTACCGACGCCACCGGCGCCCCGTCCCGCTCGATCTCGATGGTGAAATCGCCCGGCAGCAGGGTATCGCCGTTGAAATAGTTGGTCGGATCATTCCAGGTCAGGCTGATCGAGGAAGGGGTGGTATAATCGCTGTAGGCCGCCAGGTTGGCCGGAGGATTGGGATCGAGCGGATCGCCCTCGGCGGCGCCTTCGAAATAGACCACATATAGGCCGGTGGTGCGGTCCGAGATCAGAATCTTCCCGGAAGCATAAAATGGATAGGCCCCCCAGGCCCCGTCAAAGCCGGAAGACGGGGAGGATATAGTGTCGTAATAACCGGCCTCAACAATATCATAGGGATCAGAGATGTCATAGATCCGCAGTCCGTCGGCATAATGGGAAACGTAGGCATAATTGCCTTTGATATGCGTATTGTGGGCCAACCCGCTCGGTCCCAAGATCTGATCGGTCAACGTGATGTTGCTCAGGTCGGATACATCCCACAGCTTGATGGTTTTGCCGCCGGTTTCTTCGGTGGTCATTACATAGTGTCCGTCGGCCGTGGTCCAGGCATTGTGCACGTAGCCGGCAGCGGGAATATTCAGCCGGGTCAGCAATGATGGGGATGCCGGATTGGTCAGATCGAAAATCCCCAGGCTGCCGCTGAAGCCTTCCGAAACATAGGCGATGTTATCCTGCAGATAAATATCGTGGCATTCGATCCCGAAGGAAGAAAGCTGCACCGGGCTCAGCGGGTTGGCCAGGCTGATGGTGCGTACCGACTGCCCGGCGCTGCCTTCCGACAGCAGGATACCAGTGGTAACATCGATATATATATTGTGTGAAGTGCTAAAGCCGTTATAGGTTGTCGCCAGGGAGACCGAGTTGGGCAGGTCGGACAGATCCAGAATCTGCATCCCCCCGCCGCTCTCATTGACCACATAGGCATAATGCTGGTAGGTCTTGATGTCCTTCCAGGTGCTGGTGGTGCTGGGAATAAAACCGATTTCCACCGGATTGTTGGTATCCGTAATATCGATCACGCTGGTGCCGTTGAGCACCCCCAGCAAGGCGTATTCCCGCCCGTTAGCGGTATAGCCCCAACAATCATTGTATCCGGTAGAACCATATTGATTCACATTTACCAGCAGCGGCACATTAGGGGTGCCGGACTGGGCAAAACTGAATGATATGAACAGGAGGGTAATCAAGGGCAAAAGGCGGGCAAATCGCGAAAAAAACGTCATACAAACTCCCTATTTGAATGTGCTTAGCTTCTGAATTTAAAATTACATGGCTAGTTCCCCTTTCTTATACAGGTGAAGCGGGAAATCCCCTCAAGCGGAGACTTTTTTTTAGATTTTTACCAATATGGTGTGTAGCAGGGTATGTTAAATTTGCAAAGCAGCTCTTGGTTCTTGGTTGTTGGCCATTGGCAAAGAACGGTCTTGACCAGGCGCCACCCCCCAAGCACCAACAATGAAGTTAAAAAGTGCAAGAAAGTTAAAAAAACAGCACGAAGTACCAAATGTCTATCGCTGCGCGGCGGGTAGCCGGAGCACGATTATCCTCTCTACCTCAAACCATACCCCGGCAACCCGCCGCGCAGCGATAGACATCACACTGGAGAACGTTTCTTCCAGTAGCGCAGCAACCCGGTCAGGTTCATTTCGACCGGATTGGCGGTTTCATAGCGCACCAGGTTGGCTTCATCAGCCCCGGCGCGGCGCAACTGGTCGATCACGTACTGGCGGAATTCGGGCAAAATGGTTTCCGGGCTGTCGCCCCTTTCCCAGCGGATCTTCATCCAGCCGGCCCAATCGTGCAAGGTTGCCTCCAGGATGTCGTCAAGATGTGTATTAACGTCCTCGACCGGGCCGAAATGGGTTAAATACAGCATATCCGGATTCAAACGCCGGATCAGCGCCAGGGAATTTAACCAATCCTCCAGTTGAAATTCCGGCGGCGGGCAGGGCGGCACCACCTGCACATCATTGATCTTCACCCCGCCGACATCCCCAGTGAAGAGCACATGATCCAACTGCCAGGCGATATGATGCACCGCATGGCCGGGGGTGTGCCAGGCACGGAAAACGCTTTGGCCCACCTGAACGGTGGCTTCATGATCAATCAGTTTGACACGTTCCTCCGGAATTGCCTGCATATCACCCCACAGGCGGTCCATATCCTCCCGGTAGATCCGCCGGGCCGAGGCCATCAGCCGTTCCGGATCGATCAAATGCGGTGCGCCAACCGGGTGCACGTATACCGTTGCCCCCTGCTGCGCCAATGCCCAGGACGCGCCGGCATGATCGAGGTGGATATGAGTCAGCAAGACATGGCGGATGTCGCTCATATCATAGCCGGCGGCGTTGACCCCCCGCACCAGGTTGGACCACATGGAATGCGGCCCGGTTTCTAACAGCACCGGACCTGCGCTGGTTTCAATCAGGAAAGCAGCCACCGTCTGGGAATGGCCCTGGAAGTTCAAATCGATAATCTTGATCATGTTTCCCTCGCTGAATGGGTTAATGGGTTGATGGGTTGATGGATTGATGGATTGATGGGTGGGGGATCTCGTCCGTTTTTCCCCATTAACTCATTAACCCATCAACGAATATTTTAAATAATTGAACGCATCATCCCTTTTAAGATAATATATTTCGACGAGACCGGAAATACCAGGATAACATTTACTGAGGTGACCTTTGTCCGATTGGTTCGACATGAACAAAGATCCCCGCCACGTTGCGCGGGAGAAAGAAAAAGCCCGGGCGCTGCGCAAAACCCGCTGGTGGAAAAATCTGTTGGCGGAGGGAATTTGCCACTATTGTGGTCAAAAATTTCCCCCGGAGGAGTTAACCATGGACCACATTGTCCCGATTTCCCGGGGCGGGAAAAGCACCAAAGGCAATGTGGTGGTCTGCTGTAAGAAATGCAACAATGACAAAAAATACCTTACCCCGGTAGATATGATTCTAAAAAAATTGAAAGACCAGGAGAACCATGACGAGGAGTGACGACGGAGGCGGCCGCTCCGCCGGGGGATGCCTCGGATTCCTAGGCGGGTTGATCAATCTGGCGATCACAGATTACTTCCGGGAAATGAAAGGTTCACTGCTCTACGACCATGACACCGGTATCATGTCGGTGATCCACAATATCGAAATCGGAATTGTGCGGGGACTGGACCGCAACGGCATACCGGCCGCCAAACCGGCCAATCCGTCTTCTCAAGATAGCATCATCAAACCCGCGAATGATGATCCGCTGATGGATCCGAATCTAAAATAGGGGACACATTATGACACTTGACGAGCAACTCGCCGCAAAATTTGTATGCGTCAAATGTAAAGGCAGTGGCGCAACCGTAAAGCGTATTGCCGCCACCGGCGCGGGAATTTCCCGTATCTTCAATATTCAGCACAACAAGTTTGTCGCCGTATCCTGTCAACAGTGTGGCTATACCGAAATATACAACCCGGAAATGCTGGAAGGCAAAGATACCCGCGGCGATATTTTGGATGTGATTTTCGGGGGATAAGTGCACGGTCGTTTCAGTATTTGCACTTTTTAAATCGTTATTAGGTGTTGGTCCTTGGTTATTGGCAAAGACCTGTCTTGACCGAATGTCAACACGCCCTAATAGCATCGTGAAAAGCGCAAAAAAATTAATTCACAATGTCATCAGCAGGGGGGAAAGTATTTCGCCACGGCGTTGCAGAGATCACATGGAAAATACCCGACTTATTGCAAAGTCGTGCTGTGATCTCTGCAACGCCGTGGCGAATTATTGTGCGTCTGCAAAAATACAGGTCCGGCGAACTTCACCTGTTTTAGAAGCCACCACACCTCCTAGCAGGCTTACGTATCGCCGGACCATTTTCCTTTTGACTTCAGTGCCTGGCGCCTCCTTGCGCCGGCATTTTCAAATCGTATTTACTGGCTAACCACGTGGAACTCAATCCGGCGGTTCTTCTGCCGGCCTTCCGGGGTGCTGTTGTCGGCGATCGGATTATCCGGGCCGTACCCTTTGGCCTGGATGCGGGCACCGTCGATCCCCTTGCTCATCAGGTGCTGCTTCACCGCAATTGCCCGGCGATTGGACAGCGACATATTGGCGTTACGATTGCCGGTATTGTCGGTATAGCCGCGGATCTCCACCACCATATTCGGATAGGCGACCATGGTGTTGTAGGCTTTCTCCAGGCGCTGGGCCGACTCTGCAGTGATGTCAGCCTTACCGGAAGCAAACACAACTCCTTCGAGCACAATCGCTGCGCCGGCTTTCACCTCCAGCACCACATCGTCTTTTTTATCCAGCGGGTTGGTGCCGCGGGCCACTTCTTTACCATCATCGACACTACCTCCGTCGGTGTCGGCTTTCAGCGGGTCGGTCTTATGCTTATTCACTTCATCACCATCGTTGAGGCCGTCGCCATCGGTATCCTTCTTGGCAAAGTCGGTTTTGGTGGTCAGCACTTCTTCACCGTCACTAAGGCCGTCACCATCCATATCCTTCTTAAGAGGATCGGATTTGTAGGTCATCAGCTCATCCTTATCGCTGAGGCCGTCGCCGTCGGTGTCGGCTTTCAAAGGATCGGTGTTGTAGGTGACCGCTTCTTCTTTGTCATTGAGGCCGTCGCCGTCGGTATCGGCTTTGGCCGGATTGGTTTTGTACTGATTCACTTCTTCGCCATCATTGAGGCCGTCGCCGTCGGTGTCGGCCATCATTGGATTGGTCTGATACTTCATGACTTCTTCACCGTCCGTCAGGCCGTCGCCGTCGGAATCGGGATTATTCATATCGGTACCCAATTCTTTTTCCTGGCGATTGGTCAGACCGTCGCCGTCGGGATCGGCATTCCAGTTGAATCCCGCCATGGTCAGACCGGCCACCACGCTCAGGAAGTTGTCATCGGCATCCTGCTGGATGGCGTTGAGGTCGTCGGTAAAGGTCATATTATAACCACCGCTCACTTCAAAGGATGTCACATCATCCAGGCGGAACTGCATACCGAGACCGAAGGGAATGTACGGCACCCATCCCTTGGAGGTGTAATTCTTAGCGCGGTTGGTGGTAGGAGCGGTTTTGATATCATAATAGACCGCGCCTCCGCCGGCGTAGATATAAGGACTCCAGGTTTGGTTGGCAAACAGCCGGAAAAGCAGCCGTGCATCGATCGGGCTCAGTCTGGTTTCAAAATCTTCGTCTTTTAACCGGGAAAAAATACCGGCGCTGAGTTCACCTTCAAACCGGTCGCTGAGGCTGCGGCGCAGGAAAGCGCGCAACGTCAGACCGGGATCACTGGTCCATTCACCATCGACATATCCGTATGTCTGCCCGAATCCCATACCGCCTCCCAGATTCTGCGCCTTGAACTGCGCGGAGACCGAAAGGCTTAACATCAGCAAGAGTGCCGCTGTCAATCCAATTACCGTGTAACGTTTCGACATACTATATCTCCTCCTATTAGAGTAGTATTATGTGAATAGTTCGCCCTAATTTGCTTCATTTGCATATAATATTCAACATAAAAAGCGTTTTGTTTGCTTCAATACCTATGCCAGAAAGAAGCCGGGGCGAAAATTTAGAGTTTAAGAATTGGTTTTTCGGTGGTTAATTCTATATTAAATAATATTATACGCAAAAAAGCAAAGAAGGGGATCATGAGTGGATCTGTTTGCTGACATCAGATGTCTTGTGCGAAAACGCTCAGTTATTCACCTGCGGTTGGGGGAATTCCCCCAACCGCAGGAAATAATTTAATACAATGTCAGGTAATTATCAACTTCCCATTTATGCACCTGGGAGATATAGCGGCTCCATTCCTGACGCTTGGAAGCGATAAAGTGGAAAAAGACGTGGTCGCCGAGGGTCTCCCGCATCAATTTGCTTTTTTCCATTGCTTCCACCGACTTCAGGAGGTTGGAAGGCAGTTCATCGATGCGCAGGCGCCGTTTCTCCCGCTGGCTCATCGCGAAGATATTCTTGTTGACCGGCGGCGGCGGGGTCAGGCGATTCTCAATACCGTCGAGACCGGCGGCCAGCATCACCGCCAGGGCGAGATAGGGATTACAGGCCGGGTCCGGCACCCGCACTTCAATCCGGGTGCTGTTGCCCCGCTTGGCGGGCACCCGCACCAGCGGGCTGCGGTTGCGCTCCGACCAGGCCACGTTGATCGGTGCCTCATAGCCGGGCACCAGGCGCTTGTAAGAGTTCACCAGCGGATTGGTGATCGCCAGGAACGAACGCACATGCTTCAAAATACCGCCGATGTAATAATGGGCGGCATCGCTCAGTTGAAATTCCGCGTTGGGAGCGTAAAAAGCATTGGCGTCATCTTTGAAGAGCGACATATTGGTATGCATGCCGGAGCCATTGATCCCGAAAATCGGTTTGGGCATAAAGGTGGCATGCAGGCCGTACTGCTGGGCAACCTTGCGCACGATCAGTTTGAAGGTGCTGATATTATCCGCCGTCGTGACCGCATCGGCATATTTGAAATCGATCTCATGCTGGCCGTGCGCCACCTCGTGGTGAGCGGCCTCTACTTCGAACCCCATCTGGATCATCACATTGACCATCTCCTGGCGGGCTTCCTCGGCGAGGTCGGAGGGCGCCATGTCGAAATAACCGGCAGCATCATGCGTCTTCAAGGTGGCGTTGCCCTGATCATCAAGCTGGAAGAGGAAGAACTCCGCTTCCGGTCCCACAGCCATGGTATAGCCCATCGTTTCCGCCCGGGCACAGACCCGCTTGAGGATCTGGCGGGGACAGCCGGCAAACGGAGTGCCGTCCGGGTTCATTACATCGCAGATGATCCGGGCCACTTTGCCGTGGGGACTGCTGAACGGCATGATGGCAAAGGTGTTATAATCCGGATTCAACACCATGTCAGATTCCTCAATCCGGGAAAAACCATCCACCGAAGAGCCGTCGAACATGATCTCGCCGTCGAGCGCCTTCTCGAACTGGGAGGCCGGCACTTCTACATTCTTGTTGATACCAAAAATATCGCTGAACTGCAACCGCAGAAACCGAACGTCTTCTGCCTGACAGGTCTTCAGAATGTCTGCTTTTTTCATGACAACTTCCTTTCAAAAAAATTAACGATTTAAAGAATTAGTCAAATCGGTAATATTTTAAGATCACAAAACTAATAAATCAACATATATTCCAAAAATGATTAGATATTTGTGCACTTTTAACCCAAATTTAACACCATCAATTAAAATATTTGTGATTTTAACAGCTGATCTTACACCGGTGTCGTCATTGCGAGCCGCGTATTTTGCGGCGTGGCAATCTCCAGCGAACTGCTTCCAACGTAACTGCAGATGGGTGCGCCATGCAGGAGATTGCTTCGGCAAACAACGCCTCGCAATGACAGCAGGAATCAGGTTTTTGGCAAAAAAAAACCTCCACCCCGATCAGGAGTGGAGGCTGACATACAATGCCGGCAGACAGTCTACAGGAAAGTATAGCTCAATCCGGCGGCCAGCACCTGCTGAATTTCCCGCTTCAGAGCGATATCGCGATCATAGAACACCTTCAGGTTGAAGCTGACCGTGACGTATTTGGAAACCTTGGCGGCCAGGAGATTATCCCAACGCACGTCAGTTTCGTTGAGCGCATTCAGGGTTGAGAACAGGCTCAGCTTGGTAGTGTAGACGATATTTTCGCTAACCTTCCGGCTGAAGTCGGTCACCGATTCCATACCGACTTCGGAGCGGATCTTCTCGATTTTTTCGGTGGCAACATCATCGGTGCTGTAACGCGCAGCAAACACCTCGTCAGTCACCATAGTCTGTTTAAAGGCTAAACCGAGACGGGTTTTGAGGTTCTTCATCGGCTCATAGCCGAGGCCAAGGCTCTCAGTAAAAAAGCCGGGGTTGAGGAACTTGGAAATTTCCAGCTTGGAATCGTCGGTGTAAGCGTATCCGCTGGCGATCTGTGACTGGGCAGTTCCGGCAACATAGGGATTGACATAAACTCCCAGTTTGTGAGTGTAAACCGACTCGAAGCGAATCTCATCGGAAGATTTCCGCGCGCTGGCATCACCGATCTTGCTCTGACCGTAGCTCAGCTTGGCGGTGTTTTCCCAATTGTACTTTTTCTGGTCGTTGACAAATTTGCCGTTGATATCCAGTTGGGTGTTCCAACTGTCCTCCCACCCTGCAGCGGATTGTCGATACTGGTCTGGGTAAAATTCAGATTGCCGACCATCTCGTTCACCCAGCCGTATTTCGGGGGTTCTTTGGCGTCATCCTGCGCAACAGCAGCCTGAGTCAGCACTCCGGCGCAGAAAAATAACAGTAGCAGCTTCTTCATGGTGTCTCCTTTGTGAGTGATAATGAGTTAATGGGTGAATGGGTGTATGGGTGAATGGGTGGAACCGCAAAGGGACGAGTCGCGCCCCGTGCCAACATCCGTATTTACCCATTCACCCATACACCCATTCGCCCTTACACAATAATTTCGCCTACCATTTTAATCCTCATGCTTATACAAATGCACATCCCGCTGCGGGAAGGGGATGGAGATGCCCTCCGCATCGAAGGTCTGCTTGACTTTTTCGTGGGTATCGAAATAAATATTCCAATAATCAGCCGAATTACACCACACCCGCACATAAAAATTGACCGAACTGTCGCCCAGTTCGCCCAGCACGATCTGGGGAGCAGGCTCCTTCATGATCCGGGTGTCGGCATCGACCAGGTTTTGCAGGGTCCGTTTGGCGTCGGCGATGTTATCATCATAGCCGATGCCAAAGACCATATCCACCCGGCGGGTCGGCTCGGTGCTGAAATTGGTGATGCTGCCGTTCGACAAGGGGCCGTTGGGAATGATGATGGTTTTGTTATCCGGGGTTTTTAATATGGTTTGAAAAACCTGAATCGCATTCACCTTGCCGAGGTACCCCTGGGCATCGATCACATCCCCGACTTTAAACGGCTTAAACAGCAGGATCAATACGCCTCCGGCAAAATTGGCCAGGCTTCCCTGCAGCGCCAGACCCACCGCCAGACCGGCGGCCCCCAGGATCGCCACAAACGAAGTGGTGGCAATTCCCACCATGGAGGCGACGCTGATCAGCAGCAGGGCCTTGAGCAGAATACCGGCCAGGCTGCCGAGGAACTTCTGCAGCGAAACCTCCATCTCGGCTCGTGTCATCGCTTTGTCGAATACCCTGAGCACGATCCGGATCACCCACAGACCGATCACCAGCGTAATAATCGCCAGCAGCAGCTTGGGCCCATACAACATCGCCAACGCGTAAAATTGTTCAACATATCCCTGCATATTATTCATTACAAATACCTCTTCATTTTTTTGGAATTACTTCAATTGGTTGTTTTGTCTTAGCGTGGTGGGCTTAGTAGCTGTTATACATAACTTTAAAGCATTTTACTCCGTTATGAACAGCAAATATTAAAAAATATTTTTGTCAATAACAAGATGAATAGAAATATCCCGCGCTTCCGGCTGCTGCTCGACGAAATCCAGGTAGATCTCGAAGCGGGGCAGCGGCAGGTGGGCGGCGATCTTATCCGCCCATTCGATCAGGCACAGGCCGTCGCCATAGAAATAATCGTCCAGGCCGAGATTGGCCAGCTCTGCATCGTGTTCGATGCGGTAAAAATCGAAATGATATACCGGCATCCCCCCCTGCGCCCGGTACTCATTGATGATGGTGAAGGTGGGGCTGGTCGGCGGTTCCTCCGTCGCCAACAGCCGGCAGAGAGTTTGCACAAAGAAGGTCTTTCCGCTGCCCAGGTTGCCGTACAGCGCGATCGTTTGCCCCGGGCTAACGTGGGACAGAAAATCGCTCACCAGCGCTTCGGTTTCGCCAGGGCTGTTGACCCTTTGTTTCAGCAGCAATTGTCGATTCATCATAACTCACTTCGGCTGCAATTTGATCACCGGCAAAATCATCTCTTCCATCGAAATGCCGCCGTGCTGGAAGCTGTCGCGATAGTAGGACAAATACTTGTGGTAGTTGGTTGGGTAGACAAAATAATAATCTTCCTTAGCCACAATATAATTGATATTGACCTTGCGCCGGGGCAGTTTGCCGTCGAGGGGATTGCTGATGAAGAAGGCATGCTTGCCGTCTGCCTTCAGATTACGCCCGTACTTGTAGCGCAGGTTGGTGGAAGTCTCCCGGTCGCCCAGCACCTTGGTGCCGCGCATGCAGCGGATGCTGCCGTGATCGCTGGTGATGAAAATGGTCAGATCCTTGCGCTCGGCCAGCTTCTGGAAGACCCGGTAAATCGAGGAATGCTCAAACCAGGAGCAGGTCAGGGAACGGTAGGAGGGTTCATCGGGGCGATCTGCTTCAAGATGGGCAGGTCCGAGCGGCTGTGCGCCAAAATATCGACAAAGTTGACCACAATGCTGAACAGCGGGGTGTCCAGCGAAGCGGCGAGATTCTTCTCCAGGTTCTTGCCTTCATCCACCGAGATGATCTTGCTGTAGCGCGGCTCGGTCTTGAGCTTCAATCCCAACAGGCGAAGCTGATCATAGAGCAGTTGGCTCTCGTGGCGGTTGCGGCTGTGATCGTCATCCTCGCCCTGAGCCCACATCTCCGGATAGCGCTGCTCCAGTTCGCTGGGCAGCAGACCGCTGAAAATCGCGTTCCGGGAAAACGGAGTGGCAGTGGGCAGGATGCTGAAGTAATAATCTTTCTGAATGGTATAGTAATCGTAAAAATAACGCTCCATCGCCAGCCACTGATCCAGGCGCATACAGTCGATCACCACAAACACCACCTTGTTGCCCTTGGCCAGCTCCGGGTGAACGTATTTCTCGATAATGTCATTCGACAGAGTGGGGCGCTCTTCTTTATCGGCATTCACCCAGTCGATATAATTGCGTTCGATATATTTACCGAACTCCACATTGCATTCCCGGCGCTGGTTGTGGATAATCTCGCGCAGTTCCTGATCCGGCAGCGAATCCAGATCGACATCCCAGGTGCAGAGCTTGTGATAGATCTCGATCCAGTCCTCCGGCGAGAGATGGGACATCAGTTTCATGGTGATCTTGTTCAGCTCCTGGGTGTAATCGCGGGTGAATTTTTTCTGGGAGATATTGCGCGATTCCAGGATTTTCTTAGTCGCGCTAAGGATCTGGCTGGGATTGACCGGCTTGGTGAGGTAATCGTTGATTTGCGCCCCGATGGCATCCTCCATCAGGCTCTCTTCCTCGCTTTTGGTGATCATGATGACTGGGAGCCCCGGGCGGATCTGCTTGATCTCGGTCAGGGCGGTCAAGCCGTCCTTGCCGGGCATCATCTCGTCTAACAACACCAGATCGAAGTTATGCTGGCGGATCAGGTCGAGCCCGTCCTCAGCATTGGTGGCGGTTTCGACATCATACCCTTTATCTTTGAGAAATAAAATGTGCGGCTGCAGGAATTCGACTTCGTCGTCGACCCATAAAATTTTGGCTTTGTTCATGAATACTCCGTTTTTTTTGCCGGCTTTGCCGACGATGTTTGCCGGCTTTGCCGGCGATGTTTGCCGGCTTTGCCGGCGATGTTTGCGCTCCGCGCGATGTTTACTCGCTACGCTCGTGATATTTGCTGGCTACGCCAGCGATGTTTGCTCGCTACGCTCACGATATTTGCTCGCTGCGCTCGTGATATTTGCTGGCTACGCCAGCGATGTTTGCTCGCTACGCTCACGATATTGAATGACTATTTCGGTCTAAAAAGATAACTATCGCTGGCGAAGCCAGCAAATATCGCCGAAGGCAAACATCGTCGGCGAAGCCGACAAATATCGCGAGCGAAGCGAGCAAATATCAAGCTTTTACTATTATCATCTCACTTCCATCTGCGCACTCACAATCGCGGCAATCCGCGCCGCCGCTTCCTGCAGATGGGCGTTCGTATAAGTATCCAGGCCCGGCTGTTGCAAGGCGTTTTCGATATCACCGCGGAGCTTTAACAAGTTAGCCCGGGCCACGGCGGTGACATCCCGGGGATAACCCGGGGGATGCTTCACCAGCAACTGTTCCATTATATACAAATAGATCCGCTGCAGTTCCCGGCGATAGCTGCCGATATTACCGCCGGTGACGGTTTCCTGCCAGACGGCATCGCTTAATCTTACGATCATTTCCGCGATGGTGAAAGGGGTTTCTCCTTTTTCGAAGCGCACCTCGTTGTCCTGCATCCGGGTCAGCGCCAGGGCGTCGAACAGGCGAAAGAGAGTGACGGCCTGCAGCACCTGCACGATGCCATGGATCGGATAATCGATCCGTGACATACGGAAGACAGTACGCTCAAAATCCCAGTAGCGCTCGGCGCCGAGGCGGTTGAGCAGCTCCGGAGAAAACCGGAATGATCCGGGCGAGAAAAAACGTTCGATCAAAAAATCCAGGGCGGCGCGCTGTTTATCCGCTTCCACCACCCGGAAAGGCGCCCGCCCGCCGGGATCGCCCAGATGGTCGCGGCGGTGATAGATCCCCCCGATGTAGCGGCTGGCCATGATCCCGGCCGCCAGGTACTCCGCCACTCCCTGATTGAATACCTGGCGCAGTTTGGCGTAGTTCTCTCCCGGTTCATCAAATTTGGCTTCCAGGTTCTCCCAGAGCCGCCGGGTAAGGTCGAGGCGCAGCCGGTAAAATTCCAGGGGATCCCGCCCCAGGTCCCACAGGTTGCAGGTGGGATCGATTCCCCGGGAAGAGCTGCCGAAGGCATCCTCGTCGGTGCCGAAGCGCAGGGCCGGTTCCGCCGACCTCCGGGCGATACGCCCCAGCATCTCCGCCTCGCTGATATCCGACTGCGGGTCGTAGGGGGTATAGGCGTATTCGATCGCCCAGTAGTCGTACGGCCCCAGGGTGGTCTGGAAATACTGCGCCGGGGGCTTCCCCTCCGCCGTCAGGTGAGCCGGCAGGTAATCCATGATCGACCCGCTCAGCCCATGCTGCGCCCGGAAGTCGCGGTCGCGCAACTGCGCCGCGTCGTAAGCGCTGCTGGCCTTGAAATTATGGCGCAGGCCCAGGGTATGCCCCACCTCGTGGGCCACGATATTCACCAGCGCCTGGTGAATAAAGCGCTGAAAATCTTCGCTGTCAGCACCATTATTCAGTGCCAGCCACTGCTGCCCGAAGGCAATCTGGTGCGCCATCCCGGCATCATAGCGGCACAAAAGGGAGGATGTTCCCTCTCCGGCAGTCGCCAGCGGATGCAGCCAGCGGGGCAGCACGTCCGGCAGCGTTCCGGCCGCCCAACTGCTGGGCTCGACAAATTCGCTGAACTCAAGATAACGGGCCCGCAGAGCGTCGGCGCTGATGCGGATGTCGGCATCATAGATCTGGCCGGTTAGCGGATTGGCCCGGAAGGGTCCCATGGCATATGCATCACCCGGCTTGACGATCCAGCGAATGGTGTTATAACGCACATCCGCCGGGTCCCAGGCGGCATCCTCCGGCATCTGGCGCACCTCCAGGGCATTCTCGAAGCCCAGCCGCTCGAAGGCGCGGTTCCAGAGCAGCACCCCTTCGCGCACCGCCTCGCGGTAAGCCGCGGGAATGGTGTTCTCCAGCCAGAAGACCAGCGGCTGCACCGGCCGGGAGCGCTTAAATGCCGGCTCAGACTTCACCAAATGCCAGCGGTTGATGTAGCGAACATAGGGATCGTCGCGCAGCGGGCTGGTATAATCCTGGTAGAGGTGTAAAAATGCCCGATGCGGTCGTCAGCCGCGCGGGGCCGGTAGCCATCATCGGGGAGTTCCGACAGGCTGTAGCGGTAGCGGTGAATCAAGCTGCGCGAGTCGGCCAGGGTGAAGAGCGGCTGGGGACTGCTGCTCTTAAAGTATAATGTGATTTCCAACTCACTGTTGTGCGGAAAGGATTTCAGGAAGCGAGAAATAGCTGTTGCCCTTGTCCAGGGAATAGGACATCTTGGCCCGTCCGGTGAGATGCCCCACCTCGCCGATGTCTTCCAGGAACAGGTCCTGGGCCTCGATCAAAAAGCTGCCCCGGGTGTCATGGGGGGCGCTGGCGATCTTCGCGCTGCCCTTCAGCGCGTCGGAGATATCACGTTCGATCACCTGCTGCAGCGGCGGCGAGCCATCTGCACGGAATTTCAGGTTTTGCTCCAGGAAATAGATCTTTTTACCCACCTTGCGCAGGAAAAACGGAAATTCGCCGAGGATCGCCCCGCTGTCGAACAGCGCCCCGTCCCCCGCCTCCCGGGTGATATTGCATAAATAGGTCTTCTCCAACTGCTCCGGAAGAATCTCCATGTATACCTTGCCGGTTTCCTCCTCGTGATAGAAGGTGAACAGGCCCTTGATCACCGTAAAGTCCTCCACGACCTCGTCAAACGGTTTATCGGCGGATTTTTTCTTTTTCGATTTGGCCGAGTCACTTTTCGCAGCGCCGTTTTTGACCGAATCATCCGGGGTGACGGTCACTTCCGTCACCTGGGACCATCCCCCGCCGCTCCAAAGCAGTAGGATCAATGCGCTACAAATTAAAAATGTCGATCGATGCATTTCATCTCCTGAAAAAACTCTGTGAACTCTGTGCCTCTGTGGCAAGTAAAATCTGAAACACGCTAAGAATCCGCCGATCCAATTGCAAGGATATTTTTTTCAATCCGCAGTAACGACAATCCGCCTCCTATCGCCTTGAAAATATCATTTTATTCTTAACGTCCGGAACGTATATTCCGGTTCCGAATCGAGTTTGAAGAAACGAATGCGAAAATGCTCCGGGTCAATAATTGATGTTACACACCATGCGCAAAAAAAATTCTAGCTGTCATTGCGAGGCGTTTTCTGTCGAAGCAATCTCCGACGCAGTGCACCCATCTGCAGTCAGGTTCGGTGCACCACGCGGGAGATTGCCGCGCCGCAAAAGACGCGGCTCGCAATGACAACACCTGTCAACCATGTGAAATCGGATTGTATTTCTGGCTGTTTATCCTGCTGCTGACGGCGGCGGTTTTCGGGCATGATGCCGACACCACCCGGACAGCGATCCAGCCGAAACCGCTGGGGCCGCCGGTGGTGGACAGCACCCGGATCACCCCGGCGGCGGTTGCGGAAGCACCGGCCGAAGCCATCGTGGATATCAAAGGCGTGCTGAGCGAGGAGGAAATGCGCTTCTACCGCTCGGATTTCTTTCCCCTCTCCCTGCTGAACCGCGGCCGCCAGGCCGTCAGCGCCTACCAGGGAATGCCTCCGGGCTTTCTCGATCCGGTCTTCGGCGGGCGCCGCCTGCGTAATCCCCTCAGCGGTTTTTGGAACGAGCAGTGGCTGCCCTACTACCTGACCGGTGAGCAGACGCTGGCGCCGGATAATGCGGCCGCTGTTTTTTCGCCATTGGTGCCGGTTACCAACAAACCGGTTACCCGGGTGGTTTTTTCCCAGGACTATATCATCAACCTCTCTTTTCTCGATATCAGCTTTTACAAGCGCCTGAACGCCAGCGATTATATCCAGCTTTCCGGTGGTAATTTCCTGGGGGACGGCTCGGAGAGCTTCGACTATTCCGCATTCAAGCTCAACACCTACCGGGGGCAATGGCATAAGCGGCTGGGTACCCGCTGGCAGATGGATGGGTATTACTGGCAGATGCGCCAGGCATTCAACCTGGCGCCGGAGGGCTTCCTGGCGGCACCCACGCCGGCCAACAGCACACCCCGCGACAAGTTCAAGCAGATCGGCCACCTGGCCTGGATCACCTTTCAGGGTAAGCTGAGCGCGCGCGACTCCCTGGTGCTGGTGCCCGGCTATACCACGGTGCTGGACCGCTACAGCGAAGGGCTGAACGACCGGCGCGACAACCGCGATCACATCATCGACGGCCGGTTGACCTACTTGCGCCGCTTCGGCCGCACCCATGGCGGAATGGAAGCGCAAGGCAGCTATTTCCGCAATCGTGATAAGGGGGACCGCTTCTGGCCCACCCGCTCGGAGTGGGATGGGGAAGCCAGTCTGCTGATCCAGCGGGAGGAAGGCAGCTTTACCTATCATCTGCGCGGGGGAGGTTATTACCACAGCGCGGGCGGCGCGGCGCCTCTGCTGGGCGTTTCCCTGGAAAAACAGTTTGCCGGAGGAGAACTTGCGCTGAACGCCTTCTCCCGGCCTCAACCGGTGCCGCTGCTCTGGCGCAGCATCGTTGCCGACTCATTGCCGGCCGATCCGGATGACCAACCGATACTGCGCCAGGGCGTCAGCGCCCGGCTGGGTGTGCGCTTGGGCGAGCGCTTCCACCTGGCGCTGAACCCATTCTACTTCCAGGTGCCGGACTATCCCTGGTTGGCAGACGGTCAGACAGGCTGGACCCGGCGCGATGTGAAGAATGCCGGCCTGCGGGTAAGCGGTGAATGGCGCTTCTGGCGTTTTCAACTGCAGAACGATTTTACCTACAACCGCCGCTACCAGGATGCCTTCGCCCCCCAATTTAACAACATCACCCTGCTGAAAGCTGCCCTGCCCCTGTTTAACAACGCCCTGAAGCTGGAGACGGTGCTGGCCTGGCACTGGCTGGGAAAATACCGCACCATACGCCTGAACCGCCTGCTGAATTACTATTTTGCGGAAGACACCTTTCAAGATCCCCTGCAGATCGGCGATGTTCGCATCCAGGCGCAGTTCCGCGATGCCACCCTGTTTTTCATCTGGGAAAATATCACCTCCACCGACTACAGTATCGTAAAGGATTCCTGGGAAAACCTGCTGATTTTTCGTTTGGGGATTGACTGGGTGTTGTTTAATTAGCATGCCAACCGGCTCGTGGGGTGGGTTTTGCATGGGGCATGGGGGGCATGGGGCATGGGGCATGGGGCATGGGGCATGGGGCATGGGGCATGGGCATGGGGCATGGGGCATGGGGCATGGGGCATGGGGCATGGGGCATGGGGCATGGGGCATGGGGCATGGGGCATGGGGCATGGGGCATGGGAAAAGGTTTTACAGGAGAACGTGCGATACAATGATTTTTTTTCAAAACCATATAAAAATTGATTGAAGAAGAGGATTAGATCACGGTTGCGGATTGCCCCATGCGCCTTGCCCCATGCCCCATGCAAAAAATCGGCTCAGCTTTCCTACCAACATGCCGAAATAGAGAAATATGGTAAAGATACCGGAGCCGGCAGTGCCGAAGATGCCGCCGGCAGTCGAACGCAAATATTTGAGCAACACCTGGGTGGAACTTTCTGCTTCTGCCTATGCCGGGAACATCCGCTATTTCCGGCGAATGACCGGCAAGCGTCCGGAATTTTCGGTGGTGATCAATGCCAACGCCTACGGTCACGGCTGGCAATCGATCGCCCGCCTGGCGGTAAAAAATCAGGTCGATTCCTTCTGCGTGCATTCGCTCGATGAGGCCCTGCGCCTGCGCCGGGCGGGATTTCACCAGAATATTCTGATCATGGGCCATGTGCCCCTGGGGCGGCTGGAAGCAGTGGTGGAAGCAGGATTCCGCATTGTGGTTTACAACCGCGAAACCCTGGAGCAGTTGCACCACATCGCCGAAAACTCCTTCCGTCTGGCCCGGGTTCACCTGAAGCTGGAGACCGGCACCTACCGCCAGGGGATCGACCTGGAGGATCTGGATTGGTTTATCCGCCGCTTAAAGCATACGCCCCGGGTGCTGCTGGAAGCGGTATACACCCATTTTGCCGACATCGGGGACGGCATCGGGCAGGATTATGCCGAGTACCAGCGCTACAGTTTTCAGCAGCAGGTGCGGATGATCCAGAAAGCCGGTTTCCCGATCCTGAAAAAGCATGCCGCCTGCACCGCCGCCATCCTGCTCTTCCCGGAGACCCATTTTGACCTGATCCGCCTGGGCATCGGGCAGTACGGGCTATGGCCGTCTGCGGAGACTCGCCAGGCTTACCGGGAAAAAAACGGGGGGAAGGCCGGGGATGCGCTGAAGCCGGTGCTGAGTTGGAAGACCCGCATCTCTCAGATCAAAACGGTGCCGGCAGACAACACCGTCGGGTACGGGCGCACTTTCACCACGGCACGCGATTCCCGGATTGCGGTGCTCCCGGTGGGATATGCCGACGGCTACGACCGCCAGCTCTCCAATCGCGGCCAGGTGCTGATCCGCGGCCGGCGGGCGCCGGTGTGCGGGCGGATCTGCATGAACCTGATGATGGTCGACGTTACTGATATTCACAACGTGAGCCTGGAGGACGAAGTGGTGCTGATCGGCCGCCAGGGCCGGGAACAGATCAGCGCCGATGACCTGGCCGAGCTATGCGGTACCATTAACTATGAAGTCATCGCCCGTATCAACAGCGAGCTGCCGCGGATCATCGTCGAGTGATACGATTTCGGATTGCGGAATGCGGATTGCGGAATTAAAAACAAACCAACATCCAACATCATTCCATTCCGCAATCCGCATTCCGAATTCCGCATTCGTTTTATTCTCCCACCGTTGCCAGATACAGCGCCTCAATCCTGTCCATATCTGCCGCCGAGATCTGCCAGCCGGCACCGCCCAGATTTTGATCCGCCTGCTCCGGAGTGCGGGCGCCGACGATGGCGGCAGTGGTGGCCGGATGCATCAGCACCCAGGCAATCGCCAATTGAGCCGGGGTCTTGCCGTATCCTTCCGCGATCGGACCAAGCTGTTCGACAAACCCCAGCACCTTCGAGAACAGCGGCTCGTTAAAATAGCGGGCGCTGCGCTTGCGCCGCCAGTCATCTTCCGCCAGGGTGAGGAGATAATCCTGGGAAAATTTTCCGGTCAACAGCCCGTTTTGCAAGGGACTGTAGGCAATCACCCCCACCTCATGTTCCCGGCACCAGGGCAGGATCTCCGCATCCACCGCACGGTTGATCATGCTGTAGGGCGGCTGGAGCGAATCGACCGGATGGATCGCCTGGCAGCGGGCCAACAGCTCAACTCCGAAATTGCTCACGCCGATAAACCGCACCTTGCCTTCTTCCTGCAGCCGGATCATCGCCCCCCAACTGTCTTCCACCGGCACCTTGTCATGGGGCCAGTGGATCTGATAGAGGTCGATATAGTCGGTGCCCAGGCGGCGCAGGCTGTTCTCGCACTCCTTGCGGATGCTGGCCGGATGATTGTTGTTGGCCACCCGCCGGCGGTCGTCCCAGGGCAGGCCGCACTTGGTGGCCAGGAAAACCTCCCGGCGACGGCCTTTCAGCGCCCGTCCCACCACTTCCTCGCCATGCCCCAGTCCATACACCGCTGCGGTGTCGATCCAATTGATCCCCCGGTCCAGCGCACGCCGGATGGTATCGACCGAAGCGGCATCATCCTGCTCCCCCCACCCCCAGTCCCAGGCCCCGCCGATCGCCCAGGCACCGAGACCGATCTCGGTTAAGTTGGCGCCCGTTTTTCCCAATTGCCGTGTATGCATTCGATTCCTCCCGTATGTGGATTTGTTAACACAATACCGTCACAAACAAATAATTCTTTTCATCAACTGCAAATATTTATAAATTTCGCTTCGAATTTACCAAAACCTGCGTGGATACCACTATGTTGCTAGACAGTGAATCGATTGCCAAAAAGCATCTTCAGTTTAAAGAAGAACTCCTGTGGCAGGGGGTTCCGGTCACTTCTAAAACGGTCAAAGTGCTGAAGCCGATCCTGCACCTGCTGATGATCGTCAGCGCTGCCTTTACCTTGTTCGGCTTGTTCGTGCTGGTAACCGAGATCATCATTCCCTACCAGCAGCAGCTCCTGACCGAATCGAAGTTTAACCAGAGTTTACGCACCGTGCTGCTCAATGCCTCCGGAGCGATATTTTTCTTTGCCTTCTACAAGCTGCTCCCGCGTAATTATTATAACGAAACCAAAACGGTTTATGTCATTACCAACCAGCGCGCATTGATCCTGGGGCGCACGGAAAAGGATCCCACCAAATTCGAGGTGAAGCAGCAGTGGGGCAAGGGCGAATTCAAATCGGTGCAGCTCAAGTCCAATACCGGCAGAGACCTGATGTTTGTGGATGATTTTTTGCTCGCCGATGATGAAGAGGGACGCAAGGGGCGGATGGTCAGCAGCATGGGATTCGAGGATGTCGAGGATGTCAAAGGGGCGATCGAGGCGTTTAAAAAATGGAAAAAACCATCCGACAAATTATCATTGCTGGAAAATAACGGCATGGGCTTTTTTATCAAGCTGCCGGTGGATTGGACCGCCAACAGCGACCTGGTCAATCCCAAGCACCGCGACAATACCCTGATGGCGCTGATCGCCGGCGAGATCGGAGGCGATGACGGACAGTTGATGCGCGAATTCAAACTGGGAAAAAACTGGAACACCCTGCTGCTGACCAAGCGTGATGGGACCAGAGGCGGCGGCAGCCCCCGTCACAACTATGTTTATATCATGATCGAGTCCGCCCTGCGGAAAGAGATTCCCGAAACGGAAATGACCTTCGGCGTAAAAGGGATCGGCAATTTCTGGAAAGCGCTGGAGAAAGACGGGCTGTTTACGGATTTTTTCAATAATCATATGTTGATCTTCGAGTTCGACCAGCCCTGCGTGAAGGATGAAAAAACCGAAAAAATGAAACTGCGCCGCAATGCCGCCGCCAAGAAGATCGATTTAAAAAATGGGATGGAGAGTTACGAAATGCTCGGCGACCTCAAGCTGCAGTCCCAGGGATTTAAGCTGCGCCAGATCTATTCCTACAAAGTAATCCCCTGGGACGATGAAAATCCCCTGATGTGCCTGCATATCCGCTACACGCTACTGTGCCAGAGCAGTGAAAAAGATAAGATTTTCAATAAATATAAAGACCAACTGTCGGAGATTGCCGCCACGGTGAATATTCCCCCGACGGGCATTACTGAGAGCGAAGCCGACGCAAAGGCGAAAAGCGCGCCCGAGAAGAAAGACTAGCGCGGCACCTCGATTTAGTAAAGAGAAGACATTTTTTAGTCCACGGATTACACGGATTTTCACTGAAAATACTATTTATCCGTGAAAATCCGTGTAATCCGTGGATAAAAATCAGTTTCGCCATTCCAGCTTGCGCTTGCTACAAATATACCCCGATCCCGCTGATCAGCCCATTCAAATCCGCCGAACCGGCGGAGACGTTCTGGTATCCCAGGAAGAGGGTAAAGCGCTGAACATGCAAATTGAGACGTAGATAGAGTTCCGAAACCCCGGTGCTGTTCAACGAGCCGACGCTGTAGGCCAAATGAAAGCTGAGCGGACGTTTGAAGTAAATCTCGCTGCCCAGGTTGAAGGCCGGACCGGTGTGAGATACGCTCCCGCGCATGCCCTTTAATCCCAGCCCCCACCAGATTGCCACCGGTTCGGTGCGCAGGCGGTTGTAATTGACGAAGGCGTTGTAGAGCTCCAGATAGTCGCTTCCCCGTTCCAAATCCTCCGTTAACCGCAAATATTGCCCCTCCAGACTGATATAGGGAAAGGGGGAAAACCGCCCCCGGAATCCGACCCCGCGGAGGTTCTCGCCATGATAAAAATGATTGAAGGCAAGGTTGAAAGCCACCTGCCGCCCCCGGGAAAGGGAGTAAAGCCCGGCCCCCGCTCCGGCATAGGGATAATCGCTGAAATGCACGTTGCGGTAGCTTCCCCGGTAGAGCAGCGAATCTTCCCGCGGAAAATAGAACAGGGTGTGGAAGGTCGCGCGGGTAAGCAGCCACAGCCCGTCACCGGCGATGGCAGCGTAAAATCCTCCGTCATCGTCATCAT
The DNA here is from genome assembly GCA_020635015.1 of Calditrichia bacterium. Classification (GTDB taxonomy): domain Bacteria; phylum Calditrichota; class Calditrichia; order RBG-13-44-9; family J075; genus JACKAP01. Next base: position 324,795 of record JACKAP010000001.1, on the reverse strand, counting down.
CCCAGGTATCATCATCATCGTCGTCATCATCCTTGCGGTCTTTGTCATCGACCTCTTTTTCAAAATCGCCGATCTTGCCCTTGTCCTGGGCAAAACTGCGATGCGGCGCAGCGATCAGCAGCAGCAGCACCGCCATCATCAAACGCCAAACCCATGTCTTCATCGGATACCCCCGGCTATATTCCCTTTTCGCTCATACTAACTCTCATACGTTCGAAGTGCGATAAATGTGCCAGACTTTTTGCAGAGGGCGAAAGGGAATTGCAGCACGCGGAATGCGGAGTTTAAAGCAGCGCTGATTCGACATTTTTGGCGGGGATGCTGCGGTAAGATTGTTGGGGGCCCCATCCAGTCAATTTCGCAAATATTTCTATCTCCAGGCTTTTTTAAGCGAAAAAATTTGCGTATTTTTTCAAACTGATATAAAACAGCAGGTAACATAAACCGGAAGGATGTCTATGAAAAATTTGCTGCGAGTAAACCGCCGGGCCGGGCAGGTTGCATCGGTGTTGCTCCTGTTGGGCATTTTCGGCTGCTCGACCGTACAAAACCTGGTTAACATCAAGAAGCCGAATGTCAGCATCGAGAATGTGCGCCTCACCGGAATGAGCCTCAGCGATCTCGATCTGGCGGTAGCATTGAAGGTGGATAACCCCAACCAGTTGACAGCCGACCTGGAAGGGTTCGATTTCGATTTTCAAATTAACCAGTCGTCCTTCCTCAAGGGACAGCAGGATAACCCTCAGACCATCGAGGCGATGAAGTCGAGCAGTTTCGAAGTCCCCCTGAAAATCAATTTCAAAGATCTGTATAGCACCTACTCGACCTTAAAATCTCAGGACAACTCGACCTACAAGATCGATTTCGGGCTGGCGTTCAATCTGCCGGTGCTGGGGAAAACCCGTATTCCGGTCAGCCATGAAGGCGAGTTTCCCTTGATCAAGGTCCCCTCCGTGAAAATTTCCACCCTGAAGATCAACAAGCTGAACCTCACCGGGGCCGATGTGGCACTGGAGCTGGAAATCGACAATCCCAACGCCTTCGGGTTCTCCCTGAAAAGCCTCGACTACAACTTTCAGGTCAATGGCCAGGAATGGGCGCAAGGGTTGACCAACCGCGCGGTTCAGATCGCCGAAAAGGGCAAAGGCACGCTCTCGATCCCGGTCTCGCTGAACTTCCTGGAGATGGGCCAGACGGTTTTCCGTCTGCTGTCCGGCGATAATACCGTGAACTATAATTTCGACGGAAAATTTGCCCTCGATTCATCTTTGCCGCTGCTCAAGGATATCAATCTGCCGGTGACCCGGGCCGGAGAATTGGTCATTACCCGCTGAGCCGGCTTTAAACCGGTTCCGGCTGATTGCGGCCTGGCCTGAACCGGCACCAACATAAATCCACCACACGAATTGGTTGAAATCGCTCAACTGACTAATTACATTGCGTCACGAAGCTGATCCGTTCTGCCATATGGAAAGCGGGACCGATTGCAAATTTACCGGATAACAAGGATCCGTTATTTTCAGAGGAAGGAGACATCAGGCGATGGGCAAACAATCTCTCTCACCGGACAGCAGCATGGAGCAGATCCGCCAACTGCTGTTCGGGCAGCAGATGGAGGAGCTCAACCGAAAATTCACTGTTCTTCAACAGGAGTTGGCTGATTTTAAAAAAGAATCCGGCCGCACGGCGAAAGATATTCAGCAGTCGATCGAGGCGTTGAAAACCGCGCAGCAAAGCGGTGATGCAGACGTGCTGGAGCGGATCGCTGCGGCGGAGACCCATTTTCAGCAGCAGATGATCGAGTTAGAGCAGCGGATCGGGAAAATGGTCGAAGCGCTCGATAACAGCGCCATCAAAAGAACCATGCTCGCAGACTATCTGAGCGAATTAGGAGAACGGCTGCGTCAGGGCCATCCGGTCAGTATGCGCAATGGCCAGCCTGAATCCGGCAATGAATAATTTGAAACAACCCGAGATGCCCGTCGATCCGTTGGCACAACTGAAAAGCATCTTGCTGACGGAAGATCAGCAGCGTATTGCCGAACTGGAAGCGGCATTGGCCGAACTAAAAGCACAGCTCAGCCACAAGGCGCAATTGATCGCCACTCTGGAGCCGGTGATCGGAGAGGTGCTGGAAAAAAAGATCGGCGATTCCAAAGACGAGATGGCCCGCTCCCTGGCTCCGGTGATGGGCGCTGCGATCAAACGCCAGATCAAGGACGCCCGGGAAGATGTCATCGACGCCCTCTATCCGATCGTCGGGCGGATGGTGGCCAAAGCGGTGGCGGAAGCCATGAAGAAGATCATCGCCAATATCAATGCCAACCTCAACCGCACCTTCAAATTCTCCCGTTGGTTCCGGCAGCAGAAAGCCCGGCTGCAGGGGATCGACCCGGCGGAAAAAGTTCTTGCCGATGCTTTTCCGTTCCAATTGCAGCGGGTCTTTCTCATCGCCCGGGATTCCGGCCTGCTGATCTCTTATGCCGGAGCATCACAAAGCGGTCCGGAGCACGATGAGGCCCACATCATCGGGGGCATGCTGACCGCCATTAAATCGTTTATGGAAACCTCTTTTGCCGGCAGCCGGGAAGGGGATCTGAACGAGATCGAGCACAGCGAATTCACCATCCGGATCAATTCCGGGCGCTACACTTACCTGGCGGCCGTCTTTTCCGGGGTAGCGGGAAACGAGTTGGATGAAGAGCTGCGCAATTTGCACATCCGCATTCACGAACGCTTTCACCGCCAGTTGCGAAGCTATGATGGCGACAACTCCCGGCTGCAGGGCATCGAGCAGCCATTGCGGGAAATCATCCGAACCACACAGCATATCGACCATGAACACACTGCAGCTTCATAAAAAGATCTGTTTGCTGGGAACTTTCGGGGTGGGTAAAACCAGCCTGGTGCGCCGTTTCGTGTACGATAAATATGACGATGAGTACAAATCCACCATCGGCGCGAAGGTCTCCCAAAAACGGCTCGTCCCTTTGGAAAATTCCCGCAAGGAACTGATTCAGTTCAATTTCCTGGTCTGGGATATCGAAGGAGTCGAAAAAGCGACCCCTCAGGTCAACCATTATCTGCTCGGCGCCCACGGCTTCTTGCTGATCGGTGATCTGACCCGGGAGGAAACGATTGGGGCCTTGCCGGCGATCAGCGAATTTGCCCGGAAGATTGCCCCCGGGGCCCCGCTGGTGCTCGCCGGCAATAAAGCAGACCTGGCGCCGGATGGCAGCCACACCGCCGCTGTTCTGGCAGAGGTTGCCGATCGCTTATCCGCGCCTTATTTATTGACCAGCGCCAAAGACGGCCGCAACGTCGAGGATTGCTTTACGCAGCTTGGCCTTTTAATTGCAGAGTAATTTCCTATGAAAGTGCTAAATCTGGAACATATTCTGACCCAAAACGGGTTTGGGTTTGCGTATCTCTCCGCCGACCTGGCGGTGCTGTCCTGCAATCCGCTGTTCCGCAATTTTGCCGCCCGCCAGGGAGAAGTGCTGGCGCAGCCGCTGCCGCTGCTCTTTCCGGAAACCTTCGGACTGGAAACGGTCTTTGAGGAGATTGCCGCCGGCACCCGCCCGTTTTTTAAGCTGGAAACCCTGCAGCGCGATCTTCCGGATGCCGATGAATGCTACATCGATATCGCCGTTTACCCCACTTCCCGGGCGGAAGCACCGCTGTTTTGCCTGATTCAGAACGTCACCCCGAAGGCGCAATTGACGCAGCAGGTGTATCAGCAGCAAAACGAGATTCGCCTCCTGGAAAGCATCGTGCGCGCTCATCAGGCGCACGCCGCCCTGAATATTTGGGGCACCTCGGAACCGATCCGCCAGATTCGCCAGACCATCGCCAAAATATCGCGCATCCCTACTGCCACCATCCTGCTCAAGGGCGAAAGCGGCACCGGCAAGAGCATGGTGGCGCGGATCATTCATCACGCCGCCATGGGGAAAACCGCTCCGTTTGTCGAGATCAACTGCGCCGCCATACCGGACACCCTGCTGGAATCGGAGCTCTTCGGTTACGAGAAAGGGGCCTTCACCAATGCCGTCTCCAGCAAGACCGGCCTGCTGGAAGCAGCCGATGGCGGCACCCTCTTCCTGGATGAGATCGGCGAGATGCCCCACAAGCTGCAGGCCAAGCTGCTCTCCTTTTTGGAAACCCGGCGCTTCCGCCGCCTGGGCAGCACCCGGGAGCAGGAGGTGAAGATCCGCCTGATCACCGCCACCAACCGCGATCTGAACCTGATGGTGCGGGAAGGGGAATTCCGGGAAGACCTTTTTTACCGCCTCAATGTGGTGAATATCGAATTGCCCCCGCTGCGTCAACTGGGCGATGATGTGCTGCTGATTGCCGGCAATCTGATCCAGTCGTTTAATATCAATTTTCAAAAGCGGGTGCAAGGGTTTACCCCGGCCGCCCGTCAGAAGCTGCGCAATCACCGGTGGCCGGGCAATGTGCGGGAACTGCGCAACGCCATCGAGCGGGCGATGATCTTCGTGGAATCCGATATGATCGATGCGGCGGATCTGCAGCTCGGGTCGCTGCAGGCCCAGGAGCCGTCGGCCTCCCCTCTGGAGCGTTTTCAACTGCCCCCGGAGGGGCTGTCGTTCGATGATATCGAGCGCAAACTGCTGGAAGAGGCCCTGGCCCTGGCGGAAGGGAACCAGTCGCAGGCCGCAAAATTACTCCACCTCAGCCGGGACACCTTCCGCTACCGCCTGGAAAAATTCAACCTTCTTTGAGCGTGAAGATGGGGGATTTCCCCCGGACGGCGGGGGAAATCCCCCATCTTCACGTTCCCCTGTTTTCTGTATCAAAGCTGTGAATATGTTAAAATTTTTCCACAGGTTGCCGACAATAATCATGAGGTCATTTTTTATAATTGGGATTGGTGATCAAATTGGTTTACGGGCTTCGGGGTAAGCGCATGGGCTTTTCCCATATGCCCATCCACTCATCTACCCATTCACATTTGAGAGGTACAGCGACATGAGCAGTACAGCAATCAAAGTATTTGGCGTCATCGGCTTCCTGATTATCTGCGCGCTCTGCCTGCTGATGAAGGTACAGAAGATCGAAGCTGACCTGACCCGGCGCTCGCTGCAGCAGTTGCAGGATGCCGGGATTGTGGTGGAAAATATTACGGTGGACGGCCGCGATGCGATTCTAAGCGGAGCTGTAGCATCGGAAGCGGCCGCGCAGCAGGCGGAAGCAGCCGTCGAAAACGTCTGGGGCATTCGCCGGGTAAGGAATCGCCTGCAGGTAGCACCGCCGGCGGAACCGGCTATCAGCGACACGCTCGAAGCAGCCCCTGCCGCTGCAACGCCCCCGGCAGATACGGCCGTCGTCGCCAAGCCGGATACGGTGCCGAAGGTGCGCACGGAAACCCAGATCCGCCTGGATACCCTGCTGGCCGGAAAAGTGATCGAATTCGCTTCGGGCAGCCACGTGCTTTCGCCAAGCAGCTATCCCCTGCTGAACCAGATCGCTGAAGTGCTGAAGCAGAAACCGAATGCCATGGTGGAAATCGCCGGCCACACCGATGCCAGCGGCCGCCGGCAACTCAACCTGACCCTCAGCCGGCAGCGGGCCGAAGCGATCCGGGCTTATCTATTGAGACAGGGCATCGACGGCAAACGTCTGAAAGCGGCCGGTTACGGCCCGGACCGTCCGATCGCCAGCAACAACACCCCCCAGGGAAAACAAAAAAACCGCCGCGTCGAATTTAACGTGCTGGAGGAAAATTGAGATGCTCTATCTGATTCTGGAAATCATATTCTGTTTACTGCTTGCCGCGATCTTCGGCTTCATTATCGGCTGGTATCTCAAGGCCGCCGGCCGCCAGCGGGAAATTACCCAACTGGAAAAGATCTGGAAAGCGAATCTCTACAGCAAGGAAGAAGAACTTAAATCCAGCCGAGAGACGATCGAGAAGCTGACGGCGGATCTCAACGAGTGCCGGGAGTCGGCGCGAATCGCCGGCAAAGCCTCTACCGGTTCCGCCGGAAAGGTTACCACTACCGCCGCCAAGGTGCAGCCGCCCCCCGCCAGCCGCGGGGTAAATGAAGATGAGAAAGATGACCTGAAAAAGATCTGGGGCATCGGGAAAGTGCTGGAGAAACTGCTCAACCGCGAAGGCATTTACCGCTTCAGCCAGGTGGCCCAATTGGATGATGCGGCAATCGATGCTCTAGCGGGCAAGATCGGCCCCTTCCGTGACCGTATCCGCCGGGATGACTGGGTGGGGGGGGCGAAGGAGGAATTCTTTAAGAAATACGGCAAGAAGCTTTGAAGGAACTATGTAATCCGCAAAACTTTCGCATGGGGCATAGGGCATGGCGCCGGCTTGTGCGAGCACAAGTCCCGACACCCGCACAGTATCACCCCATGCCCCATGCGCCTTGCCCCATGCAAAAATTGTTCTCAGCATAGGCGCTTCACAAAATCAGGTAACGCCTGTCAAACCGCCGCCGCCCGGTCACGCCGGCGTTTGCGGCGCGGGGTGCTGAATTCTTCCGAGGGCAGGGCAATCCGTACCGCCTGCGGCAGCACCTCTACCGTCAGGGTGGAAGCGGCATCGTGAGGATCGCCATCGGTATGGATCGGTCCCCCGCTGAAACGGTGGATAACCACCTTTCGGGTCTGGTAGATCTCCATTTCGGAAAGCTGATCGATTCGGCCATTGAACAGCTTGGGCAAATTGACCAGCGCCTTGCGGAACTTGACCGGGCTGAGGATGCAAATATCGAGCAGGCCGTCATCGGGACGGGCATTGGGAGCGATGGTAGCATTGACCCCGAATTCCGGCAGGTTGGCAAAACTCAACAGCACCGGGCTGCGCTCGATCTCCCGGTCGGCCAGTTCAATGACCACCTGCTCCGGCTTGAAGCGAAAATATTCCTGCACCCCGACAATAAAATAAGGCACCGGTCCGCGGATGGTAGAGTTGTCGAAGCGGTGGCTGATGTTGGCATCGACACCGGCGCCGGCCACGTTGAAGAAGTAGTAATCGTTGATCTTGCCCACATCAAATTTATGAAACCGGGGATTTTTCAGCCCTTCGATCGCCTGGCGCTGGTTGAGGGGAATGTTCACATTCCGGGCAAAGCCATTGCCGGAACCGGCCGGGATCACCCCCAGGGCGGTATCACTGCCGATCAACCCCTGCCCGATTTCGTTGATGGTGCCGTCTCCCCCCGCGGCCACCACCATGTCCACCCCGGCATCCGCCGCCGCCCGGGCCAATTCAATGCCATGCCCGCGATGATCGGTGCGGATAATATCATAGGATATCCCGGCATCTTTCCAGCTTTCGTCGATCCACTGGATGACCCGGTCGGGATTACGATTGATCCCGTAGATCGGGTTTATGATAAAAATGACTTTCTTCATCTTGCTCTCTTTCAGCTTTTTATTTCCTGCCGAAGCGAAGTTAACCGCCCTGCTATTTCCTTGAGCAAATCTCCTGCCGCTTGTTTTTCCAGCCACACCAGCGCCGGTTCATTGCGGAACCAGGTATACTGGCGTTTGGCGTAACGCCGGGTGTTCTGCTTCACCAGCTCGATGCATTCCGGCAACTTGAAGGCACCTTGCAGATAGGCGACAACTTCCTTATATCCTACAGAATTTAACGAATTATTTGAAGGATCATACCCCATATCTAAAATTTTTTGCACTTCTCCCACCAGCCCGGCCTCGAACATCTCCTCGCAACGGCGGGCAATCCGGGCATAAAGCGCTTTCCGCTCGGTGGTGAGGCAGAGTTTGAGGCTGCGAAACGGCGCCGGGTCGGGCTGTTCTTCCTGCAGCCGGGTGATCGGGCGGCGGGCGGCGAGACAAACTTCCAGAGCGCGGATCACCCTCCGGGTATTATTAGGGTGGATCTTGATCGCCGCCCGCGGATCGATGGCCTGTAATTCGGCGTAAAGCGGTTCGATTCCCTCCGCCTCCAGCCGTTCCTGCAGCCGCGCCCGCAATGCCGGGTCCTCCGCCCGGGCTTTGAAAAACCCTTCCACCAGCGCCCGGATGTAGAGGCCGGAACCGCCGACCACCAGCGGCAGCCGACCGCGCTGGAAAATGCCTTCGATAACCTGCCGCGCGTCATCGCTATACTGCCCGGCGCTGTAATCTTCATCCGGATCGAGGATATCAATAAAATGATGGGGAATCTCCCGGCGCATCTCTGCCGACGGCTTGGCGGTGCCGATGTCCATATAGCGGTAGATCTGCCGGGAGTCGGCGGAAACGATCTCCAGCGGGTAGCGCTCCGCCAGCGCCCGGGAGAGCTCGGTCTTGCCGATACCGGTCGGACCGGTCAACACCAGCACGGTTCGGGAGGGAAAGGTCATGGCTGAGAGTTCTCAGTTGTCAGTTATCAGTTGTCAATGCCAATTAGCAAGCTAGAAAGATTATATACATTTAGCCACGGATTCACACAGAGAAACACGGATGTTGTTTATTTTTTTTTTAGAAAAAACCAGGCTTTCATCCGTGTTTATCTGTGAAAATCCGTGGCTAAAAATTCAACCTGTAGTTCGCATTGTCAGTTCTCTGTGAACTCTGTGTCTCTGTGGCAATTATACTCAATTATTCTAAACGGCTCTAAACACTCAACCCCGTTTGAATTTGCGATCTAGTTCGTCCAGCTCCAGGGTGACGATCACCGGCTTCCCTCCGGGGGTGAAGTAAGGCTCCCGGGTGCGGAAGAGCTGGTCGACCAGGGCGGTCATCGCTTCCGGGGTGAGCTTTTCCCCGGACTTCAGGGCGTTTTTGCTGGCAAAGGCGGCAGCGATCTTCTCCTGGGGCGGCTGTTTGACGCCCTCGTTTTCGCGATAGTAGTCGATGATGTCGCTCAAAATCTTCGCCTCGTTACCCACCTTCACCTCTGCCGGGATCGCTTCGATCAGCACCGTGCGCCCGCTAAAAGCGGTGATCCCGAAGCCGATCTGATCCAGCCAGGATTTGATATCTTCGAAGATCAGGTAGTCTTCCAGGGCCAACTCCACCGTCTGCGGAAAGAGCAGTTGCTGAGAAGGTGCTTTCTTCTGTTCGTTCAGGGCATGGAGGATCTGTTCATAGAGAATCCGCTGGTGAGCGGCGTATTGATCAATAATTACCAGGCCGCTGTTGATCTGGGAAAAAATATAGCGGTTGTGCACCTGCCATAGATTGGCCGCTGTCCGCGCATCGGACGGTTTGGGAGTCGCCGGGGTGGTAGGCCGGGACGGCAGGGGCTCGTAAGTAAAGCTGCCCTGTCCCGGGGAGGCCGGAGATTTCTCCGGAGCACCAACCGGCCGGGACGGCTGGAACGGGCGGTCCTGCGCCGGCATGCCTGCGCTTGAAGAAGCGCCCCCGGTTTTAAAGGGCTGCACCGGTGTGGGCGGCGCTTCGGTCCCCGGGCGGAACTGCTGGAAATGCTGGCGGATCTCCTGCTGCGCTTCGGCGCCGGGATCCAGGGTAAAGCCGGGAACGATGTGGCGCGACTGCACCGCCTTGCGCACTGCCGAGAGGAAGAGGTGGTAGATCGCCCGCTCATTGGCAAAGCGCACCTCCATCTTGGTAGGATGCACATTGACATCTACCATTTGGGGCGGCACATGCAGATTGATGATGTACTGCGGATAGCGGGAGCGCTCGATCAGGTTGCCGTAGCCCTGGAAGATCGCATGAGAAAGCTGGCGGTTGACAATCACCCGGCGATTGAGAAAAATATATTGATTGGCGGTATTGCCGCGAGTCTGGTCCGGGGTGCAGACATAGCCTTCGAGCACGATGTCGTTAAGCTCCTCCCGGAAATAAACCAGGCCTTGATAGTTTTTTTCGCCAAACACCTGGCCGATGCGCTCATCGAGCGGCTGGGCCGGCAGATTGTAGAGTTCCTCGCCATTGTGCACCAGCACAAAGTGCACTTCGGGATAGGCCAGAAAAAAACAGCGCAGGGTCTTGAGGATGTGATTGAATTCGGTGCTGTCGGCGCGCAAAAAGTTGCGCCGGGCCGGGGTGTTGAAAAAGAGGTTCTTGACGGCGATGGAGGTGCCCGGCTTGAAAGCGATCTTTTCCCGGGTCACGATCTGTCCCCCGTTGATGGCGAACAAACTGCCCAGTTGACTGCCCCGCGCACAGGTCTTGAGCTCCAGCCGAGACACCGAGGCGATGCTCGGCAAAGCCTCGCCGCGGAAACCCAGGGTGAGGATGCGCTCGAGATCTTCCAGTTGCGCAATCTTGCTGGTGGCATGGCGCTTGAAGGCCAGCTCAGCATCCTCCGCCTCCATCCCCACCCCGTTGTCGATCACCTGGATCAGTTCCTTGCCGGCTTTGGCGATGATCACGGAGATGTGATCCGCCCGGGCATCGATGGCGTTCTCCACCAATTCCTTCACCACGGATGCGGGACGGTCCACCACCTCGCCGGCGGCAATCTTGTTGGCGATATGGGTGGGCAATACTTTGATGATCGGCATAGTTGGCCTTTGGTCTAATTCGACACAGCGAAAAGTCAATATAATCATGCGCGGGCGGGGTTTCAAGGAGATGTTTGTTCGCTGCCGCTCACGATGTTTGTTCGCTGCCGCTCACGATATTTGCTCACTCCGTTCGCGATGTTTGTCGGCTGCGCCGACGATATTTGCCTTCGGCGATATTTGCTGGCTGCGCCAGCGTTTTTTGGTAGCTTATCATCATCACCGCTGCTAAATATCACGAGCGAAGCGAGTATACATCGCGAACGGAGTGAGCAAACATCGTGAGCGCAGCGAACAAATATCGCGAACGGAGTGAGCAAACATCGTGAGCGGCAGCGAACAAATATCGCGAACGGAGTGAGCAAACATCGTGAGCGGCAGCGAACCAACATCCAAAACCTAAAGCCCCGCGCCTAACCTGACGATAACAAAAACACCCAGCTTTATATTTGACAATATTGAAGGGAATCGATATGCTGAAACGCTATGGAATAGGCATTTGCTGTTATATACTATTGTTTTTTTTCCCCCTCTTTGCCCAGCCGCAATTGCAGGTTGCGAAGAACAACTATCCCACCTGGCAGGTGGTCAATGATACCCGCGAGAGTTGCTACCCTTCCGCGGCTTATGTGTCGTTCAGCAATCTGACGCGGGGGGAGAAGTATCTCTACCGGGCATTCTTTTCCCGGAGCAGCAGCGGGAATTTTGGCGAGGTGTATAATGCCGAGGCCGGCGAATTTGTCGATCACGGCGACATTGGTAGTCTGCCAATCTTCACCGCCACTTCCGGCGACACTGCCTTTCTGGTGGTTTACCGCACGGTGCCGGATATGCTGGGCCAGCTCGGCCACTGGGACCTGAACTTTCAGGCGCGGGACGTCAACGCCGGCGGATTTGAGGGCGGGAAGACCGTGCCGGATACGGTCGGCTCCGGAATGGACGGGAGCAACGAATTTCCCATGGGCTATCTCCAGTTCTCCGGCGATGTGCTGAACCAGGCTTCCCAAAGTGCCGGGCGGGGCCTGCGCAAGGCGGTGGCGGTGGACGGCAGCCCGGTACGCGGGATGTACATCACCGAGCCCAACGGCATTCCGGAGGGCTTCCCGGATACCGACGGTTATTATTTCCTGGCCTACCCCGCCGCCGACTACGATACCCTGCGGGTCGGCATGCGCAGCCTGGATAATGATCCGCTGGGCTTCGACTACCTGACCAATGTGCGGATCAGCCTCGGGAAAACTTTCGATGTATCCGGCCCCCAGATCTTCGGCTATATCGGGCCGAACGATTATCCCCGCTGGCAGTATCTGCACGACAGCGACCCCGATGCCTGTTATCCATCCGCCGCCCGGGTTACCCTGACCGGCTTGCGGGTGGGGAAGGAATATGCGCTCTCGGCACGCTTCTATCGTCTGCTGGAGGGGAGCTTCGGATCTATCTACGATCCACAGAGTGAGTCGTTTATCAAGTGGGATGACACCTCCAACCTGCCCCGCTTCACCGCCACCCGCAACGATACCGCTCTGTGGGTGATCTACCGAACCGACCCGCAGATGAACGCGCTGGATAATCCGTTTGGGAGTTGGCTGTTTTCGGTGAACGCGGCAGAAGTGGGAGCCGGCGGATTTTCTGCCGATCTGGCCCTGCCGCTGCTGGTCGGAAATGAGAGCAGCGAGCTGTTCCCGATGGGCTTTATCGAAGCACCAACCAGTCAACAGCAACCGGCTGCCCCGGTGGAAAATCGTATCATGGCGATCCGCCATTCCGCATCCGGCTACTTCGGCATGTATATTACGGAAGACAATGGTATCGCCGAGAAATTTCCCTCTGAAAAGCCCGGATATTACTACATCCCCTACCCGGCCGGACAATTCCGGGAATTGTTTTTCCAGACCCGCAATCGCGACCATAATTCTCCGTTGGGCCAGACATCGCAGAAAGATGTTTTCCTCCCGGCCGGCGGCACCTTGCAGGGCGATGCTACCCTGCCGGTATCCCTGCTCACATTTCAGGCATTTCCACTGAATCGGAAAGTGCAACTCAACTGGTCGACCGCCAGCGAGACCAATAACCTCGGATTCGAGATCTGGCGGGCGTTGCGTCCGGAAGGGGAATTCCGCAAGATTGCCGACTACGATTCCGACCCCGGGCTGCTGGGCGGGGGCAATAGCAATGTGCAGCTCGATTATCAATATATCGATGAAGCGCTGCAGAATGGGGTGACCTATTTTTATCAACTCAGTGATGTCAGCATGGATGGACAGCGCACTTTCCATCAGGTCGTTTCCGCCACGCCCGGGGAAGAAACACCGCGCGTTTTCTCCCTTTCGCAAAATTACCCCAATCCCTTCAACCCGGAAACCACCATCGAATATACAATCGGCGGCGAAACGAACGGCGGGCCGGTGCCGGTATCCCTGCGCATTTACAATAGCCTGGGTCAGGCGGTGCGAGTGTTGGAAGCAGGCCGCAAGCAGGCTGGCAGCTACCGCGTGGTCTGGAACGGCCGGGATGATAGGGGACGCCCGCTCCCCAGCGGAGTGTTCTTTTGCGTGCTAAAGGTGCGGCAGGCGGAGCGGGTGGTGAAGATGCTGTTGCTGAGGTAAAGCTAGATGCTGCATCGTTTGATAAGTCTACAGAAAACAAGGAAGTGAATAGAAGATGATAATGGCAATTAATTCGCGAACGGTCAGGATATTCTTTCGAGCAGCCTTGCTGCTGCTCCTGCTCTCCTGCGCCCGCCATCCTGCGCCGGGAAATCCGGCGGCGGAGGTGGAAGCGCAGTACCTGGCAACGCTCCGGGCAATCTCGGAAGGGCAATATCCCCGGGCGGTGCAGCTTTGCAAGGATATTATTTCCCGGGAGCCCGGCTTCTTCCGCGCCTACGCTCGCCTGGCCGATGCCGCGGCGGCCGGAGATGCGCTCGATCCGGCGATCGCCTATCTGGATTCTCTGCGCGGCGATCCGCAGCGCAGCGGCTACGCTCATTATGGCCTGGGTGTCGCTTATGACGCCCTGGGAGAACATGAAGCCGCGGCGCTGCATTTCCAGCATGCCATTGAGCAGGTGCCGCAACTCAGCGATGCCTACGGCTATAAGGGTTTGGTAGATTCCCGGCTGCGACTGGAGCAGCCGGAGGCCGCCCTGGACTTTTTCCGAGAGCGGCTGGCCGCCGACCCGGACAATGCCAATCTGCAGTACGGGATCGGCTACACTTACCGTAAAATGAAGCAATATCCGGAAGCGTTGGAGGCGCTCGAACGCTCGCTTCGCCTCGATCAAAATCTCTGGCAGGCCTATCGTTCGATCGGATTGATCCACTTTTTTCAAGGCGATTACCGCCGGGCATTGGATTTCTGGACCGACGAAGAGCGCCTCGATGATCGCAGCGGGAACATCGAAGCCCGGGCTCAGGTGATCGGCAACATCGGTGCGGCACTGCTGATGCTGGGGGAATATCCCCGGGCCCTGCTCTATTCCCGCCAGGCCCTGAAGATCGACCGCCAGACCGGCAACCAGGCCGGAGCGGAGAAGCGCCTCTCCAACATCGGCAGTATCTATCTCGACCTGGGCGATTATCCCCAGGCGGTGGAATATTATCGCGAGGCGCTGGCCCTGGCGGAAAGACTGGAGGATCGGGAACGGCAGGCCGCTAATCTGCTCAATCTGGGGATCGCAGCTTTTTATGAAGAAGCATACCCGGAAATGCACGCCTCCTGGGAGGCGGCGCTGGCGCTATACCGGGAACTGGATGATATCGAATCCCGGATCATGACCCTCTCCAACATGGCCTACACCGACGACATGGCCGGGGAATACAGCCGGGCAGCGGAACGGCTGGAGGAGGCGCTCACCCTGGCGGATACGGTGCAAAATCCCGGGGTACTGGGAGATTTGCGCAACAATCGCGGGTCAGTAAATTTACACCGCGGCATGCTCCGGGTTGCGATGGCCGATTACGAAACCGGCCTGGCGATCGGCCGCCAGGTAGAGGAGCCCCAGATCATCTGGGAGGCGTACGGGGGCATCGGCGATGTGCTGGCCGCCCGGGGGGAAGATCAGAACGCCCTGGCCAGCTACAAGCGGGCCATCGAAACCATTGAGCAGGTGCGGGAGACCCTGGGGGGAGCGGAATTTAAATCCGGCTATCTGAAGAACAAGATCCATCTATACGAAAAAACCATCCGCCTGCAGATCAAACTTCACGGACAGATGCCCGGGCGGGGGTTTGACCGCGAGGCGTTTCACTATGCCGAGCGCGCCAAGGCCCGGGCCTTCCTGGATATCCTGACCGAGGCCAACGCCGATATTCATGAGGGCGTATCGGAGGAATTACGGAAAAAAGAGGCGGCGATTTACGAGACCATCGCCGCCCTGCGGGATGATTATGCCGGCGCAGAGGATTCAGCGCAGCGTCAGGAATTGGAATCGCAACTCCAGCAAGCCCGCCGCGAACTGGCGGCTCTGAAGGCAGAAATGCGTCTGAAAAATCCCCGCTACGCCGATCTAAAATATCCCCAGCCTGCCGGGGTGGAAGCGGTGCAGACCGACCTCCTGGACGATCAAACCACCCTCCTGAGCTATGTGCTGGGGGACAGCAGTTCCTATCTCTTTGCCGTCACCCCCGATGATTTCCGGATCTATGCATTGCCGCCGCGCCGGGAGATCAATGAATCGGTGACCCTCTTCCGCAGCATGCTGCTGCATCCGGGGCAGTTCTCCTTCAAGATGTTCGCCAGTCGCGCCAACAAGCTTTACCGCATGCTGATCGAACCGGCCGAAGCGCTCATCGGGCCGCGGAACGAGTTGGTGATTGCCCCCGACGGCATCCTCCACTACCTGCCGTTTGACGTATTGATTACCGAGAAGGTGCAGCAGCAGCTCTCCTTTACTGCGGATTTTGATTACGACCTCCCCTACCTGATTAAGGATAAAGCCCTGAGTTACGGACCGTCGGCGACAGTGCTGCTGAGCCTGCGCCAACCTCGGGAAGCCGAAACAGCGCCGGGAATGTTTCTGGGTTATGGCGATCCGGTCTTCGGCAATGATCCTACAGCGGAGGGCACGAATGGAGATGATGAGGTGCGCGGCGCCGTCGCGGATGAGCTGATGCTGCGCTACGTCACCGGCGCGCCGGACCTGCGCAGCTTCCGCAGCCAGATCTACCGCCTGCCCAACACCCGCACCGAGGTGGAGGGAATCTCTCAAAGCTTTGGAGAAAACGAGACCCGGGTTTTTACCGGCAGCGCGGCCAGCGAGGAGAATGTCAAGGATAACCCGGCATTGGGCGATTACCGCTACGTGCACTTTGCCACCCACGGGCTGATCAACGAACGCAAGCCGGCCTATTCCGGGCTGGTGATGACCCTCGACGACGACCGCCGGGAAGACGGCTTTTTGCAGATGGGCGAGATCTTCAACCTGCGGCTCCATGCGCAGTTGGTGGTGCTCTCCGCCTGCCAGACCGGCCTGGGGCAGATCGTACGCGGTGAGGGGGTGATCGGCCTCACCCGGGCGTTTATGTACGCCGGCGCGCCGGAGGTGCTGGTCACCCTCTGGAACGTCGCCGATGCCTCCACCGCCCGCTTCATGCAGCAATTCTACCATCACCTGCTCAGCGACCGCCAGGGACACCGCCAGGCGCTGCGCAAAACCAAACTGGAAATGCTGAAAGCCGGGCAGTACGCCCATCCGTTTTATTGGGCGCCGTTTTCACTGGTGGGGATGGGAAGATGAGTGGATGGGTTAATGGGTGAATGGGTTGATGGGTGGATGGGTGGATGGGTGGATGGGTTGAAGGATAAAGGATTAAGGATAAAGGATTAAGGAACAAGGGGATCCCGGCTTTCACCTGGAATAGCCATAAAAAAGTAGTTACCCATCAACCCATTAACAATTAATACAGACGATTACAATAAATCTACCTGATTCAATTATGCTATCACCGCACAAAAAAATCATCGTCGCCTGCCTCATCAGCCTGCTGGTTTTCGGCCTGGTGATTATCAGCGCTGCGCTGGCCCGGCTCAATCCTGCCTACAACTTTGCGGAGGCAATCGATCTGAAAGTCACCGGATGGCTGTTCAATCTCCGGGGCGAGCAAGCGGCGGATCCGGAGATCGTGATCGTGGCCATCGACGAATATGCCTTCGAGAATCTCCAGAAACGCTGGCCCTGGTCACCGGCCCTGCATGCCCGGCTGGTGGATTCCCTGGCCCATTGGGGGGCGCGGGTGATTGCTTTCGATATCGCTTTTTCGGAATCGAGTGAGGACCTCTACCCCGGCAGCGATTCTGTCTTTGCCGCCGCCATCGCCCGGGCCGGCAATGTGATCATTCCGGCTAAATTTGAGCGGCTGCTGAATCCGGTTTCCGGCGATCCGGAGCTTAAATTCACCCCGCCGGTACGATTGATCCGCGAGCAATGCTATGCAACCGGCATTACCAATATTGCGTCGGAGATCGACGGAACGGTGCAGCGCTTCCCGTACCCGGCGGCGTTTTCATTTCAGGATACCCAGTATCCCGGCTTTGCCCTGGCGACGGTGGGGGCGTACCTGCGGTTGCACCCCCAGCGCGAACTGGGCAGCCTGTTGCGGCGACTGCAGCTCGAGCCTCCGTACCAAAACCGCACCCTGATCAATTATGCCGGTCCGGCGTTTACCTATCCGGTCATTTCCTATCATCACATTATCAACGGCAGCATAGCGGCAGCGCAAGTTCGTGACAAAATTGTGCTGATCGGCGCCACCATCCTGGAGATGCACGATTATAAACCCACCCCCTTTTCCTCTCAGCAACGGCCGCAGATGGCCGGGATCGAGATCCACGCCAACATTGCCGCCACCCTGCTCCGGCAGCGCTACATCGCCACCCTCTCTCCGGGAATGCGGCTGCTGCTGGCCCTGCTGCTGGCCCTGGGCAGTGCGCTGCTGTTTATGTTCCTGCGTCCCTCAGCCGGCGCCTTCGCCGCGCTGCTGCTCCTGGCAGGATACTGGGCCCTGGCAATGTATCAGTTTAACCATGCCGGCTTTCTGCTGCCCCTGTCCCCGCTGCTGTTGGCGGTGCCGCCGGTATTTCTGCTCAGCACCTTTTACAAGCATAAGACCGAGGCGCAGGAGCGCCGGCGGGTAAAGAAGCTCTTCAGCCGCTATCTCTCCTCGCAGATCGTCAACGAACTGCTCAAGAATCCCGAACTGCTCAAGCTGGGCGGCAAGCGCACCCGCGCCACCCTGCTGTTTTCCGATATCCGGGGATTCACCAGCATGTCGGCCAGCATGCCCCCGGAGGAGGTGGTTTCGATCCTGAACACCTATTTCGACGTGATGACCCGCATCGTGCTGAAATATGACGGGATGCTCGACAAATACATGGGCGACGGATTGATGGCAGCATTCGGCATCCCCCTTCCCCGGAAGGATGACGCTGAGCGGGCGGTACGGGCGGCGCTGGAGATGCAGGAAGCTCTCAAATCGCTCAACACCCATCTGAAAGCCAAACTGCCCCGGCCGCTGCAGATCGGCATCGGCATCAATACCGGGGAGGTGATTGCCGGCAATATCGGATCGGAGCTCCATACCGAGTATACGGTCATCGGCGATCCGGTCAATGTCTCCTCCCGTCTGGAAAGCCTGACCAAGACGCTGGGCGCGACGATCGTGATCAGCGCAGAAACCTGCCGGGAGGTCGAAGATCAATTTTTCATGCGCGACCTCGGCACCCACACCCTGCGCGGCAAATCCGCCCCGATCCGGCTCTACCAGGTGCTGCTGGAAAAGAACAGCGAAAATCCCAAGCTCACAGAAAAGGAGTTCACTGATGCAATGTAAATTCAATCGATTCATCATCATATTGATGCTATCCGTTACGCTGCCAGGGATGGCGGGAGATGAAGCCGGCAAGGCAGTTGGCTGTATCGGCCAGGTGTCGGGCAAGGTCACCGTCACTGCTGCCGGTGGTAAAAATGTTGCGGCAGAGACCGGGCAACCGCTGTATCCCGGCGATGTGATCAACACCGGTGAGGCTGCCAGAGCGCTGCTGCTGTTGAGCGGCCAGGACGTGCCGGTGGAGGTCGCTGCCAACCGCAGCTATACCATCGATGGCGCAGCGAAAACCTCCGGCTGGTTCAGCCAACTGGTAGCGGCAGTGACTTCGCTGACGGAGGAAAATCCCGAGCAGAATTATTCATCGGTGTTGATGGTGCGGGGAGAGGAAAACCGGGAGGCAGTGGTGCAGATCTCTCCCAACATCACCGCTATCCGCGAGGCACAGCCGGTTTTCCATTGGCACACAGTGCCCGCAGCCGACAACTACGGCGTGCGCTTGCTTGATCTGGATGAAACCGCCCTCTGGTCGCTGGAGACCGCCGACAGTACGGCGGCCTATCCTTCCGGCGAGCCGCCGCTGATTCCGGGAGAAGAGTACTTCCTGCAGGTAAGCGCCTACCGGGGCAAGAAGCTACTCGGCTCCGGGATGGCCAACTTCAAACTGCTCTCGGCGGAAAACGCCGAAACGCTGCAAACCCTCGAGGAAGCCAACCGCGAGAACCCCTTCGTACTGGCATCCGCCTATGCGGCGTACGAGCTGTATGATCTGGCCATTGCCCAAATCGAGCAGATACGCGCCGGGAATCCGGGAAATCCCAACCTGGATAAGATGCTGGCGAATATCTACCTGCGCCAGGGAAAGACCGGGCAAGCCCGGGCGCTGCTGGACAGGTCGGATTAACTATATCTTATACAAAGTTTTGCAGCTATAGATTCGCTATTGGGTATTGGTGATTGGCAAAGAACGGTCTTAACCAAAAGCCAATGCCCAATCCCCAATAGCCGAATATTAACTTTTTTTCCGATTGCGCTTTTCTTCCCTAATTCATAATTTTCACCACTAAACTCAGGCCACTCATTTGTATTGCTGCGATAGCGCATGAAAGTATCTATCGCCTGTATGTATCCATTGAAACTATTTGTCGGCGGAATGTCCGGCGGGTATTTTGATTATGCCGGAATTGAAGCCAACGCATTATTTCTATTTAAGAGGAGGATATCCCATGACCGGTTTGTTATCACGAAGGTTTTTAATGGTTGTTCTGCTGTGCTTGCTGGGTTTTTCGAGCGCCTTTCCTTATAAAAAGATCAAGGTGTTCGTGATCGAAACCCCGGACCAGGTGCTGCCGGGGGTGAAGCAGATTGCGGTGCTGGATTTTGAGGGCGAGAATGATCTGGGGCGGAATTTCGCCGATTATATGATCTCTCAATTGCTGGTCAGCGACCGTGGGATCACCGAGATCAGCGGCGGCTTATTCCGTTCAAATAAAGAAGGGCGAACCCTGCAGGACGGCGCCTTCACCAATGTTTTCAACGTCATCGAACGCAGCCGGATGATGGAGGTGGTCGAAGAGCAAAAACTGGGGGCGATGGGCCTGCTGGATGCCTCCCAGGCAGCGCAGTTAGGCCAGATCCTGGGGGTGCAGGCCCTGGTGATGGGCAACATCAGCTACACCCATAAGGACAACCGCTTTCAGGAAAAGCGCACCTACCGGGGAAAAGATAAGAAAACCTATACCAAGCTGGTTCCCTGTCTGGAGCGCACCGTAACGGTGACCGTGCGCGCGCGGATCATCAGTGCAGAGAACGGGCAGATTGTCGGGGTGAAGGAAGCCAGCCGCTCCAACACCGACAAAAAATGCGAGGCAGACATCGGCAACGTGACCCCGCTGGAACAGATGGCAGACGATTTGGCTCGCAGCGTCAGCAACGAGGTAGTGGACTACCTGGCCCCGCGCTTCGTGCTGGAAGAGTTCGAGTTTGAGAAGCTGAAAGCGGATGATTTCAAAGACGTTGGCGATGATGCTGCGGAAATGGCGGAGAACCTGGATGTCGACGGCGCCTATGCGATCTATAAAACGATCTATGATGAAGATCCCTATAATCCCAAGGTGATGTACAACCTGGGGATCCTGGAAGAGGTGGTGGGCAATTTCGACGCAGCCAAAGGGTATTATGAAATGGCCACTCAGTTAAAAAGTGATGAGAAAAAATATACAAAATCGCTGGACCGCCTGGATAAGAAACTGGCCTATCTAGAGCAGCTCTCGCAACTGGGCGTCGAACTGGCCGGGCGAGAATGGTCACAGAAAAAAGTGGACCTGAGCGAGCAGAAAGTGGAGATTAAAGGCGGCAGCGACGAACGGTTCCCGATCTACCAGCAGCCCCAGGAAGGCAGCACCGTGGTGGCCCAGGTGCCCGGAGGATTGCTCTTCAAGGTGCTGGCGGTGGAAGGGGATTGGTATCTGATTGAACTGCTGGGTGGAAAGAGTGGTTATGTACATAAGGACCGGGCGAAGATAAAGTGAATTGTTGATGGGTTGATGGGTTGATGGGTGTATGGATATGTAGGGTAGGGTCGCGACCCTACCCTACGAATACGGTTTAAACTCCAATATCAAATTTGCCAGTTGCTCGGTAAAAGAACGCACCACCGGCAGGTTGGAGATCGCGATGAGCTTGACCACCAGGTCAGTGCTTTTATCGATCAGCCGGTAGG
Organism: Calditrichia bacterium; assembly: GCA_020635015.1. Lineage (GTDB taxonomy): Bacteria > Calditrichota > Calditrichia > RBG-13-44-9 > J075 > JACKAP01. Next base: position 303,785 of record JACKAP010000001.1, on the reverse strand, counting down.
TGCGCTGCTGTTGGGTCGAGGCATCGTAGAGCCAGAAGATGATGATCAGCATCTTGAAGAGCCAGAGCAGTTCCGGCAGTTTGCCGAGCAGCGAGGCCGGCACCTTCTCCGCGGCCCCTTCTAGCGCTTCTTTAAAGAGCAGGATATTTTTTTCCCGCAGCGGCCGGGATTCCTCGCTGAAAGGGGAGAGGGAATGGCCCGGGCTGGCGGCCACTCTGAACAGCGCCTTGGATATATCGTGATAGGGACTCGCCACCTCCAGATGGGTGCGGATCAGCCCGGCAATACGCTCGCGCAGTCCGCTGCTGCCGCTTAAAATCGCCCGGGCGGCAAACAGGTGATCCTCGTACGATTTCTCATAGTAATGAAAAATAATGTGCTCTTTGGTCTTAAAATGATAATAGGTCGCTCCGGGGGTCAGATTGGCCAAGCGGGCAATCTTGCGCATGGTGGCATGCTCATACCCCTCTTCCAGAAAAAGCTTCAGAGCCGCTTCGAGAATGCGTTTTTTGGTTTCGAGCGCTTTGACAGATTTGTTGTGGGCCATGGTGATTAGTTGTCAGTTGTCAGTTGTCAGTTATCGGTTGTCAGTTTTTGTAGTGATCGGTGGCCACCGATCAATTATCCGTAAATTCTGTAGCAAAATAAATTAGATCGCCACTCAGGCCAGAAACCGCTCCCGCAATTCCGGCGTCGGCAGCATACATTCCGCCTGCTTCCCAAACCAGGCATAGCGCCGCCGGGCCAGCAGATTATAGCAGAAATCCCGCAGCGGCCGGGGAATAACCACCAGCCCGTAGAGCAGCGGCCACCCTCCCGGGAAATGCCGGAGCACTCGCAGGGCAGCGGTGGAGCGGGTATAGCACTGTCCATTCTCGGCCAGCACAAAGGTATCAAAATTTTCCTGCGGCAGGGCGAAATGGGCCAGGAGCTGCTGGCCGGCGGCGGACTGCAGCGCGGCAAAGCGGATGCGCCCCTGCGGGTCGTGGCGGATGATAAACTGCACGGTGGCGTTGCAGAGATTGCATATCCCGTCAAAGAGCACCACTGGTTTTGTCTCGGACGCTTTCATACCGCTTCTCTCACTGCAGAGACCTTGGCCGGCACCTTGCGGGAACAGCGCCGGGCGGTGGGAAGATTGTCGAAAATTGTCAGTTCAGCCGCAGAGAGGCCGATCAGGGTACAGATCAGGGTGATGGTGTTCAGCGAGCCGCCATCGCCCCCCGGCGCCAGCACCACAGCTCCCAGGGCGATCCCCAGGAGCAGCGTGATGTTCAGGTAATGCAGCACCTTGCTGTGCAGAAGCAGAAACAGGCAGCCAAACCCGATCTCCGCCCAGCCGGCCAGGCTGAAAGGGACTTCGCTGAAATTGCCGATCATACCGCCGGTCCTGAACGGGTTAAAGGCACCGCTGCCGGAATCCACCAGAACCGTTGCCAGCCCCTGATAGATCCAAACGAACGCCAGAAGCAGCTTCAGGAACAGATGCAGGGCCGACAGGCGGAGCGAAAGCCGGGGGTGAATGTGCTTTTCCAGCCACAGGCGCAGGCAATCGAAGCTCCAGGCGGTGGCCCAGCCGAGCAAGGGACGGAAGCATAATATGTCGAACCACTTGCCTGCCCAGCCAAATCGAGTCTGATAATCAAACCAGGTCTGGAATCGGAATCCCTTCCCGGTCATGCTGTATTTCCAATAACCCGATCCGCGTTTGATCAGCGATAACGGCTGTTCCGACCAGAAGTTCAGCGCGGAGGTGCTTTCCCCGGTTTCTTCATAGCGGGGGCTGCTGGGAGCACCTTTGCCGGAGACATGCAGCCCAAAACCGATATGGGTGCGGTAATGATATTCCTTCTCATGATCCGCTGCCGGTACCAGGGTGATCTCGGAGAAGCGCAAATCCCATTCCTGCTGCTTGCGGGGATTGTGGGTGTATTCCCAAAGTTCGCTGAAGTTGGTTTCGATGTCGAGCGCAACATATATCGGATTTTGATCCAACACGGCCTCCTCACGACCCTCGGTTAAGCAATTAGCCCTGTAGTGCACCGACTGCTGCCGTGTTCAACGCCGGCCGGGTGAGAGCTGCCGGTGCCAGGAAGCGGTTTTTTTTCCAGACCTGCACAGCCTCTTCGCTAAACAGAGCGCTATCGGCAATAATTTGGATACCGGCATCAGCACATAAATGCTGCAACCAGGGGAAGCGATGCTGGAACTCATGGCAGAAACAAATTTCCCATGGCGGATAGATGATCGGTTGAAAAAGCAGCTGTTTTTTTCCGGCATCATAGGCACAGCTTCCTTCGTGCGCCAAGATGAAGCGAGCGGCTTCGTTGATATCGTGAAAGATACTCCCGGCGGCACCCGCTTTGCTGACGGTTTTCATGTCGCCTTCCAGATAGTCGCGCTGCAGGGGATCCCGGGATTGACGGCTAAGTCCATAGAACTCTCCGCTGTCTTCAAGGTCCAGCTGCGGCACGTCCCGGCGCTCCCTGCCGTTCGGCCATTTTCCTATGGGAGCGGTAGTCATGGTACGTAATGGATAAAATGCCCGGATAATACCCGCGCTCCGGCGAAATGTGACCGCAATACGGAAGCTCAACGCTTTGCAATGAATTTCCGGAAGGGGCAAAAATCCCAGTCGGGTAATCCAATAATCCCAGCCGCAAACACTCAGCATGCCCATGCCGCTGTCGCGGATTTCTTCCGCCGTCAGACAGCCCGGCAGCAGTGCCTGTAGCGCCGCCGCCGGCGCACGGAAGTTAACCGTCAGGCATTTGTTGACCAGCAGCGTCAGGTCAAAGCGCTGACGAGCAGGGATTTCGTTTTGGCTGATGAATGCTGCTAGCGAATCGTGCAGATGAGCCGTCATTTATAGCACCCTTTTTTGAACGCGTTCAAATTAGAGCAGCCAAAATTAAAAGTCAAGAAAAAATTAAACGCGTTTAATAATGGGTTGATGGGGTGGTGAGAGAGACTGCAGATTTTCGATTACGGCCTGCTTGATCCGCCGCACCAGCGCAGGTCCCTCATACACAAATCCGCTGTAGAGTTGCACCAAACTAGCGCCGGCGTGGAGTTTTTCCAGGGCGTCTTCCGGAGAAAAGATGCCGCCCACCCCGATGATCGGAAAAGCGCCGGAAGATTTCTCATACAGGTAACGAATCACCTCGGTGGCGCGCCGGGTGAGCGGCTTGCCGCTGAGACCGCCGGCACCGATTGCCGCAACCTGGGTTTCCGGCGTAGCGAGCCCTTCCCGGGAGATAGTGGTGTTGGTGGCGATTACGCCGTCGATGGCGGTGGCTTGAACGATCTCGATGATATCATCCAGTTGCGCCTCGCTCAGATCCGGCGCGATCTTCAGCAGCACCGGCTTGGCGCGGGGTTTCCGGCGGTTGAGCGCCTGGATATGGTTGAGCAGGGCGGTGAGGGGGGCTTTGTCCTGTAATTCGCGCAGATTGGGGGTGTTGGGAGAGCTGACATTGACCACAAAATAATCCACATGCTCGTAAAGCGCTTCAAAAGCGGCCTCGTAATCCTGCACCGCATCTGCATTCGGCGTCACCTTGTTCTTGCCGATATTCCCACCGATGATCAGACGGCCCGGCCGCCCTTTCAGGCGCCGCACCGCCGCTTCAACCCCTTCATTATTGAAACCCATGCGGTTGATCAGCGCCCGGTCGACCGGAAGCCGGAACAGCCGCGGCCGGGGATTGCCGGGCTGGGGCCGGGGGGTAACGGTGCCGATCTCGATAAAACCAAAACCGAGGTCGGCCAACTGTGTATAAGCGCGGGCATCCTTATCAAACCCCGCCGCCAGGCCGATCGGGTTGGGAAACTTGATCCCAAAGACTTCCCGCGCCAGCGCCGGATGCTCAAACCGGTAGATCCGGCCCAGCAACTTACTCATCAACGGCAGCCGGAGCAGCCAGAAAGCCAGGTGGTGCGCCGTCTCGGGGGGTAACAGAAAGAGCAGGGGTCTGAGCAGCAATTTATACATTGAATCCATTCACCATAAAAGTAATTAATAGAACGCGGATAATACGGATGACGCGGATTTTCGCGGATAAATGATTGTGTAAAAAACTAATATTTCTGTAATTTTTGTGGTAAATGTTGATATCGCTATGCGAAGCAACCTAAAAAAATCCGTGTAAATCCGCGTCATCCGCGTCATCCGCGTTCTATTTGCCTTTGCTCGTTCCAGAGCCATGATCACCACGGTTTCTCCAGCTTAAGCAACTCCAGCTTGGCCTCAAACTCATCCCGCTCCCGGTGGCGTTTGACCGGCGCTTCCGGATCGGCCGGCAGCCAGCCGTTGCGCACGGCCAATTCGCGAACCTTGTCGCGATTACCGGCATTGATCTCCCGGATCAATTCCATCTCCAGCCCGGTCAGCGGCTGGGCATTGAGGCGGTAATCGACGAACGCCTCCCAGGTGAGCGGGCACCAGTGGCGCAGGATCTCCTGTCCTATCACCTCGGCATAGCAGCGGATCTCGTACTGGGCGTGGCTGTCCATGCGCAGTTCCAGAAAATGCAGCAGGTTGTGGAGATCAATCTTCCAGTAGGCTTCGGTATACGTGGAGAGGGGCAGGTCCTTGCGGGCCTGCTCGCGGGCGATCCCGGCGGTGAGGCGTTCCTCATAGATCTCCCGGCTGAACTCATGGAGCCGCGCTTCGCTGAAGCTGAACCGCTCTCCGGTTTCCGCATCGGCGAACCCGGCGCTGCCCTGGCGATTGCCCTTGGCCTGCAGGCGCCATTCATCCGGGGCGGTGGCCTGGGCGGCGTCGATGGCGATGGAATAGCGGGTGCTGTATTCATTCACGTTGGCGGTGCGGTGGCGGATCCATTGCCGCCAGCAGTCCATCGGCACCCGCACGTGGAATTTGATCTCGCACATCTCGAACGGGGTGCTGTGGCGGTGGCGCATCAGGTAGCGGATCAGCCCGCGGTCCTCATGCACTTTCTTAGTGCCCTTGCCGTAAGAAACCCGGGCGGCCTGCACAATCGATTCGTCACTGCCCATGTAATCGACCACCCGGATAAACCCGTCATCCAGCAGCTTAAACGGCTTGCCGAGAATCTCATCCATCGCCGCCACCTGCGGCCGCACCAGCTTTTCGGCAACTTGCGATACTTCCTTGGCCATGATCTTCCCTTTCTTCGCAAAAAATTCCGGCCCTAATATAAAGCTTTATTTGGGGGGAGATAAGACTTTCTTTAAAAACGATGTTTGCTCACTTCGTTCGCGATGTTTGCGCTTTCGCGCGATATTTGTTCGCTGCGCTCACGATGTTTGTACTGACGCCGCAGGCCAATGACGGGCGAAGCCCCAATAACGCGCATAGCGCCAATGACTTTTCGCTCTTCGCTCCACGCTCCACGTTTTCACGTTCCGCATTCCGAAATCCGCATTCCGCATTCGTATAGTTCCGCATTCCGAAATCCGCATTCCGCATTGTGTGCACCGCCCTTCGCGCCTTTTACCGTCGAAAATTCATCCACACCTGCCGCACCCGCTGTTGCTGAGGGGAAAGCATTGGTGGAAGGGAAAAACTATGGCGCACCTTGTAGGGGATGGTTTGGGCGCTGAGGCGCAGCGGGCGGCCTTCGCGCAGGATCTCGATCCGGTAAGTATCACCGACCGGCAGGCGGCTTCCACCGCGGTAGAGCACCTCGCTATAGTTTGCGGCCGTCACTGGCGTTCCATTGAAGCGCTGCACGACGTCTCCCGGGCGCAATCCCATCTGCTGCACCGCCGGATCGACCCATAACACCGTCACCCCGCCCGGCTCGGCGGAGAAGAACATCCCCAGATCGCCGCGCCGCTCATCGCCGGGCCGTTCCTCTTCGTAGATGATGCCCAGTTTGTCCAGCATTTCCTTCACCGGCAATTTTTCGTTGCCGATGATGTAGCGGCGAATAAAATTCTCGAACTCCGGACCGGAATAATCGATCAGGATCTCGAAAAAGCGCTCCTCCGGCAACGGGCGTTCCTTGCCGTAATCCTTGCTCAGGTCGACGATCACATCCTGCAGTCCCCGCCGCCCATCGGTGCGGTCGAGCAGCAGAATATCCAGCAGCGCTGCCACCAACGCCCCCCGGCTGTACACATTGAGATACTCCTCCTGATTGCGATGGGAGGTAAGGCTAATCTCGCGCAGACTGATATCCGCCCCGTAAATATCCTCCTGAAAGAGCTTCTGGCGGAAATCGTTCAGGATGTACTGATCGATCGATTTCAATCCCGCGCGCAGTTGGATGATATCCGAAGCCCATTCGGTGACCCCCTCAAAGAACCACAGGTGGGCGGTGGGGGTGGGTTTGAAAAAATTCACCTTGTCGAGAATATCACTGCGGATGGAGAAGGGGATGATCAGATGGAAAAATTCGTGGGTCACCACATCCTGCACCCGGGGACGGATTTGGGCGAAATCACCTTCCTGAAACACAAAGGCGGAACTGTTGTGGTATTCCACCCCTCCGGCGTTCTTGTCTTCGAAGATGAACAGCATGGTATAGCGATCGATCGGCATTTCCCCGATGAAGCGGTAGGTGGCATTGAGCACATCCTTCACCATCGGCATCAGGCTGGCGGTGACGATCCGGTCGGTTTTGGAATAGCAATACACCGAAACCTCGCTGCCCACGATCCGCTCCTGGCTGTAGGTGAGAAAGCCGGCCAGGATCGGGGCGCTGGCCAGGGCCCCGAAATTCTGTGCCACGATGTCGCCGTTCTGATCGCGCAGCAAGGCCGTCCCAACCCGCCATTCCGGCGGATAATCCAGGTGCACCTTAATCGGAACATTCTCCAATCCTTTAATAAAACCGAACACCCCCTGCCCGCTGATAAAAGCGAAATCCTCCTCGATGGTGGTGCCGAGCATCTCCATGATCGGCTGGCCGCCGGGAGGGCTGTCCCAGGTTTCGGCGATCTGGTACTCGATGCGGGCGATCCGCTCCGGCGCCTCCAGCAGCCACTGGTTGGTGGCGATCTGCCGGGTGGGAACCTCCCCTCCGGCGGCATCGAAAGCCCGGAAGCTGCGCACGTAACGCCCGAAATCCATCCGGGCAAAAGTGCCCACCGCGGCAAAATTGAAGATATTATTTGCCGGAGAAAGCCGCTCCGTCTCCAACGTCACCCGGAAGAGGTCATCGCTGCGCTGGCTGAGGTCGACGGTATAGTGGTAGGGAAAGTAAACCCGGCGGGAGTCGACGATTGTCTGCACCGCCGGTTTACTGCAGGAGAAGATCAGAAACAGGGTGAGGAAATGTAAAACGATGCGGATGCACATTGTATTTTCACCAGACTTTTGATAATTGAGAAGTGGTAGTGACAGTAGCAGTGGCAGTAGCAGGAAAATGAGAGCTTTATTTACAAAATTTCAAATCCCAATTATCTCGATAGTATCTTCCCCACTGATCAATCGAACAAAGTCTTTGGAATTTGAAGTTAATATTTTTCCAATCTGCTTTTTAATAGCACATTCAACCATAATTGCATCATAGATGACACCGCCCGCCAACCCTTTTTGATATACTCGATTCAGTATTTTGAAATAGTCATGTTCAGAAAGACTTATTATGTGGGCACTTTGTTTTATATTGCTATCAATAAGTTCCCAAGCTCCCTGGGGAGATATGCGCGGTTTGAATGGGGCCGAGGTAAGCACACTATACACTTCTAACAGAGAGTGTGCCGATACATAAAAATCTATTTCACCCTGTTTAGCTCGTTTAAACCAGAGAAAAGCGGAAGGGTGCTTAGGATGATTTTGAACAAATGAGGCGATTAAAGTGGAACTGTCGAATAAATATCGCTCCATCAGGCATTACCAGATAAGGTTTCAACGCGTTTATTACGCAGATGTTTAATCCACTCATCTGGGTCGATATCCAAATTCCCGGTATAGACTAAAATACCGTCTTTTTCAATAATATTGGTTTTATCCACGATGGGTTCGATAATTATCCGGTTGCCTTCCTCGCGGATGCTTAAGTCTGTATTGGCCGTTATCCCCAAAAGTTCCCGAAGTTTTTTGGGGATAATGATACGGCCATACTTATCCAGAGTTGTAACCATGACACATCCTTTTTTTGGCAATTTATCGTCAGTTTTGCCAAAAAACAAGCGATGATTATTTGCAGCACTTCATAAATTCTGTTAAGAGGAAACCATGACTAAATTTCGAACTTCCGGTCACAAATTCCGCAGCCAGGCATTGCGCAGTTTCTTTTGCGCCGGGGAGGGAGAATCCATCACCCGGAAGCCGTGGCGGATCTTGCGGGGGATGGTGCGGCAGGTCAGTTCCTGCGCTTCTCCGCTGCGCCGCACCGTCAGGCGGTATGCCGTGCCGGGCGCCATCTCCGAGGTCTCCTCATAAAACCGGTCGTAATTGGCGAAATGCAGGGAATCGCCGTTCAGGGCGGTGATCACGTCGCCTTTTTGTAAACCCATCGACGCGACCTCCGGATCCAGCCACATCACCGAAATGGCGCTGTCACTCGCCGCCAATACCACCCCGCCTTCTCCGCTTCCGTCGCTGCTGGGGATTTCCGGATAATATTCGATCCCGACTTTTTCAAAATAAGCCTTCAAGGGCAAAGGGGTATTGCCGCGAATGTAATGATCGATAAACCCGGCAATATCCGGATGGGTGAGATCTACGATCCGCCCAAATAGCTCATCCTCCCGGAAGGGCCGGCGGCGGTCATATTCCCGGCGTAGATCGCTGATCACTTCGCGCAGGCCCCGCTGTCCGCCACTCAGCTCCAGCAGGCGGATGTCGAGCAGGGTAGCGGTAAGCGCGCCCTTGGTGTAAACGCTGCTGTAATGATCCGGCCGGCGATAGGAATTCAGGCTGATCTGTTCCAGGCTTACCCCGGGATCCTTCAGGGTTTCGTAAATCAGCTTGCGGCGAACAGACAGCCGGAGAAAATCCTCCAATTTTTTTGCCCCGCCGCGCAGCAGCATCATATCCGACGCCCACTCGGTAACTCCCTCGTAAAACCAGAGGTGGGCGGTAGGCCGGGGATGCAAGAAATCAAAATCGGCGGTCAATTCGCTGCGCACCGTCAAGGGAATGACGACATGAAAATATTCGTGGGCAATCACATCTTCCATTCGCTGCGCCACATCCTGGTAAGGCGCGTCCAACGTCACATAAACCGAACTGCCGAGATGTTCCAAAGCCCCCGCTGCTCTTTCTTCGAACACAAACAAAAAAGTATATTCCGGGGCGGGCAAACCGTTCAGGAAGGGATCGGCGCTCTTCAGCACTTTTTCCACACTGCCGAGCATCTGCCCGGCGTGAACCCGGCCGGTGAATGAATAGCTGTAGACATAGACATCGGTTCCGCGGATCTTTTTTGCCGCCTGGGTCAGATTGCCCAGCAGCAGCGGGCTGTCTGCTAAAGTAGCGTAATTATCGGCAAAATAGAAACCCGCCGTATCCTGCGCCAGGGCGGTCCCGGCAAGCCATTCCTCCGGGTACAGCAGAAAAAGACGCAGCGGGGCATCTTCCAGTCCCCGGAGATAGCCGAACACTCCCGGGCCGTTGATCAGCACGAAGTCGTCTTCCAGGGAGGTGCCGCCCATTTCATTGACCGGGTGGGTGGGCACCGGGGTATCCCAGGTCTCGGCAATCTCGTAATAGATCCGGGCCACCTCTCCCGGAGCGCTCAGTCGCCATTGATTCTGCGAGATCTGTGCGGTTGCAATCTCATTCCCCTCCCGGTCGTAGGCGGCAAAGACCCGCACAAAGCGCCCGAAATCCTTGATGCTGTAGGAACCGGGATAGACCGCGGCAAAATTGAACACATCGTTGCTGTCGGCCAGGCCGCTTACCCGCAGTTCCACCTTGAAGCGGTCGTCTGCGCGGTCATAGAGATCGACGGTATAGTCGTAGCGAAAGGGCAATCCGGTGCTCTCCAGCGGCTGGCGCAACAGGGTGGGCGCGCAGGAGAGCAGCAATAGGAAGACAAGTGAGACGAGGTATTTCATTGGTTGTTGGTTGTTGGTTGTTGGTTGTTGGTTCTCTGTGAACTCTGTGCCTCGGTGGCTAATTAATTGTATTCAGTACAAGCAAGTTAAAACACAAAGGGAATCAGCCGTTTGGAAACCGCCTGATATTCGCCGTAGGCTTCGAATTTATCACACAGCCATTTTTCTTCATAGCTCAGCTTTACCAGCAGTGTCACCAACAGCGTCACCCAACCCAGCAGCCTGAGCACCGTGAATGGCGCCAGGGCCAGCGGAAAGGTGGCCAGGAGCAGGGCGGCGTACATCGGGTGACGGATATAGCGGTAGGGGCCGGCCGTCACCATCCGGGCATCCTGCCGCACCGTGGGGGTGATGTTGAAATTGCCGATCTGCATGGCGGCAATCGCCCAAAGCCCCAACAGGATCCCCCCGATCTGCACCGCCAGCCCCAGCGGATGCCGCACCAACACCGGCCCGCTCAGCACCAGATAGCCGGCGCAGAGGAACTGGATAGTGACGGTGGTGGTGGCAATGATCTTGCTCATACTTGCTCCGATGTTTGTTCGCTGCGCTCACGATATTTGCCTTCGGCGATATTTGTTCGCTGCGCTCACGATATTTGCCTTCGGCGATATTTGTTCGCTGCGCTCACGATATTTGCCTTCGGCGATATTTGTTCGCTGCGCTCACGATGTTTGCGCTTCGCGCGATGGTTACTCGCTTCGCTCGTGATATTTGCCTTCGGCGATGTTTGCTCGCTGCGCTCGTGATATTTGCGCTTCGCGCGATGGTTACTCACTTCGCGCGATAGTCGAAAATCAATATCATCGGCGAAGCCGATAAATATCGTGAGCACAGCGAACAAACATCGTGAGCGCAGCGAACAAATATCAAGTCTTCACCGGTTTTCCCACCACCCGCACCACCAAAAACGTCACCAGGAACCCCAGCGGCAGCATCAGCCAATTGCTCAGGCCGAAACCGATCGGGATGTAGCCGAACAGGCAGGCGATCACGCCGCTGGTCAGGGCGTAGGGCAATTGAGTGCGCACATGATCGATGTGATCGGAGCCGGAAGCCATGGAAGACATGATGGTGGTGTCGGAGATCGGCGAGCAGTGGTCGCCGAAGGTGGCACCGGCCAGCACCGCGGCGGTGGTACTGAGCAGCAGGGACATCGCATGGGCCTCATCCAGCCCCGTCTCCAGCGGAAACTTGTGGGCCAGGGGAATGGCGATGGGCATCAGGATGGCCATGGTGCCCCAGGAGGTGCCGGTGGCAAAGGCGATGACCGCCGCGCTGAGGAACATCACCAGCGGCAGCCATTGGGGGATCAGGAACGATTTGCTCAGGGAAACCACGTAATCGGCAGTATAAAGGTCGATACAAATCTTTCCGATCGCCCAGGCGGCGGTGAGGATCAGTGCGGCCATGATCATCGAGCGCACCCCTCCCACCCAGGCTTCCAGGGCCTGGTGCAGATTGAGCAGGCGCTGAGAGATCGCCATGATGATGGCGGCAAAACTGCCCACAAATGCCGCCCACATCAGCACCGCAAAGGCATCCGCCGCCCCGATGATGCTGCTCACCTGGTGGATCAGCGACAGCTCGGTAATAGCGGTCCCGGAGGAGGCCAGGCTCTCCAGGCCGGTATAGACCAGCCCGGCCATCACCACCAGCACCACCAGCGCCACCGGCACCAGCGCATTGTACCAGCGTTTGGGCGTATTCTCGTCGGCCATGATCTCCGGCACTGCCAGGTCGGCCAGCGGGGTCGCCCCGTCTCCCAGCACCTTGCCGGTGCTCAGGGTGCGCCGCTCCGCCCGCAACATCGGGCCGAAATCGCGCAGCAGCAGCGCGACGCAGAATCCGAAAGCCAGGGTGTAAAGCGGATAAAAATTGTAGGGGATGGTCTGGATAAAGATCAGGTAAGGATTGTCTTCGATGCCCTGGCTGGTAAACGATTGGCTGATCAAGCTCACCTCGTAGCCGATCCAGGTAGAAATAATCGCGATATTGGCGACCGGCGCGGCAGTGGAATCGACCAGGTAAGACAGCTTTTCCCGGGAGATGCGCAGCTTATCGGAGAGCGGTCGCATGGTGTTGCCCACAATCAGGGTATTGGCGTAATCGTCAAAGAAAATCAGCACCCCCATCGCCCAGGTGGCCAGTTGGCCACCGCGGGAGTTTTTGGCGTAGCGGGAGAGCTTCTCCACGATCCCCTGGGTGCCGCCGGAACGGGTGATTACCCCTACCATCCCTCCCAGGGCCAGGCTGAAGACCAGAATAAAAATATGCTCAGGTGTCGCCAGGGCTTCGATGATATATTTATCCAGGGTATTCAGAAAACCGAGCAGGGGATTATAATCAAAGACGAAGGTTACCCCCAGCCAGATCCCGCAAAACAGCGCCACCAGCACCTGGCGGGTAATCAGCGCCAGCACGATCGCAACCAGGGGCGGCAGGATACTGAGCAGCGGAGGGATCACCCGCGCCGTCAACTGCTGCTGCACACCGCCGAAGGATACGCCAAGCGGTTGATTGCCGGATGTTTCCAGAATGAGGTCCGTGATCTCCAGCGACTGCGGATCGGCGGCATCGAGCCGGTGAATGCCTGCGGCAAGGAGATTGCCGGCGGCATCGCTGACCCGGTAGGAAGTGCCGGCGCTGTCGGCCTCCAGGTAGGCGGCCAGGGCGGGCGTGAGGGTCAGCTTGAAGGGCAATCCCCGTAAGATGACCGTGGGTTTCTCAACGGTAAATGTAGCCTCCGGCGATTGAGCTGGCAGGGCGAGGGAAAGCAGCATCACAACCATCAGCATCCAACGGTAAGCGCAACGGGCGGCCAGCCGGTAAACGGAATAATCTGTCATCTGAAGGTCCTTCATTTATGGAAATTAGATTCAAGCAGTCATTGCGAGGCGTTTTTTGCCGAAGCAATCTCCTGCAAGCTGCACCCATCTGCAGTTACGTTGGAAGCGAGTTGCGGGAGATTGCCACGCCGCAACAGCGCGGCTCGCAATGACGACACCTGAGACCACACTAAATCAGAGCATTTCCCTTCAAAACTCTAACATACGAAACCCCCGTGAAAAAGTAAAGGGGCGAGCGGGTCGAAATATTGCCTAAATCCGCCCCGGATGGCCATTTTCACATTTCTATAAATTGACACTGCCGGATTTATTCGCTATATTTTTGCCCTAATGCGGCTAAATCTTTAAGAATATTCGTGAAAGCAAGCAGAGCATGATAGAGTCACAGGCGCCATCGCGCGGGATTAAAAAACACCGGGAATATCCCTGGGGCACCCGGCGGCCCTTTAACGCCTACAAGGATTACCTCCGGGAGCGCTTCGGCGGGCGGCTGCAGAAAGTGTCGGTGGACGCCGGCTTCACCTGCCCCAACCGCGACGGGGTAAAGGCGAACGGCGGCTGCACCTACTGCAACAATCTCAGCTTTGTGCCCCCGTACTGCAAGCCGGGCATGACCATTGCCGAGCAGGCCGAAGCCGGGGTGGAATACCTCGCCCGCCGTTACAAGGCCCGGCAGTTTATCGCCTACCTGCAGGCTTACAGCAATACTTATGCCCCGCTGCCGTACCTGAAGAGCATCTACAGCCAGGCGCTTTCCCATCCGGACATCCAGGGACTGGCCATCGGCACCCGCCCGGATTGCGTCGATCCCGAGAAACTCGACTACCTGGAATCCCTGGCGCGGGAGTACTACATCAGCATCGAATACGGCCTGGAATCGATCAACGACCGCACCCTGGAGGCGATCAACCGCGCCCACACCTTCTCGGAATGGGCGGAGGCGGTGAACATGACCGCCGGGCGCAATATTCACATCTGCAGCCACCTGATCTTCGGCCTGCCCGGCGACAGCCGGGAGCAAATGCTCGAAACCGCTGCGGTGGTGTCGCAATACCCGGTCAATTCCCTGAAGCTGCATCACCTGCATATTGTGGATAAAACCCAACTGGCGGTGCAGTACCGGCGCGATCCTTTTCCGGTATTCAAATATAACGAATATATCGACCTGGTAATCGAATTCCTGCAGCGCCTGCGCCCGGATATCATGATCCAGCGCCTGGTGGGGGAAACCCATCCGCGCCACCTGATCGCCCCGATCTGGGGCGTACGCGCCAACCAGGTGCAGCAGCATATCGAAGCGGAGATGCGCAAGCGGGATGTGTGGCAGGGGAAATTGTACCAGGGGACGTGATGTTGCTTGGGGAAAGGCGCAGCCTTGATATTTAACGATGCTGGATACTGGATACTGGATAAATGATTGAATCCAGTATCCAGTATCCAGCATCGGCATCCCAATACATAAAATTTATTGCTGTTGATCTAATACATTTGGAAGGTGTTGATGAAATTATTGAAATTATTTCTGTTGCTGCTGACCCTGACGGGATGGGCGCAGACCGTCATCTTTCCCGGCCAGTCCGGGCAGGAGTTGCTTGACAATCTGGTGATCACCTACAAGCCGGCCACGGTGCTGAGCTACAATGACGCCCGCGACCTGATGTTCGGCACCCTCAACAATGTCAATGACAGTGTGGCCTGTTTTTACACCGATTACAAAGTGTACATCGATCCCAATTCGACACTCGCGCCGCGCACCCAGGCGTATAATGCCGGTTTGGATACCGAACATTCCTGGCCGCAAAGTCTCGGCGCCACCGGCAATGCCCGCTCCGATATTCACCACCTTTTTCCCACCCGCACCTACGTGAACAGCGCCCGGGGCAACCTGCCTTATGGGGAGATCGATGATGTGTTAACCGACCGCTGGTATTACCTGAGCCTGGTAACCACCACCATCCCCGGCGCCAACATCGATGAATACAGCGAGCTGGACCTGGATGTGCGCTTTGAGGTGCGGGAAGATCACAAAGGGAATATCGCCCGGGCGCTGTTTTATTTTTATACCATGTATGAAGATCAAGCCGATCCGACATTCTTCACCGTTCAAAAAAACGTGCTGCGCCAGTGGAGTTTCCTCGATCCGGTCGATGGCGAGGAACTGACCCGCACCAACCAGATCGCCGCGGTGCAGGATAATAAACCGAACCCCTTTGTGCTCGACACCACCCTGATCGGCCGGGCGTTTTTTGGGGTCAGCACCGCCTTAAACGGGCAGTCCGGCGATCATCCGGCGGCGGCATTTACGCTGCATCCCAACTATCCCAATCCGTTTAATCCGCAAACCGTGATTACTTTCGAACTGGCGAAAGCCGGTATGGTCGACCTGAGCATCTTTGATACCGCCGGGCGCAAGATACGCACCCTGATCGCCGGCACGGTGTCCCCCGGGCAGCATCAGGCGGTCTGGGACGGCAAAGACAGCCATGGCCGGGCAGCCGCCTCGGGAATTTATCTCTATCGCCTGCAGAGCGAAGATGCAATGCCGGCTGCTCGCAAAATGCTCCTGGTCCGCTAACCGACCGGCCCGCCAGGCCCCTTTTCTCCCGGGAGTTGTAAATTGAATTGCTTTATTAAAAGGGGCTTGTTACATTTTTAAATCACAGCAAAGAGGGTGGCATGAATTTGTTAGAATTGTTGCAGAAAAGCCTGGTCAAGATGGATTTGGGCAACGGTAACAAGTTCCAGATTATTGAGGAACTGCTGGATGTGGCGGTGGCAAACGGCCAGGTAAGCAACCGGGAACTTGCCTTGAAAGACCTGATTGAACGGGAGCAATATCTTTCCACCGGCTTCGAGAACGGCCTGGCGGTACCCCATGCCAAGACCGAAGCAGTGCGGGAAATGGTGCTGGTTTTCGGGCTCAATCAAGCCGGTATCGAGTTCGATTCGCTTGACGGCAAGCCCACCCGCTTTGTATTTTTGCTGCTTTCCCCGGTCAACACCAGCGGCCCCCACATTCAGATTCTGGCGCTTCTGGCGCGGAATTTTCAAAATGTGCAAATCGTCGACAAACTGAAACAGGTTACCTCCGAAGACGAATTATTTAGCGTGTTTCAAGAATTTAAATAGAAACGATCAAGATGACAGTCGAACTCTCCGCGCGATTTAAGCCGCACTTAGACCTTATCGAGCAACATCTCCTCAACTGTGCCTCCCCGGAATTGCCGGTTAGTTTACGCGAGCCGATCCGCTATTTTCTCAGCATGCCCGGAAAAAAGATCCGCCCCCTGCTGGCACTTTCCGCCTGTGAGGTGGTGGGTGGAAATTCCCGGGACGCTCTCTCCGCCGCCACCGCCATCGAATTATTTCACGACTTTACGCTGATTCATGACGACATCATGGACCAGGATGAATTACGCCGCGGTTACCGCACCATGCATGTGGAATATGATGAAAGCACCGCCATTCTGGTGGGCGACGCAATGATCGGCATGGCCTACCGCTACTTGATCCAGTCGCCCCGGCCCTATTTTGAAAGCGTGGTGGGGATCTTCACCGAAGCGTTGGTGAAAGTCTGCGAAGGGCAGGCGCTCGACAAGGAGTTCGAGAAACGCAGCGAGGTCAGCCTGGAAGCCTATCTCGACATGATCGGGAAAAAAACCGCCTGGCTGTTGAAGATCGCTTGTTCAATCGGGGCAACTTGCGGAGGCGCCAATGCGGAACAAGTGCAACTGCTCAGTGAATTTGGCGATTGCCTGGGTCTGGGATTTCAGATTCAGGATGATCTGCTGGATTTCGTCGCCGATCAATCTAAACTGGGCAAGCAGGTGGGAAGCGATTTCCGGATGGATAAAAAAACCTATGTCGCTTTGAAATATCGTGAAATCCTCAGAGAAAATCCGGCGCTGCAGGAACAATATCCCCTGCACATACCGGATTATCCCACCTTCACAGATTTCCAGAAAGCCCTCTACGAGTTGGGCATCGTGGAAGCGGTGCAGGGAGTTGCTGATCAATACATCCGCCGGGCGCTCGACGCCCTGCAACAAGTTGCCCCCCTCGACGACCACAACCCCCTCTTCGCCATCACCCGCTTCCTGCAGCAGCGGCAATACTGAGTTGATGGGTTGAAGAGTTAATGGGTTGATGGGTTGGATGAACACCGCTTTATTATCCACGGATTACACGGATTAACACAGATTTTTCAGCCATTTCAGTGAAAATCCGTGTAATCCGTGGACAAAAAAACAAACATACCGGCATGGTACCCTTTAACGTCTTACTTTATCCTTTATCCTTTATCCTTTACCCTTCATCTTTCTTCAACCGCACCAACGTCGCCCCCCAACTGCCGGCGCTGCCTTCCTGCCAGAACATTTCCACTTCCGGCAGGCGCTCCAACAGACGGTGCACGGTTTCCCGCAGCACCCCTTTGCCCTTGCCGTGCACGATCCGGATTTGGTAGATGCCCTTTTCCCGGCAGGCGGCGAGATAGTCCGGAATCAGTTCCTTGATCTCCCGGGGATGGAAGGTGTGCAGATCCAACTCCCCGTCTATCGGCAGTTCCACCGGGTCCACTAATTGCGCACCGGCTGGATGTACCAGATGCTAGAGAGTTGCTTGCTGTCCCATTCCTTGCGCTCCAGGTCGACCGTCAGTCGCGGCAACAGGGTGCCGGCGGGCCAGATCAGGTGGCTGTTGTTGATCTCCACCGGATCCTTGACCGGCAGCTCACTCTTCTTCAGAGCGGTTTTATACCCATCGACCGGCCGGTAGTAATCAACCCGGATTTTCTCGATTTTATCGGTTTCCTGGTTGACGTAGAGAGTGATCCCATGCTCGACCACCTGCTGGGATTCCACGACCACATCCAGGATGACCGCCTCATGGCTACCCAGTCCGATGTCTTTGAAAAACAACTCGTAAGCACTCTGAATATCCTGACGGCGCTGGCCTTTCTGAGAAAAAATAGTTTGAAAATAGGAGACATCATAAAACTGATTGCGGGTGGTGTCATAGTAGAAAAACGGGCTGTATAAATTCTCATAGGTATACCCCACGGAAGGTGCCCAGATATACGCGCCGGTATATTTGTTGTTCTTGAAATAGATCCAGTTGCCGACCCGCTTAATGACCGTGATCTGATTGCCTTGTTTAAGCTGGCCAAGCCGGGTGCCGTTGGGTTTTGCGCGGATATTTTCCGATTTTACCTGCACTTGCAGAACCTTGCCGTTGTCAGTTAACGGCACCAATTCTTCCTCAACCGCCGGTGGGGTGACGGTCTTGCGACTTTGATCAACCCCGGCCGTTTTCGGGGCACAGGTCAAAAACACAAAACAGGAAAATACGCAGGCGAGTAGGAGCGAATATCGCATGGGAACCTCATCATTTTTGATCGTTGTCCGGTGAATAAAAGAGAAGCTATAAATTTCACATGAAATAATCAAACTCTTTGTACGTTTTTCCAGGAAGATACCTAACGGCAATCACGTGTCATGAGAGCCCTAAAGCCGCCGCTTCCGCCGGGCCAGCCCGAAAATGAGCAGCGAAACCAGCAAGCCGGGATACATCGGAGGAATTCCCCCGTAAAAGCTCAATTCCCGGAGGGAAGGGCTATGCCATACCGAAAGCGTGAGGAATGCCAGAGACACCAGGAACGCGAGCACCAGGTTGGCGAGCACCCAGCGGGTATCCGGGCGGAGGGCGGGAAAGTAGCAGCCCAGCAACGGCAACAGCATCGGAGGGATGAAAATGTTCCCCAGCAGCAGCCAGAGCTCGATCACCGAAGGCACTGCAATCGCCAGCACGATCGATATCACCACGGTAATCAGCAGCCCGGTTTTGATCGCTGCCGGGCCGGCGCTCTTTCCGGACGGCCATTTCTTGAGCAGGTCGTGCCCGATGGTGATCGCCGAGAGCAGCGAGTAGCTGTCAACCGTCGACATGATGGTGGCGAAGAGCCCGGTGAGAAACAGTCCGGAAAGCAGCGGGGGAAGAAACTCGTGCCCCAGCAGCGGGAAGGAGAGCGCCGGGCGGATCTGTTCCCCCTGCAGCAGCGCCCGGGCATAAAGACCGCTGGCGGTGGTCAGACAGTCGAAGATCAGCCAGAAGCCCACCGAGATCAGGATGCCGTTGCGGGCAGTGGCCGGGGTACGGGCGGCATAGCAGCGTTGGTGGAATCCAGGATCGATGAAGGTCCAGAGGGCAATGAAAAACCATACTGAAATATAGGTAAGAGAATTCCCCCCATGCCAGGTGAGATGCTGCGCAGGCAGGTTGACGCTCAGGAATGACAGGCCGCCGAAACGCCACACCAGCACTGCCAGCAACATGGCAAATCCGCCGAACATCAGCACAAACTGCAGCTTATCGGTGCGCACTACTGCATGAAAACCGCCGCTGAGCACGTAGATCACCGAAAATAGCGCCCCCAGAATAATACACACCCACAGCGCCCACCCGCTCACCAGGTGGAACAGCAAACCGACCATCAGCATATAGGGGGCGGGCAGGGTCATAAAAAAGGTAAAAATTGCTCCCAGAATGCCCCCGCGCCGACCGTAATGACAGTAAAATTGATCGGGGATGGAGACAAAGGAGCTGCGCTGGACCTTTCCGGCCAGTAGGAAGGCAAAGAGGATGGCAAAGACATAGTAGGGCAGCCCAAAGACGACCCAGTTGGAAATTCCGTAAAGATAGGTGAACTCTCCCACCCCCAGGATCCCACCGTACCAGGTAGTGACCAGGGTGGCGATAAATGCCGGGAGCGTAAGCCGGCGACCGCCGACGATGAAATCCTCCTCGCTGGCGGAACGGTCGCGGCGATAAAATCCCAAAAACAGGATCGCCACCAGGTAGGCGGCGATGGGCAGTATTTCTAACCAGTGCAGCGTCACGGAAATTTTTAATCCACCCCAGAATCAATTAAGGTTTAATTTGTCGAATATCGATGCAGAATAGCCACAGAGACACAGAGTTCACGGAGAACTGAGAACTGACAACCGACAACTAACTCTGTGATCTCTGTGTCTCTGTGGCAGTAGTTGACAAGTGATTATTAATCGATCCTTAACGGATCACAAATATCAGCAGCAGGCCTTTTTCCAGCGTCACCTGCACCGGGTTGGAGACGATATAATTGCTTAGCCCCTCGCGCCGGCCGAAGCGCAAGGTTTCCCGGCGGAGGGGGAAGGCCAGGCCTTCCGTCGTCACTCCCTCTGCCGCGCCGATAGGGATCAGGGAAATCAACTGTTGCGGTGCCCCCTGATACTGCCAGCGGTCGCGCACGATAAAAATCTGCGAATGAGCATCGTAAATCGTAAGATCAAACCACTGATCATAGCGGCTCAGCACCGAGAGATTGTTCAAGGTATGATCGAGCCGCTTCCCCCCGGCGCCGAGCAGGGTGATGGCCTCCACCTCCGTATCGCGGCAATATTGCAGGGCTTTCTCCAGATCGTTGAGTTCCTGATCCGGACGATGCAACAGAGCGGCATTTCCCAGCCGGCTGCGAATCTCCGGGGTGATGGAATCGAGATCCCCGATCACCACCTCGGGATGGTAATGCCATCGCAGTGCAGCGACGGCACCGCCGTCGGCGGCGATGACCGTATCGAAAGCCTGATCCCGCACCAGCTCGATCTCGGCCGGGGTGATCTCGCCGTTGGCAAATATTAAGGCGGATTTTTTCATGATATCATGATATATTGATTTTAGCCGGGTCCGTGTGGTTGTAGGGTAGGGTCGCGACCCTACCCTACACGACCGGCGGCTTTTCCGCGATCTCCGAGCGCAATTGTTTTACGGTCTTGCGCGAACCGTCCGGGCTCCATCCCGGAGGGCCGAAGAGATAGAGCAGCCGCTCCCGCCAACTGCCGGCCTCGCGCACGTCGCGCAGCATATCCTGCCATTCGTGAAAGGCAATGCGGATCGGGTTATAGCTGTTGATGTTTGTGGTCAATCCATAAGTGGGCGCTTCTTCTTCCGCCTGGAAGGTGCCGAAGAGGCGGTCCCAGATGATCAGGATGCCGCCGTGATTGCGGTCAAGATACTTCACATCGGACCCGTGATGCACCCGGTGGTGGGAGGGAGTATTGAACACCCATTCCAGCGGTCCCATCCGCCCGATCACCTGGGTGTGGATCCAGAACTGGTAAAGCAGGCTGATCGACTGCATGGCCATCACCATCAGGGGATCAAAGCCCAGCAAGGGCAGCCAGACCCAGAAGAGAAATCCTCCGCTCAGAAAGCTGGTCCAGGTCTGGCGCAGGGCGGTGGAGAGATTGTAGCGCTGGGAGGAGTGGTGATTGACATGGGAGGCCCAGAGAAACCGGCATTCGTGGCTGAAGCGGTGGAAGATATAGTAGGTGAAATCTTCCAGAAAGAACAGCAAAATCCAGCTCCACCACACAATCTCGATATCGAACAGGCGGTTTTCGTAAGCCAGGAAATAGAGGCCCAGCACCGGGATCTTGGTCAACAGCTTGATCAGCACATTGCCGATCCCCATCGCCAGGCTGGCGGCAGTATCTTTAACCTCATACAGTTCGCCGTCCTGGATGGCGCTGACAATCGCCTCCACGATCATCAAAATGATAAACGCCGGTATCGCCAGGTGAATCATGTTCGGCATATCAGACACTCCTCTGCTTGCATAAAGTGCGGCCACGGGCCCGGTTATCGGGTCAGAGAAACTTAATGACAGTCCACGGATTACACAGATTTACACGGATTTAAACCTATTCTTCTATTGTTTCAGTGATAATCCGTGTAATCCGTGTAATCCGTGGACAAAAAAATACATACCCAAAAAATTATCAACTACAACTCCACGATCATATTCACAAAAAAGTGCCGCTCCGCCGCCGGGAAGAAATCCGCACCTTCGCCATGGGTGATGTACAACCTATCGAAAATATTTTGAATATGCAATTGCAAGGTAATTTGCGAAAGCGGGGCGAGGCGGCTGAGGCGGCAGCCGATCATCCCGTTGAAAACGGTATACGCATCGACGATATTGGCTTCGTTTTGGAAATTATCGGTGTATTGTTTCCCGACGTGTTGCATCATCAACGACGCATTGAGGCCGCGGTGCCGGAAGTTCAGGCGGGCGTTGGCCAGGAATTCCGGAAAGCCGGCGATAGGATTGCCGTCGAGTTTCATCTCGCTGCCATCGCTGTCATAGACCGAATAACGGTTCAGTTCGTTCCGGCTGAAGGTCAGGTTGCCGCTGCCGGAAAGGAAGGAATTCAGTTGCAGCACCGCGTTGGCCTCGATGCCGGCATGCACCGTCTGCTCGGCGTTGCCGGTCACCGGCTGGCCGAAACGGTCGAGCTGCCCGCTTTTGACGATCTCATCCTGAAAATCCATATAGTACAGATTGATATCCCCGCGCAGTTTTTCGCTGCGATAGCTCAGGCCGATTTCCACATCGTTCAGTTTTTCCGGCTGGACCAGCGGTGAATCAAAATCGAAACTGCCGTCCGGATTGCGGGCAAATTGCGGAGTTACCGCCCCCCAGGAGGCCGGGGTGCTCGCTTCCGCCGCATCATAGAAATTTTTCAGGCGCGGCTCCCGGGAAACCCGGGCAAAGCTGGTAAACAACTGCCATTCCGGGCTGAGGGTAAAATTCAATCCCATCCGCGGGTTGAGAAAGTGATAATCGAGATCGAACTCGGTGCCGATAAATTTCTCGTCGTAAAGCCGGTAGCGTTGATAAACATACTGCAAGCTCAACTGAGCGCTGACCCGCGGCAGCAGACGGTAGGTGCCCTGCAGGTAGGGGGAGAGGATATCCTTGGCGCCCTTGTATTCGTAATAACGGCGCGCGCCGATATAGTCGCGCCCGCGATAGTCGCCGCTCACCGCCAGCGGCAGATCACTGCTGCCGTCCTGGATGCGGCCCCAGTGCAGGGAACGGTGGGTGCGGATCTCTCCTCCCGCCACCAGGGTGCCGCGCTCGTGTTCCCAGGTGAGATTGGGAAACCAGCCGCCCTGGCGGTTGTCGACATAGGCGCGGATCAGGAGCGATTCGGCATAGCGGTCTTGCGGATCGCCATTGACATCGAACCCATATTCCGGGGTGAGCCGGTAATAAGAGAAAGGCGCCCAACTGCCGTCATAGTCGAAGAAACCGTACCCGCGAACGCCGGTCAGGATGTTATTGAGGGTTAATCCGGGAGTCAGTTGGTAGGTATTGATCAGCTCCAGATGTGGCTGATTGAAGTTCTCCACCTGCTGCGGCCCGCTGATATAGTTGCCGCGGCGGGTAGCGCGGTCCTCCGCTTCCGCTTTGGAGATGCCGTAATAGGCCAGTTGATCTTCGATCGGGCCGCCATAAAAATGCAGCCGGGTGCTCGATTTTTCGCCAAAATACGCCGCGCCGAGGAAGAAGCTCTTGAAATCGACCGCCGCCCATTCCCGGTAGCTGTCGCTGCGGATCTGCGATACCCGGGCGGAGAGCACCCAGCGGTTGTTGAGCAGGCCGCTGTTTAAGCCGAGGGCAAATTTGCGGGTGTTGTAGCTGCCGATGCCGCTATACGCCTGCAATTTCCGCTCCGGAGAGAACTGTGAGGTAATGATGTTGATCGATCCCCCGATTGCCGGCGGTCCATAAAAAGCGCTGCCTGCCCCGCGCTGTACCTGGATATCTTCCACATTGCCCAGCAGGTCCGGGAAGTCCACCCAGTAGACGTTATGATCTTCCGGATCGTTCTGGGGTACGCCGTTGATCATCACCGAGATCCGCCGCTGATCGAAGCCGCGGATGGAGAGATAATTGTAGCCGATGCCGTTGCCCCCCTCGGAATAGAAGGTGGTGGAAGGCAGTTCGCTCAGCAGCACCGGGATGTCCTGAGCGTAGTACCGCTCGGCAATATCCTCGCGGGTCAAGGTGCTGAAGGCGGCCGGGGTTTCCCCTTCCACCGCCCGGGTGGCCACCACGCTGATTTCCCGGCCGCGCAGCGGGCGAGCTTTCAACTCAATGGTGACGACAGTTGTCTCCCCGGCGGCGACGGCCACTTCCCGGCGAAGCGTTTCATAACCGATATAGCTGATACTCAATTGATAGCGTCCCGGCGCAAGGCCGGTCAGCACAAAATGTCCCTGCGCGTCGCTGGAGACGCCCAGACGGCGTGCCGGGATCTCGATATTGGCCCCGGCCAGGGGGCTGGCGCTGGCGGCATCCCGCACCACTCCCTCGATCTGCCCATTTTGGGCGAGCAGAACCTGGCTGGCAAACACCAGGATCATCATCCAAAATTTCAAACGTAACATAAAATCACCTCCTGTTTTGCACAAAAAAAACCGCTACTCCGGGCAGGGAGAAGCGGTTGGCTTCAAAACAGCGAAATGATCGAATATCACTTCCGTCTCCCTACGCCGGTATTATCCGGGATCAGGTTCAGAGGGTATATTCTCAGCCGCGTTTCTTTCCGCGGCACCCCTGACGCTAGGTCTCAAGTTAACTTCTTTGCATGGGTTAACGCAAGCGGGATGAAAAATTTAATGCTCAATGCTTAATGGTAAATGCTCATCGGTAATTTACCATTCCATTGAGCATTGAGCATTTACCATTAAGCATTTACCATTACCCCATCTTTAGTACTACATTCACCTTCCGGCTCATGCAGGCCGCGGAGTTGAAGGGACGGGTATTGTCAATTTCCTGGCGGCCGGCATGGCGGGGATAGTCTTCGCAGGTGCGGAAGTCTTCGCGGCCTTTCAGGCAGTAGAGCTGGCGGTACTTGCGGGTTTCGGCTTCCTGAAGATCTTCCACATCGACCAGCGCGCCGAAGGGGCACTGCACGCAGCCATCCGGCTGAATGGGAATCCGGGTGGCGGTCTCCCGGGCCACCAGCGCCTTGGAAACGTCCCAGGTCGGCGCTTCCCCCCGTTCCTCCATCTCCACCCGGCGCAGGCGCTTAAATACCAGCCGCCCCCGGTCCATACTCAGAGTTGCCCGGGCAGTGATCAGGTCGCCGCGCCCAAACTTAAGTGCAGCATAGGTTTTTTCCGACATCTGCACATAGACATGATCCTCCATCAGGATCTTGCCGATATAGAGCTCCCGGAAGATCAGCAAGAAACCGCCAAAGGCGAATCCCTCACCTTTGGCGTACACCCGCTTGCGGAACAGCGGCTTGACCCCGTCAACGCGGCCGTGGATCTCCCACTCCCGATGCAGATGTTCATCCAGCCAGTCTTCGAATAAATTTAACTCCCGCAGAAAATCATCGTGTTCTTTCTCGGATATTTGCAGTTCCGGGTAATTGTGCACTTTCTCTTCATAAAAATAGCGGCAGCCGAAGCAGTCTTTGCCCATGTGTTTAAAGCCGCGGTAGCAGGATTTGCCCTGCTTCATCAACTTGCAGTGCCATTTGAAATGAAAACAGCCGTGGGGATAGCAGCCCTTGCGGTTACGGATATGATGCACCGACATCCGGCTGCCGAAGCCCTTGTGCGATTCGTGCACGCACTTATAAATATCCAGCCGTTTGTAGGCATTCTTCATTTCGATTGCCCGAGATTAGGTTCTTAATTGCACACAGATTCCGCAGATAATGACCAAAAGATAGGGGCAGGAGTTTCGAAAAGCAATTTTTATCGGGTTTAATTGCGCAGAGGCTTCCCGGTTTTCAGCAGGTGGGCGATACGGTCGCGGGTTTTAGTTTCCTGGCACAGGCGCAGGAAAGCGGCCCGCTCCAGGTCGAGTATAGTTTGTTCATCGACCGGGGAGGCGGCGTTGGCGCGTTCTCCGCCGGTAAGCACGTAGGCGAGCTTTTGGGCAACCCGGAAATCGTGGTCGCTGATGCGGCCGGTCTTGCGCCGCTGCTCCAACGCAACTTCCAGGGCGATTCGTCCCCCTTCCCCGGGCAACTGCAGCTTCTCTCGCGGCGCCGGAGGAGTGTAATCCTCAGCCAGCTTGAGGGCGGCCTGTTTGGCCTCATAAATCAAGTGATCGGGATTCATCACGACACGATCTCGCTCGCGGAGAAAGCCGAGCTGGCGCGCCTCCAGTGCGGAAGTAGATATCCGGGCGTTGGCAATGGCCTCAAACGCCTTACGAACCGGGGGGAAGGGACCGCTGCGCTGTGCTTCTCCGGCGGCGATGGCATTCTCCAGCAGCCGCAGGCAGCCGCCGCCGGGGGGAATCAGCCCGAATCGGCTCTCCGGTAAGCCGCAATAACTTTCGGCGGCGACGATCATGATATCCGCTGCCAGGGCCAGAGCCAGGCCGCTGCCGCTGGTTTTCCGGCGCGGCACGCTGACCACCGGGAAAGGCGCATAACGCAAGCGCTGCCCGATGTCCTGCAGGCGTTTGCTAAACGTCTCAATCGCTTCCCAATCCTCCTGCTGGCAAAACTTCAGCAGCAGGCGCAGATCGAGGCCGGCGGAAAAATTCTCACCCGGATTGGCCAGCACCAGGGCCTGGTAGCCTTTCCCGGGTATATAGCTAAAAGCCGCCTCCAGGATATCCAGCATCGCCGGGTTAATGAAATTCTGTTCCGGCCGCTGCACATGATGAAACGCGGCACAGAGCACCCCGTCGCCGAGATCGATCAGGCTGGCGTGGTCATTGCCGGGCAGTTCCTGATCGCTGCTTTTGGCAAAGGCAAGCGGCAGCACCCGGGGACGGGCCGGAATCGCTTGAATTTTACCGGAGGTAATATCAAAATACTGCTTATCCGAACCGTGCTGCCGGTAAAAGGAATTGCTGCCGGTCAACTGCATCGCTTCGATCCACAGGGGAAGCTTTTTCTCCTGTGCCTTGATCCGGGCGGCGCTCTTCTGAAAGCCCACCGCATCCCACAGCTCAAACGGCCCCAGGCGCCAGCCCAGCCCCCAGCGAACGGCATTGTCGATAGCGAGAACATCGTCGGCGATCTCGGGAATCCGGTTGGCGGCGTAGATGAACGTATTGGCCAGGATCTCCCAGGCAAACTGCCCGGCGGCATCCTGGCTGCCGATCAGGGCCTGGATCTTGCGGGGGGTGCTTTGCTGCTTCCGGGCTCGCCGAATGCTCTCATAAGCGGGTTTTTCCAGAGGACGATAGCTCAGGCGGTCCGGGTTCAGGGCCAACAATTTTCCATTCTCCCGCTTGTAAAATCCCTGGGCGGTTTTCTGACCCAGCCACTTGTGCTTTAACATCGCCTGCATATAATCAGGAATCTGAAAGATCATCCGGGCTTCATCGTCGGGACAGTGCTCGTAGCAGGTGCGCGCTGCCAGGGCCAGGGTATCCACCCCCACGCGGTCGGCCATGCGGCAGAGGGCCTGCTGATTGTACCCGGTAATGATCCCGCTAACCTGATCGATGGTCTCCACCGATAGCTGCAGGGAGCGGGCGACATGCAGGCTCATCATATAAAAGAAAATACCGATCCGGTGGGCGATGAAGTTGGGCGTGTCCTTGGCAAAGACGATCCCTTTGCCGAGTTTATGATCACAAAATTGGGCGATCGTTTCGACAACCCCGGGCCGGGTTTCCGGGCCGGGAACGATTTCCAGCAAATGGGAATAGCGCGGGGGATTGTAAAAATGGGTGATAAGAAATCGTTCGGCCAGTTCCGGAGACATCTCTCCGCTCAACGCCTCCCGGGAAAGGCCGTAGGTATTGGTGCTGAGGATCGCCTCCGGTTTCAGAAACGGCTCGATCCGACGGTAGAGATCCTGCTTGACCGCCTGCCGCTCAACCACCGCTTCGATCACCCAGTCGGCGTCGGCGATAATTTCCAGGTCTTCTTCATAATTGCAGGTGGTGACAAATTTCGCCTGGGCGGGATCGAACAGCGCCGGGGGCTTCAGCCGGGTGATCTTGCGGAAGTTCTCATCGGCGGTCTCCTGATCGACATCATAAAGCAGCACCGGAATGTCGATGCTGGCGAACAAGGCAGCGATCTGCCCGCCCATCAGCCCACTGCCCAGGACCGCAACCTGCTGGATGGTGTTTGCCATGTTTACAGATCTCCCCCGATGCGTTCGATCACTGTGGCGATGCCCTGGCCGCCGCCAATGGCCATGGCGGCCAGGCCGTAGCGGGCCGACTGCTGTTCCAGCAGATTGATCAGGGTGGTGATGATCCGGGCCCCGGCACATCCCGGGGGGTGGCCGAGAGCGATCGCACCGCCGTTGAGGTTGATCTTGTTGAATGGCCAGCCGCTTTTCAGGATCGCGTAGAGCGCCTGGGCGGCAAAGGTCTCGTCCAGCTCGATAATGTCGATATCATCGATGTCCAGCCCGGCCCGGGAGAGGGCTTTTTCGGTGGCCGGAAGCGGCCCGCTGCCCGCGCGTTCCCAGGATACCCCGCAAATCGCCCGGGAGAGAATCCGCGCCCGCGGCTTGAGGCTGTGCTGGCGGGCAAAGTCTTCACTGGTTAGCAGTACCGCCGCCGCGCCGATCGCCTCCGGGCTGCTGGTCGCAGCGGTAATGCTGCCTTCTTTTGCAAAAAGCGGTGGCAGCGTGCTCATCTTCTCCGGGTCCGGCTCTCCCGGTCCCTCATCGCGCACGATGATATGATTATTATATTGCACCGGAATGACTTCATTGTCAAAGTAGCCGTTGTCCCAGGCGTCGAGCGCCTTGTTGTGGGAATTGCTGGCGAATTCCTCCTGAACATCCCGGCTGATCTTTCCTTCCCGGGCCAGTATTTCCGCTGCTTCTCCGGGGGAGAGGTAGTAATTGCGCCGGTGAAGTTCGGGATGAAAACTGGGATTGAAACCGCCGGCCGGCACCGAACGCAGGTCCTCCACTCCGCAGGCGATGGCTGCCTGGTAGTCGCCCAGGCGGATCGCCGCATCCACCTGGTGAAGCGCATCCATGGATGCGCCGTCGAAGCGGTTGACCACTTTCCCCCCCGTCTCCGGCGGGAGCCCGGCCAGGATTGCCGCACCGCGCGCCAGCAGCATCCCCTGGGGACCTTCCGGGAAAGCGCAGCCCAGCACCACATCCTCAATCGCATGCACCGGCAGATGCTGGTTGCGGGTCAGCAGCCCGCTTAATATCTGGGCCATCAGGTTGTCCGGGCGGATGCCGGCCATCTTACCGTCGATCATGCCGATCGGGCTGCGCACCGCATCAATTATCACACTGTTATTGTATTCATTGCTCATCTGCTCGTCCGTCCCATTGCAGGTCATCCTGGCGCCGATTTACGAAACGGTTTATTATAGCATACCGGGGAGCTTATTGCGTTGATTTAGCACAAGTTCCCGGTAATTATTCTGCCAGAAGGGACAAAATAAGCAATCCGTTTCAGGTGGTATTGATGAGATTGATTTTTTTACAATCGGAATATTTTGCGGGTAGTAATCCGGGTGTAACCGTGAAGTAATAGAACGCGGATGACACAGATTTTCGCGGATTTACAAATAAATTGAATTAAAAGACAAATACCTCAAAACAAAGAAATCTTTACGGTATTTTATATAATGCTTTTGAATCCTTGAGTCTTTTGTCGATAAATTCTGGCTATTTATGCGCGAAACATCGTAAAAAGAATCCGCGTGAATCTATGTCATCCGCGTCATCCGCGTTCTATGATCTACATTTGATGCGTACTCCTACTTAGCGATGGGATACCTCAATTCCCCCCTTCCCCCTCGCCGGGCGGGGCGGGTTGATCCGGGACGTCCTGAACCTCGATGGAGATGCTGATCCGGCTGCTTTCACCCGAACCGTCTTTGACCGTAAATTCGACCGAATAGCTGCCTTGCTGCTCGCTATTAGGGGTCCAGCTGAACTCGCCGCTGTTACTGTCGAACTGCGATCCATCCGGGCGGCTGCCGGCGCTGAGGGTCAGTTGGCCGGCATCTTCCGCATCAGGATCGCTGGCACTGATGGTAAAGCGTAGGCTTTCACCTTCCCGCACCGTCTGGCTGCCGGGCGATGCCAACTGCGGGGGGCGGTTGCTGTTGGCCACCGTGATGCCGGTTTCTGCCGTAGCGCTGGCCCCGGCCAGATCGCTGACGGTAAATGACAATTGGTAGCTGCCGCTCTGGTCAAAGCCGGGCGTCCATCCAAAGCGCCCGCTGGAGGCATCCAGGACCGCGCCGGGAGGCAGGTTACTGCAACGGTAAACCAGATTGCCGTTATCCTCCGGATCGGGATCGCTGCCCTGCAGGCTGAAGGAAAGCTGCTGATTTTCCTGCCCATTCTGATCGCCCGGGGCGCTCAGTTGGGGCGGACGGTTAACATTTTCTACGGTCAGGCGCAATCGGCTGGCGGCGGAAAGACCTTCCGGATCGCTGACCACCAGGGTCATCTGGTAATCGCCGGCCTGTTCGAAGCCGGGGGTCCAGGAAAGGGTGCGGCTCCCGCCGGAGAAGGATGCACCGTTGGGCAGGCCTTCCAGCGAATAGGCCAGCTTACCGGCATCTTCGATATCAGGATCGCTGCCTTCCGGCAGGGTGACCGTGGCCGGGGTATTTTCCGTAAAATTGTAGACCGGCAAATCCGCCATCAGCGGTGCGCGGTTGGTATGGGCGATGCGGATGTCTACTGTCGTGGCGGCCCGCTCGCCAAAGCTGTCGGTAATCTCGAAGCTGACCTGGTAATCGCCGCTCTGCTCAAAGCTGGGCGTCCAGCTGAACTGGCCGCTAGCGGGATCCAGGGCGGCCCCGGTCGGCAGGTTGATGGCGCTGTAGCGCAGTTTGCCGGCATCCTCGGCATCGGCGTCGCTGCCCGGAAGCGTAAATACCAGCGGGCTACTTTCCTGCCCTTCCTGCAGCGGCAGCGGCGCAAATGACGGTGGGCGGTTGACGTGAGCCACGCTAATGGAGAAGCTCTGGGAGGCGGAGAGTCCGTCGGGATCGGACACCACGGCGGTCAGTGTGTATTCGCCGGACTGTTCAAACGTCGGGGTCCAGCTCAGGGTACGGCTGGCCGGATCGAAGGCGGCGCCGGCCGGCAGTCCCTCTACTCGATAGGTCAGCTTGCCGGTATCTTCGACATCGGGGTCGGAGGCTTCCGGGATCATCACCGTACCCGGCGTGTTCTCCTGGAATTGCCCGCCGGCCACTGCCGGAAGTGCCGGCGTGCGGTTGACGTGGGCAATCACCACCGGCACGGTCAGCGCATCGGTAGCGCCGTAACTATCGGTGACCAGGAAGCTGACCGCATATTCCCCGCTTTGCTCGAAGGTGGGCGTCCAGGTCACTTCACCGTTGGCGGGATTCAGCACCGCGCCGGCGGGCAGGCCGGTCGCGCTGTAAATCAGTTTGCCGGCATCCTCCACGTCGGGATCGCCGGCCCCGGCGGTAAACACCAGCGGGGCGTTCTCGCTGCCGGTCACCGGCGCCAAGGCGTTAAATGCCGGGGGCCGGTTGACGTGATTGACGGTTACCGTTACCGCCTGCGTCGCGGTAAGACCGTCGGGATCCGCCACCTGGGCATTCAGGGTATAGCTGCCGGACTGTTCAAAGGAGGGCGTCCAGCGAATCACCCCGGAAGCGGGATCGATCGCCGCGCCCGCCGGCAGATTATTGACCGAATAGACCAGCTTGCCGGCGTCTTCGCCATCGGGATCGCTGCCGGTCAGCTGAACTGTCAGCAACTGGTTCTCATCGACGGTTTGTGCCTCCACCGCCGCCAGGGCGGGCGTGCGGTTGACATGAGCAACCGAGATAGCGGCCGGCTTGCTGTCGCTCAAACCGGAAGGATCGCTGATCGTAAAGCCGACTTCATATTGGCCGGACTGCTCGTAGGTCGGAGTCCAGGAAAAGCTGTGAGTGGCCGGATCGAAGAGTGCCCCGGCCGGCAGGTTCTGAGCACTGAACACCAGTTTCCCGGCATCCTCCACATCCGGATCGCTGC
Source organism: Calditrichia bacterium (assembly GCA_020635015.1). GTDB lineage: Bacteria > Calditrichota > Calditrichia > RBG-13-44-9 > J075 > JACKAP01. Next base: position 272,127 of record JACKAP010000001.1, on the reverse strand, counting down.
CGCTGACGGTAAAGCGCAGCACCTGATTCTCCGCCACCGTCTGGGGCGCTACCGCATCCAATACCGGCGGGCGGTTGACATGGGCGACGGAAATCGTAACCGGGATCTGATCGCTATATTCCCCATCGGAAATGCTGAAGGTGAGGCTGTATTCGCCGGACTGATCGAAAGTTGGGATCCATTCAAACAAGCCGCTCTCGGGATTCAGCGACGCGCCTTCCGGAAGCCCGGTGGCGGAAAAAACCAGCCGGCCGGCATCTTCGGCATCAGGGTCGGTCGCACTCAACTGAAAAGTAAGCAGGCTGTTTTCCGCACATTGCTGATTGTCGATCGCCAGCAAATCCGGTGTGCGGTTCACGTGGGTGCCGGTGATCTGGATCTGTTTGCTGTCGCTCAATCCGGAAGGATCCGTCACGGTGAAAGTGACGCCGGGATACAAGCCGGACTGCTCGAAGCTCGGGGTCCAACTGAAGGTGCGGGTGGCCGGATCGAAGCTCGCCCCTTCCGGAAGGTTGTCGGCGGTATAAGCTAACTTGCCCGCATCCTCCACATCGGGATCACTGCCACTGACCGTAAAGCTGAGCAATTGATTCTCGGCGATGGTTTGATCCGGCACCTGCGCCAGCACCGGCGGCCGGTTGACGTGATTGACCTGGATAGAAATCGTCGTGGTATCGCTCAGTTTCCCGGCGGTCATCACCGCCCGGAGATTGTTGTAGAGACCGGATTGATCGTAGGTCGGGGTCCAATTAAAGGTGTGGGTCGCAGCGTCGAAAGCGGCACCGGGGGGCAAATTCTCCATCCGGAAGCTGATTTGATTCAGATCTTCCTGGTCCAGCTCGGTACCGGTGACGACAAAGCGGATCTCCTGGGCTTCGTCAATCGTTTGGGCCGCAACAGCATCGATGGTCGGCTTCCGGTCGACGTGGTCGACCGTCACCGTCACCGGTTCGCGGTCAATTCCGCCGGCGCCGTCATCGATCAGGAAATCCAGGATATAGGTGCCGGATTGTTCGAAGCTCGGGGTCCAGCTAAAGGTGCGGCTGGCCGGATCGAAGGCGGCGCCTTCCGGCATTTTTTCGGCGCGATAGGCCAGCCGGGCCTGATCTTCCACATCGGGATCGCTCCCTTGCGGAATGGTAAAGGTAAGGGGAGCATTCTCCGCCACTTCCATATTGCTCAGGGCGGGAAGATCCGGCAGGCGATTGATATGCTGCACATTGATCGTTACCGTATCGCTGGCGGTCAGGCGGGTGTCGGTTTGCTCGATCACCCGGAAAATCACCTGCGGATAGCTGCCGGATTGTTCAAAAGTAGGCGTCCAGGCAAAGTACCCGGTTCCGGTGTCAAAGGTGGCCCCTTCCGGAAGATTGAGCGCCTCGTACTCGATCAGATCGCCATCCGGTTCTTCCGCTTTCAGTTGCAGGGAAAAGGGCACATTTTCCTGCAGGTTTAAATCATCGATATTTTCCAGCAGCGGGGCATTGTTGTGGCGCATGATCAGCGATTCGGTATTGGCGGCCAGAAACACGTAAATATCCCGTTTGAAAACCCCGTAGCTGATGTCTTCCGTATCATAAACGCTTTCCAGAAAGGGCTTGGCGGGATCGGAGATGTTGACGATCTGCAAACCGACATCACGGTTGGCGAGGTAGACGTAGCTGCCGGCCTTGTAGAGATTGGTCACGAAGCCAATGTTGGCAAATCGTTGGGTCAGCACCGGGAATTCCGGTTTTTCGATGTTGAGCATCACCAGGCCTCCGGGGCCGTCGGCCACAAAGGCGGTGTTGTCGATCACCTGGATCATCATGGTGTTATAACGGGTTCTGAATTGGGACAGCTTGCGCGGATTGGCGGGATCGGAGATGTCATAAATCAGCACGCCATCGGTTTTGGCAGCCAGGAACAGCAGGTTGTCTTTTTTGAACACCTGCTGAATCCAGGGTCCCGGCTGCACATGTTTAATGAGGGCGGGATTGTCCAGGTCGCTGACATCCATAATCGCAAATCCGCTGTCGCCCAAAGCGGCGATCATCATGGGATATTCCGCCACTACCCAATAGGTATTGCCGGGAGGCTTGATGGTCGCCACGTGGCTCACCCGTTCCAGGTTCTCGATGTCATATACCTGCACTCCGGTGGAGTGATTGGCCATATAGGCGTATTTTCCGTCGATATGGGTATAGTACGCTTCATCATCACTGGGCAGAAAGGCGGTCTGGCGGGGATTTTTGATGTCGGAAATATCCACCACCTGCAGACCAGCCCAGAAATTGGTGACAAACAAATGGTCGTTCAGAATATTGATCTGGCGAACCCCGTCTTTATATTCAACCCGGTCTTTGGGCGGCGGCATGACTGAGATCAACTCAGCCACCGATCGTTGCGCGTAAAGACCGCCGGACGTCAAAGAAAGTATCATTGAGAAGAGCAACAGCCATATCATATTAGGTAAGAGATATTTCATCTCGGTCTCCCGGTATTGAAAACAAGCTTATATTTAACTGCCGAATATAGCAACATAGACCCAACGAAAGCAAGGCGGTACAGCGCAGTGCCCCGGTCATGTATGATATAGTACGAACAAAGATTTAGAATATCGACATAAATCTGTCATTCTTTATGAGGATTTATAAACACGTTTAGGCGGAGAGCGGAGAGCGGAGAGCGGAGAGCGGAGAGGAAATATTTAAAAAAAACTTTGACAACAATATTTTTTTGATATTTCTTCGCCCTTCGCCCTTCGCCCTTCGCCCTTCGCCCTTCGCCCTTCGCCCTTCGCCCTTCGCCCTCCGCCCTTCGCCCTCCGCCCTCCGCAAATGTTCTCCGCACTACCATAAAGCGCCAAAGATAACTTTCCCATCCGGCAAATTTGTTGCGATAACGCATCGGTAAGAAAATTAAAAAAGTAAGAAAAGCCCTTGAGTAAATGGGGAGAATATGGTATCATGGATCATGAATAAAACGGTCAAGGGTTTCCTGATCGACATTGATGGGGTGCTTTATATCGAGCGGCAAGCTATTCGGGGAGCGGTAGAAGCCATCCAGTATTTGCAGAAGAATAAAGTGCCGTTTTTGTTGGTGACCAACACGACCCGCCGCAGCCGCTATTCCCTGCTCAACAATTTGCAGCGACTCGGATTCAAGATTGATATCGCACAGATCCTTTCCGCTCCGTATGCGGCAGCGCAATGGCTGAAAGATAATGGCGTCAAGTCGATCAGCCTGTTTTCCCGCGGCGATACTTACCGGGAATTTAAATCATTCCGCATCACCCCCAACAAACCGGAATATGTGGTGATCGGCGACATCGGGGAAGATTTGACCTATGCCAACCTTAACCAGGCCTTCCGGCTGATCATGGGCGGGAGCAAGATGCTGGCGCTGCAGAAAAACCGCTTCTGGCAGCGCAATACCGGCCTGGCTATTGACAGCGGCGCAATTGTCGCGGCACTGGAATATGCCACCCGCCAGGAGGCGCTGGTAATCGGAAAACCCAGCCGGGAGTTTTTTCTTCAGGGCCTGAAAATATTGAACCTGCCCCCGGAACATGTGGCCATGGTCGGTGATGACATGGAAGCCGATATCCTTGGCGCCGCCGGTGCCGGCCTGTATACCATTGCGGTGCAAACCGGCAAATTTTCCTCCTATGCCCGGGAAGCGGACAGTGAGCTCCCCCACCAGGTATTGGCCTCTATTGCAGAGTTGCCCGGATGGCTGGAATCGCCGGGTTGATGAGGTGAGTTGAGGCTGGATGTTGAATATATTGTATCGCTCATACTGAGCACCGTGTAACATTTTATCGCATGGGGCATGGGGCATGGCGCCGTAATGTGCAAGCGCAGGTTCCGACACCCGCACTGTAAGGCACCATGCGCCTTGCCCCATGCAAAAGTTCTCCGTATTACACAGTCCTCAGTATGAGCGTATTGTATACGAATTAACAACGCAAAGCTTATACGCCGGGAGCACAAAACATGAATCACTCATTTTCGCAAATGACGAAACGATCGATTCGCAGCTTAACAGCCGCATACTTTATCTTCCTGCTCATCCTGTTCGCCGGCAGCTGCAGTTCATACACCCCGGAAGAGGAAGCGCTGATCGCCGAAATCCAACAGCAGCGAGCGGAAAAAGATCAGGACTTCAAAGCTGATCCGAATTCCCCGCTCCTGGCGGAGGATAAAACCGATTTTGCGGGCTTAAAATACTATCCGATCGATTTGAATCTGCGTTTCGAAGGGTCGATCGTACGCTACGATTCGCTGGTTCCGGACACCATCATCGGCACCAAAGGCGATCTTCGCCCGGCGGTTAAGTATGGCTATTTCCCGTTCGAATACCGGGGGGAGACCTATCGGCTGCAGATCTTTAAGATCCTGCGCGACAATCCAGCCTACCAAAAATATCTTTTCCTGGGATTTACCGATCAAACCGGAGGAACAGAAACCTACGGCGGCGGCCGCTATATCGATCTGGTGGAAAATGATGAGAACCATTACGTGATCGATTTTAACCAGGCCTATAATCCCTGGTGTGCCTACAACCCGAATTATTCCTGCGCGATTCCCTCCAAGGAAAACCGGCTTTCATTTGCCGTCACCGCCGGGGAAAAGAATTTCAAAGCGCACTAATGTTTCCACTGAACCTGCTCCCAGCGGCCGTCACGACAGCGCAGCCAGACGGCCGCATCCCGGTCGGTGCGCAGCACCCGGGCACCGGATTGCTGCAGGCGCCGGATGACCTGCGGAGAAGGATGCTTGAAGCGGTTTTTTTTACCCACCGAGACTGTAGCATAACGCGGCCGGATCCGCGCCAGAAATTCGCTGCCGCTCGACGTAATGCTGCCGTGATGCCCCACTTTCAGCACCTCGCTGCGCAAGATGTCCCCCCACCCCAAGAGTAAATGTTCCGCTTCCGTTTCGGCATCCCCGGTGAATAAGATGGTCTGGTCGCGGTGCTTGCACAGCAGCACCAGAGAATGGTTATTGAGATCATGTCCCGGGGCGGCAATGGAATCAAGCCCGGCCGGCAAGGGGTTCAGCACGTAGATGCGGGTTTCCCCGTCAATGATCACACGTTCGCCGGCGTTCAGGAGCCGGTGCGGGATTTGCCGCTCCTGCAGTACCTGCAGCAGCGTATCGTTCCAGTGAAAGCCCGGCGGAGTGGGCGGCAGGAACACTGAATCGACCGCCGCATAGCGCAGCAGCCGGAAGGTGCCCCCAAGATGATCCAGATGGGGATGGCTGATGAACAGATAGTCGATCTTACGGCGCCCCAGCCGGCGCAGCACCGGGATGATCGCAGCATCGGCGGCATTGCCGTAGCGGGAAGCGGGACCGGTATCGATCAGCACCGACTTGCCCCGGGGCGTGGTGAGCAGGGCGCTGTCCCCCTGACCGACGTCGATCACGATCAAATCCAGAGCAGGATCTCCTCCCCACTGCAGCGCAGCGGCGAGCATCATCCCGACGAGGGAGATCACCGAAAAGACCGTTCGCAGCGGACGGCGGCGCCAGTATAGCAGCAAAAAGATCAACGAAAAATACACCACCATTTCCATCCAGCCAAAATGCAGGACATGCAGGTAGGCAAAGGGCAGCGCAGCAGCCTGCTGCACCAGCAGCACCAGCAGGCGGATCAGCAGATCCAGAAACGCCGCCAAAATTCCTGCCAGGACAGTGCTCAGCATGCCCAGCAGCAAAAAAAGAAATCCGGCAGAGACGATCACGCCGACCAGAGGGATCACGATCAAGTTGAGAAAAAATGCGACCAGCGAGAAAAGCTGAAAATAGTGCACAGTAAGGGGTAGGGTGCCGATCTGGGCGGCCAGCGAAACCAGGAAGGGCGCCATCAGCCATTTCTCCAGGCGCCGGCGCAGCGGCGCTTTTCGGATCCGGCGGAGTACGGCGGCGGCCGGAGGCTGGAGCTTGCGGTAAAAATAGACAATCGAAAGCACTGCCGTAAAGGAGAACTGGAAACCGACCCAGAAAAGCTGCTGGGGCTGGCAAAGCAGGATCAGAAAACCGGCGGCGAAGAGGTAGTTGTAGACCGATCCCCGCCGCTCCAGGTTGATTGCCAGAAAATAAAAACAGCCCATCAGGGTAGCGCGCACCACCGGGGGCGTTGCGCCGGTGAGGAACATATACCCCAGCAGCAGCACCATGATCAGCCAGTTGCGGGTTTTGAAATAGAGTGGCAGGAAGGAGAGCAGGAGGTGAAATATGACCGCGACAAACCCCACGTGCAAACCGCTGATTGCCAGCACGTGCATCACCCCGGCATGCTGGAAATCTTCCCGGGTGCCGGGAGACAGGCCGCTGCGCACCCCCAGCAGCAGCGCCTGCAGAAAGCCGGCCCCCGGTTCCGGGAGGTGGCGGTGGATGATCTGCTGCAATTTCCGGCGCAGTGGATAAAAAAGGCGATATTCCGGGGAAAAATTTCCTCCATGGCCGGCCATACCGATCTGCCGCGGATCGGAAACGCGGCAAACCGCAGCGATCCCCTGCCCCTCCAGGTAGCGGCGATAGTCGAATTGCCCGGGATTGCGCGGGCCGGGCGGGAGTTCCAGCATTGCGTCGGTGATGATCAGGATCTGCCCGGGTTCGAGCGACTCGTCATAGCGATAAGGAAAGTCGAGCACAATCCGGCCGGCCAGCAGGGCGCGGCGGCCATTGCGAACGATCTCCCGCAGCTCCGCTTCCGCCCGCAGGCGAGACCTTTTTTCCAGTGAATGGAGCATGACCGTCAGGGTATCGCTGCGCAGGGGGAGAAAATGCTGGTGCGGCTGCTGAAGATGGGCTTCTTGCCAATGCGCGTAACGAAGCATTCCCATCAGGCAGAACAGGGAAAGGAGGAGGAAAACTGGAATGCGGCGGCGGATCGTGTGGATCAATGCCAGCAACAGCATCATGGCACAGCTTAATGCTGCAAGTTCCGGCGATACGTGGAAAGTATTGGAAACCAGAATTCCCAATGCAAAGCACAGAGAAATCGGCAGGAACGGCGTTTTTGCCAGCACGCATATCCCCCTTTACCGCCCCGTTTCCCCCGGGCAGCGGTGATTGGTGATTGTTGATGGGTTGATGGGTTCGCTCACACAGATGACGATACAATACGGAGAACTTTTGCATGGGGCAAGGCGCATGGGGCATGGTGTATTACAGTGCGGATATCGGAACATACGCTTGTACATTACGGCGCCATGCCCCATGCCCCATGCAATGGACCTTTACACAATCCTCAGTATAAGCAACCCCATTAACCCATCAACCCCATTAACCCATCAACCCATCCCCTCACTCCGCCGCGTTCAGATCGCAGCAGTCGCAGTTCCCGCAGGGCTGCTCTCCGGGAAAGCCGAAATAGTCGGCGATGAACACCCGGCGGCATTCCTCGGCGCGAAAATACTGCACCATCGAGAGCAGCTTGGTCTGATCGTGACGGAGTTTCTCCTGATAATGATCCTCATCGAGCAGCACTTCCGGCAGCTCACCCAGCAGGCGAAAATCGCCCTGCCCGAAGGTGCCTTCCGTAACCCCGTAACGGTCGAGCATGTTCAGGGCGGTTTCCAGACGGAAGTCGTGACGGTTCTTGTAATTGAGCTGTTCCCGCAGGTGATCCGCGCCCATGGCGCTGACGCTCTCGGCGTTGCCGTAAAGCAGGGCGTAGAGGCGGTCGTAAAAATGCGGCTGGGGATTCGACCATTTGATGAATTCCATTTGGGTGCCCAGATCGGCCTGCCCGAAGAGCAGCAGGCAGAGCGACGGCGCGCCGTCGCGGCCGGCCCGGCCGATCTCCTGATAGTAGGCTTCCAGGGAGCCGGTGACGTCGGCATGGATCACGGTGCGGATATTCGGCTTGTCGATTCCCATTCCAAAGGCGTTGGTGGCCAGCACCAGCGTTTTCTCTCCCTCCAAAAACCAGCGCTGTACCCGCTTGCGCTCCGGCGGCTCCATCTTGCCGTGATAGATACCGTGGCGGATCCCCTTGCGTTTGAGCAATTCGGAATAATATTCCAGTGAGCGGATCAGGGAAAAATAGATAATGCCCGATCCGGGATAGGCGTCGAGCGCGTATTCGATCGCAGCCATCTTTTCTTCTTCCGAGATGACATCCTGTGCCTCCAGGCGCAGATTGGGGCGCTCGATACCCTGGTGGAACAGCTTCACCGCTTCCGGCTGCAGGTGGAGCTTGCTGACGATATCGGTCTGCACTTCCGGGGTGGCGGTGGCGGTCAGAGCAACAGTCAACGGGTTGCCGATCCACTCCCGGAACTCACCGACCCGGGAGTAATCCGGACGGAAGTCGTGTCCCCATTCAGAGATGCAGTGCGCTTCGTCTACCGCCAGCAGGGCAATATTGGCGGTGCGGATCTTTTCCACAAATTCCGGCTTGCGAAAGCGTTCCGGGGTGACGTACAGCAGTTTCAGGCGCCCTTGTACAAACTGCTCCAGCCGCCGCTCCCGATCCTCGCGGGAAACGGTGGAATTGATAAAGGCAGCGGGGATATTTTTCCGGCGCAGGGCGTCGACCTGGTCCTGCATCAGGGCGATCAGCGGGCTGAGCACCAGGGTGCCGCCCTCGAAGCAGAGCGCCGGCACCTGGTAACAAAGCGACTTCCCCCCACCGGTGGGCATCAGTACCAGGCAGTGGTCTCCCCCATCTGCGGAAAACACCAGACGATTGATAATCTCTTCCTGCGCACCGCGAAAAGAATCGAATTGGAAATATTGTTGTAATACGTCGAGAGGTTGTTGGGGCATGATAAAGCCTTCTGTATGTTTTAATTTTGCAGAGAGCGGAGGGCTAAGGGCAGAGGGCATAAAATTTTACTCAGAAGACGGATTTTAACTGGATCAGAAAGTATTTCCCTTAGCCCTCCGCCCTTAGCCCTCCGCTATATTATTCACATCAAACCGCAAAATTCAGAAAAAAAATCGCGGCTACTCCTTCAATGCGGCCATCCGTTCCCGGGCGTACGCCTTGTGTTCGGCAAATTCTGCCGGGGCTTTATCGATAAATCGTTGATAAGCCGCAATCGCTTCGCGGCTCCGTCCGGCGGTTTCGCAGGTGCGGGCCAGGTTAAAATAGGCTTCGCCGTCGCCGGGATTCAGTTCGATCACTTTTTCGTAATCGGCGATGGCCAAATCATATTCATCGCGATTAAAATAGGCTACGCCGCGATTAAAATAGGAAGCGCTAAACTGAGGATTGAGGGTGACCGCCCGGGTATAATCGCTGATCGCGCGCTCGTAATCGCCCAGCCGGGTGTAGCTGTTACCGCGATTGTCATACGCCGGCACATACCGATCATCCTCTGCCAGCGCCCGGGTATAATCGCCGACCGCGCGATGGTCATCACCGCTCGCGGCATACGCCACTGCACGGTTATAGAAGCTGTCGCGGGTGTCCAGCCCCAACTCGATCGCTCGGGTAAAGCTGGTGATCGCCTGCTGGTAATCCCCCCCGGCACTGTAGATGATGCCGAGCTGATAATGCGCTTCGGCAAAGCCGGGATAAAGCGCCAGCGCCTGGCGGCAGTCGACGATCGCCCGCGCGCTGTCCCCCAGGGAAAAAAAGGTGTAGGCGCGATGGTAATAAGCCTCGAACAGGTTGGGATCTTTTTCCAGCGCGCGATTATGAAGCGGCAGTGCCTGATCGTACTGGCCTTTCTGCTGATAACAAAGCGCCAGATTGTCATAACTTCGGGCATAGGTGCTGTCCAGGCGGATCGCTTCCAGGTAATCCGGGATGGCTTTGAGATAGGCCTTTTTATTGCTATAAAAATTACCGCGGAAGACATGGGTCAGGAAATAAGGCGGCTGCAGGGCAGCGGCCTTATCATAGGCGACCAACTCGTCGAAAAATTTGCCGTTGCGGCCGTGGATGGCACCGGTGTAGAGCAGCACGGCAATCTCCCGCGATACCCGATCGTTCAGGGCATCTTCAGCGATGCGCAGCCCCCCCTGGGCCGGGGTCATCGCGGGATCACCGGCCAGGGCGGCCTGAAATTCGCTGCGCGCCTCGGCAAACCGGCCCTGCTGGCCGTGCACCAGGCCTTCGGCATAGTGGTCCATCGGCGACGTCTCCGGCCCGCCGCAGCCGGTGAGGGCGAGGGCCAGGAAAACAGTTACCAATAATCGGTTATACAGCTTTGTAGATCGCTTCATATTTTAGTTGTCAGTTGTCAGTTGTCAGTTGTCAGTTGTCAGCGGATCAGCACCATTTTCCGCCGCAGCACCGTTTCCCTGGAGGCCGCGCCGGGAGCAGAGATCCGCAGTTCATAACTATAGATCCCGGAAGCTGCCGCCCGGCCCCGGGCGTCCCGCCCGTCCCATTGCACGGTGTGAATACCGGCGGCCTGGCGGCCGGTTACCAGCGTCTGCATTCTCCTGCCGAGCAAATCATATACTGTCAGGCTCACATCACTGACAACTGATAACTGATAACGAATCACTGTCCGCGGATTAAAAGGATTGGGATAATTCTGTCCCAGCCAAAAACGGTCTGCGGCTTCCCGATCGCTCCGCGGCAGCCCGCTGACCCCGCTCAGCCGGAAATCTCCCACCACCGGCAGATGGTCTGAGGCGGTGGTGGCATCGCCGGCCAGCAGCCCGTATGCAGCCAGGGTATCGGCCGACAGGGCCGGGGTGAATAGCAAAAAGCTCTGCAGCGGCTCGATCACGCTATCGCTGTAGATCATCGCATCCAGCCGGCCGGGACTGAAAGTACTGGAGGGCGAATACCAGCTGAAGGTCATTGGCAGCAGGGTATGGCGGGGGAGCAAGTCGCTGAAGTCGCTCCCGTCCCAGTCCGGCGAAAATGAGGGCCCGAAGGGATTGGTATTGATGATCTCCCCGGTCAGCAGCGTGGTCAACTGCTGCGCGTCGCCGACCAGGTTCATGTCGCCGGTGATGACGATCGGGGTGTTTGGTTCGAGGGTCAGCTCCCCCCCCGGCGCCCGGGCCTCGCGAATGAAAGCCATGATGGCGTCGATCTCGTACTGGCGGCCGGTGTTGTTGGTGCAACATGGGGTATGGGCCACGATAAAGAGCAGGTCGCTGTCAAATTGCGGGCGCAGGTCGAGCAGAAAGGCGCCATTTTGATTGGAACTGTTAGTCCCTTCAATGGCGAAACTGCTGCTGATGGGATAGCGGCTGACGGCAAAGATATCCGGCTCGATGCCGGCGCCGTACCATTGCTGTCCCGGCAGGATCGCCGCCACCGCATCGCGCACCTGGGTGGCGTCGTGGTCGTAAATTTCTTGAAACCCGATGATCGCCGGCTGCAGTGCCTGGAGTATCCGGGCAAAGCTGGGCTGGCGGGAAGGCACGAAGAACCCATCGGAGAGCACATTATAACTCATTAAGCGGATGGTGTTGCTGTGCAACGGTCGAATGGGAATCTGAACCCGCGCGGGCAGCGGATCGTTGTTGAAGCTGTACGGCGCTCCCCCGTTGTCCGGCAATAGATCACCGCCAATAAAGCGGTCCTGGAACACCAGCGCGATCTGGTCTCCCTCAAACAGCAGATGACTGCCGTCCGGCCGGGCCTGGCGCTCCAGCGCGATCTCGAAAACAGTGGAGGTGACGGTCGGGGCGGTGACGATGCCCAGCGCCGCGTGGGAAACTGGCAGGGTGGCGCCGTTCCGATAATAAAAGCCGCTACGGTCGCCGAAACGCCACTGCAATTCCGCCCCGATGCCGTTGATGGCATAACCGGTAGCGGGATTGAGATCGCTGTCCAGGAACAGGGTGACACCGTTGAGATCCTGCAGATTGATCTCCTGACCGACCTCGATCCGGATGAAAAGATAATCTTCGTCATTGGTCACCCACAGGCGGCCGAAATCAAGACTACCGCTAAGGGGATCGCCCAGAGGATCATTGTGGGTAAGTGCCACGCCGTCCCAATCGCCATACGTGCCATCGACCAGGATGCGCTGCGGCTGGGCAATCAACAACTGTCCGCTCAAAAATAGCAGCAGCAGTGTGCTGTGAAAGAAGTTTGTGCGTGCCATTCGGTATCCTTTTTGACTGTCTTTGGTTATTGGATGTTGGATGCTGGTTCGCTGCGCTCACGATGCTGGATACTGGATGAAACAAGAAGAATAAAGGATAAAGGATAAAGGATAAAGGATAAAGAAAATGTTGATTGGAAAAGTGCTTGACAATGCCACTCTATTATCGGTTTTTCCAACATCCAACATCCAACATCCAACATCCAACATCCAACATCCAACATCCAACATCCAACATCTAAATTGCCCACAAATTCCCCTCAAAAACACAAAAAAATAAATCCGTGTTAATCCGTGTAATCCGTGTAATCCGTGGACAAAAAAAGACTATTCGTTCCCGGCAAGCGTGAACACCCGCCCGTCAAGCTGGTAGAGCAGGGCAATTCGCGGATTGGTGACATCCACCTGTACGGCAACCACCTCCCGGCGCAAATCCAACTGTTCGATGATCTGGCGGTAATTCGCCGTTTCCAGCACCGTGCCGATTTCGATTCCTGCCCGGGAGCGGTGAAAGCGCTCATGTTCGGGAAAGACAAAAAAGGAGCCGGTAGCCTCCAGCGAAATTCGGAAACTGCGCTCATCAAGCCGCTCTAACTGCTGGTGATCGAGGTCTTCCGGATGCTGCCAGGAGATATAGCAAACCGGTTCGATCTTAAGATGGCGTTCATGGTGGAACTCATCCGCCAGGCGGTAATTTACCAGGGTCTCCAGTCCATACAGATTGACCGGCACTTCCTCCAACTCGCTGGAGAGGTTCAGAAACAGGCAACTGTCTAGCTGCTGTGCCTGCGCTTCCCGGGCGATTTGCCCCGATACATCCCGGGAAATTTCCCCCGCCCGCCACCAGCGCTGCTGCTCCTGATGGATGAAAAAGCCGTAGGTCAAAAAAAGCAGGGCGGCGAAGAGATATGCCGGATTGAAACGTTGCCGGGTGTTAAAGCGTCGGTAGAGAATCTGCAGCAGGTAGGCGGCGGCCAGGCAGAAACCGAGCGAGGGGATATACAAATACCAGCGCATCATCAGGCGGATCACCGGCAGCAGTGTGATCAGGATGAAACCGCAGAAAAAAAGCAGCCGGGCGTCGCGAACCACCCAGCGAAGCGATATCAACCCACCGATCAGCACCAGCAGGGAAAGCGCGAGAAATAGGTTCGGATGGGCCCGGAAGATATTGGCGATCTCCACATGCCCCCCCGGCACCATCAGCAGGCCGGCGTATGTCGCCAGGTTTTTGACCAACTGGAGAATGCCGCTAAATTGATGCGCTTCATTTGAGAAAGCGTTCTCACCAATCATCCACAAGCGGAACAGCAGGTAGCCGGCCAGTAAAAACCAGTAGGGCAGGGTGCGGCGGAGGCCGTCAAGCGCCCGGTTTTTCAGGGTGCCTTCCCTAAAAATCAGCACGTAAAACAGCAACAGCAGGGGCAGGGAGAGCGCCATCTCTTTGCTGAAAAGGGCCAATAGAAATCCCGCCAGGCTGCCCCAGCGGGCCCATTGTTTCCCGGAACGATCAACGTAAATAAAACCGCTCAGGCTGAGCAAAAAAAAGATGCCGCACAGCATATCGGACCGTCCCGAGATCCAGAAGATCGAAAGGCTGTGTACCGGATGCAGCAAAAACAGCAAAGCCGCCGTCAAGGCAAAAAAGCGTGCGGACATGAGCTGGCCGGCCAGGAGATACAGCAGGATGGCATTGGTGAGATGGAGCAGCAAATTGGTGAGATGAAAACCGAAGGCGTTCATCCCCCAAAGGGACAGATCCGCCACCAGCGAGAACTCAGCCAGGGGACGGAAGTAGCGGAAATCCCGGGTGGCAACACTTTCACTGGCCCGGAGAATATGGCTGACGTTATCGCTCAGAAAGTATATATCCAGGGAGGGAAAAAAAACGATCCCTCCTACCAGCACCAGCAGCAACAAATCGATTAGAACGGTTTTCCGGAAGTGCAATGACATCATACCAGGAAAAAATAAGTTTGTATCGTCGTTAGTAATTGGTCGTTGGTTATTGGCCTAAAACCGATGCCCCATTGCGATCAGAAACATGCAAATATCCGGTTAACCGTGACACCAGTGTTCTTAAGCCGCGATAGCCGGAACCAGAATATGATGTGTTAAGCGGTGGGATGCAAGCAAAAGTATGCTCAGCGCCCCTAACCCTACCGAGGCGCCGAATAAACAGCGTATTTTTTTTCTAAGCGGAGGATGAATTGCAGCCAACGGTAAGTCTGACGGCGAAGCGGGTAAGGATGGAAGATCGTAAGGCTTGATTGAAGCGCCGGTTAAGACATGGCGCATCTTTCGCCACGTCTTAACCGGCGCTTCAATCAAGCCTATTTTTCGATCCTGAAGACAAACGGTTCTACGATCTGAAACCGCACCGGCTGGCCCTTAAACGTGCCGGGCTTATACTTGAATTTTTTGATCGCATCGATCGCGGAATCGGCAAAAAATTCCCCGTCGCTTTTTAAGATCCGGTAGGATTCCACGCTGCCATCAAGAGCGACCACCACTTCCAGAAGCACTTTTCCCTCGTGTTTGGTCTGCTGGTAAATGTGCGGATAGGTGGCGGTTTCCCGGTGGATGTATTCCCGGCGGCGGCTGTCCAGCAGCGCCTCGATGATCGGCTGAGAGAGATCCAGCGCCGGTTGGGTTACCGGGGGTTCGCTACGGGCCGGCGGGTTGTTGGCCGGCTGCGGGGTGCTGGCGGCGTCATTCTCGCCGGTGTTCAACAGCGAAGCGGCATCGCTGTTGCGGGAGGATGCCAGGTAGCCATCGTTATCCGGTTGGGTGGATGGCTGCGATGACGAATCGTTTGCCGGAGTGGCGGCCGACTTATTGGCCACCGGATTCACTTCTGGTTCGGATGAAAGTTGAGAGGCACTGGTGTTGCGACTGTTGTCCGCCACCGAATTGTTGGCGGGTTGGGATTGAGCCGGGGGCGGGCTATTATCCGCCTGGCGCTGCGGAGGCGTTTCCTGGCGGCGGCTCGACGGCGGCTCGCTCACCGGGCGGGAAGGCCGGGATTGGGCGATGGCCGGCTGCGGAGAACCGCCGGCTTCGAATACCGGCAGGAAAAGAATCTCTCCCTTGGCGCTATTCTGGCGTTTATCGTAAATATTGGTCGCAATGTCTGCCGGATTGGAGGTATTCCAGAGATTGTTCTGCGCCAGGATATCATTGGCGGAGTGATTGTAAATGTTCGCCTCAAAATTATTCAGGATCAGGTTTTCCCCCCGGGAACTGCCCCGGGTGTAATTGACCGTTCCCAGATTGGGCTGAGAGCGGTCGAAAATAATCACCCCGTTGGTATTTTGGGTGATGATATTCTGCTCCACGATGGGATTGGAGGCCAGTTCGCAAACCAACCCGGCAAATTCGTTGCTGGTAATGGAGTTCTTGCGGATCACCGCATTGGCGCGCACCTCGCAGCTTATGCCGGCATAAAGGTTATAGCGAATTTCACACTCGCTGATTTCCGGGGAACTGCCGTAGCAATTGACCCCTTTGTAGGCATATTCGATCAGGCAGTTGTTCAGAACCGAGGGCGTACGGGGATTCTTGAGCACGATGCCGGACCAGTCGTTCATCTGCGGATTGGTTCCTCCGGAAGTGAAGATGATCCGGCCGTTATTGCGGGTGCCCTGGGCGATCAGGCGGCCTTTCACGGTAATTTCCGAACGTGCTGGATCGGCGCCGGATTTGTTCTCATCGCTGACCGGCAGAAACATCACCTGGGTGCCGGGCATGATGGTCAGGGTGGCGCCCTTTTCCACTACCACATCGCCTTTGACCCATACTTCACCGGACCAGTTGGCGTCGGTCATGATCACACCCGGCGCAAATTGCTGCGCAAGCGCTGCCGCACTGAGCATGCAAACCGCAAAAATGATACCCATCAACTTTTTCATGCTTTCCATCCCATCCATCCATATATTGGTCGCCCGAGAGGATTACTCCTCCTGCAAGTTTATTATATGATCGTAAAAATTTTAGACCGGGGGTATGATGTTTGAGATCACGGATTTAAAGATGGTATATTTTGTAGGGGATGGCTGTGAATAGAACGCGGACAACACCGATGACGCGGATTTTCGCGGATTAGCTATTGAATTTAAAAAAAATCTGTGTTTCAAATGATAGCTCCTGAATGCTGCGTATCATCCGTTAATAAAAACGCGGGAGCACCATCCGGCAGTCCCGCGTTTTATTTTGTATCAAAGTATCCTCCGGCAATTGCCGGGATTTAGTCACTCCCCTTTCGGTCCGGCATTCTTGATGGCGTCGGACGCATCGGCGAATTTTTCGAAATTCTTCTGGAAATGTTTCGCCAGGGTGGCGGCCTTTTGATCGTAGGCGGCCTTATCCTGCCAGGTATTGCGGGGATCGAGCACCTCAGAAGGCACACCGGGGCAACTCTTGGGCACCAGCACATTAAAGACCGGATGGAGCTGGAATTCCGTATTGCGCAACTCCCCGTTGAGCGCGGCTTTGATCATCGCCCGGGTCAGGCGGATGTCCATCCGCTCTCCGACCCCGTAAGGGCCGCCGGACCAGCCGGTATTGACCAGCCAGACATCGGACTTATGGGTACGCATTTTCTGCCCCAGCATCTCGGCGTAGCGAGTGGCCGGCAAGGGCATGAACGGCGCCCCGAAACATTCGCTGAAGGTCGGCTGCGGCTCGGTCACCCCCGCTTCGGTGCCGGCCAGTTTGGAGGTATAACCGGCCAGGAAGTGATACATGGCCATCTCCGGGGTCAACTTGGCAATCGGCGGCAGCACCCCGAAGGCGTCGGCGGTCAAGAACATGATGTTGCGGGGATGATCCCCCATTCCAGGCAGCAGTACATTGTCGATAAACTGCAGCGGGTAGGTGATTCGAGTATTTTCGGTGATGTCGGCGGCGTCATAATCGATTTCGCGGGTATGGGCGTCATAGACCACGTTTTCGGCGATGGAGCCGAAGCGGATGGCATGGAAGATCTGCGGTTCCTTCTCCTCGGAGAGGCGGATCGCCTTGGCGTAACAACCACCTTCAAAATTGAAGATCCCGTCGTCTCCCCAGCCATGCTCGTCATCACCGATCAACCGCCGCTCCGGATCGGCGGAAAGGCTGGTCTTGCCAGTGCCGGAAAGCCCGAAAAACAGCGCGCAGTCACCGTCTTTGCCCACATTGGCGGAACAGTGCATCGGGAAAACCCCGCGCAGTGGCAGCAGATAATTCATGATCGAGAAAAGCGATTTTTTGATCTCCCCCCCATATTGGGTGCCGCCGATAATCACCAACTTTTTCGCCAGGTTGACCACCACGAAAACTTCCGAGTTGGTGCCGTCCGTCGCCGGATCGGCCAGGAGCATCGGGGCATGCAGCACAGTAAATTCCGGGCGGTGATTGGCCACTTCCGCCTCCGAATCCGGCCGCACAAACAGCGTGCGGGCGAACAGCGCCGCCCAGGCAAACTCACTCACGACCCGCACCGGCATGCGGTAGTCGGGATGCTGGCCGACAAACAGGTCTTCTGCAACCAGGTCTTTCTTCTGGAGGTAGTCAATAACATTGGCGCATAGATGGTCAAAACGCTCCGTCGACATCGGGCGATTAACTTTGCCCCAGGCAATGAGATCTTTACTGCTATCTTCTTCTACAATGAATCGGTCGTTGGGAGAGCGGCCGGTGCGCTTGCCGGTGGTGACCAGCAATGCCCCATTTGCCGCCAGATGTCCCTCATCGCGCCGGATCGCCAATTCGACTAACTGCGGCGTCGTCAGCCCCCATTGTATCGATTTCCAGCTCTTTAAGCCCAGTTCGCGAAGCTGCTGATTCTTGGAATCCATGCATAAACCTCCAGGAATTAACGATTATAATTTTCGTAAAAAATTTCGCCCCAAATTAGAATAACAAATTAATAAATATTATCAATAATTAAAACTTTTTTGTGAACTTTAGCACGAACCATCCTGCTGCTTGGATTTTTGAGCGGTGGATGATTATATTGAATACGCGCTAAAGCGGAAATTCACACACATGATCGGAATAGTGTCGTCAGCGGGTTTGAAATTTTTGCCACAGCGCCACAGAGATCACATCGTTTTTTGTATAATTTGTTAGCTTGACTTGCCCATATTTTGTTTTTTCAGCGTTCAGTACCAGACACTTTTTGAAATTAGCGGAATTAGTGGCGCATCAAACTCGTTTTTTTACCGCAAAGTTCGCAAAGTAGGCGCAAAGTTCGCTGAGAAACGGAGGGATTATGGTTTTTCTTTGCGGTTCTCTGCGGATACTTTGCGTTCTCTGCGGTTAAATTAAAAAGTGTCCGGTACTGAATTTTCAGCGAAGGTTTTGGCGACGATTATAAAGGTGTTTAAATGAGCATTTACCGATGAGCATTAAGCATTTACCATTCAAATTGCCGCAAATGGTTATCCTGCTCTTGTTGGGTTTTATCCTGGCCCTGATGGCGCTACTGCCCCTGCCCTGGAACGAAACCATTACCGATAGTTGGAGCGACGCATTGTTCCAGCTCCGGGGAGAACGGCAACTGCCGGAGGATTTTCTGCTGGTCTACATCTCCGCCGAGGATGTGGAAACCCTCGGCGGCTGGCCGGTGACTCGGGATTATTATGCCTACATGACCCATTTTCTGCGTGAAAAAGGCGCGGCAGTGATCGGTTTCGATATCCTGTTCGAAAAAAATGCCCCGCGTTATAAG
This sequence comes from Calditrichia bacterium, assembly GCA_020635015.1. Taxonomy (GTDB): domain Bacteria; phylum Calditrichota; class Calditrichia; order RBG-13-44-9; family J075; genus JACKAP01. The sequence goes on along the minus strand of JACKAP010000001.1, from coordinate 253,393 downwards.
GAGTATGATCTGCGCCTGGCCGGACTGTTCGGCAGCGCCGGCAATGTCTGCCTGCCGGTTTCCTACAGCGAACTGACGCCTCCCCCCGAACGCCCGGGACTTTACCAGGGTCAAAAACCGGTCTATCCCCTGGCAATGCTGCGCAAGAATGCCGCGGCGCTGGGGTTCAGCAATCTCGGCAGCAGCCCCCTCCTGCGCAAGGTGCCGCTGGCGGTGCAGGAGAAAGATACGGTGCGGCTTTCTTTCGGTGCGGAGTTGGCCCGCCTCTATCTGGACGGAGACGGCCCGGCGGCAATCCGTGACGACATCCTGGCGTTGCCTGCCGGCACGGAATCTCCCCGCTACATTCCCCTGGATGGCACCGGTCAATTGCGCTTGAACCACTTCGGCGGCCTGACCGCCCTGCAGCGCATCAGCTTCGTCGACCTGCTCCAGGCCTCGGAAGCGCGGCTAGACTCGCTCCAGCTCAGCGGCAAGCTGGTGCTGGTCGCGGCGACCGCTCCGGGGCTTCCGGTGCTGCGCGCCACTCCCCTCAGCGGTTTATTCCCGGCAGGTCTGGTGCAGTTGACGGTGGCGGAAAATATCATCCGGAAGAATTACCTGCGCGAGATCCCCTGGTATCTCCATCTGCTGCTGGTGCTGATGGCGCCGCTGATGGCGGTGCTGTTCTGGCAACTGTCCCCGCGCCGCAGCCGGGTGATATTGGTGGTTGCCGGCATCCTGCTGCCCCTGGCGGCGCTGCCGCTGTTCAATTATGCCAATCTCATCCTGCCGGTATTTTATCCGCTGCTGGCCTATCTGGCCACATTGTTCTATCTTGCTGCCGCAGAAAGGCGCCGGGAGGATCTGGCCGGCATCTCCCACCAGCAGCAGCTGGAGGCGCAGATCCGCCATAAGGCTAGCGCGCTGGATGAGGCGAGGGCACAATTGGAACAATTGCAGACACAACTACAGACCCAGACGGCAGATGCCGAGGAATACCGCCGCCAGTCGGCATCTGCAGAAGACGCCGTGCGCCAGTTGGAGAACGAGCTGCGCGATCTTCAGGAATATATCGTCCCGGAAAAAGCCGCCGCCCCGGCGGAGATGGCCGGCATCATCCACGCGCCGGAAGGGCGCATGAGCGAGGTGCTGGAACTGGTTTCGCGCATCCGGGGCAGTGACATTCCGGTGTTGATTGTGGGAGAAACCGGTACCGGCAAAGAGATGATCGCCCGGGCGATCCATGACACCGGCGGACGTAAGGGACGGCCGTTCATTGCCATCAACTGTGGGGCACTGCCGGAAAATTTGCTGGAAAGCGAACTCTTCGGGCACGAAAAAGGCGCCTTCACCGGGGCGCAGGCGCGCCGGCGGGGCCGCTTCGAGCTGGCCGACGGCGGCACCATCTTCCTCGACGAGATCACCGAAACCACCCCGGCGTTCCAGGCCCGACTGCTGCGCGTGCTCCAGGAAGGCAGCTTCGAACGGGTCGGCGGCGAAGAGACCATTGAAGTGGATGTGCGGGTTATTGCCGCCTGCAACCGCGATCTGCAGCAGGAGATCGGCAGCGGTGCCTTCCGCAGCGATCTTTACTACCGCCTGAACGGCTTTCCCATTCCGCTTCCGCCGCTGCGCGAACGCCCGGAAGACATTCCCCTCCTGGCGGACCATTTCCTGAAAAAACATGCCGCCGGCCGAGTGGATGCCATCTCTGACCAGGTGATGGAGATGCTGCGCATCTACCGCTGGCCGGGCAATGTGCGGGAGTTGGAGAATGCGGTGCGCCGCGCCGCCCTCCTGGCTCAGGGGGAACAGCGTTCGATCCTGCGTCTGAGCGACCTGCCTCCGGAAATCCGGCCCGGGAATCCTGAGGGCGTGTCGGAAGCGGTCTATCAACCTTTGGAGACCCAGATCCTTGCCCTGCTGCGCGGGTTCAAATTCTCCCGCTCCTCCATCACCCAGACGGCACAGGCCCTGGGCAACCGCGACCGCGGCACCGTCACCGAATATTTTCGCGGCATCTGCTTCGAAGCGCTGGTGCAGGCGCAGTTCGATGTGGAAAAGGCCAGCCGCAACATCGCCGGCAGCGACGACACGGAAACCCTGGAGCGGGTGCGCCGTAAGCTCGAGCGTTATCTCAGCAACCTGCAGCCCTTGCCGGACCTGGAAAATCTTGAGGACGACGCCCTCAGCGACCTCCCGCAGTTCAAGGGTCTGCCGAAGAAGTATCATCCGTATCTGATTCAGATTCTTGAGCAGATTTGAACGTTTTTTAGTAACTGATGTTAGGCAGTAAACAGGTGTCGTCATTGCGAGCCGCGTATTTTGCGGCGCGGCAATCTCCCGCGGATCGCATCCAATTTTGCTGCAGTTGGGTGCGCCTCGCAGGAGATTGCTTCGGCCAAAAACGCCTCGCAATGACAGCAAGAATTAAGTTTTAGGTCATGACAGTATCATTGCATGGATAGTATGGAACCCCGGCCCATGGAGAAACTGCCGCGAAAGCAGCAACAAATTTTCGAGCGCCTGGATGCTTTCCGCTTGCTGACGTCGATATATCCCGACGAACCGGCAGTGCGCAAGCAGTATGCCGATATGCTACACAAGGCTTACTGCGCATTCGACGACGTCAAGTTCCGCTACGTGCTGGAACCGGAGCAGCGGGCGCAGATCCTGCAAACGTTCTCCGGCTTTGCGGAAAAGCACAGCCAGGACAACCTGCTGCAGGCCCGGCTCCTGGAAACCCTGGCAGAGGCGGTCGCTCACGAGACGGACCTGCGCGGGCTGAAACTGCTGATCCGCACCGCCCACAGCGTCATGCAGCGCGGAGGAAAAAATCTTCGGGTGCGGAAGATGTACACCGGCGTGCTCGCCGCAACCTTTTCGTCGCCGGCGCTGAAAGCCCATCGCCAGGCGCACTTTAAGCTGCTCGACGAACTGCGCAGCTTTGCCGAAGCGCATTTCATCGACGAATTTACCTGGAACGAATTTGCCCGGCAGCTGGCCAATGTAACCATCGATGAGCGCTTCAAGGACAACCTGATCCAGCGCGATAAGATGCTGATCGAACTGCGGGTGCTCTCGGATCGCTATCCCGCTTACCGCAAAGTGCGCGCCTCCCTGGCCTTCGCCCTCGCCCATGCCGACCGGGAAGAGAACCTGATGCGCCGCGATGCGATGATCCACGAACTGATGACCCTGGTGAAAAAGAACCCCCAGGACGACGAGATCTTCGAGCACTTTCTCAAGACCCTCTCGACCACCATTCAGAAGGAGCTCTCGATCAATCGCCAGGACATGATCCTGGATATCTTCCGCGACCTGGTGCAGCGCCATGCGGAGCTCCGCCCGCGGGAAGTATTCGGCTTTGCCCTGATCTACGCCATCGGCGATGCGGAGAAAAAAGGCCTGCGCCGGCGGCGCGACCGCCTGCTGGAGGAATTCCGCCTGCTGGAAAAAAAACACCCCTATCATATCCGCCTCAAAGAGATGATCCAACACAGCGGATTGGAACCGGCCCGGTTTCATTTTCTGCAGGAACCCGCCCCGGAAGCGGTGGAGAAAAAGGAGTAATCGATGCTGTTCCACTTTGAGCTGGAAAACCTGGAAGATATCGAACCCTGGGGAAATCCCCCGGACCTAGCGCTCTCCTGGTTCGGCCTGAGCGCCGGCAATTACCACATCAAGGCGGGGATGACCGAACTGCTGCGCTATTCCGATGAATGCGTGCGCGCCTTCCGCGAAAAAGCCCGGGATGATACGCTCACGCCCTATGTCGATTATTATGTGGCCCGGCTCTACGAGGACATCCTGCGCATGCACCCCCACGTGATCGAGCCGGTGCCGGATTTTCTGATTCCCTACATCCGCCGCGAGTTGGCGGGGGAGAATAGCTGGTTCCAGTTTTGCCAGGAGTGGCTGGACGGCCACATCGACCGCGATGCAGATACGCCGGAGGTGTGGGAGATCTTCTACAACGCCACCAACTGGATCGAAGAGCGCTACCTGGATACCGGCTATCTGTCTCCCAGCGCCAACATCTGGATCTGGGCGGACAACCGCACCGTCACCCTGCAGTGGGACAATGGCGGCAAAGAGATTGACGGCCTTCCGGCCTGGGCCGGGGAGCGCTGGCAGTTCTCGCTCTCGATTGCCCAATACATCCATGAGGTACAAAGCTTCCACGACCGCTTCCTCGCCGCAATGGGCGAGCGGGTGGCAGAGGTGCAGCGCCATTGGGCGCGCCCGGAGATCCGCATCGATATGGCCCAACTGCAGGAGGAGCATGCCTTCCGGCTGCAGGAAATCGATCCGGCCTGCTTCCAAACCCGCGCTGAGACGGATTGGGAAGCAACACTGAATGCGATCGAGCGGATTGAGGGGTGATGCAAGTGTTCGGAGATTTTTTAGTCCACGGATTACACGGATTAACACGGAAAGGTAAATCAATATATTAGTGTATGAGGTCTTATAAAATTACAGATTCCTTTCCGATGTTTATCGGAACCTCGGAATGACGCGAAGAAGTCATTTCGAACGTAGTTTGTGAGAAATCCATAAACTGTAAAAAACTTTTTAAACAATCCATCCAATCTATGACTGTCCATGGATCAAAAAATTGCCACTTAATAAAAATCCGTGAAAATCCGTGTAATCCGTGGACAAAAAAGCTTTTCAACGAATAAATATCGGAGACGACTTATGCCTTTGCACCCGCTGGCCGGAAAACCGGCTCCCGCTGAATTATTGGTTAATGTTCCCCTTCTGGTCTCGGCCTACTACACCCGGCAGCCCGATCCGCAGAACCCGGATCAACTGGTCTCCTTCGGCACCTCAGGGCACCGGGGTACTTCTCTGGCCAATAAGTTCAATGAGAATCACATTTTAGCCATTTCCCAGGCGATCTGCGAGTTTCGCAAACAAAATGGGATCGACGGGCCGCTGTTTTTGGGAATGGATACCCATGCGCTATCCGAAGCGGCGCTCTCCAGTGCCATCGAAGTGTTTGCCGCCAATGGGCTGGAAATCATGATCCAGCGTGACCGAGGTTACACCCCCACCCCGGTGATCTCCCACGCCATCCTGGGTTACAACCGCGGGCGTAAATCCGGCCTGGCGGATGGGGTGGTGATCACTCCCTCGCACAATCCTCCGGAAGACGGCGGCTTTAAGTATAACGGCCCCAACGGCGGCCCGGCCGATACCTCCGCCACCCGGGTGATCCAGGACCGCGCCAACCAGATCCTGCGCGAAGGACTGAAGGCGGTAAAGCGGATGCCGCTGGAAAAGGCGTTGAAAGCCTCCTCCACCCATGAACACGATTATATCACCCCCTACGTACAGGACCTTCAAAAGGTCGTCGACATGGAGGCGATCGCCGCCGCCGGGCTGAAGATCGGGGTGGATCCGATGGGCGGGGCAGGAATTGCCTACTGGGCACCGATCGCCGAGACCTACCGCCTGGACATCGAGGTGGTCAACCCCCGGGTAGACCCCACCTTTTCCTTCATGACTGTGGACAAAGACGGCAAGATCCGGATGGACTGCTCCTCGCCCTACGCCATGGCCGGGCTGATCCGCCTGAAGGATCAATTCGACATCGCTTTCGGCAACGATCCCGATTACGACCGGCACGGCATCGTCACCCGCGAGGGGGGACTGCTCAATCCCAACCACTACCTGGCGGTGGCGGTCAATTATCTCTTCCGCCACCGTTCCGGCTGGCGCAAAGACGCCGCGGTGGGCAAGACCCTGGTTTCCAGCTCGATGATCGACCGGGTGGCGGCCGCGGTGGGCCGGAAACTCTCGGAAGTGCCGGTGGGCTTCAAGTGGTTTGTTGATGGGCTGGTGGACGGCAGCTACGGCTTCGGTGGAGAGGAAAGCGCCGGGGCCTCCTTCCTGCGCCGCGACGGCTCGGTTTGGACTACCGACAAGGACGGCATCATCCTCGACCTGCTGGCAGCGGAACTGACCGCCGTCACCGGTCGCGATCCCGCCGCCCATTATCAGGAATTGACCGGTCAATTTGGTGCGCCGGTCTATGAACGCATGGATGCCCCGGCCAACCCGGCGCAGAAACAGGTGCTGCAGCACCTCTCCCCGGAGATGGTCGACGCCCGCGAACTGGGAGGGGAGCCGATCAGCGCCCGCCTCACCCACGCCCCGGGCAACGGCGCCGCCATCGGCGGACTGAAGGTGACGGCAGAAAACGGCTGGTTCGCCGCCCGTCCCTCCGGCACCGAGGATATTTACAAGATCTATGCAGAGAGCTTCAAAAGCAAAGCACATCTGAAACAGATCCAGGAAGAAGCACAGGCAATTGTGGCGGCGGCTTTCCGGGCGGGAGGGGTTGGCTCGTGACCGTACAGAGTCTCACGTGGGCTGATGGCACGCAGATTTCGCAGATTTGACAGATTTACGCAGATTGATACATTAAAGTAAAAGACCAACTTTATCCTTCACCCTTTATCCTTTTCAGTAAACTGATCTGTGAAAATCTGTCTAATCTGCACTGCACTAGCTCAAAACTTTGTTTTTTTAGCAAAATTTTCTGATGACGATCCATACGTGAGCAAAGATGGTCTATTTTTTTACCCCCCTTCCGTCCCCCCTTACCAAGGGGGGAAACCTGCAAGTCTCCCCTTAGTAAGGGGAGATTTAGAGGGGTTATAAAGTATCGTATAACGGTTAAATTACGAAATTGGTAATGAGCATTGACCACTGCGCAATCAGCATTTACCATTTGGTTGCGGCCGAAGGCCGCGCCAAGAAATCTGCGTGCCATTAGCCCAATCCTATCCGCGGAAAATTTCCGCATTTCTCCCCGACTCCCCCATTTCTCGCATTTTATCTACAAGGCAAATCCCTGTCGTAAGCATTGTTAATATTATGCTTAAATCAAATTTTGATTCGCCGAAAATTTCTGGCACGCCGCTTGTGATATATCCGGTTGAAACGATGACAACAAAACAAGCAACGGAGTAATATCATGAGACCTGTTTTCTTATATTCGATATTAATCACCCTGACACTGCTGTTCAGCGGGGCCAGCTATGCCGATGGCGAGAAGGCCACGGTGGGGATCGGGATGCGCGGCAGTTATTGGAATATGGTCGATGGTCCTCTGCAGCTGCGCCTCCACGATCATTGGGATCACGATGATTTCCATGCCGGAGGTTTCGGAGGGAATTTCTTTTTCTTCTCCCGGGTATCGGAGCGCCTCTACCTGGATTTCTCCCTGGGGGGTATGATCGCGCTGGTCGATCATAATTATTATTACGACGGCGAATATACCGACGTGGCGACCGTCGCGCCCTTTCTCTTCGGTTTCCGGGTCGACCTGCTGCCAATGAACATCCGCACCAACCTGCGGCCTTATGTCTCCGCCGGGGCGGGGATGTATGTACTGAGCGACATCCAGGTATGGGAGTACAACTATTATGACGAAGAAGTGGAGATCCGCTCCACCGGCCGGCCCGGGGTCTATGCCGGCGTGGGGACCAACATCATGCTCAGCGATAATTTCGGCTTCAACTACGACGTGAAATATCATTGGGTCGATTTCCGCGACAGTTACGAAGAGCAGCGCTTCCGCAACGGCTTCGAGTTTGGGTTTGGCGTGGTGGTGGTGTGGGGGGATTTTAAGAAGCGCTGAGGGTGAAACGCTGAGGGCTGAGGGCTGAGGGCTGAGGGCTGAGGGGAAAACTTTAAAAAGAATTGACAACAACACTTTATTGATTTTCTTTTCGCCCTTCGCCCTTCGCCCTTCGCCCTCAGCAAATAAAAAAGTTAGCACCTAATAGCAGTTGTATCCGTTCAATATTGGAGATTAATACTTTGGGATGCTGTTTGGCGGGGTTAAATTCCGTCTGAAATGCAACTTCACCAAACGGCAAGACGGGGCGAAACATGATCGATCATTCAATATTGAACGGGAAAGCCATGAGCGGAACCAAAGGACGGATTCATCAAACGTTTAAAATGGTATTACTGGTAATGACAACCATGATGCTGACATATCCATCACAAGGCTACAGCCAGGGTGTGCTGCGCTCCAGCGGTCTGGGATTCCGGCTGGGATATCTCAAGACTGCCGGAGGAACGGTGCGCTTCGATGTCTCCAACGATCCCCTCGCCCGGCAGGCGGTCAGCATCGGCGGCTTTGTGGGCGCCTGGGCCTACTACTACTCCCGGCTGCAGGATAACTGGTTCCTGGAGTTTAACCTCGGCTTCCAGGCCGGGCTGGATACGGATTCACAGCTGAACGATTCGACAAAAGTGGATCTCAACGCCATGGTGCCGCTGCTGATGGGGGTGCGCTACGATCTGCTCTCCCTGCGTTTTCCCAGCCGTTTCCAACCTTACCTGAGCGCCGGTGTGGGGCCGTACTGGCAAGTCGCGGCGGAATTTGAAGAAAACGGCGGCATCACCGAGCGGGCCAGCGGCGAAACAAAGATGAATTTCGGAGGATATCTCGGCGTCGGTACCCACGCAACCATCACCAGTTGGCTCTCTCTGGAAATGGATGTGAAATATCATTTTATCGATTTTAAATCCAGCGCCGGAAACAGCGGGGTGGAATTCGGCCTCGGGCTCACCTTGATGTGGGGACGCCTGCCGGAACTCTTCCGGGTGGAAGGCACCAGCATGATCGTGCGCGATATTTACCCGGCCTACTACCCGCTCTATAACGACTACCCCCTGGCCCTGGTAACGGTAAAAAACACCGCCGGCTTCCCGATCGAAGTCAACGTGCGCAGCCGGGTGAGTCCCTACTCCCGGCGCTGGAAAAACAGCGGTTTTACCAAAGTAGAAAAAGGCCAGCGCGCCGATATTCCGGTGGAAGCAGTGTTCGGCTACCAGTTGCAGGAGGTCGACACCCGCAAGCCGGCCGTGATGGAGATCGAGATCGAAGGCCAGGGCGGCGGATCCAATTTGAAAAAAGAGGTCAACGCCTCCATGACCGTGCATACCCGCAACTCCTGGGACGGAGAGATGGATAAGCTGGTTTATTTCGTCACGCCCGACCATCCGGAAATCATCCAGTTCACCCGCAATCTGGTGAACACCCTGGCCGACAGCGACCGGCCGCAGATCGGCAACCTGACCATCGCCCAGATGATTTTCGAGGAACTCGGCCGCCTCGGCATCCAGTATCAGAGCGATCCGAATGTGCCGTTCTACAAAGACGACCGGGTGCAGTACGCCACGGAAACCTTACAATTGCGCAGCGGCGACTGTGACGACCTGGTGGTGCTCTACGCCTCGCTGCTGCAGAGCCTGGGAATTCAGACCGCCTTCGTACGGGTGCAGGACCCGGAGAAAAGCCTGGCCCACCTCTACCTGATGTTCGACGCCGGCCTTGCACCGGAGCAAGCCGAGGTGATCAGCAGCAACGAAAAGCGCTACGTGGTGCGAGATCTGCAGGCCAGCGGCCAGTATGCCGGAGGCATCACCCGTCCGGAGCAGAACCGGGTGTGGATACCGGTGGAAACCACCCTGGTGCCGCAGGGATTTGACGAAAGCTGGAACACCGGAGCGCTGCAGTATCTGGAAGAAGGGATCGTCCGCGAAGGGCTTGCCGCGGGCTGGGTGGAGATTATTGATGTGCGATAGGGAGTGATGATAGACATTAGCCACAGAGACACAGAGGGCATAGAGATGTTCAGTTGTTAGTTGTCAGTTGTCAGTTGTCAGTTGTCAGTTTTTAGTGGTCAGTTCTCTGTGGTCTCTGTGACTCTGTGGCGAGAAAGAAGATACCGTAAGGAGCTTTTTATGCGAGTATTATCGATAGTTTTCGTATTGATTTTTGCATGTTTCACCGCCGTCTGGGGGATGGAGGCGAAGATTGTGCGCCTTTCCGGGGAAGTGAAGATCCGGCGGGGGATCGAGGAGGTCTGGCATCCGGCAGCGGTCGAGATGATCCTGAAGGAGATCGATACCATCACCACCGGGGAAGGCGGGGAGGTGCTGCTGCAGATCGATGAAGGCCCGACCTTCCGGCTGGGGGCCAACGCCATCCTGGATATTGCCGATCTGAAAAAGATTACCGAGCAGGAGCTCTTCCTCTACCTGACCCGCCAGAAGGTGGATCAGCTCAAGCCCGGCAAAGGCCGGCGCCCGCTGCGCACCGGGAATGTCAGCGCAGTGCACGGAGAGGATAAATCGGCGGATCAAACCAAGCCGGAGCACACGGGAATTCCCTGGACACCGGAAACCAACGGAGCGAAGGCGCTGCTGGAGCAGGCCTACTATACAAATGCAATCCTGAAGCTCCATAAGATCGCCCAACGCTATCCCGCCATTGAGAAGTGCCGCGAGTTCCACTGCAGCCTGGGACAGGCGTTCGAAGCGCTCAATGAACCCGGTCAGGCGATCGACGCTTACGAAACGGCCATCGGCGTGGAAAATAATGCGGACTGCGGCAGCGAAGACGATTGGGAACAGACGGCTCGGGAAGGGTTGAAGCGCTTGAAAGAGTAATAACAACTTGCTTTTACCGACGAGAGGGCGGGGCGAGTGCGGAGTGATAAGAGTGCGGAGTGCGGAATTGGGAATGCGGAATGAATCATATGGGTGTAGAGCGTAGAGCGTAGAGCGTAGAGCGTAGAGCGTAGAGCGTAGAGCGTAGAGCGAATGTAAATATTCATTAAATCGATGGCAAGGGTTACCGGGCCGGGCTGAGGGTTAGTTCCGGCGAGAGGAGTGCTATGTACCGCACGAATGCTATCGCTTATCATCTCGTAACCATAAAGGAGACTATCATGAACTCAACATCATCTTTTTGGAAAATTAGCCTGTTGGCAATGTTGCTGCTGGCGCTGCTGACGGCCTCCTGTGTGATCGACCCCGATCCCGACCCGGATGATGACGTGCGCAACCACAATTACCGCGCCTCGGAGGAATTCGATTTCAGCATCGACATCAACGGACAAACCCGGCTGGATCTCGATGCCACCAACGGGACGGTGGAGATCCTGGCCGGCGCCGACAACAACCGGGTGCAGATCTGGGGCGAACGGCGGGTGGAATCCGACAGCTACAGCGACGCGGAATACTATCTCAGTAAACTGGCGGTAGACGTGACGCAATATGCCGGGGAGATCGCGGTGAAAACGATCCAGCCCGACAATACCCGCGGGCGCAATTTCCTGGTGTTCTATCACATCCGCATCCCCCAAAACTGGAGGGTCAGGGCCGATCAACAGAACGGTGAGCTGCTCATCGAAGGAATCAGCGGTCCGGTGGACGTCACCCAGAACAACGGCGAGGCGACCCTGCGCTGGATTGACAATGACCTGAATGCCTCGCTGGACAATGGGAACATCTTCATCTCCCATCATAGCGGAAATGCTGACGTCAGCCTGATCAACGGCAACATCGATGCCGCGCTCGACCTGCTGCCGGCCGGCGGTGCGTGCAAGCTGAACAGCGTAAACGGGCAGATCCTGCTGGCCATCCCGCGCAGCACCTCGGCTGAATTTTCCGCGGCGGTGACCAACGGCACCATCGCGGTCAACAACCTGAACCTGCGCAATGCCCAAACCACCCCCACCCGCACCACCGGCATCCTGGGCACCGGGGATGGGGATGTTGAGCTGAAGACCATCAATGGAAATATCGTGGTGAATGGGGTGAATTAGGCTGATTGTCTGAAGTGACAAAGTCAGAGTACTGTAAAGATTGCTGAATTGGGAAATGGAACGCGGATGACGCAGATTTACGCGGATGTATGATTTAAAGTAAAAGACAACAACCTTGGTTTTGGAAATCTTGGTGATTCTTGTGCGGTTCGCTGTAAGTTTTTAATAACTCTACGCGAAGCATCATAAAAAAGTCTGCGTAGATCCGCGTCATCCGCGTTCTATTAACACCTTGCGGAATAAGCATACTTCGACTCATAACAAAAGCATCATAAACACATAGGAGTTTGACATGCGACTGAAATATCTATTGCTGGCGGTCTTTCTGCTGCTGGCCGTGAATGTGAACGCGCAGACATCCCGGGAGGGATCGCTGAGCGGGTTTATCTATGATGACGCGAATAAAGAAGCCCTGATTGGGGTCAACATCTATTTCCCGGAGCTGGGCATTGGGGGGAGCAGCAATACCAGCGGCTATTACATCATCCCGCAGATTCCCGCCGGCAGTTACACCGTGGTGTGCGAGTATATCGGCTACCAAACTCGCACCGAACAGCTTACCATTGCTTCGGGCGAGGCGGCGGTGCACAATTTTACCCTGACGGTGGAAGCGGTGCAAGGCCGGGTAGTGGAGGTGGTGGCGGATTCCATCCGTACCAGCGAGAAGCTCTACGAGAAGCCTCTCTCTACCCTGGAGCTGACCGCCCGCCAGATCAAGGCGGTGCCCCAGGTGGCGGAAGCCGACCTGTTGCGCTCGCTGCAGACCCTGCCGGGGATTCTTCCGGTGTCGGATTTTTCCTCCGCCCTCTACGTGCGCGGCGGCACCCCGGACCAGAATCTCTACCTGCTCGACGGCACTGATGTTTACAATCCCGAGCACGCCTTCGGGATCTTCTCCACTTTCAACACCGATGCCATCAAGCACATCGACATCTCCAAAGGCGGCTTCAGCGCAGCCTACGGGGGGCGGCTCTCCTCGGTGCTGGATATCATCAACCTCGACGGCAACCGCGAGCGCTTCCAGGGCAGTGCGGCGATCAGCCTGCTGTCCGCCAAGACCACCCTGCAGATGCCGATCGGCAATCGCGGGGCGATCTCCGGCTCCATCCGCCGCACCTATTTCGATAAAACCATACGCCAGGCGATCGACGATATTCCCGATTATTATTTTTACGATGGTAACCTGAAGGCTTTTTTCGACATCGACAAGCGCAACAAGCTGACCCTCAGCGGTTATGGCGGACGCGACGTGCTGCGGGTGGTCTTCAATAACGCCTCCAGCAATGAAGCCGGCTTCCAGATGGACTGGGGAAACCGCACCGGCAGCCTGAAGTGGACCCGGGTGTTCAATCCCCAACTCTTCGCCAACTTCTGGATCACCGGCAGCCGCTTTACCTCCGATTTCGACTTCGGGGAGACCGTTCCGGTTACCGAACGCAATCTGGTAACCGACGTGACCCTGAAAGGAAATCTGGAATATCATTATTCCCGTCACCTGATCGGCAAGTTCGGCTTCGAGCAGAAGAACCTTCACCTGCTCTACCGCGAGGATTTCCCGGAAGGCGGGGTCGATGTGGACCGCCGGGCCCAGCATTACGTCGCCTATGGCCAGGCCAACTGGCGCCCCACGCCGCGCTGGGACATCGAAGCCGGCCTGCGCTACAACAATTTTACCTCCGGCAAGTCGTTCCAGAATTGGGAACCGCGTTTTTCGGCAAAATACCGCCTGAGCGAGACCGTTAATCTGAAAGCGGCCACCGGGCTGTATTACCAGTATCTGCAGCGGATCCCCCGCACCTTCTTCACCGATATCTGGACCTCGGCCAGCGAGTATTACGATCCCTCCTCCGCCCGCCATTACATCCTGGGCTTTCAGAAGGAGATCGCCAACGATTATCAGTTGGAAGTGGAGACCTACTATAAAGAATATGACGGGGTGTTTGCCTTCGACCCCACCTTCCTGACCGAGATCGAAGCCGGGCGCTACAATGAGAACGGCGATCCGATCTTCACCTCCGCCAACAGCCTGTTTGACATCGGCGACGGCGATTCCTACGGATTCGAGATGCTGCTGCGCAAGGATGTGGGGGCGGTCAGCGGCTGGATCGGTTATGCCTTCGCGGAAACTGAATACCGCTTTCCGGATGTGAACGGCGGCGCAGGATTTGCGCCGCGCCATGACCGCCGCTCCACCCTTAATCTGGTGGGCAACATCGATATCAAGAACACCCTGAACGCGATGCAGGGCAAGCCCTTTGCCAACCACAAGGGCAATTGGACCCTGGGGCTCAACCTGGTCTATGCCAGCGGCCAGCCGATCACCGCACCGGGCTCGGCCTACATCACCGGGGTGGCGCCCAATTCGATACAGCGCTATGTGGAGTATTATCCCTCCGCTATCGGCAACCTCCGCCTCCCGGCATACGCCCGGCTGGACGTCAGCCTGGCTTACCTGCGCCAATATCGCGGCTGGTCGATGTCGCCCTATCTGCAGGTATTCAACATCGGCAATCGCAAGAACGTGTGGTATGTCGATTATAAATACAGCAACGGGCTGAGCGAGATCGAGACGGTGAACATGTTCCCGATCTTGCCGACGGTGGGGATCAATTTTAATTTTTAACCACGGATGTTGAACGAATGCGGAATGCGGATTTCGGAATGCGGAATGGAAAGACGTGGAGCGTGGAGCGTAGAGCGAAAAGAATTAATTGTACTTCAATGACGCGCGCAGCACCACTGACGGCGAAGCCCAATGACCGCCGTAGGCGCAATGACGCCAAACGCCAAAAACCAAAAACCAATGACCAACAACCGGAGTAACCATGAAACGCAAGCACATATTTTATAATACAGCAATACTTTTATTAACTGCGCTGATGATCCTGGGGTGCGGCGAGGGCATCGTGGAAGTTGATGACAGCCAATACCAGCCGAAGATTGCCATCGAGGGATTTCTGTTTCCCCATCAGCCGGTGGAGCGGATCTATATTACCCGCAATTTCCGGGTGGACCAGAATCTGCGCCAAACCGGCATCCTGTTGCCCAATGCCAATGTGACACTGACCGATCTGCAGAGTGGCGAAGTGTACCCCCTGACCTTCGATCAGGATGAATACTTTTTCCGTTATACCGGCAGTGATCTGCTGATCGAGTACGGCCATAGTTACCGTCTGGACGTTCAAGCGACCATCGAGGGCAGCGCATTGCAGGCCGGCGCCGTCACCACCGTACCGGAAGCACCGCTGGCGATCACCGGCGTGAATTATGAAAGCCTCTCCTACTACCAGCGCGACGGGGATGGCAACGTGCTCAATTTTGATGTGGAATTCGAGCGGGTGAACGGCATCGATGTGTACCTGGCAACCCTCATTGCCCGGGATGCGGCGGTGGAGACCTTTATTTATGACAATCCCTTCGAGGAATATGATGAAGCGGATGTTCGCGACGACCTCGACGACCTGCGCTACGAGTGGGACTGGATCCAGAATACTCCCCCGGGAGCGGGAAAAAGCGACATACCGATCTTCTGGTATCATCTGTGGTTTTACAGCGACTACGAAATTGTGATCTATGCCCCGGACCGCAATTACCAGGATTTTCTGCGTACGTACGATGAAGTGCAGGAAATAGACGGCAATTTTCACGAGCCGGTCTTCCATATCGAAGGCGACGGCATCGGAGTTTTCGGCTCGGCGGTCAGCGATACCGTGCATGTAAGGGTTTTGCCTTAAAAGCACTTATGGATTTTTATAAACTTGATTTGCATATTTTTGCGCAAATTAACAAAGATGCAACATAATTCGACTATCTTTCCCGACACAGGATGCGTTTTGGCCTTGCGCCGGACGCGCGACCGCTTCAGGATGATATCAGGTCGGTATTTTCAGGAAGAAACCCCTACAGGATGAGCACGCAGCAGTCCGGTGCAGTTTGCCGGGCTGCTGCAATGAAAATACTTTTGGTGGATGGGTTAAAGGGTGAATGGGTGGATGGGTTAAGGTTCGTTTTTACCCATACCCCCATTCACTCATACACCCATCAACCGTTTTAAATACACTACCTGTATCGCCTGATGTTTTGTGGAGAGGTCGGAAGATGGTCATTAAAAAATGTGCCTGGTGCAAAAAGCCGCTCAATACCGGCTCCTGGGTGATGTCGCTGCTGCGGGTGCGCACGGTGGTCTCCCACGGCGTCTGTCAGTCCTGCAAAGACGAACAGTTGGCCCGGATCGACAAGCTGTTTGAAAAGAAATTTACCGGTGAGCGGGTGAAGCTGTAGCGGGTTTTGCGGCTTCTCCTTTTTGTCATCGGCGCTTCGCGCGTCATTGGGCTTCGCCGTCATTGAGCCTTCGGCTGTCATTAGGCTTCGCCGTCATTAGCCCTTTGGGCATCATTGAAATACAATTCATTTTTTTTCGCTCTACGCTCTTCGCTCCACGCTCTACGTTTGTCAGTAATCCATTCCGTATTCCGCATTCGTCCCATCCGTGGCAAAAAAAAATCCACCCTCCGCTCTCAGCTCTCAGCCCTCAGCCAAGCATCTTCTCCAGCACCGGCAGCACCTTCTGCATCGTCGGCATCTCGCGGAAGATGAAGCCGCAACGTTCAAAGTAGGGCGAGCCTTCCACCGTCTCCTTCACCAGCGGATCTTTTAAGAGCACTTTCGACACCCCGATGATCAGCGGCTCGCCGCTTTCATTTTCCAGCAGCGCCAGGCGGCGGGTAAGTTGGGTGGCATGCCAGGGATGGAACAACTCCATGGCGACCTGCAGCCCGGTACCGAGGTGGGTCAGCGTAAAATCCGGGAAGCAGTAAAACTCGCCTTCCAGGGGCACGAACTCCTCAGCCGGATCGATTCGCCAGCCGGGCGCTTTTTCCTGGAAGGTCTGCTGAAACAGCTTGATCTCCTCCGGCACATAGGCGGAAAAATGATGAAAATAGGGTTGGATGCCGCAGGTTTGATCAAGTGTGAGTTGATACTGGCGGCGGTTCTTCTGCCGGATCTCCGCCGTCAGCTCCCACTCGGTTTGGTGCAGCACTGCCGGGAAAAAATTCGCCAGGTTGAGCCCGTATTTCTGGGTTTTATAGAACAGATTGAGGGGGCCGTCGACGGTGATGCGGTAGCCGCCGTCCTCATTTTTGCGGATGTCCGCCATCAGTTGGTGGAAACGGAGGTATTTGAAGAGCTGGCGCAAGGCCGCCGGTTCTGCTTTGCGGATGATCAGGTGCAGCTCGCTGCAGTGCAGCAGCAGTCCCTGCACCTGGGCGGTGTTGTAGCGGTGCAGCAGCCGTTCCGGAGAGAGCGGGCGGAAATGGGTCAGCGGCTGGAAATCGGGCAGGTCATTGTAAAGCTCCTCCGACAGCAGCTCCGGCGTGCGCTCGAAGCTGCCGGCCACCTCCTGATGATAATCGCCCAGCGTCCGGAAGCGCTGCTGCGACAGCAGCTCGCTGGTACGGGCGAATACCCGGGCGCGGAGTTCGATCAAGGTTTCGTCCGGCGAGGTATCGAACTCGCTGCGGTCGAGCAGCAGCTTTTCCAGCCCGCGGCTGATCACCGCCTCCACCGGACTGCTTTCGATGATCAAAGCAGTGCTGGCCAGCAGCTCACTGCGGGTCTGGCCCTGCGCCGCTTTGAATATCTCCAGCAGTTCACCGGCCACTGCCAATAGTTCCGCGTCAGCCGGGTCCACCAGCCGGGGAATGATCCGGCTGCGGTAGACCCTAAAGCGAACCAGGTCCCTGGTAAGCATCGTGCTTCCTCCGCCGCTGATTGATGAAGTGTTCCCCGGTATCCTTGCTCACCAGTTCATAAAGCATCGCTTCCTTCCCGGGGCGGGCACGCAGGATGCGCCCCAGGCGCTGCACATGCTCGCGCACGCTCCCGCTGCCGGAAACGATGATTGCCACATTCGCTTCCGGCACGTCCACCCCTTCGTTGAGCACCTTCGAGGTCACCAGGATGTTGAAGCGCCCCTCCCGGAAATTTTCCAGGAAGGCCTCGCGTTCTTTTAATTTGGTGTGATGGGTCAGCACCGGCAGAAAAAAGCGTTTGCCGATGCGATAGGCCATATCGTTATCCTGGGTGAAGACGATGATGCGGTCGCCGCGGTGCTGCTGCAGCAGGTCCCACAGGTAGGCCAGCTTGCCGCTGGAGGCCTGGCTGAGCTGTTTTTGGATCAGGTAGGCCTTGAAAGCCTGGCGGCCTTCCGGCGTACGGCTGGACTTCCACAGGAAATGATTCCACCCATTGGCGCTGCCCATATTGATGTTTTCCCGGCGCAGGAAGTCGAGATATTGCTGGCGGGCGAGGTCATACTGGCTGCGCTCTTCCGCGCTGAGGGTCACTTCCAGGGTGATCACCTCGTAAGGCGCCAGGGATTTGCCTTTGAGGGAATGAATGTCCGCCTGGTAGCAGAGCTCACCCACCAGGCTGTAGAGCACCTTCTCCTTGCCGTCGGCCCGCTCCGGAGTGGCGGTGAGGCCGAGGCGGAAAGGGGCGATGCTGCTGATAGCGGTATATTGATACTGCTCCCCGGGCAGGTGATGGCATTCGTCGAACACCAGAAAGCCGAAGCGGTTGCCCTTGCCGGAAACATGCAGGAGGGCGGAGTCGTAGGTCGCCACCGTCAGCGGCGCGATCTCCTTGTAGCCCCCGCCCAGCAGGCCGATCTCCTGGTCGAAATAACGCTTCAGCACCGCGTACCACTGGTGCATCAGGTCGATGGTCGGCACGTGCACCAGGGTGGGACGGCGGGTCTTCTCGATCAGCATCACCGCCAGGATGGTCTTGCCGGCGCCGGTGGGCAGGGTCACCACCCCGCGCCATCCGTTGTTGATCCAGGCGGCCAGCGCCTCCTGCTGGTAGGCCCGGGGGATGATGCGTTCCTGCAGCGGAAAATCCTGCGCTTCGAACTGCCGGGCTTCATCGCGGTAGGGCAGCTTCTGGCGGTGCAGCAGCAGCATGATCTCGCGGTAGAGATGGGCCGGGGCGCGGTGGGTGCGGCTGCGCTCGTCCCACTTGATGCCGCTGGCCTGGCGCAGGGTCTCGGGGAGATTCTTGAGAACAAGGGTGCCTTTGTCGAAGTAGATTTCGGTCATGGGATAAGTGAGTTTATACGATATACAAAGTACACAATTATGTCAGGTTACCGATCGACTGCATCAAATCTTACCGGATAAAAACCGTACCGCGCCACCCGGCGCATCCATTTGCGGAAGTGGTCCAGTTTTTCCGGATTCAACTCGCTGACGGCAGTGGCGCTGCGGTGGATCTGCTGCCAGCGGGGGAGGTCGCCGGCGGGGATATCTTTGGCGACGCCGTTCTGGTAGCGCGGAGGCGCCGGTTCCGGCGCTTCCGGTGCGGGATTTTTCTTAGCCGTCTTTTTCGCTTTTGCGCCGGCGTTTTCCTCCGGCGCTTTATCCGGCGATTGCCGGGGCAGCAGCCGGGTCGCGAAGGACTGCCAGTCGCCTTCCGGATCGGCCTGATCCAACCCGCGGAAGATGTCCACCGCCTCGCGGGGGAAGCCGGTCAGCAGCGCCAGGAGCAGCAGCACGATGCGGTGTTCATGGCCTTCGGGATTTTGGAACAACGCCAGTTCGCTCTCCCCCACCGAGGCCCGCACCAGGCGGTAGGTGTTGACGAAACGGTTGACCACCCGCGGGGTGCGCAGGATGCCGTACATCCGTTTCATGAAAGCGATTTCATGCGGGTCGAGGGTTAGATGGGGCGGATTGACACTGTCATCATCGAGGTCTTCCTCCTCGCCGGTCATTGTCATCCCTTGATCCTCCCCTTCCGCAAGGTGCCGGGCGCTGCCACTATCGCTGTCATCGCCATGTTCATCAGGGGATTCATCCGCGGCCTGCCCGGATCGACCCGGATCCTGTTGATCGCCGGCGGAACGGGAAGCGCCTGTGTCCGCCGCCGCTTTCGCCGCGTCACCGGCAGTAAACTCATCCACCAGGGCGTTGAAGCCGGCCGGGTCCATCGGCTTGATGGCGAAGGCGATCTGGAAGATCTTTTCCAGATAATTCTGCGGCGTCGAAGCCAGCCGGGCGGTGATGCCGTTGGCGGCGGAAACCTGCTGGTCGAGGATCAGAAAATCCGGATAACGCTTCTCCAGCGAGCGCAGCAGCCAGCGGGAATCGACCGCTACCACCACCACAAAGAGCTTGAACGCGAGTAGCAGATGCACCGCCTGCAGCACCTCCACCACCCGCTCCGGAGGGCAGCGGTCGAGGTCGTCGATGTAGAGGATGATCCGGTCGATCTCGGCCACCGGCCCGTTCCCGGCTTCGGCAGTCGCCTCCGCGGCGCTTTCGGATGGCGCTGCGTCGGCGCTTTCCGCAGCGGGAGAATCCGTGGTAGGAAGTGATTTCCAGGCCTGGCGTTTGGCCCGGGAGTTCTCGAAGAGCAGATCGCTGAGCTTGTCGAGGTCGTTGCGGATCAGGGCGATGATCCCGAGCTTGCCGGTATAATCCGCGCTGCTCACCCGCGCTTCGATGAACTGAAACAGCCGCCGCCCCACCTTGAGGTCCGCGATCTTCTGCTCGATAAACGCGATGCGCTCCCGGGCGGCGCTCAGTTTTTCCACCGCGGCAGTCTCTTCCGCCCGTAGCTGCGCGATCCGTGCCTCCTGCTGCGCCCGCGCCTCCTTCAGCCGGGACAGGTGGGCCGGTTCCGCCGCCTGGTAGCGGTCGTAGATCCGGTTAAGCTGCTGCATGGCGCCGTTGGTCTTGCCCAGCCACCCGCTGATGCTGCCGGCGATCCCGCCGATCCAGGTGATTAGCTGGGTCAGTTCGGCAATCAGTTCCATCATCAAAGGAGCGCCGGCCTGCCATTGGGCAATCAGGAAGCGCAGCGCAACCCCGGCCAGGATAATCGCCGCCAGGGTGACCAGGCGGCTGCGCAGGTGCTCCCCGCTGAACAGGGCGGCGAGGCGCATCCGGGTCTTACCCCAGGTAGTGTTGAGTTCGCGCATCTGGGTCTTCATCGCCGCCATGGAGGTCTGCATCTCCTCCAGGCCGAGGGTATCCAGGGCTTTCTGCAGCTCGGGATTATCCTGACAGAATTCCTGCCATACCACGCCGGCCGCCCGTTCGAGATCGAGATCTTCCAGCAGGGCCCGTTCCGCCGCAGCCAGATCGGCACGGATTTTCTGCAGATTTCCCTCTTCCTCCCGGCGGCGGGTTTCGACCTGTTCTTTATCCTGCTCCAGCTCCTGCACCGCTTCGTGGGCCAGTTCCAACTCCCGGTAGAGCTCGCTGCGCTGATCTTCCACCGAGGTGCCTTTGTCCAGGGCGATATGCCGGGCCAGGCCGTCGAAGATCCGTGCCGCCAGACTGGCCCAGAGGTTGGCATCGACATAATGCCAGGCATTGAACTGAATCTGGGCGATATTCGACCAGTAGGCCGGCTCGGTTTCAAATCCCGGCCGGCCGCGCTGCGCCTCTATTGCGGCCGCTTTTCCGCACAGCACCCGAATATGCTTGCTCATCTCTTTCATGAAGAAGCTCTTGCCCACTCCCCAGTCGCCGAACAGGCCGATCGACAGCGGGGGCGCCACATCCCGGGCGGCGATTACCGAGCAGAGCGCCTTGACCTCGTTTTCGAAACCGAGGCGATCGTCGCGCTCCAGATCGTCGGCGGTAAACCCGGCGATGGGGCGGTCGAAGGGTGTGGCAGTACTGTCTGTGGTGGTGCTTTCCTGGGGGGTTGTGCTGCTGCGGAAGATCTGCTCCGGCCACTGCGCCGCCAACCGTTCCGGGAGGTGGGAGATCTCCCGGTATCCCTGCAGCCGCAATGTCTTTCCAAATCCGGCCAGGCAGAGAAAGGTGGCGGGAGATCTGTCCGAGGTTTGAAACACCATTCCCCGCCAGCGCGAGTCATCTTTGGCCCATTGGTTGAACGGCGCTTCCACCGATTCAATACCGCCACCCATGCCCAGAGTCAGCCAGATCTGTGCTGGCATGAAAGCAGCGGTGGAAAAGTCGAAGTCAGTGGGAGCGTATTGCATGACATCTTCAAAAATATCCGTTTCATCCGCCGATTCCGCAGGAGGCTTCAATTGCTGTTGTTGCGGACCGGCCCGCCTGAAGTCCAGCACTAAGTCCCAGCCCGTGTCGTAAATGCCGGAGAGGGAGGAAGGCAAACTTCGCGGTTCGCGGGTTTGAAAGGTCAGGCCGGGGAACTGCAGATATTTCCGGAATTCATCGGGCAAATCCGTCACTACCGGCCGGGAAGCAGCGGTCTGCGACACATTCTCCTCCACCGGAGGTATGTTTGACTGCGCCGCTTTGTTAAATGGCTCGCGAATCACCTCCTGGCGGAAATCGACCGGTTGCTGCTGTTCCGTCTTGCCCTGCACCGGCGGATAATCGCGCAGACGCTCCGGATCGATCTTCAGCCGCGCCCAGGTGCTGTCGCCCACAATGCCGTCGACGGTAAGAGCAGCTTTGCGCTGGAACAGCTGCACCGCCTGGCGGGTCGCATCGTCATAAACCCCGCTGACCGGCCCCCCGTACATCCCCAGTTCCAACAGCCGCTCCTGCAGCCGCGCCACCGCCGGACCTTCGCTGTTTAGCCGGGAAATAATCGGCAGACTTTGTTCGGACAAGGCTGACTCCTGTGAAAGTATAGTGGCATTGAAAGGTGATGTTGGTTTATCTAATTTTGATACTGGATACTGGATGCTGGATAAAAACAATCTCCAAAGCAAAATTTGGCACTTATTCCCCGCATTTCCAAGGCGGGGACAGATTTAGGAAGCGTCCAGCAAGTAAATCAGGGGCGGTTGCGCGCGTGGAAACAGCATCCAGCATCCGGTATCCAGCACCACTAAAATTAAGCACATATCCGTCCGCTACATAATAATATCGGTTGATCGCCGGAAAATCCATATTTTTTTTGCAACCCTTTGGGACTTTGCGCATTATGAGGATGGTGTCGTCATTGCGAGCCGCGTCTTTTGCGGCGCGGCAATCTCCCGATGATCGCTTCCAGCGTCGCGGCAGATGGGTGCACCAGGCAGGAGATTGCTTCGGCAAAATACGCCTCGCAATGACAGCATGAATTACATTTTGGAGCATAGCGCGCAACATCACTGATTTCGTTAATAATGTAACAATGTAGCTATGTAACAATGCAGATAATATAGGAACATAATGACAAAGTCGACCCGGACAGCGGAAATGACTCCGGCGCAACTGGTGGATGAGCGCCGGCTGGTAGCGCAGGCCCGGCAGGATCCCACTGCTTTCGGAAAATTGTTCGACCGCTATTACGATGCGATCTTTAGCTATATCCTCCATCGCACCGCCAATGCCGCCCTGGCGCAGGAGCTGACCTCCGACACTTTTTACAAGGCGCTCGACAAACTCTGGACCTTCCGCTGGCGGGGACTTCCCTTCTCCGCCTGGCTCTACCGCATCGCTTCCAATGAGGTCAATGCCCATTATCGCCGCTACCGGAATTATCACGCCGGCTCGCTGGATGATTATCGCGAGCGGCTGGCGGATGAACTCAGCGAGGCCGACCGGGAACTGCTGGCTGCAGAAGCATTGCTGGAAGAAGATGTGTTCTTCCGCGAGTTGCATCATCAGATCGCCGCGCTGAAGCCCAAATACCAGGAGGTGATCACCCTGCGTTTTTTTGAAGATAAGAAAATTCGTGAGATCGCGGAGATCCTCGGAAAATCGCCCGGCACGGTAAAATCGCTGCTCCACCGCGCCCTGGCGCAACTTCGCGATCGGCTGGCCGACAAACCGGAGGCGGCATCATGAAACCCGAAAAATTAGCTGATATTCTGCGTAAAACCATTCCGCCGCAGGTTCACCTCCCCGCAGCCCGGGCCGCCCTGCGCCGGGAATTGCTCAACTCGCCTTACTACCGGCAGCGGGAGGCGCGCCGGCGGGTAAAGCGCTATCTTCTGAGCGCGCTGGCGACCCTGGCAGTGCTGCTGGCATTCCTGATCCCCAACCTGATCCCCCGGGAGATGACTGCCGGCGAGATCATCCACAACCTGGAAACCGCCTACGCCCGCGCCGGTGATTTTCCGGGAATCCATTACCTGAAAATGCGGGTAGAAGTGGTCTCGACACAGCTTTCCGCCATGATCGAGGAGAAATGGATCCATGACAACTATCGCGAATTCCGGGTATTGACCCGCGCAGCGGACAGCGGGGAGATCCTGGGGCACACCATCATCCGCAACGACAGCACCTACCGCCGCCCGGAAGACCGGCTGGTCTATGATATCCGCCTGGACATTGCCGAAACAGACAGCGCTGTTGAAACAACAGGAGATGCCGCTCCGGAGATCGAAACGGCGGAGAGCGATTTCGATGTGCGGATGTATCCCCTGGCGCCCCGTCCCGGATCTGCACCGGAGGAAACGGAAATACAGATCCTGTTCACCCGCTACAGCTTTAATTTCGAATCCCTCAGCCGCCAGACTCCCTGGGATGTCATCGCCCGGCTGAAGCAGCACCCCGCCGTTCATTACGCCGGCACGGTGCGGGATTCTCTGAGCGGTGAACAACTGGAAGTGCTGGAAATCCGCCGGCCTGCCGGCGGTTTCATGATGCGGCTGCGTGAGAATGCAGTGGATCACCGGGCGATCCGTCGGATCACCGACCGGCTGAATGAGATTGACGATAACTCGGCGGAACCGCTGCAAATCGACTCCTATCGCCTCTACCCGCTCCTCCTGATAGAACGCATCGAGGTGGATGCAGCAGAGAACCGCATCCACCGGGTAACGCGCCTGCTGCGCCGGGATGACCGGGTGTATGAACGGTCGGCAATCATCTTTATCGATGATGCATTTCTGCCGTACGATCCAGCGATTTTTGATCCGGGACGGTTTGGGTTGGAAGAGGAGTGATGCTGGATGCTGGATGCTGGATGTTACTGGTTGTTGGTTGTTGGTTGTTGGTTGTTGCCAAGAACCAACTACCAAAAACCAAAAACAAAAATACGGAGTCATCACCATGCATACTTTGCGGAAATTTTTCTCTCTTATCATAATGTTGTTATACGTCTGTCCCTTCTTCGCTCAGGAAAACAAATGGCGGCTGCCCGATTCGCCCACCGGCAAGGCTGCGGCGGCGTTACTGGATGCGATTGATGCCGGGGATGCCGTGGCGGCGGAAGCTTTTATCAACAGTTATTTCGCTCCGGAACTGAGAAATCATTTTTCGATGGAAGATCATTTGCGCATGTTCGGACGCATCCAGTCGAACCTGGCGGCACCGGAACTGCTCGACATCAAAAAATCCGCCCCCTTTCAGGTGACGATGACGGTGCGCGGCGGCGAGCGCGGGGAGGTGCTGGAAATTCAATTCGAGTTGAGTGCCGATCCTCCGCATCAAATGGTCAATTTTGGTGTGGATGCTCCCGCAGCAAAGATGACACATTTCCGCAATATAGCGGAACTGGATGCCTATCTCCAGGCGGAAACCGCCGCCAACCGTTTCTCCGGGGCAGTACTCGTTGCGAAAGGCGGGCAGCCGCTTTATCAGAAAGCCTTCGGGCTGGCCAGCAAGCGCTACGATGTGCCCAACCGCATCGACACCAAGTTTAACATCGGATCGATCAACAAGGAATTCACCGCCACCGCCATTGCCCAGTTGCAGGAGAAAGGCAAACTGAATTTGGATGATCCCATCGCAACGTATCTCCCGGAGTATCCGAAGGAGGTCGCCGACAAAGTGACCATCCGCCAGTTGCTGCGCCACGAGTCCGGGATGGGGCATTACTGGAACGATGCATGGGATGCCCGCAAGGGGCATATCCGCACCGTCAGTGAGCTGATCGAGACCTTTAAAGATGAGCCGCTGCTGTTCGAACCGGGCAGCCGCCAGCAGTACAGCAATGCCGGCTATGTGGTGCTGGGCGCAATCATCGAGCAGGTCAGCGGACAGAATTACGACGACTACCTGCGCGAACACATCTTCCGCCCCGCCGGGATGAACGACACCGAGGCCTACGAGATGGACCGCCCGGTGCCCAACCTGGCGACCGGCTACACCAACTGGCAGCCGGACGGCGGTGAGGGCGAAGGCTATCAGCGGAACAACCTGTTTCTCATGGGACTGAAAGGCAGCCCGGCCGGCGGGGGATATTCCACCCTGAAAGATCTGCTCAAGTACGATCAGGCATTGAAGGCGGGTAAGTTCTTTGCAGACAATGCGGCGGCCTCCCGGCTGGTAACCGGCGGAGGCGGACTGGGCATTGCCGGCGGCGCCCCCGGCTGCAATGCCATCCTGGAATCCGACTGGGAGGCGGGCTACACCGTGGTGGTGCTCTCCAACTACGATCCCCCCACTGCGGAAGACCTCGGCCTGGAGATCATGCGCATGCTGCGGCAGACTGCGAAAAAAAAGTAACCACGGATGAACACGGGATCAAACGGATTGACACGAATATTTTACAGTGCACGACAAAATGTTTTAATAGAACGCGGATAACGCGGATGACGCGGATTCTCGCGGATGACTGAATAAGTTTAAAGACAAAGACATCAGAAAAATCTATGACTTTTGCATCAGTTTTGCACCTTACCGTAAAATTTTGATAACACCACGCGAAGCATCTTAAAAAATCCGCGAGAATCTTCGTCATCCCCGTCATCCGCGTTCTATTTGAAGCCTGCAAAGTTTACCGAAGGCGATTACGGCGCGAAGTCCAGCGTATCCCGGTAAATCACCTCGGTCTGGTACACCGTAAAGGCATGGGGCGCGGAGGCGTTAATCTCCAGGGGCAGGAAAGGATAGTCGCCGCGCACTTCCCGCACCAGCCGGGTGCCGGGCGGGATCGCCAGCGCGGCTCTGACCGCGATGGTATCCGGCGGCTCGGCGCTCCAGATAAATTGCGCCCGGCCCTTTTCCTGTTCATAATTGAGATCGGTATAAATTCCCGCTATCCCGGAAGTATCCGGCAACAGCGCCAGCTTGAGGGTGGCGCGAACCCAGGATTTTTCCGAGATCAGCCGCCAGTCGCAGCGCAGGGTATCCATCTTCTCACCTTCAGACAGCGAAGCGCTCCCCCCCACCCGGAGCCAGGGGGCGGAAAAGGAGAGCGGCAGTTCATGGTTGAGAATCCTTCCGTCGATGGCAGTTTGATAATCGCCGGCATTTACTTCCACCTGGCGCAGGTATTCGTTGCTCACGACCACTAAGCTATCATTACCGCTATTCATATCGTATACCCCCTGCACCTTGAGGGTCGCTTTCCATTTATCGGAATAGGATGCGCTGGCAAACAGGTAGCCGCCAAAAACGACAAACAGGAGCAAGATCGCCAATCCGGCGATCGGCCGGCGCAGATAGCCGGCAATCTGTGCCGCCAACGGGGTGCTGCGCAGGGTGTAGGCAAAGAGATAGAGCGCCGGCAAATACCACAGCACCAGCAGCGCGGTCAGGATGGCGCTGTAAATCAGGGCCTGCACGAAGCCGGTCATCTGGAAACCCGCGGCGCTCATGGAGCGGCCGAGCAGCGGCAGGGCTTCCATGAACATCAGGCGGAACATCGGCAGCGGGGCCAGCAGGGTCAATAGCAGGCGCAGCCAGGGACGGGTGGTATTGACCAGCAGAGCGATGGCGATCAGCGCCAGGGCGGGATAGACCGCCAGCCGGGCGCTGGCCAGACTGAAGAAGCCGGCGAACAGCAGGTAGAATGTCACCGCCCGCAGCAAATAGACATACGGATCCGGGCTGAATTTCCAGCGACGGGTGGCTTGCAGCGCCACCCATATCCCAACCAGCGTCGCCAGGGCCGCCAGCCAGAGGTAGGCATAAAAATCAGTCAGCCAGGGATAGCGCAGCCCTTTCAGCGACTGCAGCAGCGCCTCCCCCAACTGGGTGAAGATCGCGATCACGATCATCAACAGGAACAATTTCAGGGTGGAGAATCGCCCGGTTTCCCGCTTGTCCAACTTAAGACGAAATTTGCGTACCTGCAACAACGCCACGATGCCCAGAATCATCCCCAGCCCGGTGAGGGCGATCAGCAGCCAGTGGGGAATGAACAGGTTGCCCAGAAAGGTTTGCCAGAGCATGTAGCGCCCGGTCTTTTCCGGGGGAATACCCTGCTCGTGATATTGGCGCAGCAGCGTATCCACCAGCCGGCCGCTGCGGGCCAGCATCGGCTTGCTCAAGAACTGCATTCGGTCCATCGGGGTGTGGATCGGATCGAGATTGATGCCGGAAGTGAAATCGATTGCCGGAATGCCCCGCTCCAGGAAGGGCATGTGATCCGACCCCGCTCCGTCCAGCGCATTGTTGATCGAAAAAAAATGCGTGGGATATTCCAGATCGTTGTAGCCCAGCCGGCGGTCGGCGGCATAAGCATCTTTCACCAGCCAGGTCGGCGCCTGATGGTTCTTCACATCGACAAAGGGGATCAACCACCCCTCGCTGCCGGCCATATCGATGCTGAACATCAGCGCCACTTTATCGATGTCGGCAAATCGTTTGACGAAATCCCTCGAGCCGACCAGGTTGCTTTCCTCCGCCCCAAAAGTACAGAAAATCATGGTATAGCGGCGGGGCAACTTGCTCCACAGCCGGGCCAGTTCGATGGTGCAGGCGGCGCCGGAGGCGTTGTCGCTGGCACCGGGATTGTACCACTTGTCGGAATCGATATGCCCGCCCACCACGATGATCGAATCGCTGCTGCCGGGAAACACCCCTACCGCAGTGCCGCTGCGGGTGTTGACCCCGTTGCGGGAATGGTTGAACCAGAGCACGTATGAGGTATCGGCGCCAAAGGAAGCAAACTTCTGCTGGCTCCAGCGCAGGGCGGCCTGCTCGTTGTGCGATCCCATCAGCCGCGGCCCCAGGGTCACGCTGAGATACTCGGTGTAGGCATAGGCGCTGTCAGCATTGAATTCCTGCTGTCGGGCCAGGCTGGTAAAACTCAACATCAATAAAAATAAGATCCCGGATAGTTGAAAGCGATTCATGGGAACCTCGCAAAAGTTGTTTTTGAGTCTGCATTATCCAGGTGTCGTCATTGCGAGCCGCGTCTTTTGTGGCGCGGCAATCTCCCGCTGACCGCTTCCAACATCACTGCAGTTGGGTGCATGACGCAGGAGATTGCTTCGGCAAAATACGCCTCGCAATGACAGCGCGAATTATATTTTGGCGTGGTACATAACATCAGCAAATCAGTGAAAATCCGTGTAATCCGTGGACTGTTTTTATAAGCACCGCGATAACTGCTGCCCCCAGTTTACGCATTACTTCATAATAATCAAAACCGCGACGGCTTTAGGACGGAAATATCCGCCGGAAGATTCGCCGCACGATAATTATCCAGCTATTGCAAGCGAGAGGGAGTTTGCTTAACTTTTGTGTTTTCGCCCGGATAAAACAGTTTACGACAATAATTCCGGGATTTGAGCGGATTTAGCACGAAAAGGGGCACAACTATGGCGGTGAGCCGGCAACAAGCTGATGTTTATTTAGATGAGAAAACCCTGATATCATTATATCGTAAACTCCGCCTGCCGCGGATGATCGAAGAACGAATGCTCGCCCTCCTGCGCCAGGGAAGGCTAACAAAATGGTTTTCCGGGATCGGGCAGGAGGCCATCAGCGTGGGGGTAACCGCCGCGCTGCAGCCGGACGATGTGATCCTGCCGATGCACCGCAACCTCGGGGTGTTCACCACCCGGGGAGTGGACCTGAAGCGTCTCTTCCGCCAATTGATGGGCAAAGACGGCGGTTTTACCCGGGGGCGCGACCGTTCCTTCCATTTCGGGGCGCCGGAATACAACATCATTGGCATGATCAGCCATCTCGGGGCGATGCTGCCGGTGGCCGACGGCTTTGGAGTGGCCTTTCAGTTAAAGGGGGAACAGCGGGTCGCGGCGGCTTTTACCGGTGACGGCGCCACCAGCGAAGGGGATTTTCACGAAGCCCTCAACCTGGCAGCGGTCTGGCAACTGCCGGTGATTTTTATTGTCGAGAACAACGGCTACGGCCTCTCCACCCCGGTGCAGGAGCAATATGCCTGCAAGCAGCTGGCCGATCGCGCACTGGGGTACGGCATGGAAGGAATCGTGATCGACGGCAATAACATTCTGGAGGTCTACCGGGCGGTGCAGCATGCTGCCGAAAAAGCCCGCCGCGGGGAAGGGCCGACCCTGATCGAAGCGATGACCTTCCGGATGCGCGGCCACGAAGAGGCCTCCGGCACCAAGTACATTCCGACCCAACTGATCAGCGAGTGGGAGTCGCGCGACCCAATCCGCCGCTTTGAACAGTATCTGGAGCAGCAGGGGCTGCTGCCGGAAACACTTCTCGCAGAGCTGGAGCAGGACCTGGCCGCCTGGATTGAAGACGCGATCGAAGACGCCCTGAATGCCCCCCTGCCCGCCAGCACGATGGAGCAGGAGATCGCCGATGTCTTCCTGCCCGCGGTGGTAACCACCACCACGCCGGCAGGGCCCCGAGCCGATAAACGCTTTATCGATGCCCTCAGCGACGGCCTGCGCCAAAAGATGGAAAGCGACGCGCAGGTGTTGATCATGGGCCAGGATATCGCCGAGTACGGCGGGGTTTTCAAGATCACTCAGGGATTTCTCGAAGCCTTCGGCAAGGGCCGGGTGCGCAATACGCCGATCATCGAATCCGGGGTGGTGGGCGCAGCGATGGGACTGGCGCTGCAGGGATTCAAGCCGGTGGTGGAGATGCAGTTCTCCGACTTCGTCTCCTGCGCTTTCAACCAAATCGTGAACAACCTTGCCAAGACCTACTACCGCTGGCACAGCGGTCTGAATGTCACCATCCGCATGCCCGCCGGAGGAGGCACCGGGGCGGGACCGTTCCACTCCCAGAGCATGGAATCCTGGTTCTTCCACGTGCCGGGATTGAAGGTAGTCTATCCCGCTACTCCTTATGATGCCAAAGGGCTGCTGCTGGCGGCGATCGATGATCCCAATCCGGTGCTCTATTTCGAGCACAAGGCACTCTACCGCAGCCTGAAAGGTGAGGTGCCCGATGCGCCCTACACCATCGCTCTCGGCGCGGCAGACATCAAACGGGAAGGGCGCGACGCCTCGATTATCACTTATGGCATGGGCGTGCACTGGGCCCTGGCATTGGCGGAAAAGCTGGCGCCGGAAGGCATCGCTATCGAGGTGCTGGATCTCCGCTCCCTGATCCCCTGGGACCGGGCGGCAGTGCTGACCACGGTGCGCAAGACCAGCCGGGCGCTGATCCTCCACGAAGCCAGCCTCACCGGCGGGGTGGGAGGCGAGATTGCCGCTTATATCGCCGAAGCCGGATTCCAATACCTCGACGCCCCGGTGATGCGGGTGGCCTCCCTGGATACGCCTATACCTTTCAGCCCCGACCTGGAAAAGCAGATATACTGGCCGGTGGAGCGGTTGCCGGAAAAGGTGCGGGAGTTGTTGGCGTATTAAAAAGCTGAAGAAATATTAAATCAAGATGCTGGATGCTGGATGCTGGATGCTGGATGCTGGATGCTGGATGCTGGATGCTGGATGCTGGATGCTGGATGCTGGATGCTGGATGCTGGATGCTGGATGCTGGATGCTGGATGCTGGATGCTGGATGCTGGATGCTGGATGCTGGAAAAAAATGGAATTTATTCGCCTGATCAAGCACTTTTCTCAATATATTCCTTAGCCAGTATCCAGTATCCAGCATCAAGTATCACACTTAACGATCGGAGCACTATGGACCTCGCCTACCTCCGTCTGACCACCCTGGTATTGGCCGTATTCTTCGGGGTGCTGTGTTTTGTAGTCGCCCGCTACCTGCGGGTGCCGGCAATTGTGCCCCTGCTGATCGCCGGGTTCGTGCTCGGGCCGGAGGTGCTGGGGGTGATCGACACCGATGCCCTGGGCGACGGCATGCGCCTGATCATCTCCCTGAGCGTGGCGGTGATCCTGTTTGAAGGGGGATTGACCCTGGATCCGGAAGGTTTCAAGAAAGCCCCCCGGGTAATCCGCCGGCTGCTGACGGTGGGGGTGCTCGTTACCTGGTTCGGCACTGCGGCCCTGGTTTATCTGCTGTTCGGGCTCTCCCCGGCGATGTCGCTCCTGGCCGGCAGCCTGATCATCGTCACCGGCCCGACGGTGATCGCTCCTCTGCTGCAACGGGTGCGGGTAAAGGAAAAATTGCATCACATCCTCCATTGGGAAGGAGTGGTCATCGACCCGATCGGGGTCTTCATCGCGATTCTTTGCTTCGAATGGCTGAGCGCGGAAAGCGCCATCATCAGCCATTTCGGGCACCTCAGTCTCCGCCTGGTGATCGGCATTGTGGTCGGGTTCGCCGGCGGCAAGATGATCTACTGGCTGCTGAATAAAAATTGGGTCAGCGAACACGATGCCAACATCTTCGTATTCGCCGCCGCCCTGTTCCTCTTCGGCATCTCCGACCTGATGGCCCACGAAGCCGGCATCCTCACCGTGGTGGTCGCCGGCCTGGTGCTGGGCTGGCATAAGCCCCCCAGTTTGAAATACATTCGCAAATTCAAGACCGACCTGACCGAACTGGCGATCGGCCTGTTGTTCATCCTGCTGGCGGCTCATCTGGAAGTGGAGGATTTTATCGCATTCGGCTGGAAGGGGGTCATTCTGATCCTGGCGGTGCTGCTGCTGATCCGCCCTCTGGGGATCGCTTTGTGTACCTTCCGCACGGCTCTGACCATCCGGGAGCGCCTTTTCCTGTCCTGGATCGCCCCCCGTGGAGTGGTCGCCGGTTCGATGGCCTCGCTGTTCGCCTTAGAATTAAGCGCGGCAGACCTCCCGGGAGCGTCTTTTCTGGAAGCATTCACCTTTGCGGTCATCGGCAGCACCATATTGATCCAGGGGTTGACCGCCAGAACCGTGGCCGGTGTACTGAAGGTGCGGGAGGCGGAAAAAAAGGGCTGGCTGATTGTGGGCGCACATTATTTTTCGCGCAAGATCGCCGAATTTATCGCCCGTATCACCGGGGGTCCCTGCGTGCTGGTGGATACCAACGCCGATGCCATCCAGCGGGCCCGAATGGAAGGATTGACCGCAATCGAAGGCAATGCCCTCTCCCCGGAAACCGTTCCGGCCGACCTGCTCCCCGCAATCGGCAACGTGCTGGCCCTGACCGACAACCGGGATCTGAACGAACTGATCTGCGTCAACTGGGCGGAATATGTGCCCAAGCACCGTCTCTATCGCTGGTCCTACGGCGAAAGCGAAAGCGCCGCCGCCCCGGGGGGAGTGGGGATTCCGGTCTGGCTGGATCTGGCCAAGCCTTCCAGCATCGCCTACGACCTGCGCCATAAGGAAGCGCAGATCCGCATCCGGCGTTTCACTGCCCCGCTGAAAAATCGCAAAGGAACCGTCAGTCTGGTGGCCGGCATTCAGGGCAAGATTCGCTTTCCGGAACTGACGGCGACCGGCGCCTCTGAAGGCGAAATGCTGCAGCTGCAGCAATTGACCCAGCACCTGCCGCTGGTTACCCGGCCGGAATTCGTGATCCGCGAGACGGAAGCCGAATTGCTGCCGGTGTTGAAGCAGTTGTTTGAACTGGCGCAGCAGGCTTACCCGGAACTGGCGGAGATCGACATCCTTACCTCATTGCTGGAACGGGAGAAAAACTTCCCGACCGTACTCAGTTACGGTGTGGTAGCTCCCCATGCCCGCTGCGCCGCGCTGAAAGAGTCAATCTGCCTGATCGCCCGGGTGCCGGGCGGCATCGATTACCCCGTTCCGGGAGGCGAGCGGGCCCGGCTGGTATTCCTGTTGATCAGCTCCGAAGCCGATCCGGAAATGCACCTGATCCTCCTGGCGGAGATTGCCAAGATCGCCTCCGATCCGGTCATGGTGGAGCGGATTCTGGAAGCGCCGGGTGGCATTGAGGTGATTCAGGCGTTGCTAGAGATGGAACAGTAAGGATTGATTAAAAATTAACTTGTTAACTTCCGCCACAGAGACACAGAGATCACTGAGATGTTATAAATTAAACAAAACCAGTCTCTGTGTGCTCTGTGTCTCTGTGGCAATTCTGTTTGATATTCGACAAGTTATTCTTTAACCAATCCTCAGCGCCAGGCATCGGCGACTTTTTCCAGGTTGACGGTCTTGATCTTATCCGGCCACAACACGAGGCGAATTTCCTGGGTAAAGCTGCCCTGGCGGGATGCGGCGGCGATAGAGGCGATGATCAGGTGAATTAACTGCATGTCGGCCAGGCCGATATCGGAATACCCGCTACCCACCAGTGGGATATTCAACCGGGCGCTCTGGCGGTGATAGCGGATCTCCTGCCACAGGCCGGTTAAGCTCTGCCACAGATCGGCGGCATTCGCTTCCCCGCCCTTGCCGTTGGGATTGCGGGTGAGCGCAAAAAAGAAGAAGCGTTTGCCTTCCAGGTTGATCATAGCGGTGGTGCCAATATCGTAACGCTGATTACGGGAGAGGAGATTGCCGCGCACGTCGGTGCGCTTAACCTTGCGGGAGCGGATGTTGTTGCGCGCCAGGCTCTCATCCACCTGGCGGGTAAAAGCCTCCGGTTCCGGCATATATTTCTGAATGAATTTGCCGTGCAGGGAAAACTCTTTGATCACCTCCATGTCGCTATCGAAAAATTCGTTCGCAGCAATGGCGATATCCCCTTCCTGAGCAAAAAGATCGCCGAAAAATATCTGAATGTTGGTATTGGTGCCGGGAAGATGGAAGGAGACTTCCGTTTCCGGGATGATTCGCGACGCGGCGACCACAATGCTGAGCAGCACCATCAAGGTATATTTGAAGATGCCGCCGGACTGAAAGTCGGGAAAAAACGCCAGCAGCGGTTCCAGGATCGTCCAGATAACGCTGTACGCGATGAAAACCCCGATCAAGAATTTCCAGGGATAGTTTTTGATGCCCAGTAAAAGGCGGTTGAGAAGTCTGGGTTTGTTCATTTGCAGTGGTCAGTTGGCAGTTATCAGTTATCAGTTGGCAGTAGCAGTGGCAGTAGCAGTGGCAGGAAGTTGACTGCTATTGCCACTGCTACTGCCGACGGTAAAAAATCAGTTGACAGAACAGCGATGCAAGGTAAAGCCTCCACCGGTCCCGGGCAACTCAATTTTTCGATGGCCGGGCGAGGGGATTTTTAGATCGCAGTTGCGTATGCAGGGGGATTTGGTTAAGATATTTGCTGGATGCTGGATGCTGGATGCTGGATGCTGGATGCTGGATGCTGGATGCTGGATGCTGGATGCTGGATGCTGGATGCTGGATGCTGGATGCTGGATGCTGGATGCTGGATGCTGGATGCTGGATGCTGGATGCTGGATGCTGGATGCTGGATGCTGGATGCTGGATGCTGGATGCTGGATGCTGGATGCTGGAAAGTATTTAAACTAACTGTGATGTCAAGTATTTTTACCCTTTATCCTTTATCCTTTATTACCAGCATCCAGTCTCATGAAATCGTTCTGAGAATTTAAAGCCATCAAAAAATACCTCATTTTAAAAACCGCATCCCGGAGGAATCATGTCACTGGAAAAACTCAATCAGGCTTTGGTTCAGGAAGTTGCCGCGCTGAAGGCGGAAGGGCGCGCCAAGTCGCCGGAACGGATTATTGTCGATTATATTGCGCCGCGGGATGGGCGGGGTCCGCGCTACAAATTGCAAGGATCTGATCAGGAATTCATCCGCATGAACTCCAACAGCTATTTGTCGCTGTCCAACCATCCGGCCTTGATCGCAGCGGCGGATGAGGCCACTCACCGATTTGGGGTCGGCCCGGGGGCGGTGCGCTTTATCGACGGCACCTATCATTATCATGTCGACCTGGAGGCGCGGATCGCCCGCTTCGTCAACAAGCCGGCGGCCAAGATCTTCAACTCCGCTTATACCGCCAACCTGGCCCTGGCCCTGACCATCAACACCCCCCGCACCTATTGGATCGGCGATGAGCTGAATCACAACTGCATCATCCGGGCCATGCGCATCTCCAGCGTTGCCCGGGAAAACAAGGCGATCTACAAACACAATAAGATGGAAGAATTGGCACAGCATCTCGGGGAAATTCCGGCATCTGCCGAGCGAGTCGTGGTGATCTTCGACGGAATCTTCAGCATGCGCGGCGATTATGCCCCGATCGATCAGATCGAGCGGCTGTGCGCTCCCCGGCGGGGGCAGGTGCACGACGGGATTATCACGGTGGTAGACGACTCGCACGGCATCGGGGCTTACGGCGCGACCGGGCGGGGCACCCCGGAATTTACCGCCGCCGAGCCGGATGTCATTGTCGGCACCTTCGGCAAGGCATTTGGAGTGAACGGAGGCTTTATTGCCGGCAGCGTGGAATTGATCGAGGCGGTGCGTCAGAAGGCGGATACCTACATCTACACCAACCCATTGAGCGTGGCCGACTGCGCCGCGGCCATCAAGGCGATCGACATTGCCGACAGCTCCGAGGGCCGGCAGCGCCTGAGCGATCTGAAAGCCCGCACCCAGCAGTTCCGCGACGGGGTAGCGGCGTTGGGCA
Source organism: Calditrichia bacterium (assembly GCA_020635015.1). Lineage (GTDB taxonomy): Bacteria > Calditrichota > Calditrichia > RBG-13-44-9 > J075 > JACKAP01. The sequence continues at coordinate 217,271 of JACKAP010000001.1, read as the reverse complement.
TGGAATCGATTCCCGGCCCCCATCCGGTGGTGCCGGTGCTGGTGCGCGACACCGCCAAAACCCACCGGATGGTGCAGCGACTCTATGAAAAAGGGATCCTGGTGGTCGGTTTAACCTTCCCGGTGGTACCGAAAGGCGACGAGACCATGCGCTTCCAGATCAACGCCGCCCATACTGCGCAGGATATTGAATATGTGCTGGAAGTACTGGGGGAAGCGAAATGAGCTGAGGGCAAAGGGCGGAGAGCTGAGGGCGGAGGGCGGAGCGCTGAGGGAGAGTAAGCCGGAGGGGCAGCGGCGCTGCGCGCGTCATTGCGCCTTCGGCGGTCATTGGGCTGCGCCGTCATTGGCCCTCGGACGTCGTTGTGCCTTCGGCGGTTATAGGCTGCACTGGCATAGGGCTTTTGGCGTCATTCGCGATCGTACTCCCATATTTATCCGGGTTCATTCGCGTAAATTTGTGGCAAAAAATATTCCGCATTCCGAAATCCGCATTCCGCACTCGCCTCACTGCTCTTTTTCCACGATCTCCCGGATCAGGCCCAGCAGGTGGGCCTGCACCGGCACCGGGAGGCGATTCCAGAGCCGGAAAAGCGGGTGTTGGCTGCTGTACTCCGCACTGCTCTCCCGTACCACGCTCCCTGCTGGTGCGGGGCCACTGCCTCCGCCGGTAAGGAGCCACTCGATAGAGGTATTGCCCAGGCGGGCGATTTGCAGCAACACCTCCGGAGGAGGCAGGCGCCCTTGTAAATAAAGCGAAATCGCCGGCTGGCTGACCCCGATCAGCCCGGCCAGTTCCTGCTGATTAATCTGTATCCGCCGCATAATCTGGCGAATGCGCTCACCCACCGCAATTCTGTCAACCCCCATAGCAAACAATGATTCCTTTTAAATACAGTTCATATTGGGTATTGTGCCACACGGAATATATTCGCATGGGGCATGGCGCATGGCGCCGTAATGTGCAAGCGCATGTTCCGACACCCGCACCGTAATGCCCCATGCCCCATGCCCCATGCCCCATGCCCCATGCCCCATGCCCCATGCAAACAAGCAAATATAAAAATTCTTGCACCCAAATATTACATATATTATATTACAATCGCAATAACAGCAAATCAAAGCGCGGAATCAAGTAAAAAATGAAATTTCCCGAATATTGGCTTTATTGGACTTATCTGCAGCCGGGATTGTTAAAAAGTCCCTTGCAAACGGTTGATCTTCAGGAGGTAACGGTGATCGATCCCGGCCGGCAGAACGGTTCCGACGGGCCGGATTTTCTGCAGGCGGAGCTGGCCATCGCCGGGATGCGTTACTGCGGCGATGTGGAGTTTCATCTTTCCGCCGAAGACTGGTACCGCCACGGGCATGACCGGGACGCCCGTTATGGAAATGTGCGCCTGCATATCATCTGGGACGATGCCGGGGGGATTGCGCCGGCCCTGCGCGGCCGGTTCCCGCATCTGGTGCTGCGCCGGCATCTGGCACTGCCGGAGGCGGAATGGCGCTGCCGGATGGAAGCTCTGGAAAATGAAGCGGCTCCGGCAGCCGGATTGAACTATCCCACAGGGCAGTTGATCCCGGCTGTGCTGGCGGACCTCGCCCAGCAGCGCTTCCAGCGTAAAGTCGACCGCTACCGTTATTGGTGCGAGCAATTTTCACCGGCCGATGTGCTGCTGATTGCCCTGGCGGAAACCCTTGGCTATGCCCGGAACCGTTTTCCCTTTCGTCAGTTGCTCTGGAAATGCCCTCCCTCGCGGCTGACGACAGAGATTCCGCTGCGCCAGCAATCGCCGCTGACCTTCTGGCTCTACTGGGGGCTGCGGGGAGGATTGCTGGGCCGGCAACCGCTCCAGCGGTCGCGGAACCAGAGCTGGCTTCGCCGGCAACAGGCGGAATGGCATGCGCTGCTCCAGCAGCGCGGCGACTTTCCGGTGCTGGCGCTGACCGACTGGCGCTTCAAGGGGGTGCGTCCCTGGAATAATCCGTATCTGCGCCTGGCGGCGCTGGCGCAATTGCTGTACCGCTATCAGGCCGGGGGATTATTTCAGCGCCTGCTGGACATCGCGGTTCAGCGTTTGCCCTACCCCCGGATGCTGGCAGAGTGGGGCGCATGCCTGATGCTGCCGCTGGATTCGCGTCTGGAGGCGGCCCTCCGGGAATCTCCGGGGATCCGGCAACTCCCGGGGGTGATTGTCGGGCAATCGCGCGCCCGGCAGTTTTTCCTCAATGCCCTTCTGCCGGTATTGAGCCTCTGGGCGGAACGGAGCGGGAACCGCGGCTTCCGGGATTACCTGGCAGGATGCTACGAGAATTTCCCGGCGACGGAAGATGCCCGGTTGCTGCAGGACCAGATCCGCCGGGTTGACGATGCCGCATTACGCCGCTCCCTGCAGCGCAGCGCCTTCTACCAGCAAGGGCTCCTGGAAGCGCTGGCGGTCCAGTCCGGAAACTCCCTGACGCTGCCGCTATAAAATGACGGGGAGGATGGATTCTAAAGTATGGATAAACAGAGGATTAATCCTCGCAAGCTGATATAGCAGCAGGTTTGAAAAACAAAAATGAATTGACTCGTTACGCGCAAATTTCTTAAACTTCTGCCGAAAAGTGAGATTTTGCACGAACGGAATGGATTTTTGGTTTTACTTGAATGGTGGTACGCTGAGTCTTTGAGACCGGAAAAAGTGAGAGAATTTGTCATCATGATCTGTATCAATATTAGCCCGTTCATCGACGCCAGGTTGTGGAAATAACAGCGGTGGCCGTTATCCGTTCAGTGGATAGATCTTGCTTCGAAAATATCTATGGCCGGTTATTTAACATACTGAGGAAAGGGACGCATCGATGTATAGTCATTGGTATGAGGCGCCGTTGTTTTTCAACACCATGTATGCGATTGGCGGGGTTATTTTGGGTATCTTTGCAGCGATCGTGACGTATAAGCTGTTCAGCAAAGTGACCCACTTCCACATTCCCACGGAATTGGAAAAAGGGAACCTCGCGGTCGGCGTGGTCGTTTGTGGGATATTCATAATGATCGGGTTAATTGTAGGATTAATTATCGGGATGAGTTTGAACTAACGATATCATGAAACGGATTTTCATACATCTCGGGAGCTTGCTCCTGGGGACACTGCTGCTTTTTCCGGCTTGCCAGACCAGCACCGTCCCCCCCAGCTCTCTGACCGCCGGACAGGATACCCTGGTGGATATGGTCCAGGAGCAGATCGAGGCGAAGATGCGCCGGGAGCAGGCGCTTCAGGAGTTCCGCCGCCGGCAACTGCCGCGCAATTTCTCCGAACAGATCAACAAATATTTCCCGATTATTCGCAAGTACTCCAAGCGCTATAACATGGATTGGCGGCTGATTATCTCGCTGATCCTGAAAGAATCCCACTTCCGGGAAAACGCCCGCAGCCATGTCGGCGCCATGGGGCTGATGCAGATCATGCCCGGCACCGCCCGGGAGATCACCCGGGAGCTCGACATCGCCTACATCACCAAAGATCCGGAAGAAAACATCACCGCCGGTATCTACCACCTTTACAAGCAGCTGCAGTATTTCCCCAATGCCGATCCGGTCAACCGCTTAAAGCTGGCCCTGGCAGCCTATAACGGCGGCCCGGCCCGGGTGTTTGACGCCCAGGACATCGCCCGCTTCAAAAAACTCGATCCCAATAGTTGGGAAGCGGTGCGGGAATGCCTGAAATTACTGACCGACGCCGATTGGAAGCTGCACCTGGAAGTATGGGCGCAGGGCGTGCCCACCTACGGCTACTTCTACGGATATGAGGAGACCATCGACTATGTCGATGATATTTTCCAGAAGTATAAGGTCATCCGGCAAATGTACAAATTCGACCTCACCCAGGAAGTGCTGGACCAGTTGCAATCCACCATGTAATTCCCGCCCAATTGCATAAAGTCCTTTTTTTACAAAATCAATTCCTTAAATTGTTGCGCCAATGCTGGATGCTGGATGCTGGAACGAAATGATACTTTTCATCTGATCAAACAATTTTTTCAAAACATTCTTTTATCCAGTATCCAGCATCCAGTATCTATCACTTTAACGACCTGTTATAAAGGATAACTCCATGCAAAGATGGTTTATGATTTTCCTGGCGATACTGGGAAGCGGCATTTCCGTATATGCCCAGGAAGATTTGAAATCGTTTAAAACAAATGCGGACTCGTTTTACTACAAGATCATCACCCCGGAAGTGAAAAATTTTACCTGTATGATCACCTCCGACCGCTACATCGATTTCATCCGCCAGTATGGCGACAGCACCCACTATTACCCCATCAAGTTTGTCTGGACCCCGATGGGCACTGCCTATGTGCTGGAAAGCGTTCCCCAGCTAAGCGACTCACTCCGCCGCGAGACCCTGACCCGGGCTCAGGTGTTGAAAAATTTGTTCGATAAGATTTTTCTGGATGTGCAGCGCTACGTCATCATGTCCCCCCTCGCCGGGATTCCGGATGATGCCGCGGCAAAGTTCTCCGCCGATACCGTGGGCGTCAGCTATACCTTTGATGAGAATAATGAGGTCGTCAAAGTAAAACATTCCCTCACCCGGGCCGGGCAGATCTTCCGCACTGTCTGGACCCTCGGCGAACAAAAGATCCTTAACCGTATCATGTATGATGAGGTCGCCGGAAAATGGCTCTGCTTCGGATGGCAAAAGCAGGGGTATGCCGGCGATAAGGTGCTCAGCGGCCTGGCGATCGGAATCGAATATCAGAAACGCGAGGAGCGGTTCCTGCCGCTGCGTTTCGATATTGTCGCCCAGCAGCGGGAAGGGGAAAGCGAACAGATCGTATCCGGCTCCTACGTCATTTTCCTGAAAGATTTTTCCTTCAATGAGAATATCGAGATCCGTCCGGTTGAACCGGAAGCGCAACCGGAACCATAAGCGCTTAATTGCGGAAGCGAAAAAAATAGCTGAACAGCGCCTGCTTGTAGATGCTGCGGCGGGGCGGAGGAAAAAATTTGACGACGTTGTTCTGCCAGTGCAGCGGACTTAAAAATTCCCCCCAGCTCAGGCGGGCAATCACCAGCAACGCCGCCATCCGAAGGCGCATCGGCCGTTTTTTGGAAGTTTTTGTCTTCACGCAGACGCCAAGTTGATTGAATTCCCCCGGGCCCCAACAGGGTGGTAACCCGGTCCAGCTTCAGCCTAGTACCGGCGATTTGGCCGGTACGGCTCCGGAAATATAAAGGCTTGCCGAAAGGGAATCAAGCACAAAGACGGCGGCAAAGCGCATCAAAAACCGGATTGATCCGCTAATTAAGGAGACCATATGCAGCAAATCGACCATGCAGCGGTCCGGCATTTCCTCCGCCGGGGACTGCTGATATTGGGAGCGTTGATGTTGCCCCTTTCCGCCTCCGGGGAAGAAACCCAGCCTGCCGAAACCAATCCGCTTTACATCGCCCCGGCCGAGCGCGATTTCAGCGAGAATCCGTCCCTCCTGGAACGAATCCTATCCGGCCCGCACGGCTATTACCGCTTTATCAATATTCCCTTCAGATTACCACCGCCTGTGATGATTTAACCCGGCTGACGATCGAAGCCTGGGAGCAGTTTTGCCGGGAGGCGGGACGGAAGGGGGAATGAGGCGTTTGGGGAGAAGCTCGGGGCGGACAGGGGGCACCCAATGGTAAATGCTTAATGCACAACGATAAATGCTCATTTTAATGCCTTGATTGAAGGAGGAGATATTTCAATGAAAAATATAGTTTTATGCATTGCGGCTTCTTTGCTGTTTCTCGCCGCCGGCACTATCCTGGCCGGACCGGAGGATGACGCGGCGCTGCGCAGCCGGGCCCGGGAGCTGGCGCAGCAGTTTATCATCACCGACGGTCATGTCGATGTGCCCTACCGGCTCAACAAGCGCATGGAGGACATCTCCCGGCGCACCCCCTGGGGCGATTTCGATTACGAGCGTGCCAAAGCCGGCGGTCTCAATGCCCCCTTCATGTCGATCTACGTTCCGGCGCGACTTCAGGACGGCGGCGCCAAAGCCTATGCCGATCAGTTAATCGATCTGGTCTACGGCTTTACCGAGCAGTGGCCGGATAAATTCGCCGTGGCCACTTCCCCGGCAGAAGTGCGGCGCCAGTTTGCGGAGGGGAAAGTCTCTCTGCCGATGGGCATGGAGAACGGCGCGCCGATCGAAGGCAAGCTGGAAAATCTGCAGCACTTTTACGACCGGGGCGTACGCTATATTACCCTGGCCCATTCCAAGAGCAATCACATCAGCGATTCTTCCTATGATGAAAACCGGCAGTGGAACGGGCTCAGCCCTTTCGGGGAGCAGTTGATCGCGGAGATGAACCGCCTTGGGGTGATGATCGACATCTCCCACGTCACCGACAGCGCTTTTTACGATGTGATCCGCCTCTCTCGGGCGCCGGTGATCGCCTCGCACTCCTCCTGCCGCCATTTTACACCCGACTGGGAACGGAACATGAGCGACGAGATGATCCGGACCCTGGGCGAGCACGGCGGGGTTATCTGCATCAACTTCGGTTCCTCCTTTCTGAAATCGGAATATCAAGCGTCCGAAAAGGCGGTGGAGAAGGCGATTTCCGCTTATGCGAAAGAAAACAATCTCGACCGGAATTCCGAAACCGCCCGCGACTATAGCACCAATTATCGCCGCGAACACCCGGTCGGCACGGTTGCCGATGTGGCGGATCATATCGATCATGTGGTGCAACTGGCGGGGATCGACCATGTGGCCCTCGGCTCCGATTTTGACGGGGTCACCTGCCTGCCGGAAGGGCTTCAGGATGCTTCGGAATATCCTAACCTGATCTACGAACTGCTCCGGCGGGGCTACTCGGAAAGCGATGTCGAAAAGATCTGTGGAGGGAATTTTATGCGGGTGTGGGAGGCGATTGAAAACGCTGCGGAGTAGACGAACTCTCATACCAGACCCGATAGCCGATAGCTGCTTGTCAAGCCTGCAGCTTCCGCAATAGGGAGTAAGTCCTGGCACGTGGAAAATTTTCCTTGATTGATGCGTATTAAAAAACCAAACTTGATACGTATTGACTGGAGGTATTTCATGAATACAAAATTAACGCTTAAGTTGGATAAAGATGTTATCGAACTCGCCAAAGCATACGCCAAAGAACATCAAACCAGTTTATCCGTGCTAGTGGAAAAATATTTTCGGAATCTTTCCGGCGAACGCGAACATTCAGTAGCAACATTAACGCCGCTGGTTCAGGAGTTATCGGGGATCATTGATTTGCCGGAAGATTTTGATATCGATGATACCTACACCGATTATCTGATCGAGAGATATTCGTAATGTAGAATATTTTTTTAAATACTGAAGTGATATTGTATGTGTTGGCGAAGCGAATGCCATTTTATCTGCATTCGGCCGAACGGCTATCGAAAAATATTTATCCATCCTGAAATCAGGTACACAATGAAAATACAATGCCCCGAATGCAACGAAGTGGTCCCGGCGGAACACATCGAACTGAACCGGGAGGTCGCCACCTGCCCGGACTGCAATACCCTGTTCAGCATCAGCGAACAGATTGACCGCGTCGCCGGGCCTCCCAAGCCTCGCCGGGAAATCGATCTGCCGGATAAGGTGCAGGTCTACCAGGACCGCGGCGAGCTTTACCTGGTGATGCGCTGGTTTAACAAAACGGTTATTGGATTGACCTTTTTCTGCATCCTCTGGGACGGCTTCATGGCTTTCTGGTTCTCTATCGCCCTGCTCAATGGAGAGTGGGAGATGGCGCTCTACGGCACCCTGCATGCTCTGGTGGGGGTCGGGCTAACTTATTACACCATTGCCGGGTATGTTAATAAAACCTATATCGGGGTCAGTTCGGAGATCATCAAGGTCAAGCATGCGCCCCTGCCGTCCTGGGGCAACAAGACCATCGAAGCCCGGGATGTGCGGCAGATCTACGTCAAGGAGCATGTCTCCCAGGGCAAAAACAGCACTACCATCACTTATGAAGTGCATGCCGACACCCTCTCTGCGGGGCATCTGAAGCTGGTGAGCGGTATTGACAGTTCCGAAAAGGCGCTCTTCATCGAGCAGGAAATAGAAAAATTCCTGCGGATCAAGGATACCCCGGTGAGCGGGGAGTTTCCGCGGGGATAAAAGCATAGAACATGGTAAATGCTTATTGCTCAGTGCTCAATGTAAAAGACTTGGTTGCACTACAAAATTTTGTTAAAAAAACAAAGTTTGTGCTAAGTGTAGTACGGATGACGCAGATTTACGCGGATAAAACATCGTTCCATTTAGATTAGAAAGTCTGTCCGGCTGGAAGATCATAGAGGTCGGACTCGCCAAACTCCCGGATCACCCGTCCCGCCAGGCCGCTGTTCATGGCCTTGACAAATATTTCCACCAATTCCGGATCGAAATAACTGCCGGCATCGCGCTGGATGATCGCCAGCGCCTCCGCCTTGGTCAGCCCTTTGCGGTAGGTGCGGTCGGAGATCAGTGCTTCGTAACAATCGACAATCGAGAGGATGCGGGCAAAGAAGGGAATCGCCTCCCCCTTCAGCCCGTCGGGATAACCGGTACCGTCGTAGCGCTCATGATGATGGCGCACAATCGAGGCCACCTCCGAGAGTTCGCTAATCTCGCCGATGATCTGGCAGCCGATGATCGGATGATCCTTGGCAATATCATATTCGAAATCTTCCAGGCTATCCGATTTCTTGAGAATTCCATCCGGCATACCGATCTTGCCGATGTCGTGCAAATACGCCCCCAGGTGCAGGGTGTATTTTTGCTCGGCATCCAGGCCCAGCACTTCCGCCATCAGCATCGCCAACGCTGCCACCCGTTGGGAATGACCGCAGGTGTAGTGATCTTTGGCATCGAGGGCGCGCATCAACGCTTTCAGGGCCTTGAGGAGGATCTCGGCCTTGTTGTCCTGCAGCTTTTTCGATTCCAGGCGGCGGCGCTCAAAGCCTTTCTCCAGTACCACCGGCAGTTCATCGAGTTTGATCGGTTTGACCAGGTAATCGCTAACGCCCACGGCCAGCGCGCGTTTGATCAACTTGAGGTCGTCCAGCCCGGTGATCAGGATCAGCGGGATGTCGAGAAACATCTTCAGCAGCCGCTCGGCCAGTTGAAAACCGTTGATCCCGGGCATGTTGATATCGCTGATAATTAAATCAAGCTTTTCCTGGCGAATGATATCCATTCCCCCGGTGGCGGAGTACGCCAGCATCACATCGTAACCGAAGTGAACCAGCGCATCCTTGAGCAGTTCGCCGTACTGAATATCGTCTTCAATGACTAAAATCGTTTTCTTCCGTGACATAAGGTCCTTTCTGCCAGCCGCACCATCAGCTGTAGGCGGGAATACCGGTGATGTCGGCGCCGATGATCAGGGTATGGATATCGTGCGTTCCTTCATAGGTCTTCACGGTTTCCAGGTTGCACATGTGCCGCATGCTCTGGTATTCCGCCGTTATGCCGTTTGCGCCCAGAATGTCCCGGGCCAGGCGGGCAATTTCCAGAGCCTGGAAAACGTTGTTTCGTTTGGCCATCGAGACGTGGGTGAATTTGAATTTTTTCTGATCCTTTAAACGCCCCAACTGCAGGGACAGCAATTGCATTTTGGTGATTTCCGTAACCATATAGACCAGTTTCTGCTGCACCAGTTGGAAGGATGCAATCGGTTTGTCGAACTGGATCCGGGTTTTGGCATAATTGAGCGCTTCGTCGTAGCAGGCCATCGCCGCGCCCATCACCCCCCAGGCAATGCCGTAGCGGGCTTGGGTGAGGCAGCCCAAAGGAGACTTCAGCCCGCCGCTCTCCGGCAGGAGGTTCTCTGCCGGAATCCGGCAATCCTGGAGAATCAGTTCCGAGGTTACCGAAGCCCGCAGGGAGTGCTTGTTGTGCATCTCCGGTGCGGAGAATCCCGGGGTGCCTTTTTCCACCAGGAAGCCGCGCACTGTGCCGTCGAGTTTGGCCCAAACCACCGCCACATCCGCCAGGGTGCCGTTGGTGATCCACATCTTGGCCCCGTTTAGAATGTAGGAATTGCCGTCCTTCACCGCGGTGGTTTTCATCCCGCCGGGATCAGAGCCATGATCCGGTTCGGTCAGGCCGAAGCAGCCGATCTTCTCCCCGCTGGCCAGTTTGGGCAGCCAATGCTGGCGCTGCTTTTCGGTGCCGTAGGCATAAATCGGGTACATCACCAGCGAGCCCTGCACTGAGGCAAAGCTGCGCACCCCGCTGTCCGCCCGCTCCAGTTCCTGCATCATGATGCCGTAGGCTACATTGTTGGTTCCGGCACAGCCGTATTTTTCGGGCAGATTAGGTCCAAACAACCCCAGTTCGCCCATTTGGGGGATCAAATCCCGGGGAAATACCGCGTCGAGGTAGGCTTTCTCAATGACCGGCATAACATTTTCGCCGACCCATTCCCGCACTGCGGAACGGATCATTTTTTCCTCATCGCTGAGCAGCTCATCCATATTGAAATAATCAGGAGATTCAAACGGTTTCATATCTATTCCTTATGTTTTATGTCTCGATCTATGAGCTGCAAATTTATTGCCTGGCGGGGGGATTGGCAAGCGAACAAATAAATTCCGGAGGTTTTCAAATAGCGAAATCACGTATGCTGAACTTCAGAATACAGGAAGAAAGGTGCAGTTGTTGTGCGCCAGGTCGGGAACCTTTTCCCGGCTTTTTTTACCGCCAAGCACAGTGCACAACAAAAGTTTTTCATAGAACGCGGATGACACGGATTCTCGCGGATTTTTTTTGTGATGCTTCACCTAGTGTTATCGAAGGCTTGCCATAAAGGTAGCAAAACAAATGCAAAGGCCAAGGAATTTTCTTGTCTTTGTCTTTTAACTTATTCAGTCATCCGCGTAAATCCGCGTCATCCGCGTTCTATTTTGGCTATCATGAACCTCAATATTTTTTGTCGTGTACTGTGACCGCTAAGACGAATGTTTTTGGGTCAATTCATTCAGCGCCGCGCCGAAATTGGTAATCAGATCCCCGGCCAGCAGGGTGTAGATGGTTTCCTTTTTCACCACATAATCTGCGGTGTAGCCGTGGATGAAATTGGCAGTATAGGCAGCCTCATCCGGATCGTACTGCTGGGCCAGCAATCCGGCAATAAAGCCGGTCAACACATCACCAGTGCCGCCGCTGGCCAGGCCGGCGTTGCCGGTGGGATTGAGATAGACCCGCTGGTCCGGCATCGCCACCAGTGAGGGAGCACCTTTGAGCAGCAGGGTCAGGCCGTGCCTGGCAGCAAACTGCTGGGCCTTCTCGATGCACTGGAGGGAGAGCGATGATTTCGTTTCTTCCGGGAAGAAGCGCAGGAATTCGCCCAGATGCGGAGTGAGAATCCAGTTGGGATGGGGCCCCGCTTCTAAAATTTCGGGATGATTGGACAGGGCCCAGAGGGCATCGGCATCGATCACCACCGGTTTGTCGAACTGCTTCAGCACGGTAATGACAATTTCCTGCACCGCCTTGCTGCGCCCCAGGCCGGGCCCGATCGCCAGCACGTCGGACCAGGCCAGCAATTCCTCGATCGCCGGGAGGCTAACCTTGCCGATCGTCTGATCCGGGGTTTCCGGGAGCGGGCGGGTGATCACCTCGGTCAGCTTCTGCTCCATCACCGGATTAAGACTCTCCGGTACGCCCAGTACAACCAGTCCCGCGCCGGTCTTCATTGCCGCTTGCGCCGCCAGAGCCGCCGCGCCGGTATACCCTTTGGAACCGGCCAGAATGCCCACCTTGCCGCAATCATATTTGTGGGAATCGGGATAGCGGAAGGGCAGCACGATGTCGCGATCCTCCAGCATCTCTACTTTCACATGATCCTGGCTGAGCACAAACGGCGGGATACCAATATCAGCTATGTAGAGTTCACCGACATAATTCTTGGCCGGGTAGAACGTGTGGCAGCGCTTGGGCAACGCCATGGTAACAGTAATATTGGCCCGGATAGCGCTGCCGGCCACCTCCGGGGTGCTGGCGTTGAGGCCGGAAGGAAGGTCCACCGCCACCACGGTGGTTTCGATATTCTGGTTGATGAAATCGATCAGCTCTCCGCTAAATCCTTTCACCGCCCCCTTGATGCCGGTACCGAGCAGGGCGTCTACCAGCATATCCGGGGGCTCGTTTTCCAGTTCGCGCACATCGTCCAGGCTGCTGATGAATTCGATCGGCAGCTTCATGTTTTTGAGAATGTTGTAATTGACTCGCGCATCGCCGCGGATCTGCTTCTCCGCTTCGGTACAAAATATTCGCACGTAAACCCCTTCGTTCCAGAGGTGCCGCGCCACCACAAAGCCGTCGCCGCCGTTGTTGCCTTTGCCGCAAAAGACATAGACCAGAGGGTCGCTGACCCCGTCAAGCTTGCTTAAAATAACCCGGGAAACCGCCCGTCCGGCATTTTCCATCAGCACCACGCCGGGCACCCCGATATCTTCGATCGTAAAACGGTCCTTCTCGCGCATCTCCGCTGCCGTGACGACTTTAATCATGTTCGCTGCTCCATATAGGTTAAGATAATGTTCTTCAGAGAATATCGAATATTAAAATTGGCCACAGAGCCACGGAGGCCACAGAGAACAGACAACTCATTATTTAAACGGATAAAGACTCTGTGAACTCAGTGTCTCTGTGGCTAACTTCAGAATTTTTCCCGGCACAACTGTAAACGCTAACGGTGATCAGGAAATCACCACCATTGCGATCGCGGTATTGCCGGTGTGGGAAAGGGAGATGTGTACCTGCCGACCCGCGAGCATGGCAGCAGTTCTGCCGTGCAGCTGCACCTCCGGCCGGCCGTGGGAATTGTTGAGCACCTCCACATCGTGCCAGCGCATGCCGATCGTCAGCCCGGTACCGGCCGCCTTGAACACCGCCTCCTTGGCGGCAAAGCGGGCGGCAAAACTTTCGGCAGCACTCGCCTTCTTCCGGCGGCAGTATTCGATTTCCTGCGCGGTGAACACCCGCTGCAGAAAACGCTCGCCATAGCGATCGATCATCACCCGCATGCGCTCAACCTCGGCCAGATCCACCCCGATCGCATAAACACTCATATTCTCGCACTTCCCATTTATCAATAGCTGGGAATATAGTAAATCGCATGAGTGAAATAAAGTTGAATTGTTGATGGGTGGATGGGTTAATGGGTGGATGGGTTAATGGGTGGATGGGTGGATGGGGAAAAATAGATGTTGGATGTTGGATAAATGAGGAAAAGAAATTGGTCTATGAGTGAATGGGGAAAGGGGGAGCAGCATTCTTCATTTTTCTCCCATTCGCTTATCCCCCTTTCCCCATCCACTCATAGACCAATTATTTCGAAAAAAATATTTTCAAACTCCCCTTCCATGCTTATATTTGATAAAATTGGAACAAGGGATATCGAGCGCGAACGAAAAGAGGTTCTGGACAATGATTAAAGTTAAAAAACTGACGGCTCCGGATCTGAACTGGAGTGAAAAAGCCTATTTGCCCAATATCTTCAAAGGCATGGGAATCACGCTCCGCCACATGCCGAAGAAAAAATTCACCGTGCAATATCCGGAAGAAAAATGGGTACCCCGCCCCGGGTATCGCGGCGCGCACCGCTTGAATAAAGACGAGCAGGGGCGGATCAAATGTGTGGCTTGCGAGATGTGCTCGGCCGCCTGCCCTTCCAATTGCATTCATATCATCGGCGGTGTATCACCCTGGGACGATCGGGAGAAATACCCGGTGGTGTTCGAGATCGATATGCTGCGCTGCATCTATTGCGGCATGTGCGAAGAAGCCTGCCCGCGGGAAGCAATCGAACTGACCCAGATCTACGACTTTGCCGCCTACTCCCGGGAAGAACTGGTGTGGGATAAGGAAAAACTGCTCGCCCAGTTCGAAGTTACCAAAAACAATGACTACTACGAAACCCATACCCCGAAGGTGGTTAAAGCGACGGCAGTGAATCCGAATGATTAGGCCCGGGTAATACACCTCAGCAATCCAAAACAGGTGTATGGGTTAATGAGTTGATGGGTAATGGGATTGAAGATCTACTTCCTTATATCGTAACAAAAAAAGCCGGGTTTGTTCTACCCGGCTTTTTTTGTTACGATATAAGGAAAATTTAGTGTAACTTTGAAGGGTCGAATAACGGCTAAGGGTACCATGGAACTTCATTATACCTCGCACAAAGTGTCGGATAATTTAATCCTGACACTGCACAACGAGATCATCAATTTTGAAGTAACCACCACCATCAAGGACATCATGCTGCTGGAAGTACATGGGGGCTGCCACAATGTCGTCCTCGACCTCAACAGCGTGCGCTATATGGACAGTTCCGGTTTAGGGGTGCTGCTTTTCGGGAAACGCCTGACCGGCGACAACGAAGGCAATTTATGCCTGGTAGGGGTGGCCGCCCCGATCCAATTTATGCTGAGCATTGCCAAGTTGCTCAACGTATTCCGGATATACGACACGGTGGAAGATGCGCTAAAATCGCTTTGAGCCGCTGTGCCGGGAACTGTCGAGACACCGGGGAATATAACAGGCGTGGGATTGCTGATGGGTTGTGAGTTAATGAGTTGATGGGTTTTAGGTCTGTTTCTCCCCATTAACCCATTAACAATAACTTAATAAATCTGCAAGTTTTTCCGGATATGTCACTCTAATCAACATGCCCGGGATGAAAAAGAATCGTGCCGCATGAATTATAGAGAACGAAAAAACATCCTCATCGCGATTGCCATATCGCTGCTGCTGCATGTGCTGCTGTTTTTGCTGCTCTTCGCGCTGGGGATCACCCTGGAATCGCCGCCGGCGGTGCAGGCAAAGCCGATCGTATTGGAGTTCGAGCAGCCTCCGCAGGCGCAGATTCCGCCGCCCCAGCCGGAAGCGGAGCAGCAGCCGTTAGCAGAAGAATGGTACCAGATTGAAGAGAATCCCAACGCCAACGAGCAAAAGCCGGCGGAGAACACCAATATCCTGGCGGAGAAATCCTCCCAATCCGCCGCCCCCCTTCAAAGTGAGCGGGAAATAAGCTCGATAAACCCCAATACCATTCTGCCGGACTACACCAAAGATCCTGCCAAACCACAGCAAGCGCCGGAACCGCAGTCGGCGGAAGACCTGGGCATCAAGCTGGATGATCATAGCGGCATGGTGCCGGTTTATCAAAATAAAGCCTTCTCGAAAAACTTGCTCACGAAACAGGAAGATGCCCGCAAAAAGCAAACCGATGCGGAAGCATCCGAGGCGCCGCAATTGCCGGCCTCGTTGAAGGAGTTCCGCGGCGACCTGATCGGTGAGATCGCCCTGAGCACCACGGCCTGGCCCTGGGCGCCCTGGGTGCTGGACCTGAAACAACGCTTTTACCGCTTGCTGGTCGTGCCCACGGCGTACTGGGAAGGACTGATCGACGGCCATACCGATGTATGGCTGAAAGTAGACCGCAAGGGGAATTTAGTTGAACACAAATTGCTTCGCTATGACGGTCACGAGACGCTGATGGAAAGCACGGTACACGCCTTTACCGCCTCCGCGCCGTACAAAGCCCTGCCGGCAGATTTCCCGGATGAATACCTGGAACTGCGGGTGCGGGTGATCTATCCCAATATCAAAGAACTTTACCTGAAAATGCAGCGCGAACAAAGCGCCCGGCAATGATAACGAAAGGAAGCTATGCTAACGCTATTTGAAAAGGGCGGGTTTATGATGTATCCGCTGGCGCTGTGTTCGGTACTGGCACTGGCGTTTGTGGTGGAACGGCTATGGAGCCTGCGACGAAAAAAAGTGCTGATCCCGGAGATCATATCAGTTCTGGAACAAGTTAAAAAGCTGGACGATCTCACCATGGTAAAGGCTGTTTGCGAGAAATTCAGCGGCCCTTTTGCCAGTATTGTGATCGGCTGCATCGATAACCGGGACCTGCCGTCGGAGGAACTGCGCTCAACCATCGAGGATGAAGGCCGGCAGCAGGTGCGCTATCTCTCCCGGGGGCTGGTGCTGCTGGAGACCATCGCCGGGATCGCTCCCCTGCTGGGACTGCTGGGTACGGTGCTGGGAATGATCGAGGTGTTTACGGTTATCGAGACCTTGGGCGTCGGGCAGGCCCAGGCGCTCTCCGGGGGAATCTCCAAGGCGCTGATCACGACTGCCACCGGATTGTTTATTGGGATTCCTGCCCTGGTCGCTTACAATCTGCTCAATTCCCGTTCCGAAGGGATGATCCTGGATATCGAAAAATACACCCTGCTGCTGTTGAACAAGATCATTCGCCTACAAAATAAATCCAACGAAACCATCGAACTAAACCTGCACAGCAAATGAAATTACTCCAGATCCCCAAAAAGCGAATTATTTTAAACATCACCCCGCTGATCGATGTGCTGTTCATTTTGATCATCTTCTTCGTGGTATCATCAACCTTTCTGGAACAGCCGGGCATCAAGCTGGAGTTGCCGAAAGCGACCAGTTCGGAAAGTCAGCGGGTAGAAAAGGCGGTGTTGTATATTACCAAAGACGCGAAGCTGTTTTTCGGCGAGCAGGAAGTTACGCTCGAAAGCCTGCCGGGCATCGTCAAAAGCGCGATGGAGGTGCAGGCGGAGAAAAGCCTGATCGTCAATGCCGATCAGCAGGTGCACCACGGGCTGGTGGTGAAGGTGATGGACATCGCCCGCACGAATGGGGTGGAAAAACTGGTGATTTCGGCGGATAAAGAGTAACTGCGCTGAGGGCTGAGGGCGAAGGGCGAAGGGCGAAGGGCGAAGGGCGAAGGGCGAAAAAAAATCAAAGAAGTATTAATGTCAAATATTTTTAAGTTAATTTCCCTCAGCCCTCAGCCCTCAGCCCTCAGCCCTCAGCCCTCAGCGCAGTCAAAAGGATTAAATTTGAGTTAGGTTTTCTCAATCCAGCACACTAAATTAGTCAACCGTATTCACATTTAGGAATATTGTGATGCGAGTTGGTTATGGCGCGAGAGAAAAGGTTATATTGGGTTCATGATGGAGACGGATGATCGTACATTTGCCCCGGAAGCAGGCCATCCGGACATTCAGCACAAGCTCCTGAGCGCCTTCCGCCAGGGGCGGCTACCCCATGCCTTTCTCTTTCACGGTCCGGAAGGGTGCGGAAAAGACGCTTTTGCCATCGCCCTGGCCCAACTGCTCAACGCGGCTGATGCCGATGGACGGATCGACGCTTCCAGCAGCCAATACGAAAAAATTGCCCATCTTCAGCATCCCGATGTAAAACTGGTGTTCCCTACCCCGGCCAAGACCAATTTCAAAGAAGCCGAGTTCATGGAAGTGCTGCGGGAAAAGGCCCGCAATCCTTACCGCCGCACTGCCTTTCCCAACAAAAACACCTTCATCGGCATCGATACCATCCGGGAGTTGAAAGCGGAAGCGCGCTTCACCCTTTACGAGGGACGCCGGAAAGTCTTTATCATCAGCGAAGCGGAGCAGATGCGGGTGGAAGCAGCCAATGCCCTGCTGAAACTGCTCGAGGAACCGCCGGGCAACCTGGTCCTGATCCTGGTAACCGCGAACATCTATCAGATCCTGCCCACGATCAAATCGCGCTGCCAGCTACTGCGCTTTACCCCGCTCCCGGAAGCGCAGATGCACGACATTCTGCGCCGCTACCATCCGAAAGTCGATCCCGGCGAACTGTCGCTGTTGGTCCGCCTGTCCGGATACAATCTGAAACGCGCCTTTGATTTTCTCGACAAAAATGTGCTGCAAATACGCGAGCAGGCGATCGACCTGCTGCGCAAGGTGGTGCTAATCCACCGCTCCCAGGAACTGATGGCCATCCTTGAACCGGTGGCCGCCCGTCAAAACCGCGAAGACGCGCAGCTGCTGCTCTGGCTGCTGCTGCTCTGGTTTCAGGATATCCTCCACCTGAAGCAGTTGGAAGATGCCTCTGCAAAACTGTACAATCCGGACAAGAAAGACACCCTGCGGAAATTTATGGGCTTTACCCCTAATGCCGACATCACCGGGATCGTCTGGGATATCGAAGGCGCCCTGCAGGACCTGCGCGACGTGCGGAATTTCAATCCGTTATTGATTTTAATGACACTGGCAATTAAACTTCATCAGAAATTAAAGAAAAATAAAAAATAAACCTAGGGGTTTAACCATGGCGGAATGTTCGGAAAATGGCAGCAATGGCGCCGTTGCCTCGCGCGAGACGGTCATTGCCGAAGTGGTGTTTAAAGCCGGACGGATTGGAATCTACGCCGTACCGTCAAATCTGGCGGTCAAACCGGAAAGCTATGTGGTCGTAGAAGCAGATAAAGGATCGGATCTGGGCAAGGTGATCCAGGTCGGCAGCGCATTCATGGATCCGCAGGCAAAATCAGAAGTCAAAAACGTGCTTCGCACTGCCACCGCGGCTGACATGCAGACATTGAATGAGAACCGTGAGAAAGAAGAGAAAGCGGTGCGCAGCTGCAAGGAAAAAATCCTCAAGCATAAGCTGAATATGAATCTGGTCGATGCTGAGTATCAGTTGGACCATAACAAGCTGACCTTTTACTTTACTTCAGACGACCGGGTCGATTTCCGCAGCCTGGTGCGGGATCTGGCCTCCCAATACCGCACCCGCATTGAACTGCGCCAGATCGGGGTGCGCGATGCCGCCCGGCATATCGACAGTTACGGCAGTTGCGGCTGCCAGCTCTGCTGCACGGTCTTCCTGAAAAAGTTCGAAAATATCACCACCCAGTATATCAAGGACCAGTTGATCCCCACCAATCCTTCACGCTTGACCGGGATTTGCGGGCGGCTGAAATGCTGCCTCTCCTTCGAGCGGGATTACTATATCGATGAACTGAACAAATATCCGACTGTCGGCACCCGGGTGCGAACCCCGGCGGGCAAGGGATATGTGGAAAAGATCGATATTTTTAACGGGGTTATCTATGTGCGCCTGAAGGATGAGATCGAAAAATTCCCGATCGAAGAAATTCGTAATGAGTTGGTAAATGCCTGATTGCACATTTTTTTGACAAATTTATTGTGAATTTAATCTTTTGGCAGCAACACCTGAATTGTCCGGCCGATCGCAATTGCGATCGGCTTTTTTATTTGTTTATGTTTTGGTTAATTTTTTGTAAATTGGGCCGACTTTATCGATATGACTAATTCTACTTTAAAATGAGGTTTTCGCCAGTGGCTGATCAAGAACGATATATGATTACCAGCGCCCTTCCCTATGCCAACGGGCCGATCCACCTGGGACACCTGGCCGGGGCTTACCTGCCCGGTGATATCTTTGCCCGCTACTGCCGGCTGAAACAGCGCGATGTGGTCTACATCTGCGGCTCCGACGAGCACGGGGTGCCGATCATGCTGCGCGCCCGCGCCGAGGGCATTTCCCCCCAGGAGGTGGTCGATCGCTATCATGCTATGATCAAGGAGAGCTTTGAAAAAGTCGGCATGTCCTTCGATTACTACGGACGCACCTCCTCGCCGGTGCATCATCAGACCAGCCGGGATTTTTTTGAACATCTGGCGGAAAAAGATATTTTTGTACGCAAAACCGATAAACAGCTTTATGATCCGGAGGCAGGCATGTTCCTGGCCGACCGTTTTGTGCGCGGCACCTGTCCCAAATGTGGCTATGAGGATGCTTACGGCGATCAATGCGAACGCTGCGGAACCTCGCTCAGCCCGGCGGACCTGATCAATCCCCGGAGCGCCATTACCAACGCCCGGCCGGTGGAAAAGGAGACCACCCACTGGTATCTGCCGTTGGCCGACTTTCAGCCGAAGCTGGAAGCCTGGATCAATGCCCATCCGGAATGGCGGCCCAATGTGCTGGGGCAGATCCAGAGCTGGTTCCGCGACGGGCTGAAAGATCGGGCGGTCACCCGCGACCTTCCCTGGGGTGTGGCCCTGCCGGAAGCGGTGGCCCGCGCTGCCGGGGTGGATGCTTCCGGTAAGGTGCTCTATGTCTGGTTCGACGCCCCGATCGGCTACATCTCCGCCACCAGGGAGTGGGCAGCACAGCAGGGCGATCCGGATCTATGGAAACGCTACTGGCAGGACCCGCAGAGTAAATTGGTGCACTTCATCGGCAAGGACAACATCGTGTTTCACTGCCTGATCTTCCCGGCAATGCTGATGGCCCACGGCGATTACGTGCTGCCGCTGAACGTGCCCTCCAACGAGTTCCTCAACCTGGAAGGCAACAAGTTCTCCACCAGCCGCAATTATGCGGTGTGGCTGAATGAGTACCTGGAGAAGTTCGATCCGGACTCCCTGCGCTACACCCTGGCCAGCAACATGCCGGAAACCCGCGACGCCGATTTTTCCTGGAACGATTTTCAGGCCCGCCATAACAATGAGCTGGCCGATATTCTGGGCAACTTCGTCAACCGCACCTTCACCTTCATCAGCAAATACTATGACGGAGCAGTGCCGGCGCGCGGCGCGCTGGATGCGCTGGATCAGGAGATGATCGAGCAGATCGCCCGGGCGGCAGTAGAGGTGGGCGAACAGCTCGACGCCTTCCGTTTCAAAGAGGCCACCCGCCGCTTTATGGACCTGGCCCGTTTCGCCAATAAGTATTTTAACGATCAGGAGCCCTGGAAAACCCGCAAGTCGGCGCCGGAAAAATGCGCGACCACCCTGAACCTCTGCGCCCAGGCCGCCCGCTCCCTGGCGGTGCTGATGAGCCCATTCCTGCCCTTCGGCGCTCGAAAACTATGGCAGATGCTGCAACTGTCCGGCACCCCGGAAGCGGCCACCTGGGAAGGCATCGCGGACCTGCAACTGCCTGCCGGGCACCGCCTGGGGAAACTGGAGATCCTCTACAGCAAGATCGACGATGCGGTAATCGCGGAAGAGGTTCAACGCCTAAAACAGGCGCTTTCCGGGGCTAATGGCGCGGCAGAAGCTGCTGAAGTGGAACATATCAGCATCGATGAATTCAAAAAAATCCAATTAAAAACCGCCCGGGTGATCGCCGCCGAAGCGATTCCCAAAGCCAAAAAGCTGCTGAAGCTGCAGATCGAACTGGGCACTGAAAAACGCCAGTTGGTCGCCGGGCTGGCGGAACATTACCGCCCGGAAGACCTGGTGGGCAAAACGGTAATCGTGGTGGCCAATCTACAGCCGGCTGTGATCCGCGGGGTGGAATCCCAGGGCATGCTCCTGGCCGTGGAGGATGGCGGAAAGCTGATCGTGATCACCCCGGAACAACCGGCAGCTTCCGGAAAACCGGTGGCCTGAACGCACGCCGGAAAATGAACAGGGTCGATAATGGATAGTTTTTGGGGAAATATCTTCCGGCAGCGGGAGAAGGAAGAAGAAGGGATTCGCTATATCCTCCGCAGAATTCCAGTGTTTAAAGGCCTGAACCGCAAGGAACTGGCCGCGGTGGAACGCATCCTCTACCGCCGGGAATACAAGTCCGGAGAGATCATCTTTCACCAGGGCGACCCGGCAGCGGGGATGTACATCATCGAAAAGGGAAAGGTACAGGTGGTCTTCGAGCCCACCCAGCAGGTGATCGCGGAACTGCATGACGGCGATTTTTTCGGCGAACTGGCCCTGCTGGATGATTCGCCGCGCTCCGCTACCGTGATCGCGCGGATGGACTGCAAGATGCTGGGCTTTTTCCAATCGGATCTGCTCGACCTGATCGAGCGCACCCCCCGCCTGGGGGTCAAGATCGTAATGCGCCTGCTGACCGTGATCGGCGAACGTCTCAAGAAATCCAACGAACAGGTGCAGGCCCTGCAGATCAAGCTCTACAATCTGAAACAAAAGCGTCAGAATATCGCGGGAAGCGGCTCATGATGGAAGCCACCCTCCGCCGCTGGGTCAAAACCATGCTGATCGTCCTCATGGTGATCGGGGTGCTGGTTTTCCTGGTTGCGATCGGCGATCTGGTGAAACTGGTGATTATCTCGGCCCTGCTGGCGTATATTCTCGATCCGTTGGTGACCCTGATCGAATCCAACGGCATCAACCGCACCCCGGCCACGGCGATCCTGTTTGCCGCGATCGCGTTGATTCTCGGTTTGATCTTGATCCTGTTGATGCCGCTAATCAGCGCCGAGCTGTTTGAAATGAGCAATGGGATCGATCCGGAGAAAGTTCAACAGGCCTTTACCCGGTTGGATAACAGCATCAAAGAAGCCCTCGCTTTTCTGGGGATCCCCGATCTGCACCTCAGCGACCGCCTCTCCGATACGGTCGTGCAATTCGGCAACAGCCTGTTCAGCAATTTGTTCGATGTGTTTTCGGTATTTACCAATCTGGTGCTCACCCCGTTCATCGTCTTCTTTCTGCTCAAGGACAGCCGCTCGATCAAAAAATATTTCATCAGCCTGGTGCCCAACCGCTACTTCGAGCTGACCTGCAACCTGATCTATAAGATGGACGTGCAGTTGGGCAATTATCTGCGCGGCCAGATCCTCGACGCGCTGGTGGTGGGAATATTGTCGATCATCGCCCTGTGGCTGCTGGATGTGAAGAACGCCTTGTTCATCGGCACCTTCGCCGGGATCGCCAATGTGATCCCTTACATCGGCCCGTTGTGCGGGGCGGTGCTGGGGGTGGGACTTTCCCTGCTGGAGACCGGCGACCTGATGTTTGCGCTCTATATCGCCCTGGCGTTTGGGGTGGTGCAATTGATCGACAATGCCGTGCTGCAGCCGAATATCGTGGCCCGGAATGTCGACCTGCCTCCACTGGCGGTGCTATTGGTGGTGATCATCGGCGGCAAATTTTTCGGCATCCTGGGCATGCTCCTCTCTGTGCCGGTGACTGCCATCGTGAAGGTATTTCTGCAGGAGGGGATCCATATTTATCGCCAGTATCATTTTACTTGATGTTTGTTCACTTCGTTCGCGATGTTGGGCTTCGCCGTTATTGGGCTTCGCCGTCATTGGCGCTGACGCGTGTTATTACGCCTGCGGCGGTCATTGGGCTTGTGTGTGTGATTGATCGGGTCGCGACCCGACCCGACAGAGCGATTCGGATATCAGTCGGGTTCATTCGCGTAAATTCGTGGCAAAAATAATCCCCATAAACTTTACCCCAAATCAACCGTATTTAATTCTGGGTTTGTGCTGAGGCAATTTGCATTTGGAGAAACGCGCATTTTTTTATAAATTCGCTGATACGCGATAAGACAGGAGTCACGGACTTGAAGGAATTTCATTTTAGTGCGAACGATATCAAAACGATCAGCAAGGTGCTGGGGGTGGAGCCGATCAAGCGGGTGGACAACTATCGCTTCGTGATTGAGAACGCCCAGGAAAACCGCAAGCTTTCGCTGGAGATATATCCCGATATCCAGATTGCCAACGAGACCGGCAACTTGATCTCGGTCTACACCATGAACTCTCATATTCAGCTGCATTTCTGCACCGGGTTTGTGCCCAGCGAATCCCTCGGTGAGGTCATCTTTATCGGGGAAAACCAGGGGCACGTTTCCGGACTGATCGTGGAGCGGGGGGCCGGCTGCTCGATCTACGCCAACCTCGACCGCAGCATCCTCTCCGGCGACTTCACCCAGATGGCCCCGGAAGTGATGATGTCCGGCATCGCCCTCTCGGTGGCGGAGCATCTGATCCCGGACTCCGACTGATCCCCATGCCCTGGGAAGATCTCCTCGAACAGTTCTACAATTACATCGCCCTGGAAAAAAGCCTCGCCGATAACACCCTGCAATCCTACCAGTTAGACCTGCAGCGCTACACCGAATTTCTTAACCGCCGTGATATTGACGAGGTGGTCCAGATCAGCCCGGAAATTATCCAGGATTATACCGCGGTGCTCGGCGAGTTGGGACTGTCCGCCAACAGCATCTCGCGCAACTTCTCCGCCATCCGCAGCTTTCACAAATACCTGGTGTTAGACGGGCTCTCCGAACATAATCCGACCGAGATGCTGGAAACCCCGCGCCTGCAGCGCAAGCTGCCGGAGGTGCTCAGCGTCGAGGAAATTTTCAAAATTATTGAGTCTCCCGACACCGAGGTGCCGGCGGGGGTGCGCGACCGGGCCATCCTGGAGATCCTCTACGGTGCGGGATTGCGGGTTTCGGAGCTGATCGATCTAAAATTGGAGCAGGTGCTCTTTGAGGAGAGCCTGCTGCGCATCACCGGGAAGGGCAACAAGGAGCGTTATGTGCCGGTCGGCGAGCAGGCACTGAATGCGCTGAAAATGTATATCGCCCGCGCCCGCCCGCTGGTGGCCAAAACCGGCAAGTCCTTCGGTCGGATCTTCCTCAACCGCTTCGGCAAGCCTTTCTCGCGGATGGGCATCCTCAATATCGTCAAGCAGTATGCCCTCCTCGCCGGGATCGACAAGCGGGTCTATCCCCACATCTTCCGCCACTCCTTCGCCACCCACCTGCTGGAAAACGGCGCCGACCTGCGCGCGGTGCAGGAAATGCTCGGGCACAGCGACATCGCCACCACCCAGATCTACACCCACGTCAGCCGGGAGTATTTGCGGGCGGAGTATAAGAGTTTTCATCCCAGGGGATGAGGCGAGTGCGGAATGCGGATTTCGGAATGCGGATTTTTTTTGCCACGAATTTACGCGAATGAAACCGAATGATATCCGAATCGCCCCGTAGGGTCGGGTCGCGACCCGACCAATAACGCACGCAGGCCCAATGACCGCCGCAGGCATAATGACGCGCGTCAGCGCCAATGACGGCGAAGCCCAATAACGCGCGTAGCGCAAACATCTATTTTTCACTTCGCCAATCCATGACCTGAATCAACACCTTTTTTGCATAAATACTACATTCTAAGCATGATTATAAATTGGCCGGATTCTGCCCGGCGATTGCGGTGATCTTTGGCATCTCGGGATAGCAACAGCGGCGGTGATTTGCGAAATCCGAACATTGACACTCCGGTGAATTTTTTGTAGATTAAGTAATAACAAAAGCTAATTGGTGATGTCATGTTTCTCAAACCGAAAAAAAACCGCACTTATCAGTATACCCCGCGGTTTTATGATCCCGATAAAGAGCGGCATGAAGACAGTGGCCGTAAAAGAAGGCCGCTGCGCTTCCGGCGTAGCGGTGCCCGGGCCAGTTCCCGTTCGGTGCTCGTGATGGTGATTTTAATGGCGATTATAACTTATATTCTGTACAAGCTGGCCCAGATTGGCGCTCAGTAACCTGGAGGGTATTCTATGTTTCAGATCAGCGAAGTGTTGCGCAAGGTGCCGTTTTTCCAAACCTTAGGCAAGGATGGGATCGACTTCATCGTCGAGCGCCTGAAGTTCAAGCCCTTCGAGGGTAATGAATTGATTTGCAAGGCCGGCGATCCCGGCGACAAGATGTATATCATCATCAACGGAGAAGTAAAAGTGGTGGTGACTTCGGAAGATGGTGATGAGAACCTGATCGCCAAATTGGGTACCGGCGACTACTTCGGCGAGATGGCCCTGCTGACCGGCGAGCCCCGCTCCGCCTCGGTGATCACCACCGAGCCCTCCGAGATGTTCATCCTCAACCAGGCCGACTTCGATGTGGTGATCGAGCGCTTCCCCTCCATTACCCTCAGCATGGGCAAGATCATGAGCCAGCGCCTGCGCGATACCCTCAAGAAGGCGGCGAAAAAAGGGCCCAGCAATATCACGACCGTCAAAGGCAGCCTGAGCGACAAGCGGCTGGTAGATGTGTTGAAATTCTGCGACAACAACTCCCTCAACGGCAAGGTGACGGTTAAAAGCGGTTCAGATACCGGCGAATTTCACTACGAGAAGGGCGAGTTGAAGCTGGTAAAGCTGCGCGACCTTCCGGAAGACAAGGCCCTGGACACCATGCTTAATTGGACCGAAGGTGAGTTCGTAATCGAACCGCGCCCGATCCAGATGGACGATATCCAGTCTTCGAAAAAGAAGGCCAAGGAAAAAGAGCGCAAGGTGATCGTGATCGTCAACAACAGCATGATCGTGCAGAAGCTGCTCCAGCGGGCCTTCGACAGCATGGGCTACGAGGTCTATGCCGTGGAAACCGCCTCCAAGGCGCTCAACCTGATTAAATCCCTTACCCCCCACCTGGTCATCTCCGATACCAAACTGCCGGACGTCAGCGGCAGCGAGTTCCTCGGCCAACTGCGCCAGGGCAGCAGCGTACCGGTGGTGATGCTTACCGACCAGAGCAACCGGGCGCAGTTCGAAGGCGAGAGCCAGGGGCAAAACCAGGTGCACTTTACCAACTCCCAGGAGATCGGGGAAGTGGTGAAGGTAGTGGAGCGTGTGTTGGGGTAAGCTGTATAAAATTTCATGAAAAGCTTTTTGCCACAGAGGCACAGAGGTCACAGAGAACTGATGTCTAACAACTGACAACTGACAAACTCTGTGCGCTCTGTGCCTCTGTGGCAAATTTCAGGTCAATGCCTCCTGAAGGGTTTTGCTGAATTTGCTCTCCCCCATCATCTCGTGCGTCAAGAACTTCCCATGTAAATATACCGAAAAAATTGTAAACGGCGTGGGTGCCTGCTGCGCCTCCTCCCGGCTGGTGATACGGATTTTTTCGGTACTGACTTGCGGAAACGGAAACCCTCGGCAAAACGGGCGGCCAGCAGTTCCTTCTTGGCCTGATATCCGGCGGCGATCTTTTTATCGGCAAAGCCGCAGCAGATGTGCTGGTCAGCGAGATTTTCCGGGGTGAGGGTGAGGTAAGACATGGGACCATCCTTTCCGTTAGCCACATCTTCAGCGAATAGAACGCGGATGACGCGGACTTACGCGGATTGCTTTTTGTTTGCTTCGCTTAGTATTCTCAAATATTTACCGCAAAAAACATGTACTAAAAAAGATTTGATCATATATGCCGTTGCCGTTTAAATTATCCGTAAATCCGCGAGAATCCGCGTCATCCGCGTTCTATGATGCACTTAAGATAGTGATCCGCGCCCGGCGAAACAATATTTCAAGGAAACTCAGGTAAGATTTGCATAATGACCGTCAAAGGCTTAATTTTCGACCTTCATTGGCGGTAAGATGAAAGTTGAATTGGTGCCGGTATCCCCAATGAACGACCATTGATATGAAAGACGAGGTAGCAGTATGTTGGATTTGAAATTGATTCGCGAGCAGCCCGATGCGGTGAAGCAGCGCTTGAAGGACAAGGGCAGCGAGGCGAAGGACATCGATACCATTTTAGACCTGGACAGCCGGCGCCGCCAGTTGATCCAGGACGTAGAAGCGCTCAAACAAGATCGCAATCAAGCCTCCCAGCAGGTGGGAGCGCTGAAGAAGAAGGGCGAAGATGCCACCGACGTCATCGAGCGCACCCGGATGATCGGTCAGGAAATCAAGTCCCTGGACGATCAGTTGAAAGCAATTCAGGAGGAGCTGGACGGTTTGCTTGAGCGCATTCCCAATCTCCCCCACGAAAGCGTGCCGGTGGGCAAGAGCGCCGCGGACAATATGGTGATCAAAGCCTGGGGTAAAATCCCGGAATTCGCTTTCGAGATCTCCGGTCACATGGAAATCGGCGAACGACTGGATATCATCGACTTCCCCCGGGGCAGCAAGATCAGCGGACGGGGATTCCCGGTGATGAAGGGAGCCGGCGCCCGGCTGGAGCGCGCCCTGATCAATTTTATGCTCGACCTGCATACCACCCAGCACGGCTACCGGGAAATTATGCCGCCCTTCGTGGTCAACCGCGACAGCATGCGCGGCACCGGACAGTTGCCGAAGATGGAAGCGGATATGTATCACTGCCCGGAAGACGACCTGTTCCTGATCCCCACCGCGGAAGTGCCGGTGACCAATCTGCTGCGCGAGGAGATACTCCACGGCGACGATCTGCCGCTCAAATATTGCGCCTACAGCGCCTGCTTCCGCCGCGAGGCCGGTTCCTGGGGGAAGGACACCCGGGGGCTGCTGCGCCTGCACCAGTTCAACAAGGTGGAGATGGTGAAATTTGTCAGCCCGGAAACGTCCTATGATGAACTGGAACTGCTGCTGGGCGATGCCTGCCGGGTGCTGGAACTGCTGGGCCTTCCTTACCGGGTGCTGGAACTGTGCAGCGGCGACCTCAGCTTTGCCGCCGCCAAGTGCTACGACATCGAGGTGTGGTCGCCGGCGGAGCAGACCTGGCTGGAAGTATCGAGCTGCAGCAACTTCGAGGATTTCCAGGCCCGGCGCATGAACCTGCGCTATCGCAAGATTGCCGCCAGCAAGCCGGAGTTTGTGCACACCCTCAACGGCTCCGGGCTGGCCACCCCGCGGCTGATGGTGGCGCTGCTGGAGGTGAACCAGCAGGAAGACGGATCGGTGCTGGTGCCTGAGGTGTTGCGTAAATACACCGACTTCGCCGCCATCAAACGGGAGCTGCGCTGATGGCAGCGCCGGTCCTACACCAGCCGGAAACGCCGTTATGCTGAGGGCGTTGCTGTTTTGGCTCGTGGTCTTTTTCAGCACCGTGTATACTGCCCTGGTGGTGATTCTGATCGGCATGTTCAAGCGCCATTCACGGTTTAGCTACCAGCGGGTGGTGCGGCCCTGGGCGCGGGCAATCATGTGGGCCTCCGGTGCCCGGGTGGAGGTGGAAGGGCTGGAAAATATCCGCCCCGGTGACAGCTATATCATCGTCAGCAATCACCAGGGCAATATGGATATTCCGCTGCTGATTGCGGAACTGCCCATCCCCATGACCATCATCGCCAAGACCGAGCTGTTCCGCATCCCGCTTTTCGGGCAGGGCATGCGCGCGGTGGGCATTCTGGAGATCGACCGTTCCAACCGTCAGCAATCCTTTGCCACCCTGCGCCGGGCCGCCGAGATCATCCGCAGCGAACAGATTGCCATTCTGGCTTTTCCGGAAGGCACCCGCAGCGAAAGCGGCCGGCTGAAGCCGTTCAAAAAAGGACCGTTCGTGCTGGCGATCCAGTCACAGATCCCGCTGCTGCCGGTGTCGGTCAGCGGCACTTTTCCGATGATGCCCAAACACACCCTCAAAATTCAGCCGGGGCCGGTAAAGCTGGTGGTGCATCCCCCGGTGCCGGTGTGCGATTATCCTTTCGAACAGCGCAGTGCCTTAGTCGATAAAATTCATCATACCATAGCTGCGGGGTTGCCCGAACATGAGCGATAAATTTCCCAACCTGACGGTGCTTCATCACCCGGTGATCGAACACAAACTGGCGCGCATGCGCGACGTGAATACCCCCCATTTTCAATTTCAGACCCTGCTGGAAGAGATTAGCATCTTCCTGTTTTACGAAGCCAGTGCTGCCCTGGAAACCGTTCCCTATCCGCTCGATACCCCCCTGGAGCCGCTCACCGGCCGCCGCCTGAAGCACGAGGTGCTGCTGGTGCCGATCCTGCGTGCGGGCATCGGAATCTCCAGCGGGATCACCAAAGTGTGGAGCGAAGCGGTGGTGGGGATGATCGGGATGTACCGCGATCACGACACCCTGCAGCCGGTAGATTATTTTCTTCGCCTACCCGCCAACCTGGGGGACATGACCACCTTCCTCCTCGACCCGATGCTGGCCACCGGGGGCAGCGCGGCTGCCGCCGCCGCCAAGCTCAAGGAAAAAGGCGCCCGCCGGCTGGTGCTGATCACCCTGATCGCCGCCCCGGAAGGGGTGGCTCACCTGGCGGAACAACATCCCGATATGAAAATCTACACCGCCGCCCTCGACCGCCAGCTCAACGAAAAAGGCTACATTTTGCCGGGGCTGGGGGATGCGGGGGACCGGTATTTTGGGGTTTGATGAGCCTGGCGCGGCCTGTGGCCGCAGCCCAATGGTAAAGGCTTAATGCTCAGTGGTAAATGCTCATTGTAAGACCTTTTCTCGTACCATAAAATTTTGCTAAAAGAACAAACGTTTTTTTTATTGATGCCACAGAGACACAGAGTTCACTGAGAACTGAAGACTGACGACTGACAACTGTTTCTTATCCTCCCACAAATTCTTTCTTTTGCATTTCGTATCCCGCTTTATTAACATTCATCGTGACAATAATCACATAATCGGTCGATGTATTAACCCATTAACCCATACACCCATCAACCCATGCACCCATCAACAAAAACATAGTTCTTAACTCATAAACCCCACCCCCACCAAGGAGGTCCGCCATGAATGACCCACTCGCCAAAGCCATCCAGGAAACCAAAGCCTGGTTCTCCAATCCCCGTTTTAAAGAAATTACCCGGCTCTATTCCGCCCGCCAGGTGGTGGAGCAACAGGGGACGATCTATCGAGATTATACCGTCGCCAAAAATGCCGCGGCCGAATTTTACGAACTGCTGCGGGAGTTATATGCCCGGCACGAATCGATTACTACCTTCGGTCCTTACTCTCCCGGCCAGGCGGTGATGATGAAGCGGATGGGCATCAAAGGCATCTATCTCGGAGGATGGGCGACCTCCGCTAAAGGCTCGACCCACGAAGATCCCGGTGCCGACCTCGCCAGCTATCCCCTCAGCCAGGTGCCGGATGAGGCGGCTTCCCTGGTGCGCGCCCTGCTGGCGGCCGACAAGAACCAGCATTTCGCCCGGGCGCGGATGAGCGAGAGCGAGCGCCGGAAAACCCCGGTATACGACTTCCGTCCTTTCATCATTGCCGATGCGGATACCGGCCACGGCGGCGACGCCCATGTGCGCAACCTGATCCGCCGTTTCGTGGAGGTGGGGGTGAGCGGCTACCATATAGAAGACCAGAAACCCGGCACCAAAAAATGCGGCCACCAGGGCGGCAAGGTGCTGGTGGCGGTGGAAGAGCAGATCAAACGGCTCAACACTGCCCGCTTCCAACTCGACATCATGAAGGTGCCCGGGATCATCGTAGCCCGTACCGACGCAGAAGCGGCCAACCTCCTGGAGACCCGCGCCGACGAACGCGACCAGCCCTTCATCCTGGGCGCCACCCATCTCGAAGTGCCGGGCTACCGCTACTGCACCCTGGCGATCCTGAAAAAATTCTATGACAGCGGCATCGAGGATATCAACGGTCACCTGCTTTACAAGATTTCCGACGGTGATTACCAGGCGGCTTACGACTGGCTGGAGCAGGCGGGCATCAGCGCGTTTATGGCGGAAAAGATCGCCGCGCTGCGCAGCGGCAAGGAGGCCAATCTGGAAAAAGCCCTCGACCAGGTGCTCACCCGCTTCGTGGAAACCTGGGAGAAGGATGCCGGGATCAAGACATACGGGGAAGCGGTGGCGGAACTGATGAAGTTCCACATCGAAGAGGGCGTGCAGTTCGACCTCAGCATCGATCAATGGCTGGCCTTTGCCGGACAGGTCTCCTTCTCGGAAGCGCAGAAAAAAGCCCGGGCCATGGACATCGAGGCCACCTGGGATTGCGAGATCGCCCGCACCCCGGAAGGCTACTACCAGGTGCGCGGAGGCATTCCTTACGCCATCGCCAAGTCGCTGGCCGTCGCCCCCTTCGCCGACATTCTCTGGATGGAAACCAAGACCGCCGACCTTGCCGATGCCAAAGAATTTGCCGACGCCATCCACGCGGTCTATCCGGAGAAGATGCTCGCCTATAACCTCTCCCCTTCCTTCAACTGGGATAGCACCGGGATGAGCGATGACGAGATGCGCAATTTCCCGAAGGAGTTGGGTAAGATGGGCTTCGTGTTCAATTTCATCACCTATGGTGGGCACCAGATCGACGGCCTGGCGGCGGAGGAATTTGCCACCGCCCTGAACCAGAACGGCATGCTGGCCCTGGCTAAGGTGCAGCGCAAGCTGCGCCTGCTCGACTCTCCCTACAAGACGCCGCAGACCCTGGTGGGCGGCTCTCGCCTCGACGGCGCGCTGGCGGCATCCACCGGGCGCACCGCCACCACCAAGGCGATGGGCAAGGGATCGACCCAGTTTCAGCACCTGATCCAGACCGAGGTGCCCCCCAAACTGCTGGAAGGCTGGCTGGCCATCTGGGCCAAACAGAATAACCTCAGCCATACCATGCAGGTCAAGCTGCGCCCGCACAGCGCCGGATCAGAGTTGCTGGAGCTGAGCGTGCTCGACGAGGGCAATCGCAAGATCGCCAACGTGATCTTCGCCTCGATCCAGGACCGCCGGGAGCGCAATTTCCTGTCGGTGCGCGATCAGAACACCTTCGATCAGAATTTCCGCAAAAAGCGTTTGATGACCCTGATGCAGTTGTTCCTGATCCACCGCTACAAGAGCATCACGGTGCATTATGTCAGCCCGACCGAGGACAACCAGCATCAGACCCAGAAGATGAAGCGGCTAGAGATTTTTGAGACGGTGAATACCGAGATCGGACAGATCATCGTTGCCACCGTCAACGGCGCGCGGATCAAGGAATTGCTTAACCCGGATGAGGTGGCGCTGAAGAAGCTGATTGCGAAGGAATAAAAGACAAAAGACAGTCCACGGATTACACGGATTTTCACGGATAATACAAAAAGCGTTACTGACCTCAAGCTGTTTTTAGGTGCTGTCATTGCGAGCCGCGTATTTTGCGGCGTGGCAATCTCCTGCGGAACGCTTCCAACGTAACTGCAATTGGTTGCGAAGCACGGGAGATTGCTTTGGCCAAAAACGCCTCGCAATGACAGCGTGAATAGCGTCTGTAACGCGATACGCTCAAAACAAAAAGCATCAGTGAAAATCCGTGTAATCCGTGGACTTAAAAAATGCTATCCCGCCCTGTTTATCAGGACGATTTACAAATTCCGCTCCCAGAACTCCAGCATGGTATTATATCGATGAATCAGCGCCGGGCGGTCGGTGAAGCCGTGCTTGCGCATCGGGTAGATCATCATCTCGAAACGGATGTTGTGTTTGATCAGCTCGTTGGCGAAGGCCCAGGTATTCTGGGGATGCACGTTGTCGTCGTAAGTGCCGTGCACCAGCATCAGCCGGCCGTGCAGGTCCTTGGCGGTCTTTACGAAAGAGGTCTTCTCATATCCTTCCGGATTATCCTGGGGCCGTAGCATCCCGGCTTCCGCCCAGCGAGTGTCATAATAATGCCAGTCGCTGACCGGCGCTCCGGCAATGCCCGCCTTGAATTCTTTGGAGCGGGTCATGGCGTTGAGCGTAAAGCTGCCCCCGCCGCTCCAGCCCCAGATGCCCACCCGCTCCGGATCGACATAGGTCTGAGATTTGAGCCATTTCACTCCCGCCACCACATCTTCCAGTTCCCGGGGGCCGGACATCATTCCGCGTAGCCGGTTCTCCAGTTTTTTGCTGATCGCGGTGGCGCTGCGGTGGTCGAAGCGTACGACAATATAGCCGCGGTCCAGCAACATCAGATCGAAGTAAAGCGAAGTACCGCGCCAGGCATCAAACACCGTCGGAGCGGCGGGCCCGCCATAGATGTAGTAGATGACCGGATAGCGCTTGCCGGGATCGAAATCGCGCGGCTTGAGTATCTCCGCCGGCATCGGGAAGCCGTCCTCCGCCGGAATGGTAAAATGCTCGGGATACTGCATGTCAAATTTCGCCAGCAGCTCCGGCCGCGGTTCCGCCAGCACCAGCTTGCGCTTTCCGTCATTCTGATATAGCGCCAGCGAGGGCATGGTGCGGATGTTGGAATAGGTATCAAAATAATAGCGGGCATCCGGGCTGAAAGAGATCCGGTGGGTGCCGTCTTCCTTGCTGAGGCGGGTCATCTTGCTGCCGTCGAAGCGGATGCGGTAGAGGTGGCGCTCAATCGATGATTTTTCCATCGCGGTAAAATAGATCCAGCCGTTCGCCTCATCTACGGCGGTAACCGCCTGGCGCAGCCAGAAAGGCCCGCTGCTGGAGGTGCGCAGGGCCCATTCGCCGCGGGTGATCTGGTTGACCGCCTTGCCGTTCATATCGAAGCGGTAGAGATGAGCGTAGCCATCGCGCTCCGACTGCCAGATGAAGTGTTTGCCGTCTTTCAGAAAATAGAGGTCGTCATTGATGTTCACCCATCCTTCCGGATCACGCTCCTGCATCAACTGGCGTCCGTAGCCGCTCTGGCGCTCGACCACAAAAAAATCCAACTCATTCTGAGCGCGGTTCATGGTCTGAACGCAGATCTGACGGTCGCCGGGGAGCCAGTTGACCCGGCAGATATATTCATATTCCTTTCCCTCCAGTTCCATCCAGAGCGGTTTGGGCGCCGGCGCATCCACTTCGATGATCCCCACATGTACGATTGGATTATCATCCCCGGCTTTGGGATAGCGCTGAGTGATCACCCGTGGAACGGCCGGTTTGAAATCAGGAAAATACATCAGGTCCACCCCGGACTCATCGGTCTGCAGGAAGGCGAGGGCCTTGGAATCGCCCGACCACCAATAGCCGATATCCTGGCGTCCGAAGATCTCCTCCCAGTAAACCCAGGAGAGGGTGCCGTTGAGCAGGGTTTCCGAGCCGTTCAAGGTCAGACGTTTTTCGCCAGCGTTTTCGATATCATACATATAAAGATCATTCTCCCGTACGAAGGCGAGGCGTTTGCCGTCGGGGGAAAACCGCACCGATTTTTCCGCTGCGTCGGTTTCGGTAAGGCGCCGGAATTGCGCCGAAGCAAGGTTCAACAGGTAAATATCCTTCCCGAACAAATAGACGGCCTGCTTACCGGCGTTATCGAATGAATCAGGCCAGTCCAACGACTCCAGGCTGTCCGGCGCGCCGGGGATGGCCTGCAGGCTGGACAGGGCGGCGGCCATATCCAGCAGCGGGGTACGCCGGCCGTTTCCGGGATCAAAAAGTTCGAAACTGCGCTCCGCTGCGGGCTGACGGAGATCGTATAAAATAGCGGTACTGTTTGCCAGCCAGGTAAAGCGGGGCACATCATCCGCCGCCGTTCCCTCATCGCTGTAGATCCATTCTGCCGTTATGGCGGTTTTATCCTGCGCCAGGGCGGAATACAATGCCGGGAAGAGGAACAGGATGGCAATTACGGAAATGAAGCGTTTGATCTGCATGGGACCTCCGGAGCTTATCGTTTACAAAGAACGATCATTTAAGTTGGTATAGTTTAGCAAATTGGAGGGAATAAAACTTGCGGAATATTTGTTTTTGGCAGGCATAAACAATATAGCCACAGAGCCACAGAGAACACAGAGGTTTGTCAGTCATCAGTTTTCAGTTCATCAGTTGTCAGTCGTCAGTCTCAGTGAACTCTGTGACTCTGTGGCTAAAGTCCTAAAGGGTTAGTTGCTCTCTAATTTCATTTTACGCAAATTTCGGTTTATTTTACCGCAGATAAATCCCCTTCCGCACCGCAACATGTCCACCTGCTTTCAGTCGATAAAAATAGATCCCCGAGCTATTGCCGGAAGCATCCCACTGCACGGAATGGGCCCCGGCGCTTTTCCGTTCATCGACCAGGGTTTTTACCAACTGGCCGGCGGCATTATATATCGAAAGATTCACTGTTGCCGCGGCCGGGATCTCGTATCCGATGATCGTTGCCGGGTTAAACGGATTGGGATAGTTTTGGTGCAGTCGAAAATTGTCGGGTATCGCGCCGGCAGCCGGTTCCACGCCGCTCACCAGGTCATTGCGAATGATATACATGCCGTCCAACCCATCCGCCACATAGGCCCGGTCACCGCTCACGGCCACCCCGAAGGCGGTCTCGCCGGTATCGTAATAACCGGCTTCCAGTGGATTGGCGGGCTGGATAATGTCGATGACCCGCAGACCCAATGTGCCGGCCACATAGGCATAATTGCCGCTAACCACCACATCTTCCGCCACCGCGACCGAATTGAGCGAACCGGTCTCGGCGGGATTGGCCGGATCGCTGACATCGATGATGCGCAGGCCGCCGGGGCCGTCCGCCAGATAGGCATGGCTGCCGGCGAGCGCCACGCCAAACGTCGTGCCGGGAGTATCGAAGAAGCCTGCTTCCGTGGGGCTGGCCGGATTGCTCACATCGACGATCCATAAACCTGAGGTGCCGTAGGCCAGATAGGCCAGGTTGCCGCTCACGGCGACATCCACCGCCGCGCCGGGAATGTCAAAAAAACCGGTTTCTGCGGGAGCGGCGGGATTGCTGACGTCGATGATCCGTAATCCTAAATTACTGGCAGCAATATAAGCCAGGCCGCCCTCGACCGCCAGATTCATCGCCCCGTTAACCGGCAGGGCGCCCACCTGGAAAGGATTGTCCGGATCGCTGACGTCGACAATCCGCAAGTTGTTGCCATCGGCCAGGTATGCGAGATTGCCGCCGACCGCCACGCCCCGTACTACACTGAAGAGGTTTTTGAAAACCCCGCGCTCGTCCGGGTTCGCCGGATCGCTGATGTCAAGAATGCGCAGGCCGGCTAAACCGTCTGCCAGATAGGCAAAGTTGCCGGAAACGGCCACATCCCAGGCAGTATCTCCGACTTCAAGCAAAGCGGTTTCTAGCGGAGCGCTGGTATTGCTGACATCGATCACCCGCAGCCCCGACTGCCCGTTCGCCAGGAAGGCAAGGTCGCCGCTCATCGCCAGATCGACGGTGCTGGAATTGACGAAGATTGATCCCAATTCGGCTGGATTGGCCGGGTTGCTGACATCGATCACCCGAAAATCGAAACCACTGGCCACATAAGCCAGGCTTCCGACCAGGTTTATCGCGCTGGCCCCCGGCAGTGGAAAATCGCCGACGGCTGTGATGCTGGCCGGGTTGCTGATATCAACAATCCGCAAGCCAAAGACGGCGTCGGCAATATAGGCCAGGCTGCCACTGACCGCCACCCGGAGGATCTGGCTGCCGGCGGGATTGAACACCCCGGCTTCCGTGGGACTGGCCGGATTGCTCACATCGATAATCCGCAGTCCTTCGCTGCCGTCGGCAACATAGGCATAATTGCCGCTGACGGTGACGTAGCTGCTGTTGCCCAGCAGCGGATCAAAGAAGCCCACTTCCTGGGGCATGGCGGGGTTGCTGACATCGATAATCCGCAAGCCCTGGTTGCCGTCCGCCACATAAGCGGTATTACCGCTGACCGCCACACTCAGCGCGGTGCCGTTGGTATCCCAAAAGCCTATCTCCGCCGGATTGGCCGGATCGCTCAGGTCGATGATCCGCAATCCTTCAAAAGCATCTGCCAGGTAGGCAAAATCCCCACTGACCGCCATACCATAAATCCGTGCCGGCACCGCAATTTTCCCCACTTCCACCGGGTTGGCCGGATCGGAAACGTCGGCAATGATCAAAAATCCGCCATTGGCATAGTAAACCAGGGATCCGGAGGCGTCAGCAGCAAGACAATGCCCGATCGCCCAGCGGCCTTCCAGGGTGGTGTTAAGGCTGTTCTGGGAAAGCAGCGGTAATGAACAGAATAAAACCATCGCTGCCGCATATATTTTTAAGATGGGTTGATATCTTGCAAAAATGATCCATTGCATGGTCAGGCTCCTTCCTTTTGATAAAAAATCAATTCATCCTCATCGAATCAACAGCATCTTGCGGCTTTGCACCTGCGGACCGGCTTGCATCCGGTAAATATACAATCCCGAGCTTACCGGCCGGCCGCCCTGATCGCTGCCGTCCCACAGCACTGACTGCAAGCCGGCGGCCTGGCGTTCCGCAACCAGCGTTCGCACTTTCCGTCCCAGCAGGTCATACACCGTCAAGACCACATCGCTGACAACCGATAATTGATAACTGATAACTGTCACCGGATTGAACGGATTGGGATAATTCTGATACAAGGCAAAATCCTGCGGGGGCTCTACGGATTGATGCTCCTCGAGCGCAACCACCCCGCCGGTATAGGTGCGCAGAATAGTGCCTTCAGCTCCCACGACCGTGCCGGTGTTGGCATCGCTGCAAGAGACGCCAAGGAGGCCGCTGTTGGTGCCGCTGCTCTGGTGGGTCCAGCTGGCGCCGCCGTCGCTGGTGCGGATGATGATGCCGTCATTGCCTGCTGCGATACCGTGATCGGCATCGCTGAAAGCGACACTCAAAAGCTTGGTGGTTGTTCCTCCGGATTGCAAGGTCCAGCTGGCGCCGCCGTCGCTGGTGCGCAGAATGGTGCCGTTGCTGCCCACCGCCGTGCCGGTATTGGCATCGCTGAAAGCGACCCCTTCGAGATAAAAGCTAGTGCCGCTGGTTTGCTGCGCCCAGTTGGTGCCACCATCGCTGGTGCGTAAAATGACGCCGCTGCCGCCCACCGCCGTGCCGGTGAGGGCGTCACTGAAGGATACATCCAGCAGCGGCTGGGTGGTGCCGCTGGTCTGCTGCACCCAATTGGCGCCACCATCGCTGGTGCGCAGAATGGCGCCGCCGGTACCGACGATGGTGCCGTGGTCGGCATCGCTGAACGAAACATTAAAATAGGCGGTCGGAGGGCCGGGCGACTGATCGCTCCAGGTTGCGCCGCCATCGCTGGTGCGCAGGATAACGCCGCCCAGCCCCACGGCGGTGGCATGGTTGGCGTCGCTGACCGCAATGCCGCGGAGCGTCAAGGAGGTTCCACTGCTTCGCTGCACCCAGGTGGTCCCGCCATTGACGGTGCTCAGGATCAGCCCGTCATCCCCCACCGCCATGCCGATCTCCGCTCCGCTAAAAGCGACATCATGCAGGATGGTGATCGGCCCGCTGTACTGGCTGTTCCAGTTGACACCGCCGTCGCTGGTGCGCACGATCGCCCCGTTATTTCCCACCGCGGTACCGTGGTTGGCGTCGCTGAAGGAAACCGCGTTCAGAAACCGCTCGGTGCCGCTGGTTTGCCCCACCCAGCTGGCGCCGCCATCACTGGTGCGGATGATGTTACCATAGAGTCCGACGGCCGTGCCGTGGTTGGCGTCGCTGTAAGCAACGCTTCCCCCGAAGAAGGTCACCGGCACCGTCTGGTTGGTCCAGGTGGCGCCGCCGTCGGTGGTGCGCAGCAGGCCGCCGAAATTCCCCACCACCGTGCCGTGATTGGCATCCGCGAAAGCGACGGAACTCAACTGGCTGGTCCGGCCACTGACCTGGCTAAACCAATTGGTGCCGCCGTCAGTAGTGCGGATGATCACCCCGCCGTTTCCCACCGCGGTGCCGATATTGGCGTCGACGAAGGAAACGCTGTAAAGCGGATTTATCACCGGGCTGGTTTGCTGCATCCAACTGGCGCCGCCGTCAGTGGTGCGCATGATGGTGCCCCCCAGCCCCACCGCGGTGCCGATATTGGCGTCGACGAAACATACCGCCAGCAGATTGGTGGGAGACAGGCTCTCAATCCAGGTGAACCCGCCATCGGTGGTACGCAGCATGGTCGAAAAATTTCCCACCGCCACGCCATGGTTGGCATCGCCGAAGGAAACCCCGAAGAGCCAGCTGGTCGTGTTGCTTTGCTGAAGGGTCCAGGTGGCACCACCGTCGGTGGTGCGCAAAATGGTGCCGGCATCACCCACGGCAGTGCCGATATTCGCATCAACAAAAGACACGCTGCTGAGATGATTTCCCTGGGGCAGTGGATTCTGCCAGACCCATCCGGACTGCGACATTCCTGTGCTGGCAAGCATGAGCATTATTGTGCATGCGCGGTATAACACACGCTTTATCTTCATAAGCTTCCTTTCATAGGAAATTGTGAAAAAAGATAGTTAAAGTGTTATAACTTTTGTGCTCTCGGCACGCTCTACGGTAAATACCATACCAAATACTCCTTTTGGTTGCGGCCGCAAAGCCGTGGCAGATAAGATGCTGAAGTGCTTGATAAATGAATACTTATATGATTGATTTTTAGATAGTGGTTGGCAATTTATACCGATGTTAGCACGATTTCAAGTATTGATTGCAAAAAATACAGGATAGGCAAAAAAAATCCGCTGCCGGAAAACCGGCAGCGGATTTTTCAAATCAGAAAAAGCTCACCCAATATTTAGAAAGCAACCCCGGCAGTAACCCCGACAAATGACAGGGTGCCGCCGGCAAACTCGTCACTGGTGAAAATAAACCGTACCAGGCCTTGAAGCAGAATATTGAAGCTGCTGCCTGCCGGAAATTCCAGACCGCCGCCGGCTGCAACGCCGAACTTGTTTTCCGACTCATCGAACTCATCCGTCACTTCGTTGCCGAAAAAGTCGGTATAAGTAACAGACGATTTTGCATTGACCACATTGAAGGTCGCCATCCCAAACAGATAGATCTGGTTGGAAGCAGTCACCGGAGTTAAATAAGGACGAACACCAACCCCAAATTCTCCGATATTCGCACTGGCGTCAATCGTGACGTCATTGCTGGTAAGGCCGGTACCTGCCAGGATGGCATCTTCATCAACCGCGAAACTCTCGAAGGCTGCCCCAAAGCTGATCCCCATATTGGGAGAAGGAAAGATCACATACTGGCCGTGAATGCTTCCGCCAACCTTATAATAGTCTTTGAACCCATCCGGGCTCAGTGGAAATGCAGCACCACCGAACAATTCAATTTGCGGACTGCGATTCTGCGCCGCCAGTGGATTGATCAGAAACAATACCAGCAAAGCAATACCCAGTTGTATCAAATGCTTCTTCATACACACCTCCAAATAGCTGATCAGTTAATATAATGAATTAATTGAGGACAACATTTCCTACACGGTGATTAAGTTTTTTGCCGTTTTCAAAGCATCATAGGTCCTTGGCTTTTGGTGAAGACAGGCCTTTGCCAATAACCAATGACCAACAACCAATACTGAACTTTCGAAAACTTTGTAGGCAGTGCATTTATTGTTTATGGGTGGATGAGCCAATGGGTTAACAGGGGCATGCGTGGGACGTCGAGTTTTCCCCATACACCCATTAACCCGTTAACCCATCAACTATTTTGTCATCAGGCGATCGCCGGTCGCCGGATATCCGGATTTCGATTTGGTGATGATGCCGACAGAATAGACATCGAACACTTCGGTAATCTGCATCTCGCAAATTTCTTCCACGCTGCGGATCACCTCTTTGGTGACCGGGTGAATGATCCCCTCACCCTCGCGGAAAACATGGCACTTCAGCCCCTTTTTGACCCCATTGCGATGGCCGAGGTCGACCGTCAATCGGTCACCGTCCACCTTCAGCACATACCCCTGCACCAGGGGCAGGTCCGCCTTGACTTTATTGACCATTTCAACGATCATGTCGGAAAGTCCCTGCAGGGAGGTATTGCTGCTGATGGCATCCTTGGCAGTGATGATCTCCGCAGTTTCGGCATCGATCAGGCGGGCATCGACGCTGGCGGAATTGGTAGAGCGGGTAATGCTGCCCACCACCACCGCGTCCACTCCGATCGCCCGGCCGAATTGGGCGGCGGTGGAGACGTCCAGCACCCCGCTCGCACCCAGCTTTTGCTCTTCCAGGATGCGCTGCAGTTCCGCCCGCTCGAACACTTTAAAGCGTTTGGCATTGACGAAGGAGGTGACGATCTTGTCAAACAGATCGATGTCGCCTAACTGATTCATGATGCCTTTGCTCTCGAAGGGCAGCACCGCCAGGCTCATGCGTTCGCCGACGATAGAGATGTCGTTGGCCGCCGAGCTGCCGTTATTATCCGGCGTCACCGGGATGGAAGTGGGCGGGTTGCTGGCCGGCGGGGTGTTATTTGCCGGTGGGGTGCTGGGTCCGGTATCATAATTGCCGCTGTTGACCCGGTTAAGATAGTCCTTTGCGCGGTCGGTGGCTTTCCGGGAGATCGAGAACTGCAGGTATTGCCGGGCATTGTCATAATCGCCCAGATGATAATAACAGATCCCCAACTCCCGGTGGGGGAAATACTCGATGAAAATGGCACCAAAGGCGCGCAGCTTGTTGGTTTCATCATTTTTGATGCGGATCGCTTCCTGAAAATATTGGGAAGCCAGCTGCCAGTTGGCGGCATCCACCGCCTCCAGGCCCGCCTGATAATTGACGTACCATTGCGGTTTTTGAGCCAATACCGAGATAGTACCCAGTACCACCCAAACCAGCGCCAAACCAATAATTACAGGATATCGTAACGTTTGTCTGCTCATCTCCTCAACCAGGTATTCAATGAAACTTTGGATTTATTCGCTTACTGTGACAATCGCAACTCTTACCTGCATCAATCTAATAGCATTCGGCTGGAATGTAAACAGTTTTATGATCTTCGTTCACGTTCGCCGTCACGTCCGCCCAGAATTTAAGATTATTTTTCACAGAAACCAATTTCATAATAATAAGCCGGTGATAATCTATCGCCGGCGCACTACTTGGCATCGACAAAAACGAATTGGGTTTCGCGGCGCATTTGCACCCGGAACATGATCTTTTTCCCATTTTCGGCCAGGATCTCGTTGATCAATCCTTCAAATCCGGCCAAGTCCGTTACCGGCCGGCCGTTCACTTCCGTGATGATGCTTCCCACTTCCAGGCCGCCCATACCCGCCGGGGCGGCGCGATCGATCTGGTAGATATACACCCCTTTGGTATCCAGCGGGAAGCTGTAATCGTACAAAATATCCAGGGTCAGCTCACGCACCTCCAGCCCCAGTTCCGAGAGTTGATATTTTTCCGCCAGGTCAATCGCTCGCGGGGCCGGTTTTAATTTGATCTTTTCCTGGCGCACCTTGCCGTCGCGGAAAATTTCGAGTGCCAGATTTTTGTCGGCGACACTGCCGGTGATCTTTTCCCGGAAGCGCTTCAACTCCTCGTCGCGCTGAATTTTCAGCGGCTCGCCGTCAAATGAGAGGATCACATCTCTTACCTTGAGACCGGCTTTCTCGGCCGGCGATTCGGGATAAACCCGGTCAATGACCACCCCGCCTTCGCCCGGCACTTTCCAATATGCTTGCAGCTCCGGGGTCAGGGCCTGCATGCCGATACCAAACCAGGCTTTTCCCATGTGAGAGGCGCGCTGGAACACCGGAGGATTTTCGATCAGGCCGCGAAAACTCTCCGAGGGGGCGATCTCCAGAAAATCGCGCCGGAATTCCTCAAACTCGGATGGGCTCTGAAAGCTAAAATCGAAATCGACCCGCAGGGTGATGCCGATTGCCTTGCCAGCCGCGCTGATCGCCAGCCCTCCGGCTGAAAGCGCGGTAACATCATTCTTGATCAGAAATTTCCGCCGGGGCGATTGCACCACCGCATTGATGGTGTAAGCAGTGAACAGGGGTTCGAAATCATAGCTTTCCCCCAGCAGTTCCAGCACATACACCGGCTCGCCCACGGCAATATCGCCGGTATCCCGGAAATCGATCCGGGGCAATTTCTCCGGAAGTTCGTCAGTAATTTGCAAAAAAGCTACCTGGGCCACCTCGTCTTTGCCGATAAACTCGGCCGCATATTCCTTGCCGTCGTGCAGCTTGACCTTAAAATCGCTTGGTTCACCGGAGGCGTAGGAAGCGCCGTCGGTGGAAAGGATATCCAGGGAAATCGGGTATACGTCGCTGTTGACCATAATCAGCCCGTCTTCCCGAGCGATCAGGCCGATCCGTTTCTGCTTCACTTTGATATAAGATCCGATCTGGGCCTGGGAGGAAATGTTTTTATAGAATTGCACCAGGCATATCGAAGGGCGGAATTTTTGAAAGATCTCGGTGGGCGTCTGCGACATTGCGCTGAAGCTACCCAGCATCATGGTGAAAAGAATTGCAATTCGATACTTGATCATTTTAGCCTCTTATTTACTACTTATCTTTTTGCCACAGAGACACTGAGAACACAGAGAACTAACAACTGACGACTGACAACTGAAACCTCTCTGTGCACTCTGTGGCTCCGTGGCTGAAAAAGTTTCGCGTTAAGGCGTCATTGTGCCTTTGAGCACCGCGAAATAAGGATACCCGTTGCGGATCATTTCCAGGTAGACCGGGGCTTCGTTTTTCTGCAAGGACGCATATACTTCCTTAAAATCGCTGTCGCCGGCAATGCTGCGGCCGTTGATCTTGCGGATCACGTCCCCATTGCGGATGCTGGAGAGGTCGCTCGGGCCGCCCGGCTTGACGCTGGTGACGTAGACGCCCTGGAAATCCGGCAGCATCTGCACCCGGTAGATATGCCAGGCCAGGCCTTTGATCACCATCCCCCAGGCCGCCGCCTCAAATTCCGGATCGTCTTTGAACGGCTCCTCGATGGCCGTCAAATTCAAGCGCAGCTTCTGATCGCTGCGCCAGACCTGAATGGGGGTCTTTTCTCCAATCGGCAGGCCGGCAATCACTTTGCGGATCGCCGGCAGGTCTTCTTCGTAAACCGCATTGACCGGGGTATCGCCGATCTGCTGCAGCACGTCGCCGGGCTGCAGGCCGGCCTTCGCCGCCGGTGAGTTTTCCTCCACATTGGCCACCAGCGCGCCTTCGAATGCCGGTTTATCCAGATATTCCCGCAGATCCTGGATCTCCTGGAAATCGCACCCGATCCAGGCGCGCTTG
Organism: Calditrichia bacterium; assembly: GCA_020635015.1. Lineage (GTDB taxonomy): Bacteria > Calditrichota > Calditrichia > RBG-13-44-9 > J075 > JACKAP01. The sequence goes on along the minus strand of JACKAP010000001.1, from coordinate 173,011 downwards.
ACCGAACTGCCCTCGATGATCTCGCCGGCAATTTCCTTCACCAGGTTGATGGGAATGGCAAAACCCAGGTTTTCGGCAAAAAAGACTGCCCGGGCGTTGATGCCGACCACATCTCCCGCCAGGTTGATCAGCGGTCCTCCGCTGTTGCCGGGATTGATGGCCGCATCGGTCTGGATCCAGAGATTATAGGGCGATACCATCGAGCCGCGGTTGGGGAAATAGCGGTCAATCGAACTGACCACCCCCATGGAAACCGAGCGGGAAAGGCCCAGGGGACTGCCCAGGGCCAGCACGATCTGCCCCACCTCCAGGCTGTCGGAATCGCCCAGCCGGGCAAAGGGAACATTCGGATCTTCCAGCTCTTCCAGGTTCAACTTCAGCACCGCAATGTCGGTCGATTGATCGCTGCCCACCACCGTGGCGGTAATGCGCTGCTTGTTGGAAAGGGTGCACCACACCTTGGTGGCATTGGCGGCCACGTGATGGTTGGTCAGCACATACCCTTCCCGGGAGAAGATTACACCGCTGCCGGTGACCAGGGTATGCTGCTTTTCCCCGCGGGAGAAGATCTGGATGACCGGCTCCACGTGCACCAGCGCCGGCATCACCTGATCGCGGGCCAGTAGGATCTGCTTCTGAAGGTGAATCTCTCCCGACTGTCCCAAAACGGCTTGCAGCCAGAAGACCCCCAGGAGAAGCAATATGATTCGCATGATGAGACCTCGTTTTATTTGCAAAATAACAATATAATACAGTGAATTTTCAGATACCAATATTCATTTTCACTTTTGGGGTGAATTTATGAAAGCGTGTGGAATGGGGGTCGTTATAGTATATATTTGGCGGAGAAAATTGGGGTAATAATAATGATAAGGGTTCGCGTTAATGGGTGAATGGGTGGATGGGAAAAATTGGAGGTAGGGTAGGGTCGCGACCCTACCCTACGTGCCACACCCGTTAATTCATTAACCCATCCACCCATTAACCCATTCACCAAGGAGCAAAAATGCCTTCTCTCGAAAACACCTCCGCCCGGGTAATACTGAAACCAGGCCGTGATAAATCACTGAAAAACCGCCACCCCTGGGTCTTCTCCGGGGGAATTGCCGCCATCGAAGGGGAATTTGCCCCGGGCGACATCCTGCCGGTTTTTGCCGCCAAAGGAAACCTGCTCGGCAAAGGCTTTGTCAATCCTGCCTCGCAGATCCGGGTGCGGATGCTTACCATTGGCGGGGAGACGGTGGATGCCGGCTTGCTGGAACGGCGGCTCGGCCAGGCTCAAGCGCTGCGCGAGCAGTTCCTGCCGCCCGATACCGATGCCTACCGCCTGGTGCATGGCGAGGCGGATCTGCTTCCCGGGCTGATCATCGACCGCTATGGCGACAATTGGGTGGTGCAGTTTCATGCCCTCGGCATGGCCCGGTTGAAGCCGCAGATTGTCGACATCCTGAAAAAGCGCTTCCAGCCCAACGCCATCCTGGACCGCTGCGAAACCAAGGCACTGACGGAAGAAGGCCTTACCCCCACCCGGGAAGTGCTGCATGGCAAGCTGCCGGAGAAAGTGCGCTTCCGGGAAAACAACTTGCAGTTTTATGCCGATCTGCTGGACGGGCAGAAGACCGGCTTCTTTCTGGATCAGCGCGACAACCGCGCCCTGATCGGAAACGTCGCCGCCGGCAAGCGGCTGCTCAATTGTTTTTCCTACACCGGCGGCTTCAGCATCTATGCCGCGGTAAACGGTGCTTCCACTACCTCGCTGGATATCAGCGAGCCGGCCATCGCCCTGGCACAGGAAAATTTCGCCCTCAACGGCCTCGATGCGCAGGCACACCGCTTCATCACTGCCAATGTATTCGATTTCCTGCGCCAGCCGGACCAGGAATATGATGTGATTGTGCTCGATCCCCCCGCCTTCGTAAAGTCGAAGAAGCATATCGATAAAGGCGCCCGGGGGTATAAGGATATCAACCGCCTGGCGATTAAGCAGGTGGCCGACGGCGGCCTGGTGCTCACCTGCTCCTGCTCACCGTTCGTCGACTGGCACCTCTTCCAGCAGATCGTCTTCTCCGCCGCCCAGGAAGCCGGCCGCCAGGTGCAGATCCTCGCCCGCCCCGGCCAGCCGGCCGATCACCCGGTGAGCATTTTTCATCCGGAGGGAGAATATCTGAAGACGCTGCTGCTGCGGGTAGTGGAGGCGTAATGGTGTGCGGATAATGCGGAATTTTTGTGCAGCTAACAGGTATCGTCATTGCGAGCCGCGTATGTTGCGGCGCGGCAATCTCCGGCAGACCGCTTCCAACCTAACTGCAGATGGGTGCACCCCGCAGGAGATTGCTTCGGCAAAAGGCGCCTCGCAATGACAGCACCAATATAATAATCCAGCCAGCACAGGCATCGGTTATCGTAACCTGCTTAATTTTACCAACAAAAAATGGTGGCATCGGCCAACATTGCCTCCTGGTTCGGTCAGTATATTGATACTGAACCAGGAGAGGTCTCATGAAACCATTGTTGAAAATCTTGTTGGGTTGCCTGCTGCTGGCCGCCTTACCCCTGGCCGGGCAGGAGTCCCCGGCCATCCTCATCAAAACCGATAGCAGCGGCACGGAGCGGTCGCTGCGCCTGGAAACCCTGCGCATCGATGTGAAGGTGCACGGCAACCTCGCCACCACCACTATGGAGATGATCTTTTATAACGATCTCAACCGGGTGCTGGAAGGCAATCTTTATTTCCCCCTCGGGGAAGGGCAAAGCGTCTCCCGCTTTGCCATGGAGGTGAACGGCGACCTCCGCGAAGGGGTGGTGGTAGAGAAGGATAAAGGGCGCCAGGTGTTTGAGTCGGTGGTGCGCCGGCAGATCGATCCCGGCCTGCTGGAACGCACCCGGGGGAATAATTTTAAATCGCGCATCTACCCGATTCCCGCCAAAGGCCATAAGCGCCTGCTGGTAGCTTACGAGCAAGAGCTGAAGCATACTGATGCCGGCCCGCTCTACCTGCTGCCGCTGCAGTTCAAAGAGGCGGTGAGGCAATTCTCGCTGCGGGTGGAGGTGTTCAAGCAGCCGGTGCAGCCGGCCTGGGACCGCGCGCACGAGATGGCCAATCTCCGCTTCGAGCGCTGGCGGGAATCCTACCTGGCGGAGGCGAACTATCAGGATTATCTTCCCAATCGCCAGTTGGCCTTCACCCTGCCCCAACCGGCCGGGCAGCCGCGCCTGTTCGTGGAGAACGTCGACGGCCAGCGCTATTTTTACCTGACCGTCACCCCGGAGATCAGCGAAATGCCCCAACCGCGGCCGGGCAAGATCACCCTGCTGTGGGATGCGTCCGGATCGGCTGCCGGGCGGGATCTGGAGAAGGAACTGGCGCTGCTCGACCGCTATTTCCGCACCATCGGCGATGCCGAAGTGGCGCTGGTGCTGTTCAGCAATGAGGTGGCTTCTCCGGTAAATTATCCGGTGCAAGGCGGCAATTGGGAAAAACTTCGTACCCGTTTGCAAAAGGTACATTACGACGGCGGCACCCAATTAGGGGCGATCAATCCGGCCAACTATGACGGCGAGGTCATCTTGCTCTTCAGCGACGGGATTTCCAATTTCGGTGAAGCGGAGATCGTTCCCGGCAATCGTCCAGTTCTGTCCGTCAGCTCCCAGGCCACCACCGAGCACGGTTACCTGGAATATCTCGCCCGCAGCAGCGGCGGGGTGTATCTCAACCTGCAGCGCCTGACCGTGGCGGAAGCGGCGGCGCAACTGACCCGCCGGCCCTTCCGCTTTATTTCCGCCGAGTATGACCGCCGGGCGGTTTCCGAGATTTATCCTTCCCTCCCGGAGGTAGTTGATGACGGCACTTTATCCCTGGCCGGCCTGCTGCTGCAGGATGAGGCCGAAATTACCCTGAACTTTGGGATCGGTGAAGAGATCCAGCACCAGGAGACGATCACGCTGAACCGCCAGGCGGAAGTACCCGCCGACGGGCTGATCCGGCGCATCTGGGCCCAGAAGCAGATCGCTGAACTGGATATCTTTTACCGGAAGAATGCTGCCGAGATTACCCGCCTGGGCAAGCGTTACGGCATCGTCACTCGCCAAACCTCCCTGATCGTGCTCGACCGGGTGGAGGATTATGCCGAGCACCACATCCTGCCTCCTCCGGCACTGCAGGAGGCGTATTTCGCCCTGCTGGAAAGTAGCGAGCGCGAGGCGGCCGAGACCCGGGAAGCGCACCTGGCGGAGGTGGTGGAGATGTTTCAGGAGCGCCAGGCCTGGTGGCAGCGCGACTTCCCCCAGGACCTGCCGCGGGAGGAGGAAGAAAGCGACGGAGGTCACCTAATGGAGCGCTTTTCCGCCATGCGTATGTCTCCGGAAGCGGCGGAAGATGGTGCTTCATCCAGTGAACAGCGGAGTGCCGCGGGGGCGGGAAGGGCCGCGCAACAATATAATGGGGTTTTGTCAATCGAGTCCTCGCTCGGGGGCAGCGGAGGAAGCGATGCCGACGCTGCGCCGGCCGGCGCCATCGCCCTCAGTGCCTGGGACCCGGCCACGCCCTACCTGAAACGGATTGGCGCGGCGCCTCCGGAAGCTTGGGCGGCAATCTACCGCGAAGAGAAGTCTGAATATCCAAACAGCTCGGCCTTCTTCCTGGATATGGCGGATTTTTATATCGCGAAAGAACAGCCGGATACCGCGTTGCGGGTGCTCTCCAACATCGCCGAGATGGAATTGGAAAATCCCCAACTGCTGCGCATCCTCGGCCACCGCCTGAGCCAGCTCAACTATCCTAATTTGGCTCGGTCGGTGTTTGAAGATGTGCTGGAAATGCGCCCGGAAGAGCCCCAGTCCTACCGCGATCTCGGCCTGGTTTGCGCCGCTGCCGGCGATTACCAGCGGGCGGTCGATCTGCTTTATGAGGTGGTGACCGGGCAATGGGACGACCGCTTTCCCCAGATCGAGCTGATCGCGCTCGACGAGCTGAATGCCCTGGCTGCGTTGCATGGCGATTCACTCGACCTGAGCACCATCGATCCGCGGCTGCGCCGAAATCTGCCGGTGGATATCCGGGTGGTGTTGAATTGGGATGCCGACAATTGCGACATGGACCTGTGGGTCACCGATCCGAACGGTGAAAAGTGTTACTACGACAATAACCAGAGCTATATCGGCGGGATCATGTCGCGCGACTTCACCCGGGGATACGGCCCGGAGGCATTTATGCTCCGCCGCTCCAAGGCCGGGGAATATCGGATTCAGGTGAATTATTACGGCAATTCCCAGCAGGTTTTGGCCGGGGCGACTACCATTCAGGTAACCCTTTACACCGATTTCGGCCGGCCGCAGATGGCCCGCAAAGACATTACCATGCGCCTGGAAGATGTCGAGGAGGTAATTGACGTAGGCCGTTTCCTGGTCGGTGATGTCAGCGCGGCGGGAGCGGGCAGCGGTGCCGGCAGTGCCAGGTTGCTGCAATTTTCTCCGGCCCGTGAAGCCGGTCAAGCGCTGCCGTTCCTACAGCACAGCGGCATCTTTCTTCTGGCGCTGCTGTTGGTGATGGTATTGCTGGTGCCCAACTGGCGCTTTCCGCGGTGAGGGGCTGGGTGTTGGGTGTTGGGTGTTGGGTGGAATAAATGATATTTGGGCTGTCATTGCGAGGCGTTTTGTGCCGAAGCAATCTCCTGCTAAACGCAACCAACTGCAGTGACGTTGGAAGCGATACGCCGGAGATTGCCGCGCCGCAAAAGGCGCGGCTCGCAATGACGACACCTCTGTACATCATTTAAACCGACATCCAACATCCATTTACCATTGAGCATTTACCATTACGCATTTACCATTTCTCCCGCCTATCTCACTTCCCCCCCAGATTTTTTTTTTATCCCTTCTTCACTGTCAATTTTTAATTATATTTTAAGCTGGCTAAGTTCCAAGACTTAAAGCCATGGCCTGAAGCATTGCCAAGGCTGTTCAAGGGCGATGCTTATCATGCAGCATGGTGAATTTATTGCCGGGAGCGGAAGTGACGATAACGGATCACATGCCAGTGCATGCCATACCAGAATGGGAGCAGAGGAGTCATGCGGCGCCAACGGGATAACAGCGAACTGCTTTCGGGCTCGATCTTAAAACATGTGTTCCGGCTGGCTTTGCCGATGATCGTGGCATTTATGTTCGTCACCAGCTACCACTTCATCGACCGCTATTTTGTCAGCCAGTTGGGAGATGTGGCCACCGCCGCGATCGGCATGGCCTTCATCGTGCAGATGGTGGTGATTGCCATCGGCGTGGGGGTCGGCAGCGGCGTGAATTCCTACATCGCCCGAAACCTAGGCGCCGGGGATGAAGAGACCGCCAAAAGCACCGTGAAGCATGCGTTTTACCTCGCCGCCGGGATCGGAGCCGTGCTGGGGATCGCCGGATTGATCCTGCAGAAACCGCTCTTCCGTATGCTGGGAGCGGAAGGTGAACTGCTGGAGCTGATCGTGGCTTATTTGACGATCATTTTTATTTTTACCCCGGTTAACCTGCTCGCGGTGGTCTTGAACAACGTCTACCAGGGCTGGGGCGATACGATGTCGCCGATGAAGTTCATGCTGCTAGGTAATTTTCTCAACCTGATCTTTGACCCGCTGCTAATTTTCGGTTACGGCCCCTTCCCGGAACTGGGCATCGCCGGGGCCGGATACGCCACCGCCATCGGCCGCTGTGCGGCGCTGCTTTACTTGTTCTATAAGCTGTTGATCCAGCACCGGCCGGTACAGGTGTCGTTGACCGGTTTCCGGCCGGACCGGCGGATCATTCGCGGGATATTCCAGGTGGGATTTCCCTCGACGCTCAGTCAGGTTCTGACCAGTGTGGCCATGGGGTTTGTGTTCTGGGTGCTGAATCCGTTCGGCACCGACGCCCGCACGGTTTACACCATCGTTTTTACTTACGAGATGGTGGTGTTTCTCCCGGCGATCGGAATCTCCCAGGCGGTAAGCATTTTAACCGGTCATAACTTTGGAGCGCGGCAGCTTGACCGGGTCAACCAGACCTACGGCACCGGTATCGCCGTGGCCTTCGGGATGATGGCGGTGCCGGCGGCGATCATCTTTTTAAGCCCGCACACCTTTGCGGGGATCTTTGCCCGGGACCCCCACGTGCTGGAGCTGGCGGCGCGGGCCCTGCGGATTACCGCGGCGGGGTTCGCTTTCAGCAGCATCTACCTGTGCAGCGTGGCCAGCTTTCAGGGATTGGGGCTGGGCCGGCAATACCTGATTGCCAATCTGATGCGGCTCTATTTCCTGCAGGTGCCTTTCACCTATTTCGGCGCACAGCTACTGCAGTTGGACGGGGTGTGGGGAGGATTAATGGCGGTCAATATCATTAGTGCGCTTGTTTTGCTGATCTGGCATCGATATATTTTTAATTACCAAATTCTTTCTGGAAAAATACAACCACTGTGATGCACTATGGATACGTCCTGGAGAAATAAATTAGAACAACTGGTCGGTTTGCTGGAAAAAATGCCCCAGCCCAAATCTTTTGAATCCAAAGCCGGGGTCTACGAACCATATTTTGTGATCGAACTGCGCGCCAGCAACTGGGAAGTGATTCCCTACGCCACCTACACCCGCCTCGACGGCTCTCCCGGCCGGGAAGTGCGGCTCTCCCTGGGCATCATCGACAGCAGCAAGGTGAATATCAGCCAAAGCGAACTGGATTCGCTGATCTACCTGGATTCCGATACCGGGGCCAACACCCGGGCGATCTTCAACTACACCCAGCCGGTGGGCTTCATCCTCAACTGGCTCTCGGAAAGCCGCCTGATGATCAAGGAGACCGCCTATCGCGAACCGGTTACGGCTTCGGTACATCCGGACACCATCACCATTATCCTGCGTTTGAACAAGGGTAAAAACGGCTACTACCTGCAGCCCACACTGGTATTCCCGGATAACACCGTGATGGAGATTAACGAGCCGGCATTGGTGCTGTGCGCCAACCCGATCTATATGCTCTATCAGCAGAAGATTTACCGCATTAACTCCGCTCTACCGGCTATTTTCTGGAATAACTATTTCCGTATCCGGGAAAAATTCGAGATTCCCCATGCCGAACTGGGCGAATTCATCCGGATCTACCTGCCCCACATCCTGCCGGTGCTCGACTGGGAAAATCTCGGCGAGCATATCGAACAGCGCACCCCCCGGCTGGCCAATAAGCTGATCTATTTTTCCGAATGGAACAATCACCTCCAGATCGATGTCAAATTCCAATACGAGACGTATGAGTTTCCGGCCTACCCTGCCTCGAACCGCAGTCTGGCCAGCGCGGGAAAAAATCTCTACATCATCAACCGCGATGCCGGGGAAGAGGAAGCCAGCCGCAGCTTTCTGGAAGAAAACGGCCTGCTCTTCCGCGGAGGGCATTGGCATATCGCCGCCAACTACAATTATCTCGACTGGATGCGTCTGATTGTGCCAAAGCTGGAAAAAGAAGGCTTTTCCATCATCAATGAGCACAAGCTGCAGCGTTACCGGGTGCATCGCGAGAAGCCGAAGCTGCAGATCAAGGTGCGCTCGGGTATCGATTGGCTGGACCTGAAGTACCGTATCACCATCGGGCGGGAGGTGGTGGAAATTCCCGACCTGCTTCGGCAACTGCAAAACGGGAAGCCTTATGTGCGCCTGGCGGATGGAAGTAATGTCTATTTGCCGGAAGATCTCCAGCAGCAGCTCCTGGCATTTTCGCAATACCTCGACCTGAAAAACGGCAAGGGCGAAACCCGCCTGCCGATGGCCGGCATTACCTTGCTGCAGGACCTGCAGGCCTTGACCGAACATATCCGCCTCGACAAGCAAACCGCAGAACTGATCGAAAAGTACCGGGCCTTCGACGCCATTCGCCAGGTGGCCCCGCCCGGAGGATTGCACGGCGAGTTGCGCTCCTATCAGAAGCACGGCATGGACTGGCTGTTTTTCCTGAAAGAATTCTACTTCGGCGGCATTCTGGCGGATGACATGGGACTCGGTAAGACCGTCCAGGTGGTCTCCCTGCTGCTCAAGCTGAAGGAATTGCAGCAGTTGCAGCATCCGGTGCTGATCGTAGTGCCCCTGACCCTGATTTTCAACTGGTGGGAAGAATGCCATAAGTTTGCCCCTACCCTAAAAGTACTGCGCTACCACGGTAACCGCAGCGACCGGGCACGGCAGCTAAAGCAGTTCAATGAGCACGACATCGTGCTCTGCAGTTATGGGGTGATTCTGCAGGATCAGAAAGCCCTCAGCCAGCAGAAACTCACCTACATCATTCTCGATGAATCGCAAAAGATCAAAAATCCCCAGACCAAGACCTACAAAGCGGTTAATCGACTGAATGCGCCGCATAAACTGGCCCTGACCGGCACACCGATCGAGAATTCCTTGATCGATCTCTGGGCGCAGATCAATTTTGTCAATCCCGGCCTGCTGGGCAGTCTTAAGCAGTTCCAGAAGCAATATATCGAGATCGAGGAAGCCGAGCGGGGAACGCAGATCAGCGCCCTCAAGAAGATCGTCTATCCCTTTATTCTCCGCCGCACTAAGGAAGAAGTCGAAACCGAGCTCCCCCCATTGACCGAGATCGTGCAATACATCGACATGACCGAAGAGCAGCAGGAAGCCTACGAAAAATCGCTGGAATATTATCGCAGCGAAATCTTTTCCCAGATCAACGATGTGGGCATCAACAAGACCCGCCTGAAGATTGTCGAAGCCCTGACCTACCTGCGCCAGATCGCCTGCCACCCCGCCATTCTCGATGAGAAGATGGGGCTGTTCGATTCCGGAAAAGTGCAATTGCTGGAGGATATGCTGGAAGACCTGGTAAGCAAGGGGCACAAAATTTTGATTTTTTCCCAGTTCGTGCGCTTCCTGAACCTGGTGCGCAAAGTCTTCGAGAAGAATGACTGGAAGTATGAATACCTCGATGGCAAAGTGCGCGACCGCGCCGAGCGGATCCACAATTTTCAGGATAATCCCGGCATCAACGCCTTCCTGATCTCCTTGAAGGCCGGGGGCCTGGGATTGAACCTGACGGCGGCGGACTACGTGATCCATCTCGATCCCTGGTGGAATCCGGCGGTAGAGCAGCAGGCCACCGACCGGGCGCACCGCATCGGTCAAGACAAGCGGGTGTTTGTCTATAAATATATCGTCAAGAACACCGTGGAAGAGAAAATCCTCAAGCTCCAGCAGCAAAAGCGCGAACTGTCTGAGGAGATGATCACCTCGGACAGCGGTTTCGTGAAACAGCTCTCCCGCCAGGACCTGGAGCTGCTGTTCTCCGGCGAGACCAACGGCGTCCCGGAGGCCTGATTGCTATTGCGGTGCAACTACCGGCCGCGGATTGCGTCTAATATGTCAGGGAAACGGATAAGTATTAATGAGGTTTTCCGTAAGATATTGTATACTGAGTTTTTTGGCAAGTTCTGAGTTGGTCATTGGTTTTTGGGTATGACAGTTCTTTGCTAACTGCCAATAACCAACGACTAATAACAGATTCGTGATTTTATACAGTATCGTAGTATAAATCTCTCTCTGATGGAGGCGACATCAATGAACACAAAATCCTTGATTTGGGGCTTTCTTTTAGTCGCCGTAGGCGCACTGCTGCTGGCGGATAATTTTGGCTACCTTTACTTTGACTGGTACCAGATCTGGCAATACTGGCCGCTGCTGCTGATTGGCGGCGGGGTGCTTTTCTGGCTGGGCTGGCTGAACAACCGCAAGGAGCACGGCCTGCTGATGCCAGGCACCATCCTGATCGTTTACGGGGTGCTTTTCTGGTATAACATGAACACCAACTGGTGGTATATGGAGGACCTCTGGCCCTTTTTCATGATCGGTCCCGGGCTGGGGTTTTTAGCGATGTACCTCTTCGGACCGCGCGACAAGGGCCTGCTGGTGCCGGCAGCGATCCTGATCGGCTTGGGGGTGATCTTTTTGGGCGAATGGTATCATTTCCGCCTGATCTGGCCGTTAATCCTGATTGCCATTGGGGTGCGTCTGCTCTTCAAATACCGTAACCAGGAAAATTGATGCACTATCTCTACCTCCACGGCTTCACCTCCGGAGCGAGTTCCTACAAAGGCGGCTATTTTCGGGAGCGCTTCGCAGAAAAAGGGCAGACCCTACATACCCCGGATTTGAACGGTGGAGATTTCGAACATCTGACCCTCAGCAGCCAGTTGGCCATTGTGGAAGCGCTGGCAGATTCTCTGGACGGCGATCTGACGCTGCTGGGGTCCAGCATGGGGGCCTACGTCGCCGCCCTCTTTGCGGAGCACCACCCCCGGGTACGTCAGCTGGTGCTGATCGCCCCGGCTTTCCAGTTCACCACCCGTTATCTGAAGCAGATGGATCCGGCTGTACTGGAAAACTGGCGCAAGAGCGGTTTCATCAAAATCTTTCACCACGCTTATGGAGAGAATCGCCGCCTCCATTACGGGATCGTTGAAGACGCCGCCCGTCACGATGCCAATCCCCTGGCGCGCCAGCTGCCCGCCCTGCTGATCCATGGTCTGCATGATGAACCGGTGCCCTACCGCTACAGCATCGACTACCTCGCCGATCACCCCGGCGCCCGCCTGCTCCTCCTCAGCAGCGACCACCAGATGGCCGACCAGGTGGAGGTTATCTGGCAGTATGTGGCGCACTTTCTCGGCTTATAACGCAAAGTAACTTCCCCGTTTTATATCCGCCGCAGGTTTGATATATTCTTCCATCCTGATGAAACGAATATTTGAGCAAAACCAAGGAGATCTCGATGAAGCGACAACTGAACCGGCTGTTCCTGATCTGGCTGCTCGGGTGGATCGGCTTGCCGGCCTGCACCCTCGCCCAGGAGGGTAAACAAAAACTTACTCTGGAAGAGACCCTCTCCTTCAGCATCTTCCGGCAGATGCCGCGGGGATTGCAGTGGCTGCCGGGAGGGAATAAATTTTCCCAGATCAAGCGCAATCCCAAGACTTTCGCGGCGGAAATCTGGGTCACCGACGCCGGCAGCGGGGAGAGCGGCCTGCTGGTGAGCGGCGACAAGCTGCTCGGCGAAAGTAGCGCCACCCAGATGGGCGGCAGCCGGGGTCACGGCATGTCTTTGGGCAGTTACATCTGGATGCCCCGGGAGGACGGCCTGATCCTCAGCAATGACGGCGACATCTGGCTGTATAACTTGCAGGACCGCCGGCTCAAGCGACTGACCAGCACCGCAGCGGAGGAGACGGAAATCGATGTCTCCCCGGACGGCCGCTATGTTTCCTTCATCCGTAATCAGAATCTATATGCACTGGAGATCGCCGGCGGAAAGGAAATCCAGTTGACCCGCGACGGCGGCGGCACCGTCACCAACGGCAAATTCGACTGGGTCTACCAGGAAGAGCTGGTGGCACGGGGAAATTTCCGGGCCTATTTCTGGTCGCCGACCTCCGACCGTATCGCCTTCCTGCGTTTCGACGAAGCGCCGGTGCCAGAGTATCCGTTGGTCGATTGGCGCCCGCTGAACGGCGCGGTGGAGATGATGCGCTATCCCAAAGCCGGTGATCCCAACTCGCTGGTGAAAGTGGGGGTGGCGGCGCTGGCCGATCCTGAAAAAACCGTATGGATCGATAATACCGAGGAGAGCGACGCCTACTTCCCCCGCCTCTACTGGCTGCCCGACGGCAAACGCGTGGCCTATATACGTCTCGACCGCCGCCAGCAGAACCTGGAATTTGTCTTCGGCGATGCGGCGACCGGCCGGCAACAGGTGGTGATTCGGGAGAGTGACCCTTACTGGGTCAATATCGGCGACTACGTGCATTTTTTCCAAAAGCAGCCGCGCTTCCTCTGGGGATCGGAACGCGACGGGGGCTATAATCACCTTTATCTCTACGATTATAACGGCAAATTACAAAAGCAGCTCACCCGCGGCGAGTGGCTGGTGGATGAGTTGGAGGGCGTGGATGAAAAAGGCGGCTGGATCTATTACACCTCGACGGAGCAGGACCTGCGCGAACGCCAGCTCTACCGCATCAAGACCGACGGGTCGAAAAAGCAGCAACTGACCCGCCAAAGCGGCAATCACACCATCAACCTGTCACCCCGGGCCAGCTATTATCTCGATTATTTCAGCAGCGTTTCCTCCAGCCTGGCCATCGGCGCTTATACTGCTTCCGGAAAGCAGACCGCCACGCTGCTGGAAGCGGACCGCAGCCAGGCGGAAAAATACGAACTGAGCGAACGGGAGCTGCTCACCTTCCAGGGCGATAACGGCCTGACCTATTATGCCGAAATGATCAAACCGGTGCCCTTCGATCCGAACCAGCGCTACCCGGTGCTGATCGATGTCTATGGCGGCCCCCACCACCAGCAGGTGCGCAATCGCGGCAGCATGGGGCTGTGGGAGCAGTTCCTGGCCCAACAGGGCTATATCATCTTCAGCATGGACAACCGCGGCGCCGGGGGGCGGGGGCACCAATGGGAGATTCCCCTGCACAAAAATATGGGCGCGGTGGAGCTGGAAGACCAATTGCGCGGGGTGGCGTACCTGAAATCCCTGCCCTATGTCGACGGCGAGCGTATCGGCATTTCCGGCTGGAGCTACGGAGGATATATGGTGCTCTATGCCCTGACCCATTCAAAAGCTTTCCGCTGCGGAATTGCCGGAGGCAGCGTCAGCGACTGGCGTTTTTACGACACCGCCTACACCGAGCGCTACATGGGTCTGCCGGCGGAAAATGAGGAGGGTTACCGCACCAGCGCGCCGGCCAATGCCGCCGACAGTCTGCATGGGGAATTGCTGCTGGTCCACGGCACCAGCGATGATAATGTGCACCTGCAAAACGCCATGCATATGACCGATGCCCTGATCAATGCCGGAAAGCAGTTCCAGATGATGTTTTATCCCAATCAGCCCCACGGGATCATCACCCCCTCCGGACGGCATCATGAACGCCGCCTGATGTTCAATTTTCTGGAGCAGCATTTGAAAGATCAAGCAACAGGCCAATAAAATGAACTTACCAACCAGTCAGGTGCAGGCCCGCCCGGCCCGCCCGGCGGATATTCCGGCGATCACGGAAATTTATAACCAGGGGATCAGCGACCGGGTGGCGACTTTCGAAACCCGCCTGCGCACCCCGGAGGATATCGCCGAGTGGTTTATCGGCCGGCCGGTGATTGTGGTGGCGGAAGCGGCAGAGGCGGTGTGCGGGTTTGCCCATACCCTGCCGTACCGCATGCGCGATTGTTACCAGGGCGTGGCGGAATTTTCGGTGTATGTGCACCGGGAGCATCGCGGCCGGGGGATCGGGAAAGTGGTGATGGCCGCCCTGATCGAGGATGCCCGGAAAAGGGGCATCTGGAAACTGGTATCGCGAGTGTTTCCGGAAAACACCCCCAGCCGCAAGCTGCTTGGCCAACTCGGATTCCGCGAAGTGGGGACCTACCACCGCCACGGAAAGCTCGACGGCGTGTGGAAGGATGTGGTGATTGTGGAATATTTGATTAAGGAGAATATTGCGTAGGGCTAAGGGCTAAGGGCTAAGGGCTAAGGGCTAAGGGCTAAGGGCTAAGGGCTAAGGGCTAAGGGCTAAGGGCTAAGGGCTAAGGGCTAAGGGCTAAGGGCTAAGGGCTAAAAAATAAAAGCCTTGCATTTATCTGCAAGGCTTTTATTTTTTTCTTCGCTCTTCGCTCTTCGCTCTTCGCTCTTCGCTCTTCGCTCTTCGCTCTTCGCTCTTCGCTCTTCGCTCTTCGCTCTTCGCTCTTCGCTCTTCGCTCTTCGCTCTTCGCTCTTCGCTCTTCGCTCTTCGCTCTCAGCCTAAAAACGCTCGCAAAGTGCGGCTTCGCGAGGCGTGGCGCAGGCGGCGGATGGCTTTTTCCTTGATCTGGCGCACCCGCTCACGGGTCAGGTTGAAGCGTTCGCCGATCTCTTCCAGGGTTAGGGGGTGTTCCTGCCCCAACCCGAAGTAGAGGCGCACCACTTCCGCTTCCCGCTTGGTGAGGGTGGCCAGGGCCCGCTCGATCTCGATCTTGAGCGATTCGCTCATCAGGTCGGAGTCCGGCGGGGGCTGGTGGTCATTCTGAATCACGTCCAGCAGACGATTGTCTTCGCTATTGCTAAAGGGGGCGTCCATCGAAAGATGTCGCCCGGAGATCTTCAGGGTGTCGGCCACTTCGAAATCGGTCATCTCCAGTTGCTCGGCGATCTCGCTGGCGCTGGGCTCGCGTTCGAATTCCTGCTCCAGGGCAGAGTAAGCCTTGCCGATCTTGTTCAGCGCCCCGACCCGGTTGAGGGGCAGGCGCACCACCCGCGATTGCTCCGCCAGTGCCTGGAGAATCGATTGCCGGATCCACCACACCGCGTAGGAAATAAATTTGAATCCGCGGGTTTCATCGAAGCGTTTAGCGGCCTTGATCAGGCCCAGATTACCTTCATTGATCAAATCTCCCAGGGAAAGTCCCTGGTTTTGATATTGCTTTGCCACGCTCACCACAAAACGCAGGTTGGCCTTGGTCAGCTTCTCCAGGGCCTCCTGATCGCTTTGCTTGATCCGCTGGGCCAGTTCAATCTCCTCTTCGGGAGTCAACAAAGGAACTTCACCGATTTCCTGAAGATATTTATCTAATGATTGGCTTGCACGACTAACAGAACCTCTTGCCATTCTTCTTAGATCCCTCCTCTGTGCTAAAAAGGTTGAAGGTTTCTATGATTTTATACGCGTCACATACCCTTCGCTACTGATAACGAATGAATCGTTATTCAGTTCCGAGGATAACGTTTTCAGCTTCCGGAAAAAACTTTCCTTCCCGGCCCCGCTCAGTACCTCCGGCCGGAACTCCACTTCCTTATTATAGACGCTGATCGGGATGACCTGCGCTTTGGTTGCTTTACTGCCTTCCAGCAGGGTCACCTTCAGGAGATAACTGTCCCGGGCGCTCTCGCTGTATGAGCCGAAGATAAAATTTCCCAGGGAATAAGCGATCAGCTTCTCCTTATAAATCTCCATCCCCTGTATGATGTGAGGATGATGCCCCAGCACCAGGTCGGCCCCTTTATCGATCAATTGGTGGGCCAGCTTGATCTGGTACGGCTTGGGCCGGTCTAAAAGCTCCTGCCCCCAGTGGCAGGAGACGATCACAAAGTCACTTTCCTGCGCCAGCCGGGCCACATCACCGAAAACGAATTCGGCATAGGGAAAGCAGGTTCCGGCGCTGGTATCACTGGCCCAGAATTCTTCCGGGAACGTTAAGCTGTAAGAGAGAAAACCGATCTTGCGTCCCCGGACCATCATCGTAGCGGGCCGTCGAGCTTCCAGCAGGTTGCGCCCTGCTCCGGCATATTTAATCTGCTGTTCTTCCAGCAGGGCCTGCGTCTCCAGCAAACTGGGCAGCCCGAAATCCATGGTGTGATTATTGGCCAGGCTGACCAGGTTGATTCCGCCGGCGCTCAGCACCTTCACCAGGTCCGGTTTCACTTGAAAGGTGAATTTCTTATCGAAAGGCTTCCCGGTTTTGCCAAACGGCGCTTCCAGGTTGGTGAAAAAAATATCCGCCCCTTCGGTAACCGCCTGAATGCGCCCGAACGGATAGGCATAGCCGCTGTCGACCATCACCTGCTGCGCCCAGGAACCAAGCATGGTATCACCGGTTGCGATAATCGTGATATCGGAATTTTCTTCTGTTTGTACACCCAGGAAAAAAAACGTGAGCAGTATACCGCTCCATCCATAAGCCTGCCGGGTGAATCGTGACAGGAATTTACTTATGATGAATGCCGTTCTAATATGCTCACCTTTGCGGTTTTTAGATGCTACATACTGGTGGGAGTTACAAAAATTTCTGCTCCTGCCGGCGCAGTTCCCTGCCGCCTTTATTTGATCGGTATATTTCCGGCAAACTTTATCGATTTGGAATACTTTCGGAAAATACCGTTCAATTTTCCCACAGCCTTACAATTTAACATAAAAGCGGGAAAACATTCCATTAAAAAAAAAAATTGTACGGATCCAGATTAGAAAAGATAAATGCAGCAGGCAAATAGTCGGTTAGTCGATCGGAATATATTCCGTCAGCACAACTTCGGTGCCCTCGCCAGTGGGTATAATTTCCACTTCGTCGATCAGATTCTTGACCAGAAAGATTCCCCGACCGTTTTGCTTCCAGAGGTTTTGCGGAGCGGTGGGGTTGGCCACCCCTTTGGGATCGAAGCCGGGCCCCTGGTCGATAACCGATACGATCACCCGGTCTTCTTCGTAACGCACCCGGATGGTAACATTCTTGTTGGGGTCGTGTTTGTTGGCATGTATAATACCGTTATTGACCAATTCGGTGATGGCAATCGCCATATTGTCGCTTTGATCTTCGCTCAAGCGGGCTTTTTTGCAGAGGTCAGAAACAAATTTTTCGACCATTGGCAGATAATTGAAATCACTGGGAATGACGAGTTCATCTTTCATGAAAAATCGGATAATCATACTGGTTGATGTTCTGTTCTCAACTGCCGGCACACCGGTTTCTAGGCGTCGAGATCAATATAGACAAAATAACAATTTGAATCAAATAATATTTTGGCTTGAACGGAAGGGGGATTGGGGTGGTATATTGGTGGATGGGGGGATGGGGGGATGGGGGGATGGGTGGATGGGTGGGTAGGGTCGCGACCCTACCCTACATACGTTTTTGCCCATCCACTCATCCACCCATTATCCCATTAACGATTTTACACTCGCAATATTTGATCCGGAGGAACACATCCCATGCCCAACCAGCTCCCCCGCACCCTCAACCGCTTCGATGCTGCGATGATGATTATCGGCAATATGATCGGCATCGGCATATTTGCGACGACCGGATTTTATGCACAATATCTTAGCTCACCCCTGTCCTTGTTGCTGGTCTGGCTGCTGGGCGGGCTCTATGCCTTTTGCGGGGCGCTGACCTATGCCGAACTGGCGACCCGCTTTCCCCGGGCGGGGGGCGATTACCATTTCCTGAAACATGCCTACCATCCGCTGCTCGGTTTCCTGTTCGGCTGGTCGACGTTCACGGTCACCTATACCGGATCTGCCGCCGCGATTGCCATCGGATTTGCCGCTTATTTCAGCCGGATCCTGCCGGAAGCTCTGCAACAGTGGCAGGCGCCGATCCCCTTTACATCCTTCCAATTTCCTTTGGTCAAGATCATCGCCTTGCTGATCGCCTGGCTGCTCACCTGGCTCAACAGCACCGGGATCCGCCGCGGCGCCGGATTTCAGAATTTGTTTACCCTGTTGGGCATCGCTACCCTGATGGCATTCATTGGGCTGGGGTTCGCTTCCGGGAAAGGAAGCTGGGAGCACTTCTCAGCGGTTGCCGGAAGCGGCATGGGTCTGAATGAACTTTCGCGCCTGGGCGTGGCGCTGGTGGGGGTGGTCTTTACCTATTCCGGCTGGACGGTGCTGGCCTACATCGCCGGGGAGATCCGGGAACCGCGGCGCAACATCCCGGTGGCGATGGCCGGGGCAGTGCTGACCGTGACCCTGCTTTACATCCTGATGAATTCAGTGTACCTCTACGCTCAGCCGCTCGACAGCATGTCCGGCCAGGTGGAAGTGGGTTACGAAACCCTGCGCATCCTTTTCGGCGCCGGAACCGGGGCAGCGTTTGCTTTAATCATTATGCTGATGGTGCTCAGCTCGCTCAATGCCACCATCCTCTCGGGGGCACGGATTTACTATGCCATGGCCAGGGAAGGACGCTTTTTTCGGTCGGCCGGACAGCTTCATCCGCAGCACCAGATACCGGCCCGCTCTCTGTGGATGCAATTTGGCTGGATCGCCCTGCTGATTGTGCTGGGAAGCTTTGACCAGTTGCTCACTTATGCCGTCTTCGTGATGGTCGTGTTTTCCTTCCTGGCCGGGCTCGCGCTGTTCGTGATGCGCCGCCGCGATCCCGGGACGGAAACCTACCGCGCCTGGGGCTATCCCATTACCCAACTGATCTACCTCGCCATCTCCGCCTGGCTGATGATCAACACCCTTTACCACCGGCCGCTGGAAGCGCTGTGGGGAATCTTGATTGTTGCAGTCGGCGTACCTTTTTATTATGGATGGAAAAAGCGCGAAGGGGAAATTTGAAATGCGGAATGAAAACGACTGAATAGCATGGAGTGTGGACCGTAGAGCAACAAAATATGACGCGCGGAGCGCAAACATCCAACATCAAACATCCAACATCGTCTCGTCTACAATCCCGATCACAATCGAGCGCAGCGGCGCCTCCGCCTCTCCCACCACCTGGCGGGCGGAATTGCCCTCGTCGATCACCAGCACCGTCTCCCCGGCGCCGGCGCCGACCGAATCGACCGCGATCAGGTAATCGCCGGCAGGCGTTCCTTCCGGGGTAAGCCGGTCGATCACCAGCAGGCGTTTGTGGTCATAAAACGGATGGTTGATGGTGGAATAGATCTGTCCGCATACCTTGCCGAGAATCATGCCTCCTCCGTCAGGTTGACATCATCGACGATCCCAATGATGCTGTGATCGACCGGCACGAACCAGGGATCCAGCGCCATCGCCGCCTCCCGGCCGCCTTCGTAGTAGATCAGGTCGCCCGGCCCGGCCTGGCGGGTGGCGTCGGCGGCCACCAGAGGTTTGCCGGATTCCCGGCGCTGCTTGTCGAGCGGCTGCACAATCAGCAGCGGCACGCCCTCCAGGCCGGTATACTTGATGGTTGCGGTGACGGTGCCGATTACTTTACCCAGTAACATCCTGCTCTCCGTCGCTTAGATGGAGGGTTTCCGAGGCATGAAAGCGCAGCGATCCGCGAATCTGGCGCGCCAGCGCCTCGTGCAGCCGGGGGATAATCCGGAGGTGGGAGGGGCAGCTCTTTTGGCGGAAAAATTCTCCGGCGATCTCCATGGCGATCTCCACCTCCTCCAGTTTCCCGTTGAACAGGGTGTAGCCTTTTCCGTCGTAGGCCTCGCCCATGCGCATCTCCAGAATCTCCACCCCGGCGCCCTTGACGGCACGATCCGCCGCCTCGATGTTGGCGGAGAGGGAAGCGCATTCGGCAATGCCCAGGGCTTCGGCGCTGCTGGCCTTCTCGGCGCCGAGCATCGCGGCATAGACCTGCGGATGCACGTCGGGCAGGATCATCGCATCCAGGCAATCTTCCCCGGCAACCTGCAGCCCTTCCCGGTAGGCCTCATCCACTGCAGCCACTGAGCCACCGATCAGCACCAGGTATTTGCCCCGGCTCACCGTGCCGCTCTTCAGCAAGGCGATCGGCGAGCGCTTCACCATCGCATCAGCGCAATAGATGCCGGCGGCGGTGTTGGAGAGTTCGATAAAAGCGATGGATGGATGTGGTTTCATGGTTATCCAAAATTATCGACTTTTGATGACTAGATTATGGGTGAATGAGTGGATGGGTGGATGGGTAAATACAATTTTAGGGTCCGATCATCTAAAGAAAAGGGCATCATATTTACTTTATCCTTTATCCTTTTCACTTTTTCCTTCTGAACCCATTCACCCATTCACCCATTTACCCATATACCCTTTTACACAATCCGGAAATAGTCGACCAACGTACACCGCCGCTCCCGGGTAAAACTATGCGGGCCGGTCAGCCCTTCCCCGGTGGGGCTGGCGATGGAGAAGGAGCAGTAGCCCTCTCCGCCGTAGCCCAGCCCGGCAGCGTTGGCGCCGTTCTTGACGAAGATGCTGCAGTTCATCACCCGGGCCATGCGGCTGAGCTTTTCGATATTGCGCGAATGCATGCTGGCGGTATGGCGGAAGCCGTGCTCGGCCTTCACCGCCAGGTCGATCCCTTCATCCGCGCTGCGCACCCGGGCCACCGGCAGCACCGGAAGCATCTGCTCGGTCCAAATCAGGGGATGCTCGATCGGCACTTCCGCCACCAGCAAGGGTACGCTGTCATCCACCTTCACCCCGATCTCGCCCAGGATCACGCTGGCATTCTTGCCGATGAACTTGCGGTTGATTACTCCCGGCTTGCCCGGGCCGCGCTGTTCGCTGAAGATGACCTGCTCCACCTGCTTCAACTGGGAGGGACTGAGCAGGAAGGCTTTGTTGACCTGCATCTGGCGCAGCAGTTCGTCGGCGACGCTGTCGACCACGAACACTTCTTTTTCATCGACGCAGATGATGTTGTTATCCAGCGAAGCGCCGAAAACGATATCAGCGGCCGCTTTCTGGATGTTGGCAGTCTCATCCACCACCGCCGGAGGATTGCCAGGGCCGGCGCAGATCGCCCGTTTGCCGCTGGTCATGGCTTCCTTCACCACCCCGGGGCCGCCGGTCACCACCAGCAGACCCACCCGGGGATGGCGCATCAAAGCCTGGGCGCTCTCCACGGTGGGTTCGGCCACGCCGGTCACCAGGTTCACCGGCCCGCCGGCTTTGACGATCGCCTGGTTAAGCAGCTCGATGTTGATGCTGGAAACCATTTTGGCGTTGGGATGCACGTTGAAAACCACCGCATTGCCCGCCGCCAGCATTCCGATGGTATTGCAAATAATGGTCGAGGTCGGATTGGTGGTAGGGGTGATGGCGGCGATCACCCCGTAGGGGGCGCGCTCCACCAGGGTCAGGCCGTCGTCACCGCTCCAGGCCACCGACTTCAGGGCTTCGGT
The DNA here is from genome assembly GCA_020635015.1 of Calditrichia bacterium. Taxonomy (GTDB): domain Bacteria; phylum Calditrichota; class Calditrichia; order RBG-13-44-9; family J075; genus JACKAP01. Next base: position 151,381 of record JACKAP010000001.1, on the reverse strand, counting down.
GCCGGGAGTTTTTTCCGTCACCAGGCGATTTTTCATGATCTTGCTTTCCAGCCGCCCCAGGCCGGTTTCCCGGTGTGCTTCCCGGGCGAGGTACTCGGCATTCGCGAGCATCGCGGCGCGGATAGAGGCAATCACCTCCGCGCGCTTCTCCAGGGTCATCTCCGCAAACTGCCGGAAGGCGGTCTCCGCCGCGCTCACCGCCCCATCGATCGTACGGAAGATCCCGGTCAGCGAGGTGTCGCCCCGCTCCCGCGCTTCCGGCGCATCGGCCGATGCGGCAGCCCCATGCCCCAGGCTCTCCGCCACCTTGCGGGCGATCACCTGAATTTGTTCGTCGGTCAGTTTCATGGCCTAATCCATCAATAGATAATGCAGAAGAAGTTTGTTTTTTGCCACAGAGTCACAGAGCACACGGAGATCTAAGTTGTCAGTAATCAGTTATCAGTCGTCAGTTCTCTGTGATCTCTGTGGCTCTGTGGCCAATCATCCAGCATCACTTCCGATACCGAAACTCCCCCTCCACCTCCCAATTATCCACAATCGCCATCACCACCGCATCGCAGGGGCGGTTTTGGGTGGCCTGGGTCTGGCGGGCGGAGCTGCCGGTCGCGTAGAGCACCATCTCGCCCACTCCGCAACCCACCGCATCCGCGGCGACTACAAATCCCCCGCCTTCCTTCCCGTCCAGATCGACCTGCCGGAGTAGCAGGAACTTCAGCCCATCCATGCTCGGCTCTTTCCGGGTGGCGACGACGGTACCGATCACTTTCGCCAGAACCATGTGTGATTGCTCCTGTGTTTGGAATGTGGCAAATTTCGTAAAAAATTGAATTGATATTAATTGTTTATGGGTGAATGGGTGTATGGGTGTATGGGTAAATACTTTACCGCGTCAAAGTTTGCACATGCAACCGCAGTCCCTTTTTCCTTCAACCTTTATCCTTTATCCTTCCAACCCATCCACCCATCCACTCATCCACCCATCCACTCATTCACTTCTTCCCCGCCTTCGGCATACGTCCCAGGGGCAGCACTTCATCCACATTGGCATGAGGACGGGCAATGATGTGCACCGCTACCAGTTCGCCGACCCGCGAGGCGCTGGTTTGGCCGGCTTCGCAGGCGGCGCGCACTGCCGCCACATCGCCACGGATCACCGCTGTCACATAGCCGCCGCCGGTCTTTTCGTAACCGACCAGTTCCACTTTGGCGGCCTTCACCATCGCATCGGCCGCTTCCACCATTGCCGGAAAACTGCGGGTTTCGATCATTCCCAATGCTTCTGCCATCTGTTGTTCTCCTTTTATAAAGTTGTCAGTTTTTCAGTTGTCAGTTTTTCAGTTGTCAGTTGTCAGTTGTCAGTTGTCAGTAATTAATTGTCTGTTCTCTGTGAACTCTGTGACTCTGTGGCGAATTAAGTTGTTATCTTCGCCGGTCTTATTCCTCCCGGCCGCTGATGCTCTTGATCGCGTTCTCCGCCGCGGGGCGGGCGACGTCGATGTCGCGCTCCTCACCGCCCAGGTAGACCCGCCCAAAGCTGCCGAAGGCGCGCACTTCCAGGATGTTGATCTCGGCGGCCTTCTCCGCCTCGTTGGCGGCCAGTGCCGCATAAGCCGCCGGCTGCACCTCCATGATGTAGAGGGTCTGCCCGGGGATGATCATATTGCCGTGGCGGGTGCGGTTGATCAGCTGGGTCTGGTAATCATCCACCCGGCGGATGGTCTGGCTGGAGAGGATCTTCGGCTTTTGCCGGTCTTCGATGCTGATTTCCAGGGCGTCGAGCACCGCCTGCCCGGCCTGGCGCACATCCGCCTGGGAGAGGGAATGCACCTCCAACAGGCCGTAAAGCCGTTCTACGATCTGCATGCCCGGGGTCACGTTGGTAGACTTCAGGGCGATGTCGGTGATGCGGTTGATCTCGATCCCCGGGGATATCTCCACCCACAGCGAGGCCATGCCGGCGATCGGCAAAAATCCCTGGGCCACGGTGGCGAGAAAAGCCGCATACTGCGGCTGCAGGCTATCCAGGATCACAAACGAGCGTAAATCGACCACAGCTTCCTCCGTTTCGGTTAAGTGCTCAATAGGATTCGGTTATCTTGGCGTCGCCCTGCACGATCTGCACGCTGGCGCTGGCCCCGATGCGGGTGGCGCCGGCCTGGATCATGGCCAGGGCGTCTTCCTGGCTGCGGATGCCGCCGGAGGCCTTCACGCCCATGCCGCTGCCGCGCACCGCACGGGCCATCAGGGACACGTCGTGGGTGGTGGCCCCGCCGCCGGAGAATCCGGTGGAGGTCTTGACAAAATTAGCCCGGGCCCGGCGGGCGGTCTCACAGGCAGTCACCTTCTCGGCGTCGGTCAGCAGCGCGGTCTCGATAATCACCTTGCACAGCGCCCCGCCGTCCTGGCAGGCTTCCACCACCGAGCGGATATCGCGGTAGAGCAGTTCGGTATCGCCGCTTTTCAGGGCGCCGATGTTAATCACCATGTCGATCTCCCGCGCGCCCTCGCGGATCGCCTGGCGGGTTTCCAGCGCCTTTATCTGGGCGGTATGCGCCCCCAGGGGGAAGCCGACCACCGTGCACACCCGCACCGGGCTGCCGCGGAGCAGCTTCGCCGCCAATGCCACGTAACTGGGATTGATGCACACCGAAGCGAATTCATACTGCCGGGCATCGGCGCAGAGTTTTTCGATATCGCTGCGCGCCGCCTCCGGCTTGAGGAGGGTATGGTCGATGTAACCGGCAAGGTCGCGCGGCACTTCCTGGCGACCGCCGGAACGGTAACTGATCCGGCTGGCCCCCACCCCGATCAACTCCCGCACCGCCTCGGAGGCATTCTCCGCGCAATGGCCGCTGCAGCTTCCCCCGCAGCAGGTGCACTCGCAGGCAGCCGCCGGAGCGATACCCTGGGCCTGGAGGATGGCAGTAATCTGTTGGGCGATCTGGGCCAGATCGCTGTCGCTCAGCTCCTTCACGTCGTCTCCTGAAAAATTGGATTCAAATATCGTCTGTACTTTTTTCGGGTCGATGTACCCCTGCTCGATCTGCAGGATCTGCGCCGCCCGGCGCAGGTGGCGGTCCTCGGTGCAGTCGGTGCTCAGCCAGGCATCGAGGATCTGGCGGATCAGCTCAAAATCCAGCAGCTTGCCCCCCAGCGAGAGCACGTTGGCATTGTTATGCTCCCGGCTGTTGACGGCGGTCTTCACATCGTAGCACATGGCGGCGCGGATGCCGGGCACCTTATTCGCGGCCATGCAGGAGCCGATCCCGGCGCCATCGACCACAATTCCTCGCTGGCACTCGCCGGAGGCTACTTTGCGGGCGGTCTTATAGGCAAACAACGGATAATCGACCGCCACTTCCTTGTAAGTGCCGACATCATCGACCGTATAGCCCTTGCTTTCCAGATAGCGCCGGATCTGCGACTTGGTCTCAAATCCGCCGTGATCCGATCCCAGGGCGATACGTTTCACTTCCGATGAAGGCAATACAGGCATAAGCTAAAATTTACCATTGCCACAGAGACACAGAGATCACAGAGTTAGTTCTCAGTTGTCAGTTGTCAGTTCTCTGTATGCTCTGTGTCTCTGTGGCATTTATGTTTGACATTTGAGAAATTATACTTTCATCGATCCTAAGCAGTGAAAGGATAATACGACAATCGGGGTATAAAATCAAGGTTAAACTCCCGGGGGGGTAGCGGGTTAGGGGGATTTCGGAATGCGGAGTGCGGATTTTTTTTGCCACGGATGAACGGGATGCACACGGATTTTTTGGCCACGAATTTACGCGAATGAACCCGAATGTTGCTGATCGGGGAGTTCATTCGTGAACATTCGTGTTCATTCGTGGCGAAAAAAAAGGCGGAAAGACGGTCCACGGATTACACGGATTAACACGGATTAAAACCGATTGACAGATTCAGTTAAAAAACCTTGAAGTTAATCTGTGAAAATCCGTGAAATCTGTGGACTCAAGAGTTTGGGATACGATTCTCAATAACGCGATGGTGTTGGGGATTTCGGAGCGGACGGTGTGGGGAAAGGGAGACCCGCCGGCTGCTGTTGGGTGCAACGTCTAAGAATGAAAATGGTTTTTCCGCTTGCTCCTCCCACCTTCGACCAGCCGGCCCGGCTCCGCCCGGGCCGGCTGGTCGGTGGCCTGTTTACCCGAAGCTCATGCATCCTGAACTCGGGCACACCGGAAGCCTAGGTTGAGGAGGCGGATGCCGGGGGCGACGCGGAAGCGGGAGGCTGCGCGCACGTACCGCGCGCTGAGGCCCCAGCCGCCGCCACGGTAAACCCGGTGGTCGCCCTTTTCGGGGCCAGTGGGATCCACTACAGCATCGCGGTCAAGATCATCCTGCCACCAGTCGGCGCACCATTCCCACACATTGCCCAGCATGTCATACAATCCCCATGGATTGGGACGCTTCAGACCAATTGGATGGGTGCCGGCGCGCTGGTGATCGTATTGCTTCTCCAGCCAGCTTGACGAATCCTCGCCATTATCCAATTCAAAATCCACACCGCTGTTACCGCCATACCAGGCGATCTCATCCAACAGTGGTGCATTATTATGTCCTACTATTTCCAGGTCACCGATGTAGGTCGCAGCGGTGGTGCCGGCGCGGCAAGCATATTCCCACTGCGCTTCACTGGGAAAGGTCAATTCCAGGCCGGGCATCTCTCGGTTAAGCTTTTCCATGAACTCGCGGCACGTTTCCCAACTGACCTGTTCGACCGGCCGGTCGTCGCTCTGGAAACGGCTGGGATTTTCACCCATCACCGCCTTCCATAAAGCCTGGATCACCGGGTTATCGAACAGCCAGAAGCCGCGGGTAAGTGTTACTGGGTGTTGTTTTTCATCACTAAAGCGACCAGCTTCACCTTCCGGCGAGCCCATCATAAACTGCCCCGGCGGGATCCAGCGCATACGCTGCTCCACATCCTGGTAGGAGAATGCCAGCCAGATGCCGTGCAGGTCCTGTCCCCAGCCGGAAGCCCAGGCCGGCGGGCAGCCGGTAACCAGGGGATGGGAAACTTTTTCCGAGATCCGTATCTTCATGTTTTCCTTTCCTCGACCTGCCGGCCCGACTCCGCCCGGGCCGCCGTCTCGGTAGCCTGAGCTCATGCATCCTGAACCCGGGCACACCGGAAGCCCAGGTAGTAGCCGCGGAAGCCGGGGCGGTTGAAGGTGCGGCAGGCAGCGCGCATGCCCCGTGCGTTGCTGCCCCAGCTGCCGCCACGGTAAACCCGGTCGGCGCCCTTTTGAGGGCCAGCGGGATCCACTACAACCTCACTGCCTATATTTGCCAGCCACCAGTCGGCGCACCATTCCCACACATTACCCAGCATGTCATACAATCCCCAGGGATTGGGACGCTTCAGACCAACCGGATGGGTACCGGCGCGCTGGTGATCGTATTGCTTCTCTGACCAGCCGGAAGAATCAAAACTGTTCTCTAGTTCAAAATCCACCCCACTGTTGCCCCCATACCAGGCGATCTCATCCAATAGCGGAGCATTATTTGCCCCTTTGATCTCCAAATCACCGGCATAGGTAGCAGCAATACTGCCGGCGCGGCAGGCATATTCCCATTGCGCTTCGCTGGGAAAGGTTAATGCCAGGCCGGGCTTATCCTGGTTGAGCTTTTCCATAAACTCGCGACACGCTTCCCAACTGACCAGTTCCACCGGCCGGTCGTCGCTCTGGAAACGGCTGGGATTATCCCCCATCACCGCCTTCCACAAAGCCTGGGTCACCGGGGTATCGAACAGCCAGAAGCCGCGGGTCAGGGTCACCAGGTGTTGTGTTTCCCGCTCATAGCGCCCGGCTTCATTTTTCGGGGAGCCCATCATAAACTGACCGGGAGGGATCCAGCGCAGCCCCTGGGACACCTCGCCAAACTTAAAGCGCAGCCACAGCCCGAAACGGTCGCGCCCGATCGCCTCCGCCCAGACCGGTTTGGTGAGGGTGGAGAGCGTAAGGATGCCCTGATCGGTCTGTAATTGCAGGCGGCGGCCCCGTGGCACGATAATCGCGGCGCTATTCTGCGGGCCAATCACATATTTTGTGCCCCCGGCCGTGAACAATTCCGCCTTGCTTTGCGGAACGTCCGCGGCCTGCCCGGCTCCGCCCGGGCCGCTGCCGCCGTCCGCCGGCACCTGAACTCGGGCACACCGGAAGCCTAGGCGGCTGCTGCGGTTGCCGGGGGTGGCGAGGGAGCGGACAGTAGCGCGCACGATCTGCGCGCCATCGCGCCAGCTACCGCCACGGTAAACCCGGTGGTCGCCCTTCTTAGGGCCAGTGGGATCCACTACAGCCTCGCTTCCAAGATCCTCCTGCCACCAATCGGCGCACCATTCCCACACATTGCCCAGCATGTCATACAACCCCCAGCCGTTCGGCGCAAAGCTGCCCACCGGGGTCGTCTCACTGCGGTATTTCCCCTTTGGATAATTTTTATAAGAATTGTTGCCGTCGTAATTGGCCTGATCGGTGGTCAAATTTTCCCCGGTATAAAACGGAGTGGTGGTACCGGCGCGGCAGGCGTATTCCCACTGCGCTTCGGTGGGAAGCCGCAACTTCAGACCGGGAATCTCCCGGTTAATCTTTTCAATGAATTCCCGGCAGCCATTCCATTTGACCCGCTCGACCGGCCTCTCCGGTCCCATAAAATGGCTGGGATTATTCCCCATCACCGCCTGCCACAGCGCCTGGGTGACTGGGGTGTCGAATAACCAGAAACCGTGGGTAAGCGTTACCGGGTGTTGTACCTCATCATTGTAGCGTTCCGCTTCGTCTTTCGGCGATCCCATCATAAACTGGCCGGGGGGAATCCAGCGCATACGTTGCTCGACATCCACGTAGCGCAGCGTGGCCCAGATGCCGTGGGCGTCTTCTCCGATCGCCTCCGCCCAGGGCGGTTTGGTAAGATAATCTTCGGTTACCTTGCCGCTTTGGGGATCAAAATATACGGCGGCGAGATAACCGTCTGTCAACTGAAGGTTTTCGCCGGTCACGCCATGAAGGTATGGGCGGGTGGAGCGCAGGATGGCCACCGGGCTGCCCGGCGGCGCCACGTCCAGCGTATCCGCCAGGCGTTCGACCACCCGGAACTCATCACCGGTCTGGTCGACCGTCCAGAAGCGCTCGGTGCCCGAACGGCCCTCGCGCCGGGGATCGTAACCGGCGGCAGTTTCCACCTCCACTTCTCCGGCAAAGACGCAGGCAGCGGCTTCATGTAAAGCCCGGCTCAAGCCGGGCCGGTTTGCCCATAAATCGGCATTAAAACCGGTGCGCGCCATGAAACGCTTAAACCAGGCATACATTGCTGCTTTTTGGGCCGGACTTAGCCCCTCCGGGAATTTGATGGTGTGGGCGATTCGCTGTAAATCCTTTTCCAGTACTGCTCTCACCTCCCGGGGCCAACGGAGTTGGTCTTCCAATGGCAGACTGACCCATTCTTCAACCCAGATTTCCGCCGGCAGCGCCGCATGCCACTGTTCGATAGCTCTGGCAACTTTTCCCCGGAGTTCCGGACTTTCAGCTTCATAACCGGCTTGTAAATCTTTCAGTACATCTCGCGAAATCGTCAGTGCCACTGATGAAGCACTGGTAACCGACGGGTGAGACCAAACATTCGCCTCGGTGCTGGCATCGGCATCACCGGGGGGCAGCAATCGCCGCACGGTACGCAATAAGCCCGGTTCCACACGGCTGGCGTGGGAAAGCAGGCTCAACAGGCGCTGAGCTCGCTTCTCCAGACGATTTTCATCATACCCTTTCACGGCCGCGGCCGATATTTCCCAGGGCGCCATATTCCAGGCGCTGAGCCTTCGCTGCGGCCAGCGTACCCGGGGAGCGGGAAACAGCACGGCGGTATTGGCACCGCCAGCCCGGAATAGCCGGCCTTTGCGCTGCCAGTGATGGATTAACGGCGGAAACCTGCTCAGGGCGCCGCAATCTCCCAACACCAGGACCGGCAAGATGGTTTGCAGGGATTCCCGGCATTCGCGGGCCCGCCCCATGGGAAGGGGATCGGTAAAGACATCGTCTACCCGGTATTCGCGAAGATTGTCCCGCCCAAGCCGGCGCTCAAGGCGGCGCATCAACTTGTTTTGATCCTGCCAGAAGGGGGTGAGGCGTCGGCTGCGATCGATGATGACGTTAAGCTGCCGCGGCCAGCGCTTGCGGATCTGAAAGGGTAGCGAACGGGGCATTCTGCCACGGCTGAAGTCGTGCAGTAGTTTATCGACATCCAGTTTTCTGCTGGGTGAAGTATCCTGAATCAACCCGAATACCTGGCGCTGCAACCGCGGCCAGGAAGTCAGCAGCGGTGTTTCCGGCATTTTAACCCCTTCAGCAGGAACCCGCCCGGCCAGATCCGCCATGCTGTAGACTTTCACCTTCCGCTTCGCCGGCTTAATATCGGTTTCCGGATCAAGCGGCTGGAAGTGTTCGGCAAAGAAAAAGGGCAGCTTCGCCCAGTCGATATCCGGCGTCTGCGGCTGAAATGTCGCGGTCTCGGTTTGTGCTGCAGCATCTTGCAGAACGGTTTCCGCTCGGCGGGGGAGATCTGCGTCCGGTCTTCCCGTAACATACCGGTATCCGATCAGACCGGCCAGGAAATCCGCTTTATCATCGTCGCTGTCAGCCAGCATGCGAACCAGGTCCGCGCGTCCGCAAAGCGCCATCAGGCCTCCGGGTGCTTTCTAAGCATGAAATGGTTGATCCGCTCCAGCAATTTCAACTGGTCTTTCTCGTCGCTCTCCTGCCGGGTGACCGCCCGGATCAAATCGAGATATTCCGCCAGCCCCGGAGCGGCGAGATTGAGTTGCTGCCAATGCTCACGATCGGCGCGCACCTGCCTGGCTGCATTTTCGAGTACCACCCTGGTCACTTCCGAAAAGTGCGCTTTCCCGCGGTCGATGAAGAATGCCTCCAGCGCCTCGCCTTCCGGAAAATTTAGATGCAGCACCAGGCAGCGGCGCAGAAAAGCATCCGGCAGGGCTCGTTCCTCGTTGGTGGTGATGACCATCAACAGCGGCCGGTCGCTCCGCGTGACGGGATTGTCAACACCCGGCGGCTGGAAACGGCCACTGCCAAAGGCCTCCAATAACCCGTTGGGAAGGTCGGCGTCTGCTTTATCAATCTCATCGATCAGCAGCACGCAGCCTGCTTCCGGTTTGCCCTGATCCAGTTGAGGAGGCGGTTTAACACCGACCAACTCGGCCTGTTCAAGGGCGGATTCCCATGAAAACGCCCACCAGACCGGACCGGGTTGGATAAAGCGTTTTTCGGCCAACAATTCGCGCACTTCCCGTTCATCGTCCTTCTTTAATGCCGCGGTTATCTGAGCTTCCCCCAAACGGGTGACGGCATCCAGTTGATAAAGCAGGTCAGCGGCATCGCTGCGGGCGTCAATAGTGCAGGACACGAAGGCCCAGCCCAGCGCTTTGGCCGCAGCCCGGGCCAACTGGGTTTTGCCGGTGCCCGGCTCGCCGCGCACCAGCAGGGGGCGCCGGGCGGCGATGGCGGCGTTAACCGCATCAATCGCATCGGCTTCGAACACATGCACCTGTTCCGGCGCATCGCCTAGCACTGCAAGCTCATACTTCAGTCCGGGTTTGATCTTAGAATAAGTCATAGGTTCCCTTCACTGTTTCTTGCGGCTAAAATCTCTCGAATTGGGCGGCCGATATCTCGTTCTTCTGGGGTAAGATCCGGATCATCCGCTAAAGCGACGAAAATTACTTGCGGGTAAAATTCTTTCAATTGATTGAATAATTGTGCTCCGACTATGCTAGCTTCTTGCTGCGAGCAAATATAATAATGCTTATAATTTAATTCACCGCCTTTCCGCCTGGCGCGGTAGATAAGTTCTTTATTCACCAGGCGACGTTTCACCCGATCAGGTTTTCCGAGGTCTTCGGTACTGACAAATTTATCATTCATCATTTGATCGAAAAACTCAATAAAGCTGCTCCCAGGATTGCTGAATCCACCTTCAGGGTTCGGTTCCAGCAGGATTTCTCCGACCGGCCAATCATCCCCAGTAATGGGTTTGCGGAATGCGGCGGGACGTCGCTGAACAGCCGCCATCAGTATTTCTGCCACCGTGCGGGTCGCTACCGGCAGATGGAGGAGGGTACCCTTGCCCAGACTTTCATGAACTGAGTTAATGGTTGTTCTGTCATAAATTATGGGCAGCAGCAGGTTTGAAAATGTCTCCAACGATTTCCAATCCGAGGTTTGGGGTTTACCAAAGCCACTGATGGTATCCGCCATTGTCCATTCAAACTCACCAACCCTTAAATCTACTAGTTTTTTCACGATCTCATCCGGACGGTGAGGTGCATTACTGACGGACAATAGATTCCCGAGAACATTGCTTAATTGCTCAGAACGCTTTAAAAAAATTTCAAGCTTCGCGCATATGGCACCGACAAAATCTTCCCAATCCTTCAATGCGATATGCTTCGCAAAAGAATCTTCTTTTAACAGTTGCTCGATAGATACTGCTGCGAGATTCCCCCCCCCAAAATCTTCCTGGTAGCTTTGAATAATTCCAACAAGCCTACCCTGAATCAAGACTGGCGCACCGGAAATACCGGCCCATTTACCGGGAATCTCCGGCTTGGGTTCAACGGTTAAATCCAATTCTCCGGTTTTCAGATTTCCCCCGGGCAAGAATTTTCCGTGAAAACCCTTCGGGTTACGATGCCCCTTGAACTCACCCTCGGCTATTTTATTGGCGGCCGGAAAACCGGCACCTTCCCAATCCGTGGTAACCATCGGCAGATTATCCGAGTATATAAATGACGTCAAACCATCAACCGGATCCAGTTCAAGGAGTGCGGCATCTAATTTCAGGGGGGCGCCTTTCCAGACAATTTTAGCCTTTCGCCACTTCCTGATTTTTTGGTGAAAATCGTGAATAAACCTGACCTCGGCTTCTTCGGCCCCGCATACGCCATGACCGCTGGTCAGCACATACCGGCTGCTCAACGGAACGCCGGTGCTTAAATGGAACTCTTTGCCTTCCGCAGGCACTCGAACTTCCGCCAGCCAATGCCATTTGTTTTCGCTCATTTGAGATCCTCTGGTTATCCGCAGCGAAGCATCATTTTACCTTACCCTTATCGCTGATCAGCTTACGTTTCCCATGCTTATCGACCGGCTTCAGTTTCAGCTTCACGGTGTGGGCATATTGCTCAGTATCCTTATCCTTAAGGCCAGCGCTCAGCACCATGAACTTGGCGCCGATCCCACTGCCCGCTTCGGTTTTGATGCTGCATTTCAATTCTACCTCGATTTCTTTCAGCAGGAAGCGCAAGTCTTTGTCTTTGCCTTCCGCAATCGCCTTCTCCAGTTCACTGCGCAAATCGGTAATCACCCGGGTAAGTTCGATGCTCTTTTCGGGCATGCGGTCCTCCTTAAATTTTTTTGACTTTTTCAAGGTGTTTGCTAGATTAAATATATTCAAGCGGATATAAAAAAGCCACCCCGTTTTATATCCGGCATGGTAAAGCCCCTACTGATGAAATGATGATGACTGGCTCTCCAAGCAAGTCAACTTCCTCACCTTCAACAAAACGAGGCGGGGATACGGCTGTAGTTGGATGTTATGCTGATGTGGGAGATGCTGTGCTAAACGGCACCCGCTGCACACGGATATTTTGCCACGAATTTACACAAATGAACCCGAATGATCACCAAAGACCAATAACCAATTTTTAGCAGCAGCCCCAGGTCCACTGCCGGCGAAGCCCAATAACCGCCGAAGGCGAAATGACGCGCGCCAGCGCCAATGACGCCGAAGGCAAACATCGTGAGCAAAGCGAACAAACATCGCGAGCACCAGCGAGCAAACATCGCCCGAAGGGCAAAGCAATCACACCACATCCACCTCCCCCACAGCGGGGAAGATATGGTTGGGCTGGTAGGGGAACAGCTTGAGGTCGCTCATCTGGCTGTAGCCGGTCAGCACCAGGATGGTCTCCAGTCCGGCCTGCACCCCGGCAAAGATGTCGGTTTTCATGTTGTCGCCGATGATCACGGTTGCTTCCGAGTGGGCCTTCATCTTGTTGAGGGCGGCGCGGATTACCCAGGGGCTGGGTTTGCCCATGTAGAGCGGCTTCTGGCCGGTGATGCGTTCGATCGGCGCGCAGAGCGCCCCGCAGGCGGGATAGCCTTTTGGGCCGGCCACATCCGGATTGGTGGCGATGAAGCGGGCGCCGCCCATGATGAAATAAGAGGCTTTCTGGATCATCTCCCAGTTATAGGAGCGGGTTTCTCCCACGATCACGAAATCCGGATTGATGTCGGTGATGGTGAAACCGATCTTGTAGAGCTCGTGGGTCAGCGCGCCCTCCCCAATCACAAATGCCTTGCGCCCGTCCTGGCGCTCCAGGAAGGCGGCGGTGGCCATCGCCGAGGTGTAGATTACCTCCTCCGGCACTTCGATCCCGGCAGATCCCAGGCGATTGTGAAGATCCTGGGCGGTCTGGGAGGGATAGTTGGTCAGCACCGTCAGGGGATTGCCCTGTTCCAGGATGCGTTTGATGAAACGGTCCGCCCCCGGGATCAAATGATTGTTATGCAGCAGCACGCCGTCGATGTCGCAGATAATATTCTTCATAATATTTACCCTGTAAATCCTGTTTTAAGAAACCACAATGTTGATTCCGACTGTTTCCTATAAGCTTCAATAATATTAAGAAACAGTGATACATGCCAGGGGATAAAAAAACATCGATTGTGAAATGATATTTCCGGACCCGAATGCCATCACGCCTTGGGACCACCCCCCATTAACCCATTAACCCATCAACCCATCAACCCATCAACCCATCAACCCATCAACCCATCAACCCATCAACCGTCTTTTGAATTCCGGCACAGGGTTTGCTGATTATCTCTGGTGAAAGCGGTCAAGGAAAGCGGAAACACCCGTAAAAATGTCACACTCAGCAGTTTAACACGCTGACACCGGGTCCCACGGCATCAAAAAATGTGAAAAAAGTTTACGCTTTCCCACTTGCGAACCAAACTGCTCTTTGGAAATTCCGTTGCGGAATCATCACAGGAAGTGAACACGGCCTTCGAATTTTTCCGGTTGTCCCCCGATGCAGCGTTTTCGCATCGCCTTCCGAACTGAAGTCATTTACCGCGACGCTTCCCTTACGCAATCAGCGCATAACGTCAGTAAAAAAGGGTCAACATTTTAAAGGGTCAACCTAAGCAGGAACTTTAACAGGAGACGGATCATGTTTTGCAGTCAATGTTCAGAATTTATCGGTGAAAATCGCACGCTGTGCCCCAGCTGCGGCCATCAGCATGCCGCCCGCGCCAACGGCAGCAGCAAACCCAAGCACTATTGCCGGCGCTGCGAGCGCTATCTCTTATCGAAAATCTGCCCAATCCACGGTACCGATCACGTGCAGACCATGTATCCGAAGGTTCCCCATCTGAACGGCAGCAACGGCAACGGTCGCCCGCAGCGTGACGCCAATGAACGGGCCCTGCCTTTTCCCGGCGGCCACTCCCGGAGCAACAGCGCAGCCAGCAATGGTGCGGCCGGCAACGGCTGGCAGCCGGTCAAGGAATTGTTCGACCAGTTGGACAACGATGCCACGGTCGTGTTAACCCCGCCTGCGGCAGACGAAGATGACGATGTGCGCCTCCCCTGGCACCGTCCGGCAGCACCGGAACCGGCTTCCCGTCCCGCCCCCGCGACGCCGGCAAACGACATCCCGGCAGCGCCCCGCCCCACCGCGAACGGCAAGCAGAAAGCGGCGGCAAAACCGACATCCAAACCGGGTTATATCGATTCCCTGAAAACGCGGATCGAAAAGAAACTCGCTGCCCTGCGTTCCGATCGCGGAAAACCGGCCGCGAAGCCCCGCACCGCACCGCAGCCAGCTGCTGCCCCGAAAGTAAAACGCCCGGCGCCGCAACCGGCGGCCCGGCAGAAAAAGCCCCGCAGCAAAATGCCCTGGGTGGTTGCAGCCATGGTGCTGATTACCCTGGGCGCATCTGCCGCGGTGATTTTCGACCGCTACTATCCCCAGTATCTCCAGCAGACCCTCTACACCCAGGCCGAAACCCAATATACCGAGGGCGATTATGCCGGCGCGCTGAAACTTTATGAGGAGTATGCCGCCAATTATCCCTTCGATCCCAACATCGAGCAGATCAAGGCGAAGATCAACAATATTCACATCCTGGTGGAAGCGGAGCAGCAGAAAGAGCTGGAGATCTACGGCTTGATGGAAAAAGCTTCCCAGGCATTTGCGGAGGGACGCTACCTCCTGCCGGAAGCGGATAACGCCGCCGGTTATGTCGCCCGGGTGTTAAAGCTGGATCCCCAATTTGCTCCGGCCCGGGAAATGCAGAGCACCATCCTGACCCACTACTGGGAAGAAGCGGAAAAAGCGTTCGATGCCGACCAACTGGATGTGGCGATCGAGAACTACCGTAAGATCCTGCAGATCAATCCGGATGACCAGAAGGTGGTCGATGAGCTGGAACGGGCGCTCAAGATCAAGAACATCAATGACATGCTCGGCAGCCTGAGCGAACTGGCCCAGGCCAAAGAGGAACTCAAGCGACTGCAGCGGGAGAAATACCGCCTGAAAACCCAGGTGCAGCAAGAGCGCCGACGGCTGCAAAATTTTGATGAATCTGTGGAAGATGATGATGTCCGCGCCAGCCTCCCGGAAGCGGCCCAACCGACGGCCGCCGCCAGTTCTCCCGGATTGGCCTCCTCCAGCAACAACCTGGATGAAACCCTCGGCATCATGCTGATCGCCGACGCGAAAGAGGCCGGGCAGGGCAATCTGCTTCCGCGAATCGTGGAAGAGACCCTGATCGACGGCGGGAAAAAACGCTATGTGCATCGCGAAAAGCCCGATCTCCCGGCCGGCGTCAGTGTGAAAGGCGTGATGATGATCCTGGCCGAGTGCATCGTCGGAGTGGACGGGCAGGTTGAGCAGGTGCAGATCGTCTCTCCTTCCGCCAACCAGAAGCTGAACCAGTTAGCCGAAGCCTCTTTCCACAAATACCAGTTTAAACCGGCGACCTATCAAGGCGATCCGGTGCGTTTCAAATCGATTGAAGTGATGACGTTTTGATTCTGGTGAATGGGTTGATGGGTGAATGAGTGAATGG
Organism: Calditrichia bacterium; assembly: GCA_020635015.1. GTDB lineage: Bacteria > Calditrichota > Calditrichia > RBG-13-44-9 > J075 > JACKAP01. Next base: position 136,202 of record JACKAP010000001.1, on the reverse strand, counting down.
GTAAAAACGGAGAGATAGGGTAGGGTCGCGACCCTTCCCCACGCGCCCATCAACCCATTCACCCATTCACCCATTCACCCATAAAACCTTTTCCTCCTCAAAAACCCCTGCAGTAGTTCCTCCCTGACCCTGACGCCGGTTTCCGCGGGAGCGGAAGCCGGCGGCTTTTTTGACAATTATCATGCCTTTTCCCCATAAAAATCATCGAAATTGGTATCTCCTCCTGGCTATATTGCCTGAACCACTGCCGGCTGCCGAAGGCGCGATTCGTTTTCCTGCTGTCTTTTCGTCGCCGCGATTTTTATATTGCCACCAGTTGATCATAACTTATATAAAAGGAGATAGAACGATGTTCAGGATTTTAGTAGCTGACTCATTGCCGGAGGATATCCTGGCGCGCTATAACCGGGCGGAAGGAATTGAGGTTGCCAACAAGTCCGGTATTTCCAAAGAAGATCTGATTCAGGAACTGCCGCAGTATAACGGCCTGGTGGTGCGCAGCCGCACCAAGGTGACCGCGGAGGTGCTGGCGGCCGGCACCAACCTGAAGATCATCGGCCGGGCCGGCGCGGGAGTGGATAATATCGATACCGCCGAGGCCACCCGCCGGGGGATCATCGTGATGAACACCCCGGGCGGCAATACCGTGGCGGCAACCGAACATACCGTGGCCCTGATGCTGGCGATGCTGCGCAATATTCCCCAGGCTCACGCTTCGATGCGCGAGAGCAAGTGGGACCGTAAAAAATACCTCGGTCACGAGCTTTACGAAAAAACCATCGGGATCGTCGGGCTGGGCAAGATCGGGCGGGAAGTGGCCAAGCGCCTGGCCGCTTTCGGCAGCAAACTGATCGGCTATGACCCGATCCTCAATCCGGATATTGCCAAGCGCCTGGGCGTCACCCTGGTCAGCTTCGAAGAACTGCTGCGCGATGCCGACATCATCACCATGCACGTGCCCAAGATGGCGGAGACCATGAACATGATCAATGCCGAGAGCCTTTCGCACTGCAAAGACGGGGTGTTCCTGGTCAACTGCGCCCGCGGCGGGATCATCAACGAAGGGGATCTGGTGGCGGCGCTGGATTCCGGGAAAGTGGCGATGGCCGCCATCGATGTGTTCCAGAGCGAACCTCCCAGCGAATGGGCCCTGGCCAATCATCCCAAGGTGGTCTCCACCCCCCACCTCGGCGCCTCCACCGAGGAAGCGCAGGTGAAGGTGGCCAGCCAGATCATGGAGCAGATCATCGAATTCGTGCGCAAGGATGTAGCACTCAACGCGGTCAACTTTGTAGCGATCGACGAGAAGATCCAGCCGGTGATCGTGCCCTATTACGAACTGGCCCGGCGGCTGGGATTGGTGTTCAGCGAGATCCGCAGCGAGCGGTTGAAGGAAGTGGCGATCCGCTTCTACGGCGAGGCGGCCACCCTGCCCCTGGAGCCGATCGCCTCCCACCTGATGGTCGGGGCGCTGAAGACCAAGCCCTCGGAACGGCGCGGCAGTGATGTGGATCTGCTTAACATGGTCAATTCCTTATCGATCGCCAAAGAAAAAGGGATTATCATCGAATTAAGCAAAAAGGAAGGAACTCTGACCAGCCATACCAACGTGATCGCCTGCGACTTCATCACCGAACACGGCAAGATCCATCTCGCCGGCACCGTCTATGCCAAAGACATCTACCGGTTGATCGAATTCGACAAGTATAATGTCGATGCCGACCTTTCCGGCAAGAACGTGATCATCAAGAACTTCGACGTGCCGGGGATCATCGGCCATGTGGGCACCATCCTGGCCGGCGATTCGATCAACATCGGCCGGGTGTCCTCCGGGCGCAATCCGGAAGACAAGACGGCGATGAACATCTTCAACGTGGAAGGCGACTGGCACCGCGGCCTCAAGGCAAATCTGGAGGCAGTGCAGCATGTGGTGCGGGTGTGGATGCTGGATCTGGACGGGTAATCCCGGATTCACCGATCTTTACCACCACAATGGTCATGTCATCGTGCTGTTCTGCTTTGCCGGCAAAGAGTTTCACATCTTTGAACACCGCGTTCATGACCGTCTCGGCCGTTCCCTGGGAGTTGTTGAGGATCGCCGCCTCGAAGCGCTCCTCGCCGTATTCCAGTTTGTTTTTGTCCATCGCCTCGGTGAAGCCGTCGGTATAGAAGATGAACAGGTCGCCGAGTTGGAAGGGGATCTTCACTTCCTGGATCACCTGCCCGAAGCGCACCCCTTTCTCCATCCCCAGGGCCAGTCCCCGGGGGTGGATGCGTTCCATATTCAGTTCCTGCCCTTTGTGCATCACCACCGGATTATGACCGGCGCGGGCCAGGGTAAGGATGCCGCTCTCCAGGTCGAAGATGCCGTAGACCATGCTGATGAAGACCCCCCGCTTGACATTGTCATAAAAGAGCTTGTTTAATTTGGTCAGCACCTCCGCGGGAGAATCCGAGGCGTTGGCCAGCGCCCGCCAGAAGCCCTTGGTGAGGGTCATATAAAACGCTGCCTGGGTGCCTTTGCCGGACACATCGCCGATCACCACTCCGAGGCGGTTGCCTTCCAATTCCACGAAATCGTAATAGTCGCCTCCCACCTCCAGGGCCGGAATACAGCGGGCGGCGATATCCAGGTTATGCACATCCGGGTTGACCGCAGGCAGGAAGCTCATCTGCACGTCGCGGGCGATCTCCAACTCGCGCTGCAGGCGCTGGCGCTCGGTAATATTCTTGGCGAAGGCCGGAGCGATCCGCTGGTAGTCGGTGATGCGGTCGGAGCCCCAGAAGGTTACGATGGCATAGATCAGCAATAAACCGCCGAAGGCCGCGACGACCCAGCCGGATGCCAGGTGGCCGCTGTTGCCGATGCCAAAAAGCGAAGCCGCCGGGTTGATGGTCAGGGCGGTAAACAGCGCCCAGAATGCGGTGAGAATATCAAAACGGTAGAACGCCCAGATCACCGCCAGGGTTGCGATAATCTCAATTGGCATTCCCACCCACAGGGGCAATATGTTGCCCTTGTTGCTCATCACCAGCAGCACCGCCGGCACGGCCAACAAGATGATGGGCGAGGAAAAGCGCTTGCGCAAAAGCCCCATTAACAGCAGCATCAGGGTCGTCAGGGTATAAATCCCGGTAAACCCGTTCCAGCCGATAAAGGTGAGAAACGGGCTGCCCGAATGCAAAAATATAAAGGTATCCTGATCCGGATGGATGTATTGCAGCCGCAGGAATGGGTCGATGATCCGGGTCAGCAGCAGCACGACCGCACCGCTGACCGCCCCCAGGGTGATGCCGCGGATCAGGCTTTCCCCGATCTTTGAATGGAGCCAGTAGCCGTTGCGGATCAGGTCCAGAGAAATAAATTTTTCCGGCCAGACCTCCCGGCCGAGCGAATCGCCTACCGCCCAGACCATCACCAGGGCGCCGCCGACAAAGGGAGGGGCGATCAGCAGCGGCAACAGGATGGTCCATCCCATGCCGGACGGCAGCTCCATGTACATAAAAATGCCGAATAACACCGCCACCAGCCCCCCCATGCCCAGGGCAAAGCCGAAGCTGAGTTCGTAGGCCCGCCAGCGCTTAAACGCCAGCACGATGGTGACGATGCCGATCAACAGCACCAGCAGGATCGAGGTGATTTCCGCGACCGACGAATCGGATTTTTTGCTGTAGATTTTGGGAACTTTATAGTCGGTGCTAAAGCTGGAAACCAGATTTCCGGCCACCTTCACGGTGATGTCGATGTCATCGCCGCTGGTTGCATCGCGGGTGGTCCAGCGGAATTCATAATCGGTACGGTTTTCCCGCTCGGTCTTCTTGCCGTCCTGGTATTCCCAGCCTTTCCCCACTTGATAGTTGAGATTTTGTTCCGCTTTTTTATCTTCCCCGGCTGCGGGCGACACTTGCTGCTTCGTTTCGGCAATAGAATCTTCCCGGACCGTAAGGGTGCCGTCATTCAGATCCGGAAAGGGACTGTAGCGGGCCACAAAATCCCGGGCAAGCGCTGCCGCCTCGGGCTGGGAGAGCCGGGGCAGCTTGAGCGAATCATCCAGCAACCGCTGAAAGCCGAGCAGTTTGCCATGGGGATCCAGCGACCAGCGCTGTTTGCTCAGGGGGATAAACACCCCATCCTCCACTTCGCCATCGTCGAAATCGCCGCCGTTTTCCCGCTCTCTCCAATAAACCTGCCAATAATAGCCGGGCACGCCCTCCCGGAGCAGGCGGTTGCTGCCCGGCAATCCTTTTTCCGCCTGCAGTTGGCGCACCAGGGCGAGATTGCGCCGGATCTCCACCGAGGGCAGCAATTGCGCATTATCGAGCTGCAGATCATCCGCCATCTCGTAGGCGTGTTGTTCGATCTCCCCGGCGCTCAGGGGAAGGTAAATGCCACCGAAGGGATGGTACTGGAAAAACAGCGCGGCAAATATCAGAAGGCTTCCCAGCAGGACGGCCAGGTGAGAAAGGGTAAATTTTATGTGGGTCATGATCAGGCCTTTTGTTGGATTCGCTAAATTGAACGGGTGCTTGGTTACATTGTTACATGGTTAAATGGCGATAATGCAACCATATCGCAATGTTTAATCTGCGAAAATCTGTTAAATCTGTGAAAATCTGCGTGCAATTTCAGCCTTGATGACTGCGAGCCATTTCACCCCTGCCGCCGCATCTCCTCCACTGCCCGGCGCACCTGGTGAAGCTCGGAGCGGATCTGCTCCCAGGCAACATGCTGCTCCTGCTGCAGCATCGTATGCAGCTCGCCCAATTTCTGCTGGAGATCCTGCACCATGCCCTCCACTTTGTAGGTGTTGTCGGCGGTCATTTCGTCGACAAAAATGGCATTGGCCAGGGAGAGGCCCAGGATGCCCCCGATCATCACCGCGATGATGAAATAAAAGCGCAGCAGCAGGATCAGGTGATCGGAAACGCCGCTCTCGGCCAGCCGGTCGGGAATCTCGAACCAGCCCTCCACGGTGAACACTTTGAACAGGGTGTAGGTGGCAATCAGAGGATCACCGAAATCTTTCGGGGCAATCTCCCCGAACAGCATGGTGGCTCCCATGGCGAAAGCGAGATTGAGAATAAACAGGATCACAAACACCCCCACCGAGGCGCGCAGCGAGCGCTTGACCCCGGCAAGCAGGTGTTCGATATTGGGAATAAAGCGCAGCACCCGGAAAAAACGGATCAGCCGCCCCAGCCGCAGCACCAGGAATACTGAAAAAGCGCGCGAATCGACTACCGGCAGCAGCAGCACCGGCAGGCTGAAGAGTACGATAAAGAAATCAAACTTGTTCAGATGGCTTGCCCAATATTTCTGGAAAGTCATCACCCGGATCTTCAGGATCGCTTCAATCAAAAAGTAGACCACGCAGGCGTAATCGATCCACAGCAGTACGCCGCCGGTCTGCTCGCGCAGCGCCGGGAATTCGTAGAGGAACAATACCAGGGTGCTGATGAAGATCAGGGTGATGACCGCCGGTTCGCTGATCCAGAAGCGCACCAGAAGTCCGCGCGGCGGCCCGGCGGACGGCTGGTCATTCGGGGGAGACGGGTTCGGCTTCATAGCGGCAACGGCGACCTTGGGGTTGATTTTATCCTTGCTTGATTTCGACGCGCTTTCAATATAGAATATTCAGGTAATTTTCCATAATTTCAAGACATTTTTTTCCGCCGGGAAAGGAGCCCTGTTTGAGCACATTTGCCGCAAGCCCGCCTCACTACCTTCCCGGGATCGATTTTTTTTACAAAATGAGCCGGGCGCAGCAGTTTGTGATCGCCGACGATCTGATCTACCGCGATAAGGGCCGGGTGAACCGCACGCTTATCAAAAACGCCTCCGGAATGCAGTGGCTGACCGTACCGGTGCGGCACCGAAGGTCGGAGCGGCAGTGGATCCGGGACGTGCGCATCGACACTTCACGCCATTGGGGGCAGAAGCACCGCAAGACCCTGGAGGTCAATTACCGCTACAGTCCTTATTTCGAATATTATGTCGATGCCTTCGCGAAGATTTATGAGCGGGAATGGCGGTATTTGCTCGACCTCGATCTGGCATTGATCGGATTGATCCGCAAGGCGTTGGCGATCACCGTGCCGCTGCAGCGCAGTTCGGCGCTGGACCTGGCGGAGGGAGCGACGGAGAAGATCATCGATCTCGCCGGTAAGATCGGCGCCGGGCGCTATCTGGCCTCGCCGGAGGATGCAAATTTCCTGGACCCCTCCCGCTTTCAGGAGGCCGGGGTGGGGCTGGTTTATTCCGATTTTCATCCCCGCCCCTATCGCCAGCAGTTCGGAGATTTTATGCCCGGCCTGTCGATTGTCGATTTACTGTTCAACGAAGGTCCGGAGGCGAAGTGGATTCTGCTGGAAAGCGAAAAGGAATGACAGGTCTAATTGCACGCAGATTGGACCGATTTCCGCAGATAAAACGGATAACCTGACGGTATTTGTCATTAGCCTGCGGCGTCATTGGCTTCGCGTCATTTCTTTTTGCCATTGAAATTCATTTTCAATTGGGGAAAATATTCGGGTTCATTCGGGTTCATTCGTGGCAAAAAATGATTTGCGAAAATCTGTCAAATCTGTGAAAATCTGTGTGCCATCGTAGTCGTTAGCAGGCAGGCTTTTTAAGGCATGATTCATATTATTTCGCTTGGAAAAAAAGCATTTTTGTCTTATTTTTGAAAGTTTTCTACATCCATTTCGACCGGCGGAGGAACGCATGAAATTTAGCATTCAACGAAACGAGATTTATGAGGCGCTGCAAAAGGTTGTGAGTGTGCTGCCGGCGCGTTCGACCATTCCCATGACCCAAAACGTCCTCTTCGTGGCCGAGGGCGATCAACTGGAACTGATGGCCACCGATCTGGAAATCACCATCATCTCGAATGTCAAAGCTGCTATCGAAAAAGAAGGTTCGGTGGCCATCCCCGGGCGCTTGATTCATGACATCATCCGCGAACTGCCCAATGTCTCCTTGAATTTTGATACCGACAGCAAATTCCGCACAACCTTAAGCTCCGAATTCGGCCAGTATAAAGTGGGGGGAGAAAATCCCGCCGAATTCCCCCGCAAGCCGGACATCCTGGACGGGCGGGAGATCGTGCTTCCCAACGGGGTGCTTAAACGCCTGGTGGAAAAAACCATTTTCGCAACCTCTGCCGACGAACTGCGCCCGGCGCTGACCGGGGTTTTCTTCGAGCTGGGCGGCCATCGCATCCGCACCGTGGCCACCGACGGCCACCGCCTGTCGATGCTCTCCTATGTGGATGAGGCGCTGCCGGAAACCGATCTGAACGCGATCATCTCCACCAAAGCCCTGAACTTCGTGCTGCGCAGCCTCGATGGAGAAGGGCTGACCTCGATCCTGCTGGGAGAGAAACATGCCCAGTTTCACATGGAGAACACCCTGCTCTATGCCCGCCTGATCGAAGAAAATTATGTCGATTATACCCGGGTGATTCCCGCTGAGACCAATTTCCGCATGACCATCGACACCAACGATTTCCTTTCTTCGGTGAAGCGGGTGTCGTTGTTCTCCAGCCCGGTGACCGCGCAGGTGATCCTGAGCATCAAGAAAAGTTTTGTAACGATTCACGCCGAAGATGTCGATTATGGCGGCGAGGCCCGGGAAGAAATTCCCTGTGAATTCAATGGGGATGAATTTGTGATCGGCTTTAACTCTCGCTACCTGCAGAACATTTTGCGCCATATCGATTCGCAATTGCTGAATGTCGAACTGATCCGTCCCGACAATGCTATTCTGCTGCTGCCGGAGGACAAGCCGGAGAACGAAGACCAACTGATGCTGCTGATGCCGATTCGTCTGGAATAGCATCTGGAAACGCCAGCAAACGGTGCCGGCAGCTCGGCGCCGGTAAGTGAGGGTTATGCAGTTAGCGCGATTATCGCTCTTAAATTTTCGAAACTACCGAGAGGCAAACATACATTTTTTTGACGGGGTGCACGTTATCTATGGCGAAAACGGTGCCGGAAAAACCACGATACTGGAAGCGATCCATTACCTGGCATTGACCAAAAGCTTTCGCACCGCGGTAGATAAACACTTAATTTTTGATAAAGAAAAGATGTTCCGGATACAAGGAGATTTTACAAACCGTCAGGGACAGGCGATCCACACCACCATAGCCTATTCCCGGGATAGCGGCAAACACCTGACCGCCAACGGCCAGAAGCTGCAGAAGTTTTCCGAGTATATCGGTGAAGTGCCGGTGGTGTTGCTGCACCCGGCCGATCTAAGCCTCTCCCAGGGCAGCCCTCAGCAACGGCGGCGATTTTTGGATATTCTGCTCTCCCAATCCAGCAAGCTCTACCTTCACCACCTGATTCAGTATAACCGCTCCCTCAAACAACGCAATCAACTGTTGTTGAAAAGCCAGGAAGCCCCGCTGGATCCGCAACTGCTGATCTCCTGGGAGGAGAATCTGATTCACCACGGCGCAGAGATTATCCGCAAACGCCAGGAGAGTGTGGTTCGGCTGAGCGAACTGGTCAAATCTTTCTACGGCCAATTGAGCCGGAAAGCGGACCAGGTAAAGATCATTTACCAGCGCAGTGTGCCGGAACAGAAAGGGGAAGATCTGCATGATACCTACCGGCGGCTATTTGCAGAAAAACGGTCGCGCGAGCAGGCCTACGGGAGCACGATCATCGGCCCGCACCGCGACGACCTGCTCTTTCTGATCAACGGCCGGCCGGCAAAAGCTTATGCCAGCCAGGGAGAGCACAAGACCTTTGTTATCGCCCTGAAGCTGGGGGAGTTCCAGCATCTGGAGCAGCAGCGCGACCAGGCGCCGATCCTGCTGTTTGACGATATTTTTGGCGAGCTGGATGCGGGGCGCATCGAGGAAATGCTCAATCAACTGAGCGATATCGGGCAAGTGTTCGTCACCACCACCTCACGGAATTTTTTTGATAAGATCAGCCATTTTAAGCACACCACCCACTATTACGCGGTGCAAAATGGCACGATTGATTACCAGACCGAAACACCGGAAAACCGCGGGATGCAGGGGGCTTAAATGGCTGGAAAAAATGGAAAAACGCTTGCAGTTTAGCGTGAACTTTTGTATACTCAAGATGTTAGAAACTATATGGCGCGATATGACCACAGCAAGCATGTCCGCGATACCATTTTGGCCTTCTTCAAGGCGGCGGGCATGCAGGAACGGTTCGAGGAAAATCTCGCCTTCGCTTTCTGGGATGGTTGCGTCGGCAAGGAGATCGCCCTCCATACCGATCCGCACAAGGTGATGAAGGGAATCCTGTTCGTGAAAGTCGATAACGACGTATGGCGACATGAACTGTCATTTTTTAAACACGAAATCATCGAAAAGCTAAATGATAAAATTGGCAAAAAGGCAATCACAGACATCAAATTTTACTAAGGATAACTGCTCATGACGGACAAAAAACACACCCAAGGACAGTCTGAATATTCTGCCCAGAATATTCAGATCTTAAAAGGCCTGGAAGCGGTGCGCAAGCGCCCGGCGATGTATATCGGGGACATCACCACCCGCGGGCTGCACCACCTGGTCTATGAGATCGTCGACAACAGCATCGACGAAGCGATGGCCGGCTATGCTTCGGTGGTGGAAGTGAGTATCAACCCGGATGAGAGCATCTCCGTCTCAGATAATGGCCGGGGGATTCCGGTGGATATTCATAAGGAGACCAAACAATCCGCCCTGGAAGTGATCATGACCGTGCTCCACGCCGGGGGAAAGTTCGACAAATCGACTTATAAAGTCTCCGGCGGTCTGCACGGGGTCGGTGCCTCGGTGGTGAACGCCCTCTCGGAATGGTGCTGGGTGGAGGTCTACCGCGACAACCAGGTCTGGCGCCAGGAATACCGCCGCGGGGTTCCCCAGGGTCAGGTGAAAGCCACCGGCAAGACCCGCAAAAGCGGCACCCTGACCACCTTCATGGCCGACAGCGAGATTTTCCGCAAGATCAGCTATAATTTTGAGACCCTGGCCAACCGCCTGCGCGACCTGGCTTTCCTCAACAAGGGGCTCAAGATCATCCTGCGCGACCTGCGGGAAGAAGAGAAGAAAGAAGAAGAATTCCACTACAAGGGCGGTCTGAGCGAGTTTGTGAAGTACCTCGACCAGAGCCGCATGTCCCTGCACAAGCCGATCTATTACGAGGACAGCCGCGAAGGGGTGGAAGTGGAGATCGCTTTCGGTTATAACAGTTCTTACGGCGAAAACATTTTCACCTACTGCAATAATGTCAACACCATCGAAGGCGGCACCCACCTGAGCGGCTTCAAGGCGGCGCTGACCCGCACCCTGAACAACTACGGCGCCAAAAACAATCTGCTGAAAAAGGTCAATATCCAGGGCGAGGATACCCGGGAAGGGCTGACCGCAGTCATCAGCGTGAAGGTGGCCGAACCGCAGTTCGAAGGCCAGACCAAGACCAAGCTCGGCAACGGGGAAGTGAAGGGGATCGTCGAAACCATCACCAATGACAAGCTCTCCGAATTCCTGGAGCAGAATCCTCCCATCGGCAAGCGGATCATTGAAAAATGTATCTCCGCCGCCAACTCCAGGGAAGCAGCCCGTAAGGCGCGGGAGCTGACCCGTCGCAAGAGCGCCCTGGAGAGCAACGCCCTGCCCGGCAAGCTGGCCGACTGCTCGATCAGCGATCCCTCCCAGTGCGAGATCTACCTGGTGGAGGGTGACTCGGCCGGCGGCTCGGCCAAGCAGGGGCGCGACCGGCGCTTCCAGGCCATCCTGCCGCTGAAGGGCAAGATCCTCAATGTGGAAAAGGCTCGCCTGCACAAGATCCTCTCCAACGACGAGATCAAGACCATCATCACCGCTCTGGGCACCGGGATCGGGGAAGGCGACTTCGACGTGGAGAAGCTGCGGTATCACAAGATCATCATTATGACCGACGCCGACGTTGACGGCTCCCACATCCGCACCCTGCTGCTGACCTTCTTCTTCCGCTATATGCGTGAGCTGGTGGAGTTCGGCAATGTCTACATCGCCCAGCCGCCGCTCTATAAAATCAAGAGCGGGAAGTCGTCTACTTATGCCTATGACGAAGAAGAAAAAGATGACATCGTCAAACGCCTTTCCAAGAACGGGTCGGCCAACGGCAATATCCAGATGCAGCGCTACAAAGGGTTGGGTGAGATGAACCCGGAACAGTTATGGGATACCACCATGGATCCGGAAAAACGCACCCTGATGCAGGTGACGCTGGACAATGCCGCGGAAGCGGATCATATTTTCAGCACTCTGATGGGCGACCAGGTGGAGCCGCGCCGGGAGTTTATTGAGAAAAACGCCAAGTATGTGCGTAATCTGGATGTGTAAATACTAAAGATCTAGCAAAAGGAACCCAATCGGATGGAACTACAAAGACAACGCATCGTGCCGCTGGATATTGAGCAGGAGATGCGTAATTCATATCTCGACTATTCCATGTCGGTGATCGTCTCCCGGGCGCTGCCGGATGTGCGCGACGGCCTGAAGCCGGTGCACCGGCGGGTGCTGTTCGGGATGTCGGAATTGGGCATGTTTTTCAACCGCCCCTATAAAAAGAGTGCCCGTATCGTCGGGGAAGTGCTGGGGAAGTATCACCCCCACGGCGACTCGGCGGTATATGACACCATCGTGCGCATGGTGCAGGATTTCTCACTGCGCTATCCCCTGGTGGACGGCCAGGGCAACTTCGGCTCGATCGACGGCGACTCCGCTGCGGCGATGCGTTATACCGAAGTACGCCTGTCGCGCATCTCCAACGAGATCCTGCGCGACCTCGATAAGGATACGGTTGATTTCCGGGCCAACTTCGATGAAACGCTGCAGGAACCGGTGGTGCTGCCCACGGTGTTTCCCAGCATGATGTGTAACGGCGCTTCCGGGATCGCGGTGGGGATGGCCACCAATATTCCCCCGCACAACCTGACCGAGGTGGTCAATGCTCTGGTGGCGCAGATCGATAACCCGGAGATTGACACCAAGGGATTGATGAAGCATATCTCCGGCCCGGATTTCCCGACTGCCGGGATCATCTGCGGGGTCACCGGCATCAAGGAAGCTTACGAAACCGGCCGGGGCAAGCTGATCGTGCGCGCCCGGGCCAACATCGAGCACACCCGCAACAGCCGCGACCGCATCGTGGTCACTGAACTGCCCTATCAGGTAAACAAGGCCTCGCTGATCACCAAGATTGCCGAGTTGGTTCGGGAGAAGAAACTCGACGGCATCGCCGACATCAACGACGAATCCGACCGCGACGGCATGCGCATGGTGATCGAACTGAAGCGTGACGCCCAGCCCACCGTGCTGCTCAACCAGCTCTACAAGCACACCCAAATGCAGACCACCTTCGGCGTAATCAACCTCGCCCTGGTCAACGGTCAGCCGCGGGTGATGCCGCTGAAGGAGATGCTGCAGCACTTCATCGACCACCGCCTGGTGGTGATCCTGCGCCGCACCCGCTTCCTGCTCAATAAAGCCGAGCAGCGCGCCCACATCCTGGAAGGCCTGAAGATCGCCCTGGACAACATCGACGAGATCATTGCCACCATCAAAAAATCGCGCAATGTCGAGACTGCCCAGAGCAACCTGATGAAGAATTTCAAGCTCTCCGAGATCCAGGCCAAAGCGATCCTTGACATGCGCCTGCAGAAGCTGACCGGCCTGGAGCGGAAAAAGATCGAAGATGAGTACCGGGAAGTCCTCAAAACCATCGAACACCTGAAGGCGATCCTGGCCAGCGAGCAATTGCAGATGCGCCTGATCAAGGAAGAGCTGGAGGAGCTGAAAGAGAAATACGGCGACGCCCGGCGCACCGAGATCATCAAAACCTACGAGGAGTTCTCGATTGAGGACATGATCGCGGAAGAGGATATGGTCATCACCATCACCAAAGACGGCTATATCAAGCGCTTCCCGGTCAGCGGCTACCGCCGGCAGAACCGCAACACTCGCGGCAGCAGCGGGGCCTCCACCAAGGGACAGGATTTTGTCGAGCATCTCTTCATCGCCTCTACCCATAATTACATCATGTTCTTTACCGATAAGGGGAAATGCTACTGGTTGAAGGTGCATGAGATTCCCCAGGTGGGTAAGGCCGCCAAGGGACGGGCGATCGTCAACATGGTCCAGTTGGAGAAGAATGAGCAGATCCGCGCCTTCGTCAATGTGAAGGAGTTCAGCGACGAGTACTTCATCACCATGGCGACGCGTAAAGGGCTGGTCAAGAAGACCAACCTGATGGCCTTCAGCAATCCCCGCCGTGACGGTATCTATGCCATCAAGATCAATGCCGATGACCAGTTGATCGAAGCCAAGTTGACCGACGGCGACAATGACATCTTCCTGGCGACCTCCATGGGGCTGGCAATCCGCTTCAGCGAGAAGGAAGTTCGGGAGATGGGCCGGGTGGCCGCCGGGGTGAAGGGCATCTCGCTCTCCAAGAACGATTACGTCATCGGCATGGTGGTGGTGAAGCGGGAAGGCACCCTGCTGGCAGTATCGGAATTCGGTTACGGGAAGCGCACCGACCTGCGCGAATACCGCATTGCCCACCGCGCCGGAAAAGGGATCATCACCTTCAAGGCCAATGAAAAAACCGGCCGCCTGATCTCGATCATGGAAGTGGTGGACGATGACGACCTGATGCTGATTACCGACAGCGCGGTAATCCTGCGGGTGCATGTGGGCAATATCAGCACCATCGGCCGCAATACCATGGGCGTACGAATTATGAGAATCGACAAAGGCGCCCGCGTAAGTGATGTGGCAAGAGTACAGCTGGACGACACAGAGGATATTGATGCCCCGGAAGGAGCATGATGCTGCTCCCCGCAGGGCCAATATTATAAATAACAACGGCAATGTTCTTCACCCGCAGGTGGAGAACATTGCCGTTTGAGAACCTGATAAGGGTAAATGCTTAATGGTAAATGCTCAATGAAAAAGCATGTTATTTCCCCGCTTGCGATGCTAGCACTTTCAGCGTATCTATTTACCATTGCGCATCTACCATTAAGCATTTACCATTATTAAGTACAGGTGGAGAGATGAAAAAGATATCAGAATCAACCATTCGGCGGCTGTCCAAATATTACCGCTCTCTGGAGCAGTTGATCGCCCGGAATACCGACACAGTTTCTTCCGATCAACTGGCGGAAATGGACGGCATTACCTCGGCGCAGGTGCGTAAAGACCTGTCATTTTTCGGCACTTTCGGCAAACGGGGTCTGGGATATAACACCCGGGCGCTCAAAGAGCAAATCGGGGAGATCCTCGGCCTCTCGAAAGAATGGCGGGTAGCGATTGTCGGCGCAGGAAACATCGGAAAAGCGCTGGTCAACTACGGCGAGTTTCGAAAACAGGGATTTCAGGTGCATTTGATTATGGATTCCGATCATGGTAAAGTGGGACAAACCATCCAGGGGCTCACGGTCGAAAGTACCGACCATCTCCCGCAGTTGATCAAGAAACAGCGCATCGAAATTGCGATTATCGCCGTTCCCTCGGAAGCCGCCCAGCGGGTAGCAGACGAGCTGATGGAGGCCGGTGTAAAAGCGATCCTCAACTTTGCGCCGATCAGCATCAAAGCGCCGGAGGGGATCCAGGTGAAAAATGAAAATACCGCGATCGAGATTGAAGCGCTGTCTTATTTCCTAACCAACCAGGGTTGAGCTTATTAAATCATTAAAGGCCGGAATAAACAGCATTCCGGCCTTTAATGATTTTAAAACTTCCGGTTTACTTCACACCATATCTTACACACTGATGTTATGCGATAAGCAGGTGTCGTCATTGCGAGCCGCAGATTTTGCGGAGCGGCAATCTCCAATCAATATGAAACCTTACTCCCCTTTCAGGGCTTTCGACTTGGCGAATGCTTCATTCGCTTTGTCGGTCATGCCTTTCTGGCCGTAGGTCATGGCCAGGTATTCCCAAAGCGTCGCGTTTTCGGGGAATCGATCAACCGCATCTTCCAGGAACGGCAAGGCGTCGTCAAACATCTGCGCGGCCACATAGGAACGGCCGACCACTTCCACCGTATTTTCATTATCCGGTTCCGCTTCCAGGCTCTTCAGGAAGAAGGGGATCGCTTCTTTCAACTTGGTCTGGTTGTAATAGCTCACCGCGATATTGAAGGCGAGATCGGCATTATCCGGGTCCATCTCCATCGCTTTCTGGTAGTAATTATTGGCTTCATCCCAATTCTTGCGGTTCGATTCGATAATCCCAAGCTTTTGATAAGCTTTGCTGTTCTGGGGATTCATTTCAATCACTTTCGAAAACAAATCGAACGCTTTATCTGTTTTGCCGATCATGCTATAAATCTCGCCGGCCATGTAGGTGTTTTCTTCATCTCCTTCCGAATGACTGAGCATCTCTTCCACCGCGCTTTCTGCTTTGGTGGTATCACCCAGGTACATATAGGTCAGCGCCATCGGACGATAGGTTTCCGCCCGCTCCGGGCTGACCTGCTGCGCGATGCTCAACTTTTCCAGCGCCTGCTCAAATTTCTTGGTTTGGAGGTCTCCTTTCTCCATCTGCTGCGCTTCGGGAATAAGTTTTACGGCCGAGTTGAAATTGTTTGCGTAAAGGCTGCCGCGATAGTTTTCAATCGCATTCTGCGCCGAGACATTGGTGCCGTTAAAATAAACCTTCATTGCCGGATTGAGCGCCAGCGCCTTGTCGAAGGCTTCATTCATCAGCGAATAATCTTTTTTCTGCTCCGCATTAAGCCAGCCCCAATAAAACCAGGCTTCGGCATTCTCCGGATTGGTCTGGACCGCTTTTTCGGCGGATAGCAGGGCGTCGTCATAAAGCTGTTTCTGGATATTCAGGACGGTGCCTTCGATATCCGGGGGACGGCAGGCCGTCAAAAAAACCATTCCGGCAATCATGACAGCGATGAGTTTGATTACCATTTTGTTCATAACATCTCCTTCTTAATTTAGATGATTAGTTTATTGTTGAAATATCTGTTGAATATTTTCCGGATAGGGGGGGCGAATAATGCCTTTTTCGGTAATAATACCACTGATCAATTCCGGCGGGGTCACATCAAAAGCCGGATTCCAGCAGGGCACGTCGGGAACGGTAATCAGACATTGATCGAATACCCGGCGGATCTCATCCGCGGGCCGCATTTCGATGGGAATATGATGGCCCCGGGAAATCTGAAGGTCAAAGGTGGAAAGGGGAGCCGCGATATAGAAAGGCACTTGATGATATTGCGCCAGCACCGCCAGACTGTAGGTGCCGATCTTGTTGGCGGCAGCGCCATCCGCCGCAATGCGGTCAGCGCCGGCGATGACCAGGTCGGTTTTTTTCTGCTGCATCAAAGCGGCCGCCATGTTATCGGAGATCAACTGCACCGGCACCCCGGCAGTGACCAGTTCCCATACGGTCAGACGAGCTCCCTGGAGCACCGGGCGGGTTTCGCTGGCATACACCTCGCGCAGACGGCCCCGCTGGAACGCCCGGAAAATCACTCCCAGCGCCGTGCCGATCCCCCCGGTCGCCAGTGCGCCGGTATTGCAGATCGTCAAAATCCGCGCCTGCTCCGGCACCACCGCCTGACCGTGGTCCGCAATATCTTCGCAACGCTGGCGGTCATCCTGGTGTAATTCGATTGCCAGTTCCAGCAGGGTGTCCAGCAAACGCTCCCAGGGTGCGTCAGCCATCGCGCCCAGGCGCCGGCGCAGGCTTTCCATGGCCCAAAAGAGGTTCACCGCGGTGGGGCGGGCGGAAGCGAGATAGGCAATCTGTTGATCCAACCGCTCAAAAAAATCCTTTCCGGAGCCGCTCTGAACTTCCCGCATCCCCAGGAACAGGCCATACCCTGCCGTAATGCCGATTGCCGGCGCCCCGCGCACTTTCAGTTGCCGGATCGCCTCAAAGACCTCCCCGATGGTCTCAATCCGGAGGAACAGCGTTTCCTCCGGCAGGCGGGTCTGATCAATCAGTTGCAGATAATTTTTTTGCCAGCTTACTGCAGGAATCATCGCCTATCATTCCTAAAATAAAACATAGAAAAGAAAGTTATCACTCCACAGTTAATTTTTCAAGCCATTTCTATTTTTCGGGGAATTTGCTCAGCTCAGGGAACGGCCGCCATCCACTTTGATGGTGGTACCGGTGATGAAATCGCTCCCGGCGATGAGGAAGGCCACGGTGCGGGCCACATCTTCCGGGGTGCCGATCCGTTTGAGGGGGGTGCGTTCGATCAGTTTTTGCTCTGCAGCGCTGTCGTGGCCTTCATCTTCCGGCAGCACCGTGCCGGGTGCCACCGCGTTGACGGTCACATAGGGTCCCAGCGCTTTGGCCAGGCCTTCGGTGAGGGCCACCACCCCGGCCTTGGAAACGCAATAAGGAATGAAGCCCGGCCACACTTGCGCTGCGGCGACATCGGCGATGTTGATAATCTTGCCGCGCTGCTGGGCGACCATCACTTCACCGAGCACCTGGCAGCCCAGGAAGACCCCCTTGAGGTTCACATTCATAAAATGATCCCACTGCGCCTCGCGGATATCGAAAAAAGGGGTCTTGTAAAAAACCGCCGCATTGTTCACCAGCACATCGATCCGGCCGTAGCTTTCCAGGATCTGTGTTTTCATAGCCCGCCAGTCTTCGATGCGGGAGATGTCGCCCTGGAGCACCAGCGGGTCGGCAGCGCCGGTCGCGGCGATCTCTGCGGCGGTCTCCTGCGCCTTCGCTTCCTTGGTGCGATACTGGATCACCACCCGGGCGCCTTCCCGGGCCAGCAGCAGGGCAGTGGCTTTGCCCACCCGCTCCGCGCTTCCGGTGATTAAAATGACGCTGTCTTTGATGTTCATGACAATTTCCTGGGATATTGAGTCTGTGGTTGTCATGGGCGCTGGCGCGCGTTATTGGTCGGGTCGCGACCCGACCCTACAGGACGATTTGGATATTATTCGAGTTCATTCGCGTAAATTCGTGGCAAACAATCCGTGTGCATCCGTGTCAATCCGTGGCGAAAAAAAGAAGGTCGTTACGCTCTGCCCTTAGCCCTCAGCTCTCAGCCTCAGGGATAAAGATACTGATGGATCACTTCGAGGAGTTTTTCCGCGGTATAGGGCTTGTGCAGGAACACATCTATATCCTTGCCCACAAAATGGGCGATCTTGGCATTTTCCATAAATCCGCTGGAGGCGATGACTTTCACGTTGGGATTGACTTTTTTCAACGCACGGATGGTCGAGGCCCCGTCCATCACCGGCATCATCATGTCGGTAATCACCAATGCGATGTCATCCTTGCGTTCGGCATAGATCGCCACCGCTTCCGCGCCGTCCGGGGCGATCAGCACCTTGTAGCCGTAAGTTTCCAGGGTCTCCTTGGTGATCTCCAGGATCGAGGTCTCATCATCCACTACCAGGATCAGTTCGCCATTCCCATAACGCAGACCGGTTTCGGCATCTTCACCCATCTCGGTTTCCGCGTCTGCCTGAGCGGGCAGGAAGACCTCGAAGAAGGTTCCCTCCTGGCGATTGCTGACGACATTGACAAAACCGCCGTGGCTTTTCACAATCGCGATGACGGTCGAAAGTCCCAGACCGGTGCCCTTGCCGGGCGCTTTGGTGGTAAAAAACGGCTCGAAAATTTTATTGATGATATTGGGGGGAATGCCGACCCCGCTGTCGATCACCTTCACCAGCACATAATTGCCCACCCGGGCATCCAGGTAGCGGCGGGCGAACTCCTCGTCGATAACGATATTGTCGGCCACAATCCGCAGCGTTCCCCCGCCGGGCATGGCATCGCGGGCGTTGACGCAAAGGTTGAGCAGCACCTGGTGCAGCTGGGTGGCGTCTCCGGAAACCGTCCAGAGGTAGCGGGGCAGATCCAGCTTGATCTTGATCGATTTGGGAAAAGTCTCCTGGATGATTTTATCCAGCTCATAAATCAGATGGATCAATTGAATCGGGATCCGTTCTCCCTCCACCCCGCGGGCGAAGGTGAGGATCTGCTTGACCATGTCCGCACCGCGCTTCACATTGGATTCGATGGTGTTGAGGATCCGCGCGCTTTTTTCATCGGTATAGCGCACTTGCAGAATCTGCACCGCGGTCAGAATCGGAGCCAGCACATTGTTCAGGTCGTGGGCAATTCCCCCCGCCAGGGCGCCGATGCTCTCCATGCGTTGGGCGCGGAGAAACTGCGCTTCGATCTTCTTCTTGTCGGTGATGTCGGTATTGACCACCAGGATCGACTTCGCCTCGCCCTGCTTATCATGCACCAGAGTCCAGCGGCTTTCCACGATGATCTCCCGCCCTTCTTTGGTGACCTGGTAAAGCTCACCCTGCCATTCCTTATGCTCCAGCACCGCCCGTCGAGAGGCGATAAACTGGGTGGAATGCTTGTTAAACAGCAGCTCAAACGCATTGTTGCCGATCGCCTCTTCGGTTTTCCATCCGTAGAGCCGTTCCGCGCTCTTGTTCCAGTAGATCACATAATCGTTGAGGTCGCACACCAGGATGGCGTCCTGAGCCTTATCCAGCAGGGCGGCCTGCTCGCGGAGCTGCTCTTCCGCACGCTTGCGGGCGGTGATATCGCGGGCGATTGACATCACCGTCGGACGTTCATTGAACGCGAACAGGTGAGCGCTGATTTCCACCGGAATAATGGCACCGGTCTTGGTCAGGAACATATCCTCGTACAAGATGTGGTTTTCCCGCATCACCCGGCGGATGCGCAGGCCGGCCTCCGACTCGTCAAATCCCAGGGATATTGAGCGGGGCGACAGGCGGAGCAGTTCCTCCCGGTTATAACCGAGCTTATTACAGGCCACATCATTCACTTCGATGAAATGGGTGGTCTCGCCATTTTCCAGGGGGTGATAGACAAACACAGCATCGTTGCCGCTATTAAAGAGCAGGCGGTATTTTTTCTCGCTTTCCTGAAGCTGTTCCTCGGCGCGCTGACGTTCCACGATCTGTTCCATCAGCACCCGGTTGGCTTCGGAGAGCTCTGCGGTGCGTTCATCGACCCGGGCTTCCAGCCCATCCTTGGCGCGCTGGAGCGCTTCTTCCGCACGCTTCCGCTCGGTAATATCGCGGGCGATGGTCGCCAGGGCGATAATCTCCGCGCTTTTCGGATGGCGGATGGCAATCACGTTGAGCAGGGTAGGAATGGCATTGCTGCTTCGGGCATTCCATAACGGCAGTTCACCTTCCCAAAGGCCTTTCTCCAGCACGGCCGGGATTACGACCGTCTCCACGTGAGTGCGTTTTTCCGGCGGATAACAATCGAGCAAATGGCCGGGATAGTCCCGCTCCGCATTGCTAAAGCCAAGCAGCTTCATCCCGCTTTCATTTACATAGGTGATTTTACCGTCGAGATCGGCCATGGTGATGACATCATTGCTTCTTTCCACCAGCGAGACAAATTTTTGGCGTTCTTCCTCGACCAGGTTGCGTTCGTTGATCTCTCGCTGGAGCGACTCGTTCGACTGCAGCAGCTCGGCGGTACGTTCGCGCACCCGTTTTTCCAGCTCTTCGTGGGCCTTTTTGAGGGCTTCTTCCGCCAGCTTGCGTTTGTTGATATCGGTGATGATACCGAAAGATCCCGCGACGCTGCCATTGGGATCGTTGATCGGCACCCCGCTGATGTGCACCCAATTCTCTTCGCCGCTCTTCTTGCGCATCTCTATCTCGTACTGATCGGCGATCTTCCGGGTGCGCAGGCGGTTCTTCTCGCGGATCGTGTCCTGATTCTTCGTGCTGAAGAGCACCTTATAACCCACTTGCCCGAGCAATTCCGCTTCACGGTATCCCAGCAATTCGCAGATGCGGTGGTTCACAAACTGGATACGGTCGTCATTGTCCACGATCATCACGCCTTCCTGCATGTTTTCGATCAGCATGCGGAATTTTGTTTCCGACTCGCGGAGGGCTTCCTCCGTGCGGAGGCGGCGGCTGATATCGTGCACAAACATCAGCAGGTGTGGCTTCCCGTCCCGCTCGATCGGCCAGGCGGTGATCTCCGAGGGAAGCTTCTCCTGATCGGCCGTGACGCAGGTGAAATCGCCGGTCCAGCCGTATCCTTCATCGAAAACCGAGCGGGTAAAGCGATCAAACTTCTTCATTTGTCCGGGAAAAAGCACCTCGATATCCAACCCCAGGAAGCGTTCCCGGGAATAGCCCAACATATGGCAGGCCCGCTCATTGACGTCGAGGATACGTCTCTTGGGTGGATTCAGGATAAAAATACCGTCGATGGAATAATTGAACAGCGCCCGGAAGCGGTCGGCGCTTTTCTGGATCTCGGCTTCCAGATGCTGGATGTCGAGCGGCTGGTCCTGGGAGCGGTTAGAGGACTTGGTGATCGTCTTTACGATCTCGACCAGGGTGTTTTTGCGCTTCTTGGAATCATTCATCAGCAGGGTCTCATCTACATCACAAGTAGACTGTTTTCTAAATTCATTGCATTTCGCCATTGGTTATTGGTCGTTGGCGCTTGGCCAAAACAGTCTTTTGCCAATGACCAACAACCAACAGCCAAAACGAATTCTCAACTTCACTAAACCTAGACAACAATCTACTAAGCGTATAAAATATATAGCACATATCCTGTAAAGGTGTGTTGAAACGAATAAAACCTGAAAAGAGAATTATAAATACCGACCGGGGGTTTTAGCTGTCGGCCAGGCGGTCCAGAACTTCCCGGATGCTGTGCACGACGTTCATCGGCGAATAGGGTTTTTGAATGAAATCTTTAACCCCGTTTTCCAGCATGGTTTGCTTCAGCCCCGGCTCAAAATACCCGCTAGCAAAGACCGCCTTCACATTCGGATTAATTTCGCGCATCTGGCAAAATGCCTCCCAGCCGCCCAATTTCGGCAGCCCGGAATCGGTGAAAACCAGGTCGATCTCCTCATGGTACTGGCGATAAAGCGCCACGGCCTGCACCCCGTCTTTGGCGATATGGATGGTATAACCGTTCGCTTTAAAAATCGACTTCAGCAGATCGACCAGCATATCCTCATCTTCCACCAGGAGGATGGTCTCGCTACCCTGGGAAGTTTTCGGATATACTTTATGATCGGCCGCTACCACCCCTTCTGAAGCTTCCGGGAAATAAAGGTAGAACGTGGTGCCGTGGCCGACCTTACTTTCCAGGTCGATAAAGCCATAGTGGCTGCTGATGACCCCATAAACCACCGCCAGTCCCAGGCCGGTGCCCTGGCCCCGCGACTTGGTCGTGAAGAACGGCTCGAACAGGCGGGTGCGGGTCTCCGCCTCGATGCCCGCTCCCGTATCACTGACTGAGATTTGGATATATTCCTTGGTGGGATCGGCTTCCGGGAACTGTTTTTGTACGATTTTCCCGGGAATGGTGCAGGTGGTGATGGCGATCCGCCCGCCCCGAGGCATGGCATCCCGGGAGTTGACGCACAGGTTCAGCAGGGCCTGATGCAACTGGGTCTGATCGGCCCGGATGTAGGGGATTTCCGGATCGAGGTTTACCGAGAACAGGACCGTTTTGGGAAAGGTCCCGGCCAGCAGGGTGCTCAACTCCTTGATGATGGCATTGACATTGACCGACTGAAAAATCACATCGGTTTTCCGGGCAAAGGTCAGGATTTTTTCCACCAGCTGCGCCCCGCGTTTGACCGCCTGCTGGATTGCATGAGTGCTGTTCGCGGTCTCCTGCGCCTCCAGCACCCCCTGCTCGATCATGGAAATATGCCCCATGATGATGCTGAGGATATTGTTGAAATCGTGCGCTACCCCCCCGGCCAGGGTGCCGATGCCCTGCATCTTCTGGGCCTGGAGGAACTGCTGCTCCAGCCGTTTGCGCTCGGTATTATCGAAGATGTAGCCGCGGATCTGGGTCAGCTCTCCGGCGGTATTAAAGGTGCCGATGATATTCTCGATCACAAATACCGGCTCACCATCGCGCCGGCGCAATTCGGCCTCGTGATAGACCAGCTTGGTGTTTTTACGCAGCAGACGCAGATATTCCTCATAGTCGGAGCGGCGGGCATAGAGCGAGGCAAAATTATACTGGAGAGCCTGTTCCACCGATTCAAATCCGAAAATATTGGCGAAGGCCGGATTACCGGCCAGAATCTCCCCGGAAGGGGTGGCGATAAAGTCGCCGGTCAGATCCTCCTCAAAAAAGCGCCGGTAGCGTTCTTCGCTCTGGCGGAGTTTGCGCTCTGCCACGTGATGTTCGGTCACATTTCGGGCGATCCCGCGCACCGCCACCGCCTTATTGTCTTCCCGCACCAGGGAGTTCCGATACTCGAAAATTTTGATCTCCCCGTCTTTCGCCCGGATGGTGACAAACCCTCCGGAGCTGCCCAGGGTCTGGATCCGCTCCAGGTAGGTGTCCAGGCGGGTATTGTATTGGGCGGGCAGGAAATCATGGATCGTCTGGCCGATGATCTCGCGAATATCATATCCCAACTCGCGGGTGACCGCATCATTTACCTGCTGGATTTCCCCGCTGAGGGAGTGAATGAAGATGATGTCTGAGACATTGTTGAACAGATCGGCATACTTGTGGGCGCTATGCTGCATAACTTCCCGTCTCTCCCGTTCCGCCTCCAGTTGCTTGCGCTGGTTGCGGATGGTGATAGCAATCACCACCCAGGCCATCCCGATCAAACCGATCGATCCAACCAGGAAGGTCCAGAAAATATCTACCGGGGTTGTTGGCATAAAACGCCTCCACCATAAAGTATGTTGGCGGTAACGGTCACAACCCATTGGAACGACCATACCAGCCTCACATAATTAAGGGGCAGGAATTTGATGATATCATTGATCAGAGCCAGGAAGAACAGGTTGCCGGTAAAATACAACAGCACGCCGGCGGCAATCCAGAAGCGGGTATCATCGAAGATCATGCCGGTATTTTCGGCACTGATCTGGAAAAGGGTATAGGCGGAAATACCCGTCAGCACCAGGGCAGCGGTGGTGGCGGTATAATTGTCAAAATGGGAGAAGTCCTCGAACCAAAATTTCGCAACGACCCATATCAGGGTGAAGACCGGAATACTGATCAGCAACCCTTTCCGCACCGACAGGTCTTTTTGCCACAGGGCAAACACCCCCACAAAAAAAACATACTGCACCAGCGTAACCAGATGGGACAGCCAGACGGTATTCACTTGATCTTCAATCAAATAGATCAGGATCGAGGTAAATTCGATTAGAAACGTGAGCGCAAAAAGTATCGCTAAAATCTTGATCTCTTTGCTGAGATAACGATAAAAATAAACAGCCAGAATCACCAATAAAATGTTCGATAAAACGGACAGAGAAGCGCCGATATACTGCCAAACCATTCAAATTTCCAGGTTAATAAATGTTATTGAATTACGATGGCTGTGGTTGCCGAGCCGTTCAGGGCGGATTTGTTGTCGCAAAAAGGAGGACAGATCCAGGATCTCTCGGCCAGCTCACCTTCTTCCATATCTTCGCCGTTGCCGTTGACGCCGACCAGCACCAGCACAGACGTTCCATCATCTTCCTGCCCGTAGTAATAACGGATGCCGACACATTCTTCCTGAGAGAGGATTCGCAGAATAGCATCCCGGCCAAAATAGCCGCCCAGCGGCGTTCCGGCATCCACCGTTTTGCGGAAGTTGTCGGTCAAGCGAACGGCATCGGCCAGGGAAATGTCATGATCTTCTTCGCCGGTGACGACCTGCGCCGCCGCGCGGTTTTTTACCGGCTGTGCTTCATTAATCGCCAGCAACATAACGCTGACCAAAAGTACGATTAATATTAACCCCAGATTTCGCATCTGACTCATAAAGCCCTCCAATCGATTCGCCACCGTTAGTTCCGCTGATCCCACTCAACCGGCCGGTGGCGATAGTTGTTTTGACGGCGGGCAATATACAAAAAAAAATCGGTCTTATCCATTTATTTTTCGGGTGGGAATGATGGGGGAAGCAGGGTGATGGGACACTATTTAACGCCAAACCCCGTCCGAAGGACGGGGTTTGGACGGCAATTTCATCGGAACAATCGTCAATCTCAGATATCGAACTTGATGCCCTGGGCCAGGGGCAGTTCGGTGCCGTAATTGATGGTGTTGGTCTGGCGGCGCATATAGACTTTCCAGGCGTCGGAACCGGATTCCCGGCCGCCGCCGGTATCTTTTTCCCCGCCAAAAGCCCCGCCGATCTCCGCACCGGAGGTGCCGATATTCACATTGGCGATCCCGCAATCCGATCCCCAATGGGAGAGGAAGGTCTCCGCCTCCCGCATATCGCTGGTGAAGATGGATGAGGAAAGCCCCTGGGCGACGGCATTCTGCAGCTCGATCGCATTGTCGACACTGCCCCGGTATTTGATCAGGTAGAGAATCGGGGCAAAAGTCTCTTCCTGAACAATCGGATAATCGTTCTTCGCTTCCACCAGGGTCGGCATCACGTAGCAGCCGGATCCGTATCCGGAACCGCTAAGCACCTTACCGCCGTAGAGAACCTTGCCCCCTTCTTTTTGAACTTGTTCGAGCGCCTCTTCGTACATATCCACCGCAATCTTGTCGATCAGGGGGCCCACATGATTTTTGGCATCCAGGGGGTTGCCGATGCGCAGGGTGCCGTAGGCCTTGAGCAGGGCGCTTTTCACCTTGTCATAGATCGATTCGTGGATAATCAGACGGCGGGTGGTGGTGCAGCGCTGTCCGGCGGTGCCTACCGCCCCGAATACCACCGCCGGCACCGCCAGCTTCAGGTCGGCGTTTTCGGTGAGGATAATCGCGTTATTGCCGCCCAGTTCCAGGATGTAGCGTCCCATCCGCTCGGCGATCACTTTGGCCACATGGCGACCCGCCCGGGTAGAGCCGGTAAAGGAGATCAGGTTCACCCGGGGGTCCTGCACCATCGGCTCCCCAACGGTGGCGGTATCCCCGATCAGCAGCGTAAAGACGCCTTCGGGAATATCGTTTTTCTGCAGCACATCGCGGATGATATGCTGGCAGGCGATCGCGGTCAAAGGCACCTTGTGGGAGGGCTTCCAGATGTTCACATTGCCGCACACCGCGGAGATCATCGCATTCCAGGCCCATACCGCCACCGGGAAATTGAAGGAGGTAATCACGCCCACGATGCCCAGAGGATGATACTGGTCGTACATCCGGTGGCTGGGCCGCTCCGAGTGCATGGTGAAACCGTAGAGCTGGCGCGATTGCCCGACGGCAAAGTCGCAGATGTCGATCATCTCCTGCACTTCTCCCAGCCCTTCCTGGAGCGACTTCCCCATTTCGTAGGACACCAGGGTGCCCAGGGGTTCTTTGTATTCGCGCAGCTTGTCGCCGATCTGGCGTACGATCTCCCCGCGTTTGGGGGCCGGTACCCGGCGCCATTTCTCAAAGGCGTCGACCGATGCCTGGAGCACCGTCTCATAATCTGCTTTCGAAGCTTTGTACACCGATGCAATGGTCTCTCCGGTTGCCGGAGAAGTGATGACCGACTCGCCGACATCAGTCGTCTCCAACCAGCGTCGTCCCGTAGAAGCACCGAAATTTTTCTTCTGGATGCCCAGCGTTTTCAGAAAATCCATAGGATGGCTCCTCTTTGGTTTGATAAGTATGTTGCACTTCCGTTATCGTTTCAAAGAGGATAATTTACATTCCTTCCGGGATAACATCAATCTGTTCTTTATTCAGTTCCCGGAGGGCATATTCCAGGTAAATGCCGCTGCCGATAAAGAGGCGGTAGATATCGGGATCGATGTGCTGCTGCTCGCTCATGTTCTTGAGGATGCGCAGGGCCTGGGAGAGCTTCATCGGCGATTTATAGGGGCGGTCTTTGGCGGTGAGGGCCTCGAAGATATCCGCAACCGCCATGATCCGGGCCTGCAGCGGCAGGGACTCGGCCTGCAACCCAAAGGGATAGCCGCTGCCGTCAAGCTTCTCATGATGCCCCCCGGCATACTCCGGCACCCGGGCCAAATTTTTGGGAAAGGGCAGTTGCTTCAGCATCTTGAAGCTGACCAGAGCGTGGTTTTCGATCACCTTGCGCTCTTCAACATTGAGCGTGCCCCGGCGCACCGAGAGGTTATAGAGCTCATTTTTGGTCAGATACGGCAGGTCTTTGCCGTTCAGGCGGTAGGTCTGGGCGGCAATCCGGCGCAGCCGCTCGATGTCGCGGTCGCTCATCCTTTCGCTGGCGTGGTTGCATTTGCGCAGGAAGGCCTCATCCCGCTTCAATTTCCGGAGCGCCTTCTGCAGTTGCGCATCCAGTTGCGCCAGTTCGCCTGCTCCGGCGCCGTTTTGCAAAAGGGCCAGCTTCTGCTGCAGGACCTCGTTCTCTATCACCTGGCGGATCAACTGGAAGCGGGTGCGCACCAGCCCGATGCGGTCGTAGATCGTCTCCAGCTTACTGGCCTTGTCCACCACATGTTCCGGGGTGGTGATCTTTCCGACATCATGCATCCAGGCGGCGATGCGCAGCTCTTCCAGCTCCTCGGGGGTAAACTCGAAGCCGGAGAAAGGAGGCGTTTGGGAACGATTCACCTCGCCGGCGATGTGCATGGTCAATTCCGCCACCCGGCGGATATGTCCGGCAGTGTAAGGCGATTTTTCATCGATGGCGGTGGCGATGCTCTCGATGAAGGCATCGAAGAGCACCTGCAGGTCGTAGATCAGCCGGGCGTTCTCCAGGGCCACTGCCGCCTGGGAGGCCAGGGCGATGACAAAATCGTCATTCTCCCAGGAAAAGGGAACCACGTCCCCGCTCGCAGGGTCTGTGGCATTGAGCAACTGCAGCACCCCAATGACCTCGTTGTGGTGGTTTTTCATCGGCAGCACCAGCATGGAGCGGGAGCGGTAGCCGGTGCGGGCATCATAGGCCTTCGGCCCGGTAAAGTCGAAACCTTCCGCCTGGTACACATCCTCGATGTTGACAATCTCCCCGGTCAGAGCAGCATAGGAGGAGACATTGGCATGGTTGGGCCGGCCTGAACGGGTCAGCGGCACCGGAGGCAGCTTTACCGGCTGCTTGCTGGTGCCGCCTTTATGGACCTTCAGGGTCCGGTTCTTCAGGATTTTGAACTGCAGATTGGCCGCATCATCATCCACGATGTAGAGGGTGCCGGCGTCGGCATGGGTGAAGCGCATTGCTTCATCGATAATCATCTCCAGCAGAATATCGATGTTCTTTTCTGCCGACAGGGCGATGCCGATCCGGGTGAGCCGCTGGATCCGCCCGGCCTGGGCTTCACTAAATTCATGTATTTTATTGATCACCGTATCCAGCAGTTTCTCAAGCTGCCCGGGATCGGTAGATTCGCGTGCTTCATCGATCGCCGTTTCCAGCAGCTTGCGGAGCTGGGGTATTGGGGAATGGGGATAGTTACCGTCCATGACGTTCTCACAAAGGTTTTCAGGATAAAACATGGGGCACCATTGACGCACTGCCCGGGAAAGCGACCGGCGACCGGCTCCGAAAACCTTGCTAATAAACCGTCAATCCTTCTTTTTCACATCGGTATAATCGATATCCTCAACATCATCCGGATCGTACGGCGGCGGCGTTTGCGGCACGGAGGTGGTGCGCTTGATGCGCGGTTGCTTGGGGGGCCGGGAGCCCGTGTTCCGAAACATGTTTAATATTCGGTACAAAAAGTAAACCAATGTGACGAAGATTAAAATTCTCCAAAACATATTTATCCCTGCCTAAATATCAAAACTTACATTTTTCTTCCCACTGGTATGTTTACTGATTTCCAGGAAGATTTGATGCAGGTGGGTTTCATTTTCCACAAAATCGAGATTTTCCACATTGATGATCAGCAGCGGGGTATCTTCATAATTCCAAAAAAACTCATCATAGAGGCGGTTTAGAGAGGAGATGTAGTCGCGGGTAATCTCCCGCTCGTACGTTCGGCCACGTTTGGCGATGTTCTGCATCAACCGGTCGGTGCGGGAGCGGAGGTAGATGGCCAAGTCCGGTTTGACGATCCGTTTTTCCAGGATGGTCGCCAGCATGTTGTAGAGGCTAAGCTCCTTTTCATTGAGGTTGATGGTGGCAAAGATGCGGTCTTTCTGGAACATATAATCGGTGATCAGGCGATTCTGGAACAGGTCGTACTGCACGATTTTCTCCTGCTGGCGGAAACGGCTGAGCAGGAAAAACAACTGAGTCTGGAAGGCGAAATGGACCGGATCGCGGTAAAAATCTTTCAGGAAGGGATTCTCTTCAAATTCTTCCAGCACCAGGCGGCCGCCGATCGCTTCCTGGAGCTTGCGGGCCAGGGTGGTCTTACCGGCACCGATCACCCCCTCGATGGTAATATAGCGCAAGTGGCTAAAGTTGAGCGTCATCCGTCATCCAGTTGTTTTGCAGTGGTTTGAGCGGTGTTGTATCCGGGCAATCCGCCAACAGCCGCCACAGCGGCAGCCGGGTATCCGGAGCGATGAAATCCGGCGCGATATCGGCCAGGGGCTGCAGCACGAAACGCCGTCTTCGGTAATCGTAATGCGGGATGGTCAGACCCGCTTCCTGCACCATCTCCTGGCCGAAGAAAATGATGTCGAGATCTATTTCCCGCGGCCCCCAGCGCCGGCGGGCTTTGCGTCCAAGTTTTTGTTCGATCGTCTTCAGCCCGTTCAGCAGTGCCTGCGGCGTCAGGGAAGTGGCAAGTCCCAGGGCGCTATTGAGAAATGCCGGCTGGGCGCGCTCGCCGTAGGGGGCGCTTTCATAGAGCGGCGCGATCCGCTCGGTGCAGCCCAGGGCCGCCATCTCCTGCACCGCCCGCTGCATATAAACCTGCCGTTCGCCCAGGTTCGATCCCAGGGCCAGATATACCGTTACCATTCACTTCAACCCCGCCGCAGCCGTTTCGACCGGAATCGGATATTCCCCGTTGAAGCAGGCATAACAGAAATTGTCGGCCGTCTTCACACAGGCCCGCAGGTCTTCGATGGTCAGGTACTTGAGTGAGTCGGCGCCCAGGTAATCCTGGATCGCTTCGATCGACATGTTGTTGGCGATCAGCTCGTTGCGATTGGGGGTATCGATGCCGTAGTAGCAGGAGCCGATCACCGGAGGCGAGCCGATGCGCAGGTGCACCTCTTTGGCGCCGGCCCCCTTGACCATGCGCACCAGCTTGCGAATGGTAGTGCCGCGCACGATCGAGTCATCGACCATCACCACCTTTTTATCGGTGAAAAAATCTTTCAGGGGATTGAATTTTTGGCGCACCGACTCATCCCGGCTGTACTGGTCCGGCCGGATGAAGGTACGCCCCACATAGTGGTTACGAATCAGCCCCATATTGAACGGCACATTTTTGGCTGCGGCATATCCCATCGCGATAAAATTGGCCGAGTCCGGCACCGGCACCACCACGTCGGCATCGAAATCATCATAGGCGGCCAGGCGGGCCCCGAGCTTATGGCGCACATCGTAAACATACTCATCGAACTGGTAGCTGTCCGGGCGGGCAAAATAGACCAGCTCAAAAATACAGTGGGTTTTGCGGGGCGCCTCCCGGGGAATGAGCATCTGCTGGGAATGGGAGATGCTCAGTTCGGTCTTGGGGGTGATAATGATGATCTCGCCCGGCGCCACTTCCCGCACGTCGGTGGCACGCAGAATGTCCATCGAGCAGGATTCGGAAGCGACGGCAATGTCGTCATTAACCGCGCCGATCAGCATCGGGCGGAAGCCGTTGATGTCACGAAAAGCGTAGAGGGTGTCGCGGGTCAGGAACACCGCGGAATAAGCGCCTTTCACCCGCTTCATCAGCAGCTTGATGGCGTCGGTGACCCCCATCCCTTCCCGCTCATGGTGGTAGACGATGAAGCGGCCGAGCAGCTCGCCGTCATTCTTGGAAGAGAAATGCACCCCTTTGACGCGCAGCTCGTCGGCAACCTCATTATAATTGACCACATCCCCGTTGCTGGCAATAGCGTAGATCGGCCCGCTGAGGGTTTCGATCACGTAAGGCTGGCTGTTGCTGAGCAGCGAGGCGCCGCGGGTCGGATAGCGGGCGTGACCGATCGCCGCGGTGCCTTTCAGCATCTGTAGGCGTTCATCGGTGAAGGCCTCTTTGACATAACCCATCGATTTGTAGATGTTGATATGATTGCCGTCGGAAGCGGCGATGCCGCAACTCTCCTGTCCGCGATGCTGCTGCGCATAGAGGGTCAGCATCACCTGCATGGCCGGATCGCTTCCCTGGCGGCTGAAATATCCTGCAATTCCACACATAATTCGAATCGACCTTTCCGCTAAACCAATAAGCTCAGATTTCGATCACTTGATCTAGAACCGCGGCTAAAGTAATACGGATTGTCACATCAAACAAGCGATTTAGATTATGCCCTAAAGGACCGTTCAGTGTGCACATATTTTACAATTTCGCCACAGTACACAACGGAAGTTATTAATAGAACGCGGATGATGCGGATGACACGGATTACCACGGATCACTGATTAAGTTAAAAGACAAAGATATCATAATATGCTATGGCC
The DNA here is from genome assembly GCA_020635015.1 of Calditrichia bacterium. Taxonomy (GTDB): domain Bacteria; phylum Calditrichota; class Calditrichia; order RBG-13-44-9; family J075; genus JACKAP01. The sequence goes on along the minus strand of JACKAP010000001.1, from coordinate 104,714 downwards.
ATTGTATTCATTTTGCTGCCTTCACGGTAAATTTTTGAAAACACTACGCGAAGCAACTTAAAAAAAATCCGCGAATATCCGCGTCATCCGCGTCATCCGCGTTCTATTTTGGCGAATATGGACCTCAAGAATATTTGGTCATGTTCTTTGCAATTTTATACAAGGATAAAGATACGAAATCAAATGACGATATTCAAACTTCGGGCTGCTTTCCGCTAAATATTTCCGGAAATCGCCCGGTGGCACATATTTTGTTTATTCCGGTGCTAAACAGGGTCATTTTTTCATTTATTCAAGGAGGATGTCATGAAGGTCAGCGAACCGTTCACCCCCAAATCCGCTTCAGTCAATAGCCGCCCGGAAATGGATTATTATGCCCGGGCCTTTTTCCGCAATATCGGCCTGCTCAGCCGGGTCGAGCAGGAGCGTCTGCGCAACAGTTGCGTGGCGATTCCCGGGCTAGGGGGCGTGGGCAGTTCGATGCTGATCGCCCTGGCGCGGGCCGGGGTGGGCAAATTCCGCATCGCCGATTACGACGCCTATGATGTGGCCAACACCAACCGCCAGTACGGCGCCTCCAGCCAGACGATCGGGCGGAGGAAGGTGGAGGTGCTGGCAGAAATGGTGACCCAGATCAATCCCGAAGCGCAGATCGCCATCTTCCCGGAGCCGATCACCGATATGAACATCGACCGCTTTCTGAGCGGAGCCAATATCGTGGTCGACGGGCTGGACTTTTTCATGCCCGACACCCGCAGTCTGCTCTACCGGAAATCGCGGGAACAGGGACTCTACGTGGTGCTGACCACCCACCTGGGATTCAGCGCCACCCTGCAGGTATTCTCGCCCCGGGGAATCAGCTTCGACGATTACTTCAACCTGCGCAGCCAGATGAAGTTCGAGGACAAGATCCTGGCCTTCATCCACGGCCTGGCGCCGAAAGGGCTGCACCGGAAATATATGAACACCAACAAGCTCGACTATACCCGGAAGCGCCTGCCTTCGCTCGACGCCGCCTGCCACATCGCCACCGGACTGGCGGTGACCGAGGTGCTGAACATTCTTCTGCGCCGTAAGCCGGTGCGCTGCGCCCCGTATTACGCTCAGTTCGATCCCTATCGCATGAAGTACAAGACCGGCTATCTCTGGATGGGCAACCGCAACCCGCTGCAGCGGCTGAAGATTTTCCTGGCCAAATATTTTGCCGGGGCAGATTCCCTGAAGCAGCGGGAAAACCACATCCCCCGCTCCGCCCCGGTCAACGGACAGCCCAAACGGCAGGCGGTAAAAACGGTTTAAAATACTTTTGTTAATGGGTTAATGGGTGGATGGGGAAAAACGGACGTAGGAGTAAGTCCCGACTCGCCTCGATGCATGCTTTTACTCATTAACCCATCCACCCATTAACCCATCAACGCCTTTTCAGTTCTTTTTCTGAAAAATCTTATTCACACTTGGATAACACCGGAAAAACTCTCCGAAGTTGCGCAGGTCGATGTGCGCCGGCTGGCAGCGGCTGCCCAGGTACATCCGTTGGGCGCCCAGGATGCGGTAGTGAATGCCCAGTTTGTCCAGCAGCGCCAGCGTCTGGCCGTTGGCGGCCAGGAACCAGTCCCAAATCCCTGCCCGGGTGCTCTCTTCGTACATCAGGGCACAGAAGGCGACCGCCAGTTCGTCATCTTCCGGGTCCTCGCCTTTGATGATAAAACGCGTCAGCTCCGCGCTGTTGAGCGGCCGCCGCTTCTGGAGGTAAGGAAAGATGCGGTCCATCGGGAAGGTCCGCCCGATCACCAACTTGGCGCCGCCGATCACCCGGCTGTGATGAGCGATGAAGTGCAGCGACTGACAGTCGAAGTCGGTGCGTTCTTTGATGTCGAGATGTTTATGGGGATCGATATAATTCCCCGACATGTACTCATCATAGCGCAGCCGGAATACGTTTTCGAGATCCTTCCGGGTAACCGCTTTGCGGAACACCAGGCTCTGGTAATTCTGCTGGCGAATCCCGTTGCGGATCATGATCAGCGATTCGACCGTATCCCGGAATATTAGGCTATTCTCCCACATCTTCTGAAACTTCCCCGGTCGTTCCGGGATGAATTGCGATTGTAAGACAGCGGCATTTTCCATCGAAACTCCTTCCATTAAACTCCGTGCAAGATCAAGGCTACTGAGAACTCGACCGCTCCCGGGAACCTGGCCGCCGGTCTCTGGTAGGAGGTTTATACAAGTATTATACCATAAAATGTATTCCAATGCGCATTTACCGCTGAGCATTCAGCATTTACCATTTATTTGCGGCCGCAGGCCGCGCCAAGTCATCCGCGTTCTATTAAAAACGCTTATCGTGTTCTGTGGAACGCGATATAAATATGCGCTTCTTGTAAAATTAATTCACAAAGCCGGGTCGGGCAGCCGGAAGAGGCGGCGGGCGTTTTCAGTGGTAATGCGGGCGATCTCCTCCCGGGGAAGGCGGTGGATCTCGGCAATTTTTTCCGCCACCCGGATCACATTGGCCGGCTCGTTGCGTTTTTCGGACGTACCGGCAGGCGCAATGTAAGGCGAATCGGTTTCCAGCAGCAGACGCTCCAGCGGTACGCACCGGATGACATCGATCGCCCGGAAATTGCGGAAGGTGATGTTGGCGGTGAAGGAAATGTGCAGGCCCATCTCCAGATAAAAACGGGCATCGATCACCTCGCCGGCAAAGCAGTGCATCACCCCGTCGAGGGTCTCGATTCCTGCTTCCTGAAAAAACCATTCCATCTCACGCTGGGCGGCGCGGTTGTGGATCACCACCGGCTTATCGATCTCGCCGGCGATGCGCAGCATCTCGCGGAAGATTTCGTACTGCTCGCGGTGATAGGTGCTGTCCCAGTAAAAATCCAGGCCGATTTCCCCCACCGCTACCACCCGGGGATCACTCTGCGCCAGGGTTTTGACCGCCTCAACATCGCCGGGGCGGGCGCGGTGTGCTTCCGAAGGATGGATGCCGGCGGCGGCAAACACCTCCGGGAACTGGCGGGTAAGCTGCAGATTCTGGCGACTGGAAAAAAGATCGGTACCCAGCGAGATGATCTGCTCTACCCCCGCCTGCCGGGCCCGCGCCATCACCGCCTCCCGGTCGCGGTCAAATTCCTCGAAATGGAGGTGGGTGTGGGAGTCGATATAGGTTTCCATACGCATTGTTTAAAAGAACACAAACGTTACCAGCACAAAGGTAATCCCCAGCAGCAGCACCGAATAGGCCATATACCCGAAGAAACTGGGCATCTTGATGTTGGCCTGCTCGGCGATCGATTTCACCATGAAATTGGGGGCATTGCCGATGTAAGTCATCGCCCCGAAGAAGACGGCACCGGTACTGATCGCCTTCAGGAAAATGGCGCCGTCGGTCATCATCCACTGTACCGACTGGCCGAATTTACCCATAGCGGTGTTCAGGAATACCAGGTAGGTGGGGGCATTATCCAGGAAACTGGAGAGCGCGCCGGTGATCCAGAAATAGTGCCAGGGCTTTTCCACCGCGGCGATAATAAAATCGAGGTGGCCCGCCATCCCGGCCTTGAGCATCGCCAGGGCGGGAATGATGGTGATGAAGATGCCGGCAAACAGCTTGGCGACCTCCTGGATCGGGAACCAGTTGAAATCGTTGCCGCGGCGCATTTCCGAACCCATCGGAGTGAATTTCAGGGAGAGCAGGCCCATCGCCACCAGGAAGAGGTCGCGGATGATCCCTTCCACCGGCATATGGATCCCCAGCACCGACACCTCGCCCAGGCGCATATAGCCGCTGAAAAGCACGCCGCCGATTACCCCCAGCAAGAACACCGCATTAAACAGCCCCTTGATCTCAATGCGGTAAACTTTGGTGGTCTTTTGGTGGGTCTTGGCGTCTTCTTCTTCCACATCTTCCGCAATGACCATATCATCAGCCATATCATCCGGGAGGTCGAAATGGGTTTCCTTCAGATGCATTTTCTCATGCCAGCCTTCTTTGCGAAACATGTAGGAATCGTAGGCAAAAAAGACAAACAGCAGAATCACCGCCACAAACATCATTTCGGTGAAGAGATTGAAGGTCCAAAAGAATTCCACCCCCTGCAGGAAGCCCAAGAACAGGGGCGGATCGCCCAGCGGAGTGAGGGAGCCGCCGACATTGGCGATCAGGAAGATGAAGAAGACGATCAGGTGCACTTTCGATTTCCGGTAGGCGTTCATTTTGATGAAGGGGCGGATCAGCACCATGGCGGCGCCGGTGGTCCCGATCCAGGACGCCAGGGCGGTGCCGATGATCAGCACCACCAGGTTGTTGCTGGGCACCCCTACCGGCGCGCCCTTGACCAGGATCGCTCCGGCGACGGTATAAAGCGCCCAGAGCAGAATGATGAAAGGGATGTATTCCAGCAGATAGACATGCAGTATTTCATGGATCGCCTCACTGCCATAGGCCATCAGGAAGGGAACGGCAAAAGCAAGGCCCCAGAAAGCAGACACCTTGCCAAAATGGCGATGCCAGAAATGTTCCGCAACCAGGGGAAAGATGGCGATCGACAGCAGAATCCCGATAAAGGGGATGATGCTCCAGAGCGGAAGGGTATGCCCCAGCGAGTTATGCTCGCCGCCTTCCGCTATATTTGCCGCCGGAGCAGAGAGCGCGGTCACTCCGCCATCAACCACCGGCCCGTCTCCGGCCAACAATGCTCCGCTGATTAATAATAAGACGATAATAATTATTGAAAACATTTGCCGTCTGTCGCGCATATAGCATTCCTTTCCCGATCGTTCTGCCAGATTCGGATTCGCCTGAACCCATTGATAGTGTCGCTGAGAATGTAAAAACCTTACGGTTGATATCAAAGTGTAATCGTAAAATAATTATTCAGTTGAATTTATTTCTCCGGCAACGGATATTCTTACGCCCGCGTGGCGTCAGTTAGCCCGATTTCATTTTGTCTGACTGCTTCTTTATCCACGGATTACACGGATTTTCACTGAAAATTTTAAAATGAATCAGTGTAAATCCGTGTAATCCGTGGATCGTTTTGTAAACTTACTCAAGGAGGTAAAATGGGCAAGATATTTGTCATCACCCTGTTCTTATTATCATTACCCGGCCTGGCGCAGCAGCGCCCGCTGAGCTTCACCGACATGTTCGAGATGGGGCGGGTCAGCGACCCGCAGATCTCTCCCGACGGACGCTGGGTCGCTTATGGGATCACCTATTACAACGTCGCGGAAAACAACCGAAATGCGGATCTCTACCTGGTTTCCACCGACGGCAAGGTGCACAAGCAGTTGACCTTTCATCCCGCGACCGACGCCTCCCCGCTGTGGTCTGCCGACAGCAAACAGTTGGCCTTCATCTCCACCCGTGACGGCAGCGCCCAGATCTACCGGCTGCACCTCGACGGCGGAGAAGCGCAGTCGGTGAGCGACATCGCCACCGGGGTAAACGCCTTTACCTGGTCGGCGGACGGCAAATATTTCGCCGTCGCCACCGATATGTACCCGGACGCTGCTACGCCGGCGGCATCAGCAAAGCAGGAGAAGGAGAAAGCCAAAGACCAGGCCAGCGGGCGGGTGATCGACGCCCTGATGTACCGCCACTGGAACGCCTGGAAAGAGGGCAAAAACAGCCGGGTGGTGGTGGTGCCGGCCGCGGGGGGCGAAGCGGTTTCAGTAACTCCTGCCGGCAGCGACTGCCCGCCGATCTCCCTGGGCAGCAGCCATGATTTTGACTGGTCGCCGGACGGCAACACCATCTGCTTCGTGCAGAATCCCGACCCGGTGGTGGCCGCCAGCACCAACAACGATCTCTGGCTGACCGACCGCAGCGGCAAAGCCCCGAAACAGGTCACCACCGGCCGCGGGAACGACTGCGCCCCGGGGTTTTCCCCCGACGGCAAATATCTGGCCTATCTCTCCATGTCCCGGGAGGGCTTTGAGGCGGATCAGCAGAATTTGATGATCTACGATCTTGCCAGCGGCGAAACCCGCAACCTGACCGCCTCCCTCGACCGCTCGGTCTCGGACTTTGCCTGGTCGCCCGATTCCCGCAAGCTCTACTTTTATGTGCCCCATCATGGCCGCAGTCGCCTGTTTGAGGTCGATCGAAACGGCAGCAAGCCAAAGCTGCTCCTGGACAAGAAAGACATCGGCGCCCTGGCGGTGCACCCGGACGGCAAATCGCTGGTGCTGAACATCCAGGCCGCCAATATGCCCTATGAGCTGTTCCGCTTCGACATCGCCAAAAAGCAATTAACCCAACTGACCTTTACCAACCGCGAACGGCTGGCGCAGTTGGAGATGAATCCGGTGGAGGATTACTGGTTCACCGGCGCAAACGGCGATTCGGTGCATTTGCTGATGGTTAAACCGCCGAAATTCGATCCGGCTAAGAAATATCCCCTGGTGCACCTGATTCACGGCGGCCCGCAGGGGGCATTTTCCGACGATTTCCACTATCGCTGGAACTCCGAACTGTTTGCCGCACCCGGTTATGTGGTGATCATGGTGAACTTCCACGGCAGCCGGGGCTACGGTCAGGACTTCTGCGATGCGGTGAGCAAGAACTGGGGCGGCGCGCCGTTTGAGGATGTGATGACCGGAACCCGCTGGGCGATTAGCAATTTCGATTTTATCGACGGTGAGCGGGTGGGTGCTGCCGGGGCTTCTTACGGCGGATTCATGATCAACTGGATCGCCGGGCATAACGATGACAACCTCTTCAAGGTGCTGGTGTCTCACGACGGGGTTTACGAGCAGGTGAGCATGTTCGGTGCAACCGAGGAGCTGTGGTTCCCGATGTGGGAATTCAACGGAAAGCCCTGGGAGGAAGGCAGTCTCTATCAGAAATGGAATCCGGCCAATCACGCCGCCAAATTCCGCACGCCCATGCTGGTGATTCACGGCGAGCATGATTACCGGGTGCCCTATACCCAGGGACTGCAGCTCTTTACCGCCCTGCAGATGAACGGGGTGGATTCCCGCCTGCTGTTCTTCCCGGACGAAGACCACTTCGTGCGCAAACCGCAGAACGCCCGGCTGTGGTGGCAAACCGTGCACGGCTGGCTGGGGAAGTATCTGCAGCCTTAGTTCCGAATAAATTTAATAGAACACGGATCACACGGAATCCGCGTCATCCGCGTTCTATTTCCGCTTCCGCCGGCTGGATCTCTTTTAGCGGATTATGGGCAATACTGAAGCTGAACGTCGTCCCCACCCCCACCCGGGAGTTGCACCAGATGCGTCCTCCGTGGCGGCGCACCAGGGTTTGCACGTAAGCCAGGCCCATGCCTTCTCCAGGTACATCCGGAGTGCCGGCACGGCCGAAAGGCTCGAACACCTTGGGCAGATCCGCCTCGGGAATCCCCCGTCCGTTATCCTGAATCGAAAACACCGTTTCTGTGGGCGTGCTCTTGCCGGAAATACGGATTTTGCCCGGCCGGCCCGGCTGAAGATAGTTGATCGCATTGACCAGGATGTTGCCGAGCATCTGCTCCAGAGAAGTGCGGTCCGCCATGACCCGGGGCAATGCCCCGTAGGTAATATCCACCTGCGATTGCTCGATCTGATGGGCGAGGCTCTCCAGCAGCCGCTGCAGCAGGATGCGCACATTGATGCTCTCGAAATGCAGTTCCCGCCGTCCCAGCCGGGAGAGCTTCAGCACCGCATCGATCAGGTTGCCCATCCGGCTGGCGGACGCATCGATAAACTGCAGGGCCTCGGGGATTTCCTCACTGAGGATCTCCTGCAGCTCCGTGCCTTCTTCATCGCTGAGATGGGGCAGCACCTTGCGCAGGTAATTGTTGATCACCTCAAAGGAATGGCGCAGCTCTCCAGCAAAGCCTTTGACATTCACCAGCGGGGCGCGCAGGTCGTGAGAGACGATATAGGCAAAGCGCTTCACCTCTTCGTTAGCGCGCATCAGGTCTTCGGTGCGCTCGTTCACCCACATCTCCAGCTTGTCATGGGCGGCGCTGAGCGCCTGCTCGGCGCGTTTGCGCTTGGTGATGTCGCGGATGATGCTGAAATATCCCAGGGCCATCCCCTCGTCGCGCACGACTGCTTCCACCGTCTCGCTGACGAATGCTTGCTGGTTTTTGCGCAGGCAATTCGCCTCGAATGGCACCAAATGCCCGTTCTCCGGCGGGCTTTGCGGGTCGTTTTGTGGATTTTTCCGGGCAAACAACACCTCCACCTGCTGGCCGACAATCTCCTCCGGGTTATAGCCGAACAGGTCGGTGAAGGCGGGATTGACCATCAGGATCTCATGATTCATATCCGAGAAGACCACCGCGTCGGGGATCGACTTAAATATGGCCCGGAATTCGGCGGTGATACGCTTCAGCGCCTTTTCGATGCGCTTGCGCTTGCGCAGATCCTGCTGGTAGAGCCGCATGATAGCGGCAAACATGATCAGCATCAGAAAGCAGACCACCATCAGCATGCTGAGGATGTGCCAGTTGCGCGTCAATTGCTGCGACAGTTGGCTGTTATAGGCCCGGCGTTCGCGAATTTCCTCACGCACCAGGCTGACCGCCCGGTGGCTTTCCTGGTAAAAGGCGATCTCCTGTAACGGTTTGGAAGCGGCGGGTAAGCTGATCACTTCCATGTACAGACTGTCCATGTTGTGGGTGACGCTGTCGGTCTCCGCCAGCATGGACAGCACCGTCTCCGGCGGATACAGGCCACTGATTTCCTCCCGGGATTTGAGATATTCAGCATATTCCCGAACCCAGTATTGGGTGGCGGTCTTCGGGGAATCATCGGGAAATTCCTGATGAATAACCGCCTCCAGCCGGTGCAGCGCATCTTCGAATTCGATCAGCCGGCCAATCAAACGGGCATTGGTTTCTCCCGCAGCCTGGTACTGGAAAGCATCACGGATCAGGCTGACGGCCCAGATCATCAGCAGCAGGCCCAGGAGGGTTACGGTGAACACCAGCAGCGATGAGGTTCTACCGAGCTTCATGCGTGCGCATTTTCCTTATCCGGTATGGTAAAATAGAATGTCGATCCCTTTCCGCGGCGGGACTTGACCCAGATCTCCCCTTTATGATTCTCTACGATTTTCTTGCAGATGGCCAGGCCCAGCCCGTCGCCGGCGAATTCATTTGCGCTGTGCAGCCGCTGGAAAATGATGAAAATCCGCTCCGCATGCTTGGGGTCGATGCCGATGCCGTTGTCGCGCACCCCAAATTCCCAGACCCCATCATGTTTCTCGGCGCTGATATGCACCTGGGGGACGGCCTCGCGGCAGTATTTGATGGCATTGTCGATCAAATTCTGAAAGAGTCGCAGCAGCATCCGCTCATTGCCCTGAATCGTGGGGAGTGTGTCGTAGGTGATTTGCGCATTGCGCCGGCTGATGGTCGATTTAAGATCCTGGATCACCTGCTTCACCAGCTTCTCGCTTTCCACCCGGGTGAGCTTAAGTTCGTTGAATTTGACCCGGGAATAATCGAGCAATCCTTCGATCAGCCGTTCCATGCGCTGTGAACCTTCCATAATGTATCCCAGGAACTCCCGGCTTTGCGCATCGAGCTGGGCGCCGCAGTTTTCTTCGAGAAACTTGGCGAATCCACGAATGGTGTGGAGCGGTTCCTTCAGATCGTGGGACACCACGTAGGCAAATTGCTGCAGTTCCTTGTTGCTGCGCTCCAACTCGGCGGCATAGCGTTTCAGCTCCGCCTGCATGCGCCGTTTTTCCTGCTCCAGGCGAGTGCGCTTCACCGCTTCATCAATCACCACCGGCAGCAGTTGGAAATAGCGCCCGTCAAGGTCTTTCTGCAGATAATCAAGCGCCCCCATCTTCATCGCCTCCACCGCCACTTCCTCATTGCCGGCGCCGGTCAGCATAATCACCCCGGGGCGGGCATCCCCTTCCGGCAGTTTGCGCAGCACCTGCAGGCCGTCGTACACCGGCATCTGGTAATCGACCAGCAGGATGTCGAACGGGCCCTCTTCAACGTAGCGCTGCAGGCCTTCCTGCCCATCCCGGGCCAGCACGATCTCGTAATCCAGCTTGGCCATCTTACGCTCAAACAGGCGCGCCAGTCCGGGATCGTCTTCCATGTACAAAATCCGCGGTTTCCGCTCCTCCGCCATTTACCCTTCCCTCTCCGGTATTTTTACGATCGACAAAAACAGCCCCAATTTGCGAATGGCCTCGCAAAATTCATCATATTCCACCGGTTTGGTGATGTATACATTGCACCCCAACTCATAACAATGGGCCACTTCATGCGGTTCTTCGGTCGTGGTCAGTATCACCACCGGAATATTGCGGGTCTTGGGGCTGGACTTCATCCGCTTCAACACCTGGTATCCGCTGAGTACCGGCAGATTCAGATCCAGCAATACCAGCAGGGGAAGCCTGAAATGATCCGCTGCTTCGAAAAGATAATCGATCACCTGCTTACCGTCGGTAAACTTGACAATTTCGTTGTTGATATTAGCGCGCCGCAGGTTTTTTTCGATCAGGCGGGCGTGGCCGGGATTATCCTCTGCCAGCAGGATGGTAACAATGTGGTTCTCCAGCATCGGTTGCTCCTGTATCTCCCTGATATCAGATGACCGGGTTGGATAATCATTCGTTTATCCTTATATATTTAGCGGATTCTGCGGGGGAAAGCGTAAGGGTAAATCACAAATCCCGTTTTAAAATTTAAAAATCGTTTAGGCCGGGGAGGCGCAGAGATCACGCGCACGGTATTTGCGATACTTTAATCTATTGCCCTGTGATCTCTGCACCTCCCCGGCCTAAATGAGACATTTTTCCGAATGAGTATGAAATGATATAGTATTATTCTCTAAACAGGTGTAGTCATTGCGAGCCGCGTATTTTGCGGCGCGGCAATCTCCGGCAATTCGCTGCCAACGAAACTGCCGATAGTTGCCTTTCGCTGGAGATTGTTTCGGCACAAACCGCCTCGCGATGACTGTAAAAATAATCGATTGGTTTACATATCGAAAAGATTGTGGTTGAATCATTCAGGCAGAATGCGTATTATTGCCCCTTGAGAATGATCCAACATTATGCGGTGTTATACTGCAAACATTCATTCGGTTAACGTTTTCTTGATACTGGATGTTGGATGAAAACGTTGAGCGTGTATCCAGTATCCAGTATCGAGGAACTCACATGAAGCTGATCTCCTGGAACGTCAACGGTCTCCGCGCCGTGCTGAAGAAAGGATTTTTAGACTATCTTGCGCAGGAAGATCCCGATATCCTGTGTATTCAGGAAACCAAGGCCAGCCCGGAGCAGGTAGAGCAGGATTTTCCCGGTTACCGGGCTTTCTGGAATGCTGCCGAACGCAAGGGCTATTCCGGCACCCTGGTGCTGAGCAAAATCCCTCCCCTGCAGGCAGCGAATGGGATAAAAATTGAGGCGCATGACCGGGAGGGCCGGGTGGTCACCCTGGAATATCCGGACTTCTACCTGGTGAATGTCTACACCCCCAACGCCCAGCGTGATCTGGCCCGCCTGGATTACCGAACCCGTCAGTGGGATGTGGATTTTCTGAAATATGTGAAGGGGCTGGAAAAGCAGAAACCGGTTGTCTTCTGCGGCGATCTCAACGTGGCCCACCGGGAGATCGATCTGGCCAACCCGCGCGGCAATCGCGGCAATGCCGGTTTTACTGATGAGGAGCGCGCCAGCTTCGACAATATCATCGCCGCCGGTTTTATCGACACCTTCCGGGAGTTCCATGCAGAAGGCGGGCATTACACCTGGTGGAGCTATATGGGAAGGGCCCGGGAGAAGAACGTAGGCTGGCGGATCGACTATTTCTGCATCTCCGCCTCGCTGCGCCCGCGTTTGCAGGATGCCTTCATCCGCCCGGAGGTATCGGGATCGGATCACTGCCCGATCGGCATCATACTCTCGTAAATCGCCCCGCTGAGGTTAGCGCCGCTGAGGTCCGCACCTTCCAGAATCGCCCCAAGCAGATTGGCCCGGGAGAGGTTGGCCCCGCGCAGATCCACCCCGGAGAGATTGGCCTGGATAAAATTAGCCCGGGTTAAATCGGCGCCACTCAAGTTGGCGCCGGGCAGATCCGCCCGCATGAAGATTGCGCCGTGCAGATCGGCGCCGCTGAGGTTGGCATGGGGCAGCTTCGCTTCGTGCAGATCCAGATCCTTCAGATCGGCGCCGCTGAGATCCGCCTCCGGCAGGCAGGCCCGGATCAAAATTCCACCGGTCAGTTGCACTCCTTTTAGCGAAGCGCCGGAAAGATCCGCTTCGGTAAAAGACGATTCGCTAAGAAAAGCCCCCTGTAAATCGGCCCCGCTGAGCTTGGCGCCGTTCAGGAAGGCATTATAAAGTACCGCGCCGCCAAGGTTAGCCCGCGCCAGGTTAGCCCGGTTCAGATTCGCGCCGCTGAGGTTCGCCTCGCGCAGGTTGGTCCCGGCCAGATTGATGCGGTTCAGGTTGGAGCGGTTCAGGCGGGCCCGTTCCAGATTCGCCCCGGACAGATCCAACCCGCTCAGGTCGAGATCGCGCAGTTCCCGCTTATATTTTACCAACAGCTCTTTGAGCATCTGTTTCATTTCGATGCTGAAACCAGCATAAGCATCATCAAGCGGTTTTTTGGCGCGTATCTGTTCAAAAAAAACCTCCACCGCCAGTAGCTGATTTTGATTCATCCGCGCCTCCGCGGCTTAATGCGCATCGGCAGGCTAAAACGGCGCACCCGGTCGAACTGATACAGCGCATTGGCCACTGCCGCAGCGGTGGGCACTAACCCGATCTCACCCACGCCCTTGGCGCCGTACGGTCCGTGAGGATCGGGTACCTCCACCCCGATCACCCGGATTTCCGGGGTTTCTTTGGCGCGCAGGATGCCGCACTTGCGCAGGCGGGTGGAAACTGGCAGGCCGTTTTGATATACCAGCTCCTCGCTGACGGCATATCCCAGCCCCATGTGAACCGAGCCCTGGATCTGCCCCTCGAACAGCGTGGGATTGATAATTCGTCCGGCATCATGAGCGGCATAAACCATGTCGATTTTACCGTCTTCATCGAGGGTCACCAACTGGGTGGCGTAGCTGTAGGAATAATGGGTCTCCACCGGGCCGCCTTCTTTGCCCGGCTTGGTGGTCCAATCGCACACCCATTCGCCCTCGTACACCCGTCCCTCCAGCGCCGCCAGGGGATGATCCTGCAAATCCCGGCGCAGCTTCGCCGCCGCGTTGATGATCGCATTGCCCAACAGGGAGGTGGCCCGGGAGGCGGTGGTCATGCCCGCCGGGGTCTTTGCCGAGGTCTCGGTGCGTACTTCCACGATCGCCGGATCCAGCCCGCTTTCCTGGCAGAGAAACTGCACCGCCATGGTGTTGACTCCCTGCCCCATCTCGGTCCAACCATGATGCACCAGCACTTTCTGCGACGACTGTACCTCGATGCGCACCGTACCGGCATCAGGCATGCCGTTACCGATCCCGGTATTCTTGATCCCGCAGCCCAGGCCGGCATATTTGGCGGCATAGAACGGCTCCTTCACCGCCTCGAGGGTCTGGCGCACCCCCACGCCGCCGCGCAGGATCTGCCCGGTGGAGGTTTGCTTGCCTTCGGTGAGCGCATTGTCGTAGCGGAACTGCCAGCGGTCGAAGCCCCCCTGCTCGCAGAGGTCGTCGATACAGCTCTCCACCGCAAAGGTCACCTGATTGACCCCGAAACCGCGCATCGCCCCGTTGGGGATGTTGTTGGTATAGACTGCCCGGCTGACCACATCGACGTTGGGCACAAAGTAGGCGCCGGTGGCATGGCCGGCGGCGCGCTCCAGTACCTTCATTCCCACCGAGGCGTAGGCGCCGGTATCGCCCAGGATCTTAGCGCGTAGAGCGGTTAGGCGGCCGGCTTTGTCACAGGCCAGCTCATACACCATGTGCAGCGGGTGACGCTTGGGATGCATGCGGATCGACTCGTCGCGGGTCAAACGAATCTTCACCGGCTGCTGCAACAGCAACGCATGGAGGGCGGCGTGGCCCTGCACTGAGAGGTCTTCCTTGCCGCCGAAGCCGCCTCCGTTGGGCACCAGGCGCACCGTCACGTCATCCAACGGCAAATTCAGAATTCGGGCGAGGGCTTTCTGGTCTTCGTAGATCCCCTGCCCCTGGGAAAACACCTCTACCCCCTTCCCGGCCGGCCGGGCGACGCAGCATTCTGGCTCCATATAGCCGTGCTCAATCGTTTGGGTCTCGTAAGTACCGCGGGAGACGTAGGTGGCCTCTGTCAGGGCTTTATCCACCTCGCCGCGGCGAATCACCGTCTCGGAAAGCAGGTTACCCCGGGGATGGATTTGCGGAGCACCGGGCTGCAGCGCCTGATGCATGTCGCTCAGGGGAGGCAGCACCTCGTAATCGACTTCGATCAAAGCTGTGGCCTGGCGGGCGATCTCCTCGCTTTCCGCCACCACTGCCGCCAGCACATCGCCGATATAGCGGGTCTCCTCGCCCTCCGCCACCATCACCGGCCAGTCCTGCACAATCAGGCCGGTATAGCGCTCGCCGGGGATATCCGCCGCGGTAAATACCCGCAGCACCCCGGGCAGTTGCGCTGCAGCCTGCGTATCAATGCGCTGCACCCGGGCCCGGGGGTGATCGCTGAACTTCAGTGCCCCGTATCGCAGGCCGGGCAGGCGCATGTCGTCCACGTAGGGGCGGCGGCCTAACACCACATTGTAGCTGTCATACTTTGCCAGGCGGGCGCCCACCCCGCCGCCATTATCGCTTGGAGCGGGAATGGTCTTGTCTTCCCGGGCACTTTCCGCAGCATAGAGGATGGCGTCTTCGATTTTTTTATAGCCGGTGCAGCGGCACAGATGGGGGGTCAGGGCTTTCTGCACCTCCTGGCGGGTAGGATCGGGATGATGATCGATCAGCACCTTGGCCTGCATCACGATGCCGGGAATGCAGAAGCCGCATTGCACCCCGCCCTTCTCCAGGAAGGCGTTGGCAAAGCGCGCCTGTTCCACTTCGCTCAGCCCCTCGATGGTGGTCACTTCTCCCCCTTCCACTTTTGCCATGGTAATGACGCAGGAGAGTACCGCCTTGCCGTTCAACTCCACCGCACAGCAGCCGCAAGCCGCCTGGGGGGCACAGCCGTCTTTGGGTGAGATGATCCCTTCCGCTTCCCGCAGGTAATGCAGCAGCGGCCGCTCCGGGTCGCCGTCATATGTTCTGGATTGGCCGTTCAGGAGAAATTTCATCGCCGGCTCCTTTGGTTTCTCGTTCCGGTAGAGGTTTTATGTTAATAAGTGAGGGGGATAAAATCAAATGAAAAGGGAGGGGGTTATATTTTTCGAATAAAATGCACATTCCGCGATACCGCGGCAAACCCGATTGCGAGGTGAAAATCATAACTCTCCCGTTTGTCAAGATCGCAATCACTGCCCAATAATGGTCAACGCAGCCTCCTTTGTAGAAAAATCAGCCCCGCCGCCAGCCAGTAACGGGTAAATGTCTGTATACACGCTGTCAGGATTCACTCCCGATTTTCATTTAAATGATTGTGATTTTGGTCATACCGCGGCTGCCGAATCTGCTTACTTTACCCTCCCGGTTTTCAGAGACAGTGTTTGTTGTGCTTATTTTTCGGTTATTTAGCTGTAAAATATGAAAATAAAGAACCGCTTCCTAAAAAGGCCATCCGCACGTTTTTCCCATTGTAAAGGCTAAATTCAGCCTGAATCGCCTAAATTCCCCCAAATCAAGAAAATGAACTGGAAAAAATGTGATTCAAGTCAATAAACTTGATTTCGGAAAAATAATTTCCGTTTTTTGGCAACTTCACCCGCATAAAGCGTTCAGTTTGATCAATCCTTCCTGTTGTCCGATGGCGATCAGGCGGTCGAGTGCTTCAATACGGGTGGAGGATACCGGGTTGTAGATAAAATCGCCGGAACTGCGGTAGATCGCGATGATGATCACATTCATATCGCGGCGGATGGAAGAATCGGCCAGATTTTTTCCCACCAGGGGCGAGGCACTGCGCACCACAATCTCCTCCAGGCTGAGGTCGGTGCCTTTCTTATTAGCGACGATGTCGATGAAATCCGCCACCCCGGGTCGGACCAGCAGATGCACCATGCGGGTAGCCCCAATCTCATAGGGCTTGACGATGCGGTTGGCCCCGGCGCGGAGCATCTTGCGCTCGGTCTCTTCCTCCAGCGCCCGGGTCACCACAAAAATATCCGGCTTGAGCACCTTTGCCGACAGCGTCACATAGACATTATCCGCATCGGTGGCCACCACCGCCACCAGCCCTTTGGCCCGCTCGATTCCCGCCTGCAGCAGGGCGTCGTCATGGGTGGCGTCGCCTTCCACAAACAGAAATTGCTGCTGGACGAGCTGGTCAATCCGTTCCGGGCGCTTTTCGATCACCACGAACGGGGCTTGCATCTCAGCCAGTTCCTGGCAGATCACCCGCCCCAGGCGACCGTAGCCGCAGACGATATAATGGTCTTGAAGCGTTGCTATTTTTTTCATCAGCTTGCGCCTCCGCAGCAACTGGGATTCAATCAATAACTGCACCGACCGGCCACCGATATAGGCCAGAGTGCTCACCCCCACGATAATCAATCCGGTGGTAAACACCCGCCCGGCCGGGGTCAGGGGATGCACTTCCGCAAAACCGGTGGTGGTCATCGATATGATCGTCATGTAAAACGCATCCAGGATGGTCCATTTTTCCAGGATCACATACCCGGCGGTACCCATTAGGATAACCACCTGCAAAAAGATGACCGCGGATGTGAGCTGCTTCATGGTATCTGCCGGATTTTCTCAGGCAGCAAATATACGGTGAAAAGCCATTCAGTTCAATAATAATACCTTCTAATATCTTCACCGATATCTTTCGAACATCTTGCATTTGGATCAAGCGCTGCTCTATATTTGAGTCATTTTGACTGTGGAGAAGCTTGTTTGTATACCAGAAATCGACTCAGATTAAATAAACCGCTGCTGATCGCGTTAAAGCTGCTGATATATTCCCTGATTTACTATGGCTTCCTGTGGATGCTGACCCTGCTGTGGGGCGAGCCGCTGCCTTCGGCGGCATTTCTGTTGACCATCGTGCTGATCGTCGTCTATCGCGGCAAACTCACCGAAATGACCCAGAAGATCATCGACAAGAGTTTTTATCATAAATTGTACCGCCTGAAAAAAACGGTGCGTGCGTTTAATGCGGATCTCAATTCGACCATCGAATATGACCTTCTCCTGCAGAAATCGCTCGATTTTCTGGCCCAGACCTTCAGCGCAACGCAGTATGCCATCTATCTTTACAAAGGCTTGGGATTTGAACGGTTGCCGCATAACGGCAATTCGCTCCCCCCGGCTTCCATCAGCCCGTTTCCGGCGGAAGCCCTGCAGCAATCGCCCTTTGGGCGGCCGATCCAGTTTTACCAGATCGAGGCACTGTGGAAAGAATGGCCGGCGGGCCAGCCGCTGCTGGCGCCCGGCTACAGCGACAAGCGCTTTGCCTATTTTCTGCCGCTGAAAGGCAGCAACCATATTATCGGGTTTTTGCTGTTTCACGAATCGGTCAACCGCTATCTGAACATTCCGGAAGTTAAGGAATTCCTTCTGGAGCTGTTCAACAATACCGCAGAGGTGCTGGAGAATGCCCAGATCCACCGCGACATCAAGCGCAAGTCGCTGGAGAGCGCCCTGCTGTTGGAGATTATCCAGAACATCACCGCGACCTTGCACCTGGAGGAGGTGCTCAGCAGCATTGTCGACAACCTCTCCAAGCTGGTCAGTTTCGACGCCGCGGCGATCTTCCTGCTCAATGAAACCCAGGGCACCCTGCAGCAAACTGTGGCGACCGGCTATGAAGCATCTTTACGGGAAATCGTCAGCATCAAAATTAACCAGGGAATCAGCGGGTGGGTGATCCGCAACAAGAAGAGCATCATCATTCCCGATGTCAGCCAGAATCCCAATTATTACGCCGCCCGGCCGCAGACCAACTCCCAGATCACGGTGCCGATCATCAACCGGGGGGATGCGATCGGCGCGCTGGTGCTGGAGAGCGATGAGATCGATCACTTCTCCCATGCCGATCTGCAGTTGATGGAACTGTTTTCCGGCATGGCGGCGATCGCTATCCGCAATGCCCGGTTGTATGAAGACTCCGTCAAGAAAAAACGCCTGGAGAGCGATCTGCTCGATGCCTCGACGGTGCAGAAGGCCTTGCTTCCGCGGCGGGTGCCGGCCATCAAGGGGTTAAATATTGAAGTGCTGAGCATCCCCAGCCAGATCGTCGGCGGCGATCTCTACGACGTTTTCCGGCTGCGCACCCAGCAGCAGGGCATCGCCATCGGCGACGTCTCCGGCAAGGGAGCGCCGGCGGCGATCCTGATGGCGGTGGCTTATGCCGGCTTCAAGAGCCTGCTCAAGGAGATTAACCCGGTGGTCACGGTCATCGCCAAGCTCAACAACTTCCTGGTGGAAGCCACCTCCACCGGACATTATGTGACGTTTTTCTACGGGGTGCTTGACCGCCGGAAACGCCGGTTTGTCTATTGCAATGCCGGCCATAATCCGCCGATTTTGATGCGCAAAGACCGCTCGATCCATTATCTCAATGAGGGGGGCGTGGTGCTGGGTTTCCTGGCCAATCAGCAGTACACCCAGGCGGTGCTGGAGCTGGAGAAAGGGGATTACCTGTGTTTTTATACCGATGGCATCACCGAGATCCAGAATCCGCGAGAGGAGGAATACGGCGAAGAACGCCTGGTGCAATTGCTGCGGAAGAATTACGGCAAATCTCCCAAGGAGATCCGCCTGGCGATTGTAGAAGAGATCACCCAGTTCGCCAAGTCGCTCGAGTATCAGGATGATGTCACCCTGCTGATCGTGCAGGTGGAGTGAAGCGTGCTGGATGCTGGATATTTGCTCGCTGACACTCGCGATATTTGTTCGCTGCGCTCACGATGTTTGCGCTACGCGCGATGTTGGCTTTACGCTCCACGTTTTTCATCCAACATCCAACAGCGGCCGCAGGCCCAATGACAGCGAAGCGAATAACGCCGCAGGCCAATGACGCGTCCGCCAGTATCCAGTATCTTTATCCTTCATCCTTCATCCTTCATCCTTCATCCTTCATCTTTCCCACCATCCCCATCTCCACCAGCTTCAGCGCAGCTTCCAGGGGAATGCGCTCGCGGGTTTTGGCGATGAATCCTCCTTTGTGAGCGAAGAGAATATCCGGGTGATTCTCCAGGCGGGAAAAGTCGACCGTATCGAGGTCATTGAAACGGTAGAGGGTCCAACCCGCGCCGCGGCTGTCGTAGCGCAGGCAAACTGAGGCCGGTTCGGCCATACCGTCGCGGTAGGCCTGCATTCCGGAAGCGTCGTCGGTCAAGCCGATCAGCACGATCCGGCCTTTGATGCGCACCTGCCGGCAGGAGGCCCAGAACTTTATGCGCTCATTCAGCGTCCGGGCCGCCTCAATGACGTCTCTTCCGAAACGCTGCATCAGCAGATAGACTTGCGCAGGATTCTCCTCAAACAGGCTCAGGAACCAGTCTTCAAACGGACTGTGCGCCTGGGTAATCTCATTTGCCCCCAGTTCTTTCGCCGCATGGTAAGGACCAAAGCGGTCAAGCCGGTCTTTATAGCGCCACCAGGGAATCTGCCGGAACAGTTCGCTGATCTTCAAATGATCTCCCACCAGCACAAAACTGGCGCCCAGCTCCAGATCCTGATGATGATCAAAATTTTTAAGCGCCGGATCATAGTGCCCGCCAATATCCACCACCCACACCTCCGGATCGCTCAACTCTTCCGGCAAAGGTTCCCGCCGTTCGATGCTGAATTGCTTTTCCGGAAAGCTGGCCAGAATCAGGCATATGGCAAAAAATTCATCAAAATGAGCGCTGCCGGGGTGGGTAATGATCAAATCTTTCATCTCGTATAACCTGTTCGATATTCACAGCTCGTGCGAAAACAAGTGGAGAATATCCCATATTTTGTTGACCTGGACAAGGCTGAAAGCAAAAAATAAAGCCGTCAAGTCAGAAACTTGACGGCTTTTTAGGAGGAGGTATAAATATAAGAGACAACTTAACTAACGATCGCCAGCGGCGAAATGTTTCCGGTACCGGGGAAAAAATCGCGCTTAGAGGTGGCGGGTGATGCCGAAGCCGAAGCGCCACTCTCCCGCTCCCCGGTCCGCCCCCACCAGGTATTGGGCGGGGTTGAGGCGGTCGTTGTTGGTCACAAATATATGAAAAAAGTGACCACCGGTCTCAATATCGAAGCCGATCGCCAGGGAGTTGTGCGACTTTCCGGTTTCCCCGGCGCCAATCACGCCCTGGTAGCCGGTCACAATCGGGTTATATTCCACCCACAGGCTCCACATGCTGTTGACATAATAGTAGTAATAATTCCCCAGCGTAAAAGTATATTCGCTATCGACGGTGAAAATCGCGCTGTTATATAAATAGGACGGCACAATCCCCACCCCCAATTTTTTGTTGAACAACATGGTGTTGTAGACCAGTTGGGCATAGTATTGAAAATTACGACCGTCGGTACGGCTGCGGATCCCCGCACCGTCGGCGCCGACCGGGATCTCGGTGTTCCAGGCAACCCCTCCCTGGAGCGCGATCAGGCTGGGGAGGGTCTTGCCGCGGAATTGCAGCAACTGAACCTTTGCCTGCAGGTCGATATTATCAAGGATATTACTGCGCCCGAGTTTGAGCATCAGGCGATTGCTCAGCCCGTAGGCCAGGGCCATGCGGATGCGGGCCGGACCGTCAAAACCATACATCGCATCGAAACCGTCATTGATCGACGGGCGGAAACGGTGCGAGATCTCGTATTCAAAATCTCCCTTCTTGAGGGTTTCGGCCGTCGGGAAGTTGGCGGTCATCGTGGCGTGAAACAGTTCCAGATCCGCCTTCACCGGAGGCGCGCTGCGCTTCCATTTCGGCTGCCCGGCCAGCAGCAGGGGAAATAGGCAAAGCAAGAGAGCAATATATTTAAGCTTCAAAGCAGGTTCCTCCATTCATTTTCCGGAAGTTTGTTATGGTTCAGCCCACTAAACATACAAAAAATACGAAAAAAACATATCGCAGAACCACTATAGCATTTTAGTTTATTTCGTGTGTTTCGTGGGCTGAATCGTTACGAAAGTTTTTACAAAAAAACCACGCAATTTCATACTGCTGAGCGTGTTTACTCCTCGGTGAATTCCGACAGGTAGAAATCGACCTTTAAGTGGATCTCCTGGCTTACCTTGACGAAGGCGGCCAACGAAGGCGCTTCGATATCGAAATCCTTCAGCAGCACCATAAACCGGGCAGTCACATGCATCTGATCTCCTTCCCGGACCACGATCGCCGGCACTTCCAACTCCCGCTCCACGCCGTGAATGAAGATGGTGCCTTTCGAGGTCACCCGGTAGGCAGTGACGCTGGAATCGATCTTGCTGTATTCGCTGATGGTGCCTTTGAAGGTGGTGACCGGCCATTTGTCGGTTGCCAGCACATCCCGCATGTCGCGGTCACGTTTGCCGATGCCGGTCTCTACGGTGTTGAGATCAACATCGAATTGTAGCTGACTGTTTTTCTCAAACATTTTCTCGCCTTCCCAATAGAGGTAACCGTCTATCTGATCGGTAACCCCGTCAAAGGTCAGCACCACCACTTCCGAGGTGAAGCGCACTTCGTTTTGGGCGTTTTTATCGACATGCCACTCGCCGGCGCTTGCCGTGGCGCTGAAAAGCAGCAGCAAGATGATCGGGATATATTGATTCATAAGCGACATTCTCCGGGTTTGGTGAATCTAATGTTGAGCGATTTAGGAAACCATTATTCGGTTGGTAAGGAGACATGCTGCGGCTGCGCCGGGCGATTCATCGCCGCGCCGTTGGCGATCCAGAGCCGGATGGAATCCAGCACCGCCGGCGAGAGCGGAATGCCCTGCTGGGGCATCGGATCTCCAAAGATGCGGCTATCCCCGGTAATCTTCAGATAAAGGTAGCTATTCTCCGGGTCGCCCGGCTTGATATAGTTGAAACCGGCATTCTGAGTGGTGGGCACGTCGACAATATTGGCATAGGCGGCGCCTTCCCGGAGGTCCGGCGGCAGTGAACCGCCATGGCAGTCCGGCACCGCGCAGGTGGGCGTAAACACACTATCCTGAATCGCCGAAAACGTGGCCCGCATGCCAACCGGACCGGCATCAAGATTGTCAAAAACCGTATCCGCACTCTCGGTGATGTGCTCCGCACAGGACCACAAACCAAATCCGGCGACGCCGGCAAGCAGCATTCGAAAAAACTTGTGCATTGTATCTCCAGTTTATTTTGAACGGCGAATTTAAGTGATTTTTTCTTAACACTGCACTCAGTATGAGCGTTTCCTTGAATATTATCATCGATTCGGTCCCAGATTAACATAATAAACCGGGATGACTAAACAAAACAGTGATTTTTGTTACAGACCGGCCGACTTCACCGCCTGTCCGTTTACTGCGCCACGATCCGGTGTTGCAGTTTGGAATAGGTTTTCGGCCCGATCCCTTTCACATTCATGAGATCGCCCGGGAGCTGGAATTTTCCGGTTCGGGCACGGTATTCGATGATCCGGGCCGCGATTTTCGGTCCGATACCCGGCAGGGTGGTCAGTTGATCGATCCCGGCGTTGTTGATGTTGACCGTCGTTGCAGCAGCCGGCTCGGCAGAATGGCCTTCCGCCGGTTGCGGCAGATTTTGCGCAACTGTTTCCCTCACCGGCACCAGGGAATCCCCGGCCAAAACCTGCTGCAGGCTGTCAAAGCGCGCAGCGAATTTCGCTTCGAAAACACTGAAATCCACCGATGGTGGTGGGAATAACCGGCTTTCCACCTCCCGGTAAGCCAGCGCACAGAGAAACAGCACCAGGACAGCCGTCAACGCTTTTTTTTGGGCGGAGGTAAAATACATGGCGGATATTTTCCACACTTAAAGATATGTCCACGGATTACACGGATTTTCACTGAACCGCTATGTAATCATCCGTGTTAATCCGTGTAATCCGTGGATTAAAAAATCAGTATTTTTTCCTGAACATACCTTGAATAAATCAGGCTGTCCGTCATCATCGCGGCGATGCCTGCTATAATAATATTGGCATCTCGCCGCTGGTTTCAGAATTTTTGTTGAGAATTGAAACGGGGAAGGTCAATCTGGATTGATAATGCAATGTCGTTACTCATTCACCCATATACCCATTAACTCATAAACAGTACACGCCAGGGCTATCATTCTTCTCCCTGCACGTATGCTCCCATTAAATATTCAGCGCTTCCTTGAACTTCTGAAAGAATCCCTTGGATTTTTTCGGGGCGGTGAAGTTCTCTGAGATGGCGAGCTTTTTGAGCTGTTCCTTTTCCTGCGAACTGAGGTGGGTTGGCACCCATACCTTGATTTTTACCAGCAGGTCGCCCCGCTGGTGGGAATGGGCGTGCACATCGGGGATGCCTTTGCCGCGCAGGCGGAAGACTTTTCCCGGTTGGGTTCCCGGAGGGATCTGGATCTGCACCTTTTGATAGCGGTTTAGATCCTCGAGTGGCAACTCCGCGCCATCCTCCTCCAGGGCAATGGTGGGGATCTCCGCCTCGGTGCCAAGGGCGAGATCCGGAAAACTGGCATAGTGCTCGTACACCAGGTCATTCTCGTGGCGCACAAATACCGGATGTTCCTTTTCCTGGATCACCACGATCAGGTCACCGTTGGGGCCGCCCTTGGGGCCGGCATTGCCCTTACCCTGCACGGTGAGGTAATTGCCGGTCATCACCCCGGCGGGAATATCCACCTCGATGGTCTCTTCCCCTTTGGTAATCCCTTCCCCCCGGCAGGTAGGGCAGGGATTGGTGATAATTTTCCCGTCGCCGCGGCACTGGGGGCAGGTGGTGATGTTCTCGAAGCGGCCGAAGATCGACTGCGAAACCTGGCGCACCTTCCCATGGCCCTGGCAGGTGGAGCAGGTGACCGGCTCGCTGCCCTGCTGATGGCCGCTGCCGCTGCAGGTCTGGCAGCGGATAAACTTGGCAATGCGCAGTTTTTTGTGAATACCGGTGGCGATATCTTCCAATCCCATCTGCAGAGTCGCCTGGAGATCGCGCCCCCGCGGCTGGCGGCGGGTACGGCCCTCCCCGCCAAAAATGCTGCCGAAGCCGAAGCCTTCCTCCATGAAAATGCGCAGGGCTTCCGCCAGGTCGACATGGCCGAAATCATATCCACCCCCGCCGCCTTTGACCCCGTCATGGCCGAAGCGGTCGTAACGCTCGCGCTTGTCCGCAGCGCTGAGCACCTCATAGGCCTCAGCAACTTCCTTAAACTTCTCTTCCGCGGTTGCGTCACCCTGGTTGCGGTCGGGGTGGTACTGCATGGCAAGCTTGCGGTAGGCTTTTTTGATATCTTCCGCGGATGCCTCGCGGCTGACCCCTAATATTTCATAATAATCTCTTTTTGCCATCCCGAATCCTTAATGGTTACTTTCCGCAGTTACCGCCGCCGGTTCACTGCGAAGGAGCTGAAAATACTGCGCTTAATTCCGGCCGTATACCTCGGTGAGGGTGTGGGCGGTAAATTCCACCAGGGAGACCAGCTTGCTGTAATCCATCCGGGTAGGGCCAATCACCCCCAGCACACCGTTTACATTGCCGTAGCGGTAGCTGGCGGTAATCATGCTGAACGCTTGCATGCGCTGCTCCGGAATCTCCTCGCCGATCTTGACCGAGAGCGGGGAGAGCTGGGTCTCTTCGTTCATCAAATGCACAATAATTTTGCGGTTTTCCACCAGTTCCATCACCGAGGAGAGCGCTTCCCGGTTGGTAAAGTCCGCTTTCTGAAGTATGTAATGCGTGCCCATAAAATGCATGTCGATTTGGGTGCCGAAGTCGAACAGCCGTTCCGCCTTCTGGGAAAAAAGCTGCATCAGGCCGGAATTATCATCGCTGCGGATATCCTTGACGATGGTCGCGAACTGGCTGCGGATATCGGCGATGCGCATTCCGCCCAGCCGTTCGTTGAGCAATTGGCTGATCAGTTGAAGCTTCTTTCCGGAAATCATCGAATCGATCTCCACCGTCACGGTCTTCAGCAGCCCGGATTCGATGGTCAGCACCACCAGGATGGTGTTGGAAGACAGCGATATCAACTCCATCCGCTGAAAAATTCCTTGTTCCAGGGTGGGGGTGAGAATAATCCCCAGTTGACGGGAAAGATGGGCCAGGATGCGGGTGATCTCTTTCAGGATCTCGTCAAACTCGCTGGAAAGCTGCTGCACCGGTTCGCAGATCTGGCCCTTCTCATCATTGGAAAGGCGGGTTTTTTTCATCAGGTCATCCACATAGGTACGGTACCCCAGGGTTTTCGGTACCCGCCCGGCGGAAGTATGGGGCTGATAGATATAACCTTTTTGTTCCAGACTGGACATGACGCTACGGATAGTGGCCGGACTCATATTGAGTTTGCGTTTATTGGCAATCAGGTTCGAGCTGACCGGTGTGGCGCTGGCAATAAAATTTTCGACAATCTCGCCCAGAATCATTTTTTCACGTGTCGTCAGTGACATCATCTCCTCTTTCGGATTTTTGACGAACCTAAAAATATATGATGGTTTAGCGGTTGTCAATATAATTTATGCGCGGTTTAATCGACCGGAAGCCAATAACTCAGTTTGAGGGCAAAAAAATGGTTGCCGGCGCTGGCAAAACTGTCGAGTAAATTTCCTGCGCCAAATCCGTCCCCCGATTCCCGGTCTTCACCGCGATTTTGCTGCCAGACGAGAAAGAGGGTGCTGCCCGGCCGCCACTCCCAGCGCAACACCAGGTTGCTGCGGAAGGAGAGGCGGAAGAAGTCCGGATCGTCAAACCCAAACTGTTGCCCGCCGTCGGTGATCTCATAGCGATCATCGGCTGGATCAAGCTGAATGGTGCTGCCGTCGCTGCCGTAGTAGCGCAGGTCGCGGCTGCGCGCGGCGGCCAGTTCGCCAAAATTATAGAAAGTCCCCCGCGCGCTGAAGGGCTCTCCGTAGAATTCCAGGCTGAAATCCGGGGTAAAGGCATAATTCAGGCGTAGCTGGCTGGAGAGGATCCGTTGGTCCACCGTCGCAAAAATATAGCGCCGGCCGTAGGTCTCCGCTCGCCCTCCGGCTGCTTCCGTCACATACTGGCGCACGGAAATATGGCGGTAGAAGCGCGGCGCCAGCGAAAGCTCCCAGCGGCTGCCCGGACGGAAGGAGAGCTGACCCCGGGCGGATACCTCCCGGCTGCCCAGCTCGGTGCGGGATGTATACAATCCCAGTTCCCAGCGGGTGGTGGCGGCAAAGCTGTTGGAGAGCCCGGCTTCTCCCCACCAGCCCCGGCCGCTGCCCATCGAGGGGCCACCGCGGGTTAACTTGTCGCTTTGCGCCCGGGTGCTGTAGCCGAATTCCCCTTTAATACGCCAGAAATTACGCAACATGAGCTCCGCTGCCAGCTCGGCGACACTGAGCTGACGCTCTCCTCCGTAATTCCATTCCCCTGCGCTCGATATTTCAAACTGGTAATTTTGAAAATAGCGGGTGGGAAGGGTTTCGCGGTAGCGCAGATAGACCTGGAGGCCGGCATCGTCCGAAGAGTTGAGGCGGCCGACATCGTTCAACTCAAATCCCGGCGATTCCGCCCAGAAGCTGCTGCCCCACAACCAGTGCTTGCCGCTGTTTTTCGACAGATACAGCCCGGCGCTGTAGCCGCCCAGGGAGGTGCGGGTGGTATCCAGGGTCAGGTAATCGATATCCGGGCGCTGGTAGTAGCGGGCGCTGGCACGCTGCACCGCGGCAATGGCGCCGGCATCGCCTTCGACATGGCTAAAGCCAAGGTGACCACCGAGCTGATACATCCCGTTTTTGAAGCGCAGATTCCAGTCGCTTCCCCCACTGAGGGCCCGGCGGTTGAGCTCCGCCGCCAGCGGCTCGCCGGAGGCCAGGTCGCGCTGCACCCCGGTCAGCGTCAGCCCCACCGTAGAAGCTTCACGGCCGAATTCCTGCTGCAGGCGCAGCACCCCGAAACCGCTCGCCGGCTCCACCTGAATACGCTCCTGGACATCTGCCGCGCGGTCATAACTGCGGGCATATTCCCGGGCGGTGAGGGCAGTCAGCGCTCCGAGGGAGAGACCGGACTTCAGCCGCCCGGTCAGCTTGGCGGCGCCGATGATGGTGCTGTTATTCGGCACATCGACATAATCGCCCTCCACTTCCTTGTGCGGGGAGGCGCCGATTCGCCGGGAATAGTAATAGCCGGGGCCGCTCCCCTGAAGCAATTGATCTCCTTCCGTAAAGAAGGGGCGGCGTTCGTCAAAGAAAGTTTCGAAAGCGCTGAGATTCACTTCCGCCGGGTCCGCCTCCACCTGGCCGAAATCCGGGTTCACCGTGGCATCCAGGGTCAGATTGGGACCGAGGCCCATCTTGAGATCCAAACCCGCCCGGTGATTCAGGTCGGTTTGATTACGGAATGGATCGCTATCGCTCACCTGGCTGTCCAGGGTCAACCCGCCGGCGGCGTAGGGCAGCAGTTCCAGTCGCCGGGAAGGGCGAATATCGCGAATTCCTTCCAGGGTGCCGAAGCGCGACGACCAGCCGGTTTCTTTGCTGGGAACGTAGATCCAGTAGACATCTTCGTTGATATCGGGAATCCAGCGATTGATATTGACGCCCCAGACCTGCTGCTCCTGGTTGTTGAAACGCAATTGGGAAAACGGAATACGCATCTCGGCGGTCCAGCCGGCGGAATCGATCCGGGTGCGCGCCTCCCACACCGGGTCGAAGGAAAAATCCCGGGCAAACTCTTCGTCGCGAGGATGATAATACTCGACCCGCACCCCGGAAGCGGTGACGGCAAAGGTGTAGGCAGTGCGCCGGTCGCGGTAAGTATCCAGGGAGATGATGATGCGCTCGGAATTGCTGGCCACATCGCGGCGAGTAGTGAGGGAAATGATCTTCTCCGGATGGGGACAGAACATCCGGGCCCCGATATAAAGCGCTTCATCATCGTACAAAAAGCGCACCTCGGTCCTTTCGCTGGCCGGCTCGCCTTCCGCCGGCTGCCGTTGGCGAAATTCCGAGGCGGCGGGCGCTTCCCGCCAGGGTGCCTCATCCAGGCGACCGTCGATCTGCATATGATGACCACCGGTTTTGATCGCATTGATTTGCTTTGCGATGACGTTCAGCGTATCTTTCTCCCGGGCCGGCAGAAAACTCCCCGAAAGGATGGCGGCCGAAAAAAATAAACGGATCAGGGCAGTTCCGTAATTGGATCGCATAATCGCTCCCGGTTTTAGCGAATGTAATTTTTGCTATAGCGACTTGGCGGCCTGCGGCCGCAGCCAAAAGGAAACAATTTTATTCACCGCAGAGAGCGCAGAGAACACAGAGAAAACCACATTTAACAGATCATCTCTCTGTGACCTCTGCGCCCTCTGCGGTAAGATTATTATCTTTGCTGCAATAGAAAACTTTGCTAAAAAAACAAAGTTTTGGCCAGTGCAGTAAAGAGAACTATACCGCAAAAACTGACAACTGACAACTGAAAACTGACAACTATAGTTACCGCAAAGCAGAATGGATGTTTCATGAGCGACTCATTAAGGCATTTTAACGAAAAACGCACCGAACGCTATCAAAAAGATTCCGGAGAAGAAGACTTCCTCCTGGCGATGAACCGGCTGCTGCAGGCACAGGAGCAGGCTTCCTACCGGGATGTGGAAATTGAACATCCGCTGATCTTCATCTTCGGGCCGCCCCGATCCGGCACCACCTTGATCAGCCAACTGATCGCGCATTGCTGCGACACCGGCTTCATCAACAACCTGATGGCGCGATTTTGGCTGGCCCCGCTGCACGGAATCAAGCTCTCGCGCAGCGTTTTCGGCGACCAGCGTCATACCGCTTTCCAATCGGATTACGCCCGCACCACCGACCTCAGCGACATTCACGAATATGGCTACTTCTGGCGACATTGGCTGCGCAAGGAGACCCTGGAAGATGTTACCCAATCGGCAGAACGAGAGGAGAACATCGATTGGGAAAGCTTGAAGAAAACCCTGGCAAACATGCAGCTGGCTTTCGGGCGTCCGCTGGTGTTCAAGAATATTTTCGGCTCCTATCATCTGCGGAAAATGCGGGAAATGCTCGGCAAGGTGCTCTATGTGTATATCGAGCGCGATCCCCTGGATACGGCGGTGTCGATCCTCGATGCCCGCCGGAAATATTACGGTGATGAGCGCACCTGGTGGAGCTACACCCCGGTGGAGTACGAACGTTTGAAAAACCGTGATCCGTGGTACCAGATCGCCGGGCAGGTGTTTTACCTGCAGCGCTACTACCGCGAACAATTGCGCCGCCACGGGCAGGGGGTAACGCTGCAGGTGTCCTATCCGGAGATGTGCGCCAACCCGGCCGGGGTGCTGGCAGAACTGCAAGGTATTTCCGAGAAAGCCCACGGTGCCCCGCTGCCGCTGATTCAATCCCCTCCGGCAAGTTTCCCCCTGCGCGTCTACCATGACCGGGAAACGGATAAAGCACGCTTCCGCGACTTGTTCGACCAGTTGGCTCAAGAGAATCCATGACCCTGGTTGTGCACATTCTTAAATTGCACACAGATTCCACAGATGAAACAGATTTTCACAGATTGTTGTAATGAAATGAAAATTTACTTGCAATGTACATCATTCTTCCAAAATTTGCCCTTTGCCCTTTGCCCTTTGCCCTTTGCCCTTTGCCCTTTGCCCTTTGCCCTTTGCCCTTTGCCCTTTGCAAAACGGAACTATAATTTAAAAGAACAGAAAGCACTCCGATCATGACCACCTTCGCCATGCACCAGCCCAACTACATTCCCTGGCTGGGTTATTTTTACAAAATGTTTCATTGTGATGTCTTCGTATACCTGGATACGGTGCAATATCCACAGGGACGGAGCTTCTCTGCGCGCAACCGCATCAAAACGCCTCAGGGGGCGACCTACCTGACGATCCCGGTGCAGCTGCCTCACGGTCACGGCCGGACCCTTTATAGCGAAGTGGCCTTTGCCAATGACACCTGGCGGGAAAAGCATTTGCGGAGCGTTGCCTTGAGCTATAAACGCGCGCCTTACTTTGATGAGATCTATCCGCTGTACGAAGCGCCACTGCGGTCGCAGCAGCGTTTTGTTGATTTAAACATCGCCCTGATTGAGGCATTTGCGGCATACCTGGGCATCTCCAGCCGGCGAGTGCGCCTGTCGGAACTACCCGGCGATTTCGGCCATAAATCGAAGCTGATCGCCGATATCGGCCGGGCGCTGGAGGCTTCGGTCTATCTCTCCGGCACTGGGGGCGGAAAAGTATATAATGACACGGCAGTGTTGCACGAGCATGGGATCGAGTTGATCTACTCGAAATTTGAATATCCGCGCTATACCCAGCTTTGGGATGATTTTACCGCAGATCTGTCGATCCTGGATGTATTGTTCAACTGCGGGCCGGAGACGCGGCGGCTTTTGGAAAGTTGAATTACTGACTGATTTATTAACCGTTTCCCTTTGCACCCGCATCCAGCAGGGGTTTGTCGGCATCATGCTCAGCCGCACTTTTCAGACCCCGGAGTGGCTGCGAAAGATTCTGGAATAAAGGGATTAAAATAAATTGTAAAACAATGAGTGGTTGATTAAATTGTAGCTATGATGGACAAATAATACCCATTGCAAAATATCGATACTTCAAGTTTACCCTTCAAACCAGATCGCCCGATCATGATGATAGAAAGAATCGTCAACATCAAAAAACTTACCGATAAAGACCAGATCCTGGAAGATTTAGCGTACTGGTTGCAAAAATCGCCGGAAGAAAGAATTGCAGCAGTAGAATTTTTGCGGAGACAATACTATGAAGATACACCCCGACTTCAAAGAATTGTTCGAATTATTCAACGCATTCAAGGTTGAATATATTATTGTCGGGGGATATGCAATGGCTTTTCATGGCGCGCCCCGTTTTACCGGTGATATCGATATTCTTGTTAAGCCTACCCCTAAAAACTCCCAAAAGATAATGGCGGCTTTGGAAGCGTTTGGCTTCGGATCGGTTGGATTAGTCGAAGCAGATTTCCAGAAACCGGATCAGGTAATTCAACTCGGGGTTCCTCCGGTTAGAATTGATCTGATCACCTCTATCAGCGGTGTGAAAACGGAAGAAGCGTTCGCGGCTCCGGAAGAAGGCACATATGTTCCCCATCCACCCATTAACCCATTTACAGGCGGGTCCAATGAAGCTGACGCTATGGTTAATCATTCTCTTACACTCCGTAATGTTGCACGCCCAGGATGGCAACATCACCCACGACATCGCGGTGATCGAGCAGATGCTCTCCCGCGATACCGTCGAGATCGCGCTGCCCCGCGATATCCGCTTCGAGGGAGATGCCGCCAAAACTGCGGTGCTTAAGCGAGCCGACGGGTTGTTCATGCGGATCAAGTTCAAGCGCGCTCCCCAGGGCGGCGGTGGCTATAATAATGAACCACGCTATGAGATCGCCGCCTATGAATTTCAGAAGCTGTTTCTCGATCCGGAGGAATATGTGGTCCCCCCCACCGCCGGGCGGGGGGTATCTTTGGAATGGTATAGCCAATTCGACGATCACGTGCGCCCCACCTTCGAGAATACCGGGGTGGTTTATTGCGCCATACAATACTGGCTCAGCAACGTCACCAACGATCATGAGCTGGATAAAGCCCGCCTGGCCAGCGATAGTCTCTACGCCCGCCGCCTCGGCAACCTCAACCTGTTCACCTACCTGATCAAGCACAGCGACTCCAATGTCGGCAATTTCCTGATGTCGAAGGATCCCGCCAACCCGCGGATGTTTGCGGTGGATAACGGCCTGGCCTTCGGCGATCTGATGAGCAATCGCGGCTACGAATGGCGCAGCCTGGTGCTGGAACGCTATCCGCGAGATACTGTCGAGCGGCTGCGGAACCTGACGCAGGAAGATTTAGTTAAGCAACTCAGCGTAGTGGCGCAATACCGGATCGACGGCGGCCGTTTGCTGCCGGAAACGCCCACCGAATGCCTCGAACCCGCTGACGGGGTGCGCCGGGAGGGAAATATCGTGCAGTTTGGGCTGACGGAAAAGGAGATCCGGGGAATTTATGAGCGACTGCAAGATCTGTTGAAGCTGGTGGATGGGGGGAAGGTGGAGGTGTTTTAGCTGGATGTTTGCTCGCTGCGCTCGCGATATTGGTTCGCTTTGCTCACGATGTTTGCTGGCTTCGCCAGCGATGTTTGCGCTACGCGCGATGTTTACTCGCTGGCGCTCGTGATATTTGCTCACTTCGTTCGCGATATTTGTTCGCTGCGCTCACGATGTTAATTGTCACGGCGCAGAGAAAAAACTGAGAACTGACAACTGATAACTGATAACTAAAAATGCGTTTCACCTACCTTCACATCTTGCTGCTCTTCGCTTTCCTGCTCGCGGAAACTGCCATTCTGTCCGCCGGGCCACCGCAGGGGAAGCGCAAGTTTCAGTTTGCCGGGGAATACGGCTTGTGGGTAGAGGCGTACGATCAGCAGTTGAAAGTGGCCTGGTTTACTGAAAAGGCAGATCACGGTTTTTTGGAGGCCTGGCAGGATGGGCGGGCAATTCATACCGTCACCACCTCGCTGGCTCAGGCGCACCGGGACAGCTTTGCCGTCAGCGGGGAAAGCGATGTACTGCTGCGCTACGGCAGCGTCAAGAATCTGGAAGACCGGCACGAGATCGTGATTGCTGCTGCTGCCATACGAGGCTATCAGCCTTTTGCGTTCGAGAATGTCGATTCGATCTATGCCATCGGTGACGTGCATGGGCAGTATGACGATCTGCTGCAATTGCTGCAAAACAACCGCCTGCTGGATGGGCAGGGCCGCTGGAAGGGCGGGCGCCGCCACCTGGTGTTCATGGGCGACCTCTTCGACCGCGGCCACAATGTGATCAAAACCCTCTGGTTTCTCTACCGCCTGGAGCAGGAAGCGGCGCAGCAAGGAGGCCGGGTGCTTTTTCTCCTCGGCAATCATGAGATCATGAACTTCCTCTACGACGACCGCTACGTGTCCGGTAAGGAAAAACTGGTGGCGCAGTATCACCGGGTGCGCTACAGTGACATGTTCAACCCCCGCCGCTCGGTGCTGGGGCAGTGGCTGGCCAGCAAATCCGGCCTGCTCAAGATCGACGATGTGCTCTTTGCCCATGGCGGGATTAGCCTGCCTTACACCGCCTTCACCCTGCAGAGTTACAACGATTCTCTCCATGCCTTCCTGCAGGAACCGGAATTTACTTCCCTCACCGACACCAGCGTCACCAGCGTGCGGGGCAGCGCCATCCTCTACGCCCGGCGCATCCAGTTTTTCTGGAACGCAAACAGCGTGTTCTGGTACCGCGGTTATATGCAGTCCGATACCCTGGGCGCGCAGTTGCAGAAGGTGCTCGATGCTTTCAACGCCCAACTGAAGGTAGTCGGTCATACCCCGGTAAAAAGCATCACGCAATATTACGGCGGCCGGCTGATCGCAGTCGATCTTAACAATCCCGCAACCGAGATGCTCCTGCTGGTGCGCGACAAGCAAAAGTACTGGCGTTATCGGTGTTTTTTGAGGGGTAAAGCGGAGTTGATGTAGCGAAAGAAAGGATGAAGGATGAAGGATAAAGGATAAAGGATGAAGGAGTAAGGATGAAGGATGAAGGGAAGACATAAAGTGGTGAATAATTTTAGCTCAATCTAAGTTCTTGTATTTCAATTATTAACAAACAAAGTATCCGTATATCCCCAATTGCTTATCATCACTTCATCCTTACAACTTTATCCTTTATCCTTTATCCTTTATCCCCTTTATCCTTTTCAGTAAAAAGCCCCGCCTCAATATGACATCGAGACGGGGCCGGAGATGCGGATCAGAATCCGACGGTGAGGGCGAACAGGTTGTTGCCGTCATAATACCGCGAATCGCGGAAGGTATAATCGAAGCGCAGGTCGGTGCCGCTGAGCTGGAAGTTCAGCCCCATCCCGGCAGTGAAGCGGTAGAGAATGTCTTCGGAATCGGTGTCGTTCACCAGCCGGTAGCCGCCGCGCAGCGCGATCAGGTCGCCATAGCTGTATTCCACCCCGAACTTGAAATTATCATTCCCGAAGTTGTTGTTCTCAAAATTGCCGTTGAAGATGACGCTGTTCTGCTCGTCGATGCTGCGCCGGTAGCCCAGGCCCAACTCCACCGTTGCCGGTAATTGATGGGTCGCGGCGGGGCGATCGCGGAACTCGATGCGGTCGCCGTCTACGTCCACCGACTGGGTCAGCAGGCCGGAGCCGGCATACTGCAGGTTGGTGCCGATATTCTTCACCACCAGCCCCATGGAGAGGCCGTTAACCCCGCCCAACTGATGATACTGCAGCCCCATGTCAAATGCCATCGCGGAAGCGCTGGCGCGGGGAATACTCTCGTGC
This sequence comes from Calditrichia bacterium, assembly GCA_020635015.1. Taxonomy (GTDB): domain Bacteria; phylum Calditrichota; class Calditrichia; order RBG-13-44-9; family J075; genus JACKAP01. The sequence goes on along the minus strand of JACKAP010000001.1, from coordinate 70,214 downwards.
ACCAGCTTGGCGGTCATCCCCACCTGGATCAGGTCGGTGAGCTGGCGGGAATAGGTCAGCGCCCCGGTGATGAAGGTGGGCGAGAAAGTACGCCCGCTGCTGCCGTCCCAATCCTGGTTGGTGGTATAGGGAATATCGCCGAAGTCGAAGGACTTCAGGCTGAACCCGAGATTACCCAGGCTGCCCACCTTCACCCCCAGGGCGAGGTAGTTGACCTTGACGTCGTTGAAGATCGACATGGTGGAGAAAGTACCGGCGGCGGAATTATCCATATGGGAAAAGCCAGCCGGGTTCCAGTACATCGCGTCCAGCCCGCGGGAAAAGGCTACATTCGATCCGCTCATGGCCAGGTCGCGTGCACCGACCGGCACCAGCAGCTGCTCGCCGGCGGCGCTGCCGGTACGGGCGGGATCGCCAGCCAGGAGCTGCCCGGAAACCGTCAGCAGCACCAGGGCCAGCCAGGCGAAGACCCGGTTCAATTTTGCTTTATTCATTGTTGGCTCCTTATGATTGTCGCATCAATTTTTTATCGGCCTGCCGGATAGAAACGCCGTTCCCCTCCGGCAGGCCTGGCATCCATCCCCTTCACCAGTGGAGGGAGATAGTTTGGGTATATGGGTTTATGAGTTAATGGGTTTGAGGTTCGTTTTTTCCCATACCCCCATACACTCATTTACCCATTCACGCTTTTAGAAATAATCCAGAATCTCTTCACCCTGGATCACGAACAATTTCAGGTTCTTCTCCTTGCCCAGCTCCGGCATCTCGATATGCACAAAATAGATGCCGCTGGCCACCGGTAGATTCGCCTCGTTGCGCAGATCCCATTTCAGGAATTGTGATTCATCGTTCTTCTCGATCTTGCGCACCTGCACCCCGGAGAGGCTGAAAATCCGCACGCTGGCCTTACGGGGCAGGTGAGTGATGGTCAGGAAGCGATCGAAGCGGCTGGTCTCTTCCGGATTGTTGGCGTAATAGGGATTGGGAAACGCACCGATCTTTTCTACATCATCACGGGCGACGTTCTGATCTTCCACCACCACGCTCTCGGTGGAGAAGGCGAATTTATCGGCCGGGGTGCCGGGCAGGTTGACGAAGATATCCATGGTAAACGGCGCCAGCAAATAGGGACGGTCGCCCCGCTGAGTCGGCCAGATGGCGAACATCACGTCGGCAACGGTGCCGTCATTGCCGGCATTATAATCCGCCCCGCCGTTATAATCGCTCTTGTGGATAAATATATATTCCCGGGCGCCGGTGGGGACATCGGGATAGGCGGAACCGTCCCACCCCATATCCCAGATCAGGTTGGCCGGAGCAAAGCTGTTGTCCTCCACGAAGGTGACATTCACCTGGCGGGGATTGTCCGGATCGCTGACGTCATAAGCGGCGAAGGGCAGCTTGCCGGTGCCGGCGTAGGCATACGCCTGGTCGCGGCGGTAGACTGCTCCTTCGCTGACGTAGCCGTTGGCGTCCACATCCGCCTGATCCTGGAACACCAGCTGCACCGGCACCAGGTCGGACAGCCCCAGGGTGGAGCCGAAGAAGACAGATCCCAGGTCCAGCCCGCCAAAGAACTGCGCGCCGCCCCAGTCCACGCCGGTAACCCAGCGGTCGCCCTCAAAATCCCAGGTGGAGATGCCGCCGGTCTTGGGACCGATCACCTTCACCAGCAGGCCGTCGCGGATGCGGTAGCTGTTATCGCCGCTCAGGTTGGTCTGATCGGCCAGCAGCACCTTATCCCCGTCGGTCTCATCGATCAGATTCCAGGTGTGCCATACCCCGGTGGTGTCGTATCCGACGATCTGCCCGGTGGAATCGTCCACGATCGGATCAAGTGCGTATTGATTTTCCTGATTAAATTCTACCCGGTAGTTATGGCCGCTGACCGCGCTGGGGTCAACCACCGTCACCTGCACAGTGGGATCGTTGAAGCCGGTCTTTTCCACGGCCAGCGACTCGCCCACCGCATTGGGATAGCGGGTGCCCGGTTTGGGCGACTGCGGGATCACCTCGATCACGTCCAGCGCGCTTTCCAGCGCCGGTTCCGGCACGTCGGAATCGACCACCCCGTCGCCGTCCTCATCCTTGACGTTGTAGGCGGTGACGGCAAAATAATAGCGGTTGCCGGCATAGAGCGGGCGGTCCTTGATGTAATCCTTTTCCACGATGAAGTGGCGCTGGATGCCGCTGTTGGTGCCCTTCTGGATCGGCACTTCTACGATGTCGCCGAACTCCGGCACAAACTGGGCGGCAATGATGGTGCTGATCGAATTGTTCAGGTCGAAGGTAGCGATCAGCGTGGCCTGCGCCTTGGTGGCGTTAGGCCCGGGCAATTGATAGACATTGTAGGCCTCGAAATTGAAGCCCAGGGCGGGATCATCCTTTTCCGTTTCGGCGATTGCCGCATCATTGGAGCCCCATTCCAGCACGATGCGCTCTTCCAGCGGGGTCACGTTCACTTCCGGCGCCGCCGGAGGCCGGGGAATGCCCTGGAACAGCTTGTTGTAGACGAACTGGGCAAAGTCGTCATTGAGTTTCAACTGGGCCACGGCGTTGCGGTTGTTACCCCCTTCCTGGGGAACGATCCCGCCGACCACCGCCACCACCACTTCCTGGGTATCGCCGGGCAGCATGGTGAAGGGTCCCGAGGGCAGCGCCATGCGGCGGTCGCCCGGGGGCAGGTTGGTGCCGAAGGCGTCGATGTCGCCGCTCTGACGCACCGGATCACCGCTCACCGGGAACGGCGTCGCCAACCCGGCGTTCTCGCCGAATCCCTGGATAAAGGGAGTGGGATTGGCGGTATCGGCGGTGGTGGTATAGCCGTTGAGCAGGTTGTACCACTGCAGGGTGCCGTCATATTCCCCCAGGTCCGGATCGTCGATCGCACTGCCGGAGGCAAAATAGCCGAAGGAGGTCAGGGGCAGATTGATCCAGCCCGGTCCCACCTCCTGAAGATTATAGATGGCGAAATCCTCGGCGTCATCCACCCCATTGCCGTTGCGGTCCTGACCGGCGACCCCGCGTACCAGCGGCCCCTGGAAAAAGTCGTAGCCGATTGCCCCCGGGGGGATGCTGAAATCGGTGAAATCAGCATCACTTAGGTTGCCGTTGTAGGCATAACCCAGGCTGCGCTCGATATCGCTGCCCACCAGGTCGTCGGTATAACCGCCGATGTCCGGGTCGCTCCACTGGGCGACAAACATCGAATCGATCCGGAAGCCGGACTTGTTGATAATCCGGTAGCGTTTGAAGATCAGCTGGCCGAGCGTGGCATCGGGCTGGTTGTAGGCCCAGACGGTGCTCTGCACTTCCAGCCCGATCGGGGGGGCGCCGTAAAGATTGCTGGTGGCCCCGCCATCGAGGTCGTTGAAGGCCATCCAGACCACCTGGTCAGCGCCGGCCAGGCCGGGCTCTTCCACTTCGCCGATCTCGATCTGGCCGTTGCCGTTCAGGTCGATCTCGGTACCCGGATCGTAGCGGCCGTTGTCGTTGACATCATAGAACGGCGCGCCGAGGTCGGTGGGCCAGTTTTCCCAGTCGCTGGCGTAATTGTCGAGCACTTCCTGCTGCATCGCATCGGTAACACTGCCGATCGGCACTTCGTTCAGCTCGGCAGCGTCATTGATCACCGTGGCCTGCCCCAGTTTGAGCGCGCGCCAATCGCGACGGATACGGTAGGTGCCCACCCGCTCGTCGTTGGGCGAGATGGCCACCGGCTCGGCCGTGGCGCTGCCGGGGGTGACGATCCATCCCCCGGTGGTGCCGATGCGGTAGGTTTGCCCCCCCACCCGCAGGCGGGGCAGGGCGGGATTGCGAGTGTCGTTCACCAGGCCGCCCCAGATCAGGCCGTCCTGGTAGATCACCCCGGCAGTGCCGCGGGGGTATTCCGCCCCCGCTTCCGAGGTGAACGGATTATGGGCGGAAAACCCGTCGGCACGCAGCCAGTAGCTCACGTTGCCGATGTTGGAGAGGGTCTGCACCGCCACATTGTTTGATTTATGCAGTGTCCGGCTGCCGGCCGGTCCTTTGGCCGCCAGAAAGCCGCTCAGCAGCAAAATCAAACCGCTGATAAAGCCTATCATAAATTTTCTTCGCATATTCAATTTCCTCCGTCAATCCAGAGATGCCGTTTAATAGTTGAGTTTCAGGCCAAAGAAGATCTGCCGGGGGGAGCCGTAGAGTTCCAGATTCAACTCATCCCAGTATGCCTGGCCGTTGTCGATATTGATAGCGCGGTACATGTTGATATAGTCTTCCCCGCCGTTGGCGTCGATGTACGCCTGGGACACTTCCAGATTGTCGATAAAGCCGTCATCTTCCGCGCTGCCGGTGGCGGCGAAGACGTTGATGACGTTCTTGGTGTTAAACAGATTGTTCACCCGCATGTAGGCGGTCGCGGCAAGGCGGTCGCTCAGGCGGAAGGTCTTGTCCAAACGCAGGTCGACATTCCAGTTGAAGGGAGTAGTAGAGCTGCCCACGCCTTCCAGCGCCCGGCGGGAGCGGGTGTCGTTCATATAGTTGGTGCCGGCGGTGTACGGCCCGGCCTGGCCCACTTCCGAGCGGGCAAAGGTGTAGGGATGACCACTGTTGAAGGTGAACAGCGTGTTCAACCCGACATTTTGCAGCACAGCGCCGCCCTCATCCTGGCCATAGCGGTAATCCAGGGACACCGATCCGCGATGCTTCTGGGAGAAGTTCAGCGGATTGATGATCGTCGGCCGCGGCGTATTCTGCTCGAAGGCCGAGACGTGGGCATTGCGCGAGGAGGCGGTGCCTTCCGCTTCGGTCAGGGTGTAGTTGAGGCGCCCCTGGAGACGGTTGATCCGGCGCAGGGTCAGCCCCAGCTCCAGCCCCTTGGTGGTGGTGAAGTCGCCGTTCACCAATATATTGAAGGGCACCAGGCCGGCGGAGGCGTCGGGGGTGATGCGGTCGACCTGCACCTGGCCCTTGACGTTGCGGTAGAAGCCGGCGATATCCATCGCCGCCACCGGGCCCATCTGCTGGCGGAAGCCGATCTCGTAGGAAGTGGTGCGGATCGGATCCAGGCCGTAGCCGGTTGGATCCAGGAAAGAGATCCCGGCCGCGACATATTCATAATTATAGCGCTGCACCCCGGCATACATGGTTTCCAGTTCCGGCAGTTGGATAAACTTGCCGTACTGCATGTAGAACACCGTTTTTTCGCTCACCGGGAAGGAAAATCCCAGCCGCGGGCTGAGCTGCTGGAACACCTTCTTGTCGCGCCATTCCGAGTCCAGGATCTGGCGGGTTTCCAGGTCGCGCTGCGGATTGGTGGGGGTGCGCAGCTCCCGGCCCTGGGAATCGAAGTAATCGTAGCGCAGCCCGGCATTGATGATCAAGTCGTTATACTCGATCTTATCCTGCACATACACCGACCCGAAGGCGGGCTTTTTCGGCTTTTCCCCGACCTGGATGCCGTCTTCGTTGAAGATATTGCTGTCGGTCTCATTGCCGTAGATATCGTAGCCGTAATTATTCGGCACCGACTGGGAGATCCAGGTTTCCACCGGCACATCTTCCTTCCGGTCCACGTTAAAAGTCGCCAGGGTATTCATGGCGTTGGAACGGATGGTAAAACGGCGCAGGTTGTAGCGGCGGTATTCCCCCCCCAGCTTCAGCTCGTGATGACGGTTGGCCTGAGTCACAAAGTTGAGGGCTCCACTGAGATAGTTCTGGTTTTGCACCCGGTAATCGCGGTACGGCGCACCGTCGCGGGCAAAATAGATCCCGTTGAAGATATAGTTCTGCTCCGGCCGCCAGCGGCTGGCATAATTCACCGCGCCGTTGGTATGCTGAGAGACGGCGCTGCTGTCCCACCATTGCTGCCAGTTGTTGCCGAAGTAGCTGTCTTCCCGGTCCAGCACCGAATTGAAGTAGCTGACGCTGGCATCGAGGATCGACTTGGTATCGAGAATATAGGTCATCTTCCCGGTCAGCAGCAGGTTGGTGAAACGATCGTCGAAGGTGCGGTCGTTCAGCAAATTCAGCAACGGAGTGTTGGGAGATGAGCCCACCTGGGCATTCTCGTAGAAGGAGTTGAACTGCTGGCTACGGTCGCTGTAGGAACCGCTCAGGCGGAACTGTAGCGGAGAAAGGTCAAACAGCAGGGTGCTCTGCAAGGCCCAGAGGTCTTCTTCCCGTTGCGGAGTAAAGCCGCCCGGCAGGCCGTAGCTGCTGACGGTGTCCGGCTGGCCGCCAGCGACCAGGGGATTCTCCGGATTGCTGTCGATCAAATTGAAGAGATTGAAGCCTTCGGTAAAGCGCACCGAGCGGTCGCCCTGGTAGGCATTTTCTCCAGCCACAAAGAAACGCAGCTTGTTGTTCAGCAACGGACCGCTCAGGGTAGCCACTGCATTATGATGACGATAGGAATAGGTGCCCAGAAACTCTTCACCTTCATCGGCAAACTTGTCGGTCTGCACATCCAGCGAGAGCTTATACTGATTGCTGCCGGTGCGCAGTTCGGTGCGTACGATGCCGGAATTGGCCCCGCCGTATTCCGCGGTATACCCTCCGGCCAGCACCTGGAATTCTTCCACCGCCTCCTGGATGATGTGCAGCGACTGCGTATTGGTCAGGGGATCGATCGAGGAAGCTCCGTCGATGTAGTAGCCGACCTCATCATGACGGCCGCCGCGGATATGCACGTTCCCGTCCTGCACCACCACGCTGTTCTGGGTGGCAATGACGTTGTTGAATCCCCGCACCGGCATGTTTTCCAGGTCGTCGGAAGTCACCAGCGAGACGCTTTGGGTGATGTGTTTTTCCACCAGCGGTTTTTCGGCGGTGATCACCACCGCCTGTCCTTCGATGGCGGTCTCGCTGAGATTAAAATTGACCTCGGCGGTGACGTCGGCAGAGACCCGCACTTTTTCCATGAACACATCCTGGTAGCCGATAAAGTTGGCCCGCACCGTGTAGGTGCCCACCGGCACGTTCAGGATGACGAAGTAACCATCGACATCACTGGCCGCGCCCATGGTGGTGCCTTCCAGGCTGATGTTTACCCCCGGCAAAGGCTCGTTGGTGCCTTTGTCTTTGACCACCCCGACCAACTTGCCGGAAGACTGGCCGAACAGCAGCGCCGGGAGCGATATCAGCAGCAATATCCAGCGTAACTTGGCTTTCATATGATCTAATCTCCTTGCAGTTATGAAACGTGATTATATGGATTAGCGAAACTGGCGAATAGGGATATCATGTCATAGCCGCGCTCCTTGATTGAGTTAAACCGTAGCGGATTTATCCTGTATAGCAGTTGGGTGCGATGAGAGATCGGGACGTTTTTAGAGCGGGCTGTAAAACGGCGGGTTCCGAACGCAGGGAATGGCATACCCGGTGCATCTTCAGAACCGGCCGCAATGCGCCGGGCCCCGAAACACAGATCGCAAAAAATGTAGAACGCTTTGAACCTTAATGGAAAAAAGCGTGTTGCCGGGTATGAGTTGATATGCCTGATGAGTGAATGGGTGAATGGGGAAAAACGGACGGGTTATTGAATTTGTGCCGTATTTAACCCATAAACACATTCCCCCATTAACCCATTTACGTTTTTATTTCCCCCCACCCCCGTATGGAGACAGAGACGGGGGCGGGGGGAACGGTATTTATTGTCAGACGATGATCAAACTCAGGGGTAAGCTAAAGAAAAACATTGTGATTACCATTGTTATGGGACGAAGTGGTATAGTGGCGGGACGAAACGGAAAATGGCGGGACGAAATGGGGGATTGCTTTGTCGGGAGGTGGATCGATTGGTTGAGAACTATATGTTAAAAAAAATGTTGCGCGAACAGATCACTCGGCTGACGCCTTCGGAATGACCGAGCCAGTATCATTAGCCCGCAGGGCGTCCCACGCCAGCACCGGCTGCCGGCCGGTGCTGACGGTCATTTTAAAGATTTTTGAGCCCCGGCAGGGGCGATCCCAAGGCGTGATGGCATTTATGTTCGGAGAACTCTTTGCAGAGCGACACGTGCTTGATGTCGGTTTAGGGTCGGCCCTTTGATGCGGCGACGGTGTGGGACCGCCCCTGACGGGGCTAGTATGGATGAGGGTTGTTTGTTCCACCGGCCTGGCGGCCGGTGTTGACGTGGGACGCCCCTGACGGGGCTGGTTCGTAAGATGCAGGGTATCATGAGCTTCGAAGAAGGGGAAGGGGGGATGTAAAAAAAGGATTCAAACTCAAAACCGGATGATTTAATCAACATCACCGTGACCGGCACTACTCCTGCACAAGCAGTTTTTCCCAATCCAACTCAGCGGCCACTTCTAAAATTTTCATACTATCCTCCACATAATCCGGCGTACGCATACCGTTGAGCACACTGGAGACATCGGGAGGTTCTGTTGCAAACAATAGGGATTTTTGAGCAAAGCTCAAGCGCCTGCCGAGTTCGGGATGGACGTCGCCAAAATGAGTCTCCAGGTAACCGGTTTGGTGATAGTTTTCCCGGTCGAGATGATGCAACCAGACCTCGCTCGCCAGCCGGTATTGCGACCGGTACGCCTCCAGTAAGGGGGCGATCTCCTCCCGTCCCGCCTCGTTGAGCTGACGCAGCAGGATGCTGCTGCTGTACTCGATCACCGGGGCGAGGTAGGCAGCGGCCACTTCCCGGAAGTGCGATACATCGCCGCCCTGTGCGCTGAGCCGCTGCAGGGAATCGCCGGCGCGAAACAGCTCGCTCAACCGGGTATTCTGCACCGGAATGTCAAGATCCCGCGTCCGCACCCAGTCGGCCAGTTCCTGCTCGGTCTGCTGCAACTGCTGCAGTGCTGCGGTAAATTGTGCTTGATAATCGACGGCATCATCACTGCCGTAGCGGGCCAGGCGCAACAGGTGGTTGCCGGAAATGGCATTGAGCGGGCGGTTGACGAGCACGCCCAGGCCCAGCTCCCCGGCCAGCTCCAGGGTGCTATACACTTTCCCCCGGAACTCCTGGTTGCGCCGGGTGGCCGCGCCATGCTCCAGCCAGTTGAAGGGAAGCTGGATCACCGCAAAATGGCCCTGCTCCGGGGTAATACCGCTCTGCAGGCAGGCATCTTCGTACGCCTTCCACACCCGCGGCAGGCTGACAAAATCCGGGGCATCGGCCGGCAGGGGCAGGCTGTTGGAAGAGATGCCGTAGTAGCGGATCAGCCCTTCCCGCACCAATTTTTCCATCTGAATAAACGCGCGGCGAATACGGTCGTAAAACGCCTTTTCCGTCTCGGCGCGATCAAATCCGCTGCGCCGGGCGGCATCGCTGAGAAAATATTCCGGATTGTGCAGCAGGTAGACGTCCAGCGTATCCAGGTGCATCCGCGCCAGGGTGCGGGTAATCTGGTCCTCGATGAAACGGGGATGGATGCAATGCCACATCCCCTGCTGGTATTTCACTACTTCCGGAAACGGATCGCCCTGCGCTTCCCGTTCCCGGGCAATCGCCATATTCTCTCCCTGGATATAGCCGGCCTTGCTGACGATCACCAGATTCTCCCGGGCGGCAAAATGCTGCCAGACCGTCTCGCGGTTGATCACATCGCCGATCAGCAGTTCGGCATTGCCGTCGGTATAGTTGGCGGAGGTGTCGATCAGGTTGCAGCCTTTATGGAGAGCAGCCTCCAGGGCTTGGTGATGAATTTCCGAATCGCCATCGCAGCGGTAGGTGCCGAAGCCGAGGCGCGACACCGTCAATTTGCTGCGGCCCAGTTGAGTGTAGGCGCGGGCAGGATATTGATCGCGGAATTTTCCGGCGAACTGGGTGGTGCCTTCCGGAGTGGCGTATCCGGGGATGGACATGGTTGTTACTCCTTTTTTTGGAATCCACACGAATGCGGAATGCGGAATGCGGATTGCGGATTTTTTTGCCACAAATTTACGCGAATCGGCACAAATGCGGAATTCGGATTGCGGATTTTTTTGCCACAAATTTACGCGAATCGGCACAAATGTTTTAACCCCTCTAAATCTCCCCTTACCAAGGGGAGACTTGCAGGTTTCCCCCCTTGGTAAGGGGGGACGGAAGGGGGGTAAAACTGACAACTGATAACTGACAACCGACATCGCCATGAGTCGGTTGATGGTTACACGGCAAGAATATAGAATCTGTTGGGGAAAAAAGAAAGTTTCGAATGAATTTACCGCTTGGCCGGCCATTCCCGCTTAATACATGCGGGAATGGCCGGCCAAGCGGTAAATCGGGTGTCACAAAATATGCGGTGCTGGCTAAATGTCAACACGCCCTAAGCAACATGCTCCAACTGCGCACGGAACATCCGGTAGGCGCGCTGCACCGCCTCCTCACCGGGAGGCTGAACCCAGGCTTCGGCCGGCCGGCGGGTGGGAAGCGTGATATAAGCGGTTGCCGGTTTCAGACGGGTCAGGAACTGCAGCATCTTTTCAATTTGAGGGATACTATCATTCAGGTCCTTTACCAGCATGGTTTCCGTGACCAATGTTCCCTGGTAACGCTGGGCAAACTCGAGCATCCCGTTCAAGATGGCGTCCAACTTCAGCGCGCCGTGAGGGCGGTTGATCCTGCGCCAGGTCTCTGCAACGGTCGCATCGACCTTCAGGCTGACCCAGTCGGCGCGCAGCAGATCCGCACGCACCTCCTCCTCCCAGATCAGTGATCCATTGGTAATCACGGCAATTTTGATCCCCAGCGGCTTCAGAAGCGCGATCGTCTTACCCAACAGGCTATCCAGCGTCGGTTCTCCATCGGGCACGAAGGTCATAATCGATGATCATGCGAGGGCGTCTGCTTTGGTAAGCTTCTCGCTGACCGCGTCGCGAATATCTGCCGGGTCGTAAAATGCCCGCCGTTTGGTTTGTATTTGACAGGTGCGCCCGGCCTGGCAATACACGCATGAATAGGAGCAGACATTCGGCGGAATGTTGCTGATTCCCAAACTGCTGCCCAAACGTCTGGATGGAACCGGACCGAATACCATTTTCCCACCGCAGGATTGATTTAAAGTCAACTTTTAAACTTTTGCCACAGAGACACAGAGCTCACAGAGAACTGACAACTGATAACTGATAACTGATAACTGACAACTGACAACTGATAACTGACTCTGTGATCTCTGTGCCTCTGTGGCAATTATGCTTTAGTTTTTGACAAGTTATTCTCTAGCGATAAAAAAACTGCCGCACGGTTTTTTGCCAGTTCTTATCATCCAGATGCTCGAAATCGCCTAAACATAGCCCGTTGCTGCGGGGAGGTAATTCCCCGTTTTCGCTGTTGCTAGACAGCAATTCCTTGATACAATTTTGGCAGCGTTCGATCTCTTCCAGATAAAAAGAGACAGCGCTCTTTCCGATCTTCAGTTCCTTGATCTCGGCAGCGAGATTCTCGGCATCGATGATGCAGATCCAATTTTGCTGGTACGGCGTGATGTCCAGCACCTCAAGGTCTTCCATCAGATTCGCATTCGTTTTAACTACTTGCCCGCTGACCGGGGCATTCAGCGGAATCGAGCGGTTCCCCTGTTTGATCGTGAAAAGCGGTTGTCCGCGTTTGGCGTTCATGCCCAGATTCGGCAACTCGATTTTGTCGATTTTACCGATCAATTTTTGGCAAAATCGTCGATCCCAATCCGTACGGTGCCGTCCTGCTGCACGCTGACCCAGCAATGGCCCTCGGAAATAAAGACCCCGCCCGGGATCGCGAACTCGTCGCCGCTTTGTTCTTCGAACCCCGTCGCATGGCTGATGTGCACTTTGGGCTTGAGCTGTGTTTTTGATCCGGTCCTGGCGGATGATGTTGGCCTTTTGATCATCGCCAGCAATTCATCTTCCGTAAAGGGTTTCTGCACATAATCCATCGCTCCGTATTTCATCGTCTCTACCGCCGATTCAATCGAGGCATATCCGGTAATGATGATCACATCGATATCCGGACGGAGGTGTTTGATGCTTTTACAGACTTCCACCCCATCCATCTCCGGCATTTTAATATCGACAAAAGCAAAATCGTAGTGATGAATCTGCAGCAGGCCGAGCGCTTCCTTGCCGGACTCGACGGTATCCACCGAGTAGCCGTCCAGCACCAGGATTTTCCGGAAACTGTCCAGGATCACTTCCTCATCATCGACCGCCAGGATCCTGGCCTTGGGATTTTCCACTTCAACCCGTTTGAGGGTTTTCGCTTCCTGGCTGAAATCCAGAGTGAGACTTTCTTCAAGCGCTGCTTTTCGTTCCTCGAACGCGCGCTTGTCGGAAATTTTTTGTGAATCATACGAATGAGAATGTCGGCAACAATGAAAATAATAATTGCCAGGATGAATATTAAGGCAGACATGGTAACCTCCTTCTGCCGCCTTAGCAGGGTTAGTGAGGAGCTCGCGTATTATATCTTAACCATATTTAAAATCGATCCGAACTGCATGAGGTCAGGTTTGCCAGTTCATAATTCAAATCTACCGGCACCACCCGATACAGCCACCCTTCAAAATAGGGATCCTTGATGATGAGATCCGATTCGTCAAAAAGCGCATCGTTCAGGGAAAGGATCCGGCCGCTGATGGGGACAAGAATTGATGGACCATGCTGTCCTCGGTCTCAAAATGGGCACAGACATTGCCCTGTACCAGTTCATCATCCGCTTCGAAAAATTGAGTGTGCACGATCGGGTCGATCGTATGCAGAAACAAATCCGTCACCCCGATCTTGACCGAACCATCAAACTCCGGGAACAGCCAGGCGGCATACCCCAGCCGGTAATATTTCGGCGGGCAGGGAACGAAGTTAAGCGGCATATCCGCGTCCCGGGAATCCGAATCCATAATCTGTTTGCTTTGATGAAGTTCGGTATATTTCAATCCCCGGTAGGTCACACTCAGCAACTCATCGACCGTGAAGGGCTTAGCCAGGAAATCGATCGCGCCGCTGTACAGGGATTTGACCGCATTTTCCACGGTCGCATAGCCGGTGGTGATGATCACCGGGGTATGATGCTGCCGCGCCTTCATTCTGCTCAGGAATTGGAATCCGTCCAGATCGGGCAGGATGATATCGCAGATGATCAGGCTGTATTGCGCCTGTTCGATTTTCTTCAGGGCGGTCAGCGAATCCGGGGCGGTATCGATCGACAGGCCTTCGGCAGTACAGATTTTACTGACCGAATCGAGAATCACCTGTTCGTCATCGATAATCAGGATGTCAAACTTTTTATGCATTTGCGCTCCTTTTAACGCGTCCGGGATTGGTTAAAATAGACTTTTAACTACTGCCACAGAGACACAGAGATCACTGAGTCAGTTGTCAGTTCTCAGATGTCAGTTCTCAGTTCTCTGTGTGCTCTGTGTCTCTGTGGCAATTATTATTATGATGCTGCCGTTTTTTGCGGCCGGCGCCAGGGCAGGCGCACCGTAAAGGTGGTGCCTTTACCCACTTTGCTCTCGACCGATATCGTGCCATTATGATTTTCGATGATACCCCGCACCACCGCCAGTCCCAGACCGGTCCCGCCGTGCCCTTTGGTGGTATAGAACGGATCAAAAATCTTGGAGAGATTTGCCTCCGCGATACCACTGCCGGTATCCGACACTTTGATAATAACAAAATCGCTTTCTGCCGGGCCGTTGTTGCCCCCGGCGCGGGATGCGCCATGCGCCGCAGACTCGCTGAGCGAGGCGGAGATAGTGATCGTGCCGCTCTCCTTCCCGATCGCATCGGCGGCGTTGACGATCAAATTGGTCAACACCTGCTGAATTTGATTTTCGTCGACGACCACCTCCGGCAGATGCTCGCCGAGGTCTTTCACCAGCTTGATACGGCTGATGTTGAGCTGATTCTTGACCACATCCACCACATGATGGATGATCTCACTCACATCCGCCGCATGCTTTTGGGAATGGATTGACGGGCAAAATCCAGCAGCCCCTTGACGATATCGCGGCTCCGCTTGGTCTCCTTGACGATCACCGCCAGATCGCGCTGCATTTCCGGATTCTGTTTCGACCGTTTCAGGAGATAGCTGCTGTAGGTCAGGATGCCGGTAAGGGGATTGTTGATCTCGTGGGCCACTCCGCGGCCAGGCGTCCCAGCGAAGCCATCTTATCCGATTGAAACAACTGCATCCGCGCCTCGGATAATTTCTGGGTCATATTATTGAAAGAGCGGGCCAGCATGCCCAGTTCATCACTGCCCGAGCGTTGGATGGTGTAACTGAGATCGCCGGCGGCCACATGCTGGGTCGCTTCCACCAGGTCGCTGACCGGCTTATCCACAACGCCTGACAAAATACCAGAGCACCCCGCTGAGCGCCAGAATGCAGGTCAGCGCAAACAGGAACATCTTAAATTTGGCTCGGGCAATTTGCTGGTCGATGGTTTCCAGGGAGACGATGATGTCCAGCACCCCCAGCACCTTTTGCTCGGCGTCATGGACATGGCAGGCCGCCTCCCAGCAGGAGCGCTCGGAGTAGATCGGGTTGATAATGCCCAGCAGCCGGGTGGAATCTTCGGGCAAGGTGTAAATCCGGGTGCGTTCCTTGATCGGCAAACTCTCCAGCGGTTCGTTCGCCGTATGGCAGGCATAACAGGCATCCGCTTTTTTATCGACGGTATGACCGATGGCTGTAGAATCCGACGAATAGATCGTGATCCCCTCTTTATTCAATATCCGCACTTCCTGGATAAAGGCCTGGCGACCGATGGTGCGGATGGTTTCGCTGATATGGGAGCGGTTATTTAAGAGCATCTCGTAGCGAGTGCTGCTGATGACGGTTTCGCTCGCTCAACTGGTTTGAATGTCGCTCCACTTCATCGAGCAGTACATCGGTCTGGGAATGGATATTGATATAAGCGTAAATGCCGATGATCAGGATCGTGGCCACACTGACCGCGAAGCTCAATTTGAAACCGATTTTTTTAAACATTAGTGAACCACCTTTCCGGGCAAACTCTCCGGGTAACTCAATTCGTCATGACAATCATCACAGCGGGGTGCGACGGAAAAATCCCGGTTAATGTGACAATCGATGCAGTCATTATCGAGATGGTTTTCGTCCAGCATCAGGCCGGTAATCTGATGGTTAAAGGTTTTGCGGCTCCAATCCTGATGGCAACTGTTGCAGTCTTTATTTAGCCTGGCAGCCGGCTGATCCAGCTGGTGGCAGGAACGGCACTTCAGGGCTGCATGGTAGCGGCCGAGCTCAAACCCGGTCTGGGCATGACGGAAACGCGCCTTCTCTTCCACGCCGTGACATTTGCGACAGTCTTCATCAATTTCATAGGCATGGCAGTTGATGCAGTTGTCGTGCGGCTCCCGCTCCCCGCTGGCGGTTTGCTTCATGGTATCATGGCAGCGGCTGCAGCTTTCATTCTGATGGCAATCCACGCATTGGTAGCCGTAATCATCGGCATGGGCGTCATGATAAAAGGTCACGATCGGTGCTTCATCGTCGTCGGTTTGGTAGACCAGTTTATCCGGTACGGATATGACCGGATGCTTAACATCTTTTACGGCCTTCTCGGCGATTTCTTCCTGAGTTTCCGGCGCGCCTTTTTCGACATGGCAGACCGCGCATTCATTGCGATGACTCCATTGGCGGTGGCAATTCAGGCATTGCCGGTGGTAAGCGCCTTTTAAGCCCGGTTTATCCAGGTTGGTGCCGGTTTCCGTCGCATCGTGGCATTCCCGGCAGGCAGCAATTCGCCCCGGAGGATTGAAGTGATGACAGGAGACGCATCCGCCGGCCATTCCCGCCATTTCGGCATGGAGCTTATGGGTAAAAATGCTCGGCTCGTAAATTTGGGAAAGCACGTCAATTTTGATAATTTGCGGCGCATCCTCCGCCGTATGGTGAACCGTAATCCCCCGCTGCCGGGTAAAGCCGGGAAGGATCTTCAGGCACGGCACCTCATAGGTCGGCACTTTGCAGGTGTGGCATTCCGCACAGTCCAGGGCCTGCCGGGCATGATGGCCGGCGTCTCCCGATTGGCCGTGCACAGCGCCGAAAATCATCAGCAGGACAACCAGAGAATCTCGTATTCGTCTCATCTTACCGTCCCCCGAATCGCATATTTGGTTTCAGGTGAATAAGTTTTATGGGGCTGGCCGATCACCGGAAAAATCATTACGAATGCCCGGTATAACAGTATTTCAAACGCAATAAAACCGACGGTGACGGAAATCTCGCCAATGGAGGGATAATAGGCTTCCGTCGCATACAGCGGTTTATAGGCAATAATGAAATTATTGAACCGGTTTAACAACACCCCAAAGATCGTCAGCAGCGATGCCGTGAACAGCCAGGAAGGGTTTTAAGCACACTGCTCGACAGGAACATGCGCAGCGGGATAATGACGCCAACCACAATTTCAATCATGAACATGATGCTCTGAAGATTAAAATCGAGTAAATAGACAAACGTTTCCCGGATCACCATATCTCCCACCTTAAACGCCAGGTAAACCCCCAGCAGCGGTCCAACGAAGCGGCCCAGTTTTGACAATACGTCGATTTCCGGCTTCAGGCCAAAGGAGCGGAGGCCACCATCGACTCCATGATGACCATCGGAAAGCCGACCGCGATGGCGGAAAGGAGAAACATCAGCGGGGCGATCGGCGATTGCCACAGGGGATGGATTTTACTGCCGGCCAGCATCATCAGGGTGCCGAGGACGATTGATGCAGACAGGACAACACCACGCCCAAAATGACAAAGAAAAACATGGCGCGGTTCAAGTTACGGTGCAGCAGGTTTACCAACCGCTCTATCATCTTGTTGAACCTGGCGAAGGAGCCCTTTAAGCGCACATGCCCCATCATCCGTTCGGTGACCACCGGCAGGAATTCGATATAAAGCACCGTCAGGTAGGCCATCACGCAAATCCCCACTTCGAAGAGCACCGAATTGCCGTTCCAATAGATCAGCACATGCCAGATGTTGTAGTATCGTCCCAGGTCGATCACCACGCCGAGGGCCACAAAGGTGTAGCCCAGCATGGCGGTCAACAGCGCCGGCCGCAGAATGTGGTGATAATCTTCTTTTGAAAAATATGGCCCAGCGCAGCGGTGGTAAATCCGCCGGCCGCCAGCGCCACCCCGGCCGCCACGTCGATGCCGATCCAGATTCCCCAGGGATACTGGTTGTTTAGATTGGTGACAGCACCCAGGCCAAAGACAAATCGCAGCAGGGCAAATATCAGCCCGTTCACAACCAACACCAGCAGCACAATGACCCCGGGGTCAAAAACGATTTTTAATAGGCGTCGCCTTTACCGATAATTCCATGATATTCTCAGCTCCTTATTCGGATTCTTTTTATTTTTACCCGTCCACATGATGGCCCCGAGAAGAGCAAAGAGCGATATTGGCGGAATAAAATATTTGAAAATCGCATGTTGGAGCGATTCGGATGCACCCGGCGCCGGATCCATGCCCAGGATCGGGAAATCCAGCTCTGGAAAATTCTGGCCGGCCAGATACAGCCAGGCGGTCCTCCCACTTCGTGCTCCCCGAACACATGGTCGATATAGCGGTCGGGATTATCGCGAATCCGCTTGTGCGCCAGTTCGACCAGCTCGAAGCGCTTGCCGTAGGTCATGACTTCCATCGGGCATATTTCGACACAAGCCGGTATTTTTCCCGCTTGGGTCCGCTCAAAGCAGAAATCACATTTCCGCACCTCCGGCTGCAGGGCTTTTTGGTACTCAAAGGACGGCACCTGGAAGGGACAAGCCACCAGGCAGTAGCGGCAGCCGATACATTTGCCGGGATCCCAGATCACCGAACCGTTCTCCTCTTTGGAAAATGCCCCGACAATGCAGGCGGACACGCAAGCCGGGTAATCACAATGCATGCATTGAACCTTCACATTGATCGGCAGCTCGTTATCGGAGGAATTCTCGTATTCATTGACCACCGTCAGGGCACCGGGAGTGGGCCGGCGCCGTTGTTCAAACACCGAGCGGTCGTTGTAATCATCCATCGCTTCAGTGGGAAGGCCGTGGGCCTTTTTGCAAGCATATTCGCATCTCCGGCAACCGATGCACACGGTGGTATCGACCAATACGCCCATGCGGTTATCAGAGAGGATATTGCGGGGGGCGGCCTGGGCCGTGCCTGAATTTAAACCGGTGACACCGGCGCCAATAACGCCCATGGTTTTGAGAAAATCGCGGCGGCTTTGTGACATCAGGAAGTCTCCTGTAAAGTAGAACTAGGGTAATTTCGAAGAACCGCTTTCTGACATATTCAGCAAGTCTTCCAGGGTATAGTTTTTTGCTTTGAACATGGCGACCATCGCTTCCACCGTGCCGGCGGTTGCCTGGTAGATCGGGATTTTCGCTTTTTGAAACACGCGCAGCGCATTGGGATCGCACCAGCCGGTGATCAGCACGTCGATGCCGAGGTTGATCAACATCTGCGCCGCTAAAATTCCCGCATTGTTCATCGATTGGACATTGGGATTGTGAACCACTTTATAGCCCGCTTCTACCGGGCGGTCTAAATCGATAAGGATGTAATAAGGGGCTTTTTCAAAGTTGAGTTCGATAGAGGCGGCTAATTGATTTTCGGATGCTGATATGGCAATCTTCATTCCGATCTCTTTGCTTTGATACACATTTTAAAGAGACCAAAAGGATGCCAATATCCGGGAGGGGGATAATTTCAATAAATACAGGGAGAGGAAAGAATTCCTGGAGGGGAGGATATTGCATTCTTGCAGTGCTATTGCAGAAATGCATTGCAAAAATGCAATCGCTCATATGGTTCACAGCAAATCATACTTCTTCATTTTTCGCCAGAGGGTGCTTTTATCGATTCCCAAGGCCGATGCCGTCTTGCTGCGGTTTCCGTCGAATTGATCCAGGGTGCTTTGGAGATGCATTTTTTCAGCCTGCTTCACCGGATCGCCGTTTGCGGTCACGATCGGGTGATCCGTACCTATCCACAGCCGCTCCGGCAGGTGCTCGGTTTGGATAATCGGATCATGACACAACACGAAAGCGTGCTCCAGCGCGTTCTCCAGAGCGCGGATATTTCCCGGCCAATGATATTTCTGCAGCAGGTGAAACGCGGCCGGGGCGATGCCTTTGATCGGTTTCTGGAATTTGCTGCGGAACTTGTCGAGGAAGTGCTCTACCAGCAAGGGAAGATCATCCATCCGTTCCCGCAAGGGCGGCAGGTGAATATTGATCACATTGAGCCGGTAATAAAGATCTTCCCGGAAGCGCCCGGCGTCAACTTCATCGATCATGTCTTTATTGGTAGCAGCGATAATGCGCACATCCACATGGATGGGATCGGTGCCGCCCACCCGCTCAAACTGGCGGGTTTCCAGCACCCGCAATAACTTTACCTGTACCGCCGGCGACAGATCGCCGATCTCGTCTAAAAAAAGCGTGCCTTTATGCGCCAGTTCAAATCGTCCCGGTTTGCTGCGGATGGCGCCGGTAAAGGCGCCTTTTTCGTGACCGAACAATTCGCTTTCCAATAAGGTTTCCACGAATGCGCTGCAATTGACGGCCACAAAGGGGGCCATCTTGCGCTCCCCGTTCAGGTGTATGGCCCTGGCCACCAACTCCTTGCCAGTGCCGCTCTCCCCGGTAATTAATACCGTACTATCGGTATGGCAGACGTTCTCGATCAAGCCGTAAATTTTGTGCATGCACTTGCTGCGGCCGATAATATTTTCAAACTGGTAGCGTTCTTCCAGATGGGAGGTCAAGTTCTTGATTTCGCTGATATTCTGAAATGTCTCCACGCATCCGATATGTTCCCCACCGGTATCAAACAGCGGGGCTGAATTTAAACGGATCGGCACCCGCCGGCCATCCTTGCAGGTAATTTGCAACTCGCGATTCGCTACCGGCAGGTGCTCCTGCATGGTGTTCTCCATGTGACAGCCATGGCGGCAGAGATTGGTCTGGAAAATCTCCCAGCAGTGTTTGCCCACCGCCTCTTCGGCAGTGTAACTGGTGATCCGCTCGGCAGAGGCATTAAAAGAGGTGATGACCCATTGGTTATCAATGGTAAACGTGCCTTCGATCCGGCTGTTGAAAATCGCTTGCAGGCGGTTGCGCTCATCCAGTATCTCCCGGGTCTTCTCGCGCAGCGATTGCGCCATGGCCGCCATTTCCTGGGTATTACGAAATATGAGCACGATGCCGACAATCGGTTTTCCCGGCGGCTTCAGCGGGGTAATTGAGGCCAGCACGCTGAACGCCCGGCCCTGCACATTGGTGAGATCAATCGACAGGTTGGAATAGAATGCCCCCTCATCCAGGGCTTCTGCCACATAACTGCTGTCAGCCGGCGATGCTTGGAACAGCAGTTGATAAGATTGAAAAATGATATCCTTCTCAGCAAAACCAGTAATCCGTTGCGCCGCTTCATTAAAAACGATCACCTTTTCATCCCGGTCAACAACCATAATGCCATCCGGCGCGATGATGTCTTCCCGGGAGATATCCGGAAATTCCATATTCGCCTCCCATACTGTAGGATTAATTTACAAAGGAAATCAGCGCTTTCAAAGGGTTCCGTAAACTGAAGGATGGCGTCTTATTTCCGGGGAGGATACAGTCAATGGCAAGCTTGAAAAATCATATTTATAGTTTGAATTTTCAACCCTGTAAACAATTTCAAATGCCACTGCCACTTCTTGAGAACAACTCTTTAACTTAATGGCAGTGGCCCTCCGCCCTCTGCCCTCTGCTGATGCGAAAAGCGAATTTGCCTATTATCCCCCGATCGCTATATTTCTGTCATGCAAAACCAAGGAGCCTGCAATGGTCTCAATTATATCGCTGTGGCTGCCGATCCTGGTGTCGGCAGTGTTCGTGTTCATCGCCAGCGCCGTGATTCACATGGTGCTGGGCTATCATGCCTCGGACATGCAGAAACTGCCGGAGGAAGACAAGATCATGGAATTTTTGCGCCGCTACAATATTCCTCCCGGCGATTATTCCATGCCCCGCGCCTCCAGCATGAAGGAGATGGGTACCCCGGGGTTCATCGAAAAGATGAAAAAAGGCCCGGTGGCAATGATGACATTTGTGAAGAGCGGACCGCCCAGCATGAACAAGGAGTTGGCGCTGTGGTTCGTCTACTGCCTGGTGGTGGGCATCTTCGCCGCCTACATCGCCGGCCGCGCGGTGGGACCGGGCGCCCATCAGTACCTGGAAGTTTTCCGCTTTGCCGGCTGCACCGCCTTCGTCGGCTACACCCTGGCCCAGTGGCAGGAAACCATCTGGCATAAACGCAACGTCATGACCACCCTGAAGGCGACCTTCGACGACGGGCTGATCTATGCTCTGCTGACTGCCGGAACCTTTGGGTGGCTGTGGCCGGTGTGAGAAAAGATGTGAATGGGTTAATGGGTGGAAGGGTGAATGGGTTAATGGATCTCTTTTTGTAGCAACACCATTTCGTTTCCCTGCGATGATGGCCTCTGGTTTGACTGACGGTCAATAAGCCCGCAGGGCGTCCCACGTCAGCAACGGCTGCAGGCCGGTGCTGACGGTCATGTTAAAGATTTTTGAGCCCCGGCAGGGGTGGTCCCAAGGCGTGATGGCATTCATGTTGGGGAGTGTCTTTGCAGAACGGTAGGTGCTTGATATCAGTATTGGGATCGGCCCATTGATGCGGCGTCGGCTTGGGACCGCCCTGCCGGGGCTCAGATCGGCGGTGGGGTTTATAGCACCGGCCTGGCGGCCGGTGTTGATTTGGGACGCCCTGCCGGGGCTAAAGACATGAACTCATTTTTAACCAAAACAAAAGGCGCCGCACATTTCCGGCGCCTTTTGTTTTGGCGAACTTTTCCGATATTTGGATGGAAATTTGCGAATAAGCTTGTATATTTGACAGCGTCGGCAGCGTTGACAAGATGAATGGGTTGATCGGTGAATGGGTTCAGGGTTAAAATAGCACATTGCACGAACAAATTTCTCACTCGGCTCCGCCGGATTCGGAATGACGCCGGAGCGTCAATCCGAATCCGTCCGCCGGAGAATCGGTTCGTGCAATAAGTTCAATTTTCATGTAAAAGTAGTTTCCCATTAACCCATCAACCCATTAACCCATGAACAAAAAAATCTATCAGCAAGTCTAACTCCAAACGTTCATCAAAGGAAAAACCATGTCAAAATCATATGATGTTGTGGTGCTGGGCGCCGGGCCGGGCGGTTATGTGGCCGCGATCCGCGCCAGCCAATTGGGATTGAAAACCGCGATTGTAGAGAAACAATATTGGGGCGGGGTGTGCCTGAATGTGGGCTGCATTCCTCCAAGGCGCTGTTGCGCAATGCCGAGCTGGTGCATATTCTCAAAAACGAGACCAAGACCTTCGGCATCAAGGTCGAGGGCAAGATTTCCTTCGATTATACCGAAGCCTACAAGCGCAGCCGCCGGGTGGCCGACGGGCGGGTGAAGGGGGTACATTTCCTGATGCGCAAGAACAAAATCGATGAGTATGAGGGCTGGGCGAATTTTGCCGATCCGCACACCCTGGAAGTGGCGCTGAACGATGGCAAGAAGGAGACCCTGAAGTTCAAGCACTGCATCATCGCCGCCGGGGCCAGCACCCGCCTGATCCCGGGATCGAAGCTGAGCAAGAACGTGGTGACCTACGAAGAACAGATCATGACCGACAAGCTGCCCGGCAGCATGATCATCGCCGGGGCCGGGGCGATCGGGGTGGAATTTGCCTACGTGCTGAGCAATTACGGGGTGGATGTGACCATCGTGGAGTTCCTCGACCGCATGGTGCCGCTGGAGGATGAGGACGTCTCCGCCGAGTTGGAGAAGCAGTTCAAGCGCCACGGGGTCAAGATCATGACCAAAACCCGGGTGGACAAGATCGAAGACAGCGGCAAAAAGGTGAAGGTGACCGTCACCACCCCGGACGGCAAGCAGCAGGTGCTGGAGGCGGACAAGGTGATGCAGGCGATCGGCTTCCAGCCCCGGGTGGAGGGCTACGGCCTGGAAAAGGCGGGCGTCAAGCTGACCGACAAGAAGGCCATTGCCATCAACAACAAGATGCAGACCAATGTGCCCCATATCTTCGCCATCGGCGACGTCACCTCCAAGCTGATGCTGGCCCACGTGGCGGAGGCGATGGGAATCATCGCCGCGGAGCATATCGCCGGCGCCCCGACCATCGAGCTGGATTTCGACATGATGCCCCGGGCCACCTACTGCGTGCCCCAGGTGGCCAGCTTCGGCTACACTGAGAAGCAGGCCAAAGAGAAAGGCTATGATATCAACGTGACCAAATTCCCCTTCCAGGCCAACGGCAAGGCGCACGGGTTGGGCGATCCCACCGGTTTCGTCAAGCTGATCAGCGACAAGAAATACGGCGAACTGCTCGGCGCCCACATGATCGGCCCGGACGTGACCGAACTGCTGCCGGAACTGACCCTGGCCCGGCAATGGGAACTGACCCCCCACGAGATCGCCCGCAACGTGCACGCCCACCCCACCCTCAGCGAAGCGATCAAGGAAGCGGCGCATGGGCTGGAAGGGCATATGATTAATTTTTGAGAAGTAGATCGCTTTGGAAACTTTTGCATGGGGCAAGGAGCATGGGCATGGTACCGACTGTTCCTTGTGCTTGCCCCATGTACGAATAATATGCTCCGGTTCTGACTTTTATCATTACAATGAAAGACTATTTTATCAGTTACTGCTGGGATGATGAAAAAATTGTGCGCCCATTAGCAGAACAGTTGATTCAAAATGGGATTTCAGTTTGGATTGATCATCGTGAGGTAAATACCAACGATTCAATTCCGGAAGAGATAAGCGCTGCCTTGCAGACTTCGCATACCGTATTGTTAATGTGGTCGGCAAAGTCGCTGATTGCAAGATGGACCCGTGATGAGCTAAATGCGTCGATCAGTCTTAGGAAACGTATCATTCCCTGCCTTCTTGACGATACACCATTGCCCAATACGCTAAAGACTGCACAATCTTTATATATCGATTTACGGAACCTGGATCAAGAAACCGCCACCAGGAGACTCCTGGATGTCGTAAAAACCATTCCGTCAAAGATCAGAAACATC
Source organism: Calditrichia bacterium (assembly GCA_020635015.1). Taxonomy (GTDB): domain Bacteria; phylum Calditrichota; class Calditrichia; order RBG-13-44-9; family J075; genus JACKAP01. Next base: position 46,185 of record JACKAP010000001.1, on the reverse strand, counting down.
TCCTCGGATCGCGGACATTCCATTTCGTAAAAATCCGAACTTCACCGGACGCGAAGCACAATTGCAGGCTATTGCCAGAAAGCTGTCAAAACTGACGGGGCCAGGGCCGTGGTTGCCGGGCTCGGGGAGTTGGTAAGACCGAGTTGGCGATCGAATATGCGTACCGGCACGCCTCGGAATATGAGCGCATCTGGTGGCTGCGTTCGGAAGGAATGGTCACCTTGTCGCTTGATTTTGCGAATTTGGCCCATGAATTGAACTTGCCGGAAAAAGACGATCCTGATATAGAAATTGTTAATCAAGCAGTAATACGTTGGCTGGGAAATAATCGGCATTGGCTGTTGATATTTGATAATGCGCAGGAACTGGAGCATGTTCGAAAATACCTCCCCAAAGCAGCAAAAGGGCATATTATCATTACCAGCCGGAATTTCGATTGGGGGCGGTTGCCGATCTGATCGATTTACAAGAATGGGATAGATCCGAGTCGATTCATTTTCTACTTAAGCGTACTGGCAGGCAGGATGCTGCCGGTGCCGATGAACTAGCAGACATGCTGGGCGACTTGCCATTGGCCCTGGAACAAGCCTGTGCATATGTCGATACCAGGAATATTGATTTTACCGAGTATAAAAGACGCTTTCAGGAAGAGCGTAAAGCGATTCTGAAGTATGGAGAAAGAACACGGTATTCCGATACCGTTGCGATAACCTGGGAGATGGCATTCCGTGAGATAAACAACATCTCAAAGGTTCCCTTGCTGATGTTGAATCTGTGTGCGTTTCTGGCCCCTGATCCAATACCGCTGGTTGATCTCTTGAATGAAGCTCCCAACGTTCCCCGCGCTTTAACCGCGGCGTTTGCCAATAAGGCAGATTTTGACAAGATGTTAGCACCTCTATCCCACTATTCTTTGATTCGCATTGAAGATGATCATCTGATTGTTCACCGGTTGATCCAGAGTGTCACCCAGGACCGTATGTCTAAAAAATGCAGAAGCGCATCGCAGAAGCTGCTGTAACACTGGTAGCAGATGTGTTTCCGTCGGAAGCGCCGGAGGAAGTTACCCAATGGCCGCGATGTCAGAGCTGGCTGTCCCATGCCGACGCAACCATATCTCATGCGGAGCACCATCATATCAGAACTGTCCAAATGAGCTATTTGTGTAATCAGATGGGACTTTATCTTCAAAGCCGTGCCGCTTACCCAAAGGCCGAGCCCTTATTCCGGCGGGCGCTGGCTTTAAACGAGACACTGCTGGGCACTGAGGATTTGTATGTGGCCGCCAATTTAAACAACCTGGCGGAATTGCTGACCGATCAGGGAAAGTATGGCGAAGCAGAACCACTCTACCGGAGGGCGCTGGAGATTAGCGAGGCGCAACTGGGTGCTGAGCATCCGGATGTGGCCACCAGTTTAAACAACCTGGGTGCATTGCTACATGATCAGGGAAAATATGGCGAAGCAGAATCACTCTACCGGAGGGCGCTGGAGATTCGGGAGGCGCAATTAGGCGATGAACATCTGGATGTAGCGCAAAGTATAAACAACCTGGCGGAATTGCAGGCGGATCAGGGCAAGTATCGTGAAGCCGAGCCGCTTTTCCGGCAAGCGCTGCAAATTTACGAGGCCCAACTGGGCGATGACAATCCCAATGTCGCCACAAGCTTAAATAACCTGGCTTCATTGCTACAAGCTCAGGGCAAATACAATGAGGCCGAGTTGCTCTTTCGACGCGCGCTGGAGATCAGGGACACGCAACTGGGCGCTGAGCATCCGGATGTGGCCACCAGTTTAAACAATTTGGCGGGATTGCTGCAGGCTCAGGGCAAGTATAGCGAAGCTGAACCCCTCTTCCGGCAGGCGCTCATTGTGAGAGAGAAACAGTTAGGTAATGAGCATCCGGAGGTCGCCAACAGTTTAAACAACCTGGCATCGGTGCTACAATATCAGGGTAAGTATAACGAAGCCGAGCCGCTCTTCCGGCAGGCGCTCATCATCATAGAGAAACTGGTGGGTGTTGAGCATCCGGATGTGGCCGCCAGTTTCAACAATCTGGCGGTGTTGTTTCAGGCACAGGGCAAATATCGTGAAGCTGAGCCGCTCTTCCGGCAGGCGCTGCAGATTTATGAAACATTGCTGGGCACCGAGCATCCGGATGTAGCGATCAGCTTAAACAACCTGGCGAGGGTGTTACAGGCTCAGGGCAGATATCGCGAAGCAGCACCGCTCTTTCGGCGGCGAGCACTACAGATAGATGAAACCACGTATGGAAGCGGTCATTCGGCAGTAGCTACAGACTTAAACAATCTGGCGGCATTGTTCCAGACTCAGGGCAAATATAACAAAGCCGAGCCCCTCTTTAGGCGGGCGCTACAGGTTAGAGAGGCGCAACTGGGCAGCAAGCATCCGGATGTCGCCACCAGCTTGAATGATCTCGCGACATTGTTACAGGATCAGGGTCGGTATCACGAAGCCGAGCCCCTCTACCGGAGAGCTCTGAAAATTAAGGAAAAAAAGCTGGGCCTTGAGCATCCGGAAGTCGCCACCTGTTTAAACAATCTGGCGGAATTACTGCAGGATCTGGGCAAATATGAAGAAGCAGAACCCTCTACCGGCGGGTTCTGGCGATTGATGAGAGCCAACTGGGTGCTGAGCATCCGGAGGTCGCCACCACTCTAAACAACCTGGCAGAGTTGCTATCGGTTCAAGGCAAGTATCGCGAAGCCGAGCCGCTCTTTCGGAGGGCACTAAAGATTTATGAAGTACAGCCGGGCACTGAGCATCCGGATGTGGCCGCCTGTTTAAACAACCTGGCAGGATTGCTCCAGAATCAAGGCAAGTATCGCGAAGCCGAGCCGCTCTTCCGGCAGGCTTTGCGGATAGACGAAGCAACTTATGGGAAAGACCATGCGGAGATAGCTATAGACTTAAACAATCTGGCGGCATTGCTCCAGGCCCAGGGTAAGTATGACGAAGCCGAATCCCTCTTCCGGCGAGCGCTGCAGATTAGCGAGTTACAGTTGGGAGTCGACCACCCGGATACCAATATCGTGCGAGATAACCTGGGCGTTTTGGCTAAGAAAAGAGAGCAAAAGGATGCTGAAAAAATTAGAATTTATCGTAAATTCCGGCATGCACAATTGACATTAGAGAGAATTTAACGGCAGGAATGTTGGAATTGATCGAAAATTTGAGAATCAATTAAAATGAAGTCACACATAACCATATCTGATCGATCCGTCGACCCGGAATCTCGACACCCGGTTGCGGGAGGTTTTGGAACCCCATCAGCTGGACGAAGACAGCAGCCGCTCCATCCACGCGCATCACTGGGATTATTGGCATTTCCTTCTGAGGCAACATTTGATGATAAGGTGTTGAAAAAAACTATCCTTCAGCGTCCGATGATATCCTGAATCATGCCTGCTTCGTCAGAAATCTACCGGATAACTATACCACTTCAGGTGTGATCTGCCTGGACGGTTCCTGGATCGATCTTCAGGACTTCGGATGGCGGATGGCGGATGAACCGTCGTCGGCAAATCGGAAGGCGATGGAAAAATGGATGGTGAAATTACGCCGGCTTTTGTCTGAAAACAGCGATCAAATATGTGTGCAAGTCATAACCCATTGTTAAAAGATCTGTGAATAAACACTTCATCTGGCACTGATCTCTCGCAGGTGTTTATCTTATGCCCCTCGTATATCGATTTTTGAAAATGACAAGAACGCGATTTGCAAAGTTGAATCAATAGCCTTTTTTCATACTCCTTGTCTATAAAAGTATAACCCTTTTATCCTTCCTCCAGAACCACAGCCTGCCACAATCGGTATAAATGAGACAAAAACCCATTTACTTAATTCTGGCATAGGGATTGAAATAACCTTTCATCGAATTGAAGTTCTATGGTGAAAATAATTTTTCAGGAGGTTTGCCATGAGAAGCAGAATTCGATTACTGAGGAATTTATTTATAACCGGGGCTTTGATAATATTGAGCAGGGTTGCAGCATGATCGGCCTGACCATCGGAGCAACCAGTGATAAGTCAAAACCGGATTATCAAACGCTCGAATCCTTTGACCCGGTGTCGATGGAGAAAAATTCAATGATTATCAACACGACAGTTGACCCTGGGAAGGAAATCATCGTGATCACCCGGGACGAACAAACCATCTGGGGCAAATTCAAGGCACTACCGGCGAAGACGATAATTTAGCTCTTAAAAATCAGCGGCACACTTTCAGGTGGCACCATTGCCATTCCGATAAGGAATGTATCCAGAATCCAGATAAAAACAGCAAAAATGGGACTTTGACCGGCTTTCTGGTGGGTGCAGTTATTGATGGAGTTATTGTAGTGGTGGTGATACATAAAGTATTTGATGATGTCATGGGAGCAGCTGTAGGAGGTATCAATATTGAATAGCTTTAGTGCCAATCAACTATCAACCTAAATTTTTACTTTTATTTCCACATTTTCGTTGTAAATTAGGGCCGCTGTTTTGCTCTGTTATGACATACTGACTGAACGGATTTATTGACCGCTCACGGAACGACAAAGCCACCCAAAATCCGGGAGTCAAACTAAGTAGTTGTTTTTTAACGTCGGGCGCATAGCTCAGTTGGCAGAGCATCGGCCTTACAAGCCGGGGGTCATAGGTTCGAGTCCTATTGCGCCCACTCGACGCAAAGCCCCTGCGCCCCAAAGCCCTCCCTGGCTTTGGGGCGCAGGGGCTTTTTTTTTCTGCGGTTGTGATTGATGAGGGAATTTTTTAACTTTCCTTTCGTAGAAAATAACAGGTGAATGGGTTGATGGGTGGATGGGGAAAAACGGACATCGTAAGCATGATCCTGCCTGCCGGTTTACGAAAGTATCATACATGATTTGAGCATAATTTCATCAAACGATATTCCAAACTCATGGAGCTTGCTATGAAGCGCTTTTGCCTGATCCTCACGGCGGTCATTATGCTTTTGACCGCCACCGGCACCTTCGCCCAACAATTCGCCGGGTATCACGCCCGGCACTTTTTCCTGGCCGGGCCCGCCGGGGCCTACCAGGACGGGTTGCTCGGCTTCGCCAATCCGGCCACGACGGTGATGCTGCAGCGCTTCAATATGCGTTACTATTGGTCGACCCAGGAGGATGATAACGCCGATATCCAAAACTGGGGTTTCTTCACCGCCGCCCCCAACCTCGGCTTCGGGATGCTACGGGAGAAGATCGATGGGAAAAAAGTGACCGATTATAACCTCTCCCTGGGCTTCGGCTCGCGCAGCGCCGCTTTCGGGATCGGCTACACCTGGCAGGGCGGGGAGAAGGCGCGCTTCGCCCGGGAGCGGCTGTGGTCGCTGGGCTGGCTCTTCCGCCCGGGACGCTTCCTCTCCGCCGGGATTATCGGGAATTTTTCCGCCGAGAGCAATGCCAAAGAGGGGGTGCTCGACCTCGGCATCCGCCCCCTGGGCAATCCTCGCCTGACCCTCTTTGGCGATTATGCGCTGCAAAAGGATCAGCCCTGGAAAGACGGCACCTGGAGCGCCGGGGCGGCGCTGGAAGTGCTGCCGGGTATCAACTTCAGCGCGCGCTATTTCGACAGCGAGCGGGTAACCGCCGGCCTGGCGGTCAGCTTCGGAGGCGGGCGGGTCTCTGGCCAGTCCCATCTGGATGAAGATAATGAGGTGGCTTACAACACCTACAGCGTGGGCTTCGGCGAGTATACCCCGAGCATCTTCGCCAACCTCTTCAGCAAACGCCGCTACTTTCTGGAAATGCACCTGAAAGGGCGGGTGGATTACCGGAAATTCCGCTGGTTCGATGATAATACCCAGCGCTTCTGGGAACTGCTGCAGCAGGTAAACCGCGCCCGGGAAAACGCGGCGGTGGAGGTGATCGCTCTGAACCTCTCCGCGATGTCGATCCTCCCCGAGCATGCCTGGGAACTACGCGAGGCGCTGCAAGCGGTTCGCGCCGCCGGAAAAAAGGTGGTGATCTTTTTCGATAATGCCGGCATGACCGCCTATCACCTGGCCAGCGTGGCCGATGTGGTGATGATGGACCCGCAAGGAAGCCTAATGCTCCCCGGCTACACCCTCAACCGCACCTACCTCAAGGGCACCCTGGAAAAGCTCGGCCTGGGCTTCGACGAATGGCGCTTCTTCAAGTATAAGTCGGCTGCGGAAGCGCTCTCCCGCGACAGCATGTCGACCGCCGACCGGGAACAGCGCCAGGCCTATGTGGATGATATCTACGATCTGATCCGCAGCGAAGTCAGCGCTTCGCGCGGGATCAATGAAGCAACCTTTGACCGGCTGATCGATGAGGGCGTCTACTTTATGGCGCAGGATGCTCTGGCGGAAAGTCTGGTGGATACGTTGTGCCGCTGGAACGCCCTGGGTGATGTCATCCGCTCCCTGACCGGCGGCAACAAGATGCGTATCAGGCCGGAGCAACTCAATGAAGGGGCGGATGCCTATCAGAATTGGGGCACTCCGCCACAGATTGCCATCGTCTACGGACTGGGAGAATGCGCCATGGACAGCGGCATCAACGCCCGGCAGTTGGCGAAGATTTTCGAGCGCCTGACCAAAGACCGCTCGGTGAAGGCGGTGGTCTTCCGGGTCGATTCGCCCGGGGGTGACGGCATGGCTTCAGATGTGGTAGCGGAGGCGCTGAAGAAATGCGCCGCAGAGAAACCGGTGGTGGTGAGCCAGGGCCAGGTGGCCGGCTCCGGGGGCTATTGGATTTCGATGTACGGCAGCGCTATCATGGCCGGACCCGGCACCATCACCGGCTCGATCGGGGTAATCGGGGGATGGCTCTACGACAAAGGATTCAGCGATAAGCTGGGGATGACCTCCGACCATGTCAGCCGAGGCGCCCATGCCGACCTCTTCGGCGCCGGGGTACGCCTGCCGCTGTTTGGGGTGCAGATCCCGGCGCGCAACCTGACCGAGGTGGAGCGCAGCCGAATGGAAAAATTCATCCGCGAATATTACCGCGACTTCGTTGAGAAGGTTGCCGCCGGACGCAACATGAGCGTGGATGCCGTGGAGACCTTAGCCCAGGGTCGGATCTATTCCGGCACTGACGGCAAGGCCAACGGCCTGGTGGATGAGATCGGCGGGCTGGACGCTGCGGTGGAAAAAGCCCGGCAGATGGCCGGCATTCCCGCCGGGGAAGAATACCAGGTGATCGAGATCCAAAAATACAAAGGCCTGTTCGATCCCGGCACCTTCAGTCCCCTGCCGATGGCACCGCGCCTGGCAGACGACCCCGTGCTGCGCTTCATCCGCATCATGAGCGAACACCCGGGCTTCCCCTATCCGATGCTGCTGCCGGGGACGTATCCGGTGTTGGAGGATGTTCGGTAGGACTTGTTTGCCACAGAGACACAGAGATCACAGAGGTTTTTCAGTTATCAGTGATCAGTTGTCAGTGATCAATTATCAATAGTCAGTTGTCCATTCTCTGTGAGCTCTGTGGCTCTATGGCTGTCGCTTTGCCTTTTCATCAATTGTCTATCCGCGTCATCCGTGTCATCCGCGGTCTATGAATTTCTCGATCGCTATATCGCCGAAGGAGCCCATCTATGCTGGAACGCTACTTCAAATTCTCCGAAAACGACACCACCCTGCAGCGGGAAATTTACGAGGGGTGACCACCTTCATGACCATGGCCTACATCATCATCTTTACAGCCGGTGGTGCTGGCGGCGGCGGGGATGGACCTGGAGGCGGTGCTGGCCGCCACCTGCCTGGCCAGCGCCTTCGCCACCATCCTGATGGGTCTGCTGGCCAACTACCCGATCGCCCTGGCCCCGGGGATGGGGCACATTTTTTCTTCACCTACGTGGTGGTGTTGACCTCGGGTATAGCTGGCAGCAGGCCCTGGGGCGATCTTCATTTCCGGATCGCTGTTCATCCTGATGGCCTTCTGGGGCTTCCGGGAGAAGCTGATCAACTCCCTGCCCGGATCGCTGAAGAGCGCCATCGCGGTGGGGATCGGGCTGCTGATCGCCATGGTGGGATTGCAGTGGAGCGGCATCGTGGTGGACGATCCCGCCACCCTGATGGGGCTGGGCGACCTCACCTCGCCCCCGGTGCTGCTCTCCATCCTGGGCCTGACGGTAATGAGCGTGGCACTGACCCTGAAGTTCCGCGCCGGGATTTTGCTGGGATTTATCGTCACCCTGCTGACCGGGCTGGCCACCGGGATGGTCAGCTATTCCGGGATCGTCGGGGCATCCCTCCTCACGCCAACCTTGTTCCAACTGGACATCGGCGGGGCGCTGCAGACCGGGATGGTCTCGATCATCTTCATTTTCTTTTTCTCGACCTCTTCGACACCGTCGGCACTTTGGTGGGGATCACCCAGGAGGCCGGCTTCATCCGGGAAGACGGCACCCTCCCCGAGCGCGCCAGGCGCTGCTGGCCGACGCCATCGGCACGGTGAGCGGCACCCTGCTGGGCACCACCACCGTCACCAGCTATATCGAAAGCTCCTCGGGAGTCAGCGCCGGGGCGCGCACCGGCTTCGCCAGCATCGTCACCGGCATCCTCTTCCTGCTGGCGATCTTCCTCTCCCCCCTGCTGCGCATGGTCGGCGGGGGCATTGAGATCTCAGAGGGCGTGCGGCTCTACCCGATCATCGCCCCGGCCCTGATTGTGGTGGGCTGCTATATGATGAAAAATGTGCGCTACATCCCCTGGGACGATTTCAGCGAAGCCATCCCCGCCTTCCTCACCATGGTGATGATGCCCCTGACCTTCAGCATCACCGAAGGCATCGCAATCGGCTTCATTTCCTACACCTTGCTCAAAACCGTGCAAGGCAAGCTGCGCGAGGTGCCGCTGCTGATCTCGGTCTTTGCGGTGTTGTTTGTGCTGCGGTATATTTTCCTGGCTGGATAAACAACAAATTGCACGCAGATTTCGCAGATTGGACAGATTTTCGCGGATAAGACGTTGTTACATTGGCACATTGCTAAATTGTTGAAGGCTCCTTTTTTTATTTATCTTCAATTAGATCCCCGTCTATCAGGATAAATTTGTTCCTGTTTTATCTGTGAAAATCTGCCAAATCTGTGAAATCTGTGTGCAATTCTCTTTTGATTAGTCGCGAATGACCCGCAACCCCACAAACCCCTGCGGCGGCTGACCGGTAAGGCCGGTGCGTTTATCGCGCACGGTTGCAGCGGAGGCGCCGGAAGGTTCGCCGCTGCCGGTTTTATTCACTGACCACTCCGCGACGTTCCCGTCGAGATCATAGAGCAGCGGCGTATCCTTCTCCGCGCTGTTGCCGGGAGGACAGCTGCCGGCCGGCATCAGCAGCAGATCGGGATCGTGTTTTGCGATCTGCGCAGCCAGGGCCTGCCGCTCATCCGGAGTGGGATCGTAGCCGGCCCAATAAGCGAGATTGTTTTCCTGCTTGCCGGCAAGTTTCTGCAGCATTTTCAGCTCGCCGGTGCTGGGCAATCGGTAGCGCTGCCCGGTCTTTTCACTCAGCCAGGTAGTGTAAGCCCGGGCATCCTCAAAGGAAATAGCGGCGGCAGGATAGTTGTCCCGGCCGGCGGGATAGGATGCTTGCGGGCGGAAGGCCTGCCACTGCGCCCGGGTCACCTCAAAACGGCCCACCTGCAGGGTATCGCCTAAGGTGACGGTTTCCGGTGCCAGGATGCCGTTGACCATTTCCCCATATTGTCCGTTGCTCTGGCGGATCTGCTGCCGCCGGGCCAGCAGGGCCAGGGGAGCGCTCTCCGGCAGCACCCGCGCCGCCAGGGTTTCGGTGTAGGTCTTCTTGCCGAAGAGATAATAATCGAACCAGGCAATCTCCTCTTCCATCTTGCGCTTTTGGTGGGAAATACGCCGGAAGCCATGCGGCTCGCCGGGATACAGCAGGAAGCGCACCGGGGCTTTGCCGATCTGCTGCAGCGCCCGGAAAGTGCTGCCAGCCCTGCTCGGTGGGCACCGCCCGGTCTTCGCTGCCGAAGGAAATCAAAGTGGGGGTCACCACCTGCTCGAAACGGAAGAGCGGGCTCTTTTCGATATATTCCTCCAGCATCTTCCAGGGAGGCCCGCCCAGGTAGGATTCGTCGAAGGAGACCCCGAACTCGCAATTGCCGTAATCCGAGGTCCAGTTGACGTCCCCCGCGCCGGGCGCGACCGCCTTGAACATTTCCGGATAGTCGGTGGTCAGGGCAATCGCCAGAATGGCCCCGTTCGACCAGCCCATCACGCCCAGGGAGTCGGGATCAACCAATTCCTGCGCGATCAGGTGATGGATTCCGTTGAGAATATCCGGCACTTCCTTTTCATAATAATGCCCTTTGATCGATTCCACAAAATCCAGCCCGTGATTGCTGGAACCGTGATAGTTGGGGCGCAGCACGAAGGTCCCTTTCTGGGTCCAGAGAAAATGATAGCGGGTCCAGGTGAGATACCAGGCATCGAGATCGACCCCGGAAGGCCCCCCATGGATCACCGTCATCAGGGGGTATTTGCGCCCGGGCCGGTAGTTCTGGGGATAGTACAGAATGCCGTTGACGGTCTCGCCGTTGTACCCGGCCCATTCGATCACTTCCGAGCGCGGCAGGGGGAGTTTGCTGAGGTAGGTGTTCAGTTCCACCAGTTCGCCCCGTACCTCGATATTGCCATCTCGGTAGCGTCCATAGAAATATTTGGGAGGAAGGCTGGGGCGGGAGTAGTCGAACACCACGGTCTCGCCATCCGGGCCGATGGTGAAGGAGGTGCTGTGGCGCAGGCGCTCGTCGGCAACATCCCCCCATTTCCACCCGGCACCGCTGCGGCGATAGAAGCGCGGCTGAAAGCGCGGCCCGGCGGCCAGCTGCACATGAACCCCGTTGGCCGTCACTGCGTACGATCCGTCATCGAATGCCCATTCCCAATCCAGGGGCACTTTTTGGTAGGCCATGGTGGCAATATCAAAATAATACAGCTCGCGGATCCCGGCGCCCTCGATATGCGGATCATTGGAAAAACCGTCGTTGGCATAAAAGCCTTTGCTGTCGGCCGTCCAACTAAAACCGGCAGGATCGAGATATTTTAGAGCGAAGATCTCCCGGGTCTGGCCGGTCGTCAGATCGATTAAATATTGTAAAGGCTGGCGGCGATTGTCGACGGAATAGGTCGGCGATTGATTCTCCGAATACACGATGTAGCGCCCGTCGGGACTGGGGGAAAACTCGCCGATCTGCCGGGGATTCTGCGAGAGGCGGCGGATCTTTTTCGATTTCAGCGCAATCACAAACAGCCGCACCGGCCAGTATTCGGTCGTATCCTCCACCGCGACGGCGTCATCCTTAGCACTTTTTTGCGCCTTTTCATAGCGGGTCTTCTCCTCCCGGGCACTGAAGACGAGGGTCGAGTCGTTCAGCCAGGCATGGGCCTCCACCCCGTTTTCCAGTTTGGTCAGGGGCTGCGCTTCGCCGCCCCGGGCATCGAGCAGCCAGATCTGGGTGGCTTCGGTTTTACTATCCGGCGCTTTTCGGGAGGAAAGAAAGGCGATCCGCTCTCCGCTGCGGTTCCACTTCGGCGCGGTATTATCGCCGCTGCGGGTCAGGCGGATGGTTTCCGGGGATGACGTCTTTGGGGCTTTCGAATCGGGTAAGAATGTCAGATAAATATCCTTGAGGAATTTATCTTTCGCACTATCCGGATAGGACTTCACCCAAACCACCCGCCGCCCTTCCGGTGATATTGCCAGATCCTCGATCGCTTCCTGCTTCAACACCGCATCGACGGTCCATTTCTCCGCCGGCTGGGAAAACATCCCGGCACTCATCATCATCAAGCCCACGCACAGGCCGGCAAAACTTAAACAGTTGATCCGCATATAAAGTCTCCGAGTAACAATGTATCAATATCTTATCTGCGAAAATCTGTCAAATCTGCGTAATCCGCGTGCAATTCATTCCCCGGAGATCACCCACAATTCCCGCTGCGGCTCGGAGAGAAACATCGCCCCTCCGGCCTTCTGCACCACCACCTCTTCCTCGATAGTGACGATGCCGTACGCTTCCAGGGTCAGGCGCGGTTCGATGGTGTAAACCTGCCCCGCTTCCGCCGGCATCAGGGCGGTCTGGCCGTATTTTTCCCAGGTGGGGAAGAGGCCGCCTCCGCCGTCGTGCACTTCCCGGCCCACCTGGTGGCCCAGGCCGTGGGGGAATTCCGCGTAGCCGTTGTCAAGCAGATGCTGGCGGGCGATATGGTCCATATCCTTGCCGAGCGCACCCGGCTGCAGGGCGGCGGCGGTGCGGTCGATCGAAGCGCGCAGCACCGTGAAGCCGCGCTGCACCTCCGCCGGCGGGGCGCTCTCGCCGGGACGCAGCAGGTACCAGGTGCGCTGGAGATCGGCGCAGTAGCCTTCGTATTTCACCCCGAAGTCCATGTTGACCAGGTGTCCCGGCTGCACGGTACGACCGGTGGGAGTGGCGTGGGCGCCGGCGGTGCCGGGACCGCTGAAGACCGCCGGGCAGTGGTCCGGATCCCAGGCCAGTTCCAGTCCGCGATTTTCCACCTCGCGCAGCACAAAATCGGCAATCTCCCGCTCCGTTCTTCCCGGGCGAATGAAGTTGGTCACCATATTGAAAATCTCCAGCGTGATGCGGGTGGCTTCCTTCATCCGGCGCAGTTCTTCCGGGCTCTTGCGCCCGCGCAGGGCGGCGATTACTTCATGGGCGCTGATCAAACGCTCGCGGTAAGGAGTGCCGGCGAGGTGTTCCTGCAGGTTCATATACATGCCGGCGCTCAGCCCGTCGGCGGTGGGGCTGCTCAGGGAGTAGTTGACGGCGATCTGCCGGGGATCCAGCCGCGCCAGCACCCGGCGCAGATCCTCGCGAATGCTCTCCACATAGCCGATGATCTCGCGGTAGTTTCCCCGCGCCTCCAGATTGGCCACATCATATTGGCCGACGATGGCAATCGCATCCCCTTTGGCGGTAATGATCAGGGCGGTCTGCCAGGTAAAATCCATCCCGGCGATGAAGTCGAGCATCGGATCGCGCATGGTGGCGGTTTCTCGCCCGAAAGTCATCCAGGCATCGATATTTTTTTCCTGCAAAATCCCGATCGCCTGGTCAATTTTTTCCTGGATCATAACTTACTCCTGTTGAGTCAGTATCATATTTACCTTGTATGTCACCTCTTAATGGCACGCAGATTACACAGATTTGACAGATTTTCGCAGATAAGACTTTGATACATTATTACATGGCTAAAAGAATAGACGGTAAGTAAGTGGACAATTTTATATTGAAATATATTGTCATTGTATTTTAAGGATTTAGACAAAATCATATATCAAAATATTTAAGTGCACTTACTTAATATTAATCAAATACAAGTAATTACAGAACCTTCAACAATTCAGCAATGTAACAATGTATCAGTTTAACAATGAATATTGATGTAAATCAGGTTTTGTTGAAATACATTCATCCCGTTTTATCTGTGAAAATCTGCCAAATCTGCGTAATCTGTGCATATACCATTACAATCCGATGAACTTAAATCCGCTCCAAAAATGCTCCCAACCGCGCCAGGGCTTCCGGGAAGCTTTTACGCCCCAGGCCGATTCGGAAATGGTTGCCGGGGAAGTTGTAGACATCGCCGGGGAGGATCATCAAATTTTCCTGGCGAACCACGGCATCGCAGAAGGTGCCCACCGGGATCTTGCGCAGCAAGCGGGGAAAGGCGATGGAACTGCCTTGCGGCTCGAGCCATTGGAAATCCTGCTGGCGGGATTGAAAAAATTCCCGGGCGAGCTGAAGGTTGTTCCGAACGATACTGCGATTACGCTCCAGAAGAATCTCCTTTGCCTGCAGGCCGATGATCGCCAGGATTTCGGAAGGTGCGCTGCCGCAGATGGTGGTATAATCCTTCAGTTGCGCCAGGCTCTCGAAAAGCGTCTTATGGCGGGTGGCCAGCCAGCCGATGCGCAGGCCGGGAAGGGCAAAGGATTTGGAGAGACCGCCCAGGGAGACCCCATTTTCGTAAATATCGCAGATCGCCGGCAGGCGCTCCTCCGGATGATGCTCCAGGTAGCGGTACATCTCGTCGGAAAAGATAAACAGATTATGCTCGCGGGCGATGGTCACAATCTCCTGCAACTCTGCAGCCGAGGGCAGGTAACCGGTGGGATTGTGGGGAAAATTGAGTACCAGCAGGCGCATCCGCGGACTCACCTGGCGGCGGAGCTGCTCCAGGTCGAGGGACCAGCGGCCGCCCTCCACCCGTAGCGGCCAGGCCAGCGGTTCGTATCCGGCGGCATAAGCGATCTCAGACAGCGACTGGTAGGCCGGAAAGGGATGGAGGAACTGCCCATTTTTTCCGGGAAAGCTATTCATCGCCAGAAAGATCCCCTCTTCCGGCACCGCCACCAGTATGTCCTCTGCGCTGGTGTTCTCGTACAGCTTCGCGATTTCCTCCCGCAGCAGCGGATGGCCCTGCGACTCGGTATAGCCCAGGATGAGCTCTTCCCACATCCGCCGGGTATCATCTCCGGCCAGTGCCAGTAATTCAGCCTGAGAAAGGCTTTCACAATCAGAGGAACTCAAAAGGTATTTGGCCTGGAATTCATAACGGGCGAAATAACGCTCTAACTTAAAAACGCGCATGAAACCTCCAGAATGCGGATTGCGGATTGCGGATTGCGGATTGCGGAATGAAAGACGAAAAGCGTAGAGCGTGAAGCGAAGAGCGAAACAACACTGACCGCGAAGCCAATGACGCGCGAAGCGCCAATGACGGCGAAGCCCAGTGACGCCGCAGGCCAATGACGCGCGAAGCGCCAATGACCAACAGCCAAGAACCAATGACCATGCTATTCCACCACATACTTCGCCACTTCTCCAGAATCGGTATCGTAGATGACAAACGAGGAAGTCCCGGTCAATTCGCCCATGATCTCTCCGGGATTGATCTTGAGGGTATTGCCATCATGAGCCACTTCGAACTGGTGATTATGGCCGTAGCAAACCACGTCGTACACCTCGGAGGTGGCGAGCATACGTCCGATATTATCGAAATGGCTCACCGCAAAGCGCTTGCCGCCCAGCTGCAGTTCCGCCACCTCGCCGTGGAGCTGAATATGCGGAAATTCGCCGGCGATTTTGGTCAGGCGGAAATGATCGCCGTCGTTATTGCCGAAAACGATGTGGATATTCCGGGCAAAGCCGTTGCCGAGGTCTTTCATGATGAACGGCGAGCAAAGGTCGCCGCAGCAGATCATCTCATCCGCCTCCTGCAGCATGTGCAGCGCCGCGCGCAGCTTCAACCGGTGATCGTGAATATCGGAAATGATGGCGATTTTCATGGGAGGAACTCCGCTCGTTAATTTTTTGCCGTTGTGAAGTTCGGTAGAACTGGGTATGGGTGAATGGGTTGATGGGTGAATGGGTTAAGACGTTTCACTTTTCCAACATCCAACATCGCGTCATCCCCCGTTTTTACCCATTCACCCATCAACCCATTAACCCATTCACATTTCCCCCAAACTTACTCCCTCAAAAGCACTAATTCAACCCCCAAACCACAAAACCGTTCTATCCCGTCTTCCTCTTTCCAATCTGTTTGACATTCGCCATGTTTTAACTTAAATTGCTCAGTTTAGTAAATTTATTCGATATTGTAATTGCAAGCAACAGAAACCCATTGTTAGAGCGATTGTTAGATGAGTATGGAAAATATCCGCAATTTTTGCATCATCGCCCACATCGATCACGGCAAATCCACCCTGGCAGACCGCCTGTTGGAAGCGACCGGCACCCTTGATAAGCGCCAGATGCAGGCGCAGGTGCTGGACAGCATGGACCTGGAGCGGGAGCGGGGCATCACCATCAAATCCCACGCCATTCGCATGAATTATAAGACCCCGGAAGGCAAGAGCTACGTCTTCAACCTGGTAGATACCCCGGGGCACGTGGACTTCTCCTACGAAGTCTCGCGCAGCCTGGCGGCGGCAGAGGGCGCCCTGCTGCTGGTGGATGCCGCCCAGGGGGTGGAGGCGCAAACCATCAGCACCCTGTATCAGGCAATTGATAATGATCTGATCATCATTCCGGTCATCAATAAAATCGACCTCCCCAGCGCCGAGGTCGACTCGGTCAAACACCAGATCATGGAATTGATCGGCTGTGAGGAAGAAGAAATTGTGCTGGCCAGCGCCAAGAACGGCATCGGCATCGAAGAGATCCTGCAGGCGATCGTGGAGCGGGTTCCCCCGCCGATGGGCGACCCCAACGCCCCGCTGCAGGCGCTGATCTTCGATTCCCAGTTCGACAGCTACCGCGGGGTGATCTCGCTGGTCAAGGTGTTTAACGGCGAGATCCAGGACGGCGACGGCATCACCTTCATGATCACCGACCGCGATTACGAGGTGGAAGAGGTGGGCAATCTGCTGCTCAAGCGGGTGCGCACCAAGAAGATCTCAACCGGCGAAGTGGGCTACCTGATCTGCGGCGCCAAGAACGTGCGCGACATAAAAGTGGGCGACACTGTGACCCACACCAAGAAACCCGCTCCCAAGCCGCTGCCCGGCTACCGCCAGGTGAAGCCGATGGTCTTTGCCGGGATCTACCCGGTGGATACCCAGGACTTCGAAAACTTGCGCGTCTCCCTGGAAAAGCTGGTGTTGAACGACTCTTCCCTGATCTATGAGCCGGAGACCTCCTCGGCCCTGGGCTTTGGCTTCCGCTGCGGATTTTTGGGGCTGTTGCATATGGAGATCGTCCAGGAACGCCTGGAGCGGGAGTTCGATCAAACCATCATCGTCACCACTCCCAACGTGGTGTACAAAGTGACCACCACCGACGGCGAAATGCACTTTGTCGATAATCCCTCCAAGATGCCCGAGCCGGGGGTACAGGAGAAGGTCGAGGAACCGCTGATCGACGCCCATATCATCACCCCGCCGGAATATATCGGCAACATCATGAAGCTGACCAATGACAAGCGGGGCATTCTGAAAAACACGTCTTACATCGACCCCAGCCGCGCCGATCTCCACTACCACCTGCCCCTGGCAGAAGTGGTGTTCGATTTCTTCGACCGCCTGAAGTCGGTCACCCGCGGCTATGCCTCCCTGGATTACGAGTTCCATGGTTACATGGAATCCAAGATGGTGAAGCTGGATATCTTCATCAACGGGGAAGTGCTGGATGCGCTGTCGGTGATCGTGCATAAAGAGAAAGCCTACGAACACGGGCGGATGATCTGCCAGAAGCTGCGCAAGCTGATCCCCCGCCAGATGTTCGAGGTGGTGATCCAGGCCGGCATCGGCAGTAAGATCATCGCCCGGGAAAGCGTCAAGGCGCTGCGCAAGAACGTGCTGGCAAAATGCTACGGCGGCGACATCACCCGGAAGCGCAAACTGCTGGAAAAGCAGAAAGAAGGTAAAAAACGTATGAAGCAGGTCGGCCGGGTGGAGATACCCCAGGAAGCCTTTCTGGCGGTGCTCTCGGCGGACGACTGAGATGGAACTTTCTCCGCCCGATTTCGAATAAATGAGCGGACAACACCGGAGGATCACACTTTTGAAATCAGCAGGAAAATCATCGAAGCCAATGCCCAAACCCAACCCGGGCCAAAAGTCGGCGGCGAAAAAGAAGAAACCCGCTCAGCATAAGACCTCCGATACGGTGCGGGCCATTCTGATCGCGCTGCTGGCGGCGCTGGTGCTGCGCCAGTTTGTCATCGCCTCCTACAATGTGCCCACCGGCTCGATGAAAGATACCATCATGGTCGGCGATTTTATGTTCGTCAACAAGTTCATCTATGGGGTACGCTCGCCGATCTGGATCGGCATCCCCTTTTCCGATATGGGATTTTATCTTCCGGAGTGGCTGCATTTTCAATCGCCGGGCATCGACGAGCCGGAACCGACCGACATCGTGGTGTTCGATTATCCGCGCGACCGGAAGATCGATTACATCAAGCGCTGTATTGCCGAAGGGGGGCAGACCATCGCGGTGCGGCATGATACCGTCTACGTCAACGGCCACCCGGAAGGCAAAGCCAAGCCGCTGGGGCAGAAATACGATCGCGATGAGATACCCGGCTTCGACAAACTGCGGGTGCAATATACCCAGATCACCACGCCCAATGATAAATCCTATACCATCCGCCATTTTGTGAACATCTCCCAGAACA
The DNA here is from genome assembly GCA_020635015.1 of Calditrichia bacterium. Classification (GTDB taxonomy): domain Bacteria; phylum Calditrichota; class Calditrichia; order RBG-13-44-9; family J075; genus JACKAP01. The sequence continues at coordinate 28,016 of JACKAP010000001.1, read as the reverse complement.
AGAAAACCCTCCCGGAGACCACCCTGCCGCCAGGGGCATTTCTTTATGATGGGAGATAACCGCGACAACAGCCAGGACAGCCGCGAATGGGGATTTGTGCCCCGGGATCACATCGTCGGCAAACCGTTGATGATCTGGCTCTCCTGGAACAGCAGCGACCTGCCGGCCTACCGGTTCTACGACAAGATCCGCTGGGATCGCCTCGGTTCCCTGCTCAGATAATGCGGAGTGCAGTTTATTGAAAGCAACAAGCAAAAGAATCGAAACCGTCCAGGCCATCCTGATCGCGATCTTCGCGGCGCTGATCCTCCGCCAGTTTGTGATTGCCGCCTATAAAATCCCCACCAGCTCGATGGAAGACACCCTGCTGGTGGGCGATTTTTTGCTGGTGAACAAGTTCGTCTACGGCGCGCGTTTCCCGGAATGGATCGGGCTGCCCTTCACCGAGGATAAAGACTGGATCATTCCCACCGGCATTCATCTTCCCCGCTCGCTGCAGTTCCGCTTTCCGGCGATCACCCTGCCGCGCCAGCATGACATTGTGGTGTTCAAAGCCCCCCGCTCTCCACAGTTGGATTTCATCAAGCGCTGCGTCGCGGTGGGAGGGCAGATCGTGCGGGTCGAGGACCGCACGGTTTACGTAGATGACAAACCCTTTTCCGACCCCCCGATGCTGAAATTCCAGCCCGGGATCATCCGCCGCGATTTCGATTCGATCCTGATCGAAAAAGAGCATTATTTCATGATGGGAGACAATCGCGACAACAGCTCGGACAGCCGGGAATGGGGAACGGTGCCGCGCGAGAATATCGTCGGCAAACCCCTGATCATCTATCTCTCGCTCAACGACAAGATCAGCGAGCGCAGCCTGTTTGACAAGATCCGCTGGGAACGCCTGGGAATGGTGGTGCGCTGATGAACCCGGACGGCGGTCTCTACATCCATGTGCCTTTCTGCCATGCCAAGTGCGAGTATTGCGATTTTTATTCCATCACTTTGCTGGATCAGATCGAAGATTTCGTGGAAGCGCTGCTGCGCGAGATCGAACTGCGCGCGGCGGATTTCCGGGAAGTGACCTTCACCACGGTATTTTTCGGCGGCGGCACCCCCTCCTTGCTGAGCGCAGCGCAATTGCGGCGCATCTGGGAAGCGCTTCAGGCAAATTTCCGGATCGATCCACAAGGTGAATTCAGCATCGAGAGCAATCCCGGCACCCTGGACCTGCCCAAGCTGCAGGCTTTCCGGGAAGCAGGTTTCAACCGTCTGAGCATGGGGGTGCAGAGTTTCAATCCGCAAGAACTGAAGTTCCTGGGGCGGATCCATTCGGTGGCGGAGGTGTATAACAGTTTCGAGAATGCCCGGATGGCCGGTTTCAGCAATATCAACATCGACCTGATGACCGCCTTTCCCGGCATCACCCGGGAGACGTTCCGGCATAGCCTGGAAGCCGCCCTGGCGCTGGAAAGCGAGCACATCTCCTGCTATACCCTGATCTTTGAACCGGGCACGGTTTTTTATAAGCGAATGCTGCGCGGTGAGCTAAGCCCCCTCGGCGAGGATGAGGAAGCGCTATATTACGAACTGGCCGCGGAAGTGCTGGCGAAGCACGGCTACCGTCAGTATGAGATCTCCAACTTCGCCCGGGGCGATCATGTTTGCCGCCATAACCTGATCTACTGGAAACACCGCCCTTATCTGGGATTGGGGCCTTCAGCCCATTCGTTTTGGCAAAATACCCGCTTTGGGAACAAGCGCTCTCTGAGCGCTTATGTGCGGCATTTGAAAAAGGGGGAACTCGCGGAAGATTTCCGGGAAACACTATCGCAAGACGACTTGATGTTCGAATATATATTTCTGAGCCTGCGCCTGCGGGAGGATTGGATCTGGAGGATTTTCAAACCCGCTTCGGGCAGCCGCTTTACACCCGCCATCAGGCAGCGATCGAGCGGCTGCTGGCGGATAATTTAATCGAATTGACCGACCACCACCTGCGCCTCTCCCGCAGCGGCTGGATGGTGGCGGACGCGGTGGCGGAGTATTTTTGATGTTTTTAGAATAATTGCCACAGAGACACAGAGCGCACAGAGTTTCAAACATTAGTTATCAGTTGTCAGTTGTCAGTTGTCAGTTCTCTGTGAACTCAGTGACTCTGTGGCAAAATTACCCGAAAGGAAATATGTCTATCATACATTCAAAGTCATCTCTGATTCTGTTTCTGCTGATCGTATTGACCGGGGAAATTTTATTCGCCCAGCAAAAACCCCAACCCCAACCGCAGATCAGCAACCTGGAGCAGCGCCAGTTCCGCCAGGCCCAGAGCTACCAGCGGCGCAATCAGCATGAGGACGCCATCCGCATCCTCGAACCGCTCTACCGCCGCAATGTCGGCAATGTGGCTTATTACAAGGCCCTGCTGGAGTCCTACCTGCAGATTTCCCTCACCGGCCGGGCCAAGGAGCTGGTCGAACAGCAGAAGAACGCCCAGCCGGGCAATCCCACCTATGATGTGGATTACGGCAATGTGCTTTTTCAGGAGAATCAAAAGAGCAGGCCCTGGAAGTATGGAACGGCTTGCTGAAGACCTACTCCGGCGATGTGGGCATTTACACATTGGTGGCCAACGAGATGGCGCGCAACCGCCTGGATGAGGAAGCCGCAGATGTCTATCTGAAAGCCTACAAGCAGAATCCGGATAAAGCCTACCTGCTGAAAACCATCGGCGATTTTTACCGCAATCTGCTGAACTACGAAGCGGCTTTGAAATATTATTTCGAATATATCCGCAAGGAGCCGGAAAGCTACCGCAACGTGATCCGCCAGATCCTGGCCTTCCGGCTGGAAGACGATGCCCAGATCGAATCGGTGCTGAAAACCCTGCGCGAGGAAACCCGGAAATCGCCGGACCTGCCGGAGATCCAGATTATCACCGGGAAAATTTTTCCAGAAATATGCCCGTTACGAGGAGGCGCTGACGGTGTATGAGCAGTTGGAAAACGGCAAGAGCCCAGGGGCATGCCTGCTGGAATTTGCCCGGGAGGTGCAGGCCGACTCGGTGTACCGGCTGGCGCTGCGCGCCTATGGCGGCATCATCGAGCGTTTCCCGCAGTCGAACTACCTGCTGCCGGCCTATCTCGGCGCAGCGGAATGCAATATGGCAATTGCAGGGCAGGAGGAAGATCAATCCTACGCTCGCCAGGCGGTCGATATGATCCATAAGGTGCAGGCGGCCTTTCCCAATCACGGACAGGTGGCGCAGCTCAGCCTGCTGGAAGGCGACATCCAGCGGGAATTCTTCTTCGACATCGATAAGGCGATCGAAATCTATCTGCAGGTTGCCCAAAAATACAACCGCGACAGCGCCATCCGGGAGCGGGCTTACCGCAGTGCCGGAGAGAGCTACATCATGCGCGGCGACCTGGACAATGCCGCCAAAATTCTCCAAAAAGTCACCGCTCCGGAGGAAAAACCGCAGGCCGCTTACGACCTGGCGCGGATCGCCTTTTTCCGAGGCGAATATGCGGAAGCGCGGAACCATCTCAACACCATCATCACCGTGGAGGGACTTTCCGGCAGCACCGTCAACGATGTGCTGGCCCTGCAAGGCATCCTGATGAATGAGGAAACTGCGCCGGAAGCGCTGGCCCTGTTCGCCGAAGCGCAGTGGCTGATTTACCAGCAAAAAAAATCCGAGGCGGTCAGCAAGCTGCACAGTGCGCTGGAGAAGAATCCGCCCCCCACTTTTAGGATCCGTATCCTTTTCGATGCCGCCCACCTGCTGACCGAACTGGAAAAATACCCCGATGCGCTGAGCTATTGCAACCGGGTGCTGGAGGATACCCAACTGGCCTTTTATGCCGACGAAGCAATCTTCATCATGGCCGGCATTTATGATGATAAACTGAACGATCACGCGCGGGCGTTTCAGCTCTACGAGCGCATCCTGGCGGAGTTCGACCACAGCCAGTTCACCATTCCCTCCCGGGAGCGCCTGAAAGCGATCCGCCAGCAATACCCGGACCTGATGCCATGAAACGACGTTTTCAATATCTTTTCCGCCTGTGGCTGCTGTTGGCCCTTCCCCTGCAGGCGCAGCATCTGCTGATCCCGATGGATTTTGTGCAGACCGACCATCTCAAGGCCTATGGGGTGGCGTTCATGTCGCTTACCCGGGGCGTCAACGTGGAATGGCTGCTCAACTATCGCAGCGGCTCCTTCCTGATGCCGGTGTTTCCGGGACTGGAGACCGAATGCCGGATTCGCGGGGTCAAGTATGAACTGATCGGGCCGGGGGAGGTCAATGCAATTTATGCCACCATCGAATCGGAGAATATGGAAAGGGTGCTGCTGGAGAAGGCGCCGAAGATCGCCATCTACACCCCGCTCAACAAACAGCCCTGGGACGATGCGGTGACCATGGCGCTGACCTATGCGGAAGTGCCCTACGATAAGATTTATGATGAAGAAGTGCTCGACGACAAGCTGAGCGACTACGACTGGCTGCACCTGCACCACGAGGATTTTACCGGGCAGTGCGGCAAATTTTACAGCGCCTTTCCGCAATGCCGCCTGGTACCTGGAGGAGGTGCGGGTTAATGAGGCGATGGCCGCAAACTGGGCTATCCCAACGTCTCGGAAAAAAAAAAGGCGGTGGCCCGCACCATTCGCAATTATATTGAAGGCGGCGGCTTTGTCTTTGCGATGTGTTCCGCCACCGACGCCCTGGATATCGCTCTCTCCGCCGAGGGTGGACATCGTCGATACCCCTTCGACGGTGATCCCCCAGCCGGATTATCAGCAGAAGCTGGATTACGGCAAGACCCTGGCCTTCGAGAACTACAAGCTGTATACCGATCCCAATCTCTACGAATTTGCCGACATCGACATCCCCCCAGCTTCGCCCCGCGCATTCGCGATCCGGAGACGGATTATTTCAACCTCTTCGAATTTTCAGCGAAAATGCGACCCGGTGCCGACCATGCTCACCCAGAACCACGTCAGCGTGGTGAAAGGGTTCATGGGGCAGACCACCATGTTCAACCGCAAGCTGATCAAGCCCCACGTGGTGATCATGGGGAGGTTTCCGGCACCGACGAGGTGCGCTACATCCACGGCAACCTCGGGAAGGGCACCTTCACCTTCTACGGCGGGCACGATCCCGAAGACTATACCCACGCGGTGGGCGATCCGCCGACTCAGCTGGAGTTGCATAAGAACTCTCCGGGATACCGCCTGATTCTGAATAATATTTTGTTTCCGGCGGCGAAGAAGAAGAAATTGAAAACGTGATTACATCGTCATCGCCATGATTGATTTACAAGTGTGCAGCCGGTTCTCCGCCTCCTGATACACCACCGACTGCGGCCCGTCGATCACCGCGTCGGTCACCTCGTTGCCGCGGTCGGCGGGCAGGCAGTGCATGTAGACCGCCTCCTTTTTGGCCAGTTTCATCCGCCGCTCATCGCAGATCCAGTTTTTGTATTGCTTGGAGATCTCCAGCGCTTCCTCCGGCTTGTGGAAGAGCGATTCGATCCCCCAGCTCTTGGGATAGACGATGTCTGCATCTTCAAAGGCGGCATCCATCGAGTCAACGACCTCAAAGTTAACCCCGGCCTTGCGGGCGTTCTCCCGGGCGGCTTGCAGCGTGCTCTCCATCAAGGTGTATTCCGGGGGATGGGCCAGGGTCACGTCCAGCCCGAAGCGGGTCATCAGCATGATCAGCCCCTGGGGCACCGACATCGGCTTGGCGTAGGAGGGGGCGTAGGCCCAGGAGACCGCGATCTTGCGCCCGCGCAGGTTCTTACCGAAGATCTCCCGGATGGTCATCAGATCCGCCAGGGTCTGGCAGGGATGGTCGACGTCGCATTGCATGTTGATCACCGGCTTCTCCGCCCATTGGGCGATCTCCCGCATATAGGTATTGCCCTCCCCCGGCACCAGGTCGTGGCGCACCGCAATACCGTGACCGTAGGAGGAGAGGATGATCCCGGTATCCTTGGGACTCTCCCCATGTGCGATCTGCGAGGTGGAGGAATCGATAAAATGGGCATGCCCGCCCAGTTGGGTGATCCCGGCCTCGAAAGAATTTCGGGTGCGGGTAGACTTGTCGAAAAACAGCAGGAAAATAGTCTTGTCGGCCAGGAAACGGTGGGGAACGCCGCTGCGGAACATCTGCTTCAGCTCGATCGACTTATCCAGCAGCATTTCCAGCTCCGCATCGCTCCAATCCTGGGTGGAAATATAATCTTTGCCCTGCAACGATCCGTACATCGCGATTCTCCTTAAGTGTTAGAGGTTGTTTTCAGGTATAAATAGAACGCTGATGACACGGATGACGCGGATTTTCGCGGATTAACAACTGAATTGAATTAAAAGACAAATCACCGGACCAGAGAAATCTCTACGGCAACATTTTAATTCTGTCAGTTCTTCAAATTTATCTTTGGCAAATCCCTGACACTTTTACGCGAAGCAACTTAAAAAAATCCGTGTGAATCCGCGTCATCCGCTTCATCCGCGTTCTATTAAGTCATCGATTAGAACCGCTGCACAAACTCGGCATAAAACGCCATCGCCCGCACCAGATGGTCGGTGGTGATCTGCTCGTAGGGGCTGTGGGCGTGCTCCTCCAACCCCGGGCCGAAGCCGAAGGTGGGGATGCCGTGCAGGCCCATGGTGGCGATGCCGTTGGTGGAGAAGGTCCATTTGTCGACCAGCGGCTCGCGGTCGAAGAGGTTGCGGTAGCTCGCCACCGCCGCGGCCAGCACCGGGTGATCTTCCTCCAGCACCCAGGTGGGATAGTATTTTTCCATCGGGAAAACCTTGCCGGTGTAGCTGGGCGTGCGGTATTCCTCCAGCCAGACCTTCGCTCCGGCCTGCTGGAATGCCGGCAATGCCCGGATTTCCGCCAGGGCGGTCTCGATGGTCTCCCCGGCAGTCAGGCGGCGGTCGAGGTGAATAGTGCAGGAGTCGGCCACTGCGCAGAGGGAAGGCGAGGTGGATTTTATCTCACTGATAGTTACCGTGCCCCTTCCGAGGAAGGGATCATCCTTCAGACGTTCATTCAGCGCTTCGATCTCGCGGATAATCGGGGCCATCTTGTAGACCGCGTTCACCCCCGCTCCGGAGCGGAGCCGTGGCAGGAGAGCCCTTCGGTCTGCACCTTGATCTCCATCCGCCCCCCGCTGCCCGCGGTAGATGTTGCAGTTGGTGGGCTCGGTGAGCAGCACCGCATCGGGACGGAAATTCTCTTCTTCGATGATGTATTTCCAGCACAAACCGTCGCAGTCTTCCTCCTGCACGGTGCAGGACACCCATAAGGTAACGTCATCCGGCACGCCGACCTGGCGGAGAATCTTTCCGGCATAGACCGAACTGGCCAGGCCGCCTTTCAGGTCGCAGGCGCCGCGGCCGTAGATCACCCCGTCACGCATGTCGCCCTGGAAGGGATCGATCGTCCAGAGATCCGGGTTGCCCACGTCGACAGTATCGCAGTGGCTGTCGATCACCAGCACCCGCGGGCCGCTGCCGATGCGCCCCAACAGGTTGCCCAGCCCGTCGACGCGGGTCTCCTCGAAGCCCACCCGCGCCATCTCTTCGCGGATTCGTTCGATCACCGCCCTTCCTCGCTGCTCATGGAGGGAATGGCGATGATCTCCCGCAGAAATGCCGCCACCACCCCCTCCAGGGAGCGGGCAATTTTAGAATTTCGTTCATGGATAGTCCTCCTGTAAATAGCATAATTTTTATATTGCCACAGAGCCACAGAGAACACTGAGATTCTTTGAATTATCGGTTCGCAGTTCTCTGTGATCTCTGTGACTCTGTGGCAAAAATCTTTGGTGCGAAGGTAAAAACCTGGCAATCAACTCCCCGCCATCCGATTGAACTCCCGGATCAGCTTATCAATCTCATCCACCTGCCCGCGCAGGGCTTCCCAGTAGGCGGCATCGCGCCATTGCTGGTTGAGCTCCTCTACCGTGCGACCCTGCTGCTCGATCCAGGTGAAATACTTCAGGTTGTGAATGCGCTTGCGGTCGTAATAGCCTAACTCCAGCATGTGCTCGGTGCTCAGGCCGAGCATATAGCGGTGATGGTCCTTCAGCGCGCTTGCCGGGCTGTATTCGCCCAATTCTTCCCGCAACTCCGCCACCCGGCTGCTGTAGAGCTCCATCGAGTCGGTGAAGACCGTGAAGACCACATCATCTTCCGTCAACTCATAGTAGCGGGCAAATTTAACTGCCGCGATCAGGTTGCCGATGCCGGAGATGCCGAGCAGAGGCAGGTCGGCCACCTGCGCGCCGCCGGCACCCGACGCCGCGCAGGTGCGCCTGCCCGGCCGGCTCGTTGAAGAGACGCAGCAGGTTCATGCAGTTCTCATCATCCACCGCGATGACCATATCGGTGTTGCGCACGTTATGGATCCAGGGCACGTGCTTGTCGCCAATGCCCTCGATGCGGTGCCCGCCGTAACCGTTCAGCAACAAGGTGGGGCACTGCAGCGCCTCGGAAGCCGCCACCTTGCCGAAGGGGAATTTTTCCTTGAGGTAGTCACCAGCCGCCAGGGTGCCGGCAGAGCCGGTGGCGCTGACATAGCCGGCAAAGCGCCGCCGGGGGCCGGAGAGCTGGCCAAAGACTTCCTCGATCGCCTGCCCGGTAACATGATAATGCCAGAGATAGTTGCCGAACTCCTCGAACTGGTTGAAGATCACGATATCATCGCGGGTGCGGCGCAGCTCCCAGCATTTGTCGTAGATCTCCTTCACGTTCGATTCGCAGCCCGGGGTGGCAATCACCTCCCCGGCGATGTTGTTCAGCCATTCGAAGCGCTCCCGGCTCATCTCCTCCGGGAGGATGGCGATCGACTCGCAGCCCAGCAGGGCGGAACTATAGGCCCCGCCGCGGCAATAATTGCCGGTGGAGGGCCACACCGCCTTCTGCGAGGTGGGATCAAACTGGCCGGTCACCAGCCGGGGCACCAGGCAGCCGTAAGCCGCACCCACCTTGTGAGCTCCGGTAGGGAACCACTTCCCCACCAGGGCAACGATGCGCGCCTTCTCCCCGGTAATGGCAGGGGGCAGCTCCATAAAATTCACTCCGCCAAAGCCGCCTCCCGTTTCCACCGGCTGATTCTTCCAACTGGCGCGAAACAGGTTAAGGGGTTCACCTCCCAGAGACCCACCTGCTTCAATTGATCGCGAATCTCCGGTGCAATTTTCTGCGGATCGCGCAGCTCCGCAAAGGTGGGAATGATGATGTGCTTCTCACGTACTTTCTACCGCCCGCTGCCGCTTTTCCGGATCGATGGTCAGGTCAATTTTCATGAGGTGTCTCCTGTTTCAGACCAGGTTTATTTCGCAAACATAAGATTGTATTTTAGCCACAGAGGCACAGAGGTCACAGAGATTTCGCCACGGATTCTCACAGATAAACACAGATAAAAGCCTGTTTTATACTAAAGGATCAACAACATCCGTGGGAATCCGTGTAAATCCGTGGCTAAAATTCCTATATGTAATTCGCATTATCAGTTCTCTGTGACCTCTGTGCCTCTGTGGCTAAAAACCTACTCCCAATTTAATGTGTGAAATGGAAATAACAATCACTATAATCACCGCTGCCGATCGGTGGACCGGTGGGAGGATCCTGAGGCGCAGGCAGGAGATGTCGGCCGGGTTTTCCAGGAAAATGCCGATTTGCCGTATGGCATAATCCACCTGCGACCTGCGGCCGGCAGACTTGCTGCGTTTTCCCTTCATCAGCCGGGACCTCATTTCGCTCAGCTTGAATTCGGCCAGTGCTTTAGTCTGGGCAGATGCGCGTTCATCCCGCGCCAGTTGCATCAATCGATAAAGCACGACGTAAGCGACCGCACGACAGATCTCTCCGCTATAACCCGGTTCCGCCGGCGTAAACCAGGTGGCTTCCAGCAGCGCATCGACCACTTCCTCCAGCCCGGGATAATCCGACTGCCGGGCATGATATTCGACCAGGCGGGCGGCCCGTTCCGGGTGCAGCAACAGCGTCACAGTCAGGTTGGCCGCCGCTTCTGCCGCTGCCAGGGCGTCGAAGGTCAGGCCGGTATGGGTGCGGATAATTTCTGGGCTGCGCGACATGCCAAAAGCCCGGGGAGGGATTTGTGCCAGCAGGTTCTCCGGTAGTTTCAGCGCCTCCGGCTGCAGGGTTTGCAGCAGCGCCCGCAACGCCCGGCGCTGGGTTTCCGGGGCACCATTTCGCTGACCGGCTGGCCGTCGCCGCGCAGGGCGTAGCGGTAGGAAAGACCGCCCAGCAGCTTCACCGCCGCTTCCAACTGGTAGCGATGGAAAAATATACCGGCACCAGCGCTTCTTCCAAAGCGGCCATGGGTTTGCCGGGAGGAATATTTTTCTCGCCGAATTGTAGCAGCGCTTTTTCACGCACTTTCAGCACCCGTAGCAATTCTCCCCCGCATCGCGCCCGTTATCCCAGAGATGCGCTTCCGGATGGGCCCGCCGGGGGACGGGCATCATTATCGGACATAAAATAGAGGCCTTGCCGGATGCCCGACTGCAATATTTCCTCCAGCGCTCCCGCTTCCGGTTTGCCTTCCGGAAAATCCTGATAACCGTAAGCGATGGCAATCTTATCCCAGGCGCCGATGCCCTCAGCATAGGCAGCAGAGAGATCCAACCGCCCATCATCTGAGATCGTCACCAGCGGGTGAGGATAATCCATCACCGAGGCGCGGTCGACGGTGCTGGCGGCGAAGTTGTGCATCAGGCCCAGGGTGTGCCCTACCTCGTGGGCAGAAAGCTGGCGCAGGCGGGCCAGGGCCATTTCCTGCATCTCCGGCGGCGCCGGCTCCCCGCTATCATAGGGCGCCAGCAAGCCTTCTGCAATCAGGTAATCCTGGCGCACCCGCAGGGAACCGAGCGTTACATGCCCCTTGATAATCTCGCCGGTGCGCGGATCCATCACCGCATCGCCGTAGGACCAGCCGCGGGTGGCGCGATGCACCCATTGGATCACATTGTAGCGTACGTCCATCGGATCGGCGTCTTCCGGAAGCAACTTCACCTGAAACGCATCTTTATACCCGGCCGCTTCAAACGCCTGATTCCACCAGGAGGCGCCTTCCAGCAGGGCGGAGCGCACCGGCTCCGGGGTGGCGCTGTCGAGATAATAGATGATCGGCTTCACCGCCTCGCTCTGCTGCGCAGCGCGGGTCTTTTTTTCCAGGCGGTGGCGGGCGATGAGTTGCTGACGCAGCGGTTCGTGGATATGAGCGGCGAAGTCGAGGTAATCGATCCCGAAAAAGCCGCAGCGGGGATCAAGCTGCCGCGGGCGATACCCCGGGCCGGGCAGTTGCACGAATGAGGCGTGCTGGCGCACCGTCACCGCCTGGGGGTCGGCACCACCTGGCGGAGATAGTTGCCCGGCGCCTCGCCGGTGAAGGTCAGGGTCACCTCCACCTCACTGTTTTTAGGGAAATTCTTGGTGCGGGGCAGGTAAAATGCCGAGCGGGAGAGATCCAGCCGGTAGTCGCCCTGCCCGGTATTTTTCAGGCGAGCAATCACCCCATGGGCATCGCGCAGGAAGAAATCACTGGCATCCACCAGCACCCGTTCGCCATGCTCGGCCGCGACCTCAAATCCCCAGAGCACTGATTGAGCAAAAGCTTCCTCCACCGCCTTTCTTTCCAGGAGATTGGGAGAGTCGGCGCGGTAATCATAGTTAGGCTGCACCAACAGTGCTTTCGGGCCCACGCGCCGGAACTGCACCACCCGCCGCGCCCCGATTTGCCCACGGTCCAGCCCGATATCATTCGATCCCACCCCGGCGGGCAGCGATACCAGGTAGAGAAATTCCTCCCAATTCCCGATCTCCAACCAGATCTTGCCCTCCGCTGCATCCCAGTAAAAATCAAAAATCCGGGATATTTTTCCATTCCGGAAGTTTTTGGATGATGGGATCGTTTGGGGATTGGGTGGAAGTTTGCGCGCAGAGCGCAAGGGAGATTAGCAGTAAAAAATTGGAAACCGTATTGAAAATTTGGGCATCATTTCTCCGGAGGGTGTATGTGATCAACTTAATTTGTGCTGTCATTGCGAGGCGTTTTGTGCCGAAGCAATCTCCTGCGAAGTGCACCCATCAGCAGTAACGTTGGGAGCAACTTCGCACGAGATTGCCGCGCCGCCAAAAACGCGGCTCGCAATGACGACACCTGATTGTGGATGGGTGAGTGGGTGTATGGGTGTATGAGTATACAAGTTTTGCTCTCGAGGTCCGTTTTTCCCCATCAACTCATTAACCCATTAACCCAATCACTTATCCAGCTTAAACGTCATATACTGCAACCGCCCCTGCCGCTGGATTTGCAGGACTGCGGCATCGCCCGGGCGAAGATTCTCCAGCGCGCCGCGCAGACTGGTCAGCCCGGTCACCTCCACGCCATTGACTTCGAAAATTACATCGCCGGGGAACAGTTGCCCGCTGGCATCGGGCATTTCCGCTGAAACGGCCGCCACCAGCACCCCGAAGCGCTTGCGCAGCCGCGGGATCATCTCCTCGATGCGGCGGTTGATATCCAGTCCCAGAATGCCCAGCCGGGGGATGAGGTTGTCCTTCGGATTGGTCATGATCAGAAAACGGTCGGGATCGTCGTCGCGTTCAATCACTTCCACCGTCAGGTTAAGCCGCTCGTCACCGCGCAGCACCTCCAACTGCACTTTATCGCCAAGATTGCGGCGGTAGAGATTGACATCAAACTGGCGGCCGTTCTCCATCAGCTTGCCGTCCATGCTGAAGATGATATCGCCCACCTTCAGCCCGGCAATGGCGGCGGGGCTGTTGGGATACACATCGCCGATAATCACCCCCCAATCCCGAGACAGCTTCAACCCGGCGGCCATCACCGGGGTGATGGTCTGGGCGTGCACCCCAATCTGCCCCCGCCGCACCCGGCTGTTGCTCCGGATCTGCAGATAAATATTTCTGGCGATGTTGCTCGGCACGGAAAAACCCAGTCCCTCGTTGCCTCCAGACTGGCTGAGGATGAAGGTATTGATACCCACCACCCGGCCGTTGGTATCCACCAGCGGGCCGCCGCTGTTGCCGGGATTGATCGGCGTGTCGGTCTGGATGTAGACCATCGGGTCTTCCAGACGCAGTTGCCGCGCCACCGAGCTGATGACGCCCATCGATACAGAATTTTCCAGTCCTAAAGGACTACCGAACGCCAGCACCACTTGCCCGGGTTTGAGAAAATCGGAATCACCAAACTCCAGGTAGGGCAGATTGGTCTCGTTAATTTTCAGTACGGCCAGGTCGGTCTCACGGTCGACGCCGATAATCTCGGCATCGACTTTTTGCCGGAGGGCTTCAGGATAGAGCGGGATTTCAGATGCTGCTCAACTTTCTGGGGAGCAACACCTGCACCTGATCCGCATCCTCCACCACGTGGTAGTTGGTAACGATGTAGCCGTCGGGATCCACAATCACCCCGGAACCGCCGCTGCGCTGCAGGGCGATGATGCTGGCAGTGGTCTGGCCGTCGCCAAAACCATGCCCTTTGGTAAAGATTTGCACCGTCGCCGGGGCGATATACTCCGATAGCGCCTCGAAGGCATTGCTCAGGCTGCCCAGGAGGCCATGGCTTTTTTTTGCGCCTCGGTTTGCGCGTTGAGAGATACGGCGGCCAGCAGCCAGAGACAAAAAATGGTTAAAAGGAGCTTAGGTTGATACATGGTGGATCCTCCGATTTGGTCTGCAATGCGATGCCAATCTGACGAGTTGAATATGAATAATAATATTATTCCAGCGGTATATCAAAACAATTTAAATCCGGAAATCGGTCTGATTGCACGCAGATTCCGCAGATTTGACAGATTTTCGCAGATATTATTACGGATCAATGAACTACCTGTCCTGGATTACACGGATTGACACGGATTATGGGTTAATGGGTTGATGGGTTGATGGGTTGATGGGTTAATGGGTAAAAGAGATGTGGTGCGACAAAGTGTTTTACAATGAGCATTTACCATTGAGCAATAATCATTTACCATTTGGTTGCGGCCGCAGGCCGCGCCAAGTAATCCGTGGACTCAAAAAAAGTATTTATTCATCTCTACTGTTGATTAAGCCACGCCAGTGCCCCCTCAAGATCATCGAACGCTCCGTCAAGCTGGGCTTCGTAGGCGGCTTTGAGGAGGCGACCCATTTCCGGGCCGGGCGCTATGCCCTGGTCGATCAGGTGCCGGCCCAGCAGCAGCGGGCCGGGACGGGTATTTTCCACCTCCTGCTGTTGCGCCACTTCTTCCCAGTGGGCGACCGGATTGCCCGCTGGCAACGGCGGGCGACCGCTGTAATCGGCCTCGCAGAGCGCCGCCCACAGGCGGATATTAGCCGGCGTCAGGCGGTTGGCCAGGCGGCGGATCAGGCGGATGCCAGGCTCCTGATCCGCCGGTAGGCTGATATGCACCATATGTTCTGCCACCAGCGGCGGCACCGTATCGATGATCCGCCCGGGTGCTCCCAGCGCTCTTAAAACCGCCGGGCGATCGGCACCTTCCCCGGCATGCCCCGGCGACACCCAGCGTCCCTGCGCATTTTTCTCTGTCGTGACCGCTTTCCCGGCGTCATGGAGCAGGGCGGCAAACATCAGCTGCAGGCGTTCCTCGGGAGAGAAACCGCGCCGGTTGGCGATTTTCGCGGCGGCGTCACAGACCAGGGCGGTATGCACAAACACGTCTCCTTCCGGATGCCAGACCGGATCCTGCGGGGTGCCGGCCATGTTTGCCAGCGCCGGAAAATGATCCAGCCAGCCGGTGTCCTGCAGCAGGGACAGTCCTTTCGCCGGATAATCGCCCCGGGTCCATTTGGCCCATTCATCATAGATGCGCTCTCTGGAGAGGTCGGCAAACTCGCCGGAGATCTCCCGGCACATCTGCACCGTGTCCGCCGCCATCTCAAAACCCAGCCGGGAAGCAAACTGCATCCCACGCAGCACCCGCAGGGGTCTTCCTTAAAGGCGGCCGAGGTAGCGCGAAGCAGCTTGCGGCGGATATCGCCCTGTCCGTCATACGGATCGATGATCCGGCCTTCAAAATCCATCGCGATGCTGTTGATGGTGAAATCGCGCCGGGAGGCGGCTTCCCGGTAGGTCATATCCGGGTCCGGCTCGATGGCAAACGCCCGGTGCCCGGCCCCCTGTTTGCGTTCCCGCCGGGGATGCTGACGTCGATATGGGGCCGATCTTCAGAATGCCGAAGGATTTTCCCACCAGGTCGACCCGGAGATCCCGCAACGCGTTGACAATTTGCCGGTAGCTCAGCCCGTATACCTCAAGGTCGATATCCTTGCTGTCGATGCCCATCAGGCGGTCGCGCACATATCCGCCCACCATCAGGCAGTCGCGCGCCCCGGCCCGGCGGAGTTTGTCGGCGATTTGTCGGGCTTGTTCGAACATAAACTGTTACATTGTTAAATGGTTAAATGGTTACACTGCTTGTTTGCAGCGTTGGGGAATTTAAGCATGTTTTGGGGGAAATGGGGAAAAATTTGGCGCGGCGATTTTATCGTCTCGTTCGACGCTCTGCGTCGAATGCAATTCCCGACGCTCCGCGTCGTATCGGTTCAAATATTTGTTATACAATTCGGAAGTGTTGTGACGCAGAGCGTCACAACTGGCATTCGACGCGGAGCGTCGAACGAGAAAACAAAAAAGCCGGGTCAAAATATCAACCCGGCTTTCAAAAAAAATCAAATTATTTTATCACTTGCTCAAATGGGCCAAACGCACAAATTTGCCCTCTGCCCTCTGCCCTCTGCCCTCTGCCCTCTGCCCTCTGCCCTCTGCCCTCAGTTCTCCCGAATCACTTCTTCCAAAATCTCCACCGCCCGGGGATCGCCGCTGCGGCCGAGAACCTGGATGGCTTTCTTGCGCACTTTGACGTGGGAATCGTTTTTGGCGGCATCACCCAGCAGTTTGATGGCCGCTTCCTCGTCTGTAAAATGCTCCAATTGCCGCACCGCCTCGTAGCGCAACGCCGGGCTGTCGTCTCCCTTTAACACTTTTTCCAGAGCCGCCAATGCTTCGCGGTCGCTGCCTTTGCGCACCACCGAACGCAACGCCTCCAGGCGCAGTTCTTCCTGCTCGGTCAAGTTCTTAAACATGCCCGGCGCATGGTAATCCCAATGCCGGTTGAAATTGAAATTCATGCCGTCGAAATCGAAATCCGGAATGTGCACGTCAATATCCGGGATCTGCACGTCGATGGCCGGAATGGGGGAATCGGCGGAATATTGACATTGATCGGGGGATCGACACGTGGAAGTTTTCCAGGCCGCGGAAATCAAAATCCAGGTCGTCCAGATGCAGTTCATCGAGATCGGCTTGCAAGTCATCCAGATCGCTCAGATCGATATTCAGGTCGAGGTTTTCCAACTCAACTTCCAGCTCCTCCATCGCCTTGTTGAGGCTCTTTCATGTCAATCACAATGTCACCGGTGTGTTCATCATCTATGATCACCACGTTGGAGCGTTTCTTCTTTTTCTTGCCTTGCGGATCGGCGCTGTAGCCAGCCCGGCAGGGTCAGCGCAGCGATCAGGCAAAAACAGATCGTCAGAATGGTCAAATTTTTCATGGTTATTTCCTCCAGGAATAAAATAAATGCCGGCTATATTTGGAACAGATATTGGAATTTCAGGAAAAATTGCCGGGAACTCGCTTTGAAATCCCGGGCGCCGTTCAGATCGTAATTGCGGTAGCGGTGCGACGAGCCGATGTAAAAGATCGTGAACGGATTGATGCGATAGGTCAGCAACGGCTCGACGTCCACCGGTCGCTAAACTCATTATACTGCAGCACCAGGCGCAGAAAAAATTCCCGGCTGAACTGGTAGCTGAAGCGGGTACGCATGATGTAGCCTTCGAAGAGCGTCTCATCGGTGTCGGGATGATCCAGGCGGGAGTAGATGAACCAGGGCTGAATGACCAACTGGTTGATGGGTTTAAAGGTGCCCCACAATTCCAGATTGGCACCCTTACCCAGCACAGCCGGTTCTTCATTACGGGCAATGAAGCGCCCCTGCTCCGCCCAGAATCCCAGGCTGACCACCTGGCTGAAGTTGGAGTTCACATTCATCATGAAGCGGCGGATGCCGTCAAACTGCAGACCCTGGTAATTTTCCCGGCTGGCCAGAAAGGCCAGGTAGACGTAGGTTTGCTTTTTAAGCTGCAGATTGAGCTGCGGCATGATCCACTCATCCTTGCGCAGCCCGTCGAAATTCCATACCCGGCTGACATTCACGCTGGGGATATTTGATCGATAAATTTATGGTTGTCTTTATTGAAGCGCCAGCCGGTCCAGAAATTGACCTGGCGGTTGTCGTTGCGGAAGACGAAGCCGTTGTCGGCGCGGAATTCCGGCGACCAGTGCCAGTAATCGACATCGAAGCTCCAGGTGCGCGAATCCCGTTCCATGCTGAGGTAGGCGGCGCTGCCCCGGTAAGTTTCCCCGTCGAAGGCGGCGCTGTGCTTGCCGCGATCAAATCGCATCGTGTTAAAATCTTCTGTCAGGGTGGTGTCATTGGGTTCTTCGGTGCGGCTGCCCACCACCTGCCATTCCAGGTGATATTTCTGGTGCAGGCGGAACATGCCATCCAAACCCAGGGTGGAACCGGCACCGCCCATATCGCCTTCAAAACGGCGGTCGGTACCCCATCAGCCCAATGTATGAATCTTTGCCGAAAGTCTGGCGCAGGCGGAAAATATTGGAGACGCTGCGCCCCGCCGCTACAAACTCGCTTTGCTCCTCAAAGGGAAGGATAATCCCGGTATCCATATCGCGTGCGCCGATATAGCCGAAGCTCAGGCGCCCGCTGCGCCCGGTCAACTTGCCGGCAAACTGAGGATTGTTGAGGGAGCGGGTGTAAACCGAATTGATCCAGGTGTCATACAGATCACCGCCTTCCTGGAAGAAGGGCGGCGTTCCGGGAAAAACAGCGCAAAGTTGGTATTGACATCAACCTGGGCAGCATCGGATTCTACCTGGCTGAAATCCGGGTTGATGGTCGCTTCCGCAGAGATGCTGGGGGTGAAGGCATAGCGCATCCCGAGGGAAGGTTCGGCTTGAACACTTTCATTGTTGAAGGTCGAATTGGGATCGTCGCTGTCTTCACAGCCCGCCATATTGAGAACCGACAAACGCAGGAAGCAGCTCCAGGTTGTTACCCGGTTTGACATTCTCGATACCGACCAGCGTGCCCCACTGGCATAGGAAGCAGGGATCGTCGCGGCTGATATTCGACCAGGAATAGCGCCGGCGGCTGTCGCGGGGTGGTTGCGCCAGAAGTTCACCCGCCACTCCTGCTGCGGCTTGTCGGGAAAACGCAGGCTGCTGAAAGGGATCGCCACCTCTACCTGGAAGCCGTTTTCAGTGATCTTGCCCTGCGACTGATAAATCATGTCGAAACTGCCGTCCTCATTGCTGGCGGTCAGACGCAGATCGCCTTGCACCCCGATCGGATTGACGAAGATTTCGTATGCCGAGGCGGCATCGCCGTAGGTGTCGATCAGGATGCCCACAAAGTCATCGTTGAACATCTCATCGCGGTCGCGCAGCGAGGAGCGGATGGTCGCCGGATCGTCTTCGGCGATAAAAGCGAGATAAAGGTATTGCTTATCATAGGCAATCAGCACCTCGGTATCCACCGGGGTTTGACCTGATCGCCGGGAAAGGTTTCCACAAAGTTGGCCGCCCGGGTAGCGTGACGCCAGCCGGCGTCATCAAGCTCGCCGTCGATCACGATCGGCCGGTCGATCAACCGGGCACTGATCACCGGATCAATATTCGGTTTAAACTGGACATCGATTTTTTCCTTATCATCATCTTTTTCCTGTCTTTATCGCCGGACTCGGCCAGCAGTGCGGCGCTAAAGACGACGCAGATCATCAGACAACCGGTTAGTAGCTTATTCATCATAATTCCCCTCATGGGTATGTCATATTCGGGATTGGTGTCAATTGTTGCGGTCGATAATAGGTGTCACTGTAGCGGAGAGTCAGCCCCTGAAAGTTCCCGCACCCGATTATTTACGACCGACCTTCCCGAAGGTTACAGATTGATTATTTCCCTGTGAATGGGTTGATGGGTGAATGAGTGAATGGGTAAAGACACTACTTCATATCCAACATCCCGCGTCTTCTCCCATTCACTCATTCACCCATACACCCATTCACCATTCCTCCCATCCCTCACCTCGCACCCACCTTTACCAGATCAATCAACGCATCCAGCGCCTTGGGATTCTCCGATTCGCCCAGCATCAATATCGCCCGCCGGCGCACCCGCCGGTCCGGATGGGTGCGGCTGATCCGGATCAGCTCTTCCAGCCCGGCGTCGTTGTCGAGATCCGCCAGTATGCTGACGGCGCGCAGCTTTACCTCCAGTTCATCGCGGCTGCGGATGGTCTGGCCCAGGAGCTGCACCGCCTGGTCTGCCGCTACCCGGGCCAGGCATTCGATGGCGGTTTCGCGCATCTCTGCATCCGGGGAATTTTTGGCAAAATCTATCAGCACTTGCTCTGCGCCCGGCAGGTTTAACTGACCGATCGCCTCGACCGCTTCCTCGCGCACTTCCGCCGAGCGGTCATGCTTCGCAGTATTCCGGAGAATTTCCAGCGCCCGGGGATCCTGCTGCTCGCCCAGCCATTCCGCCGCTTCCTCCCGCAGATCGTCCGCGCCGGCGGAAGAGATGATCTCACTCAGGAAAGGGATCACCTGGTCGGCAGCCTCCTGGAGGCCGGCCAGCGGGATCAACTCTTCCTTGAGTTTTTCGGAAGTAACCTGGTGATAGAGCTGTTGCAGAAAGGGCAGGCTCTCCTGTGCGGCCGCCGGACCGATCCAGTATACCGGCAGCTTCTCCAGATCGAAGGGCAGCTCCATGCTGGCGATGCCGGTCTCCACCCACTCCGCGGCTCCGGCGGCGCCATGGGGATAGTGGAACAGGATCGCGATCTCCTTGCGCACCATCTCCGGTTTCGGCTCAATACCTTTGGCCTGCCCCAGAGCCGCTGCGCTTCCCGGCGGATCTGCTCGGATTCCGGCAGATGCTTTTCCGGATCGGGGCGATTGAGGATCACTTCCTGGAGCGCCGGTTCATCATGATCCTGATAGCCGGCGAAGTGGATGAACATATCACCGTTGCTCCAGATATAGCGCTGCTTCTCCATGGTCCGTTCGATGGAGAAAACCAGCCAGAAATCGCTGTCGGGGTGATCCTTTCCCGCTTCCCGCAGCGCCCATTCCCAGCGTTCGTTCAAGGGTGCGCCGGGGCGGGAAAACCGGTTGATGTGGGTTTGGGCCATCGAGAAGTTGAACATGATCAGTCCGCCGATCAAAATGAAACCAAATTGATTTATCAATACTTTGACCATTTTTTCCGCTCCAAGGTTTACCGTTCCTGTAAAACATCCAGCAGGGCTTTCTGGGCTTTATCGGTGCCGATCTCACCCAGCGCGCTCACCGCCGCCTTGCGCACCGTCAGACTTTGATCGTTTTTGATGATGTCCACCAGCAGCGGGCACCGCCTGATCGCTCTCGGTTTCCCCAGGGCGTAGACCGCCGCCTTGCGCAGTTCCGGATCGGTTTCCGACTTCAGCACCTGCCCCAGCGCTTCGATCACCCGTACCCCGTCGAACTCTCCGATCTTGTAAAGCGCCGCCTTCTTCACCTTGGGCGATTTCGCTTTCTTGAGAATCTCCATCAGGGATTCTATCCCGCCATCCTCAAATGATCGGCCAGGGCGTGCATTGCCGCCTGGGCCAGCTTGTCGTCCGGGTGGGACAGTGCGATGCTGCGCAGGAAATTCTCCACCCGGGATCATCGGTGTTCTCGATGGCATAGAGGGCTGCTTTCTGCAGATCCGTATCGTCGGTGCTTTCAAAGATATCTTTCAGCATCCCAAAGGAGACTTTGCCTTCCACCTCGCCGATGGCATAAAGCGCGGCCTTGCGCAGGGCGGGGTCGGGACTTTTCAGGGCGGTTTCCTTGAGCACCGGAGGGCTGCTTCAGAATCATGCTCGGCAATCGCGTAGAGAGCTGCCTTGCGCACTTCCGGCTCGGAGGCATTTTTCAGAATTTCGGCCAGCATCTTGCCGGCATCCGGCAGATCCATCTCGCCTAACGCATAGACCGCCGCCTTGCTCAGATCCCCATTCCCTTTGCCAGGGCGGTCTCTTTCAGCACCGGAATGATCTTCGCGTCATCGCTATTGCCCAGGGCATAGAGGGCGGCCTTGCGCACCTCTGTCGCGTTGTCGGACTTGAGGATGCCGATCAGGATTTCTGCCGTGCCGGCGGCATCATGATCGCCCAACGCATAAACTGCCTTCTTGCGCACGCTGTTATCTGCATCGCTGGTCGCGATCCGGCGCAGAGTGGGCATGCCTCCGGCGAATCGAATTCGCCCAGCACGTAGACGATCTTGCCACGGATCTTGGCGCTGGAGGAATTATCGTAGAGATCCAGAATGGTTTTCAGAGCGCGTTCATCGCCGATATTGCTCATGGCGTAAAGCGCCGCCAGGGTGATCTCCTCGTTGTCGCTTTCCCGGACCGACTGGATGATCGCCTCATATTCCCGCTCTCCGGAACGCACCAACTGCTCTCCAATGCGGATCAGGTTGGCTTTGGCGTCGTCGGTATACTTACTGGAAGGATAACTGCGGATAAAATCGTGGTAGCAGTCAAATGCATTTTTCAGCGACTTATCCAGTTTCTCATTAGCATAGCAGCGCCAGAAGCGGGCGTCATCCACCCAGCCGCTTTTCGGATACTGCCCCAGCAGATTGTCGAACGCTGTGATCGCCTCGCTCCATTTCTCATCCAGGATCAAATTATATGCATCCTGGTAGGCGGTCTGCACCCGGTCCTGCGGCTCCTCCGGGCTAAATGCCGCGGCTGAAGCCGCCGCACCGGCCAGCAGCATTATCACTATCACTAAGGTAAAACGGATCTTCATGATGTCTCCTCAATATTGTTGATTTCTCAAAGCTTTTTGTCAATAAAGATGCGCCGGTTACGTTTCGTAAAATCACAGATTTCTCACTGCGCTTCGCCAGGTTCGAAATGACATCGTTCTCGCCATTCCGAAGATTCCGATTGTCATCGGAAAGGAACCTATTCTAACACACAACTTTAATCACCAGCATTATTCCTTCATCCTTCATCCTTCATCCTTCATCCTTCATCCTTCATCCTTCATCCTTTATCCTTCGCTCTACGCTCCTCGCTCCACGTCCTCGTCCACCTTCCGCGGCGCCGTCTGCCGCATCTCTTCCAGATTGATCTTGAGCAAAATTCCCCGCTCGTCCATCCCGGATTTGATCACCTCGATGGCAGACAGATCGTTCTCCGCCTCCAGGTTGGCGATCTGGATCAGGAGCAGCTCCAGGTCGTTGACCAGCTTGCCCAGCCGTTGCTGGCGGGTTTGCTGCAGGGCCGGTTTCAGATATCCGGCTTCAGCGATCAGGTTCTGGGATGCCTGACGGAATCGGGTTAAATCTATTGATTGCGGGTCTTGCGCACCCGGCTCGAAATTGACCAGCCCCACCAGCAGCACTTTAGATTTTTCCAGGTAATTCTGGGTACGGGCATTCACCGCTGCGGCCTGCAGCAGCGGATCATCCGCTTTAGCGATTTTAGTTGGATCGATTGCCGGGCTGAAGAATGTTTTACCGATAAAAATGCCCAGCAGCAGGATCGCCGCAGCAGCAACCGAGCGATAGAGCCAACCGGAGCGGGAAGCCGGCGCCAGCTTCACAACATTTGCCCCCTCTCCCTGCACCGGCGGAAGCTTCTCCTCCAGCCGGTCCCAGAAGCTATCCCAGTATACCGCGCCCGGGTCGGCAATTTCCCGCCGGTCCATCACCTGCAGGGTGGCGCGCATCCGGGCAAACTCCTCCCGGCACTCACCGCATGCATCCAGGTGCGCCTGAAATTCCCGCGCCCGCCCTTCCGGCAACTCCCCATACAATGCCTCCGCAAACCATTCCCGGTATCCCCGGCATTCTTTTTTTTCATTTTCAACCCTTTCAAAATCCTTATGTCTTAAATCTGTGTAAATCTGTCAAATCTGTGAAAATCTGCGTGCCATCAAGTGCCCCCGCACACTCTCACTCAACCCCAAATCCGCCCGGTAAAACGCCAGCGCCTTCTGCAGCCGCTGGATCGCCCGGAACAGCAGCGCCTTCACCGTGCCTTCCGCAATATCCAAAGTGCCGGCGATCTCCTTGAGCGGCATCTCTTTATAATGGCGCAGCACGAACACCCGAACGCTCGCGGGGCGAGAGTGTCGTCAGGGCCTGCTCGATATGTTCCTGGATCCCCCGCGCCTGAGCGCCATCCTCGGGAGAATGCTGGCGGAGGTCGGGCAGCGCCTGCTCGCTGAATCCCCGGCTTTCGTTCGCTTCATCGTGAATCGAAACGGTGCTCACCTGCTTTTTCCTCCGGCTGTCGATATAACAATTGACGGTGATGCGGTAAAGCCAGCTCCCGAACTTCGCCTCTCCGCGGAATTTCTCCAGGAAGCGCAGCGCCCGGATGAAGGTCTCCTGGGCCAGGTCCTCGGCGTCGTGGTGATTGCCCGCCAGGTCGCGCGCCAGGAAGTAAATCGGCTGCTGGTAGCGCTGCACCAAAGTCCGGAATGCCCTGCGGTCGCCTTGCTGTGCCTGTTCAATCAGTCTCTGCTCGTCATCCACCGTCACTGTCCTTAAATGTCCTCTCACCGCTTAAGACGGGGGGAGGGTGGGAAAGGTTTACAAGGTGGGAAAAACGCATGGGGCATGGGGCATGGGGCATGGGGCATGGGGCATGGGGCATGGGGCATGGGGCATGGGGCATGGGGCATGGGGCATGGGGCATGGGGCATGGGGCATGGGGCATGGGGCATGGGGCATGGGGCATGGGGCTTGGGGCTTGGGGGTTGGGGCTTGGGGCTTGGGGCTGGGGGCATGGGGCATGGGGCATGGGGCATTTAATAAAATGTGATTCGATTTAAATTGGTAATCAACTTTCTTGCGCATAAAACCATTCCACTTTTTGCACATAAATTAATTTTACAACGCTATGCATATTCTTTTGCCCCATGCTCCTTGCCCCATGCCCCATGCGAAAAAGCTTGTAACACCTGCCCACTTGCTGCATCTAAAAATCTAAAAGGAGCTGACGATGAAAAAACTGAACGAAAATATCGAGCATATCATCAAAAATCATAAACGGATCGCGGTGGTGGGATTGTCGGATAAGCCCTATCGCTCCAGCTTCGGGATTGCCCTGCTGATGCAGCAGGCCGGGTATCAGATCATTCCGGTAAATCCCAATGTGGATGAAGTGCTGGGAGAAAAGAGCTATCCGTCTTTGCTGGATATCCCCGGGGACATCGATTTAGTAGATGTCTTTCGCCGGGCGGAAGAGGTTGATGCGGTCGTCGATCAGGCGATCCAGAAAGGCGCCAAAGCCCTATGGATGCAATCGGGGATTGTCAACCACACGGCGGCGCAGAAAGCCCTGGAGGCGGGAATGGATGTGGTGATGGACCGCTGCTGGGGCGTGGAATACCGGATGAATCCGGCAGTGGTAAATGCTTAATGGTAGATGCTCAATGGTAAATGGGAAATGCGATAGGATGCTTAATTGTCATTGGCCTGCGGCGTCATTGGCGCTTCGCGCGTCATTGGCTTCGCGGTCAATGTCGTTTCGCTCTTCGCTCCACGCTCTTCGCTTTTCGTCTTTCATTCCGAAATCCGAAATCAATAATCTGAAAATAATAACCGAAAGGACCCAAACATGCCTTTATTCGACTATCGCTGCAAGACCTGCGGCACTAAATTCGAGACTCTGGTGTTTTCCTCGCAGAAGGGACCGGTAAAATGTGAGCAGTGCGGCAGCGAGGAGACCGAGAAGCTGATGTCTTCCTTCGCCGCCAACTGCAGCGGCTTCGGCAGCAGCAGTGGCAGTAGCAGCAGCGGAGGCGGCTGCGCCGCTACCGGCGGCTTCACCTGAGCGTGATTTGCGACGGCAGTTTGCCGTTTTTTTGGATCCACGGATTACACGGATTAACACGGATTTTTTTTACTGTTTTTCCGGATAGTTTGTGATATTGTTATGAAATTGCCATATAACAAGCGCCGGCAACATGGCCATGTTGCCGGCGCGGCTTCCTCCTCCCCTTAGTTTTGATCAAATCTTCTGCCGCAATATTCCCCACTTCCAAATAACACCCCTTCACAAAGCGCATCATGTCGAAAGCGACGAGTATGGTATGGATATGACCCGTCGTTTGGGTCATATCCACACCATGCCTATTTGATCAACAACATCTTGCGGCTGGCGACATATCCGCCGGTCTCGATCTTGTAGATGTAAACTCCGGAACTCACTTCTTTTCCATAGCGGTCTTTTCCATCCCACATCACCTGCTTCTCTCCGGCGGTCAGTATTCCCGAAACCAGGGTCGCCACCTCCTCGCCCAGACTGTTATATACTTTTAGCGATACATGCCCGGCAAAGGGGATCGCAAAATCAATCGTCGTGTTGGGGTTAAAGGGATTGGGATAATTCTGCCCCAGGGCAAATGCGGCGGGCACTATCTCGCCAGGCGGGGTAATACCGACAGAAATATCCACACTATCTTCCCAGAAGAAATGCCCTTCACTGAAAATATGCAGATCGAAAGTGACAAAGGCCGGGTTATTTTGGGTTTCAATGCGAAAAACCTGTGGGTAAGACACTTCCCCGGGCGCAATATCCCCGATGTTTTGGTTGTTGCCGAGCACATGCACAATATTGGTATCCGTGGGAACAATCAAGGCATTGACATCCAGTGCCGTGGCAACCGCACCATTATTGCGAAAAAACAACTTAAAATAAATAAATTCGCTGACGAAAGTCACATCCTCCACAGCGTCGAGGGTCACCGGCCCAATAGTGGTGAAGCGGGCGGCGTCCGGCAGGGTGCGTGATGTTGCAGCGGCCGCATCTTCGGTGGTAAGGTTGACCCGGTAGGTTTCCTCGCCGGCGGGCGCCGGCCAAAAACCACCCCAGAAGCCATCGCCGGCCTCATGATCGCCGTGCTGGCCGTCATCGTAAAGTTGCAGCGAATCGAGTATCACATTATCCTGGTCGGTGATATCCGCATGCACTGCCAGCGGATGGTTGTTGGGGTTTTCAACCAGGGCATTGATGGTGGTGGTGTCGGCCCCGGAAGCGACATAAGGGGGATTTGCCGCCACATCATGGGCGTGGGCCAGATTGTGAATCCAACTGAGGGCGGCTTCCACAATCGTATCATGCCCCTGCACCACATCCTCCCGGGTCAGCGACACTTCCTCATCCACTTCAACTCCGACATGGATATAAAAGCTGTCGGGATCATCAATCACATAGGTATTTCTGCGCGCGATCCCATATTTATCCCGCCACTCCGGAAATGGCGGGACAGTGGTTATTTCATAAGTGCAATAGCAGGTATGTGCCGAACCGTTGGGCAGCCCAAACATTCGCGCCATGGGATGATATTTGATTCTCAGGGTATTGTAGTCTGCGGCACTGAAGGTTGTCGGTGAAATTAATACCGCCAGCGGCCGATCATATAAATTGGGATCGCCGGGTACCGGTTGAAAACCACAACATTCTCCGGGCAAAACCGGGGTCAATGCCAGGCGGTTCTGCGGATCGGCACGCACGGCCATATTAACAAAGTTAATATCGGCGTTAAATAATTGCCTGTAGCCCTTATCCGCAGCATCCAGAAATCCGCCGGGGTTAGAGCGGTAATCTATAATCAAACCGCTGGTTTCATAATCGTTCATTAAAATGTTCACCGCGCTTGAAAAACCGTCGCTCGCTGGCGAAAAGGGACTCCAACTGGCAACATAAATATATCCGACCTGGGTGCCGTCCACGATTCCCCAACTGACAAGCTCATCATCTTGCGGCATGGGAACGCCGGGAACCGGCAGCTGCAGCGTTGAATACAGGGTCATATCTTGCCCCTGCAGCACACTGGTACTCAGATGCAGGGTGTCGGCAGTATTGTATTTTAAGATATCGATGGTGTCGAAGAGATGCCAGTTCAAGCCGGCGCTGATTAACATCGTATAATGAAAACTGCGTTCCGATGATCCCCAAAACGACCTTTGATGAACCGGCAGTTGAGCGGAGAGCAGTTCCTTGTAAAGTATCTTCCAGGGAATGTTGTCGTAGCCCAAAACGATATCTCCCGGCGCCAGGCCCAGGGGGTGGTTGGGCAGCGCGCTGTACACCAGCAGGGAGCTGTCCGGCAGCGGTGTTAAGCCGGCGCCGAAATGGCCGTGATCATAAAGGCGGACGACGGGATCAAAGCGAACCTTGTGATTTGCGATGACCAGCAACGGCACTCCCGGCAGCAAGCTATCCAGTGCGACATTTGTATTAAACATGACCGTATGACTTTCTAGAAGCGCCATCGATAAATGCGACATAATACCGGCGAAGCGCCCCCGGCTGACCCCGGCGGCAACGGTATCCCGGTAGGCATACAGCCCATCCCAATCCACATCCAGGTTCACGAATCCGGCGTATTTTTGATCCACTTCGTTCCAAAAGAAGTCAAACAAGGCCAGTTTTTCCGCTGTCGGCCGGCCCATTCCCCAGGTGGAATCGATCACCGCCCGCCAGTCGCTCCGGCTGTAATGGCCGGGTTTTTTGGGGATGTAGTTAAATGTGGCATCAGCGGTGCGCTGTGGCTGAGCGCGCTTCATATACCAGGGCTCGGCAGGGGCGTCAAAATATGACTGGCCCCAGATGGTTGCGGGCATCAGCAGCACCAGGATGCAGAAAAGCATTTCGGTGGTTGTTTTGAAAATTCGGTATCGCTTATCCATCTTGACCTCCAGAGGTTGTTGGTTTAATGGCTTTATGGTGTTCTATCACGTAGTCTTTGATAATCCAAGCTTTTCAAGTGGCAGTAGCAGTGGCAGTTGCAGTCAACTTCCTGCC